>NZ_LN929755.1 GCF_001493375.1 Streptomyces specialis
CGAAGGAGAATGAGGAACGGACCCCCAGGAAATCGTGCGCGGGCCCCGGCAGAGTGCGCCGTGTCGAGACCGATCCCGGACCGAACGGCGAGAGGAACAGCCGGATGAACGAGCACCGCACACGGGTCGTGATCATCGTCGGCAGCGTCCGGCGCGGCCGGTTCGGCCCCACCGTGGCCGACTGGTTCGCCTCCGTGGCCCGCCGGCGCGGCGACATCGAGGTGGACGTCGTGGATCTGGCCGAGGCGTGGCTGCCCGGCGTGCTGCCGGAGGACGGCGGGCCCGTACCGGCGGCCGTGCGGGACCTGGGCCCGTGGCTGGCGGCGGCGGACGCGTTCGTGATCGTGACGCCGGAGTACAACCACAGCTTCCCCGCCGCCCTGAAGAACGCCATCGACTGGTACCGCGAGGAGTGGCGGGCCAAGCCCGTCGCGTTCGTCTCCTACGGCGACGCGGCGGGCGGGGTCCGGGCCGTGGAGCAACTCCGGCTGGTGTTCGCCGGCCTGGAGGCGGTGACCGTCAGGGACGCCGTCCGCTTCCACGACTGCCGCGCCTGTTTCGCCCCCGCCGCCGCCGGTCCGGCCGCCGAGCGGATGCTCGACCGGCTCCTGTGGTGGGGACGCGCCCTGCGGCCCGCCCGGAGCGTCCCCGTCACCGCATAGCGATCCGTCGCCCCAGGCAGACAACTCCGGGCCGCCGCCCGGACATCACCGAGCAGGAGATCACCATGTCCGTTCCCACCCACCGCACCGTCACCAGCCGCGAGATCCGGCTGGCCGCCCACTCCGCCGGCGAGGTCGGCCCCACGGCCTTCACGCTGGCCCGTGCCGAGGTGCCCCCGCCCGCCGAGGGGCAGATCCTCGTCCGCAACACCTGGATGTCCGTCGACCCGTACATGCGGCAGCGGATGATCGACGCCCCGTCGTTCCTCCCGCCGTTCCGGCTCGGCGCCGCCCTGGAGGGCGCGGCGGTCGGCGAGGTCGTGGCCTCCGCCGCCCCGGCGATCCCGGTCGGCACGACCGTCACCCACTTCCTGGGCTGGCGCGAGTACGCCGTGCTGGACGCCGCCGAGGCGACCGTCGTCGACACCCGGCTCGCGGCGCCGGAGGACTACCTGGGAGCCCTGGGCACCACCGGGCTGACCGCCTACGCGGCGCTGACCGAGGTGGCCCCGGTCCGGGAGGGCGACACCGTGTTCGTCTCCGCCGCGGCGGGGGCCGTGGGCAGCGTCGCCGGGCAGGTGGCCCGCAAGCTCGGGGCGGCCCGGGTGATCGGCTCGGCGGGCGGCCCGGAGAAGAGCGAACGGCTGCTGACCCGGTTCGGGTTCGACGCCGCGATCGACTACCGGGCCGGTTCGGTCGCGAAGCAACTGGCCGCCGCCGCCCCCGAGGGCATCGACGTCTACGTGGACAACGTCGGCGGCGACCATCTCGTCGCGGCGATCGACGCCCTGCGCCACGGCGGCCGGATCGCCATGGTCGGCGCGATCAGCGCCGCCAACGCCACCGAGCCCGTCCCCGGCCCCCACAACCTGTTCGCGCTGGCCCCCAAGGACGCCACCCTGCGCGGCATGCTGGTCAACTCGTACTTCCCTCTCTTCCCCGAGTGGATCACCAAGGCCGCGGGCTGGCTGGCGGAGGGCTCCCTGGTCACCGAGTTCACCGTCGCCGAGGGCATCGAGCGGGCGCCCGCCGCGTTCCTGGACATGATGCGCGGCGCCAACGTCGGCAAGATGCTCGTGCGGCTGGGGAGGTGACGTCGTGACACCGAGGACGCGCACGGCGCTGCTGGTCGTGGCCCATCCCCGGTCGCGTTCGCTCACGGCGCGGGTCGCGGCCCGCGCCCGGGAGCGGCTGGAGGGGGCCGGCTTCGCCGTCGATCTGCTCGATCTGCACGCCGAGGGATTCGACCCGAGGATGACGGTCGCGGACGAGCCGGACTGGGGCGACCGCGACAAGACGTACTCCGCCGGGACCGAGACGCACATGCGGCGGCTGGCGGCGGCCGACACGATCGTCGTCGTCTTCCCGGTCTGGTGGTTCGGCCTGCCGGCCATCCTCAAGGGCTGGATCGACCGGGTCTGGAACCACGGCTTCGCGTACGGCGGCGGCCGGTCCCGGCTGCGCGGCAAGCGGCTCCTCTGGCTCGGACTGGCCGGCTACTCCGAGGAGCGCTTCACCGCCGGCGGCTGGGACACGTTGCTGACACGGCAGCTCACGCAAGGCATCGCGGGGTTCTGCGGCATCGAGGACGTGACCGTCCGGCTGCTGTACGGCACGGTCCCCGAAGGCACCGCCGGCGACGACCACGTCAAGGCCGTCCTCACCGCCGCCGACGCGGCACTGCCGTGACCCCACGCCCGGATCGGTCCGCGCGCGGCGTCCGGGCGGGGCTGCGGATCGGCGTTCTCACCGCCGATGTCGGCGGCGGCGTGGCGCGGGACACCACGCATCGCGTGCAGGTCGAACTGCTTCCGGAGGGCGGCATGCTGCTCGTCGGCCGTTCTTGAACCGGGGACGATCGCCGGGCCGGGTACCGGAGTTAACGGGTCGGCAATTCGCTTGCGCCGTCGCGCCCGACGCGGATCATGGTCGGGGGTGTCGGCCGGAACGCGGCACGGCAGCGACCGAGGGGGATGCATGAGGAAGCGTGTACTGGGTGTCGCGGCGGCCACCGCCGCGACGGTGCTGGGCGGTCTGGCGACAGCGGCTCCGGCCCATGCCACCGGCCACGGGCCCGGCAACTACGGCGTCTGGGCGTCGAACGTCAACGTCCGCGACAACTGGGGCAACCCGGCGGCCTGCGAGAACTATCCGTCGCCGACGAACTGCCCCAACGTGCTGGTGAAGCTCAGCCCGCCCGCGCAGGTGTACGTGCAGTGCCAGACCGTGGGCCAGACCGTCGGCGGCAACCCGTACTGGGTGCGGGTGTTCGTGTCCTCGGCCTCCGAGACCGGGTACATGGCCAGCTACTACATCGACAACGCGACGAACTGGATCGACGGCGTGCCGGCGTGCTGAGCGCCGCGCCCGACCAGCGGCCAGGTTGACGGTCTCCCGCCGCGTGGCGCGTGCCGCGCGGCGGGAGAGCGGTCGTACGGCTAGCAGCCGTTCAGCGGGGCCTCCCGGTACACCAGCGAGGACGACACCCATCCGGTGACACCGGTGGTGTTGTCGGTCAGGTAGTACCAGGAGTGGTTGGGCTCCGGTGCCACGAAACAGTGGACCGTCACCGAGTGGTTGCGGTAGCCGAGACCGGCGACCCCGTACTGGAGGCCGGGGCCGGTGCGGATCCGGACACCGTCCTCGCGGAACTGGCCCCAGATGGAGGCGGACACGTCGGTGGCGGTGACGTCGGTGGCCACCTGCGTGGGCGCGGCGGGCGCGGCGGCCTGCGCGGTGCCCGCCCCCAACAGCGCGACGGGTACGGCCAGGCCGATGGCCAGGACGAGACGCGAGACATGGCGTCGCATGGAGAGATCCCCTCGTGATGGGTGAAGCCGGTCGGCCGCTGGAACTGCTCGCAAGACGGTGCCCCTGGATCCCTCATTGTTCGCCATCGCGACGGCCGACGAGCCGGTCGGGCCAGAGCATAGACGCCAAGTCACCCCAGAGCACCACCTCTTACACCAATCCCCTCATCCAGGCAGGAATCCCCACAAGGGGAATGCCCCCTTCTCCCTCGCGAAGGGACGCGACGCCGGGCTGTCACCGCTCGTCGGCTTCGGGGTCGGCCCGCCTGGGGGCGGGTTAGCATCCGGCATGCGGATCTTGGAGATGCTGGACGGGCTCGGTGACGGAGCGTTCGTCGTCGATCGCGCGGGGCTTGTCCTGGCCGCGAACGAGACCGCCGGCCGGCAGGCCGGGGCGGGTCCCGCGGGCATGGCCGGCGTCCCGGTGTGGCGGTTCGGGGGGCCGAGCGCGCTCCAGTACCGGGCCGCGGTCACCGCCGCGGTGCGCGGGAAGCCGGCCGGCGGGATCGTCGCCGCGTGCGGCGAGCGGTGGCTGGAGGTCGTCTGCCGCCCCCTTGAGGACGGGGAGGTGCTGGTCGTGCGGCGGGACGTCACCGCGCGGGTGGCGGCGCAGGAGGAGGCGAAGTCGCTGCGGACCCGGCTGCTGACGGTGCAGGACCAGGAACGGTCCTCCGTCGCCCGCGACCTCCACGACGACGTGGGGCAGAGCATGACGGCGCTGCTGATGGAGCTGCGGTCGCTGGAGGGCCCGTTGGACGAGGCGGCACGGCTGGAGCGGGTGCGGTCCGCGACGGGGCTGGTCCGGGCCGCGATGCGGGGACTGCGCCAGGTGCTGTACCGTCTGACCCCGCCCGCGCTGGAGACGACGCCGCTGCCGCAGGCCGTCGAGGACTACGGCCGCGCGTTCGGCTCGATCAGCGGGTTCGAGGTGTCGGTGCGGGCCTCGGAGCTGCCGCACCTGACGCTGGACCAGCAGCGGGCGCTGTACCGCCTCCTTCAGGAAGGGCTGAACAACGTGGCCAAGCACGCTCAGGCGTCCAGCGCCCGGGTGACCCTGGGCGCGGCGGGCGACCGGGTCAGCCTGGAGATCGCGGACGACGGCCGGGGGTTCGACCCGGTCTCGGCCCGGGCCCGGGGCACCGGCCTGGGGCTCAACGGCATGGCCGAGCGATTCCGGGCACTGGGCGGGCGGCTCGACGTCGAGGCCGCGCCCGGCGAGGGCGCGCGGCTGCGCGGCACGCTGCCGGTGTCCGGCACGGCGGAAGCGGGTGTCCGGTGACCGCCGTCCCGGTGCTGGTCGTGGACGACCACGCCGTCGTGCGGGCGGGCGTGGCGCGGCTGATCGGCGACCACCCGGAGCTGGAGGTCGTGGCGGAGGCGTCCGACGCGGAGTCGGCGCTCGGCGCGGCGGCCCGTTTCGCGCCGCGCGTGGTGGTGCTGGACCTGTCCCTGCCCGGCGGGCCGCAGCCCACCGCGGAACGCGCCGACCCGGCGGTCGGGCTGCGCACGATCCGCGCGCTGCGTGACCTGCCCGAGGGCGCGCCGGACGTGGTGGTGCTGTCGATGCACGGCGAGCCGGCGGTGGTCCGGCAGGCGCTGGCGGCCGGCGCGGTCGGCTATGTGATGAAGCAGTCCGTGACGTCGGAGCTGCTGGCAGCGGTGCTCGCGGCGGGGCGCGGCAGTGTGTACCTCAGCGCGGAGGTCTCCCACGTGCTGACGGGGGGGGTGACGCCCGGCACCCGCACGGCGGCGGACCGGCTGTCCGCGCGGGAACGGCAGGTCGTCGCGCTGATCGTCGAGGGGCACTCGACGCGGGAGATCGCGGCCCGGCTGGCGGTGAGCCCGAAGACGGTGGAGAAGCAGCGCCGGGACGCGATGCACAAGCTGGAGGTCACCAACGTGGCGGGGCTGGTGCGGGCCGCGCTGGAGGCCGGTCTCGGCGACGCCTGAGCGGCCCCGGACGCGGGGCCGCCGGGCCGTCAGGCGGTCACGCGGTTGATCCAGCGGGTCAGGTCGGCCACGACCTCGTCGCGGTTCAGCTCGTTGAGGACCTCGTGCCGGGCCTCCGGGTAGACGCGGTACGTCAGGTCGGTGAGCCCGGCGTCGCGGTAACGGCCGACGACGAGGTCGCTGAGGGTGAGCCCGGCGTTGAGGGGGTCACGGTCGCCGACGACGACGTACAGCGGCAGGTCGGCGGGGATGCCACGCGGCTGGGCGAGTCGCTGGGCGGCGGTGGCGAGTTCGGCGGTGCCCTCGGGGTCGAGGGTGAAGCCGCACAGCGGGTCGGCGAGGTACGCGTCGACCTGCCGTTCGTCACGGCTGAGCCAGTCGAACGGGGTGCGCACGGGGTGGAACGCGTCGTTGAACCGCGCGAACAGGTCCTCGTCCCGCGCGGGGGCGTCCGGGTCGGCGAAGCGGCGGTCGGGCGCGGTGGTGCCGGAGAGGGCGGCGCCGGCGAGGAGGTCCGCGTTGTCCAGCAGGTACTGCTGGAGCGCGAACGATCCCATGCTGTGGCCGAGCAGGATCAGCGGCAGGCCGGGGTGGCGTTCCCGGGCGGTGCGCGAGACGGTGACCATGTCCTGGACGAGGAGGTTCCAGCCGTCCTTGCCGAGGCGTCCTGGGCCGGCGTGCATGCTGAGACCGTGCCCGCGGTGGTCGTTGGCGTAGACGATGTAGCCGGTGGCGTTGAGGGACTCGGCCAGAGGCGCGTAGCGGCCCGCGTGCTCACCCATGCCGTGGGCGATCTGGACGATGCCGCGCGGCGCGATCCGGGGGTGCCACTCGTGCACGTGTATCCGGACGTCGTTCTCGCTGGTGAATTCGAACATCGAAGCTTCCTTCAGGTGTGCTGCCCGGCGGACGGCACCGGCCGGGGCCGGCGCCGTCCGGGTACGGCGGGCGCGGAGGGCTTCCGCGGCCAGGGCCTGTCTTCTGGATCTGCGTGGCCCCGCGGAGATCCAGAAGAGAGGCCCTACGCCCCGGTGCCGAGGTAGGCGTCCGACACGGCGTCGGCGTCGAGGAGTTCGGTGACCGGGCCGCTGGCCGCGACCTGGCCGTGGGCCAGCACGTAGGCGGTCGAGCAGAGCTTCTCGACGAGCCGGACGTTCTGTTCCACCAGGAGCATCGCGGTGCCGTCGCGGGCGATGTCGCGGAGCGTCTCGCCGACCTCGTCGACGGCGACCGGTGACAGGCCGCTGGAGGGTTCGTCGAGGAGGACGAGCTGCGGGTCGGACATCAGGGCGCGGGCGATGGCCACGGTCTGCTGCTGGCCGCCGCTGAGCCGCCCGGCGGCCTCGGCGCGGCGGTCGTGGAGCCAGCCGAACCGCTCGTAGGCCCGCCCCAGCCGCTCCTGCCGCGTCTTCCGCCCCTGCCCGTAGGCGCCGAGCAGGAGGTTGTCCTCGATGCTCATGTTGGGGAAGAGCCTGCGGTTCTCCGGGCACAGGGCGATGCCCGCGCGGACGAGGGCGCCGGTGCCGTGGTCGGTGACGTCGTGGCCGTTGAACACGATCCGGCCGCTCTGCCGCGGGACGCGGCCGAGGATGCCGAGCAGGGTGCTCGTCTTGCCGGCGCCGTTGGCCCCGAGGATGCCGGTGACGGTCCCGGCCTCGGCGCGCAGGCTGACGTCGCGGACCGCGACGGTGGGGCCGAAGGCGACGGTGAGGTTCTGGACGGTGAGCATGGTCAGGCTCCTCCCAGGTAGGAGGCGATGACCGCCTTGTCGGATCGGTTCTCCTCGGGGGTGCCGGTGGCCAGCACCTTCCCGGCGGCGACCACGAGGACGGTCTGGGCCAGCGGCATGAGGAACTTCATGTTGTGGTCCACGACGATGACGGCGACGTCGAGTTCGCCGGCGACCCTGCGGACCGCCTCGGCGAGCGCGCCCGCCTCGTCGCGGTCCATGCCGACCGCGGGCTCGTCGAGCAGGAGCACGCGGGGGCCGGTGGCCAGGGCGAGGGCGATCATGGACAGGCGCTGGGCGGCGCTGGTGAGACTGGCGCAGGGCCGGTCCAGCATGCCGTCGATCCCGAGCAGGGCCGCCAGTTCCTCGTCGGACCAGAACGGGCGGTCGTCCTTGCGTTCCCCGTGGGCGAGCCGCAGGCTCTCGCGGAGCGTCCAGGTGGGGAACAGGCGGGTCGTCTGGAAGGTGCGGGCGATGCCGGCGCGCGCCGCGCGGTGCGCGCCGCGGCCGGAAGCGGTCTTCCCCTCCAGGGTGACGGTGCCCTCGGTGGGCGCGAGGGTGCCGGCGAGCATGCTGAGGAGCGTGGTCTTGCCGGACCCGTTGGGGCCGATGAGGCCGAGGATCTGGCCGGCGTCGAGGGTGAAGGACACCCCGTTGACGGCGGCGACCCCGCCGAACTTCTTGACCAGCCCCTCGACGGTCAGCAGCGTCGTCATGACGTCGCCTCCTTCGGGCGCAGCCGCCGCCACAGAGCGGCGAGACCGCCCAGGATGCCGTTGGGGACGACAAGGGTGACGACGATGAACAGGACGCCGAGCACGATCTGGCTGACGCCGGGACCGAGGTCGATGAGCTGGGTGAGGCTCAGCACCACGGCGCTGCCGACGACGGGGGCCAGCAGCCGCCCGTATCCGGCCAGTCCGATGGCGACGAACATCAGGAAGCTCTGCGCGTAGGTGAACTGGGAGGGTGCGACCACGCCGTTGTACTGGGCGAACAGCACACCGGCCCAGGCGCCGAAGCCGGAGGAGATCACGATCGCCATCAGCTTCACGCGCGCCGTCGGCACGCCCACGTGCTGGGCGAGGTCCTCGTCCTCGCGGATGGCCCGCAGCCGGGCCCCGAACCGGCTGAGGGACATCGCGTAGAACAGGGCCAGGCCCACGGAGAGGGAGGCGGCCAGCAGGACCAGCGTCTGGTCGAGCGAGTAGCCCAGATCGACGGGGCGCCCCAGGGGGCCGCCGGTCCACTCGGCCGCGTTGGTGAAGACCAGGGTCATCACCGCGGTGAAGAAGAGCGTGCCGATCGCGAAGTACTGACCGCGCGTGCGGCTGAAGACCAGCGCGACGACGAGGCCGCCGAGCATGGTCACCACCACGGCGAGGGGCGCCGCGAGGCTCATCGGCATCCCCTTCTCCAGGAAGATCGCCGAGAGGTACGCGCCGCCGCCGTAGAAGGCGGCGTGCGCCAGGCTCGGGTATCCGCCGAGCCCCTGGACCAGGTTGAGGCCGGTGAGCGCGATGGTCCACACGACGGCCAGCAGCGCGACCTGCGCCTGCTCACCCTCCAGACCGGTCAGGAGGGAGTGCGCCAGGATGCCGAGGGCGACGATCCCGGCCAGGACTCCGCCATGCCGCGCGGCGGCGTTCGGCGTCACCCGGATCCGCCGCTCCGGCTTGGCCGCCGGCGCGGACGCCTCGGCCGGGGGTGCGGTGGTGTGCACGTCAGGCCACCCTTCTGGCATTCGTGCCGACGAGCCCGCCGGGCCGCAGCACGAGGACGATCACGAGCAGGAGGAATCCGAAGGCGCTCTGGTAGGCGGAGCTGATGTAGGCGGCGCCGAGGCTTTCGACGACTCCGAGCACCAGCCCGCCGGCGACTGCCCCGGCCACGCTGCCCAGGCCGCCGAGGACCACGACGACGAACGCGCTGAGCAGCACCTCGTCGGCCATGTAGGGCGAGACCTGATAGGTCGGGCCGTACGCGACGGCGGCGACGCCGGCGAGGAGCCCGGCGATGAGGAACGCCAGGGTGTACTGGCGGCGCATCGGGATGCCGAGCATCGCGGCGGCCTCCCGGTCCTGGGCCACGGCCCGCATGGCGCGGCCCAGGGAGGTGCGGGAGAGCACCAGGTGGAGGGCGATCAGGGAGAGGACGGCCAGGACGATCAGGGCGGCCTTCACCCCGGACAGGGAGACCCCGGCGAACTCCAGCAGGACGTCGTCGTAGGGGGTGTCCAGCGAGCGGCCCTCGCCGCCGTACATGTTGAGCGCGGTGTTCTGGAGGACCAGCATCAGGCCCAGGGCGACGGCGGGCGCCGCCCAGGGTTTGTCGATGATCCAGCGGTAGGCGACGACTTCGGTGATCACCGAGACCACGCCGCCCGCGGCGACGCCGGCCAGGGCGGCCAGGGCGAACGGGGCTCCGGCGTCGGTCGCCCACCAGGTGGGGTAGGCCGCCATCACGATGACGCCCGCGTGCGCGAAGTTGGGGACCTCCATCACCCCGAAGACCAGGGTGAGGCCGACCGCGACGACCGCGAAGAGGCAGCCGAGGAAGACGCCGTTGACGAGAACCTGACTCATGCGCAGGGTTCCTCGTTCAGGACCGCGTCGACGACCTGGCCGTTGTCGTCCACGTCGAAGGTCATGACGCTGCCGAGGGTCCGCTCCTCGGGGCACCAGGTGGTGACCTCGGAGGCGGTACGGGCCATGCGCTCCTCGAAGAGGCGGCCGTCCTCGCCGGGCAGCCAGCCGCTGACGGTGCCCTCGGGGACGCCGATCTCGTGCAGGGCCTCCAGGATCGCGTCACGGTCGCTGGTGGTGCCGGCCTGCGTCATGGCCTCGGCGACGATGAACGGGAAGTCGTAGGCCCACATGGTCAGGTCCTGCGGGTACTCGTTGTACCGCTCCTGGTACTCCTCGGCGAAGGCGGTGGTGGCCGGCTCGCTGGAGGTGGCCGGCAGGGTCCCGGCGCAGTCGTAGTTGTTCTCCATGATGGAGTTGAACCCGCTGCCGAGGATCGCCTCGGCCTGCTCGGGGTTGACGCCGCTGCTGTGCAGGACCGGGCCGTCGTAGCCGGACTGGCGGAGCTGCTTGAGCACGGGCAGGATCACGGCGGTGACGCTGCTGAGGTAGATCGCGTCGGGGTCGGCGGCCACGGCCTCGTTGATCGCGTTGCTGTAGTCGGTCGCGCCGAGCGGGAACTCGCTGCGGGCCGCGATGTCGATGCCCTCGCGCTCGGCGGCCTGGCCGACCAGCTCGGTCAGGCCCTCGCCGTACGCCTCGCCGGCGGCGGTGATGACCGACACGGACTGGATGTCCAGCTCGTTCTTGGCGTAGTTCAGGCAGCCCGGGACGTAGGTCGGGGAGTCGCCGCGGGTGCGGAAGTAGTGCTCGTCCAGGTCCAGGATGCTGGGGTAGACGCTGTCCAGGATATTGATCATCGGCAGCGGCGTGCGCTCGACCTGCGGGACGTAGGTGTCCGCGCCGAGGCCGAAGGCGACGACCGGCACATTGTCCGACTGCACCAGCTCGCGCAGCGCGGCGACACCGGTGGTGGCCGCGTCGGACTTGTCGTCGGCGTACTTGATCCGCATCTCGTAGTGCTCGCCGTCGACGGTGAACCCGTTCTCGTTGAGCGCCTCAAGACCCATCTCCATGGCGTTCTTCTCGGGCGGGCCGAGCGTGGAGTAGATCCCGGACATGGACAGGATGGCGCCGACCGTGACGGTCCCGCCGTCGCCGCCGGAACCACTGTCAGCGCTACAGGCGGCCGTGGAGGCGAGCAGCGCGCCGGCGATCAGCGCCGACGTGGACTTGAGATACATGGTGCGTCCTTTGTCAAAAGGGGATGAAGTGGTGCCGAACTCTAGGTCCGTGGCGAGTAGTGGACAAGAAGATCCGTTCGGCCGGGAGTGGCCCAGATCACCGTGCAGATGCACACACATATGACAGCCGCGTTGTCGATCGGTGAACAGTCGGGAAGCCCCTACGCCCCGGACTCCTTTGGCGCGATCCGGTGAGCCGATGGCGTACGAGGCGCCCTTGGGGGCTCCTATGGAGTACTCCGAAGGCTTATATCCCCTTCGTTGCCCGGCGGCGGGCGACGGCCTAGGCTCCGGACAGCCCCGCCCGGCACGGCCGGAGGACGCGGGCGGGCGCCTTCCGGGTGAGGAGTGAGCGGACGTGGGTCGGTATGTCCTGGGTGTCGATCAGAGCACGTCGGGGTCGACGGCACTGATCGTCGACCGGGATGTCCGGGTGCTGGCGCGCGGGCAGGCGCCTGTCCCCCGGTACCTGCCCCGGCCCGGCTGGGTGGAGCAGGACGCCTGGGAGCTGTGGGCCGCGACGGAACGGGCGGTGCGTCTGGCGCTCCAGGACGCGCGGATCCCGCCGGACGAGATCGAGGCCATCGGGCTGAGCAACCAGCGGGAGACCACCATGGTGTGGGACCGCGCCACGGGTGAGCCGGTGGGCCGGGCGATCGGCTGGCAGGACCGGCGGACCCAGCCGCTGTGCGACCGGCTGAACGCGGAGTGCGGCACGGCCGTGGGCGAGCGCACCGGGATGCTGATCCTGCCGAACTGCGCGGCGTCCAAGCTGCATTGGCTGCTGGAGAACGACCGGGGCGCGCAACGGCTCCTCGCCGCCGACCGGCTGCTGTACGGCACCATCGACAGTTGGCTGCTGTGGAACCTGTCGGGCGGCAAGGAGCACGCGACGGACTGCTCGAACGCGTCGGTGACGCTGATGCAGAACGCCCACACCCTGGCGTACGACGAGTTCGTGCTGGACCGGCTGGCGATCCCGCGTTCGGTGCTGCCCACGATCCGGGGCTCGGCCGAGCTGTTCGGCTACACCGACCCGGAACGGTTCTTCGGGCAGCGGGTGCCGGTGGCGGGGATCGTCGGCGACCAGCAGGCCGCTCTGCTGGGCCAGGGCGGCATCCGCCCTGGCATGGCGAAGAACAGCTACGGATCGGGCGCGTTCCTGGTGATGAACCTCGGCCAGGAGTTCGTCTCGCCGTCGCCCGGCCTGTTCTCGCCGGTGCTGTGGGCGGTGGACGGGGAGATCTCCTACGGCCTCGAGGCGATGTCCGACGTGGCCGGCGCCGCGCTGCGCTGGCTCCAGACGGGTCTCGGCCTGGTCCGGGACAGCGCCGAGGCGGCGATGCTGGCCGAGCGCGTCGAGGACGCCGGGGGCGTGTACTTCGTCCCCGCGTTCGTCGGGATCGGCGCCCCGCACTACGACGCGCTGGCCCGGGGCACGATGTTCGGCATCACGGAGCAGACCACGCGCGGGCACATCGCGCGGGCGGCGCTGGAGGCGATGGCGTACCAGACGCGGGAGGCGGTGGACTCGATGCGCGCCCAGACGGGCGTGCCGATGGACGTGCTGCGCGCCGACGGCGGCGCGGCCCGCAGCGACTTCCTGCTCCAGTTCCAGGCGGACATCCTCGGCGTCCCGGTGGAGCGCCCGCAGGTGATGGAGACGGGCGCGCTGGGCGCGGCGATGCTGGCCGGGGTGCAGGTCGGGTACTGGGACTCGCTGGAGGAGACCGCGAGCCACTGGACCCTGGGCCGGCGCTTCGAGCCGCGCTGGTCGGAGAGCCGCCGCGACGACATGTACGCCGGATGGCTGGAGGCCATCGAACGCTCCGCCGGCTGGGGCGCCGCCCGGCCCGGCGGCCGGCCCTGAGCCGTCCGTCCTCGCGACGGCGGCGGCTCCGGGCGGCCACGGCCGTTCCGCACCACCCGTATCGCCGTAAGGCCAGCTCATCGGCATGACCGGACACCGGGCCGGGTCGAGGGCGAGAATTCATTTAGTGTTCGGCATTGTCGAACGCAGTTCGGAGTTGTACGGTTCCGCCGTGCCCGGTAGCCGTGACAGCGAAGGAGGGGCCATGACACGAGTCGTCGCCGGCGGGCCGTCCTCCGGAGCGGAAAGGGGCGTCGCGTGATCCGCGTCATGATCGTGGAGGACGACCCGACGGCCGCCGAGGCCCATCGGCGGTACGTGGAGCGCGTGCCCGGCTTCACGGTGCGGCACACCGCGCACACCGCGGCCGACACCCAGCGCCTGATGGCGCGCACTCCGGTCGATCTGCTGCTGATGGACCTGTACCTGCCGGACGGTCACGGCCTGGGCCTGGTGCGGTCGTTGCGGACCGCCGGGCACGACACCGACGTGATCGCGGTGACCTCGGCCCGGGACCTGACCGTCGTCCGGGAGGGCGTGTCCCTCGGCGTCCTCCAGTACGTGCTGAAGCCGTTCACGTTCGCCACCCTGCGCGACCGGCTGGTCCGGTACGCGGCCTACCGGGCCGCCGCCGGGGAGGCGGTCGGCCAGGAGGACGTGGACCGGACCCCGGCCGCGCTGCGCTCCCCCGAGCCGGCCGCCCTCCCCAAGGGCCTGGCCGGGCCGACGCTGACCTCGGTCACCCGGGTCCGGCGGGACGCGGCGGGGCGGGGCGTCCCCGCGGGCGCGGCCGGGGGGGCCGTCGGCATCGCCCGCACCCCCGCCCGCCGCTACCTGGAACACCTGGTCGTCACCGGCCGCGCCGAACGCGCTCCCCGGTACGGGCAGATCGGCCGGCCCGAGATGATCTACCGCTGGCTCGCCGAGCGCTGCGACACCCCCTGGACCAGGGACCACCGCGGCGGCTGTCTCCTATAAACATCTGACGCTGCCGACGAAGAGGATAGTGTCGGTTTCCGAGGACGCTCGACTCTTACACCGTAGGCTTTCACCTTAGCATAATCCTCCCTCATGGGTGCACTTTACGCCCTGTCCAGTCGATATATCCCTAGTACGCTTACGTCCTAAGTATTACCGCTGCTGATGGCACTTTTTTTTTTTTCAAGCAGAAGACGGCATACGAGATGTCTGGCTGTCTCGTGGGCTCGGAGATGTGTAAAAGGGACAGGACATCAACGGAGATATCCCTATGAACCGTCGTACTCTGCTGACCGCGGGAACCGTCACCGCCACGGCCCTGACCGTCTCGAACATCACCACCGCCCAGGCCACGGGCGGGGGCCGGGTCAGGGAGAACCTGCGGATGCCCAGCCGCGTCCTGGGCACCGACACCCTGTACTCGGTCTACCTGCCCCCGGGCCACAACCCGCGGTCCTCGCGCACCTACCCGGTGCTCTACCTGCTGCACGGCGCCACCGGCGAGAACACCGAGTGGCTGCGCACCGGCAACGCCAAGGAGATCCTGGACCGCGCCATCGCCCGGCGCCGGATCCCGCCGGTGGTCGTGGTGATGCCCGACGGGCGGCCCGACGTCTCCAAGCCGTCGATCGAGCAGGCGCTGGGCTACTACATGAACTCCGCGGACGGCACGTTCCGCTGGGCGGACATGTTCGTCCAGGAGCTGGTGCCGTTCGTCGAGGGCGAGTACCGCGCGGGCGGCTCGAAGGCCCGGCGCGGCATCGGCGGCCTGTCGATGGGCGGTTTCGGCGCGCTGTCGTTCGCCATGCGCCACCCGGACCTGTTCACCGCCTCCTTCGGGCTGAGCGCCGGCCACCGCACCGACGCCCAGCACGTCGCGCTCGACATGGCCGGATACAACTGGCGCTTCGGCCGCTCCTACGGGTTCGACCTGGCCGGCGAGGCGCGGCTCAACGACGCCTACCGCTACTGGAACCTGCTCGACACCATCAAGCGCGTTCCCGCGGCCGACCTCTCGCGCACCGCCTGGTACCTGGACTGTGGCTCCTACGACGAGTTCTTCGAGGCCAACGTGGGTCTGCACCTGGAGCTGACCCGCAAGCAGGTCGAGCACCGCTTCATGGCCCGCGAGGGCATCCACGAGTGGCAGTACTGGATCGACGGGCTGCCCGGCGCGCTGGAGTTCCTGGCCGACAACCTGGGGTGACATGGGGTGGGCGAGCGTGCGCCAGTCACTTTTCAGCCATCCAACGCCATTCTTCAGCCGAATGAATGGTAAGTAGCTGCGCATGAATAGGGCGAACGTCTCTTTCCTGTCGAGATGTCCGTCATGCAGACTCACGGCTCGAAATCCCCCACCGGGCGCACGCACGCCCCACCGCATGTGAGGAACCACCTGATGCACCACCGCACCCGTCACCGCTCCCTCCGGGTACGCCTGAGACACGCCGTCGCCGCCCTCCTCACGGGAGGTCTGCTGCTCGGCGCCGTCGGCGTCACGGACGCGACCGCGGCGACGGCGCAGCAGGAGTACCGGCGCGGGCCGGACCCGACGCTGTCCTCTCTCCAGGCAGCGCAGGGTCCGTTCTCCTACGCCAAGGTCTCCGTCGCCGCGCAGACCGGCTTCGGCGGCGGCACGATCTACTACCCGACCGACACCAGCCAGGGGACGTTCGGCGCCATCGCCATCTCCCCCGGCCTGAACGAGAACCAGTCGGCCGTCTCCTGGTTCGGGCCGAAGCTGGCCTCGAACGGTTTCGTCGTCTTCATCATCAACAACCTGAACACCGCCGCCGACCAGCCGCCCGCCCGCGGCCGGCAGCTCCTGGCCGCGCTGGACTACCTCACCGGCAGCAGCACGGTCGCGAACCGCGTCGACAAGAACCGGCTGGCCGTGGCCGGCCACTCGCTGGGCGGCGGCGGCGCCCTGAACGCCGCGGCGGCCCGGCCCTCCCTCCAGGCGGCCATCCCGCTCACGCCGTACGTGTACGACAAGTCCTGGACGAACGTGTACGTCCCCACGTTCGTCGTGGGCGGTGAGACCGACAACGTCGCGCCGGTCGCCGACCACGCCGAGCCGATCTACCAGACGCTGACGAACGCCCCGGAGCGCGCCTACCTGGAGATGAACGGCCGCGGCCACGCGGTGGCGAACTCCTACAACACGACCATCGGCCAGTACACGCTGGCGTGGCTCAAGCGGTATGTCGACAACGACACCCGCTACGAGAAGTTCCTCTGCCCGCCGCCGGCGCCGAACAGCGTGATCGCCGAGTACCGCAGTTCCTGCCCCGGCTCCTGACCCGAGCCCCGGAGTCCCTCCCGCCCGCCGTCAGCGTCGACGGCGGGCGGGAGCGTTTTCCCCGCGCGGCACATCGCGACGGACGGGCTCAGCTTCCGTACAGCTCCTCGATGTCCTTGGCGTACGCCTCCGTCACCGCTTTGCGCTTGACCTTCAGCGACGGGGTCAGCAGCCCGTTCTCCTCGGTGAACTCGCCTTCGACAAGGATGAACTTGCGGATGGACTCGGCGCGGGAGACGGCCTCGTTGGCGTAGTCCACGGCCCGCTGCACGTCGGCCAGGAGGTCCTTGTCGTGCTTCAGCTCCTCGAACGGCGTGTCCCTGGGGCGCTTGCGGACCGCGAGCCAGTGCTCCAGCGCGTCCTGTTCGAGGGTGATGAGCGCCCCGATGTAGGCGCGCTGGTCGCCCACGACGACGCACTGGCCGATGGGCGGGCGGCTGCGGAGGCGGTCCTCCAGGACGGCGGGCGAGACGTTCTTGCCGCCGTTGGTGATGATGATGTCCTTCTTGCGGCCGGTGATCTTCAGGTACCCGTCGTCGTCCAGGGTGCCCAGGTCGCCGGTGGCGAACCACTCGCCGTCCAGGGTTCCGGCGGTCGCCGCCGGGTTGTTCCAGTAGGAGGTGAAGACCGTGCCGCCCTTGATCAGGACCTCGCCGTCGTCGCCGATGCGGATCGCCATGCCCGGCAGGGGCTGGCCGACCGTGCCGGGCCGGGGGGTGAGCGGCGGGATCAGGGTGGCGGCGGCGGTGGTCTCGGTGAGGCCGTAGCCCTCGTAGATGATGATGCCGCAGGCGAAGAAGAACAGGTTCAGCCGGGTGTCGAGGGGTGAGCCGCCGCTGATGGCGTAGCTCATCCGGCCGCCGAGGGCGGCGCGGATGCGGCGGTAGACCAGCAGGTCGTAGAGGAGGCGCGCGGCGGCGAGCCCGAGGCTCGGGCCGGGGCCCTTGCCGAGGTACTTGTTGAGCGCGGCCTCGCCGTACTTCACGGCGATCCGGTCGGCGCGTTCGAACGACGAGCCGCGGCCGATCTTCTCGGCGGTGGCGCGGCCGGTGTCGTGGATCTTCTCGAACAGGGAGGGGACACCGACCAGGAACGTCGGCTTGAACGCGGCCAGTTCGGGGCGCAGTTCGTCGGGCTTGATGCTGGGGCAGTGGCCGATCTCGATGCGCCCGGCCAGGCAGGCGATCTGGATGGTGCGGCCCAGGATGTGCGCCAGCGGCAGGAACAGCAGCGTCGAGGCGGTCTGCTTGGTGACCTCTTCGAAGACGGGCTTCAGGAGTTCGACCACGTTCGCGGACTCGGCGTGGAGGTTGGCGTGGGTGAGCACGCAGCCCTTGGGGCGCCCGGTGGTGCCGGAGGTGTAGACGAGGGTGGCGATCGTGCCGGGGTCCATCGCGGCGCGGCGTTCGGTGACCTCCGCGTCGGCCACGTCCCGGCCGAGCGCGGTGAGCTGGGCCAGCGCCCCGTCGTCGATCTGCCACAGGCGGGGACGCGGCAGTTCCGCCGGGAGGGCGGATATCGCGGTGTCGGCGGTGGCGGCGTGGTCGGCGTTCTCGACCACGATGAACGCGGTGCCGGAGTCCCGCAGGATCCACTCGATCTGCTCGGCCGAGGAGGTGGCGTAGATCGGCACGGTCTGGCCGCCCGCCGCCCAGATCGCGAAGTCCAGCACGGCCCACTCGTAACAGGTCCGCGCCATCACCGCGACCCGCCCGCCGGGCACCAGACCCGCCGCGATCAGCCCCTTGGCCACATCCGTGACCTCACGCGCGAACGCCACCGCCGTCACCGGCACATACCGGTCACCGACCTTCCGGCGCACCGCCACACTGCCCGGCGCCTCGGCCGCATTGGTGAACGGGATGTCCGCGATACTCCCCGACGTCGGCGGAGCCACCAGCGGCGGCACCCGCACCTCACGGACCACCCCGTTCTCACGGATCACTTCCGGCCGGACGCGGGTGGACAGATCCCCGCGTTTCTTGGCCCGCCTCATGTCCTGGAGCACCCGCGCGTACATGTCAGCTCCCTTGCTGGCAGTCTCGCCTCACCCGACTGCTCAGTAGGCTTACCGTTTGGTAAGAAAAAAGCAATGCCTGTGTCCACTGACGTTGCGTGGGGCCTTTCGTGTGACGGACACCATGCCCGTGCGACCGGTCCGGAGCCCCATATAGCTGTGGTATGCATGGGTCCGTGGATCCCATAGCGCAGACGACGCACGGCGCCGTGCGTGGCAGGACCGGCGACGGTTTCGTTTCCTTCAAGGGCATTCCGTACGCGGCCCCGCTCGACGGCCCGGCCCGGTTCGCGGCGCCGGCCGAGCCGGAACGCTGGGACGGCGTCAGGGAGGCGGACCGCTTCAGCGCCGACACCCCGCAGGTCACCCTCTTCCCGGACAGCGCCTCCGCGTGGAGCCCGGACGACTCCACCGACAGCCTGAGCGTCAACGTCTGGACCCCCGACCTCGGCGGGAGCGGTCTGCCGGTCATGGTCTGGATCTACGGCGGCGCGTACATCCTGGGCACGTCCCGCGCGTCGGACTACGACGGCGCGAACCTCGCCCGGGGCGGCGTGGTCGTGGTCAGCCTCAACTACCGCGTCGGCTTCGAGGGCTTCGGCTGGCTGCCGGACGCCCCGCGCAACCGGGCGTTCCTCGACCAGCTCGCCGCGCTGCGCTGGGTGCGCGACAACATCGCGGCGTTCGGCGGCGACCCGGACAACGTGACGGTCTTCGGCGAGTCGGCGGGCGCCGCCTCCATCGCCGCGCTGACGGCGGCCGAAGCGGGCCGGGGCCTGTTCCGGCGGGCCATCGGGCAGAGCATCGCGGACGGGTTCCAGACCGAGGACCGCGCGCGGCGCACCGGCGAGCGCATAGCCGGCGCCCTCGGGGTGCCCCTGACGACGACGGGGTTCGCCGGGGTCGCGTCGGAGGCGATCCACGCCGTGCAGAGCGTCGCCGGGCAGCTCACGCCCTTCGGGCCGCTCGTCGGCGGCGACGACCTGGTGCCGGAGCTGCCGTGGCGGCGGCTGCGCGGCGACGTGGACCTGATCGCCGGGTTCAACCGCGACGAGTACGAGCTGTTCGCGCTGTTCGAGACGCCGGAGCGGCAGCTCCCGGCGGCGGCGGCACAACGGCTCGGCCTGCCGCCGGAAGCGCTCGACCAGTACCGGGCGGCCCACCCGGGCATCTCCGACCGCGACCTGTACGTGCTGATCCTGTCCGACGGCATCTTCCGCATGCCGTCGGTGTGGAGCGCGGCGAACCACCCGGGCCGGAGCTGGTGCTACGAGCTGACCTGGGCCAGCCCCGCGATGGACGGGGTCCTGAAGGTCTGCCACGCCCTGGACGTCCCGCTGGTCTTCGGCAACCTGACCGGCCGGCCGCTCGGCGGCCTGCTGCTGGGCGACCCGGCCCCGGCGGAGGCGGAGATCCTGTCGAAGGAAATCCGCAAGGCGTGGATCGCGTTCGCCACCACCGGCGACCCGGGCTGGCCGGAGTACCGGAAGGGCGAGGCGCTCACGCGCGTCTGGGACCTCCCGGTGTCGGTGGTGTCCGACCCGGTGGCCGCGTCCCGGCGGATCTGGGAACCCGTAAGCGGCTGAACGCTCCCCCGCCGTGTCCCCGGGCGCCCCGGGGACACGACCGCCCGGGTCAGACGTGGGCCGCCGCGGCGAAGGCGCGGACCAGACGCCGGGCCGCGTCGTCGATCGCCTCCTCGGCCCGGGCGAGGACACCGACCTGCGGGAAGAAGCCGTGGAAGACGCCCGGGTACCGCGTGACGACGGCCTCCACGCCGTCCTCTCGGAGCCGGTGCGCGAAGTGCTCGCCGTCGTCGCGTATCGGGTCGTAGGCGGCGGTGACGACGAACGCGGGCGGCAGGCCGCTCAGGCTGGGCGCGGTGGCGGGCACGGCGAGCGGGTCGGCGCGGTCGGCCGGGTCCCGCAGGTACTGGTCCCAGAACCACAGGACGTCCCCGGTGGTGAGCAGCGGCCCGTCGGCGTAGGCGGTCCAGGAGGGGCGCGGCACGGCGTACTCCGTGGCCGGGTAGACCAGTAACTGGAAGACGGGGAGCGGCTCCCCCAGGTCGCGGGCGAGGAGACAGACGGCGGCGGCGAGGTTCGCGCCCGCGCTGTCGCCGCCTATGGCTATCCGTCCGGCGTCGGCGCCGAGCGCGGCGGCGTGGCCGGCGACCCACGTCAGGGCGGCGTGGCAATCCTCCAGCGGCTCGGGGAACTTGTGCTCGGGCGCGAGCCCGTACTCGACCGACAGCACCAGGCAGCCGGCCCGGTTCGCCAGTGTCCGGCACAGGGGGTCCACCCGGTCCACGCCGCCGAGCGTCCAGCCGCCGCCGTGGAGGTAGACCAGCACCGGCAGCCCGTCCCCGGGGCACGGCCGGTACAGCCTCACCGGGACCTGTCGCCCGGCGGGTCCCGGCACCACATGCTCGGTGACCCGGTGCACGGGCGGCGGCGGGGTCGCGGCGGCGTGCGCGCGGGTCCAGGCGCGGGCGCCCGCGACGCCCAACTCGTGCAGCGGGCGCGGCAGAAGCACCTTCAGCAGGTCGGCCGCCGCCTGCGCGTCGGGATCGAGATCCACGGTTCCTCCCGGGGGTCGGGGGCGGGACGTTCCGCCCTCACCCGGGACCGTGACCCCGCCCGGCGCCCGGAAAACTCCGCCGGGCCCATCCCTCACGGGATGCCGTCCTCACGGGATGCCGTCCTCGCGGGACGCCGTCCTCGCGGGACGCCGCACGCGCGGGCGCGGTCACGGGCCGGCCGGGGCTCACTTCTCCGCGGGCGGCTGCTGCTCGCTGGGCTGGACGACGACGAACCCGTCGCCCTGGAGCATGAGCTGGAACGCCTCGCCCGAGCCGCCGCGCAGCATCGACTTGAGACTCTGGCCGCGGTGCAGCGAGGTCCGCAGGTGGCTGGTCCAGCCGACGACCGCGTCGGTGTCGACGTAGACCGGCGCCTGCGAGGTGACCGGGATGACGATCGGCTCGCCGTCGGAGATGAGACCGATCCGGCCCTGCCCGGCGAACTGGCAGTTGAACAGCCCGCCGCCGGCCATCCCGGCGCCGCTCACCATCTTGATGTCGTAGCTGAGCGTCGGATCGAAGCACAGCACGTTGCGCCCGTTGATGGTGAGCGCGTCCTGCGGCTCCAGCTCGATGACGAAACAGCTCTGCGCGTTGTGCGCGAACCACACCTCCCCCTGGCCGCGCACGGCCATCAGGGAGAGCCCCTCGCCGGTGACGGCGCGCTTCAGGAAGTTCCCCACCCCCTGGGACTTCACCTCGAACTGGAGATTGCCGCGGTAGGCCACCATCGAACCCTGGCGGGCGTGGCACTCGCCGTTGACGACGTACCTGATCGCCTTGGAGTGCTGGAGGGACATCCCGGAGGCGGTGGCGGCCTGCGCCTGGTACTCGGTTTTGAAGAGATCGCTTCGCACGGCGCGATCATAGGGGTTAACCCGTTCGAGTGAGCACGAATCGCCCGGCCGACCGCGCCGCGGTGTCTCAGCGGAGGGTGATCACATTGCCGGTGACGAGTGCCGCCTCGTCGGAGGTGAGGAACGCGATCGTCTTGGCGACCTCGGCCGGATCCGCGACGTGGAACGTCGCGGGGCTCGACGCGACGAACTCACGTACCTCGTCCGTGACCCAGCCGGTGTCGGTCACGGGCGGGTGCACCACGTTGGCGGTGATGCCCAGGCCCGCCAGCTCGGCGGCGGCCGACAGGGTGTAGTTGGTCTGCGCGGCCTTGGCGGCGCCGTAGGACACCTCGCCGGGGAAGCCCAGCTCGCCGCCCGAGGTCAGGCCCACGATCCGGCCCCAGTCCGCGCCGCGCGCCCGGTGGCGGCGGGCGAGTTCGCCGATCAGCAGCGCCGGCGCGAGCGCGTCCACGGCGAACTGCCGGGACCAGGTCGCGGGGGTGACGGGTCGCAGCGGCCGGTCGAACCGGTCCACCGGATCGGGGGTGAAGGTGTCCTGGATCCACCCCGACGCGTTGTTGACGAGGATGTCGACCGGCCCGAGGCGGTCCTCGGCGACATCGAAGAGCCGCTCCGGGACGGCCGGATCACTGAGGTCCGCCTCGCACGCCTCGGCCCGCCCGCCGGCCCGCCGGATCTCCTCGGCCACCACGTTCCCGTCGACGGAACGCTCCCGGTGGTACCGGTCGCCGTCCTCCGCCTCGCCCGGGGCGGGCAGCCGCAGGTAGGCGCAGAGCACCGCGACCCCCCGGGCGGCGAGCAGCTTCGCCGTCGCGGCCCCGATCCCCTGGTTCGCCCCGGTGACGATCGCGACATGACTGGACTTCGATCCGGTTCGCACCCGTCAGTAGTAGCAAAGTGAGCGGGCCTGGGGCAGGCGATTACCCGTTCCGGCGTCCGGAGGCACCGGGGCGGGGGTCGCCCGCCCCGGTGGGCTGTGCGGCTCGGGGGTGGGTCAGGCTTTGCGGAGGCGGGCGATGATGCCGTCGATGTCGATGGCGAACATGTCCGGGCGGAAGACGTGGCCGCCGGGCCGTTCGTGTCCCTCGTGGGGGATGCCGGCGTTGGTGAGGAGAGTGCGGAACTCCCGCTGCCCCGCGAGGACTTGCGTCTCCTGAACGGTGTCGAACCAGTCGACCGGTTCGGGGCTGGTGCCGGCGACCAGGAAGATCCGCTTGTTGCGGTAACTCTCCAGGCGCTCCACCGGGTTGTCCGCGCTGACCCGGGCCTCGTCCCAGAACGGCGCGCCGTAGACCGTGCCGCCCGCCAGGTCCACGGTCGCGGAGGACAGGTTGGCCCAGTGGACGACCAGGCCGCCGTCGCGGCGCAGGCTGGCCGGGCCGGAGTAGGCGCTGACCGAGGCGAAGTGGCCGTAGTACTTGGCCGCGTACTTCAAGGCGCCGAAGCCGCCCATCGAGAACCCGGCGACGGCGCGCCCGTCGTACTCGGCGTACGTCCGGAAGTTGGCCTCGATCCACGGCCTCAACTGGTCGATGTGGAACGTTTCCCAGTTCCGCGGGCCGGTGTTGGAGCTGACCGGGTTCGAGTACCAGCCGGCGTGGCCGCCGTCGGGCATCACGACGATGATCGGCTTGCCGGCGGTCAGCTCGCGGATGCCCAGGCGGTCGAAGGAGATGAAGTCCGCGCCGGTGCCGCCGCCGTGGAACAGGTAGAGGACGGGGTACGTGCGCCCGCTGGTGTGATAGCCGTCCGGGAGCAGGACGTTGACGCCGGGGTCCCACTCGATCGCGTCGGTCGCGAACCGGTAGTACCACATGCGGGCGTCGCTCTCGTTGCGGTCCACGATGCGCAGCCCGTGGCCGTCCTGCACCGCGTTGGCGGCCGACGCCGTCCCGAGGATGGTCGCGCCGCTGAGGGCCGTCGCGGCGGTGATCCCGCCGGCCGCGCGCAGCAGACCTCTGCGGGTGGGGTGATAGATGTTCACGATGCTCTCCTGGTCAGGAAGTTGCACGCTCTCGACCGCGACGACGCGGCCGCCGACCAAGATAATGGCATTATCCGACTGGCGTCTCCCCCACTGCTGGTGAAAGCGCGGTCACTTCACGTTCTCCGCAGAACGAGCTTGACCTTTACGTAACGTCAACTTCTACCGTTCTTCTCATGGAGTGGTCGATCCAGGACATCGCGCGGCGCGCCGGCACCACGAGCCGGACGCTGCGGCACTACGACGATCTGGGCCTGCTCGTTCCGAGCCGGGTCGGGGCCAACGGCTACCGCTACTACGGCCAGGACGAGCTCGTGCGTCTCCAGCGGATCCTCCTGCTGCGGCAGCTCGGACTCTCGCTGCCCGCCATCGCCGAGGTCCTGGCGGGACAGCGGGAGACCGCCGCCGCCCTGCGGACGCACCTGGAGCTGCTGGAGCGGGAACGCGAGCGCATCGGCCGGCAGATCGCCGCGGTGCGGACCACTCTCGACAAGACGACGAGAGGAGAACGGCTCATGCCGGAGGAAGTACTCGACGGGTTCGACCACACCGAGTACGAGCAGGAGGTCACCGAACGCTGGGGCCGCGACGCCTACGTCAACGGCGACCGCTGGTGGCGGTCCCTGACGGAGGACGAGAAGCGGGACTTCAAGGCGGAACAGGCCGCGATCTCCGCCGACTTCGCCTCGGCGTTCCGGGCCGGGAAGGCACCGGACGACGACACGGTGCAGGACATCGCCCGCCGCCACTGCGACTGGCTGTCCGGCCCGGTCCGCGTCAGCCGCTCGTACGTCATCGGGCTGGGCGAACTCTACGTCGCCGACCCCCGGTTCACCACCCTGTACGACCAGCACACCCCGGGCACGGCCGAGTTCGTCCGCGACGCCCTGACGGTCTACGCGGAGCGGCACCTGACCGACTGACGAGGGGACACCACCAACCGGCAACCGGCGGGGGCGGCGGACCCTGGCTCCTCGTACGGGGGCACGCACGGAGTCACTCGCTGTTCCCCCGGCGGAGGCCAGGAGTACCGTCCTGAGTGCTACCGCAGGACAACGATGGAGACCAGCATGCCCGAGGGCACTCCCCCGCACCTCATCATGTCCGGACGACCGGTGAGGTGACGATGAACGAGGCACTGAGCATCGGTCAGCGGATGCGCGCCGCACGCCTTCGGCTCGGGCTCACCCAGGCCGATGTCGCCGCCGGCCTCGGCTACACCCAGGGATGGGTGTCCAAGGTCGAACAGGGGCTCATCGAACTGGACCGCACGAGCGTCATCAACGCCATCGCCGGTGTACTGCACATTCACCCCAACGAGCTGATCGACCGCCCCTACGACGGCACCCCGGCGGCCAATCAATGGCAGGTGTCGGCGGCGTCGATCATAAGAGAGCTGCGCCGTTACGATCTGGCGCCGGTGTTCGACGGGCCACCCCGGTCGGCCCAGGCCCTGTGGGCACAGACGGCGCGGCTCCACGAACTGCGCGACAACGCGCAGAACACGAGGATCCTGACCGCGTTGCCCGACCTGCTGCGCGAGGCCCGCGCCCTGGCGGAAGCCTCCTCGGGCCACGAACGCGAGGAGGCGTACGCGATCTACGCCATCGCCTGCAAGTTCGGCCACACCGCGTCCCACGCCCTGGGACATCCGGAACTCGTCGCCATGACCTGCGAACGGGCGGCGTGGGCGGCCGAGCGGTCGGGCGACCTCCTGATGCCGGCGGTGGCCGACTGGATGCGGGTGTGGGACATGTGGGCCACCGCGGACTGGGCCGACGCCGTCGCCCTGTCGGACAAGGCGCTGCTGACCATCGAGCCCGAGTACCGCCGGGGCGACCCGTTGGCCGTGCGGGTCTGGGGAGCCCTGCACCTCCGCGCCGCGGTCTCCGCCGCGCGCGGCGCACGCGAGGCGGAAGCCCGGCACCGCATCGCCCAGGCCCGCGAAGCCGCCGACCTGGCAGCGCGGCACACCCCCCGGTTCGACCGGCACAGCCTCACCTTCAGCGCCGCGAACGTCGCCATCCACGGCGTCAGCGTGGAGCTGGAGATGAGCCACCAGGACGAGGCGCTGCGTCAGCACGAGCAGATGGACACGTCAGCGGTGCGGACACTGCCGAAATCCCGGCGCGGTCATTACCAACTCGACCTCGCGCGGGCCTACCTCTGGACAGGGCAGCGCGCACGCGCGCTGAGAGAACTGGAGAAGGCGGAGGCAACCGCCCCACAGCTCATCCGGAACCACCCGATCGCACGAGCGACCCTGCGCACGATCCGAAACAGCGAACGACCGAGCACGTCCGAACAGCTCCGCCGGATGTCGGACCGCTTCCATTTGCACGACTGATTTCCCTTCCCTGACCCGCGCTTGTTCCTGTGATGCGCGCACAGCCGTCGTGCTCCTTCGGGGCCGGGGCAACGTGGGGTTGTCCGCTGTTCCGTCCCCGGGGGGAGGGGTACCGTCCTGAATGCCTAGTTCGGAACGGAGTTCAGCATGCCTCACCCTGCTGACGAGCACACCGGGGCGCGCATCGCCGACTACCGGAAGCTCCGGCAGCTCACTCAAGCCGGCCTCGCGCAGCGGGCGTTTCTCGCTCGTGGCACCATCGCCAAGGTGGAAGCCGGGCTCTCCCCGGCCACGCCGACCATCGTCGCGGCTGTCGCCCGCGCGCTCGAAGTCGACATCGCCGTGCTCAACGGGCAGCCGTACATGGACGAGTTGCGGCAGGACCGGCTCGACCGCATGGTGGCCCCGCTGTCCGACGCGCTCGACATGTACGACCTGGGCCCGGACCCGGACATCACGCCGCGCCCGCTGGACGTGATCGCGGCCGACGTCGACGCGCTGTGCGCGCAGACGTGCGCCACCGAATACAAGGGCGTCGGCGACAAGTTGCCGGGCCTGCTCGGTGAACTGACCACCGCCGTGAGCCTGCTCGACGGCGCGGAGCGGCAGCGGGCGGCCGGGGCGCTGTCGTGGCTGTACTGGGTGGCGTACGAGTTCGCCTACCGCCTCGGCTACCACCAGCTCGCGGCCATCGCGCTGGAACGCATGGGCTGGATGGGCGAGCAGGCCCAGGACCCGCTGCTGCTCGCCACCCGGCTGACGAAGCGCTCCTCCATGCTGCTGCGCCGAGGCGAGAACGTCATGGCCCGCCGGGTCCTCGACCGCGGGCTGCACCTCGTCGGGCAGCACGACACCCCCAAGGGCGTCCCGGCCCTCGCGGTGGAGGGCAGCCTGCACCTGGCCGGGGCGATCGCGGCGGCGCAGGCGAAGGACAGCGACACCGTCGAGGGATACATGGAAGAGGCGAGGCGTACCGCGAGGGCGATCGGCCACGATGTCCCGCACGTCTACTGGGGGTCGTTCGGGCTGACGAACGTGCAGCACTTCGCGGTCGCCACGGCCGTCGAACTCGGCCGCCTGGGCGACGCGATGAAAGAGGCCAGGGACCTGCGCTTCCCGCCCCGGCATCCCAGGATGCGGGTCGGTCGCTACCACATCGAGATGGCGCGGGCCTACGCCCAGATGGGCCGCCACCCGCAGGCGGAGAAGGCGCTGCACCGGGCTCGGGAGGTGGCGCCGCAGCAGGCGCGCTATCACCCGCTGATGCGCGAGACCATCGGCGTACTGGTGCGCCGTCAGAGGCGGGCCCCCCAGGGGCTTTCGGCTCTGGCGGCCTGGGTGGGCATGTAGCGCGAGGCGCCGCCGGGAATGTTCCCGATGCGAGAACACCAGCGGCCTTGCCCTCCGCCAGTCTGGTGACTGTCAGTGCACGACAGCTCACTGGAGAGCAGGGATATGGTCGCAGCTCAGTTCTTCCCGGGGTCCGGCCGGGGTTCGTTCGTGTCTTGTCCGGCGTGGATGCCGGGTGAGGGGGATGGGGTGCGGACGTTGCCGGCGGGTGCCTTCTTCGATGCCGTGGTGGTGGTGCGGTGTCGGGGGCGGCGTGCGTGGCGGGGCGGGGGGGGGGGGGGGGGGGGGGGGGGGGGGACGGGGGGGGGGGGTGCGCGGGTGTCGTGGTCCTGCGCCGGGGGGAGGCGGTGGCGGTGCCGCCGGCCGGGTGGCGTGCGGGTGAGCCGCACTGGCTCACCGCCCCGGCCGGGTCGTGCCTGACCGATACCGCCCTGCTCCACCGGGCCCTGGCCCGGGTGCCGGGCAGCGGGTGCGCGTTCCCGCCCGGTCGCGTAGAAGCCCCCTCGTGCCGGCGCCCGCGGAGTCCGCTCGAACCGCTCCGCCCCGCGCGCCCGTACGAGGGCTGCCCGTCCCGGTAGCTGACAACCCCGGGACGGAAGGCGGCCGTCCGACCGGTAACCGGACACGCCGCGAGGGGACCCGGCCGCCCACCGCTGCCAACCGGCGGCCGGGACCCCGCCATGGTCAAGGAGACGGGACGGCGTTCGCACCCGCGAGTGGTTTGAAACGCTCTTCGTATCGCGCGATCAAGCCTCTCGTTGTGCGGGTCAGAGCGGGAACGTCCGACTCAACAGCCGTCGATGCAGGCGGAGTTGGCGTATCCCTGGGCCGCTGCGGAAGAGAGGGACACCGCGATGTCCGAGACAGAAGAATTCCTCACCCATGCCGCGGTGCAAGGGGTGGTCCATTACCCGGCGGCCCGCATCCATCGGCTGACGAACGGGCATCCGATCCAGCGCATGTCCGGACCCGACGGGCACCCGGGCTGGCTGGTCACCGGATACAGCACCGCGCGCGCCGTACTCGCCCACCCCCACCTCAGCTCCCGGGCCGAGCTGCGAACCCCGCCGGAGCCGGCCGGGCCGCCCGGCATGTTCGCTCTCCACGACGGCGCCGAGCACCTGCGCTACCGGCGTCTGCTCACGGGCCAGTTCACCGTGCGGCGGATGCGCGCACTGACCGAGTGGATCGCGCGGGTCACCGAGGAGCACGCCGACCGCATGCGGCAGGCCGGCCCCCCGGCCGACCTCCTGGAACACTTCGCCCTGCCCATCCCGGCCCTGGTGATCAGCGAGTTGCTCGGCGTCCCCGCCGCCGAGCGGGAGACCTTCCGCCACGACGCCACCATCTGGGACGACGGTACGACCTCCGCCGACGGGCGCGCCGCCGCGTTCCGCCGGCTGTCCCGCTACCTGGGCGAACTGGTGGTGAGGAAGCGGGCGGAACCGCGCGACGACCTGCTCAGCGGACTGGTGCACCACGAAGCCCGGCTCACCGACGAGGAGTTGACCTCCCTCGCCTTCCTGCTGCTGATCGCCGGCCGCGAGACGACCGCCCACCAACTCGGCCTCGGCGTCTACACGCTGCTGACCAACCCCCCACAACTCGCCGCGCTGCGCGCGGACCCCGGGCTGATCGGCCCGGCCGTCGAGGAACTCCTGCGCTGCGTGAGCGTCGTGCGGCACGGACCGGTGCGCACCGCCCTGGAGGACATCGAGATCGACGGCCACACGATCCGGGCCGGCGAAACGGTGACCGTCAGCCTCGCCGCCGTGAACACCGACCCCGGCCGCTTCGACCGGGCGGACCTGCTCGACATCACCCGGCCCCGCACCACGTCCCACCTGGCGTTCGGCCACGGCGCGCACCAATGCCTGGGCCAGCAACTGGCCCGCGTCGAGCTGCGGCAGATGCTCTCCACGCTCCTGGCCCACTTCCCCCACCTGCGCCTGGCCGTCCCCGCCGACGACATCACCCTGGCCTACGGCACCCTCACCTGCCGCGCCCTCGAACTCCCCGTCACCTGGTGACGGGGAGTCCGGGAGAACAGGCATGTGGTCAGGGCAGGTTGCGGGCCAGGTTGGCGCCTTCGCCCTTCCCGGAAGGGGCCTCCCCAACACTTCCCCATGCTCGTCGGTGGTCTGCCCAGGTAGGGGCCGCACCGGAAGCACCGTCATCGGCCGCGCGGCAGACCAACAGGCTGGGGGCAGTTCACGCGGTTTCCTGTCCCGTCAACCGTGATCGCTTGACCCATGCGCCCGGCCCTCGGGAGCATCAGCACAGGGTGCGGGGTACTGGCAACGGCATGGGAGAGGGAACCCAGACCATGAAGGTCACCAAGCTGGTCAGCACATGCGATATCAAGGACTGCCCGACGATCTACGCAACGGATCGCGGCACCCTCCTGGTACAGGGTGAGACGCCGACGAACCACGGGCTTCGGATTCCCGCTCACGAGAGCCTGGTCGAAATTCCGATGGAACTGATCCAGAAGGCCATCCGTGACAACCTCGTCTAAAACCCTCGGCGACCTGTTCGACTCGTTCAAGCGTGAGGCATTTCGCCTGGAGACCCTGGACGACTACAGCAAGTCCGGGAACGTCGACGCTTATCGCGCATTCCTGGCCGGGGAGCCGCAGCCGGACGACTACAACGAAGGCTGGGTGGAGGAACTCCGCTCCCATACCGAGAAGGGGAGGCGCATTTACCGGGTGCACATACTGTCGCGCCCACTCACAGAATATCTTAGCTTCGAGCTGGGATGGGGCTACTGGAAAAATATGACAGGGGGTGAGGAGTTCTTCATCCTTGACACCACCGGTAAGCCCAACCCGCTGGAGAACGTCCCGGACTTCTGGTTCTTCGACTCCGAGTCCGTGGCCGTGATGCACTACGACGAGGCCGGCAAGTACCTCGGCTCGGAAGTACTGCGGCCGGAAAAGGCGACTGAATTCACCAGGTTCCGTGACACGGCACTCGCGCACGCGGAACCGTTCACCGAATGGTGGGCCAAGCACGGAGCGTGAACAGGGCACAGCTTGGGGCCGCGCTGCGGGCGCTGCGAGTGGCATCCGAAAAGGAAGCCAAGGCGGTGGCCCGCAGCGCTCTCATGTCTCCGTCCAAACTGTCCAAGATCGAAAATGCGAAGCTGGCGCCCAGCGCGACGGACGTAGAGCGCATCCTGACCGCAATTGGCGTCTCGGACGAGGTCAAGGCGGAGTACACGGAGGCCGCACGCGCGTCAGCGACGGAGGCGACAGCATGGCGTCTGCTCAAGCGCATGGGGGTGCACAAGGGCCAGCAGGCCGCCCAGGCCTTGGAAGCCCAGATGTCAACACTGCGACTGTTTCAGCCCGCACTAGTTCCGGGACTTCTCCAGACCCCCGAGTACATCCGGGCGATTCTGCGACGCCATGATCTCAGTGAGGACGCACTTAACCGAACAGTCAATGGCCGACTTGAACGGCAAGAAGTTCTCTACGACAACACAAAATCACTGCGGTTCATCATCACGGAACCAGTTCTGCGCTGGCGCATCGTGCCACCTCAGATGATGGCTGCACAGCTCGACCGTGTCGCTTCCCTTTCACGACTCTCCCATGTGGATATCCGTGTAGTTCCCCTGGAGGCTCAGCAACAGGACATCGCCAACCATGCGTTCGTCATCCGCGACGATCGCATGGTGACCGTGGAAACAGTTCACGCCGAGGTCGTCGTCACTGATCCACGAGACGTGGATCTTTACGTTGACAAGTTCGAAGGTTTTCACCGGGCAGCCCTGGTCGGCGAAGACATGCGGAATCTCATCGAAGACATCCGCGACAACTTCTTGCAGGAACAGGAAACAGGCTAGAAGCTCAGCCACAGCTCGCGGAACATGGAGACCACGGTGAGGGACAGCGGGGCTCACAGAGCCGAAGCGGCTGATCACATGGACAGCGGTGACGCCCACCAGTTCCTGTCCCGGCACGCACTCCACAGCAGCAGGAGGCGACACAGCATGAGCACAGCAGTCCAGACGCGGATCCGCGATCCGCGCATCATCCTCAACGCGGCACAAGGCCGTGTCCCGCATCTGGTCACGGACGTGGGCGTGCCCGACCTGTGGGAGCGCGAGGTGGCGCTTCTGCTCCGGGACAGCGTGGCCGTCCGCAGTCTGGCCGAGCGCATCCTCGGCCAGGGCATCGCGTACCTGATCACCGCCATGGAGAATCCCGGAGTGGACATGGGCGTGGGGTACACCGTGGACATCGGTGTCCATCAGCTCATCCTCGACACGCCGCTGTACTTCGCCCTGTGCGAGGAGTACAACGGCGGGCGGTACAAGCATCACGCCCCGCTGATCGAGCGTCGCAGGGACGGCACGGTGACGCGCACGGCCGAACTGCTGCGCGGGAACGGGTTCGCCGTGGATGACGAGCTGTGGGAGGTGGACGCGTCCGACTGCTCACCGTGTGACAGCAAGGTCCCCGACAGCCACTGACATGGGACCGGCACGCCCCTGTCCCGCCCCCAGCTCCGCGCGAGGGGCGGGGCACCCGCCGGCCCACTTCGACACAGAGGAAGCCCTCCGTTGCCCGCACGACACAACATCGACAGCGAACGTGAACTCTGGGACGCCTTCGCGGAGAGCAGCAGAGAAAAGGTGTTCGACTCCGATCCCGTTTTCTGCTGGACGCAGTACGCCGGGCACGGGCCCGGTCCCGAAGTGCTGGGCGATCCGGCAAGCTCCCTGGAACTCGGATGCGGCACCGGGCGGGCACTCGCTCATCTCGTGCGGCAAGGCGTGAAGGGAACGGGCGTCGACCTCTCACCCGTCATGGTCGCGAACATCACTGAGCGGTGGGGGCCGTTGGGAGCACGGTTCGTGTGCGCCGAGGTGCTGGAGCACCTGAGCACCGAGACGGAGACTTACGACGCCGTTTATTCGATCTTCGGGGCGGTGTGGTTCACCGATCCGGCGAGGCTACTTCCTTTGATCGCCGCGCGATTGAATCCCGGTGGCGTGCTCGCGTTCTCGCAGCCCCCGGCCATCCCGGGCGCGTACGGCCCACAGGGCATGTACAAGGGGGGATTCGCGGGCAAGGCCATGTACACCTACCGGTACAGCTACACGCCCCGGAAGTGGCAAAGCCTCCTGCTCAAGGCCGGATTCGCGGAAGCCGACGTACAGATCCTGGAGGCTCCGCGGCAGGATCACATCGGCACTCTGCTCGCCCGTGCGGTGGTGCCCTGAAGTACGGCCCGAGCACAGCGACAAGACCCCGCCCCGGTCCGTACCGGGACGGGGGTCTCGCCCTGTGTGGCCTATGGGAGGTTGCGGGCCATGACGATGCGCTGGACCTGGTTGGTGCCTTCGTAGATCTGGGTGATCTTGGCGTCGCGCATCATGCGTTCGACCGGGTAGTCACGGGTGTAGCCGTAGCCGCCGAGCAACTGGACCGCGTCGGTGGTGATCTCCATCGCCACGTCCGACGCGTAGCACTTGGCCGCCGCGCCGAAGAACGTCAGGTCACCGTCCTCGCGCTGGGACTTCGCCGCCGCCGCGTACGTCAGCTGCCGTGCCGCCTCCAGCTTCATCGCCATGTCCGCGATCATGAACTGGATCCCCTGGAAGTCCCCCACCGGCTTGCCGAACTGCCTGCGCTCACGCACATACCCCTTGGCGTAGTCCAGCGCGCCCTGCGCGATGCCCAGCGCCTGCGCGGCGATCGTGATCCTGGTGTGGTCCAGCGTCCGCATCGCGGTGGCGAACCCCGTGCCCTCCGCGCCGATCATCCGGTCCGCCGGCACACGCACCTGGTCCAGGTACACCTCACGCGTCGGAGAGCCCTTGATGCCCAGCTTCTTCTCCGGCGCCCCGAACGACACGCCCTCGTCCGACTTCTCCACCACGAACGCCGAGATCCCGCCCCGGGTCCGCTTGTCCGGGCCGGTCACCGCCATCACGGTGTAGTACTCCGACACGCCCGCGTTGGTGATCCACCGCTTCACGCCGTTCAGCACGTAGTGGTCGCCGTCGCGGACCGCGCGGGTCTTCATCCCGCCCGCGTCCGAGCCGGCGTCCGGCTCCGACAGGCAGTACGAGAACATCGCCCCGCCCGCCGCCAGCGGCGCCAGGTACTTCGCCTTCAGCTCCGGCGACCCCGACAGGATCACCGGCATCGACCCCAGCTTGTTCACCGCCGGGATCAGCGAGGACGACGCGCACACCCGCGCGACCTCCTCGATCACGATCACCGTCGCCAGCGCGTCCGCCCCCGCACCCCCGAACTCCTCCGGCACATGCACCGCGTGCAGATCAGCCGCCACCAGCGCGTCCAGCGCCTCCTGAGGGAAACGCCCCTCCTCGTCCACCTCCGCCGCGAACGGAGCGATCTTCGCCTCCGCCAGCGCACGGACCGACTCCCGGAGCAACTCATGCTCCTCAGCCGGACGGAAGAGGTCGAATTCCTGGTTCATGCGAGGCTCCGGGGCGACGAGGGTATACAAGGCATGGATGGCACTCAGTACCCCCGATTATGCACACTGAGTGCCATCGTGTCATTCCCGGTGTTATGTTCCCCCCATGAGCGACACGCGCGGCCGGAGACAGGAGACGGGGAACGGGGCGCCGAAGCCGCCGATGCGGGAGGCCATCGTCGAGGCGGCGTTCGAGCTCTTCCTCTCGCGCGGGTTCGAGCAGACCACCATCGACGACATCGTCACCCTCGCGGGGGTCGGCCGGCGGTCCTTCTTCCGTTACTTCCCCGCCAAGGAGACCGTGGTCTTCCCCGACCACGAGCGGTGCCTGGCCGACATGACCCGCCTGCTCGGCATCGACCCGGACGAGGGCGCGCCGGTGGACCGGGTCTGCGACGCGGCCCGTCTGGTGCTGCGGATGTACGCCGAGAACCCGGACTTCTCCGTGCGGCGTTACCGGCTGACCAAGCAGGTCCCCGGGCTGCGGGCGCACGAGCTGTCCGTGGTGTGGCGGTACGAGCGCATGCTCGCCGAATACCTGCGGGCCCGCTTCGCCAACCGGCCCGACGGCGCGCTGCGGGCCGATGTCGTGGCGGCGGCCGTGGTCGCGGCGCACAACAACGCGCTGCGCTCGTGGCTGCGTTCGGGCGCCACGGTGGACGCGACCGCCGCCATGGACGAGGCGCTGGCGTTCGTGCGGGAGTCGTTCGGCTGCGCCGAGGCGCCCGATGACGTGGTGGTCGTGGTCTCGCGGCGCGGGGTGCCGATGTGGCGGGTGGTGCAGGAGATCGAGAGCGCCACCGCGGCCGGGAGCGGGAGCCCCCCGGAAGGGAACTGAGTGCGTTCTTTTTCAGCACTCGGTGCCATATGCTGAGGGCGCCGGTCTCCGGCGGCGGCGCGACCGCGCCCTTTCCTTTCAACCCCACGGAGAACCCATGGAATCCGTCTCTCGTCTCGGTGTCGTCGGCGGCGGTCTGATGGGCTCCGGTATCGCCGAGGTCGCCGCCCTGCGCGGCATCGAGGTGCTGGTCGCCGAGGCCGCCCCCGAGGCCGCCGACACCGGGCGCGAGCGCGTCGGCGCCTCCCTCGACCGCGCGGTCGCCCGGGGCAAGATCACCGAGGAGGAGCGGGACGCCGCCCGCTCCCGGCTCCGCTTCACCCACGACCTGGGGGACATGGCGGACCGGCAGTTCGTGATCGAGGCCGTCGCGGAGAACCCGGGCATCAAGACCGACGTCATCCGCACCCTGGACAAGGTGGTCGAGGACCAGGACGCCATCCTCGCCACGAACACCTCCTCCATCCCGATCGTGGACCTCGCCGTCGCCACCCACCGCCCGGACCGGGTGATCGGGATGCACTTCTTCAACCCGGTGCCCGTGCAGCGGCTGGTGGAGCTGATCCCCGCGCTGACCACCAGCCGGGACACGCAGGAGCGGACGCGCCGCCTGGCCGTCGAGCAGTTGGGCAAGGAGGCGATCCAGGCCGCCGACCAGTCCGGCTTCGTCGTCAACGCGCTGCTCATCCCGTACCTGCTGTCGGCGGTCCGGATGCTGGAGTCCGGCGTGGCGCGCGCCGAGGACATCGACCGCGGCATGGAGCTGGGCTGCGCCCATCCGATGGGCCCGCTGCGGCTGCTGGACCTCATCGGCCTGGACACCGCGCAGGCCGTGGCCGAGTCGATGTACGAGGAGTTCAAGGAGCCGCTGTACGCCGCTCCCGCGCTGCTGCGCCGGATGGTCGCGGCCGGGCGGCTGGGCCGGAAGACCGGCCGGGGGTTCTACTCCTACGCCTGACGTTCCGCGTCCGGCGGCGGCCGGGTCCGGCGGCCGGGCTCAGCCGCAGGGGTCGTTCATCACGATCGGCGAGTCGACCCGGCCGTCCCGGACGCGGAAGATCATGGCGCTGGCGAGGCTCTGGTCCGCCGGACACCAGGTGGTGACCTCGGAGGCGGTACGGGCCATGCGGTCGGTGAACAGGTGGCCCTCCTCGTCCGCGATCCAGCCGCTGACCGTGCCGAGGGGGATGTCGATCTCGTGCAGGGCCGCCAGGATCGCCTCCCGGTCGGTGGTGGTGCCGGCCTCGGTCATGGCCTCGGCGACGATGAACGGGAAGTCGTAGGCCCACAGCGTCAGATCCTGCGGGTACTCGTCGTACATGATCCGGTAGTCCCGGGCGAACGTGGTGGTGGCCGGGTTGGTGGAGGTGTCCGGCAGCGCGCCGGCGCAGTCGTAGTTGTCCTCCATGATCGAGTTGAAGTCGGCGCCGAGAATGTCCTCCGCCTGGTCGGGGTTGACGCCGCTGCTGTGCAGGACCGGGCCGTCGTAGCCCGACTGGCGCAACTGCTTGAGCACGGGCAGGATCACGGCGGTGACGCTGCTGAGGTAGACCGCGTCCGGGTCGGCGGCCACGGCCTCGTTGATCGCGTTGCCGAAGTCGGTGGCGTCCAGGGGGAATTCGGCGGTCGCCGCGATCTCCACGCCCTCCAGTTGCGCGGACCGTGTGACCAGTTGGGTCAGGCCCTCGCCGTAGGTCTCGCCGGACGCGGTGATCACCGAGAGCCGTTCCACGCCCAACTGGTCCCGGGCGAAGGACACACAGCCCGGGACGTAGCTCGGGGAGTCGCTGCGGGTGCGGAAGTAGTGCTCGTCCAGGTCCAGGATGCTGGGGTAGGCGCTGTCCAGGATGTTGATCATCGGTAGCGGTGTGCGTTCCATCTGCTCGGCGTAGACGTCCGCGCCCAGCCCGAAGGCGACGACGGGCACCTCGCGGACCTCGATCATCTCCCGGAGTTCGGCGAGCCCCGCGGTGGCCGCGTCCGACCGGTCGTCGGCGTAGTCCACCTGCATCTCGTAGCGCTTGCCGTCGACCATGAATCCGGCCTCGTTGAGCGCCTCGACCCCCATCACCATGGCGTTCTTCTGCGCGGGACCGAGCGTCGAGTAGATCCCGGACATCGACATGATGGCGCCGACCGTGACGGTCCCGCCGTCGCCGCCGGAGTCGTCGCCCAGGCCACAGGCGGTCGCCGAGACGAATATCGTGGCGGCAGTCAGCGCCGCTGCTGACTTGACGTGCATGGTCGCGTCCTTCGTCGGAGGGGGTGAGGAGATGCCGAACTCTAGGTGTGCGCGAGATCACAGGCAAGAGTTGTGTTCGGCATCGCCGACTCACCACCCGGCGGCGGATCCGCGGCGTGGGCGGTACGGGCGGCGGGGTGCCGGGCGGGCCGTTGCGGGAGGGAAGCACCTTGACCTGGGCGGACGCCGCCGGTTCCGGGCGCTCCGGCGGGCGGGGAGCGCGGCGCCCGCGCCGGAGGACCAGGGTGGGCGGCAGAGGCAATCCGACCCATGTTCGATAATGTCGGACGGTGCGGGGCGGTCGGCGCCGTTCGTGTCCGCTCCCGGTCGTGCCTGCGACGGGCGGGCGCCGTACGAACCGGCCACGGGGCCGGGTGCCGTCAGGCGCGGGGGGCCATGAGCATGCCCCAGGAGACCTCGGTGATCGTCCCGTCCGGCGCGAAGAACACCCGCACCTCGTACAGCCCGAGCACCCCGCTGAGGAACTCCGGCCGACCGTAGTGCCACACCGGGCGGCCGAGCCTCTCGAAGTACGCGGTGGCCATCGACCGCATCGTCTCCTCCCTGACCCCGGCCTCCGTGATGCCGTGCAGCCAGCTCGCGCCCGCCTGGACCTCCTCCGTCGCGGCCTGCGGATCGGTGTCGGGCACGGCGGGCAGCCGTTCGTCCGTCACGGCGAAGAACTCGTTGCCGAGTGAGGTGAACGTGAACCCGGAGGCGTTCGCCGCCGTGCGGGCGAGCGTGACCGCGACGGACTCGCGCGCCGCGTACGGCGTCAGGTCCAGCCGCCCGCCCGCGAGTTCGGGCAGCTCCTCCCCGGTTCCGGCCTCCTCGCGGAGCCGGGCGCGCAGATCGTCCGTCCCCGGCGCCCACGCGAACCAGCGCTCCTCCAGGTCGTACGCACCCAGCCGCCGTGCCGCCACCCCGCCTCCGGGGAAGAGGAGTTCCCCCGCCTCCTCGTCCCACCGGGGCGGCTCGCCCACCATCCCCAGATGCTCCCGGGCGTACGTGACCATCGCCCGCGTGCGCCGGATGGAGAGCGCGATCTCGCGGGCGGCGACCGGCAGCAGCGCCGCCGGGAACAGCCGCTCCGGCGCCCCCCGCGCGGCGCGCGGCGCGATCAGCTCCTGCTCCCCCGCCGCAGCCGACCGGGGCAATCCCCCGTCGGCACCGGTGAGTTCCACGCCGGTCACCTCGTCCCCCTCGATCCCGACCACCAGCCGGTCGCCCGAGGCCAGCGTGCCGGCCACCCGCCCGGGACCGTACTCCGGCTCGACGCCGTGCCGACGGAACCAGCCCTGCACCGGCTTCAGCGCGGGCCCCGGCAACAGGGCCGCCCCGTTGCGCAGTCCGCGTTCCAGCCTCCGCGGCCTGGGCTCGGCGCGCGGCACGGCCGGGTCGTCCACCACCATGAACATCCGCCCGCGCTCGCTGAACGCGCAGATGGTGCCGCCGAGTCCGTCCAGCAGCCCGATGCACGCGATCAGCATGTGGTCGGCGGCGAGGCGGGGGTTGTGGAAGGGGGTGAAGTCGAGCATGGCGTCGGTCAGTTCCGGCACCCCGGCCCGTTCGCCGATCTCCCTCAGCTCCCGCGCCCTGGCCGCGGCGGGGGTGTCCTCGTAGTGCTCGTTGCCCCAGGCCCACAGCCAGGTCCCGTCCAGGGCGTACGTGCCGATCATGTGGGCGCGCAACGTCACGCCGGATCGGGTGACGGAAGGTTCCTGGAGGTCGAAGGAGGTGGTCCCTATGGGCACCAACGACTCGAAGAGATCGAGCTGTTCACAGGCCCAGGCGAGGTGCGGGCGGACGAGCGCGAGGAACGGGTCGCTGAAGGAAGCGGTCATCAGGGGCAATCCGTTGGCAGGAGGGAACAGTTACTCACCTCATGACTCCCGAGCCGCCGCACCGGTTCCTCCCGTTCCGGGAACGGACTTCCGGCTGCTGCAATGGGGGCCGACAGTGACCGGCACCAGGGAGAGGACCCACCGATGGCCACCACTCCACCCGGACCCCCGCCGGAGGGCGCCTACGACCGTGTCCACGGCGCCATTTCGGTCCTGCACGGCGATCTGGCCCGCTCCGACAGCAAGGCCGGTCTCCTGCTGGCGCTCACCGGGGCCGCGCTCGCGGCCCTGGTCTCGGCCGCCGCGAGCCTCGACCTGTCCGTGGTCGCCGCCGTCGCCGGAACGCTCAGCGCCGCCGCGCTGCTGACCGCGACCGCGATCCTCCTGATCGCGGTCCGCCCGGACCTCGGCGGCACGGGCTGGACGAGCTGGCCGGAGCTGAGCAAGGAGCAACTGCGCGACCGGCTGGCCACCGGCCATCTGCTGGAGCACGCCCAGCAGATGGCCGCCCTGGCCACCCGGAAGTTCCGCCGTATCCGCACGGCGGTCGACTGCATGCTCGTCGGCCTCGCCCTGCTCGCCCTCACCTCACTCCTCGCCGTGACCACCTGACACCCGCCCGCGCCACCGTCGTGACGCCTACGGGTCCTGCCGGAACAGGCAGAACTCGTTGCCTTCCGGGTCGGCGAGCACGAAGTGCTCGTCGTGGCGGGCGAGAACCGATGCCCCGAGGCCGGCCAGACGGGCTGTCTCGGCCTCCACGTCGATGGCGCGAAGGTCGAGGTGCGCCCGGTTCCGCACCCGCTTGCGCTCGGGCACGAGCTGGAACCACAGGCGGGGGCCGGCCCCCGCCGGCTCGACGAGCACGGTCGGGTCGTCCTCGGGTCCGCTGATGCCCAGCGCCCGCAAGCGGGCGAGTTCGGCCTCGTCGTACGGGGCAACGGCGTACCCGTCCAGCGCCGCCGCCCAGAACCGGGCCGCCGCGGCCGGGTGGGCGGAGTCGAAGACGATGTCACGAAGAAGCGCCACCCGCTCATCCTCCGCGCCAACGGCGCCCGCCGTCACGGCGATTCCCCACTACGACCGGCGACGCGGGTGGCGAGAACCCGCCGCGACAGAAGGCCGGGGGCGGGGGCCCGACTTAGGGTGTCGGGATGGACGCGTTCTTGGCGTTGTCGGTGTTCGTCGCCGTACTTGCCGTCGTCATGGGGTTCTTCACGTGGGTGGCGTCCCTCGTCCGGCGCCGGGGCCTCGCGGGAGCGGCCATCGGGGCCGCGATGGCCTCCTACGACGAGGCGTTCCGGCCGACCGCGCACGACTCCCACTACGAGATCCGCGCCGAGGTCGAACGCCGGATCCCGATCCCGTCACCCGGCGGCGAAGCCGACCGTCTAAAGCCTTTCGTGCCTGTCGCGGGGGCTCGGAGATGGGTATAAGAGCCCCCCCCCCCCCCCCCCGCCGAACCCGCCGCTCCTGGCTCCACCCCTGGCGACACGGCCACTGACAAGCCGTCAGTCACCCCTCACACCGCCGGAAGAAGCACGACCGCACGCCACCCCGTCGCCCCCCGGGCGCGCCGGGAACGCGCGGCGCCGGTCTCGGTGACGACGAGGACCAGACCGGCCTGTTCCACGGCATGGTGTAGCTCCGGTGACAGCGGCTTGCCACTGCGGCTCGTGAAGCGCAGCGCGGGAACGGTGTCGTCGTGCGCCTCGATCGCCAGATCATCTGCCCTGCGCCACCCCGGGGTTCCGGCCGGGCCCGCGGCGACGTACACGGCCGGCCGTTCCCGGGCCGCGGTGTCCGGACCCGTTGCCGCGTCAGCCATGGCGGCCACACCACGGAGCCGGGATGTCAGGGGGAGCCGGGCGTGGTAGCCGGCCGACGCGACGACATGTGCCTCCACTTGGCCGGCCGTGACGGTCCGGCCGCCGAGCAGCAGGGTGTACGCCCTGGTGGTGGGGGTGTCGCGTCGCTTGCGGCGCAACCACGCCCATGGCTTGACCGACCGCCGTCGCTGTGCGGCGGTGTCCGGTGTCGACACTGTCAGCTCCGAGTCTCGCGCCGGCACACGGCGGCCGGCGATGTACGCGGTAGATGCCGGAACCCGTGATCATCCGGTCGAATCATGCATATACCCCGAGCGCGTGCCCCTTACGCGCGGGGGCCGGCTCCCTGGTTTTCGGTGAGTCCAGGACGGGGTACTTCTCCATTGTCACCGTACCAACCATATTGAGGCGACGGACAGTTCGCTTTCACTGCGTGACTCACCGGTTGATGACTGACATCTGATGTTAGCCTGGCGGGCCGTACACCTGAGTGCCGCATCTCGTGTCCGCGTGGGGGGAAAAGTGCTCGTCGCCGAAGGCATGGCCGATGCCGTTGACTGGATCGGTCTTGCCACGGCCCTGTGCGGCGCGGCAGGTGCCGCGTTGGGCCTGCCACCGTTGCTCGCTTCCCGGCGTGAGCGTCGGGCACAACAGACCGCCGATTCACTCGGCCCCCGGCTGATTCTTCCTTCGCGTGTGCCACTCGTGGATCGCGTCGACGAAGTAGCTCAGGTGTTGCGTCATCTCGCCAGCGGTGAATACATGGTCACTCTTGAGGGTGGCATCGGCGTCGGGAAGAGCGCGCTGGCGACGGAGGTGGGTCACAGACTGGCCACGGGCGAAGGGATGGGGAGGCGCCGGAGAAAACCCGCAGTTCCGTTTAAGACTCTGATTTGGGTGGATGCTGCCAACCAATGTCCGACTTTGGTCGACTTGGCCAGAACTTTGTCGCTGATGACCGGCGAACGATCTCTTTCGGCCGTGTCCGCCGCCGACAAGCCCGATGCCATCCGCTCCTTTCTTTCCTCACATCCGTGCGTGCTGATCCTGGACAACTTACGCGTCCCGGACGGCGCGCCCGCTCAGTTGCCGCCGTTCCTGCGCACGCTGCCGCCCGGATCGCTCGCGATCGTGAGCGCCAACACCGCCGGCGCGGTGGACGGCCCCCGCGTCGAGGTCCGGGAGCTTCCGCCTGCCGATGCCCGCGCGTTGCTGGAGCGCGAGGCGGCCCGGCGCGGTGTCACGGCCTTGGTCCAGGCGGACGGCGCACAGCTCGACCGCGTCCACCGGCTGGTCGGTGGTAACCCGCGCGCGATCGGCCTCCTGGTCCTTGCCTGCTCCCGCTTCCCGGGCCCGCTTCCCCAGTTTCTGCACGAGCTGGAGAGCGGACTGGGCCAGGTGACGACCGCGCTGTACGACACGGTGTGGTCGGAGATGCCGGCCGAGCGCAGGTCCGTCCTGACCGCTTGCGCGTATCTCGACGAGGGCACTGACGCGAGTCAGGTCGCCGCCGCGCTCGCCATGCCGGAGCGCGACGCGCATCCCGCGCTCGCCGCTCTGTGGGCGGACGGATTGCTCACCTCGACCGGGCACCCGGACCGGACGGCTTACAAATGCTCGGCGCCCTTACGTGTCTTCGTCCGCAGCCGGGCCGACCGTAGTTTACTGACCGCGGTGAGAACCCAGTTGGCCACCTACCTCGCCGAACGCTTTTCGACGGACTGGGAGGACGCCGCCGGAGCTGCCGGGCATGTGCAGGCGATTCGCACGCTCATCCGTGAATTGGATGCCGTTGGCGAGTACAGGTTGTGCCTCGACCTCTTCGACGCGGTGTACGACATCCTCTTCACCCTGGGCTTGTTCGACGACCGGATCGAACTCGGCTGGACCGCTTATCACGCGGCCGAGGAGCTGGGTCTTCCGGAGGAGCAGTCACTCGCGCTGTCGGTCGTCTCCTCCACGCACGCGATCCGCGGCGAAAACCAGCAGGCGGCGCAGGCGGTCCAATTGGGCCTGGCCATCGCGCGGCGGGCCGGGTCGCCCCGGGAGATCGCGCGGCAATTGCGGTGCGAGGCGTTCCGCTTGTTCCGGGCCAATCAGGCGGCCGAGGCACTGGCGGTCGTGGAGGCGGAGAATGCGGCCGATATGGCGCGGGACGCCGGCGACCCCAACAACATGATCGACATTCTGTCTCTTATCGGCGCCGCCCACTGGCATCTCGGCGACCTGGACGCGTGTGAGGCGACAGTTCTCCGGTTTCTTGACGAGTGCGAACAGATGCCGTGGGAGCGCGGGAAAGCTTACGCCCTCCGGGACTTGGCAGAGGTCCGGTTGTTGCGGCGGGACAGTGGAGAGGCCGAGGCTTTGGCACAGCGTGCGCATCGCATCGCGGAGGAACACCGGGACGTGCGCCAGCTCGCCCGTATCGGCCTCACCCAGGCCCGCCTTCACCTGTTCGGGGGACGGATGCGTCAGGCCCGGGACACCGCGCGCCAAGCCGCCGCGGACGCGCGGGCACTGCTGCTCACCGGCGAACGGGCCGAGGCGGACGCGGTGCGCCTTCTCGCGACCCGCTGCCTGCGGATGCCGTGGCTGCGGCGGGCAGTCGTGGGGCGTCCGCGGACCAGGTTCACCGAGATGACCGTCGGCGGCGACTGATCAACGCCCCCAGGGCACGACAGGAGGAAGAGCTTGTCAGTGGACGATCTCAAGGAAGAACGGCTCCGCATCCCGGTGGACGACGACGAACTCGACGCCGTGGCGGTGTCTCCGTCGCAAGGGACACACCGGTGGGCGATCCTCGTGCACGGCGGTCCGGGTGGGGTGAAGGACGGACCCGCCGACCTGTACCGGGACCTGGCCGGGGTTCTGGCCGCGCAGGGCATCGGATCGCTCCGCTTCGACGTGCGAGGAGCGGGCCAGAGCACGGGCGCGTACCGCGACATGACTCTCGCCAGGCAGGTGCGGGACCTGAGAGCGGCGCGGGAACTGCTGGCCGAGCGTTACGCGCCGCGACGGACCGCCCTGATCGGTGAGAGCCTCGGCGCGACGATCGTGCTCGCGGGTCTGGACGGTGAGGAGGACACCCTGGTCCTGCTGTGGCCGGCCATCTGGCTGCTGGAGGACGTCTTCGACAGCTACCTGACCGAGGAGAGCCTCGCCGAAGCCAGTGAGCGGGGCTTCATCGTCCGGGACGGCGAGGAGATCGGCCTGCCCTTCCTGAACGAACTGCTCGCGACGCGCGACGTGGCCGGCCCGTTGCGGGGATCGCGGACGCCTCTGCTGCTGGTGCACGGCGACGCGGACACCGAAGTCCCCGTCGAGCAGAGCGCGCGGGCGGAGGCCCTGGTGGCCGGGCCGGTGCGGCGGGTGGTGGTGCCCGGTGGCGAGCACTGTCTGGAGCGCCCCTCGGAGCGGGCCGTCGTGAATCGGGAGACCTCGGCATGGCTGGCGGCTCATCTGTGACGGTGCTCGCCGTGGTCGCCACCCTCGGGCCCTATGAGCATCTGCCCCGGATACCGCTCTTCCCCGAGGTCGAGGCGGGCCTGGTCGCCGAGTTACGGCGGGGCTACGCCGCGGATGTGACGGTGCTGCGGCGGCGGCATCTGACGTCGCCGCGCACCGTGGTCCGGGCCGTCGCGGCGGCCCTCGCCCGGCCGGGGGACGTGCCGCTGCTGACCGTGCACGCCGGAGCCCACTGGTTCGCCCGGGACGGGGGACGTTGGGCCCTGGGGATCCCCGGCAGCCTGCCCGGCCGGCGACGCAGCATGCTGCCGGTCGGGCATCTGATGGCCGCGGCGGCGGACGCGGCCGGTGAACGTCCCCTTCTGGTCTGTCTCGACGCGGTGCTCACGCCGGGGCAGAACGCCCCCGCGGCGAGTCTCGGCGCGGCGATGGGCGTTCCGTCCCGCCGCCCGGTGGTGCTGGTCGCCGCGGCGGCTCCCAGCGGCGGGGCGGCGGCGACCGCGCGGCACGGCCTGTGGCGGGCGCTCGCCGCGGCCACCGCGTCGGCCGGGGACGACGGCGTGGACCTCGACGCGGTCGTCGGCGTCGCGGCGGAAGCCGCCCGGCGGCACGGGGCCGACGTGCACTGGACGTACGGCGGCAGGGCGCGCCTGGTCCCGGCGCTGCCGTCCGCGGTCCGGGCCGACCTGTTCAGCGCGGACGAGACGTCCCGCATCGACGCCGCCGTCGAACTCGCCCGGCTGGCCGCCACCGGTGACGCGGGAGCACGGGCCGAGCTGGAACTGCTGGCCGCGCACGACGACGCCCCGGCGGTCCGCGGCTTCGCGAGTCGGCGGCTCCGGCCGGTCTCGCAGCCGTCGCTGCGGGAGTTACGGGCCGCGGGGAAGATACCCGGCGACGTGATGGCGGCGGCCGGGGCCGGACTGTTCGTTCCCGACCTGGTAGCGCACCCGGGCGGGCTGGTCACGATAGGGGTGGACGCGCCGTACGGCCAGGCGGCCGGCCGGCCGCGCCACCGCGTCGGCATCGCCCCGTTCCTGATCGGCCGCACGCCCGTGACGAACCGCCAGTACCTCGGGTATGTCGTCGCCTCCGGCGCACACTGCCCGGACCACTGGGCGTCGGAACCCGATCTGTGGGACGAGGGCCGGGACCGCCCGGTCGTCAACGTGTCGTTCCTCGACGCGGTCCGCTACTGCGACTGGCTCACCGGCCACCTGCGCGGCACGGGACGGCTGCCGCCCGCCGCGACCGTCTCGCTGCCGAGCGAGGTGGAGTGGGAAGCCGCCGCCGGCAACGGTCGGGGGGACCCGCATCCGTGGGGCCGGGACCCGGACCCGGCACGCGCGAACATCCGGGCCACCGGGGCCGGACGGCCGACCCCGGTCGGCAGCTTCTCCCCGGCGGGGGACAGCGTCCTCGGCTGCGCGGACCTGATCGGCAACGTGTGGGAGTGGACCCGCAGCACATGGGGCGTGTCGATACGGGCCGCTCACCGCTATCCCTACGTGCCCGGCGACGGCCGCGAGGATCCCGGCGGGCCAGGGGTCCGGCACGTGGTGCGCGGCGGGGCGTTCTACTACGCGACGGAGTGCGCGAACAGCTACACCCGCAACCAGATGCCGCAGGAGAGCCGCCACCCGGGGGGCGGCTTCCGCGTCACCGTCCACGGCACGGAAACGGCGTGGGGAAAGGCGACCGCGTCGTGAGCGCGGGACAGGCCGAGCACTGGGCGGCCGAACTCTCCCTCATGGGACCGGGCATCTCCGAGGCCGTGGCCTGGGCGGGGCTCGTGATCGCACGGGCCGAAGGGGCCATGGTGACGGACACCGGGGGGAACAGCTATCTGGACCTCATGGGCGGCGCGGGGGTCAACCTGATCGGCCACAGTCATCCCGCCTATGTCGCGGCGCTGAGCGAGCAGATCGGCGCCTGGCTGATCGGGGCGCACGCGTCGGATGCCCGTCTCGGCGCTCTGCGCGAGCTGGCCGCGCTGCTGCCGGCCGACCTCGACCGCGTCCAGTTCTACAGCTCGGGCGCCGAGGCCGTCGAATCCGCCGTCCGGCTGGCCAAGTCGGCCACCGGCAAGTTCGAAGTACTCGCATTCTGGGGCGGGTTCCACGGCCGTACCGCCACCGCCCTCGCCGCGACGGGTGGCGCGCGAGCCGGTCTCGGTCCCGCGATGCCCGGCGTGCTCACGACCCCGTACGCGTCCTGCTATCGCTGCCCGCTCAGGGCCCGCTACCCGGAATGCGGCCTGGCCTGCGTGGAGTTCGCCCGCGACGTACTGCGGGAACAGTCGAGCGGCTCGCTCGCCGCGATTCTCGTCGAGCCCGTCCAGGGCCGTGCCGGCAACGTCGTCCCGCCGCGCGGCTTCCTCGGGGCCCTGCGCGAACTCGCCACGGAGTACGACGCGTTGCTGATCTCCGATGAATCCATGACCGGCCTCGGACGCACCGGTACCGTCCTCGCCTGTGCGCACGACGAGGTGGTGCCGGACATCGCGATTCTCGGCAAAGGGCTGGGGAACGGCTACCCGGTGTCCGCCGTCGTGGCGTCGGCCCGGCTCATGTCGGTGGGTCCGTTCGGCAGGCCGAGCGCCAGCTCCTCCAGCTTCGGCGGCTTCCCGCTCGCCTGCTCCGCCGTGTCGGTCGTCGCGCGCACCGTGCGGGAGCAGGGCCTCGCGGCCCGCTCGGCGGCGCTCGGCGCCGAGTTCCTCGACCGCCTGCGCGCGCTCATACCGGTGACCGGGATCGTGGGCGACATCCGCGGCCGGGGGCTCGCCGTCGGCATCGAACTCGTCACCGATCAGGCGAGCCGCACGCCGCTGCCCAAGTCCCGTCTACGGGCGGTGTTCACGGAGCTGCTGGCGCGCGGGGTGCTGGTGATGACCGGCGGCAGCACCCTGCGGCTGTATCCCCCGCTGACCACGACCGCGGACGAGCTGGACCGCGCCGCCGGGATCATCGCCGACACGATCGCCGGGACGTCGGCGTCCATCGGCGCGCCGGCCCGGCCGTGATCCGGCCGCTGCGGGTCGCGATCGCCGGGTACGGCACGGCCGGTGAGCTCCACGCCCGTCTCCTCGCCACCCGGCCCCGGGTCCGCGTCGTCGGGGTGGCCGACATCACGCGGGCGCGGCGGGCCAGGGCCTCGGCGGATCACCCCGGCGCCGCCGTGGCGTCCGGGCTCGACCGCCTGGAAACGGGGATCGACCTGATCGTGGTCGCGACCCCGCCCGTCTCGCACGAGGGCGACACCTACGTCGCGCTGACCCGGCACCGCGCCCACGTGCTCTGCGAGAAACCGGCCGTGCTGGACCCCGACCGTGGCCGCCGTCTGGCCGAACTGGCGAGCCGCTCCGGGCTGTCGCTCCACCCTGTGCACAACTATCTCCACGCGGCGGACTTCCGGCGTATGAGGGAACTGATCGGTTCCGGGGTCGTCGGCCGGGTCCGGAAGGTCACGGTGGGCGTCACCCGTACGGCGCCCGCCGCGGGGACCGGCGCCTGGATGCCGGCGTGGCGCGCCGATCCGGCGTTCGCGGGTGGTGTGCTCCACGATCACGGGCCGCATGCCGTCTATCTGGCGTGCCATCTGTCCGGCGGGCCGGTCGCGCGGGTCTCCTGCGCGACGGTCGCCGGGGAGCGGGGCGCGGACCGTACCGCCTCGCTCCGGCTGGATATCGCGGGTGGTGTCACCGCCCGGATCGGACTCACCTGGGCCGGGGGGCGGCGGAGCAACCGGTATCAGGTCGACGGCACGGGGGGAAGTCTGCTTCTCCAGGGCGGGCGGCTGCGCCTGGTCGCGGCGGGCCGGACGAGGGTCTGGCCGGCGGAGGATCCGGCGTCCGGCGGTCACGTCCACGCGCACTGGACCGACGCGCTCCACTCGGAGTTCCTGGCCCGGCTGGGGGCTCCGGAGTCGGGGCCGTGGAGTGCGGCGATCCATGTGGCGGACGTTCTGCGGGCCGCCGCTGTCTCGGTCCGGAACGGTGGTGACGCCGTGCCGTTGTCCCGGGTGTCGTCTCCGGGGCGGCGGAGGGGGGGGCGGGGGGCACCTGGGGCGGCGCACCCCTGGCGCATATGACAACATGAGCACGCCGACGCAGAGGGAGCGGCTGATGTTTATGGGTGGACTCTTCCATCTCTTCCTCGTTCGCCGCGCGCCGGTGGGCGGTCTCGGCGGGTGTGTGGCGGCGGGTGCGGTGGTGTTCGGTCAGGGCGGCAGCGGTGACGAGGGCCAGGCCGGTGGCCAGCCAGGCGGTGAGGACCGCCGCGTTGCGGGCCAGGTCGAGGCCGTCGAAGTAGACCAGGCCGCGCAGGCCCTCGACGAAGCCGGCGCCGTTCCAGAAGGAGTGGAGGGCGCCGAAGAAGCCGTTCTGCAGCTCGGGGCGGAACAGGCCGCCGGAGCTGGTGAAGTTCAGCATCACGAACAGCGCCATCACGGTCAGCGTCGTCCAGCGTTTGAGGAACGTGTGCAGGCCGGTGCCGATGAACAGGATGCCCGCCGAGTACAGCCACGACATCGCCCACACGCCCCACAGCCCGTGGTGCACGAGGTGGAACAGCGGTCCGGCGAAGGCGGTGCCGATCAGGCTCACCGCGAGGGAGACGCCCGCCACCAGCGCGGCCCTCACCCGCATCCGCAGCGCCGCGCCGGCCGCGCCGAGGACCGCGACGGAGCCGTAGGAGCCGATGCTGACGGCGATCATCAGGAAGAACAGGCCGCTGCCGGTCGGGTCGTCGTCCACGGGCGGGACGATGTCCGTCACCCGCAGGGGGGCGCCCCGCTCGGTGGCGACCGGGGTGAAGACCTGCTGGGCGGCGGTGGCGCTCATGTCGGACCCGGCCGACGCGATGAGCAGCTCGGGGCCGCTCCCGTCCCGGCCGCCGGCGGGGAGGTAGGCGCCGGTGATCTCGCGGTCCTTGAGCAGTTCGACGGCCTCGTCGCGGGAGGTCGCGGTGCGCACGTCGAGGGCGTCGCCGGCCCGGTCCTGGAGCGACCGTGCCAGGTCGGGCGCGTCCACGACGGCGACGGGCAGGTCGTGGGGCTCGGGAACGGTGAACGCGCCCAGGTAGGCGAAGCCCATCCCGGCGCACATCAGGAGCGGGATCACCAGATGGCCGAGGACATGGCGCAGCGGAGTGCTCATCGGAGGAACGGTCCTTTGGTTGGCTTCTACAACCTGATAGGTGTATCGTACAGCCATATGGATGGAGGTGCCACCTGTGCAGGTCGAGACCCGCGACGAGGCCATGACGGTGATCCAGCGTGAGCTGACGACCTTCGCGCGGCGCGCCAGGGCCGCCGCCGCCCGTCTGCATCCACGGCTGTCCCTGGTCTCCGCGACGCTGCTCACCCATGTCGCCGAGCACCCGGGCTGCCGCGCGGCCGATCTGGCGGCGCACTATCTCCTCGACAAGTCGACCATCAGCCGCCAGGTCGCCGCCCTTGAACGGCTCGGACTGGTCGAGCGCCGCACCGCCGAGGACGACCACCGCGCGCAGGTCCTCCACCTCACCCCGGCCGGTGCCGAGGTGCTGGCCGACTATGTGACGGCCCGCCGCCAGGCGTTCGAGCAGCGGCTGGCGGGGTGGTCGGAGGAGGACCTGCGGCGGTTCGCCATCTGTCTGACGCGTTACAACGACGGATTCTGACCGCGCGCGGCGACCGGTGGATCGGGCGCTCGGCCGATCCACCGGTCAGCCGATGAAGCCCTCCTGCTGGAGCCAGTCCCGGGCGACGTCGGCGGCGTCCTCGCCGTCGATGTCGACGCGCGCGTTCAGCCCTTGCAGCGCCTCGTCCGTCAGGGCGGGGGCGATCGCCGCGAAGACCGGCTCCAGGTCGGGGTGCTCCTCCAGCACGGAGGCGCGGACGGTGAGGGCGGGGTTGTAGACGGGGAAGAAGTGCTTGTCGTCGGTGAGAACGGTCAGGCCGAGGCCCTCGATGCGGCCGTCGGTGGTGGCCGCCTCGCCGAAGTTGCACGGGTCGTTGTCGGCGACGGCGTTGTAGATCGCGCCCTCGGCGAGGGTGGCCAGGTTGCCGCCCTCGACGTGGAATCCGTACGCCTCCTCCAGGCCCGGCAGACCGTCGTCCCGGCCGGCGAACTCGCTCGCGATGCAGAGCGTCGCCTGCCCGGGGTCGTCGGCGACGAGCGCGGCGTAGTCGGAGAGGGTGGCGACGCCGAGTTCCTCGGCGGTGCCCGTCTCGGCCACGATGGCGTAGGTGTTGTTGGCGGGCGCCGGGGTCAGCCAGGCGATGGCGTTCTGGTCGAGGTCCTCGCGCGCGGCGGACTCGTACTGCTCGGTGGGGTCGTCGATCGGATCGGTGTGGCCGAGGAAGTTGATCCAGGCCGTGCCGGTGTACTCCCAGTACATGTCGATGTCGCCCGACTCCAGGGCGCTGCGCGTGGTGTTGCTGCCCTGGAGGCCGCATTCCTGCGACACCTCCGCGCCGACCGAGGTCAGGGCGAGGGCGGTGATCTGGCAGAGCACGAGCTGCTCGGTGAACTCCTTGGAGCCCACGGTGAAGGAGGCGCCGTCCAGCGAGGCGTCCTCGGCGAGGCTGCCGGGCTCGGCGTCGCTGTCGGAGGTGTCCAGGGAGCAGCCGGCGGCGAGGACCGTCAGGGCGGCCACGGCGGCGGCAGCGGTCGCACCGCGGCGGGCAGGGGGGCGGGACAGGCTGAACGGACGCATGGCGGTCGGTCAACTCCTCGAAAGTGAAACGGTGTTCAGGCGACAGGGTTCAGGCGGACATCACAGGCCGCGGGGGCGCAGGTAGCGTTCGGCGAGGCCGACCAGCCAGTCGCAGGTCAGGGCGAGGACGGCCGTCAGGACGCTCCCGGTCAGCAGGACGGAGGTCCGGTTGAGGGCGATGCCGGTGCTGATGAGCCCGCCCAGGCCACCGGCGTTGGTGAACGTGGCGAGCGTCGCGCTGCTGACGTTGAGGATGAGCGCGACGCGGAGCCCGGCCATCATCACCGGGACGGCGAGCGGGAGTTCGACGCGGAACAGGACGGCCGTCCGGGTCAGGCCCATGCCCCGGCCCGCGTCGATGAGCGCCGGATCGACGCCGCGCAGGCCGACCATGGTGTTGCGGAGCACCGGCAGCACGGAGACGAGCACGAGCGCGATCAGGGCCTTGTCGAACCCGATGCCGACGGTGACCGCCAGCAGCACCAGGACGCCGATGGACGGCACGGCCTGGCCGATGTTGGCGAGCATCAGCAGCGGTGTGCCGAGCGCGCCGAGCCGGGGCCGGGTGAGCAGCACGCCCAACGGCAGGGCGATGGCGACGACCAGGCCGGTGGAGGCGGCGACGAGCCTGATGTGTTCGAGGAGTTGCTGGGTGATGACGTCGCGGTTGATCGAGCGGGACTCGATGCTGTCCAGGTCCTGGCCGCGCAGATAGAGGTAGAGCGCGGCGCACGCCGCGGCGAGCAGCAGCGGCGTGACCAGCAGGCCGAGCGCGGAGGAACGGCCCGAGGCGCGCGGCCCGCGGTCGATGAGCGCGTCGGTCACGACGGCCCCCCGGGGCTCTCCCGCGCGATGGCGGCCCAGGAGACCGTGCCGACCGGCGCGCCGGTCGGCACGGTCTCCTGGGCCGCCATCGCGCGGGAGAGCCCCGGGGGGCCGTCGTGACCGACGCGCTCATCGACCGCGGGCCGCGCGCCTCGGGCCGTTCCTCCGCGCTCGGCCTGCTGGTCACGCCGCTGCTGCTCGCCGCGGCGTGCGCCGCGCTCTACCTCTATCTGCGCGGCCAGGACCTGGACAGCATCGAGTCCCGCTCGATCAACCGCGACGTCATCACCCAGCAACTCCTCGAACACATCAGGCTCGTCGCCGCCTCCACCGGCCTGGTCGTCGCCATCGCCCTGCCGTTGGGCGTGCTGCTCACCCGGCCCCGGCTCGGCGCGCTCGGCACACCGCTGCTGATGCTCGCCAACATCGGCCAGGCCGTGCCGTCCATCGGCGTCCTGGTGCTGCTGGCGGTCACCGTCGGCATCGGGTTCGACAAGGCCCTGATCGCGCTCGTGCTCGTCTCCGTGCTGCCGGTGCTCCGCAACACCATGGTCGGCCTGCGCGGCGTCGATCCGGCGCTCATCGACGCGGGCCGGGGCATGGGCCTGACCCGGACGGCCGTCCTGTTCCGCGTCGAACTCCCGCTCGCCGTCCCGGTGATGATGGCCGGGCTCCGCGTCGCGCTCATCCTCAACGTCAGCAGCGCGACGCTCGCCACGTTCACCAACGCCGGTGGCCTGGGCGGGCTCATCAGCACCGGCATCGCCCTCAACCGGACCTCCGTCCTGCTGACCGGGAGCGTCCTGACGGCCGTCCTCGCCCTGACCTGCGACTGGCTGGTCGGCCTCGCCGAACGCTACCTGCGCCCCCGCGGCCTGTGATGTCCGCCTGAACCCTGTCGCCTGAACACCGTTTCACTTTCGAGGAGTTGACCGACCGCCATGCGTCCGTTCAGCCTGTCCCGCCCCCCTGCCCGCCGCGGTGCGACCGCTGCCGCCGCCGTGGCCGCCCTGACGGTCCTCGCCGCCGGCTGCTCCCTGGACACCTCCGACAGCGACGCCGAGCCCGGCAGCCTCGCCGAGGACGCCTCGCTGGACGGCGCCTCCTTCACCGTGGGCTCCAAGGAGTTCACCGAGCAGCTCGTGCTCTGCCAGATCACCGCCCTCGCCCTGACCTCGGTCGGCGCGGAGGTGTCGCAGGAATGCGGCCTCCAGGGCAGCAACACCACGCGCAGCGCCCTGGAGTCGGGCGACATCGACATGTACTGGGAGTACACCGGCACGGCCTGGATCAACTTCCTCGGCCACACCGATCCGATCGACGACCCCACCGAGCAGTACGAGTCCGCCGCGCGCGAGGACCTCGACCAGAACGCCATCGCCTGGCTGACCCCGGCGCCCGCCAACAACACCTACGCCATCGTGGCCGAGACGGGCACCGCCGAGGAACTCGGCGTCGCCACCCTCTCCGACTACGCCGCGCTCGTCGCCGACGACCCCGGGCAGGCGACGCTCTGCATCGCGAGCGAGTTCGCCGGCCGGGACGACGGTCTGCCGGGCCTGGAGGAGGCGTACGGATTCCACGTCGAGGGCGGCAACCTGGCCACCCTCGCCGAGGGCGCGATCTACAACGCCGTCGCCGACAACGACCCGTGCAACTTCGGCGAGGCGGCCACCACCGACGGCCGCATCGAGGGCCTCGGCCTGACCGTTCTCACCGACGACAAGCACTTCTTCCCCGTCTACAACCCCGCCCTCACCGTCCGCGCCTCCGTGCTGGAGGAGCACCCCGACCTGGAGCCGGTCTTCGCGGCGATCGCCCCCGCCCTGACGGACGAGGCGCTGCAAGGGCTGAACGCGCGCGTCGACATCGACGGCGAGGACGCCGCCGACGTCGCCCGGGACTGGCTCCAGCAGGAGGGCTTCATCGGCTGACCGGTGGATCGGCCGAGCGCCCGATCCACCGGTCGCCGCGCGCGGTCAGAATCCGTCGTTGTAACGCGTCAGACAGATGGCGAACCGCCGCAGGTCCTCCTCCGACCACCCCGCCAGCCGCTGCTCGAACGCCTGGCGGCGGGCCGTCACATAGTCGGCCAGCACCTCGGCACCGGCCGGGGTGAGGTGGAGGACCTGCGCGCGGTGGTCGTCCTCGGCGGTGCGGCGCTCGACCAGTCCGAGCCGTTCAAGGGCGGCGACCTGGCGGCTGATGGTCGACTTGTCGAGGAGATAGTGCGCCGCCAGATCGGCCGCGCGGCAGCCCGGGTGCTCGGCGACATGGGTGAGCAGCGTCGCGGAGACCAGGGACAGCCGTGGATGCAGACGGGCGGCGGCGGCCCTGGCGCGCCGCGCGAAGGTCGTCAGCTCACGCTGGATCACCGTCATGGCCTCGTCGCGGGTCTCGACCTGCACAGGTGGCACCTCCATCCATATGGCTGTACGATACACCTATCAGGTTGTAGAAGCCAACCAAAGGACCGTTCCTCCGATGAGCACTCCGCTGCGCCATGTCCTCGGCCATCTGGTGATCCCGCTCCTGATGTGCGCCGGGATGGGCTTCGCCTACCTGGGCGCGTTCACCGTTCCCGAGCCCCACGACCTGCCCGTCGCCGTCGTGGACGCGCCCGACCTGGCACGGTCGCTCCAGGACCGGGCCGGCGACGCCCTCGACGTGCGCACCGCGACCTCCCGCGACGAGGCCGTCGAACTGCTCAAGGACCGCGAGATCACCGGCGCCTACCTCCCCGCCGGCGGCCGGGACGGGAGCGGCCCCGAGCTGCTCATCGCGTCGGCCGGGTCCGACATGAGCGCCACCGCCGCCCAGCAGGTCTTCACCCCGGTCGCCACCGAGCGGGGCGCCCCCCTGCGGGTGACGGACATCGTCCCGCCCGTGGACGACGACCCGACCGGCAGCGGCCTGTTCTTCCTGATGATCGCCGTCAGCATCGGCTCCTACGGCTCCGTCGCGGTCCTCGGCGCGGCCGGCGCGGCGCTGCGGATGCGGGTGAGGGCCGCGCTGGTGGCGGGCGTCTCCCTCGCGGTGAGCCTGATCGGCACCGCCTTCGCCGGACCGCTGTTCCACCTCGTGCACCACGGGCTGTGGGGCGTGTGGGCGATGTCGTGGCTGTACTCGGCGGGCATCCTGTTCATCGGCACCGGCCTGCACACGTTCCTCAAACGCTGGACGACGCTGACCGTGATGGCGCTGTTCGTGATGCTGAACTTCACCAGCTCCGGCGGCCTGTTCCGCCCCGAGCTGCAGAACGGCTTCTTCGGCGCCCTCCACTCCTTCTGGAACGGCGCCGGCTTCGTCGAGGGCCGGCGCGGCCTGGTCTACTTAGACGGCCTCGACCGGGCCCGCAACGCGGCGGCCCTCACCGTCCGGCGGGCCACCGGCCTGGCCCTCGTCACCGCTGCCGCCAGGACCGAACACCACCGCACCCGCCCCCACCCACCCGGCGAGACCGCCACCCGGCCCGCGGGGAACGAGGAAGGGAGGGAGGCGGTCTACCATAAACATCAGCCGCTGCTGACGAAGCGGACAGTGCTGCCACAGGGGCTCGGGGCCTCCCGGACGAGGGCGGCGGCCGGGTCCGTGCCGGCGTCGGGCCGGGCGGGCGGGCGCAGCCAGCGGCGCGGCCTGCCGTCCGCGCCGACCAGGACGGCGCGCGGGGCACCGCCGGCGTCCTCCGCTCCGGCCCCGGCCGGGTCCTCGCGGGCCATGTCCTCGCGGGCCGGGTCGTCGCGGGCCGGATCCTCGGTGACCACGTCGACGGGGTCCAGCGGGAGGGTGCCGACGGGCACCAGGCGCAGTCCGCGGATCGCGGCTCCCGAACCGATGAACGACGCGACGAAGTCGTCGGCGGGGGCGGCGAGGATCGCGGCGGGCGTGTCGTACTGCGCGGTGCGGGCCTGCTCGCCGAACAGGGCGATCCGGTCGCCGAGTTTGACCGCCTCGGTCACGTCGTGGGTGACGAGCACGATGGTCTTGCGGATCTTGGCCTGGAGGTCGAGGAACTCGTCCTGGAGCCGCTCCCGCGTGATCGGGTCGATCGCGCCGAACGGCTCGTCCATCAGCATCACGGGCGGGTCGGCGGCCAACGCGCGGGCCACGCCGACGCGTTGCTGCTGGCCGCCGGACAGCTCCCTGGGATACCGGCGGCGGAACGCGGCGGGGTCGAGGCCGATCAGGTCCAGCAGGGTGTCGACGCGTTCGCGGATCCGTTTCTTGTCCCAGCCCAGAGTGCGCGGGACGAGGCCGATGTTGTCGGCGACGGTCAGGTGCGGGAAGAGGCCGACCTGCTGGATGACGTAGCCGATGCGGCGGCGCAACTGGTCGGGGTCGGCCTGGGTGACGTCCTCGCCGTCGAGGAGAACGCGGCCCGAACTGGGCTCGATCAGGCGGTTGATGAGGCGCAGGGTGGTGGTCTTCCCGCAGCCGGACGGGCCGAGCAGGACGACGATCTCGCCGGCCGCGATGTCGAGCGACAACTCCGAGATGGCGGGGGCCTGCTGGCCGGGGTAGTGCTTGCTGACCCGGTCCAGCCGGATCATCGGCTCGGCGCTCACGCGATGCCCCGCGAGGTGGTGAGCCGACCCACGACGACGAACAGCAGGTCGAGGGCGAGGGCGAGGAGGGCCACGCCGAGCGTTCCGGCGAGCGCGTCGTTGAGGGCGTTGGCGCCGCCGATGCGGGCCAGGCCGCCGAAGATCAGCTCACCGAGGCCCGGGCCGCTGACGGCGGCGGCGATGGCGGCGATCCCGACGCACATCAGGGTGGCGGTGCGCACCCCGGCGAGCACCACCGGCCAGGCGAGCGGGAGTCGGACGCGCCGGACGCGCTCCCAGCGGCCGAGCCCGAGGCCGCGCGCCGCGTCCTCGACCGCGCGGGGCACGGATTCCAGGCCGGTGACGGTGTTGCGCAGGATCGGGAAGACCGCGTAGAGGACCAGGGCCGTGACGGTGGGTCCGGAGCCCAGGCCGAGCAGCGGGATCAGCAGGCCGAAGAGGGCGAAGGAGGGGATGGTGAGCATGGTCCCGGTCACGCCGAGGACCAGCGCCCCGGCCCGGGGGCGCCCGGCGACGGCGATGCCCGCCGCGACCCCGACCACCGACGCGATGGCGATCGCGGTGAGGACGACCTGGGCGTGTTCCGTGGTCAACACGACGATATCGGGCCACCGTTCGGAGATGTACTCGGCGAAACTCATCCGTCTCCCCCTGTTCGCGATCGCATCCCCCCATAGTCGGGTCGCCGTTTCCGATCTTCAATGGCCTGAGCGAACTCCTGTGCGGGAAAGGGGCGGCGGGGGCGGGCCGGCCGCCCGTTCCGCGTGGCACATGTCACAGTGTCAACCGCGCGCGGGCCGGTGAGCTGGTACGTCGCGCGGCGAGAGCGTACGCCGTATGCCTACGACGAAATCAGCCCCCGGAGAGCCTTCCCGGCCGCCTGCCCCGCTGGGACCATCGGAGTCCGTCGACATGACCTGACCTGCACCTGTGGGGGGCGAGACAGATGGACGCGCCGAGACCGACACGCATGCCCGACCGGCGAGAAACCGGCGCCGGGCCGACCTACCAGGCGCTGGACCCCGGGCTGGACGACACGGTCCGCTGGGGAACTTTGGGCGGCCAGTTCCTCAAGGCCCTGCTGGTGGCCCACCTGGTGACGATGTTCCCGCTGACGATCGTCCTGGCCCAGTGGTGGGCCGACACGGAGATCAGCGACTTCCTGGTGATCCTCGCGGTGGTGCTCGGGATGATCTCCTACACGGCCGTGCTGATGTTCGGCCGCGCCACCGAACCGGTCGCGGAATGGCGGGTGTTGCTGAGCGGCCGTCACCACCGCGCGGAGGACGTCCACCGGCGGATCGGCGACGCGCTGCGCGAGCGCGGCGGCCCGCTGTCCGCCGTGCCGCACCGCGTGCCCCTGCCGGCCGGCGCGGGCGCCAACCACCGGCTGCGGGTCGGTGACGGGCAGTACCAGGCGTACGTCTCGGTCTTCCCGCACGGCACCGGGCTGTACGTCGGCTGGACGATGTGGCGTTCGCGGCGCGGCTGGCAACTCGTCCTGCGTTTCCTCCTCGACGTCTGGAGCGGTTTCGCCGCCCAGGACGCCGACGAGCGGCGCACCATCCGCGCCGAACGCCCCCGCGCGATGCTGGAGTCGGTCCACCTCGCCTGCCGCGAAGCGGTCGCGGCCGAAGCGGTCGCGACCGAAGCCGGGACCGGGGCGGGGGAAACGGTCACCTCCCCCGCCGCCCTCGGCAACGGCGCCCGCCCGCCGGTCACCCGCTGAAACCGTGACGAACCCCCGGACGGGCGCAAGTTCACCGGGTCGCGTCGGGAGGTTCACCGGCGCGCCCGGCGCGCGCCCCCGGGTCTCCGTAGACAGTGGTCAACCCCAGCCAATCCCAGGGAGCTTGACCATGCCCATGCACAGACGCACCGTTCTCCGTTCCGGTCTCCTCGCCGGCGCGGTCGCCGCCACACCGGCCCTGCTGCCGTCGGGAACGGCCTTCGCCGCCCCCGCCTTCGTACGACGGGGGCGGCCCGCCGTTTCGCACGGAGTGCAGGCCGGAGACATGAGCGGGCGGAGCGGCGTCGTGTGGACCCGGGCCGACCGGGCGGCGCGGATGTCCGTCGAGATCAGCACCCGTCCCGACTTCCGGCGCTCGATCACCGTGCCGGGCGACCTCCTCACCGCCGACAGCGACTTCACCGGCCGGGTCAGGCTCTCCGGGCTGCCGACCGGGCAGGAACTGCACTACCGGGTCCGCCTCGCGGACCCCGACAACCCGTCCGTCACGGGCGAGCCGGTCGCCGGACGGCTGCGCACCGCGCCCGGCGCCCGCGACGACGTCCGCTTCCTGTGGTCGGCCGACCTCGCCGGGCAGGGCTGGGGCATCAACCCCGACATCGGCGGCTACCGCGTCTTCCGCGCCATGGCCGAACGCGACCCGGACTTCTTCCTGTGCAGCGGCGACCTGTGGTACTCGGACGGGCCGATCACCGAGCGGGTGCCCCTGCCGGACGGCCAGGTGTGGCGGAACCTCGTGACGCCCGAGAAGTCCAAGGTCGCCGAGACGCTCGCCGAGTTCCGCGGGCAGCACAAGTACAACCTCATGGACGACAACCTCCGCGCGTTCACGGCGGCCGTGCCGATGGTCAACCAGTGGGACGACCACGAGGTCCTCAACAACTGGTACCCCGGCGAGGTCCTCACCGACTCCCGCTACACCGAGAAGCGGGTCGACGTCCTCGCCGCGCGGGCCCGGCAGGCGCTGTTCGAGTACCTGCCCATCGACCGCCGCCCCCGCGACGAGGGACGCGTCCACCGCGTCATCCGCTACGGCCCGCACCTCGACGTCTTCGTCCTGGACATGCGCAGCTTCCGCGACCCCAACGGCCCCAACAACGCGCCCGCTCCCGACACCGGCATCCTCGGCGCCGAGCAGACGGCGTGGCTGAAGCGGGAGTTGGCCGCGTCCCGCGCCACCTGGAAGGTGATCGCCAACGACATCCCGCTCGGGCTCGTCGTCCCGGACGGCCAGACCGGCAACGAGGGCGTCGCGCAGGGCGACGGCGGCGCGCCGCTGGGCCGGGAGGCCGAGATCGCCGACGTGCTGTCGTTCATCCGCCACCGCGACATCGCCAACACGGTGTGGCTGACCGCCGACGTCCACTTCACCGCCGCCCACCACTACTCCCCCGACCGGGCGGTCTTCCAGGACTTCAAGCCGTTCTGGGAGTTCGTGTCCGGGCCGCTCAACGCCGTCGTGGCCGTGACGCCCAACCCGCTGGACCCGACGTTCGGGCCCGAGGTGCGCTTCGCGGGGACCGCGGAGAGCCTCGCCAAGAACAGCCCCCTGTACGGGAATCAGTTCTTCGGCGAGGTCGAGATCGACGCCGCCACCACCGTGATGACCGTCCGCCTGCGCGACACGGACGGCGCCGAACTGTGGTCCGTGGAGCTGAACCCCGAACGCTGAGCGGCCCGCCCGCCGCCGGTAGGCTCCGCTCAGCACAGTCCCGGTACTTCAGGAGGCGAGTCACGATGTCGGCCCACGCGGAACAGCGCGGCGAGGAGATACTCGGCGTCCTCGACACCGCCTTCGGGCAGTTGCTGGCGGCCGATCCGGCGGCGTTCCGGGTGAAGTTCCGGAAGATGGCGGGCTCGGCGTTCGCGTTCTACCGGGGCACGGCCTGCCTCTTCTACCACGACCTGGCGGCCGAGCAGAGCGGCGGGCCGTTCCTCGACGAGCGCACGTTGCGGGTGTGGATCCACGGCGACCTGCACGCCGAGAACTTCGGCACGTACATGGACTCCAACGGCCGTCTCGTCTTCAACGTGAACGACTTCGACGAGGCCTACGTCGGGCCGTACACCTGGGACTTGAAGCGCTTCGCCGCCTCGGTCGCCCTGATCGGCTACACCAAGGCGCTCAGCGACGGCATGATCAGCGATCTGGTCCGGACCTACGCCACCGCCTACCGCGAGCGCATCCACGCGCTCGCGGTGGGCGCGCGGGAGGAGGACGTGCCGCCGTTCACCCTCGACACGGCGACCGGCCCGCTGCTGACCGCGCTGCGCGACGCGCGTTCCCGCACCCGTTTCGCGCTGCTGGACGGGATGAGCGAGATCCGCGACTACGAGCGGCGGTTCACGCCCGGCGGCGGCGCCATCGCGCTGGACGCGTCGGTGAGGGACAAGGTGCTGGCCGCGTTCGACGCCTACCTGGAGACCCTGCCGCCGTCCAGCCTGGCCCGGCCTGACACCTACCGCGTCAAGGATGTCGTCGGCCGGCGCGGCATCGGGATCGGCAGCGCGGGCCTGCCGTCGTACAACCTGCTGCTGGAGGGCAACAGCGACGCCCTGGAGAACGACGTCGTCATCTACATCAAGCAGGCGCAGACCCCGGCCGCGTCCCGGCACATCGTGGAGGAGCGCGTCCGGTCGTACTTCCTGCACGAGGGCCACCGCACGGTGATCTCGCAGCGCGCGCTCCAGGCCCACGCCGACCAGTGGCTGGGCTGGACGGAGCTGGACGGCGCGGGCCAGCTCGTCGCCGAGGTGTCGCCGTACGCGGTGGACCTGGACTGGTCCGACATCGACGACCCGGCCGAGATCGCGCACGTCGTCGCGGACCTGGGCCGGGCCACGGCGACCATGCACGCGGCGGCGGACGACTCCAGCGGCCACTCGCTGGTGCCGTTCTCCACCGAGGAGGCGATCGACGCGGCGATCACGCCGGACGAGGCCGGCTTCGCCGACATGCTGGTCGACTTCGCCCACACCTACGGCGCCCGCGCCCGCGCCGACCACCAGACCTTCGTCGACCTGTTCCGCAACGGCCGCATCCCGGGCCTGTAGCCGGGACCCCGACCCGCGCGGTCAGAAGGCGCCGGGACCGGAGCACCACATCGTCCAGCGGCATTCCAAGGGGGGCACTCGTGCCTCTTGATCCGCTCCCGGCACGGCGACCTCGTGGGGACGGCGGTGCGTGCCGTCCTGGCCGGTCCTTCCCCCAGGCGGCCGTACCGGTGCTTCCAGACGGGTCCCAGGTGCCGTCTGTCATCATTGCGGAGCAGGTACGTGAACCGAACAGATCGACTCTGGCCCCTGGCGGGCAGGTGGAAGTGCGATGGGGGCAGCCGTGGGGGCGACGCAGGCTGGGCTCACTCTGCACCAGTTGCGCCTGTTCCTGGCACTCGCCGAGGAACGTCACTTCGGGCGGGCGGCGGTTCGCATGTGCCTGAGCCAATCGGCCCTGAGCCGGCAGATTCAGGCCATGGAGCGGCACCTGGGCGTCGCGCTGCTGGACCGCACCAGCCGCTCCGTCGAACTGGCTCCGGCCGGTGAGCTGTTGCTGCCCGAGGTACGGACGGTGGTGGACGCTGCCGACCGGCTGCTGCGCACGGCCCGGGAGCAGGGCCGGGCGACCGGCGGCCGGGTGATCCTCGGCACGATCGGCGCCGAGGCCGCCATGCCCTACACGCATGCCACGCTGCGCCGGCTCAGGGCGGCCAGCCCGGACCTCCAGGTCGAGATCCGTCTGCTGAGCCTGGCCGAGCACTTCGGCGCCCTGGAGAACGGCGAGGTCGATGTCGTGTTCTGCCGCCCCCCGGCCCCACCCGGAATCCAGCTCCAGCATCTGGCCTCCGAGCCGAGAGTGGTCTGTCTCGCGGCCGACGATCCGCTGGCCGACCGGACGCATCTGACGCTGGCGGACCTGGCGGACCGCCCCGTGGTCTCCTTGCCGCCGGAAACCCCCCGGGTCTGGCGCGAGTTCTGGACCGCCGTCCCCCGGTCCGAGGGTCGTCCGGTGAGACCTGGGCCGGTAGTCATGGATCTGGAGGCGCTGATGTTGGCCGTGGCCACCGGGCAGGCCATCGCCTTCCTCCCGGCGGCGGCCCGCCTCCACTTCCCCCGCCCCGGGGTCGCCTACGCGGAGGTGACCGATCTGTCGCCCTGCACCGCGGCGCTGGCCTGGGCCGAGCGGAACGGTTCCAGTCCGGCCGTGGTGGCGGTCCGCCGCGCGGCTCAGCAGGCGACCGGCCCGGGTGGCGTCGGAGGCCACGGGGCGCTCAACGCTGGAGAGCGCTGACCGGCTCGATGCGCACGGCCCGCACCGCCGGGAGCAGCCCGGCGAGCAGCCCGGCGAGCACCCCCCCGCCCGCGGCGGCCAGTGCCCCGGTCACATCCAGCACCGGCTGCCAGGTGTTGAGCAGCGACACCGTCACCGTGACCACGATGCCCGCCACCGCCCCGAGCAGCCCACCGGCCCCGCCCAGCAGGGTGGTCTCCGCCATGAGCTGGGCGAAGACATGCACCCGCCGGGCGCCCAACGCGCGGCGCAGGCCGATCTCGGACACCCGCGCCGTGATCCCGGCCGTGGCCGCGTTGCCGATCGACACGGCGCCGATGGCCAGTGACACCGCGGAGAGCACCACCGCCATCCGGGTCACGCTGTCCTCCACCTCTCGGCGCATGCTCCGGGGATCGGGCGGCGCGACCGCCCGCAGCGCCTCCGGCTCCCCCGGTGACAGCGCCAGCGGCGCCTGACCGCCGATCAATTGTGCGGCGCCGGGGGCCGTGCGGATGACCACGTCCCGGGTGGCGGGCGGTCCCTGGGCAGCCGCTGCCAACGGCTCGGCAGCGCTGAAGGGCACCACCGCGGCCGGCAGGGTCTCCGGTCTCCGAGCCACATCGTCGAAGATCCCGATCACCGTGAATGCCCGGTCGTTGATGAACACCGAGCCGCCGGGCCGGACGACGCCCAAGGTGTGCGCCATGCCGGCGGGCAGCAGCACCACCGGCGCGCCCGCCCGGTCGTGGTAGGTGTCGAACGTCCGGCCCACCGTGACCCGCGGCTCCACCGCGGCGAACGCCGCCGAATCCATGCCGATCACGGTGCCCTCCAGGGCGGGCGCACCCCGCCCGGTTCCAGCGGCCAGGGTCTGCTGCTCCAGCAGCACCCGGCGGCCGGCCGCCTCCACACCGGCCAGTGGCAGCAGCCGGTCCAGCGCGGCATCGCTCTGCCACTCCGGCGAGCCGCCGGCCGCCGACTGCCCGGCCGGGGACTCCTCCGGCCCGTCGTCCTCGCCCGGCAGCACGGTGACCTCGGTGGCGCGCTTGATGTCGAAGGTGGCGGTGACCTGCTGGGAGAGGGTCGAGGACAGGCCCAACGTGGCCACGAAGGCGGCGGCCCCCAGCACCGTGCCCAGCGCGGTGAGCAGCGACCGCACCGGGTGCCCGCCGACCGAGCGCCCCGCCTCGGTGCACAGATCCCGCAGCCGGAACCGTCCCGGGCGCAGGCCGAGGTGTGCCGGCAGCGGACTGCGGCGTGACGGGCGTCGCCGTCCCCCTTCCGGGGCCGCTGGGGGCCGGGGCGTGGCGGGTGACTCGGCGGGCGTGCTCAGCTCCCCCATGTCGCCTCCTTCGCCGGTACCGGACCGGCGGCACGGGCCGGGCGTTCGGTGACGGTGCCGTCGCGGACCTCGATCCGGCGGTCACCACGGGCGGCGACCTCGGCGTCGTGGGTCACCACCACCAGGGTGATCCCCTCCCGGTGCAGTTCGCCGATCAGCTCCAGCACCCGGACGGAGTTCTCGGTGTCCAGATTGCCGGTCGGCTCGTCGCAGAACAGCACCCGCGGCCGGCCGGCCACCGCGCGGGCGATGGCGACCCGTTGCCGCTCCCCGCCCGAGAGGGTCCGCGGATCCGCTCCGGACCGGGCGGACATCCCCACCCTGTCCAGCGCCTCGGCCGCCAGCCGGCGGCGCTCCCGCACCGGGCGCGGACCGTACACCATGCCCAGCTCCACGTTCTCCAGCGCGGAGCGGCCGGGCAGCAGGTGGAACGCCTGGAACACGAAGCCGAAAAGCTGGCCGCGCAGGGTCACGCGCCGCCGCTCGTCGGCCTTTGAGGTCTCGTCGCCCGCCACCCGGTAGCTGCCGGCGGTGGGGCGGTCCAGCAGGCCCAGAACGTTCAGCAGTGTGGACTTCCCGGCGCCGGAGGGGCCGGTGACGGTCAGGTAGTCGCCGGTCCCGACCAGCAGATCCACCGGGCGCAGCGCGTGCACCGGCACGCCGTCGTCGTAGGTGCGGGCCACACCGGTCAGTTCGAGCACCGGACGGCCGCCGCCGGTCATGGTGTGCTCCCCGTCGGCCCGGACCCGCCGACCAGACCCACCACCACCTCGGTGCCGGGCCGCAATGTGCCCTCGACCGGAGTGACGGCCACCCAGCCGTCGCCGGTCGCCCCGGTGCGGACCGCCGTCTCCGACATGGTGACCGGCCCGCCGTCCGGGTCCGAGCGCCGCGCCACGGTGACATAGGTCTCGCCATCCGGCCGGGCACGGAGACCGGTCACCGGGACCGCGAGCACCGGTTCGGGCGAGGCGGGGCCGCCCCCCGAGATCCGCACCGAGTGGGGCGGGGGGACGGCCAGCGGCTCGCCGTCGAACTCCAGCAGTACCGTGCGGCCGTCCGTGCTCTCGTCCTCCGCGGGCTCCTCCGCCACCGACGCCACCGTGGCCCGGGCGGTCGTGCCCGACACCTCGTCGGTGATCTCGGCCTCGGCGCCCACCGGAATCGCGGGAAGCTGGTCCGGCGCGGCCGTGGCGCTGACCCGGTTCTGCCCGGCGTCCAGCGTCAGCAGGACCGCCCCCGGCCCCTCCAGGATGTCCCCGACGCGCAACGGGGCGCTGGACAGGGTGCGGCCGGAACGGTCGATCCGGGCCAGATGGTGGCGGGGCAGCACCCCGCCCTCCGGCACCCGGTAGCCGCGGTCCTGGTAGAAGCGCTCTACCGCCACCGCCATGGCCGGGGAGAACTCCCCGTCCGTGCCCGCCGGGTAGCCCAGGCGGACCAGCAGATCCTGCACCTGCCGCACGTCGGGGCCGGACAGGCCGGGGGCCAGGTCCCGGTAGAGCGGGAAGTCGATGACGGCGGCGAAGACGGGCTCGCCCGCGATCTCCAGCGCCACGGCTCCTTCGGCGAGTTCGTCGCCGGGCTCCAGTGGAGTCGCCGTGACCACGGGGGGGTCGCCCGGCAGCACGGCCGGGGCCGTCACCGGCACCGAAGGGCCAGGCTCGACCCGGCCGCGCAGCAGCACCGAGGTGTGGATCACCCGTTCCTCGGCCGCCGCCAGCACCGGCGACGCCTCCGGCGGCCGGGCGTCGGCCACCGCCTGCTGCGGGGACTTCAGACCGGAGCCGAGCAGCGTTCCGGCTCCCGTCGCCAGCGCGGCCACCGCGACCGCGGACAGCGCCGCCGCCCGGACCCGGCGGCGCACAGCCATGCCGCTCACCTGTCCAGCACCTCCGCCGCCCGCATCGCCGCCTGCTCGATCTGCGGGTTCAGCTCGGCGAACTCCACCGCGTGATCCTCCACGATGTCCTGTTGCGCGGTCAGATTGACCTCGTCGATCTCCGCGAAGAAACCTGTCTCGGTCCGGCACTGGACCATGGCCACCGCCAGCCGGGATTCCTCCTCGGTGGGCTGATAGGTGCGGTCCGGGTCCGGCGGCCCGACGGCGACCGTGCCGGGCGTGCGGTCCGGCTCCCACTCCGGCGCGGTCGGGTGGTAGTCGCCGAGCGGAATCCCGAAGCGCTCGTGCGGATCCGGGTCCTCCCGGTACGCCTCCCGGCTGTCCGGCTCGAAGCCGTGCCCTGCCAGACAGTCCAGTACCTCGTCGGCGTACTCGGCTTCCACCGCTTCCAGTTCGTTCCACAGTTCCCGATTGATGGTGTTGCCGAGTTGCTCCACATAGCCGGCGATCAAGCCGGGTGACGCGCCGACCGCCTCCTCGGCCTCGGCGAAGCAGGCGTCGTACGCCTGGTCGAAGCCGGCGTCGAAGCTGAGTACCGAGGCGGGCGCGCCGGGCACCGGGCCGTGGAAACCGTTGGCCCTCGCCTCCTCCTCGGTCCGCGGCGGATAGCGCGGTTCTGACATGTCGCCGAACATGTTCTCGCCCAGCCGGTCCCCGGTGTCCAGCAGTTGCGTGAAGCCCGCATCAGCCATGCAACGGGCCCGTACCTGCCGCTGTGCGTAGAGGATGTAGGTGACGTCCTGGCCCAGGTAGAGGTCGAACGGCATGGTGGCGCCCTCTGGTAGGTCGAGCCCGGTGGTGTCGGCGCCGTCCCCGCCGCCGGAGTCGTCCGCCATGCAGCCGGTGAGGCCGGCGGTGAGGGCGACGGCGAGCAGTACCGCGCCCGTGAGAGCCGGCCGTGATCGTGGCCGGCGCGTGAGATGGGACCACATGGTTTCGTTCCCCCGGAGGAAGCTGAGGCGGCCAGCGGACGCACGCCCGCTGGCCGCGGCGGAGCGGTCGGTCAGCAGCGGATGTGCGAGGAGTTCTGTTCCCAGACGCCCTCGATCAGCTTGCGCACCCCGTAAGTGTTGGGGTCGTTGGCGACGTTGTCGTAGTTGCCGCGGTAGCCGACATCGGCGTAGACCCGCACGTAGCACTGGGTGTCACGGTTGGCGATCGCCTCCGCGCAGTCCCAGAACCCGGTGGTGCGGCTGAGCTCGCGGCAGGTGCCGATGTGCCCGCTGCCGCCGCCCCACTGGTCGTCGTGGTGGTTGCTGTCGTTGTAGTAGAAGTGCCGCTGGTACCCGCAGGCGTTGGTCCAGACGTTCTCGTGGTCGCCGCTGCCCCAGCACCAGGTGCTCCACGTCGAGGAGTAACAGATCTCCCCCGGCACACAGTTGAGCCAACCGTTTCCGCTGTCGGCCTGCGCGGGTGCCGCGCCGCCGGCCATGACGCCACCGATGGCGAACAGCATCGCCAGGGTCGCGCCCAGTCTCTTGATCAGTCTTGCCATGGAGAGATCTCCCCTCGGATGTGGGTGGTGACCGGTGTCCTGACCATGTCAGCAACGCAGATGCGAGGAGTTCTCCTCGTACAGCGCGGGGCTGAAGCCCGCGTAGTTCTGCCAGTAGTCCTCGGAGGCGGGCTGGTTGACGAAGGTCTGGTAGGTGCCCAAGTAGCCGACGTCCTTGTAGACCCGCACCGGGCACGCACTGTCCCGGTTGAGGATGTGCGTGGCGTCGTCCGCGAACGCGCCCCCGTGGTGCCAGACGGTGGTGTGGTGATTGTCGCTGTTGTAGTAGAAATGACGCCGTCCGGGATTACCGCTGTCGTGTTTCCATTCCTTGAAACAGATCTCACCTCTGCTGCATTGGAGGAGGCCGTTTCCGTTGTCCGCATGGGCGGCCGGTGCGGCGACCACAGCCGCCGAGAGGACGACACCCAGGACGGCGGCGGCGGTCGCAGCCCTTTTTGTGCCCATCAGTACCTGCGGTCGGACTGCCATCTTTGCGTTTCGCGTCATGCGTTCTCTCCAGCGAACGAAGAATCCGGAAGCACCGGTCTTTTCATTCGCCTATTCTTGCCGTGCGGCGGCGGGCTGTCCCGGGTCGATCGGCCAGTATGCGCCTGGTCGATCGGCCAGTCCGGGCCCGTGGCGCCATGCCCGTCAGCGGCCGGGCAGCCGGCCAGCGTCACCAGATGCGCGCGATTACGTCCTCCGAATTTGGCCAGCAGATTTCCCACGTGATACTTGACTGTGCTTTCGCTCACACGCAGCCGGCCGGCGATCTCGACATCGGTGTGCCCCAGCGCGATCAGCGGGAGCACCGCACGCTCCCGCTCGGTCAGGGTGCCGAACCGGGGAGCCTGCCAGGCGGCCGGCCCGGCACAGGCACAGGTGGCGCCGACCGCGGCCCGCTGCCGGACCAGCGCGGCACCGATCCGGGGGCTGACCCAGCCGTCGCCGGATCGCAGTGCTCGGGCGACCAGGCAACTGTCCTGCCGCAGATCGGCGCCGCAGACGAAGGACCGGATCCCGAGCCGGGCCGCGAACTCGATCACCGCCACGGCCGGGACCTCCTCGCTGAACAAAGCCAGCTCGGCGCCGGCGGACCGGGCGGCGCGGCCCAGTTCGCGCAGCCAGTCGGTGAGATTCCCCGAGAGCAGTGCGATATCGGCCACCGCCACGTCCGTGGCGCGGCTGTGAAGCAACCCGGTGAGCCGACGGTAATCACCGGACAGACCGGCGATGAATGTGCCCCTGTCCGTGGCCAGGTTGGCCGCCAATTCCTCCAGTACTGAACAGTCCCGAATAGCGAAAGCTATTCGGGACCGGGTGTGGCTTCTAAAAGGCGGCCCACTCATATTTGCATCCCCCCGAATCACTGATACGTCTGCCCCCGCATGTGCAGTCGCACCCTACGACCATTGCATCGTTCGCCGGTAGGGGGTATCTATGACAATCCGGTGTTCGGCGATGCCATGAGAGCATCGCCCTGCGCGCACCACGCGCAGCTCCCCGCGTGGTACGCCGGCCGGGACTCAGGACAGTGGCGGTGCGGGCGGCGAGGTCATCGCGGACTTCGCCGATGTCCTGGTACGGGTGAGGAGACAGGGTGTCCCGGAAACGGAATATCCCATTCTCCCCGGCTTTGCAATCGGCGTCCACCCGCACGGCGCCCAGGATCACCGGGTCCGGCCCGCGCGGCCGTCCCGCTTCGCCGGGCCGGAAAGGCGGCGGACGGAACGGCGAGATCCCCCCACGTGATCACCGCGAGCGAGTCACCGCCGACGTGACTCCGAACGAGTCCCGCGGGCCGCCGCCCGCCCTGGGCTCAGTCCTCGATGAAGACCTGCTCAAGGCAGGGGCGACCGTCCCGGTCGAGAACTCCCCAGCGGGTGGCGGGGACCGCAGACTCAGACCGTAGAACTCCTCGCTCTCCGGCCATGTGAGGACGACCGCTTCCGCCCGCTCCTCCTCGGTGAGGCTTCCCAAGAGGCCGTCCGGGGCCTGGGGGAACGTGCCGTAGTGCCCCGCCGCACTCACCGGTTCAGCCTGCTCAGCGCGTTGAGCATGACGCCGGGCGTCGGGTCCTCGATCGATCTCCACGTGGAGGTGCGGTCCCTTGCTCGGGTCGTGGTCGATGCGGAACCGTTTCCACGTGCCGTCGACGACATTCTCGAAGCCCACCACCTGACCGTGCGGGCTCACCGACTCCAGACGTCCCGGGTGCGCGGGTCGCTGTCATCGAGCAGGTCCAGGGCGCGATCGCGGGCTTGATTGATGTCCGCGTCGGTGCCCCGGCGGGCAGGTCGGCGAGAAGACAACGCCGTCCGGGTGCCGACGGCGAAGGCCAGGCCCGGGCCGGCCTGTAGCCGGGCTCGGGCGGTGGGTCAGAAGCTGCCGGTCAGCAGTCCTCGGCGGTGGTGGGTGACGTCGGCGTCGGCGTGGAAGCGGATCGACGTGCCGGGTCCGGTGAGCACGACGGCCTGCCGGGAGTCCGGCAGGTCCGCCGACTCCCAGCGTTCGACGGGCAGATGGGTCCAGCCCTCGACGCTCAGCGCGTCGACCGAGGTGTAAACGGTGTGCTCCTCCTAGGAGTTGAAGCCCCGCTCCCGCCACTCGGCGGGCGCGTCGGCCGGCAGACCCTGATGCCGGGTGCTGACGGTCACCGAGCGGTCGCGTTCGTCGAAGTGGACGGAGATGATGCCCGTGTCCGTCATCTCAGAGCCTTTCGTAGTACACCGTGTCGGTCGGTTCCGGGAGCCGCGTGCCGAGCCGGATCCGGTCCACGCGTCCGGCGTGCAGGTACGGGCCACCGTCGCCGTCCGCCGCCCGGTAGGCGGCGAAGTGGCCCACCGCGAGGGACGCGTTGCAGACGAACCGCACCACCTCCGCCCCGCCGGACCGGGCGCGGGCGGTGACGGCGACCCGCCGGTGCTCGACGGGCTCCACCGCCTCGATCACCACGTCCACACCCACCGGGAACGGCCAGCCCATCACCCGCACGTCCTCGGCGGCGAGGAAACGGATCTGGCACTGCAACCGGTCGCATCCCGCCGCCACCCACTCCCGCTCCGGCCGGTCGGGAAACTCCGGCAGATCCAGCCGCAACACCACCGTGGGCCCGGCACGATCGAGCCGGACCGACCGGAGCACCACGCCGTCCAGCGGCGGCACATCGCTGTAGTACCGATCGATCCGCTCGCGCTCGGCGAGCAGGTCGGCCCAGGGTGAGGCGGGGGCGATCATCGGATGACCGCTTTCCTCTCGTTCTCGATGAGGCTCCCCAGCAGGCCGTCCGGAGCCTGGGGAAACGTGCCGTAGTACTCCGCCGCGTTCAGTCGAACGTGGGTTGCGCGGCCCATTCCGTGGCGTCCGCGAGGTGCGGGGGCGTGATGGCCGCCGCGCCACAGGTGTACGCGAGCCACAGCAGGTCGAGGTGGGCGAAAAAAGACTCGGTCCCGCAATCGACCCAGATGCGGAGATGAGCCGGAGCCGGCCTGGTGAGGTCCCACCAGGCCCAACCCCTCATCCCGAATTCAGGCTCAAATCTCGAGAGCCAGTCCGACAACATCCAGATGCCGCTGGTGCCCGGATGAGTCAGATAACGCTCGCGGCCAGAGACAGCGAAATCAGGCGCGTTCTCTGCTTTCCAGGTCGAGGCGCACGCGAACCATTCGGGGATTCCGGCAGTTGGCAGCGGCTCGTCGAAGGACGCGGTCATGGCGACATCCAGCGCGGCGTTCAGCACCTCGCGCATGCGCCGCGCATATTCCTCTTCGCCGACGGTGACCTGCACATCGAAGAAAGCCAGCTCCGGCACACCCGCATGATCTGCCGGACGGTGCGCGATCCTGCTTTTCTCCTGCGCGAGTTCTTCTTCATATTCCAGCATCGTGATCGCCCCTGCTCTCAACCTGAGATGATCCTACCAGAGCCGGGAACGATAGCATTTTGGAAATCACCTAGCATGCTGCCCGGCAGGCCATACAGGTCCGTCCCCCGCGTCGGGTCGGAGATTTCCGGGCACACTCTCTTGAGTTCCCGCCACTCACTGTCCGTGAACATTTTCTGCCCATTTTCCAGAACAGGATTTTCTTGGGGAATCGCGGTCCGGCGTATCTGGTCGATAAATGAATCCTGGACATCAAAGGCAACGATCTCCCCTGCTCCATTACGGAAGTTGAGGGTGTGGGTGATATCGCCACTGAGGTTGACGTAGAGGTGCTGCCGACCACTGATGGTCACGTTGCCGTTGGCGTCCACGTGCATCCGCCGGCTCAGCCGGTGGTCGGTCTGCCTCCGGAACCCCGGGGTGGTGCCGGGGTGGGCCGCCAGGCCGAGCGGATCCGCCCACGTGAGCGGGTTGTGGACGTAGCCGTAGGGGTTCGGCGCGGGAGCCAGCCCCAGAGGGTCCGGGGTGACATAGCGACCGGTGTCCGGATCGTAGTGCCGGTGATAGTTGTAATGCCAACCGGTCTCCTCGTCGGCATACTGGCCCGGGAACCTCAGCGGCATTCCTGCAGAGTTTCCCGAGCCGGGAAGTTCGGCCCCCCAGACAGTGGCCCGGGAATGCCACACCACTCCGCCGTCGGCATCCACAAGCTGGGAAGGAGTGCCGATGAGATCGGTGACGATGGCGTAGAACCGGGTGTCGAACTCTTCTTGTTCGCTGCTCTCGGCCTGTATGACCGGGTGGGTGCCGTCGTATTCCCAGGTGATGCTGACCGGTCGGCTGCCTTCGGGGCCGGTGGTCGTCTGCTCGATGAGCGCGGCGTCATGCCAGGTGAAATCGACGCGCTGGAGAACGGTCACACCGTCATCGGCAAGCCGCAGTTTCGCCGAACGGCGACCGAACGCGTCGTACAGATAAATCCAGCGCGTTCCGTCGGGAGTGGTGACCGCGGACAAACGGTCCTCCGCGTCCCATTCGTATCGCCATGTGCCCGGCTTCTTGGACAGCCTGGTCTTCTGCCGGAGCACGGTCCGCCCGGCCGTGTCGTACGCGTAACGCACGGTTCCGGCCCCGGTCAGTCGCGTGCCGGTGTAGGTGCGTTCGCCGGTGGCCTCCGGGTTCTCCGGCCAGTGGGCCGTCACTTGATCGCCGGAGGACGCGTAGGCGTACTCTTCGCCGCTTCGCGGCCCCGTCACCGCCGTCACCCGTCCGCTCGCCGTGAGAGCGAAGTCGGTCGTGACTCCCGATTCCGTCATCGAGCGCACATAGTGGTCCGCCCGGTAGGCATAGGAACGCTCGGTCGTGACCCTGCCCTGGGAGTTGGTCCCCAGGATGCCGGTGAGACGCCCTGCGGGGTCCCACTGCATGGTCATGGCAAGACTGTCCTGGACACGCCGGGAGATCTGCCGGCCCGCCGCGTCGTATCCGAAGACGACGTTCCAGCCGTCCATCGTCAACGCCGACGCCCGGCCCGTCTCGTCATAAGTCCAGGCGCTGGTCCGGCCCGAGGGCGTCGTGCGGGTGAGGACCCGCCCGTTCTCGTCGTACGTCAGTCGCATCGCACGGCCGTTGACGGATTCCATCGTCATGAGGCCACTGCGGTCGTACTCACGCACAAGGTCGGTACCCGGACTGGTCGCGCGCACGACACGACCCAGGAGGTCCCGGGTGAAGGTGACCACTTCGTCGCCGACGGTCTTCTCCGCGACGCGGCCCAGGACATCATGCCGGTAGGAGACCGTTTGTCCGGCCGCATTGGTGCGGGTGACGATCTGGCCGGCCGCATCGTGGACATACGTGGTCACGCGGCCGTCGAAGTCGCTCTGGGAGACCAGACGTCCCGCGGCATCGTAGGTGTAGTCCCAGGTCAGGCCGTCCGGGCGAACGACCTGGGTGAGCCGGAGTTCGGTGTCGCGCAGGAAGGCGTAGCGCACGCCATCAGGTCCGACTCGCCGCGTGGGGAGGTCGAACGCCCCGTAGTCGGTCGTGGAGACGGCACCGTTCTCATCGGTGCTCGTCAGGCAGTTCCCTTCGCCGTCCCAGGACCAGACGCGGACTCCGCCGAGCGGATCGACCATGCGCCGGGGCTTGCCCTCGACAGTCCACTCCATGCGGGTGACCGCACCCAGCGGGTCGGTGATCTCCCTGACGCGGCCGAAGGCATCGCGCGCATAGCGAGTCACCTCGCCTTGGGGATCGATGACGGCCGTGGGCAGACCGGTGGCATCGCAGCGGACCCGCGTGGTCCTCCCCTGCGGGTCAGCGATGGTCGTCAGGCCACCATGGCGATCGTACGTGTAACGGGTCCGGTTCCCCGCGGGGTCGAGGAGAACTGTGCAGTTGCCGGCCGCATCGTACGCCTGCCGCCACGTCGCCCCGTCCGGCTGGGTCACCTCGGTGGTCAGCCCGAGCTCGTTGTAGGCGATCCGCGTCGTCTGCCCGTCGGGCCTGACGACGGCGACCACGTCCCCATGGTCGTCGTGCTGGTACCGGGCCGTGCGGCCGAGGGGGTCGGTGATGGTGAGGGCGCGGTCGTAGCGGTCGAATTGCCGGTGGGTGGTGTTGCCGAGGGGGTCGGTTTGGGCGATGAGCTGGTAGCTGTCGTTGAACTGGTAGACCGTGGCGTGGCCGAGGGAGTTGATCGCTGTGGTGCGGTTGTTGTCGGTGTCGTAGGTGTAGCGGTATTCCAGGACGCGGTCGGTGCCGGTGGTGTATACGCAGCGGCCTTCCGTGTCGTACTCGTAGGAGTACCAGTAGCCGTTGCGGTCCTCCCACTTGGCCAGGCGGTGGTGGTCGTCGTAGGAGAACTTCAGTGGCAGGCCGGAGGAGTTGTAGACCTCGCAGAGCAGGCCGGCGTTGTCGTAGCCGTAGCGCAGGAGGACCGGCTGGTCGGGGTCGTTGAGCAGGCGCAGTTCGGTGACGCGGCCGTCCGTCGTGGTGATGCCGAGGTGGTAGCCGCCGTCGTGGATGACGTCGGTGGGTGCGCCGGTTTCGTCGTATGCGACGCGGATGCGGTTGGTGTTGCGGTCGGTGATCGCGGTCAGCGGCAGTTCGCTGCCGGGGCGGCCGGGGACGGCGGCGAAGTGCAGGGTGCGGCCGGTGTGGCGCTGGTGGATGGCCAGCGGGGTGCGGGGCTGCCCGTCCGAGGACAGGCGGGAGCGGGGGGGTTCGACCGGCATGGCCTGGTCGCCGGGGATGGGGCGCGGGTAGAGCAGGGTCAGGGCGTCGGCGGTGAACAGCCGGGCGCCGTACTCGTCCAGCACCAGGCGCTGGTCCAGCGTCGAGGCCCAGGAGGTGCCGAACCAGCGGCCCGAGCGGTAGCTGGAGATGTGGTGGCGTTCCAGGATCAGCGGCAGGACACCGGGCAGTTCGACATCCGTCGCGGACATCACCAGCTCGCCGGTGGCCATGTCCACCGGGTCACCGCACAGGTTGCGCCCGTCCATCTCGGTGGCTTGCCGGCGGGTCTGCCGCCCCAGCCGCAACGCCCCTTGCCGCATGCCGCGCAGGCCGGTGGTGGCCAGGGAGCGTGCGCCTCGGGCGAGGCCGCCGAGGGTGGTCAGGCCCTTCATGCCGGGGATGCAGTCCAGGGCGGCGAACGCCACGTCCAGCAGGGTGGCCTGGCCTTTTGCGTATTTGACGAGGGTGTCGGCCAGCACGATCAGCGCGGCGGCCAGTACGACCCAGGCCAGCGGCCCGCCGATGATCATCACCACAACGCCGAGGACGGCGACGATGATCTTGCATACCTCGACGATGGTGTCCCAGTTGTCCTGGACCCACTTGAACGCCTTCTCCCACCACTTCCGGTTCTGGATACCAGCGTCCGACGCCTCATCGATCGCCGAAGCACACACCCGCGCGCCATCCTCACGCAACCCGCGCGCCTGTTCGGCCAGTTCGCGGGCGGCGGCCAGATTGTCCTCGGCCGTCGCGACCCGGTCCCGCGCCGCCCCGGCAGCGGCGTCCGCCGCCTGCCGGTCCCGCACCGCGTTACGGACGTCCTCCTCCGACGGCGGCTCGGGCGCGTCCCCCTCCTCCTCCAGGCGTTCGGCCTCCTCCCCGGCCCGGGAGACCCAGTCCTCCGCGTCCGTCAACTGCGCCTGCGCGGCGGAAAGATCGGCCTGCGCGGCGATCGCGCGCTCCAGCGCGCGGTCCGCCATGCCCTGCGCGGTCTGCAACTCCGGCCAGTACCGCGCCAGCGCGTCCGCCGCCATGTCGTACGACGTCTGCAACTTGGTCAGGTTCTCCGGCACCCCGTCGAACTCGCTGCGGAACGCGGTCGCCGACAACCCCGACCAGTCCGCCACCGCACGGTCCGACGCCATCCCCCGGATCCTGCCGAGAGCTTCACCGACATCGTCCGCGAACGTCTGCAGCTCCTCCGCCAGTTCACGGACCTCGTCCGGATTCCCCGGCGTCGGATCCGAGTCCATGTCCAGCGGACTCCAGTCAGAAGGACGCGCCATGTGCATTTCCCCCAGCCACCGCGTGCGTTGATCAGGGCAACGTTAAGCGAACGATCTTCCCCGTTCGACAGCGGTCCTGTCACAGATCCTGGACAGACCGGAACCCGCACACAGTCGCAACGCGAAGCAAACCGGCCCATGCACGGCAAGCCACCCAGCGGAAAGCCCCGCCCGCCCGGGAACGAAGGAAAGACGGACGGGCGGAGCCATGGTGATGCCCTCACCGCATAACGCGGCACCCAGCCAAGGGCGGACCAGGCCCGGAGCATCGAGCCCGTCGGCTCAGGAACGTGGCACGTCTGCCACTGCTCGGGCACACCCGGTCGGAACACCACCGGCCCACACGCGGGACTGTCAGCTACCCCGGTCGTGTGGGAGTCGGCAGAACGGGACTACGTGCGGTCCCCGCCGCGAGCCGCGGTCAGGATGGGCAGCCAGCGCGCCGCTATCGCCACCAGCCGGCGGCCCAGTGATCGCATCGCTCTCCGGCCCGACCGCCGGAGCCCCCCACGCGGCCGGGCGTGGGCGCGGGGTGAACGAGCCTGGTCGGGGCGTTTCACCCGGGCGACCGGGAGTGCCGGATCGACGCGCCAATGCCGCTGTGACGTCACGACGAACTGACTGTGTTCCAACCCGAGCCACCGCGTATGGTCAAGTGCCCACATGCCCACCGGCTTCGGGTCGTTGTCCGACAGCGGTGATCCCGCACCGCACCGCAGGCACCGTGCCCCGTAGAGGCCGTCCGGCGCACATTCGGCACGTTCCGCGCTCACCACCCACTCGGCGCCCCTGATCACCGCATGGCTCATGGCAGATCACCCCGTGTCAGCCGGGCACCTCTGCTTTCCGCGACCCGTAACACTCGGCACAGACACTGCGCGAGCTGCTTGGCCGCGAAGCGCAGGTGTTCGGCCGACATGGCGGGGTCGTCGAGTATCGACCGAAGGTGCCGCAACGCCTCGGCACCGGTGGCCAGTTGAATGGTCTCCGTCTGATCGGCCAACGACGCCAGTTCCCCGCCCTCGCCCTCCGGGGAGAGGAAGCAAGGACCACCGTCCTCGCCCGGCCACGGCAACAGCCGCGCGCCTTCGGGAGCCTGGCCCTGGCTGATCAACTCCATGAGCGGGGAAGCTTGAGCCTGCTCGCTGTTCCCCATGTCCACCAGGGTCCTGGACCATGGCGGCGCCGCCCAGGGACGTAACGTCCCAGTTACGCCACGTTACTGCGCGACTCCCAGAAACTGTGCCAGCTTTCGCAGGCCCGGGGGGCGTGCGGGGCCGGCCCACAGGTCCGTCACGATGGCGACGGCCAGCGCGTGGTGTCGCATCCAGACGGGTGCGACCCGGCGCAAAGCTTCCAGGACCTTCACCGCCCCGGCCGCGTCTCCCATGTCCGTGTGGGCCCGCGCCACGTCCAGCAGCAGCCAGGTACGCCATGACGGCGGCGTGTCCTGGCTGAGCCGCATCCCACGGGCGAGGCTCAGCGCTTCCTCCGGTCGGGCGTGCTGAACGGCCAGTCTCACGCGCTCGATCCGTACCGACGATCGGCTGAAGACGGACACCATCTTCCCGTTCACCGGGGGCGGAAGGGTGCTGAGCCGCCCGGCCGCACGCTCGGCGGTGGTCATCATGTCGCTGGCCTGGTCGTAGTCCCCGCTCCGGGCGGCGCTGGTGGCCGCCGACATGAGGAGACCGCCCCACACCCGGAGTCCCTCGGCCGTGTCACCGTGCGCGTTCTCGACCTGATCGGCAGCGGACACGGCCAGGCGTTCCGCGTCGTCCAGGCGATTCTGACGCTGATATGCCCAGGCCACCGAGTTGCAGATCATCGGAGCGAGGAGGGGGTCGGAAGACGCCTGCGCGGCGTTCATGGCCCGCTCCAGGCTGATCAGGGCCAGGTCGGTCTTCCCCATGCGAATGGCCAGATGGCCGGCGAGTTGCAGGGTCTTGGCCAAGGCCGCCTGCCCCTTGGCCCGTTCTTCGGCGCTGCCGACAGCGGCGGCGAGCTGGGCATCGGCGATGATGCCCGGCAACACCTGCATGAGCCTGTCGAACTCGGCGGCGTGGTAGAGGGTCCAGCCGTCGGTGATCTCCGCGCGCAGCAGCCCGAGCGACAGCGTCTCCGCCCCGGTGGGCTCCGGCGGAGGAGCGAACAGGGGCGGCATGATGGCGCGGCGTACCGCTATCAAGGCCGGAGGTTCGGCGTCACCGTTCGACGGCACACCGGGCGGGTCGCCCAGCAGCGCGGTGACCTCCACTCCGAGCCCCCTGGCCAGGGCGTGCAAGGTGGGCAGCCGGGCGGAGTGCTTGCGTTTCTGTTCCAGCTTCCGGACCACATCCGCCGACACCCCGGACTTCGCGGCCAGCGCCTCTGGCGTGAGATCCGCCAGCCGACGCAACCGCGTCAGGCGGTCCCCCAGATGCTCAACTGCCATGACACCGAGGCTACGCCCACCATGCCCGCCCCTGCCGCCGTCTGCTTTCCCGAGCCTGGCCCCGCGATTCCCCACCGCAGATCGATTGTTGCGAGGAATCAGAGACAACACGGTGACCGGCCCTGGACGCGGGACGGTGTCTTCACGGTGCCGTCCAGGGCGTCATTCCGGTGACATTTCTCCGGATTGCTTCTACCGTGCCGTGCATGAGCGCGACACCCAACTCCGCACTGAAGGCCGTCCGCATGGGCCTGTTGATGAGTCAGGACGACTTCGCCAAGGCACTGCGCGCGGCAGGTATCCCCGGAGCGTCGAAGCGGCTGGTGCAGCGCTGGGAGGCGGGGACGACCGGCACTCCGCGCCCGACCCACGCCCGCGCGCTGGAGCAGGTGACCGGAGTCCCGATCGAAGTGCTCGGCTTCGCGACTCCCGTGCCCCTGGCCCGGGTGACCGGCGACGGACGGGGCGGGCACGACGTCGAGACCTCCCCGGAGGGCATCCCGGCCGCGGCGTCACCGGTCCCCCGGGCCCAGCCGTCCGCCGCGCCCCGCGCCCGCGCTAACTACTCCGGCATCTGGCTGTCGCGCTACGAGTACTTCAGCTCGGGACGCGGCGAGAAGCACACCGGCCTGCACCACGTGGTCGTGCTCCAGCACGGCGGCAAGCTCACTGTCCGCAGCCTTCCCGGCTCGTCCGATTCCTCCCTGACGATCGACCTGGAGGTCGACGGCAAGGTGGCGACCGGTACGTGGTCGGAGCAGACCGCCCCCGACAGCTACTACCGGGGCGCCCGCTACCACGGCGCCATACAGCTCGTGATCGAGCTGACCGACCGGAGGATGTCCGGCAAGTGGGTCGGCTTCGGCAAGGAGTTCGACATCAACACCGGACCGTGGGAACTGGTCTTCCAGGACCCCTCGACCTCCAAGGCCACCATGCAGCAATACAACCGGCCCCCCACCTGACGGACAACGGACCGCACACAGCGGGCGAGTCCCGGGCTCCGCCCGCCAGGTGCGCGGATGTGTCGTGCCGCGCCCTGACGCATGCCTCCGCGCGCCCCTCCCGGAGAAGACCGGACACATCAACCGGGCCGCCGGCCGTGGGACGCTGAGCATCCCCACCGCAGACCACATGGAGCGCCCGGTGAACGACGCCATCGCCGCCCTGTTGCAAGGGATCAGAGACAACACGGTGACCGCCCCGGACGGCAGCATGCCGGTCGGGGAGGCGGCCGGCCGCTTGGACGACCTCGTCGCCGAGGTCGCCGGGAAGCGGTATCGGATGGAGCTGAAATCCTTCGCCTCGCCGGACAACCCGTCGGCGCTGCTGGTCAGCGCCCAGGACTGGGAAGACCTGCGCGACGCGCTGGCCCTCGCCCTGAACGAGATCTGCCGCCTCAACGGGGTCGAACCCACCTCGCACGAGGACTTCCTCGCCGAACTGCGCGGAGAGGGAACGGGCCCGTGAGCGCGGTCGAGTGGTTACCGCAGGCCAAGACCGCCATGAAGCGGTACCGCCAAGACGACCCCAAAGGCATCGACATGGTGCTGGACTCCGTGAACCTCCTGGCGAAGAACCCGCGCCCGGCCGGGGCCCATCCCTACGGGCCCGATCATTTGCGCATCCACGTGGGCCATTACCGGATCTTCTACAGGATCAAGCAGAACAGGCCGGTCATCCTGGAGATTCAGACCGTGGGGCGCAGAAACTGATCCGGCGAACAGTCCTCGAACTCAGTCGAGGAACAGGGTGGCCAGGTTCGGGAGGTGGTGGCGGGTTCGGGTTTCGTCGTGGGGGGGCCAGTTCTCGCCGAAGGCTGCCTCTTATACACATTTCCGAGCCCACGAGACAGGCAGAAATATCGTATGCCGGCTTCTGCTTGAAAAAAAAAAAACACACATATGCTACAACCTGTGGGGGTGCTATAAAATAACTGGTAAAACTCAAGTTCTAAGCTAAAGTCTGCAACGGAAGCGTGAGAGGTGGATAAGAGACAGGATCCAGCCGAGGACGCCGATGACCAGGAGCGGTCCGGCGACGGCGGCGGTGATCTCGTCCCAGCCGCCCTGGTGGGCGAGGGTGATGAGCTGCTCCCTCGCGAGGTCCGCGCGACGACCGTTCATACGCCGGCCAGCAGGGCGATTCCGGCGGTGGTGTAGCCGATCATGGCGGCGAGCAGGGGGAACTGCCCGACTCCCGCGTGCCGGCGCGGCATCAGCCGTACCGCGCGGTCGTGCGCGGAGGCCACGCCCGCCACGTGGCCCAGCACGATGGCGGCGATCTGCGTCCAGGCGATGGCGGTGGTGGACACCAGGAGGTAGTCGACCCGCTCGCCTTGCGTGCCGAGGAGGTTCCAGCCGCGCCCGAACGGGTCGTTGGCGAGGAGGACGCCTTGCTGGCCCTGGAAGAGGGCGAACGAGAAGTAGTGCGCGACGGTGTAGCCGATCGCGATGGGGATCAGCGAGTGGCTGAACTCGGTGTACGGGTGCGGCGACCGCCGCAGGTAGGGCAGGCTGACGCGGACCGCGAGGACGTAGACCCCGGTGACGGCGGCGACGCAGCCGAGCAGTCCGGCGGTGCCCAGCAGCAGGTAGGGGGCGCGGGCGGTGCCCCGGATTAGGTCGCTCCAGACGGGGGTGCGGGTGAGGCCGTCGAACGCGGTGGAGCCGAGCAGCACCAGCACGTTGGCGGTCAGGGCGCGGGAGCGCGGCAGGGCCGCCAGCCCGTCGAAGGGGTCGCGCAGGACGAGCGTGCCGTCGGCCCGGCGGCCGAACGGCGCTGCGGCGGCCACCAGCGAGGAGTACGCCTCGAAGCCGTCGGCGCGCCCGAACCAGCGGGGGCCGAACACCGCTCCGGCGACGGTGTGCAGCAGCGCGTATCCGGGGACGAACGCGGCGACGGCGCGCGGCGATTCGGAGTGGTCGTAAACCAGTTCCAGCCAGAGGAACGCGAGCAGGCCCGTCACCGCGGCGGCGGGTCCGAGCCAGTCGGGCGCCGGGCGCGGCGGGCGTCCGCGCCGTACGAGGGCGAGTCCGGCGGCGAGGGTCCGCAGGGGGTTGAGGAGCCGCCAGACCGGGCCGAACAGCAGGGACGCGGGGACGAGCCCGACCCAGAACCACACGTAGAACCAGGTGGGCGCGGGGTTGACGTCGGCCGCGTCGGGTCCGGCCCAGGCGACGGTCAGGAAGACGGCGAAGAGCGCGAGGCCGAGCCCGCGCAGCGCCCGCCGGGTGGCGGGGGCGTCGGCCGCCCGCCGCACGCGCGGCGGCAGCGGACGGCCGGCCCGCGCCCCCCGGAGCCGTGGCCGTTTCCAGAAGACGGCGAGGGCGAGGAAGGACACCAGGAGGGCGACGACTCCGCCGCCCAGCGCCAGCCAGAGCGGGAGGGCGAGATCGGAGCGGCCTCCCAGGCCGTGCGCGAGGTCCATCACCCGACCTCGATGCGGACGACCAGGAGGTGCGCGCCGTGCAGTTCCACCTCGAAGACGCCGGGGATGTCGGCGGTGAACGTGAGGGTCGCGGGGGTGCCGGGCGCGACGTCGGCGCTCAGGTCGTAGCCGTGGACGTGGAGTTCGTCGGCGGTGTCGGTGGTGACCCGCAGGGTGACCTCCTCGCCCCGTTCGACGGAGACCGTGTCGTCGCCGCCGCGCACCTCGGAGCCCTCGACGTCGCGGCTGATGACCGTGGCCTCGGGTGACGGCGACGGCTCGGTGGGCGTTCCGGCGGGCGTCTCGGCGGGCGCGGAGCCGGACGTGGGACCGGGCGCGGCGTCGGGGGTGTCGCTGTCGCCGCAGGCGCTCGCGGTGACCAGCCCGGCTCTTTTACACCTCTCCCAGCCCCCGGGGCAGGCAGAAATATCGTATGCCGGCTTCTGTGTGCAAAAAAAAAACCAAGCAGGGATAAGGGTTGCTTCCAGGGTGGACCGCAGGGTGTGGGTTTCGCCGGTGACGCGGAGGTATGCCTCGCGGATCGGGGCGCTCAGTGACTGGTAGCCGATCCAGCCGCCCTCGCCGCGGGCCATCCTGCCGACGATGGGGAGGGCGGCCAGGGAGTCCGGGTCCCGTACGGCCGCGCCGAACGTGTCGCCGCCCAGCAGGATCAGCCCGTCCCTGAAGTCCATGAAGCCGTCGTCGCCGCAGCCGCCTTCGATGAGCCGGGCCGCGTTCCACAGGGGGTAGCGGTAGGCGCAGTCCTGCCGGTCGATGGCCCACAGCGCGAACGCGGCGATCTCGCGCGGCTCCAGCGCGGCGAGTTGGTCGGTGAGCGCGCCGGGCAGGGGGTCGTCGGGCCGGTCCCGGTCGTCGGCGCGGTCGCCGACCGCGGACCGGGCCGCTTCGATGAGCGCCCACCAGACCTCGCCCTCCATGGCCGGGATCCTACGCCGGGCGCCGGACATCGCGGCCGGAACGCCTCATTCCGCCGGGATCGGTTCCTCACACTCTGCCATGCTTTGGGGTGTGATTACCGGGTATCCGGAGGTTCATGGTTCTCCTCAAGCCCCCCGGGGTGTACGCGCCGCAGCACGACACGTTTCTGCTCAAGAGAGCGCTGGTGCGCGAGCGTCTGGGCACGGGGGCCCGCGTGCTCGACGTGGGCACCGGGACGGGGGCGCTGGCCCTGGCGGCGGCCCGGCACGGAACAGGCGCCCGTGTCACGGCCGTTGACACCTCGCGTCGCGCCGTCCTCACGGCGAGGGTCAACGCCGCGCTGTCCCGGCTGCCGGTGCGGGTCGAGCACGGTGACCTCCTGGCCCCGGTGGCCGGGCGGACGTTCGACCTCGTGCTCGCCAACCCGCCGTACGTGCCCGCGCCGGACGGCGACGCGCCCCGGCGCGGGCTGAGCCGCGCCTGGGACGCGGGGACGGACGGGCGTGAGCTGCTGGACCGCCTCTGCGCCGGTGTGCCGTCGCTGCTGCGGCCGGGCGGTGTGGTGCTGATCGTCCACTCCGGGCTCTGCGATCCGGAGCTCACGGTGAAGATGCTGGAGAAGGAACGGCTGCGGGCGGAGGTCACCGATCGCCTCGCCGTTCCGTTCGGGCCGGTGATGCGGGCCCGCGCCGCGTGGCTGCGCGACCGGGGCCTGCTCGGACCGGAACAGAACGAGGAGGAGCTGGCCGTTGTCCGCGCCGAACGCGTCGTCTGACGAGACGCCGACCCGGGTCTGGCAGGAGCCGGGCGGCCCGATGCTGGTGGAGGGGCCGGTGGAGTTCGTCCGCGAGGACGGCACCACCGTCCGCTCCGACCGCCCGGTGGTCGCGCTGTGCACGTGCCGCCGCAGCCGCATCGCGCCGTTCTGCGACACGAGCCACCGCCGCCGCGTGCGGGAGTGACCCCTCACAGGGGCACCCGCAGCGCGGAGTCGCCCGCGCGCCAGGCGGCGAGGAGCCGTTCGCCGAGCCGGTCCTCCAGCCAGCCGGTGGCGTCGAGGCCGAACACCACGTCCGGCTCCAGTTCGGGCTCCTCGGCGAGCAGCCCGCCGATGACCTCGCGGCGCACGATCTGCTCGTGCACGGCGTCGGCCTCCACGTGCTCGGCGTAGAAGTGGACGGCGGCCGGCCCGGCCCCGGCCCGTTCCATCGCCTGGGCGAGCCGCCGCGAGCCGGGTGAGGAGGTGATCTCCACGGCCGCGAAGTGCCCCACGAGCGCGCCGCGCAGGGAGCGGCGCAGGCCGAGCAGGGACATGAGGTTGACGGTGGCCAGCAGTTCGGCCGTCGCGGGCTCCAGGTAGCGGCCGTAGGCGGGGTCGAGACCGAGGTCGGTCATCAGGTCGGCGAACAGCTTGGCGTGGACCCGTTCGGCGCGCCCGGAGCCGAACTCGTCGTACTCGACGGCGACCAGTCCGGCCTTGGCCCGGCCGGTCAGCCGGGGGATGGCCCAGGCGTGCGGATCGGCCTCCTTGAGGTGGTAGAGCGACCGCAGCGCCACGTACTCCCGCAGGTGCCACTTCTCGCCCTCCTCCCGCAGGTAGTGGGAGACGCCGGTCCCGTGGACGGGCTCGACCAGCAGCTCCTCCAGCGCGGACGCCACATCGTCGTGCACGGGCACGTCCCGCCGCAGGGCGTCGAGGAACCGGCGTTCGAGCCCGCCGCGCAGCCGCAGCAGGTCGGGGTCCCACTCCCAGCCGTCGTCCACGCCGTCGATGCCCCGGTAGTGCAGCTCGTAGCAGAGGTACAGGGCGAGGTGCAGGTCCTCCCCGTACGGGTCGGTGTCCTCGGGGACTTCCCCGGGGAGCGCGAGGCCGCCGCCTCCCAGTGTCTCGATCACGGCGGCGGACAGCTCTCCCCGCGCGGCTGGCAGCTTCATCCCGTTCTCCTCCCGGTCCGGATTCCCCGGACCGGCTACCCCGGACGACCTGCGCGAACCGGGCGGACCCCGCCCACTATACCCCCTATACCACAGCCCCCCCACAGCTCACGCCCCTCCTCTCTCTAGCCCTCCCTCAGCCCACCACACATAGAGGGGCCGGGCCGGCCGGGGGACGCGGGCGCCGGGTGCGGGAGGCACGGACGAGGAGGCCGACGGTGAGGCCGAGCATGAGGAGGAAGACGGCGGCGACGGAGAGGTAGCCGAGGGTCCACATCCAGCTCGGCACGTCGCTCCGGGTCTCGCGGCGCAGCAGGTCCTGCTCGGCGACGAAGTCCAGCGTCTGGCCGTCGGAGGCGGTGAGCGCGGGGGCCGGGATGCCGGGGTCGGCGGGCAGGTAGACGGGCAGGGCGACGAGGTCGCGCGGCCCCTGGGGGAGGCGGACGACGGTCTTCCAGCCGGTGCCGCCGGCCGGCACGGGCGCGGTGGTGCGGTACCGGCCGTCCCCGGTCTTCTCCAGGTCCTCGCGGACGATGCCGCCGCCCTGCCAGGAGAAGACGGTGAACCAGGCGGCGCCGTCCGCCAGGTCCGCCGGGTGGAGCTGGAGGGTGACGTCGACGACCCGGTCGTCGCCGGAGCCGGACTCCTCCAGGAAGACGGTGGCGCTGCCCTCGGTGGTGTCGGTCGGCGGGATGACCCAGCCGCAGGCGGCGAACACCGCGGCCAGGCCGAGTCCGGCGACGAGTCCGGAGGGCGCGGAGCGGGGGCGTGCCACGGGGGCGGTGCCCGCGCGGCCGGCGGTCGCGACGGCCTCCAGTCTCGCGCCGAGCCAGGCGCCGGCCAGTGCCCCGGCGAGGCCGACCCCGGCGCACAGCAGCAGGGCGACGGTGAGCAGGTCGGCGGGCCAGGCGATCGGCATGGCGAGGCGGGACCAGCCGAACTCCACGAGCACGCCGAGCGTTCCGACGAGCAGGCCGCTGGTGGCGGCGAACGCGGCGCGGCGGCGGTCCGGCGGGAGGACCAGCGCGACGGCCTCGATGATCAGCGCCGCGCCGAGGACGAGCGGGATGTGCGGGACGCTGCGGCCCACGGAGGCGTCGAAGGCGGCGACGACGAGCCGCAGTCCCATGTAGACGGCGAAGATGATCAGCAGGGAGCCGCGTGGCAGCCTGACGCGGGCGGCGACGAGGGCGAGGGCGGCGAAGGCGGTGAGCAGCACCGGGTTGGCCAGCAGCGGGAACTGGGGGCCGCCGAGGTCGAACTCCATCAGGTAGGCGTTGAGACACAGGACCACCCAGCCGGCGGTGCCGATCTCGTAGACCGTCAGGTAGCGGTTGTCGCCGACGACCTGCCGGGCCTCGGCGCACAGCAGCCAGGAGCCGAGCAGCGCGAACAGCGCTCCGCCCAGGAGCAGCACGTGCGTGGGTCCCCACAGGGTGACGTCCTGGCCGAACATGCGGTGCCACACGTCGTCCATGGGGAAGGCGATGAAGCCGAGGCAGGCGCCGGTGAGGATGACGACGGCGCCGTAGGGCACGCGCCAGGTGGGGCCGAGTTTGAACGCCCGCCGGGGCAGCGGTTTGCGGGCGAGGGCTATCGCGATGCCGCCGGTGGCGACCATGCCGAGGAGGCCGAGGAAGATGAAGTAGTGGGAGGGGTTGGCCAGCGGTCCCTCGTCGCGTCCCATGTCGTAGTGGTAGGGGACGTCCCAGTAGACGCCGATGCCGGCGAGGACGATCGACAGCAGGTGGAGCGGGCCGGTGAGCGCGGCCCAGCGGGGGGCGCCGGTGACCGCCGCCAGCCGGTCGGCGGCGCGTCCGACGAACGTGCCCCCGCCGGTGGCCTCGCGCCAGATGACGAAGGCGACGGCGGCGAACATGGCCATCGTCGCGACGAAGACGATGACGATCTGGGAAAGGGCCGCGCCGCCCGCGGAAGCGGCGAGCCCCTCCAGGGAACGAGACATGACCTTCCTCCCTCTCGGGTCGCGGCGGCGCCCCGGGCGCCGTCGCCGGGTGGAAACATAGCCACGCACCGCTGCTGACAGAAGGTCTAACAAGGAATGTGACGCACATCTCGCGTCCCGCCCGCGTCCCGCCCCGGCGGAGCCCGGCCCGGCACGCGGGGAACACGACGCGGTAGGTTCTGCGGGGGTGGCCGTTCATCCGGCCGACACCGGAGGGCGATCGGGTGGCGCGGGAACGACGACGGGAAGACGGCACGGTGAACGTCCGGACGCGCTGGGCGGCGGGGGTGCTGTGGCTGCTGGCCGGGTTCCTCGCGGTCCGGGAGGCCGTGACGCCGCTGCGGCGGCCGGCCGGTGAACGGCTCACCGCGCTCCACGCCTGGCTCGGCGCGGACGGCCCCCGCTACGACGACGGCGGCGGCGTCCCGTTCCCCGAACCGCCGTTCGTGGCGCTGCTGCTGAAACCGCTCCCCCACGCCCCCGGCGCCGCGCTGGACGCCGCCTGGCTCGTGGGCACCCTGCTGCTCGTCGCCGCCCTCGCGGTGGTCGCCGCGCGCGGTCTGCCCGCCCCGGTGGCGGCGCGCACCGCGTGGCTCGCCGCGCCCGGCGCGCTCTGCCTGCTGCTGGTGGCGCGACCGGTGCGCGAGACCCTCGCGGCGGGGCACCCGGGGCTGCTGCCGGTCCTGTTGGTGCTGGCGGGCTGGCTCCTGGTGCCCGGGGAACGGCGCGGGGGCGTGGTGATCGGTATCGGCGCCGCCGCGCAGCCCGTGCTGCTGCTCTTCGTGCCGCTGCTGGCGCTGACCGGCCGGCGGCGCGGGGCGGCCGGGGCGGCCGGGGCGTTCGCCGCCTGCACGGCGGTGGCCTGGGCCGCGCTGCCCGGCGCGTCGGGCACGTACTGGTGGGACCACACGGCGGGCGCCGGGCTCGGGGCCGTGCCGGACGCCGTGACGAACCAGTCGCTGCACGGCGCCCTGCTGCGGCTCGGGCTGAGCGGGCCCGGGGAACGGGTCCTGTTCCTCGCCCTGGCCGCCGCCGTCTGCGCCTGGGCGCTGCGCCGCGCGGTCCGTTACGCGCGGGACGACCAGGCGCTGCTGGCCGCCGCCGTCATCGGCTGCGCGGCGCTGGTGGCGACACCGGTGGCCGGGGAGCACCAGCAGGTGTGGATTCTGCTCGCCGCCGCCGGACGGGCCGGGCGGCGCACCGCCGACCGCCCGGTGTGGCCGGTGTTCGCGGCGCTCGTGGTGGTGCTGGACGGCACGGTGCTGGTGCCCAAGATGGACTCGCTCGCGCCGATCGGGGACAACTTCCCGCTGATCGCCGCCCTGCTGGCGGCGTGCGCGGTGCGGTTCCTGCCGCGCGGCTCGCAGGTGTGGGCGCGCCCGGTGGCGGCGGGCCCGGCCGGTCGGCCCAACCTGCTGCTGGAGCTGCTGCTGATCCGCGTCGGGTACTTCGTGTACTCGTGGACCCGGGGCCGCGCGGCGGGCGACCGGGCCACGGCGGAGGCGCACGGCCATCAGGTGCTGGACGTCCAGCGGTTCCTGCGGATCGACATCGAGTACGACCTCAACCACGCGGTGGCGGGCTCCCGTTGGCTGGCCGACGCGATGGACTTCTACTACCACACGTTCCACTTCGCGGTGCCGCTGACGATCCTCGGCTGGCTGCTGGTCAGCCGCCCGGCGGTCTACCGGGACGCGCGGCGGGCGCTGGCGTTCACCACCCTGTTCGGACTTGTCGGCTTCTGGCTCTACCCGCTGGCGCCGCCGCGCCTGATGCCCGGCCTGGGGTTCATCGACACGGCCAACGGCCCGCAGGACTTCGACGATCCCCGGTACGGGGTGCTGACCGGGATCTCCAACCCCTACGCGGCGATGCCGTCGCTGCACGTCGGCTGGTCGCTGTGGTGCGCGCTGGTGCTGTGGCGGCTGGCGCCGCCGCGTTGGCGCCCGGTGGCCGCGGCGGGTTTCGCCTATCCGCTGCTGACGACGGTGGTGGTGATGGGCACGGCCAACCACTACCTGCTCGACGCGGTCGGCGGAGTGGTGGTCGTCGCCGGTGGTTTCGCCGCCTCCCGGGCGGTCGGCCGCGCGCTGACGCTGCGGACGGCGGTGCCCCCGCCCGCGACGAGCCCCGAGCGGGCCGGGGAGCGGATGCCCGAACGGGTCTGATCCGGCTCCCGCCGCTCCGCCCGATCTCCCCCGGCCCGGCCCGGCTTCCCGGTCATGTGAGGGGGAAGTCGAAATAGGTGTCCGGATACGGTTCGCCCCGCAGGGTGTAGTGCCACCACTCGCACTCGTAGGAGGCGAATCCGCAGGATTCCATCAGGGTGCGGAGGGTCTGCCGGTTCTCCGCCTCGGCCCGCGTGATCCCTTGTGCCCCGTGGTGCGAGAGCACGTCCATCAGGTCATGACCCCCGCCCATGGGGGCCAGTTCGCCGGTGGCCAGACTGTAGAGCGTCAGGTCGACGGTGCTGCCGCGGCTGTGGCCGGACTTGGCGGCCACATATCCCTGGTCGAACATCGCGGCCCTGTCGATGTTCGGGTAATGCCGTGACTTCGTCCGGCCGTCCTCCGGCTGTTCCGACCAGCGCAGAAAGCAGTCCACGGCGCGCTGCGGGCGGTAACCGTCCCACAGGAGCACGCCGAGGCCGAGGGACCGGGCCTTGTCCCGCACTTTTTCCAGGGCGGCGCACAAGGCCGTCGTACCGACGATCCGATTGGCCAGGTATCCGTCCACCGGCTTGCCGGTGAAATTGTCCCAGGTGGCGTACTTGGCGTCCCAGCGTATGCCGGGCACGCGTTCGTCCACATAGACGAAATCGTCCATGAAGCCCTTCACCGCTTCTTCTCCGCCAGCGCCGACGTCACCATCCGGTCGATCACTTCGCCGAGCGGCAGCCCCGCGGCCGTCATCATCCGCGGATAACGGCTGTACGAGGTCATGCCCGGCAGGGTGTTCACCTCGTTGAGGACCACTTGTCCATTCTCCTTGAGGAACATGTCCACCCGGGACAGCCCCCCGCATCCCAGGGCGCGGTACACGGCCTTCGCCGTCTCCTGGACGAGCGCCCGCGACTCCGCCGGAATGTCGGCGGGAACGATCGCCGTCGAGTTCTCCGAGCCGCTTTCCGGCGCGTCCTCCTGATGGATCTTGAAGAAGCCATGGGACAGGGCGATGCGGTCCACCTCGCCGGTGATCAGGTCAGGATCGTTCCCGAGAATGGCGCATCCGACCTCGCTGCCGACGACGGCCTCTTCGATGAGCACCTTCGAGTCGTACTGCCTCGCGGTTTCCACCGCACGCGACAGCTCCTCTTTCCGCTTCACCTTGCTGACGCCGAAGGACGACCCCGAACGGGCCGGCTTCACAAAGACGGGATAGGTCAGCCGGTCGGGATCGATGTCCTCGTCCGCCGTGACGGTCCAGAAGTCCGGTGTGGCGATTCCCGCGCTTCTGGCGACGACGTAGGCGAGGGATTTGTCCATGCACAGAGCGGAGCTCTGGATGTCGCAGCCCGCGTAAGGGATGCCGGAGAGTTCCAGCAGGCCCTGCGTGGCACCGTCCTCGCCGAGCTTGCCGTGCAGAACGGGCAGCACGACGTCCAGACGGATCACCGTGTACTTCCCCCGCTCCAGCACCAGCAGTCCGTGGACGTCTCGGTCCGGTGACAGCACGGCCGGACGGCAGTCGCCGTTCTCCCACTCCGCGCCCGGGCCGTCACAGAGTTTCCAGGCACCGCTCCGGGTGATGCCGATGTAGAACGGTTCGTACTTCCCGGTGTCGAGGTTCTTCGCGACCTCTTGCGCGGATTTCACGGATATGGGGTGCTCCTCGGAGCAGCCCCCGAAGATGATGCCGACTTTCAGCCTATCCATGATGATTCCTGCTTTCGAATTCCAGGCAGTTGGCGAGGGAGTTCTCGACGGTGTCGCTCAGGGCGTGGTCCGTGTAATAGGCGCTGTGCGGGCTGATCAGCACGTTCGGCATCGCCTGGAGCCGTAGCAACGACTTGCTTCCGATGGGCTTGTTCCTGTGATCGGCGTAGAAGATCCCCTCTTCTCCTTCGAGGACATCCAGCGCCGCGCCGCCCAGCCTGCCGTTCTCCAGGGCCGTGACGAGGGCCTCGGTGTCGAGGAGGGCACCGCGTCCGGTGTTGATGACGAACGCGCCGTGCTTCATCCGCTCGATACGCCGGCCGTCGAGGAGATGGCGCGTCTCCGGGGTCAGCGGCACATGGAGCGAGACGATGTCGCTGCGCCGCAGCAGTTCGTCGAGAGGGACGTAATCGGCGGCGACATGGGGATGATGGTCGTGGGCCAGCATCCGGCAGCCGAATCCCCGCAGCCTGGCCATGACCGCCGCGCCGATGCGTCCCGTTCCCACCACTCCGACGGTCAGATCGCGCAGCTCTTTCCCGCGCACGTCACTCAGCCGGTAGTCGTGGACATCGGCACGCCGGATGACGGATTTCGCGTGGCGCACCGCCATCAGCATCAGCATCAGCGTGTAGTCGGCCACGCTGTCGGGCGAATAGGCGACATTCCCGACGCGGATGCCGACGCTCTCGGCGTACTCCACATCGATGTGGTTGTACCCGACGCTCCTGGTGGAGATATACGTGACGCCGGCCTGGGCGAGCGCGCGGAGGGTGGAATTGGTGACGGGAGTCTTGTGACCGATGCTGACGCAGCGGTTTCCGTGGGCCAGGTCGACAGTGGCTTCGGATACCGGCGCCTCGGTGATGGTCGGTATGACGCCGAAGCGAGGCGCCATCTCCCGGAACAAGGCGGCCTCGTCCTTCCCGCAACCATAAATCGTGATTCCCCTGGCGGGGACGAGCGAGGAGGACGAGGACACCAGCGATCGGGTGCGGCGGGCCGCTGTTCGGACTGGTTCGCTGGAGGTCATGGGTCCACTCAAGGCGGATCGATGTTGTCGGCACGTATGCGGCTTTCGATATACCGACAATATGTTACTTGCAGGTAATATATCGTGGGCTTATCGAAAACCGCATACACGTCGGCAACGCCCCGCCGCCTTCACTGGGGGCATGACCTCCCGCGTATCACCCTTCGTCACGCACCCCGCCGGCCCGCTCCCGCACGCCGGCCTCCGCGCCGCCCGCGCGTGATTCCGCTCAGCGTCGGCGAGATCGCCGAGGTCGTCGGCGGGACGGTCGAGGGCGACAGCGGCGTGAAGGTGACCGCGCCGGCCGTGCTCGACGGCCGCCAGGCCGAGCCGGGCGGCCTCTTCGTCGCCTTCGCCGGCGAACACGCCGACGGCCACGCGTACGCCGGCCAGGCCGGCCGGGCCGGCGCGGTGGCCGTCCTCGGCTCCCGGCCCACGCCGCTGCCCACCGTCGTCGTCGAGGACGCGCGGGCCGCGCTCCAGGCGCTCGCCGCCCACGTCGTGGCCCGGTTGCGCGACGGGCTGACCGTGGTCGGCGTGACCGGCTCCCAGGGCAAGACCAGCACCAAGGACCTGCTGGCGGCCGTGCTGTCGGGCACCGCGCCGACGATCGCCACCATCGGCACGCTCAACAACGAACTCGGCGTGCCGCTCACCATGCTGCGCGCCGACGCGGCCACCCGGTTCCTGGGGCTGGAGATGGGAGCCCGCCATATCGGGGACATCGCCGCGCTCACCGCCCTGGTCGCGCCCGACATCGCCGTCGTCCTCAGCGTCGGCCAGGCCCACCTCGGCGAGTTCGGGTCCCGCGAGGCCATCGCCACGACCAAGGGCGAGCTGGTGCGGGGGCTGGCCCCCGGCGGCACCGCCGTCCTCAACGCCGACGATCCCCGGGTGATCGCGATGCGCTCGCTCACCGGCGGCCCGGTGCTGACCTTCGGCCGGGCGGCGCACGCCGACGTACAGGCGCGCGATCTCGCGACGGACCGGCTGGGCAGGCCGTCGTTCACGCTGCGGACCGCCGACGCCTCGGCTGCCCTCACCCTGCCGCTCGTCGGCGCCCACCAGGCGCTCAACGCGTCGGCCGCCGCCGCGGCGGGACTCGCGGCCGGCGTACCGCTCGACGTGGCCGCGACGGCGCTGGCCACCGCCTCGCTGTCGAAGTGGCGCATGGAACCGCGCGACCTCGCCGGGGGCGCGACGCTGCTCAACGACTCCTACAACGCCAACCCCGACTCGACCCGCGCCGCCCTGGACGCGCTGGCGGCCGTCGAGGGCGGGCGCCGTATCGCCGTCCTGGGCGAGATGCGCGAACTGGGCGACGCCGGCGAGGCCGAGCACCGCGCGGTCGGGAAGTACGCCGCCTCCCGGGCCGACGTGGTGGCCGCCGTCGGCGAGGCCGCCCGGCCGATCGCCGAGGGCGCGGGAGAACGGGCGGTGACGCTGCCCGACAACGCGGCGGCCGTCGACTGGCTGCGCCGCCACCTCGCCCCCGGCGATGTCGTACTGGTCAAAGCCTCCCGAGGGGCACGCCTCGACGAGGTCGCCGCCGCGCTCGCATAGGCGTACGGCGCCACGCCCTCCGGCCGGGCGTGGCGCCGCGTGCGAGCCGGGCTCAGCGCCCGCGTCGCCTCATGTAGAGGTCGAAAGCCCGGTAGACCATCGGCCGCAGCGGCAGGTCCCACTCGCCGACGTATCTGACCGCCCGACCGCCCGTGCCGACCTTGAACTGGATCAGCCCGACGTGCGGGTCACCGGTGTCGAGGGTGGGCGTGATGCCGCGCAGGTCGTAGACGTCGCAGCCGGCCGCCAGCGAGTCGCGGATCATCGCCCACTGGCAGGCGTTGGAACCGCGCACCTCGCGCTTCTCGGTGGAGGAGGCGCCGTAGGCGTACCAGGCGTGGGCGCCGACGCGGACCAGGATGGTGGCGGCGACCAGGTCGCCCTGGTGGTGGGCCAGGTACAGCTTGATCCGCTCGGGGTCCTCGGCCCTCAGCGCCGCGAACATGGTCTCGAAGTAGCGCAGCGGCCGGGGCGTGAAACGGTCGCGCTGGGCCGTGTGGACGTAGAGGTCGTGGAACGCCTTCAGGTCCGTACCGACCGTGACCTCGACGCCCTCCTTGGCCGCCTTCCTGATGTTGCGGCGCCAGAGCTGGTTCATGCCCCTGAACAGGTCGTCCTCGGTTCTGCCGGCCAGCAGGATCTCGTACTTGAACTGCGGATGCCCGACCCCGAAGCCGTCCTCCGGGCTCTGCGGCAGCCAGCCGGCGTCCCTGAGCCGGCCGGTCACGTGGACGCCGACCGGGTCGGTGTACCGGGCGGGCATCTCGGTGAGCCGCCTGACGCCCGGATCGGCGATGCCCTCCTTGACCTGGTCGGCGCTCCAGACGTCCGTGCACACCGGCGGCCCGAGGCGGATCGCGAACGCGCCGCGCTCCTTGAGACGGGCCGCCAGCGGGTCGAGCCACGCGGCGATCTCGCCGGTCCAGTCGATGGCCGGGCCCTCGGGCAGGTAGGCCAGCGTGGCGCGTTCGAGGCGCGGCACCGGGCGGTGCAGGACGAGTCCGGCACCGACCAGCCGAGGGCCGTCGAACCAGCCGAGGGACTCGCTGCGCCACTCGGTCTTCACCAGGCCCCACGCCGGGGTCTGGAGGAAGCTGACCGACCGCTGCGCCCGCACGAACGCCAGGTGTTCGGCGGCGCTGATCGGTTCCACGGTCAGACGCACGCCCCCGGCTCCGTTCGCCCCTCGGTGGTGCGCTGTCCGGCTCACCGGTCCGTCCCCCTCACGCCGGCGTCCCCGGACAGGGCACCGGCGCACCCGGGCTGCCACCGGATCACGGTCCTGTTCATTCGGCACCACCCCGGCCGACACCCGAGGCCGCCGGGGACCGGGCTGCTGTTCGTGCTGGTTCGCGGTAGGACATGCCGTCAGTCAAACCGGCGGGGTGTTGCCGGCACGTATGCGGTTTTCGATATGCCGACGATATGCGCCGGGCCGGTGCCGCACGGGGCCGAGGTGTTCACCACGTGATCCCCGCCGCCACCGGGCGGTGGTCGCTGCCGGTGGCCGGCAGCACCCACGCGCTCGCCGGCTCCACGCCGCGGACCAGGATCTGGTCGATCCGCGCCACCGGGAACGCCGCCGGCCAGGTGAAGCCGAACCCGTCCCCGGCCACGTCCTGGGCCGAGCGCATCCGCGCGGTGAGGCCGTCGAACGCGCGGTCCTCCATGGTGCCGTTCAGGTCGCCGAGCAGCCCCCCCCGCTCGTTCGGCTCGGCGGCGATGGCCGCGCCGAGCATCCGCGCGCCGGCGTCCCCCGGGCCCGACGCGAGGCCCCCGCCGAGATCCACGCGCACGGACCCCAGGTGGGCCACATACACCGCCAGCGGCCCGTGGTCCGTGGCCACCGTGGTGCGCAGCGCCCTCGGCCCGGACACCGCGACCTCCACCGGCCGGGTGTCCGACAGGGGCAGCGTGCTCCACAGCCCGACCGTGCCCTGCACCGTGTGGTACGGGTACGCCTTCGCCAGCTCCGTCACGTAGGTGCCCCTGGCCTCCTCGGTCAGCTCCTCCAGGGCCAGCACGTCCGCGCCGGAGGCGGCCAGGGCGCGGGCGGTGCCGACCGGGTCGGGGTTGGCGGCGCCGACGTTGTGGCTGACCAGGGTGAGGTCGCCGTCCGCGTGGGACGTGCCGGTGAACAGCCCGCCGAAGAGGTTCAGCCACACCGTGACGGGCAGCAGCAGCGCGGCCACCGCGGAGGCGGAACGGCGCCACAGTGCCCCGGCCAGCAGCACCGGGACGAACAGGCCGAACCACGGCAGGAACGTCTCCACCAGGCTGCCGAGGTTCCGGGTCCCGTTCGGGATGTGCGCGTGCAGCATCATCAACAGGCCGAGCAGCAGCGCCAGCGCCGCGAGCACCAGGCCGCGTTTCCAGGGCCCCGGCCGGGAGGCGGCGCGGATCGCCCGGCGCCAACCCCCGCGCCAGGCGGCGGCGCCGGTGGTGTCCCGGCGATCGGCGCCGCCCCGTCCGGTCCCCGCCGTGTCGTTCTCGCCGAGGGCGGGGGTGATCACCGCAGTCTCGGCTGTCGGTCCGACGGCAGGGGGCCGAGGCGTCCGGCGGGTCGTCGTGCGTGCTGACAGGGGGGTACGAGCCATACCGGCAGTCAAGGCGGGGCGGTGTTGCCGACGGGTATGCGGTTCTCGATATGCCGACGATATGTCCCGGCTCGTAGCATCAAGGGCATGCGTGTGCTGATCGTCGAGGACGAACCGTATCTTGCGGAGGCCATTCGCGATGGGCTGCGCCTGGAGGCGATCGCGGCCGACATCGCCGGTGACGGCGACACCGCTCTGGAACTGCTCGGCGTCAACACCTACGACATCGCCGTCCTCGACCGCGACATCCCCGGGCCGTCCGGTGACGAGATCGCCAAACGCATCGTCGCGTCCGGCAGCGGCATGCCGATCCTGATGCTCACCGCCGCGGACCGTCTCGACGACAAGGCGTCCGGGTTCGAACTCGGCGCCGACGACTACCTCACCAAGCCGTTCGAGCTGCGTGAACTCGCGCTCAGGCTCAGGGCACTCGACCGCAGGCGCCCGCACAACAGGCCGCCCGTGCGGGAGATCGCGGGCCTGCGGCTGGATCCGTTCCGCCGCGAGGTCTACCGCGACGACCGCTATGTCGCGCTGACGAGGAAGCAGTTCGCCGTGCTGGAGGTCCTCATCGCCGCCGAGGGCGGTGTCGTCAGCGCCGAGGAGCTGCTGGAGCGGGCGTGGGACGAGAACGCCGACCCGTTCACCAACGCCGTGCGCATCACCGTCTCGGCGTTGCGCAAACGCCTCGGCGAGCCCGGGATCATCACCACCGTGCCGGGCGTCGGCTACCGCGTCGAGACGGCACCCGGCGACGGACGTGAGAGCGGCGCGCGTGGATAGAGCGCCCGGGCTGAGCGTCCGCCTCAAGCTCACCCTCAGCTACGCCGGCTTCCTGGTGCTCGCGGGCGCCCTGCTGCTCGCCGCCGTGGGCGTGTTCCTCCTGCGGCAGGGGTGGTTGCAGACCAACGAGTGGGGGTCGGTGCGGGAGAGCCCGGGCACCGCCTTCGTGCTCGGTTTCGCCCCGACGGCAGCAGCGGTCATGGTGTTCCTGCTGGTGTTCGGTCTCCTGGGCGGATGGATCCTCGCCGGGCGCATGCTCGCCCCCCTGGACCGCATCACCGAGGCCGCCCGCACGACCGCGGCCGGATCGCTGTCCCACCGGATCCGGCTGCCGGGCCGCAAGGACGAGTTCCGCGAACTCGCCGCCGCCTTCGACATGATGCTCGCGCAGCTCGAAGCGCACGTCACCGAGCAGCGGAGATTCGCGGCCAACGCCTCCCACGAACTGCGCACCCCGCTGGCGATCTCGAAGGCGCTTCTCGACGTGGCGCGCACCGACGAGAACCGCGATGTCGGCGAGCTGGTCGACCGCCTCCACGTGGTCAACACCCGGGCGATCGACCTCACCGAGGCGCTGCTCCTGCTCAGCCGCGCCAACCAGCGGTCCTTCACCCGGAACGATGTCGACTTGTCCCTCATCGCGGAGGAGGCCACCGAAACGCTCCTGCCGCTCGCGGAGAAGCACGGCGTCACCCTCGAAACCCGAGGCGACATCGCCCGCACGAGCGGATCGCAGACGCTTCTGCTCCAGTTGGTCATGAACCTCGTGCACAACGCGATCGTCCACAATCTGCCCGAGCGGGGCACCGTCCGGGTGGAGACCACCGTCCGCCCCGCGTCCGTGGTGCTCGCCGTGGAGAACACCGGCGAGAAGCTCCCCCCGGGGATGCTCTCGACCCTCACCGAACCGTTCCAGCGCGGCACCGAGCGCGTCCACACCGATCACGCGGGGGTCGGCCTGGGGCTGGCGATCGTCAAGAGCATCACCCAGGCGCACGACGGCACCCTGGTCCTCGCCCCGCGCGCCGGCGGCGGGATCCGCGTCACGGTGGAACTGCCCGCGGCATCCCCGCACGCCGGGAGTTGACCTCCCCGGCCCCTCGCCCGGTGCTCCGGTCGTCAGCCGGTGGCCGTCGCGCGTCGGCGGGCCAGGGACAGGGTGCGGCGGGCGGCGGCGCCCACGGCCGGGTCCACGAGGCGGCCGTCGGGCAGGGCCAGCGCCCCGGTGTCGGTCGCGGCGGCCTCGACGATCTGCTCCGCCGCCTCGATCTCCGCCGCGGTGGGCGAGAGCGCCTCCTCGATCACCGGCAGTTGCCGGGGATGGATCGCCGCGCGACCGAGGAACCCCAGCGCTCTGCCCGCCGCGCAGGAGCGGGCCAGGCCCGCCGTGTCGCGGACGTCGGGGTGGACGGACTGGGGCGGCGGCGGCAGCCCGGCGGCCCGCGCGGCGACGACGGTCCGGCCGCGCGGCCACGCCAGCCCGGCCGCGTCGGTGACGCCGAGGTCGGCCCGCAGATCGGCCTCGCCGAGCGCGATGCCCGCCACGGCCGGGTGCGCGGCGGCGATGGTGTGGGCGTGCTCCACGCCCAGCGCGCTCTCCAGCAGCGGGTACAGCGGGGGAACGCCCGCCGCGCTCCCCGGGGCGGCCCCTGTCGCGGCCCAGGCGGCGACGCGGGGGACGTCGCCGGGCCGGTGCACCTTCGGCAGCCGCAGCCCGCCGAGCCCCGGGAGCGGCACCAGGCGGCGCACCTCCCGTTCGGCGAGCGGCCCGTCGAGGGCGTTGACGCGGACGTGGACGGGCACCGGGTGCCGGTGGCCGAGGAGTTCGGCGGTGGCGTCGAGCGCGTACCGTTTGCGGTCGGGGGCGACCGCGTCCTCCAGGTCGATCACGACCACGTCGGCGCCGGAGGCGAGGGCCTTGAGCACCACGTCGGGGCGGTCGCCCGGGGCGTAGAGCCAGGTGAGCCGGACGGGCGGGGCCGGGTCGCCGTTCATAGCGCGCCCTCCGCCCGCAGGGCGGCGATCTCCCCCGCGTCCAGGCCGAGTTGGGTGAGGACGGTGTCGGTGTCGGCGCCGTGCGGGCGGCCGGCCCACTTGATGGCGCCGGGGGTTCCGGAGAGCCGGAACAGGACGTTCTGCATGCGGACCGTGCCGAGTTCGTCGTCCGGCAGTTCGGTGATGGAGCCCAGCGCCCGGTACTGCTCGTCCGCCATGACGTCGCGGATGTCGTAGACGGGGGCGATCGCGGCCTCGGCCTGTTCGAACGCGGCGAGGACCGTGGCGCGGTCGTGGCGCGCGATCCAGGAGCCGACGGCCTCGTCCAGTTCGTCCGCGTGCCGGGCGCGGCCCGCCCCGGTGGTGAACCAGTCGGCGTCGATCAGCTCGGGGCGGCCGACCAGCCGCATCACGCGCTCCGCGATCGACTGGGCGGAGGTGGAGACGGCGACCCAGCGGTCGTCGGCGGTGCGGTAGGTGTTGCGCGGGGCGTTGTTGGCGGAGCGGTTGCCGGTGCGGGGCTGGACGTAGCCGAGCTGGTCGTACCAGATGGGCTGCGGGCCGAGGACGGTGAGCATCGGCTCGATGATCGCCATGTCCACGATCTGGCCGCGGCCGGTGCGGTCGCGGCCGGCGAGGGCGGCCATCACCGCGTAGGCGGTGGTGAGGGCGGCGATCGAGTCGGCCAGGCCGAACGGCGGCAGGGTGGGCGGCCCTTCGGGCTCGCCGGTCAGGGCGGCGAATCCGCTCATCGCCTCGGCCAGGGTGCCGAAGCCGGGGCGCCGGGCGTAGGGGCCGATCTGCCCGAAGCCGGTGACGCGGGCCAGGACCAGGCGGGGGGTGGCGGCGGACAGCTCCGGCCAGCCCAGGCGCCACTTCTCCAGGGTGCCGGGCCGGAAGTTCTCGATGATCACGTCGGCTCCGGCGGCCATCCGGAGCAGGACGTCCCGGCCGCCGGGGGTGGACAGGTCGAGGGTGACGGTCTTCTTGTTGCGGCCCAGGAGCTTCCACCACAGGCCGACGCCGTCCTTGCCGGGGCCGTGGCCGCGTGACGGGTCGGGCCGGCGGGGGTGCTCCACCTTGATCACCTCGGCGCCGAAGTCGCCGAGCATGGTGGCCGCGAGCGGTCCGGCGAAGAGCGTCGCCAGGTCGAGAACGCGCAGCCCCTCCAGGGCTGTCGGGGTGGGATCGTTCACCGTGCCTCCTGTCACCGGGTGTGCTGTCACCGGATCTGCTGTCACCGGATCTGCTGGACGTGGTCGCTGTGCAGGGCGTCGATCTCGTCGCGGAAGGGCATCGAGGACGAGGCGCCGGGGCGGCGCACCGCGAGGGCCGCCGCCGCGGCGGCCCAGGCCATCGCCTCGGGCATCGGGCGGCCCTCGCCGCGGGCCACCGCCAGCGCGCCGGCGAACGTGTCGCCCGCGGCCGTGGTGTCCACCGCCCGGACCGGGACGGCGGGAACGGTGACCGGGTCGGCGCCGCGCGCGGCGTAGAGGCTGCCGGCGGCGCCGAGGGTGATGACGACCTCGGGGACGGCCGTCAGGAGCTCGCGGGCCGCGCGGTACGGGTCCACCTCGCCGGTGAGGGCGGCGGCTTCGTGCTCGTTGGGGATCAACAGGTCCTGTTTTACACACCTATCTCACGCTGCCGACGAAGCGGTGACTGTTGCTCTTCTCCGTACTCCCCTCGTCCTACAACAACTGACCCTCCGATCCTCCCGTTCTCCCTCTTGTTGTTTGATGTGACGCTATTGTGGTAGCCTAGGTACACACTATACTCGTCGTCGGTATCGTCAGATGTGTGTGAGAGACAGGACATGGGGAGTTCGAGCTGCGTCATCAGGGTGTCGGCGGCGGCGACGCGTTTCTCGTCGCCGGGCGCGAGACCGGTGACGGTGGCGTTGGCGCCGGGGACGACGACGATGGAGTTGGCGCCGTCGTCGTCGACGACGATGTGCGCGGTGCCACTGGACGCGCGGGCGGTGCGCAGGGCGGCGGTGTCGACGCCGGCGCCGGTGAGCGCGTCGCGCAGGCGGGGGCCGAAGGCGTCGTCGCCGACCGCGCCGATCATGGTGACCAGGCCGCCGGCGCGGGCGGCGGCGATGGCCTGGTTGGTGCCCTTGCCGCCCGGCACGGTGCGGAACTCGCGGCCCGTCACGGTCTCGCCCCGGCGGGGCGCGACCGGCGTGTAGGCGACGAGGTCCATGTTGGTGGAGCCGAGGACCGTGATGGCCGTGGCGCTGCGGGTCATGCGGATGCCTCCAGGGTGAGTGCGGCCAGGGCGTCGAACCCGATGCCGTCGAAGTCCGCGACGGTGCTCGACAGCCGGTTGGCGAGGGGGGCGGTCCAGCGGGTGGGCAGCGCCTCGGGCGATCCGGCGAGCAGCCCGGCCACCGAGCCGGCCGTGGCGCCGTTGGAGTCGGTGTCCCAACCGCCCGAGACCGCGCGGCAGATGCTCGCGGTGAAGTCGCCGTCGGCGTGGGTGAGGGCGGCGGCGAGCAGCGCGGCGTTGGGCAGGACGTGCACCCAGTGGTGGTCGCGGAAGCGGGCGTGCAGCCGGTCCGCGACGGTGTCGAAGCCGAAGGCGGTCGGCTCGGCGGCGCGGGCGGTGGCGATGCCGAAGCGGACCGCGCGGGCGAAGCGGGAGGCGGCGGGGACGACGGCGAGCCCGGCGCGCAGGCAGCCGTGCACGTCGGAACGGCCGCCCGCCGCCTCGGCGATGACGGCGGCGGCGAACATCGCGCCGTACACGCCGTTGGCGGTGTGGGTCAGCACGGCGTCACGGTGGGCGAGTTCGGCGGCGGCGGCCGGGTCGCCCGGGTGGGTCCAGCCGTAGACGTCGGCGCGGATCTGGGCGCCGATCCACTCGCGGAACGGGTTGCGGTGGGTGGCGGTGTCCGGTGGTTCGATCCCGGCCAGCAGGTTGCGGTAGGCGACGCGTTCGGCGGTGAACGTGCGGCCGGCGGGGAGTTCGTCCAGCCACAGGGCGGCGACGTCGGCGGTGGTGAAGGTGTGGCCGTGGCGCCGGAGCAGCAGCAGGCCCAGGAGCGGGAAGTTGAGGTCGTCGTCCTCGGGGGTGCCGGCGATGTTCTCGGCGAGGGAGTTCGTCGCGGAGCGGCGGTTCCATGGGTGGAGGGCGGCCAGGTCGCGGGGCAGGCCGACGGCGGTGAACCAGGTGCGCAGCGGCCAGTTGCCGGTGGCGCGGGCCAGGGCGCGGATGCCGGTCAGGGGCAGTTTCTCGACCGGCTTGCCCAGCACGCAGCCGGCGGCCCGGCCCAGCCAGCCGGCGTGCAGCCGCGCCGGGGAGGCGGGGGCGCGGCGCGGCGCGGGCCAGTGCGGGCAGGCCGCCCGGACCGCGGCCAGGGCGGTGGGCTCGCGTTCCGCCAACGGTGCGGGCAGTGCGGCCAGTTCGTCCAGGAGGCGCTCGGCGAGCGCGCGCCGTCCCGGATCGGCGGGGCCGGGGGAGGCGCCGGCCCGTTCGGGGGCGGGGGGGGCGCCCCCCCCCCCCCCGCGCCCCCCCCCCCCCGGGGCCGCCCCCCGGCCCCCGGCCCCCCGCGCCGCCGGGCGCGAACCCGGTGCCCCGAGCGCCCCCCGCCGGCCCCCCGGCCAGCCCCAGCCCGCGGGGGGGGCGGGGGGGCGCGGAGGCGGCCCCCCGCGGGGGCGTTTTTACAAGAAGAAACGGGCAAACGAGATTTCTGCCTGTCTCGTGGGCTCGGAGATGTGTAAAAGAGCCGGGCGCCTCACCCGGCCCCGCCGTCCCGGATCGGCGGGGCCGGGTGAGGCGCCGGCCCGTTCGGGGGCGGGACGGCCGCCCGCCGCCAGCCAGCGCCGCGCGACCGAGGCGACGGCGGCCGGGTCGCGGCCGTCCTGCGCGGCCTGGCGCAACTCGTGTCCGACGAGGTCCTCCGGCTGCACCCAGGTCAGCCGCAGTCCGGCGGTGGCGGCGGGGGCCGTCATCAGGCGCCCGCGATGGTGCCGAACAGCGCCTCGTGGGCGCGGCGGCGCGCGACGTCGCGGGTGAACACCTCGCGGGCGACCGCGGCCAGCGCCACCGCCGGGGCGTGGAGGTCCAGCCTGCTGGCCCGCGCGATCTCGCCGCTCCACTCCTTCGGCACGGCGCCCTCACCGCCCAGCGCGCCCGCCAGCGCGCCGCTCATGGTGGCGATCGAGTCGCAGTCCCGGCCGTAGTTGACCGAGCCGAGGACGGTGCGGCGGAAGTCGCCGCGGCCGACGACCAGCATGCCCCGCGCGATCGGCAGCTCCTCGATGGCGTGCAGGCGGGACGGGCGGCGGGCGCCCAGCGACGGCCCGCGGTAGTCGGGCCCGACCGTGTCGGACGGGGGGACGGCCTCCCGCAGCGGGGTCAGCGCCTCCTCGAAGTCGTCGGAGCGGGCCGCCGTTTCGCAGACGGCCTCGATCGCGGCGCGGGGGCCGTCCTTGGCCAGGGCGAGGGCGTCGGCGACCACCGACTCCGGGGTGGCGTCGGGCGCGAACGCCGAGGCGACGGCCGCGGCGAACACTCCGGCCGCCTCGCGCCCGTAACTCGACTGGTGGGCACCGGCGATGTCCAGGGCCTCGGCGTAGGCGGCGCGCGGGTTCCCGGCGTTGACCGCGCCGACCGGCGCCATGTACATCGCCGCGCCGCAGTTGACGATGTTGCCCACGCCCGCCTCGCGCGGATCGACGTGGCCGTAGTGGATCCGCGCCACGAGCCACTTCTCGGCCAGGAAGATCCGCTGCAACAGCAGCGCCTCCGCCTCCAGTTCGGGAATCCAGCGCGGGGTGCCGATCAGGTCGGGCACCAGGTGGTCGGCGACCGCGTAGGCGTCGAGATGGTCGCGGACCTTCTCGTAGACCCGGACCAGGGCATGCGTCATCAGGGTGTCGTCGGTGACGTGCCCGTCGCCCTTGTGGTAGGGCGCGATGGGCCGCGCGGTGCGCCAGTCGTCCCGGTGGAACGGCTCGACGATGCCCCGCACGCGCCCGCCGTGCCGCTCCGCGATGGCCGCGGGCGCCCAGCCCTCGACGGCGCCGCCGAGGGCGTCACCGACGGCGGCCCCGACCAGGGCACCGGCGGTGCGGTCCTCCAGCGACGGCGACGCCGGCGCCGGTACGGCGGCCGGGGACGGGACGGGGAACGGGGTGGCGGGCCGGTCGGCCGGCTGCGCGCTGAAGAGAGTCATGCGACGGTTCCTTCCGGGGAGGTGCTGAGGGTTTTCCGGGCGAGCCGCTCCGCGATCGCGACGAGGTCGGTGCCGACCAGCCGGGGCAGGGCGCAGCCCGCCAGGGTGCGGCAGGCGTCGCGCCAGGTGCCGGGCAGCGCGCCGGCGCCGCCCAGCACCCCGGTCAGTGCACCGGCCAGGGCGGGCGCGGAGTCCGCTACCCGGGAGAGGCAGGCCGCGGCGGGCACCGCCTCGCTGACGTCGCCCGCGGCGGCCGTGGCGACGGCGAGCGCGACGGGAACGGTCTCGGCCGCGGCGATGCCGTAGCTGTAGACGTGATCGACGATCTCGTGTTCGAGCACCGGGACCAGCGCGAACGCGTTGCCCGGCAGGCCCGGCCGGGCGGCCAACGCCGCCCGGCCCAGCTCGACGGCGCGCAGCGCGTTGCGCCGGATCTCGGTGTGTTCGGGGAGCTGGCGCAGCGCCACGTCCACGCAGGCGTCGACGGGCGCGCCGCCGAGCGCGGCGGCGACCGCCGCCGCCATCGCCCGGGCGCCGTGCACGCCGTCGCCGTCCTGGGTGTAGCGGGCGTCGAACTCCGCGAGGGCGGCGGCCCGTTCGGGGTCGCCGGGGTGAACGACGGCGAGCACGGCCGCCCGCACGCAGGCCGCGTCGTCGAAGTAGTGCGGGTTGTCGTGGCCGGTCGCCGGGGGCAGCAGCCCGGCGGCGAGGTTGCCGAGCCCGGCCCGCACCGAGATGCGGGCGCGCAGCGGCATGGTCGCGGACTCGATCTCGGGGGCGCGGTGCGCCGCCGTGCCGATCTCGTCGGCGAGCGCGGTCCACGCCAGGGCCAGCGCGGCGCGCACCGGGCCGGCGCCGGGACCTGTGGCGGCGAGCACGGACAGGGCGGTGAACGCGGCCCACTCCGCGTCGTCGGAGGGGCCCAGCCGCAGCGGCTCGGGCGGCTGGTTGAGCGCTATCGGCACCGGCAGGGTGGTGGTGGCGTTCAGCTCGGCGAACGTGTCGAGTTCGCGGGTCAGCCGCCGGGTCCAGCCCGGCATGCGGGCGGCGCGGTGCCGCCCGGCGGGCCAGCCCGCGGCGTCCCCGGCGGCGATGCCGGGCAGCAGGCCCCCGATCCGGCGCGGGTCGTCCCCGGCCGGCGGCCCGCCGACGGCGGCCTCGGCCGGACGGGCGGTCACGCGACGCCCCGTTCGCGACCGCCGGGCGGCGGGGTGAGCAGGTCGGCGATGTCCAGGACGTGGCGCCCGGCCATGGACGGCAGGCAGCTCCCCCGGACCGGGCCGATCGCCTTGGCCCACTCGGCGGGTATGGCGCCCTCGCCGCGCAGCGCGCCGGCCAGGGCACCGGCCACGGCGCCGGTGGTGTCCGCGTCGCGGCCCATGTTGACGGCCAGCGCCACCGATTCGGCGAAGTCGCCCCGGGCGGCGGCGAACGCGCCGAAGGCGAGCCCGACCGCCTCGGGCGCCAGGTCCGTCCAGGGGTAACCGCCGATCACCGTCGCGGACCTGACGGCCCGTTCGGTGGCGAGCGGTGTCGCGTCCGGGTCGCGGCGGGCCCGGCGGGCGGCGGCCACGGCGCGGTGCAGCGAACGGGCGGTCCAGGAGTCCTCGGGGACCACGGACAGCGCGGCGAGCACCACGTCGTCCGGGTCGCACCCGGTCATGGCCGCCGCGACCCCGGCGGCCACGGCCCGCCCGCCGTGGATGCCCTCGCCGTCGTGCGAGACGGTGCCGTCGATGGACACCAGCCGCGCCGCCTCGGCGGGACGCCCGGCGGCGTAGACGCCGAACGGCGCCGCCCGCATGGCCAGTCCGTCGCTCCAGGCGTGCCGATGCTGCGCGGTGATGGGCGCGGCCAGCCCCCGGCGCAGGTTCTCCAGGGTGCCGCGCTCACTGAACCCGGCGCCCCGGAACGGCCCTTCGTCCAGGTCGGCGATCCACTCGTGCCACGCGGACTCGACGTGGGCGACAGTGAGCGCCGAGCCGTGCGCGGCGAGCAGCAGGCCGGAGAAGATGGCGTACTCGGTGTCGTCCGTACCGGCCGGGTCGTCCGTGACGAAGCCCTCGATGCGGCCCCAACGCTCCCTGATCTGGGACGGCTTGAGGTTCTCGGCGGGTGCGCCGAGGGCGTCGCCCACGGCGAGGCCGAGCATGGCGCCGCGGGCGCGGTCCCGTAATCCGGAGCGGGACGCGGTGGCGCTCACGCGGCCACCGCCCGGGTGGAGGCGCGGACGACGAGGCGGGGCGGCACGGTGGTGGTGCGCGGCGGCGGCGGGGGCCCGGCGGCGCGGTCCTGGTGCGGTCCTTCCTCGGGGTCGCGGAGCCGGTCGAGGAGCAACTCGGCGGCGAGCCGCCCGCGTTCGGAGGAGCCGAGATCGACGCTGGTCAGCGGCGGCCAGGCGGCGCGGGCCAGGGCGCTGTCGTCCATGCCGACGACGGCGATGTCCTCCGGCACGCGCACGCCGCGCGCCAGGAGGGCGTGCGCGGCGCCCAGCGCGAGCTGGTCGTTGGCGCAGAACAGCGCGTCGGGGCGGGCGGGCAGCAGCCGTTCGACGGCCGCCGCGCCGGATTCGACGTCGAAGGCGGTGTGGACGACGAGCGTCTCGTCGTAGGGCAGGCCGCGGTCGGCGAGCGCGGCGCGGTAGCCCTGGTCGCGGTTGCCGCCGGGGACGGTGTCGGAGGGGCCGTTGACGAAGCCGATGCGGCGCCGCCCGGTGTCGGTCAGGTGCCGCACGGCGATGGCGGCGCCCGCGACCGAGTCGGCGCGGACGCTGTCCACGGGCACGTCGTCGGGGAGGGAGCCGATGACCACGACGGGTCCGGCGGCCGTGGTCAGGGCGTCGATGTGGGCGTCGGTGATGCGGATGGGGCAGATGATCAGCCCGTCGCTGGTGCGGTCGCCGAGGCTGTGCAGCACGGCGAGTTCGTCCTCGGCGACGGCGTCGGTGGAGTGCAGCAGCAGCCGGTATCCGGCGGCCTTGGTGACGGACTGGATGGCGCGGACCATCGACACGTAGACGGGGTTGCCGATGTCCGGCATGGCGAAGGTGAGTTGCCGGGTGCGGCCGTCCTTGAGGGAACGGGCCACGGCGTTGGGCACGTAGCCCAGCTCGGCGGCGGCGCGCCGGACGCGCTCGACCGTGTCGTGGCGCCCGCCCTGGCCGTTGAGAACGCGGGACACCGAGGCGATGGAGACCCCCGCGTGCTCGGCGATCGAAACAATGGTGGGTTGTACACCATTCGGCATGCCCGTTGCCCCCTCGACACCGTCGGACCCGAGCGCTGTAAACGTTTCCAGCCACCGGGACGTCCCCAGATGTTGCGCCCGTGTTTCCCTCCCGTCAAGAGGGTGCGGCGTGATCCGACCGAACGGATTACAGCGGGCCGAGGTGGTGCAACTCGACGTCCAGGGAACGGTCTTGAGCGATCCGCACGGTCATGCACGTGTGGTGCGGCTGCCGTCGCCGGTCGGTCGGCGAGCCGGGGTTGAGCAGCCGGAGCCGGCCGTCGGGCGTCGTGGTGTCCCACGGGATGTGGCTGTGACCGAAGACCAGCACGTCGAGGTCGGGGAACCGCTGCGCGCACCGGCGTTCCCGGCCCGCCGCCGGGCCGGTCTCGTGCACGACGCCGAACCGCAGCCCGCCCAGTTCCGCGCGGGCCACCTCCGGGAGCCTGGCGCGCAGTTCGGGCCCGTCGTTGTTGCCGTACACGCCGATCAGCCGGCGCGAGCGGTCCTGGAGCAGGTCGAGGGTGGCGGTGTCCACCCAGTCCCCGGCGTGGAGTACGGCGTCTGCGTCCGCCACCAGTTCCAGCAGCCGGTCCGGCAGCCGCCTGGCGCGGCGGGGCAGGTGGGTGTCGGAGGTGAGGAGCAGGCGCACACGGCGACCGTACCGCCGCGCGGGCGCCCCCGGCGGCAGGGCCGCCCGGCCGGTGTGCCGGACGGGCGGCGCCGGGGGCGGCGCGCGGCGGGGTCAGTGCCGCACGACCACCTGGGTCCAGTCGACGTTCAGTTCGGCGCCCTGGCCCCAGAGCCGGTTCCCGGGCAGGCTCGCCGGGTCCTCGAACTCCTGCGGGACGGGGGCTCCTTGCCGGGGGTCGAAGTAGAAGTCGGGGGTGTTCTCCAGCGCCACCAGGCCGTCGCCGTCGCGGGCGCCGGGCCGGGCGCCGTCGAGGATGGTGGCCAGCGCCAGACCGCAGGTGACCTGGTTCAGCGTCAGCCGCTCCTCGGTGCCGCCGTGGTCGATCATCAGGTGGCGGCGGTCGAAGGCGCGGGTCCCGATGCGGTCGGTCTGGAGCTTCTGGCGGCCGTCCACGATCCAGGTGACGCGCCGCCCGCCCTGGTCGTAGCGGATCTCCAGGTCGTGCGCGCGGTCCGGGGTGCGGGAGGCGACCGGAACGGCGTAGGTGTAGGAGGCGTACGTGGCGCCGGGGGTCGGCAGCCGCTCGTACATGGCGTAGATGGTCGAGTCGGTGATCCAGAAGTCCGCGATGGCGTTGCTCTGCACGTCGCCGCTGACCATGCCGACGGAGGCGAGCCGCAGGTCGGACGCGGGGTCGGTGACGGCGTCCCCGAACGGGTGGTCCTCGGTGCCGAACGTCTGGCCGGACAGGCGGTGGCGGCAACTGATGGAGCCGGTGTCGGGTATGTCGAAGCCGAGTTGGCCGGTGCTGGTGAACCGCTGCGGGAACGCCAGCCACTTCATGTGGTCCAGCGAACTGCCGTCGGCCTGCTGTCCGTACGTCCGGGCGAACGCCGGGTCCCCGGTGGCGGGGTTGGTGCCGGCGGGCGCCACGGTCAGGACGCCGCCGGACGTGGTCGGCACGGCGTCGCCGGCCGGCCACTGCTCGTCGCCCGTCACCAGCCAGTTGCCGCCCTGGCCGGTGAGGAAGCCGTTGTCGTAGTCGTCCTGGAAGAGGACCTGTCTCCCGCCCGCCGTCTCCTCCCCGGCGGCCGGTCCGGCCGGGCCCGCGGTGGCGGGCGGCGCGAGCGCGGTGGCGACGAGGCCCAGGGCCGCCGCGCCCAGGGCGAGTGGGAATCGCTTCATCCCGAGGGACATGTGTGGTCTCCGTTGTCCTGCCGTGTTTCCCCGTGCCCCTGTCGGCCAGGGGTTCCGCGACGGGGACACAGCTCGGACAGCGCCGCCGGGACACGTCCCGGCGGCGCTCACATCCCCGTCGTCCACGGAGCGTACACGCGGAGCGGAGCGCTCGGATCGGAAAGGCGTACCGCGTTCCTCCGCACCGCCGCGACGGTCCCGACACGCTTTCCTCACGGGTGACTTGCCGGGAAACCCGCCCGGCGGGCCCGGCCCCGGGACTAGCCTGGCCGCGCGAACGCCGGGGAGGCGGGACGGAGGGCCGTACGTGGCGGGTCAGGGTGGGTACCGGCCGGCGGACGAGCCGGCGGTGGCCGTCGATGTGACGGTGCCGAGCATCGCGCGGGCCTACGACGCCGTACTGGGCGGCAAGGACAACTACGCGGCCGACCGGGCCGTGGCCGACCAGTTGCGCCGGACGATGCCCGCCATCGGCGAGCTGGCCTGGTCCAACCGCGCGATCCTCGGCCGGACCGTCCGCCACCTGGCCGCCGAGGCCGGCATCCGCCAGTTCCTCGATCTGGGGGCCGGGCTGCCGACGATGGAGAACACCCACCAGGTCGCCCAGCGCCACGCGCCCGCCGCCCGCGTCGTCTACATCGACAACGACCCCATCGTCCTGGCCCACGGCCGGGCCCTGCTGGAGGAGAACGACCGCACCGCCGTGGTCACCGCCGATCTGCGCGCGCCGGAGGCAGTCCTCGCCGACCCCGGCGTGCGGCGGCTGATCGACCTGTCCGAGCCGGTGGCCGTGCTGCTGGTCGGGATGCTGCACCACCTCCACGACGACGAGGACCCGGCGGGGCTGGTGGACGCCTACATGTCCGCCGTGCCGCCGGGCAGCCATCTGGTCGTGACCCACTTCTGCGACACGGGCCCCGACGCGCGGGAGCTCCAGGAGACGTTCCTCCGGTTCCTGGGCACCGGCCGGTTCCGGACGACGGCCGAGATCGCCGCCTACTTCGACGGCCTCGACATGCTCCCCCCGGGCCTGGTCCCCCTTCCCCTGTGGCGCCCGGACACCCCCGTCGAGGAGCCCCTGTCCACGGCCCGGCGCCTGATGGCGGGCGGCGTCGGCCGCAAGCCCTGAGCCCGCTTCCCCGGCCGCTGTGACGCCCGTTACTTGACACGGGTTCAACAAGGCGCGCACAGTTTTACTGAACCGAGTTCAATAACGCCCGCAACGGAGCACCGCCATGGCGACGACGACCATCCGCACCCCGGCCGAACGCTGGCCGGAACTGGACCGCATACCGCACCCCCCGCGCCGCCTGCCGGTGCTCGGTGACGTGGTCGGGGCGTCGCTCGCCACCCCGGTGCAGGACACGATGCGGATGGCCCGCGAGCTGGGCCCGATCTTCCGCCGCAAGATCTTCGGGCTGGAGGTCGTCTTCGTCACCGGCGCCGAGCTGGCGGCCGAGATGGCCGACGAGAAGCGGTTCGTCAAGTACGTCACCAACGCCGTGCAGAGCCTGCGCGCGGTCGCCGGGGACGGCCTGTTCACCGCGTACGGCAACGAGCCCAACTGGCAGCGCGCCCACGACATCCTGGCCCCCGCGTTCACCCGCGAGTCGATGGTCCGCTACCACCCGACGATGCTCGCCATGGCGCACCGGCTGATGAACGTCTGGGACCGCCGCGCCGAGACCGGCACGCCGGTGGACATCAGCGGGGACACCACCAAGCTCACGCTGGAGACGATCGCCAGCACCGGATTCGGCTACGACTTCGGGTCGTTCGAGCGCGACGAGCCGCATCCGTTCGTCACCGCCATGGTCGACGGGCTCAGCGCGGTGCTGCGGCTGCGCATCGCGACCCTGCCGCTGCTCGGCCCGGTGCTGGCCCGCCCCATCCGGCAGCGTTTCCTCGCCCACCGCGACTACCTCAACGCCACCGTGGACGACGTGATCCGCGAACGCACCGCACGCGGCGCCACGCACACCGACGACCTGCTGGGCCTGATGCTCAACACCACCCAGCCCGGCACCGGCGAGCGGCTCGACCCGCTGAACATCCGGTACCAGGTCATCACGTTCCTCGTCGCCGGGCACGAGACCACGTCGGGCGCCCTGTCGTTCGCGCTGTACTACCTGGCCAAGCACCCCGAGGTGATGGCCCGCGCGCAGGAGGAGGTGGACCGGGTCTGGGGCCCCGACGGCGACCCGGCCTACGAGCAGGTCAGCAAACTGCGGTACGTGCGCCGGGTGCTGGACGAGTCGCTGCGGCTGTGGCCGACCGCGCCCGCGTTCACCCGCGCCGCCCGGCAGGACACGGTGCTCGGCGGGCGGTACCCGATGCGGAAGGGCGCCTCGGCGCTCGTCCTGGTCCCCGCCCTGCACCGCGACCGGTCCGTATGGGGCGACGACGCGGAGGAGTTCGACCCGGACCGCTTCCTGCCGGAGCGGGTCAAGGCCCGGCCCGCCCACGTCTTCAAGCCCTTCGGCACCGGCGAACGGGCGTGTATCGGCCGCCAGTTCGCCCTCCACGAGGCGACCCTGGTCCTCGGCCTGCTGCTGCGCCGCTACAACCTGCACGACCACGCCGACTACCGCCTGAAGGTGTCGGAGCGCCTCACGCTGATGCCCGAGGACTTCACCCTGATCCCCTCCCGCCGCAAGCCCACCGCCGACGCGGACCCCGGAACGCCCGCCGCGCGGGAGGGGATCAGGGTGAAGTCCTCGGGCATCAGCGTGAGGCGCCTGACCGGGCCGGCGCGCCGGACGGCGCCCGCCCGGCCCGAGCACCGGCGACAGCCCCCGAGGTCCTGCCGTCCGCCCCCGGCGGCGGGACCTCGGGGGCTGTCAGCTTTCGCGCATCACGAGGACGCCGGGCACTCACCCCGATGACATTCCGCCGGGAACCGGCCGGATGACGCTTGACCCCGCTCATTCAGAAACTCTACGGTACCCGAAGTGGTACCAGTTAGTTTCTGAATCTCTGGAACGGAGTCGCCTCATGCGCGTTCAGATATCGCGGTCATTCACCGCCGGCGCCGCCGCCGTCACCGCCTGCGGCGCGCTTCTCATCGCCGGGACCCCCGCCGGCGCCGCCCCCCTCGAACTCACCTACACCGCCACGGGCTCCACCCACCTCGCCGGCCTGGAGGCCGATCTGCCGCTGGGTCCCGGCCCCACCGACGCCGATCTCGACCTGGGAACGGGAGAGCTGACCGCGGAAATCACCCTCCCCGAGTCCAGGACCGAGTTCAACCTGCTCGGCTTCCTGCCCACGCACGCCAAGGTCAAGATCGAACAATTGGGAGGGCCGCTCACCGGCACTTACCAGGAGGGCATTGTCACGGTCTCCGGTGAATTCAGCGTCGCGATCACGGAGGTCGGGCACTTCGGTATCGGCATTCCGATGCCGGACTGCCAGACCTCGGCCCCGGTGGAGATCGAGCTGGCGTCGGACGACAGCTTCCTCCCGGCCGAGGGCGGCACGCTGACCGGCACCTACCAGCTCCCCCGGTTCGAGAACTGCAGCTTCGACACGGAGATCATCAACGCTCTCGTCGTCGGGCCGGAGCACTCCATCACCATCGATCTCGCCGGAACGGCGTAGGCGTCCGCCGGTGCCGGACGCGGGGCGGGCGGGCCTGCATGGACGTCGGACGACGCGGACAGCTCCGACGTCCACCGCCGCCCCGGGGCGGCGGTCCGCCGGCTCAGCCGGCGGACCGCCCGTCCGGCTCCTTCCCGAACAGCAGGACCACCGTGTCGACCAGGAGGTCCTCCAGCTCGGGGAGCGCGCCGGCGCCGCGGGTGTGGAGGCAGTCGCGGATGCGTTCCGCCGTGCCGCCGATGTAGAGGTCGAACACCGCCGGAGGCAGGTCCCTCAGATCGGGGTCCTGGCGGCGGGCCCGGCGGTGCAGCTCGCGGAACATCTGCGCGAATCCCGCGTTGACGGCAGTGGTGCGCTGGATGAGCGAGGGACCTGCGGAGAACGTCTCGATGTACAGGGACCGGGCGGCCGAGGGATTCGCGGCCAGATCCTCCAGGAAAACGCGCCAGGACCGCCGGATGCGTTCGCGCCAGTCGTCCTTGGCCACGGACGCGAGGGCCTCGATCATCCGCTCGCTCACATGCGCCACCGCGTCGTCGAACGCGGTGAGAAAGCAGACCTCTTTGTTGGGGAAGTGCTCGTAGAAGGTGCGGCGGGAGATCCCGGCCCGTTCCACCAGATCCCCGATCGTGGTCGAGGGATAACCCTTTTCGGCCACGGCGTCGAAAAGCGCCAGGACAATACGGGCGCGCTGCGAGGAAGCGACATGCTCCCGGCTCAGGCCGTGCCGTCCGCTGGGCAGCCGACCACCGGCCTGACGGCCGTCACTGCCATTCGCCGGTCTTTCCGAGATGCCCACTGCCGCATTTTAACACCCCTTTATCACATCCCTGTACAATCCCCGTACCCGTCCACGGAGTTGGTATGCAGCAGTACCGGAACACCGCGACCGCGACCCCCCGGTACGACGCCGTCATCGTCGGCGCCGGCTTCGGCGGCATGGGGGCGGCCATCCAGCTCAAGCGCCTCGGCCTGGACGACTTCGTGATCCTGGAGCGCGAGGGCGACCTCGGCGGCACCTGGCACGTCAACCGCTATCCCGGCCTCGCGGTCGACATAGCCTCCTTCACCTACTCCTACTCGTTCGAGCCGAACCCGTACTGGTCGCGGGTGTTCGCGCCCGGCGCCGAGCTGAAGCGCTACGCCGGGCACGTGGCGCACAAGTACGGCCTGCGGCGGCACATGCGGTTCAGCACCGTGGTCGAGGGCGCGCGGTGGGATGAGGCGGGACAGTACTGGACCGTCCACGTCCGGGGCGGTGAGACGATCACCGCGCGGTATCTGCTGACCGCGACGGGCTTCCTGTCGCAGCCGCGCACCCCGGACATCGACGGCATCGAGACGTTCCGCGGCATGATCGTCCACAGCGCCGACTGGGACGACTCCTGCGAGCTGGCCGGGCGGCGCGTCGCCGTCATCGGGACCGGCGCCACCGCCGTCCAGCTCATACCCGAAGTGGCGCGCGAGGCCGCCGAGCTGACCGTCTACCAGCGCACGCCGATCTGGGTGACGCCCAAGCTCGACTGGCGGATCCCCCGGCCGGTGCAGAGGCTGTTCGCCCGGGTCCCGGTCACCCAGCGCGCCGCCCGGATGGTCAACTCGGCCGTGCTGGAGGCGATCATGGTCGTCGGTGTCCTGCACTACCGGCAGGCCCGGTTCACCAACAAGGGGGCCGAGCTCCTCGCCCGGGCGCATCTGCGCCGGCAGGTCAAGGACCCGGAGGTGCGGCGCCGGCTCACCCCGGACTACTCGTTCGGCTGCAAGCGGCCGACCTTCTCCAACGAGTACCTCCGCACGTTCAACCTCCCGCACGTGCGGCTGGAGACCACCCCGATCGCACGCGTCGAGCCCGACGGCATCGTGACGGCCGACGGCCGCAGGACCGCGATCGACGTCCTGCTGCTCGCCACCGGATTCGACCTGTGGGACGTCAACTTCCCCGCGTTTCAGATCACCGGCCGGGACGGCCGCGACCTCGGCTCCTGGTGGCGGACCACCCGCTTCCAGGCGTACCAGGGCGTGACGATGCCCGGCTTCCCCAATCTGATCAGCCTCAACAGCCCGTACTCCTACAGCGGGTTGTCGTACTTCACCACCATCGAGTCGCAGATGCGGCACATGAAGCGGCTCTTCGGCGAGCTGAGACGCCGCCGCGCGACCACGTTCGAGGTGACGCGGCGGGCGAACGACGAGTTCCTCGACCGGGTCACCGCCCGCCTCGCCGACTCGGTGTTCGTTCTGGGCGCCTGCGCCTCCGCGCGCAGTTACTACTTCAACCAGCACGGCGAACCGGCCCTGCTGCGCCCGACGCCGACCCTCGCCACGCTGCGCGAGGCGGGCCGCTTCCCCCTCGACGCCTACACCTACGCGTGACCGGCCCCGCGGTGACCGGTCGGGGGCGGGGCCTGCGCGGATCGTGGCACCATGGACAACACGGGTATCCGCTCCGGCAGTTGCGAGGCCCCGTGCAGCCGCCCGGTTCCGTGGAAGGAGACGTCGATGAGCAGTCCCAACAAGGGGATCGGCAAGACCGATGTGGCGCTCAAGTGGGACGCCAGCCCGCTGGGCGAGCCGCCCCACGATCTGGACATCATCGCCGCGACGTACCGGGCGGACGCGCCGTACGGCGAGCCCGCCTATCTGGTGCACTTCGACAGCCGGTCGCCGGACGGCACCATCAACCTCAGCCGGGACAGCCACACCGGCCAGGGCTTCGGCTTCGACGAGGTGATGACGTTCGAGTTCGACCGGCTGGCCCCCGAGTACGGACGTGTCGTCGTGGGTGTGGCGATCCAGCAGCGCGACGGGCACAAGACGTTCGCCGACGTGCCGAACACCCGGGTGCGGATCGCCCAGGGGTACGACGAGCTGGGCACGGACGACTTCTCCTCGGTCGGCGGGGCCACGGCGGCGGTCGTCGCGGAGTTCACCCGGGACGAGACCGGCGCGTGGCGGTTCCGCAAGGCCGTGCGGGGCTTCGAGGACACCGCCCCCGGCACGTTCGCGACGCTGATGGGCCGCGAAGCGGTGTGACCCTCTCGGCCCTACTTGCCAGTAATCTGTCGGCATGGGTGACATGACCGAGGAGCGCGCGTACGACATCGTCCTGTTCGGGGCCACCGGTTTCACCGGTGCCCTGACCGCCGCGTATCTCGCGCGGCACGCGCCCGCCGGGGCGCGCTGGGCGCTCGCCGGGCGGAACCCGCGGAAGCTGGCCGCCGTGCGGGAGGAGCTGGCGGGGATCGATCCGGCGCTCGGCGATCTCGGTCTGCTCACGGCGGACGTCACCGATCCGGCCTCGCTGCGGGCGGTGGCGGAGTCCGCGCGGGTCGTGATCACCACGGTCGGTCCGTACATCACGCACGGTGACGCCCTGGTCGCGGCCTGCGCGGCGGCCGGGACGGACTACGTGGATCTGACCGGCGAGCCGGAGTTCGTCGACCGGACCTATCTGCGCCACCACGCGACGGCGGTGGCGAGCGGGGCGCGGCTGGTGCACGCCTGCGGGTTCGACTCGATCCCCTACGACCTGGGCGTGCTGTACACGGTGAACCGGTTGCCGGTGGGCGTGCCGCTGACGGTGGAGGGCTTCGTCCGGGCCTCGGGCACGTTCTCGGCCGGGACGTACCACTCGGCGATCACCGCGTTCTCCCGGCTGCGGGAGAGCGCGCGCACCGCCCGTGAGCGGCGTGCCGCCGAGGGCCGGCCGACGGGCCGGTGGGTGCGCGGGCTGCCCGGCCGGGCGCGGTTCGACCGGCGGGTCGGCGGGTGGGCGCTGCCCGCGCCGACCATCGACCCGCAGGTGGTGCTGCGTTCGGCGCGGGCGCTGGAGCGGTACGGCCCGGAGTTCGCGTACGGGCACAACATCTCGGTCCGCACGCTGCCGGTGGCGCTCGGGCTGGCGGGCGGGACGCTGGGGCTGGTGGGGCTCGCGCAGGTGCCGCCGGCCCGGGACTGGCTGCTGGCGCGGAAGACGTCCGGCGAGGGGCCGACGCCCGAGCTGCGGGCGAAGGCGTGGTTCAAGGTGATCTTCCTCGGCGAGGGCGGCGGCCGGCGCGTCGTCACGGAGGTGGCCGGGGGCGATCCCGGCTACGGCGAGACCGCGAAGATGCTGGCCGAGTCCGCGCTGTGCCTGGCGTTCGACGACCTGCCCGCGACCTCGGGGCAGGTCACCACGGCCACCGCCATGGGCGACGCGCTGACCTGGCGGCTGATCGCGGCGGGCATCTCGTTCCGCGTCCGCGCGGACACCTGGGAGGGCTGAGCGGCGCGACGCGGGGCCGGTCCCGGGGGCGGGACCGGCCCCGCGTCGCGTGCGTGCCGTGGGGCGGTCAGCCCTGCTCGGTGGCGAGCAGGTCCTGGAGTTCGCGGACGGCCGTGCGGAGGTGCTCGGCGAAGGTGAACATCTGCTCGGCCACCGGCAGCGGCGTGCTGAGGTAGAGGTTGAACCGGTCGGGCAGCAGCACGTAGGCGACGCCGATGCACTTGCTGCTGGTCGAACCGAAGCCGAAGTACTGGATGTTGACGGACGGCGCCGAGCTGGTGCTCAGGTAGTCGTCGCGCATGACGGTCCAGCCGGGCGAGTCGTACAGCGCGAGCGGCTCGGTGACGCCGAGTTCGGCGCCCTGCCGCTTCTGGATGAGCTGGAGCTCCCACAGGTGCTGCTCGGGCGCCTGGCCCGCCTGGCACTCCTTGGCGCGCGCCACGTGCTTCTCGGCGGCGGCCCGGAACCGGGCGCGCCGGGTCGCGGTGTCCGCGGCGGGGTCGTCCATGGCGGCGACGAAGTCGAGCACCTCGGGGGTGACCACGCGCATGGCCTCGGTCCGGCCGCGCCGCCAGTGGCGGGTGGCGATGGACTCGTAGGTGGCGCCGGTGATGCCCTTGGCCCGCTTGTGGGCCAACTGGTAGGCCATCTGCACGAAGGCGTCCGGCGATATCTTGAGCTGCTTGGCCCGCGCCTGCCCGAAGTCCTCGAACGAGACGGTGGCGGTCGCGGTGGCGGCGCCGTAGGCGGCGAAGGCGTCGGCGGCGGCCTTGATGTCGGCGCGCAGCGCGTCGTCGAGGACGAACTCGATGGGCTCGACGGCGGGCAGGCCCTGGGAGGCGGCGCCGGAGGCCGCGGACTGCTCCTCGGCGGGGGTGCCGAGCAGGGCGTCCACGAAGCTGAGGATGGTGGTGCCGTCCAGGCCGCAGTGCTCGATGTTGATCCCGGCCCGGCCGTCCTCGAAGACGATCAGGGAGACGGCCTTGTCGAACCAGCGGTTGCCGCTGTCGCCGTGGAGCAGATGGTCGCACGCCTCCAGCGTGTCCTGGGGGGTGAAGTCCTCCAGGCAGACGCAGAACAGCGCGGTCTCCACGTCGTCCAGCCGGGCCGCGTTGCCGGGGTCGGCGGCGAGCAGCGCCTGCCGGCTGGCCGCCCACTCGGCGCGGGCCTTGGTGGTGAGGTGTCCGACGGAGGTGTCGGTCGCGGCGCGTTCGGCGCCGGACTTGGTGACGGCGCGGAGCCCGGCGGTGAGGTCCTCCAGCGAGTGGGGTACGCCGTCGGGGCCGAGCACGTCCAGGCGGAACATGTTCCCCCGGTGGAAGACGACGATGTGGCGGGCCTGCGACGGGCCGGGCCATTCGTCGGTGTAGGGGAGGCGGACGGTGTCCTGTTGGGCGCCGGGGATGCGGGTGGCTGAGAAGAGGTACTTGTTCTGCTCCATCGACAGCGGCTGGCCGCGCTGGACGAGGGGCGGGACGCGCTCCTCGTCGAGCTGGAGCTTGTAGTGGACGGCCGCGGCGACCAGACCGGCCGCCCGGTCGATCTGGCCCTGGTCGGAGTCCTTGAAGAGGAAGAAGAAGTTGGCGTTGAGCGCGATGCGGTCGCGGCGGCCCAGGTAGCGCGACGGCCAGAAGGTGTCGAGCCAACTGTGCACGCCCTCCGTGGCGTCGAACCGCTCCAGCGCGGCGTGCAGGGTGCGCGCGGGGCTGTCCGGCCGCAGGAACGAGGCGACGGCGCTCTCGGTCTCCGCCAGTTCGTCGGGGGTCAGCAGCGGCGCGCTCCACTCGATGAACCGCTCACAGCTTTCCTCAAGAGTCGGCAACGGCACGCGCGGCAGTGTGTCCTCATTGCCGAAGGTGCGGGCGGACGGCTCGTGACTACTGTTCAATTTCTGCCTCGTTGTGGGTGGTATGAGGGATCTGGACGGCTCTGCGTCGGCGGTGAGGCGGAAGGCCCCGTTACCGTTCGTTCCCCGTGGCCGGGAGATGTAGAGCTGAGCGTAGAGCCAGCCGTCGGTTTCGAGATCGCGGGGATCCACTCCGACGGTGGACAGGGTGTCGAGGACCAGTGCCTGCTCCTCGGAAGAGGCGAACCGCCGCTGTTTGAAAACGCGTTCGACGCGGAAGGTCTCGTATCCGGCGTCGGCGAGGGTCTCGGTGACCGGTTCGAATGGGAACATCCGCAGGACGAAGTGGGCCATCCACGGCTTGCGTTCGCCGTGGGAGGCGAGGACGCGGGAGAACGTCTTCTCGGTGACATACCCGAAGCAGCCCGTGGAGACGACGAGATCGGCCTCGGCGAACTGTTCGCGCTGCCGGTCGGTGGGTTCGTTCGCCTCCAGGTCCGCGTGGACGGCGCCGTCGAGGAATCCGGCGGACAGGGCGTACGAGAGCGCGGGCAGGGAGGCGTCCAGGCCGGTGAACCGGGCGTACGCCGGGCGCTCGCGCGCGGCGAGCAGCTCCAGGTCACGGCCGAGCAGCGCGCTGCGGTTCAGCTCGGCGGCCTCGGGGGTGCCGTAGCGCTCGTACAGCGCGTCCATGGTGAGGTCGCATTTCAGCAGCGCCGCGTTGATGCCGTACGAGCAGCCGATGTCCAGAACGTGCGGGGTCGCCACGCCACTGCCGGCGCGGTACCGGTCGATGAGTTCCGCGAAATAGGGCTTGGCCAACTGGGGAATGCAGTATTCGAGTTCCCTCAGTGTCGAGAAATAGGCGCGGGGATCGGGTTGCGTGTATATGTGGTCGAGCTGTATTTTTCCGGTCTCGTCGAAGGCCACGGTCGCACTCCTCCTGGAATAGAGAGTGGGGGGTCGAAGGGCGGCGGTTTGCTGTCGGTCGCCGATCGGTTCTCTAGTCCAGCAATTGGTCGACGCGTACGGCTTTTTTCTCGGCCTCGATGTGTTCGGGAAGGACGCGCCCGAAGAGCTGCTTGGTCCGTGCGACGCTGCCGATCACTCCGGGCCGCTCGCTGTACGCGAAAATGGCCGTGTGCCGGGCGCGGGTGCCTTTCACGGTGCTGACGCGGTGGAGCGCGTAACGGCCCTTGAAGAGCTGGAGGTCGCCGGGGCGCAGGGTGAGGCGGCGGACGAGGTGCTCGCCGGAGCCGGTGAGAACGGCGCGGACGTCGCGGAAGTTCTCGTCGCGCGCGGACCGGATGTTCGGACAGTACTCGAAGACCCCGCCGTCCTCGGCCTCCTGGGTGAGCATGCTGACCGTGAACTCGTTGGTGTCGAAGTGCCACGGGTGCTCCATGCCGGGCCTGACCACGTTGAGGACCAGGCCGGACAGGGGGTCGCCGAGCTCGTGGAGCACGGGCAGCTCGAAGCAGTCGGCGATGAAGCGCTTGAACAGCTCGCTGGTGTAGAGCTGGTGGATGATCGCGGCGGCCGGCACGCGGTCGCGGGCGACGAACGCGTTGCCGCGCCGGGTGGTGAGGCGGCCCGGGTGGTCCTCGGGGAGCGGCGTGCGGATGTCGATGTTGTAGGCGTTGACCGTCTCGACGTCATAATGCGCGTCGGGGGCGATTTCTGCGCATTCCCGCCGCAATGCGTCCTGATGGGCGGGGCGAATGAAGTCGGGCAGGATACTGCATCCGGAGCTTCGCAGTTCGTGCCGGGTCCGGGAAACCACGGACTTCCACTCCGCGCTTTCCGGCCCGGTCAGGGGATATCGGTCGGTGTCGACCGCCTGTTCCACTGCCCGGGCTTCCGCTGTGCTCATGAGGGTCCTCTCCACGTGCCGGCTCACCGCACTCGGTGATCCCTGTCTTCCGCGCCGATGCGGGGCAAGCGGCGAAGCTGAAAGGGATTTAGCACATTTATGGCCCTCGGCTCAGCGTGGTTAAGCCCTTTGTGACACACACCACTGGGCGTTCGGCGGGGTGCCGGGGAACCCCGGCCGGGTCAGGGCGGAACCGGCCGGGGAGCTCACCGGGTGGGGCGCGCGGTCAGGCCACCCGCTCCGGCACGCAGACGTTGCGCAGTTCGCCGATGCCCTCGACGACGGTGCTCAGGGTCTGGCCGGGCTTGAGGTAGACCTTGGGGTCGCGGCCGTCGCCGACCCCGCCGGGGGTGCCGGTGCAGATCACGTCACCGGGCAGCAGGGTGATGATGTCGCTGACGTAGGAGAGGATGTCGGCGATCCCGAACAGCAGGTCGGATGTGCGCGAGCGCTGCATCACCTCGCCGTCGACCTCGCAGCGGATCTCCAGGTCCGGCTCGCCGGGGCCGAGTTCGTCGGGGGTGACGAGGACCGGGCCGACCGGGGTGGTCGCCTCGAAGGTCTTGCCCGAGAGGAACTCCCGGGTCCGGCGCTGGTAGTCGCGGACCGTCACGTCGTTGACGACGGTGTAGCCCGCGACGTGGTCGAGCGCCTTCTCCTTGGGCACGTGCCGGGCCGGGCGGCCGACGACGAAGCCCAGCTCCGCCTCCCAGTCCACGCGGTCGCTGACGACCGGCAGGGTGATCGGGTCGTACGCGCCGATCAGCGAGCCGTCGTACTTGGCGAACAGCGTCGGGTGCCGGGGGGTGTCGCGGCCCATCTCCTTGATGTGGGACGCGTAGTTGAGGCCGAGGCAGATGATCTTGTTGGGGTGCGGGACCAGCGTCGCGTACACGGCCTCGCCGACCGGGACGGGCCGCACGCCCTCGGCCGCCGGAGCGGTGCGCCAGCCCTCGCCCCCGGCCAGCAGGGCGCCGACGTCGCGGTACGGCAGCGGCACGTACTCCTCCCCCTCCCGACGCGCCGCACAGGTACCGCCCGGGACGCGCAGCGTCGCAAATCGCATGGAACACGCACCTCTTCTCTCAGGTTCTCTCAGGTTCTCTCAGGCCCTCGGTGACCGCACTCATTGACTGCCGTCGCGGCCGATCGTACTCTTGTCGCGTAAAACAGGATAGTAGTCCTGCTAAACGGGACACGACAAGCCGCCGAGGAGAGTCACATGGCGATCACCGGACTGGGCCACACGGGCCTGTGGGTGTACGACCTGCCGAAGATGAGGGACTTCTACGAACGCCTGCTGGGCCTGACCGTCACCGACGAGGACGAAGGGCTCGGCATCGTCTTCTTCAGCGCCCGCCCGGAGGACGAGCACCACGAGTTCGTCCTCCAGACCGGCCGCACCGCCGCGATAGGCGACAAGCAGCAGCACCAGATCTCCTGGCGCGTGGCCTCGCTGGACGACATCCGCGCCTTCCACCGGAAGTTCGAGGAGGAGGGCGTGAAGGTCCAGCAGGAGGTCACCCACGGCAACGCCTTCGGGATCTACTTCTTCGACCCCGAGGGCAACCGCAACGAGGTGTACCTGCGGATCGAGCGGGACGTGCGCCAGCCCTTCCGCAAGTCGATCGACTTCGGCCTGCCGGCCGAGGAGATCTACGCCGAGGCCGAGCGCCTGCTCGCCGACGGCGGCGCCGCCTACCAACCGGTCCAGTAACGCCGGAACGCCTCCCGCACCCCTGGTATCTTTCTCGCATGTCAGGAACCCATACGCGATATGCGGGATCGAGCCAGGGGTATCGCGGGCGGAACTCCACCGCCGACCGCGCGCTGGACATCCTTCTGCTCTTCGCCGACGACCGCCTGGCCCTCACCGCCGGCGAGGTCGCGACCCATCTGGGCGTCGCCCGCTCCACGGCCTACCGCTATCTCCAGAGCCTCACCTCCAACGGCTTCCTGACGGAGAACGAGGACGGCGGCCCCGGCTTCCGCCTCGGCCCCCGCGTCCTCGACCTCGCCCGCCTCGCCCGCAAGGGCGTCGGCCTCTCCGGGCTCGCCCGGCCCGTCATGCGCGACCTCGTCCGCCGCACCGGCCACCCCGCGCTCCTCACCCGCCGCGCCGGGCCCGCCGTCGTCTGCCTGGAACGCGAGGAGGCCGGGCACACCCTGCGGCTGAGCTACGAACGCGGCCAGGTGCTGCCCGTGAACGCCGGCGCCGCCGCCCTCGTCCTGCTGGCCTGGGCGCCCCCCGGCGACCTCGACGAGCTGCTCGCCGGGCCGCTCCCCCGTTTCACCGACGCCACCCTCACCGACCCGGACGCGCTGCGCGGACGGCTGGCGGCGATCCGCGAGCACGGGCACGCGCTCGGCCGCGGCGAGCTGGACCCGGACGTCATCGGCATCGCGGCCCCCGTGCGCGGCGAGGACGGCCGGGTCGTCGCCGCGCTCAGCGTCGCCGCCTTCTCCCCCCGCGTGCCCGACACCGAGGCGCCCCGTTTCGTGGCGGCGGTGCGCGAGGCGGCGGACGAGCTGTCCGGCCGGATACGCGACGCGGCCGGCACCGGCTGAGACCGGTGCCGGCCGCTCCCGGATCAGGGGCCGGTCAGCCGGGTCCTGAGGGCGGCGCCCACCGAGGCCAGCTCGTCGGGCCCCATGACGGCGGCGATGTACCGATCGGGCTTCACCAGCACGAACCGGTTCCGCGCGGCGGCCAGCGCCTCCTCCAGCCGCCCGTCCGCGTCCGCCACGGCGTGACGGCCGGGAGCGGGGCGCGGCAGGCGGTCGCCGAGGAACACGTCGATCCGGCGGATCGGCCAGGTCGCGTCCCGCCACGGCGCGGACCCCAGCCGCTCCCAGGCGGCGTCCGGGACATCGACGCCGAGCAGCGCCAGGCCGTGGCCGAGGACGTCGTCCAGCCGCCGGGGCCGCAGACTGGGCGGCACCAGGACCCGGGGCTGGGGCAGCGGCGTGCCGGTCAGCGGGTGGTCGCCGAAGACCAGCCCCGCCGTGTGCCGGGCCCGGGGCCGGAACCGCATCTCCGTCAGGTAGCGGCGGCCGGGAGGCGTCAGCAGCAGCGCGCGGGCCGCCACGTCACGGGCCAGGGCGCGGCGGCGCCCGGTGGTCATCACGATGTCGCCGAGCCGTTCGGAGAAACGGACCATGGCGGTGGCGTGCGGGCGGCGCTCCGCCTCGTAGGTGTCCAGCAGCCCGTGCCCGGCGCGGCCGTGCCAGACCTCGTCGATCTTCCAGGCGAGATTGGCGGCGTCCCGCACCCCGGAGTTGAGGCCCTGCCCGGCGAACGGCGGCATCATGTGGGCGGCGTCGCCCAGCAGCAGGCAGCGGCCGTCGCGCCAGCGGTCGGCGATCACCGCGTTGAACGTGTAGGTGGTGCAGCGTTCGATCTGGTCCTCGGTGAGGGACCGGTAGGGCGCCACGAGCCGCCGGACGGTCTCGAAGCCGGGGCTGACGCCCTTCTCCCCCTCACCGGGGTGGAGCAGGAACTCGTACCGGCAACGCCCGTTGCGGCCCGGCACGATGACGGTGGGCCGGTCGGGCGTGCCGCGGTGCATGCCGAAGCGCTCGTCGTGGTGGTCGCCGGTGGTGTCGGCGACCAGCCACACCACCTGGTGGCTGGTGCCGGTCATGTCGATGCCGCGCAGCTCGCGGACCGTGGAACGGCCCCCGTCGCACGCCAGCACCCAGGAGACGCGGAGTTCCTCGGCCGCCTCCGCCGCGCCGGCGCCGGTCGCGCGCAGCCCGGCGGTGGCGCCGTCGGCGTCCTCGGTGACCGACACCAGCTCGGTGGAGAAGCGGACCTCGGCCCCGGGACGGGACTTGAGCGAGTCCAGCAGGACCCGCTCCAGCTCCGGCTGGGCGAACTGGTTCTTGAACGGGTAGCCCAGCCGGTACGGTTCGGGTCCCTGGGCGTGGAACAGGACCCGGCCGCGCCGGTCGTAGTAGCGGGTGCCGGTGCCCGGCACGACGATCTCCAGCACCTTGTCGGCGAGGTCGGCGGCCTGGAGGGTCCGCAGCGACTCGTCGTCCAGGCTGATGGCCTTGGCCTCGTCGCTGGTGGAGGCGTTGCGCTCGACCAGCACGACGGGCACACCGCGGGCGGCCAGCAGGTTGGCGACGGTCAGCCCGACCGGGCCGCCGCCCACCACGAGCACCGGCTCGGTGGCCCTGGCGTGGCCGCTCATGGGTTGACCACCGCCATCCAGATCGGCTCGGTGCGGCTCTGCATGGCGGCGACGGCGCGGTCGGCCTCGGCCAGCGGGAAGCGGTGGGTGATCAGCTCGTCCACGTCGAGCGCGCCGCGCTCCAGCAGGCCGAGGACCTCGACCGCGTCGGTGCGGGTGCAGGCCCGGGTCCCCACCACGCGCCAGCAGTTGACCATCAGGGCGATCATCGGGAACGGCAGCGGGGCGCGGTTGGCGCCCATGTGGACCAGGGTGCCGCCGGTGGTGAGCGCGGCCATCGCCTGATAGGTCGCGGGCCCGTCGGGCACGAAGTCCAGCACGGCGTCCGCGCCTTCGGGAACGACGCGGCGCAGGGCCGAGGTCAGGCCCTGGCCGGTCTCCCAGCCGGCCGGCAGCTCCTCCAGCGCGACGGTCTCGGTGGGCACGTCGCCCGCCAGGTGCCGTACGGCGTCGAGGCGTTCGGCGCTGCGGCCGACCAGGATCAGCCGGGCGACGCCGTAATGGGGGGCGAGCTTGATGGTGGCGGTGCCCATGGTGCCGGTGGCGGCGGTGACGATCAGGGTCGAACCCAGCGGCAGATCGGCGCACTTCAGCGCCCGGACGGCGTTGGCCAGGTCGTGCACCTTGGCGCCGACGTCGAAGCCGACCATGTCGGGCAGCGGGTCGATCAGCCAGTGCGGGGCGCGCACGTACTCGGCGAGCCCGCCGTCGTGGTACGCGTCGTACAGCGGCATGGGGACGTCGCTGAACGCGGCGTGCCCCATCATCGCCTGCTGCCGGCACATCATCTCGCGGTCGGTCCGGCAGTAACGGCAGGACCGGCAGGTGAGGTTGGGGTGCACCCTGACCCGGTCCCCCACCGCGACGCCGGTCACTCCGGAGCCGACGGCGGCGACGGTCCCGGCGGCCTCGTGGCCGAGGGTGGTGGGCAGGTGCTTGAACGCGCCCTGGGCGAGGAGCTTCATCATGCCGGGCGCGAGTCCGGCGGAGGCGACCTTGACGAGGACGTCCAGGGGTCCGGGCTCGGGCACGGATATCTTCGTCAGGTGCAGCGCGTCGGAGCCTTGTTCGGCCCGCGCGGCCAGCATGGCGGTCATAGGGCGTCGCCTTCTCGTGTCGTTCGGTACGGCGGGGGGTCGGTCAGTCGCGCAGGGCGGCGAGGAGGCCGGGGGTGTACGGCTCGGCGGTGCGGGAGGTCTCGGCGACCTGCGGCAGCGCGCGGTCCGACAGCAGCACGATGTGCTCGCTGTCCGCCGTGTGGACGCTGGTGTGGGCCAGGCCGAGGGGGATGCGCGTGAAGTCGCCCGGCTCCAGCCGGACGACGCCGCGCTGGGTGACCAGGGTGCGGGTGCCGCTGATCTGGTACTGGATCTCGTCGGCGTCCAGGGTGCGGCGGTAGACGCGGCCGTCGCAGGCGGCCGCGCGCACGGTGCCCAGGCGCAGCGCGGGCGAGCGGTAGAGCCAGGTGGTGCCGGGCGCGTCGGCGCCGCGCAGCACCCGCAGCCGCTCCTTCTCGGTGAACGCCCGCTCCAGCAGGGAGCGTTCGTTCACCGGGAAGACGGCGATGTCGTGGCCGGGGGTGCCCATGCACTGGGTGACCGCCTCGTTGATCTCGCCGGGCTCCCAGCCGGGGAACGGCGGCAGGACCGGCTCGGACAGCCGCACCGGCTCCCGCTCCTCGGCCACGGGGGCGGGCGTGTAGAAGAGGAGATGGCTCTCCCGGCGCCCGTAGTTGTCGTGCGCGACGCCGCGCGGCAGGCGGGAGAACTCCCCGGGCCGGTGCTCCACGACGCCCAGCTCGGTCATCAGGGTCCGCTCGCCCGCGACCTGGTACGAGATCTCGTCCACGTCGCTGTTGCGGTGGTAGAACGGCTGCCGGTTGTCCATGGTCTGCCACTCGACGCGGACCCGGTCGTTCTCGTAGACGCCACGCGGCGGTGCGAACGGCCGCGCCGTGTATTGCTGGGGGAAGTGCACGACGGTCAACGGGTCGTGGTCGCGCCAGAGTTTGACGGGGAACGGGCTGGGGTGCGGCGGCCCGAGCAGCGCGTCCTCGTCCCGCTCGACGGTGCGCAGCGGCTCGTCGGAGCCCATCACCGCGATGACCTCGGAGACGGTTCCCATGGGAACTCCCTTGTTCCTTGAGTGACGTGAGTGAACGTGAGCGACGTGCGGATCCGGGCTCAGGCGGCCGGGGGCAGGTGGTGGTCGAGGAAGGCCCAGGTGCGGTGCCACGCGGTCCCGGCCTGCTCGTCTCGGTACATGTGGGGGCGGGCGTCGCAGGCGAACGCGTGTCCGGCGCCGGCGTACACATGCTGCTCGAACTCGACGCCCGCGCCGGTCAGCGCGGTGTCGATGGCCCGCACCTGCTCGGCGGGGATGGTCGGGTCCTCGGCGCCGACGTGCAGCAGCAGCGGCGCGTCGATGGTTTTCGCGCGGTCCAGCACGGCGTGCGGGCCCGCCGCGATGCCGGGGCCGTAGAACACGACGGTCGCGGCCAGCCCCGGGATCGCCGTGGCGGCGGTGAACGCGGCCCGGCCGCCGAAGCAGAACCCGGTGATCGCGGTCCGGTCCGCGTCGATGCCCTCGGCGGCGGCGAGGTGGTCCAGCACGGCGCGGACGTCGGTGACGATCGCGTCGGGCCCGATCGCGCCGATCAGCGGCATCGCCTCGGCGTGCTGCTCGTACCCGAGGGTCCCCACGCCGTTGCGGTGGAACAGGTCGGGCGCCAGCGCGAGGAACCCCCGGGCGGCGAAGCGGCGGGCGATGTCCTGGATGTGGTCGTTGACGCCGAACGCCTCCTGGAGCACGACCACGGCCCGGTCGGTGGCGGCGCCGGGCCGGGCGGCGTAGACCCGCATCGGGCCGTCGCCGGTGGGGACGGTCACCCAGTCGGCCGAGATGGCGGGGGCGTGGGGGTCGTTCATCTGCGTGTCTTCCTTCGTCACGGTAGGGCTGTTCTCGGTGTCGGTCCCCGGGACCAGGTCAGGTCAGGTCCGGTCCCGGGCGGCGGCGCGGCGCACCAGATAGCGCCAGCCCGCCTCCAGTTGGCCGGCGGGCCAGCACTCGGCGCGCTTGGCGTGTGCCTCGGCGGCGTCGGACCACACCCGCACCGGCCCGGCGGCCAGCGCGGTGAGCTGGGTGCGGCAGGCGCGGTCCAGCAGGACGGCGTGCATGACGGCGGCGGGGACGCTCGCCCCGGCGGCGACCAGCCCGTGCTTGGGCATCAGCGCGGCGGGCGCGTCGCCCAGCGCGGCGGCCAGCGCCCGGCCCAGCTCCGGGGTGCTGACCAGGCCGCCCGTCGCCGCGAAGCGCGGCACGTCCTGGCCGCCGAACAGCGCGCCCTCGTGGGAGAGCGGCAGCAGCGCGGTGTCCAGGGCGGCGAACGCCACGGCGGAGGCGGCGTGGGTGTGGACGGTGCACACCAGATCGGGCCGGGCCCGCAGGATCTCGAGGTGGATCGGGCACTCCTTGTGCGCGGTGCCCTCCCCCGCCAGGACCCCGGCGTCGAACGACACGAGCTGGAGCCGGTCCCCGGTGACCTCCTCAAGACCCCAGCCGGGCGCCTTGATCCAGATGCCGCGCCCCTCGGGGTCGCGCACCGCGACGTGTCCCCACACCATGTCCCCCTGGCCGGCGGCGGCCAGCGCGCGGGACGCCTCGACCGCCAGGGTCCTGGCCTCCGCCGCGTTCACGGCCGCGGCAGGGCGTCGTAGTAGCGGGCGGCGCCGGGGTGCAGCGGGACCGGTGTCCTGCCCATCGTCACCGGGTCCAGCGGGTACGTCACCGGGCTCAGCTCGGGCGGGATGTGCCGGTACTGGCGCTCCAGGACGTCCCGCGTCTCCCCCAGCACCCACGCGATGGCGTAGGCCACGTCGTCGGCGAGGTCGGCGCGGGTGAGGACCAGGAAGTCGGAGAAGTCCAGGGTGCGGAACGCGGGGGCGCCGGGGAAGTGCCCCTCGGCCACCTCGGCGGACGGCCACGAGTAGTCGCGCCACAGCCCGTCCAGGACGTCCTGCTCGACTTCGAGGAAGTGGAAGTCGGCGCCGAACTCCTGCCAGTGGGGCAGCATGTACGCCTCGTGGACCACGGCGTCCGCCCGGCCGGCCAGGACGTGCTCGAACGTCTCGAACGGCCGCTCGTCCTCCAGCAGCTCGCCGCCCCAGCCGGTGACGTCGATCCCGGAGCGGGTGAGCAGCTCGTGCGCGGCCAGGCCGACGTAGTTCACCCCGTCGTGGACGGAGGTGGCCAGCCGCAGGGCGGGCTTGGCGTCGCGCAGCGCGGCGAACGAGGTGATGCCCAGGGACCGGTGCACGCCCATCACCAGGCGGTCGCGCTGCGGCACGACACCGAGGGCGCGCAGGTCGGGGAAGCTCTCGTCCGCGAAGACGCCGCGCCCGTCGAGAGCCGCGGTGGTGAACGCGACGGGGGTGGTCATGGCGACCTGGACCTCGCCCCGGCCCACCGCGCGCACCGCGTCGGAGAAGCCTCGGCTGTTCCAGACGGCGACCTTGGTGTGCGGCCCGCAGCGATCGGTCAGCTCCTGCGAGATCCAGCCGCAGACGCGGTGGAGGTTGGCCGAGCCCCAGTCACCCCGCAGATGCAGGGTGATCGACCGGTCGATCGTCGGCTCCGGCGGACGGTGCGTCATCACGCCTCCTGGTGATGTCCTGCTTTGCAGGACGTATGTCTTGTTATATGGAACACGGTAGACGGCCTGGGGTCCTTCGCGCAAGGCGGACCCGGCCCCTTACACCAGGTGGCCCGCCTCGCGGTAGTACGCCTCGGCGCCGGGGTGCAGCGGCACGGGCACGTCGCACGCCGCGCGGCGCATGTCCAGCGGGCTGGTCATCGCCGGGGTGGGCCCGGTGAAGCGGGCGGAGATGTTCTCCCGCTGCTCCTCGATGGCGCGCACGGTGAGATACGCCAGCTCGTCGGGCATCGACTCGGCGCAGTAGAGGACCCACCCGGAGAAGTCGATCGTCGGCACGTCCGCGTCGATGCCGCGCAGCCGCCCCCGCTCCAGGACGCCCGGCGGCATCCCCAGGGCGGCGCAGTGCGCGAGCACGTCCGGGTCCAGCGGCAGGAACCGGATGGCGTACTCGGACGTGATGCGCCGCCAGCGCATCGTCATGACCGCCTCGTCGAAGACCGCGTCGAACGTCGGGTCGACCGGCACGGAACCGGGCGCGTTCTGGTTGCGGGGCCGGTCCCTGAGCACCTCGCCGCCCCAGCCCTCGACGTCCTCGGGCGTGAAGCCGTACCGGGCGAGGATCGCGTCCAGCACCCAGGTCACCGGATGGCCCTGCTCGCGCGGCGGCACGGACAGCCGCAGCGGCGGCTTCCGCTCCGCGATGTCGCGCAGGCTCTCGATGCCCGTCTCCCGGCGCACGGCGAACGCCAGCCGGTCGTCGTGGGGGAACACGGCCAGCGCCCGCAGCGGCAGCGGCTCCGCGTAGGGGCCCTTCCCCTCCCGGGCCATCGTCAGGTTCCAGGCCGGGGTGGTGATCGCCATGGTGTACGCCCCCTCGGCGACCAGGCGGGGGCCGTCCATCCCGAGGGCGGCCGGCGGGCAGCCGGTGACGGCCGCGACCGTCGAGCCGTCCGGCAGGCGGCTGTAGGAGCCGTTGAGCCCGTTGGCGATCAGGCTGCCGATCGCCCTCCAGTTCTGGCCGGGGCAGAGGATGCGCACATCGATCGGGTCGGTGAGCATGCGGTCTGGTTCTCCTTGCGAGGTCTGCGCCCGTGGGCGGGTGCGGGCGGTCAGTCCCGGGTGGGGATGACGGACAGGGACTCGGCGGGCAGCTCCAGCCACGCTTTGTCGCCGGAGACGGCGGCCAGGTAGGGCTCCTGCCGGGTGACCCACACGTCGTCGCCGACGCGGACGTGGCAGTCGACGCGCTCGCCGACGAACATCACCTGCTCGACCTCGCCGGTGATGACGTTGGCCACCGGGCCCGGCTCGGTCAGGTGGAGCCGTACGGACTCGGGCCGCACGGCCAGCAGCACCGCGTCCCCGGCGCCGGCGCCGTGCCCGCCGGTGCCGACCAGCTCGCCGACGGCCGTCCCGATGCGGGTGCCGTCGCCGCCGGTGCGGGCGACCGTGCCGGGCAGGAAGTTGGTCGTGCCGACGAAATCGGCCACGAACCGGGTCGCGGGACGCTGGTAGATGTCGCGCGGGCTGCCCTCCTGGACGATGCGCCCGGCCGACATCACGGCGATGCGGCTGGACATGCTGAGCGCCTCGTCCTGGTCGTGGGTCACGTACAGGGTGGTGATGCCGAGCTGCTTCTGGAGCGCGGACAGCTCCGCGCGCATCGCCTGCCGCAGCTTGGCGTCCAGGTTGGACAGCGGCTCGTCCAGCAGCAGCAGCTTGGGGCGCCTGACCAGGGCGCGGGCCAGCGCGAGGCGCTGCTGCTGGCCGCCGGACAACTGGGTGGCCATGCGCCCGGCGTACGCGTCGAGCTGCACGGCGGCCAGGGCGGCGCCCACCCGTTCGGCTATCTCCGCCTTGGGCGTCCTGGTCCTGGCCACCTGGAGCGGGAACGCGGCGTTGTCGAAGACCGTCATGTGCGGCCAGATGCCGTAGCTCTGGAACACCATGCCGATGTCGCGCTTGTTGGGCGGGACGAAGTGACCCGCGGCGGGGTCCGCGACCACGGTGCCGTCGATGACGACGCGCCCGCCGTCCGGGCGTTCCAGGCCCGCGACCGAGCGCAGCGTCGAGGTCTTGCCGCAGCCCGAGGGGCCGAGCAGGGTGTACAGCTCGCCCTCCTTCAGCTCGAAGCTCACGTCGTCCACGGCCTTGACCGTGGTGTCGCGGTCCGCGAAGCCCTTGCGCAGGCCCTCCACGGCGAGAGGGCGGTTGGCGGTGCCGGTCATGAGTGGTCCTCCTTCTCCGTTGTCAGCGGTGTCCGCGTCGGCGCCGGTGTCCCGGGCGTCGCCGGGTGGCGCGGCGTCACAGGCCCGTCCCCCCGGCTGGTCCCCCGGCTCTGGCGCCGGCTCCGGGGCCCGCGCCCGACCGGCCGCGCGTGAGGACGAGGAAGAGCACGACGACCGGGGTCATGAACAGGATCATCAGCAGCGTGACCGCCGAGGAGGCGCCGACCTGGCCGGTGTTGTAGAGCATCCAGGAGGCCACGGAGAGGGTGAGCGTGTCCTGCGAGCCGAGCAGGGTCGGCACGGTCAGGTCGCGCAGGGTCAGCAGCGCCAGCCACAGCCAGGTGTACGTGGCCACGGGCCGCAGCAGCGGCAGGGTGACGCGGCGGACGGTCGCCCAGGTCGAGGCGCCCGCCATGGCCGCCGCCTCCTCCAGCTCGGTGTGGATCTGCACCAGCCCGGCGTTGAACATGCGGGTGCCGAACGCGACCTGGATCAGGGCCATGACGATGACGAGGATCGCCAGCGTGCCGTAGAGGCTGTACCAGCCGTCGGTCCAGTACAGGGCGGCGATCATGGCGCTGAAGGCGAAGATGGTGCTGGGCACGGCCTGCGGCAGGAACGCCGTGAAGTCGTACAGGTAGCGGAACCGCAGCCGGGAGCGGACCACGACGTAGGAGAACGCCAGGCTCAGCACCACCGCGAGGGTGGGCGCCAGCAGCATCAGCTTGACCGTGGTCTCCAGGCCCCGCAGGACGTAGTCCCAGTCCAGGTTCCGGTAGTTGTCGAACGACACGTGCTCCAGGGCCTCGGCCGACGGCTTCTGCACGTAGGGCAGCAGCGAGGTCCACACGACCATGAGGAACGGCAGCACGGCCGACCACAGGAAGTACCCGCCGACGAAGAGCCAGGCGGCCCAGCGCCAGCGGCCCAGTGGGACGCGCGCCGGCCGGTAGCCCTTGCCGGTGACGACCTGGTACTTGCGGGCCGACTTCAGCGTGCGCAGGTACCAGAGGCTGAAGCCGACCGCGAGCAGGATCATCACGCCGCTGAACGCCGCCGGGACGCCGTACTCGGTGACGCCGACCGACGGGTTGGTCGCCACGTACAGGTAGCTGCTGAAGACGTGGATGCCGTTGGACAGGCCCATGATCAGCGGGATGTCCAGGGAGGAGATGGCGATGGTGGCGGTGAAGATGCCCGCGCCGAGCATGCTGGGGTAGATCAGCGGCAGCGTGACGCGGCGCAGCACCCGCCAGGGACCGGCGCCGGAGGCGCGGGCGGCCTCCTCCAGCGAGCCGTCCACGGAGCGGAGGCTGCTGGAGACCATGACGAAGACGAGGGCGGACAGACCCAGCCCCTCGACAAAGCCCATGCCGATCAGCGAGGTGATGTTGACCGGCCCTTCGGACAGGCCGAACCACTCCATCAGCCACTGGTTGACGGCGCCGACGCGCGGGTGGAACAGGAAGATCCAGCCCATGGCGGTGAAGAAGCCGGGGATGAGGATGCGCAGCACCATCGCGGTGTTGATGGTGCGCTCCCAGCCGAAGTCGGTCCGCTCCACCAGCAGGGCGAGGGCGGTGCCGAGAGTGAGCGCGACGACCTGGGTGACGGCGACGTAGATCAGGGTGTTGAGCACGACCTCCCAGACCTGGGAGTCGCCGAAGAGCGAGGTGTAGTTGTCGAACGTGAGGGCGCCGTCGGGCGATCCGTTCTCGCGGAAGCCCAGATAGGTCACGAGGATCAGCAGGGCGACGACGCACAGGGCCGGGACGGCGATGAGGGCCGCGAGGACGCCGGTGGCGGTGGGCCGGCGGCGGAACCGGGGGGCCTGGCCCCTTTACACCTCCGGCGCGGGCGGCGGAGGGGGGATGGGAGACATACGTGGCTCCCGGCCGGCTCTCTCATATGGCGCACAACATGCATCATATATTTAATATGGAGACAAGCAGTAGTAATTCATTCTTTATTCAGATAATTTTTCGAATCATTATTATTAGCCGAATGTCTTAACTCCTGATTTCCGCTATCCTCTTCTTCCGCAGCGTCAGATGTGTCTAAGAGCGGTGAACTGGTAGTCGACCTCGGTGAAGGTCACGCCGTCCGCCTCGTACTCGGCGATCTCCTGGGCGGTCCGGCTGCCCTCCACCAGGCGGTTGTCGGCGAACTCGTGCTCGTAGAGCAGCTCCTGCGCCTCGGGGGTGACCAGCCAGGTGGCGAACAGCGTGGCGGCGGCGGGGTGCTGGGCGTTCTCGGGGATGCCCATGTACCAGCTCGACACGCTGGCCGCGTCCGTCAGGACGGCCGTTTCCAGCGGGGCGCCCTCCTCGGCGACGACGTCGGCGAGGTTCTTGCCGCAGGAGATCCACAGCGCGGCGAACTCGCCGGAGGCGACACGGTTCAGCTCGCCGCAGCCGAAGTAGCCTTCGGGCTCGAACGCGCGGAGGTAGTCGCGCACGCCGTCGGCGCCCATCGCCTCCTCGGCGCCGAGCACGTTGAACTGCGCGGCGTACGGGGTGCTGGCGATCGCCTGGTCCATCTCCAGCACGTCGGCGGCGGTCCTCGGCACCTCGTCCTCGCCGATGAGGGTGGTGTTGTAGGTGAAGCCGGGGATCTGGTCGAGCAGGCTGAGCGCCATGTCGTCGCCGCTGGCCAGGCCCTCGGTCCACGGCGCGACGGCCGCCCAGTCGGTCTCGGCGAGGGCGCCGGCCTGGGCGGCGTTGCGGATCAGCTCGGGGTTGCCGAGGAGGGCGTCGGTGGACGACGGGGAGCCGGCGTTGTGCTCCTGGATGAGCTTGGCGGTGTTGCCCGGCATGTTCTGGTCGGGCGTGAGGGTCACGTCCAGGTCGAGGCCGTACGCCTCCTGGAAGGCGTCGACCAGGGAGTCGAGGGCGCCCTGCCCGTGCAGGCCCCAGTTGAGGCTGAGGGCGCCCTCCTCCTGGGCGGCGGCGACGAGGTCGGCCAGCGCGGGGTTGTCCGCGAGCCGCTGCTGGGCGGCGTCGGCGGCCGAGGGCCCGTCGTCGCCGGAGGAGTTGCCCGAGTCGGAGTCGGAGCCGCAGCCGGCGGTCAGGGCGATCGCCACGGTAGCGGCGGTCGCGGCGGTGGCGTATCTCCAGTGGTGATGCGAACGGCGTCTCACGGGGTTCTCTTTTCTCTCTCGGCTCTTTCGCGGCTCATGGGGTCGTGATACAGGCGACTTGTCTTTCACATCCCCCACCCCCCCCGGCCGGGCGAAAAACCCTTTGGCCCCTCCTTTGTTGCAAAAAAACAAACATCGACCGTAATGATAAAATATTCACGGTCTTGTACGCACGGTAAGAGACGGGGTGGTGACCGGTCGGGGGTGGGTCAGGGGGTGACGACGCCCATCCACATGGGCTCGTCGCGGCCGAGCATGAGGCGGACGGCCTCGTTCACCTCGGCGAGCGGGAAGCGGTGGGTGATCAGCTCGTCGGCGCGCAGGGCTCCGGAGCCGAGGAGGTCGAGCACGGCGGCGGTGTCGACCCGGGTGCAGGCGCGGGTGCCGATGAAGCGCCAGCAGGCGTGCATGACCTCCCGCATCGGGAAGGGGAACGGCGCGTGGCTGCCGCCCATGTGCACCAGCGTTCCGCCGGTCGCCAGCGCGGCGGCGGTCTGTCCGGTGCCCGCGCCGCCGGGCAGGAAGTCCACGGCCGCGTCGGCGCCGCGCGGCACCAGCTCGTGCAGGCGCCGGGTCAGGGCCCCGGTGGTCTCCCAGTCCTCGCCCAGCTCGCCGAGGGCGATCGTGTCGGCGGGCAGCGGGCCGGCCAGGGCCCGCACGTCGGCCAGCCGCCCGGCCGAGCGGCCGACCCGCACGAGCCGGGCGGCGCCGAAGAAGCGGGCCAGCTTGACGGTGGACACGCCCATGGTGCCGGTGGCGGCGGTGACGACCAGGGTGCCGCCGAGCGGCAGCGCGGCGCATTTCAGCGCGCGGCCCGCGTTGGCCAGGTCGTGCACCTTGGCGCCGCCCTCGAAGCTCACGGCGTCGGGCAGCGGGTCGATCAGCCACTGCGGCACCCGCACGAACTCGGCGAGCCCGCCGTCGTGGTACTCGGCGTAGAGCCGCAGCGGCCCGGTGCCGAAGGCGGCGTGGCCGATCATCGCGGTCTCCGCGCACATCTGCTCGCGGTCGGTGCGGCAGTACACGCAGGAGCGGCACGACAGCATCGGGGGGACCCGGACCCGGCGGCGGGTCAGCGACGCGGCGGCGCCCTCGCCCACCGCCACGACGGTGCCGGCGATCTCGTGGCCGGGCGTGGTGGGCAGGTGGGTGAACGCGCCCCGGGCCAGCAGCTTCATCATGCTGGGCGCGAGCCCGGCGGCGGCGACCTGGACCAGCACGTCCCCGGGGCCCGGCTCGGGGACCGGGATCCGCTCCAGCCGCAGCTTCTCCTCGCCCCGGTGGGCGCGGACGGCGGTCATGAGGGTCATGACGCCGCCCGGAGGCGCTCGACACCTGCCGCCGTGATCGGCTCGCTCTTCTTGCTGCCGTCGGCGACCTGCGGCACGTCGCGCGCCGAGAGGAGCGCGATGTGGGCGCTGGGCCCGTGGTGGACGCTGGTGAACGCGACACCGACCGGGACGCGGACGAAGTCGCCCGGTTCGAGGTCGAGGGCACCGCGCTGGGTCACCAGGGTCCGCCGGCCGCTGATCTGGTACTGGATCTCGGTGGCGTTGCGGTGCCGGACGTACTCGCGGCCGTCGGACGCGGGCGTCACCACGCGGCCGATGTGGACGTCGGCGGAGCGGTAGAGCCAGGTGGTGCCGGGCGCGTGCTCGTCCGGGCGCTGGATGCGGATGCGGTCCTGGACGGTCCTGGCGTGGCCGAGCAGCAGCCGCTCGTCCGTGGGGTACATCGCGATGTCGTGCCCGGTGCCGCCGAGGCACTCGGTGATCAGCTCGTTGACGGTGGCCGGCTCCCAGCCGGGGAACGGCACGTCCAGCGCCTCGGCGGTGCGGGCGGCGGGCTGCGCCTCCTCGACCGGGGCCGGGATGTAGAAGAGCAGGTGGATGTCCTCCCGCCCGTAGTTGTCGTGCGCGACGGCGACGGGGATGCGCGAGAAGTCGCCGCGCGTCAGCTCGACCGTGCCCAGCTCCGTCATCAGCGTCCGCTCGCCCCACACCTGGTAGGACATCTCGTCCACGTCACAGTTGCGATGGTAGAAGGGCTGGCGGTTGTTCATCGTCTGCCACTCGACGCGCATGTGGTCGCTCTCGTACACGCCGCGGGGGGGCCCGAACTCCATGGGCACGTACTCGGGCGTGAAGTGCACCGCCTCGACGGGTGGTTGGTCCCGGAGCTGCTTCCGGCTCGGCAGCGGCTCGGCGAGCAGCAGCTCCTCCTCGCGAGCCAGACGGATGGGCCGCTTGTCGAACGGGAACGCGTCGATGGTTTCGTGCACGAGGCCCATGTCGATCCTCCTTGATCGGCGCCGGCTGCGTCAGGCGGGGCGGCCGGTGTCGACGGCCTCGACTCCCCGGCGGCTTGTCCTGCTATTTAGGATCACTGTCCTTCTAGGCGGGACCCTGCCATAGGCGGGGGACGCGGGCAATACACCTGCGGACACGATGTGAAGACGCGGAACGGCCACCGCCGGACGGCACGCGCGGGGCGTCCACCCGCGGCGCGGCAGCGGAACGGGGCCGCGCGGGGGCGGCGTGGGGCCCGGCGGCGCCGGGCCTGTCTCTTTTTAACCTCTCCGCGCCCACGAGACCGGCCGGAAACTCGGATGCCGGCTTCTGCTTTAAAAAAAAAAAAAACAAAAACAAAAACGGCGGCAGCGTCGTGGGGGTATAAGAGACAGGGTCGGCGTCAGGTGCCGACGTCGAGGTCGAGCCGGGCCAGCCGGCGGGAGACCTCGTCGGCGGCCTCGCGGATCGCGGCCGTGAGGCCGGGGACCTCCTCGTCCGGCACCCGGTGGGCGAGCGCGGCGACGCTCAGCGCGGCGACCACGGCGCCGTCGGACGCGCGCACGGGCGCGGCGATGCCCAGCACGTCGGGGTCGATCTCGCCCCGGGTCAGCGCGTGTCCCTGCTCCCGGATCACGGCCAGCCGCTTCCGCAGCTCGGCCGGGTCGGTGATCGTGGACTCGGTGAAGCGCTCCAGGGGCCGGCCGAGGATGCGGTCCAGCTCCTCGTCCGGCGCCCACGCCAGGAGCGAGAGGGCGGCGGCGCCCGCGTTGACCGGCAGCACCTGGCCGCGCTCGTAGGACAGCCGCAGCGACTGGCCCGCCTCGACGCGCTCCAGGCAGACCACGGACGCGCCGGTGCGGCGGGTGAGCAGCAGGGGCTGCCTGATCCGGGCGACCAGCTCCCGCATCACCGGGCGGGCGACGTCGGACAGGCCGACGCCCTTGCGGGCGAGCCGGGCCAGGTCCAGGACGCGCGGGCCGATGCGGAACCCGGAGCCGCCGTCGTTCTCCTCCAGGAAACCGTTGGCGGTCAGGCTCTGGAGGTACCGGTAGGCGGTGGAGCGGGCCACGCCCAGGTGGGTGGCCACTTCGGCGGCGGAGAGGACCAGCCGCTCGTCGGAGAACAGCAGCAGGATGTCCAGCGCTCGGTCCGCCGTGGAGTTGCGTCCACGGTAGCCCGAGGAGGGCGCTATCTCTCGCGGCTCGGTACCGGGCATGGAGGAAATCTAACAGGCCGTGGGAACGCCCGGGTCAGCCGCCGCCGTGCCGGTGGATCAGGCGCAGGGCCTCGTCCCGGTCGCGCCGGTCGAGGGCGTCGACCAGGTCGGCGTGCAGGCGGTGCCGGTCCCCGAGGTGGGCGGTCAGCGGGCGCTCGCCGTCCGGGTGGACGGCGACGGTGTGCCCCTGGATGAGGTCGAGCAGGCTGGTGTAGAGCGAACGCAGCAGCGTGTTCGGGCTGACCGCGGCTATCCGGGCGTGCAGCCGCCAGTTCGCCCGCACGAACGCGTCCGGGTCCTCGGCCGCGACCGCCGCCTCCATCACGGCGAGGTGCCGCCGCAGGTCCGCGATGTCCGCCGGGGAGGCGTGCCACAGCGCGTCCTCCACCAGCAGCGGGTCGAGGGCGTCGCGGACGCGCATCGCGTCGGAGACGTCGGCCGCGGCGGCGTCCAGGGCCAGCACCGAGTTCCCCAGCCGGACCATCGGCGACTGCTCGGCGGCGAACAGCCCGCCGCCCGGCCCCGGTCTGACCGTGACCAGGCCGCGGGCCTGGAGCAGCCGCAGGGTCTCGTTGAACGTGCCGACCGAGACGCCGCACCGCCGGCGCAGCTCCTCCTTGGTGCCGAGCCGGGCGCCCGGCTCGGTGTCGGCCACCAGCGCGGCGATCCGTTCGGCGGCCATCCCGGCGCGGGAGCCGGCGGCGCGGTCCCAGTCCCCGCGCCGCAGCGCCGGCTGCGCCCCGGCCGCCCGTTCGGCGGCGGGCGTGTCCGCCGCGCGCCCCGACGCGTCCCTGTCCCCGACTGTCACGCGTCTCCCTCGCCGTGCCCGACCGGTCCCGGAGGTGACCGGAATTGATAGTGACGAATAGCTTCGCACCCCTTGACGGCCCGCGTAAACGAGGAGCAATCTCACCCTGATCATCATGGTGAATAGCTGCCGGGAGGCCGCCGTGGCAGGTGCGGGCGCCGGGCCGGCTGGTGTGCGAGGTGACCCGGACCGTGGAGGGCGGCGATCACCCGCTGCTCCTCGGGACGGCGACCCACGCCAGGACCGGCACGGCGGCGCCGCTGGTCCACGCCCACCGCGCGTTCGGCACCCACGCGGTCCTGGACCTCCGGCCGCGCCCCACCATCGCCGACCACGTCCGGGCCTGCGCCCGGCGACCTCGACCGGGGCCGAGGGTTCCGGGGAGAAACGGAAGAGGGAGACCATGACGACGACCGACGACGATCTCGTCGCCAGGGCCGTGGCGCTCCAGCCGCTGCTGCGCGAGCACGCGGCGCGGACGGAGACCGGCCGGCGCGTCCCCGACGAGGTGATCGACGCGCTGGACGAGGCGGGCCTGTTCCGGCTCGCCACCCCCCGGCGGTACGGCGGCCACCAGAGCGACATGCGGACCATGCTGAACGTCTCGGCCGCGCTCGCCGAGGGGGACGGCTCCACCTCCTGGGTGGTCACCCTCGTCAACGTGTGCAACTGGCTGACCAGCCTCTTCCCCGCCCGGGCCCAGGACGACGTGTTCGGCGGCCGGCCCGGCGCCCGGGTCGCCGGGGTGCTCAGCCCCACCTCCACGGCCCGCCGGGTGGCGGGCGGCTGGCGCGTCACGGGCCGCTGGTACTACACCTCCGGCTCCTGGCACGCGCACTGGGCCGTGCTGGGCGTGCCGCTCACCGACGACTCCGGCGAGGTCGTGGACCAGGGCCTGGCGCTGGTGCCCCGGGAGGATCTGGAGCTGGAGGAGACGTGGTTCGTGGCCGGGATGCGCGGCACCGGCAGCAACTGCCTGATCGGGAAGGACGTGTTCGTCCCCGAGTACCGCGTGCTGTCGGTGCCGGCCGCGATCGAGGGCGACTATCCGACGGAGCGGAAGGACGAGGTGTTCCCCCGCGCCTCCTTCGTGCCGGTCCTCGCGCTGGTCCTGGCCGGGCCACAGCTCGGGCTGGGGCGCGCCGCGCTGGCGTACGTCACCTCGAAGGCCGCCACGAAGCCGATCTCGTACACCTTCTACGAGACGCAGGCCGAGTCGGTGGCGGTGCAGACGCGGGTCGCGGAAGCCGCGATGCGCGTCGACACGGCCTGGCTGCACGCCCACCGCGCCGCCGACGACATCGACGCGGCGGCCCGGCGCGGCGAGTACCTCGACTTCCTCACCCGCGCCCGGGTGCGGGCCGACACCGGCCACGCCATCCGCAACACGATCGACGCCATCCAGGACCTCGTGGATGTCCACGGCGCGGGCACGTTCGCCGAGGTCAACCCGCTCCAGCGGATCTGGCGCGACGCCAACACCGCCGCCCGGCACGCGGTCGCCGCGCCGATGGTCGGCATGGAGGTCTACGGCAAGGCGCTGCTCGGCGTCGAGGAGCGGATCACCCCGCTCGTGTGAGCCGTCCGGGCCTCGCGGGCGCGCCTCAGTCCAGCAGGCCCAGCACCGGCAGCAGTCCGCGCTCGCCGGTGCGGGGCTCGCCGGGCAGGATGTAGGCGCGCAGCCCGGACGCCGACGCGCCGCCGTCGCGGACCGGGTTGTCGCCGACCATCAGGGCCGCCCGCGGGTCGGTCCCCAGCGCGGCGCACGCCGTGCGGAACAGCTCGGGGTCCGGCTTCTCGCGGCCCAGCTCGTAGGACAGGACGCAGGTCTCAATCAGGTGGTCGAGACCGTGGTGCTTGAGGTGGACGCGCAGGTCCCAGGCGAAGTCGCTGACGATGCCGATCCGCAGCCCGCGTTCCCGCAGCGCGCGCAGCACCGGCCCGGTGTCCCGGTAGGGCAGCCACATGTCGGGGGCCCGCAGCACGTCGTACGCCGCCTCCTCCGCGCCGCGCAGGAAGTCCACCCGCTCCCACCAGGCGCGCATGGCCCGCCAGTGCCGTTCGACGGACAGGTCGCGGCCGGTCTGGAGCGCGGCGACATCGGGGCGCGCGTACGCCTCGGCGAGCTGCCGGGCGGTCGCGTCCAGGGCGCCGTCCCGGTCGAGGAGCGCGGAGCGGCCGGTGGCGGCGCCGACGCGGCGGAGCCAGGTCTCCAGGTCGGCCAGGTGGAAGATCGTGTTGCTGAAGTCGAACAGCACGGTCGTCAGCGGCGGTACGGGCTCGGCCATCTGCCGTTCGGTGGGCCGGTAGGCGCTGGGTATGTCGAACAGGCTGTGCATCAGCAGGTGCCCTCCGGGGCGGTGGTGGTCTCGACGGGAACGCCGAGCGCGCCGAGGGCATCGATCTCCTCGGCGGGGGTGGCGGCGTCGGTGATGACCGCCTCGTAGCCGGTGGCGGTGCCGTAGGCGTGGGTGGCGGTCTTGCCGAACTTGGAGTGGTCCACCAGCAGCAGGGCGCGGGCGGCGGAGGCCAGCATGGCCTCCTTCACCTCCACGAACTCGCGCATCGGGTGGTAGAGCCGCCCCTGGAGGACGGCGGTGGCGGACATCAGGGCGACGTCGGCGTGGAGGCGGGCCAGGGCGCGGGCGACCTCGGGGCCGGTGCAGCAGTTGAACTCGCCGCGGTAGTGCCCCCCGAGGAGGGTGACGTCGGCGCCGGGCGCGGCGGCGGCCATCCGCTGCGCGACCCCGACGGAGTTGGTGACGACGGTGAGCTGCTCGATCCCGGCGAGCGCGGCGGCCAGCGGGTACAGCGTGGTGGAGTCGTCCACCAGGAGGGTGCTGCCCGGCGCGATCCGGGCCGCCGCCGCCGCGCACAGGGCGCTCTTGACGGCGAGGTTGGCGTCGACGCGGAACCGGGTGGCGGTCTCCATGGTGAGCGCGGGGTAGGCGACGGCGCGCCCGCGTTCCTTGCGGAGGAGGTGGCGGGCGGCCAGGTCGTCCAGGTCGCGGTGCATCGTCATCAGGCTGACGCCGAAGCGCTCGGCGAGGGCGCCGATACCGGACTCGCCCTCCGCCACGACGTGCCGCAGGACGGCCTGCCGCCGCTCCTCGACGGCGGCCTGGGACAGCCGTGCCTTGGTGGGCACGCGGCGCCTCCTTCTCCCGGTCTCCCGATCGCTCGCTGCTCAGCTCGGCCCCGGACGCACCACGGACTTGATGGCCCTGGGATCGCGGGCCGTGGCCGTGAGCGCCTGTTCGGTCTCGTCCAGACCGTACCGGTGGGTGATCAGCGGTTCCAGGGCCACCTCTCCCGAGGCGGCCAGCGCGATCGCGGTGGGCCAGGTGTTGGCGTACCGGAAGGTGCCGGTGACCTGGATCTCGTAGTTCTGGACGTGGGCCAGCGGCAGCGGGATCGAGTCGCCGCCCATGCCGACGAGAACGGCGTGCCCGGCGCGGCCGACGACGCGGATCGCCTCGTCCGCGACGGCCGGCACGCCGGAGCACTCCAGCAGCACGTCCGGCTCGAACCCGGTGTCCGCGAGCCGGGTGTGGCGGACGTCCACGGTGTCGGTGGCGCCCAGTCGCCGCGCGGTGTCCAGGCGGTGGGGCTCGACGTCGGTGACGACGACCTCGGTGGCGCCGAAGGCGCGGGCGGTCTGGGCCGCGACCAGGCCGATGGGCCCGGCGCCGGTGACCAGGACCCGGGAGCCGGCCGTGATCTGTCCCTTGCGGCAGGCCCAGACGCCGACCGAGAGCGGTTCGAGGAGGGCGGCGGTCTCGGCGGTCAGGCTGCCGGGCACGGGGTGCGCGAAGTCCTCATCCACGGCGACGTACTCGCACAGGGCGCCGTCCACCGGGGGCGTGGCGTAGAAGGAGACGTCGGGGCAGAGGTTGTACCGGCCGTGGCGGCACTGGGCGCAGCGTCCGCACGGCACGCCGGGTTCGACGGACACCACGTCGCCGGGCCGGTGGCGGCGGGCGCCGGGGCCGAGGGCGACGACGGTGCCGCCGGGTTCGTGGCCCAGGACCATGGGGGCGCGAACGACGAAGTCCCCGATGCGGCCGTGCTGGTAGTAGTGCACGTCGGAGCCGCAGATGCCGACGGCCTCGACGCGGACGAGGACCTGGCCGGGGCCGGGCGCGGGCACCGGGCGTTCCTCGACCACCAGATCCCGGGGGGCGCGCAGCAGCGCGGCGCGCATGGTCGGGGGAACGGCGGGGGGCAGTTTTCCACATCCGTCGCGGCCGCCGCGGGCGCACGGGGGGGCGCAGTGTGGGTTCACTGCTCCCATGGTGAGGCCGGTCACCAGCCAGCGGCGCACGGCGAGTCCGACGAGGACCATCGGTACCACCACGACGGTGCCGATGGCGGTGAGCTGCCCCCAGTCGACACCGGTCTGGGTGACGAGCTGGCTGGCGGCGATGGGCAGGGTCTGGGTGTCGGGGCCGGTGAGCACAAGGGCGAACGCGTAGTCGTTCCACGCGAAGACCAGGCACAGGACGAACGTGGTGACCAGGCCCGGCCGGGTCAGCGGCAGCACGACGCGGGTGAACGCCTGCCACGGGGTGCAGCCCGCGACCTGCGCCGACTCCTCCAGGGACGGCGGGAGTTCGGCGAAGAAGGCGCTCAGCAGCCAGATCGCGAACGGCAGGTTGAAGCTGAGGTAGGCCAGGATCAGGCCGGGCAGGGTGTCGATGAGGCCGAGGAACCGGAAGATGAGGAAGACCGGCAGGGCCACGGCGGCGATCGGCGCCATGCGGGTGGAGATGATCCAGAACGACAGGTGGTGCTTGCCGCGCATGCGGCTGCGGGCCAGGCCGTATCCGGCGAGGGCGCCGAGGCCGGTGGCCAGCAGCGCGGAGGCGCCGGCCGCGACGACGCTGTTGCGGAGGTAGGGCCAGAGGCTGTTGGCGCCGCCGAACAGGTTCTCGTAGTTGTCGAGGGTGGGGGTGAACCACAGGTCGGGGCTGCCCGCGGTGATGTCGGCGTTGGGCTTGAGCGAGGACAGCAGCATCCAGCCGAGCGGGACGAGCGTCCACAGCAGGGCGGCGGCCAGGACGGCGCGGCCGGTCCAGCGGGCGGCGCGGCCGGGCGTCATCGGGCCGGTGGCGGAGGTGGTGCTCATCGGGGCGTCCCGTTCCGGTCGAGGAGGCGGACGAAGTAGCGGGCGACGACGGTCGTGACGGCCAGCATCAGCAGGCCGGTGACGGCGGCGTAGCCGAAGTCGAAGAAGCGGAACGCCGTTTCGTAGAGCCGGATCGACGCGGTCTTGGTGGCGTCGGCGGGGCCGCCGCCGGTGGTGTTCCAGATGATGTCGAAGTAGCGCAGCGCGTCCATGGAGCGGATCAGCAGCGCCACCAGCAGCACGGGCGCGATGGACGGCAGCACGATGTGGCGCAGGGTGCGCAGGGTGCCGGCGCCGTCGAGGGACGCCGCCTCCAGCACACTGGCCGGCACGGAGGTGAGTCCGGCCAGGGCGATGAGGGTGACCAGCGGGGTCCACTCCCAGACGTCCATGAGGGTCACGGCGGCGAAGGCCGTCGTCTTGTCCGCCATCACGTCGCCGGAGTAGCCGGCCTGTTCCAGCAGCCAGGCGTAGAGGCCGAAGGTGGAGTCGGTGAGGAAGCGGCCCAGCAGGCCCACGATGACCGGGGCGACGAACATGGGCAGCAGCAGGAGGCTGAGCGCGGTGTTGCGGCCGTGCCGCAGCCGCCACAGGAAGACGGCCAGGACGGTGCCGAGCACCATCTCGGTGCCGACGGTGACGGCGAAGTAGCCGGCGGTGCGGGCCCAGACCCAGGCCATGTCGGGGTCGTCGAGGAGGCGGGACCAGTTGTCGGCGCCCACCGCCTCAAGGCGCAGCCCGCCCAGCAGGTGGACGCGGCTGAAGCTCATCGCCACCACGGCGGCGAACGGCAGGATCGACAGGGCGGCCAGCAGCAGCAGCCCGGGGGCCATCATGCGGCCGGTGAAGCCGGGCAGCGGGACGCGGGCGCGGCGGGGGGGGGGGGCGGGGGGGCGGGCCGGGGGGGCGGGGGGGGCCGCTCCCCCTTCTACAACACTCCAGACGCCGCGAGCGGGAGGCACAACCCCTTGCCGCTTGTCTCTTTGATAAAACTATTGGGGGGGGGGGCGGCGGGCGGGGGGCGGGGGGGGGGGCGGGCGGGCGCGGCGGGGCGCGGCCCGGTCGGCCGGGTACCGGTCAGCGGAGTGTTCATGTCAGGCCACCCACCCTCTCGCGACGACGCGGTCGATGCGGTCGGCGGCGGCGCGCATGGCGCCGGCCGGTGAGGTGTCGCCCGCGACGAGGCGGGAGAGCTGGGTGTAGAGGGCGGTGTCGCACTCGTTCCACATGGGGATCTTGGGCCGCAGCCCGATGTTCTCCTCGGCCCACGCGTCGCGCACGGCGCGGGCGGAGAGCATGTTGGGCATCGCGGAGGGGCGCTCCTGCGCGGCGACGACCTCGGGCATCTCGTAGACGGAGGTACGGGTCGGGGTGCCGCCGCCGACCTCGCTGGCGAGGTTGGCGCGCTGGGTGTCGGGGGCGGTGGCCCACACGAGGAAGAGCCAGGCCGCCTCGCGGCGTCGGCGCGGCACGGCCTCGGAGATGGCGATGCCGGTGCCGCCGTACATCCCGGCCGAGCGGGCCGGGCCCTTGGGCAGCCGCGCGTAGCCGACCTTGCCGGGCAGGACCTGCTCGTTGGAGGCGGCGAACTCGTGCCAGTTGGGGCACATCGCGAAGCGTCCGGCGCGGAATCCGGCGCCCACGCCGTCCCAGTCCCAGGTGCGGGAGCCCGGGTCGGCGACGGCAAGGAGCCGCTGGTAGAACGCGGCGGCGGCCTCGGCCTCCGGGGAGCGCAGCAGCGAGCCGCCGGGGTCGGTGGTGCCGAGGCGGCCGACGCGGGCGTCGTCCTGGAAGTACCGGCCGCCGTAGGCCCACAGCACGTTGGAGAAGTCGCACATCAGCGCGTCGTGCTGCTTGGCCTGGTGGCCGGTGCCGTACGCGACGTCGTCGGTCTTGTCGTTGAACCAGCGGGCGATCGCGTAGTACTGCTCCCAGGTGGTGTCGTCCGAGGGCATCGGGTCGAACCCGAGGTCGTCGGCCATCCGGTCGCGGTGCTTGGTGAACAGGTCGGCGCGGTACTGCCAGATCATCGTGGGCGAGTCGTAGGGCAGCGCGAGGATCTTCTCGGCGTCCGCGCCCTCGCCGAAGCGGCCGGCCGCGTCGAGGTGGGTGGGGATGAAGTCGCCGAAGCCGCCGGGCAGCCGGGGCAGCGCCGGGTCGTCCTGGAACTGCCGCAGGTCGGCGAAGGCCGGGGCGTAGGGGGCCAGGACCATGTAGGGGTCGGCGTAGACGACGTCGTACTCGCCGTTGCCGGAGGCGAGGTCCAGCGCGACGCGCTGGGCGAGGGCGGACAGTTCCAGCGTCACGATGGTGACGCGGATGCCGGTCAGTTCGGTGAACGGCCGCAGGTCGGCCGCGATGGCGGCGGTGGGGGCGGTGTTCTCGGAGACGAAGTTGAGCGTGGTGCCCGCGTAGCGCCGCCAGGGCTCGGCGTCGGCGTCGAACGCCGCGTCGGCCCGGCCGCCGCAGGCGGAGAGGAAGCCGAGGGCCCCGGCCGCGGCGGTGCCGCGCAGCAGCGCGCGGCGGCCGAGCGGCAGGGCCGGGGGTCTCGCGGTGACAGGTGGGGACATCGCGGCTCGTCCTTGGGTCGCGCGGAAGGGACGAGCGACATTGTTAGCAGAACATGCCCCCGTTGTTAATACATCTTGTGAGATATTCGGAGTGCTTCTCTCATGCTTCCGCCGGCATGGCGTCCCGTCCGGTGTCCTCCCCGGTGTCGATGCCGAACAGTTCCCGGAGCGTGGCGACGTTCGCCTCGGTGATCCGCCACAGCTCGCGCTGCCGGTCCCGCACGTCCGCGACGGCCGCCGCGTGGTCGTCCAGCAGGGACACGGCCCGTTCGGTCAGCCGGGCCGCCAGCGCGCGGTCGTGGACGGTGACCCCCCACTCGGGGCGGCCGATGTCGGCCAGGAAGTACGCCAGCTTCGGATGGGAGACCAGACTGATGATCGGTGTGCCGCAGCCGAACGGGATCATCCCCGCGTGCCCGCGCATCCCGATGACCAGCCTGGCGCGCCGGAAGACGTCCCGGATCTCGTCGTTGGTCCGCTCGTACAGCGGCTCGACGGGCAGCGACAGCCCGTGCTCGCGGCGCAGGTCGTGCACGAACCGCTCGTCGGTCGGCATGTGCGCGGCGTACCGCACGTCGGCGTGCCCGCGCAGGGTCCGCAGGGCGGTGGCCATCTGGGCGAGGAAGTGCCCGTAGTCGTGGCCGAAGCGCAGACCGGCCCGGTCGTAGGCGCAGTTGAGCAGTACCGTGTCGTCGCGCCGGTCCGCGTCCCGCCAGCCGGGCACCAGCCGCCGGGTGACGGTGGTCGGGCACGGCTGGTACAGCACCCGGTCGCGCAGCTCCTCGGGCAGCAGCTCCCTGACCCGTTCCACCGAGCCCCGGTTGCGCAGCCCGAAGAACGCCGAGCGCTCGACCAGGACGCGCAGGCTCTCGGTGAAGCGGCGGCGCCGGTAGCTCTGGCCGTCGAAGACGTTGTAGCCGACCGCGAAGACCGCCAGCGGCACGGTGAGCCGGGCCAGCGCCGCGTCCGGCACGTTCCACTGCCAGGCGCTGTTGCCGTTGGGCGCGGTGTCCGGCAGGAACAGCCCGCCGCCGCCGACCACGAGGCCGCGCCGGGCGTTGACCCGTTCCAGCGCGGCGTCGTCGAAGAGGCGGTGCGCGTGGACGGACGTCCAGCGGCCCGGGCCGGTGTCGGGGCCGAAGCAGAGCCGGACCGCCTCCGGCAGCACCTTGTCCCCCGCGTTCTCGCGCCCGTCGGCGAAGAGCGCCACGTGCGCGAGGCCGCCGTCCGACGCGGCGGCGGTCGCCGTGCCCGTGCCGGCCGTGGCGCCGGGGGCGTTCTCCCGCCGCGTCCGGTCGTACCAGGCGCGGCAGGTCGCGTCGGTGGGGTCGGCGTCGAGGCCCTGCCGCGCGTAGGCGCCGGCCCGCTCGTCCGCGCCGCGCAGCCAGGCCAGGCGGGCGAGCTGCGCGAAGACGCGGGCGGCGATGTCGGGCGCGGCGGTGGCCAGCAGCAGGTGCGTCTCCGCCTCGTCGTAGCGGGACATCGCCATCAGCGACATGCCGAGCGTCTGGTGGCACCGGGGCCGGTCCACGGCGGTGCCCATCACGGGCGCCAGAACGTCCACGGCCTCCTCGTACCGGCCCTGCTGCCGGTACACCTCGGCGACCGCGCGGGCCAGGTCCACGGTGGGCCGGTCCCGCAGCAGCGGCTCGGCGCAGTGCAGCAGCAGGTCGGGATGCTTGGTGCCGGGCAGCGCGCAGTACGCGGCGCGGAAGGCCGCGTCGTCCATCGCGAACCGGCTCCTGGCCTCCTCGGCGGGCGCGAACCCGGACCCCGGCCCCGGCCCGTGCGGAAACCGGAGAACGGCGACGGTGTCCGGCACGGGCGTGTCGTCGAACAGGCGGCTCGCGAGGAAGTCGTACCGCGCGTCGATCCGCACCAGCACCCCGTCCAGGGCGGCGTCCAGACCGCCGGGGCCGGCGGCCAGGAGCCGGGCGCGCAGGGCGTCGTCCACCGCGTCCCGCTGGACGACCAGCAGCCCGTCGTCCGGCACAACCCGCCGCCCCTTGCCGGGCTCGTCCGTCCCGCCCGGGTGATCCGCGAGCGGCTGCGGGACCGCGCCGATCCCCTCGCGCATCCGCAGCAGCTCGCCGATGTCGCCGAGCACCACCATCCCCGGGTCCAGCGCGATGACCGTGTCGTGGTCCGCGAGCCGGAAGACGTCGGCCCGGCCGCCCGCGTCGGCCCGCCGCGCCAGCAGGCGCGGGTGGAGGCGGCGCGCCGCGTCGAGGGCGTCGTCCGGCAGTCCGGGGTGGAGCAGGACGAAGTCCTCGCACACGGCGGGGTTGGTCAGGGCCAGGCTGCGCAGCAGCGTGAGCAGACCGGGCAGCCGCTCCTCGTCGGCGTAGCAGGCGAACGCGACGCGGCGCTTGCCGGTCACCGGTCGTGAGTCGTCCGGCGCGTGTGTCATCGAAGCGCGATCCTCATCCCGGTGCCGCAGTTCACGTTCTTCGCGTGGGCCATGACCCACGCCCGCTCCTCGTCGCCCAGCTCCCCCGGGTGGTGCACGCCGAAGAGGTCGATGCGGGGGCTGACGTCGAGGAAGTCCAGCAGCCGGATCACGGCGAACGCGGTGCTGCCGCCGTCCGCCCGGCCGTCGCCGACCAGCGCCGGATCGTTCAGCGGCCGGCGCAGCGTCGCGTCGCCGAAGTACCGCTGCGCGCCCGGCACGAGGCGGCGGCGCAGCGCCTTCCGCCACGCGTCGGCGGACTCCCCGAAGACGAGCCGGATCTCCGCCGGGTGCCGCCACGCCGGGCCCTCCCAGGGGGCGCGGCCCCGGACGGACACCGCGTGCAGGTCGGTGCGGCCGTCGTCGGGCGCCGCGTCGTACCGCACCACGAGGTCGTACGGGTCGAGCCCGGCGCTCGGCTCGGCCCCGGGCGCGACGACGCAGGCGGTGCGGCCGGCTATCCGGCTCCGCAGGCCCGGCACGTCGATGGGCTCGCCGGGGGCGAGGAGCGGGTCGGGCATCCGGCCCTCGGCGGTCAGCCGCCGGTAGGCCGCGTAACGGGCGGCGAGCCGCCGCACCTCCGGGTCCCCGGCGCCGCGCCCGGAGATCCCGGCCTCGACGCGGGCGGCGAACTCCGTCCTGGCCTCGGCGGCGGGCCCGGCGAACGCGGCGCCGAGGCCCGCGTCCTCCAGGCAGGAGCGGATCTCCTTCAGCACGCCGAGCCGGCGGGCGATGTCCTCGCCGTCGCCGGTGTCCTGCCGGAGGGCGAGGTGCCGTTCGTAGGCGTCGACCGCCTCCTCGTTCCGCCCGAGCGCCTCGGCGGCCAGGCCGCGCAGCCGCCAGGCGCCCCGCGACCGGGCGCGGAGCGCGGTCGCGGTGTCGGCGAGGGACAGGGCGAGCCGGTTCTCGCGCTCGCCGCCCGCTTCGAGGGCGCGGTTGCCGGTGGCGAGCAGGGCGTCGAACGTCTCGTCGGGACCGGCCGTCAGGAGGGTGCCGATGGCGGCGGCGAGCCGCTCGTCGCGCGAGCCTCCGAGGTACTCGGCGCAGCCGCGCACCGCCCGCGCCGTCAGCTCCTCCTGACGCGCGGCGTCACGCCGCCGCGCCCCGAGCAGCCCCGACAACGCCCTTGTCGCCTTTGCCATGCCGTCGCGCTCCACCGTTCTGGGACAGGAAGCCGACTGTGCCCCACAGTGGGCCCGCGAAAGCGACTTCCGTGCGTCTGCCCGGTGAACAGTAGTCGTCGGAACACCGGGCGCGATATCCCGCGTCGGACGGTCAGGGCGCCAGCCCCGCCGCGTCCCGGGCCGCGCCAAGGACGTCCAGGAGCATGTCGGGGGTGAGCCGACCGGTGAAGGTGTTGCGCTGGCTGACGTGGTAGCACCCGAAGACCCGCAGGTCACCGAGGTCGAGGCGGACTCCGTGCCCGAACGCGGGCCGGGGCCGGGGCACGTCCCACCCGGCCTCGGCCAGCGCGGGCAGCGCGGACTGCCAGCCGAACGCGCCGAGGACGACGACGGCCCGCAGGTGGGGCCGCAGCAGCCGCAGTTCGCCCAGCAGCCAGGGGCGGCAGGTCGCGCGCTCGGCGGGCGTCGGCTTGTTGGCGGGCGGGGCGCAGTGCACGGGCGCCGTGACGCGCACGCCGCGCAGCGCGAGCCCGTCGTCGCGATAGGTGGCGGTGGCCTGGCTGGCGAGGCCCACGGCGTGCAGGGCGGCGTAGAGCACGTCGCCCGAGCGGTCCCCGGTGAACATGCGCCCGGTGCGGTTCCCGCCGTGCGCCGCCGGCGCCAGCCCGATCACCAGCAGCCGCGCGTCGGCGGGCCCGAACCCGGGCACCGGCCTGCCCCAGTACTCCCACGACGCGAACGCCGCCCGCCGCTCCCGCGCGACCTCCTCCCGCCACGCGACCAGCCGCGGACAGGCCCGGCACCCGGTCACGGCGGCGTCCAGCTCGGCCATGCCGCGCGCGGCGGCCCCGTCCAGGACCGGATCCGTCTCGTTCATCGGGTCCATGGTGCCGCAGGAGCCGCGCCGCTCACCCGGCTGCCGGAGGCGGGCCGTACGGTCGCGGCCCGAGCCCGTCCGGTCGGTGCGGTGAGCTTTCCGCCTGCCCATAGATTCGCTCTTATCAATCCGACTTGATTTGCTATCGGGAACAGTCTGGCCGGTGCGCCTCCGCGCATGCCAGCATCCAGGCGGCAACGCTTCGCCCTTTCCTCGCGAACATGGGCGACTGCGGACCGTGCTGGATCAGCATGGAATTTCGGGGGGAAGACCACGTGTGCGCAGTGACGCATCGCGCGCGCCGATGCGGCGAACCGTCGGTGCGCGATCGTTCGGCGACAGCACCGTCCAGGCAAGCTGTTCCCGGTCGCACACGCACACACGCCGAGGGCGGTGTGACGTGTCCACGTGCGTAGTCCCGAGATCCTCGAAGCCCCTGTGACGCCGACTCATGCGCGCGGCGGGGCCGAAGTCCGTCGCGATCTCGAACGACAGGAAGGGACCGTCATGAAGTTCAAAAACCCCCTCAAGAGCCTGCGGCGGCGCCGTTTCACGGTGCCCGCGGCCATCGCCGGCGCACTGGCCATGACCGTGTTCGCCGCGACTCCCGCCTCGGCGATGTACATCGATTACAGCCCCGGGGAAATCGGGTCCGGATGGGACTTCAACGATGTCTGTCGCCCCGGCACTGTCTGTGTCTGGGATTCGCTGATCGTCATGGGCAACTCGGTGCCCGAGGGTCGCTATTCCGATTACGGCACCTACGTCATCGGCGTCAACCGTGGCGATCACACCATTTGGAACAACCAGTTCGGTGATGACCGCGTACAACTCTGCCACGACATCGCCGGCACCGACTGCCCCGTGACGCTCCACCCGGATCAGGCGGCCCACGGTTCGATCGCCGAGTACTGGTCGATCAAGCTGCTCCCGTAGCCATCACCACCCGGCTCACCCGGTGGACCGGTCCTCGTGTCACGGGCCGGTCCGCCGACTGGGCGGGCGGAGAACACCGTTGTCGTATGCGGGCGATGCGCGCCGTCCACCGACGTATCCCCGGCGGCGGGGCGGTGTGCCGCGCCTGTCTCCCGTCGTGGTCGTCGCTCCCCGTCACGCGGGTGTCGGTCGGGGGGTGTTGAGGGTTCGGGAGCGTTCGTGGAGGGTGCGGGCTGTGGCGTTGGAGAGGTAGGGGCGCAGGCGGGCCTTCATGGTGGCCACGCGTTCGTCGGCCTGGCCGGACTGGAGGTAGGGATATTCGTCCAGGACGCCGTGCCAGGTGGCGCAGGCTGCTTCGAGGTGGCCAAGCTCCAACTGCCGTTCCGCCAGGTGGGCATTGAAGCGGACCCGCGCGCGGCGTCGGTGTTTGTCCAAGAGCCTGGAGTGCAACTCCAGGGACGCCACGCTCCCGGCGACATCGCCCAGCTCGTAGCGGACCTGGGCGGTGATCTGAGCCACCGTTGACGGGCCGAACTGGCCTGAGCCCTCTCCCCGGTTCTCCGCCTGCTCCATCGCGGTCTCGGTCTCCGCCAGGGCCCGGAGCGCCTTTTTGCCGTCGCCGTTGGCGGCCAGGACGTGTGCGTGCTGTCCCGCGAAGAACGAGCGCCTCCGTGGCCCGGCGTCCGGGGCTGCCGTGGCGGCGGTGGACAGGCGCAGTGCGGTGGAGGCGTCTCCGAGGCTCATCGCCTGGACGGACATTCCCCGGAGGATGGTGCAGTACAGCAGGTGGTCCTCGGCGGCACCGGCGAGTTCCAGGGCCTTGGCGTAGTACCGCTGGGCGAGACCGTGCGCGCCCTCGTCCACAGCCATCCAGCCGGTGAGATAGCAGAGGTTTGACGCCGCGGAGAGCAGGGCCGTGCGCACCTCCTCCGAGCCTTCTGCCCGCAGGCAGGGCGCCACGGTGTTGATCAGGAAACTCGCGGCGACCGGCCGGGTGTCACGCCCACCGAACTCACCGTCCCTGCGATCCAGCAAATCCGTCATGCTGGTCACCGCCTCGAGGTCGGCCATGCCGATGCGCCGGACCTGTTGCCCCTGGACGGCTTCTAGGCGGCCCACGACGTCATGCCACCCGGGAATGGACAGCGCGGCCGAGTAGAGACTGACGTGCAGTACCCCGCGTCGGGAGGGATCCATATCACTCCTACAAAGGTCCACCAGTTCCTCGACGGTACTGATACCCGCCGGTCAGGACTGGGGAAGTCGGATGACCGGGGTCACGGCAGAAATCAGGGTTTCGGCACACGCCCCACAGTCTCGATACCCACGATCAGCGGCTCGTTGCTGACGATCCGATACAGCACGCGATAACGGCCGACATGAATGCGCAAATGATCAGAGCCATAGGGCTGCGCCCCGGGCGGCCGTGGATTCTTCCTCAGCAGGTTCACCGCGTCGAGTACGTGATCAACCCCGCCGGGGTCGTCCTTTTGGTATTTCGCCAGTGATCTCTTAGCCCCGGAGGACCACGTCACCCTGCTCACGCGTCATCCCCGCCCCAGCCCCGCAACTCGGAGACGACATCCTCGTGATTCAGGCTGTCGTCCTCGCCCCGCAGCCGGGCGATTTCGTTTCGGGCGAGGGCCAACGCGTCGCGCAGGTCTTCCCAGTCCGCCGTGCTGATCATGAGCGCCAGCACCTCGTCTCCATCGGTGAGCGCGACACGCCGGCGCTCCGACCCGACCCGCGCGGCCAGCGCCCTCAACTCCGCTGCGGCAGCACCGACATCGAGACTGCCGTCGGGCGCGGTCTCGTCATCGTCGCGGACACCCTCCATGAGGGCGTTGATGGCGTCCATACCACTCCCTGACGTCTACCGTTCGTGCGGCAATGGTCTCAGACGGTAACGGCCAGGGCCAGAACGCCTGGCGGTCACTTCCCGTCACGCGGGTGTGGGGCGGGGGGTGTTGAGGGTTCGGGAACGTTCGTGGAGGGTGCGGGCTGTGGCATTGGAGAGGTAGGGGCGCAGGCGGGCTTTCATGGTGGCCACGCGCTCGTCGGCGTAGCCGGACTGGAGGTAGGGGTAGTCATCGAGTACACCGTGCCAGGTGGCGCAGGCTGCTTCGAGGTGGCCAAGCTCCAACTGCCGTTCCGCCAGGAGCGCGCCGCACCTGACCCGGGTACGGCGGCGCCGTGTGTCCACCAGCTTGCTGTGCAGCCCAAGGGACTCCAGGCTTCCCGCCACGTCGCCCAGCCCGTACCGGACTTCGGCCACGTGGTAAGCGACCGTGTCCGGACCGTAGCCACGTGTCTTGGTCTCCGCCTTGTCCATGGACGTCTCCGTGACACGGATGGCGCGGAGGGCGTTCTGCCGTTCTCCCGAGGCCGCGTAGGCATGTGCCTGGTGTCCCGCGAAGAACGCGCGGGTCCGGTGATCGGCGTCCGGGGTGACCGCTGCGGCGGTCGCCAGCCGGAGCGCGGTGGGGGCGTCACCAACGCCCAGCGCCTGGACGGACATTCCCCGGAGGATGGTGCAGTACAGCAGGTGGTCCTCGGCGGCACCGGCCAGTTCCAGCCCCTTGACGTAGTACCGCTGGGCGAGTCCATGCGCGCCTTCGTCCATGGCCATCCAGCCGGTGACGAAGCAGAGGTTCGACGCGGCGGAGAGCATGGCCGTGCGCACGTCCTCGGACGCGTCCGCCCGCAGGTGCGCAGCCACGGTGTTGGCCAGGAAGACCGCTGCCATCGGGCGCGTCTCGCGACCGCCGAACTGGGTGTCCCGCTGGCTCAGCAGATCCGTCATGCTGGTCACCGCCTCGACATCGGCCATGCCGATGCGCCGGACCTGTTGCCCCTGAACGGCTTCCAGGCGGCCCACCACGTCATGCCACCCGGGAATGGACAGTGCGGCGGAGTAGAGACTGATGTGCAGTATCCCGCGTCGGGAGGGATCCATATCACTCCTACAAAGATCGATCAACTCCTCGACCGTACCCATACCCGCCCGGCTGTTCGGATCCTCGGCGGGCGGGGGAAAACCCGCGTCAACGTGGGTGACCGGGCGGCCCAGCCGTCGTGACAGGACTTCGACGATGAACGGGCGTGCCTCCTCGCGGGGCATCGTGCCCGCCAGCCAGTTGCTCACGGAAGGCTGCCGGTAATGGAGCCGGACGCCCGACTGCCCGGCCAGCCGGTTCACCGCCCTGGCGAACTGGTCGCCGCGCAGGCGTGATTGCTTGAAGAGTCTTTCCAGCCTGACGTTTGGCGTGCGCTCACCCATCAGTTCACCGAACCTCGTTGATGGCATTGATGCCTTGCGGAACCACTTGACAGCCCGTCCCTCACACGACGGTACCGCTCACATGCTGCTCTGCGTTGTGCTTGGTGCGCAAGCAGTGACGACGAAGGAGTGGAGATGGGCGACATGTCGCCCCGCGTGGGGCAACTCGTACGGGATCTCGGCCGGGACACGGTGGGCGTCTACATGGGCATGGCCGGGCCGTACTTCATGCTGCGGCCCGTCAACGGCGGCCGGGAATGGTCCGTCGCGGCCGGTGCGTTGCGGCCGTTGGCGGTCGAGGACGTCCGTGCGGACCTGTCCGACGCCCTGGAAGCGGCGGGAATCGCCCTGCCGACGCCCACCGTGTCGCTCACCGGGCCGCCGGTGATCGAGCTGGGCCGGTGCGGCCTGGTCGCCGCCGTGCGACTCGCCACCGCGCTGCGGCTGGTGGCGGAGGGGGCGGGCGAGTGACGACCGCCAGGTGCCCGCACCGGAAGCTGGAGGAGCGCGACGGCGCCAAGTTCTGCGCCGGCTGCGACGCCCAGATCTACTTGCCCCGGCGCCGTCCCGTCCCGAAGGAGGCCGCGATCCGGCGGTACGAGGAGGGCGAATCCCTCGCCTCCCTCGCCCAGTCCTTCGCCGTCTCCGAGACCACCCTGCGACGCCGGTTCACCGAATGGGACATCCCACTCCGAGCCCCGGCCGAAGCCTCCCGCCTCCACCGCCCACTCTCCACGTGGAACGACTGACGTCACCAGGCAGGCCCGCGCCATCGCTCGCGCCGGCCAACCCCCTTCAGAAAGGCGCACCCGCATGACCACCGAACTCGCGAGGGGCTCGCTCAGGTGATTCCACTGCAACCGTGTGCAATCTGCTCGGAGTTGCGACTCCGCCGTCGCTAGTGTCGTCACCACGGAGGCCGGAAGCGCCCCGACGGGCGCTCCTCCGCCCCGAGGCGGCGGCAAGGAACGGTTGGTACGCGGGACAGATGCTCGGCACGCATGTCCGCGACCCGATGATGCCGACCGGCCCGGTGGTGGAACCCCGGACAGGTCGAGCGGCCGGGGCCGGTTCCCGCGTCACCGATGGACAGTCATGAGCGAGGAGGGCACGACATGCGCAATGCCCGGATCATCACCGCTGCGGACGGAGGACACGGCGGAGGGGAACAGGACGGGGACGACGGTTACCCGGGCACCCCTTGGACACCGCCGCAGGAGCCGCCTTCCCCGGACGGGGAGACCCCGCCCGGCAACGGGACGCACCGCAAGTGAAGCCCGGCTCCGTACAGATGGACCGCCCCGGCCGAAAGGAGCTGGGGCGTGTCCTCCTGGAGACAGGATCGATGACGTCGGACTGGACGCCGACCTTCGCGGCTGTGGACCGGGCGGCCTTCCTGCCTGACCAGATGTGGCCGTTCGACATGGACACGCGTAAGAGCGTCGTCGTGGACCGGGCGGACGACCCGAACGCGTGGTACGCCGCCGCAGACACCAACGTCCCCATCGTGACGCAATGGGATGAAGGCGAGCATTCCGGTACCGCGCCGGGGAGGGTATCGACCAGTTCCTCCTCCATGCCCTCCGTCGTGTACGCCATGCTTCGGACCTTGGACGTGGACCAGGGGATGCGCGTGCTCGATGTCGGCACCGGCACCGGCGAGACCGCCGGAGCTTTGTTCCACCGGTGCGGACACGACCGGGTGACCACGATTGAGGTGGACCATTTCCTGTCACGGCGGGCCCACGAACGGCTCCACGCGGCCGGGCTGTATCCGGAGGTGGTCGCGGGCGACGGGTTCGAGGGCCACGCCGCCAAGGCACCTTATGACCGGATTCTGGCCACTGTGGGAGTCCGGGAGATTCCGCCGGCCTGGATCGAACAGACCCGGCGCGGCGGCCTGATCGTCGCTCCGTGGGGCACCCACTACAGCAACGCGGATGCCGTCGCCCGGCTGGTCGTCGGGGTCGGAGAGGCTTCGGGACACTTCACACGTCCCGTGGAGTTCATGAAACTGCGCGCTCAGCGGGTGTCGCTACCGGTCCACGACGCATACGTCCCGGAGAAGGCCATGGCCCGGGCCGACACGTCCACCACGGACATCACGGAAGCAGAATTCCTCACCGGGAGGTACACCGCCCTCCCCTTTGCTCTGGGGCTCCGTGTGCGGGACTGCGTCCAGGCTGTGGCCGACAAGCGAGACGGGGTTCGCCCGGTGTGGTTCTACGGGCTCGGTGACCGATCCTGGGCATGCGTGATGTTCAGCGATGAGCGTGGCGAAGCACGGGTCTGGCAGTCGGGCCCCCGGCGCTTGTGGGATGAGGTGGAGACCGCCTACCGATGGTGGGACGCCCGTGGCAAGCCCGATCACACACGCTTCGGCCTCACCGTCACCGCCGAGGGACAGCGAGCCTGGCTGGACGACCCGGCCGACTGCTGGACGGTCTGAGCCCCACGGGCCGCACCACTACAGGACCGGCCCCGGTCGTCCGCCTTCCGTGGGGGACGGCCGCCGCCCCACATCTCCGACGCCGGCACGCACTGCTCACCACCGCACAGCAGCAATAACGTGTCGCGACGCTCGTGTACACCCGCGCAAGGCACCCGACAGGAGAGGCGATCATGACCTTCAGGTTCCTGGGCATCATCCCGAACACTTTGACCGACGAGTCTCCGACGATCTGGTTGCATGAGGAGACCGGAGATCTCCTCATTCAGTCGTACAAGGCGACTGAGAGGGAAGTGAGGGAGTGCCAGGAGGTCGGCTCTATCCCCGGCCACTCCACGGACGTTCCCGCTCACGAGGCGATCATCCGGCTTCCGGCGGCCATGCTTCGATACATCCCCCGACCCGACGACAGCAAGGGAGAGGCGGCAGGTGCGAGCACCAGCGCGTGAAGCCATGGCGAAAGCCCAACGCTCCGCCGTGCACCTTGAGTTGCGCGACAGCTACATGCTCGATGACCCCGGCTTCATCAGGTGGCGAGAAGGCAAGCGGCTCGATCCCGGCGACCGGTCGTCGTGGTGGGGCGGTTGGCACGATGCCGTCCGGGAAGCCGTGGCGCGCGGGGTAGTCGTCCGGCGTGCCCGCATCGTTTCCGAGCCGATCAGCGACTACGTGAGGTACGAGTTCGACGGGACGTTCACCAACCTCGCCGCCGGTGAACTTGTCCGCTGGCTGCCCAGGCGGCAGACCACGGACATCGGCCTGCCCGGGACGGACTTCTGGGTCTTCGACGGCGCGCTGGCACTGTTCCATCACTTCACCGGAGAAGGACAGTTGGACGAGGACGGACGGGAATACACAGAGGACCCGAAGCGGGTGAAGTTGTGCACCGACGCCTTCGAGGCAGTGTGGCAACGAGCGATCCCGCACGAGGCTTACCGTCCCCGCTGATCCGTCGGAACCATGGCTTCCTCACCGTCTTCGAGTGCCCAGCGGGCCCGGCAAGGGCTGGCCAATCGACTTGCTGAGATCTGTCGGGACGCTGGGTTGACAGGGCGTGAACTGGCCCACCTCTGTGGCTGGTCCGCCGCCAAGTCGTCACGGATCATCAATGCCCGTACACCGCCGTCCGCCGACGATATCCGGGCATGGTGCCGTGCCTGCGGGGCAGAGGATCAGATCGACGACCTCATCGCGTCGCTGCGATCGGTCGACGACATGTGGGTCGGTTGGCGACGTCTGGAACGTGCCGGGCTCAGGCAAGCCCAGGAAGCACGGCTGCCGTTGTACGAACGCACGCGCCGATTCCGGTCCTATTCATCGTGGATGGTTCCGGGGCTGATCCAGACATACGGCTACACGGAAGCGGTACTGCGAGCAGTGCAGCGAAGGCGAGTCGCGATGGATGACGTGACCGAAGCGGTGGAAGCCCGCATGGCGCGACAGCGCTTGCTGTACGAGAGTGATCGGCTCTTCGCGTTCTTGGTCGAGGAGCCGGCGCTGCGGAACGGGATCGGCGGATCAGAAGTTCTCATGGGACAGCTTCGTCACCTGCTGACGGTCGGCACACTTCCCCATGTGAGTCTGGGTGTTGTGCCCATGCGGCCGAACCGGTCTCGTATGCCCGTCGAGGGCTTCTGGATCTTCGACACAGCGCAGGTGAACATCGAGTTGGTCTCGGGTTTTCTTACGCTCACGCAGCCCACCGAGGTGACCGCATATGCCGAGACCTTCGCCGAACTGGCCGCTATGGCGGTCCACGGTTCCAAGGCTCGTGCGCTGATCACGACGGCGATGGACTCGCTCGGGTGATCGCTGTGCGACTACGGGTCCGGTCCGGGTCCGGCCGGTGAGAAGCCGGCCACGTCAGGTCCCCGGCGAGGGGGCGGCGGGCGTGCGGGCCGGTGTGTCAGTCGTGGGTGGGGTCGTCCGTGGTGGTCGTCGTGAGGTGTTCGGTCAGGGTGTTCACGTCCTGGAAGGTCAGGCCGAGTACGGCCACGTGCCGCCAGCGCACGGTGCCGTCCGTGTCGAGGATGAACACCGAGCGGCGCAGGCCGAGTCCGGGGACGGCGACGCCGAACGCGCGGGCCACCGTCCGGTCGGTGTCGGCGAGCAGCGGGAAGCTCAGCGCGTGGCGGCGGGCGAACGTCTCGTGACTGTCGAGCCCTTGGGGGCTGATCCCCCACACCGTGGCGTCCACGGCCTTGAAGCGTTCGAACTCCGAGGTGTAGGAGCACAGTTGCTTGGTGCAGACCGGGGTGTTGTCGCCGGGGTAGAAGACCAGGACCAGCGGGCCGCTCCGGGGGGCGGTAAGGGAGTAGTCGCCGCGCCGGGCCTCACCGTCGGTGCCGACGACCACGCCGGGCACGGTGAAGTCGGGGGCACGCGTGCCGACATCGGGGACCTTGGACACGGGCGTCTCCTTCGCACTTCCCGGCCGGTGGGGCAGGTCCGGCCCAGCCTACCGGCGGCCCCCCGCCATTACCTCGGCGGTCATCGACCGGGCGTACGGCGGCCGGGCATCGTAGGCGCATCGGAACCCCCCGAACCTTCCAGGAGGAAGCGATGTCCGTGAACTACCAGGCCGCCGTCGAGGGCTACTTCACCGCGTGGAACGCGTCCGGCGAGGCACTCGCGAAGGCCGTGGCCGACGCGTGGACCGAGGAGGGCACCTACACCGACCCGCTGTCCGACGTGCGGGGCCACGAGGAGATCGCCGGCCTCATCGAGGCCGTGCACCAGCAGTTCCCCGGCTTCCGGTTCCGCCCGCTGGGCACGGTGGACGGGCACCACCGCACCGCGCGGTTCGGCTGGGAGCTGGTGTCCCCGGACGGCGCCGCGCCCGTCGCCGGGTTCGACGTGATCAGCATCGCGGAGGACGGCCGCATCGAGGGCGTCAGCGGGTTCCTGGACCGGGTCCCGGCGGGGGCGTAGTCCGGGTGTGGTCCGGCCGGTGGCCTCCCCGCCGCGAGGCAGCGGGGAGGCGCGGGCCGGTCAGAACCAGTCGGGCGGGGTGTCGAGCGCGGTCCGGTCGAGACTGGCCAGCAACGTCAACTGCGGCTCGGTCTTGGGCAGTTCGTGCCGGTAGAAGTACCGGGCGGCCTGCCGTTTGCCGTCGTGGAAGGCGCCGGTGCGGCCCTCGGCCGCCAGGAACTGCTCCAGCCATATCCAGGCGACCACGATGTGCCCGACCGCCTCCAGGTAGATCGAGGCGTTGGCCAGCGCGGTTTCCGCGTCGCCGCCGGCCCACAGGGTGCCGGTCACCTCGGCCACCCGGGCCATGGCGGCGTCCAACCGGGCCGCCATCGCGGCGGGTTCGCCGCCCAGTCCGGCCGCGCGGGCGGTCGTCGCGGCGACGGTCCCGGCCAGCAGCCGCAGCCCCGCGCCGTCGTCCATGATGACCTTGCGGCCCAGCAGGTCGAGCCCGTGGATGCCGTGGGTGCCCTCGTGGATGGGGTTGAGGCGGTTGTCGCGGTAGAACTGCTCGACGTCGTACTCGCGCGTGTAGCCGTAGCCGCCGTGCACCTGGATGGCCAGGCTGTTGGCCTCCAGGCACCACTGCGAGGGCCAGCTCTTCGCGATCGGCGTGAGCACGTCCAGCAGCAGCTTCGCCCGCGCCCGGTCCTCGGGCACGGGCGCCGTCCGTTCCTCGTCCAGCAGCTTCCCGCAGTACAGGATCAGGGCGAGGGCGCCCTCGACGTACGACTTCTGCGCCAGCAGCATCCGCCGGACGTCGGCGTGCTCGATGATCGGCACCTGCGGCGCGGTCGCGTCCCTGGCGGTCGGCGGACGGCCCTGCGGCCGGGTCCTGGCGTAGTCCAGGGCGTGCAGATATCCCGTGTAGCCCAGGGCGGTGGCGCCCAGGCCGACGCCGACGCGGGCCTCGTTCATCATGTGGAACATGGCGGCCAGCCCCCGGTGCCGCTCCCCGACGAGGAAGCCGACCGCGCCGGGCGCGCCCGCCGGACGGAACGCGCCCTCCCCGAAGTTGAGCATGGTGTTGGTCGTGCCCCGGTACCCCATCTTGTGGTTGAGGCCGGCGAGCACCACGTCGTTCCGCTCGCCGGGCGAACCGTCCGCGCCGACCAGGAACTTGGGCACGACGAACAGCGACAGTCCCTTGACCCCGGGCGGTCCGCCGGGGATCCGGGCCAGCACCAGATGGATGATGTTCTCCGACAGTTCGTGATCACCGGCCGAGATCCACATCTTGTTCCCGAACAGCCGGTACGCCTCCGGTCCGCCGTCCGGGTCCGGTTCCGCCCGGGTGCGCACATCGGCCAGCGACGACCCCGCCTGCGGCTCCGACAGGCACATGGTGCCGGTGAATCGGCCCTCGACCATCGGCCGCACGTAGGTGTCGATCTGCTCGCGGGTGCCGTGCGCCAGCAGCAGATTGGCGTTGGCGATGGTGAGGAACGGGTAGGCCGACGTGCCCACGTTCGCCGCCTGGAACCACGCGAAGCAGGCGCTGGTGACGACCGAGGGCAACTGGAGCCCGCCGACCTCCGCGTCCATGCCGCCGCCGATGAGCCCGGCCTCGCCGAAGACGCGCAGGGCTTCCTTCACCTCGGGGATGATGTGCACCCGCTCGCCGTCGAAGCGCGGCTCCTGCGCGTCGTTCTTCTTGTTGTGCGGGGCGAAGTGCCGGGTGGCGATCGTCTCGCTCAGGTCCAGCACCGCGTCGAACGTCTCGCGCCCGTGCTCGGCGAACCGGGGCCGCCCGGTCAGCGACTCGACGTCGAGCCACTCGTACAGCAGGAAGTCCAGGTCGCGCCGGGAGAGCAGCAGGGAGGGCGGCGAGGACGGCGAGGACGGCGAGGAGGGAGCCATGGCGCGCGTCCCGCTCAGACCGTGGTGCCCAGGCCGCCGTCCACGGGGATGACCGCGCCCGTCACATAGGCGCCCGCGCGGCTGGCGAGGTAGACGGCGACGCCCGCCATGTCGTCGGGCCGCCCGATGCGCTGCAACGGCGCCGCCGCCGCGATCTCGTCGCCGAACGCGTCCAGCGTCGCGGCCATCATCTTCGACTCGAACGGGCCGGGCGCGATCGCGTTCACCGTGACGCCCTGCGGGCCCAGCTCCTTGGCCAGCACCCGCGTCAGGTGGTGCAGGCCCGCCTTGCTGGCCGCGTAGGAGTAGGCGGGCAGCGGGCTGACGTGCAGGCCGTCGATGGAGCCGACGTTGATGATCCGCGCCGGGTCCTCCAGCGACCCGGCCGCCCGCAGGCGCGGCAGCAGCGCCTGGGTCAGCAGGAACGGGCTGCGCAGGTTGAGGTCCATCACCTTGTCCCAGCCGCTGACCGGGAAGGTGTCCAGCGGCGCGCCCCAGGTGGCGCCCGCGTTGTTGACCAGGATGTGCAGTGCCTCCTCCCGGCCGCCGATCTCCTCGGCGAGCCGGTACACCTCCTCCTCGCGGGAGAGGTCGGCGGGCAGGGCGACGGCCTCGCCGGACTTGGACAGCTCGCGCACGGCCTCGTCGCACGCCTCCGCCTTGCGGGAGCTGACGTAGACCTTGGCCCCGGCCTCGACCAGGCCGCGCGCGATCATCAGGCCGATGCCACGGGAGCCGCCGGTGACCAGGGCGGTCTTGCCGGCGACGGAGAAGAGCGAGCTCACGACAGGCTCCCTTGCCTGGAGGGGGTGTGTTCCGGAGTGAGGCTAACCATTATTTGAGCATCGCTCAATAGTGGGTGGCGGTTCTCACGGCCGGGTACCGGATCCGGACAAAGTGCGGGGGCCGTGGTCCGGAGCGGGGAGCGGGCGCCGATAATCCGGACGGGTACGCGCAACCAGGGCAGGGAGTGCGATGGCGACCTCAGTGATACCCGGGCCGGCGGGCATGCCGGTCCTCGGATCGATGTTCGACCTGCGGCGCGCGCCGCTGGACACCTTTCTGCGGGCCCGGCGCGAGCACGGCGACGTGGTGCGCTTCACCGCCGGGCCGCCGGGACTGCGCACGGCGCTGTACGCGGTCTTCTCCGCCGACGGGGCGCAGCGGATCCTGGCGGGGGAATCGGCCAACTTCCGCAAGGACAACATCTTCTACGAGGAGCTGCGGCAGACCTTCGGCAACGGGCTCCTCACCAGTCAGGACGACACCTACCGGCGGCAACGCCGCCTGCTGCAACCGCTGTTCACCCCGCGCCGCGTCGAGGGCTATGCCGAGGCCATCACCGCCGAGGTGGGTGCCGTCGCCGACCGGTGGCGTCAGGTGCCCGGCACGGTGCGCGATGTGGCCCACGACATGCGGGAGTTCGCGCTGCGCACCGTGGCCCGCATCCTCTTCGGCTCGGACGCCGACGCCGAGGCGGCCGTCCCGGTCGTGGAGCGCGACCTGCCGGTTCTCAGCGACTACGTCACGCGCCGCGGCTTCTCACCGCTCAACGTGCCCCGGAGCTGGCCGACCGCCGCCAACCGCCGCGCGGCGGCGGCCCGCGCGGAGCTGTACGCCATCTGCGACTCCGTGATCGCCCGGCGCCGCGCGGCCCGTTCGGCCGGCGCGGTCGCGCCGGAGGCCGCCGGGGACGACCTGCTCACGCTCCTCACCCGCGCCGAGGGCACCGGGGCCGACTCGTTCGACGCCGACGAGGTCCGCGACCAGATCCTGATCCTCATGCTCGCCGGGCACGAGACCACCGCCGTCTCCCTCACCTTCACGCTGCACCTGCTCGGCCTCCACCTGGAGGAGCAGGCCCTCGCCCGCGCCGAGGTCGAGAGGGTGCTGGGCGACCGGACCCCGACCGCCGCCGACGCCGAGAAGCTGGTCCGCGTGACACGGGTGCTGAAGGAGGCCATGCGCCTGTACCCGGCCGCCACCGCCATCGGCCGCCGGGTCGTCGCCGACGCCGAGTTCGGCGGCCATCTCGTCCCGGCGGGCTCCGACATCGTGGTCGCCCCGTGGGTGACGCACCGGCATCCGGCCTACTGGGGCGACGACCCCGAACGCTTCGACTCCGACCGGTTCCTCCCCGAGGCGGAGGCGTCCCGCCCCCGGTACGCCTGGTTCCCCTTCGGCGGCGGCCCGCGTGCCTGCGTCGGGCAGCACCTCTCCCTGCTGGAGTCGGTGCTCGCCCTGGCCGTGGTGCTCCGCGAGTTCGAGATCACGTCCCTGGACGAGACGGTCCCGGTGACGTCCGGCGTCACCCTGCGCGCGGAAGGCCCGGTACGCTGCCGCGTCACCCCCATCCCGGGCCGCCAACACGCGTGACGCCCCCGGGCCCGGGGGGCGCTGTCAGGGGAGCAGCGTGTATGACCGCCGCCGGGCCGCCGGGGCCGTGCTCAGGCCGCCGGGGCGGCGGCGACGCAGAAGACATTGCCCTCGGGGTCGGCCATCACGATGTGGTGGCCGTCGAACTCCTCGACCACGCGCCCGCCCGCCCTGACCAGGCGGTCCGCCTCCGCCCTGATCCGCTGCCACCGCTCCCCCGGCGTGCCGTGGCCGGGGACGCGGATGTCGATGTGCAGCCGGTTCTTCGCCGTCCTGGGCTCGGGGACTTTGAGGATGGACAGCCGGGGGCCGGCGCCGTCCGGGTCGCAGAGCCAGGCGCCGTCGTCGGCGGAGTCGTCCTCCGGCGGGTCGAACGACGCGAGCCACTCCTCACGGGTGGTGAACGGGGCGGGCGGTGGCTCGTCCACATACCCGAGGGCCGTCTTCCAGAACGCGGCGAGGACCGAGGCGTCCGCGCAGTCGAGGGTGAGATCGATTCGTGCTGCCATGCCCGGACCGTACCGGTCACCTCTGACACCGGGCCGCGCGGCGCCGCGCGGCCCGGTGTCAGAGGTGACCGGTACGGTCCGGGCATGGCAGCACGAATCGATCTCACCCTCGACTGCGCGGACGCCTCGGTCCTCGCCGCGTTCTGGAAGACGGCCCTCGGGTATGTGGACGAGCCACCGCCCGCCCCGTTCACCACCCGTGAGGAGTGGCTCGCGTCGTTCGACCCGCCGGAGGACGACTCCGCCGACGACGGCGCCTGGCTCTGCGACCCGGACGGCGCCGGCCCCCGGCTGTCCATCCTCAAAGTCCCCGAGCCCAGGACGGCGAAGAACCGGCTGCACATCGACATCCGCGTCCCCGGCCACGGCACGCCGGGGGAGCGGTGGCAGCGGATCAGGGCGGAGGCGGACCGCCTGGTCAGGGCGGGCGGGCGCGTGGTCGAGGAGTTCGACGGCCACCACATCGTGATGGCCGACCCCGAGGGCAATGTCTTCTGCGTCGCCGCCGCCCCGGCGGCCTGAGCACGGCCCCGGCGGCCCGGCGGCGGTCATACACGCTGCTCCCCTGACAGCGCCCCCCGGGCCCGGGGGCGTCACGCGTGTTGGCGGCCCGGGATGGGGGTGACGCGGCAGCGTACCGGGCCTTCCGCGCGCAGGGTGACGCCGGACGTCACCGGGACCGTCTCGTCCAGGGACGTGATCTCGAACTCGCGGAGCACCACGGCCAGGGCGAGCACCGACTCCAGCAGGGAGAGGTGCTGCCCGACGCAGGCACGCGGGCCGCCGCCGAAGGGGAACCAGGCGTACCGGGGGCGGGACGCCTCCGCCTCGGGGAGGAACCGGTCGGAGTCGAAGCGTTCGGGGTCGTCGCCCCAGTAGGCCGGATGCCGGTGCGTCACCCACGGGGCGACCACGATGTCGGAGCCCGCCGGGACGAGATGGCCGCCGAACTCGGCGTCGGCGACGACCCGGCGGCCGATGGCGGTGGCGGCCGGGTACAGGCGCATGGCCTCCTTCAGCACCCGTGTCACGCGGACCAGCTTCTCGGCGTCGGCGGCGGTCGGGGTCCGGTCGCCCAGCACCCTCTCGACCTCGGCGCGGGCGAGGGCCTGCTCCTCCAGGTGGAGGCCGAGCAGGTGCAGCGTGAAGGTGAGGGAGACGGCGGTGGTCTCGTGCCCGGCGAGCATGAGGATCAGGATCTGGTCGCGGACCTCGTCGGCGTCGAACGAGTCGGCCCCGGTGCCCTCGGCGCGGGTGAGGAGCGTGAGCAGGTCGTCCCCGGCGGCCTCCGGCGCGACCGCGCCGGCCGAACGGGCCGCGCGGCGCCGGGCGATCACGGAGTCGCAGATGGCGTACAGCTCCGCGCGGGCCGCCGCCGCGCGGCGGTTGGCGGCGGTCGGCCAGCTCCGGGGCACGTTGAGCGGTGAGAAGCCGCGGCGCGTGACGTAGTCGCTGAGAACCGGCAGGTCGCGCTCCACGACCGGGACGGCCGCCTCGGCGTCGGCGTCCGAGCCGAAGAGGATGCGGGCCACGGTGCGCAGCGCGAACTCCCGCATGTCGTGGGCCACATCGCGCACCGTGCCGGGCACCTGACGCCACCGGTCGGCGACGGCACCCACCTCGGCGGTGATGGCCTCGGCATAGCCCTCGACGCGGCGCGGGGTGAACAGCGGTTGCAGCAGGCGGCGTTGCCGCCGGTAGGTGTCGTCCTGACTGGTGAGGAGCCCGTTGCCGAAGGTCTGCCGCAGCTCCTCGTAGAAGATGTTGTCCTTGCGGAAGTTGGCCGATTCCCCCGCCAGGATCCGCTGCGCCCCGTCGGCGGAGAAGACCGCGTACAGCGCCGTGCGCAGTCCCGGCGGCCCGGCGGTGAAGCGCACCACGTCGCCGTGCTCGCGCCGGGCCCGCAGAAAGGTGTCCAGCGGCGCGCGCCGCAGGTCGAACATCGATCCGAGGACCGGCATGCCCGCCGGCCCGGGTATCACTGAGGTCGCCATCGCACTCCCTGCCCTGGTTGCGCGTACCCGTCCGGATTATCGGCGCCCGCTCCCCGCTCCGGACCACGGCCCCCGCACTTTGTCCGGATCCGGTACCCGGCCGTGAGAACCGCCACCCACTATTGAGCGATGCTCAAATAATGGTTAGCCTCACTCCGGAACACACCCCCTCCAGGCAAGGGAGCCTGTCGTGAGCTCGCTCTTCTCCGTCGCCGGCAAGACCGCCCTGGTCACCGGCGGCTCCCGTGGCATCGGCCTGATGATCGCGCGCGGCCTGGTCGAGGCCGGGGCCAAGGTCTACGTCAGCTCCCGCAAGGCGGAGGCGTGCGACGAGGCCGTGCGCGAGCTGTCCAAGTCCGGCGAGGCCGTCGCCCTGCCCGCCGACCTCTCCCGCGAGGAGGAGGTGTACCGGCTCGCCGAGGAGATCGGCGGCCGGGAGGAGGCACTGCACATCCTGGTCAACAACGCGGGCGCCACCTGGGGCGCGCCGCTGGACACCTTCCCGGTCAGCGGCTGGGACAAGGTGATGGACCTCAACCTGCGCAGCCCGTTCCTGCTGACCCAGGCGCTGCTGCCGCGCCTGCGGGCGGCCGGGTCGCTGGAGGACCCGGCGCGGATCATCAACGTCGGCTCCATCGACGGCCTGCACGTCAGCCCGCTGCCCGCCTACTCCTACGCGGCCAGCAAGGCGGGCCTGCACCACCTGACGCGGGTGCTGGCCAAGGAGCTGGGCCCGCAGGGCGTCACGGTGAACGCGATCGCGCCCGGCCCGTTCGAGTCGAAGATGATGGCCGCGACGCTGGACGCGTTCGGCGACGAGATCGCGGCGGCGGCGCCGTTGCAGCGCATCGGGCGGCCCGACGACATGGCGGGCGTCGCCGTCTACCTCGCCAGCCGCGCGGGCGCCTATGTGACGGGCGCGGTCATCCCCGTGGACGGCGGCCTGGGCACCACGGTCTGAGCGGGACGCGCGCCATGGCTCCCTCCTCGCCGTCCTCGCCGTCCTCGCCGCCCTCCCTGCTGCTCTCCCGGCGCGACCTGGACTTCCTGCTGTACGAGTGGCTCGACGTCGAGTCGCTGACCGGGCGGCCCCGGTTCGCCGAGCACGGGCGCGAGACGTTCGACGCGGTGCTGGACCTGAGCGAGACGATCGCCACCCGGCACTTCGCCCCGCACAACAAGAAGAACGACGCGCAGGAGCCGCGCTTCGACGGCGAGCGGGTGCACATCATCCCCGAGGTGAAGGAAGCCCTGCGCGTCTTCGGCGAGGCCGGGCTCATCGGCGGCGGCATGGACGCGGAGGTCGGCGGGCTCCAGTTGCCCTCGGTCGTCACCAGCGCCTGCTTCGCGTGGTTCCAGGCGGCGAACGTGGGCACGTCGGCCTACCCGTTCCTCACCATCGCCAACGCCAATCTGCTGCTGGCGCACGGCACCCGCGAGCAGATCGACACCTACGTGCGGCCGATGGTCGAGGGCCGATTCACCGGCACCATGTGCCTGTCGGAGCCGCAGGCGGGGTCGTCGCTGGCCGATGTGCGCACCCGGGCGGAACCGGACCCGGACGGCGGACCGGAGGCGTACCGGCTGTTCGGGAACAAGATGTGGATCTCGGCCGGTGATCACGAACTGTCGGAGAACATCATCCATCTGGTGCTGGCCCGGATCCCCGGCGGACCGCCCGGGGTCAAGGGACTGTCGCTGTTCGTCGTGCCCAAGTTCCTGGTCGGCGCGGACGGTTCGCCCGGCGAGCGGAACGACGTGGTGCTCGCCGGCCTCAACCACAAGATGGGGTACCGGGGCACGACCAACACCATGCTCAACTTCGGGGAGGGCGCGTTCCGTCCGGCGGGCGCGCCCGGCGCGGTCGGCTTCCTCGTCGGGGAGCGGCACCGGGGGCTGGCCGCCATGTTCCACATGATGAACGAGGCCCGCGTCGGCGTCGGCCTGGGCGCCACCGCCCTGGGCTACACGGGATATCTGCACGCCCTGGACTACGCCAGGACCCGGCCGCAGGGCCGTCCGCCGACCGCCAGGGACGCGACCGCGCCGCAGGTGCCGATCATCGAGCACGCCGACGTCCGGCGGATGCTGCTGGCGCAGAAGTCGTACGTCGAGGGCGCCCTCGCCCTGATCCTGTACTGCGGGAAGCTGCTGGACGAGGAACGGACGGCGCCCGTGCCCGAGGACCGGGCGCGGGCGAAGCTGCTGCTGGACGTGCTCACGCCGATCGCGAAGAGCTGGCCCTCGCAGTGGTGCCTGGAGGCCAACAGCCTGGCCATCCAGGTGCACGGCGGCTACGGCTACACGCGCGAGTACGACGTCGAGCAGTTCTACCGCGACAACCGCCTCAACCCCATCCACGAGGGCACCCACGGCATCCACGGGCTCGACCTGCTGGGCCGCAAGGTCATCATGGACGACGGCGCGGGGCTGCGGCTGCTGGCCGGGACCGTCGCCGCGACGACCGCCCGCGCGGCCGGACTGGGCGGCGAACCCGCCGCGATGGCGGCCCGGTTGGACGCCGCCATGGCCCGGGTGGCCGAGGTGACCGGCACCCTGTGGGCCGGCGGCGACGCGGAAACCGCGCTGGCCAACGCCTCGATCTACCTGGAGGCGGTCGGGCACATCGTGGTCGCCTGGATATGGCTGGAGCAGTTCCTGGCGGCCGAGGGCCGCACCGGCGCCTTCCACGACGGCAAACGGCAGGCCGCCCGGTACTTCTACCGGCACGAACTGCCCAAGACCGAGCCGCAGTTGACGTTGCTGGCCAGTCTCGACCGGACCGCGCTCGACACCCCGCCCGACTGGTTCTGACCGGCCCGCGCCTCCCCGCTGCCTCGCGGCGGGGAGGCCACCGGCCGGACCACACCCGGACTACGCCCCCGCCGGGACCCGGTCCAGGAACCCGCTGACGCCCTCGATGCGGCCGTCCTCCGCGATGCTGATCACGTCGAACCCGGCGACGGGCGCGGCGCCGTCCGGGGACACCAGCTCCCAGCCGAACCGCGCGGTGCGGTGGTGCCCGTCCACCGTGCCCAGCGGGCGGAACCGGAAGCCGGGGAACTGCTGGTGCACGGCCTCGATGAGGCCGGCGATCTCCTCGTGGCCCCGCACGTCGGACAGCGGGTCGGTGTAGGTGCCCTCCTCGGTCCACGCGTCGGCCACGGCCTTCGCGAGTGCCTCGCCGGACGCGTTCCACGCGGTGAAGTAGCCCTCGACGGCGGCCTGGTAGTTCACGGACATCGCTTCCTCCTGGAAGGTTCGGGGGGTTCCGATGCGCCTACGATGCCCGGCCGCCGTACGCCCGGTCGATGACCGCCGAGGTAATGGCGGGGGGCCGCCGGTAGGCTGGGCCGGACCTGCCCCACCGGCCGGGAAGTGCGAAGGAGACGCCCGTGTCCAAGGTCCCCGATGTCGGCACGCGTGCCCCCGACTTCACCGTGCCCGGCGTGGTCGTCGGCACCGACGGTGAGGCCCGGCGCGGCGACTACTCCCTTACCGCCCCCCGGAGCGGCCCGCTGGTCCTGGTCTTCTACCCCGGCGACAACACCCCGGTCTGCACCAAGCAACTGTGCTCCTACACCTCGGAGTTCGAACGCTTCAAGGCCGTGGACGCCACGGTGTGGGGGATCAGCCCCCAAGGGCTCGACAGTCACGAGACGTTCGCCCGCCGCCACGCGCTGAGCTTCCCGCTGCTCGCCGACACCGACCGGACGGTGGCCCGCGCGTTCGGCGTCGCCGTCCCCGGACTCGGCCTGCGCCGCTCGGTGTTCATCCTCGACACGGACGGCACCGTGCGCTGGCGGCACGTGGCCGTACTCGGCCTGACCTTCCAGGACGTGAACACCCTGACCGAACACCTCACGACGACCACCACGGACGACCCCACCCACGACTGACACACCGGCCCGCACGCCCGCCGCCCCCTCGCCGGGGACCTGACGTGGCCGGCTTCTCACCGGCCGGACCCGGACCGGACCCGTAGTCGCACAGCGATCACCCGAGCGAGTCCATCGCCGTCGTGATCAGCGCACGAGCCTTGGAACCGTGGACCGCCATAGCGGCCAGTTCGGCGAAGGTCTCGGCATATGCGGTCACCTCGGTGGGCTGCGTGAGCGTAAGAAAACCCGAGACCAACTCGATGTTCACCTGCGCTGTGTCGAAGATCCAGAAGCCCTCGACGGGCATACGAGACCGGTTCGGCCGCATGGGCACAACACCCAGACTCACATGGGGAAGTGTGCCGACCGTCAGCAGGTGACGAAGCTGTCCCATGAGAACTTCTGATCCGCCGATCCCGTTCCGCAGCGCCGGCTCCTCGACCAAGAACGCGAAGAGCCGATCACTCTCGTACAGCAAGCGCTGTCGCGCCATGCGGGCTTCCACCGCTTCGGTCACGTCATCCATCGCGACTCGCCTTCGCTGCACTGCTCGCAGTACCGCTTCCGTGTAGCCGTATGTCTGGATCAGCCCCGGAACCATCCACGATGAATAGGACCGGAATCGGCGCGTGCGTTCGTACAACGGCAGCCGTGCTTCCTGGGCTTGCCTGAGCCCGGCACGTTCCAGACGTCGCCAACCGACCCACATGTCGTCGACCGATCGCAGCGACGCGATGAGGTCGTCGATCTGATCCTCTGCCCCGCAGGCACGGCACCATGCCCGGATATCGTCGGCGGACGGCGGTGTACGGGCATTGATGATCCGTGACGACTTGGCGGCGGACCAGCCACAGAGGTGGGCCAGTTCACGCCCTGTCAACCCAGCGTCCCGACAGATCTCAGCAAGTCGATTGGCCAGCCCTTGCCGGGCCCGCTGGGCACTCGAAGACGGTGAGGAAGCCATGGTTCCGACGGATCAGCGGGGACGGTAAGCCTCGTGCGGGATCGCTCGTTGCCACACTGCCTCGAAGGCGTCGGTGCACAACTTCACCCGCTTCGGGTCCTCTGTGTATTCCCGTCCGTCCTCGTCCAACTGTCCTTCTCCGGTGAAGTGATGGAACAGTGCCAGCGCGCCGTCGAAGACCCAGAAGTCCGTCCCGGGCAGGCCGATGTCCGTGGTCTGCCGCCTGGGCAGCCAGCGGACAAGTTCACCGGCGGCGAGGTTGGTGAACGTCCCGTCGAACTCGTACCTCACGTAGTCGCTGATCGGCTCGGAAACGATGCGGGCACGCCGGACGACTACCCCGCGCGCCACGGCTTCCCGGACGGCATCGTGCCAACCGCCCCACCACGACGACCGGTCGCCGGGATCGAGCCGCTTGCCTTCTCGCCACCTGATGAAGCCGGGGTCATCGAGCATGTAGCTGTCGCGCAACTCAAGGTGCACGGCGGAGCGTTGGGCTTTCGCCATGGCTTCACGCGCTGGTGCTCGCACCTGCCGCCTCTCCCTTGCTGTCGTCGGGTCGGGGGATGTATCGAAGCATGGCCGCCGGAAGCCGGATGATCGCCTCGTGAGCGGGAACGTCCGTGGAGTGGCCGGGGATAGAGCCGACCTCCTGGCACTCCCTCACTTCCCTCTCAGTCGCCTTGTACGACTGAATGAGGAGATCTCCGGTCTCCTCATGCAACCAGATCGTCGGAGACTCGTCGGTCAAAGTGTTCGGGATGATGCCCAGGAACCTGAAGGTCATGATCGCCTCTCCTGTCGGGTGCCTTGCGCGGGTGTACACGAGCGTCGCGACACGTTATTGCTGCTGTGCGGTGGTGAGCAGTGCGTGCCGGCGTCGGAGATGTGGGGCGGCGGCCGTCCCCCACGGAAGGCGGACGACCGGGGCCGGTCCTGTAGTGGTGCGGCCCGTGGGGCTCAGACCGTCCAGCAGTCGGCCGGGTCGTCCAGCCAGGCTCGCTGTCCCTCGGCGGTGACGGTGAGGCCGAAGCGTGTGTGATCGGGCTTGCCACGGGCGTCCCACCATCGGTAGGCGGTCTCCACCTCATCCCACAAGCGCCGGGGGCCCGACTGCCAGACCCGTGCTTCGCCACGCTCATCGCTGAACATCACGCATGCCCAGGATCGGTCACCGAGCCCGTAGAACCACACCGGGCGAACCCCGTCTCGCTTGTCGGCCACAGCCTGGACGCAGTCCCGCACACGGAGCCCCAGAGCAAAGGGGAGGGCGGTGTACCTCCCGGTGAGGAATTCTGCTTCCGTGATGTCCGTGGTGGACGTGTCGGCCCGGGCCATGGCCTTCTCCGGGACGTATGCGTCGTGGACCGGTAGCGACACCCGCTGAGCGCGCAGTTTCATGAACTCCACGGGACGTGTGAAGTGTCCCGAAGCCTCTCCGACCCCGACGACCAGCCGGGCGACGGCATCCGCGTTGCTGTAGTGGGTGCCCCACGGAGCGACGATCAGGCCGCCGCGCCGGGTCTGTTCGATCCAGGCCGGCGGAATCTCCCGGACTCCCACAGTGGCCAGAATCCGGTCATAAGGTGCCTTGGCGGCGTGGCCCTCGAACCCGTCGCCCGCGACCACCTCCGGATACAGCCCGGCCGCGTGGAGCCGTTCGTGGGCCCGCCGTGACAGGAAATGGTCCACCTCAATCGTGGTCACCCGGTCGTGTCCGCACCGGTGGAACAAAGCTCCGGCGGTCTCGCCGGTGCCGGTGCCGACATCGAGCACGCGCATCCCCTGGTCCACGTCCAAGGTCCGAAGCATGGCGTACACGACGGAGGGCATGGAGGAGGAACTGGTCGATACCCTCCCCGGCGCGGTACCGGAATGCTCGCCTTCATCCCATTGCGTCACGATGGGGACGTTGGTGTCTGCGGCGGCGTACCACGCGTTCGGGTCGTCCGCCCGGTCCACGACGACGCTCTTACGCGTGTCCATGTCGAACGGCCACATCTGGTCAGGCAGGAAGGCCGCCCGGTCCACAGCCGCGAAGGTCGGCGTCCAGTCCGACGTCATCGATCCTGTCTCCAGGAGGACACGCCCCAGCTCCTTTCGGCCGGGGCGGTCCATCTGTACGGAGCCGGGCTTCACTTGCGGTGCGTCCCGTTGCCGGGCGGGGTCTCCCCGTCCGGGGAAGGCGGCTCCTGCGGCGGTGTCCAAGGGGTGCCCGGGTAACCGTCGTCCCCGTCCTGTTCCCCTCCGCCGTGTCCTCCGTCCGCAGCGGTGATGATCCGGGCATTGCGCATGTCGTGCCCTCCTCGCTCATGACTGTCCATCGGTGACGCGGGAACCGGCCCCGGCCGCTCGACCTGTCCGGGGTTCCACCACCGGGCCGGTCGGCATCATCGGGTCGCGGACATGCGTGCCGAGCATCTGTCCCGCGTACCAACCGTTCCTTGCCGCCGCCTCGGGGCGGAGGAGCGCCCGTCGGGGCGCTTCCGGCCTCCGTGGTGACGACACTAGCGACGGCGGAGTCGCAACTCCGAGCAGATTGCACACGGTTGCAGTGGAATCACCTGAGCGAGCCCCTCGCGAGTTCGGTGGTCATGCGGGTGCGCCTTTCTGAAGGGGGTTGGCCGGCGCGAGCGATGGCGCGGGCCTGCCTGGTGACGTCAGTCGTTCCACGTGGAGAGTGGGCGGTGGAGGCGGGAGGCTTCGGCCGGGGCTCGGAGTGGGATGTCCCATTCGGTGAACCGGCGTCGCAGGGTGGTCTCGGAGACGGCGAAGGACTGGGCGAGGGAGGCGAGGGATTCGCCCTCCTCGTACCGCCGGATCGCGGCCTCCTTCGGGACGGGACGGCGCCGGGGCAAGTAGATCTGGGCGTCGCAGCCGGCGCAGAACTTGGCGCCGTCGCGCTCCTCCAGCTTCCGGTGCGGGCACCTGGCGGTCGTCACTCGCCCGCCCCCTCCGCCACCAGCCGCAGCGCGGTGGCGAGTCGCACGGCGGCGACCAGGCCGCACCGGCCCAGCTCGATCACCGGCGGCCCGGTGAGCGACACGGTGGGCGTCGGCAGGGCGATTCCCGCCGCTTCCAGGGCGTCGGACAGGTCCGCACGGACGTCCTCGACCGCCAACGGCCGCAACGCACCGGCCGCGACGGACCATTCCCGGCCGCCGTTGACGGGCCGCAGCATGAAGTACGGCCCGGCCATGCCCATGTAGACGCCCACCGTGTCCCGGCCGAGATCCCGTACGAGTTGCCCCACGCGGGGCGACATGTCGCCCATCTCCACTCCTTCGTCGTCACTGCTTGCGCACCAAGCACAACGCAGAGCAGCATGTGAGCGGTACCGTCGTGTGAGGGACGGGCTGTCAAGTGGTTCCGCAAGGCATCAATGCCATCAACGAGGTTCGGTGAACTGATGGGTGAGCGCACGCCAAACGTCAGGCTGGAAAGACTCTTCAAGCAATCACGCCTGCGCGGCGACCAGTTCGCCAGGGCGGTGAACCGGCTGGCCGGGCAGTCGGGCGTCCGGCTCCATTACCGGCAGCCTTCCGTGAGCAACTGGCTGGCGGGCACGATGCCCCGCGAGGAGGCACGCCCGTTCATCGTCGAAGTCCTGTCACGACGGCTGGGCCGCCCGGTCACCCACGTTGACGCGGGTTTTCCCCCGCCCGCCGAGGATCCGAACAGCCGGGCGGGTATGGGTACGGTCGAGGAGTTGATCGATCTTTGTAGGAGTGATATGGATCCCTCCCGACGCGGGATACTGCACATCAGTCTCTACTCCGCCGCACTGTCCATTCCCGGGTGGCATGACGTGGTGGGCCGCCTGGAAGCCGTTCAGGGGCAACAGGTCCGGCGCATCGGCATGGCCGATGTCGAGGCGGTGACCAGCATGACGGATCTGCTGAGCCAGCGGGACACCCAGTTCGGCGGTCGCGAGACGCGCCCGATGGCAGCGGTCTTCCTGGCCAACACCGTGGCTGCGCACCTGCGGGCGGACGCGTCCGAGGACGTGCGCACGGCCATGCTCTCCGCCGCGTCGAACCTCTGCTTCGTCACCGGCTGGATGGCCATGGACGAAGGCGCGCATGGACTCGCCCAGCGGTACTACGTCAAGGGGCTGGAACTGGCCGGTGCCGCCGAGGACCACCTGCTGTACTGCACCATCCTCCGGGGAATGTCCGTCCAGGCGCTGGGCGTTGGTGACGCCCCCACCGCGCTCCGGCTGGCGACCGCCGCAGCGGTCACCCCGGACGCCGATCACCGGACCCGCGCGTTCTTCGCGGGACACCAGGCACATGCCTACGCGGCCTCGGGAGAACGGCAGAACGCCCTCCGCGCCATCCGTGTCACGGAGACGTCCATGGACAAGGCGGAGACCAAGACACGTGGCTACGGTCCGGACACGGTCGCTTACCACGTGGCCGAAGTCCGGTACGGGCTGGGCGACGTGGCGGGAAGCCTGGAGTCCCTTGGGCTGCACAGCAAGCTGGTGGACACACGGCGCCGCCGTACCCGGGTCAGGTGCGGCGCGCTCCTGGCGGAACGGCAGTTGGAGCTTGGCCACCTCGAAGCAGCCTGCGCCACCTGGCACGGTGTACTCGATGACTACCCCTACCTCCAGTCCGGCTACGCCGACGAGCGCGTGGCCACCATGAAAGCCCGCCTGCGCCCCTACCTCTCCAATGCCACAGCCCGCACCCTCCACGAACGTTCCCGAACCCTCAACACCCCCCGCCCCACACCCGCGTGACGGGAAGTGACCGCCAGGCGTTCTGGCCCTGGCCGTTACCGTCTGAGACCATTGCCGCACGAACGGTAGACGTCAGGGAGTGGTATGGACGCCATCAACGCCCTCATGGAGGGTGTCCGCGACGATGACGAGACCGCGCCCGACGGCAGTCTCGATGTCGGTGCTGCCGCAGCGGAGTTGAGGGCGCTGGCCGCGCGGGTCGGGTCGGAGCGCCGGCGTGTCGCGCTCACCGATGGAGACGAGGTGCTGGCGCTCATGATCAGCACGGCGGACTGGGAAGACCTGCGCGACGCGTTGGCCCTCGCCCGAAACGAAATCGCCCGGCTGCGGGGCGAGGACGACAGCCTGAATCACGAGGATGTCGTCTCCGAGTTGCGGGGCTGGGGCGGGGATGACGCGTGAGCAGGGTGACGTGGTCCTCCGGGGCTAAGAGATCACTGGCGAAATACCAAAAGGACGACCCCGGCGGGGTTGATCACGTACTCGACGCGGTGAACCTGCTGAGGAAGAATCCACGGCCGCCCGGGGCGCAGCCCTATGGCTCTGATCATTTGCGCATTCATGTCGGCCGTTATCGCGTGCTGTATCGGATCGTCAGCAACGAGCCGCTGATCGTGGGTATCGAGACTGTGGGGCGTGTGCCGAAACCCTGATTTCTGCCGTGACCCCGGTCATCCGACTTCCCCAGTCCTGACCGGCGGGTATCAGTACCGTCGAGGAACTGGTGGACCTTTGTAGGAGTGATATGGATCCCTCCCGACGCGGGGTACTGCACGTCAGTCTCTACTCGGCCGCGCTGTCCATTCCCGGGTGGCATGACGTCGTGGGCCGCCTAGAAGCCGTCCAGGGGCAACAGGTCCGGCGCATCGGCATGGCCGACCTCGAGGCGGTGACCAGCATGACGGATTTGCTGGATCGCAGGGACGGTGAGTTCGGTGGGCGTGACACCCGGCCGGTCGCCGCGAGTTTCCTGATCAACACCGTGGCGCCCTGCCTGCGGGCAGAAGGCTCGGAGGAGGTGCGCACGGCCCTGCTCTCCGCGGCGTCAAACCTCTGCTATCTCACCGGCTGGATGGCTGTGGACGAGGGCGCGCACGGTCTCGCCCAGCGGTACTACGCCAAGGCCCTGGAACTCGCCGGTGCCGCCGAGGACCACCTGCTGTACTGCACCATCCTCCGGGGAATGTCCGTCCAGGCGATGAGCCTCGGAGACGCCTCCACCGCACTGCGCCTGTCCACCGCCGCCACGGCAGCCCCGGACGCCGGGCCACGGAGGCGCTCGTTCTTCGCGGGACAGCACGCACACGTCCTGGCCGCCAACGGCGACGGCAAAAAGGCGCTCCGGGCCCTGGCGGAGACCGAGACCGCGATGGAGCAGGCGGAGAACCGGGGAGAGGGCTCAGGCCAGTTCGGCCCGTCAACGGTGGCTCAGATCACCGCCCAGGTCCGCTACGAGCTGGGCGATGTCGCCGGGAGCGTGGCGTCCCTGGAGTTGCACTCCAGGCTCTTGGACAAACACCGACGCCGCGCGCGGGTCCGCTTCAATGCCCACCTGGCGGAACGGCAGTTGGAGCTTGGCCACCTCGAAGCAGCCTGCGCCACCTGGCACGGCGTCCTGGACGAATATCCCTACCTCCAGTCCGGCCAGGCCGACGAACGCGTGGCCACCATGAAGGCCCGCCTGCGCCCCTACCTCTCCAACGCCACAGCCCGCACCCTCCACGAACGCTCCCGAACCCTCAACACCCCCCGACCGACACCCGCGTGACGGGGAGCGACGACCACGACGGGAGACAGGCGCGGCACACCGCCCCGCCGCCGGGGATACGTCGGTGGACGGCGCGCATCGCCCGCATACGACAACGGTGTTCTCCGCCCGCCCAGTCGGCGGACCGGCCCGTGACACGAGGACCGGTCCACCGGGTGAGCCGGGTGGTGATGGCTACGGGAGCAGCTTGATCGACCAGTACTCGGCGATCGAACCGTGGGCCGCCTGATCCGGGTGGAGCGTCACGGGGCAGTCGGTGCCGGCGATGTCGTGGCAGAGTTGTACGCGGTCATCACCGAACTGGTTGTTCCAAATGGTGTGATCGCCACGGTTGACGCCGATGACGTAGGTGCCGTAATCGGAATAGCGACCCTCGGGCACCGAGTTGCCCATGACGATCAGCGAATCCCAGACACAGACAGTGCCGGGGCGACAGACATCGTTGAAGTCCCATCCGGACCCGATTTCCCCGGGGCTGTAATCGATGTACATCGCCGAGGCGGGAGTCGCGGCGAACACGGTCATGGCCAGTGCGCCGGCGATGGCCGCGGGCACCGTGAAACGGCGCCGCCGCAGGCTCTTGAGGGGGTTTTTGAACTTCATGACGGTCCCTTCCTGTCGTTCGAGATCGCGACGGACTTCGGCCCCGCCGCGCGCATGAGTCGGCGTCACAGGGGCTTCGAGGATCTCGGGACTACGCACGTGGACACGTCACACCGCCCTCGGCGTGTGTGCGTGTGCGACCGGGAACAGCTTGCCTGGACGGTGCTGTCGCCGAACGATCGCGCACCGACGGTTCGCCGCATCGGCGCGCGCGATGCGTCACTGCGCACACGTGGTCTTCCCCCCGAAATTCCATGCTGATCCAGCACGGTCCGCAGTCGCCCATGTTCGCGAGGAAAGGGCGAAGCGTTGCCGCCTGGATGCTGGCATGCGCGGAGGCGCACCGGCCAGACTGTTCCCGATAGCAAATCAAGTCGGATTGATAAGAGCGAATCTATGGGCAGGCGGAAAGCTCACCGCACCGACCGGACGGGCTCGGGCCGCGACCGTACGGCCCGCCTCCGGCAGCCGGGTGAGCGGCGCGGCTCCTGCGGCACCATGGACCCGATGAACGAGACGGATCCGGTCCTGGACGGGGCCGCCGCGCGCGGCATGGCCGAGCTGGACGCCGCCGTGACCGGGTGCCGGGCCTGTCCGCGGCTGGTCGCGTGGCGGGAGGAGGTCGCGCGGGAGCGGCGGGCGGCGTTCGCGTCGTGGGAGTACTGGGGCAGGCCGGTGCCCGGGTTCGGGCCCGCCGACGCGCGGCTGCTGGTGATCGGGCTGGCGCCGGCGGCGCACGGCGGGAACCGCACCGGGCGCATGTTCACCGGGGACCGCTCGGGCGACGTGCTCTACGCCGCCCTGCACGCCGTGGGCCTCGCCAGCCAGGCCACCGCCACCTATCGCGACGACGGGCTCGCGCTGCGCGGCGTGCGCGTCACGGCGCCCGTGCACTGCGCCCCGCCCGCCAACAAGCCGACGCCCGCCGAGCGCGCGACCTGCCGCCCCTGGCTGCTGGGCGAACTGCGGCTGCTGCGGCCCCACCTGCGGGCCGTCGTCGTCCTCGGCGCGTTCGGCTGGCAGTCCGCGCTGCCCGCGCTGGCCGAGGCCGGGTGGGACGTGCCCCGGCCCCGGCCCGCGTTCGGGCACGGAGTCCGCCTCGACCTCGGTGACCTGCGGGTCTTCGGGTGCTACCACGTCAGCCAGCGCAACACCTTCACCGGTCGGCTCACCCCCGACATGCTCCTGGACGTCCTTGGCGCGGCCCGGGACGCGGCGGGGCTGGCGCCCTGACCGTCCGACGCGGGATATCGCGCCCGGTGTTCCGACGACTACTGTTCACCGGGCAGACGCACGGAAGTCGCTTTCGCGGGCCCACTGTGGGGCACAGTCGGCTTCCTGTCCCAGAACGGTGGAGCGCGACGGCATGGCAAAGGCGACAAGGGCGTTGTCGGGGCTGCTCGGGGCGCGGCGGCGTGACGCCGCGCGTCAGGAGGAGCTGACGGCGCGGGCGGTGCGCGGCTGCGCCGAGTACCTCGGAGGCTCGCGCGACGAGCGGCTCGCCGCCGCCATCGGCACCCTCCTGACGGCCGGTCCCGACGAGACGTTCGACGCCCTGCTCGCCACCGGCAACCGCGCCCTCGAAGCGGGCGGCGAGCGCGAGAACCGGCTCGCCCTGTCCCTCGCCGACACCGCGACCGCGCTCCGCGCCCGGTCGCGGGGCGCCTGGCGGCTGCGCGGCCTGGCCGCCGAGGCGCTCGGGCGGAACGAGGAGGCGGTCGACGCCTACGAACGGCACCTCGCCCTCCGGCAGGACACCGGCGACGGCGAGGACATCGCCCGCCGGCTCGGCGTGCTGAAGGAGATCCGCTCCTGCCTGGAGGACGCGGGCCTCGGCGCCGCGTTCGCCGGGCCCGCCGCCGAGGCCAGGACGGAGTTCGCCGCCCGCGTCGAGGCCGGGATCTCCGGGCGCGGCGCCGGGGACCCGGAGGTGCGGCGGCTCGCCGCCCGTTACGCGGCCTACCGGCGGCTGACCGCCGAGGGCCGGATGCCCGACCCGCTCCTCGCCCCCGGCGAGCCCATCGACGTGCCGGGCCTGCGGAGCCGGATAGCCGGCCGCACCGCCTGCGTCGTCGCGCCCGGGGCCGAGCCGAGCGCCGGGCTCGACCCGTACGACCTCGTGGTGCGGTACGACGCGGCGCCCGACGACGGCCGCACCGACCTGCACGCGGTGTCCGTCCGGGGCCGCGCCCCCTGGGAGGGCCCGGCGTGGCGGCACCCGGCGGAGATCCGGCTCGTCTTCGGGGAGTCCGCCGACGCGTGGCGGAAGGCGCTGCGCCGCCGCCTCGTGCCGGGCGCGCAGCGGTACTTCGGCGACGCGACGCTGCGCCGGCCGCTGAACGATCCGGCGCTGGTCGGCGACGGCCGGGCGGACGGCGGCAGCACCGCGTTCGCCGTGATCCGGCTGCTGGACTTCCTCGACGTCAGCCCCCGCATCGACCTCTTCGGCGTGCACCACCCGGGGGAGCTGGGCGACGAGGAGCGGGCGTGGGTCATGGCCCACGCGAAGAACGTGAACTGCGGCACCGGGATGAGGATCGCGCTTCGATGACACACGCGCCGGACGACTCACGACCGGTGACCGGCAAGCGCCGCGTCGCGTTCGCCTGCTACGCCGACGAGGAGCGGCTGCCCGGTCTGCTCACGCTGCTGCGCAGCCTGGCCCTGACCAACCCCGCCGTGTGCGAGGACTTCGTCCTGCTCCACCCCGGACTGCCGGACGACGCCCTCGACGCGGCGCGCCGCCTCCACCCGCGCCTGCTGGCGCGGCGGGCCGACGCGGGCGGCCGGGCCGACGTCTTCCGGCTCGCGGACCACGACACGGTCATCGCGCTGGACCCGGGGATGGTGGTGCTCGGCGACATCGGCGAGCTGCTGCGGATGCGCGAGGGGATCGGCGCGGTCCCGCAGCCGCTCGCGGATCACCCGGGCGGGACGGACGAGCCCGGCAAGGGGCGGCGGGTTGTGCCGGACGACGGGCTGCTGGTCGTCCAGCGGGACGCGGTGGACGACGCCCTGCGCGCCCGGCTCCTGGCCGCCGGCCCCGGCGGTCTGGACGCCGCCCTGGACGGGGTGCTGGTGCGGATCGACGCGCGGTACGACTTCCTCGCGAGCCGCCTGTTCGACGACACGCCCGTGCCGGACACCGTCGCCGTTCTCCGGTTTCCGCACGGGCCGGGGCCGGGGTCCGGGTTCGCGCCCGCCGAGGAGGCCAGGAGCCGGTTCGCGATGGACGACGCGGCCTTCCGCGCCGCGTACTGCGCGCTGCCCGGCACCAAGCATCCCGACCTGCTGCTGCACTGCGCCGAGCCGCTGCTGCGGGACCGGCCCACCGTGGACCTGGCCCGCGCGGTCGCCGAGGTGTACCGGCAGCAGGGCCGGTACGAGGAGGCCGTGGACGTTCTGGCGCCCGTGATGGGCACCGCCGTGGACCGGCCCCGGTGCCACCAGACGCTCGGCATGTCGCTGATGGCGATGTCCCGCTACGACGAGGCGGAGACGCACCTGCTGCTGGCCACCGCCGCGCCCGACATCGCCGCCCGCGTCTTCGCGCAGCTCGCCCGCCTGGCCTGGCTGCGCGGCGCGGACGAGCGGGCCGGCGCCTACGCGCGGCAGGGCCTCGACGCCGACCCCACCGACGCGACCTGCCGCGCCTGGTACGACCGGACGCGGCGGGAGAACGCCCCCGGCGCCACGGCCGGCACGGGCACGGCGACCGCCGCCGCGTCGGACGGCGGCCTCGCGCACGTGGCGCTCTTCGCCGACGGGCGCGAGAACGCGGGGGACAAGGTGCTGCCGGAGGCGGTCCGGCTCTGCTTCGGCCCCGACACCGGCCCGGGCCGCTGGACGTCCGTCCACGCGCACCGCCTCTTCGACGACGCCGCGCTGGAACGGGTCAACGCCCGGCGCGGCCTCGTGGTCGGCGGCGGCGGGCTGTTCCTGCCGGACACCGCGCCCAACGGCAACAGCGCCTGGCAGTGGAACGTGCCGGACGCGGCGCTGGCCCGGCTCACCGTGCCGCTGGCGGTCTTCGCGGTCGGCTACAACGTCTTCGACGGCCAGAGCTACCGGCGCCGCCGCTTCACCGAGAGCCTGCGCGTCCTGGTCGAGCGCTCGGCGTTCTTCGGGCTGCGCAACCGGGGCTCGGTGGAACGGGTCAGGGAGCTGCTGCCCGAGGAGCTGCGCGACCGGGTGCTGTACCAGCCGTGCCCGACCACCGTCACCCGGCGGCTGGTGCCCGGCTGGCGGGACGCGGACCGGCGCGACGACACGGTACTGCTCAACTGCGCCTACGACCGGGCCGGTCTGCGCTTCGGCCACGACTACGGGCACTTCCTCGCCCAGATGGCCACCGCCCTGCGGACCCTGCGCGGGCACGCCGACGTGCGGTACGCCGCGCACATGCCGACCGACGAGCGGTTCGTGCACGACCTGCGCCGCGAGCACGGGCTGTCGCTGCCCGTCGAGCCGCTGTACGAGCGGACCAACGACGAGATCCGGGACGTCTTCCGGCGCGCCAGGCTGGTCATCGGGATGCGCGGGCACGCGGGGATGATCCCGTTCGGCTGCGGCACACCGATCATCAGTCTGGTCTCCCATCCGAAGCTGGCGTACTTCCTGGCCGACATCGGCCGCCCCGAGTGGGGGGTCACCGTCCACGACCGCGCGCTGGCGGCCCGGCTGACCGAACGGGCCGTGTCCCTGCTGGACGACCACGCGGCGGCCGTCGCGGACGTGCGGGACCGGCAGCGCGAGCTGTGGCGGATCACCGAGGCGAACGTCGCCACGCTCCGGGAACTGTTCGGCATCGACACCGGGGAGGACACCGGACGGGACGCCATGCCGGCGGAAGCATGAGAGAAGCACTCCGAATATCTCACAAGATGTATTAACAACGGGGGCATGTTCTGCTAACAATGTCGCTCGTCCCTTCCGCGCGACCCAAGGACGAGCCGCGATGTCCCCACCTGTCACCGCGAGACCCCCGGCCCTGCCGCTCGGCCGCCGCGCGCTGCTGCGCGGCACCGCCGCGGCCGGGGCCCTCGGCTTCCTCTCCGCCTGCGGCGGCCGGGCCGACGCGGCGTTCGACGCCGACGCCGAGCCCTGGCGGCGCTACGCGGGCACCACGCTCAACTTCGTCTCCGAGAACACCGCCCCCACCGCCGCCATCGCGGCCGACCTGCGGCCGTTCACCGAACTGACCGGCATCCGCGTCACCATCGTGACGCTGGAACTGTCCGCCCTCGCCCAGCGCGTCGCGCTGGACCTCGCCTCCGGCAACGGCGAGTACGACGTCGTCTACGCCGACCCCTACATGGTCCTGGCCCCCTACGCCCCGGCCTTCGCCGACCTGCGGCAGTTCCAGGACGACCCGGCGCTGCCCCGGCTGCCCGGCGGCTTCGGCGACTTCATCCCCACCCACCTCGACGCGGCCGGCCGCTTCGGCGAGGGCGCGGACGCCGAGAAGATCCTCGCGCTGCCCTACGACTCGCCCACGATGATCTGGCAGTACCGCGCCGACCTGTTCACCAAGCACCGCGACCGGATGGCCGACGACCTCGGGTTCGACCCGATGCCCTCGGACGACACCACCTGGGAGCAGTACTACGCGATCGCCCGCTGGTTCAACGACAAGACCGACGACGTCGCGTACGGCACCGGCCACCAGGCCAAGCAGCACGACGCGCTGATGTGCGACTTCTCCAACGTGCTGTGGGCCTACGGCGGCCGGTACTTCCAGGACGACGCCCGCGTCGGCCGCCTCGGCACCACCGACCCCGGCGGCTCGCTGCTGCGCTCCCCGGAGGCCGAGGCCGCCGCCGCGTTCTACCAGCGGCTCCTTGCCGTCGCCGACCCGGGCTCCCGCACCTGGGACTGGGACGGCGTGGGCGCCGGATTCCGCGCCGGACGCTTCGCGATGTGCCCCAACTGGCACGAGTTCGCCGCCTCCAACGAGCAGGTCCTGCCCGGCAAGGTCGGCTACGCGCGGCTGCCCAAGGGCCCGGCCCGCTCGGCCGGGATGTACGGCGGCACCGGCATCGCCATCTCCGAGGCCGTGCCGCGCCGACGCCGCGAGGCGGCCTGGCTCTTCCTCGTGTGGGCCACCGCCCCCGACACCCAGCGCGCCAACCTCGCCAGCGAGGTCGGCGGCGGCACCCCGACCCGTACCTCCGTCTACGAGATGCCCGAGGTCGTCGCCGCGCAGGAGCGCCCCTCCGCGATGCCCAACATGCTCTCCGCCCGCGCCGTGCGCGACGCGTGGGCCGAGGAGAACATCGGGCTGCGGCCCAAGATCCCCATGTGGAACGAGTGCGACACCGCCCTCTACACCCAGCTCTCCCGCCTCGTCGCGGGCGACACCTCACCGGCCGGCGCCATGCGCGCCGCCGCCGACCGCATCGACCGCGTCGTCGCGAGAGGGTGGGTGGCCTGACATGAACACTCCGCTGACCGGTACCCGGCCGACCGGGCCGCGCCCCCCCCGCCCCCCTCGCCCCCCCCCCCGCCCCCCGCCCCCGCCCCCCCCCCCACCCCGCCCCCCCCGCCGCCGCCCCCGG
>NZ_LN929756.1 GCF_001493375.1 Streptomyces specialis
GGAGAGGTGGATAAGAGGAAGGGACAGGTGTGGCGAGGGGGGGGACGGCATACGCGAGGGGGACGAAGGTGCGCAGCCGGTCGGTGACCGACGTGCGCAGCGTAGCCAGGCCCGAGGCGTCAACCCCGACGTGTGGGTACACGGGACTCCCAGAGGCTTTAGCTTCCAACACGTGCAGTGTCGGATCCGTCACCCGACGCCTGCGTCTGAGGAGGATAACCCTTCGTGCAGACGACACTACGCCTAGTTGGGAAAATCGCCGATTGGGTTCGAGGTGTTACCGGTTGTGGCCGGTGCGCCACGCAAACGCCATGGCATAGCTGATCGTAAAGTGACCTGCATTGTCAAAAGCGTGACAGATTTCGACCGAGGTGCCCCGGCCGGACCGGCTACCTGCGGCGTCGCTGGAGAGCCAGGGCCGCGACCGCGCCGCCGGCCACCGCGCCGGCGCCGGCCGCCGCGGGAACGCCGATCCGGGCCGCCTTCCGGCCCGTGCGGTAGTCCCGCAACCGCCAGCCCTGCTCGCGGGCGTGGGCGCGCAGCTTCTTGTCGGGGTTGATCGCGTAGGGGTGACCGACCAGGGAGAGCAGCGGGATGTCGTTGGCCGAGTCGCTGTAGGCGGCGCACCGCTCCAGGTCCAGGTCCTCCGCCTCGGCCAGCGCCCGCACGGCCACCGCCTTGGCCGGGCCGTGCAGCGGCTCGCCGACCAGCCGGCCCGTGTAGACGCCGCCCACGGACTCCGCCACGGTGCCCAGGGCGCCGGTGAGGCCCAGCCGCCTGGCGATGATGGTGGCCGTCTCCACCGGCGCCGCCGTGACCAGCCAGACCCGCTGGCCGGCGTCGAGGTGGGCCTGGGCCAGCGCGCGGGTCCCCGGCCAGATGCGGCCCGCCATGTACTCGTCGTAGATCTCCTCGCCGATCGCCATCAGCTCCGAGACGCGGTGGCCGCGCACGATCGACAGCGCGCTGTCCCTGGCGTCCTGCATGTGGCCGGTGTGCTCGGCGCCCGCCATCCGGAAGTACGCCTGCTGCCAGGCGAACTTGGCCAGCTCCCGCTTGCGGAAGAACTTGCGCTTGTACAGACCGCGGCCCAGGTGGAAGATCGCCGCGCCCTGCATCACGGTGTTGTCCAGGTCGAAGAACGCCGCCGCCTTCGGGTCCCCGGTGGACGGGAACTCCGGCTCCGGCGCGGCCTGTCGCGCGGCTTCGGCCGCCGCCTTGCCCGCCAGCTCGCTGCGCTCGGTCGCGGCGCGCCTGCGCGCGGCGAGCCACCCCCGGCGGGCGGCGGCCAGGGAAGGATCATGTGTGGGGGAGTTGAGCCCGGCCATGCTGTGAGCATAGCCAGTCCACACACAAACCCCCGTGGCCCGGGAATGACGCCGGGGTGACCGGGCGGGGCACAATAAGGGCCATGACTCCCCTCCTCCGCCCGCGCCGCACGCCCCGGGAGACGACGCCGGAGGCGGACGCCGCGCCCGCCCCCCGGCGTCTGGTGACCCTGATCGGCAAGCCCGGCTGCCATCTGTGCGACGACGCGCGGAAGATCGTCGCCGAGGTGTGCGCCGAGGTGGGCGCGGACTGGGAGGAGAAGGACATCACGCGGGACGCCGAGCTGCACCGGAGGTACTGGGAGCAGATCCCGGTGGTGCTGGTGGACGGCGACCAGCATGACTTCTGGCGCGTCGACCGGGGGCGATTGCGGCGCGCCCTGGGCGCTTGACCGGCCCGGGAGGATGGATCGGGACCGTTTTCCGCCATGTGGTGCCATACGCGAGGAGTGTGACCCGGTGTCCCTGTTGGCTCCTGTGGCACCGGTCACTTTGGCCGGACAAAACGGACAGAGTCTTTGTGCACGCGTTCACAAGGACATAGCCTGGGCCGGACGGAGCGGTTCCGGCGCGTGCCACGCCCTGGACCGCCCTCCGCTTGGCCCGACCGGCAGGAGCACCGTGGCAACTGGCCGAAATCACCGACCGGCGACCCGTAGCCGAGGAATCCCCGAGGCGACCGTCGCCCGGCTTCCGCTGTATCTGCGGGCGCTGACCGCGCTGTCGGAGCGCTCGGTGCCCACGGTCTCCTCCGAGGAGCTGGCGAGCGCCGCCGGGGTCAACTCCGCGAAGCTCCGCAAGGACTTCTCCTACCTGGGCAGCTACGGCACCCGCGGCGTCGGGTACGACGTGGAGTATCTCGTCTACCAGATCTCCCGCGAGCTGGGGCTCACCCAGGACTGGCCCGTGGTGATCGTCGGAATCGGTAACCTCGGCGCCGCCCTCGCCAACTACGGCGGCTTCGCCTCCCGCGGCTTCCGCGTCGCGGCGCTCATCGACGCGGACCCGTCGATGAGCGGCAAGCAGGTCGCCGGGATCCCGGTGCGGCATGTCGACGAGCTGGAGACGATCATTCACACGAACGGGGTCTCCATCGGCGTCATCACCACCCCTGGGGGTGCCGCCCAGCAGGTGTGCGACCGGCTGGTCGCCGCGGGCATCACCTCCATCCTGAACTTCGCCCCCACCGTCCTCCAGGTGCCCGAGGGCGTCGACGTGCGCAAGGTGGATCTCTCCATCGAGTTGCAGATCCTCGCGTTCCACGAGCAGCGCAAGGCCGCGGAGGACCTGTCCCGCGAGACCGCCGCCCCCGATCGGATGCGGGTTCCCGCGGAGCAGCGGGGCGAGCAGGGCCCGGAGGGAGACGTACCGGCGGTGATGCCGGCATGACGCTGCTCGTCATCGGGCTCAGCCACCGCAGCGCGCCCGTCAGCCTGCTGGAGCGCGCCGCGCTCGCCCCCGACGCCCGCGGCACGCTGCTGCGCGACGCCGTCGCCGCGACCGGCACCGGACCGGCCGGCACCGGGACGACCGCCGTGGTCGAGGCCGCCGTGCTCTCCACGTGCAACCGGATCGAGCTGTACGCCGAGGTGGACGGCTTCCACACCGGCGTCTCCGAGCTGACCGCGCTGCTGGCCCGGCACAGCGGCGTCGCCCTGGCCGAGCTCCAGCCGTACCTGTACACGCACTACGAGGACCGCGCCGTGCGCCACCTGTTCACGGTGGCCTGCGGGCTGGACTCGATGGTGGTCGGCGAGGGCCAGATCCTCGGCCAGATCAAGGGCGCCCTCGCCCTCGCCCAGGACGAGCAGACGGCCGGCCGCCTGCTGAACGAGCTGTTCCAGCAGGCGCTGCGGGTCGGGAAGCGGGCGCACAGCGAGACCGGGATCGACCGGGCCGGGCAGTCCCTGGTCACGTTCGGCCTGGAGCAGCTCGCCGACGGCCGGGACGTGGCCGGCTGGGTCAGGGGCGGCCGGGCGCTGGTGATCGGCGCCGGATCGATGTCCTCGCTCGCCGCGACCACCCTGGCCCGCACCGGTGTCGCCGAACTGGTGATCGCCAACCGCACCCTGGAACGCGCCGAGCGGCTCGCCGCCGCACTGGACCAGGACGGCGGCCCCAAGGCCCGCGCGGTGCCGATCAACGCCATCTCCGTCGCCGCCGAGCTGGCCCTCGCCGACGTCGTCGTCTCCTGTACGGGCGCCACCGGGCTGGTCCTGACGGCCCCCGCCGTGGCGAACGCGATCCGCGAGCGCGACACCCCCCTCGCCGTGCTCGACCTGGCCATGCCGCGCGACGTGGACGCCGCCGTCCACCGGCTGCCCGGCGTCCGGCTGGTGGACATCGAGTCGCTCGCCTCCGCCTCCGCCGACGCCCCGATGGCCGCCGACGTGGACGCCGTGCACACGATCGTCACCGAGGAGACCTCCGCCCTCGGCGCCGCCCGCCGCGCGGCCCACATCACGCCCACCGTCGTCGCGCTGCGCGCCATGGCCTCCGACGTCGTCGCCGCCGAGCTGGCCAGGCTCCACGGCCGGCTGCCCGACCTCGGCGACAAGGAGCGCGAGGAAGTCGGCAGAACCGTCCGCCGCGTCGTCGACAAGCTGCTCCACGCGCCGACCGTGCGCGTCAAGGAACTGGCCGGGGAGCCCGGCGGCGACCACTACGCGGCGGCGCTCCGGCAGCTCTTCGACCTCGGCCCGCTCTCCGCCCTCGCGGCCGGCACACCCGAACGGGAGCGCTCGTGAACGCCCCCCGCGCCCTGCGGCTGGGCACCCGGCGCAGTCCGCTGGCCCTGTCCCAGTCCTCGACCGTCGCCGAACAGGTCCGGCGGATCTCCGGGCGGCCCGTCGAACTGGTCGAGATCACCACCTACGGCGACGTCTCCCGCCGCAGCCTGGCGCAGATCGGCGGCACCGGGGTCTTCGTCTCGGCGCTGCGCGACGCGCTGCTCGCCGGGGAGATCGACTTCGCGGTGCACTCCCTGAAGGACCTCCCGGCCGTGCAGCCGCCCGACCTGGCCCTGGCCGCGGTGCCGCCGCGCGCCGACGCCAGGGACGCGCTCGTCGCCCGCGACGGGCTGACGTTCGAACGGCTGGCCGTGGCGCCCGGCCGCCCGCGCGTCGGCACCGGCTCACCGCGCCGCATGGCGCAGCTCAACGCCTGGGCGAGAGCCTTGGGTTGCGAGATCGAAACGGTCGCGATCAGAGGGAATGTCGATACGCGAATCGGGTACGTCCGCACCGGCGAGCTCGACGCGGTCGTGCTCGCCGCCGCCGGACTGCACCGCATCAACCGGGGTGACGAGATCACCGAACTCATCTCCCCGGACATCGTTCTGCCCGCCCCCGGCCAGGGGGCGCTGGCGGTCGAGTGCGCCGCCACGAACACGGCACTCACCGCCCTGCTCGGCGAGCTCGACGACCCGCGCACCCGGGTCGCCGTGACCGCCGAGCGCACTCTGCTCGCCGCCTTGGAGGCCGGCTGCAGCGCCCCCGTGGGCGCTTTCGCCGACCTCCTGGCCGACGGGCAGACCGTCACCGAAATGCGCCTGCGCGGCGTCGTCGGCACCCCCGACGGAGCCACCCAGGTGCAGCTGTCCACCACCGGTCCCGTACCGGCGTCCGACGAGGAGGCGGCGGCCATCGGCCGCGGGCTCGCCGTCGAGATGCTCGCCAAGGGCGCGGCCGGTCTGATGGGGGAGCGAGCACATTGAGCCCCACCACGAGCCCCACCACCGCAGGCCCCATGGGCACCGCCGGCGCCGTAGGCGCCACGAGCACCGCGGGTGTCCCCACCAGCACGGTGGACATCCCGCGGGCCGCGCGCGCAGAGCCGTGCGGCACTCCTCTCGGACACGTCACCTTCCTCGGTGCGGGACCCGGAGATCCGGGTCTGCTCACGTTGCGCGCGGTCGACGTCCTGGCGCAGGCCGATGTGCTGATCGCCGACGCCGAGGCGTACGAGGTCGTGCGCGCGCATCTCGCGCCGGGCACGGAAACCCCGTTGCAGGGCATCGGCGAGGACGGGTCCACCGTCTCCACGGTCCGGGCCGGGGCCGACCACATCGCCGATCTTGTCATGCGGGCCGCGCGCGGCGGCAAGCGGGTGGTGCGTGCGGTCGCCGGCGACCCCGGCATGGACACCGACGCCACCGCCGACATGCTCGCGCTGGTCGCCGAGGGCATCACCTTCGAGGTGGTCCCCGGCATCGCCAACGCGGTCGGCGTCGCCGCCTACGCGGGCGTGCCGCTGCGCGACTCCGAGGGCGGCGACGTGCGGTTCGTCAACGCCGCCTCGGCCGACGACCGCTGCTGGAACGAGGTCGGCGCCAGCGACGCGACCGTCGTCGTCAGCACCACCTTGGACGCGGTCGCCGTGACGGCCTCCCGGCTGGTCTCGGCGGGCCGCAAGCCCGACACGCCGCTGTCGGTCACGGTCGCCGGCACCACCACCAGGCAGCGCACGTGGACGGCGACGCTGGGCACGGTCGAGCGGACCCTGAAGGCCGCGAAGGTCCTGCCCGCCGCCGACGCGGACCGCCCGGCGATAGCGGTCGTCGGCGAGCGCAGCGCGCCCGCGCAGCGGGAGCGGCTGGCGTGGTTCGAGTCCAAGCCGCTGTTCGGCTGGAAGGTCCTGGTGCCGCGCACCAAGGAGCAGGCGGCGTCGCTGTCGGAGCAGTTGCGCTCCTACGGCGCGGTGCCCAGCGAGGGGCCGACGATCGCCGTGGAGCCGCCGCGCACGCCGCAGCAGATGGACCGGGCGGTCAAGGGCCTGGTCACCGGGCGGTACGAGTGGATCGCGTTCACCTCGGTCAACGCGGTGCGGGCGATCCGCGAGAAGTTCGAGGAGTACGGCCTGGACGCGCGGGCGTTCGCCGGGATCAAGGTCGCCGCCGTCGGCGAGCAGACCGCCCGCGCGCTCCAGCGGTTCGGGGTGCGGCCCGATCTGGTGCCCAGCGGTGAGCAGTCGGCCGCCGGCCTGCTGGAGGACTGGCCGCCGTACGACCCGGTCTTCGACCCGATCGACCGGGTGTTCCTGCCGCGCGCCGACATCGCCACCGAGACCCTGGTGGCCGGTCTGGTCGAGCTGGGCTGGGAGGTGGACGACGTGACGGCCTACCGGACCGTGCGGGCGTCGCCGCCGCCGGCGGCGACCCGGGAGGCCATCAAGGGCGGCGGTTTCGACGCGGTGCTGTTCACGTCGTCCTCGACCGTGCGGAATCTGGTCGGGATCGCGGGCAAGCCGCACAACGTGACGGTGATCGCGTGCATCGGCCCGGCCACCGCGCGGACCGCCGAGGAGCACGGCCTGCGGGTGGACGTGATGGCGCCCGAGCCGTCGGTGCACGCGCTGGCCGAGGCGCTGGCCGCGTTCGGCGCGGAGCGGCGGGCGGCGGCCCTGGAGGCCGGTGAGGTGCTGAAGCGGCCCAGCGAGAAGCGACCGCAGCGGAGGAGGACCAGGACGCCGTGACGTTCCCCGATGTGCGGCCCCGGCGGCTGCGCACCACCCCGGCGATGCGGCGGATGGTCGCCGAGCACCGGCTGCACCCGGCGGACCTGATCCTGCCCGCGTTCGTCCGGGAGGGCGTCACCGGCCCGGTGCCGGTGGCGTCGATGCCGGGCGTGGTGCAGCACTCGCGGGACTCGCTGCGGAAGGCCGCCGTCGAGGCGGCCTCGGCGGGGGTCAGCGGGATCATGCTGTTCGGCGTGCCGGAGGACGCGAAGAAGGACGCGATCGGGTCGCCCGGCACGGACCCGGACGGCATCCTCCAGGTCGCGCTGCGGGACGTCCGGGCGGAGGTCGGCGACGCGCTGGTCGTGATGTCGGACCTGTGCCTGGACGAGGTCACCGACCACGGGCACTGCGGCGTGCTGGACGACCGGGGCCGGGTGGACAACGACGCGACGCTGGAGCGGTACGCGGAGATGGCCGTCGTCCAGGCCGAGGCCGGGGCGCACGTGCTGGGCCCCAGCGGCATGATGGACGGCCAGATCGGCCACGTGCGGCGCGCGCTGGACGCGGCGGGCCACCAGGACGTGGCGCTGCTGGCGTACACGGCGAAGTACGCGTCGGCGTTCTACGGCCCGTTCCGCGAGGCGGTGAACTCGTCGCTGAAGGGCGATCGCAAGGCGTACCAGCAGGACGCGCCGAACGCGCGGGAGGCGCTGCGCGAGCTGGAGCTGGACCTCGCCGAGGGCGCGGACATGGTGATGGTGAAGCCGGGCCTGCCGTACCTGGACATCCTGCGCGCGGTCGCGGACGCCTCCCCGGTGCCGGTGGCGGCGTACCAGATCTCCGGCGAGTACGCGATGGTCGAGGCGGCGGCGGAACGCGGCTGGCTGGACCGGGACCGGGCGATCGAGGAGACGCTGACGGCGTTCAAGCGCGCCGGGGCGAACCTGATCCTGACGTACTGGGCCACGGAGTTCGCCCGGCGCCTGGCCCCCTGACGGGCCGCCCGCCCGGCGGGCGGCATCATGGGGGTGTCCGCCGTCCCCGCCGGCCGGGGCGGGGAACGACAGGAGGCACACCGTGAGCACGCCCACCGCCGTCATCACCGGAGCCAGCAGCGGGATCGGGGCCGCGACCGCGCGGGGACTGGCCGGGGCCGGGTTCCGGGTGGTGCTCACCGCGCGGCGCGGGGACCGGATCGAGGCGCTGGCCGGGGAGCTGACGCGGGCCGGGCACGCGGCCGAGGCGCGCGTGCTCGACGTCACCGACCGGGCCGCCGTGGACGCCTTCGCCGCCGCGCTGGACCGCTGCGACGTGCTGGTGAACAACGCGGGCGGCGCGCTCGGACTCGACCCCGTGGCCACGGGCGACCCCGCCGACTGGCAGGCCATGTACGAGGTCAACGTGCTGGGCGTGCTCCACATGACGCAGGCGCTGCTGCCCGCGCTGACCGCGTCCGGCGCCGGGACCGTGCTGGTGGTGACGTCCACCGCCGGGCACGGCACGTACGAGGGCGGCGCCGGGTACGCCGCAGCCAAGCACGGCGCGCGGGTGCTCGCCGAGACGCTGCGGCTGGAGATCGTCGGGCGGCCCGTGCGGGTCGTGGAGATCGCGCCGGGCATGGTGCGGACCGACGAGTTCTCCCTCACCCGGTTCCGGGGCGACGCGGCGCGCGCCGCCAAGGTGTACGAGGGGGTCGCCGAGCCGCTGACCGCCGAGGACGTCGCGGACACCATCACCTGGGCCGTGACCCGCCCGCCGCACGTCAACGTGGACCTGCTCGTCGTCCGCCCCCGCGCGCAGGCGTCCAACACCAAGGTGCACCGCGAGGCATGAGCGCCCCGCCCACCGGGGTCGCGGCCGGGCTGGTGTCCGCCGCCGAGGCGTTCATGGCCGGGCCCGAGCCGTCGTATCCCGGGTTCGTGCTGCTCGCCGCCCGCCGCGGTGCCGTCCTCGCACACGAGGCGCGCGGCTGGGCCGTGAGCCACGGCGGCGCGCGGGTGCCGATGGCGCGGGACACGGTGTTCGACATCGCCTCGCTGTCGAAGCTGTTCACCGCCACGGTGGCGGTGTGCCTGGCCGAGCGGGGCGCGTTCGCGCTGGACGAGCCCGTCTGGCGCGGGGTCACGGCCAAGGCCCTGCTCACCCACACCAGCGGCCTGCCGGCCGTGATCGACCTGGGCCCGTACCCGGACGACGCGGCCCGCCTCGCCGCCATCGACGCGCTGCCGCTGACCCCCGGCCGCCGGGTCTACTCCGACCTCGGGTTCATCGTGCTCGGCACGGTGCTGGAGCGCGTCGCCGGACGGCCGCTGGACGCGCTGGTCGCGGAGCTGGTCACCGGGCCGCTGGGCATGACCGACACCGGCTACCGCCCCGGCCCGGCCGTCCACCACCGCGTCGCCGCCACCGAGGACCAGCCGTGGACGGGACGCGGCGTGGTGCGCGGCACGGTCCACGACGAGAACGCGTACCACCTCGGCGGTGTCGCCGGTCACGCCGGGCTGTTCTCCACCGCCCGCGACCTGGCCGTCCTCGCGGGGACGGTCCTCGACGGCGGCTGGTACGGGCCGGTGCGGATTCTCGGCGAGGCGTGGACGCGGCGGATGACCCGTGAGGGCCTGGGATGGCAGCCGGGCCCGCGGGACTGGATGGGCGCGCTGGCGTCACCGGCCGCGTCCGGGCACACCGGGTTCACGGGCACCAGCCTGCTGGTCGACCCGGTCACCGGCGTGGTGCTGGTGCTGCTGACCAACCGCGTCCACCCCACCCGCGCGCGCGGCCGGGACGGCGCCTACCGGCGCGCCGTCGCCGACGCGCTGGCGGCGGCCCTGGCCCCGGCGGGGCCGGAGGGCTAGAGCCGCTCGGGGGTGTGGATGCCGAGCAGGGCCATGCCCTGGCGCAGGGTGCGGGCGGTCAGCTCGCACAGGAACAGCCGGTTCTCCACGGTGGCCGCGTCCCCGGCGCGCAGCACCGGGCACTGGTCGTAGAACGTCGTGTAGTGCGACGCCAGCGCGTACAGGTAGGCGGCGAGCCGGTGCGGCTCGTACGTCTGGGCCACGTCGGCGAGCGTCGCGGCGAACTCGTCCAGGTGCAGCCCGAGCGCCCGCTCGGCCGGGGCCAGCGGCAGCTCGGGGTGGGCCGCCGCCGTGGCGCCCTCCTGCCCGGCCGCCCGGCGCAGGATGGACTGGATCCGGGCGTGGGCGTACTGGAGGTAGACGCTGGTGTTGCCCTGGAGCGACACCATCCGGTCGAGGTCGAAGATGTAGTCCTTCGTGCGGGACGTGGACAGGTCGGCGTACTTCACGGCGCCGATGCCGACCTCGGTGGCCCGCTCCGCGACCTCCGCCTCGCCGAGGTCCCGCGCCTTCTCCGTGACGACCCCGGCGGCCCGCTCGACCGCCTCGTCCAGCAGGTCCATCAGCCGCACGGACTCGCCGGACCGCGTCTTGAATGGCTTGCCGTCCTTGCCGAGGACCGTGCCGTACGCCAGGTGGTGCGCGACCCCGTCGGGCAGCCAGCCGGCGCGCCGCGCGGTCTCGAAGACCATCTTGAAGTGCAGGGCCTGCCGGGCGTCCACGATGTACAGCACGGTGTCGGCGTGGAGCGTGCCGATCCGGTCCCGGATCGCGGCCAGGTCGGTCGCCGCGTAGCCGAAGCCGCCGTCCGCCTTCCGCACGATCAGCGGGACGGGCCGGTCGTCGGGGCCCTTGACGTCGTCGAAGAACACGCACAGCGCGCCGTCCGACCGCACGGCGACGCCGGACTCCTCCAGCTCCCGCGCGAGCGTGGCGAGATCGTCGTTGTACGCCGACTCGCCGACCACGTCCTCGTCGGTGAGGAGGACGTCGAGCTTCCGGTAGACGGCGTTGAAGTAGATCTTCGACTCGTCCACGATCCTCTGCCACAGCGCCCGGGTCTCCGGGTCGCCGGCCTGGAGATCGACGACCCGCCGGCGGGCCCGGTCCTTGAACGCGGCGTCGGCGTCGAACAGCTCCCGGGACGCCTTGTAGAGCCGGTTGAGCCGCGACATCGCGGCGTTGCCGCTCTCCGCGGCCTCCGGACCACCGCGCTCCGCGTCGTGGTCCAGCTCGTGCGGGTGCTCGATCAGGTACTGGATCAGCATCCCGAACTGGGTGCCCCAGTCGCCGATGTGGTTGCGCCGGATGACCTTCTCGCCGCGGAACTCCATGATCCGCACCAGCGCGTCACCGATGACCGTCCCCCGCAGGTGGCCGACGTGCATCTCCTTGGCGACGTTCGGCTGCGAGTACTCGATGATCATCGTGCCGGGCCGCTCGGCGTACGGCACGCCGAGCCGGTCGTCGGCGGCGCGGGCGGCGAGGGTCCGGGTGATCGCCTCGTCGCTGAGCGTGATGTTGAGGAAGCCTGGTCCGGAGACCTCGATCTCCTGGATCAGCCCGTCCCGGTCGACCTCGCCGACCACGCGGCCGGCCAGCTCCCGCGGGTTCCCCCTGAGCCGCTTGGCCAGCGCCAGCAGTCCGTTCGCCTGGAGGTCCGCGCGGTCGCTGCGGCGCAGCAGCGGGTCCGCGTCGGCGGCGGACTCGGGGAGCGCGGCGGCCAGCGCGTCGCTGAGACGCTGGTGGACGGCGGTGGTGAGAGAGGGCACCGGGGTCATGCCCAGCAGTATCCCACGGTGCCGCCACGGCCTTTCCTCGGCTTTTCCCCGGCTTTCCGCTCGGCTCCGGGCGGCTCCGCCCGGTGAACGCGGCGGGAGAGCGGGCCCGGAGGGGGTGGAAGAATGGCCCCCGACAGGCCGGAAGCGAAGGAAGTGCCGAACCGATGGGCCAGACGACCCCCGAGACCGACTGGGTCTCCCGACTCGCAGACGAGGTCATCGCCGAGGCGGAGCGCCGGGCCCCGAACAAGCCGGTCGTCTGCGCCTCGGGGCTGAGCCCCTCGGGCCCGATCCACCTGGGCAACCTGCGCGAGATCATGGTCCCGCATCTGGTCGCGGACGAGATCAAGCGGCGCGGCGTCCCCTGCGTGCACCTGCTCTCGTGGGACGACTACGACCGTTTCCGCAAGGTCCCGGCCGGGATCGACCCGTCGTGGAGCGAGCACATCGGCAAGCCCCTGACGTCGGTCCCGGCGCCGCCCGGCAGCCCGTACGCGTCGTGGGCGGAGCACTTCAAGGCGCCGATGATCGCCGCGCTGGCCGAGCTGGGCATCGAGGTCCGGGCGATCAGCCAGACCGAGCAGTACACGTCGGGCGTCTACCGCGACCAGATCCTCTTCGCGATGCGCGAGCGCCGCCGGATCGACGCCGTGCTGGCGCGGTACCGCACCAAGCAGGCCGAGCAGGCGCCGGAGCCGGCCGACGAGACGGAGCAGGCGGCCGTCGAGGGCTCGGGCGCGGCGAGCGAGGACGACGGCAGCGCGGGCGACGCCGGGTACTACCCGTACAAGCCGTACTGCTCGGTCTGCGACAAGGACCTCACCACCGTCACGTCGTACGACGACGACACCACCGAGCTGCGGTACGTGTGCGCGTGCGGCCACGACGAGACGGTGAAGCTGTCGGAGCACCGCCGCGGCAAGCTGGTCTGGAAGGTGGACTGGCCGATGCGGTGGGCGTACGAGGGCGTGATCTTCGAGCCGTCCGGCGTCGACCACCACTCGCCCGGCTCCTCGTGGGTCGTCGGCGGGCAGCTCGTGACGGAGATCTTCGGCGGGAAGCAGCCCATCGGCCCGATGTACGCCTTCGTCGGCATCAGCGGGATGGCGAAGATGTCCAGCTCCAAGGGCGGTGTGCCGGTCGCCGCGGACGCCCTGGAGATCATGGAGGCCCCGGTGCTGCGCTGGCTGTACGCGCGGCGCCGGCCGAACCAGTCGTTCAAGATCGCCTTCGACGGCGAGATCCAGCGCGTCTACGACGAGTGGGACGCGCTGGGCCGCAAGGTCGCCGACGGCACGGCCCAGCCGGCGGACGCCGCCGCCCACGCGCGGGCGGTGGGCACGGCCGCGGGCGCGCTGCCCGCGACGCCGCGCCCCCTGCCGTACCGGATGCTGGCCTCCGTGGTGGACATCACCACCGGCGACGAGGAGCAGACGCTGCGGATCCTCGGCGAGCTGGACCCGGAGCACCCGGTCCGTTCGCTGGACGAGACCCGGCCGCGGCTGGACCGCGCGGCGCGCTGGGTGGAGACCCAGATGCCGGCGGAGGCCCGTACCCGGGTCCGCGAGGTGCCGGACGCCGAGCTGCTGGCGTCGCTGGACGAGCGGCAGCGGGAGTCGCTGCGGCTGCTGCTGGCGGAGCTGTCGGGGCACTGGTCGCTGGACGGGCTGACCACCCTGGTCTACGGCGTGCCGAAGATCCAGGCCGGGCTGGCGCCCGACGCGAAGCCGACGCCGGAGCTGAAGGTGGCGCAGCGCGGCTTCTTCGCGCTGCTGTACCGGCTCCTGATCGGCCGCGACACGGGCCCGAGGCTGCCGACCCTGCTGCTGGCGGTGGGCGCGGACCGGGGGCGCGCCCTGCTGGGCGGCTGAACGGCGGAGGCGGTCAGGAGTCCTGCTGCTCGCCCTCGGGCTTGTCCTCGTCCGTTTCCGGCTGCTCCTCCTGGCCCTCGGCGGGGGCCTCCTCCGCCGAGGCGTCCAGGGTGGCGACGACCTCGCGGGCGGCGGTCTCCGCCGCCTCCCGGATGCTGTCGGCGCTCGGCATGTCGTCGCCCTCGAAGCCGACGCCCGAGTAGTCGAGGGTGATGACGACGTTGCCGGTGCGGGCGACGATCCGCTGCTGGCGGAACTCCTGCTCGCCCTCCTCTTCGGTCTCCTTGACCACGGTGTAGGCGATCGAGGTGGCGGCGTCGCCGGTCTCGCCCAGCTCGGCCGACTCGACCCCCGTGTTGGCCTCGTCGCCGGTGACCTCCTCGACCATCTGCTGGAGGTACTCACCGGCGCGCTCGTCGCCGCTGCCGAGGGCCACGTCCGACTCGAAGCGCCGCAGGGCGACGGTGAGGGAACGGAACTGGTACTCGTCCAGGCCGCTCCACAGGCAGGCCCCGGAGGTCGCGGTGTCGGTGGAGGTGAGGGTCTCGCCCTCCTTCGGGTCGGCCTCGGGGACCACGTCGGCGACGACGTCCTCGCCGAGGACGGAACACGCCTCCGGCAGCGCGGCGAATCTCACCGGCTCGGGCGTCGGGGCCACGCTCCGCGGCGCCTCGTCGGAGGTCTTCTCGTCGGAGCCGGAGTCGGAGGACGAGCAGCCGGCCGCGAACAGTACGGGCACGGCGGCCCAGGCCAGCGTGCGGACGGCGAGTCGCGATGCGGTGCGGTTCATGGTCTTTCTTCGCTCCAGGGACGGGGTTCTGTGCGGGGCCACGGTACGCCCGCCCGCGGCGGGGGCCGGTCGTGGCGCGCGTCAGCCGTCGAAACCACCCGCGAGCTGCCGTGCCACGGTCTGGGCCCGCTGCTGGAGCAGGGCGCTGTCGAGCTCGGCGTCGGTCACGTTGGTCGAGACGACGTAGTCCACGGTGACGATAACGTTCGCGTTGCGGAACGCGAGAGTGACGTCGCGCCGCTCGCCCGCGTCGAGGCTGGTCAGCCGGTCGTCGAGGAAAGCGACGTGACCAATGCCATCGAGAACGCGGGAGCCGGGCTCCTCGCCGGGCGGGGTCGTGGTGCCGTCGACCTGCTCGACGCCGGTCACCGGGATACCGGCCTCCGCCGCCCGTTCCTCGAACTCCGCCGCGGCCTCGTCGTCGTCGCTGACGGCCGGGTCGTAGGAGACGATCCGCTGGAAGTCGACCGACAGGCGGTGGCTGCCGGTCGGGGTCACGGTGTGCCAGGCGCACCCGACGCGGCGCCCGCTGTCGAACGTCGCGTCGGCCTCGCCCTCGTACGCGTCGGTGTCGCCGCCGGGGAGCAGTTCGCGGAGGGTGTCGCCGTCCACCGCGCCGCACGGCTCGGGCAGTCCCGAGTACCGGCCGGGCTGGGCCACGTTCGCGGTGCCGGGGCGGCTGGAGTGCGACGTGCCGTCGGTGCCGCTCAGGGCCGTGGAGCAGCCGGCCGTCAGCGCGCCGGCCGCCGCGGCGGCCAGCGCGGTGGCGCGCGCCATGGATACTCTGCGTGCCCTGCGGTGCACGGACCGCCTCCCTCGCTCAAGCTCGCTGGTCGCTGGGGAACCATGTCTACCGCAGCGGGCCGGCGAACACGAAGCGGGGTCAGGGCCAGACCAGGCAGTACGGCTGGTGGCCGGCCTCGTGGAGGCGGCGGGAGAAGTCCTGCCACTCGTTGAGGAGCTTGTAGACGCCGAAGGCGTCGCTCGGGCCGCTGCGGTCGGGGACCGTGGACCAGATGAACGCGGCGGCGCCCACGGTCTCCTCACCGACCCCGCGCAGCGGGTCGACCACGGTGGTGGGCAGCTTCACCACGGCGTAGTCCGGGTGGAGCACGACCAGCTCCAGCGGGGGCACCCGGTGCAGCGGTATGCCCTCGATGCCGGTGAGCACCATCGCGGCCATGGTCTCCGGCTTGATCCGGGTGAACATGCCCTGGCCCAGCTCGTCGCCGCCCAGCTCCTCGGGCCGCATCGACAGCGGCACGCGGGCGGCGGTGGCGCCGTCGGGCGCCCCGAAGTATTTGTATGTCACGGCCATTCGTCCGCCTCGGCCACGGAACTCGAAATCGCCGTTCTCCGCCTTGCGGCGGTGGCGCCCCCTGCGGGCACGCGCGCGGGGCACGGGCTCCGGTCCGACGTCCTCGGTTCCCTCGCCGATCTCGCCACCGCGCTGCATGTCACCACCTGACTTTTCGCGACCCCCGCCGCGCGACCCGATCATCGTTTGAGAGACCTCCCCTTCCACACGGCGGCGAAACGCGCCGTCACCGAGCTGTAAGGGGCTCTGTCACCATGGACCGCGTGACTGAATCCTACGAAGCCCCAGTCTCCCAGACGCTCTTCGCTCGCGCTGCCCGCGTGACCCCCGGCGGCGTGAACTCTCCGGTGCGCGCCTTCGGCGCGGTGGGGGGTACGCCCCGGTTCATGGTGTCCGGTGCGGGTCCGTACCTGACGGACGCCGATGGCCGGGAATATGTGGACCTGGTGTGTTCCTGGGGACCGATGATTCTCGGTCACGCCCACCCGGCGGTCCTGGAGGCGGTCCGGACGGCCGCCGTGCGCGGCACCTCCTTCGGCGCGCCCACCCCCGGTGAGGTGGAGCTGGCGGAGGAGATGGTCGCGCGGGTCCCGCCGGTCGAGCGGGTGCGGCTGGTCTCGTCGGGCACCGAGGCGACGATGTCCGCGATCCGGCTGGCGCGCGGCTTCACCGGCCGGGCCAAGGTCGTGAAGTTCGCGGGCTGCTACCACGGCCATGTGGACGCGCTGCTGGCCGCCGCCGGCTCCGGCGTCGCGACGTTCGGCCTGCCCGACACCCCGGGCGTCACCGGCGCGCAGGCCGGGGAGACGATCGTCCTGCCGTACAACGACCTGGCCGCCGCGCGCGCCGCGTTCGAGGCGCACCCCGGCGAGATCGCCTGCGTCATCACCGAGGCGGTGCCGGGCAACATGGGCGTGGTGCCGCCCGCGCCCGGCTTCAACCAGGGCCTGGCCGACCTGTGCGCCGCGCACGGCGCGCTGCTGATCTCCGACGAGGTCATGACCGGGTTCCGGATCAGCCGCCAGGGCTGGTTCGGCGTCGAGGGCGTGGTGCCCGACCTGATGACGTTCGGCAAGGTGATGGGCGGCGGCTTCCCGGCGGCGGCGTTCGGCGGGCGCGCCGACGTCATGGAGCGGCTGGCGCCCGCCGGGCCCGGCTACCAGGCGGGCACCCTGTCGGGGAACCCGGGGGCCACGGCGGCCGGGCTGGCCCAGCTCCGGCTGCTGGACGACGCGGCCTACGCCCGTCTCGACGCCGTCTCGGCGGAACTGCGCGGCCTGGTCACGGCGGCGCTGACGAAGGAGGGCGTGGCGCACACGGTCGGCGCGGCGGGCAACATGTTCTCCGTCTTCTTCACCGAGGGGCCGGTCACGGACTTCGCCTCCGCGAAGGCGCAGGAGGCGTTCCGCTACACCGCCTTCTTCCACGCCATGCTGGAACGCGGCGTGTATCTGCCGCCGTCCGCCTTCGAGGCGTGGTTCGTGTCCACGGCCCACGACGAGCAGGCGCTGGAACGGATCGCCGCCGCGCTCCCGGCGGCGGCCCGTGCCGCGGCCGAGGCCGGGGCAGGCGGGTAGGGAACGCGGGAGAGTGAGCGACGCCATGAGCCAGTCAGACATACCGGCCACGGACAGCGGGGACAGCGCGGACATGAGCAGCGACGAGCGGACGGTCGTCCATGTGGTGCGGCACGGCGAGGTGGAGAACCCGACCGGGGTGCTCTACGGCCGGCTGCCGGGATTCCATCTCTCCGGACTCGGCCGGCGCATGGCCGAGCGGGTCGCCGAACACCTCTCCGGACGTGACATCACTCACGTCGTGGCCTCTCCGCTGGAGCGGGCGCGGGAGACCGCCGAGCCCATCGCCAAGGCGCACGGGCTGCCCGTGGCGACCGACCGGCGGCTGATCGAGGCGGGCAACGTCTTCCAGGGCAAGACCTTCGGCGTCGGCGACGGCGCGCTGCGCAGGCCGGAGAACTGGCGCCACCTGCGGAACCCGTTCCGCCCGTCCTGGGGCGAGCCGTACGTCGAGCAGGTCGTCCGGATGAAGGGCGCCCTCGACGCGGCCAGGGACGCGGCGCGCGGCCACGAGGCGGTGTGCGTGAGCCACCAGCTCCCGATCTGGATCCTGCGCAGCTTCGTCGAACGGCGCCGGCTGTGGCACGACCCGCGCACCCGCCAGTGCACGCTGGCGTCGCTCACCAGCTTCACCTTCGCCGGTGACGACATCGTCTCCATCACCTACACCGAGCCCGCGCTCGACCTCGTCCCCGTCCATCTGCGGGCCGGTGCCAAGCCCGTCAAGGGGGCCGGCATGAGCAAGGGATACGGTGCCTGACCAGGGAGGCAATCGGGACAAGGGGGGCGCCCGAGATCGCCGCGGAGCGCATGGGAAACTTTTCACATGATCCAGTTCCGGGCTGTCAGTGTGGCCCTGGCCGGGGCCGTGACCGCGGCGCTCGCGCTCACCGCGTGCTCCGGCGACCAGGCCGGTCCCTCCGGTGGAAACAGCAACATCGTGCAGGGCACGGGTGAGATCACCCAGGTCGCGGCGGACGAGCGCGACGCGGCGCCCGACCTGTCCGGCGAGACGGTCGACGGCGACTCGCTGAGCCTGTCCGACTACCGGGGCCAGGTCGTCGTCGTCAACATCTGGGGCTCCTGGTGCGCGCCCTGCATCGCCGAGGCCGACAACTTCGTGCGCGTCGCCGAGGACACCGCCGACCAGGACGTGCAGTTCGTCGGCATCAACACCCGCGACCGCTCCCGCGAGAACGCGGCCGGTTTCGAGCGCACCCACAACGTGCCCTACCCGAGCCTGTACGACCCCGACGGGCGGCTGCTGCTGGAGTTCCCCCGCGGCAGTCTCAACCCGCAGGCGATCCCCACGACGCTGATCATCGACCGCGAGGGCCGCATCGCGGCGCGCGCGCTCAAGCCCCTCACCGAGGAGGAGCTGCGCGCCGCCCTCGAACCCGTGATCGCCGAGGGATGACGCGGCCGTGGACTACAACCAGACGGTTCTGAGCGGGGCGCTGCTCCTGGCGCTGCCGGTGGCGCTGCTCGGCGGGCTGGTGTCGTTCTTCTCGCCGTGCGTGCTGCCGCTCGTCCCCGGCTACCTCTCCTACGTGACCGGCGTGGGCGGCGCGGACCTCAAGGAGGCCAGGCGCGGCCGGATGTTCCTGGGCGCCTCGCTGTTCGTGCTCGGGTTCTCCGCCGTCTTCGTCTCCACCGGCGCCTTCTTCGGCGGGATCGGCGCCGAGCTGCTGGAGCACCAGAAGACCCTGACCCGGGTCTTCGGGGCGCTGACCATCGTGCTCGGGGTGATGTTCGCCGGGCTGCTGCCCCGGCTCGGCGGCCGGGAGTTCCGTTTCCACGTCAAGCCGGGCGTCGGGCTGGCCGGGGCGCCGATGCTCGGCGTCGTGTTCGGCATCGGCTGGACCCCGTGCATCGGGCCGACGCTGGGCGCGGTGCAGCTCCTGGCGTTCAGCGAGGCGACGGCGGCGCGCGGCGCGCTGCTCACGTTCGTCTACTGCCTGGGCCTGGGCCTGCCGTTCATCGTGGCGGCGCTCGCCTTCCGCCGGACCCTGGGCGCGTTCGGCTGGATCAAGCGGCACTATGTGTGGGTCATGCGGCTGGGGGGCGGCATGCTGATCGTCACCGGACTCCTCCTCGTCAGCGGCCTGTGGGCCGACATGGTGTACGAGATGCAGGTCTGGTCATCCGACTTCGGCGTTTGGATCTGACAGATGGCGAGCAAGGCCGACGACGGCACCACGCGCACCGAGCCCCTGGCCGACGAGGCGACGGCCGCGGCCGGGCTGTCCACCGCCCCGGCCCAGGACGAGGAGGCGGCGGACGAGGCCGGCGCGGCGGTGCCCGGCTCGTTCGGCGGCGTCCGCGGCCCCGGCGCGGGCGGCTGGGCCCGCTGGCTGCTGCGCGAGACCACCGGCTGGGCGCGCTGGACCTGGCGGCAGCTCACCTCCATGCGCGTCGCGCTGATCCTGCTCTTCCTCCTCGCCCTCGCCTCGATCCCCGGCTCGCTGATCCCGCAGGACGAGGTGGACGCCACCCTCGCCCAGGAGTTCCGCGCCAACAACGAGAGCCTGTCCGGCCTCTACGACAAGCTCCAGTTGTTCGACGTCTACTCCTCGGTGTGGTTCTCGGCGATCTACACCCTGCTGTTCGTCTCCCTGATCGGCTGCATCGTGCCGCGGACCTGGCAGTTCGTCGGCCAGCTCCGCGCCCGCCCGCCGCGCGCCCCGCGCCGCCTGACGCGGATGCCCGCGTACACGACGTGGCGCACCGACGCCGAGCCGGAGCGGGTCCTGGACGCCGCGCACGGGCTGCTGCGGCGCAAGCGGTTCCGCGCGCACCGCGCGGAGGGGCCCGGCGGCGCCCATGTCGCCGCCGAGAAGGGATACCTGCGGGAGGCCGGGAATCTGGTCTTCCACCTCGCGCTGATCGTGATGCTCGTCGCGTTCGCCGCCGGCCGGCTCTATTACGCCGAGGGCGGCAAGCTGATGGTGACCGGGGAGGGCTTCACCAACAACCTCATCCAGTACGACGACTTCGAGTCCGGCAGCCTCTTCGACGTGGACGACCTGGAGCCGTTCGGGTTCCGGCTCGACGAGTTCCACGCCGACTACTCGCGCGACAGCGTCGATCTGGGCACCGCGACCCAGTTCCGCGCCGACATCACCTACTGGACGGCGGGCGGCGAGGAGCAGGACGCCTCCATCGAGGTCAACCACCCGGTGCACGTCGGTGACGCCCGCATCCGGCTCCTCGGCCACGGCTACGCGCCCGTCGTCACCGTCACCGACGGGCAGGGCCAGACGGCGTTCAGCGGGCCGGTGCCGTTCCTCCCGCAGGACCAGGCCCTCAGCTCGACCGGTGTGATCAAGGTCAGCGACTACGTCGGTCCGGACGGCGAGCCCGACCAGCTCGGCTTCCAGGGCTTCTTCAACCCCAGCTTCGCCCTCGACGACGTGCGCGGCCCGCACTCCACGTTCCCCGAGCCCGACCTGCCGGTGCTGACGCTCAACGCCTACCACGGTGACCTCGGCATCAACTCGGGCCTGCCGCAGAACGTGTACCAGCTCGACACCACCAACATGGAGCAGTTCCGGGACGCGTCGGGCGAGCCCGTCCGCTTCAACCTGCTGCCCGGCGAGTCCTTCGAACTGCCCGACGGCATGGGCACCCTCACCTACGAGGGCTTCGAGAACTGGGCGACGTTCCAGATCACCACCAAGGCCGGCAATGACTGGGCGCTGGGCGGCGCGCTCGCCGCGGTCGCCGGTCTCGCCCTCTCCCTGCTGCTCCAGCGCCGCCGCGTGTGGGTGCGGGCGTACGCGGACGACGACGGCCGCACCGTGGTGGAGATGGCCTCGCTCGGCCGCACCGAATCCGCCAGGATTCCCGAGGAGCTGGCCGACCTCGCGGCCCGTCTCCAGCCGGACGCCCCGCTGATCCCCGACCCGGACCCCGCAGACCCCGCCGATCCCGCAGACCCCGCCGAATCCGCAGCCGCGCAAGGAGCACGTCCCTGATCCATGTCTCTTATACACATCCCCGCGCCCGCCCGCCGGCGTCCGTGTGGGGCCCGCCGCCCCCGCGCCCCACCCACAGGGGCCCCCCCACACGTCACCCCCCCGCGCCCCCGGAGACCCCGCCGATCCCGCAGACCCCGCCGAATCCGCAGCCGCGGAAGGAGCACGTCCATGATCCTCGCCGCCAACGAGGGCCTCGCCGACTTCAGCGACATGCTGATCTACGCGTCGATGGCCGTCTACACCCTGGCGTTCCTCGCCTACACCGCCGAGTGGATCTTCGGCAGCCGCAGCAAGGTCGCCCGCCCCGCCGCCGCGCTGACGGCCGCGCCGGCGGAGGCCGGGGCCGAGGGCGCGGCGGCGCGGCGGCCGGTGGTGACCGTCCGGAAGAACGGCACGACCAGCGTCCTCGACCGCCCCGAGGTCGTCCCCCGCTCCGCCAGCCCCGCCCGCGACGCGGTCCCCGACGGCCCGGGCGCGGCGGGCGGCGACGAGCAGGGCGACCCGTACGGCCGGATCGCCGTGTCGCTGACCACCCTGGCGTTCCTGCTGCACTTCGGCGGCGTGCTGTGCCGGGCCCTGTCGGTCTCGCGCGGGCCGTGGGGCAACATGTACGAGTTCTCCACCGCCTTCTCGGCCGTCGTCGTCGGCGCGTTCCTCTGCTTCCTCCTCGCCAAGCGGAACGTCCGCTGGCTCGGCCTGCCGCTGGTCACGACCGTGCTGCTCGACCTCGGCCTGGCCGTCACGGTGCTGTACACGGAGAGCACGCGGCTGGAGCCGGCCCTCGACTCGATCTGGATGTGGATCCACGTCCCGCTGGCGATCATCTGCGGCGGCCTGTTCTACCTGGGCGCGGTGACCAGCGCGCTGTTCCTGTTCCGCGACCGGTACGAGGCGAAGCTCGCCGCCGGGGGCCGGCCGCGCGCCGTCACGGCCTCGGTGATGGAACGCCTGCCGTCGTCGGTGAACCTCGACAAGTTCGCCTACCGCATCAACGCGGCGGTCTTCCCGGTGTGGACGTTCACGATCATCGCGGGCGCGATCTGGGCCGAGTACGCCTGGGGCCGGTACTGGGGCTGGGACCCGAAGGAGGTCTGGGCGTTCATCACCTGGGTCGCCTACGCCTGCTACCTGCACGCCCGCGCCACGGTCGGCTGGAAGGGCCGGAAGGCGGCCTACCTGGGCATCGCCGGATTCGTGTGCTTCATCATCAACTACTACGGCGTCAACATCTTCTTCGACAGCCTGCACTCCTACGGCGGCGTCTGAGCGGACCGCCCGCCCGGCGTCACGTGGTGCCGGGCGGGTTCTCCTCGTCGCCGTCGTTGCGGCGTGACTCCTCCTCGCGGCGGCGCTCTTCCTCCCGGGTCTCCTTCAGGGAGCGGAGGAAGTCGGGGTTGTCGTCCGGGGCGACCCAGCCGCCGGAGCGCCGGTGGCCGAGCGCGCCACGGCCGGGGACCGCGCGCTTGCGGCCCACGAAGATCCAGGCCAGCGGGCCGACGACCCAGGCCAGGACGATGAGGAAGATCCAGATCAGCTTCGGGAGATGCCTGATCTCCTCGTCCCGGGAACTGATGCAGTCCACCAGGGCGTAGATGGCCAGCGCCAGCGGGACCAGAAACAGCAGCACCCTCAGCATGGTAGCCCCCTGGGAGAGACGGACCGGGCCCGAGCGAGGCCCCCTGACCAGCCCCAGGGTAATGCGTCCGGAATACTGAACGGCATGGCATACGACGATCTCCGTTCCCTGCTCAAGGCCCTGGAACGGGACGGCGACCTCAAGCGGGTCAAGGCCGAGGTCGATCCCCACCTGGAGGTGGGGGAGATCACCGACCGGGTGAACAAGGCGGGCGGCCCGGCGCTTCTCTTCGAGAACGTCAAGGGCTCGGACCTGCCCCTGGCCATGAATGTCTTCGGCACCGACCGTCGCATGCTCAAAGCCCTCGGCCTCGGCGCGTACGAGGAGATCGGCGAGAAGATCGCCGGGCTGCTGAAACCGGAGCTGCCCCAGGGGTTCGTCGGAATGCGGGAGGCTTTCGGCAAACTCGGCGCCATATCGCACGTGCCCCCGAAGAAGGTGAAGCACGCGCCCGTGCAGGAGATCGTCCTCAAGGGCGACGAGGTGGACCTGACGGCGCTCCCCGCGCTCTTCACCTGGCCCGAGGACGGCGGCTCGTTCTTCAACCTGGGCCTGACCCACACCAAGGACCCGGAGACCGGGATCCGCAACCTCGGCCTCTACCGGCTCCAGCGCCACGACCGGCGCACGATCGGGATGCACTGGCAGATCCACAAGGACAGCCGGAACCACTACCAGGTCGCCGCCCGGCGCGGCGAGCGGCTGCCCGTGGCCATCGCGTTCGGCTGCCCGCCCGCCGTCACCTATGCCTCGACGGCTCCGCTGCCCGGCGAGATCGACGAGTACCTCTTCGCGGGATTCGTGCAGGGCAAGCGCGTGGAACTGGTGGACTGCCTGACCGTGCCGCTCCAGGTCCCGGCCCACGCCGAGGTGGTGCTGGAGGGCTGGCTGGAGCCGGGCACCACGCTGCCGGAGGGGCCGTTCGGCGACCACACCGGCTTCTACACGCCGCGGGAGCCGTTCCCCGCGCTGACGATCGACTGCGTCACCATGCGGAAGAAGCCGCTGTTCCAGTCGATCGTGGTGGGCCGCCCGCCGACCGAGGACGGGCCGCTCGGCCGGGCCACCGAGCGTTTCTTCCTGCCGCTGCTGAAGATCATCATCCCGGACATCGTGGACTACCACCTCCCCGAGGCGGGCGGCTTCCACAACTGCGCGATCGTCTCGATCGACAAGAAGTACCCGAAGCACGCGCAGAAGGTGATGTCGGCCGTCTGGGGCGCGCACATGATGTCGCTGACCAAGCTGATCATCGTGGTGGACGCCGACTGCGACGTCCACGACCTGCACGAAGTCGCCTGGCGGGCGTTCGGCAACGTGGACTACGCCCATGACCTGCTCCTCACCTCCGGCCCGGTCGACCATCTGGACCACGCCTCCTACCAGCAGTTCTGGGGCGGCAAGGCCGGCGTGGACGCCACCGCGAAATGGCCCGAGGAGGGCTACACGCGCGACGGCGGCTGGCCGCGGATGATCGTCTCCGACCCGGCGACGGCCGAACGAGTGAGCCGCCGCTGGAAGGAGTACGGGCTGTGACCGCGCAGGCGGTCACCGACGGCGACCAGGACACGCCGGGTCCCGGACGCGTCCGGGCGTTCCTGCGCCTGGTGATGATCGAGCACTCCGTCTTCGCCCTGCCGTTCGCGTACATCGCCGCGCTGACCGCGATGCACCTGGACGACGAGTCGGTGCACTGGGCCGAACTCGCGCTGGTCACCGTCGCGATGGTCGGGCTGCGCACGTTCGCCATGGCGGCCAACCGGATCATCGACCGGGAGATCGACGCCCGCAATCCGCGCACCGCCGGGCGGGAACTCGTCACCGGCGCGGTGTCGGTGCGCACCGCGTGGACCGGCGCGCTGGTCGCGCTCGTCGTCTTCGTCACCGCGACCGCCCTGCTGAACCCGCTCTGCCTGGCGCTGGCGCCGGTCGCGGTGGTCCCGATGGTGGTCTATCCGTACGGCAAGCGGTTCACGGACTTCCCGCACGCCATACTCGGCCTGGCCCAGGCGATGGGCCCGGTCGGCGGCTGGCTCGCGGTGACCGGCGCCTGGTCGTGGGACGCCGCCATCCTCGGCGCGGCGGTCGGGCTGTGGATCGGCGGGTTCGACCTCATCTACGCCTGCCAGGACGTGGCCGCCGACCGTGTGCAGGGCGTCCGTTCCGTTCCGGCGCGCTTCGGCGTCGCGGGCGCGCTGTACGGGGCGCGGGCCTGCCACGCGGTGACGACGGCGCTGCTCGTCTGGTACGCGGTGGCCACGGACGGCGGGCCGCTGCTGTGGACGGGCCTCGCGGTGGTCGCGGCGGCGTTCGTGTACGAGCACGCGATCGTCGGCCCGGACGACCTCAGCCGCGTCAACCGCGCGTTCTTCACGGTGAACGGCTTCGTCGGGATAAGCCTGTTCGTCTTCGCCCTGGCGGACCTGATCACGCGGGGGCTGGGGGTCTAGGCTTCCCCGCCGCTGACTCCTTCGCGGCAGGGATCAGGTCACGTCGAGGCGGAGGAGGCCGCCGGAGGTGAGCGTCCACAGGGTGCCGTCGTCGGCGGCCGGGGCGATCGCGTCCGTTCCGGCCAGGTCGTCCGCGAGCAGCGGCTGCGGGGGCGCGACGAGGGACGTGCCGTCGAGCGGGAGCCGCCACAGGCCGTCCGCGCCGGACGGCACCCACAGCGAGCCGGCCGACGCGGCGATCCCGGCCGGGGTCCCGCCGTCCGGCTCCCAGACGGTGACGGGCTCGCCGCCGGGCACCACGGACTGGACCGTTCCGGCGTCGAGGGCCCACAGGCGGTCGCCGTCCCAGGCGAGGCCGCGCACGTCGGTGTGGCCCGACGAGTACACGTAGGAACCGGCGGCCGGGTTGTCGTCGGGGATGCCGCCGTCGGGCTCCATCCGCAGCACCTTGCCGGCCAGCGACTCGCCGTCCGTGGCGAGTTGGGGCTGCCCGGCGTCGCCGGTCCCGACGTACAGCATGCCGTCCGGGCCGAACGCGAGCGCGCCGCCGTTGTGCGCGTCGGCGAGCGGCAGGTTCCGGAACAGCCAGGCGGCCGTGTCGCCCCACTGCTGACCCGGCGCACGGTCGGGGTAGTAACGGTGCACGCCGACCCGGCTGCTCGGGGACTGCGCGATATAGACGACCACGTTGACGAGGGTGGCGTCGGCGGAAGCGGGCTGGATCGCGAGAGCGAGCAACTCGCCCTGCACAGCGCCAAGTTCCGTCGTCGTCCCGTCCTCCCGGCTGACCAGGGAGACGGTGCCCGTGGTCCGGGAGCCGACGAGGAGATCGCCGTCGGGCAGCTCGGCGACGCAGCAGAGGCCGCCGGGCAGGCCCTCAGCCACGGTTTCGGCGATGTCGGCCGTGCCCTCGGCGGGAGCCGGATCCGAGCCGGGCGCGGGTGGCTCCGGGTCGTCGGTCGGCTCGTCCGTTCCGTCGGGCTCCGGGCCGAGCCCGGGCCCCGGGTCCTCCGTCGGCCCGCCGGCCGGCGGAACGGGCGCCTCGGACGCCTCCTGGTCCGCGCGGTGGGCGGCGGGCCCGACCGCGCAGCCGGCGGCGAGGGCGGCCAGCGCCACTGTCGCCGCCACGCGACGCGCGACGCCCCGTCCCCGCATGCGCAGCCGTCTTCCCTAGATGGACATGCCGTAGATGATGGTGAACAGCGTGCCGAGCGAGCCGATGATGAACACGCCCGTCAGGCCCGCCACGATCAGGCCCTTGCCCTGCTCGGCGCTGAACGAGTCCCGCATCGCGGTCGACCCGATCCGCTGCTTGGCGGCCCCCCAGATGGCGAGGCCGAGGCAAATCAGGATGGCCGTAGCCATGATGACCTGGATCATCGTCCGTGCCTGGTCCCCTACGGCGGCAAATGGCCCCCAGTCAGGGGCAATGCCACCGATGATGTTGTTGATGTCGTTCTCTTCCTCATCCACCGAACTCACCGCCTCACTGGCTTCGTAACCGGTCCCCATCGGATTGTGCCACGCCACCCTGACAGGGTGTGAACGCATGCGCGGAGGTTTCCGGGCGGGTGGGGTCGATGGTGTGGGTGGTGCGCGCGGGGCCTCAGAACTGACCGCGCGGGCTTCGGCCTTGGGGGGAGCGGAAGGGGCCGGCGAGCAGCGTCACGGCGAGCAGCGGTTCGTCGTCCGGCCCGCCTTCGAGGGTCACGTCCAGGACGCATCCGCCCGCTCCGTTCCCGGCGTTGTCCCGCGTGGTCGTGAACGTCAGGCGCGGGGACCGGTTCCGGTTGTCCCGCACGCCATCGGCCGTGATCCGCCAGCCCCGCGAGGGCAGTCCGCGCCGCAGCCGCGCCATGGCCCGCCGCAGTTCCTCGCGGGGGACGCCCGAGACGGACCACGGGTGGCGCACCGCGAACAGCCGCTCCGCGCCGGGGTCGGACGGGCAGCGGGTGACGCCGGGGCCGCCACCGCTCACCCGGGCGCGGACCGCCAACAGGTCCAGAACGGCGCTGGAGTGCGCGCGGGCCCGCGCGCGTGCCTCGTCGACGGACAGCGCGGTCGCCGCCGTTCCCGGCACGCCGGGAACGGTGAGCGCCGCGCCGTCGATCTCGCCGGTCCGGCCGGTCATCAGCCGGGCCTGGTCCCGCAACGGGCCGGGGGCGGCGCCCCCGTGGCCGATGACCGTGACATCGCCCGCGCCCTCGCGGGCCACGCGCAGGCCGTCGACGAATGCCTCGCCCGGCGCCTCGTCCGCGAGCCAGGTGATCACGCAGACCCCGGCGTCCGGCGCCACCCGGGCCGCCTCCCGCCAGAGGTCGGCCCCGCGCGCCAACTCCTCGTCCAGCCGGGCCGGATCGCTTCCCGGGCCCGGCACGAGGATCGCCGTGTGGGCCGCCGTGTCCGGGTCGCCCTGGGCCACGACCGCCCGGCCGGGCCCGTCCGTCCCGAACGCCAGCAGGAACGCGTCGGGCAGCCCCTCCGCGCCGGTCCCGGCCCACCGCGCCCGCAGGGCCGCGATCCCGGCGGACCAGGGGCCGCCGCCCGCCTCGTGCTCCGCCTCGGCGGCCTCCAGCAGCAGGCGGTTGGCCGTGTCCCGCGCCGCCGCCGGGAGGCCGTCGAGGGCGCCGGCCCCGGCCGGGCGGACGAGCGGCAGGGCGTCGCGTTCGGGCGCGGAAAGCCCGTTCCACCAGGCGCGGTTGGCGCGCGCCGACCGGCCGTCCGGGAGGACGGGGGAGCCGGGGGCGCCGGGAACGGACGCCAGCCCGGTGAGCGTACGGGCGTACCGGGCGTCGGACTCCTCCGCGCGGCGCAGCGCGGCGGCGATACGTTCCGCCAGGCGCGTCGCCGTCGCGCGGTGCCCGATGCCGGAGGAGGCGACGGCGGCGGCCGGGGCCGGGTGGCTGAGGCGGCCGTCGTCCGCGACCTCGTAGCCGAGCGCCACCGCCTCGTCCAGCGCCGTGCGCAGGCTCGCCCGCGCGTCGGCCAGTTCCCCGGCGAGGCCGGTGAGGGCCGACTCGATCATGCCGCACCGGGCGCGGGTGTAGCGGAAGTTGTCGGCGAGCAGCCGCAGTCTGTCCTGGGCGGAGCCGGCCGTCCCGCCGTCCGGGGGCGGTTCGGCGGTGAGCATCCGGTCCTCCACGAGCTGCCACGCCTCCTCCGCCCACTGGGCGGTCGCGCCCCAGCGGGCTGCCTCGGCGGCGAACGACTGGGGCAGCATGTCGCGCAGTTGGGGAACGGTGATCACCGGACGCAGTCCTCCGCGGGGTCGAAGGCCGAGGCGGCGAACGTGAATCCGTCCCGCAGGCGCCCGCATTCGGCCCGCACCTCGGTCAGCCGCTCCTCCCAGGTGGCCCGCGTCCGCCGCAGCGCGCGCGCCGACGCGAGCTGGGCGGTGCCGTGCCGCCCCGCGCCGCCGTCGCCTTCGTCGGCACGCAACCGGGGGAGTACGGCGTCCAGTTGGGCGTGGAGCGTGTCGGCGTGGCGGGCGAGGCGGCGCAACGCGTCGGTGTCGACCTCGGATGGTGACGCCATGGAGTCGTCCCTTCACTCAGGGCTGCGATGGGGGCCCACGATACCGAAGGGAGAGGGAGGGCGCACTCCGACAATCCGGCGACGATGCGGCAGAGTAGGGCGCGTGGAGCCGTTGCGTAGCCAGGACCCCGCGCTCATCGGGGAGTTCACGCTGTTGGCCCGGCTCGGCGCCGGAGGCATGGGACGGGTGTACCTGGGGCGGTCGCCGGGCGGAACGCTCGTGGCGGTCAAGGTGATCCGGGAGGACATCGCCGAAGACCCCGACGTGCTGGCCCGGTTCCGCCGCGAGGTGGCCACCGTGCGGGCGGTGCGCAGCCCTTACAAGGCGGATCTGGTCGGCGCCGGGCTGGACGCGCCGCCGTACTGGCTGGCCACCGAGTTCGTGCCGGGCCCGACGCTGCCGCAGGCCACGCGGAACGGCCCACTGCCGCCCGAACTGTGCACCGGGCTCCTCGCCGCGCTGGCGGAGGCGCTGGCCGTGATCCACGAACAGGGCGTCGTGCACCGCGACGTGAAGCCGAACAACGTGATCCTGGCGCCGTCCGGCCCCCGGCTGATCGACTTCGGCATAGCCCGCGCGGCCGACGACACGCGACTCACCAGGACCGGCCAGACGCCCGGCACCCCCGGCTACACCGCGCCGGAGGCGCTGACGGGTACGGCGGCGGGCCCGGCGGCCGACGTGTTCGCGCTGGGCGCGACCCTGGCGGCGGCGGCCACGGGCCGCCAGCCGTACGGCGGCGGCGAGTGGGCCGTCGTCAGCTACCGCGTGGTGCACGGCGAGATCGACGTGGACGGCGTGCATCCGGGCCTGGCGGCGCTGATCCGCGACTGCGTGGCCCGCGATCCCGCGCGCCGGCCGCCGCCCCGGGAGGTGGTCGCGCGCTGCGGCGTCACCAGCGCGCTGCCGCAGGTCGCGGCGTACCGGGCGCCGACCGGCCTGGCCGACCCCGCCCCGCCGGACCTCGCGGCGGCCACGGCCGCGGGCCCGGTCCCGCCGGAGCAGGGCACGGCGCCCCTGCCGCCCCCGCGCCGCCGGGTCCTGGGCCGTGCCCTGGCCGGGGCGCTGGTCGTGGCGGCGGTCGCGACGACGGCCACCGTGGTCCTGCGCCCGGACGACGGCGCCGCCGGTGACACGGCCGGGTCCGGGGAGGGCTCGGAGGCGACGGACCTGCTCGGCGTCGATCCGGCGCCCCCGGCGGACGACGCGGCGGACGACCCGAGCGCGCCGACCGAACCTCCCCGGCTGAACGCGGACTTCAGCACGACGAATAGGTGGGACGCGGACGCGGGATACTGCCTCCAGGCTCCGGAGGAGGGGGTCGACCAGTTCCAGACGAGCATGTCGTGGGAAGCGGTCACGGGCGAGACGGCGGAGATCGGCTGGCGGTTGAAGACGGACGTGGGACAGGTGGAGGGGCCGTACTACATCGCGGCGGCGCTGCGCGGTCCCGAGGCGCCCGGGGAGACGGGCTCCTCGGGCCGGGACGTCGTCCACACCAGCCGGAGCTACGACTTGTTCGAGGAGGACCCCGTGGAGTGGCGGTACGTCACGTACCCGGACGACTTCCCGGGCGCCGTCCCGTTCCAGGACGTCCCGGGCGACTGGACCGTGATCTTCTACCACGTCTACGGGCCGGACGAGGCGGCGGCCATCGGATGCGACGGGTTCACCGTGCCAGGGGGAGCGTGAGCGAGTGAAGAAGGTCCTTCTGGTCGCCGGTCTCGGCATCGGCGGCCTGGCGTGTTTCATGGCACTGCTGGTCGTCGGCGTCTACAGCGCGGGCGTCAGCCTGCTCGGCGGCGCGGGGCGCGGCGACGGGCAGCTCGCGGCCAACACCGTGCCGGAGGAGTACGTACTGCTGGTGCAGGAGTGGGGCAACTACTGCGACACGCTGTCCCCGGCGCTGCTGGCCGCGCAGCTCAACCAGGAGAGCGGGTTCCAGACGGACCAGACCAGCTCGGCCAGTGCCCAGGGCATAGCCCAGTTCATCCCCAGCACATGGGCGGCCCACGGCATCGACGCCAGCGGCGACGGCGTGGCGGACGTCTGGGACCCGGCCGACGCCATACCCTCCGCCGCCGTCTACGACTGCTCGCTGGCCGAATACGTCAAGGACGTCCCGGGCGACCCGGTCGACAACATGCTCGCGGCCTACAACGCCGGCCCCTACGCGGTGATCCAGTACAACGGCGTCCCGCCCTACACCGAGACGCAGAACTACGTCCGCGTCATCCGCGAGGCGGAGGTCAGCTTCGCCGCCGCGCCCGCCGACCAGCCGCTGCCGCCGCTGGAACAGGCCGCCGGGGCCGTGCACTTCGCGCAGGACCAGCTCGGCACGCCGTACCTGTGGGGCGGTGACGGCACGCCCGAGGAGGGCGGGCGGTTCGACTGCTCGGGGCTGACCAAGGCGGCCTACGACTCCGTCGGCATCACGATCCCGCGCGTCGCCAACGACCAGTGGACCGCCGGACCGCACCCCGACCGGGACGAGCTGCTGCCCGGGGATCTGGTCTTCTTCGCCTACGACCTCGCCGATCCGCGCAGCATCCACCACGTGGGCATCTACGTCGGCGGCGGGTACATGATCAACGCCCCCTACACCGGCGCCGTCATCCGGTTCGACCCGATCGACTCGCCGGACTACTTCGGGGCGACCCGGCCCACCGCGTGACGGACGGGCGCCGCGCGCCCTATGTGCGGTGCGTAAAGGTTTCGTCAACGCTTTCGCGTTTCCCTGCGCGCGGCGTTGCTGTTCGATAACAGGCACGCCGCCTTTCGATGGACACAGGCGCACACGGGGAAGTACCTGACGTTACCTGTACCGGAACAGGGTCTCCTCCTCCCTGCCTGACCCCGGCAGGGGCCCCACGCCTGAAGGGCCCGCGACGGCACATGGCTGGTCTTCTCGATCAACTCGACAATCCGGACGTCGAACTCGACGTCCTGTACGACCTCAACGGTCTCGCCGAGCGGCTCCCCGGCTGGGCCGAGAGCTTCCTGGTCTTCGCCGGGCAGCGCGGCATCCCCGCCGTGCTGGTGCTGGTCGTGCTCGCCGGCTGGGCCCTCCTGCGCCGCCGGCCGGACGCCCCGGTGGCGGTGGCCGGTGTGCTGTGGGCGGGGCTCGCCGCCGGGATCGCCTGCCTCGTCAACGCGCCCCTGCGCGGCTTCGTGGCCCGCCCCCGGCCGGCCGACACCCACCCCGACCTGCGTCCGCTGGCCGGCGACGACGGGTACTCGTTCGTCAGCGACCACGCGGGGGCCGCGATGGCCGTCGCGGTGGCGCTCTTCCTCGTGCACCGCGCCCTGGGCGCCGCCGTCTTCGCGCTGGCCCTGGTCCAGGGCTGCGCCCGCGTCATGCTCGGCGTCCACTACCCGACCGACGTCATCGGCGGCTTCGCCCTCGGCGCCGCCGTCGCCCTGCTGCTCGCGCCGCTCGCCATGGCGGCGCTGACGCCGCTCGTCGCGCTGTGCGCCAGGACCCGGGGCCTGGGCTGGATCGCCCGCCCCGAGACACCCGCGCGCCCCGCGGCGCGGCACGGACAGACGGCGCCCGAACGCGGCCTCGCCGCCTGAAGCCGGGCCCGGCCGGGCGGCCGGGGACCGCCGCTACACCGCTGAGGACTCGGCCATGTGCGCCGCCGCCTCATGCCGCGCCAGCGGCCGGGAACGGCGGGCCGGCCCGTACCAGCCGCAGATGCATCGGGGCGCGATGAACGGCCCGCGTTCGGTGAGAGTGACATGGTGCTCCGCCATGGTGGTGGCGGGCGGAGGCGGCTCGGCTTCACCCTGCTCATGCACGCCACCACCGTAACGGCCGCCGGGGGAAGTCGTTAGGGGGGACAAGTCCGGAACGACGGTTGTCTGGGGGTGTCGCGGCCCATGTCGGTGTGGCGGCGTCGCACGCGAGGGAGCCCGGCCGCCCCGCGCGGCGCGGGCTGCGCCGGACTGGTCGCCGCCCTGCTGGCCCTGGCCGGCTGCTCGGGCACCGGAGCCGCCGCCGAGGACGAGCGGGCCGCGGCGGGCCGGGGCGCCCGCGCCGCCGAGGTCGTCCGCCGGGCCGCCGACCTGCTGGCCGCCTCCGGCACCTCGCAGGCGCACACGGCGATGGAGATGGCCTCCGGCGGGACCCGGGTGACCCTGCACGGCGAGGGCGGCTTCGACTACGGGGAACGCGTCGGCGAGCTGCGCGTGACGCTGCCGGAGGGCGAGCCGGTCACCGAGATCTTCGTGCCGGGCCTGCTCTACATGAAGAACCGGGGCGCGGGCGTCCCGTCCGACAAGTGGGTGCGCGTCGACGTCACCTCACTGCCCGACGGGAATCTGGTGACGGGCGGCGCCACCGATCCGATCACCGCGGCCGAGCTGCTGCGCGGGGTGCTGACCGTCGCGGACCTCGGGGAGGCCACGGTCCATGGCGAGACGCTGCGGCACTTCCGGGGGGTCACCGACATCGCGGCGGCGGCGCGGGCCGCGTCCTCGGAGCAGGCCAGGGAGCAGCTCACCGCCGCGGTGGAGGGGTTCACGGAGACCGAGGTGCCGTTCGACGTCTTCCTCGACGAGCGGGGGCTGCCGCGGAAGGTCAGGCACCAGTTCAGTTACGCGGGCGACGCCTCGGGGGTGGACGTCGCCTCGACGGTGACGCTGTTCGACTTCGGGACGCCGGTGGCGGTCGCGCTGCCGGCGGCCGGGGACGTGTACGCCGGGGCCGTGGCCTGAGCGCCGCCGCCCGGGCCGGGGCCTCACGTTCTCAGCATGCGGGCGATGGCCGCCGTGGCCTCCTGGACCTTCTCGTCGATGCCCGGGCCGCCCTCCCGCGCGGCGTGCGCCACGCAGTGCCGCAGGTGCTCCTCCAGCAACTGGAGGGCGAAGGACTGGAGGGCCTTGGTGGAGGCGGAGACCTGCGTCAGGATGTCGATGCAGTAGACGTCCTCCTCGACCATGCGCTGGAGCCCGCGGATCTGCCCCTCGATGCGGCGGAGCCGCTTGAGGTGGGAGTCCTTCTCCTTGCTGTAGCCGTGAGGGCCGGGCGGACTTCCGGCCGCCGGTGTCTCTCCCGCCGCCGCGACCGTGTCGAACGTGGTCATATCGGTCCTCCTGGGACTCATATACCCCTGCTGGGTATAGCGTAACGAATGGACGGCGGGGCAGGCAGTATCGTGCAGCCCCGGGCGGTCCCGTCTGCCTGCTCTGTTCATTTTTTATTCACCTACAACCGTGGGTCACTTCACCTGATCTGCCTACTTTCGGGTGATAGGGCTACGGGAAGGATGCGCGACAGTGACGCTACGCCTCGGCGCGGTGCTGGTCTCCGCCGCTCTGGTCGCCCTCACTGCCTGTGGAACGGACGACAACTCCGGCCTTCCGGGAGCCGTGGACTTCTCGGTCGAGAACCTCGACTGCGCCCCCGGCGGCACGCTGCTCGCCTCGGGATCGAGCGCCCAGTCCAACGCGATGGAGGTCTGGGTGAACACCTACCAGGCCAATTGTGACGGCAGCCAGATCAACTACAAGGCCACCGGCTCCGGGGCCGGCGTGCAGGAGTTCCTCCAGGGCACCACCGCCTTCGCCGGCACCGACTCGCTGCTGTCCGAGGGCGAGGTGGACCAGTCGCGCTCCGTCTGCCGCGACGGTGGCCGCGCCATCCACCTCCCGATGGTCGCCGGGCCCGTCGCCGTCGCGTACAACCTCCCCGGTGTGGACGACCTCACGCTCGACGCCACCACCCTGGCGCGCATCTTCGACTCCAAGATCCGCCGGTGGAACGACCCGGCCATCGCCGAGCTGAACCCCGGCACCGACCTGCCGGACACACCGATCACCCCGTTCCACCGCTCCGACGGCTCGGGCACCACCGAGAACTTCACCGCCTACCTCCACGCGGCGGCCCCCGACGCCTGGCCGCACACACCGGACAAGGCGTGGCAGGGCGCCGGCGGCCAGTCCGCCAGCGGCTCCTCCGGGCTGGTCGGCATGGTCCAGCAGAACGCGGGCGCCATCTCCTACTTCGAGCTGTCCTACGCCCACCAGAACGACATCGACACCGTCCGCGTCGACACCGGCGCCGGCGAGCCCGTCGAGGCCACCGTCGAGAACGCCTCCAACGCCATCGCCCAGGCCGAGCAAGTCGGCACCGACGGCGACCTCGCCCTGGAACTCGACTACGCCTCCCGCGAGGAGAGCGTCTACCCGATCGTCCTGGTGACGTACGAGGTGGTCTGCGACCGGGGGAACGCCCCCGCCACGCGCGACCTCACCCGGGCCTTCCTGACGTACGCCGCCGGCGAGGAAGGACAGCGAGCCCTGGCCGAGATCGACTACGCGCCGATCTCCGACGACATCATCCAGCAGGTGCGCCAGCGCATCGACGCGATGGCCTGAGACCGGGAACCGGTATGCCCGCCACGAACAAGAACACCACGACGCGCCTCGGCGACCGGGTGTTCAGCACGCTGTCCAAGGGGTCCGGGATCGCGCTCCTGGTGATCATGGCCGCGATCGCCCTGTTCCTCGCCATCCGCGCCGTCGTCGCGATCCGCGAGGACGAGGGGAACTTCCTCACCACCTTCCAGTGGGACGCCAACGCCGACCCGCCCGTCTTCGGCATCGCCGTCCTGCTCTTCGGCACCGTCGTCAGCTCGGTCATCGCCATGGCGCTCGCCGTGCCGGTCGCGGTCGGGATCGCCCTGTTCATCTCCCACTTCGCGCCGCGCCGCCTGGCCACCACCATCGGCTACGTCGTGGACCTGCTGGCCGCCGTGCCGAGCATCATCTACGGCCTGTGGGGCGCGCTCTACCTGGTGCCGCACATGACGGGCCTGTTCCTCTGGCTCGACCAGTTCTTCGGCTGGACCAAGGTCCTCGCCTACGACGGCACGCCCGCCCGTTCCCTGATGACCGTCGGCATCCTGCTGGCGATCATGGTCCTGCCCATCATCACCAGCGTCACCCGCGAGGTGTTCCTCCAGACCCCGAAGGCCAACCAGGAGGCCGCCCTCGCGCTCGGCGCCACCCGCTGGGAGGTCATCCGCATGACGGTCCTGCCGTTCGGCCGCTCCGGGGTGATCAGCGCCTCGATGCTGGGCCTCGGCCGGGCCCTGGGCGAGACGATGGCCGTGGCCACCGTGCTCTCCCCGAGCTTCCTGATCGACCCCAGCCTGCTGGAGTCCGGCGGCGGCACCTTCGCGCAGAACATCGCCAGCCAGTTCAAGGAGGCCGGCGGCACCGGCCGTGACGCGCTGATCGCCTCCGGCCTCGTCCTGTTCGTCCTCACCCTGCTGGTCAACGGCGCGGCGCGGCTGATCATCGCCCGCCGCCGGGAGTACTCGGGGGCCAACGCATGACCTACCCCAACATGACCGTCCGCCGCACCCCCATCGACCCGGGCCGGACCACCCTCCGCCCGCCGAAGCTGCCTCGCTGGGCCACCGCCGCGCTCGTCGTCGGCTCGCTCGCCGCCGGTGCCACCGTGGGGCTCGTCGGCCGGCTGGACAGCCGCGTCCAGTGGGGCCTGATCGCGGCGCTGGTCTTCGTCGCCGCCACCTACGGCCTGTCCGCCGCGATAGAGGGCCGCCGGTACGCCAAGGACCGGCTGGCCGCCATCCTCGTCTGGGCCTGCTTCGTCATCGCCGTGCTGCCGCTGGCCTCCCTGGTCTGGGAGACGGTCGCCCGGGGCGTGCCCGGCGTGGACTGGTACTTCCTGACCCACTCCATGAACGGCGTGCTGAGCTGGCAGAACGGCGGCGGGATCTACCACGCGCTGCTGGGCACCGTGCAGCAGGTGCTCATCGCCTCCGTCATCGCCATCCCGATCGGCCTGCTCACCGCCGTCTACCTGGTCGAGTACGGGCGCGGGAAGCTGGCGAAGACCATCACCTTCTTCGTGGACGTGATGACCGGCGTCCCGTCGATCGTGGCCGGCCTGTTCATCCTCAGCCTGTGGATCATGATGCTCGACTTCGGGTACTCGGGCTTCGCCGGGGCCATGGCGCTGGCGATCCTGATGATGCCGATCGTCGTGCGGTCCACCGAGGAGATGCTCAAGCTCGTCCCCAACGAGCTGCGCGAGTCGTCGCTCGCCCTGGGCGTGCCGAAGTGGCGGACGATCCTCAAGGTGGTGCTGCCCACCTCGATCGGCGGCATCACCACCGGGGTGATGCTCGCCCTGGCCCGGATCGCGGGCGAGACCGCCCCGATCCTGCTGCTCGTCTTCGGTAATCAGATGATCAATGGCAATGTGTTCGAAGGAGCGCAGTCCTCGCTGCCGCTGTTCGTGTACGAGCAGTGGGGGTACGGGACCGAGCAGGCGTACGACCGCGCCTGGGCCGCCGCCCTCGTGCTCATCGCGTTCGTCATGATCCTCAACCTGGTCGCCCGCGGCATCGCCCGCTGGAAGGCCCCCAAGACCGGCCGCTGACGCGGGTCACGAGAGCGACGAGACAGAGAAAGAGAAGCCTCCACCATGGCCAAGCGCATCGAGGTCAGCGGACTGACCGCGTACTACGGCACGCACAAGGCGATCGAGGACATCACGCTGCACGTGGAGCCCCGCTCCGTGACCGCGTTCATCGGCCCGTCCGGCTGCGGCAAGTCGACCTTCCTGCGCACGCTCAACCGCATGCACGAGGTCACGCCCGGCGGACGCGTCGAGGGCAAGGTGATGCTGGACGACGAGGACCTCTACGGCCCCGGCGTCGATCCCGTCTCCGTGCGCCGCACGGTCGGGATGGTCTTCCAGCGGCCCAACCCGTTCCCGACCATGTCGATCTACGACAACGTGGCGGCCGGGCTGAAGCTCAACGGCGTCTCCTACCGCAAGTCCGAGCTGGACGACATCGTGGAGAAGAACCTGCGCGCCGCGAACCTGTGGAACGAGGTGAAGGACCGCCTGGGCAAGCCCGGTTCGGGGCTCTCCGGCGGCCAGCAGCAGCGGCTGTGCATCGCCCGCGCCACCGCGGTGGAGCCGGAGGTGCTGCTGATGGACGAGCCGTGCTCCGCGCTGGACCCGATCTCGACCCTCGCCATCGAGGACCTGATCGACAAGCTGAAGTCGCAGTACACGATCGTCATCGTCACCCACAACATGCAGCAGGCGGCCCGGGTATCGGACCGCACCGCCTTCTTCAACCTGGCGGCGATCGGCCAGCCGGGCAAGCTGATCGAGGTGGATTCGACGGACCGGATCTTCTCCAACCCGTCGGTGCAGGCGACCGAGGACTACATCTCGGGCCGCTTCGGCTGAGCCCTGCGGCACAGAAAGCGGCCCGAGACGTCGTCACTGCCGGGCCCGACCGGCGTCAGGCGGTGCGGTAGGCGTCGACGATGGTCTGGGTCACGGTGTTGCCCCGCTTGTCCGTGACCTCGGCGCACAGGGAGACCGTGCCGCCCGCGGCCGGGTTGGTGACCCGGATCTTGCCGTGCTTGACCCGGGCCTCGGTCCAGGTGTCGCCGCCGTCGAAGGACACCGACACGGTCAGCGAGTCCAGGTTCCGGCCGGCGGCCGAGCCCTGGACGGTGACCGGGATGTCGACGGTCCGGCCGGCCGGCGAGGTGCTGTCCAGCGCCAGCTTCGGGGTGAAGCGGACGGCGGTCGCCGGCAGCGCGACCGTCTCCTCCTCGCCGGTCCCGGCGGAGGTGAAGCTGTACGACGCCGAGAACTCCGTGGAGACGCCGGCCGCCGCGTACGGCTGCGCCGGGTCGCGGGTGACCGTGGTCACCAGCTCGTAGTCGGCCTCGTCGGACGGCACCTCGAACTCCGCGTAGTCGATGAAGTCGTCCACCGTGGCGTACACCTCACCGTCGCGGTAGAGGGTGGTGGAGGCGCTGTCGTACAGGCCGCGACCGATGTTGCCGTCGCCGTCGCTGAAGGGCGCCAGCCGGCCGTGGAGGGTGTCGCCGGTGCGGAACAGGCCGTGCTCGGCGTCGACGACCGGCGCGAAGACACCGGTGTTGAACGTCGTCTCGTACCGGGCCCCGGGCCGGTACGTCTCGTACCCGGTCGCGGCGCCGGCCGTTTCCCCGAACTCGTCGTCCGTCTGGAGGAACTCCTGCTGCCACTCCCCGGTGTCGGCCTCCACGTACACCTCGACGGTGCGCGGCAGGGCGTACTGCGAGCCTTGCACCGACCCGAAGACGGAGGACCGGGTGAACAGGTAGCCCTGCCGGCCGGGGAGGGACGCCCCCTCGCGCGTGGTGATCCGGGCGAACTCGGCGAGTCCGGTGTGGTCGGTCAGACCCGTGTAGAACGAGTCCGTCCGCTCGTCGACGACGTAGTACTCGCGGTTGTCGCGCTCGAAGGTGGCCCCGGCGTAGCCGGAGACGGCGTACGGACCGTCGTCGCCGCCGATCTGGGCGGTGTGGAACCCGTCGGGCAGGTCGCCCGGGCCCCACGAGAAGGCGTAGTGCGCGTCGTCGCTGACGATCCGGTACCCGACCGTCAGATCGGTGCGCTCGGCGCGAGTGTCGGCCATGGTCATCTCGACGGGCTCCGCCTCGCGGGCGTCGGCGTCGATGACGGTGTCCTCGGTGAGCGTCACGTTCGGTGCCACCAGCCAGTCATGGCCCGTCGATTCCTCCGCGCCCTCGGGGGTGTGGAAGACGTTGACGTCCACCTGGTACACGCCCTGCGGCAGGCGGATCGAGCCGGAACCGGCGCCCTCCTCACCGGAGATCCGGTGCACGTCGAAAGTCACCGGATCGACCACCGTCGCCCACCAGTCGGTGGCCGGAGCGCCGGAGCGCCCGGTGACGTCGATGGTCAGCTCCGCCGTCGGCTCCTCGCGCTGGACCGCGCCCGCCGTGGTGACGGTCTGGCCGTTGTCGCCGGTGGCGGTCACGTACAGGCTGTACGCGCCGTAGACCTCGCCGCCGAAGCCGGTGTCGGCCGTGACCTCGACGGTGGCCGTGCCACCCGCCGGGACGGTCAGCTCGTCGGCGCCCAGGGTGAACGTGCCCTCGGGGGCCGCCTCGCCGCGCGGGTCCAGGGCGCGGGTGTCGAGCCGGAGGGTGACGTCCGTGTCGCCCAGGTTGCGGTAGGTCAGTTCCCTGGTGACGGGGTCGGCGTCCTCGTGCGGCCACGGCACGGTGCCGAAGCTGAGGGAGGGCTGCTCCGCGATCACGGTCCGCGCGAGGGCGGCGGGCACGTCGATCCGGCCCGCGCCCTGCTGGTACGCGCCGTAGCCCTGGCCGGTGACGGCGGAGCCGGTCAGCGCGGACTTGATCTCCTCGCCCGTCCAGTCCGGGTGCGCCTGGGCCAGCAGCGCCGCGGCACCGGCCGCGTGCGGGGTCGCCATCGAGGTGCCCGAGATCGACACGTAGCCGTCCTCGGCGGCGGGCGTGCCGTAGTCCCAGATCGCGGCGCCCTCCGCGCCCGCCGCCGCGATGTCCACGCCGGGGGCGGTCACATCCGGCTTGACCGCGCCGTCGCGGGTCCGGGGGCCGGTGGACGAGAAGCCGGCGAGGCCGTCGGACTTGTCGACGGCGCCCAGGGTCAGGGCGGCGTCGGCGGTGCCGGGGGTGCCGATCGTGCCGGGCTCGGGGCCCTCGTTCCCGGCCGCGACGACGAACAGCGCGTCGGACTCGGCCGACAGCGCGTCGACGGCCTCCTCCATCGGGTCGATCTCGGGTCCGGCGGTGCCGCCCAGGCTCATGCTGACGATGTCGGCGCCCTGGTCGACGGCCCACTGCATGCCCTCGATGATGCCCGACTCCCAGCCCCACCCCTCGTCGTCGAGGACCTTGCCGTTGAGGAGGTCCGCGCCGGGCGCGACACCGGTGTACCGCCCGTCGGAATGGGCTCCGGTACCGGCCGCCGTCGAGGCCACATGGGTGCCGTGGCCGTTGCGGTCCCCGGCGTCGGCGGACCCCGAGAAGTTCCGCTCGGCGACGACCTTGCCGCCCGCGAGATCCGGGTGGGACGCGTCGATGCCGGTGTCGAGAACCGCGATGGTGGTGCCCTCGCCGTCGTAACCGGCCTCCCACGCCTCGGGCGCCCCGATCTGCGCGACGCTCTCGTCCAGCGCCATGGCGGCGATGCCGTCCAGCGCGATGGTGGCGATGCCCGGCGTGGCGGCCAGGGTCCGCTCGTCGGGGCCCGCGCCGGTGAGCGCCTCCCAGACGGCGGTGATCTCGTCGCCCTGGACGGTCAGGGCCTCGCCGTTGATGGCCTCCAGCGGCGTGGTGTCCTCGTCACCGGCCGCGCCGTACAGCTCGGCCCGGGCGTCGTCCGCCCGCGCGGCGCGGTCCTCGGCGTAGGTGACGATGAGCGGCAGCCCGTCCCGGGATGCGTACTCGTCACGGCTCAGCTCCGTGACGTTGAACAGCCGCTGGTCCAGCGTGCCGGCCGCGATCAGCGGCATCACGTCCTGCGGGAAGACGTGGGTGGCGCCGTCGATCGTCATGGTCCCCAGCGCGACCGACTCGCGCCCCTCGGCCCGGACGATGCCCGAGACGTCGCCGTCCGGGCCCACCAGCACCTGGTCGCCCGTGATGAGCGTGACGAGCCGGCTCCCCTCGGCCGCCGCACCGGACCCGCCCGGTGCCGCGGGTTCCTCCGCGGCGGACGGTGCGACGAATCCGGCGGTCAGCGCCGCGACCACGGCCGCGCACGCGACGGCCGTCGCCCCTCTCCGTGAACTCTTCGGTATGCGCCTCAACTTCTCCCCCTCATCCTTCAGTTGAACGCCGCACTCGTGTGCGACCCCATGACAGAAGACGTCTGAACCGCGGATGAGGTGGCTGTGAGAAGGGTGGAGAAGTTGAAAAGGGTATGAGTTCTCAGCCGAAGGCGAGGCGGACCGCCCCGTAGCCCAGGGCCGCCACGGCCGCGGCGGCCGGCATGGTGATCACCCAGCCCGTCACGATGTTCTTCGCCACGCCCCAGCGCACCGCGCGCACGCTGCGGGTGGCGCCCGAGCCCATGATCGCGGCGGTGATCACATGGGTGGTCGAGACGGGCGCGTGGAAGATGTACGAGGCCACGTAGAGCACGGACGCCGCCGACGTCTCGGCGGCGAAGCCGCGCGGCGGGTCCAGCTCGATGATGCGGCGGCCCAGCGTCCGCATGATGCGCCAGCCGCCCGCGTAGGTGCCCAGCGAGAGCATCAGCGCGCAGGAGACCTTGACCCAGAGCGGGATCGTGCTCGCGTCGTCCTGGACGTCGGCGATGACCAGGGCCATCACGACCACGCCCATCGTCTTCTGGGCGTCCTGGAGGCCGTGCCCCAGGGCCATGCCCGCCGCGGACACGGTCTGCGCCATGCGGAAGCGGCGCTGGGCGTGGTGCGGGTCGGCCCGGCGGAACGTCCACAGCAGCGCCACCATCAGCAGATAGCCGGCGGCCAGGCCGAGGAGCGGGGAGAGCACCATCGGCAGCACGATCTTCGTCAGGACCCCGTCCCAGTGGACGGTGGAGCTGCCGGCGAGGGCGGCGCCGACCAGACCGCCGAAGAGCGCGTGCGAGGAGGACGAGGGCAGCCCGAGGTACCAGGCGACGAGGTTCCACGCGATCGCGCCGACCAGCGCGGCGAAGAGGATGGTCATGCCCTCGTTGCCGGTGGGGGTCTCGATCAGCCCCTCGCTGACGGTCTTGGCGACGCCGCTGCCGAGGAAGGCCCCGGCCAGGTTCATGAACGCGGCCATGGCCAGCGCGATGCGCGGCGTCAGGGCGCGGGTGGAGATGGACGTCGCGATGGCGTTGGCGGAGTCGTGGAAGCCGTTGGTGTAGGTGAAGAGGAACGCGGCGCCGAGCACGACGAGCAGTGAAAACGTTTCCACTGTGGGTCTCAGGACTCCTTGACCACGATGGTCTCGACCGTGTTGGCCACCGACTCGAACGCGTCGGCGGCCTCTTCCAGCACGTCCACGATCTGTTTGAGCTTCATGACCTCGATGGCCTCGTAACTGCCGCTGAACAGGTGCGCCAGGAGCTTGCGGTGGATCTGGTCCGCCTGGTTCTCCAGGCGGTTGACCTCGATCCAGTACTCGTCGAGATTGCGCATCGTCCGCAGGTGCGGCATGGCCTCGGCGGTCAACTCGGCGGCCCGCGCCAGCACTTCGATCTGCTGCTCGACACCCTTGGGCAGCTCGTCGATCTCGTACAGCACGACGAGATCGACCGCCTCCTCCATCGCGTCCATGATGTCGTCGAGGCGTGAGGCGAGACGGTAGATGTCCTCGCGGTCGAAGGGGGTGACGAAGGTGGAGTTGAGCTGGTGGAAGATCGCGTGCGTCGCGTCGTCCCCGGCGTGCTCCGCGGCGCGCATCCGGTCGGCGATCTCGACGCGCGTAGCGGGGTCGGCCCCGAGGAGCTCCATCAACAGTTTCGAGCCACTGAGAACGTTGTCGGCTGCCGTGGCGAACAGTTCGTAGAAGCTTGTCTCCTGTGGCGTCAGGCGAAAGCGCACTGGCAGTTCCTCTGGCGTTCATCAGCGGGTGTCCCCGTTGATGCTAAGCGCAGAAACCGGCCACGGCTAACCCTCTGCGCGAGGGAACACCCGCTCGTTACCTGTTGCCGTTGTACGGCCCGTACGGTCCGTCACTGCTGCTCCAGCCGCCGCCGCCCCGGCCCCCGCCCGAGACCGACCGGACGGCCGGACGGACGTCCACCAGGTAGACGATCGTGGCGATCGTGCCGGCGAGCACCAGCAGCAGCCACGGGATCAGGAGCTGGACGACCACCGTGATGCCCAGGATGAGCAGCCAGAACGGCTTCGTCTGCTTGTCGACGGCGCGGAAGGCGTCCTCGCGCTGGAGAGCCGCGTGCACGAGGGCGTAGAGGCTGAGGAGGAGCAGCCCGAGAAAGATGAAGCTCACAACGGAGCTGAAGCCTTGCAGCAGCATGCTCTCCACCACCATGTCGATTCGCCGGCCGTCTCCTTCCACGCTACCGGCCGGGGGCCCGGGCGCGTAATGCCCGGGCCCCCGGGGCGGCGGGCGTCACGTCCTACGGCGCGGTCTTCTTCGGCGCGGTCTTGCGGGCGCCCGTGGTCTTGCGGGCGCGCGGCTTGGCCTCCGACGCGGCGGCGGACTCGGCGGCTTCCGCGACCGGCTCGGCGACCGGCTCCGTGAACGGCTCGGTGACGGGCTCGGCCACCGGCTCGGTGACGGGCTCGGTGAACGGCTTGGCCTCCGGCTCGGTGAACGGCACCCGCTCGACGGTGACCTCGGTCTCCGCCGCCCCGGCCGCGTCCCCGTCGTCGCCGCGCCGCCGCTCGACGATGGTCTTGCCGCGCTCGGCGAGCCCGTCGTACGCCTCGCGGGCCTTCACCGCGTACTCCAGGGCCATGCCGACGCCCTGGAGCGCCACGTTCTGCGCCTGCTCGCGCAGCTTCGGCAGCCGCTCGGGCGCCTCGGCCCGCAGCCGGTCGATGGTCGCGGGCAGCTCGCGGAGCTTCTCGGCCGCCAGGTCGACGGTGCCGGCGGCGACGTAGAGCGGGGTCGCGTTGGTCAGTGTCTTGCGGAGGTCCTCGGTGAAGGCCATGGTCAGTCCCCTCCCGGTGGGCTGTTCTGGTCGCGGAATGAGCTGTAGATCTGGAGCAGTGCCTGCTTCTGCTCCTCGGTGAGGTGCGGATCGGCGAGCACCGCCTCCCGCACCCCGGCCCCGGTCGCCCGGTCGCCCGCACTCTCCTGCGAGCGCTCGTCGAGAATCCCGGCCTGCACGTAGAGCGTCTCGGCGGAGATCCGCAGACCCTTGGCGATCTGCTGGAGGATCTCCGCGCTGGGCTTGCGCAGCCCGCGCTCGATCTGGCTGAGATACGGATTCGACACCCCGGCCGCCTCCGCGAGCTGCCGCAACGACAAGCGCGCCTGCCGACGCTGCTCCCGGAGGAACTCCCCGAGGTTCCCGACGCCGAGTGAAGCCATGCGCCCCAGGGTGCCGCACTCCGCTAACTATTGCAAGCGAACGCTTGCAGGAGCGCCCACCACCCCGTCAGGCGCCGCCGCCCATCTCGAAGAGGAAGATCAGGAACGCCGCGAAGAGGTGGCCCAGCAGGCCGTAGACGAGGATGCGGATCCACAGGCCGCGCGGGATGCGTTCGCGCTGGGACGGGGGCATGTCGGTCTCCCGGGGGTTCAGTGCCGGGTGGGCCGGTCGCCGAGGCACAGGTCGGCGGTGGCGCTCCGCAGCAGGGTGTGGACGAAGAGCAGTTCGGTCCCGCCGGGGGTGGCGGCGCCGATGCGGTGGGGGGTGAGCGAGTCGAAGTGCGCGCTGTCCCCCTCGTGCAACAGGTGCTCGGTCTCGCCGAGGAACAGCCGCAGCCGGCCGCGCAGGACGTACAGCCACTCCTCGCCGGGGTGGACGCGGACCGGGTCGGGCCGGCCGTCGCCGCCGTGCGGGACGTGGACGCGCAGGGCCTGCATGCCCCGGTTCGGCCCGCCGGCCTGCCAGTACGTCCAGCCGCCGGCCTCGCGCGCGACCGCGCTCCCCGCCCGGACGACCGGGTCGCGTCCGGGGGCCGTCTCGCCGAGCAGTTCGGAGACGGTCGTACCGTAGATCCGGGCGAGGCCGAGCAGCATCGGCAGCGAGGGCTGGCGCTGTCCCGTCTCCAGCCGCGACAGGTGCGCCGGTGACAGCCCGGCCCGTCCGGCGGCGCCCTCCAGCGTCGGCGCCGACGGAGGGGGTCGCGAGGGGATCCGTGGGGGGCCGAGCGGGAAAGGCAACGGCAGGGGGGCGGCGCCGGGTCGGGCGGACGGTGTGGNGCGAGATGGTGACATCGGCGATGGACGTGGAGCGCACCGAGGGACCGGTGCGCGGCGGGGACGGGCGGCCGGGCACCGGCGCGGGGCGGGCGTTCGCGCTGATGCTGGTCATCACGGGCCTGGCCGGGGTGGTGGCCTCGTGGGTCATCGTCCTGGACAAGTTCCACCTGCTGGAGGACCCGGACTTCAGCCCGGCCTGCAGCCTCAACCCCGTCGTCTCCTGCGGCAGCATCATGGAGAGCGACCAGGCCGAGGTGTTCGGCTTCCCCAACCCGATGCTCGGGCTCGTCACCTACGGCATGGTCGTCGCCATCGGCATGGGGCTGCGCATGGCTCCGATTGAGCCAGAGGGTTTCCTTCCGGGCAAATTTCTTGCCTCTGAGGCAAACTCAGGCGGCCGGGTCGCCCAGGCCGGTCCACAGGGCCGTCATCATCATGTCGGCCGCCTCCTCGGCGGTGACGCCCGGCTTGTCCTCCAGCCACAGCGCGAGGCGCTCGCCCGCGCCGACGACGATCTGGGCGTACATGTCGGCCGCCCGCGCGTCGCGGGTCAGGCCGTGGCCGGAGAGGAAGCCGGCGATGAAGTCCGCCTGCTGGTTGCGGAGCGACTCCAGCTCCTCGCCCGCGCCGCCGGCGAGCAGGGACGCCTCGCGGTTGAGGACGGACCACGCCTGGCGGTGGTCCTCGATGAAACGGAAGAACGCCACCAGCGCGCCGCGCAGGCCCTCGCGGGCGTCGTCCGTCTCCTTCACGGCGGCCACCGACATCTGGTGCAGGTCGGTGCGGGCGCGGGTGAGGATCGCCACGAGAAGGCCCTGTTTGGAGCCGAAGTAGTCGTAGATCACCGGCTTGGACACGCCGACGCGTTCGGCCAGTTCGTCCATCGTCGCCTTGAGGAACCCACGCTCGGAGAACAGGCCCTCGGCGACGGTGAGGATCTGCTGCTCCCGCTCGGCGCGGGTCATGCGCTGCCTTGACACGGAGGTGAACTTACCGCCAGTAGGCTACTTGCGGTATCCTACTCGGAGTAGCCTACTGGGAGTAGGAGGTCCGACTCATGATCGCCCTCATCGCGGCGTTCGCCCTGCTGGGGCTCTTCACCGGCACGGCGGCGCATGTGCCGCCCGCCGTCTCCCTCGTGGCGGGAGGAGTCATCGCCTGCTGGCTCGCCGTTCTCGCCTACCGCGAGCGGCGGAGGGGGATGTGGTGGTGACGCACACGGAGACCCGCCCGCGGCGGAGCGCCGCCCGCACGGCCGACGTGATGGCCCTCTGGTCGTTCGTCACCGGCCTCGTGGGCCTGCTCGTGTTCAACATCGTGCTGGGCCCGATCGCCCTGATCCTGGGCGCCCGCGCCCTGTTCGCCCACACGAGCCGACGCCCACGCGCCATCGCCGGCATGGCCCTGGGCGCCACCGACCTGATCCTCCTGGCCTTCCTCGCGACGGCGGACAGCACCGTGACCTGGCAGTTCTAGGACCCGCCCGGCGCGGCCGAGGGCGTTGCCGCGGTCATCGGCCCGGGTGGTCCGGGGTCCGGTGGAGGAGCGTTTCCAGGGCGCGTGCCAGTGTCGCGCCGGGGGTGTCCGTGCCGCCGGGGGAGCGCCAGGCCACGAAACGGTCCGGGCGCACCAGCACCGCCCCGGCCGGGGAGTGGCCGCGCCAGCGGGTCCAGGTGGAGCGGACGTCGCGGTAGTCCCCGTCCAGATGGCCGATCCGTACGGCGTCCAGCGGCAGGTCCGCCCGCGCGGCGATCTTCGCCGCCGCCTCGCACCACGCGTGCCCGTCCTCCCCGGCGACGAGCAGGAAACGGCCGGGCCGGACGAGTTGGGCCAGGGGCAGCCGCCGACCGTCTCCGTCCTCCAGGTTCTCCGGAGTCTCCGGGTTCTCCAGCCACGCGTGCGGCAGCGGATGGCCGGGGCGGGCGGCGGGCTGGTAGAGGCGGATCGGGTCCGGGTTCTCCGGCGGGGGCGTGCCGTCGGGGACGACGGCGCCGCTCGCGTTGTAGGTGTAGCCGAACTCGACGCCCAGCCCGTCGAATTCCATGGACTGCGCGGCGACGGTCCGCCGGAACGCGCGCCGGAACTCGGCGTCGGCCGGGTCGTCGCTCCACAGCCGGCGGACGCGGCGCCAGTTCTCCTCGGGCGGGTCGCCCGGCCGCGCGCCGAGCAGGGCGGAGATCGCGAGCTGGTTGAAGGCGTTCTCCAGCGAACGCCGGACGTTCGCGGCGGCTGTCGGCCGTCGCTCCGGCTCGTAGGTGTCGAGCAGTTCCTCCCCGGCGTGGCCGCCGAGCACGGCGGCGAGCTTCCAGGCGAGGTTCTGCACGTCGTGCATCGCCGACGTCAGGCCGAGGCCGCCGGTCGGCGGCTGGCGGTGCGCGGCGTCGCCCGCCAGGAAGACGCGGCCGACGCGGAACCGGTCCGCGGTGACGCCCTCCACCGCCCAGCGCGATATGCGGTGGACCGACAGATCGGCGGCGCCGAGCCCGAGCGCGGTGCGCAGGTCGGCGAGCACGGCCTCGTCGTCCAGGGCACGGACGTCCTCCAGGCCGTAGTGGAGGTGGAACGCCCACTCCTCCGACTCGGGACCCCACCGGTCTGGTCCCATCGGCACCAGCACGCCGCCCGCGCCGAGGTCGGGCAGTCCGAGCCAGCGGATCAGCACCTCCGGGTCCCGCGCCCACCGCGACAGGTCGGCGGAGAGGTGGAACGAGACCATGCGCGTGACGTCGCGCAGCCCCTCCAGGCGGACCCCGAGCGCGGGCCCGACCGTCCGGCCGCCGTCGCAGCCCAGCAGATACCGCGCCCTGACCCGGTACGAGGCGCCGGAGCCCAGGTCGGTGACGGTGGCGGTGACCCCGTCCGCGTCCTGCGCGAACGCCGTCAGCTCCTGGTGGAAACGGACCCTGCCCGGCGCCAGCTCCTCCGCGCGCGCCCGCAGCCGGGGCTCCAGACGCATCTGCGGCAGGTTGGCCTGCCGCTCCGCGCTGGCCGCCGCCCACTCCGGGGAACGGCCGCCCGCGCCCCACGCCTCCATGACGGCGACCCGGCGCCCGTAGTCGGCGCCCTCGCCCGCCAGGCCGACGTACCAGCCGGAGTAGGCCATCTGCCGGGCCGGTGTCGAGGCGGCGTAGATCGCCTCGGCGAGCCCGACATCGCGCATGATCTCCATGGCCCGCTGGTTCAGGACGTGGGCCTTGGGCAGGTCCGAGGTCGTGGGGGAGGCGCTGACCAGCAGCGACCCGACGCCCATGCGGCTGAGCAGCATCGAGGCGGTCAACCCGGCCGCGCCGCCGCCGACGACGAGGACGGGCACGTGGAGATCGTCGGCGCCGGTGTCGGGCATGGGACTCCCTTGACGGTCTTCGGTCGAGGAGGCGAGGGGAGACAAGGGCAGGGGCCGTTGCCGTGGCGTCCCATGTCTTCCCAGCGCGTGGCGGGAAGCCGACTCCGAACGCGAGACAAGCACATAAATCACCTGTGCAGATGAATCCGGGTCAGCGGAGGTTTGCCCCCCTCCGGCCGGCGATCAGCCCGCGTCGTCCTCCGCGTGCGCGCGTTCCACCAGCTCGATCGCGACCCGCAGCGCGGCCAGCCGCTTCTCCTCCGGCGGGGCGTCGACGTGCCGCAGCCCGTGCATGCCCACGTGCATCGTGAACAGCGCGCTCATGCAGCGCATCCGGTCGGTCAGCGTCGCGCGCTCCGGCAGCATCAGGTCGCTCATGAGCAGCACGCGTTCCTTGAGGTCCGCGCCGATGCTCAGCTCCCGCAGCGACGCCTGGTTCTCGTGCAGGAAACGGAAGAGCGGCTCGGCGCCGCTGAGGGCCTCGCTGTACCGGCGCAGCACCTCGCGCCGTACCTCCAGGGTGGGCGGCTGCTCGCGCGCCCACGCCATCAGCTCGTCCATGGGGCGGGTCAGGTCCTCGACCAGGCCGTTGAGGATGTCCTCCTTGGTCCGGAAGTGGTAGTACAGCGCCGCCTTGGTCACATCGAGCCGTTCGGCGATCTCGCGGAGGGACGTCTTGTCGTACCCCTGCTCGGCGAACAGCTCCAGAGCGACGTCCTGGATGCGCTGGCGGGTGTCGGACCGCCGTGTCTGCCGCGTGCTGTTCATCGTGCTCCCGGGCTCCCCACATACTTGCTTGACGACCGGCTAGTAAGAGTTCTAGCGTCTTCAGGGTACGCCTACTAGCCGGGCGGCAAGTAAGCCAGAAGTCAGGGGAACGGGGAAGAAACGTGTCCGAGAGTCCGGCCGACAGCAGCACCGGTCCCATAGGCGGGGCGGCTTCCGGCCCGCCCGCCGAGGCCGGTGGGTCCGCGGAATCCGCCGGGCCCGCTCCGCGCAGCGTCCGCGTCGTCCTGATGGCGCTGCTGATCTCGATCATGCTCGCCATGCTGGACAACATGATCATCGGCACGGCGATGCCCACCATCGTCGGTGAACTCGGCGGGGTGGAGCACCTCTCCTGGGTGGTCACCGCCTACACCCTCGCCACCGCCGCCTCCACCCCCATCTGGGGCAAGATCGGCGACATGTACGGCAGGAAGGGCGCCTTCCTCACCGCGATCGTGATCTTCCTCGCCGGCTCCGCGCTCTCCGGCCTGGCCCAGGACATGGGCCAGCTCATCGGCTTCCGCGTCATCCAGGGGCTGGGCGCCGGCGGCCTGATGGTCGGCACCATGGCGATCATCGGCGACCTCATCCCGCCGCGCGAGCGCGGCAAGTACCAGGGCATGATCGCGGGCGTGATGGCCCTGGCCATGATCGGCGGCCCGGCCGTCGGCGGCGTCATCACCGACCTCCTCGGCTGGCGCTGGACCTTCTACATCAACCTGCCGCTCGGCGCCGTCGCCCTCGCCATGGTCACGGCGGTGCTGCACCTGCCGAAGCGGCGCGCGACCGCCCGTATCGACTACCTCGGCGCCGTGCTCCTCACCCTCGGCATCACCTCGTTCGTCCTCGTCACCACCTGGGGCGGCACCGAGTACGCCTGGGGCTCGGCGCGGATCATCGGCCTGATCGTCGTGGGCGTCGTCGCCCTCGCCGCGTTCCTGCGCGTCGAGACGCGGGCCGCCGAGCCGGTCATGCCGCCGCACATCTTCCGCAACCGCAACTTCACCCTCGTGACGGCCATCGGCTTCCTCAGCGGCTTCACCATGTTCGGCGCGATCCTCTACCTGCCGCTGTTCCAGCAGGCCGTGCAGGGCGCCTCCGCCACCAACTCGGGTCTGTTGCTGCTGCCGATGCTGCTCGCCATGATGGGCGTCTCCCTCGTCATCGGCCGGGCCACCACCCGCACCGGCCGCTACCGGATCTACCCGATCGTGGGCAGCGCGCTCATGGCGGTCGGCCTGCTGCTGCTCGCCCGGATGGACACCGGCACCTCGCGGCTCACCTCGGGCCTGTACATGGCGGTGCTCGGCGCGGGCCTCGGCTTCCTGCTCCAGATCACCATGCTGGTCGCGCAGAACAGCGTGGAGCTGAAGGACATGGGCGTCGCCTCCTCCACCGCCACCCTCTCCCGCACGCTGGGCAGCTCGTTCGGCGTCGCCATCATGGGCGCGCTCTTCACCAGCCGCGTCCAGGACGAGATGGAGGCACGCGGTGGCTCGGCCGTCACCGCCGAATCCGCCCAGCTCGACGCCGACAGCCTGGCCGCGCTGCCCACGGCGGCCCGCGAGATGTACCAGCAGGCGGTCGCCTCCGGCACCCAGGCGGCGTTCCTGGTCGGCGGCCTCATCGCGATCCTGGCGTTCGTCGCGAGCTGGTTCGTCCGCGAGGTCCCGCTGCGCGGCGGCCCCGCGGAGCAGAAGCCGGGCGGTCCCCGTCCGCCGTCCGCGTCCGAGGACCGGCCGGTCGCCGCCGGCACGGCCTGAAGGCACCGGCCCCGCGCGCGCCCTCGCCGTCACGGCCCGGGCCGCGCGGGCCCGGTCACGGCCCGGAGGCCCGGCGCCTTCCGCGGCCGGGGCGGGTGAGCCGGAGGGCGACGAACACCGCCACCGCGAGTGCCGCGGCGCCGAGGACGGCCTTGGAGTAGACGCCCACCAGATCGGTCACCCGCTCCCAGTCCTCGCCGAGGCGGTAGCCCGCCAGCACGAAGACGGTGTTCCAGATGGCGCTGCCGACCGTGGTGAGCAGGGTGAACGTCATCAGCGGCATCCGTTCGACACCGGCCGGCACGGAGATCAGGCTGCGGAAGAGAGGGATCATCCGGCCGAAGAAGACCGCCTTGGTGCCGTGCCGCGCGAACCACGCCTCCGTCCGCTCGATGTCGGCGACCTTCACCAGCGGCATCCTGGCCGCCACGGCGAGCAGCCGTTCGCGGCCGAACAGGGCGCCCACCCCGTAGAGCGCCAGCGCCCCGACGACCGAGCCGAGCGTCGTCATGAACAGCGCGGCCCCCAGGCTCATCCCGCCCTGGCTGGCCGTGAACCCGGCCAGGGGCAGGATCACTTCGCTGGGCAGGGGCGGGAAGAGGTTCTCCAGGGCGATGGCCGCGCCCGCGCCGGTGGCGCCGAGCGAGTCCATCAGGTCGGTGGCCCAGCCGGTGATACCGCCGGGATCCGCGGCCGGTTCGGCCGTTCCTTCGGTGGGGGAGAAGATCACGGTGGCGACGCTACGGACCTCCGTCCCCCGGGGGCGAGGGTGCCCGCCCCCGTCCCGGACCTGTGGAAAACCGCAGTCCGCGCGGCGGTCCGGCTCGGCTAGCGTGGAGTCCATGCGGAAGGTGGTGCGCGACCGGCTGCGGATGGCGGCCGGTCTGGCGGTGGGCGCGGCCACGGCGTTTCCCGGTGTCCTCGTCGCGCTCGTCGCGTACGCCCTGCCGGGCCGCCGGACGTCCGGGGCGCTGGTCCGCGTGGCCGCCCTGGAACGTGCCCGGGTGGCGCGGTTCCTGGCCGGCCGGGCCGTGCCCCTCCCGGAGGCGTCCCGCGCGGCGGGGCCTGAGGCGTCCCGCGCGGCGCTGCGGGATCTGACCGCGCGCTGGGCGCTGGGCGCGCTCGGCGCGCTGGTGCTGCTGTCGGTGGCCGTGGGCGCGGCCTACGGGTCGGCGCTGGTGTGGGGCTGGGCCTTCGCCGACGATCTGCGGAACGCCGGGGAGATCTTCGGGTCCGCGGTCGGCGGGTGGTTCCTGTTCTTCCTCGGCGCGCACGGGGTGTCGGCCGTCGCGGACCTGGAGGAGCGGCTCGTGCGGCGGACGTTCGGCCCCGGCGGCCCCGAGGCGCTGGAGCGGCGGATCGAGGAGCTGGCGGCCAGCCGGGCCGGGGTGGTGGAGGCCGTGCACGAGGAGCGGCGGCGGATCGAGCGCGACCTGCACGACGGGGTGCAGCAGCGGCTGGTGGCCGTCGGGATGCTGCTGGGCCGGGCGCGGCGCTCGGGCCGGGACGACGCCGAGGTGCGGGAGCTGCTGGCGCAGGCCCACCGGGAGGCCCGGCAGGCGATGAGCGACCTGCGCGAGGTGGCCTGGCGGGTCTACCCGACCGTGCTCGACGAAGCCGGGCTGCACGCGGCGCTGGAGGCGGTCGCCGAACGGTCGCCGCTGCCGGTGCGGCTGGACTACCGGCTGACCGCCCGGCCGGGCCGCGCGGCGGAGACGGTCGCCTACTTCGTGGTCTCCGAGGCGGTCACCAACGCCGTCAAGCACTCCGGAGCCCGGCTGATCGACATCCGGCTGGCCGACTCCGCCGCCCGGCCCGGCGTCATCGACGTGCGGGTGGTGGACGACGGCGTGGGCGGCGCCGATCCGGCGGGCAGCGGTCTGCTCGGCCTGGCCCGGCGGGCGTCGGCGCTCGACGGGACGCTGCGGGTGGAGAGCCCGGCGGGCGGGCCGACCGCGGTCGTGGCGGGGCTGCCGTGCGCGTGATCCTGGCGGACGACTCCACGCTGCTGCGCGAGGGGTTGGTCCGGCTGCTCACCGAGGAGGGCCATCAGGTGCCGGCCGCGGTCGGTGACGCAGACGCGCTGCTCGCCGCGGTGGACCGGGAGCCGCCCGATGTGGCGGTGGTCGACGTCCGGATGCCGCCGACGCACACCGACGAGAACCTGCGGGCCGCCCTGGAGATCCGGCGCCGCCACCCCGGCACCGGGGTCCTCGTGCTGTCCCAGTACGTGGAACGCCGGTACGCGACCGAGCTGTTGACCGGCGACCCGGCGGGCGTCGGCTACCTGCTGAAGGACCGGGTGACCGAGGTCGAGGAGTTCCTCGACGCGCTGCACCGGGTGGCGGCGGGCCGTACCGCGTTCGACCCGGAGGTGGTGCGGCGGCTCCTCGCGCGCAGCTCGCACGCCGAAGGGCTGGCGCGGCTCACGCCGCGCGAGCGGGAGGTGCTGCGCGAGATGGCGCAGGGCCACACCAACGCCGCCATCGCGGACCGGCTGTGGGTGTCGCGCAGCGCGGTCGAGAAACACATCAACGCCATCTTCGACAAGCTGGACCTGCCGGCGGCCGGCGGCCAGAGCCGCCGGGTACTGGCCGTGCTGCGGTACCTCGACGGCTGAACCGGCCGCTGGCGGAACGGCCTTGACCCTGACACCGTGTGAGGCGGTGGAGTAGGACGCGTCATGTTCACCATCGGAGATTTCGCCTGGCACGGCCGCGTGTCGGTCCGCATGCTGCGGCACTACGACGCGATCGGCCTGCTCCGCCCCGCCCGCACCGACCCCCGCACCGGTTACCGCTGGTACGAGGCCGCGCAGTTGACCCGGCTGAACCGCGTCGTCGCGCTCAGGGACCTCGGGTTCACGCTTCAGCAGGTGGCCGTCCTGCTCGACGAGCAGGTCAGCGCCGAGGAGCTGAACGGCATGCTGCGGCTGCGGCGCGCCGAGCTGGCCGACCGGGTCGCCGCGGACACGCGGCGGCTGGCCGGTGTCGCGGCGAGGCTCCGGATGATCGAGAGGGAGGGCCGCATGCCCACCGAGGAAGTCGTGCTGAAGAACGTCCCGGCCGTCCGCGTCGCGGAGCTGACCGGGATCGCCGCCAAGGACACCAACGAGGACATCGGCCCGGTCATCGAGCCGCTCTACGACGAGCTGGAACGCCGCCTGGCGGCGGCGGGGGTGGCCCCCACCGGGCCGGCCCTCGCGTACTACGAGCCGGTGCCGGACGGTGAGGGCGTCGTCGTGCACGCCGCGCTGCCGGTCGCCGTGGAGCCGGACGAGACGTACGGGTTCGCCGTGGTGGACCTGCCCGCGCTGGAGAGCGCGGCGACCGTCGTCCACCACGGACCCATGGACCACATCGTGTCCAGCCTCCAGGCCATCGCCCGGTGGACCGAGACGAACGGCTACCGCTCGCTGGGGATGGCGCGCGAGGTCTACCTGGAGTGCCCGGGCGAGGACCAGACCGACTGGGTGACGGAGTTGCAGGAGCCGGTCGCGCCGACCGGCCCCCGCCCCGCCGCCCGCTAGCGCGCGCCGAAGAGGTCGAGCAGCTCGGTCCTGCCGAACATGCGGGCCGTGTCGATGGCCGACGGATGGCCGGCCGACGGGTCCGCGCCCGCCTCCAGGAGGGTGCGGACCACCTCGACAGCGCCCTTGAACACGGCGCCGGCGATCGGCGTCTGCCCCTTGTCGTTGCCCTGGCGGGCGTCGGCGCCGCGGTCGAGCAGGACGCGGACGGTGTCCGCGTGGCCGTGGTAGGCCGCGAGCATCAGCAGCGTGTCGCCCTTGTCGTTGCTCAGGTTCGGCGGCACGCCCGCGTCCACGTAGGCGGCGACGGTCGCGGCGTCCCCCTCCCGCGCCAGATCGAAGATCTTCGCCGCGAGCTGGAGCACCTCCGGGTCGTGGGCGGGCTCGTTGGTCTCCGGGGCCGGGCCGGTCATGGGGACATCCTCCTGGGGAGAGGGAGTACGGAGCGGGTGGAACAGGTGAATCGGGTGGACCCCAGCCTACGTACTCCCGCCCCGCTGGTTCCCTCGAACCGGCGGGCATTCCGGGTGGATCGCGTGACGCCGCCGGCCCGGCGAGGGCCGTCCGGCGGGGCGCGGCCGTCATCCGCCGTCCGGCCGGCCCGGCCGCCACGCGGCGGTCCCGGTGGCCGCCGGAGCCGCCGGCGAGGGGGTCGCCGGAGCGGCGCTCCGCACCCGGGGCGCCCGCGTCGCGCCGAACGCCGCGTAGGCGGCCTCGACAGCACGAGGGCCGGGCACCCGGCCCAGCCCCAGTGTGCGCGCGGCGCGTCTGATCACGGCGCTCACCGCCTCGCCGGTGCGCGCGAGCTGGGCGGGCAGTTCGGCGGCCGGCGTCGAACGGACCACGTGCGCCTGCCGGATCACATCGGTGAACACCGACTGGACGCGCTTGTACGCCAGATAGCGCGGCAGGTCGCGCGACAGCCCGGCCGCCGCGCCCGGCAGGGACTCCCGCACCGCCCGCGCCCACCGCTCGGGGAACTCCCGCTCCTGCGCGGGCGGGTAGCCCATCAGGTGCAGGTGGGTGGCGAGGTCGTACACCGGGTCCCCGATCAGCGCCAGCTCCCAGTCGATCGTCCACAGCAGGCCGTCGGACTCCGCGACGATGAGGTTGTCGCGGTGCAGGTCGGCGTGGAGCAGGCAGAACGGGCGGTCCGTCAGCAGCGCGGCCTCCCTGGCGAGCGGCCCGGTCGGGGCCAGCACACCGGGATCGACGCCCAGCGCGGTGAACAGCCCGCCCAGGCGCGGTCGGTGGACGCCCCAGACGCGGCGCCGGGTGAAACGGATCAGGCCGCGCAGGAAGTCCCGGCTGGTGCGTGGCCGCAGGCCCGCCGGACAGCGGTGCGTCAGCGCGAGAGCGTCCGGCGACACGGTGGCCATGCGCCCGAACAGCGCGGCGAGCTGGGCGAGTTCGGCGTCGTGGAGGGGGGTGCCCGGCGGCCGGGACACCGACAGGGGCTCGCCCTCGATGAAGCCGTGCACACGCAGATCGCCGGGCCCGATGCGGTAGACGGGGGCGATGCGTTCCACGCCCAGCAGGGCCAGTTCGATGAGAAGGTCTTCCTCGTTGTCGAAACAGCGCGGGTCGAAGCGAGGCGCTCCGGGCCGTGGACGGCCGGCTTTCAGCCGTCCCAGGGGCGCCAGCTCCCCCTCCGCGCGCAGGACCTGCCAGATGCGGTGGTGCCCGCGGAGGGCAGGCAGCGGTTGGCTCATGGTGGTGGCCTTCCGGCGGCGAGTCGGTCGGGTTGGTCGGGGTGGTGACTGGTCGGTCGTACGTGCTTCCGGTTGTCCGTGGTTGGTCGTGAGGCGGTGTGGTTGGCCGGTTGACAGCACGGTACGCCGTACGGGGGGGTCTGCCGATGGCCCGAATGGGCAGGTCTCACCCGAAGGAGGGGGTGATGAGCGCCGTGAGAACCTGTTCGAGGGAGCGCACGACATACGACGCGCCCGCGTCTTCGAGCCGATCCGCCGCCGTCTCGTCCGGCGCGTATCCGATGAACGGCACCCCGGCCGCCGTCGCGGCGCCCAGGTCGGCGACGCTGTCGCCGATCATCAGGGACCGGTGGGCGGGTGTCCTGGTCGAGGCCAGGGCGCGCAACAGCGAGTCGGGGTGCGGCTTGAGCCGCCCGATGTCGCCGGTCCTGCCGTGGACCCGGCCGCCCACGTAGCCGGACAGCTTGTGCCGGCGCAGGTACTCCTCCGCGGCCAGCGGCGAGTTGTTGGTGGCGATGGCGACCTGCCTGCCGCGCGTGGACAGGGCCGCGATCAGCGCGGCGGCGTAGGGCGTCGGGAGGGCGGTGGCCGCGGCCGAGATCTCCTCGGTGGTCAGGGCGGCCTCCAGGCGCCGCACGATCGCCGTTCCCGGGCGGCGCCTGGCGATGCCGCGCAGCACCTGGTGCGGATCGGGGGAGGTCCGTAATTCGGCGGTCAGCAGCGCCGACACGGACAGCTCCGCGGTCAGCTCGCGCAGCCGGTGCGCGATGGACTCGGCGGTTCTGACCGCGAAGAGCTGGCAGACGGGGCCGTCGAAGTCGAAGAGAACACAGTTGGCGTTACCGATGAGTTCCCTCATCTAACCGAGTGTGAGCGGTTGGGCCAGCGTTGACCAGAGGGACTCGAACCACAAGTGTGACTCTTCAACGAACGCGGTGTCCGACGACGACCGGAAGACCTTCGAACTCAGGCCCAGGACGTCGTAGATCTCCAACTGCTCCCGCTCGAACTCCACGACGCGCGGCACGACTTGGTAGTACGCGGTCAGCACCTCGGTGCCGTTGAGCAGGTAGAGCTTCTGCACCGGGGTGATCGCGACGCTGCGGATCTCCACGCTGACCTTCGGGACCAGCCGCATCTCGGCCAGCGAGGTGAGCTGGTGGCGCAGAGACGTCGAGAACGTCCGGGTGAGCTGCCGGAGCCGGGCCAGCGGACGTTTGTCCAGGGGGTCCGACACCAGTCGGGGGTAGGCCAGCGGGGCGTCGGGGCTGGGCAGGAGGACCCGGACGGAGATGGAGACGGGGGCCAGTTCGCCCGCCGAGATGGCGATCAGGGGGGCGGCCAGCGCCGAGTTGAGCGTTTCGGTGGTGAGGCAGAACGCGTCGATGGAGACGTCCTCGGCCTGGAACGCGACGGCGATGCGGTCGGCCACCTCCACACCGGCCGGCCGGGGCGTGTCCGCCATCGGCGCGCTGACCATGGCCGGAGCGCCGCGTCCCCGGGTGCTGACGTAGCCCTCGCGTTCCAGGATGCCCAGCGCCTGCCGGACGATGGTCCGGTTGACGCCGAACTCCTCGACCAGGGCGCGCTGGGTGGGCAGCTTCGCGTGCATGGCGAGCGCGCCCGAGCGTATGCGGTCCCGCAGCACGCCGGCGACATGGTCCGATGAGAGCAGGTCGCCCACTGGGTGCGGGGGCTCGCTGTCCGGGGCGATCTCCTCACTCACGGCTCAACACCATACAACTTTCGGCCAGATGAAGAACGTTGATATGAGGACGTTTCCGAGCTGCCGCCAACTGGGGAAAACAAGCATATAGTTGGTTGACAACTTAGCCAACTTGCGGCGACCTCAGCGAAGTTGACGTGATGTGAGGAGTGGTCATGCTCATCTCCACGATTACCGTGGCTGCCCTCGGCATCGCGGTGGAGCGGGCGGTGGAAATCCAGTTCGGGCTGCCGGGCCTGGTCGGCCTGCTGATCCTGCGGACGGGACTTCAGCGGCGGAACTACACCTGTGCCTGGGTGGGCACGACGGTGTTAGTGACGCTGCTGGTCGGCGGCCTCTAGCCGGATCGGATCTGCGAAATCAGAAGATGTCGGGGCACCAGGGGCGGTGGTCCGTGCGGAGGAGCAGATCCGCACGGGCCGCCGCTCCCGTCGTCTCCTCCTCGATCCACCCCACGGCCGCGAGCCGCGTCGCGGAGAACTCCCCCAGGTAGAGACGGGCGAACACACCGGCGTCGAGTACGAGATCGGGCGCGCGCCGGGTGGGCGCGCACGTCGCCTCCCGCGGCGACGCGTCGAGCAGGTAACGGCCCTCGGCGAGGCCGAGCGGGTCGCGTATGCCGAGCACCAGCTCGCCCTCGGCGGCGTAGGAGCGGGCGGACAGCATCCGGGGCACGTCCAGCGGGCGCACCCAGAGGAGGTCCGCGTGCTCCCGGACGGCGGCGGCCCGCGCGTCGGGCAGCAGCAGCGGGAGCGGCGAGTCGGGCGCGGCCCGGCCGGTGTCCAGGGTCGTCACCCAGTCGATCGACAGCAGGAACCGCCACAGCGTCCACTCGGCGGCCGGCGAGGTGGCGATCAGGCTCTGGACGGTCGCGGCGTTCCCCGGCATGCTCGCTTCCCAGCGGTTCTCCACGGTGAACGTGACCAGCCCCCGCGGCACGCCGCCGGCGTCGCGGTACAGCACATGGAACGGCTCCTGCCACGGCTGGATGTCGAACCGCGCCTCCCCGGTGGCCCGCTCCCAGAACAGCGCGTCGCGGTCGACGGCCCCGGCCCGGCCCGCGCGGAACCGCTCGTGCAGCTCGGGCCCGGCCTTGCGCACCTCGGCGCCGTCCACGAAGGAGAGCGTCCCCTCGCTCTCCGGCAGCGCCCAGCGCGGGTCGAGCCCGGTGCGGGTGCCGTCCACCCGCCAGGTGGTGAACGCGGCGGCCGGCCCGAACCCGTACCGCCCGTAGATCCGGTACTCGGCGGCCACCAGTGTCGCGACGGCGTCGCCGCGTTCCTTGGCCTCGGCGAGATCGGCGGACATGAGCCCGCTGAGCAGCCCCCGCCGCCGGTGGGTGGCGTGGACGGTCACCGCGGTCACGGCGTTGGCCGCGACGGCGGCGCCGCCGGGGACGGTGAGCCGCTGATCGAAGCTGCGGAACGTGGCGACGCACCGCTCCCCGTCGAACACCCCGCGCGCCCGCCGGAAATCCTGCTTCGCCCGCCGCGCGTCCAGGGTCTCCTGGCTGAGGGCGGGAGGGTTGAGGAATCCGGTGTGCACCGCCCGGATCCAGGCGTCGGTGTCGGCGGCGCTGTCGACGACGAAACGAGTGCTCAGGGCCATGCCCCGAGGCTACGTCGCCGCCCGTGACCCGGGCCAAGGGGTTTTTCCGGTGCCCCCGCGCCCCCGGCGGCCCCTCCGGCGGCGGCCTCCTCAGAGGACCGCGCGGACCTCTCCCACCGGCCGGCCGCCGCCGAGGACCGGGGAAGCGGGGATCGCCGAGGCGTCCACGCCGAGCGAGGTCAGGGCGGCGGCCAGGACCGGGCCCCGGGCGCGGAGGGCGCCGTCCTCGATCTTCAGGGCGACCGCCCGGCCGTCCGGCAGGGCCACCGCCTGCACGGCCTCCGCGCCCGCCTTCGACAGCAGACCGGGAACCGCCCGCATCAGCAGCGTGTCCAGGCGGCCCGTGCCCGCCACGTACGCGGGGTGGGCCCGCATCGCGTCCGCCACGCGGCGTTCCGGGCTGCCGGGGGGCGCCAGGACCAGGGCGCGGAACGCCCGCGCCAGGCCCGCCAGCGACACCGCGAACAGCGGCGCGCCGCAGCCGTCCACCGCCACATGGGCCACCGGTTCGCCCGTCGCCGTCTCGACGGTCTCGCGGATCAGCCGCTGCAACGGGTGGTCCGGGGAGAGACAGTCCTCCAGCGACCAGCCGCGCACCCCGCACACGGCGAGCATCGCGGCGTGCTTGCCCGAGCAGTTCATCGCCGTCCGGCCGGCCGGCCCCGGCCCCTCGCCGTACCCGGGCCGCTCCTCCGGGCAGCGCAACGCCGCCTCCGTCAGGCCGTGTTCGGCCAGCAGCGCGCGCACCAGCTCCTGGTGGAAGTCCTCCCCGGCGTGGCTCGCCGCGGCCAGGGCGAGCCGTTCGCCCGCCAGGTCCAGGCCCGCGCGCAGGATGCCGGCGGCCTGCATCGGCTTGTTGGTGGAGCGCGGCAGGACGGGCGCGTCCACGTCGCCCACGGCCCGCTCCACCGTTCCGTCCGGCGCCAGGATCACCAGCGAGCCGTGGTGCCGCCCCTCCACGAAACCCGACCGCACCACTTCGGCGATCACCGGGGACGAGGAGGAGGACGGAAGCATCGTGCGGGCCTCTCGGTGGCGTGCGGCGTCAGGAGAGCAGGTCGTCGACCTGCGCCTCCCCCACACGGTACCTGCGGGCGATTTCCTTGCCGCAGGCGTCCGCCGTCCGTTGCAGGGACTGCCGACGCCGCGACACCTGCGCCTCCCAGCGGGCGAGCCGGCCCAGCGCGTCGTGCAGTTCGTCGTCCCCCAGGGCGGTCAGGTCGGACAGCGAGACCTCGTCGAGCATCTCCTCCGCCAGCCGCCGGTACTCCTCGCTCACGGGCGGCCCGAGCGTCACGTGCCGCGCCGACGAGCGGTGCCGTGACGGCTCGTCCGTCAGGATGCTGGGGAGCTGCGCGAGCAGCCCCGGCTCCTGGGCGACCCGCCGCCGCCGCTCCGCCTCCAGGATGTCGATCCGCCCCTGCAACAGCCGCCGGACGAAACTGAGATCTGCCTCCTCGCGGATCGCCGCCCGGCGCAGCTCCCGCACCTGCGGCAGGCCGAGCGCGGTCAGCTCCGGCTGCGCGACGTCCCGGGGGGTGCTGCGTGTATCGGGACCCGGTGTGATCATCCGCTTTAAGTCCCCTCGTCCCCGTTTCGGTCCGGTAGCGCGGTACGTACCCCGTGACACGCATCGTGTCACTGTGCACCCGTCACGCGCAGCGCCGTGGCACCCATCCGGCTCCCCCGCACCGAACAGTAACGTTCCGGCATGATGGCCCTTATGCGAGCTGTGGTACAGCGGGTGGACGGCGCGGCCGTCACCGTCGACGGCGAGACCGTCGGTGAAATCGTGGGCCAGGGGCTGTGTGTGCTGGTCGGGGCCACGCACGAGGATACGGCCGAGACCGCCGAGCGGCTCGCCCACAAGCTGTGGACCCTCCGGGTCCTCGACGGCGAGAAGTCCTGCTCCGACGTGGGAGCCCCGCTGCTTATCGTTTCGCAGTTCACTCTCTACGGTGACGCCAGGAAAGGACGTCGCCCCACCTGGAACGCCGCCGCGCCCGGCGCGCTCGCCGAACCGCTCGTCGAAACGGTCTGCGCGCGGCTGCGCGCCCTCGGCGCCCGCGTCGAAACGGGCCGGTTCGGCGCGGACATGCGCGTCACGCTGACCAACGACGGCCCGTTCACCGTGCTCCTGGAGCTGTGACCCCCCGGGACTCCCGGGACTCCCGGGGACCCCCGGGACGCCCGGGGGGCCGGTTCAGGGCTCGACCACCGTCTCCTGCGCGGCCGGGGTGTTCTCCCCGACCAGCAGCCCGGCGTCCACCGGCACGTTCCGCTTCACCAGCGCCAGCGCGATCGGCCCCAGCTCGTGGTGCCGGGCCGACGTCGTGACGAAGCCCAGCTCGCGCCCCCCGGCGCCGTCCGCCGCCAGCCGCACCGGTTCGCCGTGCTCCGGCAGCCTCACATCGCTGCCGTCCAGGTGCAGGAAGACCAGGCGGCGCGGTGGCCGGCCCAGGTTGTGCACCCGGGCCACGGTCTCCTGGCCCCGGTAGCAGCCCTTGTTCAGGTGGACCGCCGTCTCCAGCCAGCCCAGCTCGTGCGGGATCGTCCGGTGGTCGGTCTCCCGGCCCAGCCGGGGCCGGCGCCCCTCCACCCGCAGCGCCTCGTACGCCAGCACCCCGGCCGCCGGGCCGTGCCCGGCGGCGAACGCGGCCAGCTCCTCGCGCGGCAGGAACACGTCCCGCCCGTGCGGCGTCTCGCGCACCACCGTCCCGTCCGGCACGGTCGCGATCGAACCGGCCGGCAGGTGCACCACGGCGAACTCCCCGGTGCGGTCCGCGAGTTCCACCCGGTAGAGGAACTTCATGGTCTCCAGGTACGCCAGCAGCGCCGCCGCCGCGCCCGGCTCGGTGTGGATCCAGGTCGTCTCGCCGTCGTCCACCAGATAGAGCACGTGCTCGATGTGCCCCTTGGCGGACAGGATCAGCGACTCCGTGGCCCGGCCCGGCGCCAGCTCCGCCACATGCTGGGTGAGCAGCAGATGCAGCCAGCTCAGCCGGTCGGGACCGGACACCGTCACCACGTCACGGTGCGACAGATCGACCAGACCCTCGCCCCTGGCCAGCGCCCGTTGCTCCTTGAAGAGGTCCCCGTAGTGCGCGGCGACTCCGGCGTCCGGCTCGACGGCGGGCACGGCACCGGGCAGGGACAGCAGCGGGCTCACATACGGCGTCATGCCGTCCAGCCTACGGCTGCCCTACGGACCCTCGCCCGGGTCCTCCCCGGCCAGCCGGGCCGTGCAGTCGCCGCAGCGGCCGAAGATCGCGAAGTGCCGCAGATCGGTGTCGAAGCCGAACGACTCGCGCAGCCGCTCCGCGAACGGACCGGCCACCTCCATGTCCGCCTCGACGACCCGCTCGCAGTCCCGGCACATCAGGTGCAGATGCCGGTGCCGCTCCGCCAGGTGATACGTCGGCGCGCCGTGGCCGAGGTGGGTGTGGGAGACCAGACCCAGCTCCTCCAGCAGCTCCAGCGTGCGGTAGACCGTCGAGATGTTGACACCGCCGGCCGTGCGGCGGACCTCCGTGAGGATGTCCTCCGGGGTGGAGTGCTCCAGCTTCTCGACAGCTTCGAGCACAAGCTGGCGCTGCGGCGTCAGCCGGTAGCCACGCTTGCGCAGATCCGTCTGCCAGTCGGTGCTCACCACGCAGCCCAGTGTAGGAGAGGGACAGGGCACGGACCCCGCCCGAGGGGATCCGGCGGGGTCCGTGCCGAGGAGGCGGACACCATCCTGCTGGTCCGCGCGTCAAACCGCCGTAAGTGCCTCCGTCGGCGCGAGCCGCGCCGCCCGCAGCGCCGGGTAGAACCCGGCGAGCCCGCCGATCACCAGCGTCGCGCCGAGCCCGCCCGCCATCGCCCAGGCCGGGACCAGCGCGGGCCAGCCCTGGGTGGCCGCGTACCCGGCGGTCACCGCGATCCCGGCCAGCACACCGCCCGCGCCACCGAGCGCGGACAGCAGCAGCGACTCGATCAGGAACTGGTCCCGGACCTGCCCCCTGGTCGCGCCCAGCGCGCGCCGCAACCCGATCTCGGAGCGGCGTTCGAGCACCGAGATGACCATGGTGTTGGCCACCCCGACACCGCCGACCAGCAGCGCCACCGCGCCCAGGCCCAGCAGCAGCCCGCCCAGCGCCTCGTCGGCGGCCTCCTGCGCGGCCAGCGCGTCGGAGGGACGGGACACCTTCACCTCGTTCGGCGCGGCCGGGTTGGCGGGGGCCGCCAGCACGTCCCGCACCTCGGGGACGGCGGCCTCGTCGGCCCTGGCGTACACGGTGGTCGGGTGGCCGTCGAAGCCCAGCTCCTCCTCGGCGAACGCCCAGCCGACCAGCGCCGACGAGTCCAGCTCCGGCGTGAGCGGCGCCGGACGCAGGATGCCGACGACCACGCACCACCGGCCGCCGAGCCACACCAGCGCGCCCGGCTCGTGCACCCCGAGCCCGGCGGCGGCGTCCGCGCCGAGGACGACGGACGGATACGCGCCGGTGGCCTCGTTCAGCCACGCGCCCTCCGCGATCCCGGCCCCCACGGTCTCCGGCAGCCCGAGCCGCGCCGCGTACCCCCCGATACCGCTGGTCTCGGGCTCCGGCACGTGATCGTTGCGGTACACGGACACCTCGACCCGGCCGGTGGCGCCGACCGACTCCACGGGCCCCACGCGGGCGATCATCTCCTCGGCCTCGTCCGGCAGATGGGACGTGCCGCCGGTGAAGGACTGGCCGGGCGCGACGGTCAGCAGGTTCGTCCCCAGCGCGTCGAGCCGCCGGTCCAGGTCCTCGCGGCCGGAGGTCGAGATCCCGACGACGGCGATCATGGCCGCGATCCCGATGGCGATGCCCAGCGCGGACAGGAACACCCGCACCGGCCGCGTCCGCAGCCCGCTCGCCCCGACCCGGACGGCGTCCCCAGGCCGCAGCCGCGCGGCCCGCAGCGGATCGTTCACCGTGCCCCACCCCCGGCCGAGTCGTCGGCGATCCGGCCGTCCCGCAGCCGTACCTGGCGCGGCAGCGAGGCCGCGATGTCCTGGTCGTGGGTGATGACCACGACCGTGGTGCCCGCCGCGTGCAGGTCACGCAGCAGCCCCATCACCGTCCTGCCCGACGCCGAGTCCAGCGCGCCGGTCGGCTCGTCCGCCAGCAACAGCCTGGGACCTCCCGGGCCGGACGCCCCCGACGGGTCGCCCAGCACCGCGCGGGCGATCGCGCACCGCTGCTTCTCGCCGCCGGACAACTCGTGCGGCCGGTGGCGCAGGCGGTGACCGAGGCCCACCCGGCGCAGCGCCTCCTCCGCCAGCGCCCGGCGCCGGGCGCGCGGCGTGCCGCCGTACAGCAGGCCGTCGGCCACGCTGTCCAGCACGGGTACGCCCGCCGCCAGATGGAACTGCTGGAAGACGAACCCGATGGTCCGCGCCCGCAGCGCCGCCAGCCGCCGGTCGGACAGCCCGCCCACGTCGTGCCCGTCGATCCTGACCACTCCGGACGTGGGCCGGTCCAGCGTGCCCATCAGGTTGAGCAGCGTCGACTTGCCGGAGCCGGACGGGCCGACCACGGCGACGAGTTCGCCGCGCCCGATCGTCAGCGTGGCGTCCCGCAGGGCCGTCACGCCGCCGTACTCCCGGCCGACGCCGCGCAGCTCGACCACCGGGGGAACCGTGCCGCTCACTCGGGCACCCCCACCACGGTCCCGTCCCGCACGCCCTCGCCCGCCACCTCGACCATCCCGTCCGCGAAGAGCCCGGTGGTCACCTCGACATACGCCGTGGAACCGTCCGCCGCGACCACCTCCAGCCCGTAGCCGCCCTCGCGGAGCGCGACCAGCGCCGTGACCGGCACGGTCAGCACGTCCTCGCGCTTCTCCGCCGCGAGCCGCACCGTCACCGGCGCGGCCTGGTACGTGCCCAGCGCCTCCTGGTCGGCCACGTCGAGCACCAGCGGGATCGTGACGACCGCCTCGCCTTGGCCCTCCGGCGGCTGCTCGGCCACGGCCGCGCCGATCCCGGTGACCTCGGCCTCCAGCGCGGTGCCGTCCGGCAGTTCGACGGTGGCCGTGGTGCCCTCCGCCACCAGGTCCTCCAGATCGGCCGCCAGATCGACGTCGATCCGCCGGTCGGTCCCGGTGATGTCCAGCAGCGGCCCCTCGGCCGGGGCGCCGGGCGCGAGGTGCGTCTGCTGGACGCGCACCGGGCCCGGCGCCACCGCCGCGTCCGCGACGGCGACGGTTCCGGTCGGCTCGCGGCCGATGTCGTCCTGCCACGCCTCGACGGCCGCCGCCGTGGCGTCCGTGTAGCTGTCGTCGGCGGTGAAGCCGGTGTAGCCGAGTTCGGCGAGGTTCCGTTCCAGCAGCTCGACGTCCTCGCCCTCATCTCCGGGCTGGAGCGGCCGGTAGAGCGGCTGGTCGCCGTAGAGCAGCGGGACGGGCTGCGCGTTCACCGTGTACAGGGCCTCGCCCCGGCTCACGGGGGCGCCGGGCGCGGCGAGCCACGTCACGACGCCCGGCCCGTCCCCGGCGGGCTGGCCCTCGGCCGGCGGCGGGGCGGGCGGGGCGGTCACGGTCACCGGGTCGCCGTAGCCGAGGGTGCCGGTGACCTCCTCGACGCGGGTCAGCGTCCCGGTGGTCACCTCGGCGGTCGCGGGCGGCCCGTCGGGCGCGTCCCCGGCCGGGCCGGTGCCGCTCCCGCCGAACCCGCTCGCGGCCAGGCCGCCGGCGCCGACCGAGACCAGCGCGCCCACGGCGATCAGGGCGGTGCGGAGCCTCATCGCTCAGCCCCTCCCCAGCGCCGTCAGGTGCTCCTCGCAGGACGCCAGCGCCTCGTCCCAGCCCGGTACGGACGGATCGACCGCGCCCGGCTGGAAACCCACGCCGGGCTCGGGGTCCGGCAGGTCCACCCCGTTCTCCCGCATGCAGACGGCGAATTCCTCCATGGCCGCGAACTGCTCGTCGGTCGGCTCCGCGCGCTCCTCCATGAGCTGGTCGGGCGCCAGGTCGCGGCACGCCTCGAACGCCACCATCAGCGCGTCGCGGTCGCCGTTCCCGACGGCGGCCTGGAAGTCGATCTCACCGGTCTCGGGGTCCGGGTCGGGCACGTCCACGCCGTTCTCGCGCAGGCACTCCGCGAAGAGCTGTGCCTCCTCGACGGGATCGGCCTCGGCCGCCTCGGCGGCACCGCCGTCGCCGTCGCCGTCCACGGACGCGACGCCGTCGCCGTTCCCGGAGCCGCCGGAGTCACCGGAGCCGTCCGATCCGCCGCACGCGCCGAGCGGCAGCAGGGTGAGCAGGACGAGGGGCAGGAGCCGCCGTAGAGTTCTGGGATTCGTATGCATGCCGGTGATGCTGCGCGGCGTATGTGGGTGTTCCCCGCGTGCCGCCTCAAAGCCCGCTGGGAACGGCGGCCGGCACGACGGCCGGGACGACGACCGGAACGACGACCGGAACGACACAGGGAGCGGCGCGGTGGATCTGGGACTGGCGGATCGGGTCTATGTGGTGACCGGCGGCAGCAAGGGCCTGGGCTTCGCCACGGCCGCCGCGCTGGTGGCCGACGGCGCGCGCGTGGTGGTGTCCTCGCGCGACGAGGGGAACGTGTCCGCCGCCGTGGAACGCCTCGGCGGCGCGGGCCGGGCCCTCGGCGTGGCGGCGCACCTCGGCGACCCCGAGGCGGCCGGACGGCTGGTGGACACGGCGCTCCAGGGCTTCGGGCGGCTGGACGGCGCGCTGGTCTCGGTCGGCGGACCGCCGCCTGGCACGGCGGCCGAGGTCGGGGACGAGCAGTGGCGCACGGCGTTCGAGCACGTCTTCCTCGGCGCGGTCAGGACCGCCCGCACGGTCGTGGGCCGGCTGACGGCCGGCGGCGCGGTCGGGATGGTCCTGTCCACCTCGGCGCGCTCCCCGATCCCGGGCCTCGGCATCTCCAACGGCCTGCGGCCCGGCCTCGCCATGGTCGCCAAGGACATGGCGGACGAGTTCGGCCCGCGCGGCATCCGCGTCTTCGGCCTGATGCCGGGCCGGATCTCCACCGACCGGATGCGGGAGCTGGACGCGGCGGCCGGCGACGCGGCCCGCCGCCGCGCCCTGGAGGTGATCCCGCTGGGCCGCTACGGCGAGCCCGACGAGTTCGGCCGCACCGCCGCGTTCCTCCTGTCCCCGGCCGCGAGTTACGTCACCGGCACCGTCGTCCCGATCGACGGCGGCGCCCTGCGCACCCCCTGACCCCGCCACCGGGACGGACGGCCGCTTGCCCGCGTCCGTACGGGGTGCGGGTTCGCGGCGGGCGGTTCGTCGCGCTCGGGGTGCCCGTGCCGCGTCGCCCTGCGGGCGGCCTGGTTCCGCCGCTCCCGACGGGCGGTTGCCGGCGCCCGCACGGGGTGCGGTGTTGTGGGGTCGCGGCGGGTGGTTCGTCGCCCCGGGGTGCCCGTGCCGCGTCGCCCTGCGGGCGGCCTGGTTCCGCCGCTCCCGACGGGCGGTTGCCGGCGCCCGCACGGGGTGCGGTGTTGTGGGGTCGCGGCGGGCGGTTCGTCGCCCCCGGGGTGCCCGTGCCGCGTCGCCCTGCGGGCGGCTCGCGTTCGCCGCACCTGTGCCCGGGGCGGGGTGCCGTTCAGCCGTCGTCGTGGGGGAGCAGCAGGCGGAACGTCGCGCCCTCGCCGGGGGCCGTGTCCAGCTCGATGCGGCCGTCGTGGGCCCGTGCCAGGGCGGCGGCGATGGGGAGGCCGAGGCCGGTGCCGCCGCCCTGGGCCGGGGTGACGCGGTAGAGGCGGTCGAAGACCCGGGCGGCGTGCTCCGGGGCGATGCCCGGCCCGGTGTCGGTGACCCCCACGAACGCCGTCCCGCCGTCCGGGGCGGTGCCGACGCGGAGAGTGACGGTGGCGTCGGGCGGGGTGTGGCGGAGGGCGTTCGTCAGGAGGTTGCTGACGATCTGCCGCAGCCGCAGCGGATCGCCGGAAACGGTCACCGGCTCCACGCCGTCCAGCGTGATCGTCCGGTCCGGGGCGTGGGCGCGGGCGTCATGGGCCAGGTCGGCGGCCAGCTCCAGCAGATCGACCGGGCGGCGTTCCAGGCGCGGATGTTCGTCGAGGCGGGCCAGCAGCAGCAGGTCCTCCACCAGCACCCCCATCCGTTTCGCCTCCGCCTCGATCCGCGCCAGCGCCTCGGCGCCGTCGCCGCCCCGGCGGCTCAGCTCGGCGAAGCCGCGGATCGACGTCAGGGGCGTGCGCAACTCGTGCGAGGCGTCGGACAGGAACCGCCGCAGCCGCCGTTCCGACGCCCGGCGCGCGGTGATCTCCGCCTCGACACGGTCCAGCATCGCGTTCATCGCCAGCCCGAGGCGGCCCGGCTCGGTGCGCGGGTCGGTGCCGGGGACGCGGCGCGCGAAGTCACCGGCGCTGATGTGGCCCGCCGTGGCCTCCATCCGCGTCAGCGGGCGCAGCCCGAGCCGGATCATCCAGGCCGCGCCCAGGCCGAGCAGCAGCAGCACCACGCCGGTCACGGCGGCGTCGATGGCCAGCAGCCGCCGGACGATCCCGTCCGCCTGGTCGGTGGAGAGCGCCGTGACGACCAGCCCGCCGTCCGACGTCGCACGGGGGAGGACGCGCCACTCGCCGTCGCCCGCCCGGTCCGGCACGGTGAACGGTGTCCCGTCCCGTTCGAGCAGCGTCGCCGCCGGCGGCAGCTTGGCGCCGGGGCCGGAGGCGGACGCGTCCGGCAGCGACGCGAGGACGGACCCGTCCGGGCCCAGCACGTACAACTGGCTGGTCCCGTCGAACCGCCCGGCCAGCACCGTCTGGCCCACGGGCATGGCCGAGGCCATCTCGGCGAGCCGCTCCGCGCTGAACACGCTGTCCTCCGGCGACTGTTCGCCCTCGCCGGTGCCGATCCCGATGAGCTGCTCGTCCAGCCGGTCCATCAGATAGGTGCGCAGCAGCACGATCCCGGCGGCGTTGGCGGCCAGCAGCGCCAGCCCGGCGAGCGCCGCGGTGATGAGGACCAGCCGCGTCCGCAGGGTCACGACGGGCCGCGCAGGACGTAGCCGACGCCACGCACGGTGTGGATCAGCGGCGGCCGGCCGCCGTCGATCTTCTTGCGCAGGTACGAGACGTAACTCTCGACGATCCGCGGGTCGCCGCCGAAGTCGTAGGACCAGACCCGGTCCAGGATCTGCGACTTGCTGAGCACCCGCCCGGCGTTCACCAGCAGATAGCCCAGCAGCCGGAACTCGGTGGGGGACAGCTCCACCACCACGCCTCCGCGCCGCACCTGATGGGCGTCCTCGTCCAGCTCCAGGTCGGCGTAGCGCAGCACCGGGTCCCGGGCCGGTGACGGCTCCCGCGCCTCCTGCCCGCGCCGCAGGATCGCGCGGACCCGCAGCACGACCTCCTCCAGGCTGAACGGCTTGGTGACGTAGTCGTCGCCGCCGACGCTGAGGCCCTCGACGCGGTCGGTCACGTCGTCACGGGCGGTGAGGAACAGCACCGGCACGCGGCAACCGTCGCGGCGCAGCGTGCGCGCCACCTCGAAGCCGTCGAGGCCGGGCAGCACGACGTCGAGCACGATCAGGTCGGGCGGCGGCCCGGTCCGCACGGCGTTGAGCGCCGACGGGCCGCTGTCGGCGCAGCGCACCGCGAAGCCGGTGAGGCGGAACGTCTGGGCCAGCAGGTCCCGGATGTTGGGCTCGTCGTCCACGACGAGCAGCGTGGCCGGGGCGGCGGATTCGGGAGTGGACACCCGGTGGTGTCTACTCCCGCAACCTTGGAATCCCCTGAGAACGGCCGGCCCGGCGGGCGCGCTCAGCGGAAGAACGCGATGCCGTCGTCCGGCAGGTTCTTCAGGTCCGCGACCCATTCCTTCGGGTTCACGGTCTTCTTCAGGTGCGCCGACATGTACGGCCGCAGCGCGATGTCCGGGGTGGCCTTCTCGCCGACCCACATCAGGTCACCGTTCACATAGCCGTACAGCCGCTTGCCGCCCGAGTAGGCGGGGGAGCCCTGGGTGCGGGCGACGGCGTCCGTGACGAGGTCGATCTGCGGCTTGCCCTCGGCCAGCTCGCCGTACCAGATCTCCGCGACGCCCTGGTCGCGGATCATCGTGACCTCGACCTGCCGGTCGGGCTTGATCCGCCAGAAGCCGTGCTCGGACTCCAGCGGCTCCAGCCGGTTGCCCTCGGCGTCCAGCCGCCAGGTGTGCGAGGCGTACTCCAGGAAGTCGCGTCCGTCGTGCGAGAAGGACGCCTCCTGGCCGAAGTTGCATGCCTCCTGCCCGGGGTCCCCGAACTTGTCGAGGGCCGCGACGCCCGCGCCCTGCCACGTGCCCAGGAGGAACACGAGCGGCACCAGCTCCGGGTGGAGGTCGGAGGGGATCTCGATCATGGATCAGCGCTGACCCTGGTAGAGCCTCATCACGACCAGGGCGGCGAACGCGGCGCTGCCGACACCCACCGCGACCATCAGAGTGATGAAGAAAGCCTCCAGCACGGCGTGCTCCTTGCCCCTGCGATGTGAAATACGTCCGGGTCCGAGTCTAGTCCTCGCGAGCGGGGGAATCTCAGTGGGTGGGCCGCACGGGCACGCGGCTTGCGTGCGGCCTTGACCGTTTTGTGATCACTGCGGCTGAACGTCTTCGTTCGCTCTCGCGTCTAAGCGCGTGGAAAGGGTGTGATCATGAGTTGTCCGAACTGCGGTGGAGCCATGCATCAGGGACCGCGCGGGGATTGGGTCTGCGCCACTTGTGGCACGACTCGTTAGCGCCGTGGATCTCACGACTACGGTGGCGCCATGGCTCAGAAGCTGGTGATCAAGGTGACGGCGGGGGCGGACGCCCCCGAGCGGTGCTCGCAGGCGTTCACGGTGGCGGCGGTGGCCGCCGCCAGCGGGGTGGAGGTCTCGCTGTGGCTGACCGGGGAGTCCGCGTGGTTCGCGCTTCCCGGACGGGCGGCGGAGTTCCAGTTGCCGCACGCGGCGCCGCTGCCGGACCTGATCGACGGTATCCAGGCCGGGGGGCGGATCACGCTGTGCACGCAGTGTGCCGCCCGCAGGGGGATCGATGAGGAGGATGTGATCGACGGGGTGCGGATCGCCGGGGCACAGGTCTTCGTGAGCGAGATCATGCCCGACGGGGTGCGCGCGCTCGTCTACTGACAGCGCCGGACGGGTCCTTCCGGGACGCGCCGGGCCCGCCGGCACCTGACGGAAGCACGGGCGAGACACATGCGAACAGGCACGACGAGGCCGCGCCCCCCGGCCGGACGACCGGGGGACGCGGCCTTCGGCACGCGGGTCACACCGCGATGGTGACCTCGGTCAGCCCGCCCTGCTGGGCGACGACCTTGCGTTCCGCGGTGCCGCCGGGCACGAGAGCGCGCACGGTCCAGGTGCCCTCCGCCGCGTAGAAGCGGAACTGACCGGTCGCGGAGGTGGGGACCTCGGCGGTGAACTCACCGGTGCTGTCCAGCAGTCGGACGTAGCCGGTCACCGGCTCGCCGTCCCGGGTGACCGAACCCTGGATGGTGGTCTCACCGGGCTTGATTCCCGCGGCGTCCGGGCCGCCGGGCTTCGCTCCGCACATGCGCTCTTCCCTCTCGTGTGACGTGGCTTACTTGGCCGGGCCGGTCTCGACCGGCACCCCGACCAGCGAGCCGTACTCGGTCCAGGAGCCGTCGTAGTTCTTGACGTTCGGCACGCCCAGCAGCTCGTGCAGCACGAACCAGGTGTGCGCGGAACGCTCACCGATGCGGCAGTAGGCGATGGTGTCCTTGCCCAGGTCCACGCCCTCCTCCTGGTACAGCTCCGTCAGCTCCTCGTCGGAACGGAAGGTGCCGTCGTCGTTCGCCGACTTCGACCAGGGGATGTTGCGGGCGCTGGGGATGTGGCCGGCGACCTGCGACTGCTCCTGCGGCAGGTGCGCGGGGGCCAGCAGCTTGCCGCTGAACTCGTCGGGGGAGCGGACGTCCACCAGGTTCTGGGCGCCGATCGCGGCCACGACCTCGTCGCGGAAGGCGCGGATCGAGGTGTCCTGCTCCTTCGCCCGGTACTCGGTGGCGGCGCGCTGCGGCACGTCCTCGACCAGCTCGCGGGCGTCCAGCTCCCACTTCTTGCGACCGCCGTCCAGCAGGCGGACGTCCGCGTGGCCGTAGAGCTTGAAGTACCAGTAGGCGTAGGCCGCGAACCAGTTGTTGTTGCCGCCGTAGAGCACGACGGTGTCGTCGTTGCCGATGCCCTTGGCGGACAGGAGCGCCTCGAAGCCGGACTGGTCCACGAAGTCGCGGCGGACCGGGTCCTGGAGCTCCTTCTTCCAGTCGATGCGGATGGCGTTCCGGATGTGGTTCTTCTCGTAGGCGGACGTGTCCTCGTCGACTTCCACGATCACGACCTTGGGGTCGTCGATGTGGTCCTGGACCCAGTCGGCGTCCACCAGGACGTCACTGCGGCTCATACGTGTGTCTCCTTCGGCGATCGGGCAGGGAGGGGTGATGCGTACCGGGGTGGGTGGACGCCGACTGGGTCCAGGACCACTTCGACGGCGCGGCGCCTTCCCAAGGCGCGGGCGTGGGGGGCGCCGCGCGGGGAGGGGGCGTGGTCCGTCAGCCGACGCGGCGACAGAGCATGGCGGCGACGCGGCACAGATCAACCGCCCGTCGCTTCGTCAGTCCCCCGGCGGGGGTACCCGTGGCCTGTCGCGTCATGCCCGCGCTCGTACGGAGACAGCGGCGGTCATGTCACCGCTGTACCGGATACTGAGACGATATTGACTGCGATGTGGGATAAGAGGTCTCCGTGGCCCGGGTCAGCCGGTGAAGTTCACGCCGCTGCCGGTGATGGTGAGCGCCAGCCCGTCCTCCGTGGGCTCCAGGGACTCCAGTGACAGGCCGCTGGGCAGACCCGCGATCTCCCGTTCCATGTCGAGCTGTTGGCGGATCGTCTCCTGAACCTGGGGGCCGCCGGTGTCGGGGATGTCCTCGTCCGCGACCTCCAGCCGGATGGAGCCGTTCTCCAGCACGATGTCGCCGGTCACCTCGCCCACGTCCAGGCTCTGGCCCAGCACGGACGCCTGGAGGGTCAGCAGCAGCCGCCCCCCTTCGGCGTACCCGAACTCGACGCCGAAGCCGTTGCCGCTGACGGCCAGCAGCTCGCCGTACGCCCGGGTCAGCTCCTCCCAGGAGATCAGCCCCTCGCCGCCGGCCCGTTCGGCGACCGCGCTGGAGTACCCGCTGCCCAGCTCCACGTCGTCCAGCCGGACGTCCAGCTCCTCCAGGGTCAGGGTCTGGTCCTCCACCCGCGCCTCGTACCCGTCGAGACCGAGGTCCACCCGGTCCAGGTGGCTCCCCAGCACCTGGGTCAGGAAGGGGAAGCCCCTGATGGACACGTCCGGCTCGGACGACAGCTCCAGGCTGGTCCTGGCCTGGGAGGCGACCTCGCCCTGGGCCATGAACAGCGCGATCCGGTCGGCGATCAGGGCGAGCACCAGCAGCCCGCCGAAGACGATCAGACTTATCCGCAGTGCTCGCATCGGCCCGTTCCCCCAGGGTCTGGTTCTCAAAACCCGGCGAGCCTAACCCGCGGCGGGACCGCCAGGACGGGTGGGGCGTGGCTTGCAGCACGGCCGTTACGAAAGCCGCGACGGCCCGCGACAGGCCCTCGCGGGACTACAGCAGGACCCGCGTCAGCGCGTAGCAGACCGGCGCGGCGACGGTCAGCGGCAGCGCGACGCCCGCCGTGAAGTGCACGAAGCGGGACGGGAAGTCGTAGCCGGCCACCCGCGGCCCGGCGGGCGCGGCCAGACCGCCCGCCACGGCGAACACCGACGCGTCCGCGCCGCCCAGGTCGCCGAGCCGGGCGCCCGCCACCCCCACCGCCGCGGCGGCGGCCACCGCCAGCGCGGCGGCCACCGCCCCCGGCGCCGGGACCGCCCGGAACAGGGGGGCAGCACCCACCGCCGCGGCCGTCACCGCGACCGCCGCCGTGGAGCCGCCGGCCGCCGCCAGATGGCCCGCGCCCAGCGCCGTCAGCAGCGGCGCCGCGGCGGTCGCGGTCAGCGAGTCGAGCCGCTCGTCCGCCGAACCCCGGTGCCGCAACTGGAGCACGATCACCAGCAGGAACCACACGCCCAGCACGCCGAGCATCGCCTCGGTCGCCCGGTCGGCGTCCGCGACCAGCACCGCCGCGTCCGTCACCAGCCCGCCCGCGAAGGCCAGCGCGATGCCCTGCCGGGCCGGCCACATGCCGTTCAGCCGGAACCAGCCGGCCGCCGTCACCGCCTGGAGCACCACCACGGCGGGCAGCGCCGCGCCCCGCCCCAGCGGCACGGTCGCCGCCAGCAGCGCGGCCAGCGCCACGGTCAGCGCGGCGGGCCCGAGCCCCGGCGCGATGATCGGCGACCGCGCCCGGTGCCGCGCCCTGGCCGGCTGGGACTCCTCGCTCGTCCGTACGCCGCTCACCGGGCACCGCCCGCGAACGGGGGGAGCACCTCGACCGTGGAGCCCTCGGCGAGCTCGACGCTGTCGTGGCCGCGCGCCCCGACCTGCTCGCCGTCCACCAGGAAGGAGCACCGGGTGAGCACCCGCGCGAAGTCGGGCCGGTCGGCGTGGCGGTCCCGCGCGGCGGCCAGCGCACCGGCGAGCGTCGTGGCCTCGTACGTCTCCTCCGCCGTACCGGCGGCGGCTTTCGCCGCGGCCCAGTACCGGATCGTGCCGCTCGGCATCGCCGTGCTCCGTTCCTCCGGGGCGCTTCCCCGATCCCACCGCCGTCTGCGTGCCGACCCATGATGACGCCTGATCCGGACTGGATACACGTCCGGCCCAGCGCGAGCCGGACAGGAGTGTGATTCCCGCCAGTACGCAAGGTGAATTGTTTCGGCTATGCTGCTCCCCAAGTAAGGATCCGGGCACTGTCGCCACCCCGGGTCCTTTCGCGCTTTCTGGGCAGAGCCGCTCGAATCGTCCCCCGCCAGGACTGAGGAAGGAACGCCCCCCTATGAGCTCGCTGCTTCTCCTGACCAACGCCCTTCAGCCGTCCTCGCAAGTGCTGCCCGCCCTGGAGCTGCTGCTCCACAACGTGCGCGTGGCACCGGCCGAGGGCCCTGCCCTGGTGGACGCCCCGAGCGCGGACGTCATCCTCATCGACGGCCGCAAGGACCTGCCGCAGGTCCGTTCGCTGTGCCAGCTCCTGCGGTCCACCGGCCCCGGCTGTCCGCTGGTGCTCATCGTGACCGAGGGCGGCCTCGCCGCCGTCACCGCTGACTGGGGCGTGGACGACGTGGTGCTGGACACGGCGGGCCCCGCCGAGGTCGAGGCCAGGCTGCGGCTGGCCACCGGCCGCCAGCAGCTCTCCACCGACGACAGCCCCATGGAGATCCGCAACGGCGACCTGTCGGTCGACGAGGCCACCTACAGCGCCAAGCTCAAGGGCCGGGTCCTGGACCTGACCTTCAAGGAGTTCGAGCTGCTGAAGTACCTCGCGCAGCACCCGGGCCGCGTCTTCACCCGCGCCCAGCTCCTCCAGGAGGTCTGGGGCTACGACTACTTCGGCGGCACCCGCACCGTGGACGTCCACGTCCGCCGGCTGCGCGCCAAGCTCGGCCCCGAGCACGAGGCGCTGATCGGCACCGTGCGCAACGTCGGCTACCGCTTCGTGGTGCCCGAGAAGGAGAAGGCCACCGAGGACGAGCACGCCCGCGCCGTCACGCGCGAGGCCGAGCAGCTCGTCAAGGAGGCCGCCGCGCGCCGCGACTGACCGGCCGCCGCCCCGCGCCCACCGGGCCGGACAGGCACCGGCCCCGCCACCGCCCTGTGGGATACGGAACCCCGTATCCCACAGGGCGGTGGCGCGCGTAGACTACGCATTGTGGCCAAGGTGACGCGGGACGACGTGGCGCGGCTGGCGGGTACCTCGACCGCCGTCGTCAGCTATGTCATCAACAATGGGCCGCGTCCGGTGGCCGCGAGCACGCGGGAACGGGTGCTCGCGGCGATCAAGGAGCTGGGGTACCGGCCGGACCGGGTGGCGCAGGCGATGGCCTCCCAGCGGACGGACCTCATAGGCCTGATCGTGCCGGACGCGAGGCAGCCGTTCTTCGCGGAGATGGCGCACGCGGTCGAGCAGGCCGCCGCCGAGCGCGGGAAGATGGTCCTGGTGGGGAACTCGGACTATCTCGACGAGCGCGAGGTGCACTACCTGCGGGCGTTCCTCGGGATGCGGGTCTCCGGCCTGATCCTCATCAGCCAGGGCCCCAGCGAGCACGCCGCCGCCGAGATCGACGCCTGGGACGCCCGCGTGGTGCTGCTGCACCGGCGGCCCGACGCCATCGACGACGTGGCCGTCGTCCTGGACGACATCGACGGCGCCCGGCAGATCACCCGCCACCTGCTGGTGGACCACAAGCTTCCGTATGTCGCCTGCCTCGGCGGCGTGGACTCCACGCCGGAGTCCGGGGACCCGGTGACCGACCATGTGACGGGCTGGCGGCGGGCCATGGCGGACGCCGGGCTGAGCACCGCGGGGAAGCTGTTCAAGGCGCCGTACAACCGGTATGACGCGTATCGCGTCGCGCTGGACCTGCTGGCCGGGCCCGACCGGCCGCCGGCCCTCGTCTGCGCGACCGACGACCAGGCCATCGGCGTGCTGCGGGCGGCGCGCGAGCTGCGCATCGACGTGCCGGGCGAGCTGGCGGTCGCGGGCTTCGACGACGTGAAGGAGGCGGCGCTGACCGATCCGCCGCTCACCACGGTCGGCTCGGACCGGGAGGCGATGGCCCGCGCGGCGGTCGACCTGGCCATAGACGACCCGGAGCAGGGGCCCGGGGACCGGGTGCGGCAGTTCCCGGTGGCACTGCGGATCCGCCGCTCCTGCGGCTGCGCCCCGACCGGCTGAGCGCCCGGCTCACCAGCCGGGACGCGACGCCGGATGACAAGGCGATTTTCGGAGAGAACTCTGAGCCGCGGCTCAGAGTCCTCTCATCTTCCCGGCCCACAGTCGGTCGCATGGACGCACACCACACGCACATGTCTCTTACACCCATTCGTCGCTGCCGACGCCCACGCTAGGGTCGTGCTCGTTCGCTCCACATCCATCGACGACAAACAATGAACTTGCGTGTTCAGACCAGCCTTCCGCTCTTTGTGCTTTTTTCTCGCCCGCTGCCACCCGTGGACGCGCCCCTCTCCTCTTCGCCGGCGGGTTCAGTTCTGTATAGGAGCCGGCGCCCCGGCCGTGGCGGGTCACCGGTCGCGGCGGGCCCGCGGGTCGGTGTCGCTGTTCGCCGCGGTCGCCCTCGTCGCCGCCGCGGTCGGCGGCGGGACCGCGGCCCTGATCGACGGCACCACGGCCGCGTCCGGCGGCGGCTCGTCGGCGGTGTCCGCCACGACCGTGGCCGACCAGGCCGCCGCGGACGGCGGGACCGTGGCGTCCGTCGCCGCCGCCGTGGGCCCCAGCGTGGTGGAGATCACCTCCGGCACCGCGACCGGCTCCGGCGTGATCCTCTCCGAGGACGGCGAGATCCTCACCAACAACCATGTCGTCTCCGGCGCCACCACCGTCGAGGTCACCTTCTCCGACGGCACCACCGCGCCCGCCGAGGTCACCGGCACCGACCCCGACACCGACCTCGCGGTGCTCCGCGCCGAAGGCGTCAGCGGCCTGACCCCGGCGACCCTCGGGGACTCCGACGACGTCTCGGTGGGCGATCAGGTCGTCGCCATCGGCTCCCCCGAGGGCCTGACCGGCACGGTCACCAGCGGCATCGTGTCCGCGCTCGACCGCGAGGTGACCGTCGCGAAGGACGAGGGGACCGGCGGCGCGCAGCCGGGCCGGGGCGAGCCGTGGCCGTTCGAGTACGGCGGCGGCCAGTACAACGGCGACCTCGGCTCGTCCACCACCACCTACGAGGCCATCCAGACCGACGCCTCCCTCAACCCCGGCAACTCCGGCGGCGCCCTGGTCGACATGGACGGCGAGGTCATCGGCGTCAACTCCGCCATGTACAGCGCCTCGGCCGACTCCGGCAGCGCCGGCCTCGGCTTCGCCATCCCCGTCAACACGGTGAAGGACGTGCTCGCCTCCCTGGAGGCGGGAACGGGCACCGGCAGCGGCGCCTGAGGCGAGACTTTTCCCATGAGTGACGGTGCCCGCGTGCTGATCGTGGACGACGAGCCCGCCGTGCGGGAGGCGCTCCAGCGCAGCCTCGCCTTCGAGGGATATGTCACCGAGACCGCGGTGGACGGTGTGGACGCCCTGGCCAAGCTGGAGACGTACGCGCCCGACGCCGTCGTCCTCGACGTCCTCATGCCGCGCATGGACGGGCTCACCACCGCCCGCCGGGTCCGCGCCGTCGGTGACCGGGTGCCCATCCTGATGCTCACCGCCCGCGACACGGTCGGTGACCGGGTCAGCGGCCTCGACGCGGGCGCCGACGACTATCTGGTGAAGCCGTTCGAGCTGGACGAGCTGCTGGCCCGCCTCCGGGCGCTGCTGCGCCGCGGCTCGTACTCCCTCGCCGGCGGGCAGGAGACCCGGACCGAGGCGGCGCGCGAGCGGATCCTGTCGTTCGCGGATTTGCGGATGAACCCGGCCACCCGCGAGGTCACCCGCGGCGAACGCGTGATCGAGCTGACCAGGACGGAGTTCACCCTGCTGGAGCTGCTGCTGGACCACCCGCGGCAGGTCCTCACCCGCGAGCAGATCCTGCACGCCGTCTGGGGCTTCGACTACGAGCCCTCGTCCAACTCCCTGGACGTGTACGTCATGTATCTGCGCCGCAAGACCGAGGCCGGGGGCGAGCCGCGTCTGGTGCACACGGTGCGGGGCGTCGGCTACGTCCTGAGGGTGTGAGCGTGCGGCGCGCGTTCGCGGCGCTGCCGCTGCGGTCCCGGCTGGCCCTGCTGACCGGACTGGCCGTGGCCTTCGCGGTGGCGGTGTGCGCGGCGGCGGCCTGGTTCGTGGTGCGCGGGCAGCTCATGGCGTCGCTGGACGACTCGCTGCGCGACAGCGCCGGCCGGGACGAGCTGACGCAGGCGCTGGGCGCGCCCTGCGAGATCGAGCCGGACGAGCTGGAGCAGATCCCCGGGCTGGTCCGCGACCCGATGCAACTGGTCACCGCCGACGGGGTCACGTGCGTCCTGGCCGGCGCGGTCAGCCTGGAGCCGTCCGAGGCGGACATGGCCGTCGCCCGGCTGGGCCTGGGCGAGACGCTGCACGACGCGCGGGGCTCGGACGGCGAGGAGTACCGGGTGCTGACCCGGCCCGTGCGCGGGGCCGCCATCACGGTGGCCAGGCCGCTGTCGGAGGTGCACGAGCCGCTGCGGGCGCTGGCCGCCGTGCTGGCGCTGGTCGCCGCGCTGGGCGCGGTGGGCGGCGCGGGCGCCGGGGTGGTGCTGGCGCGGGCCGGGCTGCGGCCCGTCGACCGGCTCACCGACGCGGCCGAGCACATCGCCCGTACCGAGGATCTGAGCGTCCGGATCCCGGTGACGGGCGACGACGAGATCGCGCGGCTGTCCCGTTCGTTCAACTCGATGACCGCCGCCCTGGCCTCCTCCCGGGACCTGCAACAGCAGCTCATCGCGGACGCCGGGCACGAGCTGCGGACGCCGCTGACCTCGCTGCGCACCAACATCGAGCTGCTGGCGCGCAGCGAGCTGACCGGCCGGCCGCTGCCGGCGGCGGACCGGCGGGACCTGATGGCGTCGCTGACCGCGCAGCTCAGCGAGCTGGCCTCGCTCATCGGCGATCTCCAGGTGCTGTCCCGGCCGGAGCGGGCGGTGGGCAGCGAACGGTCCCGGGAGGTGGTCGGGCTGCACGAGACGGCCGCCAGGGCGGTGAGCCGGGCCCGGCTGCGCGCCCGTACCCTGCCCATCACCGCAGAGCTGGAGCCCTGGTACGTGCGGGGCGAGCCGGCCGCGCTGGAGCGGGCGGTGGTCAACCTGCTGGACAACGCGGTCAAGTTCGGCGCCGACGACGAGCGGGGCGTGGACCTGGTGCTGCGGGACGGGGTGCTGCGCATCCGCGACCACGGGCCCGGCGTGCCGCCCGACGACCTGCCGCACGTCTTCGAACGGTTCTGGCGTTCCCCGGGCGCCCGGGGGCTGCCCGGCTCGGGCCTGGGGCTGTCGATCGTCGCCAGGACCGTCCGCGAGTGCGGCGGCGAGGTCGCCCTGCGGCCCGCCGAGGGCGGCGGCACCGAGGCGTTGCTCACCCTGCCCGGCGCCCCGGTGCCGCCGCCGGGCGGCGAGGGCACGGAGGACGAGTAGGCGCGGCGGGTGGGCCGTGGGGTCAGCGGCAGGAGGGAGCGCACTCCTGGCCGGCGGCGGCGCCGGCCGTCGCAGTGGCGGGCGCGGGCTCGGTCAGCAGGCGGCGCGGGCCGCAGCCCTGCTCGCCGCAGATGTCGTACGGGTTGGCGAGCATGCAGCTCTCCAGGGACAGGCAGCCGCAGCCGATGCAGTCCGTCAGGTTGTCCCGCAGCCGCGCGAGCTGCCGGATGCGGGCGTCGAGGTCGGCCCGCCAGGACTCCGAGACGACGGCCCAGTCCTGCTTGGTCGGTGTGCGGCCCTCCGGCAGTTGGGCCAGCGCCTCGCGGATCGCGTTCAGCGGCATCCCGACGTTCTGCGAGACGCGGATGAACGCGACGCGCCGCAGGGTGTCGCGGCGGTAGCGCCGCTGGTTGCCGGTGGTGCGGCGGCTGCTGATGAGGCCCTGCTCCTCGTAGAACCGGAGTGCCGAGTTGGCGACGCCGCTGCGCTGGGCAAGCTGCCCGATGGTGAGTTCCTTCGCGATCTGGGGTGCCATGCGGCCATCGTAGCGAGAGTTCAACAAATCTTGAGATTCATGGGTTAGCGTGAAGATCCTGGCCGATGAGGGGAGTTGCGCGTGGGGAAGCTGGTGGCCATCAGCGATCTGCATGTGCGGTATGCCGAGAACCGGCAGATAGTCGAGCGGCTGCGACCGGCCGGCGAGGACGACTGGCTGCTGGTCGCGGGGGACGTCGGCGAGACGGTCGCGGACGTGGAGTGGACCCTGGAGCTGCTCAGCCGCCGGTTCGCCCGGGTGGTGTGGGTCCCGGGCAACCACGAGCTGTGGACCACGACCGACGACCCGGTGCGGCTGAAGGGCGTCGAGCGGTACGAGCACCTGGTCGGGATGTGCCGGCGGCTCGGGGTGCTCACGCCCGAGGACCCGTACCCGGTGTGGGAGGGCGACGGCGGCCCGGCGGTGATCGCGCCGCTGTTCCTGCTGTACGACTACACGTTCCGCCCGGCCGGCACCGCCACCAAGGAGGAGGCGATGGCGATCGCCAAGGCGGCGGGCGTGATCTGCACCGACGAGTACTTCCTGGCCCCCGACCCGTACCCCACGCGCGACGCCTGGTCCCGGGCGCGGGTGGAGGAGACGGAGAAGCGGCTGACCCGGGAGGTGCCGGACGGCCTGCCCACCGTCCTGGTCAACCACTGGCCCATCGTGCGCGAGCCCACCCGCGTGCTGCGGTACCCGGAGTTCGCGCTGTGGTGCGGCACCGAGGCCACCGAGGACTGGCCGCGCCGCTTCCGGGCCGCCGCCGTCGTCTACGGCCACCTCCACATCCCGCGCCTGATCTGGCACCACGGGGTGCCCCACCAGGAGGTCTCGCTGGGGTATCCCCGGGAGTGGCAGCCGCGCGGCACCCCGCCGGGGCGGCTGACGCAGATCCTGCCGCCGGTGGCGGTGGGGCCGTGATCGAGGAGCTGCTGCCGCCCGGGGTGGCGGCCGTCGAGGCGTTCACGGACCCGGCCGAGCCACCCGCGCTGTTCCCCGAGGAGGAACGCCACATCGCGCGGGCCGTGGACAAGCGGCGCCGCGAGTTCTCCACCGTGCGGGTCTGCGCCCGCGCCGCGCTGGACCGGCTCGGCGGGCCGCGTGTGCCGCTGGTGCCGGGGGAGCGGGGGGCGCCCGGCTGGCCGGACGGCTTCGTCGGGAGCATGACGCACTGCCACGGCTACCGGGCGGCGGCGGTCGCGCGGTCCGGCGAGCTGGCGAGCGTCGGGATCGACGCCGAGCCGAACGAGCCGCTGCGGGAGCGGGGCGTGCTGGACACCATCGCGCTGCCCGGGGAGCGGGTGGCCCTGGCCGGGCTGGCGGCGCGGCGGGCGGACGTGGCCTGGGAGCGGCTGCTGTTCAGCGCGAAGGAGAGCGTCTACAAGGTGTGGTTCCCGCTGACCCGCCGCTGGCTCGACTTCGAGGAGGCGGCGATCACCATCGACCCGGACGCGGGCACGTTCACCGCCCGGCTGCTGGGGCCGGGCCCGGAGGGGGACGGGGTGCGGCTGCCCGGGTTCACCGGCCGGGGGCTGGCCCGGGACGGGCTGCTGGTCACGGCGATCGGCGTGGCCCGCCGTCCCGCCGCGCCGCCGGGGCCGCGCGACGCGCACGGCGAGCCGGCCGACGTGCCGGTGTGAGGCCGCCCCGGCGCGGGGTGCGCCGGGGCGGGGCCGTGCCCGGGGTCAGCCGACGACGGTGATCCGGTCGGCGGCCGGGGCGGCGAGCGGGGCGGACGCCGACGAGGGCCCGGTCAGGTAGGCGGCGAGGACGGCCATGTCGTCGTCGCCCACCCCCGGGTCCGTGCCCAGCTTCAGGGTGGGGAAGCCGTCGCCGCCGCCCGCCAGGAACGAGTTGACCGCCACCCGGTAGGTCGCCGCCGGGTCGAGCGGCTCGCCGTCGATCCGGACCGAGTCCGCCACAATCCGGTCCGCGCCGGCCCGCGTCAGGTCCAGGGTGTAGGCCAGGCCCTCGGACGGCTGGAGGATCTTCGGCGCCGCCTCGTTGGCGCCGCTCACCTGCTCGCGCAGCACCTGGAGGAGCTGGGCGCCGGTCAGGTCCAGCAGGTTCACGGTGTTGGAGAACGGCTGGACCGCGAAGCCCTCCCCGTACGTCACCACTCCGTCCCCCTCGGCGCCGGACGCCGCGTACACCAGGTCGGTGCGGATGCCGCCGGGGTTCATCAGCGCGAGGTCGGCCGACGGGTCGAGCGACCGGGCGTGCGCGAGCTGGGCGTCGGCGATCAGGTCGCCGAGCGGGAACTCGGGGGCGCCGGTGCCGCGGCCCGCGATGTCCTCGGAGATCCAGCCGATGGGCCGGCCGGCGACGGGCGCGGCCAGCTCGTTCCAGTACGCGATCAGCTCGGTCAGGTCGGCGGCCCGCTCCCGCTCCCGGTCCACGACGCGGTTGGTGCCCTCGACCGAGGTGCGCACGATGTCCTTGGTGCGCAGGTCGTACGCCATGGTCAGCTCGGTGAACAGGCGGCCGTTGGAGGCGGCCGAGGTGACCAGCCGGTCGTGGCCCGACGGGTCGGGGACGGAGCACACGTACGGCTGGTGGGTGTGGCCGGTGATCAGCACGTCCACGTCGGACGAGGTCCGCCGGGCGATGTCCACGATCGGGCCGGACAGGCCGCCGGAGGGGCCGTCGCAGTCGTGGTTGTACGCGGGGGCCGCCGGGTAGCCGCCCTCGTGGACCAGGGCGACGACCGCGTTGACGCCGCGCCGCTTCAGCTCGGCGGTGTACTTGTCGATCGTCTCCACCTCGTCCAGGAAGTCGATGCCCTCGATGCCCTCCTGGGTGACGATGTCGGCCGTGCCCTCCAGGGTGACGCCGATGAAGCCGACCTTGACGCCGCCGAGGTTCTCGATGGTGTAAGGCGCCAGGATCGGGCGGCCGGTGTCCTCGTGGACGACGTTGGCGGCCAGGTAGGGGAAGTCGGAGCCCTCGAACTCGCGGCCCTCGGCGTAGCAGCCGTCCTCCGGGTGGCAGCCGCCCTCCTGAAGGCGGATCAGCTCCTCCCAGCCCTCGTCGAACTCGTGGTTGCCGACGCCCGCGACGTCCATCTCCAGGGCGTTGAGCGCCTCGATGGTGGGCTCGTCGTGGAACAGCCCCGACAGCAGCGGCGTGGCGCCGATCATGTCGCCGGCCGCGACCGTGACCGAGCGCCGCTCGCCCTCCCGGGCCTCCCGCAGGCCGGTGGCCAGGTACTCGACGCCGCCCGCGGTGATCTGGGAGGTCGTGCCGTCCGGGTTCTCGTGCGTGAGCGTGCCGTTGGAGCCCGCCGGGGGCTCCAGGGCGCCGTGCAGGTCGTTGAGGGCGAGGAGTTGGAGGTCGACGGTCCGGCCCGGCCGGGCGGCGTGCCCGGCGGAGTCGGCCGGGTCGGCGGCGTGGGCGGCGGGCAGCGCCACGGCGAGCGCCCCGGCGACCACCAGCGTGGCCGCCCCCGCGGTCAGCCTGTACTTCCGTGCGTGCATGGGTCCCTCCCGGCGATCGGGGCATGACGGATTCCGGTCCGGCCAGAACCCTAGTGGCTACGCGCGTAGCACGGCAGGGGGCCTCATGTGACGAGGAGGTGAAACGTACGCTGCGCCGCCGCCCCGGCAGGCCCTAGAGTCGCTGGTATGAACGACGCCATGGTGCGGGACCGGGTGACGGAGGAAGAGCGGCGCGAGGCGCTGGCGTTGATCGAGGCCGCGGCCGGGGTCGACGGGCAGAGCGCGGTGTCCGAGCAGGGCCGGCTGCTGCTGCGGGGCGGCGCGCGGGAGGGCGTGAGGCATCTGCTGCTGCGTCAGGACACCGGCGAACTGGTCGGCTACGCCCAGCTCGACGGCACCGACCCGGTGGAGGCGCCCTCGGCCGAGCTGGTCGTCCACCCCGGGCACCGGGGCCACCGGTACGGGCGGGTGCTGGGCGACGCGCTGCTCGCCGAGTCGGGCCACCGGCTGCGGGTGTGGGCCCACGGCGGCCACCCGGCGGCGCGGCACCTCGCGCGGATCCTGGGCCTGACGCTCTTCCGCGAGTTGCGGCAGTTGCGCCGCCCGCTGGGCGGCCTGCGGACCGCGCCCGTTCCGCCGCCGCCGGACGACGTGCGGGTGCGGACGTTCGAGCCGGGCCGGGACGAGGAGGCGTGGCTCGCGGTGAACGCGGCGGCCTTCGCGCACCACCCGGAGCAGGGCGCGCTGACGCGCGAGGACCTCGACGCCCGGATGGCGGAGCCGTGGTTCGACGCGGACGGCTTCTTCCTCGCGGTGCGGGCGGACGACGAGGACCGGATCCTCGGCTTCCACTGGACGAAGCCGCACGAGGAGCGGGGTCTGGGCGAGGTGTACGTGGTCGGCGTCGCCCCCGAGGCACAGGGCACCGGCCTGGGCCGCACCCTGACCGGCCTCGGCCTGCGCCACCTGGCGGAGAACCCGTCCCTGTCGACGGCGATGCTGTACGTCGACGCGGACAACACCCCGGCCCTGCGGGTCTACGAGTCCCTCGGCTTCCGCACCTTCGAACGCGACCTGATGTACCGCACCGAGACCTGAGCGGGACGGCAGCCGGTCCGGCGGGTGGCGCGCGGGGCGCGCGGGTACGCTCCCGGCGTGGAACGTGATCGCAGTGGTGGGCCCCTCGGCGAGGGAGAGCGCGAGGGGCTGGGCAGGGCCGTCGTGGAGGACGGGTGGTCCCTGCGGCGGGCGGCGGCCCATTTCGGGGTCTCGGTCAGCACGGCGAAGCGCTGGGCCGACCAGTACCGCCGCCGGGCCGGTTCCCCCGTTAACCTCGCTGACGTGCCCCGTTCTCCGGGAACGCGCGAGAATGGGGGAATGAGCCAGGAAGCGCGGACCCTGTCCCCTTACGCGGTGCCCCAGCCCGCCGAGCCGAGCGAGTCGGCCGAGCCGGAGTCCGTTCCCGAGGTGGCCGCCGATGCCGGGCCGGCGTCCGGGGCCGCGCTCGAACCGGAGCTGTTCACCGACCGTTTCCTGGACCGCGAGCGGAGCTGGCTCGCGTTCAACGAGCGGGTCCTGGAGCTGGCCGAGGACCCCGCCACCCCGCTGCTGGAGCGGACGAACTTCCTGAGCATCTTCGCCAGCAACCTCGACGAGTTCTTCATGGTCCGCGTCGCCGGGCTCAAGCGCCGCATCGCGACCGGTGTGGCCACCCGTTCCGTCACCGGCCAGGCGCCGCGCGAGGTGCTGGAGACGATCTGGGCCAGGGCCCGGGAGCAGATGACCCGGCACGCCGCCTGCTACCAGAAGACCGTCGCGCCCGAGCTGGCCGAGCGGGGCATCCACCTGCTGCGCTGGCCCGACCTGAGCGAGCAGGAGCAGATCGAGCTGTTCTCGCTGTTCCGCAAGAAGATCTTCCCGGTCCTCACCCCGCTGGCGGTCGACCCGGCGCACCCGTTCCCCTACATATCGGGCCTCTCGCTCAACCTGGCCGTCGTCGTGCGGAACCCGGCCAGCGGCCACAAGCACTTCGCCCGCGTCAAGGTGCCCCCGCTCCTGTCCCGTTTCCTGGAGGCATCCCCGCACCGGTACGTGCCGGTCGAGGACGTCATCGCCGCGCACCTGGAGGAGCTGTTCCGGGGCATGGAGGTGCTCGCCCACCACGTGTTCCGCGTCACGCGCAACGAGGACCTGGAGGTCGAGGAGGACGACACGGAGAACCTGCTCCAGGCCCTGGAGAAGGAGCTGCTGCGCCGCCGCTTCGGCCCGCCGGTGCGTCTGGAGGTCGAGGAGTCGATCGACGACGAGGTGCTCGACCTGCTGGTCCGCGAGCTGAAGATCCGCCGCGAGGAAGTGTTCTGCCTGCCCGGCCCGCTCGACCTGACCGGCCTGAAGGCCATCGCGGCGCTGGACCGGCCCGAGCTGAAGTACCCGAAGTTCGTCGCCGGCACCCACCGCGACCTGGCCGAGGTGGAGTCCGCCTCGGCGCCCGACATCTTCGCCGCGCTCCGCGCCCGGGACGTGCTGCTGCACCACCCGTACGACTCGTTCTCCACCTCCGTGCAGGCGTTCCTGGAGCAGGCCGCCGCCGATCCGGACGTGCTGGCGATCAAGCAGACGCTGTACCGCACGTCCGGCGACTCCCCGATCGTGGACGCGCTGATCGACGCCGCCGAGTCCGGCAAGCAGGTGCTGGTGCTGGTCGAGATCAAGGCCCGCTTCGACGAGCACGCCAACATCAAGTGGGCGCGGAAGCTGGAGGAGGCGGGCTGCCACGTCGTCTACGGCCTGGTCGGGCTGAAGACGCACTGCAAGCTGTCCCTGGTCGTCCGTCAGGAGGGCGAGGACCTGCGGCGCTACGCGCACGTCGGCACGGGCAACTACCACCCCAAGACCGCGCGGTTCTACGAGGACATCGGGCTGCTGACCGCCGACCCGGCGGTGGGCGCGGACCTGTCGGACCTGTTCAACCGCCTGTCGGGCTACTCGCGGCGCGACAACTACCGGCGGCTGCTCGTCGCGCCGCGCTCGCTGCGCGAGGGCCTGGTCAGCCGCGTCCGCCGCGAGATCGAGCACCACCGGGCCGGCCGGCCCGCCTTCGTCCGGATCAAGGTCAACTCGATCGTCGACGAGACCGTGATCGACTCCCTCTACCGCGCGTCCCAGGCGGGCGTCCCGGTCGACATCTGGGTGCGCGGCATCTGCGCCGTGCGCCCCGGCGTCCCCGGCCTGTCGGAGAACATCAGGGTCCGCAGCGTGCTCGGCCGGTTCCTGGAGCACTCCCGCGTCTACGCCTTCGGCAACGGCGGGGAGAACGAGGTGTGGCTCGGCAGCGCCGACCTCATGCACCGGAACCTGGACCGCCGCATCGAGGTGCTGGTCCGCGTCGCCGACCCGGCCCACTGCTCCACGATCACCCGCCTGCTGGCCACCGGCACCGCCGACTCGACCGCCTCCTGGCACCTCGGCCCGGACGGCGCGTGGACGCGGCACGCGGTGGACGAGGAGGGCAACCCGCTGCGGAACGTCCAGGAGATGCTGATCGAGACCCGGAGGAAGCGGCGTGTCGCGACAGGCTGACGGCCCGGCCGGCGGCGCCGGCGACGCGTGCCCCGCGACGGACGGGAGCGACGGGGACCTCGTGCGGGCGGCCGGCTGCGTGCTGGGGCGCCGGTCGGCGGACGGCGGCGTCGAGGTGGCGCCCGCCCTCCGCCCCCGCGGGGACGACTGGTCGCACCCGAAGGGCAAGCTCCCCCCCGGCGAGACCCCGGCCGACGCGGCCCGCCGCGAGGTCCGCGAGGAGACCGGGATGGAGTGCGTGCTCGGCACGTCCCTGCGCGCCGCCCGCTACCGCGCCCGGGGCCGCCCCAAGGAAGTCCTCTACTGGGCGGCGGAGGCCACCGAGGGCGTCTTCGAACCCAACAGCGAGGTGGACGAACTGCGCTGGCTCCCGCCGGACGAGGCCCGCGCCCAGCTCAGCCACCCGGGCAACCGCGCCCTCCTCGACGAGGCCCTGACCGCGCTCCAGCTCTCCTAGCGCCGCCAGGGCGACGAGGCGGCCGTCATCCCCGGGGCGCCCCCGCCGGCCAGGGGACGGTCACCTCGCCCTGGCGCCAGCGGCCCGGGCCGTCCGCCAGCGGCCAGTCGTCCGTCAGGGAACGCACCGCGCGCACCCACCGCTGGCGCGCGCCGAGCGGGCCGTAGGGCGCGGCGGCGGCCCAGGCGCGGTCGAAGTCGCGCAGGAAGCGGTGCACGGGCTCGCCGGGCACATTGCGGTGGATCAGCGCCTTCGGGAGCCGCTCGGCCAGCTCCGACGGGCTGGTGAGCGTCGCCAGCCGGGCGGCGAACGTCACCGTCAGCGGACCGCCGGGGCCCAGCGCCACCCACACGTGGCGGCGGCCGACCTCGTCGCAGGTGCCCTCCACCAGCAGCCCGCCCGGGGCGAGCCGGCCGCACAGCCGCGCCCACGCGCCCGCCACCCCCGCCTCGGGGTACTGGCGCAGCACGTTGGCGGCCCGGATCAGCAGCGGGCGTTCCCCGCCGGGGAGCGGCAGCTCGAAGCCGCCGTGCGCGAAACGCAGCCCCGGCCGTTCGTACGGCCGCGCCGCCGCGACCCGCGCCGGGTCGATCTCCACGCCGGTCACCCGGGCGTCGGCGCGGACCCGGCGCAGCCGGTCCAGCAGCTCGACGGCGGTCCACGGCGCCGCGCCGTACCCCAGGTCGACGGCGAGCGGCGGGCCGGCGGGGCGGCGCAGCGCCGGGGCGTGCGTGGCGGCGATCCAGCGGTCCATGCGGCGCAGCCGGTTCGGGTTGGTCGTCCCCCGCGTCACGGTCCCCTCCGCCATGCGCCCGAGCGTACTGGCCGCGCGGAATGGGACCGCGCGGACGGGGAAGTCGAGAAGGCCGGGCAAGCCGGGATTTGGGGGGAAGGGAGGAAGAAAACGGGCCGTGGGATAGTTGCACGGTCCGGACCAGGTACGGCGTAGGACGGGAAGCAGCGACGGGACCGGGAAGAACCCGCTGTCCTTTCAGGAGGCTCGGTGCCGCACATCCGACGGATCGCGATGCTCAGTGTGCACACCTCACCGCTCCACCAGCCGGGCACCGGCGACGCGGGTGGGATGAACGTCTACATCGTGGAGCTGTCGCGGCAGCTCGCCGCGCTGGGCATCGAGGTGGAGATCTTCACCCGGGCCACCTCCGCCGATCTGGAGCCGGTCGTCGAGCTGGCGCCCGGCGTGCTGGTGCGGCACGTGGACGCGGGCCCGTACGAGGGGCTGAGCAAGGAGGACCTGCCCGCCCAGTTGTGCGCCTTCACCCATGGCGTGACGCAGATCTGGGCCGGCCACCGGCCCGGCTACTTCGACCTGGCCCACTCGCACTACTGGCTGTCCGGGCACGTCGGCTGGCTGGTCGCCGAGCGCTGGGGCGTGCCGCTGGTGCACGCGATGCACACCATGGCCAAGGTGAAGAACGCCGCGCTGGCCGCCGGGGACACCCCCGAGCCGACCGCCCGCGTCATCGGCGAGACGCAGATCGTGCGGGCCGCCGACCGGCTGGTCGCCAACACGGCGGAGGAGGCGGCCGACCTCGTCCGTTTCTACGACGCCGACCCGCTGCGCACGGCGGTGGTGCACCCGGGTGTGAACCTCGCCACGTTCCACCCGGGCGACGGCCGCGCCGCCGCCCGCGCCCGCCTCGGGCTGCCGCCCGACGTGTTCGTCCCGCTCTTCGCCGGCCGCATCCAGCCGCTGAAGGGCCCCGACATCCTGCTGCACGCCGTGCGCGAGCTGCTGGACACCGATCCGGGCCTGCGGTCGCGGCTGGGGGTGCCGGTGGTCGGCGGACCCAGCGGCTCCGGGCTGGCCCGCCCCGAGCGGCTCCAGAAGCTCGCCGCCCGGCTGGGCGTGGCCGATGTGGTCCGGTTCCGGCCGCCGGTCACCCAGACCGGTCTGGCGGACTGGTACCGGGCGGCGAGCGTGCTGGTGATGCCGTCCTACAGCGAGTCGTTCGGCCTGGTCGCCGCCGAGGCCCAGGCGTGCGGCACCCCGGTCGTCGCGGCGGCGGTCGGCGGGCTGCCGGTGGTGGTGCGGGACGGCGAGACCGGTTTCCTCGTCGACGGGCACGACCCCGCCGACTACGCCCGCGCCCTGCGCCCGCTGGCCGGCGGCCCCGCGCTGACCGACAGGCTCGGCGCGGCGGCGGCCCGCCACGCGCGCGACTTCGGCTGGGACGCCACCGCCGCCGACATGCTCACGGTCTACGGCGCGGCGGTCCAGGCGCGCCGGTTCACCCGGACGGGCATACGATCGGCCCATGGCTGATCCGCGGCAGATCGTCGAAGACACGTTGCGCGACTCGGGCGCCGAGTGGGAGTCCCCGGCCCCCGGGCACTACGTGGTGACCCTTCCGGGGACCCGGAAGCTGTCCACCACCTGCTCACTGGTGCTGGGGCGGCACTCCCTCTCCATCAACGCGTTCGTGATCCGGTGCCCCGACGAGAACCACGCGGGCGTGCACCGCTGGCTCCTCGAACGCAACACGCGCTTGTACGGGGTGGCGTACGCCGTCGACCGGCTGGGGGACATCTACCTGGCGGGCAAGCTGCCGCTGGCGGCGGTCACCCCGGAGGAGATCGACCGCATCCTGGGCACCGTGCTGGAGAACGCCGACGGGCCGTTCAACACGCTGCTGGAGCTGGGCTTCGCCTCGGCGATCAAGAAGGAGTACGCCTGGCGCACGGCGCGCGGCGAGTCCACCCGGAACCTCGACGCCTTCACCCGCCTCACCCAGCCGTCCGGCTGACCACGGCCGACCCCGGCCGCCCCCGCGGCGAATCCCGGGCCGCATCCGCCGGGCGGACCGGCCTCGTCTAATCTCGGTCCATGGCCGACGCACCGTACAAGCTGATTCTGCTCCGCCACGGCGAGAGCGAGTGGAACGCGAAGAACCTGTTCACCGGCTGGGTCGACGTGAACCTGACGGAGAAGGGCGAGAAGGAGGCGGTCCGCGGCGGGGAGCTGCTGAAGGACGCCGGTCTGCTCCCCGACGTCCTGCACACCTCCACCCTCAAGCGCGCCATCCGCACCGCGAACCTCGCGCTCGACGCCGCCGACCGGGCCTGGATCCCGGTGCGCCGCTCCTGGCGGCTCAACGAGCGCCACTACGGCGCCCTCCAGGGCAAGGACAAGGCCGCCACCCTCGCCGAGTTCGGCGAGGAGCAGTTCACCCGGTGGCGGCGCTCGTACGACACCCCGCCGCCCGTCCTGGCCGACGGCGCCGAGTGGTCCCAGAGCGACGACCCGCGCTACGCGGCGATCCCCAGCGAGGTCCGCCCGCGCACCGAGTGCCTCAAGGACGTCGTGATCCGCATGCTGCCGTACTGGTACGACAGCGTCGTCCCCGACCTGAACACGGGCCGGACCGTCCTGGTGACCGCGCACGGCAACAGCCTGCGGGCCCTGGTCAAGCACCTGGACGGCGTCTCCGACGAAGCGATCGTCGGCCTGAACATCCCCACCGGCATCCCGCTGCTGTACGAACTGGACGCCGACTACCGCCCGGTCACCCCCGGCGGCACCTACCTGGACCCGGAGGCCGCCAAGGCGGCCATCGAAGCGGTGAAGAACCAGGGCAAGAAGTAGCTCCCGCCCGCCCGGGCCCCCGGCGCGGGGGTCCGGGCGCGCGTCGGGCGTGGGCGGGCCGGGCACGGCCTAGGCTCGGGGCATGAGTGACACGGGGGCCAAGGAGAGGTGGGAGGACCGCTGGCTGCTGCCGGCGGAACTGCTGGCGGGCGGCCGTGCCGCGTCCGGCGCGGGCGGACGGCGCACCGGGCGCGACTGGGTCGTCGACATCCTGCTGTTCGTGACGGCGGCCGGCCTGTGGCTCCTGCTCACCGTCACCCTGGACGAGCGCGACTACCTGCCGGGCTGGATCGTCGCCCTCGACCCGCCGCTGGGCGCGGTGGGCTGCCTCGCCCTGTGGTGGCGCCGCCGCCACCCGCTCGCCGTGGCCCTCGCCCTCGTCCCCGTCGGCGCCGTCACCAGCTCGGGCTTCGGCGCCCTGACCGTGGTGATCCTCAACCTCGGGCTGCGCGTCCCGTGGCGCACCGGCCTGCTGGTCCTCGGCCTGCACTTCCTGGCCGTCGTGCCGTACCTGCTGCTCTACAGCCTCCCGCACGAGGGCGGCTGGACCACGGTCGCCTTCATCGTCGCGTACTACCTGTGCATGTTCTCCTGGGGCGCCGGGATGCGCGTACGGCGCCAGCTCGTGGTCAGGCTCCGCGAGGACGCCGCCCGGGAGCGCGCCGAGCACGCCCGGCGGCTGGCCGACGCGCGGCGCGGCGAACGCGAGGCCATCGCCCGCGAGATGCACGACGTGCTGGCCCACCGGATCTCGCTGCTGTCCGTGCACGCCGGCGCCCTGGCGTACCGCACGGACCGGTCGACGGGCGGCGCCAAACCGCTGACCCCGGCGGAGATCAGCGCCAGCGCCCAGATCATCCGCGACACCGCGCACCAGGCGCTGGAGGAGCTGCGCGAGGTGCTGACCGTGCTGCGCGGCCCCCACACGGCGGGCGGCCGGCCGCAGCCGGGCATCGGGGGCATCGGGGAGCTGGTGGCCGAGGCGGAACAGGCGGGGCAGCGGGTCCGCCTCAGCGAGGAGTACGACCGCGACGCCGCCGACGGGCTGCGCGGCCCGGTGCAGCGCACGGCCTACCGGGTCGTCCAGGAGGGGCTGACCAACGCCCGCAAGCACGCCCCCGGCGCCGCCGTCACCGTCCGCGTCGCGGGCGCGCCGGGCGAGGGGCTGACCGTCGAGGTGCGCAACGACCTGCCCGCCGGCGCCTCGCCCGCCCAGATCCCCGGCGCCGGCGCCGGACTGACCGGCCTGGAGGAACGCGCCGCGCTGGACGGCGGCAGCCTCCGGCACGGCACCACGGACTCGGTGTTCGAACTCGTGGCCCTGCTGCCCTGGGGCCCCGCCGGACAAGGGCGGGGCCCCGACGCTCAGCAGGCGCCCCCGCACTGACACGCCGAGCCCGACTGGCAGCCGCAGCTGCAGCCGGCGCCACAGCCGCAGCCGCTCAGCAGCGGCAGCGGGCGGCGGTCACGCGGGGACACGGGGGCGGGCCACCATTACCAGCCGTTAACGTCATCCGACCACGCCCACCCCGTGGCGAATGAGCTTTAGGTGCTTCTACACACCGTGACCAAACAGCTAGAG
>NZ_LN929757.1:0-173865 GCF_001493375.1 Streptomyces specialis
TACACGGATTGAGGCACAGGGGACGTTAGGGTGGCTGTGCAGTTGAATGCGAAGTCGCACGAGGTGTTTTTGTTATAGGTGTCGTGCGAGCACCCGGAAGAGCTACACTAGGCGCGTCGGGGGCAGCGTCAGATGTGTATAAGAGGCGGGGGTGCGGGGATGACGTTCCGGGTGCCGGCGGGGGGGCATGAGCGGGTCGCGGGCGTGGCGCGTTCGGCGGGTGCGAGTGTGTTCATGGTGCTTGAGGCGGCGTTGGCGGGTCTTTTGACGCGGTTGGGCGCGGGGACGGATATCCCGATCGGGACGCCGGTGGCCGGGCGTATGGATGAGGCGCTGGATGATCTGGTCGGGTTCTTCGTGAACACTCTGGTGTTGCGGACGGATACGAGTGGGGATCCGGATTTCCTGGAGTTGCTGGGGCGGGTGCGGGAGACCGCGCTGTCGGCGTATGCGCATCAGGACGTGCCGTTCGAGCGTTTGGTGGATGTTCTCAATCCGCATCGTTCGCTGGCGCATCATCCGTTGTTCCAGATCATGCTGGTCTTGCAGAACAATGCCGAGGCGGAACTCGACCTGCCCGGCATCCACACCACCCGCGAACGCGTACTCGGGAACAGGGCCCGTTTCGACCTGACGTTCAGCCTGCGCGAGGAACGCGGCCCCGACGGCACCCCGCAGGGCATCGCCGGATGGGTCGAATACACCACGGACCTCTACGACGAGGACACCGTCACCACGCTCGTCCAGCGCTGGATCCGGTTCCTCGACCTCGCCACCGCCGACCCGGCCCGCCGGATCGGCGCGATCGACCTGCTCACGGGCGAGGAACGGCACGAGCTCCTCGCGGTGCGCAACGAAACGGCGCGCGACATCACCGACACTCCCGTACCGGTGCTGTTCGAGCGTCAGGCGGCCCGGACCCCGGACGCCGAGGCGGTGGTGTCCGCGGGCGTGTCGCTCACCTACGCCGAACTCAACGCCCGCGCGAACCGGCTGGCACGGCACCTGATCACCCTGGGCGCCGGCCCGGAGCGTTTCGTGGCCCTCGCGACGCCACGTTCGGCCGACATGGTCGTCGCCCTCCTGGCGGTGCTCAAGACAGGGGCGGCCTACCTTCCGGTGGACCCCGACTACCCGGCCCAGCGGATCCGGGCCATGCTCGGCGACACCGCCCCGGTCTGCCTGGTCACCACCACGGAAGTCCACGCGACGCTGGGCGACGTCGGTGACACCCCGGTGTTCCCGCTCGACGCGCGGGACAGCCGGCGCCGGCTCGCCACCTACTCAGGCGACGACCTCGACCGGCCCGCCGTCTCGGCCTCCCACGCGGCCTACGTCATCTACACCTCGGGGACCAGCGGCACACCCAAGGGCGTCGTGGTGTCCCACCGCGGCCTGCCGAACCTCGTGCGGGCGCTCGCCGACCGGTGCCGGGTCACCCCGGACAGCCGGGTGGCGCAGCTCGCCTCGCCGAGCTTCGACGCCGCGACAGCGGAGACCTTCCTCGCCCTGCTGTCCGGGGCCTGCCTGGTGGTGCCGGACAGCGGACTCGTCGGCGCCGAGCTGACGGACCTTCTCGTCGGACACCGCGTCACCCACGCGACCCTGCCGCCGTCGGTGCTGGCAACGCTGGCGCCCGACGACCTGCCCGGCCTGGAGTGCGTCGTCCTGTTCGGCGAGGCCGCGCCGCCGGGCCTGGTGTCCCGATGGTCGGCCGGTCGCCGGATCATCAACGGATACGGCCCCACCGAGACCACGGTGGGCGCCACGCTCAGCGACGCCCTCGACGCCACGCGGGGCGGCCCGGTCCCGATCGGACGCCCGCTGGACAACACCCGGGTGTACGTGCTCGACAGCCGGTTGCGCCCGGTCCCGCCGGGTGTGGCGGGCGAGCTGTACGTCACGGGCCTCGGGCTGGCCCGGGGCTCCCCGGGGCGCCCCGCCGCGACCGCGGGCCGGTTCCTGGCCTGCCCGTTCGGCCCGGCGGGCGAGCGCATGTACCGCACCGGTGATGTCGTCCGGTGGCGGCGGGACGGCGACCTTGAGTTCGTGGGCCGCGCGGACGATCAGGTGAAGATCCGCGGGTTCCGGATCGAGCCCGGCGAGGCCGAGGCCGTGCTCTCCGGCCACGAAACGGTCGCCCAGGCGGTGGTGATCGTCCGCGAGGACCGGCCGGGCGACGCCCGCCTGGTGGCGTACGTGGTCCCGGCCGCCGAGGGCGCCGACGGCACCGCGTTGCGGGACCACCTGCGGGAACGGCTGCCGGACTACCTGGTGCCCGCCGCCGTCGTGGTCCTTCCCGAGATGCCGCTCACACGCAACGGCAAGATCGACCGCCCGGCGCTCCCGGCCCCGGACTACGCGGCCATGGGCGGAACGGGCACGGCACCGCGGACCGGACCGGAAGAAGTCATGTGCGGTCTGTTCGCCGACGTGCTGGGCCTGCCCGGGGTCGGGGTGCACGACAACTTCTTCGACCTGGGCGGCCACTCCCTGCTGGCGACCCGCCTCGTCTCCCGGGTCCGCGCCGCGCTGGGCACCGAACTGTCGGTGCGGGCGGTCTTCGAGGCACCCACGGTCGCGGACCTCGCGCGCCGGGCCACGGCGGCGTCGGGCGCGACGCGCCCCGCCCTGGTGCCCATGGAGCGGCCCGAGCGTGTGCCGGTCTCGTTCGCCCAGCAGCGCATGCGGTTCATGAACCGCCTGGACGGCGAAGCCCCCGCCACGGGCGTTCCGGTGGTGTTCCGGCTCGGCGGAGACCTGGACGAGGACGCGTTGCGCGCGGCGCTGGCCGATGTCGTCGCCCGGCACGAGGCGCTGCGGACGGTCTTCACCGAGATCGACGGCACACCGGTGCAGACGATCCTTCCCGCCGACGTGGAGATGCCGCTGCCCGTGACGGAGGTGACCGAGGCCGGGCTGCCCGACGCGCTGGCCGACATCGCCGGGCAGGGCTTCGACCTGGCCAGGGACATACCGCTGCGGGCGGCACTGCTGCGGATCACCGGCTCCGGAACCTGGGTCCTGTGCCTCGTCGTCCACCATGTGGCCCATGACGGCTGGTCGACGCGGCCTCTGCTGAACGACCTGTCCCACGCCTATGCCGCGCGGGCCGCTGGCGACCGGCCGTCCTGGGCGCCACTGCCGGTGCAGTACGCGGACTACGCGCTGTGGCAGCGGGACCTCCTCGGCTCGCTGGACGACCCGGGAAGTCCCATCGCGGCGCAGCTCGCGTACTGGAAGGAGGCGCTGGCCGGACTGCCCGAGCAGGTCGGGCTGCCCGGTGACCGGCCCCGGCCGGCGGTCGCCGCCTCGCGGGGCGCCGGGATGGCCTTCGAGATCGGTCCCGCGACGCACGCCCGGCTGGTGCGTGCCGCGCGGGCCGCGGGTGTCAGCGTGTTCATGGTGCTCCAGGCCGCGCTGGCGGGGCTGCTGACGCGACTGGGCGCGGGCACGGACATCCCCATCGGGTCGCCCGTGGCCGGCCGCACCGACGAGGCCCTCGACGATCTCGTCGGGTTCTTCGTCAACACCCTGGTGCTGCGCACGGACACCTCCGGCGACCCGACCTTCGCCGAACTGCTGGACCGGGTGCGCGAAACGGCGCTGTCGGCGTACGCGAACCAGGACCTGCCGTTCGAGCGGCTGGTGGGCGCGCCCAGCCCCCGCCGGACCCTGTCGCACCATCCGCTCTTCCAGATCCTGCTGGTGCTCCAGAACGCGGCGGACGCGACCCCGGCGCTGCCGGGACTCCGGGTGACCCGGGAGCCGGCCGCGACCGTCAACGACGCGCGGTTCGATCTCACCTTCAGCCTCCGGGAACGCCCGGACGACGGTGACGGCGCGCGGGGCATCGGGGGCTGGGTGGAGTACCGCACCGATCTCTACGACGCCGCCACCGTCGAGTCGATGGTGGAACGTTGGGTGCAGTTCCTGGACGCGGCGGTCACGGACCCGGGTACCCGCCTCGGCGCGATCGACATCCTCGGTGAGGCCGAGCGGAACCGGCTGCTGCACGCGTGGAACGACACGGCGCGCGACGTGCCCGACGTGCCCGCCTCGGAGTTGCTGGAGCGTCAGGTCCGGCGCACGCCGGACACGGTGGCGGTCGCCGACGAGAACGAGTCCGTCACCTATGCCGAGCTGAATGCCCGCGCGAACCGGCTCGCACGCCATCTGATCGGCCAGGGCGCCGGTCCTGAGCGGTTCGTGGCCCTGGCCGTCCCCCGGTCGGTGGACATGATCACGGCGATGCTCGCCGTGCTCAAGTCCGGTGCCGGCTACGTGCCGATCGACCCGGACCTGCCGGCGGAGCGGATCCGCCTCATGATCGACGAGACCCGCCCGGTCTGCCTGGTGACCGCCCGGGACGCCGTCGCCGGACCCCGGACGGTCCCCGTCCTCCGGCTCGACGACCCGGACGTGCGCGCCGCCGTGGCCGCCCGGCCCGGACACGACGTCACCGACGCCGACCGCGCGGCCCCGCTGACCCCGGCCAACGCCGCGTACGTCATCTACACCTCCGGCACCACCGGGCGGCCCAAGGGCGTCGTGGTCAGCCACCGGGGCCTGCCCAGCCTCGCCGTCTCGGCCGCGCGGCGCTGCGGTGCCGGGCCGGGCGCCCGGGTCCTCCAGTTCGCCTCGCTGAGCTTCGACATCACGGTGTGGGAGATCTGGATGGCCCTGGCCTCCGGCGCCCGGCTCGAACTGCCGGACAGCGGGATGGCGGGCGACGAACTCGCCGCGTTCATCGACCGGCGCGGCGTCACCTACGCGACGCTGCCGCCGACCGTCCTGGCGCCCCTCCCCGAGGACGGCCTGCCCAGCCTGGAATGTGTTCTCGTCGGCGGCGAATCGGTGTCGCCGGGACTCATCGGGCGGTGGGCCGCGGGCCGCACGGTGCTCAACGGCTACGGCCCGACGGAGGCCACCGTCGGAGCCACCATGAGCGCGCCGCTGACCGGGACCGAACGGCTCGTGCCCATCGGGACGCCCCTCACCAACATGAGGGTCTACGTGCTCGACGACCGTCTGCGGCCGGTGCCACCGGGCGTGGCCGGCGAGCTGTACCTCGCGGGTGCCGGCCTGGCCCGCGGCTACCTGGGACGCCCCTCGCTGACCGCGAGCCGGTTCGTGGCCTGCCCGTTCGGCGGCCGGATGTACCGGACGGGCGACGTGGTGCGCTGGTGGCGGGACGGCAACCTGGAGTTCGTCGGCCGTGCCGACGACCAGGTGAAGATCCGCGGCTTCCGGGTCGAGCCGGGCGAGGTGGCGTCCGTGCTGTCCACGCACAAGACCGTGTCGCAGACCGCGGTGGTCGTCCGCGAGGACCGGCCGGGCGACCCCCGCCTCGTCGCGTACGTGACGCCCGCCGACGCCGCCGCGGGCGTCGACCCCGCCACCCTGGTGGACTTCCTGCGCGAGCGGCTGCCGGACCATCTGGTCCCGGCCGCCGTGGTGGTCCTCGACGCGCTGCCGCTGACCCGCAACGGCAAGGTGGACCAGCCGGCGCTGCCCGCCCCGGACTTCCAGGCCGCCACGAGCGGCGGGGCGCCCCGTACCCCCGAGGAGGAGGTGCTCTGCGGCCTGTTCGCCGAGGTGCTGGGGCTGACGCGGGTCGGGGTGGACGACGGCTTCTTCGACCTGGGCGGGCATTCCCTGCTGGCGACGCGGCTGGTCTCCCGGGTCCGCGCCGCGCTCGGCGTCGAACTGTCCGTCCGGTCGGTGTTCGAGGAGCCGACCGTGACCGGGCTGGCACGCCGGCTCAGGCGGGCCTCCGGCACGACCCGGCCCGCTCTGCGGCCCGCCGCGGGCGCCGATCTGGTGCCGGTGTCCTTCGCGCAGCAGCGGCTGTGGTTCCTGCACCGGCTCGACGGCCCGAACCCCGTCTACAACATGCCGGTGGTCCTGCGGATGACCGGGACACTCGACCCCGAAGCGCTGCGCGCCGCGCTCACCGATGTGGTGAACCGGCACGAGCCGCTGCGCACGGTGATCGAGGAGGCGGACGGCGAGGCCGTGCAGCGGATCCTCCCGCCGCGCGCGGCCGTCCCGATGCCGGTCACCACCGTCGCGCCGGAGGACGTGCCCGAGGTGGTGGCACGCGCCGCCCGGCACGGCTTCGACCTGTCGGCCGGGATACCGGTCCGCGCCGAGCTGCTGCGGACCGCCGACGCCTGGACGTTCGTCCTGGTCGTGCACCACAGCGCGAGCGACGGCTGGTCGATGGGACCGCTCCTGCGCGACCTGGGCCTGGCCTACACGGCGCGGGTCGCCGGCCGGCCGCCGGTGTGGCCGGCGCTCCCCGTGCGGTACGCCGACTACGCGGTATGGCAGCGGGAGTCGCTGGGCGCCGTGGACGATCCGGCCGGCCCGATCGCGGACCAGCTCGCGTACTGGCGGGACGCGCTGCGGGATCTGCCCGAACAGGTGGGGCTGCCCGGCGACCGGCCGAGGCCCGGCGTCGCCACCCACCGCGGTGGCGACCTGGAGTTCGCGATCGACCCCCGGACGCACGCCCGGATCGTGGACACCGCGCGGGCCGCGGGCGCCACGGTGTTCATGGTCCTTCAGGCCGCACTCGCGGCACTGCTGACGCGACTGGGCGCGGGCACCGACATTCCGATCGGCACCCCGGTGGCGGGCCGCACCGACGCGGACCTGGACGACCTGGTCGGCCTGTTCGTCAACACGCTGGTGCTGCGCACCGACACCAGTGGCAACCCGACGTTCGCCGATGTGCTCAGCCAGGTGCGCGAGCGGGCGCTGGCCGCGTACGCGCACCAGGACCTGCCGTTCGAGCACCTCGTCGACGCGCTGCACCCGCACCGGACGCTGGCCCGCCATCCGCTCTTCCAGATCATGCTGGTGCTCCAGAACAACGCCGACGTCAGCCTGACCCTGCCCGGCACGCGGGTCGAGCAGGTGCCCGTCACCGGGCGCACCGCCCGGTTCGACCTCACCTTCAGCATGCGCGAACGCCGGGCCGCCGACGGCGGCCCGGACGGGATCTCGGCGCACGTCGAGTACAGCGCCGACCTGTACGACCGGGAGACCGTCGAGGCGCTGGGCCGTCGGCTGGTCCGCCTGCTCGACGCGGCGACGGCCGATCCCGGCCTGCGGGTCGGCGCGATCGACCTGCTCTCCGCCGAGGAGCACCGCGCGCTGTCGGCGTTCGGCACCGGGGACGCGCCGGCGGCCGGGAACGAGCCGGTCCAGGCGCTGTTCGAGCGTCAGGCCGGGCTCACTCCCGACGCCGTCGCCGTGGTCGGGGACGACCGGTCGCTGACGTATCGCGAGGTGAACACGCGGGCGAACCGGCTGGCGCGCCGGCTGATCGCGTCGGGCGCCGGCCCCGAGCGTTTCGTCGGCGTGGCGGTTCCCCGGTCGGCGGACCGGATCGTGGCCGTACTCGCCGTGCTCAAGACGGGCGCGGGCTACCTGCCGATCGACCCGGACCATCCCGCGGACCGCGTGCGGCTGATGCTCCGGGACACCCGGGCGGTCTGCGTCGTGGCCCCCCACGACACCGCGCCGCGGGACGTCGGCGACATGCCGTTCGTCCCCGTGGAGGCGGCCGACGACGCCGGCCGGTCCGGCGACGACGTCACCGACCCGGAACGGCTCGCCCCGTCGCGGGCGGCGCACCCCGCGTACGTGATGTACACCTCCGGATCGACCGGCACGCCCAAGGGCGTCGTGGTCACGCACGCCGACGTGACCGGGCTCGCGCTGGCGACATGCTTCCGCGCCGGGGCCCACCGGCGGGTGCTGGCGCACTCGCCGGCCGTGTTCGACGCGTCGACCTACGAACTGTGGGTCCCGCTGCTGTCCGGCGGACGTGTGGTGCTCGCGCCGGGCGACCTCACCACCGATGTCGTACGGTCGGTGGTCGCCCGGCACGGGGTCACGGCGATATGGCTGACCGCCGGGCTGTTCCAGGCGTTCGCCGAGGAGGCGCCGGACTGCTTCGCCGGACTGCGGGAGGTCTGGACCGGCGGCGCGGTGGTCCCGGCCCCCGCCGTCCGCCGCGTGCTGGCCGCCTGCCCGGGCCTGGTGGTGGTCGACGGCTACGGCCCCACGGAGACCACCACCTTCGCGACCTACCACCCGATGACGGCCGAGGTGCCCGACCGGATCCCCGTCGGCACGCCGATCTCCGGCGTGCGGGCCTACGTCCTCGACGCGGGCCTCGCCCTGGTGCCGCCCGGGACACCGGGCGAGCTGTACCTGGCCGGTTCGGGTGTGGCACGCGGCTACCTGGGTCACCCCGGATCGACCGCCAGCCGGTTCGTCGCCTGCCCGTTCGGGGAAGCGGGCGAGCGCATGTACCGGACCGGCGATGTCGTGTGCTGGAACGGCGACGGAGTGCTCGAATACCTCGGCCGTGCCGACGATCAGGTGAAGATCCGCGGCTTCCGGGTCGAGCCGGGCGAGGTCGAGGCGGTCCTGGCCGGCCATGACGCGGTGGCCTCGGCCACGGTGATCGCGCGGGACGGCCGCCTCATCGCGTACGCGGTGCCCGCCGCCCTGGCCGGGGACGGTCTCGCCGAGGAGGTCACCCGTTTCCTGCGGGAGCGGCTGCCCGACTATCTGGTCCCGGCCGCCGTGGTGGTCCTCGACGCGCTGCCGCTGACCCGCAACGGCAAGATCGACCGGCGCGCGCTGCCCGCCCCGGACTTCGCCGCCGCCTCCGGCCGGGGCGGCGCTCCTCGCGGTGCCCGCGAGGAGACCCTGTGCGCGGTGTTCGCCGACGTGCTCGGCCTGCCCTCGGTCGGCGTCGGGGACAACTTCTTCGACCTGGGCGGCGACTCCATCTCCGCGCTGCGCCTGGTGACCCGGATCCGGGCCGCCGGGCTGGTGGTGACCACGCGCCAGGTGTTCGAGCACCCGACGGTCGCGGCCCTGGCCCCGGCGGCGGCCGAGGCCGTGGTCACGGACGACGCCGACGACGGCGTGGGAACCGCGCCGCCGACACCGATCATGAGGTGGCTGTTCGACGGCGGCGGCCCGGCGGTCGACTCGGTCAGCCAGGCGATGCTCGTGGACTGCCCGGCGGGGATCTCCGAGGACGCGTTCCTGGCCGGCCTCCAGGCCGTACTGGATCAGCACGACGCGCTGCGCATGCGGATCGGCGAGGCCGAGCCCTGGACGGTCGAGATCACCGAGCCGGGCTCGGTCCTGGCCGCGACCTGCGTCGACCGGATCGACCTGTCCGGGCTGGACGCGGCGGCCCGGGACGAGGCGCTGAAGCGCGCGGCCACGGCGGCGGTGGCGAAGCTGGCGCCCCGGGCGGGAACGATGGTGCGGGCGGTGTGGCCCGGCTCCGGCCAGGTGCTGCTGGTGCTGCACCACCTCGTGGTGGACGGCGTGTCCTGGCGGGTCCTGCTGCCGGACCTGCGCGCCGCCTGGGAGGCCGCCGCCGAGGGCCGCGTCTGGCGGCGCGCGGGTCGTGGCACGTCGTGGCTGCGGTGGTCCCGGCTGCTGTCCGAGGGCGCGCTCAGCCGGGAGCGGGTCGCGGAACTGCCGCGCTGGACGGCGATCCTGAGCCAACCGGACCCCTGGCCGGTGCGCGCGCTGGACCCCTCGGTGGACACGTCGTCCTCGACACGGTCACTGACAATGTCGCTACCGCCCGACGTGACCCGGCCCCTGCTCACCGAGGTGCCGGCGCTGTTCCACGGCGGCGTCAACGACGTGCTGCTGGCGGCGTTCGCGGCGGCGGTCGCACGGTGGCGCGTGTCGCTCGGCGGCGCGGGCACGGCCGTCGTGGTCGAGGTGGAGGGGCACGGCCGGGAGGCCGACGCGATCGGCCCCGGCCTGGACGTGTCCGACACCGTGGGCTGGTTCACCAGCATGTACCCGGTGCGGCTCGACCCCGGCGCCGTCGACCTCGGCTCGGGAACGGATCTGGACCGTGCGGTCAAACGGGTCAAGGAGCAACTGCGCGACATCCCGGACCACGGCATCGGCTACGGCCTGCTGCGCCATCTGAATCCCGAGACCGCCCGCGTCCTGGCCGGACTGCCCCGCCCGCTGCTCGGCTTCAACTACCTCGGCCGGTTCGCCGCCGCGGCGGACGGAGCCTCGGACCTGTTCCAGGTCACCGCGCCGGACGCCCCGGCCACGCCGCTGCGCCACCTGATCGACCTCAACGCGGTCACCCACGACCGGCCGGACGGCCCCCGGCTCACCGCCCACTGGACGTGGGCCGGGAACCTCTTCACCGCCGGCCGACTGGCCGAGCTGGCCGAGCTGTGGTTCACCGCGCTGACCGGCCTCGCCGACCATGCCCGTCGCCCCGAGGCGGGCGGCCTCACCCCGTCCGATCTCCTCGTCCCGCTGGACCAGACCCAGATCGACCAGATCGAAAACGCGTGGAAGGACCTGTGATGGCCAAGCCCGCCGACATCCTGCCTCTGTCTCCGCTCCAGCGAGGGCTGTGGTTCCACGCCTGGTACGAGTTCGAGTCCGGCGCCGCCGACGGCGATGTGTACGTCATCCAGCAGGTGCTCGAACTGGACGGCGACATCGCCGAGGAACGTTTCCGGTCCGCCGCGCACGCCCTGCTGCGCAGGCACCCGCATCTGGCCGCGGGGTTCTTCCACGACGGCCTGGACGCCCCCGTGCAGGTGATCCCGGCCGACATCAAGGTGCCGTGGCAGAGCTTCGATCTGTCCGGGCTCGCCGGACGGGCCCGCGAGGACCGGCTGGCGGAGATCCTGGACGCGGACTGGCGCCGCCGGTTCGAACCGACGCGTCCGCCGCTGCTGCGGTTCACATGGATCCGCCTCGCGGCTCGCGAGGTGCGGCTCGTCGTGACCAACCACCACATCCTGCTCGACGGCTGGTCGGTGCCCCTCCTGCTCCAGGAGCTGTTCTCCCTCCACCACTCCGGCGGCGACACCACGGCCCTGCCGTACGTCCCGCCCCTGCGCGGCTACCTGGAGTGGCTGCACCGGCAGGATCGCGACGCCGCGCGCGAGGCGTGGCGGACCGCGCTGGCCGGGCTGCCGGGACCGACCCGGCTGGCGCCGGGAGTGCCGACGCGGGACGCCGGGACGGTTCCGGAGGCCCTTCAGCTCCGCCTGCCGGCGGAGCTGACCGAGCGGCTCGGCGCCAGGGCGCGGGAGTGGGGCATCACCCTGAACACGGTCGTCCAGGGGCTGTGGGCGACCCTGCTCGGCGCGGTCACCGGCGGCGACGACGTCGTCTTCGGCACGACGGTGTCCGTACGGCCACCGGAACTCGCGGGCAGTGACCGCATGATCGGGCTCATGATCAACACGGTTCCGCTGCGTGTGCGGCTGGAGCCCGCGGAATCGATACGCGACCTGCTGGTCCGCCTGCAACGGGAACAGGCGGCCCTCATGGGGCACCAGCACCTCGACCTCGGCGAGATCCAGCGCCTCGCCGACATCGACGAGCCGTTCGACACCTTGACCGTGTTCGAGAACTTCCCCGTCGACGCCCGGGCGGCGGAGTCCGGAGCGCCGTTCCGGCTGGCGCGGCGCGGCGGGCGGGGCGGCGACGCGTCGCACTACCCGCTGAGCCTGGTCGTCTCGCCCGGCCGGGAACTCACCCTCCGTTTCAGCCACCACCCCGACGTGCTGGACCGCGCCATGGTCTCCGCGCTGGCCGATCGGTTCTCCCACCTGCTGGAAACGACGGCCCGCACCCCGGAGCGGCGCCTCGCCCACCTGGACCTCCTCTCCGGCGCCGAACGCCACCGGCTGCTGACCGCGTACAACGACACCGGCAGGCCCCGGGGGCCCCGCACCCTGCCCGAACTCTTCGAACAGCGGGTCGCGGGGGCACCGGACGCGGTCGCCGTACGGGCCGGGGGCACGGCGACGCGCTACGGCGAGCTGAACGCCCGGGCCAACCGGCTGGCGCGGTACCTGATCGCCGAAGGCGTCGGGCCCGAGCAGTTCGTCGCCCTGGTCATGCCCAACTCGGTCGAACTGCTGGTGGCGCAGCTCGCCGTGGCCAAAGCGGGTGCCGCCTTCCTGCCGATCGACCCGGACTACCCGGAGGAGCGCGTCCGCCGGACGCTGGCCGACGCCCGGCCGGCCCGGACCCTCACCCTCGGCGGCGCGCTCCCCGGCACCGGCGGCCCGGTGATCGCCGTCGACGACGAGGAGGTGGGCCGCGCCCTGCGCGCGTTGCCCGCCACGGACATCACCGACGCCGAGCGACGCGCCCCGCTGTCCCCCGCGCATCCCGCGTACATGATCTACACGTCCGGCACGACCGGACGGCCCAAGGGCGTCGTGGTGCCGCACGCGGGAGTGCCGAACCTCGCCGAGGCGGTCCGCGCGCGGTGCGCGCTGGGCGCGACGAGCCGGGTGTCGCGGCTCGCCTCGCCGAGTTTCGACGCGTCGGTGCTCGAACTGGTGATGGCCTGGGGCGCGGGGGCGAGTCTCGTCGTCCCGGAGCGGCGACTGGTGGGCGACGACCTCGCCGCGTTCTGCGCCGAACAGGGCGTGACCCACGCGATGCTGTCGCCGACCGTCCTGGCGACGCTGCCCGCCGGCCGGCTGCCGGGCCTGGAGTGCGTGGTCGCCGGCGGCGAGGAGATCTCCACCGGACTGGCGGCCGAGTGGTCGGCGGGGCGTGACCTGATGAACGCCTACGGCCCGACCGAGATCACCGTGTGCGCCACGATGAGCGCTCCGCTGGCCGGGGCGGACGGGCTGGTCCCCATCGGCGGGCCCCTGGACAACACCCGGGTGTACGTGCTGGACGGCTGGCTGCGTCCGGTGCCGCCCGGCACCGCGGGCGAGCTGTACGTGGCCGGCGCCGGAGTGGCCCGAGGCTACTGGGGCCGCGCCGGGCTGACGGCGAGCCGGTTCGTCGCGTGCCCGTTCGGCGGCCCGGGCGAGCGCATGTACCGGACCGGGGACACGGTGCGGCTGCGGGCCGACGGCGACCTGGAGTTCCTCGGCCGCACCGACGATCAGGTGAAGGTCCGCGGCTTCCGGATCGAGCCGGGCGAGGTGGAGTCCGTTCTCTCCACCCATCCCGCGGTCGCCCACGCCGTGGTGGTCGCGCGGCAGGACACGCCCGACGCGGCGCGGCGTCTCGTCGCCTCCGTCGTACCCGCCGCCGGCCACGGTGCCGGCGGCCTGCCGGACGCGGCACGCGCCTGGTTGCGGGACCGGCTGCCGGACCATCTGGTGCCGTCCGCCGTGGTGGTGATGGACACGCTGCCCCTGACGCCGCACGGCAAGGTCGACCGGCGCGCGCTGCCCGCTCCCGGCCCGGTGGCGCGCGAATCCGGTGGCCGCCCGGCGCGCGGACCGCGCGAGCGGACGCTGTGCGAGCTGTTCGCGGCCGTCCTCGGGGTGGCCGATGTCGGAGCCGAGGACAACTTCTTCGACCTGGGCGGCGATTCGATCTCGGTGCTGCGCCTGGTGTCCCGCATGCGGGGAGCGGGCCTGACCGCGACCGCGCGGGACGTGTTCGAGCACCCCACGGTCGCGGAACTGGCCATGGCGGTGGCGCGGGCCGAACAGCCGGACCCCGCGCCGGCGGACGACGACGGGGTCGGCGAGGCGACACCGACCCCGGTCATGAGCTGGCTCCTGGCGAGCGGCGGACCCGCCGTCCGCTCCATCCACCAGGCGATGCTGGTGCGGTGCCGCCCCGGGATCGGCGAGCCGGAGCTGGTGACGGGCCTGCAGGCGGTCCTCGATCAGCACGACGCGCTGCGGATGCGGCTGACCGGGTCCACCGTGGAGATCACCGGGCCGGGCTCGGTCCTGGCGGGGGACTGCTTCGAGCGGGTCGCGCTGTCCGGTACGGACGACGACGAGGAGATCGGGCGGGCGGCAGCCGCCGCCGTCGCGCGCCTCGATCCCTGGTCCGGGCGCATGGTGCGGGCCGTCTGGCTCGACCGGGGGGAACGCCCCGGCCAGGTCCTGCTGGTCCTGCATCACCTGGTCGTGGACGGGGTGTCGTGGCGGGTGCTGGTGCCGGACCTGCGTGCGGCCTGGGACGCGGCGGCCGAGGGCGGGACATGGCGGCACGCCAGGCGCGGAACGTCATGGCGGCGCTGGTCACGCCTGCTGACCGAGCAGGCGTCCAGCCCGAGGCGGCTCGCCGAACTGCCGCTGTGGACCGGGATCACCGAACCGTCCGGCTCTCTCCCGGTCCCGTCCCTCGACCCGGCGGCCGACACCTCGTCCTCGCTGCGGTCGCTGCGGGTGTCGCTGCCCCCGGACGTGGCGGGACCGGTGCTGTCGACGGTGCCGTCGTTGTTCCACGGCGGTGTCAACGATGTGCTGCTGACCGCGTTCGCGGTGGCCGTACGACGCCAACTGGCGTCGCTCGGCGGGGCCGGCGCGGCGGTGCTGGTCGAACTGGAGGGGCACGGCCGGGAGTCCGCCGCGATCGGCCCCGACGTGGACGTGTCCGACACGGTCGGCTGGTTCACCAGCGTGTACCCGGTCCGGCTCGACCCCGGCGACGGCGACCTGGGACAGGCCGTCAAGCGGGTCAAGGAGCAGTTGCGGGAGATCCCGGACCACGGCATCGGCTACGGCCTGCTGCGCCACCTCAACCCGGAGACGGCCGGGGTGCTGGCCGACCGGCCCGAGCCGCCGTTCGGCTTCAACTACCTCGGCCGGTTCACCGCCGACAACGGCACCGGCGCCGAGGCCGGGACCGACGCCGAGCTGTTCCTCGTCCCGGCCACGGACGGCGCCGAGACCCCGCTGCGCCACCTCATCGATCTGAACGCCGTCACCTACGACCGGGCGAGCGGCCCCGAGCTGTCCGCGCGCTGGTCCTGGGCGGGGAACCACTTCACCGAGGAGCAGATCGCCGGCCTCGCCGACACGTGGTTCGCCGTCCTGAAGGAACTCGCGGCACTCACGGCGGGCGGCCTGACCCCGTCGGACCTCATGGTCCCCGTCCCGCAGCGGATGATCGAGCGATGGGAGGCCGGCGACAGGGGAGTCCGGGACATCCTGCCGCTCTCCCCGCTCCAGCAGGGCATGTGGTTCCACGCGCGGTATGCCCAGGAACACGAAGCCGGGGCCGAAACCGAAGCCGGAGCCGGGTCCGCCGGCGGGGCCGACGCGTATCTCGTGCAACGGGTCCTGGAGCTGCGCGGCGACGTCCGGAGCGATGCCCTGCGGGCCGCCGCCGCGGAGCTGCTGCGGCGCCATCCGCATCTCGCCGCCGGGTTCTTCGACGACGGGCTGGAATCACCGGTGCAGGTGGTGCCCCGCGATGTCGAGCCGCCGTGGCGGGAGATCGACCTGTCCGGCCTCGCGGAGGACGACCGCCGGCGCGAGCTGGCGGACATCGTCACCGACGACCGGAACCGGCGCTTCCGTCCGTCCCGCCCACCGCTGCTGCGTTTCACCCTGGTCCGGCTCGCTCCCGGCGATGCCCGCCTGGTGTTCACCCACCACCACATCCTGCTGGACGGCTGGTCCAGCCCGCTGCTCATACGTGAACTGTTCACGCTGTACCGGTCGGGCGCCGACCAGGCGGCGCTGCCGTCCCCGACGCCGTACCGGCAGTACCTGACATGGCTGCGGGAACAGGACCGGGAGGCGGCACGCGCCGCGTGGCGGGACGCACTGGCCGGGCTCACCGGGCCGACCCGGCTGCTTCCCGGCTCCCCGGCACGGGACGCGGCGGCCGAGCCGGCCTCGACCCGCGTCCAGCTCTCGCCGGAGCTGACCGAGACACTCACCGCCCACGCCCGGACGTGGGGTATCACCCTGAACACGCTCGTCCAGGGCGCGTGGGCCCTGCTGCTGGGGCGGGTGACCGGAAGCGGTGACGTGGTGTTCGGCACGACCGTGTCGATCCGCCCGCCGGAGCTGCCGGGCAGCGCTCACATGATCGGACTGCTGATCAACACGGTCCCGGTCCGGGTCCGGCTGCGCCCCGAGGAGCCGATCGCCGCGTTCCTGACCCGGCTCCAGCGGGAGCAGGCGGCCCTCGTGCCGCACCAGCACGTGGAGCTGACCGAGCTTCAACGGCTGGCCGGGGTCCCGGAGCTGTTCGACACGCTGACCGTGTTCGAGAACTACCCGCACGACGCCCCGTCCGGTGGCGGCGTCGGCGGGGACGTCCGGGTGTCGAACGGCGGCGGGCACGGCGGCGCCGCGTCCCACTACCCCCTCACCCTCGTCACCATGCCGGGACAGCGGCTCACCTTCGAGTTCGGCTACCGCCCCGATGTCCTCGGCGCGGCCGACGTCGCGGTGATCACCCGCCGGTTCACCCGGCTGCTGGAAACGGTGGCCAGGGACCCCGAGCGGCGGCTCGTCGCGATCGACCTGCTGGACGACGAGGAACGACGCCTTGTCCTTGACGAGTGGAATGACACGGTTCGGTCGGTGTCTTGTGAGTCGTTGCCGGTGTTGTTCGAGCGGCAGGTTGTGCGGTCGCCGGATGCGGTGGCGGTGGTTTCCGCGGGTGTTTCGTTGAGTTATGCGGAGTTGAATGCGCGGGCGAATCGGTTGGCGCGGTATTTGGTGGGTTTGGGGGCGGGGCCGGAGCGGTGTGTTGTGGTGGTGGTGCCGCGTTCGGTGGATCTGGTGGTGGTGTTGCTGGCGGTGTTGAAGTCGGGGGCGGCGTATGTGCCGGTGGATCCGGAGCTGCCGGTGGAGCGGGTGCGGTTCCTGGTGGGTGATGTGGGTGCGGTGTGTGTGGTGGCGGGGGTTTCCACATCTTCGGGGCCACGAGACAGGGAGCAATCTCGTTTGCCGTCTTCTTCTTGCATAACAGTATATTATGTCCTTATCTACCTTTATTCTTCTTTGACTTCTTCTCCTGACTTGTTTAGAACAGACGAGAGGTCCGGAGGAGAGGTGCTGAGGGGTGGAAGGGGAGAGACAGATAAGAGAAAGAGACAGGTATGGGGCGGGGGATGTGGGGGATGGTGAGCGGTGTGCTCCGTTGCGGGTGGAGTATCCGGCTTATGTGATTTACACGTCGGGGACGACGGGTGTGCCGAAGGGTGTGGTGGTGGCGCATGCGGGTGTGGTGAACCGGCTGGTGTGGATGGTGGAGCGGTTCGGTTTGTCGGTGGGGGACCGGGTGGTGCAGAAGACGCCGGCTGGTTTCGATGTGTCGGTGTGGGAGTTTTTCGCGACGTTGTTGTCGGGTGCGGCTTTGGTGGTGGTGCCGCCTGGTGAGCATCGGGACGCGGAGCGGGTGGCGGAGCTGATCGGGCGTGAGGGGGTGACGGTCGCGCATTTCGTGCCGTCGATGCTGCGGGTTTTGCTGGGGGTGGCGGGCCGGGAGCGGTTGGCGGGGTTGCGGCAGGTCGTCTGTAGTGGTGAGGCGTTGCCGGGTGAGGTGGCGGGCTCTTTGTCAACTCTGAAGGCGGCGGACGGGTGGGATGGACGCGCGTGTGTGTGCAGCGTAGTAATGAAGCAGTGGGCAAACGGGGTTTCTGCCTGGCTCGTGGGCTCGGGGATGGGTGGTGAATAAGGAGAGGGTTGTATCTGGCGGGGGTGGGTCTGGCCCGGGGGTATCTGGGGCGTCCTTCGCTGACGGCGGGGCGGTTTGTGGCGTGTCCGTTCGGCTCGGTGGGTGAGCGGATGTACCGGACCGGGGATCTGGTGCGGTGGGGCGCGGACGGGAACCTGGAGTACCTGGGCCGCTCCGACGATCAGGTGAAGATCCGCGGCCACCGCATCGAACCCGGCGAGATCCAGGCCGTCCTGGCCGAGCACGAGGACGTGACCGAGGCCGTCGTGATCGCCCGGCGCGATCACTCCGGAGACCAGCAACTGATCGCCTACGCCGTTCCGCACCGGGACGCGCGGCCGAAGGCCGCTGTGCTGCCGGGCACGCTCACCGGGTTCCTGCGCGAGCGCCTGCCCGGCCCCATGGTGCCGGCGGCGATGGTCCTCCTCGACGCGATCCCGCTGACCCCGAACGGCAAGCTCGACCGACGAGCCCTGCCCGCACCCGACTTCGCGGGCGCGGCCGGAACCGGCACACCGCTCAGCCCACGGGAAGAGCTGCTGTGCGGCCTGTTCGCCGAGGTCCTGGGACTGCCCCGGGTCGGGCTGACGGAGGACTTCTTCGACCTCGGCGGCCACTCCCTGCTCGCGACACGGCTGGTGTCCCGCATGCGGGAAACGCTGGGCGTGGACCTTTCGGTCCGCTCGGTGTTCGAGGCACCCACCGTCGCCGAGCTGGCCCGACGGACCGGAAGCGAGCACAGCGGCGACGACTTCGACGTGCTGCTCCCGCTCCGTCCCAAGGGGTCGCTGACACCGTTGTTCTGCGTCCATCCCGTCGTGGGACTGAGCTGGACCTACGCGCGGCTGCTGGCACACCTGGGCTCCGACCGTCCCGTGTACGGGCTCCAGGCCCGCGCCATCAACGACGCCGCGAAGGCTCCGGAGAGCATCGAGGCCATGGCCGACGACTACATCGAGCACATGCGCCGGGTGCGGCCGGCCGGCCCGTACGCACTGCTCGGGTGGTCGTTCGGCGGAGTCGTCTGTCACGCCATCGCGGCGAAGTTGCAGGCCATGGGCGAACAGGTCGAGCTGCTCGTGATGCTCGACTCCCGGGTCCCGGACGGCCAGGACCCACTGATCACCGAGGACGAGGACGCCCTGCTCACGGAGAAGATGAAACGGGCGGGCGTCGGCGAAGAGGCGCTGGCGGAGTATCTGGCCCAGCTCGAACCGGCCTTGCGTGACCGCGTCCTCCAGCGCGAACAGGGCATCGCCCGCGCGGCGGTCCGCAACAACACCCTGCTGCGGACGTTCGTACCGGGCCGGATCGAGGGCGATCTCCTCTTCTTCACCGCGGGCGACGGTTCCGCCGTCGCCGAGTCCTGGCGCGAACACGTGGCGGGCAGGGTGCTGAATCACAACATCCCTTGCGAGCACCGGGACATGCTCACCCCGGGACCGGTCGCACGGCTCGCGGAGATCATCACCCGCCACATCGGACAAAGCTGACCACAGGGAAGGACGACCATCGATGACCAGCGTGCGATTCCGCCCCTGGCCGCTCGCGGCCGACTACATACCCACCTCCTACGGCGATCTGATCAACACCTACGTCGAGGGTGCCTGCCGGCACCTCGGTCTCTCCACGGCCGATCTGGTGCCGCAGGCGAAAGCCCTGACGTCGGTGCTGGGCGCGTGGGCTTCCGCCCCCCTGTCGAACTTCGAGCACCACACGTCATGGGTGGCGAACAACGGGGCGCCGCTGGAGTTCTCCATCGCCCACTCGGCATCGGGGATCGTCGGAGTCCGTGTCCTGCTGGAGGCTCTGCGGGAACCGGTGACGCCTCGCTCGTGCCAGCAGGAAGGGCACGCGTTCACACTGCGGCTCGCCGAGGAGTTCGGCGTGCACCTGGGCCGCTACCACGAGATCGAGGACCTCTTCCGGTCCGAGGACGAACCCCGCGGACCCTTCTCCTTGATGCACGCCGCGGCGCTGTCACCCAAGGGCGAACCGCCGCTGTTCAAGTTATATCTCAACCCCGGGGCCACGGGCGCCCCGCCCTCGTCCGTGGCCGCCGAGGCGCTGCGCCGCCTGGGCCTGGCCGAGCAGTGGGCGGCGGTCGTCGACCACTTCCCGGGCGGCGATCTCGACGCTCCCGGGCACGAGGTGGCCCTCGTCGGGCTCGACCTGTCCGCGGACGAGGACGCGCGGGTGAGGGTCTACCTGCGACACACGGGCGTCGACGCCGAGGCCGTCGAGCGGGCCGGCGCCGTGGCGGCGGACCACCGGGAAGGGGTGTTCGCCCGGGTCGTCCGCGCGATCGGCGGCGAGGTACCGGTGGCGCGCTGGACGAAGGCCCCGATGACCTGCCTGACCTTCCGTCGGGACCACGCCGTGCCGTCGTCGGCGACCCTGTACTGCCCGCTGGAGCCGAATCTCGTCAACGACGGGGTCGCCGCGGAACGGGCCGCCCTGGTGATGTCCATGGCGGGTGTGGATCCCTCGCTGTACCGGGCCACGGTGGCCGCGATCTCCGGCCCGGAACCGCGCCGCCTGCGCCGGCTGAGCTGGGTCGCCTACAAGAACCCCGCCGCCCCCGTGTGCACGCTGTACGCCGGCCTGAACAGCCCGGGCGGCGAGGCATGAGAGGCGAGGCGTGAAAGGGGCGCCGTCAGGCGTTCCGTGACAGGCGGTTCAGGAAGGCTTCCCAGGTCGGGGGGAACCAGATGGGGGGACGGGGGTCCGTTTCTGTCTCTTCTACACCTCTGACGCTGCCGGCGAAGAGGGGAGGGTAGGTGTAGGGGGGCGTCGGCTGCTTTCAGCAGAGAAGACATAGAGAAGCCAGGCGGACACGGTACTACTCAACGGATGCATCGGCAGGCCGCGGTCTCCGGCCCGGAACCAACCGGCCTCGGCCGGCTGAGCTGGGTGCCCTACAAGACCCCCGCCGCCCGGCCTGTTCAGGCCGGCGTACAGCGTGCGCACGGGGGCGGCGGGGTTCTTGTAGGCGACCCAGCTCAGCCGGCGCAGGCGGTACTCCGTGAACTTCCGCGCGATCTCGTCGGCGATGCCCGTGCGGAGGGAGAAGAACGTGCCGGCCACCCGTTCCGCCGGGATCGCCACCGTCCGGGCGCCGCGGCCCAGGGCGTCGCCGATCAGGTCGAGGGCGCTGCCGTGACCGTCCAGCGGTGGGCCGGCCGGGGGGCAGAACAGGACGGGCGTGCCGTCCACCATCACCACCGGGCTGATGATCCGGTCGCAACGGGACCTCGACTCCTCCACCAGCGCGGCGTTGGGGCGGTCGTTGCCGTCGATCCAGGCCCGTGCCGCCTCCGGCGTCCGGCCGTGCGCCGTATGGCGGCGCATCAGCCGCGCGTCGCGCAGCGCGTCCGGGGCGTCGACGTACCACACCTCCGCCATCAGCGACCTGGCCTCCCGCCAGCCGGGCAGGTCGGCGGCCAGGCAGTTCCCCTCGGCGACGATCAGCCGGGCGCCCGGCGGCACCCGGTGGCGGGCGGCCACGGGCTCGTCCAGGGCGCGGTCGAAGTCGGGAACGTACACGTCGCGCGGCCCGTCGTCCGCGAGGCGCCGCAGCAGCGCCGCGAACCCCCACGCGTCGAAGCTCGGCTCGGAGCCCTTCCGGTCGCGCAGGCCGAGGCGGTCCAACTGGGCGTTGGAGAGGTGGAAGCCGTCCAGCGGCACGTACGCGGCCTCGTCGCCCAGGGCCCCGGCGAGCGCGCGGGCCAGCGTGGACTTCCCGGTGCCCGGCGGGCCGGTGAGGCCCAGCACCGCGCGCCCGCCGTCCCGGAGCAGGGCCCGCGCGTCGGCCGCCAGCAGGGGCGCGTCGGCGCGGAACGGCCCTTCGAGATCCATGGCCGCACCCTACGGCCAGGCGGGGAGCAGGACGTCCGCCGGGTCCTTGTCCGGTCGCAGCCCGCGCCAGGACGGCTGCCGCAGGCGGCGGTCCCTGGTCCAGGCCCGGTACGCGACCTCGCCGACGAGCCGCGGCTCCGCCCAGCGCGCGGTGCGGGCGTGTTCGCGCGGAACGGGGTCGTCGAACGGGCTGCCGCGCCGTGCCAGCGGCGTCAGCGCGTCGAGGAGACCGGCGAGCGCGGCCTCGGTGAAGCCGCTGCCGACGTGCCCGATGTAGTGCAGCCGGCCCTCGTCGTCGTGGGCGCCGAGCAGCAGCGAGCCGACCGTTCCCGAGCGGCGGCCGTCGCCGGGCTGCCAGCCGCCGACGATCGCCTCCTGGGTCCGCACCAGCGGCTTCTTGAGCCACATCCGTGAGCGGCGGCCCGGCTGGTAGGGGGAGTCGAGGCGTTTCGCCATCAGCCCCTCCAGGCCGTTCCGTTCGGCCACGTCCAGCAGCGCCCCGGGGCCGAGGCCCTCGTCGGCCGCGTAGTACCGGGGGACGGCGAGCCCCTCCTGCTCGGCGGCGTCCGTGGCGACCAGCCCGCTCAGCGCGGCGCGCCGCCGCTCGTAGGGCTCGGCGATCAGCGTTTCGCCGTCCAGCAGCAGGAGGTCGAACGCGAAGAAGACCACCGGCTGCGCGGCCAGCAGCCGCGCGCCGGGGCTGTGGCGCTGGTGGCGGCGCTGGAGGAGGCCGAAGTCGGGCCGGCCGCGTTCGTCCAGCGCCACGATCTCGCCGTCCAGGACGGCCGACCGGCCGCCGAGGGTCGCGCGGGCGGCGTCCCCCAGCTCCGGGTAGGTGGCGGTGATGTCGATGCCGTTGCGACTGGTGAGGCGGGTGGCGCCGCCGCGCGCGGCCCGCAGGCAGCAGCGGTAGCCGTCCCACTTGAACTCGTACGCCCAGGGGCCGCTGGGCAGTTCGCCCTCCACGGCCAGTATCGGCGGGACCGGGTCCGGGATCTCCTCCATGGCCCCCAGTAGACGCCGCCCCCGCCGCCGGTCCGGGCAGCGTCACCGGAACGGCCGACATCAGCGCGTCACAAGTGGCTCATGCGCCCCGCATATGGCGCTCTGCAATTTTCAGGTTATCTGTTGCGACATGAACTTGGCAGTGAGATAGTACAGTTGACAACTTGTCCAGCACGCTGGGGCGCCGCCGCGGCAACGGCAGACGAAAGGCGAGATGCCATGGCCTTCCCCGTCACCACGCCCGGTTCGGCGCGTCCGTCACCGGTGGGGACAGGGGACAGGGGGGAGTCCTGGGCGGCCGGGCACTCCGGTGGCGCCTTCCGGCTGCCCGCCCGGCCGCGTTCGGTGGCCGAGGCCCGCACCCGCGTGCGCGGGACCCTGACCCGCTGGGGGATGCCCGCCGACGCCGTGGACGACGCCACGCTCGTCGTCTCCGAGCTGGTCACCAACGCCCTCGTGCACACCGGGACCGAGACGATCGGGTGCGCGCTGCGGCGCGGCGGCGGACGTCTGTACATCGAGGTGTCCGGCCTGCGGTCGGGCCCCACGATCCCCCGGCCGCGCGCGGCCGGCCCCGACGAGGAGAACGGCCGCGGTCTGGCGCTGATCGAGGCGCTGTGCCTGGCGGGGGGCGTCGCCGACACCACCGACGGCCGGGGCCGGGCGGTATGGGCGGCACTGGCGACGGGCCCGAGGACCTGAACGGAACCGGCGCCCTGATGGACCCCGTGCACCCCCTTCACCCCGCCGACTCCGGCGACCCCCGCGATGCCGGCGATCCCCGCGACCCCGGTGGGTACGAGCGCGCGGACGTCGCGGCCCGCCGGCGCCGCAATCCGTTCTACCTGCCGGTGAACGGCCCTGACGGCACCGAGTGCGACGCCGCCGGGGGCTCCGAGGAGCACGGCCGCCGGCTCATGACGTCGCTGCCGCGCGCGGGCGCGGTGTTCGCCGTGGGCCGCCGCTGGTGGTGGGTGGTGCCCTCCCAGTCGCAGGTGGGCCTGGAGTGGCCCGCCACCGCCCACTACTGGGCCGGGGCGGGCCGGCCGCGCGCCCCGCGCCGCGACCGCCCCACCCGCGCCGGGCGTCCGGCGGCGCCGCCGAGGGCGCCGAGGAGCCCGGGTGGCCCGGGGGAGCCGAGGCTGATCCACTGGCCCAGCGACGCGGCGCCGTACACGCATCCGCTGCTGCTCTACATCGCCGTCTGCCGGCTCTCCGGGGTCCCGCCCGTGCTGTGAAGGACCGGCGCCGCCGTCGCGTTCAGATGGCGCGGCGGCGGACGCGGGCCTCCCAGGGGCCGAGGGCGCCGGGGGCGCCGGGCGGTGGGGCGTTGGTGATCAGGGTCTCGGCGCCGGTCCAGTCGTCCGGGAGGTCGAGGGCGATCGGGTCGCCGCTGAAGTTGCCCAGGACGAGCAGCTCGGTGCCGCTGTCCTCGTGGCGGCGGACGAACGCGTACAGGCGCTCGTCGTCGGGGGCGAGCATGTGGAAGTCGCCGTGGGCGACGGCCGGTTCGGTGTGGCGGAGCTGGATCAGGCGCCGGTAGTGGTGGAACACCGAGTGCGGGTCGGCCACTTGCGCCTCGGCGTTGATCTCCCGGTGGTCGGGGTTGACCGGGAGCCACGGGGTGCCGGTGGTGAACCCGGCGTGCCGGGAGGCGTCCCACTGCATGGGCGTGCGGGCGTTGTCGCGGCTGCGGGCCCGCAGGCCCTCCAGGACGCGTGCGGGGTCCTCGCCCGCGGCGGTGGCCTCGCGGTAGTGGTTGAGGGACTCGATGTCGCGGAACTCCTCCAGGGAGCGGAACGGGTAGTTGGCCATGCCCAGTTCCTCGCCCTGGTAGACGTAGGGCGTGCCGCGGTGCAGGTGCAGGACGGTGGCGAGCATCGTGGCGGACCGGGCGCGGTGGCCGGGGCTGTCGTCGCCGTAGCGGGAAACGACGCGCGGCTGGTCGTGGTTGTTCCAGTAGAGGCTGTTCCAGCCGGTCTCGTGCAGGCCGGTCTGCCAGCGGCCCAGCGACGCCTTGAGGTCGGTCAGCCGCACTCGGCGCGGGTCGAACTTGCCGCCGGGGCCCGAGTCCAGGCCGACGTGCTCGAACTGGAACACCATGTCCAGCTCCTCGCGGGCCGGATCGGTGAACAGCTCGGCCTCCTCCACCGTCACCCCGGGCATCTCCCCGACGGTCAGCAGGCGTTCGGAGCGGCCCGCGAAGACCTCGCGGTGCATCTCGGCCAGGAACTCGTGGATGCGCGGACCGCAGACGTACCACGGGCTGCCGTCGCCGTACCGGCTGCCCGGCCGGGCCCGGCCGTCGCGCAGGGCGGGGTCCTTGGAGATGAGGTTGATGACGTCCATGCGGAAGCCGTCGACGCCCCGGTCCAGCCACCAGCGCATCATCGCGTGGACCGCCTGGCGGACCTCCGGGTTCTCCCAGTTGAGGTCGGGCTGCTTGCGGGAGAACAGGTGCAGGTAGTACTCCCCGGACGTCTCGTCGAACGTCCACGCCGGGCCGGAGAAGATCGACTCCCAGTTGGTCGGCTCGGCGCCCGGTGTACCCGGCTCCATGCCGTCGCGGGCCGGACGCCACCAGTACCAGTCGCGCTTCGGGCCGGTGGGGCCCTGGTCGCGGGAGGCGGTGAACCAGGGGTGCTCGTCGGAGGTGTGGTTGACCACGAGGTCCATGATCAGCCGCATCCCCCGGTCGTGGAGGGCGGTCAGCAGCCGGTCGAAGTCGTCCAGCGTGCCGAAGACCGGGTCGATGTCCTGGTAGTCGCGGATGTCGTACCCGTTGTCGGCGTGGGGGGAGGGATAGACGGGCGAGAGCCACAGCGCGTCCACGCCCAGCAGGGAGAGGTGGTCCAGACGGCTGATGATCCCGGGGATGTCCCCGATGCCGTCCCCGTCGGAGTCGGCGAAGCTGCGTGGGTAGATCTGGTAGACGACGGCGGACTTCCACCACGGCTCGACGGCCGCTGCCTCGCTGGGTGACACGTCGGAACCTCGCATCGCTGGGGGAGGGGGCGCCAAAGCGGGCGCCACCTCATTGTCCCGGCGGCGTTTTCCCCGCGTCAACTTGTCCCGGTTCGCGTCGCATGACGCATACGTGTGCTTCCCGGCGCCCGGTCCGGCGCCCGAGGTCCGCGCCCGGCGGGGCGCGGGCGGCATCCGTCCGCCGCGACACGTGAATCGCGATATGTGCATTCCGCACGGCCGTCTCATGACATGCGTGACTGTCCGGGCGGCCGGGGGGCGTGACAACCTCTTGCCAGTGCCGAAGGAGGGCGATGGACAAGAGGTACGAGGTTTTCTGCCTGGTTGACAAGTATTTCTACGAGACACCGGACCGGGTGACCGAAAAGGCCACCGGTCAGGGCGAATCGCAAGGACTGTACGAGACCGCGCAGCGCCCCGTGCCCGAGGGCTGGTCCACCAGAAGAGTCGGCGACTGGCTGCACCTTCAGCCGCCCGCCGCCACCATGCCTCTCCAGGGCTGGAAAATCCACGTCTCCGCCGCACTCGGCAACGCGGACAAGACCGCCGCGAAAATCTGGGAATACTGCGTGCCCCGCCGCATTCCCTTCAAATTCGTGCCCGGTCAGCAGCAGCTTTTCCTGCGGAACTCGAAATACGCCGGACGCGACAGCAGCGGCAAGTTCGCCACGATCTACCCGGCGGACGACGAGCAGACGCACACCGTCCTCACCGAACTGGGCGAGCTGCTCGCCGGCGAGCCGGGGCCGTACATCCTGACCGACCTGCGCTGGCACGAGGGCCCGCTGTACGTCCGGTACGGCGCGTTCGCCCCCCGCTACTGCGACAACGGCTCCGGCACCCTCGTGCCCGCCATCGAGGACGCCGAGGGCCGGCTCGTCCCGGACCGCAGGACCCCCACCTTCAGCGTCCCCGAGTGGGTCACCCTGCCGACGTTCCTCGAACCGCACCTCGCCGCCCGCAACGGCGTCACCGTCGGCGACCTGCCCTACCGGATCGACGGGGCGCTGCACTTCTCCAACGGCGGCGGCGTCTACCGGGGCACCGATGTGCGCACCGGCGACCCGGTGGTGCTGAAGGAGGCCCGCCCCTACGCGGGGCTCGCGGCCGACGGCGCCGACGCCGTGACCCGGCTGGAGCGGGAGAAGTCCGCGCTGGAGCGGCTGGCCGGCCTGTCGGTCGCGCCCGGCCTGCGCGACTGGTTCACCCTCGGCGACCACCGCTTCCTGGTGATGGACTTCCTGCCGGGCCGCACCCTCAACTCGTTCTTCGCCGAACGCCATCCGCTGCTCACGGTCGCCCCCGAACCCGCCGCCCTGGCCGACTACACCCGGTGGGCGCTGACGATCCACGCGGGCGTCGAACGCGCCGTGGCCGCGCTGCACGAACGCGGCCTCGTCTTCAACGACCTGCACATGTTCAACGTCATGGTCGCCCCCGACGGCGAGTCGGTGTCGCTGCTGGACTTCGAGGCCGCCGCGCCGGCCGCCGACAACGGCCGGCAGATCGTCGCCCACCCCGGGTTCATGGCCCCCCGCGACCGGACCGGCTTCGCCGTGGACCGCTACGCGCTGGCCTGTCTGAAGCTCGCCCTGTTCATGCCGATGACCTCGCTGTTCGCCGTGGACGCGGGCAAGGCCGCGCACCTGGCCGAGGTGGCCGCCCGCGAATTCCCCGACCTGCCCGAGGGGTTCCTCGACGAGGCCGTCGCCGAGATCGAGGGCCGCACACGCCCCGGGGCACCGCCCGCCGCCCGCCCGGCGTCCCCGGCGCCCCTGCCGCTGCCGTCCGGCGACTGGGAACGCTGCCGCGACTCCATGGTCCGCGCGACCCTCGCCTCGGCCACACCCGAGCGCGACGACCGCCTCTTCCCGGGCGACATCGCCCAGTTCGCCACCGGCGGCGGCCTCGGCCTGGCCAACGGCGCGGCCGGCGTGCTCTACGCCCTCGCCGAGCGCGGCGCCCCGCCGTACGAGGAGGGCGAAAGCTGGCTCCTGCGGCAGGCCGCCGCACCGCCCGAGGGCAGCCGACTCGGCCTGTACGACGGGCTGTTCGGCGTCGTCCACACCCTCCACCGGCTCGGCCACACCCAGTCCGCGCTCGACCTGGCCTCCCTCGCGCTCGCCGAGCGGTGGGAGCGGCTGCCCGCCGACCTCCACGGCGGCCTGGCCGGCGTCGGCCTCGCCCTGGACGAACTGGCCGCCGCCACCGGCGACGACACCCTCGCCGCCAAGGCCGCCCGCGCCACGGAACTGGCCGCCGCGTCCCTGACCGCACCGCCCGAACCGCGCGGACGCAAGCGCGCCGGGCTGCTGTACGGCGCCTCGGGCCCCGCCCTGCTCTTCCTGCGGCGCTACGAACGGACCGGCGACCGCGCCCTGCTGGACCTGGCGGCCACCGCCCTGCGGCGCGACCTGGACCACCACTGCGTCCTCGACAGCCGAGGCACGCTCGTGGTGGACGAGGGGGACCGCATCCTGCCGTACCTCGGCGAGGGCAGCGCCGGCATCGCGGCGGTCCTGGACGACTACCTCGCGCACGACGCCGACGCGTCGTTCGAGCAGGCGCGGGCGCGGATCCTGCCGGGCGCGATGCTGCGCTACTACGCCCAGCCCGGCCTGTTCCGGGGCCGGGCGGGCATGGTCTGGCCCCTCGCCCGCACCGCCACGCCCGCCGCCGGGGACCCGGCCGGACTGATCGCGCAGCGCGACGCCATGGACTGGTACGCCATGGACTACGACGGCGAACTCGCCTTCCCCGGCGAGCAGATGATGCGCCTGTCGATGGACCTGGCGACCGGCACCGCCGGCTGTCTGCTGGCGCTCGGCGCGGCCCGGCACCGCCTCACGGGAGACACCGGGCCCGCCCCCCGGCTCCCCTTCCTGCCGCCCCCCGGGCGGCCCACGGACCGGACCTCCGACGGGGGTCCGTAACGAAAGACCCCTCCGCCGCACCCGCGGCGGAGGCGACATCGGTAAACCGACGAAAGGAAGTGCCCCATGTCCCTTCTCGACCTGCAGACGATGGAGCCGGAGACCGCGACCACCGGCGGGGGCGGCGGCGACCAGAGCAGCCTCAGCCTCCTCGCCTGCGACAAGCACAGCTCGAACAGCTTCCTGCTCTGCCTCTGAGCTGTTCCGGCTCGACGCCGGCGGCGGCCCCGCGCGCTCCTCGCGCGGGGCCGTCCCCGTTGCCCCGTCTCTCCGTTCTTTCGTTCCGCCCGGTCCCCGTCCCAGGACCGGAGCCACCGCCTTCAGGAACCCGAGGAGCCACATGGAGCGGCCCCCGGAGCGCGAGCGGCCGGGCACGGCCGTCCGGCACAGCGCCGCGCGCGTCACCGTCCTGACCCTGCTCTCGCTGGCCGACACCGCCGTCACGCTGCTGCTGCCCGCCGCGCTCGGCCACACCCTCGACCTGCTGCTGGGCGGCGCCGACCCCGGCTCGGGCGCCGGGCGTCGCTGGGCCCTGATCTGCGCCGGCCTGGTCGCCGCGCAGATCGTCCTCGACGCCGCCACCGCCGTGCTGACCGCCACCACCGACGCCCGCGAGGCGGCCCGGCTGCGCGGACGGCTGCTGCGGCACGTGCTGGCCGTCGGGCCGCGCGCCGCCGACCGTTTCCCGCCGGGCGACCTCGTCACCCGCGCCACCGTCAACGCCGCCCACGCGGGCGCCGGGCCCGCCGCCCTGGCCGCCGCCGTCTCCGGCGCCGCCGCCCCGGCCGGCGGCATCGTGGCGCTGGCCCTGGTGGACTGGCGGCTGGCCGCCGCGTTCGCCGCCGGGGTGCCGCTCCTCGCGGTCCTGCTGCGGGCCTTCGCCCGCTCCACCGCCGACGCCGTCGCCCGCTACCAGGAGATCCAGTCCGACATCGCGGGCCGCCTCGTCGAGGCGCTGGGCGGCGCCCGTACCATCGCCGCCGCGGGCACCGAGCCGCGCGCACGGGACCGCGTGCTCGCGCCGCTGCCCGCGCTGAGCGCCGAGGGCCACCGGATGTGGGACGTCAACGCCAGGGCCGTCGCCCGGGCCGCCGGGCTCGCCCCGCTGCTCCAGCTCACCGTCGTCGCCGTCGCGGGCCTGCTGCTGGCCGCGGGCGACCTGACCGTGGGCGGGCTGCTGGCGGCGGCCCGGTACGTGGTGATCGCGACCGGCGTCGGCGTCTTCGTCGGCGACCTCAACCGGCTCGTCCGCGCCCGGGGGGCCGCGCGGCGGCTCGCCGAGGTGTTCGCGGAACGGCCCGTCCGGTACGGCGACGCGACCCCGCCCCCCGGTGGGCCCGGCCGCCTGGAGTTCAGCGGCGTGACGGCCCGGCGGGACGGGCGCGACGTGCTGCGCGGCCTCGACCTAGTGGTGCCGGGCGGCGCCACCATGGCCGTCGTCGGCCGTTCCGGAGCGGGCAAGTCGCTGCTGGCCGCGCTCGCCGGGCGGCTGACCGACCCCGACGACGGCGAGGTCCGCCTCGACGGCGTACCGCTGACCGCCCTGCCGCGCCACACGCTGCGCGCCGAGGTCGGATCCGCCTTCGACCGGCCCGCGCTGCTCGGCGGCACCCTGGCCGGCGCCATCGGGTTCGGCCAGGACGCGCCGCCCGCCGAGCGGATCGCCGCCGCCGCCCGCTCGGCCAGCGCCGACACGTTCATCAGGACCCTCCCCGACGGCTACGCGACCCGCTGCGCCGACGCGCCGCTGTCCGGGGGCGAGCTGCAACGGCTCGGCCTGGCACGGGCGTTCACCCACACCGGGCGGCTGCTGATCCTGGACGACGCCACGTCCAGCCTGGACACCGTCACCGAACTGCGCGTCGGGCGGGCCCTGCTCGCCGACGCGGCGGCCCGCACCCGGCTGATCGTCGCCCACCGCGCGTCCTCCGCCGCCCGCGCCGATCTGGTGGCCTGGCTCGACAGCGGCCGGATCCGGGCGCTGGGACCGCACCACGCGCTGTGGCGCCGGGCCGACTACCGCGCGATGTGGGAAGCCGGGGACACCGGCGACACGGGGGACGCGGGAGACTCCGGAGACCTTCAGCGGGCCGGGAACGAGCCGGAGGGCACCCACGGTGACTGACGCGGAAACCGGGACAGTTGAGCGGGGCCTCCTCCGCAGGGGCGTGCGCTTCCTGCTCGCGCGCCCGCGTGCGCTGGGCGCACTCGTCTGGTGGTCAATGCTCCAATCCGCACAGACCTTCCTCACCGGTTACGGAATCGCCCAAGCCCTCGACAAGGGTTTTCTCGCCGGGCACACGGCCACCGGACTGTGGTGGCTCTCCGTCACCGCGGCCGGTGTCGCGGCGGGCGCGCTGAGCGCGGGGCGCGTCTACCGGGCGGTCGCGGCGCTGGTCGAGCCGCTGCGCGACACGCTGGTACGGGGCGTCGTGGAGCGGGGGCTGCGCCGGGCCGTGCGGGACGGGCGCGCGGACGGCGCCGCCGCCGTGTCCCGCCTGAACCACCAGACGGAGATCGCCCGGGACAGCTTCGCCGGCCTGGTGCTCGTGGCCCAGACGTTCGTCTTCACCACCGCCGGGGCGCTGGCCGGGCTGCTGATGCTGGCCCCGGTGCTGCTGCTCGTGGTGGTGCCGCCGCTGCTGGCGGGCCTGGCCCTCTTCGCCTGGTCCCTGCGCCCGCTGGCGCGGCGGCAGCGGGACGTGCTGATCGCCGACGAGGCCCTGGCCGACACGCTGGGCGGGACGGTCGGCGGGCTGCGTGACGTCGTGGCCTGCGGCGCGGAGGACCGCACGGCCGCCGAGGCCGGTGACCGCGTGGCGGACGAGCTGCGGGCGGCGCGGTCGCTCGCCCGGTGGGGTGTCTGCCGGGTGCTGGCGCTGGGGCTCGGCGGCCATCTCCCGGTGCCGCTGCTGCTGTTCCTCGCGCCCTGGCTGATGGACCGGGGGGTGAGCGCGGGCGCCCTGGTCGGCGCCCTGACGTTCGTCGCCCAGGCGCTGCTGCCCGCGCTGGCGAGCCTGGTCAACGGGATCGGCGGGGCGGGCGCCCGTCTGTCCGTGGTGATCCCCCGCCTCCGCGAGGGCCCGGCGCCCGCGCTCCCGGCCGCCGGACCCGTTCCCGTTCCCGTTCCCGTTCCCTCTGCGGCTCCGGCCCGGCCTTCGGACCGCGCGCCCGCCGTCGTGCTGCGCGGCGTCACCTTCGCGTACGGCGGGCGGGCCGACCCGGTGCTGACCGGCGTCGACCTGACCGTCCCGGCCGGGGGCCACCTGGCCGTCGTCGGGCCCAGCGGCACCGGCAAGTCCACCCTCGCCGCCCTGACGGCCGGTCTGCTCGCCCCCGACGCCGGGGAGATCCGGCTGTGCGGCGAGCCCGTCACCGGCCGCCCGGCCGCCGACCTGGCGCGGCTGCGGGTGCTCATCCCGCAGGAGGCATACGTCTTCTCCGGCACCGTCGCCGACAACCTCGGCTACCTGCGCCCCGGCCCGGTGCCAGGACCGGAGCTGCTGGCCGCCGCCGAGGCCGTCGGCGCGGACGGCCTCGTGGCCCGGCTCGGCGGCCCGGACGGCCGCGTGGTACCGGGCCGGCTGTCCGCCGGGGAACGGCAGTTGCTCGCCCTCGCCCGGGCCTACCTGGCGCCCGCGCCGGTCGTCCTGCTGGACGAGGCGACCTGCCACCTCGACCCGGCCGCCGAGGCGCGCGCCGAACGCGCCTTCGCCGCACGCCCCGGCGGCACGCTCGTCGTCATCGCCCACCGCATCAGCTCGGCGCGGCGGGCGGAACGCGTCCTGGTCCTGGACGGCGCGCGCCACGTCTGCGGTGACCACCACGCGGTGCTGGAACGTTCCGCCCTCTACCGGGACCTGGCCGGAAGCTGGTCCGGCGCCGACAGGGTCCCGGAGGCGTCAGACCCAGCCGGCGGTGCGGGAGATGCGGATGGCGTCCACCCGGTTGCGGGCGCCGGTCTTGCGGATGATCGCGGCCAGGTAGTTGCGGACGGTGCCCTCCGCCAGCCACAGCTTCTCGGCGATCTCGGGCACGGGCGCGCCGTCGGCGGCGAGTGACAGGACGTTCAGCTCACGCGGGGTCAGCGGCATCTCGGCCGCGCTGAGGAAGTCGAAGGCGAGCGCGTCATCGACATAGCGGCTGCCCTTGGCGACCCGTCGTATCGCCTCGATCAGCCGCTCCGGCGGCGCGTCCTTGCTGACGAACCCCAGGGCTCTGGCCTCGAAGGCCCGGTGCAGCAGCCCGGGTCTGCCGGTCGGCGCCAGCACCACGATGTCGGTGCCCATGGCGGCGTCGTCCGCGCGCTGGCGTGCTTCCGGGCCGGTGAGCTGGGAGAAGCCCGGAGAGTCCACGTCCACCAGCATCAGGTCCGCCGGACGACGCGCGGCCTGCTGAGACAGCTCCGCCCAGGAGGCCGGAACGACGTCCATGTCCGGCTCCGCGATCAGCAGCGAAGTCAGCCCACAGCGCAGCAAGTTGTCGTCGTGCACGAGCAGTAACCGGATCACGTTCGGTGCCTCCTAGGGCATTCACTCGGATCGCACCTGGATCTCCCAGGTCCCCACCATCCTCAACTCCGTTGCCCATTAATGGATCGGGAATGCGGAACACCCACGGAGCACGACAGGCGCGGAAGGGGGCGCGTTACGGGAACTTGTGCTCCGGTTGCGTGAACTTATGTCTTGAGCAAGGAGGTTGAGTGTCTGCGGCCAGGGCGCAACTCCCGGGGGCACGTGCGCGCCAGGGCATATGGCCGCATTGCCCGCCTCCTGAAGTGCGCGCCGATGGACGATTTCGCGCCGAATCATGCTCATCGGGTGAGTACGCGGGGGAGAAGACGTGCCGGAGGCGGGACCCGGACGGGCCACGCGGGCCGGCGTGCGCGGCACGGCACGGCCGGAACGGCGACCGCGCAGCGTGACGATCGCCGCACACGGTCCCGGCCCGCTCTGGTGCCTCCGGGGGAAAACGGCCGCCCGCCGCGTCGTGTCCCCGCCGCGCGGGACCGGCGCGCGTACGTTGCCCGGATGGACGCCATCGAACTGCTGCCCGTGATCTCGCTCCTCTCCCTGGTCACCGTCGAATTCGGCGGCCACGCCCTGCTGCGCTTCCTCACCGTGGACCGCGACGCGCTGAAGGGCCCGACCGCGCGCGCGTTCTTCCGCGCCGGGCACGCCCACGCGGGGGTGCTGCTGACCCTCTCCCTGGTGTACTTCCTGTACCTGCCGCGCGCCGATCTCTCCTCCGGCGCCGAGTGGCTGTCCGGGATCGTGCTGCTGGCCGGTGTGCTGGCGCAGTCCGGCGGCTTCTTCCTCCACCTCGCCGTCGGCCGGGAGGAGGGCGCGTCGGCCGGCACGACCGTCACCCGCGCGGGCGCGGTGCTCATCGCGATCGCGCTGGTGATCCTCGCGGTCGGGCTGATCCGGGCGATGTGACCCGTGACGGGCGGGTCCGGCGCGGCGTGCCGGGGGTCAGAACAGCCGGCCGGCGTCCGCCGGGGCGGGCTCCTCCAGGTCCAGCAGGAAGCGCTTGCGGGGCAGCCCGCCCGCGTAGCCGGTCAGGGTGCCGTTCGCGCCCACCACGCGGTGGCACGGGACGATGATGGAGATCGGGTTCCGCCCGTTCGCCGCGCCGACCGCCTGGGCCAGCGCCGGATCGCCCAGTGCGCGGGCCAGGTCGCCGTAGCTGCGGCGTTCGCCGTAGGGGATGTCGCGCAGCAGCCGCCACACCGCCTGCTGGAACGCGTTGCCGCGCGGCGCGAGCGGCAGGTCGAACCGGGTCCGTTCGCCCGCGAAGTACTGCCCCAACTGGTCCCGGACCACCGTGAGTTCCGTGTCCGCCCGGGGGCCGAGCGCGTCCGGTCCCGGGCCGCGCAGATGGCCCTCGAAGTACAGCCCGGTCAGCGCGCCGTCCTCGTCGGCGACGGCCGTCAGGCCGCCCACCGGCGAGTCGATGACGGTGTGGATCACGCTCATGCCGCCCACCCTATGCCCGGGCCCGCCGCGCCCGCCGCGCCGGTCAGGAGGCGTCGATGCCGTGGTCGGCCAGGAGCGGCGCCAGGCCGCCGGGGTAGCCCTTGCCGCCCGCCACGAAGGCCCAGTCGCCGTTGGCGCGGCGGCGGAACGAGCCGAGCACCAGCGCCGTTTCGCCGGGGCGGCCGTCCGAGACCTCCAGCCGGTCCAGCTCGGTGCCGGAGGCGTCGCACAGGCGTATCCGGGCGTCGGTGAAGCCGGACAGGTCGGCGTGCGGATCGGCCTCGGGATCGATCGCCGCGACCACCACGAGCCGGTCGGCGTCCCCGGGCAGCGCGTCGAACGCGACCCGCAGCGCGGCCCGGTCCGGCGCGGACGCGGGCGTGGAACGGACCGAACCATCGGGCGTGCGGGGGTTGTTGTAGAAGACGAAGTGGTCGTCGCCGAGGACCCGGCCGCCCCGGCAGACCAGCGCGCACACGTCCAGCGCCACCGGCCCGCCCCACAGCACGCCCAGCACGTTGTGCCCGGCCTCCGGCCCGGGGCCCGGCTCCGGTTCCGGCGTGGGCGACGGCGCGGGCGCGGCGCCGCCGTCGCCGAGGCGGCCGGGCAGCCCGGCCTCGCCGAGCAGACCGACCAGCTCGGGCCCCGAGATCAGCGTCAGCGGCTTGCCCTCCGCGAAGGCGTACGAACCGGGCCCGAAGCCCGAAGTCGTCACCAGGATCCCCTTGTTGGCGCCGGCGCCGAGCACCGTCCCGTACAGGTCGCGGACCGCCGTGGGCGGCACGGTGTTGCGGTACCGCTTGACCTGCACGATGATCCGGCCGCCGCTGATCGGGTCCGGGTCGAACGCGTCCACGTCCACGCCGCCGTCGCCGCTGAGTTCGGTGGTGACCGCCCGCATCCCCCGCGCGAGGAACAGCCGCTGGACGAGCCCCTCGAACGCGACCGGGTCCATGGTGAACAGGTCCGGGTCGCCCTCGCCGCCCAGCCCCAGCACGTTCTGCCCGACCTCCTCGGGCCGGCGTGCCGGGCGGACCGCCGCGCACTGGTCGGGGCGCGCGGATATCCGCCCGCCCAGCGCGTCCGTCAGGCAGTCCACCGCGCTGACCTGCGCCAGACGCAGCCCGTCGAACACCGTCCGGGAGGCCGACACGGACGCCAGCACGATCCGCGTGCGGCGGCCGGTGGCCGGGTCGTTGTCGTCCACGAACCCGTTGAGGGCGACCGAGTCCAGCGTCCGGAAGGTGTCGGCGGTGAACACGTCCCGCAGCACCAGCAGCATGCTCTGCGCCAGCACGTCCTGGTACAGCGCGCGGCGCTGCGTCACCGGCCGCGCCGTCTCCCGTTCCTGGTCCGAGGAGACGACGTACCGCACGGCCTTCGCCGCCGGGACCACGTCGTACCCGGGCAGTTCCCACTCCAGCACGAGCTGCCGCGCGGCGGCGTCGTACGACGCCTCCACCTGGCGCGGGAAGTCCCGGGGCCACACGGGTCCCGCGTACAGCGCGGCGGTGAACCAGTCGACGACCGCGCCCGGTTCGGCGCGCCCGAGGCCGCCGATCAGTGTCTCGACGCTCGCGTTGTGCCGCCGGATCCCTTCCAGCGTGGTCCGCGCCCAGCGGTCGTACTCCTGCTGGTAGTCGGCCAGTTGGCGCAGCCGCTGGGCCTCGGCGGTCTGTGCCGCGTACCAGTCGCGCTCGTACCGGGCCCGCGCCTCGGCCTGCGCCCGTCGGCCGGTCGCGTGGTACCGGGCCGGGTCGGGCATCGGCACCGGCCGCGCCAGCGGTCCCGGCGCGAACTCCGCCACCGTCTCCGGCTGCCGCAGCCCGTCCACGCCGACCGGCGGCGCCGCGCAGCCGGCCACCAGCAGCCCGCCCAACTCGGCGACGCGGGCCTCCAGTTCCTCGGTGCGCCGCCGCGCGCCCGCCCCCCGGCCACGCCGGTACGCCTGGTGCCGCTCCCGCTCGGTACGGGCCTGCTCCCGCTCCCGGGTCCGCAGCCGCCGCTCCTCCTCGCGACGCTCGCGCGCCCACGCCTGGTACGCGGCCCGCTCCCTGAGCTGTTGCTGCCGCTGTGCCTGTGCCCAGGCCGTGATCAATCCGTCGGAGCGACGACTCACAGGGCCCCGACCCCCTTCCCCAGTCCCCGGAAAACCGCGGGCCCCAACCTACTGTCCCGGCAGGGGAATCACCCACTCATCGGTCGTCGTCCGCCGGTGACCGGCAGGGGTGGGAGCCGTGGGTGCGGCGGTGGTTGCGCTCCAGGCCCCAGAGGACGGGCACCAGCACGGCCACGGCGAAGAGCACGGCGATCACGCCGGGCCCTCCGGCTTCACGGCGACCGCCTTGAAGAACGTGTAGTGGAACGTCCCGCCGTCCCCCGCCGTGCGGCGCAGGTCCGCGACGGCGCGGTCCCAGGCGGCCGGGGTGGTCAGCCCGGCGGACAGGGCGTCGTCCCGCACCCCCTCGACCATGGCGGTGAAGGTGTTCAGGGGGAACCCCTCGACCAGCGCGGGCCGGGTGGCGTCCACGTAGACCGTGCGGGGACGCACCACGACATCGGCGAACCCGGCGCCGGACAGCAGGGGTTGGAGGCGGCGGCCGATCAGCCCGTCACCGCCGGCCGCCGCCTGGAGCTCCACCAGATGGCCGATGGCCGCGCGGGCGGCGGCGCTGTCGGGGTGGAAGAACGCCGAACCGTGGTCGCCCTCGATCACCGTCAGCGTGCCGCCCGGCCGCAGCACGCGCCGCAGGCGGGCCAGCGCCCCCGCCGGGTCCTTCAGGTGCTCCGGCACGAAGCAGACGAAGACATGGTCGAACGACCCGTCGGGGAACGGCAGGTCGAACAGGTCGGCGCGGTGCCACTCGACGCCCGCCACCCGGGCCCTGGCCTCGGCGAGCGAGTCCTCCGAGACATCGACCGCGACGACGCGCGCCCCCGGGCTGCGGGCCACCAGATGCGCCGTCTGGGCGCCGACGCCGCACCCCGCCTCCAACACCCGGCTGCCGGGCGGGAAGAACGTGTCGGCGTGCAGCAACCCGGCCAGTGTGTCCGCCTGATCGGCCAGCCGGCGGGCCTCGTCCGCCGAGTAACCGTGTACGTATCCGTTCGTCGCGAGTCCGCTCATGACGCCAGGCTGTCGCTACTGTGGCCCGGTGCACAGGTCCAAATCGGCTCCCGGGGACCGGTCCAAAGCATCCGGCTCCGACTTCCTGCAACTCGACGCGGCCCACGCCCCGCGCGGCGGGCTGGCCGGGTGGCTGGCCGGGGAGCTGCGCCGGGCGATCTCGGACGGCCGCCTCCCGGTGGGCGCCCGGCTGCCCGCCACCCGCGCGCTCGCCGCCGACCTGCGGGTGTCCCGGGGCGTCGTCACCGAGGCGTACCAGCGGCTGACCGAGGACGGGCACATCGCCGGGCGGGGGCGGGCCGGGCGGCGGGGCGAGTCCGCCCGTCCCGCCACCGCCGCCCCCTCCCCCCCTGCCCCGGCCGCGCGTGGTGTGAAGGAGCGCCGGCCCCCCCCCCGGCGCCCGGGCCCGCGCCGGGGACGCCGTTCACCGCCACACCCGGCCCCGGGGTCTTCGACGCGGTACGGGCGGCCCCGGCCCGGGTGGGCCTGTCGCCCGGCGTGCCGGACCTGTCCGCGTTCCCCCGCGCCGCGTGGCTGAGCGCCGAACGCGCCGTCCTGCGCGACCTGTCGGCCACCGCCCTCGGCTACGGCGACCCGCGCGGCGCGCCCGCGCTGCGGCTGGCCGTCGCCCGCTGGCTGGCCCGCAACCGGGGCGTCGGCGCCGACCCGGAGGACGTCATCGTCGTCGCGGGCGTGGCCCAGGCCCAGACCCTGCTGGGCGAGGTGCTCGTCGCGGACGGCGTGCGGGCGGCCGCGGTGGAGGACCCCGGCGCGCGGGGCGCCTGCCAGCAGCTGCGCGGTCGCGGCCTCGCGACGCCGCCGGTGCCGGTGGACGAGGACGGCGTACGGGTGGACGCCCTGCGCGCGACGGGCGCGCCGGCGGTGCTGCTGACGCCCGCCCACCAGTTCCCCATGGGCGTCGTCCTCGGCGGCGGGCGTCGGCGCGCGCTGATGGGGTGGGCCGAGGAGGGCGGGCTCGTGATCGAGGACGACTACGACGCGGAGCACCGGTACGACCGGCCGCCCGTTCCCGCGCTGCGGTCGATGCTGGGGGAGCGGGTCTGCTACCTCGGCAGCGTGTCGAAGCTGCTGGCGCCGGGGCTCCGCCTGGGATGGCTCCTGCCGCCGCCGCGCCACCGCGCCGCCCTGATCGACGCGAAGCGGTACGCCGACCTCGGGAACGCGGTGCTGCCGCAACTGGTGCTGGCGCACCTGATGGAGTCGGGAGAGCTGGAACGGTGGCTGCGTTTCCTGCGGCGCCGCCACCGCCGCCGCCGGGACGCGATGATCGCCGCGATCGAGCGGCACCTCCCCGGGGCGACGGTGCACGGCGCGGCGGCCGGGCTGCACCTGACGATCACGCTGGCCGCGGATGTCGCGGACACCGCGCTCGCGGAGGCGGCCCTGGCGCTGGGCGTGAAGACCCACCCGCTGTCCTGGCACACCCAGCGCCCCCACGCCCCGGGCCTGGTCCTGGGCTACGCGGCGAACACCCCGGCGGCCATCGCGGAAGCCGTCCCCCTCGTGGCGCGGGCCCTCGACACGGTGCGGTGAACCGGCCGGGCTCAGCCCGCGCGGCGCTGGGCCGGGACGATCGGGACGTCGCCGCGGACCGCGCGGGTCACCGGGGTGCGCTCGGCGATGTCGAGCAAGCGGGCCCGCTGCGCCTCGTCCAGGGAGCCCAGCAGGTCTATCCGCCGGGTGATCCGCGCGTTCCTCGCGGCGTCCTTCTCGTAGCCCAGGTGCACCCGGACGCCCTCCAGCGGCCATTCCTTGCGCTGCGCGTACATCCGCAGCGTGATGGCGGTGCAGGAGCCGAGCGCGGACAGCAGCAGGGCGATGGGGTTGGGCCCGGTGTCGGCGCCGCCCACGGAGACCGGCTCGTCCGCCGCCAGCCGGTGGTGCCCGGCGCGGATGTCCACGCCGTAGTCGGTGCCGGTGCTGGTGGCGACCACCGCCGCGCTCCGGACGTACCCGGACGCCTGCGCGTCCGTCACCGTGTCACTCATCCGCTCCGCTCCCGTTCAGGCCAGGCCGAAGCGCGCTCGGCGCCCCGGCGGGACCAACTCCGTGTACTCCGGGTGCTTCCCGATCCAGCCGCGGATGAACGGGCAGTACGGCAGCACCGCCAGACCCCGCTCGCGCGCCGAGTCCAGGGCGGCCCGGGCGAGCGCGCCGGCCAGGCCGCGGCCCTCGAAACGCGGGTCGATCTCGGTGTGGAGGAACGCGATCTCCCCCTCGGACAGGTGGTACTCGGCGAAACCGGCCAGGGTCTCGTCCCCTGGGCTCTCGGAGCCTTCTGGGCTTCCGGAGAGCTCGAAGATCTCGAAGCGTGACCGCTCCGGAGCGTCCACTGCGCGGTGCTGCATCGTCCGTTCCTCCCACTCGCCGTCCGGCGGCCTCATCATCACACGGCGCGCCGGGAACATCATGATGTAGTTTATCGTTCAATCAAACGGTTCGCATCCACCGGATCGCGACCGACTCGCACCGCACGCCCCGCCCCGAACGGAGACCCGAGCATGAGCCCCACCGTCAACCTCGCCGTCATCTACTACTCCTCCACCGGCTTCAGCGCCGAGATCGCCCAGGAGATCGCCTCGGCGGGCGCGAAGGCGGGGGCCGAGGTGCGCCTGCTGAAGACCGCCGAGCTGGCCCCCGAGGCGGCCATCGCCTCCAACGAGGCGTGGGCCGCGCACGCCGCCGCCACCGCCGGTGTCCCGGTCGCCCCCCCCGACGACGTCGCCTGGGCGGACGCGGTGATCTTCGGCACGCCGACCCGGTTCGGCAACGTCTCCGCGCAGCTCAAGCAGTTCATGGACACCCTCGGCGGCCTGTGGGCGCAGGGGCGGCTGGCCGACAAGGTCTACAGCGGCTTCGTGACCAGCGCCACCACCCACGGCGGCCAGGAGTCCACGCTGCTCGCGCTGTACAACTCCATCCACCACTTCGGCGGCCTGATCGTCTCCCCGGGCTACACCGACCCCGTCAAGTTCGTGGACGGCAACCCCTACGGCACCTCCCACGTCGACGGCCAGGGCGCCAATCCGGTCGGCGAGGCGACCCGCGACGCCGCCCGCCACCAGGCCGAGCGCGTCGTCCGCATAGCCCGCGCCCTCAAGAGCGCCCCGGCCGCCGTCTGACCCCGCGCGGGCGGACACCCACGCGGCGGACACCCACGCAGAGAGAGGAAGGTCCCGCCATGACCGGCGACTTCGACAGCTATCTGCCCGACGGCGAGGCGAGCCCGGCGCGTTGGGCCGGTGTCCGGCACCTGTTCGGCGGCGGCGAGACCGCGGCCGGGCGCTGGGAGCGCGCCGGACTCCTTTTCGAGGCCAGGGACTTCGCGGGGGCGGCCCGGCTGCTCACCGCGCTGGTCGAGGAGTTCCCCGACCTGGTCGCCCCGCGCCTGCTGCTGGCCCGCGCCCTCTACCACTCGGCTCAACTCAGCCGGGCCGAGGCGCAGTTGCGCGAGGTCATCGCCCGGGACCCGGTCGAGGGCTACGCCCACCTGATGCTCGGCCGCACGCTCCAGCGGCAGGGCAGGGACGCCGAGGCGACCGCCTCCCTCCGGCTGGCCGACGCCCTGGCGGGAACCGCCGCCTGACCGTCGCGAACGCCCGACCGTCCCGGAACGCCTGACCGTCCCGGCCGTCCCCGGCTCGCCGCCGGGGGCGGCCGGTCAGGCGCCGCTGGTCTCCCGCTCCCGCTTGCGGTCCTGCTCCTCCAGCTTGGCCCGCATCTGCCGCCAGCCCTTGGCGACCTGCCGGTCCACGACCTTCGGCAGCAGCCGCTTGAGCGCCACCACCACCCGCACCTCGCGGTGGGTGTGGACCAGGAACCGGCCCTTCGCGACGGCCTCGGCCACCCGCTCCGCCACCTGCTCCGGGGTCACCGTGCCCTTGGCGATCATCTTGTGGGCGACCTCGGTCAGGACCGGGTCGGGACTGCGCAGACCCGAACCGAGGTTGGTGGGCACGAAGCCGGGACAGACCACCGTGGTCCGTACGTTCCACGGCTCCAGCTCGTACCGCAGGGTCTCGGACAGGGAGATCACGGCGGCCTTGGAGACGTTGTAGGAGGCCATGCCCGGCAGGTTCATCAGCCCGGCCAGCGACGAGATGTTGACCAGATGCCCGCCGCGCTGCTCCTTGAACAGCGGGATGAACGCCCGGCACCCGGCGGCGACGCCGTTCAGGTTGATGCCGAGGATCCACTCCCAGTCGTCCCGGCCGATCCGCTCCATGCGGCCGGCGGCGGCCACGCCCGCGTTGTTGACCAGCACGTCCAGCCCGCCCCACGTGGAGACGCACCAGGCGCGCACCCGCTCCCAGTCCTCCTCCGAGCGCACGTCGAGCCGCTGGTACGACACATCGCCCGCCGGCGGTTCCGCCGGCTCGACCAGGTCGGCGATCAGCACCCGCCAGCCCGCCGCCGCGTAGTGGCCCGCGATCGCCCGGCCGAGGCCGGAGGCGCCGCCCGTCACCAGAATGCGCTTGCTCATGCCCGCTCCGTTCCCGACGCGACGACGATGCCGCTCGTGATCCCGACACCCGGCCGTGGCCGGTGGGGGCTCATCCTAAGCAATGCTCAACAACGGGGGAACCCCGGCCCGGGTGGTGCCCGGAGACCGCCTTCCGCCCCCGGTGGCCCGCGCCACCTGACGCGCCCTCAATCCCGCTCTCCTACTGGTCCGTTGCTTTCCGCGCGACTGTGCGGGCCATCGCCCGTTCGCGTTACGCTGGCCCGGAACGGGACGGCGGTTCCGGTGGGACGGGCGCCGTCCCCGGACGCGTCGTTGTCGGGGTTTCCAGGGTTTCCAGGGTTTTCAGGGACGGGAGCGGGCGTGGCGGACGAGAACGCGGACATCGACCTGAGCAGGCCCAGCATCGCGCGCGTCTATGACGCGGTGCTCGGCGGCAAGGACAACTACGAGGTCGACCGCGTGGTCGCCGACCAGGTGCGGGCGACCATGCCGCACATCGGGGACGTGGGCTGGTACAACCGGGCGGTGCTGGGCCGGGCCGTGCGGTATCTGACGAGCGAGGCCGGGATCCAGCAGTTCGTCGACCTGGGCGCGGGCCTGCCCACCCTGGAGAACACCCACCAGGTGGCGCAGCGCGAGAACCCGGCCGCCCGCGTGGTGTACGTGGACAACGACCCGATCGTGCTGGCCCACGGGCGGGCCCTGCTGGAGGAGAACGACCGGACCGCCGTCATCACCGCCGACCTGCGCGACCCCGCGACGGTCCTCGGCCACCCGGCCCTGCGCGAGCTGATCGACCTCGGGCAGCCCGTCGGCGTGCTGCTGGTCGGGATGCTGCACCACCTCCACGACGACGAGGACCCGCAGGGCATCGTGGACAGCTACCTGTCGGCCGTCCCGTCCGGCAGCCACCTGGTGATCACCCACTTCTGCGACACGGGCCCGGAGGCCCGTGCCGTGGAGAAGACCATGCTGGAGTTCCTCGGCACGGGCCGCTTCCGGACCATCGCGGAGATCGAGGGCTACTTCCGGGGCCTCGACCTGCTCGAACCGGGCGTCGTGCCGCTCCCGATGTGGCGCCCCGACGGCCCGGTCGAGGAGCCGCTGACCGTGGCCCAGCGGCTGATGGCCGGCGGCGTCGCCCGCAAGCCCTGACCGCTCACCGGCCGTTCACAGCCGCTCGAAGCCCCGCACCCGCTCCCAGTCGGTGACCGCCGTCTCGAACGCGGCGAGTTCGGTCCGCGCCGCCCGCGCGTAGTGCGCGACCACCGACTCGCCGAACACCTTCGCCGCGATCTCGCTGTTCTCCCAGCGGTGCAGGGCCTCGGTCAGCGTGCCCGGCAGGCGCGGGACCGACGGGTCGGCCAGGGCGTTGGCGGTGTGCGGGGGCGGCAGCGGCAGCCGGTTGTCGATCCCGTACAGACCGGCCGCCACCGCCGCCGCCACCGCCAGATACGGGTTCGCGTCGCCGCCGGGCACCCGGTGCTCGATGCGCAGCGAGTGGCCCGAGCCGACGACGCGCACCGGGCAGGTGCGGTTGTCGCGGCCCCAGGCGATGCCGGTGGGCGCGAACGCGCCGGGCTGAAGGCGCTTGTACGAGTTGATGTTCGGCGCCATCAGCAGCGCGAAGTCCGCCAGGCACGCCAACTGCCCGGCCACGAAGTGCCGCATCAGCTCCGACATGCCGTCGTCCGCCGCCGCGTCGGCCAGCACCGGCGACCCGTCGGTGCCGCGCAGCGACAGGTGGACGTGGCACGAATTGCCCTCGCCCTCGTCGTACTTGGGCATGAACGTCAGCGCCATGCCCTCCTGCGCGGCGATCTGCTTCGCGCCGTTCTTGAACACCACGTGGTTGTCGCACGTGGTCATCGCCTCCGCGTACCGGAAGACGATCTCGTACTGCCCCGGGTGGCACTCGCCCCGCGCCGTCTCCAACGCCAGCCCCGCGCCCGCCATTTCGCGGCGGATGCGGCGCACCACCGGCTCCACGGACGTCAGTCCCTGGAGGGCGTAGTCCACGTTGTAGCTGGTGGCGGGGGACAGGCCGTGGTAACGGCGGTCCCACGCCGTGCGGTAGGAGTCGAGGAACACCAGGAACTCCAGCTCCGTGCCGGCGAACGCGGTCAGCCCGCGCTCGGCCAGCCGGTCGAGCTGGTTCCGCAGCACCCGGCGCGGCGCCACCGCCACCGGGGCGCCGCCGGGCCACACCGCGTCGGCCACCACCAGCGCGGTGCCCGGGTCCCATGGCAGGGTGCGCAGCGTCGCCGGGTCGGGCCGCAGCTCGAAGTCACCGAAGCCGCTCTCCCAGGCGTCGATGGCGTATCCCGGGCCGGTGTCCATCTCCACGTCGGACGCCAGGAGATAGACGCAGGCGCCGAAGCCGCGTTCGGCGGCCTCCTCCAGGAAGTACGGCACGGACAGGCGGCTGCCCTGGAGCCGGCCCTGGAGGGCGGGCACCGCGACGACGACCTCCTCGACCCGGCCGGCCTCCGCCTCGGCCCGCAGCCGCTCCCACACACTTCCCGGCTCGCTCATATGCGTTCCTCCACGAGGGCGGCGGTGGCCAGCGGGTTGGCGACGACGCCATGGACGACGTCGAACCCCTCGTCCTTCTCGGCGCGGTCATGGAACCCGCCGCCGAGCAACTGCTCACGGTTGAGCGCCACCCGGTCGAACTCACCGGCCAGCAGGCCGAACGCCTCGAAACGGTCGGCCAGTTCGGGGAAGCGCGCGTGGTAGCGGCCGATCTCCTCGCGGACCATCCCCCAGAACTCGTCCTCCGGCACGCCCAGATGCCCGGCGACCAGCGGCGCGAAGAACCGGAAGTGGCCGGCGAACACCGCGCTCAGCAGCGAGTGCGCCAGCTCCCGGGCCGGCCAGCGCAGCAGCAGCGCGTCGGCACGCTCGGACAGCGCCGCGTACTCGGGGTGGCTGCCGGGCAGCAGGTTGACGTCCTCGGCGAAGTCCTTCACCGCGATGCCGAGGGGCACGTCGGCGGCGTCGTAGAGGATCACGGTGTTCTCGCCGTGCGGGCAGAACGCCACACCGTAGCGGTACAGGTAGTGCAGCAGGCCGGGCAGCAGCGCCGCGAAGAACCGGGCCAGCCAGGCGCGCGGCGCGAGCCCGGACCGTTCGACCAGCTCGCTGACGAGCGCGCGGCCGTCCGACCCGACCTTGAGCAGCGCGGCCATCGTGCGGGCCCGCTCGCCCTCCCGCAGCAGCGCGGCGACCGGCTCCCGCCAGACCGCGCCCAGCAGTTCGTGGTAGCGGTAGGGGGCGTCCGCCACCGACTCGTACAGCGGGTGCCGCACCGCCACCGCCGCGACCTCGCCCAGCGGGTGGAACCGCAACTCGTCCCGCAGATACGGGTCGGCGTCGCGCACCGCGTGCAGCCACTCCGTGACATCGGGCGCCGCCCGCGTCGGCTCCGGTGAAAGCCCGCGCCACACCAGGGTGTTGCGGATCAGCAGCGGCACCTTCACATTGCGCCGGTGCGGGTGGTCCAGGTTGGCGAGGGTGCGGATCGACTGCAACGGCCGGTACCGGTCGGGCCCTTCGCCCAGCAGCACGATCCGGCCGTCCGCGACGCAGGGCGCGAAGAGCGTCGCGACGGCCTCGTCCCAGTGGAACGGGTGCACCGGCAGCCACCGGAAGTCGCCCGCGTCGAGGCCGCTGTCCGCGCAGGCGTCCCGCAGCGTCGCCGCGAACCGCGCCCGGGTGTCCCCGTCCAGCTCCTGGGCCAGCAGCGCGTCGGCGTCCAGGCCGGGAACGCCGCCGTAGGAGGCGAGTTCGGTGTGGACGGCGGCCCACAGCAGACGCACCGAACCGGCGGCCTCCGGCGCGTAGGCGGCGGCGTCCGAGGCGGAGAAGCCCAGCCGGCCCTTGTTGAGCAGCATGCAGGGGTGGCCGTCCTGGTGGGCCTCCAGGTTCAGGTGGTCCAGGTCGGCCAGCTCGGCGGCGGGCAGTTCGCGTGCGATGACCTCCGCCTCCGCGCGGCGGGTGGCGATCAGCTCGCGCAGCACCTCGGCGGGGGGCGGCCCGTCCCAGCCGAGGACCGGCCGGGCGTCGAGCAGCAGCCGCTCCGGCCCGGCCCCGCCGTCCCCGGGCGCGGGGTGGCGGCGCAGGCTGCCGGGTTCGAGCCGCCACGTGCCGAACGTCCCCCGCGCGGCCCGGAACGACCAGTGCACGCCGTCGCCCAGCTCCAGCCGGTACCCGCCGTCCGTGCCGTCGGGCTCCGGTACGAGCAGCTCCTCGTAGGCGAACTCCTCGACGGCCTTGACGACGAGCCGCTGACCGGCCCGGGCCCAGGCGTCGCGCGTGGTGGGGTTCATCGGTTCTTCTCCTCGGAATGCGGGGGAACGGTGGTCAGGGCGATTCCGGACGGCTCCTGCGGGCGCGCGCCGGCGGCCGGGCCGGGCGGCGCCCACGGCGGCTCGCCCGGCCGTCCCCCGGCGGCGGACCCGGCGGCGGCGAACTCCGGTGCGGGCGTGGCGTCCGGTGCGGACGCCCGCGCCGGGCGGCGCAGCGTCAGGGCCACGGCACCGGCCTGGATGGCCGCCGCGACGACCAGGGGGAACGCCAGATCGTGGGAGACGGCGGCGGTCGCCGCGATCGGCGCCGCCAGCAGGCCCACCGAACGGGCCGTCTCCACCGCCGTGTAGCCCGGCCCGCCGGTGCCGGTCGCGCGGAACATCCACAGCTCCACGGAGACCTGCCCCAGGCCGAGCCCCACGCCGAACAGCAGCCGCCCGCCGACCAGTCCGGGCAGCGAGTCGGCCATGGCCTGCCACCCCAGCCCGGCGGCGCCCACCGCCATGGCGAGCGGCAACAGCCGGTCGCCCAGCGCCGCGTGACAGCGGCGCACGGCCGGCAGCACCGCCAGCGCGGCCACGCTCGGCAGGAAGAACAGCACCGCCGACCCGGCCTGGCCGCCGCCCAGGGCGTCGGAGAACTCGGTGAAGAACGGCCGCGCCACGTTGACCGAGAAGTCGAACGCGAGCCCGATCAGCGCCGCGTAGCCGAGCGCGGCGAGCCGCGCGCGACGGCGCGGAACGGCCGGTACGGGGGCGGCCGTCGGCACGGAATCGGGCACGGGCACCGGCGGGGCCGCCGGGGCGGCCGGCTCCCGCCCCAGCACCCGGTAGGTCAGCACCGCGAGCACCACGTCCACCACCGCGAACGCCGAGATGCCCAGGCGCGGTTCGGGCAGCGCCAGCACCCCGGCGCCCACCACCGTCGCCACCACCACCGACAGGTGGAACACCACCACGATGGAGCACAGCCCCGCCAGCCGCGCCCGCTCGGCGGCGCCCTCGCCGCCCTCCCCGTCGTCGCCGTGCTCGGCGATGAACGCCGGATAGGCCAGCAGCAGCGCGCAGTTGGTCGCCACGATCAGCATGGACAGCACGGTGTACGCGGCGTAGCTCGGCGCCATGCCCAGCATCAGGTCGAGCACGGCCGACCCGCACAGCCCCGCCAGCACCAGCCGGTGCAGCGGCCACCGGCGCGCGGCCAGCCCCCACAGCGGCAGCGCGGCGAGGCCGACGACCCGGCACACCCACAGGTACAGCCCGGTCGCCTCGGCGTCGTCGATGCCGTACAGCCGCTCGAACAACTGCGGCAGGAACGGTGTCAGCGCCGTCTCGGCCACCAGGTGCAGACCGACGACGGAGAGCAGCACCGCCTTGGCGCGCGAGCCACGCGAGCCACGGGAGTCGGCGGTTCTCATCGCGGTATGCCCACCGGCGCGACGGTGACCGGCGTCGCGGCGTCCCGCCGGGGCGCGCCGAACGTCGTGAACGCCTGCCGTTCCGGCACGGGCAGCACCGTCCGCCCGGCGGCGGCGTTGAGGATCGTCGCGGCCCGCCACGCGCCGAGCGTGAGGTCGGGGGCGCCGACGCCATGCGTGTGCGTCTCGGCGTTCTGCACGTACAGCGCGCCGGTGACCCGGGGGTCGAGCGCCACCCGGTAGTCGCCGTCCACGCGGTAACGGCCCCGGTCGTCCCAGTCCACCAGATCGGCCAGGGGATCGAGACAGCCCGGCCGGAGCGCCGCGTAACCGGTGGCGGACACCACGGCCGATGTCCGCACCTCGAACGTCTCGCCCTGCTCGTCGTGGCGGCACGTCAGCACATAGCCGTCGCCGTCCGCCTCGGCCGCGACCAGCCGGACCCCGGGGTGCAGCGCGGCACGCGGCTCGCCGCCGCCGATGGTGCGCTCGTACAGCTCGTCGTGGATGTCGCCGAGCGTCTGCTCGCTGACGCCCTTGTAGAGCTGCCACTGCTCCCGGACCAGCCGCTCGCGCGACGCCTCCGGCAGGCCGCGGAAGTACCGGATGTAGTCCGGCGTGAAGTGTTCGAGCCCGATCTTGCTGTACTCCATCGGCGCGAACGCTGGCGTCCGCGCGAGCCAGCGGACGTACGGGCCGCCCGCGCCGTCGCCGTCCTGACGGCGCAGCAGGTCGAGCATCACCTCGGCCCCCGACTGCCCGGCGCCGATCACCGTGACGTCGTCCAGCGCGCCCAGGCTCTCGCGGTGGGTGCGGAAGTCGGCGCTGTGCAGCACGCGTCCGGTGTGCGCGCCGCCCAGGAGCGGGCGCAGCGGCTCCGGCACCACGGGCGTCGTGCCCACGCCGAGCACCACCTGGCGGGCCGTGACCCGGCTGACCGCCCCGGCGGACGAGCGGTACGTCACGGCGAACGCCTCGGCCGCGTCGTCCCACTCCACGGCCGTGACCTCGGCGTCGAAGCGGCACGAAGGGAGGCGTTCGGCGGCCCAGCGGCAGTAGTGGTCGTACTCGCGGCGCGGGATGTGGAAGCGCTCCGAGAAGAAGAACGCGAACATCCGGTCGTGCGCGCGCAGGTAGTTGAGGTACGACCACGGGCTGGTGGGATCGGCCATGGTGACGAGATCCGCCAGGAACGGCACCTGGAGAACCGTTCCTTCCATCAGCAGCCCCGGGTGCCACGAGAAGGCCGGCTTGGCGTCGAGGAAGAGGGAGTCGAACCCGGGGACGCCGTCGGCCAGCGCGGCCAGCGACAGGTTGAAGGGGCCGATTCCGACGCCGACCAGGTCGTAGGGGGCGGTCCGGTCGGGGGACGCCGAGGGCGAGGTCACCGCTGTGCCTCCGTCAGAGGGTTGGGGAGATCGATGTACACGGACTGGGTGTGGACGTCGCCGACGAGTTCGTCGAGGCCGTCCACGCAGGTCAGGTAGTTGGCCTTGCAGCGCAGCACGGGCGCGTCCAGCAGCATGTCCAGCAGCCCCTTCGCGGCGGGTTCGGCCAGGCGCAGCCGTTCCAGGGCGGCGCGCAGCACCCGCAGCAGGGCGTCCTCGTCCGCGAGGCCGAGGGCCCCGAAGGCGCCGACCAGGCCGAGCAGGTTGTTGACGCCGAGGTAGTACGCCACCCGTTCGTCCACGAACGCGTCGTCGAACACCAGGTCCACGCCGTCGGTGACGCCGGGCAGCAGCCGCTCCAGACCGGCGGCGCGGGACGCCGCCAGGTAGTAGCCCTGGCTGTCCCGGTACCAGCCGGCGCACGGCAGCCCGTCGCCGTCCAGCGCCACCAGCGTGTTCTGGTGGTGCGGCTCCAGCGCGATGCCGTACCGGGCGTGCAGCCGGATCAACGGCACGGCCAGCACGTCGAGATACCGCGCGAACCAGCGTTCCGCCGCCTCGGCCACCGGCACGTCCAGCGCGCGGGCGGCCTGTTCGACGGCGGCCGACAGCAGCGCCCGGTGCCGGGGCGGCGAGCCGTCGCCTGGACCGGTGCGCTCGGCGACCAGGCCCGCGACGCAGAGCCCTTCGCGGGCGCCGCCGCGGAACGGGTTGTCGCGGATCGCCGTCTCCAGGCCGGTCTCCGGGCCGGTCTCCGAGCCGCTCTCCGGGCCGCCTGCGCCTGCCGACACCCAGGCGAAGTCCCGCAGGATGCCGAACCCGGGGTGCGCGGCCCGCAGCCACCCGGCCGGGCCCGTGGCCAGCAGCCGCGCGGCCCGTACGCCGAGCCGCATCTCGCCGCGCAGGTTGTTGCGGCGGGAGTTGGTGATCCGCATGCCCAGCGACAGCTTCAGCATCACCGAGGCGTCCGGCCGGTGCACGGTCCGCACCGACGAGGTCGCGTGCCACGCCGGCCCGCCGGGGCCCAGCGGGCGCAGCAGCCCGGCGTCCACCAGGGCCGCGACCTCCGGGCGGGCCAGTACCTCCCGCGCCTGCCACGGGTGGGCGGGCACCGGCACCATCCCCTCGGGCACCCGCAGGTCCCCGGCGAGCGGGCGCAGCAGCTCGGCGACCGGGCCGCCGTCCGCGTTCTCGCCCACCACCACGTCCGGGTGCGCGGCGAACCAGTGCAGCGCGAACGAGCCGCGCAACTCGGGGGAGTAGGCGTCGAGTTCGGCCGTGGACGCCTCCTCGCGGCTCTTGGGCGCCGGGTGGAACGGATGGCCAAGCAGCAGCGCCTGCTCGGCGTCGAGGAACGGCGTCGGCCCCCGGCCGCCGTCCGGTTCGGCCCGGCGGCGCGTCAGGTGAACGGCCGTCCGCGCCGCCGACCCCAGCACCCGGGCGGCGGCGTCGCCGCCGAGATGGGCGGGTGCCCCCCGGCCCAGGGTGCTCTCGCGGATCAGCGCCGCCGCGACCAGCGCGGTGTCGGCGGGCGGCCCGTCCGCGATGTCCGGCTCGCCGAAGCGGTGCCAGCCGGTCCGGGACCTGTACCGCACCGGGACGCTCAACGTCAGCCCGCTGGCGGGCAGTTCCAGTCGCATCGCGGCTCCGGCGGGCGGGACGGCCCGGCCCGTTTCCCGGACGTAGGCGCGGATCAGCGTCTCGGTGGCCGCCGCGTGTCCCGCGCGCAGCGGATCGGGGTGGTCCAGCGGATCGGGGCCCGTGTCCGGCGCGCGGGTGTCTCTCAGGGGGTCGTTCACGCGCTGTCACCCCGCAGCAGCGCCTCCTCCTCGGCCCGGCCGGCCTCGGTGACGATGGCCAGCAGCCGTTCGACGTCGGCCGGTGTGGTGTGCGGGTTGAGGAGGGTCAGCTTCAGCCGGACCCGGCCCGGCCCGTCGCCGGGCAGCTCGGTGCGGCCGACCACGGCCCGGCCGCCGCGCAGCAGGGCGCGCCGGAGGCGGGCGTTGATCGTGTCGACGGCGTCGGCGCGGTCCGCCAGCCTCGGGTCCTCCGGCAGGTAGCGGAAGAGCAGCGCGGTGAGCACCGGTTCGGCGTGCGGCTGGAGCCGGGGGTGTGCGCCGATCATGGTGTGCGCGGAACGGGCCAGGTCGTGACAGGTGTCCACGAGGCGGCCGAGGCCCGCCCGGCCCAGCGTCCGCAGGGTGACGGCGATCTTGAAGGCGTCGGCGCGGCGCGTGGTGCGCAGCGACAGGCCCAGGAGGCTCGGGTAGCCGGCCTCCTCGTCGTCGGCCGGGTTGAGGTAGACGGCCCGGCGGGCCAGCGAGGCGTACGTCTCCGCGCGCCGCACCAGGAACACCCCGGCGGCGGCGGGCTGCCAGCCCAGCTTGTGCCAGTCCAGGGAGACCGAGTCGGCCAGGGCTATGCCGTCCAGCAGCGGCGCCAGCCGGTCGGAGAGCAGCGCGCCGCCCCCGTAGGCGGCGTCCACGTGCAGCCAGGCGCCGTGTTGGGCGGCCAGGGCGGCGCACTCGCGCAGTGGGTCCACGGCGCCGGTGTCGGTGGTCCCGGCGGTGGCGACCACCGCGACGGGCAGCTCGCCGCGCGCCACGGCGGCGCCGAGCGCGGCGGCCAGGGCGGCGGGGTCCATCCGCAGCGTGCTGTCGGTGGGGACGGCCACCACGGCGTCCTCGCCGAGGCCGAGCAGGGCGGCCGAGCGCCGTACGGAGAAGTGCGCCGCGTCGGAGGCGAAGATCCGCGGCCGGGGCGCCGCCGCGCCGGACGGCTCCGGCACGCCGGGCACCCCTGGCACGCCGGTCATCTCGACGCGCCGCCCGGCCGCCCGGCCGAGCACCCGGTCCCGGGCCAGCATCAGGCCCATGAGGTTGGACTCGGTGCCGCCGGAGGTGAGTACGCCCGCGGCCCCGGCCGGGTCGTAGCCGACGAGCCGGGCCAGCTCCTCCAGCAGCAGCGTCTCCAGGGAGGTGGCGGCGGGCGCCTGGTCCCAGGAGTCCTGCGAGGGGTTGAGCGCGGAGACCGCGAGGTCCGCCGCGACGGCCACGGCCAGCGGCGGGCAGTGCAGGTGGGCGGCGCAGGACGGGTCGGCGGGGTCGGCGCTGCCGTGGGCGAGCAGTTCGGTGAGGCGGTGCAGCGCGTCCTCGCCGCCCGGCGCGTCGAACTCGCGGGCGACCAGGGCCGCCAGTTGCGCCGGGTGGCCGGCCGCGATGGGCCCGCCGCGCCGCGCGGCGCCCTCGGCGAGCGCGCCCCGGACGGTGCGCACCAGCGGTTCCAGGGCGTCGGCGCCGCGCGTCCCGCCGGACAGCGCGTCGGTGAGGGCACCCGTCAGCACGTCGGTCAGCGGGTCGGCGGCGTTCCCGGACGGGCCGGCGGAGGGTCCGGCGGACGCGGCACCGGCCGGTCTGCCGGAGGGGTCCGAGGGTGCAGGGAGCTAGAGCTCAATGTGTTTATGTGCGGGTGCACCGGAGGCCTCGAAGGCGTGGACAGGGCGGGAGGGGGGGAGGGGAGGATGGGGATAAGAGACGGCCGACGCGCTGTCCGGCGGGGATCACGCGGACCTCCTCGCGTGCTGAGCGGCCGTCACCTCGGCGATGGCGTCGGCCAGCCGGTCGAGCACCGCCTCGGCCTCCTCGTCCGTGATGACCAGCGGCGGCAGCAGCCGCACGGTGGCGTCGAACCGGCCGCCGAGTTCCACGATCAGGCCCCGGTCCAGGCACGCGGCGCGGACCTGCTGCGCCAGCGCGGGCGCGCAGGGCCGGGCGCCGCAGGAGTCCGGCTCGGCGTCGGGGTCCACCAGCTCGACCCCGATCATCAGGCCGCGCCCTCGGACGTCGCCGATCGCGGGCAATTCGGCGCGCAGCCCGTCCAGCCGCGCGGTCATCCGGGCCCCGACGGTCGCGGCCCGCTCGACCAGGTTCTCCCGCGTGACGTACCGCAGCGTGGCGGCGCCCGCCGCCATGGCCAGGGTGTTGCCGCGGAACGTCCCGGCGTGCGCGCCGGGCAGCCAACTGTCGTAGTCCTCGTGGTAGACGAGGACCGCCAGCGGCAGACTGCCGCCGATGGCCTTCGACATCACCATGGCGTCCGGCACGATCCCGCTGTGCTCCACCGCCCAGAACGCGCCCGTGCGCCCCACCCCGCTCTGCACCTCGTCCACGATCAGCGGGATGTCGCGTTCGGCGGTGATCCGGCGCATCGCGCGCAGCCAGTCGTCCGGCGCCGGGACCACGCCGCCCTCGCCCTGCACCGCCTCCAGGATCATCGCGGCGGGCGGCACCACGCCGCCGTTGGGGTCGTCGAGCAGCCGCTCGGTGTAGGCGGCGGACAGCTCGGCGCCGCGCTCGCCGCCCGCGCCGAACGGGCACCGGTAGGAGTACGGGTACGGCAGCCGTGTGACGTCCGCCGCGATTCCCGCCACCGGCCGCTTGGTGGAGACACCGCCCGACACGGCCAGCGCCCCGGCCGTCATGCCGTGGTAGGCGCCGGTGAACGCGAGCACGTTCCGCCGCCCGGTGGCCGTCTGCATCAGCTTCAGCGCCGCCTCCGCCGCGTCGGTCCCGGCGGGCCCGCAGAACTGCACGCGCGCCTTGTCCGCGAACGCCTTCGGCAGCGTGGCGAACAGCGCGTCGGTGAAGTCGTCCTTCTCCGGCGTCGCCAGGTCCAGCACGTGCAGCGGCGCGCCGCTGTCCAGCGTGCGCCGGATGGCCTCCAGCACCACCGGGTGGTTGTGGCCGAGCGCGAGGGTGCCCGCACCGGACAGGCAGTCGAGGTAACGGCGGCCGTCGGTCCCCTCGATCACCATGCCCCGGGCACGGACCGGGACGATCGGGAACGAGCGCGCGTAGGTGCGCGCGGACGACTCCCGGGCGCGCTGCCGCCGCAGGCTGGCGCCCGCGTCGTGGAGGGACCGCCCGGTCTCGACGGGGGCGGTGGGCTGCATGGTCATGGAGTGACTCCGGGGGAGGAGAAGGAGTGACGACGATGACGGGTCACGTGCGTGGGTGAGGAACGGGGGAGGCGCCGGCGGCAGCGGCGGCGCCGGAGCGAGCGAGCCGGGAGGCTCAGAGCAGGTGGCGTTCCGCCACGGGATGGCCGAGGAAGGAGTGCATGGCGAACTCCCAGCCGTAGGAGCCGGCACAGGGGAAGACGACGAGGTCGCCGGCGCGGACCCGGTCCACCCGGACGTCGCGCAGCAGGGTGTCCTCGGGCGTGCACAGCTCGCCGACGACGGTCACCCGGGTGTTCTCGGCGGCCGGACGGGGACAGCTCTCGCGCCACTCGTCGACGGGCAGCACGGCGACGTTGTGCACGATGTCCCACGAGGTGGGCAACTGGAAGTGGTTGATGCCGCCGCGCAGCACCGCGAACCACTCGCCGTAGGACGCCTTGACGTCCGTCACCTCGGCGGCGTACCAGCCGCAGTCCGCGACGAGGTAACGGCCGGGCTCCAGCAGGACCTTGACCCCGGCGGGCGGCCGGACGCGCCCGGCCAGCTCGCCGAAGCGGGCCACGTCGAAGGGTTTCTCGCCCTCGAAGGCCACGCCGATGCCGCCGCCGATGTCCACGTGGCGCAGGTCGATCCGGCAGGCCAGCGCGGTCCGTTCGCTCCACTCCAGGCACCAGCGCAGGTACGCGGCGTGCGTCTCGGCGTCGAGGTTGTTGGACGCGGCGTGGATGTGGAACCCGGTCAGGTCCAGGCCCGGCAGTGTGCGGGCCGCCTCCAGCACGTCGGGCACGTCGGGCTCGGCCACGCCGAACTGCGAGGCCGCGCCGCCCATGTGGAGCGAACCGGTGAGGGGGATGTGCGCGGGGTTGACGCGCAGCGCGACGCGGGCGACGACGCCTTCGGCGGTGGCGATGCGGCTGATCCGGTGCAGTTCCAGGAGGCTTTCGGCGTTGATGGCCTCCGCGCCCGCCCGCACCAGGGCGGTCAGCACCGGCACCGACTTCGCCGGACCGGCCGCGACCACCGGCGCCGACTCCCGCGCGGTGGAAGCGAGTTCCAGTTCGGAGATGGAGGCGACCTCGAATCCGTCGACGTGCGGGGCGAGCGCCTTCACCACGCCGGGGAACGAGTTGGCCTTGACGGCGTAGTACACGGCGGCCCACTCGGGCAGCGCCGCGCGCAACTCCCGTGCGCGCCCGGCGGCGACGGCGCCGTCGTAGACATAGGCGGCCACCGGCCGCCCGCCGCCCGCCAGCTCCAGCAGACGTCGGCGGACGGGGCCGGGCAGGACGTCCACCGGGTAGGCGGAACGCGGCGCGGCGGAGGGCGGGAACTGGACGGACACGGCTCTACCTCTGCTCGGCTCTGCCTCTGTTCGAGAGGAACTTAGGTGAGCCTAACCTAATGGCTGGTCCGGAAGATGCCAAGTCCGCCCAACTGAACGAGCCATGAACCCCGGAGGGCACGACCCCTTCCGGCCCGGAGTTCCCTTCGCGGAAGAGAGCCACACTCCTCGCTCATTCGGGACGGGGTCTCGGCAAATCTTCACAGCACCGCTAAGGTCGAGGAGTACGAGGAAGCGTGTACCGCACCCCCGTTCGGTGCCTGGTCACTCCTCATCCGACTCTTAGCTGATCATCATCGGTTTCTCAGACGCGGCTCCGAGAGTGGCGACCGATGACTCCTCGCACCCGAGCGGAGCCCAGGCGCGGTGCCGGGCTCCCGACCCCCCGCCGCCTCCGGCCGAAGATCGCCGAGCTGGGCTCCTTCGGCCTCGTCGGGGCCGTGGCCTTCGCGGTCGACACGGCCGGTGGCAACGTTCTGCACTTCGGCCTGGGGCTCGACGCGCTCACCAGCAAGGTGTGTTCGACCACCGCCGCGACCCTCGTGGCCTACGCCGGCAACCGCTGGTGGACGTTCCGACACCGGGACGTCGGCAGCGTCCGGCGCTACCCCCTCTTCCTCCTGCTCAACGTGGTGGGCCTCGCCATCGCCCTGCTGTGCCTCGCCTTCACCCGCGACGTCCTCGGTCTCGCCGGGCCCCTCGCCTACAACCTGTCGGCGAACGTCGTCGGCACCGGCCTCGGCACGGCCTTCCGGTACTGGTCCTACCGCCGCTGGGTCTTCCCCGAGCGGAGATCCGGGGCGGTCGCGACGGGCGGAGCCCGCCCCGCCCCGCAGGACCGCCTCGCCGCAGTCGGTGAGATAAGTCGAAAGGTAAAGTCGGTTGCGAGAACACAGCACCCAGCGGAAGCGCAAGAGCGGGGGGGGGGGGAGGAGGGGGAGGTGTATAAGAGACAGGTGTGGCGCTCGCCCGACGGGCAGCCCCGCTGGGCCCGGCCGGCCCTGCTCGCCGTCGCCGCGCTCGCCGCCGCCCTCTACTGCTGGAACCTCTCCTCCAGCGACTACGCCACCTACTACTCGGTCGCCGCGCGCAGCATGAGCGAGAGCTGGGAGGCGTTCTTCTTCACCGCGCTCGACCCCTCGGCCACCATCACCCTCGACAAGATCGGCGGGTTCCTCTGGCCCGAGGCGCTCTCGGCGCGGATCTTCGGCTACAGCGCCTGGTCCCTGACGCTGCCGCACTGTGTCGCCGGTGTCGTCACCGTGCTCGTCACCTACCGCGTGGTCCGCCGCTGGCAGGGACCGGAGGCGGGCCTCCTCGCGGCGGCGCTCACCGCGCTGACCCCGCTCCTCGCCTCCCTGTTCGGGAACGCGCTCCTGGACGGCATGCTGACGATGTGCCTGGTGCTGGCCGCCGACGCGTACCAGCGGGCCGTGCGCGACGGGCGGCTCCGGCCGCTGCTGCTCGCCGCGTTCTGGATCGGTCTCGGCTTCCAGACCAAGATGCTCCAGGCGTGGCTGATCGTCCCCGCCGTCGCCCTGGCCTATCTGGTGACCGCCCCGGTCCCGGTCCGGACCCGTGTCCGGCACACGCTGGCCGCGGGCGTCGTGCTGCTGGGCGTGTCGCTGTCCTGGGTGGGGCTGATGACGCTCACCCCGGCGGACTCCCGGCCGTACGCGGACGGTTCGACCAACGACAGCGCCATCGCCATGGTCTTCGGCTACAACGGCCTGGGCCGGCTGGGCATCGAGATCCCCGGCGCCGTGTCGGCCGAGGCGCCGAGCACCACCGACGGGCCGACCGGCACGGCGGGCACCACCGGCCCGCCCCGCGCGGCCCCCCCCGCGGCCCCCGGTGACGGAGCCGCGGCGGGGACCGGCACCGGCCCGCGGGAGACCGGCCCCGACGAGGCCGCGGCGGACCCGCCCCGGCAGCGCGAGGAGGGCGGCTGGCTCAAGCTGGTCGGCGACCGCCTCGGCACCCAGATCGCCTGGCTCTTCCCGATCGCCCTGCTCTCCCTGGCCCACGGCCTCGCGCGACGGCGGCGCGACGGCGAACGCTACGCCGACCAGGCGCGCGGCGGTTACCTGTTCTGGGGTTTGTGGCTCGTCACCTCGGTCGCCGTGCTCAGCGCGATCTCGGTCCCGCACACCGGCTACGCCGCCGTGCTCGCGCCGCCGCTCGCCGCCCTGTCCGCCGCCGGCACGGTCTCGCTGTGGCGGTCGGGACGCCGCCTGCCGGCCGCGCTCGTGATCGCCGCCCAGACCTGCTGGTGCGGCCTGCCCGCCGCCGACCACCGGGACTGGGTGCCCTGGCTCCTGCCGCTGCTGATCACGGCCGCGCTCGGCGCGCTCGGCGCGCTGTGGTGGTCCGGCCGGGCGCCGGGCCGCCGCCGGATCGCCGTGGCGGGGCTGATCGCCGGCTGCGTCGGGATGTACGCGGCGCCCACCGCCTGGTCGTTGTCGGTCCTCGACGAGGACTACGGCGGCTCGTCGTTCGACGCGGCGGCGGGCCCCGCCCTTCCCGGCGGCACCGGCGGCGCGCTCCCGGGCGCCGAGGCGCTGACGGCGGAACAGGAACGTCTGCTGGCCTACGTGGAGGAGCGGAACGGAGACGGCGTCACCTACACCTTCTCCACCGACACCTGGTCCGCCGCCGCCCCCTACATCCAGGAGACCGGCAGTCCCGTCCTGCCGCTGGGCGGCTTCGGGGGCCAGGCGGCCTCGGTCACCGTCGAGGAGTACCAGGAGCTGGTCGAGAACGGCGACCTGCGCTTCGCCCTCGTCGGCACGGCAACGACCGGCACGGCGGCAACCGGCACGGCGCCCGGCGGCGCGCCCCCCACCGGCGGCCCGCGGCTCGGTGCCGCGGCCGGCGCCTCGGCGGCCGGTGCCGCCGCCACCACACAGACCGACCTGATCAGCGCGTGGGTGCGCTCGGCCTGCGTCCCCGTCGAGCCCGCGGAGTACGGCTCCACGGCGGAGACCCCGACCCTCTACGCGTGCGCGCCCGAAGGGAACTGAGAGAACGTGACCACCGCGATCCCCCGCGAATGGGCCGGCACCCGGCTCACCGTCGTCATGCCGACCTACAACGAGGCCGCGTGCCTGCCCGGCACCGCCGCCGCCCTCCTCGCCCTGCCCCTGCCCGGCCTGCGGCTGCTGATCGTGGACGACGACAGCCCCGACGGCACCGGCCGCCTCGCCGACGAGTTGGCCGCCGCCGACCCGAGGGTGAGCGTCCTGCACCGCACGGCCAAGGAGGGCCTCGGCCGCGCCTACGCGGCCGGTATCGGCGCGGCGCTGCGGGACGGCCCGGACTACGTGGCGCAGATGGACGCGGACGGCAGCCACCGCGTCGAGCACCTGCCGGAACTGCTCGGCGCGGCCCTCGCCACGGGCGCCGGGCTGGTCGTCGGCAGCCGCTACGTGCCCGGCGGGCAGCTCGCCGCCGACTGGGGCGCGCGCCGCCGGCTGCTGTCCGCGTGCGCGAACCTCTACGCCACGAGCGTGCTGGGCGTGCCGATCCGGGACCTCACGGCCGGCTACACCCTGTGGTCCGCCGACGCCCTGGAGGATCTGGCGCTCGACGGGCTGCGGTCCGCCGGCTACAGCTTCCAGGTGGAGACGAAGTTCCTCGCCGTCCGGGCGGGCCACAAGGTCGTGGAGGTCCCCATCCGGTTCGAGGACCGCGCGCACGGCACGTCCAAGATGGATTTCGCGACCCAGCGCGAGTCCGCGCTGCTGCCGCCGCGCCTGCGCTGGGACCACCGGGGCCGCCGCCGGGCGGCGCGCCCCCAGGTCGCCCTGGCGTCCCGCGCGGACATCTGACCTCCCTTCGGCGAATCTCCACACCGTGCGCACGGAGGACCGGCACAGAGCCGCGATCCGGGACATATCCGGTATGCGGCCTGTGCCGGTGTAACGGGAGGTTCGGGAGGTGACGCAGGGGATATTTCGCGCGCTCCTCACTACGTCTCATGAAGAGATTGTCATCGTCCGACGAAGAGAGTCGCCCGTCGCCCGTTCACTCTTTCGAAGTTCGCGCAAAGGGTCTGTCAACGGGATTGGCGTCCCACTAGTTGCCGTGCTTACATCGTCCGCACCGCGCGGTAGTGGTCGGATCGTCTTACTAAGTCGCGACCTTGTCCACGATTTTCTGTGATCTTCCGTGATCGCCCGTGAAAGCTTGAAATGAAGGGAATGTGCGTCATGCGCAACGACATCGAGACCCGTGAGATCGCCGACTCCGAGCTGGACGCCGTCGCCGGCGGTGTGGTCAGCGTCTCCGGCGGTCTCGCCGGCGCCCTGGTCGCCGACGTCTCCGGTGCGGCCAACTCGCTCCACACCGCCCAGGCCGTTCAGGGCCTCGCCGCGCAGGGCCTCGGCCAGGTCTCCGGCCTGACCGGCGTGCAGGTCGACACCGGCGCTGTCACCGGCCCCCTCGGTCTCTGATCACCCCGCGCCCGTGAACCCCGGAGCCCCTCGTTCCGGGGTTCATGGCTGCCGAAAGTTGGTCGCGCGATGCAGTTCCGCCGCAAAGCGCTCTCGAAGCTCCAGTCGCCCGAGGAACTGGACCTGCCCGTCCGTCTCGCCCGCCCGCAGGGCCGGCTCGTGCTGGCGGTGACGGTCCTGGTCCTGGCCGCCGCCGCCTGCTGGGGCGTCACCGGCTCGGTCTCCTCGCGGCTCGCCGCCCCCGGCGTCCTCACCCACGCCGAGGGCGGCTACCTCCTCCAGAGCCCGGTGGCCGGACAGGTCACCGAGGTCCTCGCCGAGGAGGGCGACCTGCTCTCCCCGGGCGCGCCCCTGCTGACGGTCCGCACGGACGACGGCGACGAGCCCGTCCGCGCGGTCGCCGGTGGCCGGCTGACCACCGTCCTCGCCGGCACCGGCTCGGTCGTCACCACCGGCGCCGACGTCGCCACCCTGGAACGTGTCAGCGGCCCCGACGACCCGCTGATCGCCGTGCTGTACGTGCCGGGCGACAGCGCCGCGAGCGTCCCCGTGGGCGCGGACGTCGAGCTGACCGTCCCGTCCGTGGACCGGGACGCGTCCGGCGTGCTGCGCGGACGCGTCGAGGCCGTCGGCCGCACGCCGCAGAACGAACGGCAGATCGCCGGGTTCCTCGGCGACGCCGCGCTGGCCGCCGGGTTCACCCGCGACGGCGACGCCGTTCCCGTCGTCGTCGAGCTGGAACGCTCCACCGCCACCGCGTCCGGCTACGCCTGGTCGGACGGCGAAGGCCCCCCGTACGCCCTGGAGTCCCCGGCCCCCGTCACCGGCTCCGTCCACCTCGCCGCGCAGCGCCCCGTCGACTGGCTGCTGCCGTGACCACGACCACCGCTGCCCCTTATACACACCTGACGCTGCCGACGCAGAGGCGTGTGAAATCACGAGTGGCACACCGAACCCTAGCAGACCAGGACACACACAGCCAATCACCCATATCCTTTGCTTGGCACCCGCCCGGCCGGTGCGGACGCCCACCGTTCTCCAGATGGAGGCCGTCGAGTGCGGCGCCGCCGCCCTGGCGATGGTGCTGGCCCACTACGGCCGCTTCGTCCCCCTGGAGGAGCTGCGCATCGCCTGCGGCGTCTCCCGCGACGGCTCCCGCGCCAGCAACCTGCTGAAGGCCGCCCGCGGTTACGGCCTCACCGCCAAGGGCATGCAGATGGACCTCGCCGCCCTGGCCGGGCAGCGCCCGCCCGCCGTGCTGTTCTGGGAGTTCAACCACTACGTCGTCTACGACGGCATGGCCCGCCGCCCCGGCCGGCGCGGCGCGTGGATCAACGACCCCGGCAAGGGCCGCCGGTTCGTCCCGCTCGACGAGTTCGACACCAGCTTCACCGGCGTCGTCCTCACCTTCGAACCCGGCGAGGACTTCCGCCGCGGCGGACGCCGGCCCGGCGTGCTGCGGCACATGCCCGCCCGCCTGCGCGGCATGTCCGGCACGATGCTCGCCGCCGTCGTCTCCAGCCTCCTGCTGGTCCTCGTCGGCGCGTCCGTGCCCGCGCTCAGCCGCACCTACATCGACACGTTCCTGATCGGCGGCCAGACCTCCGCGCTCGGCGTCCTGTTCGCCGCCATGGGCACCGCCCTGGTCCTGACCGCCGCCCTGACCGCCGTCCAGCAGGCCAACCTGCTGCGCGGGCGCGTCATCTCCTCCACCCTCGGCGGCGCCCGCTTCCTGCGTCACCTGCTGCGCCTGCCCGTCACGTTCTTCGCGCAGCGCAACCCGGCCGACCTCGTCCAGCGCCTCCAGTCCAACGACACCGTCGCCGAGACCCTCGCCCGCGACCTCGCCGCCGCCGGGGTCGACGCCGTGGTGGTGCTGCTGTACGCCGTGCTGCTGTGGAGCTACGACCCGCAGCTCACCGTCGTCGGCGTGCTGATCGCGCTGCTCAACGTCGTCGCCCTGCGGATCGTGCTGCGCCTGCGGGCCACCGGCACCCAGAAGCTGCGCGCCGACAGCGCCCGCCTGGTCAACACCGCCTACAGCGGCCTGACGCTCATCGAGACCATGAAGGCCACCGGCGGCGAGAACGGGTTCTTCCGCCGCTGGGCCGGACAGCACGCCGCCACCCTCGACACCCAGCAGCGGCTCGGCGTGCCCAGCGCCTGGCTGGCCGTCACCGCCCCCACCCTCGCCGCGCTCAACAGCGCCCTGATCCTCCTCATCGGCGGCACCCGCGCCGTCGAGGGCCACCTCACCGTCGGCCTGCTGGTCGCGTTCCAGGCGCTCGTCACCAGCTTCACCGCGCCGATCACCCGCCTCAACGGCGTCGCCGGGCGCATCCAGGACTTCGCGGCCGACGTCGCCCGCCTCAAGGACGTCGAGAACTTCCCCGCCGACCCCCGCTACACCCGGCGCGGGCCGGCCGACGGGGGCGGCACCCGCCGCCTGACCGGCCACGTCGAACTGACCGGCGTCACCTTCGGCCACAGCCGCCTGGACCCGCCGCTGCTGGAGGACTTCTCGCTCACCGTCGGCCCCGGCCGCCAGGTCGCGCTCGTCGGCGGCTCCGGCAGCGGCAAGTCCACCGTCTCCCGGCTGGTGGCCGGTCTGCACACGCCGTGGGCCGGGGAGATCCGCATCGACGGCACCCCGCTCGCGGACATCCCGCGCGGCGCCCTGGCCGCCTCCGTCGCCTTCGTCGACCAGGACGTCTTCCTCTTCGAGGGCACCGTCCGGGACAACGTCACCCTCTGGGACCCGTCCATCCCCGACGAGGAGGTCGTGGCCGCCCTGAAGGACGCCGCCGTCCACGACGTCGTCGCCCGCCGCCCCGGCGGCATCCGCGCGCGCGTCGAGCAGGACGGCCGCAACTTCTCCGGCGGCCAGCGCCAGCGCCTGGAGATCGCCCGCGCCCTGGTCCGCCGCCCCACCGTGATGATCCTCGACGAGGTGACCAGCGCCCTGGACGCGGCCACCGAGCAGATCATCATCGACAACCTGCGGCGGCGCGGCTGCGCCTGCGTCGTCATCGCCCACCGGCTCAGCACCGTCCGCGACAGCGACGAGATCCTCGTCCTGGACCGGGGCACCGTCGTCGAACGCGGGCGCCACGAGCACCTGATCGCCGCCCAGGGCGCCTACGCCCGGCTGCTGCGGGAGCACTGAGGTGACGGCCCCGCCCCCCGCGCCGCCGCCCCCGGCGCCCGACCCGGTCGTCGCCGCCCTCGGCGCCCTCGGGGTGCCCGTCGACTGCGCGGGCCTGCGCAGCCTGCCCCTCGAAGGGCCGCACGTGCTGTGGCTGGTCGTGGACGGCGCCCTCGACCTGTTCGCCGTGGACGCCGCGCGGACCGGGCCCTGGCACTTCCTCGGCCGGCTGACCGCCGGCACCCTGCTCCTCGGCCCGGTCGAGGGCCCCCGGCACACCCTGATCGCCCGCCCCCTCCAGGGCTGCGCGCTGCGCCGCGTCGAGATCTACGAGCTGTACCCGCCGCCCGGCCCCGCCGATGCGTGGCTGAGCCCGCTGGAGGACGCCTTCGCGCGGGGCGTCGGCCGGGGCCTGCGGGTGCTGTCCCAGGTGTCCCCCGACAGCCCGGCACCCGACAGCCCGGCGCCCGGTGGCGGGGGCGACGACGACATCCTGTGGATGCCGATCGGCCCCGGCAGCGTGGCCTACGGCGCCGGGTACGACCCGCACACGCCCGGCACCCTGCTGGTCCACGCGGCGCTGTGGCACGCCATGGTGGACCAGCAGCACCGGCTGCTGTCCGCCGTGGACCGCTGGATCGACCGGCTCGAACGCGCCCCCGAGGACCGCGCCGCCGCCGGCGTCCGGGCCGGGGAGGCCGCCCGCACCGAGGCCGACGCGGCGCTCGTCGCCTCCATCGGCGGCCCGGGGCGGTCCGGCCGCGCGGCCCGGCCGCGCGCCGGGGACGCCGATGCCACCCACGCCACGTACGCCGTCTGCCGCCTGGTCGCCGACGACGCGCGGATCACCCTGGCCGCGCCCGGGGCGGTGGCCGCCGCCCCCGGCCATGAGGACCCGGTCGAACGCGTCGCGCTCGCCTCCCGCATCCGCACCCGCCCGGTCCGGCTCACCGGCCGCTGGTGGCGGGAGGACAGCGGCCCCCTGGTGGGCCGCCGCGCGGCGGACGAGGCCCCCGTCGCCCTGCTGTGGCGGCGCGGCGGCTACGTCGCCGTGGACCCGGCGAAGGGCACCCGCGAGCGCGTCGGACCGGCCGACGAGGCCGCGTTCGAACCCCGTGCCGTCATGCTCTACCGCCCGCTGCCCGACCGGCCGCTGGGCCCCCTCGCGCTGCTCCGGTTCAGCCTGCGCGGCACCCGCGCCGAGCTGCCCGGCATCCTGCTGGGCGGGCTGGTCGCGGTCGCGCTGGGCGCGCTGGTGCCCATCGCCACCGGAACGGTCCTCGGCCAGTACGTGCCCAACGGCGAGACCGGCCTCATCGCGCAGGCATCGTGCGCGGTGATCGCCACGGCCGTCGTCGCCGCCGCGTTCATGCTGCTCCAGAACCTCTCCATCCTGCGCATGGAGGGCCGCGTCGAGGCCACCCTCCAGCCCGCCGTGTGGGACCGGCTGCTGCGGCTGCCCGTCACCTTCTTCGCCGGGCGCTCCACGGGCGAGCTGGCGAGCGCCGCCATGGGCATCAGCGCGATCCGCCGCGTCCTGTCCGGCATCGGCCCGGTCTGCCTCCAGGCCACCACCGTCGGCGCCGTCAACCTCGTGCTGCTGCTCGTCCACAGCGTGCCGCTCGCCCTGGCCGCGCTCGCCATGCTGGCGGTCGTCGGCGCCGTCTTCCTCACCCTGGGGCTGTGGCAGCTCCGGTACCAGCGGCAGTTGATCGAGCTGGGCAACAAGCTCAACAACCGGGCGTTCCAGACCCTGCGCGGCCTGCCCAAGCTGCGGGTCGCCGCCGCCGAGAGCTTCGCCTACGCCGCCTGGGCCAAGGAGTTCGCCCGCACCCGGGAGCTCCAGCAGCGCGCCGGCCGGATCCAGAACGCGATCACCGTCCTCAACGCCGTCTACCTGCCGCTGTGCACGCTGGTGATGTTCATGCTGCTGGCCGGGCCGGCGCGCGGCACGATGTCCGCCGCCGCGTTCCTCACGTTCAGCACCGCCGTGACGATGGCGCTGGCGTCCGTCACCCAGCTCACCGGCGCGCTGCTGTCGGCCGCCGCCGTGCTGCCGATGTTCGAGCAGGTCAGGCCGATCCTGGAGGCGACGCCCGAGGTGCGGGCCGAGGGCGTCGCGCCGGGGGAGCTGAGCGGCGACATCGAGGTGCGGGAGCTGTCCTACCGGTACGGCGACGACGGCCCGCTGGTCCTGGACGGCGTCGGTTTCCGCGTGCGGCCGGGGGAGTTCGTCGCGATCGTCGGCCCCAGCGGCTGCGGCAAGTCCACGCTGCTGCGGCTGCTCATCGGCTTCGACCGGCCGCTGACGGGCACCGTCCTGTACGACGGGCAGGACCTGGCGGCCCTCGACCAGGCGGCCGTGCGCCGCCAGTGCGGCGTGGTCCTCCAGAACGCCCAGCCCCTCACCGGCTCCCTCCTGGACTGCATCCGCGGCACCGGGACGTTCACCCTGGAGGAGGCGTGGGAGGCCGCCGCGATGGCGGGCCTGGCCGACGACATCAAGGCCATGCCGATGGGCATGCACACGATCCTCTCGGACGGCGGCGGCTCCGTCTCCGGCGGCCAGCGCCAGCGCCTGATGATCGCCCAGGCCCTCATCCGCAAGCCCCGCGTCCTGTTCTTCGACGAGGCGACCAGCGCGCTGGACAACGAGACGCAGCGCGTCGTCATCGACTCCACCCGTGCCCTGCGCGCCACCCGGATCGTGATCGCCCACCGGCTGTCCACGGTCATGGACGCCGACCGGGTGATCGCCATGGCGGACGGCCGGATCGTCCAGCAGGGCACCCCCGCGGAACTGCTCGCCGACACCGGCGGCCTCTTCCACGAACTGGTCCGCCGCCAGATCCGCTGACCCCGCCCCGGGCCGCCCGGTCCGGGCTGGTCACCGGCCGCCTGCGCGCCTGGCGGCACCGCGGCGAGTTCACCGACGCGGAGACCGCCACCTTCGCCGCCGCCGGCACGCCCGGCGCCGCGCGGGCCGCGGCCCGCTTCCACCGGGGTGCCGTGCTGCGGGAACTGCCCGCGTTCCCGCGTGCCCACCGGAGACGGCACCTGACGCCCGGACCTGGTCGTGGAGCGTGTCGCGGCCTTCCTGCGGCCGGCACCTAGTCCGGCGTCACGCCCGTGACGTATCCGGGTTCGGTCGCCGGCGCCCCGGCGGGGGCGGTGGTGACCGGGGCCGGGGCGAGCGCGCGGGCGGCGTTGAACCAGCCGACGAGCAGGAAGACCGCCCATCCGGCGCCGACGTACAGCGAGACCCGGGTGTCGCTGTCCAGCGCCATCAGCACGAACACGAACGCCAGGCAGGCCAGCGCGACCCAGCTCGACGCCGCGCCGCCCGGGGCCGGGAAGGGCGAGGCGGGCAGGCGGCGGGCGACCACGGCGGCGCGGTAGCGCACGTGGCTGAGGAGGATCATGGTCCAGGTCCAGAGGCCGCAGGCGGTGGCCACGGAGGTGACGTAGCCGAACGCCTTCTCCGGGACGAGATAGTTCAGCACCACGCCGATACCCATCAGCGCCACGGACACGGTCACGGCGGTGGCGGGCGCCTGCCGGGCGTTGAGCCGGCGGAACAGGCCGGGCGCCTCGCGGTTGGAGGCGAGGTCCCTGAGCATGCGGCCGGTGGAGTACATCCCGGAGTTGCAGGACGACAGGGCAGCGGTGAGCACCACGAAGTTGACGATGGCGGCGCCGAAGGGCAGGCCGATCTTGGTGAACGCCGCCACGAAGGGGCTGGTCCCCGCGTCGAACTCGGTCCACTTGACCACGGTGAGGATGACCGTCAGCGAGCCCACGTAGAACAGGGCGATGCGCCAGGGCAGCGTGTTGATCGCCTTCGGCAGGGTCTCGCGGGGGTTCTCGCTCTCGCCCGCCGTGATGCCGACCAGTTCGACGGCCACATAGGCGAACATCACGCCCTGGAGCGTCATCAGGCTGGAGCCGATCCCGGTCGGGAAGAAGCCGTCGTGCGCCCAGAGGTTCGACACGGCCGCGTCGTCACCGGCCTGCGAGACGCCGAGGGTGAGGACGCCGACCCCGATGACGATCATGCCGATGATCGCGGTGACCTTGATCATCGAGAACCAGAACTCGATCTCGCCGAAGAGCTTGACGGAGACGAGGTTCACCCCGAAGAGCGCGATCAGGAAGACCAGCGCGCTCACCCACTGCGGGATGTCGGGGAACCAGTAGGTGATGTAGATCGCCGCCGCCGTCAGCTCGGCCATGCCGGTGACCACCCACAGCAGCCAGTACGTCCACCCCGTGGCGTAGCCGAAGAACGGGCCGAGGAACTCCCGGGCGTACTCCGCGAAGCTGCCGGAGACGGGCCGGTAGAGCAGCAGCTCGCCCAGGGCGCGCATGATGAGGAAGATCACCGCACCCGCGAGGGCGTACATCAGGACCAGGCTGGGACCGGCCTCGACGATGTTCGCCCCGGCGCCCATGAACAGCCCGACCCCGATCGCGCCGCCGATGGCGATCATCTGCACCTGGCGGCTGCCGAGCCCGCGGTGGTAGCCCTCTCCGGAGCCTTCCGTGCCCTCCGCGACGCCCCGCGGTTCTTTGCGTGTGGTCATGCTTCGCGTCTTTCCTTGGCGGGCGCTCCTCATGCGACAAGCTGCTCAGAGGATAGCGTGACATATCGGGGTGAAACGAGCCGGACCGGTCAGCCGACATGGACGCGCGGACGGCGCGCGCGGTCCGGTTCCGCGCGCCGGAGGACTTCGCGCGTCACGGGTGCGACCTCCCCGTCGCCGAAGACGAGGAAGCGCAGGAGGTGCCCCAGCGGGTGCCCCTCGGTCCAGTTGAAGTAGGCGTGCGGCACCTGGCCGGTGTGGTCGCGCAGCCTGAGCAGGACGGCCGCGATGGTGTTCGCCACCACGGCGCCGCCGTCCACCCGCAGGACGCGCACGCCGTGGTGCTCCTCGCCCCGCACGGTGACGTCGGCGGTGAAGTCGGAGGAGTCGTCCACCGTCACCTCCAGGAAGAGGACCGGGCCGCCGTCGGGGATGTGCGTCTCCTCCCGCTGGCTGTACTCCTTCTCCCGGTACTCCGAGGCGTCCCGCTCGTTCGGCTCGTTGGCGATGATCCGCAGCGCCCCGAGGGCCGCCGCCTCGTCGATCATGCGCACCGCCGCCGCGTCCAGGGTCAGTCGCCCCGACCGCAGCTCGAACGCGCGATGGACGCGGGAGACGAACGACGTCAGCAGGATGCCCAGGATGAACAGGGACGCGATGCGCGGCCCGTCCGGGCGCTCCACCACGTTCACGGCCAGCGTGTAGCCGAAGACGGCGGTGATGACGCCGAAGCCGGTCGCCGCCCACCGGTGCCTCCGGTCCCGCGCCGCGATCGCCGCGGCGAAGGACGCCGACACCATCAGCACCAGCACCCCCGTCGCGTAGGCGCCGCCCTGCGCGTCCACGTCCGCCTCGAACAGCCACGTGATGGTGAACGCGATCGCCATGAACACCAGCACCAGCGGACGCACCGCCCTGGTCCACTCCGGCGCCATGCCGTAGCGCGGCAGGTAGCGCGGCACCAGGTTCAGCAGCCCGGCCAGCGCGGAGGCGCCCGCGAACCAGAGGATGGCGATGGTCGAGACGTCGTACACCGTGCCGAACGCCTCGCCCAGATAGTCGTGCGCGAGGAACGCCAGCGCCCGGCCGTTCGCCTCGCCGCCCTTCTCGAACTCGTCCTCCGGTATCAGCAGCGTGGTGGCGAGACTGGAGACCAGCAGGAAGCCGCTCATGATCACCGCGGCCGTGGTCAGCAGCTTCCGGGTGTCGCGGATACGGCCCGCCGGGCGGGCCGGGGTGTCGGTCGCGTCGCCGCGCACCTGGGGCATGACCGCCACCCCCGTCTCGAACCCCGACATGCCCAGCGCCAGACGCGGGAAGACCAGCAGCGCCACCCCCACCATCACCAGCGGCGAGGAGTGCTCGGCACGTGCCGCGGCCCACCAGTTCTCCACCACCACCGGCTCGGTCGCCACGTGCCAGGCGGCCGTGCCCAGCACCACCAGGTTCAGCGCCAGATAGGCCGTCACCAGCACCACGGCCACGCCGATCGCCTCGCGGAACCCCTTGAGGAACACCGCGCCCAGACCGGCCAGCAGCACCAGCGTGATCCACACGTTGCCGTCGTGCGTCCAGCCCGGGGCCAGCGGGTTCTCCACGGCGTGCGCCGACGCGTCGGCGGCCGACAGCGTGATGGTGATCATGAAGTCGGTGGCGGCGAACCCCAGCAGCACCAGCACGAACAGCTTCCCCGCCCACCAGGGAAGCAGCCGTTCCAGCATCGCGATCGAACCCTCGCCGTGCGGGCTCTCCCCGGCGACCCGCCGGTACACCGGCAGCGCCCCCAGCAGCGTCAGCGCCACCAGCACCAGCGTGGCCAGCGGCGACAGCAGCCCGGCCGCCAGCGCGGCGATACCGGGCTGGTAGCCGAGCGTGGAGAAGTAGTCCACGCCCGTCAGGCACATCACCCGCCACCAGCGGTGGCCCCGGTGCTCGGCGGGCGGCGCGCCGTGCGGCCCGGGATGACGGGCCGCCTGCTCGCTCAACCCCTCCAGCAGCCAGGCGCGCGCCCGCCGGGACTTCACCTCGGTGCCGGTCATAACCCCCGCGCTCTTCCGTCCCACGTCCGAACCGTGAACAACGAGGAGCGAGTATCCACGACGCCCCCGGCACACCGTGCGGCGGGGCCATGACCGGACACCGCGCCCGGCATACGCGAAGCTGAACGCCATGACAGACCCACGGGTGTACATCGTCACCGGCGGCGGCACGGGCATCGGCGCCGCCACCACCCGGCTGCTGCGCGCGGCCGGGCACCATGTCGTCGTCTCCGGGCGGCGCCCCGAACCGCTGCGGCGCGTCGCCGAGGAGACCGGCGCCCTCGCCCACCCGGCGGACACCACCGACCCCGCCGCCGTCACCGGCCTCGTCGAGGCCGCCGTCACCGCGCACGGGCGGCTGGACGGCCTGGTGCTCAACGCGGGCATCGCGCGCCGGGGCGCCGCGGGCGACCTGTCCGACGAGGACTGGGACGCCGTCCTGCGCACCAACGTCACCGGCCCGTTCCTCCTGCTGCGCGCCGCGCTCCCGCACCTGCTCCCGGCGCGCGGCGCGGTCGTCGCCGTCGCCTCCGTCTCGGCGCTGCGCAACGGCTTCGGCAACGCCGCCTACGCCACCTCCAAGGCCGCGCTGCTCCACCTCTGCCGCTCCGTCGCCGTGGACTACGGGCCGCGCGGGGTGCGCGCCAACACCGTCTGCCCGAGCTGGGTCCGCACCGACATGGCCGACGGCCGCATGGCGCGGTTCGCCGAGGAGTCCGGCGGTGCCGGCGGTGTCGAGGGCGCCTACGAGGAGGTGACCCGCCTGATCCCGGCCCGGCGCCCCGGCCTGCCGGAGGAGGTCGCGCAGGCCGTGTCCTGGCTCCTCTCCCCGGAGGCGTCGTTCGTCAACGGCGCCACCCTCACCGTGGACGGCGGCGTGACGGCGATCGACGCCGGCCACGTCCCGTTCGCCTTCCGCGCCGAACCCCGCGACGGGTAGGACGCGGGCCGGCCGGGTGCTCAGCCCCGGGGCGCGTACATGATCACGGCCATGCCGACCAGGCAGACCGCCGCCCCGATCAGGTCCCACCGGTCGGGCCGGTAGCCGTCCGCGACGGCGCCCCAGGCGAGCGACGCGGCGACGAAGATCCCGCCGTACGCGGCCAGCACGCGGCCGAAGTGGTCGTCGTGCTGGAACGTCGCGACGACCCCGTACAGCCCCAGGGCCAGCACCCCGGCACCGGCCCACACCCAGCCCCGGTGCTCGCGGAGGCCCTGCCACACCAGCCAGGCGCCGCCGATCTCGAACAGGGCGGCGACGGCGAACAGGACGACGGAACGCGCGACGGTCATGCCCCGCACGGTACGGCCCCGCTCGGCCACGGCTCACAGCGGATTCACAGGTGGCTCTCAGGCGGCGCTCAGAGTCCCGGGCCAGCGTGGCCGCATGACCGGAACACGGCCCCGGGCCGCGGCGGGCGGCGGACTACGGCGGGCCGACGGGAGCCCGCTGCGGGTGCTCGTCGTCGACGACGAGGCGTCACTCGCCGACCTGCTGACCATGGCGCTGCGGTACGAGGGCTGGGACGTCCGCGCGGCCGGGGACGGAGCCGCCGCCGTGCGGGCGGCCCGGGAGTTCCGGCCGGACGCCGTCGTCCTGGACATCCTGCTGCCGGACTTCGACGGCCTGGAGGTGATGCACCGGATCAGGACGGACACCGCCGGGCTGCCCGTGCTGTTCCTGACCGCGAAGGACGCCGTTGAGGACCGGATCGCCGGACTCACGGCCGGCGGCGACGACTACGTGACCAAGCCGTTCAGCCTGGAGGAGGTCGTCGCCCGGCTGCGCGGCCTGCTGCGCAGGTCCGGCGCCGCCTGGGCACCGCCCGAATCGCTGCTGGTGGTGGGCGATCTGACGCTGGACGAGGACAGCCACGAGGTGCACCGCGCGGGGACGGCGATCCGGCTGACGGCGACCGAGTTCGAACTGCTGCGCTTCCTGATGCGCAACCCCCGGCGGGTCCTCAGCAAGGCGCAGATCCTGGACCGCGTCTGGTCCTACGACTTCGGCGGCCAGGCCAACGTGGTGGAGCTGTACATCTCCTACCTCCGCCGCAAGATCGACGCCGGGCGCGAACCGATGATCCACACCCTGCGCGGCGCGGGCTACGTCCTCAAACCGGCGCCCGCGCGGGCGCCGTGAGGTGGTGGCGCGGGCGCCCGCTGCGCGCCCGCCTGGTGGCCTCCTCGATCGCCGTGCTCGCGGCCGTCCTGACCGTCATCGCCGTGGTGAGCACGGTGACCATCCGGGCGTTCCTGATGGACCAGCTGGACCAGCGCGTGTACGACGCGGGACAGCAGGCCGACGCCACGCTCGTCTTCTTCGGCCCGGGCGGTGACATGACCCCCGAGCTGTCCGGCCTGGACTTCCTGCGGGCCCCGGGCGTCGATCCGCGCGCCGTCGGGGCCCGCGTCCCGGACGACGGCCTCGTCACCGCCGGGGTGCTCGACGGCGGCCTCCCGCCGACGCTCGGACCGCTCACCCCGGAGCAGACCGCCGCCGTCCTCGGCACCCCGGGGGACGGCGAGCCGCACACCCGGACGCTCCCCGGCCTCGGCGACTACCGGCTGATCGCCGTCACCTCCGACCGGGAGGACGTCACGATCGTGACCGGCGTGCCCATGACCGCCCTCCAGGACGCCGTGAGCCAGGTCGTCGTCGTGGAGGTGGTCGTCGCCGCCGCCGGGCTCGTCCTCGCCGGACTCGCGCTCGCCGGCGTCGTCAAGCTGTCGCTGCGCCCCCTGCGCCGCGTCGCCGGCACCGCCCTGCGGGTCTCCGGACAGAACCTGCACGAGGGCGAGGTCGGCCTGCTGGAACGGGTCCCCGCCGCCGACACCGATCCGCGCACCGAGGTCGGCCAGGTCGGCGCCTCGCTGAACCGGCTGCTCGACCACGTCGCCGCCGCGCTCGCCGCCCGGCACGCCAGCGAGACACGGGTGCGCCGGTTCGTCGCCGACGCCGGCCACGAACTGCGCACCCCCCTCGCCTCCATCCGGGGCTACGCCGAGCTGACACGGCGCGGCCCCCTCGGCGCGCCCCCCGGCGGCGGCCGGCAGACGCTCCCGCCGGACGCCGCGTACGCGCTGGGGCGCGTCGAGTCCGAGGCCGCCCGGATGACGTCGCTGGTGGAGGACCTGCTGCTGCTGGCCCGGCTCGACGCGGGCCGCCCGCTGGAACGCGCCGCGGTGGACCTGTCCCCGCTGGTCATCGACGCGGTCAGCGACGCCCGCGCCGCCGGTCCCGGCCACCACTGGCGGCTGGACCTCCCCGACCACCCGGTGGACGTCGTCGCCGACCCGGCCCGGCTGCGGCAGGCGCTGGCCAACCTCCTCGCCAACGCCCGCACCCACCCCCCGCCCGGCACGGTGGTGACCGCCACGGTCCACCGGGAGACCGCCGCCCCCGGCGCGGCGGGCCTGGCCGCGCTGCGGATCACCGACGACGGCCCCGGCATCCCGCCGGACGTGCTGCCCCACGTCTTCGAACGGTTCGTCCGGGGCGACACCTCCCGCTCGCGGGCGGCCGGCAGCACCGGCCTCGGCCTGGCCATCGTCGCGGCGGTCGTCGGCGCGCACGGCGGCACCGTCGAGGCGGCGAGCGTGCCCGGACGCACCACGTTCACCGTCCGCTGGCCCGCGTGCGGGGAACCCGCGCCGGCCGGCGGTTCACAGCGGGCGCACAGCGACGGCACATCCGTCTGACAGGCCCGGCCGGGAGCGTCCTCCGTCATGGAGACACTCACCCCTCACACGGGCGCGCTGCCGGCCCGCCGCCCCGTTCCCGCCGCACGCGGCGTCCCGCTCCTGGACGTGGTGATCCCGGTCCACGACGAGGAGCGCGACCTCGAACCGTGCGTCCGGCGGCTCCACGCCCACCTGCGCGGCACGTTCCCGTACCCCTTCCGCGTCACCATCGCCGACAACGCCAGCCGCGACGGCACGGCCCGCGTCGCCGCCGCGCTGGAACGGGACCTGCCCGAGGTCACCGCCGTCCACCTGCCGGAGAAGGGCCGCGGCCGGGCCCTGCGCCAGGTGTGGTCGGCCTCCGACGCGCCCGTCCTCGCCTACATGGACGTGGACCTGTCGACCGATCTGGCGGCGCTGCTGCCGCTGGTCGCGCCGCTGATCTCGGGCCACTCCGACCTGGCGATCGGCACCCGCCTCTCGCCCGGCTCCCGCGTGGTGCGCGGCCCCAAGCGGGAGATCGTCTCCCGCGCCTACAACCTGATCCTGCGCACCACCCTCGCCACCCGCTTCTCCGACGCCCAGTGCGGCTTCAAGGCCGTCCGCAAGGACGTCGCGGAGCGGCTGCTGCCGATGGTCGCGGACACCGGCTGGTTCTTCGACACCGAGCTGCTGGTCGTCGCGGAACGGGCCGGGTTGCGCATCCACGAGGTGCCGGTCGACTGGGTGGACGATCCCGACAGCCGCGTCGACATCCTCGCCACCGCCGTCGCCGACCTGCGGGGCATCGCCCGGCTCGGCGGCGCGCTGGCCCGGGGACCTGTCTCTTCTACACCTCTGACGCTGCCGACGCAGAGGGGAGCATCCTGCTTGGCGGCGTCGGCCGCTGTATCAATCTGAATGAAATGAAGAAGACCACCCTTACCAGCATTAACCGTTTGCGTGTCGTGTACGACTAGCAACGAGCCCTACGTCTTCCGTGCCGTAGGCAGAGTCAGATGTGTAAAAGGGACAGCCCTCGCCTACGTCCTGCTGTTCGTCGCCCTGCGCGGGCCCGCCGGATCGCAGGCCGCGAACGCGCTGGCGCTGCTGCTGACCGCGATCGGCAACACGGCCGCCAACCGCCGCCTCACCTTCGGCGTGCGCGGCCGAGCGCGGGCCACCCGGCACCAGGCGCAGGGCCTGGTGGTGTTCCTGCTCGGGCTCGCCCTGACCAGCGGCTCCCTGGCCGCGCTGCACGCGTCCGGCACCTCCCCGTCCCGGCCGGTGGAGCTGACGGTGCTCGTCGCGGCCAACCTGGCCGCCACCCTGGCGCGTTTCCTGCTCTTCCGCGCCTGGGTCTTCCGCGCCCCCCGTACCGGAACCGCTCCCGGTTCCGACCTCGTTGAGAACTCCAGGAAGCAGACCCGACGATGACCGCGACCCCCGTTCCCGCCCCGGCGGCACGCGCCGGCGACCCGCCCTGGGCCAGGCCCGCCCTGCTCGCCCTTCTCGCGCTGACCGCGCTGCTGTACCTGTGGAACCTCGACGCCTCCGGCTGGGCCAACGCCTACTACGCGGCGGCGGCACAGGCGGGCTCCGAGAGCTGGAAGGCGTTCCTGTTCGGCTCCTTCGACGCGGGCAACTCCATCACGGTCGACAAGACCCCCGCGTCGCTGTGGGTGATGGCGCTGTCGGCCCGGCTCTTCGGCGTCAACTCCTGGAGCGTCCTGGCCCCGCAGGCCCTGATGGGCGCGGCCACGGCGGGCGTGCTGTACGCGGCCGTGCGCCGCAGGTTCGGCGCGGGCACCGGGCTGCTGGCCGCCGCGGCGTTCGCCCTCACCCCGGTCACGGCCCTGATGTTCCGCTACAACAATCCCGACGCGCTGCTGGTGCTGCTGCTCGTCGTGGCGGCCTGGGCGGTGCTGCGGGCCGTCGAGGACGGGCGGACCGGCTGGCTGGTGCTGGCGGGCGGCTGCGTCGGTCTCGGCTTCCTGACCAAGATGCTCCAGGCGTTCCTGGTGCTGCCCGCGCTGGCCCTGGCCTATCTGGTGTGCGCGCCGACCGGGCTCTACCGGCGGATCGGGCAACTGCTGGTCGGCGGGCTGGCGTTGGTGGTGTCCGCCGGCTGGTGGGTCGCGCTGGTCGAGCTGTGGCCGGAGAACTCCCGCCCGTACATCGGGGGTTCGCAGGAGAACAGCATCCTGGAGCTGACCCTCGGCTACAACGGGCTGGGCCGGCTGAACGGCGAGGAGACCGGCAGCGTCGGCGGCGGCGGAATGATCGTCGTCGGCCCGAACGGCGACGTGTCCCAGCAGGCCACGGGCGGCTGGGGTGAGACCGGCATCGGCCGCCTGTTCGACACCGGGATGGGCGGCCAGATCGCGTGGCTGCTGCCCGCTTCCCTGGCGCTGCTCGCCGCCGGTCTGTGGACCGTCCGCCGCCTGCCGCGCACCAGCCCGGCCCGGGCCGCGTTCCTGCTGTGGGGGGCGTGGCTGCTCACGCACTGGCTGGTGTTCAGCTACATGCGCGGCATCTTCCACGAGTACTACAACGTGGCGCTGGCACCGGGCATCGCGGCCGTGACCGCCATGGGCGCGGCGGTGCTGTGGAAACGGCGGCGCCGCCCGGCCGCGGCGGTCACCCTCGCGGCCGTGACCGCCGGAACGGCCTGGTGGTCGTACGTGCTGCTCGACCGCGTGGGGGAGTGGCACCCGTGGCTGCGGTACGCGGTGGCGGCGGCCGGACTGGTGGCGACCCTCGGGCTGCTCGCGCCGCTCCTGCCCGCCGCCCGGCGCGTTCCCCGGCGCGCGGCGGCGCGGGCGGGTCTGGTGGTGGCCGCCGCGGCGCTGCTGACGGCGCTGGCCGGCCCCGCCGCGTTCGCCCTGGCGACCGTGGCCACCCCGGACGAGGGGTCGATCCCGCTGGCCGGTCCCGACCTGCCGGGCGCGGGCCTGCCCGGCCCGCAGCTCACCGGCGGCCAGGCGCCCCCGGCCGGGGCCGAGACGCCGGATGGCAACAGCGGGCCCGCCCCGAACCAGTTGGTCCTCGCGGGCCAGGACGGCAGCGGCGGCACGGGCGGCCTGCTCGACAGCAGCGAGCCCGGCGAGGAGCTGACCGCCGTGCTGGAGGAGGACAGCGACTCCTACACCTGGGTCGCCGCCGTGACCGGCGCCCAGAGCGCCTCCGGCTACCAGCTCGCCACCGGCGACCCCGTCATGCCCCTCGGCGGCTTCAACGGCACCGATCCGTCACCCACCCTGGAGCAGTTCCGGCATCTGGTGAGCACCGGCCGCGTCCACTACTACATCGAGGGCGGCGGCATCACGGCCCTCCAGGGCCCGGCCGACCCGGCGGACCCCTACGCCCCGCCCCTGCCGATCCTGCCGGGCGGGGAGGACGGCAGCGAGTCCGCGCGGATCGCCGACTGGGTCACGGAGAACTTCACCCCCGTCACCGTTGACGGCGTGACGCTCTACGACCTGTCAGCCCCCGCCTGATCCACCGTCACCGCCCGTGGCCCACACGGTCGCGAAGGCCCGGGCCGGGTTCGCCCCGAGGAACAGCGCGGCCACCTCCGGGCCCAGCTCGCGACGGACGCGGGCGGCCGTTCCCGTCAGCAGACCCGGCAGACAGCCCCGCGCGGCGGCCGTGGTGGTGTCGGCCCCCAGCAGCACCCGACCGGCGTGCCCTGCCTCGACGAGCGCGGCGAGGCAGGGCAACAGCCGCCCGTCGGTGGCGCGGTGGGCGGGTGAGGGGCCGTCGAAGGCCAGGTACGCGCCCGCTCCGGCCGCCTGCCGGTGGATCCGCGGATCCACCGGCAGGCGGCCGAGGTGTCCCAGGATCACCCGGTGCGGCGGCACGCCGTGGCGCGCGCAGAGCAGGTCCAGCACCTCCGGGGCACCGGCGCCGCCCTCCAGGTGGACGCCGATCGGTGCCCCGGTGGCGTGGTGGGCGGTCGCCGCCGCCGCGAAGACGTGCCGGGTGTGGGCGTCGGGGCCGTGGAGCCCGCCGGCCACCTTGATCAGGCCCGCCCGGACCGCCCGCACGGCAGGCACGCCGTCCGCGCCGGGGGCGCCGCCGAGGGGGATGCCCCGGGTCAGCTCGGTGACGAAGCGCTCCGCGAGACCGTCCAGGAGGCGGCGCAGGGCGTGCGGGTCGTAGTGGACGGCCTGGTGCAGGCCGGTCGCGGCGATGATGTGGACGCCGGTGGACCGGGACAGTCCCGGGAGCGCGCGGGCCCCGCGGCCCATGCCGATGGGGGTCCACTGGGCGACCGAGGCGCCGCCGAGGGCGGCGAAGGCGCGCAGCTCCGCCCCGGCCGCCGCCGCGTCCGTCAGCTCCTGGCCGGGCAGTCGCGGGGTCCGCAGGAAGAGGTGGTCGTGCGCGTCGCAGACGCCGAGGTCGCCGGGGGAGATGTCACCGAGGACCGTCCGCACCGCCGCGCCCGGCACGGCCGTCATCCCTCCGTCCCCTCGGCCGGTCCGGGGCCGGTGCCCGGCAGCACCGCCGAGGCGACGCGCAGCCCGGCCAGCGCCTTCGGCACACCGACGTACGGGGCCAGGTGCACGAAGACCTCGACGATCTCGCGCGGCGTCATGCCGACGCGCAGCGCGGTCCGCACATGCCCGGTGAGCTGCGGCTCCACGCCCCCCAGCGCCGTGAGCGCGGCGAGCGTGGCCACCTGCCGGTCTCTCGGCGACAGCCCCTCGCGCTGGTACAGGCCGCCGAACAGGGCGGTGACGATCCAGTCCGCGAACCCGGGCGCGTGCGCCTCCAGGCCGGGCAGGGCCTCCCCTTGCGTGGCCTCGTCCTGGAGGACGGCCAGCAGCGCGTAGCCGGCCTCCCGGTCGAGAACCGCCGGCCGCAGCCGCCCCGCCAGGGTCTCTCTCTGCTCCACCGCTCCACTCCTCGACGTGTCCGGTGTAACGGGACAGGCGTTACGGCGTGACCGTAGCAGACGTAACGCCTGAGCCGTTACGATGGGGTGTGTGGCAGATGAACGGCTCCTCGCGTTCCGGTTCGACTGCGGCGCCCCGTGGCTGAACCTGCTGGCGACCCGTGGACGCGCCTTCGGTGGCCGGCCCGTCGAACGGCTCTACTCCCCGGCGCGCCTCACCGAGTGGCTGGCGCGCGGCGAGCTGGCGCCCGCGCGCGCGGCCGACCGGTCCGACCTGGAACGCGCCCGGGAGCTGCGGGAGACGCTGCGCGCGCTCGCCCTGCCCACCGTCGCGGGCGACCCGCCGCCCGCCGACGCCGCCGCCGCGCTGACCGGTTTCCTCGCCGCGCACGACGACCCGGTCCGGCTCGCCACGGGCGACCGCCTCACGCGTCCCGCCCCGGCGACGGCGACCGCCGCCCTGGCCCGCGTCGCTCGCCAGGCCGTGGACCACCTCACCGGACCCGGACGGCACACGCTCAAGACCTGCCCGGAGCTGGACTGCCGCGCCGTGTTCGCCGACACCACCGACCGCCGCCGCTGGTGCCCCTCACCCGCCTGCGCCAGCCGGGGCCGCGTCCGCGCCCTGCGCGCCCGGCGCGGCGACGGACCGGCGTCCCCGCCCGCCCGGTGAAAAACCCGGCGAAGCCGTTACCGTGCCCGCGCCACGACTTTCCGTGAGTCCATACCGCGCCGGAATAACGCCCTCCGACACGAGGCACCCGTCGGAGCGGGCCCGAGTTTTCCAGTTCGGTGGAAAGCGCTCCCCCTGATGGCCCTATACTCCGCCCATGGCCAAGAAAGTTGTCACTGTCTACACCGATGACCTCACCGGGGCGGAAGCCGAGGATGTCGGTACCCACACTTTTTCGCTCGACGGCGTGAACTACGAGATCGACCTCACGGGCGATTCCTTCGACAAGCTGGTCGAAGCCCTGGGTCCGTTCATCGACGCGGGACGGAAGACGGGCCGCACTCCCCGGACCGGAGCAGCGGTCAAGCGCCCCACATCGACTCCCTCCCAGGACTCCGCGAAGATCCGCGAGTGGGCGAAGGAGAACGGCTTCCAGGTCAGCGAGCGCGGCCGGGGCTTTATCATTGTGTGAAATACAGTTTATATTTTGTTTGGTGGAGCAAGTTTTTTTTTTTTTCAAAGAAAAGAACGGAAAGCAAGTTTCCCCCCTGTCGCGGGGGCGGGGAGTTGTGTATAGGAGACGGCAGAGAAGACCCCCCCCCGCCATTCCCGCCTTTCCACCCGGCCCGAGCCGCCAGGGGCGAGCCGCTGCGGAGACGATGACGGGCTTCCCACTCGTTGCCGCCGCCGAGAACCCGATCCGAGCCCCGCGCATCCCGTTTCGCTATGCCGCGCAGTTCGCCGGGCACTTCCCGGCCCGGGCGATGAGGGACTCATCCTCCGCCCTCCGAACACCGTCCGACTCGAACACCGCGCGACAGTTTTCCCTCACGCGCGCGTCCCTTCCGGCGGTACGTCCGGACAGAGCCCTCTGACCTGACCGGCCGGGCTCCATCGCCCGAACCGGAGACCCGCCGGGCGCTCGTAGACTGTCACGCACGGTTCTCAAGGAGGAACGATGCGTCCGCGACGCTTCCAGCAGTACGCTCTCGACGCCTACCGCGCCGCCGGTCTCGCGGCCGAGGAGTGGAGCGAGAAGACCAAGCGCCCCTTCGGCATCAAGGTCCGCCTCGCCTCCGGCGCGGAGCTGTGGCACGCGATCACCACCCAGCCCCGCGAGGGCGACCGGCACGACGAACCGGAACAGCCCGTCGAGAAGCAGGCCCCGGACCCGCTGCCGGTCCCCGACCTCGGCACCGGCCGGATCAAGGTGACCGACCTGGAGCCCTACCTCGCGGCCCTGCTGACCAACGCGGGCTCGCCCGAGATCGTCCGGTGCAGGGGCTACTCGGACGGCCGCGAACAGTCGCCCACCGTCCCCGGCGTCCGCGTGGACTTCTGGAGCGGTGCCCGTGCCTTCCTGCCGTTCGTCAATGTGGCGCGGTCCGGTCAGTCCCGGGGGCAGGACTACGACCTGCCGCGGGAGATCTGACGCCGGTGTGCCGCTGGTCCGCGAGGATCTCGCGGATGACGTGCCGGGCGATGCCCGCCATGACCGGGTTCGTGACGCGGTAGGAGCGCAGTTCGAGGAGGGCGATCGACAACGCCCAGCCGCGTCCGCGTTCCCACGTCGCGTCATCGGCGTCCACCCCGGCCCGGAACGCGGCCCGCGCGCCGGCCGGCAGGACGTACCACGCCGGGATCAGGTCCACGGCCGGATCGCCCAGGCCCGCGCACCCGAAGTCGATGACGGCGCCGAGCCGTTCACCGTCCACCAGCATGTTCCCCGGTTGCAGGTCCGCGTGGATCCAGACCGCCGGGCCGTCCCACGCGGGGGCCCGCGACGCGGCGTCCCACGCGGCGGTCACGGCGCCGGTGTCGATGACCCCGGCCAGCTCCGCCGTCGCGGCCCGGGTCACGGCGTCCCGTGCCGCCAGCGGCTCGCTCCGGTAGGAAGGCGGCCCGCCCGCCGGATCAATCCGGCGCAGCGCGGTGACGAACGCCGCCAAGTCCGCCGCGAACAGGTCCGGTCGGGCGAGGCGTCCAGGCGTCGGAGTCACGCCGTCGAGCCAGCGGTAAACCGACCAGCGCCACGGATAGCCCTCGGCGGGCGTCCCCTGACCCAGGGGCACCGGGACGGCGACCGGAAGCAGCGGCGCGAGCCGGGGCAGCCACACGTGCTCCTTCTCGACATCCCCGGCGGCCCCCGCGAACCGGGGCAGCCGCACGACCATGTCCGCCCCGAGCCGGTACATGGCGTTGGACGTACCGGCGGATTCCACCGCCTCGACCGGAAGTCCCGCCCACCGCGGGAACCGCGCACCGACCAGCCGACGCGCCAGAGCCGCGTCGATGTCCGACTCGTCCCCCCGCACAAACACCTCCCGGATCCCCACCCATCCGAACGCCCCGACCCCCCACCCGTCAACGCGTTTCGGCGCGGCGAGGAGGTCTCCCCCTGTCGGGGAAGACCCCCGATTCGGGTCCGTCCGCATACCGCGCCGAGCCGCCGAGCCGCTCGGATGCCGGAAGCACACCCGAGCAGGCCCCGTCCTCACCTCCCGGCCGTGCGTCGGCTCAAGCACGCCTTTCTTCCCCAGGGAATTCCGGCCCGCCCCGGAAGATGGTGGGCGCGCACGTACGCGGCCCCACGGAATCCGTGGTCATTCACCGAAACCGGCGTCGCGTGCTCGCGCCACCGCGGCAGCCCGATCGTGGACCTCCAGCTTCGCCAGGATCCGCGAGACATAGTTGCGTACCGTCTTCTCGGCCAGAAAGAGCCGCCGCGCGATCTGCTGATTGTTCAGACCGTGGGCGATCATTTCCAGGATCTCCAGCTCCCGGCTGGTCAGATCGGCGAATCCCTTCAGCTCGGGGAGGCCCCGCATCATGGAGAAGTATCTGCTGAATCGCGTGGCTATGGTCGGGCTGAAGGCCGCGCCCCCTTTCGCCACTATCTGAATGGAGTGCAGCAGCTCATCGGACGACCCGATGCGGGCGAGATAGCCGTTGACGCCGGCGCGCAGTGCGGTGAAGACCACGTCGTCAGCGTCGTTCTGCGACACCACGATGACTTTTGGCCTTGTCCTGGAGTCACGGTATTTTGTGGCTATCTGCTGTGTATTCTCACAGATGATTCGTTTTGAGGGTGGTTCGCCCAGAATCACGACATGAGGCTGTAATGTGGTGTTCGCCAGGGCCGCCAGGCCGTCGGAGCTCACCGCCGACATCCCGATGAGGCTGACCCCCTCGTCCTGGTCGATGATTGCCTCAAGTCCCGCGAGGGCGACCGGGTCTTCGCCGAGAATGAAGAGATTGACTCCCATTTTCCACTCCTTCGACCATGGGGATTCGAATGCGCAGAACCATTGCTTGTTGTCGCGCGTCAGATCTTTACTTGTGGACAGGCCCCGGGTGAAGCCTGGAACGCTTCCCTCGGTCGGGCCACGGCTCGGCAGATCACGGACCGTCGGGTCAGTGATCCGGATCAAAGAGCGGTATGTTGCGCGAGAGGCCCTGGATTGCCCCGCCGTCCATTCTTCGGCCCTCGGCCGACGGCGGGCGAACCTCTTGCGGGAACTCACCCCGTCCCCATACGGTGATCAACCCCGAGTATCCCCCTCCCGAACTCTTGGTGCCTGGTTCGGCGATAGGGTCTCGCATGAGCGTTGCCCCACCGGACATCGCGGAAAGGATCTCCCGCGTCATTCCTGGCGGGCAATCGCCTACTGGTGCGCAATCGCTGCGCAATAGGCTCACGGACCAGGCCACCCCACAATGGCCATCAATCCGTCGCGGACGGCTCGGTCTCCCCGCCGCTCACGCGGCCTTGGTGTCCACCCCCGCGCGCTCGGGCGCGAGCGCGCACCTCGCGGCCAGGAGCGGAGCTTCCGGCGAACGCGGACGGTCGCCCCACACCGAAGGGCACCGCCACCACCCGGGCGAAGCGCTACGCGTCACCCGATCCGCCGTGGTCCGGCGGACGTGCCGCACTTCGTCAGACTCACACAGTGGTCACCCCCCAGCATCCACGGTTTCGTATTCTGCCCACCCGCGTCGGCGGTGACCAGTAGGCGTCGAGAACGACGAACTCCCGGGCGCGCCGCCGGGATCGGTGAGGGGGACACCCCCTGTCCCGGCGACCGGGATCGCGGCTGCTCCGGTTCCGTCGGGACGAAGCCCCCGGGTCCGGAACCGCCGCGGTGAGCGGCGAGGAACCCTCCACGGGCGTGGTGGACGGGGCGTGAAGCGAGCGTTTACGTTCAAGGCATGGGTGACCTCCCGCGTCGGCGTCTGATCATGCTCGACGTGCTGGCCGCGCTCGGATTCGCGCTGCTCCCGGCGGTGTCGGTGCTGCGGCCGGACCCGGGTGCCGAGGGGGGCGCCGCCACGGCGTGGCTGCTGTCGGCGGGTATCGCGCTGCCGCTCGCCGTCCGGCGACTGTGGCCCGTGCCGGTTCTCGCCCTCGTCCTGACCGCGGCCCTGGTGACGCTGCCGTTCGGCACCGCGCCGACGTCCTTCCTCGCCGCCTCCTACGCCCTGTACCTCGTGGCCGTGACGCGGAAGGAGCCGGCCCGCTGGTCGGCGGTCGTCGTCGGCCGGGGGAGCGCGGTGGTCGCGGTCGGACTGACGATGACGGGAACCCAGCAGTACCGGGGCGGATCCCAGGCAGTCCCCCTGGTGTTCGGCCTGGTGGTCCTGGGCGCCACCTGGGCGGCGGGGGCGGCGGTCAGGGAGCGGCGGGACAGCACGCGGCGCGCCATCGAGCAGGCGGCGGAACGGGCGAAGGTCGAGGAACGTCTCCGCATCGCCCGCGACATCCATGACGTCGTCACCCACAGCGTGGGCCTGATCGCCATCAAGGCCGGGATCGCCAACCACGTGATCGCGAGCCACCCGGAGGAGGCGCGGAAAGCCCTGACGGTGATCGAGGACGTCAGCCGCGGCGCGCTGCGCGACATGCGGGCCACCCTCACCGTCCTGCGCCGCCCTCCGGAGGAGGGCCGGGATCTCCGGCCGGTGTTCGGGCTGTCGGACCTGCCCGCGCTGGCGCGGACCGCCGAGGCATCGGGTGTGTGCGTCGACCTGCGGTCCAGATGCGCGGAGGAACCCCCCGACGGCGTCGCGCTGTCCGCGTTCCGGATCGTCCAGGAGGCCCTGACCAACGTCATCAAGCACGCCGCGCCCACCCGGTGCCGGGTGCGTGTCGCCGCGGAGCACGGCGCGTTGACGATCGATGTCGACGACGACGGCCCCGGGGCCGCGCACCGGCCGGCCGGACTCGGCGGTGGGCTGGGCCTCGTCGGGATGCGGGAGCGGGGCGCCGCGCACGGCGGCACCATCACGGCGGGGCCGCGGGCGGACGGCGGTTTCCGGGTCTCGGCGACGCTGCCGTACTGACCGGCCTCATCCGCGAGTATGGCTTCGGCCGGCGGGAGCCGTCCGGATTTCCCGACCCGGGACCGATGCGGCCGGCGCGTCACCACGGAAGGCTGGCCGTGTGATCGAAGTCCTGGATCTGACCAAGCGGTACGGGCCACGGCCTGTCGTGGACGGCCTCACCTTCGCGGTGCGCCCCGGGGCCGTCACCGGCTTCCTGGGCCCCAACGGAGCCGGCAAGTCGACGACGATGCGGATGATGCTCGGCCTGACCCGCCCGGACAGCGGTTCCGCGCGGATCGGCGGGCGCGCCTACCAGGACCTGCGGTACCCGGCCCGCCACGTCGGCGCCCTCCTGGAGACATCGGCCCCCCACCGCGGCCTCACGGCCGCCCATCACCTGCTGTGGCTCGCGCAGAGCAACCGGATCCCCCGGCGCGGCGTCGGCGAGGTCCTCGACCGGGTCGGCCTGACCGGCGCGGCCCGGCAACGCGTCGGGACGTTCTCCCTCGGCATGGGCCAGCGACTCGGCCTGGCCGCGGCGCTGCTCGGCGACCCGCCCGTCCTGGTACTCGACGAGCCGGTCAACGGCCTGGACACGGAGGGCATCCGGTGGCTGCGCGAACTGCTGCGCACGATGGCCGCCGAAGGGAGGACCGTCCTCGTCTCCAGCCATCTGATGACCGAGATGTCCATGGTCGCGGACCATCTGATCATCATTCACCGCGGGCGGCTTCTCGTGGACACGAGCATGCCGGACTTCATCCGGCGTCACGGACGGACGTACGTGCGGGTGCGCACACCGGACCCCCGGGGGCTCCGCCGGGAACTGGAACGGAAGGGCGCCTCACTGACCCTCGCGCCGGACGGCGCGCTGGAGGTCGACGGGCTGTCGGCGGCCGAGATCAGCCGGTCGGCCGCGCTCGGGGGATTCACGCTCGAAGAGCTGAGCACCCACGCGGGATCCCTTGAGGACACATTTCTGCGCCTTGTCGGCACGGAGGGGGCCGGGACCCATGTCTGAGACCGCCGCGGCCATCCGCGCCGAGTTCACCAAGGTGTGGTGTGTGCGCGGCACGTTCGCCGCGCTGCTGCTGTTCGCGCCGATCAGCGTCCTGGTCGCCGCCCTCGACGGCTGGTCCGCCAGGTCGGCGCTCGAATCCGGCAACTCCCAGCTCCGGGACGGCTTCACGCCCGAGCAGGCCGGCCTGGACGGCGTTCTGTACGGCCAACTCGCGCTCATCGCCTTCGGCGTGCTCGTCTTCACCAACGAGTACGGGTCGGGCATGATGCGGGTCTCGCTGCTGGCCGTTCCCCGCCGAGGCCGGCTCTACGCCGCCAAGATCGCGGTCGTCGCGGTCGCCGCCACGGTCGTCGTGGTCCCGGTCACCGTCGTCAGCTTCCTGGTCACCCAGCTCGCCCTGGGCCCGTACGGTGTGCCGATCAGCTCGGCGGGCGTGCCCCGCGCCGTCGCGGGCGCGGGCGTCTACCTGACGCTGATGTCCGTGTTCGCGGCGAGCACCGCCGCGATGGCCCGCAGCGCCGTGCTCCCGCTGGCGATCCTGCTGCCGATGGTGCTCGCCGGGACCCACATCCTGTCCGTCATCGGGGCGACGAAGGACCTGGCGCGGTACTTCCCCGACCAGGCCGGCGCGGAGATGCTGACCGTCGGCTCCTCCGACGCGTACACAGGTTTCGCGGTGCTCCTCGCGTGGACCGCGACAGCGCTGCTGTGCGGCGGCCTCCGGCACCGCCGGTGGGACGCGTGACAGGACCGCGCTGAGGCGGCTGCCCCAAGCCCGTGGGACAGACAGCGCCGTAACTTCCCAGACAGGTCACGGGCCGAACAGGTCGGCCCGAACGATCTGCCACTGGGAGGTAACCCATGTCCGCCACTACGGTCTACGAACCCCCGGCCCTTCAGGAGATCGGCGACTTCGACGAGCTCACCAAGTGTCTCGGCGTCGGAAGCTGCGTCGACTTCGCGGGCTGTGGATACGCCGTCGTCTGCTTCTGGTGATCGCGCGCGGTGCCGGTGCGCCCTCGCGCGCCGGCACCGCCCGGAGGAAGGAGGCGACATGGAGTTCACCGTGCTTCCGGACTGCGCGTCCGGTGCCGCGACGGCGGCGGGCCTGCGGGCGACACGCCGGATCGACCACGCGTCGGGGCGGCCGTGGATCCTGGGCGACTGGCCGCGGAGCGAGGTCACGCTGATCGAAGCGGGTCCGCGGCGGTTGGTGCTCATGGGACACACCGCGCTGGACGAGGCGGCCACGGCGGTGGCCCTCGGACGGATGACCTCGCTCCACGACGTGGACGCGCTCGCGGCGCGGCTGCCAGGAACCTTCCACCTCATCACCTCGATGCACGGTGGCACCCGGGTCCAGGGCTCGGTCACCGGCGTGCGGCAGATCTTCACCGTCGTGGTCGACGGGGTCACCGTGGCGGCGAGCGGCGTGGAGCCGTTGCTGCGGCTCACGGACGCGGGCCTCGACGAGACGGTACTGGCGACTCGCCTGCTGACGCCCGGCGGAGCTCCCTGGCCACTCGCCCAGCGTCCGGTCCGCCGCGGCATCGATCCGCTCCCGACCGGCCATTGGCTGCGTCTGGACGCCGACGGCCGGGCGCGGTCCGTACCGTGGTGGCGGCTGCCGGAGGCGACACTCTCGCACAGGGAGGGAGCGGCGGCCGTCCGCTCGGCGCTGTCCGAGGCGCTGGCCACAAGGGTGCGGCCGGGCACGACGATCAGCGCCGACCTGTCCGGCGGTCTGGACTCCACCAGCCTGTGCTTCCTCGCCGGCGCGGCGGGCGCCGATCTCGTCACCTACCATGTCGCGCCGCTCGACAGCGCCAATGAGGACACCGTGTGGGCCCGGAAAGCCGCCGCGCTGCTTCCGGCGGCCCGGCACCACACGCTGCCCGCGGACCGCGCCGAGAACCTCTTCGACGTCGGCTACACCACCGGCCACGCGAACGAGGCGCCGGAGGGGCCGTCCACCTGGGCATCCGGACTCGCGCACATCCGGGACCTCGCGAAGCGGGCGGCGGCGGACGGGGCGTCCCTGCACATCACGGGCTTCGGCGGGGACGAGCTGTTCGGCCGGATGCCCGCCTGCGCGTGGTCCCTGCCCCGCGCCCGGCCGGTCCACGGCCTGCGGCTGCTGAACCGCTACCGGCTGGCCAACCGCTGGCCGGCGGGGGCGACCGTGCGGGCCCTCGTGGACCGGTCGACGTTCGCGGAGAACCTCGCCGCGGTCGCGGCACGGATCGACGCCCCGCCCCCACCGCTCCACGAACCCGACTTCGGCTGGGTGTCCGCGCTCCGCATGCCCGCCTGGGCCACGCCGGACACCGTGGCGGCGGTCCGGCAGCAGCTCACCGAGGCCGCCGAGCGGACGCGTGACCCGCTGGACGCCGACCGCACGCGGCACCAGGCACTCGCGTCACTCGTCTTCGAGGGCTCCATGATCCGGCACATCAACACGGTCCTCGCCGACGCGGGCATTCGCTGGGACGCGCCGTTCCTCGACGACCGGGTGATCGTGGCGGCGCTCGCGACCCGGGTCGACCAGCGCCTGGCGAGCGGACGGTTCAAGCCCCTGCTGACCACCGCCGTACGGGGCGTCGTACCCGACGACATCCTCGCGCGTCGTGACAAGGGCGAGTTCAGCGCCGAGACATTCCGCGGCATCGAGCGCAACCGGTCGCGGCTCCTCGAACTGTGCGACGACTCGCGCCTCGCCCGGCTCGGACTCATCGACCCCTCGGCGTTCCGGGCTGCCGTGCTCAACCCCGGACCGATGTCCCACCACCTCCAGCCGATCACGACCACCGTGGCATGCGAGAGCTGGCTCCGCTCGCACGTCCAGCCGCGTACCCAGGACACGGGAGAACGCATATGAAGCTGAACCTCGCCCGCGACGTGACCCTCACCCCCATCGAGTCGGGGGTGGTACTCCTCGATGGACGCCGGGGCCGCTACTGGCGACTGAACGAGTCCGGCTCCAGCATTCTGCGGAAGCTGCTCGCCAGGGACAGCACCGACATGGCGGCCGCGGCACTTGCCGCCTCGGCCCCGGTGAGCGAGATCCAGGCACGCCAGGACGTGACCGCACTCGTCGAGTCCCTGAGCGCCGCGAAGCTCGTGGAGGTCACGCCATGACCACCCCCGCTGTCGCCGAGCAGGCCCCACGACTCCCATGGCACCGGCAGCTCGCACCCCGGAGCGCGGCCGGTGTCGCACGCCTGCTGGTCCGGCTCCCCCCGGCCCGGCTGCAACGAGTCCTTCGCCTGGTCAGCAAGGGAACTCGTCCCGCCGCCTACACGGAGGTGGCACGGGCCCGCCGGTCGGTCGTCTCGGTCAGCACGCGTTGCGCGGGCCTGGGCTGCCTGCAGCGTTCCGTGGCCACCGTCCTGCTGTGCCGGACCCGGGGCCGGTGGGCCGATTGGTGCACCGGCTTCCGGACCGAACCGTTCGGTGCCCACGCGTGGGTCGAGGTCGACGGGCGACCGGTGGACGAGCCGGGTGAGCTGAGAGTGTTCCGGACGGTACTCGCGGTGCGCTGCCCGGGAGGGAGCCGCTCATGACGGCGATCCGGGCCGAGGGCCTCTACGCGTTCTACGGCACGACGCCGGCCGTCGACGGTCTCGATCTCACGGTGCCCGCCGGCGTGACGTTCGGCTTCCTCGGTCCGAACGGAGCGGGCAAGACGACGACGATGAGCATGCTGACCACGTTGCTCAAGCCCACGGCGGGACGGGCGGAGGTCGCGGGCTTCGACGTGGCGACGCGGCCCGCCGAGGTCCGTCGCCGCATCGGCATCGTCTTCCAGGAGTCCACACTCGACCTCGACCTCACGGCTGTCGAGAATCTCCGTTTCCAGGCCGACCTGTGCGGGTTTCCTCGTCGCGAGGCACGCGGCGCCGTCTCCGCGATGCTCGCCCTGATGGATCTCTCGGAACGCGGCGGCACCCCGGTGGGGCAGCTCTCCACCGGTCTCCGCCGCCGGCTGGAGATCGCCCGCGGCCTGCTCGGCGCTCCACGGATCCTCTTTCTCGACGAGCCGACGACCGGCCTCGACGCCCAGACCCGCGCGGCAGTCTGGGAACACCTGAACAGGCTGCGCCGGGAACAGGGCATCACGGTCTTCTTCACCACGCACCAGTTGGAGGAGGCCGAGCACTGCGACCGGATCGCCATCATCGACCGCGGAAAGGTGATCACTCACGGGACGCCCGCCGAGCTGAAGTCCCTCATCGGAGCGGATGTCGTCGTGTTGCGCACCGAGGACGACGCGCGTGCCGTGGACGCCCTGGCCGACCGGTTCGGCCTGGCGGCGGAGTCCACCCCGGACGGACTGCTGCTCCGGGTCGCGAACGGCGCCGGCCTGGTACCGCGGCTGTGCACCGGACTGGGCCTGGCCGTGCACGCGGTGACCGTCGTCCCGCCGACGCTGGACGACGTCTTCCTGCACCACACCGGATCCGCCGTCCGGGAGAACGGGGCGAACGCGCACACGCTCAGCCGTCTGGGGGAGGGACTGCGATGACCCGGAGCGACACCATGCTGGAAACCCCCGACGGCGGCACCGCCACCGCCGGCCCGGTGCCCGTCCACCGGTCGCCCCACGCCCTCAGACCGGTCGTGCTTCTCCTGCGGCGGGAGATGGTCCGGCTGCGGCGCAACCCGGTGCGCCTCGCCATGGGCCTGGTGACCCCCCTGCTGTTCCTCGTCGTGCTGGGCACGGGACTCGACGCGACATCGTCCAGCCTGGGCAGAGCACAACTCCAGGACTACCGGGCCTACCTGTTCCCCGGCACGCTGGTCATGTCGGTGCAGGCGCCGGCGATCGCGGTGGGCATCTCACTGGTGTGGGACCGACGGCTGGGCGTGCTGCGGCAGATGCTCGTCGCGCCGTTCCCGAGATCGAGCATCGTCCTCGGCCTCGCGCTGGGCGGAGCCACCACAGGCGCGATCTACGGCCTGCTGGTCATGTCGGTCGGAGGCATCGCGGGTATCCGGTACACGCCGATGCTGCTCGTCGTCCTGCTGGAAGTCCTGCTCGTCTCCCTGCTGTTCACGTCGCTCGGACTGCTCGCCGCGGTGACGATCAGGCAAGTGGACACCTTCCAGATACTGGTGAACCTGAGCCTGATGCCGTTGATGTTCTTCTCCGGCGCGATGTTCCCGCCGAACGGGCTGCCGGGCTGGCTTTCCCTGGTGGTGAAGCTGAACCCGCTGACATACGGAGTCGACGCCGTCCGCCGGACCCTGCCCGGCCCCGACTCCCTCAGTTCGGAGCAGACACGCCTGCTCATCTGGGGCTGGAATCCTCCGGTGGCCGCGGAACTGGGGCTGCTGGCCGGTATCGCCGCCGTGGCGCTCGGACTGGCCACGTACCGGTTCTCCCGTACGCACTGAACCCGAGGGAGTTCGCACCTTGCGTGTCACCAAGGCATGGACGGGGACCGCGGCGCGGCTGACCCTCGCGGCGGTCCTGGGCTTCGCCGGGGCGGTGAAGTTCCAGGACCTGGCGGTGGCCGACCGCTCGGTCGCCGCCTACCAGATCGTGCCCGCCGAAACCGCCCTTCTCGTCGGCACCGCACTGCCGTTCATCGAGGTGGCGATCGCTGTGCTGCTGGCTGTCGGACTGGCCACCAGGGCAATGGCGACGCTCACGGCCTTGCTGATGGCGGCGTACACCGCGGCCATCGCCTCGGTGTGGGCGCGAGGGTTGTCCATCGATTGCGGCTGTTTCGGCGGCGGAGGAACACTCACGAGCGGAGCCGAGCGCGGATACGTCATCGACATCGCGCGCGATCTGCTCTTCCTCGGCGCGGCCGTCTTCCTGATCCGGCACCCACGCACGCGTTACGCGCTGGACCGCCGGCTCCTGGATGTGAAGGAGGAATAGGTATGCGGTCATCGGACACGACCGGGGCGACGGACGCCTCGGTCAGGGAAATGGTGCGGAAGCGGCACCGGCGGCGGCGCGCGACTCTCGTCTCACTCGTCGCCGTGTTCGTCGTCGTCGGTGGGGCGCTGGTCGGCGTCGGCCTGGTGCGGGCCGGGGACTCGGGGCCCGGTGAGGCGCCGAGCCGGGTGCCCGCCGGGGCGGCGAGCGACAAGTCGGGACTGGTGTTCTCCGACGGTCCGGTCCGGGTCGACATCTACCTCGACTACCTCTGTCCCGCGTGCCGTGACACCGAACGGTCCCTGGCCCCGGTCCTCACCACCCTGCGAGCGGACCGTGACATCACCCTCGTCTATCACCCGGTCGCCTTCCTCGACGACTACAGCGACCCGGCGGGCTATTCGACACAGGCCGCCTCCGCGGCGGCGTGCGCCGCGGACCAGGGGCACTTCGAGCAGTACTCGTCGGTACTGTTCGACCTGCAACCCCCGGAACGAGGCCCCGGGCTCAGCGAGGCCCAACTGGTCGCCGCGGGCCGGGAAGCGGGCATCACCGACGACTCCTTCGCCACGTGTGTCGATGACGCGCCATACCTTCCCTGGGTGACGTACGTGTCCGATGTGGCCGCCTCGGACGACATCGCGCTGACCCCGACCGTCACCGTGAACGGAACGCGCGTCGACGTCACCGGCTCGGATCCCGGCGCGGCGCTCGCCGGCGCGGTGGCCGAGGCGGGCCGATGACGCGGCTGACCGTGGCCCTTTCCGGCGACTGCATGGCGACCAGGGGAGCGCTGATCACGTCGGACCCCGCCGCCGTCGAACTGCGTGAACTGCTGCGTGCCGTGGACTTCGCCTTCACCAATCTGGAGGTCGTCCCCAGCGGCAGCCGTGGGCACCCGGTGCACAACGCGGCGGGAGGTGGTTGCCTGATCGCGGACCCCCGCGTGATCGACGACATCGTGGCGGCCGGCTTCACGGTGCTCGGCTGCGCGAACAATCACGCGCTGGACATGGGCGTGGACGGCCTGCTCGGTACCGTGGACCTGCTGAACGCGAGAGGGGTCCCCTTCGCGGGGATCGGTGCCGACCTCACGGCCGCGCGGCGACCGGTCTACGTCGACCGGCCCGGCGGCAGCCTGGCCCTCATCTCGTGCAGTTCGACCTTCCTGCCCGGGCAGGAAGCCGCCGCGCCGTCACCGGACACGCCGGGTCGTCCCGGCCTGAACCCGCTGCGGTACACCGCGACGCTGGACGTGACGGCCGCGCAGATGGAGGGGCTGCGGGAGATCGACGCCAGGACGGGGCTGCGGGCCCGGCGGGCCGAGGCACGCACGCTGCTGGGCTTCGATCCCGCGCTGCCCTCGGCCGAGCGGCTCGTCCTGTTCGGCACCCGCTTCCGGGTGGCGGACGAGCCGGGCTTCGCGACCGAGTGCGATCGGACGGACCTCGACGAGATCTCCCAGTGGGTGCGTGAGGCCCGCGACCGGGCGGACCTCGTCCTGGTCAGTGTCCACTCCCACGAACCGGGCCCGACGCCGGAAGAACCGGGCGAGTTCCTGCGGACGTTCGCCCACCGGAGCATCGACGCGGGCGCCGATATCGTGGTCGGCCATGGCCCGCACTTCCTGCGCGGGGTGGAACTCCACCGGGGCAAGCCGATCTTCTACAGCCTGGGCAACGTCGTCAGCCAGATCGAACTCGCCGACCATGTTCCCGCCGAGGACTACGCGCGGGTCGCCGGTCCCCGCACGCCGGGGCGTTACTTCGCCGAACTGACCGGCCACGGCCGCCGGTTGTTCGCCCCGCACCGCCGGTACTGGGAATCGCTCATACCGGTGCTCACCTTCGACGACGGCGCGCTCGTCGAAGCGCGCCTCCATCCGATCGAACTGGGCTTCGGTCGGCCTGTCCATCGCCGGGGGCGCCCGCGTATGGCCGGACCGGCCGACGCGGAAAGGATCCTGACCTCGTTCGCCCGGCTCGCCGCGCCCCACGGCGCCACCGTCACCGTCGGGGAGGCCAGGACGGGCGAACTGGCCCTCGACGTACCCCACCGCGCACCTGACGCGCACCGGGCGGGCCATGGCGGCTACACGTCGCTCCCGTAGGTCCAACAGGGTGTCATCTCAAGGAAACTGACGGAGCGACACGGTAGGGTGACCGAACTCGATGACCTCATGAGCGGTAGGCGAGGAACGTGGGATGGCCGAGGCGGTCCGGGTCCTGATCGCGGACGATCAAGCGCTGGTGCGGGGGAGTTTCCGGCTCCTCGTCGATTCCACACCCGGGCTGGAGGCGATCGGCGAGGCGGGCGACGGAGCGGCGGCGGTCGAACTCGCCCGGGAACTGCGACCGCATGTCGTCCTCATGGATCTGCGGATGCCCGTCATGGACGGCATAGCGGCCACCCGGCAGATCTGCGCCGACGAGACCATGACGGGCGTACGGGTCCTGGTCCTCACCATGTTCGACATGGACGACTACGTCTACCCGGCGCTTCAGGCGGGCGCGAGCGGATTCATGCTCAAGGACGCCTCGCCGTCCGATCTCGTCAACGGCATCCGCATCATCGCCACCGGGGAGAGCGTCCTCGCGCCGACGGTCACCCGCCGCCTCATCGCGAACTTCGCCCGCCCCGGCGACGCGCCCCGGCCGGAATCACGCCTGGTCGGACTCACCAGACGCGAACAGGAGGTGCTCGTGCTGATCGCCAACGGCCTGTCGAACGCCGAGATCTCCGAACGCCTGGTGATCAGCCTGCCGACCGTGAAGACCCATGTGAGCAGCCTCCTGGCCAAGCTGCGCGCCCGTGACCGCGCCCAACTCGTCATCATCGCCTACGAAAGCGGCCTCGCCGAGCGCGGAATGCCGGCCTGACCACGGCCCGCGTTGCTCCGCTCGCAGAAGACGTCCAGTCTCCGGACGGCGCCCTCGCCGGCCGTCCCCGGCGTCCGCGTGGACTTCTGGAGCGATGCCCGCGCCTTGCTGCCGTTGGTCAACGTGGCGCGGTCCGGTCAGTCCGGGGGCAGGATGACGACCTGCCGGGGGAGACCTGACGCCGGTGTGCTGCCGGTCCGCCGCGTCCCCACGTCGCGTCATCGGCGCCCGGCCCGGCCCGGAACGCGGCCCGCGCGCCGGCCGGCAGGGCGCGAACGGACCCGGCGCCCCGTCCGAGCGCCCCGGCTCCCTCGGCGTCAACGCGTTCCCCGTCCTGCGGCGAACGGCGGGGAGCCATCGCGGCGCGGACGGTACCGGGGGCCGGCCCCAGGCCCGTCGGGGGGCCAGCCGTATCGCTGTCCCCTCCGTCGCACCGACACCCTGGACCCGCATGGTTGCCGATCGCGGCGTGACGAGGGAGCACAGGGTGATAGCGGTGAGCGGGAAAGCGATCAGGGCGCTGAGCGGCGTGGCCCTCGCTGTGGTGTGCGCGGCGGCGGCCGGCGGCCCGGCCACAGCCCACGGGGCCGGCCGGTCCGCGTTGCAGCGCGACGCGGACGCGATCCGCGACGCGGGCGCCACGGGCGTCCAGGTACGGGACGGGCACGGGCGCGTCGCGACCAGCGGCGTCGCGGACCTGGAAACCGGCCGACCTGTCTCCCCCCACGGGTACTTCCGGATCGGCAGCACGAACAAGACGCTGGTGGCCACGGTCGTGCTCCAACTCGTCTCCGAGCAGAAGCTGACGCTGGACGACCCCGTCGAGACGTGGCTCCCGGGCCTGATCCGGGGGAACGGGAACGACGGCCGGAACATCACCGTCCGGCATCTCCTCCAGCACACGAGCGGCATCTCGGACGCCAACTGGCCAGCCATGGACACCGAGGAGCAGTATCTGGCGCTCCGCTACACGGCCCGCACCCCGGAGGAGACGGTCGCCCTCGCGATGGCCGCCGAGCCGGAGTCCGCCCCGGGCGCCGAGTGGCACTACTCCAACACCGGCTATGTCGTCCTCGGCCTGCTCATCGAGCGGGTCACCGGCAACGCCTGGCACGAGGAGGTCGACGCGCGCGTCCTCGGGCCGGCCGGTATGCACCACACCGTCTGGCCCGGCGACTCCCCGGGCCTGCCCCGCCCGCACGCCGAGGGGTACACCCGCTTCGCCGAGGGCGGGCCGCTGGTGAACACGACCGAGCTGATCGACGCGGACGCCTCCGGCGGCTACCTCTCCACCACCGCCGACCTGAACCGTTTCCTGCGGGCCCTGTTCGACGGGACGCTCCTGGACGACGCCGGGCTGGCCGCGATGCGGCAGACCATGCCGATGGACGACGAGGTCACACAACTGTGGCCGGATGCCCGGTACGGGCTCGGGATCTTCTCGCGCTCCCTGCCCTGCGGCGGCCGGGTCTGGATACCGAGCGGCGACCAGCTCGGCTACAGCACCAGGACGGCCGTGACGGAGGACGGCCGCCGCAGCGTGGTGGTCTCGGTCACGACGCAGCAACACGACTCGTTCGACAGCGCGCTGGCCCAGGAACGCGCGGTCACCCGGCTCATCGACAACGCCCTGTGCGGCGACACGGGCGATTGAGACACCTGGGCACCGGCGCCGCCTCCGTGGCGGGGCGATCGCGGCTCGCGGAGGCGGCGGCGGAAGTCCGGGGTTCAGCCGGTCAGTTCCCAGAAGATGGAGAGCGGGCCCGCGTTGTTCTGCTCGAAGAAGACGTCCAGGGCCCGGACGGCGCCCTTGCCGCCCGTCGAGAAGGCGAACGCCACGACCGCGGCCGGGGTGACGTCGTCCTCGCCGGACGTCTCCTCCGCGTCGCCGTCCTCGTTCTCGGCGACGGCGTCACCCTCCTCGTACTCGTAGTCGATGCTGTCGGCCGAGTCGTCGACGCCGTCCACCTTGGCGCGGTCCCTCTCCACCCGGGCGGCGAAGGCGTCGGCCGATTCCAGGGAGGTCTCGGCCTTCAGCTCGACGACGACCCGGCCGTCCAGCAGCAGGTCGGCCCGCCGGTCGCTGTCGCCGTGCGCGTAGCTGTGCGCCTGCCGGGTGACGGTGAGGTCGGGCGCGTGCTGCGTGAGCCAGACGTACAGCTCCACCTCCAGCCACAGCTCCCAGCCGCCGTCGCTGTGGTAGGCGATGCCGATCCGGGCCGCGTTCGCCCGGGCCCAGGCCGCCGCCTGGTCGACGAACAGCCGCACCAGTTCCTCGTCCGCGCTGTTCGGCTCGTCGTCGTGGTCCATGTCCATGCGATGGTCCCCTCCTGGTCCGCCCCACCGGCCGCGCCGCACGGGTCTGGGGCGACCCTGACACCGGCCGCCGGGCCGGCGGAACGCGCGTACCGGCCGGATACGGACCGCCGACGGCCGTGGCGGCGTGCCCGCCGCGCCGCCGGAACGTTTGCACCGCCCGAGCGGGGGACAACTCCGCGCGCCGGCGGCCTTCCCCGCGAGGGAACGGCCGCCGCCGGGGTGTTCATCGCGCAAAGTGGCTCGAAATCGCCGCCGGTCAGCCGAGGCGCTTTCCCGCCTTCGCCACGCGCCGCCGCAGGGCGGGCAGTTCGCGCTCCACGTCGTCGGCCGCGGCCGTCTGGACGCCGTGCAGCAGGCCGTACGTGAAGCTGTTCTCCCCGGCCTCGTGGGCCCGGACGGCCAGCCCGCGCAGGGCCTGCCGGGGGACGACGGCGTCCTGGTGGACGCCCAGCCGTTCCTGCGCCTCCTTCATCCGCCGGGTGAACCGCTCGGCGCGCTTGCCCAGCGTGTCCCGCGCGGTCTCCCCGGCGTAGCGGGCGCGTTTGGCGGCCTTGCGGGCGGCGTGCAGCGCCGTGTCCCGCTCCCGGCCCGGCGCCGGCTTCAGGGCGGTGTCGAGCCGTTCGGCGACGCGCCGGTGCTCGCGGCGGGCGGTCGCGGCCAGCACCTTGGCCGCCTTGCGGTCGGCGGCCGGCCGCAGCGGGGGATCGGTGAGCAGCGCGTCGAGGGCCTTGAGCAGCGCGACGTAACGGCGGCCGGAGAGCGTGGCGACCACCTCGGCGTGCGCCGCGCGGTAGGTGTCGGCCGACCACTCGGCGAGCGTGGCCCTGACCGGGCCGAGCACCAGTTCCGGCGGCAGCCGGTCGGTCTGCCCGGTGAGCCGCTCGCCGAGCACCTCCGCGTCGCGGGCCCGGCCCAGTTCGCCGGCCAGCCACTTCAGTTCGGCCTCCACCGGATCGGTGCGCCGGCGGTCGAGCACGTTCCGGTAGGACTTCAGGGCGCTGCGCAGCCGCCGGGTCGCGACCCGCATCCGGTGCCCGGAGTCCGGCTCGTCCCGCCGGACGGCCGGGTCCCAGCGCAGCATCGGGTCCCGGAGGCCGGACAGGCGCCGCAGCCCGGCCTCGCCGGCCGAGCCGGCGCGGGTGCCGGGAGCCGCGTCGCCGAGGTCCTCGCCCAGCACCCGGGCCAGCTTCGAGCCGCTGCCGGCGCGCTTGATCCCGGCGGCGGTGAGCTTCTTGGTGAGGGCCTTCAGCAGGGGCTTGCGGCCCTCGCCCAGCTCGACCTCGATCTCCTGCCAGGACGTCACCTCGGTGACGCCGGAGTCCCGGCCGGGCCCGCCGAGGGTCTGCGCGGTGACGCGGTCCTCGGCGAGTTCGGCGACGACCGTGCCGGTGTCGTCGCACAGCAGGTGCCGCGTGCGGTGCGTCCGCAGGTGGGCCACCGGCGCGAGCGAGCCGCCCCGGGCCAGACCGACGACCAGCCGGCTCAGCTCGGCCGGCACCTCGCGCGGCGGACCCGCGTCCAGCGGCAGCCGCACCTCGCGCCTGCTGTCCTTCCCCACGGGCAGCTTCAGGTGCCAGCCCGCGTCGTGCCCGCCGGTGCGCCTGCGCAGGGTGACCCCCTGCGCGAGCAGCCGCAAGTCAGCGGTGTCGTAGTAGGTAGCGTCGAGGTCCTCGGCCTCCGCCGCCCGGACCGAGGCGACGCCGCGCACGGCGGTGACATCCGGCAACGAGCCGACACCGGGCGCTTCGAACTTCCGCTCGATCTCCATCATTGACGTACCCATTCAGGTCGTCTGCCCCGTATAGGGCGTTTCAGTACCGTCCCGGGGGCCGCACCCCGCGAATGGCTGGTCCCGATCCCCCGGCGGACGGGTGCTCAGGGGTTCTCACGGTCGGTGGCGGCGGTGCAGCAGGCCGTTTCCAGCGCCAGCAGGGCGGTCTCCAGGTCGCGGGCGGCGGCCGTGCCCTCGGTGCGGGTGAGGCGTGAGCTGTCGGCCAGGGACAGGCACCGGCGGCGTTCCCCGGCCAGCCGGCCGGCCGCCTCGCCGACGCCGGCGCCGCGTTCGGCGACGAGGGCCGCCGGCGGATCGGCGGGAACATCCCGGCGAACATGAATCCGTACCAGGCCACCACCTGCCGGTCGACGGGCGATGGGCCGGGTGTCCCGCTGGGCTGCCATGGGCTCCGATGCCGGTGCCGACACCGGGGGTCATGGCCCCCCGGAGGTCCCGGAAATCCGCCGGGGGTGGTGGGGCGTTGACGAGCCGTGGACATGCTTGAAACACGTCGCGCCCTTTTGAGCCGGCTGCTGCGCGACGACGGACCTGACGAACTCACCGTCCGGCAGGGCCAGTTCCACGACGTGGTCATGGGCTCCGACCGGGTCGTGTGCCTGCCGCGCACCACGGCGGCGGCCACGCGGCTGCCCGCGCGGGCGACCGTGCTGCGCGCGCTCGCCGCCGTCGACCTCGGCTGCCGCACGCCCGAGCCGCTGGCCGGTGGCGTGTCCCACGGCGCGGACGACGCGCCGTTCCTGGTGCTCAGCCGCGTGCCCGGAGCGCCGCTGGAGCCCGGCGTGCTCGGTGATCCCCGGGTGGCCGGGGCGGTGGCGGAGCAGTACGCGGCGCTGCTGTCCGCCCTCGCCCGGGCCGGCGCCGACGCCTCGGTGCGCGCGGCGCTGCCGCACGCGCCGGCGGACGGGTGGCGGCGGTTCGCGGCGGACGTCCGCGCGGAGCTGTTCGGCCTGATGTCCGCCGGCGGCCGTGACCGGGCCGAACGGGAACTCGACGCGCTCGACGGCCTTCCCCACCTCACCGAGGCGGTGGTGCACGGCGACCTCGGCCCGGAGAACGTTCTGTGGGAGACCGTGGGCGGGCTGCCGAGCCTGAGCGGGGTGGTGGACTGGGACGAGGTGACGATCGGTGACCCCGCCGAGGATCTCGCGGCCGTGGGCGCCGGTCACGGCGCGGACTTCCTGGGGCGGGTGCTGGCGCTGGGCGGCTGGTCGGACAGCGCGCGGGCCACCCGTGTCGCCGCGATCCGCGGCACGTTCGCCCTGCAACAGGCCCTGTCCGCGTACCGCGACGGCGATGAGGAGGAGCTGGCGGAGGGCCTGGCCGGTTACCGCTGAGCGGGGGGCGCGCCCGGGTCGGTGAGGGCGTGGTGGCGGTAGTCGCGCGGGGTGGTGCCGAAGGCAGCGTGGAACGTGCGGGTGAAGGCCGCGGGGTGGGGGAAACCCCAGCGTCCGGCGATGGCGTGGATGGGGCTCCCGGCCAGCGCGGGGTCCGCCAGGTCGCGGCGGACGTGTTCCAGGCGCTGGTGCCGGATGTATCCGGCGACGGTCTGCCCCTGGCTCTGGAAGACGCGTTGCAGGTAGCGCAGCGAGATGTGGTGGGCGGCGGCGACGGTTTCCGGGGTCAGGTCCGGGTCCCCCAGGTGCTGGTGGATGAAGGAGCGGACCCGCAGATACAGGGTGCGCCGGCGTGACTCCGGCGATATCCCGGTGTCGTCGTCGAGGTGGTGGGCCGTCAGCGCGGTCAGCAGATCGAGCAGCACCAGGCCCAGACGGGGGCCGTCCGCCGGACGGTACGAACCGGCGCCGGTGGCCAGGTGCGTGAGGAAGTGCGCGAGCAGGGCGCCGAATCCCTCCTGTCCGGACAACGGCGTCGCCAGCAGTCGGCCGACCTTGTCCGGGGGAACGGGAAGCAGCGCCCGGGGCACCTGCGCCAGCACGCTGGCGGCGGTGCCCTCGCCGACGTCCACCCAACTGTGGAAGGGCCGGAAGGTGGAGTACAGCACCAGTCCGGACGCGTCGAGCACGGTCTCCCGCCCGGCCTGCCGGATGCCCTGCCGCCCCCGCACGATGAGCCCCACCGCGTACAACTCGGGGTCGGAGCGCCGGATCAGCCGGGGTGTCCGGCGCGACTCCAGCGAGGAGTACGTCATGGCCGTGACCTGGGCCGCGCCGAGATCCGCCGCGCGCAGCGAGGCGCGGAAGCCGCTCCCGCGGTCGATGGTGAACGCCGACGGCGTCAGCGTGCCGGAGGCCAGCTCGCACCAGGCGTCGATCCGTTCCGCCGACGGCAGGTCGTCGCTGTCGAACACCTTCTCCATCACCGGCTCACCCCTCCTCCCGCCTCCGGGGTCAGTCGGCCCGGCGGCGGCCGGCGAGCATCGTGTCGAGGGTGGCGCGGGTGGCCTCCAGTTCGCCGATGGCCTCGTCGATCCGGTGACGATGCCGCACCAGCCCGTCGACCAGCTCCGGGCAGCCGGGCGTCAGCAGGCCCTCGTCGTCCACGACACAGGGCAGCACCTCCACGATCTGAGCGGTGCTCAGGCCGGCCGCGAGGAGAACCCTGATCCGCCGCACCGCCGGCACATGCTCCTCGCGGTACAGGCGGTAGCCGCTCGGCCGCCGTTCCGAAGTCAGCAGGCCCTGCTGCTCGTAGTACCGCAGCGCGCGTTCGCTGACCCCGGTCCGCCGCGCCAGTTCCCCGATGCGCATCCCGACTCCGGACTTGACTCTGACATCGACGTCAAGGTTTAGCTTAACCGGCATGACCTCCGTGACCGTCCTCGGACTCGGCCCCATGGGGCGTGCCCTGGCCACCGCGTTCGCCGCCGCCGACCACCCCACCACCGTGTGGAACCGCACCCCGGGAAAGGGGAAATGCCTCGCCGACACCGCCGCCACGGTCGCCGGTACCGCCGCCGAGGCGATCGCGGCCGGCTCGCTCGTCATCGTGTGCGTACGGGACTACGAGGTGGCGCGGTCGGTCCTCGACACCGGCGCGCTCCGGGGCCGCACCCTGGTGAACCTCAGCGGCGGCTCGCCGCGGCAGGCCCGCGCGATGGCCGCCTGGGCCGGCGAGCACGGCGTCGACTACCTCGACGGCGTGATCATGGCCACCCCCGACGCCATCGGCGGCCCCGGGGCGGCGCTGTTCTACAGCGGGCCGGGCGACCTCTACGAGACCCACCGGTCCGCGCTGGCCGCGCTCGGCGGGAACGCGTACCACGTCGGGGCGGACCCCGGCCGGGCCGCCGCGTTCGACGCCGCCCTCCAGGACCTGTTCTGGACGGCGATGAGCGGCGTGACGCACATGTTCAGGCTCGCCGCCGCCGAGAACATCGGCGCGACCGACATCGCCGGGCACGCGAAGGCGATGCTCGGTTTCCTGCCGGACCTGACCGACCAGGTCGCCGGGCAGGTCACCGACGGGCGCTTCCCCGGAGACGCGGCCACGCTCACCTCCGCGGCGGCGGCCATGGACCACGTCCTGAGCACCATCCGGGCGAACGGCCTCGACAACGGCGTCCTCGCCGCCGCCCGGGCCGAGGTGCGCCGGGCGATCGACGCCGGGCACGGGCCGGAGGGGTTCGGACGGCTCGCCGCGCCGTAGCCCCGGCGCCGGTCCCGGCGCGCGGCCGGGCCGGGCCGGAACGCGTCCGCCGGTCAGGTCAGCGCGGCGAACATGCCGGGCTCGTAGGAGCCTCCCCGCTGGTGCACGATCACGGCGAGCCGGTTGGCCGCGTTGATCAGGGCGACCAGGGCGACCAGCGCGGCGATCTGGTCGTCGTCGTAGTGCTCGCGCACCCGGGCCCAGGTCTCGTCGGACACGCCGTCGTGGGCGTCGGCGAGACGGGTGCCCTCCTCGGCGAGCGCCAGCGCGGCCCGTTCGGCGTCGGTGAACACGGTCGACTCCCGCCACGCGGCGACCAGATGGAGCCGGACCGCGGTCTCACCGGCGGCCTCGGCCTCCTTGGTGTGCATGTCGATGCACCAGCCGCAGCCGTTGATCTGGCTGGCGCGCAGCGACACCAGCTCCTGCGTGGACCTCGGCAGCGGCGACTGGTGCACCACCAAGCCGGCGTTGGCGAACCGCTTGGCGAACTTGGCGGCGATCTCGTTCTCGAACAGGTTGAATCGGGTGTCCATGGCCTTGTCCTCACTCGTGGTGTCGTACCGGACGAACACCAGACGCCGCCCGCCCGCCCCCTGTGACGGCGCGGTCCTGTGACGAGCGCCACCGGTCACGGGTGTCACGGAGCCGCGCCGGCCGGCGTCTTGTGGGCGTGGCACCCACGGGAACGAACAGGCAGGAGCGGCCGGTGACGAGCGGAAGCGGCGAGCACCCCCAGGACACGGCCGGACGGCCCGCCGGCGAGGGACGCGCGGACCCCGCCACCGAGGCGTTCGTCGCCCACCGCAACCTGCTGTTCACCGTCGCCTACGAGTTGCTCGGCTCGGCCGCCGACGCGGAGGACGTCCTCCAGGAGACGTGGCTGCGGTGGGCGGCCGTCGATCTCGGCACGGTACGGGACCGGCGCGCGTATCTGGTCAGGATCACCACCCGCCAGGCGCTGAGCCGGCTGCGCGCGCTCGGCCGCCGCAAGGAGTCCTACGTCGGTCCCTGGCTGCCCGAGCCGCTGCTCACCGCGCCCGACGTCGCCGAGGACGTCGAACTGGCCGACAGTGTCTCGATGGCGATGCTGCTGGTGCTGGAGACCCTCGCCCCGACCGAGCGGGCGGTGTTCGTGCTGCGCGAGGTGTTCGACCTCGGATACGACGAGATCGCCGAGGCCGTCGACAAGAGCCCCGCCGCGGTCCGCCAGATCGCGCACCGGGCCCGGACGCACGTCGCCGCGCGCCGCCCGCGCGGCGTCGTCTCCCCGGCCGAGACCCGCGACGCGCTCGACGCGTTCCGGCGGGCCGTCGAAACCGGCGACCTTCAGGGCCTGCTCGACATCCTGGCGCCGGATGTCGTTCTCACGGGCGACGGCGGCGGAGTCGTCCAGGCCGTCCCGCGCCCGATCGTGGGCGCCGACAAGGTGGCCCGCCTGCTGGTCGCCGGGCTGGGCAGGATCGCCGCCGTCGCGTCGCTGCGGCCCGCGCAGGTCAACGGCTGCCCGGCGCTGGTCCTCCGGCTCGGCGGCGCGATCGACACCGTCGTGGCGGTACGTATCGACGACGGCCTCATCACCGGGCTCTACGCCGTGCGCAACCCCGAGAAGCTGTCGCACATGCGGCGCGAGACCACGCTGCGCCGCTGAACACGTCCGTCCCCGCCGCACCGGGCGGCGGGGACGGACATGCCATGGGTCAGGAGCCGGGGCAGCTCGACCGGTACTCGGAGATCAGCGTGCTCGCCGAGGGCGGCGGGCACAGGAACTGCTCATAGCGGGTGTCGTTGTCGACATAGCGCTTGAGCCAGGCCAGGGTGTACTGGCCTATGGTGGTGTTGTAGCTGTTCGAGACCATGTGGCCGGCGTCGTTCAGCTCCAGGTACGCCCGCTCGGGCGCCGACGTGAGCGACTCGTAGAGCGGCTCGGCGTGGCGGGAGACGGACGCGATGCCGTCGTTCTCGGCCCCGACGATCAGCGTGGGGACGCGCAGGTTCTCCCAGGTCTTGTCGGTGTGCCACGGGGTGAGCGGAACGGCCGCCTGGATGCTCGGCCGGGCGTTCGCCGCGCTCAGCGCGCCGCCGCCGCCCATGGAGTGCCCGGCGACGGCCAGGCGGTTGGGGTCGATCTGGTCGCGGACGACGCTGTTCTTGGTCAGGTAGTCCAGCGCGGAGAGCAACTGGAGGCCGCGGTAGTCGGGCTGGTCGAGCCAGGTGTTCTTCACGTTGATGGTGAAGACCACGAAGCCGTTGGAGGCGAGCTTGCTCCCGAACCAGGCGACGGCCGACTGGGACTCGGTGAAGCCGGGCGCGATGGCGACGGCGCCGAACGTTCCCTGGCTGGTGTCGGTCGGGTAGTAGATGGTGCCGCCGCCGAAGCCCGACTGGCTGGGCACGGTGGCCGTCTTGTAGGCGAAGGGGCCCTTCTCGGCCTGGAGGCTCGCCAGAGTGGGGGCGGGGCCGCGCCGGTACTCCTGCTCGGCCGCCGAGGCGGTCGAGGCGGTGTCGGGGAGGGCTCCGGAGCCGAACAGCACGGTACCGGCGACGATCCCGGCCAGCGCCAGCTTCAGGCGCAGACCGCGGACGCGGCGGGGTCGGTGTTTCATGGGACACGACTCCTGGGTGACGGTGGGACGGGGAAGGGGGACGCTGGAGCGCGCCGACCGCTCAGCCGGGGTGCCGGGTGGGGGCGTCTCCTATACACAACTAGCGCCGCCGGCGAAGGGGGGGGGGGGCGCAGTTCTGGCGCCGCGACGCAGCAGTAAAACAACATGACGGTACGAATCTCACAGAAGATCCAAATGCAGCATGCAGCCCCTTCGTAGCCTCCGATGTTCCTCTGCGTCGGCAGCGTCAGTTGTGTACAAGAGAGAGACGCGGGAGCGCGCCGACCGCTCAGCCGGGGTGCCGGGTGGTGTGGGGCGGGACCGCCGTGGGAGCGCGCCCGAGGGTGAGCCGCGCGGTGTGCCGGGCGTTCGCACGGCGCTCCGGGGTGAGTGCGCGCGGCGATGTCCCGGAGCGGCCCGCGGGTGATCCGCCGATCCGGCGCGGCGCGGGTCCCCCGTGGCGGGGGCCACCGTGAGGGCGGCGCCCAAGGGCGGCGGCGCGCGGCGCTTTCATGGCGAAGATCTCCGTTGACTTCGGGCCGGGTCGGGCACTCTCTTGTCCTTGACAATTCGAGCGACTCGGACGGTACAAGCCTCCTTCGGCGTTCGACAATGCCGAGCTGGGGAGAACTCCCCGCCATCTCTCCGCTTGCTCAGATGGATGACAACCGACTGACAGCGGACCCAGGGAAAATCCGCCGGAGCCCGCCGGCCTCGCCGCCCGGTCCGGCCCGGGGTCGCCGTCGGGCAGCGACCTCCTCGCCCCGGCCGCGGATTTGTCAGATCCGTATCTATCTCGCCCCGGCCGGTGGCAAGCGCCACGCTCCCGCCGCGCACCGGGCGCCCGCGCCGCGATGAGTTCCGGCCGGGGCGCGAGTCTCTTCCGGTGACCGTCGTGGACGGTCACCGGGCGCTGCCCGGTACGAGACCTCACGGAGGACCCCATGACGACCACCCCGGACCACCCGACCCCCGCGCTGCCCGGCCGGCCGCCCGTCGTCGACCTGGCGCCCCGGCAGGCCGCCCGCGACGAGCTGCTGGTCCGGGAGAAGGCCCACACCCGGGAGGGCGACGCCCTGGCCGCGGCCCGCCGCCGGCTGCCGATGGTGGAGCTGGACGGCACGGTCGAGGTCGTCGGGCCGGACGGCCCGGTCCCGTTCCTGGACCTGTTCCAGGGCCGGGACGAACTCGTGGTGTACAAGCACATGTGGTACGACGGCGCGCCGCACCAGGGACAGTGCGAGGGCTGCACCACCACGGCCTGGCACCTGAAGGACGCCGTCTATCTCAACGCCCGCGGCGTCTCGTTCGCCATCCTGACCACCGGCCGGTGGGACGAGGTGGCGTCCTACGTCGGGTTCATGGGCTACACCCAGCCGTGGTACTCGGTGCGCGACGTGGCGGCGCCGGTCGGCGGCGCCATGGGGTACCTCACCTGTTTCCTGCGCGAGGGCGACCGGACGTTCCTCACGTACTCCACGACGGCCCGCGGCAACGAGGTGGTCAACGGGTCCCTGGGCCTGCTCGACATGACGCCCTACGGCCGCGGCGAGGCGTGGGAGGACAAGCCCGAGGGCTGGCCCGAGGGACGCGAGTCGTGCTGGTCCTGGCGCTCGGACGCGGACGGGAACGCCACCTGGGGCCCGACCAGCCGCCCCGTACCGCAATGGACCCGCCCCGGCGCGACGCCCGTGCACACCCTCGGCCGACGAGGCCACCACCACTGACCCAGCGGCCGAAAGCCCCCACCCGGGAGACCACGGCGGGCGGCGCCCTCCAGAACCGTCCCGCGTCCGCGACGGCGGCGAAGGCGCGCGTGGCGTGATGTCCCTGCGCGCGTTCCGCGCGGACACCGCGTGCTGATCATGGATGCCCTGAGCGTCGTTCGCGTCGGGCGGGCCCGTATCGCTTCGATGGACGCGGTCGGTCTCCGGTTGACCGACTGCCGTGCCCGGCGGGCGCCGTCCGACGGCTTCGGTCCGAACTCCCCTCGTGAGGAAGCCCCATGCAGCCCGATCACGACCGTCTTTACGTCCGTACACCCGAGTTCGCACGGGTGGCCGCGCGGATCGAGCACGTGACCACGCTCACGTCACGGCTCAACGTTCTGCCCTTCGACGACAAGGCCGCCCGCGCGGCCCTGCTGTCCGAGATCGTCGGCAAGCACGTGCCCGACACCGTCACCGTCTATACGCCCTTCTACACCGACCACGGGCTCGGCATCGACTTCGGCGAGCACGTCTTCGTCAACCAGGGCTGCACCTTCCTGGACCAGGGCGGCATCCACCTGGGCGACGGCGTCCTGATCGGCCCGAAGACCAATCTCATATCGTCCGACCACCCGCTCCCGGCCTCCGAGCGCAGCGCGTACATCACCCGGGCGGCCATCACGATCGAGGCCGACGCATGGCTCGGCGCGGCGGTGACCGTCCTTCCCGGCGTCACGATCGGCCGCGGCGCCGTGGTCGGAGCCGGCGCCGTCGTCACGAAGGACGTTCCCCCCAACACCCTGGTGACCGGACCAGCCGCCTTCGCGCGCAAGCGATGGAACGACTGAACCCCGGGACGACCGACAACACCGACACGGACACGGCAGGACGGCCGGGCCCTCACGCCCCTCACCCGGGGCTTTCCGGGGGCACGGCCGCCCCTTCGGCCACGCGTGTCGCGGCAGAGCCGGATCCGCCCATGCCGGAAAAGCGAAAGGTGCCGGCCGATTTCCGGCCAGCACCATGCGCGGGTGTACTGGTGGTGTCCGAGGGGGGACTTGAACCCCCACGCCCTTAAACGGGCACTAGCACCTCAAGCTAGCGCGTCTGCCATTCCGCCACCCGGACGAGGTGATCGCCTGCGCGGCTGTGGTGGGCCGTCGCGACACGGGTAACCATATCAAGGTTCGCGCGGTGCTCTCACCATCGTATCGGAGTGTGAACGAATGGGCGCCGAGCGTTACTTGCCGCGCAGTTGGGGCACCATCCGGGTCGACACCGCGATGCGGTTCCACGAGTTGATCGTCACGATCACCGCGATCAGGTGGGCCAGTTCCTCCTCCGCGAAGTGCTTCGCCGCCCGCTCGTACACCGCGTCCGGCACGAAGCCGTCGGTCAGGACGGTGATCGCCTCGGTGAGGGCCAGGGCGGCCCGTTCGCGCTCCGTGAAGGCGCCGGTCGCCTCCTCCCAGGCGCTGAGCAGGTAGATCCGCTCCTCGGTCTCGCCGCCCGCGCGGGCTTCCCCGGTGTGCATGGCGACGCAGTACGCGCAGTGGTTGAGCTGGGAGGCGCGGATCTTCACCAGATGGGTGAGGCCGTGGTCGAGACCCGCGCGGGCGGCGGCGTCGAGGGCGCGCATCGCCTGGTAGACGGCCGGGGCGGCGGTGGAGAGATCCATTCTGGGGGACGTCGCGGGGGAGTGGTCGTGTGCGCTCATGGCACCGACCCTAGGGCCGGGGCGGACCGGCTGTGTGGTCCACTTGCGCGGTGGAATCCTGGGCCACTTCCCCCGGCGCCGGAGCCGTTCGCACCGGCCTCGATCTGCACCTCGATGTGGCCGCGGCCGGTGGCCTGCGGGCCGGGCTGATGCGGGCGCTGCGCGACGCGATCCGCGGCGGGCGGCTCGCCCCCGGCGCGCGGCTGCCGTCGTCCCGGTCGCTCGCGGCCGCCCTCGGCGTCGCCCGCACCACCGTCGCCGACGCCTATGCCGAGCTGATCGCCGAGGGCTGGCTCGTCGCGCGGCAGGGCTCCGGCACCCGGGTCGCGCCGCGCGCCGCCACCCCGCGCCGGGCCGGGCGGGGGAGGGGGCCCGCCGCCGGGCAGGAGCGGCCCGCGCACGACCTGATGGCGGGGTTCCCCGACATCGGGACCTTCCCGCGCGCCGCCTGGCTGGCCTCGGCCCGCCGTGCCCTGGTCGCCGCGCCCCGGGACGCGTTCGGCGTCCAGGACCCGCGCGGGCGGCCGGAGTTGCGCCGGGCGCTGGCGGACTACCTGGCCAGGGCGCGTGGTGTCGTCGCCGACGCCGACCGGATCGTCGTCTGCTCGGGTGCGCACCAGGCGTTGGGCCTGCTGTCCGCCGTGCCGCGCGTGCGGCGGGCGGCGATGGCCGTGGAGTCCTACGGGCTCTTCCTCCACCACGAGCTGCTGGCGGCGGAAGGGGTGCGGACGGTGCCGCTGCCCGTGGACGAACACGGCGCGGACGTGGCGGAGTTGCCCGCCACGGGTGCGCGGTCGGTGCTGCTGACCCCGGCGCACCAGTTCCCGACCGGAGCGCCCCTGCACCCGGCCCGCCGGGCGGCGGTCGTGGACTGGGCACGGGCCACCGGCGGTCTGGTGGTGGAGGACGACTACGACGGCGAGTTCCGCTTCGACCGTGATCCCGTCGGTGCGTTGCAGGGGCTCGACCCCGAACGGGTCGCGTACGTCGGGTCGTTGAGCAAGAGCCTCAGTCCGGGCATGCGGCTGGGCTGGATGGTGCTGCCCGGTCGGCTGGTGGACGACGTGCTCGCCGTCAAGGGGAACTGGGAGCTGACCGTGGGGTGCCTGGATCAGCTCACGCTGGCCGACTTCCTCGAATCGGGCGGCTTCGACCGCCATGTGCGCCGGATGCGTCAGCGCTACCGGCGCCGCCGCGACCAGTTGGCCGCCACGCTCGCCGAACGGGCGCCGCACCTGGGCGTCTCGGGCATCGCGGCCGGGCTGCACGCCGTGGTGCGGCTGCCGCCCGGTACGGAGGAACGGGTGGTGGCGGAGGCGGCCCGGCGGGGCATCGGCCTCAACGGGCTGGGCCGTTACCGTCATCCGGCGAGCACCTGCCCGCCCGCCGACGGGCTCGTCGTCGGCTACGGCTCCCCGCCCGACCACGGGTTCGCCGCCGCCCTCGACGCGCTGTGCGGGGTCCTGCCGGCACCGGAGGCCACAAGCCCCCCGGAGCCGCGTCTCAGCGCCGTGTCGTGGCCGTCTTCGCCGCCGCCGAGGCGCCGAGGGCCTTCAACCACGACGGCCCGTTGAGCAGTTCGAGCAGCAGGAGCAGCCGGGCCAGCGGCTCCCGGTCCTGACCGGAGCCAGCACCGTGGGCGGGGGCCCGGGTCTCCGGGGCGGCCAGCAGCGCCCATACGGCCTTGCCGTGGCGGTCGGGCGTCGTCCAGCCCCAACTCTCGGCCAGGGACTCCAGGATGTGCAGCCCGCGACCCGTTTCCTCCAGGTAGTCGGGCTCCTTGACCAGCGGGACCTCGTGCCCGGGATCGAACACCGCGCACAGCACGGAGCCGCCGCAGTGCAACAAGGTGAGCAGGATGGGCTGTTCGGCGGTGGCCGGCGGCAGCGGGCGGGGGCTCGACGCGGTGGGCAGCCCGTACCGCAGGGCGTTGGTCACTAATTCGGAGACGATGACGGTGGCGTCGTCCGTCAGGTGCCCGAGCCCCCAGCCCAGCAGGGTCGAACGGGTCATGCCGCGCGCGGTGCACGGCGTCTCCGGCGATCCCGCCAGCGGGAACGTGGCGAAACCCGCCGCGTCAACGGTCCCACCCCGATCCCCCGGCGCCTGATACGGCGCCATGGCGGCGAACGGGAGAGCTGTCATCACGACCTCCGCGGCGATCCTGGCTGCCTGTCCCTGGGCGGCGGCTCCGTCAGGTCCATCCTTGTCGACAGAGCGTATCGCTGCAAGTACACCTGAAAGAACGAATGCAAGAACAGATGCAAGAACGCTCGGATCTGGGGCAGTATTCGGTCAGAAGTCGTCCACCACCCCCCACATCGGGTGGCCAGCGCACCAGAAGCAGAAGTAGGAGTGGACATGCCGGAGTTCGTGAACGGTGTCCCCGCGGGCCGCATCCCCGGAGCAGCCTGGCGGAAGAGCGCCCGGAGCAACCCCAACGGTAACTGTGTCGAGGTGGCGGGCCTGCCCGGCGGCGACGTCGCCGTCCGCAACTCCCGCGACCCGCAGGGCCCCGCCCTCATCTACACCCGTGCGGAGATGACCGCCTTCGTGCTCGGCGCCAAGGACGGGGACTTCGACGACCTCATCAGCCGCGACTGACTGATTCACCCTGAGTATCCCGGGGGCGACTGTACGCCTCGCCCGAACAGTGCAACACTTGGGCGCGATTTCAACACTCAGGGGACACACATGGCGTCAGCTCAGGCAGGTCGAGCCTCTTCCTCGGTGCGGGATCTCCTCTCCCACCCCAGGGGCGGACCCACGGTTCTGCGGATCGTGCTCGGCACGCATCTGCGCCGTCTGCGCGAGGGCTGCGGCATCACCCGGGAAGCCGCGGGCGACGCCATCCGGGGCTCCCACGCCAAGATCAGCCGACTCGAACTCGGCCGGGTGAGCGCCAAGGAACGGGACATCGCCGACCTGTTGACGCTGTACGGCGTGGTCGACGAGGCCCAGCGCGAGCAGTTCCTCGCGCTCGCCCGGCAGGCGAGCAAGCCCGGCTGGTGGCAGCGGTACAGCGACGTGCTGCCGAGCTGGTTCGAGACGCTGATCGGTCTGGAGGAGGCCGCCTCGATGATCCGCACCTACGAGGTGCAGTTCATCCCGGGCCTCCTGCAGACTCCTGACTACGCGCGCGCCTGCATCCGGCTGGGCAACCCGCGCGCCACCGACCGGCAGGTCGACCGCCGCGTCGAGTTGCGGATGGAGCGCCAGCAGCTTCTGGACAAGCCGCACGCCCCCAAGCTGTGGGCGGTGGTGGACGAAGCCGCGCTGCGCCGCCCGCTCGGCGGCCCGGAGGCGATGCGGACGCAGATCAGGCGGCTGCGCGAGCTGGCCGAACGGCCCAACATAACCCTGCAGATAGCCCCGTTCCGGCTCGGTGGCCTGGCCGCCGCCGGTGGTCCGATCACCATCCTGCGTTTCCTGGAGCCGGACCTTCCCGACATCGTCTACCTGGAGCAGCTCAACAGCGCGCTCTACCTGGACAAGCGCGATGACGTCGAGGACTACCTCGCCGTCATGGACAGCCTGTGCGCCACGGCCGAACCGCACGGCAAGACCGCCGAGTTCCTCGACGGTCTGCGGTTCCTCGAAGGGCTCAAGCGCACCCTCTGACCGCGACGCCGGACGGCCCGGGCGGCCCGGGGAGCCGGCCGGGAGACCGGTCCGGGCCACCGGACCGGCCCCCGCGCGGTCAGTACTTGCGGGCCACGCCGCCGAACTCGATCCACTCGTCGGTCAGTTGCTTCGGCCCCAGCTCGGTGTCCGGCCGCCAGGTGCTGATCTCCACCAGCCCGGGGTCGAGGATCTCGAACCCCTCGAAGTAGGACCGGACTTCGTGCGCCTGCCGCACCCGGCCCCAGTTCCCCCGCGTGCTCACATCCATGAAGTCCGTGATCCGCGCGCGCAGTTCCGCGTCCTCGCTGATGAGCTGGTTGATCACCAGGAAGCTGCCGGGCGCCAGCCGGTCCGCGACCCGCCGCACCAGCCCCGCCGGGTCGTCGGAGTCGGGGATGCAGTGCAGCACCGAGACGAACAGCGCCGCGACCGGCTCGTCGAAGTCGATCAGCCGCTCCACCTCGGGATGACCGAAAATCCCCTCCGTGTCACGGAAGTCCGCCTGGATGACGACGGTGTTCCGGTTCTCCTCCAGCAACGCCCGCCCGTGGGCGAGGACGATGGGGTCGTTGTCGATGTAGACCACGCGGGCGTCCGGGTCGACGCTCTGGGCGATCTGGTGCACGTTGTCCTGCGTGGGCAGCCCTGAGCCGTGGTCGATGAACTGCCGGATTCCGTAGTCCCGGGCCAGTACGCGCACCACGCGTTGCAGGAAGCGACGGTTGTTGATCGCCAGCGGCCGGGTGCTCGGCGCCGTCTCCTCGATCTTGGCCAGCGCCTCCCGGTCCACCGCGTAGTTGTCCTTGCCGCCGAGCGCGTAGTCGTAGATCCGTGCCACGCTCGGCACATTGATGTCGATGTCCTGCGCGACGCCGCTTTCGGCACCGGTCTCGGCCATGCTGCCCTTCTCTCCCTGTGACGGCTCCCCGAACGGGCTCCTGCGGGGCCGAATCTTTCCACGCGGGACGGTAGTTGAACGTCTGTTGGCTGGAAGCGACCGTACGTGACGGACGATGAGGCCGCGACCCGACCGCGCACCGGCCGGAAAGCGCCCGGCCCGCCCCTGGCCCGGGGACGGCGCCGGCCCGCCGGATCTCCTCCCGGCGGCCGCTGACCTGGGAGAACGGTCCACCCGCCGGGGAGTGCCCGGACCGGCGGGCGCGCGCACCGCCCCTCGCGGAACAGAGGCGCGGCGGTAGGCTCACCGTATGACCACCGCGATCACCGCGACCCCGACCGCCACCGGCATCGGACCGCTGCTGCGGGAGTGGCGCCAGCGGACCGGGGTCAGCCAGCTCGACCTCGCGCTGCGCGCCGACTCATCCGCGCGGCACATCAGCTTCATCGAGACGGGCAAGTCCCGGCCGAGCCGCGAGATGGTGCTGCGCCTCGCCGAGCACCTCGACGTTCCCGTGCGGGAGCGGAACGCGCTGCTCGTCGCCGCCGGTTACGCCCCGCACTACCCCGAGTCGCCCTTCGACTCGCCCGCGCTCGACGTGCTGCGCCTCGGCCTGGACCGGCTGCTGACCGGGTACGAGCCGTACCCGGCGCTCGTCGTGGACGGCTGCTACCGGGTGTGGGCGGCCAACCGGGGCATCGAGACCATGCTCAGGGGTGTCCCGCCCACGCTGCTCACCCAGCCCCTCAACGCCATGCGGATCACGCTCCACCCCGAGGGCCTGGCGCCGCGCATCCTCAACTTCCGTGAATGGCGCGGCCATCTGCTGGACCAGATGCGCCGGCAGCTCGCGCTGCTGCGTTCGGCGCCGCTGCGCGAGCTGTACGAGGAGGTGTCGGCCTACCCGCTGCCGCCCGGCGGGGAGGAACGGGCGGGGGAGAGCAGCAGGCTGGCCCTGCCGATGATCATCGAGCAGGAGGGACACCGGCTGTCGTTCCTGTCGACGATCGCGACGTTCAACACCCCGGCGGACGTGACGGTCTCCGAGCTGGCACTGGAGGCTTTCCTCCCGGCCGACCCGGAGACCGCGGACCTGCTGCGCCGCCTCGCCTGAGCCGCGGGGACCTAGCCGCGGTCGGCGCGCAGCGCGGTGTACTGGAGGGCCGCGAACGCGGCCACCCCCGCCGCCTGCGCCGGGATCCACACCGCGCCCGCCGTGCTCGGCCCGAGCCCCAGCGCCAGGGCGGCCGAACTGGCCACCACCCAGGCGGCGTTGGCTTCGATGACCAGCTTCACCGGCAGCACCGGCGGCTCCGGCCGGGTGGCCAGCCACGCCACGCCACCGGCGAAGACGAGCAGGAACGCCCCGACGCCCGCGATGAGCCCGGTGGACAGGCCCAGCAGCCGCCCGACCGGGCCGGCGGCCAGCAGGTAGGCGAGCGCGTTGCCGCCGGTGACGACGGCGTCGAGGGCGAGCCAGCGACGGAGCCGGACCGGGGGGGTGACGGGGGACGCGGTCGGGGTGGCGGTCCGGAAGGTCAGCGCGGACATGGTCATCAGCTCCTCAGCAATGTGCGGCCTGGACCGTGGGCACGGAGATATAAAAAAGAGACAGCATCAGCTCCTCAGCTTCGTGCGGGGACGGGGGTTTCTCCGTGGGACCACCATCGCCCGGCGTCCCCCGCCGCGTCGATGACGTGGGAGGTCATGCGGCCCGCCGGCGGGGCGCCGGGCCGCCCGGCGGTGCCGGGTCTTCCGCCGGCTCTTGACATCCCGGGAGCGGCACCGCATTCTCTGCGGGATCCGCTAATTCGATTTAGCCCCAGCCCGGAGAACGACCATGCCCCGCCGCGGCACGATGGCCGATGTCGCCCGCAGCGCGGGCGTCTCGCCGACGACCGCGTCGTTCGTGCTGGCCGGGCGTACCGACATGCGGATCTCCGACGCCGCGCGGCAGCGTGTCCTGGAGGCGGCCCGCGCCCTCGCATACCGGCCGAACGTCACCGCGCGCAGCCTCCGCACCCGGTCGAGCCGGACCATCGGCCTGGTCTCCGACACCATCACCACCACCCCGTACGCGGGCGAGGTCATCCGCGGTGCCCTGGAGGCGGCCCGCGCCCGTGACCACCTGCTGTTCATCACCGAGACCGGCGGCGACCCGGCGGCCGGGTCCGGTCTGGTCAACGCCCTGCTCGACCGGCAGGTGGACGCGGTGATCTACGCGGCCATGTTCACCCGGCACGTCGATCCGCCGCCCGAACTGGACGGCGGGCGGGTCGTGTTGCTCAACTGCCTGGCGCCCGGCCGGAACGCGCCCTCCGTCGTTCCCGACGAGATCGAGGCGGGCCGGACCGCCGCCCGGGTGCTGCTCGGCGCGGGCCACACCCGGGGCATCTGGTCGATCGGCGGCCGTCACGCCCTCCCGGCCACGCCCGACGGGTGGTTCGCCGGGAACGAGCGGATACGCGGTCTCGACGAGGCGCTCCGCGCGGGCGGTGCCGCGCTGGACGGCGTGGTCGAGTGCGCGTGGGAGGCGGCGGACGGATACCGGGAGGTCCGCGCGCTGCTCGCCGGGGGGCGGCGGCCCGGCGCGCTGGTCTGCGCCACCGACCGGGTCTCGTTCGGCGCGTACCAGGCGCTGGCCGAGGCGGGGCTGCGGGTGCCCGACGACGTCTCCGTGGTCTCGTTCGACGACCAGGACTTCGCCTCCTGGCTCCGCCCCCCGCTCACCACCATCGCCCTGCCGCACAGCGAACTCGGCCGGGTCGCCGTCGAGTTGATCCTCGACCCCGGCCCGCTCGACGCCACCGTGCACCGTGTCCCGATGCCGCTGCGCGTGCGGGACTCGGTGGGCCCGCCGCACGAGAACGGATGAACCATGCGCGAACACCCCGCCGTCAACGTGCCGACGCCGGAAGTGGCGCCGGGAAGGCCGCTCACCGAGGATGATCACCGAGGACACGCGCGAGGAGGCCCCGTGAAGTCGACGAATTCCCAGGAGAACTCCCGGTTCCCACAGGAACAACAGCGTTCCCGGGAAGCGCGGGTTCCCCAGGATTCCCGCATCTCCCGGCAATCCCGGATTTCCCACGATTCCCAGGAATTCCACGATGTCCAGGAACCTCAAGAGTCCCAGGAATCCCAGGAGTCGCGGGGTTCGCGCCGGACGCGGGTGACCGTCGTGGGGGAGGCCCTGGTCGATCTGCTGTGGCGGGCGGGCGCCCGCGAGGTGCACGCGGCGCCCGGCGGCAGCCCGGCCAACGTGGCCGTCGGCCTGCACCGGCTGGAGCGGCCCGTCACCCTGCTGACGTCCTGGGGCGACGATCCGCCCGGTGAGCTGGTGCGCGACCACCTCGACGGCATCGGCGTGGACGTGCGGCGGGTGCCCGCCGGGCCGGGCCGCACCATCGTCGCGCTGGCGTACGTCGGGCCGGACGGCGCGGCGACGTACGACTTCCTCGCGTCGTGGGATCCGCGGGCGCTGGAGGTTCCGGAGGACACCGCGGTGCTGCACACCGGATCGCTGGCGGCCGTCGTGGAGCCGGGCGCGACGCGGGTGCTGGAACTGTGCGGCGAGCAGCGGCGGGCCGGCCGCGCGGTCGCCGCCGACCTCAACGTGCGCCCCGCCGTCCAGCCCGACCCGGACGCCTACCGCGCGGGGGCGGCGCGGCTGGCGGGGGCGGGGGACGTGCTGAAGGCCAGCGACGAGGACCTGGCCTGGCTCTACCCCGGACAGGAACCGACCGCCGCGGCCCGCGCGTTGCTGGCCGCGGGACCGGGGCTGGTCGTGGTGACGCTGGGCGGGAAGGGCGCGTTCGCGGTGACCCGGGACGGCGACGAGGTGTGGGTTCCGGCGCCGGGGATCGCGGTGGTGGACACCGTCGGCGCGGGCGACACGTTCCAGGCGGCGCTGCTGGACGCGATAGCCGAGCACGGCGGTCCGCCCACCGGACGGGAGGCGCTCTCCGCCGTGCTGACGCGGTGCGCGACGGCCGCCGCCATCACCTGTACGCGGGTGGGCGCCGACCCTCCGACCAGGGCCGAACTGACGGCGTTCAGCCAGCCTTAACAGCCTGGAAACGGGGCGTCCGTGAGGGGCGGTCAGGTCTCGTAACAGACTCCCGTGAGAAGGTTGTTGTTCGCCGCTCTGATGATACGATCGCCGGGCTTGCCAAACGGGCTGACAGCGCGTAAGGCCAACAGCCGACTCGTAAATGCAGCCGAGAGGGTTTCACCGAGGAGCACCATGCCGTCAGTAGGGCATATGGAGCCGAAGCGGCGGGGCGGCTGGCGGCGGTCGCCGTCGGCGCGGTCGAAGTCATCCTCCCAGGCTGAGCGGGCCCCGTCATCGCGTCAGGTCGGTTGGTAGGGCGGATCCGCGCGGGGGAGCCGGTTCCGCCGGCCGTGGCCCCCTCATATTCAAGTACCTGGCGGTCTAGCTTGAAGAGAATCTCATGACCCAATACCTACAGGATCCTGCCCTATGGGGCCTCGTCGCCGGAACTCCCCTGGCCGCATCGGTTATTTATCGGGGGCGGAGGACGAGCGCGAAGCTACGGAGACAGAATAGCGAGCTCGAAAACCGCCACCGGGAGCTGCAGAACACCTTCAACGAGGCTGTCGAGGACGCCCGCCTCCGCGCCGAAGAGGCCACGAAAACCGCTCTGAAGTCCGCCATGCGGACCCTCCAGGGCCTGGCCAACGAACAGCAGTTGGTCATCTCCAAGCTTCAGGGGAAGTACGGGGACCAGGAGATCCTTCAGGACCTCCTCGAAATCGACCACATGAACTCGCAGTTCGGCCGGCGCGCGCAGTCCGTCGCCGTGCTGTGCGACGGCTGGCTCGGACGGCAGCGCGCCGTCGCCTCCGTCTACGACGTCGCGCGCAGCGCCAAGGGCCGCATCCGCCACTACACGCGCGTCGAGATCCGTTCGCAGACGAACTTCGCGATCGTGAGCCAGGTCGTCGAGCCGGTCGCCCTGGTCCTGGCCGAGCTGCTGGACAACGCCACCAGCTACTCCGCGCCCGAGACCACGATCGACATCAACATCAGGACCGTCCCCAAGGGCGTCTGCGTGATCATCGACGACGCGGGCGTCGGCATGAACGAGGAAGAGAAGGCCAGGGCCTCCCGGCTGCTGTCGGGCGAACACCCGGTGGGCGTCACGGAGCTGGGCAACCCGCCGCAGTTCGGCTTCGCCGTCATCGGCGTGCTCGCCGCCCGCTACGGTTTCAGCGTCTCTGTGGACTCGGCGTCGCCCTACGGTGGGGTGCGCGCCGTGGTCCTCCTTCCCCAGGAGCTGCTCACCAGCATGCCCGAACCGCAGAACCCGACCGTGACCGACGCCGCCGCCCCGGTGGACGGCGACGAGGACGCCACGACGCCCGGGGGACTGCCCAAACGCCGCAGGAGAGGCGCCATCGCCATCGTGCCGCAGACCCGTTCGGGTGAGGACAGGGGTCCGGTGCGGTCCAGCGAGGAGACCGCGTCCATCATGGGCGCCTTCCAGCGCGGCACGCAGTCCGGCCGCAGCGCCGATCCGAGCAGGGAAGGGTACGAGAACCCGTGAACACCGAACTGTCCTGGATGCTGGAGAGCGCTCTCGAGGTCCCGGAGGCGCGCCACGCCATCCTGGTGTCGGCGGACGGTCTGCTCATGGCCCGTTCCAACGACGTCGACAAGGACGAGGCGGACACCGTGGCCGCGGCGATGAGCGGCATGCAGTCGCTGAGCCGCACCGTGGCCGGTTTCGCCGGCGGCGCCGCGATGCAGTGGCGCCAGACCGTGGTCGAGTTCGACGGGGGATGGGTGTTCCTGATTTCCGCCGGTGAAGGGGCGTACCTGGCGGTCTCGGCGTCCCCCCGCGTCGACATGGCCGACATCACTTTTCGGATGCAGCAACTCGTCGCACAGCTTGGCAAGGCACTGACCACCCCGCCCCGTGAGAATACTGGTATTCAGGCATGACAGCACCCGATGACGAGCTTGGGCCCGAGTCCGTGGAATTAGTACGGCCTTATGTCATCACCAACGGCCGTGGTCTGCCCGACCGCGACCGGTTCGACCTGATCACTCTGGTCACGGCGTCCGCCGGAGACAGGCGGACGGACCGGCTGGACCCGGAGAAGCGCAGCCTCGTCAAGCTGTGCGAGGGAGGCTATCTTTCCGTTGCCGAAATAGCGGGACATCTGCGCCTGCCGATCGGCATCGTCAAGGTGCTGCTCTCCGATCTCGCGGAGGCCGGTTATGTCCAGACCCGTACCCCGGTACCTCCGGCTCAGCTCGCCGACATTCAGGTTCTTCAGGAGGTGCTGGATGGACTCCAGGCGCGCTTTGGGTGACAACGTGCATCTGCCGGAGAAAGTGCAGATCGCCGCGAAGATCCTCGTCGTCGGGCATTTCGCGGTGGGGAAGACGACTTTCATCGGAACGCTGTCCGAGATCCCCCCGCTGCGCACCGAGGAAACGATGACGCAGGCCGGGGCGGATGTCGACGATCTGAAGGGCATCAGGGGCAAGACGACGACCACCGTCGCCATGGACTTCGGTCGGCTCACGCTCAACGAGAGGCTTGTCCTCTATCTCTTCGGAACCCCCGGCCAGCAGCGTTTCGTACAGGTGTGGGAAGACATGACCCGAGGCGCCCTCGGGGCGCTGATCCTGGTCGACCCGCAGCGGCTCAGGGAATCCTTCGCCGTCATGGATCTGGTGGAGAAGTACGGAATTCCCTACGCGATCGCCGTCAACCGGTTCGACGGTACGCCGAGCCGCGCCGACGAGGAGCTGAGGGAAGCACTCGACCTGCTTCCCGAGACTCCCATCGTCACCTGCGACGCGCGCGACGAGAGGTCATCGGCGAACGCGCTCATGGCCCTCGTCCGCTATTTGCAGAGCCGCACCCGATAGGAGAACACGATGAACTCTCATCCGGACTTCGCGTCACCACCCCCCGGTTGCCCCGCCCATCAGCACAGCGGGGAGGACGCCCAGGACCAGCAGGAGACCGAGGCGCCCGTCCCGCTGTACGGCCCCGAGTTCGCGGCGAGCCCGGAGTCCTACTACGACTACCTGCGGCAGTTCGGCCCGGCCGCCCCGGTGGAGCTGTCCCCGGGCGTCCAGGCCATGCTGGTCACCGACTACACGGCGGCCCTGCACGTCCTGCAGAACCCCGAGCGGTACTCGAAGGACGCCCGCCGCTGGCGCGACTTCAACGAGGGCCGCGTCAGCGAGGACAACCCGGCGGTGCCCATGCTGGGTTACCGGCCGAACTGCCTCTTCACCGACGGCGCCGAGCACATGCGGCTGCGCCAGGCCGTGACCGACAGCCTCGCCCGCGTCGACACGCACCGGCTCAGCCGCCACATCGAACGCGTCTCCACCTATCTCGTGGGCCAGTTCGCCCACCGCGGCACGGTGGACCTGCTCCACGACTACGCCAAGATGCTGCCGCTGCTGGTGTTCAACGAGATCTTCGGCTGCCCCCCGGAGATCGGCGACCGCCTGATCTACGGCACCTCCGGCATCTTCGACGCCGACGCCGACGCGGAGAACGCCAACAAGGAGCTGACGCAGGGCCTGCTGGAGCTGGTCGCGCTCAAGCGCGCCCACCCCGGCGAGGACATCACCTCGTGGCTGATGCAGCACTCGGCCAAGCTGACGGACGAGGAGATGATCCATCAGCTCGTGATGCTGATCAGCGCGGGCACCGAGCCGGAGCGCAACCTCATCGCCAACGGCCTGCGTCTGGTGCTGTCCGACGAGCGGTTCTCCGGTGGCCGGTACGGGGGTTCCCTGCTGGTCGAGGACGCCCTGGACGAAGTGCTGTGGGACGCCCCGCCGATGGCCAACTACGCGCCGCACTACCCGGTGCAGGACACCGAGTTGTTCGGCGTCCCGCTGGAGGCCGGCGAGCTGGTCCTGATCAGCTTCGCCGCCGCCAACACCGACCCCGCGCTCCCCTCGTCGCGGCACACCCTGAGCAAGCGCGCCCACCTCGGCTGGAGCGCGGGTCCGCACGCGTGCCCCGCCAAGGACCCGGCGCAGCTCATCGCGGTGATCGCCATCGAGAAGCTGCTCAACCAGCTCCCGGACATCGAACTGGCCGTCCCCGTCGACAGCCTGGTCTGGCGGCCCGGACCGTTCCACCGGGCCCTGGCCTCCCTGCCCGCCCGGTTCACCCCCTGTCTCCTACACCCATCTGACGCCCCCGACGAAGCGAGAGAGGCGAGAACGTAGCTGCTGTGTTATCATAGTAAAACACCGCGCTCACCGCGTGCCTTCCCGATCCTCCTCGTCTGCCGCGTCCGGTGGGGCCCGAAGAACCCCCCGACGGTGGGCGCCGCGCCGGCCGCCCGGCCCCAGGCGACGCAGGCCAAGCCCGAGAAGGGCAAGTGGTGGAGTTCGTTCCTCGACTGGTGGCGTGTGTAACGCAGGTAACAACTTGGCATATGTAGGAGGTATATGTATGAGTATTTAGTTATACGGGTAGTCGTATACGGATTCACGCCCGTGGCCGGAATATGCCGGTGACAGGCGTGAATCCATACGGTTGGCCTAGTGGGCATGAAGGGGTATCTCGTGGAATCCGCTGCTGACACAGCAATCAATCCACGTTCGGTTCTCTCCCGGATCTCGTATCTGCGCTCGCCGCGAGGACAGGCGAATCCCTACCCGATCTACACCGAGCTTCGCGAGATGGGGGATGTCGTCGCCGCACCCTGGGGTGCTTTCCTCCTCACCACGTACGACGTCTGCGACCACGTGCTCCGTAGCAAGACCTGGCTGGCACTCGACGGCGAATGGCGGGCGCGCCAAGGCGATGGAAATCGCTGGGCGGCGCCCGCTTCGCGTGAGCTGGGCCGGGCCCTCCAGGGACTCAACCCGCCCCACCACACCCGGTTCCGCCGGTCCGTCGGCCACATCTTCGACCGCGCCACCCTCTCCCGGCTCCGCGACCCGATCACCCGGACCGTCGACCGGCTCCTCGACGAGCTGGCCGTGCGGATGCGCGACGGCGAGGCCGACTTCGCCGACCTCGTCGGCGAGGAACTGCCGGTCGCCTCGATGGGACTGTGGCTCGATCTCCCCCGAGCCGACTACCCGTTGCTGCGCCACCTGGCCCACGAGCAGGGCTACGCGCAGGAGTTGCTCCCCTCCGCCAGCCAGATAGCCCGCTCCAACGCCGCGACCCTCGGCCTGCGCGACTACTTCGGCGCCCTGGTCCGCGAGCGCCGCGCCAGCCCCGGCGACGACATCGTCTCCGGCTGGCTGCGGACCTGGGACGAACTGGAGGACGGCGACCAGGACGCCGCCGACGAAGCGGTGTACCTCCTCACGATGTTCCTCGTCATCGCCGCTCTGGAGACCAGCTCCACCTTCCTGTCGGGCATGGTGTGGACCCTCGACCAGCACCCCGACCAGCTCAACTGGCTGCGCTCCAACCCCCAGGAGGTGCCGGGCGCCGTGGAGGAACTCCTGCGCTACGACGCCCCGGTCCACCTGACCACCCGGGCCGCCGCCGAGGACACCGTCCTGGCCGGAGTGCCCATCGCCAAGGACCAGTTGGTGCACACCCTGATCGCCTCCGCGAATCACGACCCCGCCCGGACCACCGACCCGGAGGTCTTCGACATCCGGCGGCCGGGCCGCCATCTGTCCCACCTCGCGTTCGGCGGCGGCATCCACTACTGCATCGGAGCGGGGCTCGCCCGGCTCCAGGCCCATGCGCTGCTGGAGGGAATCCTGCGGCGGTTCCCGACCCTGCGCGTCAGCGTCCCACCGGTGTGGGAGCCCCGGGTGGCGTTCCGCCGCCTCACCGCCCTCCAGGTCGTGGACCACTGACGGAAGAGGAACGAGCCCCCATGTTCGACAACGTCAAGCAGGTTCTCGACGTCCGCCAGGAACAGCACGTCGTGCATGTCCGGCTCAACACCCCGGAGAACGGCAACCTCGTCAACGAGCCCCTCCTCGACGGCCTGCTCGCCGTCTTCTCCGCGGTCCGCGACGACCCGTCGGTCCGCGTGCTCGTCCTCTCCGGCGCCGGGGACGACTTCTGCCTCGGCGTGGACCGCAAGGAGTACGACCGGCTCGTCGCCGAGGACCCCAGCGGGTCCCGCATCGCGATCATGGGAGCCAAGGCCCGCCAGGTCTGCGAGGCCATGGCCATGAGCGACGTCGTCACCGTCGCCCGGGTCCACGGCCGGGCGATCGGCGCCGGGCTGGCGTTCACCGTCTTCTGCGACCTGCGCGTCGGGTCGGACGACTGCCGCTTCCGGATGCCGGAACTGGCGCTGGGCATCCCCATCTCCTGGGGCGGCGCCCTGCCCCGGCTGCTCCAGGAGGTGGGCGCCGCGCGGATAAGAGAACTGATCCTCACCGGGGACAGTTTCGACGCGGCGACAGCGCGCGATTTGGGCGTACTGCACCGGGTCGTGCCGGAGAGCGAACTCGACGACGCCGTGGCGAAATGGGTCAGACCCATGGTGCGCAGGCCGGCCGGGGCGCTGCGCACGACCAAGGCCGCGATCAACGCCTACACCGCGGCCACCCGGCTCGCGGACGCCTCACTGCTGGAGGGCGAGGTACTGGCGTCGGCGTTCGCCGCCCGGTACCACCCGCGGGGCGGGGACTGACGCGGCGACCGGGGCGGGGCTCAGCCGTCGGCGCCGTCCTCCAGACGGAAGCCGACCTTGAGCCCCACCTGATAGTGCTCGACCGAACCGTCCACGATGTGGCCGCGGATCTGCGTCACCTCGAACCAGTCGAGCTGCCGCAGCGTCCGCGACGCCCGGTCGATCGCGTTGCGGATCGCGGCGTCGATCCCCTCGTGCGAGGAGCCGACGATCTCGGTCACCCGGTAGGTGTGGTCGCTCATGCTGGGCCTCCCGATGGCCTGGGGCACGGTGGGTACGGGCACATCCACCGTGCCCCAGGGGCCGGGATTCCGCGAGCGCACGGCGCGGGGGGCCCGAACGGCGATGCTAGGCTCGATCCGGGCCGTGACTGGCGCGTGAAGGATGGGACCAACCATCGGGGAGCGGCCCGCCGCCGAGCGATGAGGAGCCGTGCGCCTGGGCTGTCGCGACTCACGTCTAGGAGGCCCGAAGTGACCGCAGAACCGTCCGCGCGCACCACCGAATCCACCGCCTTCCGCAGCGGACTCGACGTCGTCCGCTCCGTCGAGCCGCGCATCGCCGACGCCATCGCCGCCGAGGTCGAGGACCAGCGCGCGTCCCTCAAGCTCATCGCCAGCGAGAACTACGCGTCCCCCGCCGTCCTGCTCGCCATGGGCAACTGGATGAGCGACAAGTACGCCGAGGGCACCGTAGGCCGCCGTTTCTACGCCGGCTGCCGCAATGTCGACACCGTCGAGTCCATCGCCGCCGAGCACGCCCGCGAGCTGTTCGGCGCCCGGCACGCCTACGTCCAGCCGCACTCCGGCATCGACGCCAACCTCGTCGCGTTCTGGGCGGTCCTCGCCCAGCGCGTCGAGAGCCCGGCCCTGGAGCGCGCCGGCGCCCGTCAGGTCAACGAGCTGAGCGAGGAGGACTGGGCGGCGCTCCGCCGCGACCTGGGCGGCCAGCGGATGCTGGGCATGTCCCTGGACGCGGGCGGCCACCTCACCCACGGCTTCCGGCCCAACATCTCGGGCAAGATGTTCGAGCAGCGCAGCTACGGCACCGACCCGGCGACCGGCCTGGTCGACTACGACGCCGTCCGCGCCGCCGCCCGCGAGTTCCGCCCGCTCATCCTGATCGCCGGGTACTCGGCCTATCCGCGGCTGATCAACTTCCGTGTCATGCGCGAGATCGCCGACGAGGTCGGCGCCACGCTCATGGTCGACATGGCGCACTTCGCCGGCCTGGTCGCGGGCAAGGTCCTCACCGGCGACTTCGATCCGGTGCCGCACGCCCAGATCGTCACCACCACCACCCACAAGTCGCTGCGCGGCCCGCGCGGCGGCATGGTGCTGTGCGACGACTCGCTCGCCGACCAGGTCGACCGGGGCTGCCCGATGGTGCTCGGCGGCCCGCTGCCGCACGTGATGGCCGCCAAGGCCGTCGCCCTGGCCGAGGCCAGGCAGCCCGCCTTCCGCGACTACGCCCAGCGCATCGTGGACAACGCGCGGGCGGTGGCCGAGGGCCTGACGCGGCGCGGCGCCCGCCTGGTCACCGGCGGCACCGACAACCACCTGGCGCTCATCGACGTCTCCGGCTACGGCCTCACCGGCCGCCAGGCCGAGGCGGCCCTGCTGGACGCCGGGATCGTCACCAACCGCAACGCCATCCCGCAGGACCCCAACGGCGCCTGGTACACCTCCGGCATCCGCATCGGCACCCCGGCGCTGACCACGCGCGGCCTGGGCACCGCAGAGATGGACGAGGTCGCCGAGCTGATCGACACCGTGCTGTCCCGCACCCAGCCGGGCACCGCCAAGAACGGCAAGCCGTCCAAGGCGGCCTACACGCTGGAGGACGGCGTGGCCACCTCCGTCCCCGCCCGCGCACCCGCGCTCCTCGGCTCCGCCGGCCGCCCGCGCGTAGCCCGCCCTGATCGACCTTCCGACTCGCACTGCCGCCTCCGCCTCCTGTCCCCTCCGTATCACCCAACGAGGCGCGCAGGTTCCCCCCGCGCGCCGCCACCACGACCCCGGCCTCGCGCAGCGCGGACTCCGCGCCGCCCAGCCCCGGCACCGCGACGATGGGGGAGTCCGCCGGGACCGCCGCCAGCCCCAGCCCCGCCAGCCCGTCCCGGAAACGGTGGGCCAGCCGCAGGCCGTGCTCCGCCATCGCGGCCCGGCCCGTTTCCTCGACCAGCTCCAGCGAACGCGCCGCCGCCACCCACGGCAGATAGCCGGGCGGCTCGTCGAACCGCCGCGCGTCCCCGGCCAGTTCACCGACCACTCCATAGGTGCTGTCCGCCAGGTCCTCGGCGGCCATCCAGCTCGCGTGCACCGGAACGAGCCCGCCGCCGTCCTCCGGCACCGTCAGGAACGAGGTGCCGCGCGGGCACAGCAGCCACTTGAACCCCGCGCACACCGTGAAGTCGAAGTCGCCGGAGGACAGCGGCAGCCAGCCCGTCGCGTGCGTGGTGTCCACCAGCGTCCGCGCCCCGTGGCGCCGGGCCGCCGCCCGGATCGCCGCCAGGTCCGCGACCCGTCCGTCCACCGACTGCACGGCGGACACCGCGACCAGCGTGGTACCCGGCCCGATCTCCCCGGCCAGCGCGGTCAGCTCCACCGCCCGCAGCCGCACCCCCTCGCGCTGCGCGAACGGCGTCACCAGCGAACTGAACTCCTGGTGCGGGTACAGCACTTCGGAGCCCGGCGGCAGCGAGGCGGCGATCACGGCGGTGTGCACGGCCACCGCCGAGCCGATCGCCACCCGCCCCGGCGCCACGCCCGCCACCCGCGCGAACGCGGCCCGCGCCGCCTCCACCTGGGCGAAGTACGCGTCGGTGTCGATCCGCCCGTCGCCCATCGCGGTGACGGCCGCGCGCAGGGCGGCCGTCGCACGGGCCGGCAGCAGGCCGTGCGCGGCGGTGTTGAGGTACGCCGTCTCGGGCGCGAACTCCCCCGGGGCCAGAGGTTCCACGACTGCTCCTCACCTGCGGGCGCGGAGGCGCCACGGCTTCGCCGCAAGTGTGGCACCGCCCCTGTCGCCTATACCCATCCGACGCCGCCGGCGCAGAGGGTGAGTGGGGTCCCGGTTGGTGGCGGCCTGCTCGAACGCACTCGTGGGCGGCAGCGTCAGAGGTGTATAAGGGACAGGGGTCCGGCGGACCGGTGATCCGGCCCGGAGGCGGAACGGCTGGGAGGAGGCCGCCGTGGAGGCGAGACCACTGCGCACCATCGGGGGCGACGGCCGGGAGATCACGCTCCCCTCGACGGTCCGCGACATCCGGGCGGCGCTCCCGGCGGACCGGCGTGAGGCGTTCAACGAGTCCATCGAGAACGCCAGCGTCTTCGACATCCACGCCGTGGTCCGCCGCTGGGTGATGGAGCTGCTGGAGCAGTACGACCCGCAGATGCGGCACGACCTCGACGAGCTGGCCCGGCGGGACCGCGACCGGGCGCCCGGCGCGGACGGAGACGCGTGATCCGTTACCGCCTCGTCTACGACCCCGTGGCGGAGAAGGCCCACGAGGCCATGGACGCGGCCGGCCGGACGCGCTTCGACGCCGCCCTCGCGGCCACGGTCGCGCTCGATCCGTACGGACATGGGTCGAGCGCGGTGAACGGCGAGCGCGACCGCAGGGACGCCACCGTGGAGGGCGTGATCATCCGCTACTACGTGGGCGGCTCCGTGTTGACCGTCACGGTGGTCCGGGTGGTCAGCCTCTGAGGCAACCCTTGCCAAAAAGTGAAACACGTTCTTAGAATCGCCCCGAAGTCACCGCAATGGCCGCGGCGCGCCTGGGGGTCCCATGACAACAGTGACAACGCAGGGCGAAGGCCCGCTGACCGGCGTGCGCGTCGTGGAGCTGGCCGGGATCGGACCCGGCCCGTTCGCCGCGATGCTGCTGGCGGACCTCGGCGCCGACGTCGTCCGGGTGGACCGTCCCGGCACCGCCGCGCTCGGGCTCGACCCGGCGCGGGACGTCACCAACCGGAACAAGCGGTCGGTCGTCCTCGACCTCAAGTCCGCTGAGGGCGCCGCGCGCGTCCTGGAGCTGGCCGCCCGGGCCGACGTGCTGATCGAGGGGTTCCGGCCCGGCGTCACCGAGCGGCTCGGCGTCGGCCCGGCCGACTGCCTGGCGCGCAACCCGCGCCTGGTCTACGGGCGCATGACCGGCTGGGGACAGGACGGCCCGCTGGCCGACAGCGCCGGACACGACATCGGGTACATCGCCACCGCCGGAGCCCTCGGCATGATCGGCCGGAGCGACGGACCGCCCGCGATCCCCGCCAATCTGCTGGGCGACTACGCCGGCGGCTCCCTCTACCTCGTCGTCGGCGTGCTGGCCGCTCTCCACCACGCCCGCGCCGCCGGGCGCGGGCAGGTCGTGGACGCGGCGATCGTGGACGGCACCGCCCACCTGGGCGCCATGATCTGGGGCATGCTCGACGCGGGCGTCTGGCAGGACCGGCGCGGCGCCAATCTGCTGGACGGCGGCGCCCCCTACTACGCCGTGTACGAGACGGCCGACGGCGGCTGGATGGCGGTCGGCGCGCTGGAGCCCCGGTTCTACGCAGAGTTCGCCGAGCTGCTGGACCGGGGCCCCGACGCCCCCGGGCAGAACGACTTCGCCCGCTGGCCCGAGCTGCGGGAGCTGATCGCCGCCCGGTTCAAGGCCCGCACCCGCGACGAGTGGGCCGCGGTCTTCACCGGCACCGACGCGTGCGTGGCGCCCGTGCTGTCGCTGCGCGAGGCCGCCGAGGACCCGCACCTCACCGCGCGGGGCACGTTCACCGAGCACGGCGGCGCCGTGCAGCCCGCGCCCGCTCCCCGTTTCTCGGAGACACCCGCCACCATCCGCCGCGGCCCGGCGATCCCCGGCGCCGACGCGGACGCGATAGCCCGTGACTGGGGACTGCCCCCGTTCACCACCCCGTAAGGACGATGCGATGAAGCGTCAGTTGTACACCGCCGAACACGAGGCGTTCCGGGAGACCGTGCGCACCTTCCTCGCCAAGGAGGTCATCCCGCACCACGAGCAGTGGGAGCGCGACGGCATCGTCTCCCGCGCGGCGTGGCTGGCCGCCGGCCGGCAGGGGCTGCTCGGCCTGGCCGTGCCCGAGGAGTACGGCGGCGGCGGGGTGGACGACTTCCGCTACAGCGCCGTACTGGGCGAGGAGTTCGCCCGCGCGGGCGCCAGCGGCTTCGCGATCCCGCTGCACAACGACATCATCGGCCCCTACCTGACGAACCTGGCCACCGACGAGCAGAAGCGGCGCTGGCTGCCGGGGTTCTGCTCGGGCGAGCTGATCACGGCGATCGCCATGACCGAGCCGGGCGCGGGCTCCGACCTCCAGGGCATCCGCACGACCGCCACCGACCAGGGCGACCACTGGCTGCTCAACGGCTCCAAGACGTTCATCTCCAACGGCATCCTCGCCGACCTGGTGGTCGTGGTGGCCCGCACCACCGCCGAGGGCGGGGCGAAGGGGCTGAGCCTGCTGGTCGTCGAGCGCGGCATGCCCGGCTTCGAGCGCGGGCGCAACCTCGACAAGATCGGCCAGAAGGCCCAGGACACCGCCGAGCTGTCCTTCACCGACGTCCGCGTCCCGAAGGAGAACCTGCTCGGCGAGCTGGACGGCGGCTTCATCCACCTGGTCACGCACCTCCCGCAGGAGCGGATGACCATCGCGTCCGGCGCCATCGCCATCGCCGAGCACCTGCTGGCCATCACCACCGACTACGTCAAGCAGCGCGAGGCGTTCGGCCGGCCCCTCTCCAAGTTCCAGCACATCCGCTTCGAGATCGCGGAGATGGCCACCGAGTGCGCCGTCACCCGCACCTTCGTCGACCGCTGCCTGACCGAGCTGGCGGAGGGGAAACTCGACGCCGTCCACGCGTCCATGGCCAAGTGGTGGGCCACCGAGCTGCAGAAGCGCGTCACCGACCGCTGTCTCCAACTCCACGGCGGCTACGGGTACATGTCCGAATATCCCATCGCCCGTGCCTTCACCGACGGGCGGATCCTGACCATCTACGGCGGCACGACCGAGATCATGAAAGAGATCATCGGCCGGTCGCTCCTCGCCGACTGAGGAACGCAAGGAGACCCAGCGTGACTGAAGCCTATGTGTACGACGCGATCCGCACCCCGCGCGGGCGCGGCAAGCCCGGCGGCGCCCTCCACGGCACCAAGCCCATCGATCTGGTGACCGGCCTCATCCGCGAGCTGCGCCGCAGGCTGCCCGAGCTGGACCCGGCCGCCATCGACGACGTCGTGCTCGGCGTGGTCAGCCCGCACGGCGACCAGGGCTCCGACATCGCCAAGATCGCCGCCATCGCCGCCGGCCTGCCCGACTCCGTGGCCGGTGTCCAGGAGAACCGCTTCTGTGCCTCCGGCCTGGAGGCCGTCAACATGGCGGCGGCCAAGATCCGCGCCGGCTGGGACGACTTCGTCCTGGCGGGCGGCGTGGAGTCGATGTCCCGCGTGCCGATGGGCTCCGACGGCGGCGCCTGGGCCATGGACCCCATGACCAGCTACGAGACGCGCTTCGTGCCGCAGGGCATCGGCGCCGACCTCATCGCCACCATCGAGGGCTTCAGCCGCCGCGACGTCGACGAGTACGCCGCGCTCTCCCAGGAGCGCGCCGCGACCGCGTGGAAGGAAGGCCGCTTCGAGCGGTCCGTCGTCCCCGTCACCGACCGGGCCGGCCTGACCGTCCTCGACCATGACGAGCACATGCGCCCCGGCACCACCGCCGACAGCCTGGCCAAGCTGAAGCCCTCCTTCGCCGACATCGGCGACCTGGGCGGCTTCGACGCGGTCGCGCTCCAGAAGTACCACTGGGTGGAGAAGATCGACCACGTCCACCACGCGGGCAACTCCTCGGGCATCGTGGACGGTTCGGCGCTCGTCGCGCTCGGCAGCAAGGAGGTCGGCGAGCGTTTCGGGCTCACCCCGCGCGCCCGGATCGTCTCGGCCGCCGTCACCGGCTCCGAGCCCACCATCATGCTCACCGGCCCCGCCCCGGCCACCCGCAAGGCGCTGGCCAAGGCCGGGCTGACGATCGACGACATCGACCTGGTCGAGATCAACGAGGCGTTCGCCGCCGTCGTGCTCCGCTTCGTCCGGGACATGGGCCTGGACCTGGCCAAGGTCAACGTCAACGGCGGCGCCATCGCCCTGGGCCACCCCCTGGGCGCCACCGGCGCGATGATCCTCGGCACCCTCGTCGACGAGCTGGAACGGCGCGACCTGCGCTACGGCCTGGCCACCCTCTGCGTCGGCGGCGGCATGGGCATCGCCACCGTCATCGAACGCGTCTGACGCGCCCACCCCTGGACCCCTGGAGAAGAACGACACCATGCCTGAGTCCACGCCACAGTCCGGGACGATCCGCTGGGACCGGGACGCCGACGACATCGTCACGCTCACCCTGGACGACCCCGACCAGTCCGCCAACACCATGAACGCCGCGTTCATCGCGTCCCTCACCGCGGTCGTCGACCGCCTGGCGGACGAGGCCGAGTCCGTGCGCGGCGTCATCGTCACCTCCGCCAAGAAGACCTTCTTCGCCGGCGGCGACCTGCGCGACCTCATCTCCGCGCGCCCCGAGCACGCCGAGTCCGTCTTCGAGGGCGGCATGCGCATCAAGCGCGCGCTGCGCAAGCTGGAGACGCTCGGCAAGCCGGTCGTCGCCGCGATCAACGGCGCCGCGCTCGGCGGTGGCTACGAGATCGCGCTCGCCTGCCACCACCGCGTCGCCCTGGACGCGCCGGGCTCCAAGATCGGCCTGCCCGAGGTCACCCTCGGCCTCCTGCCGGGCGGCGGCGGCGTCACCCGCACCGTGCGGCTGATGGGCATCACCGACGCCCTGCTGAAGGTGCTGCTGGAGGGCCGCCAGTACGCCCCCGCCCGCGCCCTGGAGGCCGGCCTCGTCCACGAACTCGCCGCCGACCGCGACGAGATGCTCGCCAAGGCCCGCGCCTTCATCGACGCCAACCCGGACGCGCGGCAGCCGTGGGACGTCAAGGGCTACCGCATCCCCGGCGGCACCCCCAGCAACCCCAAGTTCGCCGCCAACCTCCCGGCGTTCCCGTCCAACCTGCGCAAGCAGCTCAACGGCGCGCCCTACCCGGCGCCGCGGAACATCATGGCCGCCGCCGTCGAGGGCTCCCAGGTCGACTTCGAGACCGCGCAGATCATCGAGGGCCGGTACTTCACCGAGCTGGTGACCGGCCAGACGTCGAAGAACATGACCCAGGCGTTCTTCTTCGACCTCCAGGCCGTCAACTCCGGCGCCAGCAGGCCCAAGGGCATCGAGGAGCGCAGGGCGACGAGGATCGCCGTGCTGGGCGCCGGGATGATGGGCGCCGGCATCGCCTACACCTGCGCCAAGGCCGGGTTCGACGTGGTCCTCAAGGACGTGTCGACCGAGGCCGCCGAGAAAGGCAAGGCGTACTCGACGGGCCTGCTGGACAAGGCCCTGTCCCGGGGCCGCACCACGCCGGAGAAGCGGGACGCGCTGCTGGCGCGCATCACGCCGACCGGCGACCCCCAGGACCTGGCGGGCTGCGACGTCGTCATCGAAGCCGTCTTCGAGGACCCGGCGCTCAAGCACAAGGTGTTCCAGGAGATCGAGGGCGTCGTGGCGCCGGACGCGCTGCTGTGCTCCAACACCTCCACGCTGCCCATCACGCTGCTCGCCGAAGGGGTGCGGCGGCAGGCGGACTTCATCGGCCTGCACTTCTTCTCGCCGGTCGACAAGATGCCGCTGGTGGAGATCATCAAGGGCGAGCGGACCGGCGACGAGGCGCTGGCCCGCGCGTTCGACCTGGTGCGGCAGATCAGCAAGACGCCGATCGTGGTCAACGACTCCCGCGGCTTCTTCACCTCGCGCGTCATCGGCACCTTCATGAACGAGGGCGTCGCCATGATCGCCGAGGGCGTGGACCCGGCGACCGTCGAACAGGCCGCCGGCCAGGCCGGATACCCGGCCAAGGTGCTCTCCCTCATGGACGAGCTGACGCTCACCCTGCCGCGCAAGATCCGCCTGGAGACCCGGCGCGCGATCGAGGAGGCGGGCGGCGTCTGGCCGGAGCACCCGGCGGAGGCGGTCATCGACCGGCTGGTCGAGGAGTTCGGCCGCACCGGACGGGCCGGCGGCGGAGGTTTCTACGACTACGTCGACGGCAAGCGGGCCGGACTGTGGCCGGGCCTGCGCGAGCACTTCGGCACCGGGCAGGCGCCCGGGATCCCGTTCGAGGAGCTCCAGGAACGGATGCTGTTCGTCGAGGCGATCGACTCCGTGCGCTGCCTGGAGGAAGGGGTGCTGACCACGGTCGCCGACGCAAACATCGGCTCCATCTTCGGCATCGGCTTCCCCGCCTGGACCGGCGGCGTCCTCCAGTACATCAACGGCTACCCCGGCGGCCCGGCCGGCTTCGTGGCCCGCGCCAAGGAGTTCCAGGCTCGCTACGGCGACCGGTTCGCCCCCTCGGCGCTCCTGCTGGAGAAGGCCGAGCGCGGCGAGCGGTTCGCCGACGCGGAGACCGGCGCCTGACAGGCGGCGGCGCCGGGCATCCCGCGCCCGGCGCCGCCCCGCCCACGCCCCGGGGGCCGCCGCCTCAGTAGGCGGCGCGCTCCCCGCTCACCCGCACCCACACCCGCTTGCCCTCGTCCGTGAGCGCGAACCCCAGCCCGTCGGCCATCTCCCGCAGCAGCCACAGCCCCCGGCCCTCCTCGGCCGTCCAGTCCGGCAGCGTGATCTCCGGCAGCGCCGTGGAGCGGTCGTGCACGGTGACCTGGACGGTGCCGCCCACGAGCGACAGCTCCAGCGTGCAGTTCGGGTCGGGCACATGACGGGCGACGTTGGACAGCAGCTCGGTGACGCCGTGCAGAACGACCTCCGTCACGTCGGGGGCCTGCCGCCACTCCCGCATCGCCAGGGACGCCAGACGGCGGAAATGCGCCAGATCCTCCCTGCGGGCGGTGAGGAGCCAACTGTAGGAAAGGCGCTGGGTGGCGGAGTCCTGGCTGGTGAGCGTCATGGTCCCTCCGTGGCTGCACGGGATGTCATGGGGTGAGTGCACTGGGTTACTTCTCGCACCCTGCCCTTAACTCCCGGCAGTCCGCAAGGAATTCGCCTGCACATGTGCCGTTCATATCACTCGAAGGGGTGGCGCAGGAGTCTTCTCGGTGATCGCGTCACCCTTTCAGGGCCACCGCGACCGCGTCGGCGAGCGGGGTGGTCGGTCGGCCGATCAGCCGGGCCAGATCGCCCGTCGTCCGGGCCAGCCGGCCGCGCCTGACCGCGTCCTCGGCGTCCACCAGCGCCGCCACGTGCGCCGCGCCCAGACCCGCCGAGGCCAGCACGGCCGCGTACCGCTCCGGCGGCACGTCGGCGTAGACGATCTCGCGCCCGGACTGCCGGGCGACCTCGGCGGCGTACTCCGGCAGGCTCCACGCCGTGTCGCCGCTCAGCTCGTACGCCCGGCCCTCGTGACCCGTGCCGGTCAGCACGGCCGCCGCGGCGGCGGCGTAGTCCGCGCGGGCCGCCGAGGCCACCCGGCCGTCGCCCGCGGCGCCCAGCACCGCGCCGTGCTCCAGGACCGGGGCGAGGTGCCCGGTGTAGTTCTCGTGGTACCAGCCGTTGCGCAGGAACACGTACGGCAGGCCGGACTCCAGGATCATCCGCTCGGTGGCCCGGTGTTCGTCCGCGAGCGAGAAGTCGGCGTCCGGGCCGCCGAGAACGCTCGTGTACGCCAGCAGCGCGACCCCGGCCGCGGCGGCGGCGTCCACCACGGCGGCGTGCTGCGGGCCCCGCCGCCCGACCTCGCTGCCGGAGATCAGCAGCACGCGGTCCCCGGCTCCGAAGACGCCGCCGAGCGTCTCCGGCCGGTCGTAGTCCGCGACGCGGACCTCCACGCCCCGGGCGGCCAGGGGGGCGGCCTTGCGCCCGTCCCGGGCGACGGCCGCGATCCGGTCCGCCGGGACGGTCTCCAGCAGGGCGTCCAGCACGAGCCGGCCCAGGTGTCCGGTGGCTCCGGTGACGACAAACATGCGACAGGTCTCCCTCTGCTGCTTCGTGCGATGCGCCCTGTTCGACCGGGCGGGACCAGCGTAAGCAGCACACTCACCCTGCGTAAGTACCCACTTTGAAGTAAGGTACTGGTATGAGCGTGAGCTTCGAGCCCGATGTGAACGCCGCGGGCTGCCCGTCCCGCGCGATCCTGGAGCACGTCACCAGCCGCTGGGGCGTGCTGGTCCTCGCGCTGCTCCTTGACGACGACCGCCCCAGCCGGCGGTTCAGCGAGCTGCGCCGCGCCATCGGCGGCATCAGCGAGAAAATGCTCGCCCAGACCCTCCAGACGCTGGAGCGCGACGGCTTCGTCCACCGCGAGGCCCGCCCGGTGATCCCCCCGCACGTGGAGTACTCGCTCACCCCGCTCGGCACCGACGCCGCCCGCCAGGTCTGGGGCCTGGCCCGCTGGGTCGAGCAGCGGCTGCCCGAGGTGCTCGCCGGCCAGGAGCGGTACGACCGGCGCAAGTCCCGCCGGGCCGACGCCCGTTAGCCCCGCCCAGGACCGGCCGGACCCCGCCGTTCCTGGCCGTCGGCGGTGTCCGCCAGCCAGCCGCCGAGCACGGCCGAGGGCAGCAGCGACAGGCTCGACTCCACCCCCGCCATGAGACCCCCCAAGGTCCCGTCCCGGCGCCGCTCCCAGTCCAGCGCCGCGTGGATCGCCGACATGACGAACGCCCCGGCCAGCAGCACCGGCCGCCGGTCGCCGGCCTCCACCCCCCCGCGCCCGGCCAGCGCCCGCGCCAGGCGGTACTGGTCCTCGGCGGCGAACCGCAGCAGCACCACCCGCGCCTCCGGCACCGAGCACAGCACCCGCATCGCCACCAGATAGCGCTCCGGATGGCCCGCGGGCATCAGGGCGGGCAGGCTCACGAACGCGCGCCGCAGCGTCTCCAGCGGGGCCTCACCGGGCGGGCGCCGGATCACCTCCGCCAGCAGCAGATCGCTCGCCTCCCGCACCGGGTACAGGACCAGCTCTTCTTTGCTCGCGAAGTACCGGAAGAAGGTGCGCTCCGACACCGCCGCGTGCTGGACGATCTCGGCGACCGTCGTCGCGCCGTATCCCCGCCGCGCGAACAGCTCCAGGCCGGCGCGGAGCAACTCCTCGTGCGTGCGCCGCTTTCTGAGCTCCCGCGGCCCCGGCGGCTTCCCGTCGCCCTCCATGCACGCATCGTAGGGCGCGGGCGCCCGGCACGGCCCCGAGTTGACGCGGTCCGCCGGATCGGACCGCCCCGCCGCCCGCGCGCGCCTGACGGCGCCGCCGCCGGCCTTCGGTGCCAGAATGCACAGCGCGGCGCAGAGGGCGCCGGGAAAGCGGAGCGTTGATCGTGACACAGTCCGTCGCAGGCCGGTCCATCGAGAGCAGGATCGCCGAGGAGCTGGGCGTCAGGGAGGGGCAGGTGCGGGCGGCCGTCGGCCTCCTCGACGGCGGCGCCACCGTCCCGTTCATCGCCCGCTACCGCAAGGAAGTCACCGGCACCCTGGACGACGGGCAGTTGCGCGCCCTGGAGGAGCGGCTGCGGTACCTGCGCGAGCTCGAGGAGCGGCGCGAGGCGATCCTGGAGTCCATCCGCGCCCAGGGCAAGCTGGACGACGCCCTGGAGGCCACCCTGCGCGAGGCCGACACCAAGGCCCGCCTGGAGGACATCTACCTGCCGTACAAGCCGAAGCGGCGCACCAAGGCGCAGATCGCCCGCGAGGCGGGCCTGGAGCCGCTGGCCGACGGCCTGCTCGCCGACCCGTCGGTCGCCCCGCGGGCCGCCGCCGAGGCGTTCGTGGACGAGGCCAGGGGCGTGCCCGACGCCGACGCCGCCCTGGCGGGCGCCCGCGCCATCCTCACCGAGCGGTTCGGCGAGGACGCCGACCTGCTGGGCGAGCTGCGCGAGCGGATGTGGACCCGGGGCCGCCTGGTGTCCCGGGTGCGGGAGGGCAAGGAGACGGCGGGCGCCAAGTTCGCGGACTACTTCGACTTCGCCGAGCCGTTCACCGAGCTGCCCTCGCACCGGGTCCTGGCGATGCTGCGGGGCGAGAAGGAGGAGATCCTCGACCTGACGCTGGAGCCGGAGGAGCCCGCCGACGAGTCCGCCCCGGCCGGGCCCTCCTCGTTCGAACGCGTCGTCGCCCGCCGCTTCGGGATCGAGAACCGGGGCCGGCCCGGCGACGCGTGGCTCGCCGAGACGGTCCGCTGGGCCTGGCGCACCCGGCTGCTGACGCATCTGGGGATCGACCTGCGGACCCGGCTGCGGACGGCGGCCGAGGACGAGGCGGTCCGCGTCTTCGCCGCGAACCTCCGGGACCTGCTGCTCGCCGCTCCGGCCGGCACCCGGCCGACCATGGGCCTGGACCCGGGGCTGCGGACCGGTGTGAAGGTCGCCGTCGTGGACGCCACCGGCAAGGTCGCCGCCACCGCCACCGTCTACCCGCACGCCCCCCAGCGGCGCTGGGACGAGGCACTGGCGACGCTCGCCGGCCTCGCCGCCGAGCACGGCGTGGAGCTGATCGCCATCGGCAACGGCACGGCCTCCCGCGAGACCGACAAGCTGGCCGGCGAGCTGGTCGAGAAGCTGCCCGAGCTGAAGCTGACCAGGATGGTCGTCTCCGAGGCCGGCGCCTCCGTGTACTCGGCGTCCGCCTTCGCCTCCCAGGAGCTGCCCGGGCTCGACGTCTCGCTGCGCGGCGCCGTCTCCATCGCCCGCAGGCTCCAGGACCCGCTGGCCGAGCTGGTGAAGATCGACCCGAAGTCCATCGGCGTCGGGCAGTACCAGCACGACCTGTCCGAGGTGAAGCTCTCGCGCTCCCTGGACGCCGTGGTCGAGGACTGCGTCAACGGCGTCGGCGTGGACGTGAACACCGCCTCCGCGCCGCTGCTGGCCCGCGTCTCCGGCATCGGCGGCACCCTCGCGGAGAACATCGTGGCCCACCGCGACGCCCACGGCCCGTTCCGCGCCCGCACCGCGCTCAAGCAGGTGCCGCGGCTGGGCCCCAAGGCGTTCGAGCAGTGCGCGGGCTTCCTGCGCATCCGCGGCGGCGACGACCCGCTGGACGCCTCGGCCGTGCACCCCGAGGCCTACCCGGTGGTGCGGCGCATCGCGCGCTCCTCGGGCGCCGACGTCCCCTCGCTCATCGGGAACGCCACCGCCCTGCGCGCCCTGTCGCCCGCCGACTTCGTGGACGACACGTTCGGCCTGCCGACCGTCACGGACATCCTGCGGGAGCTGGAGAAGCCGGGCCGCGACCCGCGCCCGGCGTTCCGCACGGCCCGTTTCCTGGACGGGGTGGAGAAGATCGGCGACCTGACGCCCGGCATGGTGCTGGAGGGTGTCGTGTCCAACGTCGCGGCCTTCGGCGCCTTCGTGGACGTCGGTGTCCACCAGGACGGTCTGGTCCACGTCTCGGCGATGTCGAAGCGGTTCGTCTCCGATCCGCGTGAGGTGGTCAAGCCGGGGGACATCGTCACGGTGCGGGTCCTGGACGTCGACGTGCCGCGCAAGCGGATCTCCCTGACGCTGCGGCTGGACGACGAGCCGGCCGCCGGCGGCGGGCGGTCGCGGGCCCGCAAGGAGCGCCCCGGCCGGGGCGGTGGCGCCGGGGGCGGTGCGCCCAGGCAGCGTGTCCGGCGCGGCGGGCGGCGCGAGGAGAACGCGGGCCGGGGCGCGCCCCGGCGGGGCGACGCCGCGCCCGTCAACAGCGCGATGGCCGATGCCCTCCGCCGGGCGGGACTTGTCGACAAACGGCGCGGCAAAAAGTGACATATCGCGGTTAAGCATGCTGAAATCGCGGTGAGCCGCCGTGACTTCGGCCCCGCCGGCGGCCGGAACCGCACCGGTTCCGGCTGTCGGTGCCGCCCTTCCGGCCTGCGCTTCTTGCCAGACCGATGGGTAACAACTTACGGTGCCGTAACCTACGGACTCGTAGGTAGAACTGTCCGCCGACGCCAGGAGAACTCGTGACCTTCAGCCCCGCCTCCGTCTCCAAGCAGGAGGAGTGGACCGACGCGCGCCTGATCTACGCCTTGGAAGAGGTTGTCGAGCGAGAGCTCAACCGGCACCTGAAGGCCGCGAAGGACTGGATGCCGCACGAGTACGTGCCATGGAGCGAGGGACGGAACTTCGACGGACCGCTGGGCGGCGAGCCGTGGGCGCCGGAGCAGTCGAAGGTCTCCGACGTCGGCAGGATCGCCCTGGTCGTCAACCTGCTGACGGAGGACAACCTCCCCAGCTACCACCACGAGATCGCCAGCATTTTCGGCCGCGACGGCGCCTGGGGCACCTGGGTGCACCGCTGGACCGCCGAGGAGGGCCGGCACGGCATCGTCATGCGGGACTACCTGCTGACCACGCGCGCCGTGGACCCGGTGCAGTTGGAGAACTTCCGCATGGCGCACATGTCGGAGGGCTTCGAGTCCGACAACGCGCACTCGATGCTGCACTCCGTGGCCTATGTCGCCTTCCAGGAGCTGGCCACCCGTATATCGCACCGGAACACGGGGCGTGAGTCGGGAGATCCGGTGTGCGACCGTATGCTCGCGCGGATCGCCACCGACGAGAACCTGCACATGGTCTTCTACCGCAACCTGCTGCGGGCCGCGTTCGAGCTGGCGCCCGACCAGACGATGAAGGCCGTCCGCGACGTCGTCATCGGCTTCCGCATGCCGGGCCACGGGATGCCCGGTTTCGAGCGGGCCGCCGCGCGCATGGCGATCGGCGGGATCTACAACATGCGCATCCACCATGACGACGTCATCCAGCCGGTCCTGCGCTTCCTGCGGACCCTGGAGATGGAGGGCCTGGGCCCCGAGGGCCTCAAGGCCCAGGAGGAGCTCGGCATGTTCATGGAGGGGCTGGACAGCGAGGCCCGTGTCTTCGACGAGCGCCTCGCGGCCCGCCGCGCCCGCGCCGCCGCCCGCGCGGAGCAGAACGCCGCGAAGTAGCCCCCGCCGGGGCCCGGACCTTCCGGACGAGGAAATCCGGTTGCCCCGGCGGGAGTGCCGCCCTACCCTCGATCCCGGTCCTGTAGTCGATGTCGGGAGAGGCCGTTGTTCATCTGAGGTCGCGGACACCGTGAGCCCACCCGGCGGTGCGTTTCGAGTCCAGTCGGACTCCGCACCCGGCCGTGGCACACGGACGACCTCGGAGTGAACGGCCGCCTTCCCGGCCCGGCCCGGTGTCCGCACGTGTCGCCCTGATCCGTCACGCGCAGACCGGAGGGCCGCATGGCCGCTTCTCCCACCACATCCATCACCTGTGACCGTCTGGCCTTCTCCTGGCCGGACGGCACCCCCGTCTTCGACGGCCTCGACCTCGCCGTCGGCCCCGGCCGCACCGGGCTGATCGGCCTCAACGGCACGGGCAAGTCGACCCTGCTGAAGCTGATCGCGGGGGAGCTGACCCCCGCCTCCGGCACGGTCCGCGTCGCCGGGGAGATCGGGTACCTGCCGCAGAACCTGACCCTCGACACCGGCCGGCGCGTCGATCAGGTCCTGGGCGTGGACCGGATCCGCGCCGCGCTGCACGCCATCGAGGCGGGCGACCCGGACGAGGCGCACTTCGCCGAGGTCGGCGACGACTGGGACATCGAGGAACGCACCCGTGCCGTCCTCGACCAGCTCGGCCTGGAGGCGGTCGGCCTGGACCGGACCGTCGGCCAGGTCTCGGGCGGCGAGACGGTGCTGCTGCGGCTGGCCGCGCTGCTGCTGCGCCGGCCGGACGTGCTGCTGCTGGACGAGCCGACCAACAACCTCGACCTGCGCGCCCGCGAGCGGCTGTACGCGGCCGTCTCCGCCTGGCAGGGCCTGCTGGTCGTGGTCAGCCACGACCGCGAACTGCTGGAGCGCGTCGACCAGATCGCCGACCTCCGGGCGGGGGAGGTGCGCTGGTTCGGCGGCACCCTCTCGGCCTACGAGGAGGCCCTCGCCGTCGAACAGGAGGCCGCCGAGCGGATGGTCCGCGTGGCCGAGGCCGATGTGCGGCGCCAGAAGCGGGAGTTGATCGAGGCGCACGACAAGCTCGCCGGCCGGCAGCGGATGGCGAAGAAGGCGTACGAGACCAAGCGCGAGCCGCGCATCGTGATGAACGGCCGCAAACGCGCCGCCCAGGAGTCGGCGGGCAAGCACCGCCTGCTGCACGAGGACCGGCTCGTCCGGGCCAGGGAGCGGCTGACGGAGGCCGAGGGCGCGGTCAGGGAGGACGACGAGATCCGCGTGGACCTGCCGCACACGCTCGTGCCGCAGCGCCGCCGGGTGCTCAGCCTCCGCGCGGCGGAGATCCGCGGCGGCGCCCGGGCCACCCTGGAGGTGCTGGGACCGGAGCGGATCGCCCTGGTGGGCCCCAACGGCGCGGGCAAGACGACGCTGCTGAACGTGGTCGCGGGCCGGTCGGCACCCCTCTCCGGGGAGGTCACCGTCCACGTCCCGCTGCGGTACCTGCCGCAGCGGCTGGACATCCTGGACGAGTCGCTGAGCGTGCTGGACAACGTGCGGCGGCTGGCCCCGGACTCCTCCCCGCAGACCGTGCGCGCCCAGTTGGCCCGCTTCCTGTTCCGCAAGGAGCGGCCCGACCAGGCGGTGGGCACCCTGTCGGGCGGGGAGCGGTTCCGCGCGTCGCTGGCCGCCCTCATGCTGGCCGAGCCGGCTCCCCAGCTCCTGCTGCTGGACGAGCCGACGAACAATCTGGACCTGGCCAGCGTCCGGCGGCTGACCTCGGCCCTGGCGGCCTACCGGGGGGCGCTCGTGGTCGCCAGCCACGACCTGCCGTTTTTGCGCGGGCTCGGCATCACCCGGTGGCTGACACTGGACGGCGAGCTGGCCGAGTCCGGACCGCTGTGACACGCCGCGGGGCGCCCACGGACCCGTGGGCGCCCCGCGCTGCGGCGGCGCGGCTCAGGTCATCTGCGTCCCCTGGAGGCGGGCGTACGCCCCGCCGCGCTCGACCAGTTCCTCGTGGCTGCCGATCTCACAGATCCGGCCCTGGTCCAGCACCACGATGCGGTCGGCGCCGCGCACGGTGGACAGCCGGTGGGCGACCACGAAGACGGTGCGTCCGCGCATCAGGCGGTCCATGGCCTCCTGCACCAACGCCTCGGAGCGGGTGTCCAGGGCCGAGGTCGCCTCGTCCAGGATCAGGACGCGGGGGTCGCGGATCAGCGCGCGGGCGATGGCGATGCGCTGGCGCTGGCCGCCGGAGAGCCGGGCGCCGCGCTCGCCGACGACGGTGTCCAGGCCGTTGGGGAGCCGGTCGACGAACTCCAGGGCGTTGGCGTCCCGCAGGGCGTCCCGCACCATCTGGAGGTCCACGTCCCCCATGCCGTAGCCCACGTTCTCCCGGATGCTCCCCTCGAACAGCACCGACTCCTGCGGCACCACCGACAGGAAGCGGCGGTAGCTGCGCAGGTCGAGCGTGCTCATGTCGGTGCCGTCCAGCAGGATCCGGCCGCTGACGGGGCGGATGAAGCCGATCAGGAGGTTGAGGATGGTGGACTTGCCGGCGCCCGAGGCGCCGACCAGGGCGACGGTCTCGCCGGGCGGCACGGAGAGGCTGAAGTCGGTGACGGCGGCGGCGCCCTCGCCGTCGTACCGGTAGGTGACCGACTCGAAGTCGATCCGGCCCTGCACGGACCGGATCTCGGCCTTGCCCGCGTTGACCTCCAGGTCGGGGGCCTGGAGCACCTCGCCCGCGGAGCGGACCGATTCGAGTCCCTTGCTGATGATCGGGGTCAGGCCCATCAGCATGGTCATGGAGCCGGTGAGGGTGGTGAAGAAGGTGCTGAGCATCACCACGTCGCCGGGGCTGATGGGCAGCCACGCGTAGTACGAGAACAGCGCCGCGCCGGCCAGGAAGCCGATGCCGATGGCGTTGAGCAGGATCCACGCCAGCGCGCCGAAGTGCCCGTTGAGCAGGTCCAGCCGTATGCCCGCGGTGAGCACCTGACGCAGCGACCCGTCCACCCGGCCCAGGGCGGTGCGCTCCAGGCCGTGGGCGCGGGTGACCGGGATCAGCGTCGTCATCTCGCCCACGCGCGTCGACAGTTGCTCGACCTGGCGGCGGAAGTGCTCGTTGTGTCTGCGCAGCCGGCCGCGCAGGCGGCGGACGAGGAACGAGGCGGCGGGCACCACCAGGACGAACGCGGGCAGGGCGGCCGGGACGCGGACCGCGATGACGGCGAGGCCGCCGACGAGCGTGATGACCGCGGCCAGCCCGGTGTCCGCGCTCTGCTGGGCGGAGACCTCGATGTTCTCCACGTCGCGGATCACCTTGGTCTGCAGGGCGCTGGCGCTGACCCGGGCGTGATAGCCGATCGACAGCTCCTGCATCCGGCGGCACAGCGCCGAACGCAGCGCGGTGCCGACGCGGCGGACGCTGCCGTGCATGCAGCGCACGTACAGCAGGTGGGTCGGATAGTTCAGCATCAGGACGACGAGCAGCATCAGGGTGTTGGCGCCCAGCTCCGAGATCGGACGCTGCTCGACGACGATGTCGATGATGTTCGCGGTGACGAGGGGGAGCAGCCACACGGGGCTGTGCTTGACGATGAACGCCAGGACGGAGACGAGAAGTCTCCAGCGGTCGTCCCGGAAGAGGTAGGCGAGGGTCCGCACCGGGTGTTCCCCCTGGTAGCGATGCTCCAGGGGACCTTGCGGAAGAGCCATGGCAGGAGCACTCCAACGTGCAGGGGATCGGGTCGGGATGACCTTGCCCCCGAAGTCACTCGAACACTCTCCGAAATGTCGAGAGTAAGGAGGCTCTGCCCTTTTCCCTCTGGTTCGGGGTAATTCATATACATGGTGATAGTAGCCATGTATGGCGTCGCGGCGACCGGATCGGCCCAGGTGGGCCCTCGCGGCGATCCGATTTCTCAACTTCCGTATATTCGCGCCCCAGAGGCGCGGTGCGATCCGGCGCTTACGCCAGGGCGGCGGGCCGCCGCGCGTTCGCAACGGTGCGCCTCGCCCGGTCGGGTGACGGAGTGGACCCGAACCGCCCGCCGGAGGCCGGTCGGAAAACCGACTGATATGAAGCAAGTTGATCGGGGTACGCCTTATATGTGCTGAGTTGCGCTCTCCAGGTCGCGACGCCGTAGCCCATGCCGACACTCGGACGAGTGGATGACCGGGCGAGCGAGGAAGAGTGGGGTCGGACGCCCATGAACATGCGAGCGAGTACGTTGCGGGAAGACCGTGTTGAGGAAGCCGAGAGTGCCGGGGGCATCGAGGACGCGTCGGCCTGGCGGCTCACCGCCGCGCCGGTGGACGCGGCCGTGCCCGGCCTGCGCCACGCCGTACGCGATCTGGTCGTCGGACAGGGCGCCCCGGTGTCCGGGGCCCGGCTCCAGGACGCCCTGCTGATCGTCTCCGAACTCGTCACCAACGCCGTCCGGCACGCCGCCCTGCTCACCCCCGAGATCGTGGTGGAGGTGGTCATGGACGGCCGCTCGCTGCGGCTCGCGGTCGAGGACGGCCACCCGTACCGCCCCAAGGCGCTGCACCCGCACCCCGAGGAGCAGCGGCCCGGCGGGCGCGGACTGCTGCTGGTGAAGGCCATCGCCCTGGACGCGGGCGGCGACTGCGGCGTGGAACGGACCGCGTCGGGCGGCAAGGCGGTCTGGGCGACCCTGCCCTTCGACCGGCTCTGACCTGGCTCTGACCCCGGCTCTGACCCGGCTCTGGCCCCGGCCGCGCGGCGGGCCCGTCACCACCCGGCGGCGGCCCCCGTCGTCTCCCTGATGGCGGGCCGGGCCGCGTCCAGCACCGTGGGGAACCACGCGGAGAACGTTCCCCGGTCCCGCAGCGCGGCCAGCTCGGCCGGGGTGACGAAGGCGGTGTCGGCCACCTCCGCCGGGTCCGGCCGGGGCGAGGTGCGCACCAGCCCGGCGAAGAGATGGTTGTACTCCTGCTCGACCAGCCCCGAGGCGGGATCGGGGTGGTTGTACCGGACCGTGCCGGCCTCCCGCAGCAGCGCGGGCGCCACCCCCAGCTCCTCGGCCGTCCGCCGGGCGGCGGCCAGGAACGGCGCCTCGCCCGGATACGGATGGCCGCAGCAGGTGTTCGACCACACGCCGGGGGAGTGGTACTTGCCGAGGGCGCGGCGCTGGAGCAGCAGCCGTCCCGCCGTGTCGAAGAGGAAGACCGAGAACGCCCGGTGCAGCCGCCCCGGGGCCTGATGCGCGGAGAGCTTCTCCGCCGTGCCGATCGTCCGGCCGTCCTCGTCCACCAGTTCCAGCATGATCGGGTCCGCCGAGACGGCCGTACCGTGAGACATGTCCACCCTTTTCTGGCTCTTCCGGCTCTCGGGTAGTTCTGGCTTCCGGCCCCTGATTTCAGGCTCGCGACCAGTGTGCCCCACCGGCACGGGCCTTCGTCAGTCGCACAGACCCGGTTCGTGCGCCGCGTGGCCGGACGGTTCGAGCTGGAACGTGCAGTGCGCGACCGCGAAGTGCGACCCGAGGCATCCCTGGAGACTGTGGAGCATCCGCTCGTGCCCCCGCGCGTCCAGCTCCTCCCGGTCCACCACCACGTGCGCCGACAGCACCGGCATCCCCGAGGTGATGGTCCACACGTGCAGGTCGTGCAGGTCCTCCACGCCGGGCAGGCCGAGGATGTGCTCCCTGACCTCCGCGATCCGCACGTTCTTCGGCGCCGCCTCCAGCAGCACGTCCAGTGCCTCGCGCGCCAGCTTCACCGTCCGGGGCACGATCAGCAGTGCGATCAGCAGCGAGGCCGCCGGGTCGGCGCCCTGCCAGCCCGTCACGACGATGACCAGGGCGGACGCCACCACCGCGAGCGAGCCGAGGGTGTCGGCGGCGACTTCGAGGAACGCGCCGCGCACATTGAGACTCTCGCGCTGCCCGCGCATCAGCAGCGCCAGCGAGACCCCGTTGAGGACCAGGCCGAGCAGGCCGAACAGCACCGTCTGCCCGCCCGGCACCTCCGCCGGGTCGCGGAGCCGGTCGATCGCCTCGACCAGGATGTAGCCACCGACCCCGAGCAGGAGCAGGCAGTTCGCCAGGGCGGCGAGGATCTCCAGCCGGGCGTAGCCGAACGTCCGGCGGTCGCCCGCCGGTCCTGGCCGGTTCGCCACATGGATGGCGGCCAGCGCCATGCCGATGCCCAGGGCGTCCGTCGCGACATGGCCGGCGTCGGCGAGCAGGGCGAGCGAGCCGGTGGCCGCCGCGCCCGCGATCTCGGCGGCCAGCAGGACGACGGCGAGCGCCAGCGCCGTCCGCAGCCGCCCCCGGTGCGCGGCGCCCGCCGTGCCGTGCCCGGCCGGTGGCGCCCCGTGGTGGTGATGTCCGGCACCCATCGAATCCCTGCCTCCTTGGTCGGCACTCCCCCCCAGTCAACTACGGGAGGGGGGTATCCGACAACGCGGCACTGAACACCGTTGTCATGTGCTCTGACCTGGGCGTTCGCCGCTCCCGGCAGGCTACCGGTCGGCCTGGTGCCGCCAGCCGGCCCAGGCCGAGGTCACCATCTCGCGCAGGTCCCGGCGGGCCGTGAAGCCCAGCCGGTCCCGGGCCAGCGCCGCGGAGGCGACGACCCGCGCCGGGTCGCCCGGCCGGCGCCCGGCGACCTTCGCGGCCGGCTCCCGCACCCCGGTGACCTCCGCGACCAGCGCGGCCACCTCGCGGACCGACGCCCCGGTGCCGGTGCCGATGTTGAGCGTCAGGTCGTCACCCTCGCCGGGCGCCGGGGCCGGACGCCCCGCCAGATGCCGGGCCGCCGCGAGGTGGGCCTCGGCGAGATCGGCCACGTGCACGTAGTCCCGCACGCAGGTGCCGTCGGGCGTCGGGTAGTCGTCGCCGAAGATCACGGGCGCCTCGCCGAGCGAGATCCGCTCGAAGAACATCGGGATGATGTTCGCGGCGCCGGTGTCCGCCAGGCGGGGGGAGGCCGCGCCCGCCACGTTGAAGTACCGCAGGCAGACCGTCGCCACGCCGTGCGCCCGTCCGGCCGCCCGGACCAGCCACTCGCCGGCCAGCTTGGTCTCCCCGTAGGGATTCATGGGGAGGCACGGTGTCCGCTCGGTCACCGTGTCGGTGTCCGGCATGCCGTAGACGGCGGCGGAGGAGGAGAACACGAAGCGCCGCACCCGGGCGGCGGCCACCGCCTCCAGCAGCGTGGTCAGTCCGTGCACGTTCTCCCGGTAATAGGTGAGGGGCTCCGCCACCGACTCCGCGACCTGCTTCTTGGCGGCCAGGTGCACGACCCCCGTGACGCCGTGCTCCGCCAGCGTCCGGTCCAGCAGCGCCCGGTCCAGCACCGAGCCGGTCACCAGCGGGACGTCCGGGTCCAGCCGCGCCGCGATTCCGCTGGACAGGTCGTCCAGCACCACCACCCGCTCGCCCGCGGTCCCCATCGCCCGCACGACGTGCGCCCCTATGTACCCGGCACCACCGGTGATCAGCCAGCTCATGGCGGCAGCCTAACCGCTCCCTCGGACACGGGTGTTGCTTATCGTAACGGTTCGATCGCAGTGGGTCGCTTCCGCTAGGGTGGCCGACCCCGGGGCTGCGCCACCGACATGAACTCCGGGTTTCCTGATGTCAACGCCGTTATTTCCATGGGGTGGTCATCGGATAATCTCTGCCGACGTTCAGCCGCAGAGACGGTTCTGCCCCGAGGAGTGAATCACCCTGTCGACCGCCATCCTCACCGGTCCGCCCCCACCCGGGTCGCCTCTCGCGGACGATCTGCGCGGCCTGGGATTCGCCGTCCGGGTGGCCGACGAGAACGCCGGACCGGCGGCCACGCTGGCGGACGTCCCGGCCGGTGAACGGGTCGCCGTCGTCGATCCCCGCTTCGTCGGCCACCGCCACAGCCTGCGGCTCGGCCTCACCGACCCCCGCTTCCCCGCCTCGGCCGTCCCCGGCGCCGTCGCCGTCCAGCCCGCCGGACGCGCCGCGCTCGCCGCCGCCCTGGCCGGACTCGCCGCCGCCGCACCCGCCGCGTACGGCGACCCCGCGCCGGCCGGACACCCGGTCGCCGCACCGACCGTGACCGGCTGCCTGCCCGACCGGATCGCCGCGCGCCTCGAAACGGCCGGCACCCCCGTGCACCGCCCCGACCTCGGCCCGCTGGTGGCCGCCGTCCCCGCCACCACCGCCGACCGCGAGCGCGCCACCGGGGCCGTCGCCGCCGTGGACGACGAGGACGTACGGCTGCGCGCCGCCGTCAAGTCCCGCGACGGGTTCCTCACCACCCACGCCATCAGCCCCTGGTCCCGCTACCTCGCGCGCTGGTGCGCCCGCCGGGGCCTGACCCCCAACCAGGTCACCACCGCCTCGCTGATCACGGCCCTGATCGCGGCGGGCTGCGCCGCCACCGGCACCCGCGCCGGGTTCGCCGCGGCGGGCCTGCTGCTGCTCGCCTCCTTCGTCCTCGACTGCGCCGACGGCCAGCTCGCCCGCTACGCCCTGCGGTACTCCACCCTCGGCGCCTGGCTCGACGCCACGTTCGACCGCGCCAAGGAGTACGCCTACTACGCCGGGCTCGCCCTCGGCGCGGCCCGCGGCGGCGACGACGTCTGGGCCCTGGCCCTGGGCGCGATGGTCCTCCAGACCACCCGCCACATCGTGGACTTCGCCTTCAACGAGGCCCACCCGCCCGCGCCGGGCGCGGCCTCACCGGGCGCCACCGCCCTCTCCGGCCGGCTGGACCGGATCGGCTGGACCGTGTGGCTGCGCCGTGTGATCGTGCTGCCCATCGGGGAACGCTGGGCCCTGATCGCCGTGCTCACCGCGTTCACCACGCCGCGCGTCACGTTCACCGTGCTGCTGGCCGCCGGCGGCTTCGCCGCCTGCTACACCACCGCCGGACGCCTGCTGCGCTCACGGCGCCTGCGCTCCAGCGGCCCCCGGGCCGCCACCGCGCTCGCCGGACTCGCCGACAGCGGGCCCCTCGCGGACGCCGTGGCCCGGGCGCGCCCGCGCCCGGCCGGCGGCCGTGCCACCGCGCCGCTGTGGGCCCTGACCGGCACCGCGGCCCTGATCGGCGTGCTCCTGGCCACCGCGGGCGACGGCGGCTGGTACGGGGTCGCGGCGGCGGCCGGTTACGCCCTCTGCGCCGGGCGCGCCGTCGCCGCCCCCCTGGAGCGCCCGTTCGACTGGGGGCTCCCGCCGCTGTTCCGCTGCGGCGAATACCTGGCCGTTCTGCTCGTCGCCGCCCGCAGCGAGGTGAACGGAGCGTTGCCCTCGGCGTTCTTTCTGGTGGCCGCTTGCGCCTACCATCATTACGACACGGTGTACCGCCTCCGCGGCGGCGCCGGGGCGCCCCCCCGCCGGCTGGTCCTGGCCGCCGGCGGTCACGAGGGCCGCGCCCTGGCGGTCACCACCGCCGCCGCCCTCTGGGCGACCGGGCAGGGCCTCACCCTCGCGCTCGCGGTCCTCGGCGCGGCCCTGGCATCCCTGGTGCTGGGGGAGAGCATCCGCTTCTGGATCTCCTCCCGAGCACCCGCCGTACACGACGAAACTGGAGAACCCGCATGATCGGCCTCATCCTGGCCGCCGGCGCCGGTCGGCGTCTTCGCCCCTACACCGACACCCTGCCCAAGGCCCTGGTCCCGGTCATCGACCCGGACGGCGAGGACAGCAGGACGGTCGTCGACCTGACCCTGGCGAACTTCGCCGAGGTCGGCCTGACGGACGCCGCGATCGTCGTCGGCTACCGCAAGGAAGCGGTGTACGAACGCAAGGAGGCGCTGGAGCGCCGCTACGGCGTCCGCCTCACCCTCGTCGAGAACGACAAGGCCGAGGAGTGGAACAACGCCTACTCCCTGTGGTGCGCCCGCGACGTCATCGCCGAGGGCGTCATCCTGGCCAACGGCGACACCGTGCACCCGGTCTCCGTCGAGAAGACCCTGCTGGGCGCCCGCGGCAGCGGGAGGATCATCCTCGCGCTGGACACCGTCAAGCACCTGGCCGACGAGGAGATGAAGGTCGTCGCCGACCCCGAGAAGGGCGTCCAGCGCATCACCAAGCTGATGGACCCGGCCGAGGCCACCGGTGAGTACATCGGCGTCACCCTCATCGAGCCCGAGGCCGCCGCGGACCTGGCCGACGCGCTGCGCGTCACATTCGAACGCGACCCCCAGCTCTACTACGAGGACGGGTACCAGGAGCTGGTCGACCGCGGCTTCCGTGTCGACACCGCCCCCATCGGCGACGTGAGCTGGGTCGAGATCGACAACCACGACGACCTCGCCAGGGGACGGGAGATCGCGTGCCGGTACTGACCCGCCTCATCCCGTCCCCCGTCTCGGTCGACATCACCGCCGGGGCCCTGGACAACCTGGCGGGGCTCCTGGCCGACCAGCGCATCTCCTCCTCCGGCCGGCTGGCCGTCGCCATCAGCAACGGCTCCGGCGCCGCGCTGCGCGAGCGGCTGACCCCGGCGCTGCCCGGTGCCGACTGGTACGAGGTGGGCGGCGGCACCATCGACGCGGCCGTGCAGCTCGCCGACGCCATGCGCGCCGGCCACTACGACGCCGTGGTCGGCCTCGGCGGCGGCAAGATCATCGACGCCGCCAAGTACGCCTCGGCGCGCGTCGGCCTGCCGATGGTCGCCGTGGCGACGAACCTCTCGCACGACGGCATCTGCTCCCCGGTGTCGATCCTGGACAACGACGCCGGGCGCGGCTCCTACGGTGTGCCGACGCCGATCGCGCTGGTCGTGGATCTCGACGTGATCCGCCAGGCGCCGGTCCGGTACGTCCGCTCCGGCATCGGGGACGCCGTCTCCAACATCTCGGCCATCGCGGACTGGGAGCTGTCGCACCGGGAGACCGGCGAGCAGATCGACGGCCTCGCCGCGGCGATGGCCCGGCAGGCGGGCGAGGCCGTGCTGCGCCACCCCGACGGCTGCGGCGACGACCCCTTCCTCACCGTGCTCGCCGAGGCGCTGGTGCTCTCCGGCATCGCCATGTCGATCGCCGGGCACACCCGGCCGTCCTCCGGCGCCTGCCACGAGATCTCCCACGCGCTGGACCTGCTGTACCCGCGGCGCTCGGCGCTCCACGGCGAACAGGTCGGGCTGGGCGCGGCCTTCGCCATGCACCTGCGCGGGGAGTCCGGCCACTGCGGGCTGATCGCCGAGACACTGCGGCGGCACGGGCTGCCCGTGCTGCCCGACGACATCGGCTTCTCCGCCGACGAGTTCGTCACGGCCGTCGCCTTCGCGCCGCAGACCAGGCCCGGGCGGTACACCATCCTCGAACACCTCGACCTGACCAACGACCAGATCCGGGACGCGTACGCCGACTATGTCAAAACCATCGGTAGCTGAACTCCGCCCGGTCGTTCACCCGCCCGGGGTGAAGGACCGGCGCAGCGGTGAGCACTGGGCCGGGCGCCTGTACATGCGGGAGATCTCGCTGCGCTGGACCCGGCATCTGGTGGCGACCCGGATCACGCCGAACCAGCTCACGTACCTGATGGTCGTCGCCGGGATCGCGGCCGGCGCGGTCCTGCTCGTGCCCGGCCTCGCCGGGGCGCTGCTCGCGGCGCTGCTCATCCAGCTCTATCTGCTCCTGGACTGCGTGGACGGCGAGGTCGCCCGCTGGCGTGGGCAGACCTCCGTCACCGGGGTCTACCTGGACCGTGTGGGCCACTACCTGGCCGAGGCCGCGCTGCTGGCCGGTTTCGGGCTGCGGGCCGCCGACGTGTTCGCCGTCGAGGAGCCGGCGCCGAACTGGCTGTGGGCGTTCCTCGGCACGGTGGCGGCGCTGGGCGCCATCCTGATCAAGGCCGAGACCGATCTGGTGGACGTCGCCCGGACCCGCGGCGGGCTGTCCGCGGTGCGCGAGGAGGCGGCGACACCGCGTTCGCAGGGGCTGGCGCTGGCGCGGCGGGCCGCCGCCGCGCTGAAGTTCCACCGGCTGGTCGGCGGTGTCGAGGCGTCCCTGCTGATCCTCGCGCTGGCGGTGCTCGACATGTTCGGCGGCGACCTGTTCTTCACCCGGCTCGGGGTGGCGCTGCTGGCGGCGATCGCCGTGACGCAGACCCTGCTGCATCTGGTCTCCGTCCTCGCCTCCAGCAGGCTGCGGTGATCACGGTGACGTCGTCACGGCTCAAACTCGGCGCGGTCGTCCTCACGATGGGCGACCGTCCCGAGGATCTGGGTGCGCTGCTGGACTCGGTGGCCGCGCAGGAGGGCGAGCCGGTCGAGGTGGTGGTGGTCGGCAACGGCGCCGAGCTGGGGGGCCTCCCGAAGGGCGTGCGCAGTCTGGAGCTGCCGGAGAACCTCGGCGTTCCCGGTGGCCGGAATGTGGGCATCGAGGCGTTCGGCCCGGGCGGCCGTGACGTCGACGTACTGCTGTTTCTGGACGACGACGGTCTGCTTCCGGACAAAGGTACGGCCGAATTGATTCGCTCGGCGTTCGACGCCGACCCCCGGCTCGGCATCGTCAGCTTCCGCATCGCGGACCCCGACAGCGGGGTCACGCAGCGGCGCCACGTGCCCCGGCTCCGGGCCTCGGACCCGATGCGGTCCTCCCCGGTCACCACGTTCCTCGGCGGCGCGAGCGCCGTGCGGACCCGGGTCTTCCAGGAGGTCGGCGGGCTGCCGGACGACTTCTTCTACGCCCACGAGGAGACGGATCTGGCGTGGCGGGCCCTGGACGCGGGCTGGAACATCCACTATCGCGCCGATCTGCTCCTGCTCCATCCCGCCACCTCGCCGTCCCGGCACGCCGTGTACTACCGCATGATCGCCAGGAACCGGGTCTGGCTGGCCCGCCGCAACCTGCCGCTGCCGCTGGTCCCCGCGTACCTGTCGGTGTGGCTGCTGCTCACCCTGCTGCGCCGGCCGCCGCTGCCCGCGCTGAAGGCGTGGTTCAAGGGGTTCGCCGAGGGCTGGCGCACCGCGTGCGGTCCACGCAGGCCCATGCGTTGGCGTACGGTATGGCGCCTGACCCGGCTGGGACGACCTCCCGTCATCTGACAAGCTCGGGTCTGAGACCATCCTGAAGCCGCCCGATCGCGGCTTCTTCCAGCCTGTGCCCTGTGAGGACGATTTTCCAAGGTGAGTGAGACCACGCACGAAAGTGCGCCCACCCGTGAGGTGTCGCCGGCCGAACTGGCGGCGCAGTACGGACTGTCCGTCAGCGGTGCGCGCCCGTCGCTGCTGGACTACGTGCGGCAGTTGTGGGGGCGCCGGTATTTCATAGTCGCCTTCTCCCAGGCGAAACTTACCGCGCAGTACAGCCAGGCGAAACTGGGGCAGTTGTGGCAGGTCTTCACGCCGCTGCTCAACGCCCTGGTCTACTACCTGATCTTCGGGCGGTTGCTGGGCGGGCGCGGTGAAATGGGCGACGACGAATACATCCCGTTCCTGGTGACCGGGGTCTTCGTCTTCACCTTCACCCAGGCGTCGGTGCTCGCCGGGGTGAAGTCCATCTCGGGCAACCTGGGTCTGGTGCGGGCACTGCACTTCCCGCGCGCCTCGCTGCCGATCTCCTTCTCGCTCCAGCAACTCCAGCAGCTTCTCTTCGCGATGGTCATCCTGGTCGCCGTGATGCTCGGGTTCCGGCACTGGCCGTCGTGGACGTGGCTCCTGGTGATCCCCGCGCTGGTGCTCCAGTTCGTCTTCAACGCCGGGCTCGCCATGCTCTTCGCGCGGTGGGGCAGCCACACCCCGGACCTTGTGCAGCTCATGCCGTTCGTTCTGCGGACCTGGATGTACGCCTCGGGCGTCATGTTCCCCCTGCGCTACACGGTCGAGTCGACCGCGAAGTGGCCGGGCTGGGTGGCGGATATCCTGGAGGCCAATCCGGCCGCGGTCTACATGGACCTCATGCGGTTCTCCCTCATGAGCGGCCCCTATCACGACTCGATTCCGGCCAACACCTGGCTGCTGGCCATCGGCTGGGCGCTGGTCGTCGGGGTCGGCGGCTTCGTGTACTTCTGGCAGGCGGAGGAGCGGTACGGCCGTGGCTGACAAGGAGAACGCCACCGGGCTGGTGGCGGACGACGGCCGGGTCCCGACCGTCATCGCCGACGATCTGCACATCGTCTACCGCGTCTACGGCGGGGGTGGCCGGGGCAGTGCGACGGCCGCGCTGCGCCGCATCGTGCGCCGCGAGCCGAGCGCCCGGGTCCGCGAGGTGCACGCCGTGCGCGGCGTCAGCTTCGTCGCCTACCGGGGCGAGGCCATCGGCCTGATCGGCACCAACGGCTCGGGCAAGTCGACGCTGCTGCGGGCCATCGCCGGGCTGCTGCCCGCCGAGCGCGGCCGGGTCTACACCGACGGCCAGCCCTCGCTGCTGGGCGTGAACGCCGCGCTGATGAACGACCTGACCGGCGAGCGCAACGTGATCCTCGGCGGACTCGCGATGGGCATGACCCGCGAGCAGGTCCGGCAGCGCTACAACGGCATCGTGGAGTTCTCCGGGATCAACGAGAAGGACGACTTCATCAGCCTCCCGATGCGGACCTACTCCTCGGGCATGCAGGCCAGGCTCCGGTTCGCGATCGCCGCCGCCAAGGACCACGACGTGCTGATGATCGACGAGGCGCTCGCCACCGGCGACAAGAAGTTCCAGCGGCGTTCGGAGGAGCGCATCCGCGAGATGCGCGCCGAGGCCGGCACGGTCTTCCTGGTCAGCCACAACAACAAGTCGATCCGGGACACCTGTGACCGGGTGCTGTGGCTGGAGAAGGGGGAGCTGGTCATGGACGGCCCCACCGATCAGGTGCTGAAGGCGTACGAGGAGGAGACCGGCAAGTAGGCGACCGCCGGTCCGGCCGTACCCCACCGCCCCGAACCGCGTGTCCGGGGCGGCGCCCATCTGATCATTAGGTAAAAATACGAACATGACGGCAATGGTGAGGGTGGGCCGCACGTGCTGAGCGCAGCCGGGGACCGCCCCGCGGACGCGGTGCTGGCGAAGGCCGCGCACGAGAACTTCCCGGTCGCGCCCCGCTTCCTGCCCCGCGCCTGGCGGGACGACCTCATGGCCGTCTACGGCTTCGCCCGGCTGGTCGACGACATCGGCGACGGCGACCTGCCGCCCGGCGGCGCCGACGCCGCCCTGCTCGGCCTCGACGCCGCCCGCGCCGGCGACCGGCTCGCCCTGCTCGACGCGCTGGAGACCGACCTGCGGCGCGTCTTCGACACCCGGGCGGATCCGTACCACCCGCTGCTGCGCGGCCTGGTCCCCACGGTGCGCCGCGCCGGGCTCACCCCCGACCCGTTCCTCGCCCTCATCGAGGCCAACCGCCTCGACCAGCGGGTCCACCGGTACGCCACCTTCGAGGAGCTCCTCGGCTACTGCGAGCTGTCCGCCAACCCCGTCGGCCGGCTCGTCCTCGCCATCACCGGCACCGCGAGCCCCGCCGCCGTCGGCCGCTCCGACGCCGTGTGCACCGCCCTCCAGATCATCGAGCACCTCCAGGACGTCGCCGAGGACCTCGCCGCGGGCCGGATCTACCTCCCGGCCGACGCCATGCGCCGCTTCCGCGTCACCGAGGCCGACCTGGCGGCCCCCACCGCCAACGCCTCCGTGCGCACCCTGGTGGCACACCTGACCGATCGGGCACGTAGGCTGCTGGACGAGGGCGCGCCGCTGCTCGGCGACGCCCCCGGGCGGCTGAGGCTGCTGCTGGCCGGGTTCGTCGGCGGCGGCAGGGCGGCGGCCCAGGCCATCGCCGACGCCGGATACGACGTGCTGGCAGGGCCGCCCAGGGCGACCAGGGGCGGACTGCTGTACGCGGCGGCGACCACCCTGCTAAAAGGATCGTGAGCAGCAAGCCCGTGACCAAGAGCCCCCCGCTGCCGCCCCCCGTCGCCGCCGCGTACCGCTACTGCGAGACCGTCGCCGCCCTGAACTCCAGGAACTTCAGCTACGGTGTGCGCCTGCTGCCGTCCGGCAAGGTGCTCGCGCTGACGGCCGTGTACGCGTTCTCCCGGCGCGTGGACGACATCGGCGACGGCGGCCTGGACACGGACGTCAAGCGGGAACGGCTGGCCGGGGCCCGCGCGCTGCTGGACCGGGTCCGCGCCGGAGCCGTCACCGAGGACGACACCGACCCCGTCGCGGTCGCCCTCGCCCACGCGGCCGGCGCGTACCCCCTCCCGCTGGACGCCCTGGACGAGCTGATCGACGGCGTGCTGATGGACGTGCGCGGCACGACCTACGAGACGTGGGAGGACCTGCGCCTGTACTGCCGCCGCGTCGCGGGCACCATCGGCCGCATCTCGCTCGGCGTCTTCGGCGTCCGGCCCGGCGCGCCCGACGCGGACCGCGCCGCCGAGTACGCCGACACCCTCGGGCTCGCCCTGCAACTCACCAACATCCTGCGCGACATCCGCGAGGACGCCGACAACGGCCGCACCTACCTGCCCGCCGAGGACCTGCGGAAGTTCGCCTGCGCCGGGCCCGACCTGCTCGCCCCGGGCCCCGAGGCCGACTTCGCCGGGCTGGTCCGGTTCGAGGTCGTGCGCGCGCGGGAGCTGTTCGCGGAGGGCTTCCGGCTGCTGCCGCTCCTCGACCGCCGCTCCGCCTCCTGCGTCGCCGCCATGGCCGGGATCTACCACGGGCTGCTGGACCGCATCGCCCGCGACCCGTCCGCCGTGCTGCGCGGCCGGGTCACCCTGCCCGCCGCCCGGAAGGCGCTGGTCGCGGCCCGCGGCCTGACCGGCGTCGACGCCCGCCCGGCCGCCCGGCGGGCGGGGACATGAGCACCGCGCCCGGCCCGGCGCGGGCCGTCGTGGTCGTCGGCGGCGGGCTGGCCGGTGTCCCCGCCGCCCTGGACCTGGCCGACCGGGGGCACCGCGTCACCCTGGTCGAGACCCGGCCCCGGCTCGGCGGCCTCGCGTTCTCCTTCCGCCGCGACTCGCCCGTCGGCGCGCTGCGCGTCGACAACGGGCAGCACGTCTACCTGCGCTGCTGCACCGCCTACCGCGGCTTCCTCGACCGGATCGGCGGCACCTCGCTGGCGCCGCTCCAGACCCGTCTCGATGTCCCGGTGCTCGACCCGGGCACCGGGCGGCTGGGCCGCATCCGCCGCACCGCGCTGCCCGTGCCGCTGCACCTGGGCGCCTCGCTCGCCCGCTACCCCCACCTCTCGCCGGGCGAACGCGTCTCCGCCGCGCGCGCCACGTTCGCCCTGCGCCGCCTCGACCCCGACGACCCCGCGCTGGACGGGCAGGACTTCGCGGGCTGGCTGCGGCGCCAGGGCCAGACCGACCGCGCCGTCGAGGCGTTGTGGGACCTGATCGGAGTCGCCACCCTCAACGCCCGCGCCGGGGACGTCTCCCTCGCGCTGGCCGCCATGATCTTCCGCACCGGGCTGCTCACCGAACCCGGCGCGGCCGACATCGGCGTCCCCCGGGTGCCGCTCGGCGACCTGCACGACACCCTCGCCCGCGCCGCCCTCGACCGGGCGGGGGTGACCACGCTCCTCGCCACCAGGGCCGGCCGCCCGCGCCGCGCCCCCGGCGGCGGCTGGCGGGTCGCCCTGGCCGCCCGGGGCGGGCGGGACCGGCACGAGCTGACCGCCGCCGCCGCCGCCCCGGCCGCGCCGCCGGGCCCGGCGCCCCGGCTGCTGCCGGAGGGCGCGCTGGACCACCCCGGCCGGCTGCCGCGCATCGGCACCGCGCCCATCCTCAACGTGCACGTCGTCCTGGACCGGAAGGTGCTGCGCCGCCCGTTCTTCGCGGCCGTCAACAGCCCCGTCCAGTGGGTCTTCGACCGCACCACCTCCTCCGGTCTCTCCGGCCTGCCCGGCGGCGCCCGTGCCCAGTACCTGGTGCTGTCCCAGTCGGCGGCGGGGGAGGAGATCCAGCTCCCGGCGGACGTGCTGCGCAAGCGGTACCTGCCCGAACTGGCCCGGCTGCTGCCGCCCGTGGCCGGGGCGCGGGTCCTGGACTTCTTCGTCACCCGCGAACGGGCCGCGACGTTCGCCCCCGCGCCCGGCGTCGGCCGGCTGCGGCCGGGGGCGGTCACCCGCGCCCCGGGGCTGACCCTGGCCGGCGCGTGGACCGCCACCGGGTGGCCCGCGACGATGGAGGGGGCGGTGCGCAGCGGCCTGGCCGCGGCCCGCGCGGTGGCCGGCGGCGGGTCGGCCCCGACCCGCAGCGACGACCGACACGAGGAGAGTGTGTGAACCCGGCACAGCCACTGAGCGGCGCCGCCGTACCGGCACTGCTGGAACGGGCGCGGGCCCTGGTCGCACCGGCGCTGCGCGCCGCGGTCGGCCGCCTGGCCCCGCCCATGAACACCGTCGCCGCCTACCACTTCGGCTGGATCGACGCCGAGGGCCGCCCCTCGGACAGCGACAGCGGCAAGGCGGTGCGCCCGGCGCTCGCCCTGCTGTCCGCCGAGGCGGCCGGGGCCGCGCCGGAGACCGGCATCCCCGGTGCCGTCGCGGTCGAGCTGGTGCACAACTTCTCGCTGCTCCACGACGACCTCATGGACGGCGACGAGCAGCGCCGCCACCGGGACACCGTGTGGAAGGTGCACGGCGCCGCGCAGGCCATCCTCGTGGGCGACGCGCTCTTCGCGCTGGCCAACGAGGTCATCCTGGAGGACGGCACGACCGAGGCCGCCCGCGCCGCGCGGCGGCTGGCCGCCGCCAGCCGCAAGCTCGTGGACGGCCAGGCCCAGGACATCGCCTTCGAGCACCGCGAGCGGGTCAGCGTCGCCGAGTGCCTGGAGATGGAGGGCAACAAGACCGGGGCGCTGCTCGCCTGCGCCGCGTCCATCGGCGCCGTGCTGGGCGGGGCGGACGAGCGGCTGGCCGACACCCTGGAGCTGTTCGGCCACCACCTGGGTCTCGCCTTCCAGGCCGTGGACGACCTGCTGGGCATCTGGGGCGACCCGCGCAGCACCGGCAAGCTGACCTGGAGCGATCTGCGGCAGCGGAAGAAGTCGCTGCCGGTCGTCGCCGCGCTGACCGCCCAGGGACCCGCCGCGGAGCGGCTGACCGCGCTGATGACGGCCGACGCGAAGAAGAGCCAGCAGGAGTTCGACGACTTCGACGAGGCGGAGTTCGCCGTCAGGGCCGCGCTGATCGAGGAGGCGGGCGGGCGCGAGTGGACCGCGGCGGAGGCGCGGCGGCAGTACGACGCGGCCGTCGCTGCGCTGCACGGGGTCGCGATGCCCGACGCCGTCCGGGAGCGGCTGCTCGCGCTGGGCGACTTCGTCGTCGTCCGGCAGAAGTGACCGGCTCCCGGGCCGGTGTCCCGCGCCCCGGTGTCCCGGGGCCGGATCAGCCGTCGGTGAGCAGCCGCCCGCGCAGCCGTTCGCGGTCGGCGGCGGTGAGGCCGAGGCCCTCGGTCAGGTAGCGCTCGGTGCCGCCCCAGGCCGCGTCGATCTCGTCGAACGCCGCCTGGAGGTACTCGGCGCGGGCGTCGAACAGCGGGGCGAGCAGCTCGGCCACCTCGGCGGACAGCACGGTGCCGCCGCCCTCCGTGGCCGCGCCGCGCCGTACCAGGTACCGGCGGTGCGGCGCGTTGGACTTCAGGTAGTCGGCGGCGATGGACTCGCGTTCCACCCCCAGCGCGAGCAGCGTCACCGCGACGGTCAGCCCGGCCCGGTCCTTGCCGGCCGAGCAGTGCATCAGCACGGGCACGGAGCCGTCGGCCAGCGCGCGGATCACCCGGCCGTGCTCGGCGGGCTTGTTCCGGATCATCCAGCGGTACGAGTCGACCATCCGCCCGGCGGCCTGCCCGTCGTCCAGCGCGGCGCGCAGCTCGGTCAGGCTCCCGTCGCGGACCAGCGCCCAGAACTCGCCGCCGTCGGCCGGATCGGTCAGCGGCAGGTTCACGTTGCGCACGCCCGGCAGGGCGACGTCCTGCCCCTCCAGCGCCTGGTCGGCCGAGTTGCGGAAGTCGAAGACCGTGTGCAGCCCGAGCGAGGACAGGAACGCCTGGTCGGCCTCCGTGGCACGGGCCAGGTGACCGCTGCGGTACAGCCGGCCGTGCGCGACCCGCCGTCCGTCCACGGTGGGCAGGCCGCCCACGTCGCGGAAATTGCGCACTCCCGTCAGCACTGTCTCGGCAGACTGCTGCTGCGTCACGGGCTCTCCCTCCGTAGCGGCCAGGCTTCCAGGCTGACCATACGACAAGCCTCGTTGTAACAGTGCGGCCATACCACGCAACGTTTCACCGGTGACGGCGGGTGAGCGTCAGAGTGAATCCCTCGGGCATCAGGGTGAGGCGCTCGACGACCTTCAGCCGGTAGTCGGCGTGGTCGTGCAGGTCGTAGCGGCGCAGCAGCGTGCCGAGCACCAGCGTCGCCTCGTGCAGCGCGAACTGCCGGCCGATGCACGCCCGCTCCCCGGTGCCGAACGGCTTGAAGACGTGGCCCGGCCGGGCCCTGACCCGTTCCGGCAGGAAACGGTCGGGGTCGAAGCGCTCGGCGTCGTCGCCCCACACGGACGGGTCCCGGTGCAGCACCGGGATCAGCACCAGGGCCCAGGCGCCCGCGGGCATCGGGTACCGCCCGCCCAGCAGCGTGTCCTGGCGGGCGGCGCGGACGAAGCCCGGCGCGGTCGGCCACAGCCGCAGGGACTCGTCCAGCACCCGGCGCACGTACCGCAACTTGCTGACCTGCTCGTACGCCGGGACCTCGGCCTCGCCCCAGACCCGCTCCACCTCCTCGCGCGCCCGGGCCATCAGCTCCGGGTGCTTGGCCAGGTAGTACAGGGCGAACGACAGGGCGCCGGAGGTCGTCTCGTGGCCCGCGACGAGGAAGGTGATGACCTGGTTGCGGATGTTCGCCACGTCCAGGCGGTGGCCCGTGCCGGGCTGGGCCGTGTTCAGCATCAGGCCCAGCAGGTCGTCGGTGCGGGTGTCGCCGGCGGAGACCCGTTCCCGGATGATCTCGTCCACCACCGACGCCATGTACCCGGTGTACGCGGCGTTCCGCCGGTCGGCGCGGCGGGCCTGGAACCGGCCGATCACCGGAGCCGTCACCACCCGCTGCTGCGCGGTGCTCAGGGCGCCGACCATCGCCGTGACGAACGGATGCGGCTCGTCGCGCTCGAACGACCCGAAGTCGTAGCCGAACCCGGTGTTCCCGATCGTCTCCAACGTCAGCTTGGTCATGTCGCCCGACACGTCCACGGGCGTCCCGGCGTCCGCCCGGGAGTCCCAGACCTCCGTCAGCCGCGCGGCCATCTCCAGCATCGTCGGGTGGTACCGCCGCATCGACTCCTGGGTGAACGCGGGGGCGAGGATGTCGTGGGCCCGCTGCCAGTTCGGCTCCTCGTTGTGCGCCGTGAACAGGCCGTCGCCGCCGACCGAGCGCAGGGCCCTGACCCCCAGGACCACGCGTTTGGCGAACCGCGACTCGTCCACCAGCTCGGCGACCAGATCGGCGCCGGAGACGAAGACGATCTGCTGGCCGAAGATGTTCCGGTGGAAGATCGGGCCCAGCTCGGCGGCCAGCCGCATCGAGCCCTGCACCGGCCGCTTGGGGGAGGTGGCCAGGATGTCGCCCAGGAACGGAACCCGGCGGCGGGGGTGGGGGATCTCGGCGATCCCCGGCCAGGACACGTTCGTGGTGGTGGTGGTCGCGGTCGCCGTCACGGTGCTTCCCCCTCGGACCGGGTTATTGAACTCGATTCAACAGAACCTTCAGCTCTCGCCGGACCGGTGTCAAGTAGTCTGTCGGGGTGACCGAGAAGGCCGTGCGACAACCGGGTGCCGGACGGGCCCGCACCCGGCTGGACACCGAGCGGCGGCGGGAGCAACTGTTGCGGGTGGGCGTTCAGTTGTTCGCCGAGCGCCCCTACGAGGAAGTCTGGATCGAGCAGGTCGCCGAGCTGGCCAACGTCTCCCGCGGCCTGCTGTATCACTATTTCCCCACCAAGCGGGACTTCTTCCTCGCCGTCGTCCGGCGCGAGGGCGAGCGCATCCTCGCCATGACCGACGCCGACCCCGGCCTCCCCACGGACCAGCGGCTCATGGCCGGCCTCGACGTCTACCTCCTCTTCGCCGAGGAGCACTCCCAGGGCTACCGCGCCTTCCACCGCGCCATGGCCACCGGCGACCCCGAGATCCGCGCCATCTACCAGGAACTGCTCGACGCCCAGGCCGCCCGCATCGTCGCCGCCCTGGAGCACGTCCCGTGCCCGCGCCCCGACGCCCTGCGGCTGGCCGTGCGCGGCTGGCTGTCGTTCGTCACCACCGTCTGCCTGGACTGGCTGGAGACCCGCCGGCTGACCCGCGACGACGTCCGTGACCTGTGCGCCCGCGCTCTCCTGGGCGCCGTCGGCGGCTGAGCGCCACCCCCCTTCCGCACCGCCTTCCACCCCCCGGCCCTTATCCACATCTGCCCCCGCCCCCCGACCGGGCACCTGCACCTCCCGCGCTCGACGCGCGTGCTTACGATCCAACGGACTTTCTTTCTGTTCAAGCGGAGGAGGCCATACGAGATTTCTGCCGGTCTCGTGGGCGGGGAGATGGGTATAGTGTATAGGAGCCAGGGTGAGCGATATGCCGACCGGGCTGCCGACCGATGTGTCCTGGCTGCTGACCCGCCTGGTGGAACGGGTTCCGCACGCCCGCGGCGCCTGCCTGCTGTCCGTCGACGGCCTGCTGCGGGCCGCCCACGGCCTTCAGGCCGACACCGCCGAACATCTGGCCGCCGTGGCCTCCGGCCTCCACGCCCTCGCCGGCGCCGCCGGCCGCCGCCTCCCCGACTGCGGGGCCGCGCGCCAGGTCGCCGTCGAGCTGGAGAACGCCCTGCTGTTCGTCTCCGCCACCGGCCAGGGCGCCTGCCTGGCGGTGCTCGCCGGCCGGGAGACGGACGCCGCCCTGCTGGGACACGAGATGACCCTGCTCATCAGGAGCGTGCGGCCGGTCCTGGCCGCGCCGCCCCGCCGATGCGCGGAACGGTGGGACGCGTGACCGACCCCGCCCCGGACGACCTCCTCATCGACGACGAGGCGGGCCGCCTGACCCGCCCCTACACCGCCAGCGGCGGCCGGACCCGGCCCGCCGCCCGGCTGGACCCGCTGACCCGGGTGAAGGCCACCGGGCGCGGGATCCGCCGCCAGGCGGGACCCGACCACGACCTGGTGCTCGGCCTGTGCCGGCGGCCGGTCTCGGTGGCCGAGATCGCCGCCCGGGTACGGCTCCCGGCCACGGTCACCATGGTCCTCCTGTCCGACCTGCTCGCCTGCGGCGCCGTGACGGTCGACGCGCCCGCCCCGGCGCGCGGCGCCCGGAGCGAACGCGCCCTGCTGGAGGCGATCCTCCACGGGCTGCGCGAACGGCTCTGACGCCCCGCCCCGCCCCCTTTCCCGCCTCCGGTCCCAGCCAGCGAAGGAGCGCACCATGCTGACCATGACATATGCGGCGTACGGCCGCATGATCCGGGACTGATGTGTCGTTAGCGACGGCCCCCCCCCCCCCCCCGCCCCCCCCCCCCCCCTCCGCCGGCAGCGCCAGAGGTGTATAAGAGCCAGTCCCCCCCCCGCCGGACCGCCCCCGGCGCATGCCCTGCCGCAGGTCAAGCCGACGGGCCGTGGCCGGAGTTTCCCGGCGCTCATTCACTCATTGGGAGGTGGCGAAGGGTGGCGAATGCCGGAACTATGCCTGTTCGCCTCCCTGTTGACCCATAGCGTTGCCTTACGCACAACTTGGCCCGCCTGATGGGACCCGCCTGATGAGGACAGCGAGGCCACAACAGCTCCGCCCCCGGGCGCGCCCCTTCCGCGACGGCCGGGCTGCCGCGGGCGGGCCGGCGGGCGGGGCGTGCGGCTCCTGGCACCACCTGCCGCGGCTCGCGGTGGTCCCCGCCGCGCTGGTCGCCGTCATCGCCGCCACCACCGTGGCGTACGTCCTGGGCGACGAGCGGCGCTCCGGCACGCACCGCGGCGACGGGCTCCTGTGGGGCGTCCTGGCCGGAGCCGCCTGCCTCACCGCCGCGGTGCTCGCCGTCGCCGCCTCCGTCGCCGCCGCCCGCGGCCGGGCGCTCGCCGCCCGGCTCGCCGCGCTGCGCAGACAGGCCGCCCAGGGGCGCGTCGAACTCCAGGCGCTGCTCGCCAAGGTCGAGCGCGGCGAACGCGTCCGGCCACCGGACGGACCCCCGCCGCCCGTCTCCGGCGAGGATCCCCTCGACCGGCTCCGCTGCGAGATCGCGTCGGCCCGGCACGCCGCCGAGTCGGCCGTCTTCCAGGCCGCCGCCCGGGCGACCGCGGCGGGCGGCGGCGACGAGCGGGTCGAGGTCTTCGTGCACCTCGCCCGCCGCATGCAGTCCTTCGTCCACCGGCAGATCGAGTACCTCGACGAGCTGGAGGCCGAGGTCGAGGACCCCGAACTGCTGAAGGGCCTGTTCCACCTCGACCACCTGGCCACCCGTGTCCGGCGCCACGCCGAGAACCTCGCCGTCCTCGGCGGCGCGGTCTCCCGCCGCCAGTGGAGCCGCCCGGTCTGCGTCTCCGAGGTGCTGCGTTCCTGCGTCGCGGAGGTCGAGCACTACGCGCGGGTCCGGCTGGTGCCCCCCATCGAGGGCACCGTACGCGGCCACGCCGTCGCCGACGTCGTGCACCTGCTGGCCGAACTCGTGGAGAACGCGACCGAGTTCTCCGCGCCGCGGACCCAGGTCCTGCTGCGCACCCAGTGGGTGGCGGCCGGACTCGCGGTCGAGGTCGAGGACCGCGGGCTCGGCATGACCGCCGACGAGCAGCGCCGGATGAACGCCGTGCTCTCCGGCACCGAGCGCCTCGACGTCACCGAACTGCTGGACGCGGGCCGGGTCGGGCTGTTCGTCGTCTCCACCCTCGCCCGGCGGCACGACATCGTCGTCCAGTTGCAGAGCAACATCTACGGCGGCGTGCAGGCCGTGGCCGTCCTGCCGCACGAACTGCTCGGCGACGAGGTCGCGGGCCGCCTCACCCCCGGCCTGGCCACCGGGGCGCCGCCCGATCCCCCGGAGGAGCCCCGGCCGCCGCTGCCGCGCCGCAGGCGCCGGGAGCACCTGGTGCCCCACCCGGCCGACGGCGCCCCGGCCGAGCCGTGCCCCGAGGCGCCGGACCCCGGCCTGCTGGCCTGTCTCCTACACACATCTGCCGCCGCCGCCGAAGCGGATATTGTATTCCCCGGGTACGCCCGGGTCTTTCCCACCAAACTTACACCACCGCCTGCCGACCCTTTCATCCACGGTGTTCCCAACCCCCTCCGCCGGCAGCGTCAGTTGTTTAAAAGCGCTCACCCCCGAGGACCCGCATGTGCCGTGCCGGATCAGGCGCCTGAGCGAACTCGGCATCGGCCTCGGCACCGAGCCCGTCCCCGCGTTCGACGCGGCGGCGCGCGCCCTGGCCGGCGCGGCCGGGTCGCCGTGGGCGGCGGTGACGTTCCTCGACGCGCACCGCCAGTTCCTCCGCGGGCTCCACGGCCCGGACGGCGAGCAGCGGCCCCGGGCGATGGCCAGGGACCACGGGTTCTGCGCGTACGTGGTGGTGCGCGGCAAGGCGCTGGTGCTGGACGACGTGCGGGACTACCCGCGGTTCGCCGGCAACCCCGCCGTGCAGGAGCACGGCGTCCGCTCGTACCTCGGCGCCCCGCTCCTCGACCCGTCGGGCATGGCGCTGGGCACGATCAGCGTGTTCGACCGGATGCCGCGGCCCTGGGGCAGGCGGGGCCTGGAGACCATCAAGGCCGCGGCGGCCGAGCTGACCGGCCGGATCCTCGCCGCCGCGCCACCGGGAGCCGGCGGCGCGGACTGAGACGGCGGACCGGCGAAGGTCACTCCTCCTGGCCGCCGAACCGCTCCCGGTAGGCGGCGAGGTCGTCCTCCGTGATCTTGGCGAAGAGCACCGGCGGAACGGTGAACGGCGTCCCCGCCGGCACCGCGTCCAGCGCCCGCGCCTCCCCGGGCGCGACCCAGCGCCCCACCGGCCGCTCCAGCGCGAACACCGACCGCAGCGCCTCCGCCGTGAACGGGATGATCGGCTCGGAGACCACCGCGTAGAGCTGGATGAGGTTCATCGCCGTGCGCAGCGTCAGCGCGGCGGCCTCCTGGTCGCTCTTGATCTCCTGCCAGGGAGCCTTCTCCTCCAGGTAGGAGTTCCCCGCGCTCCACAGGGCGCGCAGCGCGAAGGCCGCCTTGCGGAACTGGAGCGCCTCCAGGTGCTCCTCGTACTCCGCCAGCAGCCGCGCGCCCTCCTCGCCGAGCCGCCGCTCCGCGTCGCCCGCCGCGTGCCCGGCCGGCACCGCGTCACCGAACCGCTTGCGGGAGAACGACAGCACCCGGTTCACGAAGTTCCCCAGGGTGTCCGCGAGGTCCTTGTTGACCACCGACGCGAACAGCTCCCACGAGAACGACGCGTCGTCCGACTCGGGCGCCCCCGCCATCAGGAAGTACCGCCAATAGTCGGCGGGCAGGACCTCCAGGGCGGCGTCCGCGAAGATGCCGCGGTTCTGCGAGGTGGAGAACTTCCCGCCGTAGTACGTCAGCCAGTTGAACGCCTTGACGAAGTCGACCTTCTTCCACGGCTCCCGGGTGCCGAGCTGGGTGGCGGGGAACATCACCGTGTGGAACGGCACGTTGTCCTTGGCCATGAACTCGGTGTACCGCACGGAGTCGTCCGCCTCGTACCACCACGAGCGCCAGTCGCGCTCCTCGCCCTCACCGGCCGCGTCCGCCCACTCCTTGGTCGCGCCGATGTAACCGATCGGCGCGTCGAACCAGACGTAGAAGACCTTGCCCTCGGCCGCCAGCTCGGGCCACGCGTCGGCCGGGACGGGCACGCCCCACTCCAGGTCACGGGTGATCGCGCGGTCGTGCAGGCCCTCGGTCAGCCACTTGCGGGCGATGGACGACGCCAGCGTCGGCCACTCCTTGCCGTTTTCGTCGACGAACGCCTCGACCTCGCGCTCCAGCTTCGACTGGAGGAGGAACAGGTGCTTCGTCTCCCGCACCTCCAGCTCCGTGCTGCCGCTGACCGCGGAGCGCGGCTGGAGCAGGTCGGTCGGGTCGAGGACCCGCGTGCAGTTCTCGCACTGGTCGCCGCGGGCCGCCTCGTACCCGCAGTAGGGGCAGGTGCCCACGATGTAGCGGTCGGGGAGGAACCGGCCGTCCGCCAGCGAGTACACCTGGCGGGTCGAGCGCTCCTCGATGAACCCGTTCTCCTTCAGGCGGCGGGCGAAGTGCTGGGTGATCTCGACGTTCTGCGCGGAGGACGTGCGGCCGAAGAAGTCGAAACGCAGGCCGAAGGCGTCGTACACCGCCTTCTGGGCGTCGTGCTGCCGGGCGCAGAACTCGGCCACCGGCAGACCGGCCGCCTTGGCGGCCAGCTCGGCGGGCGTGCCGTGCTCGTCGGTCGCGCAGATGTAGAGCACCTCGTGGCCGCGCTGCCGCAGATACCGCGCGTACACGTCGGCGGGGAGCATCGAGCCCACCATGTTCCCCAGGTGCTTGATCCCGTTGATATAGGGCAGCGCACTGGTGATGAGGTGTCGGGCCATCCTCGGATGCTCCAATGGTTGAGTAGAGATAGCGGGGTGAAAGACGTCACCGACCGTGACGGATCGCCGAAATGGACTTCACTCATCCTACCGAGCCGCCGACCAGCGCTCCCACGCGGTTTTCGCCCGTCCGGCCGTGGCGGGTGATCGGGATGCTGAGCGGTACCTCGCACGACGCGGTGGACGCCGCGCTCGCCGAACTGACGTTCTCGGGCCCGGAGATGGGCGGCGAGATCGTGCTGCGTCCGCGCGGTCTGCACACCGAGCCGTTCCCCGCCGCGCTCCGCGCGGATCTGGCGCGCTGCCTGCCGCCGGCCACCGTCACGCTCGCGGACGTGTGCCGGCTGGACACCGCGCTGGGCCGGTTCTTCGGGGAGGTCGCCGCCCGCGCCGACGCCGCCCTGGCGGGCGGCACGGCGGACCTCGTGGTCTCCCACGGCCAGACCGTCTACCACTGGGTGGACGGCGCCCACGCCCTGGGCACCCTCCAGCTCGGCTCCGCCGCCTGGATCGCGGAGGCCACCGGGCTGCCGGTCGTGTCCGACCTGCGCACCCGGGACATCGCCCGGGGCGGCCAGGGCGCGCCGCTCGCCGCCCTGCTCGACGCGCTGCTGCTGCTCGGCGGCGGCGGCGCCCCGGCGGGCGCGGCGCTGAACCTCGGCGGCATCGCCAACATCACCGCCCGCGACGCGGACGGCCGGATCGTCGCCTACGACCTGGGCCCCGGCAACGCGCTCATCGACGCCGCCGTCGCCGACGCCACCGGGGGCGCCGCGCGCATGGACACCGGCGGCGCCCGGGCGGCACGCGGCACGGTCGACCGGGAGCTGCTCGCCCGCCTGCTGGCCGAGCCGTACTACCGGCTGCCGCCGCCGAGGACCACCGGCAAGGAGCTGTTCCCCGCCGCCTCCCTGCGGGAGCGCCTCCCCCCCCCGGCGCCGCCCGCCGACGACGTGGTGGCCACCGTCACCGAGCTGACCGCCGAACTGGTGGCCGCCGCCTGCCGCGCGCACCGGCCGGACCGCCTGGTCGTCTCGGGCGGCGGCGTGCGCAACCCGGTCCTCATGGGCCGCATCGGGGCCCTGGCCGCGCCGGTGCCGATCGTGCCCGTCGAGGAGTTCGGCCTGCCCGCGCAGGCCAAGGAGGCGTACCTGTTCGCGCTGCTCGGCTTCCTCACCGTGCACGGCCTCGCCGGGAACGTGCCGTCGGCGACCGGTGCGAGCGGTCCCGCCGTCCTGGGCTCGCTCACCCCGGGCGCCGGTCCGTTGCGGCTGCCGGAACCCGAGACCCGGCCGCCGCGCGCGCTGCGGATCGCGCCGTGAGACCGCTCGCGCCGCCGAACGGGCCGGGTCAGACCGCCTCCGGCAGCCGTTCCGGCGGGCCCGGCTTGGCGTAGTACCAGCCCTGCGCCGAGTCGCAGCCCAGCTCCCTGAGCTGCTCGGCCTGCGCTGAGGTCTCCACGCCCTCGACCGTCACCGAGAGCTGGAGCGTGTGGGCGAGCGAGACGATCCCCTCGACGATCTTCAGATCGACCGGGTCGGCCGGATCCCGCTGGAGCCCCTGGGTGAAGGAGCGGTCCAGCTTCAGCGTCGTCGCGGGCAGCCGGCGCAGGTTCGCCAGGTTGGAGTACCCGGTGCCGAAGTCGTCCAGCGCGATGCCCACCCCCAGCTCGGCCAGCTCGCGCAACGGGCGCAGCTCGTTCTCGTCGGCGCTGATCATCGCCGTCTCGGTGACCTCCAGGCAGAGCGAACTCGGTGGCAGCCCGGCCTCCTCCAGCACCGCGACCGTGTCCTCGACCAGCTCCGGGTGGTGGAGCTGGCGGGGGGACAGGTTGACGTTCACCTTCAGGGCCCGCGTGCCCCCTATGCCGCGCACCTGCCACTGGCACGCCTGGCGCACGGCCTCCTGGAGCACCCAGCGGCCCAGCGGCACGATCAGCCCGGTGTGCTCGGCGAGCGGGATGAAACGGTCCGGGCCGAGCACGCCGTGCCGGGGGTGGCTCCAGCGCACCAGCGCCTCGGCGCCCTCCAGGCTGCCGTCCTCCATCTTGACCAGCGGCTGGTACTCGATGAAGAACTCCGCGCCCTTCAGCGCGGCCGGCAGGTGGTGGGTGAGGTGGTGCCGGCTGATCGCGCGGGCGTCGGAGTCCGGGTCGGCCACCGCGTACCGGTTGCCGCCCTCCGCCTTCGCCCGGTACATGGTGATGTCGGCGCTGCGCAGCACCTCGGCCGAGGTCAGGTGCCGGGTGGCGCCCTCCACGATGCCGATGCTGGCCCTGACCAGCAGCTCCCGGCCGCCCACCTCCACGGGGGTCGCCAGCGCCTCCAGCGCGTGCTCGGCGACCTCGACGACGGCCTGGGACGACGGCGGGTCGATGACCAGGGCGACGAACTCGTCGCCGCCGATGCGGGCCAGCATCTGCCCGGGTCCTGAGACGCACGCCTGGAGCCGTTCGGCCACGGCGATCAGGAGCTGGTCGCCGACGGCGTGGCCGAGGCTGTCGTTGACCGCCTTGAAACCGTCGAGATCCAGGTAGCACAGCCCGATCCGGGCCGGGCCCGAGCCGGGGGCGAGGGTCTGCTCCAGCCGCTCGAAGAACAGGGAGCGGTTGGGCAGGTCGGTCAGGGCGTCGTGGGTGGCCTGGTAGCGCAGCCGCAGGTTCAGCAGGCGCCGCTCGGAGACGTCCTCCAGCATCGCCAGCATGTACCGCGGCCTGCCCTCGGCGTCGCGCAGCAGCGAGACGGTGAGGTTGGTCCACAGCACGGTGCCGTCGGTGCGGTGGTAGGGCTTCTCCACCTGGTAGTGCTCGCGTTCGCCGCGCATCAGCTCGCGCTGCATCCGCCACACCTCGGGGGAGTCCTCGGGGTGCGTCCAGCTCAGGACGTTGCGGCTGCGGACATCCTGCTCGGAGCCGCCGAACATCTCGGCGAGCGCGTCGTTGACGTCGAGGATCGTGCCGTCCATGTCGGCGATCCCTATGCCGAGCGGGGCGTCCTTGAACACGGCGCGGAACCGCGTCTCGCTCTCGTGCAGCGCCTTGGCGATCTCCGCCTGGGCGGTGAGCGCGGCGCGCGAGACCGCCTCCTGCTCGGTGCGGGTCCGCTCCTGGAGGGCCCCGGCGAAGCCGGCGGAGACGGCGTGCTGGAGGCGGGCGCAGCGGCTGCGGCCCTCCTCCGGGCTCAGCCGGTCCGGGTCCGCGCAGTACAGCAGCAGATAGGAGTCGATGACGCCGAGGACACCCGGGAGCGCCTCCGGCGCGGTGCAGTGGGCGGCGACGAGGGCCTTGCCGACCGCCCGGCCCGGGGCCGGGTCGAAGCGCGGCGCGTGCAGGGCGTCGGAGAGGCGGCCGGCCAGATCCAGCAGGAGCGCCTCGAACTGCGGCCTCGTCATCGACGTGGCGGTGGCCGGATACACGGCACGGCACCACAGGGTGGCGAAACGCCGCAGGCCGTCGGGGGATGGCGAGGGTCTCACGCTTTGCGTCCTACTCCCGCGTAGCCGGCGTACACGTTCGGATCCTCCTGGTCGGACGGGCTCTCCGGCCGCCAGTCCGGCATCGGGACCAGGCCGGGCGCGACGAGCGGGAAGCCGTCGAAGAAGCGGGCGATCTCCTCGCCCGAGCGCATCGCGAAGGTGGCGCCGCCGTCCCGGTAGATCCGCTCCAGCTCGGCGCCCTGCTCGCGGGTGGCCGGGGCGTGGTCCATGGAGGCGTGGCTGAGGATCAGCAGGCTGCCCGCGGGCAGCGCGTCCCGCAGCGTGGCGACCTTCTCCCGAGGCTCGTCGCCGTCCCCGAAGAAGTGGAGGAGCGCCACCAGCATCAGGGCCACCGGCCGGTCGAGGTCGAGGAGCCGGTGGACGGGGTCGCTCTTCACGATCGGCAGCGGGTCGAGGAAGTCGCCGTGCAGGATCTCCGCCCGGTCGTCACCGTCCAGCACCGCCCGGCCGTGCGCGACGGCCACCGGGTCGTTGTCGACATACACCACACGGGCGGCGTCGCTCGCCGCGCCCGCCACCTCGTGGACATTGCCGAAGGTGGGGATGCCGGAGCCGATGTCGAGGAACTGGGTGACGCCTTCGGAAATGGCGTAACGCACCGCGCGGCGCATGAAGGCACGATTCGCCTGGGCGATCTTGGGAATCCCCGGGAAGGCGTCCATGGCCCTGCGGGCGGCCACGCGGTCCGCCTCGAAATTGTGGGAACCGCCCAAGTAGTAGTCGTACATGCGGGAAACACTCGGGACGGACAGATCCATGCCCGGCGGCGCCCATGCCGGTCGCTCCATCGACGCCTCCAATGTCCCCTGCATATGCGCGAATTGGCCCCCGAGGGACGAGAGTACTGACTCCGCGGCGGTTGAGGGAAGGAAACGCCGGATCAACATCCCCCCGCTGGGGGATTACCTGGGTATCTGTCCCGATAGGTCGGCGGGAATCCCGCCCACATCAGGCCAGATCCTGGCCGGATCGACGGCGACCGGTTCCCGGGGAACCGTTCCCCGGGAACCGGTTTCACGAAGAGCGGCGCGCGCCGGTCAGAGCGAGACGCCGTTCTGCCGGAGGTAGGCCAGCGGGTCGACGTCCGTGCCGAACGACTCCCCGGTGCGGACCTCGAAATGCAGGTGCGGGCCGGAGGAGTTGCCCGTGGAGCCGGAGCGGCCGAGCTGCTGGCCGCTGACGACGGGCTGGCCCTCGGAGACGGAGATGGCCGAGAGGTGGGCGTACTCGCTGTACATCCCGTCGGCGTGCTTGACGATCACCTCGTACCCGAAGGAGTCCGACCAGCCGGCCGAGACGACCTGGCCGTCGGTCACGGACTTCACCGAGGTGCCGGTGGCGACCGGGAAGTCGACGCCGGTGTGGTAGCCCAGGGACCAGGAGCTGCCGGTGGCGTGGTAGGCCGTGCCGACGCCCGCGCTGACCGGGGCGGTGTAGGCGGTCTGCTGGGACTGCGCCTCGCGTTCCGCCTCCGCCCGCTCGGCCTCCGCCGCGGCCTGGGCCTCGGCTTCGGCCGCTTCCGCCTCGGCCTGCTCGCGTTCCCGCTGCTCGGCCTCGGCGCGCTCCTGCTCCTCGCGCTCCTCCTGTTCGCGCTGTTCGCGCTCCTCCTGCTCCCGTTGCTCCTGCTCCCGCTCCTCGTCCGACGCCTCGGCCTCCGCTTCCGCGGGCTCGGCGGGCTCTTCGGGGGACGCGGAGTCGGGGGCGGCCTGGTCGTCCAGGGCGAGGCGCTGGCCGGGGAAGATCAGGTTCGGGTCGGAGCCGACCGTGGCCCGGTTCAGCTCGTACAGGGACTGCCAGCCGCCGCCCACGCCGTTCGACTGGGCGATGCCGAACAGCGTGTCCCCGCTGACCACCTCGTACAGGTCGCCGCTGTCGGCGGCCGGTGCCTGCGGGCGGGTAAGGGTCTCGGTCGCGGCCGGTGCGGCGGCCGGTGCCGCCTGGGCCGCCGCGGGCGCGGTCCCGGGTGACACGTCGGGGGTGACCCCGTCGCGGGTCAGGCCGGCGACGTCCGAGCAGGTGGGCCACGCGTCGGGACCCTGGCCCTCCAGCACCTTCTCGGCGACGGCGATCTGCTGGTCACGCGTCGCGAGGTCGGCGCGCGGGGCGTACTCGGTGCCGCCGTACGCCTCCCACGTGCTCTGCACGAACTGGAGGCCGCCGTAGAAGCCGTTGCCGGTGTTGATGTCCCACTGGCCGCCGCTCTCGCACTGGGCGACTTCTTCCCAGGTGTCCACGGAGGCGGCGCTCGCGCCGGAGGCGCTGATCAGCGGCAGCGCGAGTCCGGCACCGCTCGCGGTGACGGTGAGCGAGGCGCGGGACACGGCACTCGGCCGGTAGCGGCGGTGTCGTCCACGTGCGGTCATGGGCGGTTCCCTCCCCGAGCCGTCTGCTCCATGCCCCGTCAGATGATCTCGTGATCACGGGAGTTGTACGGCGGATCAAAGATAGGGGCCGGGTAACCGCACGGCAAGGGAGCGTGGGCAAGGCGCCATTGGCGCGGTCGGCGCCCGGTGTTACGGTCGATGCGCTCGCCAGGAATCGCACCCAGGGAGCCACGGATGGAAGCCTTGTCGGATCTCGTTCCGCGCCGGGCCGGAGAGTTCGTCGTCGAGCCCCGCGTCCCCTTCGACACCATCGAGCAGGCCGCCCACGCGGCCGACCGCTGCCCCATCAGTTGCGTGTGCACCGGCTCCACGGCCAACTGCCTCGCCACGGGGAACAGCTTCTTCTCCTGAGCCCGTGACGGGCTGGGACGCCGGAGAGCTGCTCCGGCGCGCGGCGGCCTCGGTTCCGGCCGCCGCGCGCGCGGTGTCCGCGCACACCGGGCCGACCTGGGTCACCGTCGTGCCGGACGGGGTGCCGCTGGCGGGACACGGCTGGAAGCTGCACGTCTCCTCGCGCGCCGGGACGTTCCCCGCGCTGGCCGCGCTGCTGCTGCCGCGCCTGCTCCGGGAGCGGTGCCACTTCAAGCTGGCCCGCTCGGAGGCGGCGCTGGCCCGCGTCAACAGCGGGCAGGAGTCCCCGGCCGCCGTGGGCAAGGCCGTCACCGTCTATCCGGAGGCGGCGCGGGTGCGGGATCTCGGGCTGGCCCTGGCGGCGCTGGCGCGCGGGCACGAGGGACCGCGGGTGCTCAGCGACCGCCGGATCGCGGCCGACGCCCCCGTGTACTACCGCTACGGCCCGTTCGTCGCGCACTGGGTGCCGGGGGAGCGGGGCGGTCTCGGGATCCGGATCCCGGGCCCCGGCGGGGAGTGGTTCGACGCGGTGGCGACCCTGGAGTACCGGCGGCCGTCCTGGGCCGCCGACCCGTTCTCCGCCGGAGCCGGAGCCGGAGCCGGGCCTGACGGACCTGACGAATCTGTCGGCGGGGGGGGACCGCCGCTGCCCGGCGGGCGGGACCGCCCGACCCGGGGCATCCACCAGGCCGCGCAGGGCAACGTCTACCGCGCCGAGGACACCGCGACCGGCCGGCCGGTCGTGGTCAAGCAGGCCCGCGCGCACGTGGGGGAGGGGCGGCGCGGCGACGCGCGGACCCGGCTGCGCAACGAGCGCCGGGTGCTGGCCGCCTGTCGGGACGTCGCCGGCGTGCCCGCGTTCGTGGACCACTTCGCGCACGGCCCCGACGAGTTCCTCGTCACCTCGGACGTGGGCGCGCTGAACCTGCTGCACCGGGTGCGCACCGGCGGCGCGCTGCCGCCGGGAGACCTGCGCCGGCTCGCGCGCCGGGTCGCGGGCACCGTCGCGGCGCTGCACGAGCGGGGCGTCGTGATGCGGGACGTCACGCCGCGCAACGTGGTGCTCGGACCGGACCGCGCGTTCCTCGTCGACTTCGGTCTGTCCGCCCTCGACGGCTTCCATCTGCCGGGCGGCACGCCGGGTTTCGCCCCGCCCGGCCAGTTCCGCGACGAGCCGCCGGACCCGGCCGACGACTGCTTCGCGCTGGGCATGACGCTCGGCTACGCGGCGACCGGGATGCTGCCCCTGAGCGGCGTCGCGGACCGGGCGCTGGCGCGGCGGCGCATGCTCCAGGGGCTGGACGCGGCCGGGGCGGGGCGCGCCACGGCGGGCGGCGGCGGCGGGCTGGAGGGCGGTGGCGCGGTGGAGGGTGGCTAGTAGACAAAACTCCGAGGCCGAGAGACAGGCAGGGACATAGGATGGCGGATACATGTTGG
>NZ_LN929757.1:175311-177373 GCF_001493375.1 Streptomyces specialis
ATTTATTAGCGAAGGAGAAAACGGCAGACGAGATTGCTGCCTGTCGCGGGGGATCGAAGAAGTGTAGTGGAGGCGACGGCCGTCGGGGTCCGCGGCGGTTCGAGGATCGTGACCGGCGGCCGGGAGACGGCCGGCGGGCGGAGGACGGCCAGGACGATCGCCAGGATCGCGCAGGCCACGATGCCGTCCATCCAGTAGTGGTGGCCGGTGGAGACGACCGCGAGCACGGTGATCGCCGGGTGGATCAGCCACAGCCAGCGCCAGCGACCCCGGGTCACCACGATCAGGACCAGGGCGATCAGCACGGCCCAGCCGACGTGCAGCGAGGGCATCGCGGCGAACTGGTTGGACATCGAGTCCGGGTCGGGCTCCTCGTACACCCCGGGTCCGTAGACCGCGCTGGTGTCGATCATGTCCTCGGTCCGGAACAGCCGGGGCGGGGCCAGCGGGACCAGCAGATGCAGCGCGAGGCCGCCCGCGGTGAGCCAGGTCAGCACGCGCCGGAACCAGAGATAGTGGTCGGGACGCCGCCAGTACATGTAGACGACGAAGAGGGCCATCGCCGGGAAGTGCACCGTCGCGTAGTACACGTTGATGGAACGGATCAGCGACTCGCTGTGCAGCACCAGCTCCTGCACCCACGCCTCGCTGGGCAGCCTGACGGCCCGCTCCAGGTCCCAGATCCGGTCCGCGTTCTCATAAGCCTCGGTGAACTGGCCGTTGGCCAGTTTCCTGCCGAATTTGTAGCCCGTGTAGAGCACGATGATGAGCAGCAACTCGCGTATCAGCGGTGGTCTCGACGACCGTGCGGAACGCTTTCGGCGTCGCATGGCGAATGCTCGCTTCAGCACCTCTGGGCTCGGCATAGGCAGTATTCCCGAATGGCAGACGTGGCGGACCGGCCGTACAGCGTGAACATTTCAAGCAGTTCACGCTTCGATCTTCTGTTCCCCGAACAGAGTTTACGGTCTTCCACGGGTGCCGCCATACGAAACCCGGGATCACCGGCACCGGCACCGCCGGCGGCCCCGGGTGCTCAGTCCCGGCCGCGCAGCAGGTCCGAGGTCCGGCGCAGATCCGTCTCCGACTCCCGCGCGCAGCCCGCGATGTCCGTCAGCACCTCCCGCGCCCGCCCCGGCGCGACGTCGAGGACCCGGTCGGCGGCCTCCGCCTGCACGACCATCCCGGCGACCCGGTGCCCGGTGATGTCCAGCATCTCCTGGCATATCCGCACCCGTTGCGCGGCCACGGCCGCCCCCCGCCGCGCGGCCCGCAACCGCCCCAGCACCGCGTCGCGCTCCGCGAGCTGCGCCCGGTGACAGCGGCGGAAACGCGCCCGGTACCCCAGCGCCCAGCTCAGCGTGAACGGCGCCGCCAGGACCAGGGCCGACTGCAACGCCGGCGCCGGGCCGTCCGCCTCCCGCGCCGCGGCCACCGCCGTCGCCGCCAGCCCGCCGTACAGCGCCAGCCGTACCGCCCACTGGGCACCGCGCGCCGCGACCGTGCCCACGATGACGTACGCCGCGAGCGCGGCGGCCGGCAGTTCGTCCTCCCACGCGATCTGCACCACCACGACCGCGAACCCCAGCAGCAGGGCCCGCTCCGGGAGCCGGCGGCACACCGCGACGGCCGACGCCAGGGCCGCCGTCACCCCGACCGGCACGGCGAGGCCGTTCTGCCGCAGACCCGGGTCGAGAGCGATGTTCGCCGCGCACAGCACGAGCAGCGCCAGGGCGCGGGCGGCGTCCGCCCTGCCCAGGCCCCCGCGCGGGGATCCGCCTGCCGCTTCCATGGCGGCCAGCGTACGACCGGCCGCGCGCCCGGCGGGCGGGCCCCCGGGCCGGTTCCGTGGTACCCGCGCATCCTCTCCAAGTCGCGAACGCGGCGTGGTGTCCCCGTGGCCACGGGGCGTTCTCGCGCACAGTGACTGGATGTCACTCCCATGGCTTACAGTGGCGTCAGCCGCATTCTGGGAGGTCCATGTGACCTGTCTCTTATACCCCTCTGACGCTGCCGACGAAGAGGATAGTGTCGATCTCGGTGGTCGCCGGCTACATTACGA
>NZ_LN929757.1:177948-226332 GCF_001493375.1 Streptomyces specialis
AGTCACCAATGAGAGACTACACAGCATAGGCATACTGCAGAAAGAGAGATGGAGAAGAAAGCATGAGGCCTGTGTAGCTGGTGGTATTTTTTTAGACAAGCAGAAGACGGCATACGAGATTGCTGCCGGTCTCGTGGGCTCGGAGATGTGTAAAAGAGCCAGCTCCCCGTTCGCCGGGCTGCGCCCCGCCTCCTTCGGCGCCCGCCCCGAAGGCGACCGTCTGGCCCGCGTCCTGCGTTCGCCGCAGTACCGCGACGGAGCCTTCCGCAACGACCGCCCGGTCCACATGGCGACCCCGCGCGAGATGCTGCCGATGCTCCGCGCCATGCTGCGGCGCGAGGACCGGCTGCGCAGGTCGCCCGGGACCGCGCTGCCCCTCGTCCGCCCCGCCGCCCTCGACCCGGCGTCCGCGCCGGAGTCCGGTCTGCGGCTCACCTGGCTCGGGCACGCCACCGTGCTGGCCGAGGTGGACGGGCACCGGGTGTTGTTCGATCCGGTGTGGAGCGAGCGCTGCTCGCCGTTCTCCTTCGCCGGGCCCCGGCGCTTCCACCCCGTCCCGGCGGCGCTCGACGAGCTGGGCCGGCTGGACGTCGTCGTCATCTCGCACGATCACTACGACCACCTCGACATGCCGACGATCCGCCGCCTGATCGCGAGCGAGGCGCTGTTCGCCGTGCCGCTGGGCGTCGGCGCGCACCTGGAGCGCTGGGGCGTGCCCGCCGGGCGCATCGCGGAGCTGGACTGGTGGGAGTCGGCCCGGGTGGGGGAGCTGACCCTGACCGCCACCCCCGGGCAGCACTTCTGCGGCCGGGGCCTGCGCGACCGCTTCCAGACGCTGTGGGCGTCCTGGTCGGTCGCCGGGCCGGCGCACCGGATCTATCACAGCGGCGACACGGGGTACTTCCCGGGCTTCGCGGAGACCGGCGAGCGGCTCGGCCCGTTCGACGCCACGATGATCCAGATCGGCGCCTACAGCAGTGAGTACTGGCCGGACATCCACATGACGCCGGAAGAGGGCGTGCGAGCGCACGTCGACCTCTCCGGCGGCACCCCGCTCGGTGTCATGCTGCCCATCCACTGGGGCACGTTCAATCTGGCGCCCCATCCGTGGGAGGAGCCCGCCGAGCGGACCGTCAGCCGGGCCAAGCACGAGAACGTGACGGTCGCCGTGCCCAGGCCGGGGGAGTCGTTCGAGCCCGCCGTGGGGCTTCCGCTCGACTCGTGGTGGCAGGCCGTCGCGGCGCGTCCGGCGCCCGCGGGCCGCACGCCCGGCCCGGCCCCGATCGCCCGCCCCGCCGACGGCTGAAGCGCGTCGAAGGCTGAGGCGCGTCGAAGCTCGAGGCACGCCGCCCCGCCCGCCTGGAGGTCCGGGCGGGGCGGCGGGTCGGTGGGGCTTCCCGCGTCACGCGAGGCCGTCGCGCTCCGACCGCAGCGGATCGTGCCCCAGGCTCATCAGCCGGTGGCGCCAGGCGGCCTCGGGCCCCTCATCGCGCGGGCCCGCGGTCCTTTCGGCGCGCACCGTGTCCACCACGTCATGCATCAGGCCGATGTCGGCGTCGGTGAGGTCCATCTGCCGCTTGCGCAGGATCGCCAGCACGCCGCGGCCCCGCTCACTGCCCGCCCGCTCGGGCGGCTGTTCGCTCTCCTCGCCCGCGCCGCTCGTCCGCAGCCAGGCGGCCAGCTCCTGGGACGTCATGTTCACCGCGGTGTGGAACTCCGCCCACAGCGCGTCGATCTCGAACGCTTCGGTGTCGGCCATCACGCGCCTCCCGCATTGCTCGTCCTGCCCCCGCCGAGTCCCCCCGTCCGCGCGGGGCAAACGCCGGGGCGGTCGGTCACTCAGCGGCTCGCCATCTCCCGCACGTCCCGGGCGAGCTTCTTGTCCAGGGCCACCCGCACCAGCCCCGCCGTCAGCCGGGTCACCTGGTCCTCCGGCACCAGGCCGCCCAGCGTTCCCGGCGAACGCGGCAGCCCGATCCGTTCGGCGCCGTCCTGCGCCTTCGGGTCGATGTAGGGCGCGTACTCGGGCCACACGGCCTGCGTCTCCCGCAGGAAGATGTCCACGCCCATCGCGCCGATCCCGGGGAACTCGCGCAGCCGGTCCGGCGCCCCCGGGCCGCGCAGCCGACGCAGGTCGCCGCCGTACTCGCGCAGCACCAGCTCGGCGCCCTGCCCCAACTGGGTGGCCGTCCGCTCGTCGTAGCGCCGGTAGTGGCCCGCGCCCAGCGCGTCGACACGCTGCTGCCAGGTGGCCTCGGCCATCCGCTTCGGGTCCCGCATCCCGGCGTCGAACAACGCCCGCGCCGCGGCGACCGCGACATCCGCCCGGATGCGCGCGGAGAGCAGGTGGGACAGGACCAGCACCTGATACAGCGGCCCCGGAGTGTTCCGCAGCCGGATGTCCGCCTGCTCGGCGTACGTCCGCCCGCACCGGTCCAGCAGGGCCCGCGCGGTCCTCTCCCGTTTCTCGCCCGTGTTCGTCGTGCCCGATCGCGCCATGATGCTTCCCGCCACCCCCTCAGTCGGTTCCCGGCCGTTCGCTCTTGGCCCCCCGCCCGCGTTCGGTGCGCGGGCCGCGCGACCGCCACTTCGGGTCCCGCTGGAGGTCGGCGTTCGCCTCGTCGTTGGCGTGCTGATCGGGAACGCCCTGGCGCTCGGCGTCCTTGCGGCGGTGGGCACGGTGGATGTCGTACTTCTTGCTGCCCGGTTCAGGCATGTCTGATCACCTCGCGCCCCGGGTTCCCCACGCCCCTCCCGCGAAACAGCCGCTATCCCGCGAAGTGGCCGCCCAGCGCCGGGGCCAGCCAGGCAGCGGCGCGGGCGCGGAACTCCCCGGGCGGCAGCGCCGGGGCGCCGGCCGGGACGCGGCCGAGGAGCGGGGCGCCGGCCGCCGACGGCAGGTCGGCCAGGTTGCACAGCGAGGCCAGGTCGGGGTCGGCCGGCCAGCTCCCGATGACCACGCGGGGGCAGTCCAGGCCGCGGGCGCGCAGCGCCTCGGCGGTCAGGGCCGTGGCGTTGAGGGTGCCGAGACCGGCCGGGGCGACGACCAGGACCGGCGCGGCGAGCAGGCGCGCGGCGTCGGCCAGCGTCGCGCCGGTCTCGTCGTCGTACCGCACGAGCAGCCCGCCCGCGCCCTCCACCAGCACCAGATCGTGACGGCTCGCCAGGTCCTCGGCCGCCTTGGCGACCTCGGCCGGACGGACCGGCGGCAGCCCGGACCGGCGGGCGGCCGTGGCCGGGGCCAGCGGCTCGGGGAAACGGGCCAGCTCGGCGGTGGTCACCGCCGCCCCGGCCAGCCGCGCCACCTCGGCCGCGTCGCCGGGCTCGCCGGGCGCCACACCGGTCTGGGCCGGCTTGAGCACCGCGACCGAACGGCCCGCGGCGAGCGCCACCGAGGCGACGGCCGCCGTCACCACGGTCTTGCCGATCTCCGTGCCCGTGCCCGACACGACCAGGATCTCCCCGGCCGGTCTGTCGTCCTCCCGCACGTCCTCCGCCTCTCCCTCGCTCGAACCCTCGCTCGAACCCGCGCTCAGGCCACCCGCGCCGCCGCGCACGCCGCCGCGCAGATCAGGGCCACGTCCTCGTCGCCCGTGACATACGGCGGCATGGTGTAGATCAGGTCGTTGAACGGGCGCAGCCACACGCCCTCGCCGACCGCCGCCCGAGTGGCCGCCGCCATGTCCACCGGGTGGTCGAGCTGGATCACGCCGATCGCGCCCAGCACCCGCACCTCCCGCACGCCCGGCAGCCCCGCCGCCGGGGCCAGCCCGGCCCGCAGCCCGGCCGAGACACGGGCCACCTCGCCCGCCCAGTCCCCGGCCAGCAGCAGCCCGATCGAGGCGTCCGCGACGGCGGCGGCCAGCGGGTTGCCCATGAACGTCGGCCCGCGCGCCAGCACCGGCACCTCGCCTTGGGAGATCCCGGCCGCCACCCGCGGCGTGCACAGGACGGCGGCCATCGTCAGGTAGCCGCCGGTCATGGCCTTCCCGACGCACATCACGTCCGGCGTCACCCCGGCGTGCTCCGCCGCGAACAGCGTGCCCGTGCGGCCGAAGCCGGTGGCGATCTCGTCGAACACCAGCAGCACGTCGTGCTCGTCGCACGCCTCGCGCAGGATCCGCAGATAGCCCGGCGCGTGGAACCGCATCCCGCCCGCGTTCTGCACCACGGGCTCCACGATCACCGCGGCCAGCTCGTCCGCGTGCCGCGCGACCAGATCCCGCAGATGACGCTCGTACGCCTCGTCCGGCTCCGCGTCGAAGCCGGCCGGCGGGGCGTCCGCGAACACCTGGCGGGGCAGCGCGCCGGACCACAGGGAGTGCATCCCGCCGTCCGGGTCGCACACCGACATGGGGTGCCAGGTGTCGCCGTGGTAGCCGCCGCGCCAGGTCAGCAGCCGCCGCTTGGCCGGCCGGCCGAGCGAGCGCCAGTACTGGAGGCACATCTTGATCGCGACCTCGACCGACACCGAGCCGGAGTCGGCGAGGAACACGTGCTCCAGCGGCCCGGGCGTGATGTCCACCAGCCGCTTGGCCAGCCGCACCCCCGGCTCGTGCGTCAGCCCGCCGAACATCACGTGGCTCATCCGGTCGAGCTGGTCCCGGGCCGCCGCGTTGAGGACGGGATGGTTGTAGCCGTGGAGGGCCGACCACCACGACGCCATCCCGTCCACCAGCTCCCGGCGGCCCCACGCCGGCTCGGCCAGCCGCAGGCGCACGCCCGAGGCCGACTCCACCAGCAGCGGCTCCTGCCGGCCGGGCATCGGACCGTACGGGTGCCAGACGTGTTCCCGGTCCAGGGCCAGCAGGTCGTCCGCCGAGAGCTTCGCGTGCGGATCAGGCATTGGGCGGCAGTTCCGTGCCCGTTCCCCGGCGGCGGACCGCGACCAGTTCCTCCCTGCGGTGCTCGGGCAGCGTCGTGGTCTCGGCGCCCTCCACCTCGAAACCGGCGTCCGCGATCATGGCCAGGTCGGCCTGCCCGGCCTGGCCCTCGCTGGTCAGGTAGTCGCCCAGGAAGATCGAGTTGACCAGGTGCAGCGCCAGCGGCTGAAGGGTCCGCAGGTGCTGCTCGCGCCCGCCCGCGAGCCGGACCTCGGAGTCCGGGCAGACGAAACGGACCATCGCCAGGATGCGCAGCGCCCGCTGCGGGGTGAGGTTCCACTCCTTGCCGAGCGGGGTGCCCTCGAACGGGATCAGGAAGTTGACCGGCACCGAGTCCGGGTCCAGCTCGCGCAGCGCGAAGGCGACGTCCACCAGGTCCTCGTCGGTCTCGCCCATGCCCGCGATCAGGCCGGAGCACGCCGACAGCCCGGCCGCCTGCGCCTGCTTGACGGTCGAGACCCGGTCGGCGAACTCGTGCGTGGTGCAGATGTCGCCGTACGTCGCCTCGGAGGTGTTGAGGTTGTGGTTGTACGCGTCGGCGCCGGCCTCCTTCAGGCGCTCGGCCTGGCCCTCGGAGAGCAGGCCGAGACAGGCGCACACCTCGACGTCCCCGTGCCGCTCGCGGATCGCGGAGATCGTCTCCGAGACCCGGTCCACGTCACGGTCGGTCGGGCCGCGTCCGCTGGCCACCAGGCAGACGCGCTTGGCGCCGCCCGCGACACCGGCGCTGGCCGCGTCGGCGGCCTCCTGCGGCTTCAGCCACGTGTACTTGAGCACGTCGGCCTGGGAGCCGAGCCGCTGCGAGCAGTAGAAGCAGTCCTCGGGGCACAGCCCGGACTTGAGGTTGACCAGGTAGTTGAGCTTCACCCGCCGCCCGAACCACTGGCGGCGGACCTTGCCGGCCGCCGCGACCACGTCGAGGAGTTCGTCGTCGGAGGTCGCCAGCACGGCCAGCGCTTCCTCGCGGGTGGGCACTTCGCGGCGGAGGCCCTTGTCCACCAGGGCGTTCAACAGGTCCATGGCGCCGATCCTGACGTATGCGCCCCGGCGGGTCCAAGGAGGAAAGCTACAAGAGCGCTTCTGGGACGTGTGTCTATCACCACATGCTCCCAGGACTCGACGGGCACTACGTTTTATGCGTAACCCACAACTGACGGAGGGCGGTCACCGGTGCGCGACGAAACGTACGGCCGGGTTTTCGACTGGCTGGATTCCGCCCGCGACGCGCGCCTGCGCGCCGGGCTGGTGCGCGAGGTACGGCCGAGACCGGCCGACGCGGCGTCCCTGGATCTGGCCGGTAACGACTACCTGGGCCTGACCCGCCACCCGGAGGTGACAGCCGCCGCCGCGGACGCCGCCCGGCGCTGGGGAGCCGGCGCCACCGGTTCCCGCCTGGTCACCGGCAGCACCGCGCTCCACGCCGAACTGGAGGCGGAGCTGGCCGCGTTCACCGGCTTCGAGGCGGCCCTGGTGTTCGCCTCCGGGTACGCCGCCAACCTGGCCGCGCTCACGGCGCTCAGCGGCCGGGGCTCCCTGATCGTCTCCGACGCCGCCAACCACGCCTCCCTCATCGACGGCTGCCGCCTGGCCCGGGCCGAGGTCTCCGTCGTCCCGCACGCCGACCCGGAGGCGTTCCGCAAGGCCCTCGACGGGCACCCCGGGCGTGCCCTGGCGGTCACCGACTCCGTCTTCTCCGTCGACGGCGACGCCGCCCCGCTGGCCGCGCTCGCCACCGTCTGCCGCGACGCGGGCGCGGCGCTCGTCGTCGACGACGCGCACGGCTTCGGCGTGCTCGGCGACGGCGGGCGCGGCGCCGTGGCCGCCGCCGGACTCGCGGGCGCGCCGGACGTCGTGGCCACCGTCACCCTGTCGAAGTCACTGGGCAGCCAGGGCGGCGCCGTGCTCGGGCCCGCCCGGGTCGTCGAGCACCTGCTGAACGCCGCGCGCACCTTCATCTTCGACACCGGGCTCGCCCCCGCCGCCGCCGGCGGCGCGCTGGCCGCCCTGCGGCTGCTGCGTCGCGAGCCCGCGCGGGCCCCGCGCGTCCGGGACGTGGCGACCGAACTGCACCGCCGGCTCACGGCGGCCGGGCTGGCCGCCGCCCGCCCCGACGCCGCCGTGGTGTCGGTGCTCGCGCCCTCGCCGGACGCCGCGCTGCGCTGGGCGGCCCGCTGCGGGGACGCCGGGGTCGCGGTCGGCTGCTTCCGCCCGCCGTCCGTGCCCGACGGCGTCTCCCGGCTCCGGCTGACCGCCCGCGCCGCCCTCACCGACACCGACATCGACCGGGCGGTGGAGGTGATCCCCGCGCGGGCCCCGGGGCGGCACTGACGGGCGGGCCCGCCCCGCCGCGGTTACCGTGGGCCCGTGACCGATGACGCGCCCGCCGACCGCCCGGAGTCGGTGTCCAAGATCGACACCTCGGTGCCGCACTCGGCCCGGATCTGGAACTACTGGCTCGGCGGCACCGACAACTACGAGGTCGACCGCGTGGCCGGCGACCGGTACCGGGAGACGTTCCCCGGCATCGTGGACATCGCCCGCGCCTCCCGGGCGTTCCTGGCCCGGTCCGTGCGCCACCTGGCCGCCGGGGCGGGCATCCGGCAGTACCTCGACGTCGGCACCGGCCTGCCCACCGCGGACAACACCCACCAGATCGCGCAGCGCGTCGCGCCGCAGTCCCGCGTCGTCTACGTCGACAACGACCCGCTGGTGCTGATGCACGCGCACGCGCTGCTGACCTCGACGCCGGAAGGCGTCACCGACTACCTCCAGGGCGACCTGTACGAGCCGGAGGACATCCTCGCCCGCGCCGGCCGCACCCTGGACCTGTCGCGGCCGGTCGGGCTGGTCCTCAGCGGCATCCTGGGCCATGTCGCCGACTACGAGGAGTCCCGCGCCCTGGTCCGGCGGCTGATGGCCGGGCTGCCCCCCGGCAGCCACCTGTCGCTCAACGAGGGCGCCGACATCGACGAGACGTACAACCGCGCCCAGCGCGCCTACAACGAGTCCGGCGCGCTCCCGTACCACCTGCGGACCCCGGAACAGATCGCCGGGTACTTCGAGGGCCTCGAACCGGTGGAGCCCGGCGTCGTCCCGGTGCAGCGCTGGCGCCCGGACGTCGCTCCCGCCGCCGGGCGCCGCCACGACCTCGGCCAAATCGGCGGCGTTGCGCGCAAGCCCTGAACTCCCGTCGGCCTCCCGGCCGCCAATCCCCGGGTGTATAGTCGGTCACAGCACGTCTGAACGCCCCCTCAGCGCGGCGTCCGTGCCAGTTCCCTTCCACCGGCCTCCCGGTGCGTTCTCACACCCGGAAGAGCCCGTCCGCGCCGAGCCGCTCCACGGCACGGCCCGGTCCGAGCCTTTCCTCAATCCCTTTCCCGCTGTTCCCCGCTGTTCCCGCTGTGCCCATCCTTTCCCTCCCACGCCGAGGACCACGTATGACGTCCACCGCAGACCACCTGGCCGAATCCGTCACCGGCATCGTCGATGTCGTCGGCGGCAAGGCCCATCTCCGCCGCGACGGCTATCTCCCCGGGCCGCGCGACATCCCGCTGTCCCCCGCCCTGGTGCGCCGGTACGGGCTGCGCCGGGGCGACCACATCGAGGGCGCCGGCGACCGGCGCGGCCTGGACCGGCTCGACACCCTCAACGGCATGGCACCCGAACGGGCCGCGGGCCGCCCCGACTTCGCCGACCTCGTGCCCATCCACCCCAACCGCAGGCTGCGCCTGGAGACGACGCCCCACCAACTCGTCACCCGCCTCATGGACTTGCTGACCCCCATCGGCAAGGGACAGCGCGGCCTGATCGTCGCGCCCCCCAAGACGGGCAAGACCACCATCCTGCGCGCCATCGCCGAGGGCATCACCCGCAACCACCCCGAGTGCCACCTGATGCTGGTGCTTCTGGACGAACGCCCCGAGGAAGTCACCGACTTGAGCCGCTCGGTGGACGCCGAGGTCATCGCCTCGCACTTCGACCACCCGGCCGTGGAGCACACCACCGCCGCCGCCCTCGCCGTCGAACGCGCCAAGCGCCTGGTCGAGGCCGGCCGTGACGTGGTGATCCTCCTCGACTCCCTCACCCGGCTGTGCCGCGCCCACAACACCACCGGCCGCTCCACCGGGCGCGTCCTGACCGGCGGCATCGACGCCGCAGCGCTGCACCCGCCCAAGCGCCTGTTCGGCGCGGCGCGCGCCGTCGAGGACGGCGGCTCGCTCACCATCCTCGCCACCGCCCTGGTCGACACCGGCTCGCGCGCCGACGACTTCTACTTCGAGGAGCTGAAGGGCACCGGCAACATGGAGCTGCGCCTGGACCGCACGCTCGCCGACCGCCGGGTCTTCCCCGCCATCGACATCGACCCTTCCGGCACCCGGCGCGAGGAGTTCCTCTTCGCGCCCGCCGAACTCGCCCTCGTGCACCGGCTCCGCCATGCCCTGGGCGACCGGGACCCCCGGCAGGCAGCCGAGATGCTGCTGGAGCGGATGCGGCAGACCGGCAGCAACGCCGAGTTCCTCACCCGCGTCAGCCAGCGGGCGGCTCCGGTGTAGCCTTCGGGCGCTTCGCCCGGCTCGGCTGGACCCGCGTTGGCTCACCGGCCGCCTTGGGATGGTCCGGCGGGTAGGGCAGGTCGCCCAGGCCGTGCTCGCGTTCGTCCCGTTCCGCCAGCTCCAGCACCGCCTCCAGCCGGCAGGGATGGTCCGCCATCTCCGCGTGCACGTCGCCCACGTCCGCGAACCGGCCCGGCATCGTCGCCAGGTCGAAGTCCTCGGGCACGGCGTCGGGCACCTCCTCCCACCGCAGCGGCGCCGACACCGGCGCCCTCGGGCGCGGCCGGACCGAGTACGCGCTGGCGATCGTCCGGTCCCGGGCCATCTGGTTGTAGTCCACGAAGATCTTCGCCCCCCGCTCCTCCTTCCACCACGAGGTGGTGATCCGCTCCGGCGCCCGGCGCTCCAGCTCCCGGCCGATCGCGATCGCCGCCCGCCGCACCTGCGGGAACGTCCACTCGGGCACGATCGGCACGAAGACGTGCAGCCCGCGCCCGCCGGACGTCTTCGGCCAGCCGCGCAGGCCCAGCTCCTCCAGCAGCTCCCGCAGCTCGATCGCCGCCCGCACCGCGTCGGCGTACCCCGTCCCCGGCTGCGGATCGAGGTCGATCCGCAGCTCGTCCGGGTGATCGGTGTCGTCGCGCCGCACCGGCCAGGGGTGGAACGTCAGACAGCCCAGATTCGCCGCCCACACCACCGCCGCCGGCTCGGTCGGACAGATCTCGTCGGCGTACCGCCCGCTGGGGAACGCGATCCGCCCGGTGGGGATCCACTCCGGCAGGTTCTTCGGCGCCCGCTTCTGGAAGAACGACTCGCCGGTCACGCCCTCCGGGAACCGTTCCAGCGTCGTCGGCCGGTCGCGCAGCGCCCGCACCGCGCCCTCGCCCACCGCGAGGTAGTACCGGGCGACGTCCAGCTTGGTGAAGCCGCGCTCCGGAAAGTACACCTTGTCGGGACTCGACAGCCGCACCGTCCGCCCACCCACGGTGAGCTCCAGCGCACGCTTCCCGTCGCCCGCGCGGCTCTTGTCAGCACCGGCCATGACGCCACCGTAGGCCGCCGCACCCGAACGCGCCCGCCGGCGGGCGCCGCGCGGGGCCCGCGCCCAGAATCCGGGACATGGACCTCCCGGTGATGCCGCCCGTCAAACCGATGCTCGCCAAGCCGCAGGCACGCATCCCCGCCGGCATGCACTACGAAGCCAAATGGGACGGCTTCCGGGCCGTCGTCTTCCGCGACGGCGACGAGATCGAGATCGGCAGCCGCACCACCAAGCCCCTCACCCGGTACTTCCCCGAGCTGGCCGACGGCCTGCGCGCCCACCTGCCCGCGCGGTGCGTCGTGGACGGCGAGATCGTCATCGCCACCGGCGGCCGGCTCGACTTCGACGCCCTGCTGGAACGCATCCACCCCGCCGCCTCGCGGGTCCGGCAGCTCGCCGAGCGGACCCCCGCGAGCTTCGTCGCCTTCGACCTGCTCGCCCTCGGCGACGACTCCCTGCTGGACACACCGCTGCGCGAGCGCCGCGCCGCCCTCACCACCGCCCTCGCCGACGCCCGGGCCCCGCTCTTCGTCGCCCCCGCCACCCGCGATCTCGCGGTCGCGCAGGACTGGTACGAGCGGTTCGAGGGCGCCGGACTCGACGGCGTCGCCGCCAAACCCCTCGACCTGCCCTACCGCCCGGACGAGCGCGCGATGGTCAAGGTCAAGCACGAGCGGACCGCCGCCTGCGTCGTCGCCGGACTGCGCCACCACAAGTCGGGCCCCGTCGTGGGCTCGCTGCTGCTGGGCCTGCGTGACGCGTCCGGGCGCCTCCAGCACGTCGGTGTCTGCGCGGCCTTCCCCATGAAACGGCGGCAGGAGCTGATGGCGGAGCTGGAACCCCTGGTGATGGACGGCGTGGCGGGCCACCCGTGGGCCGACTGGGGACGCGAGGAGGCGCACGCGGACAGCCGGATGCCGGGCGGGCCCAGCCGCTGGGCCGGCGGCAAGGACCTGTCCTGGGTGCCGCTGCGCCCGGAACGGGTCTGCGAGGTCGCCTACGACCACATGCAGGGCGACCGCTTCCGGCACACCGCGCGCTTCCGCCGCTGGCGGCCCGACCGGACTCCGGAGGACTGCACCTACGCGCAGTTGGAGGAGCCGGTCCGGTACGACCTGGACGAGGTCCTCACCCCGGGTCACCGTCACCGGCGCTGACGGCCGCCCGGAGCCGGGCCGCCACCGCCGCGGCCTCGGCGTCGTCGGCGTAGCGGGTGCGGGGCCAGAAGAAGCCGCGCAGCCCGTCCTTGCGCCGCCGGGGCACCACATGCGCGTGGAGATGCGGCACCGACTGGCTGACCCGGTTGTTCATGGCCACGAACGACCCGTCCGCCCCCAGAGCGCTCTCCACGGCCGCCGCGCCCCGCCGCACCCGCAGGAAGAACGGGCCCACGTCCGGCCCGGGCAGCTCCGTCAGCGTCCCGGCGTGCGCCCGGGGCACCACCAGCACATGGCCGGGGAACAGCGGCCTGGTGTCGAGGAACGCCACCGCCCGCTCGTCCACCAGCACCCGGTGGGCCGGGGCGTCACCGGCCGCGATCGCGCAGAAGAGACAGTCCACGCCCCCAGTCAACCGCCGGAGCACCGCCAGGACGCGTCACGGCACGGGTACGGGAGAGTTCGTCCCGGCGCCCCGCCACGCGGTCCGCCGGCTCCGGCCAGGCGCCGGCCGCCCTCGGCGGCGCCGGCCGCGGGCCCTGAGCCGGTCACGCCCTCGCGCGGCCTTTCGATAAGCTCGCAGGCCGGGTCGACGAGAATGGTGGGGTGCGAGCTGCCGATGGCGTACACATACGGCCGTACTGTCAAACACTGCCCGTACTGCGGCACCGGCTACGCCGCCCTCCGGGGATGGCCCAGGGACTGCCCCGGCTGCGGCGAGACGCAGTGGGCCAACCCGCTGCCCGTCGCGGTGGCCCTGCTTCCGGTGTTCGACGACACCGCCGGGCGAGGACTCGTCGTGGTACGGCGCGACATCGAGCCGTGCCGTGGTGAACTCGCCCTGCCCGGCGGCTACATGGAACTCGGTGAGACCTGGCAGCAGGCCGCCGTCCGGGAGCTCCGGGAGGAGACCGGACTGACCGCGACGGCGGCGGAGGCCACGCTCTTCGACGTACTGAGCGCGGACCGGACGCTGAACCTCTTCGCCCTGCTGCAGGCCAGGGACGCGCGCTCCCTGCCGGCTTCCTCCGCCACCGCCGAGGCCACCGAGTGGCTGGTTCTACGGGAGCCGACGGAACTGGCCTTCCCCACCCACACCGGGGTGGTGTCGGCCTACTTCGCCCGCCGCTGACCCGCGGATCCGGGTCGTCAGGCCACGCCGGCCTGCTGCTCGCTCCTGCGCTCCGAGGTCTCCTCGCCCAGGGTCGGGCTCTCGGAGACCCACCGGCCGAGGGCCATCTCGGCGGTGATACCGGGGCCGAAGCCCGCGATCAGCCCCTTGGAGCCGTCGGCGACACCGCCGGCTTCGAAGAGGCGGTCGAGGGCGTCGAAGACCACGCAGCTCGCGATGTTCCCGCGTTCGGTGAGCGTGGCCCTGCTGAAGCGGAACATCTCCGGGTCGACGTTGAGGAAGTAGCACAGGTCGTCGAGAATCCGGGGACCGCCGGCGTGCACGATGTGGAAGTCCAGGCCCGACACGTCCCAGTTGTGCTGGGTGGCGAGCGTGCGCAGCGCCGGGGCCAGCATCTTCATGGTCGTCGGGACCCGCTTGTCGAGCTGGAAGTGGAAGCCCGTGTCCCGCACCGCGTAGGAGATCCAGTCCTCGGTGTCCGGCACCAGGTGCGAGGCGTTCCGCTCCAGGGCCATCCCGGTGCCGCCCTGACCGCGCACAACGGCGGCGGCCACGGCGTCCCCGAAGAGACCGTTGGACAGCAGGTTCCCCACGCCCAGGTCCGTCGGCTGGTAGCACAGCGAGCAGAACTCGCAGGCCACGATCAACACGTTGGAGTCCGGGTAGGCCAGGCAGAAGTCGTGCGCGCGGTTGATCGCCGCGCCACCGGCCGCGCAGCCGAGCTGGGCGATCGGCAACTGCCTGGTCTCGGGCTTGAACCCCAGGGTGTTGATCAGCCAGGCCGTCAGCGAGGGCATCATGAACCCGGTGCACGAGACGTACACGATGAGGTCGATGTCCTCGACGGTCACGCCGGCGTTGTCCAGGGCCCCGTAGACGACGGGGGGGACGCGGCGCTTGGCCTCAGCCTCGTAGACCTTGTTGCGGGTTTCGAAACCCGGGTGCTTCAGCGTCTCCTCGATCGGCTGGACGAGGTGCCGGGTCATGACCCCGGTGTTCTCGATCAGACGCAGCGCGAGACGGAGCTGCGGGTGGTCGGCGTGCATGGTGCGCGCCAGCTCCAGGGTTTCCTCGTTGGTGAGCACATTCTCCGGGACCGCGATAGACGGTCGGCACAGCGTTGCCATGATCCCCTCCCCTGACCGTGGGCACTCCCCATGGAGTGCGCCCCGGCATCGATGGCTGTCTCAGTGTTAAACCCGGTCACCAAGAGACCGGGAGCTCATACGGGTAACGCCAGATGGACTCGGTGTTCCAGCGCACTTCCTCGACCGGGACGGCCAGCTCCAGGTTCGGGAACCGCCTGAGCAGGGTCCCGATGGCCAGCTCGATCTCCATGATGGCCAGCGGAGAGCCGACGCAGTGGTGCGCACCCCACCCGAAGGTCATGCTCGGCTGCGCGGGCCGGTCGAAGTCGAGCTCGTCGGGCCGGTCGTAGCGCTGCGGGTCCCGGTTCGCGGCGAGGTACGACACGTGCACCGTGTCGCCCGCCTTGATGGTCACTCCGCTGAGCTCGACATCCTCCGTCGCGATGCGCGGGATGCCGACGCCCTTGCGGAACGGGATGAAACGCAGCAGCTCTTCCAGCGCCTGCGGAAGCATCTCCGGCCTGGCCCGCACCTTCGCGAGCTGATCGGGATGCGTGAGCATGGTGTACGTGATGTTGCTGAGCTGGTACGTGCTGGTGTCGTGCCCGGTCATGAGCAGCACCATCGCCATGACGGTCAGCTCGTCGGCGCCGAGGATCTCGTCGCCGTCCCTGGCGGTGGCCAGGGAGCTGATCAGGTCCTCCCCCGGGTTCTGCCGGCGGGCCTGGGTGAGGTCCGCGAAGTAGGCCCTGAGCTCGGCCTTGGCCTCGGCGGCCGTCTCGCGGGTCGCCGCCCCGATGGTCATCATCTCCATCGCGCGGCGCCGCAACTCCGGTCGGTCGGTCTCCGGAATGTCGAGGACCTCGCAGATGGTGGTCAGGGGCAGCCGTGCGGACAGGTGCTTGACCAGGTCCGCGGGCGGGCCGTGGTCCGCCATCTCGTCGAGCAGAGCGTCCACGATGCGCTGCGTCGCCGGCTTCATCGCCTCGACGCGGGGTGCGGTGAACGCCTGGGAGACCAGGCGCCGCAGCCGGCTGCTCTCCGGCGGGTCCAGCAGGTTGATGGACTCGGTCTGGACGATCGGTTCCGGCGTCATGCGCGGGAAGTCACGCCCGGCCACCGCCGCCCGGCTGAAGCGCCGGTCGGTCGTCACGGTCCTGATGTCGTCGAACCTGGTGACCAGCCACGCCTCACCCTGGCCGTAGGCCATCGTGATGCGGCTGATCGGTTCCTCGGTCATTAGTTGCCTGAGCAACGGATCGAATTCGATGCCTTCAGCGAAATCGAACGGGCAAGCCCGTACGGCGTCGGAGGTTCCCACCCCAGTACTCCAATCGGTCATCCTCCTGGACTCAAGAGTCGTCCCCGGTGGTTGCCAGTCCCATGCGTATGCGCACGAAATTAACCCTTTCGTGGAAGCATTCCCCAAAGCTTCTTTCCGGATGTGAAGTATTGAGCACAGGATGATGATCTGGATATGCCTGCGGCATGGGCCGAGCGGCTTCCGGGCGCGGCTCCGGGGGCGGGAAGCGGGCGGCCCACGGGAGGCGTGAGGGCGCGTCACCGCGGCGGTGGGGGCATCGCGGGGAGCCGGTACGGGTGTTCGGCTGCCCGGTTCCGGGGCGCGTACACGGGAATGTCAAACCCGGCTCCCGGCTCCCGGCCAGGTGACGGCGGCGCGGCACTCGACGGTGCCGGACGGAAGGAGGCGGGCGTCCGGTGGCCGGCGCCCGCCTCGTAGGTCACTTCGGACCGGGTCCTAGACCAGTTCCCCCGCCGCCGCGAGGGCCCCGGCGTCCAGGCCGGCGGCGACCTCGGTGACGGTCTCGGTGACCGCCACCCGCCCGCCGAGGCGCAGCGGGGTCAGGGGCCCCGGGTCGCCGGTCAGCAGCAGACGCACGGCCGCCCAGGGCAGGTTGACCCCGGTGAACGCGGTCTGGAAGATGCCGGCCGAGGGCCGGGGGTTGGCCTCCAGCAGCACCGGCTCCCCGTTGCGGTGGCGCAACTGGACGTTGGAGAGGTAGGCCAGCCGGAAGTGGCCGACCAGCCGTTCCGCGATCGCGGTGAAGGCGGGATCGTCCAGCAGCAGCCGGTAACGGCCCTGTTTGGCCCGGGATATGCCGGCCAGCAGCGTCCCCTGGGGGGTGGAGAGGCAGTCCACGCTCACCTCGGGCCCTTCGAGATAGGGCATGACGATGAACTGCGGGACGTTCTCCTCCTCGTCCGCCGCCCGTTTCAGCGCCGCGGCCACGGCGTCGACGGAGACCAGCGGCCGGGCCGGGGCGAGCAGGTCCCTCATGCTGAGAGGGCTGTCGTCCAGGATGCGGAACCCGAAGGCCGAGTACTCGCCGGCGGGTTTGATGCAGACGGTGTCGCCGGTCCTGGAGAGTTCCTCCACCGCCGCGCGCAGTCCGTCGGCGTCGGACACCACGCGCCACTCGGGCACGGGCACGCCGATGGCGCGGGCCGCCTCGTAGGTGCGGCTCTTGCTCGTGAGCACGTCGACCGCCATGGGCGAGGAGCACATCAGCCGGGTGCCCAGGGCGGCGAACGCGTCGGCGTGCGCGGCCAGGGCGTCGAGCCTCCTGGGAGGGACGAGCACGTCGATTCCGTGCCTGCGGCAGAAATCGAGCGCGAAGGCGGCGTAGTCGTCGTTGCCGACGCGATGGGGCTCGACCTCTCCCACATCGCATGCCGCCAGTGCGGGCGCGGCGGGGTCCACGTTCGTGCCGTAGAGGCGGACGTGGGCGCCATCAGGGTTGTCGCGCAACATCCGCATCACCTGAGTCGTGGCTGCCCCGGCGCTGCTGAGCCAAATACGTAGTGCTATCGCGACGCTCCCCTCATCATCGATGCCAACACACGTGTCGTCACGTACGCCGTCGGGGATCGGGCAGGCGGGAAGTGCCCACGCCATATACCACGGTCGCCGGGCCATGCATGATCATGTGTGAAGCGGATCATAGCCCCTCGGCGTGACGGTGATGTTTCTCACCGGGACGGGACGTCCCCTCATTCGGTCACGCGCCCGAACTCCCTTTCGGGCGGCGGCGATACGCGCGTTACGGGGGAGCGCCGCGGCCGGTCTCCCGGCGTGACGCCGGGGGCCGCCGGAGGCTGCCGGTGCGGGCGTTCCGGGGGCGGCCGGGGACCGGCGCGGACGGACGTTGGCGCGTTATCGACGGGTCGGGCCTGCGGTCCGCCTCCGCCCCTCCCGCGGCCCGCCCGCCGGAGTCCGCGCCGCGCGCGCCGCCGTCGCCAGGGCGCGCCGGCCGGTCGTCGCGACGCCCAGCAGCAGCACGACCGCGCCGCAGCCGGCGATCACCCACCAGCCCAATCATTGTTGTTCATGACGTGATGCAAGATCCAGTTCGAGTCGTGCTATTCCATTGGTAATGTGTAGTGTTTGTTAGTGGAGACGGTGCCACCATTACCTCCGCCTCCCCCCTCCGTCGGCAGCGTCAGATGTGTATAGGAGCCGACCTGCCGCCCGGTGGACGCGATCCCGGCGGCGACACCGGCCCGCGACGCCGGCATGCCGGTGACGGCGGTGTTCGTGATCGGGGCGTTGACCAGGCCGAACCCAGCGCCGAACGCCAGGTACGCGGCGAACAGCAGCGGCGCCGGGGTGTCCGGCTCCAGTCCGGTCAGCAGGACGCCGCTGACGGCGATGGCGGCGCCCGCGAGCAGCATCGGCGCCCGGGCGCCGTGGCGGCCCACGAGGTAGCCGGAGAGCGGCGAGAAGACGAGGGTCGCCGCCGCCATCGGCAGCAGGAACAGCCCGGCGTGGAGCGCGGACAGACCGCGCTCGTCCTGGAGATACAGCGTGTTCAGGAAGAGGAAGCCGCCCAGCGCCGCGAACGCCGCGATGGCGCAGGCGAACGCGCCGCTGAACGGCACGCTCCGGAAGAACCGCAGCTCCAGCAGCGGGTCCTCGCGGCGCGGTTCGTACACCAGCAGGCCCGCCAGCGCGCCCAGGGCGACGGCGCCGGAGACCAGCGTGGCGGGCGAGCCCCAGCCGGTCCCGCCGCTCTCGATGATGCCGAACGTCAGCGAGCCCAGCAGCACGATCACCAGCACCTGCCCCACCGGGTCGATCCGGCGCGGCCGGGGCGCGCGGGACTCCGGCACATAGCGCGCGGTCAGCAGCAACGCGGCCAGGCCGACCGGGAGGTTGAGCCAGAAGATGGCGCGCCACCCGAAGGAGTGCACCAGCGCCCCGCCCACCACGGGGCCGACCGACATGGAGATGCCCAGCACCGCGCCCCAGGCGCCGATCGCGCGGGCCAGCTCCCTGGGGTCGTCGAAGGTGTTCCTGATGATCGACATCGCCACGGGGTTCAGCATGGAGCCGCCCAGCGCCTGGACCGCGCGGAAGGCGATCAGCCAGCCCAGGCCCGGCGCGAGGGCGCACAGCACCGAGCACACGGTGAAGACGAGGAGCCCGGACCTGAAGACGCGTCGCCGGCCGATCCGGTCCGCCATGGAGCCGGAGAGCATCAGGAACGACGCCAGCACCACCGTGTAGACGTCGATCGTCCACTGGAGGCCCGCCACGTCCGCGCCCAGCTCCTGCCGGAGCGAGGGCAGGGCCACGTTCAGCGCGGTCACGTCCAGGCTGACCATCAGCAGGCTCATGCAGCAGATCGCGAGCACCACCCGCCGGTGCGCGCGTGTCGTCGTCCCGGAATCAGCCATGCCTCATGGTCACACCCGGGCGCCGCCCGCGGCCGGGCGGCCCCGGGGCCGGGCGGGAAATCCGTGGCGGAACACGGGGGAATACTGGCCTCGGCCCCGGTGTTGGGCCCACCCTGGAACACGTGCCGACGCCTCGACCTGCTCGCAAGGAGGGCCCGTGCCCGAAGCCACACCGGAAACCCATGTCATCGCCTATCGCGCCGCCGAACAGCTCCTCCAGGCCCGCGATCCGCGCGGCGCGCTGAAGCTGCTCGACCCGCTGATCACCGCGCACCCGGAGAACACCGCCGCCCGGCTGCTCCGCGCCCGCGCCTTCTTCCTCGCCGCCCAGCTCCGCTCCGCCGAGCTGGAGTTCCAGCTCGTCGTGGAGCGGGAGCCCGACAACGCGTTCGCCCACTTCGCCCTGGCCCGCACCCTGGAACGCGCGGGCCGTGACGCCGAGGCCACCCGCCACTTCCGGCTGGCCGCCGCCCTCGACCCGCGCCCGGACTACCTGGCCGCGGCCCGTTTCGAAGAAACCCCCTGAGCGGGCGGGCCGCGAAAGCGCCCCCTCTCAAGCCGCCGCCGCGTTCGTCGCGCCCGCTTCCGCGACGTGCCGGCGGGCGGCGGTCGCGATCGCCCGCGCGTCGATCCCGGCCTCCCTGAGCTGCTCCTCCGGGGTCGCCGAACCCGGCATGTTCCCCACGGCGAGCCGCAGCAGGCGCGGCACCGGCCGTCCGTCCGTGAAGGCGTCCAGGACCGCGTCCCCCAGCCCGCCCTCGGGCCGGTGGTCCTCGACGGTCAGCAGACAGCCGGTCTCCTCGGCCGCCGCCCACAGGGCGCGCGCGTCCACCGGCTTCACCGAGTACAGGTCCAGCACCCGCACCGGGATGCCGTCCGCCGCCAGCTCGTCGGCGGCGGCCAGCGCCTCGTGCACGGTCACCCCGGCCGCGACGATCGTCAGCCGGTCCGCGTCCGAGGAACGCAGGACCTTGCTGCCGCCCACCGGGAACTCCTCGTCCGGCCCGTAGATCACCGGGGTCTTGCCGCGCGAGGTGCGCAGGTACCGCACCCCGGCGCCGTCCGTCATGCCCGCGACCAGGCGCGCGGTCTGGTTGGCGTCGCACGGGTACAGCACGGTGCTGCCGTGCACCGAGCGGAGCATCGCCAGATCCTCCAGACCCATCTGCGACGGCCCGTCCTCGCCGATCGCGACCCCGGCGTGCGAACCGGCGACGCTGATCCCGGCGCGGCTGACCGCCGCCATCCGCAGGAAGTCGTGCGCCCTGGTCAGGAACGCCGCGAAGGTCGACACGAACGGGGTCCGGCCGCGCACCTGCATCCCCACGGCGGTGGCGATCAGCTCCTGCTCAGCGATGTAGCACTCGAAGAACCGGTCCGGGTGCTCCTTGGCGAAGAACTCCGAGCGGGTCGAGTCGCCGACCTCGCCGTCCAGCGCGACGACGTCGGGCCGGTCGGTGCCCACGGCGGCCAGGGCCTCGCCGTAGGCGTTCCGGGTGGCGACACGGTCGCCGACCCGGTACCGCGGCAGGTCGGCGTGGACGCCGTGGGCCTGCCGCGGCGCCATGGCGGCGGGCGGGCGCCGCACCTCGACGGTCAGGTTCCGCACGCCGCCCAGCTCCTCGACGGCCTCCCGCGTGTCCGGCAGCGGCTTGCCGTGCATGCCCTCCCGGTCCTGCGCCGCCGCGACGCCCCGGCCCTTCACTGTCCGGGCCAGGATCGCGGTGGGCCGGTCCTGGACGCCGATCGCCTCCGCGTAGGCCGTGTCGATGGCCGCCGGGTCATGGCCGTCCACCTCCACGGTGTGCCAGCCGAACGCCCGCGCCCGCCGCGCGTAGGCGTCCAGGTCCCACTGGTGCCGTGTCGGGCCGCGCTGGCCCAGCCGGTTGACGTCGACGATCAGCGTGAGGTTGCCCAGCTTCTCGAACCCGGCGTGTTCGAACGCCTCCCAGACCGAGCCCTCGGCCATCTCGCTGTCGCCGCACAGCACCCACACCCGGTACGGCATCTCGTCCAGGCGCTGCCCGGCGAGCGCTATGCCGACGCCGATGGGCAGCCCCTGCCCGAGGGAACCGGTCGCGACGTCCACCCACGGCAGCCGGGGCGTCGGGTGCCCCTCCAGACGGCTGCCGTACTCGCGGAACGTCAGCAGCTCCTCGTCGGTGATCACGCCCGCGGCCTTGTACGCGGCGTACAGCAGCGGCGAGGCGTGCCCCTTGGAGAGGATCAGGTGGTCGTTGCCGGGGTGGTCCGGCCAGTCGAAGTCGTAGCGCAGGTACCTCGCGAACAGCACGGCCATCAGGTCCGCCGCGGACATCGAGGAGGTGGCGTGGCCGGAACCCGCGGTCGAGGTCGCGCGCACCGCGTCCACCCGGAACTGCTGGCCGAGTTCGGCCAGGTACTGGTCAGTGGTCATGCGTGCCTCCTGGGGGGAAGATGCGCGTGCGGGTACCCCGGTGCCCCGGCGCGTAACGGCGCCGGGGCGGACCGGAGTCGGGGCTGCCGCCGGCGTCAGGCCGGAGAGGGGTGACCGCCGCCGGGCACGCCGTCCGCGTAGGGCCAGCGCAGCAGCGCGCCGAGGCCGCCGGCCGGTACCGCGCCGGTCCCGGCGCCGGCCGGGGCCGTCGGCAGCGCCACCACGTCGGCGCCGGTCGCGGCGGCGGAACGCAGCAACGCGTCGTCGGCGCGCGCCGGTTCGGGCGCGGGCTCGCCGAGGTACCGGGAGTCCGAGCGGCGCAGCGCCACCTGATCGGGCTCGTGGCCCACCCACACGTCGCGGTGCAGGTCGGGGCCGTCGTGCCGCACCAGCAGGGTGTCGATGCGGTGTTCGCGCGCGGCGTCCACCAGCGCGGGCACGCCCTCGGCGGCGTCGAGGCGGCCGTCCGCCGGTGCGCGTCCGGCCTCGAACCGCTCCAGCGCCTCGGCCGTGCGCTCCCGCGCCAGTCGCTCGCGCGCCTCCTCGATGTCGGCGTCCAGCAGCCTGGCCGAGGAACCGGCGGCCCGGCCGCCGTGTTCGGACTCGACCGTCACCTCGCGCAGCGATTCGGGCAGCCGCTCGCGGACCGCGCGCCGCTGCCGGGGGTCGCCGGCCAGCATCACCATCGCGGCGTGCGCCCGTTCGGCGTCGGTGGCCAGGGTCTCGGCGATCCGCGCCGCGTTCTCGTCCCAGGTGTTCTGGACGGCGAGCTGGAAGTGCCGCTCCGACCAGTCGGCCCGGCCGGTGCGGTGCATCGGCCACTGCCGGCCCCGGACCTCGTCGGCCGGCGCGGGCCGGCCGTGGGTGCCGCGCAGTTCCAGGTCGGCGCCCCTGCGATCGACGTAGGCGACCAGGCAGGTGGGGTCCCGCTCGCCGTAGTCGAGGAGCGGCGCGAGGCGCGGCAGCACGGCCCAGCTCGTCAGCGGCGGCGAGGGCGGCGGTGCCGCGAGGGGCACGTCGAGGACGGCCTCGCCGTCGGTCGCGAAGACCGCCCGGCCCGCGTCGTCCGGCGCCAGGCCGCTGAGCCTGTCGTACACCGCGCGGCACGTCGCCGGGTCCGCCCCCAGGCCGGCCAGCCGGTCGCAGGCGTCGCGCGCCTGCAACTCCCGGACCTCGGCGGAGTTCTCCGTCGCGTCGGAGGTGTCGAAGTACACCGAGGCCCAGGGCCCCGGCTTGTGCAGCAGCGGGTCGAGGAACGCTAGGTTCATGGCTTCCTCCGGTGCGTCCGGCAGTTCTCGGGAGCGCGGGGCACGGCCGTCACACGGCGACCTTCCCGAACTCCCGCAGCATCGCGTCGTCGAAGTACTCCAGGTCGTCCGGCTTGCGGCTGGTGACCAGCGTGCCGGGGCCGTCGTGGCAGATGACGACCCGGTCGTCGATCCAGGTGGCGCCCGCGTTGCGCAGGTCCGTGCGCAGGCTCGGCCAGGACGTCAGGGTCCGGCCGCGCACCACACCGGCCTCGATGAGGGTCCACGGCGCGTGGCAGATCGCCGCGACCGGCTTGCCGGCGTCGAAGAACGACTTGACGAACGCCACCGCCCGTTCGTCCATCCGCAGCGCGTCCGGGTTGGCGACACCGCCGGGCAGGACCAGCGCGTCGTAGTCGCCGGGGTCCGCCTCGCCCACCGTGGCGTCCACAGGGAAGGTGTCCGCCTTGTCCAGGTGGTGGAACGCCTGGACGCTGCCGGGCCGGGTGGAGATGAGCTGGGGCGTCTCGCCGGTCTCCACGAGCGCCTCCCAGGGCGACGTGAGTTCGATTTGCTCGACGCCTTCGTGTGCCATCACAAATGCGATCCGCATATTCTCACCGTTCCTTGTCGTGCGGCGTGGCCATATCCGGCCCGCGCCCCGGGTAGCCGCTGTGGCGCGAAGGGAAACATCGGTAGGCTCAATGCCACAACTGCCCTCTGTTGGGTGGTTTGGTGCACGAACGGCCCCCTGCTGTCGGGCGGGCCTATAGGTTCCGAGCGCGCCGGGCGAATCCGCGCCGGCGCGTTCCCATTCGCATCGAATTCGGAGAATTCATGACCCGAATCGCCGCAGATCCCGCGGCCGTGAACCCGGTCGTTCCGGGGCAGACCACGGCCGCCGCGGCCGCGTTGCCGCTCCGGGAGAGCGCCGAGATCCAGGGCGACATCCTCGCGGGGTTCAAGAAGGACTACGTTCAGCTTCTCTTCCTCACCATCGGGGACCCGGTCCAGGCCAGGCGCTGGCTGGCCAGGCTCCGCCACCGGATAGCGACCACGCGCGATGTCGCGGCGTTCAACGCCACCTTCAGCGCCGCCCGCCGCAACGCGGCCGGCACCGACCCGGCGAGCCTGCGGACCGTCTGGCGCTCGGTCAGCTTCACCTACCCCGGGCTGGAGCAGCTCGTGGGCGGCCCGCCCATCGCGGACGTGCCGAACGGCACCACGCAGGACGCGTTCGTCCAGGGCGCCGCGGCCCGCAAGGAACTGCTCGGCGACACCGAGGCCAACGATCCGTCGCAGTGGCTCTTCGGGGCCCAGCACAGCGACCCGGTGCACGTGGTCCTCACCGTCGCCGCCGACCGCGCCGCGGACCTGGGCACGGCGCTGGCCCGGGAGCGCGAGGAGATCGCCGCCCACCGGCTGGCCATCGCCTTCGAGCAGGCCGGCGCCACGCTGGAGGGCCACCGGCGGGGGGAGGAGCACTTCGGCTTCAAGGACGGCATCAGCCAGCCCGCCGTCGCGGACTTCGACGAGCCGGACCCGGCCCGTCCCGAGTACCAGAAGGACAAGCCCGGGACCCGGATCATCCCGTCCGGCGAGTTCGTCGTGGGGCATCCGACCGACCACCGCAGGTCGGCCTCGCTGCCGGACTGGATGGCGGACGGCTCGTTCCAGGTGGTGCGCCGGCTGGCGCAGGACGTACCGGGCTGGTGGGCGCAGGTCGCCGACCAGCTCAAGGTCCTCAAGGACGCCAAGGCCGTGCCGGACACCGCGACCACCGAGTGGCTGGCGGCCCGCCTGTTCGGCCGCTGGCGGTCCGGCGCCCCGGTCGCCAAGAGCCCGGACGTCGACGTGCCGACGCTGCCCGGAGCGGACGCGGACAACGACATCAGCTACCGGGACGACCCGGACGGCCGGATCACGCCGCTGTGCTCCCACGCGCGGAAGGTCAACCCGCGCGACGGCCTCAAGGTCCGCACGACCGATCCGGAGCCGCTGGCCGAGAAGGGCGCGCTGGACGGAAGGCGCCTGATGCGCCGGGGGATCCCCTACGGTATGCCGTTCGACCCGGCCGGCGGGGAGGCGAACGGGCCGGACGCGCCGAGGGGTCTCGTCTTCGTCAGCTACCAGGCCGACCTGGTCCAGCAGTTCGAGTTCGTGCAGCGGACGTGGATCGAGGGGGCCGACTTCCCCGAGCGTTCCCCGCAGGTGGGCCGGGACGCGGTGATCGGCAGGGGAGGCCAGGTCGCCTTCCCCTCCGGCGGCACCGAGACGCCCACGGCGAGCGTGGAGCTGAGCCTGCGGCAGTTCGTCCGCACCGAGGGCTGCGTCTACGCCTTCACGCCGTCGCTCCCGGCACTGAAACAGCTCGCCGACGGCACGATCCCGCCGGGCGGGGGGCCGGCCAAGGAGCAGGTGCTCACCGCGCCCGAGCTGATCCAGCGCGGGGATGTGATCAGCTCGCACAAGGCCCGTCTGCGGTTCAACGACCTGACCGGCAACCTCGTCGTGCACGACGAGAACGAGCGGGAGATCTGGAGCACGGGCCTCGACCCGGCACTGGAGTTCAAGGCGGTCCGCGCCGAGTTCACCGCGGACGGGGAGCTGCTGCTGCCCAACACCGACGGCGAGGTGCTGTGGCCGCCGGAGGGGGAGCGGCTCGGTTCGCACCCGGGGGCCGTGCTCGTGGGCCAGACCGACGGGGACGGGGTGATCCGCGCCGCCGACGGCAGCGTCCTCTGGCACACCGGCACCGCGCACTGACGCGCCCCGGCGGGACCCGGCCGCCCGGCCGGGTCCCGCCGGGGACCCGGTCCGCGCGGGGATCAGTCCCGCGGCTTCAGGGCGCGCAGCCGGTGGTCCAGCTCGCGCTGGTAGAAGTCGATGAAGCCGTCGGGGTCGGGCCCCGCGTTCTGCGTGACCAGATGGTCGAAGCCGGCGTCGACGAACTGCTGGGCGACCTCGACGAACCGCTCCGGGTCCGAACCGCAGGCGAACTGCTCCAGCACGTCGGACTCCCGCACGGTGGACGACGCGGCGTCGAAGTTCACCGGGTTGGGCAGCTCGCTCATCACCTTCCAGCCCAGCAGGGCCCACCTGCTGGTCTCCAGCACGGCCCGGGCCGCGGTGTGCTCGTCGGGGGCCCACGCCATGGGCATCTCGGCGTACCGCGGGCCGGTGCCGCCGGCCTTGCGGTAGGTGGCGACGATGTCGCCCTTGGGCTCGGTCGCGAACAGCCCGTCGCCGAGGTCGGCGGCGATGTGCGCCGCGTCGGCGCCGCCCGCGGCCACCGCGATCAGGGGCGGCTCGGCGGGCAGGTCGAAGATCCGGGCGTCCTCGATCCGCAGGTGCTTGCCCTCGTACGAGCGGTACCCGCCCTGCCACAGCAGGCGGATGATGTGCAGGGCGTCACAGAGCCGTTCCTGCCTGACCCGCACGGAGTCGGGGAAGCCGACGCCCACGACGTGCTCGTTGAGCCGCTCGCCGGAGCCGACGCCGAGCGTGAACCGGCCGTCCGAGACCAGGGAGAGGGTCGCGGCGGCCTGCGCGATGATCGCCGGGTGGTAGCGGACCGTCGGGCAGGTGACCCCTGTGGCCAGCCCGATCCGTTCGGTCTTCGCCGCGATCGCGCCCAGCACGGTCCAGGCGAACGGTGAGTGGCCCTGGTTGTCCAGCCACGGATGGAAGTGGTCGCTGATCTCGACGAAGTCGAAACCGGCCCGCTCGGCGAGCTGGGCCTGGCGGATCAGCTCCTTGGGGTCGAACGCCTCGGCGGCCAGCTTGTATCCAATGCGCATCTCTGCCTCTTTTCCCATGGTTTGCGCACCATGTTCCTCCGGTGGCGGAGGGGCTGCCACCTGTCTCTTTATACACATCTGACGCTGCCGACGAAGGGGATAGGGTAGATTGTAGGGGTCGCTGTGGGCTTGAAGAACAAACAGAAGATCCACACAGGTCGTGAACGGATATCATCGAAAGAATACTAGAGAAGCAGGTCGTACGCCTCGGCGATGAGCTGCATGTCGGCGTACTCGATGCCGTTGGGCACCATCTTCACGAAGTGGCCCGCGCCGTCGGGGCCGATGTGGGTGCAGCACGGCTCGCCGTCGACCCGCGCGGCGATGCTCTCCAGCAGCGGGCCGAGCGCGTCGTAGGACTCCTTGGAGCCGCCGGGCATGATGCTCGGCCCGTGCAGCGCGCCCTCCTCGCCGCCGGAGATGCCGCAGCCCACGAAGTGCAGGCCGCGCTCGCGCAGCGCGGCCTCGCGGCGCCGGGTGTCCTCGAAGTGCGCGTTGCCGCCGTCGACGATCATGTCGCCGGGCTCCAGCAGCGGGGCGAACTCGTCGATCACGGCGTCGGTCGCCGCCCCGGCCTTCACCATGATCACCAGCCGCCGGGGGCGTTCCAGCGACGCGACGAACTCCTCGGCGGTCTCCGCGGGCAGGAAGTCGCCCTCGTGGCCGAACTCCTCGACCAACTGCCGCGTCCTGGCCGCGGTCCGGTTGTGGAGCGCCACGGTGTGTCCGTGCCGGGCGAAGTTGCGGGCCAGGTTCCGGCCCATCACCGCCAGCCCGGTGACACCGATCTGTGCCTGCCGCCCCATGCCATCATCTCCCGTCGCTCACCTGAAACGCTGATCCCGGGTCCCGGCCGTCCGGCCGGCGGGCCCGTCGCGCGAGCGTATCCGACGCGCCGTGCGCCGCTCCGGCCGGTCAGAACTCCTCGTGCCGGTCCGGGTCCCCGCCCAGCCTGCGGGACGGCCGGCCGGCGACGGCGGCCATCTCGCCGGGGTCGAGGGCGAACCCGAACACGTCGAGGTTGGCGCGACGCCGCGCGGCGTCGCCGGACTTGGGGAGCGGTACGGCGCCGAGCTGGACGTGCCAGCGCAGGATCACCTGCGCGCTGCTGACGCCGTGGGCCGCCGCGATCCGCGCGATGCCCTCGTCCTCCAGCAGGGTGCTGCCCCGGCCGAGCGGGCTCCAGCTCTCGGTGACGATGCCGTGCCCGGCGTGGAAGGCGCGGGTGTCGTCCTGGGGGAGCAGGGGGTGCAGCTCGATCTGGTTGACGGCCGGCAGCACGCCGGTCTCCTTCTCCAGCCGCCGGATGTGCTCGGGGGTGAAGTTGGAGACGCCGATGGACCTGACCAGGCCGTCGTCCCTGAGCTTGATCATCGCCCGCCACGAGTCGACGTATTTGTCGACCCGGGGGTTGGGCCAGTGGATGAGGTACAGGTCGACGCGGTCGAGGCCGAGGCGGGCGCGGGACTCCTCGAACGACGCCAGTGTCTCCTGGTAGCCGTGGTGGCGGCCCGGGAGCTTGGTGGTGACGACGATCTCCTCGCGCGGCACGCCGGAGGCGGCGATGCCCCGGCCCACTCCGGACTCGTTGCGGTAGTTCACGGCCGTGTCGATCAGCCGGTATCCCAGGCCCAGGGCGTCGGCGACCGCGCGTTCGGCCTCGGCGTCGTCCATCGGATAGGTGCCGAAGCCGGTGGCGGGCAGGCGGTGGCTGTCGTTGAGGGTGTGGATGGGTGCGGCCACTGCTCCTCCTTGATCGTGGCTGATCGTCCCGTCAGCGTGGCGGCTGTCCGGGGGGCTCGTCGGGTTCTGCCGACAGCGGCGTGGCGATGCTCTCCAGGCCCCGGCGTTCGGCCTTGACGCCGAGGAACAGTTCCACGACCCCGGCCGCGACCATCAGCGTGGCACCGAGGCCGAAGGCCAGCGCGGTGTCGCGCGGAACGCCGCTCTCGGTCAGCGAGGCGAAGACGAGCGGGCCGCTGATGCCGCCCGCGGCCGTGCCGACCGCGTAGAAGAAGGCGATCGCCATGGCGCGGGTCTCCATGGGGAAGATCTCGCTGACCGTGAGGTAGGCGGAGCTGGCGCCGGCGGAGGCGAAGAACAGGGCGACGGTCCAGCAGGCGGTGAGCGTGACGGCGGAGAGTGCCTCGCGGTCGAAGAGGAAGGCGGTGACGAACAGCAGCAGCCCGGACAGGATGTAGGTGCCCGAGATCATCGGCTTGCGGCCGACCGTGTCGAACAGCCGGCTCAGCAGCAGCGGGCCCAGGAAGTTCCCGAAGGCGATGACGGCGTAGTAGTAGCCGGTGCTGTCGTCGGGCACGTCGTAGAAGGTGACCAGGATTGTGGCGTAGCCGAACGTCACCGCGTTGTAGAGGAACGCCTGCCCGATGAAGAGGGACAGGCCCAGCGCCGTGCGGCGCGGGTAGCGGGTGAAGACCGTCCTGGCGATGGTGACGAAGCCGATGGTGTGGCGCTGTCTGATGGTGATCTCGCCCGCGGGCGGGGGCAGCTCGCGGCCGGTGGCGTGCCGGGCCGCCTCCTCGGCCTGGCCGGCGACGGACTCCGCCTCCTCGGCGCGGCCGTGGATGAACAGCCAGCGCGGGCTCTCCGGCACGTGCCGCCGCACCAGCAGGATGACGAAGCCGAGGATGACGCCGAGCCCGAACGCCAGCCGCCAGCCCACGCCGACGGGGAAGAACGCGGTCCGCAGGAACACCATGGACAGCAGCGATCCGGCGAACGCGCCGATCCAGAAGCTGCCGTTGATGACGATGTCGATCCGGCCCCGGTAGGCGCTCGGGATCAGTTCGTCGATGGCCGAGTTGACGGCCGCGTACTCGCCGCCGATGCCCAGGCCGGTGCAGAAGCGCATCGCGTAGAAGAAGCCGGGGGTCCAGGCCAGGGCGGTCAGTCCGGTGGCGGCCAGGTAGACCGCGAGGGTGATCAGGAACAGCTTCTTGCGGCCGAATCTGTCGGTGAGCCAGCCGAAGAACAGGGCGCCGGTGCACGCCCCCGTCACATAGAGCGCGGCGCCCAGCCCGGAGACCTGGGAGGCGGTGATGTCCAGGCCGCTGCCGGGCTCCGCCAGCCGGGCCGCCATGTTGCCGACCAGGGTGACTTCGAGCCCGTCGAGGATCCAGACCGTGCCCAGGCCGATGACGATCCGCCAGTGCCAGCCGGACCACGGCAGCCGGTCGAGCCGGGCCGGTACGGCGGTGCGCACCAGGGCGGTGGTCGCGCGGTCCGCCGCCGTGCCGGTACCGCCGCCCGGCCTCGCGGGTTCGTCCGGGTCGCCCCTTTTCGCCCCTGTGCGCATTCACCCATTCTGCGGTCGCGCCCCCGGCCGCGCATGTGGGCGCGGGGCGCGGCGCGGGCTCAGGCGCGCGTTCAGGCGTGGGAGAGCGCGAACGAGACCAGGAAGCCGGAGACCAGGATCAACCCGATGGCCAGGTGCGCCCGTTCGAACGCCTCGGGGATCATCGTGTCGGCGATCATCGCCAGGATCGCCCCCGCCGCGACCGCCGTCACCCCGGCCACCACGGCGTCGGGGAAGCCGCCGACCACCGCGTAGCCCAGCACCGCGGCGGCCGTGCTCGCGGCGGCGATGGCGCCCCACACGCCGAAGACGTACCCCCGGCCGCGTCCTGCCGCCCGCATGCCCGCCGAACTGGACAGCCCCTCGGGCACGTTGCTGATGAAGACCGCCACCACCGTGACCAGGCTGACCGCGCCACCGTCCAGCAGGCTGACGCCGATGACGGCCGACTCGGGCACGCCGTCCAGCAGCGCCCCCAGGGCCAGCGCCAGGCCCGAGCCCTCCTGCTCGGACTCCGACGGCTGGGAGCGGACATGTCCGGAGCGTTTACGGTTCCGCGCGCCGCGGTACGCCAGCCAGGCGTTGCCCGCCGTGAACGCCACGGCGCCGCCGATCGTTCCGGCCACCGCGGGACCCAGGCCCGCCTGCTCGTACGCCTCGCCCACCAGCTCGAAGGAGACGGCGGAGATCAGCACCCCGGCGCCGAACGCCATCACGGAGGCCACCAGCCACTGCGGCACCCGCACCCCGTACCCGACGACCGCGCCCAGCAGCAGCGCCGATCCCGCGACCAGTCCCCACATCCCGGCCAGTACGACTTCCGACATGTCTCCTCCTCTACCCCGCCCGGGAGAGCGGAAGCGGCGCTATGCGGGGAAAGAAAGGGAACACGATGAATGCGTGGAATGCGGGGTTTCGTGCGGAAGCCGGCGGTTACCCGAGGACGAGCAGGGCGTCTCAGAGGTAAGGAGAGACCCATGAGCCAGAGCACGGAGCGTGCTCAGCAGGAGATGTCGGCCACGGCCGGGCAGGCCGGTCAGGCCGCCCGCGGGCTCGCCGGCGACGCGCGGCGACAGGCCAGATCCGTCACGGACCAGGCCAGGGACCACGCGCGCACCACCGCCCACGATCTGCGGGGCAGGATGGCGGACGAGGCCGATAGCCAGACGCACCGCACGGCGGGCGCCGTCCGCCAGTGGGCCGACGACCTCGCCGGGCTCGCCGACAACGCTCCCGCCGACTCCTCGGCCCGCGGCTTGGTGGCGCAGGCCGCCGACCGGGGTCACCGCGCCGCCGACTACATCGACGAGCGCGGCGTCAACGGGATGATCGAGGACGTGCAGGGGTTCGCCCGCCAGCGTCCCGCCGCGTTCCTCGGCGGAGCCGCGCTCGCCGGGTTCGCCATCGGACGGCTCGTCAAACTGGGCCGCGCCGACGGGGACTCGCCGGACGGCCACAGCCCGCCGCCCGGCGGCGGCACAGCGCCGGAGGTGTGACATGGCGCTCACAGCACACCGCGCCGGCCGCGCCGACCCGGCCAGGACCGGGGACCCCACGGCCCCCGCCCGGCACCAGCACCGGCATGAGCACGGGCACGACGAGTCGATCGGGCAGATGCTGACCGAGATCACCTCGGACACGCAGCTTCTGTTCCGGCAGGAAGTCGAGCTGGCCAAGGCCGAGATCCGCGAAGAGGTCGCCACGGCGGGCAAGGCCGCCGGGATGTACGGCGGCGCCGGTTTCGCCGGGTACATGGTCGCCTTCTTCCTCTCCCTCGCGGCCGTGTTCGGACTGGCCAACGTCATGGACGGCGGCTGGGCCGCGCTGATCGTCGCCTGCGTGTGGGCGGCCATCGGTGCCGCGCTGTTCGTCATGGGCCGCTCCCGCATGCGGAGCGTGTCCCCCAAGCCCCAGCAGACCATGGACACCCTCAAGGAGGACGCGCGATGGGCACGTCACCCGACGACATAAGGGCCGACATCGAGGCCACCCGGGCGAAGCTGAGCGACGATCTGGACCGGCTGGCGGAACGCACCAGCCCCCGCCGCATGGCCCACCACCGCGGCGAGCAGATGCGCGGCGGCCTGACCCAGCTCAAGGAGCGGGTCATGGGAGGCGCCTCCGACGGCATGGGCCAGGCGAAGGACCAGGCCAAGGGCGTGCGCGGCCAGGCAGGCGACCAGGGCAGGCGGGCCGCCGAGTCCACCCGTGACAGCGCCCGGCACGCCCGCGAGGCGGCCGGCAAGGCACCCGGGCAGGCCATGCGGCAGACGCAGGGCAATCCGCTGACGGCGGGCGCGGTCGCGTTCGGCGCCGGGCTGATCGCCGCGTCGCGGGCGCCGAAGACCGAGACGGGACAACGGGTCGCGGGCCGGATCACCGACCGCGCGGGCCGGATGGCCGAGCCGGTGAAGAGCGCCGCGATGGAGTCCGCGCAGCACCTGAAGGACGACGCCACCGAGCACGCCCGGCAGGCGGCCAAGGACATCAAGGAACAGTCCGCCCAGGCCGCCCGCGACACCGGGCAGCAGGCCCGCGAACGGGCCGGCGGCGTCGCGGGACAGGCCAGGGAATCCGCGCGCGGCGTGTCCGGCGAGGTCCAGCGGAACGACGGGCGGCGATGAGCGCCCCGCACCACGGGCAGGCGCCGGCGCGTACGCCGGGCGACCTGCCCAAGCGCTCGTGGTGGGAGGTCCTCAAGGGCACGGTCAGGGAGTTCAAGGACGACAACCTCACGGACTGGGCTGCGGCCCTGACGTACTACGGGGTGCTGTCGATCTTCCCCGCCCTGCTCGCCCTGGTCTCGGTGCTGGGCCTGATCGGCAGCTCCGCCATCGACCCGCTCATCGACAACGTCGCCGAACTGGCCCCCGGATCGGTGCGGGACGTCCTCACCGACGCCCTGAACCACCTCAAGGGCGGCGCGGGCGGCGCCGGGATCTCGTTCGTCATCGGCCTCGCGCTCGCCCTGTGGTCCGCCTCCGGGTACATCGCGGCGTTCATGCGGGCGGGCAACGTGGTCTACGACATCGGCGAGGGACGTCCCGTCTGGAAGACCCTGCCGATCCGGTTCCTGATCACGCTGGCCACCGTGGTGCTGCTGGCCGCGATCGCGGTCGCGGTCGTCTTCACCGGCGCCCTGGCCAAGGAGGCCGGGGACGTCCTGGGCCTGGGCAGCACCGCCGTCACGGTCTGGGACATCGCCAAGTGGCCCGTGATGGTGCTGCTGGTCGGACTCGTCATCGCGCTGCTGTACTGGGCCGCGCCGAACGTCAAGCGGGGCTTCCGCTGGATCACGCCCGGCAGCTTCCTCGCCGTCGGCATCTGGATCATCGCCTCGGCCGCGTTCGCGTTCTACGTGGCCAACTTCGGCAGCTACAACAAGACGTACGGCAGCCTCGCCGCCGTGATCATCTTCCTGGTGTGGCTGTGGATCTCCAACACGGCCATCCTGCTCGGCCTGGAGTTCGACGCCGAGCTGGAGCGGCGCCGCGCCATCGAGAGCGGTCACCCGCCGGAGGAGGAGCCCTACGCCGAACCCCGGGACACGCGCAAGCTGTGACCGGACGACGGCCCGGGCCCGGCACGGTGGGAACCGTACCGGGCCCGGGCCGTCGCCGGGGGCGCCGGGGTCCGTCCCGGCTACCAGCGGTACCAGCGGGACCGCGTCCCGTGCGACGTCGTCCCGCGCATCACGAATCCGAGCAGCCAGACGATCAGCACGGCGACCGCCAGCCACCAGAGCACCTTCAGCGCGAAACCCGCCCCGAACAGCACCAGGGCGAGCAGCAGGACAAGAAGCAGTACGGCCATCGTCGGCCTCCATTCGTACCGGTGAGGCACTGCGTACCGGTGGAGCACCGGTAGAGCCGTGTACCGGGTTACCGGAACCGCGGCATCGGAAACCTGGGCGTTCCCGGGCGCAGACTGGGAGCCATGGAGCTTCAGATCACCGCCACCGACCCCGGGCACCCGACGACCCTGCTCGATCTGCCCTGGGACGTGCCGCTGGCCGCCTGGCCGGAGCGGCATCTGGTCGCCCTGCCGCGCGGCATCTCGCGGCACGTCGTCCGGTTCGCCAGAGCCGGGCACGACGTCTTCGCGGTCAAGGAGGTCGGGGAGGGGGCCGCGGTCCGCGAGTACCCCCTGCTGCGCGCCCTCGCCCGGCTCGCCGTCCCCGCCGTGGACCCCGTGGCCGTCGTCCCCGGCCGCGCCGACGCCCACGGCGAGCCCCTGGAACCGGTCCTCATCACCCGCCAGTTGAAGGGCTCGCTGCCGTACCGCTCGATGTTCGAGACGACGATGCGGCCCGGCACCATCCAGCGGCTGCTGGACGCGCTCGCCGTGCTGCTGGTCCGTCTCCACCTCACCGGCTTCGCCTGGGGCGACTGCTCGCTGTCCAACACCCTCTTCCGCCGCGACGCCGGCGCCTACGCCGCCTACCTCGTGGACGCCGAGACCGGGCAGCTCCAGCCACGGCTCACCGACGGGCAGCGCCACTACGACCTCGACGTCGCCCAGGTCAACATCGTCGGCGAGCTGATGGACCTGGAGGCCGGCGGCTCACTCCACCCCGCCGTGGACCCGGTGCCGTTCGGGCGGGAGCTGATCGACCGGTACGGCGCGCTGTGGCACGAGCTGACCCGCACCTCGGTCTACCCGCGCGACAAGCGCCACTACATCGACCGCCGCATCCGCCGGCTGAACGACCTCGGCTTCGACGTCGCCGAGATGCAGATCCAGCGCTCCCCGGACGGCGACCACGTCACGTTCCTGCCGAAGGTCGTGGACGCGGGCCACCACCAGCGGCAGTTGCTGCGGCTCACGGGCCTGGACGCCGAGGAGAACCAGGCGCGCAGCCTGCTGAACGACCTGGAGACGTGGATGGCGTCCCAGGAGGACTTCGTCCCGGGCGATGCCTCACCGGATGACGAGGCGCCGGGCGCCCGCCCGGAGGTGCTGGCCCACCGCTGGGTCCGCGACGTCTTCCGCCCCGCCGTCCGGGCCGTCCCCGCCGAGCTGCGCGAAGGGCTGGACACCGCGCAGATCTACCACGAGCTGCTGGAGCACCGCTGGTACCTGTCGGAGCGCGCCCAGCGCGACGTCGGCATGGCCGCCGCCGCCGACGACTACATCGCCACCGTGCTCGCGGGCCGTCCGGACGGCACCGACGTACCGTGAGGGCATGCCCGAACTGCCCGATGTGGAGGCGTTCCGCCGGGTCCTGGCCGACCACGGCCGGGGCCGCCGCGTCGAGCGCGTGGATGTGGCCGACCCCGGGGTCCTGCGTGGCGTGACCGCGTCCCGGCTGCGCCGGGCCCTCACCGGCCGCCGCCTGGCCGAGCCCGAGCGCCACGGCAAATGGCTGCTCGCCCGCACCGACGGACCGTCGCTGCTGCTGCACTTCGGCATGACCGGACGGCCTGCCTCTTATACACCTCGGCCGCAGCCGCCGAAGCGGATAGTCTAGTCCTCCGTGGTCCGCGCACCGTTCGGCATATTGACACCCTCATGCCACGTATCTTTACACCTACATACTCGCCAGCGTTTAGCCCCACCCACAAGACCCGCACCCCCACGACCGGGTCACTTCACCCTGGAGGGCGAACGCCGGCTGCGCTACCGCGACCAGCGCAAGCTCCAGGGCCTGCGGCTCGCCACCACCGACGCGGACCTGGCGGAGGTGCTCGGCGGCCAGGGGCCGGACGCGCTGACCGTGGACCGCTCCGGGCTCGACCGGCTCCCCGCCGGCCGCCGCGCCCGCGTCAAGGCCGGCCTCATCGACCAGTCCGTCGTGGCCGGGCTCGGCAACCTGCTCGGCGACGAGATCCTGTGGCGCGCCCGCGTCGACCCGGCCCGCCCGGCCCGCGACCTGGACGCCGGCGAACGCGACCGGCTGGCCGACGCGCTGCGCGGCGTGCTCCGCGACGCGGTCCGCGCCGGGTGCGTGCCCGCCCGCCCGTCCTGGCTCACCGGCCACCGCGACGAGCCGGACCCGGCGTGCCCCCGCTGCGGCGGGCCGCTGCGCCCGGACCGGATCGCGGGCCGTTCCACCCCCTGGTGCCCGCACTGCCAGGCCGGACGCGACCCGGCGCCCCCGGGCGCGGGGGGCGGGGGCCGCCCGCATAGTGGGAGCTGACCGGAAGGGGAGCGAGCGCATGAGTCACGCGATCCTGGCCGAGGGGCTGTCCAAACGGTTCGGCGCCACCACCGCGCTCGCCGGGGTGGACCTGGAGGTCCCGCCCGGCACCGTGCTCGGGCTGCTGGGCCCCAACGGCGCCGGCAAGACCACGGTCGTGCGGGTCCTGGCCACCCTGCTGCGGCCGGACGCCGGACGGGCCACGGTCGGCGGGCACGACGTGCGGCGCGACGCCCACCGGGTGCGGCAGCTCATCGGGCTGACCGGCCAGTACGCCTCGGTGGACGAGCAGCTCACCGGCACGGAGAACCTGTTGCTCATCGGCCGCCTCCTCGGCATGAGCCGCCGCGACGCGCGGCACCGGGCCCGGGAGCTGCTGGAGCGTTTCGGCCTGGCCGCGGCGGGCGGGCGCGCGGTCGGCACGTTCTCCGGCGGCATGCGCCGCCGCCTGGACCTCGCGGCGAGCCTGGTCGGCCGACCGCCGGTGCTGTTCCTCGACGAACCGACCACCGGCCTGGACCCCCGGGCCCGTACCGAGCTGTGGGACCTCATCCGGCGGCTGGTCGCCGACGGCGCCACCGTGCTGCTGACCACCCAGTACCTGGACGAGGCCGACGAACTCGCCGACCGGCTCGTCGTCATCGACCGCGGCGAGGTCATCGCCTCGGGCGCCCCCGAGGAGCTGAAGGCCCGGATGGGCGCCAGGACCCTCGCCGTGCGGCCCATGGAGGCCGACCGGGTGCCGCTGGTGCGGACGGTGGTGACGGAGCTGACCGGCTCCGAGGCCACCGAGAAGAGCGGCCTGGTCACCGCGCGGGTCGCGGACCCCGCCGTCCTGCCCGCCGTGGTGCGGCGCCTGGACGACGCGGGCGTCCTGGTGACCGAGCTGGCGCTGCGCGGCTCCAGCCTCAACGAGGTCTTCCTGACCCTGACCGGCCGCCCGGCGGACGCCGGGACCTCCGGGGACCCGGCCGACCAGGAGGCGGCTCCGGCATGAGCGGAATCGGTGACGACGCGCGCTCCGCGGTCGCGCCGGCCGCGGCGGACCGGGAACTCGCCCCCCGCCTCGGCCTGTTCCAGGGCATCCGGCAGACCATGACCCTGGCGTGGCGCACCGTCGTCCAGGTGCGGCACAACCCGGCGGAGCTGACCGACTTCAGCATCCAGCCGATCATGTTCGTGCTGCTCTTCACCTACGTCTTCGGCGGCGCGATCGCGGGCTCGGTCAAGGAGTACCTGACGTTCATGCTGCCCGGCATGATCGTGATGAACATGCTGTTCGTGACGCTCTACGTCGGGCAGGGACTCAACACCGACGTGAACAAGGGCGTCTTCGACCGGCTCCGGTCGCTGCCCATCGCCCGCTGGGCGCCGCTGGCCGGCCGGATCGCCGCCGATCAGGTGAAGCAGGCGTGGTCGATCGTGCTGGTGCTGGCGGTCGGCGTCATCCTCGGCTTCCGCCTCGGCGACCCCGGGGTCCCGGGTCTGCTGGGCGCCGTCCTGCTCCTGCTGGCCTTCGCGCTCGCCTTCTCGTGGGTCGCGGTGCTCGTCGGGCTGCTGGCCAAGGACGCCGAGCGGGTGCAGATCTTCGGGTTCACCGCGCTGTTCCCGCTCACCTTCGTCAGCAACGTCTTCGTGCCGGCCGACACGATGCCCGGGTGGCTCCAGGCGTTCGTGGACGTGAACCCGGTGAGCGTGCTCGCCGAGGCGTGCCGGGGGCTGATGCTGGGCGGGGAGGTGGCCGCCCCCGCCGCCAAGTCACTGGCCTGGGCCGCCGCCATCGCCGCCGTCTTCGCGCCGCTGTCCGTGTGGGTGTTCAAGCGCAAAGTGTGAAACCCGTCCGACCCCAGGGCGTTTCCGCCCCGGATGCGGGGGTACCCCACCACATCGTCCCCTCAGACAAGAGGCAGGAAGGAGCGGACGTCACACATGTCGCACATCGAGGAATCCATCGAAGTCGCTGTTCCCGTGACCACCGCCTACAACCAGTGGACGCAGTTCGAGTCGTTCCCCGAGTTCATGGGCGGCGTCGAGCGCGTCGACCAGCTCGACGACACGCGCACCCACTGGGTGACCAGCATCGCCGGGGCCGAGCGGGAGTTCGACGCGGACATCGCCGAGCAGATCCCCGACGAGCGGATCGCGTGGACCAGCACGAACGGCCCCAAGCAGGCGGGCGTGGTCACGTTCCACCGCCTGGACGACCGGCACACCAAGATCATGCTCCAGCTGGAGTACGCGCCGGAGCTGTTCACCGAGGCCGTCGGCGACAAGCTGGGGTTCGTGCGCCGGCAGGCGAAGAGCGATCTGAAGCACTTCAAGGAGTACATCGAGTCCCGGGGCGCCGCCACCGGCGCCTGGCGCGGCAAGGTCTGAGCCCGCCCGCCGGGCCGGGTCCCGACCCAGCCCCCGGTGGCCGCCCGGCCACCGGGGGGCTTCGCGTTCGCGACGAGGGTAATGTTTGCGTTCCGGGGAGCGGGGCACCGGACGGCATGGCCTTCTTCGAGAGAATCCCCGGCGGTTTCCCCGCCGCCGCCTCCGCCGCCCGCGCCCTGCGGCCCGACCCCGCCCGGCCCGGCCGGACCCTCCCCGCCGTGGAGAAGCTGGAGGGCCCCCGCCGGGCCGATCCCCTGCTGGGCCCGTTGCGCGGCGCGGTCCGCGCCACGCTGCCCGAGGGAGCCCGCGACGCGCTGCACGGCAGATGGCTCGGCCATCCCGCGCACCCGCTGATGGTGCAGGTCCCGATCGGGACCTGGCTGTCCGCCGCCCTGCTGGACCTGCTGCCGGGCCGCCGCGGAAGCGCCGGGGCGCTCGTCGCGGTCGGGCTGGCCGCCGCCCTGCCCGCCGCGCTGGCGGGCCTGAACGACTGGGCCGAGCTGCGGAAGCCGCAGATGCGGGTGGGCCTGGCGCACGCCGCGACCAACACCGCCGCCGTCGCCCTCTACACCGCTTCCCTCACCGCCCGGCTCCGGGGCCGGCGGATGGCCGGGCGCGGCCTGGGCTTCGCCGGGCTCGTCACGGTCGGCGTCGGCGGCGCGCTCGGCGGTCACCTCGCCTACCGGCAGGCGGCGGGCGCCCAGCACGCCGACGGGGTGGCCGCCGCCGTGGAGCCCGGCTGGCACCCGCTGGGCCGCCTCGCGGAGTTCCCCGTCGGCGTCCCCGTCCGGCACCTGCTGGGCGACGTCCCGGTCCTGGTGTACCGGGAGGGCGGGGAAACGGTACGGGCGCTCGCCGACCGGTGCGGCCACATGGGCGGCCCGCTGTCCGGGGGCACGGTCGAGGGCGGCTGCGTGCGGTGCCCCTGGCACGGCAGCACCTTCCGCCTGACGGACGGCTGGAACGTCCACGGCCCGGCCACGGCGCCCCAGCCCGCCTTCGAGTGCCGGGTGACCGGTGGGCGGGTCGAGGTGCGCCTCCCGGCGGCGGAGAAGGAGGTCTAGCGGCCGTGCAGACATTTCTCCCGTACCCCGACTTCGCCCGGTCCGCCGAGGCGCTGGACGCGCGGCGGCTGGGGAAGCAGCGGGTCGAGGCGTTGCAGGTGCTGCGCGGGCTCACCGTGCCGGGCTACGGGTGGCGGCGCCATCCGGCGGTGCGGATGTGGGCGGGCTACGAGGAGGCCCTCGTCCGTTACGGCCTGGAGGTGTGCCGGGTGTGGACGGCCGGCGGGCGGCAGGACACCTGCGCCGGATCGCTGGCCGCCGACTTCGCCGCCCTGGACGCCCGGCGGCACGTCCGGCGCCAGGACCGGCTGGCCGCCGGGGGCGAGCTGCCGCCCTGGCTCGGCGACGAGGCGTTCCACCGCAGCCACCGGTCGGCGCTGGTCCGCAAGGATCCCGCCTTCTACGCCGACCGCTTCCCCGGCGTGCCGGACGACCTGCCGTACGTGTGGCCCGCCTCCGACCGCGCGGGACACATCCCGCGCGGTCTGGACGGCGTCGCCTGACCGGTGGCCTACGCCAGGGTCGTCACGGCGAGGGCGCCCTCGGCGTGCTGGGCGCGGAGCAGCTTCTTGTCGAACTTGCCGACCGACGTCTTCGGCACCGCCGCCACCGTCGTCCAGTGTTCGGGGAGCTGCCACTTGGCGACCCGTTCGGCCAGGTACGCGCGCAGCGCGGCGAAGTCCGGGACGACGCCCTCGCGCGGCACCACCACGGCCAGCGGGCGTTCGTCCCAGCGCGGGTCGGGGACGGCGATCACGGCGGCCTCGACCACGTCCGGGTGGCCCATCAGCTTGTTCTCCAGGTCCACGGAGGAGATCCACTCGCCGCCGGACTTGATGACGTCCTTGGCCCGGTCGGTGAGCGTCAGGTAGCCGTCCGGGGTGATGGTGCCGACGTCGCCCGTCCGCAGCCAGCCGTCGTGGAACTTGTCCTTCGGCGTGTCCGGGTCGCCGTCCGCGCCGCCGTAGTAGGCGCCGGTGATCCAGGGGCCGCGCACCTCCAGCTCGCCCGCCGACTCGCCGTCGTGCGGCAGCAGTTGGCCGTCCGGGCCGGTCAGCCTGGCCTGCACGGAGGCGGGGAAACGGCCCTGCGTCTGCCGGTAGGACCACGCCTCCTCGTCGCTGATCCCGGCGGGCGGATGGGCGACGGTGCCCAGCGGGGACGTCTCGGTCATGCCCCAGGCGTGGACGACGGGCACGCCGTGGCGCTCCTCGAAGGCCCGCATCAGGGACGGCGGGCAGGCCGCGCCGCCGACGATGACCCGGCGGAGGCTGGAGATGTCGCGCGGGCGCTCCGCCAGCTCCATCAGCAGCCCGTTCCACAGCGTCGGGACCGCGCCCGCGATGGTGGGCCGCACGGCGGCGATCATGTCGGCGAGCGGACCGGGCTGGAGGAACCGGTCCGGCATCAGCAGCGACGCGCCGGACATGAAGGCGGCGTGCGGCAGCCCCCAGGCGTCCACGTGGAACATCGGCACCACGGGCAGCGCCGTGTCCTGCCAGCTCAGGCCGAACGACTCGGCGCCGTTCACCTGGAGGGAGTGCAGGTAGAGCGAACGGTGGCTGTAGGCCACGCCCTTGGGGTCCCCGGTGGTGCCGGAGGTGTAGCAGAGGGCGGCGGCGGACCGTTCGTCCAGCTCGGGCCACGCGTAGTCGGTGGGCCGGTCCGCGATCAGCTCCTCGTACTCGTGCACGGCCGGGCGGCAGCCGTCCAGCACGGAACGGTCGCCCTCGCCGACGACCACGATGTGCCGGACGCTCTCCAGCCGGGGCAGCACGGCGGCCAGGATCGGCAGCGTCGTGCCGTTGACCAGGATCACGTGGTCGGCGGCGTGGTTGATGATCCACGCCAACTGCTCCGGGGGCAGGCGGAGGTTGAGGGTGTGCAGCACCGCGCCCATGGCGGGGACGGCGAGGTACGCCTCCAGGTGCTCGGCGTTGTTCCACATCAGGGTGGCGACCCGCTGGTCGCCGTCCACGCCGAGTTCGTCGCGCAGCGCGTGCGCCAGCCGGGCCGCGCGGTCGCCGATCTCGCCGAAGTCGGTGTGGCGCGGACCGTTCGCGGTCCAGGTGACGACCTGGGCGCGGGCGTGCACGGTTCTGCCGTGCTCCAGGATTCTGGTGACGGTCAGCGGGACGTCCTGCATGGTGCTCAGCCTCGGAAGGTGCTCCAGGGGCGAGTCGGTGGTGCGGTGCGAGATTCAGGGGTCGGGGTCGGAGTCGGGGGTCGTGCGGGGGGATGGGCGTTCAGCCGAGGAAGCGGGCGGCCCGGCGCAGCAGGCCGGGGGAGACGCGGCCGAGCAGGTACCCGGCCCTGGCCTCGGGCGTGACCGGGACGACGGCCCGGTTGTCCCGCACGGCCCGCAGGATGCGGTCGGCGACCTTCTCCGGCGGGTAGTTCCGCCGGGCGTAGGCGCGGGCGGCGCGGCGGCGCCGCTCGTCCTGCTCCGCGCCGTCCCCGCCGGAGAACGTCGTGGTCCGGGGGATGTTCGTCTTCACCACGCCGGGGCAGATCGCGGTCACCCCGACGCCCGCGCCGGCCAGTTCGGCGCGCAGGCTCTCGGAGAGCGACACGACGGCGGCCTTGCTGGTGCCGTAGGCGGCCAGCGCGCGGGACGGCAGGTAGGCGGCGGCGGAGGCGATGTTGACGATGTGGCCGCCCTCGTCGCGCGCGGCGAGCAGGGCGCCGAAGGCGCGGCAGCCGTGGATGACGCCCCAGAGGTTGACGTCGAGGACGCGCTGCCACTCCTTCTCGGTCGTCTCCAGGAACGACCCCGCGTGGCCGACGCCCGCGTTGTTGACCACGATGTCCGGCACGCCGTGCCGGGCCGCCACCTCGGTGGCGAACGCGTCCACGGCGGGGCCGTCGGAGACGTCCACCCGGTACGCCGCCGCGTCGGCTCCCAGCAGCCGGGCCAGCTCCGCGGTCCGCTCGGCGGCCTCGGCGTCGATGTCGCAGACCACCACGTCCGCGCCCTGCTCGGCGAAGGCCAGCGCGGTGGCCCGCCCGATGCCGCTGCCCGCGCCGGTGACGACCGCGAGCGGCCCGGAGACCGGCCGCGTCTCGTCGGCGTCCCGCCTGCGGCGCGCCCGGTCGAGCTGCGGCGCGGCGGGCGCCCCCTCGTGGTGGCCGACGAACTCGCGGACCATGCGGGCCACGGTCGCGCCCTTGTTCAGCAGCGCCGACCAGTGGGTGGCGGGGATGGTGCGCCGCCACAGGTTCGGCGCCCAGGGCGCGGCGCCCTCGGCGAGGGCGGGGCTCACGTAGTGGTCCTTGGACAGGGTGATGAGCTGCACCGGCAGCGGGGTGGGACGGCTGCGGGGGGCCCGCAGGCGCGGCAGCATGTTCGCGCGGTACAGCTCGATGCCGTGCACGGCGTCGGCGGCCAGGCCGGGCTGCGGGTGCCCGGGGCGCGGCCGGACGCCCTCCGCCTTGTGCAGCACCGTGCCCCAGCGCTTGGCCAGGCCGAGCCGCCACACGGCCGGGGCGAGCGCGGGCACGTGGAAGGCGGCGATGTACCAGGAGTGGGCGGCCTGGTTGAGGAGCTGCGCGACGTGGCGGGGGGTGGGGTTCCGGTAGCGGTCGCGCATCCAGTGGGCGACGTGGTCCAGGCAGGGCCCGGACAGCGAGGTGTAGGAGGCGATGCGGCCGGGCGCGGCGGAGTCGGTGACCGCCTCCCAGGACTGGATGGAGCCCCAGTCGTGGGCGACGACATGGACGGGGCGGCCGGGGCTGGTGGCCTCGGCCACCGCGAACAGGTCGCGGGCCAGGGCCTCCAGGGCGTAGTCGTCGCGCCGGGCGGGCCGGTCGGAGTCGCCCGCGCCGCGCACGTCGTAGCGGACGACGTGGTGGTCGGCGGCGAGGTCGGCCGCCACGTCGTCCCACACCTGGTGGGTGTCCGGATAGCCGTGGACCAGGAGCACGGTGGGGTGCGCGGGGTCGCCCTGCTCGTAGACGGCGAGCGACACGTCGCCCGACGTGACCGTGCGGCGGCGCAGTGCCTCGGTGGTGTTCATCGATCGGCCCCTTCCGTTTCCGTGGTGTGCCCGGTGTGTCGTGCGGTGGTGCGGTCCCGCCGGCGGTGGACGTGCGGCAGGTCGTCGTCCAGCCAGTAGGCGTCGTCCTCGGTGACCACGAGCAGCTCCTCGAACTTCAGGCCCACGTCGCGGAACCCGATGTGCGGTTCCACGGCCCACAGGCCCGGCGTCGGCGCGTGACGGGAGGCGCGGCCGTCGGCCCACAGCGGGGAGCGGCCCGCCAGCCGTTCGCCGATCAGCTCGCGGCCCAGCGTCTGGAGGGTCCGCACCCCGAACCCGAACATGGTCACGCCGGCCGGTCCCCGTCCGGTGAGCCGGGTGACCTGGTGGCCGATGACCCGCCCGGGGTAGACGCGGTGCCGGTTGTCGTAGCCGTGCCGGTCGATGAGCGCGTCCACCGCCGCGTACACCTCGTCCAGCGGCCTGCGCGCCCTGACCTCGCGCAGGATCAGGTCCCGGTACGCGCCGAGGTCGCGGTCGAGCGCGTCCCAGACGGGGTTGTCGCCGAGCGTGCCGCCGTAGCCGATGTCGGCGGTGTAGCCGTCCACGACGGGGGCGCAGTCCAGGACGTACGGCATGCCCTCGGCGAGCCGGCGCCCGGTGGGGAAGAACTGGAGCGGGGTGCGGAAGCCCCGGAACGCCGTGCGGTCCCCGAACCACGCGAACGGCACGTGGAAGAAGTCCCTGACCCCGGCGTCGGTCAGCGCGCGGCGCAGCCGGGACGCGGCCTCGCGCTCGGTGACGCCGGGCGCCAGCCAGGCGGCGACCTCCCCGGCGCAGCGGTAGGCGAGCCGCTGCACCTCGCGGAAGCGGGCGAGGTCCCGGTCGTCGAACGGGAAGGCGGGCGGCTCTGGCCGGGCGGCGCGTTCGTCCGGCGTGAGCCTGCGGTCGCGGTGCTCGGCGGTGCCGTCCGTCACGCGCTGCCGGCACACGCCGCAGAAGCCCTGGCGGCAGGAGTACGGCGTGGCGGGGTCGCGGGCGCGCAGCACGTCGAGCGCGGAGCGGTCGGCGGGCACCGGCAGCGTCTCGCCGGTGCTCCGCAGCCGCAGGGTGAACGGCCGCCCGTCGACGACGGGCGGGGGCGCGAACCGTTCGAAGTGCAGCGCCGTCACCCGTCCGGCGGTGATCGCGGTGGCGGTGGCGGCGCGGACGGATTCCAGCATCGGCGCCGGGCCGCAGCAGTACACGGCGGCGCCCGCCGGGGCGAGCGCGAGGAGCCGTTCGCCGTCCGGCACGCCGTGCTCGTCGTCGGGCAGCGTCACCACCCGGCCCGGGTGCCGCCCGGCCAGCTCGGCGAGGCGCCCGGCGAACGGCAGGGAGGCGCGGGTGCGCCCGGTGTGCACCAGGCGCCAGTCCAGCCCGCGCCGGGCCGCCTCGGCGGCCATCGGCAGGATCGGGGTGATGCCGATGCCGCCCGCGATCAGCAGGACGGCGGGTTCGGCGGCGAACGGGAACGCGTTGCGCGGGCCGCGCGCCGTCAGCGCGGGGCCCTCCCGCAGGTCCCGGTGCACCTCGGCGGAGCCGCCGCCTCCCGCTTCCACGCGGCGGACCGCGATCCGGTAGGTGTGGCGGTCGGCGGGGTCCCCGCACAGCGAGTACTGGCGGGTGCGTCCGGACGGCAGCCGCCGGTCGAGGTGGGCGCCGGGCTGCCAGGCGGGCAGCGGCCCGCGGTCGGGGGCGGCGAGCAGCAGCGACACGACATCCCCGGCGTCTCCGGCGTTCCCGGTGACGGACTCGCGGGCGGTCACGACGAGGTCCAGCGGCGGCACCGGGCGGCGGCGGGTGTACCGGTCGGACCTGGTCGCGGGGGACAGGTACACATCGACCAGCCGGGTCAGCAGCCGCAGGTAACGGGCGTCGCGCCGTCTGCCGTACAGGTCGGGCGGCAGGGTGTCGCTCATGGGCGTGAGGTCCTCGGGTCGTGACGCCGGGCGGTGGCGGGGTGCTGTCAGTGGGCGGCGGCGCGGGCCGCGGGGGAGGCGCCGAGGTAGGCCACGGCCTGCCGGGTGGAGCCCTCCTGGGTGGGGTGGTAGCCGGGCAGCAGGTAGCGCGAGGCCGAGCGGAGGGTCCTGCCCGCCCGGGGCAGCAGCCCGCGCCGGGCGGCGGTCGCGTAACCACGCCAGGTGGGCCGGGTGCCGGCGGGGAGTTCGGGGGCGGCGGCCATGAGGTAACGCGTGCCGCGCACCCAGAGCTGGAGCATGGCGGGCCCGGTCATCGCCATGGCGCGGACCCGGCGGACGTAGCCCGGGTCGAGGTGCCGGAGCAGGTCGTAGGCGACGCTGCGGTGCTCGACCTCCTCGGCGCCGTGCCAGCGCAGCAGGTCCAGCATGGTGGGGTCGGCGCCCACCCGGTCGAGGCCGTCCGCGTTGAGGATCCAGTCCCCGAGGAACGCCGTGAAGTGCTCGATGGCCGCTATCGCCGCCACCCGTTCGATCAGGTGCTCGCGGGCCCGCGTGGGGGAGAAGCCGGGCCGTTCGCCGAGGAGGTTCCGGAAGAGGTACTCGACCTGCCGGACGTAGGGGAGGGGGTCGAGGCCCTGGGCGCGGAGGTGGTCCTGGACGCCCTGGTGCGCCTCGGCGTGGAGGGCCTCCTGGCCGATGAACCCGAGGACCTCCTCCCGCAGTTCCTCGTCCGTGATCAGCGGCAGGACCTCGCGGAAGGTCCGGACGAACCAGCGCTCGCCCTCGGGGAGCAGCAGATGCAGCACGTTCAGCACGTGCGTCGTCATCGGATCGCCAGGGACCCAGTGCATCGGCAGCCGGGACCAGTCGAACCGGACGTCCCGGGGCTGGAGCACCAGATGGTGGTGCTCATCCGATATCGGGCGGGCCTCCCGAGCCCGCGGTGCCTCCGGCATGATGGCCTCCTTCGTCGGAGCCCTTATTGAGGGTTACTCAACGGTAGAGGCTGTTGAGGCGAAGTCAATAGGATGGACACATGTCTCGTACAAGCGGTGCCCGGCTCGCCCCGGCGGAGCGCAAGGCGCAGATCCTCGCCGCCGCCCGTGCCCTGCTGGAGGAACGCGAGCTGGACACCCTCTCGGCGGACTCCGTGGCCAAGGAGGCGGGCGTCTCGCCCGGACTGCTCTTCCACTACTTCGGCTCGCTGCGGCGCCTGCGCAGCGCCGTCGTCCAGTCCGTCGCCGAGGAGCTGCTCGAACACGTCGCCCCCGACCCCGCGCTCAGCCCCGAGGAGCAACTCCGCAACGGCATCGGCGCCTTCATCGACCAGGTCGCCCTGCGCCCCTCCGTCTACCTCGCCGTGGTCCGCCTGACCCACAGCAGCCCCGAGATGCGCAGGCTGCACAGCTCGGTCCGGGCCGCGTTCATCGAGTGGATCATGGCGGGCCTGGCCGCCGCCGGGGCGCCGCACACCCCGGCCCTGGCCCTGACGGTCAAGGGCTGGCAGGCGTTCATGGAGGAGGGCGTGGTGACCTGGCTCGACCGCCCCACGCTGAGCAGGGACGCCCTGGTCGAGATGTGCGAACGGTGCTGCTACCAGCTCGTGGCGGCGGCCCTGGGCGACCCGGAGCTGTGGGAACGGGTGCGGCAGGGGCTCGCCGTACGGCCGGGAGGCGCGGCGCCCGCCGCTATGGCGCCCGGCGTGCGCGGGCGTGCGCCCGGTGTTCAAGTGGCGGCGCCGGGCGGCCCGTTGCGTGTGGTGTCCGGGGCCCGTTACGGTGACTCGCGTCCGCACGCGCCGCGCATGGCGGGCCGGGTGCGGGAGCCGACAGCGCGGGTGGACAGTGTCGGGGGGAGACAGCATGCCGCGGCGCGACGCCGCCGGGTCACCGGCCGCCGGGTCACGGGCCGTTCCGGACGCGCCCGGCGCGGCGCTCGTGTTCGACCTGCGCGGGACGGCGGCGGACGGCGACCGGCTGGAGCTGCGGTGGCCGGCCGGGCACCGGGTCGTCGTGTCCGGGCTGCCGGGCAGCGGCAAGTCCACGCTGATGCGGCGGGCGGTGACGGCCGTGCCCGGCGCCCCGCTGATCAGGATCGACTCCCAGGACATGCGGGAACGGTGGGCCCGCCGGCTGCCCGGCTGGGTCCCGTACGCCGTCTACCGGCCCGCCGTCCGGCTCGCGCACTACCTGCACCTGGGCCGCGCGCTGCGCTCGTCCGCCAGCGTCATCGTGCACGACTGCGGGCGCACCGCCTGGGTGCGCCGCTGGCTCGGCTGGGACGCCAGGCGCCGGGGCGGGCAACTGCACCTGGTGGTGCTGGACGTGCCCCCGGGAACGGCGCTGGCCGGGCAGCGCGGACGCGGCAGGACCGTCTCCGGGTACGCCTTCGCGCGCCACCGGCGGGCGGTGGCCCGGCTCGTCGCGCAGGTCGCGGCGGGACACCTGCCCGAGGGCTGCGCGTCGGCGGCGCTCCTCGACCGGGCGTCGGCGGGAGCGCTGCGCGGCATAGGGTTCGGCTTCGGCGACGGCTGACCCGGCGCGGCGCACGGCGGTGTCAGGTCCGGCGGGTCCCCGGGACCGGGTGCCGGTCTCACATGCCGCGTGACTCCCGGACGGAACGCTTGAGCGCGATCCGGGCGGCGACACCCGCGGTGGCGCGTGTCTCCCAGTAGGGATGCCCCGCGATGTACAAGGACAGCTCCTGGAGCCGCGACCGCAGGCGGCGTTCGCGCTCTCCGGCGGCGCTGAGCTGCTCGTCGACGTCGTACCACTCGTGCTGGGCCGTGATCAGGTCCTCGGGGAAGCTCGTCGTATCCACCCCTGAATAGTACGCCTGTTCGATTCTGAGTTCGAGTGGTCGCCGGCGCGCGGAGTATGCGGTCCGTTCCGGGAGGCGTGCCGACCGCGGGGACGGTGGGTAGAAGTTCATCCGTGGTTCGCCCGGGGTGTCGATCCCCGGGTATATTCGAACAGTTGGCCGAAAGAGATCGCCGTGCGTGGAATGCCTCGCGGGCCACGCCGGGTTTCCACGCCGGAATCCGTCCACGATGGGGAAGTGGAGCGCATTCGCGATGGATGGCTGTCTGACGCTGGAGGAAGCCGAGGCATACGTCAAGGGCGTCTGCTTCAAGACCGGCCCCCCGACCCGGGTGGGCGTCGAACTGGAATGGCTGGTGCACGATCGCGCCGACGCGCGGCTCCCGGTGGCCGCCGAACGACTGGCCGAGGCACTCGCCCCCTTCGAGACACCGGGCACGCTGCCGCACGACGGCGGCATCAGCCGGGAACCCGGCGGCCAGGTCGAGTTGAGCACCGCGCCGGCCGACTCGCTCGCCGGCTGCGTCGAGGCGGCGCTGGGCGACCTGGCCGTCCTGCGCGAGGGCCTCGCCCGCGCGGGGCTCGAACTCCGCGGACGCGGCCTCGACCCGCACCCGTCTCTTATACCCATCTCCGAGCCCACGAGACAGGCAGAACTCTCGTATGCCGTCTTCTGCTTGAAAAAAAAAAAACCCTTATCCATACCACCCCCTCCA
>NZ_LN929758.1 GCF_001493375.1 Streptomyces specialis
TCGTGGTTCCGGTCTGCCCGCAGTCTGCCCCCGAGCCGACAGCACAGCCGGACGACTTCCGTACCGGCTCGGGGGCAGACTGCGGGCAGACCGGAACCACGACGCTGACAGACAGCGCACCCCCCGTACGCGACCGGCCTGGCGCCCCGCGATCCGCGTGGCGCCAGTCGACCGCCGGAAATGCTTCCCCACGGTTCGGATCCGGGTCAACCGCATTTTTCGAGCCGAGAGATCAATTCCGGCCAGACCTGTGGGGGCTGTACCGAGCCCCCGCCCGGCAGGGCAGTATGGGGTACGCGCGCCACACGTCGCGGCCCGGAGCGGGCGGTCGGCGATCCCCGCGCGGAGGGAACAGTCGGGCCGCCTCGCAGCGCGCCCGGTCACCGGGAGGAAAAGCGATGACCAACCCGTTCGATGACGTTGACGGACGCTTTCTGGTGCTGGTGAACGACGAGCGCCAGTACTCGCTCTGGCCGAGCTTCGCCGAGGTGCCCGAGGGCTGGTCGGTCGAACTCGAAGAGAGCGATCACCAGACCTGCGTCGATTACATTGAGCGAAACTGGACAGACATGCGACCGCAAAGCCTGGTGGACGCCATGGAGGCGGACGCCGCCGCCCGGTCCACCACCACCTGACCTCGGCCATCGCTCCGAGGCCGCCCCCCGGGCGCCCCGGAGCGGGACACGCCGACCTCATGGCGGCGGCACACGGTCCGCGAGCGGAGCTGCCCGCGGACCGGTACGGCGGTCGCCGAACGTCGGCGCCGGGCTCTCTCCTCGGCCGCCGTGAGCCGGCCGCGCGACATCCGGACCCTTCGTCCGGCATGCCCTGACACGTGGCGCCATCACACCGCGGGGGAACCCTGTGCCCAGTGAGGCACTTCTGAACACACCACACCACAGCCTGATCTGTCCGGTGTGCGCTTGGCGGACCGACGATGACGGCCTGCTGCTCGACTGTCCGGGCGCGCATGAGCGGGCACTCCTGCAAGTCGAGTACAGGGCACGGAGATTCACACCCGACCCGGCCCGGACGGGCCTCTTCCGCTATCGCGACTGGCTGCCGGTGCGGCGGGAGTTCCCCGAGGCGGGGGGAACGGTCACCTACCGCAGTACCGGACTCGCCGGATCTCTCCGCCTGCGCGACCTGTGGATCGCGTTCAACGGCTACTGGCCGGAACGGGCCTGCGCCCTGGAGACGGGAACGTTCAAGGAGCTGGAGGCGTTCTGCGTGCTGGCCCGGCTGCCGGACGACCCGCCGCCCCTGGTCCTGTCCTCGGCCGGCAACACCGCGGCGGCCTTCGCCGTTCTCGCCTCCCGCTACCGTGTGCCGTGCGTCATCGTCGTCCCCGCGTCCGGTCTCGGCACGCTCGCGCTGCGCGAGCCGCTGGCGCCGTGCGTGCGGCTGGTCGCGCTCGAACAGGCCGACTACTCCGACGCGATCCTGTTCGCCGACGCGCTCTCCGGCGCGCTCGGCGGCGCGCTCGAAGGCGGCACCAGGAACGTCGCCCGGCGGGCCGGACTCGCCACGGTGCTGCTGTCGGCGATCGAGGCCATGCCGGGGATGCCCGACTTCTACTTCCAGGCGGTCGGCAGCGGCGCGGGCGCGATCGGCGTCCACGAGGCGGCGCGCAGACTGGTGGACGCCGGTACCGGTCAGGTCCCGCCACGGCTGATGCTATGCCAGAACGCGTTCCCGGCGCCGCTGTACGACGCCTGGCGGGGCAACCGGCCCCGGCAGGCCGCCCCGTCCGCCCCGCTGAGGGCGTTCGCGCCCGAACTGACCAACCGGCACCCGCCGTACGCGGCGTCCGGCGGGGTGCGCGACTGCCTCGTCGAGAGCGGCGGGGACCTGATGATCGCCGATCACGCGGCTGCCGACGCGGCCAGGGACCTGTTCGCCGACGTCGAGCACATCGACATCGAACCGGCCGCCGCCGTCGCCGTCGCCTGCCTGCGCGAGGCGGTGGGCGACGGGACCGTGCCCCGCGACGCGACGGTGCTCCTCAACATCACCGGAGGCGGCCGACGCAGGATCGCGCAGCACGCCGCGCTGTCCCCGGCCGATCCGGTGACCGTCGTCCCGGCCGCCGACTGGCACGCCGGTGAACTCCCGACCGACCTGCTGCGCACCTGCGCGGTGCTGCGGTGAACGTCAACCGGCGCACCGGGGAACCGCCCCCGGTCACACGCTGACATGTGGCTAGACTGAGCGGCGCGTCACCGTACAGCTACCGCTCGACATCCTGCGCAGGACGCTTGACGCCCTGCGCTGACGAGGGGAGAGGACCGGGCGTGAGACTGCGCGGCATTGGCAAGCGCTACCAACGGCAGGCATGGGTCCTCGCCGATGTGGACGTGGATCTGCCCCCCGGCGAGCTGATCGCGTTCAGCGGCGGCAACGGATCGGGGAAGTCGACACTGCTGAGAATCCTCGTCGGTGTCACGCGGCCGACCACGGGCCAGGTGCTGGACCGCCCGGCCCGCGTCGGTTACGTTCCCGACCGCTTCCCGCCCGACGAGCGGATGTCGGCGCACAGCTACCTGACCCATATGGGGCGTGTCAGCGGCCTGCGGAGCGCGGCGGCGAGCCGACGCGCCGAGGAGCTGCTGGAGCGGCTCGCCCTCGTCGGCGGCGCCGACACGGCGCTGCGCACGCTGTCCAAGGGAAACGCGCAGAAGGTCGCCCTGGCCCAGGCGCTGATGATCCCGCCGCGACTGCTCGTCCTGGACGAGCCCTGGTCCGGGCTGGACAGCTCGGCGCACGGCGTCCTGGCGGAGATCATGGCCGAGACCACCAGGGCCGGCGGCACCGTCGTGTTCACCGACCACCGTGAGTCGGTGGTCCAGGCGAACGCGACACGGATCTACCGGGTCGCCCGGGGAAAGGTGACCGCCGACCCGGAGTCCGCGAGCGCGGCGCGGCCGGAGGAGACCCGGATCGTGTTCCGAGCACCGGTGAACGAGTACGGGATTCCCCGCACCGCGGACTGGCACGCGTTCGCCGGCGTCCTCACCGCGCGGGCCGACGGCGCGTCCGTGACGGTCCACGTCACCAGCGCACGCGCCGACGAGCTGGTCCTGGCGGCGCTGCACGACGGTTGGTCGCTGGTGGAAGCTGGCCAGGTGAACACTCCACGGGCCGCTGTCCTCGGTGGTGCCTCATGATCGCGCTGTTCCGCTACACCATGGCGGCCATGCTGCATTCGCAGCGCTACATCCCCCCGCTGCTGCTGTTCGTCGGCGTGGCGTTCGTCTTCACCGGGAGTTCCGGTTCATTGCCGGTGGCGGCGATCTACGGCCCCGTCTCGGGGGCGCTTTTCGTCTCCTCGGTCTGGCTGACCGTCACACTGGTCAACGCCGAGGACCCCGTACGGCGTGTCATCGCCGTGGTCCACGCCGGCCGGTCTCGTTCGGTGCTCGTCGCGACCGTACTGGCCGCCCTGGCCACGAGCCTGCTGGTCTCCGCCCTGATGCTCTTCCTGCCACTGGTGGTGGGCGACCACGCCATCACCCTCGACGACATCCTGGTCGGCGTCCTGGCCATGCTGACGGGCGCGAGCACCGGCGTGGCGATCGGCCTGATCGTCTCCCGCCTGGTGATCCGCCGCACCGGCCACGCGGTCATCGCGGCCCTGATCCTCATGTCGGTCGTGAGCTTCCCCCAGGACCTCCCCCCGATCAACCGGCTGATCCGCCTCCTGGCGCACACGCCGGACGCCCCCGACCTGCTCCTCGGCACGGCAGGCTGCGCGGCCGTCGCACTGGCGGCACTGACGGCGAGCACCCTGATCACCGACGCCGTAGCCGACCGCCGAGACTGACCACCGCCCCGGCAGGGCCGTCCATCCGGCAGATCCGCTGATCCGATGCGGTGCCCCAGGGGCTCATACGAGGGAGCGCAGGATCCCCCGTGGCCAGTGGCCGAGCCAGAAGGCGACAGTGGAGGGCTGGTCCTGGTGCTGGGTGGATCCGTCGTGGGGGTGGAGTTCGGTCGGTGCGAGGTAACCCTCGCCGGGGTCGAGGCGGATCCGGACGCAGCGCAGCGGATGATCGGCCGCGTAGGCGCGGAGGTCGTCGGTGTGAGGGTGGCGGGCGCGGGCGATGGTACGTATATCGGCGTCGCCGAGGATCAGGTAGCGGGCCCCTGGGCCGAGGTTGTAGCAGAGGCGCCGCCGGGCCTGATGCCGGGTGGAGCAGGGAAGTTTGTCCCAGTTGTCGATGTGAAGGCCGATACGGCGACCGGTGGCACGGTTCAGCGTGGTGGTCAGCGCGCCGGGCGGACTCTGGGCATGGCCGAGGTACTGGGCATGCGAGTCCCCAAGGGACTCAGGCAGCCCGGCGAGGGCAGCGGGGGCCGGTGCGTCGGGAAGGGCGACGAGTTCGGTGAGGGTACCGACGGGCCCCATGCCATCCGCTGCGAAAGCTTCGGCATGATCTCCCGTGAGGGGCTGCCAGGGCTCGGTGGGGATGACGGCCCCGTCTTCGTATTCGGGGTGGCCCCATACTGGTCGGGCGATGGCGGTTTCGCAGCGTTGCCTCAGAGCGGTGAAGCGCGTGAACGCGATTCTCAGACCCATGGGCTACTCCGGATCGTCAAGGGTGTCGGCGAAGACGATGCCCAGTTCGGCGGTCAAAGCGTGGGCGAGTTCCGCCTGCTGGGGGCGGTCGATGATGACCTCCTTCAGGGCGGGAATCCCACGGAGGGCGGACAGATCGTTCCCGCGCAGGTCCGTGTCGCGGTAGGTACCCGCGTCGAACTCGGTCAGGTGCAGCCCGCATCCCTCGAAGTGGCTGCCGGAAAGATCGCATCGGTGGAACGCGGCTTCGGTGAGGGTGCACTTGACGAAGGCCAGGGGGCCCGACGCCCGCACCTGATCGAAGGTGGCGTAGTCGAGCCTGCACCCTTCGAAGAGAACGTTGTCGAGGGTGAGTTGTTCGAGCGCGGCGCCCATGAGCCGACAGTTGCGGAAGACGATGCGGGACAGCTTGCTCCCGGACCAGTGCAGAGAGCCGAGATCACAGCCGTCGAACTCGACGGAGTCCACCCGCAAGCCGTCGAGGCGGACGCGCTGCGCGGAGAGGCCGCTGATGCGGCCGGTGACGAGATGGGCCTGGGTGAGGTCGAGTTCACGCAGACTGGCGTCGGCGTACCGGAAGTCCTGAACGGTTCCCCTGCCGCCTTCGAGGGAAGCGACGTTGGACAGATACAGGTCCGGGTCGTCCAGGGCAGGCAGGGAGACTGTGATGCGGCCGAGAGTGCGGCTGTCCATGCGGGGTGCACGCTTCCTGACGGTGTGGGTGGTCGGTCACTTGGTTTTGTTCCAGTTGTCCCAGGTGGGGCGGTTGTCGAAGCCGATCCCGATGTTGTCCCACGTGGGCCGATTGTCGAACGAGTTCCCGGCGATCCGGTCGTGGCTGTGGGCGGTGAGATGGTCGATGACCGGGGCATCGGCGGTCGCGAGGAGTTCCAGCAGGTTCATGGTGTTTCTTCCTTCCGGACGGTATCGGACAGTGCCGTGATGAGGGCTTGCCGTGAGGTACGGCAGTAATCGGTTTCGGTGGTGTCGAGGCGACCGTTCTCGAAGTAGCGGTTGCCGGCCTGTGCCCCCCGGCAGAAGTCGAAGAACTGGCAGGTCGCTTCGCAGGCTTGCAGGCCCGTGACGAACTCCCGGACGTACCGCAAGCGGTGAGCACCGGCGAGGATCGCGGTCAACGACTCGTCAAGGATGTTCCCGGCTTTGAAGTCGCCGTAGGGCGGGGCTTCGGTGCCCGCCAGCTCCGGGGAAAGGAGGGTGACGTCGCCGGTAACGGAGATCGTGGGGATGGGGTCGATGAGCCGGGCGGCCCACCGTTCGCCTTGCCCGGTGCGTGTGAGGTGGAGGTAGTCACCGAGGCGAGCCAGCTCGCGGATGGAGACCTCGGGATTTCGGCGGCTCCAGGCGAGAGTGCGCCGCCAGAACGTCACGGAGCGGGTCATGACCGGAGTCACCCGGTGGACGTTGACTCCCTCGGCCTCCTCGACGTTCAGGCCGATGGTGCGGCAGCCGAGACCGGCGAGGAAGTCGAGTAACGCTTCGGGCTGCTCGATGCTTTCCGCGGTCACCACGGCGATGACGGAGAAGGGGATCCCGGCATGCCGGAGCCGGGCGATACCCCGGGTGATCCGTGTGAAGGCCGGATGTCCCTTCCGGTCGATCCGTTGCGCGTTCAGCGTGGCCGGGCCGTCGATGCTCACGCCCACGCGGAACCCGTAGCGGTTGAGGAACGCGCACCAGGCGTCGGTGATGAGCGTGGCGTTGGTCTGCACATAGTGGTGCAGCCGCTCTTGGCGCCTCAAGTCCTCGAAGGGCACGACCAGTTCGGTGAACCGGCGCAAACCGACCGCCAGGGGTTCCCCCGCGTGCCACACGAGATCCAGCCGATGTCCCGGGGAGCTTCCCGTCAACTCCACGGCCGATTTTTCCAGGGCCGTGATCACCTCGCCGGGCATGTGAGTCCTGCGGTCCCGGTTCGGGAGATAACAGTAAGTGCAATCCAGATTGCAGAAGCTGGTGGGCTGGACGACCACCGTCCGCGGCAAGGCCGCGATCCAGCGGTCGTGGGCCGATTTCGTGCTCGACCGACGCACGTCGTTCAATTCCTCACACCTCCACAGATCTCGCAGGCCAGTACCCGGAACCGCCACGGGCGGGCGTAGATGTGGCTGGAGACGATGGTTCCCGCCTCCACCGGGGAAGATCGACCCGTGGCGAACGGGCGGTGGCAGTATCGGCACGCCAGGCCGAGGAGAACCTCGGGCGGTGTACGGCTGGTGGTCCCCACCGAGTCCTCCGGACAGCGGTGTCCTGCCGCGACTGAGCGGGGCTTACCGGGCGAGTTCTGCATCGAGATCGACCACCGTGCAACGGCGTAGTTCAACGACGAGTTGGGACGCGAGGAACCACGGCCTGTCCCGGTGTCCGTAGGGGATGCAGCCGTCCGACCGGGCGACCAGTGACCCGGTGGCGTCCGGACTGTAGAAGTCCCCGAAGACACCGCGCGGCCGGGGCTTGCGGGACCTGACGGCAACCGTCCGCGTCAGATGCGGACAGTGCCGCAACGCGATGGCCGCGCACCCGAGGCAGACCGGCGGCTTCATGCAGTGCACGCCCTCGGGCCAGTCCCACGCCTCGACAACCGGGGTGGGCCGCCGAAAGAGAAAGAGCCATCCCCGGTCGGTACGACTGGCCGGGCCCGCGCACACCTGGCACAGCTTCTCCAGAAGGGCCCGGCGCTGACGGAGAGGATGGACCGAGCGGAAGTTCGGCGTGCCCCGCCCAGGTGCTTCGTCCAGCCGACTCCACAGCACGCCGTGAGCGTCGCGGTCGGCCGGTGTCTCGTCGCTGTAGCACAGTCCCGTTCCGTCACGGCGCACGGTGAGGGTGCGGACGGAGATCCGTTCCCCGCTCCAGGGCGTGATGTACGGGACGGGAATGCCCTTGGATCCCCACGCCAATGGCGGCGCCAGGAGCTTGGGGCTGTGGCCATACACGTCGTCAACCTCCGAGGGACGCTCACGTCGCACGCGAGTCCGTGCCGTCTCAGAAGCTTCGAACGCGGCGTGGCGTGGTGGAGCGGCGGATGGGGATCCCCGTTCGCCGTTCGGGGAACCTTGCCCCCTCGCGCGGACTACGCTGAGCGTGATCACTTTCCGTGCCTGCGAGGTTGCTGATGGACGATCGCCAACGCCTGCGGCGTGGTTACCCACTCACGATCCCCGACACGTTGCTGCACAGCCCCGCCATGCGGCACGCCTGCGCCGCACGCGACTTCCGCGAGATCTTCCGTCTCGTCAACCGGCGGACAGGCTCCAGCCACGCCGACATGGCAGCCGCCATCGGCAAGATGACCAGTTCACGCATCAGCGACGTCATCCGCGGCGCCCGTGGCATTCGCGGTCAGAATGTGATCGAACGTATCGCGGACGGTTTCGGTATTCCCGGCGACATGCTCGACCTGCCGCCACGACCTTGGGAGCGCTCCCCGGACAGCGTGAACCAACCGGGTGGTTCGGCTTACGCTGAAGAGAGTGAAGACACGGAAGCCATCGCGTCTTTCGCGCCAGCAACTGGCGAGGAGGTGGAGACGACGAAGCGTCGCAGCGCCGTGAGGCTCGCCGGACTGGCCTTTGCCACTCCCGCCGCAGCGGCACAAATCCTGGAGCAGGCTGCCACCGAGGCGGCCGAGTTCACCCGGCAGGCCGAGGCGAGCGCGCTGGTCCCCGAGACGCTCAGCCACCTCGATCTAGCGGTCACCGAGTTCGACCGTGCCTACTCGCTCAAACCGCCGCAGCAGGTCTTCGAGGCTGTGCTCGACTACCGACGCAAGGTGGGCGCCCTGCTCGCGACCCGGCACACTCACCGGCAGGGCCGGGAACTGTTCGTCTACGCCGCTTGGTTGTCGGAACTGCTGGCCTGGCTCGCCCATGACCTCGGCCACGCACGCACCGGCCTCGCGTTCGCCACGGATGCCTTTGTCCACGGTCGGGAGGCTGGACACGGACAGCTTTGCGCCTGGGCCATGGACGCCGCCGCGTCGATCAACCTCTACGAGCACCGCCCTGCCGACGCTCTGGCCGCCGCACACAAGGGCCTTGCCGAGGCCCCGCCCGACCATCCCCTGAGCGTGCGCCTGCACGCCCAGGCCGCCCGCGCCTGCGCGGCGGACGGGGACGCCGAGGGCTTCTCGGCCGCCTTCCGTGCTGCGGAAGACGCCTATGACCGGCTCCCCCCGCGTCCGCCATACCGGTTCGGCATGGACGTACTGCCGTTGGCGGAGTATGCGCTCACGTCCTATCCGGCGACCTCATGCGTCTGGCTTGGCCGAGCCGACCAGGCCCGGCAGTACGCCGAACGCGCCCTCGCCACTTACCAGGCAGCCCCGGAAGCCTCCCGATCACCAAGTAGGGAGGCCATCGCGCGGATCGACTTGGCTCTCGCCCACGCCCAACTCGGCGACCCCGACGATGCAGTGGCCCTTGGCCACCAGGCCCTCGGCTCCGCCCGCGTAGTCGACTCCGTACGCAACCGCGCCGGTGACCTCACCGGCTACCTCGCCCGCCGCTATCCCGGCAACGCGGCGGCCGACGGTCTGCGTGAACGGCTGGCCGCCGCGTGAGCGACGACCGCCGCGAACACAGCCTGAACATCCGCAAGCCCTACCTGGACCTCATCACGCGGGGCACCAAGACCGTCGAGGTCCGCGTCGGTTACCCCAAGATCCGCCGGATGGCCGCCGGCGACCTGCTGCGCTTCACCTCCGGCGACACCACCCTCCTCACCCGCGTCACCAAGATCGTGGAATACGACTCGTTCGAGGCGATGCTCGACGCCGAGGACAACGACGCGATCGGCGACGAGTCCATGACCCGCAACGAACTCCTCACCGCCATCCGCGACATCTACCCGGCGGACAAGGAAGCACTGGGCGTCTTCGCGATCCACACCGAACTCACCGCCTGAGCGACGACCAGCATCCCGGCCTCCGGTACCCGAAGCCGCACCCCGCCGAAGACCTTCCTCACCCTGTCAGGTGCGCGGTGCCGCCGGGCGCGTCCGGTGTGCCTTCGCTCTTCGACGCGGCGAGGACCAGAATGCTGTTGCTCGCCGACGTCATCAGCACGCCTTCGGAAGGATCCTGCCGATGAGGCCCAGCCCCTCCGACCCGGCCGCGTGGCACGCCCACCTCGCCGAGGGCAACGCCAAGCAGGCACGCAAGCGCGTCGCCGCCGATGTTCTCCTGCGCGACGCGACCGGCCGGGTTCTTCTGGTCAACCCCACCTACAAGCCTGGCTGGGACCTCCCCGGCGGCATGGCCGAGGCCAATGAGGCGCCGCACGAGGCGGCGATACGTGAACTGCGGGAAGAACTCGGGCTCACCGTCACGCTCGGCTCGCTCCTCGTCATCGACTGGGTGCCGGCACACGGCCCCTGGGACGACCTCCTCGCCTTCATCTTCGACGGCGGCACCCTCACCGACATCGAGACCGCCGACCTGATGCCCCGCGACACCGAACTCTCCGAGGCGGCCTTCCTGCCACCGGACACCGCCCGCGCCCTGCTCCCCCCAAGACTCCGCCACAGACTCGCCGCCGCCCTCCACGCGACCGAAACCGGACACCCGGCCTACCTCCACGACGGCGCGACCAACTGGGACCCCCTCTGAGCCCCCGGTTCCGGCTGCCGTCGAATCACCCACCGTGCGGCCCGGGATATGTCCCGTGAACGACATCGCCGAGGCGGACCGCCGCTTCCGTGTCTGGATGTGCGGGAATCTGGAGCGCGCCGCCGAGCATTTCGGGCTGACCGTCGTCGCCGAGCCCGTGCACGGTTGGCGTGACCGGTCCATCGGGGCCGCCGCCCAGGGACCGGACGGTTCGCGCTGGCTCCGGGTCGTCTCCGAGCAGACCCGGTGGGCCCAGGGTCATGCCTGGACCGGGAACGCGGACGCCAACCAGATCCACGGGCTGTCCAAGCCGCGCGTGCTCGGGGTCCACGAGTGGGCCGAAGGCGACTGGCGCCGGCAGCGCGCCGAGGTCATGACCTCTCTGCCCGGAGCGCCGTGCTCACCCACCGACACGGCCCGGTCGGACCCCCGCCTGTCCGAGGATTGGTGGAACGGTCTCCACCACAGCCTGCGGCGTCTGGCCGCCACGCCCACCCGGCGCGTCAGCACCGACCAGGACAAAGTCGACCGCCGTGTGCGTGCCGCCTTCGGCGACCAGGCCGAGGTCCGCATCCAGCGGTGGGAGACCGTGCACGGTGACCTTCACTGGTCGAACCTCCTCAGCCCACTCGGCTTCCTGGACTGGGAGTTGTGGGGCCGTGGTCCCGCCGGCACCGACGCGGCCACCCTCTACTGCTACAGCCTGCCCGTCCCCGGCCTGGCCCGGAAGGTGCGCGACCACTTCCCTGTTCTCGGCACCCCCGACGGACGCCGCGCCCAACTCTACGTCGCGGCCCGTCTGCTGCACCGCGCCGAACTCGGCGATCACCCTGATCTCGTCGGGCCCCTCCGCGACCTGGCCGCGAAGCTCCTGCGCTGAGGCACGGCACCGCCTGGGCGCGCAGATCCGTTCCGGGCGTGGCGTGGTGGAGTGGCGGATGGGGATCCCCGTTCGCCGTTCGGGGAACCTTGCCCCCTCGCGCGGACTACGCTGAGCGTGATCACTTTCCGTGCCTGCGAGGTTGCTGATGGACGATCGCCAACGCCTGCGGCGTGGTTACCCACTCACGATCCCCGATACGCTGCTGCACAGTCCCGCCATGCGGCACGCCTGCGCCGCACGCGACTTCCGCGAGATCTTCCGTCTCGTCAACCGGCGGACAGGCTCCAGCCACGCCGACATGGCAGCCGCCATCGGCAAGATGACCAGTTCACGCATCAGCGACGTCATCCGTGGCGCCCGTGGCATTCGCGGTCAGAATGTGATCGAACGTATCGCGGACGGTTTCGGTATTCCCGGCGACATGCTCGACCTGCCGCCACGACCTTGGGAGGTCCCGCCGACGAGCGGCGACCTTTCGGGGAATCCGGCTTACGCTGGAGACAGCGGCAGCGGTGGGGAGGTGGACAGGACGAAGCGTCGGAGCGCGGTGGCACTCGGTGGGTTGGCGCTGGCCACTCCGGGTGTCGCCGCACAGATTCTGGAACAGGCCGCCGCCGAGGCGGCCGAGTTCACCCGGCAGGCCGAGGCGAGCATGCTCGCGTCCGACACCCTGGCCCATCTGGACCTGGCGGTCGCGGAGTTGGATCGTGCCTACTCCCAGGCGCCGCCGCGAAGGCTGTTCGACGCCGTACTCGACTACCGACGCAAGGTCGGCGCGCTGCTCAGGGCGAGGCACACTCACCGGCAGGGCCGGGAGTTGCTCGCCTCCGCCGGGCGGCTGTCCCAGATGCTGGCCTGGCTAGCCCACGACCTCGGCGACGCCCGTACCGGCCTGGCCTTCGCCGACGACGCCTTCGTGCACAGCAGGCAGGCCGGGCACGGCCTGCTCTGTGCGACGTCGATGTACGCCGCCGCCTCGATCAACCTCTACGAGCACCGTCCCGCCGACGCCCTGGCCGCCGCGCGCCGGGGACTTGCCGAGGCCCCTATCGATCACCCGTGGACCGTGCGTCTGCACGCCCAGGCCGCACGCGCCTGCGCGGCCGACAGGGACATCGAGGGCTTCGAGGCGACCTTCCGCGCCGCGCGGGACACGTACGACCGGCTTCCGTCACGCCCGCCCCGCCTGTTCGGCGTGGATGTCCTCCGGCTGGCGGACTACACGCTCACGTCCTACCCGGCGACCGCGTACATCTGGCTCGGCCGCCCGGACCGGGCCCGTGAGTACGCCGAACGGACTCTCGCCACCTACCGAGCGGCGCCGGAAGCGACCCGGTCACCCAGCCGCGAGGCCATCGCCCGTATCGACTTGGCTCTCGCCCATGCCCAACTCGGCGACCCCGACGACGCGGTGGCCCTCGGGCACCAGGCCCTCGGCTCCGCCCGCGTGGTCAACTCCGTGCGTAACCGCGCCGGTGACCTCACCGGCTACCTCGCCCGCCGTTACCCCGGCAACGCGGCGGTGGACGGTCTGCGTGAACGGCTGGCCGCCGCGTGACCGACGACCGCCGTGAACACAGCCTGAACATCCGCAAGCCGTATCTGGACCTCATCGCGCGGGGCACCAAGACCGTCGAGGTCCGCGTCGGTTACCCCAAGATCCGCCGGATGGCCGCCGGCGACCTGCTGCGCTTCACCTCCGGCGACACCACCCTCCTCACCCGCGTCATCCGAATCGTGGAGTACGACTCGTTCGAAGCGATGCTCGACGCCGAGGACAACGACGCGATCGGCGCCGAATCCATGACCCACGACGAACTCCTCACCGCCATCCGCGACATCTACCCGGCGGACAAGGAAGCACTGGGCGTGTTCGCGATCCACATCGAACTCACCGTCTGAGCGCTCTCAGTCCGCGCGGGCCCGGCCGCAGGCCGCGACGGCGTCGCCGGAGATCACGCCGAGCCCGCCCAGGAGACTCACGCAAGGGCCCTGGTAGGCCGCTCCCTTGGCGCCGATCTCACACGCCTGGGTCACCCTCGGACCGACGTCGTAGCCCCTGGACTCCAGATACTGCTGACAGTCGTACACCCCGGCCTGCGCCGGGGCGGCGACGACCACCGACCCCGCCACCAGCGCACCGGCCCCCACGCACGAGGCCGCGACCCCGGCGAACAACGTCCTCAACCCCGTCATGACCGTTCCCTTTTCGTGAACCCCGCATCCGACACCCCCACCCTGCCTCGCCCCGCGCCCGGGGGCGCTGACCAAGAGTCCACAGATGCCCGACGTTCCGTCCCCGGCCGGTGTCAGTCCCGCAGGACCGATTCCGGGCCGTGGTCCGCTCGGACGTAGGCGGGGAACTCGGCCGGGGTGCAGTGGACTTCGTGCCAGCCGGGGCCGGTCAGGGGTGGGGGGCCGAGGAGGGGGGTCCACTCTCCGGCGGGGACGTAGAGCGTGCGGTGGCCGGAGGGTTCGAGGATCGGGGCCACCAGGATGTCGTCGCCGAACATGTACTGGAGGTCGGCGTCGCGGGCCGCCCGGTCGCCGGGGAAGGCCAGGGGCATCGGCCGCATCAGCGGCAGTCCCCCGGCGGCGGACTCCGCGACGTAGCCGCGCAACCGGGTGCGCAGGCGGCAGGCCGCGATGGCGGCGCCGCGGAACGGTTCGGGGTAGGCGGTGGGTTCGCGGCGGCCCACGCCGTGGAACCTCATGATCGGGGTGAACGCGGCCCACTGCGCCCACCGGCCGTACAACTCCGGATCGACGTCCGCGAAAACGGCGTCCGGCGTCATGGACGAGCGGAGCTTGGTGGCCAGTTGGTACGACTCCGGCGTCCAGTAGCCGCCCGCGTCGTGCGTCACGATCGACACGCCGCTGAGCGACATCGACAGCACGCCGCGCAGCGTGGAGACCATGCCGCTCCAGGTGGACGGCAGGTCGCCGGCCCAGTGGGCCGGGTCGCGCTGCGAGCCGGCCGTGCCGGAGCGCGAGATGGAGACGAAGTCGCCCTCGCGGGCGCGGAGTCCGGCCGCCCGTACGGCGTCCTGGTAGATCAGGCCGTAGCTGTTGCGGCGTTCGACGCCGCGGCTGCCGTCGGAGAAGACGGCGTGGTCGGGGATCTCCTCGCCGAAGTCGGCGAGGACCGCCGCGTTGCCCTCCTGCCGGAGGGTTGCGGTCAGGCGGTCGCTCCACCACGCCCGCGCCTGGGGGCTGGTGAAGTCCACGACGTACGTGTCGGGGTTGTCGGCGGTGGCGATGGGGCCGCCGTCGGGGTCGCGCACCAGGTAGCCGCGCTCGGCCAGGTCTTCCGCCAGCGGGGTGCCGGCCTTGATGTAGGGGTTGATCCACAGGCTGGCCCGTACGCCGCGCTCGGTGAGCGCGCGGGTCCACCCCTCGGGGAAACGGGTCCGGTCAGGTCCGGCCGTCCACGCCGCGTCGTCGAGCACGGATTCGGCCATCCACTCGTCCACGTGGATCACGTCCACCGGGCAGCCGGCTTCCTGGAGCTCGTCCACCGTGCGCACCACCTCGTCGGCGGTGAAGTAGGACGAACGGCTCATCCAGACCCCGTACGCCCATTCGGGCAGGGTGCGGGGGCGGCCGGTCAGCGCCTGGTAGCGGTGCAGGACCGTCATCGCGTCGCCGGAGATGAGGAACAGGTCCAGGCTCTCGCCGCCGATCCGCACGCACGCCGCCTCGGAGTGGGTGGCGCCCAGGTCGGCGACCACCGTGCCGCCGGTGTGCGCGAAGAGTCCCCAGCCCGCGTCGGACCACAGCAGCGGCACGTTGAGGTAGGCGGAGTCGCGCCCGGCGTCGCGGCTCTCCTCGGTGTTGCGCAGCCTGCGGCGCCGCCCGCGCAGGTTGATGCCCTGGTAGCTCTCGCCGCCGCCGTAGACGGCCGCGTCGGGGGCGAGGTGGATCGTCTCCACCCAGCATCCGCCGGGGTGGCCGGGTGACGGCGCCTCGAAGCCCGCGCGGAAGGGCACGGTGTCGGCCTCGGGGTCGGGGAAGCGGCGGTAGGCGCCGAACCGCAGGCCCTGACCGCTGCCCTTCGCGCCGTCCGAGTCCCACACGGCCCGCACGCCGGGCCCGCTGATCTCGGTGCCGCCGGGCACCCGGGCCAGCCGGGCGGGGCGGTGTTCCAGGCCGAGCAGCACGGGCGAGTCGTTGTCGGGCGTACCGGCCGGGGACTCCTGCCGCAGCCGCAGCACGCCCTCCACGGGCACGGTGCACGACAGCCGGATCGTCCGGCCGGACGCGAGCGTGACCCGCAGGTACTCGCTGTCGCCCTCCGGGTCCGCCGCCACGTACGGATCGAAGTCCGCCGCCATCCGTCTCTCCCTGTCCACCTGCTGGCCGGCCAGTCGAACCCGCCCCGGGTACCCGTCGCCCCGGCGGGGAAAACGGCGGACCCGGACGTTCTCAAGCCACGCCCGGCCGCCGCCGATGAGTGGGGCGGGTCGCGGGCACGACCGCACGCACATCCACAGGAATGCCGGCCGATCGCCGGGATAGGGGTGACAGAGGGGTGACATGGTGACCGAACTGCTGCTTCTGCTGCTGGCGCTGCTGCTGACACTGGCCTGCGCGGTGTTCGTGGCCGCCGAGTTCTCGCTGACCACGGTGGAGCGCGGCCAACTGGAACGGGCCGCCGCCGCGGGCGAGAAGGGGGCCGGCGGGGCGCTGCGCGCCGCGCGGGCGCTGACGTTCCAGCTCTCCGGCGCGCAGTTGGGGATCACGGTGACGTCGCTGGTGATCGGCATGCTGGCCGAGCCGTCGCTGGCGGAGCTGCTGCGCGGCCCGCTGCGCTCGGCGGGGCTGCCGGAGGGCGTGGCGTCGTCGCTGGCGGTGGCGCTGGGGGTGGCGGCGTCCACGGTGGTGCTGATGGTGGTCGGCGAGCTGGTCCCGAAGAACTGGGCGATCTCCCGGCCACTGGTCGTGGCGCGGACGGTCGCGGGGCCGCTGCGCACGTTCACCGCCGCGTTCGCGCCGTTCATCCGGCACCTCAACGAGACGGCCAACCGGCTGGTGCGCCTCCTGGGCCTCGAACCGACCGAGGAACTGGCCTCGGCCCGCACCCCGCAGGAGCTGATGGCCCTGGCGCAGCACTCGGCGGCCGAGGGCGTGCTGCCGCCGGACTCCGCCGAGCTGTTCGTGCGGACCCTGCACCTGGGGGAGCTGACGGCGGAGAACGTGATGACGCCGCGCGTGGACGTGCACGCGCTGGCGGCGGACGCGACGGCCGCCGACGCGGCGAACCTGACGCTGGCGACCGGCCTGTCCCGGTTCCCGGTGTACCGCGACGGGCTGGACGACGTGATCGGCGTCGTCCACATCAAGGCGGTGCTCGCCCTGGACGAGTCGGCGCGGCCGGACACGCCGGTGGCGTCGCTGGCGGCGGAGCCGCTGCTGGTGCCGGACAGCCTGCCGGTGGACCGGCTGCTGGAGCGGCGGCGGGGCACCGGGTCGCTGGCGGTGGTCGTGGACGAGTACGGCGGGACCGCCGGGGTGGTGACGCTGGAGGACATCGTGGAGGAGGTCGTCGGCGAGGTCCGCGACGAGCACGATCCGGCCGAGCAGCCGGGCCTGGCGAGGACCGGGGCGCGGACGTGGGAGGCCGACGGCAGCCTGCGGGTGGACCGGCTCGCGGCGGTCGGCATGCCGGTGCCGGAGGGCCCGTACGAGACGGTGGCCGGGCTGGTGGCGGCGGAGCTGGCGCGCATCCCGCTGGCCGGTGACCGGATCCGTGTGGCGGACTGGGGGCTGACGGTGCTGCTGACCGCCCGGCACCGCGCGGAGCGGGTACGGATCACCGCCCCCGGCAACGGCAACGGCAACGGCAACGGCAATCATGGCGGTCACGGCGGTCACGGGGAGGGCGCGTCGTGACCGTCGCGCAGCTCGCCCTCGGGGTGCTGACCCTGTTCACCAACGCGTTCTTCGTCGGCGCCGAGTTCGCGCTGATCTCCGTGCGCCGGGACCAGATCGAGCCGCGGGCGGAGGCCGGGGAGCGTTCCGCCCGTACCGTGCTGTGGGCGCTGCGCCACCTGTCGCCGATGATGGCCACCGCGCAGCTCGGCGTCACCGCCTCCTCGCTGGTGCTGGGCGCGGTGGCGGAGCCGGCCATCGCGCACCTGCTGGAGCCCGTGCTGCACCGGGCCGGGATGCCGGGGGCGCTGGTGCACCCGATCGCGTTCGCGGTCGCGCTGTCGCTGGCGACCTATCTGCACATGCTGATCGGCGAGATGGTGCCCAAGAATCTCGCCCTGGCCGCGCCCGACCGGGCGGCGCTGCTGCTGGGCCCGGCGCTGGTGGGGGTGACCCGGGCGCTGCGGCCGGTGATCTTCGGCATCAACGCGATAGCCAACGGTCTGCTGCGGCTGCTGCGCGTGGAGACGAGGGACGAGGTGCCGTCGGTCTTCACCGACGATGAGCTGGTGCGGCTGGTGCAGGACTCCAGCGACGCGGGGCTGCTGGAGGCGGGTGAGAGCGAGCGGCTGCGGGACGCGCTGGAGCTGGGCACCCGGACGGTCGCGGAGATCGTGGTGCCGGTCGCCCGCATGGTGACGGTGGACCACCGGATCACCCCGAGGCAGTTGGAACGGGTGTCGGCGGTCTCCGGCTACTCCCGCTTCCCCGTGACCGGCCCCGGCGGGACCGTGCTGGGCTTCCTGCACGTGAAGGACGCGCTGGACCTGGTGGACCGCGACCGGCCGTTCCCCCGCGAGGCCGCGCACCCGGTGGTGCGGGTGCGGCTGGAGACGCTGCTGGACGACGCGCTGACCGCCATGCGGCGCGCCCACACCCATCTGGCGGCCGTGACGAGCGCCAGGGGAACGCTGCTCGGCTTCGTCGCCATGGAGGACGTCCTGGCGGAGCTGGTCGGCCCCACGGCGCCCGATTCCTCCCGTACCTCCTGATTGCCCCGACCGGTCGTCGGGTACGCGGAGGCGGACAGCGGAACGATCGAGAACCGAGCACGATCGGAGGACCGTCATGGGCAAGCCGAACCCCATCGAGGTGCAGAAAGCCCTCAAGAACATCAACTACCCGACCGACAAGGACACGGTGGTCGAGCAGGCCAAGAAGAACGGCGCCGACAAGGAGCTGGTGGACAAGTTCGCCGGCCTGAAGAAGGACAGCTTCGACGGGCCGAACGACGTCGAGAAGGCGATCTTCAGGTGACCGCTCCCGTCGCCGTGGTGACGGGATCCGACTCCGGCATCGGCCGGGCCACCGCCGCGCGGCTGGCCCGGCTCGGCATGGATGTCGGCGTCACCTGGAACACCGACCGGGCCGGGGCGGAGGCCACCGCCGCCGAGGTGGAGAAGGCGGGCGGGCGCGCCGCGGTCGAGCACGTGGACCTGACGCGGCTGCCAGAGGCGGCCGACGCGGTGGACCGCCTCGCCGAGCGCCTCGGCGGCATCGACGTGCTGGTCAACAACGCCGGCACGGGCACCGCGACCCCGTTCACCGACATCGGCCTGGACACCTTCCGGCAGGTGCTGGACGTGGACCTGACCGGCCCGTTCCTGTGCGGGCAGCACGCGGCTCGGCGCATGATCGCCCAGGGCCGCGGCGGGCGCATCGTGAACGTGACCAGCGTCCACGAGCACCAGCCGAAGGTCGGCGCCGCGCCGTACTGCGCGGCCAAGGGCGGTCTGGGGCTGCTCACGCAGGTGATGGCGCTGGAGCTGGCCGAGCACGGCATCCTGGTGAACTCGGTGGCTCCCGGCGAGATCGCCACCCCCATGACCGGCCAGGAGGACACCGACGTGACGGACGAGTCCCGCCCCGGTGTCCCCCTGGGCCGGCCCGGGGACGCCCGGGAGGTCGCCGAGGTGATCGCGTTCCTGGCGGGCGGCACCGGCTCGTACGTCACCGGCGCCTCATGGACGGTGGACGGCGGGATGACCCGGATGGGCCCGATGGCCGACTCCCACCTGCGCGACGGGTCCTGGCGCCGCGTCTGACCGCGCCGCGAGCAGAAGAAAGCGGCCCCCGCCGGGGACGAACACCGGCGGGGGCCGCTTGTGCTCTTCTCAGGCTCCGCTCACGGCCGCAGGACGACCTTGCCCGTCTCCTTCTCCTGGAACATCTTGTACGCGTCGGCCGCCTCCGCCAGCGGCAGGTGGTGGGTGGCGAAGCCGTCCACGCCCAGTGGGTCGTCGTCGCCCGCCAGCAGCGGCAGGATGTCCGGCACCCAGCGCCGTACGTTGGCCTGGCCCATGCGGAGCTGGACCTGCTTGTCGAACATGGTCAGCATCGGCATCGGGTCGGCCATGCCGCCGTAGACGCCGCTGAGGGAGATCGTGCCGCCGCGCCGGACCAGGTCGATCGCGGTGTACAGGGCGGACAGCCGGTCCACGCCGGCCCGGGAGGCGATCTTCTCGGCGAGCTTCCCCGGCATCAGGCCGGCGAGGTCCTGGAGCACCTTGTTGGCGGTGCTGCCGTGCGCCTCCATGCCGACCGCGTCGATCACGGAGTCCGCGCCGCGCCCGGCCGTACGGTCCCGGACGGCGGTGGCGATGTCGTCGTGCTCGGTCAGGTCCAGCGTCGTCACGCCCCGGGAACGGGCGCGGGCGAGCCGTTCGGGCACCAGATCGATGCCGATGACCTGCGCGGCGCCCTGGTGCAGCGCGATGCGGCAGCACATGTCGCCGATCGGGCCGAGGCCCAGGACGACGAGTGTCCCGTCCTTCGGGACGTCGGCGTAGGCGACGGCCTGCCACGCGGTGGGCAGCACGTCGGACAGGTACACGTACCGGTCGTCGGGAACGCCGTCGGGGACCTTGACCGGGCCGTAGTGGGCCTGCGGCACCCGCAGGTACTCGGCCTGGGCGCCGGGCACGGCCCCGTACAGCTTGGTGTAGCCGAACAGGCGGGCGCCCATGCCGTGCTCCCTGACCTGCGTCGTCTCGCACTGGGTCTGGAGCCCGCGCTCGCACATGAAGCACGAGCCGCAGGCGATCTGGAACGGCACGACGACGCGGTCGCCGGGCGCCAGGTCGGTCACCTCCGGGCCGACCTCCTCCACGACGCCCATCGGCTCGTGGCCGAGGATGTCGCCGGGTGTCATGAACGGTGACAGCACCTCGTACAGGTGCAGGTCGGAACCGCACAGACCGGTGGACGTGACGCGGATCACCGCGTCCGTGGGCTCCTGGATCACCGGGTCGGGCACGTCCTCGACCCGCACGTCACGCTTGCCGTGCCACACCACAGCCTTCATGGGGACTCACCTCCGGTTCGATAGGGACGCGGGTACCCGGCCGGCGCGGGTCACACCCCTTACGGTCGCGACGGACCGCCGCGTTCAGCCCCGGACGGCGAGCGACAGCAGCCCGGCGGTCAGGGCGGCGGCGGCCAGCAGCACGCAGCCGGTGGCGCACAGCAGGCGGTGCCGCAGCTCCCGGTAGCGCGCGGTGTACTCCGACTCCAGGGCACGGCAGCGGGCCGCGACGCCGGTGAGGACGCGGCGGGCGAGACGGACGCGTTCCTCGGCGTACCGGGCGGTCAGCTCGGCTCGCTGGCCGTCGGTGAGCCACGGCAGCGTGTCGGCGAACGCCTCTGCCTCGGCGCGGGCGGTGCTCAGCTCGGACTGCCAGAGCAGGTAGCCCTCCAGTTGGGCGATGCCCTCGGCGGCCTCGTCCCGGGGCGGGCGCACGGCACGCATATCAGCTCTCCCGGGGGCCGGGCGCGTCGGAAACGGACTCGGCGACGTCGCGGCGCCCGGTCTGCCGGGCCTGGTCCAGCGCGGCGACGCCCGGGTGGTGCAGGTCGAACGCGGGCGACTCGGAGCGGATCTTCGGCAGCGCGACGAAGTTGTGCCGGGGCGGCGGGCAGGAGGTGGCCCACTCCAGGGAGCGGCCGTAGCCCCACGGGTCGTCCACCTCGACCTTCGGCGCGTACCGGGCCGTTCGCCAGACGTTGTAGACGAACGGCAGCGTGGACAGGCCCAGCAGGAACGCCCCGATGCTGGAGACCATGTTCAGCGCGGTGAATCCGTCGGAGTCCAGGTAGTCGGCGTAGCGGCGGGGCATGCCCTCGGCGCCGAGCCAGTGGTGGACGAGGAAGGTGCCGTGGAAGCCGATGAACAGGGTCCAGAAGTGGATCTTCCCCAGGCGCTCGTCGAGCATGGTGCCGGTGAACTTGGGCCACCAGAAGTGGAATCCGGCGAACATCGCGAAGACGACCGTGCCGAAGACGACGTAGTGGAAGTGGGCCACGACGAAGTAGCTGTCGTGGACGTGGAAGTCCAGCGGCGGGGAGGCCAGGATGACGCCGGTCAGGCCGCCGAAGAGGAAGGTGACGAGGAAGCCGACGACCCACAGCATCGGCGTCTCGAAGGACAGCGAGCCCTTCCACATCGTGCCGATCCAGTTGAAGAACTTCACGCCCGTGGGGACGGCGATGAGGAACGACAGCAGGGAGAAGAACGGCAGCAGCACCGCGCCGGTGGCGAACATGTGGTGCGCCCACACGGTCACCGACAGACCGGTGATCGCGATGGTGGCGCCGACGAGACCGATGTAGCCGAAGATCGGCTTCCGCGCGAACACCGGGATGATCTCGGTGATCACGCCGAAGAACGGCAGCGCGATGATGTACACCTCGGGGTGACCGAAGAACCAGAACAGGTGCAGCCACAGCAGCGAACCGCCGCTGGACGCGTCGAAGATGTGCGCCCCGAAGGTGCGGTCCGCCTGGAGCGCGAAGAGCGCGGCGGCCAGCACCGGGAACGCGATCAGCACCAGCACGCTGGTCAGCAGCACGTTCCAGGTGAAGATCGGCATGCGGAACATCGTCATGCCGGGCGCGCGCATGCAGATGATGGTGGCGATGAAGTTGACCGCGCCGAGGATGGTCCCGAAGCCGCCGAGGGCCAGGCCCATGATCCACATGTCGTGGCCGATGCCCGGGGAGTACACCCGGCTGTTCAGCGGCGCGTCGGAGAACCAGCCGAAGTGGGCGGCGCCGCCGGGGATGATCAGCGAGGAGACGACGATGAGCCCGCCGAGCAGGTACAGCCAGTAGGCCAGCATGTTGAGCCGGGGGAACGCCACGTCCGGGGCGCCGATCTGGAGCGGCATGATCGCGTTGGCGAAACCGGCGAACAGCGGGGTGGCGAACAGCAGCATCATGATCGTGCCGTGCATCGTGAACGCCTGGTTGTACTGCTCGCTGGAGAGCAACTGCATGCCGGGACGCGCCAGTTCGATCCGCATGACCAGGGCGAGCCCACCGCCGACGATGAAGAAGAGGAAGGAGGTGATCAGGTACAGCGAGCCGATCTTCTTGTGGTCGGTGGTGGTCAGCCACGCGACGATGATCTGCCCGGTGGTCCTGGGCTCTTGAGGGGGCTTGAGGGCGCGCGGTGCGGTGAGGGTCGCCATGGTCGGTCCTTTCGGTGACTCGCGGCCCGTTGTACCGACGCGGACGCGCGGCGCGCGGTTATGACCCCTTCGTGGGCGTGTATCCGCGCGCCGCGCTCTCTTCCCTGTCCGCCTGTGGTGCCGGCCCTTCCGGTCAGCCCTTCTTGCCCATGGCCTTCCGCACGGCGTCCCGGGTGCGGTCCATGAGCGCGGCGACCGGACCGGCCGCCATGTTCGCGGCGGCGCCCTGCACGCCCGGGTGCGGGCGGGTCGGGGCCATCGACTCGGCGGCCCGCACGGCCTTGGCCATGGAGGCGAGCTTCTCCGGGTCGGCGCGGCGGCGGAGCTGGAGGAACTCGTAGCGCTCCTCGGCGCGGGCGTGCCGCTGGACGTCGGTGCGCAACTCCCGCAGGCGCGGCATGAATCCGGGGTCCTCCGGGTCCATGCCGTCGAGTTCGGCGAGCATCTCCTTGGCGGCCTTCTCCTCGGCGAGACGGTCGGCCACCATGTCCTTCGCGCCGTCGAACAGGCGCCCCGCGTACGGGTGCACGACCTCCTGCTCGGCCGTCTCGTGGACGGCGAGCAGCCGCACGAGGCTGCGGAACGCTTCGCGACGCTCGTCGCCCGAGGTGCGCTCGACCTCGTCGAAGAGGTTCCTGATGTCGCCGTGCTGGCGCATGAGGAGCGCGACGACATCGTCGTCACGCGCGTTCCCCGCGTCGTGGGCGGTCTGATCGGTCTGGGCCATCGGTGAGCCTCTCCTGGGCTGTGGACTCGTCATTGCTCGCGCAGCGCGGGGACGGGGTGCTCGCCCTCCGTCTGCAGCCGGTACTCACGGCCGAACATCTCGCGGTGCCGGTCGAGAACCTGGTCGCTGGGCGCCTTGCCGTCGCCGTTGAGCTGCTGCTGCATCCGCTCGAACCGCTCGTGCGCCTCCCGGACATAGCCGGTGCCGAGGGTCGTGAGGTCGAGCTGGTCGGCGATCAGCTCCCGCAGGTACTGCTTGTTGGGCTCGAAGGTGAGCACGTTGGGCAGCTCCGGCGCGAGAACCTGCTCCGGGTCGCGGCCGTCGTGGCGGCGCATCAAGTCGCAGGCGAGGTGGAGGTGTTCGAGCTCCATGTTGAGGTGCAGCTCCCAGATCCGCTTGATGCGGGGGTCGCTCTCCTGCTCCATGAACGAGTGGTACAGGTAGCATTCGTTGTACTCGTGGTGGACGAGCTGCTCCCACCAGGTCTCGCCGGGATCGACCAGCGATTCGTAGTGGGTGACGTGCTCCTCCTCGATCAGGCCGATTTCCTGGTAGAGGTCCCGCGCGATGGGCTCCATGTACGTCGGGCCGACGTTCATGTAGAAATTCATCGTCTGCTGTTCGGCCGACATGATGGTCAGCGCGTGCAGTTTCGACAGCGGACTCGCGGTCTGCCGGTCGTACGGGTCACGGACATTGTCCATGGGGTCGCGGTGGTGCAGCGGGGTGGGCCGGCCGGGCATCACCTCGGTGAGATTGTCGACGATCTCCTCCGCCTTGCGGTGCTCGATCATCTCGTAGAGATTCGCGTACCGGTAGAGGTGGTCGAAGTCCTCCAGCACACCGAATTGGTACGCCTGCTTGAGATACGGGTCGGGCTCCATCCGGGCCACCCAGGCGGTCAGGTCCACGGCCACCTGCTCGTAGCCGATCGTCGTCTCCAGGACCGAGGAGACGCCCGGGAGCAGCCAGTTCACGGCCTTCTGCTGCTGCGCCTCGATGTAGCGGACCTCGGCGAGCTGCCGCTTGACGTCCATGTCGGGACAGTGGCGGGCGAATTGGTGGCTGAAGAGGATCGCCTCGACCTCGATGCCGTTCATGGTGATGATCCGGCAGCGGGTGTAGGGGTCGCAGCGGTCGGGGTCGATCGGCATGACGGACAGTTCCCGCCAATTGCGCCGCTGCCGGTCGAGGGGAATGCCCCGCTGTTCCAGCGGATTGAACGCCATGTGGCCTCCAGGGTCAGGATGAGGGTTTCCATTGGTACCCGTGGCGCGCGGAAGCATTCCGCTGACCCGCCGTTCATTCCGGCGACGATGCCCGTTCGGACTCCGGCTCGGTGGCGGATTCCACGACGTGGGCAAGTTTTCTCAACATGCGCCGGTGCCGCAATTGGATCAGGGCATCCGAGGCCATGTTGTGGAGCGTCCCGCCGGGCCCGGTGAGCGGGTGCTCGTCCACCGTGACCAGGGTGTGCTCGCCCCACGGCCGGGTCTGGATGCCGATGCGGGCGGTGCCCAACGGCCCGCTCTTCGCCTCCAGTTCGAGGCGCCGTCCGGGCTCGGCGTCGCGGACCACGGTCCGGCCGCTCAGGCTCCAGGGGCCGGCCTTCACCGTGTACCTGATGGCCGAGCCGACCTCGGGCCAGGCGCCGTCGAGCGGCTCGGAGGAGTGAGTGCCCACCACCCAGTCGCCGTAGCGGCGGCCGTCGCACAGGACGGCCCACACGGCGTGGGGTGGGCGCTTGATCAGGACTGATCTGATGGCCATGTCCGGGTCCTTTCCCGTGGGTTCGGCTCGGTGCGGAACGCGGCCCCGGCGCGGCGGAGGTGCCGTACCACGGGCCACTGGCTTCTGAGGGCGGCGCGGGCCGCGTTGGCCCCGCAGGCGCCGTGCACCCCGCCGCCCGGGTGGGCCGAGGAGGACGCCAGGAACAGCCCGGCGACGGGGGTGTCGGGGCGGCCGGTGCCGGGCACGGGCCGGAAGAAGAGCTGCTGGTGGGGGGCCGCGGTGCCGCCGTTCAGCGCGCCGCCGACCAAGCCCCGGTCGAGCCGTTCCAGGTCGGTGGGGGCCAGGACGCGCCGGTCGAGGATCGTGTCGCGGAAGCCGGGCGCGACCCGTTCCACCGACGCCTCCAGACGGTCGGCCATCGTTCCGCGCAGCACGGCCGGCGGGATGCCCCGGGGCACGTGGACGTACGCCCAGGCCGATTCGGTGCCGGCCGGGGAACGGGTCGGGTCGGCGGTGGTCATCTGCCCCAGCACGGCGGCGGGGTGCTCGGGGAGGACACCGGTGGTCAGGTCGGCGGAGTGGCGCGTCAGGTGGTCCACGCTGTCGGCGATGTGCACGGTGCCGCCGTGGGCGGCCTCGGGAGCCGCCCACGGGATCGGGCGGGACAGGGCCCAGTCGACCTTGAGGGTGGCGTGGTCCCAGTGGAAGCGGCGGATGTCCTCGCGCAGTCGCGCCGGCAGGTGGTCCCAGCCGACGAGGCCGCCGTACAGGGCGGGCGCGGGCACGTCGGCCAGGACGGCGCGGGCGGCGAGCAGCGGCTCGCCCTCGGCGGGGCGCACGCCCCGGCCGCGGCCGTCGCGGACCATGACCTGGCTCACCGGCGTGCCCAGCCGCAGCGTGCCGCCGCGCGCTTCGAGGCGGCGGACCAGCGCGGCCGTGAGCTGCCCGGCGCCCCCGACCGGCACGGGCCAGCCGTGGCGCTGGCCGAGCATGACCAGCAGCCAGCCGAAGAGGCCGCTGCCGAACGACTCGGGGAAGAAGTCGGCGTGCAGCGCGCAGCCGGTGAGCAGCAGCGGGGCGCCGGGCCCGTTGAACTCCTCCTCGCCGAGGCGGCGGGCCGACAGGGTCAGGGACCGCAGCAGCCGCAGGCCGCCCGCCGCGGGAGCCGGCGCAGCAGGCCGGCGGCGGGGCGGACCGGCGGGAACGGGCCGAGGAGGGTGTGCAGCAGGTCGGGATCGAGCCGGTCCCAGCGGTCCAGCAGCCGCAGGTACGCGTCGCCGTCGCCGGGCGCGAACGTCTCCAGGTTGGCGGCGGTCCGCTCCGCGTCGCGGTACAGGACGGCGCAGCGGCCGTCGGGCAGCGGGTTGGCGAGCACGGCGGGGGCGTGGCTCCAGGCCAGGCCCCAGCGTTCGAGCTGGAGCCCGGCGAGGGCCGGGGAGGCGACGGCCAGCGGGTAGAAGGCGCTGAACATGTCACTGACGAAGTCCGGGTGAACGCCCCGGTCGCTGCGGACCGCGCCGCCCGGCTCGTCCTCGGCCTCCAGCACGAGCACCTGCCACCCCGCGTCGGCCAGCAGATTGGCGGCCACCAGCCCATTGGGCCCGGCCCCCACCACGATGGCATCAGGCGCACCGCTCACTGGATCCCCCTCCCGTTCACTCTTCCGCCGCCCGCCGCCCGCCGCCCACCGGGCGGAGCTTCCGCCGTTCGCTTGACCGCTTATCGGCGGGCGAACCCTCCGCCGTGCGGTTTTCCGCCCGCGCCGAGGCGGTGGTGCTCACTGGCGTTCTCCTGTTCCGGTCGCCGCCTCGCGGAGGCGGCCGCCGTGAGGGATGGTGCGGCGCAGGGGTGGGGTGTCGGTGCCGCCGCCCTGGCGCAGGCCCGCGAGGAACTCCGTGATGGCGTCGCTCGCCGAGTGGCGCGGGGTCCAGCCCAGTTCCAGACGGGCGCGGCTGGTGTCCATCAGCGGCAGGGCCAGGACCGCGTCGAACATGTCGGCCGACGTGGCGAGCAGCCGCGCGCGCCACGCGAGATCGACGGCGGCGCGGGCGGCGCGGTAGGGCAGGGGGAACGTGCGGGCGCCGGTCAGTTCGGCGACGAGCCCGGCGTCCACGACGGGGTCGGCCGCCAGGTTGAACGGCCCGTGGACCGGCCGCAGCACCGCGCGGTGGAACGCGTCGGCCGCGTCGTCCCGGTGCAGGGCCTGGAACCGCATCCGGGGCACCGACGGCACCAGGCGCAGCGCCCCGGGCGGGCGGCGGCCGGGCAGGTACGGGCCGACGAACACGCGGCGTTGCTGCGGCGCCGACTCGGCGGCGATGACGATGCCGGGGCGGAGCCGGACCACGCGGACGCCCGGGTGGCGGTGCTCGAAGATGTCGAGGAGCCGTTCGAGGTACGCCTTCTCGCGCGGGTAGGGCGCGGTGGGCCAGCCGTCGGTCGGCCAGTTCTCGTCCACCGGCCGGTCCTTGGGGCCGGGCCCGTAGGCGACGACGGACGAGGCGTGGACCAGCGCGGGGACGCCCGCCTCGGCGACGGCGCGGAACACGCGCTCGCCACCGATGACGTTGGTGCGCCACGTGATGTCGGGGTGGCGGGAGGGCTGGAACAGGACCGCCAGGTTCACCACCACGTCGGCGCCCGCGAAGAGCGCGGCCAGCCCCGGGTCCTTCGTGATGTCGGCGCGGACCCATGTCGTCCTGGGCAGGGTCCACCGGGGCGGCCTGCGGGCCACCCCCACGACGGAGCCGACGCGTTCGTCAGCGGCGAGCAGCCGCACGAGGCGGCTGCCGATGTTGCCGGTCGCGCCCACGACCACCACGCGGCGTGGCGCGGTGGCGTGGGCGGGGGTGTTCAGGTCAGCTCCGAGTAGCCGAAGAGCTCGGCGTAGCCGGTGGGGAGCTGGCTGAGCAGTTTGTTCATCTCTCCCCCGGCGACCTGCTCGGAGATGACGGAGAACACGATGCGCGTGTCCATTTCCGCGGTCTCCTCGTCCTCGTCGGCCTTCTCGGCGACGTGGGTGATGAATTCACGCACCCCCCAGCTCCGGCCGTTCTCGTCGGCCTCCTCCAGAATGTCGGCCAGCGGGGTGGGGAGCTGATCGGCGAGGTGTTCGGCGGAACCGGCGGGGAGGCGTTCGCTCAGCGTTTCGAAAACTGCCCGCACGATCTGCTCGGCCTCGTCGGCGGCGTATTCACCTCGGTCTCTCACGTTCGAGAGAAAAGTTCCGTAGGTCACGATGGGGCTCTTTCCGGTTGGTTCGGTCAGGCGTTGGGCTCGGCCGCCGAGACGTCGGCCAGGCCGGATTCCGAGTCCTTCTCGATGGCGAGGTCGCCCAGGCTGATGATGCCTACGAGCTTGTCGTCGCGCACCACGGGAAGCCGCCGGACGGACTTCTCCCGCATCACGGCGGCGGCCTGCCGGAGCGTGGTCCTGGGGTCGATCGTGACCAGCCGTTCGTGGCTGGCGGCCTCGGCGACGGGGGTGGAGGCGGGCCGGTCGGCGGCGACGACGCGGACCGCGATGTCACGGTCGGTGATGATGCCGACCAGGCGGCCGTTCTCGACGACCGCCACGTTCCCGGTGTCGTTGTCCTTCATGAGCTGGGCGGCCCTGGCCACCGTGTCCTGCTCGCCGACCGTCGCGGGCTCGCGGGTCATCAGCTCGGCTACCGTGCGTGCCATGGGTTTCGGCTCCTCGATGCTGGTCGATTCTGCTTGTCGCTGGATGCTGGGTCGATCTCACCTGGGACGAGTGCGGGTAACCCGGGCCGGGCGCGGAAAACCTCCTGTCCGGCGTTCCGTCCGGCGTTGTTTCCCGGCCCGAGATGTCCCGAGATGTGCGGTGACCGGTTAACGGGCAGACTTGTCGCAGCGGCCTCTTCCCGTGGCGAGCACAGAGCGGAAACGCGCGCCCACCCTCACCTGGGAGAGCACGAACGATGAATACACCCGCACAGCCCCACCCCCAGCATCAGCCCCCGGCGCCTTCCCGGTCGCAGCCGAGAAAGCGGCGCCACCCGCACGACGACGCGCCGGACACGAGCCGCCAATTCCAGCGGATCGCGGAATTGCCGCCGTGCCCGGAGCGGGAGCAACTGCGGCGCGATGTCATCTGCGCCTGGATTCCGATGGCGGACCGGCTGGCCCGGACATTCCGTGACCGGGGGGAGGCGCTGGAGGATCTGGAGCAGGTCGCCGCGCTCGGTCTGGTGAAGGCCGTTCACCGGTACGACCCCAGCCGGGGGCGGCCGTTCGAGAGTTACGCGGTGCCGACGATCGTCGGCGAGGTGAAGCGGCACTTCCGCGACCACATGTGGGGGCTGCACGTGCCCAGGCGCACCCAGGAGTTGCGCAACCGGGTACGGGCGGCGAGTCGGCAGCTCACCTACCGGCTCGACGACCGGGGGCCGAGCGTGGAGCAGATCGCGCAGCACAGCGGGCTGACCGAGGACGAGGTCAGGACCGGTCTGGAGGCGCTGGAGAGCTTCAGCACGCTCTCGTTGAACGCCGAACTGCCGGGGGCGGACGGCGACTACTCGCTGATGGACACGCTCGGCGCGCCCGAGCCCGGCTTCGACCGGGTGGTGGACCGCGAGTCGGTGAAGAGCCCGCTGCGCGCGCTGCCGGAGCGGGAGCGGGAGATCCTCTACCTGCGGTACTTCCACGGCATGACGCAGAGCCGGATCGCCCGGCAGCTCGGCATCTCGCAGATGCACGTCTCGCGGCTGCTGAGCCGGGCGTGCGAACGCATCCGGGCCGAGGTGGAGGGCTGCCCGGACGACGGCGCCACCGCGGACGGCGGCCCGGACGGCGGAATCGGGGGCGTGGGACGGATCGATCGTTTGGACGGCGGTGATCAGGGGACCCGGCCCGCCGCCCGACGCACGGCCGCCTGACCGCACGGCCGCCCGACGACACAGCCGCCGAACAAGGGGGAACCCACTCCATGCCGCCCCACCACATCGCGCCGCCGGACCATCGCACCGCCGGGACCACCGGGGACCTGCCCCGGGTGAGGACCGCCGACGAGGCGCGCGCCGCGGTCAGGATCCTGCTGCCCGCCCTCGCCGAAGGGGTGATCCGGCGCCGCCGCTGGGCGATGGCCACCGCCGAACGGCTCCAGGCGGACCGCGGCGCGATCGACACGCTGCGGGACCTGCGCGCCCGGTACGGCGCGGGGCCGCTGTGGCTGCCCGCCGGCGGCCGGTCCCTCGTGCTGCTGCTGGACAGCGGCGATCTGGCGCGGGGGCTGCGCGAGACGCCGGAGCCGTTCAGCCCCGCCACTCCGGAGAAACGGCGGGCCCTGGAGCAGTTCCAGCCGCACGGCTCGCTGATCTCCCGGGGCGCGCCGCGCGCGGTGCGGCGGCGGCTGAACGAGCTGGCGCTCGACACGCCGCACCCCCTGCACCGGGTGGCGCCCGCTGTCGCGGGGCGGGTCCGCGAGGAGGCGGCGGAGGTGGCGGCGCGCGCCACCCGCGACGGCCTCGACTGGGACCTGTTCGCGCGGGGATGGTGGCGGTCGGTGCGGCGGATCGTGCTCGGTGACGCGGCGCGCGACGCCCACGACCTGACGCGGCGGCTGGCCGGGCTGCGCGCGGCGGGGAACTGGTCGCTGCTGCACCCCCGGCGCCGGCTGGCGCGGGCCGAGTTCCTGGTGCGGCTCCAGCGGTACGCGTTCCAGGCCGGGGCGGACACCCTGGCCGGGCAGCTCCATCTGGGGGACACCGGCCCGGAGGCCGATCCGGTCGGGCAGGTTCCGCACTGGTTGTTCGCCTTCGACGCGGCGGGGATGGCCACGCTGCGGGCGCTGGCGCTGCTGGCCGGTCATCCGGAGGCCGCCGCCCGTGCCAGGGCGGAGCTGACGGGCGCGGACCTGGCCGCCCCCGCGCCGCTGCCGTTCCTGCGGGCCTGTGTGCTGGAGTCGGTGCGGCTGTGGCCGACGACCCCGGTGCTGCTGCGCGAGAGCACCGAGCCGACGCGATGGGGGGACGCGACGGTGTCGCGGGGCACGGCGTTCGCGGCGTTCACCCCGTACTTCCACCGCGCCGAGCCGGGCGGCTCGTACGGGGACCGGTTCGAACCCGACATCTGGCTGGACGGCCGGGCGGCGGAAAACCCGGCGCTGGTCCCGTTCAGCGCCGGTCCCGGGGTGTGTCCCGGGGAGAACGTGGTGCTGCTGACCGCGAGCACCTGGCTGGGGGTGCTGCTGTCGGGCCGGACGTTCACCCTCGACTCCCCTGTGCGCCCGCACCCGCGTGCGCCGATCCCGGCGACGCTGAACCACTTCGGTCTGCGCTTCACGGCCCGGCGCGGCTGAGCCGCCCGGCGGTACGATCGCCACCGTGAGCGGACAACCTCGTGGGAGTGCCCTGTCGTTGGCCCGGTTCGCCCTGACGGGCACCGTCGCGGTCTACATGGCGCTGGTCGCGTTCGGGAACATCACGGACTTCGGCACCAACCAGGAGTTCGTCCGGCACGTGCTGGCGATGGACACCACGTTCCAGGACGAGGACCTGATGTGGCGCGCGGTCGAGTCGCGGACGCTCCAGGACATCGCGTATGTCGCGATCATCGTCTGGGAGACGGCGACGGCCCTGGTGCTGCTGGCGGCGAGCTGGCTCTGGGTCCCCGTTCTGCGGCGCCGCACGCCGCCGGGCCGCGCCCTCCGGGCCGGCTCGCTGGGGCTGGTGATGGTGCTGCTGCTGTTCGGGCTGGGCTTCATGGCCATCGGCGGCGAGTGGTTCGCGATGTGGCAGTCCGACGCCTGGAACGGCCTGGACGCCGCCGCCCGCAACGTTCTCCTGGCGGGCGTCGCCCTGGTGGTGCTCCACCTCCCGGACGGCGCCCACCCCGTCTCTTTTACACATCTCCCAGCCCCCGAGACAGGCAGAAAACTCGTATGCCGTCTTCTGCTTGGAAAAAAAAAAAAAAAAAAAACACCCACTATCTGTATCCATCGCCCGACACACACACAACACAGACCAGTTCTTGAGCGCCTCGCGGCGGGTGTCGATCGCGCGGGTGATCGCCGGGCGGTCGGCGTGCGTGTGTTCGTAGCGCAGGAGCTTGTCCAGCTCGGGCGGTGACAGCGACTTGATGCGGTGTTCGATCTCGCCGGCGGGCAGGCCGTCGTAGTTCTCGATCGGGGGGTTCTCGTGGTCGCTCATGGGGTGCTCCTCGGGTGCGTCAGGGCAGTTGCTGGCCGCCGGTGGCGTTCATGATCTCGGCCGTCACGTAACTCGCGTCCTGGGAGGCGAGGAAGACGTACGCCGGGGCCATCTCCGCGGGCTGGGCGGCGCGGCCCAGGGGGGAGGAGGCGCCGAACTCGCTGGTGTCCGGCATCGTGGCCGGGATCAGCGGGGTCCAGACCGGGCCGGGCGCCACGGCGTTGACGCGGATGCCGTGCTGCGCGACGTGCGCCGCCAGGCCCTTGGTGAACGTGACGATCGCGCCCTTCGTCATGGCGTAGTCCAGCAGGTGCGGGCTGGGCTGGTACGCCTGGACCGATGTCGTGTTGATGATGCTGCCGCCGGCCGGGATGTGCGGCAGCGCCATGCGGGTCAGCCAAAACATCCCGTAGAGGTTGGTGCGCATCACGCGATCGAACTGCTCGGTGGTGATCTTCTCGATGCTCTCCGGCTGCGACATCTGGTAGGCCGCGTTGTTGACGAGGATGTCGATCCGGCCGCCGAACTCGGAGACCGCGCGCTCCACCAGGCGGCGGCACTGGTCCTCCTCGCGGATGTCGCACGGCAGCGCGACGGCGCGGCGGCCCGCCTCCGTCACCAGGCGGCACGTCTCCTCCGCCTCGGACTCCTCCTCCGGCAGATGGCTGAACACCACATCGGCGCCCTCGCGGGCGTAGGCCAGCGCGACGGCGCGGCCGATGCCGGAATCGCCGCCGGTGATCAGCGCGTTGCGGTCCCGGAGCCGGTCACAGCCCCGGTACGTCTCCTCCCCGTGGTCGGGGCGCGGCGCCATCTCCTCGGTGTCCCCCGGGGGTTCCTGCGACTGCTGGGGGAACTCCGGCTGGGGGTGGCGTCGCGTCGGGTCGTCGGTGGTCATCGACATTCCTTCTGGTCCCTTCGGTGGATGGTTCAGTGCCTGCGGTGCTTCGCCGGGCGGCGGGCGTCGCGCTCCGCCGACTCGTCGCCGCCCGCCAGGAGTTCCTGGAGCTTCGACTTGATGCCCTTCTTCACGACCGAGCCCCGGTCCGAGTCGCCCTTGAGCAACGCCTTGGCCGTGGACTCCAGTTGCTCCCACGTCGCGGAGGGCGGGATCGGCGGTACCGCCGGATCGGTCACGAACTCCACGACCGCGGGTCCTGGCGCGGCCAGCGCCTCGGACCAGGCCGCCTCCACGTCCTCCGGCCGCTCGACCCGGACGCCGGACAGCCCGATCATCCGCGCGAACGCCGCCACCGACACGTCGGGCAGCTCCTGCGACGGCAGGAACTGCGGGGCGCCGGACATCGCGCGCATCTCCCAGGTGACCTGGTTCAGGTCGTGGTTGTTCCAGACCCCGACGACCAGCCGCGGATCCTGCCACGTGTGCTGGTACTTGGCGGCCGTGATCAGCTCGGCCATGCCGTTCATCTGCATCGCGCCGTCCCCGGCGAGCGCGACCACCGGCCGGTCGGGGTGGGCGAACTTGGCGCCGATCGCGTACGGCACCGCGCAGCCCATGGTGGCCAGCGTCCCGGAGAGCGAGCCGCGCATCGTGCCGCGCATGGTGATGTGGCGGGCGGACCAGTTGGGCACGGAGGCGGAGTCGACGGTGAGGATCGCGTTGTCCGGCAGCATCGGGTCCAGGCAGTGCGCCACGTACGGCGGGTTGATCGGGTGGGCCGACACCAGCTCCGCCTGCCGGGCCAGCGCGTCGCGCCAGCGTTCCATGGCGGCGGCGACGCGTTCGTGCCGTTCCCGGGCGTCGGACCTCTGGCGCAGCAGCGGCAGCAGGCGGCGCAGGGTGGCGCGGGCGTCGCCGACGAGGTTCACCTCGAACGGGTAGCGCATGCCGATCCTGCCGGGGTCCACGTCGATCTGCACGGCCCTGGCCTTGCCGAACTCCGGCAGGAACTGGCTGTAGGGGAAGCTCGACCCGATCACGATCAGCGTGTCGCAGTCCCGCATCAACTCGTAGGAGGGGCGGGTGCCGAGCAGGCCGATCGTGCCGGTGACGAACGGCAGCGTGTCGGGCAGAACGTCCTTGCCGAGGAGGGCCTTGGCGACGCCGGCGCCCAGGGTGTCGGCGAGTTCCTCGATCTCGGCGCGGGCCCCGGCCGCGCCCTGCCCGATGAGGATCGCGGTGTCCGTACCGGAGTTGATGACCTCGGCGGCCCGCTCCAGGGCGTCGTCGGCGGGGGTGGTGGTCCAGCCGCTGAACTCCCGGCTGGAGGGCACCATTTTGAACGCGTGGTCCGGCGGCTCGTAGGTGAGGGTCTGCACGTCGGCCGGGACCACCACGACGGCCGGGGCGCGGCGGGCGGTGGCGGTGCGGATCGCGCGGTCCAGCACGTTGGGCAACTGCTCGGGGACGTTGACGGTCTCCAGGTAGGCGGCGACGTCCTTGAACAGGGCGTGCAGGTCCACCTCCTGCTGGTAGGAGCCGCCCATGGCGCTGCGGTTGGTCTGCCCGACGATCGCGAGAACGGGAACGTGGTCGAGGGCCGCGTCGTAGAGCCCGTTGAGGAGGTGGATGGCGCCGGGTCCCGAGGTGGCGGCGCAGACGCCGAGCTTTCCGCTGAACTTGGCGTAGCCGACGGCCTGGAACGCGGCCATCTCCTCGTGCCGGGCCTGCACGAACCGGGGTTCGTTGTCCGCCTCGCCCCAAGCGGCGAGGATGCCGTTGATGCCGTCGCCGGGGTATCCGTAGACGACTTCGACGTCCCACTCGCGCAGCCGGGCGAGGATGTGGTCGGCGACTGTCTGGCTCATCTCGCTTCCCTTCCGGGGGCATTCACATCAGGGGTGCGGGTCAGGGGCGCCGGCCGACGCCCGTGGCGAACTCGGAGAAGCGGCCGTGCCGCAAACGCGGGCGCAGCGGCGGGGTGTTCGCCCCGGCGTTGTGCCGCAGTCCGTCGATCAGGTCGCGGAGGGCGTCCTCCGCCGTGAACCGGGGCTTCCAGCCCAGCTCGTGCGCCGCGCGGGAGCAGTCCATGACGGGCAACCGCAGCAGCGCGTCGAAGAGTTGCGGCTGCGCGGGGGCCAGGCGCGCGTGCCAGGCGGCGGCCACGGCGCTCCGCAGGACACCGCGCGGCATCCGGACCACGCGGGCGTCGAACATGCGGGCCAGCAGGGCGGCGTCCACCACCGGATCGGCGGCCAGGTTGAACGCGCCGCGCACGTCGCGGACGACGGCCAGCCGGTACGCCTCGGCCACGTCGCTGGTCCGCAGCACCTGGAACCGCAGCCCGGGCACGTCGGGCACCACCGGGGTCAGCCCGGGGCGGACGAGGGGGCCGAAGAGCAGCGGGCCGAGGAAGAGGCGGCGCTGTTCGGCGGCGGACTCGCGGGCGAAGAGGAAACCCGGCCGCATGCGGACCACCCGGGTGTCGGGCCGCTCGTGCTCGAAGATGTCGAGCAGCCGTTCGACGTACGCCTTCTCGCGGCTGTAGGGCGCGTCGGGCCAGCCGTGGGTGGGCCAGCTCTCGTCCACCGCGCGGTCCTGCGGGCCGGGCGAGTAGGCGCCGACGGAGGACGCGACGACGAGCGCCGGGACGCGGGCCTCGGCGACGGCGTCGAGGAGGTGGCGGGTGCCCAGCGCGTTGGCGCGCCAGGTCATCAGGGGGTCGCGGGTGGGCTGGATCAGCCAGGCCAGGTGCACCACGGCGTCGGCGTCGCGGAAGTGCCCGGTCAGCTCGGCGCGCGCGGTCTCGCCGTGCCGCAGGTCCACCGCCGCCCAGGCGGTCTTCTCGACCGGCCAGTCCGGGACGCGGCGGGCGAGCCCCACGACGGAGGAGACGGCCGGGTCGCCGGCGAGTGCTCTGACGACGTGGCTCCCGACGTTGCCCGTCGCGCCGACCACGACGACGCGCAGCCCCTCGGCGCGGCGGGCCTGGGCCCGTTCGGCGTTCTCCGTTGACATCGCAACCGGTCCTCTCGTCCGCACATCCCCGGCGATCGCTCGGGATCACGCGGGAATCATTCGGCAAACCACACGCGGAACTGGCCGGGTACCCACCGCTCCCGGGCAGAACACCCCGTTTGCCCGAATTCCCGGGGGGTACTTGGAGGCGGTCGTTGACGAAAGGAACCTGACATGCGCTTCCGACACGCTGTCGTCACCGGCGGAGCCGGATTCCTGGGTTCGCATCTGTGCACCGCGCTGCTCGATCGGGGAGTGGCTGTCACCTGCATCGATGACATGTGCACCGCCGCCCCGGACAACATCGCCCATCTCACCGACCGGCCCGGTTTCACGGTGCGGCACGCCGATGTCGTGCGGCCGTTCGCCGTCGGCGCCCCGGTCGATCTCGTCCTGCACTTCGCCTCCCCCGCCTCCCCGGCCGACTACCTGCGGCTGCCGATCCACACCCTGGAGACGGGCAGCCTCGGCACCCGCAACGCCCTGGCCCTGGCGCGCGAGCACGGGGCCCGTTTCGTGCTGGCGTCCACGTCCGAGGTGTACGGCGACCCGCGGCAGCACCCGCAGCCCGAGACCTACTGGGGGCATGTGAACCCGGTCGGGCCGCGCAGCGTGTACGACGAGGCGAAACGGTTCGGCGAGGCGCTGACCATGGCCGAGGCCGAGGTCAACGGCACCGACACCGGCATCGTGCGGCTGTTCAACACGTACGGGCCGCGGATGCGCGGCCACGACGGGCGGGCCGTGCCGACGTTCATCCGGCAGGCGCTGGACGGCGAGCCGCTGACCGTGACCGGCGACGGGCGGCAGACCCGTTCCCTCACCTATGTGGACGACACCGTGCGCGGGGTGCTGGCGATGGCCGCGTCCGACCTGCGCGGGCCCGTCAACATCGGCAACCCCGTCGAGATCACCATGGGGGACCTGGCACGCCTGGTGATCCGGCTGACCGGCTCCTCCTCCACGGTCCGCATGATCGAACGCCCCACCGACGACCCGACCGTGCGCTGCCCCGACATCACCCTGGCCCGCGGCAAGCTCCAGTGGGAGCCGGAGGTCGCCGCCGAGGAGGGTTTGGCCCGCACCATCGCCTGGTACCGGGCACCCGTCGCCGCCTGACCACCGGCCCGGCCGCACCGACCCCCACGAACTCCCAGCCCGGAGGGCCTTCATGCGCGTACTCGGAATCAACGCCCTGTTCCACGATCCGGCCGCGGCTCTCGTCATCGACGGACGCACGGTCGCGGCGGCCGAGGAGGAACGCTTCTCCCGCCGCAAACACGGCAAGCGGCCCGTCCCGTTCGCCGCCTGGGAACTGCCGGAGCGGGCGGCGGCCTGGTGCCTGACCCAGGCCGGGCTCCGGCCGGAGGACCTGGATGCCGTCACCTACGCGTTCGACCCGGCGCTGGCCCGGCCCGCCGAGGCGATGGGCCTGCACGACCCGTGGGATCACCTGCGGCTGACCTACGCCCAGGAGGCGCCGAACTTCCTCGCCACCGCCCTGCCGGGTCTCGACCCGCGACAGGTGCGGTTCGTTCCGCACCACATGGCGCACGCCGCGTCGTCGGCGTTCGCCGCGCCGTTCGCGGAGAACGCCTCGGTGCTGGTCCTCGACGGGCGCGGCGAGGCCGCCTCGCACCTGGCCGCGCGGCGCGTCGGGGAGCGGCTGGAGCCGCTGCGCAGCCAGGCGCTGCCGCCCTCGCTGGGCCTGGTCTACGAGGAGCTGACGGAACACCTCGGCTTCCTGCGGTCCAGCGACGAGTACAAGGTGATGGCGCTCGCCTCCTACGGCAGCCCGCGCTACCTGCCCGAGCTGCGCAAGCACATCCACGCCACCGGCGACGGCGGCTTCGTGGCGTCGGGCGTGCCGTGGGCGGAGTTCACCGCGCCGCGCCGCCCGGACGAGGCGTGGACGCGGGAGCACGCCGATCTGGCGGCCAGCGCGCAGGAGTGCCTGGAGGAGACGCTGCTGGACCTGGTGCGCTGGATCCACGGCCGGACCGGTGACGAGGTGCTGACGATGGCGGGCGGCGTGGCGCTGAACTGCGTCGCGAACTCCCGCATCGCCCGCGAGGGCCCGTTCCGCCGGGTGTGGGTGCAGCCGGCGGCGGGCGACGCGGGCACCGCGCTGGGCGGCGCGCTGCTGCACGCGGCCATCGCGGACCCGGCGGCGGTCGAGCCGATGCCGGGCGCCGACCTGGGGCGCGGCTGGTCGGACGCGGAGCTGGAGGCGTGGCTGAAGACGGCGGGCGTGCCGTTCGAACGGCCGCAGGACGTGGCGGCGAGCGTGGCGCGGGCGCTGGCGGAGAACCAGGTGGTGGCCTGGTTCCAGGGCCGGTCGGAGTTCGGGCCCAGGGCGCTGGGCCACCGGTCGCTGCTGGCCCACCCGGGCAGGTCGGGGAATCTGGAACGGCTCAACGACATCAAGGGCCGCGAGCAGTTCCGGCCGGTCGCGCCGATGGTGCTGGCGCAGCGGGCGGCGGAGGTCTTCGACGGGCCGCTGCCCAGCCCGTACATGCTGTTCGTGCACGAGGTGCGCCCGGCGTGGCGGGACCGGATCCCGGCCGTCACGCACGTGGACGGCACGGCGCGCGTCCAGACCGTGGATCCGGCCGCCGAACCGCTGGTGGCGCGGATGCTGGCCGCGTTCGAGGAGCTGACGGGGCTGCCCGTCGTCGTCAACACCAGCCTCAACACGGCGGGCCGCCCGATGGTGGACGACCCCAGGGACGCGCTGGAGTGCTTCGGGTCGGCGCCGGTGGACCTGCTGGCGATCGGGCCGTTCGTGGTGCGGCGCGGCGCGTTCTTCGCGGGCGCGGGCACGGGCGCCGGTACGGCCGCGGACGCCGGGGAGGGCGGCCGGTGAGCGGCCCGGAGCCCGGGACGGGAGCGGGAACGGCGGCCGGGCCGCTCGCGGACTACGCGATCGTGATCCCGACGCTGGGACGGCCGAGTCTGGGGCGGGTCCTGGCGGCGCTGGCGGGCGGCGAGGGGCCGCCACCGGCCCGGATCGTCCTGGTGGACGACCGGCCGCCGCACGACCCGACGCCGCTGCCGGTCGCCGTCCCGTTCGCGCTGCGGCATCTGGTGGAGACCGTGCCGGGCCGGGGCGCCGGGCCGGCCGCCGCGCGGAACGCCGGCTGGCGGCGGGCCCCCGAGCCGTGGATCGCGTTCCTCGACGACGATGTGGTGCCGGAGCCCGGCTGGGCCGCCGCGCTCGCCGCCGACCTGGCCGTCGCGGACCCCGACATCGCGGGTGTGCAGGGCCGGATCACGGTGCCGCTGCCCGGCGGGCGCCGCCCCACGGACGGGGAGCGGAACACGGGGGGTCGGGCGCCGGCCCGCGGGATCACCGCCGACATGGCCTACCGCCGGGAGGCGCTGGAGGCGGCGGGCGGCTTCGACGAACGGTTCCCCCGGGCGTTCCGGGAGGACGCGGATCTGGCGCTGCGGCTGCTGGCGGCGGGCTGGATCCTGGCGGTGGGCGAACGGCGGACCACGCACCCGGTCCGCCCCGCCGACGCGGGGGTGTCGTTGCGCACCCAGGCGGGGAACGCGGACGACGTGCTGATGCGCCGCCTCCACGGCCGCGACTGGTGGGTGCGGGCCGAGGCGCCGCGCGGCCGGCTGCGCCGCCATCTGGCGATCACGGCCGCCGGGGCGGCGGCGCTGGCCGCCGCCGCCGGGCGGCGGCCGGGGCCGGCGGCCTGGTGCGCCGCGGCGTGGCCGGCGGGGGCCGCCGAGTTCGCCGCGGCCCGGGTACTGCCGGGGCGGCGCACCGCCGAGGAGATCCGCCGCATGGCGCTGACCGGCGTGGCGATTCCCCCGGCCGCCGTGTGGCACTGGCTGGCCGGCCAGGTGCGGCACCGGAACGTGCGGCCGGCGCCGGCCGCGCGGCGGACCGTTCCGCCTGGTGGGGGCAGTACGTGGCCCCCACCGTTTGAGATGGTCAATTCGGGCAACTCAGTCGTTCATGACTAAAACCTCGATACCCGTGACAGGGCGGCCGGGGCCCGGCGGGGCCGTGGACGGCCCGTGGCTGCTGCCCGCCGAGCCGGGCGGACCGCCGCGTCGCCCCAGGGCGTCGGGGCTGGCCGCGGTGCTGTTCGACCGCGACGGCACGCTGATCGAGGACGTGCCCTACAACGCCGACCCCGCCCTCGTCCGCCCGTTCCCCCGCGCCCGCGAGGCCCTCGACGTCCTGCGGGCGCGGGGCGTCGCCCTCGGCGTGGTCAGCAACCAGTCGGGCGCGGCGCGCGGCTACTTCGGCCGCGACGGGGTCGAGGCCGTCCGGCGGCGCGTCGAGCAGCTCCTCGGCCCGTTCGACGTGTGGGCGGTCTGCCCGCACGCCCCGTGGAACCGTTGCGCCTGCCGCAAACCGGCCCCCGGGCTGATCGTCGCGGCGTGCGCGCGGCTGGGCGTCCGGCCCGCGCGTGTCGCGGTCGTCGGCGACATCGGCGGCGACATGGCGGCGGCGCGGGCCGCCGGGGCGCGCGGGGTGCTGGTCCCGACGCCGGTCACCCGGCGCGAGGAGATCGTCGCCGCCCCCGAGTGGGCCCCCGACGTGCTGACGGCCGTCCGCCTGCTGCTCGACGGCGACCCGGGTGGGGAGCGTGACGCGTGAACGCGAGCCCCCGCACCCTGGTCGTCCGCCTCGGCCGCGCGGGCGACGTCCTGCTGGCCGGTCCCGCGCTCCGCGCCGCCGCGGCCGGCTCGCCCGCCGTGACGCTGCTGTGCGGGCCGCAGGGCGAGGCCGCCGGGCGGCTCCTGCCGGGCGTGGACGACCTGATCGTGTACGACGCGCCGTGGGTCAGCCTGTCCCCTCCCCCGCTGCGGCGCGAGGACGTGGCGGCGCTGGTGGAACGGCTGGCCGCCGGGCGGTTCGACCGGGCGCTGATCTTCACCTCCTTCCACCAGAGCCCGCTGCCCGCCGCGCTGCTGCTGAAGATGGCGGGCGTGCCGTGGACCGGCGCCGACAGCGAGGACTACCCCGGCTCGCTGCTCCAGCTCCGCCACCGGCGCGCCCCGCACCGGCACGAGGCCGCCGCCGCGCTGGAGCTCACCGAGGCCGCCGGTTTCTCGCTGCCGCCGGGCGACGACGGCGCGCTGCGCGCCCGCCCGCCCCCCGACCCCGCGCACCTGCCCGGCGCCGCGCCGTACGTCGTGCTCCCCCCCGGTGCCGCCGTGCCCGCCAGGACCTGGTCGCCCGCCCGTTCCGAGCGGGCCGCCGCCGCGCTCGCCGCCGCGGGTCACCGGGTCGTGGTGACCGGCAGCCCCGGCGAGGAGGCGCTGACCCGGCGCGTCGCCGGGCACCACGCGCTGGACCTCGGCGGGCGCACCACCCCGCCGGAGCTGGCCGGGGGGCTGGCCAGGGCCAAGGTCGTCATCGCGGGCAACACCGGCCCCGCCCACCTGGCGGCGGCCGTGCGGACCCCGATCGTCAGCCTCTTCTCGCCCGTCGTCAGCGCCGACCGCTGGCTGCCCTACCGGGTGCCGCACCTGCGGCTGGGCCGCCAGGACACCGCGTGCGCGGGCACCCGGGCCCGGCTGTGCCCGGTCGCGGGCCACCCGTGTCTGGACTCCATCACCGACGACGAGGTTCTCAGCGCGGTCGCGGCCCTCACCGTGGGCGGTTCGCGCCGGGACCGCGCCGGACGGAAGGCCCCCGCATGAACATCCTCCTGTGGCACGTGCACGGCTCCTGGACGACCGCGTTCGTCCAGGGCACCCACTCCTACCTCGTCCCCGTGCTGCCCGGCCGGGGCCCCGACGGGCGCGGCCGGGCCAGGACCTGGACCTGGCCCGACTCCGTCACCGAGCTGCCGCCCGAGCGGCTGCGGGACGCAGCCGTGGACCTGGTGGTCCTCCAGCGCCCCCACGAGGCCGCGCTCGCCGAGCGCTGGCTCGGCGGCCGTCGCCCCGGCCGCGACGTGCCGGCCGTGTACGTCGAGCACAACGCCCCCGACGGCGACGTGCCGCACACCCGCCACCCGTACGCCGACCGGGACGACCTGACGCTGGTCCACGTCACCCACTTCAACAAGCTGTTCTGGGACAACGGCGGCACCCGCACCACCGTCGTCGAGCACGGCGTGGTGGACCCGGGTCACCGCTGGACCGGCGAACTGGCCCGCGCCGCCGTCGTCGTCAACGAGCCGCTGCGGCGCGGCCGGACCACCGGCACCGACCTGCTGCCCGGCCTGGCGGCGGCGGCGCCGCTGGACGTGTTCGGCATGGGCACCGAGGAGCTGGCCCGGAGCCTGGGGCTGTCCTGGGACCGCTGCCGCTCCTACGACCTGCCGCAGAGCAAGCTCCACGACGAGATCGCCAGGCGCCGCCTCTACCTGCACCCCGTGCGCTGGACGTCGCTGGGCCTGTCCCTCATCGAGGCCATGCACCTCGGGATGCCGATCGTCGGCCTGGCCACCACCGAGGCCGTGGACGCGGTGCCGCCCGACGCCGGGACGCTCTCCACGCGCCCGGAGGTGCTGGCGCGGGCCGCCGCCGAGTACCTGCGCGACCCGGACGCGGCGGCGGCGGCCGGGAACGCCGCCCGGCACGCCGCGCTGGAGCGGTACGGGCTGAAGAGGTTCCTGGACGACTGGGATCTGCTGATGGAGGAGGTGATCCGCTGATGAGGCGACCCACCGAGCGACCCCCCGCCGGAGCTCCCCCCGCCGGGGAAGGGCTCACGATCGCCCTCGTCTCCGAGCACGCCAGCCCGCTCGCCGCCCTGGGCGGCGAGGACGCGGGCGGCCAGAACGTGCACGTGGCGCAGTTGGCCGGTGAACTCGCCGACCGCGGCCACACGGTGACGGTCTACACCCGGCGCGACTCCACCTCGCTGCCGGCGGCCGTGCCGCTGCGGCCCGGCGTGACTGTGCGGAACGTGCCGGCCGGGCCCGCCGAGCCCGTGGCCAAGGACCGGCTGCTGCCGTTCATGCCGCAGTTCGGGGCCGTGCTGGAACGGGAGTGGGCGGCGGCGCCCCCGGACGTGGTGCACTCGCACTTCTGGATGTCGGGCGTGGCCACCCTCCAGGCGGCCCAGCCGCTGGGCATCCCGTTCGCCCACACGTTCCACGCGCTGGGCACCGTCAAGCGGCGGCACCAGGGCGCGGCCGACACCAGCCCGTCCGACCGGATCACCTGGGAGCGGTACGTCGGGCTGAGCTGCGACCGGACGATCGCCACCTGCCGGGACGAGGTGGCGGAGCTGATCGCGATGGGCCTGCCCGCCGAGCGGATCGGCGTGGGGCCGTGCGGCGTGGACCCCGAGCGGTTCACGCCGGACGGGCCGGCCGCGCCGCGCGGCGGGCAGCCGTTCCGGCTCCTCCAGTTGGGGCGGCTGGTGCCGCGCAAGGGCGCCCGGTTGTCCATCGAGGCGCTGGCCAAGATCCCGGACGCGGAGCTGGTCGTCGCGGGCGGCCCCACGCCCGACCAGGGGCCGCTGGACGCGGACCCGGAGGTGCGGCGGCTGCGGGACGTCGCCCGCTCGTTCGGGGTGGCGGACCGGGTCACGTTCACCGGCGGCGTGGCGCGGGCGGACGTTCCGGCGCTGCTGCGGAGCGCCGATCTGGTGCTGTGCCCCGCCGACTACGAACCGTTCGGCATCGTGCCGCTGGAGGCCATGGCCTGCGGTGTGCCGGTGGTGGCGAGCGCGGTCGGCGGGCAGCGGGACACGGTCGCCGACCCCGCCACCGGGCGGCTGGTGCCGCCGGGCGACCCGGCCGCGCTGGCCGACGCGGTCGCGGCGCTGCTGGCCGCCCCCGCCGAGCGGGCCGCGCGCGGCGCGGCGGGGCGGCGGCGGGTCCTGACCCGTTACCGCTGGGCCGCCGTGGCGGCGGCCACCGAGGACGTGTACCGGGAGATCGCCGCCCGCCGCCCGGCGCCCGTGAGCGGCGGCTGACCGCGCCGCCCTTCCCGCACCGACCCGTTTCCGTCTCCCGACCCACGCACGTGAACGACCTGAACCATCGGAGGAGTTCGCCCATGCACGCATCGCGCGCCGCGCACGACCACTGCGTGTCCCTCCAGGACGCCCTGCGGGACTTCCGCGACGACGCCGACGGGCTCGACCGGGCCGTCGAGTGGGGCCGCCACCTGGCCGGTGTCCTGCCGTTCGGCGGGCGGCTGCTGGCCGCCGGGAACGGCGGCAGCGCCGCCCAGGCCCAGCACCTGACGGCCGAACTGGTCGGCCGTTACGCCGAGGGCCGGCCCCCGTACTCCGCCATCTCCCTGCACGCCGAGACGTCGAGCGTCACCGCGATCGGCAACGACTACGGCTTCGACGAGGTCTTCGCCCGGCAGGTCGCCGCCCACGGCAGGCCCGGCGACGTGCTGGTCCTGATGTCCACCTCGGGCCGCAGCGACAACCTCCTCAGCGCCGCCACCGCCGGGCGGGCCGCGGGCCTGCGGGTGTGGGCCATGACCGGGCCCGCTCCCAACCCGCTGGCCGCCCAGGCCGACGCGGTGCTCAGCATCTCCTCCCCCAGCTCCGCCACCGTCCAGGAGGCGCATCTGGTCGCCCTGCACGTGCTGTGCGAGGCGTTCGACGAGGCGCTGGCCGAGACGGTGGCGCCCGCCCGGGTCGTCCTCACCCGGCGGGAGGTGTCATGACCGGGCCCCGTCCCGGGCCGCTCGTCGTCGTCGGCGACGTGCTGCTCGACCGCGACGTCGAGGGCGACGCCACGCGGCTCGCGCCCGACGCGCCCGTGCCCGTCGTGGAGGTCGCGGCCGACCGCCGCCGCCCCGGCGGCGCCGGGCTCGCCGCCGCGCTGGCCGCGCGGGACGGGCGCGATGTGGTGCTCGTCGCCGCGCTGGGCGCCGACGAGGCGAGCGCCGCGGTCCGCGCGATGCTGCCGCCGGGCGTGCGGCTCGCGGAGCTGCCGCTCGACGGGTCGCTGCCGGTCAAGGCGCGCGTCCTGGCCCGAGGCCGGCCGCTGTCGACAGCGGCGGCGGCACGCCGGGGCCGCCGGGCCACGCGGCCCGCGAGGCGCTGCGGAACGCCGGGGCGGTGCTCGTCGCCGACTACGGGCAGGGCGTGGCGGCGGCCGTCCGCGACCTGCTCGGTGAGGCGGCGCGGCGCGTCCCGGTGGTGTGGGACCCGCACCCGCGCGGCCTGCCGCCGGTGCCGGGCGCCCGGCTGGTCACCCCGAACGAACGCGAGGCGAAGCTGTTCTGCGGCGGCGCGCTGAGCGACCTGGACGACGACTCGCCGCACACGCACAGCAGGCGCGGCGCGCTGCTGGCCGAACGCTGGGGCGCCGCGTCGGTCGCGGTGACGCTCGGCGGCCGGGGCGCGGTGCTGGCGCGCGCCCACTGCGACGACCCGCTGTATGTGCCGGCCGCCGCGGGCCACGACGGGGACCCGTGCGGCGCGGGCGACTGCTTCGCCGCGACGGCGGCCACGGTGCTGGCCGACGGGGGGCTGCCGTCCGACGCGGTCGGCCGGGCCACCGAGGCGGCGACTTGCTTCGTCGGCGACGGCGGCCTCGCGGCGCTCGCCCCCTGGCGCGAGCCGCCGCGGGTGACGGCGGCGCCGCCGCCCGCCGGTGACGCGCGGACGCTGATCGAGGCCGTCAGGTCGCGGGGCGGCACGGTGGTGGCGGCGGGCGGCTGCTTCGACCTGCTGCACGCCGGGCACGTGCAGTTCCTGGAGAACGCGCGGCGCACCGGCGACTGCCTGATCGTGTGCGTCAACTCCGACGCCTCGGTGCGGCGCCTGAAGGGCCGGGGCCGGCCGTTCAACACGGCCGCCGACCGCATCCGGGTGCTGTCCGGCCTCGGCTGTGTGGACGCGGTGGTCGAGTTCGACGAGGACACGCCCGAGGCGCTGCTGCGGCGGCTGCGGCCCGATGTGTGGGTCAAGGGCGGCGACTACAGCGTGCGTGACCTGCCGGAGGCGGCGGCGCTGCGCGAGTGGGGCGGGCAGACGCTGGTGCTGCCGTATCTCGACGGCCGTTCCACGACCGAACTGGCCCGCCGGGCCGCCTATGTGACGTCGTGAAACGGCTGGTGGTCCTGCGGGCCCTCGGCCTGGGCGACCTGCTGACGGGCGTGCCCGCGCTGCGCGGCCTGCGCCGGGCGTTTCCCGGGCACCGGCTGCTGCTGGCCGCGCCCGGCTCCCTCGCCGACGCCGTGGCCGCGACCGGCGCGGTGGACGAGCTGATCCCGTCCGCCGCGCCCGGGCGGGCCGTGCCGTCCGCCGTGCCGTGGTCGGGCCCGGCGCCGGAGCTGGCGGTCGACCTGCACGGCAGCGGCCCGGAGAGCCTGCGCCCGCTGTCGGCGCTCCGCCCGGGACGGCTGTGGGGCTTCGCCCACGCCTCCGGACCGGAGTGGCGCGCCGACGAGCACGAACGAGACCGCTGGTGCCGGTTCCTGGCCTGGTACGGCGTCCCGGCGGACCCGGCGGACGTGCGGATCACCGCGCCGCCCTGGCCCTCCCCTGCGCCCGGCGCGGTCGTGCTGCACCCGGGCGCGGCCGCGGGCGCCCGCCGCGGGCCGGCGGAACGGTTCGCCGCCGTGGGCCGCGCCCTGGCCCGCGCCGGGCACCGGGTCGTCGTGACCGGCGGCCCGGACGAGGGCCGCCTCGCGGCCTCGGTCGCGGAGGCCGCCGGCGTCTCCCCCGGCGACCCTGCCGAGGTGTTCGCCGGGCCGGCCGCGCTGCCGTTCCCCGCGCTGGCCGCGCTGATCGCCGCCGCGCGGGCGGTGGTGGTCGGCGACACGGGCGTCGCCCACCTCGCCACGGCGCTGGGCACCCCCTCGGTCTGTCTCTCATACACACCTCACGCTGCCGACGAAGCGGACAGTGCAGGCATCCGGCGGCCCCGCCGCCTTCAAACAAAGACAGACCGGCACACCACGACACCTCATCTAGCACACCACCTCACACCGGGCGCTGTGGCACCCCGGCATCCCGCACCACGCCGACCCGCACGCCACGGCCCCGGACGAACGGCTGCTGGCCATCACCCCGGACGAGGTCCGCGAAGCGCTCGGAACACTCGGCCTGTTCTCCCCGGCGAAATGAACGACGCTTTTTCCGGGAATGGGCGATTGTCACGCCGAGAAAGCCCAGAAAAGCGCCGCTGACCTGCGCGGAAAACAGACAGTGAGCGTGACAGCGGAAATCCTGCGCGGAATTCCCCGCCGCCCCGGCCTTATTGACGCCGCTCGCCGCTCGCCATAAATTGAGCCGTCGATCCGGTATTCCGCTCATCGCGCTCGCATCCCGTACGCGTCCCCACCGGGAGACCCCCATGCGAAGATCGACCTGGATTCTGTCCGGAATCGCCGCCGCGCTCCTCGTTCTCGCGGCGGTGACCCGTTTCGCCCTTCTTCCGGCCATGCACAAGGTCCCGGACGACGTGGACGAGAATCCGCAATACGAGGGCACCGCCACCGTCCTGAACCAGCAGGCGCTCGCCTCCGGCGACCTGGCCGACGCGTTTCTGGTGGACGTCCCCGTCCTCATGGACCGCCACATCGAGGTCGTCGACACCAGTGGCGACACGGCGGTCTTCTCCGACAGCCGGGTCCTGCTCGGCCCCGATGACATCGAACTGACCCGCTCCGAGGAACGCTGGGCCGTGGACCGCGTCACCCTGGAGGACCGCCCGGCCCCCGAGGGCAGCGGGGCCGCCCCGCACGAGGGCCTGGTCATCGGCTTCCCGCTGGAGCCGGAGCGGCGCGACTACCGGTGGTGGGACCACACGACCGGCACCGAGGTCGCCGCCGTCCACACCGGGACGGAGAAGCGCGAGGGCCGCACCGTCTACGGCTACACGATCCACGCCGAGGGAGCGATGGCCGACCGCGGCGACCTCCCGCCGGCCCTGCCGCGCGAGGCCGTGGGCGCCATCCTCGCCTCCGTCCCGGGCGGCACCGTCGATCCGGCGACGCTCCCGGAGACGGTGCCGCTGGCGTACACGGCCACGACCGATCTGGTGCTGTGGATCGACTCCGGCACCGGCACGATCATGGACGGCTCCCACGGCCAGACCATCACGGCCACCACCCAGGACGGCACGGCCCTGTTCCCCGTCGCCGACGTGCGGGTGACGGCGACTGAGGAGACCCGGCAGCACCAGGCCGACACGGCGAAGTCGATCGCCCTGGCGCTGACCCTGCTCGGCGTCGTGGCCCCGCTGTCGCTGATCGCCGTCGCCGTGGTGCTGCTGGCCCTGGCCGCGTGGGGCGTCCGCCGCCGCGCCCCCGCGCCTCCCGCCGCCCCGGACGAACCGACGCCGCTGCCGGAACGCGCGACGGCCTGACCACCCGGACCGTCACCGCGTCCGCCGCACCCGGTGCGGTGGGCGCGGGTGCGTCAGGCGGCGGCTCGGCGGCAGGCTCCCTCGGCGTCGCCGTACCGTACGCCGATGTCCCGCAGGAGGTCGATGCACTCCTGGGTGTGGGACGGGCCCTCGGCGCCGGTCCGGCACGCCGCCGACTCCTCCGGGCCCACGGTGTAGCCCTGTCCGATCAGGTGTTGCTCGCACTCGGCGACCGTGGCCTGGGCCGGGCTGGTCAGCGCCAGGGCTCCGGCGGCCACGCACGCGGTCGCGGCGGCGGTCATCAGCACGTTCCTCAGCATCCGCATACGAGGAGCCTGCCCGCGCCGCCCCGGGAACACCGGGATTCCGACGACCCCCGCGCACCGGACACAGGTCTCTCACACCGGCCCGCCCGGGGTGGGGCGCGTGGGGCGGCGGGTGCGCAAGGCGATCGTCAGCGCGGCGGCGATCAGGAGCACCGCGACGGCGAAGGTGACGCGCGTGCCGGTGGCGACCGCCTCGGGGGGTGCCGTGGTGACGTCGGTCGTCGCGGAGGCGAGGGCGAAGACCGCGCCCATGACGGACGCGCCGGTGATGAGCCCGAGGTTGCGCGACAGGTTGAGCATGCCGGAGGTGACGCCCCGCCGGTCGGCGGGGACGTCCGCCATCACGGCGGTGTTGTTGGCCGTCTGGAACACCGCGTAGCCGGCCGTGGTGACGACGATGGGGACGACGTAGCCGGGGACGCCGAGCTCCGTCGGTGTCAGGGACAGGGCGAGCGCGCCGGCCGCCATCGCGGCGAGACCGGCGACGGTCATGCGGTGCGCGCCGAAGCGGTCCGCGACACGGCCCGCCGGCACGCCGGTGAGGGCGGTGACGACCGGGCCGGCCGACAGGGCGAGCCCGGTCATGGCCGCGTCGAGCCCCAGCGCGCGGGAGAGATGGAACGGTCCGACGACCAGCGTCGCCATCATCACCGTCATGACGAGCGCGCTCATGGCGAGCCCGGCGCCGAGCCCCCGGTCGCGGAACACCGCCAGGCGGATCAACGGGGACGCCGCGCGGGCCTCGGTGCGGACGAAGAGGCCGGCTCCCAGGGCGGCGGCCAGCAGCAGAGCCGCGTTGAGCGGGCCGGGATCGCCGCGCCCCACCGTCATGGCGAGCGCGTACGCCGCCAGCGTCGCGGCGAGCAGCGCGGTGCCCGCGTGGTCGAACGCGGCCCGGCCGGTCCCGGGCGCCCGCCGGTCGGCGGGCAGGTGGCGGCGTGCGAGGAAGTGGGCGAGGACGCCCAGCGGCACGTTGACGAGGAAGATCGCCCGCCAGCCGGGGCCGGAGATCAGCGCGCCGCCCAGCGACGGGCCGAGCGCGGTGCCGAGCGCGGACATCGTGCCGAGCAGCCCCATGGCGCTGCCGGTCCTCGCCTTGGGCACCGTCTCGCCGACGAACGCCATGGTGAGGGCCATCAGCACGGCCGCGCCGAAGCCCTGCGCGGCACGGGCCGCGATCAGCAGCCCGAGCGTGGGCGCGACGCCGCACAGTGCCGAGGCGGCCGTGAACAGCGCGATCCCGGCCAGGAGCAGCCGCCGGCGGCCGACGAGGTCGCCGAGCCGCCCCACGCCGACGATCACGGTGGTGATGGCGAGGAGGTACGCCAGGACGACCCACTGCACCTCCTGGAAGGAGGCGGTGAACGCCCCCGCCATGGTCGGCAGGGCGACGTTGGCGATGCTGATGCCGAGCGAGGACAGCAGCATGGACAGGGCGAGGGCGGCGAGCGCCCAGCGGACCGCCGGTGTCGGCTCGGCGTGTCCGGTCGCCGTCTCCTCCTGCCGCCTTATACACATCTGACGCTTCCCCCGAAGAGGATAGGGTAGGTGTTGTTAGTAGGTGGTCTGATTGATAAAGAAACCAGGTGTCAGTATCTACTAACCCTCCGCACGACGCAACACTTCTCACCTACTCCCACGAGTGGGCACCTCAGGACATCGACTGTACCCCCTTCGTCGGCGGCGTCAGATGTGTTTAAGCGGCGGCGCCCCACCCGGTGACCGGCGCGGTCACCGGGTGGGGCGCACGCCCGTGAAGACCGTGGTGGCGGAGAGGAGGAAGGCGTCGGGCCGCCGCAGGATGCCGCCGGGCGCCTCCGGATCGACCAGCACGTCGAGCGCGGCGCGGTCCTCCGCGTCCAGGAAGTCGCCCACGGTGTCCCGCAGCCGCGTGAGGTGGGCGCGCAGGTGGGCGCGGGCCGGCTCGTCCAGCGGCGCCGGGAGGTCGAGCAGCAGGGTGAACGCGCCGACGCCGGTGAGCCCGGCGCGGCGCAGCATCGCGGGCCAGTCCTCGACGACGCGGACGCTGCCGGGGAGTTCGGCCCGCATGGTCGCGAACCAGTCCTCCTGGGCGGCGTCGAGCCGGGCCTGGAGCCCCGGCCTGCCGAGGCCCGGGTCGCGCGGCAGGAAACGTGTCGGCAGGCCGCCCGCCGCCCCGGCGCACAGCCCGCCCGGCCTCAGCGCGCGGGCGAGCCCGTCCAGCGCCCCCTGCTGATCGCCGAGGTGGTGCACGGCCTTGCTGCTCCAGACCAGGTCGGCCGTGCCGGGGCCGCCGTCGAGGTCGCCGGGCAGCTCCGCGTGCCGGACGGTCACCCGGCCGCCGAGGCCGAGCCGCCCGGCACGGACGAGGGCGCGGTCCAGCAGTGCGGGGGTGCCGTCCACGGCGACCGCCTCCGCGTCCGGGAACGTCTCGGCGAACACGCAGGTCATGACGCCCGGCCCGCTGCCGACGTCGAGGACGCGCCGCACGTCCGCCGCCGGGCCGAGCGCCGTGCGGAGGCGGTCCGCCGCCCGGCGCAGGAGTGGCAGGTGCAGTTCGCCGTTGGTTTCCAGGTGGGTGGCCAGGGCCTCCCAGTCGAGGTCGGTGGAGTGGTGTCCGTGCGCGTGACCGGATGCGGGGTGTGGGTTCATGCGGGGGAGCGTGCGGCGCGTCGCGCGGATCCGGCAACTTTTGTTGCCGATTCCGGGACGCGCGGGGTGGAATGCCCGTATGGACGAACCACCGCGCTACCGGGCGGTCCTGGAGGAGGTCGCGCCCCGGCTCCGGCGGCTGCGAGCGGAGCACGGCCTCACCCTGGCCGCGCTCTCCGAGGCCACCGGCATCTCCCGGAGCACCCTGTCCCGGCTGGAGTCGGGACAGCGCCGCCCCAGTCTGGAACTGCTGCTGCCGCTCGCCGACGCGTACGACGTTCCGCTGGACGATCTGGTCGGCGCGCCCGAGGTCGGGGATCCCCGGGTGCGGATGAAGCCCCGCACGCTGCCGAGCGGCGACACGTTCGTGCCCCTGACCCGGAGCCCGGGCCCCCTCCAGGCGTACAAGTTCATCATCACGGACCGGGGTTCCGAGCCGCAGTTCCGTACGCACGAGGGCTACGAGTGGCTGTACGTGCTGGACGGCCGGCTGCGGCTGCTCCTCGCCGACCACGATCTCGTCCTCGGGCCGGGCGAGGCCGCCGAGTGGGACACCCGGCTGCCGCACTGGTTCACCAGCGCGGACGGGCGGCCCGTGGAGGTCCTCAGCCTCTTCGGCAGGCAGGGCGAACGCATGCACGTCCGGGCGAAGCCGCGCTCCTGACGGCGGTTCAGGCGGGCGGGAACGGGAGGCGTCCGGCGATGACGGCCTCCGTGCGGCCGTCGCCGAGGACGTCACCGGGCTCCCCGGTGTGCTCCAAGCCGTGGCGCCGGCGTGGGAGTTGTGAGGCATGACCGCCAGGCGCGCGGCCCGTCGTTCCACCGCCTGGACGAGCCGGTCCGCCACGCCGTGGCCGCGTGGCGTGGCGGCGACCCACAGGGAGATCAGCTCGGCGTCGCCGCTCCGGGGGCCGGGAACGCCACTGGCGATCCCGGCCGGTTCGCCGTCGAGCAGGGCGAGCAGGGGGGACGAGCCGGGGATGGCGAGCCGGGCGCGTCGGCGTTCCTCCCGGTCGCCGTCGCCCTGCCACTCGGCGAGCGCGGAGCCGAAGGCGTCGGGCGCCCCGGCGAGCGCGGCCAGTCCCAACGCCCGCCACCGCGGCCGGTCGTCCGCCGTCAGGACGCGCGACCCGACCGCGCCCGGGATCCGTTCCGCCAGCGCCGCCGGCGTGGCGGCGGGTCCGGCCCGCCGGGTCAGCGGAGGTGACGGGCGGGCGCGGTCGCCGCGTTGACCAGGTACTCCAGCGGGCCGCGCCGGAAGAACCGCAGCCACACCGTCGCCACCAGCGCCGCCACGCCGACGAAGCCCAGCCACATGGACAGCGGCGCGCCCGTCAGGTCCAGGTCCAGCCACCAGACCGCCACCACGTGCCCGACGTACGCGGTCAGCGACATGGTGCCGACCGCGATCACCGGCCGGGCCAGGCGGCGGGCGGGCGCGAAGCGGTCCACCAGGATCAGCGCCCCGGCGATCACGGCGAGCGCCACGCCGGTGTTCGCGATCAGCGACGGCGTCGTCTGGCTGTGCGGGGCGGCGACCAGCAGCCACCACCACGTGTCCCAGTCCGCGTCCACGTCCACGTCCGACCACCAGGCGTGCGGTGCCCCGGTCGCCTCCACCGCCTGCGGGAAGAGCCGGAGCGCCAGCCACGAACCGCCGTACCCCAGCACCGCCATCGCCGCGCCCAGCCGGGCCAGCCGCACGCGCACCGCCGGGGCGGCCAGGTCGAGGCGGCCCAGCGCCATGCCCGCCAGCACGTACGGCATCCACGTCAGCGCCGGGTAGCCGCCCGCGCACAGCAGGGCGACGACGCCCTCCCCGCTCCACGCGGCGAGCGGGTCGTGACCGTCGATGGTCGCCGCCCAGCCCCGGTAGGACCAGTCCTCGGTGTACATGGCCTCGGCGTAGATGACCTCGGACAGCGCGTGCAGCAGCGGCGGTCCCAGCAGCGCCCAGACCACGGCGGCCAGGGCGAGCGTCCGGGCCGGGAGCCGCCGGAAGGGCAGCGCGAGCAGGAAGTACACGCCGTAGTAGGCGAGGATCACCTCGACCACCGTGCCCGACGCGGTCAGCGCGGAGCCCAGCGCGAGCAGCACGACCGCGCGGATCGCGATCCGCGCCGCCGCCCGGCGGCCGTCCCGGCCGGTTCGCGGGACGCGGCGCCCGGCGATCAGCACCAGCGCGAGGCCGGCCAGCACCGCGAACAGTGCCGAGGAACGGCCGTGGAACAGCTCCATCACCCAGCCGGTCACCCCGCCCTCGGTGGGCATCGGGCCGACGTGGGCGGCGTACATCCCGAACACCGCGAGTCCGCGTGCCAGGTCGAGCCCGATCAGCCGCCCCACCCCGGCGGCTGATCGGGCCGACGGCGTACCGGCGGGGGCGATGGGCCCGGCCGGTACGCGGACTCCCCCCAAGTCCTGTGTCATGCCCCCACATTCGGGCACGCGGCGGGCGCGGGACATCCGGCAGACTGCCGCTGGCACCCCGCCGACCGGCCGGAGCCACCCCCGCCGACCGGCCGGGGCGGGCGGCCGGAGACGGCGGGCGGACGGGGACGACGCGAAGGGGCGAACGCGCGTGATACGCGTACTGGTGGTCGACGACGAGGCACTGATCCGCACCGGGTTCCGGCTCATCCTGGACGCCGCCGGGGGCATCGAGGTGGTGGGCGCGGTCTCCGGCGGCGAGGCGCTGGACGCGGTACGGCGGCACCGCCCGGACGTGGTGCTGCTGGACATCCGGATGCCGGACGTGGACGGGCTGACCGTGCTGGCCGCGATCCGCGCCCTGACGAGCCCGCCGGTCGTCGCGATGCTCACCACCTTCGACACCGACGAGTACATCGCCGCCGCGCTGCGCGCGGGCGCGTCCGGGTTCCTGCTGAAGGACACCGACCCGGAGGAGATCGGGGCGCTGGTGCGGACCCTGGCCGAGGGGGGAACGGTGCTGTCCTCCAAGGTGATTCGCACCGTGGTCGACGGCTATCTCGACGCGGGCCGCGACGCCGTCGAGGCGGACGCCGCCCGCCGGGTCGCCCGGCTGACCGGCCGGGAGCGGCACGTGCTGACGCTGCTGGCCACCGGCCTGTCCAACGGGGAGATCGGCGCCCGCCTGCATCTGGGGGTGGGCACGGTGAAGGACCACGTCAGCGCCATCCTCGGCAAGCTGGACGCCGGCGGCCGGGTGCAGGCGGCGCTGCTGGCCGAACGCGCCGGGCTGCTGCGCGCGGACGGCGGCGTGCCCGGCGCGGTGCCCGGTGGCCGGGGCGGCGCCTGATGGCCGCGCCGCCGCGCCTGTCCCCGCGCGCCCAGGACGCGCTGGTCGTGGCCGTCGCCCTGCTGGACACGTGGATCAGCAGCGACGGCGACCACCCGCTGGTCGTCGCGGGCACCGTCGCCGCCTCCCTGGCCCTGCTGCTGCGGCGGTGCCTGCCCGGCACGGTGCTGCTGATCACGCTGGTGCCCGCGCTGACCTCGTACGCCGTGGTCGTCTCCCTGACCGCGCTCTACACGTTCGCCTCGCTCAGCCGCAGCCGCGCCCGGATCCTCGCCGCGGCCGTGGCGTTCACCGCCTGTTACTCGGTGCCGTGGCCGCTGCCGCCGCTGCACCAGTTCGACGGCGTCAACGCGGCCATCGACATCGCCTACTCGCTGGCGCTGGCCGCCGCTCCTGTCTTCCTGGGCCAGCTCGTGCAGGCCCGCCGCGACCTGTCGCTCCGGCTGGCCGAGATCACCGAGGCCCGCGAACACGAACGGCTGCTGACCGCGCAGAGCGTGCTGGCCAAGGAACGCGCCCAGCTCGCCCGCGAGATGCACGACGTCGTCTCGCACCAGGTCAGCCTGATCGCGGTGCGCGCCGGGGCGTTGCAGGTGAGCGTCGAGGATCCGGCGGCGAAGGAGGCCGCGACGACCATCCGGCAGCTCAGTGTCCGTACCCTGGACGAACTGCGCCACATGGTGAGCGTGTTGCGCGCGGGCGACGGCCGGCCGGCCGACCTCACCCCGCAGCCGACCCTCGCGGAGCTGGCCCAACTCGTCGCCCACAGCGGCATCGACGCGGAGCTGACCGTCGAACTGCCCGACGATCCGCCGCTGCCCGTGCAGCGGGCGGTCTACCGCACGGTGCAGGAGGCGCTGACCAACGTCCGCAAACACGCGCCCGGCGCCCGCGCCACCGTGCGGGTCCGGCGCGACGGCGACGCCCTGCTGACCACCGTCACCAACACCGCCGCCACCCGCCCCACCCTCGCGCTCCCCAGCGCCCGGCACGGCCTGATCGGCCTGCGCCAACGCGCCGACCTCCTCGGCGGCACCCTCACCACAACACGACCGAGAGGCACCAGGCGACCCAGGCAGTCGGCAGCGTCAGAGGTGTAAAAGAGACAGCCCCCACCCCCGACGGCGGCCACCACCTGGAACTCCGCCTCCCGACACCGACCTCGGCCGCACCGGACGGCAAGGTCACGGAGGGGAGGAGCGAGCCACCTCCCGGAAAGGGGTTCTCACAAGGTGCGGTCGCGTTGGAGGGCGGCCAGGGATGACCAGTCCTGGTGGGAGCGGCCGGCGGCGATGGTCTCGGTGAGGAGGGTCGAGAGCAGGTCGGCGGTGGGCAGGCGCAGGTCGTGGTCGGCCGCGTGGGCGCGGGCCAGGTCGATGTCCTTGCGGCCCAGGGGGACGGTGAAGCCGGCCGGTTCGTACTGGGCGCGGGCGATCAGGTCGCCGTAGCTGGTGTAGACGGGTCCTGGCAGGATCGTGGAGGTCAGGATCTCGATGAGCCGGTCCGCCTCGACGCCGCCGCGTTCGGCCAGGCTGACCGCTTCGGCCAGGGACTGGATCGCCGACGCGATCAGCAGGTTCCCGGCCAGCTTCACGGTGTTCGCCCGCGCCGGGTCGTCCCCGAGGGGCCAGGTGCGCGCGGCGATCGCGTTCAGCAGCGGTTCGACGCGGGCGATGTCGTCGGGCTGCCCGGCGGTGACGATGTTCAGCCGGGCGGCCTCGGCGACCGCGACCCGGCCGAACATCGGCGCCGCGACGTACCCCACCCCGTGGTCGGCGTGCACGGCCGCGGCCTCCCGGGCGAGGGACGGGCTGATCGTCGCCAGGTTCACGTGCACCGCCCCCGCCGGGGCGGCCGGCAGCGCCTCGCTGTCGAGGAACACCGCGCGGACCGCCGCGTCGTCGGCCAGCGCGGACAGCACCACGCCACGGGCGAACACCTCCCGGAGGTCCGGGACCCGCGCGGCTCCCTGCTCGACCAGTGGCTCGGCACGGGCCGGGTCGCGGTTCCAGATCGCCACCTCATGCCCCGCCGCCAGCAGGTTCCGGGCGACCGGCGCGCCCATCGCCCCCGTGCCGACCACTGTCACAGCCACCATCACGACCTCCTTGTGAACCGTCTCAGACGGTTCCAGTATGCGCCGAGGAGGACGATGGAACCAGCTAGGGTGGTTCCGTGAGTTCCGCCGCGCCTCCGCCGTTCCGGCTGGACAACGAGCACCTGGCCTTTCGTTTCACCGCCACGCTGAGCGACCGTCACGGCGTGCCGGTGGAGCGTCTGCCGGACCCGGGGCGTCTGCGCGACTGGCTGCGGGTCAACGGCCTCGATCTGGCCGGGACCGCGCCCACGGGGAACGATCTGGATCTGGCGCGACGTCTGCGCGAGGCGATCCACCGCGCCGGGACCGCCGTCGCGGCGGGCACCCGGCCGGCCGGGGCCGATGTGGAGCTGATCAACCGGCTGGCCGGCCGGTGCGGCGCGTTCCCTGTGCTGGAGGCGGACGGTGTCCGGTGGCGGACGAGGTCGAGGGCGCCGGTGTCCGACGCCCTCGGCGTCATCGCCCGCTCCGCCGTCGAGACCCTCGGCGGCGCCGCCCGGGAGCGCGTGAAGTCCTGTGACGATCCCGCGTGTCGCGGCCTCTATGTCGACACCAGCAGGGGCCGGAACCGCCGGTGGTGCTCGATGAACACCTGCGGGAACAGGGAGAAGAAGTCCAGGCTGCGGGGCCGCCCGGCGGCCCCCTGACCCGGCGGGGTCAGGGGGCCCGGGCTTCTCAGGCACGGGTCGGGGGGAAGTGGTTGCCGTGGAAGCCGAAGGGCAGGTGGTGGGGGGCGTGGGCGCGGGCGAGTTCGGTGAGGTCGCGGGCGTCGAGGACGAGCAGGAACGAGGCGTTCCGCGCGGGCTGGAAGACGATGGACAGGACGACCCCCGCGTCGTCGTCGGCGGGGCGGTTCGGGTCGGGGACGAAGACGGGTTCGCCGGTGTAGCAGCCGGACTCGTGCCAGTGGGTCGTGGTGCCGTCGGTGAGGTCGAGCTTGGTGATGGTCGCGGTGGGAGCGGCCGGGTCGGAGACGGCCCCGACACCGTAGGCGTAGCGGTACGGGCGGCCGTTGTCGGCCCCGTAGTTGATCCGGGGCCACTCGAACGGCTCCTCGCTGACGAGCCGGTGGTGGGTGGTGGTGCCGGTGCGGGTGAGGCGGTAGCGGGGGAGGCGCGGGGGGGGGGGGCTGTCTCCTATCCACCTCTGCCCCCCGCGATGCACGGGCCTGGTCTACACTCAGTCCCTCCCGCATCAATTACACTTTAGAAGTTAATCTCCTCTAGTTCACAGCTGACTTATCCAGCCTCCTAAGAACCCTTTAAAACACATACATCCGTGCCTCGTTCTCTTCTTTCTTTTTATTTTTATTAATGATCCGGCGCCCACCGAGATCTACACTATCCTCTTCGTCGGCAGCGTCAGAGTGTATAAGAGACAGATCAGGGACGGGTCGGGGTACGCGCACAGGTCGAGGACGATGTCGCCGTCGGTGTCGTCGTAGGCGTTGACCGTGTGGAAGAAGAACATGGGGTCGGTCTCCCGGCGGCCCTTCAGGCGGCCGGTGTGCCGGTCGATGATGAGGAACGTCGTGGGCCGGTCGGGCCGCCAGCGGTAGCTCTCGATGAACGGCCGCCGCGCGGTGGCGAGTTCGAGCGGGTTCACGCGGAACGGTGACTCGATGAGGATCACGTGGCGTTCCGTGACGGCGAAGCTGTGCAGGTACGCGGGCCGGGTGACGGGGATCTTGGACAGCAGGCGGAACCCTCCGGTCGCGGTCTGCCGGTAGACCCGGTAGGAGCTGCGGAGGCCGTAGTGGACCTGCACGTTGATCATGGCGCCGGTGCGGTCGAAGTGCGGGTGGGCCGAGGGGGACACCGGGCCGCGGCCGGGCGTGTCGTAGGCGACGCCGAGGGTCTCCAGCGTGTCCGGGTCGAAGGCGACCGGCAGCGGCGTCTCGGTGAGGGCGACGAGCCGGCTCCCGAGCCGGATCACGTTCACGCTGGCGTTGTCGGTGTAGCGCGGGTCGAACAGTGAGGCGATGGGGTCGGTGAGCCTGCGGCACGGGTCCGAGGCGAACTCGCGGTAGCCGATCCGGCCGTCCTCGCGCAGCGCCTGGTACGCCTTGGTCCGCAGGAACCGGTTGGCGTAGCTGACGCGGCCTTCGGTGAAGGCGAACTTGTGGAGCATCGCCAGCCCGTCGAGCAGGTGACGGGCCCCGCGCGGGCGTTCGCCGAAGTAGCCAGGACCGTTGCGCAGCAGCGTCCCGGTCAGCCACGCCGGTATCCGTCCCTCGACCGGAAGCGCGTCGATGGACAGCTCGTTCTCCTGCGGCGCGAACCACCCCGCGTAGTCCTCCAGCACGGGCAGGGTGCGGATGTCGCTCATACTCAACCTCCAGGAAGTAGTCGACGATGGACTATTGCATGGAGTGTTGCGCGGGACAAGACGGTAAGCTCTGCGAAATGCGCCTCACCCCGACCAGTTACATCGTTCTCGGCCTGGCGCGCTGGTCGCCCGGCGTGACCGCGTACGAGCTGGAGCGGACGATCAACGCGACCGTTTCGCACATGTGGACGATCCAGCGTTCGCAGATCTACCGGGAGCCGGCCCGGCTCGCCGAGGCCGGGCTGCTCACCGCCGAGACCGAGGGCGACGGCCGGACCAGGACGCGGTTCACGATCACCCCGGACGGGGAGCGGTCGCTCGACGCCTGGCTGGCCGAAGGCGTCCAGGACATGCCGCAGTTGCGCGACCTGGCGATCCTGAAGGTGTTCTTCGGCGCCGGTCCGCAGGCCCTCGCCCGCACCCGGCTCCTGGCCCACCAGGCGCGGCTGAAGGAGTACGAACTGCTCCGTGAGGTCGGCGGCCTCGCCCAGTCCGGTCCGCGCCTCGCCCTGGAGGCGGCGATCGCGCACGAGCGCACGTCGATCCGTTACTGGTCCGACCTCGCCAAGTCCTCGTCCTGAACGGACCGCCGCCGGACTGCCGTTGCCGTGGGGCAGCCGTGGTTGAGCCGTGGTCAGCCGTGGTCAGCCCACGTACTGGCGTGCCGTGGAGGTGCGTTGGGTCTCTTCGAGGGTGCGCAGGCGGGCCTCGACCTCCGGTGGGAGGGCGCGGCGTTCACGCAGCAGCCAGGGCAGGCCGGCGGTGGCGCGGGCGACGGCCTTCGCGGAGGTGGCGTCGCGGGGGATCGTGCGCAGCAGGTGGGCCGTGCGGCGCAGGGCCGGGCGGGGGGCGCGGCGGAGCCAGGTGAACCAGAGCGTGTTGCGGATGCCGTCGGCGCGGCGGCGGGTCGGGTCGCGCAGGGTGGAGGCCGCGTGGTGGATCGTCAGGCTCTCGTCGAAGACCAGCCACCATCCGGCCGCCATCAGGTCGGCGGCGAGAAGCTCCTCCTCGCCGCCCAGCCACAGGCGCGGCGAGAAGCCGCCCGCCGCGCGGAAGGCGTCGGTGCGCAGGACGGTCGCGGCGGCCAGGAACGAGCCGAGGGCCGGGCCGGGCAGCCAGGCGGGGCGGGGCAGCGGCGAGTGGCGCAGTTCGGCGACGATGGGGTCCTCGGTCCCGGCCGGTTCGACCACGATGCGGGCGGTGACGGCGGCGACGCGGGGGTGGGCGTCGAGGAGGTCGGCGGCGGCCGTCAGGGAGCCGGGGGCCCACCAGGTGTCGTCGTCGCAGAACGCGAGGTAGGGGGCGGTGACCTCGCGGACGGCGAGGTTGCGGCCGATGGCGCCGAGGTTGGCGCCGGGGCGCAGGAGGCGGACGCCGGGGTGGTGGAGGGCGACCGCTTCGGCGGTGCCGTCGGTGGAGCCGTTGTCGGTGATCACGATCGGGGGCCGCTCGGGCAGCTCGGTGAGCCGGTCGAGGGTGTGGAGGAGTTCGGCCCTGCGGTTGTGGGTGATGATCACCACCGAGGTCCGGTCGTCCGGCGAGGTGCGGTCATCCGGGCGCATCGGCGGCCTCCAGTCGGCGGACCTGGGCCTCCACGGCGGCGGGCAGCCGTCGCCGGGCGCGCAGCGCGCCGGGCAGGCGGGGCAGGAGCTGGCCGAAGGCGCGCCGGGCGGCGTGGTCGGCGCGCGCGTCGCGGGCCAGGCGCCAGGTCTGGCGGAGCGCGACGGGCACCGGGCGGCGCAGCCAGGCGGTGAGGGTCTCGTTGCGGCGCATGTGGGCGACGCGGTGCGGCCGGGGTGCCTCGGCGGGGTGGTGGACGGCGGTGAGCTGCGGCGCGTGGCAGACGTGCCAGCCGGCGGCGGTCAGGTCGTAGGCGAGGAGGGTCTCCTCGCCGCCGATCCACAGCAGCGGGTGGTAGCCGCCCACGGCGAGGAACGCGGAGCGGCGGACCACGGCGGCACAGCCGAGGAAGCCGAGCACGGCCGGTCCGGGCAGGCCGGGCGCGGTGCCGAGCGGGGACGCGGCCAGGGCGTCGTTGATCGGGTCGGGGGCGAGGTCCTGGCCGACGGCGACGCGGGCGGCGAGGAGGCCGACGCGCGGTCCGGCGTCCAGGAGGGCGGCGGCGGTGGCCAGCGCGCCGGGGGCCCACCAGGAGTCGTCGTCGCTGAAGGCGATGTAGGGGGTGGTCAGGAGGCGCGCGCCCTCGTTGCGGGCGAGCGGGCCCCGGTTGACGGGCAGGGCGAGGACCCGTACGGCGGGGAACCGTTCGGCGACGAGGGTCGCGGTGCCGTCGTCGGAGCCGTTGTCCACGACCACGACGGGGGGCCGTTCGGGCAGGGTCGTCAGCTTCTCCAGCGTCGTCAGCAGCGTCGGGGCGCGGTTCATGGTGGCGATGACGACGCCGACGGGGGCGGTGGGGTCGGGGCTCGGCGGTGGCACGGGCGGCGAGTGCCCCGGACGGGCGATATGAAACGTTTCGCGTGGTCACGGCGGGTAACCCGGGGCGGATGACGAGCGAAGTGGGACGGACCCTGGTGACGGGGTGGTTCAGTTTTCTGGACGGTGAGGCGACGGCCGGGGACGTGCTGGCCCTGGAACGGGTGCGGCAGGTGCTCGACGCGCACGGCGTGCCGTACGACGTCGCGTGGAGTCCCCGGTTCGAACCGGGCGGCCCGGCGCTGGACGAGGTGCGGCCGGGGGCCTACACGCGGCTGGTCTTCGTCTGCGGTCCGCTGCACGGTCCGCGGGTGGCCGCGCTGCACGGCCGTTTCGCGCACTGCCGCCGGGTGGCGGTGGGCGTGTCGGTGATCGACCCGGCGGACCCGGCGGTGGCGGGGTTCCACGAGGTGCTGGCGCGGGACGGCGTGGTGCCGGCGCCCGAACGGGATCTCGCGCTGCGCGCGCCGCGCGGCCCGGCGGTGCCGGTGGTGGGCGTGCTGCTGACGCACGGCCAGCGGGAGTACGGGGACCGGCGGGCGCACGACGCGGTGGCGGGGACGGTGCGGAGCTGGCTGACGGGGACGCGGTGCGCGCCGGTGGTGCTGGAATCGCGTCTGGACCGGGAGGACGGGCTGTTGTGCGGGACCGCCGAGGAGTTCCTGTCGGTGGTCGAGCGGCTCGATGTCGTGGTGACCGACCGGCTGCACGGGCTGGTGCTGCCGCTGCGGGTGGGGGTGCCGCCGCTGGCGATCGACCCGGTGCGCGGCGGGGCGAAGGTGTCGGCGCAGGCGCGGGCCTTCCGCTGGCCGGCCCTGCTGTCCGCCGAACGGGTGCGGCCGGAGCGGCTGGACGCGTGGCTGGCCTGGTGCCTGGAGCGGGGCGCCGGGGCGGCGCGGCGGCGGCGCCCGCTGGTGGTGGCGGCCGATCCGGCGGACCGGCTGCCGGAGGCGCTCGGGCTGCCGCCGCTGGTGCGTGACCCGGTGCGCGGGGCGGTTGGAATCGCCGTCGGCGGGTAGTCGGGCCCCGGATGTCAGGATTGTATGAATTGCGGGGGATGTGAGGAGAGCAGATGTCGGCTGATGGCTCAGGGGACAAGCAGGAGCAGCTCGATCCGCTGCGTGACCGGCCGGAGGACGGCCCGCTGACGACGAACACCGGCACACGGGTCGCCGACACGGACAATTCGCTGCGGGTCGGGGAACGCGGTCCCACCCTTCTGGAGGACTTCCACTTCCGGGAGAAGATCACCCACTTCGACCACGAGCGAATACCGGAGCGGGTGGTGCACGCCCGGGGCGCGGGCGCGTACGGCGTGTTCCGGCCCTACGAGTCGCTCGCCGAGTTCACCCGGGCGGACTTCCTCCAGGATCCGGAACGGGAGACGCCGGTGTTCGTACGGTTCTCCACGGTGGCCGGGTCGCGCGGCTCGGCGGACACGGTTCGCGACGTCCGCGGATTCGCCGTCAAGTTCTACACCAGGGAAGGCAATTACGATCTGGTGGGGAACAACATGCCGGTGTTCTTCATCCAGGACGCCATCAAGTTCCCGGATTTCGTGCACGCGGTGAAACCGGAGCCGCACAACGAGATACCGCAGGCGCAGTCCGCGCACGACACGTTCTGGGACTTCGTGTCGCTCCAGCCGGAGTCGACGCACATGCTGATGTGGCTGATGTCGGACCGGGCGCTGCCCCGCAGTTACCGGATGATGCAGGGCTTCGGCGTGCACACCTTCCGGTTCGTGAACGCCGAGGGCCGGGGCACGTTCGTGAAGTTCCACTGGAAGCCGGTGCTGGGCACCCACTCGCTGGTGTGGGAGGAGTGCCAGACGATCGCGGGCAAGGACCCGGACTTCAACCGCCGGGACCTGTGGGAGGCGATCGAGGCGGGCGACTTCCCCGAGTTCGAACTCGGGGTCCAACTCGTGCCGGAGGAGGACGAGTTCCGCTTCGACTTCGACCTCCTCGACCCGACGAAGATCATCCCGGAGGAGACCGTGCCGGTGCGGCCGGTCGGCCGGATGACGCTGAACCGCAACCCGGACAACTTCTTCGCCGAGACCGAGCAGGTCGCGTTCCACACCGCGCACGTCGTGCCGGGCATCGACTTCACCAACGACCCGCTGCTCCAAGGCCGCAACTTCTCCTACCTGGACACCCAGTTGATCCGGCTGGGCGGCCCCAACTTCCAGCAGTTGCCGGTCAACGCCCCGGTCACGACCGTGCGGAACAACCAGCGCGACGGCTACGGCCAGCACCGCGTCCACCCCGGCCGGGCCGCGTACTCCCCCAACTCCCTGGCCGGTGGCTGCCCGGCGACGGCTTCCGAGGCGGCCGGCGCCTACGTCCACCACCAGGAGCGGGTGGACGGCGTGAAGATCCGCCGGCGCAGCGAGAGCTTCGCCGACCACTACAGCCAGGCCACGCTGTTCTGGAACAGCATGGCCGACTGGGAGAAGGAGCACATCGTCGCCGCGTTCCGCTTCGAGCTGGGCAAGGTCGGCGACCGCCGCATCCGGGAGCGGCAGGTGGACCGGCTCAACCACGTGGACCACGCGCTGGCGACCCGGGTCGCCGAGGGCATCGGGGTCGCCCCGCCCAAGGCGCCCGTGACGGAGAACCACGGCCGCACCTCACCGGCCCTGAGTCTGGCCGAGAGCCCGGCCGAGACGATCGCCACCCGCCGCATCGCGGTCCTGGCGGCGGACGGCGTGGACGGGACGGACGTGGAGACGCTGCGCTCCGCCCTGACCGACGGCGGCGCGATCGTCGAGGTGCTCGCCCCGCGCGACGGGGAGATCCGGACGGCCGACGGCGGCACGCTCACGGTGGACCGGGCGATGAGCACCATGGCGTCGGTGCTGTACGACGCGGTGTGCGTGCCGGGCGGCGAGGACAGCGCCCGCGCGCTGGGCGAGGACGGTCTCGCCCGGCACTACGTGGCCGAGGCGTTCAAGCACGGCAAGAGCATCGCGGCGCTGGGCGCCGGGGTGGAGGTGCTGCGCGGCCTGAACCTGCCGGACGTACGGCTGGCGGAGGACGGTGACGGCGTGGTGGACGACCTCGGCGTGGTCAGCGGCACGGACGACGGCAAGGCCGCGACGGTGGTGGCGGCGTTCGCGGACGCCGTCGCGTACCACCGGCACTGGGCGCGGGACAGCGACCGCGTGCCCGGCTGACCCCCTTCGGGAGTCGGGCCCCGGGCCCCGGACGGCGCGCCGCGCATAGTCCGGGGCCTTGTGGGTACTGCCGCGTGGTGGCTGAAGCGGAAAGCGGGAAAGGCAGGCGAGGGCGACCGGCCATGGCCGGTCCGCCGCCTGCCCGGCCCCCCGCACCCGCGACCCCGTGGGTGCGGTGAGTCCGGCGGCCTGGCGCGGGGCCGGGCGCCGGGTTCCGCGCCCGCCGGAATCGGCCGGGCCGCACCGGACTCCTGACCCGGCCGGGCGGTACCGGGCGGCGGGTGAAGCCGCGCCAGGGGGCGGGGCGCCGGGGATCGCGGGTTCCCCGGTACCCCGCCCCTTTCGCGCCTCTTGGCGCGACGCGGAGCGGGACCTCTCAGTCCATCGGTGTGCGGGCCAGTTCCGGCGAGGCGGTGTCCAGCGGTACGGAGCCGGAGCGGACCATGCCGAGCTGCACCGCCTGCCGGGGCAGCACCGCGTCCAGCAGCCAGTCGGCGGCGACGCGGAACCGGTTGCCCGGCATCGCCAGCAGGTGGTAGCCGCGGGTGACGGCCCCGGCCAGCGGCCCGGACAGCGGGATCCGGTACGGGTTGGCGGCGGCCTTGACCCCGCCGAGGGCCACGACGAAGCCCTTGTCGTGGTGCTCGTAGGGGGCGCGCTCCCCCAGCCCGTAGCGGGCGGCGATGTTGCGGGCGGCGGCCTTGCCCTGCCGCCAGGCGTGCTGGGCGGTCATCGGCGTGTAGCTGCCCGGCTTGGTGAGGTCGGGCACGGCGGCGGCGTCGCCGAGGGCGAAGACCTCCGGGTGGTCCGGCACGTTGAGGTAGGCGTCGACGCAGAGCCGGCCGCGTTCGGTGGGCAGCCCCACCTCGGAGACCAGCGGGTCGGGGCGGACGCCGACACACCAGATGAGGCTGCGGGTCGGGACGAACTCCCCGTCGTCCAGGAGCACCCCTTCCGGCTTGGCCTCCTTGACCGACATCTTGTTCCGCACGTCCACGCCGCGCTGCCGCAGCACCCGGTCGGCGGTGCGGGAGAGCCGTTCGTCCAGCTCGGGCAGGACGCGGGGGGCGATGTCCAGCAGCATCCAGCGCGGGCGCGGGACGCCGGCGCCCTCGCGGCGCGCGATCGAGTCGGTGAACATCGCGCCCTGGGCGGCGACCTCCGTGCCGGTGTAGCCGGCGCCGACCACGATGAACGTGGACCGCGCGCGGCGCTCCTCCTCGTCGTCGGCGTGGGCGGCCAGCTCCAACTGGCGCACGATGTGGTCACGCAGGTACAGCGCCTCTGGCAGGCTGCGGAAGCCCCGGGCGTACTGCGCGACGCCCGGGATGGGCAGCAGGCGGCTGACGCTGCCGACGGACAGGACGAGGGTGTCGTAGTCCAGCTCGCCCTCGCGTCCCTCGGGGCCGGTGAACCGGACCCGGCGTCCGTCGAGGTCCACGCCGGTGGCCTCGCCGAGGACGAGCCGGGTGCCCGGCAGGGTCCCGGTCAGCGAGACCGTGACACGGCGCGGCTCCAGGATTCCGGCGGCGACCTGGGGCAGCAGCGGCACGTACAGGAAGTAGTCGGTCGGGTTCAGCAGCACGATCTCCGCGTGCTTCCCGACCGTGCGGGACAACTGCCGCGCGGTCTGGTAACCGGCGAATCCCGCCCCGACGATCACGATCCGGGGCCGGCTCATGCGCACCTCCTTGACGTGGGAATGTGATGGTGGCGAGTACCCGCGCGGGCCGGTCCGAAGCGCCGGGCCGGGCGCGTGAACGGGTGGTTCACCGGCGGGCGAGTGCCGCCTCGATACCGCGGCCCTTGGTGCGGACCACGCGGTCGGCCAGGTCCGCGAGCCTGTTGTTGGTGCGCTGCGACTGGCGGCGCAGCAGGTCGAAGGCGGTGTCGGCGTCGCAGCCGAGGACGTGCATGAGGATGCCGCACGCCTGGTCGATGACCGGGCGGGACCGCAGCGCGGTGTCGAGCTGGTCCACCTCGGTCAGGGCGCGTTCGTACGCGTGGTCGCGGGCGAGGGTCCGGCTGGCGAGGTCACCGATCAGGGTGGCCGTGGCACGGGTCCGGTCGTCCAGCAGGCCGGGCCGGAAGCCGCAGACGGTCACGGTCACGGTCAGCCCGTCGTGGTGGAAGGGCAGCGTCGCGGTGGAGCGGACCCCGGCGTCCAGCGCCATGGCCCGGTACTGTGGCCACCGTCCGTCGGCCAGCAGGTCGTCCGCCGCGACCGGCTCCCCGGTGCGCACGGCCGCCGGGATGGGGCCCTCCCCCGAGGTCCACTGAACGGCGACGAGGGGGGCCAGGTCGGGGTGGGTGACGGCGGCCCTGGTCTCGGGTCCGCCGCGGTCGTCACCGGCGCCGACGGTCGCCGCCGCGCCGCAGGCCGCGGGCGTGCACAGGGCAGCCCGCTCGGCGAGCTGGACCAGAGCGCGGGCGGAGATGTCCGTCGGCTGCTCATGTGTGCTGTCGGGCATGACCTTCGCCTTCCCGGGCAGTTTGCACGGAAACAGCTCACGGTACGCTTATCCGACTTGATGAGGATTACGGTTCCGGTATGGCCGACGAGGAGAATTACGGCGCCGAGCTCACGGATTTCCGCAAGCGGGTGGCCGAACTGCGCGCGACGCGCGCCCTGCCGGGGGGTGGGGGGCCGGCGAACCTCGACGCGGCCCTTTTCGAACTTCAGTATGTGTCCGACTTGTTGTGGCCGCGCTATGAGCATCTGCTGGCGGAACAGCGGAAGTCGGGCCGCCCGGCCGACTCCACGGAGCAGCAGTTGCTGCGGGCCGTCTTCCAGTGGCTCCCGGTTCCCGTCCTGCTGCTCGACCGGGAGGGCGTGGTGAGCCGGATCAACGCCGCCGCCTGCCAGTTGTTCGGGCTGCGCGCCGGATACGCGGCGGGCCGTTCCCTCGCCCCCTCGTTCGCCCGCGAGGGCCGGGCCGCGTTCCGCAGCCAGGTCGCGGCCGTGGCCCGCCACGAGGGGAACCGCACGCTGGCCGTGGAGTTGATGCGCGGGCTGACCGCCGGGCCGGACGACGCCCAGCGGCCGGGGCGGTTGTGGGTGACGCTGGCGGCCGTGCGGCCTCCCGGGCAGCGGCGCACCTCCGTGCTCGCCGTGTGCCAGCCGACGACCGAACGGCCCGGGACGGGGGTGGCGGCGCCCGCCGTGCCGCCGGAGGCGGTGAGCCCGCCCGATCCGGTCGAGGTCAGCAGCCGGGTGGAGCTGATGGACCTGGTCGACGACGTCGCGACCGTGCTCCTCGAAACGGCCGGGACGCGGGGAGCGGCGGGCGGCGACGCGGCGCTGGAGCGGGTCTGCGCGGTGCTGCACGGGCGTTTCGCGGACTGGGTCATCGCGGACCGGGCCGGCCCCGGCGGGCGCCTGCGGCGGGTCGCCGTGCTGGGACCGGCGTCCGGACCGGCCGCGGACGCCGGGACGACGGAGGCGGTCGCGGGCGCCGTGGCGGCGATCCGCGCCCAGGACCCCGCCGGGGCGCCGCTCATCGGCGAGGCGGCCGGGGCCGGCGGCTCGGCCCTCCAGATCCGGCCGGAGGACGCGCACGCCCTCGGCGAGGCGGGGGACGGCGTTCCGGTGCTGGCACTCACGGAGGCGTCGTCGCTGCTGTGCGTGCCGCTGCGGCTGCCGACGGGCGGGGTGCTCGGCGTGCTCACTCTTCTGCGGGCGGGGGGCCGTCGGGCGTTCGAACTGGCCGAGGCGAGCGCGATGGAGCGGGTTTCTCGTCATACCGCCCTTGCGCTGCGTGCCGGTTGATCATCAGGGGCACCACGCCCCACAGCACGGAGCACAGCAGGAACGCCCACACGGCGGTGGCGATCCCGGCGCGGCGGCCCACCGCCACGTCCAGGACCAGCAGCAGCGCGCCGGCCAGGGCCAGCGCGAGCGTGGCCAGCCCCGCCGTCGCCAGCCGGGACGAGACCTCCACGACCTCCCGCTTGGCGCCGCGCCGGAACAGCAGCCGGTGCAGCGCCGCGGGTGCGGTGAACAGGACGGACGCCGTCATCGCCAGCAGCAGGGTGATGACGTAGACGGCGAGCTGGAAGTCGTCCAGCGACTCGAAGCGGTAGGTGAACGCGAGGGTCAGCAGGAACGCGAAGAGGATCTGCACCCCGGTCTGGGTCACCCGCAGCTCCTGGAGCAGCTCGGCGAAGTTCCGGTCGTCGCGTTCGGGCGGGGTCTCGTTGCGATGTCTGTGTACGTCCATGCCGTTATCCTGCCCCGCCGGCCTCCACCTGCTCACGGAGACGCGTGCACGTGCGGCTCAGCAGCCGCGAGACGTGCATCTGCGAGATGCCGATCTGTTCCGCGATGCCGCTCTGCGTCATGCCGCGGAAGAAGCGCAGGTACAGGATCTGCCGCTCGCGCTCCGGCAGTTCGCGCAGCCGGGTGCGGACCGACTCGCGCTCCACGACGCGCTCGAAGCCCGGCTCGTTGCGGCCCAGGGTGTCCATCAGCGAGAAGCCCTCGTCCGTGCCGGTCACTTCGGCGTCCAGGGACAGCACGGTGTAGCTGTTCATCGCCTCCAGACCGGCCTTGGCCTCCGTCTCCGTCATGTTGGCGGCCTTCGCCAGCTCCCCGGTGTCGGGGCGGCGGCCGTCGAGGGTGTGCGACAGCTCGTTGTGGGCGACCCGCACCCGGTTGCGCAACTCCTGGACACGGCGCGGGACATGCATGCCCCACAGGTGGTCGCGGAAGTGACGCTTGATCTCGCCGACGATGGTGGGCACGGCGTAGCTCTCGAACGCGGTGCCGTAGCCGGGGTCGTAGCGGCGCACGGCCTTCACCAGGCCCAGGTGCGCGACCTGTTCCAGGTCTTCGAGGTTCTCGCCGCGGTTGCGGTACTGGCGGGCGAGACGGGCCGCCATCGGCATCCAGGCGCAGACGATCTCGTCGCGGAGCGCGTCGCGTTCCGGGCCGTCCTCCATCGCGACGAGCCGGCGGAACGCCTCCTTGGTGTTCGGGGCGTCGTCGTGGGGGTGCTGACGGCGGGGCTTCTTCACGTGTGTCACTGGCATCGGCTGTCGCTCCCTGCTGCGTGTCCCGTTCGTTCACCGGTTCACCGCGGGAGCACACGGACCACAGGCCGCACTCGCCCGGGGCATGGGGCCCCCGCGGGTGTGCCTGCGGTCCGAAGCACGTCAATGCGCCTGCCCGACCGCCCCGGGGACAAACAGCGTCTTCGCCCGATTCGCGGAAACGGCCGCGTCGCCCCGGCCGGGACGGGTCACAGCCGTTCGGCGTCCACCATGCCGATCAGGCGGAGCGCGTCCGCCGAGGCGGAGCCGGGCTCGGGCGCGTACGCCACGAGCACCTGGTCCTCCTCCCCCAGCACCGCCAGGGTCTGGAACGACAGCGACAGCTCGCCGACGACCGGATGGCGGAACCGCTTCTCGCCGTGCGTCTTCTCCCGCACGTTGTGATCGTTCCACCAGCGGCGGAACAGGTCGCTCTTCAGCGACAGCTCCCCCACCAGCTCCGCCAGCCGCCGGTCGTCGGGGTGGTCCACGGCGTGCAGCCGCAGGAAGGCCACGGTCTCCCGGGCCTTGTGCTCCCACGCGGGGAAGATCTCGGTGGTGCGCGGGTCGAGGAAGCACAGCCGCGCCCAGTTCCGCTCGTCGGGGGCGAGCGCGCCGAAGTCGAGCGTCAGGGCGGCGGCCATCCGGTTCCACGCCAGGATGTCGGTGCGGTGGTCGATGACATACGCCGGGGTGTCGCGCATCGACTCCAGCAGGCTGAGCAGCCGGGGGCTGGCGCAGCGGGGGGCGCGGCGCGGGCGCCGCTGCGGGCGGCGCGGCCTGGCCAGGCCGAACAGGTAGCCGCGCTCGTCCTCGTCCAGGCGCAGCGCGCGGGCCAGCGCGTCGAGCACTTCCTCCGAGACGCCGCCGCCGCGCCCTTGTTCGAGCCGCATGTAGTAGTCGGCGCTGACGCCCGCGAGTTGGGCCAGCTCCTCCCGCCGCAGCCCGGGAACGCGACGCCGTCCGCCCAGATCGGGCAGGCCGACGTCCTCGGGACGGACGCGCGCGCGGCGGGTCTTGAGGAATTCGCCCAACTCCTTGGCCATGCCCCCAGTATCGCGCGCCCGTCCCCCGGCCAGCCTGGTCCTGGCGGTCCTAGGGACGGCAAGGCTCTGGGCAGGTCGCCGGGCGACTGCGCACAGTGAGGGGCATGCACACCATCGCGGACATGAAGATCAGCCGCACCGGGTTCGGTGCGTGGGCCATCGGCGGCGGCGGATGGCGTTTCTCGTGGGGCGCGACCGACGACGCGGAGTCGGTCGCGGCGATCAGGCGGGCCGTGGCGCTGGGCGTCAACTGGATCGACACGGCGGCCGTGTACGGCCTCGGTCACTCCGAGGTGGTGGTCGGCCGCGCCCTGGCGTCGCTGCCGCCCGCCGAGCGTCCGTACGTGTTCACCAAGGCGGGGCTGGTGTGGAACGAGGCCCAGCCGCTGGCCGCGCCGTACCGGATCATGCGGCCGGAGAGCGTCCGCCGCGAGGTGGACGCCTCGCTGCGGCGGCTCGGCGTCGAGCACATCGACCTCTACCAGGTGCACTGGCCGGACACCGGCGAGGCGCTGGACTGGGGGGCGACCGGCGACGACGGCGCGGTCTCGCCCGTGGCGACGCCGCTGGAGGAGTACTGGCAGGTGATGGCCGATCTGAAGCGGGCCGGGAAGGTGCGCGCGATCGGGCTGTCCAACCACAGCCTGGCGCAGTTGGCGCGGGCCGAGAGCATCGCGCATGTGGACGCCGTGCAGCCGCCGTTCTCCGCCCTCGACCGCGGCGCGGCGCCCGAGGTGGCGTGGGCCCGGCGGAACGGCACGGCCGTCATCGCGTACTCGCCGATGCGGTCGGGCCTGTTGAGCGGGGCGTTCTCGGCGGAGCGGGTCGCCGCGCTCCCGCCGGACGACTGGCGGCGCGCGCACCCGGACTTCACCGAACGGCTGGCGGAGAACCTGGCCGTGGCGGACGTGCTGCGCGCGATCGCGGAGCGGCGCGGCGTCCCGGTCCCGGCCGTGGCGGTGGCGTGGACGCTGGCGTGGCCCGGGATCTCGGGCGCGATCGTGGGCGCGCGGACCCCGGAACAGGTCGGGGACTGGGCGACGGCCGGCGGAATCCGCCTGGAGCGCGAGGAGTTGGACGCGGTCGCCGGGGTACTCGGCCGGACGGGCGCGGGAACAGGCCCGTTCCGGCCCTGACACGGCCGGTCCGCGTCGTCCTCTCCCCGGAGCGACGCGGACCGGCGTCCCCCGCATGTCACGGTGAATGATCGGTCGAACACGGCGGGTGTGGGAGGTCGTTCACCGCGGGAAGGATTCAGTGTCCCCGACTCCTCTGTGGCGAAAGACGAGTGGCATGCGTCGTGTTCTGTCGAAGGGGGCGGCCGTGTCCGCCGCCGTTGCCGCCGCTGTGGCGGCCACCGTGCTGCCCGCCGGACCGGCGCGGGCCGCCGGTCTGTTGCCCTGCGGCCCCCTGCCCGCGGCGTGCGTGTGGTCGGGTCCGGACGCCACGGGGGTGCCGGGGATCCTGGTCTTCCCCGAGGCGTTCCTCATCCCGCCCGTCGTCAGTGGCGAGAACCGCTCGGACCAGCCGTGGTGCCTGTTCGAGGAGCCGTTCTTCACCGGGAGCGGCATCGACTTCGGCCCGGGCGAGACGATCCGGGCCCTGCCGTTCCCGGCACGGTCGGCCGCGCCCGGGGAGTGTCCGGGCTGAGGCCGGGCCGCCCGGTCACGCGCCGACGGTGCCGTCGATCGCCTCGCGCAGGAAGTCGGCGTGACCGTTGTGGCGGGCGTACTCGTGGATCATGTGCAGCATCACCAGCCGCAGCGACACGTCCGTGTTCCAGCGCGGCTGGTGGGCGGTGACGTCGAGCGACTCGGCCGCCGCCTCGACACGGCGCGCGTGCGCGACCTCCTCGTGCCAGGCGGCGAACGCCTCGGCGCGGGTCGAGTCGCCCGCGTCGTAGGCCCGTTGGTAGTCCTCCTCGTCCGACCACACGAGCGGGACGTCCTCGCCGCCGATCACCCGGCGGAACCAGGCGCGCTCCACCTCCGCCATGTGCCGCACCAGGCCGAGGAGGGTCAGCGTCGAGGGCGGCATGGACCGGCGGCGCAATTCCTCGTCGGTGAGGCCGTCGCACTTCATGGCGAGCGTCGCGCGGTGGTAGTCGAGGTACGCGCGCAGCATGACGCGTTCGTCCGCGATCGGCGGCGGGCTGACGCGCTGGGTGGGAGGCGTGATCACTGCTGTCCCCTTCGGCGGAGCCGGCGGTGGCCGGTGTGCGGTCCGGCGATCAGGCTATCCGGGACGGCACACCGGCTTCACAGGGCGATCAGCGCCTTGATCGCGGTGCGGGCCGCCATGGCCCGGTAGGCGCCGGGGACGCCGTCGAGGCCGGTGCGGTGGTCGAAGACCGGGGACGGGTCCAGGGCGCCCGACAGGACGTCGGGCAGCAGGCGCGGGATGTAGGTCCTGGCGGGCGCGATCCCGCCGGCCAGGGTGAGGTTGCGGTCGAAGAAGACGGCGGGGTCCAGGGCGACACCGTGCGGGAGGCCGACATAGCCGATCGTCCCGCCGTCCCGGACGGCCGCCAGGGCGTCCGCCCACGACTCGGCGGTCCCGACGCACTCCAGGACCGCCCCCGTGCCCCGGCCGCCGGTCAGCGCCCGCACGCGCCGCGCTGCGGCCGGGCCCCGCTCGGTGACGACGCTGTCCGCGCCCAGCCGCAGGGCGAGTTCGGCCCGGGCGCGGTGGCGCGCCACGACCGTGATGTGCCCGGCGCCCAGCCGGCGGGCCGCCAGGACCGCGCACAGGCCGACCGCGCCGTCGCCCATCACCACCACGGTGGTTCCCGCGCCGACGCGGGCGCACAGCGCGGCGTGGTGGCCGGTGCTCATCACGTCGGCGAGCGTCAGCAGCGCCGGCATGCGCGGGTCGTCCGCGCCGACCGGCAGGACGACCAGGTTGGCGTCGGCGAACCGCACCCGCACGGCCTCGGCCTGCGCGCCGTCGGCCCGGTCACCGAAGACGCCGCCGGCCGGGCAGGACGTCGGCAGCCCCGCGCGGCACGCCGGGCAGGTGCCGTCCGACCAGGCGAAGGGCGCGAGCACCACGTCCCCCGGACGCACGGCGGTGACCGCCGCGCCGACCGCCTCGACGACGCCGCTGAACTCGTGCCCCGGGCGGATCGGCGCCGCGCCCGGCGGGTGGTCGCGGTAGCGCCACAGGTCGCTGCCGCACACCGCCGCGTACCGGACGCGCACCAGCGCGTCGTGCGGCTCCTCGACCACGGGGTCGGGAACGGTCCCGACGTGGACGTCGCCCGTGGCGCGGAGCACGGCCGCCCGCATCAGAACTCCCCCGCCGCGGCCCCGCGCAGCCGCCACCACACCTGATCGACGTCCTCGGCGCGGGAGTGGAGGTTGCCGAACGCGACGCGCAGCGTGTAGCCGTCGCGCAGCACCGCGTGGGACAGGAAGACGTCGCCGATCGCGTTGACGCGGTCCAGCAGCCGGGCGTTGAACGCGTCGGTCTCCTGCCGGCCCACCCCGGGCGGCAGATGGCGCAGGCAGACCACCGGCAGCACGGCGTCGGCGGTCAGCTCCCAGCCCGGCGCGGCCAGGACTCGGCGGCGCAACTCCTCGGCCAGGCCCAGCAGCCGCTCCATGCGGGCCGCGATGCCCCGGGTGCCGAAGCATCTGATGAGCCACCAGATTTTCAACGCTCTGAAGCCTCGGCCCAGTTCGAGGGAGCGGTCCATGAAGTCGGTGGGCCCGCCCGCGTCGTCGGTCCGCAGGATCTCCGGCACCAGGCGGAACGCGCCCGCCAGGGCGCCGCGGCGGCGGCAGTACAGGGCGCTGGCGTGCATCGGGGTGAACAGCGTCTTGTGCGGGTTGACCACGACCGAGTCGGCCGCGTCGATGGCGGGCAGCACGTCGCGCGGGGTGTCCGTCGCCCGCCACAGTCCGCCGTACGCGGCGTCCACGTGCAGCCACACGCCGTGCCGGGCGCAGACCTCGGCCAGTCGGGGCACCGGGTCCAGGGCCCCCACGGCGGTGGTGCCGAGCGTGGCGACCACCGCCAGCGGCAGCATGCCGCCGGCCCGGTCCGCGCGGAGGGCGGCGTCCAGGACGCCGGGCCGGAGGCGGTAGGAGGAATCGGTGGGCAGCCGCACCACGTTGGCGAGCCCGGCCCCCAGGGCGATGGCGGCCTTGTCGACGCTGGAGTGCGCCTGGTCGGAGGTGTAGACGCGCAGCACCGGCAGATCGGCGCGGCCGGCCAGGCCCCGTTCCCGGATGTCCAGTCCGGGCAGCGCGTCCCGCGCCGCGGCCAGCGCGGTGAACGTGGCGCTGCTCGCACCCGACAGCAGCACCGCCTCGGCGTCCGGAGGGTAGCCGGCCAGTCCGGCGAGCCAGCGCAGCACGGTCTCCTCCAGGGCCGACGCGGCCGGGGAGGTGTGCCACAGCATCGCGTTGGGGTTGAGGGCCGCCGCCAGGGTCTCGGCCAGGATGCCGGGCCCGCTGCTGGAGTTGGGGAGGTAGGCGTGGAAGCCGGGGTGGTTCCACTGCACCAGGTGCGGGACGACGTGGCGGAACGTGTCGGCCAGGACCGTTTCGAAGTCCTCGGGTTCGGCGGGGGGTTCGCCGTCCAGCAGGGTCCTGACGCGCACCGGGGTGGACGGGACGCGCACCGGTGTCTCGCGGAGCCGCTCGAAGTGGCGGCGCAGGCGGGCCAGCAGCAGGGCGCCGTTCTCCTCCAGCACGTGCGGAGGCCAGTCGCCGAGCGCGCCGTCGCCAGGTCCGGGTTCACCGGCGGGGCGGGGTTCGCCGGCGGCTTCCGGGGTGTTCACCGGAGCCGGACCAGGGTCACCCCGTCGGCGACGGGCAGCATGACCGACTCCACCCGGTCGTCGGCGGCGATGAGCGCGTTCAGCTCCCGCACCCCTCGGGTGTCGGGGTCCTGGCAGGTGTCGTCGGCGACCTGGCCCGCCCACAGCGTGTTGTCGACCACCAGCAGGCCCCCCGGGCGCAGCAGCGCCAGCAACGGCTCCCAGTAGGCGGGGTAGTTGTTCTTGTCGGCGTCGAGGAACGCGAAGTCGAAGGTGGACTCCTCGCCCGCCCGGAGCATCGCGGCCATCGTCCGCCCGGCGTCGCCCAGCCGCAGATCGATCCGGTCCGCGACCCCGGCGCGTTCCCAGTACGGGCGGGCCACGGCGGTGAACCGTTCGCTGTTGTCCAGCGCCACGACCTGGCCGTCCCCGGGCAGCGCGCGGGCGGTGCACAGGGTGCTGTAGCCGGTGAACACCCCTACTTCCAGGGTGCGTCGGGCGCCGGTGAGCGCGACCAGCAGGGCCAGCAGCGTTCCCTCCTCGGGGTAGAGCTGCATGGCGTGTTCGGCGAGGCGGGCGGTGTCGGCCCGCAGATCGGTGAGGACTTGGTCCTCGCGCAGGGTGTGGTCGCGCACGTAGCGCCCGTTACCTATTCACATCTCCGCGGCTAACAGCAAGGCAGAAACCTCGTAAGTCCGCTTCTGCCTGGCAATATACAGAATTATTGTGCGTACCACTCGCGTAGGCGGTTT
>NZ_LN929759.1 GCF_001493375.1 Streptomyces specialis
CACGCTGGATCTCTCGGCGTGGTGGAGTCGCATGTTCTTCTAAGGACCGCCCAACACCCCAGTCCTCCAGCGAGCGTCAGAGGTGTAGGGTGAGAGGTGTATAAGAGACGGCCGCAGCACGGAACGCCCCCCGCCCCCGCCGGCCCGGGGGGCGGACCGGCGGGGGAGGGGGGCGTTCCGTGCTGCGCGAGGTGTTCGACACCGATCGGCTGGCACCGGACGAACGCTGGGACGCCTGGTACGAGTTGACGCGCGGCGTCGTCATGCCCACCGTGCTGTCCTGCGAGCGGAGGGACAGGTTCAGGGCGTCGGCGCGGGTCCTCGAACTCGGCTCGGCGAACGTCAACCGCATGAGCTACGCCTCGCTGCGGGCGGAGCGCACCCCGGCCACGATCCGCCGTTCCGACCCCGAGCTGTTCGTCGTGGGCCTGATGCTGCGCGGACGGCACACCGTCGCCCAGTCCGGCCGCGAAGCCACGTTGTGGCCCTACGACTTGACGCTGCTGTCCTCGTCCCGGCCGTACGACACCCGGATCTCGTCCGACGGCGGCCAGGCCGCCACCGTGTCGGCCCATGTGCCGCGGTCCGCCCTGCCGCTGTCCGCGCGGGCGGCGGAACGGCTGGTCGCGACGCGGCTGTCCGGCCGCGAGGGCATCGGCGCGCTGCTCGCCCAGTTCCTCACCGGGCTGGCGACCGACCCGCGCCCGTGCCGGCCCGCCGACGCGCTGCGGCTGGGCACGGTGCTGACCGATCTGGTCGGCGCGTGGCTGGCCCACCACGCGGAGGCGCACACCTCCCTGCCGGCCGAGTCCCGGCAGCGCGTGCTGTTCCTGCGCGTCCAGGGGTTCGTCCGCCGGCACTTGAGCGACCCCGGGCTGTCGCCCGCCGTGATCGCCGCCGCCCACCACATCTCCGTCCGTTACCTGCACCGGCTCTTCCAGCAGCATCAGCTCAGCGTGCAGGCGTGGATCCGCGGCCAGCGCCTCGACGGCAGCCGCCGCGACCTGGCCGACCCCGCCCTCGCGGCGGTCCGGGTCGGCGAGATCGCGCGGCGCTGGGGCTTCAGCGACGCCTCCGCGTTCAGCCGCGCGTTCCGCGCCGCCTACGGCGTTCCGCCGGGCGAGTACCGCGGATCCGTTCAGATGTCGGTGCCGCCGCCGGGCAGCAGGTCGTCCTCGGTGATGTACGAGCAGTAGGTGTAGATGTAGTCGGGCTCGAACGTGTCGGCCTCGACCAGCGGGCTGGTCGCCTGCCCGGGGGACTGGTGGAGGAACCAGTAGTCACCGACCGGGAGTTCGAGCGTGGTGCTCGGGTAGTCGATGCCGCTGTCCGCGCACGCGCTGTCGCCGGGGTCGGCCGGGTAGAGGGAGCAGCCGTCGCACGCCCCGACCCGTTCCGAGCCGGTGCGCGGGCCGGTGTAGAGCAACTCCAGCTCGTACGGGGAGTCGTTGAACACCTCGACCGTGATCGTCGGGCCGCTCGCCGAGCCGGGGTCCGGGGGCAGCTCGGCCCCGGCGGCGGGCATGTGCTCCGCGATGCGGGCGGCGATCAGGATGTCCCCGGCCCGGTCCACGCGTTGGTGGCCGGGGTGTTCGTCGACGAGTTCGGTCAGCGTCTCCCCGGCGTCGGTGAAGGCGCCCGCCAGGAAGCGGTCGGTGCCGCACTGGTACAGCCCCTCGGGCACGGGCTCCTGGCCCTCGGCGGCCATCCGCGAGAACGCCTCGCCCGGCAGCGCGCCGAGCAGCTCGTTGAGTGACCGCAGCCGCTCCAGCGCCTCGCAGGGCGCCTCCTCCGCCAGCGCCCCGATCGCGGCGCGCTGCCGTTCGCCCAGCTCGTCCGGCAGCCCGGTCGCGTACGCCGAGTCCGCGTGGTCCGCGAGCAGTTCGGTCAGCGGCGCCTCGGCCGCCGCCACCCCGGACCCGTCGGCGCGCAGCAGCCCGCAGCCGTGCAGCGGCTCGGGCAGCGCCTCGACGGCGCGCTCCGCCAGCCGGTCGGCCTCGCTGTCGTCGAACTCGCCGGGCAACTCCCGGAAGAACCGCAGCGGATCGAGCACGGCACACGGGTCGTCCGCCGAACCTCCGCCGGTGGCCCGCCGGTAGAGGTCGTCCACGTGGTCCGGCACCGTGCCGGCCGCGTCGGTCTCCGGATGGTCGGCCCGCACGGCGAGGTACTCGGTGAGCGCCGAGCGGTAGGAGTCCTCGGCCACCGTGAACGGCTCCCCGGCCGCCCGCCCCACCAACGCGTCGGCGGCGACGAGGCGTTCGGTGAGGTCGTCCTCCAGCGCCTGCTCGCGGGCGCGGCCGAAGAACACGCCGGCCGTGGCGGGCCCCGCCAGCAGCAGCACCCCGGCGGTCAGCGGCAGCCACGGCCCCCGCCCCGCGACGGGGGCGGGCCCAGCCAGCCGCCACCCGTCCAGCGCGGTCAGCACCAGCCACCCCGCGTACAGCACGGGCCAGAGCCCGGGTATGCCGTCGGCCTCGACGGGCAGCGCGGCCCGCAGCAGCGCCCCGGTGGCGATCCAGCTCGGGATCGCCCGCCGCCACCGCCGCAGGTACAGGTAACCGGCGCCCACGCCACTGAGGTTGAGCAGCGCGGCGGTCGCCGCGACCCGCGGGTCGCGCGGCAGGCCGGCGGTCGGCGGACGCGTGGGCGGCGGCGGGATCGGTCTGCCGAAACCGGGGACGGTCACGTCGGGTCTCCTCGCGGGCGGGAAGGCGAAGCGGGAAGGCGGAGACGGGAAAGGCGGGAGCGCGCACCGGCCGTCCACATCCTGTGGACAGTAGTCTTCCCCGCCGCGCCCCCGCCCGTCACCCCTTCCCGGGCCCGGGAAGGAGCCGCCTCACTCGGCGGCCAGGTAGCCCTCCAGCTCGTCGAGGATCTGCTCGGCGGCCGTGTAGCCGATGCCGAGGAACCAGAGCTGGTCGTCCACGTGGAAGGCGCGGTCGTTCTGGACGGCCGTCAGGTCGTCCCACAGGGGGCCGCCGACCGCTTCCTGCTCGCCGGACGCGTCGGCGGCGCCGTAGGAGGTGTAGAAGATGACGTCACCGTCGGCCTGGTCGACCTGCTCGGGGCTGACCTCGACCGCGAAGCCGTCCTCGGCCTCGTCCGCGATGGCGGGACGGCCGAGGCCGACGTCCTCCAGGATGGTGCCGATGTAGTTCTCGCGGCCGTAGAGCCGGGTGTTGCCGCCCTCGATGAAGCGCAGCATGCTCACCTCGGTGTCCGCCGCGACCTCCGCGCCGCCGATGGCCTCGGTCACCTCGGCGACGTGCGCCTCGTACTCGGCGACGACGGCCTCGGCCTCCTCCGTCTTGTTCAGCGCGTCGGCGTGCACCAGGAAGTTCTCCTTCCAGGGCGCGCCCACGGTCTCGGTGAAGACGGTCGGGGCGATCGCGGACAGCTCGTCGTAGCGCTGCTCGTCGCGGACCTTGCTGCCGATGATGAGGTCGGGGTCCAGCTCGTTGATCGCCTCCAGGTTGGGGGCGGCGATCTGGCCGACGTTCTCGATGCCGGCCAACTGGTCCTCGGGCAGGTAGGTGAGGAACTCGGCGTTGACGTCCGCCTGGACGGCGCCGACCGGGGTGACGCCCAGCGTGATCAGGCTGTCCAGCTCCGCCGTGTCCAGGACCACGACGCGCTGCGGGTTCTCGGGCACCTCGACCGGGCCCATCGCCGTCTCGACGGTTCTGGTGCCTCCGTCGCCGGATCCGTCGTTGGCGTCGGAGGAGTCGTCGCTGCTGCAGGCGCCGAGGCCGAGGGTGGTGGCCAGCGCGACGGCGATGGCGGCGGTGATGCGGCGGTTCATGTGATGGGTGCCTTTCTCATGTGCGAGGTGCCCGCGGAACGCGGGCCGGGGACAGGTGCGCCGGGGACGACGAGCGGGGAGCCGGTGACCGGGTCGGGGATGACGATCGCCTCCAGGCCGAACACCTCGTGGACCAGTTCGGCGGTGACGACGTCGTCGGGTCGTCCGGCGGCGACGATGCGGCCGGCCTTCATGGCGACCAAGTAGTCGGCGTACCGCGCGGCTTGGTTCAAGTCGTGCAGCACGGTGACGACGGTCCGCTCCAACTGGCGGACCAGGTTCAGGACTTCGACCTGATGGGCGATGTCGAGGAACGTGGTGGGCTCGTCCAGCAGCAGCAGGTCCGTGTCCTGTGCCAGCGCCATCGCGATCCACACCCGCTGCCGCTGGCCGCCCGACAGCGCGTCGACCGGCCGGTCCGCCAGCGCGGTGACGTCTGTCAGCGCCATCGCCCCGGTCACCGCCCGTTCGTCGGCCTCGGACCACTGCTGCCACCACCGTTGGTGCGGCTGCCGCCCGCGCGAGACCAGATCGGTGACGGTGATCGCCTCGGGCGCCACCGGCGACTGCGGCAGCAGCCCGAGCGTCTGCGCGATCCGCCGGGTCGGCACCCGCGACAGCTCCTGCCCGTCGAGCAGCACCGCGCCGCCGCGCGGCTTCAGCAGCCGGCCCATGGCGCGCAACGTGGTCGACTTGCCGCAGGCGTTGGGCCCGACGATGACGGTCACCTCGCCGTCCGGGATGTCCAGGTTCAGCCCCTCGACGACGGCGGCGCGGGACTCGTCGTAACCCAGCGTCAGATCGCGGGCGCTGAGCCGGTGATGCTGCCGTTGGTCGTTCACGCGCGGCCTCCACTGCGGGTGTTGACGATGAGCCAGAGCAGGTACGGAGCGCCGATCGCCGCCGTGACGACGCCGACGGGCAGCTCGGTGGGGGAGAACAGCACCCGCGCCGGCACATCGGCCAGAACGGTGATGAGCGCGCCCGCGAGCGCCGAGCAGAGCAGCGGGATCTGCGCGGTACGGGTCAGGCGGCGGGCGATCTGCGGCGCCAGCAGCGCCACGAAGTCCACGGGCCCGGCGGCGCCGGTCGCCAGCGCGGCGAGCAGCACGCCGAGGGTGGCCAGCGCCAGCCGGACCGGCCCGAGCCGGACACCGAGCGCGGTGGCCGTGTCGTCGTCCAGCACGACGGTCCGCTGCGCGCGGGCGGCCCAGAGCACGGCGGGCAGCAGGAGCAGCAGCGCCCAGGCGAGCGGCTCGGCCTCCTGGTAGCCGCGCCCGTTGAGCGAGCCGGTCATCCACACGGCGGCCTGCTGGGCGACCTGGAAGTCGGCCTTGGTGATGAACAGTTGGGTCAGGGAGCGGAGCGCGACGGCGAAGCCGATGCCGATCAGCACGAACCGCACCGCGTGCAACCCGCCGCGCCACGCGAAGAGATACACCAGCCCGGCGGCCAACAGCCCGCCCCCGACCGACCAGTACGGCAGAACGGTCGCGGACCCGACGCCGTACGTCAGCGCGCCGACCGTCAGCGCCGAGGCGCCGTGGGTGACGCCGATGACGTCGGGGCTGGCGAGCGGGTTGCGGGCGACCGTCTGGATCAGCGCCCCGGCGACGCCCAGCGCGGCCCCGACGAGCAGCCCGACCGTCAGGCGCGGCAGCCGCAGCGTGCCGACGACGAACTCGTCGGTGGACGACAGCCCGAACACCACGCGCACCGCCTGCTCCGGCGCGACGGTGGACTCGCCGAGGCAGAGCGCCGCCAGGCATGCCCCGGCGAGCCCGATCAGCAGCAGGCACGCGACGACGGCGGCCCGCCGGTGGACGAGGAACGACGCGGAACGCCCCCGCGCCACGGCGTACCCGGCGGGCGACTGCGCCGTCCCCGAAGGAGGAGGAGTGGTGACGGTCACTGCGCGCCTCCTGTCCGGCGGACCAGATAGACCAGGAAGGGGACCCCGACCAGGGCCGTCGTCACGCCCGCCGGGACCTCGGAGGGCGGGAAGATGATCCGGCCGGCCACGTCGGACAGCAGCAGCACCACCGGGCCCAGCAGCGCCGACATCGGCAGCAGCCAGCGGTGCGAACCGCCCACCAGGGCACGCGCGATGTGCGGGACGGCCAGCCCCACGAACGCGATCGGCCCGGCCGCCGCGACGCCCACCCCGGTGAGCACCGCCGCGCCCAGGCCGCCGGTGATCCGGACCAGCGCCACGTTCTGCCCGAGGCCGCGCGCCACGTCGTCACCGAGCGCCAGCGCGTCCAGGCCCCGGGCCGCCGCGGCGACCAGGACCGTACCGGCCAGCAGGAACGGCCAGATCTGCGCGGCGATCTCCGCGTCCCGGCCCGAGAGCGAGCCGATCTGCCAGAACCTGAACTCGTCCAGCGTCGACGCCTGCGTCGTCAGCACCCCCGCGACGACCGAGGCGAGCAGCGCGTTGATCGCGGCGCCCGCCAGGGCCAGCTTCACCGGCGTCGCGCCCTCCCGGCCGCGCGCCGAGACCGCGTACACGGCGACGGCCGCGATCCCGGCCCCGGCGAAGGCGTACCAGACGTAGCCGGCCAGGGTGTGGACCCCGGCGTAGGCGATGGCGAGGACCACGGCGACCGACGCGCCCTGGCTGACGCCGAGGATGCCGGGCTCCGCGATCGGGTTGCGGGTCAGGCCCTGCATCACCGCGCCCGCCATCCCGAGCGCCGCGCCGACCATCAGCCCGATCAGCGTGCGCGGCAGCCGCAGTTCGGTCACGACCTCCGCGTCCGGCCCGGCGCTGTCGCCGAACAGCGCCCGCCACACCTCGTCCGGCGCGACGGAACGGCTGCCCACGGCCAGGCTCAGCAGCACGGCCAGGCCCACGCCCAACGCCGTGGCGGTCACCGGACCGATCCGCGAACGGGCGCGCGGGCGCGGCGGAGTCTCAACTGCTTGCATCCTGCGGGTCCCCGAGGTCGAGCGGGCATGGACGGGCGACAACTGACGGCCGAGTTAGGTTAGGCGATCCTAACCAGACGGATGTGCTGGAGGCACAATAGCGGCATGCCGCCTTCTCCGCAGACCCTTCCGCGAACGCCCGCCCCCACCGTGGGATTCGACCTCGACATGACCCTCATCGACTCACGGCCCGGCATCAAGGCGGCCTACGAGGCGCTCTCCGCGGAGACCGGGGTCCACGTGGACGCCGACCTGGCCATCACCCGCCTCGGGCCGCCGCTGGAGGAGGAACTCGCCCACTGGTTCCCCGCCGCCGACATCCCGGCGGCCGGCGACCGGTACCGCGCGCTGTACGTGACCCACGCCGTCCGCGCCATCGAGGCCATGCCCGGCGCGGCCGACGCCATCGACGCCGTGCGCCGCCGAGGCGGCCGGGCCATCGTCGTGACCGCCAAGTACGAGCAGAACGCCAAGCTGCACGTCGAACACCTCGGCCTCGCGCCGGACGCCGTCATCGGCTCGCTGTGGGCCGAGGCCAAGGCCGAGGCGCTGCGCGCCCACGACGCGGCCGTCTACGTCGGGGACCACACCGGCGACGTGCGCGGCGCGCGGGCCGCCGGCGCGCTGTCGGTCGCCGTGCCGACCGGCCCGTGCTCCGAGGCGGAGCTGCGCGACGCGGGCGCCGATGTGGTGCTGCCCGACCTCACCGGTTTCCCGGCCTGGTTCGACGGCTACCTGGCCGAACGCGCCTGAGCCGCCCGGTCGGCCCGCCGCTGGTGCCCGATCGACCGGACCAGCCCGGCACCGGCGATCAGGAACCCGACACCCATCAGCATCGACACCACGTACGCCGCCGTCGGCAGCGGGTCCGCCCCGATGAACAGCGGGATCACCGTGATCAGCGTCGCGACCGCGCCGACGGCGAAGACGACGCCACCCACGCGCACCAGCACGTCTCCCGGCCTGCTTCCGTTTCCACTCACCCGTCCAGGGTCGCACCCGCGCATACTCGCCGTGACCCGGGGGCAGTGATCCTCCGAAACGGCCCGGCGGCATCTTGTCACCGGGCCGGGGGCGATTAGCCTGGGAGGTGGCGGGTCCGGCTGCGGCCCGCCCCATTGTTGTGGAACGAGTGCGAGGACGAGGACACGTGCCTACCGGCAAGGTCAAGTGGTTCAACAGCGAGAAGGGCTTCGGCTTCCTCTCCCGCGACGACGGCGGCGATGTCTTCGTGCACTCCTCCGCGTTGCCCAGCGGCGTGGACGTCCTGAAGCCCGGTCAGCGCGTCGAGTTCGGCGTCGTCGCCGGCCAGCGCGGGGACCAGGCCCTGTCGGTCACGCTGCTGGACCCCGTGCCCTCCGTCGCCGCCGCGCAGCGGCGCAAGCCGGACGAGCTGGCCTCCATCGTCCAGGACCTCACCACGCTTCTGGACGGCGTCTCCCAGCAGCTCGAACGCGGCCGGTACCCCGACCGGCAGAACGGCCGGAAGATCGCCGGCATGCTCCGCGCCGTCGCGGACCAGCTAGACGTCTGACGGCCGCAGCCGTTCCTCCGGCACGCGCGGCACCAGTCCCTCGTCGGCCGCGCGGGTCAGCAGCTCCCGCACCGCCGCGTAGCCGGCCTCGCCCAGCTCGGCGGTGAACTCGTTGACGTACAGCCCGATATGGGCGTCCGCCACCGCCGGGTCCATCTCCTGCGCGTGCCGCAGCACGTAGTCCTGGCTCGCCGCCGGATCGGCCCACGCGTGGCGCACCGACGCCCTGATGGCGGCGGTCACCTGCCGCAGCCGCTCCGCCCCCAGCGACCGCTTGGCGATGATCGCGCCCAGCGGGATGGGGTGCCCGGTCGTCTCCTCCCAGAACTCCCCCATGTCCGCGAGCTGATGGAGCCCGAAGCGCGGGTAGGTGAACCGCGCCTCGTGGATCACCAGGCCCGCGTCCACCCGCCCGTCGCGCACGGCGGGCATGATCTCGTGGAACGGCATCACCCGCACCTCGCCGATCCCGCCCGGCACCCGGGCCGCCGCCCACAGCCTGAACAGCAGGTAGGCGGTGGACCGTTCACCGGGGACCGCGACGCTCTTGCCCGCCAGCGAGGCCGGCTCCATCGGGCCCGGCGCCAGCACCAGCGGCCCGCAGCCGCGCCCGAGCGCCCCGCCGCAGGGCAGCAGCGTGTACGTGTCGAGGACCCACGGCAGCACCGCGTAGGACACCTTGAGGAGGTCGCCCTCGCCGCGCTCGGCCAGCCCGTTGGTGATGTCGATGTCCGCGAACGTCACCTCCGGGGCGGGCGCGTCCGGCACCAGGCCGTGGGCCCAGGCGTGGAAGACGAACGTGTCGTTGGGGCAGGGCGAGTACGCGATGCTCAGGGGCGGCCCGGACTCCCGCCGCGCGTCGCGTCCCTCACGGTCTCCTGCGTCGGCCACGGTCCCTCACGGTCCTTCCAGGTGTCGAGTACCGGCCACAGCGCCGCGCACGCGTCCGTCAGCGCGCGCAGCGCCTCCGGGACGCGCCAGGCGGCGCGGTCACGCGGGCCCACGGCGTTGGAGACGGAACGGATCTCCAGCACCGGGACGCCGTGCAGCGAGGCGGCCGTCGCCACCCCGAACCCCTCCATCGCCTCGGCCACCGCGCCCTCGTGCCGCGCCGCCAGCTCGGTGGCGCGGTCGGCGGTGCCGGTGACCGTCGAGACGGTCAGCACCGGTCCGTACACGGCGCCCAGCGCGGCGGCGGCCGACTCCGCGAGCGCGGCGGGCGGCCCGTGGGCGACGACGCCGAAGCCGAGTTCGGCCATGTCGGAGAAGCCGCCGGTCGTCCGCACACCGAGATCGGCCGCCAGGACGGCGGACGCCACCACCGTGGCCCCGACGGCGGCATAAGGGGCGAACCCGCCCGCGATGCCCGCCGAGACCACCAGATCGTACGGTTCGCCGCGGCCGGGCCCCAGCGCCAGCGACGTCGCGGTGCCCGCGGCGGCGGCGGCCGGGCCCGCCCCGGCGGCGACCGCGTCCACCACGACCCGGGTGCGCGCCGGGCACACCCGCAGCACCTCGGGCCGCACGCCCGGCAGCGGCACGCCGCCCCGGGCGACGGAACGCGTCACCGCGTCGCGCTCGGCGGGGACGGCGGTGACGACCAGTACGCGCGTCAGGCCCGTCATACGCGTCGGGCCGCCGTCAGTCCTGGGGTTCCAGTTCGAGGTTCCACACGCCCTCGAAGGAGCCGAACAGCTTCTCCTGGTACTCCTCCTGCGACGCGGACGACCAGATGGCCTCCATGTCGTAGTCCTCGCTCACCTGCGCCACGACGATCCGCAGCGGCCCGCGCTCGGGCACCTGGCCCGGCGACTGCTGCCGCATGACCTGGTACAGGTCGTCCACGGAGAACGTCTCGTAGGTCGTGGTGTAGGGCTCCGCCTCGTACGGCTGGCCCTCGTAGAAGATCAGCCAGCCGGTCTCGGCGATCTCCGGGTCCACGCCGACACGGAACGTGTCGCCGGTCTCCACGGAGATCACCGGCACGCCCTCCTCGCTCTCCACGCAGGACTGCGCCTGCTCCGCGCCCAGCGCCTCGCCGTCCTCCCAGCAGCCGTCGGCGGCCTCGTGCGACTCGGTGCTCGTCCCGACGGTGAAGCTCGCGTGGGGCGACGGCTTGTCGCAGGCGGAGAGCGCGACCAGACCCAGCGAGACGGCGCCGAGGGCGAGGGAGGTACGGGCGGCCCGGCGGCCCCCCAGCCGTCGGGTGCACTTCGTGGCGTACGCAGTCATGCGGGCAGGTTAACCCGCGCGCGAGGGTCACCTGACGCGGGGGTGCGGCGTGCCGCGCCGCGCGGCCCTCACCAGGCTTCTGATCGTCACGACCGTGCCGGCGCCCACCAGCCCGGCGCCGACCGCCATGCCGATCCTGCCGTCCAGCGGCAGGCTGATCCCGATCGCGCCGCCCGCCACCCACGACAACTGGAGCGTCGTCTCGGAACGGGCGAACGCCGAGATCCGCACGACCTCCGGCACGTCCCGCTGGATGATCGCGTCCAGCGACAGCTTGCCCAGCGCCTGGCAGATCCCGGCCGCCGCGCAGACGGCGACGACCGTCGCGGCCGTGTAGTTCACCGCCGCCGTGACCGTGCAGGACAGCCCGAGGAGCAGCACCATCAGCAGGATCAGCTCGGGGGCGCGATCGCGCAGCCAGTTCCCCAGCACGTTGCCCAGCGCGTTGCCGGTACCGGCCGCGACGCCGACGACGCCGAGGGAGAACGCGGCGGTGAGGCCCGGCAGCGGCTCGTTCCGCAGCAGGAACGCCATGTAGAACAGCAGGAAGCCGGAGAGCGCCCGCATCCCGGCGTTCGCCAGCAGCGCCTTGAACACCGGCGAGTCCAGGCCGCGCAGCACCCCGCCCGACCGGCCCTCCTCCACGTCGCGCGCCATCCCGGCCCGGGTCTCGGCCAGTTCCGCCACGTGCACCTTGCGCTCGTCCCGGGCCAGGTCCACCCGGCGCGGCAGGCGGAAGGAGAGGATCGCGCCGATCACGGTGAACGCGCACGCGCCGTACAGCGGCCACTGCTGGCCGATGGCGTTCAGGCCCAGGCCGATGGGCGCGGCGGCGCCCGCCGCGATGAGGCCGGTGAGCGTGATCCTGGCGTTCGCCTTGACCAGCGAGATCCGGGCCGGCAGCAGACGCGGCACCGCGACGGACCGGACGATGTTGTACGCCTTCGAGCAGACCATCACGCCCAGGGCCGCCGGGTACAGCTCGATCCCGCCGTCGGCGACGGCGCCGGCGATCACCAGCGCCAGCGTGCCGCGCGCCAGCAGCGCGCCCGCCATCGCGGCGCGGCGGCCGTGCGGGAGGCGGTCGAGCAGCGGGCCGATCACGGGCGCGAGGAGCACGAACGGGGCCATGGTGACGGCGAGATACAGCGCGACCCGGCCGCGCGCCTCGTCGGTGGGCACCGAGAAGAAGATGGTCGAGGCCAGCGCCATCGTGACGAGCATGTCTCCGGCGGAGTGCACGGCGTGCAGCTCGATCAGCTTCCCCAGCCCGGATTCGCCGGCGCCGTGGGCGTGCGTGAGACGGCGCACGCGGCGGCCGAGCGCGATCGGCGCGCCGGGAATGGCGCGGCCGGTCGCCCGCACGACCCGGAACAGCCCGGAGCCGGTCCGGGTCTTCAGCCCGGAGGAAAGCTCGGAGGAACCGCCAGCAGCAGCCACGGCCCCAGCGTAAGGGCAGGAAAGGGGGCCGGTTCCTCCTTCTCACCACCCCTTTACAGGGGTTTACGAGAAGATCGCTGTTTCGCGGTCCGTGCACGGCCCCCCGGCCCGTGCGGTAGCGTGGGCGAACGGTGCGCCTTGCCTCGTTCAGCCCGACGTCGCAGCGGTCCCAGCGTCCGCTCCGTCGGCCCGTTCTCCCCGGGCATCGCCCGGGGGTATCCCCAAGGCGCCCGCACGCGACAATGGCGGCGTAGGAGAGATTTTTGTGAGCGACGCTCGAGCGGCTGCCGGGCCGCAGGCATCACTGGAGGCCGCGCTGTGCCGCGCGAGCGGAGAAGCGATCGGGGGCATGCTGTGAGCGACGCTCGAGCGGCTGCCGGGCCGCAGGCATCACTGGAGGCCGCGCTGTGCCGCGCGAGCGGAGAAGCGATCGGGGGCATGCTGTGAGCGACGCTCGAGCGGCTGCCGGGCCGCGTGGTCAGGTTCCTGACCGGTTGTGCGCGGAGGCGGTCGAGCTGGCGCGGGATGCCGCGGCGCAGGCCGCGCATCCGCATCCGCTGGGGGAGTACCTGGGGGCCGTCGCCGAGGGCGACCGGCTCGTCACCCACTTCTTCGCCGGTGAGGAGCCGGGCTATCCGGGCTGGCGCTGGGGCGTCACCGTGGCCCGCGCCGCGCGGGCGCGTTATGTGACGGTCGACGAGGTGGCGTTGCTGCCGGGTCCCGACGCGCTGCTGGCCCCGGAGTGGGTGCCGTGGAGCGAGCGGCTGCGGCCCGGTGACCTCGGTCCCGGGGACCTGCTGCCGGCCGAGGGCGACGACCCGCGTCTGGAGCCGGGGTTCGTGCCCCCGCCGGGCGAGGAGATCGTGGAGGAGGACGCCGAGGAGGCCGGGCTGATCCGGCGCGGCGGCGTCGCGGACATCGCGGGGGAGCTGGGTCTCGGCCGGCGGCGGGTGCTGTCGTGGTACGGGCTCCAGGACGCCGCGGACCGCTGGGAGGAGGAGTTCGGGCCGGAGACGCCGATGGCGCAGGCCGCCCCGGCGAGCTGTCTGAGCTGCGGGTTCCTGATGCCGATGGCGGGCGCGCTGCGGCAGGCGTTCGGCGTGTGCGCCAACGAGTTCTCCCCGGCGGACGGGCGTGTCGTCTCGCTCGCGTACGGCTGCGGCGCGCACTCGGAGGCGGCGGTCACCCCGAAGGCCGCCCAGCCGGCGCCCCCGGTGATCGACCACCTCGCGGCCGACCCCCTGTAGCCCGGGAGCCGCTCGTGCGAGCGGCCCTGTACCAACCGGTACTGTCGCACCCGTGACCACCGACGACCTGTTCGATCCGTTCGGCACCGGGCGGCTGCGGCGTGCCGTGCTGAGCGCGTGGACCGATTCCCCGGCCCGGTTCCGGGAGGACGCCAACGCGGAGGAGGACCTGGCCCGGGGCGGTTACCGCGACCGGCTGGTCATCGAGCTGGCGCAGAACGCCGCCGACGCCGCCGCCCGCGCCGGGCAGCGTGGGCGGCTGCGGCTCGCGCTGCGTGACGGGGTGCTCGTCGCCGCCAACACCGGCTCGCCGCTGGACGCGGCGGGCGTGGAGTCGCTGTCCACGCTGCGGGCGTCCGCGAAGCGCGGCACGGCGGTGGGTGTGGGCCGGTTCGGCGTCGGCTTCGCGGCCGTGCTCGCCGTCACCGACGCCCCGGCCATCGCGAGCGCGGCGGGCGGCGTGCGCTGGTCCCTGGCGGAGGCGTCGGAGCTGGCGCGCGAGGCGGCCGGGGGGAACGAACGGCTGCTGGCCGAGCTGGACCGCAGGGCGGGCCAGCGGCACGCCGTTCCGCTGCTGCGGCTGCCGTTCCCCTCGACGGCCCACGCCGAGGTGCCCGAGGGGTACGACACGGCGGTCACGCTGCCGCTGCGCGACGTGGCGGCGGAGGATCTGGCGACGCGGCTGCTCGACGCGGGGGGCGACACGCTGCTGTTGACGCTGCCGGGTCTGGACGGGGTCACCGTCGAGACGGCGGGGGGCGCGCGGACGCTGACGCGGCGCCAGTTCGGCCCGTACACGCAGATCACCGAGGAGCCGGGACCGGCGGGCAGCGCGGTTCGTTCCCCCCGCGGGCGGGTCGTCACCGACAGCGGCGAGGCGGGTGCGGAGCTGTTCGCGGACCGGCCGCTGGAGGAGCGGGAGCGCCGTCACTGGTCGGTGACCTGGGCCGTTCCGGGGGATGCGGAGGGTGCTCCGGCGCCGCCGCCGAGCCCGCCGGTGGTGCACGCGCCGACCCCGACCGACGACCCGCTGGGGCTGCCCGCGCTGCTGATCGCGAGTTTCCCGCTGGAGCCGACCCGCCGCCATGTGGCGCCGGGGCCGCTGACGGACTTCCTGACCGGCCGCGCGGCCGACGCGTACGCGGCGCTGCTGGCGGACTGGCGGCCGGTCACCCCGGGCACGCTGAGTCTGGTGCCGGGGCCGCTGGGCCGGGGCGAACTCGACGGCGCGCTGCGGCGGTCGCTGCTGGGGAAGCTGCCGTCCACGGCGTTCCTGCCGAGCGCGGCGGCGGCCGGGGCGACCGAGGCGGCCGTGACCGAGAGCGGGGACGAGATCCCCGTCGCGCTGCGCCCGGTCGAGGCCGAGCTGGTCGAACGGGCCGGTGCCGAGACCGTGGCGGTGCTCGCCGAGCTGTTCCCCGTGCTGCTGCCCGCCGGGCTGGAACGGCGGGCCGAGCTGCGGGTGCTGGAGGTCGCGCGGGTTCCGCTCGGCGAGATCATCGACCGGCTGGCGGGCGTCGAGCGCCCGCCCTCCTGGTGGTGGCGGCTGTACGAGTCGCTGGCGGGCGTCGATCCCGAGCTGCTGCACGGTCTGCCGGTGCCGCTGGCGGACGGGCGCACGACGATCGGGCCGCGCCGCGTGCTGCTGCCGGTCGCCGGGACGGAGCCGGCCGGGCTGGGCCGCCTGGGGCTGAAGGTCGCCCACCCGGACGCGGCGCACCCGCTGCTGGAGAAGCTGGGCGCGAGCCCGGCGACGCCCCGCGCGGTGCTGGACACCCCGCAGGTACGGGCCGCCGTCGCCGCGTCGGCGGACCTGGACGTGTGGGACGAGGACGCCGTGCCGGCCGCCGAGTTGGCGGAGACGGTCCTCGGCCTGGTGCGGGACGCGGACCTCGCGCCGGGCGAACTGCCCTGGCTGGCCGCGCTGGCGCTGCCCGACGAGGACGGCGAGCTGACCCCGGCCGGTGAACTGGTCTACCCGGACAGCCTGTTCCAGCAGGTCATCCGCGACGGTGAACTCGCCGCGTGCGACGCCGAGCTGGCCGCCCGCTGGGGCGAACAGCCGCTGACGGCCGTCGGGGTGCAGGCGGACTTCGCGTTGATACGGGCGACCGACGTCGTTCTGGACCCGGACGAACTGGAGCCGCGCGACGCCGGGTTCGCCGAACCCGACGACGTGGGCCTGCTGGACGCGGTGGACGTGTGGTGCGAGGACACTCTCGACGCGCTCGGCGACAGCCCGTTGCCGCCGGTCGCCGCCGAGGTGGTGGCCGTGCGGGATCTGGAGCTGGTGGACGACGGGCAGTGGCCGCGTGTGCTGTCGCTGCTGTCCCGGCCGCCGTTCCGCGAGGCGCTGACCACGCCGTTGCGGGTGCGGATGCCGGACGGCGGTGTGGAGCGGGCCCGTTCGTACACCGCGTGGTGGCTGCGGGGCGCGCCGGTGCTGGACGGCCGCCGCCCGGCGGGGCCGCGGTCGGCGGGCGGGGGCCCGCTGCTGGGGGGGCTGTACGAGGGCGCGGGCACGGCGGACGCCGACGCGGAGGTGCTGCACGCCCTGGGGGTGCGCACCACGGCCCGCGCGCTGCTGGCCGAACCGGGCGGCGCGGCCGACCTGCTGGCCCGCCTCGCCGACCCGGACGTGTCCGTGACGGCTTCCCAACTCCACGGCCTGTACGCGCTGCTGGCCGATCTGGACCCGGAGGAGGTGACGCTGCCGGACGAGTTGCGCGCCGTGGTGGACGGCACGCCGCGCGTCGTGGACGCCGCCGGGGCCCTGGTCGCGGACGCCCCCGACCTGCTGCCGCTGGCCGCCGGACGGCCGCTGCTGCCGGTGCCGCCCGCACGCGCCGCCGACCTGGCCGCCGTGCTGGACGTGCGCCCGCTGAGCGCCGCCGTCCCGGCCGGGCCGCCCGCCGGGGGCGGCACGCCGCGCGACGTGCCCGCCGAGGCCCGCGCCATCCTGGGCCCGGCGACGCCCGCGACGTACGTGGAGCACGAGGAGCTGGTGATCGACGGCACCGAGCTGGACTGGCGCCTGCCCCCGGACGGGACGCTGCACGCGGCGACGTTCGAGGGCCTGGCGGCGGGCCTGGCCTGGGCCACCGGCCAGTGGCCGCGCCGCTTCGAGCTGGCCGCCCTGCTGGAGGACCCGGCCCGCGCCGAGGAGTTGCGGACGGCCCGGTGGTTCGACTGAGGGTCCGGCGTGCCGCCGCCCCGGCCGCCGCGCTGCTCCTGACGGCCGCGTGCGCCTCCGGCACGCCGGACTCCGCACGCGAGGAGGCCCGTTGGCGGCCCGAGCCGGGAACGGAGTGGCAGTGGCAGCTCTCGGGCCGGCTCGACCTGACGGTGGACGTCCCGGTGTACGACATCGACGGCTTCGAGTCCACCGCCTCGGACGTGGCGGCGCTGCACGACCGGGACGTACGGGTGATCTGCTACGTCAACGCGGGCGCCTGGGAGGACTTCCGCCCCGACGCCGGTGACTTCCCGCCGGAGCTGCTGGGTGAGGGCAACGGCTGGGAGGGCGAACGCTGGCTGGACATCCGGCGGATCGACGTCCTGCGCCCGCTGATGGCCGAACGGTTCGACATGTGCCGGGACAAGGGCTTCGACGCGGTCGAACCCGACCTCCTCGACGGCTACCTCAACGAGACCGGCTTCCCCCTGACCGCCGCCGACCAGCTCGCCTACAACCGCGTGATCGCGGAACTGGCCCACGAACGCGGCCTGTCGGTCGGCCTGAAGAACGACCTGCCCCAGATCCCGGAGCTGGTGGACGACTTCGACTTCGCCGTCAACGAGGAGTGCGCGGAGTTCGGCGAGTGCGCCGCCCTGACCCCGTTCATCGACGCGGGCAAGGCGGTCCTCCACGTCGAATACGCCCTGCCGCCCGCCGAGTTCTGCCCCGAGACCATCTCTCTCGGCCTCAGCTCGATGGCCAAACACCTCGACCTGGACGCCTGGCGCGACCCCTGCTGACGGGCCGGCCCGTCACTCCCGATCGCGGCGGCGGCGGTCGGCCGCGGAGCGGATCGCGGTTTCGCGGCGGCGGGCGTACCACAGGCCGAAGAGGCCGAGGCCCACGCCGACGAGGCAGGTCCAGATCCACCACTCGTGGCCGCGGTCCGCGTACCAGCCGTAGAACGGCACCTGCGCCACGAAGAGGGCGGCCCACACCAGGGTGCCGACGAGAACGGTGGCGACCACGTTGCCCTCCAGGGGCTCGGGCGCCTCTTTCTTGCCGTTGGTCGGATCACCCCAGCGCATGCCTCACCTTAACCCGCGCCCGGGAATGTACAGCGGCGTATCATCGTCATATATTTTGTTAGGAAAGCTAACGAGCTATGGCGGTGCACATGCCCAACGCGAAGCTGGACGGCCCCGGGGACGCCGAGGCGGTGAACACGCTCAGGGTCGGCGTCCAGCGGCTGTCCCGCCGCATGCGCCACCTCGCCGTGGACCGCACCCTCAGCCTCGCCGAGCTGTCCGCGCTCGGCACCCTCGTCCGCTGCGGCGCCATGACCCCGGGCGAGCTGGCCCGCAAGGAGCACGTCCAGCCGCCGTCCATGACCCGCATCATCACCCTGCTCGTCAACCGGGGGCTGGTCCGCATGGAGCCGCGCGCCGAGGACCGCCGGCAGAAGCTCGTGGCCGTCACCGACCAGGCCGAGGCCATGATCGAGAGCAGCCGCGCCGAGCGGAACGCCTGGCTGGCCAGGCTCGCCGTCGAGCTGGACGAGGAGGAGTGGGCCGCCCTCCGCGCGGCGGCCCCGGTCCTGCACAAGCTCGCCCACCTCTGACGCCCGCCCCGACACCGACACCGACACCGACAAGGAGAGTGCCCCCTTGAGTCCGGGACCCGGAGCAGACTCCGCACCCGCATCCCTGACCTCGACCGCGAAGATATCCACCTTCAGCTCCCTGCGGGTCCGCAACTACCGGATCCATTTCCTGGGCTCGGCGATATCGAACGTCGGGACCTGGATGCAGCGCATCGCCCAGGACTGGCTGGTCCACACCCTCACCGGCTCGGCCGCCGCGGTCGGCGTCACGACCGCCCTTCAGTTCCTCCCGATGCTGCTGTTCGGCCTCTACGGCGGCGTGCTCGCCGACCGCTTCGACAAGCGCAAGCTGCTGTTCGGCACGCAGGCCGCCCTCGGGCTGACCGGCCTGACCCTGGCCGCGCTGACGCTCGGCGGCGTGGTGAACGTCTGGCACGTCTACGTCCTGGCCGTCGTCATGGGCCTGGCGACCGTCGTGGACAACCCGGCCCGCCACGCGTTCGTCTCCGAGATGGTCGAGCCCCACCTGCTGCGCAACGCCGTCTCGCTGAACTCCGCGAACTTCCAGTCCGCCCGGCTCGTCGGCCCCGCCGTCGCCGGTGTGGTCATCACCACGGTGGGCGGCGGCTGGGCGTTCCTCTACAACGGCCTGTCGTTCCTCGCGCCCATCGCCGGTCTGCTGCTGATGCGCACCGCCGAGATGTTCCCGGCCCGCCGCGCGCCGCGCGCCAAGGGCCAGTTGCGGGAGGGCCTGGCCTACGTCGGTGCCCGCCCCGCGCTGCTGTGGCCGATCGTGCTGATCGGCTTCGTCGGCACCTTCGGCTACAACTTCCCGATCTGGCTCGTCGCCTTCACCGACCGCGTCTTCGACGCCGGGGCCGGCACCTACGGCCTGCTGAACTCCCTGATCGCCGCCGGCTCGGTGGCCGGCGCGCTGCTGGCGGCCCGGCGCGGCAGCCGCCGGATGCGGTTCACGGTGGCCGCCGCCGCGCTCTTGGGCGTGCTGCTGATGGTCGCCGCCGCGGCTCCGGCGTTCGTGGTGTTCGCCGCGCTGATGCCGCTGGTCGGGCTGGTCGCCATGACGTTCCAGGTGACGGTGAACGCGAGCGTCCAGCTCGCCAGCGACCCCGCGATGCGGGGCCGGGTGATCAGCCTGATGATGATGGTCTTCGTCGGCGGCACCCCGTTCGGCGCCCCGCTGATGGGCTGGCTGACGGACGAGTTCGGCGCCCGGATCGGCCTGCTGGCGGGCGGCGCGGTCTGCGCGGCCTCGGCCGTCGCGGTCGGCCTGGTCCTGGCCAGGATCGGCGGGCTGCGCCTGCGCGTCAGCCTCCGCCCGGGCGACCGGGGCGTCACCCTGGTCCCCCGCGACCCCGGGGAACTGACGCCCACGGCCTGAGCGTCACGCCGGAACCGCCGCTTTGGGACCCGCCCCGCCTCCCCGGCCGGGCGGCCGATGCGCGATGCTGAGAGGGCTGGTGGAGGGAGACCCGATGAGACTGTTCGCCGCGCTGGTGCCGCCCGTTGACGCGCTCGCCGAAGTCGGCGTCGCCGCACGGGCGTTGCGGGACGTGCCCGATGCGGAGGCGCTGCGCTGGAACGATCCGGTGGGCTGGCACGTCACGCTGGCGTTCTACGGGGAGACGGCCGACGCGCTGCTGCCCGTGCTGCGCGACCGGCTCGCCGCCGTGGCGCGTGCCCACACGGCGTTCACGCTGCGGCTGGCGGGCGGCGGCTCGTTCGGCGACCGGGCGCTGTGGGCCGGGGTCGCGGGCGACACCGACGCGCTCGCCGCGCTGGCGGCGGCCACGGACGCGGCGGGCCGCGTCACCGGCGTGCCCGGCGGCCGGCACCACGAGGCGTACCGCCCGCGCCTGACGCTGGCGGGCGGCCCGAAGGGCGCGGACAGCGTCCCGCTGATCCCGTTCGTCACGGCCCTGGCCGCGTTCTCCGGCATGCCCTGGCCCGCCGACCGGATCACGCTGCTCAGCAGCGACGAGTACCACCGGTACACGCCCCAGGGCGAGTGGCCCCTCGCGCCGGGCGTACGGTAGGCGGCGTGAACGCGAAGACACGGACACGGATCGTGACGGCCGCCCTCGTTCTGCTGCTGGCCGTCGTGGTCCTGGCGGCGGCCCTCGGCTGAACGAGGGCCGCGGGCCGCCGCCGGGACCGGCCGGTCTCACCAGGCGAACGCCTCCGGCGACGCGCCGGGCCCGGGGAAGATCTCGTCGAGCGCCGTCAGGACGTCCTGGCTCAGCTCCAGGTCCACCGCCCGCACCGCCGAGTCGAGCTGCTCCGGCACCCGGGGGCCGACGATCGGGCCGGTGACGCCGGGGCGGGTCAGCAGCCACGCCAGGGCCAGCTCGCCCGGCGCCAGCCCGTGCTTCTCCGCGAGGTCCTCGTACGCCTGGACCTTCTCACGCAGGGCGCTGTTGGCCAGCGCGTCGGCCGACCGGCCGCCGCCGGAGCGGGTGCCGCCGCCCTCGCGCTCCTTGCGGATCGCGCCGCCCAGCAGCCCGCCGTGCAGCGGCGACCAGGGGATGACGCCCAGGCCGTAGCCCTCGGCGGCCGGGATGACCTCCATCTCGGCGCGGCGCTCGGCCAGGTTGTACAGGCACTGCTCGCTCACCAGGCCCAGCGCGTTCCGCCGGGCCGCGGCCTCGTTGGCGCGGGCGATGTGCCAGCCGGCGAAGTTGCTCGACCCGGCGTAGACGATCTTGCCCTGGGTGACCAGGACGTCGATGGCCTGCCAGATCTCCTCCCACGGCGTGCGGCGGTCCACGTGGTGGAACTGGTACAGGTCGATGTGGTCGGTCCGCAGCCGCGTGAGGCTGGCCTCCACCGCGCGCCGGATGTTGACGGCGGACAGGCGGTCGAAGTTCGGCCAGAACTCCCCGTCGGGGGTCATGGGCGCGTACACCTTGGTGGCCAGCACGACCTTCTCGCGCCGCCCGCCGCCCTTGGCGAACCAGGAGCCGATGATCTCCTCGGTGCGGCCCTTGTTCGCGCCCCAGCCGTAGGCGTTCGCCGTGTCGAAGAAGTTGACGCCCGCCGCCAGCGCGGCGTCCATCAGGGCGTGGCTGTCCGCCTCGTCGGTGAACGGTCCGAAGTTCATGGTCCCCAGGACCAGACGGCTGACCTTGAGACCCGTGCGTCCGAGTTGTGTGTACTTCATGGGGCCAGCCAACGCCGTGGAGCGTGCTCCATGCAAGGACTCAAGGCCCAAGTGGCAGGCTTGTGGCCATGCCCACTTGGACGCCCACCTGGATCAGGCCGCGCCGCGCCGCGGTGGCCGCCGCGCTGCTGCTGCCGCTGGCGGCCGGTTCGCCCGCCGCCGCGGCCGACGAGCCCGCCGTCTTCACGCTCGACGACCCCCGCATCGTCGAGTCGAGCGGGCTCCAGGCCAGCGACCGCCACCCCGGCGTCTACTGGACGCACAACGACAGCGCGGACGCCGCCGCGATCTACGCCGTGGACAGCGCCACGGGCCAGACGGTGGCCACCATCACCCTCGACGGCATCACGGCCCGTGACATCGAGGGCATCTCGCTGGGCCCGGACGGCGATCTGTGGATCGGCGACATCGGGGACAACTTCGACGGCGGCTGGTCCGAGGTCTGGCTCTACCGGATACCCGAGCCGGAGCGGCTCGCCGACGCGTCGGTGACGCCCACGGTGTACACCGTCCAGTACGACGACGGCCCCCGGGACGCCGAGGCGCTGATGGTCCACCCGGTCACCGGCCGGGTCTACATCGCCAGCAAGAAGCAGGACGGCACCGGCGCGCTCTACGCGGGCCCCGAGGAGATGTCCGACAGCGGGACGAACGTCTTCGCGCGCGTCGCGGACACGGATGTCTGGGTGACGGACGGCGCGTTCTCGCCGGACGGCACGCGGCTGCTGCTGCGGGGCTACTTCTCGGCCCGGATGTACGCCTGGCGCGACGGCGCGCCGGTCGAGCTGGACCGCAGCGTGATCCCGCCGAGCCAGATGCAGGGCGAGTCGGTGACGTTCACTCGCGACGGCCGCTATCTGATGTTCGGCTCGGAGGGGCCGGGCAGCGAGGTGGAGCCGGTGGACCTGCACGGCGAACTCCTCCCGGAAAACGCGGCAGAGGACGCGGAGGACGAGCCGGAGGAGGGGGCGGACGAACCGTCGCCGTCCACCGCGCCGGAGGGGGAGCCGGACGGCGAACCCGGCACGGACGACGGTTCCGGCGACTCAGGTGGCTCCGGGGACGACGGCATCTCGCTCTCCCTCCCCGTGGCCGGCGTCCTCGTGGTGGCGGCCGTGGCCGTGTTCGGCTTCCGCCGCCTGCGCGCGGGCTCGTGAGACCCGGACCGTGAGACCCGGACCGTGAGCCCAGGCGGACACGCGACGGCCCCGGCCGGTCCCCGCAAGGACCGGCCGGGGCCGGGCGCCGCGCCTACAGGCGCTCGATCACGTAGTCCACGCACCGCGTCAGGGCCTCGACGTCCGCCGGGTCGATGGCCGGGAACATCGCGATCCTGAGCTGGTTGCGCCCCAGCTTCCGGTACGGGTCGGTGTCCACGATCCCGTTCGCGCGCAGCACCTTCGCGACGGCCGCCGCGTCGACGCCCTCCGCGAAGTCGATCGTGCCGATCACCTGCGACCGCTCGGCCGGGTTCGTCACGAACGGCGTCGCGTACTCCGACTTCTCCGCCCACGTGTACAGCCGCGACGACGAGTCCGCCGTGCGCCGCACCGCCCAGTCGAGGCCGCCCTGCCCGTTGATCCAGGAGAGCTGGTCCTCCAGCAGGAACAGCGTGGCCAGCGCCGGGGTGTTGTACGTCTGGTTCTTCCGCGAGTTGTCGATCGCGGTCGGCAGCGAGAAGAACTCGGGGATGTGGCGGCCGGAGGCGGCGACGCGCTCGACACGTTCGATGGCCGTCGGGGAGAACACCCCGACCCACAGGCCGCCGTCCGCCGCGAACGACTTCTGCGGCGCGAAGTAGTAGACGTCGGTCTCGGTGATGTCCACGGGCAGGCCGCCCGCGCCCGACGTGGCGTCCACCAGCACCAGCGAGCCCTTGTCCGCGCCGGGCACCCGCTCGATGGGGGCGGCCACGCCGGTGGAGGTCTCGTTGTGCGTCAGGCAGTACGCGTCCGCGCCGCGCTCGGCGCGCGGCGCCGGGTGGGTGCCGGGGTCGGCGGTGATCACGGTCGGCTCGTCCAGCCACGGCGCCTTGCTGGCCGCCTTGGCGAACTTGGAGGAGAACTCGCCGAACGTCAGGTGCTGCGACTTCGCCTCGATCAGCCCGTGCGTCGCCACGTCCCAGAACGCGGTCGAGCCGCCGTTGCCGAGCACCACCTCGTAGTCGTCCGGCAGCGAGAACAGCGCGCGCACGCCGTCACGGATGCGGCCGACGAGGTCCTTCACGGGCGCCTGGCGGTGGGACGTGCCGAGCAGCGAGGAACCGGTCGCGGCCAGGGCGCTGAGCGCCTCGGTGCGGACCTTGGAGGGGCCCGATCCGAACCGGCCGTCGGCGGGCTTGATGTCAGCGGGAATCTGGATATCGGCCACGAGGCGGAGCGTAGCCCCTCCCATGCCTTCGCCGCACACCGACTGGGCAGTAACTCCGGTCACGTCCGTTCACGGCCCGAGAGGGGTTGTCGGGGTGAACCGGACCGGCAGCGCGGCCAGGCCCCGCAGGAACGGCGACCGCCGCCGGACGAGGGCGGCGGGCGGCACCGCCAGGTCGATGTCCGGCAGCCGGTCGAGCAGCACCTCGACGCCGGTGCGGGCGATGATCTCGGCGATCTCCTGGGCCGGGAAGGGGCAGCGGAACTCGCCGTGGCTGAAGGAGAAGTGCGCTTTGTGGCCGCCGGAGTGCGGGGTGCCGCCGTACCGCACCTGCGGGTCGCCGTGGGCGCCCTGGAGGCCGAGCAGCAGCATGTCCCCGGCCAGCAGCCGCTGCCCGCCCAGGTACGTGTCACGGGCCGCCCAGCGCCCGGCGAGGATCTGGGTGGGGGTGTCCTCCCACAGCACCAGGTTCATCGCGTCGCCGACGCTGCCCCGCCCGCCCGCGAGGGACGCGGCGAACCGGTCGTCGGTGAGCACCGCGGCGAGCGTGTTCCCGATCCAGTCGGCCGTGGGCTGGTGCCCGGCGGCGAGGACGGCGGCGAGGTCGAGGACGTACTCCTCCTCGGTGAAGCCGCCGGGGTGGGTCAGCATCCGGGACGTCACGTCGGCGCCCGGCATGGCGCGCTTGGCGGTGACCAGGCGCTGCATGGCGGAGCTGAGGTACTGGTGGCCCGCGACGGCGTCGTCGCCGCCGGCGGCCAGCGCGTTGAGGGCCCCGGCCAGTGGCGGGCACTCGGCGTCGGGGACGCCGAGCGCGCGGCCCAGGACGTGGATGGGCAGCAGCTTGGCGTACCCGTCGATCAGCTCGGCCTCGCCCTGTCCGCAGAACGTGTCCACCAGGGCGTCCGCGACCGTTTCGGCGTGCCGGCGCAACTGGTAGGTGTCCTCGGCCTCCAGCGCGGGGACCACCATGTCCACGTGCCGCTTGTGCTCCGCGCCGGTCGTGTAGTGGATCGACGGCTGGCGGCGGTTGACCATGGCCATCAGCGGCCAGTCGCGCGGGACGCGCGGCCACTGGTTCCACAGCGCCGGGTCGCGCGGGAAGAACGTGGCGTCGCCGATGATGTGGTGCAGCTCGCGGTAGCCGATCACCAGCCAGGCCGGGATCTCGCCGGGCAGCGCGACGGGCACGACCGGGCCGTGCCGCTGCCGCAGCTCCCGGTACAGCGCGGCCGGTTCGGTGTGGAACCGGGGGTTGTCGATCGGCACGGCGCCGGGCGCGAGTCCCGGGATCGGCGGCCGGGGACTGGTGCTCACGGGGTCGCCTCCGGGTTCTGCTGGGCGGCGGCGATCCCGTAGAGGTACTTGACGAGGGTCAGCAGGACCGCCTTGCACGACGAACGGGAGCGCGCGTCGCAGTCGACGAGCGGCACGTGGCCGGGCAGGTCGAGTGCCTCGCGGACCTGCTCCAGGGTGTGGGCCGGGCCCTCGAAGCGGTTGCGGGCGACGATGAACGGGGTGCCGTGCTGCTCCAGCCGGTCGATGGCGTACCAGGAGTCCGCCAGCCGCCGGGTGTCCACGAGCACGACGGCGCCCAGGGTGCCGATGAACAGCCGCTCCCACAGGAACCAGAAACGTTCCTGGCCGGGGGCGCCGAAGAGGTAGAGGACGGTCCGCTCGTTGAGGGTGATCCGGCCGAAGTCGAACGCGACGGTGGTCGAGGTCTTGTCGCGCACGGCGGATATGTCGTCCACGCCCTCGCCGGCGCGGGTCATGATCTCCTCGGTGTTGAGCGGGCGGATGTCGCTGACCGCGCGCACGAGGGTGGTCTTGCCGACGCCGAAGCCGCCGGTGATGACGATCTTGAGGCCGTTCTCCGCGCTTCTGCCCAGCGGGGTGCGTTCGGTCCGGCGGTCAGAGCTTGCGGAGTCCAACGAGAACCTGCTCAAGGAGTCGGGGGTCGGGGGGCGACACGTCGGGCGTGGCGAGGGTGGAGGGGTGCCGGGCGCTGACCCGGCCGGTGGCGAGGAGGTCGCCCAGGAGGATCTTGACGATCGTCACGGGCAGCCGCAGCTCGGCCGCGATCTCCACGACGGCGGTCGGGTTGCGGCACATGCGGAGGATTCTGGCGTGCTCGGACTGCATGCCCGCCGTCGGCTCCGCCTCGCTCACCACCAGCGTGACCAGGTCGAAGGAGTGCGAACCCACCCGGCTGCGGCCCCCGGTGAGGGTGTACAGCCGGTCGGGGTCGTCGTCCCGGCCGGGGCGGATCATGCCGTTCCGCCGCCTCTGGCGAACGTCCTGGGCGGTGCGATGAGGTGGTCGCCGAGCTGTTCCACCAGCTCGCTCATGTTGTGCCCGACCAGTCCGGCGTCGGCGGTCTCCTCCGCGACGATCGCCAGGTGGGCGCCCTGCCCGGCCTCCACGATGAACAGCAGGCCGCCGTAGAACTCGGTCATCGACTGCCGGACGCCGCCGGTCCCGTCGCCGAACTCGATCGAGGCGCCGTGCGACAGGCTCTGGATGCCGGCCGCGATCGCCGCGAGCTGGTCGGCCTGGTCGGGCGTCAGGCCGGGGGTGCGGCACAGCTTCAGCCCGTCCCGCGAGAGCAGCAGCGCGTGGCGCGCGCCGGGGGTGCGGGTCAGGAGGCTTTCGAGCAGCCAGTCGAGTCTGTCTCCTGTGGTGCCGGTGGCCGGCGGTGCTGTCATGGGGTGTCGTCCTCCGGATGCGGTGAGGGAGTCGAGGAGGACGAGGGGGCCGGGGACGCGGGACCGGAGTCGTAGGCGCCGGGGTCGTCGCCCTGTCCCTGCTCGCGGCCCTGCACGGCGCGGCGGAACGCGCCGAAGCGGGCGGCGGTCTCGGCCGGGGTGTGGGCGGCGGGCCCCCGCGGGCGCTCACGGACGGGCAGGGCCTGGCCGTGGGCCGCGGCGAGCGCCTGTCCTCGGCGCCGCCTGGGCAGCTCGGCGGCCCGGCCGAACTCGGTGGTGTCGTCGTCGGCGGCGGGGGAGTGGTCGTCGGTGGCGCGCGGCAGCGCGGCTGTCTCTTTATACACATCTCCGAGCCCACGAGACAGGCAGAAAACTCGTATGCCGTCTTCTGCTTGAAACAAAAACGGGCGGGTCCGGAAATCGAGGTCTGCGGGCAACCGCGTTTACGATAGCGCTCTACACCTCCAACCGTCAAGGCGGCGTCAGATGTGTGTGAGGGCCAGCCCGGGGGCGGGTCCCGCGACCTGCGCGGCGGGCGGCGGGGCCTGGGCCGGGAGGGGCTTCGGACGGCTGATCAGCTCCTGCGGGATCATCATCAGCGCGCCGGTGCCGCCGCGGGCGGAGGGCCGGAAGGACACCTTCAGCCCGTGCTTGCGGGCGAGGCAGCCGACGACGGCCAGCCCGAGCCGGGTCCCGGAGAGGGTGGTCAGGTCCAACGCCTCGGCGGAGACGGCCCGTTCGGCGCGGCGCAGCGCCACGTCGCTCATGACCAGGCCGCTGTCCTCGACGGTCAGGATGACCCCGACCGGCACTTCCTCGGCGTAGACGTGGATCTCGGCGGTGGGCGGCGAGAAGTTCGCGGCGTTGTCGAGGAGTTCGGCCAGGGCGTGCATGACGCCCTCGGCGGCGTGGCCCGCGATGGCGACGTCGAGCGTGGAGTGCAGCCTGACCCTCTGGTAGCCGCCGATGCGGCCCATGGCGCCGCGCAGGATGCTCTCCATCACGATCGGCTTGGCCCAGCGCCGTCCCGAGCGGGCGCCCGTCAGCACGGCGATGCTGTCGGCCAGCCGGCCCGCCTGGGCCGTGCGGTGGTCGAGGTGCAGCAGGTCGCCCAGGACGTTCTCGTCGCCGTGCCGGTGCTCCATCTCCCGCAGGTCGGCGAGCATGCCGGTCGTCAGGGCCTGCATCCGCCCGGCCGCGTTGGCGCAGGCGGCCATGGCGGCGGCCTTGCTCGTCTCGCCGTGGCCGATCTCGGTGGCCAGCGTCCGCAGGACCTGGGCGGTGGCCTCGTCCTCCGGCGCCGGCACGGCCGCCAGCACGGCGTCGGCCGAGGCGCCGGAGCGCAGCCGCCGCACCACGTCGGGAACGGTCTCGTCGGTGAACCGCCGCACCGAGGCGTCCCGCGCCTCCACGCTCCGCCGCAGCCACCGGTACCGGGTGAAGCCCCACGTCGCGGTCGTCACGGCCGCGCACACCACGACGGCCGCCGCGCCCGCGCCCCACGCGACGGGGATCCGGAACGACTCGGGCGCCGCGTACACCCCGGCGAGCCAGCCCGCGCCGGTCGTGGCCAGGGAGATGAGGAGAGCCAGCAGGGCCTGCCGCACGGGCGGGCGTTCCGTCCTTCGGCGCGCCGGCGGGGTGTGCGCTGTCATCGTCGAGGACCTCGCGGACGGGAGGAGAGTGCTGTCAATCCCGCAACACTATAGGTGAGTTCCCGAACGCGCAGGCAAAGCCTGTTATAGGGATGAGTGTTCCTTCTGTGCATCTTCGTGCATGAGTGATCAGTGTGACGGGTGGTCCGTGAGGTGTTCTCACCGCGCGGAATGGCAGGCTGAGAGGATGGTCGTGGACGGGGTCGAGACGGGCGGAAACACCGCGGAACAGGCCGCTGAGCAGGCTCGGGACCGAGCACGGGAGCAGGCTCGGGAGCAGGCCGCCGAGCTGGCGGCCGACCTGGCCGCCGAGGTGCGCGGCGAGGTCGCGTTCGACGCCGGGAGCCGGGCGCTGGTCACCATGGACGCGTCCAACTACCGGCGGGTCCCGCTCGGCGTCGTCTCCCCGCGCGACGCGGACGACGTGGCGGCGGCGCTCGCCGTCTGCCGCGCGCACGGCGTGCCCGTCGTCCCGCGCGGTGGCGGCACCAGCATCGCCGGGCAGGCCACCGGCACCGGCGTCGTCCTGGACTTCACCCGCCACATGAACCGCGTGCTGGCCCTCGACCCCGACGCCCGCACCGCCGTCGTCCAGCCCGGCGTGGTCTGCGACGCGCTGCGGGCCGCCGCCGCGCCGCACGGCCTGACGTTCGGCCCCGACCCCTCCACCCACGGCCGCTGCACGCTCGGCGGGATGATCGGCAACAACTCCTGCGGCTCCCACTCCGTGGCCTGGGGCACCACCGCCGACAACGTGCGGGACCTCGACGTCCTCACCTACCGCGGCGAACGGGCCCGCCTGGGCCGCGGCACCGACGGCTGCGGCGGGGTGCCGGCGCCGCTGCGCGCGGCCGTCGAGAACCTTGTCGCGGACCGGCTGGCCCTGCTGCGCACCGGCTTCCCCGACCTGCCGCGCCGCATCTCCGGTTACGCGCTGGACGAGTTGCTGCCGGAGCGGGGCCGCGACTGGGCCCGCGCGTTCACCGGCAGCGAGGGAACGCTCGGCGTGCTGACGAGCGCCACGGTCCGGCTCGTCCGGGCCCCGGCTGCGCGGGTGCTGGCCGTGCTCGGCTACCCGGACGAGAGCGCGGCGGCCGAGGCGGCGCCCGCGCTGCTGGCGCACGGGCCGCTGACCGTCGAGGGCATGGCCGCCGATCTCGTCGGCGGGGCCGCCGCCGGGGCGCGGCCGCCGGGCGGCGCCTGGCTGTTCGTCGAGGTCGGCGGCGACAGCGGCGGCGAGGCGGCGGCGCGGGCCGCCGCGCTGTGCCGCGCGGCGGCGGGCGACACCACCGGGCACGCGGTGGTCGCGGACCCGGTGGCCCAGCGGGCGCTGTGGCGGGTGCGGGAGGACGCCGCCGGGGTCGCGACGCGGCTGCCGGACGGTGGCGAGGCGTGGCCCGGCTGGGAGGACTGCGCGGTGCCGCCCGCGCGACTCGGCGCGTATCTGCGGGAGTTCCGCGGCCTGATGCGTGACCACGGGCTGCGCGGCGCCCCGTACGGGCATTTCGGGGAGGGCTGCGTCCACGTCCGGATCGACTTCGACCTCCTGTCGCCGCGAGGGATCGCGCGTTTCCGGGAGTTCGGCCAGGAGCTGGCCGGGCTCGTGGTCGCACACGGCGGCTCGCTGTCCGGCGAGCACGGCGACGGCATGGCCCGCGCCGAGTTGCTGCCCCGCATGTACGGGGACGAACTCGTCGCCGCCTTCACCCGGTTCAAGGACGCGTGGGACCCGGACGGCGGCCTCAACCCCGGCGTGCTGGCCCGCCCCGCCAAGCTGGACGAGAACCTGCGCTTCACCGGCCTGCCCGCCGAGCCCGTGCCCGTCGCGTTCTCCTACCCGCACGACGGCGGCGACTTCAGGGCCGCCGTCCGCCGCTGCGTCGGCGTCGCCAAGTGCCGGGAGACCACGACCGGTACGCATGTGATGTGCCCGTCGTTCCGGGCCACCGGCGAGGAACGCCACTCCACCCGGGGCCGCGCCCGGCTGCTGCACGAGATGCTGACCGGCGAGATCGTCACCGACGGGTGGCGGTCGGAGGAGGTGCGCGACGCGCTGGACCTGTGCCTGTCGTGCAAGGGATGCCGGTCGGACTGCCCGGCGGGGGTGGACATGGCCACCTACAAGGCGGAGTTCCTCCACCACCACTACGCCGGGCGCCGCCGCCCCGCCGCGCACTACGCGATGGGCCGCCTGCCGCGCTGGCTGGAACTGACCGCCGCGCTGCGCCTGGCGCCCGTCGTCAACGCGGCGACGCGCGTCCCGCCGCTCGCCGCCCTCGCCAAGCGCCTCGGCGGCATCGCGCCGGAACGGACGATCCCGCCGCTCGCGCGCCGACCGTTCACGCGCTGGTGGCGGGGGCGCGAGGAGCCGGGCGGCGACGGCCGCCCCGTGGTGCTCTTCCCCGACACGTTCACCAACTTCCTCTCCCCGGAGGCCGGCCGCGCCGCGGCGACCGTGCTGACCGCCGCCGGGCTACGGCCCGAGGTACCGGCGGAAACCGTCTGCTGCGGCCTGACCTACGTCTCCACCGGCCAACTCGACCTGGCCCGCGCGGTGATGACCCGCACCCTGGACCGGCTGCCGCCGGACCTGCCCGTCACCGTCCTCGAACCACCGTGCGCGGCGGCCCTGCGCACCGACCTCCCCGAGCTGCTCCCCGCCGACCCGCGCGCCCGCGAACTGGCCGCCCGCGTCCGGACGTTCGCGGAAACCCTCCAGGAGTACGCCCCCGACTGGACACCCCCGCGCCTGAACCGCCCGGTCGCCGGCCAGACGCACTGCCACCAGCACGCGGTCCTCGGCGACGAGGCCGACCGGCGCCTGCGCGAACGGGCCGGCCTGACCGGCGAGCTGTCCACCGGCTGCTGCGGCCTCGCGGGCAACTTCGGCTTCGAGAAGGGCCACTACGACGTCTCCGTCGCCTGCGCCGAGGACCAGCTCCTCCCGTCCCTGCGCACCGCGACCCCGGACACGATCGTCCTGGCGGACGGCTACTCCTGCCGCACCCAACTGTCCCACCTCCCCGACCACCACCCCCACCACCTGGCCGAAGCCCTGGCAGCGGCCCTGGAACCGGACCCCCGCTGACCAGCCGACCCGTCCAGCCCATCACAGCGGCGAACCGCCCTGCGTGGCCGCCGTCAGGCCCGCCGCGCGGTGACCGGCCCGGAGGTTGGCCGCGCGGCGCCCTGGCCGAGCCATGCGCCCGGCTGCGGCGGCGAACCACGGCGCTCTCGCGCCTTGGCCGAAGCCCTGGCGTTCCCACTGCGCGGCCGGAGTGCCGGGGATCGGCCGGTCGTCCAGCCTGTCTCACTGGCGAACCGCCCTGCATGGCCGCCGTCAGGCCCGCCGCGCGGTGACCGTCTCGGAGGTTGGCCGCGCGGCGCCCTGGCCGGGCCATGCGCCCGGCCGCGGCGGCGAACGACGGCGCTCTCGCGCCCTGACCGAAGCCTTGGCGTTCCCGCTGGTGGCGTACCGCCCTGCGTGGCCGCCCTGAAGCCCGCCGCACGATGCCCTGGCCGGGCCGTGCCCCCCGCCACAGCGGTGAACGACGGCGTTCCCGCGACCTGGCCGAAGCCCTCCGGGAGTTGGCCGCGCGGTGACCGGCCCGCCCGGTCGGCCTGCGGTGGCAGCGGACTTCGGCGTTCCCGCCGCGCGGCCTGAGTCCCGGGAACGGGCCGGCCGTTCAGCCCGTCGCGGCGACTGCCCCGGAGTTGGCCGCAGTGAACCGGCCCGCCCATCCGGGGCTCCCGCGACCCGGCCGAAGCCCTCCGGCAGTTGGCCGCGCGACGCCCCGGCCGGGCCACGCGCCCGGCCGCGGTGGCGAACGACGGCGTTCCCGCCGCGCGGCCGGAGTACCGGGGAACGGGCCGGTCGTTCAGCCCGTCGTGGTGCTGATGAAGGTGATGACCTTCTCCGGCCTGACGGTCACGATCAGGCGGGTCTCGTCGTCCAGCGGGAAGGGCGGGTCCTGGCCGAGGTACTTGTGCGAGAGGCGGAGCGGCAGCGCCTTGTCCAGGTCCTCGGTCAGCTCCGCCCGGCCCCGGATCTCCACCGAGTGGTACGGGTTGTCCTGGTCGAAGACGGTCACGCTGACGCGCGCGTCCTCGCGGAGGTTCCGCGCCTTGCGGCGGGCGGCGGTCGTGGAGAAGCGGAGGGTGTCGCCGTCCCGCTCGACCCACACCACGGACGTCTGCGGCGCGCCGTCCGGCTGGAGCGTCGCGACCGTCGCGAAGTTCTTCCCGTCCAGCAGCTCACGCGTCTTCTCGTCGAACGTCACGCTCATGACTCGTCTCCCTCGGGCTCGGGCCGTGTGCTGATCCACCCGGCCAACGCGCCCGCCGCCGAGGTTCTTCCCGCCGGTCAGGCGTCGGGCACGGTGATCGTGCCGGAGGCGACGATCACCGTGTGCCCGCCGACCGAGACCGACGACAGCACGCCGCCCGCCGTGACCGAGGTGGCCTCGATGCGGCTCGCGCGGCCCATCTTCACGCCCTGCTCGACCAGCAGCGTGTGCTCCCCGTCCGCCGTCCCCGGCAGGCTCGCGACCAGCCCGGCGCAGGCCGAACCCGTCGCCGGGTCCTCCTCGATGCCCGCACCGGGCACGAACGCCCGCGCGTACACCCGGCCGCCCGGCCGGAAGTCGCCGGCGAACACGTACAGGTCCGCCGCCCAGCCGCCCGCGAGACCGGCCGACCAGGCCGCGCGGTCCAGCGCCGCCCGGTCCACCGCCGCGGCGTCCCGCAGCCGCGCGTAGCAGAAGCGCCGCCCGACCCCGCCGTACCAGCAGTCGACGACGTCGTCCCCGGTCAGCGACAGCGCGCCCGCCACGGCGGCCGTCGCGGGGGAGTGGCCGGGCCGCTCGTACGGCGCGGTCAGCGTCAGCCGGGCGTGCGTGCCCGCCACGTCCACCGTGACGACGCCGACGCCCTCCTCCAGCAGCAGCCGCGGCCCCAGGCCCGGCTCGGTCGCGGCGAGCACGGCGGCCGTGCCGACCGTCGGGTGCCCGGCGAACGGCAGCTCCGTCGTCGGCGTGAAGATCCGCACGTGCCGCGTGTGGCCGCGGGTCCGGGGCGGGAGGACAAAGGCGGTCTCGGAGAAGTTGAACTCCCGGGCCAGGGCCTGCATCCGGTCCGCCGACAGGCCCCGGGCGTCGGGCAGCACGGCGAGCTGGTTGCCGCCGAAGGGCCGGTCGGTGAAGACGTCGGCGAGGTAGAAGGTATGGTCCACGCCACCTCACCCTACGCGTTCACTCCGCGTAGCCCTCCACGTCGCGCGGGTCGCGCGGGGCGGGCCCCACGTACCGGGCCGAGGGGCGGATCAGCCGCCCGGTGCGCTTCTGCTCCAGGATGTGCGCCGACCACCCGGCCGTCCGGGCACAGGTGAACATCGCGGTGAACATGTGCGCCGGGACCTCCGCGAAGTCCAGCATGATCGCGGCCCAGAACTCCACGTTCGTCGCCAGCACCCGGTCAGGACGGCGCGCGCCCAGCTCCGCCAGCGCGGCCCGTTCCAGCGCCTCCGCCACCTCGAAGCGCGGCGCGCCCAGCTCCTTCGCGGTGCGCCGCAGCACCCGGGCCCGGGGGTCCTCGGCGCGGTAGACGCGGTGCCCGAAGCCCATCAGCCGCTCGCCCGCGTCCAGCTTCCGCCGCACATAGCCCTCGGCGTCGCCGGTCCGCTCGATCTCCTCGATCATGTGCAGCACGCGCGAGGGCGCGCCGCCGTGCAGCGGCCCGGACATGGCGCCGACCGCGCCCGACAGCGCCGCCGCCACATCGGCCCCGGTGGAGGCGATGACGCGGGCGGTGAACGTCGAGGCGTTCATGCCGTGCTCGGCGGCCGACGTCCAGTACGCGTCGAGCGCCGCGACGTGCTTGGGGTCGGGCTCGCCGCGCCAGCGGCGCAGGAACCGCTCCGTGACGGATGTCGCTTTGTCGATCTCCCGCTGCGGCACCATCGGCAGGCCGGGTCCGCGCGCCGACTGGGCGACGAAGCTGAGCGCGAGCACGGCGGCGCGCGCCAGGTCCTCACGGGCCTGGGCGGCGTCGATGTCGAGGAGCGGTTTCAGCCCCCACACCGGCGCCAGCATGGCCAGCGCCGCCTGCACGTCCACCCGCACGTCGCCCGACCGGATCGGGATCGGGAACGGCTCGGCGGGCGGCAGCCCCGGCGTGAAGGCCCCGTCCACCAGCAGGCCCCAGACCTTGCCGAACGAGACGTGGCCCACCAGATCCTCGATGTCCACGCCCCGGTATCTGAGGGCGCCGCCTTCACGGTCGGGTTCGGCGATCTCCGTCTCGAAGGCGACGACTCCTTCGAGCCCGGGGGAGAACTCGGACATCTGGCTGCTCCTTATGCCTTATGCACGGTAAGCGCGGTAAGTCTGGCCGTTACCTTAACTACGAGTGTCCGCCGCCCACAGAGCGCGGGTCGGAAGTCCGGTGCGTCCGCCACTGTCAGCCGCATGTTGCAAGATATGGGCCGTGTCCCACGCCGAGAACTCCGATAACCTCCCCAGCTCCCCACTCGATCCCGCCGCGATGCGCGCCAGGTACCGCGAGGCCGGGCTCGACGAGAAGTTCCTCGCCGCCGACCCCTTCGAGCAGTTCGAGCAGTGGTCCGCACACGCCGCGGAAAGCGGCCTCCACGAGCCGAACGCGATGGTGCTCTCCACCGCCGACCCCACCGCCCGGCCCAGCTCCCGCACGGTTCTGCTCAAGCAGTTCGACCGGCGGGGCTTTGTCTTCTTCACCAATTACGGCTCCCGCAAGGGCCGCGAGATCGACGCGAACCCCTACGTGTCGCTGCTCTTCCCGTGGCACGGCATCGCCCGCCAGGTCATCGTCTCGGGCAGCGCCCGCCGCACCGGGCGGGCCGAGACCGCCGCCTACTTCAGGACCAGGCCGCACGGCTCGCAGCTCGGCGCGTGGGCGAGCGAGCAGTCCTCCAAGGTGGCCTCCCGCGCCCAGCTCGACCAGCTCTACGCGGAGCTGGCGGAGCGGTATCCGGAAGGGGAGGACGTGCCGGCGCCGCCGCAGTGGGGCGGGTACCGGGTGGAGCCGGAGACCGTCGAGTTCTGGCAGGGCCGGGAGAACCGGCTGCACGACCGGCTGCGGTATGTCCGCCAGGGCAAGGGCTGGATCGTGGAGCGCCTCTGCCCGTAGGTCCAGGGCCGCGGGCGACCGGGCCAGGGGGCCCGGAAAAGGGCGATCCGCGGGCCTGTGGTCCCCGGAAGGCGCTGACCGCGCCCGCCGGGGAGCCGGCCGGACTTACCGGCGGCCCGCGGATCGGGTGACTGCTGGAGATTGGCCGGCGGCGCCGGCACAACGTCTTGTGAGACGACGACCGCTAGGCCGCAGTCACCTCACGCGTCCGGTTGTCATACATTCGCCGAACCACCTCCTCTCTCGTGTACCCCGCACGGTAGGCGCCTCCCCGCACGCACCACAACCACATTTCGGTGCGGCAACGAGATTCACCGAAACCCTATGTGACCGACGTCACCATGGAGTTGAATGGGAGCGGCGCAAGCGACCGGCGCTCTCTCTCCTGTGCAGGGGGTATCAGGTGACCTCACATCCCGACATCCAGTCCGAGGACCGTGTCTCGGACAGCCGTTTACTGTCGGCTCTGCTCGACGGCATGGACTCCGCCCTGTTCGCCGTCGACGCCGGAGGCCGTGTCCCCCACTGGAACCGCCAGGCCGAGCGGCTGCTCGGCTGGTCCGCCGAGGAGGCCGTCGGCCGCCCCGGGCTGGGTGGCTGGGCCGTGCGGGACGCCGACGCGGCGGATGTGCGGAATCGTCTCCTCGCCACGCTGACCCCGGACAAAAGCGCCGGCCCGGCCCAGGCCCAGGCCCTGGATCACGAGTTCGCGCTGCTGCGGCGCGACGGCGGCCGGGTGCTCGTACGGGCGCGGCTCTCGGCGATCCGCGACGGCGACGGCCGGGCGACGGGCGTCTCCTGCGCGTTCGGCGACGTGCACGCCCGCCTGGACCTGGAGCGGAATCTCGCGCTGAGCCGCGCCCTGCTGACGGACTCGTCCTGGGCGATGGTGATCGTGGACGCCGACATGCGCACGGTCGCGGTCAACGACCGGGCCGCGCGGGCGCTGGCCGTCACCCCGGTGGACATGCTCGGGGAGCCGCTGGCGGAGTTCTTCGGTGCCGGTCTTGAGGAGCTGGAGGGGGCTCTGGAGCAGACGCAGGTCGCGCAGGGTCCGAGCAGCCCGGTCGAGATGTGGATCACGCTGCTGGACGACGGCTCGCGGGAGGACCCGCTCGGTGACCAGCGCGGCGGCCTGCCGGGCGGGCCGCGCCGCTGCCTGCTCAGCGGCTTCCTGCGGCTGGGCCCGCAGCCCGCCGCCGACTCCGGGTCGGCGCCCGCGCCGCTCGGCGTGGCCTGGATCTTCCAGGACGTCACCGAGTGCCGCCACGTCGCCCGCGACAAGGCGCGGCGTTCGTTCCGCGACGGCCAGCTCGCCCGCGCGACGCGGGCCGCCGCCGAGTGCGAGGACCCGCGGGAGGCCGCGCAGCTCCACCTGCACTACGCGCTGGCCGGTTTCGCGGAGTACGCGCTGCTGGACCTCGTGGGGAACGTGGGGCTGGTGCGCATGGCCGAGAGCCCCGGCGCGTTCTGCGGCACGCCGGCCACCCACGGGGTCACCGTCCGCTACCGCCCCGGCCACCCCGCGCTCCAGGCGCTGGAGCGCTGCGTCCCGATCCGCGCGACCGGCGGCCTGACCCGCCCCGGCTGGGGGGTGGAGCACCGCTGGCCGGAGGACGCGGGCCACGCCCTGTGCGTGGTGCTGCGCAGCCGGGGGCGGAGCCTGGGCGTCCTGACGTTCCTCCGCGGCACGGGCCGCCGCCCGTTCGACCGCGCGGACGTGTCCTACGGCGAGGACGTGGCGCTCCGCGTGGCCGCCGCGATCGACCTGTCCGCCCTGGTCCCCGGCCCCTGACCGCCCGCCCCCGGCGGCCGGCCGGCCGGGGGTGGCCCGGCCTACCTGTGCCAGAGGATGCGGTCGGCGTGGGTGGCGACGACCCGCTCGTTCCACTCCGCGCCGCCGTCCACGTTGGCCGAGCGCAGCAGGGGCGGCTCGGTGCCCCGGGCCGCCAGCAGGCAGGCCGTCTCCGCGATCACGGCCTGGAGCAGCGCGCAGGCGACGATGGTGGACGCCGGGGCGAACGGGGCGCCGATGCCCTCCGCGGTGAGCGTCGCGTCCCCGACCGGGACGCCGCTGTCGAGGACCACGTCGCAGTGGTCCTTCAGGAACGTGCCGGAGGGGTGGCGCGAGACGGTCCGGCCCGCGTAGGCCACGGACGTCACGCCGATGACCGCAAGCCCGCGCGACCTGGCGTGCGAGGCCATCTCGACGGGCAGCGCGTTCCGCCCGGAGACCGAGACGGCGATGAGCAGGTCCCCGGCGGTGGCCGGGCTGCTGGCGAGGGCGGCCGGGGCGAGGCCCGGGACATGTTCGAGCGCGCTGCCGAGGGTGGCGGGGGAGACGTCCACACCGGTCGTGCCGGGCACGGTCAGCAGGTTCACCAGGGCCAGGCCGCCCGCCCGGTAGACGAGGTCCTGCGCGGGGAGCGCGGAGTGGCCCGCGCCGTGGGCGAAGAGCTTGCCGCCCGCCGCCACGGTGTCCGCGATCAGGGCGGCGGCCTCCGCGATACGCGGCGCCTGACGGTCCCGGGCCGTCCGCAGCAGGCCGATGGCCGCGTCGAAGAAGCGGTCGGCGGGCGTGGTCTCGGTCATGGCCACACCGTAGTGGTCTGGACCACTGCGGTGTCAATACCGGCCACCGTTACACGGAGCGGAATCAGTTGTCACCGCCGTGCGTCAGAATTGGTGGCAGGGCCACCGCACGAGATATCGAGGGGCACTTATGTCCGGACTCATCGACACCACCGAGATGTACCTCCGCACCATCCTGGAGCTGGAGGAGGAGGGGGTGGTTCCGATGCGTGCCCGGATCGCCGAGCGTCTGGAGCAGAGCGGACCGACCGTCAGCCAGACCGTCGCGAGAATGGAACGGGACGGGCTGCTGAGCATCGCGGGGGACCGGCACCTGGAGCTGACCGATGAAGGCCGCAGGCTGGCACAGCGGGTGATGCGCAAGCACCGCCTCGCGGAGTGTCTGCTCGTGGACGTGATCGGCCTGGAGTGGGAGCACGTGCACGCGGAGGCGTGCCGGTGGGAGCACGTGATGAGCGACGCGGTCGAGCGCCGCGTGCTGGAGCTGCTGAACCACCCGACCGAGTCGCCCTACGGGAACCCGATCCCGGGTCTGGCCGAGCTGGGCGAGACCGCCGAGGCCGATCCGTACATCGGGGAGGGCATGGTCGCGCTCACCGACCTGGACACCAACGGCGGCAAGACGGTCGTCGTCCGCCGCATCGGGGAGCCCATCCAGACGGACTCGCAGGTGATGCACACGCTGCGCCGGGCGGGTGTGCAGCCGGGGGCGTCGGTCAGCGTCACCACCGGCGCGGGCGGCGGCGTGCAGGTCGGAAGCGGTGGTGAGGCGGCCGAGCTGGCGCACCACATCGCGATGCACGTGTTCGTCGCGAAGGGCTGACGGACCGGCCGGCCGGGGGCCGGAGGGCCGGGCAGCGATCCGGGAGGGCCGGCCGCCGTGGCGGCCGACCCACACCCACCCCGCAGACCGACGCGGAGCCCCGAGCTCCCCAGGTCGGTCTCCCTCCCTTGTCACAGATTTTCCCTGTGCGACAGCAGGCGACTCCTGGTAAGGGATCACTCAAACGGGCGTTCTTGGGCAGCAATCGCACGGTGTTCGAATATGCATTCGATATCGTGGTCTCTGGTAGGGGCGGGGGCCGTGACCGGAGCCGGAGAAAGGGGGACGAAGCGCATGATGCGTCGCGTCCGCGTTGTCGGGCAGGGGGGAGTGCGGTTGGCCGCCTGGGAGTTCGGCGAGCCACCGCGTGCGGCGGCGGCGGCGGGGGGGCCGGCCGGGGGCGAGCCCGCGCCGCCGGGCGTTCTGCTGTTGCACGGGCTGCTGGGCCGCGCCTCGCACTGGGCGGACACCGCCCGCTGGCTGGCGCGCGGCCGTCGCGCGGTCGCGCTGGATCAGCGCGGCCATGGGCGGAGCGACAAGCCGGCGGCGGGCCCGTTCGACCGGGACGCGTTCGTGGCGGACGCGGAGGCCGCCGTGGAGCAGCTCGGCCTGGGTCCGGCCGTGCTGATCGGGCACGCGATGGGTGCCCTGACGGCCTGGCAGCTCGCCGCCCGGCGCCCCGATCTGGTGGCGGCGGTGGTGATATGCGACATGCGGGCGGCGGCGCTGGGCGTCCGCTCGCGGCAGGGGTGGAGCGCGTGGCTGGCGTCCTGGCCGGTGCCGTTCGCCACGCTGGCGGACGTCCGGCGCTGGTTCGGCGAGGAGGACCCGACGCTGGACCGCCCGCGCCCGGCCCGGGGTGACTTCTTCGCCGAGGTCATGGCCGAGCGTGCCGACGGCTGGCGGCCCGGCTTCTCGCGCCCGCAGATGCTGGCGGCGCGGGAGAGCTGGGTCCGCGACGCGCACTGGGACGAGCTGGCGCTCGTCCGCTGCCCGGCCCTGGTCGTGCGCGGTCTCGACGGCGAGCTGGGCCGCGCCGAGGCGCAGGAGATGGTCCGGGTGCTGCCGAGGGGCCGCTATGCCGACATCCCCGACGCGGGCCACCTGGTCCACCTGGAGCGGCCCGCGGAGTGGCGGGAGACCGTCCAGCGGTTCCTCACCGAGGAGGGCCTCTGGTAGCCACCCTTACGGTCGGCCGACCGGCCGGCCGGCCTCAGCCGGGCAGGTCCAGGCGCTGGGTGCCGATCACCGTCAGCAGCCGCAGGGCCTCGTCCGACGGCGAGCCGGGGTCGGCCGTGTAGATCACGACCCGCTGGTCCCGGTCGGTGATGTCGAGGACGTCGCAGTTGACCGTGACGGCGCCCACCAGCGGATGGTGGACGGTCTTGCGCAGGGTGTTCTCGGCGTGCACGTCGTGGGCGGCCCAGAGCCGGGCGAAGTGTTCGCTGCCGGAGAGGAGTTCGCTGACCAGGCCGGCCACTTCGGGATCGTCGGGGTAGCGGGCGGCGGCGGCCCGCAGGTGCCGGGCCGCGGCGTGGGCGAACGTGTCGGTGTCCGCCCGGTCCAGCGGCCACCGTTCCGGCTCCCGCAGGAAGGCGCGGCGCACCAGGTTGCGGTCGCGGCGGGGCAGCGCGGAGAAGTCCTCCAGGAGGGCGGCGGCCAGGTCGTTCCAGGCGATCACCTCGTAGGTCGCGGAGAGCACGATCGCGGCGGCCCGCGGCAGCCGCCGCAGCAGGTCGAGGATGCTGCGCGGCACGTCGCGCGAGGGTCCGGGCGGCGGTCCTGGCGGGGAGCCGGCGAGGTGGTGGAGGTGGTCGCGCTCGGCGTCGGACAGGCGCAGGGCCCGGGCCAGGCCGCCGAGCACCTCGGGCGACGGGCGCGGGGCGCGGGCCTGTTCCAGCCGTGTGTAGTACTCGGTCGAGATGAAGGCGAGGTGCGCCACCTCCTCGCGGCGCAGCCCCGGGGTGCGGCGGCGCTGCCCGGCGGGCAGCCCGACGTCGGCGGGGGTGATCCGTTCCCGCCTGCCGCGCAGGAAGCCGGCCAGCTCGTGTCTGTCCACGCCCGCCAGTATCGGCGGGCGCCGCCGCCCCAGCCAGGTACCGCCGGTGCCTGGATGCGTTTCCCGGCTGCCCCCAGGCTCGCCGTATGGACACCCCACGGAACACCTCGCAGCACACCCCGCCGACCACGCCGCCGGCCACCGGGCCTTCCGCGCCGCCCGGCGCCGGCCTGCTGGCCGGCAAGGCCGTCCTCGTCACCGGCGCTGGACGCGGCATCGGCGCCGCCGCCGCGCGGCTCTTCGCCCGGGAGGGCGCCCGGGTCGTGCTGGCGGCCCGCACCGAAGCCGAGTTGCGGGCGGTGACGGACGAGATCCGGGGGGTCGGCGGCACCGCGGACCACGTGCGGTGCGACCTGGCCGACCCGGCAAGCGTCCGCGCCGCCGTGGACCGGGCCGTGGAGCTGTACGGCCGGCTCGACGCCGCCTTCAACAACGCCGCGACCGTCCAGCGCCCCGGCCCGCTGGACGGGGCGACGGAGGACGAGGTGGACCACGTCTACGCCGTCAACTTCAAGGGCCCCTGGCTGGCCATGAGCGCCGAGGTCGCGGCCATCCGCGCCACCGCGGGGAAGGGCGCCATCGTCAACAACTCCAGCGTCGGCAGCCTGGCGGCCAACCCCGGCCTGCCCCTCTACGGCGCCATGAAGCGCGCGGTCAACAGTCTCACCGAGTCGGCCGCAGTGACGTACGGCCCGGAAGGCATCCGCGTCAACGCCATCGCGCCCGGCACAACGCTCACCGACATGGTCCGCGCCTGGGAGCAGGCCGTCCCGGGCGTCATCGAGGGGCTCAACGCCCGGACGCCGCTGCGCCGGGCCGCCGACCCGGACGAGATCGCGCAGGCCGCCGCCTGGCTGCTCAGCGACCGTTCCTCCTACGTGACGGGCACGGTCCTCCCGGTGGACGGCGGCCTGCGGGCCTGAACCCCGGTCCGCCACCGCCGGGCGGGCCGGGCCCTACGCGCGGCTGACCGCCGTCAGGATCTCCGGGAGGCGGCGGACCGTGACCGGGGCGGCCAGCCGCAGCCCCGCCCACGCCATGAGCACGCCGTACCCGGCACCGAGCGGCAGCGTGGTCCACAGCCAGCCCGTCGCGTCCGACATGTGCAGCGTGACGACGAGCGCGATCACCGGAGCGCACAGCACCGGCCCGGCCAGCATTCCGCCCAGGATGCTGAACCAGGCGAGCGCGCCCTGCCCCGGCGCCACGTTCTTCATCGGGCTGTCCTGCGGGATCGAGTACGGGAACCGCGCGCTCGTCACCGCGCCCAGGCCGATCAGCGCGCCGAGCAGCGCCAGCGCGAGTCCCATCGCGTCCGGCGCCGACGCCCAGTCGTCCGCCAGCCCGGCCGACAGCGCGACCACCGCCGAGGTGAACGGCACCGCCACCAGCGCCACCGCCAACGCCCGCCCGTACAGCTCCAGATAGGCGTCCCGCGAGGTGGCGATCGTCTGGGAGACCAGCCAGAAGCCGCTGTAGTCCTGGCCGAACTGGTTGTACATCAGCAGCCCGAGCAGTGCCGACGCCCAGAACGCGTTGTAGGGGCTGGTCCCGCCCTGCGCCGCCGTCACCACCGGCATCAGCAGGCCCACGCCGAGCGCCGACGCCCAGCCCATCTTCGTCTTCGGGTCCCGCCAGCCGTAGCGCAGCGTCCGTTGCGCCGCCGCCCCGGCCCGCCCGGCGGGCAGCCACCGGCTCGGTCCGCTCCCGGACCGCGCGGCACGGGACTTCGCCGTCTCCGGCGCGCCCAGGGTGGACGAGTCGGGTGCGGTCAGCAGCTTCGTCAGCGTCCGCCGCCACCAGCCGAGCAGCAGCAGCCACACCAGCAGGCTGCCGCCCAGCGCGGCGGCGGCCCGCCCGTACGAGCCGTCGCCCACCGCCCGCACGCCCTCCACGGCGGCGGCCGGCGGCACCCACCGCAGCACATCCGCGAGCGCCTCCAGCGGCCCGGCGCCGTTCTCCCCGGACAGCTTCGAGACGCCCAGGTTCAGCGCCTGCACCCCGACCGCGATCAACACCCCGCTCAGCACGGCCAGATCACGCCCGCGCCGGCTGCTGAGCAGCCCCGCGTTCGCCGTCGCCAGCGCCCGCGCCAGCGTCGTGCACGTCAGCAGCGCCAGCGGAACGGCGACCACCGCCGCCACCACCCCCGCCGCGCCGTCGGCGACCGTCACCGCCGCACCCGTCACCAGCAGCAGCGTGAACAGCGGCCCGAGCCCCACCACCGAGGCCACGAGCTGCCCGGTGAGCATGGCGTTCGGCCGCAACGGCAGCATCGCCAGCCGCGCCGGATCCAGCGTCTCGTCGGCCCCGCCCACGAACAGCGGCATGAACGCCCAGCCCAGCGCCAGCAGCGCCACCAGCACCACCGCCGCCTCGGGCCCGTGCTCGTGCCCGCGCAACGCGACCATGCCCAGCAACCCGAGCCCGCCGAACAGCAGCGTCACGACCACGGCCCCGACGAACGCGGCGGACCGCCCCGCCGTCTGCCGCACCCCGTTGCGCACCAGCGCCAGCTTCAACCGCAGAAACGCCCCCGCGACCACCCCGACCGAGGCCCCGGTAACACTCACGGCGTCTCTCTCGTGCGGCCCGCATGCCGCGCGGCCGTCGCTCACCGGTTGCCGCCCAGCCAGCTCAAGTCCGGTCCCGCGTCCCCGCGCGCCCCCACCAGTTCCAGGAACGCGCTCTGCAACGACTCCGCGTCGCCCCGCACTTCGGCGAGCGGCCCGTGCGCCTTGATGCGTCCGGCCGCTAGCACCGCGACCCAGTCGCACAGCGACTCCACCAGCTCCATCACATGGCTGGAGAAGACCACCGTCGCGCCCGACGCCGTGTACCGTTCCAGCACGCCCCGGATCGTCTGCGCCGAAACCGGGTCCACGCCCTCGAACGGCTCGTCCAGGAACAGCACTTCGGGATTGTGCAGCAGCGCCGCCGCCAGCCCGATCTTCTTCCGCATGCCCGTCGAGTAGTCCACGACCAGCTTGTGCTGCGCCGCCGACAGGTCGAGAACGTCCAGCAACTGCCCGGTGCGCCGCTCCACTTCGTCCACGGGCAGCCCGCGCAGCCGCCCGAGGTACGTCAAGAGCTCCCGCCCCGAGAGCCGTTCGAACAGCCGCAGCCCCTCCGGCAGTACCCCGATGCGGGCCTTCACCGCCACCGGGTCCCGCCATACGTCGTGCCCGGCGATCTCCACCTGCCCGTCGTCCGGCCGCAGCAGCCCCGTGATCATGGACAACGTCGTGGTCTTGCCCGCGCCGTTCGGCCCGACCAGCCCGATGAACCGCCCGGCCGGGAGATCCAGGTCGATCCCCGACACGGCCACCTGCTCACCGAACCGCTTCCACAGCCCCCGGACCCGGACGGCGACCGCCGGCCCCGCCGCGCCCGCCGCCGTCCCGTCATGCCCCTGCGCGTTCTGGTTCCCCGCCGCTTCCATACCCCTCACCCTAAGAGGGCCGGTACGGCGGGCGGGAGGGTGTGCGGACCCTCCCGCTCCTCAGCGTTCCTGCGCGCAGGCGTAGGCCAGCGTAGGCAGGAGCTGCTCGGCGTCGGGCAGCCAGCGGTTCGTGGTGGTCGGCCGCCGCGCCCACTGCACCGAGCCGCGCGTCCCGATCCGCGTCGGCGGCGCCGCCACGAAGTCGCCCTCGCCGCGCGGGATCAGGTCCATCGTGGCCGGCTGCCAGCCCAGCCGCCGTAGCGTTCCCGGCGCCTTGGCCGCGCCGCCCGGCAGCACGAAGAACTGGAGCCGCCCGGTCGGCGTCCCGGCGACCGGCCCCAGCTCCGCGCCGGTCCGCTCCATCCGCGCCAGCGCCAGACAGCCCGCCGTCTCCGGCACGTCCAGCACGTCGAACGTCCGCCCGGTCGGCAGCAGGATCGCCGCACGCGGCTCACGCTCCCACGTGCGACGCGCCTCCACGGCGCTGCCCGTCGCGTGCGTCGGCCAGTCCATGCGCGTCGGGTGCGCGCCCGGCGCGTAACACGTCTCCACGCCGCAGGAGCAGCGGGCGACGCCCTTGTCGTATTCCAGCCACGTCCCGGCCAGGACGTCCCAGTGCCGTTCCTCGGCGTATCGGACGGCGTGGGCGAGGAGCGATTCGTCGGCATGCCGGGGGTTTGTCTGCATGGTCACGGCTGAGGTGACGGCGATGGTCTCTTCCACATCCATGACAACTCGATTCCTCCGAACGGGTTACGGCCCCGCGCGCCCCGGTGTGCGTGAGAACGCCCGCACGCGGGGCGCATCGGAGCACCGCGAGGGGCGTACGGGATGGACCGGGGAACGGCCGGGAATTGATCAGCGGGGATCTTCCAGGCCCGTCAGCAAGGGAGCCGCTTGATGACTGCCAGACCACTGATCGCCCGCCAGCCCAACGAGCGCCTGCTCTCCCTCATCCGTGAGGCGGGTTGCTCGAACGCGGGACTGGCTCGCCGCGTCAACATGTGCGCCGCCGAGCGCGGCTTCGATTTCCGGTACGACAAAACGTCCGTCGCGCGCTGGATCCGTGGCCAGCAGCCGCGCGGCCGGGCGCCCGAGGTCATCGCGGAAGCGCTGGGGCGCAAGCTCGGCCGCGCGGTGTCCGTCGACGAGATCGGCATGGGCACCACGCGCCAGCTCACCTCCTCGGTCGGCCTGCACTTCGCGGCCGGGCTGACCGAGAGCCTGGAGCAGGCGACGGAGCTGTGGCGTTCCGACGTGTCGCGCCGGGAGAGCGGCGACGGCCAGAACCCGTACGCGCCGGGCGGCTCCAGCGTCGCCCCGGCCGCGCTCGTCGAGCCCAGCCGTGACTGGCTGATCACCCCGCCCGACGCCGAGGTGTCCCGCGCGTCGGGGCCGCGCGTCGGCAGCGCGGACGTGGAGGCCGTGATCGCGACGACGGCGGCGCTGGTCACCCTCGACCGCCGCTGGGGCTCGGGCCATGTGCGCCCGGTCGTCGTCCACTACCTCAACGGCGTCGTCGCCGGTCTGCTCGACGGCTCCTACCAGGAGGAGGTCGGCCGTCAACTGTTCGGCGCCGCCGCCCGGTTGACCGAGCTGGCCGGGTACATGGCGGTGGACAGCGGCCTGCCCGGCCTGGCCCAGCGGTACTACATCCAGGCGCTGCGCCTGGCCCAGGCCGCCGGCGACCGGGGCTTCGGCGGCTACGTGCTGGCGGCCGGAATGAGCCACCTGGCCGCCGAGTTGGGGAACCCGCGCGAGGTCATCCAGCTCGCCCGTGCCGCCCAGGAGGGCTCCCGGGGCCGCGTCACACCCCGCGCGGAAGCGCTCTTCCTGGCCGCCGAGGCCCGGGGCTACGCCCAACTCGGCGACCAGGAGGGCTGCCGCCGCGCGGCGTCCGCCGCCCTCGCCGCCCTCGACCGCGCCGACCCCGACTCCGGCGACGACCCGCCGTGGATCACGCACTTCGACGCGGCCTATCTCGCCGACGAGTTGGCGCACTGCCACCGCGACCTCGGCCAGGGCCGGGCGGCGCAGAAGCGCGCGGAGGAGGCCCTGTCCGGCCACCCGGAGACCCGCGCCCGCCGCCGCGCGATAGGCATGCTCATCCTGGCCACCGGCCAGTTGCAGGAAGGCGACCTGGACCAGGCGTGCGACACGGCCTCCCAGGCCGGCACCATCCTGAACGGCCTCCGCTCGGGCCGGGGCAGCGACTACTTCGAAGACTTCCGCACCCGCCTCACCCCCCACCGCACGCACCCCCCCGTCTCTTATAAACCCCCGCCGCTGCCGACGAAGGGCACACGCAGCCCACCCGTGCGCTCCGAGCCGTATCACGCCTACAGGTAGCACGTCTCGGCTGTTCGCCCGCAGCGTCGGATGTGTATAAGAGCCACCACCCCCCCCCGCCCGTCCCCCCAGGCCCGAGACTTCACCACCCGCTGGCCCGCCCACCACTGAGCGCGACTTGCCAGCCGCCTCGTCGTAATCCCCCTGGATTTCCTTTCCGTCACTCTTCAAGTCGCGATACGGAAGAAGGAAGGGACGTGCGTGTGTCCACGATCTCGAATGTCTCGACGGCCGACTCCTCGGCAGAGCGGTCCATGCCGCGATTCCTGTGGCTCGATCTCACCCGCAAGTGCCAACTTGCCTGCGTCCACTGCTACAACGCATCTGGACCGGACGGCACCCACGGCACCATGACCCGCCAGGACTGGATCAACCTCCTCGACCAAGCCGCTGCTTCGGGCGTCCGCAGCGTGCAGTTGATCGGCGGCGAACCCACCATGCATCCGGACTTCACGGACCTCGTGGAGCATGCGCTGAGCCTTCGACTGAAGGTCGAAGTCTTCAGCAACATGGTCCGTCTCATGGACACCTGGTGGGAGCTGTTCCAGCGCGAGGGGGTCAGTTTGGCGACCTCCTACTATTCCGACCAGTCCGGGCAACACAACGCGATGACCGGTCGGCCGAGCCACGGCCGTACCCGGACGAACATCGCCAAGGCGGTCCAACTCGGCATCCCGCTGCGCGTCGGCATCATCGTCGGCAGCGACCAGCAGCGTGCCGTGCAGGCTCGACGGGAGCTTGAGGCTCTGGGAGTGCGCAACGTTCACATCGATCGCGTCCGACCGTTCGGACGGGGTGCGCAGGGCAGTGACCAGGATGCCGGGAACCTCTGCGGTCAGTGCGGCACCGGCAAGGCCGCCATCGGTCCCACGGGCGAGGTGTCCCCGTGCGTCTTCTCCGGATGGCTGGGAGTCGGCAATGTCCGGGACACTCCGCTGGCAGCTATCCTCAGCGGCATCGCCATGGCCCGGGCCAACGACACGATCCGTGGCGCGACCAAGTCCGGTCAGTGTGACCCCGGCTGCGAACCTAACGCGGAGTGCGACCCCGGGTACCCGCTCAGTGATTGCAGCCCGAGAACTTGAAGGAACCATGCGGCGCGAACTTCCTGGTCCCGAGTTCTGGGAACTGATCCATCCGTATACGGCGGAGGTGGCGACCACGCAACCCACCGTCCGAGGCTTCGGTTCGGACTTCACGGCCGTGGTCGAGTGCGAGAAGGGGCCGTTCTTCGTCAAGGCGATGCGCAATCGGCCCGGCGGTCGGCGTGACTCCATTCTTCGGGAGGCGCGGATCAACCCCTTTGTGCGGCCGATCTCCCCGGCTCTTCTCTGGCACGCGGAGGACGAGGAGTGGATCGCTCTCGGGTTCGAGGCCGTGCAGGGCCGGCGACCGGACTTCGCGCCCGGCTCGCCGGATCTTCCGGCGGTCGTCGAACTCCTCGACCGGATCGGGGAGATCACACTCCCCGACATTGCTCACGACTGGACGGAGACCCGTTGGGACCGTTTCGTCGGCGACGAGGGGGAGGTGGAGCTGTTCCGAGGTGACGCGCTGCTCCACATGGACCTGCACCCCAGCAACCTGATCATCGGCGGCCGGGACATGTGGGCCGTGGACTGGGCGTGGCCGACGCGGGGAGCCGCGTTCCTCGTCCCGGCGTCGTTCGTCACGCAGCTCGTGGCGTCGGGGCACGGTGCCGAGGAAGCCGAGTCATGGCCGGCCCGGTGCCGCGTATGGGCGGACGCCGACCCGGCTGCGATCGACGCGTTCGCCGCCGCCACGGTCCGGATGCGGCGCGCGTTCGCCGAGCGGCGGCCCGAGGAACAGTGGCTCCGCGCCATGGAACAAGCAGCCAAGGCGTGGGCCACCCACCGAGGCGTGACCGACGCGTAGAAGCACTTCGGCGTCAAACCGGCTGGTACTCCTCGAACGGAATGGCGTGGGCCAGAGCGGTGTCACGGTAGCCGCGGTACTCGGCCACCCTCGACTGCGGAAGCTGCTCGGCGCCGATGAAGGCTCCGCTGTCCGCGTAGTGCATGCGGTACACGGCCGAGTCGTCGAAAATCCAGAAGTCGTGGTCCGGAAGGCCACGTACGTCGCGCTGAGCCAGATCGATGATCCCGATCTTTTCGCCTGCCGCGATATTGCCCGGATAGGCGGCCAGTTCGAAGCGAAGGTAGTCGGTGAGCGGCGAACGCAGCACGTGCACCCGCGCGACCGACTTGCCGAGGTCGGTCATGGAGCGGACCCACGGGTTGTCCGACCATTCGGGAGGCAGCGGCTTCCCGGCCAGGAAGTCCTCGAACTCCTTGCGCTCCTCCTCGACATCGTAAACGGCGAGGGTTTCGAGGCGGAAAGCTGTCCGCTCGAACGTCTCGAAAACCCTGCCGAACTCTTCACCGGTGATCAGCACGAAGTACCCTTCGCGAGCTTCCCTCCCTTATGAAGGGGGCTCGGCTTGTCAGGCCCGGAAACCTTCCGCAGTGCAGCTCGAATACGCTGTCCAGTCGAGGCTATCGAGTGCCCCAGTCCTCATACAAGTGGGCTCGGAGCCGCTCTCAACAAGCCGGGCCGCTCAGGCTTTTGCTCTGCTCTGCTCGGCGTCCGGCCAGGTGGGGTGGTGGGTGGTGTGGGACCAGACTGCCAGGGCTGTGCAGGTGGCGAGGATTGCGCCGAGGGGCATGAGGGTGGAGGGGGAGCTGTGGTCCACGGCGAGGCCGCCTGTCAGGGCGCCGAGGGAGAGGGATGCCTGGAACGAGGCGGTGAACAGGACGGAGGCCGCCTCCGGTGCGTGCGGGGTCGCTTTGGTGAACCACGTCTGGGACGAGACGGGGACGGCTCCGTAGGCGATGCCCCAGACGATCAGCAGGGCCGCCGCGCCGGTCGTCCAGCGGCCCAGGATCGGCAACAGCAGGGTGGCAGCCGCGATCAGGCCGGCCGCCAGGCCGAAGGTGGCGTGCGGGTGGCGGGTGACCATCGTGCCGCCCACGAAGTTGCCGAGAATCCCCGCGGCGCCGTAGACGAGCAGAAGCACCGTGATCTCCCGCGCACTCGCGTGGGTGACCTGCTCCAGGAACGGGGTCACGTAGGTGTACGTCCCGAAGTGGGCCAGCACGATGAGGAATGTGAGCAGGAGCGCGAAGCGGGTGTTCGCGCCCCGGACCATGGTGCGCAGAACTCCCGGCCGCATCGCCTCGGTTGGCGGAAGTTCCGGCACGGTCAGGCGCAGCATGACGAGCACCCCCACGGTCAGCGCGCCCATCAGGGCGAACGAGGTTCGCCAGCCCGCCACTTCACCGATGAACGTCCCGGCCGGCACACCGAGCACCGAACCCAGCGGAACCGCCGAGAAGATGACCGCCGTCGCGCGGCCGGCCGACGCGGCGGGGACGAGGCGTTCGGCCAGTCCGGCCCCGATCGACCAGAAGCCGCCGATGGTGACGCCCACCAGGACGCGCGACACCAGCACGAGCCAGTAGCCGGGTGCGGCGGCGGCCAGGAAGTTGGCCACCGCCAGCAGGAGAACGAAGACGCAGAGCATCAGACGCCGGTCAACTCGCGCGGTGGCCATGGTGACCAGCGGCGCGGAGATCGCCGCGAGGAAGCCGGGCATCGTCATCATCAGCCCGGCCATCCCGTCCGAGACGGCGAACGTCGACCCGATCGGCGTGAGCAGACCGATCGGCAGGATCTCCGTCGTGACGATCAGGAAGAGGCCGAGCGTCACCGAGAGGACGGCCGCCCAGCCGGCGCGAGGTGATCGCGCGGGCGGTCCGGTCCCGTCGAGGTCGTCGTCGGTGAGGGTGGTCGCAACCATGAGTTCCGTCCGGTGAAGGGGGCGTTGTCGCCGATCAGTTCACCGGCCGGAGAAGCCGAGCGCTGGCGGAACCGCGACACCACCGTCCCGGCGGTCGAGTCATGGGTTGAACGTCTGCAACGGCCGGATCGCCTGCGCGGCTTCGGGCGCGTCGCGTGTTTCGACCCCCCATCCCGCGAACCGGCGCCGCAAAGTCGCCTGGGACACCTGGAAGGACTGTGCGATGGAGGCGAGCGATTCGCCTTCCTGATAACGGGCGATGGCGGCGTCTTTCGGAACGGCCACCCGCCGCGACGGCAGATAGATCTCCGCCTCGCAGAACTTGCAGAATTTGCCGCCCAGGCGTTCCACGAGTTCAGGATGCCTGCACCGTGCCATGCCCTGCCTTCTCCGTCTTCTCCTGTTCGGCATCGGCGATTTCGCTGATGCGTGCGACCCGTAGCCGGTGCGGCTGGGAGAACCATTCGTTCGGCGTGCGCAGCGACCGCAGCCGCACGCGCGGGCCGACCGCCGACACCACTTCCCCGACGCGGCGTTCGCCGCCGTCCCACACGGCGATTCCCGCCGTGGGCCACGGCACGATGCCCTTGACCAGCAAATCCGCGATCAGCGAGGCGAGTTCGTCCAAAGGCGCGGTAACGCTGACCACCGACCGCCCGTCGTCGTCCCGGCTCAGCCGGACCTCGACCTCTCCCGCGCCGACGAGTTCGAGCACATCCCGTATGCGGTCGCGGGCATGGCGGTCCGCCATTGCCTGATTTCCCTGAATCCCCGTCATCGTCCGTTCCGCTCCCTTGCCTTTGGCCAACGCTGCCTCTTACACACTGGAGCAACGGGCAGTAGTGTCGCCAGAGCAGAGAGCGACACAAGCGCGCTGTTGAGGTGCTGCATCACAGGGAGTCAGGCAATGGGCAAGGCAATCCGCAGGAGCGAGTTCGCACAGTTTCGCAACGGCTGGAAGTTTTTCGGGGCGGAGCTGAAGCGCCGCAGGGAGGCCGCCGGGCTGACGCAGGTGGAGCTGGGACTCCTCGTGTTCTGCTCGTCCGGATACATCGGCATGTTCGAACAGGGTGTCCGCAGGCCCAGCCTCGACCACGCGAAGCGGTTCGACGCGGCCCTACAAACCGACGGTTTTTTCGAGCGGACGTGGGAGGACCTCATCCGACGACGGCCGTTCGCCGAATTCTTCAGCGACGCGGCGGAACATGAACTTTTGGCCCTGAGCATCTGCGACTGGGCCCCGCACCTTGTCCCTGGCCTGCTCCAGATTGAGCCCTACGCCCGTTCGGTCTTCCGCGCGCACAGCCCTTTCCTCCCCGACGAGGAGGTGGCGAGCCGCGTAGCCAACCGACTCGCGCGAGCCGATTCGCTGAAGCCAACCGATGACAAGACAGCGCCAGTGCTGTGGTCCGTCCTGGACGAGAGCATCCTCCACCGCCCGGTCGGCGGCCAGGCCGCGATGGCCCAGCAGCTCCGGCACATTGCCCAGATGGTCCGGGAGCGCCGGGCCCTGGTCCAGGTCCTCCCCTACGAGGTCGGCGCCCACTCTCTGATGGAGGGCTTCCTCAAGCTGATGACCTTCGCAGAGGCCCCGCCGCTTGCCTATGTCGAAGGCCCGCACATCGGCCAGTTGATCGACGATCCGGCGCTGTTCGATCACTATCAGATGTCCTACGATCTGCTCAGGGCTTCGGCGTTGCCGCACGAGGAGTCCCTATCCCGGATCGAGTTGGCGGCAGAGGACTTCGAGAAATGACCCCTTACGACCTAAGTGCGGCCCAATGGCGAAAGAGTAGCTACAGCGGGGGAAGCAACGGGGACTGCGTCGAGGTGGCGGACAACATGCCCGGTGTGGTGCCGGTCCGTGACTCCAAGGTCCCCGGTGGCCCCGCGCTGGTCGTCCCGGCGGCAAGCTGGTCGTCGTTCATCGCGGCGGGTGCCTGGCGGAAGAGCAGCCACAGCGGCGGAGAGAACGGAGACTGCGTCGAGGTGGCGGACGGTGTTCCCGGCGTCGTTCCCGTCCGGGACTCCAAGGTGCCGGGCGGCCCGGCACTGGTGGTTCCAGCGGCAAGCTGGTCGTCGTTCATCGAGACGCTCTAGCGACCCCCGACTCCGGCCGCCACCGTGACGAGGCGGCCGGAGCAGCCGTTGATCGGCTGATGTGCCTATCTGATGTACCTCTAACGAGTGCCCCCACCGCTGCATGTCCAGTTTGCGGTGATTTTTCATGCTCACATGACCGGCATGACTGTAGACCGAGAGCGGAACGCGCTCACACGGGGGACCACGCCGCGACGGCAACTGATGGCCGCTGCGGCGCTGGCACCGGTGCTGGCCGGGGCGGGAACGGGCATCGCCCGCGCGGACTCCGGCTCCGCCGGAAGCGGCGGCCAGGGGCTGCTCCAACCGCTGCCCACCGCCGAATCCGACTGGACGGACGTCGCGTCGGAACTGGGCCGTTCGGGCGGCGTTCGGCGCCGGATGCTTTATCACACGGATTTCACCCGACGAGACCTCGACGTCGTCTCCTACGGCATCAAGATCCAGCCGTCGTTCGCGCTGGGGTCCCACGTGGCGTTCGTCCGTTACTCCGACGACAGCTCCCTGCTGATGGGGGACTTGGTGGTCACGGAGGACGAACTCCAGCGGGTCAGCGACGCGTTGGCAGCCCACGGGGTCGGGCAGACCGCGATCCACAAGCACTTGCTGTCCCAGACGCCGGACATCTGGTGGACGCACGTCCACGCCCACGGCCATGACCCGGTGAGGATGGCACGGGGCATCCGCGCGGCCATCGACTGCACCACCACCCCGGGGCCCCGCCCGGAGGGGGAGCCGGAGGAGTCGCCGGTCGATCTCGACACCAAGGGCATCGACGAGGCGCTCGGCACCCCGGGCGTGGACCACGAGGGCATCTACAAGAGCATCTTCCTGCGCAGCGAGACGATGACGCACGACGGCCGCGTCCTCCCCCAGGGCCTCGCCGCGACGACCGCCCTCAACTTCCAGCCCCTGGGCGGCGGCAAGGCCGCCATGAACGGCGACATCGCCATGATCGGCTCGGAGGTCCAGGACGTTCTGGTGGCCCTGCGCAAGAACGGCATCAACCTGGTGACGCTCCACAACCACGGGCTGATGGACGAACCGCGGCTGTTCTTCTTCCACCTGTGGGCGGTGGGCGACGCGGTGAAGATCGCCAAGGCCCTCCGGCCGGCGGTGGCGGCCACCTTGGTCGAACCGGTCGGCTCGCACCGTAAGTAGGAACCGAGGCGTCACCGCTCGGGTCGCGGACACGGCCACGCGCGGCGCGACCCGAGCGGTGAACAGGTGACCAGGGCCAGACAGAAACGAACCACGCCCCACATAGCCCCCCGAACCCCACCCACCGCTCAAACCGATTCCGGCGCGTCCGAGGGTTGTCCGCGAGAGACGGTTCAGTTACTGTGCGTAGTGACCGGATGTGCCCGGCCGGAGGGGAGAGGGCGATATGACACGGGGCTGGGAAGCCGACCCGCCGCCTTGTTCGTCAGGCGGCTGGGCAAGACGGCTGCCGAGCTTGGTAACTCGAAGGGGGAAGACGAATGCCCGGACATCTGGGAGCTCGACAACGGCGACATCGCCGTGAGCGGCCGTGACCTCACCACCGCTTATGACACCCGTCTCCCGCCTGGCGTTTCCCTCGCTGCGGATGAGCGGCTTGTGGTGATCCCCGGGGGCATGCTCAGCGCGGCGAAAGTCGACATCCCCGATGCTTGACCTCCCTAGCCTGCCACTGGATCCCTCGGCGGGGTGCGGCTCGTCCGTGAGGACCGCACGAAGCGGTGGAGATCGCGCTGGAGCTCCGCGATCGCGTGTTGGAAGGCTATTGGCTCATCACCTTGGGCGACGCCCAGCAGGCCCTTGGCCGGTTCGAGGAGGCCCTGACCTCATATCACCGCGCCGCCACGCTGCACCGGCGGCTCGGTGACCGTAGCCGCGAGGCGCTGGCCTGGCAGGGCACAGGGCAGACATACCGACGGTTGGGACGGGACGCCAAAGCCGCCGCGTTTCACCGCCATGCCGCTGCCGTCTTCCGCGAGCTGAAGGACGGCCGGCACGAGGCTCTGGCCCTCGACGGGCTCGCGGGGGCGCTGCTCGGCGACGATCCCGGCCAGGCCCGTCGCCTATGGGCCGACGCGCTCCCGCTGCTCGCAGAGTACCGAGACCTCCGGGCCGTGAGGTTGCGGGATCGGATCGAGCGGCAGGCGGACGGCCGGCTTCCGCCCCCGGGGCCAGGGTCGGCCTGACGGTGGGGGCAGGGCGGGGCGTCTCTTATTAACAGCCGAAGCTGCCGGCGGAGGGGAGGGGGGAGGGCGTGGACGGGGGAGTGGGGTTGACAAGGAAAGCAACGCGGGTCATGCCGCCGGTGCCCGGGGGGCGGGGGCGGGATGTGGAGGCGACCACGCGGCTCCGGGCGATCCGGCCGCAGGAGCCGGCGCCCGGTGCGGGGCCGGGGGCGTTCGACAGCCTGTTCCGGTCCGCCGCCTCCCACACGCCGCAGGACGACCCGCCGCCGCCGTACTACGGCGAGGACCGCGCGCCGCGCCGGCGGAACCCGGTCGTCGTCGTGCTCGCCGTCGTCGTCGGCTGTGCCGTCGTCGGGCTCGGCGCGGGCGCCGCGCTCAGCGGCGGGGAGGAGTCCCCGACCTCCCCGGTCGAACAGGAGCAGGACCAGGACCAGCAGCAGGACCAGGAGCCCCCGGCCACCGGGAACAACGACGCCGCCGACCCCACCGACGCCGCCGACCCCGAGACCGCCGCACAGGCCCGCGAACTGTCGGCGCTCCTCGACGACAGCAACGACAGCCGCGACAGCGTCATCGCCGCCGTCTCCGACATCCGCGCGTGCGAACGCCTCAACCGCGCCGCCGACGATCTGCGCGCCGCGGCCCAGCAGCGCGAGAGCCTCGTCACGCGGCTCCAGGGCCTCGACGTCGGCGCCATTCCGCAGGGCGACGCCCTCGTCCAGGCCCTCACCGAGGCGTGGCAGGCGTCCGCCGAGGCCGACGAGCACTACGCGGCCTGGGCCGACCAGGCCCGCCAGGACCGGCAGGTCTGCGACGGCGGCCAGGCCCGGCACACCGACCGCGCCACCCAGGGCGACACGGCCAGCGCGCGGGCCACCCAGGCCAAGGAACAGGCGGCCGGGCTGTGGAACCCGGTCGCCCGGGAGCAGGGTCTGCCGGAGCGGGCGGCGGAGGAGCTGTGACGGCACAGATGACCGGAACCCCTTCCCGACAGGCCCGCCGTTCCCGCACCATGGCAGGCATGCCGCTCAACGACATGCCCTGGTGGCGCTGGCGCGTCAGCGTGCGCTCCGCGCTGCACATGCTTTCCGACACCGCGTTCCAGCAGCAGTGCTGGGTGGCGGGCGCCCCCGGGTACGGGGACGTGACCGACGCCGTGTACCGCCTGGTCGAGGACACCTGGCTGGACAACTGGTCGGCCGAGAAGTACGTCGGCACGGTCTTCCGCGACAGCCAGGAGGCGGCCCTCGTGGACGTCGCCGTGCTGCGGGTGCTGCGGATCATGCATCAGGTCGGCGCCGACGCGCCCGTCACCGCCTACCTCCAGCACCACGCCTGGCCGGAGGCCGTCCGCGCGGCGCGTGAGGCCCACACCCGGCTCGCGGTCAACGACGGCGACGACCCCGACGCGCCGCCGCGTTCCCTGGACGAGCTGGCCTCGGTGCTGCACACGGTGTAGCGCCGGTCCGGCGGCGCGATCGCGCGGGAATGTGCCACCCTAGGGCACCATGACCCCCGACCAGGCCGCCGCCCAGACCGACGACTACGTGCTCACCCTCTCCTGCCCGGACAAGCCCGGCATCGTGCACGCGGTCTCCAGCTTCCTCTTCATGACCGGCTGCAACATCGTGGACAGCCAGCAGTTCGGCGACCGTGACACCGGACTGTTCTTCATGCGGGTGCACTTCTCGGCCGTCGAGCCGGTCACCCTGGAGAAGCTGCGGGCCAGCTTCGCGGCCGTCGGGGACACGTTCCAGATGGACTGGCGGCTCCACCCGGCCGGCGAGAAGATGCGCGTGCTGCTGCTGGTCAGCAAGTTCGGCCACTGCCTCAACGACCTCCTCTTCCGCACCCGGATCGGCGCCCTGCCGGTCGAGATCGCGGCCGTCGTCTCCAACCACACCGACTTCGCGGAGCTGTCCGCGTCGTACGGCATCCCGTTCCACCACATCCCGGTGACCGCCGACACCAAGGCGGAGGCCGAGGCGCGGCTGCTGCGCGTCGTGGAGGACGAGGAGGTCGAGCTGGTGGTGCTCGCCCGCTACATGCAGGTGATCTCCGACGACCTGTGCAAGCGGCTGTCGGGCCGCATCATCAACATCCACCACTCGTTCCTGCCGAGTTTCAAGGGCGCCCGCCCCTACCACCAGGCGCACGCGCGCGGCGTGAAGGTCATCGGCGCGACCGCGCACTACGTGACGGCCGAGCTGGACGAGGGCCCGATCATCGAGCAGGAGGTCGAGCGGGTCGGACACGAGCTGACCCCGCAGCAGTTGGTGGCGGTCGGCCGTGACGTCGAGTGCCAGGCGCTGGCCCGCGCGGTGAAGTGGCACAGCGAACGGCGGGTGCTGCTCAACGGCAGCCGCACCGTCGTCTTCGCCTGACGCCCCGGGGAGCCGTCCGGCGTCAGAGCCGGGAGAGCGCCGCCGCGGCGGACAGGACGTCCCGTATCACCGCCGGATCGCCCTCCCCGCCGGAGGCCACCTCATCGGGCGTGATCCGCCCGGCGGCGAGCTGGCAGAACACCACGTCGTCCAGCGCCACATGGGCCACCGCGCCGCGCGCCTCGGTGCGGGAGACGGCGGCGGCGGGGGAGTCGAGCGGTATGTACCAGTGGCCGCCGCCCGCGCCCTCGACCTCCAGGTGGATCGTGCGGCCCGCCGCGCCGGGCGAGGTCGCCAGCCCGGCGCGGCGGCGCCCGGCGATGCTGCCGGGCAGTTTCCGCGCGGCCAGATCGACCAGCAGCCGCAGATGCGTGCCGTACGGCGGCCCGTACGGGTACTCCACGGCGTCGGCGATGTCCCCGGCGTGGATCCAGCAGGCGAACGCCCGGTGCAGGTAACCGTCGGGCAGGTCGCCGGCCGGGCGCGGGGCGTCGCCCCGTTCCGCCGCCGCGCGCACCAGTGCGCGGGTCTGTTCGCGCCACGGCAGCCAGGGGGCGCGCGGTTCGGCGCGCGGTTCGGGCGTTTCGCGCCAGCGGGCCAGGGTGCGGGCGGCCGGGTCGTCACCGGCGCCGCCGTTCCCGCCCGCGCGGTCGGCGAGGGGATCGGGCAGGCCGACCGCGCGGGCCAACAGGCCGTCCCCGGACAGCAGATGGTCGACGACCCCGGCCACCGAGGTGCCCAGGACCTGCCGGCGGTCGCCGTCGAACCAGCGCAACGCGACCGGTGTGCGCCATTCGTCCTCCGCCATGTCGTTGAGCAGTGCGTCGAGTCGGGCGGCCTCCGCGTCCAGCGGCGCGGCCCACGGCGGTACCGGCCACCGGGCGGGGCGGCGGGCGAGGCAGCCTTCCAGGACGCGCACCCGGAGCCTGGGGTCGAGGTCGAGGCAGTGCTGCGGTTCGAGCAGCGCGACGGCCTCGCGCAGCCGGACCGCCTCGTCGGCGCACCGGCCGCAGTCGTTGAGATGGGCCTCGACGCGTTCGGCCTCCTCGGGGGAGCAGGCCGCCAGCGCCCAGGCGCCGAGCAGGGACATCAGGTGGTGGTGGGTGGACATCGGATCGTTCGCCTCCGGAAGCCGGATGGGGATCGTCGCGGCGTCCTCCGCGCCCGGCGGCGGGCCCGCCCGCGTGGACGACCGCACGAAGTCCGCGGACCCGTCGCGGGGGCGCGGTACCCGCGCCGCGTGGTCCCAAGCCCCGTCCGTCGCCGTCTCGTCGGGCTCCCGCCCGGGGCCGGGCCGAGGTGTGGTCACAGGCCCTCCGCGTCGTACTGGTCGGCGGTGGACAGCAGTTGCAGGCCCAGCCGCAGGCGGCGGCGGGCCTCCGCCTCGGTGATGCCGAGGCGGTCCGCCATCTGCCGGCAGTCCTGCCGCTGGAAACGGGTGAGTTCGAGCGCCTCGCGCAGGGGCGCGGGCATGGCGGTCACGATGTAGTCCGCCCGGGCGGCCGTGGACGCCGACCGCACCTGCGCGGCGGCGTCCGCCCGTTCGGCCGCGCTCGCCCGGCCGCCGAGGTCGGCGCGCAGCCGCTGGACGGCCAGCCGGTGGGCGAGACCGGCGATCCAGGTCCGCATCGGCCCGGCCTCCGGGTCGAACCCCTGCGGCGCTTCCCAGATCAGCGCGAACACCTCGCGGGTCACCCGCGCCGCGGCGGTCTCGTCACCGAGCACCCGCTGGGCGATGCCGTGGACGAGCGAGGCGAAGCGGTCGTACAGCTCGGCCAGGGCGGCGGCCTCGCCGCGTTCCAGGCGCTGCCGCATGTCGCGGTCCCAGCGTGGCGGTGTCTCGTGCGCCATCAGGCCCCCAATTCCCGGTCCCCGTCCGCCGTGCGACAACCTCCGGCCCTCCACGTCGCGTCAAATGTAGTGGGCGGGCCGACCGCGCGCGCCCCGCGTGACGATCCGCGCTCCGGGTGCTCCCGGTCGCGGGCCGGGCGTGACCAAACATGACCGGACGTGGAGGACGAGGGGGGAACGCGTGGCGGCGGCGAATGTGGGCAGGCCGCTCGGAGAGAATCGGTTCTCCCGGCGGTGGGGGAGTACACGGATGGACAGCACGAAGCGCACAGATCGCGCGGATCGCACCGAGCGCGTGGACGGCGAAGACAACAGAAGGGGTCCGGCGGCGTGGCGTTGAGAGTGCACGGGGAGCAGCGAGGGGAGTGGGCCGTGCTGCGGGTCGTCGGGGAGCTGGATCTGGCGACGTCGCCGACCGTCCGCCACGGGGTGCACGACGCGGTCGCGGACGGCCGCCGGCGGGTCGTGCTCGACCTGTCCGAGGTGCTGTTCTGCGACTCCAGCGGGGTCGGGATCCTCATCGCCGCGCGCCGGCTGATGCGTTCGTGCGCCGGGGAGTTGCGCCTGATCCTGCCCGCGCGCGGCGCGGAGGACGGCTCGCATGTCAACCGGGTGCTGGCCGCGCTGGGGGTGCGGCGGCTGTTCGACTGCTATCCCGACCTGGAGTCGGCGGTGGACGGGACCGGGACGCCGCTGTCCGCCTGAGCCGCCAAGTGAGCCTTCCCTGAGTAGTGTTCGAGTGGGCGTGGGAGGGTTCGCACACGTCAGCGGGTGCTTACTCCTTTGCGCCGGAATATTCCTGAAGCACTTGTTGTCCGACTCGCGCGTCGCTCATGCTGGCCCCCACCGAGATCGCTCGGTGTGAGGGGATTTGTCCGCCCGGTTCGGATGGTGTGAACGGTGCAGGAGCTGGAAAAGCAGTTGGATGTCGCCCCCGAGCCCTCGGAGGTGGGCCGTGCCCGGCGGTGGGTCCGGGCGCAGCTCGGAAGGGGGCAGCCCTGCCCGGCCCGTCCTGACGCGTCGCAGACGGACACGTTGGTGCTGCTCGTCTCCGAGCTGGTGACGAACGCGGTGGTGCACACCGGCCGTCCGGCCGTGCTGCGCCTGGCCGTGCGCCGCGTGCCCGCCGGGCGGGACGTGCCCGTCCGTCTGGAGGTGGTGGACGTCAGCAGCCGCGCGCCGAGACCCCGGCACGCGGAGGGCGAGGACACCGGCGGGCGCGGGCTGGAGTTGGTGGAAGTGCTGGCCGACCGCTGGGGCTGGCAGCACGAGGGAAAGGGTAAACGGGTCTGGTGCGAGCTGGATTGCTCCCCGGCCGGTTCGCCCGCGGGTGAAGAGGCTTCGGAACCGTCCGAGCCGGGCAGGAAGGTTCCGGCCGGCTATTGACGTCCCGTGTCGGCCTGCTCACCCTGAGAAAGGATTCCGTCCAGTCCGTCGGAGGCCGGATCGGACGGGATGGGGTGATGCGCTGCGAGGGGACGTCGAGGCCCCGCCCGGCGCGGCGGACGCGCCTCGGCGAGTGCGGATCACCCCACCGGGCCCCCTCCCCGCATGGGGAGGGGTGTCCACTCCGGCGGTCCGTTCAGCGCCGCGCGGTCTCCTCGTCGGCCTGCCGCCGGACGATGGCGGCGGCGATCTTGGGGGCGTCGCGCGCCAGTTCGCGCAGGTTGCCGCTGATGGGGTTCGTGAAGCCGATGAAGTACAGCCCCTCGGCGGCCGGATGGGTCTCCGCGCCGTGCACCAGCGGGCCGCCGTCGCCGTCGAGAACGCCGAGGTGCCCGACGAGCGGCGCGAGCCCCCGGCGGTAGCCGGTCGCGGCGATCACCGCGTCGGGGGCGATCGTCTCGCCGTCCGCCAGCACCACCTTGCCCCCGTCGAACGCCTCGACCGCGGCCACCGGCCGCACCAGACCGCGCCGCACCGCGCGCACAAGTCCCGCGTCCACCACGGGGAACGAGCCCGCCCGCGCCCGTGAGTACAGGCCGGTGGCCGGGCGGGGCAGGCCGTGCCCGGCCAGGCCGGTCAGCAGCCGGCCGACGGGCCGGGGCAGCCGGTCCGTCACCACCACCGGCAGCCGTCGGCACAGGATCGCCCCGGCCTGTGAGGGCCAGCCCAGCGTGGCGCGGCGCAGGATGTGCGGCGCCGTCCGCACCGCCAGCCGCACCCGCCCGGCGCCGCCGAACGCCAGGTCCGCGGCTATCTCCGCTCCGCTGTTGCCGGTTCCGACGACCAGCACGTCCCGCCCCTCGAACGGCGCCGGCGACCGGTACGCGCTGGCGTGCAGCAACTCGCCCGCGTAACCGTCCAGTCCGGGCCAGTCCGGCAGATACGGCGTGTGGTGGTGGCCGGTTGCCACCACGACGGCCCCGGCGCGCAGCAGGCGCCCCCCGGTGGCGCGCAACACCCAGTCGTCGTCGCCCGGCCGGGGCCGGTCGATGCCGAAGACCTCGACACCGGCGGCGAGTTCTATCCGGTGGTGCCGGGCGTAGCTCTCCAGGTAGCGCACGAAGTCGTCGCGCCGCACCCAGCGTCCGGCCGAGCGGGGTATCCGCATCCCCGGCAGCGACGACCAGCGGCGGGTCGTGTGCAGCCGCAGGCGGTCGTAGTGGCCGCGCCAGGAGGCGCCCACGTCGGCGGACTTCTCGACCACGACCGTCCGGACTCCCCGGCGCGCGAGCGAGGCCGCGACGGCGAGCCCGGCCGGACCGGCCCCGATGACGTGTACAGGGGACGTAGGCATGTCCATGAGCATACGCAGACGACCCGCCGCCCTCACAGAGGGTGGCGGGTCGTGAACACGTCGGAGCGCACGCCGAGCCGGGGACAGGAACCGGGCGCGGCGCCCGTCCCGTTACTTCGACGGCTTGCGGCCGGTGACGCCCAGGTGCAGCAGCAGCGCCAGCGCCGGCTTCAGCTCCGCCTGCTTGGCGCCCAGCGCCTGAAGGCTCTTCGGCTGCGCCGAGACGGCGGCCAGCATGGTGACCAGGGACCCCGCCAGCGCGGCCGGGGTCGCGACCTGCTCGGCCGACCGGCCCTTGCTCTGGAGGCTCTCGATGGTCTCGGCCAGCGGCTTGACGACGGCGCCCTGCACCCGCGTCCGCATCCGCACGAACCGCCGGTCGCCCTCGGCCGCGCCGAGGTCGATCACGCGCAGGATGGCGTCGTGTTTCCGCCAGAACGCGAGGAAGCCGTCGACCAGCTCCTCGGCGGTCTGCCACCCCGCCTTACCGGCCCAGGGCCGCCCGGCGACCAGCGCGGACAGCTCGGCGCTCTCCCGGACGGTGTCCTCCGCGATCTCCAGCACGGCGGCTTCCACGTCCGGGAAGTATTGGTAGAACGTCGCAGGTGAGGTGCCTGCTTTACGGGCCACGTCGATGACTCTGACGTCGCGGTACGGGGAGGTGCCGAGCATCTTTCCGAGGCAGTCGAGCAGTTTCTGCCGCGTGGCCTGCCCGCGCCGCCCGGCGACCCGGCCGTCGACGGTTGTTACCTGTCCTGTCATGCCAGTCAGCTTATCGACGCGTGATCTAGGCGCGATTTGATCGCATCCGAACGGATGGCGCTGTGGTAGCAGCTCGGGGCATACGGCGCTTTTCGCTGAATTCTCGCGCAATCCAGACCCCGGGTTCGCCGCTGTCAGTGCCGCGGGGAAGAATCTTCCTGGAGGTCCGCCGGGCCCTCCGGTGATGAGATGCTGCTCAGGGCGGAGTACAGCGCCCGAACGGGGAGGTGTCAGCACATGGTGGAGCAGCTAAATCAGCACGACCCCAGGCGGATCGGGCCGTTCGAGGTGCTGGGCCGGCTCGGCGCCGGGGGCATGGGGCTCGTGTACCTGGCCCGCTCGGCGTCCGGGCGCCGCGTCGCCATCAAGACGGTGCGCAGCGAGCTCGCCGAGGACCAGCTCTTCCGGGTGCGTTTCACGCGCGAGGTCGAGGCGGCGCGCGCCGTCAGCGGCTTCTACACGGCGGCCGTGGTGGACGCCGACCCGCGTGCCGCCGTCCCGTGGCTCGCCACCGCCTATGTGCCCGCGCCCTCCCTCGAGGAGATCGTCACCGAGTGCGGCCCGCTGCCGCCCGCCGCCGTGCGCTGGCTGGCCGCCGGCATCGCCGAGGCCCTCCAGTCCATCCACGGCGCGGGCCTGGTCCACCGGGACCTCAAGCCGTCGAACGTGCTGGTCGTCGAGGACGGGCCGCGCGTCATCGACTTCGGCATCGCCTCCGGGGTGTCCAACACGCGCCTGACCATGACGAACGTCGCGGTCGGCACCCCGGCGTACATGTCGCCCGAGCAGGCCCGCGACTCGCGCAGCGTCAGCGGCGCCAGCGACATCTTCTCGCTCGCCTCCACCCTGGTCTTCGCCGCCACCGGCCACCCGCCGTACCACGGGGCGAACCCGGTGGAGACCGTCTTCATGCTGCTGCGGGAGCGGCCCGACCTGTCCGGCATGCCGGACAGGTCGGGCCGCTCCCGCAGCAGCATGAAGACGGTCTCCACCGGGTTCGCCCCGTGGTACGGCGGGTGGCCGGTGGCGGCGAAGACCAGGGTGGAGGCGAGCGAGAAGATGTCGCTGGCGCCGCTGACGCTGCGCGAGTCGCGGGCCTGCTCGGGCGACATGTACGCCGGGGTGCCGACCGCGACGTTCGTCATGGTCAGGCGCGTGTTGGACACCCCGGAGGCGATGCCGAAGTCGATGACGCGCGGCCCGTCCTCGACGACCAGCACGTTCGACGGCTTGAGGTCCCGGTGGACCAGGCCCGCGCCGTGGATGGACTGGAGGGCCTCGGCGATGCCGGCGGCCAGCCAGCGCACGGCGGCGGGCGGCAGCGGGCCGCACTCGGTGACGATCTCCTCGAGGGAGGGCGCGGGCACATAGGCGGTGGCGAGCCACGGGACGGCGGCACGCGGGTCGGCGTCCACCACGGCCGCCGTGTAGAAGCCGCTGACGGCGCGCGCCGCCTCGACCTCGCGCGTGAAACGCACCCGGAAGAGCTGGTCCTCGGCGAGCTCGCTGCGCACCGTCTTGATGGCGACGCGGCGCCCGGACGCCGAGCGGGCCAGGTACACGAGCCCCATGCCCCCGGCGCCGAGCCGGCCCAGCACCTCGAACGGCCCGATCCGCCTGGGGTCGTGCTGATTTAGCTGCTCCACCATGTGCTGACACCTCCCCGTTCGGGCGCTGTACTCCGCCCTGAGCAGCATCTCATCACCGGAGGGCCCGGCGGACCTCCAGGAAGATTCTTCCCCGCGGCACTGACAGCGGCGAACCCGGGGTCTGGATTGCGCGAGAATTCAGCGAAAAGCGCCGTATGCCCCGAGCTGCTACCACAGCGCCATCCGTTCGGATGCGATCAAATCGCGCCTAGATCACGCGTCGATAAGCTGACTGGCATGACAGGACAGGTAACAACCGTCGACGGCCGGGTCGCCGGGCGGCGCGGGCAGGCCACGCGGCAGAAACTGCTCGACTGCCTCGGAAAGATGCTCGGCACCTCCCCGTACCGCGACGTCAGAGTCATCGACGTGGCCCGTAAAGCAGGCACCTCACCTGCGACGTTCTACCAATACTTCCCGGACGTGGAAGCCGCCGTGCTGGAGATCGCGGAGGACACCGTCCGGGAGAGCGCCGAGCTGTCCGCGCTGGTCGCCGGGCGGCCCTGGGCCGGTAAGGCGGGGTGGCAGACCGCCGAGGAGCTGGTCGACGGCTTCCTCGCGTTCTGGCGGAAACACGACGCCATCCTGCGCGTGATCGACCTCGGCGCGGCCGAGGGCGACCGGCGGTTCGTGCGGATGCGGACGCGGGTGCAGGGCGCCGTCGTCAAGCCGCTGGCCGAGACCATCGAGAGCCTCCAGAGCAAGGGCCGGTCGGCCGAGCAGGTCGCGACCCCGGCCGCGCTGGCGGGGTCCCTGGTCACCATGCTGGCCGCCGTCTCGGCGCAGCCGAAGAGCCTTCAGGCGCTGGGCGCCAAGCAGGCGGAGCTGAAGCCGGCGCTGGCGCTGCTGCTGCACCTGGGCGTCACCGGCCGCAAGCCGTCGAAGTAACGGGACGGGCGCCGCGCCCGGTTCCTGTCCCCGGCTCGGCGTGCGCTCCGACGTGTTCACGACCCGCCACCCTCTGTGAGGGCGGCGGGTCGTCTGCGTATGCTCATGGACATGCCTACGTCCCCTGTACACGTCATCGGGGCCGGTCCGGCCGGGCTCGCCGTCGCGGCCTCGCTCGCGCGCCGGGGAGTCCGGACGGTCGTGGTCGAGAAGTCCGCCGACGTGGGCGCCTCCTGGCGCGGCCACTACGACCGCCTGCGGCTGCACACGACCCGCCGCTGGTCGTCGCTGCCGGGGATGCGGATACCCCGCTCGGCCGGACGCTGGGTGCGGCGCGACGACTTCGTGCGCTACCTGGAGAGCTACGCCCGGCACCACCGGATAGAACTCGCCGCCGGTGTCGAGGTCTTCGGCATCGACCGGCCCCGGCCGGGCGACGACGACTGGGTGTTGCGCGCCACCGGGGGGCGCCTGCTGCGCGCCGGGGCCGTCGTGGTGGCAACCGGCCACCACCACACGCCGTATCTGCCGGACTGGCCCGGACTGGACGGTTACGCGGGCGAGTTGCTGCACGCCAGCGCGTACCGGTCGCCGGCGCCGTTCGAGGGGCGGGACGTGCTGGTCGTCGGAACCGGCAACAGCGGAGCGGAGATAGCCGCGGACCTGGCGTTCGGCGGCGCCGGGCGGGTGCGGCTGGCGGTGCGGACGGCGCCGCACATCCTGCGCCGCGCCACGCTGGGCTGGCCCTCACAGGCCGGGGCGATCCTGTGCCGACGGCTGCCGGTGGTGGTGACGGACCGGCTGCCCCGGCCCGTCGGCCGGCTGCTGACCGGCCTGGCCGGGCACGGCCTGCCCCGCCCGGCCACCGGCCTGTACTCACGGGCGCGGGCGGGCTCGTTCCCCGTGGTGGACGCGGGACTTGTGCGCGCGGTGCGGCGCGGTCTGGTGCGGCCGGTGGCCGCGGTCGAGGCGTTCGACGGGGGCAAGGTGGTGCTGGCGGACGGCGAGACGATCGCCCCCGACGCGGTGATCGCCGCGACCGGCTACCGCCGGGGGCTCGCGCCGCTCGTCGGGCACCTCGGCGTTCTCGACGGCGACGGCGGCCCGCTGGTGCACGGCGCGGAGACCCATCCGGCCGCCGAGGGGCTGTACTTCATCGGCTTCACGAACCCCATCAGCGGCAACCTGCGCGAACTGGCGCGCGACGCCCCCAAGATCGCCGCCGCCATCGTCCGGCGGCAGGCCGACGAGGAGACCGCGCGGCGCTGAACGGACCGCCGGAGTGGACACCCCTCCCCATGCGGGGAGGGGGCCCGGTGGGGTGATCCGCACTCGCCGAGGCGCGTCCGCCGCGCCGGGCGGGGCCTCGACGTCCCCTCGCAGCGCATCACCCCATCCCGTCCGATCCGGCCTCCGACGGACTGGACGGAATCCTTTCTCAGGGTGAGCAGGCCGACACGGGACGTCAATAGCCGGCCGGAACCTTCCTGCCCGGCTCGGACGGTTCCGAAGCCTCTTCACCCGCGGGCGAACCGGCCGGGGAGCAATCCAGCTCGCACCAGACCCGTTTACCCTTTCCCTCGTGCTGCCAGCCCCAGCGGTCGGCCAGCACTTCCACCAACTCCAGCCCGCGCCCGCCGGTGTCCTCGCCCTCCGCGTGCCGGGGTCTCGGCGCGCGGCTGCTGACGTCCACCACCTCCAGACGGACGGGCACGTCCCGCCCGGCGGGCACGCGGCGCACGGCCAGGCGCAGCACGGCCGGACGGCCGGTGTGCACCACCGCGTTCGTCACCAGCTCGGAGACGAGCAGCACCAACGTGTCCGTCTGCGACGCGTCAGGACGGGCCGGGCAGGGCTGCCCCCTTCCGAGCTGCGCCCGGACCCACCGCCGGGCACGGCCCACCTCCGAGGGCTCGGGGGCGACATCCAACTGCTTTTCCAGCTCCTGCACCGTTCACACCATCCGAACCGGGCGGACAAATCCCCTCACACCGAGCGATCTCGGTGGGGGCCAGCATGAGCGACGCGCGAGTCGGACAACAAGTGCTTCAGGAATATTCCGGCGCAAAGGAGTAAGCACCCGCTGACGTGTGCGAACCCTCCCACGCCCACTCGAACACTACTCAGGGAAGGCTCACTTGGCGGCTCAGGCGGACAGCGGCGTCCCGGTCCCGTCCACCGCCGACTCCAGGTCGGGATAGCAGTCGAACAGCCGCCGCACCCCCAGCGCGGCCAGCACCCGGTTGACATGCGAGCCGTCCTCCGCGCCGCGCGCGGGCAGGATCAGGCGCAACTCCCCGGCGCACGAACGCATCAGCCGGCGCGCGGCGATGAGGATCCCGACCCCGCTGGAGTCGCAGAACAGCACCTCGGACAGGTCGAGCACGACCCGCCGGCGGCCGTCCGCGACCGCGTCGTGCACCCCGTGGCGGACGGTCGGCGACGTCGCCAGATCCAGCTCCCCGACGACCCGCAGCACGGCCCACTCCCCTCGCTGCTCCCCGTGCACTCTCAACGCCACGCCGCCGGACCCCTTCTGTTGTCTTCGCCGTCCACGCGCTCGGTGCGATCCGCGCGATCTGTGCGCTTCGTGCTGTCCATCCGTGTACTCCCCCACCGCCGGGAGAACCGATTCTCTCCGAGCGGCCTGCCCACATTCGCCGCCGCCACGCGTTCCCCCCTCGTCCTCCACGTCCGGTCATGTTTGGTCACGCCCGGCCCGCGACCGGGAGCACCCGGAGCGCGGATCGTCACGCGGGGCGCGCGCGGTCGGCCCGCCCACTACATTTGACGCGACGTGGAGGGCCGGAGGTTGTCGCACGGCGGACGGGGACCGGGAATTGGGGGCCTGATGGCGCACGAGACACCGCCACGCTGGGACCGCGACATGCGGCAGCGCCTGGAACGCGGCGAGGCCGCCGCCCTGGCCGAGCTGTACGACCGCTTCGCCTCGCTCGTCCACGGCATCGCCCAGCGGGTGCTCGGTGACGAGACCGCCGCGGCGCGGGTGACCCGCGAGGTGTTCGCGCTGATCTGGGAAGCGCCGCAGGGGTTCGACCCGGAGGCCGGGCCGATGCGGACCTGGATCGCCGGTCTCGCCCACCGGCTGGCCGTCCAGCGGCTGCGCGCCGACCTCGGCGGCCGGGCGAGCGCGGCCGAACGGGCGGACGCCGCCGCGCAGGTGCGGTCGGCGTCCACGGCCGCCCGGGCGGACTACATCGTGACCGCCATGCCCGCGCCCCTGCGCGAGGCGCTCGAACTCACCCGTTTCCAGCGGCAGGACTGCCGGCAGATGGCGGACCGCCTCGGCATCACCGAGGCGGAGGCCCGCCGCCGCCTGCGGCTGGGCCTGCAACTGCTGTCCACCGCCGACCAGTACGACGCGGAGGGCCTGTGACCACACCTCGGCCCGGCCCCGGGCGGGAGCCCGACGAGACGGCGACGGACGGGGCTTGGGACCACGCGGCGCGGGTACCGCGCCCCCGCGACGGGTCCGCGGACTTCGTGCGGTCGTCCACGCGGGCGGGCCCGCCGCCGGGCGCGGAGGACGCCGCGACGATCCCCATCCGGCTTCCGGAGGCGAACGATCCGATGTCCACCCACCACCACCTGATGTCCCTGCTCGGCGCCTGGGCGCTGGCGGCCTGCTCCCCCGAGGAGGCCGAACGCGTCGAGGCCCATCTCAACGACTGCGGCCGGTGCGCCGACGAGGCGGTCCGGCTGCGCGAGGCCGTCGCGCTGCTCGAACCGCAGCACTGCCTCGACCTCGACCCCAGGCTCCGGGTGCGCGTCCTGGAAGGCTGCCTCGCCCGCCGCCCCGCCCGGTGGCCGGTACCGCCGTGGGCCGCGCCGCTGGACGCGGAGGCCGCCCGACTCGACGCACTGCTCAACGACATGGCGGAGGACGAATGGCGCACACCGGTCGCGTTGCGCTGGTTCGACGGCGACCGCCGGCAGGTCCTGGGCACCTCGGTGGCCGGGGTCGTCGACCATCTGCTGTCCGGGGACGGCCTGTTGGCCCGCGCGGTCGGCCTGCCCGATCCCCTCGCCGACCGCGCGGGCGGGAACGGCGGCGCCGGTGACGACCCGGCCGCCCGCACCCTGGCCCGCTGGCGCGAAACGCCCGAACCGCGCGCCGAACCGCGCGCCCCCTGGCTGCCGTGGCGCGAACAGACCCGCGCACTGGTGCGCGCGGCGGCGGAACGGGGCGACGCCCCGCGCCCGGCCGGCGACCTGCCCGACGGTTACCTGCACCGGGCGTTCGCCTGCTGGATCCACGCCGGGGACATCGCCGACGCCGTGGAGTACCCGTACGGGCCGCCGTACGGCACGCATCTGCGGCTGCTGGTCGATCTGGCCGCGCGGAAACTGCCCGGCAGCATCGCCGGGCGCCGCCGCGCCGGGCTGGCGACCTCGCCCGGCGCGGCGGGCCGCACGATCCACCTGGAGGTCGAGGGCGCGGGCGGCGGCCACTGGTACATACCGCTCGACTCCCCCGCCGCCGCCGTCTCCCGCACCGAGGCGCGCGGCGCGGTGGCCCATGTGGCGCTGGACGACGTGGTGTTCTGCCAGCTCGCCGCCGGGCGGATCACGCCCGATGAGGTGGCCTCCGGCGGGGAGGGCGATCCGGCGGTGATACGGGACGTCCTGTCCGCCGCGGCGGCGCTCTCCCGGCTCTGACGCCGGACGGCTCCCCGGGGCGTCAGGCGAAGACGACGGTGCGGCTGCCGTTGAGCAGCACCCGCCGTTCGCTGTGCCACTTCACCGCGCGGGCCAGCGCCTGGCACTCGACGTCACGGCCGACCGCCACCAACTGCTGCGGGGTCAGCTCGTGTCCGACCCGCTCGACCTCCTGCTCGATGATCGGGCCCTCGTCCAGCTCGGCCGTCACGTAGTGCGCGGTCGCGCCGATGACCTTCACGCCGCGCGCGTGCGCCTGGTGGTAGGGGCGGGCGCCCTTGAAACTCGGCAGGAACGAGTGGTGGATGTTGATGATGCGGCCCGACAGCCGCTTGCACAGGTCGTCGGAGATCACCTGCATGTAGCGGGCGAGCACCACCAGCTCGACCTCCTCGTCCTCCACGACGCGCAGCAGCCGCGCCTCGGCCTCCGCCTTGGTGTCGGCGGTCACCGGGATGTGGTGGAACGGGATGCCGTACGACGCGGACAGCTCCGCGAAGTCGGTGTGGTTGGAGACGACGGCCGCGATCTCGACCGGCAGGGCGCCGATCCGGGTGCGGAAGAGGAGGTCGTTGAGGCAGTGGCCGAACTTGCTGACCAGCAGCAGCACGCGCATCTTCTCGCCGGCCGGGTGGAGCCGCCAGTCCATCTGGAACGTGTCCCCGACGGCCGCGAAGCTGGCCCGCAGCTTCTCCAGGGTGACCGGCTCGACGGCCGAGAAGTGCACCCGCATGAAGAACAGTCCGGTGTCACGGTCGCCGAACTGCTGGCTGTCCACGATGTTGCAGCCGGTCATGAAGAGGAAGCTGGAGACCGCGTGCACGATGCCGGGCTTGTCCGGGCAGGAGAGGGTGAGCACGTAGTCGTCGGTCTGGGCGGCGGCCTGGTCGGGGGTCATGGTGCCCTAGGGTGGCACATTCCCGCGCGATCGCGCCGCCGGACCGGCGCTACACCGTGTGCAGCACCGAGGCCAGCTCGTCCAGGGAACGCGGCGGCGCGTCGGGGTCGTCGCCGTCGTTGACCGCGAGCCGGGTGTGGGCCTCACGCGCCGCGCGGACGGCCTCCGGCCAGGCGTGGTGCTGGAGGTAGGCGGTGACGGGCGCGTCGGCGCCGACCTGATGCATGATCCGCAGCACCCGCAGCACGGCGACGTCCACGAGGGCCGCCTCCTGGCTGTCGCGGAAGACCGTGCCGACGTACTTCTCGGCCGACCAGTTGTCCAGCCAGGTGTCCTCGACCAGGCGGTACACGGCGTCGGTCACGTCCCCGTACCCGGGGGCGCCCGCCACCCAGCACTGCTGCTGGAACGCGGTGTCGGAAAGCATGTGCAGCGCGGAGCGCACGCTGACGCGCCAGCGCCACCAGGGCATGTCGTTGAGCGGCATGCCTGCCATGGTGCGGGAACGGCGGGCCTGTCGGGAAGGGGTTCCGGTCATCTGTGCCGTCACAGCTCCTCCGCCGCCCGCTCCGGCAGACCCTGCTCCCGGGCGACCGGGTTCCACAGCCCGGCCGCCTGTTCCTTGGCCTGGGTGGCCCGCGCGCTGGCCGTGTCGCCCTGGGTGGCGCGGTCGGTGTGCCGGGCCTGGCCGCCGTCGCAGACCTGCCGGTCCTGGCGGGCCTGGTCGGCCCAGGCCGCGTAGTGCTCGTCGGCCTCGGCGGACGCCTGCCACGCCTCGGTGAGGGCCTGGACGAGGGCGTCGCCCTGCGGAATGGCGCCGACGTCGAGGCCCTGGAGCCGCGTGACGAGGCTCTCGCGCTGCTGGGCCGCGGCGCGCAGATCGTCGGCGGCGCGGTTGAGGCGTTCGCACGCGCGGATGTCGGAGACGGCGGCGATGACGCTGTCGCGGCTGTCGTTGCTGTCGTCGAGGAGCGCCGACAGTTCGCGGGCCTGTGCGGCGGTCTCGGGGTCGGCGGCGTCGGTGGGGTCGGCGGCGTCGTTGTTCCCGGTGGCCGGGGGCTCCTGGTCCTGCTGCTGGTCCTGGTCCTGCTCCTGTTCGACCGGGGAGGTCGGGGACTCCTCCCCGCCGCTGAGCGCGGCGCCCGCGCCGAGCCCGACGACGGCACAGCCGACGACGACGGCGAGCACGACGACGACCGGGTTCCGCCGGCGCGGCGCGCGGTCCTCGCCGTAGTACGGCGGCGGCGGGTCGTCCTGCGGCGTGTGGGAGGCGGCGGACCGGAACAGGCTGTCGAACGCCCCCGGCCCCGCACCGGGCGCCGGCTCCTGCGGCCGGATCGCCCGGAGCCGCGTGGTCGCCTCCACATCCCGCCCCCGCCCCCCGGGCACCGGCGGCATGACCCGCGTCGCCGCCGGTGCCCGGGGGGCGGGGGC
>NZ_LN929760.1 GCF_001493375.1 Streptomyces specialis
TGGTGTCTGTCTTGGCGAGTCACTCATGAGGGCGTCTTGTTACGTCAGTGTAGGCAGTCTGGCTCATGGCCTCACTATCCTCTGCGTCGTCGGCGTCATAGTTGTATAAGAGGCAGTGGTCCAGTCGGTCAACCAGGCGCGGGTGCTGGGCGAGGCCGCGACGGACCGCAGCAGCGCCAACACGGTCTTCATCGGCGCCACGTTCCTCGGCGGCTCCTTCGGCGCGGCCGTCGGCCAGGCCGCCTACGACCACGCGGACTGGGCGGGCTTCGTGACGTTCGGCATGGTGATGATCTGCCTGGCGATCCTCCGCTTCGCGGCGGCGGCCCGGCGTCGACCCCGGCGGTCCCGGCGCGCGGCGGACGGCGGGACGGACCGCGCGGCGGTGAACGCGCGGCCGTCGCTCTAGGCTGGGACGCACGCGGACGGACCCGCACCGACCCGGCAGGGAGGGCCCCATGCCCGGCACATCCGCTCATGACCCCGGTCATGGCTCCGGTCAGGACGGCGAGCTGCTCGACCGTTTCACCGCGCTCGCCGGGCCAGGCTCCCGGGGCGTCGGGGAGGAGTTGCTCGCGCGGTGGGGCGAGCCGCACCGGCGGTACCACACGGTGGCGCACCTGCGAGCGGTGCTCGCGCGGCTCGACGAGCTGGCGGGCTGCGCCGCCGACGAGACGGCGGTCGGGCTGGCGGCCTGGTTCCACGACGCGGTCTACGACCCGTCCGCCCCGGACAACGAGGAGCGGTCCGCCCGCCTCGCCGAACGGCTGCTGCCACCGGGCCCGCGCCGCGACGAGGTGGCGCGGCTGGTCCGGCTGACCACCACGCACGACCCGGCCGACGACGACGCCAACGGCGCGGCCCTGTGCGACGCCGACCTCGCCGTCCTGGCCGCCCCGCCCGCCCGGTACGCGGCCTACGCGGCCGAGATCCGGCAGGAGTACGGCTTCGTGTCCGACGAGGACTTCCGCACCGGACGCGCCGCCGTGCTGCGCCGCCTCCTGGCCCTGCCCCACCTGTTCCGCACCCCGCACGGCCGCGCGCACTGGGAGGCCACCGCCCGTTTCAACCTGAACGGCGAACTGCTGCTCCTGACCGCCGGACCGCCCTACGCGCGAGGGTTCCCGGCGCCCGTGAGCGCCCTGGTCCGCAGGGCCAGCATCGCTTCCATGCGGAACTGCGGGTCGGTCAGGCGAGGACCGAAGATCTCCTCCAGTTGCCGGATCCGGTAGCGGGCGGTCTGGGGGTGGATGCGCAGGGTCTCGGCCACCTCGGGCGCGGTGCGGCGCCAGGACATCAGCAGGGCGTCGAGGGTGTCCGCCAGGCGGGCCGCCTTGCCGGGCGTCAGGTGCCGCAGCGCCTGGAGCGCCCGCTCCGCGAGCAGGTCGCCGACGGGCGCGCCGCTGAGCAGGTGGATGGCGGCCAGGTGCTCGGCCGCGTCGATCACGCCCCGGGGCCCGCCGCGCGGGGTGCCCGGCAGCAGCCGCAGCGCCAGCCGGGCGCAGCGCAGCGAGACCATGGCGTCCTCGGGCGCCACGGCGGGCCCGATGGCGGCCGTGCCGGCGCGGACCGCCCGCCGCAGCCGCTCACCCGGGCCGTCACCGCCCGGGGCGGGCACCACGAGGCACAGGGTGGTGCCGCGCCACAGGCTCAGGGTCTGTTCGTCCAGGTCGTCCGGGAGGCTCGCGGCGGCCGGGGCGACGACGCAGACGACGCGGCGGGGCCAGGGCCAGCGGGCGCGGGTGGCGAGGAGTTCGAGGGACTCCTCGGCGGCCGGTCCCGGCGCGGGGGGAACCGGGTCCAGCAGCCGCTTGGCCAGCACCAGGCGGGCGCGCGCCACGTCGCTGTCGCTGTCGCCCATCGCCGCCGCGCAGCCGCGGACCGCGTCGTTCGACAGGGCGCTGATGTGGACGAGCACGGCGTCGTTGAGGGTGAACGTGACATCCGCGGGGAAGCCGCCGGAGCGGGCCACCGACGTGTACCAGCGGGCGGCCACCCGGGCGCCCGCGCGGTAGGCGGCCTGGAGGCTGTCGGCGCCGCGCCCGTTGCGGTACTCGATCCGGCCCAGGCGCTGGAAGTACGCCGCGTACTCCTCCTGCGGGCGGTCGGGGTCCTCGACCAGCTCCGCGAACTGCTCCAGCGACCGGCGCCCGGCCAGCTCGACGTCGCGGCCGACCGCCGAGTCCGGCGGCTGCCGGTAGGCGGGCACCTCGCGCCGGACCGAGGCGGTCAGCTCGGCGTTGATCTCGGCGAGCCGCGGGCGCAGCCGCCCGACCAGGGCGGGCGGCAGGTCCCGCCACGGGGCACGCGAGAACATCGCGTCGGTCGTCGGCATCGTCGCCCTCTCCCTCCGGCTGCTCGGGGTGGGGCCACGGTAAGCGCTGACCAGGCACCTGGGAAGGGCCGGGGCGCGCTCCACCGCGATCGCCCGGTTCGTGGACGACTCGTGATGATCACTTGTCCGTCGTGCGCCCATCGGCGCGAACGGCTACGCTCGGAGCGATCCCACCCCGTAGCGCGTCGCACGAGACGTTTATCAGGAGTTGACCGGGTGTGTACCCGGAGGGAGTTGGCTGAGGGCATGGCCGAACGCACCTTCCGCAGTGACGATCTGCCCCGCGATGCCCGTTTCGACTACTGCCACGGCCGTTACAAGGGTCTCTTCGAGCTGACCAGTGAGGACCCCGACCAGTTCCTCGCCTGTGAACGCTTCCTGGCCCTGGGCGCCGTGCAGTTGAGCACCAAGACCTACTCCCCGATGGACCTCGCCCGGGTGCCCGGCTCCGAACCGGCGTTCGGCCCCGACACCTACGAACTGGCCTTCCCGCTCCAGGGACTGGTGCACACCGCCTTCGGCCACGGCGACTTCTCCTCGCGCCCCGGCGGGTTGTACGTGCACGACGTCTCCCGTGTGCGGGCGGTGTCGTTCCGCACGGCGGACGAGACGCGGCCGTACCAGGAGGTCGGGCTGAGCGTCCCGAAGTCGCTGCTGACGCTGCCGGCCGGACAGGTGGACCGGCTGCTGGGCCAACGGCTGCCCGTCGAGGGCGGCTTCGGCGCGATGCTCACCATGTTCATGCGACAACTGGCCACCGACAGCGCCTCGTTCAGACCGGACGACGGTCCCAGGCTCGGCACGGTCGTGGTCGATCTGGTGGCCGCGCTCTTCGGGAACCTGCTGGCGGCCGAGTCCGGGCTGCCGCCCGAGACCAGATCGCGGGCGCTGGCCCTGCGCATCCAGACTTTTGTGCGACGGCACCTGGGCCGCCCGGACCTGACGCCCCAGGCCATCGCGGAGGCGCATCACATCTCGGTGAGCTACCTGCACAAGCTGTTCCGGGCCGAGGGCACCACGGTCTCGGCGTTCATCCGCCGCGAGCGCCTGGAACGGGCGCGCCGCGCGCTGTCCGACGCGGCGTTGTGCGGGATGCCCATCCACGCCATCGCCGCGCGCTGGGGGTTCGCCAACTCGGCTGACTTCAGCCGCGCGTTCAGGGCCGCGTACGGGGTCCCGCCGCGCGACTACCGACGTCGCGCGCTGGAGTGCGATGGGTGAGAACACCCCGGTGGCGGGCCGCCCGGTACCGGGTCGCATGTACGGCCGACGCATCGCCCCCGTTGTCCGCGACGCGTCGGCCCGTCCATGCGCATCGCCCGGCCCACGAGGAGAGGCCGGCCCCGGGAACTCCGTACGGGGCCGAAGTGCTGCCAACACGCCACTCTCTCGCCGGGTTTCACGCTGCTCCGCGGTGGTCGCGGCGGAGCTGGTGCCACCTCCCGGCGGCACGTCCCCAGCATGGCCGGGCGGCGCGGCGGAGTCATTGGCAGCGCGTCGACTGTTTCTTGACCAGGAGTGCACTGGCGGCGCGGCCGGAAGCCCCGCACACCGCCGGGGTGTTGCCTTCGTGTGCGGCCGGCCCGTGCCGGGCGCGCGTCCAGCCGAGAGGGGTGCGCACCAGAGATGATCGAGACCGCGTTCCGCAGCGACGAGCTACCTCGTGAGGAGCGCTTCGAGCGCTTCCGGGGCATGGTGCGGGAGTTCTACGACGCGCGAAGCGAACACGCCGACGACTACTGGGCGCACGAGCGGTATCTCCAGTTGGGCTCCGTGCAGGTGGCCCACAAACGGTTCCTGCCGATGGAGGTGCACCGGGCGCCGACCACGCCGTTCGCCAGCGGCTCGGACATCTACCAGATCTCCCTCGTCCAGAACGGCATCGTCCGCACCGAGTGGACCGAGCGGAACAGCGTCTCCGCGCTGGCCCCGGCCGGCGGCCTGTACGTGCACGACCCGGCGCGCGTCGAGAAGTCCGCGTTCCACGCGCCGGGCGGCTCGGGCCCGTACCAGTCGTTGTGCGTCGTGCTGCCCAAGTCGGCGCTGGCGCTGCCACCCGCGCGGGTCGAGCGCCTCTTCGGGCAACGCGTCGCCGTGGACGAGGGATTCGGCGCGCTGCTGGAACGGTTCCTGACCGGGCTGACGGCGGACACCGCGTCGTTCGGGCCGGCCGACGGGCCCCGGCTGGGCACCGTGACGGTGGATCTGGTGGCCGCCCTGTTCGGGAACCTGCTGGCCGCCGAGGCGGCGGTGACGCCGGAGAGCCGGGCCAGGACGCTGATCCTGCGCGCCCGGGCCTTCATCCAGGAGCACCTGGCCGATCCCGCCCTCTCGCCCCGGACCGTCGCGGACGCACACCACATCTCGGTGAGCTATCTGCACAAGCTGTTCCAGCCGGAGGGCACCACGGTCGCGGCGCTGATCCGGCGCCAGCGGCTGGAGCACATCCGCCGCGCGCTGTCGGACGCCACGCTGCGCGGCACGCCCATCCACGCCATCGCCGCCCGCTGGGGCTTCCCCAACGCGGCCGACTTCAGCCGCGCGTTCCGCTCGGCGTACGGGATGACGCCCCGGGACTTCCGGCAGCAGGCGCTGGGCGACGCGCGGCGCCGCTGAGCGCGGGCGGGAAGCCGTCGGGACAGGCGGAGAGAGCGGAAGCGGCCGTGTCCGCCGCTTCCGCTCCCTTCCCCCTACAGGGCCGGCGCGTCGCCCCCGTGCGTTCGACGCGCCGGCCAGTCGGCCGAGCCGCGGCCGCCGGGGATGGTCAGTCCCCGGTGGCCCGGGACGGTGGGCCCGGACGGCGCCTCGGCGCCGCTTCGCCCGTCCGTCCTGTGGTCGGCGGCTCATCTCCGATCATGCCGCGACGGCGGGGCCGCGTCGTTAGCTGAGGGGCGACACTTTCTTGTGCGGGAGTGCACCGCCGTGTGCGGGAGCGCACCCGCGAAGGAACGGCGGGCCGCGCGGGGGGACGGGAAAACGCGCTCGCACCCCGTCGTGTCGCCGTGCGAAGCTCGCCCCCATGCGGATCACCATCGAGACCGGCACCCCGGACGAGGCCCTGGAGTCGTCTCCGGACGGTGACTGGGAGAGGGTCGCCGCGCTGCACGCGGCAAGCTGGCGGACGGCGTACGCGGGCATCCTGCCGGACAGCTTCCTGGCCGGGCCGCTGGAGGCCGAGCGGCGGGCGGAATGGCACCGGCGGCTGACCCGGCCGCCCGCCGGATCGGCCCTGATCCTGGCGACCGGCGAGCAGGTGGCCGACGGGCTGTACGGCTTCGCGTACCTGATGCCGGGCGAGGGCGGCCGGATACTGCTGGACAACCTGCACGTCCGGCCCGGCCACCTCGGCTCGGGGATCGGCGGCGTGCTGCTGCGGGAGGCGCTGTCCTGGGCGGCCCGGGCGCATCCGGGCCGGGACGTCTACCTGGAGGTGCTGCGGGACAACACCCGCGCCATCGCCTTCTACGAGCGGCAGGGCGGGGTCCGCACCGGCGAGGACGTGGCCCGTTTCGGCGCGGGGATCGAGGTCCCGCAGTACCTCTACACCTGGCCCTGGCCCCGGCCCTCCAAGCCCGCGCCCGCGTCGGCCGGGGATGCCGCGGAGCCGGAGTCGGAGCCGGGGCCGGGGTCGAGGAGGGACGGCAGCTCGTCCATCCAGGCCAGCACCGCCCGCTCGTAACGGATGCCGAAGGCGAGAGTGGCCCGCAGATGACGGTCCAGCCCGCCGGCCTCCACCTTCGACAGGTAGTCGGCGAGCCGCCGTTCGTGCGCGACGCGATGCCCCGCGACGAACTCCCGTATCCGGCCCGGCCGCAGGGCCGCGCCGAAGGATACGGTCAGCAGCAGCGGGTAGCGGATCTGCTCGGGTTCCGGGGCACGGTCGAGCCAGCGCGTGAACGCGGCGCGGCCCGCGTCGGTGATCGTGTACGGCCGGCGGGCCCTGCGCCCGGCCGGTCCGGCGGTGACCAGCCCCCGACCGGCGAGGGCGGACAGCTCGCGGTAGACCTGACTGCGGGTCAGCGACCAGAAGTCCCCGATGGACTGCTGGGCGATGCCGACGAGTTCGTAGCCGCTGGCTTCCCCGGCCTGGAGGAAGCCGAGCAACGAGGCGGCGGTCGCGTTGAGTTCCGGCTCGGGGACCGGGCCTGGCACCGGCGCGGGATCTGGCATGGAGAGTCCTTGACGTTCCACAGTGGACGGTGTTTCGCTGGCGGAGAAGCCTTGACCGTCCACTGTGTCATGTGAGGTCTCATGCCGAAGTCAGAGGGGCTCACCTCCGGGTTACCCGGCCCGGCCGGCGAGACGGCCGCCGAAAGCCTGCCCGTGACGGGCGATCTGCCGCGGTGGCTGCACGGCAGCCTGCTCCGCAACGGACCGGCCGGATTCGCGACCGGCGAGGGCGCGTTACGGCACTGGTTCGACGGGCCGGCGATCCGGCACCGCTTCACCATCGGCGAGGACACGGTGGCCTATGCCCAACGCCCCCTGCCCGCGCCCTCGGCGCACGCGGTCCGCGACGAACACCGCATCGGTTTCCCCGAGTTCGCCACCGACCCGTGCCGCTCACTCTTCGCCCGCCTCCTCACCGTCTTCTGCGGCGACGGCCCGGCCGCCGGCAGCGGCGGCGTCACCGTCACCTGCTTCGGGGAGCGTTACGTCCCGCTGGGCGAGACACCACTGCCCGTGGAGTTCGCGCCCGGGACGCTGCGGACGGCCGGCGTGGTGGCGTACGAGGACCAGCTCGCCGGCCAGGTCACCACCGCCCACCCTCATCTCGCCCCCGGCACCGGCGACTTGATCAACCACGTGACGCAGTTCGCGCGCCGCAGCGCCTACCGGCTCTACCGGCGGCGGCCGGGCGGCGCCGAACGGGAGCTGATCGGCGGCCACCGGGTGGCCAGGCCCGGGTACACGCACAGCTTCGGCATCACGGACCGGTACGCGGTGCTGGCCGAATTCCCGCTGGTGGTCAACCCGTTCGCGCCGCTGCTCAGCGGCCGGCCGTTCATCGAGAACTTCCGCTGGGAACCGGCGCGCGGCACCCGTTTCATCGTCTTCGACCTGCGCGAGGGCGGGGTGCGCGGCGTGTACGAGACGGCCGCGTACTTCTCGTTCCACCACATCAACGCCTGGGAGGACCGCGCCGGCGAGCTGATCCTCGACCTGTGCGCGTACGACGACCCGGCGATCGTCCGGGTGATGTCCCTCGACCGCCTCCGGCCCGGCCACCGCCTGCCCGGCGCGGTCCCCACCCGGTTCCGGATCGGCCTGGCCGACGGCCGGGTGACGGCGGAGCGCCTGACCGACGAAACCCTCGAACTGCCGCGCGTCCACTACGTCCGCCACAACGGCCGTCCCTACCGCTTCGTCTACGGCATCGGCGCCGCCCGCACCGGCACCGGCTTCGCCGACCGGCTCGTGAAGCTGGACGTGACGACGGGCGCCACGCGCGAGTGGCGCGAGGACGGCTGCCACCCCGGCGAGCCGGTCTTCGTCCCCGCCCCGCGCGGGGCGGCCGAGGACGCGGGCGTCGTGCTGTCGGTGGTCCTCGACACGACCGACCCGGCGGCCCCCGGCTCCTTCCTGCTGGCGCTGGACGCCGGGACGTTCACCGAACGGGCCCGCGCCCGGGCGCCCCGCACGATCCCGTCCGCCGGCCACGGCCTGTTCACCACCACGCGCGGCTGACCAACCGTCCCGGAACGGTGGTACGCGCCACCGGCTCGCGGTCAGGTGTTCCGGCCCCGAACGCGTCTTCTGTGGCGTGAACGAATTTCACGCCCCATGAGCCCGAGCAGCGGACACAGACCACGGATCGTCGCCCCACCGGAACGGGAGACCCTTTGATGACTGACGACGCCCACGGACCCGAAGCCCCGGCCGAGCCCGGCACGGTCCGCCCCGGAGGCCGTACCGCCCGCGTGCGCGCGGCCGTTCTCGGAGCGGCCCGGGACGCCCTGACCGAGCGCGGTTTCGCCCACCTCGACCTCGCGGACGTCGCGCGCCGCGCCGGGGTGGGCAAAACGACGGTCTACCGCCGGTGGGGCACGGTGACCGGGCTCGTCGCGGACCTGCTCCTCGACATGGCCGAGCAGGCGCCGCCCCGCGTCACGACCGGCTCGCTGGCGGACGACCTGCGGGCCAACGCCCACCGCGTGCGGCGGGGGCTGGCCGACCCGCGCCCGGGCGCGCTGTTCCGGGGCATCATCGCCGCCGCCGCCTGCGACGAGCGCACCGCCGAGGCGCTGCGCCACTTCTACGCCGTGCGCGTCGACGAGTGGGCGCCCTGCGTCGAGGAGGCCGTGGAGCGCGGCGAGCTGCCGAAGGGCACGGACGCCCGCGAGGTGATCAGAGCCGTGGCGGCGCCGCTGCACCACCGGTTACTCACCGGCGACGGCCCCCTGGACGAGGACTGCGCCGACCGCGCCGCCGAGGCCGCGACCGAGGCCGCCCGCGCGGGGGTCTATGTCCGCTGACCGCCGTGCTTCCTGCGCCGCAGCCCGGCCGCCCGCAGCCGGGCGACCACCTCGCGGCTGTCCACCTCGACGGCGCCGAGGGCGACCGCCTGGGCGTACCGCTCGGCGGGCAGGTCGTAGTGGTCGCGGTCGAAGGCACGCCGGGGGGCGCCGAGCCGGGCGGCGAAGTCGTGCAACTCGGCGAACGACACGTCGCTGACCAGGTGCGACCAGAGCCGGCCGTGCCCGGGCCAGATGGGGGGATCGATGTACACGGTCACGGCTCAGCGTCCCGCCCCCGCCAGCGCGCCCACGGGGGCCACCACCCGGCCGGTCGCCTCGCACACCCAGTGCGGGTCCTCGCCCAGCTCCGGCTCGACCTGAAGCGCGTGCGGCTCGTCGCGCGGACCGCCCCCGGCGCACAGCGGGCACAGCGGCCAGCGCCCCCGCCGGGCGAGCAGCGCGTCCTGCACGTCCTGCGCGAGGAGCCCGGTCACGAACGCCGCCCCGGCGGGCCACTGCTCGCACCACCAGCGCCGGTGGGACACCGCCTCCTCCAGCAGGGAGACCTCCTCGGGACCGGCCACCTCCCCACCGGCCGCCAGATCCGCCAGCACCAGGGCCCTGCCGCGGTGCAGGGCGTCTTCCGGGGTCGGCTGTTCCATACCGACCATTGCACCAGAACTCCGGCGCACCCCCCCGCCGAGGGCCTTGACGGCCCCCAGGGGCGAAAATAAGTTTCGGGCACAAGGAGGCTTCCCTGCCGGAGGCGGCGGTGACCCCACGGCCCTGGGGGCGCGAGCCGTCGCCCGCCGGGCTCGCCTACCTGCCACGGCTTCTCCCCCCGCCACCGCAAGTCGCTCCGTCTGCTCGCCTCCTGCCCCTCGCGTCGTCAGCGTCAGATGTTTATAAGGCACACCGGGCCCGGACTTCGAATCGCTGACGACCGAGGCGTACCGTCCCGAGCTGGCCGACATCGACCGCCGTCCGACGCTCGACATCGCCCGCGCCATGAACGCCGAGGACGCCCTCGTCCCCGGCGCCGTCGCCGCCCAGTTGCCGCGCATCGCCGCCGCCATCGACGCGGCGGCGGAACGGATGGCGCGCGGCGGGCGGCTGTTCTACCTGGGCGCCGGCACGGCGGGACGCCTCGGCGTGCTGGACGCCAGCGAGTGCCCGCCGACGTTCGACACCACGCCGGACCAGGTCATCGGCATCGTCGCGGGCGGCCCGAGCGCCGTGGTGTCGGCCGTGGAGGGCGCCGAGGACAACGGCGCCCTGGCCGCGTCCGACCTGGACGCGCACCGCGTCGCGCCGGACGACGTGGTGGTCGGCGTCTCCGCCTCGGGACGCACCCCGTACGCGGTCGGCGCGGTGGAGCACGCCCGGGCGCGCGGCGCGCTGACGATCGGCCTGTCGTGCAACCCGGGCTCCCCGCTGGCCGCCGCCGCCGAGCACGGCATCGAGGTCGTCGTCGGCCCCGAGCTGCTCACCGGCTCGACGCGCCTGAAAGCGGGCACCGCGCAGAAGCTCGTGCTCAACATGATCTCGACCATCAGCATGATCCGGCTCGGCAAGACCTACGGGAACCTGATGGTGGACGTGCGCGCCTCGAACGAGAAGCTCCGCGCCCGCTCGCGCCGCATCGTCCACCTCGCGACGGGCGCGCCGGACGAGGAGATCGACTCCGCCCTGTCCGCGACGGGCGGCGAGGTGAAGCACGCCATCCTGACCATCCTCGGCGGTGTGGACGCCCCGACCGCGGGCCGCCTGCTCACCGAATCCCGCGGCCACCTCCGCGCGGCCCTCTCCGCCGCGACCCGGAACTGAGCACCGCCTTTGCGCCACATGGCTGATACGTCAGCATCATTAGACCCGTATCCCTCGAATGGGTGGTTTGCGGCTGCGACTATGGCTCATTTCATCCGCTGGTAACACGAACGGACAATCGTTCCAGGTGTCTCTTCCAACCCCCACAGTGAAAGGGAGACACCTTGCGTACCATGCGTCACTTCGGAGTCAAGGCCGCCGCCACCGTCGGAATTCTGACCGGAATCGCCCTCCTGGGTTCCGCGGGTTCGGCCTCGGCGGTCGAGGTGGACCTCGGCGTCGAGCCGACCGTGAAGGCTCTCGTCCACCTCCTGGCGAGCCTGGGCATCTACCTCTGATCTCCGGCCCCCACACGACGACGAGGGCGGCACCCCCCTTCCGGGGGGTGCCGCCCTCCTCACCTGTCCGGCGGTGCCGGCGAGGCGTGGCGCGGACTCAGAAGTCCATGCCGCCGCCCATGCCGCCGGCCGCGTCGCCCGCACCGGCAGCGGCCTTCTCGGGCTTGTCGGCGATGACGGCCTCGGTCGTCAGGAACAGGGCCGCGATGGAGGCGGCGTTCTGGAGCGCGGAGCGCGTGACCTTGGCCGGGTCGATGATGCCCGAGGCCAGCATGTCCACGTACTCACCGGTCGCGGCGTTCAGGCCGTGGCCCGGGGTCAGGTTGCGCACCTTCTCCACCACGACGCCGCCCTCAAGGCCGGCGTTGACGGCGATCTGCTTCAGCGGGGCCTCGAGCGCCAGCTTGACGGCGGCGGCACCCGTGGCCTCGTCGCCCTCCAGCTCCAGCTTCTCGAAGACGCTGGACGCCTGGAGCAGAGCCACGCCACCACCGGCGACGATGCCCTCCTCGACGGCGGCCTTGGCGTTGCGCACCGCGTCCTCGATGCGGTGCTTGCGCTCCTTCAGCTCCACCTCGGTGGCGGCACCGGCCTTGATGACGGCCACGCCGCCGGCCAGCTTCGCCAGGCGCTCCTGGAGCTTCTCGCGGTCGTAGTCCGAGTCGGAGGACTCGATCTCGGCGCGGATCTGGTTGACCCGCCCCTGCACGGCCTCGCTGTCGCCGGCGCCGTCCACGATCGTGGTCTCGTCCTTGGTGATGACGACCTTGCGCGCGCGGCCCAGCAGGTCGAGCGTCGCGTTCTCCAGCTTGAGGCCGACCTCCTCGGAGATCACCTGACCGCCGGTGAGGATCGCGATGTCGCCCAGCATGGCCTTGCGACGGTCACCGAAGCCCGGAGCCTTGACGGCGACGGACTTGAAGGTGCCGCGGATCTTGTTGACCACCAGGGTGGACAGGGCCTCGCCCTCGACGTCCTCGGCGATGATCAGCAGCGGCTTGCCGGACTGCATGACCTTCTCCAGCAGCGGAAGGAGGTCCTTCACGTTGCTGACCTTGGAGTTGACGATGAGGATGTACGGGTCCTCGAGCTCGGCCTCCATGCGCTCCATGTCGGTCGCGAAGTAGGCGGAGATGTAGCCCTTGTCGAAGCGCATGCCCTCGGTGAGCTCCAGCTCGAGACCGAAGGTCTGCGACTCCTCGACGGTGATGACGCCTTCCTTGCCGACCTTGTCCATGGCCTCGGCGATCAGCTCGCCGATCTGGGTGTCGCCGGCGGAGATGGAGGCGGTCGAGGCGATCTGCTCCTTGGTCTCGACCTCCTTGGCCTGGTTCAGCAGGGCCTCGGAGACCTTCTCGACCGCGGCCTCGATGCCACGCTTGAGCGCCATCGGGTTCGCACCGGCGGCCACGTTCCGCAGACCCTCACGGACCAGCGCCTGCGCCAGGACGGTGGCGGTGGTCGTACCGTCACCGGCCACGTCGTCCGTCTTCTTGGCTACTTCCTTGACGAGCTCGGCGCCGATCTTCTCGTAGGGGTCCTCGAGCTCGATCTCCTTGGCGATGGACACACCGTCGTTGGTGATCGTGGGGGCGCCCCACTTCTTCTCCAGCACGACGTTCCGGCCCTTGGGGCCGAGCGTGACCTTGACGGCGTCGGCGAGCTGGTTCATCCCGCGCTCAAGGCCGCGCCGCGCCTCCTCGTTGAACGCGATGATCTTGGCCATGTGAAGTGGTCCTCCCAAACCGGCGTGGGGTTGCTCTCCGGACCGCGCTGGCGCCCGCGACGGACGGCCCCCGGCCTGGCGGTTCCCTGCCCCGCCGAGCCTGTGGACCTCACCGAACCGGTCCTTGCTCTGTCACTCTCACCTGCAGAGTGCTAATGCTCATGATTAGCACTCGGCCCCCCAGAGTGCAAGCAGGCCGAAGGCCTTCCCTGGGGGGTGGTGGTCGGTGGGGGCACCCCCGGACGGGGTGCCCCCAGCGACCACCACCCCCCGAGCCCGCCGCGCTGGCCGCGAAGGTCCGCACCATGGCGCCCTCCCTGACCCGTTCCATGCAGCGCGTCGCCGAGACGGTCGCGGGCGACCCGGCCGGCTGCGCCGCGCTCACCGTCACCGGCCTCGCCGAGCGCACCGGCACCAGCGAGGCCACCGTCGTGCGCACCGCCCGCCTCCTGGGCTACCCCGGGTACCGGGACCTGCGCCTCGCGCTGGCCGGGCTCGCCGCCCAGCAGGCGTCGGGCGCCGCCCCGGCCGTCACCGCCGACATCTCGGTGGACGACCCGCTCGGCGACGTCGTCGCCAAGCTCGCCCAGGACGAGCGCCAGACCCTCACCGACACCGCCGGGGCGCTCGACATAGCTCAGCTCGACGCGTCCGTCACCGCCCTGGCCGCCGCCCGGCGGATCGACGTCTACGGCATCGGCGCCTCCTCGCTCGTGGCCCAGGACCTGGCGCAGAAGCTCCTGCGCATCGGCCTGATCGCCCACGCGCACCCCGACCCGCACCTGGCCGTCACCAACGCGGTCCAGTTGCGCGCCGGGGACGTCGCCGTGGCCATCACCCACTCCGGCCGCACGGTGGACGTCATCGAGCCGCTCCGGGCCGCCTTCGACCGCGGCGCCACCACCGTCGCCGTCACCGGCCGCCCCGACGGCGAGATCACCCACTACGCCGACCACGTCCTCACCACCTCCACCGCCCGCGAGAGCGAGCTGCGCCCGGCCGCCATGTCCAGCCGCACCAGCCAGCTCCTCGTCGTGGACTGCCTGTTCATCGGTGTCGCCCAGCGCACCTACGACGCCGCCGCGCCCGCGCTGCGCGCCAGCTACGAGGCGCTCGCCCACCGTCACTCCCCTGTCTCTCATCCACCTCTGACGCCGCCGACGCAGAGGATAGCGGAGAATCCGGTTGTTCCAGTACGGACAAAAACTACACCACAGCGACGATGTCTAACATCTTAAGAGACTTCTAATTATATCACACTCTCTCACACGACTGCTCTGTTGCGTAGTGCCCAACGGCCGACGGGGCCGGGCGCCCCGCCGTCCCCGCCGCGCGGGCCGCGGCTTGCCCCAGGCCCCCGACCCTGCCGGGGGGTGCGGGGCCTGGCCCGCCCGCCCCTCCGCGCCACCTGGCGTGCTTGCGCCCCCCCTCCCCCGGACGGAGTCCGGGGGAGGGTGGGCGCAAGCACGCGAGGTGGCGCGGAGGGGCGGACGCGCCAGGGCCCGCACCCTCGGTGAGGGTGCGGGCCCTGGGGCAAGCCGCAGTACGGTCGGCGGTTCAGGCGGTCACTCGGACCATGTCGGCCTGTGGCCCCTTCTGTCCCTGCGAGATCTCGAACTCGACCCGCTGCCCCTCTTCCAGGGTGCGGTACCCGTCCATCTGAATCGCGCTGTAGTGGACGAACACGTCCGCACCACCGTCTACCGCGATGAAGCCGTAGCCCTTCTCCGCGTTGAACCACTTGACGGCGCCCTGAGCCATTCCTAACTCCCCATTTTGCCGGCCCTTTCACGGGACCGCACTTCGCGGGCCCGGGTCAGACCTCTCAGACCCCACCCCCATGGCGGTTGGGGGGTGTGCGCCGGAACGCGTCGACCGCCGCTGAATGTATCTGTACGGACGCCCAGTGCAACAGGCCATTCGGGAGAGAATTCTTGACGGCCCAGAACGGGCAAAGAACGCAAATTAGCTGAAAGTTGAATCTTTCTTGCCCGCCCAAAAGTGCCAACCCGACAATTGGTACACGATTTTCATCGCCTTCTCAGCAAGAACCGGCGAGAATTCATATGCGGGTGGCACACGTACGGGATGAGACCAGGGCCACTCTAGCGCCCCCGTCGCGGACGACCGCCCCGCGCGACGGGGTCGCGCGGGGCGGTCGTGGAGCCGCTGTGAAGGCGGGCGGTCAGCCGCCCGCGACAGCCGGGATGATCGAGACGCCCGCGCCGTCCGGGGTCGGGGTCTTCAGGCCGTCCGTGAAGCGCACGTCGTCGTCGTTCACATAAACGTTGACGAATCGCCGCAGCTTGCCGTCCTCGTCCAGCACCCGGGCGGCGATCCCCTGGTGGTTCCGGTCGAGGTCGGCGAGCACGTCGCTCAGCGTCTGCCCCTCGGCGGTGACCTCCGCCTTGCCGCCGGTGTACGTACGAAGGATGGTCGGGATTCGGACGGTAACGCTCATGATGCGAGGCCAGCCTCTCGGAACGCGTCAAGATTCGGACGGATGATGGCGGAGGGACGAGCGGTGGAGTCCACCGCGTCCAGAGTCTTCAGGCCGTCACCGGTGTTGAGGACGACGGTGGTCAGCGAGGGGTCGAGGGCGCCGGACTCGATGAGCTTCCTGGTCACCCCGACCGTCACCCCGCCCGCGGTCTCCGCGAAGACGCCCTCGGTGCGCGCCAGCAGGTGGATCGCGTCCACGATCTCCTCGTCCGTGACGTCCTCGACCGCGCCACCCGTCCGCCGGGCGATGTCCAGCACGTACGGGCCGTCCGCCGGGTTGCCGATCGCCAGCGACTTGGCGATGGTGTCCGGCCTGACCGGCCGCACCACGTCGTGGCCGGCCTTGTACGCCTGCGAGACCGGGGAGCAGCCGGCCGCCTGGGCGCCGAAAATCTTGTAGGGCTTGTCCTCGACCAGCCCGACGGCGATCAGCTCCTTCAGCCCCTTGTCGATCTTGGTGAGCTGGGAGCCGGAGGCGATGGGCACGACCAGTTGGTCGGGCAGTCGCCAGCCGAGCTGCTCGCAGATCTCGTAGGCCAGGGTCTTGGAGCCCTCCGCGTAGTACGGCCGGAGGTTGACGTTCACAAAGCCCCAGCCCTCGCCGGCCGGGTCGCCGATCAGCTCGCTGCAGAAGCGGTTCACGTCGTCGTACGTGCCCTCGATGCCGACCACGTCGCCGCCGTACACCGCCGCCATGACGACCTTGCCCTGCTCCAGGTCGTGCGGGATGAAGACGCAGGAGCGCAGCCCCGCGCGGGCCGCGGCGGCGCCGACGGCGCCGGCCAGGTTGCCCGTGGAGGAGCAGGAGAGGGTGGTGAAGCCGAAGGCGCGGGCGGCCTCGACCGCGTTGGCCACCACCCGGTCCTTGAACGAGTGCGTCGGGTTGCCGGAGTCGTCCTTGACGTACAGCCCGCCGGTGACGCCCAGCGCGGCGGCGAGGCGGTCGGCCTTGACGAGCTTGGTCCAGCCCGGGTTCAGGTTCGGCTTGTCCGCGACGTCGGCGGGCACGGGGAGCAGCGGCGCGTAACGCCAGATGCTGGCCGGTCCCGCCTCGATCCGGCGTCGCAGCTCTTCGGGGTCGCCGCTGGGAAGCTCGTATGCGATCTCCAGCGGCCCGAAACAGGACGCACAGGCGAAGATCGGGGCGAGTCCGAACCGCTCGCCGCACTCCCGGCAGGACAGCGCCACGGCGGGGCCGAGGTCGATGGAGGGGGTGGCGGCGCGCCCGGCGCCGGCTTGAGTGAGCACAGACATGTGCGAGGCCCTTCTCCTCATCTTCCCCACGACGACTTTCGCCGCAGGACGGATTTGGCACCTTCCCCACCGGGAGCCTCGCGTCTTCACGAGACCGGCGGAAGGGTTGCCGGGGCTTCAACGGGCCGTTCCCTCTGCCCCTCTGGATGAGCGGTATGTGGTTGTCCGCGCGGCTACCCGATATGCGGAGGACACCTGCGCTGTTCGAGACTGTAACGGACGGCCCGCACAATGGCCCGGGCCGTCCGATCCGCGAGACACGGGAACCGTCCCCGAGATCACGAAAGAAACCTGGTCCCGGTGGGTTCGGACTCAGCCAGGAAGGGGCAGATACGCCCATACGGAGTAAATGTGGCCGAACGCGACAGGAGCGACATTCGTGCTGGAAGAGGCAGAGGAGTGGCTGAGCCGCCGGTCCTGGGACGCCGCTGACCGCTCTATGCCGCAGATGTTGAACGCGAAGCGGGCAGCAGGCGCGGCAGGCAGCATCAGCGTGGTCCTCCCCGCGCTGAACGAGGAGGCGACCGTCGGTGCCATCGTGGAAGCGCTCCGGCGCGACCTCATGGAGGACGTGCCACTGATCGACGAACTGATGGTGGTGGACTCCGGCTCCACCGACCGCACCTCGGAGGTGGCCGCCGCGGCGGGTGCCAAGGTCGTGCACCGCGACGAGATCCTGCCGCGGATGCCGACCGTTCCCGGCAAGGGCGAGGTGCTCTGGCGCTCGCTCATGGCCACCAGCGGCGAGATCGTGTGTTTCGTCGACGCCGACCTGAGGGATTTCGACTCCCGATTCGTCTCCGGCATCCTCGGCCCCCTGCTCACCGAGCCGAGCGTGCATCTGGTCAAGGCGATGTACGACCGGCCGCTGGGCGAGCAGCCCTCGCAGGCCCGGCAGGGGGGCAGAGTCACCGAGCTGGTCGCCCGCCCCCTGCTGAACCTGCACTGGCCGCAGTTGGCCGGGGTGGTCCAGCCGCTGGGCGGGGAGTACGCGGCCCGCCGCTCGCTGCTGGAGCGGCTCCCGTTCCCCGTCGGGTACGGGGTGGAGCTCGGCCTGCTGATCGACACGCTCCACCTGGCGGGGCTCGACGCCCTCGCCCAGGTCGACGTGGGCGTGCGCAAGCACCGGCACCAGGACGGCCAGGCCCTGGGCCGGATGGCCGCCGCGATCATGCGCACCGCGCAGAGCCGGCTGCCCGGCTCGGTGATGCCCATCAGGCTCGGGCTCACCCAGTTCGAACGTACGGACGACGGCGGTTTCGCGCCGCTGACGTACGCGATCAACGCGGAGGAGCGGCCCCCGATGGCCACCATCCCCGAGTACGCCGCCCGCCAGGCGGCGTGACGCGGCTCTCCCGCCCGTCTCCCCAGCGGCCCCCGGTCCCCCTCCGCAGGGGTGAAACCGGGGGCCGCTGTGACAGGTGACACGTTTCGTGAGGGGTGGGACTGGCTAGCCTCCGCCCGAGACGCGCATCCCTCGTGGGACGGAGAGACCGACGAATGAGCGCCGAGGCGACGGGCCACGCGGATCAGGTGCTGGTGGCCTCCAATCGCGGCCCGGTGAGCTACGCGGTCGCCGGCGACGGCTCCCTCACCGCGAAACGCGGCGGTGGCGGCCTGGTCTCCGGTCTGAGCGCCCTGGGCGCCGGGGCGGGCACCTGGGTCTGCGCCGCGCTGGGTGACGGCGACCGCGAGGCCGCGCGGCGGGCCGGAGCCCGCCTGGACCCGGCCGACACGGGCGGACAGGCCGTGCGGATGCTGGACATCCCGGCCGTCACGTTCGACGCGGCGTACAACGGCATCGCCAACTCCGTGCTGTGGTTCGTCCACCACCTGCTGTACCAGACGCCGCTTGAGCCCGTCTTCGACACCCGCTTCGAGGAGCAGTGGGCCGCCTACGAGGCGTACAACGCGGCCTTCGCCGACGCCCTGGCCGAGGAGGCCGCGCCCGGCGCGGCCGTGCTCGTGCAGGACTACCACCTCTCGCTGGTCCCCGGGCTGCTGCGCGAGCGCCGCCCCGACCTGCGGGTCGGGCACTTCTCGCACACCCCCTGGGCGCCGCCCGAGCTGTACCGCCTCCTGCCGGACCCGGTGGCGCGGCAGGTGCTGCTGGGCATCCTGGGCGCGGACCGCGCCGCGTTCCTCACCGAGCGGTGGGCGCGGGCGTTCGCGGACTGCTGCGCGGCGGTGCTGGGCGCGGAGGTGGACGGGCTGACCGTCACCCACGAGGGCCGCACGACGCGCCTGGGCGTGCACGGCCTCGGGGCCGACGCGGACTTCCTGCGGGAGCGGGCGTCCCGGCCGGACGTGGACGAGCGCCTGGCGGCGCTGCGCGCGCAGGTCGGGGACCGGAAGACGATCGTCCGCGTGGACCGCACCGAGCTGTCGAAGAACATCGTCCGCGGCCTGCACGCCTACCGGCGCCTGCTGACCGACCGCCCCCAGTGGCGCGGCAAGGTGACGCATGTCGCGTTCGCCTACCCGTCGCGGCAGGACCTGGCCGTCTACCGCGACTACACCGCCGAGGTCTCACGGGTGGCGGACGAGATCAACGCCGCGTTCGCCGCGGACGGCTGGACGCCGGTCGTGCTGCACGTGAAGGACGACTTCGCCCGTTCCCTGGCGGCCTACCGGATGGCCGACGTGGCGCTGGTGAACCCCATCCGGGACGGCATGAACCTGGTCGCCAAGGAGGTCCCGGTGGTCTCCGAGCAGGGCTGCGCGCTGGTCCTGTCCCGGGAGGCGGGCGCGGCGGCGGAGATGGGCGAGGACGCCCTGCTGGTGAACCCGTACGACATCGCCGCCACCGCCGAGGCCCTGCACCGCGCCCTGTCGATGCCCGCGGACGAACGCGCCCGCCGCACGAAGCGCCTGACGGCCGCCGCGACGGCCCTCCCCCCGCAGACCTGGTTCCTCGACCAGCTCACCGCCCTGCGCGCCATGTGACCCCCTGGGCACCGGTGCCCCCGGCGGGCGGCCGGTCAGGGGAGGTGGTCGGCCAGGGTGGCCAGGAGGGCGGCGACGCCTTCGGGGCCGGGGACCGTCAGGTCGGTGGCCGCCGTCAGTTCCCGCACCTCGGCGCTGCCGCTGCACACCCGCAGGCCCGGCACGCCGGACGCGCCGAGTTCGGCGACCGCCTCGAAGGCGGGCAGGTCGCCGAGGTCGTCGCCCGCGTACAGGACCGAGCCCGCCCCGGTGGCGCGGGCCAGGGCGGTGAGGGCGGCGCCCTTGTCCATGCCGGGCGGGCGCAGCTCCAGGACCAGGCGGCCCGGTTCCAGCGTGAGGCGGTGGCGGGCGGCCAGCTCCGCCATCGGCGCGCGCAGGGCCGCGAAGGCGCCCGCCGGGTCGGTGGCGCGGCGGGTGTGGACGGCCAGCGCGTTGCCCTTGTCCTCGACGAACGCGCCGCTCTCCGCGACCAGCGCCGGCAGCGCCTCGCGGGCCGCGGCGACGCCCGGGTGCGGCGGCGGGGTGCGCAGCTCGCCCGTGGCGGCGTCCCAGCGCTCCGCGCCGTACGCGCCGAGCACCACCAGACCGGCGAGACCGGGGTGGCCGGCGAAGCCGCCGAGCCGTACCGCGACGGCGGCCGGGCGGCCGGTGACAATGGCGACGGCGGCCACCCGCCCCGCCAGCCGGGCCAGCGCGGGCACCGCGTCGGGGTGGGGTGCGGCCTGTTCGGGGTCGGCCACGATGGGCGCCAGGGTGCCGTCGAAGTCGAGGGCGATCAGCGCCCGCCGGGGCTGGTCGAGGAGTGCCGCGAGGCCGGCGCGGCCGGCGTCCGTCGTGGGTACGGGAAGGCTGCCCATGTACATGACCTTACCGACGGGCTCAGCCGAGGTCGCGGCGGGAGTCCCGGAGGCGGCGCAGGCGGTTGACGGTCACCGGATCGTGGGCGAGGGCGCGCGGATCGTCCAGCAGCGCGTTGAGGAGCTGGTAGTAGCGGGTGGGCGAGATCCCCAGGCGCTCCCGGATGGCCCGTTCCTTCGCCCCGGCGCCCGGCCACGCGGCGCGCGCCACGGCGAGGACGGCACGGTCCCTTTCGGACAGCCGGTCCCCGGCGCCCGGGCCGTCGCCGCCCTCGTCCTCGTCGTGGTGCTCGGTGGTCATCCGAGCAGTTTATGTGGTCGTTTCCGGCCGATTTCTACGCGTCCCGGTCGGCCGCCTCCGCGTCGCCCTGGAGCCGGGCCAGGATCGCCTCGACGTCGCCGTCGGGCCGCACGGTGTCCCCGATGGCCGCCGAGAGCAGCCCGGAGACCGCGGTCCACGACGCCTTGCCCGCCGGGAGGAACGTCGCGCCGGGCAGCTCCTCCAGGAACGGCTGGAGGCGCTCGTTCTCCGGCGTGTCGCTGTCGCTCATGGTCTGCGCGGCGGGCGTGGAGACGGGCAGCAGACGGTAGCGCTCGGCGAAGTCGCTGATGTACCGGTGCTCGGTGAACAGGTGGTTCAGGAACGTCGCGATGTGCTCCTGGTTCCCCCGCTGCTTGAACCCCAGCAGCCCCGAGGCGTCCCCCATCCCCGACAGGCTCTCCCCGCCCCGGCCCGGCATGGCGGCCACGCCGTAGGACACGCCGCTCTGGTCCGCGTGGCCCATGAGGAACGGGTCCCCGGTGAGCATCCCGACCTCCCCGGCGGCGAACGCCCCGTAAAGCCCCTCGCGCGTGATCTCGCCGGGCGGCGTCGTCCCGGTCAGGCCCGGGACGACGAGCTGGTCGCGCAGCCAGGTGAACGTCCAGATGTTGGCGGGCGACTCGATGACGTAGCTGCCGGAAGGGTCGGTGAGGCCGCCGCCCCCGGCGAGCATCCACATCAGCGCCTCGCCGTTGGCGTCGTCGTGGCCGAGGGCCAGCCCGTACGGGTACGGGACACCCGCCGCGCGCAGCCTGTCGGCCGCGTCCCGCAGCTCGTCCCAGGTCCGCGGCGGCTGCTCCGGGTCGAGTCCGGCCCGCTCGAAGAGGGTCTTGTTCCAGAAGAACGTCTGGAGATACGCGACGAACGGCATCCCGTACTGCACCCGCCGCACCTCGCCGGCGGCGGCGATGGAGGACGGGAAGTCCGACAGCACCGGGATGGTGAGCAGGTCGTTGGCGTCGTACAGCGCGCCGTCCCGCGCGAAGTCCGCGAACATGTAGAGCTGCGCGATGTCCGGCGCGTTCCCGTCGCGGATCATGCGGACCACCTCGTCGTAGGTGGACCGGTAGGGGATGGCGGAGACGTCGATCCGGATGTCCGGGTTCAGCTCGCGGAAGTCGGTCGCCACGGAGTTCCAGAACTGCTCCACACCGGCGCCGCCGACCAGATCCGCGAACTCGGTCACCACCAGCTTCAGCACCACTTCCCCGCTCCCGGAGTCGCCGCCGCAGCCCGTCGTCGTTCCCGTGAGGCCGAGGGCACCGGTCAGTCCAGCGGTCATGCCCATGAATCGCCGGCGTCGCACGTTCACTTCCCCTTCGCGTCCTGGCCGAGGGAGTCCCGCGAGGCGCGTGCGCCCCCGTCGGCGCCCAACCCCCTGAGTCTGCCCGCCACTCATCCGCCACAGTGGGTCACTGGCGTATCGGTTTCGCAACACCCCGCTCACGCCGGGGCCTTGACCCGCCCCAACGGAAGCCGGCGGCCGGATCGGACCCGCATCCGACCCGTAATGGACTAGACCTCTTGGCCTCCGACGGGCGAGACTGGCGCGTGTGACTTCCCAGGACAACGAGCAGGACTACGTGATCGCCCTCGACGTGGGCGGCACCGTGCTGAAGGCCGCGCTGACCGGCCCGCCGGACGAGGGGCCGCTCCACCAGGCGCGCAGGCCCACCGCCGGGGCCGGTGACCCGGACGCCGTGGTGGCCGGGATCCTGGACTTCGCCCGCGAGCTGTACGACACGGGCACGGCCCGCTTCGGCCGCCCGCCCGCCGCCGCCGGAGTCGTCGTGCCGGGCCTGGTGGACGAACGGACCGGCACCGCCGTCCACAGCGCCAACCTGGGCTGGCGCGACGTGCCGCTGGCCCGGCTGGTCGCCGAGCGGCTCGGCGGCCTGCCGGTGGCCCTCGGCCACGACGTCCGGGCCGGCGGGCTCGCCGAGGGCCGCCTCGGCGCGGGCGCGGGCCGTGACCGGTTCCTCTTCGTCGCCCTGGGCACCGGCATCGCGGGCGCCCTCGGCATCGACGGCCGCGCCGAACCCGGGGCGCACGGCGCGGCCGGTGAGATCGGCCACGTCGTGGTCAGGCCCGGCGGTGTCCGCTGCGGCTGCGGACAGCGCGGCTGCCTGGAGACGGTGGCCTCCGCCGCCGCGGTCGGCCGCGCCTGGGCCGCCGCCTCCGGCACGCCGGGCGCGACGGCGGCCGACGCCGCGGCGGCCGTGGCGGCGGGCGACGCGCGGGCCCTGTCGCTGTGGCGGGAGGCCGTGGACGGCCTCGCGGACGGGCTGCTCACCGCCGTCAGCCTGCTGGACCCGGGCACCGTGATCGTCGGCGGCGGACTGGCCGAGGCGGGCGACACGCTGCTGGTCCCGCTGCGCACGGCGCTGGCGGCCAAGGCCACGTTCCACCGGCTCCCCACCGTCGTCCCGGCCGCGCTCGGCGACACGGCCGGCTGCCTGGGCGCCGGCCTCCTGGCCCACGACCTCGCCTCCCACCCCCGGCGGACGCCGGAGGTGGCGCGATGAGCCGTGTGGTGCTGACCGGTGCCCGGGTCGTGCGGGCCGATGGGGTCGAGGCGCGGGCGAAGTCCAGGATCCGCCCGGCGGGGGGCGGGGGGGGGGGAGGGGGCGGGGGGGGGGGGGGCGGGGCGGGGGCGGGGGGGGCGGGGGGGTGGGGGGGGGGGGGCGGGTCGTGGTCGAGCGCGGGCGGATCGTCGCGGACGACCGGCCCGGGGCGGCTTCCGCCGTGGGTCTGACCGGCCACTGGCTGGTGCCCGGCTTTGTCGACCTCCACGTGCACGGCGGCGGCGGCGCGTCGTTCTCGGCGGGCACGGCCGAGGAGGCGCTGCGCGTCATCGCCACGCACCGCGCCCACGGCACCACCACCCTGGTCGCGTCCACCGTCACCGGCCGCCTCGACGACCTGGCCGCGCAGGCGGGCGCGCTGTCGGAGCTGGTCGAGCAGGGCGACCTGGCGGGCGTCCACTTCGAGGGCCCGTTCATCGCGGCGGGCCGCTGCGGCGCCCACGAACCGGCGCTGCTGCGCGACCCGGACCCCGAGGCGGTGCGGAAGCTGATCGACGCGGCGCGCGGCGCGGCGCGGATGCTGACGCTCGCGCCGGAGCTGCCCGGCGGCCTCGACGCGGTGCGGCTGCTGCGCGACCGAGGGGTGATCGCGGCGGTCGGCCACACCGACGCGACCTACGAGACGACCCGGCGGGCGATCGACGCGGGCGCCACCGTGGCGACGCACCTGTTCAACACCATGCCGCCGCTCACCCACCGCGCGCCGGGCCCGATCGCCGCGCTGCTGGAGGACGAGCGGGTCACGGTCGAGCTGATCAACGACGGCACGCACCTGCACCCGTCCGTGCTGCGGCTCGCGTTCCGCGCGGCGGGCGCGGAACGGGTGGCGTTCATCACCGACGCCATGGGCGCGGCCGGGATGGGCGACGGCGTCTATCCGCTGGGCCCGCTGCGGGTGGAGGTCTCGGGCGGCGTGGCCCGGCTCGCCGAGGGCGGCGCCATCGCGGGCTCGACGCTCACGCTGGACCGGGCGCTGCGCCGGGCGGTGACCGTGGACGGCCTGCCGGTCGCCGAGGCGGTCCGGGCGCTGTCGGCGACCCCGGCGCGGCTGCTGGGCGTGGCCGACCGGGTCGGGACGATCGAGGAGGGGAAGGACGCCGATCTGGTGGTGCTCGACGCGGACTGGGAGGTCGCCGGGGTCATGCGCCGCGGTGCCTGGCTGAGCGGCCCGCCGGAGCCCCGGCCACCGCTGGAGCCCCTGGAGCCGCTGCCCGGGGCCGTGCTCAGCCCTCTTCGTGGTCGCTGATCCAGAGCTGGTCGATGGCGACGTCACAGGGGCGGTCGCAGGTGAGCGTGATCGTGTTGGTGCCCTCGACCAGGTCCACCAGGTTGTACGTGCGGACCCAACTGTCGTCGAAGGCATCGCTCGCGGTGGCGTAGTCCTGCATGTCCACCGGGTCGGTGCGGGGCGTGCCGTTGACCGAGAAGCCCATGGCCTGCCCGTCGGTGACGGTCGAGTACCCGACGTAGAAGTAGTACTGACCGGGGTCGCCCTGGAGGTCGAACGTCCAGGAGATCGTCGCGTTCGGGCGGCCCTGGACGGCGATGTACGAGCCGCTCTCGGAGCGCGCGTTGGCGAACGTGGACTCGATGGCCGCGCTGTTGGCGAGCTGGAGCTGGGTGATGTCGGCCACGGGCAGCTCCGCGGGCTCCTCGCCGCCGTCGGTCGGCGGGTCGGTCGGCTCGTCGCCGCCCGGCTCCCCGCCGACGTTGCCGGTGGGCGCGGTCGAGGGGTCGCCGTCGTCGGCCTGGGCCCCTTCGTCGTCGCTGAACAGGATCGCCGCGCCGACACCGAGTACCACGGCCAGGACGACGGCGATCGCGCCTATCAGCAGCCCGTTCCGGCGCTGGTCGGGCTCCGGGGGGCGGCGCCGGTCGTGCGGCCCGCCGTACGGGGGCACGCCGCCCGGCTGCGTCTCGGGCGCGGCGTACCGGGCGTCCGGGTGCGGCGGGGCCTGGCGCGGCGGCTGGTGCGGCTGGCGGTAGCCCTGCTGGCCGCCGAAGGTGCGCTCCCCCACCGGGCGCACGTGGTTGTACGACGACTGCCGCAGGGTCTGCTGCGGCTGCGTCTGAGGCTGGTCGCCCTCGGGGCGGTACAGGTAGCCGAACGGGTCGTCCGACTCGTCGGGCGTACCGCCGCCGCTGTTCCCCGCGCTCATCGCCTACCGCTCCTTGTCACCGCTTCCCCCACCGCAAGTACGACTGGCGAGCCTACCCCGTTCGGGCGAACGCCGGAGACCGATCCGGCCGCCCCCCGGGCTCAGCCCGCCCGCCGCCTGCCCTGGGACCGGGAGCGCTTCTCGATGTACATGCGCTGGTCGGCGGACTCCAGCACCTCTTCGGTGGTCATGCCGCAGGCCGCCCAGCCGATGCCGAAACTCGCGCCCACCCGCACCGAGCGGCCCTCGACGCGGATCGGCGGGATGATGCCGTTGCGCAGCCGGACCGCGAGGTCCGACGCCTCCGCCGGGCCGAGGCCCTCGGCCAGCACCACGAACTCGTCGCCGCCGAGCCGGGCGACCGTGTCGTTGTCGCGGACGCCCTGCTCCAGGCGGCGGGCGACCTCGACCAGGACGGCGTCGCCGCAGACGTGGCCGAAGCGGTCGTTGATCGACTTGAATCCGTCGAGGTCGCAGAAGAGCACCGCGAGGCCCTTGCCGTCGCCGCCCGGGGCATCGGGCGCGAAAACGTGCTCATGGTGGTCGTAGGCGCGCGGCGGCGGCGTGCCGAGGCCCTCGAAGGCGTCCGTGACGCGGTCGGCGGCCGGGGCCGCGGTCCTGCCGAACCGGTCGGGCGCCGTGTCGCATATCCGCCCGCCGAGGCGGGCGCGGAGCTCCGCGCTGTTCGGCAGGCCGGTGAGGGAGTCGTGGCTGGCGCGATGGGCGAGGGCCAGCTCGTGGCGCTTGCGCTCCTCGATGTCCTCGACGTGGGTGAGCTGGACCTGCGGGCCGTCCGCGGCGTCGGCGACGACCGAGTTCCGCAGGCTGACCCAGACGTAGGAGCCGTCGCGGCGGGCGAGCCGCAGCTCGGCCCGGCCGCCCTCGGCCGAGGTGCGGAGCAGCACGCCGGTGTCCTCGGGGTGGACGAGGTCGGCGAAGCTGTAGCGGCGCAGCACGGAGCCGGGGCGACCCAGCAGCCGGCACAGGGCGTCGTTGACGCGGATCAGGCGGCCGTGGCTCTCGCCGCCCACCTCGGCGATGGCCATGCCGCTGGGCGCGTACTCGAACGCCTGCCGGAAGCTCTCCTCGCTGGCCCGCAGCGCCTGCTGCTCCCGCTCAAGACGGATGAGCGCCCGCTGCATGTTTCCGCGCAGACGGGCGTTGCTGATGGCGATGGCGGCCTGGGAGGCGTAGAGCTGGAGCGCCTCGCACCCCCAGGGCCCGGGGCGGCGGCCGTTGCGCGGTCTGTCGACTTCCAGGACGGCGAGCAGTTCGCCGTCGGAGGCGTACATGGGGGCGAAGAGCCGGTCCATCGGGTGCCACTCGTCGGGGTAACGGGGCGCGGGCCCGGTGGTGTGCCACTGCGGGACGTCGTCGTGGTCGAGGACCCAGCCCTCGGTGTACGGGATGAAACGGAGCTCTCCCCAGCGCTCGCCCATGGACAGGCGGCGTTCCCAGGACTCGCGGGAGCCGGTGCGCCCGGCCATGGCGGCCTCGGCCTTGTCGCTCCCGGCCACGGCGGCGACCAGCAGGTCACCGTCGGGTCTGACCAGGTTCACCGCCGCCAGCTCGAAGCCGAGGGCGGCGACGGCCCCGTCGGCGATGGTCTGGAGGGTGTCGGCCATACTGCGGGCGGTGTTGAGCTGAGCGACAACCTGGTGCAACTCCCGCAGCGAGGCGAGGCGCACATATGGCTCCGTCTCCGTTTCCATCACTCCCCCGGGCGCGAAATGCACGTGCAGATATACAGGCCACTGAATCACAGCGAGCTGCCCGCTAGGTACACAGGGTCAGCAATTAGTTGCCTACTGTGATTCATGTCACAGTACGAAAGTGCTCGGTCGCGCGATGTAGGACGCTTGGGGGGCCGTTCTGGTTCCCTGGCCCGATGCGGGGGCCGGAACGCGCCGGTTACCGTTGCGTACCGTGGCTCTCCCAGCGCGTCAGACCCAGTTCCAGCCCGTCCCCCATGCTGAAGGGGTGAGCGAGGAGCAGTTCCGCGGTGCCCTGGCCCGGCTCGCCGCCGGGGTGGTCCTGGTGACCGCCCACGACGAGGAGGACGAGCCGCGCGGCGCCCCGGCCGGGATGACGGCGACGGCGTTCCTGTCCGTGTCGCTCGACCCGCCGCTGGTGCTGGTCAGCGTCCGCACCGGATCCCGGATGGACGAGATCCTGGAGCGGCAGCCGCTGTGGGCCGCGTCCCTGCTCGCGGAGGGCCAGCGGTCCATAGCCGGGCGGTTCGCGATGAAGGGGCGGCTCAGCGACCGGCTCCTGTTCCAGGAAGTGCCCCACGTGCTGGGCGAACACACCGGGGCACCGCTCGTCAAAGGCGCGCTGGCCACCGTCGAGTGCCGCACCGAGCAGCGGGTCCAGGCCGGTGACCACACGCTGGTGATCGGCCGCGTGCTCGCCGCCGGGCTGCCGTCCGTCGAGGGCGGTCCCCTTCTGTACTACCGCGCCGGCTACCGGCACCTGGGCTGACCGGGCACCGGTCCGGCCGGGCGGTCAGTCCCACCCCTGACCGCGGCCGCGCCCCCGCTTCACGTCGGCCCGCCGCTTCTTGTCCCGCAGCCGCCGCTCCACCACCCCGCGCGGCACCCGCGTCGCCCGGCGCGGACCCGGCGGCGGCGCGGTCGCCTCGGCCAGCAGCGCGGCCAGCCGCCGCGCGGCCGTCTCACGGTTCCGCCACTGGGAGCGGTGCTCGCTCGCCCTGACCGTCAGCACGCCGTCCGCGAGCCGACCGGAGAGCCTGTCCAGGGCGCGCTCCTTCCACACCTCCGGCAGCGCCGAGGTCGCGGCCAGGTCGAAGAGAACCTCCACCTGCGTGTCCGTGGTGTTGACATGCTGCCCGCCGGGCCCCGAGGACCGCGAGAAACGCCAACGGAGCTCGGACTCCGGGAGGGAGACCGAGCCGCGGATGGGATACGGACCGGACACGCGTTCCATGATCCCCCGCCCGGCCCAGCGCCGCACGCCTGTTTTCCCCCGGAATCCCCGAAACCCGCGTGGAACCGGGCAACCCCCTGACATCGTTGGGATCAGTGAGAGTAACGTCATCGCAAAGACGACCCTGAGCGATATCGAATAAGGGGATCCACATGGGTGTGAGCCTGTCCAAGGGCGGCAACGTCTCGCTGAGCAAGGAGGCTCCGGGCCTGACGGCCGTCACGGTCGGTCTCGGCTGGGACGTCCGCACCACGACCGGTGCCGACTTCGACCTGGACGCGAGCGCCCTCGGGGTGAACGCGAGCGGCAAGATCGTCTCGGACCAGCACTTCGTCTTCTACAACAACCTGAAGACCCCCGACGGCACCATCGAGCACACCGGGGACAACCTGACCGGTGCCGGCGAGGGCGACGACGAGCAGATCAAGATCAACCTGGCGGGCCTGCCGCCGGAGGTCGACAAGATCGTCTTCCCGGTCTCGATCCACGACGCCGACAACCGCGGGCAGAACTTCGGCCAGGTGCGGAACGCGTTCATCCGCGTGATGAACCAGGCGGGCGGCACCGAGATCGCGCGCTACGACCTGACCGAGGACGCCTCCACCGAGACCGCGATGATCTTCGGCGAGCTGTACCGGAGCGGCGCGGAGTGGAAGTTCCGCGCGGTCGGCCAGGGCTACGCCTCCGGCCTCGCGGGCATCGCCCAGGACTTCGGTGTGAACGTCTGACAGCGTGCGAGTGACCTGCTAGAAGGCCGGATGGGCGGACGCTGGTCAGCACTGAGTCAGCACGGTCCCGCCACCTCAGCACCGGAGCCCCCCAGATTCGCGCTGGGGGGCTCCGGCCTGTCCAGCGTCAGGCCGCCTGGGTGAGCGTTCCCCTCTCCTCTTCGGGCACGTCCTTGACGACGGTGAACCGTGGCCGCATGGCTTCCTGCATCGCCTTCCGGCCGCGCTGCCAGGAGTCGGGCACCAGATGCCCGTACGTGTCAGCCGTGACCCTGATCGAGCGGTGTCCGAGCCACCGGCTCACCTCCAGCAGCGACACGCCAGCGGCGAGCATGGTGGAGGCGAAGAAGTGCCGCAGATCGTGCGGCTTGTAGGCCAGCCCGAGGGCCTTCATCGCCCTGCGCCAGTGGTAGTAGAAGCTCTCATGGGTGAGCAGCGCTCCGGCGATGGTGGAGAACAGCAGGCCGGATGCTCCGACCAAGGCGTGAGTGCCGTGCTGCTCCCGGTGCCGGTCGATCTCCTGACCGAGCCAGTCAGCCAACGGGATCTCGCGGTAGTCACCTGCGGCCCGGTGCTTCAGCGGCACGAGCGCCTTGCGGTTCCCTTGCCCGTCGCCCTTCTCTGTCGTCTGGCGGTAGACCCGGTACACGTCTCCCCGGTGGCAGTCCTCGGAGGCGCCGAAGGACTCGGAGGGGCGCAGTCCGGCCCCCGCGATCAGCCACACGTTCAACCGGTACTCGTCCGGTAGCGCCTGGGCGATGCTGACGACCTGGGTCAGTGTGGGGATGCGGTCGGGGTCTACGGCCTGGGATGCGGAGCGGGGCAGCTTCATGCCCCGGCAGGGGTCCTTGGCTATCCGGTCGTTGTCCACGGCGGCCTTGAACACGGCCTTCAAGGGGATCACGCGGGTTGCGATGGTCGAGGCCATGAGCCCGGCTTCGTCCATCACGGCTACGACGCGCTGTATGTCGTTGGGGGTGACGGCGGCGATCGTCTTCCGGCCGAGCGTCGGCAGGAGGTAGTTGTTGGCGAAGCCGGTGTAGTCGCGCAGCGTGTTGGGCTTGATCACCTGGGCGCCGAGCCATTCCGACCACCAAGCGGCGACGGTGATCTTGCCACGGTCGGGGTCGAGGTAGACGCCGGAGAGCTTGTCGGCCTCCATCTTGTTGCCGTGGGCCTCGGCCTGCCGCTTGGTGGGGAACGACTTCTCCCGCTGGCGGCCGGATCGCCCTCCCGGCTCGCGGTAGCGGACGGTCCAGGGGTGTCCGCAGCGCGCCTTGTCGCACGGGTCGGCCTGTCTGGTCTTGCATTTCTGGAACGTGGTAGCCATGACTTCTAGCGGCCTTCCTCGTCGTTCTTCCACTCAGTGATGAGCTGCCATGCCTTGTCTGTGGGCCGCTTTCCATCCCACAGGCCAAGGTCTTTGGCCCGTTTGATTCGTTCGGACATGGTTGCTTTGCCGATGCCGAGGCGTGCGGCCAAGTCGCCCTGTGGTGCGGTGGTTTTGGTTGCTCTCATGCGGTCCAGCTCGGCGACGAGCAAGGCGTAATCCGTCTCCGAGCGGCAACGCTCCGGGACTGGCCACGGCCGGTTCATCGCCCGGTCCTGCTGCCGCACCAGCGCGGCGCGGGCCTGCGCCTTGATCTCCGCCAGGGGAATCTGCCGAAGCAGGCTGGCGGGGATCCCGTCCGATTTCAACGCCTGGCTCATGAGGCGATCGATCTCCTCCCCAGAACCGCCGATGGCGAGTCTCACGGAGAGTTCCGAGGGACCGTTGAACGGCGCGTGTACCGGGCACCGGGCCGTGATGAGCCATGGCCCATGTACCCGTCGCCACACCAGTGCGTCGCCTTCCCGATGCCAGTCTTCCGGGGAGCCGCTGTCTGTCGTTTCTGCGCTCACGAGGAAGACAGTAACGCAGCCATCGAACCTGCTGCAACTGGTTCGGAGCATGATGCTCAACACTAGAGCCGAACCTAGCGCAACAGGTTCGGTTGAGTCATCCTGGAAACGGGGATGGAGGTTGTCAGATCACATTTCGCGGTCACCTTCCCCGTACCGGATCACCCGGGAATGCTTTCTTTGTTGGCACGTTGGACTACACGCTTCGGGGATCATGGAGAAGAGTAAGCGGACTATTCCGCCCACGAGTCGAAAGGCCCAGAAAAGGCTGAAGAATCAGGCAACCAAGCTGCTCAAGGCTGCCGAGGAAGAAGAGTCCGACACCTGGCCTTCACTCTGGCCCGAGGAAGAATATGAAGATGACTTCGCCAGGATGTCAGCCGCTCATTCAGGGCTCGTCCCGCTGGCCCTGTCGCCGTTGGCGGCGTCATGCCCGGAGTATGACCCGGGGTGGGGATTTCAACGGCTTGATTCGTTGATGAGTGCACCGCCCTTCGCCGCAGTGGACGACGGCCGGCATGCCTCGACGCCGGAACTCTTCGAGTCGGGGGGCTTCAACTGGGCCGAAGAACAGTCACCCACCGGCATCAACGAGTCCTGTCATTGGCCCGGCTGCGCGGAGCCTGTAGGCGACCCGGCGAAGAGGCGCGGGCGGGGCAGGCCGGAGAAGTGGTGCCGGGAACACAAGCGCCCCGCCAAGAACCGTACGGAGCGCTTGCGCAGGAAAGGAATCCAAGTCGGGAAGCACCGGAACCTTGTTTACGACTTCCCGGGCCTGGCCGAGCAAGACCTTCAGGGCTACCGGAACCTGTGGATCAGATTGAACCGCACGGCGCGGACCACGTGGCATTAAATCCACAGCTTGTGGAGGGCAGTGCTTCTCACCCGTTGGCGCCCTCTGGAGTCAAGCTCACTGGGCGGTGGGCCGCTGACGCGGAGGTGAGCCGGGGCCGTTACCCATGTCCAGAGTGCCGTTGGCGCTCGAACGGGTCTCTGCGGATACCTCCCTGTGAGAACGGGCAGTGCGGAGAGAACGCGGATCCTCTTCCCCCAGATCGAAAGATCATCCTCGGGGGTAAGGGGGCCGTGTCTCTCTTGCGTTGTCCTCTTGTGAGTATCCATGGGCCGCCCGCGAAGGCGGCCCGATAACTGAATCCCCTTCTTTCTTAGATCAGGAGGTGCCGCTTTGAGCGACACGCCATCAGTTTCCGAATCCGGTGAGGCCGTGCTGGCCGACCCCGGAGACGCTATCCGGGCGGAGATCCGTGCGGAATACGCGGGGAAGCTCGCCCTGGCGGAACTGAAGGCCGCCGCAGCCCGCTCCGGCATTGAACTGCCGAGCGCCTTTACTGCCTGTCTGAATACATCCGCCTTGCTGGCGGAGGATGGATCACCGTCCGCCGAGGCGATCGAAGGCGCGCTGTCAGCCTTCGTCCCCAAGCCCGAGGTCCCGGAACTGCTCGGCGCGGGACACCATCCGCCCGGAGGCTTTCCCCGTCCCGTTCGTCGTTCTCTTGATGCTCGTTACCGATAAGGAGTTTTCTGTATGACCTTTGCCTACCAACACCAGGCGACGCACACGTTCGTTCCCGAGATCTGGGACGACGTTCTTCTTGAACAGTTCGACCCGCTGCTTGTCTGGTGCTCGCGGGTGGTCGCGAACCGCAAATACGAAGGGAATATCCGCAAGCGCGGCGACGTGGTACACATTAACTCCCTCGTCCGTCCCACGGTCGGGGATTACCGGCTGCCCGAGGGAATGACGGCCCAGCGGCCTCAGACCGTAGACCAGAAACTCGCCATCTCAGAAGCGAAGTATCTTCAGATCCTCGTGGAAAACGCGGAGCAGATACAGGTTGAGGGGACGCTCAAGGCGCCCATCAACCGGCAGATGATCCGGGCGCTCGCGCGGGAGGCGGACACCTTCATGGGCCGGGTGATCGCCCAGAGCGCGACCGAGCTGCCCGCGCTGGCGGTAACGGCCGGGAACATCCCCCAGGCGCTCTACAGTGCCGTGCTGGACATGATGCTTGCCCTGGACGACCACGACGTTCCGGAGGGGCGTTACGTGGCCGTCTCGCCCAGGGTGAAGCGGTACTTGGTCGAGCATCCCGCCGTTGCGAACGCCGGGGCATACGGCGAAGCAGGGGTAACCGCGAACGGCGTCATCGCCCGGCTTGCGGGCTTCACCGTGGTGAGCACGACGGCCATGCCGGATGGCGTGGACATCGTTGCGGGCCACTCGGAGTTCGCCACGTTCGCGTCGCAGTTCACGGGATTCCGTGAGGGGCAGTCGGAGAAGTACCGGGCGGATTACATAGACACCCTGCACCTCTACGGCGGGAAGGTGGTCCGCTACCCCGAGCTGGACACCCGGAACCCGGACCATTCCTTTGATGAGACGAAGCCGACCCCCGGCATCGTGAAGGCCACCGTCCAGTGGCCCACCGCGGCCTGACCCCTGACAGGCCCGTGCCCCATACGGGGCGCGGGCCTGTTATTTGGTCACGGACCGGAGTGCCGGCCATCACACTCCGCTCAGCTCATCACTGAAACTGACTCGGCCTGAAAAATTAGAAACCCGTACACGACGAAAGGAAGGCACCCCCGGTGGGTCCTTTCATCGCTGGTCAAAGCATTACCCCACCGTTTTCCTCGCACACACATATGCACCCTGACCTGCGGATATAGATATCTGCTGATGATGAGCAAGGTCACAAGAATCCCCGCTTGAATTCTTTCGCTGGCGGGGCAGGATGAAGTCAGTTCCGCACCGCAAGGCGCGGCGGGCCGTCAGAGCAACGCTCCGGCCACTCACTCAGACTTCAGCCGCCCGACCGAATCAAAGGAAGCTCAGCCATGCGCAAGACGGTTCCTATGCCCGTGGAAAAGGTTCTGTGCGACGCCCATATAGCCCGTGACGGGAGCGAAGAAGAGGCGGTGGAGACGCTGACTCTCGGGCAGCACTCGTGGGACCTCTGCCGGGAACACGGCGTGGTGTTCGGCCGGTACCTCCTTGATGCTCTGGGCGTGCCGGAGAACGGTCCGGCCCCGGAAGGCACGACCGACGTTCCCGAGCCGCGCACGGCGGGTGTGGTGCCCACGGAGGGCGCCCAGGACGAAGCGGCCGGGGAGTCGGTGGAACCGTCCGACACAGGCACGGTGGAGGTGGCACAGGCGACGCCGGAGGGCGGGTCACGCCCGGGGCCGGTCGCCTCGGTCATGGTCTGTGGTGAGGTCCCGGGGTACTCGTGGGAGGAGCCCGGCAAGCTGTGCGGGACCTCGGCTATGAAGTGGTCGGTCGGGCCGATGAGTCCACCGTGCTGATCGTCTGCGGTACTGGGGCGGAGCGGAACGCGTCCAAGTTGCGGGATGCGCGGGAACGGGACCTGCCGTCCCTGGACGTCACCCGACCGGGGGCGTTCGCCGCCGCCGTGCGATCCGGGACGTTGAGCGGTGGGGACCCGCTTCCCGAGCCCGTCACACGGGACCGTGAGGGCATCAGCGAACGGGAGCGGAACCGGGCCGTTCGCCGCTGGGCACGGGAACAGGGATACACCGTGCCCGACCGGGGCCGCGTCCCCATGCATGTGCGGCACGCCTACGAGTTGTCGCACCGTGACGACTCGGTGGGAAAAGCACGGGCGGCTTGAGTGCCGCGCCCACGGTGACGGTCGCGCCCAGCGGCCGTCACCCCCGGCCCACCGACCTTGCGGCATGGAAGAACGCCAAGGGCTACAGAGCCGGGAGCAAGCCCAGCAAGCGCGACTACGCCCCCGGTAGTTGGGTGGTCTGGACGACGCCTCGCGGCCAACGCCGGACGGGTGTGGTGACCCGTGATGACCTCACCGTGTACGCGGCCAAGCGCGCGGCACAGGTGGGGGCCGCGAAGGACAGCCGCACGCGGGCCGCCGTGGTCCCCGCCGATGGTGGGGAAGCCCTCCCGCTGGCCCTGCCCAACTCGAACAACTCCGGAGCACTGGTCAAGGACGACGGCCGTTGGCGGCCGGTCTCTCCGGCGCACCACCTGTCAGCCAACCAATCAACTCGCCAGGAAGTGAGCGCAGCATGAGCGTCGCCCCCGTCTTCTACGGTCCCATCGGCCGTGCGGTCCGCAAGGTCGCGCCGTATGTGGAAACCGATCCGCTGGGCATCTACGTCGCCGCCCTCACCCTGTGGTCGGCCGCCATCGGCGGAACGGTGCGGGTCTCCTCCCGGGGGAACGCCCGCCCCGCGCTGTTGTGGACCTGCCTCGCGGCCGGTACGGGCCGGGGCAAGGGAACGGCGCTGCGGGCCGCACAACACGTCATGCGCCCGGCCGTGGGCCGGTTCCTGGACACGCACACCACCTCCGGGATCACCTCCGGTGCGTCTCTGGTCAACCACCTTGCCGAACAGGCCGAAGCAACCGCCGAAATGGAAGCAGGGCGGGACGTGCGGACCCTGGTCATCGAAGAGGAATGGTCGGAAGTTCTGCGGCGGGTGCGACGCGACGCTTCGTTCACGGCCAAGCTGCGGGCCGCGTGGGACGGGGCGCCGATCCGCAACACGACCAAGGAAGAGGCGCAGTCCGTCGAGGATCCGGCCATGGTGCTGCACACCCACATCACGCCATCGGACTGGACCCGCTACATAGGAGCGGTAGAAGCGGCCGGAGGTTCCTACAACCGGATCATGCCGTTCGCGCTCGGCGCGGTTCCCATGCTGGACGACGACGCGGTGACACTGCCCAGCATCGACGGCGCCGAAGTGTCGGACGCCTACGGGTGGGCCACCATCCGGCCCCGGACGCTGACTCTTTCCGATGGCGCCCGGCCGCTGTGGCGAGTCGTGCGGCGCTACACCCGGATCATTGCGGAATCGCTGCCCGAATCGCAGGCCGTGTTCATCGAGCGCACGGCGGAACAGACACTGCGGGTGGCCGCCTGTCTGGCCGCTTCCGAATGCTCCGAGGTCATCACTCACGAGATGCTGTCGGCCGCGTTCTCACTGGTGCGCCGCAGTGTCCGCAGTGCCGTAACCCTCACCGGAACCACTCCGGAGGGCAGCAAGGCAACGCGCCCGGTTGTCTCCCTGGCCGACAAGGTGCGTGCCCGGATCGAGATGCACGGCGGCCGGGCCACCTCCTCTCAGGTGCTGCCCTACGTCAACGCCACGGCCGCTCAGGTCAAGGCACTGCCCGAAATCGTCGTCACCGAGGAACGGAAGGGCATCGGCCGCCCGGCAGTCGTGTTCACCCTCCGTGAGAACGCTCCCGTTCACCGAGAGTCGAACCGGACTGCTCCCAAGCCTCAGCCGGCCAGCGCGGAGCGTGAGGAAAACCGTGCCAGCGTGGTACGGATCGATTCGTATCGCCCGACCCCCCACCAGGAACCGGAACCCCGGCCGGAAATCCCGGCCCGCGTGACCATCCGCCAGCGCCACCAGGCGCCCAGGCCGACCGCAACGCTTCCCAGCGACAACCCTTTCCGCGCTCTGCTGTGACGACGCGGACAGCGACACGCCCCCGCTTCCTCGGCGGGGGCGTTCCTTTGTTCGGAGGGAAGAGTGCTACGCGCTGCCCAGGTATTCCGCCCAGGACCGGACGGCTGCGGTGAGGGCAGCCCGGTGCGGAAGCGGGCGGGTCCGCTCCCACGTTTCCCAGGCGCTGCGGACCGTACGAGCGAAGGTGGCCACGGCTTCCGGCGAGGCAGCGCCGAAGGCTGGCACCTGCCGGGCCATGGTCTCGGCTTCAGCGGGGGCATGACCTGCTGAGATCAGCCGAGGAACAGTGAGCGCGGCATCGGCCCACGCCGGTCCAGGGCACGCAAGTGCCCAGTCGAGCAGCACCAGTTCCCCATTCGGGGCGACGAGCATGTTGAGTGGTGACATGTCCGTGTGGGCCAGCCCACGCCCCAGTAGTGCGGGAGGCACCTCAGCGGGCAGGAAGTCGGCGTAACGATCGCTCAATGGTCGCTTTCGCAGCTCCTCGGGCCAAGGAGTCGCAGACACTGCGGTGAGCGTCCGCATCAGTGGACCGAGATCCGGCGACCCCGGAGACAGGTTCGGGTGCCGACCCTCCACGTACTCATATCCCGTGAGCAGCCAGCCGTCCGCCTCGACTTCCCAGAGCACGCCCGGTGCGCATGGCGCGATCCGGGTGACGGCGGCTTCATGGCGGTATACCCACGACTGCGGGTCGGCAACGAGACCACCCTTGACGAACACGCGGCCCTGTTCGGAATGGACCGTGCACGCGAGTCGGGACATGACTCCGTGCGGCGCTGCCTCGGCCTTCACGACGTGGCCGGTTTGCTGCTCGACGGCGGCCCGCGCTCCCAACGGCAGGTCGTGCCACTCCGTGCGATCCACCCGCGCTCTCCCTGGTTGTTCCGGTGCGGCGGGCCGGTCCCCGCTCTGCGCACAGCCTGGCACAGAGCGGGGACCGACCGGGAACTGTCAGGCGGCCGTGCCGGGGTGGCTCGGGCTGTCGTGGCAGTTCTGGTGGCACTGTGAGCAATTCGCCAGATCCAGCTCCGGCCAGAACTCGGCGTCGATCTCATACCCGGCGTAGGTGATCGCGTCGAGGGTCCGGGTACGGATGGCCTTACCGCCGCCGTGTTCCTCCTTGTCGAGGAAACCGGGCTGGTGGTGGATGAACTTGCCGAAGGCCCGATCGCAGAAATCGGCGTACGCCTTCGTGTGGAGCAAGAAGGCATGCCAATAGTCATCCACGATCGGGGACGGGCTGAGGGGCTTGTCGCTCGCCGCACAGGCCGCGACGAAGGCAAGCATCTGTCCGACGCCCCGGTCCGCCTTCTCCTCGGTCAGGCCGGAGAACTTGTCGAGCATGTTGCTCGCGAGGGTGGCCCTGAGTTCGTCACTGATCAGCGTGCGGGCATCGGTCGGCCCGCGCCTGTGGGTGGTTGTCACGTCGTGCCTCCTTGTGAGTGTTCCGGACGTGGCACGCCCGGTGATGCCGCCCGTGGGGCGAGCTGGGCGGCGAACCCATCGCGGGGTGACCACGATGGGAGCGTGTGTGCGACCCTGACCCGATGCGGTCGCCATGGGTGATGCGAGAGCCGCTCCCCGCCCCGGTTGCCAGGGAGAGGTGCGATCGGGGACGGGAGCCGTTCAGACCGCCGCGTACTGCGGTTCTACTAATCTCCAGTCGGTCGGGAAATCAAGCGAGATCGGCCGGCATGAAAGTGAGTAGTAGACATCCGCATCGCATTGGCCACACACGTGGTCGGTGCCTCCGGCGGTGATGCTGATATGCCGACCGGCCACCAGCGCGGCCAGTTGCATTTCTTGGTATCGGAAATCCTTCATCCACTCGCGGAAGATCCGGCCCGGATTCGGGCTGTTCGACCCGACGCGGACCAGGCTCCTCACGGGGAACGGGGCACGCCCGGGAAGCGGGTCGAGAGCGTCGGACAGGCGGCGCGCTTGCTCCCTCAACCACCGCAGCGCCAGACGCGGAGTACCGGCCCGGTAGCCACCGAGCACCCATTCCCCACATGCCTCGGGGCTCCGGGCCACGACTTCACACCAAAACCCGTCATGAACTGTCGTCATCGTCCTGGCTCCTGTCCGAGGAGACCCGGCTAGCCGATGCGTAGACCTCACACGCATCACTGCTCCTCAGAGACTGGAAGTGTTGGTCGATGCGTGCGCTCAGAGCCTTGTGTCGCTCGCTCAGCTCCCTCAACGTCGGCAACGTTCCGCTACCCGCATCGGGTGGCTCTCGCTCGCCGTCGTTGGCTGCCGCGCGTGCTGTCGTCTCCTGATCGGCGGTCATGCGTGCTCCGGTCTCTGGGTATGCGGCGTGCCCGCTGGGCACTGCCTGTACCGATTCCGTCACCAGGACAAGGCAACACACCCTGGATTGGCGAGACTTCAGGGCGGATACTGAAGTCTCCGGGCGCAGCGGTGCGCAGAGTTCGAGCCCGTTCCAGGAGGTCAGGGCCTTGGACCGATCCCCCACTTCCGATGACTTCAGTCAGCCACCCAACCCCCTTCAGCGCTTCGGCGCCGATGTCAAGCGCGTCCGCCTGGGACGCAAGCTCACGCAGAAGCGGCTGGGGGAAACCACGGGCTACTCGGAGTCCTACGTGAGTCAGGTGGAGTCGGGGACGCTGCGGGCGAGCGAGAAGTTCGCCAAGGGATGCGACAGAACCTTCGGGACGAACGGCCTGTTCGAAGGGCTTCTGAAGCGGATCGATGAAGGCGACCATCCGTCGTGGTTCATGCCCTACCTGAACTTGGAACGCCGGGCTTCCCGGATACTCGACTACTCCGCCAATCTCGTCATGGGCATCCTCCAGACGGAGCGCTACGCACGGGCGGTCTTCCAAGCTGCCCACCCACGGGAAGACGCTGACGTGATCGAAGGCCGGGTTGCCGCGCGGCTCCGGCGACGCGCGATCTTCGAGCGGCAGAACCCGCCGGAGCTATGGGTGATCTTGCATGAGGGATGCCTGCGGACCATGGTCGGGGGCGCGGATGTGATGGCCGAACAGCTCGACCACTTGGCGATGGCGGCGATGTCCCCCCAAGTCGATCTCCAGGTGATGCCGTTCTCGGCCGGGGCGACAGCGGAGCACTTGATGCCTTACACGCTGCTCACCTTCGATGACGCGGACACGGTTCTCTACTCCGATGGGCCGCGCGGAGGCCGGGTGTACGACTCGGCGCGGACGGTGGCGTGGGGACTGGATAACTATGATCGGCTCAGGGCCAACGCCCTGTCCCTGGGTAGGTCGCTTGCCCTGATCAAGTCACTGTCGAAGGAGCTTCGAGCATGACCACTGACCTGAACCTCACCGACGCTGAGTGGATCAAGTCGTCGTACAGCCAGGGTGACGGGGGGCAGTGCGTCGAGTTCTCCACGACCTTCGTCACATCTGGTGTGGTCCCCGTGCGCGACAGCAAGTCCCCCCACGGCCCGGCCGTGGTCTTCCCTGCCGAGGGCTGGGCGCAGTTCCTTTCCGCCGTGCGGGACGGCGGCCCCCGCGCCGTCTGAGCACCCTACGCACCGTTCGTGCGTCCGCCGCTCCGCACTGCTCGGCACCGCTGAGAGCCAGCACCGAGTCAGCACGGTACCCACAAACGGCCGGGCAACAGGCACAAACAGCCGGATGCCCACCCCACCCACATGGGCTCTGAACTGGCCGTTTGCACTCCTCCGACCAGGCGTGCTAAGGAGCGGCCGTTTCGCTACTGCTGACTTCGGTGTGAACGTCTGACCGGACGTCCCACCCGGCCGGACGCCCGGCGTCCGCGCGTGACGGCGGAGGACCGGCGGCACCCCGACGGGGGAGCCGCCGGTCCTCGCCCGTCTCAGCCCCGTTCCCCGTCACCCGCACGCCGAGGGCCGCCGCGAACGACGGCGCCAAATCCAGAAGCTGCCCCGGGGTGATCACCGCCCCCGCCAGGTCCGCCGCCCCCGGGCGATCTCCAGCCGCCGCGCGCCCCGCAGGTCCACGTCCCGCAGCACCGCGCCGCCGACGTCCGCGCCGCTCGCACCCCTCGAAGGACACCCGTTCGCACCGCGCGCCCGCCAGGTCCGGCTCCACCGGCACGCGGTCCACGAACGCCACGTCCGTCAGGCACCCCTGACGCGGGTTCGGGAAATCCAGCTTTCCGCCGCGCACCAGCACCCTGGTCAGCGTCGCCCCGCCAGGTGCAGCCCGCCCGGCCGGGCGGCCCGCACGTCGACATCGCGCGGCCCGGCCCCGCCGAGGTCCGTTCCGACGCCGCGCAGGTCGTGTGGGCGGCCCTGGCGATGCCGAAGTCGATCACCTTGGGGCCGTCCGACGCCAGCAGGACGTTCCCCGGCTTCAGGTCGCGGTGGATCATCCCGGCCGCGTGGATCGACTGGAGCGCCCGCCGCCAGACAGTCGACGAAGCCGGCCCGCCCCAGCCGCGTGGCGTCCAGCAGGCAGTCGCGCAGCGCGCAGTCCAGGAAGTGCGCCCCCCGCGCGTCGGCCTCCGTCAGATCCAGGCCGGTGAACCCGACCCCGTCGTACTCCGCCTCCACCGCGAGCCGCCGCCCGCCGCCCTCGAAGGGCCGCGGCCCCGGCGACAGGGTGAGGACCGGCGGCCTGGGCACGTTGACCTCCGCCGCTCCCCGCATGAGCGGCGTCCTCGCGGAAAGTTGACCTCAAGTGCCCTTGAAGTCGCAGGGTGGTCCCCGTAGGACACGACGCGAGGAGAACCACCATGCACGCCATCCGCCTGCACGCCTTCGGACCGCCGGAGAACCTGCGCCACGAGGAGGTTCCCGATCCGCACGCCGGCCCCGGGCAGGTCCGGATCGCCGTGACCGCGGCCGGTGTCCACCTCGTGGACACCGCCCTGCGCGCCGGGCCGGTCGGTGGCCGTTTCCCGACGCCCGAGCTGCCCACCATTCCCGGCCGCGAGGTCGCCGGCACCGTGGACGAGGTCGGCGAGGGCACCGACCCGTCGTGGCTGGGCCGCCGCGTCGTCGCGCACCTCGGCATGGTTCCCGGCGGCTACGCCGAACTGGCCGTCACCACCCCCGACCACCTCCACCCGCTGCCCGACGGCCTCGGCGAGGACCACGCCATCGCCATGGTCAGCACCGGCCGCATGACCATGGGCATCATCCGCTTCGCCGACGTCACCGAGGCGGACACCGTTCTCGTCCTGGCCGCCGCCGGCGGCATCGGCGCGCTCCTCGTGCAGTACGCCAAGCTGAAGGGTGCCGTGGTGATCGGCGCCGCGGGCGGCCCGGCCAAGGCCGACGCCGTACGGGACCTCGGCGCGGACCTCGCCGTCGACTACGACCGGCCGGGCTGGGCCGACCACATCCGGGCCAAGTACGGCGACCGGCCCGCCACCCTCGCCTTCGAGGGCGTCGGCGGCGACCTCGGCCGCACTGCCATGCGCCTGCTCGCGCCCGGCGGCACCCACCTCACGTACGGCTACGCCTCCGCCGGCCCCGGCTCGGGCGAGGCGGCCACGCTGCCGGAGACGGAGCTGGTCGCGCGCGAGATCACCAGCCGCTCGGTGCTGGGCCCGGCCCTGTTCGACAAGATCGGCGGCCCGGAGAACCTGCGGGTGCTGGAGGAGGAGGCCCTGGCCCACGCCGCCGCCGGCACCCTGGTCCCGCTGGTCCACCACTTCCCGCTCGCCGACGCCGCCGCGGCCCACCGCGCCCTGGAGAGCCGGGCCACCATCGGCAAGGTCGTCCTCATCCCCCGGCGCGCGTGACCCCGGGTGCGCCCCCGGCCCGTACGGCCTCCAGCAGCACCAGCCGCTCCGGGAACTGAAGGGGCGCCCGTACCCCCACCCCGGACAGCACCCGGCCCGGCAGCCGGACGCCTTCGCCCCACCAGGGCGGCAGGTCACCGGCCGGGCCGGCCGGCCGGTCGCCCGGCGCCAGCGGCGCCACCCGGTACTCGGCGGCCGGGTCGAGCCCGGGCAGCCGCACCATGCCGGGCGGCGCGGTCAGGCCCGTCTCCATCTGCACCAGCGCGTACACGGCGCGGGAACGGTCCCGGGCCACCACCCCGTGCACCCACAGCGCCGGGTCGGGATGGTCGCCGCGCACCACCGTGCCGTCGTGCAGCAGCGGGCGCAGCCGCTTGTACAGCGCGATCCACTCGCCCAGCGCGGCCCGCTCCGCCGGGGTCGCCCGGGTGAGGTCCCACTCGATGCCGAAATGGCCGAACAGCGCCGTCCCGGCCCGGAAGCCGAGCGTGTGCGTCCGGCCGGTCGTGTGCGCCTCCGGCGCTCCGACGTGCGCGCCCATCAGCTCGGGCGGCACGAGCACGCCCGTCCAGCGCTGGATCCGCTGCCGCTCCAGCGCGTCGATGCAGTCGCTGGTCCACACCCGGTCGGCGCGCTCCAGGATGCCGAGGTCCACCCGGCCGCCGCCGGAGGAGCACGACTCGATCTCCAGCCCGGGGTGGCGGGCCCGCAGCTCGTCCAGCAGCCGGTAGACGGCGCGCGTCTGGGCGTGCACCCCGGCCTGCCCGGTGGGGCTGTGCCCGGCGTCCACCAGATCGCGGTTGTGGTCCCACTTCAGGTACGTCAGGGCGTACTCGCCGATCAGCGCGTCGAGCCGTTCCAGGACGTACGCGTACGCGTCCCGGTGGCCGAGGTCCAGCACCTGCTGGTGGCGCGACTCCGGCGGCATCCGGTCGCCGGTCGCCATGATCCACTCGGGGTGCTCGCGCGCCAGGTCCGAGTTGGGGTTGACCATCTCCGGCTCCACCCACAGCCCGAACTCCAGGCCACGACCGCGCACATGCTCCGTCAGCGGGTGCAACCCGTCCGGCCACACCGTCTCGTCCACATACCAGTCGCCCAGGCCCGCGTGGTCGTCACGCCGCCCCCGGAACCAGCCGTCGTCCAGCACGAACCGCTCCGCGCCCACCTCGGCGGCGGCGTCCGCCAGCGCGGTGAGCCGGTCCAGGTCGTGGTCGAAGTAGACGGCCTCCCACACGTTGAGGGTGACCGGCCGCGGGGTGCGCGGGTGGCGGGCGCGCCCGCGCAGATAGCCGTGGAACCGCCCGGCCAGCTCGTCCAGCCCGTGCCGCCCGTAGGCGCCGCAGACCCACGGCGTGGTGTACGACGCGCCGGAGCCGAGGGCGATCTCGCCGGGCAGCAGCAGCTCCCCGCCGGCGAGCAGCGAGACCCCGGTGTGGGTGCGCTCGGCGAGCGAGCGCTGGTTCCCGCTCCAGGCCACGTGCAGGCCCCACACCTCGCCCGACCCGAACCCGAAGCCGCGCTCCCCGGCCGCGTGCACGGTGACGGCGTCGGTGCCCGTGCGGCCCTTCCGGTTCTCCCGCAGATGGGTCCCTATGGTGAACGCGTGCCGCTGCGGGGTCCGTTCGCGCAGGTGACGGCCGGTCATGTCGAGCAGTTCGACGGCCCGCTCGGGCACCGGCAGGGCCAGCAGCACGCCGGACAGGTCGAACGGCGGCGCGTCCGCCTCCGCCTGGCTGGTGACGGTGGCGCGCTGGCGGACCAGACCGGAGGCGGTCAGCTCGATGTCGAGCCGCAGCTCCAGCTCGGCCCGCACGTCCTCGGCGGTGACGGTCAGCGCGCGCTCGCCGGTCTCCAGGGCGGTCACGGCGAACGCGGTGGAGAAGTCCGCCCCGGCACGGTGCCCGGTCAGGCCCGGCGTGCCGAGCCAGCCGGACGCGTGCTCGGGCAGCGGCGCCAGCGGGACGACGACATCGACGTTGTTCGACGCGACCTGCGGGACGGCGGCGCGGGCGAGCGCGGCCAGCGCGGCGTCGGACAGCTCCCCGAGGTCCTCCCCCCAGTGCGCCACCCGGGGCAGACCGTCACCCGTGCAGTCCAGCACGAGACCGGTACCGGCGGCACGGAAGTGCAGGAAGGTGCCGCCGCGCATGCGTGATCCTCTGATCGAACCTGTGGGAACGTGCGCGCTCTTTGTATGTTCGGACCCCGGCGCAGTCAACACCGGAACGACCGGGGGCCACCCGGGCGGACACGCGGACACGCGGCCCCGGTGAGGCCCGGAAACAGGAGAGCCACCTGTCGGACTCGAACCGACGACCTGCTGTTTACAAGACAGCTGCTCTGGCCAACTGAGCTAAGGTGGCGGGTCGTCCACAGCCTACACGGGGCCGCTCGGCCGGTCGGCCGGATAACGGCCAGGGCCGTCCCACTCGTCCCGTGATCATGCGATGAGCACTTTTTGCTCACGGGGTGCTGACTTTCCCGTCTCCTCCGCGTTAGGTTCGCGGTACGTCCCTTCACCGGGACGTCACACCTTCCTACTCGGATCGTCCGGCACGTTCCTGCCGGTAGAAGGAGACAACACGACATGGCTACGGTCACCTACGACAAGGCCACCCGGGTCTACCCGGGAGCCGAAGTCCCCGCCGTCGACCAGCTCGACATCCAGATCGCGGACGGCGAGTTCCTCGTCCTGGTCGGCCCCTCCGGCTGCGGCAAGTCCACGTCGCTGCGGATGCTCGCCGGCCTGGAGGACGTGAACGGCGGGTCCATCCACATCGGTGACCGCGACGTCACCCACCTGCCGCCCAAGGACCGGGACATCGCCATGGTGTTCCAGAACTACGCGCTCTACCCGCACATGACCGTCGCCCAGAACATGGGCTTCGCGCTCAAGATCGCCGGGGTCAACAAGGCGGACATCCGCAAGAAGGTCGAGGAGGCCGCGAAGATCCTCGACCTCACCGAGTACCTCGACCGCAAGCCCAAGGCGCTCTCCGGCGGCCAGCGGCAGCGCGTCGCCATGGGCCGGGCGATCGTCCGCGAGCCGCAGGTCTTCCTCATGGACGAGCCGCTGTCGAACCTCGACGCCAAGCTCCGCGTCCAGACCCGCACCCAGATCGCCGGACTCCAGCGCCGGCTGGGCGTCACCACCGTCTACGTCACCCACGACCAGGTCGAGGCCATGACCATGGGCGACCGGGTGGCGGTCCTCAAGGACGGCATCCTCCAGCAGATCGACACCCCGCGGAACATGTACGACAAGCCCGCCAACCTCTTCGTCGCGGGCTTCATCGGCTCCCCCGCGATGAACCTGGTGGAGGTTCCCATCACCGACGGCGGCGTGAAGTTCGGCAACAGCGTCGTCCCCGTCGAGCGGACCGCCCTCACCGGCGCGCAGAACAAGGGCGACGCCACCGTGGTGGTCGGCTGCCGCCCCGAGCACTTCGCCATCGTCGACGGCGACAGCACCGCCGACGGCGCCACGCTGGAGAAGGCGGACGAGAAGCAGGCCCACGGCCTCGCCGTCACGGTCAACGTGGTCGAGGAGACCGGCGCCGACGCGTACGTCTACGGCACCGCCGAGTTCGGTGGCACGGTGAAGGACCTCGTCATCCGCGTCGACAGCCGCCACGTCCCGGCCAAGGGCGCCACGCTCAACGTGGTCCCCCGCCCCGGCGAGACCCACGTCTTCGCGACCGGCTCCGGCGAGCGGCTCAGCGACTGAGCTGAGCGGCCGGGCCACCGACCGGGTCGTGCTCCCGCCCGCGCGGCGGGGGCACGACCCCCCGGACGTCAACCCCCGAATCGAATTTCCCGGCTTCCGTCACCCGTGAGGGTGGCGAAATGTCACCAAATCACTACCCCTCGCTACGATCGGGCACGCCCGTCATCGTTCGTGCGAGGAAGGCTCCAGTGAATCAGGCACTCCGTCACATCGGCAGAAGTCTCGCCATCGCCCTCCCGGTCGTCCTGGTCCTGTCCGGGACGCTGGCCGTCACCCGCGTCCAGTGGGTCGCGGCCCCGTCCGAGGTCCAGATGCTCACCGCGGCAGCGGAGCAGGAGCAGCAGGAGCCACAGGATGTGCTCCGGGACCGGCTGGTCACCACGCTCCGCCAGGAGGACCCGAGCGTCGCGCTGACCGAGCTCCAGGAAGCCGTCGACCGCGAGCCGTCCCTGGCGCCGCACTGCGCCGAGATCGCCCACGCCCTCGGGGTGGCCGCCGTCGAGAAGTACGGCAGCGCCCAGCGCGCCCAGGAGCACTCCCGGCCGGTCTGTGACACCTCGTTCGCCGCCGGCGTCGCGGAGGTCGCGGAGGCCCGCTGACGCCGCATAGGCTGCGGCCATGACCGACGCCCCGCTGCCCACACAGGCCGTCGTCCTGGCCGGAGGCCAGGGCTCGCGGCTGCGGCCGTACACCGACGACCGGCCGAAGCCCATGGTGGAGATTCCCGGCACCGGAATCCCGATCATCGGCCACCAGTTGACCTGGCTCGCCGCCGAGGGCGTCACCGATGCCGTCATCTCGTGCGGGCACCTCGCCGAGGTGCTCCAGGAGTGGCTGGACGGGGCGGAGCTGCCGCTGCGGGTCACCACCGTGGTGGAGAGCGAGCCCCTCGGCCGCGGCGGCGGCCTCAAGTACGCCGCCGCCGCGCTGCCACGTCCCGACGAGCCGTGGTTCGCCACCAACGGCGATGTCTGGACCCGTTTCTCACTGCGCGAGATGGCCGCGTTCCACGCCGAGCGCGACGCCCTGGCGACGCTCGCCCTGGCCCGGCCGCGCATCCCGTGGGGCGCGGTGGAGACCGACGAGTTCGGCCACGTCCTCGACTTCATCGAGGCACCGCCGTCGCCGTACCTCATCAACGCGGGCGTCTACGTCTTCGCCGCCGAGTTCACCAAGCTGCTTCCTGACCTCGGCGACCACGAGCGGACCACGTTCCCCCGGCTCGCCAGGGAACGGCGGCTGGCCGGCTTCCCGTTGCCGCAGGGCGCGTACTGGCGGGCGATCGACACGGCGAAGGACCTCCGCGAAGCGGCCCGCGAACTGCTGCGCTGACAGCCACCGCCCGCCCGCCGCGACGACGACGCACCGCCCGGCACTTCGCCGGCCGGTGCGTCAGGTACGTCAGGCGGCGCCACCGCCCGCCGCCGCTCCTCCCCCACCACCGCACGCGTCAGGACGGCCGTCCGACCGACGACGGTCCCGGGCTCCGGCGCGTTCACCGTGCGGCCCCCCGCTCCGGGGACGAAGCGCCCCGGAGCACGACGCCCCAACGGAAACGACCGGCGCCACGGGAGACCCGTGGCGCCGGTCACGTTCAGGTGCCGAGGACGGCGCCTAACCGAGCAGCCCGCCGATGGGGTCGAGGCTGCTCCCGTCACCCCCCTCCTCGGTGGGCGACTCCTCGACGGGCTCGCCCGCGTCACCGGCCCCGGTCGGGGGCGCCGCGGGCTCCTCCTCGGGAACCGACTCCTCGGGCGCCGACGGCTGCTCCGGCACCGGCACCGTCTGCTCGGTCGGCGGGGCCTGCTGCTGCGGCCCGTCGGTCGCCGCGCCCGAGGAGGCGCCCTGACCGGTGTCCGGCTCGGTCTCGCCGACCGTCTCCTCGGTCTCCTCCGGCTCCTCGGCGGTGGACTCCTCCTCGTCCCGCTCGTCGGTGTCCGCATCGTCCGCCGCCTCGTCCTCGGGCAGCGGCTGGCCCGGCCGGTGGTTGCGCGGCGGCTCGCCGGGCTCGGGAACGGTGACGAACTGCGAGGACCGCACCGCGCTGCCCAGCAGCGAGCCGACCAGCAGCGCGCAGCCGAGCAGCAGCGTCGCGACCACCGCACCCCGGCGCAGCACGCGGCGGCGCAGCTCGGGCAGCGGAGCGCGCGGCCCGAGCCGGCGCCACGCCTCGCCCGCGAGCCGCGCGTCCAGCGAGTAGACGGGGGCACCCGCGATGAGCAGCGGCGACCAGGCGGCGGCGAGGATGACGTCGGGGGTGTCGTACGCCGGGCCGTTGCCCCAGCTCACGGTGGTCAGCAGGGCCAGGGACAGCAGCGCGCCGAGCCCGGCGGCCAGGCGCTGCCACAGGCCGAAGATGGTCAGCACGCCGACGATGATCTGGGTGAAGGCCACGGTGAGCCCGGCGCCGACCGGGTGCGACAGCGCCCAGTCGTGGAGCGGGGCCGCGACGCTCCACGGCTGGAGGGAGTCGAGCCAGGAGTAGAGCGAGCCGCGCTCGCCGCCGTCGAAGTAGACGGGATCGGTCAGCTTGCCCATGCCGGCGTAGATCGCGACGAAGCCGAGCAGGACGCGCAGCGGCAGCAGCACCAGGCCCAGGCTCAGGTGCCGGCCCGGGTGGTACGCCTGGCGGCCGTCGGCGGCCCGGGGCCGCTCCTCCGGCCGCTCGTCCGCCGGCTCCTCGTCCCGCGGCGCGGGCGCGACCGCGGGCAGCATCCGGGTGGTCTCGGAGGCCCCCGGCGAGCGCGGCGCGACGACCGGGAGCGGGCCGGTCCCCGCGCCGACGCGCGGGAGGACCTGCGTGGCGAGCGCGTCGGCGGCCGGTGCGCCGTGCCCGGCCCCGCGCACCGCGTCCAGCAGCATGGTCGCGCCCGGGTCGCCCGGCGCGCTCCGCCCGCTCCAGACGAGCGGGCGGCGGCGCGCGGCGGCGGGGACCCGGGTCAGGGTGGCGGTGTCGCTGACCGCGATGCTCACCGGCGGCGGGGTGGCGAGCTGCACCCGGAAACTCGCGTGGTTCACGATGACCTGGGCGGGATCACACGGCACCTTGACCGTGCTCAACACCGGCTCGTCGATCGAGAGGCCGCGGGGTGTCTTGGTGTCCACACTCATCTAACCGAGTGACGCAGGTTTAAGACACTGCCTTGACCCCAAAGACTGTCCGCGACCCGTCAAGCACGCCCTCCGCCGCCCGGCGACGGGCCGGTTCAGGAACGGCGGCGCGCCGCCTCGTACAGCACGATCCCGGCGGCCACACCCGCGTTGAGCGACTCGGCGCCGCCCGGCATCGGGATGCGGACCCGCAGGTCGCACGTCTCGCCCACGAGCCGCGACAGGCCCTTGCCCTCGCTGCCGATGACGATGACCACCGGCCCGGCCAGCGCGTCCAGGTCGGCCAGGTCCATGTCGCCGTCGGCGTCGAGGCCCACGACCATCAGACCGGCCTTCTGGTAGCTCTGAAGGGCGCGCGTCAGGTTGGTCGCGCGGGCCACGGGGGTGTGCGCCGCCGTCCCGGCCGACGTCTTCCACGCGCCCGCCGTCATCCCGGCCGCCCGGCGCTCCGGCACGACCACGCCGTGCCCGCCGAAGGCGGCGGCCGACCGGACGACGGCGCCGAGGTTACGGGGGTCGGTGACGCCGTCGAGCGCGACGATCAGCGGGTCCTGCCCGGCCTCGGCCGCGTCGGCGGCCAGGTCGTCGGGGTGCGCGTACTCGTAGGGCGGGACTTGGAGCGCCAGACCCTGGTGGTTGAGGCCGTTGGTGATCCGGTCCAGCTCGCCCCGGGGCGCCTCGACCAGGTGCACGTCGCCCCGGTCCACCGCCAGCTTGACGGCCTCGGTGACGCGCTCGTCGGTGTCGAGGAACTGCTGCACGTACAGCGTCCGCGCCGGGACGCCCGCGCGCAGGGCCTCGTACACCGGGTTGCGGCCGACGACCAGCTCGGACGGCGCCTTCCCGCCCCGGCCCTGGCCTCCGGACCGGCCGCGACCGGCCTGCTCCTTGCGCGCCTTGGCCTGGGCCGCGCGCTGCTTGGGGTGGCCCTTGCGCATCTCGGCGGGCGGGGTGGGGCCCTTGCCCTTCAGGGCACGGCGGCTCTGGCCACCGCTGCCGATCTGGGGGCCCTTCTTCTGGGACGTGCGACGGTTGGGACGCGCGCTGTTGCCTGGCATGGGGTTCCTTGGTTCCTTCTCGCCGCTAGCCGATTTCCCAGCGCGGACCGTTGGGGGTGTCCTCGATCACCAGGCCGGCGGACTGGAGGTCGTCGCGGATGGCGTCCGCGGTCGCGTAGTCCTTGCGCTCCCGGGCGGCCTGGCGCTGCGTCAGCACGAGCCGGACCAGGGTGTCCACGACACCGGTCAGCTCGTCACCGCGCCCGCCCGCGGCGGCCCAGGAGGCGTCGAGCGGGTCGAGGCCGAGCACGCCGAGCATCGCCCGGACCTGGGCGGCCAGCGCCGCGACCGACTCCTTGTCGCCCTCGGCGAGCGCCGCGTTGCCCTGCCGGACCGTGGTGTGCACGGCGGCCAGCGCCTGCGGCACGCCCAGGTCCTCGTCCATGGCGGCGGCGAAGTCGTCCGGCACGCCCGGCGCGGGCACGATCTCGCCGAGCTGCTCGGTGGCGCGCTGGAGGAAGCCCTCGACACGGCCGAAGCCGGCCTCGGCCTCGGCCAGCGCCTCCTCGCTGTACTCGATGGTGGAGCGGTAGTGCGGGGTGCCCAGGTAGTACCGCAGCACGATGGGGCGCCAGCGGGTGACCATCTCGGAGACCAGCACCGAGTTCCCCAGCGACTTGCTCATCTTCTCGCCGCTCATGGTCACCCAGGCGTTGTGCACCCAGAAACGGGCGAACTCGTCGCCCGCCGCCCGGGACTGGGCGATCTCGTTCTCGTGGTGCGGGAAGATCAGGTCGATGCCGCCGCCGTGGATGTCGAACGCCGGGCCGAGGTACTTGTGCGCCATGGCCGAGCACTCCAGGTGCCAGCCGGGCCGGCCGTGGCCCCAGGGCGTCTCCCAGCTCGGCTCGCCCGGCTTGGCCGCCTTCCACAGGGCGAAGTCGCGCGGGTCGCGCTTGCCGGTCTCGCCCTCGCCCTCGGGCTGGAGGAGGTGGTCGAGGTCCTGGTTGGACAGGCGCAGATAGCCGGGGAAGCTGCGCACGTCGAAGTACACGTTCCCGTCGGACGGGTAGGCGTGGCCCCGGCCGATGAGGGTGCGCATCAGCTCGATCATCTCGGGCACGTGCCCGGTGGCGCGCGGCTCGTAGTCGGGCGGCAGGCAGCCCAGCACCGTGTAGGCGGCGTCGAACGCGCGCTCGTTCTCGTAGCCGATGGACCACCAGGGGCGGTGCTGCTCGGCGCTCTTGACGATGATCTTGTCGTCGATGTCCGTGACGTTCCTGATGAACGTCACCTCGAACCCGCGGTAGGCGA
>NZ_LN929761.1:0-17722 GCF_001493375.1 Streptomyces specialis
CCGGCGGCGGCGAGCGCAGCGGCCGGATCGTGTACAGGGCGCGGTCGCCGTCCGTCACCGTGATGTCCAGCCAGCCCCCGTCACGCAGCCGGGCCAGCAGCGGTCCGGTGTCGTGACCTGTCACGGCGCTCAACTCCCGTGCCGTGCACGGCCGTTCGGCCAGACACTCCAGCGCCTCGGCCTCGCCCGGCCCCAGCCGGCCCAGCGCCTCGGCGTGCGGCCACCGCGCCAGCCGCAGCACCCCGTCGGCACCGACCGCGCGGAACACCCCCGGGCGCAGCATCAACCGTTCCCCGCCGTCACCGGCCGCCTCCGCGCTCACCGGTCGGCGCCCCGCCGCGCGGCTTGCGCGGCGCGCGGGCCGGGCAGGAGCGGAATCCCCTGGGTGACGACGCCGAAGTTCTCCATGCCGGGGACGAACACGTGCACCGAGGTGATCCCGCCGGGCAGAACGCGCACGTCGCGCCGGTACACCGCCAACCCCTGCCGGGACAGGGCCTCGACGAGCCCGCGCTGGTGACCGTCGAGCGTGCCGGGGACCGGGCGGTCGGCGAAGGCGACGGTATGTGCCCGTTCCAGGTGCCCGGTGAGGTCCATCCGCCCGCACCGGTACAGCGCGGGATACGGGCGCAGCACGTCCAGATGAGCGAACGGGTCGTCGCCCGCCGACGCGTTGTCGCCCAGCAGGAACGCCTGGAGCAGCTCGGTCAGCGCGCGGTGCGCCGCGTACCGCGGGCTCAACGAGGTGCCGGAGCCCCGCAGATGCGGGCGGCGGGCGGTCGGCGCGACGTAGGCCATCGTGGTGGGAACGCCGACGTCGGTGGTGATGTCCAGCAGCCACACCGGCGCGCCGATCATGTCCCGCACGGTCCGCCACAGTTCGGCGAGATCGTCCGGCAGCGCGTCCGGATCGATGAGGACCGGCCGGTGACCGTCCGCCAGGAACGCCCGCGTCAGCAGCAGTGAGCAGGCGTCGCGCTCGATGACCTCGTTCAGCGCGTGCACGGTGGCCTCGGTCCCGGTGACGCCGATGGCCGAGCCGGAGTTGCTGGCGTAACGGCCCACCGCGCGGTAGTCGTACCGGTCGCCCGCCCGTTCCCGCAGGGGACGGCCGCTGTCCTCCGCGTACCAGGGCGACGACAGGAACACCGGGACGTACAACTCCTCCCCGGTGTACGGCGCGGCGTACCGCCAGCAGCCGAGCCGGGCGTCCGGCGTCCGCGCGAGCAGTACCGCGCCGGCCTGCGCCGCCAGCTCCCCGGCCACCTGCCCGGCCCGGCGCAACCGGACCTGTCCGGCCGCGAACGACGCGGGCCCGGTCAGGAAGTGCTCCAGCGCCTCGAACACCGCCCCGACCCGCGCTTCCGCGCCGCGCCCCTTGCCGGCGCCCTGCGCGCCGGCCGGCACGACACCGTGGCGGTCCGTCAGCCGGCACCGCCAGGCCGTGGGCCCGTCGCCGGTCTCACCGACCCGCATCAGCTCGGGACGCAGCCCGAGCCCTTCCAGCGCCCGCAGCACCCGGGCCGACGCCTCCTCCAGCGGCACCGACCGCTCGACGGCGCCGGGCCCGTCGGCGGACACCACCGCGGCATGCCCCTCGGTCATCCTCACCCCTCCACCCGCCCGGTCCCCGGCGGCGGACGCCGAACGCCCGCCGCCGGGGCGTCACATGCGCCGCGGCGCACGCGACAGAAACCTCACGTCACGATGAGCAGCCCCGGGAACGGGCGAACCGCCCCCGGGAGGCGCGGCTCAGCGGTCGGCGAGTTCCGCGTCCGCCTCGGCGGCGGAGTGCTGTTCGAGCTCGGCCAGCATCTCCACCTCCACCGGGGTCAGCTCCGTGCCTTCCTCGATGCCGCCGTAGGCCAGACAGCCGATCTGATCGAGAGAAATTCCCATGTCGCCACCTCTTTGCGTGAGAGGATGAACCGGCCTGGCAGAGCGCCAAACCGGCGTGGACAGCGGGCACTTGTGCGGGTCGTGCCCGTCTTCCCATCGTCACCTCTGCGAACGTGCAAGCGCAAACCCTTTTACGTTCAACTGTCGCCCGCGCCGCCCACGCGGCCCGGGAGCCGCCGCGCGACCGGGGGACAATGGAACGCGTGAACGCCTTGCCCACGCTGTCCGCCACCGAGATCACCACGGATCGTCTCCGGCTGCGCAAGGCGCGCGACGCCGACATCGACGGCCTCATCGAGCTCCAGACCGATCCCCGGGTCCGCGCCCACCTCGGCGGCCCGAGGCCCCGTGGCCTCGTCGAGCGGTACTTCGACGCGGACGGCATCCGTGCCATCGCGGACAAGCCCGGCACCTACGTCATCGCCGACAGGGAAACCGACCGGTTCATCGGGACACTCGTACTCGGCCGCCGCTCCGCCGACCTCCCCGGACACGTCACCGGGGAAGGCGGGGAACTGGAACTGACCTACCTGCTCCGGCACGGAAGCTGGGGCGCGGGGCTGGCCACCGAGGCCGCCACCGCCGCGCTGCGTGCCGCCGCCGCCGAACTGCCCGACCAGCCGGTCCTGGTGGTGACCCAGACGGCCAACGAGCGCTCCCTCGCACTCGCCACCCGTCTCGGCTTCCGGCGCGTGAGCACCTTCACGTCGCACGACGCGGAACAGACCCTCGCCGTGGCCACCCTGCACGCGTTCACGTCCCCGAACGACGCTCACCAGCCGACGGGTTGACCTCGCCCACTCCCGCCGGCGGCGCGAGGGAAGGAGCGCGTCCCTACCGGGTGCGGAGCCGGTCGGGTCTCATGATCCGCCGACGAGGCCCAAGCCGCGCCGGACGGAGTCCGGCACCCCGGCGGTGTCCAGCTCGTGAGCAACTCGCAGGGCGCGGTCGGCGAGTTGGAGGTCGTGATCTGTGTCCGGTACATCGTCGCCCAGGGCTCGTAGCCAGGCCGCGAGCTTGGTCCACGAGTAGAAGGAGACCGCGTCCGTCTCACCCTCGGCGGCGGGGAACTCGCCGTCGCCCGCGCGTTCCTGAGCGAGTGTGGTCAGTTCCTCCAGCGTCCGGACGCCTCGCAGGCGCTCGGCCGCTTCGGCCAGGGTGAGCAGGTCGTCCTGCTCGGCGGCGACAGCCCGCAGCCCGGGAATCCGGCGGACGGCGGAGGCGGCCTCGGCCGCCGCCTCCAGCAGAGTCGGTGCCTCGATGGCGCACACCAGCGTGGAGGGGCCGGGGCCGCCCATGGTGTACGACAGGGAACCGTCGGCGAACAGCGGCCCGTCGAGGGTGTCGAAGCGATCCGCCTCCTCCTCGCTCATGCCCCGGCTGAGCACGAGCGTGAAATGCCACTCCGGCATGGCCGTTCCCTCTTCTGTCGTCCAGTGCGTGTGCTTGCGCACGAACTGGTCGCTTTTCTTCGCCTCGGTATCAGGGCTGCGAGGCGTGCCGCTGACTCTGAAGCGGTCGCCACAGGAGCAGCAGATCACCCAGCCCCAGCGGTGACCATTCTTGTCCGGATCGACCTTCAATCCCGCCCGACCGGCTTGCTCCAAGGCCGCCGCCACGGGCTGCTTCCGGTGCCGTCCACCGCTGATCGCGAGGTGACATTACCCATGGTGTCGCAGCGCTCACCCCCGAGCGTTCGCCGGACCCGAACCTTCGGTATCCGTGTGGCCGACGCACACCGCGCCGGCGCCGCCCGGTCAGCGCGGTGGCGTTGAAGGAGCGCTACCTGGAGAAGGCGGGCATCCCTCCACGGAACCGGCTGCAGGCCGCGCAGATCACGGGTGACCGCCGCCGGAAGCACTGAGGGACTGCCGCGGCGAAGCCGCTTTTCCCCGGGCAGGAGGGCCTCAGACGCGTGGCCCGGCGGACCGGGCGCGGATGCCGTCGATCAGCAGCCGGAGACCGTAGCCGAACTGGTCGGTGGATCCGACGATGTTCAGCTCCTGGCCCGGCATCCCGCCGGGCAGCTCGTCGAACACGGTGCGGACCTGCTCCCAGCGGGCGTCCCGCGTTCCGGCGTGAACGCTCATCGCCAGGGAGGCGGCCAGGTAGGCGATCAGTGTCTGGGTCGTCCTGACCACATCGGCGGGGGGGAGTCCGGTATCGGCCAGCGTGCCGATCAGGGCCGCGGCGATCCGCCGCCCCTGCGGGCCCAGCGGCGGGCGGGCGGCGATATGCGCCGTGACTCCCGGATGCCGCAGTGCCGCGTCCCGGACCGCGGTCAGGAGCCCGGTCAGTCGTTCAGCCCATGGCTCGTCCGCGTCGGGTTCCCCGACCGCCGCCAGGGCGGCATCGGCGACCGCGTCCAGCAGGGCTTCCCGGTTGGTGTAGTGCCTGTAGAGCGACATCGGATCGCAGTCCAGCTCGGCGGCGATCCGGCGCATCGTCATCGCTTCCGCGCCTTCCCGGTCGCCCAGCCGGAGGGCGGTCCGGGTGATGTCCTCGGCGGTCAGCTTGGGCGGTCGGGGCACGCTCGTCGTCCTCACGTGGGAAGTGCTCTCGCACGGCGATGCCTACAGTGTAGAGTTTCAGATGAATCTACACCGTAGACATTCGGGAGCTCGTGTACATGATCACGTTCGGAAGGATCGTCGCCCTGGTGGTCGGGGTCGCCACCGTCGCGTTTCTCTTCCTCCGCGACAACTGGCGTACGGACAACCTGTTCCTGGTCCCGGACCTCATCCTGTCCCTGGGGCTGGTCCTCGCGGCTGCCGCACCGCGACAGTGGGCGCGCACCGCCCTGCTGCTCACCCTCGGAATCGGCGCGGGCGTGCTGATGACGTCGGTGTCCGCCTATGCCGTGCAGGGCGAGATCGGACTGGCCAGCCTCGCCGGGGCGGTGGCCTGCGCGGTCGGCGGCCTGCTGTTGATACGGCGTGACCGGCAGGTGCCCCGTGGCAACGCGTAGCCGGGTGGTGGTGGAACGTTCGGGTGGCCCGGACGTGCTGGGGCTCCGCCATGACGACGCACCCGAGCCCGGACCGGGTCAGGCGCGAGTGCGGGTGCGGGCGGCCGGTGTCGGTCGCGCCGACCTCATGATGCGCGCCGGTGCCTACCCGCGCGGACCGCGACCTCCGTTCGTGCCCGGATGGGACGTCGCCGGGGACGTGGACGCCGTCGGGTCGGACGGCGACCGGGGCTGGGTCGGCCGGCGGGTGATCGCGCTGGTCCTTCGCGGCGGATACACCAGCCACATCAACCTGCCGGTGACAGATCTGGTGCCGGTGCCGGACGGGGTGGATCTCACCGCGGCGGCCTGCCTGCCGCTGAACTACCTCACTGCCTACCAGTTGCTCCATCGGGCGGCCGAAGTCCGCCCCGGTGAACGGGTGTTGATCAGAGGAGCCACCGGTGCCGTCGGCGCCGCCCTGCTCGAACTCGGCCGGGGGACCGGGGCGGTGTTCGCCGGCACCGGCAGCGCCGCGCGGCGCCGGCTCATCGAGGAGGCCGGAGCCGAGTACGTGGACGATTCCGGCCCCCTGACCGTGGTAGGGGCTCCACCGGACGTGGTGCTGGACGCGGTCGGCGGCGAGGAACTCGTCCGCTCACTGCACGCCTTGGGCAAGCAGGGCCGACTGGTCTCGTTCGGACTCACCGCCGCGATCGACGACCGCTCCCCACGGCTGGCCCTGCTGCGGCAGGTCGTCCGGGTGTACGCGTGGTCAGCTCTCCTCCGGCGCCTCGCCTCCCGTCCACGTCTCCGTGGCCGCGGCGATGCGTTCGCGGAGGGCGGTCCGGTGCCGCTCCAGCAGCGCGTGCCGTTCGGCGCGGTCGCCGCCCCGGGTGGCCAGCAGCCGGAGCTGTTCCAGCGACAGGCCGCACTCCTTGCCCAGGAGGATGATCGCCACGTCCGCCAGGTGCCGCCGGTCATAACGGCGGCGCCCGCTGACCCGGCGGGCCGGAGTCAGCAGGCCCACCGCCTCCCAGTGCCGCAGCACGTGCGTGGCCAGGCCGAAGCGGGCGGCCAGTTCCCCGATGGTCATCTCGTCGGAGCCGGTGCGGGTCTCGTTCGGCGGCGTCATGCGGCCATTGAGGGCGCACCGGGCCGCCGCCGTCAAGCGGGGATCCAGCCGCGCAGGCACACGTACAGGGGGAACGGGCTGAAACGGCCACGCATCGGCTCCCGCACGGCCCGGCCGTGCGCGAACGCCGGCTGGGCGCGCAGCGCCTCCAGCGCCCGGTCGACCGGGGCGAAGCGGAAGTCGTAGATCATGATCTGCCCGCCGGGTCGCAGCACCCGCGCCAGCTCCGCCGCCGCCGCGGCCAGGTCGGGCCAGTGGTGCATGCTCAGGGTGGACACGACCACGTCCACGCTCGCGTCCTCGAACGGCAGCGCCGCGACGTCCGCGACCCGCAGGGCCACTTGATCGCCGAGGCCGCGTTCCCGGGCGGCCCGTTCCCCGACCGCGATCATGTCGGGCGACACGTCCACGCCGGTCAGCGTCAGGTCGCCGCGCAGGGCGGCGAGCCCGTGCAGCAGCCGCCCGGGGCCGGTGCCCACGTCGAGCACCAGCCCTCCCGCCGGCGCGGCGGCGGCCACCTCGGCGGCGACGCGCCGGTACAGCCCGCCCAAGGTCCAGCGGGCCGTCCGGTCGTACGACTCACTGCGGCGCCGATCGAAACCGCGGTGGCCATGGGCGAGTTTGCGCGTGGTGGACATGGAGGTCCCTCCCTCGGAGGCGATGCCTGGGGTGTGTGGACTCCACTGTGCGACTTAAGGTGAACATGAAGTCAAGCGCGCGTCCGGGGCGGGGCTCCGGCTGCCCTGGCACTTCGCTGTCAGGACAGGAGAAGGAGGGCATCCCACGTGGTGGTGTGAGGGGTGGGAAGCAGTCGCCGGTGTTCGGCCAGGGCCAGGGCGGCGCCGGTCATGCCGGTGAGGAAGCCGGGGTCGGCGGTGTCGTACCGGTGGCCCGGCTGGAGGAGCGCCTCCGTGTGCCTGGCGGCCCGCTGCGCGAGGTGGGGGTGGCCGGTGTACAACTAAGCCTGGGCACTGGGCGATCGAGGTGAAGCGCGCCGTGCCACGATCGACGCCGTTGAGCAGCTCAGCCGCTACGTGGAACTGCTGAACCGCGACCCGCGGCTTGCCCCCGTCGGGGGATGCCTCGCCGCTCAGGCGATCACGCCGCAGGCCCGCACGCTCGCCGTAGTGTCGGGCCCCGCGACGGAGCAGCCGCGCTACTACCTGCAACACGCGCTCGGCTTCCAGGTCCACGATGTACGTCATCCCCACCACGACCGGCGGCATGGTCGGGCGGACATCGGCTGGAAGGACGGCGAGCATCGTGACTGACTGGAAGACCTTGAACTACGTCGTGGTGGACGTGGAAGGCAACGGTCAGCAGCCGCCCGAACTGGTGGAGCTGGCCGCCGTTCCCATCGTCGGCGGGGTCATCGGTGAACCGGTGAGCTGGTTGGTCCGGCCGCAGCGCCGGATCACGTCGTTCGCCAGAGGGGTGCACGGCATCTCCAACGACGCCGTGGCCGACGCCCCGACGTTCACGGCCATCACGGACGAGGTGCGCCAGGCGCTGGAACATCCGGCACTGATCGCCCACAACGCCCCCGTTGACGTCAGCGTTCTACGGCGCGAGCTAGGCGAGTGGGAGTGCCCCGAGGTGTTCGACACGTTGAGGCTCGCGCGGCGCTTTCTCCCACAGCAGGACAGTCACCGGCTCGGTTCCTTGGTCGAGGCGTTCACACTGGCCGATGGCCTGTCGCCTGACCTGCGACCCCATCGCGCCGCGTATGACGCACTGGTCACGGCACGGCTGTTCGTCTTGCTGGCCGGCACCTCCGACGTGCCGCGGTCGCTCGAAGAACTGCGCGACCAACCGGCGGAAGGGAAGGCGGATGAAGCCGCGACCCTTTTCTGACCGTGACCGGGGGATGTTCGTCACCATCGACGGGCCGAGCGGCGCCGGGAAATTCACCATCGTGCACCACCTGGCGCAGCTCCTCGTCGCCGATGGCGAGGACGTCCACGTCACGGCCGGACCGTCCAAGGGCCTGATAGGTGACCTCTGCCGGACGCTGACGGAGACGGTCACCGGCCATACGCTCGCGTGCTTGTACGCGGCGAACAGGTATCACCACGTTGAGATGGAGGTCCGGCCGCGCCTGACGGAGGGGAAGACGGTCATCAGCGACCGCTACCTTCCCTCCGGTCTGGTGATGCAGCGCTTCGACGGCGTTGACCCGTCGTTTCTGTGGCAGATCAACGCCGAGGATGACCGCCCCGACCTGGCGGTCATCCTTGAAACCGACCCGGGCGTCATCGCCGGGCGCCCGCACGAGCGCGGCCCGCATAACCGCTTCCGGAAGTCGCCGGGCAGCAGCCATGCCGAAGTGCACTTCTACCGCCAGGCCACCGAGCGCTTGATCCACGCGGGCTTCGACGTGCTGCGCGTGGACCGCGATCAGCGGCCACCGGAGCAGATCGCCGGGGGTCATCCGTGACCGGCCGACGAGCTTCTTCGCGCCTCCTTCTTCGTAACGCGTAGTTCCGCCGGCCCGGCACATCATTTCCTGACGAGTCGAGGAGCACTGGTGTGACCGGCCAAGGCCGGAGAGACGGCACAGGCCGGAGGGACTGTGGTGCGCGGTGGTGAGGACGGGCGCGTGTCCGGGGCGGGGGAGAATGGGGGTGTGACCGTCTCTGCCGAGCTGCGTGCCGATTGTGCGAACTGTTTCGCGCTCTGCTGTGTCGCGCTGCCCTTCGCCGCCTCCGCCGGGTTCGCCGTGGACAAGGCCGCCGGGGAGCCGTGCGGCAATCTGCGGGACGACTTTCGCTGCGGCATCCATGCGGAGCTGCGCGGGCGGGGGTTCGCCGGGTGCACCGTCTTCGACTGCTTCGGCGCGGGGCAGAAGGTGTCCAGGGTCACCTTCGGCGGCCGGGACTGGCGGCGGCATCCGGGGACCGCGCGCCGGATGTTCGACGTCTTCCCGGTGATGCGCGGGCTGCACGAGCTGCTGTGGTACCTGACCGAGGCCCTCGGCCTGCCCGCCGCGCGTCCCCTGCGCGCCGATCTGCGGCGCGCGCTGCGCGACACCGACCGCCTCACCCGGGGCACGCCCGAGGACCTCGCCGCCGTCGATGTGACGGCCGTGCGCGACGGCGTCAACGCCCTGCTGCTGCGCGCCAGCGAGCTGGTCCGCGCCCAGGTCCCCGGGCGCAAGCGGAGCCATCGGGGCGCGGATCTGATGGGCGCGCGGCTGGCCGGTGCCGCCCTGCGCGGCGCCAACCTGCGCGGGGCGCTGCTCGTCGCGGCCGATCTGCGGAAGGCGGATCTGCGCACCGCCGACCTGATCGGCGCGGACCTCCGCGACGCCGATCTGCGGGGCGCGGACCTGACGGGCGCGTTGTTCCTCACGCAGGCCCAGCTCAACGCGGCCCGGGGCGACCGGGCGACCAGGCTGCCCGCGACCCTCACCCGCCCCGCCCACTGGTAGGGGCCACGCTGTGCGGGATCCGCGTCCACCGTGTGGACGGGCTGGCGCGGCGGGGCGCGGGGGGAGCACGATGCGCTGTGGCACCCGAACCACGCCGCGAAAGGGCTGACCCGCCATGACGAACGACCGTCCCCAGGGAGCCCGCGCGCTCACCGGTCCCCGGCTGGCGCGGATCGCCGAGGAGTTCGGCACCCCGGTGTGGGTGTACGACGCGGCGGCGATCCGGGAGCAGATCGCCCGGCTGCGTTCCTTCGACGTCATCCGCTTCGCCCAGAAGGCCAACTCCAACACGCACATCCTGCGGCTCATGCGCGAGGAGGGCGTGCTGGTCGACGCCGTCTCGGCCGGCGAGGTGGAACGGGCCCTGGCCGCCGGGTACGCGGTCGGCGGGCACGACGACCCGGTCGTCTTCACCGCGGACCTGCTGGACCGGTCCGCGCTGCGCCGCGTCGTGGAGCTGGGCGTGCCGGTCAACGCCGGTTCCCCGCAGATGCTGGAGCAGCTCGGCGCCGTGTCCCCCGGCCACCGGGTGTGGCTGCGGATCAACCCCGGCTTCGGGCACGGCCACAGCCGGAAGACGAACACCGGCGGCGAGCACAGCAAGCACGGCATCTGGCACGAGCACCTCCAGGAGAGCCTGGAGCTGGTCGACCGCCACAAGCTGGAACTCGTCGGCCTGCACATGCACATCGGCTCCGGCGTGGACTACGCGCACCTGGAGAGCGTGTGCGAGGCGATGGTCAAGCAGGTGCTGCTCTGCGGGCGGGACCTGAGCGCCATCTCGGCCGGCGGCGGCCTCACCGTTCCCTACCGGCCCGGTGACCCCGAGATCGACACCGAGCGCTACTTCCGCGTCTGGGACTCCGCCCGCCGCGAACTCGCCTCCCGTCTCGGGCACCCGCTGCGCCTGGAGATCGAGCCGGGCCGTTTCCTGGTCGCCGGGGCGGGCGCGCTCGTCACCGAGGCGCGGGCCCGCAAGCCGGTCGGCGGCAACCACTTCGTGCTGGTGGACGCGGGCTTCAACGACCTGATGCGGCCCGCGATGTACGGCAGCAGCCACCGGATATCCGTGCTCGCCCCCGACGGCACGCCGCGCGACGGGGAGGGCCGCGAGACGGTGCTGGCGGGGCCGCTGTGCGAGTCGGGCGACGTGTTCACCCAGACCGGTGACGGCGATGTGCGGCCGATCCCGCTGCCGCCCGCCGGGATCGGGGATCTCGTGGTGTTCCACGACGCCGGGGCCTACGGGGCGAGCATGTCGTCGACCTACAACTCGCGCCCGCTGATCCCCGAGGTGCTGGTCGAGGAGGAGGGCCGCCCCCGGCTGATCCGCCGCCGTCAGACGATGGCCGAACTCCTCGCCCTGGAGACCGGTCTGTAGAGACGGGCGGCGCGCGCCGGGCGTGACCGGTCCGGGTGCATCCAGCGGCCGATCCGGTGACGCGGGGTGTCGGCGGGAATACCGGGAGCAGGAACGCACACCCGGGAGACAGCGTGACCGATCCCCCGCCCGGCCGGACGCCGGACCCGCACGCGACCTGGACCGCCATGACCACGACCCGGCCGGACGCCCGGGTGAGGCTGTACTGCTTCCCCTTCATGGGTTCTCCGGCCGCCTTCCACACCCCGCTGGCCCGGGCGCTGCCCGGCTTCGTGGAGACCTGTTCCCTCCAGTCGCCGGGACCCGGGTCCCGGGCGGGTGAGCCCCCGGCGGACGCCGTGACCGCCGTCGCGTCGGAACTGGCCGGGGTGATCGGGGCCAGGACCGAGGCCCAGGGGGTGCCCGCCGCGTTCTTCGGCCACTGCTCCGGCGCGCTGCTGGCCTTCGAGACGGCCCGGGCGCTGGTGCGGCAGGGGCGGCCCGGGCCCGTTCTGCTGGCGGTCTCCGCCGCGTTCCCGCCGCGTCTGTGGGCGCACCGGATGTCCGGGATGCGTACCATGTCCGGCACGGCGCTGCTGACCCTGCTGACCGAACTCGCCGGACACCGGCCGCTGCACACCGCGAGCGTCATGGCGCTCGCCAAACAGGAGGCTCTCGCCTACCTGTCGTTCGAGTGGCGCGAGGAGGCGCCGCTGGACTGTCCGCTGGCGGTCTTCGGCGGGCTGGCCGATCCGGTGGTGCCCCCGGCGCACCTGGACGGCTGGGACGGGCACACCACCGGCCGGACCACCACCCGGCTGTACCCGGGCCGCCACTTCTACCTGCTCGACCACTGGGCGCGGGTCGCCCGCGACCTGGGTGGCGAACTGGCTGCCGCGCTGCCCTGACCCGGCCCGGTGCCCTCCGGCGGTTTCCCGCCCTTTCCCGCCCTATGCATCCACTTCGTCCGATCTGAGGGTTTGGCCCGCGATCGCGGATTTCCAGCCGTCCGGCGGTGAATATTCCGAAGGCAAGGTGCGCTGTCTGGGGGGTTCCATGGCTTCAACATCCGTTCCCGTCGCGATCATCGGCGTGGGGCTGCGGCTCCCCGGCGGGGTGGACTCGCTGGACGGGCTGTGGGCGGCGCTCGCCGAGGGCCGCGATCTGGTGAGCGACCGGGCGCCGGCCGAGCGGTTCGACGCCGCCGCGTTCGTCGCCCCGCCCCCCGGCGGGCCGGGCACGTCCTACACGGGCGCGGGCGGCTTCCTGGAGCATGTCGACGCGTTCGACGCGGACTTCTTCGGCGTCGCGCCCAGGGAGGCGTCCCGGCTCGACCCGCAGCAGCGGCTGGTCCTCGAATGCGCCGTGGAGGCCCTGGACGACGCCGGGATCGACCCGGCGGGCCTGGCCGGCGGCGACACCGCCGTGCTGATGGGCGTCTCCAGCCACGACTACATGGATCTCCAGCAGCGCCGCCGGCGCGCGGTCAACCCGTACACGATCAGCGGCTCCGCCGCCTGCAACACGGCGAACCGCGTCTCCTACCTGCTCGACCTGCGCGGCCCGTCCGCCGCCGTGGACACCGCCTGTTCGTCCGCCCTGACGGCCGTGCACCAGGCGTGCGAGGCGCTGCGGTCGGGGCGCAGCGGCCTCGCCCTGGCCGGCGGGGTGAACGTGCTGATCAACCCAGGCGGGTTCGTCGGGTTCTCGGCGGCGCGGATGCTGTCGCCGACCGGCCGCTGCCGCCCGTTCGCCGCCGGCGCTGACGGGGTCGTCCGGGCCGAGGGCGCCGGGGTGTTCGTGCTCAAGCCGCTCCCGGCGGCGCTGGCGGACGGCGACCGGGTCCACGCGGGGATCGAGGCCAGCGCGGTCAACGCCGACGGCCGCACCCAGGGACTGGCGCTGCCCAGCGCCGACGCGCAGGCCGACCTGCTGCGGCGGGCGTACGCGGAGGCGGGCATCGACCCCGACGAGGTCGCCTACGTCGAGGCGCACGGCACCGGCACCGAGGCGGGCGACCCGGTGGAGTGCGACGCGCTGGGCCGGGCGCTGGGGCGGGCCCGCACCACGGGAGCCCTGCCCGTCGGGTCGGTCAAGTCGGCCGTGGGCCATCTGGAGGCCGCCGCGGGCGTCGCGGGCCTGCTGCGGGCACTGCTGGTGCTGCGGGAGCGCCGGGTCCCCGCGCCGCCGCACGCCGAACCGCTCAGCCCCGCCATCGACTTCGCCGGGCTCGGCCTGGCGCCCGTGACCGCCGACCTGCGGCTGCCCCGCGGGGGGCACCCCGTCGTCGGGGTCAACTCCTTCGGTTTCGGCGGCGCCAACGCGCACGTCGTCCTGCGCGCGGCACCCGACACCGCCGCCGGGGAGCGGACCGGCGCGGCGCCGGGCACGCGGTCCGTGCCGGAGCGGCTGCCGGTGCTGGTGTCGGCCAGGACCCCGGAGGCGCTCACCGAGGCGGCCGGCCGGTGGGCCGAGCGGCTGGCGGCGACGGACCCGGCCGCGTTCTACGACGTGGCCTGGACCGCCTGCCGCCGCCGGGGCCGCCACGAGCGGCGCGCCGTGGTGCTGGCGCCCGGTCCGGCCGAGGCCGCCGCCGCCCTGCGCGGCCTCGCGGCCGGAGAGTCACCGCCCGCGACGGCCCTCGCCACCGCCGTCGAGCACGGCCGGGTGGGTTTCGTCTTCGACGGTAACGGATCGCAGTGGCCCGGTATGGGCGCGGAGCTGCTCGCCGCCGACGCCGCCTTCCGTGACGAGATCGCGGCGCTCGACGCCGAGCTGGCCCCCCGGCTGGGCTGGTCGGTGCTGGAGGAGCTGGCCGCGCCCTCCGACCCGGTCCGCGTGGAACGCGTCGAGGTCGCCCAGCCCCTGCTGTTCGCGGTGCAGGCCGGGCTGGTCGCCGCGCTCGCCGCCCGCGGCGTCGTCCCGGCGGCCGTGACCGGTCACAGCGTCGGCGAGGTGGCCGCGGCGTACTGCGCGGGCGCGCTGGACGCGCCCGACGCCTGCCGGGTCGTCGTCGAACGCAGCCGCGCCCAGGCCGCGACCGCCGGGCTGGGGCGGATGGCCGCCGTCGGGCTGGGCGTCCTCGACGCCGAACGGCGGCTGGCCGACCCGGCGCTGGCCGGCCGGCTGGTCATCGCCGGGATCAACACCGACCGGGACGTCACCGTCGCCGGGGACGCCGGGGCGCTCGCCGCGCTCGGCACGGAACTGGACGGCCGGGGCGTCTTCTTCCGCGACCTGGGCCTCGACCACGCCTTCCACAGCCCGGCCATGGACGCGCTGCGGGAGCCGCTGAAGGCGGCGCTGGCGGGCCTGTCCCCGGCGGACGGCCGCATCCCGCTGATCTCCACGGTCACCGGCGGCCCGATCGCGGGCCGCGCCCTGGACGCCGACCACTGGTGGCGCAACGTGCGGGAGCCCGTGCTGTTCTCGGCCGCCGCCCAGGTGCTGACCGGCCCGGGGACCGGGTGCGACGTGCTGGTCGAGATCGGCCCGCACCCGGTGCTCCGCACCTACCTGCGGCGCGCCACCGCCGCCGGCGCCCACCCCGTCGCCGTGGTGGGCACGCTGTCCCGCGCCGCCGCCGGCCCGGCCGCGCTCGACACGACGCGGGCGCACCTGCTGGCCGCCGGGGCCACGACCGACTGGCAGCGGTTCTTCCCCCGGCCGGGGCGGGTCGCCGCCCTGCCGTCCTACCCGTGGCGCCGCGAGCCCCACTGGAACGGCCCACCCGACTGGTGGGCCGAGGGCGCCACCGAGCGGCACGCGGCGGGCCGGGCCCATCCGCTGCTCGGCGGCCGGCGGGCGACCGCCGCTCCCCTCTGGCAGCAGGACGTGGAGCCGGGCCCGCTGGCCTGGCTCGCCGACCACCGGGTGGGCTCGGCGGCGGTCCTGCCCGCGGCGGCCTACGTGGACATGGCGCTGGCCGCCGGGCACGAGATCCACGACGGGCCGACCGAGGTCACCGGCCTGTCCTTCACCAAGGTCCTCACCCTGCCGTTCGACGACCCGGCGGCCCGGCTGCGCGTCCAGACCGCCGTGGCCGAGGACGGCGCCCTCGGCATCAGCAGCCACCGCGGCGGCGACGGCACCTGGACCGAGCACGCACGCGGCCGGGTGCGCCGCCTGCTGCGCGAGGCGCCGCCCGACGTGGACGTCCCGGCGCTGCGCGCCCGCCTCACCGGCGAGGCCGACGTCCGTGAGCACTACGCGGCGATGGCCCGGGCCGGGCTGGACTACGGGCCCGGGTTCCAGCCGCTGACCGGCCTGCTGACCGGCGACGGCGAGGTCCTCGCCACCTACGACGCCACGATCGACATCGGCGACGGCCCCCTCGCGCCCCCCACCCTCGTGGACGGCGCGCTCCAGGCGGGGCTGCCGCTGCTGGCGACCGTCGGGGACGAGCCGGTGCCGTTCCTGCCCGCCCGGATCGAGACCGTCCGGTGGTGGGGCCCGGTGCCGGCGACGGGCCTGGCGCACCTGCGCGCGCACGCGTTCACCGGGCACGAGGCGTGCTGGGACGTGCGGATCCTCGGCGTGGACGGCACGGTCGCGCTGGAGCTGCTCGGCTGCCGGGTGCGCCGCTTCGACGCCGGGCGCCCGCCGGAGCCCGGTGTGTACGCCGAGGTGCTGCGCGCCGTGCCCCTGCCCGGCCCCCGCGACGACCGCTCCCCGCTGCCGCCGCCCGCCGAGGGCTCTCGTGGTCTGGGGTATGGTAAAAAAAGCCGGTCGCCCCCCCGAGCGGGGGCCCCGGCCCGACAACTCGGGGGTCCCCCTCACCCCGGCGGGCCGGTACTAGACCCGCCTGCGCCTCCTGCCGCCCCCTGCCGCGCCCGGCGACGCCGCCCGCGCACCCTGGACGCTGCGGCTGTCCGACCCCGGGCTGCGCCACCGCCTGGACTGGCGCCCCGCCACCGTGCCCGACCCAGGCCCCGGCGAGATCGTCGTCCGGGTCGCGGCGCCCGCGCTGAACTCCCGCGACATCCCCACCGCCACCGGCCTGGTCCCGCCGCCCGCGCTCGACCGCCGCCCCGGCACGGCGGTCGTCGGCCTGGAGTGCGCCGGAACGGTCACCGCCGTCGGCCCCGGCGTCCGCGACCTGGCGCCCGGCGACCGGGTGGCCTGCCTGACGATCGGCTGCCTCGGCACCCACACCCTGGTCCGCGCCGACCAGGCGCTGCCGCTGCCGCCGGCCATGACGTTCGCCGAGGCCGCCACGCTGCCCGTCGCGTTCCTCACCGTCCACCACAGCCTGCGGCACCTGGCGCGGCTGGCCGCCGGGGAGACCCTCCTCGTGCACGGCGCGGCCGGCGGGGTGGGCCTGGCCGCCGTGCAGTACGCGCGGCACGTCGGCGCCCGGGTCATCGCCACGGCGGGCAGCCCCGCCAAGCGGGACCTGCTCCACCTGCTGGGCGTCGATCACGTGCTGGGCTCGCGCGGCCTGCGTTTCGCCGAGCCGGTCGCCGACCTGACCGGCGGCCGGGGCGTGGACGTGGTCCTCAACTCCCTGGCGGGCGAGGCGCTGCGGCGGAGCCTGGGGCTGGTCGCGCCGCACGGCCGGTTCGTGGAGCTGGGAAAGCGCGACTTCCTGGGCGACGCCCCGCTGCCCTCGGCCCCCTTCGACCGGAACCTCGCCTTCTTCGGCGTGGACGTCTCCGCGCTCCTCGACCACACCCCCGACCTCGCCGACGCCCACCTGAAGTCCATCGCCGAAGCCATCCGCCACGGCACGTACCGTCCGCTTCCCCACCGGGCCTACCCCGCCCACCGCGTCGAGGAGGCGTTCGCCTGTCTCCAGCACTCCCGCCACGTCGGCAAGGTCGTCGTCACCTTCGGCCCCGCCGAGGAGGTGACGGTGCGGCGGGACCCGGTGCCGGCGCGTCCCGATCCCGGCGCCGCCTATCTGATCACCGGCGGCCTCGGCGGATTCGGCGCCGCCACCGCCCGCCACCTGGCGGACCTCGGCGCCCGCCATCTCGTCCTCGTCGGCCGCCGGGGCCCGGCGGCACCCGAGGCCCCCGCCCTCCTCGCCGACCTGCGGGCCCTCGGTGTCCACGTCAGCGCCTACGCGGCGGACGCCGCCGACCGCGCGGCCCTGGAGACGATCCTGGCCGACCTCGACGCCACGGGCCGGCGCCTGGCCGGGGTGGTGCACGGCGCGATGGTCCTCGACGACGCGCCGCTGGCCGAGCTGACCCCGGCGCGCGTCCGCGCCGTCATGGAACCGAAGCTGACGGCGGGCCGGCTCCTCGACGAGCTGACGCGCGGCCGGGACCTCGACTTCTTCGTCGTCCACAGCTCCAGCGCCGCCCTCGTCGGCAACCTTCACCAGGCGTCGTACAGCGCGGCGAACGTCGCCCTGGAGGCCCTGGTCCGCGACCGCCGCGCGCACGGGCTGCCCGCGCTGGCCGTGCAGTGGGGCGCCCTCGCCGACGCCGGGTACGTGCACCGCTCCGGCCGGGGCGAGGAGCTGGTCGGCCACGGGCTCGGCGGGCTGGCCGTGCGGGACGCCCTGGCCGAACTCGACCGCCTGCTCGGGCATCCCGGCGCCGTCGTCGCCGCGGTCGGCCACTTCGACTGGGAACGGGCCCAGCGGCTGCTGCCCCGGCTGCTGGCCCCCCGCACCGCCGGTCTCGTCCCCGAGCGGGAGGACACCGAGGCCGCCGCCCGGCTCCGCGAGGCCCTGGCCGGCGCGACCGCGGAAGAGGCGCTGCGGCTGGTGACGGACGCGCTGACCGATGTGCTCGCCCAGGTCCTCCAGACCACCCCGGACCGTGTCGATCCGCGCCGCCGCCTCGACGCGATGGGCCTGGACTCCCTGATGGCGGCGGAGTTCGCCGCCCACCTGAGCCGGCGGTTCGGCTGCGACATCCCCCTGATGGCCGTCTCTTTTACACCTCTGGCGCTTCCCGCGAAGGGGATCATGGAGCTCTCGTAGCGCGCGCTGAGAGG
>NZ_LN929761.1:19168-45519 GCF_001493375.1 Streptomyces specialis
TCCAGACCGCGTACGAGCGGTCCAAGTTCGAGGCGGAACGGCTCGTGCGGGCCTGGGTCCGCACCCACCGCCGTCCCGCCGTCGTCTTCCGGCCCAGCGGGCTGCTGACCCGGCTCGCCCCCTACCCGGGCGCCCCCGCCCACCCGCTCCAGATGGTCGCCGAGGCCGGCCGGGCGTGCGCGCGGATGTTCCCCGGCGCGCTGCGCCCCGGGCAGCCGCTCACGCTCCGCTTCGGCGGCCGGCCCGGCTCCACCAACCTGCTGCCGGTCGAGCACGCCGCCTACGCGATGGTGGAGGCCGTCCGGCGTGCCGGACGCCCCGACGGCCTGCGCACCTACCACGTCGTCAACGCCCGCAACACGCCGATCCGCACGGTGCTGGAGGCGCTGGGCGAGCACAACGGCGTCCCCGTCCGGCTCGCGCCCGGCCGCCCCGCCACCGCCGCCGAGGAGGCCCTGCACCGGGCGCTCGGCATGTACCTGTGCTGGCTCGGCGTCGACCGCCGCTACGACGACACCGGCCTGGCCCGCCTCGGGCTGGCCTGCCCGCCGCACCTCGCCATCGGCCACGACGACATCCTGGCCGGTCTGCGGCACGGGACGTGACAGCGGCGGCGAGCCGCCCGCCCCGGCGTGAGAATGGCCGGGTGACCAAGCCTCCCACCAGGCCCAGGACAGCCGGGCAGACCTCGTGCGGCGGTGAGATCCGCACCCCGCTGCGCGACTTCCTGCGCACCGAGACGGGCAGCGCCGCCGTCCTGCTGGCCGCCGCGCTCGCCGCCCTCGTCTGGGCCAACGCCGCGCCCGGCGGCTACGAGTCGTTCTGGCGGACCCATCTGTCGGTCCGCCTCGGCTCCGAGGGGGTGTCGCTGGAGCTGCGCGCCTGGGTGAACAGCGGCCTGATGACGCTGTTCTTCTTCGTCGTCGGCCTGGAGGCGCGCCGCGAGTTCGACACGGGCGACCTGCGCGAACGCCGCCGGGTCGCGCTGCCGATGCTCGCCGGCGTCTTCGGCATGCTCGTGCCCGTCGCGATCTACCTCGCGTTCAACGCGGAGGACGGCGCCGCGGCCGGCTGGGGCGCCGCCATGTCCACCGACACCGCGTTCGCGCTGGGCATGCTGGCCGTCTTCGGGTCCCGTCTTCCCGGCGGGCTGCGCGTCTTCATCGTCACCGTCGCCGTCGTCGACGACTTCGTGGCGCTCGGCGTGATCGCCGTCGCCTACAGCGGACGGATCGAGCTGCCGGCGCTGCTGGCCGCCGCGGGTGTCTTCGGCGCGATCCTCCTCGTGCGGGCCCTGCGCGTGCGGCGGGGCGCGGTGTACGCGGTGCTCGCGGTGGTGGCCTGGGTGGCGCTGCTGGAGTCGGGGGTCGACCCGGTCGTCGTCGGCCTGGCGATGGGCCTGCTGACGTACGCCTATCCGGCGGCGCGCGGTGACCTGGAGCGGGCCAGCGGCCTGTTCCGGCTGTTCCGGGAGCAGCCGACGCCCGAGCTGGAACGGTCCCTGCGGCTGGGCCTGGCCACCGCGATCTCCCCGAACGCGCGCCTCCAGAGGCTGTACCACCCCTGGGCCAGCTATGTGATCGTCCCGCTGTTCGCCCTCGCCAACGCGGGCATCACGGTCAACGGCGAGGAGCTGTCCCGCGCGTTCGGCTCGCCGGTGACCCTGGGCATCCTCTTCGGTTTCCTGGTCGGGAAGCCGCTCGGCATCGTCGGCGCCGCGTGGCTGACGACCCGGCTCAGCGGCGGCCGGCTGCGGCCACCCGTCGGCTGGGGCGCGACCGTCGCCGGGGGCACCATCGCGGGTGTCGGCTTCACGGTGTCACTGCTGATCGCGACCCTGGCGTTCGACGGCGACCGGCTCAACGAGGCGAAGATCGGCATCCTCACCGCCATGGTCTGCGCGTTCGCCGCCACCTGGGCCGTCACGGCGGTGATCGGGCTGCTGCCCCGGCAGGCGCGGGCGCGGGCCCTGCTGGGCACGGCCGAGAGCCTCGTGGACCTCGCCGTCCCCGTCGATCCCGACCGTGACCACGTGCGCGGCCCGCTGGACGCGCCGGTCACGGTGGTGGAGTACGGCGACTTCGAGTGCCCGTACTGCGGGCAGGCCGAGCCCGTCGTCAGGGAACTGCTCGCCGGTGCCGGGGACGTGCGCTACGTGTGGCGGCACCTGCCCCTGGGCGACGTGCACCCGAACGCCCAGCTCGCCGCCGAGGCGGCCGAGGCGGCGGCCGACCAGGACGGTTTCTGGCGGATGCACGACCTGCTCCTCGACCACCAGGGCGATCTGCGCCCCGCCGACCTGCTGCGCTACGCCACGGAGATCGGCCTGGACACCGAACGCTTCCACCGGACGCTGCGGGAGCGCGCGGTCGCCGGGCGGGTCGCCGAGCACGTGGAGTCGGCGGACCTGAGCGGCGTGTCGGGTACGCCGACGTTCTTCGTCAACGGGCGGCGGCACCACGGCGCCTGCGACAGCGAGAGCCTGTCCGCCGCGGTCCGCGCGGCCCGCGAACGCGCCTCGCTGACCACCGGGTGAGCCCGGCCCCCGGCGGCGGCGCCCCGCCACGGTCCCGGCGCGCGCGGTCCCGAACGTCCGACGCGCGGCCGGTGGCCCAGCGCGTCGCGGATCGCGGTCCGGCCCACCCCGCACGCGGCCGCATCCTCGTCGGTCGGCTCGGTCCCGCCGCCGGGCCGGCCGCCCGCGCGGACCAGCTCCACGCGGCGCGCGTGGTCGTCGGGGTGCGGCCGGTCCCGCACGTCGGGCCCGCCGCCGCGCAGCGGCACGAGCCGTTCGGGGAACCGGCGGGGGCCGAGGGCATCGGAGCGCCCGGGTGACCCGTACGTCCGGGCCGTGGGCGCGGCGGTACGACGGGTCGGCCGATGGGCGGACGCCTGGGACGCGGCGCCGGGGGAGCCGGGCCGCGGACGGCGAGCGGGTGGTGGGTGCCCAGCGCGTTGGGGGTGACGAACTCCCGCGCGCCGCAACGGTCCGCGTGTGACGCGGCGGCGCAGCGCACGATCCGGTGCGTCCGGCGACCGCGGAGGCGACAAGGTCGGCGTCGCCGATGACGCCGCGCACGGAGCGGAATCCGGGACGGCCGCGTACCGGGTCGAGGGCGGCGGGCTCCCCGGGCAGGTGACGGGGCGACATCGCCCGGACGGTCCGGGCCGAGCAGCGTGCGGACGCAGGGCGAGCCGACGAACCCGGCGCCGCCGGTGACCAGGATCCTGGTGGCGGTCACGGCGGGTCCGCCGGGGGCGGCTCGGGTGCGCCGGGGTGGGCGCCCCCTGTACTCGGTGTGCGCCCCACGTCACATGACGGAGTCACGTGTCCGCGCGCAACCGGTTCCGGCGGGGTATCCACGGCGAGGTGCCGTTCATACGTTTGATTCCGGCGGCGGTGCCGCCGCGTACCCCGCGAGACGAAGGCTCTTCTGCCCGTTCCGTTCGCGCCCCACCCCAGGAAGCACCCCAGGAAGGAAGGCACCATGGACACGCGGACCGCGTATGTCATGGACCCGACAGCTCGCGACGTGGCCGCCGAGGCCGCGCGCCTCCGGCGGATCGGGGACGTGGTCCCGGTGGAACTGCCCGGCGGCATCACCGCCTGGGCCCCCACCCGCCACGCGCTGCTGAAGGCGCTGCTCACCGACGACCGGGTCAGCCGGGACCCCTGGCGGCACTGGACGCCGTGGCGCGACGGCTGGATAGACGCCCACCCCGAGACCCACTGGATCCACACCTGGGTCGGTCTGCGCAGCATGATCACCGCCTACGGCCCCGACCACCGGCGGCTGCGCGGGCTCGTCGCCCCGGCGTTCACCGCCCGCCGGACGGCCGGGCTGCGGCCCGCCGTCGGGCGGCTGCCCGCCGGTCTCCTCGACGGCCCCGACGCGCTGCCGCCGGGCGGGCCGGTCGATCTGCGCAAGCGCTTCGCGCATCCGCTGCCGATGGGCGTCATCTGCGACCTGCTCGGCGTGCCCGGGGAGATGCGGCCCGCGCTGCGCCACTTCTTCGACGCGATCATCGACACCACGCTGCCGGGCGAGGAGGCGGCCCGTGTCCTGGGCGGTCTCAGAGCCGCCCTGGCCGATCTGGTCGCCCGCAGGCGCCGCGAACCCGGCGACGACCTGACCAGCGCCCTGATCGCCGCCCGCGACGACGGCGACGGTCTCACCGAGAACGAACTGGTCGACACGCTGCTGCTGATCGTCGGCGCCGGTCACGAGACGACCGTCAACCTCCTCGGCAACGCCACCGTCGCCCTTCTCTCCCACCCCGAACAGCTCGCCCTGGTCCGGGCGGGCCGCGTCCCGTGGACCCACGTCATCGAGGAGACGCTGCGCTGGGCCCCGTCCGTGGCCCACCTCCCGCTGCGCTTCGCCGTCACCGACATCGACATCGCCGGGGTGACCATCGGCGCGGGCGAGGCCATCCTGGGCACCTTCGGCGCGGTCGGCTGGGACCCCGACTTCCACGGCCCCGAGGCGCACCTGTTCGACGTCACGCGCGAGCCGAGCAAGCATCTCGCCTTCGGGCACGGCGCCCACCACTGCCTGGGCGCGCCGCTGGCCCGGCTCGAAGCCCTCGTCGCGCTCCCCGCGCTGTTCGAGCGCTTCCCCGGCCTGGCCCTGGGTCAGCCCGCGGCGAGCCTGGAGCCGTACCCCTCCTTCGTCACCCACGGCTACCTCGCCCCGCTGGTCCGCCTCGGCTGAGCCGACAACTGTTCGCTTCAGCGAATAACGGTCGAGCGGCAGATCCCGGCGCGCGCCCCCTCGCGCGGCCCGCGACGGCGGGTGCGCGCCCGGTTCCCATTCGAGGCCCGTACAGGTGCTCCACCCCACGGAACCAGCCGAACTCCTGTGGGTGAACGGCGCGGGGGAGATCCCGGGGAAGGTCACGTCGTCTTATTGACGTGTCTGCCCACTGACTCTACGTTACCTGGCGGGCGTCAGGGCAAGGCCGGCCCGCCCGTCCCCCGGGCGTCCCGCACACGGCTGTGCGTTCGCACACAGGAGGCGTCATGCGCAAGTCAGCCTGGATACTCACCGGAATCGCCACCCTGCTGCTGGCCGCCTCGGGCGTCCTGCGCCTGGCGGTCTACCCCCATCTCGCGCAGATCCCGTCCGACGTGGACGTCACCCTCCAGTACGCCGGCACCGCCGACATGCTGGACGCCGCCGCCGTCGAGTCGGGCGATCTCGCCCACGCGCTCCTCACCGACGTGCCCGTGACCGTCGACCGGCGGGTGCGGGTCGTGGACACCAGCGGACGCACCGCCGTCTTCTCCGACCTCAGAGAGCTGAGCGACGCGGACGGCGTGGTGCTGCTCGACGTGGAGGAACGCTGGGCCGTGGACCGCCGCACCTTCGAGGAACGCCCGGCCCCGGACGGCTCGGGGGTCGCGCCGCACGAGGGCCTGGTGATCGGCTGGCCGCTCTCGCCGGACCAGGAGGACTACCCGTTCTGGGACGCCGCGACCGGCACCCGGGTCACCGCCGTCTACGCCGGGACCGAGACGGTCGAGGGCCGCACCGCCCACCTCTACACCGTCCACGCCGAAGGGCCGCTGAACGAGACGGCCGCCGCCGCGTTCCCCGAGGCCCTGCCGAAGGAGGCCGTGAGCGGCATCGCCGCCGCCCTGCCCGAGGACCGGCGCCCCGACCCCGCCGCGCTGGACGCGCTGCCCGACACGGTTCCGCTGACCTACGCGGCGACGACCGACCTCCAGGTCTGGGTCGACTCCACGACGGGCACCGTGCTGGACACCACCCAGCACCAGACGTACGTCGCCCAGGTCGCGGCGGGGCCGGAACCGGTCGCGCTGGCGCCGGTCAGCGACCTGGACGTGCGGCTCACCCCGGAGAGCGTGCGGAGCCAGGCCGACGACGCCGCGTCGGCGGCCCGCGCCCTGTGGCTGCTGCGCACCGCCGGACCGCTCGCCCTGCTGACCGCCGCCGTCGTCCTGTACGGCGTGGTGGCCTGGAACGTGTGGCGGGCCCGCCGCCGGGCGGACGCGTAGGAGTACGGTCGCGGGCATGCCCGACTACTTCGCCGGGGATCCCCGCGGCAACTGGGAGCGGATGCTCGCGGGGGACCTCTATGTTGCCGACGACCCCCAGATCAGCCGCCAGGCGCGGCGCGCGGTGCGTCTCGCCGCCGCCTACCTGTCCGCCTACGCGATGGACGCGGAGGCGGCCCGGCCGATCCTCGCCGAGCTGATCGGCGACCTCGGCCCCGGCGTGCATGTCAAGCCGCCGCTCTTCGTGGACTACGGCACGCACATCACGATCGGCGCGGGGACGTTCGTCAACTACAACCTCACCGCCCTGGACGTCGCCCCGATCACGATCGGCGCGCACTGCCAGATCGGCCCGGGCGTGCAGTTGCTGACCCCGACCCACCCCTTGGAGCCGGGGCCGCGCCGCGACGGGCTGGAGTCCGCCCGGCCGGTCACCATCGGCGACAACGTCTGGCTCGGCGGCGGGGCGATCGTGCTGCCCGGCGTGACCGTCGGTGAGAACAGCGTCGTCGGCGCCGGCTCCGTCGTCACCCGCGACATCCCGCCGGGCGTCGTGGCCGTGGGCAACCCGGCCCGGGTGATCCGCTCGCTGTAGCCGGGCGGCCCCGGCGTGGCCCGGCGCCGCCCGGCGGGGTGTCAGGGGGCGAGCGCGAGGGGGATGCGGCGGTAGCCCCGGTTGCCCAGACCGGGGTGGCGCTCCGGCGGCTCGGTGAGGGTGATCTCCCGGTAGCCGGACAGCAGTCGGCCGAAGAACACCTCCGTCTGGAGGCGGCTGAGATGGGCCCCGAGGCAGAAGTGGATGCCGGCGGCGAAGGACAGGTGCCCGGCGCCGCCGCGTTCGATGTCGAACGTGTCGGGGTCGGCGAACCGTTCCGGGTCGTGGTTGGCGGCGCCCAGCAGCGTCATCACCCGGTCTCCGGGGGCCAGTTCGACCCCGGCGAGGGTCACCGGCTCCAGCACCGAGTGCGCGTCGAACTGGGCCGGGGAGTCGAAGCGCAGCATCTCCTCCACCGCGTCGGGGATGAGTTCGGGACGGGCGCGCAGCCGGTCGAGCTGCTCGGGGTGGTCCAGCAGCGCGCACAGCCCGTTGCCCAGGAGGTTCGCGGTCGGTGTGTTGCCGGCGCCGAAGAGCAGCAGGGCGGTGGCGATCATCTCCGTCTCGTCCAGGGCGCCTTCCTCGTGCGACCCGGCCATCCGGCTCAGCAGGTCGTCGGCGGGCTCGGCGCGCTTGCGGGCGAGGAGCCCGGTGAAGTACGCGGCGAGGTCCACCTGCGCCTGGGCTCCCCGGGTGAGGGCGGCGGCGTCGGCGGCCGGTTCCATCAGCAGCCCGAGGTCGTGGATGACGGGGATCAGCCCGGCACGGTCCCCGGCCGGGATACCCAGCAGTTCGGCGATGGTGTCGATGGGCAACGGGACGGCGACCCGCTCCTTGAAGTCGGCGCCCGGCTCGGCCGCCAGCGCGGCGAGCAGTTCGTCGGTCCGGCGGGTGACGACCGCCCGCAGGCCCTCCACGTGCCGCCCGGTGAACGCGGAGCTGACCAGGCGGCGCAGCCGGGTGTGGTCCGGCGGGTTCGACAGGATCATGCTGCGCTGCATCAGCTCCATCACCGGGCGCAGCACGTCCTCGGAGACCACGCCCAACTGGAGGCGCAGCCACTCGTCGCTCTTGCCCAGCGCCCGGTGGCGCAGCGCGGCGTCCACGTCGCGGTAGCGGCTGAGGACGAGGGTGCCGTCCTCGGTGAGCAGCGCCCCGGCCCGCTCGCGCAGCTCCCGGTACACGGGGGAGGGGTCGTCCAGCGGTTCGGTCATGAGCCGCAGGAACAGGGCCCTCGACTCCGGGTCGGTCGCGGCGGTGGTGGTGGTTGTGGTGGTCGTGGTGGCGGCGGGCCCCGCGGACAGCCGGGCGGCGAGGCGGTGCTTGAGCACCTTGCCCATGACGCCGCGCGGGAGGTCGTCCGTCACGAGGTAACGGGCGGGCCGCTGGTGGGGGGCGAGCCGTTCCTCGGCGAACCGCCGTACGGACTCCAGGGCCCCGGCGTCGTCCGGGTCGGTGAGGACCACCCCGGGCGCCGGGGCCCGGGGACGGCGCTTTCGCGCCCCGGACGCGTGTAGCCGGTACGTGGACGGCAACAGGGAAGACTACGGGGCAGCCGGCGGGGTGGCGGTAGAGCACGCCCTCGACCTCGATGGTCGAGAACAGCCCGCCGGCGGTGCGGATCGCGTCCGACTCCCGGTCGAACAGGTGGAGTTCGCCCCCCTCGTCCACGAACCCCAGGTCGCGGGTGCGGGTCCACTCGTCCTCCAACTGCTCGTCGCGCTCCGCGCCCTCCAGGAACAGCCGCTTGGGCGCGGCGCAGCGCAGCCAGATCTCGCCGATCTCGCCCTGGGCGACGGGCTCGCCGTCCGGTCCCGCGACCCGCAGCTCGGTGCCCTTGGCGGGGCGGCCGACCAGCAGCGGGCGGGCCGGGTCGAAGGTGGTGGTGATGACGGCGGGAACGGCCTCGCGGGCCGCGTAGACGCTGGTGACCTTGGCGTTGGGCATCATCCGCGTCAACTCCTCGGCTATGGAGGGCGGCAGCGGCGCCGAGGCGGTGGCCAGGGTGTCCACGCAGGACAGGTCGTGGCGCTCGTGCAGCGCGGCGGCGGCCATCCTGATCCCGATCCACGGGGTGAACATCACGGATTTGATGCCCAGTTCGGTGACCAGCTCGGCCATGCGCTCCACGTCGTCCACGGCGCACAGCACCAGGGTCGCGGGGGTGCTCAGCGCGATGGAGAGGGTGGTGGCGCTGGACGTGGTGCCCAGCGGGATCGGCGCCAGCAGCGGTTTCGGGTCGCCGAGCTGGCGGAAACCCTCGGGTCCGCGGCCGAAGGTGAGGTTGCCGTGCGGGGTGCTGATCGCCTTGGCGCGGCCGGTGGTGCCGGAGGTGTAGAGGATGTCGGCCAGGTCGTCCGGCCGGATCTCGGTCTTGACCTCGCCGCCGTCCCCGGTGGCGAGGTCCGCCACGGTGGCGGTCCAGCCGGTGAACCCGGCGGGCGGTGCCAGCCCCGCGCCGTGCACCACGCCGGTCACCTCGCACTGCGCCATCCTGCGGGTCAGTTCCTCCGGGTCGGTGCCGCTGTGCAGGTGGACGGCGGTGGCGCCGGCCGTCATGACGCCGAGGTAGGCGACGGCGTAGTCGATCCAGTCCAGGCCCCCGAACAGCAGCGCGATCCGGGTGCCCTTGGGGGTCTCCCGGTCCAGCAGGCCGCGGGCGACCTGGTTGGCGCGGCGGTACCAGGCTCCGTAGGAGAGGGTGGCGCGGCCGTCGACGTTGATCGCGATCTGGTCCGGGTGGTGCTCCTGCCGCAGCCGCAGCAGATCGGGAACGACCAGTGCGGACGGGGAATCGCTCATGGCGGCACTCCTCGGCTGAGTCGGACGGGGCGGCCCCGGGACCAGCCGAACCTAGCCGCCGCCCCGGCGGCCCGGCTGTTCACGATTGAGCACGCCGACGGGCCGCCCCCGGCCGCGCCGACGGCACGGTGGGGACGGCCCGCCACGGGGCGCCGGGACGCGCCGGTCAGCTCCCGCCGCCGACCAGACAGAACGGGTGGCCCGCCGGGTCGAGGTAGACCCGCCACCGGTCGCCGGGCTGGTGCTCGGCTTTGCTGCCGCCCAGTTCGAGCACCAGCGCCTCGGCCTCGGCGAGGTCCCCGGCCTGGAAGTCCAGGTGGAACTGCTGGGGCACGTCCTGGCCCGGCCACACCGGCGGCCGGTAGTCCGCCACGCGCTGGAAGTTGACGGCGAGGCCCCCCTCGTGGCTCAGGCCGGCGAACTCCTCGGTGCTGTACGTGATCTTCATGCCGGTCAGCCGGTGATAGAAATCGGCCATCGCGACCGGATCGGCGCAGTCGAGAGTGACGCCGTACAAGGAGGTCGGTGCGGTCATGGAAACGGCTCCGCTCGTGAGGCGGCCGGGTATTACCGGCCGGATCTGATCCGTCCCGGAAGAGGGAATCCTCCGGAAGTGCCACGGCATGGCGACCGGGCGCGAAGGCCACCCTAGTGGGCGCGCGATCGGCGGGCATCCAGAACGCGGAACATGCCTGCCGGATTCATCGCGAACAGAAGACGAACAGGAAAGTGCCCCGGCCCGCGAGCGTGGCCGCGGGCATTCGGCATGTGATTCACTGACCCCGTGGCTCGTGACGAAGAGATTCTGGAATTCCCCACGGTCGAGGCGCTGGAGGAATGGCTCGCGGAGCATCACGCGACCTCGGACGGCATCTGGCTGAAGATCAGGAAGAAGGTCCCCGGGGTCGCCTCCCTGGACTACGCGCAGGCGCTGGACGCGGCGCTGTGCTTCGGCTGGATCGACGGGCAGAAGGACAAGCTGGACGACGTCCACTGGCTCCAGCGGTTCACGCCCCGCCGCCCGCGCAGCCGGTGGTCCCAGGTGAACCGGGAGAAGGTCGCCGCCCTGATCGAGCAGGGGCGGATGAGGCCGCCGGGGCTGGCCGAGATCGAGCGGGCGAAGGCCGACGGCCGCTGGGACGCGGCCTACGCGGGCTCCCGCAGCGCCTCGGTCCCGGACGACCTGGCCGCCGCCCTGGCGGCGTCCCCGGCGGCGGCCGAGTTCTTCGCCACCCTGGACAGCCGGAACCGGTACGCGATCCTGTACCGGGTTCAGGACGCCAAGAAGCCGGAGACCCGGGCGCGGCGGATCGAGAAGTTCGTCGGGATGCTGGCCAACGGGGAGAAGATCCATCCCTGAGCCCGGCCGCCGCGGCCCGCGCCGTCAGGCGCCGGTGGCGAGCAGCGCCTGCAGTTCGGGGGTGTACAGCTCGGAGACGGGCCGGACGCCGGCCACCGTGTCGAAGTACCGCTGCGTCAGGTCGGCGCTGGTGCTGACGGCCCGCAGCAGCGCGCGCCGCTGCTCGCGGGCGTCGGTGCCGGCCACCAGCAGCGTCCCCCGGTAGGCGTCGGCGAGCTGCGCGTCGCGGTCGGCGCCGTAGGCCGCGAGGGCCTTGTCCAGGTGCCGGGGGTCGTGGAGCCCGGTCCCGACGTGGCCGGTGAGCAGCTCCGCCTGGAGGAAGGCGTCGCCGATGCCGCGGGCCGTGATCGAGTCCTTGTGGTGGCCCGCGTCGCCGACCAGGGCCCAGCCGGGGCCCGCGGCGGTGCGGAAGAAGTTCTGCTGGTCGCCGGTGCCGCGCAGCCGTTCGGTGGTCGCGGCGCCCTCCAGCCTCGCCCACAGCGCGGGCGCGTTGTCCCGCACGCACGCCTCGTAGTGCGTGGCGGCGGCGGACCGGACCTCGTCGAAGCGGTCCTGGGGGAAGTAGGCGGAGACGAGCACCGCCCCGGCGGTGGGGACGGCCGAGACCCAGCCGGTGGGGCCCTCGTACAGCTCGAAGTCGGCCTCGACGCCCGCCCAGAAGGTGTAGTAAGCGCAGGTCAGCCGGGGGTGTTCGGTCGTCTTGCCGGCCCCGGCGAGGCGCGCGACGGTGGACCGCATCCCGTCGGCGCCGACCACCAGGGGGGCGCGCGCGGTGAACGGGCCGGTGCCGGGGGAGGTCGCGACGACGCCGGTCACCCGGCCGTCCTCGACGAGCAGTTCGCCGACCGGGCAGCGGTCGCGGAACTCGGCGCCCGCCGCGACCGCGCCGTCCACCAGGATGCGGTCCAGCTCCCGGCGGCGTGGGGCGTAGGCGGTGGAGACGCCGTCCACGGCACCGGCGCAGCCCTCCACCCGGACGTCGCCGAGCGCGTAGACGACGTGGTCCAGCGGGGGGCAGCCGGTGGCCCGTACGGCGTCGAGCAGTCCCCAGCGGCGCAGCCGGGCGACGCCGGGCTGCTGGATGTAGAGCGTGGACAGGGTGTCGGCGGGGAACGCGGCGCGTTCCAGCAGCAGCACCCGGTGGCCCGCGCGGGCGAAGAGCATGGCGGTGGGGGCGCCCGCGCAGCGCGCGCCGACCACGATGACGTCGTACTCCATGGAGGTCACCTCTCCGGCGCACCGGTCGCCAGTGTCGGGAGGTGCCGAGGCTACGGTCGGGGCGCGGTGGCCGGCCGCACAGTTTTGAGCGTGCCCGCCGGTGCGACCGCCGGGGCACGCGCGGGTCAGGGGCGGCGGACCAGGGGCATGATCAGCGCGTCCACGACCTCGACCAGATACGCGTCCTCGACCGGTCCCGGGCCGCCGAGGAAGCGGCGGACCAGCATGGCGGGGCCGATCTCGGCGACGAGCGGGCTGATCGCCCCGGGCCGGATCTCGCCGCGCGCCGTGCCGCGGTCCAGGATCTCGCGGAAGATGTTCTCCCGGGCGGCGAAGACCCGTTCCTGCACCAGCCGCACCAGCGGCCGGTCCCGGTGGATCTCGGCGAGCAGGCTCTGCACGGCGCGGCCCACCGAGGAGTTCAGCACGGCGGTCTTCTGCCGCAGGTGCTCCAGCAGGTCGTCCCGGACGTTGCCGAGGTCGGGTGTCTCCTCGGGCGCGGGCAGGGCGTGGTCGAGGGCGTCGACCACCAGATCGGCCTTGCTGGGCCAGCGGCGGTAGAGCGCGGCCTTGCCGGTGCGGGCGGCGACCGCGACCCCCTCCATGGTCAGCCCGGCGTAGCCGACGGTCTCCAGCTGGTCCACGACCGCGGCGAAGATGGCGTGCTCCAGGGCCGCGCCGCGCCGCCGGCCGGCTCTGCCGTCCTGTTCGGGGGACATCTCCCACCTCCCGCGCGGAACGACAGTGAACGGTTGCGTTCCTAATCGCGCTTCGCTAGGGTCGGTTCTCAGTGAACGGCAACGTACTCTATTTGCCCGCTCAGCGGAGACGAGGGTAGCCGATGTCCGTCAGCCCGACGACGTCAGGACGCGGGGCCGCGGCCCCCCGGCCGGGGAACCGCGAGGGGGCGGCCCTGGCCGTCATCGCCCTGGCCCAGCTCATGGTGGTGCTCGACGCGACGATCGTGAACGTCGCGCTGCCCCGCATGCAGGACTCCCTCGGGTTCACCACCGAGGACCTGTCCTGGGTGGTGAACGCGTACACCCTGGCCTTCGGCGGCCTGCTGCTGCTCGGCGGACGGATCGGCGATCTGGTCGGCCGCCGCCGCGCCCTGATCGGCGGGCTGGCGCTGTTCGGCGCCGCCTCCCTGTTCGGCGGCCTCGCCCCGTCGGGCGGCTGGCTGCTGGCGGCGCGGGTGGCGCAGGGCGCCGGGGCGGCCGTCATCGCCCCCGCCGTGCTGGCGCTGATCGCCACCACCTTCGCCACCGAGGAGGCCAGGACCCGCGCGTTCGGCGTCTTCGCCGGCGTCTCCGGGGCGGGGGCCGCGATCGGGCTGCTGGCCGGCGGGCTGCTGACCGAATGGCTCTCCTGGCGCTGGGTCCTCTTCGTCAACGTGCCGGTGGCGGCGCTGCTGGCGCTGGCCGCCCCCCGCAGCGTCGCGGAGTCGCCGCGCGGCACCGGCCGCTTCGACCTGGCCGGGGCGTCCACGTCCACGCTGGGCATCGGCGCGCTCGTCCTCGGCTTCATCACCGCCTCGCAGGACGGCTGGCGCCGCCCCGGCACCCTCGGCGCCTTCGCCGCCGCCGTGCTGTTGCTGCTGGCCTTCGTCGCCGTCGAGCGCCGCACCGCGCAGCCCATCACCCCGCTGCGGCTCTTCGCCGACCGCGACCGCGGCGGCATCTACGTGGTGGCGCTCGCCCTGACCGGCTCGCTGATGGGCCTGTTCTTCTTCCTCACCCTCTTCCTCCAGAACACACTGGCGTACAGTCCGCTCGAAACGGGCCTGGCCTTCCTGCCGGTCAGCCTGTCCATCCTGATGGTCGCGGGCCTGGTCACCGGCCTGCTGCCCCGGATCGGCCTCAAACCGCCCCTGGTCGCCGGCGCGGCGCTGCTGACCGGCGCGCTGCTGTGGTTCTCCCGGATCGACGCCGGTACCGGCTACCTCGACGGGCTGCTGGGGCCGATGCTGCTGTACGGCGTGGGCACCGGTCTGATCTTCATGCCGCTGACCATGATCGGTGTCTCGGGCGTGGAGGAACGCGACACCGGCGCCGCCTCCGGGCTGCTGAACACCACCCAGCAGGTGGGCGGCGCGCTGGGCCTGGCCATCCTGGTCACCGTCTACGGCACGGTGACGCGGAACGAGACCGGCGACCCGCGCGACGTGCTGGCCGAGGGCGCCGCCTCGGGGTTCCTGGCCGCCGCCGTCTTCGCGGTCGTGGCCCTGCTGGTCTGCCTGGTGGTGATCCGCCCGGACCGGTCGGCGCTGGACGCCCCCGTTCTCGTGCCCCCGGCCCCGCAGGCGCCGAAGACCGCCGTGCCGGTGGAGGCGGTGGAGGCGGCGGGGGAGCGGGACCACCGGCCGGGTCCCGCGGGACGCGGCCCGCGGCAGGGCGCGGCGGCGCGCAGCCGTTCCCGCACCCGCGGCTTGAGGGCCTTGCCGGTGACGCCGCGCGGCAGCGCGGGCCAGGCGTGGACGTGGGCCGGCACCTCGCCCGGCCGCAGCCGCCCGGTCAGGAACGGGCGCAGCTCCGGCAGCGCGCCGGGTTCGCGCAGCACCACCACGGCGTGCGTGGCCGGCGGCCCGCCGTCCGGCCCGGTCACCGCCACCACCGCCGCCTCCAGGACGGCGGGGTGCTCGTACAGCGCGGCCTCCACGGCGACCGAGGAGACCCGGTCCGGTCCCTCGCCGAGCACGTCCTCGCGCCGGTCGAACAGGTACAGGTGCCCGTCGGTGTCCTGCCAGCCGAGATCCCCCGTCCAGCGCCAGCCGCCCGCCCGCGCCCGCGCCTCCCGCTCCGGGTCCAGATGGCGGCGCGGCGGCGCCGCCGAACGCAGCCGGATCTCGCCCACCGCCCCGGGCGGAACGGGCCTGCCGTGCTCGTCCACCACGCTCAGCTCGGTGCCCGGCGCGGGACGGCCCAGGGAGGCGGGACGCTCGGGGTCGAACGTGTTGACCACCACGGCCGGGACGGCCTCCGACTGGGAGTACGCTGTGCTGAGCGTGGCCTTGGGGAACAGCCGCAGCAGCCGCCGGGACACGGCGGGCGGCAGCGGCGCGGAGGCGATCGCGATCCGCTCCACGGAGTCCAGGGCGTGCCGGGTGTCGAGACCGGACGCGATCATGCGCAGCGCCGTCCACGGCGTGATCATGACCGAACCGATCCGGTCGGCCTCGATCAGCGTGCCCATCCGTTCCACGTCGTCGACCGGGCTCAGCACCAGGGCGGCGGGCGAGGTCAGCGCGATGATCGCGACGGTGGTGGCGCTGGACGTGGTGCCCAGCGGCATGGGCGCCAGCAGCGGCGCCGGGGTGCCGAACTGGAGCAGCCCCTCCGGTCCCCGGCCGAAGGTCAGGTTGCCGTGCGGGTTGGTGAACGCCTTCGCCGGGCCGGTGGTGCCCGACGTGTACAGCACGTCCGCGATATCGCCGGGCCGCAGCTCCACCCCGGGCGGGCGCTCGTCGCCGCTGTCGAGACCGGTGACCGTCTCGGCCCACCGCACCCCGGAGTCGGGGGGCGGCGCCAGTCCGGCGCCGTGGATCACGCCCCGCACGTCGCACTGGCGCAGCCGCCGCCGCTGCTCGGCCGGCGCCGCCCCGGCGTGCAGGTGCACCCCGGAGGCCCCGGCCGACCGCACCGCCAGATAGGCGACGGCGTAGTCGGTCCAGTCCATCCCGCCGAACAGCAGGGCTATCCGGTCGCCCCGCCGGACGCCCGCCCCGAGCAGCCCCCGGGCCACCCGGTTCACCCGGCGCCGCCACCGGCCGTAGGTGATGCCGCTCTCCGTCCCGTCGCCGCTCACCACCCGCAGCGCCACCCGGTCGGGGAACCGCTCCGCGCGCAGCCGCAGCAGATCCGTCACCCCCGTCCAGCTCGGCCCGGCGACGGCCCCGGGGCCGCTTTTTCCGTTCTTTTCGACGCTCATATCGGCTCCTGCGTGGAGGGCGCGGGAAAAGGAGGATCACCAGCACATTAGGGAGGACCGGGCGAGGGGAACCGCTCATTATTGAGCGACCGGACGACGGGGTCGCACAGTAATGTCCGGCGGGGTGCGGAAGGGTGCCCCGAGATTCGGGAAGGGAGATTTCCTCATGCCCAAGCGAGCGATTTCCTCATGGGACACGAAATCCTGGGTGGAGAAGAACTACTACGAGCCCGAGCAGGGATTCCCGCTGATCCGGGCCGATGTGCGGCGCTCCTTCCAGGGGGACGTCGAGGGGCACGGCGAGGCCGTCCTGCTGTGCTGCCGCCCCGGCGAGACCCGGATGGGATACGTGGCGACCGAGCACATCGAGGCCCGCGTCGAGGGCCGCTCCGGCACGTTCGTCGTCCAGCACGCCGCCGCGATGGGCACCGACGAGCCGCAGAGCGTCGGCTATGTGGTGCCAGGCTCCGCGACCGGGGAACTCGAAGGACTCAGCGGCACCGTCGCGTTCGACCACGACGAGGAGAACAAGCCGCGTTTCGTGCTGGAGTACCGGCTGCCGTGACCGGTGCCGGGCGCCGGGCAGGCCAGGTGCCCGGCGCCCGCCCGGTCAGCGGGCGATCATCTCCAGCGCCACCGCCGGCCGGCCGCCGAACCGCTCCCCGACCATCTTCGCGTAGGCCGTCATCGGGGTCCGCACGTCCGTCACGGGCGGTGTCAGGCCCAGCAGATACGACCGGTGCGCCTCCAGCGACGCGATCCCGGCCTCCAGGCCGTCCGTGACGTCCACCGCGTGGGACGGCTCGGGCGAGTTGGCCATCACCACGTACTTCACGCCGTTCCAGGGCTCAAGGTCCGGGTCGGGGAAGATCCAGCGGTTCCCCGCGTCGCCGAGCGCGTCCAGCAGTGCCCGCCCGGTGTGCCGGTGATCGGGCGTGTTCCACTTCCCGGTGGCCGTGGTCTCCCGGTGGTTGAAGCCCAGCACCACCTCGGGCCGGTGCCGGCGGATCGCCCCGGCCAGCTCCCGGCGCAGCGGCAGGCCGTACTCGATCGTCCCGTCGCGGTGGTCGAGGAACTCCACGTCCCGCACCCCCACGATCCGGGCGCTCTCCCGCTGCTCCGCCTCGCGGAGCGGGCCGCAGCGCTCCGGCGGCGTCCCGTCGATGCCCGCCTCGCCCCGGGTCAGCAGCAGATAGCGGACGGTCTTCCCGGCCGCCGTCCAGGCGGCGACGGCGCTGGAAGTGCCGAACTCGATGTCGTCGGGATGGGCGACGACCGCGAGCGCGCGCTCCCAGTCGTCGGGCATGGGCGTGAGGTCGGTGGTCATCGGGCGACTCCTGCTCGTGGTGAACCGGTGCTTCGGGTGTCGGTGTCTCGTCGGTCGGTGTCTCGCGCGTCGGTGTCTCGTACGTCGGGGCCGTGGGCGGCCGGGCGCAGCTCGCGGGCGATCGTCCGCAGCAGCGCGTCCGGGTCGTCCTGGAGATAGAAGTGGCCGCCGGGCAACGAACGCGCCCGGAACGGGCCGGAGGTGACCCGCGACCAGGCCGCGGTCTCCGCCGAGTCCGCCTCCGGATCGGCGTCGCCCACGAAGGCCGACACCGGGCAGGCCAGCGGCGGACCCGGCAACGGCCGGTACCCGTCGTTGAGTTCGAAATCCGCCCGCAGGGTGGGCAGGAACAGCCGCAGCAGCTCCGGCTGTTCCAGCACCTCCGGGGGCGTGCCGCCCAGCGAGGCCACCGACGCGGCGAACGCCTCGTCGTCCAGCGTGGCCCACGAACGGCGCCGCGCCGGGAGGTGCGGCGCGCGGCGGCCGGAGACGAACAGGTGGCGCGGTGGCCGCCCGTCCGCCGCGCAGCGCCTGGCCGCCTCGTAGGCGACGGCCGCGCCCATGCTGTGGCCGAAGAACGCGAACGGCAGGTCGTCCAGCCACGGGCGCAACGCCTCCACCAGCGGCGGAATCACCTGCTCCATCGTGACGCAGGGCAGCTCCCGCAGCCGCGCCTCCCGCCCCGGCAGGACCACCACGCACACCTCGATCCCGGCCGGACCCGTGTGGGGCGAGCGGCGCCATCCCCGGTAGAAGCCCGCGCCGCTCCCGGCGTGCGGGAAGCAGAACAGCCGCGCCGTCGCCCCGCCGCCGACGGCCCGCGCGGGCGGCGGCACCAGCCACGCACCGCTCATCGCTCGTTCCCCCCTCGCCGTGTCATGTGCCGGGCGCGGCCAGCACCACGGCGGTGTGGATGCCGCCGAGGCCGAAGCCGTTGGACAGCGCGAACGGGATCACCGCCGCGGCGGTCTCACCGCGCGTGAACCGCAGGTCCGCGGTGATCGGGTCCGTCAGCCGGGGCTGGGGGTGGACGAAACCGCCCCGCATCTGCGCGACCGTCGCCACCGCCTCCAGCACCCCGGCCGACGCCAGGCAGTGACCGGTCAGCGCCTTCGTGGCGTTCACCCACACCCGGCCGGCGGCCGGGCCGAGCACCGCGCGCAGGGCCGCCGCCTCGGTCCGGTCGCCCAGCGGCGACCCGGTGCCGTGCGCGCTGACATACGCCAGGTCCCCGGCGGCGATGCCCGCCCGGTCCAGCGCGGCCCGCATCACCCGCTCCTCCGCCGCCAGGCCCGGATCGGCCAGGCTGTTCCCGGCCAGCCCGGAGGCGCCGCCCGCCAGCCTCGCCAGCGCCGGAACGCCCCGGGCGCGGGCGGACCCGGCCGTCTCCAGCACCACCGCCGCCGCGCCCTGGCCGTCGACGAAGCCGCGGTGCGCGGCGTCGAACGGGCGGCAGCACGGCGGTTCGCCCGGCGCCGCCGCGGGGTCGGCCAGGGCGCCCAGTTGCTGGTAGGCCCGCCGTTCCAGCGCCGACAACTCGGCGGGCGGGCCCACGACCAGGCACACGTCGGCGTCGCCCGCGGCCAGCAGCCGCGCCCCCGCCAGCAGCGCGGCGTTCCCCGACGCGGAGGCCGCGCCGACGGTGTGCCCCTCGCCGTGGACGCCCAGCACCTCGCTGAGGACGCCGACCTGGTCGGTGTCCTGCATGCGCAGCGCGACCCGGCCGGACAGATGGTCCAGCCGGCCCCGCGACCGTTCCCGCTCGCGCTCCACGTGCGCGCCGGTCAGGTTGTTCCCGGCCACCACCAGCGCCACCCGGTCCGCGGGCGGCGGCGCCTGCGCCATCCCCGCCCGCGTCCACGCCTCGACCGCCGCCACCAGCGCGGCGCGCACCGGGAGCGGCGCGCGGCGGGCGATCCGCGCGGCGGCCCGCACCCGTTCCGGCGCGCCGTGCCGCTCCAGCAGCTCAGCCAGGGCGAACTCCGGCAGCGGCGCCGCGCTGTCCGGCTCCTTGTCCGTGCCGCCGGGCGCGGCGGCCGGGCGGAAGCCGTCCCGGCCCGCACGCAGCGCGGCGGTCAGCGCGGGCACGTCCTCGCCCAGCGAGCACAGCGCGCCCGTCCCGGTGACGAGGACACCGCCGCTCATGCGGCGTGGCGCGCCAGCAGCGCCACCAGGGCCCGCAGATCGCGGGCGTCCTGGAAGTCCATCACCGGCACGGTGATCCCCAGATCGGCCATGGTGAGGGTGACGACCTCGGCCCGGTCGATGCTGTTGCAGCCCAGATCGGCCAGGGAACGGTCCAGGGTGACGGCGGCGGGATCGACGTCGTCCATCACTTCGCCCACGTTGCGGCGCACCGCCGCGAAGATGTCCTCGTGTCGCATGGTCGGCTCCTCGGCTGGACCCATCGGTCCTAGACCCACTCGTAGGTGCGGTGGTAGTTCTTGGTGCCCCGGTGCACGAGCAGCCGGCCGCGGCCCGGATCGGCCGTCAGGAACCGCTCGTAGGGCGCCAGGTCGATGTCGCGGTCGGCGACGGGCAGCAGGCAGCGGCTGTTCCCGGCCAGCAGATCCGTGTACTCGTCGAAGCCGATCGGCACGCGGGCGGCGAGCCGTTCCCCGATCCGCGCCGGGGCGAGCGCCTGCCGCGCCCCCTCGCCGACCAGGCCGCTGAAGAACTCCGAGGCGCAGCCGGAGCCGTAGGAGAACAGCCCGATCCGCTGCGGCGGCGCCCCGGGCGGCAGGTGGTCGATCAGGCTGCACAGCGCCAGGTAGACCGAGCCCGAGCACAGGTTCCCGACCCGGCTGGGGTAGTGCAGCGACGGGGCGACCCGTTCGGCGAAGTCGGCGGCCACGGCGTCCGGCCCGGCGCCGGTCAGCTCCCGGGTCAGCTTGCGGTGACCGGCCTTGACCAGGCCCGCGAACGGCGTGTGCAGGGCGAGCCGGGTGAACGTGGTGTGCCAGTCCGCGTCGGCGACCCGCGACCGGTAGTCCGCGAAGCTCCGCGACAGGCAGTCCAGGTAGGCGAAGAGGGACGCGTCCACGTCGGCGATGTCCCGGTCCGGCTCCGGCCGGGCGGAGTCCAGCGTCTCGTAGGAGTAGAGCCCGAACGCGCCCGGGTCCAGCTCCAGCACCCGCGCATCGGGCCCGATCAGCAGCGCGGCGGCCCCGTGGCCGGTGGCCGGTTCGGCGTAGCCGGCGCGGGCGTCGGCCATCGACACGTCGGTGGCGATGACCAGGGCGCGGGCGCCCGGCGACACCCCGGACGCCAGGTAGCCCGCGGCGAGCTGGAGCACACCGGTCGCGGCGTAGCACGCCTGCTTGACCTCCATCACCCGGCAGTTCCGGCCGAGTCCCAGGTACGCGTGGACGTAGGAGGCGATCGACTTGCTGTAGTCGATCCCCGACTCGCTGGACGTCACGAGGAGTTCGATGCTGTCCCGCTCCTCGGGGGAGAGCGCGTCCACGACCGGCCGGGCCGCGTTCACCGCGTTGCTCACCGGGTCCTCGCACGGCAGGCCCACCGAACGCTCGGTCATCATCAGGTGGTCCAGCCGCGCCGGGTCCAGGCCGCGCCCCGCGAACAGCGCGGGCACCGGGAGCCGGGCGAGCCCGCAGTAGACGTTGATCGCCTCGATGCCGGTCACCGCCGCTCCGCTCCGGCCAGGAAGTCCACCAGGGCGTCGATGTCGGGGAGTTCGGCGAACCGGGCCATCGGCTCGGCGATGCCGAGTCGTTCGATCAGCGTCAGGATGATCTCCACCCGGTCCACGGAGTCGGCGCCCAGCTCCTTCAGGTGCTTGTCCCCGGTCACCGACGCGGCCGGGACGGTCGGCAGGATGGCGCGGACGGTGTCCCGGACCAGCGCGGCCAGCTCCTCGCGGGCGGCCCCGGCCGGGTCAGCGACGTTGTGCGGCACGGCTGTTCTCCTCAGTTCGGCGGTGCTCCAGTCGGACGTGCTGCGTGCAGACGGCGAGGAGCCGCCCGGTGCCGGCGTGCGTCAGGACGACGTTCCACTTTTCTTCCGTCCCCTCCGTCCCCTCGCGCGGCTCGCCGGTCCGGTGCCAGGACGACAGGGCGACACGCAGCACCGTGTCCGGGTCGGCGTTCCCCAGGTAGCAGAGCTGGGTGTCGAGGACGGTGCGGTCGCGGAACAGCGGCCCCGGGCGGCCCTGGTGGTGCCACAGGCGCAGCAGAGCGCTTTCGACGATCGCGAAGTAGGCGGCGAAGTAGAGCAGTCCGGCGCCGTTGATGTCCCGCGTCGGGTCCACCGGGCAGGTGAACTCGTGGCCCCTGACGGTGGGTTCCCAGCCGGGCTCGGCGTCCGGATCGTGGAAGGTGCCGGTGCTCCGCGCCCGCCCGCACGGGATGCGCGGCGACAACGCGGCGGGCAGCCGCGGCAGATGCCCGTGCCGGAACCCGGCCGGTGCCGCGGAGACCAGGCCCGCGTTGCCGCCGGAGGCGCCGCGGCTGATCCAGCGGTTGAAGTTCTGCACGTACATCCGGTCCGGCCGCTGTTCGGTGAAGAACTCCCCGGGGTCCAGCCCCTCGTCGAACGCGTCGTCGCTCGCGGCGGCGTCGGTGGTCCGGGTGACGCGGTGCAGCGTCAGCACCGACTCGCCGCCGTCCCCGAAGACCCGGGAGGTGACGTGGAGCCGGTCCCCGAACCCGAGGGCCGCCGGGTGCAGCAGCCCCCCGGAACGGATCCGGAAGTAGTAGAAGGACAGGTAGCACGGCTGCCCGCCCGGTGTGCGGGCGGTGTAGGCGTCGATGCCGCAGGCGTCGCTGACGGTGTCCCATGTCCAGTCACCGAGCCGCCCGGCGAACTGCGACACCGGCCCGCACATCCCCGGCTTGACGGTGAGCAGCCGGTCCACGGAACCGTCCGCGGCCCGCCGGGTCCGGGTGTGGATCAGCGACGGCGGCGCCCCGGTGCCCGTCACGCGACTCCCTCCTGACCGTTCGCCCCGGCGGTGTGGCGTTCGAGGAACGGCAGCAGCACCGCGTGGAACCGCTCCGGGTGGGTGAGCGCCGGGAAGTGCCCGGCGCCGTCGATCTCGGCGTACTCGGCGCCGGGGATCGCGCCGTGCAGCAGGTGCGCGGTCTTCCTCGGGATCACCGAGTCGTGACGGCCCTGCACCACCAGGGTCGGCACCGCCACCTCCGGCAGCCGCGACAGCAGCGTCGGCTCGTCCGCGAACACGTCGAGGTACCGCAGCCCGATCCGGGGATCCATGCTCTCGCTGCGCAGCAGGACGCTCTCCAGCGAACGCCGCCGCTCCTCGTCCGGCGGGTCGGCGGCCTCGGCCGCGATCCGGTCGAAGTCCTCCTTCAGCACGACGTCCAGCCGGTTCACCTCCCCGATCCGGTTGGCGCACTTGTAGGAGCTGCAGACCAGCGTCAGCGACGCGACCTCGTCGGGATGGCGCAGCGCGTACGCCTGGGCCGTCAGCCCGCCGAACGAGGCGCCCACCAGATGCACCGGGCCGGTGACGCCCAGCGCGCGCACCGCCGCCCGGTGGGTGCGGGCCAGGCCCTCCAGCGTCAGGTCCGCCGCCGCGTCCGAGGCGCCGACGCCCGGCGCGTGCACCACCATCACCCGGTAGGCGTCGGCGAGTTCCGCGAACTGGTGGCTGAACAGGCCCGCGCCGATGTTGAAGGGGTGGACGAACAGCAGCGCCGGGCCGCTCCCCGCCGAGAACACCTCGGCGGTCCCGTCGGGGAGTTCGACCAGCCGCCGCTCCACGGACAGCCCGTGGTCGCGCAGGCCCGCCGCGTTGTCGTTCCCGGCGCGCACGCCCTCGTCCAGGGCCTGCCGGATGTCGTCCGGCACGGCCGCGGCGGGCCGGTAGACCGCCGACGCCGGCGGCGCGCCCGCGTCGGCGGCGACCAGCGCCGCCGGCCGGGGACCCGCGCCGGTGACGGCCTGCCGCCAGGCCGTCGCGATCCGGCTGCCGACCTCCCGGACGTCGGCGGCCGGGAGGCCGACCGGCACCGCCAGGCGGACCAGGGGACGGCCGTCGCCCGTACCGCCGTCGAGGTGCGGAGCGCCGCGCACCCCGGCGCGTTCGTACAGCCAGGCCAGGAACGACGCCACCGCGTGCGGGGCGCCGGGCTCGGCCCAGGGCGTCCGCGACACGTCCAGCAGCACGCAGTGGCCCCCGGCCGGGGCGAGCACCGGCAGCCCGGCCCGCCGCAACCGGCTCCACAGCGTCTGCACCGCCGCCCTGCGCTGCCCGACGTGCGCCGCCACCCACGCCTCGTCGGCGAGCGCGGCGGTCAGCAGGCGGCGCGCGGCCCGGTGCGTCTGATGCCCGCGCGTCGCCAGGTCCTCGCGCAGCCGGGCGGCGAGCGCCGGTTCCGAGGTCGCGACGAGGCCGCCGAAGTCCACGCCGAAGTTCTTCGACAGGCTCATCGTCACCGCGTCCGCCACGGACAGCAGTTCCCGCGCCACGGACCACAGGCCCCGGCCGGGACCGCCGGTCCCGTGGGCCAGGACGGCGGCGGCGTTGTCCAGCGCCCGCGTCGCGTCCAGGACCAGCGGCACCCCGGCGGCGGCGGTGACCTCCCGGACCGCCCGCAGATTCCCGGGGGACAGGGGGTAGCCGCCGTGGGCGTTGGCGTTCAGCTCCAGGCACACCATCGCGACGCCGCCGGGCCGCGCGTCGAGGGCGCGGCGCAGCGCGTCGGGGTCGATGTCGCGGAACGGGTCGCGGGCGTCGGGCCCGTCGCCGGGCGACGCCGGGCCGGGCAGCGGCTCCGGGCGGAAACCGGCCTCGCCCAGACTCAGCAGCAGGGTCGGGAAGAGCCCGTTGTGCGGGACCACGCCGCGCGGTCCGGGCCAGGCGCGGCAGAGCAGCGCCTCGGCGGCCCGCCCGGACGGGGCCGGCAGGACGCAGTCGAAGTCCAGCCACGCCGGCGGCGGCACCTCGCCCGGGGCGCCCGGCGCGTCCCCTTCCGGGACGGGCGGCCGGGCCGCCAGCTCCGCGGCGCGGGCGGCGAGCACGGGCGAGGACAGCTCGGCCCACGAGTCGGTGATCAGGTCGAACGGCACCCGGGTCGGGGCCAGCGCCAGCACATTGTGACCGGCGGCGGCCAGTGCCGCGGCCCGGCCCTCCTCGGTACCGGTGCCCGTGCCCGTGCCCGTGTCCGTGTCCGTATCTGTGTCGGCGGCCGGTGCCCGTACGGGCTCGCTCTCCTCGTCCTCCTCGTCCTCCGGCAGGGCCGGTTCCGGTGCCGGTTCCGGTGCCGGTTCCGGCTGCTCGGCCGGATCCCCGGGCCGCTCCTCCGGCGCGACGGCCGTCAGGTCCGGGTGGGCGATCATCAGGATGACGTCGGCGACGGGCGTGCGCCGCTCGTCGTCCGGCTGGCACAGGAAGATCGGCAGGTCCTCGGTGCCGAACTTGCTCTTGAAGCGGAAGTTGCCCTCCCCGAAGATCCCGACCGACCGCAGCTCCGCCAGGCCGCGTTCCGCCTCGGGGGAGGCGTGCGGCGATTCGGCGATCCGCACCCCGAAGCTGGCGCCGAAGCTGAACACCACGACGCCCTCCTCGCGCAGCCGCTCCATGATCCGGACGATGGCGAACTCCAGGCCGCCGGGCGGCGAATCCGCCGGGTAGAACTCCAGGTCGAGCAGGTAGCCCGGCTCGGAGGGAATCTTCGTCACGATCACCGCGCTCGCCAGCGTGCCGTCCACCCGGGTGAGGAACATCCGGTGCCGCGCGGCCAGCCGCCCCTGCCGGATCTCCTCGCGGACCACGGCCACATAGGGGTTCACCATCTGCTTGTGCGCGCCCCAGCGGTCCATCAGCTCCGCGATCTCGGTGTCCTGCCGCGGGTCGGACCCGACCGGGTACTCCTCGGTGCGGCAGTCGCCGGACGCGGAGAAGCGCCGCACCATGTACCGCAGCTTGCGCATGCCCGGTCCGTCCAGGCTGAACGCGGACAGGTCGTTGAGCCGCTGGATCGCGCCGAACGGTGTCGCCGTCCAGCGGATGCCGGCCTCCTCGGTGATCGGCACGGTGGACAGGAAGTTGGGCCGCAGCCCGTGCCGCCCGGCGTAGGCGGCGTACTCGCGCACCAGGCCCGGCAGCGCCTCGGCGGAGCCGACGTAGCTCCAGGCGAACAGCACGTCGTCGCGCCGCGAGAAGTTGAAATAGCTCTGCCGGTCGCCGCCGAGGAACAGGAACGGCGCGATGTCGCGGCCCGCGAGCCCGCCCTCCTTGGCCCAGCGCCGGTCGGCCTCGGCCACCGCCGCGGCCGTCCGGGGATGCGCGGACAGCCGCCGCTTGCGGATCACGACCGGGGCGGCCCCGCCTCCGGCCGTGACACCGCCGGGAGCGGGCGCCGGGGTGATCGCGGGTGCCTGGGCGGCGGCCCGCAGCCGTTCCCGCGCGGCGTCGCCGTGCCCGGCCAGCAGGTGCGCGGCGAGGCGCTCCACGGTCGGGTGGTCGAACAGCAGCGTCTTCGGCAGCGCCCCGAACCGCTTCTCCAGGGCGCTCACCGTGCGCAGCATGTCGAACGAGGTGAGGCCGTCGTCGGCGAACTCGGTGCCGGGGGTCAGCGGGCGCCCGGCGATGTCGGCGATCAGCGCGGCGAGCGTCTCCTCGGCCTCCCGCGCGGCGTCGCCGGAGGCGTTCCCCTCGTCGTTCTCCTCCTGCTGCCGTGGGGGCTCGGGCTGTCGTGGGGACTCGGGCACCGGTTCGGGGCGGGGCCGCTCGGCGGCGGTCAGCGTGGCCACCACCTCGGCGGCGAGCTGGGCAACGGTGTCGAACTCGTACAGCTCCGACGCCTTGAGGTCGGTGCCGTAGGCGGTGTTGAGTCCCCGGACCAGCTCCATGCGGAAGATCGAGTCCAGTCCCAGCCCGGTGAAGGACGCGGTGTCCGGAATCTCCTCTGCGGGCAGCGCCAGCACCTCGCGCAGCGCCGCGCGGATGCGCCCGGCCACCTCCTCCGCGAGGCCGCCGTCCGTCCCGGCTGCGGGTGCGGTCACCGGTGCGGCGGCGGGTGCGGGGTCCTGTCTCTTTTACCCCTCTGACGCCGGCGACGAAGGGGGCGGGGGAGGGCGCGGGGGAGGCGGCGGGATCGACACGACACGCAGA
>NZ_LN929762.1 GCF_001493375.1 Streptomyces specialis
GGAGGGGACGTGACCGGCGCGGGAACGGGCTCGGGGGCGGCCACCGGTTCCGGGGCGGGCGCCCGATCGGCCGGGGCGGCGGAGCGGAGCAGCGCCGCCCGGTCCAGCTTTCCGTTGGCCGTCGCGGGGAACGCGTCCACGCACCGCACCGTGTTCGGCACCAGATAGGCCGGCAGCCGTTCCGCCGCGTGGGCCCGCAGCGCCGCCGGGTCCGGCGCGGCGCCCGGCGCGGCGGTGACCCAGGCGCGCAGCACGCGGTCCCCGCCCGGCGCGGTGTCGGCCAGCACCACCGCGTCCCGCACCGCGGGGTGCGCGCGCAGACAGTGCTCGATCTCGCCCGGCTCCACGCGGTGCCCGCGGATCTTCACCTGCCCGTCCTCCCGGCCGGTGATCCGCAGCAGCCCGTCGGCGCCCCACAGCGCCCGGTCCCCGGTCCGGTACATGCGGGCGCCGGGCGCCGCGTCGAACGGATCCGGGACGAACAGGTGCGCGGTGAGCGACGGCCGCCCGGCGAAGCCCACGGCCAGGCACGCGCCCGCCGTGTACAGGTCACCCTCGACCCCGACCGGGCAGGGCCGCAGCGCCCGGTCCAGCACGTAGTGGCGGGCGTTGTCGACGGCCCGCCCGTAGGGGATGCCGCGCCACTCGGGGTCGATCTCGCCGACCCGGTGATGGTTGGACCACACGGTCGTCTCGGTCGGCCCGCCCAGCGCCGTCGTGACGGCCGCCGCGAAGGCCCGCCGGACCCGGCCGGGCAGGGTCACGGGGATGACGTCGCCGCTGAGCAGCACCATCCGCAGCCGCCCGGTGCCCGGGCTCCCCGGCTCCTCCGGCAGCAGCGGCACGAGCTGGTGCAGCGTCGTCGGGGCGGAGTTCCACACCGTCACCGGCTCGGTCACCGGCACGTCCAGCAGCAGGCCCGGGTCGCGCTGCTGCGTCTCGTCCGCGACGTAGACCGCCGCGCCCGCGCCGAGCAGCCCGAACAGGTCGAAGACCGACAGGTCGAACCCGAGCGACGTCACGGCCAGCCCCAGGTCACCGGGGCCGGGCCGCAGCACGCGGTGGCAGAAGTGCAGCAGGTTCCGCACCGAACGGTGCGCCACGGCCACGCCCTTGGGGGTGCCCGTGCTGCCGGACGTGAACAGGACGTAGGCCAGGTCGTCGCGCCCGGCCAGGCGCTCCGGGTCCCGGTCCGCCGCCTCCGGCGAGGCACCGGGGCCCGGCACGCTCTCCAGGGCGAGCACCCGGACGGAAGCCGGCGGAGCCGGTGCGGCGGTCGCCTCGGTGGCGACCAGCAGCGTGCTGCCCGCGAGCCGCAGAACGGCCTCGGCCCGGGCGGCGGGCAGCGCCGGATCGACCGGCAGATAGGCGCCGCCCGCCTTCAGCACGCCGTGGACGGCGGCCACCATCGCCGGTCCGCGCGGCACCCGCACGCCCACCACCCGGCCGGGGCCGACGCCGAGTTCCCGCAGGCGGTGGGCGATCCGGTTGGCCCGCCGGTTGAGTTCGCCGTACGTCAGGGTGCCGCCGCGCCAGCGCACCGCGACGGCCTCCGGCCGTTCCCGCGCCTGCCGCTCGAACAGCGCGTGGACCGGGTCGTCGTCGGGGAGCGGGACGGCGGTGTCGTTCCACCGCTCCAGCACGTTCCGCCGCTCCTCGCCCGTGGCGGCCGGGCGCGCGGCGGTCTCCTCGCCGACCGCGTCGGCCGATGTCCACCACGCCTCGTCGGCGCAGCGCCGCAGCTCCTCCTCGAACGCGGCGAACAGGCGGGCGGCGGCCTCCTGGTCCACCACGCCGTCCGCGATGTCCCACGCGTACTCCAGCCGGTCGCCCTCCGCGACGGAGACGCAGTCCAGCGCGCAGCCGGGCGTGGCGGTGAGCCACTCGACCTCCCGCACCCCGTCCGGCAGCGGCAGCCCGTCCAGGTCCACGAGCCCGGTGTGGACGACCGGGTGGACGGGCGCGGCGGCGCCCGCGCGCAGCGCGCGGCGGCTCATCGCGGCCAGGCCGCCGTCGCCGCCCTCGGCCAGGTCGGCGAGCAGGCGGCGGCGGTAGCCGCGGGCGGTGTCCAGCGCCGGTTCCCCGGCGGGGGGCACGGTCAGCCAGGTGAGGAACGAGTGCTCGCCGACGGCGGACGTGCGCAGCTCCTCCGGGAACGCCACCACGGCCAGCGCGAACGGCCCGTCCGTCTCCCGCGCCAGCACCCGGCCCAGCGCGGTGAGCAGCAGATCGTCGGCCGTCAGGCCGTGTCCGGCGTGCTCACGGGTTTCCGCGCGCAGCCGGTCCAGGACGGCCCGGTACGCGGCGTCCCCGGCCCCGGTCAGGTCGATCACCGGGATCTGCCAGTGCGCGGGCCCGCGCGGATGGACCAGGGCGCCGTCCGCGCCGAACCGGGTCCGCAGCGCCGGATGCCGGTCCACCAGGCGCCGCACCGCGCCGGCCAGCCGCCCGGGGTCGGCGTCCGGCACGTCGTAGACGCGGTAGCACTGGCAGCCGTCGGCCGGGGTGTCCGAGGCGCGCGCCACCAGGTACGCCTGCCGCAGCGGTCGCGGTGGCCCGCCCGGCGCGGGTACCGGGGCGGGGAGCGCGGCGGCGGCCAGCGCGTTGCGGAAGAACGCGAAGGCGGTGTCGGCGGTGCCGGGCGTGAACCGGGAGTCGTCCACGTCCCAGCGGAACCGCAGCCCGCCGTCCTGCTCCCACATCTGGTGGTCCAGCGCCACGTCGGTGGTCTGGCTGACGCCGTACTCGACGGCGGCGCCGAACCCGCCGGCCACGCCGGGCGCCGGGCCCACGCCGAGCAGGCTGGTGAAGACCACCGGCGGCGCGGTGGGCGGCGCGGGGGAGTCCCGGTGTTCCGCGCGCAGGGCGCGCAGCGCCTCGGTGCCGGAGACCCGGCCGTGCCGCGGGTGCGCGGAGAGCCTCTCGCCCGTGGCGCGGACCGACTCCTCGGGATCCGCGCCCGCCGCCTCGTCCACCCGGTGGATCGCCGTGGACGTGAACGGCCCCACCACCGCGTCGGCCGCGCCCGGCAGGTACGGCCGCAGGCTGGTGGTGACGGTCAGGCAGTACGGGCGGCGGGCCCCGGCACGGTCCAGCGCCTCGGTGAACGCGTCCAGGACGAGGGCGGTCGGCGACACCCGCAGCCGGTCGGCGGCGTCCCGCAGGGCGTTCCACTCCTGCGGCCCGAGCGCGCCGTCCAGGGGGCGGCGCGGGCGGCACCACGCGTCGGCGCCGTCGTCCGGGGATCCGTCCGGGGTGCCGGCGCGCGGCGGGTCGAGCACGAGGTCCGGGCCGGGGGGCAGCCCGGCCAGTTCCCGTCTCCAGTGGGCGAGGTCCGCGGCCCGTGCCGGGTCGGCCTCGTCCGGCGTCCCGGGCGCGGGCGCGCCGGGGAGGGCGCGCACGCAGGCGGCGACGTCGGGGCCGGGTGGCGGCAGCGGGCGGTCGGGGGGGTGGTAGCGGTCGTGCCACTCCCGCAGCAGCAGGGCGAAGCCGTGGGCGTCGGTGAGCAGGGTGTCCAGGCTGAGGTGGACGATGCCGCGCCCGCCCGGCAGCAGCGACACCTCGATCGCGAACAGCGGCCGGGCGCCCGCGTCGTACCGGCGGTGGGAGAGCCTGTCCCGGACGGCGAGCCGGTCCCGTTCGGCGCGGCCGGGCGTCAGCCGGGGCAGGTCGTGCACCGGCATCGGCCATCGCGGCGGCCGGGGCGGGACGCGCTGCGTGCCGTCCTCGCGGATCTCGGCGCGCAGCATGGCGTGCCGGTCCACCAGGTCCTGCCAGGCGCGGCGCAACCGCGTCGGGTCGGGGGAGTCGAGGCGGAACTCGCGGTACAGGTGGCAGCCGACCGGGTCACCGACCGCGTCCGGGCGCTTGGCGACCAGATACGCCCGCTGCAACTCGGTGACGGGGAACGGCGCCCCCGGTTTTGCCTCCGGCTCCGGCTCCGGAGCGGTGGCCGGCGGCGCGGCGGGTCCGGCCCGGCCGATGCGTTCCACCAGCCCGGCCTCGGTGAGGTCGGCCAGCTCGCGCGGGTCGAGGGTGACGCCCAGTTCGCGCTGGATGCCCAGCCACAGCCGGGTCAGGGCGAGGGAACCGAGACCCCAGTCGCGCAGGGTGCCCGGCGGCCGTTCCGCCGCGTCGGCGGGCCGCAGCTCCGCGAGCAGTCCGGCGACGGCCGAGGCGTGGTCGCTGCCTTGCACCTGGTCTTCCCTTCAACGGTGGCTCGGTGGGGTCCGGTCGCCCGGTGGTGCTCAGTCGCGCGCGGCGGCGCCGGCCGGGATCCGGGACAGGAAGTCCAGGGCCGGCCCGGCCAGCCGGGCGCCGTCGGTGAACAGCGAGATGTGGTCGCCGTGCGGCTCCACCCGCAGCGTCGCGTTCGGCAGCAGCCGGGCCATCTCGACGGACCCCTCCGGGTGGGCGGTGGTGTCGTCCTCGCTGGTCACGACGAGCGCCGGCTGCGGCACGGCGGCGGGCAGGCGGCTGACGTCGAGGTCGGTGACCGGGCCGTTGACCCGGCAGTAGCGGTAGAACAGCTCCGGCGCGGCGAAGGGGTGGAGCACCAGGTGCGCCACGTCCGGGGGCGCGGAGCCCAGCAGGGTGCTGAGGAACACGCCGTGGACGGCGGCGGCGGTGTCGCGACTCTCGGCGGCGGCGGCCATCAGCGCCTGGATGTTGCGGTGGTGGTCCAGCTTGGGCCGGTCCGGGCCGAGTTCGTAGGCGCCGTGCCAGAGGCTGAGGGAGCCGACCCGGTCGGGGTGGTCGGCCGCGGCCTGGAGGGCGACGACGCTGCCGCCGCAGAAACCCATCAGGTGGGCCCGCCGGATGCCGAGCCGGTCCATCACGGCCCCGGCGTCGGCGGCCTGCGCCGAGGTGTCCCGGCCGAGGGCGTCGAAGTCGGCCGGCGCGCGCAGCGCCGGGTCGAACAGGCCCCGCGTCTCCCAGGTGACGACCCGGTGGTGCGGCGCCAGCGCCCGCAGCCACGGTTCGCACAGCCGGGCGGGCATGCCGCACGCCGAGGCCAGCACGACGGCGGGCGCGTCGGGGTCGCCCGCCGCGTACACGGGCAGCCTCGCGCCGTCGGGGGCGATCGCGTCCTCGGCCAGGCGGAACGCGTCGAACCCGGTCGCCAGCGCCTCCCGGGCGGCCCGGTCGGGCGGTTCCGCCTCGACCGGCCCGGCCAGGGCGGGCGCCAGATGCCGGCCGATGATCCGTTCGAACACGCCGAGGCCGTCGGGACCTTCCGGCCCGTGCGCGGGCCGCAGCGGGACGCCGAGCCGGGCGGCGAGGGCGGTGAGGGCCCGGGCCCGCGCGGCGCCGCCCGGGACGTGGACCCGGGGCGGCTCGGGCAGGGCGCGGGCGAGCTGGCGGATGTCGAGCAGGGCGTGGGCCAGCGCCGTCGCGGGCCGGCCGTCGTGGGCGGGCGGCTGAGGCATCGGCCCGCCCCTCACAGTCCGGACGCGCGGGGCACGAACGGCCGCCCGGTGGTGGTCCGGGTCGCCATCCGGTTGTGCCCGAACCGGTCCTCGCCGCTGACCAGGACGGCGCCCCAGCGGTCGAGGGAGACGGTGCCGCCGTACTCCTCGATGACGTCGGTGTCCGGGTAGACCCGCACGCAGGTCGGGACGTAACGGCTCGCGAACCCGAGCCGCATCTCGCCGGTGCCCGAGTGCGGCAGCGAGGCGTGCATCAGGGTGGACCAGAACATGATCGCCTGGCCAGGGCGCATCACCATCGACACGGCCTGCGACTCGTCCGGCTTCCAGTCCGGGTCCACCTGGAGTTCGCGGTAGTCGTAGCCGAAGAAGCCCCGGCGGACACCGTCCTTGTCGACCTGGTTGATGCTGTCGGGGGAGTACCGCATCCGCTTGGTCTCGTCGTAGTTCATCCGCTCGTGGGTCCCGGGGATGAACTGGAGGCAGCCGGTCTCCTCGCTGGCCTCGGTGAACGCGGTCCACACGGTGATGGTGCCGCCGAAGTCCTTGAACTCGTCGGGCCACACGATCTGCGGCTTGCCGGAGGCGTTGGCGAACGTGTCGGCCTGGTGCCAGTCGGTGCCCTCGTCCCCGGGGTACTTGGGGAAGAACTCGGTGCGCCAGCACAGCACATCGGGCCCGAGCGCGCCGCGCACCCGGTCGGTGATCTCCGGCCGGCAGATGTGCTGGGCGAGGAAGTCCGAGTCGAGGTGGCGGTCGTAGTTGGAGATGTTGGTGTTCCCCGACGTGGCCGCCTCGTCCTGGTAGATGGCGTCGCGGCGGTCCATCAGCCGCAGCCGTTCGCGCCGCCAGATCTCCTTCATCTCGTCCACCTCGTAGACGGTGAAGGGGCCGAAGTAGCCCTGCTCGCGGAACGCCCGCAGTTCGTCGGGGGTCATCTCCCCCGGACGGCGCGTGTCCTGCCCGGTCGATGCCATGGCGTGGGTCCTCTCGTGTCGGTGGAACGTCGGGGTCGGGGCCGGCCGGTCAGGCGGCGGCGTCGATCCGGGCGGCGAGGGCGCGGATCGTCGGCTCGTCGAGTTCGGCACCGGTCAGCCGCAGCCCCCAGCGCCGGTTGACGTCCGCGATGATCCGCACGAAGGCGAGCGAGGTGACCCCAAGACCGAACAGGTCGTCGTCCGGGCCCTGTCCGGCCCGGCCCATGACCTCGGCCACCACCGCCGCCACGGCGCGTTCGGTCGGCGTGCCGCCGGCCGGGGCCGGGGCGGCGGCCCGGCGGTGGGGGAGCGCGGCGAGCGCCGCCCGGTCCGCCTTGCCCTGCGGGGTCAACGGCACGCTCTCGACGAACAGGTGGTCGGACGGCCGCATGTGCTCCGGCAGCGCCGCCGCCGCGAGCGCCGTCAACTCGGCGGTGACGACGCTGAGTTCGGCGTCGGCGAGCGGGCGGTCCGGGACGGCCGTCAGATGGGCCGTCAGCCGCAGGTCGCCCTCGCCCCGGTCGGAGACGGTGACATGGGCGGCGCCGATCCGGGGGGGCCGCACCAGGACGGCCTCGATCTCCCCCGGCTCGATCCGGTACCCGCGGACCTTGAGCTGGTCGTCGGCGCGGCCCAGGTACTGGTAGCCGCCGTCCGCCGTCCGCACCGCCCGGTCGCCGGAACGGTACAGGCGGGCTCCGGCGGGCATCCCGGGCCCCGCGCCGGTGACGAAACGCTCCGCCGTCAGCTCCGGCCGCCGGAGGTAGCCGCGGGCCACCCCCGTGCCGCCGACCAGGATCTCCCCCGGCGTGCCGTCGGGAACGGGACGGCCCCGCGTGTCGCACAGGGTGAGGGTGACGCCCGGCAGCGGCACCCCGATCGGGCTGACCCCGGGCTCGTCGAGGTCGGCGCGGGTGATCCGCCGCCACGTCACGTGCACGGTGGTCTCGGTGATGCCGTACATGTTCAGCACCACCGGCCGGTCGTCGCCGTACCGCTGGAACCACGGGTCGAGCAGCTTCACGTCCAGCCGCTCACCGCCGAGCACCACCAGCCGCAGCGCGTACCCGGCCGGCGGGCGCGCCTGGTCCGCCGCCACCAGGCGGGCGAACGCGGACGGCGTCTGGCTGAGGACGGTGACGCGTTCGGTGACGAGCAATTCGCGCAGCAGCTCCGGGCTGCGCGCCGTCCCGGCCGGGACGATCACCAGCCGCGCGCCGTGCAGCAGGGCGCCCCAGATCTCCCAGACGGAGAAGTCGAACGACGCCGAGTGGAACAGCGTCCACACGTCGTCGTCGCGGTGCCCGACCAGCTCCGCCGTCTGCTCGAACAGGGCGACGGCGTTGCGGTGCTCGACGAGGACGCCCTTCGGGGTGCCGGTGGTGCCCGAGGTGTGGATGACGTACGCGAGGTCCCCGCCGTCCGCGTCCGGCGCGGCGCCGGGCGCCTCCCCGGGCAGGGGCTCCAGGGCGTCCAGCCACAGCACCGGGACGCCGCCGTCCGGCACCCGGTCCCGGACCCGGGTCACCGACACCACGGCGGACACGTCGCCGTCCCGCAGCAGGAACCGGATCCGCTCCTCGGGATACGCCGGATCGACCGGCACGTAGGCCGCGCCCGCCTTCAGGACGCCGAGCATGCCGACGACCAGATCGGCGCCGCGGGCCACGCAGAGCCCGACGAGGCTGCCGGGGCCGTGCCCCAGCGCCCGCAGCCGCGCGGCGACGGTGTCCGCGCGCCGGTCGAGCTGCCGGTAGGTCAGGGAGCGCCCGCCGTCGGTGACGGCCACGCGGTCGCCGTGACGGGCCGCCTGTTCGGCGAAACGCTGGTGCAGGGTCGGAGCGGATGACATACGGGTTCCCCTCCCGGTGAGGCCCGGTGATGCCCGGTGTGAGTGGTGGTCGGCTCCCGGCGGCGCCGGGGACGCGCGCTACGCGGCGCCGTTCTGCCCGGCGGGGGTCTGGGCGGCCTGGGCGGCCGGAGCGGCCTGGGTGGCGTACATGCCCCAGTGCTGCGGGGTGAGCGCGGCGTCCCGCAGGGTGCCCTGCACGAACATCCGCTCCCAGCCGCCGCCGCCCTTCTCCTGCGGGATCCACTGCCGGGTGAACACCTCGCGGGCCATGGCGTCGGTCCGCGCCCGCAGCCCCATCAGGTTGTAGTACGTGCTCAGCCGCTCCAGGTGGATGAACCAGTGGATGCGGTCGGAGAGGCCGAACGCCTCCTCGTACAGGTGGATGGTGGCCAGCCCGCCGAGGGACGCGTTCCAGCTCTCGGTGAGCGCCCGCGCGAACTCCCGGCCCTCGGCCCGGAACTCGTACTTCAGCTCGCCGGTGCGGTGCATGATGATGCCGCAGTTGGCGGAGTGCAGCGCGGTACCGGCCGGCTGCCCGGACTGGTGGGCGGCGGTGGGCACGTCCAGCCGGTCACGGTCGGCGCCGTCCCGCCCGAGCGTCTCGGGCTCCCGGTCGGCCGTCCCGTACATGCCGAAGCTGCTGGGCAGCAGCACGGTCTCCTGGAGCCCGCCGTCGAGGAACATCCGGTCCCAGCTTCCGCCGCCGCGTTCCTCGGGAATGCGGTTGCGGAACATGACGTCCCGCCAGCCCTCGTCGGTCGAGCCCATCTCGACGAGCGTCTCGTACGCCTCCAGGGACCGCATGTGCAGCAGCCAGTGCAGCACGTCCTTGGTGCCGAACGTCTCCTCGTAGACGAATACCGACGCCACCCCGACGTATTTCGTGTTGATGTGCTCGGAGAGTTCCCGGGCGAATTTCCGCCCCTCGGAGCGGAACTCGGCGCGCAGCCGTCCGGTGCGTTCCACGATGACGCCGGAATTCGCGGAGTGCAGAATGTCCCCGGGCGGCAGCGAGGTCTGCTGCTGGGCCACGGGCAAGGTGAAGACCGCGTTGTCCTGGGGCATGGGCATACCCGCTTCCTCTGATTCCGAAGGGCTCGGTGTGGTGCCTTCACCCATTACCGCATCAGATCGCGGCCGTGCGCTGCTCACTATTGGGCAGGGGTCGCGGACGCGGCGGAAAAGGCCCGCAACCGGGAATCCAGTACCTCGGCCGCGCCCGTCATCAGCGCCTCCGCGACGGAGTCCACATGGCGATTCCGCCAGTTCTCCAGCGGTGTTCCGGCGGCGAATGCGTTGAACGCTCCGATCGCCGGTCCGGTGTGGATCTGGAAATTCACCTTCTCGTCCGCCGCCCCCTCGATCGCGGCCCGCGTGGTGTGCGCGAACCACCAGCGGAACACCAGCGCCATGCGGTGCCGGGGGTCGCGTTCGGCCCGTTCCGCCTCCTGCGGGCGGCCGGTGCGCAGGTAGTGGTCCCGGGCCAGCCGCCACACCTCGTCCAGGCCCCGGCGGAACACGGTCTCCTCCAGGGCCCGCGTCTGCCCGGCCGTGAGGTCGCCGAGCCCGGCCGTGGTCCGGTAGAGCTGGTACAGCTTGTTGGCGCGGGCCGGGAAGAGCGTGCCGCGCCGCAGCACCTGGACCCGGGCCCCCGCCTCGAACATGTCGCCGGCGGGCGCGTAGGCGGTGTCCTGGACACCGGCCCCGGCCAGCATGTCCTTGACCAGCTCCGACGTCCCGGCCTCCACGGTGCACTGGTTGACCGAGCCGGTCATCACGAAGTCCGCGCCGAGGACGAAGGCGGCGGCGACGCTCTCGGGCGTGCCCAGGCCGCCGGAGGCGCCGACCCGCGCGGCCCGGCCGGACCGGCTCTCGCGCGCCACCCGGTCCCGCAGGCGGAGCATCGCGGGCAGCAGGGCGAGCGCCACCCCCTGGTCGGTGTGGCCGCCGGAGTCCGACTCGACGCAGATCTCCTCGCCGACCGGCAGGTCGCGCCCGGCGTCGGCCTCGGCGGCGGTGAGGGCGCCCTCGGCGACCAGCCGGTCCAGCAGCGCCCCGGGCGCCGGGCCGAGGAACGCGGCGGCGACCTCCGGCCGGGACACCTTGGCCAGCACCCGGCGCCGGGAGACGGCGGTGCCGTCCGGCGCGCGGTGGGCGCCGGAGAGCCGATACCGGACCAGCGCCGGGGTGAGCCGGGTGAACCCGGCGGCCTCCACGAACCGCACGTCATGGCGGAGGAACAGCGCGACGGTGGCGTCCTCCAGCGCCGGATCGTCCAGGGAGTGCAGCAGGTTCATCCCGAACCGGCCGCCGGGCCCCAGCGCCGCCCGCAGGGTCCGCAACGCGTCCTCGATCCGCCCCGGGGCGAGCCCGCCGGTGCCGAAGAAGCCCATCAGGCCCGCCTCCGCCAGCCGGATCACCAGCTCCGTCGAGGCGATGCCGCGGTACATGGAGCCCGCGAGGTAGGCGTACCGCAGCCCGTAGTCGCGGCGGAACGCCGCCGAGCCCAGCGCCCCGGCGGTGACCCGGGGCGCGGCGGCGGCCACCGGGACGACCGGCGCGGTCACGGCCGGGGCGGCGGGCGCGGTCACGGCCGGGGCGGCGGGCGCGGCCGAGGCCGTGGCGCGCCACAGGCCGCGCAGGGTGCTGCCCGGCCCCACCTCGGCCGGGTCGCGCACCCCCCGCTCCAGCAGCAGCCGCATGCTCTCGGACCACCGCACCGGGGCGGCGACCTGCTCGCCCAGCAGCCGGGCCACGGACCCGGCCTCGTACGGGCGGGCGGTGGCGTTGGCGACCACCGGGATCCGCGGATCGGCGAACCGCCACCCGGCCAGGAACGCCGCGTACTCCCGCGCCGCGTCCGCCATCCAGCGGGAGTGGAACGCGGCGCCGACCCGCAGCGGCACGCACCGGCCCAGCCCCGCCGCCCGCACCACGGCGGTGGCCGCCCGCAGCGCCTCGACCGGTCCGGACAGCACGATCTGCTCGGGGCTGTTGCGGTTGGCGACGTCCACCCCGTCCACCCCCGCCTCGGCGAGCGCGGCGGGCACCTTCTCGGCGTCCGGGCCCACCACCGCCGTCATACCGCCCCCGGCCGCCCGGCTCATCAGCTCTCCGCGCCGGGCCACCAGCCGCAGCCCGGTCTCGAAGTCGAACGCCCCGGCCGCCAGCAGCGCGTTGTACTCGCCGAGGCTGTGCCCCGCCAGCCAGTCCGGTTCCGGTTCGCGCCCGGCCCGTTCCGCGGCGGCCAGGGCGTTCACGACATACAGGGCGGGCTGCGCGTACCGGGTGTCGGAGAGCCGCCCCCCGGGGTCGTCCAGGCACAGGTCCCGCACCGGGTAGCCCAGCACCGCGTCGGCGGCGGCCACGATCCCCGGGTGGCGGTCGAAGAGCTCCCGGCCCATGCCCCGGTGCTGGGACCCCTGGCCGGGGAAGAGCCATGCCGTCGGTGTCATGCGTCCGTGACCTCCCAGGGGAACCGCCGCCGTTCGGCGAAGTCCGCGATCCGGCGGCCGACCGGGGCGGAGGACATGAGCCGGGCGAACTCCTCGACGGCCAGCCGCCCGGTCGCGGCGTCCACGGGCGCCAGCCGGCCGAAGTAGCCCTTGACGTCCGCGACGGTCACCGCGCTCATCCGCCGCGCCCGGAAGGCGAGCGCGCGCAGGCGCGGCTCCGGATCGCCCGGCTCCGCGTCGACCAGCCCCCGGGCGTGCGCCTCGCCGGCGGTCAGCGGCTGCGTGCCCAGGCTCATGGTGTACGCCGTGCGGAACCCCGCGCGGCGGATCAGGAACGGCGCCACGCAGCAGGGCAGCAGCCCCCACAGCGCCTCCGGCAGGGCGAACGAGCTGCGCGGGGTGGCGAAGGCGAAGTCGGCCGCCGCGACCAGCCCCACCCCGCCGCCGGCGACGGTGCCGTCGACCGCGCACGCCACGATCCGCGGCACGGTCGTGAAACGGCGCAGCAGCGCCCAGAACTCCGCGGCGCCCCGGGCGGCGGTGGCCCGGTCGGGCACGCCGCCGGCCGCCGCCGCCTCGAAGTCCATGCCGGCCGAGAAGACGCCGTCGCTGCCGCGCAGCACCACCAGCCGGCCGTCCGGATCGCTCTCGGCCGCGTCCAGCACCCCGTGCAGCGCGGCGATCAGCGCGGGGTCGATGGTGTTGCGCCGCGCGGGCCGGGCCAGGGTGGCGGTGACCACCCCCGGGACACCGCGATCGGTGCGGAGCACGGGCTCGGTCATCGCGTCAGCTCCATCGGTAACGGCGGTGGAAGCCCTCGATCCGGTCCAGCACGAGCAGTCCCCGGCCGTCCAGCGCGGCGTCGTAGACATCGGCCCAGGGCGCGGGGTCGATCCGGCTGTCGGCGACCCCCGCGGCGGACGCGGCCGTGTGCCGTGCCAGCTCCTCGTACCGCTCCATGGTGAGCGGGTGCCGGTCGGCGATCCGGCGGGCCAGCCCGGTCGCGGCGTGCCGGGCCGCCGCCTCCGGGTCGACGACGGCGCTGAAGAACTCCGAGGCGCAGCCCGAGCCGTACGCGAAGAGCCCGACGCGGCGCGGCGCGGTGATGTCGGCGTGGTCCAGCAGGGAGCACAGCGCCATGAACAGCCCGGCGGCGTACGTGTTCCCGACCTGCGCCGGGTGCAGCAGGGAGACCGCCACCCGCTCCTTGAAGTCCGTCTCGATCTCGGCGCCGGTCAACGCGGTGGTGCGGCGCAGCAGATGCCGGTGCGCGCCCTTGACCAGTCCCGCGAACGGCGTGTGGAACGCCAGCAGGTCGAACGTGGTGAGGATGTCGGCGCCGGTCACCGTCTCCCGGTAGTGCGCGAAGCTCTGCTCCAGGCACTGGAGATACGCCAGCAGCGACAGGTCGGCGTCCCCGGCCGCCAGGTCGGGGCGGGGGCGGCAGGTGTCCATCACCTCGTAGCTGTGCAGGCCCACCGCTCCCGGGTCGGGCTCGATCCCGGGCGGCCCGCCGCCGCCGAGCAGCAGTGCGACGGCGCCGGCGCCGTGCGACGCCTCCCAGTAGGGCATTCCCTGCACGTCGCCCCCCGCGTCGGCGGCGATCACCAGCACCCGGGCGGCGGGGTCGGCGCTGGTGGCGAGCAGCCCCAGCCCGGTGCGCAGCGCGGCGGTGCCGCCGTAGCAGGCGTGCTTGACCTCGAACGAACGGCAGCGCGGCCCCAGGCCCAGGTGGTGGTGGATGTAGGTGCTGATGGGCTTGCCCAGGTCGAGCCCCGACTCGGTGCCCACCACCACGGCCTCGATTCGCGCCCGCTCCTCGGGCGTCAGGGCGTCGATCAGCGGGCGGGCGGCGTTGACGCCGTTGGTGACGGGGTCCTCGCAGGGCAGGTTGACGGACTTGCGCTCCATCATCAGGTTGTCGAAGCGGCTCAGGTCCAGGCCCCGCGCGGTGAAGAGGGCGCGGACGTCGAGCGCCGCCCGCCCGGCGTAGGCGTGGACGGCCTCAATGCCGGCCATGGAGCGGGGCCCAGAGCGTGTCGGTGAGGGTGCCGTCCAGCAGGGCCCGGTGCCACGGTTCCGCGTCGCCGTCCGGCCCCCCGGCGACGGGCCGGGCCAGCAGCTCCCCGATCACCGGGTCGTGGGCCGGCAGGTCCAGGATCTCGCGCCAGACCTCGGGCCCCGCCAGGTGGACCAGCAGGTGGAGACGGTCCTGACGGCCCCACATCTCCTCGTAGAGGAACGCGGAGGCCCGGCCGGGCAGCGCCTCGGTGACCCGGGCCGCCCACGCGTACCAGAACCCGCGGGCCTCCTCCCGCAGCCGGTACGGGACCCGCACCCGGCGGTGCACGGTGAACGGCGCGTTGACCGAGTGCAGCAGTCGCGCCGGCTCCAGCCGGGACTGGAAACGGGCCGGCGGCTGGAACGTGTCGAGGTCGGCGCCGTCGTGGTGGCCGACGCCGTGCTGGGGGCAGATGATCGTCTCGCTCATGCTGCCCTCGACGAACATCCGCTCCCAGTTGCCGCCGCCCTTGGTGGGCAGCCGGTCCCCCTGGGACACCTCCTGCCAGCGCTGGGAGTGATCCACCATCTCCAGCAGCCGGCCGTAGTCGTTGGGCTGCTTCAGCGTCAGCAGCCAGTGCAACCGGTCGGCGGTGCCGAAGACTTCCTCGAAGGCGAGGATGGTCACGTGCCCCACCTGCGCGGTGTTCATCAACTCGACCAGATCGGCGGAGAACTCCCGCCCCTCCGCCCCGAACTCGGCGCGGAGCTGGCCGACGCGGTGGATGAGGAACCCGGCGTCCGCCGAGGTGATGAGCTTCTCGGCGGGGACGGAGGTCTGGTGGTGCGGCGGCTGCGGGGCCCGTGTGGCGGGTGCCGTGCCGGAGTCGGTGTGCGCGGTCAACTGCCGCCTCCCGTAAGACGTTCCGATGGATTCGCCGGCCGACTCTAAAAGGAGCCGAGGGCCGGGGCTGCTCAGTTCTGCGCAGGGTGCGGCGGGGCCGCTCACCCCTCGGCGTACGCGGCAAGGGCCCGGTGGTCGACCACCAGCGTCCGCTGCGTGACATCGACCAGTCCCGCCTCGCGGAACCGCTTGAGGAAGAACCCGACGCGGGAACGGGTGGTGCCGACCATCTCGGCCAGCTCCTCCTGCGTGACCCGGGCCGATATCCGGACCCGCGAACCCTGGGGCACGCCCGCGTGCCGCGCCAGGTGCACCAGCCGGGACGCCAGGCGCCGTTCGCTCTCCAGCGTCACCATGTCGACCAGCGTCCGCTGCTGTTCCAGCACCCGTTCGCCGAGCTGGCGCAGGTACTCCTCCAGCAGGCCGTGCTGGGCGAGGGCGGCGAGGAAACGGTCGGCGGGCACCCTGCGGAGCACGCCGGACTCCAGCACGCAGGCGGACTCGGCGCGGACGCCCTGGAGGAGACCCAGCTCGCCGAAGACGTCACCGGCCGTGTGGATGGACAGCAGGCACCGCTTCCCCCGGGCGGTCATCATCAGCGTCTTGATCTGCCCGCTCTCGATCACATAGATGTTCCGGTCGCTGCCGCCGCACGTGTACACCTGGTCCCGCCGGGCGATCGGGATACGGGTGCTGTCGGCGAGTTCCGTGCGGCACAACAGCAGCAGATCCCTGCGGAAGCCGTCCGTCCCGCCCGGACATCGGGACGCTTTCTCGCCGTACTGCGGATGAACGGGCGCTGAAGAACTCCGGGTAGGCATTAATCCCCCCATGAACAACCTCACAACCATTGCGGGTGCGGCCCCGTGCGGTTCCCGATGGAGCCCGATCGTAACTACCGATCGCGGCCGTGACAAGGAGAGCAATAAAGATCTTCCGGCCTCCGGGAGGGCGTCGGCAAGCGCCGGGAAAAGATCTTTTCTCTTCTCGCGCACCGCTCTGACCTGCGGTGATAGCAACTCCGAGGGAGGAGTGACGCACAGACTGCTCACTTTGGGGCAGACGCGTTTCGCGGGCCCGCCTAGGCTCGTCGCCCACGCCGGACAACGCGCCGGAGAATATGCGTCCGGACTTTCCTTCAGCTCTCCTTCTCCCTGCGGACGGGAATTCTCGATCACCGCACGCGCCGCACCGAGACGTATCACCGAAACGGAGTGCAATTCATGAGCGAGCCGTCCCGAAAGAGCACCGAGGAAAACTCATCGGAGGAGCCGGTGGTCCTGCCGACCGGACCCCGGGTGGACCCGTACGAGATGTACCGCGCCATGCGCGAGGAGAAGGTGGTCCACCTCATCCGCGAGCCGAACGGCCTGCGCCGCCGGCTGGTGCTGCGGTACGCGGAGGCGCGCGAGGTGTTCACCGACGCCCGGTTCGCCAAGGACCCCGGCCTGGCCTGGGACCAGTTGCGGGACGCCGGCTACGTGAAGGGCGACCGGGACAACCGCGCCGACTACCTCTACCACCTCGTCAACACCGACCCCCCGGACCACACCCGGCTGCGCCGGCTCATCGGCAAGGCGTTCAGCGTCCGCCGCATGGAGGCCATCCGGCCCCGCGTGGAGGAGATCGCGGAGGACCTGCTGGCGCGGATGAAGCCGGACGCCGTCACCGACCTGGTGGACGACTACGCCCACCCGCTGGCGACCACGGTGATCTGCGAGATCCTCGGCGTCCCCGACGCCGACCGGACCGACTTCCGGCTCTGGGCGACGGCCATGCTGACCGCGCCGGACGCCGTCCCCGAGGGAGACCTCACCCCGCAGGAGGGCTACGCCGCCATGCGGGGCTTCTTCACCGAACTCATCGCCCGCAAGCGGGCCGAACTGGCCGGACGGGCGGCGTCCGGGGACGCCGACCGGCAGCCCGACGTGCTGTCCGGCCTGATCGTGGCCCGCGACCGGGACGACCGGCTCACCGAGACCGAGATGATCTCCACCGCCATGCTGCTGCTGAGCGCCGGTCAGGAACCGACCGTCAACCTCATCTGCAACGGCACCCTGAGCCTGCTGCGGAACCCCGGCCAGCTCGCCCTGCTGCGCGACAAGCCGGAGCTGATCGGCTCGGCCGTCGAGGAGTTCCTGCGGTTCGACCCGCCTGTCGAACTGTCCACCATGCGGGTCTCCACCGAGGACGTGGAAGTGGCGGGCACCGTCATCCCGGCCGGCAGCGTGGTGACCGTGTCGATCGCCTCCACCAGCCGCGACCCGGGGAAGTTCACCGACCCGGACCGCCTGGACATCACCCGCGAGGACAATCAGCATCTGGCGTTCGGACACGGGCTGCACCTGTGCATCGGCGCCCCGCTGGCCCGCATCGAGGGACAGATCGGCATCGGGCGGCTCCTCGCCCGGTACCCCGGCCTCACGCTGGGCTGCGCGCCGGAGGACCTGCGCTGGCGGCCGACCCGCATCATGCGCGGCCTGGTGGAACTCCCGGTCCGGCTCACGCCCGGGGCCTGAACCGGCCGGCCCCCGCCACCCCGTCCGCGTGGGCCGCGTCGGACCCGTCGAGATACCGCGTCATCCGCCACTCGTCCAGCGACAGCCACGCCGTGCCCTCCGCCGCCAGGAGCAGCTCCCGGTCCCGGAAGTGCTTCAGGAAGAGGCCGATCCGGGACCGGGTGGTGCCGACCATGGCGGCCAGCTCCTCCTGCGTGATCCGCTCCTCGATGCTGAGCGTGCCGTCGTGGCGCCGGCCCAGCTTCTGGGCCAGCTCCAGCAGCACGGCCGCCAGCCGCTGCTCGCAGTTGAGGGTGACCATGTTGGTGATCGCCCGCTGCTGCTGCGACAGCCGGGCCACCAGGTGGAGCGCGAACCGCCCCGCCAGGTCCCCCCCCCGCAGGACCGCCGACAGCCGCGTCACCGGAACGCGGCGCAGCACCGTGCTCCGCATCGACGTCGCCATCTCGGTCTGGGACGGCACCAGCGCCCCCAGCTCGCCGAACATCTCGCCCGCCACGTGCACGGCGAGCAGACATCGCTTCCCGTCGCGGGAGTCGGCGACCGACTTCATCATGCCCTGCTCGATGTAATACACATAGGTGTCGTTCCGGCCGCAGGTGTAGACACATTCCCCCTTGGCGAGCCGGACGACCGACATGCCCGACCACTCCCGCTCCAGGGCGTCGCGAAGAAAAGTGGCCAGGAATGGCTCTTGAATTCTCTGAGAGAGCATGAGCGCGGAACCCTCCGTGCGAGTAAGACCCCATTCGGAGGGTGAAACCGGCTCCCCACCGGCGTAAAGGCACAAAGCCCACGCCCCCTCGGCATGATTACCCGGGGCGTCACGGTGCAAACGCCAGTTCGTTTCAAGTTCTCCGCAAAGTCCTACGTCAACCGTCACACGCGGCTCAGGAGTCGGCGATCTCCAGGAGCTTGCCGGCGGTGTTCCAGTTACGGGCCGTCAGGAAGACGCCCGGCAGGCGGATCGAGGTGAGTTTTCCGGCCAGCCGTGACCGGCCGAAGCCGGTCGGCGTGTGCAGATAGATCACCCGGCCCAGCAGGTGGAACGAGTCCGGGGCGAAGGCCGCGCCGTCCAGCGCGTCCAGCTTCTCCGTGTCCGCGGGCGCGGCCGACAGGAACAGGCAGTGCACCGATTTCGGCTCCGCCGCGGCGGCCTCCGGATACGGGTTGGCGGCCAGCTCCGCGGCCAGCTCGTCCCGCGTGCGCACCGTCACCGGCACCTCGCCGCCGACCTCCGCGGCCAGCCGGTCCGCCAGCTCGGCGGCGATCGCCGCGGGGCTCTTCCCCTCCGGGGCGGAGAACACCAGATTGCCCGTCTGGAGGTGCACCGTCACGTCGGTGAGGCCGAGCCCGAGGGCCAGATCACGCTGCTGCCCCATGGTGATCCGCCGGTGCCCGCCGACGTTGATGCCGCGCAGCAGCGCGATGTGACGCGTTGTCATCCCCCCATCGTGGCACACGGCACCGACACCCGGGCCGGCCCCCCGGCCGCTCTTTGCCCGGCGGAAAACTCCGGCGGATTGTGAAGATCATCCGGAGGGCGGTGCGCCACCGGGGGCGACCCCGGAGCGTTTCTCACCAGCCCCCGGAGAATTCCTCACCGAACCTGAAGGAAATGCCGGACGGCCGGAGCGGGAAGGGAAACCGGCCGGAAGAATCCGACGCGGCGGAAAAGCGACGGGGCGCGGCCGGAACCCGTCGGCATTTCCACCCGGCCGATGCCCGTTCCACCGTCCGGCACCGGTCCGGAACCCTGATTTCCCACCGTCTTTCCCGCCCTCCCGGATTCGGGGCGGACACCCCGCCGCTCACCCGCCGGTACGGCAGCGGAATATCTCCTCCCGGGGCTGCCGGGAGGCCGGCCGGCGGCGCGGCGCCATGACGGTCGGATGGTGGTCGAGGCCCGCGCCGGCCCCCGAGGCCGGCGCGGGGACGTGAAGGGCGGGCTGTGAGAGACGTTCCGGTCGCGAAGGGCGCATGGTCGGTCGTCAGTCCTTCTCCGTTGCTGCGGAGGGCCGCCCGGTGCGGGGGCGGCGCCGTGCGGCGATGGCCGCCGGGTGCCGTCACCGCGTCGGGCGGCCGTGGCCGGAAGGCACCCGAAAGGCAGTCTCGGCGGCGCCCGCGTTGTTGCGCAGGTCCCCGCCCGGGTACGCAACAATGCGCGTCGCCGCTGGTCAGACCCTGATCGGGGGCGCGCGGCATGGCCGGAAACGCCCCGTTGTGCCCACCCGACACGCCTGGGTAACTTGACGGCCGCCCGGGGGGGTACCGGGTGGGACCGTGGGGAGATGGGCACGTGGGGCGTCGGGAGATCCCGCTGGATCCGGCTTCCGGGCCGGTACGACGATTCGCGCACGAATTGCGCGCGTTACGCCGTGCGGCCGGCGGACCCACCTACCGCACGATGGCCGAACGCACCGGATACGCGGTGCCGACCCTCTCCCGCGCCGCCGCGGGGGAGAACCTGCCGTCCCTGGCGGTCACCCTGGCGTACGTCGAGGCGTGCGGCGGAGACCGGGACGCCTGGGAACAGCGCTGGCCCCGGGCCGTCCGCGACGCGGCGACCGACGCCGCCGGCGGCGGCGCCCCGGCGCCGTACCAGGGCCTGGCCCGGTTCGAACCCGGCGACCGCGACCGGTTCTTCGGCCGGGACCAGCTCGCCGCTGACCTCCTCGGCCTGGTGCGCGCCCACCGCTTCACGGCGGTGTTCGGCCCCTCCGGCAGCGGCAAGTCGTCCCTGCTGCGGGCCGGACTGATCCCCGCACTCCAGACCTCCCGGGACCCGGCCGAACGCGCCGAGTTCATCGACCGGTTGCTCGCCGCCCGGAAACCCGGCAGCCGCCTGCGCGTCGTCATCGCGGTACGCGCCGACTTCTACGCCCGCTGCGCCGAGCACCCCGAACTGCCCGCCGCGCTCAACGACGCCAGCCTCCTCGTCGGCCCCATGAGCCCGGCCGAACTGCGCCAGGCCATCGTCAAACCCGCCAGGGCGGCGGGCCTGATCGTCGAACGCGCCCTGACCGCACGGCTGGTCGAGGAAGTCGCCGGCGAACCGGGCGGCCTGCCCCTGCTCTCCCACGCGCTCCTGGAGACCTGGCGCCGCCGCAGGGGCCGCACCCTCACCCTGGCCGGCTACGAGGCCACCGGCGGCGTCCGCGGCGCCGTCGCCCGCACCGCCGAACACACCTACACCCGGCTCGGCACCGAACAGGCCGCGCTGGCCCGCCGCATCCTGCTGAGGCTCATCACCCCGGGCGAGGGCACCCCCGACACCCGGCGCCCCACCGACCGTTCCGAACTCGCCTTCGCCGAGGGCCCGGACACCGACCTCGTCCTCGAACACCTCGCCCGCGCCCGGCTGATCACCCTCGACGACACGAGCGGGGACCTCGCCCACGAGGCCCTCATCACCGCCTGGCCCCGGCTCCGCTCCTGGATCGAGACCGACCGCGAACGGCTCCGCGTCCCCCGCCGCCTCACCCAGGACGCCCACGCCTGGCAGGACCTCGGCCGCGACCCGGGCGCCCTGTACCGGGGCCACCGCCTGGCCACCGCCGAGGAGACGTTCCCCACCGGACGCCACGACGAACTCACCGCCCTGGAGCGGGAATTCCTCTCCGAGAGCCGCCAGGCACGGGACCGCGAGCAACGGGCCGCGGCCCGCGTCACCCGGCGCCTGCGCGTCCTGACCGCCACGTTGTCCCTGCTGCTCGTCATGGCGACCACCGCCGCCGGCTGGGCCATCCTCCAGCAGCACACGGCCACCACCGCGCAACAGGTCGCCCGGTCGAGGCAACTGGCCTCCGAGTCGGCCGCGTTGCTGGAGACCGACCCCGACCTGGCGTCCCTCCTCGCCGTCCAGGCGTACCGCGCGAGCCCCACCTCCGAAGCCCTCACCAGCCTCTACGCCGTCGCCGCCCTGCCGCTGCGGCACCGGCTCACCGGCCACAACGGCCCGGTCGAGGCGGCCGTCCACAGCCCCGACGGCCGCACCCTGGTCACCATCGCCGACAACGACGGCACCGTCCGGCTGTGGGACCCGGCCACCGGTGTCCTCCAGGGCAGCTTCGACGGCCACTTCGACGGCGTGTCGGCCGTCGCGTTCACGCCCGACGGCCACCGCCTCACCACGGTCCACCCCGATGGCACGGTCCGCGCCTGGGACCTGTCCACCGGCCGGACGGCGGAGTCCGGCGACCGGACCCCCACCGAGATCCCCACCGGAGTCCGCACCGAGACCCGCGGCATCGCGACCGCCGCCTTCGCCCCGGACGGCCGCACGCTCGCCACGGCCACCGACGACGACGGCACCGTCCGCCTCTGGGACACCGCCACCGGCGACCGGCTCCTCACCCTCAAGAGCACCGGACCCGTGGAGACCCTGGTCTTCAGCCCCGGCGGCGACACCCTGGCGATCGTCGGCGGCGGGGACACCGCGACCCTCTGGAACACGGCCACCGGGGAACCGGGACTCACCTTCGGCGCCGCGTCCGCGCTGGCGTTCTCCCCGGACGGCGACACCGTCGCCACCGGCACCGGCGACGGAACGGTCCGCCTGTGGGACAGCGCCTCGGGCGAGCGGCTGCGGACCCTGGTGGGGGAGGCGCCGGTGTCCGCGCTGGCCTTCTCCCCGGACGGCGCCACCCTCGCCACCGCCGCCGCCGGAACGGTCCGCCTCTCGGACACGGCGACCGGCCGCGCCGGCGACACCCTGACCGGCCACACCGGGGCCGTCCGCGCCCTCGCCTTCAGCCCGGACGGCCGGAGCCTCGCCAGCGCCAGTGTGGACGCCACCGTCCGGCTGTGGAACGCCACCACGCGCCGCACCACCACCCTCACCGGCCACACAGGCCGGGTCAACGCGGTCCTCTTCGCCCCGGACGGCGAGTCCCTCGCCACGGCCGGCGCCGATGGCACGGTCAGGATCTGGGACCCCGCCACCGGCCGCGCCCGGATTCTGCCGACCTCCCACACCGGCGGCGTCGCCGCGGTCGCCTTCGGACCCGGCGGCGACACGCTGGCCACCGCCGGCGGCGACGGCGCCGTCCGGATCTGGGACGCCACCACCGGGCAGCGCCGGGCCGCGCACCCCGACGTCGGCCGCGGCACCGACCTCGCCCCGGTGGTCTTCGCGCCGGACGGCAGACTCGTCATCATCGCCATGCAGCCCCAGGTCCGGCTGCGGGACACCACGACCGGCCGCACCGTGGCCAACGTCTTCGCGACCCGTTCGGTGACCGCCGTGGCGTTCAGCCCGGACGGCGACACCTTCGCCATGGCGGGCACCGACGGCACCGTCCAGATCGCGGACGTGGCCACCGGCGGGACCCTGACCACCCTGAGCGGCCACTCCGGGGCCGTCGACGCGGTGACGTTCAGCCCGGACGGGGACACCGTCGTCACGGCCGGCGCCGATGGCACGGTCCGGATCTGGGACACCGCCACCGGCGACGAACAGCCGGCCCTCACCGGCCGCACCAGCGGCGTCAACGCCCTCGCGTTCAGCCCCGACGGCGACACGCTGGCCACCGCGAGCGCCGATGGCACGGTCCGGATCTGGGACCTCGCCACCGGCCGCGTCCGGACCACCCTCACCGGCGAGACCGGCGACGCCGACGCCATGGCGTTCAGCCCGGACGGGACCACGCTCGCCACGGCGGGCGCCGACGGCGTCCTCCGCCTATGGGACGTGACGCTGCCCGGCCCCGAGGAAGCGGTGCGAGCGATCTGCGAGACCCTCGACCGCGACCTCACGCGGCAGGAACGCGACACCTACCTCACGGACGGATCGGAGACCCCGACGTGCCCGGCCGAACAGCCCTAGGCGCGTACCGTGTCGGGTTCTTCGGGTGCGGTTTCGGGGGTGTGCTGTACGGATTCGAGAAGGAGTTGTGCCACGTCCACGACTTTGAGGTCGTCCTTGGCCTTGCCTTCGTTCTTCTTGCCGTTGACGGAGTCGGAGAGCATGACGAGGCAGAAGGGGCAGGCGGTGGAGACGATGTCGGGGTTGAGGGCGAGGGCTTCGTCGACGCGTTCTTCGTTGATGCGTTTGCCGATGCGTTCTTCCATCCACATGCGGGCGCCGCCGGCGCCGCAGCAGAAGCCGCGTTCCTTGTGGCGGTGCATCTCCTCGTTGCGCAGGCCGGGGACGCGGCCGATGATCTCCCGGGGCGGGGTGTAGACCTTGTTGTGGCGGCCGAGGTAGCACGGGTCGTGGTAGGTGATCAGGCCCTCGACAGGGGTGACGGGGATGAGTTTGCCGTCGTCGATGAGGGTCTGCAGGAGCTGGGTGTGGTGGATGACCTGGTAGTGGCCGCCGAGCTGGGGGTATTCGTCGGCCAGGATGTTAAAGCAGTGGGGGAAGGTGGCCACGATCCGTTTGGCGGGGGTGTCGCCGAAGGCGGTGTCGAGCATCTCGACGTTGTTCTGGCCGAGCTGCTGGAAGAGGAACTCGTTGCCCAGGCGGCGGGCGGAGTCGCCGGTGCAGGATTCGTCGCCGCCCATGATGGCGAAGCTGACGCCGGCGATGTGGAGGAGTTCGGCGAAGGCTTTGGTGGTCTTCTTGGCGCGGTCTTCCAGGGCGCCGGCGCAGCCGACCCAGTACAGGTAGTCGATGCCGGTGAGGTCGTCGATGTCCTTGCCGACGACCGGGACGTCGAAGCCGACCTCGCTGACCCATTCCAGGCGCTTCTTCTTGGCCAGGCCCCAGGGGTTGCCCTTGCGTTCGAGGTTCTTGAGCATGGTGCCGGCCTCGCTGGGGAAGGCCGATTCGATCATGACCTGGTAGCGGCGCATGTCGACGATGTGGTCGACGTGCTCGATGTCGACGGGGCACTGTTCGACGCAGGCGCCGCAGGTGGTGCACGACCACAGGACGTCGGGGTCGATGACGCCGTGTTCCTCGGCGGTGCCGATCAGGGGGCGCTGGGCCTCGGTGAGGGCGGTGGCGGGGGTGGTGTCGGTGTTCTGGCCGGCCAGGAGGTAGGGGGCTTTGGCGTGGGCGTGGTCGCGCAGCGACATGATCAGCAGTTTGGGTGACAGGGGCTTGCCGGTGTTCCAGGCCGGGCATTGCGACTGGCACCGGCCGCACTCGGTGCAGGTGGAGAAGTCCAGCAGGCCCTTCCAGGAGAAGTGCTCGACCTGGGAGACACCGAACTGGTCCTCCTCGCCCGGGTCCTCGAAATCGACCGGCTTCCCGCCCGACGTCATCGGCAGCAACGGCCCCAGCGACGTCCCACCCGACGCGTTCCGCTTCAGCCAGATATTCGGAAACGCCAGGAACCGATGCCACGCCACACCCATGTCCGTGTTCAGGCCCACGGTGATCATCCAGATCATCGAGACACTGATCTTGATCATGGCGACCAGGTAGACGATGTTCTCCAGCGTCCCGGTGCTCAGCCCGTCGAAGGCGAGCACCAGCGGGTACGACAGGAAGTACGCCGGCTCGTAGTGGTCCACATGGTGCAGCGCGCCCTCCAGACCGCGCAGCGTCATGATCGCCAGGCCGACGGTGAAGATGATGAACTCGACGAAGTACGCCTGCCAGGCCGTCGAGCCGGCGAAGCGCGACTTCCGCCCGAGGCGGCGCGGCACGCTGAGCTGCCGGATCGCGATCAGCACCAGGATGCCCACGACCGTCATGGTGCCGATGAACTCGACGAAGACCTCCCACGGCAGCCACCCGCCGAGGATCGGCAGCGTCCAGTCGGGCTGGAAGAGCTGCCCGAAGGCGTTGACCAGGGTGAGGATCAGGCTGAGGAAGCCGACGGCGACGAACCAGTGCGCGACGCCGACGATCGCCCACCGGTTCATGCGCGTATGGCCCAGGAACTCCCGGGCGACGGTGACGGTCCGCGCCACGGGCGCGTCGGTCCGCGTCCCGGCGGGAACCGCCTGGCCGAGCCGGACGAAGCGGTAGATCTGCGCGACAGCTCGGCTGAACAGCGCAACGCCGACCGCGGTGAGCACCAGCGAGACGATGATCGCGGCGAGTTGCATACGGGCTCCTCGGGCCTGCGAAAGCGGGCACTACTGGTTGGTAACTTATGTCGTCGGGTCCGAGACTACCCAGATATCCCGCCGCGCTGTACCCGGTGCGGCGGTGATCTACGTCGCTGACACCCCGTGAGCCGCCAGCCACGGCACCCACCACGAAGCCCCCCGCAGGCCCGCCGACCACCGACCGGAACCGACAAGATCACCTGCGGGCTGGTCACACCGCAGGTCACGGCGGACCTCGGCTGACAGAAACTCCCAGGTCAACCGGGGTTCCCGCGAGTGTCCGAGGGGGGGCTTGAACCGCCATCCCCACACCGGGCCGCCAGGACTCTGACCTGCGGCGATGCCTCATGGCAGGAGCTGGAGGAGGCAGAGTGCCGCACGCCCCGTACTGGAGTTTTCTGCCCGTTCCCGGGTGCTGTTGTGCACGCGTTGCTCACGCGGCCCCTCAGTACGCAGCTCCCGCACTCGACACTTCCAGGCGCGGAGCTCGTTGTGATGATGGCGTGGTCGCCGCCACTACCTCCTGATCTCGTCCATGAGCATCCTCAGCGTGAGGGAGTGCTTCTCCGGGGGAAGCTGATCAAGGGCAGCTTGCGCGTAGGCGACCCCTCCGGCTCGGTCGCCGGCGCGGGAGAGCATGAGACCCCGGTGCATCTCCAAATGTGTGGCGAACCGCGGAAGACTTTCCGGTAGTTCCCTCCGTGCGGCCTCCTGCGCTTCCACTGCCCGCTTCTCGTCTCCCAGACGGGCCAGCAGGAGGGAACTGAAGACGTTCATGCGCCACCAGGGAACCGCGTAGTCGCTCGTTTGGTCGTACGAGGCCGCAGCGTCGAAGATCCGCTGGCCCCGCGCTCCGAGAGCCAGAGCCGTCGCCCGATCACCCCGGATGGCTGCCGCGTGAGCCTTCCCCATGATGGCGTTCAACAGACCGAGGGATGGCTTCTCGCTGATGGCCATGGCCTGATCGGCGAGGAGATCGGCCACGCCGAGGGAGGCTCCTTCGTAGCCCAGGGCGATAGCCGCTCGGCCGCGAACCCAGATCCGGGCCTGGTCGTCCCCCGACTCGTCCGCGGCTTGCGCGGCCATGCGGTACCACGTCACGGCCTTGGAACCGTCTGAGCCTGGGAAGGTCTTGGCGTACAAGGTCATCAGACGGGACGCGACCGACCAGAGATGGGGGCTGTCGAGCTGCTGCTGAACGACGACCAACTCCCTCGCCACGCGGCGCTGAATGTCGGCTGCTCCCAGGCTCATGTACTCGGTGCCGTAGGTGGCTAGTTTTTCATCCCAGTCATCGGCGGAGGGGCCGCCGTGCAAGCGCGCCGCGAAGCCTGTGGCCAGCAGGTCGGACGCGACGATGGGAGCTATCGCCGTAGCGGCAGCATCACTCAGGAACGTTCGGCGCTTCACTTCACCTTCCAGGACGGCTAGGGGTACGTCCAGAACCGCCGAGAGGGAACGGAGATAGAACGGCCCTGGTACCACCCGGCAACGCTCCCAGCGGCTGATGTACTCCCGAGTGAGATTGGTTCCGAACAACTGGTTGATCTCCGATGCGAGCCGTCCTTGGCTCCATCCTCGCGCTTCGCGTAGGTCTTTGATCAAGTAACCGATGGCCATGAGTCCATCCTGCCCCCATGAATGCCACTAGGTATCTCACCCTGAGTGAAAAGACCGTCACTGCCCCTAGGGCTGCCCCTAGTTGCCGCTGTGCAACTCCCCGACAGTGGAACTGACAGCGCCACGCATCCATCCCTCGCGCGGCTGAGGCTGTCGATCCAACGGCGGAGGTGCCCATGCCTGTTGTGGTGTATGCCACCGAGTTCCCCAGTAGCCACGGATGGGCGCTGACCGCCCGGTCGCGGGACGCGGAACTGTGGCGGCGGATCGTCGCCGACCGACTGAGGAAATGGGGAGCGCCTCGCACGTCCGTCGAACTGGCCTGCTTCGGTGTCAGCGAACTCCTCGCGAATGTGGTCAAGCACGCGGGTGACCCCCGTTGCCGTCTGGAGGTCGCGCGGGTCGGCAGCGCGGCGGTGGTTTCGGTCTTCGACCGTTCCCTCCGGCTGCCGGAGATCAGCCGGCCGGACTGGGACGCGGAGTCGGGGAGAGGTTTGTGGCTGCTTCAGGACATGACCGCCGGGGCGGGCCTTGGGTTTGAGCGTGCCGCTCAGCCATGGGGGAAGCGCGTCTGGTTCACCTGCGACCTCTCGGCAGTGAAGGAGGTGGCGTCGTGACCCAGCCTGTCGCCTTCCGGGGTGAGTTCGTCACCTACTCCGGCGTGCCCGAGCCGCAAGTCATCCACCTGGGGGAGGCGTTCTCCACCGACGTTGGTGAGGTCCGGCAGTGGGCGCACGACCGGGCGCGCGCAATCACGCTCTACCTCGGTGACGAGCCGGAAGTCAGGGACGCGCTCCTGGCCTGGAGCCGCGAGGTGTCCGGCGATGAAGTAGGGCACCGGCTGGTCGAGGGTGAAGCTCTCATTTATTCATTCACCGACCCGCATCGCGTGTGGGAGCTGACACTTCGCCCGGTGCCAACGGCCCGGCTCACTGACGAACATGCTGCCTCCTCCTGGAGGCGTCGTGGCACCTGCGGGTTTTGTGGTCGTGGCCGGTGCTGCTGGTCAGTCCGCGTTGTCGGCGCACCGCTGTGAGGGCGCCAAGCGGTCGGCGGAGACCCGGGAGAACGAGTAGTTGGCGTGCGTCTTCGCCGCCGCCTGCCGCGACCGCGGCTGAGCTTGCGCCGAGCTGTCGACGGGCGACCTGTCCGTTCATGTGAAAGGGGACTTCATGCATCTGGAATCCGACTTCATCAGTCCGCCGCCGCGTCGGTCGGCCGGGCTGGCGCTTATCCGTAGTGACCGGGGGCGGGTGTTGCTGGTGGAGAAGGCGTACAAGAGTGGTCCGGAGCGTTTCGGGCTGGTGGGTGGGAGCGCGCGGCCTGGTGAGCACGCTTCGGCGGCGTGTCAGCGGGAGGTGTTCGAGGAGACGGGCCTGCGGCTGTCCGTGGGGCCGGTGCTGGCCGTGCACTGGATGCCCGGGAACGGGACGGTGAAGGAAGGCACGAATGTCGTCTTCGATGTCCCGCCCGTCCGCGAGGACACCCGGATCGTTCTGCCGGAGAGCGAACTCGTGGACTACCTGTGGGTCTTCCCGGAGTACCTGGCCGGGATAGTCGCGCCTTACACGGAGTGGCGCATCACGGCGGCGCTCGAAGCCCTGGGCGGGGGCCCTGTGCGTTATCTCATCGGTCACCCGTACTGCGAAGTGCCTGTGGTGGCGTGATGTCCCGGGATGAACGGGGCCTGTCCGGTCAGGAGGGAAGGTGGCCGATGGGATGTTCCCAGCCCAGTGGCCCGCGTGAGCTGGAACGTGCCTATGCCGCGGGGGCCAGCCTCCAGTTCCTGGCCGCGGCAGCCCGGAAGAGTGAGGAGCGGGTCCGGGCGCTGCTCGAAGCGCAGGGAGTCGAGGTCACACAGGACTCCCGTTACTCGCCCCGCGGCAGGGACAGCCGGTTCCACTACGGCGAGGGGGAGCGTCAGGAACTGGCTGTTCTTCTCCGGGGCTGGTACGAGAGTGGCGCGTGCGTCACCGATCTGACGCGTGCCACCGGGATCGAGTCCGGTGAGATCGAACGTCTGCTGGTGATCGCCGGCACGTCGTTCCGGACGAGGTGAGCCGGATGGCGGATGGCATGCGTCCGGGCTCCGGTCCTCCCGTCCCGGTCGAGGAACTGCGGCGGCGCTATCTCGTGCAGCGTCACTCGGCGGCGCTGATCGGCCGTGACCTGGGCGTGAACGAGCAGAAGGTGACGGCATGGCTCCGCGCGGCCGGTGTGCGGATCCGCGGACGCCAGGAGGCCAATCGGCTGAGCGGATTCAACAGACACAGCCGCATGTGGCTCTGAGCCGAACGCCCGGCCCGAAGACCGACGCACGGCACCGAACCGCACAACGCAACACGGCCCGGAAAGGACCCACAGCACCGGCCGCAACCGAAGGAAGCTGAAGGGATGCCACCCTGGCCAAAATCGTGATCGACAAAGGCAGTCCACGTTCCTGACCGCAACCGCCAGGTCAGTGAGCAGGCGCACATGCCAATTGGCTGACCGGGCACCTTTCGGAGGCGTTGCGCGCCGGTTCGAGTCCAGCTCCGAGCGCGCCCGCTTCGACGATGAGCGTTCCATGGGCTGGTCACCGCTACTCGCTCCGCCGGGCATAGAACAGCAAAAGATGGCGATATTCCGCCTACATCCGCAGCGTGACCATCGGTAACTTTGAAGTGACAACATCAAAAGGAGGGCTCGGAATGTCAGTCCCACTTCGCGCGGTTCTCTCCCGTAGCAACGATGACATGGAATTCCGTTCCGGAATCCTGGAAGGAGACCTCAGTGGCCTCAAGGAGTACGATCTCACGGCCGAGGAGGTCGAGGCCCTGAAGAGCGGTGATGAGAATGTCATCTACCGGCTGCTCGGCGACACGAAGTATTTCCACCTTCGTGAGCAGGGAAATTACGGCGACTCGGGTGTCTGACCCACAGCCAACGATTCGCGGACCGGAAGGAAACGTGTGACCGAGGAGACCAGCACCGCGCGCATCTCGGTTGTGGGCATCGGAACTGTCAGCCTTGTGCAGATGACGCGGGAGGCTGACGCGGTGCTCCGCCGTGCCGAGGTGCTATTGGTCCTGCACGGCCAGAGCCTAGTCCTGGACTACATGCGGGAACACTATGAGGCCGACGTTGTGGACCTGTCTTCGGCCTACGCGGAGGACAAGTCGCGCAGCCAGACCTACATCGAGGTCGCCCAGGCGGTGATCGACGCCGCGACGCAGGGAAGAGGTCGACGCGTCGCCTACGTGACCTCTGGCCATCCGTTCGTCCTGGTCAAGCCGACCCAACTGATCCTCCAAGCCGCGCAGGAACGCGGCATCCCGGTAACACGGGTGCCGGGGGTCTCGTCGCTGGACGCGGTGTGGTCGGACTTGGGCTTCGACCCCGGGCCGGACGGGGCGCTCATGTTCGAGGCAACCAGTCTGCTGCTGCGCCGCTATCCACTCATTCCCACGGTGCCCTTGTTTCTGTGGCAGGTGAACACCGTCGAGACAGCCCTGTACTCCACACACAAGAACCGGCCCGAACGCTTCGACCGCTTGCAGAAGTACCTTCTGGAGTTCTACCCACCCGACCATGTGGCTGTCTTGGCCCACAGTGCCTCCCTGCCCGTCACCCGCAGCGAGCTGGTGGAAATCCCGCTCGATGGACTGGGGGTGCTGGCTGAGGTCGCCACATCTACGCATATTTTGTACGTGCCGCCCGTCACCCGGCAGCCGGTTGCCGATGGCGAGCTGGCGCGCGGGGTGAACAGCGTCGAACATCTGCATGGCTTGATCGTCATGCCCTGACGCTGCCCGCGCTAATCTGTTGTCACACTGAGCAGCGGCAGCTCTGAAGGGCCGGGCGGCCTCAGCCGTCCGGCCCTTTGGTCTTCTCTTGCTGCCGCGATCCAGGCGGGCGAAACAGCGCGAGGGCGCTGTGATCGCCGTTCCACACACGGGAGATGTTCGCGAACATGGTTGAGCAAGTGCGGCCGTTGGCCGACGAGATCGAGGCGGCTGTCCAGGCAGCACTGGAGACAACGCTTGGTGCGGACCTCGCGTCGGAAGACCCCCTCGTTCGGCGCTCCGACCACGCGGACTACCAGGCGAACGTCGCGCTGTCCCTCGCCCGGCGCCTCGGCCGGAACCCCAGGGAACTGGCCGGTCAACTGCGTACCGCGCTGGTCACGGAGTCATGGATGACCTCGGTGGAGGTCTCCGGTCCCGGCTTCCTCAATATCTCCGTCACCGACGCGGCCATTCTCGGCCGCCTCGCGGCTCGTCTTGCGGACCCCCGGCTGGGCGTGCCACGGACCCAGGCCGGCCAGACGGCCGTCATCGACTACTCAGGACCGAACGTCGCCAAGGAAATGCACGTCGGCCATCTGCGCTCGACACTGATCGGTGACGCGCTCGCCCGCGTCCTCGGCTTCCTCGGCGCCCAGGTCGTGCGACAGAACCACGTCGGGGACTGGGGTACCCAATTCGGGATGCTGATCCAGTACCTGTTCGAGCATCCCGAAGCGGCCTGGCGGAACAAGGACGTCCAGGCGGAGACCGCGAGCGCGGTCTCCGCACTGGACGCCCTCTACCGGACGGCCCGCAAGGAATTCGACGCCAGCCCGGCCTTCAAGGAACGCGCTCAGCGACGCGTGGTCGCCTTGCAGGCGGGCGACGAGGAGACCGTCGCGGCCTGGGAGGAAATCGTCGCGGAGTCCGAGGAGGCGTTCCAGCAGGTCTACGAACGACTCGGCGTGCTCCTCACACTCGATGACATCAAGGGTGAGTCCTTCTACAACCCCTGGCTGCACGACGTCGTGGACGAGCTGCGGGACAAGGGCATTCTGGAAGAGAGCGACGGAGCGAAGGTCGTCTTCTTCGACGACATCCGCGGCCCCGAGGACAAGCCTGTCCCGATGCTGGTCCAGAAGAGCGACGGAGGCTTCGGCTACGCGGCGACCGACCTTGCCACCATCCGCCACAGCATCAAAGAACTCCACGGCACGCGCCTGATCTACATCGTGGACGCCCGCCAGTCGCAGCATTTCCAGATGGTCTTCCGCACCGCCCGTCGGGCCGGTTGGCTCACCGACGCCACCGAGGCCGTCCACGCCGCCAACGGCACGATCAACGGACCGGACGGCCGGCCGTTCAAAACCCGCGCGGGGGGCACGGTCCGCCTGGCCGATCTCCTGGACGACGCAGTGCGACGAGCCCGCGAAGTCGTTGCTGAGAAGGACCCGGACCTCGCTCCGGACGACCTCGACGCCATCGCGCACCTCGCCGGCATCGGGGCGGTCAAGTATGCCGAGCTGTCCACATCCAGGACCAAGGACTACTCCTTCGACGTGACCCGCATGGTCAGTTTCAACGGCCAGACCGGGGTCTACCTCCAATACACCCACACCCGTATCGCCTCCATCCTGCGCAAGGCCGACGAGGCCGGTACCGGCCGCGGGCACTTCGCTCCGGACCTGGCCCTCGAACCGGCGGAGCGCGCTCTCGGCCTGGCCCTGGACGAGTTCGGCGCCACCCTCGACGCCGTCGCCACGACGCTCGAACCACACCAGCTCGCCGGCTATCTGTACGGCTTGGCGAAGGCGTTCACCACGTTCTACGAGTCCTGCCCGGTCCTGAAGGAGGGCGTATCCGCCGACGTCCGGGGCAACCGTCTCGCCCTGTGCGAACTCACCCGGGCAACTCTGGCCCAGGGACTGCACCTGCTCGGGATCGCCGCTCCGCAGCGCATGTGACCGCTGGACCGCCGGGAGGGAGGGCGGGACTCGCCCCCCGTCTTCTCTTCGGCCTCCGTCGCTCAACTGCCTGTTCCGGGGGAATCACGTCGTTGTGGCGTCTGGTGCCGTCATTTCCCGGAGCTCGAACTCGGGACGCCGGTGTGCTCGCCCATATTGGCGTGCAGCGTCTTCTCCTTGGAGCCGAAGGCGTCGAACAGGTCCAGGGCCGCCTGCCGGTCGTTCCCCTCGTCGTCCCACTGCAACAGGACATGCAGCGGGACGAGGTGCTCGGTCTCCAGACGACGCGGACCACGCCGTCTACCAAGCGTGCCAGGAGAGCCACGTCCCCCTGATCGAACTTCCCACCGGCCTCGACACCGCGGAGCGTGTCCGTTGGATAGCGGACCAGGTTGGTCACCGGGGACTCATCGAGAACTGACTGCCGCTCAGCGCTAGGGTCCCTACCGCCCCACCCACCAGGCCGGAGGGACCCATGCAGCCCCACACCGTCATCGACGCAATGATCATCTTGGAGCGCGACCGGCACGTTCTGCTCGCCGAACGCTCCGGTACCGGCTACGCGGACGGGCTCCTCAATCTTCCCAGCGGGAAGGTCGATCCAGGGGAGAGCGTCCTCGACGCCGCCGCGCGCGAAGCACGGGAGGAAGTCGGTGTGACCATCAGGCCCGACGCCTTGCGGCCGGTGCACGTCATGCACTACCGCAACCCCGAAGGACAACCGCGGATCGGGTGGTTCTTCGCGACCAGGGTATGGGCAGGGACGCCGACCAATGCCGAACCGCACAAATGCGCCGGGATCCCATGGCACCCAGCGGACCAACTCCCGGAGAATACCGTGCCGTACAACGCGCTCGGCATCGCTCACTACCTGAAAGGCGAGCCCTTCTCCGTACACGGCTGGTGACTTCGCGTCCTGACGAGACACCGTCGCACGCGGCACCTCGGCGCCACCGGTGTCGAGCCTGACACCGGGTAGGCAAGGAGGCCACCAGTACAGGCGGCCTGGTCCTGCTCGACCACCTCCGCGGCTCTCGACGAGCCCAGAACTCGTTTAGGTGGCGTGCTTGATTTGAGAGCAGAATTCCAGGCACCGAAGCGCCAGGGCTTTGACCTGTGGTTTCTCGTCCCGGTAGGGCTGCGGCTGAGCTTTATCCCGGACTGAGGTCGGTCACGACGATTCACCGCGCGCGCAACTCAGAGTTGTGCTGTAGCCAGGAGTTCGTCGACTTCCGGGACTCCCCGGTGCTTTTCGAATGCGGTGAGCGTTCCCCGCAGCAGGGCGTCGGTGCGTGGAGAGGCCGTGCTGTGTGACAGCCTGAGTGCCCGATTGGCCGAGGTGACTGCCCCGTCGATCTCTCCCGCGTCCAGGTAGGCACTTGCGAGCCAGCAGGAGTACAGCGCGACCTCGCGGGCGTGGGTGTCGTCGTAAGGCGCTGTCAGGCTTTCCAGGATGGGCACCGCCTTGTCCGGCCGCCGCATCTCGGCCCAGCAGCGTCCGGCCATGATCTGTGATTCGTCGCGGTTGATCCAGTAAACGGTGTCGGGTTCCTCGGCGGCGCTGGTGTCGCGCCGATCGTGCGAGTCCTCCGAGATCGCCAGGGCGCGCTCCACAACGGATGCGTCACCGACCCGGGCCCCGGCCCATGCCAGACGGTCGGCGAGAACGACACGGATCACGGGCAGCACCTCGGTGGAGGCGTTGGCGAGTGATGCGCGAGCCATGGCGACAGCTTCCGCCGGACGAGCGGACGACGCGGTCAGATAGGAGAGTTCGGAGAGCGCTGTGGCTCCGAGGGTGCGGTCGCCCGCCTGATTGGCCGCGTCGGCAGCGGCGAGAGCGAGCCGCCGTGCCTCTTCCCCCCGGCCCGCGTCGAAGGCGGTCCAGGCCGCGAACTGATACAGCTCACCCAGGGTGGACAGCAGTTGTCGGCCGACGCCTTCCGTGTAGCTCCCGCCGGAGGCCAGGCCCGACAGAGCCCCGATCTCCTCGATGACCAGGGGATAGACCGACGCCCCGCCGCTGAAGTCGTCCAGCCGCCGGAGGTCCGCGATGCGCTGACGGAAGCGCGCCACATCGGAACGCCCGATGCCGCGTCCCTTCGCTGAGGCATTCGCCACGGGCAACGCTATTCCAGCGAGCGCCCCGCCCCGATGAACTGCCGTCGATCCACAGGTACCGTCCCTTCACCATCCGGGATGCCCACAGAGCGGGAGGTCTGTCCACGGCAACCGGACAGATCGATGTCGAGTGCTCGTAGCCCGCGGAAGGAGCACCAGCGCCTCGCTGCCGCTCCTCGAAGCCGGGGAGCCGCGGCCCGGCACCTACCGCTGCCGCCGGGCCCGCAGCCGCGAGCGTCGCGGAGACCGACCCGGTATGCCCGTCAGGGGGTATTGCCCCGGCCGACGTGCTCGACGGAGATGATGACCGGCTTCTCGCTTTTGATCTCGTAGATGACGCGGTAGAAGCCCATATGGATGCGGTACCAGTTCTTCCCGTAGGGGTGGGCGCCTGCCGGGCGGGGATTCCTCAGCAGCAGGCTGATGCCGTCGAGAACCTGATCAGCGCCCCGAGGGTCCTGTTTGGCCAAGCGGGCGAAATTCTTCTGTGCCTTCGGGTCCCAGATCACCTTGCTCACGGAGTCTCCCCCCGGATCTCGCGCACGACGTCCTCGTGGGGAATCCCCTCCTCGCCCTTCAGCGTGCGCAGTTCGGCGCGGGTGATCGCCAGCTCGTCTTCGAGGTCTTCCAGGACCGCCGGGCTGATCACCAACGCGACGATCTTCCCGTCCTCGTCGGTGAGCGCGATGTCGTCCCGGGAATCGGCCACCCGGCGGGCGAGCACGTTCAACTGCTTGCCGGCCGACGAGATCGGGATCGCGTCCCAGGGGCCGAGCTTGTGCAGCCCCTCCAGCGGCGCGTAGTCATCCATGTAGCCGATGGTAGTCAGACGTGAGCCTGTCACGCCTTTGTCCGCGACGTCGAACACATGAACCCGGCCCCTGAGACAGGCGGCGGCGACTGAGCCGGAACGACGGCCAGGGATCGCCCGGCCCCGGGCCGGGGAGGCGGCGCCGGGCGCGGGTCTTCCCGCGTGCTCCGGCCGCCGGTTGCGGTTCTCGGTGGTCGACGGACGCCGGGCAGGGACCGAAGCACCCTCCGCACACCGCCCGTTCCGGGGGGATCACGTCGCGGTGGCGTCCGGTGCCGTCAATTCCCGTACCCGGGGTACACGGTCACGCAGGTGGACGGGAACCGGGAGGCTGTGATGAGTGAATCGTCGGTGCGGGCGGTGGGTTGGGCGCGTTCTCTGCCGGTGTCCAGCGGGGTGCGGGCGGCGCGGCACTGGGCGCGGGAGCATCTGGACGCCCTGGGATGGACCAGGGAGGCGCCGGACACGGCGGACGCCGTGCTGCTGGCCGTCTCGGAGCTGGTGACCAACGCCCATCTCCACGCCCGCAGTTCGGCCCAGCTCATCCTGGCCTGGGACAGCCGGTGCCTGCACGTGAGCGTCCACGACGCGTCCACGGACCTGCCCGTGCCGCGCCGGCCGACCACCGAAGGCACCGGCGGGCGCGGCATGTTCCTCGTCGACGCTCTGTCCGACACGTGGGAGGTCCGCTCCCATCCGGACGGCAAGACGATCACCGCCCGCTTCCGGCCCCGCACCGCCACCTGACCAACGGCCCTGCGCCGCGCGTCCCGGGGCCGGTCAGGCGGGTGGCCGCAGGAGGCCGTGGAGGGCGGTGTCGACGACGGCGTCGGCGAACTCGGGGGTGAGCGGGCCCCGTCGCAGCCAGCGGGCGAGAAGCGGCGACCAGATCAGGTCGACGGCGGTGTCGAGGTCGGTGTCCGGGGGGAGTTGCCCGGCTCGCTGAGCGGCGCGCAGGCGCTCCTTCTTCAGCTCCTTCATCGGTTCTTCCAGGCGCTCGGCGTAGAGCGCGGCCAGCGCCGGGTCGTTGAGCGTCTCGACGGTCAGGGCGCGCATCGGGGCGTCGAAGCGTGGGTCGTTCAACTCCGCGACGGTGGCGCGCAGCACGGTCTTCAGGTCCGCGGCCAGGTCGCCGGTGTCGGGCAGGGCCGGGTCGCGGCGGCCGTCCGCGTCCGGGGGGGACTCCGCGAGCATCAGGAAGGCGTCGAACAGCACGGCGCCCTTCGAGGGCCACCAGCGGTAGATGGTCTGTTTGCCCACGCCCGCGCGGGCGGCGATGCCCTCGATGCTCAGCTTGGCGTAGCCGGTCTCGGAGACGAGGTCGAAGGCCGCGGTGAGGATGGCACGGCGGGCGCCCTCACTGCGGCGTGCCGCACCGGAAGCGCCGCGGCGGGCCGCACCGGAGTCGGCGCTGCGGGCGGAGGGGGCGTCGGGGTGCGTGGCCATGGGCCGACCCTACCAAACGACGAGACGAGACGGTCCGTCTTGACAACGGACCGGCGGCCGGGCATGCTCGGGGCCGTTGGAACGAGACGGTCCGTCTCGACGCGGCACGCCGCACACCGACCCGAGGGAGCCCCCATGACTCGCAGCACCGCCGACACCGGCCGCGTCTGGTTCATCACCGGCGCCGGCCGCGGCCTCGGCCGGGCCTTCGCCGAGGCCGCGCTCGCGGCGGGCGACCGGGTGGCCGCCGTCGGCCGGGGCGCCGCGCCCCTGCGGGAGCTGGCCGACGCCCACCCCGGGCGCGTCCTCCCGCTCACCGCGGACGTCACCGACCGGGCCGCGGTCTTCGCGGCGGTGGACCGGGCCGTCACCGAGTTCGGCCGCCTCGACGTGGTCGTCAACAACGCCGGGGCCCTGCACATGGGCATGGTCGAGGAGTACACCGAGGCCCAGGCCCGCGCGCAGATGGACGTCAACTTCTTCGGCGCGCTGTGGGTCTCCCAGGCCGTCATGCCCCACCTGCGCGAGCGGGGCAGCGGGCACATCGTGCAGGTGTCCAGCGTCGCGGGCCTGGGCGGCTTCGCCTCCACCGGCCTGTACAGCGCCAGCAAGTTCGCCCTGGAGGGGATGAGCGAGGCACTCGCCATGGAAGCGGCCGGGTTCGGCGTGAAGGTCAGCATCCTCCAGCCCGGCGGGTACTGGACCGGTCTGTACGACGGCATCGTCGCCACCGCGCCGCGCCCCGCCTACGACGGGCTGCGGACGCGGCTCGCGGAGCAGTTCGCGGAAGGCTCGGTGGACAGCGCCCCCGAGCTGGCGGCCCGCGCGCTGATGACCCTGGTCGACAGCGACGAGCCGCCGCTGCGGCTGCTGCTCGGCAGCATGGTCTACGACCTCGCGTTCGACATCAGCGAGCGGCGCATGGCGACCTGGCGCGGCTGGGAGCGGGTCAGCCGGGCCGCGGAACACGCCGTCCCCGCGCCCACCACCCCGGTGTGACGCCGTGCCGTGGGCGGGGAATTCGCTGGTGCCCCCGGCCGGGCGGTGTGACGATCGGCCGATGAACGATCAGCGCGCCCAGGACGACTTCGCCTGGCTCGGCCCACCCGTCGACGCCCGTCCCCTCTTCCGCCCCGAACGCGCCCGGCTCGTCGCCGATCTGCGCGCCCTCGCCCCGGCGGACTGGGAGACGGAGACGGTGCCCGGCTGGACGGTCCGCGACATGGCGGCGCATGTGCTGGGCGACGACTACGGACGGATCTCCCGCGACCGTGACGGCCACCGGGGCCCGGGCCCACGGCCGGGCGAGGCACTCGAACCGTTCATCCACCGCGCCAACCAGCAGTGGGTCGACGCCTGCGCCCGCCTCAGCCCGGAGGTCCTCGTCCAGACGCTCACGCTGACCGGGGACGCCGTCGCGGACCTGTGGGAGAACGCCGCCCCCGGCCGAGCCCGCCTCGGCGTGTCCTGGGCCGGCGCCGATCCGGCGCCGTTGTGGCTGGACCGCGCGCGGGACCTCACCGAGTACTGGACGCACCGGCAGCAGATCCGGCACGCCGCCGGGCTGCCCACCGACGCGGACCCGCGCCACCTCGGCCCGGTCCTCGACACGTTCCTGCGCGCCCTTCCGCACACGCTGCGGGCCGTGCCGGCGCCCGCCGGGACGCAGGTGTCGGTGACCGTCGACGGGCCCGCGGGCGGCACCTGGACCGCGACCTCCACCGGCCGGGGCTGGACCCTGGCCGAGCCCGCCGCCACCCCGGCCGCCACCGTGGCCCTCGACCCCGAGACGGCCTGGCGGTTGTGCGTGCGCGCGATCGAGCCAGGGGAAGCGGCGGCGCGCGGCACCCTCGGCGGCGACCGGGAACTCGCCGAGGCGGCCTGCGGAATCCTGTCGATCATCCGCTGAGACCGCCCTCGCCCCGGCGCGCGGGCCGGACGCCGGGACGGCCCGCCACGCCGTCAGGAGCGCAGCCGGATCAGGTCGATGCGCGAGCGCAGGCCCAGCTTCCGGTACACCTGCCGCAGATGGAAGCCGACCGTGTGCGGCGAGACGAAGAGCTGCGCCGCGACCTGGCGGTTCGTCAGGCCGCCCGCCACCAGCTCGGCCACCTGCCGCTCCGCCTTCGTCAGGCTGTCCCAGCCGGAGACCGGGCGCGACGCGTACGTCCAGTGCCGTCGCCTGACCCCCAGGTGGCGCAGCTCCCGGCGGATCCGGGCGCCGTCGCGCTCGCCGCCGAGCGCGCCGTACACGTTCAGCGCCCGCTCCAGCTCGGACACCGTGCCCTCCCGGTCGCCCCTGGCCTGGAGCAGCCGTGCCCGGTCCTCCGCCGCCGCGGCCTGGGCCCAGGGGTCGGCGTGCAGCGGGCCGGTCCGCGCCAGCGCGGCGGCGTCCCCGTCGAGCAGGGCGCGGGCGTGGGCGGCGGCGGTGCGCGGCGCGGACAGGTCGCCGGCGCGGTCCCGCAGCTCCTCCGCCGAGGCCACGGCGGCCCGGGCGACGTCCGTCCGGCCCGCCTCCAGCGCCCAGCGGACGCAGCGGGCGGCGGCCGACGGGTCGGCCAGCAGCAGCTCCCGCCGCGCCGAGGCGCTCGCCCACACCTCCGCCAGGCTGTCCAGGGCCGCCGCCGGGCCGGACCGCGCACCGGCTATCTCGGCGGTGAGCCGGGCGCGCGTGGCCCGCCAGGGGCGGGCGGCGTCGGCCGGGAACTCCTTGTCCAGACTGCCCAGATGCCCCGCGGCCTCGCCGAGCCGGCCGCGCCGCAGGGCGACGAGGGCGCGGACGCGCCACGCGTGCGGCGCCAGCAGCGGCAGGCAGGTGCCGCGGCCCCCGGCCAGCCCGGCGCGCGCGTCCTCGTCGGCCTCCGTGAGATGCCCCCGCGCCAGATGCACCGGGGCGCGCAGGAGCGCGGCGACGGCGGGCCCGACCGCCTCGGGGGAGGTCCGCGCGGCGGCCTGGGCCATCGTGAGTGCCTCCTCGAACGCGCCGGTCGTGGTGAGGAACGCGGCGAGGAACCAGCGCGGGTCGAGGACCCGCACCGCGCCGGGGGCCGGGTCCAGCCGCGCGGCCTCCCGCAGGAGCGCGATCGCCGGTGCCGCCTCGCCCTCGCGCCACCGGCGCAGGGCCTCCACGGTCAGCCCGGCCGCCCGCCCCGCCGCCGGGCGGTCCGCGTGCCCGCCGCGCCCGGGGCCCGGGTCCTCCTCGGTGAGGCAGCGGGCGGCCAGCAGGCAGATCTCCGCGCGCTCCCCGTGCCGGGAGCCGTCCGGGGCGACGGCCAGGGCCTCCCGCGCCGCCCGGGCCGCCTCGTGCGGCCTGCCCTCCAGCAGCAGGGTGACCGCCAGCCAGGAACGCAGCGCGGCCGGACCGTCGCCCTGCCGGGGCGCGGCCTCCCCGGGGGTGGAGGCGCCGAGCCCGGCCGCGGCCTCCCGCGCGGTGAGCAGCGCCCGGTCGGCCGCGCCGGCCCGCACCAGCCCCTCCACGGCGGTGGCGGCGAAGCCGAGCCACCCGTCCTGCTCGGGGGTGAGCAGCCGCATCCCGCGCGCCGCCAGCGACGCCGCCGTCTCCGGCTCGGTGGCGAGCAGCCGGACGGACGCCTGCGCGATGATCCGCACCGCCTCGGTGTCCCCGGGCTGCGCGATGTGCGCGACGTGGAGGGCGGCGGCCTCCACACCGTCGGGCCGGGACAGCAGCATCGCCGCCGCCTGGCGGTGCAGCAGCGCGCCCATCGGCGGCGGCACCGAGTCGAGCACGACCCGCCACAGCGCCTCGCTGCGGAAGGCGAAGTCGGTCGCGCCGCAGCTCACCAGCCCGCGGCCGATCGCCTCGTCCAGGGCGGCCAGCAGGCCGGGCGGGGACTCCCCGAGCAGCGCGGCCAGATCGGGCGGGGTGAACGACGAGCCCAGGACCGCCGCCAGCTTCAGCACCTTGAGGGTGAACGGGGACAGCGCCCCCAGCCGCTCGCGGACCAGCGCGGCGAAGCACGCGGGCACCGGCGGGGGAGTGCGCGCGCCGTCCGGCGGGCCGAGGAGCGGCGCGGGCCGGGGCCGCAGACGGGCGACGCCGGCCGCGACCCGGACCTCGCCGCCCTCGATCAGGCCGCGGGTCAGGTCGATCACGGCGCGCGGGGTGGTGCCGACGCTCTCGGCCAGGGTGACGATCGCCGGGTCGGGAACACCGCCGAGGTGATCGGCGACCATCTCCGCCACCGCCTGCCCGGTGAGCGGCTCCGGGTCCGGCAGGCGCTCCAGCGGCAGCCCGCCGAGGCTCAGCTCGGCCACCCCGCGCCGCGCCGCTCCCCGGGTGGTCCCCGAGGCGAGGATCCACAGCACCGGATGGCTCTGGAGCTGCGCGATCAGATCGCCCAGCGCGGCCAGGGCCGGCAGCTCGGCCAGATGGAGGTCGTCCAGGACCACCAGGGCCTGGCCTCGCTCCAGCGCGTCGCGCAGCCGGGCCCGCAGCTCGCGGTCGTTGTCGAGCGCGCCGAGCCGGTGGACCTGCGCGTCGAGCGCGGCGGGAACGGCGCCGAGCAGGGCGTCCGACGTGGTGACCACGCCGCTGACGACACCGAAGCCGTGCCGGACGGCGATGCCGATCGATTCGATGAGCAGCCGGGTCTTGCCCGCCCCGGGCGGGGTCTCCAGGGTGAGGACCTTGCTCTGTCTGCTCCGGGTGACGGTGTGCAGGCCCGCGGTGATGCGGCTCACCTGCGCCTCCCGGCCGCGCAGCGGACGCAGCGGCGCCCGTCTGTGCGGGCCGTTTATCCTCTGGCTGCCCCGATCATATGTTTTCGAACCGTTCACCAAGGCCCCTTTACGCTTTTCCGGGACTCGTGCAGTCGGCGATTGGTGAGTTTATCCACCGTGCCGGAGACCGGGCAATACGGCCTCAAGGGGCGGGTGTGTGCGAAAAGGAAAATGCGGGGTGGCCGGGGAAGCGGGAAAAGGGAAATGCTGGCCCTTTTCGGTCGGTGCCTTTCCTTTTTCCGTCGCCACTGATTCCGTGCGATGTCCTTATCGTATGGTGAATGCATGGTCCATCGGGGCCGGATGATCCGTCACGGCCCCGCTCCGCCGGCGAAGAGGAAGTCCCGCAGCCGCCGGGCCGCCACCAGCGCCGGCCGCGCCGCGGCCCGGGCCGCCACCGCGCCGTGGAGCGCGTCCGCCCACCACACCCCGAGCACCAGCACGGCGACGAGCGCGGCCGGTTCCCGGTCGCCCGCCAGCACCGGCCACAGGCACCCGGCCGCCGCCGCGACCGGCACCACCAGCGCCGCCGCGACCGGCCGGAGGTGATGCACCGCCAGGCCCGAGACGGCGATCAGGTCCCGCGTCGCCAGCCGCGCCAGCCGCGCCGGCCCCTCCCCGGTCAGCCGGCCGGCCGGCGTCGTCAGCGTCCGGGCCACCAGCCGGTACGACAGCCGCCGCGCCAGACCCACCCCCGCCGCCCGCGCCCGGCCGGCGGCGTACCGCGACACGGCGGCGTGGCAGGCGGCGACCGCCAGCAGCGCGACCAGCCACGGCCCGGGTTCCTCCCCGGCCAGGGCTCGCGTCAACACCGGGACCGCCAGCACCACGGCCGCGCCGTGCAGCACCGCGCAGCACGCCGCCGCCCCCACCGCGGGACCGGTGCGCGGGCCGCGCAGCAGACGCCCCACACCGGCCGCGCCCGCCCGCGGCACCCCGTCCCGGCCCCCGCGCGGCC
>NZ_LN929763.1:0-49261 GCF_001493375.1 Streptomyces specialis
GAGCGGGGGGGGGGGGGGGGCGGGGGGCCCGGCGGGGGGGGGGGGGGGAACGGCGGCGGGGCGAGGAACAGCGGCCGGACCGGCTCCCACGGCCAGTGACACCGGCCGGGCGGCCAGCCGTGCCCCTGGGCCGGCCCGCCCGCGGCGATCGCCATGACCAGCGCGGCGCAGACGGCGAGGACGGCGCAGGCGGCTGTCGCTCCGGTGCGGCGGACGCGCTGTCCTGGTGACATCACGGGGCGATCCTGCGCGCGAGACGCGCGCACCACGAGGCTGTCGGCAGATTTTCGCTTGATGTGGTGAATTCCGGCGCCAGGAGGATTGAACGCCGTAACCCGGTGGCGGTCACAGGGCGTTGACGAGCGTCAGGTACCGGTCCCAGTCCCAGTGGGGGCCGGGGTCGGTGTGGGTGGCGTCCGGCACCTCGTGATGGCCGATGACGCGGGCGCGGGTTCTGGGGATGCCGTACGCGGCGCAGATCCGCGCGGTGAGGGCGGCCGACCGTTCGTACATGGTGGTGGTGAACCACCGGGGCTCGTCCACCCAGCCCTCGTGCTCGATGCCGATGCTGAGCGTGTTGTAGCTCCAGTTCCCCGCGTGCCAGCCGATGTCCCGCTCGCGCACGCACTGCGCGATCCGCCCGTCGGCGGCGACCACATAGTGCGCGGAGACCTCGCGCGCCGGGTCCTGGAAGATCCCCACCGTGTCCGCGTACGTCTCCTGCGCGACGTGGATGACGACATACCGCACCGGGTACGTCGACGGTCGGTCGGCGGCCGTGTAGGTGGAGGCGGCGGCGGGAGCCCACGCCGCGCCGGGGAACTCGGCGGCGCCCGCCTCCCCGGTCGGGAGGGCGGCCGTCGCGGTCCGGCCCAGGGCCTGGTCGCCGGAGACCGACAGGGCCGTGGTCCCGGTCGCCAGCACGGCGCCGCCCCGCAGCAGCGAGCGGCGCGACGGGCGCGGGCCGGGCGGGGGCGGTGGGGCCATGGTGTTCCTTCTCGGCGTGCGTGCGGAAGGGGCGTGCGCGGCGGACCGCTCCCATGCTGAGGCACGGCCTGTGGCCTGCCAAGATGTCCGTTCCCGCCAGGGGCGGATCTCGGCCAGGGTCACCACGGGACAGGTGTCACCCCGGGGTGCGCGGGGCGGCCCCCGCGCTCAGGACCGCCGCAGCAGCGCGTCGGCGTCCGAGAGGGCCGCGGCGATCCTGGCCAGCGCGGCGTCGTCCCGTGCCACCGCCTCGTACGCGGGCCCGTCGGACGTGCCCCAGTCCCGGGCGACGGCGGCCGGATCGCGGCCCAGGAGCAGCCCGGCGGCCTGGGCGGCGGCGCCGGGGGCCACCAGCTCCCGCGCCCGGGGCACGAGCACCGGGCGGCCGGACAGCCTGCGCACGGTCTCGCGCCAGGCGGTGCCTCGGGCGCCACCGCCGATGAGCACGATCGGCACGGCGGGATCGCCGCCGTTGCCGTCGCCGTCGAGGACCTGGCCCAGGGCGCGCAGCAGGGCGAACACCGCGCCGTCGTAGGCGGCCTGGAGCACCTGGCCGCCGGTCGTGGCGTGGCGCAGGCCGTGGACGAGGCCCGTGGCGCCGGGGAGGTCCGGGGTGCGCTCGCCGTCGAGGAACGGCAGCACGACGGCCTCGCCGCCGGGCTCGGCCGCCTCCCGGTCCAGGCCGAGCAGCGCCGCGAACCGGTCGACGGCCAGGGTGCAGTTGAGCGTGCAGGCCAGCGGCAGGAAGGCGTGGCCGGCGTCCGCGAAACCGGCCACGACACCGGTCGGGTCGGCCGGGCGGCGCGTGGAGACGGCGTAGACGGTGCCGGAGGTGCCCAGGCTGAGCACCGGGCGACCGGGAACGAGCCCGAGGCCGAGGGCGCCGGCCATGTTGTCCCCGGTGCCGGCCGCGACCGGGATGCCCGCGGGCAACGGCAGGCCCGGCCGGACCGTGCCGGCGGGCTCGCCGGGCGGGACCACGCGCGGCAGCAGCTCCGGGTCGAGCCCGACGTGCGCCAGGACGCCGTGGTCGTACTCCCCGGTCGCGGTGGACCACCAGCCGGTGCCGGAGGCGTCGCCTCGGTCGGTGGTGCCGCCGCGCGCCTCCTGGCCGGTCAGCCGCCCGGTCAGGTAGTCGTGCGGGAGCCGCACGGCCCGGGTGGCGGCGGCGGAGGCGGGCTCGTTCTCCCGCAGCCAGGCCCACTTGGTGACGGTGAACGCGGGCCCCGGGACGCTGCCGACCCGCTCCGCCCACGCCTGGGCGCCGCCCAGCTCGCCGACCAGCCGGTCCCGTTGCGGCGCGGAACGGGTGTCGTTCCACAGCAGCGCGTCGCGCACCGGGCGGCCCGAACCGTCAAGTGTCACCAGGCCGTGCTGCTGACCGGCGACGGACACGGCCGCGGCCCGGCCGACGACCGGCCCGCACTGTCCGACCGCGTCGGTCAGCGCCCGCCACCACTGCTCGGGGTCGGCTCCCCGGCCGGGGGTCACCGTGTGCGGCGCCTGGCCGCGGGCCACGACCGAACCGTCGGCGGCGTCCACCACCAGGACCTTGGTGGACTGCGTGGAGCTGTCCACACCGATGACGAGCGGGCCCTCGGGCACGGGCATGACACGCTCCTTCCGGGCGGACGGACAGGCGGAGGCCGGGCAGCGGCCTCCGCGGCGGCGCGCGGAGCATCCTAACTGTCCGGCGTTCGTCGGCCCGCGCTGCCCGGAGGTCCGGCGGAGGGCCGTGTTCACCGGTTCTCCGGGGACGTCAGCGCCAGCAGGCCCAGCACGATCAGACCCATCCCGGCCCAGGCCGCGGCGCCGAGGTGTTCGCCGACGACCGTGACGCCCAGCACCGCGGCCACCACCGGTTCGAACAGGCTGAGCGTCGTCGCCGCGCTCGCCGGGACCCGGGCCAGCCCGGCGCCGAACAGGGTGTACGCCAGCCACATCGGGACCACCGCGAGGTAGGCGGCGATCGCCAGACCGCGTGGCTCGCCGACCAGCGCGCCGCCCGTCGCCGCGAACAGCGGCTGCGGCGCCCGGCTCATCCGGTCCGGGCACTCGGCGCGCGCCACGATGGGCGCGCTGTTCGGGCTCGGGGCCACCGTGCTGCTGGTACGCGTAGGTGGCGTAACCGGCGCCCGCCAGCACCGCCAGGGCGACGCCGGCGGTCACCCGGCCGCCCGGGCCGCCGCCGCTCCCGGCGAGTACCAGCGCGAGGCAGCCCAGCATGGCGCACGCTGTCGCGGCCCACCGGCGCCGGGTCAGCCGCGTCCCGTCGACGGCCCGCTCCAGCAGGGCGGCGGCGACGGGGGCGCAGCCGAGACTGACGACCGTGCCGACGGCCACCCCCGCCCAGGCCACGGCGGGGTAGAACGCCCGCGGGTAGACGACCACGCCGATCGCGCCGAGCAGCGCGCAGCGCAGCGCCCCGGGGCCGTCGCGCAGCACCGCGAACGCGGGCCGGCCGGCCGCCGCCAGGGGGAGCAGACCGCCGAGGCCCGTGGTGGCCGCGCCGATGGACAGGGCCGAGGCGTCGTCGGGGGCGAACCCGGCGGCCGTGCCGGTGGTGCCCCACAGCGCGGCGGCGGCCAGGATCAGGCAGGGCCCGACGGCCGGACGGCGCGTGGCGGGCACGGCCGTCGAAGGGGTCGAACGTGTCGAAGGGGATGAAGAGGATGAAGAGGGAGAGGGGGGCGCGGACATGGTGAGGGGCGTCCTGCTCCGTGAGGTCCGTGAGGTCCGGGATCAGCGGGAGGGCGCACCGGGACACCGGCCGGGCCGGTGGGCGGCGGGCCGGTGGCGTGTCGCGGCGTCAGTCGTGCGCCCTCAACGGGCGGACGGCGGCGGTGTGACGGTGTGCCGGTAGGACGGTCGCATGAGCGAGAGCCTAACGGGCCGTGCCGGGGCGCCCGAGCGAGGCGAGGGCGCCCTCCAGGGCGAAGGTGGCCGCGCCCAGGCTCACCGGGTTGGCCGGGAGGGGGCTGAGCACCAACTCGGTGGCGGCCAGCGGGCCGCGCAGCGCGTACCGGGCCAGGGCCTCCCGGGCCAGCTCCAGCAGCGGCGGGCCCAGCCGCCGGGCGACCCAGCCGGTGAGCACGATGATCTCGGGATTGAGCAGGTTGACCAGATCGGCGAGGGCGGCGCCGAGATAGCCCGCCGTGGTCCGCAGGACCTGGCGGGCCACCGGGTCCCCCTCGACGTAGCCGCGCGCCAGCCGCGCGACGGTGGCGGCCTGGTCGCCGGGGGCGAGCATCGGGCTGTCCGGGCTCGTCTCCCGCAGGTTCCGCATGATGCCGGGTGCCCCGACGTAGGACTCGACGCAGCCGCGCCGGCCGCAGTGGCATGGGCGGCCGTCCAGCACCAGCGTGGTGTGCCCCCACTCGCCCGCGCTGTTGGAGACACCGCGGTACGGGGTCCCGCCGAGGGCCAGCCCGGCGCCGACGCCGGAGCCCAGGCTCACCACCACCGCGTCGTCCCGGCCGCGCGCCGCGCCGAACCACAGCTCGGCGACCAGGCAGGCCCGCAGCGGGGTGTCGAGGTACAGCCGGTAGGGGACACGCTCGGACAGCAGCCCCAGGAGCGGCACGTCGTGCCAGCCCCAGTCGGCGGCGAAGACCGACACCGCGCCCTCCCGGTCCACCATGCCCGGCACGCTGATGCCCGCGCCCAGCACCCGCGGCTCGGCCGCCGCCCGTGACGCCGCCGCGCTGACGGCGGCGGCGATGCGGCCGGCCACCCGCGGCGGCTCGTGGTCGCCGCGCCGCAGCTCCTCGTGGGCACGGGCCAGCACGCGCAGCGCCAGATCGACGACCTCCACATGCACATGGGTCTCCGCGACCTCGACGCCGATCAGCGCCCCGCCGCGCGGGTTGACCGCGAGCAGGCCACGAGGCCGCCCGCCGCCCGAGTCCTCGAAGCCCGCGTCGATGAGCATCCCCTGATCCAGCAGCTCGCCCACCAGCGTCGCGACGGTCGCCAGGCTGAGGCCGGTCGCCGCCGCGAGCCGGGGACGGGACACCGGGGACTCCGCGATCGCCTGCCGGACGAGCCGGTAGCGGTTGGCCGTGCGGATGTCGCGGGAGGAGCCCTTCACCTCACTCCCCGCCGCCGTCCTTGCCCTTCCGCCGGAACCATCGTCGCTTCCCCGGCCCGCCCGCCTTGCCCCGGCGTCCCGAGCCGTATATCCATCCGGCGGGCGGCTCGTCGGAACGCCAGGGCTGCGGGGTGGGGCCGCCGTCCTTCCAGCGCTCGCTCAGCATGCGTGTCCTGGCCGCGGGCTCGCGCACCTCGGCACCGCGCACGAAGCTCTCGTCGAGCACGACGTCGTCCCACTCGTCGCCTTGCGGGTCGTCCCGGCCCGTCGGCTCCGTCCCCATGAGCTGTCTCCCGTCAACCCTCGGTGTCCGGCAGTCCACCACAGGGTGAACTCCTCGCACGGCCGGCTGGTTCCTGCCCAGACGCGGCATCCCGGGGCGACACCGTACCGAAGGGGTGCCTAGCGCCGCGCCTCCGGTGTCCCGGCGTCCGCCCGGTCCCCGCGCGTCGCGTACAGGCTTGTGACGGTGGTGACGGCCAGCACGGCGCAGATGACGCCCAGCGAGAGGGGGGTGCTGATCTCCGGGGTGTGCACGCCCGACTCGTGCAGGGCGTGCAGCACGAGCTTCACGCCGATGAAGCCGAGGATGATCGACAGCCCGTACGACAGGTGCACCAGCTTCTCCAGCAGGCCGCCGATCAGGAAGTAGAGCTGGCGCAGGCCCATCAGCGCGAACGCGTTGGCGGTGAAGACGATGTAGGCGTCCTCGGTGAGCCCGAAGATGGCCGGGATCGAGTCCAGCGCGAAGAGCAGGTCGGTGCTGCCGATCGCCAGCATCACGATCAGCATCGGCGTGATCAGGCGGCGGCCGTTCTCCCGGATGAAGAGGCGGGTGCCGTGGTACCGGTCGGTGGCCGGGAAGCGCCGCTCGACCAGCTTCAGGAAGCGGTTCTCCTCGTACTCCTCCTCGGGGTGGTCGGCCCGCGCCTCCTTGATGAGCTTCCACGCGGTCCAGATGAGGAAGGCGCCGAAGATGTAGAAGACCCAGGAGAAGCTGGCGATCAGCGCGGCGCCCGCCGCGATGAACCCGGCGCGCAGCACCAGCGCGATCAGCACGCCGACCATCAGCACCCGCGCCTGGTACTCCGCGGGCACGGCGAACTTGGTCATGATCAGCACGAAGACGAAGAGGTTGTCCACGCTGAGCGACTTCTCGGTGACATACCCCGCGAAGAACTCACCGGACGGGGTGCCGCCGGAGAAGATCAGCAGCCCGATGCCGAACAGCACCGCCAGCACGACCCAGATCACGGTCCACGTCCCGGCCTCCCTGAGCGTCACCTCGTGCGGCTTGCGCCCGAAGAAGAAGTCCACGGCGATGAGCGCGCAGAGCACCACCACCGTGAGCACCCACATGGTCAACGAGACGTCCACTGTTCCTCCGTCTTCCGGTCTTCGGCACGGGGCCGTGCCGAACCGTGCCTTCCCCGAGGCGGCCAGGACGGCCGCCCGGACCGCCGAGGCGATCGGATGCAAGGTTAATCAAATAGTAAAGACCCTGGTGTTCGAGGTGGATAAAGAGCCGGTTCCCGTACTGGTGAACGGCGCCGCCCGGATGGCCCGGGCGGCGCCGGGCGGAATTCGGGTGCGCGTCCGGGGCCGCCGGGAGGAGGATCGGCCTCCATGGGACGATCTGCCGCCGGGCTGCGGATCTACCGGGACATCTTCCGCGTACCGGGCGCCGGGGCGTTCGTCGCGGCGAGCGTCGTGGGCCGTATGCCCATGTCGATGCTCGCGCTCGGCACGGTCCTCCTGGTGACCCATGTCACCGACAGCTACGCCACCGCCGGAGCCGTGGCCGCCGGGGGAGCCCTCTGCTACGCCCTGGTGGTCCCCCGGGTGGGGTACGCCATCGACCGGTTCGGGCAGCGGCGGGGGCTGCGCCCCGTCGCCCCCCCGGTCGGCGCGGCCGGCGGACCGTTCCTGCTGGCCGCCCCGACGGGGGCCCCGCGCCGGCTGCTCTACGCGGCCGGCGCCGCCCTCGGCGCGACGATGCCGCCGCTGAGCGCCCTGGTCCGGGCCCGCTGGAGCCACCTGGCGGGCGACGACCCCTCCGGGACGCTGCTGACGTCGTCGTACTCGTTCGAGTCGGTGGTCGACGAGCTGATCTTCGTCGTCGGGCCGCTGCTCGTCGCCGCCGTCGTGCTGATCCACCCGGCGTCCGGCGTGGTCGTGACCGTCCTCACCGGGATGACCGGCAGCCTGCTGCTGGCCGCGCAGCGCCGGACCGAACCCCCGGTGCCGCCCCGCCGGAGCGGCGGCGCCCGCGCCCTGTCCGTCCCGGGGCTGCGTCTGATATGCGGTGTCTACGTGTTCACCGCGGCCATGTTCGCCGCGTGGGAGCTGAGCACGCTGGCGTTCACCGACGTGTACGGCGGGACCTGGGCCGTCGGCGTGGTCATGGCCGCGTACGCGTCGGGCAGCGCGGCCGGGGGACTGTGGTACGGCGCGCGGGCCTGGCGCCTGCCGCTGGACCGCCGGTTCCTGCTGGCGCTGGCCGCCGTGGTCGCCGGGGTGGGCCCGCTGTGGGCGATGCCGAACGTGGCCGCGCTGTGCGCCTTCTCCCTCTTCTCCGGCTTCCTCATCGCCCCGACGATCATCGCCGGTTACAGCCTGGTGCGGCGGGGCGCGCCCGGCGAGGCCCTCACCGAGAGCATGGCCTGGCTCTCCACGGCGGTGGGCCTCGGCCGGGCGTTCGGCGTCCTGACGGCGGGACTGGTCATCGAGGAGCACGGCCCGCGCTGGGGCTACGTGTTCACGCTCGGCTGCGGCTGCGCGGCTCTCCTGACCGGCGCGCTCGGCGCCGGGAAGCTCCGGGTCATGGCCACCGCCCGCTTCACCCGTACCGCGTGATTCCGGTCACCCCGCGCCGGGTCAGCTCTCGCCGCCGTCCTCCGGCGCCAGGGGCAGATCCGCCCAGACCACATGTCCCCGGCCGCCCTCGCGCGGCCGTACCCCCCACACCTTCGCCAGCGCGCAGACCAGGAACAGGCCCCGGCCGCTCTCGTCGTCCTCGGCCGCGGGACCGGGCGCCCCCTGCGGACCCGTCCCGTCACTGGCCACCGCGACGCGCAACGCCCCCTCGACGCGACGCAGTTCGCAGCCGACCGTCCGGCTCCCGGTGTGCCGCAGCGCGTTGGTCACCAGCTCCGACACCACCAACTGGGCACTGTCGGCGGTATCGCCCGGTGTCCGCCACGCCGCCAGTTGCAGGCGCGTCCGTCTTCGCGCCTCGGAGGCCGAGGCGTCGACGGCCGGCAGGACGAAGCTGAGCCGCTCGTCCGTCAGAACAACGGTCCGGTCCTGTCCGGGTGACTGAGCGTGCGAGGAAAAGGCCACCGACCTACTGTGCGTGCTGGTCGTCTCATCCGGCAAGAGTCAACCTGCAATTTTCAGATGTACCGATATCAGTCTGTCGCCGACGCTGACGCCATGACAGACTGCTTGTACATGGCGGTAGTTGAAGGGGCGGCATAGTGGCGAGCGGACCGGCGGGCGGTGCGGCGACGGTGCTGCGGCTCGTGCTCGGCAAGCGACTGCAGGACCTGCGGGAGACCGCGGGACTGTCCTTCGAGGAGGCGGCCAGGGCACTGGACGTCACCCACGCCACCATCCGCCGGATGGAGAAGGCGCAGGTCGGCCTCAAGGTCCCCTACGTCGAGAAGCTCCTGCGCATCTACGGCGTGACCGGCCAGGGGGAGATCGACGGGTTCCTCACGCTGGTGCGCGAGGCCAACCAGCCCGGCTGGTGGCACCGGTACCGGGACGTCCTGCCCGAGTGGTTCAGCGCGTTCGTCAGTCTGGAGGCGGAGGCCGACCAGATCCGGGCGTACGAGCCGCACTACATTCCCGGCCTGTTGCAGACCGAGGCGTACGCCACGACGGTGCTCCGCGCCGGCATGCCGCACGCCCCGGCCCGTGAGATCGAGCGGCTCGTGGCGCTGCGCCTCACGCGCCAGGAGCTGCTGGTCCGCAAGCAGCCGCCGCTGCTGTGGATCGTGATGGACGAAACGGTTCTGCGCCGGCCGATCGGCAGGCCGCACGTCATGCGCGCCCAGATCGCCCGGCTGATCGAGGCCGCCACCACGATGCCGCAGGTGCGGCTCCAGGTGATGCCGTTCTCCGCGGGACCCCATCCGGCGATGTACGGGCCTTTCCACCTCTTCCGGTTCCCCCTGCCCGAACTGTCCGATGTCGCCTGTGCGGAGAGCCTCGTCGGCGCGGCGTACTTCGATCAGCGCGACGATGTGTCGGCGTTCCGGGAGGCCCTGGACCGGATGTGCGCGCAAGCCGCGCCAGTGAACCGCACCGGGGCCCTCCTCGGCGCCATTCGCAAGGAGATCTGAACCATGGATCGCGTATACAACGGCATGCCCGCCGCGCAGCTCGGCACCGAGGGGTGGCACAAGCCCTGGAGCGGCGGCAACGGCGGGAGCTGTGTCGAGGTGATGCGGCTGGGGGACGGCCGGGTGGCCCTGCGCCAGTCGGCCGACCCGGACGGCCCCGCGCTGATCTGCTCGCATCACGAGATCGAGAGGTTCATCCAGGGAGTGAAGTCCGGAGAAGCGGACTTCCTCCTGGTCTGACCATCCGCGGGGATGGGAGCGCGGTGTCCGCCCACGGGGGGGCGGACACCGCGCCGGTAAGCAGGGACGAGAAGACGGAGCACGCCGTGAGCGACGAAGGCCGGACCGGGGTCCACAGCGCGGGATTCACCGCGGAGCAGATCGACACCGGCAGACCTCACCCCGCGCGGATGTACGACTACTACCTCGGCGGGCAGGACAACTACGAGGTGGACCGCGCCGCCGCCGAGCGCGTGATCGAGCTGCTGCCGGACATCAGAACGGCGGCCCGGGAGAACCGCGGGTTCCTGCGCCGCGCCACCAGGGCCGTCGTCGGCCGGGGCATCCGCCAGATCATCGACATCGGCACCGGCATCCCGACCTCGCCCAACACCCACGAGGTGGCGCGGGCCACCGACCCGGACGTCCGGGTGGCGTACGTCGACAACGACCCGATCGTCAGCACCTACGCGGGCGCCAAGCTGATCAACGACGGGAACGCGGAGTTCGCCCTCGCCGACCTGCGCGACCCGGCCTCGATCCTCGCCCATCCCGCCGTCACGGAGCTGATCGACCTCGGCCGGCCCGTGGCGCTGATGCTCGTGGCCATCCTGCACTTCATCGACGACGCCGACGACCCGGCGGGCATCGTCGCGGCCCTCACCGAACCGTTGCCGCCGGGAAGCTGCCTGGTCCTCAGCCACGGGACCTCCGACTTCCACGACCCCGGCCGGCTCCGGGCCGTCAGCGACGTCTACCGCGAGGCGACCGCCGCGCTCACGCTGCGCCCGCGCGCCCGGGTGCTGGAGTTCTTCGACGGATTCGACCTCATCGACCCGCCCGGCCTGGTGCAGCCGCCGTTCTGGCAGCCGGAGCGGCCCGTTCCGGAGGATCCGGTGCTGCACGGGCTCGGGTTCTACTGCGGGGTCGGCGTGAAGCGCTGACCGCCCGGCACAGGCCGCCAACGGCACCGGGAAGCGCCCCGGACGGACGCGTCACCACGGGTGGCGCGGATCGTTGCCGTTCGTGAACGCCATACCGGACTGACCCCCTTTCAGGCTTGGCATGGTCATAACGTGCCGAGGGTAGGGCGCCTGTGCCCTGCCGTTCCTCGCTGCTCTTCTTCCGGAGGTTCCATGAAACTGCGCCGCTTCCTGGCGTCGGCCGCCCCCGCGGCCGTCGCGGTCGGCGTGACCGCCCTCGCCCCGGGCTCGGCCCTGGCGCAGGACACCCCCGCCGCCACGGCCGTGGACTACGTGGCCCTGGGCGACTCCTACTCCTCCGGCCTCGGCGCCGGTGACTACGACGGCGCCAGCGGTGACTGCAAGCGCAGCGACGTCGCGTACGCGGAGCTGTGGGCCGACGCCAACGCCCCCGCCTCCTTCGACTTCACCGCCTGCGCCGGCGCCGTGACCACCGACGTCGTCAGCGACCAGCTCGGGCCGTTGGACTCCGGGACCGACCTCGTCACCATCAGCATCGGCGGCAACGACGCCGGGTTCGAGGACACCATGATCACCTGCGTGTTCCAGAGCACCAGCTCCTGCCTGGCGGCCGTCGCCACCGCGAACACCTACATCACCAACTCCCTCCCCGCCCGGCTGGACGCCGTCTACGACGCCATCCGCGCCGAGGCGCCCAACGCCCACGTGGTGGTGATGGGCTACCCCCGCATGTACGAGCTGGACGGAAGCTGCTGGTTCGGGATCGACGAGGAGGCCAGGGCCGCCATCAACGGCGCCGCGGACAACCTCGTCGGTGTGATCGCCGACCGGGCCGCCGACCACGGCTTCACCTTCGCGGACGTCCGCCCCGCCTTCACCGGCCACGAGATCTGTTCCGACGACGAGTGGCTGAACAGCGCCACCCTGCCCGACTACACCGAGTCCTACCCCCCGACCGCCGAGGGCCAGTCCGGCGGCTACTACGCGGTGCTGGAGGCCCTGGCCTGACGGCCGGTCAGCCCTCCTGATCGCCGACGGCCCGGCCGTCGCCCCCGTCGCCCCGAGCGGCGGCCAGGGCGGCGGCCGGATCCGTCTCGGCGGGACCGGCCGGCCACCACCGTCCGGCCGACTTGCGGAACGGCCACCAGCGGCCGTCCGCGTCGCAGCGGAGCTGCACCCCCTCGCCCACGACCGTCCAGCGGGCGCCGGAGCGGCGCAGCACGGGCCGGGACTCCTCGCCGGCCCAGGCGACGGCGAGCCGCTCGACGGCCCGCCCGGGAACCTCGGGCGCCTCCGTCTCCGCCTCCAGCACGGCCAGCCCCGCCGGCCCGCCGCACTCCCAGGCCCGGGCGGCCACATCGAGATCGCGCACGCTCCGCCCGCAGCCCTCGGCCAGCCGCCGGGCCACGCGCTCCGGGGGACGGCCCGAGGCCATCCGCGCCGCGTCCTCCCACACGCCCAGCGGCGCGGGCACCGGGTCCGTGGCGTGCCCGGCGCCGAGCGCCTCGGCGAGCAGCCGCCTGGCCCGCACGGCGGTGTCCGCGACGAGGAACTCCAGCGCCCCGGTGTCCAGTCCGCCGGCCGGACCCGGGCCGCCGGACAGCGCGGGCCCGGTGCCCGGCTCGCTCACGGCGGGCGGCGGCGCGGGCAGCGCCGGGAGCGCCCCGGCGCGCGCGTACGCGTCGGCCGCGCTCACCCCGGCGGGCAGCGGCGGGAGCGCCGGGTCCGGGCCGGACGGCTCGGCGCGGGCGGCGCTGCGCCGTTGCAGCTCGTCGGTCAGCTCGCGCTCCGCCCGCCCGCGCAGGAGCAGCAGCAGGAACGGATCGGTGTCCAGCAGCCGGGCCACCTGGTAGCACAGCGCCGCGGTGTGCGCGCAGTGGTCCCACTCGCCGCACTCGCACGACGGTTCCAGGTCGCCGATGCCCGGCAGCAGGTCGACACCGGCCGCCGCCGCGTCCTCCACCAGATGGGCGGGCATGTCCCGGTCCAGCAGCGCCGCCAGGTGCCCCGCCTCGCCGGAGACCGTGTCCAGCAGCCGGTCCCACTCCGCCCCGGTCAGCCGCCGCAGCAGCACGTCGGCGCGGTGGTGCGTGCCGTCGGCGTCCCGCACCACGGCCGTCAGCCGCCCCGGCCGGACGGAGACGGCGCCGACCGCGCCCGCCCGGGCGTGCCGCCGGCCCTGCCGCAGCCGGTTGCCGTCCAGCGCGGTGTCCTCCAAGGCCTTCAGCCAGCTCTGCCCCCACCAGGTGGCCGCGAAGCCGCGCCCGGGGGCCGGGGGCAGGGCGGCGAGGACCACCTCGTCGTGCCCGGTTCGGTTCATCGTGCGCTCCCCGGCTGCCCGGCCCCGCGCAGTGCCACGAGGTCGGCGAGTTCGGCGTCGGACAGGGTGGACAGGGCGGCCTCGCCGGAGCCGAGGACCGACTCGGCCAGGGCCCGTTTGCGGTCGAGCATCGCGGCGATCCGGTCCTCGATCGTGCCCTCGGCGATCAGCCGGTGGACCTGCACCGGCCGGTCCTGGCCGATGCGGTAGGCGCGGTCGGTGGCCTGCGCCTCGACGGCCGGGTTCCACCAGCGGTCGAAGTGCACGACGTGCTCGGCGCGGGTGAGGTTCAGCCCGGTGCCCGCCGCCTTGAGCGAGAGCAGGAAGACCGGGACCTCGCCGGCCGAGAACGAGGCGACCATCTCCTCCCGGCGCGGCACCGGCGTCCCGCCGTGCAGCAGCAGGCTCGGCACGCCGCGCGCCGTCAGGTGCCGTTCCAGCAGCCGGGCCATCCGGACGTACTGGGTGAAGACCAGCACGCTCGCGCCTCCGGCCAGGATCGTGTCCAGCAGCTCGTCGAACAGCTCCAGCTTCCCCGAGCGCCCCGGCAGCCGGGGGTCGTCCTCCTTGAGGAACTGCGCGGGGTGGTTGCAGATCTGCTTCAGCGAGGTCAGCAGCTTGACCACCAGACCCCGGCGGGCGAAGCCGTCGGTGCCCGAGACGGCGGCCAGCCCCTCGCGGACGACGGCCTCGTAGAGCCCCGCCTGCTCAGGCGTGAGGGCGACGGCGCGGTCGGTCTCGGTCTTCGGCGGCAGTTCGGGCGCGATGCCCGGGTCCGACTTGCGCCGGCGCAGCAGGAACGGCCGGACCAGGCGCGCGAGCCGCTCGGCGGCGGCCGGGTCGGCGCCGGACTCGACGGCGTCCGCGTAGCGGGAGCGGAAGGTGCCGAGGCGGCCGAGCAGGCCCGGGGTGGTCCAGTCGAGGATGGCCCACAGCTCGGACAGGTTGTTCTCCACGGGCGTGCCGGTCAGCGCGACCCGGGCGCGGGCCGGGATCGTGCGCAGGCTCCGGGCGGTCGCGGAGAACGGGTTCTTCACGTGCTGCGCCTCGTCGGCGACGACCAGGGACCAGTCGGCCGCCGAGGCGAGGCGGTCGGCGTCCAGCCGCATGGTGCCGTAGGTGGTGAGCACCACCTCGTTCCCGGCCAGTCCCGTCAGGTCGCGGTCCGGGCCGTGATGGCGCCGCACGGGGACGCCGGGGGCGAACGCCGCGAACTCCCGCTGCCAGTTGCCCAGGAGCGACGCCGGGCACACCACGAGCGTGGGCCCGGCGGTGGCCGGGTCGAGGGCGCGGTGCAGGTGGAGGGCGATCAGCGTGATGGTCTTCCCCAGGCCCATGTCGTCGGCGAGGCAGGCGCCGAGACCGAGCGAGGTCATGCGGTGCAGCCAGTTCAGCCCGCGCACCTGGTAGTCGCGCAGGGTCGCGGCCAGCGCTGCCGGCTGCGGCACGGGGTCGGGATCGGCCCGTTCCGGATCGGCCAGCCGGTCGCGGAGGGTGCTCAGCCAGCCGGTCGCGGCCACCTCCACGCGTTCGCCGTCCACCGCGGTGCTGCCGGTGAGGGCGGCGCCGAGGGCGTCGAGCGCGGTGACCTCCCGGTCCCGGCGGTCCCGGGCGCGGCGCACCTCCTCCGGGGCGACGAGCACCCACTGGTCGCGCAGGCGCACCACGGGTCGTCCGGCCTCGGCGAGGCGGTCCAGCTCCGCTCGGGTCAGCTCGGTGTCGCCCACGGCGAAACGCCAGTCGAACGCGAACAGCGCGCCGGGCGACAGCAGCGACGGCGCCGCGGACTCGGGACGCGGACCGGATGCCTCCCCGTCCCGTCCCTCGTCCCGTTCCCCGCCCGGTCCGACGACGGCGCGGGCGGTCAGGCCGCGGACCAGATGGCGCGGCCAGTGCACCTGGACACCGGCGGCCGTCAGGGCGCGGGTGACGGGTGCGCCGAGGAGCGCGGTGACGTCCTCGTCGGCGAGGTCGACGGCGTCCGGCACGGCGGCCGACAGCAGCGCCGTCAGCGGCTCCCACGCGGTCGCCGCGCGGCGCAGCGTCAGCAGCGCGTCGGTCCGGGCGCGCGGCCCGAACGCCGCGGCGGCGGGCGAGGTGCCCGCCCACACGTCGGCGGCGTCCGCGACGGCGGTCGGGTCGCTGGGGCTGTGGAGCTGGACCACCGCGCGGACCGCCGGCCCGGCCGCGCCGTCCGCCGGGGCCGAGGGGATGTCGGCCTCGACGCGCAGCGAGACGCGGACGCCCGCGTCGTGCCCGGCCGCCACGCCCTCGGCCCAGGCGCGCTGTTCCGGCATGCGCCGGGGCGTCCGGCCGGCGAAGGCGGGGCCGCCCGCGGCGAGCGTGGCGGCGGGCGTGCGGGGCAGCGTGTCGGCGACCGCGTCGAGGAACGCGCGCAGCAGCGTCTCGGGCCGGGGCAGCGCCGGCCCGCCGTCATCGGCCGGTTCCGGCAGCGGCACGGCGTGGGCGTGGGGCGGCATCGCGGCGGCCAGCTCGCGCAGCCGCCCGGCGTCGGCGGCGTCCAGCGGGCCGAGGCGCCAGGCGTCGTGGTCGGCCGGGGTCAGGCCGGGCAGCAGCCGTCCGCGGGCGGCCAGTTGGAGGGCGAGCACGGCCGCGGCGCCCCAGCAGGCCGCCGCGCCGTCGGCCCGGGCGGCCCGGGCCCGGGTCAGTACGGGCAGCGCGTCGCGCACGGGCAGCACGACCGCCGGGACGGTGCGGACGCGCACCGCGCCGTCCGGGTCCGGCAGCACCACGGCCAGGTCCTCGGTGGGCAGGGGGGCCTCGGGCGGGGAGCCGTCGGGGTGCCAGAAGGCGACCCGGGAGTCGCGTGGCGGATCGGCGGGGAGGAAGACGGCGGCGCAATGGGCGAGGGCGGATGCGTGGGCTGATGCGTTGGTCTATATTAGAGTCGTGAACAGCGTGCTTTTGTATGTGACTTTTTTTTTTTCAAGCAGAAGACGGCATACGAGATTTCTGCCTGTCTCGTGGGCTCGGTGACACGCGCTGACCGTCTCCTCAAATTTGACTAGTGGCGGGGCGACCGCCGAGGTTACCTCACCCTCCGGCGGGACGGAAACGGTTTGCGGAAACCAGGACAGCCCCCGTGGCGACAGGGGTGCTGGGTACACCCCCGGCCGGGGGCTGCGGCCATGGTCCCGGCGGTTCCGCCGTCCCTACGGTGGGACGGAGCTGATCGCGACCCCTTTCCCTGACTTTCCCCGACTTTCCCCGACCGATTACCGGAGACACGATGCCCCGAGCCGCCACCGCGCCCACCGCCCCACCGCGCCCTCCGGCCTCGCCGGGGGACGAGTTCTCCCCGCTGCTGCGGCAGGTCAAGGGTCTGGATCTGCTGGCTCGGCGCACCGGCTGGTACACCGCGGGCATAGCCGTCAACGCCCTCGCCCTGGCCGCCGTCGTGGCCGCGGTGCTCGCGGTCGGCGACTCCTGGTGGACCGTGGCGCTCGCCGTGCCGCTCGCGCTCTTCTCCCCCCGCACCGCGTTCTTCGGCCACGACGCCGGCCACGCCCAGATCGCCGCGACGCGCCGGACCAACCGCCTGATCGGGCTGGTCCACGGCAACCTGCTGCTCGGCATGAGTTCCGCCTGGTGGAACGACAAGCACAACCGGCACCACGCCAACCCGAACCACCTGGACAAGGACCCCGACGTCGGGGAGGGCGTGTTCGTGTGGACCCAGGCGCAGGCGGCGAAACGCGCCGGGTTCGCCCGTTTCCTCACGCGCCATCAGGCGTGGCTGTTCTTCCCGCTGCTGCTCCTGGAGGGCATCGCGCTGAAGGTGTCGAGCGCCCGGATGGTGCTCGCGGCCGAGGGATGGCGGCGCGACGGCCGGGGACGGGCCGTCGAGGGCCTGCTGCTCGTCGCCCACTACGCCGGCTACGCGCTGCTGCTCGGCGCGGCGATGGGCCCGGGGAAGGCGGTGGTCTTCGCGTTCGTCCACCAGGCCCTGTTCGGGCTCCACCTCGGCTGCGTCTTCGCGCCCAACCACAAGGGGATGGAGATGCCCACGGAGGACGGCGCCCGCTGGGGACACCTCCGGCGCCAGGTGCTCACCTCGCGCAACGTACGCGGCGGACCCGTCACCGACTGGCTGATGGGCGGGCTCAACTACCAGATCGAGCACCACCTGTTCCCCAGCATGCCGCGCCCGCACCTGCGGCTGGTCCGGCCGGTGGTGATGCGGTACTGCCGCGAGGCGGGCCTGTCGTACGCCGAGACGGGGCTGGTGGACTCCTACCGGCAGGCTCTGCGCCACATGCACGCGGTGGGCGCCCCGCTGCGGTAGCCGCCCGCCGGGACCGGCCGGTGCGGGACCCGCGATCCGGGCGAGCGACACCGCCGCGAGCACGGGGTGTTCTTCCTCCCCACCGGCCCCTTCCGCCTCCGTCGCACGCGACGGGAATCGCCCTGTTCGACCCGGTGGTCCGGCTGACCAGAGGAAAAGGTACCGTCCCTTCCCGATAGCGGTACCGCACAGGTGGTTGCCGACAGCCTCTTACTGGGGAAGGCTGACACAGCAGTCGCCTTACGAGAAGGGGGAGCTGGGGATGGCACTGAGCACCACGCTCGACTGGCTGCTGGACGATCTGGCGCAACGGCTGCCGCGCGTGCGGCACGTTCTGCTGCTGTCCAGCGACGGGTTGGTCACCTCCGTGAGCCGGGGCCTGAAGCGGAGCAGCGCCGAGCACTTGGCCGCCGTCTCCTCCGGCCTGCACAGTCTCGCCAAGGGAGTCGGGGAGCACTTCCGGTGCGGCGACGTCCGGCAGACGATGATCGAGTTCGACGACGGTGTGCTGTTCGTGACGGCCGCGGGGGACGGCAGTTGCCTGTGTGTGCTGGCCGGGTCGGACGCGGACATCGGGCAGGTGGGGTACGAGATGACCCTGCTGGTGAACAAGGTGGGCGAGCACATGGGGATCGCCGCGCGGGAGAACCTGCCCTGAGCTGTCGGCGTGAGATCCACAGGGTGCGCTCCGCGATTCCCTGATCACAGAGGGTTGTCATCGGTGACGATCCGTGGCTATGCTGGTGACGCAACGTAGTCAGCTTGCTGCGGAAAGGAACCGCCATGCCCGTGCGGGAGACCACCGGCCGTCCGGCCACCTGCTCTGCCCCTTCGATGCCCTCTGCCCCCGCTGCCGCCCACTCCTCGGCGCCGGCGTCCGCTCCCGTCCCGGCCGCTGTGCCGGTGCGCGCCGCCGCGAAGGAGCTGGGGCTGCGGCCCCGGGAGGTGACCGACGCGGTGCGGCTGGATCACATCCCCACGGTCGCCACCGGCGTCCCGTGGCGGCGGAGCGTCCCGCGTGCGGCGCTCGACCGGCTCCTGGCCGACCAGGGATTCCCCGAGCTGCTGCGCGGCCGGGCCCTGATGGTCAACGCCACGGAGGGGGCGGAGCTGCTGGGCGTCGCGCCCTCGCGCTTCGCCCGGCTGGCGCGCGGCGGGCTGCTGGCGCCGGTCGACTTCCACCTGAACCGTCACCGGGTCGTCGTGTGGCGCTATGCCGCCGCCGAGCTGCGGGAGTTCGCCGTCCGCAGCGGCGAGCTGCTCACCGGCCCGGCGCCGGAGGAGCTGCGCCGGGCGGTGCGCGACGGGGCGGACTGGCGCCCGCGCCGCTGGCGGCGGCGCCGCACCGACCTGCTGTCGCGTCAGGCCCGCGACGGGTGGGAGCGGGCGGCGGCGCTCGCCGCGGTGCTGGAGCCGCCGGTGCTCGCGGCCGACGTGCCCGACGCGGCGGAGCGGGCCCTGCTGCTGTGGCTGCGCCCGCCGCTGCCCGGCGTGCCCCCCGGCGGCTCGCGGTGGGACGTCGTCGCGCCGCTGCTGACGGCGACCGACCCGGAGGAGGCGCGGTGGTATCGCGCCGAGCTGTCCGCCGCCCTGAAGGAGGCGCGTGCCGGGGCCCCCGTGGCGGCCGGGTGAGGGCGGCGCTCAGAGCTGGCCGACGTCCACCACCTTGATCACGGCGCGGCCCTCCGCGTCCGAGGCGGTCAGGTCCACCTCGGCGGAGATGCCCCAGTCGTGGTCGCCCGCCGGATCGGCGAACGTCTGCCGGACCCGCCACAGGCCGTCCTCGGGCCGCTCCTCGATCGACAGCAGCCGCGGGCCCCTGGCGTCCGGCCCGGTGCCCAGCTCGTCGTACTCCTCCCAGTAGGCGTCGAGGGCGTTGGCCCAGGCGTCGGCGTCCCAGCCGGACTCCGCGTCCAGCTCGCCCAGTTCACGGGTCCGGTCCAGCGCCGCCAGCTCGACCCGGCGGAAGAGGGCGTTGCGGACCAGGACGCGGAAGGCCCGCGCGTTGGCGGTGACAGGCCGCACCTGATCGGCGCGATCCTGCGCCTCGGTGGCGTCCTCGGTCTCGGGGTTGGCCAGTTGCTCCCATTCGTCGAGCAGGCTGGAGTCCACCTGCCGCACCAGCTCGCCGAGCCAGGCGGTGATGTCCTGGAAGTCCTCCGACTTCAGGTCGTCGGGCACGGTGTGCTCCAGCGCCTTGTAGGCACCGGCCAGATAGCGCAGCACGATGCCCTCGGTGCGCGCGAGCTCGTAGAAGGAAACGAACTCGGAGAAGGTCATGGCCCTTTCGTACATGTCACGCACGACCGACTTGGGGGAGAGCGGATGATCGCCCACCCAGGGGTGGCTCTTGCGGTAGACGCCGAAGGCGTGGAAGAGGAGGTCGTCCAGCGGGCGCGGATGGGTGATGTCCATCAGCCGCTCCATCCGCTCCTCGTACTCGACGCCCTCGGCCTTCATCGCGGCGACGGCCTCACCGCGGGCCTTGTTCTGCTGGGCGGCCAGGATCTGCCGCGGATCGTCCAGCGTGGACTCCACGACCGAGACCATGTCCAGCGCGTAGGAGGGGGATTCGGGATCGAGCAGCTCGAACGCGGCCAGCGCGAAGGTCGACAGCGGCTGGTTGAGCGCGAAGTCGGCCTGGAGATCCACCGTCAGCCGCACGGAGCGCCCCTGGGCGTCAGGTGTCTCCAGCCGCTCGACGATCCCGCCGTCCAGCAGCGAGCGGTAGATCGCGATGGCCCGCCGGATGTGCCGGAGCTGTTGCCGGCGCGGCTCGTGGTTGTCCTCCAGCAGCCGCCGCATCGCCCGGAACGGGTCGCCGGGCCGGGCGATGACGGCCAGCAGCATCGCGTGGGTGACGCGGAAGCGGGAGGTCAGCGGCTCGGGGTCGGCGGCGATCAGCCGCTGGAAGGTCTCCTCGCTCCAGTTGACGAAGCCTTCCGGCGCCTTCTTGCGGACCACCTTGCGGCGCTTCTTGGGATCGTCCCCGGCCTTGGCCAGCGCCTTCTCGTTCTCCACCACGTGCTCGGGCGCCTGCGCCACCACGAAACCCGACGTGTCGAACCCGGCCCGGCCGGCCCGCCCGGCGATCTGGTGGAACTCGCGGGCCCGCAGCACCCGCACCCGGCTCCCGTCGTACTTGGTGAGCGCCGTGAACAGCACGGTCCTGATGGGGACGTTCACCCCCACACCGAGGGTGTCCGTGCCGCAGATGACCTTCAGCAGCCCGGCCTGCGCCAGCTTCTCCACCAGCCGGCGGTACTTGGGCAGCATCCCCGCGTGGTGCACGCCGATGCCGTGCCGGACGTAGCGGGACAGGTTGCGGCCGAACGTGGTGGTGAAGCGGAAGTTCCCGATGAGGGCGGCGATCTCGTCCTTCTCCGCGCGGCTGCACATGTTGATGCTCATCAGCGCCTGCGCCCGCTCCACGGCCTGCGCCTGCGTGAAGTGGACGATGTACACCGGCGACTGACGGGTCTCCAGCAGCTCCGTCAGGGTCTCGGTCAGCGCGGTCGTCCGGTACTCGTAGCTCAGCGGCACCGGGCGGGTGGCGGAGCGGACCACCGTCGTCGGCCGCCCGGTGCGCCGCGTCAGGTCCTCCTCGAATCGGGACATGTCGCCGAGCGTCGCGGACATCAGGACGAACTGCGCCCGGGGCAGCTCCAGCAGCGGGATCTGCCAGGCCCAGCCCCGGTCCGGCTCGGCATAGAAGTGGAACTCGTCCATGACGACCTGGCCGATGTCGGCCTGCGCGCCGTCCCGCAGCGCGATCGACGCGAGCACCTCGGCGGTGCAGCAGATCACGGGCGCGTCGGCGTTGACCGAGGCGTCGCCGGTGAGCATGCCGACGTTCTCCGTCCCGAAGAGCTTGCACAGGTCGAAGAACTTCTCGGAGACCAGGGCCTTGATGGGCGCGGTGTAGAACGTGACCTCGTCGCGGGCCAGCGCGGCGAAGTGGGCGCCGGCCGCCACCAGCGACTTCCCCGAGCCGGTCGGCGTGGACAGGATGACGTTCGCCCCCGACACCACCTCGATCAGCGCCTCCTCCTGCGCGGGGTAGAGGGAGATCCCCCGCTCGCCCGCCCACGACGAGAAGGCGTCGAAGAGGGCGTCGGGATCACTGGTCGCAGGCATCTGATCGATAAGGGTCACCGGTCCATACTGCCCGCATCCGCGCACCGAGGGGGAACCGGCCGCTCCGCTCAAGATCACGGGGCACTACGCTGTGCCGCCGACGGGGAGCACGGAACGGCACGACCAGGGGAAAGAGAAGGGGCGGGGCTGTCTCTTTTACACATCCGACGCTGCCGACGAAGAGGATAGGGGAGAGATCGGTGGGACGGGTGGCGCTTAAAAAAAGATAGGATAGACCACAGACAGGTGTCTCGATGTATATAGTGCATAGACATATACAATCACTCTGAGCAACAAGAGCAAGCGGTGCCGGGGGCAGGTGGCGCTGGACACCCAGGAGCACCCGGTGTACGGCGGGCCGCTGCGCGACAACCTGCTGCTGGCCAGGACCGAGGCCCCGGACGCCGATCTGTGGGCGGCGCTCGCCCCGGACCTGGACCAGAAGTCCGCGACGATATCCCGCGCGTTCGGGCCGGCGTCCAAGCTGCTCGCCGTGATCATCGACAAGCTGTCCGAGGCCGTCTACAACGCGACGCGCGCCAAGGGGGAGCGGCGCCGCACCGGCGGCCACCGCACGCTGACCCACACCTGGATATGGGCGGTGCTGGTCGGGGCGGGCTTCTCGTTCGCGGCTGTCACCTGGGGCCGCTGGGCGGTGCTGGCCACCCTCTTCGTGCATGTGGTCCTCGCCGTGGAGGGCCTGCTGTGGCGGATGGCCCGGGTCTCCAGCGACATCCTGGTGTGGCTGCTGGGCGCGACGAGTGCCTGGACGCTGGTGGGCGTGCTGAACGAGCCGGGGAACGGTTCTGACTGGCTCTTCGACGGCCGGCCCTATCTGTGGCTGGGGTTGCCCATCGTGCTGGGCTCCGTCGTCCACACGCTCGGTGACGCGCTGACGGTCTCCGGCTGCCCCATGCTGTGGCCCCTGCCGATCGCCGGGAAGCGCTGGTACCCCCTGGGCACCCCGGCGTTCATGCGGTTCCGGGCCGGGGCCTGGGTGGAGAACAAGGTGCTGATGCCGGCCTTCGTGGTGATCGGCGCGGCCAGCGGCGTGGGGGCCGTCGTCCTGACGGCCTGACGGTCCCCGCGCCCGGGGCGTCCCGGGCGCGGGCGCCGGTCAGCCGTGCCAGGACCGCCACAGTGCCGCGTAGGCGCCGTCGGCCGCCACCAGTTCGTCGTGGCTGCCGAGTTCGCTGACGCGGCCGTCCTCGACGACCGCGATCACATCGGCGTCGTGCGCGGTGTGCAGCCGGTGGGCGATGGCGATGACGGTGCGGCCGTCGAGCACCCGCGCCAGCGATCGTTCCAGGTGACGCGCGGCCCTCGGGTCGAGCAGCGACGTCGCCTCGTCCAGCACCAGCGTGTGCGGGTCGGCCAGCACCAGGCGGGCCAGCGCGATCTGCTGCGCCTGCGCGGGAGAGACGTTCAGCCCGCCGGAGCCGACCTCGCTGTCGAGGCCGTCCGGCAGTTCACGCGCCCACGCGTCGGCGTCCACGGCGGCGAGCGCCGCCCACAGTTCGGCGTCCGTGGCGTCGGTCCTGGCCAGCAGCAGGTTGTCGCGCAGCGGCCCGACGAACACGTGGTGCTCCTGGTTGACCAGCGCCACCTGCTGCCGGACGCGTTCGGCCGTCATCCCGGCCAGCCGGGCGCCGCCGAGCGTCACCTCACCGGCGCGCGGTGCGTAGACCCCGGCCAGCAGCCGGCCGAGCGTGGACTTGCCCGCGCCCGAGGGGCCGACCAGCGCCATCCTGGTGCCGGGCGGCACGTCGAGCGACACCCCGTGCAGCACGTCGCTGCCCGGCAGGTAGCCGAACCGGACCCGGTCGGCGTTCAGGTCGCGGCCGTCCGGGGTGATCGACGCGTCGCCCCCGTCGTCCTCGACCTCGTGCACCCCGACCAGCCGGGCCAGGGACACCTGCGCCACCTGGAGTTCGTCCAGCCAGCGCAGGATCAGCCCGACCGGTTCGGCCATCATCAGGGCCAGCACCGCGCCCGTGGTCAGCTCGCCGATGCTGATCCAGCCCTCCAGCACGAAGGCTCCGCCGAGCAGCAGCACACCGCTGACGATCAGCGCGTTGAAGACGTTGACCGTCGGGATCAGCACCGACCGCAGCCACATCGTGTACCGCTCCCAGACCGTCCACTCCTTGACGCGGCGGTCGGACAGCTCGATCCGGTGGCGCTGGAGGCGGTGCGCCTCGATGGTCCGCCCGGCGTCCACCGTCTCGGCCAGGGCCCCGGCGACCGCCGCGTATCCGGCGGACTCGGAGTGGTAGGCGGCGGGCGCCCGCCGGAAGTACCACACGCACACCGCCAGCAGCAGGGGCGCGGGCAGCAGCACGGCCAGACCCAGGGGCGGCGCGGGCACCACGATGCCGGCGAGCAGCATCCCGGTCCACACGACGGCGATGGTCATCTCGGGGACGGCCTCGCGCATCGCCTTGGAGAGGCGGTCGACGTCCGTGTTGATCCGGGCGAGCAGGTCGCCGGTGCCGGCGCGTTCCAGCACGCCCGGCGGCAGCCCGACCGACCGCACCAGGAAGTCCTCCCGCAGGTCGGCCAGCATCCGCTCGCCCAGCACGGCTCCGCGCAGCCGCATCAGCCGTGTGAAGCACGCCTGGACGGCGAGCGCGACGGCGAACAGCGCGATGGTCCGTCCCAGTTCCGGTTCCCGGTCGCCGTCGGCGAGATCCTGGACGACCCCGCCGAGCAGGTGGGGGCCCACCATGGAGGCGACGACGGCGACGATGTTGACCGACAGCAGGATCAGGAACGGCCGCCGGTGACGGCGCATCAGATCCCGTACGTAGGCCCGCACGGTGGTGCGGCCGGCCACCGGCAGGATGGTGGCGTGCCCGTCGGAGGCCGGATCGTGGTCCGGGGGGCGCAGCCCGATCATGCGTTCTCCTCGGCAAGGGGTGCGGGTTCGGTCTCGCGGGTGACGACCGCGCGATACGCGGGGGCGGCGCGCAGCAGCTCGCGGTGCGTCCCGGTGGCGGCCACCGAACCGTCGCGCACCAGGACCACCCGGTCGGCGCGGTCCAGCACCAGCGGGCTGGAGGTGAGGACGACCGTGGTCCGTCCCGAGCGCAGGGCGCGCAGCGACTCCGCGATCCTGGCCTCGGTGTGCGCGTCCACCGCCGACGTCGGCTCGTCCAGCACCAGCACCTCCGGATCGGTGATCAGCGAGCGGGCCAGCGCCAGCCGCTGCCGCTGCCCGCCCGACAGCGAGCGGCCCCGCTCGGTGATCCGGGTGCGCATCGGGTCGCCGCCGCCGTCGGCGGTCCCCTGGGCCAGCGCCGCCAGCACGTCGTGGCACTGCGCGGCCCGCAGCGCCTCACCCACGGAGACGCGGCCCGAGCCAGGCACGTCCAGCAGTTCCGCCAGCGTGCCGGACAGCAGCACCGGGTCCTTGTCCTGCACCAGCACCGCCGCGCGGGCGGCGTCCAGCGGGATGTCGTCCAGCGGGACGCCGCCGAGCAGCGCGGACGGCTCGCCGCCGCCGTGCACGGGGTGCCCGCCCAGCCGGTCGGCCAGCCGCTCGGCGAGGTTGGGGTCGCCGCACACCACGGCCGTCAGCGTGCCCGCCGGAACCCGCAGCCCGGTCGCGGGGTCCCGCAGGTCACCGGCGAGCGGCGCGGCCGGCGCGGCCACGGCCGTCTGCTCCGGGTTCTCGCGGCGCAGCCCCAGCACCCGCACGGCCCGGGTGGCCGACGGCCGGGAGAAGGTGAACGCCATGGCCGTCTCCTGGAAGACCTGGAGCGGGAGCATCAGGGAGCTCACCGCGCCGTAGACGGTGACGAGTTCACCGGCCGACAGCGCGCCGTCCAGGGCGAGCCCGACGCCCTGCCAGACGACCGCGATCAGCAGCAGCCCGGGCATCACCACCTGCACGGCGTCGATCAGGGACCACATGCGGGCGTTGTGCACGGACGCGGCGCGCACCTCCTGCGAGGCGCGGCGGTACCGCTCAAGGAACAGCTCCTCGCCGCCGATGCCGCGCAGCACCCGCAGCCCCGCGACGGTGTCGGACGCCAGCTCGGTGGCCCGGCCCGACTTGGCGCGCTCGGCGTCGGCCCGCCGGGTCGCGGCCGGCAGCAGCGGCCAGGCGCTCAGCGCGACGGCGACGATCCCCGCGAGGACGAGCAGGCCCAGCCGGGGTTCGTAGACGATCAGCCCGGCGCAGACGCCGAGCGTGACCACGACGGCCGCGGTGAAACGCGAGAACGCCTCGACGAACCAGCCGATCTTCTCCACGTCGCCCGTGGACACCTTCACCACCTCGCCCGCCGCCACCCGCCGGGTCAGGACACCGCCGAGTTCCGCGGTGCGGCGTGCCAGGAGCTGCTGCACGCGGGCGGCGACGAGGATCCAGTTCGTCACCGAGGTGCGGTGCAGCATCGTGTCGGCGACGGCCATCACGGCGGTGATGGCGAGCAGCAGCAGACCGGTGAGGGCCAGCCGGCGGCCCGACTCGTCGGTCACGGCGTCGATGGCCAGTCCCATGGTGAGGGGCAGGCACGCGATCGACGACAGGTGCAGGGTGCCCCACATCATCGCCCGGAGCTGGCCGCCGGTCTGCTGACGGAAGAGCCAGACGAGGAAGCGGAGACCGGTCCGTACGTCGGGATCGCCGGGGTCGGAATGCGGAAGGTCGCGAATCTGCATGACATCCCAGAATCGGTGCGGGTGGCTGGGCAACCTCGCAAGGGTCACGGTCCACCGGGGCGATTATCAACAGCTTTTCTGCCCGCCCGACCGCAATCCGTTCCCCACCGCCCGCCGCGTCGCCGGCGGGACAGCGCCCCAGGGCCGCCATCGCCGCGTTGTGCCCGGGCACGCCGCTCACCCCGCCGCCGCGCACCGCGCCCGCCCCGCACAGCAGCACGTTCGCGTGCCGGGTCGCCACGCCCCAGCGCTCCGCCGGGTCGCCCTCCACGTCCGCGTCGTCGGCGGCGAACGGGAACGCCAGGTCCCGGTGGAAGATGTGCCCACCGGGCAGCCGCAGCTCACGCTCCAGGTCCAGCGGCGTCCTCGCCTCCACACACGGCCGCCCGTCCGCGTCGACGGCCAGGCAGTCCGCGATCGGCTCCGCCAGACACGCGTCCAGCGTCGCGAGCGTCGACTCCAGCAGCGCCGCGCGCGCCGCCTCGTTGTCCCGCGCGAACAGCCGGGCGGGGGTGTGCAGCCCGAACAGCGTCAGCGTCTGGTAGCCCCGCGCGGCCAGGTCGGGGGAGAGGATCGAGGTGTCGGTCAGCGAGTGGCAGTACATCTCGCTCGGCGGGGTGCGCGGCGGCTCCCCGGCCGCCGCCTGCCGGTAGGCGTCCTCCAACTGCCCGTAACCCTCGGCGACATGGAAGGTCCCGGCGAACGCCTCCCGCGGATCGGTGTCCGGGTCCCGCAGCGCGGGCAGCCGCCGCAGCAGCATGTTCACCTTGAACTGCGCCCCCTCCGCCGGCTCCGGCGCCGGGTCCCCGAGCAGCTCCGCCAGCGCCTGCGGCGAAACGTTCACCAGCACCTGACCGGCCCCGACCGTGCCCTCCGCGCCGTCCGCGCGGAACGACACCTCGGCCCGCCGCCCGTCCGTGGCCACGGCCGTCACCTCGTGCCCGGTGGCGATCTCGGCCCCGGCAGCGCGCGCCGCCGAGGCCAGCGCGCCGGTCACCGCGCCCATGCCGCCGACCGGCACGTCCCAGTCACCGGTACACTGCCCGATCACGTGGTAGAGAAAGCAGCGGTTCTGACGGAGCGACGGGTCGTGCGCGGAGGCGAACGTGCCGATGAGCCCGTCGGTGAGAACCACCCCGCGCACCAGATCGTCGTCGAACGCGGCCTCCACCGCCTCGCCCAGCGGCCGTTCGAACAGCGCCTCCCATGCCTGGTCGTCGCCGATCCGGGCGCGCAACGCGGCCTTCGTCGGCAGCGGTTCGGTCAGCGTGGGGAAGACCCGTCCCGCCACCCGCCGCGTCGTCCCGTAGAATCGGAGCCACGCCTGGTACTCCCGGTCGGACCCGGTGAGCCGGGCGAACGCTTCCCGCGTCCTGCTCTCCCCGCCGCCGACGAGCAGCCCGGTCGGCCGCCCCCGGCGCTCGGCGGGCGCGTAGGACGAGAACTGGCGCCGGCGCAGCGACAGCCGCAGGTCCAGATCCTCCACGATCCGCTCCGGCAGCAGGCTGACGAGGTACGCGTACCGGGAGACCCGGGCCGCCATCCCGGGGAACGGCATGCCGGACACGGCCGCGCCGCCGGTCCGGTCCAGGCGTTCCAGCACCAGCGTGCGGCGTCCGGCGCGGGCGAGGTAGGCGGCGGCGACCAGACCGTTGTGGCCGCCACCGACGATCACGGCGTCGTACGAGGCGAGGGCGGGCATTCACCCTTCGTAACACGACGGGCCCGCACCGGCCAGTGGGCCGCCCCCCGGGCGGCGCGGCCGGTCCCGGCCGGGGCCGGCGACCGGCACGTAAGCTGGTCGGTCGTCGTCCTCACCAGCACTTTCACTTTCCCATCCCTTCTCTCCTTCCGAAGGAGCTCATGACGTCTCACGAGATACCGCACTGGACCACGCACCCCGGTGGACCCCGGCGATTCACCCCCGGCCCGGGCGGACCGGGCCCCCCCGGCGGACCCCGGCGCCCCGGCGGGCCGCCGCGCCCCGGGGAGCCGCACTCCGGCGGGCCGGGTCACGCCGGTGAGCCGGACGACCCGCCGCAGCCCGCGCAGATCCGCCGCATCCTGCGCCTGTTCCGCCCCTACCGGGGGCGGCTCGCCGTCGTCGGCCTGCTGGTCGGCGCCTCGTCCCTGGTGGCCGTCGCCACCCCGTTCCTGCTCCGCGAGATCATCGACGTGGCGCTGCCCGAGCAGCGCACCGGGCTGCTCGCGCTGCTCGCCCTGGGCATGGTCGCCACCGCCGTCACCGCCAGCGTCTTCGGCGTGCTCCAGACCCTGATCTCCACCACGGTCGGCCAGCAGGTCATGCACGACCTGCGGACGGCCGTCTACGGCAAGCTCCAGCAGATGCCGCTGGCGTTCTTCACCCGGACCCGCACCGGCGAGGTGCAGTCCCGCATCGCCAACGACATCGGCGGCATGCAGGCCACCGTCACCTCGACCGCCACCTCGCTGGTGTCCAACCTCACCTCCGTCGTCGCGACCGTCGTGGCGATGCTCGCCCTCGACTGGCGCCTGACGCTGGTCTCGCTGGCCCTGCTGCCGTTCTTCGTCTGGATCGCCCGCCGCGTCGGCCGCGAGCGCAAGCGGATCACCACGCAGCGGCAGAAGCAGATGGCCGCGATGGCCGCCATGGTCACCGAGTCGCTCTCCGTCAGCGGCATCCTGCTGGGCCGCACCATGGGCCGCGCCGAGGCGCTCACCCGCGAATTCGCCACCGAGTCCGAGCAGTTGGTCGGCCTCGAAGTGCGTGCCAGCATGGCCGGACGCTGGCGGATGGCGACCATCGGCATGATCATGGCCGCGATCCCGTCCCTGCTGTACTGGTCGGCCGGGCTGATGCTCCAGTTCGGCGGCACCCCGCCGTCGATCGGCACGCTCGTGGCGTTCGTCAGCCTCCAGCAAGGCCTGCTGCGCCCCGCCGTCTCCCTGCTGTCCACCGGCGTGGACATCCAGGCGTCGCTGGCGCTGTTCGCGCGGATCTTCGAGTACCTCGACCTCCGCGTGGACATCACCGAGCGCCCCGACCCGGTGGAACTGGACCGGGCGCAAGGCGCCGTCCGCTTCGAGCAGGTGTCCTTCTCCTACGACCCGGCCGCCGCGCCCACCCTCAGCGGCGTCGACCTGACCATCCCGGCCGGGAGTTCGCTCGCCGTGGTGGGCCCGACCGGCGCGGGCAAGAGCACGCTGGGCTACCTGGTGCCGCGGCTGTACGACGTCACGGAGGGCCGGGTCACGCTCGACGGTGTCGATGTCCGCGACCTCGGCTTCGCCTCCCTCGCCCGCGCGATCGGCGTGGTGTCCCAGGAGACCTACCTCTTCCACGCCTCCGTCGCGGACAACCTGCGGTTCGCCAAGCCGGAGGCGACCCAGGAGGAGATCGAGGCCGCGGCCCGCGCCGCCCAGATCCACGACCACATCGCGGCCCTCCCGGACGGCTACGACACGGTGGTGGGGGAGCGGGGCTACCGTTTCTCCGGCGGCGAGAAGCAGCGGCTGGCGATCGCCCGCACCATCCTGCGCGACCCGCCCGTCCTCGTCCTGGACGAGGCGACCAGCGCCCTGGACACCCGCACCGAGCACGCCGTGCAGCGGGCGATCGACTCGCTGACGGCCGGGCGCACCACCATCACGATCGCCCACCGCCTGTCCACCATCCGGGACGCGGACCAGATCGTCGTCCTGGACGCGGGCCGCGTCGTGGAACGCGGCACCCATGACGACCTCATGGCCGCCGACGGCCGGTACGCGGCGCTCGTCCGGCGCGACGCCGAGGTCCAGGACGCGGTCGAAGCGACCCCCTGACCGCCCCCTGCGAGGGGCGGCGCGGGGCCGCGTTCGACCCTCAAAACTGTCCGAACGATCGTGCTACTATCTCGCCAGTCATCGACGATCGAGGGGAAGCCGGACATGGACCTCCGCGCCGGGCTCGTCCGCACCGCGCTCAACGGCACCGCCCGCGTCTCGCCCCGGCTGGCCGGCCGGTGGGCGATCGACCACTTCCTGAACCCGCCCTCCCGGGTCCCCGTCAAACCCGCCGAGGAGCCGGTCATGCGCCGGGCCGAACGCGGCGAGCTGACCATCAACGGCAGGACCGTCGCCGTCTACCGCTGGGGCACCGGCGAGCGGCCCGTGCTGCTGCTGCACGGCTGGATGTCCCGCGCCTCCCGGTGGAGCCCCCTGGTACAGGCGCTGACCGACCACGGATACAGCCCCGTCGCCTTCGACGGCCCCGGTCACGGCGAGTCCGGCGGCCGGGGGAGCACGGTCGTCGAGTACCGGGACATCGCCCTCCGCCTCCAGGCCGAACACGGCGTGAACGGCGGGTTCGCGGCCCTGATCGGCCACTCCATCGGCGGCCTGTCCGCCTTCTTCGCCCTGCACGGCGGTGTCCGCGCGGGCCGGCTGATCTCCCCGGCGGCCCCCGCCGACTTCGGCTACGTCGTGAACGGCTACCGGACCGGCGCCGGGCTCGGGCCATGGGCCGCCACCGAGATACGCCGCCGCTTCGAGCGGCTCTTCCCCGGCGAGCCCGATCTGTGGACCCGGCTCTCCGCGACCTACCGCCCCGAGCGGCTCACGCTGCCGATCCTGCTCGTCCACGACGAGAGCGACGACATGATCGCCCGCGAGCAGTCCGACCGCGTGATGGCCGCCTTCCCCGACCAGGCCGACCTGCTGGTCACCACCGGCCTGGGCCACCGGCGGATCCTCGCCGACCCCCGGGTCGTCGAGGCCGTCCTGGACTTCGCCTCAGCCACCGACCCGGTGGGCTAGCGCCGGCGCCTCGGCCGCCGCCGCGCGCAGCCGGGCGGTGATGGCCGTCGCCGCCCGGCCGTAGCCGGAGTCGTCGCCGCTCAGCGCCGACTCCGCGTTCGCCATCTCCATCAGGGCCATCAGCTCGAACGTGAGCTGCGGCAGGTCGGCGTCCTCCCGCAGCTCCCCGACGGCCCGCGCGTCCTCCAGGACGCCCCGGACGCAGGCGCTCCAGTCGGAGTGCGCTCCGGCCACCGCGTCACGCACCGCGCCCTCGCGCGAGCTGAACTCCGCGGTGACGGTGGTGAAGAAGCAGCCGCCGGGGAAGACCCGTTCGCGCGAGTACGCCAGGTATCCCTCGCACAGCCGCCGCACCCGGTCCAGGCCGGGCGGGCTCTGCTCCGCCGGCCGCACCACCCGCTCGGCGAACACGGCCTTCGCCGCCCGGACGGTGGCGAGCTGCAGCTCCTCCTTGGACCCGAAGAGGGCGAACACGCCGCTCTTGCTCAGCCCCAGCTCCGCCGCGATGCGGCCGATCGACAGAGCGCCGAGCCCTTCGACGGAGGCGATGGCCATGGTCCGGCCCAGCACCAGCCGCCGGGTCTGGTTGCCCCGCTCCACCCGACCGTCCGTGCGCGCTCCGGCCACCTCGCCGCCCTTCCGCCAGCAGGTCTTCATGGTACTGAAGGGCCGCCCGGCCGTTCCCGCCCGAGCGGACGCCCGTTCACCGCAGCCGGCCGTCCCGCGCCAGGTCGTCGAAGACCGCGTGGTCCACGGGCGCCGTGCGGTGCCGGTCGGCCAGCGACAGCCAGGCGATCTCCTCGATCTCGCTGCTCGCCACGGGCGTTCCCCGGTGCCGGGCCGTGTAGCAGGCCATCCGCACCAGCGTCCCCGCCGGGTGCCCGTCGGCCTGCGCCGTGTAGGTGCCCAGGTGCGTCACCGTGTCCGGGTCCAGCGCCACGGCCAGCTCCTCCCACACCTCGCGCACCAGCGCCTCGGTGTCGGTCTCGCCCGCGTTCCGCTTGCCGCCGGGGATGTAGAACAACTCCCTGCCCCGGGAGCGCGCGGCGAGAATCCGCCCGCCGTCCAGATGCACCCACGCCACCGCGTCGATGAGCCGCGTCACTGCCCGCCGTCCTCCCCGGTCCGCCGTCGCGGGGGTGACCTCGCCCCCGGATCCGGACGATGATGTCATGGGTGTCCGGGAGGGTGCGATGGAGAACCCGGAGGACTCCGGCCGGTGGCCGGAGGGGCGCGGCCCGCTGTGGCTGCACCCGGACGACGACCTGGCGCCGAACCGGCCGGGCGAGGCCCTGCACGGCGAGCTGGCCGCCCGGCCGGCGGGGCGGCTGCGGCGCGTCCGCGACCGGCTGCTGCTCCGGTCGGCCGGGACCGACGCCCTGCGGGCCGCGCTGGAGGCGGAGGAACGCGCCGGCGAGCGGCTCGGCCTGCTGGCCGGGGCCGGCTGGCGGGTGCTGCACTCGGTGCCGCTGCCCGGCGAGGCGGCGGTCTCCCACCTGGCGATCGGCCCGGCGGGCGTGCTCTGCCTGCGTTCCGTGGGCCACCACGGGGCCCGGCTGGCGGTCGGCGAGGACGAGGTGGTGATCGACGGCCGGCGCGCCGAGCCGTATGTGCGCCACTGCCGCCGCGACGCGCGCCGCGCGGCCCACGCCCTCGGCCGGGGCTGCGGATTCCCGGTCGCGGTGCGGCCGGTGCTGGTGTGCGTCGCCGCCGCGGCCGTCGACCTGACGGCCGGGCCGCGGGACGTGGAGGTGCTGCGGGACGGCGACCTCGACGGCCTCGCGGCGCGCGGTGGCGTCCTCAAACCGGACACCGTCGAGGCGGTGTACGGCGTCGCCCGCGCCCGCCGCACCTGGCGGTGGGCCTGAGCGCCCGCGCGCCCCGGCGCCCGCCGGTCAGCGCACCGACGGCTTGATCACGGGCTCCGGCTCCGGCGGGAACACGCAGAACTCGTTGCCCTCCGGGTCAGCCAGGACGTCCCACTCGATGTCGTCGTCGCGCCGCCGCAGCAGGGTCGCGCCCAGGGCCAGCAGCTCGTCGGTGTCGCCCCGCAGATCGAGGTGCACCCGGTTCTTCACGGTCTTCGGCTCCGGCACCGGGTTGATCCAGATCAGAGGGCCGAGTCCGGCCGGATCGTGGATCGGCACCGGCCAGTGGGCGGGGATCTCCTCGTCCGCCGTCCGGTGGCGGCGTTCGTACCCGAGCGCCGCGCACCACCAGTCGGCGAGCGCCTGGTGGTCGTTGGCGTCCAGCGCGAGGTCCTTGAAACGTGCGGGTGGCATGGCGGGAGCCTACGTCGGGGCACCGCCGAAGCGCGGTGGGCGGCGCCGGGGACGGGGAGGGAAACCGGGAGCGGGCAGGCCGGGCAACGGGCGGGTTCCACCGCCGCCCGCGTGTCGCGGCCCGGAGGCCCGGCTCAGTCGCCGTGGCCCGGCCAGCGGGCGGGAATGCCGTGCGGGTGCGCGGACGCCAGCAGCCGCTCGGGCCCGGAGCCGGTGCGGACGGAGAGCCAGAAGCCGGGCCGCCCCGACACCTCCCGAGGCTCGAAGGAGACGGCCGCGAAACGGGCCTCGGGCGTGGCCGAGGCGGCCAGCCGGGCGATCTCCCGTTCCACCCCGGCCCACTCGGCGGCCGGAACGTACTGCCGCATGACGGAGTGCCACACCACCGTCAGCGTCCCCGGCTCGACCCGCACCTCGGAGAGGAACTCCGCCGCGCCCGCCGCCTCGATCGTCGCGGGGACCTTCGCGGCGATGCGCAGGGCGCCGTCCAGCCGCTGCATGCGTTCGGACTGGTCGGGCCAGACGTACGCCCGCAGCGCCAGCGAACCGTCCGCCGACAGCGGGTCGATGGGGGACGGGTCGCAGCCGCGCCGTTCCACGATCCGCAGCGCCTGGTGGCGCGCCGCGCCCGCGCGCAGCCAGTCCGGCACCGGCCCGTCCCAGGCGTCGGCCAGCCGGACGGGGGAGTCGGCCGGGCCCCAGGCGAAGTCGCCGGAGGTGTAACGGAACTGGTCCGCCCGCAGGTTCAGCCCCGCGCTGGACCCCAGCTCGAACAGCCGCACGGGGAGCTGCGCGGAGGGCACCGTGTCCAGCGGGCCCGCCAGCAGCAGATTCGAGCGGCCCACCTCGTTGGTCTGCGGCGGGCGCGTCAGCCAGTCCCGGATCCACTCCGGCTCGTCCGCCACCGCCGCGCGGAACGCGGGCCACGGCGCGTCCGGGTGCTCCGGGGAGAACGCGCCGCCGGTGCTCGGGTAGTGGGCGGCGAGCGCGGGGGCCCGCCCGGTCAGCGCCAGCGCGTGCACGGCCCCCAGGAAACGCAGCGGCAGCGCGTCGTCGGCCGCGACGTCCTCGTACCCCGCGACCGCGACGGCGCACGGCCCGCCGTCGCGGATGTCCCGCGCCGCCCTGGCCAGCAGCGCCGCGTACAGCGGCGAGCCCAGGCGGACGCAGGCCCCGGCCTGCTGGACGAAGACCTGGGCAACATGTTCACGGGGCATTAGTACTCCTCACTAATGACTGCCCAAGATCATGCGGCTCGGTGGGGCCGGAGCGGAAGACCCGCCGACCGATTGCGCCCCATCGATATCAGGCCGCGCCGCAATCCGTGCCCGATTTCGCAGTGATCATGACACGTTGATGCGGCCGTGTGGTGTCCGGCTGGCATCATGACCGCCATGACGGCCATCACGCGGGTCCTCGGCGACATCACCGAACAGCGGGTGGACGCGGTGGTCAACGCCGCCAACTCCTCGCTGCTGGGCGGCGGCGGAGTGGACGGCGCCATCCACCGCGCGGGCGGCCCCGAGATCCTCGCCGAGTGCCGCGCCCTGCGCGCCGGGCGCTACGGCGACGGCCTGCCGACCGGGCAGGCGGTCGCCACCACCGCCGGACGGCTCCCCGCCCGCTGGGTGATCCACACCGTCGGCCCCGTCCACACCCCCCACGAGGACAGATCCGCGCTGCTCGCCTCCTGCTACCGCGAGTCGCTGCGCGTCGCGGCCGGCCTGGGCGCCGCCACCGTGGCCTTCCCCGCCGTCTCCGCCGGTGTCTACGGATGGCCCATGGACGACGCCGCCCGCATCGCGGTGGAGACCGTCCGCGCCGCCGTCGCGGCCGACGACCGCTTCACCGAGATCCGCTTCGTCCTCTTCGGCGAGCGGGCCTACCGGGCCTTCGGGGACGCCGGGCTTCCCGGGATCTGACGGACCGCCATGGCATCATGACGGCGGCCCGCCCACCCGTCTCGTATACACATCTGGCGCTGTCGAAGAAGAGGGCTGTGTAGATCTTTGTGGTAGTCGTCGGGGTCGGTCAGCTCCACCGCGCGCACCACGGCGCCCAGCGCCAGGCCGTCCCCCGGGTGCGCGGCGGCCACGTCCAGCGCGGTGTCGGCGAGCCGATACGACACGATGCAGTACCGGCGGTGCGGACACAGCGGGGTCCTGCTCCCGGCCGTCTCGCTCGGGCTGTGGCACAACTTCGGGGACACCACCCCGCTCGCCACCCAGCGCGCCGTCCTGCGCCGCGCCTTCGACCGGGGCGTCACGCACATCGACCTCGCCAACAACTACGGCCCGCCGTACGGATCCGCCGAGGCCAACTTCGGGACGCTCCTCGCCCAGGACCTCCGCCCCTACCGGGACGAGCTGTTCATCGCCACCAAGGCCGGGTACGACATGTGGCCCGGCCCCTACGGCGAGTTCGGCTCCCGCAAGTACCTGCTGGCCAGCCTCGACCAGTCGCTGCGCCGGACCGGCCTGGAATACGTGGACGTCTTCTACTCCCACCGCTTCGACCCCGACACGCCGCTGGAGGAGACCCTCGGCGCCCTCGACACCGCCGTGCGGCGCGGCAAGGCCCTCTACGCGGGCATCTCGAACTACCCCGCCGAGCAGCACCGCCGCGCCGTGGACATCCTGCGCCGCCTCGGCACCCCGCTCCTGATCCACCAGGCCGCCTACAGCATGCTCAACCGCACCCCGGAGGACGGCGTGCTGGACGCGGTGGGCGACAGCGGCACCGCCCTGATCGCGTACTCGCCCCTCGCCCAGGGCCTGCTCACCGACCGGTACCTGACGGGCGACGTGCCCGCCGACTCCCGGATGGCGCTCGGCCACTTCCTGCGACGGGACGCGCTCAGCGACGACGTGCTCCGGGTGCTGCGCGCCCTCGCCGACATCGCCGCCCGGCGCGGGCAGTCCCTCGCCCAGCTCGCCCTGACCTGGGTGCTGCGCGACCCGCGCGTGGTCTCCGTCCTCGTCGGCGCCTCGGGCGTCGCCCAGCTCGACCAGAACCTGGACGCCCTCGCCGCCGAGCCGCTCTCCCCGGAGGACCTGGCCGAGATCGACCGCCTCACCTCGGCGGCCGTCACGGGCTGACCGGGGCCCGCGCCCTCAGTCGTCGGGGTCGGTCAGCTCCACCGCGCGCACCACGGCGCCCAGCGCCAGGCCGTCCCCCGGGTGCGCGGCGGCCACGTCCAGCGCGGTGTCGGCGAGCTTGATGGCGTGCGCGTCGCCGGGCGCCGCCGCCCGGTCGAACAGCTCCTCCGCCGTCGCCCCGCCCGTCCCGGCCGGTTCGCGCGGCCCGTCGGCCGGGGCGTAGGCGGCGACCACACCCGCGCTCGCCGCCCAGGCGGCGGCCAGGCTCTGCGCCCACAAGGCGCGCGGCAGCGCGGGCAGGACGCGCAGCACGGCGTGGGGCGCGGTCGCCGCGTGCCCCAGCATCACCGGCTCGCCGTGCGCGTGCGTCGCGTAGTAGCCGGTCGCGGCGCGCACCAGCCCCTCCAGCCGCGCGCGGGCCGCGTCCGGGTCCGTTCCGCCGCCGGGCCCGGCCCAGGCGGGCAGCCGGGTGATCTGGCCCAGCCGGTGGACGATCCCGCCGGACCGGTCCGGCACCGGCTCCACCGCGCGCAGCGCCGCCCGGGCGGCGGCCGGGGCCGGCCCCGGGACGATCCCGGCCGGCAGCGGCTGGTACCGGGCCGCCCCGTACCCGAGGCCGTGCGCCAGCTCCGCGACCCGGGGCGCCGTCCCGTCCCCGGCCAGCAGGACCCGCACGGCGTGCCCCACGCGGATCACCGGATGCGTGGCGCCGGCGGCGATGCCCGGCAGCAGCCGGGGCCACCACTCGGCCAGCACCTCGCGCCAGGGCTGTTCGGCCAGCCGCTCCCCGAAGTACGCGGTCCAGTCGGCGAGATGGCGGGGGTCGCCGAGAGCCTGGCGCCAGTTCTCCCCGGTGATCCGGCCGTGGGGCGCGGGCCGTTCCTCCAGCCGCGCCCGGTAGGCGTCCAGCCAGCGGTGCACCCTTGCCCCCTGCCCGTGGCGGACCAGGGCCTCGACGGCCATGGGCGCGTGGTTGCTGAGCCACCCCCGGAACTCCGGGCCGGTGGCGTGCAGCCGCAGCAGCGCCTCGTCGAGCGTGCCGTCCGTGTCGTGTGCGTCGTTCGTGCCGTTGTCGCGCATGCCCCCGACGCTAGGCGCGCCGCGCGGTCCGCCGTAACCGTCCCCGGACGCGGGCCCCTGCCCCGATCGGCCTAGGTCGTCGGCCCTCCGGCCACTACGGGCGGCGGCCCAGCAGCGCCACCAGGCGGTCCTGCGGCCGGGCCTCGTCACCCACCCGGACCGGCGGGTCGAACAGCCCGGAGTCCTGCCAGCCGTCGATCTGCGACTCGGCGAACCCCAGCTCGGACGCGACGAGTTCGCCGTCCAGCGCGTCGTCCGCGCCGATGCCTTGGGCCAGGTCCCAGGCGTGGACGGTCAGATCGAGGGTCATCTGCCGCAGATAGTCCGTCGCGGGCGTCAGCCCGGAGCCGGTGTGCACGGGCGCGTCCAGCGCGCCCGGCCGGTGGAACGCCCCGCGCGACGCCGCCGCCGCGGCGGCCCAGGCGCCCGCCGGATCGTCCCCCAGCACATCACCGTCGAATCGGTCGCCCACCTCGTCCAGCGACGCCCCGCGCAGCAGCCACGGCGCCCAGAGCTGCTCCCCGGTGACATGGCCGACCAGATCCCGCACCGACCACTCGGTGCACGGCGTCGGCGCGTCCCACTGGCCGTCCCCGACCCGCTGCACCCGGTGGCCGAACTCGTCCAGCGCGCGATCGAAGCTGTCGAGCAGTTCCAGTTCCATGCGGCATCCCACCAAAGTCCGTCGAGGGCGTCGAATCCGCTACATACCGGCCAGGATCACTTCCAGCGTACGCGGACCGTGCACACCCTCAACCCGGGAGAGTTCGATGTCGCTCGTCGCCGAGGGGCCGGAGATCCACGTCAGCGGCCGGCGCGGGTCCAGCCGCCCCAGCGCCTCCGGCACCGAGTCCACCACCTGATCCGGCACCCGCACCACGCAGACGTGGTGGTCCGGCACCAGTGTGACACGCCGCCGCCCCTGCCCCGGGCCGCCGTCGAGGACGATCGTCCCGGTCTCGGCGACGGCCACCGCGCAGCCGGTGACGATACTGTCGCAGGCGTCGAGATCACGCGGCGTCTGCCCGGCCGCGTCCGCGACCCACTCCGGCGCGCCCGTCTCCGGCAGCCACCCGGCCGGCAGCCCGGCGGGCACCACCACCCGGCGGGTGCCCCGCGCGGCCAGCAGCCGCCCGATCAGCTCCGGCACCCCCGCGCCGTCCGTCCGGTGCACCACCGCCCGGTAGTCCGCCAGGTGCTCCGCCAGCGTCGCGACCGGATCGGCGGGGGGGTGGGCGCGCGCATAGGCGCGGGGCACCGGCGCGCCGCCCGGCGTCCCCCCGGCCGGAACGCCCGCCAGCGCCCGCCGCACCCGGCGCAGCACCTCCTCCCGGCCGCTCACCGCGCGCCCCCCTCGTCGCCGCGCGAACGCCGCCACCAGTCGCGGAACGACTCCGCCGGGACCGGCGGCAGATCGCGCGTGGCGGTCCAGGCGCGGCCCGGCCCCGGCAGCCGCCGCCGGGGCTGGACGCGGCGGGGGGGCGCGGGCGGGGGGGGGGGGGACCGCACCCCCCGGGGCGGGTCCCTTACACATCCGTCGCCCGCCGCGCAGACGGGCTGGCGGCGGTAGCGTAGCGGCTGGCTAGCGCACAACAAGTGCAACACGGTAGACCCGCTGTTGCGAAGCGTCAGGGGTGTATAAGGGACGTCCGCCCGGCGGAAGGACGGTGGGATGCGGGTCGCGCTCTTCATCACCTGCGTCAACGACGCGCTCTATCCGCGCACCGGCCGGGCGGTCGTCGCGCTGCTGGAGCGGCTGGGGGTGCGGGTGGAGTTCCCCGAGGAGCAGTCGTGCTGCGGGCAGCCCCAGTACAACACCGGCTACCGGCACGAGACCGAGCCGCTGGCGCGCCGGTTCGCGCGGGCCTTCGACGGCTACGACCACGTGGTGACGCCGTCCGGGTCGTGCGCGGCGATGGTGCGGGAGAACTATCCCCGGCTCGGCGCGCGGGCGGCGGCGGAGGGACGCGGGAACGGGCTGGCCGAGGCCGTGGCGGCGGTGGCGCCCCGGACGCTGGAGCTGACTGAGTTCCTGGTGGACGTGCTGGGGGTGACGGACGTCGGCGCGTACTACCCGCACACCGTGACGTACCACCCGACCTGCCACGGGCTGCGCGCGCTGCGGCTGGGCGACCGGCCGCGCCGTCTGCTGCGGGCGGTGCGGGGGCTGGAACTGGTCGAGCTGCCGGGCGCGGAGGAGTGCTGCGGCTTCGGGGGGACGTTCGCGGTGAAGAACGCGGCGGTCTCGGCGGCCATGGGCGCGGACAAGGCCCGGAGCATCACCGGCACGGGCGCGGCGGCGGTCTGCACGGTGGACAACTCCTGCGGGACGCACATCGGCGGCACGCTGTCCCGTCTCGGTTCGGCGGTCCGTGCGGTGCACCTCGCGGAGATTCTGGCGAGCACGGAGGAGCGGCCGTGGTGAGCGGCCGGGCCGGAGGTGTTCCGCTGGGGATGCCCGCGTTCCCCCGGGCCGCCGAGGCGGCCACCGGGGACGCGCGGCTGCGGGCCAATCTGCGGCACGCCACGCACACGATCCGCGACAAGCGGGCCCGCGCGGTGGCGGAGCTGCCCGACTGGGCGGAGCTGCGCGCGGCGGGCGCGGCCGTGAAGGACCGGACGCTGCGTCATCTCGATCACTATCTGGAGCGTCTCGAACGCGAGGTCACCGCCGCGGGTGGCCAGGTGCACTGGGCGGCCGACGCGGCGGAGGCCAACCGGATCGTGACCGGGCTGGTCCTGGCGACCGGCGAGCGCGAGGTCGTCAAGGTCAAGTCCATGGTGACGCAGGAGATCGGGCTGAACGCGGCGCTGGCCGAGGCCGGGATCCGGGCGGACGAAACGGATCTGGCCGAGCTGATCGTGCAGTTGGGCGACGATCTGCCGTCCCACATCCTGGTCCCGGCGATCCACCGGAACCGGGGAGAGATCCGCGACATCTTCCGCGCGCGCATGGGCGACCGGGGCCGGCCCGCTCGTACACCGGGCACACGTTCAGGCAGGCCGAGCAGCGGATGCAGCGCAGCGCCTGGCGGCCCACGGTGTCGGCGAGCGCGTCGCTGCGGCCGTTGTCCAGCAGGACCAGATGGAACGCGCGCGGCCCGTCGTCGTCCGAGGTGCCGGTCCACATCGACGTGTAGGGGTTCATCCGTTCGGCGGTCGAGGAACGCGGCAGGAGCTGGAGGAAGATCTCCAGGTCCCGCCAGGTCGGCACCACCTTCTCGATGCCGACCACCGAGATCAGCGTCTCGGGCAGCGTCAGGCACATCCGCCCGTTGCCCTCGGACTCCACGACGACCAGGGTGCCGGTCTCGGCGACCATGAAGTTGGCGCCGGAGATGCCCACCTTCGCGTCGAGGAACTTGGTCCGCAGATGCAGCCTGGCCGCCTCGGCGAGGTCGGCCGGGTCGTCCGTCAGACCCTCGGGCGCGGGCCGGCCCCGGTCGCCCATGCGCGCGCGGAAGATGTCGCGGATCTCTCCCCGGTTCCGGTGGATCGCCGGGACCAGGATGTGGGACGGCAGATCGTCGCCCAACTGCACGATCAGCTCGGCCAGATCCGTTTCGTCCGCCCGGATCCCGGCCTCGGCCAGCGCCGCGTTCAGCCCGATCTCCTGCGTCACCATGGACTTGACCTTGACGACCTCGCGCTCGCCGGTCGCCAGGACCAGCCCGGTCACGATCCGGTTGGCCTCCGCCGCGTCGGCCGCCCAGTGCACCTGGCCACCCGCGGCGGTGACCTCGCGTTCGAGACGCTCCAGATAGTGATCGAGATGACGCAGCGTCCGGTCCTTCACGGCCGCGCCCGCCGCGCGCAGCTCCGCCCAGTCGGGCAGCTCCGCCACCGCGCGGGCCCGCTTGTCGCGGATCGTGTGCGTGGCGTGCCGCAGATTGGCCCGCAGCCGCGCGTCCCCGGTGGCCGCCTCGGCGGCCCGGGGGAACGCGGGCATCCCCAGCGGAACACCTCCGGCCCGGCCGCTCACCACGGCCGCTCCTCCGTGCTCGCCAGAATCTCCGCGAGGTGCACCGCACGGACCGCCGAACCGAGACGGGACAGCGTGCCGCCGATGTGCGTCCCGCAGGAGTTGTCCACCGTGCAGACCGCCGCCGCGCCCGTGCCGGTGATGCTCCGGGCCTTGTCCGCGCCCATGGCCGCCGAGACCGCCGCGTTCTTCACCGCGAACGTCCCCCCGAAGCCGCAGCACTCCTCCGCGCGCGGCCGCTCGACCGGTCCCGGCCACCGCACCGGCCGCAGCGGACGGCGCGGCGGGTCGCCCAGCCGGAGCGCGCGCAGCCGGTGGAAGGTCGGGTGGTACGTCACGGTGTGCGGGTAGTACGCGCCGACGTCCGTCACCCCCAGCACGTCCACCAGGAACTCAGTCAGCTCCAGCGTCCGGGGCGCCACCGCCGCCACGGCCTCGGCCAGCCCGTTCCCGCGTCCCTCCGCCGCCGCCCGCGCGCCGAGCCGGGGATAGTTCTCCCGCACCATCGCCGCGCACGACCCGGACGGCGTCACCACGTGGTCGTAGCCGTCGAAGGCCCGCGCGAACCGGCGCGCCAGCGGCTCGGTCTCGTGCCGGTAGCCGGTGTTGTACTGGGGCTGCCCGCAGCACGACTGCTCCTCGGGGAACTCCACCCGCACCCCCAGCCGCTCCAGCAGCGCGACGACCGCCCGGCCGGTGCGCGGATAGAGCGCGTCGTTGACGCAGGTGATGAAGAGCGCGACCCGCATCCCACCGTCCTTCCGCCGGGCGGCTCTCCCTTATACACCCCTGACGCTGTCCACCACTCGCAACTCGGCCTACCAGTTTCGTACGTGAAGCTGTGAAGGCGAAAACCCAGGCCCACCCCCAACTCTTCGTCGGCGGCATCAAATGGGTAAAGGAGACAGGGATGGCGCGGGCCGATTCCTCCGGTTCGCGCAGATGGACCCAGTGGTCGGCGTCCAGTTCGACCAGGGTGGTGCCGGGGCGGCGCGACGCCATCTCGCGGGCCTGCGCGGTGGGCAGCACGTTGCCGGCGGTGCCGTGGAGCAGCAGCGCGGGGCAGTCGGATCCCAGCCACTGGGGCCAGTGGTCGCCGAGGACACGGGTGTCCGAGTCGACCATGTCCTCGGGATGGCAGCCGATCCGCCAGCCGTCGCGGTGCGGTCGCAGCCCGCTCTCCAGCAGCGGAGCCAGGGGGCCGCAGGCGCGCAGGAGTTCCTCGCGGGTGGGGGCGGTGTAGGGCAGATCGAGCAGGAACGACAGCGGGGGAGGGGAGACGACGGGCAGGTACGCCGGTCCGTCGATGTTGACGAGGGCACTGACGGCGCCGGGCCGGCTCGCGGCCAGGTGATAGCCGTTGACGGCGCCGAGAGAATGCCCGAGGACGGGCAGCGGGCGGTGGTCGAGCCCGAGGGGGGTGAGCAGGAGACGGAGATCGTCGAGATACCCCTCCCGGTCGTACCGCTCCGCCCGGTCGGAGTCCCCGTGCCCCCGCTGATCAGGCGCCACCACCCGCCAGCCGTCACCCCCCAGGACAGCGGCGAGCGCCGCGAAGTCCGCGCCTTCACCGAGATGCCCGTGCAGGGCGAGTAACGGCCGCCCCGCGGCGGGCCCGAAATCGAGATAGGACAGACGCCGCCCGTCCGGAGTGGTCAGATGGGCACGCGTGGGTCGCACAGAGGCGGATCCGGTGATCATGACTCCACGGTAGAAGACCAGCACCGTGCCCCGGGGCGCGTCTACGGTTCGTCGGTGATGGCCTTGAGGGCCAAGGCCCGCAGCGGGGCGAGGCGGGTGCGGTTGTCCTGGTGGTGGTAGACCGCGTTGGTGCAGATGACGAGGTACCGGCCGCTGTCGGGGGCGAGGTAGAGACTGGTACCGGTGAAGCCGTGGTGGTAGGCGACGCGGCCCTGGTCGGTGACGATCCAGGCAAGCCCGCGATCCACTCCCGGTTCGATCGTGGCCTGCGGAGTCAGGCTCCGGTCCAGCCAGCGTCCCAGGGGTGAGCGATCGGCCCGGGCGCGCAGCAGGGCGACTGCGTAAGTGGCCAGGTCGCCCGGGGTGGAGAACACTCCGGCGTGTCCGGCGACGCCGCCCAGCAGGCCGGCGTTGTCGTCGTGGGGCAGCCCCCACAGGCGGGGTGCGCCCGGCAACCGCTGTTCGGTCGGCGCGACGTTCGTGCCACGCGCCACGGGACCATAGGTCGTGGCGCGCATGTTCATCTCCTGCCACAACTCGGCGGCGAGTTGGTCCAGGCGTCGGCCGGTCGCGGTGGCGAGGAGGAGTCCGGCGAGGATGAAGCCACGGTTGATGTACCGGTGTGTGGCGCCGGGTTCGGAGATGAGGTCCTCGCGGCAGATCAGCTCGGCGAGGTCGGTGCCGGTGTTGCGGTACTGGTCGAGTCGGGTGTCCGCGCGAAGGCCCGAGGTGTGGGAGAGGATCTGCCGGACGGTCACCCGGCCGCCGGGGGCGGTCTCGGGCAGGTGGGTCAGGATGTCGCGGATGGGGGCGTCCAGGTCCAGCGAACCCAGTCGGCCGATCAGAGGCCAGGTGGAGACGACCTTGGTCAGCGAGGCGACGTCGTAGAGCGTCTCAGGGCCCGGACGGGCGTCGCCGCACTCGGGGGCGACGACGCCTGCGGACAGCCAGACGGGCTCGCCGTCGCGGGTCCCGTAGCCGACAACACCGCCGGGTACGTCCCCGTCAGCGGTCATCAGTTCCAGGCAGTCGCGAACCTCGCTGATCTGGCGGGGGGTCCACACGGGGGCGTTGGTCAAGGCATCTCCTGGTCGATCGTCACACGGGCGCCGAGCGCGGCGAGCTTGGGCAGCAGGCTGCCGTAGCCGCGTCGCAGGTGGTACATACCTCGAATCGTAGAGGTGCCCTCCGCCGCCAGGGCGGCGATCACGAGTGCGGTCACCGCCCTGATGTCCTCGGCCGCGACATCGGCGGCGGTAAGTCGGGAGGCGCCATGGACGGCAATCACTGGACCAGTGGAGTCGACGGCTGCTCCGAATGCCCGCAGGGGGGAGAGATGAGTGTCGCGCCGAGGATAGATCCGCTCCTCCAGCCGGGAAATGCCGTGGGCCTGGGTGAGGAACGCGGTGAGCTGCGGCTGCACATCAGTCGGGAAGCCCGGATGTGGGGCGGTGGACATGGCCACCGCGCATGGCAGCTCGGGAGCACTCACACGCGTTCCGGCGTTCTGTGGGACGCAGCGGATACCAGCGTCAGCGAACACGGATCGCAGGCCGCTCGGAAAGTCCTCCACAGGAAAGTTGTCGAGATGCACCGCACCACCGGTGATAGCGGCAGCCAGCGCGAGGGTGGCCGCCTCCAACCGGTCGGGCGGCACTGCGAACATGCCGCCTTGGAGTCGGTCACTTCCGGTGACGTGCACTGCCTCGGCCCCCTCCCACTCGATGGTGGCGCCGCAGCTCTGCAGGAGTCCGGAGGTGACGGTGACCTCAGGTTCGATGCTTGGGCCCTGGATTGTGGAGGTGCTGGGAGCGCGAGCGGCCAGCAGCAGCGCGGTGACCGTCGCGCCGAGGCTGGGGCCCCATGACTTCGTGGTGACGTTCGTCATGAACGCGCGGGGCCAAGCGCCCCTGGCGCGTGCGTGCACCCGGCCATCGGCGATCTCGATGTCCGCGCCGGCGGCCCGCATCGCGGCCAAGTGCCGATCGATGTAGCGCGCGCAGAAGGAGTCGCCACCCGGTAGCGGGAACGTCACCTGGCCGGTGCGGGCAAGCAATGCGCCCGCTATCACGGGGGTGGTGCGTATGCGTCGGCCGAGTTCGTCCGCGATGACGGTAGAGCGTGTGGCGCCCGGGCGAGTGGCGAACTTCCCGCCGATGACGGTGGTGTGCGTACCGGCGCGGGTCAGGATGTCGGCACACACCCCGGTGTCGAGGATATGCGGCGCCCCGGTGAGCATCATCGGTTCATCGAGAAGGAGTGTGGCGGCGTAGAGGTGCAGCGCGACGTTCTTACTGCCCTGTACCTGCGCCGCTCCGCTCAGCGGTGTGCCACCGACGATCCGGACGGTACGCTGATCGGCGGTCAGCAGCTTCTTCGCGCGCATAGTCATCGTCCCTGGCTACCGGCAGGGAAGAAACCGCCGACTTGGGTCTTGGGGTAAATCACAGTGCCTGCCCCAATCAAGGTGGCCGGCATGAGCACGGTTCCGGCTGGGACGATCACGCCATCTCCGACAACAGCCCCGAACTTGGTCTGACCGGTCGGGATGCGACGGCCATCCAGATGTGCGCAGACCTCCTGGGTGGCAGGTTCGCTGACCGGGCCCGAGGTGACGCGCAGGCTCGTGGTCGCGGCGAACACACCCATGTTGACGTCTCTGCCGAGCACTGAGTCGCCGACGAAGCAAGAATGCTTCATGAACACGCCGTCGACGAGCAGGCTGCGTGTGACCTCGGCACCGAATCCGATCTGGCAGCCAGGGCCGACGATGGTGTTGTCCCGCACCCGGGCACCGGCTCCGATCACCGCACCCGAGCAGACCAGTACCGGTCCGGTGACGATCGCACCCTCGCAGATGACGGCGTTGGCTGCCACAGCGACCGGGCCACGGACGATGGCGCCCGACTCGATGACCCCGGTCGGCTCAGGTAGGGGGACACCCAGGTCGCCGCTCAGTAACTCGGCCACGGCCCTCTTCAACCCGAAGACACTCGGACAGTGCTCCAAAAGGTGCCGAACGGTAGGGTCGCAGACCTGACCGATGTCGAAGTAGTAGGCGGGGGCGATCCGGCGATCCACCTCTTGATCAGCCTGCCTGGCTTTCGCCGTGTCCCGCGCTCGACCCATGACGGTACTCCTCAGTGAAGACAGGGAAGGGCTTCGGTCCTTCAAGCCGCCGGGCTGAACGGGCTTGTCGGAGACAACCAGGAAAGCGATGGCGCCTGTCCTGCAGGAGGTATGCACAGAGGGGCACACTGAGCATAGGTCGGGCGCGCGTAGGCTTCTTCGCGCCGTGCTCCTCGTATCCCTCGGCGCCTCCCCATGCTGCCGCCGTGCGAACGACTCACCCGTGGTCGAACCCGGCCATACCGGAACGCGGTCCCGCCGCTGCCCGCAGCCCGAGTAGCGATGCCCCCGAAAGGCTGGGCCGACTGCCGTTCTCACTCCAGTCAGTAGGGGTACTTTCTGACTGTCAGGAACAGAATCGGGAGTCAGTCATGCCCGTAACAGCCCCCGTGCTCGGGCGGAGCCTCGGGGAAAGAATCCATGAGTTCCGCGCCATCCGCGGCTTCAGCCTTACCGAGTTGGGACGGCGCGCCCACGTCTCAACGAGCCAGCTCTCCAGGATCGAGCGCGGTCAGCGCTCGGCCAGTCCGATGGTCGTGGCCAACATCGCCCGCGTGCTGGGCGTCAGCGTTTCCGTGCTGCACGGACAGCCGTACATCCACATGCTTCAGCGAGACCACCTGGACGCTCTGCTGGAACCCATCGGCAGCGCATTGGACAGTTGGGACATTCCCGATGAGGGGCCGTTCCGATCGCTGGATGCCCTGGAAACGGAAGTACGGTCGATTGTCGACCTGCGGCTCAGAACGAAGTTCGCCGAGATCGCAGAGGCTCTTCCTGCGCTTTTGATCGAAGTGGCGGCCCAAACGCAGCGATACAGTCCTGGCCGTAACCGCGAGCGCGCGTTCGATCTCCAGGCTGAACTCGGACGCACAGCGGCCATCCTCGCCTACAGGTTGGGGTTCATCGACCTCGCCCGGCTGGCGCTCTCTCGCATGGCCGCTGCCGCACCGCACTCCGGTGATCCTTGCCAAGTGGCTATCGAGCGCATGGAACGCTCGGCCATGACGCACGCCCAGAGCGCCCGCTCCGATCGTGGTCTCGCACTCATGCGAGTGGCACTCCGGGACTTGGACGACGACGGGACCCCCGCAACACAGGCCGTGCGCGGCTCGCTGTTTCTTCGAGGCGCGAGCCTTGCGTTCCAGGCGAAGGACAAGAGCTCGTCCGCCGAGCTGCTCGGGGAGGCCCGGGAACTCGCCCACCGTATAGGGGACGTGTACGAGCACGCGCTGATGTTCGGGCCCTTCGGCGTGGCCCTGGCCGAGATGGGCGCCGATAACGACCGCAATGACCATGCTGCGGCGCTGAAGAAGGCTGCGTCCATGCACCTGCCCCCCAAGTGCCCGCCGACCCTGGCCGCACACTTCCACATCAGGAAGGCCCGCGCCCAGGCGTGGATGGCTCAGCATGATGAGGCGCTGGAGTCCCTGTCTCTGGCGAAGGCAACCGCCCCCGAACTCACCCGCTATCACCCTCACGTGCACGAGGCGGTCGGCGTGATGCTCCGCGCACGCGCTGCGGTTCCCGACACTCTGCGGAAGTTCGCGCAATGGAGCGGCGTTTAGCAGCGACCTGACGGCACGTCAAGCGGAACAGCGGCTCTGGCAATGCCTCCTTGGCAACGCCGGAGCCGTTTTCTGCGGGCACTGTGTGACTGTCAGCAAGCGATTGCTCACGGGAGCCCGTCATGACGTCTGCCTCATTGAATCCGTATCCCCCGCCTTGGGTGCCTTCCGGGGACCTGCCCCAGCCGTATCCCTGTGGTGTCGAGTGGGATGCCGTCTCGGTCGGCTTCGTGGACGGATACCGCGTCGTAGGGATGCTGGGGCAGCGTTCCGGGGCGGTGATCGAGGACGCGGAGGGCGGTCGTGTGACCTGGCTGGTGAAGCCGGGGGCGGCCGGTGGCTGGTGCCTGCCGGGGGTCGCGGTGCGCGGTCTCGGGCTCCGCCTGCTCGTGCCGCCCCTCACGCCGCCGAAGACGGCGATCCTGCGGTGGGCGGTCCGGCCGGGGACCGGGTTCCTGACCTGTCACACGGCGTTGTACGGGGCGCTGGTGTACGTGACCGGTGCCCGGCCCGACCCCAGGGTCGTGTCAACCTACACGTCTCCCGAGTGCCTGACGAATGGGCACGAGGCGTGCACGAAGGGGGAGGTGCGGCCGACGCCGCCGGGCTGTGGGGTCGTGGAGGAGCCGTGTGGGTGCGGCTGCCACGGGGCGGGCGGTGGCCGGTGAGCGGCGTGCTGCTGGTTGCGCTGAGCCGGGAGGAGCTGGCGCGGGCCGGGGATCCGTATCCGGAGTTGTGCGTCCGGCTGACGGTGGACGGTATCGCGCACGATCCGTCCGGCCGCAGGCCGCCTGAACGGCTGGAACTGCGCCTGTCGCCCGGTCAGTTGACGGATCTCATCGCGCAGGGTCGCGCGGCGCGGGCCGCTCAGGCCGCGCAGGCGCGGCGGGACGCGCGGGTGATCGAGGCCGCTGCCGACGTGGCCGTGCGGGACACGTGCGTCGATACGGGCGTCCTCGCGCGCATCGCCGAGGCCCTTCCCCGGTACGAGCCGAGGTGAGGCGGCGGTGAACGACAGGCTCCCCGACGAGGTGCTGTTGAAGCGGTACCGGACCGAAGACGCCAGCCTCCAGCTTCTCGCGGCGCTCGGCCGCCAGGACGCCCGTGAGGTGCGCCGGCGGCTGCACCGGCTCGGCGTCCGCGTGGACGTCGTCCACGACCACCCCTACCGGGACAGTGAGGTGGCGGAACTGTCCGGGCTGGTGACCGACTGGTGGTACACACCCGGCCAGGACATCCGCGAGGTGCTGCACAAGACCGGCCTGCGTTACGGCCAGGCACTGGACCTGCTGAAGCCGCCCCCGGGCCAGGACCCTCCCCGCCGGGGCCCGCGCGGAACGCTCCCGCCACCGGTCCCGCCCGCCGAACTGCGCCACCGGTACCTCACCGGCAACGAATCCGTGACCGCCCTGGCCCTGGACTTCCGCACCTCCGAAAGCGCCGTCCGCCGCTGGCTGACGGACGCCGGAGCGCGACGGAAGTCCAGGGCCACGGCGGTCACGGGGCCGTTGCGGGGGGGGGAGCGGGGGCGGCGGGCAGCGGGGGGGACGCGGGGCGGGGGGGGGGCGCGGGGCCGTCCGCGGGGGGGGGGGCGGGGCCGCGGGCGGCCGGCCACGCGGCCCTGG
>NZ_LN929763.1:50707-200046 GCF_001493375.1 Streptomyces specialis
GCGCTCCGGGGTCCGTCGGCCGGCGGCGGGCGGCGCTTTGGGAGGTGCGGAGGGCCGGGGCCGGGGCGGTCGCGGATTCGTTGCCGGTGGGGGACCGGTGGCGCATGCCGGCGGGCGGGCCCGGTGGCGGGACCGTCCCGCCCGGCCCCCTGACGTGGGGCCCCAACCGCCTGCCCGTCCCCGTGGCCGCCGCGTGGAGCGCGGAAACCCTCGAACTGGCGCCCGCCCTCACGATCCACCCCCACGGAACCGGCCTGGCCTACCGCGCCGAGCGGCCCGGCGACCGGGACCGCCACGGCGTGCTGTGGCTACGGTGCCGCGACACGCCCGGCCAGGGACGCCCCCAGTTCCGCGCCATGCACCCGGCCCGGCAGCGCGCGGCGATGCTGAACCGGCTGTGTCAGGTCTGTGCCGGCCCCGCCAGCCGCACCTCCCGCGGCTGGCTGTTCCTCGTCCAGCACACCGAAACCCGGGAGCAGCCGGCGGACTGGCCCGACGGCGTGCTGTGCACCAAGCCCCCGATCTGCCTGCCCTGCGCCGCCCTGGCCCTCCGCCACTGCCCCCACCTCACCGAACCCGTGGCCATCCGCTCCCGCAAACCCCGCGTCTGGGGCGTCTTCGGCGGCCACTACCTCCCCACCACCGACAACCGCCTCACCCAGGTCCCGGACGACGCCTACCTCTCCTACGGCTCCCCGACCGCACCGTGGTTCGTCGCCCAGCAACTCGTCGTCGAACTCCAACGCTGCACCGTGATCGATCTCGTGGCGGAGTTGGCCGCGGCGTGACCGACGAGACGAAGAAGGCCGGTGACCCGGATCATGGAGGCATGTCTGACGCCTTCACCACACGAGTGATCGACATCGCGACCGGGTCCGAGGAGAACGTCCACGACCTCACCGAACGCTGCGCCGCCTTCCTCCGCGAGGTGGCGGACGGGCGGGACGGCCTGCTGAACGTGTTCGTGCCCCACGCCACGATGGGCGTGGCGCTGATCGAGACCGGGGCCGGGAGCGACGACGACCTGCTGGCCGCACTGCGGGACCTGCTCCCGGCCGACGACCGCTGGCGCCACCGGCACGGGAGCCCGGGCCACGGCCGGGACCACGTACTCCCCGCGATCGTCCCGCCGCACGCCACCCTGCCGGTGATCGACGGCGCCCTGGCCCTGGGCACCTGGCAGTCCGTATGCCTGGTCGACACCAACCGGGACACCCCCCGCCGACAGGTGCGGCTCAGCTTCCTCGGCTGAAGCGGCCCCGTCCCGTCCGCCGCGTCATGCCAGGGGCACGGTGGTCAGCGGGGGGGCGGTGTCGGCGGGTAGGGCAGGAGGGGCATCTCCCCGGCGTTCTTGATGGCCCGGGCCATCTCCCCCTGCTGCCGGACGGGCAGCCGGGGGACGCGGCGACTGCGGATCTTCCCGCGGTCGGAGATGAACTTCCGCAGCAGGTTGGTGTCCTTGTAGTCGATGTACGTGATGCCTGCCGCCTCAAGGGGGTTGGGGCGGGGGCGCTGTTCGTTGCCCCGGCGTGTCTGCCTGGCCATAGGAGTGGCTCGCTTTCCGCGCTGCCCGGGTTCGCCGGCCGGTGGGAACGGCGACCTCAGATGAAAATGATTGTCGTTTATTTATAACACCAGCGCGGCGCGTGCCGCTCGACGGCCCCCCACAGGGCTCCCGGCCCCGGGTGGTGAGCGCCTGCACCGCGCTGTTCGGCGTGGCTTCCGTCCTGGGGGTCGCGCCCGGACCTCCGGGCAGTTGATCGCCGCTTGGGCCGGTGATGAGCCGTTCCAGCCGATCGACTGCTTGCCGGAAGCGTCAGAGCGTGGAAGCCGGGAGTGAACCGCCAACGGGTCTTGTGGGCCGGTCGGCATGAGGTGTTCCGGGGTGAGTGGGAGGGTGAGGAGTGGCGGGACTGGTCCGCCGCGCGGCGCTGGAGGGTCCGGTCAAGGGCGTGGAGCGGTACCTGGTCCAGGTGTGGCCGGTGGGATGACCGGTCGGTGCACGCCCCGGCCCCCCGGGGCGCGCACCGACTGCGGTCCGGGCCAACTGATCCTGACGACGAAGGCGTCCTGTGATCCGTCGATGATCCGGTTCTTGTCGTAGAACTGGCCCAGGAGCTGGCCCGCCTGCTGGTTGTCGGCGGCCGGCAGCGGGAATGCCGAGCAGTCGGTGGTGGGTACCGACGGGTCGTACCCGTCTGCCTGGTCGACACCAACCGGGACAACCCCCACCGACAGGTGCGGCTCAGCTTCCTCGGCTGAAGCGGGTCGGCCCGCTCCCGCTCGCGGAACGGGCTGGTGTCAGTGCCCGCCGGGGGGCACCAGGCCGGTGCGGTAGGCGAGGACGACGGCTTGGGCGCGGTCTCTGGCGCCGATTTTCGCCAGGATTCGCTTCACGTGGGTCTTGGCGGTGGACTCGGCGATGACGAGGAGGTCCGCGATCTCCTCGTTCGACAGGCCCTGCGCGACCAGGCACAGGACCTGCGTCTCCCGTTGCGTGAGCCCGGCGAGCCGCTGTCGCTCCCCGGTGGCCGCGGGGCCGGGCTCGCGGCCACCGGCGCCGAGCACGAAGTGTTCGACGAGATCGCGGGTGACCGCCGGGTCCAGCAGGGTTTCGCCGGCCGCCACCGTGCGTACGGCGTCGACCAGACGCTCGGGCGAGGCTCGCTTGAGCAGGAATCCGCTGGCGCCGCCGCGCAGCGCGCCCCATACGTATTCGTCGTGCTGAAAGGTGGTCAGGACCAGCACCTTCGTCGGAAGTCCGGCCGCGACGATGCGCCGGGTGGCCTCGATGCCGTCGATGCCGGGCATCCGCACGTCCATGAGCACCACATCGGGGGCCAGCGTCCGGCACAGCTCGACGGCCCGGACGCCGTCGGCGGCCTCGTCGGCCACCTCGATGCCGGCGGCGTTGCCGAGGATGACGCCGAGGCCGGCCCGGAGGAGCGCGTCGTCGTCGGCGAGCAGCACGCGGAGCGTCATGCCAGGTCCCCCGTGCGCGGCAGAGGGAGCACGGCCCGTACGCGGAACCCGGCGCCGTCACCGCTTCCGTGCTCCACGGAGCCGCCGAACACGGCCACCCGCTCCGAGATCCCGAGCAGCCCGCGGCCCGGCCGGTAGCCCGGCTGCGGGCCGCGCCCGTCGTCCTGGACCTCCACCTCCACGCTCCGCCCGCCGCACCGCACGACGACGGTGGCCGAGGCCGCCTTGCCGTGCCGGAAGGCGTTGGTCAGTGCCTCCTGCACGATCCGGTAGGCCGACAGGTCGATGCTGCCCGGCAGTCGCGGCTGCGGCGGATCGACCCGCACCGTCACGGCCAGCCCCGCTTCCGCCGTCCGCCGCACCAGGCGGGGCAGTTCGGCGAGGCCGGGGTGCGGGGCGACGCTGGTGTCGCGGCGCAGCAGGCCCAGCACACTGTCCAACTCGTCCAGGGCCTCCCGCCCGGTCCGCTCCACCCCGGCCAGGATCTCGCGGGCCTGCTCCGGGTCGTTGTCGAGCACCACGCGGGCCGCGCCGGTCCGCACCAGCATGACGCTCATGGTGTGGCCCACGATGTCGTGCAGTTCGCGGGCGATCCGGTTGCGCTCGTCGATGACGGCGTCCCGGCTCATCAGCCGCCGGTCGTTCGCCTGCCGTTCCCGCCGGCGGGCACCGGCATAGCCGACGGCCCAGGTGAGCAGCCACACGACCACCACACCGGCGGGCACGGCGGGCGGCGGCGAAGGCTCGTCGCCGACGAAGTACGCCGCGGCGCCCGGCAGCGCGATCACCGGCCCCCACAGGGTCCGCCGCGGGGTCGCGCAGTGGCCGACGGAGTACAGGCCGATCAGGTTCGCCAGCGGGGACAGCGCGTCGGCCGTCGAGTACAGGGCCTCCACGGCGAGCGCCGCCGTTCCCGCCGCGTAGGCCGTCACCGGCATGAGCCGGCGGACGGCGAGGCTGCCGCCGATCACCACGGCCAGCGCCACGGACGCCAGCAGCCGCGCGCCGGGCGATGGCATGGTGGCCAGCCGGTCGCTGACCAGCACCGCGACCGCGACGCCCGCCAGTGCGGCGTCCACGGTCCGGGCGGGAAGGCCGTTGCCCCACGAGACGATCGCGGCGAGCCGGTTCATGGGGGCTACCTCATCACCTCGGCGGGCCACCGCTCAACGCCGGACAGCAGCCGCCGCGCCACGACGACGGACACCGCCAGCACCGCGACGACCCCGGCCAGGGCCAGCAGCGCCGGCCACGGGCCGGGTGACGTCCAGGGCCGGCCGGCGTACGCGGTGGCCGTCACCGAGGCGAACACCGCCCCGTAGCCGACGACGGCGGAGACCATCAACCGGGTCTGGGTACGGGCGGGCGCCGGCCGCAGGCCGAGGCCGATGGCCAGCAGGCCCAGCACCTGAAGCCCGTGCAGGCCGATGGCGTGCGCCAGCTTGGCGCTGCCCTCGGCGCCGAACTCCACCGAGTCGGGCACCTGGCCGGTGGCTTCCACCGCGGCCTCGCCCTCCGCGGCCATGCCGAACCCGATGTATCCGCTGACCAGGACGCCCAGCAGACCCGCCACGACGGCGACGCGGGCAGCGGGCGCGCCCCGGAACCGCGCCAGTGACCACGCCAGCAACAGGACCACGGCGAGCACCACGAGGATCACCACCTGGGCCATCACCGACCAGACCGCCGTGTCGAAGGCCGTCTCCTCGTTGAAGTGCGACGCCTCCCCGCGCCACCGCTGCATCGTGATCATGGCCACCTCGACGAGGGAGCCGCCGCCCAGCAGCCCGGCCGGCAGCCACCCCCAGCGCCGGACGGGAAGCTGGCGCATCACCCACACCGCCGACCAGCACAGGATGCCGAACGACATCCCGAACTCCACCGGCTTGCGCCACGACACCGCGCCCCACCACGGCGCCTGGTCCACCACCGCGACCACCGCGTGCACCGCGCCGGACGCCGTCAGCAGCGTCCCGCACCACCACAGAAACCGTTGCTGCGCGGTCACCGGACGGACCGCCGACCACACCTGCCGAAGAATCACCCTCATGACCGCGGACGCTACGGCCGGGGCAAGCGGCGAACGTCCCCTCAGCGGAGTCGCTCACCGTACCCCCCTCGGGGTACGGCCAAGCGCCGGACGGCCGAGGGGAGTTCCCGCGTCGGCACGTCACCGGACGGGCGGAACTCGTCAGGCCGCGACGCGCGCTTCAGTCGTGGGGGACGACGGCGACGGGGGTGGGGCTGTGGTGGAGCTGCGGCGGCCGACCACCAGCAGGGCGGCCGTGGCGGCGGCTTCGGTCAGGTGCCGTGCGGCGTTGCCGCTCACGATGTCCTCGGTGACCTTGACGTGCGGGTACCGGTGTCGCCAAGGGCTCAGGGCGTCGCCGAGGGCGCGGCCCCTGGCGGCGGCGACGTCGGTGTGGCGGTCCGGGTCGGGCACCATGGCGAAGCTCTCCGCGGACGGCAGGTCGTAGCTGTGGATGACTCGCAGCGTGGCGCCGCGCAGGGCGGCGGACTCGAAGGCGAACGCGAGCAGGTCGTCGCACGGGTGGGTGACGTCCACACCCAGGACGACGTCGCCGGCGTCGTGTCGCGCGGCGTCGTGGCCGGGGGCCCGGACCAGGACGGCGGGACGCCGGGTGCGGGCGACGACGGCCAGGGCGATCGAGCCGACGAGGAAACCGGTCACCGTGCCCAGGGCACGGGAGCCGAGGACCAGGAGGCCGGCGTCACCGGCGGACCGCGCGAGGACGGCTTCGGGGAAGCCGGGGATCACGTCGGTGATCACCGTCAGGCCGGGGTGCCCGGCCTTGAGTTCGTCGGCCACCCGCTTCAGCAGATGCTCCGGGCCGTGCGCGAGTTCCCCGGCGCCGGAGAAGGACAGACGGGTGTACGGGTCGATCTCGCGGACGTGGACCAGCCGCACCGGCAGGTCCCGTCGGGCTGCCTCGTCGGCTGCCCAGGTGGCGGCGGCGCGGCTTTCGGGGGTGTGGTCGAGGCCCGCGACGACGGTGGGGTTCATGGCGTGCTCCTTCTCGGGTGTCGAGGCGGGCACCTGTCTCTTTTAAACATCTTACGCTGCCGTCGAAGAGGAGAGGGGTGAGCTTGGTGGGCGCGGGGTCACTTAAACAAAAAAAATGAGATAACACAAAAGCGTCGGACGAGGAATCTGAGACTCAGGTGATGTAGAGCGAATTGCAAACATCCATCGCGACAACACAGAAGTCCGCAAGCGCGCACGACGGGGAGGCGTTCCCAGCGGGCTCCCAGGCCCCAGGTGCGGCCCGCGTGGACGGCCGCCAGGGCGACCAGGACGGCGGCGTAGACGACGTGGTAGTCGACCAGCGGATTGGTCGACATGCTGGGGGTGCCGTCCGCGAGGGTCTGGTCCAGCGGCCATTCCGCCGCCCACATCAGCGCCATCATCGCCACGCCGCCCAGGGCGGCCAGCCGCAGGGCCACGCCGGTGGTGAGGGCGAGGCCGATGGCGAGCAGGCCGAGCATGAACGACCAGTCGGCCCAGGCGTCCCCGGCCCAGGAACGGAACGTGCCGTCCATCGGGCCGACGGCGACGTGGCTGAGGAAGCCCTCGGTCGGCGACCCGCCGTCGATCCAGCCGGCGCCCGAGGGGGTGCTGTACTGCCAGCCGAAGGTCTTGTCGAGGAACGCCCACAGGAAGACGAACCCGGTCAGGACGCGGACCGACGCGAAGAGGTGCGCGGTGGTCGCTCGCGCCGCGGCCCGGGTCGTGGTGGCGCCGGTGGCCTTGCGCCACGTGGGCAGGTGCGGACCGCCGTGTCGGCGGAAGTGCTGCTGGATGGCCATGGTGTCCGTCCTTCCGGATGCGTCGGTGCGAGTTCCGCTCGCGGCTTCACTGTCCCGCCGCCGGGGGGTCGGCCCCAGGGGTCGCGGGTCCCGGCCGCCGGGGCCGAACGGCCCTGACCGGTGGGCCCGTTCAGTCCGCGCGGGCGGTGACGGGCACGGGGACCAGCAGCACCGGCACGGGCGAGTGGCGCAGCAGGGCCTCGGTCACGCGGTCGAGGTGGGGCCCGACGCGTGGGTCCCGGTGCAGGGCGACGACGACGAGGGCGGAGCCGAGGGCCGCCCGGAGCACGGCGTGCACCATTCCCGGGCGTGTGGTCCGCAACCGCACGCCCGCGCCCAGGCGTTCGGCCTCCGCGAACGCGACCGCCGCGGCCTCGGCGTCGCCGTTGCTCCCGACGCACAGCAGCACGTCACCGTGGTCGGGGGAGTGCCGCAGCTCGCGCGGATCACCGCGTACGACCAGCAGCGGGCCGTTGGTCCGCTCGGCCAGGCCCTGGGCGACCGAAGCCGGCAGGTGCCCGGCCGGGCCGCTCAGACCGCGGGTGCCGACCACGGTGAGCAGCGCGTCACGGCTCCGTTCGGCCAGCACCGCCGCCGGCGCGCCGGGAACGGGCACCGGCAGCGCGATCAGCGCGGGATGCCGGTCGTGGACGCGGGCCAGGGCGGCCGACAGGATCGGCCCCGCCGCGTCCGGGTCCGGCAGGGCGTTCACGATGTGCAGTACGGCATCGCGCCGCTCCGCTTCCTCCGCCGCCCGGTCGAGCGCCCGGAACGCGGTGGCGGTGTCGTCGATTCCGGCGACGACGTGGGGTCGGGTCATGGCCGTGTCCTCTCTCCATGTCTGTTTCGGGGGTCTGTTTCGAGGGCCGGGCCGGTCGGGCCGGTGGCCGGTGTCCTGCGGCCGTCAGGCGTGCTGGGACCAGCCGGGGGCCGCTTCGGCCCAGGCGCGTTCCCAGGCGGCCGTGCGGCGGATGTCCAGCCGGTTCCGCGCGCCGGCACTCGCGGCGACGGCCAGCAGGCAGACACCCGCCGCGGCGGAAGCTCCCAGGAGCGCTCCGGCCGCCCAGGCGGTGGTCGTCGCGACGGGCGGCCGGCGCAGCTCGCCGGAGTCGTCGATCCACACGTCGACGCGGTCGCCGGGCCGGGTGGAGGCATCGGCCCAGGTGGAGCCCGTGCGGGTGGTGCCGTCGGGTGTCGTCCAGTCGACGGTCACGACGGTCCTGTCGTGGCCCGGGTGGCCGACGGTGGCCGCGTCCGCCTCGGCGGCGGAGCCGGTGACCAGGGCGGCCGTCTCGTTCAGGTCCGTACCCGGCGCCAGCATGATGTGGGCCGTCCCGGCGGTGGTCGCCGCGCCGGCGAGGGGGGCGCCGAGGGCGATGACCAGGCCGGTGGCCAGGCCGAGCCATCCCTCGGCGATGTCGGAACGACGCCTGGGCGGGTTGCGCCGCCAGCGCCACAGCCGGATCGTGCCTTCCATGTCCCCCGTCCCCGCCTCGTGTGTCGCCGCGGCGTTCCGTGGCCCGTGACGGGACCGTCCCACGCCCGGACGGCGCGGCGCTGGAGCCGGTCGGGCCTCGGCCGCCGGGGCGTCCGGCCTTCCGGCACGGGCGCCGATGGGGCCGTTCGGCCCTGGCATCCGGCCGGTGCGCGGGGTGACCATCGGTGCTACGAGGCCGGAACGGACACGAGGAACACACGACATGGGCGACGCACCCCAGTTCTCCCCGCAGGCGCCGATCAGGGTGTTCCTGCTGGACGATCACGAGGTGGTCCGGCGAGGGGTGCACGACCTGCTCGACGCCGAGCCGGACATCGAGGTCGTCGGCGAGGCGTCGACGGCCGACCAGGCCCTGGCCCGTGGCCCGGCACTGCGCCCGCATGTGGCGATCCTCGACGTGCGGCTGACCGACGGCGACGGGATCACCGTCTGCCGGGAACTGCGCTCGCGCATGCCGGAGCTGGCGTGCCTGATGCTCACCTCGTTCGACGACGACGACGCGCTGCTGGACGCCATCATGGCGGGCGCGGCGGGGTACGTGCTGAAGCAGATCAAGGGCTCCGACCTGATCGCCGCGGTGCGGACCGTCGCCTCCGGGCAGTCGATGCTCGACCCGGCGACCACCGCGCGGCTGATGAGCAGCCTGCGCGGCGACGACACGCGGCCGGCCGAACCGCAGGACGCGGCCCTGGCCGCGCTGTCACCCCGCGAGCGGGAGATCCTGATCCTCATCGGCGAGGGACTGACCAACCGCCAGATCGGCCAGCGACTCTTCCTGTCCGAGAAGACGGTCAAGAACCACATCTCCCGGCTGCTGGCCAAGCTCGGCGTCGAACGCCGCGTCCAGGCGGCCGTGCTGGCGAGCAAGGTCACCCCACCGCCCGCGAAGTGAGGCTACGGTGACCGGCGTGAACACGGATGCGACGGACATCATCGCCTACGGGGTGACAGCCGACGAACGACCCTTGCTCCAGGCCGCGTTCGACGGACAGCACCGGCTGCGCTGCCTGGACCTCACGCTCGACGCGGACACCGTGACGACCGCCGTCGGCCACCGGATCGTGTGCAGCGGCGTCAACGACGTGCTGGACGCCGCGGTGCTGCGCGCGCTCGCCGCCGGTGGCACCCGCATGATCACCCAGCGCGCCACCGGCTACAACAACATCGACCTGGAAGCGGCCCGGACGGCCGGCATCGGCGTGGCGAGAGTGTCGTACTACTCCCCGTACGCGGTCGCCGAGTTCGCCTGGGCCCTGGCCCTGGCGGCCAACCGGCGGGTGCCGCGGGCCGTGACCCGCACGCGCGACTTCGACTTCCGCCTCACCGGCCTGATGGGCCGCGACTTCCACGGCCGGACCGCCGGGATTCTCGGCACCGGCAAGATCGGGACCGCGTTCGCCCGCATCGCCGCCGGCTTCGGCATGCGGCTGCTGGGCCACGACGTCGCACCGAGCGAGGAGTGCCTGGCCCTGGGCATGAAGTACGCCGGGACCGATCGCCTGTTCGCGGAGGCGGACCTGATCAGTCTCCACCTGCCGCTCCTGCCGGAGACCCACCATCTGGTCGACGCGGCTGCCCTGGCCAGGATGAAGGACGACGCGATCCTGATCAACACCAGCAGGGGCGGCCTGATCGACGCCCAGGCGCTGGTGGAGACGCTGCGGGCGGGCAGGCTGGACGGTGTCGGTCTGGACGTCTACGAGGAGGAGGCCGGTGTCTTCTTCTTCGACCACTCGCTGGACGTGATGACCGACGACGTCCTCGCGCGCCTGATGACGTTCCGCAACGTGCTGGTCAGCTCCCACCAGGCGTACTTCACGCGGGACGCCGTCGGCCAGATCGTCGAGGCGACCGCCCGGAACGTCGCGGACTACCTCGCCGGCCGCACCGGGGAGAACACCCTGGTGCCGCCCGCCGGCTCCTCCTGAGCCGGCGGGGGGCCAGGGCGCGTCACGGGTGCGGGACGACGATCACGGGCGCGATCGCGTGGTGCATCACCGCGTGGGTGACCGGCCCGATGTGCCAGCCGGTGCGCGCCCGGCGGGCCCGGCGGCCGACGATCAGCACCGCCGCGTCGCGCGCGGCCTCGGCGAGCTCACGGCCCGGCCGTCCCATCACCGGCTGCTCCACCACCTCCACACCCGGGTACTTCGCCCGCCAGGGGCGCAGCGCGTCCGCCAGCTCCCTGGCCACGTCCTCGGCGAAGACAGCCGCGATGCCGGGCTCCACGGTGGCGGCCGAGAACCCGTACACCGGCGGCACCCGCCAGGCGTGGACCACCCGCAGCCGGGCGCCGCGCCGGGCGGCGGCGTCGAAGGCGTGGTCGATCAGCGCGGCGGGCGGATCCGCCACGTCCAGCCCGAGCACGACATCGGTCGCGGCCGGTGCGGCGGCCTCCCCGTCGGCGCCGGGCCTGACCAGCGCGACGGGGCCGTGGGCGTGCGCGACGGCGGACTGCGCCACCGAGCCGAGCAGGAAGCCGGTGAGGCCGCCCAGCCCCCGGGTGCCCAGCACCAGCATCCCGGACCCCTCCGCCGTCTCCCCGGTCAGCACCCGCGCCGGGGCACCGGTGAACTGCTCGTAGGAGATGTCCACTCCGGGGAACCGGGACCGCAGATCCTCGGCGGCCTCACGCGGTATCCGCTCCGCCCAGTACCGCAGGGTCCGGCCGTCCACCGAGGGCAGCGCGGAGTACGCGCCCGCCTCCCACACGTGCACCAGCCGCAGCGGCAGCCCCCGACGCCGCGCCTCGCCCGCCGCCCATCCGGCGGCGGCGAGACTCTCCGAAGAACCATCCAGACCCACAGTGACCGTCGGGAACACGGGGCCGCCTCCTTCGTTCGATGACATGCCCTCAGCGTCCCGCCGGGCCGGACACCCGCGGCAGGGGCCACAGGTCCCCGCGGACGGGCCGCAAGGGACTCCCCCCGGGCCCGTTCGGCCCTAGGGAGCGGAGGCTCAGGGGACGCACGGTGGGAACCGACGCGCGGACCCGCGTCCGCGCCCTTCCACCGGAATCGAGGACATGTCATGAAGCAACGCATGGTCGGCACGGTGATGACCGGTGACGTCGTCTCGGTCACGCCCGAGGTGCCGTTCAAGCGGGTGGCCGAACTGCTCGCGGAGCACCGCGTCAGCGGAATGCCCGTGGTGGACGATGACGAGAAGGTGCTCGGGATCGTGTCCGAGCAGGACCTCATGGCCCGTCAGGCACAGGGCGGACGGCGGCCCCACTGGTCACCGACCCGCGCCGCGCGCCGGGAAACGGCCCTGGCCGGCGCCATGACGGCGGGCGAGCTGATGACCGCCCCCGCCGTCACCGTCCGGGCCGTGGACTCCGTGGCGCGCGCCGCCCGCGTCATGGCCGACCGCCACGTCAAACGGCTGCCCGTGCTCGACGAGGAAGGCCGCCTGGGCGGCATCGTCAGCCGCCGCGACGTGCTGGGCGTCTTCCTGCGCCCCGACGCCGAGATCCGCGAAACCGTCATCGACGAGGTGCTGATCCGTTCCCTGTGGCTGCCCAGGGACGCCGTGCGCGTCACCGTCGAGGACGGCGTCGTCACGCTCGACGGCGTCGTGGAGCGGGAGAGCGAGATTCCCATCGCGCTCGGTCTCACCGGACGGATGGAAGGCGTCGTCGGCGTCGTGGACCGCCTCACGGCCGCCCGTGACGGCGGCCCCGAACCCCACGATGCCGCCGACCACTGACCGCGCGAACCACCGGAAGAAGACGGACGCCATGGGACCCACCACGAAGCACTTCCTGGCCGCTCTGCCCGAGGCGGGCACCGGCCACCTCCTCGCGTACGCCCGCGAGGTCTCCTACCCCGCCGGGACCCGCCTGTTCGAGGAAGGACGCCGGGCCGACCGGTTCTGGGTCCTCGGATCCGGCACGGTCACCCTCGACCTCCACCGGCCCGGCCGCCGGGCGGCGGTCGTGGACTCCGTCGGGCCCGGGGAACTGCTGGGCTGGTCCTGGCTGTTCCCGCCGCACACCTGGGAACTGGGCGGCGAGACACTCAGCCCGGTCCGGGCCATGGAGTTCGACGCGCTCGCCGTGCGAGCCCTGTGCGACTCCGACCCGGTTCTGGGCCGCGCGGTCTACCGGCATGTCGCGCGGACCGTCGTCCGGCGCCTGCGCGCTTCCCGTGCCCGGCTCCTCGACACGGGCGCCGCCCGCGGAGACGGGGGCTGAACGGGTCAGCTCCCGGTCAGCGGTACCCGCCACTCCAGACGGGTGCCGCCGGAGGGCCCGGGGCCGGTCGTCAGAGAGCCGCCGAGCCCCTGCGCCCGCTCGGCGAGATTCCGCAACCCGCTGCGCCGCCCGCCCTCCGGGACACCCGTACCGTCGTCCACCACGGCCAAGGCGAACACGCCGTCCCCCACCGTCACCGACACACTCGCGGCACCGGCCCGCGCGTGCCGGGCGACGTTGGACAGCGCCTCCCGCAGCACGGCGACGGCATGGTCGGCGACCTCGGCCGGGACATCGGTGTCGACCAGGCCCTCCATCCGCAGCGACGGCGTGAACCCGAGCGTGGGCACGGCCTCCTCCACCGTTCTCGCCACCCGCACCCGCAACCCCTGCGCGGCCGGGCCGCCTTCGTGGACCCGCAGCCCGAAGATCGTGGACCGGATGATCTTGATGGTCTCGTCCAGGTCGTCCACCGAACGGGTGAGCCGCTCCGACGCCTGCGGATGCTCCACGAACCGCAGGGTGCTCTGCAACGTCATGCCGGTCGCGAACAGACGCTGGATCGCCAGATCGTGCAGATCGCGGGCGATCCGGTCCCGGTCCTCCAGCAGCGCCATCTGCTCGGCGGCCCGCCTGCGTTCGGCCAGCTCCAGCGCCAGCGCCGCCTGGCCGGCGAACGCCAGCAGCGGCGCCGTCTCCCGACCGGTGAAATGCGCCTGCCCCCGCTCGCGGGCCAGCACCAGCGCCCCGCGCAGCCCGCCACTGGTCCCCATGGGCACCGCCACGGCCGGACCCAGCCCGGACCAGTCCTCCGGCCCGGCCGCGCGGCGGGCGTCGGTGCCGATGTCCGAGGTGAGCACGGGCTCCCCGGAGATGACGGCGGCGCCGGCGAACGAACTCTCGCGCGGCAGCACCAGACCCGCGTGGGCGGCGGCGTGCGAGCCCGTGGCCAGGGCGACGCGCAGCGGACCCGAGCCCTCCTCGGCCAGGCAGAGAACGCCGAGGTCCGCGCCCAGGATGCGGCGGGCGTGTCCGACGATCAGCTCCAGCACTCGCGCCTCACCGGCCCCGGACAGCAGGTTCCCGACGACCTCGGCGTTCGCCTCCAGCCACCGCTGCCGGTCCCGCGCCTCCTCGTACAACCGGGCGTTCTCGATCGCGACACCCGCCGCGACCGCGAGTGTCGACAGCAGCGTCTCGTCCTCCGCGTCGAACTCCCGCCCTCCGCGCTTCTCCGTGAGGTAGAGGTTGCCGAACACCTCGTCCCGGACCCGGATCGGCACCCCCAGGAAGGAGTGCATCGGCGGGTGATTCGCCGGGAAACCGTAGGACGCCCGGTGCTCCGACAGCTCCCGCAGCCGCAGCGGCTTCGGGTGCCGGATCAGCTCGCCCAGCAGACCGTGTCCCGACGGCAGCGGCCCGATCGCCTCGATCCGGTCCTCCTGGATGCCCACCGGCACGAACTGCGACAGCCGCTGCTCGTGCTCCTTGTCGATGACTCCCAGCGCGCCGTACTCCGCGTCCACCAGCACGACGGCGGCCTCCACGATCCCGCGCAGCACCTGGGACAGGTCCAGCTCCCGGCCCACGGACAGGACGGCCTCCAGCAGCCCGTGCACCCGGTCGCGGGTGCCGCGCACCTCGTCGATACGGACCTGGAGCTCCTCCAGCAGCTCGTCCAGCCGCAGCCGCGGCAGCGGCCCGCCATCGCTCCCCGACGCGCCGCCGTTCCCCACCGTCTTCTCCGTCCGAGTGCCCGGCACGATCCGCCGACAGCCTACGACCCGCCGCCCGGCCGCGTCGGCCCGGCCCCGGACCGCGCCCGGCACGGGCCGGGCGGCCGGTCCCGACCCGACGCGGTCAGCTCCCGCCGGCCACGACGACGGGGCAGTGCGCGTGGTGCAGCAGCGCCTGGCTGACGGAACCGAGCAACAGCCCGGCGAACCCGCCACGTCCGCGCGTCCCGACGACGACGAGCTGAGCAGCAGCGCTCGCCTCGATCAGTGCCTCGCGCGCGTCGGCCCGCACCACCCGGTGCTCGACCCGGATGTCCGGGTACTTCGCGCACCAGCCCGCGAGCGCCTCGGCCGGCAGCCGCGCCTCGTGCTCCGCCAGCGCGCCCGGCTCGTTCGCGAACGGCGCCGACGGATCCCCGGGCGGCGGCATCGGGGCGTCCCACGGCGTCCAGGCGTGCAGCGCCACGATGCCGGCGCCGCGCGAGTCCGCTTCGTCGAACGCGAACCCGACCGCCTCGTCGCCGGCCGCCGATCCGTCGACACCCAGCACGATCGGGCCGTCCGGCGCGGGCCGGCCCCGCCCCCCCACCCCCGGGCACCCGCCGTGCGCGGCCAGCCCCACCGCCGTGGACCCGATCAGCAGTCCGGTGAAGGCTCCCAGTCCCCGGCTGCCGACGACCACCAGCCCGGCGGTACGCGACTGCGCCTCCAGGACGGGCAACGGCGCACCGGCGACCAGCACCTCGGTGACCTTCACCTCCGGCGCGAGCGAGCGTGCCCGGCCGGCGGCGTCGGCCAGCACACGCTCGGCCGCGTTGCGCAACCCGCCGTCGGCCGGGCCCGGCACGGGCGCCCCCAGGGGCACGTGCATCAGCGGCCAGACGAACGCGTGCACCACCCGCAGCTCCACGCCCCGCGACCGCGCCACTCCGGCCGCCGCCTCCACGGCGGCGAGGCCCGACTCCGAGCCGTCCACTCCCACAACCACCGGGCCGCTCATCGCTGACTCCCTCGGATCGTCTCCACGGCCGCCCCGCGGGCGGCCGGCGGTGGACGCGTTCCACGCCGCCGCTCCTTGCCCCAGGCTCGCCCGCACGACCGCCGCCGGCCTAGGGCCGAGTGGCTCGCGCACAGGGCCATCCGGCCCCCCGACGTCTGACCGGGCCGCGCATGCGGTGGGCGGTTCGCCCGCGACGCGGGCGGGGTGGGGTGGCTGGCTCTTATTCACATCTTCCCGCCCCCCAGACAGGGCGAAAACTCGGATGCCGTCCGTTTGTCGGTCGTGATGCAGCGTTGGACAGAGCGCCAACCCGCGAGAACTGGAAGAAGAGGCAGGTCGGCAGCGTCAGATGTGTAGAAGAGGCAGGCAGCAGCGCCACGTAGTCCAGCTCCAGCGGGCCGACCAGCGGGTGCACGAACCGCTTGCGCCCGATGCTCGGTCCCTTCACGTCGTGCCGGGCCCACCAGTCGCGGAACTCCGCGCTGTGCACGGCCAGTTCGCCGACCAGCGCGCTGTTCGCGGGGTCGTCGGGGGCGCGGCCGGTGGCCGTCCTGAGCTGCGCGATGCCGTGCCGGGCCGCCAGCTCCCAGTCGGCGTACAGGGTGCGGGCGAGCGGGTCGCGGAAGGTGAACCAGAGCAGGTTCCTCCGCGCCTGCGGCAGCGCCGCGAAGTCGGTGACCAGCGCGGCGGCCATCGCGTTCCACGCCAGCACGTCCAGGCGGCCGTTGAGCACGTAGGCGGGCACCGGCCCGATGGCCGTGAGCAGCCGGGCGACCTCCGGCCGGACCCGGGACGAGGCCGGGCGGCGCGGCGGAACGGACCCGGCGCGCGCCAGGCGGTACAGGTGGTCGCGTTCGTCGTCGTCCAGCCGCAGCGCGCGGGCCAGACCGTCCAGCACCGAGGCGGAGGGGCGGCCGTCGCGGCCCTGCTCCAGGCGCATGTAGTAGTCCGGGCTGATCCCGGCGAGCTGCGCCACCTCGGCGCGGCGCAGCCCCGGCGAGCGCCGCCGCCCGCCCTCGGGCAGGCCGACGGCCGCCGGCGGGAGCCGGTCGCGGCGGCTGCGCAGGAACGCCGCCAGTTCGGGGGAGGGCATGACGTCCAGTGTGCCGGGTCCGTCGCGCGGGTGGGTAGCCCTGGCGTTACTGGCCTCGCGGGGGCTGGCTCCCAGCGGGTCCTGGCTAGCCGGGGGCCGGTGACGGACGATCAGGGACGTGTCCCGCCGCGTCGGGCGCGGACACGCGAAGACCCGACTGGAAGGGAACCGGCGTGTACGAGCGCGCACTGGGAGAGCACGGACCGAAGGTATCGGCGCTGGGGTTCGGCGCCATGACGCTGGCCGGCGGCATCTACGGGGAGGTGGAAGGGGCGCAGGCCGAGGCCACCCTGCGGGCGGCGCTGGACGCGGGCATCACGTTCCTCGACACCGCCGACATCTACGGCGCGGACGGCGCCAGCGAGCGGGTGATCGGCCGCGTTCTGAAGGGCCGCCGGGAGGACGTCGTCCTGGCCACCAAGTTCGGCGGCAACCAGGACGCCGACGGGCTGCTGGTGCCCGGCATGGGCCGGCGGGCCTACCTGCGCGGTGCCCTGGAGGCCAGCCTCCGGCGGCTGGAGACGGATCACGTGGACCTGTACTACCTCCACCGCCTGGACCCGACCACGCCCGTGGAGGAGACGATGGGCGCGCTGGCTGAGCTGGTCCAGGAGGGAACGATCCGGTACATCGGGCTGTCGGAGGTCTCCGCCGCCACCCTGCGCCGCGCCCACGCGGTGCACCCGGTGACCGCGCTCCAGACCGAGTACTCCCTCTTCCACCGCGACCCGGAGGACGAGGTGCTCCCGGCCTGCCGGGAGCTGGGCGTCGGCTTCGTGGCCTACAGCCCGCTGGGCCGGGGCCTGCTCGGCGGCGCGGTGCGGAGCGACGCCGACCTGGAGCGGGACGACTGGCGGCGGGGCAACCCCCGTTTCCAGGGCGGCAATCTGCACAGCAACGTCGCTCTGGTCGACGCGCTGGCCACGCTGGCCGCCGCGCACGGCGTGACCACCGCGCAACTGGCGCTGGCCTGGACCCTGCACCGGGACACCGTCCCGATCCCCGGCACCCGCCGGGCGGCCAACGTCCGGGCCAACGCCGCCGCAGCCGACCTGGCCCGGACGCTGGACGCGGAGGTCTTCCGGCAGCTGGAGGAGCTGGTGCCGCGCGGCGCGGTGGCCGGGCCGCAGGGCGACGCCCGGTACCTCGCCAACCTCGACACCACCGGACGCTGATCCCCGCCCCGGGCGGGTACGGTGCTGCCACGGTCGCCCGACGCGTCGCGGATTCCAGGGGGTTGGATGCGGGAGGAACGGCTGGCGCCGGTGGTCGCCCGGCTGCGGCGGATCACCGCGGACGGCGACCTCCGGCCCGTTCTGGAACCCGAGGCGCTCGCCGAGGCGGAACGTCTCGCGGAGCTGCTCGACGGCTCCGGGGCCGATCTGCGGGCCGGGTTCACGCTCGGCTGGTTCCACTGGTACCGCGTGCTGGCGTTGCCCCCCGGGCAGGAACAGGACGCTCTCGAAGCCGCCATCCAGGCGTTCACGCCCTGGTTCGCCCTCACCTGCGACGGCCTGCCGCCCGAGCTGATCCCGGCGCTGGCGAGCGCCGCCGCCCTGACCGCCGCCCGCGCCCTCCTGGAGGCGGGGCGTTCCCCCGACCCGGACCGCGCGTCCGCCGCCGTCCGGTCCTGGCGGCGGGTGCTCCGGGCGGCAACGGACACCGACCCCGCGTACCCGATGTACCGGTACGCCCTCGGTGTGGCGCTGGCCCACCGTTTCCGGCTGACAGGGGCGGCGGAGGACCGGGACGAGGCCATCGACGCGCTCCGGGCGACGGCGGACGCGGGCGGCGCGTACCTTCCGGCGGACTCCCAGGTGCGGTACCAGCTCGGGACCCTGCTGGCGGTCCGGTACGCCGCGTCGGAATCGCCGGCCGATCTCGACGAGGCGATCGAACGGCTGCGCGCGTCCGCGCGGACCGCGCCCCCCGACAGCCCGCACCGCGCGACCGCCTGGGCCGCCCTGGGCTCGGCCTCGGCGGCGCGCTTCGCCCGCACGGGCGCGCCCGCGGACCTCGACGCCGCGATCGAGGCCGGGCGGAACGCGGTGGACGCCACCGGGGACGGGGACCCCGACCACGCGCTGCGCCTCTTCCGCCTCGCGGCCGCCCACCGGCAACGGGCCGGGCACGCGGACTCCGGCCGGGACGCGGACCTGGCCGTCGCGTGCCTGCGGGAGTCGCTCCGGGTGGCGCCCGCCGGGCACCACACCACCGGGGCGCCCGCGGCGACGCTCGCCGACGCCCTCCTCGCCCGCTTCGGCGCGCGCGGGGAGCCCGCCGATCTGGACGCCGCCGTCGACCGGTTGCGCGAGGCGGCACGCGGTACGCCACCCGGCCACCCCCTCCGGGCGACGTGTCTGTCGGATCTCGGTGCGGCGCTGGCGCTGCGGGCGGGGCGGACCGGGAACGCGGACGACGCGGAGGCGGGCATCGCCGCCCAGCGGCAGGCCCTGGACGCCACCCCGCCCGGTCATCCCGCCCGGCCGGGCCTCCTGTCGGATCTCGGTGCGGCGTTGACGCTGCGGGCGGGGCGGACCGGGAACGCCGACGACGCGGAGGCGGGCATCGCCGCCCAGCAGGAGGCCGTGGACGCCACCCCGCCCGACCACCCGGCCAGAGGCCGCCGCCTCTCCCTCCTCGGCAGCGCCCTGCGCGCCCGGTTCGACCTCTCGGGCGACGCCGCCGCCCTCGACGCCGCCGCCGCTGCCGTGCGGGAGGCGGTCGGTCTTACCGCGCGGGGGGCGCACCCGCACCACGTGGGCGCCGTCCTCGGCGGCCTCTCCGCCGGCACCGGACGCGAAGCGGACGCGGACGCCGCCATCGACGCCCTCCGCACGGCGGTCACCGGCTACAGCGACCCCCTCGAACGCGCGCAGTGCCTGACCAACCTCGGCGCGGCCCTGCTGCTGCGCGGTGAACGCGAGAGCGGGGACGCCGACCTCGACGCCGCCCTGGACGCCCTGCGGGAGGCGGCGGACCTCCTGCCCTCCGCCCATCCGGACCGCGGCTGGACCCTCGGGCTGCTCGGCACCGCGCTGGCGGCGCGCGCCGAACGGTCCGGCCGCCCGGCCGACCTCGACGCCGCGATCCGGGCCCACCGGCGCTCGGTGAACGCGACCCCGGCCGGGCATCCCGACCGGGCCGGGCGGCTCACCGCGCTGGGCGGCGCGCTGGCGGAGCGGTACCGGCACTCGGGGGACCAGGCCGACGTGGAGGCCGGGATCGGCCTGCTCCGCGCGGCCCTCCGGGCCGTCGCCGACGACGATCCGCGCCGTCCCTTCCACGCCGCCGCTCTCGGCCGGGCACTGCTGGCGCGCCGCGAGCCGCCGGGGCCCCCGGCGGACCCGGCGAACCCAGCGAACCCAGCGAACCCGGCGGACACGGACACCGCCATCGGCCTCCTCGACGACGCCGTACGGGCCCTCGGCCCCCTCCATCCGGGCCGTGGCCCGCTGGGCGCGGATCTCGGGGACGCCCTGTGGGCCCGTCACGAGCACACCGGGGACGCGACGGACCGGGAACGCGCCGTGGACGCCTGGCTGGCGGCGGCGCGCGTCCCGACGGCCCCGACGACGTCCCGCGTCCGGGCGGCCCGTGCCGCCGCCACGGCACTCGCGGACCCGGACCCCGGGCGGGCGGCGGAGGCGGCCGAGCTGGCGGTGCGGCTGCTGCCGCTCGTGTCGTCGCGCCGCCTGGGGCGGGGGGACCAGCAGCGCCTGGCCGGTGCGTTCGCGGGCCTCGCCGGTGAGGCCGCGGCGCTGGCGCTGACCGCGTCCGGCGGCACGCCGGACGGCGCGGCGCGGGCCCTGCGCCTCCTGGAGACCGGGCGGGCGGTGCTGATGTCGGCGTCGCTGGACGTCCGGGGGGACCTGACCGGGCTGTGGGAGCGTCACCCCCACCTCGCGCTGCGCTTCCTCGACCTGCGGGACCGGCTCGACCGCCCCGTCCCGGCACTTCCCCGGACGACGGAACCGGCCGGACAGCGCGCCGGGGACGCGCGGCGGCGCCACGACCGCGAGACCGCCGACCGCCAGACCCTCGCCGCCGAGTTCGCCGCGCTCCTGGACACCATCCGCGCCGAGGAAGGATTCGCGACGTTCGCCGCGCCACCCACCGACGAGGAACTCCTGGCCCAGGCGTCCGAGGGGCCGATCGTCGTGTTCAACGTGACGCCCCGCCGCGGCGACGCCCTGCTGGTCACCGCGACCGGTGTCACCGCCCTTCCCCTGCCCCGGCTCGGCTGGGACGACGTGCGCGAGCGCGGCGACTCCTTCCGCGACGCGCTGCGCGCCACGGCGGACGCCCCCGACCCGATGCGGCCCCAGGCCGAGCTGGCGAAGATCCTCGCCTGGCTCTGGGACGCCGCGGCCGAACCGGTGCTGCGGGCCCTGGGCCTGGTGACCACCCCGGCCGGTGACGCCGGTTCGTGGCCCCGGATCTGGTGGGTGCCGGGCGGGCCGCTGAGCACGCTGCCCCTGCACGCCGCCGGCCACCACACCCCGGCCGAGGACCCGGCGGCACCCCGGTCCGTGCTGGACCGGGTCGTCTCCTCCTACACCCCCACCATCCGCGCCCTCCACCACGCCCGGGACCTGGCCCGCCGCCCGGTGGCCGGCGGCCCGCCGGGCCCCGCCCGCCGGCTGATCGTGGCCATGCCCGTCACCCCCGGCTTCCCCGACGGCGGCCGGCTCCGTTTCGTACCGGCCGAGGCCGCCATGCTCCGCGCGCACTGGCCCGACGCCGTGCTGCTGACGGAGCCCGACCCCGGCCCGGCCGGCGGCCCGCCGCCCGGGCCGGCGGACCTGCCCACCAAGGCCAACGTCCTGGCCCACCTGGCCGCGTCCGACATCGTCCACTTCGGCTGCCACGCGGACAGCCATCCCGCCGACCCGTCCCTCAGCCGCCTCTTCCTCCACGACCACGCGGAGGACCCGTTCACCGTCGCCGGACTCGTTCCCGTCACCCTCGACCGGGCCCGGCTGGTCTACATCTCCGCCTGCCGGACGGCCGCCGTCGACGCGGCGGCGCTGCGGGACGAGGCGATCCACCTGGCCGCCACGTTCCAGCTCGCCGGGTTCCCGCACGTCGTCGGCACCCAGTGGGAGGTCGGCGACCTGGCCGCCACCACCCTCTCCACCGCGTTCTACGCGCACCTCCACGACGGTCGCGGCACGGCACGGCCCGAGCGTGCCGCCCACGCCCTGCACACGGCGGTGCGTTCCGCCCGCCGGCTCCTGTGGGCCACTCCGTCCCTGTGGGCGGCCCACCTCCATTCGGGTGCCTGAGCGCCGGGCCCACCGCCGCCGGCGCATTGTCGGTGAACGCCCACCGCGCGGCCTGACGTCTCGTTAGCATGCGGGCATGGAGGCATCCGAGGAGCGCGCCACGGCCGGGTCCGGCCGTCCTCCCCTGTGGACCGAAACGCTTGACGCCGTGCTCGGCCTGGTGCGCGACATGCCGGAGTGGACGCTGACGGAGGACCGCTGGACCTGGGCGGGAGACCGGCTGGACGCCGTGGGCGCCGCCGTGACGGCCGGGGACCTCGCGGCCCTGCAACAGGCCCTCGCCGGGCTCATGGTGCTGGACGACAGCCGGTTCAAGCCGCTCGGCACCGCGCCCCGGGTCCCGATCCCGCCCCGGGTGCGGGAGCGGGTCGGGCCCACCGCGGACCAGGTGGCCGACGCGCGCGACGAGCCGCCGCAGGCGCCGGAGGAACACGCTCCCGCGCCCGGCGACAAGCGCTGACCGGCCGTCACGGGCCGGCGGAACGCCGCCAGCAGGACAGGGCGCCCAGGGCGAAGCACAGATGCGGACGCGGCGCGCCGCTCATCTGCTCCGCGATCAGTTCGCCGGCCAGGGCCGGGTCGAGCAGGTCCCCGAGACCGTGACCGGCGTGCCGGCCGAGGAAGTCCATGACGGGGCCGGGGCCGAGCAGCGGGCGCTGGTCGGCGTAGTACGGGGTGCGGGGCCTCCCGGGCCCGGCGAGCCAGTGGCGCGGTGAGGGGCGCGGCGCCGTGCGGCGGCCGTAGCCCTCCTCCGGGTAGTCCAGCAGCCGTGGCCACAGGCGGCCGATCGCCCACCGGTGCCAGCGGTCGCCGAGCTTCCAGCGGCCGGGCAGGGCGCCGGCGGCGTCGGCCCAGTCGGGGTCCAGGAACGGGACGCGCCACGCGGTGAACTCGCCGATCGCCGCGAGATTGGCGCCGATCTTCCGGCGCCCGTACTGGGCGCGGAAGAACGCCTCGGTGGCGCCGAGGAGCGTCCCCGTGGCCGGCAGCACCGCGCGTACCCGCTCCTCCAGGGCCTCCCGGCCCAGCGCCGCGCTCAGGCCGGGGGCCAGCCGGGCGTGTTCGGCCTTCCGGAACGGGTCGCCGGAGCGGCCGAGGAGATGGGCGGGCGCGTGCGCCGCCGGACGCCGCGCGAGGGCCGCCGCGGACCGTACGGCGGCGGGCAGGTAGTACCCGCGGGCCAGTTCGCCGTGGTAGCCGAGGAGCGCCGGCTCCGGCGACGGGTCCTCGGCGAGATGGGCCATCCCGGCCCAGTTGCTCAGGGGCAGCAGCCCGTCGGTCGCCCGCGCGACGCGGGCCGCGCCGTACGGCAGCCGCGCCGCCGTGACCGCGTGGACGGTGTGGCGCAGGCCGAGGTCGCGGGCGACGGCCGTGGCGACCATCCGGTCGAACGAGCCCGGCACGCCCGCGATCAGCAGCCGGGGACGGTGTCCGTCCGCCAGCAGCGCGGCGAGCAGCAGCCGGGCGTCCAGCCCGCCCGACATCGACAGCGCGCATCCGCCGTCCGCCGCGCGCCGCACGGACGCGACGAACGCCGCCAGCGCCGCGTCCGGTGTCGCCACGGGCGCGTCGGCCGGCCGGGAGGCGCGGATCTCCCCGCCGGAACGGGTGAGGACCACGACCGATCCCGCCGGGACCCGGCGGATGTCGCGGTCCAGGGTCGCCTCGCCGAGCGGGTGGCCGAAGACCAGATGGTCGGCCACCGCGCCGTGGTCCCAGCGCAGCGGGCGCCCGGCCGCCGTCAGCACCTCGTCCAGGCACGCGCCGTGGGCCCTCGGCACCCGCGTGTCGTAGAAGTGGCCGACCGCGCCGGACCGCGAGCTGATCAGCGTGGTCCGCCCGGTCTCCTCCGCGACGATCACGAAGTCGCCGGGCAGCGCGGTCAGCGACGCCGCCCGGCCCCGTGCGACGAGGGCGGCGACGGCCTCCGGCCGTGCCGGGCAGTGGCCGCGCACGGTGACCCGGGGGGACGCCGGGGCGCGACCGCTCACCGGCGCGCGCCCTCCAGCTCGTCGAGGACGACATCCGCGACGGCCATCACCCCCAGCGCGCAGAACCGGGTGCGGGTGCCGGTGAACGCCTGGTGCTCCGCCCACTTGTTGGCGGGCGCCCCGCCCCCGCACAGGGCGAAGTACCCGCAGGAACGCGCGCAGTCTCGCCGTCCCTGGGCCACCTCGTCGGCCAGCCTGGCGAAGCCGGGCCGCCACGCGTCGAGCCGGAAACCGGGGTCGCGCAGGTCGCCGAGGACGAAGTCGCCGTGGTCGGGGCTCCGCCAGCCGAACAGCTCCGGGGAGAAGGAGGAGACGCCGCCGTCGGTGCCGACCGTGACGATGGACAGCGGCTCGTTCTGCGTGTTCCGGACGGGCAGGCGGTGGGAGAGCACATGCTCGCGCATCCGCTCCAGCTCCCGTACGGCGACGCCCGTGCGGGCCGACCACGCCGCCACGGACCGCAGGAAGGCGCGGTAGCGCGGCTCGAAGCCGGAGGAGCGGTGGAGCGTGGAGGAGTTGCCTCCCTCGGTCTCCTCGGGATTCAGCCCCAGCGAGCGGGGGCGCAGCCGGGCCATGAAGTCGAGGTACGCCTCCTGGTGGAGCAGGGTGACCGGAGTGATCACCGAGATGACGTCGCAGTCGAGGCCGGCGGCCCGCAGCCGTTCCACTCCCCTCATGGCGCGGGACAGCGTGCCCCGGTCGTTCCGCGTGCGCCGGTACGCGTCGTGGACGTGCGCCGGGCCGTCCAGGCTGACGCCGACGCGGACGTCCTCCCGGCGGAAGAAGGAGCACCACGCGTCGTCGATCAGCAGACCGTTCGTCTGGAGCGAGAAGCGCGGGACGGTGATCCCGGCCAGGGTCCGGCGCAGGATCTCGTGGGCGCGGGCGTAGAAGTCCCGGGGCGCGGTGAGGGGTTCCCCGGCGTGCCAGCGGATCTCCACCTCGTCGTCGAGCATGCCGGACGAGGCCAGGGCGCGGGCGGCGGCGGAGACGACGTCGAGCGGCATCACCGTGCGGGTCAGGCGGTCCGGCAGGTAGCAGTACCGGCAGTCGATGTTGCAGAAGCCGGTGGCCTGGAGGACGATCTGCCGGACCGGACCGGCCGGGTGTCCGCTCACCTCGCTCACCGGGCCGGGCTCGGCTCGGCGACGGACAGCGCGTTGGCCGACAGCAGCGACACGTCGGGCAGGCCGCGGTCGTTGGTGGCGCCGTCGTGCAGGACGTCCTGGGTGTTGACCAGGTACGCCTGCCCCGGGCGGAGCCGCACGCGCAGCACCGGGCAGGAGGGGTGGGCGGCGAAGAAGGCGTTCTTCAGGGCGTGCGTCGTGGCCGGGATCCCGTGCCCGGCCTCGCGGAGCATCGCGCACAGGGCGGTGACCCGCAGGTTCACGAAGTGCACGTAGCGGTCGGCGAATCCCAGGTTCACCACGGTCAGCGGATAGGCGAGATGGCGTTCCGTCAGCGCGTGGTCCTGGTGGTTGTCCAGGTGCAGCCCCATGAAGAAGCGCCGGTCGTAGTTGTAGGCGGTGGAGAGCCGGCCCGGCCGGTGCACGACCGCGTCGGCGGGACCGACGGTCTCGCAGGTGATCCCGCCGCGGCGCGCCAGCGTGGCGAGGAGCCGGTCGCAGACCTCGCGGATCGCCGCCTTCCGCGGCTCCGCCGGCCCGGTCGGCTCGCGGGACTCGCTCGCCCCGGCGAGCAGGGGCAGCAGGCGGCGCTGGCTCCGTTCCAGATCGCCGGGATCCAGGTCCACCAGCGTCATCCGGTCGTACAGGGGGACGGGGGCGCCGGGCGACAGCACGGCGAACTCGTCGTCGGTGAGGGGGCGCCAGTCGTCCCGGGGGACGAGGGCGGACTCCGCGGCGGCCGGGCCGGGCAGCGGCCGGACACCGGAGCTGATCATGATGTCGGACGGCCCGAACAGGTCGGACAGGACACTGAGGGTGATTCCGGGGAGAAGCACGGCGTCTGCTTTCGCTGGTCGGAGAGGGGAGGCCCGTGGCCGGCGGACGGCACCGGCCACGGGTCGCGCGTCGGGGTCAGTCGCCCCAGGCGGTGTAGCCCGGGTGGCACGAGCCCCGGCTGCCGGACCGCTCGGTGGTGCGGATGCGCTGCACGCGGTCCTCGACCGACCGCACCCGGCCGGTGTCGGCGGACACCGAGACCGGGGCCGGGTCGTCCGCCGGCGCGGCGAGCATCCGCCGCGCCAGGTCCTGCTGCCATTCGGTGATCTGCACGTCGCTCTCCTTGGTGAGGGGTCGTTCGGGCGACTCCCAGCAGACCGGTCCACGCGCTGCCGGGGAAAGCCCCGGAGCGCTTCCGGACCGCTTCCGGCGCGCTGCTGTGTGTGCATGACAGCTCGTTAGACTGTGCGCCGGGATTCTTCGGCATCGGGGGTGACGGGAGACCGGGCGTGGGGGACGTGTGGCTGACGATGCTGGGCTCGACGACCGTCACCGTCGGCGGGCGACAGGTCAGGCCGCCACCGACGACGACGGCGGTGCTGGCCCGGCTCGTCGTCGCGGAGGGGGAGCCGGTCACCGTGGACGAGCTGTTCCACGACGTGTGGGGCGGCACCGGCGCGGGCACACGCCGCGAGGACCGGGTGAGCGTCCAGAAACGCGTGCTGGAACTCCGGCGCCTGCTCGACCCGGACCGCCCGGGCGGCGCCTCCGGCGTCCTGCTGACCGAGCGGGGCCGGGTTTCCGCGTACCGCCTCGTGCTGCGCCGGGACCAGGTGGACCTGTTCGCCTTCCGCGACCTCGTGGAACGGGCCCGGCGGACGGCTCCGACCACCTCGGCCGAACTGCTGACGGCCGCGCTGGAACTGTGGGGCGGACGCCCCCTGTTCGACGTGGAGGACCGCCCCTTCGCCCGGGAGCCGATCCGGCGCCTGAAGGCCCTGCACGAGATCGCCCGACGCGAACTCCTGCGCGCCCGCGCGGAGATGGGGCAGGTCCGGGAGGCACTCGACACGGGCGAGGGCCTGGCGAGGGACTTCCCCGGCGACACGGAACTCGCCGGGACGGTCGACGAGTTGCGGGAACGGGCACGGGCCCGTGCCGGAGGGGTGCTGCGCCGCGACTTCCCCGGAACCGGCACCTCGGTCGTCGTGACCGCCGGCGACCTGTTCGCGCAGGACGACGCCCACCTGGCGGTCGGCTTCACCGACACCTTCGACACCGCGACCGACCACGACGTGGTGATCAGCGCGCGGAGCGTCCAGGGCCAGATGACGCGGTCGCTGTACGGCGACGACCGGGCCCGCCTGGACCGCGACCTGCGCAACGCCCTGCGCGGTCTCCCCGCCGTCGCCGTCGAGCGGAGGGCGGACAAACGCCACGGCAAGCTGACCCGGTACCCCGTCGGCACGGTCCTCCCGCTGCGCCGCGAGGGCCGCAGGATCTTCGCCGTGGCCTACAGCCGGATGGGCAACGACCTGATCGCCCGGTCCAGCCTGGCCGATCTGCTCCTCGGCCTCGACCACCTGTGGGACGCGATGTATCTCCACGGCCAGCGCAGGACCCTGGCCGTCCCCCTCCTCGGGTCGGGACTGGCACGCATCGACGGCCATACGCGCGAGGACCTGCTCGCCGCGATCATCGGGTCCTTCCTCACCGACGCCCGGCACCGCCTCGTCAGCCGCGAGCTGCGCGTCGTGCTCCGGCCCGCCGACCTGCCCGCGCTGTCGATGGCGACGGTCGCCAGGCACCTCGGCGACTGGCCGGACGTCACCAGGGACACGACGCCTCCCACCGGGGAGCGGAAGGGGACGCGCACGGATGCCGACACCTGACGAGGCGCACCCCGGCGGATCCTTCGCGGACACCGTCGCGCTGCTGACCGGCCTGCCGGACTGGTCGTTGCCGCCGGACGGCTGGGCGGACGTCGACGCCCTGCTCGACGCCCTCGCGCGCGCCCGGCGGGCGGGAGACGGGCCCGCCGTGCGCCGCCTGACGGCCGGACTCGCCCGCTGGGCTCCCGGCGCGGCGGACTCCCCGGCCCTGCCGTCCGGCAGGCGTCCGCCCCCGCCGGACCTGCCGGAGCGCGTACGGGACCTGTCTCCTGTACCCCTCTGACGCCCGCCGCGCAGAGGGGCGCGTCAGGCCCGGCCGACGGGGTGCGCTCCGATGACGACAACCCACCGCGGGTGGTCCATCTGTACGCCCCCCTGGAGGGCCTGCGGGCGGCGACCGCCTACCACGCGCTGCGCGACCTCTGGCTGGCGTGCCGGTACCTGTTCGCGATGGACGCGGCCGTGGCCGGCACGGGACTGCCGAGGGACCTTCCCGCGGCGGCGGCCGAACCCCCCGTGACGCACCGCGACCCCGGGGAGTCGGCCCTCGCGGCGCAGGGGGACGACGACCGCGACTGCCAGGCGGGGCTGCGGCGTCACCATGACGTTCTCGTCCTGTCGGTGGCACTGGCACCGCGAACCGGAACCGCGCCGGGCTGGCGGCGGCTGGACGGTCAGTGGGACGCGCTCACGGTCGGCCGCCTGGGACCGTTCCTCGGCGAGACCCGGATACGGCTCGGCCTCGTGCCCGGCCCCCTCGCCCCGGGCGGGGCGGCGGACGCCGGGCTGACGGCCCGTCTGGCCGGGGCGCTGCCGCCCATGACGGGGGGCCGGCTCCGGCCGGAGGACGGCGTCGTCGTGCGGGACCGGCTCGCGGTCTGGGAGACGACACCGGGCGAGGACACGCGGGTCCGCCGCGATCTGGTCGTCGCCACGACCGCGGACGGGGACGACGAGGCGAGCGCGTGGCTGTGGTCCACGGACGGGATCGCGATCCCGCCGCTGGCCCGCTACCTGCTGCACGCCGCGAAACTCGGACACCAGCTCCGCGTCTGGACGCGCGACAGCCCGCGCGTCGCCGAGGTGCGGGCCGCGCTGGACGCGAGCACCGTTCCCGGAGGGCCGGGGACGACACGGGAAGCACGCCGGGCGGCCTTCGACGCGAGGATCATGATCACCCGCCTCCGCGACCTGCGCCGCACGGTCGACATCGCCGCCGACAACATGGAGCGCTCCCTGCACGGCGGGCCCCCCGCGCACGGCTTCTTCCGCGACGACCGCGACCTGGCGCGCTGGTTCCTGTCCCGGCTCGACGACGAGACCGGATACTTGGAGGCGGCCCCCGAGCGTGCCGAGCATGTCCTGGCGGCCCGAACGGAGCCGGAGCGGCCCGCCCCCGCGCCTTCCCCGGACATCGCGCCGGCCGTGCCCGCCGCCGGGCCCGTGTCCTCGGCCGACACCCGGCGCACCGTCTTCGTCGTCCACGGCCGCGACGAGCAGGTCCGCGCGGGCATGTTCGACTTCCTGCGGGCGATCGACCTGCGCCCGCTGGAATGGGAGAACGTCGTCGAGCCCACGGGCACGATCAGCCCCTACCTGGGGGAGGTCATCGCCCAGGGCATCGCCAGGGCCCAGGCCGTGGTGGTCCTGCTGCCCCCCGACGACGTCGTCCGCCTGCACCCGAGCCTGTGCGTCCCTTCCGACGGCCGCGAGGAGAGGGAGCCGGGCATGCAGGCCCGGCCCAACGTGCTGCTGGAACTGGGCATGGCCCTCGGCGTGGCGCCCGAGCGGACGCTCATCGTCAAGGTGGGCGCGCACCGCGCCGTCGCGGACCTGGGAGGCCGCAACTTCATCCAGCTCAGCGACACCGCCGCGTGCAGGCGGAAGATCGCGCAGCGGCTGCGGGTCGCCGGTTGCCCGGTGGACGACCGGGGTCAGGACTGGCTGACCGCCGGCCGGTTCACCGGTCTGACCGCCGACACCCGGCATCCCGCCGGATGAGGCGCCCCCGCTCAACCCGCCTCGCCGTCCGGCGGCGGGGGCGGGGGATCGACGGCGGGCTGGGCCCGGTGGCGGTAGTCGCGCGGGGTCATGCCGTACGCGGTTTTGAACACCCGGGTGAACACCGAGTGTTCGGAGAAGCCGCAGGCCGCCGCGATGTGGCCCACCGGGACGTCCCGCCAGGCGGGGTCCGTCAGGAGGCGGCGGGCGCGCTCCAGGCGCAGGTGGCGCAGATGGGCGGCGACGGTCTCCGACTCGTCGCGGAACAGGCTGTGCAGATGGCGGACGGAGATGTGGTGGGCGGCGGCGATCACGCTCGGGGTGAGGCCGGGGTCGTGCAGGTTCTCCCGCAGGAAGGCCCGGATGCGCAGCCGCAGGGCGTTGTGGCGGGTTTCCGGGGGCAGCGCCGCCCGTGTGTCCAGGACATGCGCGAACAGGGAGGACACCAGATCGGCGGCGATGCCCGCCAGATGGGGTCCGTCGTCGGGTCCGAAGGAGGCGGTGTCGTCGGTCAGCCGGACGAGGAACTGCGCCAGGAGGCCCCCGAACCCCTCCCGGCTGGACAGCCGGTATCCGGTGAGTCTGTCCAGACCGTCGCGGGGCAGCGTCAGCAGCGCCCTGGGCAGCTCCAGGCCGATGCCCGCCTGGGGCGCCGGGCCGTCCCCGGCGTGCACCTCGATGGGGCGGGACGAGTCGATCACGCACAGACTGCCCGGAGCGTAGGCGATCTCGTGGCCGTTGCGGGTGACCCGCAGAACTCCCCGCACCGGCAGGGACACGTGCACGCCTTCCGGGTCGGACTGGCGGATCAGCTTGGGCGTGCGCACGAAGCGCGCCGGCTGGAAGTCGGTCGGCCACACCCGGGCGGTGCCCAGGTCCAGCAGCCGCTGGGTGGCACGGAAGTCCCGCGGGTCGTCGGTCGAGATGTCCAGCGGCGCGTGCGTGCGGGCCATCAGCTCACGCCAGAGCGGGAACCGGTCCGCCGGAGCCACGTCCTCACTGCGGAACACTGTTTCGATCACCGGAGCACCCCCCTGCCACGCTGCCCCTCGATGGTGACCGACCGGCCCCGCCGGAACCAGACGAGAACGGGCCGAATGGCTTTGCGACAGACAACGGCCTGAAGGTCATCTTCGCAGACCCGGATCGGGACCAGTAGGAAGACCACGGTGACGACGACGACCCGGCCGATGCGTTCGGGAACGCCGTACCGATACGGGCGCCCGTGCGGGAAGGTCCGGGCGCGCGGCGGGTGCCGGGGGCGCGCGGGGCCTCGCCCGGCACGAGCCGGGTGGGTCCCGGCGCCCGGGTCCACCACGGGACCGGCCGGGGAAGCGCCTTTGGCTGCGGTCCGTCACCGACCGCTTCCGGCCATCGGCGGCGTGCCGGGAAGCCCGGACGATCACGAAAGTGGCCGACATCGGGCGCCCGATCGCCCCGGCGGTGTCCGTCCCCACCCGGTGCGCCCGACGCCCGTCCACCGCTAACAGGTACCGTAGCAGCGGTAGTTGAAGAACAGTCCGCAGCCGGCCGAGGTGCGGGTGCACCAGCACGGCTTGCCGTCGACGCAGCACGTGCACCCATCCGAGCACCAGTCGTCGCCGCAGTTGCACTCGCAGTTGGCGTCCTCGGCGGCGGTGGGGGCGGGACCGAGGGTCGCCAGCGCCGCCCTGGCCTCGTCCAGACCGAACGCCGCCACGGCGTCGGCCTTCAGCGCCTGGTACTCCCCGTGCAGCTCATCGGTCACCTCGCCGACGAAGGCCGAGTCGCGGCGGAGAAACGCCTCGGCGCGGTCCAGCACGCCGCGCTGCTCGGCGCCGAGACCGGGGTGGGCGGCCCGGTAACGGGACAGGTGCTCCCGCCACAGGGCGGCGCGGTCGGCCGGGTCCAGCTCGCGGAAGATCGCCCGCCGGTACGCCATCGGATGGGCGGTCACCCCGTCGTAGTCCCGCGGCAGCTCGGCCAGGTTCGCCCGCACCCATTCCTGGGCCCGGTCGGTGGCGCGCGCGGCGGGCGCGGCACCCAGCACGGCCGCCGCGCCGAGGCCGGCCAGCAGCAGGAACCGGCCGCGGCCGATGCCGTCCGGCGCCCGCTCCGCGCTCCGCGCCGCTCCCAGGGCGCGCAGCACGCGGGCGGTCCGGCGTGGCCCGAGACGCAGCGCGAGGCGCACCCCCAGGGTCCATCCGGTCCAGGCGCGGGGCGGCTTCCCGCCGTCCTGGGGGACGCGCAGCAGCGTGGGCGCGTGCGGCGGCTCCGCGCCGAGTGCCGCTTCCCGCCAGGAGCGGACCTCCGGGTCCTCCAGCGGCATGATGTCGAGCCGCCGGCCGCTCGCGTCCCGCACGTCGTGGGCCAGCGACCGGCAGCGGCAGCAGTCGGCGTCGAACGCGAGGATCCAGCGGATGGCGACCATGGGGAACTCCCGGGGCGAACGGTGCGGCCTTCTCCGGGATTCTCGGTCGCCGGGTCGTTCCGGAAACGGCGCCCGGAAGCCCACCCGGGCGCGTGCGGCTTCCCGGGGAGCCCCGCGCGTCGACGGGCCCGACGCCGTCGGTGTCGGCATCAGGCCCGTCGCGGTCAGCGCTGCGTGGTCAGCGCGTGGTGGTCACCGTGGGGGTGGGGCTTGTGGCCCGCTCAGAAGATGGCGAGGTCGGCGCGGTCGTTCCAGGTGCCGCCGTAGGGGTGGCTGAGGGTGTTCAGGTCCGAGTACTGGCTGCCGGGCGCGACCGCCAGGGAGGGGAAGTCGGAGTAGTCGTTGTCGAAGAGCTGCGCGAAGTACACCGAGCGGTTGTAGACGCTGGAGGCGCGGTCCTCGAAGCCGTAGTTGCTCAGGAGGTCGAGGAACGTGTCCATCGGCAGTTCGAGCCGGGCGCCGGTGAAGTTGGCCCCGTCCCACAGGCAGAAGTAGGACGCCGTGCAGTCGCTCGCTGCCTGAATGCCGACCTCGGAGCCGGCCGCGGTCAGAGCCTCGTCGGCCTCGTCCCAGCAGTTCAGCTCACCGCTCGCCTGTTGCCGGCAGACGTCGGCGCCTTCCCAGCTCTCCGCCAGGTTGATCGTCTTGCCCTCGTACTGGGCGAGGGCACCGGTCTCCTCGGCGCTGTCCTGGCCCGCCGCGGCGGTCGAGACACCGCCCGCGGCCAACGCGGCGGTCAGGCCCAGCAGCATGGCCGTCCTCTTCATTGCGCGCATAGTGCTCACCCATTTCTTTCCCGGGCGCACCGGATCGGTGACGCCCTGGTCGACTCAGTGAGAAACAGACCGACAGCGGATTCCGCCGCTTCCGCGATGAATGATTCCGCGCGTGGCTCGCTACGGAATCGGTGCCGTGGGGGGAGCTCCAGCCCTGTCCCGTGGGGTGGAAGGACTCGTGCGTGCGCCTGCGTCGCGGTCCGGCAAGGAGCGAGCCGTTTCCGGTCCGGTGGTGACCGGCCGGGCTCGGCGGAACCCTTGCCTGTGTCTAGAGCATGCCAAAGCCGTGCCGGGAAGTCCTTGACGATCGGACCAGGGTGCTTCGACTTTCCGTGCTCGGAATTCCTTCCTCACACACTCTCTGCGCGGCGCATCACCGGTGGAACGCTCAGCCGGAGAGGGGCTGTTCGGTCCAGATGCATTTACCGGTCGGTGTGTAGCGGGTGCCCCAGCGTTGGGCCATCGCGGCCACGAGTCGCAGGCCGCGACCGCCCTCGTCCGCCAGGGACGTGTGGCGGATGTGGGGGGTGGTCAGGCTGCCGTCCGACACCTCGCAGATCAAGGTGCGGCTGCGCAGCACGCGGAGGGTGACCGGTCCCTTGGCGTGGCGGACGACGTTGCCGACGAGTTCGCTGACGAGGAGTTCGGCGGTCATCGTGGTGTCGTCGCCCAGGCCCCATGCCGCGAGCTGCCGGCGGACGTGGTCGCGGGCCTCGCCCGCGGCCCGGGGGTCCTCGGGCAGCGGCCAGACGGCGATGGCCTCGGGCGGCAGCCGGCTGGTGCGGGCGATCAGGAGCGCGGCGTCGTCGCTGATGCGGTCCTGGCTGGGCAGGAGGCCCGCGGTGACCGTGTCACAGAGGGCGTCGAGGTCGTCGGTACGTCCCTGGCCCAGCAGCCGGGCCAGGTGGGCCATGCCGTCCTCGACATCGCGGGTGCGGGACTCGACCAGGCCGTCGGTGTACAGGGCCAGCACACTCCCCGCGGGCAGACGGATCTCGATCGTGTCGTACGGCGGCGCCGCGACGCCGAGCGGGGGGTTGGGGAAGGTCCCGGGGTAGGTGACGGAGCCGTCGGGGCGGACGGTGGCGGGCGGCGGGTGACCCGCGCTGGCGTAGCGGAAATGGCCGTCGACCGGGTCGTAGATCCCGTACAGGCAGGTCGCGAACCGGTCCTCGCTCAGCTCGGCGACGATGTCGTTGAGGTGCGCGAGGATGTCCTCGGGCGGCAGCTCCAGCTCCGACAGGGTGCGGGCGGCGGTGCGCAGCCGGCCCATGGTGGCGGCCTCCGACATGCCGTGGCCCATCACGTCGCCGACGACCAGTGCGACCCGGTCGGACGACAGGGGGATGACGTCGTACCAGTCGCCGCCGACCTCCGTGCCCTCCCCGGCCGGCAGGTAGCGGGCCGCCGCGGTGACCGCCGGGAGCGACGGCAGGACGCGGGGCAGGAGCGCGCGCTGGAGTGCCCGGGCGCGGGTGAGGGCGTCGTCGTAGAGGCCCGCCCGCTCCAGGGCCTGGGCGACGAGGCTGCTCAGCGCGGTCAGCAGCGTGCGCTCGTCCTCGCTGAAGTGCCGCGGCTGGTCGAAGGAGATCGCGGCGCTGCCGATGGGGCGGCCGGACGCGATCAGCGGCAGGATCACCCATGCCCGCTTCCCGCCGGCCGCCACCAGGCGGGTCAGCCTCGGGTGGGGGGCGACGAAGTCGTCCGCCGATTCGGTGAACAGCGGCGCGCGGGTCCGCAGCACCTCGTCGGTGGACGCGGTCACCACCCGGGTCCGCAGGAGCCGGTCGACGAACGCGCGGGAGTGGCCGACGGAGCCGACGATGTGCGGGCGGCCGTCGCCCAGGGTCGCGACGAGCAGCCCGCTGGCGCCGAAGGCGGGCAGCACGCTGTCGGCGACGGCGGCGACCACGTCCTGGGCGGTGACCGCCTCGGCCAGCGCGCGGGTCAGGCCGCCGACCAGGGCCGCCCGGTCGGCGGCGGCCCGTTCCGCCGCCTTCCGCTCGGCCTCCCGGCGGCGCCTCTCGGTGATGTCGGCGACATAGACGGTCAGCCCGTCCGGAACGGGCACCAGCCGCAGGTGGTACCACTGGTCGCGGTCGGGACCCGGCATCTCGAAGCTCGTGGGCTCGCCCTCGGCGACCGCGCCTCGGCACCGTTCCTCCACACCGGGCACGTCCCGCAGCGTGGGCACCTCCCACAGTCGATGGCCGACGATGTCCTGCGCGGCGCCGAGCAGACGCTCCGCCGCCTCGTTGACGAAGCCGATCCGCCAGTCGCCGCTCATGGACAGGAAACCGTCGCTCATGTGGAGCAGGGCGCGGCCCACCGACTCCAGCGCGGGGTGCGTCTGGCTGGTGTTCCACGTGGTGCCGTCCATGCGGACCGGTTCGCCGTTCTCGTCGGTGACGACCTGGCCGCGGGTCCGCACCCAGCCGTAGGTGCCGTCCGCGCGGCGGACCCGGTACTCGCAGTCCTGCACGCCGCGGGTGCGGATCGCCCGGTCGCCGGCCTCCGTCACCCACGGCAGGTCCTCCGGGTGGATGAGGTTGGTCCAGGTCTCGATCCGCCCGTCGAGGTTCTTCCGGTCCACACCGATCGCCTCGAACGCGCCCTCGCTCACCGTGAGCCGGCCCGCCCGCAGGTCCCACTCCCAGGTGCCCGCGACCATGGCGTGGCTCGGCTCGCCGGGTTCAGGACCCGGCAGCAGGGTGGGAGCCAGCCCCTCGGGGCTGGGCGGCGACAGCCGCAGCCGCCCGGCGGCCCAGCGGGCCACCTCGTGGAGGAACTCCCACCGCGCGGGGGTGGGCTCACCGCCCGGAGGGGTCACCACGCACAGCGCGCCGACCGGGCCCTCCGGCCCCGGCAGCGGCACCGCCGCCATCCCGGCGGCGGCCAGGACGGCGGCCGTGGTGAGGACGACCGGCCGCCGGCCCCGCATCTGCTCGGGCGCGGCGGTGGTGGGCAGGTACGTGGCCCCGCCGTTGCGCACGGCCAGGGCGGGGGCCACCGGGGCACCCTCGAAGACGTGGTACCAGAGCCGGACGAATGCCTGCGGCAACCCGGCGCTCACCAGCAGTTGCAGATCCCACACCTCGCTGCGGGCGCGCAGATACGCCATCGCGCCGAGCCCGCCCAGCTCGACGGTCGCGTGCTGGACGGCGGCCATCAGCACATCGCTGTCGGTGGAGTCCTTGTCCAGCGCCGCGAGGAGACGCAGTCGGTCGGCCCGCACGGGCTCCGGCCGTTCGGCCGGGTCCGCGTCACGCCCGACGCCCATCGCCGCCTCCGTCCATCGCTCACCCGCCTCGTTCCACCATCTCCTCCCCGGCGGCTCGGCGCCCCTCCGGTTAGTGCGTTCGGCCCGGCCGGGCAGGCGGTCCGGGCCCCGGGAGAAGCGGCGCGGCAGGGGGACGGCGGTGGCGGGCGGCGCCGGCGGGCTCCGTATCCGTCATGGCCGGGGCTTGTGCGCGAAGATCCACCTGTTTCCCTCCAGCGCGTCGTTCGGCTCGGGAAGGGGGCCGCGTCCGTGCCGGTGGGTGTAGTCGAAGGGGGTGTGGACCGCCGTGGACCAGCCCCTGGCCGCGAGGTGGCCCGCGGAGTCGGGCCGTGGTCCCTTGTCGAAGAGGTGGAGCAGGTCGATGCCGATCTGTTCTCGCGTCGCCGTGTAGATCGCGCTGTCGCGGTACTCCAGCAGGTCCTTCTCCAGCTTGGCCTCGAAGGCGAACGCGCTGCCCTCGGTGGTCAGCCGGTCCACCGTGTCCACGAGGTACGTCTCGGCGGGGCTCGGCAGGTAGAACAGAAGCCCCTCGGCCAGCCAGACGCTCGGTGCCGCCGGGTCGAACCCCGCGGTGGTCAGCGCGGTGACCCAGTCGGCGCGCAGATCGACCGGCACGGGGACGCGCTTGGCCCTCGGGGAGGCCGACAGGTCCGTGAGCACCCGGTGCTTGAACGCCAGCACGGCCGCCCTGTCGATCTCGAAGACCACGCAGTCGGAGGGCCAGTCCAGCCGGAAGGCGCGCGTGTCCAGCCCGGCGCCCAGCAGGACCACCTGGCGGGTGCCGTTCCGGACGGACCGCAGGAGGAAGTCGTCGAGGACCCTGGTGCGCAGGCCGAAGTAGCGGGTGAACCGCCCCCACAGCGGGTTGTCGTCCCCGTCCGGGACCTGCTGAAGGCGCACCGGCCACTGCGCGCAGGCCGGCGCGGCGCGCACGAAGTGCTCCGCGTAGGCGTCCTGGGCCAGGCTGTCGTGACGGTGGGTCTCGATCGCCCGTGCCGCGGCGACCAGGAGGGCGGTCAGCCCCACGCCTCCGTCCACGCCTTCCCCGTCCGTGTGCCGCGGCGCCGTGCCGGCCATGTGTCCTCCGTTGCTGCGTGCCTCGCTCATCGGCTTCCTCTTTCCGGGAGCAGGACGGGTTTGACCACGCGGCCCGCGTCGCAGTCGCGTTCGGCCTCGTTGATGTCGGCCAGGGGGTAGGTGCGGACGAGCTGGTCGAAGGGGAAGCGTCCGGCCCGCCACAGCCGGATCAGCCGGGGGATCAGCAGTCCGGGCACGGCGTCGCCCTCGCAGATGTGGCGGATGCCGCGGCCTCGGTCCAGCGTGCCCGGGGCGAGCGGCAGCGCGGTGTGGAGCCGTGCCACCAGGCCGAGGCTGCCGGTGGGGCGCAGTGCCCGGAGCGCGTCGTTGACGAGCGGGGGCGAGGCCGGGGTGTCCAGCGCGTACTGCGCGCCGCCGTCGGTCAGCCGCCGGATCCGCTCGGGCAGTCCCGCTGTTCCGGCCGGCAGCGGGATCGCGCCGAACCGCTCGGCCAGGGCCAGCCGTTGGGGGTGCCGGTCGACGGCCACGGTCAGCGCGCCGGCGGCGCCGGCCGCCATCACCGCGGCCAGGCCCACCGCTCCCGCGCCGAAGACCGCGACGGTGTCGCCCGGGCCCGCGCCGAAGGCGTTCAGCACGGCCCCGGCGCCCGAGAGGAAGCCGCAGCCGAGCGGTCCGAGCAGCTCGATGGGCAGCGCGGGGTCGACCCGGACGGCGTTGCGGGCCGGGACGAGCGCGTACTCGGCGAACGACGACTGGCCGAACCACCGGGGAGCCAGCGCTTCCCCGCGCGCGTCGGTGAGCCGCGGGGCGTCCTCCTCGCGTCCTCCGAAAAGGTTGAGGGAGGCGAAGGAGTCGCAGTAGGCGGGGGCCGCGCCGCGGCAGCTCCGGCAGTGGCCGCAGGAGTCGAAACTCAGCACGACGTGGTCACCGACGCCGATCGCGGCGTCCGGGGCGCCGGTTCGCACCACGACCCCGGCCCCCTCGTGGCCGAGCACCGCGGGCAGCGGGGAGCGCCCGGCGGATCGCCGGACCGCGAGATCGGTCCGGCACATGCCGCAGCCCGCGATCTCGACCAGGATCTCGCCGTCGGCGGGCTCCGTGCGCAAGCTCACCTCCTCGACCGCGAACGGGCCTGCGTACGAGCGCAGCACGGCCGCCTGGAACCTCACCGTCGTCCCACCTCGTCGTCCTCCCGAGGGCGATGGACGACGAACGGCCGGAGGTTGCCGTACAGCCCCCACGGTCCGCCCGCGACGCCGACGCCGCTGTGCTTGGCGCCCGCGAAGGGCTGGGCGAGGGACAGCTCGGCATGGTGGTTGATCCAGGCCGTGCCGCATTCGAGCCGGTCGGCCACCGCCTCGGCCCGGTCCAGATCGGTGCCCCACACGGAGCCGCCCAGCCCGAAGGCGGTGCCGTTGGCCGCCTCGACGGCTTCGTCGACGCTCCGGTAGGGCAGCACCGGCAGGACGGGCCCGAACTGCTCCTCGGTCACCACCGGGCTGCCGGGCGGGACATCGGTGAGGATCGTGGGAGCGAAGAAGTAGCCCGGCCCGTCCAGCCGGTGGCCACCGGCCGCCGCGCGGGCGCCGTCCGCCAGGGCCTGCCGCGTGACCTGTTCGACGCGGGTGAGCTGGGGGGCGTTGTTGACCGGGCCCAGCCGGGTGTCCGGGTCGAGGCCGGGCCCGACGGGGACGGTCTTCGCGCGCTGGGCGAGGGCCTCGACGACCTCGGCGTGCAGCCGGGCCGGGGCGTAGACGCGTTTGACCGCCATGCAGACCTGCCCGCAGTTGCGGAACGCGGCCCAGAACAGCCGGTCCGCGATCCGGTCCACCTCGACGTCGTCCAGCAGGACGGCGGCGTCGTTGCCGCCCAGCTCCAGGGTGACCCGGGCGAGCGAGGCCGCCGCCGCCCCGGCGACGGCCCGCCCGGTGGGCACCGAGCCGGTGAAGGTGACGTGACGGATGCCCGGGTGGGAGGCGAGGCGGGCGCCGAGGGGTTCGCGGCCGGTGACGACGGTCAGCACGTCCTCGGGCAGGGCCGTGGCGAGGACGGAGCCGAGCAGCCGGGTGGCGAGCGGGGTGAAGGGGGACGGTTTGAGGACCACGGTGTTGCCCGCCGCGAGCGCGGGCGCGAACTTCGCCGCCGCGAGCTGGAGGGGAAAGTTCCACGGCACGATCGCGGCGACGGGCCCGAGGGATCGCCAGCGGATCTCGCTGTGCACCGGGCGGCCGTCGGTGATCCGCCGGGTGCCGGGGGGCAGGTCCGCGAAATAGCGCAGGCGGGCCGCCGTACGGGCGACCTCCGCGTGCGACTCGGCCAGGGGCTTGCCCTGCTCCCGGGTGAGCAGCCGGGCGAGGTCGTCACCGGCCGCCTCCACGGCGTCGGCCGCCGCGCGCAACGCGGTGGTGCGGGCGGCGGGGTCGGCGCGCCAGCCGGGCCAGGCCCGGCCGGCCCGGTCGATCACGGCGTCCAGCTCGTCCGCCCGCTGGTCGGGGGCCTCGTCGAAGGTCTCCCCGGTGGCCGGGTCGACGACGGGGAAACGCGCGTCCCGGCGTCCGGAGGCCGGCATCCCGGCGGTCACCTCACGAGGGGGATGTCGGCCGCGTGGGCCCGGGCCTGCCGGTCCATCTCCGCCCGGAAGGCGGCCACCAGATGCGGCTGGATCCTTCCGGCATCGCGGTCGCCGCCTTCGCAGACCGCTCCGCGCACCCCCACGATGTCCGTGCCCATGCGGGTCAGCGGACCGAGGTCGTCCCGCTTGACGCTGCCCGCGAGAGCGGCGAGCAGACCGGAGGCGTGGGCCAGCCGGACGAACTCGGCGCAGACCTCCGGAGGAACGTGGTCGAACAGCCGCGTCCCGTCCTTGACGGCGGTGTCCAGCATGGCCGCGTCGGCACCGGAGCGGGCGGCGATGTCCGGCAGGGCGAGCGGGTTGACGCAGCCGATCCGGTGGGAGTCGGCGTACCCCGAGGCGACGACGAGCGCTTCGGGGCGGTGGTCCTTCACCGCCCGGACGACCGCGCGCATCACCTCGATGCCCTGATCGGGCGTCGTGCATCCGTAGAGGCCGACCTTGATATAGGTGGCCCCGGACACGACCGCCCCGAGCGCGGCCTGAGCCACCGTGCCGGGCTTGTACGGCACGTCCCCCACGGTGGCGGACACCGGCTTGTCCTCCGGTACCGCGTCACGGATCTCCCTGATCACCCACGGGAAGTTGGCACCGAGCGACCCCTCGTCGGGCTTCTTCACATCGACGATGTCGAGATGCTCCGCCGCCTTCACGCAGTCGAGGGCCTCCTCGACACTGTCCGGGGAAATGAGAAGCAACACCACGGGCTCCTTCCACCGCGCGACCACCTGGCGCGCGGTGCGCTCATCATTTCCACGCCCGAACGGCCACCGGTAGGGCGCACCGCACCCCCGGGGCGCGCACGCGGGAGCGCACGGACCTGGCAGGCGAGCAACCCCCGCAGACGGGGGACCAGGTCCCGGGCGTGGCCGGCGGCGTCACGCGGCGGCCGGAGACCGCGCGGGAGGTGTGCCCGCATGCCCTCACCGCTCCGGCCACGGACGGCGCGGGGGTGGGCGCGACGGCGACGCCGGGGGGCGTGTGCCCGCGTTCCCGCGCCGTCCGGGGAGTTCCGCGTGCTCCCGCCGCTCGCCCCGTGCCGGTCTCTGCGGGGCGGCAGCGGGGCATGACCCGCACGTCGCCGGCGCGAGGGAAGGCGACCGGCGCCGCCGTGGCCGGAACGCGGGCACGTCCCGAGTGAGCAGGAGGACATGCAGCCATGGGAGAAAGACGCCGCCCGGCGCACGGAACCAGGGCCCCGCGCGGGCGCGTGATATCCGTGCTCGGAGCCGTTCTCTGCCTTCTCGCCCTTCAGATGACGGCGGTCGGCCCGGGGGCGCGAGCCGCGGACGACCCGGCCCCGCCGCTGGTGTGCCAGGGAACGGTGACCGTCACCTACGACCCCCCGCTGACCTACGTCCCGAAGCCGACGACGGTGTCCGGCCGGGAGGACTTCGTCTGCGCCGGCGGCGGCGTCACCGGGGGCTTCGCGGCCGACACGTACCAGACCACGGCCGGCTGCACCTCCCTCCGGCTGTTCACCGTGTCGACCACGACGTACCACTGGGACACCGGGCAGACCAGCCAGGCCACCTACACGATCACCGCGATCGAACGCCTGCTGAACGGGACCGTGCTGGTCACCGAGCAGGGCACCGTGACCAGCGGGCTGCACGCGGGCCGGACCGCGATCTACCAGATGGTCCTGCCGCAACTCGACCTCCTGGCCTGTCTGGGCGCCGGGGTCGGCCACCTGTCCGGCACCGAGGTGCTGACCTTCCTCTGAGGAACGCCGCGGTCCGCGGCGGCGTTCAGCGGCCCGCCCGCAACCGGTCGAGGGTGCGGTGCAGATCGTCCCGCAACAGGCGGGCCGCGCCGTCCGCGTCGCCGTCCGCGATGGCGTCGACCAGTGCCGCGTGCTCCGCGTCGCCGTGGTTGGGATCTCCCCGGCGGACCTCCAGCAGGTCCAGCATGTCGATCAGCCCCTCGCGCAGCGGAGGCGCGAACTCCGCGAACAGGCCGGTCAGCACCGGGTTGTGCGCCGAGGCGACGACAGCGGCGTGCAGCGCGATGTCGGCGTCGACGAACGCGGCGTTGTCCCCGTCCGCGGCGGCGCGGCGCCCGGCGAGGGCGTCGCGCAGCGCGGACAGGTCCTCGCCGGTGCGGCGGCGCGCGGCCAGGCGCGCGGCCTCGACCTCCATCAGGACGCGGACCTCGTAGACGTCGGTGATGGCCGCGCGGCGCAGTCGCGTGGTCCACGCCTCCTCCGGCTCGGTGGCGACGACGAAGACGCCCGCGCCCTGCCGCGCCCGCACGAGACCGGCACCGGCGAGCGCGCGCAGCGCCTCGCGGACCGTGGAACGGCCCACGCCCAGCGCGGCGGCCAGGGTGGTCTCCCCGGGCAGCTTGGTGCCGACGGGCCACTCACCGCCGGTGATCTGCCGCCGCAACCGGTCCGTCGCCTGCTCGACCAGGGGCGACGGCCGCAACGAGCCCAGTGCCACGGGCCACACACCCTTCCAACCTGTCAGCTTGTCTGAGGACTTGACGTGGTCTACGGTACCCGACGTGACGCCGCACGCGATTCTTCTCCTCGTCGGCCGCCGCGGGACCTGACCACGACCGGCCCCCGCGGCGGGGTTCCGTGCCGCGCCGGTCGTCCCCAGGGGCCGGTGCCACCGCCGGCCCGCGGCAAGAGGAAAGACACGTGCCCACGACTCGTTCCCGTTCCCTCACCTCCTCCGACGCGGCCGACGCGCCCGCGCCGGCCTGGAATCCGCAGCGGCCCAGTCCCATGCCGTACCACCGCTACCGTGCCGTGCACGACCGCGTCGCGCTGCCCCTGGACGGCCGCGCCTGGCCGGACCGGCGCCTGACCCGCGCGCCGCTGTGGGTACCGGTCGACCTGCGCGACGGCAACCAGGCCCTCGCGGAGCCCATGGACACGCCCCGCAAACGACGCATGTTCGACCTGCTGACCACGCTGGGCTTCAAGGAGATCGAGGTCGGCTACCCCTCGGCGAGCAGCACCGACTTCGACTTCGTGCGCCACCTCGCGACGAGCGGCGCGGTGCCGGAGGATGTGACCGTCTCCGTGTTCACCCCGGCCCGCGAGGACCTGATCGAACGGACCGTCGCCGCCGTCGAGGGCCTGCCCCGCGTCCTGCTCCACCTGTACACCCCGACCGCGCCGGTCTGGCGCGATGTCGTGCTCGGCCGGTCCCGCGCCGAGACCAGGGCGCTGATCCGGCGGGCCGCGACCCACCTCCTGCGGTGCGCCGACGGACGGCGCGGGGGCGGGGAGACCCGGTTCGAGTTCTCGCCGGAGGTGTTCAACCTGACCGAGCCGGACTTCGTCCTGGAGATCTGCGACGACCTGACCTCGGTGTGGGACGCGAGCCCCGACCGGCCGGTCGTCCACAACCTGCCCGCCACCGTCGAGGTAGCCACCCCGAACGTGTACGCCGACCAGATCGAGTACATGCACCGCCACCTGGCGCGGCGCGACAGCGTCATCCTGTCCGTCCACCCGCACAACGACCGCGGCACCGGCGTGGCCTGCGCCGAACTCGCCGTGCTGGCCGGTGCCCAGCGCGTGGAGGGATGCCTGTTCGGCAACGGGGAACGCACCGGCAACGTCGATCTGGTGACGCTGGCGCTGAACCTGTTCGCCCAGGGTGTCGACCCGATGATCGACCTCTCCGACCTCGATACCGTGCGCGAGGTCGTGGAGAGCTGCAACCGCCTGCCCGTCCACCCCCGCCACCCCTACGGCGGCGATCTGGTGCACACCGCGTTCTCCGGCACCCACCAGGACGCCATCGCCAAGGGCCTGGAACACCACGTCCGGCAGGCCGGCGAGCTGGGCCTGCCGCCGGGCGAGGCGCCGTGGGCGGTGCCGTATCTGCCGGTCGACCCGGCCGACCTCGGCCGCACGTACGAGGCCGTGATCCGCCTCAACTCCCAGTCGGGCAAGGGAGGCGTCGCGCACCTGCTGCGCACCCACCACGGCGTGGACCTGCCCCAGGCGATGCGGCCCGACTTCTCGCGCGCCGTGCAGACGGTGACGGACGCCACCGGGCGGGAGCTGACCACCCGCGACCTGTGGCGGCTCTTCCGGGAGACCTACCTGCTGCCCGGCGCGGACGGCCGGGTCCGGCTCGCCGGATGGACCCTGCGCGAGGGGGAACCGGACGGGCCAGGACACGAGTTCACCGGCACGCTGCGTGTGGACGGCGAGGAACGGCACTGCCGCGGCACCGGCGGCACACCGCTGTCCGCCCTGGCCGACGCCCTCACCCGCGCCGGTGTCCCGGTCGAGGTCGTCACCCACGAACGGCAGGCCCCCACCCCCGGCCAGGACGACGCGCCCACCACCGTCTACGCGGAGTGCCGCGTCGGCGAGGCGACGTCCTGGGGCGCGGGCCGCGACCCGTCCGCGCCGACGGCGACGGTCAACGCGCTCCTGTCCGCCGTCAACCGCGCCCGGGGAGGCCGGTCATGACGACCTCCGCGCTCCCCGCCGAGGTGCTCGACGTCCGCGACGCCGACCTCGTCCGCGACGGCACCGCCCTCCTGCACCGGGTGTCGCTGACCGTCCGCCCCGGCGAGCACTGGGCGCTGCTCGGCGCCAACGGCGCGGGCAAGAGCACCCTCCTCGGCCTCCTCGGCGCGCTCACCCACCCCACGCGGGGCACCGTGCGCGTGCTGGGCCACGAACTCGGCCGCGTGGACCTGCGCACGCTCCGCTCGTACGTCGGCCACGTCAACCCCAGGCACCCGCTGCGGTCGCCCCTCACGGTGCGGGACGTCGTCCTGACGGGCCTCACCAACTCGGTGGAGCCGGTGCCGCGTTGGCGTCCCACGGCCGAGCAGGAAACGGAAGCCGACCGGCTCGTCCAGCTCATGGGCCTCGGACACCGTCGCGAGGCCCGCTGGCCGACGCTGTCGCAGGGGGAACGGAGCCGGACGCTCATCGCGCGCGCCCTCATGCCCAGCCCGCGCCTGCTGCTGCTCGACGAACCGGCGACCGGCCTCGACGTCGCGGGCCGCGAGCAGCTCGTGGAACGGCTCGACACCCTCCGCACGGCCTACCCGGAGCTGGCGTCCGTCCTCGTCACGCACCACGTGGAGGAGCTGCCGCCCGGCACGACCCACGCGCTGCTGCTGCGCGACGGCCGGGTCCTGGCGTCCGGCCCGGCCGACGACGTCCTGACCGGGGAGCTGATCAGCGTCTGCTTCGACCACCCCGTGACGCTGTCACGCGTCGAGGGCCGCTGGAACGTACGCGCCCGCCACCGGTCCACCACGGGCTGACCGCCGCCCGGCGCCCTATCCGGCGGTCGCCGGGGGCTCACCCCCCGGACCCGGTACGCCCGCGCCCGGTCGGCGCACCATGAAGACGTCGACCGGGTCCTGGGCCTCCACGGTGAACCCGTGGCGCTCGTACAGCCGCCGGGCGGCGCTGCCCCGCAGGACGTTCAGCCGGAGGAGCACGCCCTCGGCGTCGATGCGCGCCAGCACCGTTCGCAGGACGGCGGTTCCCAGGCCCCGGCCCTGGAGGTCCGGAGCGAGATAGAAATGCTCCAGCCACCGCCCGTCCTCGCCCGGGCGCACGGTGACGGAGCCGGCGAAGGCGCCGTCCGCAACGATGACCGACGTGTGCCGAGGGAGGTAGGAGTCCCGCAGCCGCTGCCGGACCCGGTGCTCGTCGTATCGTCCCAACCGCTCCAGGTCCGGGCGCATCACCGTCGCCCGCAGCTCCGCTATCGCCTCGACGTCCGCCGGCTCCGCGCGCCGCAGCGCCCACGTCCTCGTACTCCTGTCCACAGCCGGAAGTATCCCTGAGCCCCGCGCCGATCGTTGAAAATATGACTGGTGCGCCACGGCGCTTGTCCGTGATGCTGGACCGATGATCACCACAGGCGCGGTGGCCGGCGTCGCAGCAGTCGCCCTCGGGATGGTGCTGACGCCCGGGCCCAACATGATCTACCTCGTGTCGCGGAGCATCACCCAGGGCCGGCGCGCCGGGCTGGTGTCGCTGAGCGGCGTGGCACTGGGGTTCCTCATCTATCTGACGGCGGCGAACCTCGGCCTGTCCGTCGTCTTCGCGGTCGTTCCCGGCCTGTACCTCGCGGTGAAACTGGCCGGTGCCGGCTATCTCGCCTGGCTGGCGTGGAAGGCGCTGCGGCCGGGCGGGACGGCGGTGTTCGCCCGGCGGGAACTGCCGGCCGAGTCCTCGCGCCGCCTGTTCGCCATGGGGCTGATGACCTGTCTGCTCAACCCCAAGATCGCCCTCATGTACCTGTCCCTCATCCCCCAGTTCGTGGACCCGGAAGCGGGGAACGTCATGGCGCAGGGGTTCCTCCTCGGCGGCGTCCAGGTGGTCATCGGGGTGGCCGTGAACGGGACGTTCGTGCTGGCCGCGGGAGCGATCGCGGTGATCCTCGGGCGGCGCCCGGGCTGGCTGCGCGCCCAGCGGTACGTCATGGGCACGGTGCTCGGCGGCCTGGCGGCGCACCTGGCCCTGGACAACTCCCGGCCCGCCAGGGCCTGACCGGCCCGGCGGCGTGCGCCCGCGGGCGCACAGCGCGGCGGCGGGCCCGGAGCGATACGCTCCGGGCCCGCCGAGGGGACGCGTTACTCCGCTTCCCGCTGCGCCGGCTGCGCGGCGGCCGAACCGCCCTCCGTGACCTCGAACTGGGCCAGGACGGTCTCCTGACCCTCGTCGAGGGTGCAGGCCGACTCGAACGTCTTGAGCCCGGTCTCGGAGCCGTCGGCCTTCTTCGGCGTGAGCGTCAGGGCGATGTCGCCGACGGTGATCTCACCCTGGCCCGGCTCGCTGAAGCTGACCGACGGGGCCTCGCCACTGGCGTTGATCGGGAACTCCGTGTACGGCGGAGCCTCCGGGACCTCCTGCGACGGGACGTCGATCGGCACCTCCAGCGGCAGCTCGACGCCGGGTGCCGTGATGTTCGCGTTGGCGACGACGCTGCCCTCGATGGAGGCGGCGCTCACCGTCTTCAGACCCTGGTGGGTCTCCGCGTTGGCGGTGGCGACCGCCTCGATGGCGATCGGGGGCGTCTCCTCGCCCACCCCGATGGAGCCGGGGATGTCCGTGTTGATCTCCACCTTGAGCGGCTGCTCGCCGATCAGGGGGAACGGGCAGGTGTAGTTCAGCGTCAGGGACGCCGGGTCCGCCGAGGCGGAGTTCCCCGCGAAGGCGATGAGCCCGCCTCCGACGAGGGCGGAAGCGGATATCGCTGCCGCCACCTTCATCTTCCTGCTGTTCTTCCGAGCTCCCATGAGCTACCTCTCGTGTAGCGAGGGAGAGACACCACGTGATGCCGCTCGCTTCGCTGAGAACGGATCGCTGACTGAGCACGCAATCGGCCGGAACAAACCGACTCGAAAACGTTTCTGATTCGGAAGTTATCCCCGGGAATTTCGGCGGTCAAGGTTGCGGAAGTCATCTTTACAAGCCTCCCCGAGCGAGACGGTTGTGTGACAGGAGGGGTGACCCTTCACGCTTTCTCCATAAGTCGCGGAGGTCATCACCGCAGGTCAGAGGCAACTGGCCACGCCGACCCGGGACAATCTACGCGCCCGGAGAATGCGCCGCGAGAAGCGTGCGGCCCGCTCGAATTCACTGCTGATAAGGCACTTTCCCCGCCCCGTGCCGCAGTCCGGCCGGACGGGACCACCACATCGAGGACTTCCGGGGAACGCGGGATCGGCACTCGTGACCTTCTCGCGCAGGGCGGGAAAACAGGGGTTTGGCGAAAACAATCGGGGACAGAAGTGGCTGGTCATTCCCTTGTCCGCCTGGCCCGGTGACGCCGCCCGCGCAGGCGGCGTCAGCGCTGTCCGGTGGCACGGCGGGGCGCGAGCGCGAGGTAGGTGAGGACCGCGCCGAGCGCGGACAGGACCGCGAGAACGACGCCGAGGGTGTGGAAGGCGTCGGTGAAGCCCGCGGCCAGCGTTGTGCGGTGCGTCCCGGCCACCTGCCCCTGAACGGCTTGTCCGGCGAGTCGGGTCGCGTCGTCGGAGGGCAGGCCGCTGTCGCCGAGCCGGGCGGCGGTGAGCGTGGTGAGCAGGGCCGCGGCACCGGCGACGGCGACGGACTCGCCGGTGATGCGCATGGTGTTGAAGACGCCGGCCGCGGCTCCGGCGTTCTCGACCGGGACCGTGCTCACGGCGGCGTTGTCCATGACCCCGAACGCCAGACCCACTCCGGCGCCGAAGGGCAGCAGGGGCAGCGCCAGGTCCAGCCATGTCCCGTCGCTGCGCAGGGTCGTCAGCAGCAGGGCGCCGACCGCGATCAGCGCCGAGGCGCAGGTCAGCACGGCGCGCACGGAGGTGCGCGCGGCGAGATGGCCGGCGGCGAGCGGCAGGAGCAGGACCGGGGCGGTCATCGGCAGCAGGAGCACACCGCTGGCCAGAACGGTGCGGTCGGCGACGCCTTGCAGATAGGCGGGCAGATACACCAGCAGGATCACGAAGCCGAGCGTGACCGTGAAGGGCTGGCACACCACCGCGGCGAACTCGGGCCCGCGGAACAGGCGCACGTCGAACATCGCGCGGTCGGCCAGCCGGATCTCCACCACGGCGAACAGCGCGACCAGCACCACGGCCGCGGCCAGCGGCAGCAGCGTGCCGGCCGCGCCCCAGCCCATGGCGGTGGCCTGCACGAAGGCGAAGGAGAAGCAGGCCAGCCCGGCGGTGAAGGTCACCAGACCGGCCACGTCGAGGGCCGGCGGGTCGGGGTTGCGGGATTCGGGGGCCCGGGTCGCGCACAGCCACGCGGGTAGGGACATCACCGCGACCAGGAGGAACACCGACCGCCAGCCGGCCGTTTCGACCAGGGCCCCGGCGACCAGCGGCCCGATCGCCAGGCCCGTGCCGAAAGCGGTGCCGAGGATGCCGAACGCCACCTGCCGCCGCCGCCCGGAGGTGGAGTGCGCCAGCACCGCCGCCCCCGAGGCCACCACGGCCGCGGCCCCGCATCCCTGAACCGCCCTGGCCACGTCGGCCACCGCCATCGAAGGCGCCAGTGCGAGCAGCAGGGACAGCCCTCCCACCAGCGCGATGCCGGTCAGCAGGACGCGGCGCCTGCCGAGCCGGTCCGCCAGACCGCCCGCCGCGAGCGGCAGGGCGGCGAAGGTGATGTTGAAGGCGTTCAGCATCCATTGCGCGGCGCCGATCGAGGAGTCCAGGTGTTCCGCCATGTTCGGCAGGGCCACCGCGGCCCCGGTCACGGAGAACGGCAGCATCATGCTGGCGGACCCGACCGCGATCACCGTGGGCCAGTAGTCGCGCCCGCTGTCGTCCGCCGGCCGGGCCGGGGCCGCCCCGGCCGCTCCACGTGCGCGGTCCGGGCCGGGTCGGCGGCTGCCGTCGAGAGAGGAAGGTGTGGTCATGCCCACGATCCTTCGCGCGGGCCACCAGAGGATGAAGAGATCCCGGTTCCCTGGGAACGACAGGGCCACCTTGGGGCAACCGCACCGCCGTCGCCGCCCCCATACTGGGGCGCATGGCCCACACCAGCACGCTCGCCACCAGCCTCGGCGACTACCTCCGGGCCCGGCGGGCCCTGGTGTCCCCGGCGGACGTCGGCCTGCCGGCGACCGGCCGCCGCCGTGTGCCCGGCCTGCGCCGCGAAGAGGTGGCGGAACTGGTCGGTCTCAGCACCGACTACTACGTACGGCTGGAGCAGGGGCGCGCCGACCGCCCCTCCGCCGAGGTCCTCGACGCGCTCAGCAGGGCCTTGCGGCTCGGGTCCGCCGAGCGCGCCCACCTGTACGACCTGGCCCGGCCACCCCGCCGCACCGCGGCGGCACCATCGGTCCACGGACGGGGCGACGCGCTGCGTCCCGCGCTGCGGCAGGTCGTCGAGGCCATCCCGACCGCCCCCGCCGTGATCATGAACGATCGCAACGACGTCCTGGCCTGGAACCGGCTGGCAGCCGCGTTGATCGCGGACTTCCCGAACCTCCCGGCACCCGAGCGGAACATGGCCCGCCGGATCTTCCTCGACCCGGACGCGCGGCGGATCCACCTCGACTGGGACGAAGCCGCGCGCACCACGGTCGGCATCCTGCGCATGGCCGCCGGACGTCGCCCGCACGACCCGGAACTCGTGCGCCTGGTCGGCGAACTGTCGCTGGGCAGCGACACCTTCCGCACGCTGTGGGCCGGCCACCACGTCCACGAGAAGACCCACGGGTCCAAGCGGTTCCGGCACCCCACCGTCGGGGACGTGACGCTCACCTACGAGACTTTCCAGGTGCCCGGCGCGGCCCACCACCTTCTCGTCGTCTACACGGCCCCGCCCGGCAGCCCTGCCGAGGAGGCGCTGAGTTTCCTCGGCAGCTTCACCGTCCCCGAGGCGGCCGGGCCCGCCCGCCCCAGGGCGAGGACCGAGGGGAGCTGACCCGGACCGGCCGGTGCGGCGACCGGGCGGCCTCCTGCCCGGACGGGGAGGTCCGGGGGCAGGAGGCCGGCGTGCTCAGACGGGGATCTCGTTGGCGAGGGCGGCGCCGAGGGCGGCGTTGTTCTCCGGGGTGAAGTGGATGCCGTCCACCCCGTCCGTGGTCAGGACCCGGCCGGCGTCGAAGAAGGAGACACCGGTGAAGTCGGCCAGCGAACGGTAGTGGCGGGCCAGTTCCGCCGTCTTCTCCCGGCCGCCGCGGAAGAGTTCGGCGAACCACGGGTCGGGTATCTCGCCCAGGGCCGGCGGCGCCACCAGCAGGACGGCCGGCGCCGGATAGGCGGTGCCGACGCCACCGGCCGACGCGGCGACCTGCCCGATGAGGGTGGCCGCTCCCGTGGCGATGCCGAAGGGGGTGCGGTCGAAGTAGACCTTGGTGTCGTTGGTGCCCAGCATGATGACGACCAGGTCCAGCGGCAGGTGCGCGGCGAGCGCGGTGGGGAGGTGGGCCGCTCCGTTGAGACGGGGGTCGGTCGGGTCGTCGGCGTTGGTGGTCCGTCCGCTCAGCCCCTCCTCCACGATCTCGTAGCCGGACCCGAGCGCGGCGGCCATGACTCCGGTCCATCTCTCGGCGGAGGGATAGCGCTGTGTGGGCACGGCATGCGGCACGGGGATCCAGCCCCAGGTGAGGGAGTCGCCGTAGCAGAGAACACGTCGGGGGGCGGTCATGATCAGGGCTCCTTGGAGGTTCGCGGGAGGGGACGGCGGGTTCGGTGGCGGGAGTCAGGCGGCGGCGGGGCGCGTCGTGGTCGAAGTGCGGCGTTTCAGCGCCCACGTGGCGGCGAAGCCGAGTCCGGTGAGGGCCACCACGCCGACGGTGGGCCAGACGGTGCCCGGATCGTCCGGAAGGGCGGGCGCGAGGAGCACGGCCAGCACCCAGGTGCCGAGGAGGGCGACCGAGGGCGGGTCGATGACGGTGTCGCCGCGGTAGACCAGCAGGCAGGCGGCCAGCTCGCCGAGGAACGCGGCGAAGACGCCCAGGGCGATGCCCCAGCCGGGACCGCCCAGGACGGTCACGCCGATGACGGCGGACAGCGCGATGTGATGGGCGACCGGCACCTTGTGGCCCAGCACCAGGAAGACGAGCATGGCGGCGGTCAGGGCCAGCGGGAGGTCGAAGCCGAGCGCGGGCACCCGGTCGGTGACATAGGCGACGGGGAGCGCGAACGCGAGGCCGATCGTGAGCACCTGGGCGGGCCGGGACTGCCAGGGAATCCAGTTCGCCGTCTCGGTCGGGACCCAGCGGGACTCGCCCGGGGGCACCGTGCCGAACAGGCCGGAGCGGCCGAAGATCAGCCGCGCGGCGACGTTGCTGGCGACGATCGCGGTGACCACGGGCGTGAGCAGGATGTTCCCGTCGACCGTGGGCGAGTACTCGGTGAACAGCCACTGAAGCGCGTAACCCAGGCCGCCGAACGCGCCGCCGACGAAGAGCACCGCCGGCGCGTCGAGACCGGCCAGCGGCACGGCCGCGTCCTTGCCGGAGGGCAGCAGACCGCGCCGCCCGGCGTAGGCGGCGGCGGCGACGCCGCCGGCGAAGGCGATGTGCGGGCTGAGCAGGGGGCCGAAGGGCACCAGATCGCTCAGCGGGGCGGCGGCCGGATCGTTGCCCGTCGCGACGTTGTAGGCGAACGTGCCCGCGGCCAGGAAACCGACCAGGACGAACGCCGGGACGGCTCCGACCGCGGCGCCGAGCATGCCGCCGCCTATGGAGGCGAGAAGCCTCATCAGTTCGAAGTCCACGGACAGCTCCTTGCGTACGGAGGAGGTGAGGGCAGGGCAGGGGAGGGCGGCGGCGGCAGCGGTGACACCAGGGACACGGGAATGGCTCACCGTGGCCGCCGCCGCCCCCTTCGCGACAGCCGGTCGGGTCCTCCGCCAAGGGCGGGGAACGCCACGGCTGAGGCGGTCTTCGGCGCGGCCCGCGCACGCGTGGGGCGGGCTTCGCGGCTTCCGCTCAGACGTGGTGCGGGCAGGGGGCGCGTAACGCCCCGCCGCCCATCGCGCGGCCGGCGACGGCGAACCGGTCGCCGACGGTCGGCTTCCGGGCGAGGGACCCGGACACGACGGCCCCCGGCCCGGGCCGGAGCCTGCGGCGATGGAGCCGGCATCGCATGGGGAACTCCCTCGTTTCGTGGCGAGCGCCGGGGGGCGGCCCACGGCGGCTCCGCTCGTGATGAGCGAACAGGCGGGACGCTACAATGACGACTCACGTTCGACAATGCCGAACGCGGTATCAGTTCGGATTCGCCGCTCACCGGCCCCTCGCGGCGTCGCGCGCACCGCGGTCGCTCGTCAGCCTTGCCGTCCGTCCCGTTGTGTGAGATGAACTACCCGAGGCCGAGGGCGTGTTGGCCTTCGCGGGGCGGGCGCCGGACGGCCTCGCGGCCGGGGCACGGGCAAGGGGGGCTTTCCGTGGAGCTGTGGCAGTACGCGCTCCTCGGAGCGTGCGGGGGCGGTCTGATCTAGGTGGTCGCGCTGTTCAACCGGCTCGGTGAGTGGCAGACGGCCCGCCGGACGCCCACCGGTCGTGTCCGGCGGAACCCGCCGGGCTTCACCAGCTACATCGACATCGGCCCGGTCCTGGCCATCGCCGCGACCCGGCTCACGCTGGGGGCGGCCGTCGCCATGGCGTTCGGCGGCAGCGGCCAGATCAACGGCGGCTACGCGGCGATCACGGTGGGCGCCACCGCGCCCGCGCTGCTCGCCCAGCTCGGCCAGATCCCCGGCGTCCGCAACGCGCTGGGCGACGCGCCGGTGCCGGGAGAGCCGTCCGCGCCGGTGATGCCCGCGCCGCTGAACGTCGCCGTCCCCCCGATCGTGCCCAGCCAGGGAGAAGTCGCAAGTGAGCAGTGAGAAGTCCTTCGGGGCGCGGTACTTCGCCGGACTGGTCGGCGCGTCGAACAACGTCAACATCGGCCCCGTCACCGCCTCCGTCCCGTCGCGCGTCCCCGCGAACGCGCGGCTGGCCGAGGCGGTCGCCGCCCTGCGGGCGGAGCTGGTGCGGGCGTGGGACGCCGTACCGCCCGCCGACCGCGTCGACGCGTTGGAGGCCCTGGACGACCTTCAGGCTCTCCTCGCCGATCCCGCTGCCGAGCGCGGCAGGCTGCGCCGCCGCATCGACATGATCACCGACGCCCTCGCCCAGGTCCCGTCCCTGACAGCGGCGGTATCCGCCCTGGTGGCCGCCCGCCCCCAGGACGACTGACCCCACCGTGCCCCCACGGGCCTCCGCCGGCCCGGCCGGATGTTTAGCAGCGCCCCCCCCCCCCTTCCCCCCGTGGCCGCGCCGGTTCGCGACGCGCGGTCCGGGCGGCGGGCCTTGGGGTCACGCGACGGCGGTTCCCTCGAGTTCGACCATCAGCGTCGGGATCGCCAGCCGTGTCACGCCGAGCATCGTCATGGTCGGCGCCACCCCGGCCGCGCCCAGCCGCGACGCCAGCACGCCGTAGTGCCGGAAGAGCAGATCGACGTCGGTGGTGTAGACGCTGAGCCGGACGAGATGCGCGAGGGACATGCCGGCCTCGCCGAGAACGGCCTCCAGATTGTCGAGGCTCAGCGCCACCTGCGCCGCCATGTCACCGGCGTGCAGAGGCTCACCGTCGCCGCCCATCGCGGTCTGCCCGGCGCAGTACAGGGTCCGGGCGGGCCCGGAGACGACCTCGCCCTGGCTGTACCCCAGCCCCACCGACCACGTCCACGGGTTGACCGTCGTACGCTCCATAGCCGCACCAGCTCCATTCGATCCAACGACAGTGACGTACGTCCCCGGCCCGGCAGCCGCCCGGCGCCGACGTCGTGGTGGAAGCCTCCCAACCCATACACGACACCCTGTGTCACGTATGCCGGTAGGGTTTTCCCATGCGCGCCGACCGGTTGGTATCGCTGGTGCTGCTGCTGCGACAGCACGGCCGGCTGTCCGCGACCGCGCTGGCCCGCGAGCTGGAGGTGTCCACCCGCACCGTGCTGCGCGACATGGACGCGCTGTCCGCGGCCGGTGTCCCGGTCTACGCAGAACGCGGCCGGCACGGCGGTTTCGCGCTGCTGCCCGGCTTCCGGACCGAACTCACCGGGCTGAACCACGACGAGGCACTCGCCCTGCTGGTCGCCGGATCACGGCGCGGCGCGCAGGCGTTCGGCCTCGGCTCGGCGCTCGCCTCGGCGATGCTCAAGGGGGGGGACGCGCTGCCCGAAAGCCAACGGGCCGCCGCGGCCGGCGTCGCCGAACGCCTGCTCATCGACCCGGAGACCGACCTCCTCTCGCGCCGGCTGGTCGCCGAGGAGGTGCCCGACGCCGTCATGACCGAGATCCGCCGCGCGGTGTTCGCCGGACACAGGCTGCGCATCCACTACGCGGCCGTGGGCCGTTCCCCGGCGTGGCGCACGGTGGACCCGATCGGCCTGGTCACCGTGCGCGACCAGGGCTACTTGCTGGCCACGAGGTCCGGCGAAGACCGCACCTACCGGCTGTCCCGAGTCCTGGCCGCCGAGGAACTCGCCGAACCCGCACAGCGGCCGGACCGGGTCGACCTGGACCGGGCCTGGCAGGAACGCGGCACGCGGTTCCGGACCGGCGGCGACCAGGTCACCGTGCTCGTACGGATCGACCCGGCGCGCCGGGAGGAACTGGTGGGCACCGCGCTGGCCGTCCGCGCCGAACACGCCGACGCGGACGGCCGGCTGCGGCTGGAGGTGACCTTCCAGGACCCGCGCCACGCCGAATGGGCGCTGTGGCAGCTCGCCACGCACGCGGAAGCCCTGTCCCCGCGGTGGCTGCGCGACGCCCTGCGCGACCGCGCCGTCGCGATCGCCACCCGCTACGGACCGCCGTCCTGCCGCTCGCGATCCGCCGCCGATGAGCGCCACGCCACCGGGTGATCGCGCCGGTCAGGCCGGCGGGCCGGTGCGGCGCACCGGCCCGCCGGGGGTTTCCGGTGTCAGCGGTGTCGTGCGCGCCGCTGACGGGTGATGAAGACCGCTGTCGTGCCCGCGCCGAGCAGCACGGCGGTGAGGGCGATGACGCCTCCGAGGCCGGACATACCGGTTTCGGCGAGGCCGCCGCCCGGGGACCGTCCGGCCGGTGCCGGGGTGTTGGGGGCCGGGCTCGTCGGCTGCGCCGGGGGCGGTGTCGGTGTCGGGGATTCGGGCGACGTGGGTGTGGGAGTGGGTGTGGGGGTCGGTGTCGGTGTCGGGGATTCCGGCTCCGGGATGTGGACGCCGGCGTCGATCGTGTGATCGACCTCTCCCGGTGCGTCCGGCGCGGTGACCGGGGCGTAGCCGTTGCAGAGCGGGCCGGAGGTCGGCGGGGTCACATTGGAGTCATGGACCGGGTCGTCACCGGCGCGCGGCAGGGTGAACCGCAGGTCGGTGGCGGCCGGCTGGCCCGGCACCCCGCTGGTATCCGCCGTGCAGACATCGAACTGCACGGTGTACTCGGCGCCCGGGGTCAGCTCGTAGTCCGCGCCGACGCCGCCGAAGTAGTACTCACCGTTGGCATCGGTCGTGGTCGTGGCGACCTGTTCCCCATCGGCGTCCAGGAGGTTGATCGTCGCGCCCGGCAGCAGTACGTGCCCCGGGTCCTGGAGGCCGTTGCGGTCACCGTCGTACCAGACCACGTTGCCGATCTGGATCGGCGCGTTCGCGGCGGCGTACGCGATGTCGCCGAGGCCGCCGGCCTTGCCGAACCCGTTCTGGTTCGGGCCGACGAACTCGTACGCGTTGTGGACCGGGTCGTTGCCGGGGCCGAGGCCGGTGGCGACGTCGTAGTAGCCGGTTCCGCTGGTGACGACCCGGCCGGCCGGGTCCATCTGGGTGCTGACGACCCACTGCTGCTGCGGGATGTAGGCGACCGATCCCAGGGCGGACTCCTGGTGCGGCCCGGACTGGGTCGCGGAGCCGCCGTTCGGGAAGAAGTCACCCGGGAAGTACTCGACGACGCTGCCGGGCTGGACCCCGTCGAGGGTCGGGTCCGTGGCGTGGTCGGGGCAGATCCCGGTGCCTTCCCAGTCGTACCCGCCGTCGGGCCTGGCGCAGGCCATGTTGATGTCGCCGCCGGACATCCCGTTCTGCGGCGTGTCGTTGCCCGGCCTCGGGTCCAGCCCGCCCCAGCTCACGACATCCATGAACCGGTCACGGAAGCCGAGGATCAGCGAGCCGTCGCGGGTGAAGGCCATACTGGCCAGCTCCGGCTGCGGATTGATCATCGCCCCGCCCACCTGGAAGGAGTCCCAGTCCGCCAGGTCGGTGTTCCACGGGTTCCAGTGGTTGACCTGGTCGCGGCCGGAGTTGTTGGTGAACACTTCGCCGCGCTCGAAGTCCAGCGGCTGGGACAGCACGGTGGTGAACTCCTCGCCGTCATAGGTGGCGACGACGGCCTTCAGATCCGCACGGTCCTGTGTGCTCTCGGCGCTGCACACGCCTCCGACATACAGACTGCCGTCGTGGGCGGCCACACTGAACGGACGCCAGTCCCCGGCCGCCGCGCAGCCCGGGTCGGGGATCGGCACGGTCTCCTCGGGCGCCGAGGCCGTGGGCCCGGTCGCGTCGAAGCTGACCAGGCTACGGGTGAGCAGGTTCACCGCGTACAGGGTCGAGCCGTCCTCCGACAGGGCCAGGCCGCCGATGCTCTCCTTGCCCGGCGCGTCGGTGAACCCGGCGTCCTTGATCAGGTTGCCGGTGTCGTGCGGTGTCTCCGTGGCGTCCGGCACCGTCGCGAACAGCGTCGGGGTACCGCCGTCGGCCGGCTGGACGTAGATCGCGCCACCGCCCTCCGGCCCGTACTCGGTGTACCGCCGGGCGAACGCGGCCTGGAACAGTTGGTCGCGGTACCGGTCGTACGCCAGCCCGTAGGTCGTGCCCACCTGGTCCTGCGTGTTGAGGACCTCCGGGCACGCCTCCTGCTCGGGACAGATGCCCCGGGCGTCCGTTCCGAACGCCACCAGTGCCCGGGTGTCCGTCCCGCCCGCGCCGCTCTGGACCGGCACGAAGTAACGGGAGTCGGGCAGTGCGTAGTCGGCCGGGTTCCAGACCCCGGTGGTCACCGAGTCGTCCTTGCCGTCGGAGACGTCCACGAACGTGGTGAAGCTGTCGAAGTGATCCGGCGCGGTCGAGGCGGGCGCCGCCCGCAGATAGTCCCCGTACGGTTCCGGGATGGTGACGTCGACCCGGTACCGGCCGCCGGTCAGCTCGCTCGACGGCGGCACGACGACCCTTCCCGTGGCATCCGTGACACCGGTGACACGGTTGCCCGCGAGGTCGGTGACATCGACCTGGATTCCCCGCTGGGGCACATCCATGGTCGCGTTGATCACGCCGGTGCCGAAGAAGTCCCGCAGTACCTCGACGGTCAGGGTGCCGTCAGGCGCCGCGGCTCCGGCCTGCCCGGCGCCGGTCAGGATCATGCCGGCGCCGCTCCCCGCCAGGAGCACGCCGGTCACCCCCATCCGTAGCAGTAAACCTAATCGCACAGCTCTCCCTTCGCCCCTGAGCCAACGCAAACCCAGCAACTTCCGCGCGTAGCGTAGTGGTTGACGAGCCGTCATGTCCGGCCGACCGCAAAGTTCGGAAGTTCCCCGGTGAGAACTGTTATGCTCGCGCCGCGTGCGGCGCATATGGAGCAGTGGAGTCCGGGACGTCAGGGCACGGGCCGTCACGTCGCGGAGCGGCAGCGCGCGGGGCACCGACAGCGAGCGGCGTCGCCGGTGGCCACGATTACGTTGGGCAGCGGCAGCCGTCGTCTGCGTCGCGGTCGCCGCGACGAGCGCCGTGGTCCTCCTCGGCGGCGATGGCCCCGCCGCCCCGCGGGCGTTGACCTCGGACGAAGTGAACCGGCTGGCGGTCACGCGATTCCTCAACTACCAGGCCGGCGGCCGGGCGGTGACCATCAACGTGCCGAACGTCGACGGTGGGCTGGTCATCACCGCGTCAGTGGACTACCGCACCCACACCGGTTACGGGGTGGTGCGGGGGACCGGGCGCGACGCGTCCAGCGACGGGTTGATCTGGTGGACGGCCACCACCGTCCTCGTTCACCCCATGGCGGACCCCCCGGCCGTCGCCCCGGCGTCGCCGCCCGCGTCCGGCTGGCACAGCCGTCCGCTGCTGACGTCCGGCATGACCCTGGACACCGCGCTGGCCATCGTGCTCGACCTCGGCAGCGACCGGCCGGACAACGCCGCGCTGCTGCCGCAGAACGGCGCCACCTGGGCCGGGCGGGAGGAGGTGCGCGGCCATTCGACGGACATCATGAACGGGCCGCGTGCCGACACCGGTACGTCGCAGACCGTGCGGTACTGGATCGGCTCGGACGGCACCATGTACCGGGTCGAGGTCGCTGTCGCCTCGGCGCCCGAGCCGGTGGTGCTCGACTTCGACACCCAGACGTATGTCCCCGTCCAGCCGCTGCCCGGAGCCACCCCGACGCCGTAGCCGCCGCTCAGGAAACCTGTACCCGCGCGCCGTCGGCGAGCAGTGACGGCGACGGCAGCGCGATGTCCGCGATGACCGGCAGCTCGGGAACGTCCGGCACGACGGTGGCGCCGGTCGTGGCGGCCCCGGGGAACTCCGGCTGCGGGCCGGGCGCGGCCACGTCGGTGAAGGGGATGCCCGCGGGCGCCGCCGGGCCGCTCCAACTGCCGGAGGGCGTGGGGGAGGTGTCAGCGATGGGGCAGGACGCGGTGGACGCGAGATCCGCGGGCACGGTCGTCCGCAGCTCGTTCCCCTCCAGGCAGTTGCCCTGTCCCCGGGTGGCGGTGGGGAACGTCCAGCCGATGTCGACGCCGTTGTCGGTGAAGGTGTTGTCCGTGATCCGGTTGCGGTCCGCCGTCAGGTCGGCGGTCGCGGTGATCACGAGCCCGGCGTTGGTGTTGCCGGTGACCCGGTTGCGGAGGAACTGGTTGTCGCTGCCGCCGTCGACGCCGATGCCGATGCCCCAGCCGCCTTCGGCCTGTTCGGGGGTCTGCGGCTGCTGGTTGTCCGCGATCAGGTTGCCCGCGATGACGGCGTCGCGCTGCGGGAGCAGCTTCTCCTGGTGGTCGGAGTTGATGGTCAGTCCGACACGGTTGCCGACCAGACGGTTGCCGACCACATACATGTCACCACTGGCGTTGGTGGCCTCGAAACCGACCGCGTTGAGTTCCGAGACGTTGTCCCGCACCACGATCCGGCACGGCCCGCACTGGCCGACGTAGATCCCCGAGTCCGCCCCGCCCGAGGCGTAGGAGTGCTCGATGACACCGTTCTGCGCGGAGAACGCGTAGATGCCGTACAGGCCGTTACGGGTCGCGGTCACATGCGACACCAGGAACGAGTCCAGGAGGCTGACAGGTTCGTCGCCGGTGTCGTAGCCACCGCTCCCCGGCAGTCCGGCGACCGCCGCCGCCGAACCGGTGACCAGCACCCCGTTGTGCGTGTTGTTCCGCACGGTCAGGTTCTCCACGGCCACCCCCGGCGCCGTGACGACCACACCGTTCGGCTGCCGCACCTGCCCGTCGATGACCACCTCCGCCCGGGACTCTCCCCGCAGGGTGACGCGCTCCGTGTCGATCAGCACCGACTCGTGGTACACGCCCGGCGCCACCAGGACCAGGTCACCGGGCCGGGCCAGGGACACCGCGTCCGAGATCGTCGGCGCGTCGGCGGGCACCCGGATCGTCACCTCCGCGCCGTCCGGCCGCCGCCCCTCGACCGAGCCGTCGTCGCCACCGCCGCCACAGCCGGTCACCAGCGCCGATGCGCCCAGGGCAGCCGCCATCACGCGAAGAGCCAATCGAGACATGATCCCAGTCTCGCACGGCGTCATCCCGCCGGAACGTCGAACTCCCGTGCCCCGTAAACTGGTTGAGCGGCAGCCTCAAGGCCGGGTGTGGCATTGTACGCAGCATGCGCCGCGCCGACCGTCCCCCGTCACGCCGGGCGTTCCTCGATGTCACAGGTGCCACGGTGGCCACCGGTCTCCTCGCCGTGTGCTCAGGGGACTCCGTCCGGTCCGACGGGTCCGGCGATCCCGCCCCTTCCGCGCCGGCCGCGCCCACGCAGGTCGCGGTGACGGGCCGGCATCAGGCGGGCGTGACGCTTCCCCGGTCGGCCCAGCCGCACCTGCTGGCCCTGGTGGCCGACCTCGGCGCCACGGTGACGCCCGGCCCGTTACTGGCCGAACTCGGCGAGACCATCCAGACCCTCACCGCCGGGTCCGACCCACGCCTGCTGGGCCTGTCCCCGGGCGATCTGACCGTGACGGTCGGCGTGGGTCCACGCCTGGTACGGACGGCCGGTGCCACCCTGCCCGGCGCGGCCGACCTCCCGCGGTTCTCCCGCGAGCGTGTCGCCTCGCGGGAACGCGGCGGTGATCTGCTGATCCAGATCTGCGCCGGCGACGCCCTGCTCCTGCCGGTCGTCGCCGCCGCGCTCCTGGACCAGGCCGGCGACCGTATCCAGGAGCGCTGGCGCCAGTCCGGACGCCGCGGCACGGAGGTGCCCGTGACCGAGGACCGCTCCGCACCGCGCAACCTGCTCGGTTTCATCGACGGCATCGTGGGCCCGCACACCACCGCCGAGCAGGAACGTGACCTGTGGCTGGCCGGCCCCGCCGCGGTCGTCGGCGGCACCCTGGCCGTGCTGCGGCGGATGGAGATCGACCTGACACGCTTCGCCGCCCTATCCGTCGCCGAGCAGGAGGCGGTCTTCGGGCGGCGCCGGGCCAGCGGCGTACCCCTCTCCGGCGGCAGCGTCGACTCGGCCCCCGGACTCAGCGCCAAGACACCCGACGGGCGCTATCTCGTCCCCGTGGACGCCCACGTACGCAGGGCGAACCCCACCGTGGTCGGCGTCGGCCATATGCTCCGCCGCTCCTACAGCATCGACGCCCCCGCCCCCGGCCTGCTCTTCATCAGCTTCCAGAACGCCCTGCGGCCCTTCACGGCCACGCTCACCCGCATGGACACCTCCGACGCGCTGCTGCCCTTCACCACCACGACCGCCAGCGCGACCTTCCTGATCCTCCCCGGCTACGACCCGCGACGCCCGCTCGGTTCCACCCTGTTCGGCTGACCCACGATCACCGACCAGCGCCCCGCGCGGACACGAACCGACCGCGCCGCCTGACCGCCCGACCCCGGGACTCCGCCCGAGCGCCTGGCCCCCATGCTGGTCGCCGGCCCGGCCCTCCGACCACCTGATCGGCGCGAACGACCCCTGGGTGGACGCCCCGCCGTGGTTACGCCTGGTCCAGGCGGGGGATCCCGATCGCCGGGGAACTGAGGATATTGACCGCGGTTCCCGGGCGGGCGAAGTCGCTTCTCGTGCGGAGGACGCGGAACGACGGTGCCTGTGGCTGTCAACCCCGACGATCGTCGAGGTCCGGTGCTGCCGTTCGGCTCGGGCTCCCGGGTGTTCCCTGCTTCTACGTTCGGGCTTCATGGAACGAGAACCGCGAATGAAAGTCCGAGCCGGTCGGCCGCTCGGCGCGTTGGCCGTCCTGGGCGTGGGAGCAGGAGTTGTCACTTGGCTGTCCCCAGGTGGGCTGGGCGAGGCCGGTGCTGTCGAGGTCACGGGTGGAGCTTCGGCGTCCGCGTACCGGTCGGTGACTGGGGCGGTGGCGGATGCGCCATCGTGGCTGGGCCCTCTTCTGGAAGTGGCCACCGAGGGCGCTTTGGTGATCCTCGGAGCGTTGCTGATCTGGATGTGGTGGACGGCGATCCGCAGCAAAGACACACGGGAGGTCGCCGGATCCGTCCTGACCGGTCTGGGCACCGTCGCGGCCTATGCGGTGAGCGAAGCGCTGAAGCTCGTCGTGGACGAGGAGCGTCCTTGCCGTGCGTTACGCGCAGGCGCCGAAACCGTCGCGGAATGCCCCGGAGCGGGGGACTGGTCGTTCCCGAGCAACCACGCCACCCTGGCCGCCGGCCTGGCCGTCGGTCTCGCCGTGCTGCGGCCCCGCCTCGCCGCGATCACGCTGCCGTTGGCCGGAGCTGCCGCGCTGCTGCGTGTGCTGGTGGGCGTTCATTACCCGCACGATGTGCTCGCCGGCGCGACGCTCGGCGGCACTGTCGTGGCCGCGGTGCTGCTCGCGTTCATGCCCCTTGCCCAAAGGGCGGCATCACGGCTGGGAAGGCTGAGGCGGAATGATTCCGGCCTCGTGGGCCACCACCGCGGCAGCGGCCCGGTTGTCGACGCCGAGCCTCGCCAGAATGGAACTGACATGGGCTTTGACCGTTCCCTCCACCACATGGAGCCGCCGGGCGATCTGCCCGTTGGACAGGCCGCTCCCGAGAAAAGCCAGTACCTCTCTTTCCCGGGCGGTGAGGGCGGCGACCCGGTGGCGGGCGGTGGAGCGCCGACCGGCCAGGGTGCCCGCGCCCGTAGCGGCGAGGTGCGCGACGACCCGGGCAGCGACTTTCGGTGACAGGTAGGCGGCGCCTTCGGCCACCGCACGGATTCCGGTGATCAGTTCCTCGGGTTCCCCCGACTTGATCAGGAAGCCTGCCGCACCACCGCCGAGTGCCTTGAGGATGTAGTCGTCCTCGCCGAAGGTCGTCAGCATGATGATGTTCGTGGCCGGCACTGTGCTGCGGATTTCCGCGGCGGCGTCGATGCCGTTGATTCCCGGCATGCGGATATCGAGTACGGCCACCGAGGGACGATGCCGTTGGACCAGTTCCACGGCGTCGTGCCCGTCGACGGCCTCGGCGATGACGTCGATGTCCGGATCCGTGGCGAGAACGGCGCGTACCCCTGCGCGGATCATCGGCTCGTCGTCGGCGATCAGTACCCGGATCATCGAGCGCTCACGGGGTGATCGTGTCCAGGGATACCAGGATGTCGTTCCGGAAACAGAGCTGGTAGGCGTCGCCGGACCGGTCGTCGAACCGGTCGGCCGTCATCGCGTAGTACTCGCACGTTGTGCCGTCTCCCGTCGGCTCGGCAGTCAGCGGTCGATAGTGCGTCTGCCGGTCCGGCAGGAAACGCTCCACCTCGGAACGATCTTGCCCCACATGCAGGCGCGCATAGTCGCGTGGGTCCAGGACCGACCGTGACGCCGACATCATTTCCCAGCCCGTGAGAGCTGCGCTCAGCAAAGCTCCCGTCACGAGGGGCACCATGACCGCGGCGACCAGGGCCCGGCCGACCCGGCGCCGAGCGCGGCGATGTTCCCGCGGCAACTCATCCCCGCGAGAGGCTGAGGGCGGAAGCAGTGGTGGCGGCGGCGAGGGTGTGTGCGGGATACGCGCGACGACCGCGTAGCCTCCGTCGCGCGGGCCATGGCCGAACGAACCGCCGGTCAACCGCATATGTTCTTCGAGACCGACAAGGCCACGCCCTCCGCCAAGAGGCCGGGACTGCTGGTCGGCCGCGGACGACGGCGGGCCGTTCTCCACGACGACCTGTGTCTCCGTCGGCCCATGTCTCACATGGACAGTCGTGGCGGCGCCGAACGCGTGCTTGGCGACGTTGGTCAAAGCTTCCTGCACGACCCGGTGTGCCGCCCGTTCGACCACGGGCGGCACGTCGTCCGCCTCGCCGTCGATGCGCAACTCCACCGTGAGACCGGCCGCGGAAGCCTCGGAGGTCAGACTCGTGAGGCTGGAGATCTCGGCGGCCACTGGCGTTGTGTCGGTCTCCTCCCGCAGGACACCGATCACCTCGCCGAGACGCTCCACCGCGGCCGCGGCCCTGGCCCGGATGTCCCCCGCGGCCTTCCGATGGTGGTCTGCGAGGTCCGGCGCGAGTTTGAGCGCGCCCGCCGACAGCGCGATCAGGCTGAGGTCATGGCCGAGTACGTCGTGCATGTCCTGGGCGATACGTGCCCGCTCGCGCAGCCGGGCTTGATCAGCGATCAATCGCTGCTCGCGTTGCAGCTGCTCGGCGCGCTCCCACCCGGCCCGGACAAGCTGCTGGTACTGGCACCAGAACCGGCCCGCGAACCAGGGCAGCATCGTGGCGGCGACCACCACCGCCACGAACCGGCCGGCCAGAGGGAGCCAAGAGGGAACGACGGAAAAGGCCACCACACCGGCCGCGAGAATCGCGACCAGGGCGAGCGCGGTCTGCGCCGTCCGTCCAGGCCGTCGTCCCGCCAGGAACGCGGCGATGGCAGTAGGGACAGCCCACCACAGGTTCATCACGCTCAGACCGGCGGCCACCGTGGTCACCGCCGTGAGAATGGTTCCAGGAGCAAGCGCCCGCCGTGAGACAGCGGCTCCGGTCGCGGTCACACGGTTGATCATTGTGCTGTCCACGGAGGTGACGGTACGGACACCGGGCGCCGTCCGGCCACTGCCGAAAGTCCAATCCGCGCCGGTGACCAGCGAGCACCGGGCGCCGAAGCGTCCCGCTTCGTGCAAGGCCTGTCAGCTCAACGACCGCCCCAGGCACGCGGATTCAGCGGGTGCGTACGCGGGACGGCTCCCGGTCCGGTCGTACTCTCCGTCGTCCGCGTCCTCGGCCGCGTCCGGGTCACGCAGTGGGCGCAGGCCACTGCCTGCCCCGCTGGCCACGATGTCGAACGGACAGCGGCCCGGAAAGTTGACATGCCGCTCCTTGAGCGGAGAGAGCCGGGCCACGGCCTCATCCTTGAGATCGTGGCCCTCAGTCGTCGTCGAGCTGTCACCGCACACGCCGACATCGCCGAAGACAGGCTCCGCGCGGAGCTGAGCCGGGACGACTTCGTGCTGGCAGGGCCCGAGAAGTGCAGTTGTGGATGCGGGCGATCTGGTTGATGTTGTTGCCGACCCGCGAGGATGGAGCGTCTGGCCGCGCTCGCCGGGACCCCCTCGTGACTGCCGCCGAGCGGGCGGACAGGCTGCTGGTCGCGGAAATGGTGGGCCTGCTCAACGACGCCGAGCACTACACCGGCCCCGGCTCGGATGGCGACAGCCGTCTCACCTCCCTCGACCGTCGGCCGCCCTGCTGCACCGGCTCGTCGACGCCCGAGCTCCGGCACGACGTCTCGGTGTCGTGCCGCGGTCCGGAGCGTGGGGCCGTGCCTTCACGGCCGGCCGCGTGCCGTGACTCGCGCCGCCGTGGTGCGGAACGTGCTGGGGCTGAGGCCCTTGTGGCGTTTGAAGGCGGTGCTGAAGCCGAAGGCGTCGGCGTAGCCGACGGCCTTGGCGATCTGGGCGATGCTGAGGTCGGTGTCGGCCAGGAGTGCCTCGGCGTCGTCCATGCGGCACTCGGTGAGGTAGGTGAGGGGCGGACGGCCCATCAGCTCGGTAAAGCGCCGGGCGAACAGTGCCCGGGAGACGCCGGCGTGAGCGGCCAGCGACGCGACCGTCCAGTTCTCGGCGGGCCGCCCGTGGAAGGCGTGCAGGGCGGGGGCGAGGACCGGGTCGGCGAGGCCGCGGTACCAGCCGGGCGCGTCGGCGCCCGCCCGGTCGAACCAGGTGCGCAGCGTGCAGACCAGAGCCCAGTCGAGGAGCCGGTCCATCAGCGCCTGCGAACCGGCGGAGAGCCGGGCGGCGTCGGCGGCGGAGTTCTCCAGCCAGGCGCAGACCTCGGCGTCCTCGGCGATGACCAGGACGGGCGGCAGGGCGCGCAGGAGCCGTTCGTGGCGGTGCCCCGAAGCGCGGTAGGCGCCCACGATCAGCGCGGTCGCTCCCTCCGGGCCGGTGCCCCAGTGGATGCCGTCGAGTTCCTGGCCGGTGCACGCGGCGTCCGCGGTGAAGCAGTTGATCTCGTAAGCGGTGTGGGGGCGGTGGACAGTGGCAGGCTCGTCCACGAGGCGGAACCGTGCGGGGCCCCGGACGACAGCCGTGTCGCCCGCGCCGATCGCCCGCTCGGTGCCGTCGGACAGCAGCAGCATGCCGCCACCGCGCAGCACGCTGACCATGGTGAGCGGAGCGGCGTCGGCGAAGGTGATGCTCCAGGGCGCCGTCAGGACGGCGTGGCTGACGACCGAGCCCTCGGCCCGGATGCCACTCAGCAGTGAACTCAGAGGATCCACAGCGCAATCGTAGACGATCTCCTATGTCCTGGAGCGTTTCTCCCATGGATCATCTACGGTGCGGCGGTTGTACTGGACTCACTGCACAGATCGAGCCCTCGGGAGACACCGTGCCGAAGCACAGCAGTGACACCAGGACAGCCCTCGTGGTCGTCGCGCACCACCGCAGCGATTCCCTCACCGCCCACACCGCCCGCCGCGCGGCTGCCCAGCTCGAGGCCGCCGGTTACCGCATCGACCTGCTCGACCTGCACGCCGAGGGGTTCGACCCGCGGATGAACGTGGAGGACCAGCCGGACTGGGGCAACCGGGAAAAGCGGTACTCGGACGAGACGCACGCCCACATGCGGCGGATCCTCGACGCCGATGTCATCGTCGCCGTCTTCCCGGTGTACTGGCAGAGCGTGCCCGCCGTCCTCAAGGGATGGATCGACCGCGTATGGAACTACGGGTTCGCCTACGGCCGCAGCAAGCCCCGCCTGGCGGGCAAGCGCATGCTGTGGCTGGCCCTGGCCGGCGCCACCGCCGACGACCCCATCACGGAGTCGATGCAATCCGTCCTCGAGGCCAACCTGAGCGACGGCATCGCGTACTACTGCGGCTTCTCCCGCTCCACCGTAGGTCTGCTCCTGGACGCGGAGGAGCGACCGCAGCGCATCGACGCCGAGGGCAATCTGCTGGTCGGCGAAGCGGTCGCCGGCGCCGAGCGGGAGGCGCAGTACACCGATTTCGACCGTCGGGCACGGAAGTTCGTGGAGGAGTTCCTCGCGGACGAACTCATCGCGGCCTGACGGCCTCCGGATCCCGCGGGCCGACACCGCGGCAGTACGTGCGGGCCCCGGCAGCCCGGCGCGCACCGGCGGACGCCTGGGCACAATTCCGCCGCCTGCCGGTCGAGCGCCGCGCCGCCGGGATGCCGCCGTACACGGCCACCAGCGTCATGACCAGCTCGTCGCCCTGCACTCGCTGTTCAGCTGGGCTAAGCGGAACGGACTGATCCTCCGCAACCCTGCCAGCCGGATCAAGGTCGGGCAATACGAGTACGCCGTGCTGCAACCGCTGGTCTCCGAGCAGGTCGATCGCTCCGTCGCGGTGGCTACCACCCCGGCGACGCGGCTCATCCTCGCCTTCGCGGCGGTCCACGCCGCCCGGGCTGCCCAGATCGCCAACCTCATGCTCGACGACATCGACCTCGGAAACCGCCGGTGACCATCGCCGGACGCGTCCGCCCGCTCGACGACCTCACCCTGAGGCTGCTGCCGGACTGGCTGGAGCACCGGCGAAACCGGTGGCCGAACATTGCGAACCTCCACCTACTGATCAACAACCAGACCGCCACGAAGACCAGCCGCGCCAGCGACCATCGGATCAGCGCCGCGATGCGCGGCCAGGACGCGACGCGGAACGGCTCCGCGTCGACCGCCAACTCGAGGAGGCCCTGACCCACGGGCCCGACCCGCTTCACGTCGCTGAAGTGTTCGGGCTCGACGAGAAGACCGCGATGCGCTAAGCGGACTCCGCACGGGCTCTGCTGCACCAGGCCGCCGAACAGCCACTTGCTGAGGATGAACACGCGAGGCAGAGTCAGCATCCGGGGCCGATCGGCGGAGATGACGTCAGGGCGAGGGCGGCGTTCCGCAATTGGACCGCCCACGTCTGCTGGTCAAGGCCCAAGGTGTACTCGATGCAGCAATCGCACTGCGGGATCAGGGCCACGAACGATTGCTCCGCCGCGGTCTCGACCTCCGTCTCCCACCAATCGTCCGTCGCCACCTCAACGGGAGTCATCTCTCCATCGATGAGCCTCGCCGCCATCCGGCGCAGAGCGTGGCGCCGTGCCAGGCCCCGATCAGGCAACCCGATCCCGGACTCGGCAAGTGCTTGCTCGAACGCGTCGCGAATGTCGCGGGCATCCGCGTTGCGAGGCCAGCCGGCGAGCTCGCACAATGTCGGGGTGTCCAGTCCGGCTGCGAGCGCCTCAGCAGCGATCATCGGCAGATCCTCCGGGCGTATCTCATCCGCCTGATAACGGCATGCCATCTCACCCAGAGATGTGAGCCCACTCCTGTCTCTTATCTCCATCTCCGAGCCCACGAGACAGGCAGCATCTCGTATGCCGTCTTCTGCTTGAAAAAAAAACAAAAAGTACCGTCCATCCAACACCTACCTACAACACGTCCTATCGATCACAGTAATACTTATCCAGACCAGCGCCGCAATCATGGTGGCGAGGCTAACACAGCTCGCCTCTCCGTCGGCGGCGGCAGAGGTGTAAAGGAGCCAGGGCCTAACCCACCCGAACACGCCCCTCCATCCTCGGGTCCCGCGAGAAGTGAACTCGCGAGCCTCTTCGGCCTCGGGACTGGTAAGACCGCATGTTGAGGTATCGCATATTCCTCGATGCTGGCGGGCGTCTTGTGCCGTGTGTGGTCTCCAAGTGTGTATCTGCTCCAGGTTCCGCTGGCCTCGCTGACGAGCCGGGCGGCGGTCTTGTCGTCGCGCCGGACACAGCCCAGGTGCGGTAGCGGTCGAGCAAAGAGTGGGTGTGCTGCCGGTCCGGGCTCGACAGCGCATCGCGACTGGACGAGCGTCGGCACCACGCCCGTACAGCTGCCCCGAAAGCCTGTTAGGCGAATCGGGCTCTTGTGGCGCTTGCACAACCCGGGTGTCAGTTCTGATCGGTACGGTCGCCGTATGGAGATACGCATCCCGTTCGACGAGGTACGAGTTGCGGTGGCCCGGCTGCACCAGGAGGCCGCCACACTGTTGGCCGCTTTGGACTCGTCGAGCGTCAGGGACGTCGAGGTTGCTCGGTTGTGTCGGGCGATGAAGGCCGCCGAGTCCGTGCTGCGGACCGGCACGGTCTACGCGCTGAGAGAGCCCGTGAAGCCATGGGCGGTGCGGTACATCGGCGAGACCAGGACGCCGATGAGCACGCGCCTCGCGGGCCACCGGGCGCGGAAGGACCGGCCAGTCGGGAAGTGGATCGCCCAACTCGGCCGTGATCCTGTCGTCGAGCCGATGGAGTTGCCCTGGAACGTCACCGCCGCGCTACTCAAGAAAGTCGAGAAGAACTACGTCTTCCACTACACATGGCAGGGTGCCGACCTGCTGAACGTCTCCTACCCGGACGATGACGCGAATGCGTACGCTTGGTACCAGGAGTGCGTACGGCGCGCGGTGCCGCTGGATGAGGGTCCCTGGTGGAACGAGATGGACGAGGAGTGGGAGTGGGACGAGCGGGAAGACCCGAAGTGGCCGCCGCTCCACCACTGGCGGTACAAGGTACGCGGTGCCCACTGTCCTGAGTGCTCGGCCCGGCCAGGGAATCCTTGCGCGCTCTCGCCGGGGCGGGAGCCGCTGGTCAACGGGCACTCTAACCACCTGCGGCGGATCGCTGCGCGCGTGCGTTACGACATGAGCGTCTAGGCGGGGTTGCCATCCGGGCCGTCATCATTGCCGCTGTCGATTTCCTCGATGCTGGCGGGCGTCTTGTCACCGTGTGTGGTCTCCAAGTGCGTATCTTCTCCAGGCTCCGCCGACCTCGCTGATGAGCCGGGTGGCGGTCTTGTCGTGTAGCCGAGGGCCTTCGCGATGACGGGTGCTGGGGCTCGGAGGACGAGGTGCCCTTCTCGCACGAGCGCCGCATCGCTGAGGGGACGCCTCATCGATGAAGTCCGCACCGGCTGCACGGGGCCGACGGTGTCGGCGCTGCGGTCGTTTGGGCAGGTCGAGAAGGGGCGTACAGCTTCGGCCGCCCTTACCGGATCCACCGGTATGCGCACGCGCGAGCGCCACATGCGCCTGGCCCCTGCCGCGTGGAAGGCCCAGTGCCGGGCGCCGGTGTCCCGGTAGCCCTCCACGGCGCGCGGAACGCCGCCCAACAGCGGACGGTCGACCTCCCCGAGCGGCGCACACTTCGCCGCAGACCGAAGGCCACCTTCTGATGGGCGACCAGCTCCTCGAACATGTACCCGCCGCGCGAACTCAGGCCGCTGGGCAGCTCAGGCCGAGAACATCCGTGGCGTGCGGGAGGGCCGCCGCTGCCGTCCGTCGTGGTTCAGGGCGTGGCGTCGAAGGCGCCGGTTCGGATACCGGAGAGGAACGTGCGCATCTCGGCCGGTGTGTAGACCTGCGGCGGCAGTTCGGGGTTCTTGGAGTCGCTGATCAGGACGAAGCCGTTCGTCGCTCCGATCCGTACGCAATCGCCTCCGCCGCCGCTGTACGAGGACGTCCGCCACGTGATGCCCGACAGGTCGAGGGCGGACGGGTTCGGCTTGGCGGTGGTCACTGGGACGGCTCCTTGATCAGCTTCTTGAGGTGTGCCCGCGTATCGTCGGGCTCCAGGGCCCGGTTCCACAAGTCGCGGAACACCTGGGCGTAGCGGTCCACTTCGGCCGGTTCCTCGAAGTAGACCGATCTGTCCATGATCTCCACCCACACCACTTCGCGGGTGACCGTGGGGAAGCTCATCAGCACGAACGGGCCGGCGAGGCCCGGGTGGCAGCCGACGGTCTCCGGCAGGATCCGGATGGTGTTCCGAGGCTGTTCGGAGGCGGCGAGCAAGTGCTCGAGCTGAGCGCGCATCACGGCTTCACCGCCGATGACGCGTCGCAGGGAGCTCCCGTCGATCAGGGCCCGGAACTCGGTGAGGGCGCCGTCCTCGACCTTGCGTTGTCTGTCTATCCGCACGTCAACCAGACCGCGCACGTCGGCGGGTGACAGATCCGGCCGCATGCGCTCGATGACATGGCGGGCGTAGTCCGGGGTCTGGAGCAGCCCCTGGATGAGCGCCGGCTGGTAATTGCGCAGACGTGAGGCGCGTGGTTCGAGCGTGAGGTAGCCCTCGAACTGCATCGGGCTGAGGACCGCCGCGTGCCGGCGCCACAGGGACGGTCGGCGGCGTCGTGTTGCGTCGACCGTCAACAGGGCGAGGATCTCCTGCCGTTCTTCCGCTCTGGCCTCGTAGCTGTCCAGAAGGGCGTCGACGGTCTCGCGCGAGATGCTGCGCCTTCCGTTCTCGAGACGACTCAGGGCGGTGGCATCGAGCTTGACCCCTCGCTCGCGAAGAAGAGGGTGCCGTGCCACCTGGCTGAGAGTCAGGCCCGTCCGGGTACGCAACTCCTGGAGGCGGCCACCGACTTCCATGCGCTCCAGCGACCAGCGCGTCTCGTTCGACTCCGGCATAGGGACAGTGTGAACGGCTCCCATGGCTCGCACAACCAAATCAAACGCGCAAATTGCGCCTTCATCTTGCGCGGCTTGCGGGAGAGGGGCATGCTGTCGAGGGTCACGAAACGTGCGCGAGTGATTGCCGTTCGTGCTGAGCGCTGCTGGTTCGCGCTGGCTGACATCCGTGCCTAGCCTAGCCCAGGAGGGTGTTGCGATGGCTCGCCCCACCTTGTTTCGAGTCCTGCTGCAAGAGCGGTGCTGGGACGACTGGGCAATCTTCTGCGAGCACTTCGAGGTCAAGGCCCGGGAGCTGGCCGAACAGGCGAGGAATCCTCGCCTCGCCGATGTCACGGTGGCCCGCAAGACGTTCAACAGGTGGTTCTCGGGTGAGTGGACCGGCCGTCCCTGGAGGGACACGGGTCGGGTGCTCGAAGCACTGCTGGGATTCTCCGCCGACGAGCTTTTCAGTCCGGCTCCCCACGTCATGAGTGCCCGTCCGACCCCGCACGACCGCAGACATCTCCGGGCCGCACTCGTGATCGGTGAACGATGGCCGACCTCGAACCTCTTCCTGTCGGCGGCCGGTGACGTTGCCGATTCCTGGGAACTGCTGGGCGGAGACGTGTTGGACGGTACGACCGCAGCAGTGCAGTTCCATCCAGCCGTCCGAAATGGCTCCAGTGTCCGCGTGCTCCCGCCACAAGCCGAGTCCGTCGAGAGATTCGTCAGGCCGGCGCGGCGTGGGCTCCTCGTGGGGGTGGAAGAGCGTGAGGACGACCTCGACGTCTACGTGATCGACTCGTCCAACGTCAGCCGCATCCTGTCGAGGTCGCTACCGGCCGGGCAGGGACGCGAGTTGTCCCTGCCCGCCGCCAACCTTCTGGACGATCTCACCTACGGCATCCTGTGGGCCGTAGTACAACTCGATGACGGCCTGCTCGCCGCCGATCAGGCCCTGCACGACGAAGGGCAAGTCCTCGACACCTACCTGTCGTTGCCGCGTTCGGCCGTCAGCAGGACGGCCGAGTCCAGCCTCAGTTCCGTCGGGGCCACGTGGCTCGCTTCGGCGTTCTGCGCGCGCCACGTCCAGCGCCGGCTGGAGGGAGTCGGCAGGCCCCCGCAATTCTGGACGCGGGAACAGACGGGCGAGGAGGCCGCCGGATGGTTGTTCTTCCGGCACAAGGCCGACTACTTGAGGGCGCTGTCCGAACGGTTCGCCGGGCCGGCCAGTCCGCTGTCCCGAACCTTCTGCGTGCCGGAGGCGCTCGTGCTCGGCACCAGCGCCTACGAGCGAATCCTGCTGTTCCTGGCCGTCACGCTGATGGAACTCCTGGGTATCCGCGTTCGTGTGACGGCGCGGCCGGAGTACGCCGAGGTCGATGGAGTCGCCCTCGTGCCCGGCGAGCGCGCCGTGGTGGCCAACTGGGTGCGGACGGGAGCGGAGACCCTGTGGCAGGTCGACTCCACAACCAGCAAGTTCAGTCTGCGCGCCTACCAGGAGGCGTTCGGTGACGCGAACGCCCACAGCGTGATGACGGGTGCCGATCCCGGGAGCCGACTCCGGTCACTGGCCGATTATCTGGCTCTCGACTGGCCCTGGTTGGTCCGGCGGGCCCGCGACCTTGGACACTGTGGAGTCGTGGGCCTGATCCGGCCGCGCAGTCGGTTGCTCAGTGTCGAACCCGTGGACGACGCTCTGCACTTTCTCGGCTCCCTGGGCCCTGACCGATGAGCTCTCAAGCCCGCGTCCCCCGCCCAACCCCGAAAGGTGTCCTCCGTGCCTCCCACTGCCCAGGAACGCGGCAAGGTCCTTGTGCTGACTCTCGGCGGCACCATCGCGATGACCCGCTCCTCCGCCGGGATGAGCGGCGTACGGCCGCGACTGACCGGGGCCGACCTCGTCGCCGCAGTGCCGGCCCTGGAGCCCGTGGCGGAGATCCAGGTCGAGGACTTCCGGCAGTTGCCCGGAGCTTCGCTGACCTACGACGACATCGGGAGCCTTGCGCGGCGGCTCAACGAGGCCGCGGCGGAGGGCGTGGCAGGCATGGTGGTGACACAGGGCACCGACACCCTGGAGGAAACGGCCTTCGTTCTGGACCTCTACTACGAAGGCCGGGCGCCTGTCGTCCTGACCGGTGCCATGCGCCACCCGGAGTCCGCCGGCGCGGACGGCCCCGCGAACCTGCTCGCGGCGGTACGGACTGCCGTGTGCCCCGCCGCCCGGGACCTCGGGGCCCTCGTGGTCATGGCCGACGAGATTCACGCCGCGCGCCACATCCGCAAAGCGGACAGCATCAGCCCCAATGCCTTCGCCTCGCCGGGAGCAGGACCCATCGGTCGTGTGGTCGAGGGGACTCCCCGGTTCCATTTCTCGCTCCGGCGCTTCCCGGCAGTCCCCTCGGCGCGGACATGGTCGGCGCGCGTCGAGGTGATCGCGGCGGCCCTGGGGAGCGACGGCAGTCTGCTCGCGGGGCTGGAGCAGCGCCTCGACGGAGTGGTGGTCGCGGCCTTCGGGGCGGGCCATGTTCCGGCGAGCTGGGTCAAGCCGTTGGAGGAACTGGCAGGCCGTATCCCCGTCGTTCTGACCTCCCGGACCGGTGGGCCCGTGCTGTCCGCCACGTATGGTTTCGAGGGATCCGAGAGTGATCTCCTGTCCCGCGGGCTCGTCAGCGGCGGAATGCTGGATCCGTACAAGGCGCGCCTTCTGCTCCTCGCTCGTCTGAACTCCGGAGCCGACCGTGCGGCTGTCGTGGCCGGCTTCGAAGACCGCTGCTGACGGTAAGCCATCGAGAGAGAGCCGGAGGAGCGGAGTGCGCGCATCACAGGTGACCAGGGGCCGAGAGTTCGTTGTGGCCTTCGACCACGGGGAGGACTTCTTCCTTTCACTTCAGCAGTTCTGTACCGAGCACGGTGTCAGGTCGGGATACCTTCCCTTTTTCCTCGGCGGGTTCCGCTCCGCCCGGCTTGTCGGTACATGCGGGCCGCTGGAGAGCCCGGAGACGCCTTTGTGGGAATCGGTGGAGGTCCGATGCCTGGAGGTTCTCGGCACCGGGACGCTGGCCTGGGACCCGGAGAACGGCCGCGTGGCCCCGCACATTCACGTGAGCGCCGGTCTGAAGGGCGAGGCGGCCGACGGGCGCACCAGTCATCTGCTCGGAGCGGAGGTCCAGTTCATCAACGAGCTCGTCGTCGTGGAGATCGTCGGACCCGAGCTGACCCGCCGCGTGAGTCCGGACCTGTACGACGTGCCACTGCTGGGCTTCACAGACGACTGAGCAGGTGGTTGATCGACGGTGAGCCTGGGCTCGGCGTCGGATGGAGGCGGGGAATGCTGCCTCACGGCTGCCGAGGCCCGTCGGCCGCGTGGACATCCCGCCGGTGGCCCCCGCGAGCACCGGCGTAAAGCTTCTCGACGGTGGTGAGTTCAGCATGGGTGAGAGGCTCGCTGAGAGCGGTGAAGAGTCGTTCGACCTCGGCCGCTGTCGCGAAGCTGCACGTTACGACGCTGTGCTCCGTCCGCTGCACACACGCACGGAGGGCCAGTCGTGTCAGCGTACTGGGGTTGCCCCCGCTTCTGTGGTGCTGCGGTCTTCCCGGTTCGGAGGAGGAGACGGTATACGGGGATCGCAGCGCTCTCTTGCTCGGCGACGGGGGAGCCGCGACGGTCCTCGCCGCGAGGAGGTGCTTTGCCGGTGGGGCCGCCAGAACGAGCCCTGCCCCTTGGCGGCTCGTGAACGACACCACATCCTCCCCCGCGAGGGACAAGGCAGGCGTCAGCGCGCTAAATCGCATCCAGACCACGTCGGGCCTGATGAGAGGAAAAAGAAACAGGAAACGGCGGACCAGGGCGTCCCGTCGCTCAGGTGATGCGTTGCCGTCACTGTCCGGCCCGCGCATGCCGATCGCCCCGACGACGCCCAACTCACGCATGGTGCGCAACTGGTCGATCGCCCCGCCGAGGTACCGGTCGCCGGGCCCGAAGTCGAACGATTCGAGCGTATACAGGTCAAGACGCTCGACCTGGAGATTCTCAAGGCTCTGCTCCAGTTGATGACGGATCCGGCGGCCCGCGTAAGGGTGGGGAGCGGAACCCCTCAGATGTCCCACCTTGCTGCCGAGCTGGAACCGGCCGTCCGGATATTCCCTGAGCAGTCGGCCAAGAACGCGCTCGGCATGTCCGCCCCCATGGACGTCGGAAGTGTCGAGGAACGTCGCGCCGAGGTCCGCCGCGTGCCGCAGCGCGCGCCGCACGGACGGATTCTCGACCTGAGCCCGTGTGTGCGCCCGAGCCTCGCTCCCCGACGTTGTGCAGTTCACGCCCAAGGGATGAGCGATGATTCCCCGGCCCAGGCGCCGGGGAGTCAGTGCGGGAGCCTCGTTCACCACTTATCGCCGCAGTGGGCACCTGGAGTCGGCGCGAGATGACCGTCGTCGGTAGCGACGTGGTCGGTGCGTTGTCCTGCTGTCCCGACGCGTTCCATGGTGGGCACTGATGTCCTCCTCGCACCTGGGCCGACACGGATCGGTACGCCTATCGGCTCGCCTTTCACGGTGACGAACGAGAGTGGGCGCCAACAGCCCAAACACGGAGCACTTTGTGGGCACTTTCGCAGTCGCCGCTATCCACGTCAGGTGCAAAAAAGGGGCATAGGTGGAACTTCGGCTCTCTTGGCGGGGATGGGGGCCGGGGAAAGCCGGTCGCTTACGCACCGGGAAGGGCATGACCCGAAAGACCATCAGACTTTTGGTGATGGGAGAAGCCCGAGGGGGGCGAAGAAGTGCGCACCATATGACCCCGGTCTGGCCTATCCGTGCCCCTCATGAGCGAGAACGCTGGAAGCGACAAGACCGGGTCGCCGTGTGCGGCCCACGACCGCTCAGCGGAGGTGAGATGACTCGCGAATCGCCCAGTCGGGGGTACGAAGCGGAAATGCTCTGCCCGATCCCTATGGCACCTGGCGAGAGCCGCCGGATCGGCGGTCCGGCGCCGGGGGAGGTGTCAGGGGTCGTTCCACAGGCTGCCGGAGGGGTGGCACCGTCGCCGGCGGGCGTCTGCGAGTGGCAGGTGGCCCGTGATGACTTGGCGCCTCGGGCCGCTCGCGAGTGGGTTCGGCAAGCGCTCGTCTCCTGGGGGTTGAGCGGTGCGGCGGACGATCTGCTGCTGCTGTGCAGTGAGTTGGTCACCAACGCTGTCGTTCATGGTGCGGCTGAGCGGATCCGGGCGTGTCTGTCGTATGGCGGTGGTGTGCTGCTGCTCGCTGTCGAGGACGGGTCGCCGGGGCGGGCGCGGGGGGGGGGGGGGGGGCCGGGGGCGGGGGGGGGGCGGGGGCGGGGGGGCGCGGCGGGGGTGGGGGCGGGGGGGGGGGGGCGTGGGCGGGGGCGGGGGGGAGAACTTGCAATGAGTTGCCGATTTTTTTTTTTTTAAAGCAGAAGACGGCTAAGGGTTTTTCTGCCTGTCTCGGGGGCTCGGAGATGTAGATAAGAGCCAGCCCCCCCCCCCCCCCCCCCCCCCCCCGGACCCCCCCTCCCGCCGCTCCGTACACGACGGAATTCGAGGGCCGGAGCCCGTACAGAAGCGCCGCAGGGTGCGAGTTGCAGGGACACGGCCGCACCGGATGCCGCGGTCGGTCATTCTTCCTGCATGACACCTGTGACCCCCGGCTTACCCCACCAGCCGCCCTCTTGGGCGCACTGCGGCCGGGGGGCTTCCGAGCACGATCCGGTCGGCTGCCGCGGCATCCACGTCCCCGGACACACTCTCTGCCTGGCTCATCTCGACACGACTGCTCGGACCGCCTACCTGGCCACCCTGGCACCCGGCGCCGGCATCGACCACCGTGGCACCACCTTCACCCCCGACCTTCTCCAACAACTCCTCACCGCCCTCCAGGACCCCGCCACCAACCAGTGCCGCCTCGGCAGAGCCTGGTTCCAGAGGGCGATCTTCACCGGCGAGGCCAGGTTTCGTGGGGCGATCTTTACTGACGTCGCCGGGTTCGATCACGCGACCTTCTCCGACGTCGCTGTGTTCCAGAAGGCGAACTTCACCAGCGAGGCCAGGTTCGGGAAAGCGATCTTCACCGGCAACGCCGTGTTCCATGGGGCGATCTTCACCGGCGACGCCTGGTTCGATGGGGCGACCTTCACCCGCGACGCCGTGTTCCGGGAGGCGACCTTCACCGGCAGAGCCTGGTTCAGAAGGGCGATCTTTACCGAAGAGGCCGAGTTCCATAGGGCGACCTTCACCAAGGACGCCGGGTTCGATCGCTCGACCTTCGCTGATGTCGCCAGGTTCCATGAGGCGATCTTCTCCGCCAGAGCCTGGTTCTGGGGGGCGACCTTCTCCAAAGTCGCCAGGTTCGAGAGGACGACCTTCTCCCCCGCCGCCTGGCTCAGGGAGGCGACCTTCACCGGCGACGCATTGTTCGGGGAGGCGATCTTCACCGGCGACGCCTGGTTCTGGGGGGCGACCTTTTCCAGAGTCGCCAGGTTCGAGGGGGCGACCGTCACCGGCAACGCCGAATTCGCCGGGGTGCGGTTCGAGACATCGCCGCTGCTGGGGCCGATGATTTGCGGCGGCACGCTGAACCTGACCGCCGCAGTGTTCCGCGCCCCGGTGACCCTGGAAGCAGCTGCGCGGGAGGTGCGGCTTCGGCGGATTCGCTGGGAGTCCACCGCCACCTTGCGCCTGCGCTACGCAGAGGTGGACCTGTCCGGTGCGGTGGCGGAGTACCCGGTCACCCTCGCTGCAGCCGCCGCCCCTTTCACCATTCGTCCAGGCATCGCTGCGTCAGAAGACGTGCTGGCGGGCCAGAACAAGCGGGTGCGGATCCACAGCATCGACGGTGTGGATGCCGCGCACCTTGCCCTGACCGACGTGGACCTGTCCGGCTGCCACTTCGTCGGCGCGATCCACCTCGACCAGCTGCGGATCGCCGGCCGCACCACCTTCGCCCGCCCACCGGCGGGCTGGCACCGCCGTGGACTGCTGCCTTTGGCCTGGTCCTGGCGCCGCACCCTGGCCGAGGAACACCACTGGCGCGCCGCCGCCGCCGGCCGTCCCGCACCAGGCCAGTCACCCACCATGCGGGGCTGGCAGCCCGGCCTGCACCACCCGGACCTGGAACTGACCCCCGGCCCCGAGATGGTCGCGGCCTTGTACCGGCAGCTGCGCAAGGCCCTGGAGGACGGGAAGAACGAGCCGGGGGCAGCGGACTTCTACTACGGCGAGTGCGAGATGCGCCGCAACGACCACACCGGCACCACCCGCGCCGAACGCTGGCTCCTCACCGCCTACTGGGCCATATCCGGCTACGGCCTGCGCGCCTCCCGCGCCCTGGCCTGGCTCGGCCTCGCGATGACGGCCACCGTGCTGGCCATGATGCTCTGGGGCATCCCCACCGACAGCCCCCTGCCTCTTATATACATCTGACGCTTCCCATCATGAGGTCAGTTTTAACATTTCCCAACGCCGCCTCCTTTTACACACCATTCTTTATCTTCCACCTTACATACCCCGCCGCTCTCTCTTCTCCCCCCCCTTCTTCTCGCGGTCGGGGGATGGCGATCGTCGAGGCGTTGTCCGTGGCGTGGGGCACGGATGGTCCTCGTACGTGGTGTGCGGTTGCTGTGCCGGGTGGCGGTGGTGGGCTGTGACGCGGCCGGTCGGGTTGCCGCCCGGTGCCGCGTCGTTCGGACTGAGTGCGGGCTTGCCCGTCGAGGCGGACGGGCGGTGTGGCGGGTGGGTCGAGGGCTGTTGCCTTCTGCGGTGCGGCTGGCTCGGGCAGACGTCGGTGCGGTGGGTGGGGACCGTGCGGGCTCCGGGCGGTGTTGTGTCGCCGGTGTACGTGTGTGCGGTCTGTCTGGATCTGCTGGCGGCGATGGTGTGGGACTACGTCGAGGCCGTGGACGACGCGCCGTTGGGCGATGACGGGCGGCGGGTTCCGCCGTACGGGCCGCCGGGCCAGGGGCGTGGGAGGACGTCGGCTCGTCGGAGACGGCATCGGCGTCCGCGGACGGCGTTCGGGCGGGGGCTGCGGCGGGCTTACGACGGTGGGGCGGGTGCTCCCCGGGCCCGGTCGTCCTCCCGGATACGGTGCGCGGCGGGGGCCGCGGCGCGGCCGGTGGCGCTCGGGCCGCTCGGGCCGCGCGGCCGGCGGCTGTCGGCTGTCGGCTGGAGCATCGCTGCCTGGCTCGATGACGGCGAGCCGTCCTGTTCCCCGCCCCGGTATTGCCCTCCCACTTCCCTTCCCCCTGTCCAGCGCGACGAAGGGCTGCTTCCTGTGTTCACACCTCCCGTCTTCGTTCCTCCTCCGATGGTGATCGTCGGTGAGGCGCTTGTCGCCAACTACGCCGGTGCGTTGCTGCTGGTGCGGCCCGCGGGGCTGGACTCGTGCGAACTTCCGGGCCGGGTTGTTCCGCCCGGGGGGCGTGACGGGGAGGTGGCCGAGTCGGCCGTGCGGCAGGACGCGGGTCTTGTTGTCCGGCTTCAGCGGCTGGTCGCCAAGGACTTCGTTCCGGCTTCCGGTCCCGGGGTGTCCGCGCGGTTCCATCTCGTGCACAAGGCGGCGCAGGTGCAGGAGACGGCGCTGCGGTCGTCGTCCGGGTCTGGCCGACATGCGGCGGTGCGGTGGGTGGCGCGGGAGGATCTGGGTTCCTGGTGCGTGCCGGCGGTGGCCGCGCGTATCCGCGCCGCCGTGCACGCGGCGATGACGGGCACGTTCGCCGAGCTGGACAACGGCTGCCCGGTCCGGCAGGAGACCGGCGCGGACCGCTGCCCGGCCTGCCTGGCCCCGCTCGGACCCGGGGCGGCGGCGCATGGTGAATGACGCGTGGCCGTGTGCCCGCGCCGGTGACCATCACCCGCTGCGGTATTCGCCCGTGGCCTGCCGGTCGATCGCCACACGGCTCTCGGTGGACGGCGGTCCCTGTGCCGGTGTGTCTCCCAAACCGCTGTCTGTTTCCTGGAGTTGATCGTGTCCGCTGAAGAGTTTCCTTCCGTGTGGAAGGCGTTGCCGGTGGAGGCGGCCAGGACGTGTGGCGTTCTTGGTGTGCTGCCGGAGGGGGTGGTGGTCGATCGTTTCGATGTGGCGGCGGCGTGCGGGCTGTTGCCGGGGGAGGCCGGCCGGCATCTGGGGCTGCTCTCGGCAACGCCGCTGTTGGAGGGGACGGGCAGCGCGGGCCTGTATCGGGTGCCGGACGTGGCGTGTCGGTTCGTGCGCGAGCGGGCGGTCGGGGAGGGGCACGGCGGGCAGGCGCAGGTGCTGCGGCGGTGGCTGGACCGGCTGTTGTGGGTGGCGATCGGGCTGGACCGGGTCGTGGGCCCGGTTCATCCGCTGCATCGCGTGCCCGGCGACTCCGCCCACCGGCCGCGGGAGAAGGACCTGCCGGCGACCGGGGCGCGCTCGGCGATGGCCTGGCTGGCGCCGCGCAAGAACACCCTGGTCACGGCGGTCCGCGCCGCCCACGAGGCGGGGTTCGTCACCGTGGTATGGCAGCTCACCCTGGCGTTGCGGCCGGTGTGGCAGCGGCTGCGCCCGCACGAGCAGGCCGTGGCCACCCACACCCTGGCCCTGGCCGCGGTGCGCCGCCACCGGCCGCCTCGCGTGCGGGCGGAGCTGCTCGTCATGGCCGCCCTCGCCGGCACGCTGCGGGACGCCGGCCACCACACCAGAGCCCGGAACCTCTACCGGGAGATACACCAGCGGGCACAGGAGCTGGACGACCAGCGGATGGCCGCGACAGCCCTGGACGGCGAAGGCCACACGCTGCAGGCTCGCACTCCCCTCTCCGGCGGCCGCCTCGCACTCCCCTCTCCGGCGGCCGCCCCGTCGAGGAACCAACCGCCACGCCCGACGACCAGCCCGCCCCCGCCCCGGGAACCCTGGAGGTGCCGTTCCGCGACGCGCGGACGGCCGGACTGTGGCTCGCCGTACGCCGCCACACGCTGATCGCCGCGATCCACGCCGCGGCCGACGACGGCCTGCACCCCATCGTGTGGCGCATGAACGACGCGCTGTGGCCCCTGTGGGACCACCGCCGCGACACCCCCAAAACCTGGATCCGCAGCGGCGAACTCGCCCTCCACGCAGTCCGCCACAGCCCCGACCACGCGGCCGAACCACGGGTGCTCACCAGCCTGGGCGCCGCACTGCTGGCCGCCGGACGCCACGTCGCCGCCCACGCCACCTTCCACCACGCACACGACCTCGCCACCCGCCACGGCGACGACCTGATGCGCGCCCAGGCCCTGCACGACCAGGGCCGCCCCTGCCGCCACGCCGGCGAACCCGCCCTCGCCCACCGCATCCTCACCCACGCCCTGCCCGCCCGCACCCGCGCCGAAGACCCACGCGGCCCCGCCTTGACCCGCACCGAACTCGGCCTGACCCTCCTCGACCGCGACAACCCCACCAGCGCCGTCGAACAACTCACCCAAGCCCGCGCCGAACTCCTCCCACTGGACCCCATGGCCGCCGCCTGGACCCTCGCCCACCTCGGCACCGCCACCGCCCGCACCGGCCAACCCGACACCGGCGACCAACTCCTGCGCCAAGCCGAAACCGAATTCACCACCCTCCACCACATCCACGCACGCGGCACCTGCGCAGCCCAACGCGCCCTCATCGCCGCCCACCGCGGCCGAACCCGCACCGCCCTCAACCACATCGACCGCGCCCTCCGCCTCCACGGCCCCTTCTTCTTCCTCAAGTCTCCTCCCCCCCCCCTCCCGCCCCCCTCTCCTCTTCGTCGGTGGCGTCCGATGTGTATAAGAGACAGGCTCACCACCGACCGCTTCGAGAAATCCCTGCGCACCGTCGTCAACAGCACGGTGTTCCGCAGCAGCGGCCAAGACCTCACCACCACCGGCACCTACACCGAGATGGCCTCCCGCTTCACCGAACCCGTCCTCCTCACCCTCGCCATCCTCGCCATCCGCGCCCGCGTCAAACGATGACCACGAGGCCTTCGAAGATGTCCAGTTCCTTCCCGAAATCGTCGGATACCGGAATGTTCGCCGCCACCCGGGAAGTGAAGCAGGCGCTCACATCGCCCTTGACTTCGACGCGCATCGCGGAACAGACCTGCTGGCGGTAGCTCGGCGGCTTCAACCAGGCCAGGCAGGAGAAAACGAGCCGGGTGCCGTCGGTACGGACCACTTCAAATCCCAGGTACGGCCCTTGCAACGGTGGTGCGATCACGAAGGCCTCCACACCCACACCGATCTTGACGTCACCCTCTGCTTGCAGGTCGAGCGGGAGCAGCTTATCCGCCTCTTGGTCCAAGATGCTGCCCACGCTGTATCCCATACAGCACGTCGCGGACGGCTTCCTGCGCGGCTTTCTTGGGAACGCAACGTGGTCCTGGTGTGGGCCGATGCCGAGGTGACCAAATGGACTGAGGCCGCCCGGTGCGCGGGTGCCCCGATCCCGAAATCTTGGCGAATGGGTCCGGTGTCAGCTCCGGGGGGTCATCGCCGAGCAGCAACGCCGGGCAGGCCAGCGCCAGCAGCCGCCCGGGCCCGCGCGGAAGCAGGCGTGACGGTCCTGCCCGGCACGGTCGCCGACGATCCGACCAGTCTCCCGCCCCCGGCGTGTCCTGCGATTCCGTGACGGACGAACTGTCCGTGGCGCATCGCCTGGCCGGGCTTTTCAAGGGCAGCTATGAGGAGGCGGGCGGGGAGCTGGTGGTGTTGACCGGCTGGGACAGGGTGCGTATCCGCGTCGACAGTGCGGGTCAGGTGGTCTGCCGTATGACGACGGCGCCGTTGAGCGGTTCTTCGGAGGAGGCGATCGCCGGAGCCTCGGGCCACCCGGGTGACGTCGTGGGACCCGATCGGAAGGCGGTGGCCCGCAGTGGTCGGGGGCCGGGGCCGGTGACATCGGTGGGTTTCCGGCTGGCCGGCGATCCCGGTCTGGGGCTGTTCCTGCTGCGGTCGGGTGGCTGGGCTCTCGCGGATGCCGTTCCCGCCTTGCGCGAGGCGGTCGCCGCGGCGAGGGGTCCGGCGTGTGGTTCGTTGTGGCTGCGGCCGGGGGAGTTCACCACACCGGAGGGCTACCCCGGCCTGGCTCTTATACACACCTGACGCTGCCGACGAAGAGGAGGGGCGTGCACTGGGGGGGGGGAGGACATCCAGAACGAGAGCGAGACACGACACAACGAGGGGACAAGCGTAGTCACGGTGGGGCGCCCATCCGGGGGCGGGGCGTCGTTTGCCGTCGCCCTCACGGATGGACGCCCCACCGTGACTACGCTTGTCCCAAACGGGGGATTTCGATCGCCGGGGAGCGGCGGGATATTAACCGAGGTTCCCGGGCGGGCGAAGTCGCTGCTCGTGCGGAGGCTTGGGCTCATGGTTCGGGAAGACTCGGCTGCTCTGTCGGCGCTGGGGTTGGCCGCGGAGGATTTGGTGGCGCTGGGGCTGGATCGTCCGGCGTCGGGTGTGCCGGAGAAGCTGGTGGACGCGTATATCCGGCGGTCGAAGAAGCGGGAGGATCTCGCCACGCTGCGCGCTCACCTGCGGGACGTGGCGCGCTGGGCCCGTAACGAGGAACTGGAGATCCGCCATGTCTGGTTCGAGCAGCTCAGCGCGAGCAAGGCTCATGTGCGGCGGGACGAGTTCGAGAAGGCCAAGGAGGCGGTGCTGGCCGGCCGCTCGCGGACACTGGCGGTGTGGAAGACCGACCGCCTGGACCGGCGGGGGATGGGCGTGGTCGGCTCGCTCCTGGACGAACTGGACCGTCGCCGCTCGCGGCTGGTGTCGGTCTCGGAGGGGCTGGACAGTTCCCGGGGCGGGCGCATCGTGTTCGCGTTCCTGTCCGAACGGGCCCGCGACGAGGCGAAGGACATCGCTCTCCGCGTCAAGATCGGCCTGGACGCCCACCGGGTGCTTGGCCGGGCGCCGGGAGGCCGTCCGCCGTTCGGCGTGACGCACCTGGGCGACGGCCAGGTCGGCCCCGATCCGGGTGAGTACCCGACCGCCCGCCCGATCGCGGAAGCTCTGCTGCGCGGTCACGCGGGAACGACCATTGCCCACCGGATCACGGCGGAAGGGGCGCGCACGCGCAACGGCCGGCACTGGTCGGCGAACGCGATCAGCCGGATGGCCAACTCGCCGCTGTGGGCGGGGCTGGTTCCGTTCCGGGAGCGCAAGACGGACGAGTTCGGCAACCCGATCGACAAGTGGGGATGGAAGGCCGAGCCGTTGATCGGCCCGGATGGGCGTCCCGTCTCGTGCGGCACGGGCGTGGTCACGGTCACCGAGTGGTACGCGATCCGCGGACTTCTTGCCTCGCGTACCGTTCGCGGGCTGAAGGGCTGCCACGGAGCCAAGCAGGCAGGCAAGCTGCTGACCGGAATCCTGCGGTGCCCGCTGTGCCGGGTTGGGATGGTGTCCGGCGGCCTGACGTACCGGTGCCGCACCCGCATGGAAGGTGGCCCGGCCGCATGCCCCGGCATCCGTACCAAGGCCGACCGCGCCGATCAGGCCGTCAGCGGTGCCTGGATCCGCCGGGTCTCCGCGCTGGAGCCCGATGACCCGGTGCTCCACGAGATCGCCCGACGGTGGCTGCGCTACCAGGATCCGGAGACCGACGAACGACGCCGCCACGTCGTCGCCGCCCTGGACGAGACCGAACGCAGGGCCCGCGACCTGGACGACGCCTACTACGTCCACGGCCGCATGAATCCCAAGCGCTACGCCGCACTCTCCGCGGCGCTGGCGGAGCAGACGCAGGCACTCAACGCCGAACTGGCCGAACTCCAGCACCACTCCGACCTCACGCCCCTTTTGGACGGCGTGCTCCTCAGCGAAGCGTGGGACGAGGCCACCCTCCAAGACCGGCGCATGCTGCTGCGCTGCGCGCTGGACCACGTGACCCTGCTGCCGTCCACGGGCCAGGGAGACCGAACCCCCATCCTCCACCGCCTCGACTTCCACTGGATTGAGGCCGCCCCCGGCCGCACTCTGCTGATCCCACACTCACCTGGCATGGCCTTGGCATCATGAACCGAACGGATGCTCTTCCGGCGAGCCGGCGCGGATTGACGCGCTCACGCCGGACCCGGCAGTCGCCCGAGCAATGCCGAACGCTTCACCGACTGGCTCGACAGCGGACTTCGAGACCCATGCCGGGGCGCTGACGACTTCTCGGCAGGCAGTTGCCGCATCGGACTTGGCCGCTGCCTGCTGATCCAGGGTTCCCCCTCGCCCACCTCCGTAGGCACCGAACCGGAGACGTAGACAAGGGCGTCCCGTTGATGACGCCGCTGACGAGGACTGGTGGAGCCCGAGGCACTCCCGGCCCCAGTGGGATGTTGTGACCCCCGGTAGGGGCGATGAGGACCTCGAACTCGTGCCGACCGATGGCCTCCTCCCCTACGGGTTGTGACCCCCGGTAGGGGCGATGAGGACCAGCGCCTGGCCGCGTTCGCCGCCGCCCTGGCCGCAGCGTTGTCACCCCCGGTAGGGGCGATGAGGACGGAGTGGTCACTGTGGTGCTCCGGTCAGGTAGTGCAGTTGTGACCCCCGGTAGGGGCGATGAGGACCCGGAGGTCCGTTCGTGACCTCATCCCCTACCTAAAGTTGTGACCCCCGGTAGGGGCGATGAGGACCCGGAGGTCCGTTCGTGACCTCATCCCCTACCTAAAGTTGTGACCCCCGGTAGGGGCGATGAGGACTTCGTCGGCCGCCCCGGGGAGTACGCGGGCGACGGCAGGTTGTGACCCCCGGTAGGGGCGATGAGGACTCGTCCCGCCGTTCTAGCCAGAACGGCGCTTCAACGATGTTGTGACCCCCGGTAGGGGCGATGAGGACGATCGGCAACCACCCGCACTTCATCCGCGCCGCCCTGTTGTGACCCCCGGTAGGGGCGATGAGGACTGCTGGAACGCGTCGGCGTTCCGCTCGATCACCGGGTTGTGACCCCCGGTAGGGGCGATGAGGACCCCGATGCCTTGGATTGAGAACCTCCGGCCCCGCGCGTTGTGACCCCCGGTAGGGGCGATGAGGACCTCATCGCCTGCGGCGCCTGCCCCCAGTACTACACGTTGTGACCCCCGGTAGGGGCGATGAGGACGTGTCCGGGCAAACCCTCGCGTGCGAGGCGCTGTACACGTTGTGACCCCCGGTAGGGGCGATGAGGACGCGAGTGGGCCGAGAGCATCAGCGTCTACGGCCGCGAGTTGTGACCCCCGGTAGGGGCGATGAGGACCCCACAGTAAAGCCGCAGGTGGTAGCGGCATTGCGTTGGCGGTCATCGGCACATTCTGCAGCAGATGGCCGGTGGTGCCGATCAAGCCGGTGTGTCGCTGAAATCGGAGGACAGGCGGCTGAGGGGCCACCGACACGGCTAGTTTCTTCAAATGCTGACGCTGAGCAGCGGCAGGCGCTGACACAGTATCGCGAGAGTGCGCGCGACGGTCGCGGTCGTTGAGGTGCTGACGGCCGTCTACTCGGCGACACATCGGAGCACGGAGGTGATGCCTCCCTTACGTGGAACCTCGTGGAGCGGCTGCTCGGCTCACCGGTGGCGACTGAGGAATGCGCCCTGAGGATTCCGTCTCGTCGTCGGTTGTTCCCTGGGAGGCGTGCTAGCGACTCGGCGGACGGCTGATGTGATGCGCACCGCTGGACTCGCGAGGCGTGGCTCGGGCCGGGAGATCCTGAGCGCGCGCTGGGCTGGCCGTCGAGCGCCATGGCTTCGGGGCCGGGCCGGGCTTGAGATCGGCCAGACGGTGCAGGCGCCAGATCAGGACCTCGTTGATGTTGTCGGCGGTGTGTAGTTCGCGCATGGCGACGGCTCGGTGCAGGAGCGTCTCGGGGGCGTGGCCGGTCTGCTGGGCGTGGGCGAGGGTGGCGAGTAGGGCGGGGTGGGTTGGGTCGGCGCCGGCTTGTTGGAGTTCGTCGGAGAGCGCGGTGCGGAGCAGTGATTCGTAGGTGCGGCGTTGAGGTTGGGGAAGTGCTTGGCCCCGGTCGTGGAGTGCCCGCAGCGGAGTGGTTGCGGCCTGACGGTACGCAGTGCGGAGGTGGTCGGCTGCTTGGCGAGAGGCGGCGGCTTGTTGGGCGTGGCCGTGGGCGGTGTGCCAGCGGGCGGCGGCCAGGGTGACCAGGACGAGGGTGGACAACAGCATGGCGGCTGCGGCGTCGTCTTCTCCTCGGCCGAGCGCGGCGCCGGCCTGGGTGATGCTATGGGCGGCCATTCGCAGTGCTCGGTGATGCTGGTGAGCGGCGTGGATGTGGCTGCGGGTGGCGCGTGCGAAGGCGCGGGCGGCGGCGGTTAGTTCGGTGCGGCTGGTGGCGGGGGAGGTGCTCGCGGTGGCGTCGAGGAGTTCGCCGATGCCGATGAGGTGTGCGGCGGCCCGCTCGTCGTTGGCCCAGAGTCCTGGGGTCGGCTCAGCGATCGCGGCGGCGTGGCGGCGTGCCTCCGCGGGGGAGGACCGCTCCACGGACGTGTCGGTCGTTGGGGTCAGGCGGTTGCGGATCTTGGGGAGGGAGAGGTCGGGGGCGAGGGTGGAGCCGGCGAACCAGATGGGGGCGTTGTTCGCGTTGCGGTCGCCGGGGAGGGCGACGGCGTAGCCGAGGAGGTCGCCGGAGGGGGCGTGGCGGAGTTTGATGCGCAGGCCCGCTTCGCGGAGGCGCGCGAGGAACTCCTCCTCGGTCGTGGCCCCGGCGACGGCCTGGCGGACGGCTTCGCGCAGGGTCTGGCGCGGCGGGTCTGGGCGGCCGGTGCGGTCGGCCTTGAAGCGTTCGGCGCTGGGGGGGGTCTTCGCTGCGGTGCCGTCGCCGGGGTTCAGACGGCGAAGCCCCCGGTCTCGTTCGATGCGGCGGCATTCGGCTTGGGCCCTTTTGAAGTCGTAGTTCATGCGGGGGAGGCGGAGGTCGCCGCGGACGGTCGTGGCGAGGATGTGGATGTGGTCGTCGGCGTGGCGGACCGCGACCCAGCGGCAGCCGTCCGGGTCACCGTCGGGGGCGAGGCCGGCGGCTGTGACGAGGCGGCGGGCGACGTCGCCCCATTCTTCGTCGGTCAGGTGGCGGTCTTCGGGGGCGGTGCGCGCGGAGCAGTGCCAGACATGCTTCGCCGGGGCCTTGGTGCCGGCTTGCTTGACGCGTAGGTCCAGGACCGCAGCGAGCTGGGCGAGCGTGGCGTCGGGATCGCGGCCGGGGTCGGGGGCGAAGCCGTCCCAGCTCCCGACGAGGTGCGGGTCGGTGTGCTCGTCGCGTTTGCCCGGGCCGTAGAGGTAGGCCAGCAGGCCATGGGTACGTGAGCCGCGCCGGATCTTCGGGATCACCGGGCGCGCTGTGTCACCAGGGTGTCGGCTGCCGCGTCGACACGGGCCAGGGTCCGGATCAGTACGGCAAGGGCATGGTCGAGTGCGCGGGGGTGGACCTGGCCGCCGGAGTTGTGGATGCGGGCGATCTGGTTGATGTTGTTGCCGACCCGCGAGACCTGCGTACGTAGCGCCGCCAGTTCGTCGACGGCGGCGTCCAGGCGCTCGTCGGTGTCGATCGTGACTTGGCCCCGGGCGGTGGCGAGACCTGCGGCGGCGAGGAAGTGTGCCGCCGTGATGGCCCTCTTGTCGGCGGCTGCGAGGATTTCGGCGGCCTCCGTGTCCGAGAGACGTGTGGTCAGCCTGCGGACGCGCTGGGTCGTGTTGCGTCGGCGGCGACGCGGCTTGCGGTGGGGGAACGCCGGCATCGCGGGCGGCGGGGTTTCGTCGGTATCTGGGAGGGCGGCGTCGGCGGTCGGCGGCTGTCGGGGTTCCGCGTCTGCCAGGTCCTCGTGCGCCCTCGTACGGGGACCAGCCGCGGGGACCTGTGCGTACGACGGGCCGTAGGACCGCCGTACGCGACAACTTGCTCCGCCGGAGGCCCGATCGGGGAAGCTCTCCGCTTCGTTGGTTGCCGGTGCCGGGTCTGGAAAGGTCATTGGCTCGGGCCCGTGGTGCGCTGCTGGATGTCGTGGACAGCGTGCTCGATGCGCACGGCGGCGAGGCGGCGATGGTGCACGGGCCGGGTTCCGTCGGGACTTGGTTCGGCGTTGCCGACCTGACCGTATCGGCGTGCGACGGTCAGTCGACACCACACCTCGGGTGCGGTTACTGGGGGCGTGGGCATGAAGAATCCACTTCTGCCTTGGGCGATTCGATACGGAGGATGTGTTCCGGTGGGTCTCGACCCGTGCGCGGCGCGGCACGGACATCCCGCCGGAAACGACGGTTGCTCAGTCCCGGTGCGGGGTGACTGGGGTGCCGTCCTGCTGTCGGAGCTGGACCATCAACGAGGTCAGGGTGTCGTTGGACAGCGGAATCCGCTGTCCGCGGATGGCCTGGGCGACCACTCTGCGGGTCAGTTTGTTCTCAGCCCTGACCGCTGCCCGTGCGATGCGCAGCAGTTCCTCGGTGCTCGCGGTGCCTCGCCGGACAGCCGGGGACCGTCCGCGGTGGGTGACCGGTTCGGCGGCAGCCGGCGGCTGTCCGCCCGTCGCCGTTGCTTCCGGGCGGCCGCTCAGGCTTGACCAGACGACGGGTCGGCGGTGATGACCTGGCCGAGTCGTCGGACGGGCGTAGGCTCCGGACGGTGTTGCCCTGCTCCCGATCGCTGTCCGGGCAGCCGGGCCTTGTCGGCGCGGTGACGGTCGCGGCTCGCCGACCGGATCGATTGGGGAGTCGGACACCGGGTGACGGCGTCCTGTCCGGTCGGCTCGGCTGACCGAGATGTGTTCGGGCCGGAGGAAGGCGTTCGCGTCACGGGGACCTCGATTGACCGGTCGCCGCGCGATGAGGATGTAGAGGTGGACGGCTCCCGCGAGGGCCAGTGGGGCGAGGGCGGACAGGGCGCCGACGACCATGTCGTCCAGTCGCAGGCCGGTGGCCGCGGTGGTCTGTTGGTTGAGTCTGACCGCGTGCACCGCGTTGGCCCAGATACTCGCGCAGGTGGCGACACCGAAGAGTGACCAGACGTAGAGGCGGGCTCGCAGCGGTGAGTTGCGCAGGACGAGCAGGGCGCGGACTCCATAGGCGATGAAGCCGTCGATCACCACAGGGAAGAGGTAGCTCAGGATGCCCCGGACGTGGATGGTCACCGCCATCTGCTGGAGGGCGTCGTAGGAGAGGGCACATGCGGCGCCGCCCAGGGCGATCACGACGGCGCGGTCCCAGGGGGTGATGGGCGCGGTGTCGGGCGAAGCGGTGCTCATGCCGCCGTTCCGTAGTCGTCCCTGCCGAGGCGGTCGTCTGTCGGCTCGATGAGTGGGGAAGGACCCGGCATCCCGTGCAGCTCGCGGTGTCGGAGTGCGCGGCGCGTCTCGCGGTACAGCTTCTGGGCGTGTTCCTCCGTGATCTTCAGGAGCCAGGCGAGACGTTCCTCGCTGACGCCGCCGCGGTAGGCGGCGTGGACGACGGCTCGGCGCTCGACCTTGGTGAGGTGGATGTCGCGTCCTGCCAGTACGGCGTTGACCCTGCTGTGGTCGAGGCGATGAAGGCTCGCCTCGTGCAGCGGCTTGCGTTCCTCCTCGGTCATGCCGCCGCGGATGCCGTATGTGTCGTTGCTGTCCAGAGCGGCCTGTAGGCAGGTCTCGCGGACGGGGCACTGGCCGCACAAAGCCTTCGCGGTGCTGATCCTCTCGATCTCGTCCGGGGCGGGGAAGAACAGGTCGGGGTCCACGGCGTGGTGCTCCGTCGGTCGGCAGGCTGCCCGGTCCTGCCAGGTGTGGTCACCCAGTGCCCGGTGGCGGGCAGGGCTGATCGACTTCGTTGACATGGGGGTGGCTCCGATCACTCGCGGCGCGCCGGCGGTCGCGGGGGAGGGCGCGCCGAGTCGGCTGGTTCCTGGGATGCGGATAGTCGGCCCGGCGGACGTGACCGGGAGCCGGTCAGGCCGGGCGCAGGCGTCTGCGGTCGACCGGTTCGAACTCGACCCGGGTGGTCATCTGCGCGAGGCGGGAGGTGACGCGGTCGCCGAGGCAGGCGCGCAGGTCCTTGATGGCGAGGTTGGTCGTCACGAGGGTCGGAAGCATGAGGTTGTACCGGCGGTTGATGAGGCGGTAGGTGACTTCCTCGACCCATTCGCTCGGTTTTGCGGCGCCGAGATCGTCGAGGAGCAGCAGCGGGCAACGGCTGACGGCCGCCAGTTCCCGTTCGCTGTCGGCTCCCGGCCGCGGGCGCAGGTCGGCGTACAGGTCGGCGGCGGTGGTCGCGCGCCATCGGACGCCGATACCGGCTTGGCGCAGGGCACGGATCGCGCCGTATGCCTGGTGGGTCTTGCCGGCGCCGACGACCCCGGCCATCAGCAGACTCGGCCCGGTCGCGACCTGCCGCCGCGCACCGGTGTTCGGGGCGACGGCGTGCCGGACGACCTCCCGGACCCAGGCGATGACCTGCGGGTGATCCGCCGTCGCGTTCCGGTAGCGCGGGGGCAGGCCCGCTGAGGAGGAATCCGCCGCCGGGGCCGCCGCGGGCTCCTCGGCTGGTTCCGTGCTGACGGCCGGATCGATGTCGCGCTCCGCCAGGATGCGGACCATGCGGTTCAGGACTCCCTCGCCGAGGCGGTGCGGATCACGTGTGCGCATCACAGCTCCTCGGCGTAGGCGGCGGCGTCGACCGGCGTGGTCCACGGCTGATGAGCGGGCACGTTAGGGCGGATTCCCGGCGGCGCCAAACCTGGGCGCGGTGCGTTCATGGAGTCGTTCACCAGGCTCGGGAGGCGGCTCGGATGCCCCTGGATCTCGGCGAAGCGCCGCAGTCCGGCGCGAACATGCTCGACCGCGATGCCCTCGGTCAGCAGCCTCTTGGCCAGGCGGCCGAGGTGCCCGAGCACGTCAGCCGGCGGGCGTTCGGCGCAGGCCGTGACGTACTCGGCGATGAGGTCGCCCGCCGACGCGGTGGCGGCGGGCGCTGAGCGCCCCGAAGGAAGAACAGATCCAGGATCCAAGATCCTTGATCCAGGCGCCGAGTCCTCGCCGAGTCCTCGGGGAACCCTCGGTGAGGCTTCCGGGAGCGGCCCTTGACGTGCGTGTCCGGCCTGGCCCCGGCCCTGAGACGCGATGACGCCGACGAGGGCTCTCTCCTGTACGGCCGCCGGGTGTTGCTCTTCGTCGTGGGGATGGGCGGGTGCCGGGAGGGCGCGGCGCTCGCGGGTTCGGGGAGGGTTCGGCGACCCCTCGCCGAGCTGTCGCGAAGGCGGCTGAGGCCGGTTGGCCTCGGTGCACGCCCCTCTGCACGGACCGCAGCGGTCGGTCGGGTGGTGCTGGGGGCAGGCGGGGAGCCGGGACTGGCTCGGTTTGTCGATCTTCTGGTGCTCGAACCAGCCCACGATGTGCAGGTAGCGCTTGCCGTCGCAACCGGTGTACCGGCAGATCAGCCCGGCACCGGCGAGTTGGTGCAGGTCGTCCTCGACGTGCACCGGGGTGTGCTCGGCGCGAAGAGGCCACAGGACGCCGGCGATGATGGCCGCGTTGTCCCGGTGACGGCCCTGGTCGTCGGCCTGGGTGAGCAGACCGATGAAGGTCAGCACCGCCGTGACCGAGCACTCGGCGCATCGCTCGTTGATGAACAGGTCGGGCTTGACCGTGCGGATACGCGCCATGTCAGTGCCTCCTGCCCGTGGCCGGGTCCCTCGGAGGGGTGAACGTCTCCTCTGCGAGAGGGAAGCGCCGGGAGGACGGGAGAGCCCCGTTGTCGGGGAGGGAGGGGCCGAGGTGGACGGGGAGAGAACAGGGCATCGAGTCGGTGTTCGGGCATGCCGACGGTCCGCTTGGCGAGGCAAGCATGTGATACTCCATTGCTTGTAGCAGCGCGGTTCGGCGGTCTGCGTGCAAGGCGCCGCCGCCCGCGAGTTGTGAAACGGCTTTTTAGGGAGCCGGTCCGGCGTCCTGGAGGTGATGACTCCATGACGCCGGTTCAGATCGGTGGCGGATGTATTTCCGCCGAGCGGGTATCGCCTCCTCTCCCCGAGCCGGTTGCCGGCACGGTGATCATGTTCGGGGAGCAGCACCATAGGGTGATCAGCGGTGCACGTCCAGCCTGCTTGGAACCATTCCCACCTGCGGCGGAACACTCTGGTGGATGGCTGTGCGCATCACCGTACACTCCAGTTGTCTCTGTGCCGTTTAAATGCTGGGCGCGCCTCGCGTGCGCCGATCCCCCTTCACCGGAGTGGGTAGGGTATTTCTCGGGGGGCGAGAAAGGGCGGGCATGGCTGGGGAGTATGGGAGGGCATTCGCGGAGCGCCTGGACTACTTGTTCCGGGAAGTGCGTCCGAACGGTCGCGACTCCTACACGTACGCCGAAGTGGCGCAAGGCATCCGGGAGATGACGAGCAGCGAACTGGCCATCTCGGCCAGCGCCATCCAGCAGCTTCGGACCGGCGCCAAGTCGAACCCCAAGATGCAGACGATCAAGGCGTTGGCCGACTTCTTCGGGGTACCGGCGGGCTACTTCTTCGACGAGGAGGTGGCTGAGCGCACGCGAGCGGAGATCCGGCTCATCGCGGCCATGCGCGATCGGGAGGTGCGCAAGGTGGCCCTTCGCGCGAATGGCCTGAGCACATCGAGCCTGAACATGGTCGCCACGGTGATCGAGCAGGCGCGCCGCTTGGAAGGGCTGCCTGTGGATCCTGATGAGCAGGATCTGGATCTGGAGGATTAGCAGCAGGCGTCGCCTTCTGCCTTCCATCGGCTGGTCGCACTATCCGCTGATGTGGGCCGGGCGCCTGCCATCTGGCCGATGAATGCCGCGACTTGCGCGCCGCGCTGCTGGAGGATCATTTCCGTCGTTGGCATCCTGGCTGCTCCGGAACGCGCGCATCTGAAGCGCTGCGTCCTGGCCGAGGAGGTCGCCATGTCCTTGCCAACCCGGGAAGTGGAACGGCTCCGCCATTCATGCGAAGAACGGATTGACAGTCTGGGACTGCCGCACCGCTTCACGACACGCCAGTTGCGCGACGCGATCGCGCGTCTGCGTGACAGGCCCATCATTCTCAAACCACTACGGACCCTGGGAACCGTAGAAGCCCCCTGCGGGATTCGCCTGGAAACGCCGGGGGCCGATCTCCTCTTCTACGAGGAGGGCACCTCACTGCTGCACCAACGGCACATTCTCACTCACGAGTTGTGCCATGTCCTGTGCGATCACCCGGGCAGTCTGGAGGTGGACGTCGAAACCGCGCACGCTCTCGGCTTCAACCCGACTCTCATCCTCCGCATGTCCGGCCGGACCAGCTACGCGACGGACGACGAGCGCGAGGCGGAGATGATGGCGACCGTCATCCGGCAGCGCATCTACCGCGGCCGTGAACAGCCCGCCAGCCGACCGGCCGAGGGCGCCGAGCGCTGGGAGGCTTTGTTCGCCAAGCCCAGGAGGAAGGCGCGATACCGCCCGTGGTGAACGTCTTCTTCCTCGCTACCGCCGTCGCCCTTGCCGTCGCCGCCGGCTACTGGGTCTTCGGACGCGGCACGCCCCGCCCTGCCGGAACCTGGGCCATGGGCGCGGTGCTCATCTCCTTCGCCGGTGCCTTCGCCTCCTATACGCCGATGGTGGCCGGGGCCATCGAAGCGGTGGTGCCGCAGTCCGCCCGCCTGCTCAGCAATTCGTTCAGCCTCGCCGCGGCGACATCGGTCCTCATCTTCATGCTGCAGCTCGGCTTCGATCCCGAGGAGGCCGGCCGCCGTACTCGGCCGCGCCTGCTGCTTCTTGCCGTGGGCGTCAGCGCGATGACGTTGCTGTTCCTCGTCGAACTCGCGACCCAATCGCCGCAGGTGTACGGCCTGTACATCCTGGTCTACATCACCTTCCTGACACTCGCGGTGAAGGACTTCTTGCACGAGGTCTGGCGCCAGTCGATGTCCGCCAAACGCTTCAGCCTGCGCATCGGCCTGCGCCTGACCGCCGCCGGATGTGTGTTCGCCCTGATTTACGCGGCCTACAAGGTGATCGCGACGGTGGCCGTCGTCCTCGGCACGCACCTCGTGCCCGATCACCACGGCTGCACCTCACTGGTGTCCTCGCCGTGCGTCTTCAGCGCGACCGCACCGGGTCTGGCCGTTCTGCTGATCACCGTGGGGCTCACGCTCCCCGCCGTCACCTGGCCCATCGGACAAGCGCTGCGGCGCCGTTGGGAAGCTGCGTCGTTCCGGGCCCTCGGTCCGCTGTGGCAGGACCTGTCGAGTGCGACGCCGGAGATCGTTCTGTCTTCGTCGGCCGACGCCGATGGCGAGCATCCCGACGACTTGGACTTCCTCCTCCACCGCCGGGTCATCGAGATCAACGACGGCATCCTCGCTCTCCGGCCCTACAGATCCGAAGCCGTCCGGGAATCCGCATACCGGGCCGTCGTGGTGAGCGGGAAGGCGGGAACCGAAGCGGGGGAGGCCATGGTCGAGGCGACGGTCCTCCAGGCCGCTGTCCGGGCGAAGCGGGCAGGCCGCCCAGTCGGTGACGAAACCCCTCTCCCGGCTTCCGCTATCGTTTCGCGGGCCGGCGACCTCCGTGCCGAGACCCGGTGGCTCCTGCGGCTCGCCCATGCCTACGCGGATACCGCAACCCGCCTCGCGGCGAACGAGCCTCTCCGACAGCGGAAGTTCGAGAACTCATGACCGACCCGACGCACGATCCCCGCTTCTTCCAGAACCCGTACCCCTTCTACGCCCGGCTCCGGTCGACCGGGCCCGTGCAGCCGCTCCCGGGCGGTTCGGGTGGGCGACAGAGCTACGTCGTCACTGGTCATGCCGAGGCCCGGCAGGCGCTTGCTGATCCGAGGCTCTCCAAGGACACCGGCGCGTTCTTCGCCGGGCGGCCGTCCCGGCGTCGGCTTCACCCCGCCGTCTCGCGCAACATGCTGGCCTGCGACCCGCCGGAGCACACCCGCCTGCGCCGCCTCGTGACCAAGGCGTTCACCTCCGGGTCCGTCAACGCCATGCGCCCGTACATCGAGCAACTGACCGACAGCCTGCTGGACCAGTGGCCCGTCGGCGGGAAGGTGGACCTCGTCGCCGGCCTGGCCGTTCCCCTGCCCGTCACAGTGATCTGCGAACTGCTCGGAGTACCGGAAGCCGACCGGCCGGACGTGAAGCGATGGTCCGGCGAACTGTTCGCCGCCGGAGACCCCGAGACCATCGACGCGGCATCCCATGAGATGGCCACCTATATGACCGGCCTGATCGCGTCGAAGCGCCGGCAACCGGGGAACGCGCTCCTGGACGAACTCATCGCCGTCCGCGACGGAGGAGATCACCTCAGCGAGGCCGAACTTGTCTCCCTCGCCATCCTGCTGATCGTGGCCGGGCACGAGACGACCACCAACCTCATCGGCAACGCCACTCTCGCCCTGCTCCAGCACCCGGCCGAACTCGCCCGTGTCCGGCGCGATCCGAGCCTGATCGGTGACTGCCTGGACGAACTGCTGCGCTACGACTCGCCGCTCAGCACGGCGACCTTCCGCTACACCACCGAGGCGGTCACCCTCGGCGGCACCGACATCCCGGCCGGATCTCCGGTGCTGGTCGCCCCGGGCGCGGCCAATCGGGACCCTGAGCGGTTCCCGTCACCCGACGAGCTGGACCTTGCGCGAGATGCCACGGGCCACCTGTCGTTCGGCCACGGCATCCACCGCTGCCTCGGAGCACCACTCGCCCGAGCGGAATCCGAGATCGCCCTGCGAGCGGTGCTGACCCGCTTCCCCGCCCTCCGCCTGGCAGTACCGCCCGATCAACTCCAATGGCGCCGCACCCGCCTGATGCGCGGCCTGGCCTCCCTGCCGCTGATGACGTGATCCGGGAAGTCTGTGCACAGTTGCTCCGGGGCATCGCTAAGCCTGACTGTGGGACGTCCAGCCACAAGGGGAGACCGATGAAGCCGATGCCGACCACTGCTGACGTAGCGCTCGCCGAACCGACGAAGCCGAAGCCGCAGCCGCGACCGGAGCACTCGGCTGAACGTCCGGGCGGCCCGAACGCCGCTCGATGCGTCCGTCACCCGGAGGAACTGGCACTCCGGGGGATTCCCGTCCTGTGCCCGAGCTGTCTGGCCCACCGGGACTGGCTGCTGATCAACCAGGGCCGACACATCTGGATCCGCTGCCGATGCGGGGCACAGTGGCTGGAGCCGGAGATCACTCGCGCCGACTTCGACGCCATGCTCGACGCCCCGGAGTGGGCCGTCTATCCGAGTATTCAGTCAGCGATGACCGCGCTCGGGTTCGACAGCGTCTTCTGCGGCGCCTATCTGCCGCGGTAAGTGCCGCTAACGCAACCAGTGACCTCCGCTGGGCCACGAGGCAGCAGGGGCGTGCGAAGAAGTCCCCGTGGATGGGGTTGGTCGTTCCCAGGGGTTCGTCGCTGGTTGTATCCGAGTGATCTGTCGCTATCTTCGGGCAGTCTCGGGCCCCGCGCCGAGAGCCTGGTAGCTGCCTGGTGCACTTGTGAGCGAGGCATGCCGGGGTGTGTGCGGTCCGTAGAATGCGGGTCCTCGGGAGGGCGGTGGGGCGTGGCTCGGGTGGGGCCCTTCCCTTCTCCCCATCTGCCCCTCCTGTCGCGGATGGTCGACGTGCTTCGTGGGAGAGGGAGGGATGTGTTCCGGCCGGCGGGGCGGATGCTGGGGGTGGGGGACCCCCGGGTGACGGCTGCGGATGTGGAGCCGGGGTTCGAGGCGGAGTTGCTGGCGGCGTGGTGGGCGGAGGCGGCCCGGACCGATCCGGGTGTGGTGCCGCCGGGTACGGAGACGCTGGTCAGGGTTCCGGGGTCGGTGCAGGCGGCGTTACGTGCGCTGTCGGGGTCGCGGTTCTTTTCGGGGGTGGCGCTGCGGGCGATGGTGCTGGATCTGAAGCAGGTGCACCGCTATGTGACCGATCAGGAGGTGCGGTGCCGGGTGCGGCAGCGGGTGCTGGACGCTGTGGATGACGACACGCGGGTGGTGGTGGCGCACTCGCTGGGCTCGGTGGTGGCGTACGAGGCGTTGTGCGCCGAGCCGGGTCACGGGGTGCGGGCGCTGGTGACGCTGGGCTCGCCGCTGGGCATACCGAACCTCATTCTCGACCGGCTCCAGCCCCCGCCGGTGGTGCTGGGCGGGACGGCGCGCGGAATATGGCCCGGGGGCGAGAATCTGGTCTGGACGAATCTGGCGGATGAGGGGGACGGGGTGGCGCTGGTCAAGGATCTGCGGCCGGTGTTCGGGGAGCGGCTGCGGCAGGGGCTGGTGCACAACGGGTCGCACGCGCACGACGCCTCGGCGTATCTGACGGACCGGCTGTGCGGGGCGGCGATCGCGGCGAGCCTGTCATGACCGGCCCGGAGGACGAGCCCGGCGCGGGGCCGCGGCGGTTCCTGATCGCGGCGGCAGTCGCCCGGTACCCGAAGCACCCGGGGTGGGACCGGCCGGATCTGGTGGAGGCGCGCGAGCGGGTGATCGAGGTGTTCACCCGGAAGCTGGGCTACCGGCACCAGACCGCGCTGGGGATGGACCCGACTCGGGCCCAGCTCACCGACCAGTTACGGGCGTTCTGCCGGTCCGGCGATCGGCGCGAGGACGACCTGCTGGCGGTCTACCTCTCCGGACACGGTGAGGTGCTGGACGAAGGCCGCGACCACGTCCTGCTCCTGTCGGACACCGACCCGGCCGACTTGTCCTACACCTCGCTGCGGACGGCGGACCTGGCCGGGGTGATCCTGCGGGACACCGGGGTGCGGCGGCTGCTGCTGATGCTGGACACCTGCTACTCGGGACAGGGCGGCAACGAGCTGGCCGCGGCGGCGCTGGAGCGGATCAGTGCCCAGTGGAAGACCGGGGACGGCTCCGGGCTTGTGGTCGTCTCCTCGGCCCAGCCGCACCAGCAGGCCGACACCGGATTGTTCCCGCGGCTGCTCACCGAGGCGGTGGACAGCCTGGCCACCGCCGGGCACGGACCGGACACGCTGTCGGTGTCGGCGGTGGCCCAGCACATGAACGCGCCAGCCGCCGACCGGCCTGCGTACCAGCAGATCACACTGACCCAGATCGGGCTGACGGGCGAGCCGCCACCATTCTTCCGCAATCCCCGCCACAGCCCCAGGCTGACCGGGGTCGATCTGGCCATCCAGCAGGCGGCGGAGTTCGACGAGCAGGCCCAGCGACGGGAGACCGAGCTGACCACCCGCCTGCTGGTCCGGGCCATGGGCTACCACGGCGACGCGACGCAGGGCTGGTGGTTCACCGGCCGCCGCCAGGCCCTGGCGGATCTGGCACGCTGGCTCAACACGCCCGCCACCAATGGTTCTTCGCCGTGCCGGGTGGTCACCGCAGGGCCAGGGTCGGGCAAGACCGCCGTGCTGGGCCTGATCGCCGCCCTGACCCACCCCGAACGCCGCCGCACCGTCCTGGCTCTTATACAAATCTGACGCTGCCGACGAAGAGGAGGGTCGAGCGAGTGGAGGTGGAGGACGATAGGATAAACAGAAGAATCGAAACACAGCCCCCCCTCCCCTCTCCGCCGGCAGCGCCGGATGTCAATAACACACACCCCCCCCACCGTCCCCCTGGACACCCTCGCCCTCACCCCGGACCTCCTCCCGCGACAGGACACCGTCGACGTCGCCGTCTACGCCCAGAACCTCACCGACGACGACGTCCTGCGCGCCCTGTCCGCCGCCGCCGGCGTGCGCGCGGTCACGGTCGGGGAACTCCTCGACGCCCTCCCGGAGCGAGAACGGCCGTTCACCGCGCTGATCGACGCGCTGGACGAGGCCGCCACCCCCGACACCCTGTGCTCCCGCGTCCTGCGCCCGCTGATCGACCACGCCGGCGGCCGGATCCGGCTGCTGCTGGGCACCCGCCCCTACCTCCTGGACCGCCTGGGTATCCCTGCCGGGCAGCGCCACTTCGGCGGCCCGGTCATCGACCTGGACCATTTCCTCTACGCTGACCCCGCCGCGCTGACGACATACGCCGCCCGCAACCTCCTTGAAGCCCACCGCACCTCCCCTACCGCCGCGATCCCCAGGCGCTGCGCCCGGTCGCCCCCGCCATCGCCGAGACCGCCGGCACCTCCTTCCTGGTCGCCCGCATCACCGCCGGCACCCTCGCCGCCGCCGACCACACCGTCCCTGACCCCCACGACCCCGCCTGGCGCGCGAGCCTGCCACGCCTGCCCGGCGACGCGATGCGCAACGACCTCGCCCGCCTGGGCCACCACACGCAAAGGGCCGTTGACCTGCTGCGGCCCCTGGCCTTCGCCGAAGGCCAGGGCCTGCCTTGGGAAGACATCTGGGCCCCCCTGGCCTCAGCCATCCCCGGCCGCACCTACACCGACGACGACCTGATGTGGCTGCGGGCTGCCGCCGGCTCCTACGTCGTCGAAGCCACCGAACACGGCCGCCCCGCCTACCGCCTCTACCACCAAGCCCTTGCCGAACACCTCCGCCACCACACCAGCCCCCAGGCCATCCACCAGGCCTTCACCGACACCCTCATCGACCGTGTCCCCTACCACCCCGACGCCACCCGCGACTGGTCCCGCGCCCACCCCTACACACTAACTCTTCCACACATTTGACGCCGCCGAGTCGCAGCATACCATAACACATGGCTGTCACAGTATAGTTCGTACAACGTGTATTGTAAACTGAGACTCAGAGCATAAGCCGCCGAGTGGGTGCGGTGGCGTGTGCGGTGCTCGACGGCCGTCCGGTCGCTGTCACCGGCGGCGACTATGACGGGGCGGTGCGGGTGTGGGATCTGGCGGCGGGTGAGCCGGTCGGGCAGCCGATGACCGGCCACGGCGGTCCGGTGGGTGCGGTGGCGTGTGCGGTGCTCGACGGCCGCGCGGTGGCTGTGACCGGCGACTATGACGGGGTGGTGCGGGTGTGGGATCTGGCGGCGGGTGAGCCGGTCGGGCAGCCGATGACCGGCCACAGCGGTCCGGTGGGTGCGGTGGCGTGTGCGGTGCTCGACGGCCGCGCGGTGGCTGTGACCGGCGGCGACTATGACGGGGTGGTGCGGGTGTGGGATCTGGCGGCGGGTGAGCCGGTCGGGCAGCCGATGACCGGCCACAGCGGTCCGGTTTTCGCGGTGGCGTGTGCGGTGCTCGACGGCCGTCCGGTCGCTGTCACCGGCGGCGACTATGACGGGGCGGTGCGGGTGTGGGATCTGGCGGCGGGTGAGCCGGTCGGGCAGCCGATGACCGGCCACACCATCCCGGTGCGTGCGGTGGCGTGTGCGGTGCTCGACGGCCGTCCGGTCGCTGTCACCGGCGGACACGACGGGGTGGTGCGGGTGTGGGATCTGGCGGCGGGTGAGCCGGTCGGGCAGCCGATGACCGGCCACAGCCGCCGAGTGGGTGCGGTGGCGTGTGCGGTGCTCGACGGCCGTCCGGTCGCTGTCACCGGCGGCGACTATGACGGGGTGGTGCGGGTGTGGGATCTGGCGGCGGGTGAGCCGGTCGGGCAGCCGATGACCGGCCACAGCCGCCCGGTGCGTGCGGTGGCGTGCACGGCGCTCGACGGGCAGCCCGTTGCCGTCAGCATCAGCGCAGACGACACGGTGCGGATGTGGAATCTGCGGACGGGTGAGGCCGAAGGAATCATCATCACGGCCGCGGCCCAGGCCATGGCCGTAACCCCGGACGGCGACCTCATCCTGGCAATGAACCGCGACATAGCCGTCTTCGCCCGCCGTCCGCCCGACACGGCACGCTGACCGGAGCCTGCGTTCGGCCTGTGACCACCGCTTCCCGAGCCCGACACTGCCGGGCTCAAGGCGAGGCGGCTCACGCTGGGTCGGGCCCCGGCCCCGGCCCCGGTGCGCGGTCCGGGTGTCCTGGTGCCGGGAGGTGGGCGCGGAAGAGGGCCACGAATTCCCATACGTGCGGGGTGTCCGCGGGCTCGTGGTACTCCTAAGTGTCCTTGCCGGTGAAACCGTGGGACGCGCCCTCGTAGATCGCGGCGTCGCGGGGGACTCCCGCAGTCAGTGGCATGTTCAGGCGGTCGATCTGCTGGGGCCCTCCGTGGCCAGGGGCGACGAGGCGAGCAGCGCAGATAGTGCTCGGAGTCCTCGCCCACGACGTCCGGGGCCAGGGACCGGAACGGGGGCCGTACCTGGGTGAAGAGTTCCGCGCCCCGGACGGAGTCGACGAACGGCGGCGGCGAGAACACCGGTGCGCGTCCGGCGCGGTGGTAGACAGTGGGCACCAGGACCGTGTAGCCGTGCGACGCCAGCCGGTCGGCCATGGTCCGCGTCCAGGGGCGCCAACTCAGGGCGTCGGTGTACATCAGGACGCCGGGGTACGGTCGGCCGTCGGCGGTGGGCGACATAGGCGTCGGCCTCTCTCGCCCGTAGGCACGCCGACCGGTGCGCCGGTCACGGTGTCCGCTGTCAAACTCGTTCTCCTCTTGTTTGGAGGCTCTGCACCCCGAACGCCCGGCGGGACATTCCACGGACGGTCGCGATGACGTACCCGAGTCCCCCAGCGCCTCGTCGAGGGGCTTGGTCCAGCGCAGACGAAAATACTTACTGATCGCATCAGCGAGTTCACACAGCACACCAGCATTGCCCCGACTGCGTGAGTGAATAGCCGTTCTACTCACCGGAACAACCTCGAAGCGATCACGTACGGAAGGCGATGGTGCCTGTAGCGAGTAGTCGCTGTGCCGAGAACAGCAGCGGGCGGTCAATGACCGCGCCTCGGGCCCGGGGACTTCGGGGGTGGGGATGAGCGCTGGGTCGGGAGCTGTCCCTTATACACCTCTGACGCTGCCGACGAAGAGGATAGTGGAGGTGTCGGGGAGCGCTAGCACATTAGGGCGAGGTTCGGCGCGGCGGGGGGGGGGGGGGGGGGGGGGGGCGGGGGGGGGGGCGGCGGGGGGGGGGGGGGGGCGGGGGCGGGGGGGGGGTGGGGGGTTGACGAGGGCGGCGTGCATCGCCGCGACCAGGTGGTTCGGGGTGAGGGACGACGCGGTTGCCTGCCACTGTTTGCCGGGTGGGCCGGCCGTCACCAGCCAGCGGGCCTCGCGGCCGGTGATCTCGTCCTGGTGGAGGAGATGCTGCTGGCGTAGGTGGACTTCGGCCAGGCCGTCCGGTGAGCGGAAGGAGACGCCGGTGTCGGCGTAACGATGGCTCCAGTCCGCTGCCGCGAGTGGGGTGGCGGCGTCGAGGCGTGCGGACAGTGTGTTGGAGCCGGCGAGGTAGGAACGGGGGCCGTCGCGGTGCGCGGCTGCGAGCCGTTCCGTGAAGCCCGCGACGATCTCGGTCGGAGTGTCGAGGTCGAACGTGACGAGCCAGTGCGGCGCGATGAACGGATCGGCATACGCGGTGAACTTCCAGAGCACTTCCTCGCCTTCCGGCAGGTAGCCCACCCGTACCGTCTGGTCGGGAGCGGTGATGTAGACGTTGGCGAGCTCATCACGGGTCAGCTCCCAGCCCGCGTCCCGCAGGGGCCGGATGGCGGGATCACCGGTGTAGGTCGGTCCGGCCAGGTAGCGAGGGGTGACGTGGTACTCGCGCCAACGCTCGGCGTCCGGGATGTGTGGCACAGATGCTCCGGTGCAGGTCAACGACCGCGCGGTGGGGAGGCCGACGGCGGGGTGGTGGGGCCCGGCGGCGTGGGTGGTCGCGTGCCGAGTTGCTGACGGTGAGGGGTACGTGCGAGGGCGGCTGCCGAACGCGGGGCGGGGGTCGTGTCGGCGGGCTTGGCCGTGACGTAGGGAAGGTTGCGCTCCGGGATGGCGTGCAGGGGGCGTTCCACCGGAGTCGGGCTGCTGAGGGCGAGCGTGGCCTCGCGGATCAGGTGCAGTGGTGTGGCGGCGGTGAAGTGGGCCTGCCAGCGTTCGCCGTTGACCTGCTCGACTCCGGCGTACATCGTCCACTGGGCCGGACACCGGCCCTCCAGCTCCGCGTACTCGTCGAAATCGCGTGTGCTCAGGCGCAGGTATGCGTGGCTGTCGGGGGAGTGCCGGTAGAGATGCCCGGCGGCCTCACTCGATTCCCAGCCGCGCTCCGCCAGGATGCCGATCGGGCTGATGGGGCGATGGTCGTGGTCTGCGGTGTTCAGCCACTGGTCGAGCGCCGCGGTGAAGGCGGTGGTGATCTCGGCGGGAGTGCTCCCGGAGAAGGTCGCGGTCCAGAGGGGCATGCCCAGGGGCTCGCGGTACTGAGTGATCCTCCATCCGCCGTCCTGATCGGTGAACTGGGCGACCAGTACGTCGTGGCAGGGGCCGGCGAGCAGCGGGCCCGCCCGGGTGACCACCCTGCCCCAACGTCCCGTGCCGCGCAGAGAAGTCTCGATGGCGGTGGTGTCCCCGGGGCCGGCGAGATAGAGCGGGTGGACCAGCATCCGCGTGTGGGGAGCGAGCCGGTCCGGCGAGGACGTCATCGGTGGCGGGGGGGGAAGGACTGGGCGGTGACCGCCGCCGGCACCGGCCGCTGAGGCTGGGGCGCATGGCTGAACAGCCCGTCGGTCGCGACCGTCGTACGGCGCAGCGCGGCCGTCGAACGGGGATCGGGTGGCGTCGGTCGCGATGCCGCGTGATCCTGGGTGACCGTCGCCGTGGGGGAGGCGCTGGGCGGGCGCCCGGCGAGAATGTCACCCCAGTGCGAGACGGCGCCGTAGACGGGACCCAGCCCGCGGGCCGCATCCGTCAGCAGGTAGGGGGCACCGTGGTGCGGGCCGTCGCGGGTGACGAGGCCGTCGAGTTGGAGGCGGATGAGGCGCTGCCTCGCCATGCCGTTGTCCAGCCCGGCCCCCTCGGCGATGTCGACGAAACGGGAGGGGCCTTCGGCGTCGAGGAACTGGATCACGGCCGTGGAGTGACGCAGATGCAGTCGGCCGAGTGCGTCTTCGATGCGCTCGGCGTCGGCCACCGGGTCGGGGCGCACCTGTGCGCGCGACCATTCCGACAAGGCGCGGTGCACGGGTTCGAGAGCCGAGCCATGGGTGCTCAGCCGGTAGGGGGCGCCACGTCGGTCGTCCGGACGCGTCACCAGGCCGTCGGCGTGCATGTGCGACAGACGCTTGTGCAGGAGCTGGGTGGCGACGAACGGCAGTTGTTCGGCGATGTCGCGCAGGCGCATGGGACGGTCGTGCTGGGCCAGGGTTTGCGCGCACCATGTGGTCCACTTCGGGGCGATCAGGGAAAGCGTCTTCTCGACGTGCTCGGTGTCGACGGCGGTGATAAGGGTGTTTCCGGCGGAGGCGGCATTGGACATCGCGGGGGCTCCAGAGGATGCGGTGCGAGGTGGGGAACCGGTTACCGGTGGTCGCGTTCGGCGCGAAGGCGCTGGAGTACGGCGCCGAGGCGCTCGTTGCTGATGGACATTCCGTGGGTCCGCAACGCTTGTCGGAGGGTCTCGCGATTGAGCCGTGGCAACTCGTCGGCGACGCGCCGGGCGAGACGCATCACGCTCTCGAAGTCGGCGGGGTGGTCGGCCGGTGCGGCGTCTTCCGGCCGGAAGGTTCGCTGGTCCATGAGGAGGCGGAGGTCCAGAAGGTCCCAGAGGAGTTCGGCCTCCAACCGCTCCTGTCGCTCCAGATTCACGACTTCCGTGGTGAACAGCAGGGGCGGTTCGGCGAGGTCGAGGTCGTGTCCGCCCGAACGCCACCGTTGCCAGGCCAGGTCCAGGCCGCGGCGGGCGTCGCGGGCCTGTTCCCCGGTCTGGGCGAGGGTCGCGTAGCGGCGCAGGATGATGGGGAGTACGGGGTCGTGTGTCGTGGGACTTTCGGCTTCGTCGTGCAATTCCTCCAGCGGGCGGCCGTAACGGTGCTCGATCAGGCGGCGGGTATACGTGACGGTGGTCATGGGTTCACCTCCGGCGCGGGCGGCGGAAGGGGGGGGGGGCGGTGGAGTCGGTGGTGGGGACGGCCGGGGCTGGTGGTGCAGGCGGCGAAGGGGCCGTCGGGGGCGCGGAGATGGACGAGGGCCTGGTCGAGGTGGTCGCGATGCCACACCGACGGGCCGGTGGGGCCGGCGTCGATGTCCGTGAGCTGCTGCCACGCGAGCCAGAGCGCGTGCAGGCGGGCCACGGCCTCCGGGTGTTCGTGCCACCGGTGGCACCAGGGACGAGTGGTGCTGATCTCCCGTCCGTAGACGGGGAGAAAGAGGTAGTTGACCCAGTCGGTGAGCGCCGCGAGTTCGGCGGCGTAGGCGTCACCGTCGAGGGCGAGGATGAAGGCCGAGGCGGGACCCTCGTCCCGCTTCCGGGCGGAGTCGCCCGCACGGGGCTCGGCGTCGCTGATGCGGTCGAGGAGAAGGCCGTGCTGCCGCACCTGGGCGACGGTCTTCGCCAGCGTGCTGGCGAGGTCCTCGAGGTCGTCGTCGGAGACGCGGAAGGGGGCGGGAGTGTTCTGGGGCGTGTCGGGCATGGCTGGGGGACGTCCATCCGTACGAGGCGTTGGCGCAGTCGATGGTCCGGACGTTCAGTGATTTGCAGCGGCCGGAGAATGCGGGTAGAGGGGCGCTACGCGGCGAGGCAGCAGCCGTGGCGCGGGAGGGGTGGTGCCAGCAACCGCACTGCTTCGGCGGCTTGTTGGAGGACGACGCCGTTGCCAAGGGCGGTCAGCATGGCGGCGCGGGTGATCCCCGGGGTTGTCGTCACCCAGCCGGCGTCCAGGCCCTGCATCCACTCGACGAATTCCGGGCGCAGCCGTCCGGCCGAGTCGGTGGGCATCGGCGCGGGGCGCGTGAGCGTCTCCCATCGGGCGATGGCTGCGGCGTAGGGTCCCCACCGGTTGATGGGGGCTCCCCGTCCGGGGTGGGCTCGTTCCACAGGGGCAGAGTTGGCGTGGGCGGCGAGGTCCGGCGCGTGACCGGACGCGCATCGCGCGGGAGCGCGGCCGCGGCTGAGGACAAGGTCGGGCCGCCCCGGCCGTACCGTCGGCCCGGACTGCCCCTGAGCCCCTCGGACGCGGTCGGGGTCGGCAACAGCCATTCGATCTCGTCCGCCAGCGTCGGGCCGTGGCCACCCTGCTTTCGCTTCGCCGGATCCTGCGAGCAGCCGTTTGTCCCGAGGCTGCTCGTCGGGGTCTTCAACAGCACGTTCGGCGGGCCAGGCGGTGACGAAGATGCGTTCCCTCCGGTGTGGGGCGCCGACGTCGCTGGCACGTAGCAGGAGCCATCGCGCGTCGTACCGGAGGTCGGCCAGGGATCCGAGTACGGCGCCAAGTGCCCGCAGAGGAGGCCGAATTGTGGTGTCTCCCAGACACCACGGGCAGCGTTCCAGTTCGCCAGGGGAACCGGCGGGAGAGGTGAGCAGTCCTCGGACATTCTCGATCACCAGGAGGCATGGGCGGAGAGTTTCTACCGCGCGGGCGATGTGAAACCACAGTCCGGAGCGGGTGTGCGGGTGGAGTCCGGCGCGGCGTCCGGCAACGGATACGTCCTGGCACGGGAAGCCGGCGGTCATTACGCAAACGGGGGAGACGGAGCCCCAGTCGACGGTGGTGATGTCTCCGAGGTTCGGTACCTCTGGCCAGTGCCTCGCCAGAATCCTGCTCGCGTCGGGGTCGGTCTCCGCGTGCCAGGCCAGTGAGCCGCCGAGGACGGCCCGGACTCCGAGGTCCAGACCGCCGTAACCGGAGCACAGCGACCCGATGAGCGGCCGTTGTGCCTCGGCGGCCGGGGTGCCGTCCGCCGCGTGGGGATCAGACGGCGAGGTCGACATCGTCTTGCCTGACGGTGTCCGAGCGGCAGGACCAGGGCGAGCAGCCGCCCGCCCCTTGGGGCTCCGACTCGTCCTCGGTGAGGCACTCCGCCAGCTCCCCTTGGCGGTCGGCCCACTCCCGAGCGGTGACGCGGTCGATCGGCGCCTCGTCCAACGGACGCCGACTTCGGTGCAGGTACGCCTGGCCGAGCAGCGGAGCGCCGTCCGCGGTGGCCCGGGCGTTGCCCGAACGGATCGCGGCGTCGCACGCGACGACGTCCCGCCCCTCCCCCGGAGCGCCGTCGCGCCGGGCCCGCCACTGGGCGTTGCTGTGGTAGGGGCAGCCCAGGCAGGCGCTCCTGGGCGTCGCCCCGAAACCGCGTGAGCGCAGCAGCCGCAGGCAGTCCGCCCGGGAGAGGCCGTCCTCGATCAGCGGGAAGCGGTTCTTCATGTAGGCGACGTCCGCGTCCTTCGCCCGGTGGAACTCGTCCACGCTGATGCCGATGCACTGCTCGACGAAGACCCCGCCGGGCACCCGTCGCGGGTGTGGGTGGCCGAGCAGCTCCCGGACTTTCTTCTTGATCGGCCGAATCTTGTACTCGCTGGTGCACTGCCGCCGTGCCATGCCCTCGCTGCCGGAGGGGTTGCGGATGAACAGCGGCATCGACGCGAACCGCTTGGCCGGATCGAGGGCGTCGGAACGGATGTTGCCCGCGGAGACCCGCAGGATCGGGATGCCGGCGGGCTTCGCGATCTCCCGCTCGATCCGGTCGAGGTGGTCGTAGACAGCGCGGGGTTCCCAGCCGGTGTCGGCGAAGATCGCCGCGTCGAGTCGTGGCAGTCGCCCTTCGGCCGCCATGAGCAGCAAGGTCGTCGACTGCACACCGGCACCGAGGGAGAGGACGCGCAGGGCCGGGGCGCTCACGCCGAGAATCCGGTGAGGTCACGGTCGGTCCCCTTGGCCCGGGCGCGTTCGGTGATCGCCCGGGTCGCGTGAGCCGAGGCCGGGCCGATCACCTTGGCGGAGCGGCCCTTGAACCAGGGCTTCAGGTCGAGCATCGCGACTCGGATACCGGTCGCCAGCAGGAGCGCCTTCCCCTTCGGCAGGGCCCGGATGGCGTCCGGGGGCAGGACGCGCTCGCTCCGCGTCGACACGGAGGTGGACTTGCCGCTCTCGCCGGTGGACACCGACGTCGTCCGGACCTCATGGTCGCCGATCAGCCGGGAGAGGCGGTCGGCGAAGTCGCTGTCGTCGATGCCCGAGCCGATGACCTTGATGGTCGCCGCGCTCCACAGCGCGTCCATCCCCGCTTCGCCCCAACACTTCTGGCCCTGCCGGTAGGACTGCAGAATCGTCATGGGAATGACGCCTCGGCTGCCCAAGTGCGAGTACAGGTCCGGCAGATCGGAGATCCGGCACACGTTCGCCGCCTCGTCGAGGACGCACAGGCACGGTGGGTCGAGCCGCCCGCCGGAGCGTTCGGCGACGATGACGGCCGCGCGCATCACCGCGTCGGCGGCAGCCGCGATGATGGCCGCCGCCGAGCCACCGCCGTCTTTGCTGAGCAGATACAAGGTGTCGCGGGAGGCGGCGAAGTCGGCCGGGCGGAACTCGGGCAAGGACGCGGAGGGCGTCACCCAGGCGGCAACCTCCAGGTCCAGCAGGCAACTCGCGTACTGCCGGGCGGTCTCGTAGATGCCGTCCCGGGTCTCGGTGGCGCCGCTGACTGTGCCCCGGAGCTGGGCGGCGACCGCGTGGTGTCCGGCGTCGGTGAGGAGGTCGATCGGCGTGCGGTCGGCCGGGGTGGCCAGCCACGCGAGCGCATCCGTGATGGGACGGCGGGAGGAGGCCGCCGCCAGGAAGAGCGCGGCGAGAGTGTTGGCGGCGGCCGTCGACCAGAAGTCGCTGCCGTGGGACTCGTCCACCGAGGCGGCGACGAAGTGCCCGGCCAGCCGCTTGGCGCCGGCCAGGTCCCGGGCGTCCGCGAGGATGTCCCACCACATCTCGCGGGGATGGTGGGCGATCTGCTGGGGATCGAGCGTCCAGACGGTGCCGACCCGCGCGCGGGCGTCGAGCGTGGCCGTGAAGGCGTCGTTGGCCGCCTTGTTGGACGTGAGCACCACGGCGCCGGGTGCGGCGAGGATGGCGGGAATCGCCAGGGCGGAGGTTTTGCCGCTCCGGGGTGCCATGATCGCGAGGATCACGTCCTCCCACGAGGCGCGGACTTCCGCGCGGCCGGGGGACAGAGTCCCGAGCAGGATGCCGCGGTCGGCGGGGGAGATCGTTCCGGCGTCGAGGTGTGAAAGGCCCGGCCGCAGACTCTTCGCGGTGGCGGTGATCTCGGGCGCCAGGAGCGGCGCGAGGTCGGCCCGGCGGGCGAGGCCGTTCCGGGAGCCGCCGCGCACGCGCAGCCACCGGGCCACTCCCGCGGCCGTGACGGCGAGGGCAAGGAGGCCGGGGGTCAGGCGCACGCCGATCAGCAGAGCGGCGGGGCTCAGCGCCGGCCATAGCGCGTCCGGACGGACGAGCGCGTCGCTGGGCGCGAACGGCGTCCAACCGCCTGCTCCGGCCATGGCGTTGGTGACGTTGCCGGACAGCCAGGCGAGCGAGCCGAAGGCGAGGGCGGCGGTGACGGTGCCGATGAGCAGGCCGAGCAGCGCGTCGATGGCGGGGGTGGGTGAGGGGGTGCCGGTGTGCGGTGAGGGCATGGCGGATCCAGAGAGTGGTGGCGGGTCGGCTGGGGCGGGGCGCGCTGCGCTCTTCTCGAATCCACGGGCTCAACTCCCTCGGAGCAGTGGTCGGTTCGCTGGGCGATCGGGTGTGCGGAATGCCTGTCGGCGGGAGCTACGGGGTACCGGTCAGGGGGACATCCGGGCGTCGGTGTCGAACAGTGCCTTCTCCTCCGGGTGGAGGAGGTGCTGAGTGACGAAGCTCCGGCCCGCCACCTTCCACAGGCCGCGCCCCTTGGTGAGAGCGGAGACGGCCCGGGTCTCGACCCCGCTCAGGCCGAGAAGCGAGGCGGCGGCGCCGAGTTGGTCGGGCTCCTGCCGGTAGATGATCCGGGTGCTGCAATCGGCGAGGAGACCTTCGGCGAGCACGCGTCCCCGGGAGCCGGCGTCGCCCGCCGACAGCAGGTCGGACAGCCGGTGGAACACCATGAGATTGGCGATGCCCAGACCGCGTGACAGTTTCCACTGGCTCTGCATGCGTTCGAGGAGCGCGATATGGCGCATGACGCGCCACGCCTCGTCGTAGATGACCCACCGCTTGCCGCTCGCGGGGTCGGCGAGGGCGGATTCCATCCAGGCGCTCGCGCACGTCATGGCCAGCACGAGGGCCGTGTCGTCACCGGTGCCGCCGAGCCGGGAGAGGTCGATCGACAGCATCGGCGCGGTCGGGTCGAACGCCACGGTGCTCGGTGCGTCGAACATTCCCGACAGGTCACCGTGGACGAGTCGCCGCAGGGCGTGAGCCAGGTCCTCCGCCGCTGATCCCATGCGGCCGGCGTGGTCGCCGAGGGCCTGGTCGAGGCGACGGGACGAGCCGAGGACGTCCGCCACCTCGCCGAGGAGCGGCACCGCGCCGTGGGCTTCCGCGTCGGCGACCACGAGATCGAGGGCGAGGTCCAGAGCGGTGTGCTCCACAGGCAGCAAATCGCGCTTGAGCACGGTGCGGGTGAGGCCCGCCAACAGCAGGAGGCGTCGTTTCCGGATCTCGGTCAGCCAGGCCCGTTCGGGTACGGAGGTGGGTCGGGCCGGGGCGTCCAGCGGGTTCATCCGTCCCGGGAGCCCCGGTCCGAGGGCGATGCTGTGGCCGCCCAGGGCCTGCGCGACGACGGTCCATTCCCCCTTGGGGTCGCAGGGCACGTACACCCGGTAGCCGTGAGCGATGGCCCTGGTGGCGAGGGATTTGGCCAGTGCCGACTTGCCCATGCCGATGATTCCGGCCAGCACGGCGTTGGGATTGGTGAAGCCGTCGACGCGTCCGCTGTTGTAGAGGGAGAAGGGGTCGTAGCAGAACGCCGCCTCGGCGTGCACGTCCCGGCCGATGAAGATCCCCTCGGCGCCCAGGCCCCCTTCCGCGAGGAACGGATAAGCACCGCTGACCGTGGCCGTGGTCATCCGGTGGGCGGGGAGTCGGAGTTTCCCGCCACGCGCCGATGCGGGGCCGGGGCGTCCGGACGGTGGATAAGTCGCCCGCAGCGCCGGGTCGGTTCCTTCCCGGTCCGCGCTTCGCGGTGTGGTCCGGGCAAGACGGGCCCGGCGACGGGCCTCGGCGCGTGCGGCGCGTTGCTCGGCGCGCGATGCCGTCCGCGGAACGAACAGCGGTGTGGCGCTGGCACGGGGGGTGGACATGGCAGTGCCTCCGGTCAGTGGCGGACGAGTCCGGTGAACGACGCCCGCAGGTCGGCAGGTGTCGTACGGCGTCGCATCAGGTGCGCGGCTCGCTGATGCCGCTGGCAGATCGTCAGCTCCGGCGGGCCTTCGGGGAGTCCGGACCGTGCCGATGCCTTGCTGGACGCGGGCCGGGGAGCCACGTGATACGCGGCGTGCGTGTGGTCGGCCGCCTGCCAGACGCGGGCACGGGCGGCACGCAGATGGTCGCCCTCGACCGGTGCGAGGCGTGCGGCGCGGGTGGCATGTGCGTCGAGCAGGCGGAGCAGGGACACCAGATGGGCGTGCACGGCGTCGAGTTCGGCTCGTGGGACGACCAGCGCGCCGCCCGGGATGGTGACTACCCGGTGGAAGTCGAGGGCCGCGGTCGCGAAGGGCATGAGGCCCAGCTCGGTCGGGCTGGGGGTGCTGGGCATCTGCGTGTTCCTTCAGGCCGGACGGGCGAGGGGCAGGGCGGCGGCGGTGAACGCCTCGGCCTGCTGCCAGGTGAGCAGCCGGAGGTCGAGCTGGGCGGCGACGGCCGCGGCTTCGACCGTCGCGCATGCGGAGCGCAGTTCCTCCTCGGAATCGGCGCTCACGGTCAGCAGGCCGGTCAGGGCGACGTCGGCGTGCCCCGCGATCAACTGGCGCTCGCGGCGCCTGATGTCCTGGTACTCGATCGAGTCGGCCTCGCTGTCGACCTGGCCCCGGCGGCCACGTTCGCTGGCGTCGGCGACCACCGAAGCCTTCCTGCGCTGGATGTCCCGCATCGCCGCCTCCAGGTTCTTCGGCTCGTAGGACAGCGAAAGCGTGCGGCGTACCCCGGAGGTGAAGAGGATCCGGTGCAGGAACCCCGGATTGGTGTCGGTCCTGGGCCAGTTCTCGACCCAGTACGTCGCGTGGACGGCGGAGTCGGTCGCGAGGTGGTCGGGCTTCTCGATCACCACGACGGGACCGGCGGCTGTGGGATCGGCTTCGGGGCGGCCCGAGGACGACCACAGCGCGAGCGCCGTGGAGGCCGCCGGGTCGTACGCGGTCCGTACGACGGCGGCGATCTCGGTCGCCGACAGCCAGCCGCTCAGGTTGAGTCCGGAGGCGCGGGCGGTCTGTTCGAAGGAGGCGGACACCTGGCCGAGGACACTGAACGCCCCGGTCAGGCCGCCGCCGGCCTGGTTGGTCAGTCGCCTGACGGCCCTGAGATCCAGCGAGATGGCGACGTACGCCTCGTGCGGAGCGGCAGCGGGGCCCGCGCTCCGGATCAGTTCCTTGTAGATCCGGCCCGCCAGTGGCGCCTCCGGTGCCCCGTGCTCCTCCCAGTACCGGCGGAGCGCGTCGCCGGAGTCCGGGACCGTGCGCTCGATGACCTGGACGCGGGCGACCTGTCCGGTACGGGCCAGGGCCGCGAGGGTGCGTCCCCAGCCGGAGACGTGGGCGGCCTGAGTGTCCGGGTCGAGCAGGGCGTAGGCGCGGCTGCTCACCCTGACCACCGCGGTGAGTGTGCCGGCGTGCGGGTCGTGGACGGCACCGTACCTGCCGTCCGGAGCGGTCACCGCGCGCAGGCTCGCCGCCGTGCCGGGCAGGTGCAGCAGGCCCTCGCGGACCGGCCGCCACGACGGGCACGCGAGCCAGAGGAGCTGACCGCGCAGACGGCGCAGCGCGTACCGGCCGGCGACGGGAGCCCAGTCGGCCAGGGAACGCCCCTGCCGCCGGACGAAGACGGCGAGCGCGAGGGCGGCCCACAACGGCAGGAGCTCGAAGGCGCCGAGCACACCGCGCGTCATGATCGCGGTGAGCAGCGACAGGCCGGTGAGAGCGGCGACCGTCAACTGCGCGGCGGTCAGCCCGAGCAGGACGCCCCGCCGCGAGCGGTGCGGGAACTTCACGGTGGCCGTGGTCTCGGCCGGGGGAATGTTGGACATCGTGGCATCCGGGGGCGTGGGTGCGGGCGGAGGGGAGTTGAGAGCGCGGTGCGCTCCCCGAGAAGTGGCTGGCCGCATCGGGGACGGCGGTCGCCACCTGGCGGCCGTCGGGAGTTGCTCAGTCGGTCGTGGACGCCGGGTCCGTCATCGACGGCCCGGAATCGGGCGCGGGCGGCGCGGCCGACGAGGAGTCGAAGGGCGCGGCCGTGCCGGCGCTGGCGATGGCGCCGTCCGGAGGCTCGGCGACGCTGGGGCTGCGCGTGCCGGGAGCGCCCGGTTCCGGGCTGCCCGGCTTCTCTTCGGCCGGGCGGGTGATCAGGGGTGGGATACCGGGGCGCTGGACAAGAGGGTTGCCCTTGTCGCCCGGGGCGTCGGGGTCTTCGCCGAAGCGGAAGGTCGTCTGTGGCCGCGACGGACCGGCGTCAATCCCTTCCTCGCTGACGCGGCCGGTGGGGTCGATGCCGGTGGCGACGCCGTCCGTGCCCATGCCGGGGAGCTGACCGGGGCCTTGCGGGGCAGGGGTACCCACGTGCGCCTGCACGGCCAGAGTGCCGGCGGTCTTCGCGGCTCCGGTGACGGCGGCGATCCCGGCCGTACCGCTGCGGTGCATCTCGTCGTGGCCTCCGCCGTCCGACGCCCAGCGGACGAACGTGTACGTGGCGTAGGGGCAGAGCAGAACCAGAATCATGATCACGATGCCGGCCATGGCATCCGAGAGCGCGCTGAGCGCGTCGGACGAGTCGGACTCGCCGATGGCGCTGACACCGATGAGGAACACCACGGTCATCAGGAGCTTGGAGAACACCAGGGTGGCGGTGACTTCGATCCAGCCTCGGCGCCACCGTTTCGCCGCTTCCCAGCCGCCACCGGCGCCGGCGAAGACGGCCAGGGCGACCATGATGAGGATGCCGACCTTGCGGGCCACCATGACGCCCCAGTACATCAGGGCGCCGATGGCACACCCGATCGCGACGACGGTGGGCACGGCCCAGCCGAGAGGGAACATGGCGCCCAGTCGCGACACCAGGATGAGACGCTCGATGGCGCTGGCCACGCTGGTGTCGGCGGCCTCGAACAGGCCGTTGGACAGGGCATCGACCATGGTCAGCGCCACGGTGGTGAAGGAGACGGCGCAGAAGCTGAACAAGACGCCCGTCATCGTGCCGAACGCCGCCCGGGCCAGTGCGCGTTCATCCCTGCGCCAGGCGGCGAGGACCAGTTGCAGGCAGAAGGTGCCTACGGTCAGGGCGAGGCCGATGGGCAGCAGAAGCTCGTAGTTGTCCCGGAACCAGCCCGCGTTCAGGTCGACGGCGGTCGTCTCGTCGACCGCGCGGGCGGCCAGGTCGGCTGCGCCGGCTGCCAGTTCGCCCATGGACTTGGCGATCCAGGCGCCGATCCCGTCGGTGACGGCCTGGCCGGTGCCGGCCACGACGCCTCCAACCGCGTCGCACACGCTGGACATCAGGGGCAGGTCGCAGGCTCCCACGGCGGTACCTCCTTCGGACGGGTGGCGTGGTGGTCAGGGCGCGACGTTGGGCAGAGCGCCGCTGAGCGCGCAGGACTTGTCCGGCCGGCATTGGACGGCCAGCGTCACGGAGCGGTCCTCGGCGCCGCCCTGGGGCGAGCCGTTCCAGCCGATCGACTGCTTGCCGGAGACGGTGACGGCGTAGACGTACGCCTCGGTGATCGCTTCGGGGTCCGCTTGCAGGGCCTGCGTGAACGAGGCGGGGAAGTGCGCCTCGTCCGCCGTCGCGGTGGCGAACTGGCCGTTGTCCGCCATCCGGCTCCACAGAACGGGGGAGGGGACGAGCGCGTCGACCGAGGCGGCGTCGGCGTATTCGTTCTCGGTTGTCATCCACGCGTGGAGGGCGGTCACCAGCTCCGAGCGTGAGTGGGCCCGGGTGTCGTACGACCACAGGGCCACGGCCGCCGCCTTGCCGAAGACCAGCGGGTCGCGGGTGGAGGGCGGCGCCGGCAGGGCGTTGTCGCTGTCGGACGTCGGTGACGGCGCGGACTCGGCGGGGGAGGAGGACGAGGCCGGACGGACCTGCGGATCGGCTCCGTCGCGGGACGTCCTGCTGTCTCGTGTGAGATGGGCGATCAGACCGGCGACGACAAGGAGCACGGTCAGGGCGGCGGCACCGATCAGCGTCCGGCGCCCCACACGGGCGGCGCTGCCGCTCCTGGGCGAACGGTAGGACATCAGTGGACCTGCTCCCCGAGCGCCGAGAAGAAGGCGACGATGCCGTTCGCGGCACCCAGCAGCAGGGCCGCCCCGGAGCAGATCAGCACGCCTTTCTTGCCGTTGGCCTCGGCATGGTGGCCTCCGCTGTGGTGGCCCCACGCCCACACGCCGGCGCTGACCGCCAGTGCCCCGACGACGGCGATGATGCTGAAGAGATTCACCGACCCCATCACCTGCTTGAGCACCCCGAGTCCGGGAAGCCCGCCCTCGTTGGGGGAGATGCCGGGGTCGTAGGCGAGACGAGTCGCTTTGTCGATGAGCCGCATGGCGAGTTCCGTTCGATCGAGGGGTGCGCGAGCGCACCGGATGCGGGAAGGGAGGATGAAGAACGTCTGATCAGGCGACGCGGCGGGCCGCGACGATCTGCCGTTGCCAGGAGGCGAGAGGGGCCACGCGGACGACGTCGCCGGTCTCCGGCGCGTGGACGACGAGGTCCTGGCCGATGAACATCCCCACGTGTTCGGGTGCTTCGGCGGTGCCGCGGGTGAACAGCAGGTCGCCGGGCCGGAGTGCCGTGGCCGATACCGGTTTGCCTTCCTTCACCTGGGTGTACGTCGTCCGTGAAAGGGTGACTCCGGCCGCCTTGTACGCCTGCTGTATCAACGAGGAGCAGTCGCACCGGCCCATCGGGTCCGGGCCCCGGGGGTCGGTGCAGCTCCCGCCCCACTGGTAGGGCGTGCCGAGCTGCCCGAGCGCCCACCGGATCGCGGTTCGCGCCTGCGGCGACGCGTCCGCCGGGATGCTGTAGTCGGCGGGCAGTGACCCGGCCGGAATGGTTCCGAAGCCGGCGTCGAGCGCCCCCGCCGCACAGCCGCCCACCCCGCCGAGGAAAGGGTCCTCGCTTCCCTCGGTTTCCGTCAGCCGGGGCTCGATCGCTGCCTGTAGAGCCTTGGCCAGCGGCTCCCACCGCGCGTAGGCATCGGGGACACCGGACCGTTGCACGGCCTGGGCCGCCTGGGCGACGGTCATCGACTCCCACCCCGGGACCTGTCGAAGGGCTTCGTAGAACTTCGCCGAGGCGTACTCCGGCCGCATGATCTGGTCGGCGGTGCCCCAGCCTTGAGAGGGCCGTTGCTGGAACAGGCCCAGGGAATCCCGGTCGCCATGATCGAGGTTGCGCAGATCGCTCTCCTGGAGAGCGGTCGCCAACGCCACGACCTGACCGCGGGCGGGGACGCGCATCGCGACACCCGTGGCCTGGATCGTCAGCGCGTGAGGCACCTGCTCGGCCGGGTCGTCGAGCCCCGGCACGGCGACCGAAGTCGCGTCCGCGCCCTCCAGGACCGCCGCCACCTGCGCGGCTACCGCCTCGGCGTCCACTGCTCCGGCGATCCCGCCGGCGCAGGCGGCTGACGCCCGCCCGGTCACCGCGATCAGGAGCAGCAACGCCAGCAGCAGCGCAGCGCTGATCAGGCCGGCGATGAGGCCGACGGTCTTCCTCACGGGAGTGCCCGTTCGCCGTGCCGCGTTGTCGGCCGGGCGGACGCCGGGGCAGCCCAGTGCCGTGTCGGGACAAGCCGCATGACAGTGACTCCTCGTCGTGTGTGGGAGGGCGCGGTGCCGACGGCTTACGGAGCCGTCGGCACCGCATCGGCGGGAACCTGGCGTCTCAGGCACGGTCGGCCGACGCCGTTCCCGGAGCGGGTGCGGCAGCCAGCCGCGCTCGTAATCTCAGAAGCTCCATGGGCCTCCTCGCCGGAACGATCCGGAACCGACGTGTCGCGCGCCATCGCTGAGGCCGGAGCGCGGCAGCATCCGTTTCGGTGCAGGTCAGCGAAGCGAGCCAAGGCCCTGCCTCGATGACACGGCGAGACGGTAGAGGTGGATTCCGGCCGCACCAAACGACCAACGAGCCGAGGCGGCGGACGAGGTGGCAACGCACTGGGTGCGGCCGGAAAAGATCGTTATGGTCCGGTTCATTCCCCTTGCGGGCGGCGTTTGCTCAACACTGCCCGGAACGGGCTCAACCTCTGGCGCCTGCGAAGGAAGCACCGCGCATGAGCTACACCCTGCATCGAGGCGACGCCCTCACCGTGCTGAACTCCCTGCCCGACGAGTCGGTCCACGCGGTCATCACCGACCCGCCGTACAACTCGGGCGGACGCACCAGCTCGGACCGCACCAGCCGCACCGCGCGTGCCAAGTACGTCACGACCGGCTCCGGGCACGACCTGCAGAACTTCCCGGGAGAGAACCGCGACCAGCGCTCCTACCGGAGCTGGCTCACCGCCCTGCTCACGGAGGCATACCGGGTGGCGACCGAGCACTCGGTCGCCATGGTCTTCTCCGACTGGCGGCAGGCACCGACCATCAGCGACGCTCTCCAGATGGCGGGATGGACCTGGAGCGGCACGCTTCCGTGGATCAAGCCTGCCAGCCGCCCGCGAAAGGGAGGGTTCAAGCAGAGCGCGGAGTTCATCACCTGGGGCGTGAAAGGCAGCCTCGACAAGGACCGCGACCTGTACCTGCCCGGGCACTTCATCGCCTCGCAGCCGCGGAAGGACCGCGTCCACATCACGCAGAAGCCCATCGAGGTCATGCGCCAGCTCGTCCGGATTTGCCCCGAGGGAGAAGCCGTGCTCGACCCGTTCACCGGCAGCGGCACCACCGGAGTCGCCGCCCTGCGCGAGGGCCGGCGCTTCATCGGCGTCGAGCTGTCACCGCACTACGCCGACATCGCCGAAGACAGGCTCCGCGCGGAGCTGACGCGGGACGACTTCGTGCTGGCAGGGCCCGAGAAGTGAGCAAATCCAGCCGCCCTTCTCAACTTGGTGCGATCGCGGCATTGCGATGGGGGCGACGGGCCGCGCAGTGGGCAGCGTGGGAAACGAACGGCTGAGCATTGCATAATATGTGAAGGTCGAACCTTGGGCTAGCCTGGTCAGCCTGATGTATTGATTGCGGAGGGAGGAACGTGACAGCGATCAAAGAGCTCGTGTGTCTTGCCAATTCTCGTAAGCACGGTGAGCGGTGCATCGCGGGAATCGAAGTCGGTTCGCGGGATTGGATTCGTCCTGTCACCATTCATGCGGGTCACGCGATTTCCGCGAGTGAGCGGCGGTATCTGAGTGGCGAGGAACCGCAGGTGCTCGACGTCATTTCCATGCGGCTCATCGATTACCAGCCCGTCGGCTTTCAACGGGAAAATTGGCTTCTTGACTCCAGCGTCCGCTGGGAGAAGACGGGGCAGATCGGATGGGGCGGGCTCTCCCGCCTGGAACAGCGCCCTGTACGCTTATGGTTGAATGGCTACAGCACGAACGCTGGGTGTAATGACTTCCTGCCAGCCGACCGACAGAGTACCGTGAACGACTCCCTCAAGCTCATCCGGGTCAACGGCGCTACAATACGGGTGGATACTCCTTCCCCTCGCTCCGAGGATGCGAGGCTCGTTGTGCGAGCTGAATTCAAGTATGCTGGTTCAGGCTATGTGCTGAGAGTTACTGATCCGGTATGCGAAGAGAAATTCCGGAAGCAGGGTGTAGGGCGCCATCGATTGGGTGATTCATTTCTGACGATAAGCCTCAGTGAGGAATTCATGGGCCGTATCTTCAAGTTAGTGGCGGCTGTCATTGAGTATGGACAAATCGGGAGGGGTTGACAGGGGGGTGACAGGTAATAAGCTGCTGACGATCGGTCATTCCAGTCACAATTTCGCGACCTTCGTTGGACTGCTTCGCGGATGCGAGATCACGGCAGTCGCCGATGTGCGGTCGGTTCCTTTCAGTCGTTTCACGCCTCAGTTCAATCAGCGCTCTGTGGAGCACGGTCTACATAAGGCTGGCCTTGAATATGTCTTTCTGGGTAAAGAACTGGGCGCGCGCACAGATGACATGACCTGCTACGTCAACGGGCGGGTACAGTATGGCCGTCTCGCGCGGACACCCGGTTTTATCGATGGCATTGAACGCTTGGCCAAAGGTGCGCAAAGCCAGCGAATTGCCATAATGTGTACCGAGGGTGAGCCGTTGGACTGTCATCGCACCGTGCTGGTCGCGCGGGTGCTCACTGATCACGGCCTTACGATCGGTCATATCCATGGCAATGGGCTGGTCGAGAGCCACACTTCAGCGATGGAACGCCTCATGGTCAAGTTCGGCCTGGCGGAGCAAGAACTATTCCGCACGCCAGCTGAGCGTCTTGAGGAGGCGCTGAGCCGCCAGGAACAGCGGATCGCTTATGTCAAGGACGAGTTTTCTGCTGATAGGGCAGTAGGGACATGAAGATCCATACCATCGGATTCACGAAGAAGTCTGCCCAGAAGTTCTTCGACCTGTTGCGCACGTCTGGAGCCGTGACTCTGGTCGACGTCCGACTTAATAACGTCTCGCAACTGGCAGGATTCGCCAAGCGAGACGATCTGAAGTATTTCCTCGATGAGCTCTGTGGCATGACGTACACGCATCGGCCTGACCTTGCGCCGACGCAGCCCCTGCTCGATGACTACAAGAAGCGTGGCGCCGACTGGGCGACATACGAATATCGGTTCCTAGAACTAATGGGGCAGCGGAGAGTTGAGGATATCGTCCCGCAAAAAATGCTCGACAATTCGGTCTTGCTTTGCAGCGAGGATAAACCACACCATTGCCATCGCCGGTTGGTCGCGGAGTATCTCGCCCAACGCTGGGAAAGTGTCACGATCGAGCACCTGGTCTGAGCTACGCAACAACCAGGCGTACGCGGCGCCAAAGTCGCCAACCTCTTCTTCAACGGGGTCCCGCCCGCTTAGCCAGGCGCGCTACGCGTCCATACGGTCCATCGCCCGCGTTGATGGGGGCGCCGCCCCATGGGTCGCGCGATGACGAGTGATCAGCCCCGACCAAGGATGTGGCTCTGCGTGTGGCGTCGGCGCTCGCCAGCCGGATCAGATAGGGACGAGACGTCGACATCGACGAGGCCCGTGGATCAGATCGACCTGTGGGAGCAGGCGCGTCGTGACGCCGAGCCGCCCGCGCCAGATCGCCTCACGCAGATCGCGCGGGAGACCTGGGACGAGTTCGTTCGCGGTGGCACCGATCGATACCAGGTTCCCAAGGAGGTGAGGGATGCGATGAACGCAGCCGGCATCGACGGCACCGTCGTCCGCAGCACATGGGTGGATTTTGCTCGTCACCGCAGATAACCCGGGCCCCTATTGGGTGCTGCACGAGCCCGATGAGGCCCGCTGGCGGCAGGAGCTCGCCATCGACGTCAGCTGCCACCTCGGAAAGCTGCTGGACGTCTACGTGCATGTGATCCACAACTACTAGCCAATCTGCTGATGGCTACAGTGAGAGCGACGCGATAAGGCCCCGGCCACCGTGCCCGGGACTCTCACCGAGAGGCTGCACCAAACCCAAAGGCGGCCCGCCGCGACCGCGGTGAGTCAGCCGCCGGATACCCGAGCATCTATGTTCCTGCCCGGCGGCCGTGAACGCCGGAGCCATGCGGCGCGACCATACGCCGGCAACGCGCCCCCCGGCGAGGGGCAGCCACCTCCGGGTAAGCGTGAGAAGTCGATGCCTTCCTCCTTATGTGGCCTCGGGGTGCGGGCGAAGGTACGGGCTGCCTATGTTCGGGCCGGGGGAGTGGCGCCCGGCACCCGTAGATGGGTACCGGGTCACGGCGGGAGTTTGGCATCATGATCCTCATGCTGGGCTGGCACCTAACGATCGGCGGCTCGGCGCAGTGTCCCCGGGGACAGCACGGTCCGTGAAGGCGGCAGGACAGCAATCAGGGAAGCAGGGGGCGGATGTGGTTCACCGTCGAGGGCAGGCAGCCGCGTCCGCTTCACCGGGGTCCGGCAGAGCTGGTCCTCCTTCAAACCAATTCGAACGACTACGGGTACACCACGCTGTATCGCCTGTGGCTGCGTAACAGGCACGAGACCGTCGAACTAGGTGCCGTCCGGATCGCCTACGCCGGACTACCGGAGTGGGAACACCCGATTCCGCCCAGCATGTTCCGAGACTTGTCGGACCTCGGCCAGCATCAGCGATGGTTCTCCCTCGGACTGGACGACGTCTACTACACCAACGTCCGCGGGCTGGGAGCGACCCGGGCGGAGACGATCCTGAGGGGTCTGCACGACATCGCCTTCAGCGAGGAAGCCTACGAAGAGGCCGTGCAGCATCATGTGACGCAACGCTCCTTGCTGCGCGGTGTCGAGACCGGCACCGTGACGAACCAGTTCCGGCGCATCGCACAGGGCAAGGCGAGGCTGACCTCCTACAGCTTCCGTTACGATCCGCCAGCAGGCCCTGAACCTGGGGCGAGCTCTGTCCCCGGCGGGCCGCTGGAGTTCGCCGTACAGCGGGAGTCAGCGCCTCCCACGAACGTCCACGTGCTGATCGGCCGCAACGGCTCCGGCAAGACCACCTTCCTGCGCAACCTGGCCCGTGCGGTCGTCGATACCGGCGAAGCACAGGAAGCGACAGGGGCGATAACCATGAGCACGGGGCAGTTCGTGAACGTCGTATCCGTGACCTTCAGCGCGTTCGACCCTTTCGCAGACATCACGCCGCCTGACTCCGGTACTTCCACCGCGATCGGATACCGGTACATAGGGCTCGCTCACGAAGCCAATGGCGAGGAACGCCCTCCGGGAGGCGAACGACGAACGATCGGGGACTTCGGTGGCGCTTTCGCTGGCAGCATGCGAGAAATCTTCATCGCCGATCGGGGTCGGCGCTGGGCCGACACTCTGGAACCCCTCGCGAGCGACCCGAACTTCGCGCAGTCCCCGGTACTCGACTACGCCCGCACGTTCCCCGGGATGCGTGGCTTCGACGGCAGCGATTTCTATGAGGCGGTTGCACTCTTCCGCAGCCTGAGCTCCGGACACGCGATCACGTTGCTGACCGTCACTCAACTCGTAGAGAAGGTGGCGGAACAGTCCCTCGTGCTCCTGGACGAGCCGGAGACACACCTGCACCCGCCGCTGCTCGCCGCCTTCATCCGGGCCCTCACCCAGTTGCTGATGGACCGCAACGCGGTCGGGATCATCGCCACTCACTCGCCGGTCGTCCTGCAGGAAGTGCCGCGCTCCTGCGTCTACAAGCTCAGCCGGGTCCGCCCGCCCGAACGCCCGGAGATCGAGACCTTCGGCGAGAACGTCGGCGTGCTCACCCACGAGGTATTCGGCCTGGAAACCCGGCAGTCCGGCTTCCAGGCCGAGCTGGCGAAGGCCGTCGACAGGCTGGACACCTACCAGGAGGTCCTCGACCACTTCGGCGGCCAGCTAGGCGGAGAGGCCAAAGGACTGGTACGCATCCTCCTCGCCCAGCGTGCGGCACGGCGAGGGCCGCTTTCCTGATGTGGCCCCTGGATCCCCCTCTCATAGCCGCCCGTGACAGCTACCTGGCCTGTGTCAGCAGCACCCAGGATCGCCCCCGTCGGGCCCGCCTCCTTGCCGCAACCGACGCCGTGGACCAGGCCGCAACGCGGTTCCGCCACGCGGTCCAGACCGGCCGGGTCTGCTCCCTGGTGACGGACGACTACCAGGTACCCGGCATCCGGGCCACGGAAGCCGTCACCTGGACCTACCGCAACGGCATGGTCAATACCGGCCGGGGACGGGAGATCTACCAGCAGATCATGGCGGCGCCGCCTTACGAGCGATGCCCGCTGTGCGGGCACGGCATCGTACGGACCCTGGACCACTACATGCCCAAGAGTTCCTTTCCGGCCTTGTGCGTGACCCCGGACAATCTCGTCCCGGCATGCGGCGACTGCAACCACATCAAGGGCGAGAAGGCTCCGGCGAGCCCGGAGACCACGCTGCTGCACCCGTACTTCGACCGGATCGACAACGTTTCCTGGCTCGGCGCGCGCGTGATCCGGGAGACACCGCCACGTCTGGAGTTCCATGTCAAGCCTGTTGGGACCTGGACCCAGGAGCTCACCGAGCGGGTACGGCACCACTTCCGTCTCTTCGGCCTGGCCATGCGCTATGCGCCGCCGGCCAACAGCCTGATCAACGATATCCGTCGCCGCATTGCAGCGCTGTTCGAGTGCGGCGGCGCTTCCCTGGTGCGCGACTACCTGCACGATGAAGCGGACACACGCCTGGCGACCCGCCGCAACGGCTGGGAAGGGGTCACCTACCGGGCACTGGCTGAGGACGACTGGTTCTGCTCCCAGGGCTTTACTACGTGCTGACTGATCGAGCCCCCGCACATGTCGGCTCACGACGATGTGGCGGTGCGCACCGGCCAGACTCGTGCCCTCAGCGGGACCACGCACACGGACACGCAGCCGGATCTCTACTTCCTGGAGCCCGTTGTGCCTTCAGCTGCACCGGCTCTGGCCTCGTGTGAGTCCATCTCTCGGTGGAGGCGGCTCCTCGTGGGAAGAGAACGATGGGCGCTCGGACGACTACGCCATCGAGTTCAAGACCACCGTCACTGGCCTGCGCCGGGCGGCGGACGAGTGGGACCGCAGCATGGCCCCGTTCCATCGCGCTGATTCTGACTCGCGCCGCGGCCTGTTGCCCGAACTCATGTAGGAGCGGGAGACCACGCCTTGTTGACCACCAGGGCCGCGCCCGGGTCTCCACGGGCGGAGCATCAGGATTCCGCACATGGGTGCCGTGGCACCGCGCGGACCCGCCGGACGGCCAAGAAGCACGCGAACCAGCCTGCCTGGCACAGTCGATGAACAAGCAGGACCAGCCGCCCGGGCACCCGCAGGCAGGAACTCACACTGGCCGATCTCAGGCGATCCAGCGCGGAGATTCCCCCGCAGTGCCCTGACCGAGACAGAACCGGCCATTACTTCGCGGACCCGATCCGCTCGCACCTGCGGGTACGGGCGGTACCGTGCTCGGCCTTCTCCCCCAGGGCCGAGGGGCCTCAGCTCATGTCCCAGGCCGAGGGCGTCAGGCGGTGCCGGTCAACTCCTTCGCCTGCTGGGTGAGGCAGGAGCAGGCGTCGACGCGTGACACGTAGGGGACGTGGGTGTCCGTGGACAGGTCGGTCAGGAAGGCGTCGAGCGTGTTGGGGTCATGCAGGACATTGAGGATGCCGGCCGACGAGTGGTTGCACAATTTCAGGTCGCCGAACGGCGACACGGAGAGCCTGCTGATGTGTCGGCCCCGGCGGGCGCCGTCGACACTCTGGGGAGGGGAGCCGACCAGTATCCCGATCCGGTCACCGGCTGCCGCACGCAGTGAGTCAACGAGTTCGTCGAAGACGCGGTTGGAGAGGCCGAGGTCTTCTCGGCGGGCGCCTTGGCCGGTCGGGTGGAAGCAGTTGAGCACGATGATGCCGACGCCCAGCTGCTGGGCCACGTCGGCCAGGACGTCGACATGGTCAACGTTCTTCCGCGTCACCACGCAGGTCATGGAGGCCGATAGCCCGGCTTCCACCGTGAGCGCCAGGGCCCGTACGGCTGAGCGCCAGGATGCGCGCCCGGCCAGTTCGTCGTGCACGGCCGGCACGTGGGAGTGGACTGGGACGCTGATGCGGGTCAGGCCGGCCGTGGTCAGGGCGGACAGTCTGTTCCGGGTGAGGCCGCGGCCGTTGGTCGTCATCCCGATGCTGTCGCAGTGCTGCCTGAGATGTTCGGTGAGCGGAACGATCTGCGGATACAGCAGTGGTTCTCCGCCGGAGAGCGTGACGTGGCTGATGGGAATGCGTGCGGCAATGCGGTCAGTAGTGTCCCGGAGCTGTTCGGGGGAGAGGACGAGCCGGTCCTGATGGGGCGAACCCGCCGGGCGCCAGGGGTTGTAGCAGAAGACGCAGTCGAGATTGCACGATTCGACGAGCTCCAGCCACAGAGAGATCCCCGGCGTGCCGTGAGGGCTGTCGGTGTCGCAATCACCGTCCCATGCGGCTTCCCGGAGTTCGTGCGGCCCTGCGGTCTGTGCGAACCGTGCGCGCCATGCGCTGATGGATGCGCGGTCACCGGGCTCAGGGGGTAAGGCGTTCCCGGTAAGGCGACCGACGATGCCGACCGCCTCCTCAGCGGAGATCACGTGCGCCATCTGTCGTCTCACTTCCGTGTGGAGTCATGGTCGGCTGTGCAGTTTCCTTGCAGCGTCCGCCTGATCGGGGGCGCCCAGGTCGGCGAAGATGTCACGGGCCTCAGTCCATGCCCCGACCGCCTCGTCGTGCTGGCCCGCATCGGCGTGGACCTGCCCGAGCGTCATCAGGAACCGGGCCACGCCGTACCGGTTGCCGAGGCGGCGGCGCAGAGTGACCGCGCGCCGGATCGTGTCCAGCGCCTCGTCGAATGCCCCGAGCTGCGCCTGGGCATGACCGATGATCTTCAGAGAGATGGCGATCCCGTAGGAGTCGTCGATCGCTTCCCTGATGCGCAGTGCCTCGCGCGCGGTTTCCAGTGCCTCCTCGAACCGGCCCATCAGGTTCAGGCAGTCCGCCATGCTGTTCAGCGCCATGCCATGGCCACGCGGGTGATCCTCTGCGGCGGAGAAGATCTCGAGCGACATGTGGTAGTTCGCCAGGGCTTCCTCGAAGCGGCCGGTGTCCTTGAGGACGTTGCCCAGGTTCTGTCTGGCGTAGGCCAGGCCGCTGGCATCACCAAGTCCCTCGAAGAGTTCGATGGCCCGGGAGTGGCACTCGAGGGACTGCGCCGTCTGTCTGAGATTGCGGTATGCCACTCCCTGGCTGGTCAGCAGCATCGCCTCGGACACCTTGTCGCCGCAGTCCCGCGCCGACGCGATCCCGATCTCATTGCAGGTGATCCAGTCAGACCAGTGCTTGCTGATATTGAAGTAGTTCCACAGCAGCCGTGGGAGAATCGCTGCCCGGCGGTGCTCGCCGATTTCCCTGGCGCGCCTGGTGACATCGATCAGGTTGGTGCGCTCGTCCTCCAGCCAGCGCATGGCGTCGTCGTAGGACCCGAAGGCTTGGCCGCTTGCGGTCAGCGGCTGAGGGTCTTCGATCGGGATCCTCGCCGGCGTGATGCAGGCGCCGGCGTTGTCCGCGCTGGCCGTGTACCAGTCGATGAGCCGGCGTGTCGCCTTGTCCTGGGACTGCATGGTGTCGGTTCTCCTTGCGAGGTTCCGGGCGTAGGCACGCAGCAGGTCGTGAAAGGCGTAGCGGTCGGCTCCTGTCTCCGACAGGAGATTCACGCTGACCAGTTTCCGGACCGCTCTGCGGGTCTCCCGGTGATCCAGGCCGCACAGTGCCCCGACAGCGGGAAGGGGGATGTCACGCCCGGGATGGAGCCCCAGACACCGGAACACCTCGGCCGGGCGGCCTCGCAGGGTCCGGTACGACCAGGCGAAGACCGCCTCGATCTCGGCGCGCTGGTCGCCCTCCAGGGACAGTGCCTGGAGGTGGCCGTCCTCCCGCAGATCCTGAAGATGCTCGGCGATGGTCAGGTAGGGCCGGATGCGTACCTGCTCAGCGGCGATCCGCAGGGCGAGGGGCAGGTAAGCGCAGTCCCGGGCGAGTTCCGCGGTCGCTTCCGGCTCGGCCCGCGCGCGCTCGGGGTTGACCACGATCGCGATCAGGCGGATCGCGTCGTCCCGTGGCAGGGGGGCCAGCGTGATCCGGTCAGCCCCGTCCCGGGCGGCGAGCCCGGCAAGCTGGTGCCTGCTGGTCACCAAGACCAGTGACCGGGATCCTGCGAGGAAAGGCCGGGCCTTCTCGGCCGACCCGACGTTGTCCAGCACGATGAGGATCCGGCGGTCAGCGACCAGCGTGCGGAAGAGCGCGGCCTGGGTGTCCAAGGTCCCGGGCAGGTCCTGCGGCGGGACGCCCAATGCCCGCAAGAAACTATCGAAGACCTCTTCGGAACTGGCCGGCCGCGCGTGGTCGAAATCGTGGAGGTCAGCGAAGAGATCTCCGCCGGAGAACCAGTCCCGGTGACGGTAGGCCCATTCAACCGCCAGCTCCGTCTTCCCGACCCCGGGCGAACCGTCGATGACCACCGTCCTCGGGCCAGGCTCCGTGACCGGCCGCAGCAGAGCGCTCAGGCACGCAATCTCCTGAGTACGTCCTACGAACGCGCTGCCGCGCTGCCTGAGTTGCCGCGGAGGGGGAGCGGTGCCCGCTGACTGCTGGAAGATGACATCGCCGGAGATTGAACCGGCTTGCACGACATGGGTGCTGTTACCCGAAAGGTGATTGATCGTCCGGGCGCCGGCTTCTGTGTCGCTGCCGAGCCTTTTCCCTCTGGGCCGGAACATGCGTCCCCCTGGAGGTCACCGACAAGAGCACCAGGCTAATCATCGCCCTTGTACGTCAACAGGCCATAACCGGGCAGACTGACGGCAGGAAAGGGACGGCCAAGGCCATCCGAAGCGGGAACTTGGCCCAGGACCGTGGGCTACTGCCCATCCTCCCATTCCTGCAGGACCTTCCAGAAGCATCCGGGTGAGGAACGAGGCGTCGACAATGGGACGGTGAGGTCACCGTGGGCAGAGCCGTCCGTGCTGGTGCTGGTGGGCTGCCAGGGAATCGTGACATCGGGCGCGGGAGACGCCGGTGCCCGTGCGGGCCATGGGACCTGCGGGTGGCGTCCCAGCAGGCCAGCTTCGTTCCGTTCCCCGGACACCCAGCAAGGCTGGCGTGGTCGGTGGTCATGCGGCCAGGGTGGTTGCGACGCGTTCGCGGAGTTCGTGGACGGCGGGGACTTCGCGGTGTTCGTGGAGGGCGGCGGCGAGGTCGCGCAGGGGGCCGGTGGAGCGGTGGGAGCTGATTTCCTCGGTGAGGTCGAGGGCGCGGTTGGCGGTGGCGCAGGCGCGTTCGAGGTCGTTCTGGCGGCGTTGGGCGTCGGCCTGGCGTGTGAGGAAGAGGGCTTGCGTGCGGACCCGGTCGCTGGGGAAGAGCACGGCGGCCTGGAGGAAGGTCTGCTCGGCGCGGTCCGGTCGGTTCATGTCCAGGTGGGTGGAGGCTTCGGCGCCGAGCAGTTCGCTCCGGTCGAACCAGTACACCCATTCGGGGTCCTCGTAGGAGTTCCCGTCGGCGGTGACGAGGAGCTCGCCAGCGCTGGCGAGGTCGGCGAACGCGGCCGGGTCGTTCTGCTGGGCGCGGGCTCGGGCGCGGCGGGACAGGAGCATGGCTTCGACCCGCGGGGTGGTGCGTCCTCGGGCAGCGGAGAGCGCGGCGGTGGTCATCGCTTCGGCGTCGGCGGCGCGTCCGGTGTTGTTGGCGGCGATGGACCAGAACGCGAGGATGTGGCTGCCGAGCACGGGATCGGATGAGGTGTGGGCCGAGCGCAGTGCGGCCTGGTAGACCGCGTCGGCGCAGGTGTCGTGGATGTCGAACAGTGCCCAGGCGTGCATGCGGGCGAGGTCCGCCGCGGCGGCGTGCAGACGAGCGCCGTGCGCGTCGGTGTACGAGCGGTCCTTCAGCAGGTGGACGACGAGCTGGAGGCTGGTGGCGGTCTCGGACAGGAGCTGGCCGCCGCCGTCGGCGTCATCGGCCTGCCGAAGCTGGCGGACGCGGTCCTCGAAGCGGGCCACGGCGGCTTCACCGATGCGGCGTGCGTGCGTGATCTGCCCAGCCGCCGCGGGATCGGCGGTGAGCCAGGCGTAGAGGGAGGCGGTCAGAGTGGTGCCGGTCAGCAGGGTGAAGTGCCGTCGGTCCATGGTGGTCACGGTGGTGGTCTCCCTTGCGGACACTTCATCAAGGGCGTGGCCGGTGTTCGACAGTTTCCGGGCGCGGGCTGCGCGGCGATCGGCCGACCCCTGCCCGGCTTCGGGCCGGATGACGACCAGCGCGGCCAGGAATGGACGCAATGGCACGGTGTCCTGCCCCTGTGACGACATCAGGTTGTGCGCTGCGGCTTGCCGTCCAGCCAGCACCGCACCTGTGGGGTGAAGTCGAACACGGCCTTGTCCAGCCGCTCCCGGGCCCTGGCTTGGGCTTCGTGCAAGTCCCGTGGCTCCCCGTGCATCGCCAGGGTGGCGGCGATCTGGCGCCCGGTCACGATCCCTGCGGCGTCCGTCTGCTCCGCCACCATGTCCGCGTAGTGGTCGGCGGCCTTCTTCACCCACTCCCAGTCCGCTGCCGACCCCGGGCCCACCGCCTCACGCAGGTACTTGTACGCCGGCTCCGCCACGTTGTACTCCTCGTGCAGCTTGTGCAGCTCGTCGACCGGCCGGTGGGCGCGTTCGGCGCGGTCGATCCGTTCCGACACCGCCGCGCACTCCTCGTACGCGCGCTGCTTGAGGCCATTCCAGGCCCGCAGTGAGCGGCCGGTGGCGAACAGCTCGCGCGCGGCCTCATACAGCGGGTGGGCCTGGGGCACCAGATGCTCCGGTCCGGTCAGTTCCAGACGGCGCCAGGCCGTATCGAGACCCTGCCCGGAGGCTTCCCGGGTGTGCGGCTCCTCCTTGAGGACCAGGGCGGCGTCGAAGAACGCGATGACGGACTCGTACTGCCACTCGGCGGTCTTGGACCGCCACGTCATCCGGGCCGTGCGGCGTGCGGCGGCGTAGGCGACCGCGGCGGCTAGCACCGTGGCCGCTGCTGTGGCGAAGGGGACCCACTGGGTGAACGTCATACCGCCCAGAGTGCCGAGGATGCCGGTGACGAAGAAGCCATTTGAGTAGATTCTGAGGTGCTACCCGAATCTGGCCGCCCCCTGCCGCGCGGCGCGCACGTACCGGAAGCGGTCCGTGCGCTCTACCGCCCGCCCCCGCCGATCCCCTACCGTCCCTCCCGGCACAAACACGGTGACCAGCAAGGGGATTGATGGCAGGTCATCACGGTGACGGTACGCAGGGGCTGGGACAGGACGGACTGCCGGGGGAGGAATGGACGCCCACGCAGGAGCCCAGCACGGACGGTGCCGCGCGGCATAGTGCGGGGGGTGACCACCACACCGGACCGTCTGGACCGGCCCGCCCGCCGCCGCCGTCACGCGCGGTTGCTTCTCGCTCTGACCGAACTGATCGGTGCCTGCGCCGAAGCGGCGGGCGCGGTGTACGGGCCGATCGCGGCCGCTCCGCCCGGCCAGGAGGCCGTGACGACGGACCTCATGCCGTGCATCAAGGTCAGCCTCTCCGCCGCCACCCTGCTGGACCGTGCTCGCGCGGAGGACGAGGCCCGGTGGCCGGCCGCTGTGGAGCGGGAACGGGAGGAGGCCCGGCGGACATACGCCGCGCGGTGCGCCGTGGCGCAGGCCCAAGCCCTCCTGGAGGAGTTTTCAGAGGAGGAGGGGTTCTCGGACAAGGAGGGTCTCGTGGAGAAGGAGCCGGGGCCGTCCGGTGTGCCGGTGCCGACGGCGCAACAGGCCACCGACGCGGAGCTGATCAGTGCGGGCGACGAGGTCGCCGCGCAGTGGCTGACCGATCCGGAGCAGGCGGTCGCCCGGGTGCGCGAGCTGACAGTCGGCGGCGAGCTCGCCGCCAGTGAAATCCTCGACCAGGCGGTCGACTCCGCGGTGTTGAGCGGTCTGCTGGCGTTGCAGGGAGCGCGCACCACGCCCGATCCGAGCACGGCGGCGGAGCAGTGCGTGGCAGCCACCCCGTACCTGGCCCTCGCTGTGACTCTTGCGAGTGTCGACCTCGACTGAACGAGATGAGTACCACCCAGCACGTTCACCGGCGCCCACCGGATCCGGTCACTTTCCCCCAGCCACGCCGTGATCACCGGCCGGTTGATGCCACCGCCGCGTCGAGCAGCGGCTGCTCAGTCACGACGAGGCCGAGCGGGACGCCATCGCCGCCGTCGACTGACCGCCTGCCGTAGCGATGCGCGTGGCGGCAGGCGGTCCAGACGGGGTGCGAGCAGGGCGTCGTGGTCCGGGCGGGTGCCCAGCGCGGCGCACATTCCCCGCACCCCTTTCCATGAGTGACACCTGGTCATCCGACGTCCGGCGCCGTCATCACCGGAGGGAGACGGTGCGACGACGCGAAGCTGCTGTTCGTGGACCACCGGCACGTCCACCGCCTCGGCCGGGCGGACGAGCGATGCCGCTCGTGGTGGCGTGTGACGGTTGATCAGCCGGCCGTCACGTCTGCGAGGTCCTCGGCGCTCATGACCTGGAAGTATCCGGGGGCGATCTCTACGGACCGGGCAGCGATGTCGTCGCGCAGCCGGGCAGGCCATCTGGTGTCCGAAGTCCAGTAGCAGCGGGCCAGTCGTGTTCGTTGCAGGCTCGCCTCGGCGAGGTTCGCGCCGGACAGCCGGGCCTCCCACAGGTTGGCGTGATCCAGTACGGCGCCCGACAGATCGGCCCGGGACAGATCAGCTCGGTAGAGATGCGCGCCTTCTAGTCCAGCGTTGCGGAGCACGGCGTGGGAGAGGTCAGCATGGTTCAGGATCGTGCTCCGTAGAGCCGCGCCCGTCAGGTCGGCGCCGGATAGCCTGGCGCCGGGCAGTTGCGCGTTGTCCAGGTGGGCGCGGTGCAGGGTGGCGCGGGTGAGGTCGGCACCGTCCAACTCGGTTGCGAGCAGGGTGGCGCGGGTCAGGTTCGCGTCGATCAGGCTGGCGGCTGTGAGCCTGGCGTCGGACAGCAGCGTGTCGGCCACGTCGGCCCGGTCCAGGTTCGCCTGCTGCATCTGTGCCCGGCGCAGGTTCGCCCCGGTGAGGTTCGCCCGTGCCAGCCGGGCGCGGGGCAGGTAGGCGCAGCGCAGGTTCGCGCCGGCCAGGTCGGCGCCTTCCAGTTCAGCGGCGATAGGCGTGAGGGACAGGTCATCCGGGCGTGGGACGCCGGGCGCGTCGCTGGGCTCCAGGGCTGGGGCGAGGTCCTGCATCCGGTCTTCCCCGAACCGCTCGTCGCCTTCCGCGGCGCCTTCAAGGGCACGTTGCACGTTCCCGCGTCCGGTGGGGGAGGCCGTGGGGGCGGTCTGCACCAGCAGGTCGTGCAGGATGTTGCTCAGCGGCCTAGAGGACATCGCGGCTCCCGGAGCGGGCGGGGTCGGGCTGGTAGGTACGCTCGCAGTGCGGACAGCGTCGCGTGCCCGGAACGCGTACGGCGATTCCCAGCGTGTTCAGGGCGATGGTCTCGGCGCGGCGCAGCGCGTCGACGGCCGTGTACTGCTCCATCTCGGCGGCTTGGAGGATCTTGCGGACCCAGAACGCCCACGCGCTCTCGGCCGCGTCCCAGTCCTTGTCGTGCCAGTGGTACAACTCTTCGATGGTACGCCGCTCGGCTTTCCCGGCCGCGCCGTATAGCTCGTGGAGCGACCGCATGGTCAGGAACCACCGTCCTGTCCGGAGCGCCCGGTGTCACCGCGGATCTCCGCGAGGATCGCGTCGAGGGTCTGGCTGCGGTGGGCCTCGATCTGTCCGGAGACGCCATAGCCGACCACTCCGCCGATCAGCGCCGGCAGCAGCGCCCAGCCGGTCAGGGACAGCGGCCAGGCGCACCACTGGGGTTCGGCCTCGGCCGGGGACGTGATGCCCAGCAGCGCCTCGTACGCGGTGCGCCAGCCGGCCAGGAACCCGTTGGCCACGTAGAGCACCGTCGCGCCCGCGATGACCGGGGCGGCGCTGCCCAGCAGCCAGCGCGGCAGGCGGGGCAGCGCGTCGCGGGAGCTCCAGATGAACCACAGCCGCCGGGCCAGGCCGGGGCGGGGCGGCGGCGGAATCGCGGAAGACCGGTCCACACCCTCACCGTATCCACAACGCACAAGCCGCTACCGGGGTTCACCAAAAGCTGGCGTGGACCAGCGCGGAACTGGCCGGACCTGTGCGGCTGTACAAGCCTTGGGCGCGGCCCGCCACCGCAACCCTGTGGCCCGGCGGTCCGGTGCTCAGTCGGCGGGGCGGGGACGCGCGTGCGTTGTACCGGGGCACGGTCCGGGCCAGGGCCTGGCAGGTGGAGAAAGAACCAGTAGCCGTACCGCGTGAACTTCCAGCCGGTGGTGTCGAAGCGGAAGCCGTCGAACTCGAACGCGGCCAGAGCAGCCCTGGCGCCGGCCTCGGCCTGAGAACCGGTGTCGCTGCGGCGGGCGAGGAGTTCCTCCTCGACTTCCTCGACCAGCCCCCGGGTGATCGGCCTCGCCTTCTGCGGCGGCGACCCCGCACACCCGGCTCCTTCGCCGCCGCACCGGCACAGGCTCCGGGCTGGTGCTGCCCCTTCCGGGCCCCCGCGTCGGCGCCTCCCCCGAGCACGGGGGCCACCAGGGGCGGGCAGCGGCACCGGGGCCGGGAACGGCGCCGCCGACAGGGGCTATCGTCCAGCGGATATGACGACCCCTCACCCAGACCCGGGCCCGGTCCCGGAGCCGCCGTCCTGGCCGCACTGCGCGCACGGCGCCGACCCCGCCGGTGACCCGGTCGGCTGCCGCGGAATACGCGTCGCTCCGTACAACGCGTGCCTGGCCCACCTGGACCACACCGACCGCGATGCCTACCTCGCCGACCTCACCCCCGGCGCCGACATCGACCACCGCGGCACCGTCCTCACCAGAGACCTTCTCGAACAACTCCACACCGCGCTGCGCGACCCCGGCACCAGCAAACCGCGCTATGGCGACGCCCTGTTCCACCACGTGACCTTCACCGACAGCGCCTGGTTCAACGGCGCGACCTTCACCGGCAGCGCCCGGTTCAACGGCGCCACCTTCAGCGACGCCTGGTTCGTAGGCGCCACCTTCAACCGCAGCGCCGGGTTCGAGGGCGCCAGCTTCAACCGCAACGCCGGGTTCGAGGGCGCGACCTTCACCGGCAGCGCCTGGTTCAACGGCACGACCTTCACCGGCGACACCTGGTTCGGCGGCGCAGCCTTCACCGGCGACACCTGGTTCGGCGGCGCAGCCTTCACCGGCAGCGCCCGGTTCGGCGGCGCCACCTTCAGCGACGCCTGGTTCGTAGACGCCACCTTCACCGGCGACGCCTGGTTCGTAGGCGCAGCCTTCACCGGCAGTGGCCGGTTCGGCGGCGCGACCTTCACCAGCGACGCCTGGTTCGGCGGCGCCAGCTTCAACCGCGACGCCCTGTTCGACCACGGGACCTTCACCGGCAGCGGCCGGTTCGAGGGCGCGACCTTCACCGGCAGCGCCCGGTTCAACGGCGCGACCTTCACCGGCAGCGCCCGGTTCGACAGCGCGACCTTCACCGGCGACGCCTGGTTCGAAGGCGCGACCTTCACCGGTAGCAGGTCGCGTTTCAGCAGCGCCGTTATCGCCGGCAGTGCCAGTTTCACCGAGGCGCGCGTCGGCGTGGACCGGCTGGGACCGCTGGTGTGCGGCGGTGTGGTGCGGCTGGACGGTGCGGTGTTCCCGGAGGCGGTGACGCTGGAGATCGTCGCCGCGGAGGTGTCGTGCATACGCACCCGGTGGGAGTCCACCGCCACCTTGCGGCTGCTTCATGCCCGGCTCGACCTGAGCGACGCGGTACTGACCATGCCGGTCGCGGCCGTCACCCATACCGACCCCGCGCGATTCTCCCGGCTGGAGAACCCGGACGGTGCCGTCGCCCGTGCAGTCGCCGGCGTTTTGCGGAGGCAGACCAAGGTGGTGAAGGTGGTCTCGCTGCGGGGGGTGGACGCGGCGATGCTGGTGCTGACCGGGACCGACCTGACGGATTGTGTGTTCTCCGGGGCGTTCCATCTCGACCAGCTCCGGATCGAGGGCCGTACCCGGTTCGCCGGGCCCCCGGCCGGCTGGCACCGCCGGGGGCTGTGGCCGGTGCGCTGGACCAGGCGGCGGGTGCTGGCCGAGGAGCACCACTGGCGCGCGGTGGCAGCCGGCCAGCCCGAGGTTTCTCCCGGAGGGGAGCAGTCGTCGCGGTTGTGGCGCACGGGCACAGTCCACGGTGTTCCCGGCCGCGCGCCGGTTCCCGAGGGGGTCGCGGCGGCCTACCGGCAGTTGCGCAAGGCCCTGGAGGACGGGAAGAACGAGCCCGGCGCGGCGGACTTCTTCTACGGGGAGATGGAGATGCGCCGTCACGACCGCGAGGGCACGCCGTGGGCGGAGCGCGCGTTGCTGGGCGTGTACTGGGCGGTCTCCGGCTACGGGCTGCGGGCCTCGCGTGCGCTGGCCTGGCTGGCGGCGGCGATGACCGCCACGGTGCTGGTGATGATGCTGGCCGGCCTGCCCGCCGATTCCCCGAAACCCACCACGACCGGGAAGCAGGTCGAAGCCGGGCGGGAAGTGACGCTCGTCACGGACACGCCGGACCCGGTCAATCCGCACGGGCCGCTGCGCGAGCGGCTCAGCGGCGAGCGGTTCGAACCCGCGCTGCGGGTCGTCGTCAACAGCGTGGTCTTCCGCTCCTCCGGCCAGGACCTCACCACCGCCGGCACCTACACCGAGATGGCCGCCCGCGTCACCGAACCGGTCCTGCTGGCCCTGGCCGTCCTCGCGGTACGCGGCAGGATCAAACGGTGATAGCGGCTCCCCGACGGCCTGGTGGATCCGGGTGGCGGACACGGCGCCTTCCCGGTGAGCGACCCGGCGGGCCCGCGGTCACCGCGCACTGCGCGCCGGACTGGCCGCTGGCGGGTCCTGGCTCGGCCCGGCGACCGCGTGGCGGGAGCATGGGAAGGAAGCCCACCCGCAGGCAGGAACTCTCCCTGGCCGCCCTCGCGGCGAATCCTGCACGGCTGACCCGGCCGTGCGAGATGTCTTCGCGGTCAGGCCCAGGGGATCGTGCGCCAGGGGCTTGCCGGGTCGGTGGTCAGGATCCGGTGGGCGGTGAGCATGTCCTCGTACCAGGTGCCGAAGGATTCCTCGTCGAAGTGCAGGCAGCGGCCGAGGATGTACCCGGCGGAGAACGCCTCCCATGACGCGTAGCTCATGTGGCTCATGCGGCCGGCGCGGATGATGGCCCGTTCGGCTTCCTCCACGGTGCAGTAGCGGGCGCCCAGGCCCCATCGGGCCATCTTGGAAGCCCGGCCCAGGTCCCACGCGAGCACGGACGTGACATACGCCCCGTCGCGCAGCAGGCCGTCGGCGCGGAAGCGTTCCTCGTAGCGCTCGATGCGCCCCAGCAACTGGTGCACTCGCAGGATCTCGGCGCCGGGATCGGCCGGGACCGTTTCGTGCCGATCGGCGGCCTCCTCGGCGCGGGCGCGGATGGCGCGCGCGATCCCTTCGCGCCAGTGGCCGGTGGTGATCGGGCCGCCGTAGGCGCGGGCCAGTGCATGGCGGATCTCCAGGGCGAATTCCCAAGCCGGGTGGCTGGCCCGGCCGCTGAGCAGCATTTCCTCGGTCTGGGCCCACTGGGCCGGGCTGGTGATGTCCCACCAGTCGGCCAGGCGCTGGCGTTCCTTGTGGTAGCCGGTGCCGTGCCAGGTGTGGATCGTGTTCCACACGCTGCCGTTGTTCACGCACAGCAGGGCGCCGCACGCCAGGCCGAACGCGAGCACCCCCTGCTGCGGGCCCGGGGCCAGCGTGCGCAGTGTGTGCCGATGCCCGCCTCGCGGGGCGGCGTTGTGATACCGCTGCCACATCGCCCGGTCCCCGGGCGTCGCGGTCAGGTACGCCTCGCTGGGCGTGCCGGGGTTGATGACCAGCCACCACGCCGGGCTTCCCCATCCTTCCGCCATCTGTGCCAGGGTGCGGTCGATGAAAACGGGGTCGGGGGTGGTTGCCGGGAGTTCCCCGTGGGTCCACAGCACCACGCACTGGCGGGCCGGTGCGGCGCTCCAGGCGGGGAAGTACGCGAACTGCCCGGGATGGGCGTCCGCCCACGCGCGGGGCACCGCGTGGAAGAGCCAGCTCTTCGCCAGGACGTGGAAGTACGCGTCCCAGTCACCGCGTGATTTCGCCTCGTGTAAACGCAGTTCGATATCGGTGGGCGGCTGCCACGGCCGGTACGCCGGGATGGCCGGCCCCGCCTCCGGGGGCCCGGCCGCCGCCCCCCTGACGCGTGAGAGGATAGCGGATATCACGGTGGTTAGCCGACCACATAAGCACCGCGACTGCCTCGTGGGCTCGGAGATGAGGATAAGAGATGTGTATAAGAGCCGGCCCCTCCCCCGCCTCCATGACCAGCCACTCTGCTCCCGGCCGGTGGCCGCCCCCGGGCAGGTGACAGCCCCCCTGCCGGGGAACAGCGCTGCCGCACGTCGCCCCGGCGGCGATCGGAGAATCCCGGCGTACTGCTGTACGCCGCAGCGCCAGAGGGGCAAGGCTACGGCTGCGCCGCGGGGGCGGGGCGGCGGGCCAGGAGGTCGGCGTAGGCGGCACTCATGCTCGGCGGGAGGTGACCGGCGCCCGCGCGCTGCACCTGGTGGAAGTAGGGCAGAAGCCGGATGAAGGCGGGGCGGCTCGCCCAGAAGGCGTCCGCTTCGGGGGTGTTGGCGGCGAGGCCGGTGACGTGCTCGAACGCCACGATCTTGTCGGCGGTCGCGGCGTGCAGGAGCCACGGCACGGTGGCCAGGGTGGTCAGGTGCCGGCTGGTGTGCACCCCGCTGGGGTCGGCGAGAACCTGGTGCTCGGCGTGGAGGTGAGTGATGACGGCGAGCACGTCGGCGCCGCAGGCGTTGGTGATCCGGCGGGCCATCTCCTCGTCGTTGGGGGCGAGGTCGGGGGCGTCGTGGAGCAGGCAGGCGGCGATGACGTGGACGGGGGCGCCGGGCGCGTGCCGGCCGAGGGTGGTGGTGACGCGCACGGCGTGGCCGAGGGCGGGGCCGCCGTCGATGACGTGTCCTGCGCACCACTCGGTGGCCAGGTGGAACGCGGCCTCTACGGTGGGGCTGTCGCGGCGGGCGGTGGCGAGGAAGCCAGTCATCATCACTCCTGGTTGTCGCTAGGCTACGGGCGTATGGACCGTGGTGTGAGGCTCCCGGCGGCCCGCGAGCATCTGGTGTGCGGGGTGTGCCCGTCACTGGCGATGGAGCTGGGGCGTTTCGACGTGGCGCCGCGGCCGTCGGCGGAGTCGGCGTACGCCCGGGAGCACGGCTACCGGGTGGACAGGACCAGTGGGGTGCCGGTGTGCGTTCACCCGGACAAGGTGGGGCTGCCGCCGGCCCGCTACGCCTCCGAGGGGGCGCCGTTGCCGTGGGAGGGGGAGCCCGCCGGGCCGCCTGCGCTTCCCCAGGAGCCCGGCGGGCTGGATGACTGGCTGCTCGCCTACCTGCGCAGCGTGCCGGAGCCGCTGTTCGATCGGGCACTGACGCAGGCGCAGACCGCCGCGTTCACGCGCTTCTCGCCCGGCGTGGTGGTCGAGGCGATGCGGCGGGTGCTGTCCTCCGGGCAGCTCGGCTAGGCCGGCACGAGCACCGGCCCGTTCTCGGTCTCCTCGGGTGCGGCGAACGTGAGGTTGTGGCGCCGCCCGAGGCTGGTGATGCCGATGGAGGCCAGCTTGCCGTCCAGGATGGCGTGCCGGCGGGCGGTCTCCTGGGCATCGATCCAGTGCCGTTCCGGCGGTTCGCCCCAGGCGGCGGCGTAGCAGCGGTGGGTGTAGTCACCGCGCCGCCAGTTGAAGGTCTCCCGGTCGGTCATGTGGACCAGCTCCAGTCCGGTGGCGCGCTCCATGTCCCGGACCACCGTGTGCCGGGCCAGGATCGCGTGGACCATCTCGTCCACCGGCGCGGAGACGTCCAGCTCGGCCGCGTGCTCGTCCCGGCCGCTCAGCTCCCACACGGCCGTTTTCAGCGCCAGCACGCGCAGCGCCTCGGCCAGTAGTGCGTCCTTGTCCCGTTCGAGGTCGAACTCGCTGATGGTGGTGTAGCCGGTGTAGGTGCCCCAGCAGTCGCGGTAGGCCCGTGTGGAGCGCTCCAGCCGCTCGAAGCCGGGCCACTCGTGCATGATCGTCAGGATCTCGCGGGCCCGGTCGGCGACCGTTCCCGGCTCGGGCATCGTCCTCGTGGCGTTCATCTGGTCGTTCTCCCATCGGTGGTGAACGGTGATCAGCCCGCGGTGCGCCCTGGTGAGCGTCCGCCGCCTGGCCGCCTCTGCCGTGGGGCAGCAGGGGCACCTTCGGCAGAGGCGGCACCGGGTGTCCCAGGAGCTCGGCCCGGCTGAATTCGAGTCAACACCCATGCACGGACGGTGAGGAGCTGCCAGGATGTAGGCCAGGCGTGGGCCCGTGTGGGCCGGCCCGGGAGCGAAGCGGAGGCGCCCATGATGCCGGGGGACACCATCGGTTCCCTCATCAAGGCCGCGCGGCTGGAACGCGGCTGGAGTCAGGCGCGGCTGGCGCGCGAGCTGGGCGTCGCCGAGGGGCGCGGCCGGCGCGGTGTGGACCGCGGGGCGGTCTACCGGTGGGAACGCGGAACGCGGGTGCCGGACTACTGGCTGCCCCACCTCATCCAGGTCCTCGGCATGGACCCGGCGCGCGTCCGGGTGGCCGGGTCCGGCCCGCGCACGCCGCGCTACCCGGTCCAGGCCGCCGATACGGTGGCCTCGGTCATCGAACTGGGGAGGACAGACCTCGTGGAACGCCGGCACTTCATGGCCTCCAGCAGCTACGCGCTGGCCGCGCTGGGGCTGCCGGACCTGGACGCCCTCACCCGCCGCACCGCCGCGTCGGGCCCGGTCACCGTGGGCCGGGGCGAGGTCGCCGCCGTCCGCGCCATGACCAAGACCCTCGGCGACGCCGCCGCCGAACTCGGCGGCGGGCACGCCCGCGACCTGGCCGTGCGCTACCTCACCGAAGACATCGCCCGCTGGCTCAACGGCCGCTACACCCAGGCGACCGGCCGGGAACTGTTCACCGCAGCGGCCGAACTGGTCCACCTCGCAGGCTGGATGGCCGGCGACGACGGCGAACAGGGCCTGGCGCAGCGGTACTACGCCCACTCCTACCGGCTGGCCGCCGAAGCCGGACACGCCGAAGTGTCCGCCACCGCCCTGCGCGGCCTGGCCGTCCAGGCCATCGACCTGGGTTACCGCGCGGCGGCCGTGCGGCTGTCCGAGGCATGCGTCCGCCTGGGCCGGTCCCTGGACGACCCCCGCGCGACTGCCTACTACCAGGCGACGCTGGCGGATGCCGCTGCCCTGGATGGCGACCGTGCGACCGCGACCACCGCACTGGTCGCCGCGACCACGGCCATCGAACGCGCCCCCGCAGCCCCCGGCACCTCCTGGGCCGGGCACTACACCCCCCGTCGGTGGGCCCACCACGCCGGAATGGTCCTCGCCCGGCTCGGCGACCTGGACGCCGCCGAGGAACACCTCCGCCTCGCCCTGGACACCGCCGGCCTCAACCGCCGCCGCAGCCGCGCCATCGTCCTGGCCGACCTCGGTACCCTCCACCTCCGCCGCGGCGACGCCGAGGGCGCCCTCGTCACCTGGAGCGACTTCCTCGACCACGCCGCCGGCGTCCGCTCCGTCAAGATCACGGACGCTGTCACCGACATGCGCGCCCGCCTGGCCCGGCTCGCCGGCGTACCCGCGGCGGTCGAACTCGACCAGCGCGCCGCAATCCTGACCTGACGCCACTCACCCGGCCGGACGGACGAGGAGCGCCCGCTGTCCGCGCACCGGACACGGCGCGGCGCTGTGTGCGCCGGGCAGCGCGAACTCGGTCGGTTGTCAGTCCGGGGGGCGCGGGCTGTCCGGTTCCCAGGTGACGTCCGCGTCCCAGTCCGAACCGGACCATTCCCCGTTCAGGAGCGGATACCAGCGCGATTCCTCCGGGGCCCGGCCGCACGGCGCCGTCGTCACCACTTCCAGGACCTGATCGCGGTAGATCCACTCCAGCGCGGAGGTGTGGTCGTCCCGGCTGAGGAACACGGTGAGGAAGTAGCCCGGCTCGTCGCGCCGTCTGTCCAGGTGCCACCCGTCGGCGACCAGGGCCTCGACGGCCTGCGAGATCGCGGTCCGGGCCTGGTCGGTGCTCAGCCCGGTGACGTCCCAGGTGTGCTGTACCTGCACGACGCCCGGGACGGGGTCCGGGTCGGCCTCGAACCCCATGGTCCAGTCCCTGGGGTCGCACTCCAGCCCCATCAGCCGGTTGCCGCTCACCTCGGTCCGACCGGCGGGCAGGGCCAGGGCCAGGTATATCTCCTGCGAGCGGTCCTGGAGCGCCCGCGCCGTCCGGTCCGGGTCCGCGACCGGGAACGGCTCCCCCTTCACCCACGAGTACACCCGCACCCCGCACCACACCACCAGGAGCAGCACCACCACGGCGACGACGGCCCGGACCCGGCGCCGCCCGCGGCCGGGGACCGCCCTGGGCGCCCCGGAGTTCACCGGCCGGGACGGCGGCTGAGGAGGCGGCTCGGGCGCGGCGGGATTGTCCACGGCCGCACGCTAACCCGCCGACCCGAGCCGGCACGAGCCCACCACCCGCCCCTCCCAGGCCGCGCAGCGGCGGAAGGAGCGGTGAGACTGGCGTGGTGTCGGTCAGGGCCGGCCGAGGCCGGTGAGGAGGTACTCGTCGAACTCGGCCACCGAGCGGTGGTCCCGGTAGGGGCTGAGTCGGGCGCGGACGTCGGTGACGGTGCGGAAGTTGCGCACCGAGCCGGTGGAGTTGGCGATCGTGGCGGCGTGGGTGAGTACGGTGATGGCTTGGTCGAGGTCCTTGGTGGCGAGGTGAGCGCGGGCGGCGGCGACGTGGAGTTCGGCCGAGCCGCGGACCATGATGCCGGGCCACTGGGCCTGGGCGTCGGTGGCGGCTGCCAGGGCGGGCCGGGGTTCGCCGAGCTGGTTTCGGGTGTGCGCGCTCCACTTGCTGAGTTCTGAGGCGTCGAGGTAGCCGATGTAGACGGGCTTGGCTCCGTCGTCGGCCTGGGGCAGCAGGGACCAGGCGGCGTCGAGGTCGGCGTACGCCGCGTCGGGGTGGTCGACGGTGGCGTGGTGGTAACCGCGGACGGCGTGGAGCCAGGACCGCACGGCCGGGTGCGCGCTGGAACCGGCGGTGCGGACCGCGGCGTCGGCGAGGTTCAGCGCGTCGTGGTGCCGGCCGAGTACGCCCATAACGCGGCTGGCCTGGCCGATATTGTTGGCGGCGGCGCTGATGTCTCCGGCCTCTGCGGCCAGCCCGGCGGCCTCCCGGAAACCCCGGTGTGCGGTGCTGTACTGGCCGATGTCGAACCGGGCGAAGGCGACCAGGCCGGCCGTGGTGGAGGCCAGCGCGGCGATGCGGCTGCGTTCCGCCCCCGGGGGGGTCGCGTGATACCAGGTCATCACGTTGTCGTGATGGTCCAAGGTCAGCTCGAAGCTTCCGGGGGCGCCTCGCAGGTTTCCCAGGCGGCCGATGGCTTCGTGCAGTTCGTAGTGGGCGGCCAGGCGTTCAGATCCGCCGCCGGGCAGCGAGGGGAACGCGGCCAGTCCCGTAGCGGCTGTTGTCGCGGTGGTGGTGAGGAGGAAGTCGCGGCGTCGCAAGAGGTCATCCCACAGTCGGAGGGTCTCCTCCAGGACGGGGGAGACCTCGGGGCCGTTGTCGTGCTCGTCGGGCCGGTACGCAGCCAGCAACTGCCCCCCGGCACCAAGAGCTTCGTCCAGAGCCTGCACGAGTTCCCGGTAGGGGCTCCTTCGCCCGGTCTCCAGGTCGTGCAGGTAGCTCTTGCTGAAGGAGGTCAGTCCGGCCAGCGAGCGCAGTGACCGAGTGCCGCGCAACCGGCGCAGGGTCTGACCGAACGTCTCCATTTAAAGTTCCTCCCCGAGTTTACGGACATCATGCGGACACCGCCACGGCGCTTGCCGCTCGCCCGTCACGCCTGGTCACAGGGGTTAACCGGACCTTCATGGGCTGCTGCCTGATCCGGCGCGACCGGCTGGAGCCGCGGACTTGTGCGGACACCAGAAAGCTTCGCCTGGCTGAGAGTAGTCGTAAAACTACTCCTGTGTGGCCCTGATCAGGGCAGACGCGGAACGCGCGAGCGACCGCGGCGGGGCAGTGCCGTCTCCGGCTGGGTAGGAGACCGTCGCCCCGGCTCACTCGTCATCCCCAACGCCGGAGAAAGAACATGGCCGTTCGCCACTCCGTTCCCACTCGTCCCCGAACCGTGCCGCCTCCTACCGGCCGGGCCGCGCCCCCGGTACCCGGGCGCGGGGTGACCGCGCGGCGGGCGGCGCCGGCCCGCCGGTACTGGCCGGCGGTGACGCTGGGCCTGCTGATGGCGGCGGCCATCGGGTGGTGCCTGGTCCGGCCACTGGCCGGGCTGGCTGTCACCGGCGCGGTGCCGTCCGTCCCGGAGGGGTGGTGGGGGCGGTGAGGGAGCGTCTTTACACGTCTCCGAGGCCACGGTGGTGCGCCAGGGGGTGTGGCAGTGGCAGGCGCCGCGCGGTGCGCGGGCGCCGGGTGCGGCGCGGGCGGGTGTGCGTGCGGCGCTCACGCTGCTGGGCGTGGCCGGGGACGTGGTGGACGATGCGGAGCTGGTGACCAGCGAGCTGGTCACGAACGCGGTCGTCCACGGCGCCGGCGAGGTGGTGCGGGCGGAACTGACGGCCGGCGGGGACATGCTGCGGCTGGTGGTGGACCACGGGTCGCCGGGCCGGGCGCACCTGCACCACGCCGGGCCGGAAGAGGAGCACGGCCGGGGGCTGGCGATCGTGGCCAGGCTGTGCCGGGAGTGGGGTGCGGAAGCGGGCAGGACGTGGTGTGTGCTGGCGGTGCCGCCCGGCGGCCCGGGCCCGGAGCACGATCTGCGCCGCGCCGGTCTGGACGCGGCCGTGCCGCGTCACCCGCGTGCGGTGTCCGCGGGGTGCCCGGCGCCCGCCCCGGCTCCGGGTACGGGTGATACGGCACGGCCGCCCGGCGTCGCGCGGGCCCGGCTGCGCGGGACGCGACGGATGGTCCCGGCGCCCGCCGGGCCGGGGCCGGCGGGTTCCTGAGCCAGGCCGCCGGGGTCCGCGCCTCCTCCTGCCCTCCCTCCCCCGGGCGGGACGGGGCGCGGCGGGCCCTCGACCCCGGCGGCCACCCCTCTTCTTCCTCTTCTTGTGTGCGGTGCCGGGTCCCGCACGGCCCCCCTTCCCCGTTCTTCTCTCTTCGCGTTGTTCTGCTGCCTGGAGTGCTTACGTATGACGACTTCTGCTGTGGCGTGGCGGTTCGCGGACCTGCCGTCGGCGGTCACGGACATCCTTCGCAAGGCCGCGCTGCTGCCCGCCGTCTGGGTGGACGTGGCCGATGTCGTGGCGGTCTGCGCCCTGCCGGAGGCGCAGGTGCACCGCGCTGTGGAGCGTCTGGCCGACGCGGGGCTGATCGCCGAGGACAGCCGGCACGACGACCGGTTCGTGATCACTGCCGCGGCCCGTGAGCTGCTGGCGGACGACCCGCGGGCGCTGTCGCAGCGGGAGTGTGCCGGTACGCGCAGCCGCTGGTACGCGTGGCTGGTGCGGTCCGCGACGATGGCGCAGGGGGCGGTGTCTCCGGCGCGGCGGGTGACCCGGCTGGCGCGGGAGTACCGCTACGCCGCCGGTTTCACGGTGCCGTTCACCGGGGGCTGGGCGGCGTGGGCCTGGCTGGATGAGCGGCAGCGCACGCTGGAGGCGACGATCCGGGCGGCAGCCGCCGACGAACTGCTGACGGTGGTGTGGCAGCTCACGGACGCGATCTCGCCGCTGGCGCGCACCTGGCGGGACCCGGCGTCGTGGGTGGAGGGCCACACGCTGGCGGTGGAAGCGGCCACCGCGTGCGGGGACCCCAGGGCGGCGATGGTCCTGGGTGTCCGGCGGGGCGGCGGGCTGGCCGCGACAGGCGAGACCGGCGAGGCGGTCGCGGTGCTGGAGGCGCTGCGGGCGCGGGCCGCACGCGCCCGGGATGTCGCCATCCAGGCCCAGGCAGGGCAGGAACTGGCCGGCGTGCATGCCCGCCGGCACGGCCCGCCGTCCGGCCGGGAACAGGCGTGGATCTGCCTGGCCGAGGCGATCCGGCTGTGGGAGGGGGCCGGCGACCAGTGGGCCGCCGGCCTGGCCCGGTACGAGCTGGGCGTGCTGGAACTCGCGATGGGCAACCCGGGCGGGGCACAGGACGCGTTGTCGCGAGCGCGGACCGCGCTGGAGGACCAGGGCGATGCCCGCTCGGCCGCCTGGGCGCTGGCCCACCTGGGGCTGGCCGTGGCGCGCGGCGGCCGGCCGGCCGCCGGTGAGGAGCGGATGCTGCTGGCGCAGCGGGAGTTCACGGCCGGTGGTGACCGGGCCGGGGTCGTGGTCTGCCTGCGGATGCGCGCGGCGGCCTTCCGCGAGCGGGGCCGCGACGCCGAGGCCCTGCGCCTGCTCCAGCGGGCGGCACGGATCACCGGGACGGCGCCGGACTCGCCCCAGGCCCGGCGGATCGAGGACCACAGCCCCGGCGGGACCGGGTGACCGCCCCTCACCGTTCCCGTTCCGGCGCCCCGCTGCCCCCAGGCGGCTCGCCCCTCCTTGTTCCCCCCTTTTCTTCGTTTCCGCGTGGCTGCTGTGCGCGGGGTGTGGAGTTGACGATGAGTGATCTGGCCATGCGGACGAGCGTGGTGCCGTGGCAGGCCCAGGAGGTGTATCAGCGGCTGGGTGTGCTGCCCGACGGCGTGTGGGACCGGTGGGACGTCGCGGCGGTGTGCGGGCGGCACGCCGAGGACACCGGCCGGCTGCTGGGGCATCTGGTCGGGGCGGGGCTGGTCACGCAGTCCGGGGAGGCGTACGCGATCCCGCCCGGGCTGCGCGGGCACGCCCGGGACTGGGCGGGGAAGCTGCCGCCCGGGGGGCGGGAGATGGTGCTGCGGCGGTGGCGGGACTGGCTGCTGATGAACGCGACAGCCGCGCAGCGGCTGTTGTCGCCGGAGCCGGAGGTGTTCGGTCTGCCGCGTGAGTACCGGCATGTGCCGCCGGTCGAGCCGCGGATCGGCACGCCGTGGTCGGCGACGGTGTGGCTGGCGGAGCACCGTGCGGCGCTGGCCGACGCGGTCCACGCCGCGCACGCCGCCGGGCTGCCGCAGGTGGTGTGGCAACTGGCCGACGCCCTGGGGCCGCTGGAGCTGTCCTGGGCGGAGCCGGAGGTGTGGGCGCGGATCCACGACCTGGCCGTGGAGGCGGCCGGGGCGTGCGGGCAGCCCCGGGCGGCGCGGGTGCTGCTGGTGCGGCGCGGTATCGGCTTCACGGCCACCGACGGCCCCCCGGCGCTGACGCGGCCCGCGCCTCACGGCGCCCCCGACCTGGGGGTGATGGCGGGTCTTGAGGATCTGCACGAGGCGCTGGACCAGGCGTGCGCCGCGCGGGACGTACCGGTCCAGGCCGCGGCCCTGCGCGGGCTGGGCTTGGCCTACCACCAGGCTGGCGACACCGACGAGGCTGTCCGGTTCTTCCGCCGCGCGGTGGCGCTGTGGGAGCAGGACCAGCCGCAGCAGCCGCAGGCCCGCGAGACGACGGCATGGGCGTGGGCAGCGGCCCGGACTCGCGCGGATCTGGGCATCGCGCTGCTGACCGGTGGCGCCAGCGTCGAGGCGCTGGAGGAACTGACCCGGGCGTGCCCGGCGTTGTGGCGGGCCGGTGATCTGCCGGGTGAGGCCACCGGGCTGGCGGCCATGGCGTTCGCCCTGTCCTGGACCGGCAAGCGCGACCTGGCCTACGACGCGCTGGCGCGGGCCAAGAAGCGGTTCTCCGAACTCGGGGACGCGGTCGCCTTTGCGCGCTGCTCAGGTATGGGCCACGCCTTGCGGGCCGCCCCGGGAAGCGCGGAAGCGGCACGGGCCTACAGCACACAGTTCCTGCCTGCCGCCACCCGGATCCTGTGACCCCGGCCTTTCACCGCCGACGCTCGGCGGCCCGCCGTCGCGCGGGAACCGGCCGCACCCCGGCCGACCACTTCTTCCTCTTTTTCCTTTGGTGCTTGGTGAGGTGCTGATGGTGATGCTGATCCCTCCGACTTGGCCCCCCACGCGACTGGCCGACGCGTACGCGCGACTGCCGGAGGTGGTGGTCGACACCTGCCGGGCGCTGGCGGCGCTGCCGGCGGGGATGGACCTGTGGGACGCGCACGACCTGGGCGCGATCTGCGGCCGGGACGCGGACAGGATCCGCGCGCACCTGGCGTGGCTGGAGTGGTGCCGGGTCGCCGTCCGGCACGAGCACCACGACCGCCACCACGTTCACCAGTGGTGGACGGTGGACCACGCCGCCGCCCACGCCGCCGCGAACGCGGTCGCCGGCCCCCACCCCGGCCCCGAGGGCGAGAGGAAGGGGGACGTCGAGGGGCGCGGGGTGCGGGCGCGGGCCTACGGCAGGCTGCTGCGCGTCGCGGTCCAGCACCCTTCACCCTCTCTTCCCGCTGGAGAATTCTTCGTGACGATGCACCAGACGCTCCAGGGTCTGCCGTCCGGGGCCCGCACCACGCTCGCCGCCCTGGCCGCCCTGCCGCCCGGCACTGTGGCCGACGCGCTGGACATGGCGGTCGTCCGCGACTTGCCTCTTGAGGAGACCGGCTGCCATCTGGCCCTGCTGGCCGCCCGCGAACTGCTCGAACCTGCCCAGACCACCCAGGGCGCGGCCGGGCCGTTCCGGGTCGCCGGCACCGTTCGCGGCGCCGTCGCGGGGGCGAGCGCCTGCCCCGACCGCGACCCCCGGCTCCTGCGGCTGCGCCGCTGGGCGGACTGGCTCCTCATGGCGGCCACTGTGATCGACCGCGAGGTCACTCCCAGCCACCACGCCCACTACCCCCACCGCGACTACCAGCACCCGCCCCGGGTACCGGACGGCGTCGAGCTGCCCTTCGCCGGTACCGAAGCGGCGGCGGTCGCGTGGCTGACGCCGCGCCAGGACAGCATGGCCGCGGCCGTGCGCGCCGTCCACGCCGCCGGGTGGCACCCCCTGACCGTCCAGTTCACCGTCTCCCTGTGGCCGATGTGGCACCGCCTGCGCCCCTCCGCGGCATGGACCGGGTGCCACGAGCTGGCGCTGGCCTCCGCCCGCCGGGCCGGTGACGCGGCCGGCGAGCGGATCGTGCTGAGCACCCTGGCCGTCGCGCTGCGCTCCACCGGCCGGCACCAGGAAGCCATCGACGCCTACAAGCAGGTCCGCGCCATGGCCGCGAAGGCCGGCGACCTGCGCATGCAGGCCCAGGCCCTCAACGGGATAGGCCACGCCCTGACCGAGGCCGGCCAGTACGACCAGGCACTGTCACCGCTGAAAGCCGCACTGCTCATCCGCCAGGAGACCGGCTACGCCCGCGGCGTGGGCCTGACCACGCTGCTGCTGGGCCGCGCCCGCGCCGGCCTGGAGGACTACCTGCCCGCCGCCAACCTGCTCGAAGAGGCCCGCGACCGGCTCGCCGCCGTCCCCGACCCCTACGACGCCGCGCGCGCCCTGATGCACCTGGGCCACGTCAGCGGGCTGATGGGCCACCACGACCAGGCCCGCGACCATCTCGACCGGGCCGCGGGCGAGTTCCAGGCCCTGGGCCAGCACCACGGCC
>NZ_LN929763.1:200621-229622 GCF_001493375.1 Streptomyces specialis
GGTGTATGTCTGCATACGTACTGACGGAGGTCCTGGATTGGGTGTGTGGGTTGGTATAAGTGCAGCGCGCGCGGAACGCGTCGCTGTCAGGGAGAGAGGGGTATAAGAGACAGAATAAGAGACAGGCTCCAGGCCCCCGCCCGGGATCCAGGGGAGCCCCGCCCGGCGGGGCGATCCCGGGCGGGCCCCTCACCCACATCCCTTCCAGGAGCAGCCGAAGGCGACTATGAGTACCCCCCCCACCCCCGCCCCCCCCCAGGACGTCCTCGCCGAGCTGAAGAACGCCGGCTACGAGCCGGCCGGGCCGTTCCCGGGCGCGTCCAGGCCGTGGAACGTCCGTTGCCTGGACCCCGCGTGCGGGGCGCCGCGCCGGGTGGTCCTCTCCCCGATACGTGCCGGGAAACGGCGCTGCCGCCACCGCGCTCGCCCGCCCCGGCCGCCGGTCACTCACGACCAGGCCGTCAAAGAACTCAAAGCGGCCGGTTTCCGGCACCTGGAGCCCTACCCGGGCAACGTCACCGTGCTTTGGCACATCGTGTGCGCCCGTCCCGGCTGCCCCGGCGGGGAACGGAACATCCCCCTGACCGAGATCCGGCGCGGCACGCGCTGCGCCCACCGCCCCAAGCCTCGCCCCCGCGTCACTCCGCAGGCGGCTGCCGAGGAGATGCGCCGGGCCGGGCTGGAACCTTGCGACCCGTATCCGGGCACGGTCACCGCGGCCTGGCGCTCCCGCTGCACCCAGCCGGGCTGCCGCCGGAGGCGGTTGACGTCCCTGGCCGCCGTACGCCACGGCGTGCGGTGCGGCCACCAGCACCCCGACCAGTGGACGGCATGACCACCCACCGCGGGCCGCCCGTCCCGGGGAAGGAGGGGGCAGGTGGCACGCCAGCCCGCAAGGCCCGGCACAGGGAACCACGGCCAGACGCGCACCGCCGTTCGCCGCCGTGCCGGGCGCCCACGCCGCGTTCGGCCAGCCCGCGCGGGCGCCCAGGTGCGTGGGCCCGGCCTGCGCGCCGGGCCCGCCTCACGCTCCGGTCGCCCGTGTGCTCCCCCAGGACTCCTCCGGCAGGCTCAAGGATAGTACGGGTTGACAGAGCTGGCGGACGTGCCGCAGGTGTCGGTGCTGAGCTGCTCGTTGCGGCAGACCACGACCCAGATGCTGGGGACACCGCCGGACACGCTGCCCGGGAGATCCGGCAGAGCGGAGTTGCTGCCGCAGCCGCTGTTGTTCGAGTGGCTCTGCCACTGGAATCCCGACATCTTGGTGTAGAAGTACACCGGGTCGTCATCACAGAGGGTGTCGGAGAGCACGACGTTGCGCAGCGTGAAGGACGTCGCGTTGTGCCAGTCCACCTTCACGGTGACGCGCGCACCGGTGGCGGTCGCCGTGAGCACATCTCCGTCGGCCGCGTGGGCCGCGCCCGGCGGGAACGCCAGCGTCGCGGCGGCGGCGAGCGCGGGTATGCCCACCATCGTGTGCTTCTTCATGGGATCCCCCTCGCCAATGATCACCACCGGATGTGGCTTGCCTGAACCCCCAGATTCACAGCGGGCGCCAGGAGCGGGGCAGGGCGCTCGGGACGGCGTGCGCAGCACGGAACGGCGTGCGTCTTCCGTCTTCGGCGCGTGGGTGTGTGCACACCGTGGGGCCGGATCAGTCCTTCCGCACCGACGGACCCGCGCCGATGTCGTGAAGGACGGCGGCGGCCTCCAGCAACCCGGCATCCTCGCCGAGGACAGGCGCCGGCGTGCGGGCCCGCTCCGCGCCCCCGAGACAGTGAGCCCAGCGGCGGGGCAGTGGTCCGGCGAGCAGCGATTCAGTCAGGGGGCAAGCCCAGGTCGACAGGCGGCTACGGGGACGTGTGCCGCTGCGGGAGGGCGCGCACCACGCGGGGCTTCCCGGGGGAGCGCTCCAGCAGGCCGGCGCCTTCCAGCTTGTCCAGGGCGGACCGCACGGCGGTGCGGGATCGGCCGAAGCGGGCGCAGAGGTTGCCCTCGCTGTGCGCGAGACGTGGTGCCTCTCCATCAGCGTGCTGACGGACGGCAGTTCCACAAGGCCGGGGTCCTGGGCGATCTCGGCCCGGTTCATCTCGGCGACTCGCAGGTAGATCCCGCGCACACTCGGCTGTGGCATCCGCTCTCCTTTCACGGACCACCCCCGCGCCCGCGGGGATGGTCCCCTGTACTGCGCGTTCTACGAGGCGATGACGGGGTGAGCATGGTCCGCGTGGATCGCGGCCGGGGCGGCATCGTGATGGTGAGCCCCGCACCCCCTCCGGTTATCATCGGGGATGCCTTGAGGGAGATTCGCGAGGGCGATGAAGACAGGCCGGTCCCGACGGGGCGCGCGCCTACGCCCTGCCATTGTCACCCCTCGTAGGGGCGATGAGGGCCCCCGGGGACACCTCACACCAGGACACCGCAGATGTCGTTGGTACCCCTCGTAGGGGCGATGAGGACTACTTCTCGTCGCCCACCGCGTCACCGCCGACGCGTTGGTACCCCTCGTAGGGGCGATGAGGACCCGCCGCGCAGCGCCCAGTAGGGCCACAGGGCGTCCAGTTGGTACCCCTCGTAGGGGCGATGAGGACCCGGCCGGCCATCACGACGGCCCCCCGTCCAGCCGCGTTGGTACCCCTCGTAGGGGCGATGAGGACTCGGCGGAGATCGACTCCAGCGGCTGGGCGGTGGAGTGTTGTCACCCCTCGTAGGGGCGATGAGGACCCCACGGTGAAGCTGCTGGTGGGAGTGGTGGTGGGGTGGCTGTTTTGGTGGGTGGTTGCAGTGGGTCGTGGGTTGTGTGGTTGGGGCCGGTGTGTCGCTGAGATTCCGGCTCGTGGGGGCCTGTCTCTTATGCTCCTCTGACGGTGCCGCCGTCGGGGAGTGCTTGTGTGCCTGTGGTGCCGGTGGGGGTAGTATAAAACCGCAGCGCTCACTGACGGCGAGTGCATTAGAGACCGGATGGGGGTGGTGCCGGGTGGGAAGGTGTAGACGAGGACGTTGTCGTAGGTGAGGTCCAGGACGGTTTCGACGGCTGCCTGGAAGCGGCGGAGCTGGGCGTCGCTGAGCTGGCCTTCGAAGACGCTGCGCTGGACGTGGTGGAGGTATTTGCGGCAGGTGCGCAGGATCTTGGGGTTGCGCTGGGCGGCGGTGTCGTAGACGACGATGACGTGCACGGGCTGGTCACCACCAGATCCGGAACGGCTTGTAGGGCGTGCCTTCCAGGCAGTGCCGGGTCAGGGCCAGGGCGTCGAGGTAGAGCAGTTCGTCGTAGGCGACCGGTCGGCCCAGGGCGCGGTGGGTGACGGTGACGGCGAGTTCGTCGCGGACGGTCTGGACGAGGAGTTTGCGGCCGGTGTCGCTGAGCATGGCCTGGTTGGTGTCGCGGTCGAAGTGGTGGTGCTTGAGCTGGTTGCGGCCCGCCATGCGCAGCAGGAGCCGTTCGGCGAACAGCGGCTTGAACATCTCGGCCAGGTCCAGGACCAGGGAGTGGCGCTGGCGTTCCATGCTGCTGTGCAGGAACGCGATGCCGCTGTGCAGGGGGGTGAGGCGCACGGCGGTCAGGACGCGGGCGTAGATGATGCCGTTGACGTAGCTGATGAACGCGTTCCCGGCGTTCTTCGGCGGGCGCCGGCTGCGGCCGTCGAGCTGGAGCCAGCCGGGGAGCTTGGTGTCGATGACTTCCCAGGCCGAGCGGCGGAACGTGCCCTCCGCCCCCATCAGGTGCGAGGGCGACACGGCCTCGCGGATGCTCTCCTGCAAGACGGTGTAGGGGCGGGCCAGGAGTTTGCGGTCGACGACGCGGCGGACGTTGAAGGCGCAGGCGTCGACGATGCCGCGCGCGATGCCCATACCCGCCTGCGGGTCCCGGGCCAGTGCGGCCTGGGCCAGCACGGTCTGTCCGGAGGTGCTGGTGTCGGCGGTCAGCAGCGAACCGGCGTAGTCGCCGTAGTAGCTCAGCAGGTGGACGCTGATCCGGTGCCGGTTGAGCAGCGAGACCACGGACGTGTTCAGGTCCGTCTCCGCGCAGGCGACGATGTCGCGCACGTCGGTGACGGGGATGTGCACGCTGGGCGCGGCGTCGCGTTCGATGACCAGGGACTGGTCCTTGCGGCGGATCCGGCACGGGCTGGTCAGCCAGTAGGTGCGGGTGGCGGCGGGCAACGGTTCACTCCGTCCAGCAGTAGTCGGCGAAGCTGCACCCGCGGCACCCGCTACGCGGCAGCCTCGGCGGGCACACCGGGGCGTGCGCGGTGGCCAGCGCGGCGGTGATGTCCTCCTCGGCCCGCGCGGCGGCCTCCGGCGTGAAGGGATAACGGTGGGTACGGCGGGTCGCCGGGTAGTGCAGCACCGCGCCCTGCACCTCGACCCCCAGCCGCCGCAGCCGGTGACAGTAATGGAACGCCTGCGCCCGGTCGGCATCCGTCGGCCGCGAGGAAGACTTCACCTCGTGCACCCACCGCTGCCCGTCGAGAAAGTCCAGCCGCGCCGCGCCCAGGTCGACGGGGCTGTGGCGGGAGTAGGAGATGTCGTGGACGGCCTCGCCGCTTTGCACCGTGGCGCTGAGGTGTTCGGGCCGGATACCCCGCACGTACAGCCACAACTGCCGCCGGCAGTGATGCAGATACTTGATGTGGACACCACCGATGTCCTCCCGGCCGATCACAGCACCTCCCCGGGCTGATAGCTGGTGTCTCCACTCGGGCCGTGGATTCCGGTCAGGCCCAGCTCGGAGTCGTAGATGCCGCGGATGACGCGGACCTTGGCGTTGGGGTCCCAGCGGACCAGGCGGTCGGCCCAGTGCGGGACGGGGATGAGGAAGTCGTCGGCCAGGAGACGGCCCGCCCGGCCAGGGGCTTGGGTCAGGGCTTCGGTGAAGGCCCCCAGATCCGCATCGAGGACAGCCTCGGTGCCGTCGAACAGGGCGTCGAACGCCTGGGTGAGTCGGGAGCGGTCCTCGAAGGGATCGGTGAAGGTCAGGAAGTCGCGCTGGAAAGCCGCCTGAAAGCCACGGACCTGGGCTTCCCATCGCTGTCCCCAGGGGCTTGCGTAGATCTGGTCGAGCCATGCGGTGATCAGGGGCTCGTCGATGGTCTGTCCGTCGTGCCGGGTGAGGATGTCCCAGCCCTGGCGGGTGGGTTCGGCCGGGGAGACGCCGTCCGCCCAGAGAGTGCCGGCTTCGTTCCGGCGGGTGGTGTAGGCGGGCTGGTGGACGATGACGGGGGACGGGGGAAGGTGGGCCAGCCGGTTGACCCGGCCGAAGCGCTGGATGAGCGCCTCCAGGTCGGCGGCGGACGTGTGGCAGCGGTCCAGGTCGATGTCCAGTGAGACCTCGATCGCCTGCGTTCCGACGAGAAGACCCGGAACGCGAGGGGCGCCGCTGGCGAAACGGGCCCGGAGGCGCTGCTCGATGCGGTTGCGGTCCCTGCGGCGGAAGCGGGAGTGGAGCAGGTGCGCGGAGCCCTCGCCGTGCAGGCGGGTGCAGACCGGTTCGAGTGCCTGGTAGAGGGTGATGGCGTCACGCACGTTGTTGGCGACGACGAGGACCGAGCGGCCGGCGGTGAGTTCCTGTGCGATCTCCTCGACGGAGGAGGCATCGGTGAGGTGAGCCTCCCGGGTGTGCAGCCGGTGTCGTACGGGCGCGGCCACATCACCCGGAGGCTGAACGAGGGATGTGCGGCCGTCGAGTGCTTCGGTGACCATGGTAGCCAGGACGGTGGGCAAGGTGGCCGACATGACCGCTACCCGCCCGCCGATCCGGTGCCAGAACTGGAGAGCGGCCAGCATCATGCCCAGGCGGCGGGTGTCGTAGGCGTGGAGCTCGTCGAGGACGAAGACGGAGTTCGCGCTGTCGGTGAGGATGCTGGAGTGCACCGGGCCGGCCAGGGCGCCGCGCAGAAGCTGGTACGGAGTGCCGACGCGCAGCAACTCGCGGAAATTCCTGGTGGCTTCGGCGCGGGAATGCGCCTTGTCCGCCGCGGCAGCCTGCTGCTGTGTGACCGGTTCGTCTCCGTCGACGTCGCATTCGTCGGCGAGGGAACGAGCGAGGTGGTACGAGGCCGCCTTGGAGTGCGCGACGCCGATGCCCTCCGAGTCGAGCTCCTCACGCAGACGATCGGTCATCGCGTTGATGCTCGCGAGGTAGGGCAGCAGATAGAAGACGCGGGGATTGGCCGGGAGTTCGGCGGACATGCGCGTCACCTGCGTGGAGGCCCACAGCAGCACCGCCTCGGTCTTGCCACTCCCTGTCCAGGACCGCAGCAGGAGATGGCCCGTGACCCCGGCTGCCTGCCGCTGCTGCGGACGCAGCGCGTGGCCGTTCCCGGCGAGCCGTCGTGCCAGGCCCGCCGGGTAGTCGGCGGTCAGCGGATGCCCGGTGTCCAGCAGGCCATGGGCCGAGGAGATGTGGTCCGCCATGGTGACCGCCCCCAGGAGCAGCACGGCCGTGAGCCCGTCACCGCTCTCGACGGGCCACGCCCAACGGTCGCGCAGCTCCTGGAGCATCCGGTGCGCCGCGGTGATGACCTCCTCGACGCCGACGGCCGCCGGAGGTTCGGAACTGTGGGCCATTCCGTGTTGTTTCGCGGTGGCCCGCAGCCACCGCAGCAGACCGGTGAGGTGCGACTGCTCGGCGGGGGTGAACTTGGCCAGGAAGTCTTCGGGACTGTCCTCCCCGTAAAGGGTGAACACCGTCGGCTTCGTCATCCCGGAGAGCCCTGCGGTGAACGGCCGGTGGTGACCGGCGACCGCGCCGGCGATCCACAGACGCTGCTGCGGAGACAGGTTCGCCAGGAGCGGGTCGATGAAGCCGAGGGAGAGGACTTCGTGGCGTTCCCCCCACGGACGGGCCGGCTCGGCGGTGTTCCCGATCATTCTCTGGAACCCGCGCGGCCATTTCCCGGTGTCGTGGAGAAGTGCCGCCCAGGCAGCCAACTGCCAGAAGTCAGGGGGCATTCCGGGAATCGGGCCGATCCGTAAGTGAAGAGTCCGCAGTGCACGAAGAGTGTTGAGCAAATGGCTGGTCAGCAGCTCTCCGGGGCGGCCGGGTTCGGTGCCGCTCTTGGCACGCAGATCCTTCATGGCGCTGTCGCGGCCGTCCATCACGCGGCGGTCCGGGTCAGGTGGACCGGATGGACAGGGGGCAGCAGGTCCACGGCCTGTCCTGTCGCCGTCCTCAGCCCGGCGTCGACCTGAACCGGCGCGCCGTCGGGGGCGTAGCGGTAGCCGTCCCAGCGATGGTGATCCCGGCCCGGTGAGACGGCGGTCGTCAGCCGCATCCGTGTCCCCGCCGCGCCCGGCAAGTCGTCCCGGACCACGGCGTGCCCCTGGTGGCCGGGACCTGCCGCCAGGGACACGCGTTCAGTCCGGACGGTGAGGAGGTCCTGACTGCGACCCAGCCGCAACGGCCACACCGGACGGCGCAAGGCGGACTCCCACAGATCCGTGTCCTCGGTGAGCCACACCGTCAACGTGACATGCGCCAGGAAGTCCCGGTCCTTGATCGTCGTGTTGGTGCTGCTGCCGGGGGCGGCGAGAGGGTGGTACGTCTCCAGATCCGTGCCGCTGCCCGCGGCATGGAAGGTCATGGCGAAGCGGGTGTGTGCGGGCATGCGGTCCCAGCCACCCGCCGCTGCGGCCAGCATGCCGCCGACGGTCGAAGGGGGTGGGCACGGCAGTCCGATCTGCAGCCCGTCGTACAGCGGGTTGCGGAAACTGACCACAGGGGCGCTTCCGACGACTTCCAGGGCCTCGGTCATGGCGTGATGTCCTCGTGCAAGGGGGTTCCGGCGCTACAGGTTTTGACCCCTGGTCAGGGGCGATGATCGGCTGGGCGCCGTACGCTTACGCGGCCTCGTCGTCGAACCAGGCGTCGTGCCGGCCGGCCTCGAACTCGTCTCCCAACGTGTTCAGCACGGTGCGGGGATGGCCGAGCAGGACCTTCTCGCTCTTGACCAGGTCCTCCAGATCCTTCTCGGCGAGTTCACGCTGGCTGCCGAGGAAGCCGGGGGCCCAGCCGATGCGCACCGGCCCGTCGAGTTCGTCCTTCCATGCCTCGATCTCCTGACGCAGCACATCGGCGTCGAAGAACGTCGCCCGTTCCCGCGCGCGGACCACCCTGGTGAACGGGTTGGTGCCGCCCTTGACCGGAGCGAGGATCAGCAGCCCAGGAGTACGGTCGCCGTAGTGCGCCGACCACTTGGCGCCGCCCTTGACCACAGCCATGGTCCGCAGCAGGACAGCCACGCGGCGGCGGCGCTCCTCCAGAGGAAGCCGCACGCATTCCACGTTGCGCAGCGTGTACCTGCTGCAGCCGTTCGCGAGGACTTCCTCGACCACCGAGGGGTTCAGGGCCGGTTTGGTGGCCTTGCCGCCGACCTCGAACGTACCCACCCGCGGCAGGTCGATCAGCAGATCCCCGGCGAGATCCGCCGTGTACATCTCGTGCTCGTGGATCACGGGGTGAGCGTCGGGTCCCATCCCGCGGCTCATCGTGCCGAAGTCGATGACCGGAGTGTTGGGCACGACCGCCACCAGCGTTCCGGTCGCCAGCACGGTGTCACGCATGAACGACTGGGACTCGCCCTTCTTGGCGTTCTTCTCCTCCGACTTGACGGCGATCATGTAGCCGAACAGATCGTCGTCCAGGTACAGATCGGGCCGCCCCTGGGTGTACGCCTGCTGCTTCTTGTTGTCGCCCGTGCGCGTCACGGGGGACGCCGTCTCGGTGGCGGGCAGGCTGTCGCGCAGCCACCTGCGGCTGGCCTGGGCCGACACGTACGGATACGTCTGGCGGCTCACGGTGAACTTCTTGACCTCGCCGCGGTTGTCCTGACCACGACCGTTGTTCGGCGCCCCGGCCTTGATCTCCAGAACGCTCTGTCCCACCAGGAACGTCATGCCGCTTCCTCTCCAGTGTCGTCGGCGGAAACCGTGTCCGCCAGGTCCCGCAACTCGCGCAGTTCTTCCTGAGACCCCCTGGGCTGCCATCCGGCCTCACCCAGGGCCTCGAGCACGGCGAAGACCAGCAGCCGTCGCCACGCACGGGACCGCTCGTCCTCGAACAGCAACCGGTAGTCCCGTACCGGCAGCAGCACCGGCGGGCTGTCCTGCGGCCGGGGAAGAACCAGCCAGTCCACCCCTTTGGAGCGGAACCAGTTGTGCAGGTCGCCGGCCCGCGTGTTCGCGCGGATGAAGTCGCGGAACGGGCCCGGCCGGTCATCGCGGCTCAGCAGTGCGGCCACCCGCCGCGCCAGATCCCTGACGCGCTCGACATCCTTCTCATCCAAGGTCAGCACCTCGTGGCAGTAGGAGTAGACCAGAGGGGCCAGAGTGAGCGCCTCCGGTGGAATCAGGACTTCCGCTGTGATCCGCTTCAGCAGGTGACCCACAGCCGCGTGGAGGATGGCCGCCGGACGGCTGAAGGCCCGTTTGGCCAGGAACGCCTCACCCGGCACCTGCGGTGTGGCCTGCGTAGCGGCCAACACGCGGTAAGTGCTCCGGTTCTGCGAACGCGCGGTGGACCTCAGCCACTCGGCCACCGGCTGACTCATCTCCTGCGAGACCAGGGAAGGGTCCTTGTTCGAGTTCGACAGGACCAACAGCTCCAGCGGCGCCCGGATCGGCCGTCCGTAGCCACGCAAAGCGACCAGTACGGCCAATTCCCGTGCGTAGGGGCCAGGTTTCGGGCCTTTGACCCACCCCAGCAGTGCCGTGCGGCGCGTGCTGACCACCGCCGCGCGTGTCACCTGCGCGAGGAACGCGTCGTCCCAGGAGTGCAGCACCGCCGCCCGCCCGCCGAAGAGCGCCGCCGCATACGGGAACGCCCACAGGGCGGCCAGGCACGGATAGCACAGCGGGGTTCCCTGATGGCCGGGGGCCGTGGTGTTGCGGTGCGCCACGCTCGCGCCCAGCGGAATGTCCACCTTGCCGAACCAGCCGCACGCCGCGCGCCCGCAGTATGTACAGGGGACCCCGGGCATCCCGGCGGTATCGGCGGGTTCGGCCCGCCACCGCCGGATCAGCTCCTCGCGCTGTGCTGGTGACTGCCTGGACCTGGCCGTCGGGTTGATCGCCGAGTTCGGCCAGTACGCATAGCTGGCACCCAGCCAGAACCCGCCCTCGTCGGTGGGCTTCGCCGCGGTCGTCGTCATCACCAGATCGGCGGTCATCGCACCGACCGCCTGCCGGAACGACGTCGCGTCCAGCTCGTCCGGGTGCGTGACCCCAGCGAGACACGCCAGCGCGAACGCGCCGACCCGCTGTAACGGACTGGAAGTCAGCACGACCAGAGGCGTCCCCAGAGCCTCCACCGCCGACGTGCCCGCTCCGGGTCCGGCCGGGACCGTTTCCTCCTCGGATTCAGGCATCGATCCACCCCATGCCGGCCGCGTTCGCCTGCCCCAGCCCCCACGAATGCACGGCCGACAACGTCCGGGGATCACCCGACACCTCGATCTCGACACACGCCCCCGGCTTCTTACCCCCCGGACCCCCGGCTCCTCCCACCGCGAACGATCGCTTGGGCCCGACCCAACTCACCTTCTCCAGCACGACATCCGTCGGCAGGCCCAGCGTCTCGGCCTTCCGCCGCAGATTGCCCTGCATGTAGACGTCCCACTCCGCCTCGCCGGGCAGCCGCCATTCCCCGCGCGGCGGGTCCGAGCCACCGCTCCCTCGACCCGAGGACTTCATCACCACGGGGGTGGCCGTCCGGAACCGCGCACGCCCCGAGGAACAATCCGGTGCCTCGACCACCTCGACCCGGTCCACGATGAACGCCGTCGCGCCCCAGGCAAGCACCGGCATGCGTGCCAGCGCCACCGCCCACCCCTCCACGACCTCCAGCAGAGGACTCCCCAGCTCCAAGACCCCAGGCCCGCCGGCGGAGTAGACCCCCCGCTGCCGCCTGGCCGTAGGAAACACCGGAGCCCCGTACCCGAACGGCACCATCCCGTGCGGTCCCCACCCCGACTGGTGCAACACGGTCCCTAACGCCGGGGCGCCCACTTCCAGCAGCGCGTAAGACAAAGCACGCCCCGGAGCCAGCACATCGTCCCAGCTCAGCGCCCGCGCACTCGTATGGAACATCACCCGTAACCGCACGGCATCCCATCCCTCACCAACCCGATCAGCCACCCGCTCCACCTCATCGGCCCAGGTCAACAGCACTGTCAGTGCCCTCTGGCACAGTCAGCTCGTCAACCCGTTCCGCCACTTGAGGTACCCGAGCGGGAGCAGACAGTAGCACTAGCCCATCGTGAAACGCCAAATCAGATAGCACGAGGCTAGCCACGACAGGGCTCCCTTCGGCATGCCTCTGAAAGGGGTTACTCTCAATAGCAAATCGCTCCGGAGCCGCAGGCAGACAGTGGCGCACGGGGTCCAAACTGGCTCGGCTCCGGCTAGACATACTCAGCGGAACGGCCTCATCGCCCCCCAAGGGGGAACGCCTCCCGGAGCTCGCCGGCAACGCTCCGGGAGCTCGCAGCATCGCCGGGGCGGGGGACCCGTACCGCTCCCGCGCTGGCCCGTCCCAGGTGCGCTGGTGAAGCCGCAAATCGTGACTCCGGTAGGGGCGATGAGGACGTCGAGGCCCACGCCAACGGCAACGTCTCCGCCTACGTGTTGTGACCCCCGATAGGGGTGATGAGGACCTGGATATCGGCCCACTGCGGGCCACACGTCTCCTGTTGTGATCCCCGGTAGGGGCGATGAGGACACGACGGGCACGCCCTGCGGCCGGTCGGTATCTGGCGGTTGTGACCTCCGGTAGGGGCGATGAGGACTCGAGCCACCTCGCGGTCGACGCCGCGGCGGCCAGGTTGTGACCCCCGGTAGGGGCGATGAGGACTCTTGGGTCCCCGGACGGACCATGGAGACGTGAATGACCTTGGGGGGCTGCCTGAGTGGTCTGAACGCGCCTTCCGTCGAACTGGGTGGCAGGAACGGGCGAGGCTATCGCGAGCTGGTGGGCCGCTCCGGGGCGTGGTCCTTGCTGGTGGAGAGAGATGCGCAGGATAACCAGTGGATCGCGGCGGAGCCGCATCGGGGTGTTCGGGGGATTCTCTCCGGCGCGGGGCTGGCGGGCTTCGCTCGTTCGTGACCGTTCGTCGGAAGGGGTCAACGGTGGTGTCGTGTCGCTCTGGAGCTGCGGTTTCGTGACGGTCGAGCGCGTCGTGGGGCGGTTCCGGGTTCCGCTGCGTGCGGGGCGTTCTCCGGTGGCCGGCAGGGTGTGGAGTGTCGTGACGGACGAACTGTCCCTGGCGCATCGCCTAGCCGCGCTTTCCGGGGGCGACTGCGAGGAGGTGGGCGGGGAGCTGGTGGTGTTGACCGGCTGGGACAGGGTGCGTATTCGCGTCGACAGTGCGGGCCAGGTGGTCTGCCGTATGACGACGGAGCCGTTGAGCGGTTCTTCGGAGGAGGCGATCGCCGGAGTCTCGGGTCACCCGGGTGACGTCGTGGGTCCCGATCGGAAGGCGGTGGCCCGCAGCGGGCGGGGGCCGGGGCCGGTGACGTCGGTGGGTTTCCGGCTGGCCGGCGATCCCGATCTGGGGCTGTTCCTGCTGCGGTCGGGTGGCTGGGCTCTCGCGGATGCCGTTCCCGCCTTGCGCGAGGCGGTCGCCGCAGTGGGCGGCCCGGTGAGTGCTTCGTTGTGGCTGCGGCCGGTGGAGTTCACCACGCCGGAGGGCTACCCCGTCAACTACGTGGAGCCCACCATCACCCTTGACGAGCCATCGGTGACGGGCTGATCCGGCCGCAGGGCGGGCCGGTGCGATGGCTGAGAAAGCCCTGGTCAGACGCCATGCTGGTCGTCGAGGTGCGTCCATCCGGGGGGCGGGGCGCCGTTCGCCGCCGCCCTCACGGATGGACGCAGGGCCAGCGGCTACGCGTAACCTAGGGAGTTAAGTTCGATCGCCGGGCAGCGGTTCATCACCATGTCGAGGCCGGCTTCGCGGGTGCGGGTGTAGGCGGCTTCGTCGATCACGTCCAGTTGGAACCAGACCGCCTTGGCGCCGATCGCGCGGGCCTCGTCGGCGATCTGGCCGGCCTGGGCGCTGTTCACGAAGACGTCCACCACGTCGACCGGGAACGGGATGTCGGCGAGCGAGGCGTAGCCCTGCTCGCCGTGGACCGTCTCGGCCTTCGGGTGGACCGGGACCACGCGCTTGCCGAACCGTTGCAGGACGGCCGCGACGCCGTACGCGGCGCGTCCCCGGTTCGAGGACAGGCCCACGACGGCCCACGTGTCCCCGGTCTCCGTGAGAATCCGCCGGATCGTTTCCTGGTCGCCGTACATGCCGTGCCTCCTGCCGGAACGAGAACGGTTACGCACCGTCGTACCACGGGCAACCGGTTCCGGCGGCCGGGGATTCCCTCAGACGAAGCGCTGGGCGGGGGAGCCGTCGCAGCGCTGGAGCGTCAGCCGTGCCGTCGGGCCGGTCAGGGTCGCGCACAGGCCGGGGGCCGCCGCGGGGGAGATGGTGCCGTTCCCGGTGACGAACCGCTGGTTGTCGCCGCCGTGGCAGTCGTACAACTGCACCGCCTGGCCCGCGCGGTAGCGGCCGGACGGGACGTCCAGGCAGCGGTCGTGGGTGAGTTCGGTGTGCAGCGACCCGAACTCCTCGTCCTGCCACCAGTCCTGGGCCCGGGAGCCGTCGCAGGCCGCGCCGCCGACCGGGGAGCCGTTCCGGGTGCCGTCGCCCGTGACCGCCAGGCAGGTCCCGGTCCCGTCGTTCCGGCGCGGCGCGAACGCGTCGTCCCACGCGAACGGGTACAGCTCCGGGCTGCCGGTGCTCGCCGGGTCGGCGCACGACGCCTCGGCGAGCCCGGTGCCGTGGAGCTGGGTGAGGCAGGACGCGAACGCGGCGTGGCCGCGCGTGTTGGGGTGGAAGGACTGGCGCAGCGAGTTCGAGTCGGGCGGGAACGGGTTGGTGAGGTTGACGGTCAGGCCGCTGACCCAGGTGTTGTCGGAGCAGACCTCGTGGCCGTGGAAGAGCCGGGACGCGTCCAGATAGGTGGCCCCGGCGTCGAGCGCCGCCCGCCGCACGCCCTCCTGGAAGGCGGGCACGGCGGTGTCGCGGCCCCACGCGGCGTCCGAGGTGTAGCCGGTGCAGCCGCCGGCCAGTTTGCCCGGGTAACGGGGGTTGTCCTCGAAGTCCGGGCCGATCGGGCTGGGGTAGCCCATGACGACCAGCTCGTAGTCGTCCTCCGCGTACCCGGCGTCGGTCATGACGGTGCGCAGGTCGGTGATGGTCGCCGTCAGCTTCGGGCGCAGCCCGTCCACCCGGTCCTGCCATCCGGGGTCGTACTTCGGCGCGCACGGCCCCTGCCAGAACAGGAACCAGCCCATCACGCAGTCCGTGATCACCGGCCCGAACTGAAGGTCGTCGTTGGCCCCGGCGACCAGCACGATCGTCTCGACGTCCGTGTTGCGCGCCACGACGGCCAGGCTGTCGCTCTGCACCTGCTCGTCGGCGTACTGCGCCTGCCCGCCGATCCGGATGTTCGCGGTCGAGGCGCCGGAGCACGACACGTTGTACGTCTCGTCCACGGGGATGCCGGTGCGGTGGATGGCCGCGTCGAGGGAGCGGTGGCACCAGTTGTCCGGGCCGTCGGTCCCGGGCTCGTAGTTCCCGGCGCCCTCGCCGCTGATCTCGCTGTCGCCCAGGGAGATCACCGACGTGCGCCGCTCGTCCCTGGGCCGCACGGCCGGGTCGCCGTACAGCTCGGTGGCCTGGGCGGCGCGGACCTCCTCCAGCTCGCCGGTCAGGCCGCTGTCCGGCGTCGCTCCGGCCCCGCTCGCCCCCGGCAGCCCGGTGAAGAGCAGGGTCAGCGCGGCGGCCACCGCGAGCCCCGGTCCGGCCGCCATCCGTCTGCGCAGCATGAGCGATCTCCCGTCGTCGTCGACCGAGTTACCCGCCGTTTCTACCGGTGAGTCAAACAACAGGGAACCCCCCGCGCCTCACCCGTTCCGCCGGGCCGATCGCGCGGCACCCTCCACCAGGCGCACCGCGCTGCGCGACCCGGACGGGCCGGAGCTGGACGAGGAGGACGACGACGAGGCCAGGGGGGAACGGACGCTTTCCGGTCATCGACCAGACGGCAGGGGGTGCGAGGCCGCGGGTGGGGGTCACTTGGATTCGAGGCGTCCCAGCGGGTGGCCGCCCGTGAGCACCGTCCGGGCGTTCTTCCAGTCGGTGTGGTCGATTCCGGTGACGTGTCGCAGGTAGGCGAGGGTGACCTGCTGGACGAGGGCGACACGGTCGGGGTTCTCGTCGGTGGTCTCCGCCGATCGGTAGCCGGAGATGCCGCCGAGGAAGTGCTCGCCGCCGACGACGGTCAGGAGGCTCTTGTCGCCGCGGCTGAGGGTATAGGGGTCGGCCGTCCAGGCCGGGCCCCGGGTGGAGAGCGGAAGGTCGTCCTTGTCTCCCGCGACGACGAGGCCGGGGGCGGTGATGTGGGAGAAGTCCTGATCACGCAGCCAGGGAAAGTGGTCGCGGGCGAAGGGAGTCAGTTCGTCGCCGCCCTTGCCGGCGGTGGCCAACTGGACGCTGGCCATGACCCGGGCATCGGACAGGTCCTCGACGGCACCGGTCCGCGGGTCCCTCACGCGCAGGCCCACCAGGATGCCGGCGGTCTGGCCGCCGAAGGAGTGCCCGGTCGCGACGACGCGGCCGCGATCCACGCGGCCCGACAGGCCCGGCACGGCCGCCTCCAGGGTGGTGATCTCGTCGAGGACGCGCCGCATGTCCTGTACGCGGTAGCGCCACAGGTGGGGTCGGCGAGGGTCGTCGGCGGGGAGGGCGAGCCGCTTGGAGTCCAGATGGGTGGCCTGGATCACGACGAAGCCGCCGGATGCCCAGTGATCGACCAGCGGGGCGTATCCGTCCAGGTTCGAGCCGAATCCGTGGGCGAACAGCACGACGGGCAGGCTGGTGCCGGTGATGGGGGCGGTGACGCGGACGTGCAGGTCCTCACCGCGCCGCGGTGCGTTCAGTACGAGTGGCTTGACGGACACGGTCGCGGTGGGGGTGGGTCCGGAGAGGCCGGTCGTGGGGTGCGTGGTCATGTGTGTGTCTGCCTTTCGGAAGGTGGCGGGCCGGGGGAGGCGGCATCGATGAGCTTTCGAGGGCGGCATGGCCCGGTGGAGGTACGGCGGCACATCGAGGTGAGCGGCGGCTTGGGACACGGGGCGGGAGCCGGCGTGGTCGAGGAACGTCTCGCCGGTGCGCGGGAAGAACGTCGCGCCGACGTGCTCAGATCGCTGACCGCTCGCGCACGTGCCGCGGCGGCGGCCCGCGGGTCGGACATGGGCGATGTCGCGAAGGCGGCGAACCGGCCGGGGTGGCGGCGTACCGCGTCGGCCACATACGTCGCCGGCCTCACGGGCCGGCGGGACGGCGATCTACGGGGCAGGGGCCCCACTCATGGACACTCCGTTCGTCGGTGCAGCTCACCTCCATACGGGAGCCGACGACCTCTTCGCCCGCTGGCAGGCGCGTGAGTACCGTAAAACCTGACGTTGACGTGAAAGGCAAGTGCGTGTGACGCGCAGCACATCAAGGGGACGAGCGGGAATGCGGATCGGTGAACTCGCGCGCCGCACGGGTGTCACCACCCGAGCCTTGCGTTACTACGAGGAGCAGAACCTGCTCACCGCCGAGCGCAGCGGCAGTGGCCAGCGCCACTACGCGGAAGATGCCGTCGACCGAGTCCACCTCATCCGCCGGCTGTACGCCGCCGGTATGAGCAGCAAGGCCATTGCCGAGCTGACACTCTGCGTCATCGACGGCAAGGCCACCCCCGAACTCCTCCGGCGCCTGACCGCCGAGCGTGACCACCTCGACCGGCGCATCGCGGACCTCGCCCACGCCCGGGACAGGCTCGACTCCGTCATCAGCGGCGCCTCATCCAACATGCACACCGGCGCCCCCTGCCCGCGGGGTGCCGACGCATAGACCCGCACCAGTCCCTGTCGGAAGAGGATCCTTCGGCGACAGGGCGGCGGAGCGTCCCCTGAACCCGCGTGGTCCGTTTCCCGAGGCGGGCCACGCCTACGTCATCGGCGCCGACGCGGGCGTCCAGCGCTGCGGTGACGACGGTGAGCCGGGCGGCACGGCCGGGGTGCCGGTGCTCCAGATGCCGCCGCGCCGGGAGGTGTGCTACGCGGTCGCGGTGGTCACCCGGTACTTCGGCGGCACCAAGCTCGGCGCCGGGGGCCTGATCCGGGCCTACGGCGGAGCCGTCGGCGCGGCGCGCCGGCCGCGCTGGGCACCGTGGCCCGCCGCCGGCTGCGCGTCGCGCTGATCACCGCCGACCACGGGCGCGCGGGCCGGCTGGAGAACGATCCGCGCGCCACCGGGCACGTGGTGCGGGCCGTGACCTACGGCGACACCGGGGTCACCCTCGAGGTCGCGCTGCCGGAGGCGGGCGTGGACGGGTTCCGGCGCCGACTGGCCTCGGTCACGGCCGGAGCTGGGCGGCGAGACGTACGACGGCCCGCACCGGGCGTGACCGGTGGCGGAATAAGGCGTGGGGGAGGGGCGTTCGGCGGGTATAGTTGAACCGTCAACTAGATGAGGTGGACATCATGCAGTTCGGGATCTTCACGGTCGGCGACGTCACCCCCGACCCGACGACCGGCACCACGCCCAGCGAGCACGAGCGGATCAAGGCCATGGTCACGATCGCGCTCAAGGCGGAGGAGGTCGGCCTGGACGTCTTCGCCACCGGCGAGCACCACAACCCCCCGTTCGTCCCCTCCTCGCCCACCACCCTGCTCGGCTGGATCGCGGCCCGCACCGAACGCCTCATCCTCTCCACCTCCACGACGCTGATCACCACCAACGACCCGGTGAAGATCGCCGAGGACTTCGCGATGCTCCAGCACCTGGCCGAGGGCCGCGTCGACGTCATGATGGGGCGCGGCAACACCGGCCCGGTCTACCCCTGGTTCGGCCAGGACATCCGCCAGGGCATCCCGCTGGCCATCGAGAACTACGCGCTGCTGCACAAGCTGTGGCGCGAGGACGTCGTGGACTGGGAGGGCAAGTTCCGCACCCCGCTCCAGGGCTTCACCTCCACCCCGCGCCCGCTCGACGGCGTGCCCCCGTTCGTCTGGCACGGCTCCATCCGCAGCCCGGAGATCGCCGAACAGGCCGCCTACTACGGCGACGGCTTCTTCGCCAACAACATCTTCTGGCCCAAGGAGCACTTCCAGCGCCTGATCAGCCTCTACCGCGAGCGGTACGCGCACTACGGCCACGGCACCGCGGAACAGGCGATCGTCGGGCTCGGCGGCCAGGTGTTCATGCGCAAGAACTCCCAGGACGCCGTCCGCGAGTTCCGCCCCTACTTCGACAACGCCCCCGTCTACGGCCACGGTCCGTCCCTGGAGGAGTTCACCGCCCAGACGCCGCTCACTGTCGGCAGCCCGCAGGAGGTCATCGAGAAGACCCTCGCCTTCCGCGACAGCTTCGGCGACTACCAGCGGCAGTTGTTCCTGATGGACCACGCCGGGCTGCCCCTGAAGACCGTCCTGGAGCAGCTCGACCTCCTCGGCGAGGAGGTCGTCCCGGTGCTGCGCAAGGAGTTCGCCACCAACCGGCCCGCCGAGGTGCCCGACGGCCCGACCCACGCCGCCCGCGTCGCCGCGGCCGGCGCCCCCGCCGCCTGAACCCCCCGCCCGGACACGACAGTTACGGAGAGACAACGATGACGACGTACAGGCTCGCGGTGGTCACGGCCGGGCTGAGCAAGCCGTCCGCCACCCGGCTGCTCGCCGACCGCCTCACCGAGGCGACCCGGCGCCACCTGGGCGACGCCGGCGCGGCGGTGGACGTGAGCGTGGTCGAACTGCGGGAGCTGGCCACGGACATCGCGGGCAACATGGTCACCGGCTTCCCCGGCCCCGCCCTGCGCGAGGCCATCGCCACGGTCACCGGGGCCGACGGCGTCATCGCCGTCACGCCGGTCTTCTCCGCCTCCTACAGCGGGCTGTTCAAGTCGTTCTTCGACGTGATCGAACCCGACGCGCTCACCGGCGTCCCGGTCCTGCTCGGCGCCACCGGTGGAACAGCCCGGCACTCCCTCGCCCTGGAACACGCGATGCGCCCGCTCTTCGTCCACCTGCGCGCCACCGTCGTCCCCACCGCCGTGTTCGCCGCCGCCGAGGACTGGGGCGGGAACGGCGACCCGCTCACCGACACCCTGCCCACCCGCGTGGACCGCGCCGGACGCGAACTCGCCGCCCTGCTGCGGCTGGCGGCCCCCGGCCCGGGCGAGGACGGCGGCGCCACCGGGGAGACCGTCGTCCCCTTCGCCCAGCAACTCGCCGCCCTGCGCCCGCACTGACCCCGCGCCCGTCCCCGGCCACCGGGCGCGCTGTCAGTGCCCGGTGGCAGACTGAGGCCCGTGACCGCGCGACCGCGCGCTCACGGCCGGAGGACGGGGAGCGGGCAGCGGATGGCACAGCGGGAGCGGCGGCGGACCGGACGCCGGGCGGCGGCGCGGTGAGGTTCCTGCACACCTCGGACTGGCACCTGGGCCGCACCCTCCACCGCGTCGGACTCGTCGACGCCCAGGCCGCGTTCCTCGACCATCTCGTCGCCACCGCCCGCGAGGAGCGCGTCGACGCCGTGCTCGTCTCCGGCGACATCTACGACCGGGCCGTCCCCCCGCTGTCCGCCGTCGAGCTGTACGACGAGGCCCTGCACCGGCTCGCCGCCCTCGGCGTGCCCACCCTGATGATCTCCGGCAACCACGACTCGCCGCGCCGCCTGGGCGTCGGCGCCCGCCTCATCGAGCGCGCCGGCATCCACCTGCGCACCGACCCGGCCGCCTGCGCCACCCCCGTCGTCCTGACCGACCGCCACGGCGACGTCGCGTTCTACGGCCTGCCCTACCTCGAACCGGCGCTCGTCCGCGACGAGTTCGCCGTCGAGACCGCCGGCCACGCCGCCGTGCTCGGCGCCGCGATGGATCGCGTCCGCGCCGACCTCGCCACCCGACCGGCCGGCACCCGCTCCGTCGTCCTCGCCCACGCCTTCGTCACCGGCGGCCAACCCTCCGACAGCGAACGGGACATCACCGTGGGCGGCGCCTCCGCCGTGCCCGCCGCCGTCTTCCGCGGCGTCCACTACGCCGCCCTCGGCCACCTGCACGGCTGCCAGACCCTCACCGACCGCCTGCGGTACTCGGGTTCGCCGCTGGCCTACTCCTTCTCCGAGGCCGGGCACCGCAAGTCCCTGTGGCTGATCGACCTCGACGCCGCCGGAGCCGTCCACGCCGAACGGGTCGACTGTCCCCTGCCCCGGCCCCTTATACACATCTGACCCTGCCGACGTGGAGGTCCGCGGTTAACCCGTGGGCTTTCCCATTCCACTACAACAACCACCTGCTTGCGCTGTACTCCCACTACTTCCGCTTCTATGCAACACCCCGCCCCCCCCCCTCCCCCCCCCGCCCCTCGGTCGGCAGCGGCAGATGGGTATAAGAGCCAGCCCCACATCCTCAGCCTCGTCCTCGACCCGGACCGGCCCCCCGGCGCCCCCGCCGACTCCTACGCGCGGCGGCTGCGCGGCCGTTCCGACGAGGACATCGCCGACGACTTCGTCGCCCACGTGCGCGGCGGCCTGGGCCCCGACGAGCGGGAACGCGCCGCCCTGCGCGCCGCGTTGACCGCCGCCCGCGCCGAGGAGCGGGAGGCGGCGGCCCGTTGAGACTGCACCGCCTCACCCTCACCGCCTTCGGCCCGTTCGGCGGCACCCAGCACGTCGACTTCGCCGCCCTCTCCGCCGCCGGCCTGTTCCTCTTCCACGGCCCGACCGGCGCCGGCAAGACGTCCGTGCTGGACGCCGTCTGCTTCGCCCTCTACGGCGAGGTGCCCGGCGCCCGGCGCAAGAGCGGCGCCCTGACCCTGCGCAGCGACCACGCCGCGCCCGGCACCGCCACCGAGGTCGTCCTCGACCTCACCGTCGGCGGCCGGCGCCTGGAGATCACCCGCCGCCCCGAGCAGGAGCGCCCCAAGCGGCGCGGCACCGGCACCACCCGGGACCGCTCCCGCGCCCTGCTGCGCGAGCACGACCCGGTCACCGGCACCTGGCGGGCGCTCAGCCACTCGCAGCAGGAGATCGGGACGGAGCTGTCGCAGCTCCTGGGCATGAGCTGCGACCAGTTCTGCCAGGTGGTGCTGCTGCCCCAGGGCGACTTCGCGCGTTTCCTGCGGGCCGACGCCGAGGAGCGCGGCAAGCTGCTGCGCCAACTGTTCGACACCCGCCGCTTCCGCGCCGCCGAGGAGCACCTCGCCGAGCTGCGCGTCCGCGCCGCCCAGCGCCTGCGCGCCGGGGACGAGCGGCTGCGCGCCACCGCCCACCGCCTCCAGCAGGCCGCCGGGCCCGCCGCGCCACCGCTCCCGGACGGCGAGACCGCCGACGCCGACGCCCTGCTGGCCTGGGCCGCTGAGGCCCGCTGCGCCGCCCGCGAACGGCACGACAGCGCCGCCGTCGCCCTCGCGCTCGCCGAGGACGCCCACCGCCGCGCCCGGCGCGACGAGGCCGACACCGCCGAACGGGCCCGCCTCCAGCGCGCCCACGCCCAGGCCCGCGCCCGCGCCGCCGCCCTCGCCGACGCGGCGGCCGAACCCGACGCCACCCGCGCCCGCCCGCCCCCCGGCCGGCCTCCCCCCCCCCCGCCAGGACCTCCAGCGGCGCGCCGCCGCCCGCGCCTCCCGCCGCGACGCCCTCCAGGACCGGCTCGCCGCGCTCCGCGACCAGATCGACCGGGCCAGGGACGGCGCCGCCGCCGTCGCCGAACGCGCCGCCGGGCTGACCCGGCTCGCCGACGCCCTCGCCTCGGCGGCAGCCGCCGCCCGCGCCGCCGAGGAGGCCGCGACCCGGCTCAAGCAGGCCGACGCCAAGGCCGCCGACGCCGCCTACCGCGCCGGATTCGACACCCCCGAGGCCGCCGCCGGCGCCGTCCTCGACGGCGCCCGCCACCGGCAGCTCCAGCAAAGCCTCGACGCCTGGCGCGCCGAGGAGGCGGCCGTGGCCGCCGCCCTCGCCGACGAACGCGCCGTGGCCGCCGCCGCGCTCGCGCCGCTGCGCGCCGAGAGCCACCGCGTGAAGCGCCTGGCGGACCTGGCCGCGGGCACCTCGCCCGACAACGAGTACCGGATGCGCCTGGAGACCTACGTCCTGGCCGCCCGCCTCGAACAGGTCGCCGCCGCCGCGGGCGTCCGCCTGCACCGCATGTCCGCCGGCCGGTACACCCTCGTCCACTCCGACGCCCGCACCCCCGGACGGCTGCGCTCCGGCCTCGGCCTGCGCGTCATGGACGCCTGGACCGGCCGGGCCCGCGACACCGCCACCCTCTCCGGCGGCGAGTCGTTCTTCGTCTCCCTCGCGCTGGCCCTCGGCCTGGCCGACGTCGTCGCCGAGGAGGCGGGCGGGCGCCGCCTGGACACCCTCTTCATCGACGAGGGCTTCGGCAGCCTCGACGAGCAGTCCCTCGACGAGGTCCTCGACGTCCTCGACGCGCTGCGCGAGCACGACCGCAGCGTCGCCATCGTCAGCCATGTGCCGGACCTGCGCGCCCGCATCCCCGTCCAGCTCGAAGTCCTCAAGACCCGCCGCGGCTCCACCGTCCGGCACCGCACCGCGCCGCTCGGCGGATGAACGGCGCGCCGGGCGCGGACCGGCGAGACGGTCCGCGCCCAGCGCCACGCCGTCACAACGCCGACAGCTCCGCCTCCAGGTCGTCCAGACCCAGCGACCCCTGCGACAGCGCCGCCATGTGCCACTTCTTCGCGTCGAAGCCCGCGCCGTGCGCCCGCCGCGCCGCCTCCCGGCCCCGCAGCCACGCCCGCTCCCCGAGCTTGTAGCCGATCGCCTGCCCCGGCATCCCCAGGTACCGGACCAGCTCGCTCTCCACGAAGTCCGCCTGCCGGCTGCTGTGCCGCCCGAAGAACTCCTGCGCCAGCGCCGGCGTCCAGCGCTCGCCCGGCGCGACCGGCGAGTCCGCCGGGATCGGCAGCTCCAGATGCATCCCGATGTCGATGATCACCCGCACCGCGCGCATCATCTGGCAGTCCAGATAGCCCAGCCGCCGCTCCGCGTTGTGCAGGAACCCCAGCTCGTCCATCAGCCGCTCCGCGTATAGCGCCCAGCCCTCCGCGTTGGCGCTGACCATCCCCACCGTCGTCTGGTAGCGCGACAGGTCGTCCGCCACATGTGCCCACTGCGCGAGCTGCAGATGGTGGCCCGGCACGCCCTCGTGGTACCAGGTGGACACCAGATCGTATACGGGAAACCGGGTGGCGCCCATCGTCGGCAGCCAGGTCCGTCCCGGCCGGGAGAAGTCCAGCGACGGGCCCGTGTAGTACGGCGCCGCCGCGCTCCCCGCCGGGGCGATCATCGACTCCACCCGCTTGACGCGGTCGGCGAGTTCGAAGTGGGTGCCGTCCAGCGCCTCGATCGCCTCGTCCATCAGCCGCTGGAGCCAGCGCCTGACCTCCTCGACGCCCTCCACCGCCTCGCCCTCGGAGTCCAGATGGCGCAGCGCCTCCCACGGCGAGGCGCCCGGCAGAATCTTCTCCGCCTCGGACCGCATCTCCCCGCGCAGCCGGTGGAACTCGGCCCAGCCGTACGCGTACGCCTCGTCCAGGTCCAGATCCGTGCCGTTCCAGTACCGCACCCAGCGGGCGTACCGCTCCCGGCCCACGATCTCCGGCGCGCCCTCGATGCCCGGCGCGTACTCCCGGCGCAGCCAGTCCCGCAGGTCCGCGACGGCGCCCGTCGCCGCCCGGGCCGCCGCGTCCAGCTCCGCCCGCCGCGCCTCCGGGCCCTGGGCCACGAAGCCGGCGAACCAGCCGCCGTCCCCCGCGCCGATCCACTCGCCCAACTGCTCGACGACCGTGGCCACCTGGCGCGGCCCGGCGGGCAGCGAACGGGCCAGGCCCTCCGCCAGCGACGCCCGGTACCCCGCCAGGGCGTCCGGCACGGCCCGCAGCCGCCGCGCGATCGACGCCCACTCGTCGTCCGTGTCCGTGGGCATGATGGTGAACACCTCCCGCACCGCGTGCGGCGGGGAGTGCAGGTTGCTCACCGCCCTCAGCGGCTCGTCGGCCTCGTGCACCGCGATCTCCGCCGTCAGCCGCTCCCGCAGCAGGCGGGCGCAGCGCCGCTCGGCGGCGCTGTCCGCTCCGGGCAGGGACTCCGCCTCCGACAGCCTCCCGAGGGTCTGGCGGGCCAGACCGGCGACGGTGGCCTGGCCGTCGGGGGAGAAGTCGGGAAGCCGGTCGTCGCTGCCCGGGACACCGAGGTACGTGCCGGTGACGGGATCGAGCGCGACCAGCGCGTCGACATACGCGTCGGCGAGTCGGCGGGGGAGCACGGTATGGGGGTCTGCTGACATGGCCCCATCCTGATACGCCGCGCCGCGTTCGTCACCACCGGCCCGCACCGGGCCCGCGTTCCCCGCCCGGCCCGCACCGGCCGGGCCGATCCGGAGCGCATCGCGGTGAGCCGCAGCGTCAGCACCAGCGAGCCCCCCTCGACCTGGTGGTCCAGCGGCAACCCGGTGCCGCGCATCAGCGCGATCATCCCGGAGTTGCAGGTCTGCGTCACCGCGTACACCACGTCGCGCCGCGACTCCACGGCCAGCCCGAGCAGCTCCCGCAGCAGCATGGTGCCGAGCCCGTACCCCTGCCACACGTCCTCGATCAGGAGCGCGACCTCGGTCTCGTCGCCGTCCCACAGCAGGTGGCCCAGGCCGATGATGTCGCCCGCGGCGGTCTCGGCGACGACGCTGTGCCCGTAGCGGGGCGTCAGCAGGTGGGCCAGATACCGGTCGGCGTCGCCGAGCGGGCCGTGGTACCGCCGGGTCAGCGTCTGCGGGGAGCACCGGTGGTGCATCTCCCGCGCGGCGTCCAGATCCTCGGGTCCGGCCGCCCGCAGCACGATCGGGTGGCCGCCCGCCGTCACCGTCCGGCGGCGCATCACCACGCGCCCGTCCGCGACGGGTGCCGCGCCCGCACAGGGGCGCCCCAGCCGGTAGCCGCTCGCGACGCGCTGAAGGCGGCGGCGCGGGAAGCGGATCGAGCTGCGAGGCACATCGGAGTCAGCCATGGAAGCACTGTCGTCCTTTGTTATTGCGTGATCACGAACGCCCTGTGACCGGTGGGTAAAGGAGGCTTACGGAGCGAATCGCTCGTTTCGTCGTGGGCCCCCGGCGCGCTCCGGCGGCGCCCCCGGCGCCGATGCGCGCTGACGACCCGTCAGCCCAGTCGTCGTACATCTCACCACCTCCCCCAGCAGTTGTCCCGCTCCCGTCGGCCACCCCTGCCCCGGTCCGCCCGGAGCCCGGTCGTCACGGAAAGCCTCATCCTAGTCACTCATCCCGAACATCGCACCGGCGCCCCGCACCGCCGCCCCTTACCGATGCTCCTCAACGGGCGGCGCCGGGCGCCCGTTCCCGGCCGGTCATGACTGGACACGACCGGTGGCCCCGGGATGGGATGGGTCCTGTGAGGACGCACGACCCCGCCCCCGGCGGCACCCACGACGGAAGGGCAGCGGACGCCGCCCTGCGGGTCTTCGAGGAGCACCGGCCGATGCTCTTCGGGGTGGCCTACCGCATGCTGGGCCGCGTCAGCGACGCGGAGGACGTCCTCCAGGAGGCGTGGCTGCGCTGGTCCGGCGCCGACCGCGACGGCGTCCGGCAGCCGGACGCGTTCCTCGTCCGTGTCGTCACCCGCCTCGCCGTGGACCGGCTGCGCCGGCTCGCCGCCCGCCGCGAGACCTACCTCGGGCCCTGGCTGCCCGAGCCGCTGCCCGCCGACCGGGCCGCTCCCGACGCGGCCGAGCGCGCCGAACTGGCCGAGACTGTCTCGTTCGCCCTGCTGGTCGTGATGGAGTCCCTCTCCCCGCTGGAGCGCGCGGTGTTCGTGCTGCGCGAGGCGTTCGGCCTGCCGTACACGGAGATCGCCGCCGCCCTGGGCCGGGAGGAGCCGGCCGTGCGGCAGCTCGCCGCCCGCGCCCGGCGGCACGTGAGCGAACGCCGCCCCCGCTACCCGGTCGATCCGGTGCGGCGGCGTGACGTCACGGAACGTTTCCTGGCCGCCGCCTCCGGGGGCGACCTCGACGCGCTGGTGTCCCTGCTCGCCCCGGACGTCACCCTCGTCGGCGACAGCGACGGCAAGGCGAAGGCGCCGGTGCGCGTCATCGCGGGCCTCGACAAGGTCGGCCGGTTCCTCGCCGGGATCGCCCAGCGCCCCCCGGACGAACCCGGCTTCCACTTCGCCGAGTTCAACGGTGCCCCCGGTCTGCTGGTCACCTCCCGGGGGCTGCCGTACTCCGTCTTCCTGCTGGAGATGGACGGGAACCGGGTCCGGCGCGTCTACCTGGTGGCCAACCCCGACAAGCTGGCCCACCTCACGGCCGGTTGACGCGGCCGGGCGTCAACGTGCCGAGGGCTGGATGTGGATGACCTCGTGGGCGCCGCGGTCGAGGGGGACGGTGGCGGTGACCTCGCAGGTCGCGGCGTCGATGACGGTCATGGTGCCGTCGTTGGCGTTGTCGACGTAGAGATGCCGGCCCTCGGGGTCGGAGGTGATGCCCAGGGGACCGGCCCCGACCGTGATCCGGTGGACGACGGCGCGGGCGTCGGGGTCCACGAGGGTCACCGACCCGGGGTGCGGCTTGTCGAAGTCCCACGGGAAGTGGAAGTGGGTGATGGCGACGAGCCCGGCGGGCGTGACGTGGAGACGGTGCGGTTTGTCGGGCAGCGGGACGGTGCCCACCTCCCGGTCGGTCGCGGTCTCGACGAGGTGCAGCAGCGGCCGGTCGCGGTCGTTGGCGTAGAGGAAGCGGCCGTCCGGGGACACCTCCAGGTCCTCGGAGCCGGTGGGCATCTCGACGGTGCCCGTCATCCGCCGGGTCTCCAGGTCGAGGACGGAGAGGAACGGCGCCTCCTTGTTGCCGGTGTACGCCTTGGCGTGGTCGGGGGTGACGGCGAGCCAGTGCGGCCCCGGGGCCCGTGTCGGTATGTGACCGGCGGGCCGGCGGGTCGCGAGATCGACCACGAGCAGACAGCCGCCGTGCGACTCGCACGCCACGTACAGGGCGTCGCGGCCGGTGTCGATGTGCAGGTCGTGCGGGCCCGCGTACGGGGCGAGGTCCAGCACGTCGACGGTTCGCCAGGTCGCCGTGTCGATGACGGCGATCTCGTGGCCGTGGTCCCCGTGCGCGTCGTAGAAGCCGTCGCGGTAGGTGATGGCGACGTACAGCAGGCCGCGCCGGGCGTCGAAGACGACCATGTGCGGCTCGGGGGGAGTGGCGACGCGGGCGACCTCGGTGAGGTCGGCGGCGTCGAGCACGGTGACGGTGTGGCCGAGCTGATTGGCCGTCACCAGGAAACGGGCGGCCTCGTCGGCCGGGGCGTGGTCGTGGGCGTGGTCGTGGTCGTGGGTCAAGGGAGTTCTCCTGGAATGCGGAGGCTGTGCCGCCCACGCTAAATCCCGCCCCGGAAAGGGGCCAATGCCGTTCGCGCACAGATGTCTTTCGCCGGACGCAATCCGGAATTCCCCCGCCCGCCCCGCGCGTTCGAGTCACCGGAATGGGCCAGGTCACGGCTGCGCACGGGCCTGGAATCCCGCATTGTCCCGCCGGCCGGTTCGCGGCGGACGCCGATTTCCGCGCCGGAGCGGCGAATTCCGCTCACGGAACAGCGGCGCCGTTCGTCGGGTGATTTTCCCGGGTTTCGTTCCGCGGGTCCGTCACAGCCCGCCCGAGACGCGCAGCACCGCGCCCGTCGTGTACGACGCCTCCGGCGACAGCAGCCACGCCACCGCGCCCGCCACCTCCACCGGCTCGCCCGGGCGGCGCATCGGGACCCGGTCCGGGTTCCGCCAGGGGCGCTCCGCGTCGCCCATCGCCGCGTGCATGCCGGTCACGATCATGCCGGGCTGCACCGAGTTCACCCGCACCCCGTCCGGCGCCAGCTCCTTGGCCAGCCCCACCGTCAGCGTGTCCACCGCCGCCTTGGTCGCCGCGTAGTGCACGTACTCGCCGGGGCTGCCCAGCGTCGAGGCGCCGGAGGAGATGTTGACGATCGCCCCGCCCGCGCCGCCGTACCGGGTGGACATGTCGCGCGCCGCCCGGCGCGCGCACAGCAGCGACCCCATCACGTTCACGTCCACGACCCGCCGCATCACGTCGGTCGGCGTCTCGGTGAACCGGCCCAGCGGCCCGGTGATCCCCGCGTTGTTCACCAGCCCCGTCACCGGGCCCAGCGCCTCGGCCGCCGTGTCGAACAGCCGGTGCACGTCGTCCTCCACGGAGACGTCCATCCGCACCGTGACCGCCGCCCGGCCCGCCGCCCGCACCCGGTCCGCGCCCCGCCCGGCGGCCTCGCCGTCCCGCGCGTAGCCGATCGCCACGTCGTGCCCGGCCTCCGCCAGCCTCACCGCGACCGCCGCCCCGATGCCGCGCCCGCCGCCCGTCACCACGGTGACCTCGTCGTTTCGTCGCACGGGGCGACCCTAGTGGCCTCCCATTGGTCTTGACCAGGCCACTCGCCCGGCCTAGGGTCCTGGCAATACGCAACAACCTTTCATAATGGCCCATGGCCCGGACGCCCGCCGACGGGACGGCCCCCGGGGGAGGCAGTGGAGGCACAGGTGGGGACCCCCCGACTCGACCGGCAGCAGCCCGAGCCCAAGCACTGGCACCTCAAGACGGTGCTGACGGCGGCCCTGGACAACGAGTTCGCCGTGGGCCAGGCCCTGCCCAACGAACGGGAGCTGGCCGCCCGGTTCGGCGTCGCCCGCGCCACCCTCCGGCAGGCCCTGGACCAACTGGAGCTCGAAGGCCGCCTCCAGCGCCGCCGCGGCATCGGCACCACCGTCGCGCCGCCGCGCGTCGGCGTGGACGTCAGCGCCCGCCACCACACCTGGCCCGGCGGCCCGGGCGACACCTGGACCACCACCGACTGCGTCCCCACCCC
>NZ_LN929764.1 GCF_001493375.1 Streptomyces specialis
GGCTTTGCTGGATGCGGCGTTGCACGCCATCGGCTTGATGGATGAGGGCGATTCGGCTCGGGTGCCGTTCTCGTGTGCGGGTGTGCGGGTGTTCGCTTCGGGTGCGTCGGTGTTGCGGGTGCGTGTGGCGCAGACCGGCGAGGACACCTTCTCGCTGATCGGAATGGACGCTGACGGACAGCCGGTTGTCGCGGTGGAGTCGCTTGTACTGAGGCCCGTCTCCGCGGAGCAACTCGACGCTGCGCGGAGCGCCCAGACCAACTCGTTGTACCGGGTCGTGTGGCAGACGCTGCCGGAGCCCGAGGCATTGCCCGTGACCGTCGAGGTGCACGCGAATCTCGCGAGCCTGAACGGCAGTTCACCAGGTGCAGTGATCGTTCCCTGGCCTGGGACCGGCGATGGCGACCCCGAAACGGGTGTGTTGTGGGCGCTGGAGTTGGTGCAGTCGTGGCTGGCGGATGAGGAGCGTGCTGCGGCGCGGTTGGTGTTGGTGACGCGGGGTGCGGTGTCGGTGTCCGGTGAGGCGCCGGACGCAGCTCAGGCTGCGGTGTGGGGTCTGGTGCGCTCAGCGCAGTCGGAGCACCCGGGCCGGTTCGTCCTGCTGGACCTCGACGAGGACGGCGATGCCGCCTCGGTAGTCACTGCTGTTCTCGCGTCCGGCGAGTCGCAGGTTGCTGTGCGTGCGGAGGGGTTGTGGGTGCCGAGGCTGGCCCCTGCCCCCGCCCCTGCCCCTGTTCCTGTGGCGGGTGGTGGGTCGGTGTTCGGCGGGGGGACGGTGTTGGTGTCGGGAGCGTCCGGTGCGCTGGGCCGGCTGGTGGCGCGGCATCTGGTCGAAGCGCACGGGGTGGATGACCTGTTGCTGCTGAGCCGCCGGGGTGTCGATGAGGCTCTGGTCAGTGAGCTGCAGGGTGCCGGTGCGCGGGTGGTGTCGGTTGCGTGCGATGTCGCGGACCGTGAAGCGCTGGCCGAAGTCCTGTCCGGGCGGACCTTGGCTGGTGTCGTGCACGCGGCGGGGGTTCTGGATGACGGTGTGGTCACCGGTCTGACCCCCGAACAGGTAGGTAGGGTGTTGCGGCCGAAGGTCGCGGGGGCGTGGAATCTTCACGAACTCACCCTCGGCATGGACCTGTCGGCGTTTGTGGTGTTCTCCTCGGCCGCCGGGATCTTCGGCAGCCCGGGCCAGGCCGCGTACGCGGCGGGCAACGCCTACCTGGACGCCCTGGCCCAGTACCGGCACGCCCATCAGCTCCCCGCCACCTCCCTCGCGTGGGGGCCGTGGGCGAGCACGGAAGGGATGGCGGAGACGGAAGCGTTGGAGCGCATGGCCCGCAACGGCGTGACCGCACTGACCGACACCGAAGGACTCGCACTCTTCGACAACGCCACCAGGAGCGGTGGTGAGCCGTTGGTGGTGCCGGTCCGACTGGAGCTTGGCACGTTGCGAATGCGGGCTGGCAGTGGCGCGTTGCCAGGTGTGCTGAACGGGCTCGTACGCGTTCCGGCCCGTCGTCGGGCAGCGACCACCGCCACGGCGGCCGTCCCCGACCTGTCCCACCGGCTCGCCGCACTCCCCGACACCGAACAACACAAACTCCTCCTCGACATCGTCCGCGAGCAGGTCTCAGCAGTGCTCGGCATTGCGTCTTCGCGTTCCATCCGGCCGGGGCAGGCGTTGCGGGACATGGGCTTCGACTCTCTCACGGCCATCGAACTGCGCAACAGGCTGGCGAAGGGAACCGGGCTCCGGTTGCCGAGCAGCCTGATCTTCGACTACCCGACCCCCCGAGACCTGGTGGAGCATCTGCGCACGGAACTGGCCCCCGATCGCTCCGAAGTCGCGCGCGTTCTCAGCGAAATGGACCGGCTCGAATCGGCGCTCCTCGCCACCGCACCTGACGATGACGGCCGCACGGCCATCACCTCACGGCTTCGCCCGCTGATGACCCGGTGGGCACATACCTCTTCCTCCCCGGCACAGGCCGATGAATCCACGGCTCGCGACGTCGCCGAACTCGAATCCGCCAGCGACGACGAGGTATTCGAGTTCATCGGCAAGGAATTCGGCATCTCCTGACGGAACCGGTCGGGCATCAGCCGGCCCGGCCGTTCCCGCCCTCCCCACACTCACGACTTTTCGTAAGGGGCGACCCTCGTGGACAACGAGCAGAAACTGCGCTACTTCCTCCGGCGCGTGACGACGGAACTGCACGAAGCTCGGGAGCGACTTCAGGAGATGGACGAGGCGCAGCGCGAACCCATCGCCATCGTCGGGATGAGTTGTCGCTACCCCGGTGGCGTCCGCTCGCCCGAGGAATTGTGGGAGCTCCTCGTCAAGGGTGGCGACGCGATCTCGGGGTTCCCGGCCGACCGGGGATGGGACTTGGAGTCCCTGTACGACCCGGACCCAGACACCCGAGGAACAACCCACGTACGTGAGGGGGGATTTCTCGAAGGCAACGACATGTTCGACGCCGGCCTCTTCGAGATATCTCCGCGCGAGGCGCTGAGCATGGATCCGCAGCAGCGGCTGTTGCTGGAGGCTTCCTGGGAGGCGATCGAACGCGCCGGTATCGACCCGGCCTCGCTGAAGGGCAGCCGGACCGGTGTGTTCGCGGGGGTCATGTACCACGATCACACGACCGTTCTCCAGCATGCGGTGGAGGACGTCGAGGGCTACATCGGGACCGGCGGCGCCGCGAGCGTGGTCTCCGGGCGGGTGGCTTACACGTTCGGGCTGGAGGGCCCGGCGGTGACGGTGGACACGGCGTGTTCGTCGTCGCTGGTGGCGTTGCACCTCGCTGTCCAGGCGTTGCGGCAGGGGGAATGCTCCATGGCCCTCGCCGGCGGGGTCACCGCGATGACGACGCCAACGGCCTTTGTGGAGTTCAGCCGTCAGCGCGGGTTGGCGGCGGATGGCCGGTGCAAGGCGTTCGCGGCGGGGGCGGATGGGACGGCGTGGTCCGAGGGTGTGGGGATGCTGCTGGTGGAGCGGCTGTCGGACGCGGTGCGTAACGGTCATCCGGTGCTGGCGGTCGTGCGGGGTTCGGCGGTGAATCAGGACGGTGCGTCGAACGGTCTGACGGCTCCCAATGGTCCGTCGCAGCAGCGCGTCATCCGCCAGGCGCTGGCAAGTGCCGGTCTGTCGGCGGCCGATGTGGATGCGGTCGAGGGGCATGGGACGGGGACGTCGCTGGGTGATCCGATCGAGGCGCAGGCGTTGCTTGCCACGTACGGGCAGGACCGGTCGGAAGAACGTCCGTTGTGGTTGGGGTCGTTGAAGTCGAACATCGGGCATGCGCAGGCGGCTGCCGGTGTGGGTGGTGTGATCAAGATGGTGCTGGCGTTGCGGCATGGGTTATTGCCGCGCACGTTGCACGTGGACGAGCCCTCCCCGCACGTGGACTGGTCGGCGGGTGCGGTGCGTCTGCTGACCGAGCCCGTCACCTGGACGGAGAACGGCCACCCGCGCCGTGCGGCGGTGTCGTCGTTCGGGTTCAGCGGCACCAATGCCCACGTCATCGTTGAGCAAGCCCCGACGCCGACTTCCGCAGCGCTCGGTCCCGTTCGTGCCGGGATGGTGTCCCCCGTTCTGCCGCTCGTGCTGTCCGGAAAGGACGCGGCGGCACTCAAGGCCCAAGCCGAACGGCTGGTCGCACACGTCGAGAACCACCCCGAGGTCAACCTGGCCGACCTCGCGCTGTCCCTCGCCACGACCCGCAGTGCCCTGGACCACCGAGCCGCGGTGATCGCATCCGACCACGGCGACGTACGGCGCGTACTCACCGCTCTGGCCGCGGGTGAGCCAACGAAGGGGCTCGTCACCGGCGTTGCGACGTCGGGGCGTCGGGTCGGGTTCTTGTTCTCCGGCCAGGGGAGTCAGCGGTTGGGTATGGGCCGGGAGTTGTGTGAGGCGTTCCCTGTTTTCGCGGATGCCTTTGATGAGGTGTGTGCGGTGGTGGGTTTGCCGTTGCGGGATCTGTTGGGGTCGGAGGCGGTGAACGGGACGGTTGTTGCGCAGCCTGGGTTGTTCGCGGTTGAGGTGGCGTTGTTCCGGCTTCTTGAGTCGTGGGGTGTGCGGCCGGATGTGGTGGCGGGACACTCGGTGGGGGAGTTCGCCGCCGCGCACGTGGCGGGGGTGCTGTCGTTGGAGGATGCGGCCCGCTTGGTGGTGGCGCGTGGCCGGTTGATGGGTGGTCTGCCTGCGGGCGGTGTGATGGTCGCCGTCCGGCTCCCGGAAGAGGAAGTCCTGTCCCGTCTGGCCGGTTTCGAGGACCGGGTGGGGATCGCGGCGGTCAACGGCCCGTCGTCCCTGGTGGTCTCCGGGGAGGAAGCGGCCGTCGCTGAGGTCACGGCCGGGCTCAAGACCAAGCGGCTAGCGGTGTCGCACGCGTTCCACTCGCCGTTGATGGAGCCGATGCTCGCCGCGTTCGAGGAGGAACTCGCGGGTGTGGTGTTCAGCCCGCCGACACTGCCTGTTGTTCCGGCCTGCTCCGGTGGGGAGTTCACGGATCCGTCGTACGGGGTGCGGCAGATCCGCGAGCCGGTCCGCTTCGCCGACGCCGTGCAGGCGCTGGCGGGGCGGGAGGTGAGTGCGTTCGTCGAGGTTGGTCCGGGTGGGACGTTGGCGGCGCTGGCGCGTGAGCTGGTGGATGAGTCGGCTGTTGTCGTGCCCGTCCTGCGCAAGGACCGGCCCGAGGATGTTGCACTGTCGGCCGCTGTCGCTGAACTCCACGTCCACGGCGTAGAGGTCAACTGGCCGGGCATCTTCAACGGAACGGGCGCCCGCCACGTCGATCTGCCGACCTACGCCTTCCAACGGCAACGCTACTGGCTGGATGCACCACGCCTGCGAGGCGACCTCGCGGAAGCGGGTCTGAGCGCCACCGGTCACCCGTTGCTCGGCGCGGCAGTTGTCCTGCCCGATGGCGAAGGGGCGGTGCTGACAGGGCGGTTGTCGCTGGCCGACCAACCATGGCTGACCGACCACATGGTTCACGGAGCTGTCCTGGCGCCCGGCACGGCATTCCTCGAACTCGCGCTGCGAGCGGGCCGGGAAGTCGACTGTGGACAGGTCGATGAATTGATGATGCACGCCCCACTGGTGCTGCTGCCCGATGCACGAGCGCTGCACCTACGGGTCGCCGTGGGCCGTGCGGACGACTTCGGCCGGCGCACGATTCACATCAGCTCGCGACCCGAGAACGCCGACGCGGACGAGCCATGGACACGGCACGCCAGCGGAACCGTTCTGCCCGACGCCCTCGCCCCGGACAGCACCCCTTCCTCCTGGCCTTCCGCGGGCAACGAGCCCGAGGACATCGAGGCGTTGTACGAGCGTCTTGCGGGTTCGGGTTTGGTGTATGGGCCGGTGTTCCGTGGGGTGCGTGCGGCGTGGCGGGTGGGGGGGGATGTCTTCGCCGAGGTGGCGTTGCCGGAGGGGACGGATGTCTCTGGGTTCGGTGTGCATCCGGCTTTGCTGGATGCGGCGTTGCACGCCATCGGCTTGATGGATGAGGGCGATTCGGCTCGGGTGCCGTTCTCGTGTGCGGGTGTGCGGGTGTTCGCTTCGGGTGCGTCGGTGTTGCGGGTGCGTGTGTCGCGCACTGGCGAGTACTCGTTCTCGCTGGTCGGGGTGGATGCGGCTGGACTTCCGGTTGTTGCGGTGGAGTCGCTTGTTCTAAGGCCCGTTTCGGTGCAACAGCTCTCTGGCGATGCCCTGTACCGGGTGGTGTGGGAGAAGGCTGACCTGTCCGGTGTCAGTGAGGTCCCTTCCGCGGCTTCGGTCGTCTCCTGTCCTGGTGGGGTGGGTGCTGAGGCGGGTGTGTTGTGGGCGCTGGAGTTGGTGCAGTCGTGGCTGGCGGATGAGGAGCGTGCTGCGGCGCGGTTAATGTTGGTGACGCGGGGTGCGGTGTCGGTGTCCGGTGAGGCGCCGGACGCAGCTCAGGCTGGGGTGTGGGGTCTGGTGCGCTCAGCGCAGTCGGAGCACCCGGGCCGGTTCGTCCTGCTGGACCTCGATGAGACCACCGAGTGCGAGGTGGTGGTGTCTGCCGTGTTGGCGTCCGGTGAGTCGCAGGTTGCTGTGCGTGGGGAGGGGTTGTGGGTGCCGAGGCTGGCCCCTGCCCCTGCCCCTGTTCCGGTTCCTGCGGCGGGTGGTGGGTCGGTGTTCGGCGGGGGGACGGTGTTGGTGTCGGGTGCGTCCGGTGCGTTGGGCCGGCTGGTGGCGCGGCATCTGGTCGAAGCGCACGGGGTGGGTGACCTGTTGCTGTTGAGCCGTCGGGGTGTGGATGAGGCTCTGGTCGGTGAGCTGCAGGGTGCCGGTGCGCGGGTGGTGTCGGTTGCGTGTGATGTCGCGGACCGTGAAGCGCTGGCCGAGGTGCTGTCCGGGCGGTCGCTGTCGGGCGTGGTGCATGCCGCCGGAGTCGTCGATGACGGTGTGGTCACCGGTCTGACACCGGAGCGGGTCGAGGGCGTGTTGCGGCCGAAGGTCGCGGGGGCGTGGAATCTGCACGAACTCACCCTCGGCATGGGCCTGTCGGCGTTTGTGGTGTTCTCTTCGGCGGCCGGGATCTTCGGCAGCCCGGGCCAGGCCGCGTATGCGGCGGGCAACGCCTATCTGGACGCCCTGGCGCAGTACCGGCACGCTCACCAGCTTCCTGCCGCTTCCCTCGCCTGGGGTCCCTGGGCGAATGCCGAAGGGATGGCGGACACGGAAGCGTTGGAGCGCATGGCCCGCAACGGCGTGACCGCACTGACGGACTCTGAGGGCCTGGCGCTATTCGACTTGGCCACCAGGAGCGGTGGTGAGCCGTTGGTGGTGCCGGTCCGACTGGAGCTTGGCACGTTGCGAATGCGGGCTGGCAGTGGTGCGTTGCCAGGTGTGCTGAACGGGCTCGTACGCGTTCCGGCCCGTCGTCGGGCAGCGACCACCGCCACGGCGGCCGTCCCCGACCTGTCCCACCGGCTCGCCGCACTCCCCGACACCGAACAACACAAACTCCTCCTCGACATCGTCCGGACCCATGTGGCCGCCGTCCTGGGCCACGCGGTGGAAGGCGTGCAAGCGGGCCATAGTTTCCGTGAATTGGGCTTTGACTCACTGACATCGGTGGAACTGCGGAATCGACTCGGAGCGGTAACTGGCCTCCGGCTCCCGGCCAGCGTCGTGTTCGACTACCCGACTCCTGACGCTCTCAGTGGTCACCTTGAGGAACGGCTGATCGTCTCCGGACGAACTCGTCCGTCCCAGGCGGTCGTTGATACGCGGTCCGCGACCGACGAACCGATCGCGATCGTCGGGATGAGCTGCCGCTACCCCGGTGGAGTCCGGACGCCGGAGAATCTCTGGACATTGGTGACGTCCGGAAGCGACGCGATCTCCGAGTTCCCCACCGACCGGGGATGGGACTTGGCTGCGCTGCGGGGCGTCGGCACCGACAGTGGTCGCGCGAGCACGACCACTACGCGTGGTGGATTCCTCCACGACGCGGGGGACTTCGACCCTGCCCTTTTCGGGATCTCGCCGCGTGAGGCGCTGGCAATGGATCCGCAGCAGCGGCTGTTGCTGGAGACGGCGTGGGAGGCGTTCGAACGCGCCGGTATCGACCCCACATCTGTCAAGGGCACCCCGATCGGGGTGTTCGCCGGGGCGATGTACCACGAGTACGGCTCCTGGCTGCACTCGGCTCCCGAGGACGTCGAGGGCTTCATGGCGACCGGTAGTTCGGGAAGCGTCATGTCCGGGCGGGTGGCTTACACGTTCGGGTTGGAGGGCCCGGCGGTGACGGTGGACACGGCGTGTTCGTCGTCGCTGGTGGCGTTGCATCTCGCTGTCCAGGCGTTGCGGCAGGGGGAATGCTCCATGGCCCTGGCCGGTGGCGTCACCGTCATGGCCAGGCCGGCGGCCTTTGTGGAGTTCAGCCGCCAGGGCGGTCTGGCTCCGGATGGCCGGTGCAAGGCGTTCGCGGCGGGTGCGGATGGGACGGCGTGGTCCGAGGGCGCGGGGATGCTGCTGGTGGAGCGGCTGTCGGACGCGGTCCGCAACGGCCACCCCGTGCTGGCGGTGGTGCGGGGCTCGGCGGTGAATCAGGACGGTGCGTCGAACGGTCTGACAGCTCCCAACGGCCCATCGCAGCAACGCGTCATCCGCCAGGCCCTGGCGAACGCCGGTCTGTCGGCGGCGGACGTCGACGCGGTCGAAGCGCACGGCACGGGCACCACACTGGGCGACCCCATCGAGGCCGAAGCCTTGCTCGCCACCTACGGGCAGGACCGGTCGGAAGAACGGCCGTTGTGGTTGGGGTCGTTGAAGTCGAACATCGGGCACACGCAGGCGGCTGCCGGTGTGGGTGGCGTCATCAAGATGGTGCTGGCGTTGCGGCACAGGTTGTTGCCGCGCACGTTGCACGTGGACGAGCCCTCCCCGCACGTGGATTGGACTTCCGGAGCCGTCAGTCTCCTCACGCGGGACATCGCGTGGCCGGAGCATGGGCAGCCTCGTCGAGCCGCCGTCTCCTCGTTCGGGTTCAGCGGCACCAACGCTCACGTCATCGTTGAGGAGTACAACACCGAGGCCGCCGCCGAGCGGTCACACCGTGGAACGGGCACGGTCCCGTGGGTGCTGTCGGCCAAGGACCCGGCCGCGCTCAGGCAGCAAGCCCAACGGCTCGCCGCACACGTCGAGAACATCTCCTCCGACCGGGCTCTCGTAGACGTCGCGTACACCCTGGCAACGTCGCGTGCGTCGTTGGAGCATCGGGCGGCTGTGGTCGCAGGGGATGTGGACGGGATGCTCGGCGGCCTGCGGGCGCTGGTGCGGGGTGAGTCGGCGGCCGGTGTGGTGCGCGGCGTCGCGGCGTCCGGGCGTCGGGTCGGGTTCTTGTTCTCGGGGCAGGGGAGTCAGCGGCCGGGTATGGGCCGGGAGTTGTATCAGGCGTTCCCTGTTTTCGCGGATGCCTTTGATGAGGTGTGCGCGCATGTGGATGCCTATCTGACGTGTTCCCTACGTGACGTGCTCGGGTCGGAGTCTGTCGACGACACGGTTGTTGCGCAGCCTGGGTTGTTCGCGGTTGAGGTGGCGTTGTTCCGGCTTCTTGAGTCGTGGGGTGTGCGGCCGGGTGTGGTGGCGGGGCATTCGGTGGGGGAGTTCGCCGCCGCGCATGTGGCGGGGGGGCTGTCGTTGGAGGATGCGGCCCGTTTGGTGGTGGCGCGTGGCCGATTGATGGGTGGTCTGCCTGCGGGCGGTGTGATGGTCGCCGTTCCGCTTGCGGAGGAGCAGGTACGTGCGCGTCTTGCCGGTTTTGAGGACCGGGTGGGGATCGCGGCGGTCAACGGCCCGTCGTCCGTGGTGATCTCCGGGGAAGAAGCGGCAGTCGCTGAGGTCACGGCCGGGCTCAAGACCAAGCCGCTGGCGGTGTCGCACGCGTTCCACTCACCGCTGATGGAGCCGATGCTCGCCGCGTTCGAGGAAGAGTTGTCGGGCGTGGTGTTCAACCCACCGACGCTGCCGGTGGTCCCGGCCTCGTCCGGTGGGGAGTTCACCGATCCGTCGTACTGGGTGCGGCAGATCCGCGAGCCGGTCCGTTTCGCCGAGGTCGTCCAGGCTCTTGCGGGGCGGGAGGTGAGTGCGTTCGTCGAGGTCGGCCCGGGCGGGACGTTGGCGGCGCTGACCCGCGAGCTGGTGGATGAGTCGGCTGTTGTCGTGCCCGTCCTGCGCAAGGACCGGCCCGAGGATGTCGCACTGTCGGCCGCTGTCGCTGAACTCCACGTTCACGGCGTGCCAGTGGACTGGGCGAAGGTCTTCGCCGGAACCGGAGCCCGCCACGTCGATCTGCCGACCTACGCCTTTCAGCGACGTCGTTTCTGGCTGGCAGGCGAACCGCAGGCCGGTGACCTGTCGAGTATGGGCTTGGAGGTAGCCGGGCATCCGTTGCTCGGCGCGGCGGTCGCGCTCCCGGAAGGAGACGGTGCCGTTTTTACCGGGCGGTTGTCGCTGGCCGAGCACGCGTGGCTGGCGGATCACGCGGCCATGGGCTCGGTCTTGGTCCCCGGCATGGCTCTCGTGGACCTCGCTTTGAGGGCCGGGCGTGAGGTCGGGTGCGACCGCGTTGAGGAATTGACCTTTCAGAGTCCCATGGTTGTCCCTGAGCAGGAACCGCTGGACATTCGGGCGACTGTCGGCCATGCCGATGAGTCGGCGGCCCGGCCCGTGAAGGTGTTCTCGCGGCGTCCGGGCGGGGAGTGGCTGTGCCATGCCGTGGGCTCGGTGACCGCCGGATCCGGCCTAAGCGTTGATGCGGGTGACTGGCCGGAGGCGCCGGCGTCCGAGGACATCGAGGCGTTGTATGAGCGTCTTGCGGGTTCGGGTTTGGTGTATGGGCCGGTGTTTCGTGGGGTGCGTGCGGCGTGGCGGGTGGGTGGTGATGTCTGTGCCGAGGTGGCGCTGCCGGAGGGGGTGAGCACTGCTGGTTTTGGTGTGCATCCGGCTTTGCTGGATGCGGCGTTGCACGTCATCGGCTTGATGGATGAGGGCGATTCGGCTCGGGTGCCGTTCTCGTGTGCGGGTGTGCGGGTGTTCGCTTCGGGTGCGTCGGTGTTGCGGGTGCGTGTGTCGCGCACTGGCGAGGACTCGTTCTCGCTGGTCGGGGTGGATGCGGCTGGACTACCGGTCGTCGCGGTGGAGTCGCTCGTTCTGCGGCCGATATCAGCCGAACAACTCGCCGCCGTTGTCCAGGAGACGAACTCCGCGCTCTACCGGGTGGTGTGGGAGAAGGCTGACCTGTCCGGTGTCAGTGAGGTCTCTTCCGCAGCTTCGGTTGTCTCCTGTCCTGGTGGGGTGGGTGCTGAGGCGGGTGTGTTGTGGGCGCTGGAGTTGGTGCAGTCGTGGCTGGCGGATGAGGAGCGTGCTGCGGCGCGGTTGGTGTTGGTGACGCGGGGTGCGGTGTCGGTGTTCGGTGAGGCGCCGGACGCAGCTCAGGCTGGGGTGTGGGGTCTGGTGCGTTCGGCGCAGTCGGAGCATCCGGGCCGGTTCGTCCTGCTGGACCTCGACGAGGACGGCGATGCCGCCTCGGTAGTCACTGTTGTTCTCGCGTCCGGTGAGTCGCAGGTTGCTGTGCGTGGGGAGGGGTTGTGGGTGCCGAGGCTGGCCCCTGCCGCTGCCGCGGGTGGCGGGTCGGTGTTCGGCGGGGGGACGGTGTTGGTGTCGGGTGCGTCCGGTGCGCTGGGCCGGCTGGTGGCGCGGCATCTGGTCGAGGCCCACGGGGTGGATGACCTGTTGCTGCTGAGCCGCCGGGTTGTCGATGACGCTCTGGTCGGTGAACTTGAATCTTCAGGTGCGCGGGTGGTGTCGGTCGCGTGTGATGTCGCGGACCGCGAAGCGCTGACCGAAGTCCTGTCCGGGCGGACCCTGGCTGGTGTCGTGCACGCGGCGGGGGTTCTGGATGACGGGGTGGTCACCGGTCTGACACCCGAACAGGTAGGGAGGGTGTTGCGGCCGAAGGTCGCCGGGGCGTGGAATCTGCACGAACTCACTCTGGGTATGGACCTGTCGGCGTTTGTGGTGTTCTCTTCGGCGGCCGGGATCTTCGGCAGTCCGGGCCAGGCCGCGTACGCGGCCGGCAACGCCTACCTCGACGCCCTGGCCCAATACCGGCACGCTCACCAGCTCCCCGGCACCTCCCTCGCGTGGGGTCCGTGGGCGAGCACGGAAGGGATGGCGGACGCCGGGGTGTTGGAGCGCATGGCCCGCAACGGCGTGACCGCGCTGACCGACACCGAAGGACTCGAACTCTTCGACAACGCCACGCGTGAGAACGGCACCGGCGAACCTCTGCTGGTACCGATCCACCTGCATCTTCCGGCGCTCCGCAATCGCGCTGCCGGGGGTCCGCTGCCCGCCGTACTGCGCGGGCTTGTGCCGCGGCCGGTGCGACGCGTCGCGGTCGGCGGGGAGACGCCCGGGGCGCTGGCGGAGCAACTGGCGGACATGACGGGGAAGAAGCGGTTTCTTCTGCTCCAACGAGCCGTGCTGGCCGAGGTCGCCGCCGTGCTCGGGCATACGTCCGCCGACGCCGTCGGGCCCGGACAGGCGTTCCAGGATCTCGGCTTCGACTCCCTCACCGCCGTAGAGCTGCGCAACCGCCTGTCCCATGCCACCGGGCTGAAGCTGCCCACGAGTCTCCTCTTCGACTACCCGAACCCCGCGGCCCTCGCCGAACACCTCGACGCCGCGCTGCCGGTACGCGCGCGGGGGAGTGGCGCCTCGCTCCTGGCGGAGGTCGACCGGCTCGAAGCGGCCTTGTCGGCTCTGGCCCTCAAGGCCCGCGCCGACGAGGGGACGCGGGGAACGGTCGCGACGCGGCTGGAGAGCTTGCTCTCGAAGTGGCGGGCGGACGACGCCGATCCGCTGCCCGGCACTGAGCACGGAAGCAACGGCAACAACGGCAACAACGGTGATGGCGGTCCTGACGATGCCCGCACGTCCGCCAAGACCGTTGAGACGGCGACCGACGACGAACTCTTCGAACTGCTCGACAACGAACTCGGTAGCTGAACCGATCACCCGCCGCCGGAAGTTCACGGTCACGCACCGTGTGCCCCGGCAGGCCGACCCTCCGGCACGCCCTCGGCCCGATGAGGAACCGATCACGAATGACTGACGACAGCAAGCTCCGCGACTACCTCAAGCGTGCCACTGTCGATCTGCGGCAGGTGCGTCAGCGTCTGCGGGACGCGGAGAGCCGTAACCACGAGCCGATCGCGATCGTCGGCATGAGCTGCCGCTTCCCGGGCGGGGTCACGACGCCCGAGGAGTTGTGGCGTCTGGTCGCCGAGGGCCGGGACGCGATCTCCGGCTTCCCGACCGACCGGGGCTGGGACCTCGACGCGCTCTTCGCGGATCCCGAGGCACCGGGCACGAGTTACGCCCGTGAGGGCGGATTCCTCCACGACGCCGCCGAGTTCGACCCGGCCTTCTTCGGTGTCGGTCCACGCGAAGCACTGGCAATGGACCCGCAGCAGCGGTTGTTGCTGGAGGCGGCGTGGGAGTCGGTCGAGCGGGCGGCGATCGCGCCGACCGCGTTGCGGGGCACCCGGACGGGTGTGTTCGTGGGCGTGATGTACCACGACTACGTGTCACGCCTTCCCCGGCGGCCCGACGCCCTGGAGGGGTACATCGGCACGGGGAACTCCGGCAGTGTCGCCTCCGGCCGGATCGCCTACACCCTCGGCCTCGAAGGGCCGGCCGTCACCATCGACACGGCCTGCTCGGCCTCACTCGTCGCGATCCACCTCGCGGTGCAGGCGCTGCGGCAGAACGAGTGCGAACTCGCCCTGGCCGGTGGGGTGACGGTAATGGCGTCACCGAGCACCTTCATCGAGTTCAGCCGTCAGCGCGGACTTGCCCCGGATGGACGGTGTAAGGCGTTCGCGGAGGCGGCGGACGGAACCGGCTGGTCCGAGGGCGTCGGCATACTGCTCGTGGAACGTCTCGCGGACGCCCGCCGCAACGGGCATCCGGTGCTGGCCGTCATCCGGGGTTCGGCCGTCAACCAGGACGGCGCGTCCAACGGCCTCACCGCGCCCAACGGCCCGTCGCAGCAGCGCGTGATCCGCCAGGCCCTGGCCAACGCTCGCCTCACCGCGGCCGATATCGATGCCGTCGAGGCACACGGCACCGGTACCGCGCTCGGCGACCCGATCGAGGCGCAGGCGCTGCTGGCCACCTACGGACAGGAGCGTCCGGAGGAACAGCCCTTGTGGCTGGGCTCGTTGAAGTCGAACCTCGGGCATACCCAGGCCGCCGCCGGAGTCGGTGGTGTCATCAAGATGGTGATGGCCCTCCACAACGGCCTGCTGCCGCGCACGTTGCACGTCAACGAGCCGACGCCGCACGTCGATTGGGAGTCCGGCGCGGTCCGGCTGCTGACCGAACCCGTCCCCTGGCCGGAGGCGGGCGACGAACGGCCGCGTCGTGCCGCGGTGTCCGCGTTCGGCGTCAGCGGCACCAACGCTCATCTGGTCCTGGAGCAGCCCTTGGAGCGGCTTTCCGAACGGCCTGCGGCGCGGACACCGGAACGGCCGGAACGGGCACGGGGGCCGGAGGACGGCCAAGGGGCCGAGTCGCGGCCGGACATCGCCGACGAGGCGGCGGGGGAGGCCCGCCGACCGCTGCCGATCGTCCCATGGGTGCTGTCCGCCCGGGACGAGGACGCGCTCGCCGCCCAGGCCGGCCGGTTGCGGGAGCACTTGGCCGGGAATCCGGATCTCGACCCCGTCGACGTCGGGTTCTCCCTCGCCACGACGCGGTCCGCGTTCCAGCACCGCGCCGTGCTGTTCGTTCCGCCCGGCCCTGTTCCCGCGTCCGGCCCGGCGGATGCGCCCGGTCTGCCGGAACTGGCCGGCGGGTCCCCGGTGTCGGGTGCCGCGACCCTGGTCAGGGGCGCTGCCGAGAACGCCGCCGCACGTCAGGTCGCGTTCGTGTTTCCCGGGCAGGGCTCGCAGTGGCCGGGCATGGCGCTGCGGCTCCTGGACGACTCACCGGTGTTCCGCGACCGGCTGCACGCCTGTGCCGACGCGCTCACCCCGTATGTGGATTGGTCGTTGCCCGACGTGCTGCGGCAAGTGCCGGGCGCGCCGGGGCTGGACCGGGTGGATGTGGTGCAACCGGTCCTGTTCGCCGTCATGGTGTCCCTGGCCGAGCTGTGGCGTCATCATGGTGTCCATCCGGCCGCCGTCGCGGGTCACAGTCAGGGCGAGATCGCCGCCGCCTGCGTGGCGGGCGCGCTCTCTCTGGACGACGCGGCCCGGGTGGTCGCTCTGCGCAGCCGGGCCCTGATCGCGCTGGCCGGGCAGGGCGGCATGATGTCGGTCGCCCTGTCGCCCGAGCTGCTCGCTCCGCGCCTGGAGCCGTGGGGGGACCGGCTCTCCGTCGCTGCGGTCAACAGCCCCGCCTCGGTGGTGCTTTCCGGCGATCCCGACGCGCTGCGCCGGCTCCGCGACGAGCTGGCAGCCGACGAGGTGCGGGCCCGGCTCATCGCCGTCGACTACGCGTCGCACGGACCGCACGTCGAGGCGGTGCGTGACCGGGTCCTCGCCGACCTGGCGGGCATCGCGCCGCGTTCCGCCCCGGATGTGCTGTTCTACTCCGCGGTCACCGGGGGGCCGTTGGACACCACGGAGTTGGACGCCGACTACTGGTACCGGAATCTGCGGCGGACGGTCCGGTTCGAGGAGGTCACCCGGGCGCTGGTCGGTGACGGGCATGGCGCGCTCATCGAGATGAGTCCGCACCCGGTGCTGACCGTCGGTCTGCAGGAGACGTTGCACGCGATGGGCAGTTCGGCCGCCGCGCTGGGCACCCTGCGCCGGGACGAGGGCGGGCTGGACCGGTTCCTGCGGTCGGCGGCCGAGGCCCATGTGCACGGTGTGGAAGTCGACTGGAGCGCGGTGTTCGCGGGAACGGGCGCCCGCGTGGTGGCGTTGCCGACCTACCCGTTCCAGCGGCGGCGGTTCTGGCTGGACGCGCCGCCGGCCGCGGGGGATGCGGCCGGTCTGGGGCTGGGGGCGGCCCAACACCCCATGCTGGGAGCGGTCGTCACACCGGCGGACGCGGACGGCCTGCTGCTGTCCGGGCACTTGTCGGCGCGGACCCACCCGTGGCTCGCGGATCACGTGGTGCTGGACACGCTGATCCTGCCGGGCACCGCCTTCGTCGAACTGGCCGTCCAGGCGGGCGATCACGTCGGCTGCGAACGGCTGGAGGAGCTGACGCACCAGGCGCCGTTCGTCCTCCCGGGTCACGGCCAGGGCGGTGGGGTCGCCGTGCAGGTGTCGGTCGGTGCGGCCGACGCGGCGGGGCGGCGCGCGTTGGGCGTCTGGTCGCGTCCGGACGACGCGTTGCCGGACGCCGCCTGGACCTGCCACGGAACGGGCGTCCTGGCCCCCGGCGACGCGGAAACGGGCGGAGTGGCTCAGGCGGCGGAGCCGGAGGCGTTCACCGCGTGGCCGCCACCCGGCACGACGCCGCTGGACCTCACCGGCTTCTACGACCGGCTCGCGGAGCGGTCGTTCGACTACGGCCCGGCCTTCCGTGGGTTGCGGGCCGCATGGCGGCGCGGTGACGAGGTGTTCGCCGAAGTCGCCCTGCCGCAGGGGGTGGACCCGGCCGGTTTCGCCCTGCACCCCGCGCTGCTCGACGCGGCGCTGCACGCCGTCGGGTTCGGGCCGCTCGGTGATGCCCCGGACGGCCGGCTCGCGTTCGCCTGGGAGGACGTGTGCCTGCACGCCTCCGGCGCGACGGAGTTGCGGGTCAGGATTGCGGCGACCGGGCAGGACCGGGTGGCGGTGACGGCCGCCGACGTGACGGGCCGCGCGGTGCTGTCCGTGTCAGCCCTGACGTTCCGCTCGACGGCGCCCGAGGATCTGCGGGGCCCGGGCGCCGCGCGGCACGAGGCGCTGTACCGCGTCGACTGGACGCCGCTACGGCTGGACGCCACCGCGTCCGGCCCCCAGGACGCGCGCCGCTGGGCCGTTCTGACCGCCCCTGGCGATCAGGACGGTCCGCGAACGGCGGCGCGTGCGCTGCGCGCCCCGTCGTATCCCGATGTGGCGGCGCTGGCGGAGGCCGTCACCGCGTCGGGGACCACCCCGCCCGACGCGGTGATGGCTGAACTACCGCGCACGCACGGCGAGATCGACAGGGACGACAGCGGCAGGAACGGGGAGGGCGGCGGTGGTCCGCAGTCCGTGCGCGACACGGCCGCGCGGGCGCTCACCCTGGTCCGCGCCTGGCTCGCGGACGAACGGCTCGCGGCGTCCCGCCTGGTCCTGCTGACACGTGGCGCGACACCGCCCAACGCGGCGGCCGGGGGCGGCGATCTGGGGCACGCGGCCGTGTGGGGCCTGGTCCGCTCCGCGCAGACCGAACACCCGGACCGGCTCGTCCTCATCGACCTGGATGCACGGAACGACGACGGTGGCGCGTATGACGCCCTACCTGCGGCCGTCGCCACCGGCGAACCCCAACTCGCCCTCCGCGACGGCGATGACGGCGCCCCGCAGATGCTGGTGCCGCGCCTGGCGCACGTCCCCGCCGACGAACCCGGGGCGCCGACCGATGCGGTGCCAACGACGACACCACCGCTCGACCCGGACGGAACGGTGCTGATCACCGGCGGCACGGGAGCTCTCGGGCGCCTCGTGGCCCGTCATCTCGTCACCGCGCACGGCGTCCGCCACCTGCTCCTGACCAGTCGCCGGGGCCCGGACGCCGAGGGCGCGGACGCGTTGCGCGCGGAACTCGCCGCGCTGGGCACCGAGGTCACCGTCGCCGCCTGCGACGCCACCGAACGCGCGGCGCTGGCCGACACATTGAGCGGCATCCCGGCGGAGCGGCCCCTGACCGCGGTGGTGCACGCCGCGGCCGTGGTCGACGGGGGCCTCGTCGCGCCCCTCACCGCCGGCCAACTCGACCGCGTGCTGCGCGCCAAGGCCGACGCCGCGTGGCACCTGCACGAGTTGACCCGCCACCTGAACCTGTCGGCGTTCGTGCTGTTCTCGTCCCTCGCCGGGGTCGTGGGCGGCGCCGGACAAGGCGCGTACGCGGCGGGCAACGCGTGCCTCGACGCTCTCGCCCACCACCGGGCCGCCGCGGGGCTGCCCGCCGTGTCCCTCGCGTGGGGCGTGTGGGCCGAGCGGGGTGAGCAGACCCACCTGGCGGCAACCGACCTGGCCCGGATGGGCCGTTCGGGCATCGTCCCGCTGCCGGTGGACGAGGCGCTGGCGTTGTTCGACACGGCGCTGACCGCATCCGCGACCGACCCGGCCCTGGTGCCCGTCCGTCTCGACCCGGCCGCGCTGCGCGCCCGTTCCGACGCGGCGGGCGGGCCGCCCGCGCTGCTGCGGGGGTTGGTCCGTACGCCCGGGCGCCGCACGGTGGCCCGCTCCACGGCGGGCGACGGACGCGCCGACGCCGAGGCGAAGCGCCTGGCCGCCCTGCCTCCGGGTGAACTGCGCGATCACCTGCTGGATCTGGTCCGCACACACGTCGCCGCGATCCTCGGCCACGACACGCCGGACGCCACGGCCCGCACCATCGCGCCCGAACGAGCCTTCCGGGAGCTGGGCTTCGACTCGCTCGCCGCGATGGAGCTGCGGAACCGGATCGGCGCGGCGACGGCGCTCCGACTGCCGCCGACCGTCGTCTTCGACCACCCGACGCCCGCCGCTCTCGCCGCGCATCTGGCAACGGAGGTCGGCGGCCCGGGCGGTGACCTATCGGGCACCGAAGCAACGACAACGGCCGGGGAGCGGCGAACCGTTGACGACCCGATCGCGATCATCGGCATGGCCTGCCGTTTCCCCGGCGACGCGGACAGCCCCGAGGCGCTGTGGCGGTTGCTCGCCGACGGCCGGGAAGCCATCACCCCGTTCCCCGCCGACCGGGGATGGGATCTCGACGCGTTGTACGACCCCGCCCCGGGCACCCCGGGCCGCTGCTCGGTCCGCGAAGGGGGATTCCTGTACGGCGCGGGCGACTTCGACCCCGAGCCGTTCCGTATCTCGCCGCGTGAGGCCCTCGCCATGGACCCGCAGCAACGGCTGCTGCTGGAGGTCACCTGGGAGGCCGTCGAACGTGCCGGTATCGCTCCGACCGCGCTGCGCGCCACCCCGACCGGGGTGTTCGCCGGCACCAACGGCCAGGACTACGCGGCCGGTTCCGCTCAGTCGGGCGGGGACGACGACCGGGACGGGGTCGACGAGGGGCATCTGCTGACGGCCAACTCGGCGGCCGTGCTCTCCGGACGGATCGCGTACACGCTGGGTCTCGAAGGGCCCGCGATGACGGTGGACACGGCCTGCTCGTCGTCCCTCGTCGCGCTCCATCTGGCCGCGCAGGCGCTGCGGCGCGGTGAATGCGGCCTGGCTCTCGCGGGCGGGGTGACGGTGATGGCCACTCCGGGCGCGCTCATCGGGTTCAGCCGCCAGCGCGGGCTGTCCCCGGACGGCCGGTGCCGCGCTTTCGCCGCCGACGCCGACGGAACCGGACTGTCCGAGGGCGCCGGGATGTTGCTGCTGGAACGGCTGTCCGACGCCCGCCGCAACGGTCACCCGGTGCTCGCCGTGGTGCGCGGTTCGGCCGTCAACCAGGACGGCGCGTCCAACGGCATGACCGCGCCCAACGGCCCCGCCCAGCAGCGCGTCATCCGCCAGGCCCTCGCCAACGCCGGTCTCTCGCCTGCCGACATCGACGCGGTCGAGGCGCACGGCACCGGTACCCGGCTCGGGGATCCGATCGAGGCCGAGGCGCTGCTCGCGACCTACGGCCAGGACCGGCCCGCCGAACGCCCGCTGTGGCTGGGCTCGGTGAAGTCGAACCTCGGCCACACCCAGGCCGCCGCCGGGGTCGCCGGAATCATGAAGATGGTGCTGGCCCTCGGGCACGGGGAGTTGCCCCCCACCCTGCACGCCGGGGAGCCGTCCCCGCACGTCGACTGGGACTCCGGCCCGGTGAAGCTGCTGACGACACCACGGCCCTGGCCCGGACCGGAGACGAACGGATCGCCGCGCCGCGCCGGGGTGTCGTCGTTCGGGGTGAGCGGCACCAACGCCCACGTCATCATCGAGCAGGCCCCCGAACTTCCGGCTCCGCAGCGGCACTCCGGCACCGGCGACACGCCCGCGCCCCCCTCCGGAGCCGTGCCGTGGGTGCTGTCCGCGATGACGCCCGGCGCGCTGCGCGCCCAAGCTGCACGGCTGCACGCGCATCTCGCCACCGAGGTGCCGGGGCGGCCCGCGGTCGACATCGGCCACGCCCTGGCCACCACGCGGGCCGCGCTGCCGCACCGCGCCGCCGTTGTCGCCGCCGACCGTGACCAGCTCCTGGCCGGGCTCACCGCCCTCGCCCGGAGCGAGACACCGCCCGGCACCTTCACCGGAACGGCGGCGCCGGACGGGCGCGTCGCGTTCGTCTTCGCCGGCCAGGGCGGCCAGCGCACCGGCATGGGCGCCGAGCTGCACACCGCGCACCCCGTGTTCGCCGAGGCGTTCGACGAGGTCTGCGCCGCGCTGGACCCGTATCTGGACAGTGAACGACCCCTGCGCGATCTGGTGTTCGGGGACAGCGGTGGTGACAGCGGCACCGGTCAACGCGACGGCGGACCGCTGCACGACACGGGCTGGGCGCAGCCCGCGCTGTTCGCCCTCGAAATCGCGCTGTTCCGGCTGCTGGACTCGTGGGGGGTGCGCCCGTCGCTGCTCACCGGCCACTCCATCGGTGAACTGGCCGCGGTCCACGCCGCCGGAGCCCTTCAACTCCCGGACGCCGCCCGCCTCGTGGCGGCCCGGGGACGCCTCATGCGGGCGCTGCCGCCCGGTGGGGCGATGGTCGCCGTGCGGGCCGCCGAGGCCGACGTGCTGCCGCTGCTGGCCGGGCACGAGGACCGGGTGGGCATCGCGGCGGTCAACGGCCCCACGTCGGTGGTGCTTTCGGGCGAGGCGGAAACGGTCGCGGCGCTCGCCGCCCGCTTCCCCCGCGCCAAACGGCTCGCCGTGTCGCACGCGTTCCACTCGCCGCTGATGGACCCGATGCTCGCGGAGTTCCGCGCTGTCGCCACCGGGCTCACGTTCACCGAACCCCGCGTGCCCATCGTCTCCACCGTCACCGGCGGACAACTGACCGCCGCCGAACTGGCCGACCCCGACCACTGGGTGCGGCACACCCGGCAGACCGTCCGGTTCGCCGACGCGCTCGGCGCGGTCGCCGCCCGGTCCGTCGCGGCCTGCGTCGAACTCGGCCCGGACGGCACGCTCAGCTCCCTCGCCCGGGAAGTGCTGGGTGGGGACGTGGCCACCGTCCCCATGCTGCGTCCCGGTCGCCCCGAGGACCACTGCGCGACGGCGGCCCTCGCCCGGCTCCACATAGCCGGCGCGCACGTGGACTGGCCGCGGTACTTCGCGGAGCGCGGCAGCACCGCGACACATGTCGCCCTGCCCACCTACGCGTTCGACCACAAGACTTACTGGCTCGCCCCAACCGGGCCCGCCGCGGCGGGAACGCTCGGCGCCGGTCCCGCCGACCCGGCGGAGTCGGAGTTCTGGGAGTCTGTCGAACGGGCCGATGTGGCGGCGCTCACCGAACAACTCGACGTGCCCGGTGACACCCCGCTCGACGCGCTGCTTCCCGCCCTCTCCGACTGGCGGCGGCGGCAACGCGACCGCTCCACCGTCGACGCCCTGCGCTACCACGCCGTGTGGCGCCCCATCACGGGCGGCACCAACACCCCCGTGCTGCACGGAACATGGGTCATGGTGACACCGGACGGCAGCGGCCACGACACGGCAGCCGCCGACGCGGTGGCGGCGGCGCTCACCGCCCACGGCGCCGGCATCGTGCGGCTCACCGCCGCACGCGACGACACCCCCGCGACCCTGGCCGAGCGGCTGCGGCAGCACACCGCCGACACCGAAGTCCCCGGCGTGCTCTCGCTGCTCGCCCTGGACGAATCCGACCGGTTCCTCCTCCGCGGGAGCGCGAGATGCGTATAGGAGGCAGCCGCGGGGCTCGCGCTCACCACGGCCCTCGCCCGCGCACTCGACGGCACGCCCACCCGGCTATGGTGCGTCACACGCGGCGCCGTCACCATCGGCCGCTCGGACCGCGTGACCAGCCCGCGCCAGGCCATGACCTGGGGACTCGGCCGTTCCCTGGCTCTGGAACTACCCGCGGTGTGGGGCGGGTTGATCGACGTGCCGGAGGACCGCGAGCTGACCGGACGGGCCGCGGGCCGGCTCGCCGCCGCGCTGAGCGGCACCACCGGCGAAGACCAGATCGCCCTGCGCTCCTCCGCCACCTACGGCCGCAGGCTGGTGCGCGCACCGCGCGTCGCGCACCACCTCGGCCGCCGGGAGTGGCGCCCGCGCGGCACCGTCCTCATCACCGGCGGCACGGGCGCCCTCGGCGCTCGCGTCGCCCGCCTGCTGGCCAACAACGGCGCCCAGCACCTCATCCTGACGAGCCGACAGGGCACGAACGCGACGGGAGCCGGTGAACTGGCCGCCACCATCGAAGCGTTGGGTGCCCGCGTCACCATCACCGCCTGCGACGTGTCCGACCGCGACGCGCTCGCGGCCCTCCTCGACCGCGCCGACGGACTCACCGCGGTGGTACACGCGGCCGGCGCACCCCAGTTCAGCCCCGTCCGCGAGACCGGCCCGGACGAACTGGCCGCCGTGATCGGCGCCAAGGTCGCCGGGGCGGCGCACCTGGACGAACTGCTGGCCGACCGGCCGCTGGACGCGTTCGTCCTGTTCTCCTCCGTCGCCGGAGTGTGGGGCAGCGGCAACCAGGCGGCGTACGCCGCCGCCAACGCCTACCTCGACGCGCTCGCCGAACACCGGCGCGCACGCGGCCTGTCCGCCACCGCCGTCGCCTGGGGCCCGTGGGCCGACGGCGGTATGGCCGGCGGCGACGGCGCCGAGGCACCCCTGCGGCGCCGGGGCCTGCCCGCCATGCCGCCGGACACCGCGCTCGCCGCCCTGCGACAGGCTCTCGACCACGACGAGACGACAGTGACCGTCGCCGACGTCGACTGGACCCGGTTCGCGCCCTCGTTCCCCATCGCCCGGCCGAGTCCGCTGCGGGCCGACCTCCCCGCGCCCGCCACACGATCCGGGCGGCCGGACACCCACACCCCCGGCCGGGGACACCCGGAGGAGGCGACGGAGGAGTCGGCCGCCCTGCGCGAACGGCTCGCGGCGCTCCCCCAGCCGGCCCGCGACCGCGCGCTCCTCGATCTGGTGCGCGCCGGGGTCGCCGCCGTCCTCGGGCACCGCGACGCCCAAGCCGTCGCCCCGGCACGGGCGTTCCAGGAACTCGGCTTCGACTCCCTCACCGCTGTCGAACTGCGCGACCGGCTGACCGCCGCGACCGGCCTGACCCTGCCCACCACCCTCGTCTTCGACCACCCCAACGCCGCCGCTCTCGCCACCCACCTCTCCACCCGCACCGGCGACGACGCGCCCCCGCCGGGAGACGTCACCGCCCGCGCGACGGGCGCGGCCCCCACAGCGGCGCCCGCCGACGAGCCGTTGGCAATCGTCGCGATGAGCTGCCGCTTCCCCGGCGGAGTCCGCACCCCCGACGACCTGTGGCACCTGCTCGCCTCCGGCGCCGACGCCGTGACCGGGTTCCCCACCGACCGGGGCTGGGACCTCGACGCGCTCCACCACCCCGACCCCGAACACCCCGGCACCACCTACGTCACCGAGGGCGGATTCCTCCACGACGCGGGCGAGTTCGACGCCGCGTTCTTCGGGATCTCGCCCCGCGAGGCGCTCGCCATGGACCCGCAACAGCGGCTCCTGCTGGAGACCGCGTGGGAGACACTGGAGCGCGCCCGCCTCAACCCGGCCGACCTGCGCGGCAGTACGACCGGAGTCTTCGTCGGCTCCGGCCACCAGGGCTACGGAGCCGGGCTCGACACGCTGCCCGAAGGCGTCGAGGGCCATCTCCTGACCGGCAGTTCCAGCAGCGTCATGTCCGGCCGCATCGCCTACGCCCTCGGCCTCGAAGGCCCGGCCGTGACCATCGACACCGCCTGCTCCTCCTCCCTGGTCGCGCTCCACCTGGCGGCCCAGGCGCTCCGCCAGGGCGAATGCGCCATGGCCCTGGTCGGCGGCGCCTGCGTCATGTCGAGCCCCAACGCCTTCGTGGAGTTCAGCCGCCAGCGCGGCCTGGCACCCGACGGACGGTGCAAGCCGTTCGCCGCGGCGGCCGACGGCACCGGCTGGGGCGGGGGCGTCGGCATGCTGCTGCTGGAACGGCTCTCCGACGCCCTGCGCGACGGACACCCCGTGCTCGCCGTGGTGCGCGGTTCGGCCGTGAACCAGGACGGCGCCAGCAACGGCCTCACCGCGCCCAACGGCCCCGCCCAGCAGCGCGTCATCCGCCAGGCCCTCGCCAACGCCCGTCTCACGGCGGCCGATGTGGACGTGGTCGAGGCCCACCGCACGGGCACCGCGCTCGGCGACCCCATCGAGGCGCGGGCCCTGCTCGCCACCTACGGCCAGGACCGCCCGGACGAACGCCCTCTGTGGCTCGGCTCCTTGAAGTCCAACATCGGACACACCCAGGCGGCGGCCGGCGTCGCCGGAGTCATCAAGATGGTCCTCGCGCTGCGGAACGGACACCTTCCGCACACCCTCCACGTGGACGAACCCACGCCGCACGCCGACTGGACCTCCGGCGCGGTCCGGCTGCTGACCGAGCCCGTCCACTGGCCCGAAGGCCAACGGCCGCGCCGCGCCGCCGTCCCCGCGTTCGGCGTCAGCGGCACCAACAGCCACGTCATCATCGAAGAGGCACCCACCTGGACCCCCGTCCCCGCGCGGGGCGACGCGGCCGACCCGGGCACGCCGCAACCCGTCGTCGCCTGGCCGGTGTCGGGCTCGGACGCACCCGCACTCCGCGCACAGGCCCGGCGATTGCTGGCCCCCGCCCGCACCCACCCCGACCAGCAATCCGCCGACCTCGCGCACGCCCTCGCCCGCACCCGCACGGCACTGCACCACCGCGCCGTCGTCATCAGTCGCGACCGCGCCGGACTCCTCACCGGGCTGGACGCGTTGACGGCGGAACGGACCGGCGGCACGCCCTCCGGAGTGGTGCGCGGGACCGCCAACGGCGGGCGGATCGCACTGCTGTTCTCCGGGCAGGGCAGCCAGCGGGCGGGCATGGGACGCGTCCTGCGCGCAACGCACCCGGCGTTCGCCGACGCCTTCGACGAGGCGTGCGCCCACTTCGACACCCACCTGGAACGCCCCCTGCGGGACGCCGTGTTCGGCGACGACCAAGCCGTCCTCGACCAGACGCTCACCACACAGCCCGCCCTCTTCGCGATCGAGGTGGCGCTGTTCCGTCTCTTCACCTCATGGGGCGTCCAGCCCGATCTGCTCGCCGGCCACTCCATCGGGGAACTGGCCGCCGCCCACGCGGCGGGCGTGCTCCGCCTCCCCGACGCCGTCGCGATCGTCGCCGCCCGCGCCCGGCTGATGCCGCAACTGCCCGCCGACAAGGGCACGATGATCGCCGTCGAGGCGTCCGAGGCCGACCCCGCGCCCCTCCTCGCCGCCCACGCCGACACGGTGGCCATCGCCGCCGTCAACGGCCCGGCGTCCGTGGTGATCTCCGGCGCCGAAGACACCGTGACCCCGATCGCGCAGCTCCTCGCCGCCCAGGGACGGCGCGTGAAGCGGCTGCCCGTCTCGCACGCGTTCCACTCACCGCTGATGGAACCCATCCTGGACGAACTCCGCGCCCTGCTGCGCCACATCCCCTTCCACGCCCCGACCGTCCCCCTCGTGTCCACGGTCACCGGACGCCCGGCCACCGCGGCGGACCCCCGCGCCCCCGAGCACTGGATCAGGCCCGCCCGCCACACCGTTCGTTTCCACGACGCCGTCCGCGCCCTCGCGGCCGAGCGCGTGACGACGCTCCTGGAGCTGGGGCCGGGAGCCGTGCTCCCCGCCATGGCCGAAGAAGCCCTGGACGACCAGACACCCGCCGTCACCGCGCTCGCCACGCTGCGCCCCGACCGCCCGGAGGACGAGTCCGTCCTCACCGCGCTCGCCGCCCTCCACGTACGGGGACTCCCGTGCGACCTCGGACAAGCCCTTCCCCCCACCGCCCCGCACGGCCACGAGTCGGCGCTGTTCGTCACGCAACTCCTCCAGGCCATGGGCGACATCGGCATGAACGCCCGGCTGTGGTGCGTCACGCGCGGCGCCGTCTCCACCGGCCCCACAGACTCCCTGCATCACCCGGACGGCGCCCTCCTCTGGGGACTCGGCCGCGCCGCCGCCCTCGAAGAATCCCAGCGCTGGGGCGGCTTGATCGACCTGCCCGCCCCACGGCCCGACGCCGGAGCCAACACCGAGGCGCACACCGTGAATCCGCGCGTTCTCGGCCGCCTCGCCGCAGCGCTCGCCAACGGCGACACCGGGGACGACCAGTACGCGATCCGCGACGCCGGCGTGTTCGTACCGCGCCTGACCCGCGCCCGTGCCCGGACCACGCCCCGGCCGGTGGACCCGGACGGCGGATGGCGCCCCCACGGCACCGTGCTCATCACCGGCGGAACCGGCGCGCTCGGCGCCCACGCGGCCCGCTGGCTCGCCGACCAGGGCGCCGAACATCTGGTCCTCACCAGCAGGCGAGGCGCCACCGCGCCCGGCACCGCCGAACTCCGGACCGATCTCGAACAGCGCGGCGCCCGCGTCACCATCGCCGCCTGCGACATCGCCGACCGCGACGACCTCGCCCGGCTCCTCGCCGACCTCGGCCAGAAAGACGCCCCGACCGCCGTCGTCCACGCCGCCGGACTGCCCCAGTTCACGCCGCTCCGCGACACCAGCCCCGCCCAACTGGCCGCCGTGCTCGCCGCGAAGGCCACCGGCGCCGCCCACCTGGACCAACTCCTCGGCGACCAGCCGCTGGACGCGTTCATCATGTTCTCGTCCGTCGCCGGCGTCTGGGGCAGCGGCAACCAGGCGGCCTACTCGGCCGCCAACGCCTACCTCGACGCGCTCGCCCACCACCGACGCGCCCGTGGCCTGCGCGCCACCTCGCTCGCCTGGGGACCCTGGGCCGACGGCGGCATGGCAACCGACCACGCCGGAGCCGAAGAACACCTCCGGCGGCGCGGACTCAACACCCTCGCGCCCGCCCTGGCGATCACCGCGCTCCGCGACGCCCTCGACCAGGACGAAACCACCGAGATCGTCGCGGACATCGACTGGGCCCGCTTCGCCCCCGCTTTCACCCTGAGCCGTCCCAGCCCGCTCCTCGACGGCCTCCCCGACGTCCGCGCCGCGCTCACCCCCAGCACGAACGGCGACGGAACAGGCACGACAACCCCGGCCACCGACCACGAAGCAGCCCAACTGACCGAACAGCTCGCACGGATGACCCAGGCCGAACAGCACGAGACGCTCCTCGGCATCGTCCGCACCGAAGCCGCCGCAGCCCTCGGGCACCCCGAGGCCGACGCGATCGACCCCGAACGCGCCTTCCGCGACCTGGGATTCGACTCCCTCACCGCCGTCGAACTCCGCAACCGTCTTGCCACCACGACCGGCCTGCGGCTCCCCCCGCGAGGCGCTCGCCATGGACCCGCAACAGCGGCTCCTGCTGGAGACCGCGTGGGAGACACTGGAGCGCGCCCGCCTCAACCCGGCCGACCTGCGCGGCAGTACGACCGGAGTCTTCGTCGGCAAGATAGACAACTATGAGATGATGTGGATGTGAGGCATTGCTTATTTGGTTTTTTCAAGCGGAGGACGGCATTCGTGTTTCCTGCCTGGCTCGTGGGCTCGGAAATGTGTATAAGGGACAGCCACCTGCGCGCCCGGCTCGCGCCCCACACCGCCGACACACCACCCGGCCCCGACCACCCGACCGAGGCGGAGGAGAACGACATCCGCCGCGTCCTTGCGGCGATCCCCATCCGGCGCCTGAAGGAGGCCGGAATCATGCCCGCTCTGCTCCGGCTCGCGGACCCCGCACCCCGGCCGAACCGCTCCGACACCGAGGTCGACGCGGACTCCATCGCCGCGATGGACGTCGACGCACTCGTCCAACTCGCCCTCGGCGACAGCGAATCCTGAAGCACGCCCGAACAGGGAGCACACCTTGACCATGTCTGACGACCGCCTCATTCAGGCACTGCGGGCCTCGCTGAAGGAAACCGAACGCCTGCGACGCGAAAACCAGAACCTCACCGACGCCTCCCGCGAACCCATCGCCATCGTCGGCATGAGCTGCCGCTACCCCGGAGACGTCCGCACCCCGGACGACCTGTGGGACCTGGTGGCCAACGAACGGGACGCCATCGGCCCGTTCCCCGACAACCGCGGCTGGGACCTCGACGGGCTCTACGACCCCGACCCCGCCCGCCCGGGCACCTGCTACGTACGCGAGGGCGGATTCCTGTACGAACGGGCCAGCTGCGACCCCGACCCCGCCCGCCCGGGCACCTGCTACGTACGCGAGGGCGGATTCCTGTACGACGCCACCGAGTTCGACGCCGGTTTCTTCGGGATCTCACCACGCGAGGCCCTGGCCACCGACCCCCAGCAGCGACTCCTTCTCGAAGTGGCCTGGGAGGCGTTCGAACACGCCGGCATCGACCCGACGACGCTACGGGGCTCCCGCACCGGCGTGTTCGCCGGGAACAGCGGCCAGGACTACGCCCGGCTGTCCACCTCGCCGGACGACTGCGACGGCTACCTCGGCATCGGCAACATCGCCGCCGTCATCTCCGGCCGCATCGCCTACGTCTTCGGCCTCGAAGGCCCGGCCGTCACCGTCGACACCGCCTGCTCCTCGTCACTCGTCGCGCTGCACCTCGCCGTCCAGGCGCTGCGCCGTGACGAGTGCTCCATGGCCCTGGTCGGCGGCACCACCGTCATGTCGACACCCGGCGCCTTCATGGAGTTCAGCCGTCAGCGCGGCCTGGCACCGGACGGCCGCTGCAAGGCGTTCGCGGCCGGTGCCGACGGAACGGGCTGGTCCGAGGGGGTGGGCGTGCTCCTCGTCGAACGCCTCTCCGACGCCCGCCGCAACGGCCACCGCGTGCTGGCGATGGTCCGTGGCTCCGCCATCAACCAGGACGGCGCGTCCAACGGCATGACCGCGCCCAACGGCCCGGCCCAGCAGCGCGTCATCCGCCAAGCACTCGCCGACGCCGGCCTCTTGCCGACCGATGTGGATGCGGTCGAGGGGCATGGGACGGGGACGTCGCTGGGTGATCCGATCGAGGCGCAGGCGTTGCTTGCCACGTACGGGCGGGAGCGTGATGCGGATCGGCCGTTGTGGTTGGGGTCGTTGAAGTCGAACATCGGGCACGCGCAGGCGGCTGCCGGTGTGGGTGGTGTGATCAAGATGGTGCTGGCGTTGCGGCATGGGTTGTTGCCGCGCACGCTGCACGTGGACGAGCCCTCCCCGCACGTGGACTGGTCGGCGGGTGCGGTGCGTCTGCTGACCGAGCCCGTCACCTGGTCGGAGAACGGCCACCCGCGCCGCGCGGCCGTCTCCGCCTTCGGTGTCAGCGGCACCAACGCCCACGTCATCCTTGAGGAAGACCAACAGCCAGAACCCGAACGGGAATCACCCACGCCCTCCGACGTACCCGGGCCCGTCACCTGGCTGCTGTCGGCACACACCACCGACGCGCTGCGCGAACAAGCCGCCAGGCCCCGCGCGTTCGTAGTCGACCGGCCCGACCTCCGCCCCGCCGACATCGCCCGGTCACTGGCCACCGCCCGCGCGGCCCTTCCCCACCGCGCTGCGGTCATCGGCACCGACCGCGAGGAACTCCTGTCCGGACTCGACCACCTCGACATCCAGGGCGTGGCGAGGCGCAAAGGCAAGAAAACCGCCTTCTTGTTCTCGGGGCAGGGGAGTCAGCGGTTGGGTATGGGCCGGGAGTTGTGTGAGGCGTTCCCTGTTTTCGCGGATGCCTTTGATGAGGTGTGCGCGGTCGTCGGCTTGCCGTTGCGGGACTTGTTGGGGTCGGAGGCGGTGAACGGGACGGTTGTTGCGCAGCCTGGGTTGTTCGCGGTTGAGGTGGCGTTGTTCCGGCTTCTTGAGTCGTGGGGTGTGCGGCCGGATGTGGTGGCGGGGCACTCCATCGGTGAGTTCGCCGCCGCGCATGTCGCGGGTGTCTTCTCTTTGGAGGATGCGGCCCGTTTGGTGGTGGCGCGGGGCCGGTTGATGGGCGGTCTGCCTGCGGGCGGTGTGATGGTCGCTGTCCAGGCGACGGAAGCGGAAGTGCTTTCCCGTCTTGCCGGTTTCGAGGACCGGGTGGGGATCGGGGCGGTTAACGGTCCCGCCTCGGTGGTGATCTCCGGTGAGGAAGCGGCGGTCATGGAGGTGACGGCCGGGCTGAGGACGAAGCGGCTGGCGGTGTCGCACGCGTTCCACTCGCCGTTGATGGAGCCGATGCTCGCCGCGTTCAAGGAGGAACTCGCGAGTGTGGTGTTCAGCCCTCCCACGTTGCCGGTGGTTCCGGCCTGCTCCGGTGGGGAGTTCACGGATCCGTCGTACTGGGTGCGGCAGATCCGCGAACCCGTCCGCTTCGCCGACGCCGTCCAGGCTCTGGCCGGGCGGGAGGTGAGCGCGTTCGTCGAGGTTGGCCCGGGTGGGACGTTGGCGGCGCTGACCCGCGAGCTGGTGGATGAGTCGGCTGTTGTCGTGCCCGTCCTGCGCAAGGACCGGCCCGAGAGCGTGTCCGTCACCACGGCCCTGGCCGAACTCCACGTCCACGGCGTGCCAGTGGACTGGGCGAAGGTCTTCGCCGGAACCGGAGCCCGCCCCGTCGATCTGCCGACCTACGCCTTCCAACGGCAACGCTACTGGCTGGAGCCCGCCACTCCGCCCGGTGCGCGGCCAGATGCTCCGGCCGGTGGCGACCCCGCCGAGGCCGACTTCTGGGCCGCCGTGGAACGAGAGGACCTGGAGGCAGTCACCGAACGGCTTCAACTCCCCGGTGACGCCGCGCTGCCCGACGTACTGCCCGCCCTGTCCACGTGGCGGCGCCGTCGCCGCGAACGCACCACCATCGACACCTGGCGCTACCGCGTGGGCTGGAAACCGGCCCCCGCGCTCACCACCACCGTGCCGAGCGACGGCACTTGGCTCACCGCGCTCCCCGCCGGCTGGGAGAACGACCCCTGGACATCCGCCGTCGTGCACCTGCTTCAGGACGCGGGCGTCGACATGGTTCCCCTGACTGTGGCCCCCGGCACGGACCGTGCCGCACTGGCCGAGCGGCTGATCGCGGCCACCGGGGACATCCCCCCGGCCGGAGTGCTGTCCCTGCTCGCCATGGACACCGATCCCCACCCCGTTCACCAGGCGGTGGCCCCGAACGGACTGGTCGCCACCCTCACCCTGATCCAGGCGCTCGGTGACGCGGATCTGGACGCGCCCGTGTGGTGCGCGACGCGCGGCGCGGTGTGCGTCGGTCCGTCCGATCCGCCCCCGACTGTCGCGCAGGCCCAGACCTGGGCGTTGGGCCGGGTCGCTGCCCTGGAACATCCCCAACGCTGGGGCGGACTTGTCGACTTGCCGACCACGCTGGACACGCGCGCCGCCGGGCGTCTCGTCTCCGTTCTGGCTGGTGGCGCCGCGCCGGAGGATCAACTCGCCGTCCGCACCTCGGGTGTGTACGTCCGCCGGCTCCTCCGCGCGCCGAACGCGTCCCGCGCCCCCCGGGCCCTCGCCCCGCGCGGCACCGTGCTCGTGACGGGCGGAACGGGCGCTCTGGGCGGGCACGTTGCCCGCTGGTACGCCGCGAACGGCGCCGACCATGTCGTGCTCACCAGCCGGCGTGGCGGTGCCGCCGAAGGAGTCGCCGCGCTCACCGCCGAGTTGGAGGCCCTCGGGGCGCGGGTGACGGTGACGGCCTGCGACATGGCCGACCGGCAGGCGGTGACCGCGCTGCTGGACGGGATCGGCGACGGCCTCACCGCCGTCGTGCACGCCGCTGGAGTCGGGACGCCCGGGATGCTGGCCGACACCACCGCCGAGGAGTTCACCGCCGTCCTGGCGGCGAAGGCCGCGGGCGCCGCCCTCCTGGACGAACTGCTCGGCGACCGACCGCTGGACGCGTTCGTGCTGTTCTCCTCCATCGCCGGTGTCTGGGGCAGTGGCGGCCAGGCCGCGTATGCCGCCGCCAACGCCGCTCTCGACGCGCTGGCCGAACAGCGCCGCGCGCGCGGCCTGTCGGCCACCGCCGTCGCCTGGGGCCCCTGGGCCGACGGCGGCATGGTCGCGGACACCGGTGCCGAGGACCGGCTCAGGCAACGCGGCCTGCCGGCGCTGCCGCCCGGGCCCGCGCTGACCGCACTGTGCGCCGCGCTGGAGGCGGACGAGACCAACGTGACGGTCGCGGACGTCGCCTGGGAGCGCTTCGCCCCGTCGTTCACACTGCTGCGGCCGAGTCCGCTTCTGGCCGACCTGCCGGAGGCAGGGGCCGCGCTCGACGCGGCACACGTCGGGAGGGACGGCGATCGGGACGCCGGAACACCGCCGTTCGTCCTGACGCTGGGCGAACTGCCCGAGGCCGGGCGGCTGCCCGCCGTGCTTGACCTCGTGCGGAACACGGCGGCGGCCGTCGTCGGACATCGCGACGCGGCCTCCGTCCCCGCCGAACGGGCCTTCCGCGACCTGGGGTTCGACTCGCTCACCGCCATCGAACTCCGCGACCGGCTGGCCCGCGCCACCGGGCTGCGCCTTCCGGCCACGCTGGTCTTCGACCACTCCTCGCCCGCCGCGCTCGCCACCCACCTGCACGCCGCGCTCACGCCTTCCGCCGCCGCGACGACGCTCGCCACCGTCGCACCGGGCGTCGCGGCACCGGACGACCCCATCGCCATCGTCGCGATGAGCTGCCGCTACCCCGGTGGCGTGACCACGCCGGAGGAGTTGTGGCAGTTGGTCGCCGAAGGACGCGACGCCGTTGCCGGATTCCCCACGGACCGTGACTGGGACCTGGACGCCCTCTACGACCCCGACCCGGACCGGCCCGGTTCCTGCTATGCGCGGGAGGGCGGGTTCCTGTACGACGTCGCGGAGTTCGACCCCTTGTTCTTCGGGATCTCCCCGCGTGAGGCGCTCGCGATGGACCCGCAGCAGCGACTTCTGCTGGAGATCACCTGGGAGGCGCTGGAACGGGCCGGGATCGACCCGGCGTCGGTGAGCGGCAGCCGGACCGGTGTGTTCGTCGGGACCGGTTACCAGGACTACGCCGCCCGCCTGGTCAACGCGCCCGACGACCTCGAAGGCTATGTGGGCACCGGGAGTTCGGCCAGCGTCGTGTCGGGACGCATCGCCTACACCTTCGGTCTGGAGGGCCCGGCCGTCACGGTGGACACCGCCTGTTCGTCGTCGCTCGTGGCGCTGCACCTGGCGGCGCAGGCGCTGCGGCAGGGCGAGTGTTCGATGGCGCTGGTCGGTGGCGTGCCGGTGATGTCCAGCCCCAGCGCGTTCGTCGAGTTCAGCCGCCAGCGCGGTCTTGCGGCCGACGGCCGGTGCAAGTCGTTCGCGGCGGCGGCCGACGGCACCGGCTGGTCCGAGGGCGCCGGACTGCTGCTGCTGGAACGGCTGTCGGACGCCGAGCGCAACGGGCACCCGGTGCTGGCGGTCGTGCGCGGCTCGGCGATCAACCAGGACGGCGCGTCCAACGGCCTGACCGCGCCCAGTGGTCCGGCCCAGCAGCGCGTGATCCGCCAGGCACTCGCCAACGCCGGTCACCGGGCTGCCGATGTGGATGTGGTCGAGGGCCATGGCACGGGCACGGTGCTGGGCGACCCGATCGAGATCCAGGCGCTGCTGGCCACCTACGGCGAGGACCGGCCCGCCGAACGCCCGCTGTGGCTCGGGTCGTTGAAGTCGAACATCGGGCACACACAGGCCGCCGCCGGGGTGGCGGGCGTCATCAAGATGGTGCAGGCCCTCCATCACGGCCTGGTGCCGCGCACGCTGCACGTGGACGAGCCGTCGCCGCACGTGGACTGGTCGGCAGGCGCGGTGCGGCTGTTGACCGAACCGGTCGTGTGGGAGCGGAACGGGCGTCCTCGGCGCGCCGGGATCTCGTCGTTCGGTGTGAGCGGCACCAACGCCCACGTCATCGTGGAAGAGCCGCCTGCCGCGCCCGAGACCGAGGCCCGGACGCCCGGCGGCGTGCCGCCCGTGGTGTGCTGGCCGCTGTACGGCGGCAGCGTTGCCGCGCTGCGGGACCAGGCCGCGCGGCTCCTGACACGGCTGGACGCGGAGTCCGGTGCCGCCCGCACCGACCTGACGCCGTACGAAGCCGCCGATGTCGCCTGGGCGTTGGCCACCGGCAGGGCCGCGCTGGAACACCGGGCCGTTGTGGTCGGACCCGACTCCGCCTCGGCCCTCGACGGCCTGCGGTCCCTCGTGGCAGGAGAGCCCCACACCACCGTGGCGGAGGGCCACGCCGCGCGACCGGCCCGGGTCGGGTTCCTCTTCTCCGGGCAGGGCAGCCAGCGTCTCGGAATGGGCCGGGAACTCTACGCGGCGTTCCCGGTGTTCGCGGACGCTTTCGACGAGGTGTGCGCGGAGCTGGACCGCCACGTGCGACGGCCGGTGCGGGACGTCGTGTTCGGTGACGATGCCGCGACCCTGGACCGGACCGGCTGGACACAGGCCGCCCTGTTCGCCGTGGAGGTGGCGCTGTTCCGGCTTGCCGAGTCGTGGGGCGTGCGACCGGCGGCACTGGCGGGGCACTCCATCGGGGAGTTCGCCGCCGCCCATGTCGCGGGCGTGTGGTCCCTCACCGACGCGGCCCGGCTGGTCGCCGCACGCGGCCGGCTGATGGAGGCGCTGCCGCCCGGCGGCGCGATGGTCGCCGTCGAGGCGTCGGAGGACGAGGTGCTGCCGCTGCTGGCGGACCGGCCGGACATGGTGAGCCTCGCGGCGGTCAACGGGCCGTCGTCCGTGGTGGTGTCGGGCGCCGAGCACGCGGTGCTCGGCATCGCGGGCACCCTCGCCGCCCGGGGGCGCCGCACGAAGCGGCTGGCCGTCAGTCACGCGTTCCACTCGCCGCTGATGGACCCGATGCTGGACGAGTTCCGCGCCGTCGTGGCCGGGGCGGACTGCCGCCCTCCGCGTATCCCGCTGGTGTCCGCCCTCACCGGACGCCCGGTCACCCCGGGGGAGTTGGCCGACCCGGACCACTGGACGCGGCACGCCAGGCACGCCGTACGCTTCCACGACGCTGTTCGCGCCCTGGCCGGTGACGGCATCACCGCCTTTCTGGAGATCGGCCCCGGTGGGGTGTTGGCCGCCCTCGCCCAGAACTCCCTCGATCCGGCGGCCGGTGAGCCGGTCGCCGTGCCCGTCCTGCGTCCGGACCGGCCCGAGGCCGCCTCGTTCGCCGCCGCGCTCGCCCGGCTCCACGTGCTGGGCGCCGCCGTGGACTGGACCCGGCCGCTGGCCGGGCACCGTCCGCGCCGGGTGGACCTGCCCACCTACCCGTTCCAGCGGCAGCGTTACTGGCTGGACAACCGTGCTCCCGCCGGGGACCTCACCGGCGCCGGGCTGCGGCCCGCCGGGCATCCGCTGCTGGGCGCGGCCGTGACGCTGCCGGACGGCGACGGTGTGGTCCTCACCGGCCGGCTCTGCCTGGCCGACCACCGCTGGCTCGCCGAACACCGGGTGGGCGGCGCGGTGTTGCTGCCCGGCACGGCGCTGGTCGATCTCGCCCTGCGGGCCGCGGGGGGGGGGGGGGGGGGACAAGTCGAGGAACTGGTCCTCGCCTCGCCACTGGTGCTGCCGGAACAGGGCGGAGTCCAGCTCCGGATCACGGCCGGCGCCGACGGCGGCCCCGGCCGCCGCGCGATCCGTGTCCACGCGCGCGCCGACAACGCCGCCCCCGCCACGCCCTGGACCCGGCACGCCTCCGGCACGCTCACGGGCGACCCCGACGACCCGGCGCCCGATCCCGGTCTGGCGGTCTGGCCCCCGGCCGACGCCGAACCGGTCCCCGTCCACGACTGCTACGACCGGCTGACGGCGCTCGGCTTCGGCTACGGGCCCACGTTCCAGGGGCTGCGGGGGCTGTGGCGGCGCGGCGACGAGGTGTTGGCGGAGGTCGCGCTGCCCGACGGCACCCCCGTGGACGGTTTCGGTGTCCACCCCGCGCTGCTCGACGCGGCCCTGCACGCCATCGGCCGGGGCGGGTTGCTGCCCGACACCGGCGAGGCGCTGGTGCCGTTCTCGTTCAGCGGTGCGGCGGTGCACGCCACCGGCGCCACCGTGCTCCGCGTCCGCCTCGCCGCGGCCGGGCCCGGGGCGGTGACTTTGCGGGCCGCGGACGCCGCCGGGCGGCCCGTCGCGCACATCGACGCACTCCGGCTGCGTCCCGCCCCCACGGCGGGCGCGCGGCGACCCGCGCCCGGCTCGCTGTTCCACGTGACGTGGACGCCGCTGGTGCTGCCCGACCGCGCCCAGGCGGGCGCCCCGGACAGCGAAACGCCCCAACCACCGCGCCGGTACGAGGAGATGGCGGCGCTGACCGCCGAACTCGACGCTGGCGCCCCACCGCCCGCCGCCGCCGTCATCGCCGAACGCCCCGGCGACCGGGGCCCCGACGCGGCGCACCGGGCGACCCGCGACGCGCTGGCCCTGCTCCACACCTGGCTCGCCGACGAACGGCTGGCCGCCACCCGGCTGGTGATCGCCACCCGTGGTGCCGTCGCCGTCAACGCGTCCGACCCGGCGCCCGATCCGGCGCAGGCCGCCGTCTGGGGCCTGGTGCGGTCCGCACAGTCCGAACACCCGGGCCGTTTCGTGCTCGTGGACCTCGACGGGCACCCCGCGCCCGCCGATGCCCTCCCCGCCGTCCTCGCCTGCGGCGAGCCGCAGGTGGCGCTGCGGCAGGGCGCGGCCGACGTGCCACGCCTCACGCGGCCCGACACCGGCGGGCTCCTCGTGCCCGAACCGGGCGGTCCCGCCCGGCGGCTGACCGCGACCGGCGCCGGAACCCGCGACGCGCTGGCCCTCGCCGCGCATCCCGCGGCCACCGCCCCCCTGGGCGAGGGCCAGGTCCGGATCGCGGTCCGCGCCGCGGGCGTGAACTTCCGGGACGCGCTGATCGCCGTCGGCATGTACCCGGACGACACGGCCCGGCTCGGCAGCGAAGGCGCCGGAGTCGTCGTCGACACCGGCCCGGGGGTGACCGGACTCCGGGCCGGGGACCGGGTGTTCGGGATGTTCGCGGAGGCGTTCGGCCCGCTCGCCGTGGCCGACCACCGCATGGTGACGCGGATGCCCGCCGGCTGGACGTTCGCCCAGGCGGCGTCCGTGCCCATCGTCTTCCTCACCGCCTACTACGCCTTGGTCGATTTGGCCGGGCTGCGGCCGGGCGAGTCCGTGCTGATCCACTCCGCGGCGGGCGGCGTCGGCATGGCCGCCACCCAACTCGCCCGGCACCTGGGCGCCGAGGTCTACGGAACGGCGAGCCCCGCCAAGTGGGCTTCGCTCGCACCGCTCGGCCTCGGTCCGGACCGCCTCGCGTCCTCCCGCACCCTCGACTTCGAGGAACGCTTCCGCGCCGCGACCGGCGGGCGCGGCGTCGATGTCGTCCTCAACTCTTTCGCCGGGGAGCCGGTCGACGCGTCCCTGCGGCTGCTCAACGGGCCCGGCGGCCGGTTCCTGGAGCTGGGCAAGACGGATGTCAGGGACGCCGCCGGGATCGCGGCGGACCGACCCGGCGTGACCTACCGGGCGTTCGACACCATGGACGCCGGGCCCGACCGGATCGGCGCCATGCTCACCGAGCTGGTGCGTCTCTTCGAACGCGGCGCGCTGCGCCCGTTGCCCCTCACCTGCTGGGACGTGCGCGAGGCCCGGACGGCGCTGCGGCACGTCGGGCAGGCCCGGCACACCGGCAAGGTGATCCTGACGATTCCCGCCGGCTGGGACCCGGACGGCACGGTCCTCATCACCGGCGCCCCGGGCGCGCTGGCCGCCCACGTGGCGCGCCATCTCGTCACCGAACACGGCGTCCGGCGCCTGCTGTTGGCGAGCAGGCGCGGTCCCGGCGCCGCGGGCGCCGACACGCTGCGCGGTGAACTGACCGCGCTCGGCGCCGAGGTGACGTTCGCCGCCTGCGACGTCTCCGACCGCGCCGCGCTCACCGCGCTCCTCGCCGCCCACGGCGACGGCCTCCCCGCCGTCGTGCATGCGGCCGGTGTGCTGGACGACGGGCTGATCGGCGCGCTCACCCCCGACCGGCTGGCCCGCGTGCTGCGGCCCAAGACCGACGCGGCGCTGCATCTGCACGAGCTGACGCGGCACCTGGACCTGTCGGCGTTCATCCTGTTCTCCTCCGTCGCCGCGACCCTCGGCAGCGCCGGGCAGGGCAACTACGCGGCAGCCAACGCCAGTCTCGACGCGCTCGCCCAGGCCCGCCGCGCGGAGGGGCTGCCCGCCGTGTCCCTCGCCTGGGGCCCGTGGGCGGACGGCGGCATGGCCGGGACCATGGACGAACGGCAGCGGGAACGCCTCGCCCGCTCCGGCCTGGTGTCGTTCGGCGCGGCCGAGGGCCTCGCGCTGTTCGACGCCGCGTGGAACGGCCCGGCCGCCGTCGCGGTCCCCGTGCGGTTCGCCGCGAAACCCGCCCACGCGCCCGCGCCGACGGACGCCGACGTGCCGCACATCCTGCGCGCGCTGGTGTCCGGCGCGCGGCCCGCGCGCCGCGCCGCCACCGACGCCAACGGCGGGCCGCAGGCGCTGCGTCGGCGACTGGCCGGTCTGGACGACGCCGAACGCGGGCGCACCGTCCTGGACATCGTGCGCACCCAGGTGGCGGCCGTCATCGGACTGCCCGGGCCGCAGAACGTGGAGCCGGAGCGGGAGTTCAAGGCCCTCGGCTTCGACTCCCTGACCTCCGTGGAGCTGCGGAACCGGCTGCCCGCCGCGACCGGCCACCGGCTCCCCGCCACCCTCGTCTTCGACTACCCGCCCCCGTCGGCCCTCGCCGGACACCTCCGCGACGTTCTCGTGCCCCACCCCGCCGGCCCGGTGACCTCCGTGGACGGCGAGATCGACCGGCTGGCATCCGCCGTCGCCGCCCTCGGAACCGGCGACCCCGACGTGCGGGCCCGGGTCCGCGCCCGGCTCGGCGGACTCCTCGCCCTCCTCGACGACCCCGGCCACCCGGACGGCGACGACAGCCGGGGCACGCCCACAGGCGCCGAGGAGGAACTCCGGACAGCCACGATCGACACCATCTTCGCGCTGGTCGACCAGGAAATCGGCAGGTGAAAGGGACCATGCAGGAGCGCAACCAGCAGTCCGGCCAGAACGAGCAGAAGCTCCTCGACTACCTCAAGCGCGTCACCGCCGACCTGAAGCAGACCAAAGCGCTGCTCCAGCAGGCGGAGGCCAAGGACACCGAGCCGATCGCCATCGTCGCCATGAGCTGCCGCTACCCCGGCGACGCCGACACCCCCGAACACCTGTGGCGGCTCGTCGCCGACGGCACCGACGCCGTCACCGGCTTTCCCGAGAACCGAGGTTGGGACCTCGACGCGCTGTACGACCCCGAACCGGGCCGCCCCGGCACGTGTTACGCCCGCGCGGGCGGATTCCTGCACGAAGCCGACCGGTTCGACGCCGCCTTCTTCGGGATCTCGCCGCGCGAGGCGCTCGCCATGGACCCGCAGCAGCGGCTCCTGCTGGAGATCACCTGGGAGGCGTACGAGCGGGCCGGGATCGACCCCGCGACGCAACGAGGCTCCCGCACCGGCGTGTTCGTCGGCCTCGCCTACCAGGGCTACGCGGCGGACGGCGAGAACCTGGACGAGCTGTCCGGGCACCTGCTGACCGGCACCGCACCCAGCGTCGCGTCCGGCCGCATCGCCTACACCTTCGGTCTCGAAGGCCCGACCGTCTCCGTGGACACCGCGTGCTCCTCCTCGCTCGTGGCGCTCCACCTCGCGGTGCGGGCGCTGCGGCAGCGCGAGTGCGCGATGGCCCTGGCGGGCGGCGTCGCCGTGATGGCCGCCGCCGGCATGTTCACCGAGTTCAGCCGCCAACAGGGCCTGGCCGCCGACGGCCGGGGCAAGTCGTTCGCGGCGGCGGCCGACGGCCCCGGCCGGGGCGAGGGCGCCGGGATGCTGCTGCTGGAACGGCTGTCCGACGCCCGCCGCAACGGGCACCCGGTGCTCGCCGTGGTACGCGGCCCCGCCGTCAACCAGGACGGCGCCTCCAACGGCCTCACCGCGCCCACCGGCCCCGCCCAGCAACGCGTCATCCGCCAGGCCCTCGCCAACGCCGGTCTGTCGCCCGCCGACATCGACGCCGTCGAGGCGCACGGCACCGGCACCGCGCTCGGTGATCCGATCGAGGCGCAGGCGCTGCTGGCCACCTACGGCCAGGGCCGGCCCGCCGAACGCCCGCTGTGGCTGGGGTCGTTGAAGTCGAACATCGGGCACACCCAGGCCGCCGCCGGAGTCGGCGGCGTCATCAAGATGGTCCAGGCCCTGCGCAACGACCTGCTGCCGCGCACCCTGCACGTCAACGAGCCCAGCCCGCACGTCGACTGGGACTCCGGCGCGGTGAAGCTGCTGACCGAACCCGTTCCCTGGCCGGACAACGGCCGCCCACGCCGCGCCGGAATCTCCTCCTTCGGCGTCAGCGGCACCAACGCCCACGCCATCGTCGAACAGGCACCCGCCCCGCCCGAAATCACACGGGAACAACGGCGCGTGACCGAGCGGGCCACTCCGCTCGCCTGGCCCGTCTCCGCCCACAGCGCCGCCGCCCTGCGCGGCCAGGCCGAACGGCTCCTCACCCACCTCCTCGCCCTGCCCGCGCCCGACGCCGCCGACATCGGCCACTCGCTCGCCACCACCCGCGCCGCCCTCCCGCACCGGGCCGTCGTCACCGGCCGGGACCTGGACCAACTCACCGCCGCACTCAGTGCCCTCGCCCACGGCGACCCGGCACCGCCCGGCACCGTCACGGGCCGGACCGGACCGGCGGGCGGCACCCCTGTGCTGTTTCCCCGACAGGGCAGCCAGCACCCCGGCATGGGCCGCGACCTGCACGCCGCGTTCCCCGTCTTCGCCGACGCGTTCGACGAGGCGTGCGCCGAACTGGACCGCCACCTCGACCGCCCGCTGCGCGCCGTCCTCCACGGTGACGACGCCGCGCTGCTGGACAGCACCGGATACGCCCAACCCGCCCTGTTCGCAGTCGGGGTGGCGCTGTACCGGCTCATCGAGTCGTGGGGCGTGCGGCCCACGGCGCTGGCCGGCCACTCGGTCGGGGAGTTCGCCGCCGCGCACGCCGCCGGAGCGCTCTCGCTCGCCGACGCGGCGGCCCTGGTGGCGGCCCGGGGGCGGCTGATGCGGGCGCTGCCGCCGGGCGGCGCCATGATCGCGGTCCGGGCGGCGGAGGAGGACGTCCTGCCGCTCCTCGCGGACCATCGCGACACGGCCGCCCTGGCCGCCGTCAACGGCCCGGCGTCCGTGGTGATCTCGGGCGCCGACGAGGCGGTGACGCGGATCGCCGGCGAACTCGCCGCGCGAGGCTGCCGCACCCGGCGGCTCCCGGTGAGCCACGCGTTCCACTCCCCGCTGATGGAACCCGTGCTGGCGGACTTCCGGTCGCTGGCCGGCAAGGCGGTCTTCGCGCCGCCCGCCGTCCCCGTCGTCTCCACCCTCACCGGCCGCCGCCTCACCGCCGACGAACTCGCCGACCCCGCCTACTGGGTGCGCCAGATCCGCGAACCCGTGCGGTTCGCCGACGCGATCACGACCCTCGTCCACGAAGGCGCGACCCGGCTGGTCGAAGCCGGCCCCGGCGGCGGACTCGCCGCCCTCGCCCGCGAACTCGTCCCGCAGGACGCGGCCGTCGTCCCGATGCTGCGCACCGGCCGGCCCGAACCCGACACCGTCACCGCCGCGTTCGCCCGGCTCCACGTCCACGGCGTGCCCCTGGACTGGACACCGCTGTTCGCGGCCCACCGGCCGCGCCGCACCGAACTGCCCACCTACGCCTTCCAGCGCACCGCCTACTGGCTGCGCGGCGTCCGACGCGACCCCGCCGACGCCGAGTTCTGGGAGTCCGTCGAGCGCGAGGACCTCGCCGCCCTCACCGAACGCCTCCACGTCCCGGACGACGCCCCGCTCAGCTCCGTACTGCCCGCGCTGTCCGCCTGGCGGCGCCGCCACCGGGCCCGCGCCACCGGCGACAACTGGCGCTACCGCGTGGCATGGACACCCGTCGGCAGCACACCGGCACCGGCCCGGCTCACGGGCCGGTGGCTGGCGGCCGTGCCCGCCGGGCGGCACGACGACCCCCATGTCACCGCCGCGCTCGCGGCGTTGGCGACTGCGGGCGCGGACGTCGTGCCGCTGACCGTGGCCCCGGGCGACGACCGCGCAGCACTCGCCGCCCGTCTGGAATCCGAAGCCGGAAACGTCAGCGGTGTGCTGTCCCTGCTGGCACTCGACGACCGCCCCCACCCCGGCCACGCCGAGCTGCCGGGCGGGCTCTCCGCCACCCTCGCCCTGGTCCAGGCCGTCACCGATCTCGGCCCGGCCACCGGCCCGTTGTGGTGCGCGACCCGGGGCGCCGTCTCCACCGGCCCGGACGACCCGGTCACCCGCGCGCCGCAGGCGCTCCTCTGGGGCCTCGGCCGGGTCGCCGCCCTGGAACACCCCCAGGCGTGGGGCGGGTTGATCGATCTGCCGGAAAAACCCGACGAACACGCCGCCGCCCACCTGGCCGCCGCGCTGGCGGGTTCCGGCGGTGAGGACCAGCTCGCGATCCGGACGACCGGGCTGTTCGCGCGCCGTATGGTCCGTGCCGAACCCGCACCTCCGGATGGGGCCAGGGCTGGCTCTTTTACACACATGACGCTGCCCACGGAGAGGAAGGTGGCGGTCTCCGCGGACGGCCTTGCCCGTCGAAGAACCGAGAGAAGA
>NZ_LN929765.1 GCF_001493375.1 Streptomyces specialis
GCCTCGGCGTCCTCGCCCGGCTCCACGACCAGGTCCGGAACGATCCCGTCGTCGTCCACCGTCCGGCCGGAGGGGGTCGCGTAGTGGCCCACGGTCAGCTCGGCCACCGAGCCGTCGGGCTGCTCGCTCGGCATCTGGACCGTGCCCTTGCCGAACGTCCGCGAGCCGACGATCACCGCGCGGTTGCGGTCCTGGAGCGCGCCGGTCAGCATCTCCGCCGAACTCATCGTGCCGCCGTCCACCAGCACCACCAGCGGGGTCGCCGTGTCACCGCCGGGCCTCGCGTGCAGGGCGTGCTGCTCGCCGCGCACGTCGTAGGTCGCGACCAGACCGCCGTCGAGGAAGACGGACGCGGCGTCGGCCGCCTCGGTCAGCAGGCCGCCCGCGTTGCCCCGCAGGTCCAGCAGGATGCCGTCGCCCTCGGGGGCGCTCTCCACGGCGGCGCGCAGCAGCTCGGCCGAGCCGCGCGTGAACGAGCCGACGTGGATGCGCGTGACGCCGGGGACGTCCCGCGTCACGGTGACCGGCTCGACGGCGAGCGCGGCCCGTTCCACCTCGGTCTCCCAGCGCCGGCCGTCCCGTTCCAGACCGATGAGGACGGTGCTGCCGGGCCCGGCCGCCTCCTCCTGGTCGCTGCCGCGCAGCCGGCTCACGGCGTCGGTGACGGGCCTGCCGTCGAGGCCGACGCCGTCGATCGTGCGGATCTCGTCGCCCGGCCGGATGCCCGCCTCCTCGGCGGGGCTGCCGGCGTGGACCTCGCTGACCTCGATGCGGCCGTCGGCGGTGCGGATCACCGCTATGCCGGTCCCGACGTACTCGCCCTCCAGGCCGCGCGCGACCTCCTCGTACTCCTCGGCCGTGTACGCCGCCGACCACGGGTCGCCGCTGCGGCTGACCAACTGGCCCGCGTCGTCGGGCGACGAGAGTTCCGAGCCGTCGGCCGGCCCGGGCCAGGACCCGGTGGCCGCGCCGGCGACCAGGACTCCCGCGAAGACGCATGCCAGGGCCGCACCGCGCCGCACGGGGCGGGATGAAGTGATGTGACGCGGGCGTGACATGGTGCGGAGTGTAGGACACAGATCGGGGGCGTACGGCAGGTGACCTACGAAGCGGGCCGGAGATAAATCACAACCGGCTTACACCTTCAGGTACTTGAAGAGGGCGAAGAAAGCTGCCAAGGCCGGCATCAATGCCCCCGCCACCAGGATCAGCGGCAGCACCGACAGCACGTGGTCCCAGCCGATGAACTCGATCGCCGGGATCTTCTCCGCCAGGAAGTTGTTGATCGCGAAGAACTTGACCCCGACCAGCAGGAAGCACGCGAACACGGCGCCCAGCAGCCCCGCGATCGTCGCCTCCAGGATGAACGGGAGCTGGATGTAGAAGCTGGAGGCGCCCACCAGCCGCATGATCCCCGTCTCGCGGCGGCGGCTGAAGGCGGAGACGCGCACGGTGTTGACGATCAGCAGCAGCGCCACCACCAGCATCAGCAGCATCAGGCCGACCGCCGCGTAGTTGACGCCGTTGAGCAGGTTGAACAGGTTCTCCAGCAACGAACGCTGGTCCGTCACGGACTGCACGCCGGGGCGGCCGGCGAACGCGGAGGAGATCACGTCGTACTTGGTCGGGTCCGTCAGCTTGATGCGGAACGACTCCTGCATCTGGTCCGGCGTGACCACGGCGGCGATGGGCGACTCCTGCTGCTGCTCCTGGTAGTGCTCGTACGCCTCCTCCGCCGACTCGTGGTAGACCTCCTCGACGATGTCGTACTCCAGCAGCTCCGCCTCGATCTCGTCCTTCTGCTCCTGGGTGACCGCGCCCCGGGAGCAGGCCGGGTCACCGGACTCGGCGTCGTTGGCGTTGCACAGGAAGATCGAGACCTCGACCCGGTCGTACCAGTAGTCCTCCATGCTGTTGACCTGCTGGCGGGCCAGGAGCGAGCCGCCGAACAGGGCGAGCGAGAGGGCCACGGAGACGATGACCGCGAGGGTCATCGTGACGTTGCGGCGGAGACCGACGCCGATCTCCGACAGGACGAAGTGGGCGCGCATCGCGTCCTTCCAGTGCTTTCGTGCTTCCGTGCTTCGGAGGTCAGTGCTGGTAGCCGTACACGCCGCGCGACTGGTCGCGGACGAGGCGGCCCCGTTCGAGCTCGATCACGCGCTTGCGCATCTGGTCCACGATCTGCGAGTCGTGCGTCGCCATCACCACCGTGGTACCGGTGCGGTTGATGCGGTCGAGCAGCTTCATGATCCCGACGGAGGTCTGCGGGTCGAGGTTGCCGGTGGGCTCGTCGGCGATGAGCAGCATCGGGCGGTTGACGAACGCGCGGGCGATCGCGACGCGTTGCTGCTCACCGCCGGACAACTCGCCCGGCATCCGCTCCTCCTTGCCGCCGAGGCCGACCAGATCGAGCACCTCGGGAACGGTCTTGCGGATCTGGCCGCGCGACTTCCCGATCACCTCCAGGGCGAACGCGACGTTCTCGGCCACGGTCTTGTTGGGCAGCAGCCTGAAGTCCTGGAAGACGCAGCCGAGCTGGCGGCGGACCTGGGGGACCTTCCAGTTGGAGAGCCGGCCGAGGTCCTTGCCGAGCACGTACACGTTGCCGGTCGAGGCCCGCTCCTCCCGCAGTATCAGCCGCAGGAAGGTGGACTTGCCGGAGCCGGACGAGCCGACGAGGAAGACGAACTCGCCTCGTTCGACCTCCAGGGAGACGTCGTACAGCGCCGGCGCGTTCTGCCGGGGGTACGTCTTGGAGACATTGTCGAATCGGATCACGGTTACACCATGTCGGGGCTGGGTACGGGCGGTAACACCCTCTGCGAGAGGGTGGCTCCCCCTCGTTGGGGCAGACCATACGCGAAGCGGCGCTCGGCGCGCAGTCGGCGTTCGAAGCCGCCCCCTTTGTCCGCCTCTGGCTCCGGGTTCTGCGATCCGGGCCCGCGCCTGGCACAGTAGGGAGCGAGGGGGGACATGAGAGGAGACGGTCGCATGATCGCCGACTGGCTGGTGTGCGCGAACTGCACGGGGCGGGTGAGCGAGGGGCGCTGCGCCGTGTGCCGGGCGGAGCTGGCACGGCTGCGGGAGGCGCGCGGCCCGTGGGCCGTCCTGGGCAGCCCGGCGACCCTGATCGCCCTGCTGCTGACCCTGGCGGCCGTGGCGCTGCTGGTGGCCCGGCCGGCCTGACAGACGTACGACGGGCCCGGAGCGACCGTGTCGCTCCGGGCCCGTCCCGTTGCCGTCAGCCGTCAGGCGGGGGTGCCGCCCTTGGTGGTGATCAGGCGCGGCAGGTAACGGAAGCCGACGCCGCCCGCGATCATGGTCGCGGCGCCGATGATCAGCAGAGTCTGGTTCGTGGAGGAACCGGTCTCGGCCAGCTCGCCCTGGTCCCCGGCGGGGCTGGGGGTGGTCTCGGTCAGGTCCTCGGTGGGGTCGTCCTGCTCGATCACGCCCTGGCCCTCGGTGTTCGGCTCGGGGCCACCGGCGGCGGAGCCGCCCTCGTTGACACCGGCCGGACCACCGGCGTCGGCACCGCCGTCGTCGGTGCCGCCCTGCTCAGCGCCACCCTGCTCGGTGCCACCCTGCTCGGTGCCACCCTGCTCGGCACCGCCCTGCTCGGCGCCACCCTGCTCGGTGCCACCCTGCTCGGCACCGCCCTGCTCGGCGCCACCCTGCTCGGCGCCACCCTGCTCGGCGCCACCTTCCTCGGCGCCACCCTCTTCGGCGCCACCTTCCTCGGCGCCACCCTCTTCGGCGCCACCTTCCTCGGCGCCACCCTCTTCGGCGCCACCTTCCTCAGCGCCACCCTGCTCGGCACCGCCCTGCTCGGCACCACCGATGCCGATGGCACCGCCGACGCTGACGCCACCGTTCAGGATGCCGCCCGGGTCCTCGGCCGTCGCCGCGGCCTTGGAGCTCGGGCTCGCCGTCGCCGTACCGACCACGGCGAGCGAGGCGCCCGCCGCGAAAACGGCTGCCGCGGCGACCCGCGCCATGTTGGCTCGCGTCTTGGGACTGGCCATGTGTCCACTACCCCCTGTAGCTGCTGTTCGTCTGGTGACAGTGTTCCGTCTGTGGGGCAGCCTCACGCAAGGGCGGCGACGGCGCAGGGGGCATTCGGATCGGTTCCGACCCGGCCCCCGCGCAACACGCGCCCCAGAACTTAGGCATGCCGGACGAACAGCTTTGCTGTTGATCGCATACGCGTCAAGCAGGATGTCCGGTAAGTGCCCTACGCGTGGTGATAGTTGCGTGAAGGTTACTTCTCCCGCTGTTTCCGCCAGCGGATTCCCGCTTCCAGGAAGTCGTCGATATCGCCGTCCAGGACGCCCTGGGGATTGCCGACTTCGTGTTCCGTGCGCAGGTCCTTGACCATCTGGTACGGCTGGAGCACGTAACTGCGCATCTGGTTGCCCCAGGAGTTGCCCCCGTCGCTCTTCAGGGCGTCCATCTTCGCCTGCTCCTGGGCCCGTTGGTGGGCCAGCAGACGCGACTGGAGCACGCGCATGGCGGCGGCGCGGTTCTGGATCTGGGACTTCTCGTTCTGGCAGGAGACCACGATGCCGGTCGGGAGGTGGGTGATCCGGACCGCGGAGTCCGTGGTGTTGACCGACTGACCGCCCGGGCCCGAGGAGCGGAAGACGTCCACGCGGATCTCGTTCTCCGGCACCTCGATGTGGTCGGTCTGCTCCACCACCGGCAGCACCTCGACCCCGGCGAACGACGTCTGGCGACGGCCCTGGTTGTCGTAGGGGGAGATGCGGACCATCCGGTGCGTGCCCTGCTCGACGGAGAGCGTGCCGTACGCGTAGGGCGCCTTGACCGCGAACGTGGTCGACTTGATGCCGGCCTCCTCGGCGTACGAGGTGTCCAGCACCTCCGTCGGGTAGCCCTTGCGCTCGGCCCACCGCAGGTACATCCGCTGCAACTGCTCGGCGAAGTCCGCCGCGTCCACGCCGCCCGCCTCCGCGCGGATGCTGATCATGGCCTCGCGCTGGTCGTACTCGCCCGACAGCAGCGTGCGGACCTCCAGCTCGGCCACCGCCTTGCGCACCGAGTCCAGCTCGGCCTCGGCCTCGTGGCGGGCGTCGGCGTCGCTCTCGGTCTCGGCCAGCTCGAAGAGCACCTCGACGTCCTCGATCCGGCCGCGCAGCTCCTCGATCTTGCGGAGCTGGCCCTGGAGCAGCGAGAGCCTGCTGGTCACCTGCTGGGCGCTCTCCGGGTCGTCCCAGAGGCTGGGCGCCGCGGCCTGCTCCTCCAGCTCGGCGATGTCCGCCCTGAGCCGGTCGAGGTCGATCACGGCCTCGATCGACTCCATGGTGGAGGTGAGGGATTTGAGAGCTTCGGATACATCGAGGACTGCCACGCCTCCAGCGTAACCGCTGGAACTCAGGGGACGCCCGGCTCGTCGACTTCCCGCACGCCCGGGGCGTGCCCGCCGTCGCCTTCCCCGCCGTCCCCGCCGCCGGCCCGGAAGAGCCAGCCGCCCAGCACGCCCGCTCCCACCAGCCCGGCGGCCGTGATCGCCAGCCGCCGCCTGCGGCGGGCCGCGGCGCCGTGCTGGGCGGAACCGGCCCGGGGCTGGCCGGGGGCGCGCGCGACGCGGGCCGTGCCGTTCGCGCCGCCCGCCAGCTCGTCGGCGTCCGGGACGCGCATCCGGGTGTGCGTCGCCCGCTCCGAGTCGGGCGTCGAGGCGCGCACCAACGGGACGGCGGTGCGGGACGCGGCGCCGGGCGCGGTCCCGGCGCCGGGCGTCCCGGCGCGCACGGCGGCGGTGGGCGCCGCCTCGGCGGGCGGCTCGTCGGCCGCGGCGGCGAGCGGGTCGCCGATGTCCAGCGGGGGCAGACCGGCCAGGGCGGGCTGGATCTCGCGCAGCCGGGACGCCAGCTCCACGGCGCGCAGCCGGGAGGCGGGCGCCTTGGCCAGGCACTGCTGGATCAGCTCCCACAGCTCGCGCGGCAGGCCGGGAAGCTCGGCGGCGGTCTCGGTGACCTGCCGGCGCAGGACGGCCCCCGGGTGGCCGCCGCCGAACGGGGTGAACCCGGCCAGCAGCTCGTACAGCACGGTGACCAGCGCGTAGATGTCCACGGCGGCGCGCGGCGGGAGGCCCTCGACGATTTCGGGGGCCATGTAGTCCGGGGTGCCGACGACGCCGCCCCGGCCGCCGTGCCGGGGCTCGTCGATGAGCTTGGCGACGCCGAAGTCGGTGAGCAGGGCCCTGGGCTCCCGCGAGGTGGTGTCCAGCAGGATGTTCTCCGGCTTCACGTCCCGGTGCACGATGCCCGCGGCGTGCGCGACGGCCAGCCCGGCGGCGACGCCCGCGGTGATCGCGACGGCCTCGTGCGGGGTGAGGCGCCGCTCGCGTTCGAGGTGGCGGCGCAGGTCCGGGCCGCGGACCAGGTCCATCACCAGGGCGATGTCGCGGACGTCGGGGCCGCCGATGACGAGGTCGCGGACGCCGACGATATGGGGGTGCTCCAGGCCGAGGAGGGCGTGCCGTTCATGGGCGAAGCGCTCGGCGAGGTCGGGGTCCGCGGCGAGGTCCTCCCGGAGGACCTTGATGGCGACGGGGCCGCCGGGCCCCTCCCCGAGCCACACCGTGCCGGCGCTGCCGCGGCCGAGCACACGGTGGGCGGTGTAGTGGCTGCCGATGTTCCGTGCCATGGCGTGAGGCTACGACGCCGGTCCGTCGACGGCGGGACACCATGCCCGCCTTGCCCGTTTTTATGGGCATGCCTCGGAGAAATCTCACCCCCGTAAGTCGATAAATCCCCGAGGCCGCCCGCGGTCACTGGTTGTCGGGAACGCTGTTCTCGATGTCGTTCTGGATGTCCTCGCCGGTCCGCTGCGCCTCTTCGATCAGGCCGAGCATTTCCCGGACCTCGTCGTACCAGTCGGTGACGGTGTCCCAGAAACTACGGCCGTCGGCGATCCAGTCCTGAAGGGGCGTGAAGTTCCACACCAGGAAGACGACGACCGCCAGAATCAGCAGCATGAACAGGCAGCCCTTCAGGCACCCCAGACCGGGGATGCGCATCGGGTTGGCGCTGCGCGACCGGCCGCGCGGCTCGGGGGCGCGGCGCGACGGCGGCTCCTGGTACGGCGGCGGCACCGGGCGCTGATACTGCTGCGGCGGCGGGTACTGCTGCGGCTGGTGGTACTGCTGGGGCTGCTGGTACTGCTGCGGCTGCGGGTAGCCGTACCCCTGCTGCGGCGGGGGCGGCTCGGGCCGGCGCCGCTGCGGCTGTTTTTTTTACACATCTCCCAGCCCCCGGGACAGGCAGGAAATTTGTATGCCGGCTTCCGCTTGCAAAAAAAAACAACTGTACCTCAACCAACCATTGGAACCCACCCGTCAACATTGACTCATTTACCGCAACTGTGACTGATCCGCGTCGTGCGCGGTGGCGTGTCTGGGCCGTCGCGCACGGTCCACTGACGCCCCCCCCCCCCCCCCCCTCGCCGGCAGCGTCGGATGTGTATAAGAGCCAGTGCTGGGGCAGGACGCTGGTGGCGGCGAACGGGTCGGCGCCGCCGCCCGCGGAGCCGCCGGGCAGGACCTGCGTCGGCTCGGCGGAACCGGGCGGGCTGATGCCGGTGCCGGGGACCCGGACGGGCGCCGGGTCGGGCACGAGGAGCGCGGCGACGCCGAGGGCGGCCTGGCGCTGCTCGTGGCTGGTGCCCTGGCCGATCCCGGCGGCGACGGTGCGCAGCGCGCGGGCGAGGCCGGCCGCGCCGGGGCGCTCGGCCGGGTTCTTGCGCAGGCAGCACTCGACGACGGTCCACAGCGGTCCTGGCATGCCCTCCGGGCGCCGGGGCTCCTCGGAGATGTGGCGCTGGAGGACCTGGAGGGTGCTGCTGCCGCTGAACGGCGGCCGTCCGGTGACCAGTTCGTACAGGAGGATGCCGGCGCTGTAGATGTCGACGGCCGAGGTCTGGGGGCGCCCCTCGGCGGACTCCGGGGCGACGTACGAGGGGCTGCCGACGAACTCGTGGGCCCGGGTGACGCCGGGTGAGTCCGCCAGCCGCGCGATGCCGAAGTCGGTGAGCATCGGGCGCAGCGGCGCGGCGTCGTTCCCGTCGCCCGCCAGCAGGACGTTGGCCGGCTTGAGGTCGCGGTGAACGACGCCCTTGGCGTGCGCGGCGGCCAGCGCGTCGGCGATCTGCGCGGTGAGCAGGGCGGCGGCGACGGGGGTCAGCGGGCCGTTGTCGTACAGGTAACGGTGCAGGTCGGGGCCGTCGATGAGGTCCATCACGAGTGCGATCAGCTCGCCCTCGACGACCAGGTCGCGGGTGCGCACGATGTTGTCGTGGTTGTCGCCGGCCAGGCGCAGCAGCACGGACCGCTCGCGCAGGAACCGCATCACGACGTCGGGGTCGTGCGCCAGCTCCTCCTTGAGGACCTTGATGGCGACCTGCTCGCCCGGCTGCCCGGCGACGGCCGCCTCCTCGCCCGCGGCCTCCCGCTGGCGGGCGCGCCACACGGTGCCGGTGGCGCCGCGTCCGAGCGGCTCTTCGAGCAGGTACTTGCTGCCTACCGGCCGCACGCGCGCTCCTAGATGATCAACTGACTGGTGGTGACGGGGTCCCGGGCCCCTACTGTAGTGCCGCCGCCCGGCCGCGGACGGCGGCTGGTCTGGGCCCGCGACAGGGAGGACGTCACGGTGGCAGCGCCCGGTTGCCGATCGCTCCCGGTCGGTTCCGATCAGAATGTGCCAATCAAGATCGCGGAGGGTCGCAGGCGGGTCCAACTGTCCGTGGCGGGTGGGAGGATGCTTTGAGCATCAGCATCCGATGCGACGACTTGACGCGGGCGGGCACGCGAACAGCCGGGGCCGGCGGGCGAGGTGGCCGGGAGGGCCGATGCCGATTCAGATCAGGTTGACCGTTCTCGGTCACGGTGACGCCGCCTCCGGCGTCGATGTGCAGATCTCCGCTCCCGCCGACACCCCCCTGGCGGAGGTGCTGGGCGCGCTCGCCGGAGTGGTGACGCCGGGTTCGGCGGCGCCGGGCGCGGTGTTCTGCGAGGAGCAGCACCTCGACCCGCGCCGCGCCGCGCTCGGGCAGCCGCCGCTGGTGGACGGCGCGGTGCTGTCCTTCCACCGGCCGGTCGAGGGGCCGGGCCGCGAGCCGGTGCCGGCCCGGCTGCTCGTGGTGGCCGGGCCCGACGCCGGCGGGGTGCACCTGCTGCGCGGCGGCGTCGCGCGGATAGGCAGGTCGGCCGGGGCCGACATCCCTCTGGACGACCCCGACGTCTCGCGGACGCACTGCGCGATCACGCTCGGCCAGGACGGCTCGGTCACCGTCACCGATCTCGACTCCACGAACGGCACGTCGGTGGACGGCGTGCCGGTCACCGGGGGTCCGGTGCCCGTGCGGCCCGGTGCCGTGCTCCGGCTGGGCGAGTCCGCGCTGCGGCTCGTCACCTGGCTCCTATTCCCCTCTGCCGCCGCCGACGCAGAGGATACGCTCGTGCTCGGTGGCCGCCGCATCCTGTCATAATACATTGAATATCCCATCAGCGCCGGGCGCGGCTCCAACGATCAACGGCGCACATGCAACGGAGGACGCGGCGGCGGCGCGTTTCCCCGACCCGGCGACCGTGCTGCTCACCGCCCTGGAGCCGGGCCCGCGCCGGTGGGAGCGGAGCGCCGCGCACCCGGACGCGTTCACCGTCAGGCTGGGCGCCGCCCAGCGGGCCTCGGGCGCGCTGCGGCCGGTCACGGTCGCCCTGCCGGAGGCCGGTTCGCTCGGCCTGGCCGGGCCGCGCGAGCGGATCGCCGGCGTGGCCAGGTCCGACCTGGCGCAGCTCGCGGCCCTGCACCCGCCGAGCGCGCTGGAGCTGGTCGTCGTCGCCGTGGACCGGGCCGAGGAGTGGTCCTGGCCGGGCTGGCTGCCGCACACGCGCCCGGCCCGCGGCCAGGACTGCCGGCTGCTGCTCGCCTTCGACGCCCGGCAGGCGGCGGCCCGGACGGCGGAGCTGACCGGGCTGCTCGGCCGCCCGCGCGGGGCCCGCCGCACGGTGGTGCTGGTCGACGGCGACCCGGGCACGGACGCGGCGCGCTCGGCGCTCGCCCGGTTGGCCGCCGGGGGTCCCGCCGTCGGCGTCCACCTGCTGGCCCTCGCGGAGACGGCCCCCGCCACCGCCGCCTCGCCGCTGGACCGGACGCTCGACGCCGCCCGGGCCGCCTCCCCGGTCCTCGCCGCCTGCGGCGCCGTCGCCGTGGTCAGCGGCCCGGTGGCCACCGCGCTGCGGCTGGTGGACCCGGGCGGCACGCCGGGCCCGGCGTCGGGCGCGGACGCGGTCTCCCTCGCCTGGGCCGAGCGGTTCGCGCGGGCGCTCGCCCCGGCGGCCGAGAGCGCCGGGAGCGGCGCCGGGGGCGCGGGCGACGCGGGGGGGCCCGCCGCGACGCTGCCCGAGAGCTGTCGCCTGCTGGACGCCCTGGAGCTGTCCCGCGTCACGCCGGGCGCGCTGCGCGGCCGGTGGGCCGGGCAGAGCGGGCTGCCGCTGGTGCTGGGCGCGGGCGCCGAGGGCCCGGTGACCGTGGATCTGGCGGAGACCACCGGCCCGCTGTCGGTGGCCGGGCCGCCGAAGTCGGGGCGGACGGAGCTGCTGAGCGCGATGGCCGCCTCGCTGGCCGCCGCCCCGGGCCCGGCCGACCTGTCGCTGCTGCTGGTCGAGGGCGCGGCCACCGGCCTGGCGCCCTGCGCCGAGCTGCCGCACGTCGCGTCGTACCTGGGGGCGACGGACCCGGTGCGGATGCGGGCGTTCGCGCAGGCGCTGCGCGAGGAGCTGAAACGGCGGGCCGCGCTGCTGGGCGAGGCCGACTTCGCGGCCGGCGCGCCGCGCGCGACGGGGAGGGTGGTCGGCCCGCGCCCGGCCGAGGCCGACACGGACGCGCCCCCGGTGCTCGTCCGGGGCAGCCGCCCGCTGCCCTGGCTGGTGGTCCTCGTCGACGACTTCGACGCCTTGCTGACGCCGCCGCTCGGCGCGCCGGGCCGCCAGGCGGCGGGGTCGGTGATCCGCGTGGTGGAGGCGGCGGCCCGCGAGGGGCAGCGGCTCGGGGTGCGGGTGATCACGGCCGGGCGGGACGACGCGGCGGCCGGTCCGGCCGCGGCGCGGATCACGCTGGCCGGGACGCCCGCGGGCCGGGCCGAGCTGTGGCGCGGGGCCGGGCGGCCCGTTCCGTTCCAGGGCGGCCGGGGCCCCGGCCGCATCCCGCGCACCGCGACGCTGCGCCCCACGGTCGCCCGGCTGGACTGGGCGCGGGCCGGCGACCCGCCCGCCCGGCGCCCGGTGCGGGAGCTGGGGAACGGGCCGACGGACGTCGCCCTGCTCGCCAGCGCGGCGGCCCGGGCGGCGCAGACGGACCGGGCCGCGACGGCGACCCTGGTGTGAGCGGCCGGTGAGCGGATGGGCGTGCGCGGACAGCGGAAAGGTGAGCACGCGCAACGTCCTGACGCGGTTCTCGCACGCAACCCGCGCATGGGGAACCGATAACGGCCCGGTCACAAACGCAACGTGAGGTCGACGGCGGTCTTGCCGGTTCCATGAACGGGGCGTAGTCATGCCGTGGAGGACATGCGGTGTGGCAGGCCCCGGGCAGCGCGGGGGCGTTGCCGCTCCGGACGCTTCGGACGCTTCGGACGATGAGGGCGGTGCTCATGCGCGGTTCGGGCCGGGGACCCCGGCGGAGGACCACCCGCGGGGTGGCGGCGGTGCTCGCCGCCGGCGCGCTGACGCTGACCGCGTGCGGAGGCGGTGACGGCGGGAGCGGGAGCGGCCGGCCGCCGTCGATCGACCTGCCGGACCTCAGCGGGCAGTCGCTGGAGGTCGCGGCCGTGTGGACCGGCGCGGAGCGGGACAACTTCCTGCGGGTGCTGGACGAGTTCGAGGCGCTGACGGGCGCGTCGGTGAGCTTCGTGCCCAGCGGTGACAACGTCTCGCAGTTCGTCGGCAGCAAGGTCGAGGGCGGTTCGCCGCCGGACGTGGTGATGGTGCCGCAGCCGGGCGTGCTCCACGAGTTCGCCGAGAACGGCTGGCTCGCGCCGGTGGACGAGTCGGTCCAGGCGCAGCTCGACGCCAACTACACGCGGGGCTGGCAGGAGTTGGCCAACCACGAGGGCACGCAGTACGGCGTGTACGTGAAGGCCGCCAACAAGTCGCTGATCTGGTACAGCACCACCGCGTTCGCGTACGCCGGGGTCGAACCTCCCGCGACGTGGGACGACTTCGTCGCGACCGCGTGGACGGTGTGGGAGTCCGGCACCACGCCGGTCTCCGTGGCCGGCGCCGACGGCTGGACCCTCACCGACTGGTTCGAGAACGTCTATCTCTCCCAGGCCGGGCCGGAGATGTACGACCGGCTGACCGCGCACGAGATCCCGTGGACCGACGAGAGCGTCACCGAAGCGCTGACCACGCTCGCGGAGCTGTTCGGCTCGCCGCAGCTCCTGGAGAACGGCAACGACGGCTCTCTCCAGACCGACTTCCCGACCTCCGTCACCCAGACGTTCATCGATCTGGAGACCCCGGACGCCGGGATGGTCTTCGAGGCCGACTTCGTCGGCTCGGTCATCAGCGACAGCACCGACGCCGTGATCGGCGAGGACGCCCAGGTCTTCCCGTTCCCCGCCGTGGGCGAGGCGCCGCCGGTGGTCAGCGCGGGCGACGTCGCGGTGGCGGTCGCGCCGGACGGCGAGGCGAGCGAGGCGCAGCAGGCGCTGCTGGCGTTCCTGGCCTCCACCGACGCCGCGCGGATCTGGGCCGAGGCGGGCGGCTTCGTCTCGCCCAACAAGTCCCTGGAGTTCGACGCCTATCCCAACGAGGTGCAGCGCGGCATCGCCGAGGCGCTGATCGCGGCGGGCGACGACTTCCGGTTCGACATGTCGGACCAGACCCCCGCCGCCTTCGGCGGGACGACGGGCCAGGGCATGTGGCAGGGCCTCCAGAACTTCCTGCGCGATCCCGGCGACATCGCGGGGGCGCAGGAGTACCTGGAGTCCCAGGCGGACCGCGCGTACCGCGACTGACCCCAGCGACGACGGACGGAGATCGGAACTCATGGCATCCGGCAAGGCGGTGATCAAGTCCCGTCCCTGGACGGTCGCGTGCTTCCTGCTGCCCGCCCTGGCGCTGCTCGGGGCCCTGGTCGTCTACCCCATCGGGTATTCGGTGTGGCGCAGCCTGTTCGACGCGTCCGGCAAGGACTTCGTCGCCCTGGACAACTTCCGGGAGATGTTCAGCAACGACTCGATCAGGACCGCGCTGCGCAACAACCTGATCTGGATCGTCGTGGCGCCGACCGTCACCACCGCCCTCGGTCTGATCTTCGCGGTCCTGACCGAACGCATCCGCTGGGCCACGGCGTTCAAGCTGATCGTCTTCATGCCGATGGCGGTCTCGATGCTGGCGGCGGGCATCATCTTCCGCCTGGTGTACGAGCAGGACCCGGACCGGGGCGTGGCCAACGCCCTGATGACGACCGTCCACGACACGTTCACCGACGCCTCGTCCTGGCCCGACGCCCAGCCGCGCCCCGGCGGCCCGGTCGAGGTGCAGGGCGACGGTTCCTACCTGCTGACCGAGCCCGTCGAGGCCGGGTCGCCGGCGCTGGTGCCGCTGGTCGCGGTGCCGCAGCCGGAGCTGGCCGACGCCGAGCCGGCGGCGGTCGCCGCCGCGGGGCCCGGCGAAGTCGCCGGCACCGTCTGGATGGACTTCACGCGCGGCGGGGGCGGTACGGCCGGCGCCGTCGATCCCGAGGAGCGCGGTCTGGCCGGGATCACCGTCGAGGCGGTCCGGGACGGCCAGGTCGTGGCCACGACCGAGACGGCCGACGACGGTTCGTTCGTCCTGCCCGCCGAGGCCGACGGCGCCCGGGTCCGGCTGGCCGCCGACAGCTTCACCGCCCCCTACAACGGCGTCGAGTGGCTCGGCCCGGACGTCATCACCCCGGCGATCATCGGCAGTTACGTGTGGATGTGGGCCGGCTTCGCGATGGTGCTGATCGCCGCGGGGCTCGCCTCGGTCCCCCGGGAGATGCTGGAGGCGGCCCGCGTCGACGGCGCCAACGAGTGGCAGGTCTTCCGCCGCATCACCGTCCCGCTGCTGGCCCCCGTGCTGGCCGTGGTGATGGTGACGCTGATGATCAACGTGCTCAAGATCTTCGACCTCATCTACGTCATCCCGCCCGCCTCCAGCCAGGCCGACGCGAACGTGCTGGCCCTCCAGCTCTACCAGTCGTCCTTCGGCGCCGGAGCCGACCAGGGCCTGGGCAGCGCGATCGCGGTGTTCCTGCTGCTGCTCGTGGTGCCCGTGATGATCTTCAATGTGCGCAGGCTGCGACGGGAGAACCGCCGGTGACCGCTCCCACCTCCACCGACCGACTGCCGGACCCGGCGGACGCCCCGCCGCCTCCCGCCGCCGGACCACCGCCGCGCCCGCTCGCGTCCCGGCTCGCCTCCCTCGCCGCCGGGAGCGGTGTGCGGGTGGTGCTCGTGGTGCTCGCCGTGGTGTGGCTGCTGCCCACCGCCGGGCTCTTCGCGTCCTCCTTCCGCGACGCCCGCGACATCGCGTCGTCCGGCTGGTGGGACACGCTGACCGACCTCGACCAGCTCACCTGGTCGAACTACGACAGCCTGCTCGCCAACGACAACTTCACCAGCTCCATCTGGACCACGGTGGCGATCACCGTCCCGTCCACCCTGCTGGTCGTCGCCCTGGGCGCCTCGGCCGCCTACGCGTTCGCCTGGCTGGACTTCCCCGGCCGCGACTGGTGGTTCCTGGGCGTCGTGGCGCTGCTGGTGGTGCCGGTGCAGGTGGCGCTGATCCCGGTCGCCCGGCTGTTCAACACCCTCGGCATCTTCGAGACGACGCTCGGCGTGGTCCTCTTCCACTCCGCGTTCGGCCTGCCGTTCGCGATCTTCCTGCTGCGGAACTTCTTCGCCGAGATCCCCCGCGAGCTGCTGGAGGCGGCCCGGCTCGACGGCGCGGGCGAGATACGCCTGTTCTTCCGCGTGGTGCTGCCACTGGGCGGCCCGGCGATCGCCGCGCTGGCGATCTTCCAGTTCATGTGGGTGTGGAACGACATGCTGATCGCGCTGATCTTCGCGGACAACGGCTCGCCGCCGATGACGATCGCCCTCCAGCAGGAGATGCGGCAGTTCGGCAGCAACTTCGACGTCCTGGCGCCGGGCGCGTTCCTGACGATGATCATCCCGCTGGCGATCTTCTTCGCCTTCCAGCGGCAGTTCGTCTCGGGCGTGATGGCGGGCGCGGTGAAGTAGGCGCTGCGCCGATCGGAGGAAAGCGTTCCGCGACACCTCCCGCGTGCCCGGAAAGACATCCCGGAAGAGCGATTGTCGGATGGTCCGTGTAATCCGACGCGCCGCCCCCTGGATGTGCCGTGCCCCGCTTCAGCATCATCGTGCCCGCCCACCAGGTGCAGGCATACCTCCCCGCGTGCCTGGCGTCCGTGCTCTCCCAGGACTTCCGCGACCTCGAACTGATCGTGGTGGACGACGCCTCGCCCGACGCCTCCGGCGAGATCATCGCCGAGGCGGCGGCGGCCGACGACCGGGTCACCGGCCTGCGGCTGGCGGCCACCGCGGGGCCCGGCCCGGCCCGCAACGCCGGCCTCGCCCGCGCCACCGGCCGGTACGTCCTCTTCCTCGACGGCGACGACACCCTCGCCCCCGGCGCGCTGACCGCCCTCGCCACCCGGCTGACCGCCACCGGCGAACCCGCGCTGCTGCTGTTCGACCATGCCCGCGTCTCCTGGGACGGCACGGTCTCCCCCGGCGTCCTCCCCGGCCTCCTCGACGAACGCGACGGCCGCGTCCTCACCCTCGCCGGGCGGCCCACCCTGCTGAGACTGCCGCCCGTCGCCTGGTCCGCCGCCTACCGCCGCGACTTCCTCGAACAGCACGGCCTGCGCTTCCCGCCCGGCCACTACCAGGACGTCCCCTTCCTCTACCCGGCACTGGCCGCCGCCGACTCCCTCGCCGTCCTGGACCGGGTCTGCCTCCACCACCGCGAGCGCCGCACCGGCGGCCGGGCCCGGAACGCGGGCGCCGGCCACCTCGACCTCCTCGCCCAGTACGAGCGGCTGTTCGTCCGCCTCGACGAGCTGCCCGGCGCGGACCGCTGGCGACCGGCCCTCTACCGGCGCATGGTCGACCACCTCACCACCGTCTACCGCACCCGCGGCCTGCTGCCCGCCGCCGACCGCGCCGAGTTCTTCCGCCGGGGCGCCGCGCTCTGCCGCCGCCACCGGGCCGCGTCCGGCGCCACGGCGATCGGCGCCGGCCGCCGCGACCGCCGCGACCGGCTGCGTCAGCTCCTGCTGCGCCTCGGCGCCCGCCGCGCGTTCCCCCGGCTGGGGCCCGGCCACCGCCTGGCCCGCCGGGTCCGCCGCCGGATCGGCGGCGGCCTGCGCGCCGCGCTGCGCGGCGCGCTGCTCCGCGCCCACTACCGGTGCCAGTTGCGCCGCCCGCTCGACCCCGGGCTCGCCGTCTTCGCCCAAGGCAGCGGCGGCGGCCACGCCTGCGCGCCCACCGCCATCGAGGCGAAGCTGCGCGAGCTGGCCCCCACCGTCCGCACCGCCTGGGTGACCCCGCCGGGCCAGGAACGGCCCCCCCTGCCCGCCGGCGCCACCCGGCTCGTCCCCGGCACCGCGCCCTACTGGACGGCCGTCGCCCGCGCCCGGTTCCTGGTCAGCGGCACCGGCTTCCCCCCGGCCCTGGTCAAGCGGCCAGGACAGCTCCGCCTCCAGACCCACCGGGGCACCCCCCTGGCCCACGCCGGTCTGGACGCCGCCGACCGCGACATCGCCCGGCTGCTGCGCCAGATCGACGGCTGGGACTACTGCCTGTCCGCCAACCGGCACTCCACCCTGGCCTGGGAGGGCGCCTACCCGGCCGACTACATCACCCTGGAGTACGGCTCCCCCACCGCCGACGTCTCCCACCCCGCGACCGCCGACGACGTCCTGCGCGTCCGCGCCGGACTCGGCATCCCCGACGGCGTGCTGGCCGTGCTGTACGCCCCCGCCCGCCGCCGCCACCCGCGCGGCCACCTGCCGCCGATCGACCCCGAACGGCTGGCCGGCCGCCTCGGCCCCGGCTTCCTGCTGCTGGTCCGCGACCCAGCGGCCACCCCCGGCTGGAGGAACTGTGCCTGGCGGCCGACGCGCTCGTCACGGACTACGCGCCCGTCCTGTTCGACTACGCCAACCTGGACCGGCCCATCGTCGTCCACGCCGTGGACTGGGAGGCGTACCGGGCCGTGCACGGCGCCTACTTCGACCTGCTCGCCGTCGCCCCTGGCCCGGTGACCCGGTCCGAGGAGGAGCTGCTGGCCGTCCTGGCCGGACCCGGGCTGTGGACCGACCCGCGCATGGCCGCGCTGCGCGCCGAGTTCCGGCGGCGGTTCTGCCCGTACGACGACGGGTTCGCCGCCGAACGCGTCGTCCGCCGCTTCTTCCTCGACGGCACCGGCGTACCGCCCGTCGTCCCGCCCGAGGCGCGGCGCCCCGCGCCGGGCGCGGTCCTGGTACGCGCCACCGCTCCCCGACCCCGTTCCGGACACCCCATCCACACCGGAGGCTGACCATGTCCTATCTGATCACCGGCGGCGCCGGGTACATCGGTTCCCATGTGGTGCGCGCCCTCGCCCTGGCCGGCGAGCAGGTCGTCGCCTACGACGACCTGTCCACGGGCGACGCCTCGCGCGTCCCCGACGGCGTCCCGTTCGTCCAGGGCACGACGCTCGACCGGGGGCTGCTGGACCGGACGATCGCCGACCACCGGGTCACCGCCGTGATCCACCTCGCCGCCAAGAAGCAGGCCGGCGAGTCCCTGGCCCAGCCCCTGCGCTACTACCGGGAGAACGTGCACGGCCTCCAGATCCTGCTGGAGGCGGCCCGGGGCAACCGGGTGGGCCGGTTCGTCTTCTCCTCCTCCGCCGCCGTCTACGGCACGCCCGAGGACGACCTCGTCACCGAGGACACCCCCTGCGCGCCCGCCAGCCCCTACGGCGAGACCAAACTCGTCGGGGAGTGGCTGGGCCGCGACGCGAACCGCGCCTACCGCATGGCCACCGCCTGCCTGCGCCATGTCAACGTGGCCGGAGCCGCCGCCCCCGGGCTGGCCGACACCGGCGGCGACGGGCTCATCCCGGAGACCTTCGCCTACCTGTCGGCGGGCTCGCCGCCCCGCGTCTTCGGCGCCGACTACCCGACGCCCGACGGGACATGCGTCCGGGACTACGTGCACGTCGAGGACCTGGCCGAGGCCCATGTGGCGGCGGCCCGCGCCCTGGCCGAGCAGCCGGAACCCGAGCACCTGACGCTCAACATCAGCCGTGGCGAAGGCGTGTCGGTGCGCGAGATGGTCACGCTGATCGCGCAGATCACCGGCCACGAGGACCTCGCCCCGGTGATCGCGCCGCGCCGGCCCGGGGACCCGGCCCGGATGGTCGTCAGCCCCGAACTCGCGGCCAAGCACCTCGGCTGGACCGCCCGCCGGGACCTGACCGCCATGATCACCTCCGCCTGGGCCGGATGGCTCAGCCGGGGATCGGCCTGCCCGCCACCCGAGCCCCGCGCGGCCGGGGGCGGGCGCCCGAGCCGGGCCCCCGCCCCCGCGCCGTCAGCGGTTGCTGCGCAGCAGTGTCCGCATCGTCCGCATCGCCACCGACAGGTTCGACAGGTCGAAGCTGTCCGAGGACTGGATCTCCCGCAGCGTCGTCCGGGCCCGGCCCAGGATCGCGCTGCTCCGCTCCGCCCAGGCCGCGAACCGCTCCTCCGGAGTGGCGTCGGGACCGCCCGCCGCCAGCACGTCCGCGGTGATCAACTGGTGGGCCGCGTACAGATCCTCCCGGATCGCCGTGCGCGCCATCGACTGCCAGCGGTCCGCGCGCGGCAGCTCGCTGATCCGGTCCTTGAGACGGGAGATGCCCAGCTCGTCGCTCAAGTGGTAGTACACCTCGGCCACTTCCAGCACGTCGTGCCCGGTGCGGTCGGCGACGGCCACGATGTCCAGCGCCGGGAAGACGGCCGAGAACCCGGCGACCTGCTGGGCCACTTCGGCGGGCACGCCGTTGCCCGTCAGCTCGTCCAGCATCCTGCCGTACCACTCCTGGTCCAGACCGCGCAGCAACTTCGGCAGCTCCGCCCACACCTGGCCCACCCGGTCGGCGAACAGCTCGATCGTGTCGGCCAGCTTCAGCGGCTGCGGACGGTTGTTGAGCAGCCAGCGGGCGCCGCGCTCGACCAGGCGCCGCGCGTGCAGCCGGGTCCGGGTGAGGACCGTCGCCTCGACCTGGTTGTCCAGCCGCTCGGCGATGTCCCAGATCTCGGCGAGGTTGAAGATGGCGCGGGACGCGGTGTGCGCCCGGACGATCTCCTCGGTCGAGGCGCCCGACTCCTCCTGCATGCGGTGGACGAACGATGAACCGCCGGTGTTGACGGTGTCGTTGACCAGGAGCGTCGTGATGATCTCGCGGCGCAGCGCGTGGCCGTCGATCCGCTCGGCGAACCGTTCCCGCAGCGCCGCCGGGAAGTACTCGAAGAGGAGCCGACTGACGTAGAGGTCGTCGGGCAGCCCGGTGTCGAGGAGTTCGGCGGTGACCGTCAGCTTGACGTAGGCCAGGAGGACCGCCAGCTCCGGCTGTGTCAGGCCCCGGCCGGCCACGCGGCGCTCGTGGAACTCCTCGTCCGACGGCAGGAATTCCAGCTCACGGTCGAGCCGGCCCTCCTCGCCGAGCTTGCGGATGAGGCGCTGGTGGGCCTGGACCAGGCCGGGCGCGGTGGTCTGGCCGTTGGCCAGGGCCACGTTCTGCGCGTAGTTGTTGCGCAGCACGAGCGCGCCGACCTCGTCGGTCATCCCGGCGAGGAGCCCGTTGCGCTGCTTGACGGTCAAGTCGCCGTTGGCGACCACCGAGTTGAGCAGGATCTTGATGTTCACCTCGTGGTCGGAGGTGTCGACGCCCGCGCTGTTGTCGATGGCGTCGGTGTTGCAGTGGCCGCCGGCCAGCGCGTACTCGATCCGGCCGCGCTGGGTCAGGCCCAGGTTGCCGCCCTCGCCGACGACCTTCGCGCGCAGGTCCCGGCCGTCCACGCGGATCGCGTCGTTGGCCTTGTCCCCGGCGTCGGCGTGCGTTTCGGCGGACGACTTCACGTAGGTGCCGATGCCGCCGTTCCACAGCAGGTCCACCGGCGCCTTGAGGATCGCCTTCATCAGATCCGCTGGGGTCAGCGCCGAGCCGCCGCCCTCGATGCCGAGCGCCGCCCGCGCCTGCGGGGTGAGGACGATGGACTTGGCCGAACGCGGGTGCACGCCGCCGCCCTTGGAGAGCAGCGCCTTGTCATAGTCCGCCCACGAGGAGCGCGGCAGCTCGAACAGGCGGCGCCGTTCCGCGAACGAGACGGCCGGGTCCGGGTCGGGGTCGATGAAGATGTGCCGGTGGTCGAAGGCCGCGACGAGCCGGATGTGCTCGGAGAGCAGCATCCCGTTGCCGAAGACGTCGCCGGACATGTCGCCGATGCCGGCCACCGTGAAGTCCTGCGTCTGGGTGTCGTGGCCCAGTTCGCGGAAGTGCCGCTTGACGGACTCCCAGGCGCCGCGCGCGGTGATGCCCATGCCCTTGTGGTCGTACCCGGCGGAACCGCCGGAGGCGAAGGCGTCCCCGAGCCAGAAGCCGTACGAGGTGGCGACCTCGTTGGCGATGTCGGAGAACGTGGCGGTGCCCTTGTCGGCGGCGACCACGAGGTACGTGTCGTCGCCGTCGTGCCGCACCACGTCCCGGGGCGGCACGACACGGCCGTCCACCAGGTTGTCGGTGATGTCGAGCAGGCCGGAGATGAACGTCTTGTAGCAGGCGATGCCCTCGGCGAGCCAGGCGTCGCGGTCGGCGGCCGGGTCGGGGAGCCGCTTGCCGACGAACCCGCCCTTGGCGCCGACCGGCACGATCACGGTGTTCTTCACCTCCTGCGCCTTCACCAGGCCCAGGATCTCGGTGCGGAAGTCCTCGCGCCGGTCGGACCAGCGCAGCCCGCCGCGGGCGACCTTGCCGAACCGCAGGTGGACGCCCTCGACCCGGGGTGAGTACACCCAGATCTCGAACGCCGGGCGCGGCTCGGGCAGTTCGGGAATGGCCTTGGGCTCCAGCTTCAGCGACAGATAGGCGTGCGGCTCGCCACCGCCGTCACCCGCCCCTTGGAAGAAGTTGGTCCGCAGCGTGGCTTTCACCACCGTCAGGAACGAGCGGAGGATCCGGTCCTCGTCCAGGGTCGAGACGTTCTCCAGGGCGCCGTCCAGCTCCTCCAGCAGGCCGTCGATGATCTCCCGGCCGGCGCTCTGGCGCTGGGGGGCGAGCCGGGCCTCGAAGAGGTTGACCAGCAGCCGCGCGGTGTGCGAGTTCTTCCGGAGCGTGGCCTCCATCGTCTCCTGCGTGAAGCGGGCGCCCGCCTGCCACAGGTACTTGGCGTAGGCGCGCAGCACCATCGCCTCGCGCCAGGTCAGCCCGGCGGACAGCACCAGCGCGTTGAACCCGTCGTTCTCCGCCGCGCCCGTCCACGCGGCGGCGAACGCCTCCTGGAACCGCGCGCGGACGTCCCCGACCATGCCGCCGGCCAGGGACTCGGGGACCCGCAGGCCGAAGTCGTAGATCCACGCGGTGGGTCCGCCCACGGGCCGCAGCTCGTACGGCCGTTCGTCCACCACCTCCACGCCCAGCGCCTGGAGAACGGGCAGGACGGCGGAGAGCGAGACCGGCTCACCCGTGCGGTAGATCTTGAACCGCCGTTCGCCCGGTGCCGCGTTGACCGGTTCGTAGAGGCTGAGCGCGAAGTCCTCGCCGTCGCCCGGCCGCAGGTTCGCCACGTACTGCACGTCGGCGACGGCGGCGCGGGGGGCGAAGTCGGCCTTGTAGCCCTCGGGGAACGCGTTCAGGAAGCGGTGGCCCAGCTCGGCGGCCAACTCCTCGCCGCACTCGGCCAGCAGGGCGTCGGCGAACCCGTCGGTCCAGGACCGGGACGCCTCCGCGAGCCTGGCCTCGATCCGCTCGACGTCCGCCTCGGTCAGCTCCGGCAGCTCGGTGCCCGGTGCCACGCGGACCACGAAGTGCAGCCGGGAGAGCACCGATTCGGTGTTCCAGGCGGTGAAGTCGACGTTGGTGCCGTCCAGTTCCTCGGCGAGGATGTCGATCAGCCGCAGCCGGACGGACGTCGTGTACCGGTCGCGCGGCAGGTAGACCAGGGCCGAGTAGTACCGCCCGTACTCCTCCTGCCGCAGGAACAGCCGCAGCCTGCGGCGTTCCTGGAGGTGCAGCACCGAGGTGGCGATGGAGCCGAGGGTTTCCACGTCGGTCTGGAACAGCTCGTCGCGCGGGTAGGTCTCCATGATTTGGAGCAGGTCCCGGCCGCTGTGGCTGTTGGGCGCGAACTTGGCCCCGGCCAGCACCTCGGCGACCTTGTGCCGGATGACCGGGATGCGGCGCACCGACTCGGTGTAGGCGGCGGCCGAGAACAGGCCCAGGAAGCGGCGCTCCCCGACGACCTTCCCGCTCTCGTCGAACTCCTTGACCCCGATGTAGTCCAGGTAGGAGCGGCGGTGGACGGTGGAGCGGCTGTTGGCCTTGGTGAGGATCAGCAGCCGGGGCTCGCGGGCCTTGGCCCGGGCCGAGGGCGAGAGCCGGATGAACGCGGCGGAGGCGACCGGGCGTTCGGCGTCCGGGTCGTGCGCGGGGTCGGCGCGCAGGATGCCGAGGCCGGTGCCGGGGACCGCCCGCAGCACGTCGCGCTCGCCGCCGTTGTCCTCGCGGGACAGCCGGTACTCCCGGTACCCGAGGAAGGTGAAGTGGTCGGCGGCGAGCCAGCGCAGCAGCTCCGCGGCCTCCCCGACGTCCTCGGGCCGGATCTCCCCGGCGAGCGGCTCGGTGGCCAGGTCCTCCGCGATGCGCAGCGCCGTGCCACGCATCTTCTGCCAGTCCTCGACGGACTCGCGCACGTCGACCAGGACCCGGCGCAGGTCCGTCTCGATGCGCTTGAGGTCCTCGCGGTCGGTCTCGCGGTCGATCTCGACATGGATGAACGACTCCACCACCGCGTCCCCGGGCAGCGCACCGTCCGGGCCTTCGGCGTCGAGCACCTCCAGCAGCCGCCCGGCGACGTCGCGCCGGACGACGACCTGGGGGTGGATCACGAGGTGGATGCCGCGGCCCTGGCGGGACAGCTCGTTGGTCACCGAGTCGACCAGGAAGGGCATGTCGTCGGTGATGACCTCGACCACGGTGTGGCTGCAGGTCCAGCCCATCTCCTCGACGGTGGGGGTGTGGACGCGCACGTTGGCGGTGCCCTGCGGGCGGTCGGCGGCGAGCCGCAGGTGCGACGAGGCGGCCCCGTACAGATCGACCGGGTCCCGGCCGGCGAGGTCCTCCGAGGCGATGAAGAGGTAGTACCGCTGGAGGTACGCGCGGAGTGCCGCGGGACCCAGGCCGTGCGGGGGCTGCTGACCTCCCGCACCGCCGTGCTCGGCTACCCGGGCGGCCTGTTCCAGAAGTTCGGCCTTGGCTTCGTCCAGCTTGGTGTGCATGTCCTCTGGCTCCTGTCGCGCGCCGTTGCGTGACGTCGAGAAACGGTCACCGGGCAGCGCTCGATCTCATGGATGGGGTGCTCCCGGGGAATCGGACCAGTGGCGGACCTGGCCCGGGCCGGCACCGGGTGCCGAGAGGAGGCGGCGCTGCCTCCGGCCGGAACTCCAGCCGATATCACACTGGTCACGCGAGCAAGGCTATCGTCCCCTCCTCGCCCCCGGGCCCGCCACCGGACGAAAAAGGGCGCCGCCCCCCGGCGCGCCGGAAGCCCGCCGGGCCGGTCCGCCTCACGGCGTTCTCACCAGCTCCTCGGCCACCAGCACCGCCTCCGCGAGCGTGTCCACCACGGGGACCCCGGCGCTCAGCAGGCTGCGCCGGCTGTGCGACCCGCCCGAGTACAGCACCGCCTTGGCGCCCGCGTGGGCCGCCGCGCGGGCGTCGTCGGTCGCGTCGCCGATGACCACCACGCGCTCGGGCGCCATGTCGGCGACCAGCTCGGCCAGCGAGGTGACATGGCGGGCCATCTGCTGGGCCTTGCCCCGGACGATGCCGTCGCCCGTGCCCCCGTCGATCCGCAGGAAGTGCCCGTCGATGCCGAGCCGGGTCACCCACGACAGGAGCCGCTCGTGCGGTGCCAGGGAGCAGACGGACTGGGTGCGTCCGGCGGCGACCCACCCGGCCAGCAGCGCGGCGGCGCCCTCGGCGAGCTGGGCCGTCTCGGACCGGGCGAAGTAGTGCCGGTGGAACGTGGCGTCCATGACCGCCCACTCCTCGTCGGTGGGCAGCCGGCCGAGGAGCCGCTGGTAGAACAGCGGGATCGGCACGCAGTACAGCTCCCGGTACCGCTCCAGCGTGATCGGCGGAATCCCCAGCTCGGCGAACGCGGCGTTGGTCGCCTCGATCACCACGTCGATGTCGTGGAGCAGGGTGCCGTTCCAGTCCCAGACGATGTGTCCCGCGCCGACGGGAGGCGAGCATGTGGCCATGCGGTAGACGGTACGGCCAGGCGGCGGCGGCGCGGCAGTGATTTTACCGTTCGCCGGACGGCCGGATCAGGCCGTCGATCTCCTGCACGCCGTACCAGAGGAGTTCGTGGTCGGCCGCGCCGTCCACGGTGAACTGGGCGTCGTCGTCGCCCTCGTCGGCCGCCCCGACGGCCCCGGCCGCCGCCGCGACGTCGGACTCGGCGTCGGGGGCGTCCACGTGGACGGCCGCCATCGCGGCCAGCGGCACCGCCGAGGTCAGCGTCACCTCGCCCAGCGCCTCGGGCTGGAGGGCCAGGTCGGGGTCCGCCACCGCGTTCCGGTCGGGCACGTCGGCGGCCACCACGACCCGGCGCCTCGGCGCGGAGGGATCGGCGGCGAGCAGCCGGAGCGAGGCCAGGGCGGCGCGGCTGAGCGCGGCGTACTCCAACTCCTCCTCGCCGCCGGAGAGATACCACTCGCGCAGCGCGGGGGTGACGGCGTAGGCGGTCAGCGGCGCCGGTCCGGCCTGCCCGGTCCGGCGCAGCTCGGCGAGCCAGGACAGGGTGAGCGGGAGGTAGACGCGCATGGACGGCCGCTTTCTCTACGAACCTCGGCCCGCGGCGGGCGGTGCGGGGAAACAGCGACTCCCGGGCCGCGAGCGCGCTCACTGTACCAGGGCACCGTGCGACACCCGCCGGACTCGGCGACAACGCTTGCCGCAGCGTGACCGCACCGCTACACTCCGCGATAGTTACCAGTCGGTAGCTTCCTTTCACGGGGTGGACGACGCATGAGGATCAGCAAGCGCGGCCCGGGCCGGGCCGCCGCACCGCCGGGACGGGCGGACTCCCGCCGCCCGGCGCGGCCGGTGCCCGTGGGCCGCGCCCACCGGCCGCACGACTGGTTCGCCCACCGGCTCCTGCTGGTCCTCAGCGGCCAGCGCCCCGTGCAGTTGCTGCTCGGCCACGCCGGGGCCACCGCCTGGGAACAGCTCGTCCGCCTCGCCCCGCACGCCCCGCTGCGCCCGACGCCGGGCGGCGCCGCGCCCGTGCTGCGCGGCGTCGGGGCCTGCCGCCCGAACGCCGACGCCATCGAGGCGTTCGCCCGGGTGACCGTGGGCGACCGCACCCGGGCCGTCGCCTTCCGGCTGGAACGCCGCCCCGACGGCCGCTGGCAGTGCGCGGCCGTCGAGCTGGACACCGTCCCCTGACATGCCCGTGGGCCGGCTCCGCGCACGGAGCCGGCCCACGGGACGAGCCTCACTTCTTGCGGCGCCGGCCGCCCTTCTGCGCCTTCCGCCGCTCCGCCCGGGTCATCCCGGCCGGCTCCGCCTGGTCGCCGTCACCGCCGTCGGTGGAGAAGTCACCCTCCACGACGCCGCCCTGACCGCCCGCGCCGTCCACGGTCGGCGCCGAGAAGTGCAGCCGGTCCGCGCGCTTGGGCGCCTCCAGGCCCTTGGCCAGGATCGCCGGGGCCCCGCCGCCGGGCGCCCCGGCCGGGACCGCCTCCTGCGCCGCGCCCGGCTCGGCGGGCCGGTCCGTCGTGGCACCCCGCACGGGCACCTGCTCGACCCGCCGCTCGACCTGGACCTCCAGGTTGAACAGGTAGCCGACGGACTCCTCCTTGATGCCCTCCAGCATGGCGATGAACATGTCGAAGCCCTCGCGCTGGAACTCCACGACCGGGTCGCGCTGCGCCATCGCGCGCAGCCCGATGCCGTCCTGGAGGTAGTCCATCTCGTAGAGGTGCTCACGCCACTTGCGGTCCAGCACCGACAGCACGACGCGGCGCTCCAGCTCCCGCATCACCTCGGAGCCCAGCTCCTCCTCGCGCGCCGCGTACTGGCGGTGGATGTCCTCCTTGACGGACTCGGCGATGAACTCGGGGGTCAGCCCCTCCCGGCCACCGGCCTCCTCCTCCAGCTCCTCGACGGTCACCTTCACCGGGTAGAGCTGCTTGAACGCGCCCCACAGGCGCTCCATGTCCCATTCCTCGGCGAAGCCCTCGACCGTCTCGGCCCGCACATACGCCTCGATCGTGTCGTCCATGAAGAACTGCACCTGCTCGTGCAGGTCCTCGCCCGCCAGCACCCGGGCGCGCTCGCTGTAGATGACCTCGCGCTGCCGGTTCAGGACCTCGTCGTACTTCAGGACGTTCTTGCGGATCTCGAAGTTCTGCTGCTCGACCTGGCCCTGGGCGGACGCGATGGCCCGGGTGACCATCTTGTTGTCGATCGGCACGTCATCGGGCACGTTCGCCATGGACATCACGCGCTCGACCATCTGCGCCTTGAACAGCCGCATCAGGTCGTCGCCGAGCGAGAGGTAGAACCGGGACTCGCCCGGGTCGCCCTGACGTCCGGAACGGCCGCGGAGCTGGTTGTCGATACGGCGCGACTCGTGCCGCTCGGTGCCCAGCACGTACAGCCCGCCGAGCGCCTTGACCTCCTCGAACTCCGCCTCGACCGCCTTCTCCGCGCGGGCCAGCGCGTCCGGAAGGGCCGCCGCCCACTCCTCCGCGTGCTCCACCGGGTCGAGGCCCTTGCGGCGCAGCTCCTCCTCGGCGATGTCGTCCGGGTTCCCGCCGAGCTTGATGTCGGTACCGCGGCCGGCCATGTTCGTCGCGACGGTGACGGCGCCCTTGCGGCCCGCCTTGGCGACGATCACGGCCTCCCGCTCGTGGTTCTTGGCGTTGAGCACCTCGTGCCGGACGCCGCGCTTCTTGAGCTGCTGCGACAGGTATTCCGACTTCTCGACCGAGGTGGTGCCGACCAGCACCGGCTGGCCCTTCTCGTACCTCTCGGCGATGTCGTCCACGACCGCCGCGAACTTGGCGACCTCGGTGCGGTAGATCAGGTCGGAACGGTCCTTGCGGGCCATCGGGCGGTGCGTCGGGATCGGGACCACGCCGAGCTTGTAGATCTGGTGGAACTCGGCGGCCTCGGTCATCGCCGTACCGGTCATGCCGGCGAGCTTGTCGTAGAGGCGGAAATAATTCTGAAGGGTGATCTTGGCGAGGGTCTGGTTCTCGTCCTTGATCTTCACCCCTTCCTTCGCCTCGATCGCCTGGTGCATGCCCTCGTTGTAGCGGCGGCCCGCCAGGATGCGGCCGGTGTGCTCGTCCACGATCACGACCTCGCCGTCCATGACGACGTAGTCCTTGTCGCGCTTGAACAGCTCCTTGGCCTTGATCGCGTTGTTCAGATAACCGACGAGCGGGGTGTTCACCGACTCGTACAGGTTGTCGATGCCGAGCCAGTCCTCGACCTTGGTGACGCCCGCGTCGTGGATCGCGACGGTGCGCTTCTTCTCGTCCACGTCGTAGTCACCGGTCTCCGCCTGGCCCCGGGTCGGCACGGCCGGCTCACCCGGCTCCAGGCGCTGCACCAGCTTCGCGAAGTCCGCGTACCACTTGGTGGCCTGGTCGGCGGGGCCGGAGATGATCAGCGGCGTCCGCGCCTCGTCGATGAGGATGGAGTCGACCTCGTCCACGACCGCGAAGTTGTGCCCGCGCTGCACCAGCTCCTCTTTGGACCAGGCCATGTTGTCGCGCAGGTAGTCGAAGCCGAACTCGTTGTTCGTGCCGTAGGTGATGTCGCACGCGTACTGCTGGCGGCGCTTGGACGGCGGCATGCCCGCGGAGATGCAGCCGACCGAGAGCCCCAGGAAACGGTGGACGCGGCCCATCCACTCCGAGTCGCGCTGCGCCAGGTAGTCGTTGGTCGTGATCAGGTGAACGCCCTTGCCGGACAGCGCGTTGAGATAGGTGGGCAGGGTGCCGACCAGCGTCTTGCCCTCACCGGTCTTCATCTCCGCGACATATCCCATGTGCAGCGCGGCGCCGCCCATGAGCTGAACGTCGTAAGGGCGCTGGCCCAGCACGCGCTTGGCCGCCTCACGGACCGTGGCGAACGCCTCCGGCAGCAGGTCGTCCAGGGTCTCACCGTCCGCGAGGCGCTCGCGGTACTCGTCGGTCAGCGCCCGCAGCTCGGCGTCGGACAGGTCCACGAAGTCCTCTTCGATGGAGTTCACCTGCTTGGCGACGCGCTGAAGCCTGCGCAGGATCTTGCCTTCGCCTGCACGCATGATCTTGTCGAAGACGGACACGAGGGCTGGTCTCCTTGCCGGTCGGGCCTGGCGCGGGTATCGATTGCGCGGGCACAGCGAGATGGCCCCGCCGCACCGGCCATGGTATGCGAGCGCCGGGACGAGTGTCAGTGCTCGGCTCTACGATCGCCCGCATGACTGGCTCGGTTGTCGAACTCTCCTCCGACGAGGCCCGGCGCCTCGCGCTGCGCGCCCAGGGCCTGCTGGGTGCCCCCGACCGGGCGGCCGGTGTGCGCGGGGTGCTGCGGCGTTTGGGCGCGGTCCAGCTCGACACCATCTCGGTGCTCGCCCGCTCCCACGAGCTGCTGCCGTACGCGCGGCTGGGCGCGGTCGGCAGACCGGCGGTGGAGGCGGCGTTCTGGTCGGGCGGCCACTCGTTCGAGTACTGGTCGCACGCCGCGTGCGTGCTGCCCATCGAGGAGTGGCCGCTGTTCGCGTTCCGCCGCCGGTCGTACCGGGACCGAGGCGTGTGGAACCACGCGGTGTCCCCCGAGGCGCACGCGTCGGTGCTCGCCCGGCTGCGCGCCGAGGGGCCGCTGACGGCGACGGAGCTGGGCGGCGCGAAGAACGGCGGCCCGTGGTGGGACTGGAGCGAGGCGAAGGTCGCGGTGGAGCGGGCGCTGGCCCTGGGCGAGGTGGTCTGCGCCGAGCGGCGCGGCTGGAAGCGGGTGTACGACCTGGCCGAGCGGGCGGTGCCGGAGAAGCTGCTGGGCGAGGAGCTGGACGACGACGCGTGCCTGCGCCGGCTCGTGGCCCAGGCGGGCGCCGCGATGGGCGTCGCCACCCAGGCCGACCTCGCGGACTATCACCGGCTGACGGGCGCTCAGGTGGAGCGGGTCGTGCGGGACACCGGCCTGGTGGAGGTCGAGGTCGGTGGCTGGGGACCGGCGGAGGGGCGGGCCGCCCGGCACCGCGCGTGGGCGGACCCGGCGGCGCTGGCGTCGCCGCCGCGCGGGCGGCACCGCACGACGCTGCTGTCGCCGTTCGACTCGCTGATCTGGGACCGGCCGCGCACCGAGCGGATCTTCGGGTTCACACACCGGCTGGAGGCGTATGTGCCCGCCCCCCGGCGGATATTCGGGTATTACTCGATGCCGCTGCTGTCCGGCGGGAAGCTGCTGGGCCGCGTGGACCCGGCCCGCGACGGGAGCACGCTGGTCGCCCGGCACGCGGCGTTCGAGGGCTCGGCACCGCGCGCCGCGAAGGCCGTCCCGGCCATGGCGCGGGCCCTGGCCGAGGCCGCGACCTGGGTGGGCTGCACGGACATCAGGATCGAGCGGACGACCCCGCCCGAGCTGCACCGCCCTCTGTCGGAGGCCGTGGCCTAACCGGTCTCCAGGTCGAGGATCTTCTCGCGCATCGCGTAGACCACGGCCTCCATGCGGGAGTGGAGCTGGAGCTTCTCCAGGATGTTCCGCACGTGGTTCTTCACCGTGTTCTCGCTGATGAAGAGCTCCTTGGCGATGTCCCGGTTGTTCCGGCCGGTGGCGACCAGCTTGAGCACCTCCAGCTCCCGGTCCGTCAGCTTCGGCGCCGGGACCAGCCGCCGTTCGTCCGTGCGCTGGATCAGCGACTTGAACTCGGTGAGGAGCTTCGCCGCCATCGACGGGCTGATCTGCGACTGGCCGTCGGCCACGGCGCGGATCGCCGCGGTGACCTCGTCGGTGGAGATCTCCTTGAGCAGGTAACCGGTGGCGCCCGCCTTGATGGCGTCGTACAGGTCGGCCTCCTCGTCGCTGATCGTCAGCATGATGATCCGCGCGCTGGGGGCCACCTCCTTGATGGAGGTGCACGCCTCGATCCCGCCACGCCTGGGCATCCGCACGTCCATCAGCACGATGTCCGGCAGCAGGTCGGCCGCCTTCTCCACCGCCTCCGCGCCGTCCCCGGCCTCGCCGACGACCTCGATGTCCTCCTCGTGGGCGAGCACGATCTCCAGCCCGCGCCGGAACAGCTCATGGTCGTCGACCACCAGCACCCGGATCGGCTCCCGCTGCTCCGGGGGCGGGCCGGACGGGATCACGCGCGCCTCGCCGCGCGGGCCCCGCGCCATCGTGGGTCCGAAAGTGTCCACCATCGTCGTTCCCCCTGCCGGTCGGTACGCGCCTGCCACAATCGGCGACTCCATGATTCCATGGCGACACCCCCGGCCGGATCGCTGATCCGGCCCGGGGGTGCGGTGTGGCGGCGGCCCGTGGGCGGTGCCGCTCAGCCGCCGAGCACGCCTCCCGCCTCCTCCGGCGCGGCCTCCGCGTCCTCGGCGAGCTCCGCGAACGGGTCGGTCTCCAGGTGGATCACGCCGTAGTCGTAGGCGTGCCGCCGGTACACGACGCTGGGCTGCTTGGTGTCCGCGTCGACGAACAGATAGAAGTCGTGCCCGACCAGTTCCATTTCGTACAGCGCCTGCCCGAGGGTCATCGGCGTCGCCTTGTGGGTCTTCTCCCGGACCACCAGCGGCCCGTCGCCCTCGACCACGACCGAGCCGATCCGGCGGACGGGCGGCCCGTCGTCCTCCGGGGCCGCCGGGGCCGGGACGCCCGCGCCGTTCAGCGCCGCCGCGTCGGGCACCACCGCCGCGACCTCGCTGGCCGGGATACGGTCCCGCCCCCGGCGGCACCGGCGCTTGTCGTGCTGCCTGCGCAACCGGGACTCCAGCTTCTCCACCGCGAGGTCCAGCGCGGCGTAGGCGTCGGCCGCGGACGCCTCCGCCCGGACGACCGGACCTCGGTGGCGCAGCGTGATCTCCACCCGGTCGGAACGGTCGGCCTGACGGGGGTTGTGCTCCTTGGACAACTCCACGTCCAGGCTGGTCACCTTGCCGTCGATCCTCTGGATCTTGTCCAGCTTCAGCTTCTCGGCCACATGCCGGCGGAACCGCTCCGGCACCTCGGTCTTGCGGCCCTTGACGACGATGTCCACGCAGAACTCCGTTCCCGGGCGCCTCCGCCCGACCGGCGGCGCGCGCCCTTCGTGCACTGGAACCGGAAGTGCCGGTGTACGCGGCACCTTTCCGGCGTTACATCGGGGTTACGACTTTCACCTCCTTCTCCCCCGCGAGGAAGATCACAACCCACCTGATTCCGATGGGGCGGCGATCGAGGTCGAACCCTCACGGGGTCCGTTCGTCATATCCACTTGTACCGGCACGGCTCACAGGCTGCCTGATACCGAACGTACTCCCCACGCGCCCCGTCCGGCACCCTTACCCACCCGTAGCCCACGCGTGTCAGGTCCACCCGATAGGAGGACCCGCCACGACCGCCGCGCCCACCGGTCGGCCGCCCGAGGAGCGCACCGCGCGCGCCGCCTCGGCCAGCGAGACACCGGTGGTCAGCAGATCGTCCACGAGAAGCACCACGTCACCCGCCAGCAGCGCCCCGGGCCGCACCACCAGCGCTCCCGTCAGGTTCGCCGCCCGCTGCCCCGCCGTCAGCCCCGCCTGGTCGGCGACGCGACGCCGCTGCCGCAGCACCGGCCGCACCCGCACCGGCAGCCCGTCCCGGCGCAGCCACCCGGCCGCCGCCAGCGCGATCCTGCGCACCGGGTCATGCCCGCGCCGGGCCACCGCCGCCCGCGACGACGGCACCGGGACGAGGCTCAGCACCGCGCCGTCGACGCCCGGAACGGCAGCCGCGGCGCGGGCGCTGACGGCCAGCGCCCGGCCCAGCGGCCCGGCCAGCGACAGCACGCCGCGTTCCTTGTGGGCCAGCAGCACGGCCCGCGCCTGGTCGGCGTAGGCCACGGCGGCGTAGACGGGCGGCAGCCCCGGCGGCTCCGGCACCGGCCGCACCCGCCGGGCCGGCCCGGCGCTCAGCAGCCCCCGGCACGGCGCGCACAACACGGTCCGCGCCCCGCCGCAGCCGGCGCAGGACGTCGGAAGCACGAGGGAGCCCAGCTCCCGCCACCATCCCCGCATGGCACCCACGGTGTCGGACCGGACGCCGGGGCGCCAACCCGGCACGGCGGATTTTCGGCCATCAGCCGGGATAGACGGGGGCGAATCCCCCCTTGGCGTCGGCGATGACCTTCCACTGGGCGTCGTCCTGGAGCCGCGCGATGTCGTCGCCCGTCTGCGCCAGCAGCGGCTGCCGCTCGTCCTCCGCCGCCGCCACGCTGGTCACGTCGTTGAGCCCGGGAACCGTGGGCGTGTTCAGCGGCGAGCCGTCCGTCGCCACGTACTGGAGCTGCTCGACGCCGTCGTCGGGGCGGCCCACGACCACCAGCCGGCTGCCACCGGCCCAGGACGCCGCCACCACGTCGTCCAGCTCCGGCGCGACCGGCCGCAGCGCGTTCACCGAGACGGCGACGCCGTCGTCCGTCCTGAGCCGCTCCACGCGGCCGAGCTGGAGCGTCGTGTGCCCGTCGCCGCCGCTGACCAGCAGGGCGATCCGCACCCCGTCCGAGGCCACCCGCACCGCCTCGACCCGCTGCCCGTCGGACAGCCCGGCCACCGGAACCTCCTGCGGCTCGCCGTCGCCCCCCGCCAGCCGCAGCAGCCGAGGCCCGTCCGGGTCCCGGTCAGCGACCCACAGGTCGCCCAGACCGTCCCACGTCGGCGGGCTCAGCCCGGCGTCGTCACCGCCGGACTCGCTGGTCAGGACGGTCTCCAGCGCCGCGCCCTCCTCGGTCATGGCCGCGACGAACAGGGTGGACCCGTCCGCGCCGACGCCCGCGCCCCGCTGCTCGTCCCGGCTCACCGCGACGCTCCGCAGCTCGGCGGCGGGCTCGCCCAGCGCGCCGCGCACCGGCCTCGGCGGGTTCTGGTCGTCCACCACGGACACCAGCCGCCCGTCCTCGTCCAGGAAGTACGCCCGCGCGACCTCCCCGGCGGAGAGACCCGGCGTGTGCGCGTCCGCCTCGGCGCGGCTCACCGAGCACAGTTGCGAACCGTCCTCGTCCAGCAGCAGCGTCTCCGTCAGCGTCTGGGACGCCACCTCCCGCACGGTCTGGAGGAGCTGCGCGGCCATCAGTTCGCAGCGGTAGCCCGGCCAGTCGTCCGGGACTCCGGCCAGCCGGGCCGTCAGGACGCCCGAGTCGGCGATCACCGCCCCGGCCGCCAGGCCGGCCCCCTCGGGGAACGCCGTGGTCACCACCGGGTCGTGCCACTCGCTCGGCCCGTCCAGCAGCGCCGCCACCGCGTCCCCGACGGGGTCGATACGGCGCCGCACGTAGACCGGGTCCGGCACCAGCGCCTCGTCCCCGTCGCCCGCCCGGCCGGTCTCGGCGCCCAGGTCGGCGTAGTAGAACGTGTCGACCGAGCGGTAGATCCGGCGGAAGTCGGCCTCGCCCATGACCAGGCCCTCCGGCAGCGCGTCGATCCGCCACTCGCCGTCCACCTGGCGCAGGTCGAACGTCCCCCGGTACGTGCCGGCCTGCGGCGTGTACACGTGCGTGCCGTCCACCGTCGCGACGCGGGAGCCGTTCAGCTCGACGCGCGAGTCCTCCACGCCGCCCGGGCTGTTCAGCGCCAGCCCGGAGGAGAGCACGGTGATACCGGCGAACGGGTCCCACGTCGCGGCCCGCTCCGGCGTGAGGTACTGCTTGGCCGTCTCGAACTCCTCGTCGTCGCTGGTGACCGCCTCCAGGAAACCGCGCACGATCTGCTGCGGCAGCGCGTCGTCCTGCGGCGCCACACCGTAGACCCGGACCAGCGACTCGCTGTCGGCACGCTGTTCGGAGTCCACCTTCTGCACCGGGCCGCTGCCCGGCATCGAGGCGCAGCCCGCCAGCAGCAGCGCCGCCGTCAGCAGCCCGCCCAGC
>NZ_LN929766.1 GCF_001493375.1 Streptomyces specialis
CCGGTGTTATTGGGTTGCAAGTGAGCGTGGGTGGTGGGAGAAGCCAGTTGTAAAAGTGTGCGTCTCCTCTGTATAAGTGCAGTGGATACTGGCTGTCATGCGTCCAGCCGCTGCGGCGGCAGCGTGAGGTGTATATAAGAAACGGTTTTCCGGGTCCGCGCCCGGAAAGGGGGGAGACCCCGCCGGCCGACGGGGTCCCCCCGGTCATCGCGAGGCGCGGGTCAGCGGCCGGTCAGGCAGTCGAGCAGCACGGTCTGGTCCGTGGGGGTCTCGACCGCGTCGGCCACACAGCCGACCACACCGACGATATCGATGCTGATGTCGAGGGTGGCGTCGATGGGACTCTCCGCCGTCTCGGTGGCGGCGCTCGCGGTGGACACGCCGCCGACGGCCAGCACGAGCGTCAGCGGGGCAAGAACGAGAGCGGATCGAAGGCGCACAGTACGTACCTCTCAGAGGAGACCGGCATTCGGAGAGCCCAGGATGACGGGGCTGACCGTGCCCCGGCAAGACGGCCTCGCCGCGCATTGACAGCCCGTCACCGAAGAGCGCGGACGCACCCGCGCGTGCCCGTGGACTCGGCCGGAACAGTTGGGGGATTCGAGAACGGTGACACCGGCCGATCCCGGCTCGTGTCACCCGGGGAACCGGAATGATGTCACCCTGACCGGCCCATCCCCCGGCGCCCTGGACAGCACCATCCGCCTGCCCACGGATGGCACCTCACACCGGACCCCGCCGGGGAGCAGGTGCGACCGGCATCGCGCTCCAGGCCGACCGGTGAGGGTGGTCCAGGATCGGGCACGGCAGAAGCCGCGGCGCACGGTCATGGTTCTGCCCCGGCCGGCGTGCCTTCTCTCAGGGGGGAGGCGGTATGCAGCAGGCGGAGCGGCACATGTGAGGTACGGGGAAGCCGACACCGGCCGGTCCGGGCCCGACCGGTTCGGTCTCCAGCCCGCCGGGCGGCTCCCGGCCGGACTCGTGGACGTGTCCGGCCGGGCCGTTCGAATGACCGCTCCCCCGAAGGAACGTTCGCCCTGCCGCGGTGGGAGAGGCGCCGGCGTCCGGCGTGAGCGCCGCGCGGGCCGGTCGGTGCGGGCCCGCGCCGGCGGACCGCCGTCGCGGGATCGTTAATCGGTGGCGTCGTCCGGCGTGCCGTGGGGGAATGCGTCCATGCGTATCCGAGCCGCGCGCCTGGGCGAACTGCCCGTCCTGCAGGACATCGAGAGGGCCGCCGGGCGGTGCTTCCGGGACATCGGCATGTCGCAGATCGCCGAGGACGAGCCACTCCCGCTCGGCGAACTCGCCCGCTACCACCGCGCCGGGCTGGCCTGGGTCGCGGCCGACGACAACGACGCGCCGGTCGCCTACCTGATCGCCGACCGTGTCGAAGGCAACCTCCATGTCGAGCAGGTCTCGGTGCACCCGGGCAGCGCGCGTCGTGGCATCGGCCGGTCGCTGCTCGATCATCTGGCGGCCCGCGCCAGGAGCGAGGGTGCGCCCGCCCTGACCCTGACCACGTTCACCCAGGTCCCGTGGAACGCCCCCTACTACGCGCGCTGTGGTTTTGAGCCCATGGACGACCACACGCTCGCCCCCGGCCTGCGGAAGATCCGCGAGCGCGAAGCGGCACATGGCCTGGACCGGTGGCCGCGGGTGTGCATGCGCCGGGTTCTGTGACACCGCGGCGCCGCCAGCCGCGGGAACACCCCTTGGAGCTGTCGGAAGCCGCCGCTGCCCAGCCGGTTCTGTGCCGGCGACGGCGGGACATCTTCGGACCCGGACGACTCACACCGGACCACCGGCGAACCTGCGGCCCGGGTCACCAGGCTGTCGGACAGGCGACAGGCGCTCATGACCGCCCGGCGGTGAAGTCGCGGACGTGATGCCAGACCTGTTCCGGCGCCTCCTCCTGTGCGAAATGGCCTGTTCCGGGCAGCACGGCGGTCGTCAGGTTCCGGACTCCGGCGCGGCGCAATCCCCGCTTGTAAGCGGCGATGTCGCCGCCTTCTCTGTCGCCTCGCAGGTACAGCACCTGTGTCTCGACGGGAGCGGTCCCGGCGAAGGCGGCGTTGTCGCGGGCGTCCTGGGGGAAGGCCCGGTAGAGATCGAACCCGGCGGAGAGTGCCGCGTCCTCCTGGTAGGCGGCGGCGTGCGCGGCTCGCGCTTCCGGGGTGATGCGGGCGGGATCGCCCGAGAGTGCGTCGTAGAAGTAGTCGAAGTACGCGCTCTGCCGCCCCTGGACCAGGCTCTCCGGCAGTCGGGGCACCGCGTGCAGGCCGAAGTGCCAGACGTGTGGATCGCGCAGCACCTCGTCCCAGGGGTCGACGCCCGGGATCACGGTGTTCATGACGACGACGCGGCCGACGTCCTCGTACAGCCGCAGGTACGCGTACGCCACCATGCCGCCGGCATCGTGCCCGACGAGCGTGAGATCGGGGAGCCGCAGATGCCGCGCCAGCGCGTGCACCGCCTGAGCCAGGCGGCGCTTGGATCCGCCGCCGGCGGCCGGGCCGGACGTGCCGATGCCCGGCAGGTCGATGGCGATGGCCCGCACACCGTCGCCCGCGGCGGCGATCATCACGTCCTGCCAGGTGCGCCAGCATTCGGGCCAGCCGTGCAGGAACAGGAACGGTCTGCCGTCCGGCGGACCGGCCGTCACCACGTGGAACGAAAGGTCAGGATCGCCGGGGATCGTCACCTGTTCATGACGCGGTTCGACAGACATCGTCCCTGTCTATCAAACGGCCCGGAACCTGCTCCTCGGTGAGCACGGACTCGCCCGGAGCCGGTGGGTGGCCGCCACCGCGCGGCCATCGCCGCCGGTCTGCCGGCGCGGCAGGTCCGGCACCGCACCCCTTCCCGTTTCCGGACGCCCCGGGCGAGGGACGCCTCGGCGCAGGTGTCCGCGGCGACTCGTCCCTGACCGGCGTGCGCGTGTGTCGAGACGTGCCTCGCCGGCCGTAAGGTCGAGGTGGCTCCGGCCCCGCGCAGCCGCGCCACACCCGCCGACTCGTGCGCGGCGACGACAGCGAGGTGCGGATCTCGTCATGACCACCAGAATCCTGGTCACCGGCGGCGCCGGCTTCATCGGCTCGCACTACGTGCGCACGCTGCTCGGCCCGGAAGGCCCGGGCGACGTCCGCGTCACGGTCCTGGACGCCCTGACCTATGCCGGGAACCCGGCCAACCTCGACCCGGTCCGCGACCGTCCCGGGTTCCGTTTCGTGCGCGGCGACATCAGGGATCCCGGCCTGGTCGCCTCGGTGGTCGCCGGCCATGACCAGGTGGTGCACTTCGCCGCCGAGACGCACGTGGACCGTTCCATCCTGGGCGCCACCGAGTTCGTCACGACCAATGTGCTGGGCACTCAGCACCTCCTGGACGCGGCGCTGCGCGGCGGCGTCGCCACGTTCGTCCACATCTCCACGGACGAGGTCTACGGCTCGCTGGACAGCGGTTCGTGGCCCGAGACCGACCCGGTGCGCCCCAGCTCGCCCTACGCCGCGTCCAAGGCCGCGTCGGATCTGCTCGCCCTGTCCTACCACCGCACCCATGGCCTGGATGTACGCGTGACCCGCTGCTCCAACAACTTCGGGCACCACCAGTTCCCCGAGAAAGTCATCCCGCTGTTCATCACCAACCTGCTGGACGGACGGACGGTACCGCTGTACGGCGACGGGCTGAACGTGCGGGAATGGCTCCACATCGACGACCACGTGCGCGGTGTCGAACTCGTCCGCACCACCGGCCGGCCCGGCGAGATCTACAACATCGGCGGCGGCACCGAGCTGACCAACCGGGAGCTGACCGCGCGGCTGCTGGCCGCGTGCGGCGCCGGCTGGGACCGCGTGGAACCGGTCGAGGACCGCAAGGGCCACGACCGGCGGTACGCGGTGGACTGGAGCAAGATCCGCGACGAGTTGGGCTACCGGCCGCGCGTCGACTTCGACACCGCGCTCGCGGAGACCGTGGCGTGGTACCGGGACAACCGCTGGTGGTGGGAGCCCCTCAAGGCCCGCGCGGCACGGTGACGCGCGGGCCCTCGCCCCTTCCCAGGGAACCCCCAGGCCGCCTGGCCGGTGACCGGCCGGGCGCGGGCGGACGCCCCAGCCCCGTGCGTTGCGGGGGTCGATCACCGGGCAGAGCGGGTCGTCAGGCAGGCCGGGCCGCTGATGGCTGTCGTGGCCGGCCAGCACGGGCAGCACGGCGTTCCGCGGCGCGGGCGTGCGCGGCGGTGCTGCCGGGGCGCCGCGGAACGGTCGGCGCCGGGCCGTCACGGCCCGTCCCGGATGTGCCGGCGCGACCCTCGTGGCGTGTGGGAGCCACGACCCGGTCACCGATGAAAGCGACGCGACGCCCCATCCCGGCTCACGGCGGGCACGGCTCCACGAGCACCGACGAACGGCCGGCGAATGCTCCCGGCAGTCGGCGGCGGGCTCTCCGCACCCCCCGCGCCCACCCGTTGTCCGTTGTCGGCGCGGACGACCGGTCGCCGGGAAGGTGCGGCGCCGCAGATTCTGGATAGCAGAGTACAGAATGTGGTAGCGTCCACCCATGGCCAGACCACGCACCTTCGACGAGACGACGGTCCTCGAGGCGGCGGCGGCGCAGTTCCGTGTCCACGGGTACGCCGATACGTCGACCGAGCAGCTCTGCGAGGCCGCCGGCGTACGGCGCAGCAGTCTGTACAACGCGTTCACGTCCAAGGACGAGCTTTTCGTCCGGGCGCTGGAGCACTACGCGGCCACCATGCGGGAGCGTCAGGCGGCGATCCTGACCGACACATCCCTCAGTGGCGCCGAACGGCTCCGGAAGCTCGTCGACGCGATCGTCGGCGAGGAGCGCGTCGCCCGCGACGAGGGGCACGCCGCCGGCTGCATGAGCGTGCACACGCTGATGAATCCCGACGTGCGGGCGCGCGACGGGCGTATCGGGCGCATCCTCGAGCGGGACCTGCGGGAGCGGCTCGCCCTGCTGGAGGACACCATCCGGGCCGGCCGCGCGGACGGAAGCATCCCCGACGGCCCCGACGCCGCCGAGGGCGCGCTCCTGGTCAACACGCTCATCGCGGGTCTTCGCGTGACGGCACAGACCGGAGTGGCCCCCGAGGTGTTGCACCGCATCGCACTGGACGGGCTGCGCTCCCTCCTGGCCTGAGCGAAGAGACCGGCCGGCCCTGGCCTCACCACGCCCAGATTTTGGACTCTAGAGTACAGAAAAGGTTCCCGCTGTGAACAAACGGCCCCTCTTCTGGCTCATGCTCACCCTGCTCCTCGTCGCCATGAGCGAGTTGCAGACGATGGGCATGCTGCCCGACATGGCCCGTGGTCTCGGCGCCTCGACCGCCGCGACGGGTGCTCTCATCTCGGTCTACTCCTTCGGCATGGCGATCGGCGGGCCGCTCATCGCCTGGGCCCTGCGCCTGGTCCCGCCCAGGACCGCGCTGCTGGGAGTCGTCACCGTCTACGCGGTACTGGAAGCCGCCGTCCCCCTGGTGCCGGCCTACTGGTGGGTCGCGGCCCTCCGGCTGCTGACCGGAACTCTCGGCGGCGCCGTGTTCGGCCTCACCCTGACCATGGCCGCCAGGCTCGCCCCCGGCCCGGACCGCATCGCGTCCTCGATCTCCGTCGTGCTCAACGGGCTCATGCTCGGCGCCGTACTCGGCCTGCCCATCAGCCACGCCATCGCCACCGCGTGGAACTGGCAGACGAGTTTCGTCCTCCTGGGCGGCGCCGGCCTGATCGTCGCCCTGCTCGACCTGCGTACCCTGCCCGCGCTGCCCGCGGTCTCCGCGCGGACCACCTCGGACGAACTCCAGCAGTTCCGCTCGCCCCGCCTGTGGAGCCGCTACCTCGTCAGCCTGCTCACCATCGGGGCGGCCTACGGCGCGTTCTCCTACTTCACTCCCCTGCTGGAACAGGACGCCGGCTTCTCCTCCCGCACGACGACCGTGATCCTCTTCGGCTACGGCCTGTGCACCGTCATCGGCAACGCTCTGACAGGCCGTTACGCGGACCGCCACGCGGTAACCCTGCTGCGCACCGGCCACCTCGTTCTGGTCGGGTCGCTGGCGGTTCTCGCGCTTTTCGCCCACGTTCCGCTCGCCGCCCTGACCGGCGTGCTCCTGGTCGGCCTCACCGGCGTCACGATGAACCCCGCGCTCGTCGTCCGGGTCGTCGAAGTCGCCGGAGCGGGCAACCTGGTCAACACCGTGCACACGTCCGTCATCACCCTGGGCGTCGTGGCCGGCAGCGCCGCCGGCGGCGTCGCCATCAGCGGCGCCGGCGACACCGGCACAGCACCCGCCATGTGGACCGGCGTCATCCTCGCCGTTCTCGCCGCCTGCGTCCTGAGCGCACAGACCGCCCGACACGAACGACGCGTGACGTCCAGCGGACACAGGACCGACACGGCACCCACCACGCCCGCGCCGGCATCGCACCCGGCGGAATGACCTCACGCCACGCGCACGCGCCCGCGCCCGCGCCCGCGAGGCATCGTGTTCCGGAACCCGGGCACCGCTGCTGCGTCACCGCCCGGAGGCTACTCCCGGACAGGAACGGGCCGAGCCGCCCGGAACCACCGAGCCGACACCCCGCACCGAACTCCCGGAGATCGACGAGTTCCGTGTTCAGACACACGTTCTCTCAACTCTTGACGGCCTCCGCGATCTGCTGGGCGGCCTGGGCGGGTGTGAGGTGCGTGGTTTCCACGACTTCGGCCTCGGCGTGCAGCCACGTCCGGGCCGCCTCAGCGTAGGGCTCAAGGTACTGGAGACGGAACGGGGAGTTGGGGCCGAGAACGGTGTCGCCCGCGATGCGCGTGCGGAGGGTGTCCTGGTCCGCATGGAGGACGAAGTGCCGGACCGGAATACCGTGCTGGGCAAGGCCCGAGCTGATCTCGCGCCAGTACTGCTCGACCAGGACTGTCATGGGCATCACCAGGGTGCCACCGGTGTAGTCGAGGACACGTCGGGCGGTCTCGACCACGAGGGGCCGCCACGGCGGCCAGTGCTGGAAGTTGTCCGTCGCGGGCAGTCCTGGCTTGATGTCCATGAGTGTCTCGCCGACCTTCTCGGCATCGAACACCCGGGAGTCCGGGATCATCTGCTGCACGAGCGCGCTGGTCGTCGTCTTGCCCGCACCGTGGGTGCCGTTGAGCCATACGATCATGACCTTGACGCTAGCGCCGTGCGGGCCGCGAGGGCGAGGCCGCAGCCCCCCGGCCGGAGGGACCGGCGTCATCCTCGCCGTTCTCGCCGCCGGGATCCCACTCACGCCACGCGCATACACCCACGAGGCATCGCGTCCGCGGAGCCCGCAAACCACGGCTACGTCACCGCCCGGAGGCTTCCCCCGGACAGGAACGGGCCGAGCCGTCCGGAACCAGTGAGCCGACACCCCGCCCGGCCCCGGACCGCTCATCCCGGTCCCGGACCACCCGGCGGGCCGGTCAGCAGCACGATCTGCGGGCGGCCGGTGCGCGGATGTTCCGTCACCTCGGCCTCCACTCCGTACACGCCGGCCAGCAGTTCGGAGGTCAGCACCTCGGCCGGGGTGCCGGCCGCGACCAGGCGGCCGCCGTCCATGACGCAGACGCGGTCGCAGAACGCCGCCGCCAGGTTCAGGTCGTGCAGGGCCACCAGGGCGGTGACGCCCAGTCGCCGGACCAGCGTGAGGGTGTCCCGCTGGTGCCGCAGGTCGAGATGGTTGGTCGGCTCGTCCAGCACCATCGTGCCCGCCCGCTGCGCCACCGCGCGGGCGATCAGCACCCGCTGCTTCTCCCCTCCCGACAGTGAGGAGAACGGGGCACCGGCCAGTCCGGCGACGCCGAGCGCCGCCAGCGCGTCCGTGATCACCGCCCGGTCCGTCTCGCCGTCGCCCTCGAAGGACCGCTTGTGCGGGGTACGGCCCATCGCCGCCACGTCGTACACCGTCAGGTCGAAATCACCGCCGCCCTCCTGGAGAACGGCGGCCATCCGCCTGGCCAGCGCCCGGCCCGGCATCCGCCACACGTCGTCACCCCCGAGCAGCACCCGGCCGCCCGTCGGGCGCAGCGCCCGGTAGCAGGTACGCAACAGGGTGGACTTCCCCGCGCCGTTGGGCCCGGCCAGCGCCACCAGCTCGCCCGGCCGCACCCGCAGGCTGACCCCGTCCACCAGCGCCCGGCCGCGTACGGTCACACGGACCTCCGCGAACTCCAGTGGCTCCGGTGCCGCGTTCACCGGGCCCTCCGCCGCATCAGCCACAGGAAGAACGGTCCGCCCACGAGGGCGGTCAGGATGCCCACCGGTATCTCCTCGGGAGCGATCACGGTGCGGGCCGCCAGGTCGGCGGCGATCAGGAAGGAGGCGCCCAGCAGCGCCGCGGCCGGAAGCGCCCGCCGGTGGTCGGCCCCGACCAGCAGCCGCACCATGTGCGGCATGACCAGCCCGACGAAGCCGATCTGCCCGCTGACCGCCACCATCGTGCCGATCATCAGCGCCACCAGCACGAACAGCGCGCTGCGGAACCGGTGCACGTCCAGGCCCAGCGCCGCCGCGGCCTCCTCCCCCGCCAGCAGCAGGTTCAGCGGGCGGGTGCAGCCCAGCAGCACCACCGTGCCGAGCAGCACGGCCGCCGAGGGGATCCAGACGAGGTCCCAGGTGGTGCCGGCCAGCCCGCCCAGCATCCAGCGCAGCGCCGACTGGGCGCGCCGCGGATCGTCCGAGGTCACCACGATCAGGCTCGCCACCGCCGACAGCACTTCCGCGGTCGCCACCCCGGCCAGCACCAGCCGCACCGTGGTCATCCGGCCGCCGGTCCGGGCCAGGAAGTACACGGCCACCAGCGCCGCCAGCGCGCCCGTGAACGCCGCCAGCGTCAGCGAGAACATCCCGAACAGTGACACGTTCAGGACCAGGACGAGCACCGCGCCGACGTTCGCGCCGGAGGAGACACCCAGCAGCATCGGGTCCGCCAGGGGATTGCGCACCAGCGCCTGGAGCGCCATGCCGGTCACCGACAGGCCGGCGCCGACCACCGCGCACAGCAGTGCCCGCGGCAGCCGCACGTCCATCACGATGGTCTCGCGCACCGGCGGCCAGTCCGCCGTCGCCAGGGACGGGTGGAGACGGTGCAGCACGATCCGCCACACCTCTTCGGCGGGCACGGCGACCGAGCCGACCGTCCCCGCCATCGTCGCCGTGACCAGCAGCAGCGCCACCAGACCGGCCGTCACCACGGAGTAGGGGGCGCGCCGGGCCCCGGGCCGTCCCTTATAAACACCTCCGAGCCCACGAGACAGGCAGAAAACTTGTATGCCGTCTTCTGGCTGGTACAAAAATAATGATCGCCTTAGTACTACATACCATCAGAACATATGACTGCAGACAGGGTAATGAAAGATCTTCGCTTGTGGTGTTACATTAAAGACAAGAGTGATAACGAGGAGGAGCGCTAACCCCTGAGTCGGAAGAGTCAAATGAGTATAAGAGGCAAGGCAGCACCGCGAACCGTTCCTCCTGGATCGCCGGCACGTGCTGGAGCGCCGGGTGGGAGAGCAGGAACTCCCGCTTGTCCTCGACCGGCTGGTCGCCGTAGTCGTAGATCACGATGACGTCGGGCGCGCGTGCGGCGACCTGTTCGAAGGAGACGTCACCGAACGTCTTGTCCAGGTCGGCGAAGATGTTGACGCCACCGGCGAGTTCGATCATCTCGTTGCCGATGCCGGCGCCGCCCGCGGTGAAGGCGGTGCTCTCGCCGCTGTCGTAGACGAAGACGTCGAGCGGCTCCACGCCGTGGAGTTGCTCCGCGACGGTGTCCAAGGTGGCGTGCAGGCCGGCCAGGAGGTCCTCGGCCCGGTCCTCGACCCCGAAGGTGCGGGCGACTTCCCTGATCTCGCGGTCCATCAGGTCCACCGTCACCGGGCCGGCCGCGCACTCTTCGAGGTTGAGGCGGGTGCCGATGCCGAGTCCGGCAAACGCCTCCCTGCCGCGGCCCTCCTCGAAGGTGCTGGCGAAGCCGCCGTAGACGTAGTCCGGTTCGGCCGCGAGGATCGCCTCGTACGAGGGGTACTCCTCCGCGAGCACCTCCACACTGTCGTAGGCGTCCTGGTACTCCGGCAGGATGCTGTCGTCGAGGTAGGCCGTTCCCACCATCGACTCCTCCAGCCCCAGGGCCAGCATCACCTCGGTGGCGTGCTGGTTGAGCGACACCGCGCGCTCGGGCGGGGCGTCGAACATGGTCCGCTCGCCGCAGTTGTCCAGCGTGACGGGAAAGCCGGGCGGGGCGTCCGCGCCGGTGTCCGGGCCGGGGCCGTTGCCGCCGCAGCCGGCCAGCAGCAGGACCAGGGCGGCGGCCGAGGAGACGGCCGCCGCGACCGGCCGGGGGGCGCGTATCCGTGCGCCAGGGTTTCGTCTCATGGGGTCTTTCCTCTCACCGCGGGAACGAGCGCGCTCAGCGCGCACCGCGGCGGCGCCCGGGGGCGGGCGTGCGGCGCGGCGGCGTGAACAGGTGAAGGCCGAGTACGGCGGGCAGGGCGGCGGTTCCCGGGCCGCCGAGGCGCACCCAGTCGCAGATGTCCCCGGCCGCGTCCGCGCTGTTGACCAGCGCGAGCCAGACGGGGCGCCCGCCGGCGGCACGGCCCGGGGCGGAGGGATGGACGACCACGACGTTCGCCTGTTCGCACACGCCCAGGCAGCGGGAGACGGTCACCGGGGACCAGCGGGCCAGCCGCGTGGTCAGCTCCGTGTGGTCGATGCCGGGCACTTTCGCGCTGCCGCAGCAGCAGTCGCGGCATACGGTGATCCGGCACGTGGCCGGATCGGTGGACGGCACGAGCATGCCGAGACACCCTCCTCCTCCGGGGAGATCCGCCCCGGCTTACTTCGAGGAGGCGACCGCGTGAGTCTCCTGGCTCTCGGGTCAGTGCTCGTCCCGGCCTTCCCACCCCTGGCGGGGCAGTGGCCTGTCCGGGATCCGCTCGCCGATCACAGTGGCGGGACCGCGCCGGATTTCCACCGGCTTCCTCGTTCCGCCGTCGCCCTGTCGCGGCACATCATGACACGCGGTGCCGTGCGGCGTCACCGGCGGGACGGCTCGGCTTCGGCGGTCCGCTTCCCGGCAGGGTGGCCGGAGCGGGACCGGCCGAGGTTCCGGCACGGGTGAACGGCGCGGCGCTGCCGGCGGGTTGGGCCGTCGGGTGTGCCGGGGGCCGCGCGGGGCCGGGGCGCCGTGGTGCGGGCGCCCCGGACGCGCGTCATGAACTCAGGTTGTAGCCGTCGCGGGCGTGGAAGTCGGAGTCGTCGGCGTGCAGATCCTCCGCGGAGAAGGAACGGGCCAGGCGCGGGACGGGGCCGCCGCGGAACACCGGCAGGACGACGACGCCGTCCCGTGTGGAGACAGCGAGCCAGCCGGGCCGGAGGCCGTCGGCGGGGATCAGTTGCACGTCCTGGCCGAACCACGTCTGATCGTCGGGGGTGCCGGGGATCCCCGGCGTGTCCAGGTCGATTTCCCGCGTCCCCGACGGGTCGAAGCCGGTCGCGGAGCCCGGTACGAAGACGGCCTGTCCGACCGCGTACAGACTGAAGTCGGCCGGCATCCGTGCCGGGATGCCCAGGGCCAGGTCGGCATAGCCGTCACCGGTCGCGTCCGACACCGAGACGACCCAGCCGCCCTCGTCGCCCCTGGCCGTCTCACCGACGACCTCGTCGACGGGAAGGCCCAAAGCGGTGCGGCCGAAGCGTTCACGCTCGTCCGCCGGCCCACCGGAGCCGCCGTAGTACACGTCGACCCCCGGCCGGTCGATGCCGCCGATGGCCGTGACGAGATCGGCCGCTCCGTCGCCGTTGACGTCTCCGGCCGCCGCCGAGTGGACGTAGCAGCCTTCAGGCTCGTGGCAGCCCTGCTTCTCGTAGAGGTACCGGTCGAAGGCGATGCCGTCCTCGCCGCCCGAGAAGTAGGAGGCCCAGCTCATCGGCGGCAGGTCGCCGCCCGAGGCGTACGCGCCGTGGGCGACCAGCTCGTCGCGGCCGTCGCCCGTGAAGTCCGCGGCGATCAGCCCTCGGGGAGAGCTGCGGGTCCACTCCCCCCACTCGCCCCAGTGCGCCGGCATCCGGGCTCCGTCGACGATGACCCGCTCGGCGGCGGGTGCCTCCCGGCCGTCGAAGGTCTCGTAGACCGTCAGCTCGTCCTGTCCCAGCACGGCGAGTTGCTGCCGCCCATCGCCGTCGAAGTCGCCCACCGCCGGGTATCCGTTGGGGACGCCGATGGTGAGCACCTCGTCGGCCGCACCCTGCGGGCTGCCCCAGATCACGACCGGCGACTCGTCCTTGACGCCGACGACGAGTTCCGGGTGGCCGTCGCCGTCGAGGTCACCGTGCGCGAACGCCGTGCCGAAGAACTCGGCGTACGGATCGTCCGGGGCGGGGATGACGCCCTCGCCCCGGGTGTATGTGGTGGAGTTGCGCAGCGAGTAACCGAACAGCGAGTCGTCGAGCACCACCGCGCTTCCCGGACTGCCCGACGCCGTGGGCACGCCGATGAACAGGGACCGGTCGTAGCTGTCGTGGCCCAGGCCGTGCCATGAGTCCGCGGCGGCCGATCCGGGACCCAGTGCCGTCACGGCGAGAACCGCGACCGCCGGGCACATCAGTAATGTCCGTATGCGCGTCATGCGCACAACGTAAAGACGACCGTGAACCGGAGACAGACGCGTGCGGGAAGTTTGTGCCGGCCGTACGAACACCTGAACGCGTCATGCGCGGTCGGGGTGCACCGCGCGGTCGGCGTGGGACCGCGCGGTGGGCCGGGGGCCGGTCAGACGCCCATGTCCTTGGCGATGATCATCTTCATCACCTCGCTGGTGCCGCCGTAGATGCGGTTGACGCGGTTGTCCGCGTACAGGCGGGCGATGGGGTATTCGTTGATGTAGCCGTAGCCGCCGTGGGGTTGGAGGCAGCGGTCGATGACCCGTCCCGCGGTCTCGGTGCAGAAGAGCTTGGCGGAGGCGGCGTCGGCGGCGGTGAGCTCGTCCACGTCGTGGGCCTCCAGCGCGCGGTCCGCCACCGCCTGCATGGCGTCCACCTCGGCCCGGCAGGCGGCGAGTTCGAACTTGGTGTTCTGGAACGACGCCACCGGCTTGCCGAAGACCGACCGGTCCCGCGTGTACTCCTGGGCGAAGCGGACGGCCGCGTCGGCCTGCGCGTAGGCGTTGAACGCGATGGCCAGCCGTTCGCGCGGCAGGTTCTGCCCCAGGTAGGAGAAGCCCCGGTGCTCCTCGCCGAGCAGGTCCTCGACGGGCACCCGGACGTCCGCGAAGGAGAGTTCGGCGGTGTCGGAGGTGCGCAGCCCGAGTTTGTCGAGCTTGCGGCCCACGGCGTACCCGGGCGAGGTGGTGTCCACCACGAAGAGCGAGATGCCGTGCCGGCGGTCGTCCTCCCGGGGCGGGGCCGTGCGGGCGCAGACGATGACGCGGTCGGCGTGCACGCCGCCGGTGATGAAGGTCTTGGCGCCGTTGAGCACGTAGTGGGTGCCGTCGTCGGAGAGCCGGGCCGTGGTGCGCATGCCGGCGAGGTCCGATCCGGTGCCGGGCTCGGTCATGGCGATGGCGAACATGGTGGTTCCGGCGACGAAGCCGGGCAGCCAGCGGTTCTTCTGCTCGGGGGTGGCGTACGCCTTGAGGTAGGGCAGGCACAGGGTGACGTGCACGCTGCTACCGCCGAAGGAGATGCCGGCCCGGGTGGTCTCCTCGTAGAGCACGGCGCTGTACTTGAACGACTCGATCCCGGCGCCGCCGTATTCCTCGGGCACCTCGATGCCGAAGACGCCCAGCTCGCCCAGTTCCCGGTAGAAGTCGCGCGGTACCTGGCCGGCGGCGAACCACTCGTCGTGCACCGGCACGACCCTCGCGGCGATGAACTCCCGGATCATCTTCCGGAACGCCTCGTGATCGTCGGTGAACACGGTGCGGCGCATGGCTTCCTCCCTGGTCCCCGGGGCGGGCCCGGCTCGGTGTCGGTGTCGGTCTCGGTCCGTTGCCCGGCTGGGCGCGACACCCGAACCGAACAGTGTTCGGTTAGGGTCGCATCCCGGCCGCGCTTCGGCAAGCGTGTCCCCGTACGCGGTGGTCCGCCCGGGTCACCCGCATATACTTCCGGGCGGTCGGGGCGGCGAACGGAGGTTCCATGGGGCGGCCCAGAACGCCGATCCTGAGTCGCGCGAGCATCTGCGAGGCCGCGCTGGCGATCGTGGACACCGAGGGGCTGGCCGGTCTGTCGATGCGCAAGCTCGCCGCGCGGCTGGGGGTGCAGGTCGCGTCGCTGTACCACCACGTCACCACGAAGGACGAGGTCCTGCACGAGATCGGCGACGCGATCATGTCCTCGGTGGACGTGTCCGGGTTCGCGGCCCATGACTGGCGGGCCGGGCTGGCCCGCTGGGCCCGTTCCTACCGCGCGGCCCTGCGCTCGCACCCGAACATGCTGCCGTTCCTGACCGCCGGGCCCGGGCGGCGGGCGTCGGCGCTGCGCCGCGCCGACGCCGTACACGGCGCGCTGGTCGACGCGGGATGGCCGCCGCGGCAGGCCACGCTCATCGGCGCGTCCATCAAGTACCTGGTGGTGGGCGCCGCCACGACCTCGTTCGCCGACGGTTTCGACGACGACGCGCTGCTCTACCAGGACCGGTACCCGCACTTGACCGGGGCGCACCGGCTGCGGAGCGTGGCGGCGGAGATCGACGAGGAGGCGTTCGGGTTGCTGCTCGACGCCTTTCTGGACGGGCTGGACGCGCGTTACGCCGGTCTGCGCGAGGTGGCCGGCGACCACCCCGGGTGAGGGCGGGCCCGCCGCGGCTCCCATGCCGTCGCACGGGGCGGCCAGGGCGGGAGGACGATCCGGACCTGACCGGCGCGACGCCCCGCCGCGAAGGACGCCCGGTCCGGCGGGACAGCCGCATCACGGACCGGACTTTCTCGCCCGCGCCCGCCTACCGTGGCGCGATGCCGCTCTGGCAGGATCGCCGTATGACTTTCGACCGAAGGGCTCATGCCGCGTAGGCGGCCCGGGCGCGTCCGTGGGGAGCAGCGGCTCCGGCTCCGGGACGAACGCCCACCTGGTCTCGCCGTTCTGTCCCCGGCGGCGTGTGCCGAGATCTCCAGGATCGAGCGGCGGCGGAACTATCTGTGGCCCGGCGTCACGGCGACGGCGCTGCGGCACTGGCGCGGCTTCGTGCACGATCCCTCCCACCGGCTCCGGGTCGACGATGACGGTGGCTGCGGCGTCTGGGAGTGCTGCGGCGACCCTTTCGAGGCGCGGGACTTCCTCGAAGCGGTCATGCTCGCCATGTCCCGCCCGAGGCGGCGCGAGCTCCGGGCGGTCGTCGACCGGCTCGACGACCTCTACTGAGCCGGAGGCCGTTGGCCCGGCAGGCGGCGGCCGATGCGCGGGTCGTTCAAATGTCATGGATCGGTAACAGCGGATCTTGGCGCTACAACTCCCGGTGCCCCCGGCGGGTCTTTCCCTGTGCAAGGCCCGGCATCCGCCCGGCCGTCAACCCGTGGCATGCGAACGGTGGCCCGCTTCCCGTTCGTGAGCCGCACGTTCCGCTTTTCCGCCGCCGCCCTGGGCGCCGGCCGGGCCTGGATCGGTGACCCCATGACGAGAAATGTCTCACTGTCCGTCGTCGTCCCCTGCTACAACGTCGAGGAATTCATCGCGGATACGGTGACGAGCCTGGCGCAGAACGCGCGGGGTGACTTCGAGTTCATCTTCGTGGACGACGCGTCGACGGACGGGACGGCCGCGGCGCTGCGCGCGCTCACGGAGAATCTGGAGAACTCACGGATCGTCACGCACCGCTCGAACCAAGGGGTGTCCGCGACCCGCAACGACGGGATCGCGGCGGCCGAAGGGCGTTACCTGACGTTCCTGGACGGCGACGACTGGCTGGCCCCCGGCTATCTGGAGCGGCTGGTCGGCGCCATCGCGGGCCTCGACGTGGATTTCCTGCGCACCGATCACGTCCAGGCGACCGGCGTGAAGCGGGAGATACGGCGCGCGCCGGAGGGACGGCGCGACGTGGCGCTGGATCCGCGGGACTCCATTCTCCCGGCGCATCGTTCGACGATGGTCGATTACTGCTTTCCGCCGGCGGGGATCTATCACCGCAGGCTGCTGGACCGCGGGCTGCTGACATTCCACTGCGGATTGCGCACGGCGGAGGACCGGCATTGGATCTGGCGCCTGCACCGGCGCGCCGATTCCTATGCCGTGGCGGGGCTGCACGGTTTCTTCTACCGACGCGGAGTCGGTAATTCGCTTACGCAAATCGGCGATGACCGGCAACTCGACTTCATTCCCGCGTTCGAGATGATCCTGGCGGAACTCGCGGACGACCCGGAAGCGGAACGTCTGCGTCCGAAAGCGATACGGAATTTCTGCGCCATCATCCTGCACCACCTGCAGCACCACTCGCGTCTGGAGCGTGGCCTGGCGCGGACGCTCCGGCAGCGCAGCCGGGAGGCGCTGCGCCGTATCCCGGAGGCGGACCTGCGGGCGGGGCTCGACGGCATGAGCGTGGAGCGCGCGGCGCGGCTGCGCCGGCTGCGGAGCGGGCTGGCGGGGGTGGCGGCATGACGCTGATCGTTCTGGCGAGCACGCTCTACGGCTCGGCGACGGTCGCCGCCTCGCTGCGGGCGGGGCAGTTCGGGCCGCGCGGGGCGCGGCGGCGGCTTCTGGTGGTCAGCAACAACACCGCCATCCCCGAGCTGAGCACGCCGCTGGACCGGATGCCGGGATTCGGGGCGCTGCGCGGCGAGTTCGACGCGGTGCACTCGTGGAACCGGCTCATCGAGCCCAACCATCCGGCCGCCTGGGCACCGCGCGCCGAGGACACCGTGGTGTGGCGGAGCATGCTGCGCCAGGCGTGGGAGCTGGACGACGGGCCGGTGGAGATCGTCTGCGAGTCGCTGCACGTCAACCCGGCCCGGGCGCTGACCGAGATCTTCGCGGACAGCCCCGTGCACGTCTACGCCGACGGTCTGATGAGCTACGGCCCGACGCGGGAGAAGATCCCGCCGGGCACCGGCAGCCGGGTGGCGCGGCTGCTGCACCTGGACGTGGTGCCGGGGCTGCGGCCACTGCTGCTGCGGGAGTACGGCGTGGAGCCGGTCGCGGTGCCGGACGCGGAGTTCACGCGGGTGCTGTCGGAGACGGGGGCGGCCGACGCCGGGGCGCTGGAGCGCGCCGTGGCGGGCGGTGACCGGCCCACGGCGGTGCTGCTGGGCCAGTATCTGTCGGCGCTGCGGCTGATCACCCAGGCCGAGGAGACGGACCTGTACGAGCGGATGGTCCGGGCCGCGGTGGCGGCCGGGCACACCTCGCTGCTGTTCAAGCCGCATCCCAGCGCTCCCGCGCACCTCGCCCACACGCTGGCGGCGACGGCGCGCGGGCTGGGGGCGCGGCTGACCGTCCTGACGGCGCCGATGCTGGCGGAGACGGTCTTCGAGCGTCTGAGGCCGGAGCTGGTCGTGGGCTGTTTCTCCACGGCGCTGGCGACCGCGTCCAGCCTGTACGGGATTCCGGTGGCGCGGGTGGGCACGGACTGTCTCTTATACACATTCGACGCTGCCGACGAAGAGGATAGTGTAGATATCGGTGTGAGCCGCATCCGTGAACGAAGCATAGGATAAGTCAAGATACCAGGTCACGAGATACCTAGAACTCACACCGAT
>NZ_LN929767.1:0-20312 GCF_001493375.1 Streptomyces specialis
CCGTGGTGGACGTGGGGGGCAAGGACCGTCACGCGCTGGTCCGGGCCATGGACGCGGCGGCGGCGCTGCGGGACGAGCGGGGGCTGGGGTTCGTCGTGGCGCCGCTGCGGACGGCCGCCGGGCGGGCCGTGCGGTGGTTCGGGGACCGGTACGCGGTGAGCGTCTTCCCGTTCGTGGCCGGCGCGACGGGCCGTTTCGGGCAGGAGCTGACGGCCGCGGAGCGCGGGCCGCTGCTGGACGCGCTGGCCGCGATGCACCGGACCGCGCCACCGGCCGGCGTTCCCGTCGCCCGGCCCGGGCTCTCGGGGGGTGACCGGCTGGCGGCGGCGCTCGCGGAGGTGAACGTTCCGTGGCGCGGTGGCCCGTTCGCCGAGCCGGCCAGGGCGTTGCTCGCCGGGTACGCGGGCGCCGTGCGGCGGCGGCTGGCGGAGTTCGGGGAGCGGGCGGCCGTGCTGGAAGGCCGGGCGGCCGTCGTGACCCATGGCGAGCCGCATCCGGGCAATGTGCTGTGGGCGGGGGGGCGGTGTCTGCTGGTGGACTGGGACACCGTGGGGCTGGCCGTTCCCGAGCGGGATCTGTGGCTGGTCGCCCGGGACGCGGCCGATCTCGCGCGGTACGCGGAGGCGTGCGGTCACCGGCCGGACGGGGCGGCGCTGGCGTTCTACCGGTTGCGCTGGGATCTGGAGGACGTGGCCGAGTTAGTCGGCTGGTTCCGCTCCCCGCACGGCCGGTCGCCCGACACGGAACAGGCGTGGGCGGGGCTGACCGACACCCTGGAACGGCTGGCGGGGGGCGGGGCCGCGCCCCCGCCGGGGTGGTGACGGCTCACACCGGCGGGCGGGGGCCGATGAACATCGTGCGGTCGCGGCCCCCGCTCTCTTTGGCCGACGGCGACCGCGGACCCGCCCTACTAACATATCTCCACCCCCCACCCAAGGAGGATACCTGGTTTGCGCACTCTTCTTTGTAAAAACAACGCATGTGTCCTGTCTCCCTGAGCGTGAAGGTGTACTCCGTCCGCAGCGTCGTCGCTCCCGGGTCCGGCGGCAGGTTCCACTCCAGGTACCGGGCGCCGCTGCCGTCGTCGGCGTCGCCGCCTCCGCAGTCGGTGACCGGCTCGAACGTGTCGGCCACGTGGTCGGGGAGGAACACGGCGACGCCGCCGGGGCGGCAGTGCGCGAACGCCGTGCGGAATGCGGCGGACAGGTCCCGCGGCGTGGTCATGTAGGCGATGGCGTCGTGCGCCAGCACCGCGTCGAACGCGCGGTCCAGCCGCAGGTCGCGCATGTCGCCCAGCAGGTGTTCCACACCGGGGTTGAGGTCCCGGGAGACGGCGAGCATGTCCGGCGACAGGTCGACGAGCGTCATCGCGTACCGGGACCGCAGGTGGTGGGCGGTGTGCCCGCCGCCGCTGCCGAGGTCCAGGACCTCCCGCACCGGGCGCTCGGCCAGCGCGAACAGCCCGGCGACGAGCCCGGCGTCCTCCTCGTACCCCTCGACCGGCGAGATCAGCGGCCACCAGCGGGCGAGGTCGCCGTACAGCCGTGCCGCCGGAACGGAGATCGTCATGCCGCCCTGCTCTCCCGCCGCTCGCGGACACCGGGAGACCGCGGGAGCCGGTGGCGGCGAGCCCGGCGCCCTGCCCGTGATCGTAGGTCACCGCCCGGGGGGCGCCGCGTCCGCGCGTCGCGCCCGGGGGGCGCGGGCCGCCGGTGTCACGATGGCGGCCGATCACATCACCGAGGAGTGGAAGCGTTTCGTGGACAAGCATGAGCTGGTCGAGAAGACCGTGCGCAAGGTCGTCGACGGCGGCGGGGCCGGCGTGTCCGCCGGTGATGTCGAACGGGTCGTCGACGCGTTGTTCGGGACGGTGGAGGAGGCCGGCACGATCGCCGAGTCCCTGCGGGCCGGGCAGACCGTCACGTTGCTGGGCTTCGGTGACTTCCACGCCGACGCCGCCCGGGCCGTGCTGCGGCCGGGGAAGGCCCTGGACGAGTACCTCGGTGGTGCCGCCGGTCGCTGACACGGCCGGCGGCACCGGTCCTGGGACTTGCGGCGCCGGTCACACGGCTATCGGGAGCCGGTCGGGGCCGCGGAGGTTGACGCGGCCGTTCCACACCACGTCGCCGTCCGGCGACAGGCCGGGGAAACGGCGCACCAGGCGTTCGATCGCGACCCGGCCCTCCAGGCGGGCGAGCGCGGCGCCGAGGCAGTGGTGGGGGCCGGCGCTGAACGACACGTGGTGGCGGGCGTTGGGCCGGTCGACGCGGAGCAGGCCGGCGTCCGGGCCCCAGAACGTTTCGTCGCGGTTGGCCGAGGCCAGGCAGGCGATCACGAAGGAGCGCGGGGGGATCCGCCGGCCGTCGACGGTGTGAGGGGCGAGGGTGATGCGCCGGGTCTGCTGGACGGGGCTGTCGTAGCGGAGGAACTCCTCGACGGCGTTGCCCGCCAGCTCCGGGCGGGCGCGCAGCAGCGCGAGCTGGTCCGGGTTGCGCAGCAGCGCGACGGTGCCGTTGGCGATCAGGTTCACGGTCGTCTCGTGGCCTGCGACGTACAGCAGGATGACCTGGGCGATCAGTTCGTCGTCGCTGAGCCGGTCGCCGTCCTCCTCGGCGGTGATCAGCGCGGTGAGGAGGTCGTCCGCCGGGTTCCGGCGCTTCCATGCGATCAGGTCCCGGGTGAGGGCGGTCAGTTCCTCGCCGGCCCGCGCCACCTCGGTGAGCGTCGCGGGGTCGAGGACCGCTTCGAGGGAACGGACGAGGCTGCCGCTCAGGCGCCGGATCCGGGCGTGGTCGGTGGTGGGCAGGCCGAGCATCCGGGAGATGACCTCGAACGGCAGCGGGAACGCCAGGGCCTGCACCAGGTCGGCCCGCCCGGCGTCCGCGATCCGGTCCAGGGCCGCGTCCACGAGGTCCGTGACGGCGGGCTCCAGGGCGGCGACGGCGCGCGGGGTGAACGCCTTGCTGACGAGGGACCGCAGCCGCGTGTGGTCCGGCGGGTCGACGTCGAGCATCGACATCCGCACCACGTGCAGTCCGTGGTCGAGTTCGTCGTACTGCTGGCGGACCGTGTTGCCGTCGTCGAGGTGCCGGGCGTCGACGGAGAGTCCGGCCCGCAGGATCGCCGAGACGTCCTCGTACCGGCTCAGGAACCAAAAGCCGTAGGGGTGCTCGTGCACGGGATCGGCTTCGCGCAGCCGGCGGTACGCCGGATAGGGATCGTCGGTGAAGCCGGGCTCCAGCGGGTCGAGGAGCAGTTCCTGTACTTCCGTCGTGCCGTTCGAGGACGTGTCGGACATCGCTCGCACCTACTCCGTGTCGGCAACATGCGCTGTGTATGTTCGTATACTTCGCGCATGTCTTCTGTCAAGAGCCGGCGCGAGCAGTACGCGGAGGCGACCAGGGCCGCGCTTCTGGAGGCGGCCACCCGTCGTTTCGCCGAGCACGGCTTCGCCGGGACGGCGCTGGACCAGGTCGCCGCGGACATCCGGGTCACCCGGGGCGCGGTGTACCACCACTTCACGAGCAAGACGGCGCTGTTCCAGGCGGTGTTCGAGGAGCTGGAGACGGAGACGATCCGCCGGGTGGCCGGGGCCGCGGCGGCCGGGACGGATCCCTGGTCGGCCGCGGTGGCCGCGCTGGAGGCGTTCCTGGAGCGGTGCTGCGACCCGGTCTACGGGCGTCTGGTGTGGCAGGAGGCGCCGCTCGCGCTGGGCTGGAAGCTGTGGCGGGAGTGCGAGGAGCGGTACGCGTACGGGCTGATCGAGGGAATCCTGCGGACGCTGATGGACCACGGGGATGCCGTGCCGCTGCCGCTGGAGCCGATGACGCGCGTGACCTTCAGTGTCTTCGGCGCGGCCGGGGTGGCGCTCGCCGAGGCGCCGGAGGAGGACAAGCCCCGGGTGAGAGCCGAGTTCGCCGACGTGATCGGGCACCTGCTCGACGGCGTGCGGCGCCGGTAGCGGCGACCGTGCGGACGGCCCGGGGGGCGTTCACCGGTTCTCGGCGTCCCGCACGTCCTGGATGAAGGCGTTGGCGGAGGCGCCCTCGTCCACCAGATCGGGGAGCAGGTCGATCGAGCTGAGCAGGGACGCTCCCCTGCCCTCCGTCGCCCGCCACCGCTCGGCGATGATCCGCTGCTTCTCCTCGGGCTGCTTCTCCAGCCAGACCCGGTTCTCCGGGCTGAGCTGCCGCAGCAGGTGAGCGAGCAGATCCATGGTCATGGCCGTCGTCTCCCGAACACAGTCGTCGCGCGCTGACAGCCCCAGCATGCGGGACGGCCCGGCTGCGCGCAGCGCGGGCGTGCGGCCGGCGGGTGCGCGACGGGGACACGGGCTCGTCCACCGTCACACCGGCCTCGCCGGCCGTCCCCAGGACGTCATCGGGAGCACCGCGGACACCGGGCACGCCTGCGGACCGCGCGGCATCCGCATCGATGCGGTGACGCCGCCGGTGCGCACCGCCACGGCCTTCACGCGGACGATGCGGACGGCCGCGCACCTGCGCCGTACGGCGGTCCGCGCCCACTCCGACCGCGTCGTGGCGGGCGCGGCCGCATTTCGTCGGCGCCGCCGACATCACGCGGCCCCGGGGTCTGCCCGGGCCCCTGGCCCGCCGCGGGGCGCGGACCTGGTGGGCCGGGCGGCGAGTCTGTGGGTCGCCCGGCAGGCCGAGAACGACCCGCCGATCCGGCACCACACGAGCTACCTCCCGCATCCTCGCCTCACCGAGGGTGACGGGCCCATCGGCCCGGTCCGGCAGTGGGCCCGCGGGTTCTATCCGCCGGCGCCGGACGAGCGGACCCGGCCGACCCCCGGGAAGCACCCCTGACGCCGGGGGGCCGGGTGGGTGGTGTCGGGTGTCTTTTCTCGCTGCGCTCCGGAACTACCCATCGGCGCCTCCGCTTGTTAGATTGGACGTCAACAAGAGGGTCCCGACGACCAGTGACCCCACTGCGGAGGTGTTGATCATGAGCGACACGGTGACGGAGACCCGGAGCACGGAGGACGTCTCACGGCGGCTGCTGGAGTCCGCCGCGAAGCTCTCGTACGACCCGGCCGTCGAGGTCGACTGGGACGCGCCGCTGGCCCCGGGGCTCCACGGGCTGAACCCCGAATGGAGCACCCTGTACGGGACGGCGCTGTGGGACCGCATGTCGGAGGAGCAGCGGGTGACGCTGACCCGGCACGAGGTCGCCTCGATCATGAGCACCGGCATATGGTTCGAGATGATCCTCCAGCAGATGGTGCTCCGGGAGCAGTACGGGAAGAACCCCGGAACCTCCGAGTTCCAGTTCGCGCTGACCGAGGTCGCCGACGAGTGCCGGCACTCGATCATGTTCGCCCGCGCCTGTCAGAAGATGGGCATAGCCGCCTACTCCCCCAAGCGTTCCGTCCTCGAACTCGGCCGGCTGTTCAAGTCGCTGGCCGTCGCCGAGGTCGCCTACGCCTCCATCCTGGTGGCCGAGGAAGTCCTCGACCTGATGCAGCGCGACGCGATGCGCGGTGAGAACGTGCTGCCGCTGGTGCGGACGACCAGCCGCATCCACGTGGTCGAGGAGTCGCGCCACATGCGGTTCGCCCGCGCGGAGGTCCGGGACCGGCTGCGGGACGCGGGGCCCGCCCGGCGCGCGACCAGCGCCGTCAGCGTCGCCCTCGTCGCCTACTTCATCGTGACCAGCATGGTCAACGAGGACGTGTACACCGCGGCCGGGCTCGACGCCCGGGAGGCGGTGAAGGCCGCGCGCGGCAACGAGCACCACGCGGCGATGATGCGCAGCGGCGCCGCCAACCTCGTGAAGTTCCTCGGGGAGGTCGGCCTGCTGACCCGGCCCGCCATGTCCGTCTACCGGCGGATCAACCTCATCTGACGACTGGTCCCCGGAAGCGAGAACGGCGCGCCCCCATGCCTTACACCATCACCCAGACCTGCTGCAGCGACGCGTCCTGCGTCGCGGTCTGCCCCGTCAACTGCATCCATCCGGCCCCCGGCGAGCCGGACTTCGGCACCACCGAGACGCTGTACATCGATCCGCGCACCTGCATCGACTGCGGCGCGTGCACGGACGCGTGCCCGGTGGACGCCATCGTTCCCGACGACCGGCTGAGCCTGGCGGACGCCGTGCACGCGGAGTACGCCGAGCGCTTCTACGCCGACCGGTCCGGCGGGACGGACTGGGTCGCGCCCGACTTCCCCCGGGCGCTGCCCGACGGGAGCGGTGAGCTGCGGGTCGCGGTGGTCGGCACCGGGCCGGCCGCGCACTACACCGCGCAGCACCTGCTGCGCAGGACCGGCGCCGAGGTCACGATGATCGACCGGCTGCCCGTGCCGGGCGGGCTGGTGCGTTTCGGGGTGGCGCCCGACCACCCGTCGACCAAGGGCATCGGGGACACCTTCGCCGAGCTGCACCGCCATCCGCGCCTGCGGATGCACCTGAACGTCGAGGTCGGCCGGGACGTCACCCACGCCGACCTCGCCGCCCACCACCACGCCGTGGTGTACGCGACGGGCGCGGACTCGCCCCGGACGCTGGGCATCCCCGGCGAGGGCATGCCCGGCAGCGTCCCGGCCATGACGTTCGTCGCCTGGTACAACGGGCATCCCGAGGTCCCCTCCCCCGGCGCCGATCCGGCCGCCGCGGAGCGCGCCGTCGTGATCGGGAACGGCAATGTCGCGGTCGACCTGGCCCGGGTCCTGCTCAGCGACCCCGAGCTCCTGGCGCGCACCGACATCGCCGACCGGGCGCTGGAGGCGCTGCGCGCCGGCACGGTGCGCGAGGTGGTGCTGCTGGGCCGGCGCGGACCGGCCGACGCCGCCTACACGCGGCCCGAACTGCACGCTCTGAAGCACCTGCCGGGTGTCCGGCTCGTCGTCGACGACCAGCCGGGGATCCGCGAGGCGATCGCCGCCGACGCCGAGACCGCCGCGCTGCTCGGTGACGTGCCGGTCGAGCGGACCGACTGGGCGGCGCCGCCCCCGCCGGGCCGCCGCATCGTCCTGCGGTTCTTCACCGCTCCCGTCGAACTGACCGGCGAGGAGCGGGTGGAGGCGCTGCGGGTCGACGGCCCAGCGGACGGCGGGCCGCCGGTGCCGATCCGTACCGAGCTGGTGCTGAGCGCCATCGGTCACCGCGGAACGCCCGTGCCGGGGCTGCCGTTCGACGACGTCGCCGGTGCCGTCCCGCACGAGCGGGGCCGGGTCGTCGATCCGGCCACGGGCGAGCCCCTCACCGGCGTCTACGTCGTCGGGTGGACCAAACGCGGCCCGTCCGGCGGGATCGGCGCCAACCGTCACTGCGCGCAGGAGACGGTGGAGGCGCTGCTCGACGACGCGGCCGGGCAGCGGCTGCCCCGGCCGGAGGGCGGCGCGCGGGAGTTCGCCCGTCTGGTGCGCCGCCGGCGGCCCGACGCGGTCGGGCGCCGGGGGGTGGAGGCCATCGACCGGGCGGAACGGGAGAACGGCCGCCGGTCGGGCCGGCCCCGCGTGAAGTTCGCCACCACGGCCGAGCTGCTGACGGCCGCACGCGGGTCCAAAGGCTCCTGACGGCTCCCGCGCGGGCCCGGGCCGGTGTGACCCGTGCGGCTCAAGTGGCCTGAAGGAGCCGGGTGTCCGACAGTGGGGGCATGAGTGAGAACGAGGACCTCGGCGGTCCGGACGAACGGCACAGACGACCGGCGGGCGTGGACGACGCGACGGTGGAGGCCCTCGGGAAACTGTCCGAGGGCCTGGAGATGGTGGAACGGGCCCGCGGGCGCCTGTACGACTGGCACCAGCTCATCGGCGGCGGGGGCGCGCGGCTCGGCGAGGCGGTGGAGCTGCTGCGGAAGGCAGGGCACCACCGCCACGCCGATCTGATCGCGCGGGAGCTGGTGGGCCGCAACGTGCTGACCGGGCGGTGGAGTTTCCAGACCGTCGAGGAGTTCAACCGCGTCTACTACCGGCCGGCGGTCGAGCTGGAGGAGCGGGTGCGCCAGGACCTGATCGACGGCCGGGAGCACGTGTACGAGGCGGAGATGAAGGAGCGCCTGCGGACCCAAGGCCATCCGGACCACACCGCCACGCCGTGACCCCCGCCGGGCGCCCGGGGGCGCCCGGTCAGGCGGCCGGTGGCCTGCGGGCCCAGGCGGCGAGGGTGATCTGCGGGATGTCGACGAACGCGGGGTCGGCCAGGTGTGCCCGGAACGCGTCGAGGTCGGCCGGGGTGAAGCCGGGGACGGTCAGCAGCGCGGGCGCGGCCTGCTCGACGAGGACGCGCCAGCGGTCCTTGTCGCCGTTGCCCATGCAGGCGGGCCGCCCGGCGAACTCGACCGGTGACAGGCCGGCCCCGGCCAGGAGCGCGGGCAGCGACCGGGCCCACGTCAGGTCCGTGCCCGCGCGGGCGCACCCCTGCCGGTACGCCTCCATCAGACGCCGCACGACGGGGAACGGGGACGTGTCGGCGGGCAACTGGTACGGGTCGGTGACCACCAGCCAGCCGCCGGGCCGCAGCCATCGCGCGGCACGGGCGACGAGCGCGTCGCGGGACGGCAGATGGCACAGCACGAACCGGGCGTGGACGAGGTCGAAGCGGCCCGGGGCGAAGGACTCGTCGGTGATGTCCGCCCGCACCACGTCCAGGCGGTGCGGGCCGCCCGGGTCGAGGTGCCGGACGTCGATGTCCACCGCCGTCACGCGGCCGCGCGGGCGGTGCGCGGCCAGCCAGCGGGCCACCGAGCCGGCGCCCGCGCCCAGCTCCAGGCAGGCCGCGTCGTCCGGCAGCCCGAGGCCGTCGATGATGCCGGTGGTGAAGGCGTCCGTGCCGGCCTGGATGGACTCCAGCCGCCGCCGCTCACCGGGCGGGGACACGGCCGGCGGCGGGGTGTCGCGGGGTGTGTCGTTCATCGGCGGGCGCCTTCCGTGCCGGGCGGGGTACCTGCGCGGCGGGGCGTCCCCCGCCGCGCGCCATCCTCCCGCGCGGCGGCGGGCGGCCCCGCGCCGGGGTGCGGGAGTGATCCGGCGCGAGCCGGGTACCCGGGGCGGATGAACCATCCGAGCCCCGACCCGGACCCCCAGGACAGCTCCGGTCTCGAACCCGGCGGCGGTGTGCCGCCGGGCGAGACCCCGCCCGCCGAGGGCAGCACCTCGGAGGCCGGCCCCGCGGTGCCGCCCCCCGACACCGGCAAGAGCTGGGCCGTGGTGCCGCTGGTGATCCTGCTGGCCATCGTCGTGATCGTCGCGGTGATCTTCGCCGTCGCGCTCCTGATCTGAGCCGAGGAGCCGGGCGCTGGCGTTGACGTCGGCGTCAAGGTCTACGGTCGTCGTGCGTGGCGGGCACGCGGCAGACGTGGAGGAGGCTCGCGCATGAGGATCGGAGAGCTGGCGGAGCTGGCCGGGACCACCACCCGCGCCCTGCGGTACTACGAGTCCCGGGGGCTGCTCGTGTCGCGGCGCGACGCGAACGGTCACCGCGCCTACGGGGAGGACGACCTGCGGGTGCTGCGGCAGATCCTGATGCTGCGGGCGTTCGGGTTCGACCTGGAGGAGACCCGGCCGTTCGTAGAGTGTCTGCGGGCCGGGAACCCCGCCGGGGACACCTGCCCGGCGCCGCTCCAGGCGTACCGGGACAAGCTGGCCGAACTGGAGGCGTGCATCGCCCAGTTGAGCGCCGTCCGGGACACGGTCCGGGAGCGTCTGCTGCGCGCCGAGTCGGGGACCGCCGCACGTCCCCCGGCCGTTCCGCCGGAGCCACGCTGCGAACTCGCCGCGCACCCCACCGGCGACACCCCGCAGGTCCCACGGATCACACGGACCGTCCAGCACCGGGCCGGCTGACGCCGGTCCCCTTGTCGCGAGGAGTACCCCATGCCGCTGACCACCTCGGTCGCCGAGACCACCGACGGCCTGTTCGCCGCCGACGTGCTCGCCTCTCCCCTGCCCGTCCTGGTCGACTTCACCGCCGCCTGGTGCCCCCCGTGCCGGATGATCGCGCCCGTGCTGGCGGCGGTCGCGGCCGAGCGGGGGGGCGAGCTGAAGGTCGTGAGCCTGGACGTGGGCCGCAACCCCCGGACGACGGCCGCCTACGGGGTGCTGTCGATGCCGACGCTGATGCTGTTCCGGGCGGGCGAGCCGGTACGGACCTGGGGGGGCGCCCGGCCCAAGGCCCGTCTCCTGGCGGAGCTGGCCGACGTACTGTGCCCCCGCCTCACCACGACGCCCCGGTCCGGGCCGTGGCGGCTTGACGACGCGGCCACCGACCGGCCGTCGAGCCGCCGTGGCCCCCTCCCCGGAGAACGCAGCCGACCCGCGGCGGGTCCCCCCCCCGCACCGCGCTCGCCAGGAGCACGGTGCCGGTCCCGCCGCGGGCAGGCGCGTGGCGGACGTCCCTCCCCGCGCATCCGCACCACAGCCAGTGTGGGGTGCGGGGAGGAGGGTGTCCTTGTCGTTCCGCGCACCGTCGTTGTCGGTGCGCGCACGGTCACGGGGTCAGGGCCGCGCGGCGGTGCTCGGTGGGCGTCATACCGTAGGTGTCGCGGAAGAGACGGCTGAAGCGTGCCGGGTCGCGGAAGCCCCAGCGGGCGGCGATGCCCTGGACGGGGCAGGCGCTCAGCCTGGGGTCGGCCAGGTCGCGGTGGCAGCGTTCGAGTCTTCGCCGGCGGATCGAGGCGGCGACCGTCATGCCCTGCTCCTGGAACAACTGGTGCAGGTAGCGGACCGAGATGTGGTGGGCCTCGGCGATGGTGGCGGGGGTCAGCCCGGGATCGTGGAGATGGTGCTCGATGAAGGCGCGGAGCTGCTCCTGGAGAACGCGGCGGCGCGACTCGGCGGGCACGTCGCCGGTGGTCTCCAGGACGTGGCCGCACCAGGTGGCCAGGTGGTCGAGGGTGAGGCCCGCGAGGCGGCCGGTGTCGGCCGGCCGGTAGTGGGCGGCTCCGGCCATCAGCGTGGTGAGGTGGCCCGTCATCAGGGCACCGAGCCCTTCATGGCCGGGCAGCCGCCTCCCGGCGACCCCGGCGATCCGGGACGCCGGGAACGGCAGCGAGTCCTGGCGGAAGGTCACCAGGACCGCCCGCACCGGGGGCCGGTCGGTGTGGCACAGCACCCGCCAGCCCTCCGAGCCGTCGAACAGCATCATCTCGCCCGGCCCGAGCAGCGCGTCCTGCCGGGCGAGCACCGCGCGGTGGCCACCGCTGAGGCTCACCACCAACTGGAGGTATCCGGCCTCGGTCCGGCGGGCCAGGCGCCCCGTGCGCAGCGACTCAAGCCCCGGGTGGCGGACCGTCGACACCTGGACCGGTCCCAGGTCGAGGCGCCGCGTGCTGCCCCGGAAGTCGTCCCGGTGCGCGCTGGTGAGGACGCTCGGCAGCATGCCCCGCATCGCCGCGTCGTACCACAGGCCGAAGCGGTCCGCCCGCGGCACGTCGTCCGTCCGGAACTCCGTCAGGGGCACCGTGGGCCTCCTTCGCCATGGCCTCGCCCGGAACACGTCAGGGCGAGGATGCCGAGGAGCGGACCGCCGCGTCACCCCGAGGGACCGGCGCGGCCGAAAACCGTCCCAGAACGTCCGGGAAGCGGGTTCCGCCGTCAGCCACCGCGGGACTGGAGGGAGGCGAGGTAGGCGTTGTAGGCGACGAGTTCCCGGTCGCCGTCGCGGTCCGCGACCCGGTCCAGGCGGCGGGCGGTGCGCTGCTCGGACACGTACCACTGGATGACGAGCGCCAGGAGCACCACCACGGTGGGGATCTCGCTGAACGCCCAGGCCATGCCGCCGGCCGCGGACTGGTCCGACACGGCGTCCACGGACAGGGACGCGGCCGGGTCGGCGAACGTCTCGACCATGGGCTCGGAGCCCATCATGAGCGCGATGCCGAAGAACGCGTGGAACGGCATCGTCGCGAACAGCTCCAGCATCCGCATCAGGTATCCGGGCCGGTGCGGTCCTGGGTCGACGCCCATGATGGGCCAGAAGAACACCAGGCCGACGGCGAGGAAGTGCAGCATCATCGCCAGGTGACCGGCCCGGGAGCCCATCAGGAAGTCGAACGCCGGCGTGAAGTACAGACCGTAGAGGCTGGCCACGAACAGGGTGATGGTGAACAGCGGGCTGGTCACCACCCGGGTCCAGCGGCTGTGGAGGACGGCCACCAGGAGTTCGCGCGGGCCGCGCCGGCCCCGGCCCGCCGCCGGGAGGGCCCGCAGCAGCAGGGTCACCGGGGCGCCGAGCAGGAGCAGGATCGGCGAGACCATGCTGATGACCATGTGCTGCGTCATGTGCGCGCTGAACAGGACCATGCCGTAGTCGTTGAGCCCGGTGCAGGTGACGGCGGCGATGGTGAGGACACCGAGCGCGAACGCCGCGGTGCGGCCGGCGCCCCAGGCGTCGCCCCGGCGGCGGAGCCGGACCACGCCCCAGCCGTAGAGGGCCAGGGCGGCGACGCAGCCGGACAGGAAGACGGCGTCGGGGCTGAACTCCAGGGCGCGTGCCAGTGTGAGGGGCGGCAGGTCCATGCCGCCGTGACCGTGGTCCATCCGGTGTGCTCCCGATTCGTGCCGGTTCCGCCGCCTCCCACGATAGGGAAGCGCTCCGCGGGAGTCTCAGGCGGGCTGGGTGGCGGCGGCGACGCGTTCGGCGCGGAGGGCGTCGTACCAGCGGTCGTCCCCCGCCGGGAGGGCGGGGACGTCGAGGGTGAGCCGGAGCAGCAGGTCGGCGATCTGGGGGTTGCGGGCCAGGACGGGGCCGTGCATGTAGGTGCCGAAGACCGTACCGGACCAGGCGCCCTCGGTGCCGTCGCCGGTGCCGTTCCCGTTGCCGAGGCGCACGCGGGCGAAGGGGCGGACGCCGGGGCCGAGCTGGGTGACGCCCTGGTGGTTCTCGAAGCCGGTGAGCTGCGGCAGGGCGAGGGTCTCGTCGACGTCGGCGAGGACGTCGCCGACGCAGCGCTCTCCGCCGCCGCGGACGCTGATCACGTCCAGGAGGCCGAGGCCCGGCTCGCGCTGGCCGAGGTCGTTGATGAACTCGTGGCCCAGGATCTGGTACCCGGCGCAGACGGAGAAGATGATCGCGCCGTTCTCGTGGGCCCGGGTCAGGCCGCCGTCGCGGCGCAGCCGCTCGGCCGCCAGCCGCTGCGGGCGGTCCTCGCCGCCGCCGACGAGGTAGATGTCGCCGGAGGTGGGGACGGGCTGGTCGGAGCGGACGTCGACGCGTTCGACGGTCAGGCCGCGCTGCCGGGCGCGGCGCTCGACCACCAGGACGTTGCCCTGGTCGCCGTAGGTGCTCAGCAGGTCCGGGTAGACCCAGACCACGCGCAGGCCGGAGCTGCTCATGTGGTGTGCCGTCCTTTGCTGGGGGGCTTGCGGGGCTTCAGTTGCCGACGGTGCGGCGCATGTCCTGGAAGGCCGTGTAGTTCGCGATGGCCTCGATGCGGCCGGGCGGGGACTGCTGGACGGCCTCCTGGAGGGTGTCGCAGACGCGGAAGCCGACGCCGGCGACTTCGAGGCGGACGGCGAGGTCGAGGCGGCGGTCGCCGATGACGGCGATCGGGTGGCCCGCGAGCCGGGTGTAGTCGACGTCCCACAGCCAGGAGGTGTCGGTGCCGTCGGCGCCGCGGGCGTTGACGGAGAGGATTACCGGGGTGGGCGGCGGGTCGATGAGGGAGAACGTCTCCAGCCAGCCGGCGGGGTTCTTGGCGAGCAGCAGGCGGATGTCGCGGCCCTGGTAGCCGACGACGTCGTACCGGCCGGCGACCGCGGCGACGGCCTGCATGCGCTCCAGGGCGACCTGCGGGGGGATGCCGAAGGTCGCGGCCACGGCGGCGGCGATGGCGGCGGTGGCGCGGTTGGCGCGGCCGGGGAGCTGGAGGCGGATCTGCCACGGCGCGCCGGGCGGGTCGAGGACCTTGTCGCCGGAGAGCACCCCGGTCGGCGCGCGGCGGCCGAAGCCGCATTCGGCGCAGCGCCAGGTGACGTCGTCGGGGCGGTCGAGGCCGCCGCCGCAGGACGGGCAGGACCAGGCGTCGTCCTTCCACTCCTGGCCGGCGGCGACCCACACGACGTTGGGGCTGGAGGAGGCCGCCCACACCACGAGGGGGTCGTCGGCGTTGGCGATGACGGTGGCCTTGGAGCCCTGGAGGCCCTCGCGCCAGCGCTCGGCGAGCATGCGGGTCTCGGCGGCCCGGTCGAGCTGGTCGCGGGAGAGGTTCAGCAGGGCGATGGCCTTCGGGGAGACGTCCCGGGCGACGCCCGCGAGGTACTTCTCGTCGACCTCCAGGACGCCGTACCGGGCGTCGGAGCCGTCGGAGAGGGCGGAGGTGATGCCGGCGGGCATGTTGGCGCCCAGGGCGTTGGAGACGACCTCGCCGCCGGCGCGCAGGGCCTCGGCGATGAGCCGGGTGGTCGTGGTCTTGCCGTTGGTCGCGGAGACGAGGACGACGTCCAGGTGTCCGGCGAGGCGGGCGAGGAGGTCCGGGTCGGGCTTGAGGGCCCCCCGGCCCCCGATCCCCGACCCGCTGCCGCGGCCGGCGGCCCGTGATACGGCCGCCGCCGCCTTGCCCGCCGTCACCGCGAGCCTGGCCCGCGCCGACAGGGGCTGCGCGCTCTCTGCCATCGTCCTTGTTCCTCCTCGCCTTCGGCCGGAGGCCAGCCTATCGAGATCACGGGCCGCTCCCGAACCGCGCCGCTTCTTGTGCCGCGCGCTTCGGGCCAGTTGGGGAGGGTCGGCGGGCCCTTTCCCCCATATGCGCCCGCCGGGTCGTCGTCACTCAGCGCGAACATTAGAGTGCTGACGGTGAATGCCGCTCGGCACCGTCCGCATCCGCATCCGCATCGGGAGTACCCATGATCCTGTCCATCTCGGGCGTCGTCCTGCTCGGTGTCATCGTCTTCCTGTTCTTCCGCAAGGACGGCCTGAAGCTGTCGCACGCGGTGGTGTGCTCGCTGTTCGGGTTCTATCTGGCGGGCACGGCGGCGGCCCCCAGCATCGAGGCCGGAGGGGCGAGCCTGGCGAATCTGCTGGGCGGGATCACCCTGTAGCGGGCCGGCGGACGGAGGAGTCGGCGTGGCCCGGCGGGACGTCGCGCGTCCGCTGCTGATGGTGGGGCTGTCTCTTTTACTCAACTCCGAGCCCACGAGACAGGCAGGAACCTCGAATGCCGTCTTCTGCTTGAATAAAAACATAAACATTCTTTGTTGACCTGAGCTATCACGCCGGCGGCTTGGGCTGGCACAATCCGGCGGATGGAGTTCGAAGAGCTGCTGGAGGCGCTGGAGGGCGAAGGGGAGCTGCTGCTCCGCGCCGCGGAGCGGGCGGGGTGGGAGGCTCCGGTGCCGACCTGTCCCGGGTGGCGGGTGCGGGATCTGGTCGCGCATCAGGGGCACGTGCACCGCTGGGCGACGCGTCATGTGACCGAGCGGCTGACCGGCCGGGCGCCGCTGGGCGACGAGGCCGTGCCGGACGGCGAGCCGGCCGGGTGGTTCCGGGAGGGGCACCGGGCGCTGCTCGGGGCGCTCCGGCGGGCGCCGGAGGATCTGGAGTGCTGGGCGTTCCTGCGGGGCTCGGCCACGCCGCGCCACTTCTGGGCGCGGCGGCAGACGCACGAGACGGCGATCCACCGGGTCGACGCGGAACTCGCCGCCGGGCTGCCGCTGTCGCCGTTCGCGCCCGGGGTGGCGGTGGACGGCGTGGACGAGCTGCTGGCCGGTTTCCACACCCGGCCCCGGAGCCGGGTGCGCTCGGACCGCCCGCGCACGCTGGCGGTGCGGGTGAGCGACGTGCCGGGCGCGTCGTGGTCGGTGCTGATCACCGGTGACCCGCCGCGGGTGAGCCGCCCGGCGTCGGGCCCGGCGGAGTGCGAGATCAGCGGCGCGGCGGCCGATCTGTATCCGGCGCTGTGGAACCGGCTGCCCTGGGAGGGAACGGTGACGGTCGCCGGGGACGCCGCCGTGGCCGGGCTGTGGCGGGAGAACGCGGCCGTCTGAGGAGGTTACCCGCGAGTAACCGGCCGTGGTACGTTCGGCCGCATGGCTCGATCCGTCACTCCCGGCACCCTGGCCCGCCTCATGCGCTGGTGGCCGCCGTTCCGCTTCGCCGGCATCCGGGTCGTGGACATCGCCGACGACTGGAGCACGGCCCGGGTGCGGCTGCGGCTCGGGCGGCTGAACCGGAACTACTTCGGGACCCAGTTCGGCGGGTCGCTGTACGCGGTGTGCGACCCGTTCTGGGCGCTGCTGGGGCTGCACCGGCTCGGCGGCGGCTATCTGGTGTGGGACAAGGCGGCCGAGATCGAGTACGTCTCCCCCGGCCGCGGCGACGTGTTCGCCGAGTTCACGCTGACCGAGGACCGGCTGGAGGAGATCCGCGCGGCGACCGCGGGCGGCGAGAAGGCCCTGCCGTGGTTCGACTGCGCGGTGGTCGCCGCCGACGGCACCGTGGTGGCGCGGGTGCGCAAGCAGCTCTACGTGCGGCGCAAGCGTCAGCCCAGCCAGCCCGGCCGGACCAGCCCCGACTCGTAGGCCAGGACGACCAGTTGCGCCCGGTCCCGGGCGCCGAGCTTGACCATGGCGCGGCTGACGTGCGTCTTGGCGGTCAGCGGCGAGACCACCAGCCGCCGGGCGATCTCCTCGTTGGACAGGCCCATGCCGACCAGGGCCATCACCTCGCGCTCGCGGCCGGTGAGCCCGGCCAGCCCGGCCGCCGCCGCCGGCTCCTTGGAACGGGCGGCGAACTCCGCGATGAGGCGACGGGTCACGCCCGGCGACAGCAGGGCGTCACCGGCGACCACGGCCCGGACCGCGCGGACCAGCTCCTCCGGCTCGGTGTCCTTGACGAGGAACCCGGAGGCGCCGGAGCGGATCGCCTCGAAGACGTACTCGTCGAGCTCGAACGTGGTCAGCATGACGACCTTCACGCCGTCCAGCGCCGGGTCGCCGGTGATGCGGCGGGTGGCGGCCGGGCCGTCGAGGCGCGGCATCCGGATGTCCATCAGCACCAGATCGGGCCGGAGCCGGTCCACCAGCGCCAGCGCCTCCTCGCCGTCCGCGGCCTCCCCCGCCACGGCGATGTCCGGCTGAGCGTCCAGCAGGGCCCGGAAACCGGCCCTGACCAGGGCCTGGTCGTCGGCGAGCAGGACCTGGATCACGCGGTGTCCCCGTTCTCGATGTTCCCGGTGGTGTCGTGCGCGACGCGGCGCGGCGGCGCGGTGAGGGGCAGCTCGGCGACGACGCGGAAACCGCCGTCGGCGCGGGGCCCCGCCGCGACGGTGCCGCCGAACGCCGCGGCGCGCTCCCGCATGCCGACCAGCCCGTTGCCCCCGCCGTGACCGTCCGCCGCGGTGGCCGGGCCGTCGTCGTCGACGCGCAGCTCCAGGCCGCCGGGCGCGTAGCGCAGCCGCACGCGCGCCGCCCGGGACGCGGAGTGGCGGACGGTGTTGGTCAGGGCCTCCTGCACGATGCGGAACGCGGCGAGGTCGGCGCCGGGCGGCAGCGGGACCGGGGGGCCCTCGGTGGCGACGGTCACCCGCAGCCCGGCGTCGGCGGCCTGCTCGGCCAGCTCCGGCAGCCGGCCCAGGCCGGGCGCCGGGGCCCGGGGGGCGGCACCGGGCGTGCGCAGCGTGTCGAGGACCTGGCGGACCTCGCCGAGCGCCTCCTTGCTGGCGGCCTTGATGGTGGTGAGGGCGGAGCGCGCCTGCTCGGGGTCGGAGTCCAGCAGCGCCAGCCCGACGCCGGCCTGCACGTTGATGACGGAGATGCTGTGGGCGAGCACGTCGTGCAGTTCGCGGGCGATCCGCAGCCGTTCCTCGTCGGCCCGGTGCCGCTCGGCCTCCTCCCGTTCGGCGCGTTCCCGCGCCCGCTGCTCGCGCCGGGCGCGGGCCAGTTCGGCGACGGCCGGCACGGTGGTCGCCCAGGCGGCCAGGGCGGCGTCGGCGCCCCAGCCGGCCGGGCCGTCGCCGTCCGGCGGCAGCACGGCGTGGAGCCCGTGTCCGACGACGAGCAACCCGGCCCACAGCACGCCCAGGCTCGCCCACCCGGCCCGCCGGTGGCCGGAGGCGACGGCGCTGAAGGCGCCGACGGCGGCGCTGAGGAAGACCGGGCCGTACGGGTAGCCGGCGCCGAGGTACAGCAGGACGACGGCCGAGGGGCCGAGGGCGACCGGCCCGGGGTGGCGGTGCCGGAACAACAGCAGGGCGGGGCCGAGGACCAGCAGGACGCGGGCGAGGGCGTCGACGGGGAGCCGGCCGGTCCGGGCGTGGTCGGCGAACTGGGAACCGGCGAGCTGGACCAGCAGCACCGCGCCGGTGGACCGCCACGGGAGGCGGCCGGACGGCGGCCGGAGCGCGGGCCACCGTCCGCGGCGCGGCACCGCCGGGGCGGCGCCCGGTCCCGGGTCGCGTGCGGCCATGCGGGCCACGCTAGCCGCCGCCGGGCGGCCCCGGCGTCCCCCGGCGGCGGCGACCCGGCGTACTCCCCGTGGAGTAGGCCGCCGGGTCAGGACGCCGGCCGGCCGCCGGGGTCCGGCGCCGTGCCCTCGCCGTCCCGGACCAGGGTGCGGTCCAGGGCGGCGAGGGTACGGCGGGCCACCGGATGGGTGCGCACGATCCCCGCGAGGGTGGTCGAGCCCCGGGTGACGCGCGCGAAGACGACCCAGACGGGCCGCATGCCGACCAGCGCGGCGTGCAGCAGCCCGGGCCGCTGGGCGAACGCGGCCAGCAGGCGGCGCCCGACGCCCATCTCCACGCCCAGGCCCGACTTGACGGCGAAGGTGTAGTTCAGGGCCTGGCGCCGGGCGTCCACCGCGTCGGTCGCCTCGGCGACGCGCACGGCCCACTGCCCGGCGAGCCGCCCGGAGCGCAACGCGAACGAGATGCCCTCGCGGGTCCACGGCTCCAGCAGCCCGGCCGCGTCGCCGCAGACCAGGACCCGGCCCCGGGACAGCGGCGAGTCGTCGGTGCGACAGCGCGTCAGGTGCCCCGACGAGACGGTGGGTTCGAATCCGGCCAGGCCCAGGCGCGCGACGAAGTCCTCCAGGTACCGCTTGGTGGCGGCGCCGTCGCCGCGCGCGGAGATCACGCCGACGGTGAGCGTGTCGCCCTTGGGGAAGACCCAGCCGTACGAGCCGGGCAGCGGACCCCAGTCGATCAGCACCCGCCCCTTCCAGTCGGCGGCGACCTCCGGGGGTATCGGGATCTCCGCCTCGAGACCGAGGTCCACCTGCCCCAGCCGGACCCCGACGTGGGCCCCGATCCGGCTGGCGCTGCCGTCGGCGCCGACCACGGCGCGCGCCAGCAGCGTCTCGCCGCCGGCCAGCACCACCGCCACCGTGCGCCGGTCGGGAACGGCCGGGCCGTGCTGCTCGACGCGCGCGACGGTGGTGCCGGTGCGCAGCTCGGCACCGGCCTTCACCGCGGCCTCCACCAGACGCTGGTCGAACTCGGGGCGGTTGACCAGCCCGAACAGCATCCGCTTCGAGCGCCGGGTGCGGGCCAGCTTGCCGTTGAGGGTGAACGTCACGGCGTGCACGCGGTCCTTCAGGGGCAGTTCGAAACCGGGAGGCAGCGCGTCGCGCGAGGGGCCGATGATGCCGCCGCCGCACGTCTTGTACCGCGGCAGCTCCGCCTTCTCCACCAGCAGCACCCGCCGGCCGGCCTCGGCGGCGGCCCGCGCGGCGGAGGCCCCGCCGGGCCCGGCCCCCACCACGACGACGTCCCACACCATCCTCGACCCGGCTCCGTTCTCGCTGCTCACGATGTGTCGTCGCTCCCCGTCGCGTCCCTCGGTTTTCGGCCACCGCCCGGCATCCTACGGCGCATCGGCCTGACGGCCCGGCGATACGATGCTCGTCACACCGCCACCTTCCGTACCCGCGTCCGGCTTTCGCACCCGCTTCCGGATCCACGCGCGGGCGCGCACGCGAGGAGTGTTGTCATGGACCACAGCCCCGGGCACGCCGCCGTCTCCGCCGCCGTCGCGTCGCTCATGCCGCGCGCCCGGGCGGAGCTGGCCGAGCTGGTGGCGTTCCGTTCGGTCGCGGACCCGGAGCAGTACCCGCCCGCGGAGTGCCGGGCGGCGGCCGAGTGGATCGCGGGGGCGCTGCGCGCCGAGGGGTTCACGGATGTCGCGCTGCTGGACACCCCCGACGGGACCGCCTCCGTCTACGGGCACCTGCCCGGCCCCGAGGGCGCGCCCACCGTCCTGCTGTACGCGCACTACGACGTGCAGCCGCCGCTGGACGAGGCGGCGTGGACGTCCCCGCCGTTCGAGCTGACCGAGCGTCACGGCCGCTGGTACGGGCGGGGCGCGGCCGACTGCAAGGGCGGGGGGGTGATGCACCTGCTGGCGCTGCGCGCG
>NZ_LN929767.1:21758-35330 GCF_001493375.1 Streptomyces specialis
GCAGAAGGGTGCGCGCTAGCCGGGGCTGGGGGGGCGGCGAGTGGGGATAGGAAATCGGGGGGGGGGCGTGCCGGTGGGTGTGAAGGTGATCGTCGAGGGGTCCGAGGAGCAGGGCACGGGCGGGCTGGAGCGGTACGCCGAGGCGCACCCCGGTCTGCTGGCCGCCGACGCGGTGGTCATCGGCGACACCGGCAACGCCCGCGCCGGGCAGCCGACGGTGACGGCGATGCTGCGGGGCATGGCCCTGGTCCGGGTCGAGGTGGAGACCCTGCGGGGCAACCTGCACTCCGGGGCGTTCGGCGGCGCCGCGCCCGACGCGCTCACGGCGCTGGTGCGCGTGCTGGGCTCGCTGCACGCCGAGGACGGCTCCACGACGGTCGACGGGCTGGCCTCGGACGGCGTGTGGGAGGGCGCCGCGTACCCGGAGGAGGTGTTCCGCGAGGACGCCGGGGTGCTCGACGGGGTGCGGCTGGTCGGCTCGGGCACGGTCGCGGACCGCGTCTGGGCGCGCCCGTCCGTGACCGTGCTCGGCATCGACTGCCCGCCCGTCGTCGGGGCCACCCCGTCGGTGCAGGCCCGCGCGCGGGCCCTGGTGAGCCTGCGGGTGCCGCCGGGCGTCGAGGCGGGCGCGGCGGGCCGGCTGCTCGCGGACCACCTGCGGTCGCGGGCACCGTGGGGGGCGCGGGTCACCGCGGAGGTGGTGGGCGAGGGCCAGCCGTTCCGCGCCGACACCGCCAGCCCCGCGTACACGTCGATGGCGTGGGCGATGCGCGAGGCGTACGACGGCACACAGATGGCGGTGGTGGGCCAGGGCGGCTCGATCCCGCTGGCGAACACGCTCGCCGGTCTGTATCCGGACGCGGAGATCCTGCTGATCGGGCTGAGCGAGCCCGCCGCCCGCATCCACGCCGTGGACGAGAGCGTGTCGCCGGACGAGCTGGAGCGGATGTCGGTCGCCGAGGCGTTGTTCCTGGCGCGTTACGCGGCGGCCCGGCCTGGGCACGCGCCGGCCCCGGGCCGCTGACGCGCGGCGGCGCCCCGGGCCGCGGTCGGCCGGGGTGCCGCCGGGGCGGGGCAGCGGTGGCGGCCCGCGCGGCGGCGGGCGGGGATCAGGCCGGGGGCGGCGGCGACGGCGGGGGGCCCGCCGCCCGCCAGGAGCACGGTGTCACCCTCCGGCTGGGTCCCGCCGACGCCGGCCTGGGCGCCGCGGGTGGGAAGCAGGGTGGCGGAGGCCGTGGCCGTCGCGGTGGCCGTGGCCGTCGAACTGGCCGTGGGCTGCGCGGTCGCCGTGGCGGGGCCCGGCGGGGTCGGCGTGGGAGTGGCGGAGGCGATGATGAGGGCCGCGGTGCCCGTCTCGGAGCCGCAGGTGAACGTCACGTCGAACCGGGCGCCGACGCGGGCGTCCGCGTCCACGGTGGTCCTGGCGCTCTGGAGCGCGCCCGCCATGCCGAGGGTGATCCGGTCGAAGACGCCCGACTCGGCGGTCGCCTCGGCGCCGGTGCAGTTGGTGACGGTGAGGTCCACCGCGCCGCCCGGCCGGACCGAGGCCGGGGAGACGCTGAAGCCGAAGGAGGGATTGGTCGCCTGGGCCGGTGGCCGGTCGGGTTCCCGGCCGCCCGCGGCCGTCGCCGCCGGCGCGCCGGCCGCCAGGACTATCGCACCCAGGCCGGTGCCGGCCAGTGCGGTACGCAGTGTGCTCATGAGAAGGCTCCTTGAGTCGCAGTCGCGCGTCACCCCGCACAGCGACTCAACCAGAACGGAAGCCGCATAACCCGCCCGACGGGACAAATGGGTTAACGGGTGGGCGGTGCCCGTGTGTCAGGCGGTGCCCGTCATGCGGGCGAAGACCACCACGTTGGCCGTGTATCCGGAGCCCTCCTCGAAGGTGCCGCCGCAGGTGATGAGCCGCAGCTCGGCGCTGCCGGTGTCGCGGTAGACGGTCTCGGGGACCTCGTCCTTGTCGTAGACGGCGACGTCGTAGATCTCGAACCGGACGGCGATCCCGTCCTCGCGGATCACCTCGACGGAGTCGCCCAGCCGCACCGCGCCCAGGCCGTAGAAGACGGCGGGGCCGGTGGCGTTGTCCACGTGGCCGACGATCACCGACGTGCCGAGCGCGCCGGGCGGGGTGGCGCCGTCGTACCAGCCCGCGAGGTTCGCGATCTCCTGCGGCGGCGCCTGCACCCAGCCCTCGGCGTCGAGGCCGACGTTGGTCAGCGGGGCCTCGACACCGATGGACGGGACGGAGACCCAGGTCGGCACGGCGGGCGGCAGCGGCTGGACGCCCGTGCCGGGGTACGTCCCGGCGGTCGCGGCCGGTTCCTGGCGGGCGGTGTCGGGCTGCGGCGGGGCCGGGGCGCCGCCGTCGCCGCCCGCGAACATCACGGTGACGCCGAGGATGACGAGGCCCGCGAGCGCGGCGCAGGCGGCCCGGGTGCCCCACCCCGGGGTGCCATCGGCTTCGTCGTAGGGGTCGTAATCCGGTATGTACTCGGGCAAGCGCATCGCGGTCACCGCTTCGGGGAGAGCCTCCCCCTGCCGGGGCCATCACTGGACACGCTAAGCCGGGGTCTCGGACCGCGCGATTCGGCGTCCGCTGTCAGGCGCCGACGGGGACCCCGGCCTCCAGGGGCAGCGCCCTGCCCTGGGCGCGGGCCCGCAGGGCCCAGCGCAGGCGGGCGAACCGGCCGGGCGACAGCAGGTGTTCGGCCCCGTCCTCGGCGGCGAAGCACCAGCCGCGCAGTTCGGTGACGGGCAGCAGGATGTCCCGCAGCCGGTCGTCGGCCAGGCGCCCGCCGTCGAAGAGGAGCCGCAGGCCGCCGAAGCGCGGCGGGCGGGGCGGTTCCCAGTCGACGACGAGCAGGGCCGGGTCGTGCTCCAGGCGCAGGCCGAGCTCCTCGGCGACCTCGCGGACGGCGGCGCGGGCGGGCGCCTCGCCCGGTTCGACGACACCACCGGGGAACTCCCAGCCCGGCTTGTAGGTGGGGTCGACGAGCAGCACGCGGTCCCGTTCGTCGAAGAACAGCACCCCGGCGGCGAGCGTCTGGGCGGCGGGCGGCGCGTCCTGCACGATCCGGCAGGCGCCGTCGCCGCGCCGGACACGGTCGGCGAGCAGCTCGGCGGTCCGCCGGGGCGTCAGGCGCGAGGTGTCCAGGACGTGGGCGTCGGCGGTCAGCCACGGCAGCGCCGCGCGGTAACGGGGCAGCCCGCCGAGACAGCGGCGGCGCACGGCGTCGCCCTCCACGGCGGCGCGGCGCTCGACACGGGAGCGAAGGAACGTTTCACCAGGGTGGAGCAGGAAGTGCTGGACGGGGATGCGGCGGGCCGCCAGGCCGCCGAAGATCTCGTCGCGGTGCTCCTGGTCGACCAGGGTCATCGGGGTGACCAGCGGGCCCGGGACCTCGGACAGCAGCGCGGCGGCGGTGTCCACGACCAGGCGGCGCCAGGACGGCAGCTCCCGGACGTCCGCCACGCCGGCGAGCCGGTCGGCGGGGAGCAGGGCGCGCAGCCCGGCGCCGACCAGCTCAGGATCGAAGAGCGTGCTGCCGGGCAGCAGGTGGAGCAGCTCGCGGGCGGCGGTGCTGGTGCCCGCGCCGGGCGCCCCGTTCAGCCAGATGATCACGGATTCCCCCTCCTTCTTCGCCCGTGAGTGAGTTGCCCGCTGCACCCCCGGGCAAAAACGTGCCGGGTCCGGGAGGGGGTTCAGGCGGTGGCCGGGCGGCCGGCGAGGGCGTCGAGGCGGGGGCGGGTCAGCCCGGTCGGCGCGGTCACCTCGTCGGCGTCCAGGGCGCCGCAGTCGATGCCGCGCAGCAGGAAGCCGCTGAGCGCGCGGGCCGTGGCGGGTTCGTCCAGCACGCCCGCACCGGCGTCGCCGGCGCCGCCGGTGTAGGCGGCGAGGCGGGTCACCGCGTCGTCCAGGCCCTCGCGGTAGAAGGCGTAGACGGCCGCGTAGCGGGTCGGGAGGTGGCCGGGGTGCATGTCCCAGCCCTGGTAGTAGGCGCGGGCCAGGGAGCGGCGCACCAGGCCGTGGTGGAGGCGCCAGGCGTCGTGCACGCGGGCGGTGGGGCCGGTGGGCAGGACGTTGGTGGAGCCGTCGGAGAGCTGCACGCCGGTGCCGGCCGCCGCGACCTGCATGACGGCCTTGGCGTGGTCGGCGACCGGGTGGTCCGGGGCCTGGTGGGCGGCGGCGACCTGGCAGGCGGCGCTGTAGTCGAACGTGCCGTAGTGCAGGCCGGTGACCCGGCCGCCGGCGGCGTCGATCATGCGGGCGACGGTGGCCCGGCCGTCGGCGCCCAGGACGGCCTGGGTGGTCTCGATCTGGATCTCGAAGCCGAGCCGCCCCGGGGCCAGTCCTGCGGCCTGCTCGAACTCCCCGCAGAGCCGGGCCATGGCGGCGACCTGCTCGGCGTAGCCGACCTTGGGGAGGGTGATCCGCAGCCCGGCGGGCAGCGGTCCGGCCGCGAGCAGGGTGGTGAGGAAGATGTCGAGGGTGCGGATGCCGCGGTCGCGGACGGCGGCCTCCAGGCACTTGACGCGCAGGCCGGTGAACGGCGGGGCCGTGCCCTCGGCGTGGGCGCGGGCGACCAGCCGGGCCGCGCGGACGGCGGCGGCGTCCTCCTCGTCGTCGGGGCGTGGGCCGTAGCCGTCCTCGAAGTCGACGCGGAGGTCCTCGACGGGCTCGCGTTCCAGCTTGGCCAGGACGCGGGCGTGCACGGGTCCGGCGAGGGAGGCGGGCAGACCGAGGACGGCGGCGAACGAGGCGGCGTCGGGGGCGTGCCGGCGCAGCAGGGCCAGGGCCTCGGTGCCCCAGGAGCGCACGGTGCCCGCGGTGAGGTGGTCGGCGGGCACGTAGACGGTGTGGACGGGCTGGCGGGTGTGGGGGCCGCCGGGGTAGCGGCGGGCGAGGTCGGCGTCCACGGCGGCGAGCGAGGCGCCGACGCCGGCGGTCACGGCCGCCGCCAGGGTGGTGGTGATCCGTTCTCCGGTGACCCGTTCGCCCCGCGTCATGCGGTGTCCTCCGCCCCACTCGGCTTCAACAGATCGTTGAAGACTGTCCGCCGTCGAAGGTATCCGGCGTCCCGGCCGGGCACAACACGGCACCGGCCGCGCCGTCCGGGGGGACGGCGCGGCCGGTGCGCGGTGAGCGGCGGCCCTGGACGGGTCAGCCCTTGCGGGCCTTGACCTCGTCGGTGAGGGCGGGGACGACCTCGAACAGGTCGCCGACGACGCCGTAGTCGACCAGCTCGAAGATCGGGGCCTCTTCGTCCTTGTTGATGGCCACGATGGTCTTCGAGGTCTGCATGCCGGCCCGGTGCTGGATGGCGCCGGAGATGCCCGCCGCGACGTAGAGCTGCGGCGAGACGGTCTTGCCGGTCTGGCCGACCTGGTTGCTGTGCGGGTACCAGCCGGCGTCCACGGCGGCGCGCGAGGCGCCGACGGCCGCGCCGAGCGAGTCGGCGAGGGCCTCGATGATCGCGAAGTTCTCCGCGCCGTTCACGCCACGGCCGCCGGAGACGACGATGGCGGCCTCGGTCAGCTCGGGGCGGCCGGTGGACTCGCGCGGGCTGCGGGAGACGACCTTGGTGCCGGTGGCCAGCTCGCCGAAGGTCACCGAGAGCTGCTCGACCGTGCCGGCGGCCGGGGCGGCCTCCGGGGCGGTGGAGTTGGGCTTGACGGTGATGACCGGGGTGCCGGTGGTGACCGTGGAGGTGGTGGTGAAGGCGGCGGCGAACACCGACTGGGTGGCCACCGGGCCCTCGTCGCCGGCGTTCAGGTCGACGGCGTCGGTGATCAGGCCGGAGCCGAGCCGCAGCGCGAGGCGGGCGGCGATCTCCTTGCCCTCGGCGGAGGACGGGATCAGGACGGCGGCCGGGGAGACCGCCTCGGCGGCGGCCTGGAGGGCGTCCACCTTCGGGACGACCAGGTAGTCGCCGAACTCGGGGGCGTCGGCGGCCAGCACCTTGACCGCGCCGTGCTCGGCCAGCGCCGGGGCGGCGCTCTCGGCGTTCGCGCCGAGGTAGACCGCGACCGGGTCGCCGATGCGGCGGGCCAGGGTCAGCAGCTCCAGCGTGGGCTTGCGGACGGCGCCGTCCACGTGGTCGACATAAACAAGAACTTCAGCCATGGGAATCGTGCTCTCCAGCGAGACGGACAGACGGTGAGGACGTGAGGGACCGCGCCGGGCGGGCGGTCAGATGAACTTGCGCTCCGCGAGGAAGGCGGCCAGCAGCTTGGCGCCCTCGCCCTCGTCGGTGACGATCTCGCCGGCCGTGCGCGCCGGGCGCTCGGTGGCCGAGAGCACCTTGGTGTACGCGCCCTCCAGGCCGACCTGCTCCGCCTCCAGGTCGAGGTCCTCCAGGTCCAGCGTCTCCACCGGCTTCTTCTTGGCGGCCATGATCCCCTTGAAGGAGGGGTAACGGGCCTCGCCGGAACGGTCGGTGACCGAGATGACGGCGGGCAGCGCGGCCTCGACCTGCTCGGAGGCGGCGTCGCCGTCGCGGCGGCCGGAGACCTTGCCGTCGGCGACCGACAGCTCGGTGAGCAGCGTCACCTGCGGCACGCCCAGCCGCTCGGCGAGGATCGCCGGCAGCACGCCCATGCCGCCGTCGGTGGAGGCCATGCCGCAGACGACCAGGTCGTAACCGGTCTTCTCGATGGCCTTGGCCAGCACCAGGGAGGTGCCGAAGACGTCGGTGCCGTGCAGGTCGTCGTCCTCGACGTGCACACCCTTGTCCGCGCCCATCGACAGGGCCTTGCGCAGCGCGTCGGTAGCGTCCTCCGGGCCGACGGTCACCACGGTGACCTCGGCGTCGTCCGCCTCCTCGGCGATCCGGAGCGCCTGCTCCACGGCGTACTCGTCCAGCTCCGACAGCAGCCCGTCCACGGCCTCCCGGTCCGTGGTCAGGTCCTCCGCGAAGTGCCGGTCGCCCGTGGCATCGGGCACGTACTTCACACAGACAACGATCCTCAAGCTCACGCCGGCTCTCCTACTGCTATCGGTCCGCACACTGGGTACTCGGAAGATCACCCGGATAGTTACTTGCCAGTACATCCAGGGTAGCCCCCGCAGGCAAGCCTGTCCCACTGTGACGTTGCCTACGTGCGCGCAGTCCGGACGATCTTGGTCCGGACGCGAAGACGATCATCGTCCTGACGTTCGATCGCCGACGGCGGCGCCCAGGGCGGCGATCACATCCGCCCTGCGGGGCTGACCCGATGCCCTGCGCACGACCGTACCGTCCGCGTCGAGGACCAGCACGGTCGGGGTGCGGACGATTCCGAGCTCGCGCACCAGGTCCAGACGGGACTCGGCGTCGATCTCGACATGGGCCACGCCCTCCACCATGTCCGCCACCTCCGCCAGGACGCGGCGGGTCGCGTGGCAGGGCCGGCAGAAGGCGGTGGAGAACTGGACCAGGGTGGCCCGCCGGCCCAGCCGCCCGGCGCCGATCGCCTCCGCGTCCAGCCGCCGCGCGTCCCCGTTCCCCGTCCCGCTCTCCGCTCCGTCACCCATCCCGGGCCTCTCCTCCGCCTTCGTGGTCCTGTCCGTCGTCCCCGCCCGTCGTGCCGCCCGCCCGGAGCACGCGGGCGGGTCCCGCCAGGCGACAGCACGGAGCCTCCCGCGTTCATTCCCTCCTCCTTCCCCGGCCTTCCCTCCGGGAGCGGCGGCAGACCCGCGCACGGGTGTCCGAAAGGTGTCCGCGGGAGCGGGAATCGCGGAAAAGGGGCGCGGGGCGTGTCCGCCGCTCCGGCGCGCTTCCAACTAGCGCTCGCGGCGGCTTTCGGGCACGATCGGGCGGCACCGGAAGTTACGGAGGCGTAGGTTCGCCGCCGCGGAATGAGGGGCCCTCGCATGGCAGAGCTTGTTTACCCGCCGGTCATCGGCGTCGCCCGGACGATGTTCAAGGCGCTGGACCTGCGCTTCGACATCGCCGGCAGTGAACACGTGCCGCGGGCGGGCGGCGCCGTGCTGGTCAGCAATCACATCGGCTACCTCGACTTCGTCTTCGCCGGGATGGCGTGCCGGCCCGCGAAGCGGCTGGTGCGGTTCATGGCGAAGGACTCCGTCTTCCGGCACCGGGTGTCCGGGCCGCTGATGCGCGGGATGAAGCACATCCCGGTGGACCGGACGGCCGGTCTGGAGGCGTTCGAGCCCGCGGTGCGGGCGCTGCGGTCCGGGGAGATCGTGGGCGTCTTCCCCGAGGCGACGATCTCGGAGTCGTTCACGCTCGGCAAGTTCAAGACGGGCGCGGTCCGGATGGCGCAGCAGGCCGGGGTGCCGGTGCTGCCGGTCGCGCTGTGGGGCACGCAGCGGTTGTGGACCAAGGGCCGCAAGCGGGATCTGGGGCGCAACCACGTCCCGATCACGATCCGGGTGGGCGAGCCGATCGCGGCCGAGCCGTCCCAGCCGGCGCTGGCCCTGACGCGGCGGGTGCGCGCGCGGGTGCAGGAGCTGCTGGAGGCGGCGCAGGGCGCCTATCCGGACAAGCCGAAGGGCCCGGACGACGCGTGGTGGCTGCCGGCCCACCTGGGCGGCACGGCACCGCTGCCGCCCGCGAAGTCCGGATCGTGACCGTCTCGCCGCGCCCCGCGGGTCAGCGGGTCATCTCCTCGCGGAGCGCGGCGAGGAAGCCGTCGACGTCGTCCTCGGTGGTGTCGAAGGAGCACATCCAGCGGACGTCGCCGGCGGCTTCGTCCCAGAAGTAGAAGCGGAAGCGCTTGCGCAGCCGCTCGGCGGCGTCGCGCGGGAGGCGGGCGAAGACGGCGTTGGCCTGCACGGGGTGCAGGACGGTGACGCCCGGCACCTCGCGCGCGCCGTCGGCCAGGCGCCGGGCCATGGCGTTGGCGTGCCGCGCCCCGCGCAGCCACAGGTCGCCCGCGAGGAGCGCCTCGAACTGCACCGAGACGAAGCGCATCTTGCTGGCGAGCTGCATGGACAGCTTGCGGATGTGGCGCATGGCGCGGACCGCTCCGGGCGTGAGGACCACGACGGCCTCGCCGAAGAGCAGGCCGTTCTTGGTGCCGCCGAAGGAGACGACGTCCACGCCCGCGTCGGTGGTGAAGGCGCGCAGCGGCAGGTCGAGCGCGGCCGCGGCGTTGGCGATGCGGGCGCCGTCGAGGTGGACGGTCATGCCGCGCTCGTGGGCGAAGTCGCTGATCGCCCGGATCTCGTCGGGGGTGTAGAGGGTGCCCAGCTCGGTGCTCTGGGTGAGGGAGACGACCTGGGGCGTGGCGCGGTGCTCGTCGTCCCAGCCGAACGCCTCGCGGGCGACGAGTCCGGGGGTGAGCTTGCCGTGCGGGGCGGGGACGGTGAGCAGTTTCAGGCCGCCGACGCGTTCGGGGGCGCCGCCCTCGTCGGTGTGGATGTGGGCGGTGGTCGTGGTGACGACCGCGCCCCACCGGTCGGTGAGGGCCTGGAGGGAGACGACGTTGGCGCCGGTGCCGTTGAAGACGGGGTGGACCTCGGCGGCGGGGCCGAAGTGGGCGCGGAAGACGTGCTGGAGGTGCGCGGTGTAGTCGTCGTCGCCGTAGGAGGTCTGGTGGCCGCCGTTGGCGAGGGCGAGGGCGGCGAGGATCTCGGGGTGGGCCCCGGCGTAGTTGTCGCTGGCGAAGCCGCGGGCGCCGGGGTCGTGGCGGCGGCGGGCGTCGGTCGTCACGGCTGGGGGGTGAGCCACAGGCGGGTCCCGTTCACCTCGGCGGTGGGCCGGTCCCAGAGCCGGCGGATCTCCTCGGCGAGGTCGTGGACGTCGGTGAAGCCGGGGAACGCGGCGTCCGGGCGTTCGCGCCGCATCGCGTCGGTGACCAGGGCCTTGACGACCAGGACGGTCGCGGCGGCGGGCGGGTGGCTGTCGGGCCCGGACTTGCGGAAGCCGTCGGCGAGGGCGAGGGTCCACGCCTCGGCGGCGGCCTTGGCGGCGGCGTAGGCGGCGTTGCCCGCGGTGGGGCGGGCCGCCCCGGCGGCGCTGACCAGCACGTACCGCCCGTTGCCGGCGCGGACGAGCGGGCCCTCGAACGCGAGGGAGGTGTGCTGGACGGTGCGGATCAGCAGGTTGTGCAGGAGGTCCCAGTCGGCGAGGTCGGTCGCCGCGAAGGACGCGGAGCCGCGCCAGCCGCCGACGAGGTGGACCAGGCCGTCGACGCGGCCGAAGTCCTTCTCGGTCTTGGCGGCCCACTCCCGGGTGGCGCCGGGGTCGAGGAGGTCGACGGGGTCGCCGATGACGGTGGCGCCGCCGTGGGCGAAGCGGTCGGCGTCGACGCCCTCGGCCAGGCGCTGGGCGTCCGCGTCGGCGGCGACCACGGTCGCGCCGGCCTGGGCCAGGCGCAGCAGTGTCGCGTGGCCGGCCGGGCCGCCGGCGCCGGCCACGGCGACGACGGCTCCTTCCAGCGGGCCCTGGCCGTCGGCGGCCGCGGGTACGGACGGGCTGGTGGTCATCGTCATCGCCTCCATCGCCTTCGCTGGTCACCGTCCATGATGCCGCGCGGGGTGAGGGGGGTCACGCGGCCCTGGTGACGGTGCCGGCCGCGGTGATGCCGCGGGTGGACTCGACGACGCCGCGCAGCTTCCTGGCCAGGGCCTCGTAGAAGAGGCTGAGGGGGAACTCGTCGGGGAGCACGTCGTCGACGAGCTTGCGGGGCGGCAGGGTCAGGTCGAGGGCGTCGGGGCCCTTGGCCCAGCGGGAGCCGGGGTGCGGGGCGAGATAGGCGGAGACCAGCTCGTAGCCCTTGAGCCAGTGGACGAGCTTGGGCCGGTCGATGCCCCGGCGGTAGAGGGTCTCGATCTCCTCGCGCAGCCGCACGGTGGTGGCGCGGGCGAGGTCCCAGTCGATGGCGAGCCGGTTGTCGGTCCAGCGCAGGGCGTCGTGCCGGTGGAGGTAGGCGAACAGGAGCTGGCCGCCCAGCCCGTCGTAGTTGCGGACGCGTTCGCCGGTGACGGGGAAGCGGAACAGCCGGTCCAGCAGCACCGCGTACTGCACGTCGCGGCCCTGGGGCCGGCCGTCGGCCTCCAGGCGGACGGCCTCGTGGAAGGCGGTGAGGTCGCAGCGCAGTTCCTCCAGGCCGTACATCCAGAACGGCTGGCGCTGCTTGATCATGAACGGATCGAACGGCAGGTCGCCGCGGCTGTGGGTGCGGTCGTGGATCATGTCCCACAGCACGAAGGTCTCCTGGCAGCGCTCCTGGTCGGCGAGGAGGGCCTCGGCGTCGCCGGGCAGGCGCAGGCTGGTGGCCTCGCGGGCCGCGTCGACGACGCGGCGGAAGCGGGCGGCCTCGCGGTCGCAGAAGATGCCGCCCCAGGTGAAACGCTCGGGCGCCCGGCGGACGGCGACGGTCTCGGGGAAGAGGACGGCGGAGTTCGTGTCGTACCCGGCGGTGAAGTCCTCGAACGTGATGCCGAGGAACATCGGGTTGTCGTAGCGGGTGCGCTCCAGCTCGGCCAGCCAGTCGGGCCACACGACGCGGAGGACGACGGCCTCCAGGTTCCGGTCGGGGTTGCCGTTCTGCGTGTACATGGGGAAGACGACGAGGTGCTGGCGGCCGTCGGCGCGCTCGGCGGCGGGCTGGAAGGCGAGGAGCGAGTCGAGGAAGTCGGGGACGCCGAAGCCGCCGTCGGCCCAGCGGCGCAGGTCGGCGACGAGGGCCTCGTGGTAGGCGGCGTCGTGCGGGAGGAGGGGGGCCAGCGCGCGCACGGCCGCGACCACGCGGTCCAGCTCCCGGGCGATTTGGTCGCGGCCGGGGGCCGGGTCGGCGGTGAAGTCGATGGAGCCGTCCGGGGATTGGGCGGGACGGATGGCCTCGACGGCGTCCTTGAGCACCGTCCAGGCCGGATGGTCGACCACCCGATCGACGGGAGATTCGGTGCCCCACAGGGCGGTAGACACGATGTTTTCCGTCAAGACCGCTCCTTCACCGTAGAAATTCCTGTGCTGTCACCGTATCCTCCGGCGTTCGCGCGATCAACTCCGGAAACGGGGCGTTCAGCGCGCGTCCACCGGGCGCGGCTAGCGTGACGCGCATGCCGCTGCTGATCGTGGGACACTGCGGACTGATGGGCGCGGAGCCGGAGAACACCCTGCGGTCCTTCCGCCGGGCCGGCCGCGCGGGCGTGGACGCCGTCGAGTGCGATGTGCACCTGAGCAAGGACGGTGAGCTGGTGGTGATCCACGACGCCGAGGTGGATCGCACCACCGACGGCTCCGGCCGGGTCGCGGACCTGACGCTGGCCGAGCTGCGCGGCCTCGACGCGGGCCTGGGCGAGCGGATCCCGCTGTTCGCCGAGGTGCTGGACGCGGTGCGGGTGCCCGTGCAGGCGGAGATCAAGGACCCGGCCGCCGCGCGGAGCCTGGCCCTGGCGGTCCGGCGGGGCCGGGCGCGGGACCGGGTGACGGCCATCTCCTTCCACGACGAGGCGCTGCGGGAGGTCCGCGCGCTGCTGCCGGACCAGCCGATCGCGCTGGTCACCGGCCGTTCCACGGCCACCGCGCCGGAGCGGGCGGTGGCGCTGGGCGCCGGGATGGTCTCCTGCGAGCTGGGGTACGTGGACCCGGACGTCGTGGGGCGCTGTCGCGCGGCGGGGGTGCGGGTGATCGCCTGGACGGTGAACACGGCCGCCGACCTGGCCCGCGCCCGCGCGTTGGGGCTGGACGGCGTGGTGACCGACGAGCCCGGGATCGTGCGCGCCGCCGGGGCCGGGGTCAGGTCAGGGGCTTGACCAGCAGCGCGAACTCCAGGTCCGGCCGCCGCGGGACGCCGAAGCGCTCGTCGCCGTACGGGAACGGGCTGGTGGCGCCGGTGCGGACGTAGCCGCGGCGCTCGTACCAGCCGATCAGCTCGGTCCGCGCGGAGATCACCCGCATCCGCATCTCGCGGGCGTCCCAGGTGGCGCGGGCCAGGCGCTCGGCCTCGGCCAGCCCCCGCCGTCCCAGCCCCCGGCCCTGGAGGACCGGGCGGACGGCGAACATCCCGAACCAGGCGGCGGCCTCCCCCGCCCGCGTCCCGTCGTGGCGGGCCACGTGGCAGCAGGCGACCAGCGCGCCGCCGTGCTCGGCGGCCAGCAGCCTGCCGCCGGGGTCCGCGACGAGGGCGCGGACGTCCTCGGCGTCGGTGCGGCGGCCCCCCAGCAGGTCCGCCTCGGTGGTCCACCCGGCGCGGCTGGCCTCGCCGCGGTACGCCGACTCCACCAGCGCCACCAGCGCCGGGACGTCGGCCTCGGTGGCCATGCGGAACGTCGGGTGCGCGGTCGTCGTCACCCGGGCATCGTAACGGCGCCCGCCGCGCTCCCACGCGCCCTCGTGCGCCTCCCGTGCCGCCCGGCGCGGGCGGGCATCCTCCCCGCGGGACGGACCGGGAGGTGACGGTGCACGGGCCTGAACTGGTGGGCTGGCTGGTGGTGGCGCTGTGCGGCGGGGGGGGGGGGGGGGGGGGGGGGGGGGGGCGGGGGGGCCGGGGGGGGGGGGGGGCGGGGGGGGGCGGGGGGGGCGGGGGGGGGGGGGGGGGGGCGGCGGCGGGGGGGGGGGGCGGGGGGCCGCCCGAGGCAGCGACCGGGGGGGTCGGGGGCGGGTGGTGGGGGCCGGGCGG
>NZ_LN929768.1 GCF_001493375.1 Streptomyces specialis
CTGAGGGTGGTGGCTGCCAGGGAGCGGACGGTGGAGATGAAGAGAGGGGTGCGGGGCCGGCGCCCCCCCTGTGCCCCGCCGCGCCCAGCCCCTCCGGCCTGGCGGCGGGCACCCCCTCCCGGCAGGCCCATGTCAGCGCGGTGCGCGACACGAGCCCGGCGAGCAGGGCGCCCATCACCGCGTGCCCGTGGCCGTGCCCGGCCAGCTCGGTCAGCGCGGCGACCTGCGCGAGCAGCGTGAACAGCAGGGTCACCACGCCGAACGGCCCGATGTCGGAGCGCTTCATCACCGCCAGCGCCTCCTCGGCGGGCCGCCCGCTGCCGAGCCCGTCGGCGACGTCGGCCAGCCCGTCCAGGTGCAGGCCCCGGCTGAGCGCGGCCATCACGGCGACGGCCGCCACGGCGGCGACGAGATGCCCGTTGTTCACCGACAGGAACGTCCACGCGACGAACGCGCCGGCCAGCCCGACGGCGGTCCCCGCCAGCGGCGCGGCCAGCATCCCGCCGCGGGCGGCGGCCCGGTCCCAGCGGGCGGTGCCGACCGGCAGCACGGTCAGGGCGGCGAACGCGAACCGCAGCGCGTCCGTCCCGGTGGCGGGGGGCGGCCCGGACGGCGGCGGAGGCGGCGTGGCGTTCATCGGACCGCAGCCTAGCGCCGGACGCTGGGTGGCCATGGAGCACTGGTGGTACCGCAATATCGTCGAGCCGGGGAAGCTGCCGCTGCTGCTGGCGCTGACGGCGTTCGTCGTCACGTTCCTCGCCACGCGCTGCGTGACCCGGATGATCAGGGCCGGGCGCGGACCGTTCCACGACGTGTCGGCCGGCGGGCACCATGTGCACCACGCGGTGCCGGGCGTGATCCTGATGTGCGTCGGTGGTTTCGGCGGGGTCGCGGCGGGCGGCCGGGGCTGGGTCGCCGGCGCGACGGCGGTGGTGTTCGGGCTGGGCGCCGGGCTGGTGATGGACGAGTTCGCGCTGATCCTGTACCTCCAGGACGTGTACTGGTCGGACCAGGGCCAGAAGAGCGTCGAGGCGGTGGTGCTGACGACCTCGCTGCTGGTCATCCTGCTGACCGGGTTCTCCCCGCTGGGTGTGGACGACGTCGGGCGGGACGAGAGCCAGGACCGGGCGAGCGCGGTCACCACGCTGCTGGTCAACTTCGCGCTGGCGCTGACCGCGCTGCTGAAGGGCAAGTTCCGGGTCGCGATCCTCGGCGTGCTGATCCCCGTGGTGGCGCTGGTCGGCGCGGTCCGCCTGGCCCGCCCCGGCTCCCCGTGGGCGAAACGCCTCTACCGCCGCCGCCCCCGCGCCACGGCCCGCGCCGAGCACCGCGCCCGCCGCCACGAGGCCCACTGGGGGGCGCTGGAACGCCGCATGGGCGACCTCCTCGGCGGCACCCCCACCGACCAGCTCCCGCGCCGGCACGGCGGCGGGTGACGCGAACAGCGCTACGTGGCGTCGGCGACCGCCGCGGACGGCTCGGCGACGTCCGGGCGGGACTCCGGCGGCGGGGCCGTTCCCGCGTCCGGCCGCTCCGGCAGCTCCGCCGCCAGGGCCGCCGCCGCGCGCACCAGCGGCAGCGCCAGCAGCGCGCCCGTGCCTTCGCCCGTCGTCACCCCCTGGTCCAGCAGCGGGTCCATCGCCAGCCGGTCCAGCGCCTTGGCCTGCCCCGGCTCGCCGCTCACCTGGCCCGCGAGCCACCAGTCCGGCGCGCGGAACGCGATCCGCTGCGCGACCAGCGCCGCCGCCGCCGACACGACGCCGTCCAGGATCACCGGGGTACGGCGCACCGCCGCCTGGAGCAGGAAGCCGGTCATCGCCGTCAGGTCCGCGCCGCCGACCGCCGCCAGCAGCCGGAGCTGGTCCCCCAGGGCCGGCCTGGCCCGGCGCAGTCCGTCCCGGATCGCCGCGCACTTGCGCATCCACGTCAGGTCGTCGATCCGGACGCCGCCGCGCCCGGTGACCACGGAGGCGTCGGTGCCGCACAGCGCCGCGATCAGCACCCCGGCCGCCGTGGTGCCGCCCACCGAGACGTCGCCGAGCAGCAGCAGATCGGTCCCGGCGTCGGCCTCCTCGTCGGCGACGGCCATGCCCGCGCGGAACGCCCGCTCCGCCTCCTCGCCGGTCAGGGTGTCCGTCACGTCCAGCCGCTCCGACCCCCGGCGCACCCGGTGGCGGCTCACCTCGTCCGGCAGCTCCTCCGGCGGACAGTCCAGCGCCATGTCCACCACGCGCAGCGGCACCCCGGCCTGACGGGCCAGCACCGCGCCGGGGGCCGCGCCGTCCAGCACCGCCCGCACCAGGGCGGTCGCGCCGCCCGCCGGGCGCGCCGAGACGCCCAGCGACGCCACCCCGTGGTCCCCGGCGAACAGCACGGCCCGGGGCCGCTCGACCGGCGCCACCGGCACCCGGCCCTGCGCGGCGGCCAGCCACACGCCCAGCTCGTCCAGCCGCCCGAATGCCTTGGGGGGCAAGCCGGTTCGCGCCCGCCGCTCCTCGGCCGCACGCCGGAAACGGGCGCTCGGCCGTTCGATGAGATCGCCGAAGTCGTCGAGGTGGAGACCGCCGTCACTCATGCGCACGAGACTACCGCCGCGCTACTCCCGCAACGGCAGAACGGTTCCGGCCACCGCGAGCAGCACCTGCTCGCACTCGGCGGCCACCGCCGCGTTCAGGCGGCCGAGTTCGTCGCGGAACCGGCGGCCCGCCGGGGTCGCCGGGACCACGCCCGAGCCGACCTCGTTGCTCACCAGGACGACCCGGCGGCGGGTGGCGCGGACCGCCGCCGTCAGCGCGGCGGTCCGCGCGGCCAGGGCCGCGGCGCCGCCGCCGGTCCACCGCGTGTCGTCCCAGGCGCCGACCGCGTCCATCGCGTCGGTCAGCCACAGCGCCAGGCAGTCGATCAGCAGCGGCGGCCCCTCGTCCCGGGCCAGCAGCGGCACCAGATCGCACGTCTCGACCGTCGACCAGCCCGGCGGGCGCCGCTCGCGGTGGGCGGCGACCCGGGCCGCCCACTCCGCGTCACCGGCGCGCCCGCCGCCGGTGGCCACGTAGACGACGCCGGGGAACGCGGCCAGCCGCCGTTCCGCCTCGGCCGACTTGCCCGAGCGGGCGCCGCCGAGCACCAGCGTCCGGCGCGGCAGGTCGGGCACGCCGCTGAAGTCGCCCACGGTCAGCCGCGTGCCGTCCGGCGCGGCCCGCGCGCCCGCCGCCGCCAGCCCGCGCCGCGACTCGGGCCCCGGCGGCACGTCGTGGTCGAGGTGGACGGCGACCACGTCCGTCGTCAGGCCGATCGCGCCGGAGGCCCGCAGCCGCGCCACCGCGTCCGGGCGGCCCGTGACGTCCAGCAGGCACAGGTCGTACGGCGGCCCGTCGCCCGCGCCGGCCGGTGCCGCGCCCGGCGGCAGGTACAGCACGCGCCCGCCGTCGGGCCCGGTGACCGCGTAACCGGTGCCCGGCGCGTCGACCGGCACCGCGCGGACCCGGTGCCCGCTGAGCAGGGTCAGCTCCCGGCCGTCGGGCAGCCGGACCGGGGCGGGCAGTTCGGGCGGCAGTTCCAGCGCGGGCCCGTCGTGCGGATGGCTGAGCAGCACCTGCCGCACGCCGTGCAGGGTCTCCCCGGCGCGGGCGGCCGACAGGGCGGCGCCCGGCGTCAGATCGAGCAGCAGAACGCCGTCCACCAGCACGGCCGTCGCCGTACGGGCGTGCTCGCCGAGCGCGCGGGCGCACGCGGCGCAGGGGCAGCCGGGGCGGGGGAGACCGGCCGGGGCGCCGGTACCGAGCAGAGTCACGTACACATCCGGAATCCTCTCGCCCCGGCTCCGGGCACGCGCGCGGTGGTGCGCTCCCGGCCCGGCCGTGATTTAGTCTGCGATCAGGCAAGTCGGGCCGGGATCTGGAGGTTTCGTATGGCGTGGGAGTGGCGGTTCGAGAAGGCTGACGGCTCTGCGGCCGAGCCGTCGCAGGCCCCCGGCGACTTCGGCACGCAGGGTGACGCGGAGTCCTGGATCGGCGAGGCGTGGCCCGAGCTGCTGGCCGAGGGCATCGAGGCCGCGTCGCTCCTGGAGGACGGCGCCAAGGTCTACGGGCCGATGAGCCTGCGCACCGCGGAGGAGTGACCGCTCACCCTGTCCCGTCACTCATGCCTCCCCGAGCGTGACCTCCGCGGTCCGCCGGTCCTCGTTCCGCTCGTACCCCACCTCGACCTTCCGGCCGGGGCGGTGCGAGGCCAGCGCCTCGGCGAGCGACACCACGTCGGTGACCTCCTCCCCGCCGGCCTCCACCACGACGTCGCCCGGCCGCAGCCCCGCGCGGTCGGCCGGGCCGCCGTCCGTGACCTCCACGATCGCCGCCCCGGCGGGCTCGAAGCCGTCACCGAGGACGGTGCGGACGGAGACCCCGAGCGCGGCGCGGCCCGAGTCCACGACCCGGCCGTGCTCGATCATCTGGTCGGCGAGGAACGTCACGGTCGAGGCGGGGATGGCGAAACCGATGCCGGGCGCCTGGCCGCCGAGCCCCGGATCGCGGGCGGCCAGCGTGGGGATGCCGATCACGTGGCCCGACAGGTTCACCAGCGCGCCGCCGCTGTTGCCGGGGTTGATGTCGGCGGAGGTCTGCACCATGTTGCCCAGCGTGGCCTCCCCCTCGCCCTCGCTGACCGCGCGGCCGACCGCCGAGACGATGCCCTGGGTGACGCTGGACGACAGGCCCAGGGGATTGCCCATGGCGAGCACCATCTGCCCGACCTCGACCTTCGCCGAGTCCCCGAACGTCGCCGGCCGCAGCCGGTCCGGCACGTCGGTCAGCTCGATCACGGCGAGGTCCTGCTCGGGGTAGCTGGCCACCAGCTCCGCCTCGGCCGGCTCCCGGCCGGTCGCGAGCAGCACCTCGAACTCCTCGCCCTCGCCCACCACATGGGCGTTGGTGACGATGTGGCCCGCCGCGTCGTAGACCACGCCGGAGCCGAGGCCGTCGTCGGTGGTGATCTGCACGACGGACGGCAGCACGTCGTTGACCACCCGCTCGTAGGTCTCCTGGAGGTCGTCCGTGACCGTGGGCGCCGGCGCCCGGGTGGCCTCTGCCTCAGCGGCGGAGGTCCCCTGGGTGCACCCCGAGCCCGAGGTGATCAGCAGCACCACCGCGCACAGCAGGGCCGGAGCGTGTGTGGTCAGGGCCATAACGGCATTCTGTGCGCGTCCGCCCGTCACCCCCGCCCGGAGCTACGCCATTGCGGCGAGCGGCCCCGCCGGCACCGGAACGGTCCGGTGCCGGTCCCGGCTCAGCGGGGGGAGTCGCCGCGCTTGATCGCGGGGCGCGGCAGCCGCATGCGGCGCATCTGCATGGTGCGCATCAGGGCGTACGCCATGGCGCCCCGCGTGTTCTCGTCCGGGTAGCGGGTCCGCAGCGCCTTCTTCAGGCGGCGGGTCAGCAGCACCGAGTCCACCACGATCGCCAGGATCACCACGAGCCACAGCAGCAGCGCGATGTTCCGCGCCTGGAGCGACGGCAGCATGCTCAGGATCAGGATCAGCACCGCCGTGGGCAGGAAGAACTCCGCCACGTGCCACCGGGTGTCCACGAAGTCCCGCGCGAACCGCCGGACCGGTCCCCGGTCACGGACCGGGAGGTGCCGCTCGTCGCCCGACAGCAGGGCCTCGCGCTGCTTGGCGAGCTGGGCCCGCCGGGCCTCGCGGGCGCGCCGCGCCGCGTCCTTCCGGTTCGTCGCCGGCTTGACGGCGGTGCGCCGCTGGGCCTCGGCCTCGCTGCGCTTCGGCGTGGGACGGCCCTTGGGCGCCTGCGGATCCCGGCCCCGCGGCTGCTCGGCCTGGAGGTCCGGGGTCTTCTCGGGTGCTTCTTTCGAACGGCTTCGGAACACGCCCCCAGCCTACGTTCTCGCCGGACCGGCCCTTCCCGCCTCCCGGGCACGATCCCGCAACGGCTCCACCCGGTCCCTACTCCTCTGGCGGGAGACCGCCGGCGGGCGATCGTCCTGAGGGAGGACACCGAACGCGGTCGTTCGGTGCGCTAATGGATACAGGCCCCGTAGGGTAGTAGGGGACCAGCAGCAGTTGTGGCCTTGAGGTTCGAGTCCGTCATGAAGGGGGCGCGCGAAGCCCATGAGCGGTGTCATGAAGCGGATGGGAATGATCTTCCGCGCTAAGGCCAACAAGGCCCTCGACCGGGCCGAGGATCCCCGGGAGACGCTGGACTACTCGTACCAGAAGCAGTTGGAGCTGCTCCAGAAGGTGCGGCGCGGCGTCGCCGACGTGGCCACCTCGAGGAAGCGCCTGGAGCTCCAGCTCAACCAGCTCAACCTCCAGTCCGGCAAGCTGGAGGACCAGGGCAAGAAGGCCCTCGCCCTCGGCCGGGAGGACCTGGCGCGCGAGGCGCTGACCCGGCGGGCCGGACTCCAGCAGCAGATCGCCGACCTCCAGCAGCAGCACGAGACGCTCCAGTCGGAGGAGAACAAGCTCACTCTGGCGGCCCAGCGGCTCCAGGCGAAGGTGGACGCGTTCCGCACCCGCAAGGAGACCATCAAGGCCACCTACACCGCCGCCCAGGCGCAGACCCGGATCGGGGAGGCGTTCTCCGGCATCTCCGAGGAGATGGGCGACGTGGGCATGGCCATCCAGCGCGCCGAGGACAAGACGGCGCAGCTCCAGGCCCGCGCCGGCGCCCTCGACGAGCTGCTCGCCTCGGGCGCCCTGGACGACCCGACCGGCACCTCCAAGGACGACCTGACCGCCGAGCTGGACCGCATCGCGGGCAACGCGGACGTAGAGTTCGAGCTGGAGCGGATGAAGGCCGAGCTGGCCGGCGGCCCCTCCGCGGGACGGCAGGCACTGGAGGGCGGCAGCGCCCCGGCCGCCGACGCGGGCGAGCGGCAGGAGCAGCAGCGGGAGTCCCCCAAGTTCGACAAGCAGTGACCGGGCCATCGTGACGGTCACCGGGGTTTTCGGCGGACGTTCGGAGGGCGACATGATCGTGCGGATCATGGGGGAGGGACAGGTCAGGCTGGACGACAGCCACTTTCCCGCGCTGAACAAGCTGGACGACGAGCTCATGACGGAGCTGGAGTCGGGCGACAGCGAGGGGTTCCACCGCACTCTCGGCGCCCTGCTGGACGCCGTCCGCTCGATGGGCACGCCGCTGCCCGACGACGCGCTGGAGCCCTCGGAGCTGATCCTCCCGGCGCCCGAGGCGACGATCGCCGAGGTGCGCGCCATGCTCGCCGAAGACGGACTGATCCCGGACTGAGCCGCCGGGCCGTGACTCCTGTGCAGGTCGACCGCGCCCGGCAGTGGCTCCGGGCCCACCCGCTCGCCCTCGACGCGCTGCTCTCCCTCGCCGTTCTCGGCTTCGCGCTGTGCGTCTCGGTCACCGAGTCCCGCACGCCCGACGGCGGCTCCGGCTTCGGCAAGCGGCATCTGGCCGGGCACACTCTCGCGCTGTACGGGCTGGCCGCCGCCGCGCTGACGCTGCGCCGCGTGTTCCCGCTGCGGGTCCTGGTCACGGTCGGTGCCGTGGCGATGCTGGAGCTGGTCCTGGGCACCCGGTCCTACGACGCGGCCGAGCGGCACTCCTCGATCCTGATCTTCGTGGTCGTGGCTCTGTTCACCGTCGCCCTGGCCACCGACCGGGCGACGACGCTGCGGCTGGGCGTCATCACGTCGGCCGTGTTCACCCCGGCGGCGATGCTGATGGGCGTCCAGCCCTGGTACGACCCGGAGAACCTGGGCGTCTTCGCGTGGACCGCGCTGGCCGCCGCCATGGGCGAGACCGTGCGCACCCGCCGGGCCATGGTGGACGCGATCCGGGAGCGGGCCGAACGCGCCGAGCGCACCCGCGAGGAGGAGGCCCGCCGCCGTGTCGCGGAGGAGCGGATGCGGATCGCCCGCGAGCTGCATGACGTGGTGGCCCACCACATCGCGCTGGTCAACGTGCAGGCCGGGGTCGCCTCGCACGTCATGAGCACCCGGCCCGACCAGGCCATGGAGGCGCTCGGCCACATCCGCAACGCCGGCCGCCGGGCGCTGGCCGAGCTCCAGACCACCGTCGGGCTGCTGCGCCACCAGGACGAGCCGATCGCGCCGACCGAGCCCGCCCGCGGCCTGGGCGTCCTGGACGAGCTGGTCGAGAGCTTCGCGCAGGCGGGCATGGCGGTGAGCGTGGAGGCCCCGGCGGCGGCCGAGCCGCTGCCCTCCGCCGTGGACCTGGCCGCCTACCGCGTGGTGCAGGAGGCGCTGACCAACGTGCACAAGCACGCCGGACCCGGGGCCACCGCCCGCGTCCGCATCGTCCGCTCCGGCGGCGCCGCCGGAGCGGACGATGCGGACGCGGGCGGTGGCCCCGGGTCCGGCGTGCTTGTGCACGTTGGTCAGCGCCTCCTGCACCACGCGGTAGGCGGCCAGGTCCACGGCGGAGGGCAGCGGCTCGGCCGCCGCCGGGGCCTCCACGCTCACCGCCATGCCCGCCTGCGCGAAGCTCTCGACCAGCTCGTCCAGGACGCCCAGGCCGCGGGCGGGCTCGGTCGGCGCGATCGGCTCGTCCTGGTGGCGCAGCAGCCCGACGGTGGTCTGGAGCTCGGCCAGCGCCCGGCGGCCGGCGTTGCGGATGTGGCCGAGCGCCTCCATGGCCTGGTCGGGCCGGGTGCTCATGACGTGCGAGGCGACCCCGGCCTGCACGTTGACCAGCGCGATGTGGTGGGCCACCACGTCATGCAGCTCGCGGGCGATCCGCATCCGCTCCTCCGCGACACGGCGGCGGGCCTCCTCCTCGCGGGTGCGCTCGGCGCGTTCGGCCCGCTCCCGGATCGCGTCCACCATGGCCCGGCGGGTGCGCACGGTCTCGCCCATGGCGGCGGCCAGCGCGGTCCACGCGAAGACGCCCAGGTTCTCCGGGTCGTACCAGGGCTGGACGCCCATCAGCATCGCCGCCGGGGTGAACACGGCCGACGTGATGACGCCCAGCCGCAGCGTCGTCGCCCGGTCGGTGGCCAGGGCGACGGTGAACAGAGCCACGACCACGAAGATCAGGATCGAGGAGTGCCGCTCGGCCGCGTCGTAGGACCGGGTGCCCAGGACCAGCTCCAGCATCGCCACGGCACCGACCGTGACCAGGACCCGCAGCGGGAACACGCGGCGCAGCGTCAGCGCGGCGGCGGCCAGCCCGTACAGCGCGAGAGTGTGCCCGGCCAGATGCCGCTTGCCGAAGCCGGAGCCGCCGTCGGGCGTGCGGGACTCGGTGACCGAGACGCACAGCGCGAAGCCGAGAACGGCGAGGGAGAGCAGCGCGTCGAGGGCGAGCGGGTGGGCCCGGAGCCACTGCCGGGCGCGGTCGACCTGCACAGGAGTCACGGCCCGGCGGCTCAGTCCGGGATCAGTCCGTCTTCGGCGAGCATGGCGCGCACCTCGGCGATCGTCGCCTCGGGCGCCGGGAGGATCAGCTCCGAGGGCTCCAGCGCGTCGTCGGGCAGCGGCGTGCCCATCGAGCGGACGGCGTCCAGCAGGGCGCCGAGAGTGCGGTGGAACCCCTCGCTGTCGCCCGACTCCAGCTCCGTCATGAGCTCGTCGTCCAGCTTGTTCAGCGCGGGAAAGTGGCTGTCGTCCAGCCTGACCTGTCCCTCCCCCATGATCCGCACGATCATGTCGCCCTCCGAACGTCCGCCGAAAACCCCGGTGACCGTCACGATGGCCCGGTCACTGCTTGTCGAACTTGGGGGACTCCCGCTGCTGCTCCTGCCGCTCGCCCGCGTCGGCGGCCGGGGCGCTGCCGCCCTCCAGTGCCTGCCGTCCCGCGGAGGGGCCGCCGGCCAGCTCGGCCTTCATCCGCTCCAGCTCGAACTCTACGTCCGCGTTGCCCGCGATGCGGTCCAGCTCGGCGGTCAGGTCGTCCTTGGAGGTGCCGGTCGGGTCGTCCAGGGCGCCCGAGGCGAGCAGCTCGTCGAGGGCGCCGGCGCGGGCCTGGAGCTGCGCCGTCTTGTCCTCGGCGCGCTGGATGGCCATGCCCACGTCGCCCATCTCCTCGGAGATGCCGGAGAACGCCTCCCCGATCCGGGTCTGCGCCTGGGCGGCGGTGTAGGTGGCCTTGATGGTCTCCTTGCGGGTGCGGAACGCGTCCACCTTCGCCTGGAGCCGCTGGGCCGCCAGAGTGAGCTTGTTCTCCTCCGACTGGAGCGTCTCGTGCTGCTGCTGGAGGTCGGCGATCTGCTGCTGGAGTCCGGCCCGCCGGGTCAGCGCCTCGCGCGCCAGGTCCTCCCGGCCGAGGGCGAGGGCCTTCTTGCCCTGGTCCTCCAGCTTGCCGGACTGGAGGTTGAGCTGGTTGAGCTGGAGCTCCAGGCGCTTCCTCGAGGTGGCCACGTCGGCGACGCCGCGCCGCACCTTCTGGAGCAGCTCCAACTGCTTCTGGTACGAGTAGTCCAGCGTCTCCCGGGGATCCTCGGCCCGGTCGAGGGCCTTGTTGGCCTTAGCGCGGAAGATCATTCCCATCCGCTTCATGACACCGCTCATGGGCTTCGCGCGCCCCCTTCATGACGGACTCGAACCTCAAGGCCACAACTGCTGCTGGTCCCCTACTACCCTACGGGGCCTGTATCCATTAGCGCACCGAACGACCGCGTTCGGTGTCCTCCCTCAGGACGATCGCCCGCCGGCGGTCTCCCGCCAGAGGAGTAGGGACCGGGTGGAGCCGTTGCGGGATCGTGCCCGGGAGGCGGGAAGGGCCGGTCCGGCGAGAACGTAGGCTGGGGGCGTGTTCCGAAGCCGTTCGAAAGAAGCACCCGAGAAGACCCCGGACCTCCAGGCCGAGCAGCCGCGGGGCCGGGATCCGCAGGCGCCCAAGGGCCGTCCCACGCCGAAGCGCAGCGAGGCCGAGGCCCAGCGGCGCACCGCCGTCAAGCCGGCGACGAACCGGAAGGACGCGGCGCGGCGCGCCCGCGAGGCCCGGCGGGCCCAGCTCGCCAAGCAGCGCGAGGCCCTGCTGTCGGGCGACGAGCGGCACCTCCCGGTCCGTGACCGGGGACCGGTCCGGCGGTTCGCGCGGGACTTCGTGGACACCCGGTGGCACGTGGCGGAGTTCTTCCTGCCCACGGCGGTGCTGATCCTGATCCTGAGCATGCTGCCGTCGCTCCAGGCGCGGAACATCGCGCTGCTGCTGTGGCTCGTGGTGATCCTGGCGATCGTGGTGGACTCGGTGCTGCTGACCCGCCGCCTGAAGAAGGCGCTGCGGACCCGCTACCCGGACGAGAACACGCGGGGCGCCATGGCGTACGCCCTGATGCGCACCATGCAGATGCGCCGCATGCGGCTGCCGCGCCCCGCGATCAAGCGCGGCGACTCCCCCCGCTGAGCCGGGACCGGCACCGGACCGTTCCGGTGCCGGCGGGGCCGCTCGCCGCAATGGCGTAGCTCCGGGCGGGGGTGACGGGCGGACGCGCACAGAATGCCGTTATGGCCCTGACCACACACGCTCCGGCCCTGCTGTGCGCGGTGGTGCTGCTGATCACCTCGGGCTCGGGGTGCACCCAGGGGACCTCCGCCGCTGAGGCAGAGGCCACCCGGGCGCCGGCGCCCACGGTCACGGACGACCTCCAGGAGACCTACGAGCGGGTGGTCAACGACGTGCTGCCGTCCGTCGTGCAGATCACCACCGACGACGGCCTCGGCTCCGGCGTGGTCTACGACGCGGCGGGCCACATCGTCACCAACGCCCATGTGGTGGGCGAGGGCGAGGAGTTCGAGGTGCTGCTCGCGACCGGCCGGGAGCCGGCCGAGGCGGAGCTGGTGGCCAGCTACCCCGAGCAGGACCTCGCCGTGATCGAGCTGACCGACGTGCCGGACCGGCTGCGGCCGGCGACGTTCGGGGACTCGGCGAAGGTCGAGGTCGGGCAGATGGTGCTCGCCATGGGCAATCCCCTGGGCCTGTCGTCCAGCGTCACCCAGGGCATCGTCTCGGCGGTCGGCCGCGCGGTCAGCGAGGGCGAGGGGGAGGCCACGCTGGGCAACATGGTGCAGACCTCCGCCGACATCAACCCCGGCAACAGCGGCGGCGCGCTGGTGAACCTGTCGGGCCACGTGATCGGCATCCCCACGCTGGCCGCCCGCGATCCGGGGCTCGGCGGCCAGGCGCCCGGCATCGGTTTCGCCATCCCCGCCTCGACCGTGACGTTCCTCGCCGACCAGATGATCGAGCACGGCCGGGTCGTGGACTCGGGCCGCGCCGCGCTCGGGGTCTCCGTCCGCACCGTCCTCGGTGACGGCTTCGAGCCCGCCGGGGCGGCGATCGTGGAGGTCACGGACGGCGGCCCGGCCGACCGCGCGGGGCTGCGGCCGGGCGACGTCGTGGTGGAGGCCGGCGGGGAGGAGGTCACCGACGTGGTGTCGCTCGCCGAGGCGCTGGCCTCGCACCGCCCCGGCCGGAAGGTCGAGGTGGGGTACGAGCGGAACGAGGACCGGCGGACCGCGGAGGTCACGCTCGGGGAGGCATGAGTGACGGGACAGGGTGAGCGGTCACTCCTCCGCGGTGCGCAGGCTCATCGGCCCGTAGACCTTGGCGCCGTCCTCCAGGAGCGACGCGGCCTCGATGCCCTCGGCCAGCAGCTCGGGCCACGCCTCGCCGATCCAGGACTCCGCGTCACCCTGCGTGCCGAAGTCGCCGGGGGCCTGCGACGGCTCGGCCGCAGAGCCGTCAGCCTTCTCGAACCGCCACTCCCACGCCATACGAAACCTCCAGATCCCGGCCCGACTTGCCTGATCGCAGACTAAATCACGGCCGGGCCGGGAGCGCACCACCGCGCGCGTGCCCGGAGCCGGGGCGAGAGGATTCCGGATGTGTACGTGACTCTGCTCGGTACCGGCGCCCCGGCCGGTCTCCCCCGCCCCGGCTGCCCCTGCGCCGCGTGCGCCCGCGCGCTCGGCGAGCACGCCCGTACGGCGACGGCCGTGCTGGTGGACGGCGTTCTGCTGCTCGATCTGACGCCGGGCGCCGCCCTGTCGGCCGCCCGCGCCGGGGAGACCCTGCACGGCGTGCGGCAGGTGCTGCTCAGCCATCCGCACGACGGGCCCGCGCTGGAACTGCCGCCCGAACTGCCCGCCCCGGTCCGGCTGCCCGACGGCCGGGAGCTGACCCTGCTCAGCGGGCACCGGGTCCGCGCGGTGCCGGTCGACGCGCCGGGCACCGGTTACGCGGTCACCGGGCCCGACGGCGGGCGCGTGCTGTACCTGCCGCCGGGCGCGGCACCGGCCGGCGCGGGCGACGGGCCGCCGTACGACCTGTGCCTGCTGGACGTCACGGGCCGCCCGGACGCGGTGGCGCGGCTGCGGGCCTCCGGCGCGATCGGCCTGACGACGGACGTGGTCGCCGTCCACCTCGACCACGACGTGCCGCCGGGGCCCGAGTCGCGGCGCGGGCTGGCGGCGGCGGGCGCGCGGGCCGCGCCGGACGGCACGCGGCTGACCGTGGGCGACTTCAGCGGCGTGCCCGACCTGCCGCGCCGGACGCTGGTGCTCGGCGGCGCCCGCTCGGGCAAGTCGGCCGAGGCGGAACGGCGGCTGGCCGCGTTCCCCGGCGTCGTCTACGTGGCCACCGGCGGCGGGCGCGCCGGTGACGCGGAGTGGGCGGCCCGGGTCGCCGCCCACCGCGAGCGGCGCCCGCCGGGCTGGTCGACGGTCGAGACGTGCGATCTGGTGCCGCTGCTGGCCCGGGACGAGGGGCCGCCGCTGCTGATCGACTGCCTGGCGCTGTGGCTGACCGACGCGATGGACGCGGTCGGCGCCTGGGACGACACGCGGTGGACCGGCGGCGGCGCCGCGGCCCTGGCCGCGCGGACCGCCGCGCTGACGGCGGCGGTCCGCGCCACCCGCCGCCGGGTCGTCCTGGTGAGCAACGAGGTCGGCTCGGGCGTGGTCCCGGCGACCCCGGCGGGCCGCCGGTTCCGCGACGAACTCGGCCGCCTGAACGCGGCGGTGGCCGCCGAGTGCGAGCAGGTGCTGCTCGCGGTGGCCGGAACCGTTCTGCCGTTGCGGGAGTAGCGCGGCGGTAGTCTCGTGCGCATGAGTGACGGCGGTCTCCACCTCGACGACTTCGGCGATCTCATCGAACGGCCGAGCGCCCGTTTCCGGCGTGCGGCCGAGGAGCGGCGGGCGCGAACCGGCTTGCCCCCCAAGGCATTCGGGCGGCTGGACGAGCTGGGCGTGTGGCTGGCCGCCGCGCAGGGCCGGGTGCCGGTGGCGCCGGTCGAGCGGCCCCGGGCCGTGCTGTTCGCCGGGGACCACGGGGTGGCGTCGCTGGGCGTCTCGGCGCGCCCGGCGGGCGGCGCGACCGCCCTGGTGCGGGCGGTGCTGGACGGCGCGGCCCCCGGCGCGGTGCTGGCCCGTCAGGCCGGGGTGCCGCTGCGCGTGGTGGACATGGCGCTGGACTGTCCGCCGGAGGAGCTGCCGGACGAGGTGAGCCGCCACCGGGTGCGCCGGGGGTCGGAGCGGCTGGACGTGACGGACACCCTGACCGGCGAGGAGGCGGAGCGGGCGTTCCGCGCGGGCATGGCCGTCGCCGACGAGGAGGCCGACGCCGGGACCGATCTGCTGCTGCTCGGCGACGTCTCGGTGGGCGGCACCACGGCGGCCGGGGTGCTGATCGCGGCGCTGTGCGGCACCGACGCCTCCGTGGTCACCGGGCGCGGCGGCGTCCGGATCGACGACCTGACGTGGATGCGCAAGTGCGCGGCGATCCGGGACGGACTGCGCCGGGCCAGGCCGGCCCTGGGGGACCAGCTCCGGCTGCTGGCGGCGGTCGGCGGCGCGGACCTGACGGCGATGACCGGCTTCCTGCTCCAGGCGGCGGTGCGCCGTACCCCGGTGATCCTGGACGGCGTCGTGTCGGCGGCGGCGGCGCTGGTCGCGCAGCGGATCGCGTTCCGCGCGCCGGACTGGTGGCTCGCGGGCCAGGTGAGCGGCGAGCCGGGGCAGGCCAAGGCGCTGGACCGGCTGGCGATGGACCCGCTGCTGGACCAGGGGGTGACGACGGGCGAAGGCACGGGCGCGCTGCTGGCGCTGCCGCTGGTGCGCGCGGCGGCGGCCCTGGCGGCGGAGCTGCCGGAGCGGCCGGACGCGGGAACGGCCCCGCCGCCGGAGTCCCGCCCGGACGTCGCCGAGCCGTCCGCGGCGGTCGCCGACGCCACGTAGCGCTGTTCGCGTCACCCGCCGCCGTGCCGGCGCGGGAGCTGGTCGGTGGGGGTGCCGCCGAGGAGGTCGCCCATGCGGCGTTCCAGCGCCCCCCAGTGGGCCTCGTGGCGGCGGGCGCGGTGCTCGGCGCGGGCCGTGGCGCGGGGGCGGCGGCGGTAGAGGCGTTTCGCCCACGGGGAGCCGGGGCGGGCCAGGCGGACCGCGCCGACCAGCGCCACCACGGGGATCAGCACGCCGAGGATCGCGACCCGGAACTTGCCCTTCAGCAGCGCGGTCAGCGCCAGCGCGAAGTTGACCAGCAGCGTGGTGACCGCGCTCGCCCGGTCCTGGCTCTCGTCCCGCCCGACGTCGTCCACACCCAGCGGGGAGAACCCGGTCAGCAGGATGACCAGCAGCGAGGTCGTCAGCACCACCGCCTCGACGCTCTTCTGGCCCTGGTCCGACCAGTACACGTCCTGGAGGTACAGGATCAGCGCGAACTCGTCCATCACCAGCCCGGCGCCCAGCCCGAACACCACCGCCGTCGCGCCGGCGACCCAGCCCCGGCCGCCCGCCGCGACCCCGCCGAAACCACCGACGCACATCAGGATCACGCCCGGCACCGCGTGGTGCACATGGTGCCCGCCGGCCGACACGTCGTGGAACGGTCCGCGCCCGGCCCTGATCATCCGGGTCACGCAGCGCGTGGCGAGGAACGTGACGACGAACGCCGTCAGCGCCAGCAGCAGCGGCAGCTTCCCCGGCTCGACGATATTGCGGTACCACCAGTGCTCCATGGCCACCCAGCGTCCGGCGCTAGGCTGCGGTCCGATGAACGCCACGCCGCCTCCGCCGCCGTCCGGGCCGCCCCCCGCCACCGGGACGGACGCGCTGCGGTTCGCGTTCGCCGCCCTGACCGTGCTGCCGGTCGGCACCGCCCGCTGGGACCGGGCCGCCGCCCGCGGCGGGATGCTGGCCGCGCCGCTGGCGGGGACCGCCGTCGGGCTGGCCGGCGCGTTCGTCGCGTGGACGTTCCTGTCGGTGAACAACGGGCATCTCGTCGCCGCCGTGGCGGCCGTCGCCGTGATGGCCGCGCTCAGCCGGGGCCTGCACCTGGACGGGCTGGCCGACGTCGCCGACGGGCTCGGCAGCGGGCGGCCCGCCGAGGAGGCGCTGGCGGTGATGAAGCGCTCCGACATCGGGCCGTTCGGCGTGGTGACCCTGCTGTTCACGCTGCTCGCGCAGGTCGCCGCGCTGACCGAGCTGGCCGGGCACGGCCACGGGCACGCGGTGATGGGCGCCCTGCTCGCCGGGCTCGTGTCGCGCACCGCGCTGACATGGGCCTGCCGGGAGGGGGTGCCCGCCGCCAGGCCGGAGGGGCTGGGCGCGGCGGGGCACAGGGGGGGCGCCGGCCCCGCACCCCTCTCTTCATCTCCACCGTCCGCTCCCTGGCAGCCACCACCCTCAG
>NZ_LN929769.1 GCF_001493375.1 Streptomyces specialis
CTTCCTTGAGCTCTCTCATAGCTCGAGTTGTATGGATGATAGTACTGAGGATCCCACCAAGCACGGTCCTCCCCTCTCGGCGGGCAGCGGCAGAGGTGTAAAAGAGCCCCCCCCGCCGGCGGCCCCCCCGCCGCCGGCGCCCCCGCCGGCGCCGAGCCCGCCGCCCCCGCGCGCTGGCGCCCGTGGCGCTTCCGGATGAACAACGATCTGTGGGGCTCGCCCGTCGTCCGCGACGGGCTGCTGTACGTGACGTCGCTGGAGGTGCACGCGCTGGACGTGGCCACCGGGCGGCGGCAGTTCAAGACCCGCGAGGTCGCCTGGTCCATGGCCGTCACCGGCGGACGCGTCCTCGCCTCGGACGGCCCCAGCCTCTACGCGCTGGACGCCACGGACGGCTCGGACCGCTGGCGCGTCCAGACCGACACCTGGATCTACGCCCTGCGCGCCGAACGCGGCACGGTCGTCACCGCCACCCGCGGCGGCGGCGTCGAGGCGTGGGAGCCCGGCACGGGCGAGCGGCTGTGGGAGCTGAGCGGCGCGCAGTCCGACTTCGAGACCCACGACACCGCGCCCGTCATGCGCGACGGCGTGGTCTACGCGTGGGGCGAGGGCCAGTTGTACGTGCTGGAGGCGCGCACCGGCTCGGAGATGTGGCGCCACCCGGTGGGCGACACGTCGGTGACCGGCGGCGTCCCGGTCCGCGTCACGCCCACGGACGACGGCGTGGTGTTCGTCTGCGCCGGCTCCCGGGTGCTGGCCCTGGACGCGGCGACGGGCGCGGAGCGCTGGCGGTTCGACGCCCCGGCCGCGATCCTGTGCCCGGCGACGTACCAGTCACCGGCGTCCCGTTCCGCCGGGGTGTACTTCACGGACTACCTCGGCACGGTCTACGCGCTGGACCCGGCCACCGGGGACGACCGCTGGCGGATCGCCACCGAGGCGCGGAACTCGCTGGAGCCCGTCGTCGTGGCGGACGGCCTGGTGCACCTGGGCAGCGGCACGGCGATGTACACGCTGGACGCGGTCAGCGGCACCCCGCGCTGGCGCTTCGCGGCGGGCGACTCGATCGTCGGCTCCCCGGTCGTCAGCGACGGCAGGCTCCACTTCGGCTCGGAGGACCACTGCCTGTACACGCTGGACGCCGTCAGCGGCCGGCTGAGCTGGAAGCTGGAGACGGGTGGCGCCATCACCGGCACCCCGGCCGCGGCGGACGGCATGATCTTCGCCTGTAGCAAGGACCACTGCGTGTACGCCCTCGACGCGGCCCGCGGCACCCGCCAGTCGTCGTAGCGCGCGGTCGCCGGGCCGGTCGTTCGTCGGGTGCCGGGTCGGGCCGCTCGTTCGTCGGGTGCCGGGTCAGTTCAGGAAGACCGTCGTGGTCAGGGGCAGATGGTCGGACGTCCGGGTGTCGGTGAGGCGGAAGTCCGCGAAGGAGACGCCCGCCGCGCCGAGGATCCAGTCCACGCGGCGTGCGGGGGAGACCGCCGTGTCGCGGTCCGGGTCGCCGTTCTCGTCCTGCGCGCTGCGGAAGCCCGCGTCGCGGAGCCGGTCGATCTCCGGCGAGCCGGGGAGGGCGTTGAGGTCACCGGCGAGCACCGTGTGCGGGTCGTCCCCGGTGGCGCGCAGCAGCGGGCCGAGCTGCTCCAGGCGCGTGTCCGGGTCGCTCCCGCCGTCCAGGTGGGTGGTGACGACGCGGGCCTGTTCGCCGTCCACGAGACCGACCTCGACCCGCGCCCAGGAACGCCCGCCCGGCAGACCGCCGGACGCCGATTCCCGCACGGGCAGGCTGGTCAGGACGAGGTTGCCGGTCTGCCGGTCGGCCGCCCGCGCCCAGACCGTCTCGACGTCGAGGTGACGTTCCAGCCAGGCCGCCAGGTCCAGACCGCCCGCGCCGGACGCGCCGCGCGGCACCTCCTGGAGGACCACGACATGCGCCCGGGACTCCTCGATCACCTCCAGGATCGCCTCCGGCGCCGGCTCGCCGTCGCGGTCCACGGCGCCGTGCACGTTCCACGTCAGGAGCCGGTACACGCCGCCGGCCGTGTCCGTGGGCAGCGGGTCGGGCGCGGGCCGGGCCGCGGCCAGCGGCGGCGGCACGGCGAGCAGCAGCGCGGCCACCACCAGCGGGACGAACCGGTCCGCCGCCGGGCCCGTGCCCGCGCCGGTGCTCGTGCCGGGGTCGCCCGGCGCCGGGTGGAACGCCGCCGCCAGGGCCAGGCCCAGCGCGGCCAGGGCGGCGCACACGACCAGCGCGGCGAAGCCGTCCGGCAGCACCAGCAGTGTCGCCCCGAGCGCGCCGCCCGCGCCCGCCAGGGCGAGGTCGGCCAGCGGGCCCCGGCCGGTGCCCAGGCGGGCCGCCAGCGCCCGGCGCAGCAGGGCGGGCAGCACCGCCACCCCGGCCAGGGCGGCGACCGGCGACAGGGCGGGCAGCCACGCGATCACCAGCACGGCCACCGGCAGCACGGCCACCGCCGCCCGGTGCGGCAGCCGCACCGGCAGGAGCAGGACGGCGAGGACCGTTCCCGCCGCGATCCACAGCCCGGCGGCCGCGGGCGAGATCCCGGCGCGCGCCGCGATCAGCCCCGGCGAGGCCAGCAGCACCGCGTACAGGCCGAGCGCGGGCCCCAGCAGCCCCGGCTCGGCGCCGCCGTCCGCGACCGTCTCGCCGGTCGCCTCGCGGTCCGCGCGCCACGCGAGCACGCCGAGCGGCGCGGCCACGAAGAGCGCGATCAGCCAGCCCGTGAAGCCGCCGCGCCGCACCGGGTCCAGCAGGTCGAGCGCCAGCCGCAGCGCGACGTCCGCGCCCACGCCCAGCGCGACCGCCCGCGCGGCGCTCTCCGGCCCGCCGGTGGCGTCGGCGGCCGTGCAGCGGCGGACGACGAGCAGCAGCGCGGCGAGCGCCGCACCCGTGACCAGCGCGACGACGGGAACGGTCCGGGCCGCCGGGAACGGCGCCACCAGCCGGGCCACCACCAGCGCGCCCGCGGCCGAGGTCGCCGCGCGCCTGCTGCCCAGCCACCACGGCAGGGGCCCGGCCGCCGCGGCGGCGCACAGTGCCGGCACGGCCGCCGCGACCGTTCCCGTGGTGCCCCACAGCCGCAGCGATTCGAGGGTGACCAGCGTGGTCACGGCGGTGAGCAGGGGCAGCGGCGGCGCGGCAGGGATCATGGGGCGGAGGTTAGTGCCCCCGGACGGGTCGCCACCGTTCGGGGTGCGGGCCCGGTGGGGGGCGCGTAGCGTCGAAAGACGAGCCGTCAGTTGACTCACCGACCGAGGGAGGCTCGTCATGTGGCGCAACACGTTCGGCTTCGTGCTCGCCGCCATCGCCGCCGCAGCCGCTGTGGCCAGCGTTTTCTTCGACTGGTACGGCGCCCGCGACGGTCGGCACTTCAAGTGGACGGAGCTGTTCACGACCGACGGGGTCACGGCCGGGAACGCCGCTCTCTTCGAGGGAATGTTCCTGCCGATGCTGGTCGCCGCCGCCCTGGCGCTGGCCGCGATCCTGCTCCGCTCGCGCCTGCTGATGCTCCTCGCGGGCATCACCGCGCTGGGCTTCACCATTCTGTGGATGATCCGTCAGTACCAGGTCACCGACAGCCTCACCATCGGCTCCACCGGGCTCAAGTGGCCCGTCGCCGTGGCGCTGGCCTCGGGCCTGCTGCTGCTGTTCAGCGCGGGCGGCATGGCGGGGCGCCACGTCCGCGCACACCGCGCCCCCGCCACCGAGCCGCGGACCGGCGGCGAGATCCACGAGGGCCCGTGGCCGCGCGACGCGGAAGCGCCCGGCACGGCCGAATCCGACAAACCCTCCCGCCGCCGCCACGCGGCCTGACCCCGCTCGCCGCCACGGGCCGTGGACCGCCACGGCCCGCGGCGGCGGCGTGCCTTGTCGCCCGGGGCCGCGTCGGGGGCCTCGTTCAGGCGAGGCCGCCTGTCGCGCGGAGGTTCTGGCCGGTCACCCAGCGGGCGTCGGGCGAGGCGAGGAAGGCGACCACATCGGCCACGTCGGCGGGCTCGCCGAGGCGGCCGAGGGGCGTCAGGGCGGGGACGCGGGCCAGGGACTCGGCGGTGTTCGCGCCGCGCAGCAGGTCCGTGTCGGTGGCGCCGGGGGAGACCACGTTCACCGTGATGCCGCGCTCGCCCAGTTCCACGGCGGCGACCGCGCAGAGCTGTTCGAGCGCGCCCTTGCTCGCCGCGTACGGGCCGACGCCCGGCGCGTGGCGGACGGTGTTGAGCGAGGAGATCCCGATGATCCGCCCGCCGTCGCGCATGTGGCGGGCGGCGTGGCGCGTTGTCAGGAACGCCGCCCTGGCGTTGGCCGCCATCATGGCGTCGTACTGCTCCTCGTCCGTCTCCGCGATCCTCGTCGGAGTGAACGTCAGCGCCGCGTTGTTGACCAGGATGTCCAGGCCGCCGAGCAGCTCGTCCGCCCGCCGCATCAACTGTTCCGCCGCGCCGGGCCCGGTGAAGTCCGCCGCCACCGCGTGGGCCGTGCCGCCCGCCCGCGCGACCGTCCGCGCCACCTCCTCGGCCGCCGCCGCGTTCGTCGCGTAACCGAACACGACGTGCGCGCCGTCGCGCGCCAGCCGTTCCACGATCGCGCGCCCGATGCCGCGCGAACCGCCGGTGACGACCGCCGCCTTGCCGTCCAGGACACCCATGCCGATCACCCTAGGCGGCACCCCGGCACGCCGGGAGCGCCCCCCGGCCGTTCCCCCGAACGACTGAATCCGGCGCGCGGGGACGGTCCGTCCCGCGTTCCATGGCGGTATGGACAAGGGTCCCCGCGAGACGGACGAGGGTCCCCGCGAGCCCGGATCACGGCGCGCGCGCCGCAGGTCGCGCGGCGGCCGGGCGTCGTGGCGCGAGCGGGCTCTCGCGGAGATCGCCAGCCTCGAATACGCGCTGGAGCGCATCAAGAGCCGCAGATTCGTCGCCGCCGCCAAACGGACCAAGCTGGACGGCGTCGAGCGGCAGCTAGCGCGGGCCAGGGAGGCGGCGGCCGACAAGAGCACGGTGAAGGCCGCCTGGTACGGGTCCGACGTGGACGCGACATGGTCGAACATCCATCAGGTCGAGGTCGAGCTGCTCCAGATCGCGCCGTCCGACGAGCTGAAGTGGTGGTCCGCCGACGTACTGGCCCGCGTCCGGCAGCACCTCCCGCCGCAGGACCCGCGCCGCCGCGCCCTGGAGGAGCGGCTCACCGCGAGCGGCCAGCGGCTGCTGCCCGACTTCCGCGAGCTGGCGGTCCGGGCGCTGAAGGCGGCGCACGGCGCCGAGGAGTCGGAACGGGCCAGGGTGCGGTCGTTCCGGAACTGCCTGTTCGGCGCCACGGTGATGATGACGTGCATCGCCGTGGCCTTCGCCGTCTGGGGCGCCGCGCGGCCGACCGTGTTCGACATGTGCTTCCACGACGCCCGGCAGAAGGCGCCCGCCTGCCCCACCGGCAACAAGCTGTCGAGCTGGGACGTGCTGACCACCGAGGCGGTCGGCCTCGCGACGGCGGCCCTGGCCGGCGCGGCCTCGCTGCGGCGCATCCAGGGCACCACGACGCCGTACATGGTGCCGATGTCGCTGATGATGCTGAAGCTCCCGGCCGGGGCCGTGGCCGCCGTCATCGGCCTGCTCCTGGTGCGCGGCAGCGTGGTGCCCGGACTGTCGGATCTCGACACGCCGGGGCAGATCCTGGCCTGGGCCGCCATCTTCGGCGCGGCGCAGGAGGCGGTCACGCACCAGGTGGACCGCCGGGGGCAGGAGGTGCTGGAGAAGGTGCGCGGTCACGGCCGCGCGTTCCACGAGCAGGACGCGGGCACCGCCTAGGCCGGGTCCGTTCCCGGGCCCGTCGGCACGGCCGGGACCACCCGGACGTTGAACCGGTGCGTGCCCAGCGCTCCGGCGATGCCGAGGAACAGCAGCGCGAAGTGCTCCTGGCCGCGCGCCGTGGCGATGTCGCCCAGGTCGAGCAGGGACGTCGCGGGCCAGCCGAGGTCGGTGAGCAGAGCGGCGACGGTGCGTTTGGCCGGCTCGTCGTCGCCGGAGAGGAACACGGTGGACGGCCCCTCCAGCAGGTGCGGCGCGACCATCACGGCGGCGGTGAGCGTGCACAGCGACTTGACCACGCGCAGGTCCGGGTAGGCGGCCTGGATCTCCTCGCCGAGGGAGACGCCCGGGTGCGACAGCCGCATGTCCCCGGTGAGCCCCACGGCCACGTCGATCAGCACCTTGTCCGCCAGGGCGGCGGCGCCGATCGTCTCCAGGACGTCCAGGGAGGCCGTGCCGGGGGTGGCGTTGACCAGCACGTCGGCGGCGGCGACCGCCTCGGCCAGTCCGGTCACGGGATGGCCGCCGTCGGGCCTGCCCTCCCGTTCGCCGGGTTTGCGCGAGCCGAGCACGACGTCATGCCCGGCGGCGGCCCAGCCGGTCGCGAGGGCGCGGGCGACATTGCCGGTACCAAGAAATCCGATCTTCATACCGCGACGCTAGTGGCGCCGGGGCCGCCCGGGATCGGACCGGAGAAGGAGAAGGATCATGGCGAAGGATGAGATCCGCATGGGTCCGGGGACCTGGGACCGGCGATCTGGGGCCGTGACCTTCGACCGGGGACCGGGGCCGGCGCCTTGGGACCGGCGCCTTGGGACCGGTGGTGGCCCGAGCGGGTCCGGGGCCGGGTGCGGCCCGGACGACGCCCCCTCCGCGCCGTCCAGGCCGAAACGCCGGCACCGGACCTGTTCGGCGGCTCCCCCGTCACCGCCGAACAGGTCCGGGGAGGCCCAACCGCGCACCCCTGTGCGGCCGGTCTTCGACGAGGATGGCAGGCACTCATAAACAAGCGATAAACGACGTGGGGCGGGCCTTCGGGAGGCCCGCCCCACGCCGCCTACCGGACCGCTGTCACTGGTCCCCCCGTACCGGCGCCCCGGACTCCGGCTCCGCTCTGAGGGGGTGGTGATCGGCGACGGTCACGATGCCGGCCGGCTGGGAGGCGGGGGCCGTTCCGGCCAGAACGGCGGCCAGAGCCGCGGCGGCCGAGGCGCACAGGACGAGGATGCGCTGCTTGCGGGTCATACCGAACTCCTAGGCGGGAAGCGGGAGATGGACCAGAAACACGGACCGGATGAGCCGTTGTCCGAATGATGCTCAGGGACCGCACAGAAGAACCGGCCGCTCCGCAACCAGTGCGCAGCGGCCGGTCCTTGACTCGTGGCCCCCGAAGGATCGTCAGGCGGCGTCGCCGCTCGACGGGCCGTCGCCGGCCGTGGACTTCGCGGGCACCTGGGCCCCGGCGGCCGGAGCCCCCGTGGGGTGGTGGTCGGTGGTGACGAGCGGCTTGCGGCCCGCACCGGGACGGGTGACGCGCGGCGGCGTGACGGCGGGGTTCCCCGCCGTGGCCGCCGGCTTGTCACCGGCCTCCTCACCGGGCTCGGTCCCGGTGTCGGCCGGGGCGCCGGTCGCGGTGTCGTTCGTGGTGTCCGTCGCGTCGGCGGCGCCGTCGTCCTTCCGCCGGGGCGGACTCGTGAGGACCCCGTCCCGGTCCGTCGCGGGCTCGCTGGTCGGGTGGTGGTCGACTATGCGGATGTCGGCCGGCTCGGGCTTGGTCGTGGTGTCGGTCACGGTCTTCTCCCCGGTGATCGTGGACTCGATATCTGCGGGGCCGTCCGCCAACTCCCCCGTAGCTCACGGACGGCCCTGCTCTGCCACCGCCATCCCCCCAGCGGCGACGACGGCATGAGCCTGTCAGCTCGCGATAAACATTCGATGAATGAATCACGAGTGAGTGGACTGAGTGGTTCGAGTGATCAGACGGTGGGAGACGCCAGAAGGTTGCGGAGTTCTGTGGATTCCTTGCTGCCGAGCTTGTCGAAGACCGCGAGCGCCTGCTCCCAGCAGGCACGGGCCCGGCCGCTCTGCCCGATGCCGCTGAGCGCGCGCCCGAGCTCGGTGAGGATCTGCGCGCGCCGCCATCCGCCCCCGATGTCGCGCAACTGCGCCAGCGCCTGTTCGGCCAGCGGCGCCGCCCGCGCCGCGTCGTCCTGGGCCAAGTGCGCCTGGGCGAGGCGGTAGAGCGTCATGCCCTCCCACAGCCGCTGCCGCTTGTCGCGGAACGTGGCCAGGGCCGCCCGCAGCACCTCCAGCGCCTCGTCGGCCTGACCGGCGCCGGTGAGGGCCATGCCCAGCGAGTAGTTGGCGTTGGCCAGGCGCAGGCTGGCGCCCAGTTCCATGAAGATGGGCGGCGCCTCCTTCGCCAGCGCCACCGCCGACTCGATGCGCCCGGTGGCCAGATGGACCCGGGAGAGATTGCTCAGGGCACTCGCCTCGCAGGAGCGGTTGCCGTCCTCGCGGAACGACTCCAGCGCGCGGGTGAAGTACTCCTCGGCGTCGTCGTAACGCTCCTGGTAGAGAGCGATGATGCCGCGGTCGTTGACCATGTAGCCGTAGGGCATGGGGTCTTCGACGGACTGCGCGAGGAGCATCGCCCGCACGGCCTCCGCGTCCGACTCCTCGAACCGTCCCCCGACGCTGTGCACATGGGACAGCAGCATCCGGATTCTGCCCTCGACCAGGGCGGCGCCGGTGGACTGGGCGGCGTCCAGGACGAGTTGCGCGGCCCGCTCGTACTGCCGGGAGAACGCGCCGGACTCGGCCAGGTCCTGGGTGGCGAGCAGGATGTCCACGGCGCGGCGCAGCGCGCCAGGACCGTGGTCGGCCGACTGCCGGACGCAGGCCAGCAGGCATTCCCCCTCGGAGAACAGCCACTCCAGGCCGTCCTCCTGCCCGGCGAAGGCGAGCCCGGGGTACTCGGTGGGCGCCAGATGGGCGACCAGCCGGTCACCCGGCCGTTCCAGGTTCCTGACCTCGGCGGCCGTGGCGAGGTAGAAGTCCAGCAGCCGGGACAGCGCGGCGTCCCGTTCGGCCGGGGGCTGTTCGTCGCGCTCGGCGCACGCCCGCGCGAACAGGCGCACCAGGTCGTGGAACCGGTACCGGCCGGGCGCGGCGGACTCCAGCAGGGAGGTGTCCACGAGGCATTCGAGAACGGACTCGGTGGTCTCCTCGTCGCGGTCGAGGATGGCCGCGGCGGCGGCCAGCGAGATGTCCGGGCCGTCGGCCAGTCCCAGCAGGCGGAAGGCGCGGGCCTGTTCGGGGTCGAGCTGGCCGTAGCCGAGTTCGAACGTCGCCTTCACGGCCTGGTCGCCGGCCTGCAACTCGTCCAGGCGGCGGCGCTCGTCCGACAGCTTGCGGGCCAGGATGGACACGGTCCACGTGCGGCGGGCCGCGAGGCGGGAGGCGGCGATACGGATCGCCAGCGGCAGGAACCCGCAGGCGGCCACCACGTCCATCGCCGCCTTCCGCTCGGCGGTGACGCGTTCGGTGCCGACGATCCGCGTGAAGAGGGTCAGCGCCTCCTCCGGGCTCATCACGTCCAGGTCCACCAGATGCGCCCCGGCCAGGTCGACCATCCGCACCCGGCTGGTGATCAGCGTCGCGCAGCCCGGCGTGCCCGGCAGCAGGTGCCGCACCTGCGCGGCGTCCCGCGCGTTGTCCAGCAGCGTCAGGACGCGCTTGCCGTCCAGCAGCGACCGGTAGAGCGCCGCCCGTTCGGCCATCCCGTCCGGGATGGACGCGTCCGGGGCCCCCAGGGAACGCAGGAACGCGCCCAGCACCGCGCCCGGATCGGCCGGACCGGCGCCGGTGCCCTGGAGGTCCACGTACAACTGCCCGTCGGGGAAGTGCTCCCGCGCGGCGTGCGCGACCTGCACCGCCAGCGTCGTCTTCCCGACGCCGCCGATCCCGGCCACCGCCGACACCGCCATCACCCGCCCCCCGGCCGTCGCCAACTGGGCGCCCAACTCGTCCACGAACGACGCCCGGCCGGTAAAGTCCGGGACGGCGGCGGGAAGCTGGTGCGGACGGACGGTGGGCGCGGGAGCGACCGAGGGGACACCGATGTGGTTCAGCGCCGGGTCCGCGTTGAGAATGCGCTGCTGCAAATCGGCCAGCTCCGGCCGGGGTTCGACACCGAGGTCGTCGATCAGCAGCCGGCGCGCGTCGTTGTACACGGCCAGCGCCTCCGCCTGCCGGCCGCTGCGGTACAGCGCCAGCATCAACAGCTCCCGCAGCCGCTCCCGCAGCGGATACGACGTGGTCAGCGCCGTCAGCTCCGACACCGACTCGGTGTGCATCCCGGCCTGGAGACCGACGTCGAGGCGCTGCTCGATCAGCGACAGCCGCTGCTCCTCCAGCCGCGCCCGCTGCAACTCGGCCTCCGGTCCGGGCAGTCCGCCCAGCGCCTCGCCGTCCCACAGCGCCAGCGCCCTGCCGTACAGCTCGTACGCGCCGGCCAGATCCCCGGCCGCCACGCACTTCTCGGCCGCGCTCGTCAGCCTGCCGACGGTGTCCAGGTCGAGTTCGTCCCCCTCGGCCAGCCGCAGCGCGTACCCGCCCAGCTCCGTCACCAGCACCCCGGACCGGGGCGCCAGCGACTTGCGCAGCCGGGCGGCGTACGTGCGCAGCGCGGCCACCGCCTCGCGCGGCGACTCCTCACCCCACAGGGCGTTCACCAGCTCCTGCGCGGTGGCGGTCCGGCCGCGCCGCAGCAACAGCGTGGCCAGAAGCGCCCGTTGCTGAGGTGAACCGGATGGCAGAGATCGGTCGCCCTGCCGGGCGCGGACCGGTCCCAGCACGGTGAAGTGCAAGGCAGCCGTATGACCCCCCGTGGTCTCCTCAGCCTTGACCATGGTGTCCTCTGCTTCAACTTCTCAACTTATGGGGCGAACCTGAAACTTTATCCGGATGCGCTGCTCTCTAGAAAGACCGGATTCGTCAACGCCACCATCTCCCCGGGGATTCCGGAGGCACCACCGTCGGCAGGCGCGCGCCGGATCTCCGCGCGCACGTACCCGACATTGGCGACGGTGGTCTGCCACGTCACTGCCCCGTCTCCGGCAGCCGGAAGCGTCTCACTGCGCATCAGTCCCTGATCCGTGACCAACCGCACGATACCTCCCGGGACTCCGGACCCCTCAGCGCGCACGGTGACCCCGGTGCCGGACGGCGCGGTGAGCCGTTCGCCGATGCCCGCGTACTGCCCGCGCTCGTCGCTCACGCTCAACTCCAGCCGGACGGACGAGGACTCGGCGAGGTAACTGCGGCCCGCCCGTATCCCGTCCAGGATCGCGCGCCGGGTCAGGTCCTCGGCCAGCACCACGGTCTGCGGCAGGCCCACGACCTGCGGCTCCCGGTGCGCGTCGCTGTTGCCCATCGCGGGCAGCCACTCGCCGCCGTCCCGCAGCAGCGTCTCCCAACTGGCCAGCGACAGCTCGTCGTCGGCGGTCCAGGGCCCGTTCCACAACTCGACGGCGTCGGCCTCGTGGAAGCCGAACCGCCAGGAGCAGCCGACGCAGGTGGCGTGCGCGTGCGCCGGCACCACCAGGCCGTCCGCCTGGTGGATGCGGCGCGCGAAACGGGCGTAGGCGTCGTCGCGCACCCGGTAGCGCCAGTCGACGAACGTGCCGGGATCGACACCCAGCGCCAGGTAGTGACCGTTGCGGGTGGTGACCTCCTCGCCGCACAGGATCAGCAGGTCGTCGCCCCACAGGCCCTGCCACGCGCCGTGCGCCGAGCTGGTGTTGTGCTCGGTCGTCACGATGAAGTCCAGCCCCGCGGCACGCGCCGCCGCGGCCACCTCGGCGGGCGTGCGGCGGCCGTCGGAGTGAACGGTGTGCAGATGGGCGTCACCCCGGTACCAGGCCCGGCCCCGCCCGGCGGCCCGCTCCGGCGGGTGAACGGGACGCGGCGTCCGCCCCTGGCGGCCGTACTCCAGCGTGACGGTCACCTCGTAGTCCAGGCCCTGCGGCGCGACCGTATACGGGCCCAGGACGACGTGCCACGTACCGGAGTTGACCGGCCCGGCGAGGTAGCCGGGGGTGGTCTCCTCGGCGCTGATCGCGAACTCGGCGCGGAAACCGCCGGACCAGCCGCGGAACCCGTCGCCGCCCAGCTCGGTGCCGCGTTCGTCGAAGACGCCGATGTCCAGCGCGTTGCCGGGCGTTCCGGCGGGGACCTGCGGCCGGTCGTAGGTGTAGGCCACGGCCAGGCGCCGCACCCCGCGCGGCACCCGGACCGGCAGGTACACGAAGTCCGGCGCCCCCGTGTCGAGATGCCCGCGCACGGTCCGGGTCTCCGTTCCCGCCGCCGCCTCCGTCCCGTTCGCGGCCCGCGCGAACTCCACCGGTGCCAGCGTCACCGCGGCGGTTCCGCCGCCCGCGGCCCCGATCCTCAGCACGTCGCGTCGTTTCACGTCCGGCCCTCTCTCTCGGCTTTCCCGGCACTCCGGCCCATCTCCGCGTCACCGGCGGGTCACCGCGACGTCAACGGCGGAACGCCGCCGGCAAGTGGCCAGCGTCACACGCGTAGATGGCTGATGAGGGAAGCCGGGAGGAGGAGTGAGCGCACAGCGAAAGACGCCATGTCCGACGCCACCCTTCGCTCTTATGCTCAGAGAATGACAACGAGCGCGCAGGTACCGACGGCCAACTCCATGCGGCGCGCGCTGCGCCGGGCCCGCGACGGAGTGGCCCTCGACGTGGCGGAGGCGGCCGTGCTGCTCCAGGCCCGGGGCGCCGACCTGGACGAGCTGGCCGCGACGGCGGCCCGGGTCAGGGACGCCGGCCTGGAGGCCGCCGGACGCCCCGGCGTGATCACCTACTCCCGGAAGGTGTTCATCCCGCTGACCCGCCTGTGCCGGGACCGCTGCCACTACTGCACGTTCGTGACCGTGCCGGGCAAGCTCCGCAGGGAGTCGGCCCAGGCCGGCAGTCCCCCGGGACACCGCGCGGCCGGGGCCTACCTGTCGCCGGACGAAGTCCTGGACATCGCCCGCCGGGGCGCCGAAATGGGTTGCAAGGAAGCGCTGTTCACCCTCGGCGACAAGCCGGAGGACCGCTGGCCGGAGGCCCGCGCCTGGCTGGACGCCGAGGGATACGACGACACCCTCGCCTATGTGCGGGCCATGGCCGTGCGCGTGCTGGAGGAGACCGGGCTGCTGCCGCACCTCAACCCCGGCGTGCTGTCCTGGACCGACTTCCAGCGCCTGAAGCCGGTCGCGCCCTCCATGGGCATGATGCTGGAGACGACCGCGACCCGCCTGTGGTCCGAGCCGGGCGGGCCGCACCACGGCTCCCCGGACAAGGAACCGGCCGTGCGGCTGCGCGTCCTGGAGGACGCGGGCCGGTCCAACGTGCCGTTCACCACCGGCGTCCTCATCGGCATCGGCGAGGACTTCACCGAGCGCGCCGAGTCCCTGTTCGCGCTGCGCAAGGTGTCCCGCGCCTACCGCGGCATCCAGGAAGTCATCATCCAGAACTTCCGCGCCAAGCCCGACACGGCGATGCGCGCCATGCCCGACGCCGAACTCGCCGAGCTGGCCGCGACCGTGGCCGTGGCCCGGCTGCTGCTGGGCCCCACCGCCCGCGTCCAGGCCCCGCCGAACCTCGTGGACGAGGAGTACGCCCTGCTCATCCGCGCCGGGATCGACGACTGGGGCGGCGTCTCGCCGTTGACGCCCGACCACGTCAACCCCGAACGCCCCTGGCCGCACATCGACGAACTCGCCGCCCGCACCGCCGCCGCCGGCTTCACCCTGCGGGAACGCCTCACGATCTACCCCGAGTTCGTCAAACGCGGCGAACCCTGGCTCGACCCCCGGCTGTTGCCGCACGTCACCGCCCTCGCCGACCCGGACACCGGCCTCGCCCGCGAGGACGCCGTCCCGCGCGGTCTGCCCTGGCAGGAGCCCGACGAGCCCCTGTCCGCCCAGGGCCGCACGGACCTGCACCGCACCATCGACACCGAGGGCCGCACGGGCGACCGCAGAGACGACTTCGACGACATCTACGGAGACTGGGCCGAGCTGAGGGAAATGGCCGCGCCGGGCATGGCGGTGGAGAGGATCGACACCGACGTCCGCGCGGCCCTTTCCGTCGCCGCCGACGATCCGGTGAAGCTCACCGACGACCAGGCGCTCGCCCTCCTGCACGCCGACGGCCCCGCCCTCGACGCCCTCACCCGCATCGCGGACCAACTGCGCCGCGACGTCGTCGGCGACGAGGTGACGTACATCGTCACCCGCAACATCAACTTCACCAACGTCTGCTACACCGGCTGCCGCTTCTGCGCCTTCGCACAGCGCCGCACCGACGCCGACGCCTACACCCTCTCCCTCGACCAGGTCGCCGAACGCGCCGAGCAGGCATGGGAGGTGGGCGCCGTCGAGGTCTGCATGCAGGGCGGCATCCACCCCGACCTGCCCGGCAGCGCCTACTTCGACATCGCCCGCGCCGTGAAGGAACGCGTCCCGGATCTGCACGTCCACGCGTTCTCCCCGATGGAGGTCGTCAACGGCGCCTCCCGCACCGGCATGTCGATCCGCGACTGGCTGACCGCCGCCAGGGAAGCGGGACTCGACACCATCCCCGGCACCGCCGCCGAGATCCTCGACGACGAGGTGCGCTGGATCCTCACCAAGGGCAAACTGCCCACCGCCACCTGGATCGAGGTGATCAGCACCGCCCACGAGATCGGCCTGCGCTCCTCCTCCACCATGATGTACGGGCACGTGGACCAGCCCCGGCACTGGCTCGGCCACCTGCGCACCCTGGCCCGCATCCAGCGGGCCAACGAGGAGAAAGGCGTGCCCGGCTTCACCGAGTTCGTCACCCTGCCGTTCATCCACACCAACGCCCCGGTGTACCTGGCCGGAATCGCCCGTCCCGGCCCGAGCCACCGCGACAACCGGGCCGTCACCGCCATGGCCCGGCTCCTGCTCCACCCGCACATCACCAATATCCAGACGAGTTGGGTCAAGCTCGGCACCGAGGGCGCGGCGGAGATGCTGCGTTCCGGCGCCAACGACCTCGGGGGCACCCTGATGGAGGAGACCATCTCCCGCATGGCCGGCTCGACATACGGCTCGTACCGCTCGGTGGCCGACCTGCGCGCCATCGCCGAGGCGGCGGGCCGCCCCTCGCGGCTGCGCACCACCACCTACGGCGACGTCACGCCCGAACGGCGGGAACGCGCCCTGGCCGCCGACGGCCACCTGCCGCGCCTGCTCCCGGTCGTCGGGGCGCAGGAGTGAGCGCCCCGGTCGGCGGCGCCCTGTGGGGGCGCCCGGAGCAGCAGGACTTCCGCAGCCGCGTGCGGGGTTGCCTGCTCGGCGGCGCGATCGGCGACGCGCTGGGCGCCGGCATCGAGTTCGACTCGCTGGCCGCCATCCGCGAGAAGCACGGCCCGGACGGCGTCACCGACTACGTGCCCGCGTACGGCCGTCGCGGAGCCGTCACCGACGACACGCAGATGACGCTGTTCACCGTGGACGGCCTGATCCGCGCCCACGTCCGCCGCGACACCGGCGCCTGGCACCCCCCGACCGACGTGCACGCCGCGTACCGCCGCTGGTACACCACACAGCGCGAGTGGGGCCCGGACGAACGGCGGACGAACGACGGCTGGCTGGCCAAGCAGGAGTGGCTCTACTCCCAACGTGCCCCCGGCCGCGCCTGCTTGAGCGGCCTGGCCGACAGCACGATGGGCACCACGGAGAAGCCGAAGAACCCGGACTCCAAGGGCTGCGGCACGGTGATGCGTTCGGCGCCGTTCGGCCTGCTGGTCGGCTGGGAGCCGCAGTTGGTGTTCCAGTTGGGCGTCGAATGCGCGGCCCAGACCCACGGCCACCCCTCGGGCGTGCTGGCGGCCGGGGCGTTCGCCGCGATCATCCACGCGCTGGTGCGCGGCGACGGACTCGACGCGGCCGTGCAGAAGGCGCTGATGCACCTCTCCACCCGGCCGGGGCACGAGGAGACCAGCGACGCGCTGAAGAAGGCGCTCGGCACGGTCCGCCAGGGCCTGCCGACACCCGAGCGCGTCGAGTCGCTGGGCGAGGGCTGGGTCGCAGAAGAGGCCCTCGCCATGGGCGTGTACTGCGCGCTCGTCGCCCAGGACGTCCGCCACGGGCTGCTGCTTGCGGTCAACCACGGCGGCGACTCGGACTCCACCGGCTCCATCTGCGGCAACCTGCTGGGCGCCCTGCACGGCGAGACGGCGCTGCCGCCCGCCTGGCTGGCGGAGCTGGAGGGCCGGGCCACGATCCTGGAACTCGCCGACGACTTCGCCATGGAGATGACCCAGGGACCGGCCCTGCACGGCCCGGCCGACTCCGCCCAGGTGTGGCTGGAGCGCTACCCCAGGGCCTGACCGGCACCCAAAGAGGCACCGGAAGGGGGTGCGTTCCCGGCCCAACCCGGGAACGCACCCCCTTCCGCACGAGCCGCCCGGTCACATCAGCTTCAGCTGCGTGCCGCCCGTCCGCCGGCGCGGCACCGTCGTCGCCACCCGCGCCACGTCCGTCAGCCCGTCCAGGAACGGCGACCGCCCGGCCGGCCGCACCCGCCCGTGCCGCAACCGCTCGGCCGCGTAACTGAGATACAGGTGCCTCTGCGCCCGCGTCACGCCGACGAACAGCAGCCGCCGCTCCTCCGCGTCCCCCTCCGGGTCCGGCTCCGCACCCGGCATCCGCAGCGGCAGCAGCCCGTTCTCGCACCCCACGACGAACACCACCGGGAACTCAAGGCCCTTCGCGGCGTGCAGCGTCAGCAGCGAGATCCGGTCGGCCCGCGGGTCCCAGGAGTCCGCCTCGACACCGAGCGCCAACTCGTCCCGGAATCGCGCCTGATCACCCCCGCACCGCTCGGCCAGCGGCAACAGCAGCTCCACGGCGGCCAGCACCTCGGCGTCGTCCTTCGCCCGCCGCGCCACCTCGGCCAGTTGCCCGGCCAGCGGCAGATCCCCGCCGTCCAGCGCGGCCACGGCCCGCGCGACGCCCGGCCGGTCCGCCAGCCGGTCGTGGGACCGCTTCCGGAACGGCAGCCCGACGCGCGCCAGCGCCTCGGCCACCGCGCCCGCCTGCCGGTCCGTCCGGTACAGCACCGCGAAGTCCGAGAACCCCAGCCCCTCCGAACCCGCCGTCTCCGCCCACCCGCTGTCCCGGGCGTGGAACGACGCCCCGCCCAGCAACTCCTCGACGGTCCGCGCCACGAACGTCGCCTCGGCCGCCTCGCTCGCCGCCGCGTGGAGCGTGACCGGCGCGTCCCCGTGATCGCCCAGCGGCAGCAGCTCACGTCCCGGCACCAGCGTCGCCGGCGCGATCACCTGCGCGGCGGCGGCCAGCACCCGCGCGCTGGAACGGTAGTTGCGGGTCAGGGACACCGTGCGGGCGGTCGGGAAGTCCTCCCGGAACCGCAGGAAGAACCCGACATCCGCGCCCCGGAACCCGTAGATCGCCTGGTCCGGGTCACCGATCGCGGTCAGGTTCCCGTCCGGCGGCGCCAGGCGGCGCAGCAGCCGGTACTGCCGCTCGTCCACGTCCTGGTACTCGTCCACCGAGATCCAGCGGTGACGGTCCCGGTAGGCGGCGGTCAACTCCTCGTCGGTCTCCAGCAGTTCCAGGGGCAACGCGATCAGGTCGTCGAAGTCCACCAGATCCGCCCGCCGCAGCGCCGCGCGGTACCCGTCCGCGCCTTCGGCGGCGAGGAGTTCCGCCTGCCGCGCCTCGTCCGCGATGCCGAACTCCGCGCTCAGGCCCACCCGTTCGTGCTGCTCCCGCAGGATGGACAGGCCCAGCGAGTGGAACGTCGCGATCGTCGGACGCGCCACCCGGCCGGGCAGCAGCGCCGCGAGCCGTTCACCCATCTCCTCGGCCGCGCGGCGGGTGAAGGTGAGGGCGAGACAGTGCTCGGGCGCGACCCCGTGCTCGGTGACCAGACGCGCCACGCGGTGGGTGAGCGTACGGGTCTTGCCCGTGCCGGGACCGGCGACGATCAGCAGCGGCCCCTCCGTGACGGCGACCGCGGCGGCCTGCTCCGCGTCGAGCCCGTCGAGCCCGCCGGCCCCGGGGGGCCCGGCAGGCGCCGCGGGCCGCGCGGACACCGGCTCGGCGGGCCGCGCCGGGGGCCGCCCCCGTTCCCCTCCCCCGCCCCCGGCGGCGGGGGGGGGGCTGCAGGTCGGCATGCGTCTGCTTCCCGGTCTCTACCATACCCCCACCGTCGGCAGCCGCACCAGTGCAAAAGAGAGCCCGCTCGTCCCCTCGGACTGGTCCGCCCCGAACAGCCCCTCGTCCTCGAACAGCGCGGGCGCCGCCACCGCCGTCATCCGCTTCAGCTCACCCGGCTCGAACAGCCGGATCACCCCGTACTCCCCGTCGAACCCGGCCTCCCGCAGCACCTCGCCGCGCCGCAGCCGCGCCACCGCCTCCCCGAGCAGCGGAGCGTGCGCCGCGATGTCGTCCACCGGGACGTCCTCCAGGATCGACAACTCCGGCCCCAGCGCGGCCGTGAGCCGTTCGACCTCCCCGAGCACCCGCTTGCTCTTCGGCCCGACACCGGCGATCTCGGACACCATCTCGGGCAACGGCACCAGGCTCAGGAAGTCCGGTGCCCCCGGCGGCCGTACGGGCTCGGGCCGGTCGGCCAGTTGCTCGACCCGGTTCAGCACCCCGACCGTCACCGGCTTGCCGCACACCGGACAGATCCCGCCGTGCGCCCGCGTCTCCGCCGGGTCCATCCGCACCCCGCACTTGCGGTGCCCGTCGGTGTGGTACTTCCCCTCCTCCGGGAAGAACTCCACGGAGCCGACGTGCCCGACACCGGTCTCCAGCGCCCGCCGGACCGCGAAGTAGTCCATCTCCGTGTCGAACAGCGTCGTCTCGCGTCCCAGCATCGGCGGCGAATGCGCGTCGGAGTTGCTGACCAGCCGGTAGCGGTCGAGGCCCGAGATGCGCCAGTTCATCGCCGGATCGCTCGAAAGCCCGGTCTCCAGCGCGAAGATGTGGTCGGCGAGATCGACGTAGCAGTCCTCGATCGCGTCGAACCCCGACTTGGAGCCCAGCACCGCGAACCACGGCGTCCACACGTGCGCGGGCACCAGATACGCGCCCTCGCCGCACTCCAGCGCGATCTCCAGCAGATCCCGCGAGTCGAGCCCCAGGATCGGCCGCCCGTCCGAGGCGATGTTGCCGATCCTGGCCAGCCTGCGGTTGAACTCGGCCGCCGCGTCGAAGTCCGGCATGTAGACCAGATGATGCACCTTGCGGGTGCGGTCCCCGCGCTTGTAGATCGTCGAGATCTCGACCGACAGCATGAAACGGACCGGAGCCGCCGCCAGACTCGGCGCCAACCGCCGCGCGATGTCCCGGTCCAGCTCCTCCCGCAGCCGGAACAGCCCCGGCTCGGCGGGCACCAGTGTCTCCCGCAGATGGGCGAACCAGGCGGGATGCGTGAAGTCCCCCGTACCGACAAGGGAGATGCCCTTGCGCCGTGCCCACCAGGTCAGATGCTCCAGATCGCAGTCCTTGCTGCAGGCCCTGGAGAACTTCGAGTGGATATGCAGGTCAGCGTGGAAGCGCACCCGCGGCATCATCCCACAGGCGGCGCGGCGCGGATGACGCTCGCCCGCCCCGCTCCGGGCGTAACGCCGGGAACGGGGCGGGCGGTTGGTGACTCCGTTGCGTTGTGCGTCGTGCGTTGTGCGTCGCGTGACGCCGCGTCAGCGAAGGTGCTTGCCGACCTCGGCGTGGATCAGGTTCTCGATGGAGTACGTCCCCAGCGCCAGCACCTCCTCGTCCATCGCGATGTACTTGCCGTGCGCGGCGAACTCGCCGTGCACCAGGGACGGCGGGACGTCACCGTAGGCGGCGGCGCCCGAAGCCCCGGCGAAGAGACCGGCGGCGGCGAGGCCGACCGCGGCCAGAACCGTACGAATGCGCATGAATCCTCCCGATCCATGGGAAAGCTGCCTGAACGGCCACACCGTGACAGCTCCGGGCGGCCCGCGTCCGGATTGCCCCAAACGCGGGCGTGTGAGGAAAGGAACGAGCGATGCCGTACCAGGTGGCCGTCTGCGGCCCGGGGGAGTGCACACCGGACGAGGAGTCCGCCGCCCACACCGTGGGGCGGCTGCTCGCCGAGCGGGGCGCCGTGGTGATCTGCGGCGGCGGCAGCGGCGTGATGGCCGCCGCCGCGGCGGGCGCCCGCGCCGGGGGCGGGCCGGCGATCGGCGTGTGGCCGGGCGCCACCCGCGAGGGCGCCGCCCCCGGCCTGTCCGCCGTGCTGGTGACCGGCATGGGCCAGGCGCGCAACGCGATCGTCGCGGCCAGCGCCGACGCGGTCGTCGTGATCGGCGGCTCGTGGGGCACGCTCAGCGAGATCGCCCTCGCCAGGCGCAGGGAGGACGCCGCCGTGCCGGTCGTCTCCCTCGGCGGCTGGCGGGTGGTGGACCGCGACGGCCGGGAACTTCCCGGCATCGACCACGCGCCGACCCCGGAGGCAGCCGTCGAACGGGCCCTGCGCGGGCGCTGAACCGGCCTGCGGCGGACGCCTGACGGGCCCGGACCCCGACTGGCACTATGGGTCGGGACGATCCGGCGCCCAGCGGTGCCCTTCGTGACCGATCATCCGTTCGTCACGCCCGTGGGGGGAAGATGTCCGATCCGCGTGAGCAGGGTTCGCAGGACCCGTTCGCTTCGCAGGACCCGTTCGCCAAGCCGACGCCACCGTCGCCGCCACCGCCACCCGCCGGCCCGGGCCGCTCCGGCTACGCGTGGGGGCCCGACACCGGCGCTGCCTCTCATACCCATCTGCCGCTGCCGCCGCGGGGGAGCGGGTCGTTGGCGAGGAGCGCGCTGTTGTGTATTAAGTGCACAGCGCGTCCGTCTACCCGCGCGGTGGTCCGGGCGGTCACCCCCCGGGCTACCCGGGCGCGTACCCCGCCGGCTACCCGGCCGGTTTCCCGGGCGCCTATCCGCCGCCCGCCGTGTACCCCGGCATGTACCCGTACGACCCGGCCGCGCCCTACGGCTACGACCGGCGCGGCCGTCCGTTCTCGCACAAGTCGAAGATCCTCGCGGGCGTCCTCCAGCTCCTCTTCGGCACCTTCGGCGCCGGGCGGTTCTACACCGGCCATATCGGCATGGCCGTCGCACAGCTCCTGACCTGCGGCGGGCTGGGTTTCTGGGCGATCATCGACGGCGTTCTCTTCCTCGCGAGCGAGGACAGGACCGACGCGAGCGGTCGCGTCCTGCGGAGCTGACGGGCGTCCGCCATGAGAGCGATCCGCCGACCGGTGCCCCACCCCGCGGTCCCGCCGCTCGCCGCCCTCGCGGCCGGGATCGCGGCCGGCGCGTACCTGTGGCGGACCGATCCGCGCGAGGACGGCCACCTCCTGCCCCGCTGCCCGGTCAACTGGGCCACCGGCCTGCTCTGTCCCGCGTGCGGCGGCACCCGGATGGCGTACGACCTGCTGCACGGCGACCTCGCGGCGGCCTGGCACGACAACGCCGCGCTGCTCCTCCTCGGCCTGCCCCTGGCCCTGTGGCTGACCGGCCGCTGGCTGTACGAGGGCCTGTGCGGACGCCGCTACCGCCCCCGCGCCGACCCCCGCGCCACCGCGGCCGTCCTCGGCTCCGCGCTGCTGTGGACGGCCCTGCGCAACCTCGCCGGCTGAGCCCGACGCCGAACACGACGCCGGGCCCGACCGATAGCCCGACAATGGTCGGCATGACGGCGACGAACAAGGTCCGCATCGCGTACTGCACCCAGTGCCGCTGGCTGCCCCGAGCGGCGTGGCTGGCCCAGGAGTTGCTGGGCACCTTCGAGGCCGAACTGTCCGAGGTCGCGCTCGCCCCCGGCACCGGTGGCGTCTTCACGGTCGAGGTCAATGGCGAGACCGTCTGGGACCGCAAGACCCAGGGCTTCCCCGAACCCACCGCCATCAAGCGCCTGATCCGCGACCGCGTCGCCCCCCACCGCTCCCTGGGCCCTTGCTCTTATACACATTCCCGAGCCCACGCGCCACCCCGGAAATCCGCCACCCGTCTTCTGGTTGTCCGTAATGCCTGATTTTTTCTGTTTGCTTTTTTTTCTTTTTCAAACAAAAGTCGGCATCCGAGTTTTCTGCCTGTCGCGTGGGCTCGGGGATGTTTGACACCGCCCGCCACAGCACTCCCCGGCCCAGCACGGTGATGTGCTGTGGTCTCAACGCTCCGGCTGGGCCGTGTCCGCCCCCGGCGGAACGGTCGCCGCCGCCGTACCCCGACCGTCACCACCGCGGTCGTGCCGTACCGGTGTCTCCTCCCAGGCCAACGGCCCGCGGGGCAGGGCGCCCTGCGGTGAGCGGTCGAGCCACTGCTCGTGGTCGGGCACGAACCCGCCCCCCTCGACGACCCACGGAGCAGGACCCGTCCGGCGCCTTCTTCGCCCCGCTGCGGGCGGGGGCCGGACCGAAGGACGCCTTCTCCCGGGACCTCCGGATCAACTCCGGGCGATCTCCGCCGAATTCACTGACGACCCGCCATTTCCACACCGGACGCGCGTGTTTGCCGACAACACACCACAACCCCATTCGCCTTATCGGTAGTTGAGTAATCAGCCGGGCCCGGAACGCGGACACGCGAACTCACCGATGAATCCGGTCCGGAGGCTTTGAGAGGCCATAAACGGCGTGCTAAACCAGTCGCGTCCCGTCACAGGGGTTAACACCTGTGACATGTGTCCCACCCTGTAGGAGCACCTATGCTGACCCACCTGCTCGCCGAGGTCGTCCTTGTCCTGGGCTGCCTGGTCTGATCCGGTCCCACACCGGAACCGACGCCGGCCTTGGTCCACTTCGGTGGGCGTCAAGGCCGGTGTTCTCATCCGCGACGAGAGTTCGCCAGAGGCAAACCGCCGCGGATATTCAGCCCCGAGCCGGGCGAAGAGTTCCCCCACCTGAACGGTGGCGAAAAAAAGCACCCGCCACGGAAGAGAACGCCGCGTCATCTCTCCCTCGCCGTCCCGGGGTCGCGGATCAAATGGCCGACGAACGTCCTCAGCGCCTCGGATTCGTCAGCGCCCAGACCTCGCAAGCAGCGCCGGCCACAACCCCCCGCTCCGCCACCGCCCCTTCACCGGCCCTACGGCTCCCGCCCCAGCACCCCGTCCAGTTGCTCGCCCAGCACCGGCGCCAGCGCCTCCGCGTACGCCTCGCTCACATGGTTGTCGTCGCGGTAGACGAACGTGTCGCCCACCACCACCGGGCAGTCGCCCGCGCCCGTGCACAACCAGGGCAGCGGGTCGATCACGGACACCCCCGTCGTCTCCGCCGCGGCCCTGGTCGCCTCCCGCCGCGTTCGGTCCCGGATCGTCTCGGGCACCTCGCTCGTGCAGCGGTCCAGCTCCAGCGGATGCAGCGCCGCGCACTCCACGGCGTCCTCCCGCGGCCAGGGAGTGTCCAGAAGGACGCTCACCCGGGCACCGGTGTCCGCCAACCGCCGGAAGGTGTCCTCGTATCCGGCGGTCCATCCCGCCAGGGGATCGGCCATGGCGTCCACCGGATCACCCGCGTCCGACGACGAGGTGATGACCAGCGAGGGCCGCAACTCCGCGATCATCTCCAGCGCGTTGTCCCGCCACGCTTCGCACGACGCGTACGGCTCGCCCTCCTTGACGATCGTCACCGCCGCGACCTTGCACGATGCCTTCGTCAGCGAGACCAACTGCCAACCCCGTTCCCGCGCCACCTGGTCCAGCGCCGGGAACCACTGCGCCGCGTGCGAGTCACCGAACAGCACCACCACGTCGTCCGACGTCCGGTCCCCGTAGACACACAGCGGCGTCCGGGCACTCGTGTACCCCATGTGACACCCGTCCCGGTAGATCGCGGACTCGTTCTCCTTCACATCCGCCAGCGCCGGCGCGAGGTTGCCCGGCAGGCTCGTGCCCGACTCCGTCAGCAACTGAGCCAGCCTCGCCTCCGCGTCCGGCGCCGACGCCAACTCCTCCCGCAGCACGGGCGCGGGCGCACCGGCGCGGACCGCCGCACGTAACACCGCCACAAACAGCGCGCCCACCCACGGCCACCTATACACCAGAACACCCCCGCCGCCGCCGCGCCCCCCCCCCCCCCCACCGCCCCCCCCCCCGCCCCCGCCGACACCCCCAGCCCCAACCCCAGCGCCCGGCCCGGCCGGCCACGGAACACCCGGTGGAAACGCACCGGGTTCTCCACGAGCCGCGTCGTCACCCACGCCAGCACCAGCGCGACCCCGCACAGCGCCAGCCCCAGCCGGACACCGGCCGGCCGGCCCAGCGCCTGCGGCCCGATCAGCAACAGCGGCCAGTGCCACAAGTACCAGCCGTACGACCCCCCGCCGACCCACGTCACCGGCCGCCACGCCAGCAGCGGCCGCGCGTCGAACCGCGCCGGCGCGCACCCGCCCCCCAGCACGAGCAGCGCCCCGACCACGGGAAGTGCCGCGTGGGAACCGGGAAACGGCGTGCGCGCGTCGAACCACACCGCCGCCAGCAGCACGCACCCCAGCCCGGCCCATGTCATGAGCGCCGCCACCACCCCCGGCAGCCGCCTCAACCGGCCCGCGCCCAGCGCCAGAAGAGCCCCGGCGCCCAACTCCCAGAACCGGGTGTGCGACCCGAAGTACGCCCACGGGCCCGAGCTTTCCGTCACCGACACGCTCAACCAGAACGACACCGCGCACAGCCCGGCCAACGGCACGGCCAGCAGCCGCCGTCGCCGCACCAGCTTCCAACTCCCCAGCAACAGCAGGGGCCACAGCAGATAGAACTGCTCCTCGACCGCCAGCGACCAGAAATGCTGGAACGGCGACGGCGGACTCCCCTCCGCGAGATAGTCCGTCCCCTCGCCCGCCAGCCGGAAGTTCACCACGTACAGAACGCTGCTGACCGCGTCCCCCACGTACTCCTGGAAGCGGATCTTCGACAGGAACAGCCACGCGCCGCCGAGCGTGACCACCACGACCAGCGACGACGCGGGTAACAGCCGCAGCGCGCGGCGCGCGTAGAAACCGCGGACCGACACGCTTCCGGTGGCCGCCAGTTCGCGCAGCAGCAGCGACGTGATGAGAAAACCGGAGATGACGAAGAAGACGTCGACCCCCACGTAACCACCGGCGAACTGCCGCACCCCGGCGTGGGACATCACGACCAGCGACACCGCCAGGGCCCGCAGCCCCTGGATGTCTTGCTCTTATAACCCTCTGACGCTGTCGACGAAGCGACTCGTGTCAAGAGCCAGGAACAACAGCATGACAACTCCCCCGCCACCACTCCCACCCGGGGGAGACGTCCGAGGGGAGACGGAGGTTGACGCCCGTACCAACGTCACCCGATGATGGCGCGACGGGTGCCGCGAACCATCGCACCCGGAAACACGGGGGAGTTTCGATGACTTGCACGAGGCACGGGTATGCCCGTACTCCGTCGTGGCTTCCCGCCCTTCTGGAGTCACGGACCGAAAGAGAACCCCATGCGCAACCGCACCCGGGTGACGGCACCCGCCGCCGCGCTCCTCGCCTCCGGCGCGACCCTCGGCCTCGGCCCGGCCGCCCGGGCCGCGACCCCGGCGTCGGGCTCCACCGGCGGCACCAGCCTCGGTGACCCGGTCTACCCGACGCTCGGCAACACCGGCTACCAGGTCTCGGCCTACGTCCTGGACTTCACCTACCGGCCCGACACCAAGCTGGTCGACGCCGTCGTGATCGTGGCGGCCCGCGCCACCCAGAACCTCGAACGTTTCTCGCTCGACTCGGGCGCCACCCTCACCGTGCACAGCGTCCACGTCGGGGGCCGCACCGCCGAGTTCGAGCAGCAGGCCGACAAGCTCCTGATCACGCCCCGCCGTTGCGTCACGAAGAACAGCCGGATGAACGTGCGGATCAAGTACACCGCTGACCCCGGCGCCCTGCCGTTCCCCACCAACGGCTGGGTGCCCACCCCGGACGGCTTCGCCGTCGCCGGGCAGCCCAACCTCGCCCACACCGTGTTCCCCTGCAACGACCACCCCACGGACAAGGCGGACTTCACCTTCCGCATCACCGTCCCCGACGGCCTGGAGGGCGTGGCCAGCGGCACGCTGGTGTCGAAGGAAAGCGCGGGCGGCAGCACCACGTTCACCTACCACTCGCGCGACCCGATCGCGACCGAGGTCATCCAGATATCCGCCGGCGACTACACGGTGGTCGAGCGCCAGGGCCCCAGCGGGCTGCGGCTGCGCGACGTGGTGCCGGTCGCCAGGGCCCAGGCCCTGGAGCCCGCACTCGCCCTGACCGCCGGGCAGTTGAGCTGGCTGGAGGCGAGGCTCGGCGCGTACCCCTTCGAGACGTACGGCATCCTGCCCGCCAACACCGACGACCCCAACGCCTTCGACTTCACCGGCCTGGAGACGCAGACCCTCACCATCTACAAGCCGAACTACCTTCTCCAGCAGGAGAGCAAGATCGGCTCGCACATGATGCACGAGCTGGTCCACACCTGGTTCGGCAACCTCGTCTCACCCGCCACCTGGGCCGACCTGTGGCTCAACGAGGGCCACGCCGACTACTACGGGCTGCTCTACCGCTACGAGCGCGGCTGGCCCGACTCGTTGGGCATGACCACCATGGAAGCCCGCATGAGGGACGTCTATTCGCGCGGCGACCAGTGGCGCCACGACTCCGGCCCGGTCGCCTCACCGACCGCCGAGAACCTCTTCGACGCCCAGCGCTACACCGGCGGCGTGCTGGTCCTGTACGCGCTGTGGAACCTCGTCGGTGAGGAGGTCTTCATGCGCATCGAGCACGCCTTCCTCGACCGCTTCCGCAACTCCTCCGCCTCGACCGCCGACTTCATCGCCGTGGCCTCCGAGGCGTCCGGCCAGGACCTGACGGGCTTCCTCACCGAGTGGCTGTACGGCACCACGACCCCCCGCATGCCCGGCCACCCGGACTGGACGGTCACCCCGGTCTGTCACTTCTACACATCTGCCGCCGCCGACGAAGAGGATAGTGTTCCGCCTTTCGGTGGGGCTCGGGTATTTCCGCCTTTCGGTGGGGCTCGGGTACCCTCTGACACCCCCGACCCCGCACCGTCCACCGACCCGGCACCGACGCGAACCGCCCGCCCCGACACAAGCCGGCGGACGAGCCGCGCACACACCGAAGCCCCCGCCGATCGAGATCGGCGGGGGCTTCTGTCGGCAAGTGCCAGAGTGGGCCGTTGACGAGTGGGTCTGACCAGCGTCGTCTCGGGGCTTTCAAGATCGCTTCCCGCGCGTTGAGTGATCGTCTCCCGGTGCGTCGCTCAGAGAGCTTGGCATGGGAACAGGTGACGGTCGGCAGGTGGGTTGTTTTGGGAGGATCAACGAGTTGCGGCTGAAGGCGTGGGCGAGTCTTTCGCAGGGCTTCCGGTGCAGTCCGAATCAAATGTCGTCAATCGCCACAGCCGTTCACACCCTTGAGCGGTAACGCTGAAGCTGCTCACTGAGGTTTTCGCAGCGAAATAATCATCGTGAAGCGGGACGAAGTGCTGATAGTGGCATGGTTCGGGCGCGGAGGCCCCGGTGACGGGTAGACGTAAAGCCCTGATAGGACAGGTCTCTCTCACAAGATCGTCCGAATCAAAGGCTTCACGTTGGTCACCTATCCTGCCATGCTTGATGTCCCCCGCGCGCTCGTGCAGCACCTGGGTCGCCTGCTTCAGGCCGAGCGCCGCAGGCGCGGAACCCCAAGGGGCGTCAGGGCCCTGACCAACTTCCGCCAGGCGGTGCTGATCGTGCGCTGGTTCCGCGACGGCACCCGGGTCAGCCAGCTCGCCCGCGACTGCGGCATCTCGATCGCGACCGCATACCGGTACCTCCACGAGGGCATCGCGGTCCTCACCGCCCAGGCCCCCGGATCTGCACGAGGTCCTTGAGCAGGCCAGCGTGCCGGCCTCGGCCATGTCATCCTCGGCAGCTCTTTGATCCCCACCGACCGCGTCGCCGAGACGATCGTGAGCAAGAAGGGGAAGGAGGTCGACCTGTGGTACTCCGGAAAACACCAGGAGCACGGCGGGAACATCCAGTTCCTCGCCGCCCCGGACGGCTTCCCGCTGTGGACCTCCGATGTCCGCCCCGCCAGCGTCCCGGACATCGAGGCAGCCCGCGAACTGGTGCCGACCGCCCTGCACAAAGCAGCCCGCGACGGCCTCAAGTCTCTGGCGGACAAGGGCTACCAGGGCGCAGGGGCTGGAGTACTCGTCCCGGTCAAGCGGCAGGCCAACAGCATACCCCTCCATGACGACAACCGTACCTACAACAGCCTGCTCGCCCCGCTGCGCGCCCTCGGCGAACGAGCCATGGCCCTGCTCAAGACCCGTTGGAAAACCCTCCAGCGCATCACCCTCAACCCCAGCCGAACCGGCGACATCACCCGCGCCTGCCTCGTACCCACCCAATTCGAGCACAGCCGAACTCACTGAGAAAATTTCACTGGTCTGAGTAAATCGCCCAGTGATGGGGCAGTCGGGGCTTAGCCCATGCTTGCGAGCGCGGCGAGTCGACGAGCTCCCAGCAGAATCGCTGCTTGTCTCAGCGTTTCTCTGTCTGGGGTCTCTCCGCCTGCAGCACGGACTTCCTTCTTAATGTGGGCCTCAACCGCCTTGCGGAGGTCCATGCAGGCTTCTCGTATGATCGCCGCCATCACTCCGCCAGCTACTCGTCCTGGAGAGATTCTACTGAACTGCTCTGCCAGCCATTGGTAGGCAGCCATCCGTAGTTCGGGAGTTCCAGCATCGGTGTATGACCGGTCCGACTCAAGGTAAGGGATGTTCGTAGCTCTGACGAGCTCCCATGCTGGCGCATCCTCCTCGTTGCGAGGAGGTCCGCCGGCCCAGGCTGATGCTTCCTTTCTGACCTCTTGCAGGGGGCAAAGGGCAGCCAGAAGGGCTAGGCCCTTGATTCCTTTGGTTCCAACTTTGGTGAAGTTGATGTTTCGATCTGGGCCGATACCTGTGCCAATCCAGAAGTCTGGATCCTTCAATTTCGGAACGATTCGCCGGTTCGTGCGATTGATCCACTCGTTGAGCACTGAGAAGCGTTCTGCATCCACAGACCAGATCTCTTTTAGATCCTCGCGAGCCTGGTCGGCCGCGAAGGCTGACAAGAGAAGGCCTCGTTGAAATACTACGAGGAACGCTAGATTGTCGGCCTTAACGCTCTCGGAGATTCCATTTGCCTTCGTGTTAGGATTCTCGCCAGTCCTGGTTTCGATGGCCTTCTTCGTGTCGCTGTCAGAGCCCAGCCAAAGTTCGTGGTCACCGCCAATGAACCCAGCCGTCGCGTAGCGTTCGCGAAGTTCTGCATAGGGCTTCAACTGAAGCAGGGGGCGCACCAGATTTTGGCCGATTCCATCAGCGAATGCTTCACTAATCGCGGCAACTTCTTCAGGTGTGAACGCAAACGGACGCTCCTCTAGCCGCGCTACACGGATCTTCTTCTTGAGTTCGATCTCGTCCCAACGTAGACCCGCAGGAGGGTCGACCCGTGCAGTTACGTCTCTGACGAACTCTTCCAGTTTCTCGTAATCGGTGTCGTCGCAGCGAGGTGGGTAGATCGTCTTGACGGTCTCATAAAGGGAAAGTACTGTCGTCAAGTAGAGACTCTGGTCGAATTTGGCTTGATCTGAATGCCAGTCGACCAGGGCGAGCGGGATTCGCTGCAACGATGCTTCACTGTCGGCATCTCCGCCGAGCTCTGAGGCAATCAAGCGCCGTACGGTAACGGACACCAGATCTTGATCATCGAGAAGGTATGTCCGAGCTTTCGATACGGAAACCGCGTGCTTGTTCAGCGCCACGAAGATGCTGCGGCAAGCGAGTAGCACATTGCTGGATTGCTCGGTGGGAGGAGTGAATCCTGCTCTGGGATCCAGTACCAGAACAAGAACTGGGATTCTGGTCTCGTTCGGACTGAGTAGTCCGCGCTGTGCCGAGTCGAGAATCTTCCGTAGCGCAAGGAATCGATGTTGTCCATCGAGGATTACGGCATGCGCTCGCTCTGTATTCCAGCGGAGGTATCCAACTTCTTGGTTCGGTAGTGAATCAATCAGCACTGGACCGATCGTATTGCGCTCCATTCCCTCGTATGGAACGTCATCAGGGCCTGATGGATCATCCTCATACGTCTCCATCACCGCATTGCGGTTGCCTGGATCGACTGGGAGGAGAACTACTGTGAACGAGTTGAAGAATTTAAGTGAGCCAGGCTGAAGCAGGTAAGTCCTGATCGGACCCGCAGCACGGTCGTCGTCAACCGCGCGTTGGAATAGTTCTTCGAATTTGACCGGCTGGCGATCGGTGATTGCCAGATCACGCGCCAGCTGTAGGTATCGAGTGGCTTCAGTTACGGTCATGGAGATGGCGTAGTACGGCACTCGCTCATCTCCGATGGCATATTCTCCCCGCACGAAGGCGTACTGGCCCGTGTAGGCTTGCCGTCGGCGACTCATCGCTGAGAGGCTCATTCTCAGTCCATCTTTTCATTCAGCAGCGGGTGGGCGAGGCGGATAGTCAACGATTCAGCAAGGCGTACCAACTGATCAGCTTGCCTCAGCTCGACAGGGGCATCGGCCGGCAGTTCTTCTTCTGCATCGAATTCGTCAAAGTCATCCTCGTCGCTTCCATCGTCTAGAACATCTTCAATGTCGGCGTCGAGGTCTTCTTCATCTGCGTCCGGAGAGTCTGTGCGCTGCCGCAGGGATGCGGCGAGTTCGAGTACATCGTCTGGGGGCTGGACGGGTAGTAGGACCACGGTGCAGTCGCCGGGTGTGAGGTTGAGTTGCTCAAGCCCACGGCTGAGTTTAGAACCCGTCCGCAAGTGTTGCCGGATCCGTGTTGACAGGTTGACTGCCTTGCCGACATAGAGGGGCCGCTGGAAAACAGTCGCACAGAGCAAGGCCCACTCAAGATGGATGTTCTTCTCCGTTATCATCTCGCTCAACCGAGATGACGAAGCACCAGTTAGCGCCGGCGGGCGATCTTGAATTACGATGTGTCTGTACTTACCCACCATGCCAGCTTCGAGGGGCGGCCCGTTTTGCGGAGCGATTCTGGTTTGAAGGTCCTCGAACACGTCGTTGGCGTCGCGCTCGAAGGCACTCAGCGCCAGATCTCGGAGGTCAGCTGTCCAGATGTAGATGCCAGGCTGCGCCGGAATCATTCCTCGGCGGGCAGTCCGTGATAGCGAGAGGTACTGCTGCACGCTCAACAAGACCAACTTGAACGACGCGTACAATCAGGCCTCCTGTGCCAACTTAGCCGCTCCGCAGGCCAGTTGCTGGTTGTTGGCACTGTAGCATCCAGTTCTTGGCCGCTGTATGTGCTTGTGAGCAACTGAGCTTTTTCAGCGTGGCCACTGATCGGGTGACGGCTGGCGTCCCGCAACGCACGAGGCTCCCGTGCCGTTGAGAGAGGCGTTCTACGTCTCAACCCACCGGCGCCGAAACCTCGTTGGTTGTCTATCCTGCTGCACTCGACCTGCCTAACGCGCTGGTGGAGTGGGTTACCATGCTCATCGTCACCCGCAAGGGTGACCGCCGCTGCAAGCTTCCGCCGCACAGCGTGCCCTGGTCGGCCTGGCGTACCTGCGCCGGCACGACACCCTCGCGCAGATCCGGCAGGCTTCGGCATCTCGGTCGGCACCGCCCACGCCTACGTCATCGCCCTCGTCGGCCATCTATCCCGCCGGGCGCCCGGGCTGCTGCGAGTGCTGCGGGAGACCGATCCCGAGCACATCCTCCTTGACGGCACGCTCGCCGAGTGCGACCGGGTCGGGTGACAGTCGGGCCGACTTCTTCCACAAGCACGCCGCCAGGGAGTGAACGTGCAGCCGGTGCCCGACCCAGTCGAGCGGCTGCTGCGGATCTAACCCGCGTCGCCCGGCCGCACCTACGACCTGACTGCGGCCCGCACCCACCGGATCATCCGGATCTGCGAACGGCAGGGCGTGCCCGTGTTCGCCGATCGCGCCCACATTGGGCCGACCCCTGGGTGACCACACCGGTCCGACGCCCACCTCGCCGAGAGTTCACACCAACCCAGCGCACGGTCAACCGGGCCCTGTCAGCAGCAGGAGCACCGGTCGAACGGAGCGTCGCGAGATTGAAGTCCTGGTGGCTCTTCCGAGGGGCCCGCTGCAGCCCGAGCCGCCTGTCGGCAATCGCCGCAGCCGTCCTCTCCCTGGAGCGGCAACGCTGAAAAAGCTCACTGATATCGCTCCGCTGCGGCAGATAATCTCCGAGAATTTCCTCGCGTGATTTTCTACCGGAATGGCATCCGCACCTGACTCATCGGCAAGTTAAGCGGTTCATGCGAGTTCACGCCCCCGCCTGATTTCCCAAGGTCCCGTAGGCACAATCTGAACCTCGTCGAAATAACTCAACCATTCGGCGATGTTCTCTGCCGCGCGTTTAGCCGCCTCCTCCTCACGCCCGTCCGCTTCCATGATCGACCGCTGGAGAGTCGCAAGGCTGAGGCTGCCCCCGACAGCCAGTGCGGTCACCTCAGGCAGTTCATAAAGGCGGGAGCGAACAGCTTGAGAGAAGGCCGCCTCGTCAAGGCCGGGCTGGATATTAAGGTAAGCAAGGTCCCGTGCTACTCCAGCAAGAATCTCGTTCGGGTAGTCGCACTTCAGCCCTTGGTATACGGGGTAGAGCCGGAGCGGCACACGGGTCTCTGGACGCCACCGGGCACGCTTCGAATCCGCTTCTTCGTCTACCACAACAACGAATTCCGACCGATCCACCGCACTGGCCAGGAGGTTCGCCTGGCTCCGTAACTGCCTCGCCATCTCCACATCTGCCGGTATGGCCGTCTGCTGGATCTGTTCGAGGACGGACTGCACCTCTGGATGACCAGTAGGGACTTCAACGAGCAGTTCGAGATTTTTCGGGAGTCGGCGACCGGTTGCACGGCCTGTGAGGTTCGCGGAGCCGACGAGACAGCGCTCATCCGCCACGTACAGCTTCGCGTGAAGGTCATGGCAGAGCCTGACGGTCACGCGGTCGTCCTGCTCCGCGAGCTCTGCGATTTCCGGATCCGTCACGCCGGCGGCGATCTCCATGACCGCCCAGCGGGTCACGCAGAGCAGCTCGACATCCCGGTCTCCGATGGCAGCCAGCGCCGCGGCGAAGACCTCCTTCTTGATGAAGGGAGCGACCAGCACGACGCGTTCATGTGCCGAGCTGAGCAGCTCATGAAGCTGTCCCCAGACATGGTCCGGCCTCACTCATCGTCCTCTTCGTCGACCGAGAAGAACTCCTTGGCCATACGTCCCCAGTCCTGCCTGAAGGACTTCGTACGCTCCTTCATCTTCGGGCCGGACTCGTCTTCGAAGCGCGCCCAGGAGAACAGCAGCAGCTTGAAGGCGCTGGAGGCCCTCTCTAGTCGATCCCTGAGCTCGCTCTCGCTGGCTCCCTGGTAGTCGTCGTCGAGCACGGCCACCAGGTCTTCGTACACGGGGTGGTCCATGTTCAGCGAGACCTGAAGCACGCCGGGGATGAACTCGACGTTGAAGAACGCGGGGGAGTCCGGGTTGTGGCTCGTCAGCAGACGGACATGGCGATTCTGCGCCATGGTCTCGGCAACCATGCGCTCGGCGTCCAGCGGTGTGTACTTGTGCCGATTGACCAAGCTCTCGACCTGCTCCCGCTGGCTCTCCTCCGGCGATTTCTGCGTCTCCAGCGTGTCGGTCTCGCTGGGGCGTGCTTCCGTGCGACGCCGTCGCACGGCCTGTTCGGCCTGCTTCTCAGCCGGCTCGTGACGGCTCCGCGCCTTGCGCGTACCCCGAGTCTGCTGCTTCAGCTCGTCCCTCAGAAGCTTGAGCAGCTTGTCCCGTACGTGGAAAACAATCTCCATGAGCGGGACGCGCGGGTCACCTTCCTCCACCAGCCGCTGCTTGAACTCCAGCGGGGTGAGCCCCTCGCCCTCCTCCTTCCAGTCGAAGTGGGCCAGGGAGGAGAACAGCGTGGCCGCCTGCTTGTTGTTGGTGACACCGAAGACCTCGTCGAGCTGGGGTGGGAAGTCGATCTCGATTCCCCACCACCGCTCGACCGGGTCGTAGGTGCTGGTCCAGCCCTTGTCCAGGTCGAGCTCGCGATCGGCTCGCATCAGGGAGATGCCGAGGTTTCGCGCAGCGTGTTTGCCCCAGAGAGTGTGGCCAGGGTCCAGAGTCGGGGAGACGTGCTCCGGCCAGAGCTCACCTTCGATGTCAGAACGGCGAGCCGCGTCGGTGGCGATCGAGGCCCGGACCGTGACCGGGTACTCCTTGCCGTCCGCTCCCTTCACCATGAACTGCTCGACGCCGATCTTGCCAGTGGAGCCGGCCCCGATGGGCCTGAACATCGGCTTCCTGTCGAACGGGGCGGGAGTCGACGACACTGGCGTCAGGTACAGGGGATCGTTGGGGCGAGCGTCAGCCGCTTCCGGAAGCTCCTCCCAGCCGTGGACGGGTACGAGGCGGATCCTGCACCGACCATCGGCGATGTACCTGCGGTAGATACGTCCGATGAGCTCCTCGGTGTGCCTCAGGGTCGTGCCCGCGCCCATCCACTGAACACGGTCGAGCGCCGTCCAGAGCACGAGGGTTCCGGAGGGGCCGAGTCCCTGGCTCAGCCTCTGCCACCCTGTGGGGACAGCCTGCTGGTCAGGCTCTGGTACCTGTGTCTCGGTACCGTCGATCTCACGCAGGTCAAGGTAGGTGTGGAGAGCGTTGTCCGGCCCGGTTTGCCACGACCAAACGTCCACGCGCTGGCACTGAGACATACTGGAGTTGGGAAGGCCGACGCCGAATCGCCCTATCCCCTTACGCTCCTGCCGAGTGCCTACCCCGAAGCGCAGCGACCGCCTTAGCGTCTCCCAGTCCATCCCGTTGCCGTTGTCCATCACTGCGATCTTCTCGATCCGGTAACGCGAGCGCGCGGTGGGCCGCTCCGTTCCCTCCACGGCAAAGAGTTCGACGACGTCCGCCTGGGCCTCAATGCCGTTGTCGATGAGCTCGGCGATGGCATGTGCGGTGGACTTGTAGCCGCTGTCACGCATCGCCTTGATCGTCATGTCCGCACTGACGATCGGGTAGCTCTCGACTTCGATCATCTGTTGTTCCACACGTCCTCCCAGTTGGTAAATGCGTCCGCGATGTCTCCGAACCCTGGAAGCTCAGGGTCAATAACGGTTACCACTTCACATGTCGAGGTCCCACCCGCCCTTGGCCCACGAATTACCCTCCCTACCATCTGGCTGTACAACACCAGAGACGTCGTAGGCCGTGCGATCACGGCAGCACTCGCGGCTGGCGCATCAAATCCGGTCGTCAGTACGCCGTAGTTCGAGAGCACCATCGGTCGACTGGAGTTCCCCTTGAAGCGGGCGATCACCTTCTCTCTATGCCTCTTCGAGGACTCCGCAGTCACCTGCTCCGCGTCGATACCGAGCGTGGAAAGTGTCGCCACGAGCAACCGGCTGTGCTCCACAGATCCTGCGAAGAGAAGGATCCTCTGGTGTTTCTTCGTGAGCTCAAGAACCGTCTGAACAACTTGCAGGTTCCACTGCACGTTTGTTGCCAGGCGCTCAAGTAGTCCTTCGGGAAAATCAAACGCATCAGCAAGCGCGTGTCGATCGCTCGTGCTCAGCTCAACACCGGAGTTGGCCGCGACGGTGCGAAAGGTCGGCCGCGCCAGGTAGCCCTCTTCGATCAGGGCACTTACCGGGTTGCCATGCCCCTCGATGTCCAGCATGACCTTCTGCCGGGCGAAGAACTCCGACAGCCGCTCGTCCTCGTCGATGTTCGACCAGGTGCGCCCCGGGGTCGCGGTGAGCCCCAGCAGGCTCGCGTCACGGCGTAGCGTCAGCGCGTCCGTGACCCTGCGGTACGTCGGTGCAACGGCCTGATGTGCCTCGTCGAAGACAGTCAGCGTGGTCTTCAGAGCCAATTGGTCCAGGAACTCGCGATCCCGCTTGGCTGCTGCCACCGCCTTGTCGAGGCCGAGAACCATGATCCCGTCGGTGATTCCGTCCAGGTCCGTCGCAGCGTCTCCCCATACCCGGGCAACATGAACCTCCCTATTACCGAGACTTGCCCACGCTCGTTCGAACTCAGAGGCAGCCTGCTCCAGAAGCTCGCTCCCCCGAGCCAGCCAGACCACGAGAGTCGGCTCATGTGACCGCAGATGATCACAAGTCATGCTCATCGCCGTCCGAGTCTTCCCGACACCCGTCGGAAGATGAAGAACTACTCGGCGCTCATCCGTGTACAGCCGCTCACGGGCTCGCGCGGTTGCACGGCGCTGATGCGGAAAAAGTCCGTAACGCGGCTCTGCCGCACCGCGGAAGGCCAGCTGAGTCTTCGGCGCCCGCTCAACGATCAGACCAAGGAAGCCCAGAAGTGTCTGCTTCTGCTCCGCCTTCCACTCACACTTCGCCAGGAAATTCGAAGCACACCCAGAGCGTTTCCAGCCCAGCCTCTCAGCGAGTTCCTCCGTCTTTTCGTTCGGCAGCAGTGCCAGGAACCCGTCTCGCCGGTCAGCGTCAGCGAGCAGTTCTTCCGCCGACACCGCGGCCGCGGCCACCGCCCGCAGCATGGCTTCGTCGGTGGCCCCTCCGTTCAGGAGGTCAAGAAGCGAGCGGGTATCCTTCCCGAGGAGGCCTTGCACGTACTCGATAGGCGCTGCATCGAGAACATGTGTGAATGCGATGCCGGGCGTGTTCATCCGGCCTCTGCTCTCCGACACCTCAAGCGAGACGCCCCCACGCCTCGCACGGCCTCACCGCGCACCTTCAGAGCCCCTCGCTGTACGGCGTTCCCTCGCTGTCGTCACTGCCGCGACCCGGGCCACGACGTGCGCTCAACAGTAGACCTGATCGCTGACAACCGGGGCCCGGTTGGAAGAAACGGGCCCTTCCACACGCACCCGCTGAGCACCCCGTGTAGGTAGGCGGGTGCACTCCTCATGGGACTGCTCACTGGCACAGGGAAGTGCACTTCCTGCGGTGCGCCGGTCCCACCCGCCACCAACGTTCGTTAGGATCTCAGTCGTCTCCTGGCGGAGCATGAGCTACCGGCCGAGAGCAGCCACCAGCGAAGGCATAGGGAACGGAACCATAGTCAGCGAGGGGCATTCCGTGGCAGCAGAGACGTATGGTGCACAGCCCGTCTACCTCGACTACAACGCAACCGCGCCCATGCGCCCGGAGGCGCTCAAGGCCACGTATGACGCGCTCTGCGCCGTGGGCAACGCCTCAAGCATCCACCACCACGGCCGCGACGCCGCGAGCAGGGTCGACCAAGCACGTCGGCAGCTCGCTGATCTACTGAGCTGCTCCCCCGGCGAACTCATCTTCACCTCTGGTGCGACCGAGGCCAACAACCTTGCCTTGCAGGCTGCTTACGCACATCGGGGATTGATCATCGTCTCCGCCGTTGAGCACCCGGCGGTCCTGGAAACCGCCCGGGCACTCACAGACAACACTTCGGGCGCCCTCGTCATCCTGCCTGTTGCCAGTGGGGGGCAGATCGACCCGGATACGTTCAGAGCTGCTGTTCAGCAGCATGGCACGGCCCTCGTCTCCATCATGCTGGCGAACAACGAGACCGGGGTGATCACCGACCTCGCGCCCCTGGCTGAGGCCGCGCACGCGGCTGGCGCACTGGTCCACACAGATGCGACGCAGTATGTCGGTCGGCTTCCTCTCGACCTGAGTGATCTTGATGTCGACATGCTGTCTCTGTCCGCTCACAAGTTTGGCGGGCCGCAGGGTGTTGGCGCACTGTTCATCCGACGCGGCACCCCGCTGCCTCAGCACCCGCTGGTCTTCGGTGGAGGCCACGAGCGTGGCTGGCGTGCAGGCACCCTCAACGTTCCCGGCATCGTCGGCCTGGGCGCTGCTGCCGAGGCCGTGCGCCGGCAGCTCGGTGACGAAATTCCACGCATCACCAAGCTGCGCGACCTGCTGGAGGGCGAGCTCCTCGCGCGGCTCCCTGGAAGCCATGTCAACGGTGCGCATACCCTGCGGCTGCCCGGCGTCACGAGTATCACCTTCCCCGGCACTCCCGCCGACGCGCTCCTCGCCTCAATGCCTGACGTCGCCGCGTCCGATGGCAGCGCTTGCTCCGCAGGGGCGCCAAGTCCGAGCCATGTCCTGCTCGCCATGGGGCTCAGCAGGGAAGCAGCCGACTCCACCCTTCGCTTCTCGCTGGGCTACGCCACCACGGAGCAGGAGGTTCGCCGCGCCATCGACACCACCGAACGAGCTGTCACCCACGTGCAGACAGTCATGGACGCCAGCACCGGCCCTTGACCGGCACCCCAAGACTCCGCACGCATACCTTGAACTGAAGGGTTCGACCCACAATGCCAGAAGGCCGTCTCTCCGACGTCGTCGGACTGAAATTCAACAGGCACGAAAGTTTCCCCCCGCGCTTCGGTTGGCTGCACAAGGCATACCTGCAGGTCAAGAAGGACGAGATGCTCTTCCATGCCCCGGACGCGCTCGTGCGCCTGGGCGTGGGTAAGAACATGGTCTACTCCATGCGCTACTGGTCGCAGGCTTTCAAACTCACCCACGAGTACCGCAGCGCCGAAGCACAGGCGCGAGCACTCGCAGCCGCCCCGACGTGGCGCGCCCGGTGGCTTCTGGACGAGGACGGCGCCGACCCCTACCTCGAGGACACCGGGAGTCTGTGGTTGCTGCACTGGTGGCTGGTCTCCGGCAGCAAGGAAGACAAGTGCCTCGCCCCGAGCTGGTATGCGATGTTCCACCTCTCACCGCTCGCCCGCGTTACGGTCGAGGAGATGTCCGCTCTCATCACGCGTGAGGTGCACAACAGCTTCAAGCGCGAGGTATGGCCAGCGGCGGAGTCGATCACTCGTGACGTCGAGTGCTTCATCAAGATGTATGCACCGGATGCCGATGCGAACCCGCTTTCCCCGGGCAGCTTCGAGGATTCGCTCCTCTGCCCCTTCCGTGAACTCGGCCTCCTGGAGTTCCAGAGTGGCCGCGGTAAGGAGCGCACGTACCGTTTCACCAGCGGCATCCGCCCCAGCCTTCCACCCCGTGTGCTCGTCCACACCTGCCTTGACTATGCGGCCCGCTTCTCCCGTAAGCCGGACTCCATTTCACTGGCCCGCCTCGCCAGCGAGCCCGGCGCCCCCGGCCGTGCCTTCCGTATGCGCGAGCCGGAGCTTGCCAGGTCGATCGAAGCCTTCGTCGACAGCCACCCGCAGCTGGAGATCGTGGAGTCGCTCGGTCAGCGCAGCCTGCGCTTCGCCGACAACCCGGAGACGCTCGCCTGGAACATCCTCGACGAGCAGTACGGGCGTGTACGCGACCACGACAACTTCCCGACTCCCGAGGAGTGGGCGCGGCAGAACCCCGGTTTGAAGAAGACCACGGACGACACTGAGGCCGCACAGGGGCAACTTCCCCAGCAGGCCGACATGCTCGAGGAGCTCTCGTGACCACGGCCGCCAAGCCCTCTCTCCGTACCAAGTCAGAAGACTCTGGTATCCAGATCCCAACCGGGATCGACTTCGTTGGTACGGAGTTCCGCTCCACCAATCTAGAGCGCGACGTACGAGAGCCGGACCTCCACTCCCCGTACGTCGGCGTGCGCGCCCTCGACGTCCTGGACCGGGTGGGCAACGCCCTCCGTGACCTCAAGCGAACCCGCGCTTGGTCCTTCACAGGCCCGTACGGCTCCGGCAAGTCCACCCTCGCCAACCTGATCGACGCTCTCCTCGGCCACGACGTCGAGCGCAGGACGACCGCGTACGAGGCGGTGGCCGCCACCAACAGCGAGCTGGCGCAGGAGATCTCCGAGAACCGCGAGGCGCTCGCCGCTGAGGGGTTTCTGAGTGCTGTCACCACCGCGCGCAGAGAGCCGCTGGCAGCTACCATCCACCGAGCCTTGGGGACGGCGGTGGAGCGCAGGTGGCCGAAGCATGTCCCCAAGGACGTCTCCACTGTCTTGGCTGCCTGCGCCGAGAAAGACGTGCCGACGACCGACAGCTTGCTAGACGCGGTCACCACGCTGTGCGGCAAGGCACCGCTCCTGCTGGTCATCGATGAGTTCGGCAAGACCCTGGAGCATCTGGCTTCCATCAGCGAGGGCAGCAACGCCGAGAGCGACGTCTTCCTGCTACAGCTGCTCGCGGAGAAGGGGGCCGGGGCCAACGGTCTGCCGCTGTTCATGTTCACACTGCAGCACCTGGCCTTCACGGACTACGCCTCGCGGTCCAGCGCTGTGCAGACCCAGGAGTGGGCCAAGATCCAGGGGCGCTTCGAAGACATCACCTTCGCCCCCAACCTCGGTGACGCGGTCTACCTTCTGCAGCGGAAGCTGTCTCACTCCGGGGTACCGGAACAGGGACGCAAGCTGATCGAAGCACAGGCCCAGGCCGCATACCGCATCTGGCGCGAGCAGTCGTTGCACTCGGTCGTCGACATCTCTGCGGAGTCGTTCGCCCATCTGTATCCGCTGCACCCGCTCACCGCCGTCGCAGGGCCACTCATGGCTTCGCAGATCGGTCAGAACGACCGGAGCCTCAGCGGATTCCTCGTCAACGACGAGCCGTACACCGTGCGACGCAGCCTCGACACCTTCGCAGCTGGGACACCGGAGCGTGCCTCGACCATCCGGATCCCGCAGCTGTACGACTTCTTCTTCTCCGCGGGGCGCACCACAATCCTCGCCTCCTCGAAGGCAAGCCGGTGGCTGGAGATCGACGCCCGTCTTGAAGAAGCTCACGGGCTCCCTGAAGAGGACCAGGAGCTGCTCAAGGCCATCGGCGTCCTCAACCTCATCGACGCCGACGGACTGCTCCGTGCTACGCCGGCGATGATCCAGTTTGCACTGAACGACCCGATCGACGCCACCGACACCAAGCGGTTTGACCAGCTGAAGAAGCGGTTGGACAAGCTGGTGAACGATGGGCTCGTCGTACACCGCTCGTACAGCGATGAGTATCGGATCTGGCAGGGCACCGACGTCGATATCGACGCCCGAGTGCACGAGATCGCCACACAGCTACAGCCTGACGACGTAATCCGCTACTTGAACAAGCACCTCGGGTCGAGTGTCCTTCCGAACGCTGTCGCCGCGGGCGCGCACAGCCAGCTCACCGGCATGCAGCGGCACTTCGTGACAGCCGTCAGCCACAGGACCGAGAAGCTACAGGGACCGAAAGTCGTGCAGGACGCGGCCGACGGAATGCTCGTCTTCCATCTCGGCGATCTGCAGGCCAAGCCGCGGGTCGCGTCTCCCCTGCCAGTCGTCATTGGCGTGACCAAGGACCCTCAATCATTGCTGGATGCCGGCATCACCCTTGTGGCACTCCAGGACCTCATGGGTGACGAGGAACTAGACCATGTCGCCCGGAGAGAGATCAATGAGCGAGCCGGGGAGTTCTCGCAGCGCATTACGACCATGCTCGCCGAGGCATTCCGTCCGGGGAGCGACGAGTCGAGCTGGTACCTGTGGGAGAGCGGTGAGGACACCGACGGTGAACCCGCCAGGGAACTCAGAGCCCGCAGCTACGCGGGGCTCGTGTCCGAAGCGTGCAACGCGGTGTACCACCAGACTCCACAGGTACGGAACGAGATGGTGGGGCGTCACCAGCTCACCAGCAACGCCGCTCGCACGCGCCGCGAAGTCATCACAGCGATGATCGAGAAGACCGGACTGCCACGGCTCGGCTGGCCCGAGGACAAGTTCCCCGCGGAACGTGCGCTATACGACGGCGTCATCGAGCACCTCGGGCTGCACCGTGCCGCTGGAGAGGTCGGCGGTGGTGGAAGTTCCGACGGGAGTTTCCACACCCACGGAATGTCCCGCCCCAGCGCTGACGTGAACGAGAGCGTCATGCCTGCCTGGGAAGCACTCGAGGAGGCGCTGAGCGAGGCCACGGAGCCGACCAGCATCGTAGAGATCTACGAGCGGCTCATGGCCCCTCCGTATGGCGTGAAGGCAGGTGTCGTCCCGATCCTGGTGGTCGCCGGACTCGTTCTGCGCGGCAACGACGTCGCACTCTTCGAGGAGGGCAACTACTGCCCCCGCCTCACCGCTGCGATCGTGGAACGGCTCAATGTCCCTTACCCGGAGCGCTTCACCGTAAAAGCGACTCCTGTCGACCGGGGGCAGCGCCGTCTCATCCTCGACAGCCTGGTGAAAACACTCGGTGTCGACATTCCCCGCAGCCGCGCGAACCGGAATCCGGTGCTGCTTGCGGTCACCCGCGGGATGCTGGAGCGGATGATGGTCCTGGACCAGCACTCGCGGAAGACCCGGCGGCTCAGTGATGACACCCTTGTGGTCCGCGATGTGCTGTTCAAGGCCACTGACCCGGACAAACTGGTCTTCGAAGAGCTTCCCGAAGCACTCGGTTTTGAGAAGATTACTCCGGGCTCTCGGAAGGCCCCCGAGGCGGCGGATGCATACGTCGTACGCCTCACCGCCGCGCTCAACGAGCTCACTGGCGCAAGCGCGTACCTGCGCCGATACGTGGTCGAGACATTGGCGAAAGAGTTCCGGATCCCCGCATCCAACTCAGGTGAGCTGCGCGCCGGTCTGGCCGAACGCATGCGCGGCTTCGCCGACGCTTCTCTCGAGGTCAGCCTCCAAGGCTTCGTGGCCCGGGTGATCAACGAGATGCTTCCGGACGATGACTGGCTCAGTACGCTCGTCGTCCAGCTCACCAACCAGGCCCTCGGGGACTGGACCGACCGTGACGTAGATGTCTTCCCTCGTATCGTGCGGGACAGGGCGCGCGCACTGGATCGCGTGAGCCACCTGTACAACGCTGTTGAGGAGGCGCCGGCCGACGCCGGTGAGACTCTGGAGAAGGTCCGCAGTCGCGAGAAGCCCAAGCACCGCCAGATCGATACTCACCTACTGACCCTCACCAGTCCCCAGGGGACGGAGGAGCGCACGCTCATCCACGTCCCGAAGAAGTCACGGAATGCCGCGGACAAGCTCGTTGTCAGTGTCATCAAGCAAGCTGAGGAAGCACTGGGCCCCGACGGCGCGCGCATCCTGCTCGCCGCCCTGGCCGAGCGCCTGTCCAACTATGACGACGCCTCGTCCGAGAGGAAGGAGTAGCCGTGACTGACGCCGACGGCTCCAGCAGCAAGAAGCGCCACGTACTCGGGATCTCGGGGGGCAAGGACTCCTCCGCCCTCGCGATCTACATGCGAGACCGTGTGCCGGACATGGAGTACTTCTTCTGCGACACCGGCGCCGAGCTGCCCGAGACCTACGAATACCTCAACCGCCTTGAAGGCGCCCTTGGCAAGCCCATCCAGCGGCTCAACTCCTCCCGGGACTTCGACCACTGGCTAGAGGTCTACCAGGGGACCCTGCCCAGCCCTCAGATGCGCTGGTGCACGAAGAACCTGAAGATCAAGCCCCTTGAGGAGTGGATCGGCGAGGACGAGGCCGTCTCTTACGTCGCCATCCGCGCCGACGAGAACCGCCTCGGGTACGTCAGCACCAAGCCGAACATCACCGCGGTCTTCCCCTTCCGAGAGGACGGGATCGACCGGGCCGGCGTCGACCGCATCCTCGACGAGGCTGGCATCGGTCTGCCCGCCTACTACGAGTGGCGCACCCGCTCCGGCTGCTACTTCTGCTTCTTCCAGCGCAAGCACGAGTGGGTCGGCCTCAAGGAACGCCACCCGGAGCTCTTCGAGAAGGCCATAGCCTACGAGGAGAAGGTCAACTACCAGCGCACAGCCATGCAGGACCGCCAGTACACCTGGTCTCAGGGCGAGTCGCTACACGAGCTGATCGAGCGTCGTGAGGAGATTGAGGCGAAGCACCGGGCCGCACTCGAGCGAGCCGCGAAGCGCAAGAAGCCAAACCGGCCGTTGCTGGAGATCCTCTCGGACGCGCTGGACGAGGACGACGACTCGGCTGCCTGCGCTGTCTGCCATCTCTGACACGGCCACCTCGTAACGCATGGGTAACCGCCGGTATCGGCGGTTACCCATGCGTTTTCCACTCCTGTCCGTCTTCATAGGCCACCAGAGCTCTGCGCAGGGCATTACGCGTTAGCGAACGAGTGTTTGAGCCTGGACGGGGGTGAAGCTCCTGATCGCAGAGGAACCACTGGTCGCGAGCTTGTCGTACCTGGTGGCCACACCGCGGGCCTGCTTGAGGCGGCCGATCCGCATTCGATCTTGTGGCGGTTCTTGTAGCGCTCGGTGTCGAAGCCGGGCAGGCGGCCGCCCGCCGAGCCCCGGCGCAGGCGGTGTCCGGGCCTGGTCACGCTTCTCCGGGATGGTGTGCGTGGTCTGCCGCCGTCGCAGGTAGGCGCGGATTTTCCGGGAGGAGTACGCCCGGTCGGCGATCACGTGAGCCGGGCGGGTGCGCGGGTGCTCGCCTTCGGGACGAGCGACGCGGATGCGGTCCATGATCTCGGTGAACTGTGGGGGGCCTGCCGCGCTGTCCACCGGTGACCACCACCGCCAGGACATGCCCGGAGGCGTCGGCGGCCAGGTGAAGCTTGGTGGTCAGGCCGCCGCGCGAGCGGCCCAGCGCGTGGTCGTCCGGTTCGCCCGCAAGGCCGTCCGCGCCCGGCCGGCCCGGACGGTCAGCCTCCTTTTCCTCGCGCCGGCAGCGTGCTGATGGGCCCGGCAGATCGTGGAGTCCACCGACACCTCCCACCGGTGGACCGTTGATGGCGGCTCGTCAACCGCGCCTGCGTAAACCCCGCGGTAGTCGAGAGCTACTTGCTGCTGGCGTGGTAGTTGTGGCGGTCGCGGTGGCAACGGTCCAACTGGCTGCGGCTATGCTCCACTTCCTGGTTCGAGGGTGGCCAGTGTCGGTCGCCGCGGCCATCGGGACCGTGGCGTACGGGATCTGGCGAACTCGGCGCATGGCCCGATTTCGGCGGACGCGCGCCGCGATGGTCGCCAAGCTGCGAGTCCGGCTCACAGACCTGGATGCCATGGTCGACAAGGCCTTCGAGTTCGCACTGCGGGACCTGTTGATTCGCGACGGCTGGACCGCACGCGTGGTCGGTCAGAAAGGCGACCAGGTCGCCGATGTCATCGGGGACCACGAGCGGCGAGGCCGGATCGTGCTGCAGGCCAAGCACACCCGTGTCGGAAGCAAGGTCAGCTCTTCGGGGTTGTACCAGGTGAAGGGCACGGCTCGCCCGGTTCACCGCGCGGACCATGCGGTAGTCGTCACCAACGCGGACTTCACCCGCGACGCCAAAGCCTGGGGCGACCAACACCACATCCACTGGACCGACTGGGCCCGGCTACAGGCATGGGCCGAACTCGGGACGCCACTACACGACCTCCTCCGCCCTGCCAGAGCGACGACGGCGACGTCGGGTGAGACGACGAGAAGCCCTCAGACCACAACCCAGTACCGGATAGAGCCCAAGCCGGCCCACAGCTCCCGTCGGCGCGGCTCGGCCGACACGTCGCGCCTCGTGCTCAGCGGAGGTGGGCTCGGCGCGGTGCATTCGCCACGCACCGCCAGGAGGTTCTCACCACACAGTGCGCGAGCAATCCATCAGCTGTTCCACGCGAGAACCAACAATTCAAGGTAGGTCCAGCCTTCGAGCCTTTATCGGAGAGCGGACTCTCCGCCCGCCTCGTGTTTTGTCCCCTCTGGGCAAGCGGCCGTAGCGACGACAAGAGTTCTTCAAATCTCACGGAATTACGGCGAAGGCGCTCCGGTGCCCTGCAGCAACGACCGGATCTTCGCCCGGAAGTCGAACCGAACTCGACCCACCGCGCAAACCACGCCTCCTGATCCGATCCACATCCGGACAACAGACTGCTCCAGATCGGGGAGGTCAACACGCGGCTTTGGCCCGACTGAACAATGAATCAGGAAAATTCCCCCTCGCCGTCGTTTACAACGCGACCGGCGTCTGGAGCTAGAACGAAGGAGAAGGCAGTGGCTAAGCAACCACGCAGGAACTACAGCAACGCCACCGTGGCCGCGCTGATGACCCTGGCTCGGGGCGGTTGTTACGCCCCCCGGTGTGGGACACCTACCGTACGCATCATCGACGACAAGCCCGTGCTCAACCTAGACATCGCGCACGTTCGTGCCCTCAACTCCGACGGGAAGCGGTATGACCCATCGTGGAGCGTTGAGGAAAGGTACAGCTTCGCCAACCTCATGCTCCTCTGCAACGTACACCATAAACGAATCGACGGAGCGGGCGGAGGAAAATGCACTGTACAGATCCTAGAACAGTGGAAGCGTGCCCGCGAAGCTGACGGGCAAGACGCCCTGGCAGGGCTGAATAGCCTGACCGAGGCCCGGCTGGTAACAATGATCCAAGAGGCGCAGGAGGCCTACGTCGACCGCCTCGGCCCGCTCTTGGGTGCCATCGCACAACAAATGCCTGAACTGGCATCCCTGGTGAAAGTCCTGAAGTCGGATATTGACGATCAGCGTAGGCGCCCACCTGGCGTGTCGGAGGAAACGACATGGATGGCCCTATGAGGCAGGCCGAAAACTCCAACACCTCCAAGACAGCGTGCCGCTGTTGGCTTCGACAACACGTGACCTAGCACGACTGGCCGATTTGCCTACGCAACTGCACCATGCGGCCACGAGCGTTCGTAGTGCCGCTGCCGCCCTGGCGGACGCCAAGTACTGATCCTCCAGCGTGTTGCGCTGCTGGGCACGCCGTGGCAGCACGACCGCTGCCCAGCAGCGTCAAGGCCACTCGCCATCGCTGGCGATCACGGGGTCCGTCGCTGGTTCTTCGGTCCCTCGTGATCGCTGTACGGGTCGCGTTCCCCGCCACGCGGCCGCGATCGACGATCAGGCTCCCCGACGCCTCACCGCCAACCACACACGAGATCGATAGGCGGCGGTGTTCATTCACCGAGGCAGGATGTCGCCGCGTGTGGGGCGAACAGGGGGCGTCAGCTCTGGCGCAGTAATGGTCTTCTGGTAGACGGGAGTTGTCGGTTTGGGGCATTGCCGGTCTGCTCCTGCGATCTTCTGGCTGCAGGCCTTACGGTTGCCTGGGTCTCTGGCCCACGGGGCGCCAAGAGCCGGGAGGTACAGGTGGATCCTCACGTCGCGCACTCACTGCGGCTCCTGGATAAGACGTCGTTTCACTTGGTGAGTCGGCGGTAGTTGATCAGTGTGGTGGCGAGTGCGGTGAAGGCAAGGAAGTGTTCCGCTTTGCGTTCGTAGCGGCGGTGGAGCCGACGGCAGCCGGCGAGCCAGGACATCGTGCGCTCTATCACCCAGCGGTGGCGGCCCAAGCGCCGTGAGGTCTCTTTGCCGCGACGCGCGATACGGGGTGTGATACCTCGTTCGCGCAGCCATCGGCGCAGGTGGGGGTAGTCGTAGCCCTTGTCCGCATGCAGTTTGCCCGGTCGGCGTCTGCGTGGCCCGCGCCGGCTGCGGACCGGCGGTATCGACGCGACGAGCGGCCGCAGGGCGAGGCTGTCGTGCGTGTTGGCCGCGGAAATACCGACCGCGACCGGCAGGCCCGACCGGTCGGTGACGAGGTGGATTTTCGATCCGTTCTTGCCACGGTCGGTCGGATTCGGTCCGGTCAGGGGCCCCCTTTGAGGGCCCTGACGCTCACCGAGTCGATGGCGAAGCGCGACCAGGCCAGCTCACCGCGGGAGCCGAGCTCGTCCAGGACGATCCGGTGCAGGCGGGCCCAGACCCGGTCCGCGCTCCAGCGCGCGAAGCGACGGTAGACGGTCGGCCATGCCGGCCCGAACCCCGGCGGGACCTGCCGCCACGTGCAGCCCGACGTCGCCACGAACACGATCGCGGCCAGACACTCACGGTCCCCGGCGCGCCGACGTCCGCCTCCTTGCGGGCGTATCACCACCGTCTCGGGTACTACCCGACGGAACAACTCCCACAACTCATCCGGCACCAGCCGCTCGACAAGCCTCGCCATGCCCAGCACAACGACCCATCCCACCAAACGAAACGACGTCTAAACAAGTGGCCGTCATCCGTGGCGAGTTGGAAGCGCTCCGGGCGAAGGTCGCGGCGGCTGAAAGCTCCCTGAACGAGTTGGAGGTCGCGCGAAAGGTCCTGCGGATGCTGCCTGCCGCCGTGATGGCCCACGAGGAGCCTGAGGCCGAACCGGACCAGCCCGGGCAGCGCGCCCTCGAGAGCGACACGGATGAGGGCTCAGGCGAGCAGCAATCCGGGCTGGCGAAGCCCGTTGGCTTGGAAGAGGGCCGCGAGCGGATGCTGGTGCTGCTGGCGGGGGCCGGACGGGCGATGAAGGTACGGGACATCGCGGCGGCCATTGGCGAGGACGTGTCCGTGACGAGCCGAGTGGAGACCACCCGCTCGCGTCTCAAGCGACTCACCACGGAAGGACGGGTCGTCGAAGGTCCTGTGGGATGGTTCGCCATCGCCTCCACGTCCGGTGAGCGCATGGAGGGAGGCGCCTAAGGAACTGAGAAGACCTGCCGTTGGCCGAGTGTTGTGCTGGCGGCGATAAGGCTGGCACCGCCGAGGGTTCAGCTCGGCGGTGCCGGGTTGCGTGAGCGCCCTAGAGATAGTGGCTCCCGCACCACCGAGACTAATGGAGATTTCCTCAGCTCGGTGGGCGGAGCCATGAATTCGCCATGCCCGATCACACCTGTGGTGACTTCGGGCGGAAATCGAGGCTCAGTGTTCCGTCCTTCGATCAATCGTGAGCCCGGTCGGCCACAACGCCGTCCAGGCGAACGCAGTGAGGCGCGCCACGGTGGCGACATCGGGCCAGGATCGGCCCGCGAGCAGGTCGGCGATGGCCTGCCGGTTGACACGCGAGCCGGCCGTCACTCGTCGCAGACTCCAGTTCCGTTCGTCCAGGGTGCTTCCGAGAGCGCGGGCGATCTGACGGATCGCCTCGACAGCGGGGTCGGTGCTGGGCGTCTCGGGCCAGGCTTCCGGATCCGGGGTCATCTGCCTGGGGGAGCGTGCGCAGGCGCGTCCGCCGACCATGTGCGCGCCATCCTATCGGTTGAAGTGGATCTTTCCTGGAATGGCTGCTTGTCCAGCCGGTATGCATGGACCGTGGTCCTTAATCCCGACACGTCCGCGAAGATCACGCGCTACCGGCCGCGGGACGCTCCGCCAGCCTGGGAGGCAGTGGCGCCGCTGGTGCGGTCCGTGGTGGCCGCCACCGTCTGCGCGGTACCGTACAAGTTGGAGCGGCTGCTGCACGTGACCGCGTCGCTGGCGCTGTGGGCGGAGGCCACAGGCGTGGAACGGGATCCGGACGCCTGGCTGCGCAACGAGAACATCGACGCCTTCGTCCTCTCCCGCGTCGGGAAGATCGAAGCTTCTTCGGTTCGCACTTACCGGACGTGGCTGCTTCGGGTGCGGGACGCGCTTGCTTGGACTGAGCGCGGGGAAGCAACCCCGGCCCGCCTCCACGCCGAACCGCAGCCCCAACGGCCCTATGACCGGGGCGAGGTGGCCGGACTGCGGCACTGGGCCGAGCATCTGCGCGGCCAACAACGCAACGACGCCCTGGCCCTTCTGGGCCTCGGCGCGGGCTACGGACTGACCCCGAAAGAAGTCGCGGCCAGCCGGGGCCACCACCTGCGGCGCACGCGCCGCGACGGGCCCGTGCTGCACACCGCAGTCGACCGACCCGTGCCGCTGGCAGCGCGCGCCGAGTGGGAGCCCGTCTTGGGCGAGCTGGCCGACGTCGCGGGCCGCGGTTATCTCTTCCGCCCCCGCCGCACCACCGAGTACGCCAAGAACCTGGTCAGCTCCTGGTCTCTGTTGCATCGACCACCCGCAAGCCTGCCCCCACTCTCCGTGGGCCGGCTGCGGGCGACATGGATCGTCGAACTCATGGCAGCACGCATCGACCACGACCTGATCGCCAAAGCCGCAGGACTGGCATCGGCCGCCTCGCTCACCCGCTACCAGCCGCACGTCCCGCCCCTGGGCCAAGCAACCGCCCTCGCCCTGCTCCGGGGGTCCCAGCAGTGACCCGGCCCCGGGCCTGGCGCAACCCCGCGAAGATCAAGCAGAGCCGACCACGAGCGACCAGTGATGCCCCGGCTGAGATTCCGGACTCGAAGGTCGGCCAGCTCAACGCCCTGCTGCACTTTTCGGGCGCTGGAGTTGATCGATGGCGAACTCGCCGACCGTCCCGGATCGAACGGTCTGCCCGCGCGGACAGTGCTGGTGGGCCTGCTGCTGAGCCTGCACTGCCACCACAGCGCCACCCTCGCCGACGCCTGCCGGGTCCTGCTCGACGAACTGCGGCCACGGGCCCGGACATGGCTGGATGTCCCCGAACTCGACCAGCACGACGTGCACGCCCGTATCGCCTTCTCCCGGAGTGTCTACCGCGCCTTTGACCGGCTGACCACCGCACTTGACCCGTATCGATGCGATCGACGCCGGCGCCTGCCCGAAGCGGACGCTGCCCGCGCCGCCGCGGCGTGGGAAAGCACCGACCCCGAGCACGTCCGCCGCCGCCGACTGCTGCAGGAGATCAGCGACCGTATGGTGCTCGTCACCGTTCACCTCGCCCATCGCCGCGGCCACTTCAAAAGCTGGAACGGTGACGTCGGCGTCGACACCACCTCCATCCCCTCCTGGCACGGCGAGCCGAACAAGTACCTTGGTCTGGGCTCGATCGAGATCTCCGCCGGTTGGCACTTCAGTGGCGGGTCCGAGGAAGGTGTCTTCGGCTACTCCGCGACCCTGCTCGTCGCCGCCAGCCGACGACATCCCAAAGGACACCAGCAAGCAGGCCGACGAGTCAGCGGCCACCCCCAGTTCGCCCTCGGCCTGGTCCTGGACACCCCCGGCAAACGCATCGGCCCCAACGCCATCCACACCCTCACCGCACTGTCGCCGTTCGGCTTCCCGACCGGGCTCCTGGCCGAGCCAGCAACCGCATGCCCCAAAGCGGCCTAGGTGCGTCTCCAGCACCAGAAACCACCTCCGCCACCGGACAGCACCCTGCTGAGCAGCCGTGTCGGAGCCCGTCCGTGTTCGGACACCACCTCGAACATAACCCGGAAACCCCGAGATCCCGCCCGATCAATCCGATCGGACGGGACCTGGTCAACCGCTCACACCTGGATTCGTGAACGGCCCTGCCGGTGGACCTGAGGGGATTTGAACCCCTGACCCCCTCGTTGCGAACGAGATGCGCTACCAGGCTGCGCTACAGGCCCTTGCGACGTGGAAACACTAGCACCTACGCCGCGTCGTTCCGAAATCCGTTCCCGGGCTAGCCGCCGGCCGCTCGGCGGTGGTCGTCGTCGGCGTACTGGTCGAACAGGGGGGTGCGCCTGTCTCCTATACCCATCTGACCTCGCCGACGACGGGGTCCACAGAGTACACGCGTTATGCCGCATCCTTTAACATCAGAACTCTCTAACATCCATCGCCCTCGTTACGCCCAATCCACACGTGGGGGTGGGGGGGGCGGGCGGGGGGCGGGGCCGGGGCGGCCGTCTCGGTCGCCGGCGCGCCGCGTCTGCCGCGCGTCAGCAGCCGGAGGGCGGTGCTGAAGCGCTCCGTCGGGCGGGCCTCGTTCAGCTCGTCGTGTCTGCGGAGCCACATCGGCACCAGATACGCGGCCCAGGCCCCGACGATCATTGCGAAGATGAGGCCACTGCTGCTCACGCTCACACCGTAGAGGGGTTCGTGTGGGTCCAACTGCCAAATCGGGCGGTGTGTCGCGCGTTCAGGACGTCCTCCTGGGCATTTCTTCGGATTGTTATCTGAATTCGAACGTCTATTTTATTTTTGGCGGGGTCCGCTGCCGGTGCCACCGCGTCAGCAGCCCCTGCGGCACCTCCTCGGACGTCATCGCGAACACCAGATGGTCCCGCCAGGCGCCGTCGATGTGGAGATAGCGCGGTCGCACGCCCTCCTCGCGGAACCCGAGCTTCTCCACCACGCGCCGGCTCGGCGCGTTCTCCGGACGGATGCAGATCTCGATCCGGTGCAGTCCCAGCGAGCGGAAGCAGTGGTCCACGGCCAGCGCCACCGCCGTCGGCATCACCCCCCGCCCGGCCACCGCGCGGTCCACCCAGTACCCGATGTGCGCCGAGCACACCGCCCCCCACGTGATCCCCGCCACCGCCAACTGCCCGGCCAGCCGCCCCTGGTAGGTCACCACCAGCGGCAACATCCGCCCCGCCTGGGCCTCACCGCGCAGATGTCTCACCATCTGCCGGAACGTCGGCCGCCGCGGCGCCAGTTGACCCGGCGGGGCCGGCGGGGGGGGGGCCTCCCAGGGGCGCAGCCAGTCGCGGTTGCGCTGGTTGACCTCCCGCCAGGCGCGGTGGTCGCGCTGCGAGATGGGGCGGAGACCGACTTCGCCGTCGACGAGTTCGACGGACCACGAGTGCGCGTTCACTGCTGGTGGTCGCCGCCCCTGAGCTGGTCCACCGCGTGCCGCAGCAGCGGTCTCAGCACGGCCAGGCCGTCCTTGACGCCGCCGCGCGAACCGGGGAGGTTGACGATGAGAGTGCGCCCGGCGACGCCCGCCACGCCGCGCGACAACGCGGCCGTCGGCACCTTGGCCTGCCCGGCCGCGCGGATCGCCTCGGCGATGCCGGGCACCTCGAAGTCCACGACGCGCCGCGTCATTTCGGGCGTGCGGTCGGTGGGCGAGATGCCGGTACCGCCGGTGGTGAGGACGATGTCGTAGCCCGCGGCGACGGCCGCCCGCAGCGCCGCCTCGACCGGCTCGCCGTCGGGCACCACCTCCGGGCCGTCGGCCACGAAGTCCAGCGAGACCAGCGCCTCGACGAGCAGCGGTCCCGTGGTGTCGTCGTAGATCCCCGCGGCGGCGCGGTGGGAGGCGGTGACGGCCAGGGCCCGGTACGGCGTCATCGGCCGCGGCTCCACACGCCCGACTTGCCCCCGGTCTTCTCCTCGACCCGCACGTCCGAGATGACCGCGCCCTTGTCGACCGCCTTCACCATGTCCACGACCGTCAGCGCGGCGACGCTGACGGCTGTCAGCGCCTCCATCTCCACGCCCGTCCGGTCCGTCGTCCGCACCGTCGCGGTGATCTCCACCGCGTCGTCGGCGACGGTCAGGTCCACCGTCACCCCGGACACGGCCAGCGGATGGCAGAGCGGGATGAGGTCGGGGGTGCGCTTGGCGCCCATGATGCCGGCGATCCTGGCCGTGGCCAGGGCGTCGCCCTTCGGCACGCCCTCGCCGCGCAGCAGCTCGATCACGGCCGGGGTGACGAGCACCCGGCCGCTGGCCGTGGCGGTGCGCGCGGTGACGTCCTTGCCGGACACGTCGACCATCCGGGCGGCTCCCGAGCCGTCGAGATGGGTGAGGTGCGGGGTGCTCATGAGCAGCTACGGTACCCCTCGCTCAGCCGAGCAGCACCACCGTCATCTCGGCACCGGCGGCGGCCTCGGTCACGTTCTCGGGGATCTCGATCAGCGCGTCCGCCCCCGCCAGCGCGGCCATCAGGTGGGAGCCGGCGCCGCCGACCGGGCGGACGGTGCCCTCGGCGGGCGCGTAAGCGCCGCGCAGGAACTGCCGCCGGCCCGGGGGCGACGACAGCGGGGCGTCCGTCTCCAGCCGGGCCCGTACGCGCGGCCGGTGCAGCGCCGTCCCGTCGTGGCCCGCCATGGCCCGCAGCGCCGGGCGGACGAACAGCTCGAACGAGACGTAGGCGCTGACCGGGTTGCCCGGCAGGGCGAACAACGGGGTGCGGGCGGCGCCGATCAGGCCGAAGCCCTGCGGCTTGCCGGGCTGCATGGCCAGCCGCCGGAAGTCGACGTCGCCGGTCAGTGCCTCCTTGACCACGTCGTACGCCCCGACGCTGACGCCGCCGCTGGTGACGACGAGGTCGGCGCGGATCAACTGGTCCTCCAGCGCCGCCCGCAGCGTCTCCGCGTCGTCGGCGACGGCCGCCGCGCGGTACGCGACCGCTCCGGCGGTCTCGCGGCGGCGGTCAGCATGTAGCTGTTGGAGTCGTGGATCCGGCCGGGGCCGAGCGGCTCGCCCGGCGGGGTCAGTTCGCTGCCCGTGGACAGCACGACGACCCGTGGCCTGGGGCGCACGAGGATGGTCGCGCGCCCCAGGGCGGCGAGCAGGCCGATCTGCGGCGGCCCGAGGACCGTACCGGCCGTGAGCGCCAGGGCCCCGGCGGGCGCGTCGCTGCCGCGCCCCCGGATGTGGGCGCCCTCGGCGGCCGGCCGGAAGACGCGCACCTCGCCCCCGCCGCCCCGGACGGCCGAGGCGGCGTGCATGGAGTCGACCGGGCCGCCGCCCCGGCCGCCGTCGGTCCACTCGACCGGGACGACGGCCTGCGCGCCGGGCGGTACGGGCGCGCCGGTCATGATGCGGGCGGCCTGTCCGGGGAAGAGCGTCGGCAGGTCGCCGCCGCCGGCCGCGATGTCCCCGACGACGGAGAGGACGGACGGCCACTCGCGGGTGGCGCCCTCCACGTCCGCGACCCGGACCGCGTAGCCGTCCATGGAGCTGTTGTCGAACGGCGGCAGCGGGGCGGGCACGACGACGTCCTCGGTGAGCACGCAGCCGGACGCGTCGAGCAGGGGCAGCTCGATGGGCTCCAGCGGCCTGACCGCCCGCAGGATGTCGGCGAGGTGCTCGTCCACCGACCAGATGTCAGTCAACGTGCGGCATCTCCTCGTTCACGTACTGCCGCAGCCAGGACCTGAACTCCGGGCCGAGGTCGGGGCGTTCGCAGGCGAGCCGGACGATGGACCGCAGGTAGTCGGCGCGGTCGCCGGTGTCGTAGCGGCGGCCCTTGAAGACGACGCCGTGCACCGGGCCGCCGAGGGCGGGGTCGCCGGCCATGGCCTGGAGCGCGTCGGTGAGCTGGATCTCGCCGCCGCGGCCGGGCGGGGTCTTGTCGAGCACCTCGAAGATCCCGGCGTCCAGCACGTACCGCCCGATGATGGCCAGGTTGCTGGGGGCGTCCGCCGCGTCGGGCTTCTCGACGAGGCCGGTGACGCGCAGCACGCCGTCCGCGACGGGATCGACGGAGGCGGCGCCGTAGAGGTGGATCTGCTCCGGGTCGACCTCCATCAGCGCGACGACGGAGCCGCCGTGCTCGGCCTGGACCTCGATCATCTTGGTGAGCAGCGGGTCCCTCGGATCGATCAGGTCGTCGCCGAGCAGGACGGCGAACGGCTGGTCGCCGACGTGCGGCGCGGCGCACAGGACGGCGTGGCCGAGCCCCTTGGGGTCGCCCTGGCGGACGTAGTGCATGGTCGCCAGGGCGGTGGACTGCTGGACGCGGGAGAGCCGCTCGGAGTCGCCCTTGCGGCGCAGGGCGTCCTCCAGCTCGTAGTTGCGGTCGAAGTGGTCTTCGAGGGGGCGCTTGTTGCGCCCGGTGATCATGAGTACGTCCGTGAGCCCGGCCGCGGTGGCTTCCTCCACCACGTACTGGATCGCGGGTTGGTCGACGACCGGCAGCATCTCTTTGGGCGTGGCCTTCGTGGCGGGCAGAAACCGTGTGCCGAGCCCGGCTGCGGGAATGACAGCCTTGCTGATCCGGGGGCGAGGTGTCGTCATGCCGGTCACTTTATCCACCTGGCACACGGCCACGGAGCACTTTGGAGTTGTGCGTCGTGTTATGAGCGGGTTTGATCTGGCGATGGATATGCGTACGGGCGAGTATGTGTGAAGGGAGCGAGCGGGCGGCGTGGAGGAGACGACGGCACTGAAACGCGAGGTCAGGCGGGATCTGCTGGCGGTGCGCGCGGCCATGGCGGACGACGAGGTGGCGCAGGCGTCGGAGGCGCTCGCGCGGCGGGCGCTTCAGATGCCGGAGCTGGCCGGGGCGGGGACGGTCGCGGCGTACGTGTCGATGGGTCACGAGCCCGGGACCACCGGGCTGCTGGCCGCGCTGCGGGAGCGCGGCGCGCGGGTGCTGCTGCCGGTGCTGCTGGAGGACGACGACCTGGACTGGGCCGAGTACGAGGGGCCGGGGCGGCTGGTGGAGGCCGAGCGCGGCGGCGGCCGGATCAGGCTGCTGGAGCCGGCCGGGCCGCGGCTGGGCCGCGAGGCGGTGACCGGGGCGGACGTGGTGCTGCTGCCCGGTCTGGCGGTGGACCGGCGCGGTGTCCGGATGGGGCGGGGCGGCGGCAGCTTCGACCGGGTGCTGGCCAGGCTGGCGGCCTCGGGCGCGGAGCCGGCGCTGGTGGCGCTGGTCTACGGGCACGAGGTGGTCGAGGAGCTGCCGCGCGAGCCGCACGACCGGCCGGTGCACGCCGCCGTGACGCCGGAGGACGTGCACCGGTTCCGCTGAGGGGCCGGGAGAGCGGTTCGGCGGGCGGGCCGCTCAGGGGGTGAGCGTGAGCGTGTGCTCGGCGCGCTCCTGGACGGCTTCCTCGCCGTAGGCCCACGGCAGGTACTCGCCGTTGGCCCACAGGTCGGTCTGGTCGGTGTAGTTGGTGTGGTAGGCGTGGCCGGAGGCGCCGGTGAGGTTGATCCACAGCGACTCGTCGAAGTCCGCCAGGCTGATGATCATCCGCATGGACGGCACCCAGGTGATGTCGTAGCCGCCGGCCGCGTTCCATCCGGTGGCGTCGACCGCGTCGCTGCCGCCCGCCAGCTCCCACGGGCCCCGGTTGAGCAGCCACTGGACGGGACCCGGGCCTTCTTCGCCGAGTGTCTGGTTGTTGAGCATCAGCCGGTGCAGGCGGCCCCAGCTCCAGGTGTCGATGTCCTTGCCCAGCTCGGCGGTCAGCTCCCAGCGGGCGTCGCGCAGGGCCCGGGCGAGCAGCTCGTCGCGGTTGTCGGCGGCGGGCCGGCCGTCGGCGGCGGGCGTGGACCACCAGTCGTTCTCCGGGTCCTCCAGCAGGCCCCGGACGACCTCGAACCACCGGTCCCCGCCGTCCGGTTGAGCGGTGCCGGGGGAACGTTCACCGCACTCGGTGATCATCCGGTCCTCGCCGTCCGGGTTCTCCAGCGGCTGGGAGTCGTCGGCCGGGGGGACGCGCAGGCACTGGCCCTCGACGCGCAGTTCCTTGGGCATCTTGTTGCCGAACGCGAGCAGCAGCAGGTTCCGCCAGACCGCGTTGTAGTAGGCGGCGGCGGGGGAGTCGGCGTCCTGGCTGTAGTCCCAGCCCTCCAGCAGCTCCTGCGCCTCGCGGATGTACGGGTCGTCGATGTCGATGTTGAGCAGGTGCGGGACGAGGACCTCGGCCATCTCGTTGTGGTTGTCGAGCTGGATGGACTGCATGTCGCCCATCGAGATCTTGCCGCCGTCCTCGATGGTGTCCTGGATCAGCTCCTCGATCCGCCCGCTGCGCGTGCCGTAACTCCAGTCGTCCGTCAGGGTGTACGCGTACTGGCTCTCGTCGATCACGGCCTGGTTGGCGGTGACGATGTAGCCGCGTTCGGGGTTCAGCTCCCAGGGGAGCTCCTCCTGCGGGATGTAACCGGTCCAGTCGTACGCCGAGTCCCAGCCGGGCGACGGGTAACGGCCGTCGCCCTCGCCGCGGATGGGGATGAGGCCGGGGGCCTGGTAGCCGATGTTGCCCTCGGTGTCGGCGTAGATCAGGTTCTGCGAGGGGACGGCGAAGTCTTGGGCCGCCGTGCGGAATTCCTCCCAGCCGCCGGCCGCGTCCACGGCGAAGATGGCGTCCATGGTCCTGGACGGTTCCAGCGCGGTCCAGGTGAGCGAGACGGCGTAGCCCTCGCCCCGGTCAGGGGCGGAGGAGTCGACGGGGGCGCTGTCGCCGACGTCGGCGAACTCCTCCTCACGGTCGGAGATGATCGGGCCGTTCCCGGTCTCCCGGACGGTGATCTCCCGTGGCTCGCCGCCGGCGACGTTGATGGTCTCCGTCCGCGTCTCGTAGGGCACTTGCTCGCCGTCGCGCAGGTAGTTGCCGTCGTCCAGCTTCTCCAGCCGGAGGTCGGTGACGTCGGCGCCGAGGTTGGTCAGGCCCCAGGCGATGTCCTGGTTGTGGCCGACGACGACGCCGGGCAGGCCGGAGAACGTGAAGCCGGAGACGTCGAACGGGCACGCGGCGGTGACCTCGTTGCAGTGCAGGCCCATCTGGTACCAGACGCCGGGCAACGAGGGCGACAGGTGCGGGTCGTTGGCCAGCAGGGGTTCGCCGGTCGTGGTGAAGTCGCCGGAGACGACCCAGGAGTTGGAGCCGATGCCGCTGCCGTTGGTGCCGAGGAGGGCGGGGATCTCGTCCAGGCTCTCGGCGACGGCGGCGAGTTGGGTCGAGGCGTCGTTGAACACGCCCTCGATCTCGCCCGCTTCACCGGTCCCGCCCGCTTCACCGGTCCCGCCGGTTTCGCCGGTGAGGTCCTGGCCGGGCGGGAGTTCGGTGCCGGTGCCGTTCTCCCGGACGATGGGCGCGTTGCGGTCGTACGGGTACGGCGGGTACAGCTCCTCGATCTCCTCCGGGCCCAGCCGCTCGGCGAGCAGCGAACGGTCGATCTCCTCCTGCATGTTGCCGCGCAGGTCCCAGGCCATGGCCTTCAGCCAGGCCACGGAGTCCACCGGGTGCCACGGCTCCGGCTCGTAGTCGTTGACGAAGCCGAGCGCGGCGTACTCGACGGACAGCTCCTCGCCGCTGTGCTCGGCGAGGTAGGCGTTGACGCCGTCGGTGTACGCCTGGAGGTAGGCCCGGGTCTCCTCGGAGAGCAGTTCGTCGTACTCCTCCTGGGCCACGTCGTGCCAGCCCAGCGTGCGCAGGAACGCGTCGGTCTCGACCTGGTCCTCGCCGAACATCTCCGACAGCCGCCCGGACGTCATGTGCCGGCGCACGTCCATCTCCCAGAAACGGTCCTGGGCGTGCACGTAGCCCTGCGCGCGGAAGAGGTCCTCCGCGTCGTCCGCGTAGAGCTGCGGGATGCCGTTCGCGTCGCGCAGGACCGTGACCGGGGCGGACATGCCCGCGACCGCGATCTCCCCGGAGACCTGCGGGAAGGAGGCCCGCACGGTGCTGATGCTCCAGTAGGCGCCGTAGCCGAGACCGGCCACGAGCAGCAGAACGAGCGAGATCACGATCAGACGACCGCGTCGCCTGGTCTTCTTGGCGGGCATCTGCGTCCTTCACAGGGCAGCTTGGAAGTTGGAAGCAACCATAGACATACGGCCACTGAGGTGAGCCTACGGGGAGTCACGCGCCCAGGCCGCAGCGTTCATATGATGGTAAATTCACCGCAAACGACGCGAATTGCTCTGCCTGTACGCTGCATCCGTTCCGGAGAGAGGACCCGTCCCTGACTGTCGACCGCCTCAACGAGCTGATGCTCGCCAGCGCCCTCGTCCTCCTGGTGGCGGTCGCGGCCGTCCGGCTGACCTCGCGCACCGGCCTGCCGTCGCTGCTGCTGTACCTGGCCATCGGCATGGCGCTCGGCCGGGACGGACTGGGTGTCGAGTTCAGCGACGCGGAGCTGACACAGGTGCTGGGCTACGCGGCGCTCGTGGTCATTCTCGCCGAGGGCGGCCTCGGCACCCGCTGGCGGGAGATCCGCCCGGCCGTCCCGGCCGCCTCGGTGCTGGCCACCGCCGGCGTCGCCGTCAGCGTCGGCGTCACCGCGACGGCGGCCCACTACCTGGTCGGGCTGAGCTGGCAGTCCTCGCTCATCATCGGCGCGGTGCTCTCCTCCACGGACGCGGCGGCCGTCTTCTCCGTGCTGCGCCGCGTCCCGCTGCCGCGCCGGCTGAGCGGGGTGCTGGAGGCGGAGTCGGGGTTCAACGACGCGCCCGTGGTCATCCTCGTCGTCGCCTTCTCGGCGCACGGGCACCCCCTGGAGCACTGGCACGTGCTGCTCGGCGAGATGGTGCTCGAACTCGCCATCGGGCTGGCGGTCGGGCTCGCCGTCGGCAAGCTCGGCGGGATGGCGCTGCGGCACGTCGCGCTGCCCGCCTCCGGGCTCTACCCGATCGCGGTGCTGGCCCTGACCGTTCTGGCGTACGCCGGGGGCGCGCTGCTGCACGGCAGCGGCTTCCTCGCCGTCTACGTGGCGGCCGTCGTCCTCGGCAACGCCCGGCTGCCGCACCGGCCCGCGACGCGCGGCTTCGCGGACGCGGTCGCGTGGCTGGCGCAGATCGGCCTGTTCGTGCTGCTCGGGCTGCTGGTCGACCCGGACGCCCTGTGGGACAACCTGGGCCCGGCGCTGGTCGTGGGCGGCGCGCTCACCCTGGTGGCCAGGCCGCTGGCGGTGCTGCTGTGCCTGCTGCCGTTCCGGTGGCCCTGGCAGGAGCACGTGCTGCTGTCGTGGGCAGGGCTGCGCGGGGCGGTGCCGATCGTGCTGGCCATCATCCCGGTGGTGGCCGGCGCGGAGGACAGCGACCGGATCTTCAGCATCGTCTTCATGCTCGTCGTCGTCTTCACGCTGGCACAGGGCCCGACCCTGCCGTGGCTGGCGCGGTGGCTGCGGCTGGGCGACGGCGAGAAGGCCGTCGACGTGGACATCGAGTCCGCGCCGCTCGACCGGCTGCGCGGCTACCTGCTGTCCGTGGCGATCCCGGAAGGGTCGCGGATGCACGGCGTCGAGGTGCGGGAGCTGCGGCTCCCGCCCCAGGCCGCCGTCACCCTCGTGGTCAGGGAGGACGCCAGCTTCGTCCCGGAGCCGACGACCGTCCTGCGGCGCGGGGACGAGCTGCTGGTGGTGACGACCGACGAGGTGCGGGACGCGGTGGAACGGCGGCTGATCGCGATCGGGCGGGGCGGAAAACTGGCCGAGTGGCTCAGGCCGGGCACCCGGAGCGGGCGCACGTGACGCAGTGCGCGGACTCCGGCAGTGGACTTCGGGCCCCGGAATGTTGCACGATGGACCGTCGTTAGCACTCCATGACCTTGAGTGCCAGGAGGATGACGTGCCGACGTATCAGTACCAGTGCACCGCATGCCACGAGGGCCTCGAAGTGGTGCAGAAGTTCACCGACGATGCCCTGACGGTGTGCCCCAACTGCGAGGGCCGCCTGAAGAAGGTGTTCTCGGCGGTCGGCATCGTGTTCAAGGGCTCCGGCTTCTACCGCAACGACAGCCGGAACACCTCGTCGTCCAGCAGCCCGGCGGCCTCGGCCTCCGGCAAGGCGGGCGAGAAGAAGGGCGACTCGGGCTCGACGTCGGCGCCGTCCACGGCTTCGTCGTCCTCGGCGTCCTCCTCCTCGTCCTCGTCGTCTCCGGCGTCGTCCTCATCGTCGGCGAGCACCGGCAAGGCCGCGTCCGCCGCATGAGCACGGGCGGCCGGGGCGCCGGCCGGGCCGACATCGGCGTGCTCGGAGGGTCCGGGTTCTACGCGTTCCTGGACGACGTGACCGAGATCACTGTCGACACGCCCTACGGGCCGCCCAGCGATTCGCTGTTCCTCGGCGAGCTGGGCGGACGGCGGGTCGCCTTCGTCCCCCGGCACGGCCGGGGTCACCACCTGCCGCCGCACCGCATCAACTACCGCGCCAACCTGTGGGCGCTGCGCTCCCTCGGGGTGCGGCAGGTCCTCGGGCCGTGCGCGGTCGGCGGGCTGCGCGCCGAGTACGGGCCGGGCACGCTGGTCGTTCCCGATCAGCTCGTGGACCGCACCCGGGGCAGGCATCAGAGCTTCTACGACGGCGTGCCCCGGCCCGACGGGCAGCAGCCCAAGGTCGTGCACGTCTCGTTCGCCGACCCGTACTGCCCGACCGGACGCGCCGTCGCGCTGGCCACCGCCCGGGAGCGGGAGTGGGACGCGGTGGACGGCGGCACCATGGTCGTCATCGAGGGACCGCGCTTCTCCACCCGCGCCGAGTCCCGGTGGCACGCCGCCCAGGGCTGGTCCGTGGTCGGGATGACCGGGCACCCGGAGGCCGTTCTCGCCCGTGAGCTGGAGCTGTGCTACACGTCGCTGGCCCTGGTCACGGACCTGGACGCGGGCGCCGAGGCCGGCGAGGGCGTCTCGCACGCCGAGGTGCTCGAGGTCTTCGCGGAGAACATCGGGCGGCTGCGGACCGTGCTGTTCGACGTGGTGAGCCGGCTGCCGGAGGAGCGGGACTGCCTGTGCGCGACCGCGCTGGCGGGGCAGGACCTGGGGGTCGACCTCCCGTGACGCCGGGGGCGCCGTGCCGCGGGGCGGCGGGGGGCTTTCACCCGGGCGGGGGGCGGCGGTTTCCACAGGCGCCGGGCTGTCCACAGGGCCCGGCGGGATTGCGTACGGGCGGGCACGGTGGTGCCATGAACGTCGCTTCCACGGGGGCCGAGCGGTCCCGGCCGCCGTCCCATCCGCCCGTTCCCGCCTTCCCCCCGGTGTGCCCGCGCGGCGGGCGGTTCCGGCTGCGCCGCCCCGCGCGGCGGCGGCGCCGGGGCCGGGCCGTCGCGCTCGCCGCCGCCGCGCTCGCCCTGGCCCTCGCCGGGCCCGGCGGGGGCGGCGAGCCCGCCGAGCCGGTCGGGGCGGCGACCGCGACCCGGGTGCGGGAGGGGCCCGCGAGCGCCGCGCCGGACGAGTCGGTGCAGGCGCCGGTCCGGATCGCCGACGCGGCGGCCGTGCGGCTGCTGCGGCCGGGCGACCGGGTGGACGTGCTGGCCGCCGCCCCGCCGCCGGACGGCGGGAGCGCTTCCCCGGCGCGTGTCGTCGCCCGGCGGGCGCGGGTGGCCGAGGTGCCCGAGGTGCCCGGCGCGGCCGGGCCGGACGGGGGCGGCGGTGCCCTGGTGGTGCTGTCCGTCGCGCCCGCCACCGCCGCCGAGCTGGCGGGCGCCGCCGCCGTCGCGGACCTGGCGGTCGTCCGATGGTGAGCGGCGCCACCGGAAAGTGGTCACCGGATTGGACAGCGCGCCCCGCCCTGTTGCAGCGTGAACCGCTCAGGGAGTGCCGCGACGGCGGCTGCGAGAGGCGGATCGGTGAGCGTGGAGAGCAAGGGCGTCGTGACGGGGGCCAAGGAGACACTGGCCGGATTCAGGGAGTTCCTGACCCGGGGGAACGTGGTGGAGCTGGCCGTCGCGGTCGTGGTCGGCACCGCTTTCACGAACATCGTGAATTCGGTGGTCCAGGGCATGATCAACCCGGTGGTGGGAGCCTTCGGCACCCAGAACCTCGACGCCTACTCGTCCTGCCTGCGTGGCCCCTGCGTGGACAACCCCGAGGGGGAGGCCGACGAGGGCATCCTGCTCCACTGGGGTTCGGTGCTGAGCGCCACGCTCACCTTCCTGATCACCGCGGCCGTGGTGTATTTCCTGATGATCCTGCCGATGACCCGCTACCTGGCGCGGCGCAGGGCCAAGGACGCCATCGAGCCGCAGCCCCCGGCCAAGACGGAGCTGGACATCCTGGCCGAGATCCGCGACGAGCTGATCGCCCAGCGCGCGGACCGGGACGGCCGGGCCGGCACCCAGGTGACGGTGGGCGCGCCGCGCTCCGGCGACGGGGACGCGGAGCGCGGCCCGGCGTAGCCGCGCGGGCTCAGAGGTGGTGCGGCGGCTTCTCGCTGAGGAAGCGGGCCAGGTCGCCGGCGCCGCTGCCCTCGGCCGGCGACTCGCCCCAGCCGTGGTCGGCGTCGTCCGCCGACCCGCGCTCCAGCGGGTCGTCGAAGACCAGCCGGGCCAGGGGATCGGGCGTGGACGGTCCGGGCCGCGCGGTGTCGCTCATGGTCCCAGGGTACGGCCGGTCCGGAGACAGCGGCGGGCCGAGCGTCTCGTGCCACCACCGGTCCCGGCCGGGCACCCATGGCACGGGCCGGGGAAGCTGGCCGATCACCAGCACGTCGCGCACGGCCGGGCAGCCCGCCAGCGCCCGGTCCAGGCCGGACTTGACGGCGTGCACCTGGCCGTCGAGCCGGCAGGCGTCCGCCGTGAGGACCACGGTCGCGCGGGAGTCGTTGACGCGGTCGCGGATGACGGCATGGTGGCTGCCCAGGGGCAGCGTGAGCCGGGTCGCCGACAGCCGGAGGCAGGCCAGCGTCACGACCACGGACTCCAGGGACATCGGCAGCAGCACCGGCACCGTGTCACCGGCACCGACGCCGAGGCCGGAGAGGACCTCGGCCGCCCGGTCGGACTGGCGCAGCAGTTGCGCGTGGCTGAGCACATCGGCCGGGGCGCCGGACTCGCTTCCCCGGCCGCGTTGTTCGGACATGCCGTGCAGCTTTGCCGGAGGCGATGGACAAGCGATAAACGTCCGCTGGACGCCGCAGCCCAGGAGGAGCGCGCGTGATACGGATGAGGGCATGAACGAGGAGACGACCGCCATACCCGGGCCGCTGGACGCCCTGACCGATGTGGCCGGGCTGTCCGTCGGGCACGCCCAGCGGATCGGGGACGGCTGGCTGACGGGGACCACCGTGGTGCTGACGCCGCCCGGCGGCGCGGTGGGCGCGGTGGACGTGCGCGGCGGCGGTCCTGGCACCCGGGAGACGGACGTGCTCGATCCGAGGAATCTGGTGGAGCGCGTCGACGCGATCACGCTGAGCGGCGGCAGCGCGTTCGGGCTGGACGCCGCCGGGGGTGTCGTCGCCTGGCTGGAGGACCAGGGGCGCGGCTTCCGGCCGGGCCCCGATCCGACCCAGGTGGTGCCGATCGTCCCGGCCGCCGTCCTGTTCGACCTGGGCCGCGGGGGGAACTGGCGGGCCCGGCCGGGAGCCGATCTGGGACGGGCGGCGGCCGAGGACGCGGCCCGGCGCGGGCCGGGGTCGGCCGTTCCCCAGGGGAACGTCGGGGCGGGTGCCGGCGCGGTGATCGGCGGGCTCAAGGGCGGGATCGGCACCGCCAGCCTGGTGCTGCCCACCGGCGCGACCGTGGCGGCGGTGGCGGCGGTGAACGCGAGCGGCTCGCCCCTCGACCCGGGGACCGGCGCGCTGCTGGCGGAGCCCCGGCGCGTCCCCGACCCGGCCCGGCACTCCGAGGCCACCGGGCGGCTGGCCGACGCGCTGCGGGAGACCGTGCGGCGGTTCGGGGCGGGGGAGCGGGTCCCGCTGAACACCACGATCGCCGTCGTCGCCACCGACGCCGCGCTCACCCCGGCGCAGGCCCAGAAGCTGGCGGGAACGGCCCACGACGGCCTGGCCCGCGCCGTCAGGCCGGTGCACCTGATGACGGACGGCGACACCGTGTTCGCACTGTCCACCGGCGGGCGGCCCGCCCCGGCGGGGGCCACGCCGATCGAGGCGGCGGTGGCGTTCAACGAGGTGCTGGCGGCGGGCGCCGACGTGCTGTCCCGCGCGGTGGTCAAGGCCGTCCTCGCCGCCGGGAGCGTGGACGCGCCCGGCGGACTCTTCCCGTCCTACTCCGACCTGTACGGGGAGCGCGACGTGTCCTGACCCGGTGGGCCCGGTGGGGAAACGCGCCGGCCCCCACGGCGTGGAGCCGTGGGGGCCGGGAAGCGGTGGCGCGGCGCCGGAGCGCCGGCCGTCCGGGGCGGTGGTCAGTGGGCGAACGCCGGGACCGCCGCGCCCTTCTCCAGGTCGCCGTCCTCACCGTCGGCGAGGGACTGCCCGACGTGGGATCCCTTGCTGGTGATGAGGAAGTAGGCGAGGGCCGCCGAGAGCAGCAGGGCGCCGAAGCCCCACCAGATGGCGACGGTGTAGCCGTGCACCATCGACTCGAACTGGAGCTCCTGACCGGTCAGCGACCCGGCGTGCGAGGTGAAGTACGAGGTGGTGGCGCCGGCCGCGATCGTGTTCAGCAGCGCGGTGCCGATGGCGCCGCCGACCTGCTGCGACACGTTCACCATCGCCGAGGCGACACCCGCGTCGGTCGGCCGGACCCGCTCGGTGGCCACGCTCATCGCCGGCATGAACGCGGTGCCCATGCCGAGGCCGAGCAGCACCTGCGCCGGCAGGATCAGCGCGACGTAGGACGAGTCCACGCTGAGCTGGGTCAGCATCAGCATGCCGACCGCGCCGACGAGGAAGCCCGGCACCATCAGGTTCCGCGGCGCGACCCGGGTGACCAGCCGCGTGCCGATCTGGGTCGAGCCGGTGATCATGCCCGCCACCATCGGCAGGAAGGCCAGACCGGTCTTGACCGGCGAGTATCCGCGCACGATCTGGAAGTAGTACGTCAGGAAGAGGAAGAGACCGAACATCGCGATGATCGCGACCCCGAGCGAGGCGTACGATCCGCCGCGGTTCCTGTCGGTGATCACCCGCAGTGGCATCAGCGGCGACTTCACCCGCGACTCGACCACCGCGAAGGCGCCCAGCAGCACGACGGCCGCGATGAACATGATCACGACGACCGACTCGGTCCAGTCCTTCTGCTCGGCGCGGCTGAAGCCGTAGACGAGAGCGACCAGACCCAGCGAGGCGAGCAGCACGCCCGGGATGTCCAGGGTGGAGCGGTTCCGGGCCTCCTCGGGCTCCCGGATCACCAGGATGGCGCCCACGGCGGCCACGGCGGCGAACGGGATGTTGACGAAGAAGGTCCAGCGCCAGTTCAGGTAGTCCGTGAGGGCGCCGCCGAGCAGCAGACCCACGGCGGCACCGGCACCGGCGATGGCGCCGTAGACGCCGAACGCCTTGGCCCGCTCCTTGACGTCCGTGAACAGGACGGTCAGCAGCGACAGGGCGGCCGGCGCGAGCAGCGCGCCGAAGACACCCTGGAGACCGCGGGAGGCGAACATCATCGCCTCGTTCTGCGCGGCACCACCGAGCGCGGAGGCGAGGGCGAAGCCGATCAGGCCGATCACGAAGGCCCGCTGCCGTCCCCACAGGTCGGCCACGCGGCCACCGAAGAGGAGGAGACCACCGAAGGCCAGGGCGTAGGCCGTGATGACCCACTGCCGGTTGCCGTCGGATATGCCGAGGTCGGACTGGGCCGTGGGCAGCGCGATGTTCACGATGGTGGCGTCGAGGACGACCATCAACTGCGCGATGGCGATGAAGGTGAGCGCCTTCCAGCGCTTCGGGTCAGGGGTGCTGTGAGTCGCGCTCACGGCGTTTTCCGGTGGCATGGGTGTAACTACCTCACGTTGCATGTCGGGCGGAGAAGGAAGCGATTGGGGTTCGCTCCGGGTAAGACTCGGGTGGGCGGGAAAACTCAGCGCCGCCCTCTTCCGGATGGTGGCGACAGCGGGCAGATCTCGGTCTTGAGGTCTTCCAGACTGGTCGCCCGACCGGGTAGTTCACTGCGGGCCGGGGTCCGCAGGCCGTCCAGGAAGACCTGGAGGTGACGCCGGGACAGCAGCACGTCACCTTGGTGACGCACGCCCGGCATCGGCAGGGTCAGCCTGGCGATGGCGACGAGCAGGTCCCCGGCACCGATGTCCCGGCGGAGCTGGCCGGACTCGTGCGCCCGGTCGACCAGCTTCTGCGTCACCCTCTGCATGTGCCCACGGCTGGCTACGAGCTGCGGATCTTCCGGATCGATGTCGGACCCGAGCATCGGACAGAGGGCACCCACCCGCTCGTCGGCGCTGTCGAGAACCATCCGGCGCAGCGCTTCGAAGGGATCATGCTCCGTCTCCAGTGCCTGTCGGGCCCGCTCGATGATCCGCTGGTTCACGTAGAGGAGGACGTGGAACAGCAGGGACTTGCGATCGGGAAAGTGCCGGTACAGCGTGGCATTCCCGACCCCGGCCCGTCGAGCGATTTCATCGAGGGGCGCGTCCGCCCCGTACTCGACGAGTGCCTCGCGGGCAGCGGCGAGGATCCGCTCGCGGTTGCGCACGGCGTCGGCGCGCAGCCGTGGGCGGGCCGTCGTGGAACTGGTGCTCACGATGCCGCTCCCCCTGTCGGTCGGTGTGCCGAACGCCTCGCGACGCCCGGATGAACAACCGGGGACTCCCTCCCCGCTTGCGTGGACAGTCATCAAAACGGAAAGACCATCCCCGCTTATTTCGCGGGTCGTTGTGTTCTGCGTCACAACCTTCACCCGGCCGCCCCACCTCGGCGCCGGGTCCCCGCGCTCCGGGCAGCGGCGAGCCCCGGTGCCCGTCAACGGGCGCCGGGGCTCGGCTTGTCGGCGCGTCGGGCCGGCCGTCAGGCCGCCGCGTCGAAGCCGGAGTCGTTCGCCATCCGCTTCAGCTCCAGCAGCGCGTGCTTCTCGATCTGCCGGATCCGCTCGCGGGTCAGGCCGTGCTGCTTGCCGACCTCGGTGAGCGTGCGCTCGCGGCCGTCCTCGATGCCGTACCGCGCGCGGATGATCGCGGCGGTGCGCTGGTCGAGGCGGCCGATCAGGTCCTCCAGACCCTCCCGGCGCATCATCACCAGCACCGACTGCTCGGGCGACTCGGCGGAGGTGTCCTCCAGCAGATCGCCGAACTGCGTCTCGCCCTCGTCGTCCACCGCCATGTTCAGACTGACCGGGTCGCGCGCCCAGTCCAGCACGTCCTGGATCCGCTCCGCGCTCGAACCCAGCTCGCCCGCGATCTCGCCGGGCTCGGGGTCCCGGCCGTTCTCCCGGTTGAACTCGCGCTGGACGCGCCGGATCCGGCCCAGCTCCTCCACCAGGTGGACGGGCAGCCGGATGGTGCGGGACTGGTCGGCTATGGACCGGGTGATGGCCTGGCGGATCCACCACGTCGCGTACGTCGAGAACTTGAAGCCCTTGGTGTAGTCGAACTTCTCCACGGCCCGGACCAGGCCGGCGTTGCCCTCCTGGATCAGGTCCAGCAGCGGCAGGCCGCTGCGCGGGTACCTCCGGGCGACGGCGACGACCAGCCGCAGGTTCGAGCGGATGAAGACGTCCTTCGCCCGCTCGCCGGCGGTGACCAGCGCCTGGAGCTCCTCGCGGGTGGCCGACGCGGCGGCACCGCCCTCGGCCGGCTCCTCCTCGCCCCACAGAATGCGCTCCGCGTACAGCCCCGCCTCGATGGCGAGAGACAGCTCGACTTCCTTCGCCGCGTCCAGCAGCGGGGTCCGCGCTATCTCGTCGAGGTACATCCCGACCAGATCGCGCTCCGTGGCATCGCTGCTCGCGCTGGACCGGACACTGCCCGTCGCTTCGACACTGTCATCGGTGTCCGGACGCCGGGCGACGGCACGGGTTGCCATGCGTGCACTCCCCTTCGATGTGATCAAAACTGATCGAACTGATCGACTGGTCCCCGTGGGACCCGGACCGGGCTGCCCCCTTGCCTCCCGCGTCCATAACGAATCAACGACGGGAATCCGGACAGAATTCCCAACCCGCTCATCTTTTTCCCGGCGATGCAGTACCCTGCACCGTTGCGTCCGGGACGGCGGCGTCGCGCGCCTCGTACGCGAGACATCTCTTCCACATCTCTCCCACATCCCTGAAGACGAACAAGACGCTCGGTTAGTTGCTTCCGGGTACCCCCGACCCCCGCGCGCCATTCGGCCCCTTTCCCCGGGCGGCCCGCGACAAGCGGCTCCCGGATCCCTTCCGGGCGTAAGCTTGGTTGTTTCTACTTAGTGTAGCGTCGCCGTCACTGTTCTCTTCATTCCCTTTGGGCGGCAGGGTAAGGTGTGTATAGAAGACGGGGTTGCCCGCAGCGCGGACGGCGCGTTCGGGACAGGGGGCGGGACACGTGATCAGGGGCAGGCAGGGCGGTCCTCAGCTCCCGCCGGCGGTCGGACGCTGGATCGCGCACCGCCGCAACACCGAGCTGGCCCTGATCGTCTTCGCCGTCGCCATCGCCGCGTTCGGGCACGCCGCCGCCGGGCTCGCCATGTACGACGAGGTCCCCTCCGGCCTCCTCGCCCACACCGCCGGCCTCGGCGCCCTCGCCCTGACCGCCCACCTCACGGTGCGCCGATTCGCCCGCCACGCCGACCCGTTGATCCTGCCGGTCACCGTGCTGCTCGCCGGTATCGGCCTGGTGCTGCTGGACCGGCTGGACTACGCGTACGCCGAGCACCATCCGCCGGACGACTACCAGTCCGCGCCCGCCGCCCCCGATCAGGTGATCTGGAACGTCGTCGGTGTCGGGCTCTTCGTCGCCACCCTCCTCGTGCTCCGCCACCACCGCGTGCTCCAGCGGTACACCTACCTCGGCATGGCGGTGGCGATGCTGCTGCTGATGGCCCCGGCGTTCTTCGGCGCCGACCAGTTCGGCGCCAAACGGTGGATCACGCTCGGCCCGCTGTCCGTGCAGCCCGGCGAGTTCGTCAAGGTCATGATCGTCGTCTTCTTCGCCAGCTACCTGATGGCGAACCGCGACGCCCTCGCCCTCGTCGGCCGCCGCGTCCTCGGCCTGGCCCTGCCCCGGGGCCGGAACGCGGGCCCGGTGCTGCTGGTGTGGGCGGTCAGCCTCGTCGTCCTGTTCTACGAACGCGACCTCGGCACGTCGCTCCTCTTCTTCTGCGTCTTCATCGCCATGCTCTACATCGCCACCGAGCGCACGAGCTGGGTGGTCCTCGGCGGCCTGATGGCGGCCCTCGGCACCGTCGTCGTCGCCTCCACCCAGCCGCACGTCAAGGGCCGCGTCCAGGCGTGGCTCGACCCGATGGCGATCTTCCTGCCCGAGGACCAGCGCCCGCCGGGACTCATCTCGGACCAGTCGGCGCAGGCGCTGTTCAGCTTCGGCGCCGGCGACCTCACCGGAACGGGCCTGGGCCAGGGCCACTCCTACCTGATCGGGTTCGCCGGGCGCAGCGACTTCATCCTCGCCACCGTCGGCGAGGAGCTGGGGCTGGCCGGGGTGACGCTCGTGGTCATGCTGTACGTGCTGCTGATCCAGCGCGGCCTCAGCGCGGCCCTGTCGGCCACCGACCCGTTCGGGAAGCTGCTGGCCGCCGGGCTGTCCATCGTGCTCGCGATCCAGGTCTTCATCGTCGCCGGGGGCGTGACCGGGCTGATCCCGCTCACCGGCAAGGCGCTGCCGTTCCTCGCGCAGGGCGGCTCGTCCAGCGTCGCCAACTGGCTGCTCGTCGCGCTGCTGATCCGCGTCAGCGACAGCGCGGGCAAGGCCGCCACCGAGCCGGAGGGCAACGCCACGATCCTCGTGCCCGTGATCCGCGACACCCATCCGGCCCCCGACCCGCTGCGGGGCTCGGACACCCGCCCGGACCCGGACCGGCACCACGGCCGGTACCCGGGCCCGTACTGAGCGACCCGCACCGAGCGAAGGGATCACTCCATCGATGAACCTTCTCGACGACGCCCGCGCCCTCGCCGACGACCTCGTGCTCCTGCGCCGGCGCCTCCACGCCGTTCCCGAGGTGGGCCTCGACCTGCCGCGCACGCAGGAGGCCGTCCTCGCCGCCCTCGACGGGCTGCCGCTGGAGCTGACCACCGGCCGCGGCCTCACCTCCGTCACCGCCGTCCTGCGCGGCGCCAGCCCCGGCCCGACCGTGCTGCTGCGCGGCGACATGGACGCGCTGCCGGTCGCCGAACGCACCGGCCTGCCGTTCGCCGCCGCCGCCGACCGGATGCACGCCTGCGGCCACGACCTGCACACCGCGATGCTGGCCGGCGCCGCGCGGCTGCTCGCCGCGCACCGCGACCGGTTGGCGGGGAACGTGCTGTTCATGTTCCAGCCCGGCGAGGAGGGGTGGAACGGCGCCGGGCACATGCTCGCGGAGGGCGTGCTCGACGCGGCGGGGGAGCGCCCGGTCGCCGCGTACGCCCTGCACGTGATGTCGCACACCTGGCCCTCGGGCCTGTTCACGGCGCGCGGCGGGCCGCTGCTCGCCGCATCCAACGTGCTGGAGGTGACGGTCCGGGGCGCGGGCGGCCACGGCTCGGCCCCGCACCGCGCCAAGGACCCCATTCCGGCGGCGTGCGAGATGGTGACCGCGCTCCAGACGTGGATGTCGCGCTCGTTCGACGTCTTCGACCCGGTCGTCCTGACCGTCGGCAGCTTCCACGCGGGAACCCAGTCGAACATCATCCCGGACACCGCCACCTTCCACGCGACCGTCCGCAGCTTCACCGCCGAGGCGCGCGCCCGGCTGCGCGAGGGCACGGTCGCGGTCTGCCGGGGCATCGCGGCGGCCCACGGGCTCGACGTGGACGCCGAGTTCGTCGACCAGTACCCCGTCACGGTCAACGACGGCGCCGAGACCGCGTTCGCCGCCGACGCGGTGCGCGAGCTGCTCGGCGAGGAGCGGTACGCGCCCATGGAGAACCCGATCCTCGGCTCGGAGGACTTCTCCCGGGTGATCGACGCGGTGCCCGGCGCGATGCTCTTCCTCGGCGCCACCCCGCCCGGCGCCGACCCCGACACCGCGCCCGCGAACCACTCCCCGCTGGCCGCGTTCGACGAGGCGGTGCTGCCCGACGGCGCCGCGCTCTACGCCGGGCTGGCCGTGCGCCGACTGGCGGCATAGCCGGAGCGCGCCGCCACCGACCGCCTTACGGTGAACCCATCGGCCCGGACAAACCGGGCGACCCGGATGTACCGGGGCAGGGATCCGTGAGGAGGGGGGTGGCGGCGATGGCGGTGAACGCGGTCATAGCCCGGAAGCCGGACGAGTGGGACGGCACGCCCGGCGAGCGGGCGGCGGAGGAGCACGTCGCGCGCGCCGGTTTCACCACCGGCCCGCCCGCGCTCACCGGCGTCGAACTGGAATGGCTCGTCCACCACGCCGGGAACGGCGGCGGGCCCCCCGCCCGGCCCGTCCCGGCGGCGGCCGTGGACGCGGCGCTGGAGATGGCGGCCCGGCCCGGCCCGCTGCCCGGCGGCGGCCGGATCACCCGCGAGCCCGGCGGCCAGATCGAGCTGAGCAGCCGCCCCGCGCCCTCCCTCGCCCGGTGCGCGGCCGCCACGGCCGCGGGCCTCGCCGTCATCGCCGACGCCCTCGCCACCGCCGGTCTCACCCTCGCCGGGTACGGCCTCGATCCGTACCGCGCCCCGCCGCTCCTCGCCCAACAGCCGCGCTACCGCGCCATGGCGGCCCACTTCGACCGTTACGGACCCTGCGGCCGGGCCGTGATGTGCGCCACCGCGTCCGTCCAGGTCTGCCTGGACGCGGGCACCGACGGCGACGGGCCCGGCGGTCACCGGTACCGCTGGCTGCTGGCCCACCGCCTCGGGCCCGTGCTCACCGCGACGTTCGCCAACTCTCCGCTGTGGCGCGGCCGTCCGACCGGCTGGGCGTCAACGCGGCAGGCGCTGTGGGCCCGTGCCGACCCCGCCCGCACCCGGCCGCCCGAGGGCGACGACCCACGTTACGCCTGGGCCCGTTACGCCCTCGACGCGCCGTTGCTCTGCGTACGCCGTCCCGCGCCCGCCGCCTGGACCGCGCCGCCCGGCTGGACGTTCCGCTCCTGGCTGCGCGACGCGGCCGGGGACCCGCCCCGCGAACGCCCGCCGCTCCCCGCCGACCTCGACTACCACCTGACCACCCTGTTCCCGCCCGTACGGCCGCACGGCTGGCTGGAGTTGCGCATGATCGACGCCCAGCCCGGCGCCGATGGCTGGACCGTCCCGCTGGCCGTCGCCGCCACCCTCATGGACGATCCGGCCGCCGCCGACGCCGCGTTCGACGCGACCGAACCCCTGACCGCGCCCCGCGGCCCGTTCCCCCGTCCCGACCTGTGGCTGCGCGCCGCCCGCGCGGGCCCCGCCGATCCCGCGCTGGCCGCGGCGGCCCGCGCGTGCCTCGCCGCCGCCGAGACCGCCCTCGCCCGGGACCCGGCCTGCGCCGGACTGCGGCGCGCGGTCGGCGACTTCGCCGACCGGTACACCGCGCGCGGCCGTTGTCCCGCCGACGACCTGCTCGACCGCTTCCACCACGGCCACCAAGGAGTGAGGCGATGACCGAGGACACCCTCGTCCCCGACGTGATCACCGCGCCCAGCCCCCGTGAGCGGGCCCGCATAGCCCTGTCCACCGCCCGCCGCCGCACGCTCGCCCTCGCCGACTGCCTCAGCGACGCCGAACTGACCGCCCAGCACTCCCCGTTGATGTCACCGCTGGTCTGGGACCTCGCGCACATAGCCAACCAGGAGGACATCTGGCTGGTCCGCCGCGCGGGCAGCCGCCCGGGCGTGCGGCCCGACCTCGACCCGCTCTACGACGCGTTCCGGCATCCGCGCGCCGACCGCCCGGCGCTGCCACTGCTGGACCCGGCGCAGACCCGGCGTTACCTCGCGGACGTCCGCGACCAGGCACTCGACGTGCTGGCGGCGATCCCACCCGGCGACGGCTTCCTCTTCGGCATGGTCGCCCAGCACGAGCAGCAGCACGGCGAGACGATGCTCGCCACCCACCAACTGCGCTCGGGCCCACCGGTGCTGAACGCCCCGGAACCGCCGCCCGCCGCCGTGGACGTCTCACGGCTGCCGCGTGAAGTCCTCGTACCGGGCGGCCCGTTCTCCATGGGCACCTCGACCGACCCCTGGGCGCTGGACAACGAACGGCCCGCGCACACGGTGGACGTTCCCGCGTTCTGGCTGGACACCGTGCCGGTCACCAACGCCGCCTACCAGGAGTTCATCGAGGACGGCGGCTACGACGACCCCCGCTGGTGGACACCGGACGGCCGGCTCCACCGCGAGCGCGCCCGGCTCACCGCACCCCGCTTCTGGTTCCGCGACGGCGGATCGGTGTGGCTGCGACGGCGGTTCGGGCACGTCGAGGAGGGGCCGCCGGACGAACCGGTGCTGCACGTGTGCTGGTTGGAGGCCGACGCGTACGCCCGCTGGGCCGGGCGGCGGCTGCCGACCGAGGCCGAGTGGGAGAAGGCCGCCCGCCACGACCCGGCCACCGGCGAATCCCGCCGCCACTCCTGGGGCGACACCCCGCCCGGCCCCGAACACGCCAACCTCGGCCGCTTCCACCTCCAGCCCGCGCCCGTCGGCAGTTGCCCCGCCGGGGCGTCACCCCTCGGCGTCCACCAACTCCTCGGCGACGTATGGGAGTGGACCGCCAGCGACTTCCAGCCGTACCCGGGGTTCATGGCCCATCCGTACCGGGAATACAGCGAGGTGTTCTTCGGCCCCTCCTACAAGGTGCTGCGCGGCGGCTCGTTCGCCACCGACCCGGTCGCCTGCCGGGGCACGTTCCGCAACTGGGACCACCCCATCCGCCGCCAGATCTTCGCCGGCTTCCGCACCTGCCGGACGGCGGAGGACAACGACTGATGTGCTGCCACCTCGCGTACATCGGCCCACCGCGCCCACTCGCCGAGCTGATCAGCGGCACGCCGCACAGCCTCTACGAGCAGGCGTGGACCCCGACCGTCAACGCCGACGGCTTCGGGATCGGCTGGTACCCCGCGAACGACGGCGCCCCGCCCGTGCGTTACCGTCGCTCCCTGCCGATCTGGGCCGACGCCAACCTGCCTGGCCTGGCCGCCACCATCCGAAGCGGCGCGGTCCTGGCGGCGGTCCGTTCCGCCACCCCGGGCAACAGCTACGAGGAGTCCGCCGTCGCGCCCTACACCCTCGGCCACTGGCTGTTCAGCCACAACGGGCGCGTGGACGACTGGGAGTTGCTGCCCGAGGACATGGGCGAGCCGCTGTCCGCCGCCGAACTCCTCGACGCGGAGGCCCGTTGCGACACCGCGCTCCTGTGGATCATGGCCGTCCGGCGCCTGACCGACGGCGCCCCGGCGGGCGAGGCGCTGGCCGACCTGGTCCGCCAGACGGCCGGGGCCCGGCCCACCGCCCGCCTCAACCTCCTCCTCACCGACGGCCACGCCATCGCCGCCACCCGCCACAACGGCACCCTCTGGTACCTCCCCGCGCACGACGCGATCACCGTCGCCACCGCACCCACCTCCGACGACGACGGCTGGCGGGAAGTCCCCGACCCCTCCCTGCTGTTGGCCACCGAACGAACGACAGAGATCGAACCTCTGTGAAGCGACCCCCCAGGAAAGGCGCCCCCATCCCGAACCGCACCGCCATCGACACCCGCCTCCCCGCCGACCACTTCGCCCGCACCCTCCGCGCCGACGTGGCCGAGGGCCTGACCGCCGAACCCAAGAAGCTGTCGCCCAAGTGGTTCTACGACGCCCACGGCAGCGTGCTGTTCGACCGCATCACGCGCCTGCCCGAGTACTACCCCGCCCGCGCCGAACGGATGGTGCTGCGCGCCCACGCCGAGGAGATCGCCCGGCACACCGGCGCCCGCACGCTGATCGAACTCGGCTCCGGCTCCTCCGAGAAGACCCGCCTGCTCATCGACGCCCTCACCGCCGGGGGCACGTTGAAGCTGTACGCGCCGCTCGACGTCAGCGAAACCGCCCTGGAGAACGCCGCCGAGTCGCTGTGCCGCGACTACCCCGACCTGCGCGTGGAGGCGACGGTCGCCGACTTCGGCACGGACCTCCAACTCCCCGACGCCGGCCCGCGGCTGGTCGCGTTCCTCGGCTCCACCCTCGGCAACCTCGACACCGACCAGCGCGCCGCGTTCCTCGCCCGCACCCGCGCCACCCTGACCCGCGAGGACGACGCGCTGCTGCTCGGCGTCGACCTGGTCAAGGACCCCAAGACCCTGATCCGCGCCTACGACGACGCCCAGGGCGTGACCGCCGCCTTCAACAAGAACCTGCTCCGCGTCCTCAACCGCGAACTCGACGCCGACTTCGACCCCGGCGCCTTCGACCACCGCGCGGTGTGGAACGCGGAAGCGGAACGCATGGAGATGCACCTGCGCGCCCGCGTCACCCACACGGTCAAGATCCCCACCCTGGACATGACGGTGGACTTCACCCGCGGCGAGGACCTGTGCACCGAGATCTCGGTCAAGTTCCGCCAGGAACCCCTGGAGCTGTCTCTTATACACACTCCGAGCCCACGAGACAGGCAGAAATCTCGTATGCCGTCTTCTGCTTGAAAAAAAAACAGAAGCTGCAAGCCTTAACCGGAATGACTGGTGTGAATACGCCCGAGGGTGACAGGTGCACCTGCGATGCTGCATGTGTACCCCCTCCCGCCTATCCTGCGACAGCGGCGTATGTCAAAAAGACACGGACCCCCTCCTGATCCCCGCCCCCATCACCGCAACGGCCCGAAGACCACCCGCTACACTGAGCCAGACACGCCCCGCCTCAGTAGCTCAGGGGATAGAGCACCGCTCTCCTAAAGCGGGTGTCGCAGGTTCGAATCCTGCCTGGGGCACAGCGAACCACAGGCCACGAGGCCCTTCCGCCGTACCAGGCGGAAGGGCCTTCCGTGCATCCGGGCCTGTCTCTTGGCGGCGGAGGTCAACACGCTGCTTGCGGTGTATCCGCCGCGGGGTCGCGCGGGGGTGTCGTGTCCCGCGCCTGCCGGTACTGAATGATCATGCGCGTCCTCCGCTCCGGCTCGGCCAGGCCCTCCACGGAAGCGATGAACAGGGCATCCAGCCTCCGCCCGTCCTGATCCCCGCGCAGAGCGCGGACGTACTCCGCGAGCGGCATGACGAGGCTGCCGAGAGTGGCGCAGAGGACGGCCCAGCACGGTGCGCCGGCGAGTGTCGCCGGCAGGCTCGTCACGGCGATGAGACCCGGGGCGATCGCTCCGTTCATTGCCTGCCCTTCCGCTATGCCGCGCTGCTGTCCCGCACGAGTCGGACGGATGAAGTGTCCGGGCACCGTACCTCAAGATCCTCGGGATTCTCAAGTTGAGGAGTGGCGGAGGGTTTGCAGTAGTTCTCCGCTCTCGTCGACCGTCCAGAAGCTCCAGCCATTCCGGTTGGGCTTCACGTGGGGCTTGAGGGCCTGGAGGACGGCGCTCGCCGCTCCGCTGGGCGACTTGTAGTGGCCGGTGGCCGGCCCGGCGGTGATCGTCAGGCTCTCGGTGGCCGGATCGTAAAGCCCGGACACTCGGTGCCCGTTGTAAATGGCGTGGACCGCGACCGTTCTGGCCTCTCCGGGAGCGGAAGCGGCGGTAGGGGAGGCCGCTGCGGGGGACCGCTGGAAGTGCTTGATCAGGCGGCGTACCGCCTCGCCCTCCGATACATCCCATGCGCGGGCGAGAAGTGCGATGTCCGCGTGGGTCGCGCTGTCGAGGAGGACGGCATGCTGAGGACTCATGTGAGGAGCATAGCATTTCTGAGCAGAATGAGCGCCGCTGAGACACCGCTCGTGCTGGGTGGTGGGGGAGGCGCGTCACGCCTTCTCGTCGTTATCGCGATGTGTAGCGCGGCCGTTACGCTGGGCTTTCGGGATGGTTCGGGGACGGGAGTGTGTCGTGCGGGTTGTCGCGGGTGAGGTGGGGCCCGTTGTGTGTGGGTCTCTTATACACATCCTGTCGCGCCCGACGGAGAGAGGTGGGTGTGGTGGTGGGAGCCGGTGTATAGAGACAGGTGCTGGACGGGGCCTCGGTGTGGGGTACCGAGGGGGCCGTCGTCACCGCTGACGGGTGTCTGGTCGAGGATCTGACGCGGGTGGCCGGGCGGTCGCTGGAGGAGCATCCGATCTGGGGGGCCGGGCAGATGCCCCGGCTGGAGGTCGACGCCGTGGTGGGTGTCGTCGCGGCGCGGGCGGCGGCGCACAACTTCAGTCACTTCGTGGCGGATACGCTGCCGCGCGTCCAACTCGTGCGCGACAGTGGCGTTTCCGTGGACTACTGGCTGGTCAGCGCCCATCAGCACGGCTGGCAGCGGGAGATGCTGGCGGCGGCCGGGATCGGGCCGGAGCGGGTGATCTCGCTCAACGAGCACGGGCAGGTGTGGGCGCGGCGGCTCGTGGTGCCGAGCCGGACGGGGTTCGCGCCGTACACCGCGCCGTGGGCGCGGCGTTGTCTGCGGGCCATGCTGCCGGTCGCCGCGTTCGGGGCCCGGACGCGGCGGCTGCTGGTGTGCCGGAGCGGGGCACGGTGGCGCAGGCTGCTCAACGAGGAGGAGATCGCCGCCGAGTTGGCGCCCTGCGGCTTCGAGCGGATCGTGCTGGAGGAGCTGACGTTCGCGGAGCAGCAGGCCGCGATGGGGGCGGCCGAGGTGATCGTCGCGGTGCACGGGGCCGGGCTGGCGCATCTGCTCGGGGCGCCGGAGGGCGGGGTCGTCGTGGAGATCGCGCATCCGGACGCCGTCCGCCCCGAGTTCTACGGGCTGGCGTCCCTGGCCGGGTGGCGGCACCGCATGGTGCTGTCCAGCGGTTTGCAGGACCAGGGTGAGCCGGTGGCGCTGCTCGACGATCTGTGGGCCGACCCGGCGCTGATCCGCCGGGCGCTGGACAGCGCGGGCGTCGGGCTGTGAGGGGCCGATCGGGTGAGGCGGGTTTGACGGCGGTGGCACGCGGAACCCGGAAAGGTACGAATGCCGACCATTCTTAAGGAGTCTGCCATGTTCAGAGCAATCGCAGACATTCTCCGCGCGATCGGTGGCGCGATCGCCACTGTCGTCACCCTGCCCTTCCGCGCGGTCGCCCGGCTCTTCGGCGGGGCCTCGGACACCGCGCACGGGCGGCACTGAGGCGGCACCGAGGTCCCGCCGGGAAGCGGCACGGCCGGGGCGGACGTCGCATGGACGCGCACGCGTCGTGCGGCGTCCCCTCCGGGGCGTCGCGGTACCGCTCAGACCCCGGTGCGGTTGTACTCCTCGACGCGGTCGGGGGGTTCGGCCGGGTCGAGGCCGTGGGCGCGCATCTGGGCCGTGAGGTGGGCGACATAGCGGCCGAAGGCGCGGACCAGGGTCTCCATACCGGTGAGGCGCTGTCTCAACTGGGCGTTCTCCGCGTCGAGTCGGGTCACGCTGGCCTGGATGACCGCGAGGTCGGCCAGGCGTTCTTCGGGGCCGGCCGCTGTTTCCGCCGCCTGGCGCTGGGCCTCGGCCGTGATGGAGGCCGCCACGCGCGTGGCGCGGGCCGCGTACCACCCGCCGGCGATCGCCCCCACCGGGCCGCCGACCGCGGCCACCGTCGTCCAGAGTTCGCTCATCTCTCCTCGCCGTCGCGTGGGGCCGGTGGGTGCGGGACGGAGAACTCCGGGGTGGCGCTGGCCCACAGCAGTACGCCGACGTGGATCGTCCCGTAGTACCCGGCGACCCAGAGGCCCCGGGAGTAGTCCCCGGAGAGCGCGGCGGTCAGGTAGGCGCCCAGCCACACGATGGGCGGCGCGAGGGAGGCGGCGAAACCGGCCCAGTCGCGGCCGACCTTGACGAGCGAGGAGACCACGGCCGCCGCGCCCGCCACCATCCACAGCCAGCACCAGGCGTGCAGCGGCGCCGTGCTCGTCAGCAGGGACAGGCCCTGGGCGTTGGGCACGGGGTCGAGCAGGAACTGGAGCCCCCAGACCAGTTGGCCCGTGCCGACGATGAGCAGGAACGTCCCGCGCCGCCCCAGGTGGGCCCGCAGCCACCGGACGGATGGCGGACCGGCCACCGCGCACCTCCCCACGACGCCTGACGTCATAGCGGCGATACCCTCGCGGTCCCCCCAACTCGCGTCTACACGCACGGATTACCCCGAAAGTGTGCGAGCGGGCCGTTCGGCCCGGCCCGGCCGGGGCACTCGTGCCCCCATGGGTGACATCCTGATCGGCACATGTTCGTGGACGGACCGGGCGCTGCTGGCCAGCGGGTGGTACCCGCCGGGGACCCGTACCGCCGAAGGGCGGTTGCGGCACTACGCCTCACGCTTCCCCGTCGTCGAGGTCGACGCCACGTATTACGCGCTGCCCAGCGCGCGCAACAGCGGCTTGTGGGTCGAACGCACCCCGGACGGCTTCGTGTTCGACGTGAAGGCGTTCTCGCTGCTGACCGGCCATCCCACGCGTGCGGGGGCGCTGCCGCCGGGGCTGCGCCCGGTCGGTCCGCCGCAACGGTCGCTGCGCGCGGCCGAAGTGCCGGACGCGGTACGGACGGAGGTGTGGCGGGCGTTCCTCGACGGGATAGCGCCGCTGCGGGCGGCGGGGCGGCTCGGCGCCGTCCTCCTCCAGTTCCCGCCGTGGTTCATGCCGGGGGAGCGGGCGCGGGCGTGGCTGGACGACTGCCGCCGCCGGGTGCCCGAAGACCTGCGGGTGACCGTCGAGTTCCGCCACCCGGACTGGTTCGCGCCCCGACACCTCGCGGCCACCCTGGAGTTCCTGCGGGCCCGGGGCCTGGCCCTGGTCGCGGTGGACACGGCGGACGGGCTGCCCGCCTCGATGCCGCCGGTCGCCGAAGTCACGTGCCCCGACGTGTCGGTGGTGCGGTTCCACGGGCGCAACCCGGCATGGGGGACGGGCACCAAGGAGGAACGGTTCCGGCACCGGTACGACGCGGACGAACTCGCCGCCTGGGTGCCGCGCGTGCGGCATCTGGCGGCCGGCGCCGGGGAGGTGCACGTCCTGTTCAACAACTGCTGCGGCGACGCGGCCGTTTCCGCCGCCGAGACCATGACCGGACTGCTGCGGGAGGAACGGGCACCGGGCGCCCCCGGCGGTCACACCACCCGGCGCCGGACCAGCGCGCCGAGGACCAGCGCGCCGGGAAGCAGGGGCAGCCAGACGGTGATCAGCCGGTAGGCGAGGACGGTGGAGGTCGCCGTGGCGGCCGGGGCGCCGGTGGCGACGAGCGCCAGGACGAGCGCGGCGTCCACCGAGCCGATGCCGCCGGGGCTGGGCACCATCGCGGCGACCACCGAGGCCGCCATGTAGGCGAGCACGATGTGCGCGACGGGCACGGACAGGCCGAGGGAGCAGGCGACGGCGACCAGCCCGGCGGCCTGGAGCACGGGGAAGGTCAACGACCCGCCCCACAGGGCCAGTACGCGGCGCGGGCGGGCGTGCAGGGAGCGGATGTCGGTGAGCGCGGTGCGCAGGAAGCCGCCGACCGCGCGGCGCAGCGGGCCGATCGCGCAGACGGCGACGACCGCCGCGACGGCCGCGGCCAGGCCCACCGTGGCGATCAGCCCGAGCCCGATCCGTTCGGGCAGCAGGGCCTGGAGCCGCAGCGCCTCCGGGAACGCGAGGAGCAGCGCGGCCAGCAGCGCGACGCGGGAGACGCCCTCGGCGAGGAAGTACAGGGCGAGCGCGGCGGAGTAGCGGGCGGGCGGGATGCCGCAGCGGGCCATGAAGCGGATGTTCACCGCGCTGGCGCCGATCCCGGACGGCAGCAGGTGGTTGGCGGCCCCGGCGGCGAACTGGGTGACGAACAGGCGCTTGGCGGGGAGCCGTTCGTGAACCGTGCCCTGGCGGGCGAAGGACACGGCGACCCAGCCCAGCACGGTCGTGCCGACCGCGGCGAGCAGCCAGTAGCCGTTCGCCGCGAGCACCTGGTGGGTGCCCGAGGTCAGCAGTGTGTGGTGTTGGCCGGCCCAGACGGCCACGGCGAGGAGGGGGAGCAGGCAGAGGGTTTGGCGCAGCGGCAGCCGTCGCATGGCGCGAGGATGCCCGGTCCTGGCGACGTTCCGGCGTCCCGTGACCGACCGGGGGGAGAAGAGCAGGCGAGCACGGACGTGTGTGGACATGCCGCGCGTCCGGGCCGGGCGCGCGATCATGGCCGGGACCGGCAGGCAGCACCACCCCCACCGCCCGTGAGGAATCCCCATGGCCCGCGACGACGCGTGCCCCTTCGACGACGCCCCCCGCCCCGACGACGGTGACGACTCCGGGCACCTGCGCACCGCCTCGCCCGCCGGGCGGCGGGTGCTGGCCTGCGCCATCCTCGGCTCCGGCATGGCCATGCTGGACGGCACCGTCATCACCGTCGCGCTGCCGCGCATCGGCGCCGACCTCGACGTTCCGCTGTCGGACCTCCAGTGGACCCTCAACGCCTACATGCTGACCCTCGCCGGGCTGATCCTGCTCGGCGGCGGCCTCGGGGACCGCTTCGGGCGGCGGCGCGTCTTCGTCTGGGGCGTCGTCTGGTTCACCGTGGCGTCGGTGCTGTGCGGGGTGGCGCCCACCTCCCCGGTCCTGATCGCCGCCCGCGCGCTCCAGGGCGTGGGCGGCGCGCTGCTGACCCCGGGCTCCCTGGCGCTCATCCAGTCCTCCTTCCGGCAGGAGGAACGGGCCAGGGCCGTCGGCCTGTGGTCCGGGCTCGGCGGTGTGGCGACGGCGCTCGGCCCGTTCCTCGGCGGCTGGCTGGTGGACGGCCCCGGCTGGCGCTGGATCTTCTACCTCAACGTGCCGTTCGCCGTGGCGATCCTGCTGCTCGCCCGCGAGGTGCCGGAGAGCCGCGACTGGCAGGCGACCGGCCGGTTCGACATCACGGGCGCGGCGCTGGCGGCCCTGGCGCTGGGCGGCGTCACGTACGCGCTGATCAACGCGCCCGCGCTGTGGGCGCTGGCGGGCGGGGCGGTGCTGGCCGTGGCCTTCGTCGGGTGGGAGCGGCGCACGCCGCGGCCGATGCTGCCGCTGGAGGTGTTCCGGTCGCGGCTGTTCACCGCGGCCAATCTGGTGACCCTGTGCCTCTACGCGGCGATCGGCGGCGTGTTCTTCCTGCTGCCGACACAGTTGCAGAACGGCCTCGGCTACGACGCGCTCACCGCGGGCGTCGCCACGCTCCCCATCACGGTCCTGCTGATCGCGCTCTCCGGACCGGCGGGCGAGCTGGCCCAGCGGATCGGGCCGCGCGTGCCCATGACGGTGGGCCCGCTGGTCGCCGCCGCCGGGCTGCTGCTCCTGCGCCGGGTTCACCCGGGTGGCTCCTACTGGGCGGCCGTCTTCCCCGCCGTCGTCGTGCAGGGTCTCGGCATGAGCCTGTTCGTGGCGCCGCTGACCGCGACCGTGCTGGCGTCCCTGGCGACCCGGCGGGCGGGCGTGGCCAGCGGCGTGAACAACGCCGCCGCGCGCGTCGCCCAGTTGGTGGCCGTGGCGGCGCTGCCGCTGGCGATCGGGCTGACCACGGACGAGTACCGCTCGGCGGGCGCGGTGGACGCGGCGTTCGGCAGGGCCGTGCTGATCTGCGCGGGGCTGATGGCGCTGGGCGCGATGATCGCGTGGTGCACGGTTCCGCGCACGCTGACACCGGCCGAGGCGCGGGAGGAGATCCCGGCCCCGCAGTGCTCCCACCACTGCGCCGTCACCGCGCCGCCCCTCGAACCGGGTGGGCACAATTAATCCCTCTGAGTGAACTTGTCGTACCCGCCGCGGTCCACGCCGGGCGCGATTGCTTCACGTCCGGTGTCCGAATCCGGGAATTCTTTGAACAAGTCTCACAAGTGGCGCGCGACCTCCTCCGGAGTAACATTCACGCTGTTTTAACTCGACAATGGGAACCACCTGGGCCTAGGCTGCGAAGACCGCTGGCCGTCAGCTCAGCCGCTGCATCGTCGCAGGTCATCGGGTTGCCATCGGGTCGGTGTGTCACATGTGTCCGTCTCGGACCGAAAGAGGGCCAACTCTGATCGAGTTGAGTTCTTCGTCATTTCGTCGGCAAACACCAGGGAATTGGGTGCAATGACAAGCGACTCCGGGGAATTCGAGCGGCGGCGGACCGGGGCTGTGCGCGAAGACGTGTGCGAAGTGTGGCGGAGCAGGCTCACGGCCCTGCCCGTCCCCGCGCAGCACGAGGCACTTCTCGATCTGATAACCGGTCATGTCGTCTCCGTCACCGGTCAGGACGGCGGCGCGGGATCGGTGGAGAAACGGGCGCCCTGGCGCCGGCTGGGCATCTACCGGCACCTGGCCGACCGGCTGCGCGCCGAGCTGTCCGCCGCCACCGGGGTCCGTCTGCCGGCCACCCTCTTCTTCGACCAGCCCACCCCCGAGGCCGTCGCCGCCTATCTGCGCACCGAGGTGCTCGGCCTCGGCGGCGACACCATCGCGCCCGAGGCGCAGGGGTTCGGCGACGGCGCCGGCGACCCGATCGCGATCGTCGGCATGGCCTGCCGGCTGCCCGGCGGCGCCGACTCGCCCGAGGCGCTGTGGGAGCTGGTCCGCGACGGCCGCGACGCCATCGGCGGCCTGCCCGAAGGACGCGGCTGGGACCTCGACGCGCTCTACGACCCGGACCCGGACCGGGTCGGCACCGCCTACACGCGGCACGGCGGGTTCCTGCCCGACATCGACCAGTTCGACCCCGGCTTCTTCGGCATCGGCCCGCGCGAGGCCACCGCACTCGACCCGCAGCAGCGGCTGATGCTGGAGGTCTCCTGGGAGGCGCTGGAGCGCGCCGGCATCGACCCGCACTCGCTGCGCGGCAGCCGCACCGGCGTCTTCACCGGCGTCTCCCTCCAGGACTACGGCCCCGCCTGGCACGAGGCGCCGAGCGAGGCTCAGGGCCAGCTCCTCACCGGCAACGCGCTCGGCGTCGTCGCCGGACGCGTCGCGTACACGTTCGGCTTCGAGGGGCCCGCCCTCACCGTCGACACCCAGTGCTCCTCGTCCCTGGTCGCCATGCACCTGGCCGGGCAGGCGCTGCGCTCGGGCGAGTGCGACCTCGCGCTGGCCGGCGGCGTGACCGTGATGTCCACGCCCGGCATGCTGCTGGAGTTCAGCCGCAAGCGCGGCCTCGCCCCCGACGGGCGGTGCAAGGCGTTCTCCGCCGACGCCGACGGCACCGGCTGGGCCGAGGGCGCCGGGATGGTCCTGCTGGAACGGCTCTCCACCGCCCGCCGCCGGGGCCACCGCGTCCTGGCCGTGCTGCGCGGCACCGCCATCAACCAGGACGGCGCGAGCAACGGCCTGACCGCGCCCAACGGCCCCTCCCAGCAGCGCCTGATCCGGCAGGCCCTGGCCAACGCCGGGCTGCGCCCCGCCGACGTGGACGCCGTCGAGGCCCACGGCACCGGCACCGCCCTCGGCGACCCCATCGAGGCCCAGGCCCTGATCGCCACCTACGGCCAGGACCGGCCCGCCGGCCGGCCCCTCTACCTCGGCTCGCTGAAGTCCAACATCGGCCACACCCAGGCCGCCGCGGGCGTCGCCGGGGTCATCAAGATGGTGCAGGCCATGCGGCACGGCGTGCTGCCCAGGACCCTGCACGTCACCGACGCGTCCCCGTACGTGGACTGGTCGGCCGGCGACGTCGTCCTGCTCACCGAGGACACCCCCTGGCGCGGCGACGGACGGCCGCGCCGCGCGGCGGTCTCCGCGTTCGGCGTCAGCGGCACCAACGCCCACGCGCTGATCGAGGAGGCACCGGCCGAGGAGCCGCGCACCGAGCCCGCGCCGCTGCCCGTCGTGCTGACCGCCCGCACCGAGGGCGCGCTCCGCGCCCAGGCCGCCCGGCTCGGCGCGCACCTCGCGGAGCACCCGGACCTGACGCCCCTCGACACGGGCTTCTCACTCGCCGGGCGCACCCGTTTCGAGCACCGCGCCGTCGCCGTCGTCAGCGGCCGTACGGGCGCGGCCTCCGGCGCGCACGGGGACGAACGACAGGACGGGCGCGCCCAGTTGACCCGGGCGCTCGCCGCGCTGGCCGAGGGCGGGACCGCCCCCGGCGTGGTGCGCGGCGCGGTCCGGCCGCTGATCGAACAGAGCAGAACGGCCTTCCTGTTCACCGGGCAGGGCAGCCAGCGCCCCGGCATGGGACGCGAACTGTACGCGGCCTACCCCGCGTTCGCCCGGGCGCTGGACGAGATCTGCGCCCGTTTCCGGCCCCACCTCGAACGCCCGCTGCGCGACGTGATGTTCGCACCGCCCGGCACCCCGGACGCGGCCGAGCTGGACCGCACCGCGTACACGCAGTGCGCGCTGTTCGCGTTCGAGACCGCGCTGTTCCGGCTCCTGGAGTCCTGGGGCGTCACCCCCGGCGTCCTCATCGGGCACTCCATCGGCGAGTTGACCGCCGCCCACGTAGCCGGGGTGCTCACCCTGGACGACGCCTGCGAACTGGTCGCCGCCCGGGGCCGGTTGATGCAGTCCTGCCGCCCCGGTGGGGCGATGATCGCGCTCCAGGCCACCGAGGAGGAAGTCCTCGCCTCGCTCGCCGGATCCGCCGGCCGGGTCGCCGTCGCCGCAGTCAACGGCCCGGCCGCCACCGTGATCGCCGGGGACGCCGACGCCGCCGAGCGGATCGCCGCCGAGTGGGCCGCGCACGGCCGGAAGACCAAACGGCTCACCGTCAGCCACGCCTTCCACTCGCCTCACATGGACGACATGCTCGACGCGTTCCGCACGGTCGCCGAGCGCGTCACGCTCCACCCCCCGGCCCTGCCGATCGTCTCCAACGTCACCGGCCGCCTCGCCACCGACGCCGAGCTGACCTCGCCCGCCTACTGGGCCCGCCACGTGCGCGAGCCGGTCCGTTTCCTCGCCGGCACGCGCCGCCTGCACGCCGAGGGCGCCACCGCGTTCCTGGAGATCGGGCCCGACGCCGTCCTCCCCGCGCTCGCCCCCGCCTGCCTGCCGGAGGAGGCCGCCGCCGCGGCCGACGCCGGGGACCTCGTCCTCGCCGCCGCCTCCCGCGCGGGCCGCCCCGAGGCCGTCACCCTGCTCACCGCGCTGGCCGAGCTGAACGTGCGGGGCCTGCCCGTCGACTGGCCCGCCGTCTACGAGGACCGGGGCGCCACCCACACCGAGCTGCCCACCTACGCCTTCCAGCGCAGGCGGTACTGGATCGAGCAGCTCCCCGGCCCCCGGGCCGCCTCGGCCCCGGCCGCGCGCCGCGCCGCGGGCTCCGGCAGCGGCCGTTACCGCACCACGTGGCAGCCGCTGCCCGCCGGCCACACCGCCACCGCCGCCCTCACCGCGGGCGCCACCGCCACCCCCGTCCTGACCGGCGTCTGGCCGCTGCTGACGCCGCCCGCCGGAGCCGACGACGAGCTGGTCTCCCGCGTCTCCTGGATCGTGGAACGTCTCGGCGGCGAGGTCGTCCCCCTGCCGCTGACCGGCGACGCCGCCCGGGCCGCCCGCGCCCGCCTCCGCGAGCTGCTGGAGAAGCACGTCACCGCCGAGGGCCGTGCCGTGGGCGGCGTCCTGTCGCTCCTCGCCCTCGACACCACCCCGCACCGCGACCACCCCGCGCTCAACGACGGCCTCGCGCTGACCTGTGTCCTGGCCCAGGCCCTCGGCGACCTCGACCTGACCGCGCCGCTGTGGTGCGCCACCCGCGGGGCGGTCGCCACCGGCGCCGACGACCCGGTGGCCGACCCCGCCCAGGCCATGGTGTGGGGCCTGGGCCGGGCCCTCGCCCTGGAACGGCCCGGCGCCTGGGGCGGCCTGGTGGACATCCCGGCCGACCTGGACGACCAGACCCTCGCCTGGTTCGGCGCCGCCCTCCCCGCGCCCGGCGGCGAGGACCAGCTCGCGGCCCGCGCCGGCGGGCTGCTCGGGCCGCGCCTGGTCGAGGCCGGCCCCGCGCCCGCCGGGCCCGCCGGGCCGTGGCGCCCGCGCGGCACCGTGCTGATCACCGGCGGCACCGGCGCCCTCGGCGCGCGGGCCGCGCGCCGCCTCGCCCGCGACGGCGCGCGCCGCCTCGTGCTCACCAGCCGCCGCGGCCCGGCCGCGCCCGGCGCGCGGGAGCTGGTCGAGGAGCTGGCCGCGCTCGGCGCCGAGGCCACCGTCGAGGCGTGCGACATCGCGGACCCCGGGCAGCTCACCGGCCTGCTGGTCGCGCTGTCGGACGGCGACGAACCGTTGACCGCCGTGGTGCACGCGGCGGGTGTCAGCGGCCGGATCGCGCCGCTGGCCGACCTGGAGCTGGGCGAGTTCGCCGAGGTGGTGGCGGGCAAGGTCGCCGGCGCGGCGCACCTGGACGCGCTGCTTGACAATCTGGGCGGCACCGAGCTGGAGGCGTTCGTCCTGCTCTCCTCCATCTCCGCGACCTGGGGCAGCGGCGGCCAGACCGCCTACAGCGCGGGCAACGCCTACCTCGACGCCCTCGCCTCCCACCGCCGCGCGCGCGGCCTGGCCGCCACCGCCGTCGCCTTCGGTCCCTGGGCCGAGGCCGGGATGGGCGCCGAGCCCGCGCTCCGCGACCACCTGGAGCGCCGCGGCCTGATCCCGCTGGCGCCCGACGCGGCCGTGACCGCCCTGACCGGGGCCGTCGCCTCCGGCGAGACGGCCGTCACCGTCGCGGACGTCGACTGGGACCGTTTCCTGCCGCTGCTCACCTCCGCCCGCCCCGGCCGGTTCTTCGACGCGCTGCGCCGCCCGGAGGCCGCCGGGACCGGGCCCTCCGGCGAGCCGGCCGACGAGCCCGCCCCCGGCGCCGTGGACTACGCGGCGCTGCCGGAGGCCGACCGCGCCCGCGCGCTGCTCGAACTGGTCCGCGCCGAGGCCGCCGCCGTCCTCGGGCACGCCTCGCCGGGGGACGTGGACCCCGAGCGCCGCTTCCTCGAACTCGGCTTCGACTCCCTCGCCTCCGTGGAGCTGCGCCGCCGCCTCGTCGCCGCCATCGGCATGACGCTCGCCACGCCCGTCGTCTTCGAGCACCCGACCGCCGCCGAGCTGGCCCGCCACCTCGGCACGGTGCTCGCCGCCCGCCGCCCGGCCACCACCGGCGCCCCCGCCGGGCAGGAGACCGCGGCGCCCGAGCGGGCCGCCACCGGCCCGGCCGGGGTGCGCGACCTGTACCGGCAGGCGTGCGCGATGGGCAAGTTCACCGAGGGCATCGGCGTCCTCCAGGCCGCCGCCAAGCTGCGGCCGGTTTTCCGCACGCCCGCCGAGTTCGGCAAGCCGGCCGAACCGGTGAAGCTGGCCTCCGGCCCGGCCGCGCCGACCCTCGTCTGCCTGCCGTCGATGGTCGCCCCCTCCGGCCCGCACAACTTCGCCCGGCTCGCCCTCCACCTGCACGGGCTGCGCGACGTGTACGCGCTGCCGCACCCCGGCTTCGGCGACGGCGAGCTGCTGCCCGCCACCGGCGATCTGGTGGTGGACATGCACGCCGACGCCGTGGCCAGGGAGTTCGCCGGCCGGCCGGTGGCGCTCGCCGGGTACTCGTCGGGCGGCTGGCTGGCGCACGCCATCGCCGCCCGGCTGGAGGCGCGCGGCCTGGCGCCGGAGGGCGTGGTGCTGCTGGACACCTGGTTCCCCAAGGACGAGATCCCCGAGGAGCACATCGAGGGCCAGTTGCGCGGTATCGCGGTCAACGACCAGGCGTTCGCGCTGATGACCGAGGCGCAGGTGACGGCGCAGGGCGCGTACCTGGAGCTGTTCGAGGGCTGGCAGCCCGAGACGGTCGGCGCGCCGGTCGCGCTGATCCGGGCGAACGAACGGATGCCGCAGCAGTCCGCCGACGAGACGGCCGGCGCGGGCCGCCGCTGGACGACCGCGTGGGAGATAGAGCACGAGACGCTGGAGACGACCGGCAACCACCAGACGATGATGAACGAGCACGCCGAGACCACGGCGCTCGTCGTCCACGAGTGGCTCGCGCGGCTGGAGGAGGAGTAGCCCCGCCCGGCGTTCCGGCCGGCCGGTGCCCGCGCCCGCCCCGTCAGGGGTGGGCGCGGCCCAGCGGGCAGGGCAGGCCGGGGTCGGCCCGGTTGGGGGAGCAGCCGATCGTGTCGAGGGTCAGGAACCCCGTGCCGCGCAGGTACCACCCGGCGTGGACGTCCTCGCCCCGGGCCAGGCGCGCGGCGGCGGCCTCGACGCGGGAGGGGAGCGTCGCGCGGTCGTCTTCCACGGCGAACGCGGGGGCGGCCCGTTCCGACTCGCGGCGGAACCACGCCGCCGCCTCCGCCGCGTCCGCGCAGGTCCTGGTGATCGCGGTGGCGGGGCGCAGCAGCCAGTGGTTGATCCGCAGCGGCGTGCAGGGATTGGTGAGGAAGCCGGGCGAGGGCGGCGTCCCGGGCCGCCGGTCGGCCTCCTGGTCGAACAGGCGGCGTTCTCCCTGCCAGTGGTAGGCGTGAAAGTGGGCGGGCATGCCCCAGGGTTCGTCCCCCGCGCGGCGTCGCTGGAGAGCCGGAGCGGTGACAATCCCCGCCACGCCGCCCGCCGCGCCGCCCGCCCCGGCACGGCCGGGGTAGGGACCGGCCGGGCGAAACGGGGCCGTCCGGGCGGCATCGGCCGCCCGGCGCGGCCGGGCCGGTCAGAAGATCGACAGCGAGGCGTTGATCCGGCGGGGCGCGTCCATCAGACGGCTGACGGCCTGCACGGCGAGCGGCGGCTGGTCCGCTTCGCCGGGGTCGGCGGGCAGGGCGTAGTAGATCTGCTCCAGCGACGGCGGGCCCCCGGCCCGGTTCCGCAGCGTCGCCTCGCCCGCGTCCGCCTGCTCCGTCGCGACGAGGTACGCGGCCGTGACCGCGCCGGTGCGGCCGACACCCGCGCCGCAGTGCACGAAGACCGGGCCCGGGGCGGACTCGACCGCCGCCAGGAACTGGTCGACCTGCTCGCCGGTCGGCGTCTGCCCGTCCCGGATCGGCATGCTGATCAGGTCGAGCCCCGCCTCGCCCGGCAGCGAGAGCTGGTGCTCGGACAGATCCTCGGCGCGCAGGTCGATCACGGTGCGCACGCCGCGTTCGGCCAGCTCCTCGTACCCTTCCGGGCCGGGGGCCGAGCCGCGCCACAGCTTGTCGTCCACCTGGAGGAAGTGGTTGACCCCGCCGACGCGCTCGCCGGACGAGTACTGCTGCTGGGCCAGGAACGACACGCCGAGCGTGCCGAGGACGGTGACCAGCCACAGCGCGAGGTAGCCGAGGGCGCAGACGGCCACCGCCTTGCCCGCCCGGCGGGCCACGAGCCGGGGAGTCGGCCGCGGGCGCTCGGGGAGCGCGGGGGCCGCCACCGGGGTCGGGGAGGGCGCGGCGGACAGAACGGGCACAAGATCACCACCGGGGCATCAGGGGACGAACGGAACGGACACGCTAACCCGGCAGCCCAGCACGACGTCGAGTGATGTGTCCAATCCAACTGGTCATCGCATGATCGACAGCGGCTCACCCGTCCGTCCCGGCCTGCCCGGCGCCCAGCACCTCGGCCCGCACCCGGTCCGCCCGCGCGTCGCTCAGGCAGCCGCGCAGCCGGTGCAGATCGTGCGCGCTCAGCGCGGGCCGCGCCACGCCCGCGAAGACACCGGCCTCCAGCGCGGTCAGCGGCGCGTGGTCCAGCGGCACCGACGTGGAACGGCGGCACTCCTCCCACAGCGCGCGGGCAGCCTGCTCCACGCCGCCCCCACCGCCCCCGTCGTCGCCGCCGTCGCGCAGCTCCACCCGGAACACGATCGCGCTCGCCGCCGCGTCCGGCGCGGCCGAGGGCCGGGTCTGCGTGGCGTCCGACAACGCGTCCACCACCAGCCAGGCGCCCACCGCCCCGGCCGCCACCAGCACGGCCACCGCCACCGCCCGCCGGGGCCGGGCGGGCGGCACGGGCGGGATGTCGCCGAGCGAGGCCGGTCCGTTCCCCCTGACCCCGCCCGGCGGCGCGGTCAGGCGTGCCAGCCGGCCCGCCAGCCGCCGTTCCGCGCCGGGCCTGGCCGTCGCGGCGGCGAGCTTCTGCCCCAGCAGCGCCACCCCGGCCAGCGCCGCGCCCGCCGCCATCAGCACCGGTACGAAGACGAACGTCCGCCCGCCGCTCCCGTTCCCGCCGCCGTCCAGCCAGCGGAAACGGTGCCCGGCCGGGTCGGGGCCCCGGGACTGCTCCAGCCGCCGCAGTACCGCCTCCGTCCGGGCGTCCGCGTCGGTCACCTCCTGGCGCAGCCGCCCCATCCGGGACAGCAGCACCGAACCCACCAGCAGCACCTCCAGCACCAGCAGCAGCCCCCCGCACATCAGCGCGCGCTGCCACTCCCCCCGGTAGAGGTAGACGACCATGTACAGCGCCGCGCCCCCCGCCGACACGGCGCCGAGGAGATAGCCGAGGCAGGTCGCGGCCCGCATCGCTTCAGGTCACCGCGCCCGTGGTGCCGTCGACCGCGACCTCGGCGCCGGGCGGGAAACGGCCCAGCGCGCCCGCCACGCCCACCACGGCCGGCACCCGGTACCCGCGGGCCAGCACCGCCCGGTGCGACAGCACGCTGCCGGTCTCGGCGACCAGCCCGGCCAGGCCCGGCAGCCCCGGCGCCAGCGCCGGGTCGAGGGACCGCACGACCAGCACCGCGCCCGGCGGCCGGTCGCCCGTTCCGTGCCACGCCGTCCCGGTGCCGAAGCCGCCGCCCGCCGCCTGCCCGCCGCCCTCCGGCGTGCCGCGCCCGAGCCGTTCCGGCACCGGCCGTCCGTCCGCCCCGAGCCGGAACGCGGCGGGCAGCTCCGGCGCGGGCGGGCGCGGCTCCCGGCCCGGCGGCGGGTCCGGCGGCAGACCGCCGTCGTCCAGCGCCGCCGTCAGCTCGTGCCAGCGCAGCACGGACAGCCGCCCCGGCGCGCCCGTCCGGCCGGCCGCCGTCAGCCGGGCCGCGAACTCCCGCACCAGCCGCGCCTGCATCTCCTGCACCCACCGCACACGCAGCCGCAGCCCCTCCCGCACCGGCAGCGCCGCGACGCCGCGCGGCGCGCCGGTCCAGCCGGTCGGCTCCGGCAGCCGGCCGGGCCGGGCCAGCGACGGCGGCAGCAGCGTCAGCAGCACGGGGTGCCGGGCGATCAGCTCCTCGTCGCCGGGCACCGCGCCGCCCGCCAGCGCCCGTACCTCGGCCAGCACGGCGAGTGCCTCGCCGGCGGCCGTCGCGCCGGGTCCCGGCCCGAGCAGCGCCCCGGCCAGGGACTCCTGCGCGTGCAGGGCCGCCCGCACGGAACGGCCCCACGCCAGCGCCGCCCGCATCTGCCCGCTGAGCATCGCCCCCGGCGCGGGCAGCTCGGCCAGCTCCCGGTCCACGTCGGCCAGCAGGTCCAGCGCGAGCAGCGGCAGCGCCGTCCGCAGCCGCCCGATCCGCCAGGCCGCCGACGCGCGGCGGGCACCGGGGACGGGGTTCACGAAGTCGAGCACCGGATGCGCCGACGGGATCGCGCCGAGCAGCCGCAGATCCGCCGCGACCCGCCCGCCGACCGTCGTCACCGGGGGACACGCCCGCAGCGTGCGGCGCGGCGCGGTGCCCGCGATGTCCAGCGCGAGCGTCAGCCCGTGCGCCATCGGCGCCACCCACAGATCCTCCTCCAGCGGCTGGAGCACCCGGGGGAACGTCTCGGCCACCGGCCCGGGGCCCAGCAGCCGGGCGCCGCGCGGCGCCCGGACGGCCATCGCCGTGATGGGCCTGGCCTGGAACAGCCACAGCCGGTCGTCGCCGTCGAAGCCGAACTCGATGTCCTGGGGCGCGCCCAGCGCCCGTTCGGTCCGCCGCGCCAACTGCACCAGCCGGGCCAGTCGCCGCCGGTTCAGCACCCGGCGGCGGTGCCGGTGCGGCTCGGGCGGCTCCACGGACACCAGGCGGCCCAGCCGGGTGAGCCGGTAGCGGACGCCCTGCGCCGACCCGTCGACCAGCCGTCCCGGCCCGCCGCGCACCGCGCTGACCAGCATCCGGTCGCGCCGCCCGGAGACCGGGTCGGCGCCGAACATCACGCCGCCCACCACCGGCCGCGCCATCGGCTGCACCAGCACCGCCATACCGGCCGGATCGGCGCCGCCGTGCGCCGCCGAGGCCAGGACCGTGCGCACGGCGGCGGTGAACTCCGCCCAGCCGCGCACGTCGAGCACCGTCGCGAACCGGCCCGCCATGGAGGAGTTCGCCGCGTCCTCGACGGCGGAGGAGGACCGTACGGCCAGCGGCCCGCCGTCCGCGGCCAGCTCCCGCCACGCCCGCCGCAGCGCCGCCTCACCGGCGTCGTCGTGGGGGCCGTCCGCCGTCCGGGGCGTGATCACGAAGCCGGGCAGCACGGGGAGGCCGGCCGCGCGGGCGCGGGCCAGACCGGCGGCCTTGCCACCGGCCAGCGTCGGGTCCCTGGCCGGTTCGCCGTCGAGCGGCACCACGCCGAACCGGTCCGCACCGACACCGCTACCGATACCCACGGCGTACGCACCTCCCTCGTACGCCCAGGGTTGGCGCCCCCGCGCCCTCCCGCCACCCGGCGCGGCGTCCGGGTGAGGCGACACCGCCGGGCCGGCCTGGAGGGCGGGCCCGGGCGGCTGCCGGTGTCCGGCTGTGTCAGTCGTACTGGACCGTGTCACCGCCCAGGATCGAGGCGTGCTCCAGCACGTCCTCCAGCGGGTCGTCGATCTGGCCGGTCTGGATCAGCCCGAACCTCGGCCCGATGGTGGTCTCTCCGGCGTAGTGCTCGTCCGCCTGGGCCACACCGCCCGCGAACGCCGAGATCCCGACTGTCACTGCCGCAACGAACGGCCACCGTGCGCGCTTCATTTGGTCGCACCCTTCCTGTGCTGAGTGTTCGTTGTGCTAATCCTCCGGGCATCCAAAAGGTTACGGTCTCACCTGCTGGTACTACGGTGCGTTAGGAGGGGCGGAGCGCATGCGCGGTGTTCCCGCTCGGATGATGGCGGCCACGGTCGCGACGGCAACGACGGTTCTGCTGCTGGGGAGTTGTGACGCGGAGTCCACGGTGGCGGACCCGCCGGTGGAGACCGGCGACTCCGAAGTCCCGGACGGGACGGGGGAGTCGCCGCCCGGCTCGGACCCGGGAACCGAGCCGGACCCGGAGTCGGGATCCACGCTCCCCGGCCTGCCCACCCCCGACGAGGCCCGCGACCAGCTCGCCGCCCTCACCGTCGCCGACCCGCGCCCGATGACCGGGTACTCGCGGGACGAATTCCCGCACTGGGCCGAGGTGGACGGCTGCACCGTCCGGCAGCTCGTGCTCCAGCGCGACGGCGAGAACGTCGAGGTGGACGACGGCTGCCAGCCCGAGTCCGGCACCTGGTTCAGCCCCTACGAGGAGCAGGAGTACACGGACCCGGCCGACATCGACATCGACCACATGGTCCCCCTGGCCAACGCCTGGCGCTCGGGCGCCGACGCCTGGACCGAGGACGAGCGCGAGGCGTTCGCCAACGACCTCGACCACCCGCAGCTCCTCGCGGTCAACGACCGCGTCAACAGCGACAAGGGCGACCAGTCCCCGGACGAATGGCTGCCCCCGGCCGAGGCGTTCCACTGCACCTACGCGCTGGCCTGGACCTCCGTGAAGCACACCTACGAACTGACCGTCACCGAGGCCGAACGCGACCAGCTCGGCGCGCTGCTCGACACCTGCGCCTGACCCACGGGAGCGCCACGACGGCCGGTGGTCACAACAGGCCGCCGGCGCTGCGGCGGTTGGCCTGGCGCACCTTCTCCCGCAGCAGGTCGCTCGCCTTCAGCGGCTGGACCGTCTCCGGTCCCGCCTCCCACGCCGGGCCGCCCTTGATCGGCCTGAGCCGGTAACCCGTCTCCTATACACACCCGACGCTGCCCACGAAGAGGCCCAGTCTCATCTACCGCAGGCCCGCCGCCGTCTACCGTACACAGACATCACCCGGTCGAGATCGATGTCCCGCGCCAGGGCGCCGATTTCGATCTCCTGACTGTGCGGCTCCTGGCTGCTGGCCGTCATCCGGCGTGACCTCTCTAGGCTCTGCGTAAGGGGGCGGTTACCAGCATCCGAAGGCGCTCGGACGTTGGCCAGTGTTCCCGCGTGTCCCGTACCGCAGCGCCCACAAAGGAGTTGTCGATGGCCGTACGCAAGTCCGACCCCGACCGCAGGCCGAATGCCAGGAAGATGCTGATGCGCGAACTGGCCCGGCTGCGCGAGGAGGCCGGCTGGTCCCTGGCCCAACTGGCGGAGCAGGTGCGGTTCGACCGCAGCTATCTGCACAAGCTGGAGACCGGCGCCCGGCTGGGCGACCTGCCGACGGTCAAGGCGCTGGACGAGGTGTACGGCACGGGCAACCTGCTCCAGCTCCTGTGGACTCTGGCCCGGCAGGACGCGTTCGCGGACAAGTACAAGCGGTTCATGGAGCTGGAGGGCCAGGCCAACGTCCGCTACGAGTACAACCCCAGCACCGTGCCCGGTCTCCTCCAGACCGAGGAGTACGCCCGCGAACTCCTGGCGTCCGGCCGCCCGGAGGACGAGCACGAGCTGGAGGAGAAGGTCTCGGTCCGGATCAGCCGCCAGGACATCCTGCGCCAGGACGACCCGCCGTACTACCGCGCCATCCTGGACGAGTCGGTGCTGCGCCGGCCGACCACGGACCCGGCGGCCTGGCGCCGTCAACTCGCCCACCTGGCCGAGCAGGCGACCCAGCCCCGGACCACGATCCAGGGCCTCCCGCTGTCGGCGGGCCTGCACGACCTGCTCGGCGGCTCCCTGACCATCCTGTGGATGCCGAACGGCACGTCGATCGCGTACATCGAGAGCAGCAGGAACGGTGACCTGTACGAAAACCCGGTGGACGTCGAGAAGTTGAAGCTGTCGTTCGACCTGCTCCGCGACATGGCGCTCTCCCCGGACGAGTCCCTCCTGTTTCTCCACAGCCTGTTGACGGAGGCGTCGGCCCGCGACCTGCCGGACTGACGGCGCCCGGCGGGTCAGAGCATGGAGCCGCCCGTCACGTCGATCACCCGGCCCGTCACCCAGCGGGCGTCGTCCGACGCCACGAAGGCGACCACGTCCGCGACATCCTCGGGCCGGCCGACCCGGCCCAGCGCCGAGATCGAGACGGCCCAGGCCGCCGCTTCCGGATCGGTGCGCAGCCACTCGGCGTTGACGTCCGTGTCGATGATGCCGGGGGCCACCGAGTTCACCGTGATGCCGCGCGGGCCGAGCTGCTTGGCGAGGTTGAGCGTGAAGGTGTCCAGCGCGCCCTTGGTGGAGCTGTAGGCGATGATCTCGGGGTGCGCGATCCGGGTGACGCCGCTGGAGACGTTGATGATCCGGCCACCGTCGCGCAGCCGCCCCAGCGCCTCGCGGACGAGGAAGAACGGCGCGCGCACGTTCACCGCGAAGACCTGGTCGAACTCCTCCTCGGTCAATGTCGCCAGATCCGAACTGCGGGCTATCGCGGCGTTGTTGACGATGATGTCCACGGCACCGTCCGGCCGGTGCCGGTCGAACGCGGCCCACAGCGCCGCCGCGTCGCCATGGCTGCCCAGCTCCGCGCGGATCGCGAACGCCCGGCCGCCGTTCGCCCCGATCCGCTCGACGACCCCGGCCGCCGCCGCGTCGTCCCGGGCGTAGGCGACGGCCACGATCGCGCCCTCCCGGCCCAGCCGCTCCGCGATGGCCCGGCCGATGCCCCGGCTGCCGCCGGTGACCAGGGCGACCTTGCCCCCGAGCCTGCCCGCCGTCGTGTCCGTCGTCCTGTCCGCCGTCCTGTCCGTCGTCCCTGCTCCGGCCATGGTCCCGACCCGCCTTCCGATTTCTTGAGCGATCGTTCAAGAAAGACCGTAGCACGCTTTTTGAGCGAACGCTCTAGAATGGTGGGCATGAACAGCACCGCCGCAGGGGATGGCGCCACCGGGCGTGGCCGCCCGCGCGGATTCGACCGGGACGCCGCGCTCGTCCAGGCCATCCGGTTGTTCTGGGAGCGCGGCTACGAGGCCACGTCCATCGGCGAGTTGACCCGGGCGATGGGTGTGCGGCCCGCCAGCCTCTACGCGGCCTTCGGCGACAAGAAGAGCCTCTTCGAGGAAGCGGTGGCCGCGTACGGCCGCACGCCGCCGGGCGCCTTCCTGGACATCGCGTTCGCCGAGGAGCCCACCGCGCGCGGCGCGTTCTCCCGCGTTCTCCACGAGGCCGCCCTCGTCTACGCGGACCCCGCGCACCCGGCGGGCTGCCTCACCATCTCGGCCGCCACCAACGTCACCCCGCAGGACGCCGGAATCCTGGCCTTCCTGCGCGACCTGCGCAACCGGAACCTGGCACGTTTCGAGGACCGCCTGCGCACCGCCCGCGCGACGGGCGAACTCCCCGCCGACACCGACCCCCACGCCCCCGCCCGGTACTTCGCGACGGTGATCCAGGGCATGTCCCAGCAGGCCAGGGACGGCGCCACCCAGGCCGAACTGACCCGCGTCGCCGAACTCGCCCTGGCCGCCTGGCCCTCCGCCACAGCCGGGTGAAGGCCCGCGCGGCTACAGGGCGTTGGCCCGGGTGATCTCCGCGAACCAGCGTCCGCTGTCCTTCATCGTCCGCCGCTGCGTCTCGAAGTCCACGTGGACCAGGCCGAACCGCTTGGCATAGCCCTCCGCCCACTCGAAGTTGTCCAGCAGCGACCACACGAAGAAGCCGCGCACATCCGCCCCTGCCGCCAACGCCCGGTGCGCGGCGGCGATATGGCTCTCCAGGAACCCACGCCGCTCCTCGTCGCACACCCGCCCCTCCGGGGTGACGCGGTCGTCGAACGCCGCGCCGTTCTCCGTCACGTACAACGGCGGCGGCCCGTACTCGCGCCACACCCGCGTCAGCGTCCGGTACAGGCCGTCCGGCGCGATCTCCCAGCCCATCGCCGTCTCGGGCAGACCTCGTTTGACCGTTTCCACGTCCGCCGCGCCCCCCCACGGCGTCGGCCCGCCCGGCGTCGGGGCGTCGCGCCGCCGCACCACCAGAGGCGTGTAGTAGTTGACGCCGAGGAAGTCCAACGGGGCGCCGATCAGCGCCAGATCACCGTCGCGCACATGCTCCGTCCCGGTCACGTCCGCCACGTCCGCCAGCACGTCGGCCGGATACGCGCCGCGCAGCAGTGGGTCCAGGAAGAACCGGTTCACCAGCCCGTCCACCCGGCGGGCCGCGTCCCGGTCGGCCGCGCGCTCCGGCGAAGCCGCCTCCACCGGCGCCAGGTTCAGCGTCACGCCGATCGCGCCCGCACCCTGCTCCCGCAGCGCCCGGACGGCCAGGCCGTGCCCCAGGAGCAGATGGTGGGCCGCGCGCAGCGCCGCCGCGCCGTCGGTCCTGCCGGGCGCGTGAACCCCGGCCGCGTAACCGAGGAACGCGGAGCACCACGGCTCGTTCAGCGTCGTCCAGTGCTCCACCCGGTCGCCCAGCCGCTGGTGGACGAGCGCCGCGTACGCCGCGAAGTGCTCGGCCGTCTCGCGGCGCGGCCAGCCGCCGGAGTCCTCCAGGGTCTGGGGCAGGTCCCAGTGGTAGAGCGTCACCCAGGGGCTGATGCCGTGGTCGAGCAGGCTGTCCAGCAGGCGGCTGTAGAAGTCCAGGCCGGCGCCGTTCAGCGGCCCGTACCCCTCGGGCTGGAGACGCGGCCAGGCGAGGGAGAAGCGGTAGTGCGTCACCCCGAGGTCGGCCAGCAGGGACACGTCCTCGGGGTAGCGGTGGTAGTGGTCGTCGGCCAGGTCACCGGTCTGGTTACGGTGGACGCGGCCCGGGGTGTGCGTGAAGGTGTCCCAGATCGAGGGCAGTCGGCCGTCCGCGCGCACGGCGCCCTCGATCTGATAGCTGGAGGTCGCCGTCCCCCACACGAACCCCTCGGGGAACCGGGCCGTGCTCGGGTCGTGACGGCCGTGCGGAGGTGCCATGGGATCGCCACCCTGCGGGAGAACGGACCGACGCGTCGAGACTAGGACGGATCGCCGCGTTCCGCTCCCCGGAAGGACCGGCGGGGGCACCGGAGGCCAGTGGCCGGCGTCAGCAGAGGGGCGGGCCGGTCAGTAGTGGGGCGGGCGGTAGTTCTCCGCCTTGTCGAGGATCGCCGTGAAGCGCCCGTCTCTTATACACCACTCCGAGGCCACGAGGAAGGCAGAAAACTCGTATTGCGGATTCTGCTCGAGAAAAAAAAAAACTATGAGAAGTTTTTACAGAAAGCTTAAGCTTGTACGTGATAGCGGCCGGGCACCCCCCCACCGGCGGGGGGCGTTCGGAGAACCCGGTTCGCCCGAGCCCCCCGCCCGCCGCGACCGGCACGGTCACCCGGTCCGGACCGCCACCCACGGTGAGCACGCCGACCCGGGTGCCCGCGTCGCCCGAGCCGGGAACGCCCTCCTCGCCCGCCGACAGCTCCAGTTCGACCTCAAGACCGGCCCAGCCGACCGCCTGCACGTCCTCGGCGGCCACGACCGGTGTCCGCCCGCCGAGTCCGTCGTCCACATACCCGACGACGTCTCCCTCGTTCAGCACGGTCTCCGCGCGCAACTCCTCCTGCGCGAACCGGATCAGCGTGTCCCCGGCCGTCAACGCCCCGGTGAGGATGGAGTTGTCGGACGGGTGCGGCGGCTGCGCCAGCACGGCGCCGACGATGAGCTGCCGGGTACCGCCGATCTCCTGCTCGGCGGCGAACAGCAAATTGCCGCCCGCGGCCGTGGTGGTGCCGGTCTTGATGCCGATGACGCCGTTCACCGGGACCAGGTGGTTCCAGTTGGTGTGCGTCGCGCCCAGGCTGTCCTCGTAGCTCGGCATGGCCACGATCGCGCGGAACACCGGGTCGTCCATCGCCGCCTTGGCCAGGATCACCTGGTCCTCGGCGGTGGAGACCGTGTCGTCGCTCAGGCCGCTGGGGTCGGTGTAGGTGGTGTTCTCCATGCCCAGCTCGGCGGCGGTCTCGTTCATCTCGGCGACGAACTCCTCCTCCGAGCCCGCGTCCCAACGGGCCAGCAGCCGGGCCACGTTGTTCGCGGAAGCGATCAATATCGCCTGGAGGGCCTCCCGCTGGGTGATCGAGGACCCCGCCTCCACCTCGACGGTCGACTCGCCGTCGTTGCTCAGCGCCGCGTCGTCCTCGGCCTGTTGGTCGACGGGGATCATCTCGCCGTCGCCGTCCTCGGCCATGGGGTGGTTCTCCAGGACGACGTAGGCCGTCATCACCTTCGCCACGGACGCGATGGGCACCGGCTCCTGCTCGCCGGACGAGCCGAACGTCCCCAGCCCCTCGACGTCGAGCACGGCCTGGCCCTGGTCCGGCCAGGGCGCGGTCGGTGACGTCCCGTCGAAGGTGTGGGTCCGGGCCGCCGTCATCTCCAGCGTCGGTTCGGGCAGCGGGCGCAGCGACTGGGCGATGACGAACGCGATCGCCAGCAGGACGAGCAGCGGCGTCCAGATTTTCACACGGCGCGCGACTGTCCGCAGCGGAGTCGGCGGCGGCGCCGGGCGGTTGGTCAACTCGGCCAGCAGATCCAGCGGATCGCGCTGTGCGTCGGGAACGGGCGGCTCGGCGGCGGGCTTCGGCGGAGCGGCCGGTTCCCGACGCACACGTCTCTTGGCGGGGCGGGGCGGCGGCGGGCGGTTCCGGCGCCTCCGCCGGCTCGGCCGGCAGCGGGAGGACGCTGGTCCGGTCGCCGTCGCCGTCTTCGGGCTCGGCCTCCGGCAGCCGCAGGACGCTGGTGGCGTGGTCGTCCTCGGGTTCGTCCTCCGGCTGGTCCTCGGGTTCGTCGTCGTCGGGTACGCGCAGGGAGGTGGTCTTGCGGTCGCCCGTTTTGTCGTCCGTCTCGGGCAGTCGCAGGACGCTGGTCGCGTGGTCGTCCTCGGGCTCGTCCCCCGGTCCGTCCTCGGGCTGGTCCTCGGGTTCGTCCTCGGGTTCGTCGTCGTCGGGTACGCGCAGGGAGGTGGTCTCGCGGTCGCCGGTCTTGTCGTCCGTCTCGGGCAGTCGCAGCACGCTGGTGGCGTGATCGTCCCCCGGCCCGTCGTCGGGCTCGTCCGCCTTCGAAGCCGCTTCCGCCTTCGCCTCCGGAACCGGAGCCCGCTCCCCCTGCTCCGGGACGCGCCGCATCGCCATGGTTCTGGGATCTATCGGCCGCGGAGCCTCCTCCGGCACCTCCGCCGCGCCCTCCGTGTCCTCGCCGGCCGCCGTTTCCGTGTCCGTGTCCGTGTCCCCGGGAACCTCCGCGCCCCGGGGAACCCTTCCGGGCCTCCCGGACGTCTTCTCCGATGACTCCTGCTCCCGATCCCGATCCGAAATGTCCGGGGACTCGCCCGACACCCGTACCTCCCTGTTCCTCGTTCCAGAACTGGCCGCTGGCCCTACCAGTTTGCCGGGTCCTGTGCACCTCGGTACGCCATGCCGGTGGTAGCGAAAACCTGCTGCCCACGCACAAGGACGACAACGACATATCTACGGGTTCCCTCCCAAATCCACCACGCGCTCTCGACAGAACATGTGAGAGGCGTCACCCTGTCTTTCATCCACGCGGGGAGGCATGGATGGGCAGGAGTCGTAGAACCATTCCGGAAGAGCTGCTGCTGCTCGCTCTGGACCCGGCCACGGGCACCACAGCGCAGCCACAGTCGCTCGACCTCGGCCTTGCCGGGGCACAGCTCGTCGAGCTGGCACTGGCGGGACGGATAGCCCCAGATGGGGACCGAATAGCCGTGGTGCTGCCACGGCCGACCGGAGATCCGACGCTGGACTCCGCTCTGGAGCTGTTGCGCAGGCGCGGCAGCCCGGTGCGGGCCGTCCACTGGATCGGCGGGCCCAGACTCGGGCTCCGCCAGACGTATCTCTCGCATCTGGAACGCTGCGGCATGGTGCACGCGGTGGACAACCAGATGTGCGGAGTTCTGCCGACGACCCGGTACCAGGCGACGGACACCGCGGTCAGCAGGCAGATCCGGGCTCGGCTGGACACCGCGATCCGTACCGGTACGCCACCGGACGCGCGGACCGCGGCGCTGGCGGCACTGGCTCACGCCGTGGGCCTGGGCAAGCATCTGTATCCCGGCAACGAGGGGCGGTCCTCCCGCTCCCGGCTGCGGGATCTGATCAGGCACGACCCGATGGGCGGCCTGGTGGCCCACGCCGTGATGGACGTCCAGAACGGTGTGGCCGGCCAGGCGGCGGCGGCGCGACGTCCGCAGCAGCAGACCGCGACGCGCAAGACGGGACACACGCCGGTGCCCGCGGCCATGGCTGTGGTCGGACAGTCCCATCAAGTCGCCGAAACGTCTCGGCGGAGAGGAGTGACGAGAGCCGTGGTCCGTCCCTCGCTGTCGCACTAGGCGTACGGCACAGGGACACGACGGCACTTTGAGCCAACCGGGAGCCGCATGCGAGCAGGGGGTGTGGTGACGGCCGGAAACGGTCCGCCGCCGCACCCCGTGCTTGTGATCAGCCGCTCTCTCGCACGAATTCCCAGCGGGCGCCCCGTGCCAAGTGGCACTCTGCTCACAGCAGCAGCGGTCTTTCCAGATCGACGGAGGTGCACAAGTCCGTGGCGGGAAACGTCAATCCCACTGTCCGGCGACGCAGGCTCGGCCAGGAGCTCAGGCGGCTCCGTGAGGAACGCGGCATGACCGCGGAGGAGGTCGCGGACAGACTGCTGGTCTCGCAGTCGAAGATCAGCAGGCTGGAGAACGGCCGCCGCAGCATCAGCCCGCGGGACGTCCGGGACCTGTGCGGTGTGTACGAGGTCGAGGACTCCCGGCTCGTCGAGTCGCTGATGCAGATGGCCAGGGAGTCCCGCCAGCAGGGCTGGTGGCACGCCTTCGCCGAGCTGTCGCCCAGTTACAGCGTCTACATCGGCCTGGAGACCGACGCGTCCTCGTTACGTGTCTACGAGCCCCAGGTCGTTCCGGGGCTGCTCCAGACCCAGGCGTACGCGGCGGCCGTCATATCGGGCGCCCTGCCCGAGGTGGGCCACGACGAGGTCAACAGCCGGGTCCAGGTGCGGCTGCGCCGTCAGCAGCGCGTCTGGGACGAGAAGAACCCCCTGCGGATGTGGGCCGTGGTGGACGAGGCGGCCCTGCGCCGCGCGGTCGGCGGCATACCCACGATGGTGGAGCAGCTTCACCGGCTGGTGGAGTGCTCGCGACTGCCGCACGTCACGCTCCAGGTGATGCCGTTCTCGGCGGGGGCGCACCCCGGCGTGAACGGGCAGTACGCGATTCTGGAGTTCCCCGAGGCGACCGACTCCACGGTGATCTACCTGGAGGGCGGGACGAGTGATCTCTATCTGGAGAAGCCCCACGACGTCCAGTACTACAGCGTCATGTACGAGCACCTGCGGGCGCAGGCGCTCAGCCCGGAGGCGACGCGCCGCTTCATGATCGGCCTGGCCGAGGAGTACCGCACCCGGATGTGACAGGCCCCTGACAAGTTGAAGATCGCGGAATATACACCGCTGTGACGGTGGTGGGAAGGGAAGTGGACGGCGGTCCATCCGGTCGAGTGAAGCGGGACATCATATGGCGATCCGGACTAGTACGGTCACGGCAATCACACCCGACCGACAAGTTCCGGAGCGACCATGGCAGTTGGGCAAGTCAGCACGTACGTGTGGACGAAGTCGTCTCATTCGGGGGGGAACGGGGCCTGTGTGGAGGTGAGGTCGTCGGCGCCGCGTCTGCTGGCCGTGCGCGACTCCAAGAACCCCACCGGGCCGCTCCTCGGCTTCCCGGCCGGCTCGTGGACGGCGTTCCTCGGCGCGGTGAGCCGTGAGGGCCTCGGCGGCATCTGACGGGGCCGCACGCCTGACGCACGGGACGCGACGGGCGCCGAGCGCCGTTTGAGCCACCGGACGGTGCCTCGGGCGGCGCCGCGGTGTACCGGCGGGCCGCACCAGCGGTGACTGTCAGTGGCGGGTGCGAGCATGGCCGTCATGAGCGAACAGCACGGCAGTGCCATCGCGGCGTACTGGGACGCCGCCGCGGCGGCGTTCGACGAGGAGCCGGACCACGGGCTGCGGGCGGAGCCGGTCCGGGCCGCGTGGGCGCGGCGGCTGGCGGAGTGGGTGCCCGGCACGGGCGCCGAGGTGCTGGACGCCGGCTGCGGCACCGGGTCGTTGGCGGTGCTGCTGGCCGGCGCGGGGCACCGGGTGACGGGGGTGGATCTGTCGCCGCGGATGGTGGCGGCGGCGCGCGGGAAGGCGCTGCGGGCCGGGGTGGTGGCGGAGTTCGCCGTCGGGGCGGCGGAGGAGCCGCCGACGGGCGGGCAGCGGTTCGACGTGGTGCTGGCGCGGCACCTGCTGTGGACGCTGCCGGACCCGGTGGCCGCGCTCCGGCAGTGGGTGATACGGCTGCGGCCCGGCGGCCGGCTGGTGCTGGTCGAGGGCCGCTGGCGGCAGACGGGCGGCGCGGAGCCGTACGCGGCGGGACCGGACACCCTGCCGTGGCACGGGGGCGTGGGCGCGGCGGAGCTGGCGGCGGCGGTCGGGCCGCTGGCCCGGGAGGTCCGGGTCGAGTCGCTCGCCGGGGACCCGGAGCTGTGGGGCGGCCCGGTGGACGACGAGCGGTACGTGCTGCTGGCGCGGGCCCGTGGCCCGGCGGCGTAGCCCGGGGCACGGCCGGGGAGATCCGCGCCCGATCGCGCGGGTGCCCGGCAGCGCCTAGGCTGGCGTTCTGGAGGTGTCGCAATGTCCGAATCGTTTGAATCAGACGAGCAGCGCTCCACCGATCGCCCGACCCCCGACCGGCTGCTGCACAGCGGCGGGGGCCGCCCGATCGACCCCGAGGATCTGGTCCGGCTCAGCGGCCGTGAGCCGACTCCCGAGCGCGTCGAGGAGGCCCGCCGCCCGCTGGGGAAGGAGGGCGCGTCCGCCGTGGAGCGCTATCTGCCCTGACCGCCGGGCGGCGCCGCCGGGCGGAATGATCCGGCGGGCCTCCTCGTTGTGCTCCACGCAGTCAGGTGCGGGAGCGCGGACAGGGAGGCGGCCGGGGGAGCGAGCAGACCGACGGGATCAGGGGAGTGCGCCGGGGATCGGCGCCGGTCCCGTTGTCCGTGCTGGACCTGGCGACCGTGGGCAGCGGCCTGACGGCCACCGAGGCGCTCCGCACCGCGGCGGAGATCGCGCGCCTCGCCGAGCGGCGCGGCTACCACCGGTTCTGGGTCGCCGAGCACCACTCGATGCCCGGCGTCGCCAGCTCGGCCCCCGCCGTGATCCTCGGCCACCTGGCGGGCCGGACCGAGCGGATCCGGCTCGGGGCCGGCGGCGTCATGCTGCCGAACCATCCGCCGCTGGTCGTGGCCGAGCAGTTCGGCACGCTGGAGGCGCTCGCGCCCGGCCGGGTGGACCTGGGCCTCGGCCGCGCCCCCGGCACGGACGGCGCCACGGCGGCGGCCCTGCGGCGGGGCCGGTCGGACGGCGCCGACGAGTTCCCCCAGCAGGTGGCGGAGCTGGTCCGCTTCCTCGACGACGACTTTCCCGACGGGCACCCCTACGCGGGCATCCACGCGGTGCCAGGCCCGGTGCAGGGCAGCGTGCCCGGCGGCGTCCAGACGCCCGCGCGGCCCCCGGTGTGGCTGCTGGGCTCGTCCGGCTTCAGCGCGGAGCTGGCGGGCCGCCTCGGTCTGCCGTTCGCCTTCGCCCACCACTTCGCCGGGGCCCACACCGTCCCGGCCCTGGAGCTGTACCGCCGCGCCTTCCGGCCGTCCGCCGTGCTCGACGCCCCCTACGCGCTGATCGGGGTCTCGGCGCTCGCCGCCGACGACGCGCGGGAGGCGTACCGGCAGGTCCTCACCGGCGCCCTGGCGCTGGTCCGCCTGCGCACCGGCCGCCCCGGCCTGGTCCCGACCCCGGAGGAGGCCGAGGCCCACACCTTCGGCGCGGCGGAGAAGGACATCCTGGACGGGCGGCTCGCGGACGTCGTCCACGGCACGCCCGACGCGGTCCGCGACGGGCTGGACGGCCTGGTCCGGCGGACCGGCGCCGACGAGCTGATGATCACCACCAGCGTGCACAGCCCGGCGGCGCGGCTGCGCAGCTTCGAACTGATCGCGGACGCCTACGGGTTCCCCGCGGACTCGGGCAGCGTGTAGTCCAGGGTGAAGACGTGCTGCCCGCTGTCCTCGCGGGTCAGCACGAAGTCGCCGCGGATGCCGGCCAGTTCACCGCGCCCGGAGCCGGGGACGATGGAGCCGAGGACGACCCTCGGGGTCCCTTCGTCCACCACGCCGCCGTGGTGGACGACGAAGCTGCCGGCGCGGCCGTCGAGGGTGCCGGTGAGGTGGTCCGAACCGACATACCCCATGTTCTCGTCGTCGGACTGGCACATCAGCAGGACCGCCGCGCTGGTCCCGGTGAAGTCCCCGGCGAACGTGCGGCTGATCTCCGCCCGCTGAAGCTGCAAGCCCTCGGCCGGGCCGGAGGTCGCCAGCGGCGCCTGCTCCCAGGAGACGATCTCGAAGGTGCCGCGGGCGTGGATGTTCTCGCTCATGCGGGCACCCTAGCGGGCGAGTCCGACAACGCGGCCCCCCGGTCAGAGGTCGTAGACCACCGTCACCGGGGCGTGGTCCGACCAGCGTTCGGCGTGGCTGGGCGCCCGTTCGACCTCGGTCTTCAGCGCGCGCTCCGCGAGTCGGGGCGTCGCCACGTGGTAGTCAATGCGCCAGCCCGTGTCGGCATCAAACGCGCGGCCCCGGTAGGACCACCAGGTGTACGGGCCGTACTCCTCGGCCGGGTGCAGGGCGCGGACCACATCGGTGTAGCCGCCGTCCGCCGGGTCGAACACCCGGGTCATCCAGGCCCGTTCCTCCGGGAGGAACCCGGACGCGGCGCGGTTGGCGCGCCAGTTCTTCAGGTCGGCCTCGCGGTGGGCGATGTTCCAGTCGCCGCAGACCAGCACCTCGCGGCCGTCCGCGGCGGCACGCCCGCGCAGGTCCCGCAGGTAGGGCAGGAAGGCGGCCATGAACCGTTCCTTCTCCGCCTGCCGCTCCGTGCCGACCTCGCCGGACGGGAGGTAGAGGCTGGCCACGGTCACGCCGGGCAGGTCCACCTCCAGGTAACGGCCCGAGCCGTCGAACTCCGCCGCGCCGAACCCGGTGCGCACCGCCTCCGGCGCCCGCCGGGTCAGCACCGCCCCCCCGGCCCGCCCCCGCGCGGCGGCCGGGGCGTACACGGCGTGCAGTCCGGCCGGAACGCGGACCTCGTCCGGAAGCTGCTCGGCCTCGGCCCGCACCTCCTGAAGACACACGACATCGGCCGGAGAACCGGCCAGCCACTCCAGATAGCCCTTCCTGGCGGCGGCCCGAAGGCCGTTGACATTCACACTTGTCACGGTCAGCACCGCACGACCGTACCCCAGGGCGGAAAACGGTTTGCCACCCTTTCCCACGACGGCCGCCCGGGGCCCAGACGGACCGGACGTCGCGGGACCCGCACCGCGAGCCGGGTGCCCCCGGCGCAGGGGGAACGTGACGGTGTTGACGGCGTTGAGGGCGAAGCAATCCGGCATTCACGCACGCGAGTTGCTTCGCTCGCCTGGATGCCGGGCAGTCATCCGCTGGACCCGGCGAAAGGAGTAAAGCGATGATCACAGCCCGCAATGGCGACCCGGACGACGACGAGCCCACCGAACCGGGCAAGACCCCGGGGGACAGCGACGACGGCCGCCCCTACCTCAAGTAGGCTCGCACGGCACATGAGCCAGGGGCCGTCTCCCGGAGCGGGGGCGGCCCGACCCGGGACAAACGGACCCCTCGTGACTGACGGACCCTACGAACTGACCGGCGAGATGGTGACCTTGCTCGCCCCCACGTCTCGCCGCCTGGTGCTCAACCGGCGTGGGTCGACCGTGTGGCAGGTCACCGGTGACCGAGGAGACCACGCGGTGAAGCTGGGGTACCCCGCGGCCCCCACGCACCAGTACACCGCGCTCGCCCCCGCCCGCGAGGCGACGATCCTGCGGCAACTCGGCCAAGACGGCGTGTACTGGGGGGAATGGGCACGCGGGACCTGGAGTGTCCAGCCCTGGTACGACGGAAAAAGTGTCTGGGACCTCTGGGAACCTCACAGGACAGGCAAGGAACGGCGGAATCTCGAAACAGACGCGCTGAGTTGCGCCCGGGCGCTGGCCGGGCTCCACGCCGAGGGATGGGTGCACGGGGACGTGCAGCCCGCGCACTTCCTCCTCGGGCGGCACGGAACACGGCTGATCGACCTGGGACTGGCCCGGGGTGGCGAGGTTCCGGCGATCTACGACTTCCCCCATCGCGGCTGTCTCGTCCACTACGAGAGCCCGGAGATGTCGCGCAGCGTGCTGACGACGGGGACCGCGGTGCCCACCTCGGCATCCGACGTGTTCGGGCTCGGCGCCGGCCTGTTCCTCAGCGCGACCGGCCTGCGGGCCATCGACTTCCCGGCCGACGCGGAGCGCGCGGAGCAGCGGCGGGTCATCGCCCGGGGCCGGATCCGGCCCGTCACCATCCCCGGCCGACTTGGCAAGATCATCGAAGCCATGCTCAGCCCCGGGCCGGCGGACCGCCCCAGCTCCGCGGACGTGTGTGCCGCGCTGGGCTAGGTTCCGCGCTCCGGGCCGGGGACGCGCGGCGCGGATCGAGTGCCGGGAAAAACGGTTTGCCACCCTTTCCTACGATGGGCGCATGGATCTCGTCGCCACGCTCGTGACCGTGCCCTTCGACCATCCGGATGCCGTCAAGCTCAACGATCTGGTGCAGGCGGAGTACGTGGAGCGCTACGGCGACGGTGATGTCACGCCGCTCGACCCGGCGATGTTCGCGCCGCCGCGCGGGCTGTATCTGCTGGCGTACGACGGGCGGGGGCGTCCGGTGGCGACCGGGGGCTGGCGTGCCCAGAGCGCGACGGGCGAGGGGTACGCGGACGGCGACGCCGAGCTGAAGCGGATGTTCGTGGTGCGGGAGGCGCGCGGTCAGGGGCTGGCCCGCCGGATTCTGGCCCGGCTGGAGGAGACGGCCCGCGAGGCCGGCCGGACCCGCATGGTGCTGGAGACCGGCACCATGCAGCCGGAGGCGATAGCCCTCTACGAGAGCAGCGGCTACCTTCCCGTCCCGGCGGACGGGAAGTTCGGCCTCTACCGCCACACCGCCAGCAGCCGCTGCTACACCAAGCCCCTCTGAGCCCCTCTGATCAGCCCGCCGCCGCGCGGCGCCGGCGCAGGGCGGGGACCAGGGCCAGGGCGCCGAGCCCCAGCAGGGTCCAGGCCGCGAGGACGGTGAACGCGGAGGCGGCGCCCGCCCCGTCGAAGTACGCCACCGAGCGCAGCGCCGTCGCCCCGGCGCCGGTCGGCAGGAACTGGCCGAGCGTGCCCACCGGGTCGGGCAGCATCTCGGGGGCGGAGCCCGCGCCCGACCAGGGGTTGCCCAGCAGCATCACGAACAGGGCGCCGAGCCCGATGCCGGGCGGGCCGATCAGGGCGGCGAGACCGGCGACCGTGGCGCTGCCGGCCAGGGCGACCAGCCCGAGGGTCCCGGCCACCTCCCACCACGACCCGGCGAAGACGTCGAGCCAGGTGTGCCCGATGAGGGCGCCCCCGACGCCGGCCAGGACGGCGGCCCCCAGGACGGCGCCCACCGCCCGGCCGCCGCGCAGCCCGGTCAGGGTGACCACCGCGCCGACGGCGATCCCGGCCAGGGCCATGGGCAGCATGCTCGTGTTGAACACCGAGCCGCGCGGGTCGCCCGCCGAGGGCGGGACCACGTCCGTCACGGGGACGGTGGCGCCCTCGGGCGCGGCGTCCTCGGCGACGTGCGTCAGCAGGTCGGCCACCGCCGCGCTCGCCGCACGGGCGGTCAGCAGCTCGGTGCCGGAGTCGCCGACGACGAACACGCCGTAGACGTCGCGGTCCTCGATCGCCTCCCGCGCCGCCGCCGCGTCGGGGTACAGGTGCACGTCGAACGCGCCGTCCTGCGCGCGCAGCCCTTCGGCGACCTGCTCGGCGGCGGCGGCCGGTCCCGCGACGCCGACCGGCAGGTCGTTGGGGGCGCTCCTGGCGGCCGGCCAGGCGAAGGCCCACAGGGCGAACGCCACGAACGCCGGGATCGCCAGGATCACGATGGCCATGCCGCGGGCCGGCGGCAGCCCCGCGGGCCGCCCCCGCGGAGGCGCGGAAGCCCCGGACTCGGGCGCCGGAGCGGGCTTCGGCTCCGCCGTGCGGGCGGGCGAGTGGCGAAGAATGGACATGACGGGACATGACCTCCGGTGATCGGCGATGACCAGAAAGACGGGACCAAAGAGAAGGATCGTTCGTTTTAGCTGAGGACACCGTGCTCCTCCGACCGGGCTCTTGTCAAGAGAGAACGTTCGTTTTACGCTCCGCCTCATGGCACGCGTTTCCCAGGAACACCTCGAGGCCCGAAGGCGCCAGATCATCCAGGGCGCCGCTCGCTGCTTCTCCCGCGACGGGTTCCACGGCACGTCGATGCAGGACATCTTCCGGGAGACGGGGCTGTCCGCTGGCGCCGTCTACCGGTACTTCCCGGGCAAGGAGGCGATCATCGCCGCCCTGGCGAACGAGGTGCTGACGGCCGTCCGGGGCGCGTTCGACGACGCCCTCGCCGGACCGCGCCCGGCGTGGCCGGACGAGATCATCGCCGAGGCGCTGCGCCGCGTGGACGACGTCCTGCTCTTCCCGCCGGCCCTGGTGATCCAGGTCTGGTCCGAGACGTTCCGCGACCCCCGGCTCGCCGGCATCCTGCACGGCGCCCTGATCGGCATGGCCGACGCGTGGGCCAAGGTCGTGGCGTCCTACCAGGAGAACGGCCTGATGAGTGCCGACGTGCCGCCCGCGCACGTGGCCCGGGTGCTGCTGGCCTGCGCCCAGGGGTTCCTGGTCCAGCGCGCCCTGCTCGGCCCGCTGGAGGTCCAGGTGATGAGCGACGGTCTGCGCGGCCTGATGTCCATGGGGCTGCGGCGCCCCCCGGAGGAGGAGCCCGGCGCGGACGCCTCCTGACCCCTCTGGCTTTCCGGACGGACGGACGGCTGGCCGGGTCGGACCGGCGGCCGGTCAGGAGGCCCCCGGCTCCGCCTCCGCCCGCCGCGCCGCCTGGGCCTCCGTCAGGTGCAGCTCCGCGCGCAGCTTCCGGTCGAAGGCGAGCGAGACCTCCGCGTACACCGCCTTCTTCACCAGCGGACGCAGCCGCCCGAGGACCTCGCCGAGCCGTTTCATGTCCTCGTCGGAGACCGGCTCGTCCGTCCCGGCGGCCGGCCCGAGCACCTCCGGCAGCACATGGCGCCGCATCAGCTCGGTGAACGCCTCCGCCGCCGCGTCCACGTGCTCGCGCATCTCGCGGCCGACCCCGAGCACGGCCGACAGCGGGATGCCCTCGCGGACCATGCCCGAGGACGACTCCAGCAGGTCGCGGCTGATGTGCACGATCTCGTCGCCGTCCACCGCGATGTAGCCGATGTCCAGCGCGGCGGCCAGGTTGTCCGCGTCCGCCTCGTTGCCGTAGTACGCCGCCAGGCCCTCGGGCGTCAGCCGGACCGGCTCCTCCTCCGCCCAGGGGTGCGGCTCCGACAGGCCCAGCAGCTCGGCGGTCTGCCCCGCGTCCCGGCCGGCCGAGAACGCCGAGATCAGCTCGGCGATGCCGCCCAGGGTGTGGCCGCGCGCCAGCAGTTCGGTGATGGTGCGGATGCGCGCCAGGTGGTGCTCGTCGTACCACGCGATCCGGCCCTCGCGGCGCGGTGGCGAGAAGAGCTTGCGCTCCTGGTAGAAGCGCAGGGTCCGGACGGTGATCCCAGCCGCCTCGGCCAGCTCCGCGGCGCGGTACTCGCGCGGCCGGCCGGCGGATCTGCCCGAGTCCTCTGCCTGTATTCCCACACCGGTCAGTTTAGGAGTGCCTACCCCCTACCCATGAGTAGGCTTCTCCTCTACCCTCCAACCATGCCAGTGAACGCTGGCACGATTTACCGCTTCGGGTCGGGTCGGTTTCTGGAGGCTGGCATGCATGTGAGAGTGGCGGTGATCGGCGCGGGATTCGGCGGGCTCGGCGCCGCCGTGCGGTTGCGCCGCATGGGGATCACGGATTTCGTCGTCCTGGAGAGAGCCGACTCGGTCGGCGGCGCGTGGCGGGACAACACGTATCCGGGCTGCGCCTGCGACGTGCCGTCCCACCTGTACTCGTTCTCCTTCGCGCCCAACCCGCGCTGGCCGCGCAACTTCTCCGGCCAGCCGCACATCCGCGAGTACCTGGAGTGGGTGACCGACACCTTCGGGCTCCGCCCGCACATCCGGTTCAACGCCGAGGTGGAGTCGGCCCGCTGGGACAACGAGGAACTGCGCTGGGTCGTCGAGACGACCAACGGCACCTGGACCGCCGACGTGGTCGTCTCCGCCACCGGGCCGCTGTCCGACCCCAGGCTCCCGGACATCCCCGGCCTCGACCAGTTCCCCGGGCACGTCTTCCACTCGGCCCGCTGGGACCACGACCACTCGCTGCGCGGCAAGCGCGTCGCCGTCGTCGGCACCGGCGCCTCGGCGATCCAGTTCGTGCCGGCGATCGCCAAGGAGGTCCAGCACCTCACCGTCTTCCAGCGCACCGCGCCCTGGGTCCTGCCCCGGGCCGACCGGAAGATCACCGGCGCCGAGAAGTGGCTGCACGACAAGGTGCCGGCCACCCGGGCCGGACGCCGCGGACTGCTCTGGGCCATCCGCGAGTTGCAGGTCACCGCGTTCGCCAGGCGGCCCGATCTGATGCGCGCGGTCGAGGTGATCGCCAAGGCCAACATGCGCCGGGCCATCAAGGACCCCGCGCTGCGGCGGAAGCTCACCCCGGACTACCGGATCGGCTGCAAGCGGATCCTGCTGTCCAACGACTGGTACCCGGCGCTCGCCAGGCCGCACGTGGACGTCATCGACTCCGGGCTGCGCGAGGTGCGCGGCTCCACGCTGGTGTCCGCCGACGGCCGGGAGACCGAGGCCGACGTGATCATCTTCGGCACCGGCTTCCACGTCACGGACATACCGATCGCCAGCCGGGTCAAGGGCATGCGCGGCACCACCCTCGCCGAGGAGTGGCAGGACGGCGTGGCCGGCCTGCGCGGCACGACCACCGCCGGCTTCCCCAACTTCCTGACGATCATCGGCCCCAACACGGGCCTGGGCAACAGCTCGATGATCCTGATCATCGAGGCCCAGCTCAACTACCTGGCCGACTACATGACCAAGCTGGACTCCTTCGGCGAACCCGGCCGCGCGGCCCTGGCCGCCCGCCCCGAGGCCGTCAGCGCCTGGGACACCAGGATGCAGCGCCGGCTCAGCCGTTCGGTCTGGAACACCGGCGGCTGCGATAGCTGGTACCTGGACGCCAACGGCCGCAACAGCACCGTATGGCCCGGTACCACCGCCGAGTTCCGCCGCGTCACCCAGAACGTCGAGCTCAACGAATACGAGGTGCTGCGCCATGCCTGAATCGACCGCCACCGAGCTGATCGTCCCCTCCACGGGCGGCGCGCGGCTCCACACCGAGATCTTCGGCCCGGAGGAAGCGCCCACCGTGGTGCTCGCCCACGGCTGGACCTGCAACCGGACCTTCTGGTACCCGGTGATGCGGCAACTCGTCCCGGACTACCGCGTGGTGCTCTACGACCAGCGCGGCCACGGCCGCACGCCCGCCACCCCGGGCGCCCACGGCACCGAGGCGCTCACCGACGACCTGCTGGCCGTCCTGGACGCCACGCTGAAGCCGGGGCAGCGCGTTCTCATAGCCGGCCACTCCATGGGCGCGATGACCATAGTGGCGGCGGCCGACCGGCCCGCGTTCCGCGACCGGGTCGTCGCCGCCGTGCTGTGCAGCACCGGCACCGACCGGCTGGCCGGTGAGTCGACCGCGCTGCCGCTGCGGCCGGGCAGTCTGCGCAAGCAGGGCAGCCGCGTGTTCCTCACCACCAAGGTGACCTACGGGCCCGTGACGCCGATATCCAAGGCCGTCATCCGCTACATCACCATGGGCCGGGGCGCCACCGCCGAGCAGCGCACGGAGGTGGCCCGCATGGTCGCCGCCGCGCCGCGCAAGCCGCGCGCCGAGTGGGGCGGGGTGCTGTACGAGCTGAACATATCCGACAACCTGGCGCGGCTCGACATCCCCGTGACCATCGTCCACGGCACCGCCGACCGGCTCACCCCGATCGTCCACGCCCACCGGATGGCGAGCCGGCTGCCGAAGCTCAACGAGTTCGCCGAGCTGCCCGGCATAGGACACATGACCCCGATCGAAGCCCCGGACAAGGTCACCGAGATCATCCGCGGCCTGGCGAAGGAGAACCTGTGAGCAACCGGAGAAGTCTCGTCGGGCAGGTGGCCGTCGTCACCGGCGCCGCCCGGGGCATCGGCGCCTCGCTGGCCAGGAAGCTGTCCGCCCGCGGTGCCAAGGTCGCGCTGATCGGCCTGGAGCCGACCGAGCTGAAGGCCGTCAGCGAGTCGCTGACCGGCGAGTCCGCGTACTGGCACGCCGACGTCACCGACGCCGAGGCGATGGCCCAGGTCGCGGCCGAGGTCGCCGCGCGCTTCGGCACGGTGGACATCGTGGTCGCCAACGCGGGCGTCGCGACGGGCGGCCCGTTCGCCGACTCCGACGACGCCACGTGGCGGCGCGTCATCGAGGTCAACCTCGTCGGCTCGGCCGTCACCTGCCGCGCGTTCCTGCCCGCGCTGAAGGACAGCCGGGGGTACTTCCTCCAGGTCGCGTCCTTCGCCGCCCTGACGCCGTCGCCGATGATGAGCGCCTACTGCGCGTCCAAGTCGGGCGTCGAGGCGTTCGCCCACGCGCTGCGGCCGGAGGTCGGGCCGTTCGGCGTGCGGGTCGGCGTCGCGTACCTCACCTGGACCGACACCGACATGGTGCGCGGCGCGGACGAGGACCCGGTGATGCGGGACATGCGCAAGCGGCTGCCCTGGCCGGCGAACCGCACCTACCCGCTGGAGCCGGCCGTCGACCGGCTCGTCGCGGGCATCGAGCGCCGCGCGGTCCACATCTACGCCCAGTCCTGGGTGCGCGCCGTGGTGCCCATCCGCGGCTATCTGCCGTCCGTCATCGGCGGGTACCTCGGGCAGCGCGAGATCCGCCGCCTCGTGCCCCGCTTCTCGGAGCTGACCCGCCGCGGCCTGGTGGGCCAGGGCGGCGCGGCGGCCGAAAGGGAGAAGACCGGTAGCTAGCGACCGGCGACCGGTCGCGGCGGACCGCGCGGGGCCTCACACGCAGAGCGCCCCGCGCGGATGCCCGTGCTCCCTGCCGCACGCGGTGAGCGCCAGCACCGCCCGGCCGGTCACGCGCGTCTGCGGCCCGATCGACGCCGGATCGACCGACGCCTGCCCGGCCACCTCCACGGCGGTCCGCTGCCCCGGCAGCCACAACTCCCGCCCGATCTCCTCGAAGCACGCCAGGAACGCCTCCGCGTCCGCCGCGTCGAGATCCTCCAGCGCGCGGCGCGGGAAGCCGCTCCGGTAGTGCGGCACGCACCGGGCCTCCGCCGGGTGCTCGCCGCCCACCTCGCTCTCCGGCTCGGCCACGTCGTAGAACCGGACGACCTCGCCGCCCTCCCCGAGACACCACGCCGTCCAGTCGTCGCCGCACCGCATGCCGTACCAGTGCGCCGCGCCGAAGCGCCGGCTGAGCGCCGCGCAGCGGCTGCGCACCCGCGCCCCCCGCGACCGCCCGTCGTCCGCGTGCGCGTCCCCGGACGGGGTGCCGAACACCAGCGTCCACCCGTCCAGCGCCGGGCTGACATAGACCCGCGAACAGGTCCCGTGCCGGGCGCGCGGCCCGTTCCCCGCGTGCAGGTCGTGGCACCACGCCGAGGCGCCCAGCCGCATGGTCACCGGCACCGCCCCGGACAGCCCGAACGCGTCGAGCACGGCCTCCTGGTCGGTGGTCGGCACCGCGAACCACGACCCGCACGTGTGCATCGGCTCGGGGATCTCGTCGCGCGCCTTGACGCTGATCAGCCGCCGCAGCGCCGCCCGGTCCCGCTCGTCCAGCGCCTCCGGGCCGCCCACCGCCGCCAGCACCTCCAGCGCGCCGGCGCGCGCCCGCGCGTACCCCGGCCAGAGGCCGCGCCGCACCCCGCGCAGCAGCGGCACCACGCCGGTGCCGACCTCGCGCAGCGCCCACACCGCGCCCTCCCTGACCTCCGGCACCGGATCGGCCAGCAGGGGCAGCAGCAGGTGCGCCTCGGACAGCGCGTCCCGGCCACGGCCCTGGAAGACATACGCGGCGCTCTGCCGGACCTGTGGATCGGGATGCTTCAGCGCCGACGCGTAGACCCCGAGGCCCGGCACGTCCAGGCCGGTGAACGCCCACCGGGCACGCCGCAGGGCGGTCGGCGTCGGGGCGGCGGCGATGGCGTCCGCCAGCGGACCGAGGGCGGGCAGCCCGATCTTGCGCAGCAGCCAGGCGGCCTCCGACCAGGCGACGGGTGCCTCGTCGTCCCACAGCGCGTCGAGCAGCGGGCCCACCGCCGCGGCACGCAGGGCGATCAGCTCGCCGCGCGCCATCTCCCTGACCAAGGCATCCTCACTGGCCGCCTCGGTGATCAACCCCAGCAGTCGCCGGCTCTCCATGCCTGGGCAGCATAACGACCCCTGCTGACACCGGGTTCAGAAACGCCAACGCGTCTGGCAGTAAGGCCCTTTCCGGAACCCGAACCCCGTTTCGGGCTCGATCCGGAAGGCCAGGGCCGCGCCCCCCTCGGCGTGGTGCAGGGCGCCGTCCCGCGCGGTGAACGTCCAGTCGTCGCCGTACTTGTCGACATACGCCCGCGCGACGGCGGCCAGCTCCGCGTCGTCCGTCACCCGCCGCGCGCTGCCGCGCACCACGATGTCCAGACCGTGCCCGAGGGCGGCGGTGCCGGTGGTCAGCGCGACCCGTGGGTTCGTCGCCAGGTTCCGCGCCTTCCGCTCGTCGGCGCCCGTCGTGAAGTGCGGCGCGCCGTCCACCCAGACGGACAGCAGGGGCGTCACGTGCGGGCTGCCGTCGGGCAGGACGCTGGAGAGCCAGAACACCTCCGCCGCCGTCAGCCGCTCGACCGCCTCCGCCCAGGGCACCGCCTCGGCCCCCGGATCGCCGTACCGCTCGTCCACGTCCGTGACCGGTTCGCTGGTGGCCATGCCGGCTCCTCCTCGTCGCTGAGTTCTCTGACGCACGACAGGGCAGACCGGCGGGTGCCGGGAAACTCATCGGTCCGGCGGTGGCGCGCGACGCGAAAGGGGCGCGCCCGCGTTCGGGCACGCCCCTTGCCGCACTGGCCGCTAGTCGTTCCGGCGGCGCTGCTTGGCCCGGTCCATGGCCTTGCGGCCGGCCTCCTTGCCCCGCTGCTTCATGTCGTCGCGGCTCTGCCCTCTCTCCTTCTGGTCGCCCTTGCCGTTCATGGCTTCCCTGGCGCGCTCCTGGAGCTCCTGCGCCTTCTCCCTGAACTGGTCTGCCATGCCCATGTGCACTCCTGCTCGTGACGGGTGAGACTCGTGGGCCGCGTGGGCCGTCACCAGCGTGACACGGCCCGGCATATCGTGCATTCCGGGCATTTCCGGCATCGTGTGCTAGTGGGTCCCGCGCGGCGGGAGCGGCGGGCGGGACCGGTCCGGGATGTCCCGGTAACCGGGCGGCGAGGACGCCGGATGCTTCTCCAGCAGGTCCACGGCCACCCGCACCGCCGTGGCCAGCACCGCGGGCCGGCCCTCCGCCCAGTCCACGGGCGAGCGCAGCGCCTCGATGTCCGGCGCCACCCCGTGGTTCTCCACGTCCCACCCGTACGCGTCGAACCACGCCGCGTTCATCGGAACGGTGATGCGCGAGCCGTCCACCAGCCGGTGGTTGCCCGTGATGCCCACCACCCCGCCCCACGTGCGGCAGCCGACGACCGGCCCGAGGCCCAGCACCCGGAACGCCGCCGTGATCATGTCCCCGTCGGACGAGGTCGCCTCGTCGGCCACCGCCACGACCGGCCCGCGCGGCGCGTTCGACGTGTAACTGACGGGCTGCGCGTTCCGGGTGAGGTCCCAGCCCATCACCGTGCGGGTCAGCTTCTCGATCACCAGCTCGCTGATGTGCCCGCCCGCGTTGCCGCGCACATCCACGATCAGCGCCTCCCGCGCGAACTCCCGCCGCAGGTCCCGGTTGAACTGCGCCCAGCCCGAACCGCCCATGTCGGGGATGTGCACATAGCCGCACCGGCCCTCGCTCAGCTCCCGCACCACCTCGCGCCGCCTGGCGACCCAGTCCTGGTAGCGCAACGGCCGGTCGTCCACGAGCGGTACCACCGCGATCCGGCGCCGCCGCCCGCCCTCCTCCGCGAACGTCAGCTCCACGCTCGTCCCGCCGGTGCCCGCCAGCAGCGGCCACGGCCCGGCGACCGGATCGACGGGCCGCCCGCCGACGTGCGTCAGCACCGCGCCCTCGCGGACTCCGCTGCCCGCCAGCGGGGAACGCGCCTTGGTGTCCGAGGAGTCACCCGGCAGCACACGCGCCACCCGCCACGAACGGTCCTTCGTGCGGGTGAAGTTGACGCCCAGCAGACCCTGCGCCCGCTGGTAGTGCGGCGGTCCCTCGTCCCGGCGCGCGGAGTACACGTAGGCGTGCGACGTGCCGAGTTCGCCCAGCGTCTCCCACAGCAGATCGGCGAACTCGTCGGGGCTGGCGACCCGTTCGACCAGCGGCCGGTACTGGTCCAGCACGCCGGGCCAGTCCACGCCGCACATCCCCGGCTCCCAGAAGTGGTCCCGGACGATCCGGCCCGCCTCGTCGAACGCCTGCCGCCACTCGGCCGCCGGGTCCGCCACGTGCACGATCCGCCGCAGGTCCACGGGGACCGTCGAATCGCTGTCCCCGCTCTCCCCGGCCGGCACCGCCCGCAGGCTCTCGTCCTCGCACACCACCAGCCGGGTCCCGTCACCGCTGGGCGCGAACCAGTCCACGTCGTCGGTCAGTTCGGTCCGCTTCGCCTTCGCCAGGTCGAAGTGCTCCAGCGTCGGCTTCCCCGAGGTGTCGTCCGGATTGACGAACGTCTCGCCCAGCGCACCGGAGATGGGCCACCGCAGCCACACCAGGCCGCCACCGGCAACCGGTTGGAGCGAGGAGTACTTCGAGGCCGCCACCGGGAACGGCGTCACCCGGCTGCTCAGCCCCTCCGCCTCCACCCGCACCGCGCCCTCCTCGCCGCCCGCCGCGTCGGCCACGGTGTCGGCCGGGTCGAGACCGCCCGCCGCCGGCCGCCCCTCGGGCGTGATGGCGAACGGCGAGCGGGTCGCGGAGGAGAGCGGCACGAGATACGGGCGGCAGCCCAGCGGGAACGACAGATCGCCGGTGTGCACGTCGTACACCGGGTCGAAGCCACGCCACGACAGGAACGCCAGATACCGGCCGTCCCGCGTGAACACCGGCTCCTCGTCCTCGAACCGGCCGTCCGTGACGTCGAGGATCCGCGGCTCGCCGGCCGTCAGGCGCGCGATCCTGATCTGGCTCAGGGAACGCCCGATGCCCGGATGGGCCCAGGTCAGCCACGCCGAGTCGGGCGAGAACGCCATGTCCCGCACCGGCCCGTTCACCGACCGGGCCAGCTCGCGGACCTCCCCGGGCTCCGGCACGGGCGCCCCGGCCGGCTCCTCGGCCGCCGCCGGTTCCGCCGCCTCCGTGTCCTCCGCCGGTTCCTCCGCTGCCTTCCCGGTCTCCGCCGTCGCCGTCTCCTCGGCGTCCGGCACGCCGATCACCAGCAGCCGCCCGTCGTGCGTGGCCACCGCCAGCGTCCGGCCGTCCGGCGACGCCGCCAGCTCCCGCACCCGCCCCAGCGCCCCCGGCTCCGGCCCCAGCCGGCGCGGGGCCGGATCGCCGCCGGCCCGCGGCCGGGAGGCGACCTCGATCGTGTCCTCGCCCGCCGCGTCCGTCCCGTACGCGAGCCGCCCGGGTTTGCTGGGCCGGCGCCGGCGGGTCGGATGAGAAGCCCCAGCCGGCGCGGGGCCGGATCGCCGCCGGCCCGGGGCAGGTAGGCGATCTCGATCGTGTCCTCGCCCGCCGCGTCCGTCACGTACGCGATCCGCCCGGTGTCCCCGAGCATCTCCGGCAGCCGCACCCGCACCCCCGGCGTGGCCGCCAGGACGCGCGCCGGGCCGTCCCGGTGCGTGAGCCAGTACAGCGCGCCGCGCACGCTGAGCGCGCTGGCGCGGCCCGTGGCGTCCACGGCGAGCGCGTCGATGTTGCCCGAGGTCCGCACCTGGTACGGGCGGCGGCCGGTGCGCGGCCCGCCGAGCCGCACGTTCAGCCGCCGGGGGACGGAGCCGGGCCCGAGGTCCTCGGCGAGCCACAGGTCGCCGCCGCACTGGTAGACCACCCGCCGGCCGTCCGTGGCCGCGTGGCGGGCGTAGAAGGCGTCGTGGTCGCTGTGGCGCCACAGCTCCGAGCCGTCCGGGCGGCAGGAGTAGAGATTCCCCACGCCCTCGTGGTCGGAGAGGAAGGCGATCCGGTCGCCGACGAACATCGGGCTGTCGAGGTGGCCGTTCAGGTCGGGCAGCAGCCGCCGCCCGTGCAGCCACAGCTTGCCCATCGCGCCGCCGCGGTACCGCTTCCAGTCGGCCGGTTCGTGCGGCGCCTTCCCGGTCAGCAGCAGGGTGCGCCGTTCGGAGCCGTGACCGTTGACCGCGATGTCGGCCACCGGTCCCCACGGGAGCTGCTCGCCGGGTCCCCCGTCCAGCGGCACGGTGTACGCCCACGTGAAGTGCGAGAACGGCTGGTGGTGCGATCCCACGGCGAGGATGCGGCACTCGCCCGAGCCGTCGTCGGGCGTCCAGCCGCGCACCCGGGTGTCGTAGGAGCCCCAGTGGCTGAGCTGGCGGACCGGCCCGCCGTCCACCGGGGCCAGATGGATCTCCGGATCCAGCGTCCGCCAGCTCGTGAACGCGATGTGCCGCCCGTCCGGCGAGAAGCGCGGCGGACCGACCCGCGTACGATCGGCGGTGAGCCGCCAGGCCCGGCGGACGTCCTGGCCGGCGGCGGGCAACGGCGCCAGCCAGAGGTCGTCCTCGGCGACAAAACACAGCAGTTCACCATGAAGATGCGGGAAGCGCAGATATCCGTCACACTCCTGGGATTGGGTCGAGGGGACGGCGGATGAGGTGGATTCGTCGCTCACGGTTCCATGCTTCGGCTCGGCGATATCCCCGGCAAGTCACAAAGGGACAGCACGTGTGATCTGGGTCACATTCGAGCGTTCGCGCTCACCCTGCCGCGCTGGTGGCGCGTCTCGTGGCATGAGCTGACACCCCTGATCCGCTCTTCGGTTTTTGTTGATCCACGACACCCGGACAGGAGAACCTGCCCCGTGGCTACGTTTCTGTACAAACTCGGCCGCCTGTGCTTCAGGCGCCGCTGGTGGGTGGTGCTGCTGTGGGTGGCGCTGCTCTTCGGCATCGGCGCCGGCGCGGCCTCGTCCAGCGGGGCGGTAGCGGAGGACTTCGCACTGCCCGGCACCGAGTCGCAAGAGGCGCTCGACCTCATGGAGGAAGAGTTCCCCGAGGCGAACGCGGACGCACTCGAGTCCACCGTCGTCTTCCAGGCCCCCGAGGGGCAGGACATCACCGGCACGGAGTACTCGCAGGCCGTCCGTGATGTTCTCGCCGAGCTGGAGCGAGGCGACAAGGTGGTCGGCGTCGTCGACCCGTTCGCCGACGGCAACGCCAATGTCAGCGAGGACCGGACCATCGCCTACACGACGGTGGACTACGACGCGGGCTTCGGTGACATCACCGACGAGATGCACGAGCAGCTCATGGCCGCGCTCGACACCGGCCGCGAGGCGGGCCTGACCGTCGAGGCCGGCGGCCAGGTGGCCCTCGGCGAGGAGGAGATGGGCAGCGCCGCCGAGATGATCGGTCTGGGTGTCGCCCTGGTGGTCCTCTTCATCACCTTCGGCTCGCTGATCGCCGCCGGACTGCCGGTGATCACGGCCATGATCGGCGTCTCCGCCGGTACGCTCGGCATCACCGCGCTGAGCACGGTGTTCGACCTGACGGAGACCACCGGCATCCTGGCCAGCATGATCGGCCTGGCGGTCGGTATCGACTACGCGCTGTTCATCGTGTCCCGGTACCGGGCGGAGCTGATCGAGGGCCACGACCGCGACGAGGCCGCCGGCCGCGCCGTGGGCACCGCCGGTTCGGCCGTCGTCTTCGCCGGCCTGACCGTGGTCATCGCCCTGGGCGGTCTGGCCATCGTCAACGTGCCGCTGCTGACCAAGATGGGCCTGGCCGCCGCGGCGACCGTGGCCCTGGCCGTCCTGATCGCGCTGACCCTGGTCCCGGCCGCGCTGGCCATCACCGGCAAGCGCATCTTCGGCCGCCGGGTCCGCAAGCAGAACCCGGAGACCGGCGTCCCGGCCAGCCTGTCCAAGAACGGCAAGGAGAACGTGGGCACCCGCTACGCCCGCGGGATACTGCGCCGTCCCGGACTGGTGCTGGTGGCCGCCGTCATCGGCCTCGGCGTGCTCGCCGCGCCGGTCGCCGGCATGGAGCTGGGCCTGCCGGACGACGGCACGCAGCCCGAGGAGTCCACGCAGCGCAAGGCGTACGACCTGCTCAGCGAGGGCTTCGGCCCGGGCTTCAACGGTCCGCTGATGCTGTCGCTCGAAGCCGCCGACGGCACCGACCTGGTCAGCGCCGCCGACGCCGTGTCGGCCGAGCTGGACGGCACCGACGGCATCGTGGCCACGGCCCCCGCCATGTTCAACAGCGACAACACCATGGCGACGCTGCTCGTCTTCCCGTCCACCGGCCCGTCCGACCACGACACCGCCGATCTGGTCCACCACCTGCGCGACGACGTCGTGCCGTCGCTGGAGTCGGAGACCGGGACGGACATCCTGGTCACCGGCGCCGCCGCGATCAACATCGACTTCTCGCAGGTGATGACCGACGCGCTGGTGCCGTACCTGGCCCTGGTGGTCGGCCTGGCGTTCATCCTGCTGATCCTGGTCTTCCGTTCGATCGTGGTCCCGCTGAAGGCCGCCCTCGGCTTCCTGCTGTCCGTCCTGGCCGCGCTCGGCGCGGTGGTGGCGGTCTTCCAGTGGGGCTGGGGCGCGGAGCTGATCGGGGTCGAGGAGACCGGCCCGATCATGAGCATGATGCCGATCTTCATGGTCGGTGTGATCTTCGGTCTCGCGATGGACTACGAGGTCTTCCTCGTGACCCGCATGCGGGAGGCGCACGTCCACGGCGAGGACGCGCACCAGTCGGTGATGACGGGCTTCAACCTGAACGCCCGGGTGGTCACCGCCGCCGCGATCATCATGATCAGCGTCTTCGCGGGCTTCGCGATCCCGACGGACGACTCGATGGTGAAGATGATCGGCTTCGGTCTGGCCGTGGCCGTTCTGCTCGACGCCTTCGTGGTCCGCATGACGATCGTCCCGGCCGTGATGGGCCTGATCGGCGAGCGCGTCTGGTGGCTGCCGAAGTGGCTGGACCGGATCCTGCCGAATGTCGACGACGAGGGCGACTCGCTGGAGAAGTACCTCACGGCGAACGGCAAGGGCCGCGACGCGCTGAGGAAGCGCTCCGACCGGGAGCCCGCTTCCGTGAGCTGACCGGCCGCGGAGCCGGCCGGGTGGCGTGATGACGAAGCCCGGCACCGGAGCCCCCGTGGCGTCCCGGTGCCGGGCCGAGTCGTTTCTTCTCCCGGTGCGCCCCCTGCCCTTCATCTCATCATCAAATGTGTGACGGATGCTCTTGCAAGGCGTTCGCAACAGGGCTTTATTATCAAGGAGCGGTGGCCGCCCGGCGGCCCCGCCGCGCCAGGAGCCCGATCCGTGCCACGGAGAGCGAGACCGCCATGCACGTTCCCGACGGATTTCTCGACGCACCGGTCTCGGTGGCCACCGGCGCCGTGGCCGCCGCCGCGGTCGCCGTCTCGCTGCGCGGGGCGAGGCGCGAACTGGAGGAGCGCACGGCGCCCCTGGCCGGGCTCGTCGCCGCCTTCGTCTTCGCGGTCCAGATGCTCAACTTCCCGGTCGGCGCCGGGACCAGCGGCCACCTGCTGGGCGGCGCCCTCGCCGCCGTCCTGGTGGGACCGTTCACCGCCGTGCTCTGCCTGTCCGTCGTGCTGCTGACCCAGGCGCTGCTCTTCGCCGACGGCGGCCTCACCGCGCTCGGCACCAACATCACGCTCATGGGCGTGGTCACCGTCGTCGTCGCGCACCTCGTCTTCCACGGCCTGGTCCGCGTGCTGCCGCGCGGCCGGCGCACGGTCGGCGTCGCCACCTTCACGGCCGCCTTCCTGTCGGTGCCGTGCTCCGCCATCGCGTTCACCGGCCTGTACGCGATCGGCGGCACGGCCGACGTGTCGCTCGGCCGGGTCTTCGCCGCGATGACCGGCGTCCATCTGCTGATCGGCCTCGGCGAGGCCGCGATCACCACCGCCACCGTCGGCGCCGTGCTCGCCGTCCGCCCCGATCTGGTGCGCGCCGCGGCCGGCCTGACCCGTCCCGCCCTGGAGATCCGCGGCGGCGCCACCGTGCCCGCCCCCGCCTCCGTTCCCGCTCCCGCCGCGGGGCCCGCGGCCGTGGGTGCCGCGCGCCCGGCGCGCGCGCTGCGCCCGCTGTGGCTGACCGGTGTCGCGGTGACGCTGGTCTGCGCGGCGTTCGTCAGCTTTTACGCCTCCGCCGACCCGGACGGGCTGGAACGCGTCGCCACCGAGGAGGGCATCGCCGAGGAGGCCGAGGAGCACGGCCTCGCCGACTCGCCCCTCGCCGCCTACGGCGTCAAGGATGTCGACAACGAGCGGTTGTCGGTCGGCCTGGCCGGCGCGGCCGGTGCCGCCCTCACCCTCGCCGTCGGCTCCGGCGTCTTCGTCGCCGTCCGCCGCCGCGCCACGGCCCCCTGCCCGGGCCCGGAGCGCGCGACCGGGACGGTCCGGGCCGAGCCGGAGAAGGTCTGACCGGGTGCCCGCCGCCGATGCCGCTGTGACCGATGCCGCCGCTGTGACCGATGCCGTGAACGGGCCGCGCCCGCGCGTCGTCCTTCCCGCGCCCCGCCGCCGCCCGGCCGCCGGGCACGCCCACGCCGGAGCCCGCGGACTGTACCGCCCGGGCGACTCCCCGGTGCACACGCTGCCCGCGCACTGCAAGCTCGTCGCCGTCCTCGGCTTCGTCCTCGTCGTCGTCGCCACGCCCCGCGAGGCCGTCTGGGCGTTCGGCGTGTACGCGGCGCTGCTCGCCGCCGTCACCGCCACCGCGCGGCTCGGTCCCGGTGTGGTGCTGCGGCGCATGCTCATCGAACTGCCCTTTGTCACCTTCGCGTTGCTGCTGCCGTTCCTCGCCGAAGGCCCCCGCGTCACCTGGCTCGGGCTCTCCCTCAGCGAGTCCGGCCTGTGGGGCGCCTGGAACATCCTGGCCAAGGGCACCCTCGGCGTCGCCGCCTCCGTCCTGCTGGCCGCCACCACCGGGCTGCGCGAGATTCTGCTCGGCCTGGAGCGCCTGCGCCTGCCCTCCCTCCTGGTGCAGATCGCCACGTTCATGCTCCGCTACGCCGACGTGATCGCCGACGAGCTGCGCCGGATGCGCGTCGCCCGGGCGTCCCGCGGCTTCACCGCGCGCGGCGTCCGGCACTGGGGGGTGCTCGCCAGGACGGCGGGCGCGCTGTTCATCCGCTGCTACGAGCGCGGCGAACGCGTCCATCTCGCCATGCTCAGCCGGGGCTACGACGGCAGCCTGCCCACCGTCGATCCGCTGACGGCGGACCGCGCCCAGTGGGCGCGCGCCGCGGCACTCCCGCTGACCGCGCTGGTGGTCTGTGTGCTGGGATGGGCCCTGTGACTCCCGCCGCCGACGCCCCCGTTCTCGATGTGTCCGGTCTCGCCTACGCCTACCCGGACGGCCACCAGGCGCTGTTCGGCGTCGACCTCACCGTTCGGCGCGGTGAACGCGTGGCGCTCCTCGGCCCCAACGGCGCGGGCAAGACGACCCTGGTGCTGCACCTCAACGGCATTCTCACCGCCGGGGCGGGCACTGTCCGCGTCGGCGGGCTGCCGGTCGGCAAGGACACCATGGCGGAGATCCGCCGCCGCGTCGGGATCGTCTTCCAGGACCCCGACGATCAGCTCTTCATGCCCACCGTCCGGGAGGACGTGGCGTTCGGCCCGGCCAACGCGGGGCTGCGCGGCGCTGAGCTGGAGGCGTGTGTGACCCGCGCGCTGGAACGCGTCGGCATGGCCGCCCACGCCGACCGGCCGCCGCACCACCTGTCGTTCGGCCAGCGGCGCCGGGTCGCCGTCGCCACCGTGCTCGCCATGGACCCGCAGATCCTGGTCCTCGACGAGCCCTCGGCCAACCTCGATCCGGCCGCCCGTCGCGAACTCGCCGACATCCTGCTGTCGTTGGATCTGACGGTGCTCATGGTCACCCACGACCTGCCGTACGCGCTGGAGTTGTGCCCGCGTTCGGTGATCCTCAGCGACGGCGTTCTCGCCGCAGACGGCCCCACAGGCGAACTTCTCGCCGATGCCGAGCTGTTGGGGCGGCACCGGCTTGAGCTGCCGTTCGGGTTCGACCCCTCGGCGGCGCGTCGCTGACGCCGTCCGGCGGCCTGCTAGTATGCGACGCCATCCCGGCGGGGGGCCGGGGGAGCGGACTTCTGGAGGCGGCGGTGCGACGCAGATCATCGGCGGCTCTGTGCCTCGTGGCCGTGCTGGCCCTCGTCGCCTCGATGGGCCCGCCCGCGCGGGCCGGCGTCGACGGCGACTGTTCGGCGGACGTGGCCCCGCTCGCGTACCCGGTCGCCGACACGCTGAGCACCGACGAGACGCTGCGCGGGCTCGGCTGCCTGATCATGGTCAGCGACCCGCTGGTCCCCGCCGCCGACGGCGTCTCCGTGTCGCCGCCGGAGGTCCACGTGATCGGCACGGTCAACGGCCGGGAGCGCTGGGTCGCGATCACCGAGTGGGAGTGGCACGAGGTGCCCGGCTATCCGATGCCGGGCACCCAGTCGGTCGCCACCTGGTTCAACGTCCCGGTGACGCCGATCCTCCAGGTCGTCCACTACAGCGGCACCACGACCCGGTTCCCCAACACCAGCCGGGAGGACGCCGCCGAAGTGGGCCCGTACGGCGTCGCGTTCCTCCTGGAGCCGAGCCAGGCGGACGGCGACATGGACATCGCCGTCGGCCGCTCCGCCGTCGTCTTCGAGACCGCCGCCGGCACCTGCCGGGAGCTGACGGCGCGTGGCGCGTTCGCCCACGCCTGGGGGGACTCGGCCGTCACCGGCATCGACGTGCACGCCTCGGGCGCGACGTTCGACTGGTCCGGCCTCACCTCCGAACGTGCCCTGACCATCGGCGAACCGACGCGGGTGAGCGGCTTCTGCCCCTGACCGCGGGGGTGTCGGCGCCGTTACTGGTCGAACAGGGCGCTGACGGACTGGCCGTTGTGGATGCGCCGCATCGCCTCGGCCAGGGCCGGGGCGATGGACAGCACCCGCAGCTTCCCGGTGCGCTCCTCGTCCGGGATGGGGACCGTGTTGGTGCACACGATCTCCTCCACACCGGGCTCCTCGCTGAGCCGCTTGAGCGCGCCGTTCGAGAACAGGCCGTGCGTGCAGGCGATCCGGACCGATCCGACGCCGAACTCCCGCAGGCGCTGGAGCAGTTCGATCACGGTGCTGCCCTTGGCGATCTCGTCGTCCAGCACGATCACGTCACGCCCGGCGACCTCGCCGATGACCGAACTGATCCGCACCCGGTCGTCGCTGAACCGCTGCTTGGCGCCCGCCGCCACCGGCACCCCCAGCATCCGCGCGAACGCCGCGGCCTCCTTGGCGTTGCCCAGATCGGGGGAGACCACCACCGTGTTGCCCAGGTCCTGGCCCCGGAAGTGCGTGGCCAGCTCCCGCAGCGCGTGCAGGTGATCCACCGGGACGCTGAAGAAGCCGTGCACCTGCGGCGAGTGCAGCGTCATGGCGAGCACCCGGCTCGCGCCCGCCGTCACCATCAGATCGGCGATCAGCCGCCCGCCGATCGAGATCCGCGGCGCGTCCTTCTTGTCGGAACGGGCGTACGAGTAGTGCGGCATGACCACCGTCGTCCGCGCCGCCGACGCGCCACGCGCGGCGTCCAGCATCAACAGCAGCTCCACCAGGTGTTCCTGCACCGGGCGGACCAGCGGCTGGATGAGATACACGTCCCGCTCCCGGCAGTTGGCCTGGAGCTGCACCTGGAGACAGTCGTTGGCGAAACGGTCGACACGGGTCGGCAGCAGCGGCACACCGAGGTGTGAGCAGACTTCCGCGGCCAGTTGGGGATGGGCGCTGCCACTGAAAACGGCGATCTCGCGCACGGTCCGGTACCTCCTCGTTGGCCCGGACCACTACCCTACTGGGCGTTCAGGAGCCCGCCCGGAGCACGTCCGCCACCACAGGACCGGCGAACTCGCCGCCGTGCCCGGAGTTCGGCACCACGGCCGCGACCGCCAGGTCGTCGCGGTACGCGGTGAACCAGGCGTTCGGCTTCTCCTGCCCGTCCACCTCGGCCGACCCGGTCTTGGCGCCGACGTCGCCCTCCAGCCCGGCCATCGCCTCGGCGGCGGTCCCGTTGCGGGCGGTCCGGTTCATCAGCTCCCGCAACTGCTGCGCGGTACCGGCCGACAGGCTGTCCGGCGCCTGCGCCAACTGCCGTCCGTCGAACTCCGGCGGCACCAGATACGGCTGCTGGAAGGCGCCGTTCCGCACGGTCGCGGAAACGGACGCCATGGTCAGCGGGTTCATCCGCACCCCGCCCTGGCCGATGAGCGAGGCGGCCATCTGCGCGTCGGACTGCGTGGGCACCGCGCCGTCCAGCGTCGTCACGCCGACCTGCCAGTCGAGGCCGAGCCCGAACACGTCACGGGCCTGGTCGCCGAGGTCGGAGTCGCTCAACTCCGGCGCCTGGCTGATGAAGGCGGTGTTGCAGGACCGGGCGAAGCTGTCGGCGAAGGTGCCGCCGCTGATCTCGAACTCGTCGTCGTTCTGGAAACGCCAGCCGCCGTACTCGAAGTACTTGGGACACGGGTGCGGCGCGTCGGCGGAGGCCAGCCCCCGGTCGATGAGCAGCGACGAGGTCACGACCTTGAACGTGGAGCCGGGCGCCCAACTGCCTTCCAGGGCACCGTTGAAGCCGTCCGCCGGGTTGTTGGCGACGGCCTGGATCGCGCCGGTGCCGACGTCGATCGCGACCAGGGAGGCCCGGCCGCTGTCCGCGACGGCCTCCTCGGCGGCCCGCTGGATCACCGGGTCGATGGTGGTCGGCACCTGACCCGCCGCGGGCTCGGCGATCTCCAGCAGGGAGGTGACGGTCTCCCCCTCCGCGTCCACGATCCGCGTCTCGGCGCCGGCGCTGCCGCCGGCCTGCTCGCCGTACCGCTCCGCGAGCTGGGACAGTATCGGCGTGAGCGAGGGGAACTCGTCCGCCGCGATCACGTCCCCGTGGCGGTCCAGCATCTCGACCGGCGGCACCTCGCTGACCGGCCCGGTCACCAGGCTGCGCCCCTCGGTGAGTTCGGGGTGGATGACGGTCGGTGCCCAGGCCACGACCGCCTTCCCGGACTCGGTGTCCCGGACGACGGTGAGCGCCGAGTCGTATGCCAGCTCGCCCTGTTCGCCCTCGTGGGCGACGGCGGCGGTGACGGAGAACGGCACGTCCTCCCCGGTCGGCGTCCCGGCCACCAGCGTCAGCTCCTCGAACCCGGCGTCGGCCGTCAGCGCGCCGAGCGCCGCCTCGGCCTCGTCGGGCCGGTCGGTGAGAGCCGCCGCGGCGGCCGTGTCACCGGCGGCCCAGGCGTCGAGGAACTCCCCGGCCGTGGCGGCCACTTCCTCCGCGCTCGGCGGCCCGGTCGTGGCCCCGGTCTCCTCCTGCCCCGACGGCTCACCGACGGTCGCGGCCACGTTCCCCGTCCGGCCGTCGGCGTCGGCACTCCCCATGAGAGCGTACGCCCCGAACCCGACGGCCGAGACGACGGCCACACAGACCCCCGACACGACCGCGACCCGCTGCCCGTTCCCCATGCTCGCCCTGCCCCTAAGTAAAGACCCCACCGATCAGCGCAGCCTACCCGGTACGACCATCCGCCTCACGCTGGTGCTATGCCGTGGGCACGGCTCGGTGCCAGACGTGTTCACGGGTCCGGCAGGCCCGCAGCACTTCGGTGGGGCCCTCGACCAGCTCGACGCCGAGCCTGACGCCCTCCTGCTCGATGGCGCACTTCATCATCATGTCCTCGCCCGCCTCGGCGTTCCATGGGCTCACCGCAGTGGGCAAGGAAGCGCCGGATCGGTGCGATTGGCGGTGCAGCCGATGATGTCGAGGGTGAGGAACGCCGTGCCGCGCAGGTACCAGCCGGCGTGGGTGTCACCGCCCAGGGCGAGCGTTCGTTCGATGTAGTCGGCCTTGGCGTCGAGCCGTTCGGGTTGACGTTCCTGATCGGCGGCGAAGTCGGGAGCGGCACGGCGCAGTTCATGGCAGAACCAGTCGGTTGCCTCCTCGGCGTTGTGGAAGGTGTGCGCGATGGCCCGCGCCGGACGCAGCAGCCAGTGGCAGATGGTCATGGGCGTACACGGATTGCCGGCGAACGCGGGGGAGGCCGGCCGTCGGTCGGCCTCCCTGTCGAGCGTCCGGCGTTCGCCCTGCCAGCGGTAGGCGTGGAAGTGAGCCGGAGTGTTCATGTCGCCCTTACCGGCGCCCGCAGCCGTCGCCGCCTCCGCAGCCGCCGGACTGACCGCTCTCGGTCGGCTCGTCGTCCCCGGGGTCGGCGCCCGGAACCCAAGGCGGGATGAGGTGCACTGGCGTCTCCTTGGTGTGCCGAGGCAGGCACGGGTCCGTCCCGCGCCCGTGGTGCACGACCCGTTCCGGGCAGGGGAGAGCCAATCCATCCGCCCGGAACGGGTCACTGACTCGTGTCGCTCCGTGTTCCCGAAGCTACGAAGAGATAGGTGCGCGGGTCGCAGAGCTTGCAGGTGCTTGCATGCGTCTTGATGTCCCAGTGCGCCCTTGACGGCAAGAAGTCCCAGGTAGAAAGCTTGTGGCAGCAACCGCAAGCGACAAGACCGGGAGACCGTATGTCCTTAGAGTTCGCTGGGATCGACCCCAACACGAACCACGAGAATTGCGTTACCGTGTGGACGGACACGGGCGCCGGGGAACTCCTCATCCAGGGATGGAACGCTGACGCTGAGACTCAAGCAGCCTGCGAGGCCATCAGTCCGGCCGTCGGGCCTGTGCCGGAGGGTGAGACCATCGTCCGTATCCCTGCCCGCATGGTGCCGATCCTGAGGGAGGCATGCGATGCAATCGAGCGAGCCGACGTTCGCCGAACTGCTGGCTGACTGCAAGACCCATGCCCTCCACCTGGAGATGCGCGACGTCTACTACAGCAATGAAGAGTTCGAGCGCTGGCAGGAGGGGCATCGCGTCGACTGGGACGATCGCGACTCCTGGTGGCATCCCTTCCACGAGACGATCGCCGATGCGGTGGCCCGGGGTGTCGAGGTGCGGCGCGCCCGAGTGATTTCCGAGCCGGTGAGCTCGTACATCCGGTGGGAGCACTACGTCACCACGGCGAACGTGCGCGCCGGTGAGCAGGTTCGCTGGCTGCCGCGCCGGAACGCCACCGACCTCAATCTGCCGGGCAATGACTTCTGGGTGTTCGACGACCAAGCGGCGCGCATCCATCACTTCGCCGGCAACGGCGACTTCGTCGGCTACGACTTCACCGGCGACCAGGGGCTGATCACCCACTGCACTACTGCCTTCGAGCAGGTCTGGGGCCGGGCGATCCCGCACGAGGAGTACGAGATCCGCTAGTCGTCGTGCCCGCTTCCTCTCTGTCCGGTGCGCAAAAAGCACGCGTAGCTCTCGCGGAACGTCTGCGAGAGCTACGCCTGGACGCCGAGATCACGGGGAGGGAACTGGCCCGTAGATGCGGCTGGAGCGAATCGAAGTCGTCGCGGATCGAGAATGCCAAGACGTCCCCCACTGATGCCGACATCCGCGCGTGGTGCGCGGCCTGCGACGCGGCGCCCCGTGCGGCGGACCTCATCGCCGCCAACCGCCAGGTCAACACCATGTATGTCGAGTGGCGGCGACTGGAACGGGCCGGGCTCCGTCATATGCAGGAGTCTCGCGTCAGCCTCTATCAGCGCACCCGCCAGTTCCACGTGTACTGCTCGCACGTGATCCCCGGCATCTTCCAGACCACCGCCTACGCCACGGCCCTGCTGGAGACCATCGCCGGCTTCCGCCGCATCCCCAACGACGCCGCCGAAGCGGCGCAGGCGCGCGTGCAGCGGTCCAGCGTGATCCGGGAGGGCGATCACCGATTCGCCGTGCTCGTGGAGGAAACGGTCCTCCACTACCGCATCGGAGACGTGGGCGTCATGGCGGGCCAGCTCGGGCAGTTGCTCGCCGTCATGTCGCTGCCGTCCGTCTCGCTCGGTGTCATCCCCGCCGCCGCCGACCGCCGCGGCGTCATGTGGCCCCTGGAGGCGTTCACGATCTTCGATCAACGGCAGGTCGACATCGAACTGCTCTCCGCCGCCGTCAACGTCACCGCTCCCACCGAAGTCGCCCTCTACCTCCGGGCCTTCGAAGAACTCTCCCCCCTCGCCGTCCACGGCGCGCAAGCCCGTGCCCTCATCGTCGGGGCCATCGAGAGGCTCACCACCGCCGAGTGACTACACCCAGGTCCCCAGCCACATGCGGGCGCGCCAGCCGTCCAGGGGGATCGTCTGGCCGGTGTAGATCGGGTAGAAGTAGATGAAGTTCCACGCGATCAGCAGCACCAGCACGCCCACCGCGACGATGCCGACGACGCGGCGCTGCTCCCGGCAGCCGGGGGGCCCGAGGAGGGCGCCGAGCATCATGGTCAGGGCCAGGCACAGGAACGGGACGAGGATCACCGCGTAGAAGTAGAAGATCGTCCGCTCCTGGTACATGAACCAGGGCAGGTAACCCGCCGCCACCGCGCACAGGATGGCGCCCGCGCGCCAGTCGCGGCGGAACAGCCAGCGGTACAGCGCGTAGGCCAGCGCGAAGCAGGCCGACCACCACAGCAACGGCGTGCCCAGGGCGAGGACTTCGCGGGCGCAGCCGCTGGCGTAGTCGCAGCCGTCCTCGCCGGGGTCGCGGGAGTGGTAGAAGTACGTGACCGGGCGGCCCGCGACGAGCCAGCTCCACGGGTTCGACTCGTAGTTGTGCTCCGACGTCAGGCCGACGTGGAACTGGTAGACCTCCGTCGTGTAGTGCAGCAGCCCGCGCAGCGGCGCGGGCAGCCAGGTGTAGCCGTCGTCCTCCGTCGACTGCGCGGCCCACTGGCGGTAGTACCCGTCCGACGTCATGAACCAGCCGGTCCACGTGGCGAGATACGTGACGAACGCGACCGGCACCATCGACACGAACGCCGGCAGCGCGTCCCGCCGCAGCGTCGTCAGGAAGGCGCGGGGGGCGCCCGCCGTGCGGCGGGCGGCGGCGTCCCACAGGACGGTCAGGATGCCGAACGCGGCCAGCACGTACAGCGCGTTCCACTTCGTCGAGCAGCCCAGGCCCAGGCAGACCCCGGCGGCGATCCGCCCGGGGCGCAGGCCGAGGCCGAGCCGTTCCCCGACCGTCACGTCCGAACGGAGCAGCCCGTCGGTGCCCTCCGGCAGCGCCGCCGCGAGCCGGGCGCGCGTCGCGTCGCGGTCGACGAGCAGGCAGCCGAACGCGGCCAGCAGCCAGAACATCAGCACCAGATCCAGCAGCGCCGTCCGGCTCATCACGAAGTGCAGCCCGTCCACCGCCATCAGCAGCCCGGCGAGGCAGCCCAGGACCGTGGAGCGGAACAGCCGGCGCCCGATCCGGCAGAGCATCAGCACCGACAGCGTGCCGAGCAGCGCGACCATGAAGCGCCAGCCGAACGGGTTCAGCCCGAACATCCACTCGCCCAGCGCGATGACCCACTTGCCGCCTGGCGGGTGCACCACGTACGACGCGGTGTCGCTGAACGGGATGTCGCCCGCGATGATGCGGTCGTTGGCGTCGTCCGGCCACTCGGTCTCGTAGCCGCGCTTCAGCAGCGACCAGGCGTCCTTGGCGTAGTACGTCTCGTCGAATATCACGGCGTTCGGCGAGCCGAGGTTGACGAAGCGCAGCAGCCCGGCGAAGCAGGCGACCAGCAGCGGGCCGCCCCAGCCGCCCCAGCGGGCCAGCCGGGCGGCCGCCGCCGGCGCGAACCCGAAGTACGCCCAGATCCGGGCACCCGGCTCCGGGTAGGGCGGGACGAGCCGCTCGCGCACCCCGCCCGGACGGCTCGGCGCGTACCCGAAGCGACGCAGCCGCAGCTCCCAGGCGGGAGAGGCGGCGTGTTCCTGTCGCGGCGACGCGGCGGTCCCGCCGGTGTCGCCGGTGTCCCCGGCGTCCCCACTGTTCCCGGGGTCGCCGGTCGTCACGGTCTGGCTGCTGGTCATCACCGGCCATCTTGGCATCCGGGGCGCGGGTTCCCGATGAGGTTCGGCGATCCGCGAGGATGGGCGGCATGACTGGGACAGGCACGCTCGTACTGGCCGGCACCCCGATCGGGGACCTGGCGGACGCCCCGCCCCGCCTGGGCGAGGAGCTGGCGACGGCGGACGTCGTCGCCGCCGAGGACACGCGGCGGCTGCGGCGGCTGGCGCAGGGGCTGGGCGTGCGGGTGGGCGGCCGGGTCGTGTCGTACTTCGAGGGGAACGAGGCCGCGCGCACCCCGGAGCTGGCCGATGAGCTGGCGGGCGGGGCGCGGGTGCTGCTGGTGACGGACGCGGGCATGCCGTCGGTGTCCGACCCGGGGTACCGGCTGGTGGCGGCGGCGGTGGAGCGCGGGGTGCGGGTGACGGCGGTTCCGGGGCCGTCCGCGGGGCTGACGGCGCTGGCGCTGTCGGGGCTGCCGGTGGACCGGTTCTGCTTCGAGGGGTTCCCGCCGCGCAAGGCGGGGGAGCGGGCGGCGCGGCTGCGCGAGGCGGCGGGGGAGCGGCGGACGCTGGTGTATTTCGAGTCGCCGCACCGGCTGGCGGCGACGCTGGCCGCGATGGCGGAGGCGTTCGGCCCGGACCGGCGGGCGGGGGGGGGGCGGGGGGTGGGCGAAAAGGTGGAGGGGGGGAGGGGGGGGGGGCCTTTTAACAATCTCCCTGGCCACGGGACAGGGCAGACCCGCCCCCTCCCCCGCCTTGCGCGGCGAGATCACGGTGGTCGTCGCGGGCGCCGAGCCGTCGGCGGGGGTGGCGGGGGCGCCGGACGCCGCCGGGCTGGCCCGGCTGGTCGCGGAGCGCGAGGCGGCGGGGCAGCATCGCAAGGAGGCCATCGCGGAGGTCGCGCGGGCGGCCGGGCGGCCCAAGCGGGAGGTCTTCGACGCCGTGGTGGCGGCCCGGAGCGGCCGTCCGGAGTGATCATCGGCCAGGCTGATTACCATGGAAAGGTCAGATCCGGACGAATCGAGTGAACCGGACGAAACGGGAGCGGTGCGATGACGGAGAACGCCGGGGAGACCGTTCGCGAGACGTATGGCTTCGCCTGTCTGAGCTGCGGACACGGATGGGAACAGACGTACCGGATCGAGCACCGCGCCGACCCGCACGGCCGCCCGTTCGTGAGCTACCACGAGGACGGCAGGCAGGTCCCGTCCCCGCTGACCCACCCCGTCTGCCGCAACTGCGGCGGCCACCGCGTCCGTGTCGTGCGCCCCGACCTGGTCGCCGCCGCCCGGCGCGCCGCCTCCTGGCCGGGCGCCCGGACGTTCCCGCCGCCCGCCTGAGCCGGGACCGCCGCCCGCCTGAGCCGGGACCGCCGCCCGCCTGAGCCGGGACCGCCCCCCGCCTGAGCCGGGACCGGCGCCCGGAGCGGCCGGGGCGGCGGCCGTAGGATCGACGGCATGCCCAAGTCCGCCAAGTCCAGGGCCGAGCAGCACGTGCCGCCACCGCCGCCCGAGCCGCTCGCCGTGCCCGTCACCGATTCGCACACGCATCTCGACATGCAGGACACCACCGTCGAGGAGGCCCTCGCCCGGGCCGCCGCCGTCGGCGTCACGCGCGTCGTGCAGATCGGCTGCGACGTGGAACGCGCCCGGTGGGCCGCCAAGATCGCCGCCGAGCACGAGGCGGTGTGGGCCGCCGTCGCCCTGCACCCCAACGAGGCGGCGCGCATCGACCGGGAGGACGGCCCCGGCGCCCTCGACGCCGCGCTGGCGGAGATCGCCGGGCTGGCCCGCCTCCACCAGGTCAGGGCGCTGGGCGAGACCGGCCTCGACTACTTCCGCACCGGCCCCGAGGGCACCGCCGCCCAGCAGCACAGCTTCCGCCGCCACATCGCGCTCGCCAAGGAGCTGGACAAGACGCTCGTCATCCACGACCGCGACGCCCACGACGACGTCCTGCGCATCCTCCGCGAGGAGGGCGCCCCCCGGCGGACCGTGTTCCACTGCTACTCCGGCGACGCCGCGATGGCCGGGATCTGCGCCGCCGAGGGGTGGTTCATGTCCTTCGCCGGCAACGTCACCTTCGGCAGCGCCCAGCCCCTGCGCGACGCGCTGGCCGCCGCGCCGCCGGAGCTGCTCCTGGTGGAGACCGACGCCCCGTTCCTCACCCCCACGCCCTTCCGCGGCCGGCCCAACGCGCCCTACCTCATCCCGGTGACCGTGCGGGCCATGGCCGCCGTCAAGGGGATGACCGAGGAGGACATGTCCCGCCACCTCGCCGCCAACACCGTCCGGGCCTTCGGATGACCGGGGCCGACGGCGCGACCGGGACGGACGGCCCGAGCCGGACCGCCGGGACGGACGCCCTGCTCGGGCCGGCCGACGTGCGCGAGCTGGCAGCCGCCCTCGGCCTGCGCCCGACCAAGCAGCGCGGGCAGAACTTCGTGATCGACGCCAACACCGTCCGCCGCATCGTCCGCGCCGCCGGTGTCGGCCCGGACGACGTGGTGGTCGAGGTCGGCCCCGGCCTCGGCTCGCTGACCCTCGCGCTCCTCGACGCGGCCGGGCACGTCACCGCCGTCGAGATCGACGACGTGCTGGCCGCCGCCCTGCCCGCCACGGTCGCCGCCCGGCTGCCGGACCGCGCCGACCGGTTCTCCCTGGTGCACCAGGACGCCATGCGCGTCACCGAGCTGCCGGGGCCGCCCCCCGGCGCCCTCGTCGCCAACCTCCCCTACAACGTGGCCGTTCCCGTCCTCCTCCACATGCTCGCCACCTTCCCCAGCCTCGAACGGGCCCTGGTGATGGTGCAGTCCGAGGTCGCGGACCGGCTCGCCGCCGCCCCCGGCTCCAAGGTGTACGGGGTGCCGTCCGTCAAGACGGCCTGGTACGCGGAGGCCCGTCGCGCCGGGGCCATCGGCAGAACCGTGTTCTGGCCCGCGCCCAACGTCGACTCCGGCCTCGTCGCCCTCACCCGCCGCGACCCGCCGCGCACCACGGCCAGCCGCGCGGAGGTCTTCGCGGTGGTCGACGCGGCGTTCGCGCAGCGCCGCAAGACGCTGCGCTCCGCGCTCGCCCCGTGGGCCGGCTCCCCGGCCGCCGCCGAGGCCGCCTGCGCGGCGGCCGGCGTCCCGTCCGGCGCCCGCGGCGAGGCCCTGTCCGTCGAGGACTTCGCCCGCCTCGCCGAGAACCGCCCGTGAACTTCCCGCCCGCCTCCCGAGATTGAGCGCATGCCCGCCACCACTCCCGTCCCGGTCCGCGTCCCCGCCAAGGTCAACGTCCAGCTCGCCGTCGGCCCGCTCCGGCCGGACGGCTTCCACGACCTGGCCAACGTCTTCCTCGCCGTGGGCCTTTACGACCACGTCACGGCGACCCCCACCGACCCCTCGGTGCCCGGGATCACCGTCACCTGCGCCGGCCCCGGCAGCGAGCACGTCCCGCTGGACCGCGCCAACCTCGCCGTCCGCGCCGCCGAAATCCTCGCCGCCCACCACGGACTGGCCCCCGCCGTACGGCTCGACATCGTCAAGGACATCCCCGTCGCGGGCGGCATGGCGGGCGGCAGCGCGGACGCCGCCGGAGCCCTCCTCGCCTGCGACACCCTCTGGGGAACGGCCACCCCCCGCGCCCAACTCCTCGACCTGTGCGCCGAGCTGGGCTCCGACGTGCCGTTCAGCCTGGTCGGCGGCGCCGCCCTGGGCCGGGGCAGGGGCGAGAAGCTGACCGAACTGGCCGTCGGGGGGCCGTTCCACTGGGGGTTCGCCCTCGCGGACGGCGGCCTGTCCACCCCCGAGGTCTACCGCGCGTGCGACCGCCTGCGCGGCGACACCCCCGTCGCCGCGCCCGAGGCCGACCCCGCGCTCCTGGCGGCCCTGCGTACCGGCGACGCGCCCGCGCTCGCCGCCGCGCTCACCAACGACCTCCAGCCCGCCGCCGTTTCGCTGCGCCCCTCGCTCGCCGCCACCCTGGCCGCGGGCACCGCCGCCGGCGCGCTGGCCGGCCTGGTCTCCGGCTCCGGGCCGACATGCGCGTTCCTCGCGGCCGACGCCGGGGCCGCCGCCCGGATCGCCCGTTCCCTGACCGACAGCGGCACCTGCCGCGCCGCCCGCACCACCACCGCGCCCGCCCCGGGCGCGACGGTGCTCGACGCCACGAGCGAGTCCCATGCCTGAAGCCGCGGTCAAACCGGCCAAGAACCTCGTCAACCTGGAGTCCGTCCGCAAGGTCTACGGCACCAGGACCATCCTCGACGGCGTCTCCCTCGGCGTCGGCCAGGGCGACCGCATCGGCGTCGTCGGGCGCAACGGCGACGGCAAGACGACGCTCGTCCGCATCCTGGCCCGCCAGGAGGAGCCCGACGACGGCCGCGTCACCCACCTGGGAGACCTGCGCGGCGGCGTCCTCACCCAGTCCGACACCCTCGACCCGGCCGCCACCGTCCGCCAGGAGGTCATCGGGGACCTCGCCGCCCACGAGTGGGCCGGCGACGCGCGAGTGCGTTCCGTCCTCACCGGCCTCTTCGGCGGCCTCGACCTGCCCGGCTTCCCCGACGGCCTGGACACCGTCATCGGCCCCCTGTCCGGCGGCGAACGGCGGCGCGTGGCGCTCGCCAAGCTGCTGATCGCCGAGCAGGACCTGATCGTCCTGGACGAGCCGACGAACCACCTCGACGTCGAGGGCATCGCCTGGCTCGCCGCCCACCTGCGCGAACGCCGTTCCGCGCTGGTGGTGGTCACCCACGACCGGTGGTTCCTCGACCAGGTCTGCACCCGCATGTGGGACGTGCAGCGCGGCACCGTCCACACCTACGACGGCGGGTACAGCGACTACGTCTTCGCCCGCGCCGAGCGGGAGCGCGTCGCGGCCGGCGAGGAGGCCAGGCGGCAGAACCTGATGCGCAAGGAGCTGGCCTGGCTGCGGCGCGGCGCCCCGGCGCGGACCAGCAAGCCCCGGTTCCGGATCGAGGCCGCCAACGCCCTGATCGAGGACGTCCCGCCGCCGCGCGACGACGCCGAGCTGACGCGCTTCGCGTCCGCCCGGCTCGGCAGGACCGTCTTCGATCTGGAGGACGTCACCCTGCGGGTCGGCGGCTCGGGCGGCCGGGAGCTGCTCACCCATCTGACGTGGCAGCTCGGGCCCGGCGACCGCGTCGGCCTGGTCGGGGTGAACGGCGCGGGCAAGACCACGCTGCTGCGCGCCCTGGCCGACCCCGAGGGCTCGGGGCTGCTCACGGGCGGCAAGGTGACCGTGGGCAAGACGGTGCGGCTGGCGTATCTGTCGCAGGACGTCGCCGAGCTGGACCCGGCCGAGCGGGTGCTCCAGGCGGTGGAGCGGGTGCGGGCCCGGGTGGACCTCGGCAAGGGCCGGGAGATGACCGCCTCGCAGCTCTGCGAGCGGTTCGGCTTCGGCAAGGAACGCCAGTGGACCCCGGTCGGCGACCTGTCCGGCGGCGAACGGCGCCGGCTCCAGATCCTGCGGCTGCTGATGGACGAGCCCAACGTGCTGTTCCTGGACGAGCCGACCAACGACCTGGACATCGAGACGCTCACCCAGTTGGAGGACCTCCTCGACGGCTGGCCCGGCTCGCTGGTGGTCGTCAGCCACGACCGGTTCTTCCTGGAACGCGTCACCGATCAGGTGTTCGCGCTGCTCGGCGACGGCGACCTGCGGATGCTGCCGCGCGGCATCGACGAGTACCTGGAACGCCGCGCCGCCCGCCGCCCGCCGGCCGGCACGGCGGCGGCACCCGCCGCGACGGGGGCACCTCCGGCGCCCGCGAAGCCGTCCCGGCTCTCCCGCGCCGCGCAGAAGGAGATCCAGCGCATCGAGCGCCAGTTGGAGAAGCTGGCCGAGAAGGAGTCCGCCCTCCACGCCGACATGGCCGAGAACGCCACGGACTTCGCACGTATCGCGGCCCTGGACACCCAGCTCCGTGAACTCGCCGCCCAGCGCGACGACCTGGAAACCCGCTGGCTCGAACTCTCGGACGACGAGTAGCCGTTCCCGGCCAAAGCCCCAGCGGCAGGCGGCTCCGCGCGGCTCCACCACGCCCGGGGCATGAAAGTCCGATGGTAGAAAGAGTTGCTCGTACGACGTTCGACCCGCACCGGGTCAGGGGGATCACCACATGTCGCAGCCACCTCCACCGCCGCCGCACCAGCCGCCCCCGGCGGCGGCTCCGGGGCCCCCACCCTGCCCGGCGCGGCCCCCCGGCCCCGGTCCCTTTTCCCCCTCGGCCGCGGCGGCGGAAGAGGCCGGTCGCGATCTCTGTCGCGGCCTGCTCGAGGATCCCAACCGCAAAGGCTCTATCAAGATCTATTTTTTTTTCAAAGCAGAAGCCGGCATACGATATTTCTGCCTGTCTCGTGGGTTCGGGGATGTGTTTAAGAGACAGGCTCCTGACGGCCGGCGGCGTCTGGCTGCTGACCGGCGACGACGGCGGGGAGCCGGCGGCCCAGGACCCGGCCCCCACCCCGGACGGGCTGCCCGCCGAGCCGATCCAGGCGTCCCTCGCCTGGGACCTGCCCTCGCCCCCGGTCACCGTGGAACAGATCCTCCACACCGCCAAGGGCGCCTGGTTCGTGGACGACGCCTTCGTCCGCGTCATGCCCGACGCGATCGTCTCCTACGACCTCGCGACCGGCCGCGAGAACTGGACCTTTCCCTTCGAGTCCTCCGAAGGCGACTGCCTGGTCTCGCCCAACGCCTCCGAGAACCGCGTCGCCCTCCTCCAGGGCCGCGACTGCGAGGTGCTGACCGTGGTCGACATCACCGACGGCACCGAGGTCATGAGCATGCCCCTCGACTCGCAGTGGCCGACCTCCTCGTCCTCCACCCCCGCCATCCTCGGCGATGTCGTGGCGATCGGCACCGGCGTCAGCGGCATGGGCTTCAGCGTCTCCCGGGAGGAGAAGCTCTGGGAGTCCCGCACCAACGACCGCTGCCGCGAGAACGAGTACATGGTCGTCGACGACATGTTCATCTCCCACCTCACCTGCGGCTCGATGGGCGAGGAGGGCGGCAGCATCCGCGCCACCGACGAGGCGGGCGAGGAACTGTGGGAGTGGGAGTACCCGGCGACGTACGAGAACGGGGAGCTGTCCGTCAACTCCGTCGTCTCCGTCGACCCGTTGGTCGTCACCGCGACCGTCGGCGAGGACATCACCGACCCCGGCGCCGCGCACATCTTCGTCGTGGACGAGCAACACCGTGAGATAGCCCACGACTTGGACTACGACATCGACCGCTACCTGGACCCGTGCGAGGTCAACACCCTGGGCGACTGCTGGCTGGGCGTGGTCCACGACGGGTTCCTCTACCTGCCGACCAACGTCCCCTACGGCGACAACGCGGTCGCCGCGTTCGACCTGGCACGCGGCCAGGCCCTGTACGAGGTCGAGGCCATCAACGGCGGCCAGATCTGGCCGTTCGGCGTGCAGGACGGGAAGATCCTCGCCTACCAGCCGGCGAGCGACACCCTGGAGGGCATGGTCGTCGCGATCGACCCGGAAACGGAGAGCGCCGCACCCGTCATGGCCCTCGACCGGGCCGCCCGCGCCCAGGAGTTCGCCCTCATGTCCAGCTTCATGGTCCATAATCAGCAGCCCATGTGGCACGACAACACCCTGGTGCTGGCCAACCGGACGTTCTACGACGGCGACGACGAGAGCAAGCCCGCCCTCCTCGTCTACCGGTGACGGGACGACCGGCCCCACGCCGGCGCCCGCGAGCGCGGTCGAAGCGAGCGTAGGAGACGTATGAGCGTACGGGTCGTGGTCGTCGACGACAGGAGGCTGGTCGCGGAAGCGCTCGCCTCCGCCCTGCGGGTGCGCGGGCACCGGGTCCTCGGGGCCGGGGCCCCGATCGGCCGGGGCGCGGACCTGGTGGTCGGCAAGCAGCCCGACGTGTGCCTGCTGGGCGCGCTGGAGCCCGAAGCGCCGGGCGCGCTCGACCCGTTGCGGCGGCTGCGCCACGAGTGCCCCCGGGTGGCGGTCGTCGTGCTCGGCCCGGTGCCCAACCCCCGGGGCGTGGCGGCGGCGTTCGCGGCGGGCGCGCGGGGCTACGTGCGGCACGACGAGCGCATCGAGGGCGTGGAACGCGCGATGCTGAAGGCGAAGGCGGGCGAGGCGGCGGTGACGCCGCAGTTGCTGCGCGACGCGTTCGCCGAACTGCTGCACCCGCGCACGGCGGACCAGGCCGAGGGGGCGCGGCTGGCGGCGCTGCTGACGGACCGCGAGGCGGACGTGCTGGTGCGCATCGTCGAGGGCGAGGACACCCGGCGCATCGCCGCCGGCCTGGGTGTCGCGCCCAGCACCGCCCGCACCCACGTCCAGCGGCTGCTCACCAAGCTCGGCACGGCCTCGCGCCTGGAGGCCGCGGCCCTCGCCGTCCGCACCGGCCTCCTCGATCACCTCGCCGCCTCCCGCGACCTGTGATCCCTGGGGCCCCGAGCCCCTGAGCCTTTCACCCCGTGATGTGGTGATCCCGTGATCTTCTGTTCCACGGGAACGCCCGCGCGCGTGTCCCGGCGCCACTAAGCTCGCTGACGTCCGCCACGCCGGTCTCCGCCCACCGCGCCGGCACCCCCGGCCCGTCCGGAGCCCGGCCGGGGCGCGTCGGTGAGTGACGTACTGCCGAACGGCCGCGGCCGGCCGGCCGGGAAAGGTGGCGACCTGATGAGCAAGTACCTGGTGACGGGCGGCGCGGGTTACGTCGGCGGCACGGTCGCGGCGCACCTGCTGGCGGCGGGCCACCACGTGACGGTGCTGGACGACCTGTCCACCGGCTTCCGCGCCGGGGTCCCGGAGGGCGCCGACTTCGTCGAGGGCCGCGTCCAGGAGGCGGGCAAGGTGCTGGACGGCTCCTTCGACGGCGTCCTGCACTTCGCCGCCTTCTCGCAGGTCGGCGAGTCCGTGGCCGACCCCGAGAAGTACTGGCGGAACAACGTCGGCGGCACCGTCGAACTGCTCCGCGCCATGCGCGAGGCGGACGTGCGCACCCTGGTCTTCTCCTCCACCGCCGCCGTCTACGGCGAGCCGGACACCGTCCCGATCACCGAGGACGCCCCGGCCGCGCCGGGCAACCCGTACGGCGCCACCAAGCTCGCCGTCGACCACATGCTGAGCGGCGAGTGCGCCGCGCACGGCCTGGCCGCCGTCTCCCTGCGGTACTTCAACGTGGCGGGCGCCCACGCCGGCGGGATACTGGGCGAACGGCACGACCCCGAAAGCCACTTGATCCCGATCATCCTGCAAGTGGCGCTCGGCCGCCGGGAGTCGATCGCGATCTACGGCACCGACTACCCGACGCCGGACGGCACCTGCGTGCGCGACTACATCCACGTGGACGACCTCGCGAACGCCCACCTGCTGGCCCTGGCGGCGGCCACCGCCGGCGAGCACCTGATCTGCAACCTCGGCAACGGCAACGGCTTCTCCGTCCGCGAGGTCATCGACACCGCCCGCCGCGTCACCGGCCGGCCCGTCCCCGCGGTCGCCGCCGAGCGCCGCCCGGGCGACCCGGCCGTCCTGGTGGCGTCCGCCGCCCGCGCCCGTGCCCGCCTCGGCTGGCGCCCCGCCCGCCCGGACCTGGCGGACATCATCGGTGACGCCTGGGAGTTCGCCCGGCGGACGGAGAGGCGGCCATGACCCACGAGCGACTGTTCGGCGCCGCCCCTGAGGGCCACTGGTCGGCCCCCGGCCGGGTCAACCTGATCGGCGAGCACACCGACTACAACGACGGCCTCGCGCTGCCCCTGGCCCTGCCGCACACCACCAAGGCCGCCGTATCCCGCCGCGCCGACCGCCGGCTGCGGCTGTTCTCCGGCGGGTTCTCCGGCGACCTGCCCGGCGCCGGGCCGGTGGACCTCGACCTCGACGCCCTCGCCCCGGGCGCGGTGACCGGCTGGGCCGCGTACCCGGCGGGGGGGGTGTGGGCGCTGCGCGAGGCGGGCCACGAACTGGGCGGCCTGAACATCTCCTACGAGTCCGACGTCCCCGTCGGCGCGGGCCTGTCGTCCTCCGCCGCCCTCGAAGTCGTCACCGCCACCGCCCTGAACGACATCTTCGGCCTGGACCTGACCCCGGTCGCCGTGGCCCGCACCGCCGCGCGGGCGGAGAACGACTTCACCGGCGTCCCCTGCGGCATCCTCGACCAGATGGCGTCCGCCTGCTGCACCTCGGGCCACGTCATGCGCCTGGACACCCGCGACCTCGGCCGGCGCCAGATCCCGTTCGCCATGGCCCTGGAGGGGCTGCGGCTGCTGGTGATCGACACCCGGGTCCGGCACGCCCACGCCGACGGCGCCTACGCGCGGCGCCGCGTCGAGTGCGAGGCGGGCGCGGCGGCCCCGGGCGCGCCCGCGCTGCGCGACGTTGCCGCCGAGGACCTGGACGACGCGCTGGCCCGCCTGCCCGACGACGTCCTGCGCCGCCGCGTCCGCCCCGTGGTCACCGAGAACGACCGGGTGGCGCGGGCCGTTTCGCTGCTCGACGCCGGGCGCGCCCGCGACATCGGGCCGCTGCTGTCCGCCGGACACGCCTCGCTCCGCGACGACTTCGGGGTGTCGTGCCCCGAACTCGACCTGGCCGTCGAGGTGTCGGTCGGGGCCGGTGCCCTCGGGGCCCGCATGACGGGCGGCGGCTTCGGCGGTTCGGCCCTCGCCCTGGTGGACGCGGGCGCGGCCGAGTTCACCGCGCGGGCCGTCCGCGCGGCCTTCGACCGGGCCGGTCATCACCCGCCGCGCATCTTCGAGGCGATCCCCTCGTCCGGCGCGCAACGCGTCCCGGTGTGACGTCTTCGATACGCGCACTTCGGCGAAAGGGCTACCGCCGCCCGCCGGCACCCGTAATCTGAGGAGAAGCACCGGTGGGGGCCGGTGCCGCTTTCAGGGGGCGAGACAGGTGGGTGCGGCGCCCACGGACCGGCACCGGTGCCGTGCGGCGGCGGCCGTGCGGACGCACCCCGGGGCCGGGGCGACGGCGTCGTGCCCGCCGAGCCCGCCTTTCCGCTGCCGAGGCGACCGAGGGGCCGCTGTGGATCGAATTCGGGTGCTCGTGGTGGACGGGCACCGGATCTTCGCCGAGTCGCTGGCCACCGCGCTCACCGCGGAGCAGGACGTGGACGCGATGGCTGTCGGAAGCGCGCCCGCCGCTCTGCACCAGCTCGAACGGGCGCCGTTCGACGTCCTGTTGCTCGATGCCGGTCTCGACGGCGACGCGCCGGGCGACGGTTCGCTGCTCACCGCGGCCCGGGAGCGCCGGCCCGCCCTCCGTGCTGTCATGCTCGCGGCATGCGACGATCCGGTGCGGGCCGCTCTCGCGCTGACCGCGGGCGCCAGCGGCTGGGTCGCCAAGGACAGTTCCCTGGCCCGGCTCCTCCAGGTCGTCCGCGGCGTGCTGCGCGAGGAGACGCACGTCCCGCCCGCGCTGCTCACCGGAGTCCTCCGCGAACTGCACCGCGACCGCCGCCACCGCAGCGAACACGAGCGTCTCGTCGAGTCGTTGACCCCCCGCGAGCTGGAGGTCCTGCGCTGCATGCTGGCCGGTCTCGGCCGCAAGGCGGTCGCCGAGCGGCTCTACCTGTCCCCGCACACGGTCCGCACCCACATGCAGAACGTCCTGGGGAAGCTCGGCGTCCACTCCACCCTGGCCGCCGTCGCCCTCGCCCGCCGCGCCGGGGTCCCCCCGGCGGAGTGACACCCCGCGCGGACACCCGCGCGTGGCCCGCCCGTACCCCCGGTGGGCATATGCCGTACGCCCGTGCGCCGGATAAGTTGTCAACGAGCAGGCATCGCAGGCACGTCGGCAGGAGTCGAGACAGTGGCGGACAACCAGCCAGCAGACAGCGGCACTTCGCGTGTGCCCGACAGGATCGACACGTCCGTCCCGCATTCCGCCCGGTTCTGGAACTATCTGCTGGGCGGCAAGGACAACTACGAACCCGACCGCCAGGTGGGCGAGTACATCAAGGAACACATGCCGGGGCTGGTGGACGTCGCCCGGACCTCCCGGCACTTCCTCGCCCGCGCCATCCGCCATCTGGTGCTGGAGGAAGGCATCCGGCAGTTCCTCGACATCGGCACCGGCCTGCCCACCGCCGACAACACGCACCAGGTCGCCCAGCGCGCCGCCGCCGACTGCCGGATCGTCTACGTCGACAACGACCCGCTGGTGCTGGCCCACGCCCGCGCCCTGCTGACCAGCACCCCCGAGGGCGCGACCGCGTACATCGACGCCGACGTGCGCGACCCGGACGCCATCCTCGACGCCGCCGCCGCGACCCTCGACTTCGACAAGCCGGTCGCCCTCGTCCTGATGGGCATCATGGGCCACATCGAGGACTTCGAGGTCGCCAAGTCGCTCATCCGGCGCCTGCTGGCGCCGCTGGCGCCCGGCAGCTTCCTCGTCCACTACGACGGGACGAACACCACCGAGCAGATGGTCGCCGCCGAGGAGGAGTACACCGCCAGCGGCGCCGTGCCGTACTACGTGCGCAGCCCCGAGCAGATCGAGGCGGCTTTCGAGGGGCTGGAGCTCGTCGAGCCGGGAGTGGTGCGACTCCCCGACTGGCGGCCGGAGTTCGAGGCCTTCAACGGTCCTGCCCACGTCGACGCGTTCGGCGGTGTGGGGCGCAAACCCCTGCCGTGACCGCCCTTGTCACGCACCGTGTCGCCCTCTTGACGCTGCACAAACAAGGGGGCGTATGGTCGTGCGATCCGGCACAAACCGCGGAGCGTGGGAGGCAGTCATGGCACTACGGTTCATCGCGAAGGACCCGGCCACCAACGGAACCCAGTGCCCCACCGTGCTGGTGGACGAGCACAACGCCGATCTCGTTCTCCAGGGTTGGAAGGCCGACCCGGGCACCGAGGAGGAGTGCGGCAAGTTCGGTCCGCTTCCCGAGACCGAGGCGGTGATCCGTATTCCCGCCCGCATGGTCCCGGCCATCAGGGAGGCGTGTGATGTCGCAGAGCGATCGGCTGTTCGTTGACCTTCTGGCGAACTGCCGTCGTTCCGCCGTCCACCTGGAGATGAGAGACGTCTACGGCATCGAGGAGGAGGACGCGGCCTTCGCCGCGTGGAAGGCCGGCCACCGGCCCGATCCGGCGGATCCGGCGTCGTGGTGGACGGACTTCCACACGTGGGTGAGGGATGCGGCGGCCCGGGGAGTGAGATTCCGCCGGGCCCGCATCGTCTCCGAACCCGTCACGGACTACATCCGGTACGAACACGCCTGCACGTTCCAGAACATCGCCGCGGGAGAAGAGGTCCGGTGGCTCCCGCGGCGCGAGGCGTCGGATCTCGCCCTGCCGGGGAACGACTTCTGGTTGTTCGACGACACCACGGTCATGTTCAATTATTTCACTGGTAAGGGGGGTTCAGCGGGCGCTGAGTTGAATCAGACCTCGTCCGTCGCGAAGCTGTGCTCAGCAGCGTTCGCCGCTGTGTGGGAGCGAGCTGTCCCGCATCAGGAGTATCAGGTCTGACGCCGTACCACCGAGAGCAAAGTGCATGTCCGTATCGCCGTCCTCCAGCGCCCAGGCAGCGCGCGAGGCCGTCGCCGCGCGTCTGCGGGACCTCCGCCTGGACGCCGGGCTGACCGGACGCGGGCTGGCCGTCCGCTGCGGCTGGAGCGAGGCCAAGACCTCGCGCATCGAGAACGCGCGAACGCCCCCCTCCGACGCGGACCTTCGCGCCTGGTGCGAGGCATGCGACGTCCCGGAGCAGATCCCCGACCTCATCGCCGCCTCCCGCAACGCCGAGTCGCTGTACGTGGAATGGCGGCGGCTCCAGCGCACCGGACTGCGCCGCCTCCAGGAGTCGTACGTGCCGCTGTACGAGCGGACCCGCAAGTTCCGCGTCTACTGCTCCACGGTGATGCCCGGCGTGCTCCAGACCCGGGAGTACGCCTCCGCGCTCCTCGGCTCGATAACGCAGTTCCACGGTGCCCCCGACGACGTGGAGCAGGCCGTCGACGCCCGGCTCGCCCGGTCGCGGATAGTGCACGAGGGCGGGCGGCACTTCGCGCTGCTGGTCGAGGAGGCCGTGCTGCGCTACCAGATCGGTGACGCCGAGACGATGGCCGGCCAACTCGGCCACCTGCTCAGCCTGATGACGCTGCCGTCGGTCTCGCTCGGCGTGATCCCCTTCGGCGCGGGCCCCCGCCGGCTGTGGACGCTGGAGACGTTCAGCCTCTACGACTCGGGCCAGGCGTTCGTGGAGCTGCTCACCGCTCAGGTCACCATCACCGCGCCCAGCGAAATGGCCATGTACGAGCGGGCGTTCAGCCAGATGTCGCGGCTGGCGGTCTACGGGCCCGAGGCCAGGGCGCTCATCGGAGCGGCGGCGGCCTCACTCGGTTGACTCGCGCGAAAACCGGTGCAAGATCGTGGCCGGTTCTCGCGGACCGTTCTTACCTTCCTCCTGTGGAACCAAGGTTGCGAGGCCCCCGCGGAGTTGCACGTGTGCGTTGACGTCGACATGGAAGCGCCGCGCCGGCGGCTGACCGAGGCACTGGCGCGCGGGGGGCACTTCCAGTCCGGGTGGATGGAGGCCGTCTTCGAACGCGTCCCCCGCCACCTGTTCGCGCCCGAGACCGTGTGGCGCCGCAACCCCGCCGGACCCGGCTGGGCACCGGTCCGGTGGACGGAGAACCCGGATCTGTGGACCGATCTGGTGTACTCCGAGGAAGGGGTCGTCACCCAGCTCGACCCGTCCGGCCAGGAGCCCACCAGCGTCATCAGCCCGCCCGCCGCCCTGCTGAACATGCTGGCCTCGCTCGAACCCCGGCCCGGCGAACGGGTCCTGGAGGTGGGCACCGGCAGCGGCTACCACGCGGCGCTGCTGTGCGAGCGGGTCGGGACCGGCCAGGTCACCAGCGTGGAGATCGACGCCTCACTGGTGCGCCGGGCCGTCCGGGTGCTGGCGGACTCCGGATACCGACCCCATGTGGTGTGGGGCGACGGGGAGTTGGGCTGGCCGGACGGCGCCCCCTACGACCGGCTGGTCTCCACCGCCGCCGTCCGCCGCGTCCCGCCCGCGTGGCTGGAACAGGTCCGGCCCGGCGGCGAGATCGTCACCCCCTGGTATCCCAACTACCACGGCCGCGGGCTGATATGGATGCGGGTCGGCGCGGACGGCACCGCGCGCGGCTGGTTCCACGGCGGGGAGTCGTTCCTTCCGGTGCGCGGCGGGCGCGTGAACCGGATCGACCCGCGCCGGGTGTGGTCGGCGACCTTCCGCGCGGCCGAACGGTTCGCCGGCCGGGCCGTCGATCTGTCCGACGTGGACCCGCACGGCGAGTTCGCGCTGAGCGTGCTGCTGCCCGGCGTCGCGCACTGCCGGCAGGGCGGCGACGACGACTGGTTCTTCCTGGACGGCGAGGGCGACACGGTCTCCTGGGCGCGGGTGACGCCCGGCGCCTCCTACCGGCACGGCCCACGCGATCTGCTGGCCGACGTCGACTGGGCCCTGGACTGGTGGCGGGCGCGCGGGCGACCCCGCCTGTTCGACTTCGGGATCACCGTCACCAAGGACCAGCAGGACATCTGGCTGCGCACGCCCGACCGGGTCGTCACGGGACCGGGCGGCGGCTGACCGGCGGCCGTTCGCGCCCCGCCGTACGGACCGCGTCAACGAACGCCGCTTCGCCGTCAGGAAGCCGTCAGCGCCGCCCGCACCGCGCGGCTCCCCGCACTAGCGTGCCCAGCGGGCCGGCGGACGTCCGGCCTCTCGCACGGCGCCAGGCAGGTGTGTCATGTACCCCAGCGACCCCCTCCCCACCGGACTCCTCCTCGTCCCCGTCCGGACCGGCCCGGCGGGCAGCGTCGCCCGCCTCTGCCGCACCCCGCTGGGCGTGCGCACGGCCGTCGGCTTCACCAGCGGACGCCGCCTCGTCGCCGCTCTCGGCCCGGCCCAGGCGTGGATCATCCTCTCGGAGCCCGCCCTGCGCGCCCTGACCGCCCCGCTGGGCGCCGCCGGGGTCATGGTGGACCCGCGCTGGTCCGCGCCGTCCGCACCCGCCGTCCCCGAACGGCCCGTCCCCCGCCCGCCGGTGGCCGTGCCCTGACCGGGCCCCGGAGCCCGGCCCGCGAGGGCCGGGCGTCACACCGGGGTGTTGTCGAACGGCGCGGTCAACGCGCGGAGCAGGGCCGCCAGATCGCGGCGCTGCTCCGTGGACAGGTCGCCGAGCAGGGCGCGTTCCTGGACGAGCAGGTCGGCCAGGGCCTCGTCCGCGTGACGCTGGCCGGAGACGGTCAGCCGCACCAGCACACCGCGCCGGTCGCTGGGGTCGGGCAGCCGCTCGACCAGGCCGCGCTTGGCCAGCCGGTCGATCCGGTTGGTCATGGTGCCGGAGGTGACGAGGGTCTGGGTCAGGAGCTGGCCGGGGGAGAGCTGATACGGGTCGCCCGCGCGGCGCAGCGCGGTGAGCACGTCGAACTCCCACGGCTCCAGGTGGTGTTCGGAGAAGACCAGGCGCCTCGCCCGGTCCAGGTGGCGGGCCAGTCTGCTGACGCGGCTGAGCACTTCGAGCGGTTCCACGTCGAGATCGGGGCGCTCGCGCCGCCAGGCCGCCACCAGCCGGTCCACCTCGTCCTCCATGGGACCAGTCTAATTGTTCTGTCGATATGAAGTCTCACGACATAAAGCATCATGGCTTCAAGTCTCTTGACATCAAGAGATATGGATCGGCAGGCTCGTCCGCATGGCACACGCACCGCGGCCCCGGTGGGACCCCGCGCAGTACCAGCGGCACGCCGGCCACCGGGCCCGCCCGCTCCTCGACCTCCTCGCCCGCGTCCCGCCCCTGCCCGCGCCCGCCGCGCCCCGCGTCGCCGACCTCGGCTGCGGTCCCGGACGCCCCAGCCTCGCCCTCACCGCGCGCTGGCCCGACGCCCGCGTCACCGGATACGACAACTCCCCGGAGATGCTCGCCGAGGCCGCCGCCCACGCCGGACCCACCCCCGGCGGTGGCCGCCTGGACTTCCTCCCCGCCGACCTCGCCACCTGGCGGCCGGCCGAGCCGTTCGACCTGATCGTGTCCAACGCCGCCCTCCAGTGGGTGCCCGGCCACGCGGACCGTTTCCCCGAGTGGATCGCCGGCCTCGCGCCCGGCGGGGTGTTCGCCTTCCAGGTCCCGGGCAACTTCGCGGCGCCCAGCCACGCGCTGATGCGCGACCTGTGCGAGAGCCCGCGCTGGCGCGCCCGGCTCGGTGGCGTCCCGCGCCACCCGGACATGGTGCTCACGCCCCGGGCGTACGCCGAGGCCCTGGCCGCCCTCGGCGGCGCCCCCGACGTGTGGGAGACCACCTACCTGCACGTCCTGCGCGGCGAGGACGCCGTCCTGGACTGGGTCAAGGGCACCGGCCTGCGGCCCGTCCTCGCCGCCCTTGAGCCCGACCCCGAGGCCCGCGACGCGTTCCTCGCCGACTACCGCGCCGCCCTGGCCACGGCCTACCCGCCCGGCCCGCACGGCACCCTCTTCCCGTTCCGCCGCGTCTTCGCCGTGACCCGGCGCGAGGGGGGCGCCCAAACCGGGCAACCCGGTGCTACCGGCTGATTGAGCAACAGCATTGGGCGATTCGGGTGAACAGCGGCAACCGAATCCCCCCAGGCGCGTTGTGCAGGGCGCTCCAGACACAGGGCATCCCAGAACCCGGAAGGACAAGCTAGTGATCAAGAAGACGCTTGCCACGGTCGCGGTCGCGGCCTCGGTCGTCGGCGCGACGGGCATCGCCGCGGCCCCTGCCATGGCGATCGGCGGCGACGACGAGTCGGGCAGCGCCGCCACGGTGAACGGCAACGGCATGAAGCAGGTGTACGGCAACACCACCACCGGTGGCTACATGAGCCCGAACATCTCCCTGGTCAACGGGTCGTTCAACGACTTCTGCCTGCCCATCCAGGAGATCCAGAACGTCGTCAACGTGATCGCCATCCCGATCGCCGACGTCCTCAACAGCGAGCCGGACCAGATCTGCTCCGACGCCTCCACCCAGGTCGACGGCGACGACCCGCTGTCGCGTCTCCTGTCGGACATCTCGCTGCTCTCGGAGAACGGCGTCAGCAAGCACTGAGGCGCCCGACGACGGCGACCGGCCCGCGGACTCCGGGTTCTTCGGCCTTCTGACCGGTGCTCCGCAACGCACGGCTCCCCTTCCCGGACCTTCCGTCCAGGAAGGGGAGCCGTGTCGTGTGCTCAGGTCCTGCGGCGGCCGATCAGCCGCGGGTGGTGCTCCAGGCCCTGGAGGCCGTGCCACGCCAGATTCACCAGATGCGACGCGACCTCCGCCTTCTTCGGGCGCCGCACGTTCAGCCACCACTGGCCCGTCAGGGCCACCATCCCGACGAGCGCCTGCGCGTATATCGGCGCCAGTTTGGGGTCGTACCCGCGGCTTTTGAACTCGTGCCCCAGGATGTCCTCGACCTGCGTGGCGATGTCCCCGATGAGCGACGCGAACGTGCCCGTGGCCTGCGCCACCGGCGAGTCCCGCACCAGGATGTGGAAACCGTCCGTGTACTGCTCGATGTAGTCGAGCAGCGCGAACGCCGCCTGCTCCAGCAACTCCCGCGGGTGCCCCGCCGTCAGCGCGCCGGTCACCATGGACAGCAGACGGCTCATCTCCCGGTCCACGACGACCGCGTACAGCCCTTCCTTGCCGCCGAAATGCTCGTACACCACCGGTTTGGAGACCCCCGCCTTCGCGGCGATCTCCTCCACCGACGTGCCCTCGAAGCCGCGCTCGGCGAAGAGCGTGCGCCCGATGTCCAGCAACTGCTCCCGGCGTTCCGTGCCGGTCATCCGCCGGCGGGCCCGCCGCGCCGGGCGGGCGGGCCTCTCCTTCTCCCTGTCATCGCTGCTCTGGGTCGCCACGCCCACATCATGCCGCGTCGGCAACGGCATTTTCTTTCCGGTTTTCTCCCCGGTTATCCCGCCGGCCGGCCCTCCGGCTCCCCGCCCCGCCCGCCGGGGGCGCCGTGCGCCGGGCGTCGAGACGCGACCGCTTGGGCCAGCGGACGTCCCACGCCCAGCCCGCCTTCTCGAACCAGCGGATCAGCCGGGCACTGGAATCCACCTGCCCCCGGTCCACCCCGTGCCGGGCGCACGTCGGGTCGGCGTGGTGCAGGTTGTGCCAGGACTCGCCGCACGACAGGACCGCCAGCCACCACACGTTGCCCGACCGGTCCCGCGACCTGAACGGCTGCTTGCCGGTGGCGTGGCAGATCGAGTTGATCGACCAGGTGACGTGGTGCAGCAGCGCCACCCGGACCAGGGAACCCCAGAAGAACGCGGTGACCGCGCCCTGCCAGGACCAGGTCACCAGACCGCCGATCACCGCCGGGGCGGCGAGCGAGATCACCGTCCACAGCGCGAACTGCCGCGAGATCCGCACGATGTCGCGGTCCTTCAGCAGGTCGGGCACGTACTGGTACTGCGGGGTCCGCTCGGTGTCGAACATCCACGCCATGTGGGCCCACCACAGGCCCTTCAGCAGGGCCGGCACGGACTCCCCGTAGCGCCACGGCGAATGCGGGTCGCCCTCGGCGTCCGAGTGCTTGTGGTGCTTGCGGTGGTCGGCGACCCAGCGGATGACGGGCCCCTCCACCGCCAGGGAACCGGCGATGGCGAGGGCGATCCGCAAGGGGCGCTTGGCCTTGAACGAGCCGTGCGTGAAGTACCGGTGGAAACCGACGGTGATGCCGTGGCAGCCGATGAAGTAGAACGCCGCCAGCAGACCGAGGTCCAGCCAGCTCACGCCCCAGCCCCAGGCCAGCGGCACGGCGGCGACCAGGGCGAGGAAGGGGACGACGATGAACAGCAGAAGGGCGATCTGCTCCAGGGAGCGGCGGTGCTCGCCGCCCAGCGTGCCGGGAGGAAGCGGCCGGCCGGAGGACCCTCCGCCGGGTCTGGGCGACGGCGCGAGATCGTGGTCAGTGGACGACATGGGTGGTTCCTCGGGTGAGGGGGGCGTTCTGTGTGGGTTTCGGCCACCTACGGGACCGTAACCTACGGTTTCGTAAGTATCCCAGTTCGCCCCGTCGGCACAATGCCGTCTACCCCGGGCGACCGCTTTGTAGCTGGAGTGTGGGGGAATCGTCATTACGATGGCCCTGCCGGACAGCGCGGTCCGCTCTCGCCCGACCTTCCTCCGTAAGCCGCCACGAGGAGCCGCAACCGTGACCAGTTCCGACGCCGTGACCAGTCCCGACATGCCCGACGCGCCCGACGCGCCCGGCGCGTCCGAGAGCGGCAGCGCCCTGCGGGCCGACATCCGCCGGCTCGGCGACCTGCTCGGCGAGACACTGGTCCGTCAGGACGGGCCCGAGCTGCTGGCGCTGGTCGAGCGGGTCAGGGCGCTGACGCGCACCGACGGCGAGGCCGCGGCGGACCTCCTGCGCCGCACCGACCTGGCGACCGCGGCGAAGCTGGTCCGCGCCTTCTCCACCTACTTCCACCTCGCCAACGTCACCGAGCAGGTGCACCGGGGACGCGAGCTGCGTGAGCGCCGCGCCGCCGAGGGCGGCGAACTGTCCCGCACCGCGGACATGCTGAAGGACGCCGACCCGGACCACCTACGGCGAACCGTCGCCAACCTCGGGGTGCGGCCGGTGTTCACCGCCCACCCGACGGAGGCGGCCCGCCGGTCCGTGCTCACCAAGCTCCGCAAGATCGCCGAGCTGCTCGACCACCCCGAGGCGGAGCACGGCGGCGACCGGCGCCGCACCGACGTGCGCCTGGCGGAGAACATCGACCTCATCTGGCAGACCGACGAACTGCGCGTGGCCCGCCCCGAGCCCGCCGACGAGGCCAGGAACGCGGTGTACTACCTGGACGAGCTGCACGCGGGCGCCGTCGGGGACGTGCTGGAGGACCTCGCCGCCGAGCTGGAACGTGCCGGGGCGCCGCTGCCCTCCCTCGGCCGGCCCCTCACGTTCGGCACCTGGATCGGCGGCGACCGCGACGGCAACCCCAACGTCACCCCGGACGTCACCTGGGACGTGCTGGTCCTCCAGCACGAGCACGGCATCAACGGCGCGCTCCGCCACATCGAGGAGCTGCGCGGCGCGCTGTCCGGCTCGATCCGCAACTGCGGCGCCAGCCAGGAGCTGCTGGACTCCCTCCGGCAGGACCTGGAGCGGCTCCCCGAGATCACCCCCCGGTACAAGCGGCTCAACGCCGAGGAGCCGTACCGGATGAAGGTCACCTGCATCCGGCAGAAGCTCCTCAACACCAAGGCGCGGCTCAAGGACGACACCCCGCACGTCCCCGGCCGCGACTACCTCGGCACCGGCGAGCTGCTCGCGGAGCTGCTGATGGTGCAGACCTCCCTCCGGGAGAACCGCGGCGAGCTGATCGCGGACGGCGGGGTCGAGCGCGTGATGCGGACGCTGAGCGCGTTCGGCATCCAGCTCGCCACCATGGACGTCCGCGAGCACGCCGACGCCCACCACCACGCGCTGGGTCAGCTCTTCGACCGGCTCGGCGAGGAGTCCTGGCGGTACGCGGACATGCCGCGCGAGTACCGCACCAAGCTGCTGGCCAAGGAGCTGCGGTCGCGCCGCCCGCTGGCCCCGACCCCGGCGCCGCTGGACGCCGCAGGGGCCAGGACGCTCGGCGTCTTCACGACGGTCCGCCGCGCGCTGGACACGTTCGGGCCGGAGGTCATCGAGTCGTACATCATCTCCATGTGCCAGGGCGCCGACGACGTGTTCGCCGCCGCCGTGCTGGCCCGCGAGGCCGGACTGATCGACCTGTACGCGGGCTGGGCGAGGATCGGCATCGTGCCGCTGCTGGAGACGACGGACGAGCTGCGGATCGCGGACGAGCTGCTGGACGCCATGCTGTCCGACCCGTCCTACCGCCGGCTGGTGTCGCTCCGGGACGACGTGCAGGAAGTCATGCTCGGCTACTCGGACTCCTCCAAGTTCGGCGGCATCACCACCTCCCAGTGGGAGATCCACCGCGCGCAACGGCGGCTGCGCGACGTCGCGCACCGGCACGGCGTGCGGCTGCGGCTGTTCCACGGCCGCGGCGGCACCGTCGGCCGGGGCGGCGGCCCCACCCACGACGCGATCCTCGCCCAGCCGTGGGGCACGCTGGAGGGCGAGATCAAGGTGACCGAGCAGGGCGAGGTCATCTCCGACAAGTACCTGGTGCCGTCGCTGGCCAGGGAGAACCTGGAGCTGACGGTCGCCGCCACCCTCCAGGCGTCCGCGCTGCACACCGCGCCCCGCCAGTCGCAGGAGGCGCTGGCCCGCTGGGACGCGGCGATGGACACCGTCTCGCAGGTCGCCCACACCGCCTACCGGCGGCTCGTCGAGGACCCGGACCTCCCGGCGTACTTCTTCGCCTCCACGCCCGTCGACCAGCTCGCCGAGCTGCACCTCGGCTCCCGCCCCTCGCGCCGCCCCGACAGCGGCGCCGGACTCGACGGGCTGCGCGCCATCCCGTGGGTCTTCGGCTGGACGCAGTCCCGGCAGATCGTGCCGGGCTGGTTCGGCGTCGGCTCCGGCCTGAAGGCGGCCCGCGAGGCGGGGCTGGAGGACGTGCTGGCCGAGGCGTTCGGGCAGTGGCACTTCTTCCGCAACTTCCTGTCCAACGTCGAGATGACGCTCGCCAAGACCGACCTGCGCGTCGCCCGGCACTACGTGGAGACGCTCGTCCCGCAGGAGCTGCGGCACGTCTTCGCCACCATCGAGGCCGAACACCGGCTGACCGTCGCCGAGGTGCTGCGCATCACCGGCGAGAGCGAGCTGCTGGAGGCCCACCCCGGGCTGCGGCGCACGCTGCGCATCCGCGACGCCTACCTCGACCCGATCTCCTACCTCCAGGTGACGCTGCTGCACCGCCAGCGGGAGGCCGCGGCCCGCGGCGAGGAGCCCGACCAGCTCCTGACCCGGGCCCTGCTGCTCACCGTCAACGGCGTGGCGGCGGGCCTGCGCAACACCGGCTGAGCCGGGCCCGGCCGGGGCCGGTTCAGGACCAGGCGATCTCGCCGGTCGCCGCTCGGGCGCCCAGCTCCAGGGCCAGTGTTCCGGCCAGCCCCGGGCGGAAGGCGAGCACGGCGTCCCGGAGCGCCTCCCCGTTCGCGGCGCGCGCCGCCGCCGTCTCGAACGCGGCCAGGTAGTCCCGGGTGAACGTGATCGCCGAGGCGTCGGTCGGCGTGTCCGGGGTGCGGTGGCCCGGCACCACCAGCCGGGGCGCCAGCCGCCGCGCCCCGGCCAGCGCCCGGTCCCAGGCGGCCCGTTCGGCCGGGGTGGCGGTGTCGGCCGTCCACGGGTGGACGCCCGCGTACAGCAGCGCGCCGCCCAGCAGGGCGCGGTCCTCGGGCTGCCACAGGTACTGCGTGCGCCACACCAGCTCCGGGTCGCCGCCGCGCACCTCGAACACCCGGCCCTCGAACTCCAGGACGCCGGAGGTCAGCACGTCGGGGATGACGAGTTCCGTGGGCAGGTTGCGGCCCAGGTTCCGCCAGGTCGCCAGGCGCGCCTCGCCCGTGTCCTTGATCCGTTCGACGGTCGCGGCGGTGGCCACCACCGTCACGCCGGGGAACGCCTGGCGGACGGCCTGGAGGCCGAACCAGCAGTCGGGGTCGGCGGCGCTGACGAAGACCGTGGTCAGCCGTTTCCCGCTGTCCAGCACCGCCGCCAGCACGCGGTGCTGCTCGGCCAGGGTGAGCTGACCGTCGATCAGCAGCGCCTCGCGTTCGCCGGTGACCAGCACCGACGTCTTGTGCAGGCCGGAGGCGGGCGCGGTGTGGAGGCAGTAGCTCAGAGCGGGCACGGCATCAGGACACCACGGCCCGGTGCCGTCCGCATGCCGGACGGCACCGGGACACCACCGATCCGGTCACGCGCGGAACGTCCGCCGGTACCCGGTGGGGGAGACGCCCAGCGCCGCCTGGAGGTGCTGCCGCATCGACGCGGCCGTGCCGAACCCCGCCTCGCGGGCGATCCGGTCGACGGGCAGGTCGCTGTCCTCCAGCAACTGCCGCGCCCGCTCGACCCGTTGCAGCACGATCCAGCGCTGCGGCGACAGCCCGGTCTCCTCCCGGAACCGGCGGGTGAACGTCCGCACGCTCATCGCCTCCCGCGCCGCCAGCTCCCGCAGCGTCAGCGGCCGGTCGAGGTGGTCCAGCGCGTACGAACGGGCCCGGCCCGTGGAGCGCACGCGCGGCGCGGGGACGGGCCGTTCGACGTACTGCGCCTGCCCGCCGTCCCGGTGCGGCGGGACGACCGTGCGGCGGGCCACCGAATTGGCCACGGCGGCGCCGAAGTCGGAGCGGACCATGTGCAGGCACAGGTCGATGCCGGAGGCGACACCGGCGGAGGTGAGCACGTTCCCGTCCTCGGTGTAGAGGATGTCCGCGTCCAGCAGGACCTGCGGGTACAGGCTCCTGAAGTGGTCGCAGGAGGCCCAGTGCGTGGTGGCCCGGCGGCCGTCCAGCATCCCGGCCGCGGCCAGCACGAAGGCGCCCGTGCCGATCGACGCGATCCGCGTGCCGGGCCGGATGCGGGCCAGGGCCCGGGCCAGCGCGGGCGGCAGCCGGCCCTCGCTGTACGTCTCGTCCGTCTCGTGGGCGGCCGGGACGATCACGGTGTCCGCCTCGGCCAGCGCCTCCGGGCCGTGCGCCACGTTGATCGTGACGTCCGCGTCCGTGCGGACCACGCCGGGGGTCGGGGAGCAGGTCACCACCTCGTACAGCGGGCGGCCGTCCGCGTCCTTGGCGCGGCCCATGATGCGGTGCGCTATGCCCAGTTCGATCGGGAGCAGGCCGTGCCGGACCAGCACGGCGACCCGGTGACGGCCCGGCCGGGTGAAGACACGCGATGCGCTCATGGCCCGATCCTTGCACATCATGGCCATCGGGCCACTCGCCGTCGCGGGGCCCGGATCGCAGGATCGTCGGGTGACGCAGACCATCCGTTCCCGGACCCCGTCGTCCTCGTCCCCGGACGCCGCCGCGCCCGGGCGCGCGCCGCGTGTGCACCCCGCCTGGTGGGTGGCGGCGGTCACGTTCCTCGTCCTCATCGGCGCGGCCGGTTTCCGGGCCACGCCCGGGGTGCTCATCGACCCGCTGCACGAGGAGTTCGGCTGGTCGCGCGGCGGCATCTCGTTCGCCGTCTCGGTGAACCTGCTGCTGTACGGCTTCACCGCGCCGTTCTCCACCGCGCTGATGGAGCGGTACGGCATCCGCCGCGTCGTGCTGGGCGCGCTGCTGCTGATATCGGCGGGCAGCGGGCTGACGGTCTTCATGACCGAGCAGTGGCAACTCGTGCTCTGCTGGGGCGTCCTCGTCGGTCTGGGCGCCGGCTCCATGGCGCTGGCCTTCGCGGCGACGATCGCGGGGCGCTGGTTCGTGGCCCGCCGGGGCCTGGTCACCGGCATCCTCACGGCGGGCGGCGCGGCCGGGAACCTGGCCTTCCTGCCGCTGGTCGGTCTCCTCGCGGCGGGGCCGGGCTGGCGCGTCGCCGCGCTGGCCGTCGCGTTCGCCGCGCTGGCCGTGGTGCCGCTGGTGATCTGGCTGCTGCGCGACCGGCCCGAGGCCCTGGGCCTGCGCCCGTACGGCGCGGGCGAGGAGTACGTCTCCCCGCCGCCCGCGCCGCCCGGCGCGGCCCGGCGGACGCTCGCCGCGCTGGCCGCCGCGGCCAGGACGCGGGTGTTCTGGCTGCTGGCCGCCTCGTTCGCGATCTGCGGCGCCTCCACCAACGGCCTGATCGCCACCCACTTCGTGCCCGGCGCCCACGACCACGGCATGCCGGTCCCGGTCGCCGCCTCCCTGCTCGCGGTCATCGGGATCTTCGACGTGGTCGGCACCATCTGCTCGGGCTGGCTGACCGACCGGTACGACGCGCGCCGGCTGCTGGCCGTGTACTACGCGCTGCGCGGCGCGTCCCTGCTGTGCCTGCCGGTGCTGCGGGCGGACGCCGTGCACCCGCCGATGGTGCTGTTCATCGTCTTCTACGGGCTCGACTGGGTCGCCACCGTGCCGCCGACCATCGCGCTGTGCCGCGAACACTTCGGGGAGGACGCCGGGGTGGTCTTCGGCTGGGTGCTGGCCTCGCACCAACTGGGCGCGGCGCTCGTCGCGTTCGGCGCCGGGCTGATCCGGGACACCACCGGCTCCTACGACCTGGCCTGGACGTCGGCGGGCGCGCTGTGCGCGGTGGCGACCGTGCTGGTGATGGTGATCGGCCGCACCACGGCCCCCGGGGTCCCGGCCCGCGTGTGACGACCGGCCCCGGCGCGGGGTGCGCGCCGGGGCCGGGTGTGCGTTCGTACGGCCCGGGGTCAGCCCTGGGCCGCGTTCCGGCGCCGCAGCGCCAGGTAGCCGCCGGCCAGGACCAGCGCCGCCGCCCCGGCGGACAGCGCGATCACCGGCATGCCCGAGCCGGTCTCGGCCAGGTCGCCACCGGGCTCCTCACCGGTCTCGCCCTGCGGCTCGGCGCCCGAGGTGCCTTCGGCGGTCGCGCCGCTCTCCTCGCCGCCGCTGTCGCCGCCCGTGGCCGCTTCCTCGCCGCCGCCGGTCACCGCCGCTTCGCCGCCGCCGGTCACCGCCGCTTCGCCACCGCCGGTCACCGCTGCCTCGCCGCCGCCGGTCACCGCCGCTTCGCCGCCGCCGGTCGTGGCGGTGCCGGTCTCGGTCGCCGGGCAGGTGTGGGACAGCCGGAAGTCGACCGTGTCGCCGTGCACGGTGGCCTCGGCCGCGACCAGTGCGGCGCCCGGCGCGGACGCCACGTAGGCGTGCTTGTCGGACGGCGGGCCGAAGTCGGTGACGACCACCTCGCCGCCGGGCTCGAAGGTGACACGCAGCTCGACGAAGTCGGTGCTGTTGCCGGGCAGTACGAAGTGCCAGCCGTCCTGGTCGGCCGCCACCGGCGGGCAGTCCTCGCCCTGCGAGAACTCGGCTTCGTCCGCGACGATGGGCAGTTGCTCGTCCTGGTGGAGCCCGACCTCGTGCTCCGTGGCGAGAGCCGGCGTGGCTCCCGCGATCAGCGTCACCGCGCCGGCGGCGACCGCGCCCAGGATGGACAGCTTGCGCATAGGGCTTTCAACTCCGGGGAAAAGTGATGAACATCGGGGGGCCGGGCCAGCATTCTGTGGAGAGCTGGGCATGACAAGGACGACTTGTCCCCCCTCGGCGCCCTTGGCCGCCGAATGTCCCAAAGATCACCGGTAACGATCCGGTCGTGGACCGTTTCACGTCCCCGTGACGTGTCCGCCCGGCCCTTCGCCGTTCAGCCGTTGTACGTGCTCTGCGCCTTCTCCAGGCCCGTCGTCACCAGCGCCTCGACGGCGTCCGCCGCGCGGTCGACGAAGAAGTCCAGCTCCTTGCGCTCGGCCGCCGAGAAGTCCCGCAGCACGAACGCCGCCACGTCCATCCGCCCCGGCGGACGGCCGACCCCGAAGCGGACGCGGTAGTACTCGCGGCCGAGCGAGGCGGTCAGGGACTTCAGGCCGTTGTGCCCGTTGTCACCGCCGCCCCGCTTCAGCCTCAGCACCCCGTAGCCGATGTCCAGCTCGTCGTGGACGACGACCAGACGGGAGACGGGGACCCGGTAGAAGGTGCTCAGTGCCGTGACCGGACCGCCCGACAGGTTCATGAACGACAGCGGCTTGGCCACCACCACGCGCGGCCCGCCCGCGCCGGGCGCGCCGAGGCGGCCCTCCAGCACGGCGGCACGGGACTTGTGCGCCTTGAAGGCGCCGCCCATCCGCTCGGCGAGCAGATCGGCCACCATGAAGCCCACGTTGTGCCGGTTGGCGGCGTACTGCGGCCCGGGGTTGCCGAGCCCCACGATCAGCCAGGGTTCGTCCACGATCACATTCTCCCACCGGTACCCGGGGTCACTCGGCGGCGGACTGCTCCTCGCCGCCCTGCTCCCCGCCCTCGGCGCCGACGGTCTCGGCGGCGGGCTCCTCGGCCTGCGGCTGGAGCACCTGGAGGACGACGTCCTCGCCGTCGATGGCGAGCGAGGTGCCCTTGGGCAGCTTCACGTCCTTGGCGAGCACCGAGTCGCCGGGCTGGAGGCCCTCGACGGAGATGGTGACCGACTCGGGGATGTGGGTGGCCTCGGTCTCGACCGGCAGCGCGTTGAGCACGTGCTCCAGCAGACCACCGCCGCCCGGGGCCAGCTCGCCCTCGGTCTGGATCGGGATCTCGACGGTGACCTTCTCGCCGCGCTTGACGATCAGCAGGTCGATGTGGACCAGGAAGTTGCGGATCGCCTCGCGCTGCACGGCCTTGGGGATCACCAGCTCCTGGCGGCCCTCGATGTCGAGGGTGATCAGGACGTTCGCCGCCTTCAGGGCGAGCATCAGCTCGTGGCCCGGCAGCGTGATGTGCACGGGCTCGGTGCCGTGCCCGTAGATGACGGCGGGGACGCGGCCCGCCGCGCGGATCCGGCGGGCGGCGCCCTTGCCGAACTCGGTGCGGGTCTCCGCGGTCAGCTTCACATCGGCCATGGTGCACTCCTCGTAGGTCAACCGTGGGAACGGAACAACGGTCACCCGGCCCAGGGCGGGCCCTCCACGAAGAGCGCGTCGATAACGGATGACCCTTGCGGGCCTCCCTCGCCGAGCAACGCGGCGAGTCTACCCGTCACGGGCGGAGGGGACGAATCACGCGTGCGGCCCCGGCCGCCAGGGGCCGGGGCCGCGACCGCGCGGGGGGTGGACGGCTACGCGTCGCCCTCGAAGAGGCTGGTCACCGAGCCGTCCTCGAAGACCTCACGGACCGCCCTGGCGATCGTCGGGGCCATCGACAGGACCGTGATCTTGTCCAGCGCGACCTCGCTCGGGGTCGGCAGGGAGTTGGTGAAGATGAACTCGCTCACCTGCGAGTTCTTCAGGCGGTCCGCCGCCGGGCCGGACAGCACGCCGTGGGTCGCCGCCACGATCACGTCCTCCGCGCCGTTGGCGAACAGCGCGTCCGCCGCCGCGCAGATCGTGCCGCCCGTGTCGATCATGTCGTCCACCAGCACGCAGACCCGGCCGCGCACATCGCCGACGACCTCGTGCACCGTCACCTGGTTCGCGACGTCCGGGTCGCGCCGCTTGTGCACGATCGCCAGCGGCGCCGCCAGCCGGTCCGCCCAGCGGTCCGCGACCCGCACCCGGCCCGCGTCCGGCGAGACCACGGTCAGCTTCTGCCGGTCCACCCGGCCGGCGATGTAGTTCGTCAGCACCGGCAGCGCGAACAGGTGGTCCACCGGGCCGTCGAAATACCCCTGCACCTGGTCCGCGTGGAGATCCATCGTGATGATCCGGTCCGCGCCCGCGGTCTTCAGCAGATCCGCCATCAGCCGGGCCGAAATCGGCTCCCGGCCGCGGTGCTTCTTGTCCTGCCGGGCATAACCGTAGAAGGGAATGATCACGGAGATGCTCCGCGCCGAAGCCCGCTTCAGGGCGTCCAGCATGATGAGCTGCTCCATGATCCATTTATTGATGGGCGCCGTGTGGCTCTGCATCAGAAAACAGTCGGCGCCGCGCACCGACTCCTGGAAGCGCACATAGATCTCGCCGTTGGCGAAGTCGAGGGCCTTTGTCGGGACCAGCCCCACGCCCAATTGCGCGGCGACCTCCTTCGCCAACTCGGGGTGGGCGCGGCCGGAGAAGAGCATCAGCTTCTTCTCGCCGGTCGTCTTGATCCCGGTCACAGTACGTCTCCTTGGCTTCCGCGACAGCGCTCGTTCACCCCTATGGGGCACCTCTACGGTACGCCCCCCTCAGTCCTCGTCCGACTTGTGCTCCGCCGCAGCTAGGGCGGCGTCGGCGGCCCGCGCCGCCGCCGATCCGGGGCGCTCGCGGGCGACCCACCCCTCGATGTTCCGCTGGCGGGAACGCGCTACGGCGAGTGATCCCGGCGGTACGTCCTGCGTGATGACCGAACCCGCGGCGGTATAGACCCCGTCCCCGACCGTGACCGGCGCCACAAACATATTGTCCGATCCAGTGCGGCAGTGGGAGCCGATCGTCGTGTGGTGCTTCTCCTGGCCGTCGTAGTTCACGAAGACGCTGGCGGCGCCGATGTTCGTGTGGTCACCGATCGTCGCGTCACCGACATACGACAGGTGCGGCACCTTCGTTCCCTCGCCGATCACCGAGTTCTTCATCTCCACGAAAGTCCCGGCCTTCGCGCCCGTGCCCAGGACCGTTCCGCCGCGCAGATAGGTGTACGGGCCGACGTTGGCCCCGGCGCCGATGCGGGCGTTGTCCGCGACCGTGTGGACCACCACGGCCCGTTCGCCCACGGACGTGTCGCGCAGCCGGGACCCCGGGCCGACCTCGGCGCCGGCGGCCAGGTGCGTGGTGCCCAGCAACTGGGTGCCCGGGTGGACGACGGCGTCCGGCTCGTACGTCACGGTCACGTCCAGCCACGTGGTGGCCGGGTCCACGATCGTCACCCCGGCGAGCATCGCCTCTTCCAGCAGGCGGTCGTTGAGGGTCCGGCGGGCCACGGCGAGCTGCACGCGGTTGTTCACCCCGGCCAGCTCGCCGTGGTCGGCGGCCCGTTCGGCGCCGACCCGGTGCCCGGCGTCGCGCAGGATGCCCAGCACGTCCGGCAGGTACTCCTCGCCCTGGCTGTTGTCGGTGCCGACGCGCTCCAGCGCCTCGGCCAGCAGCCGCCCGTCGAACGCGAACACGCCCGAGCTGACCTCCCGCACGGCGAGCTGCGCGGGCGAGGCGTCCCGGTGCTCCACGATCGCGGTCACCGCGCCGTCGGCGCCGCGCAGCACCCGGCCGTACCCGGTGGCGTCGGGCAGCTCCATCGTCAGCACGGTCACCGCGTTGCCCTGCCCGGCGTGGGCGGCGGCCAGCGCCCGGAGCGTCGCCGGCCGCTGCATCGGGATGTCGCCGCAGGTCACCAGGACCGTGCCGGAGGTGTCGGCGCCGTGCGCGGCCAGCTCCGCCAGCCCCGCCCTGACGGCGTGCGCGGTGCCCCGCCGCTCGTGCTGCACGGCGATCCGCGCCCCGGGGTCGGCGTCGGCCAGATGCGCGGCGACCCGCTCCCGGCCGTGGCCCACGACGACCACCAGCTCGTCCGGCTCCAGCGCGCGGCAGGCGGCCACCACATGGCCGACCAGCGAACGGCCGCAGATCTCGTGGAGCACCTTGGGGGTCGCGGACTTCATGCGGGTCCCCTCACCCGCTGCGAGAACGATGACGGCTGCCGGGCGCGTGGAACTCACGAAGATCGTGTCCTTCGGTCGGTCGGTCCTGATCGGTCCTGGGAGACGGGATTCCCGAGGATACCGACGCTCCCTACCCGCGTCCCGCCGCGTCGGCGGGCGGTTCGGCCCCGGACGCCCGGCGCGGGGCGCGGCCGGTCAGCGCGGCCAGCGTGGAGCGGATGTGCGCCAGGTGGGCCCGTACCCGGTCGGCCTCCTCCGCCACCTCCTGGAGCATCCGCTCGGTCTCCCGCTCGATCCGCTGCCGCCGCCCCCGCGCGTCGGCGAGCAGCTCGGCGCGGCGCGCGTCGGCCGCCTCCTCACGGGCCTTCGCCTCCGCCTCAGCGTCCGCCAGCCCCCGCTGGGCCCGCCCCAGCACGGCATCGCCACGGGCGGTCAGCTCCGCCATCCGCGCCTCGGTCTCCGCCTGCCGGGCCGTCAGCTCCTCGTGCAGGACACGGGCGGCCTCGGCCTGCTTCCTGGTCTGGTCGGCGACCAGCGCCTCACAGCGCCGCGTCGCCTCCGCGAGCGTCGCGTCGGCCTCCCGGCGCACGTCCGCGGCACGGCGCCGGGCGTCGGCCAGCCCCTGACCGGCGAACGCCTCCGCCGCGGTGAGCACCGCCTCGGCCGCCGCGTCGGCCTCGCCGCGCCGCCGGGCCGCCGCCTGCCGGGCGTCGTCCCGCGGCCCGCGGGCGGCCCGCTCGGCCGCCTCCAGCAGCTCGCCCGCGTGCTTCTCGGCGGCGGCGCGCAGCCCGGCCGCCTCCGCCTCGACCTCGGCGAGCAACTCGCCCGCCCGCTCGCCGAGCACGTCGAACGACGGCGACGGCAGCGCCGCCAGCGCGGCGGCCAACCGGTCGGCCTCCCGCGTCATTTCCTCGACCCGCAGGCTCAACCGGGCCAACCGCCGCCACGCGTGATCACGCTCCGCGGCCAGCGCGGCGAGCCGCTGATCCACCTGCGAGGGCCGGTAGCCCCGACCACGTGCCATGCCGAAGCCCGTCATACGCCAATGATCCCCGCTCCGGGCGGACTCAGGCCACGCGGACCGGGCGTAAGCGAGGAGTCCGACACGACTCACCGACGGAAGACGGCATTTGCCGCCCCGCCGCCCCTACAGCAGGCCGTCCCACATCTGTTCGAGCAGCACCGACCACCAGCTCTCCGGGTCGGCCACCGCGACCGGGTCCAGGGACGCCAACTGGGCCTGGAAGTCCGTCGTCCAGCGGCCCGCCTGCTCCGGGTTCAGACCCAGCCGCAGCCGCCACATCCGGCCCAGCAGCGCCATGCAGCGCGCGAACTGCGGCAGGGACGCGTTGACGAACTGCGGCGGCACCGGCTGCCCGCCCGGCGCGGCCTCCATCGGCACGGCGACGATGTGCGCCGTGCCGTACTGCACGCACAGGTGGCGGCCGAAGTCGGTGCCCATCACCAGATAGGAGCCCGCGTCGGGCGCCGGCTGGACGCCGCGTTCCAGCGCCAGCTCGGCCAATGTGGGCACTGGGCGGCCCGGTTGGGCCTGGGCCCAGAAGAACGGGTTGATCTCCAGCGGCACTCCGGACCACACCAGGGTCTGCGCCACGATCTCCGGCACGCCCTGCCGCGACACGGCCTGCGGGGTGTACCGGAAGACGCCCTGCGGGCCGAAGGCGTGCACCAGCTCCTGGCCGATCACGTCGAGCCCCACGGCGGGCGCGGGCTGCGCCTGCGGCAACGGCACGCGCACCGGGGCGGAACGGGCCGGGCCGTCCGCGAACTGCTGGAGCTCGTCCTGGTGTTCCACCAGGTGCCTGACCCCGGCCTGCCGGGTCGCGAACTCCCGCCCGTACGCGGCGGTGTGGGTGATCCGCACCTGCGGCCACGTCTCGCGGATCATGCGGGCGCAGTACCCGCCGGGCAGTTCGCACGACTGGAGCTCGGTGTGCAGCTCCAGCACCTGCTGCGGCGGCACGTTCATCCCGTGCAGCTCGTGCAGCAACTGCCACTCGGGATGCGGCATGCCGGGCGCGGAGCGGCGGATGAGCTGCTGCTCGGAGCCGTCCGGGGCGCGGTAGCGCAGCACCGCCATGTAGCCGGAGCCGACCATCGGCTGCCCGGGCGGCGGGTACCCGTAGCCCTGGCCGCCGGGCGGCGGGCCCGGCACGGGCTGCGGCGCGGGCGCCGGGGCGGGCGCGGGCGGCGGGGCCGGACGGCCCGGGTCCCGCAGGGACTTCACGAACTCGGGATCGACGGTCTGGGTCGGGATGTAACTCCCCGCCGCGGCGTCGCCGGGCGGCGGCACCGGAGGGGCGGCCTTCGCCGTGTCGGCGGCGGCGACATCGGCCGCACCGCCCGGAACCGGCGGCGGCCCCACGGGCGTTCCGGCGGGCGCGGCCGGAGCGGCGGGCGCGGCGGGCGGTCCCGCGCCGTGCACGGCGGTCGGCGGCAGGGCGCTGCCCTGCGGCATGATCGCGGTCCGCGCCTCGGAGGCACCGACGGGCGAGGCACCCGACGACGGCCCGTCGCGGTCCGTCACCACGGGCGGTGAGAAGACCGTCGCCGGGGGCGCCACGGACTCCGCCTCGGCGCCGCTGCCGGAGGTGTCGGTGCCGGCCCACGGCGAACCGCCGCCGCTCGCGGCGGGCGCGGGCCGCGGCACGTCCTTGCCCGACCACGGGCTGTCCGCCACCGGCGACGGCGGCGGACAGCCCGTGGTCGGGCAAGGACGTGCCGAGGCCCGCCGCCCCCGCCCGCCCCCCCGCCGCCCCGCCCCCGCCGCGCCGCCCGCTGGTCCCCGGTCCCGGCGGGCGGCGCGGCGGGGGAGGAGCCGTACTCCTCCTCGTACGCGCGGATGACCTCGCCGACCGGCAGCGCCGGCCACAGCGTCGTGTCACCGCTGTCCCGGGCGATCACCAGCTTGCCGCCGCCGACCGGGCCGTCCTCCGGGTCCTCGGCCCACGCCACGAAGCCGAGGCCGAACTCCCGCACCCGGACCTCCCGGCGCGCGCCCGCGGCCCCCGGGCCGTTCACCCAGCGCTCCGCGCGCTCCTGCGCCTGTGCGAACGTCACCATCGCGCTCACCCCTCCACCGGGACGGCGCGCGCGAATCCGCCGTCCACCATCAGATTCGCCACCGTCTCCAGCTCCGGGGGGTTCCCCGCCAGCCGCAGCAGGAAGTCGTCGAAGTCCGCGCCGCACGGCAGCAGCAGCTCATCGACCCGGTACTGCAACGCCAGACCGTCACGGTCCCGCGCGTCGTCGTACGGGCACAGCCAGACCGAGCCCAGGTCGTCGCCCTTGACCTTCACCGCGAGGATCCCGCCGTGCGTGAACGCCACCCCCAGGTACTCCTTGGTCAGGTGGTCGCGCAGGCACTTGTTGATGTAGACCACGTCGTCGACCGCGGCCTCCTCGCGCAGCGTGAAGAACGGCTGGTCGATCAGCAGCCCCAGCTCCGCGTCGAGCGCGGTGCCCACCGGCGCGCAGCCACCGGCCGCCTTCAGGAACGAGCGGTACGCCTCCGGCAGCCGGTACCCCAGCCGGTCCTCGGCGGCGCGCAGCCGGTCCTCCGGGACGGCGGCCGTGTGCGGCACGGCGAAGTGCGCCGGCTTGGTGTCGGCGAGCGGTCGGGTGCCGCGCTTGGTCTGGTCGACATGCGCCGTCGCCAGACCACCGTGGTGCCGCAGCAGCGCCTTCACCTCCGCCGGGACCAGCTCCAGCCGCCGCGAGTGCGCCACGTGGTGCCACGTCCAGCCGTGCGGGGTGGCGACGGGCGGCAGGTTCGCCCACAGCTCGTGGCCCGCGGCGTGCAGCGCGGCGTTCGCCGAGACGTAGTCGGTCAGCCGCAGCTCGTCCACGCCGAAACCCTCGGGCGGATCGGCGATCTCGGCCGCGGCCCGCGCGTACGGCGTGAAAACGGGATAACCGTCCGCGTCCACGCGGACGCCCTGCGGGAATCGGGCGGCCCGCACCGGGTCCGGGAATTGCACGACCTGTCCGGCATAAGCCCTGTTCGGTGGCGCGGCCTGATGCCCGAGCCGGCCTGTCGTCATGGCGGTACGCCCCCTGCTGTTCCATCACGCTGTCGCCGGACAGCCTATGGGTTCGATCTGTCGGTGGCACGATCGTGCACGTGATATCGGATACCCACGGCCCGGTCCCGCCCGTGCTCCAGCACCGCCGCGACGGCATTCTGCCGACGACGGCCGCCGCGCTGTCCGTGCCCGCCCGCGCCCAGGCACTCACCGGAACCGCGAGCCGCGCCGCCGCCGCGCCCGACCTCCACCCGGTCGTCGCGGAGATCCTCGCGGGTCTCGGCGCCGGACAGCGCGAGCGCCACCTCGGCCGCTGCCCCGAGGCGTTCCTGCTCTCCCGCTGCCTCACCGAGGCGGGCGCCCACGACATCGCCGCCGCCCGGACCGCCCTGGCGGACGCCGGGATCACCACCCGGCACATCCGGGAGGACGGCGACCCGCTGCACGGCCAGTACGCGCCGCACTGCCGCTCCTGCGCGGTGCTCCTCGCGCGGCTGGGCGTGCGGAGCGTCAGCGCGGCGTCCGCCGCGTCCCCGGAGGCGCCGGCCGCGGGCGGCCCCTGGTCGGCGGGCAGCGTGGACCAGGCGCTGGCCGCGGCGGGCTGGACCCCGGGGCGGCGCCACGCGGCCCGCGCCGAGCAGTGGGCGGACGCGCTCAGCGGCCACCGCTCGCCGCAGGGCCACCCGCACGCGCTGTTCCCGGCCGCGTTCGAGACCTGGGCCGAACTGGGCGAGCTGACCCTGCCGCCGCAGGGCCCGGGGCAGGAGTACGCGGCGACCGGCGTCGTCGTCGACCCGCTGCGCGGCCTGCACTGGGCCCGCACCCTCGGCGACCTCGGCCGCGCGCTCGGCACGGAGCTGTGCCCGCTGGGCGAGGAGACCGGCGGAACGGCGCTGATCGCGGTGGACCGCGAGGGCCGCCTGTACGGCGTGGACCACACCGGCGACTGGTACCTCGGTCCGGACGTGCTCAGCGGCCTGACGACCGTACTGACCGGCGCGGCACCGTATCGCCTGGTGCCGGCGGAAGAGCCGTGACGGCAACCACGGCAGAAACGTTCCGGTCACCGGCCGGTGTCGCTGCCCGGCGGGTCCGGTTGGCGGTGGTGGGCCGTCGCGCGGCTTCGTGGCCGGAGCCTGTGGCGTCCGCCGCGGCGGCGGGGTTCGCTGTCCGGCGTGGTCGGCGTGCTCAGCGGCCTGGCGATGACACGGGCCCGGTTGGTGGCGGCGGCCCGTTGGCGGGGCGTTCCGATGTGGTGCCCGGGGTCGCGTCCGGTGCGGTCGGCGGGCTGGTGACGGCGGAGGGGCGTTCCGGGGTGGCTCAGTGGAGGGTCTCGGCCGTGCGGATCGCGTCGCGGTAGGTGCGGGCCGCCGCGCGGAGTGCCGTTTCGGGGTCGGTGCCCGCGGCTTCCGCCTCGGCGGCCAGGGCCAGCAGGCGGTAGCCGATGTCGTCGCCCTCCGGCGCGGCCGGGAGCGGCACGTCGAGGCCCGCCGCGCGGGCGCGGGCGGCCAGCTTCGCGGCCAGCGCCAGGCCCGGCTGCCCCAGCGGCACGCCGTCCGTCACCGACTCCCGGCGCTTCTCCGCCGCCTTGGCGCGCCGCCACAGCGCCCGCACGTCGTCCGCGGTCTCGGCCCGTTCGTCGCCGAAGACATGCGGGTGGCGGTGGATCAGCTTCGCGACGATGCCGCCCGCCACGTCGTCGATGTCGAACGGCTCCTCCGGGTCGTCCGCCGCGATGGCGGCGTGGAACACGACCTGGAGCAGCACGTCGCCCAGCTCCTCGCGCAGCTCGGTCCGGTCGCCCGCCTCGATGGCCTCGATCAGCTCGTACATCTCCTCGATCCCGTAGGGCGCGAGGTCCGCGCTGGTCCGCGTCGAGGCCCACGGGCACGCGGCGCGGATGCGGTCCATCACCTGCACCAGATCCAGCAGCCTGGCCCCCGGCAGGTCGTACGAGCCGGGCAGCAGCTCCAGCTCGGGCAGCGACGTGGCCCGGCCGGACCCGGCCAGGGCCGCCAGCTCGTCCGTCAGGCGCGGCTCGCCCTCGGCGGAGGCGAGGATCACGACCACCCGCCCGCCCGCGCAGGCCCCGACGACCCGGTCCGCGCCGAGCACGGCGGCGGTCTCGACGGCGACGCCCGCCTCCTTCAGGTACGGCGTCTGCGGGTGCGCCGCGTCCCGGCACAGCACCAGATCGGCGCCGCGCAGCGCCTGCCACGCGGGCCAGGACAGCAGGCCGGGCGCCACCCGGTGGGTGGTGGTCAGCAGAACGATCCGGCCGGACGGGGCAGACGGTGTGGTGGTCACCCGTCGAGCGTAACGGGGGCCTGCTCGCCGGTGGCCTCCCGCAGCCACGGCTCGGCGGCGTCGGTCAGCATGACCTGCCGCGCGTCCCACTCGCCGAACCGCGGGTTGATCTCGACGCCGATCTCGTCGGCGGTGCGCGCCAGCTCGTCGGCGATCCGCTGCACGCCCGACGCGTCGGGCGTGACGCCCAGCTCCGCCGCCAGGCCCTGGAACAGCAACTGGCTGCGGAGCATCTGGTCGATCTGCTCGTCCCCGGCCAGCGGTGTCGCGCCGCTGGCCGGCGTCAGCGCGGCCCGCGCCAGCGCGTCGGCGCCGCCCAGGCTCTCCTCGGCCTGGTCGCGGGCCTCCTGCACGTCGCGCCGGGAGACCTTCACCCCGGCGTCGGCCGCGGTGCGCTCCAGCACCTCCAGGTACACCAGGAACTCGACGCGCTCACGGGTCAGGCCGCTGGTGGCGGCGATGAGCTGGTCCGCCTCCGGCCGGTCGCGCTGCGCGTCGCGAACGGTCTCGACCTGGGACTGGACCGTGGCCAGGGAGATCCGCTCACCGCCCACCACGGCCGCCGCGCCCGGGTGGGCGTCGGTGGAGCACCCGGTCAGCAGAGGGGCCGCGGCGGCGAGCAGGGCTGCGGCGGAGACGGACAGTGCGGAGCTGCGGCGCTTCACTGAGGCACTCCCGTGGATGAATCCGGTGGGTCGGTCGATCTTATGCAGCGGGCCTGCCGATGTCAGCACCGCTGCGCCGTCACTGGCCTTGCGCCAGGCGGCGGATGACGGGCGCGACCCGGGCCCGCCCGACGCGGTAGATGCCGCCCGCGCCGCGCTGGATCAGCTTCCGCATCGCGGTGGGGTTGCCCGCCGCGCCGCCCGGCAGCGGGCGCCCGCTGAGGCCGAGGCCGTGGCGCATCAGCAGCGTCTCCAGGTAGTCCGACGCGTTCGCCGGGGTGTAGTACGGCCGCATCCGCGGCAGCGACATACGGCCCCGGAGCTGGGTGAACCGGGTGCGGGCGGCGGCGAGCGGGTCCCGTTGCCCGAGGCCCTGGCGGGCGGCCCAGGCGGGGTCGGCGCGGGGGACGAGGCCCTCGTCGAGCTGCGCCCAGGAGGCGAGAAGGCCGGAGTCGAGGAAGTAGTGGTTGCCGTGCGCCTCGCGGATGCCGTAGTCGGTGAGGATCGCGGTCGGTATGCCGCGGTGCACGGCCTCCATGGCGGCGGTCGAGCTGACGGTGACCAGCAGGTCGGTGCGGTCCAGCACCTGGCCCATGTCGCCGTGGACGACGGTGAGGTTGGGCGGCGGGTCGGGCAGTTCGTCGTACAGCTCCTGGTACGGGAAGCGCTCGATGCGGCTGGTGGTCTCGCCCTCCCGCGTGCGCAGTTTGAGCAGCACCTCGCGGTCGGGGAAACGGCGCGCGTGCCGCTGGAGCTTGTCGAGCAGCCCGGCGCGGGCGGCGCGCGAGGCGGGCACGGTCGGCTGCACGGCGAAGCAGACGGTGAACGGGCGGTCGCCGCGGCCGACGGCCGACGGGTCGTGGCGGCGTCCGCCGAGGAACGGCAGCCCGGCCTCGACCACGGCCGACGGGTCGGCGCCGATGCTCCGGTAGACGTCGCGGAACCGCCTGGCGTCGTCGGCGCCGTTGGCCAGCACCATGTCGGAGCCGACCCGCAGCAGCAGGCCGTCGACCAGGTTCTCGTAGACGACCCCGACGTAGCCGGAGACGACCACGGGCCGCCGGGCGGCGCCGTCCCACGCCATCCCCAGGCTGTGGACGAGCGCGAGGACCGTGCCGCCGATGGCCCCCACGACCAGCAGGTCGGCCTCGGCCAGCGCCGGGTCGTCCAGCAGTTCGGCGCAGGTGACGTGGCGGCTGGTGTCGGGCGCGATGCCGACCTCGGCGATCTGGCGCTCGGTGGGGGTGGTGGGGGTCAGCAGGAAACGGGCGTCGACGGCATGCTGGGGGGCGAGCCTCCGCGCCGCGTGAGCGGCCCACTTCCACCGGCTGTCCGAGTCCGCGAGCACGACCGCACGGGGAACTGCGCTTCCCATCGCTCGACTTCCCTCCGACGGGACCTGAAGTCCCGGTAGTTCACGGGCGGTCAGGTTACCGTCCGGAGGGGACGCGTTCGAACCGTTGCACGGGCGCGGGTGTCCCCCTAGGGGAGCGCGCGGCGGGTTCCTCCTGCCGGGCGATGAGCGGGCGGGGTGCCGTCCCTAGTCTTCTGGGGGCGGCGTAGGCCAGAGCTTCACTCACTGGAGGAGATCGACGTGACAACGGCTGTTGAGGACGCCACGACCGGGGACGGCGGCGGTCACCCGGCCATGGCCGCGCGGGCCGAGAGCGTGGCGAAGGCGTACGGCGCCGGCGAGACCCGGGTGGTGGCCCTGGACGGCGTGTCCGTGGACATCGAGCGCGGGGTGTTCACCGCGATCATGGGCCCCTCCGGCTCCGGCAAGTCCACCCTGATGCACTGCCTGGCCGGACTCGACACCGTCACCGCCGGACGCGTCTGGATCGGCGACACCGAGATCACCGGAATGAAGGACAAGAAGCTCACCCGGCTCCGGCGCGACAGCGTCGGCTTCGTCTTCCAGGCGTTCAACCTGCTGCCCACCCTCGACGCCATCGAGAACATCACGCTCCCGATGGACATCGCCGGCCGCGAGCCCGACCCCGACTGGCTCCGCCGCGTCGTGGAGACCGTCGGCCTCGCCGACCGCCTCAAGCACCGGCCGAACCAGTTGTCCGGCGGCCAGCAGCAGCGCGTCGCCGTGGCCCGCGCCCTCGCCGCCCGCCCCGCGATCATCTTCGCCGACGAACCCACCGGCAACCTCGACTCCCGCGCCGGCGCCGAAGTCCTCGGCTTCCTGCGCCGCTCCGTGGACGACCTCGGCCAGACCATCGTCATGGTCACCCACGACCCCGTCGCCGCCGCCCACGCCGACCGCATCGTCTTCCTCGCCGACGGCCACGTCGTGGACGAGATGCGCGAGCCCACCGCCGACCGCGTCCTGGACCGGATGCGCCGCTTCGACACCCGGGGACGCACCTCATGACCGTCCTGAGAACGTCCCTGCGGAACGTCCTCGCCCACAAGGGCCGCATGCTGCTGTCCGGGATGGCGGTCGTCCTGTCCGTCGCGTTCGTCTGCGGCACCCTCGTCTTCACCGCCACCATGAACACGACGTTCGACCAGCTCTTCGCCGAGACCGCGTCGAACGTGATGGTCGCCCCCCAGGAGGACGACGAGGGAAGCGCCTTCGAGGAAGGCCCCACCACCGGCGTCCCCGACACCCTGCCCGTCACCGTCCTCGACCGGATCGCCGCCGTCGACGGCGTGGAACGCGTGACCGGCACCGTCTCCTCCACCACCGCGGTCGCCGTGGACGGCGACAACGAGAACATCGGCCCGACCAGCGGCGCCCCCACCGTCGTCGCCTCCTGGTCCGACATCGAACTGCGGTCCATGGAGATCGCCGAGGGCCGCCCCCCGTCCGGACCGGACGAGATCATGATCGACGGCGACACCGCCGACAAGAAGAACCTCGGCGTCGGCGACGGACTCCGCCTCGTCACCGCCCTCGGCGACCACCCCGTCACCATCAGCGGCATCGCCGACTTCACGATCACCAACCCCGGCGCCGCCCTCGTCTACACCGACCTCCCCACCGCCCAGCGGATCCTGCTCGGCGCCACCGACCGGATCACCGCCGTCTACGTCGACTCCACCGGCGCCGTCACGGACGAGGCACTCAAGGCCGCCGTCACCGACGCCCTCGGCGACGGCCCGTACAAGATCCAGACCGCCGACGAGTACATAGAGGAGAACCGCGACCAGATCGGCGAAGTCCTCGGCATCGTGCGGTACGTGCTGCTCGGCTTCGCCGGAGTGGCGCTCCTCGTCGGCGTCTTCCTCATCGTCAACACCTTCTCCATGCTCGTCGCCCAGCGCACCCGCGAGATCGGCCTGATGCGGGCCATCGGCGCCGGCCGCCGCCAGATCACCGGCTCCGTCCTGATCGAGGCGCTGCTCCTCGGCCTCGCCGCCTCCGTCGTCGGCTTCGGCGTCGGCATCGGCCTCGCCGTCGTCCTGATGAGCCTGATGAGCCTGCTCGGCATGAACCTCAGCACCGACGAGCTGACCATCGGCTGGAGCGTCCCGGCCATCGGCATCGTCCTCGGCGTCGCCGTCACCCTCGTCGCCGCCTACTTCCCGTCCCGGCGCGCCGCCCGGATCAGCCCCATGGCGGCGCTCCGCGACGCCGGACTCCCCGGCGACACGCGCGCCGGACGGGCGCGGACCGTCATCGGCGCGGTCTGCGCCGCCGCCGGACTCGCCGCCCTCGCCGGCACCGCGACGGCCGACGACAGCGCCGCGGACGGCGTGCCGTACCTCGTCCTCGGCGTGCCCCTCAGCCTGATCGGGCTGATCGTCGTCGGACCGTTCCTCGTCGGCCTCGTCGTGCGGGTCCTCAGCGCGCTCCTGCTGCGGATGTTCGGCCCCGTCGGCCGGCTCGCCGAACGCAACGCGCTGCGCAACCCCCGCCGCACCGGCGCCACCGCCGCCGCGCTGATGATCGGGCTGGCCCTCGTGGCCGGCCTCTCCGTGGTCGGCACCTCCATGGTCGCCTCGGCGACCGAGGAGATCGACGACTCGCTGGGCGCCGACTTCGTGATCTCCGCCCTCAACTTCCAGCCCGTCCTGCCCGACCCGGCCGAGGCCGTCCGCTCCGTCGCCGAACTCGACCACGTCACCGAGGTACGGCAGATCGAGTCCGAGGTGGACTTCCCCGACGGCGGGCACGGCGACATCACCTTCAGCGTGACCACACCCGGCTACGTGGACGACTTCACCTCCACCGTGCTCTCCGGCGACATCACCCGCGCCCTGGAACCCGGCGGCATCTCCGTCGACGCCGACACCGCCGACCGCCACGGCCTGGAGGTCGGCGACGACCTGGCGGTCACGTTCGACAACGGCACCGGCACCGCCACCCTCACCGTCCGGGCCATCACCTCCACCGACAGCGTGCTGGAGGGCACCGCCTGGTACACCGGGCTCGACACCGCCCGCGCCAGCCTCGCGGAGGACGCGCTGCCGCTGCCGACGATGATGTTCGCCACCGCGGCCGACGGACAGCAGGACGAGGCCCGCGCCGCCCTGGAGACGGCCCTCGACCCGTACCCGACGATGGAGGTCCGCGACCAGGCCGAGTTCAAGGAGCTGATCCAGGGGCAGATCGGCCAGCTCCTCATCATGGTCTACGCGCTGCTGGCGCTGGCGATCATCGTGGCGATCCTGGGCGTGGTGAACACCCTGGCCCTGTCCGTCGTCGAACGGACCCGGGAGATCGGCCTGATGCGCGCCATCGGCCTCTCCCGGCGGCAGTTGCGGCGCATGATCCGCCTGGAGTCCGTCGTGATCGCCCTCTTCGGCGCCATCCTCGGCCTCGGCCTCGGCATGGCCTGGGGAGCGGCCGGCCAACAGCTCCTGGCCGCCGAGAACTTCACCGTCCTGGAGATCCCCTGGGTGACCATCGTCGCGGTCTTCGTCGGCTCCGCCCTGGTCGGCCTCCTCGCCGCCCTCCTCCCGGCCTTCCGCGCCGGCCGGATGAACGTCCTCGACGCCATCGCCACCGAGTGACCCCACCGGCCGACGCCCCCGGGGCGCGCGAGGCGGGGGAGGAGCGCTGGGGAAGATGTGCGCGACAGAAAGGAAGTGAAAATGTGAGGCGGACGGTTGAGCGATGATCCGGAGGACTAGCATCACTGTCATGGCTGCCACCGCTGACCTGATCCGCATCGTGTCCCGCTCCTCCCCCATGGCGCTCGCCCAGGTCGAGCGGGTCCGGGCCGAACTGGCGGCGCTGCGGCCGGGGATCAGGACCGAGGTGGTGCCCGTCACCACCTCCGGCGACCGGTGGATGGGGGACCTCGCGGCGCTCGGCGGGAAGGGCGCCTTCACCAAGGAGGTCGACGCCACGCTGCTCGCCGGCGAGGCCGACCTCGCCGTGCACTGCCTCAAGGACGTGCCCGCCGACCGGCCGCTGCCGGCCGGCACGGTGTTCGCCGCCTACCTCGAACGCGACGACATCCGCGACGCCCTCGTCCAGCCCGACGGCCTCACCCTCGACCAGCTCCCGGCGGGCAGCCGCGTCGGCACCTCGTCCGTGCGCCGCGTCGCCCAGCTCGCCGCCTCCCACCCGCACCTGCGCTGCGTACCCATCCGGGGCAACGCCAACAGCCGCCTCGCCAAGCTCGACGCCGGCGAGGCCGACGCGCTGCTGCTGGCCGTCTCCGGCCTCCAGCGCATCGGGCAGCCGGAGCGGATCGCCCAGATCCTCCCGACCGAGACCATGTGCCCGCCGATCGGCGCGGGCATCCTCGCCCTCCAGTGCCGCGAGGACGACACCGCGACCATCGACGCCGTCAGCGCCCTGGGCCACCACGACACCTGGCGCGAGGCGACGGCCGAGCGGATGTTCCTGCACGTCCTCCAGGGCCACTGCAACTCCCCGATCGCCGGCTACGCCAAGGCCGAACCTGACGGCCGGCTCTCCCTGCGCGGCCGGGTCTTCACCCCCGACGGCAAACGGGTCCTGGACGCCCACGAATGGGCCGGCGCCCTCACCCCCGAGGACCTCGGCACCGCCACCGCCCTGGCCCTGAAACGCCAGGGCGCCGGCGCCCTGATCGCCGACATCCCCCACTGACCCACCCCCGGCGCCCGGCGTCCGGCACGTCCCCGGGCCCGTCGCCCGGCCTTCGCGTCACCGGCCCCCCGGCGCCCGGCGTCCACCATCCGGTACGCGACGCTCGGCCCTCGGCGTCTGGCGTCACCCGGCGTCGGGCACGCGACGCTCGGCCCTGGGCCCGCCTCCCGGCACGCGACCGTCAGCTCTCGGCGTCCGGTTACGGGTCCCCCGACACCTGGTGCTCGGTGTCGCCGCCCGGCGCGCGACGAGCGGGTCCCGGTGTCCGGCTCCACCCGATATGAGGCCCCCCGGGTCTTCGCCGCCGGGCGCCCGGCACCCGGCGTCCACCATCCGGCACGCGAGGCCGAGCCCTCGGCGTCCGGTATCCCGACCCCCGGTACTTCCCGACACCTGGGCCCTCGGTACCCGGTGTCCCGGTCTCCGGCTCCGCTCGTTACCGGACCCTCGGTCTTCGCCCCCCGGCGCCTGTCGTCCGGCGCACGGGTCCTCGGCGTCCGGTCTCTGGCGTTGCCCGGCCCCTCGGCCTTCGCCGCCCGGCCCCCGTGGCCGGCGTCCGCCGCCCGGTGCGGGGAGGTCAGGCGCAGCCGTTGAGGATGCTGGTCAGCGCGCTCTTCTCGGCGGAGTCGACGGCGAGACCGTAGTGGTGCTTCACCTGCACCCAGGCGCGGGCGTAGGTGCAGTGGTAGGCGGAGCGCGACGGCATCCAGGTGGCCGGGTCCTGGTCGCCCTTGGCCTGGTTCACGTCGTCCGTCACGGCGATGAGCTGCGGCCGGGTCAGGTCGTTGGCGAACGCCTGGCGCTGGGACGTGGTCCACGAGCCCGCGCCGGAGTCCCACGCCTCGGCGAGGGGAACGAGGTGGTCGATGTCCACGTCGGACGCCGCGCTCCAGGTGGCACCGTCGTAGGGGGAGTACCAACTACCGCTGACCGCCGCGCAGTTGGAGTCCTGGACCACGTTCGTGCCGTCGCGCTTGAGCACCACCTCGCGGGTGTTGCAGGTGCCGCTCTGGGTGATCCAGTGGGGGAACAGGTCGCGGTTGTAGCCCGTCCGGTTCTCGGTGCGGACCGGGAGGGCGGCCAGGTAGCTGCGGGCGGTCGAGGCGCTGATCGGAGTCGGCAGCGCGGCCTGGGCCGACGGGCCGGTGAAGAGGGCGGCGATGGATATGAGGCCGGTGACGGCGGCGATCAGGGCCAGCCGTCGACGCGCGTAGAAAGTCCGCCGCAGGACGGCGTCGCGCACTCGGTTCACGCGTAACTCCCTTGTGGTGGGGGCGGATTCGGCTCAGCAGAGCCGCGTGTGCTCATGCGTTCGACATGCTCCCGCCGGAACGTTTCCGCCCGGGGTGCGACAGGTAACGGCTGAAGGGCATGCACACGTCATGAAGGCGCACGGGGAACCTGCGACAGTGGAGGTCTCCGCAGCGGAACGAAGGAGCGGCCAGGTGGGCAGGAACAGGGAGCACGGCTACGACGTCACGGTCCGGTGGACCGGTGACACCGGCGAGGGAACCTCGGGGTACCGCGCGTACGCCCGCGATCACGAGGTGACCGTGCCGGGGAAGCCGACGATGATCCTGGGCAGCGCGGACCCGGCGTTCGTCGGGGACCCCGACCGGTGGAACCCCGAGGAGCTGCTCGTCGCGTCGCTCGCGCAGTGCCACATGCTGTCGTATCTGGCGCTGTGCTCGCTGAAGCGCGTGGTGGTGACCGGCTACGAGGACGCGGCCCAGGGCACCATGCGCGAAACGCCCGGCGGCGGCGGGGCGTTCCACGAGGTCGTGCTCAACCCGGTGGTGACGGTGGCGGAGGAGTCGATGGTCGAGGCGGCCACCGCGCTGCACGAGGAGGCGCACCGGATCTGCTTCATCGCCAACTCGGTCAACTTCCCCGTCCACCACGCCCCGACGATCCGGGTGGCGTCCTAGCGGCAACGGCCCGGGCCGGGTTCGGCGTTCAGGAGCGGGCGGCGGCGGCCAGGGCCAGGAGTTCGTCCACCGACCACTGGTCGTACGCGTGGTCGCCGTACTTCGCGGCCAGCACCCGGCCGTCCGGGGCGAGGAGGAAGTCCGCCGGGAGGCCGAGCTGCCCGCCGTGCGGCCTGAACTTCGGGGCCGGGCGCTTGCGCCGCGCCATCGGGCCGGCGACCAGCAGGAAGCCGCGGGCGATGGCCCCCCAGGCGCGCGGCCCCATGGACCGCGCCCCGGACTCGACGCCGAAGCGCCGGTAGAACGTCTTGTCCGGGTCGGGCACGACCGCGAACGGCAGGTCCGCCACGTACGGGCGCAGGTCGTCGGCCGGCGCGTGGAAGAACACCACCTCGCGGATCCCGGCCGCGGCGATCTCGTCGTGGCGCCCGACGACCGACCGCAGATGCAGGTTGCAGATCGGGCACCCGGCGAACCGGCGGAACTGGAGGTGCAGCAGCCCGCCCCCGGCCGGGATCGCGATCCGCTCGCCCGAGAGCGTCTCGACCTCGGCCTCGATCACCGTGCCCACCGGGACGCGCGCGGAGTCCGCCACCGGCGGCCGATCGGGGGACGCGGGCGTGGCGTCGGGCGTGGCTTCCGGCATGGGTCCACCTGCCTCGTAGGAGTGCGCCGTACGCTGAACGACGGTATGGGCGTATCTTGTACGCTGTCAAGGTCATGCCGCGCCCCAAGTCCCTCACCCAGTCCCAGGTCACCGACGCCGCCCTGGCCGTCATCGACCGCGACGGCCTCACCGCGCTCTCCATGCGCGCGGTCGCCGCCGAACTCGGCATGGCGACCATGTCGCTGTACCGGTACGTCACCGGCCGCGACGAGCTGGAAAGCCTCGTCGCCGAACGCGTCCTCGGCTCCCTCGACATCACCCCGCCGCCCGGCGAGCCCTGGCAGGAACAGGTCGCCGCGCTCCTCGTCCGGCTCCGGGCCGCCGTCGCCGCCCACCCCGAGGCCCTGCCGCTGATCCTCACCCACCGGCACGACTCACCCGGCGCCTGGCGCTGGGCCGAGGCCGTCCTCACCGTGCTGCACTCCGCCGGCTTCACCGGCCGCCAGCGCCTCGTCGGCCTGCGCGGCCTGGTCAGCTACCTGATGGGCGCCCTCCAGACCGACCGGCTCGGCCCGCCGTCCGGCGCCGCCGACGCCGGCGAACACCCCCTGCTGGCCGACATCGTCCGCCAGGCCAAGGACCTGTCGCCCGACGACGAGTTCCGCAACGGCCTCGACCTCCTGCTCCGCGGCCTCGCCGATCACCTGGCGTGACCGGCGCGTGGGCCGCCGTCCGGCCGGCGCGTGGCCGACCGCCCGGGCGCGTACCCTGGGAACCCCCGGCCCGCCGCGCGTGCCGGGCGATTCGCGTTGCCCGCCGCCGCGGCGCCCACCACGCCCGGCCCAGCACCCACCATCCCGCACACGCCTCTGAAACCCCCGGACGGAACCTCATGAGCCTGCACGGCCTTCTCGACGCCGTAACGGAAGAGCCGGCCCTCGCCGAGGCCGTCGCCGCCGCCGCCGCAGCCGACGGCGGGCGGCGCCACCTCGACCTGGTCGGCCCGCCCGCCGCCCGCCCGTTCGCGATCGCCGCCCTCGCCCGCGCGGCCCGCGGCCCGGTCCCCGCCGTGACCGCCACCGGTCCCCACGCCGAGGACCTCCCCGGCCGCCCCCCCCGCCGCCGGGCCCCGCGCCCCGCGCCGCGCCGTGACCGCCACCGGCCGCGAGGCCGAGGACCTCGCCGCCGCCCTCCGCTCGCTGCTCCCCCCGGACGGCGTCGTGGAGTACCCCGCGTGGGAGACGCTGCCGCACGAACGGCTCTCCCCCCGCGCCGACACCGTCGGCAGGCGGCTGGCCGTACTGCGCCGCCTCGCCCACCCCCGGGCCGACGACCCGGGCGCCGGACCCGTCTCCGTCGTCGTCGCCCCCATCCGCTCCGTGCTCCAGCCGCAGGTCAAGGGCCTGGGCGACCTGGAGCCGGTCAGCCTGCGCGGCGGGCAGACCGCCGACCTCGCCCGCGTCACCGCCGACCTCGCCGCCGCCGCGTACAGCCGCGTCGAACTGGTCGAGAAGCGCGGCGAGTTCGCCGTGCGCGGCGGTATCCTCGACGTCTTCCCGCCCACCGAGGAACACCCGCTGCGCGTGGAGTTCTGGGGCGACGACGTCGAGGAGATCCGCTACTTCAAGGTCGCCGACCAGCGCTCCCTCGAAGTCGCCGAGCACGGCCTGTGGGCCCCGCCCTGCCGCGAACTGCTGCTCACCGACGACGTGCGCCGCCGCGCCGCCGACCTGGCCGCGCGCCACCCCGAGCTGAACGAACTGCTCGGCAAGATCGCCGAAGGCATCCCCGTGGAGGGCATGGAGTCCCTGGCCCCCGTCCTCGTGGACGACATGGAGCTGCTGCTCGACGTGCTGCCCGCCGGCAGCATGGCCGTCGTCTGCGACCCCGAACGGGTCCGCAGCCGCGCCGCCGACCTCGTGGCGACCAGCCACGAATTCCTCCAGGCGTCGTGGGCCGCCGCCGCCATGTCCGACACCGGCGAGGCCCCCATCGACGTCGGCGCCGCCTCCCTGCGCGGCATCGCCGACATCCGCGAGCACGCCGCCGCACTCGGCCTGCCCTGGTGGTCCGTCTCCCCGTTCTCCCCCGACGAGGAGGCCGACGAGGACACCCTCCGCCTCGGCCTGCGCGCCCCCGAGACCTACCGAGGCGACACCGCGCGGGCCCTGGCCGACACCAAGGGCTGGCTCGCCGACGGCTGGCGCGTCGTCTACCTCACCGAGGGCCAGGGCCCCGCCGCCCGCACCACCGAGGTGCTCGCCGGGGAAGGCATCCCCGCCCGCCTCGACGGCACCCTCCCGGGCGACATCGCGCCGTCCGTCGTCCACGTCTCCTGCGGCGCGATCGAACACGGCTTCCTCGCCCCCGCCCTGAAGCTCGCCGTCCTCACCGAGACCGACCTCACCGGCCAGAAGGCCGCCGGACGCGACGGCGTACGGATGCCGGCCCGCCGCCGCAAGACCCTCGACCCGCTCTCCCTGGAGGCCGGGGACTACATCGTCCACGAACAGCACGGCGTCGGCCGCTACATCGAGATGGTGCAGCGCACCGTCCAAGGCGCCACCCGCGAATACCTCGTCGTGGAGTACGCCCCCGCCAAGCGCGGCCAGCCCGGCGACCGGCTGTTCGTGCCGACCGACCAGCTCGACCTCGTCACCAAGTACGTCGGCGGCGAGGCCCCCACCCTGCACCGGCTCGGCGGCGCGGACTGGACCAAGACCAAGGCCAGGGCCCGCAAGGCCGTCAAGGAGATCGCGGCCGACCTGATCAAGCTGTACTCCGCGCGGATGGCCGCCCCCGGCCACGCGTTCGCCCCCGACACCCCGTGGCAGCGGGAGCTGGAGGACGCGTTCCCCTACATGGAGACGCCCGACCAGCTCACCACCATCGGCGAGGTCAAGGAGGACATGGAGAAGTCGGTCCCCATGGACCGCCTGATCTGCGGCGACGTCGGCTACGGCAAGACCGAGATCGCGGTCCGCGCCGCCTTCAAGGCGGTCCAGGACGGCAAGCAGGTCGCCGTACTCGTACCGACGACCCTGCTCGTGCAGCAGCACTTCGGGACCTTCTCCGAGCGGTACGCCCAGTTCCCCGTCACCGTCCGGCCGCTGTCCCGCTTCCAGTCCGACACCGAGTCCCGCGCGGTCGTCGAGGGCCTGCGCGACGGCGCCGTGGACATCGTCATCGGCACGCACCGCCTGTTCTCCTCCGAGATCAAGTTCAAGGACCTCGGCCTGGTCATCGTGGACGAGGAGCAGCGCTTCGGCGTCGAGCACAAGGAACAGCTCAAGAAGCTGCGGGCCAACGTCGACGTCCTCACCATGTCCGCCACCCCCATCCCCCGCACCCTGGAGATGGCCGTCACCGGCATCCGCGAGATGTCCACCATCACCACCCCGCCCGAGGAACGGCACCCGGTGCTGACGTTCGTCGGGCCGTACGAGGAACGGCAGATCAGCGCCGCGATCCGCCGCGAACTGCTGCGCGAGGGACAGGTCTTCTACATCCACAACCGGGTCGAGTCCATCGACCGCGTCGCGGCCCGGCTGCGGCAACTCGTCCCGGAGGCGCGCATCGCCACCGCCCACGGGCAGATGAGCGAATCCGCGCTGGAACAGGTGGTCGTGGACTTCTGGGAGAAGAAGTCCGACGTGCTCGTCTCCACCACCATCGTGGAGTCCGGCATCGACATCCCCAACGCGAACACCCTCGTCGTGGAACGCGGCGACACCTTCGGCCTCTCCCAGTTGCACCAGCTCCGCGGCCGGGTGGGCCGAGGCCGGGAACGCGGTTACGCCTACTTCCTGTACCCGCCGGAGAAGCCGCTGACCGAGACCGCGCACGAGCGGCTGGCCACCATCGCGCAGCACACCGAGATGGGCGCCGGCATGTACGTGGCGATGAAGGACCTGGAGATCCGCGGCGCGGGCAACCTGCTGGGCGGCGAGCAGTCCGGCCACATCGCGGGCGTCGGCTTCGACCTGTACGTGCGGATGGTCGGCGAGGCCGTCGCCGACTACCGCGCGGCGCTGGAGCAGGGCGCGGGCGGCGCCGAGCCGGACGAGTCGCTGCTGGAGGTCAAGATCGAGCTGCCCGTGGACGCCCACGTGCCGCACGACTACGCGCCCGGGGAACGGCTGCGCCTCCAGGCGTACCGGTCGATCGCCGCCGCCAACACCGAGGACGACATCCGGGCCGTGCGGGAGGAACTGGCCGACCGGTACGGACCGCTGCCCGAGCCGGTGGAGAACCTGCTGCTGGTCGCCGGGCTGCGGATGCTGGCCCGCTCCTGCGGGGTCACCGACATCACGCTCCAGGGCAACAAGGTCAGGTTCTCCCCCGTGGAGCTGCGGGAGTCGCAGGAGCTGCGGCTGAACCGCGTCTACCCCGGGTCGGTGATCCGCCGCACGTCGCAGCAGATCCTCGTCCCGCGCCCGACGACGGCCCGGGTCGGCGGCAAGCCCGTGACGGGCCGCGACCTCCTGGCCTGGACCGGCGAGTTCCTGACGACGATCCCCGCGACATAACCCCGCGCCGGGGAGCCGAGGCGCCCGGCACCGGAACCCCTCACCGGTGCCGGACACCCGCCCCACCCGCTGCTCTTCTTCCCGCTCCACGCGGCACTCTCCCCCCAGCGTCCGGAAGGAAGGCCGAGGGCGCCCGGTGCGACCCGGTGGCGGGCCGACGAACAGCTTCGCCCGCGTCCGATGGGGACGCGGGCGGTAGGAGACCGGGGAGGAGGCTCCGCCGGCTGGATTCGAACCAGCACTGCAAGGCTTCAAAGGCCTGCGGGCTACCTGTTACCCCACGGCGGACGGTAAAGCAGACCCTACCGGAGCCGGTGCCCTGCCCTGGCAATACCCGTCCACCAGCCCTCGATCCTGCGGTAGAGCTCGGCGCCGTCCAGGACACGGACGACCAGGCAGCCGCGGTACCCGTCGCCCACGTTCTTGCGGACGGTCCTTGGGGTGTGACGCTTCAGCGTCGTCTTCGTGAACTGCTCCCGGCCGGCGCCGGTGATCCCCCTCCAGTAACTCTCGGCGGCGGCGACATCCGCCGTCGCGTGAATCTGCACCCGGAAGCGCAGACGGTCCGGCGCGACCCCCAGCAGTCGTAGCCAGGCGAGAAACACCGTGATCATGTCCGGATCGCTGTTGATGAACGTCACCGTCTCCCGCACGGCGTGCGGCTTGCTCTTCGACCCCTCCGACCAGTACAGCCCCACGCCGACGAGGAACAGCTCGCGGTCCGTGAGCCGGCCGACTTCCGACTCGGCGCACAGCGAGGTGGCGCGTCGCAGTAAAGTCCGCACGCGCCGGTACGGCTGCCAACGAGCCTCGTTCATCCGGCGCATCCGGTCCGGTGACGCCTCCGGCCTGGGCAAGTCCCGCACCCACAGCGACACCGAGCTCTTCGACACCCCCAGCTCGGCGACGATCTCGTCATAGGTCTTCCCTGCCTCGCGCAGGGCCCGGGCCCGGGCCCTGCGCGAGGCAGGGAAGACCTATGACGAGATCGTCGCCGAGCTGGGGGTGTCGAAGAGCTCGGTGTCGCTGTGGGTGCGGGACTTGCCCAGGCCGGAGGCGTCACCGGACCGGATGCGCCGGATGAACGAGGCTCGTTGGCAGCCGTACCGGCGCGTGCGGACTTTACTGCGACGCGCCACCTCGCTGTGCGCCGAGTCGGAAGTCGGCCGGCTCACGGACCGCGAGCTGTTCCTCGTCGGCGTGGGGCTGTACTGGTCGGAGGGGTCGAAGAGCAAGCCGCACGCCGTGCGGGAGACGGTGACGTTCATCAACAGCGATCCGGACATGATCACGGTGTTTCTCGCCTGGCTACGACTGCTGGGGGTCGCGCCGGACCGTCTGCGCTTCCGGGTGCAGATTCACGCGACGGCGGATGTCGCCGCCGCCGAGAGTTACTGGAGGGGGATCACCGGCGCCGGCCGGGAGCAGTTCACGAAGACGACGCTGAAGCGTCACACCCCAAGGACCGTCCGCAAGAACGTGGGCGACGGGTACCGCGGCTGCCTGGTCGTCCGTGTCCTGGACGGCGCCGAGCTCTACCGCAGGATCGAGGGCTGGTGGACGGGTATTGCCAGGGCAGGGCACCGGCTCCGGTAGGGTCTGCTTTACCGTCCGCCGTGGGGTAACAGGTAGCCCGCAGGCCTTTGAAGCCTTGCAGTGCTGGTTCGAATCCAGCCGGCGGAGCCTCCTCCCCGGTCTCCTACCGCCCGCGTCCCCATCGGACGCGGGCGAAGCTGTTCGTCGGCCCGCCACCGGGTCGCACCGGGCGCCCTCGGCCTTCCTTCCGGACGCTGGGGGGAGAGTGCCGCGTGGAGCGGGAAGAAGAGCAGCGGGTGGGGCGGGTGTCCGGCACCGGTGAGGGGTTCCGGTGCCGGGCGCCTCGGCTCCCCGGCGCGGGGTTATGTCGCGGGGATCGTCGTCAGGAACTCGCCGGTCCAGGCCAGGAGGTCGCGGCCCGTCACGGGCTTGCCGCCGACCCGGGCCGTCGTCGGGCGCGGGACGAGGATCTGCTGCGACGTGCGGCGGATCACCGACCCGGGGTAGACGCGGTTCAGCCGCAGCTCCTGCGACTCCCGCAGCTCCACGGGGGAGAACCTGACCTTGTTGCCCTGGAGCGTGATGTCGGTGACCCCGCAGGAGCGGGCCAGCATCCGCAGCCCGGCGACCAGCAGCAGGTTCTCCACCGGCTCGGGCAGCGGTCCGTACCGGTCGGCCAGTTCCTCCCGCACGGCCCGGATGTCGTCCTCGGTGTTGGCGGCGGCGATCGACCGGTACGCCTGGAGGCGCAGCCGTTCCCCGGGCGCGTAGTCGTGCGGCACGTGGGCGTCCACGGGCAGCTCGATCTTGACCTCCAGCAGCGACTCGTCCGGCTCGGCGCCGCCCGCGCCCTGCTCCAGCGCCGCGCGGTAGTCGGCGACGGCCTCGCCGACCATCCGCACGTACAGGTCGAAGCCGACGCCCGCGATGTGGCCGGACTGCTCGCCGCCCAGCAGGTTGCCCGCGCCGCGGATCTCCAGGTCCTTCATCGCCACGTACATGCCGGCGCCCATCTCGGTGTGCTGCGCGATGGTGGCCAGCCGCTCGTGCGCGGTCTCGGTCAGCGGCTTCTCCGGCGGGTACAGGAAGTAGGCGTAACCGCGTTCCCGGCCTCGGCCCACCCGGCCGCGGAGCTGGTGCAACTGGGAGAGGCCGAAGGTGTCGCCGCGTTCCACGACGAGGGTGTTCGCGTTGGGGATGTCGATGCCGGACTCCACGATGGTGGTGGAGACGAGCACGTCGGACTTCTTCTCCCAGAAGTCCACGACCACCTGTTCCAGCGCGGATTCGCTCATCTGCCCGTGGGCGGTGGCGATGCGCGCCTCCGGGACGAGTTGCCGCAGCCGGGCCGCGACGCGGTCGATGGACTCGACCCGGTTGTGGATGTAGAAGACCTGTCCCTCGCGCAGCAGTTCGCGGCGGATCGCGGCGCTGATCTGCCGTTCCTCGTACGGCCCGACGAACGTCAGCACCGGGTGCCGTTCCTCGGGCGGGGTGGTGATGGTGGACATCTCGCGGATGCCGGTGACGGCCATCTCCAGGGTGCGGGGGATGGGGGTGGCGGACATGGTGAGGACGTCGACGTTGGCCCGCAGCTTCTTGAGCTGTTCCTTGTGCTCGACGCCGAAGCGCTGCTCCTCGTCCACGATGACCAGGCCGAGGTCCTTGAACTTGATCTCGGAGGAGAACAGGCGGTGCGTGCCGATGACGATGTCCACGGCGCCGTCGCGCAGGCCCTCGACGACCGCGCGGGACTCGGTGTCGGACTGGAAGCGGGACAGCGGCCGGACGGTGACGGGGAACTGGGCGTACCGCTCGGAGAAGGTCCCGAAGTGCTGCTGCACGAGCAGGGTCGTCGGTACGAGTACGGCGACCTGCTTGCCGTCCTGGACCGCCTTGAAGGCGGCGCGGACCGCGATCTCGGTCTTGCCGTAGCCGACGTCGCCGCAGATCAGGCGGTCCATGGGGACCGACTTCTCCATGTCCTCCTTGACCTCGCCGATGGTGGTGAGCTGGTCGGGCGTCTCCATGTAGGGGAACGCGTCCTCCAGCTCCCGCTGCCACGGGGTGTCGGGGGCGAACGCGTGGCCGGGGGCGGCCATCCGCGCGGAGTACAGCTTGATCAGGTCGGCCGCGATCTCCTTGACGGCCTTGCGGGCCCTGGCCTTGGTCTTGGTCCAGTCCGCGCCGCCGAGCCGGTGCAGGGTGGGGGCCTCGCCGCCGACGTACTTGGTGACGAGGTCGAGCTGGTCGGTCGGCACGAACAGCCGGTCGCCGGGCTGGCCGCGCTTGGCGGGGGCGTACTCCACGACGAGGTATTCGCGGGTGGCGCCTTGGACGGTGCGCTGCACCATCTCGATGTAGCGGCCGACGCCGTGCTGTTCGTGGACGATGTAGTCCCCGGCCTCCAGGGAGAGCGGGTCGAGGGTCTTGCGGCGGCGGGCCGGCATCCGTACGCCGTCGCGTCCGGCGGCCTTCTGGCCGGTGAGGTCGGTCTCGGTGAGGACGGCGAGCTTCAGGGCGGGGGCGAGGAAGCCGTGTTCGATCGCGCCGCAGGAGACGTGGACGACGGACGGCGCGATGTCGCCCGGGAGGGTGCCGTCGAGGCGGGCGGGGATGCCTTCCCCGGCGAGCACCTCGGTGGTGCGGGCGGCGGGGCCCTGGCCCTCGGTGAGGTAGACGACGCGCCAGCCGTCGGCGAGCCAGCCCTTGGTGTCGGCCAGGGCCCGCGCGGTGTCGCCTCGGTAGGTCTCGGGGGCGCGCAGGCCGAGGCGGAGGGTGTCCTCGTCGGCCTCCTCGTCGGGGGAGAACGGGGAGACGGACCACCAGGGCAGGCCGAGTGCGGCGGCGTGCTCGCGGATGTCGGCGATGCCGCGCAGGGAGGCGGCGCCGACGTCGATGGGGGCCTCGCCGGTGTCGGACATGGCGGCGGCGGCCCACGACGCCTGGAGGAATTCGTGGCTGGTCGCCACGAGGTCGGCGGCGCGGCTGCGGACCCGTTCGGGGTCGCAGACGACGGCCATGCTGCCGGCGGGCAGCACGTCGAGCAGCAGCTCCATGTCGTCCACGAGGACGGGGGCCAGGGACTCCATGCCCTCCACGGGGATGCCTTCGGCGATCTTGCCGAGCAGTTCGTTCAGCTCGGGGTGGCGCGCGGCCAGGTCGGCGGCGCGGCGGCGCACGTCGTCGGTGAGCAGCAGTTCGCGGCAGGGCGGGGCCCACAGGCCGTGCTCGGCGACTTCGAGGGAGCGCTGGTCGGCGACCTTGAAGTAGCGGATCTCCTCGACGTCGTCGCCCCAGAACTCCACGCGCAGCGGGTGTTCCTCGGTGGGCGGGAAGACGTCGAGGATACCGCCGCGCACGGCGAACTCGCCGCGCTTCTCGACCAGTTCGACGCGGCTGTACGCGGCGGCGGCGAGGTCGGCGGTGACGCGGGCGAGGTCGGCGGTCTGCCCGCCGCGCAGGCTGACCGGCTCCAGGTCGCCCAGGCCCTTGACCTGCGGCTGGAGCACGGAGCGGATGGGGGCGACGACGACGGAGACGGGTCCGGCGCCCGGGTCGTCGCCCCGGGGGTGGGCGAGGCGGCGCAGCACGGCCCGCCGCCCGCCGCCGGTGTCGGCGCGGGGGGAGAGCCGTTCGTGGGGCCGCGTCCCCCACGCGGGGGACCCCACGCCGCCGGCCGGGGCGGGCAGCGAGCGGGCGGCGGCGGCGAGGGCCGCCGCCTCGCGGGCGGGGGCGGGCGAGGGGCGGCGCGGGGCGCGGGGCCCGGCGGCGGGGGGGGCGGCCGGGCCGGGCCGGGCGGCGGGCGGGCCCGGGAGAAGGACGGCATACGAGAGTTCTGCCGGTCTCGGGGGCTCGGAGAGGTGTAAAGGGGCCGGGGGGCGGGCGCGGGGCCCGGCCTGCCCGCCGGCGGCCCCGCCCCCCCCCCCCCCCCCGCCCCGGCCCCCGCGCCCGCCCCGGAGCCCGCGGCCGAGCCGCAGCCGGAGGTCCAGGCCGCCCCGGCGCGCGAGGAGGAGGTGCCCGCCGACCACAGCAACGGCGGCACGTACACCGTCCAGCGCGGCGACACCCTGTCGGAGATCGCGCAGGACCACGACACCTCCTGGCAGCAGCTCTGGTCCGACAACGCCGAGGTCATCGGTGACAACCCGGACCTGATCCACCCGGGCCAGGAGCTGAGCGTCTGACACGCTCCGGCCCATGCCGGTGAACGCGGACCCGGTGCGGGGCGATGTCCCCGCACCGGGTTTTCTTCTCCCGTTAAACAAAAAGATGGCACCCCCTCTGAGCTGGTCTTTCAGTGGGGTGTCCGGCGCTAAGGGCGAGCTGGCGAGCAGCGCGGTCCCCCGGGGCGGCTACGCTCAGAGGGCTGAAGAAGCCACTCACGTCATCCACTCGGACCGAAGGAGAACCTCGTGCCGTCTATCGACGTCGTCGTAGCCCGCGAGATCCTTGACTCGCGAGGCAACCCCACGGTCGAGGTGGAGGTTGGCCTCGACGACGGCAGCACCGGCCGTGCCGCGGTGCCCTCCGGCGCCTCCACCGGGGCCTTCGAGGCGCTGGAGCTGCGCGACGGGGATCAGAGCCGCTACCTGGGCAAGGGCGTGGAGAAAGCCGTCCTCGCCGTCATCGAGCAGATCGGCCCCGAGCTGGTGGGCTACGACGCCACCGAGCAGCGGCTGATCGACCAGGCGATGTTCGACCTGGACGCCACCGCGGACAAGTCCTCGCTCGGCGCCAACGCCATCCTCGGCGTCTCCCTCGCCGTGGCGCACGCCGCCTCCGAGTCCCGCGACCTGCCCCTCTTCCGCTACCTCGGCGGCCCGAACGCGCACCTGCTGCCGGTGCCGATGATGAACATCCTGAACGGCGGCGCGCACGCCGACTCCAACGTGGACATCCAGGAGTTCATGATCGCCCCGATCGGCGCGGAGTCCTTCTCCGAGGCCGTCCGCTGGGGCGCCGAGACCTACCACACGCTCAAGAAGGTGCTGAAGGAGCGCGATCTCGGCACCGGCCTGGGCGACGAGGGCGGCTTCGCGCCGAGCCTCGGTTCCAACCGCGAGGCGCTCGACCTGATCGTCGAGGCCATCCAGAAGGCCGGGTACACCCCGGGCCAGGACATCGCCCTGGCCCTGGACGTGGCCGCCACCGAGTTCTACTCGGACGGCGCCTACACCTTCGAGGGCAAGTCCCGCACCGCCGCCGAGCAGACGGCGTACTACGCGGAACTGGTCGACGCCTACCCGCTGGTGTCCATCGAGGACCCGCTGAGCGAGGACGACTGGGAGGGCTGGCAGGCCCTGACGACCGAGCTGGGCGGCCGGCTCCAGATCGTCGGCGACGACCTGTTCGTCACCAACCCCGAGCGGCTCCAGCGCGGCATCGACGCGGGCGCGGCCAACGCGCTGCTGGTGAAGGTCAACCAGATCGGCTCGCTGACCGAGACCCTCGACGCCGTGGAGCTGGCCCAGCGCAACGGCTTCAAGTGCATGATGTCGCACCGGTCCGGCGAGACCGAGGACGTCACCATCGCCGACCTGGCCGTCGCCACCAACTGCGGCCAGATCAAGACCGGCGCCCCCGCCCGGTCCGAGCGGGTCGCCAAGTACAACCAGCTCATGCGCATCGAGGAGATCCTCGACGACGCGGCCGTCTACGCCGGGCGCAGCGCGTTCCCGCGCTTCCGCGGCTGACGCGCGGCGCACATCCAGCCAGGTTCGCCCGTCCCCGCCATCCGTCCCGTACGGTGGCGGGGACACGCGTGACGGTGAACAGGGGTGACAGGGAGGCGACGTGGCCGCGGAGCGGGATCGTTTCTCCACCGCCACCAGGCTCAGGGCGCTGGGCGAGCAGGCCGCCGCCCGGGTCTACCGGGCGCAGAGCCGCCGCCTGCGGCGCCCGCCGCGCCGCAGCCGCCTCACCGGCCGGGCCGCGATCCTCGCGCTCGTCGTCTGCTCGCTGATCGTCGCCCTCGCCTACCCGCTGCGGCAGTACATCCAGCAGCGCGCCGAGATCGACGATCTGCGGCGGCAGGCGGAGGAGGAGCGGCAGCGGGTGGAGGATCTGCGGGACGCCAAGGCCCGCTGGCAGGACCCGGCGTATGTCGAGCAACAGGCGCGGGAGCGGCTTCAGTTCGTGCGGCCCGGCGAGATCGGCTTCATCCTGCCGCAGGCCGGTGACGGCGACGGCGGGGACGACGGTGCCGGGGAGGACGACGAGCGCCTCCGCACCCGTGGCGCTCCCGTTCCGCGCCCCTGGTACGACAATCTGTGGGAGGGCGTCGACGAGGCCGACCGGCCGAGCTGACCGCCGTCCCCGGTCCCCGACAGAAAGCCACCTGTGGAAACCCCAACCCCGACGGACACCGCCGCGGTCGAGGAGCAGCTCGGCCGGACACCGCGCGGTCTGCGCGCGGTCGCGCACCGCTGCCCCTGCGGCAACCCGGACGTGGTGGAGACGTCCCCCCGTCTGCCCGACGGCACGCCGTTCCCCACCACCTACTACCTGACCTGTCCGCGCGCCGCCTCCGCCATCGGCACCCTGGAGGCCGGGGGCGTGATGAAGGACATGACCGCCCGGCTCGCCGAGGACCCGGAGCTGGCCGCCGCGTACCGGGCCGCGCACGAGGACTACCTCGCGCGCCGGGACGCCATCGGCGTGCTGCCCGGGTTCCCCAGCGCGGGCGGGATGCCCGACCGAGTCAAGTGCCTGCACGTGCTGGTCGCGCACTCCCTGGCCGCGGGCCCGGGCGTCAACCCGCTGGGCGACGAGGCGCTGGCCATGCTGCCCGAGTGGTGGCGCAAGGGCCCGTGCGTACCGGTGAGCCAGGACGGGTCCGGGAAGTCCGGTGAAGGAGACGACGCGACATGACGGCAGCCGCCGCGATCGACTGCGGCACCAACTCCATCCGCCTGCTGATCGCCGACGCCGATCCGGCGACCGGGCGGCTGACGGATCTCGACCGGCGGATGGAGATCGTCCGCCTCGGCCAGGGCGTGGACCGCACCGGCCGGCTCGCCCCGGAGGCGCTGGAGCGCACGTTCGCCGCCTGCCGGCAGTACGCGGCGGCGATGGCGGAGCACGGCGTCACGCCGGAGCGGACCCGGTTCGTCGCCACCTCCGCCTCGCGGGACGCGGAGAACCGCGACGACTTCACGCGCGGGGTGCGGGACATCCTGGGCATCACGCCCGAGGTGATCAGCGGCGACGAGGAGGCGGCGCTCTCGTTCACCGGCGCCACCCGGGAGCTGACCGGGCGGCCGGGGATCACGCCGCCGTATCTGGTGCTCGACATCGGGGGCGGCTCCACGGAGTTCGTGCTCGGCGACGACGCGGTGCGCGCCGCCCGCAGTGTGGACATCGGCTGTGTCCGCCTGACCGAGCGGCACCTGCTGCGCGACGGGCGGATCGCCGACCCGCCGACGCCGGAGCTGATCGCCGCGATGAGCGCCGACATCGACGCCGCGCTGGCCCTGGCGGCGGAACGGGTCCCGCTGGACGCCACCCACACCCTCGTCGGGCTGGCCGGGTCGGTGACGACGCTCGCCGCCATCGCCCTCGACCTGCCCGCCTACGACTCGGCCGCGATCCACCACTCCCGCCTGACGGCCGACCGGGTCCGGGAGATCACCGGGCGGCTGCTGGCCGCCACGCACGCCGAGCGGGCCGCGATCCCGGTGATGCACCCGGGCCGGGTGGACGTGATCGGCGCGGGCGCGCTGGTGCTGCTGAAGGTGCTGGAACGGACCGGCGCGACGGAGGTCGTGGTCAGCGAACACGACATCCTGGACGGCATTTTGTGGAGCGTCGTGACCCCCTGAACGAACGCCCGCGAGGAAGTTCGTGAAGTTTTTCACATGGGGTTCCCCGAAACCCTCCCGACCTGGGGCCGGAACGGCCGGGTAACGGGCCCCGGCCGGAGCCGGATGGCCGGATCCGGCGGGTTCCGCGCGGCCCGGACGGCGGCGTTCCGCCGTCCGGGCGAGGCCCGCGCCGGCCGTTCCACCCCGGCGACCTGCGCAGATCTCTCAGCGGCCCGCCCTGAGCGGTGCGGACGATCTTACGCACCGGTAACAAAGGGGCGCAGTGTAGCAGAATGCACCACTCTGCTTGTGAAGCCCCTCACGAGCACCCCCCTCCAGCCGGGTGGATACTCGATGGCATGAGCACCACGGAGCGTCCCCGCATTCTCGTCGTTGGTGGCGGGTACGTCGGTTTGTACGCAGCCCGCCGCATCCTGAAGAAGATGCGTTACGGCGAGGCGACCGTCACCGTCGTCGACCCGCGTTCGTACATGACCTACCAGCCGTTCCTCCCGGAGGCGGCGGCCGGAAGCATCTCCCCCCGCCATGTGGTGGTCCCGCTGCGCCGTGTGCTGCCCGGCGCCGAGGTCCTCACCGGCCGGGTCACGTCCATCGACCAGGACCGCAGGGTCGCCTCCGTCTCGCCGCTCGTCGGCAGGCCGTACGAGGTGCCCTTCGACTACCTGGTGGTGGCCCTCGGCGCGGTGTCCCGCACCTTCCCCGTGCCGGGCCTGGCCGAGCAGGGCATCGGCATGAAGGGTGTCGAGGAGGCGATCGGGCTGCGCAACCACGTGCTGGAGCAGTTCGACAAGGCCGACTCCACCACCGACGAGGACATCCGCCGCAAGGCGCTCACGTTCGTCTTCGTGGGCGGCGGCTTCGCCGGCGCCGAGACCATCGGCGAGATCGAGGACCTGGCCCGCGACGCGGCCAAGTACTACCCGAACGTCAAGCGCGAGGACATGCGGTTCCTCCTGGTCGACGTCGCGGACAAGATCCTCCCCGAGGTCGGCCCCAAGCTCGGCGAGTGGGGCCTGGAGCACCTGAAGAAGCGCGGCATCGAGATCCACCTCGGGACCTCGCTGACGTCCTGCGTGGACGGTCACGTGGTGCTGAGCAACGGCGTCGAGGCCGACTCGAACACCATCGTGTGGACCGCGGGCGTCAAGCCCAACCCGGCGCTGGCCCGTTACGGCCTGCCGCTCGGTCCGCGCGGCCACGTGGACACCGAGCCCACGCTCCAGGTCAAGGGCACCGACTACATCTGGTCGGCCGGCGACAACGCGCAGGTCCCCGACCTCGCCGCCCGCGCGGCGGGCCAGCCGAACGCCTGGTGCCCGCCCAACGCGCAGCACGCGCTGCGCCAGGCCAAGGTGCTCGGCGACAACGTGATCTCCGGGATGCGCGGCTTCCCGCAGCACGAGTACAAGCACGCCAGCATGGGCGCGGTGGCCGGTCTCGGCCTCCGCAAGGGCGTGGCCCTCATCAAGCTCGGCAAGCTGACCCTCCGCTTCCGCGGCCGGCTCGGCTGGTACCTGCACCGCGGCTACCACGGCATGGCGGTACCGACGTGGAACCGGAAGATCCGCGTCTTCGCCGACTGGGCCCTGGGCCTGTTCCTCAAGCGCGAGGTGGTGTCGCTCGGCGCGATGGAGCACCCGCGTGACGAGTTCTACGAGGCGGCGGCGCCCGTGACCCGGGCGGCCGAGGCCGCGCGGCGGCAGGACGAGCCGGCGGCCCGGGCGGGCTAGCCCGGCGGTCTGACGGCCGGGATCGGTATCGGGAGTTCCGGAAGGGGCGGACGGCGAAGGCCGGTCCGCCCCTTCTCGCCGTTCGGGTCATTCACCCCGCCCGGTGGCGGAATCGGCGGCAGGGCGAGGACGTTCTACAGCACCTGGGTGCCAAGGTGGTGCGCGGCGCCCGTCCTCTTCGTGGACGTTCCTGGAGGTGTGTCCCATGGCCGTCGCTCCCCGACTCGCCGCCCTCGCCGGTCAGTTCCTCGGTACGCCGCTCTCGCTGCGCGTGCGGGCCTGGGACGGCAGCGAGAGCGGGCCGCCCGGCGCGCCCGTCGTCGTGCTGCGGAATCCACGGGCCCTGCGGCGTCTGCTGTTCAAACCGGGCGAACTGGGGCTCGCCCGCGCCTGGGTCGCCGGGGACCTCGATGTCGAGGGCGACCTGTACGGGGCGCTGGAGGGTCTTGCGACGCTGTTCCACGGCGGGCGTCCGCCCCTGACGGGCCGGGAGCGGCTGGCGGCCCTGCGGGAACTGCTGGCGCTGACCGGCCCGTTGCCCGTTCCCCCGGCGCCGCCCCGGGAGGAGATCCGCCGGCGCGGCGGGCCGCTCCACTCGCCGCTGCGCGACCGGCGGGCGATCAGCCACCACTACGACGTCGGCAACGACTTCTACGAGCTGGTGCTCGGCCCCTCGATGGTCTACTCGTGCGCCGTGTGGGACGACGACACCGCGTGCCTGGAGGACGCGCAGGCCGCCAAGCTCGACCTGATCTGCCGCAAGCTGGGGCTGCGCGAGGGCGACCGGCTGCTCGACGTCGGCTGCGGCTGGGGCTCGCTGGTGCTGCACGCCGCGCAGCGGTACGGGGTGCGGGCCGTGGGCATCACCCTCTCCGCCGAGCAGGCCGCCTACGCCCGCGAGCGGGTGGCCAAGGAGGACCTGGGCGACCGGGTGGAGATCCGCGTCCAGGACTACCGCGAGACGGCCGACGGCCCGTTCGACGCCGTGTCGTCGGTCGGCATGGCCGAGCACGTCGGGTCGGTCCGCTACCGGGAGTACGCCGACCGGCTGTTCGGCCTGCTGCGCCCCGGCGGGCGGCTGCTCAACCACCAGATCGCGCGCCGCCCGATGGCGGACGAGTCGGCGTACCGGATCGACCCGTTCATCGACGCCTACGTCTTCCCGGACGGGGAACTGGCGCCGCTGGGCCGGACGGTGTCCCTGCTGGAGGAGGCGGGCTTCGAGGTGCGGGACGTCGAGTCGCTGCGCGAGCACTACGCCCTGACGCTGCGCCGCTGGGTGCGGAACCTGGAGGCCGACTGGCCGGAGGCGGTCCGGCTCACGAGCCCGGGCCGGGCCCGGATCTGGCGCCTGTACATGGCGGCCTCGGCCCTGGCGTTCGAGCACGGCCGCATCGGGGTGAACCAGGTCCTCGCCACCCGTCCCACCGAGGCGGGCGACAGCCCGCTGCCGCTGCGCCCCCGGGTCTGGACGGAAGGCGCCTGACGCCGACGGGCCGGGCGCGCCCCCGAAGGTGACGCGCCCGGCCCGCTCCGCCGGTCCTGCCGGTCAGTCCGCCTTGATGGCCTCCAGCATGTTGAGCTTCGCCGCGCGGCGGGCCGGCCACAGCGCCGCCAGGACGCCGACCAGACCGGCCAGGACCAGGAAGATCACCATCCGGGTCCACGGCAGCACCAGCTCGAAGTCCGCGATGAACCCGGCGAGCATCTCCCCGACGGCCCAGCCGAAGAACGTGCCCAGCGCGACGCCCAGCACGCCGCCGAAGAGCGCGATGACCACCGCCTCCAGCCGCACCATCCGCTTCGTGGACCGCCGCTCCAGGCCGATGGCCCGCAGCATGCCGATCTCCTGGCGGCGCTCGAACACCGACATGGCCAGGGTGTTGATGACGCCGAGGACGGCCACGATCACCGCCATCGCCAGCAGCCCGTAGACCAGGTTCAGCAGGAGCGTGAACATGTAGGCGATGTCCTCGGAGATGTCGTCCTTGTCCTGCACCAGGACCGCCGGGTTGTCGCCGAGGACCTGCTCCAGGCGCTCCTTCGTCGCGTCGCTCGCGCCGTTCTCCGTGCGCAGCATGACCTGGACGTCCTCGACGCGCTGCATGTGCGGGGCGAGGGTGCCGTTGTCCAGCATGATGCCGCTGATCATGAGGTTGCCCTCGTAGAGCCCGGAGACGGTCAGCTCGCCGGTCGCGCCGTCCTCGTAGGTGACGGGGAACGTGGAGCCCAGCCGCCAGCCCTGGTCCTCGGCGGTGTCGGTGTCCACCACCACGTTCTGCCCGCTGAGGTTCTCGAAGGAGCCGGCGGTGAAGTCCAGGGACGTCAGCTCGTCGATGGACTCGCCGTTGACGCCCACGAGGTTCATGGTGTCGGGGTCGTCCGCGACGAGCGCCGGCGACATGCGCAGCCCGGTGATCGCGGTGACCTCCGGCTGCTCGGCAAGGGTGCGCTCCACCTCGGGGGAGAGCGGTCCGAAGCTCGCCAGCGACACCACGTAGTCCGAGCGCAGCGACGAGGTGGCCATGTTGTCGATGCTCTTGGACATCGAGTCCGCGATCACCGTGATGCCGGTGATCAGCGTGAGGCCGATCATCAGCGCCGAGGCGGTGGCGGCGGTGCGGCGCGGGTTGCGGACGGCGTTGAGCCGGGCGAGGCGGCCGGAGACGCCGAACACGCGCAGCAGCGGGCTCGCCGCGGCGATCACCGGGCGGGACAGCAGCGGGGTGAGCACGAAGACGCCGATGACCAGCAGCCCGGCGCCGAGGCCCATGGTCGCGCCGTTGTCGTCCGCGCCGGTGCCGGCCACGACGAGCACGGCGCCGGCGGCGGAGAAGAGCGCGCCGATGGTGTTGCGGACGACCAGACCGCGGGCGGTCGGGCCGGAGTGCACGCTGCTCATGGCCGCGACCGGCGGGATCTTCGCCGCGCGGCGGGCGGGCAGGTAGGCGGCGAGCATCGTCACCACGACACCGACGACCAGCGACGCCAGCACGGCCGGCGCCGAGATGATCAGCGGCCCGTCCGGGATCGTCATGTCGAACGAGGTCATCAGGGAGCGCAGGCCGACCGCGATGCCGATGCCCGCGGCGAAGCCGGTGACGCCCGCGACGACGCCCACGGCGAGCGCCTCGATCAGCACCGACCGGGTCACCTGCCGCCGGGTGGCGCCGACCGCGCGCAGCAGCGCCAGCTCCCGGGTGCGCTGCGCGACGAGCATGGTGAACGTGTTGGCGATGATGAAGATGCCGACGAACAGGGAGATCCCGGCGAAGGCGAGCATCGTCGTGCGGAGACCGCTGGTGGCCTGCTCGATCTCGGCGGCCTGGTCCGTCGCGAGCTGCCGGCCGGTGATGGCCTCGGCGTCGGCGGGCAGCAGCGGGGTGACCGCGTCCTTCAGCTCCTGCTGCGTCGTCCCCTCGGCGGCCTCCAGCATGATCTGGGTGTACTCACCGGGCGCGGTGTACAGCTCCTGGGCGGTGGCCGTGTCGAACAGCAGCAGGGAGCCGCCGGCCGCGACGGTGCCGTCGTCGGTGGTGAAGATGCCGGTGATGGTCTCCTCGCGGACCGGGCCGTCCACCGAGACGCGGGCGGTGTCGCCCACCTGGTAGTCGGCGCGGTCGGCGGTGGTGGCGTCCAGCGCGATCTCGCCGGCCCGCTCGGGGGCGCGGCCCTCGGTCATCGGGTAGCGCTCGGCGTCGCCGCCGGTCCCGGTGCCGGCGTAGTAGTTGGCGCCGCTGGTGTCCCAGCCGGCGCCGACGAGGTCGCCGTCCTTGTCGGCCAGGGCGGCGAAGCCGGAGACGCGGCCGGTGGCCGAGGCGACGCCCGGCAGGGCCGTCACCTGGTCGAGCAGCTCCTGGCGGAGGTTGGCGGCGTCACCCGGGGTCTCCTCGGCGGCGTCGCTGTCGTCGTCCGGCTGGACGGCCACGTCCACGTTCGTCAGGCCCTCCTCCGAACTGCGCTGGAAGGCCTCGGAGACGGTGGACGTGAAGACGAGGGTGCCGGACACGAAGGCGACGCCGAGCAGCACGGCCAGGGTCGTCATCATCAGCCTGGCCTTGTGCGCGAGCACGTTGCGCAGGGCGGTTTTGAGCATGGGGGATCCAGACAGTGGTGTGGGCGGGCGGAAAGTCGGGAGCGAGGGGACGCCGGGACGGGCGTCAGCTCGTGCGGCCTCCGGCGTCGAACCGCTTCATGTGCTCCAGCACGCGCTCGGCGGTCGGCTCCGCCATGTCGTCCACGACGCGGCCGTCGGCGAGGAAGACGACGCGGTCGGCGTAGGACGCGGCGACCGGGTCGTGGGTGACCATCACGACCGTCTGGCCCAGCTCCCGCACCGAGTTGCGCAGGAAGCCGAGGATCTCGGCGCCGGCCCGGGAGTCGAGGTTGCCGGTGGGCTCGTCGCCGAAGATGATGTCGGGCTGCCCGGCGAGCGCCCGCGCCACGGCGACGCGCTGCTGCTGGCCGCCGGACAACTGGGCGGGCCGGTGCTTGAGCCGGTCGGCGAGGCCCACGGTGGTGATCACGGTGTCCAGCCACGCCGTGTCCGGCTTGCGGCCGGCTATGTCCATGGGCAGCCGGATGTTCTCGATGGCGTTGAGCGTGGGCAGCAGGTTGAACGCCTGGAAGATGAAGCCGATCCGGTCCCGGCGCAGCTTCGTCAGCTTCTTGTCGCTCAGCCCGGTCAGCTCCGTGTCGCCGATGCGGGCCGAGCCGCCCGAGACGGAGTCGAGGCCGGCCATGCAGTGCATCAGCGTGGACTTGCCGGAGCCGGACGGGCCCATGATCGCGGTGAACTCGGACTGGCGGAATTCGACCGAGACGTGGTCGAGTGCCACGACCCGGGTCTCGCCCTCTCCGTACACCTTGGTCAGATCCGTGGCCTTGGCGGCGTATGCGGTCGAGGGGGCTGAGGGGGACACCGGTGAGCTCCTTTGCCGGGGTGGGGGAGGTACGGTCCCATCCTGGGCCAGCCACCCGACGCGGGGGATCCCTCCACGTGCGGGTTCCGGGGAGTTCTTCAGGGCTACGCGCGCACCGCGCCCCTCCTACCTGAGGAGGAGGTGACCCCTGAGTATCCGTGAGGCTGCGGAGGGTTGATTTGCGTCATTCCTCGGTCGCCGCGGGCCCTGCGGCGACCGCATGAAGCGGCCCGTGACCGGGCAGTAGCCACCTGATGACTCGTCAGCAGCTCATAAAATCAGACAACGTCGGCCTGGGGCACCGGTGTTCGGCCGAACCAGACCGTTAAGCTCATGAGCGACACGGCGCGCCTGTGCGCCCGGTACGGCTTGGGATCTGTGCCCGGATGGTGGAAAGCAGACACGGCGAGCTTAAAACTCGCTGGCCTTCGGGCCGTGCCGGTTCAAGTCCGGCTCCGGGCACCCCAGAGCGGTACGACGTCCCGCCCCCGGCCCTTCCCCGGCCGGCTCCGGGCCCGCCGGGAACAGCGCGGCTCTTCCCCACGTTCTCATGAGTGCACTACCGTGCGGTCTTTGCTTACGCATTACTCTGGTGGTCAAGGCCGCGCCGTGCGGCCATGAAGGAGTGAGATGAGGAGCAGCAACCCGGTCTTCACGCGTCGGGGGTTCAGTCGGGACGGTGGCTACGCCGGCTTCAACGCCGGACCTGCCCCGCAGACCGGGACTCCGTACGCGGGCAGCCCGACCAACCCGTACGCGCAGCCGGGTAACCCGTATGCGCAGCCGCAGGCGGGCCCGCAGGGCGGACTCGTGCCGCCCGGCGCTCCCGCGCGCGCCGGTGTGATGACGATCGACAGCGTCGTCTCCCGCACCGCGCTCACCCTGGGCACCGTCGTCCTCACGGCGGCGGCGGCCTGGATCGCCGACCTCCCGCTCGGCGCCGCGCTCGCCGCCGCCCTCGTCGCGCTGGTCCTGGCGCTGGTGCAGAGCTTCAAGCGCCAGCCGTCGCCCGCGCTGATTCTCGGATATGCCGCGTTCGAGGGCCTCTTCCTGGGCTCCCTGAGCAACGCGATCAACCAGGGCGCGCCCGGCGCGGCCATGCAGGCCGTGATCGGCACCATGGCCGTCTTCGCCGGCGTGCTGTTCATGTACAAGCAGCGGATCATCCGGGTCACCGCCCGGTTCACCCGCTTCGTGCTGGCCGCCGCGGTCGGCTTCGTCCTGCTCTCCCTGGTGAACCTGGTCGTCGCCCTCATCGGCGACGGCAACGGTCTGGGTCTGCGCGACGGCGGCCTCGGCATCGTCTTCGGCATCGTGGGCATCCTGCTCGGCGCCTGCTTCCTCGCCCTGGACTTCAAGCAGGTCGAGGACGGCATCGCCTACGGCGCCCCGGAGAACGAGTCCTGGCTCGCCGCCTTCGGCCTGACCCTCACCCTGGTGTGGATCTACCTGGAGTTCCTGCGGCTGATCGCCATCCTCCAGGGCGACTGACGCGGCCGGCGGCGCCCCGCCAGGGGACCGCCGGACGCACGTGCCACGCGAGAAGGGCCCCGGCGGGACATCGTCCCGCCGGGGCCCTCGCGCGTCTCTCCCACCGGGGAGCCGCGCCGGTCACGCCCGCCGCAGCAGCTCCAGCGCCGCCGCCAGCTCGCGCCGGGCGGCGTCCTCGTCCGGGGCGGCGGCGATCGCCCGCGACAGGTCGTGCCCGGCGACCGCCACCTGCTCCGCGATGACCCACACCCCCGCGTCCGGCATCTCGCGCGGCGCCCCGAACGCCCCTTCCAGGCGCTGCGCGCGCCGCGAAAGCTCCCTGGCCGTCTCCAGCCCCCGCACGCCCGCCTCGCGCCGCAGACGGCTCTCCGGCAGCGCCCGCAGCCGGTCCGCGAGCGTCTCCACGGCCTCGTCCAGCTCGCCGGTGTCCACGGTCATCCGCGCCGTCCCCTCGACCCGTCGCCCGCTACTCGCTGAGATGCGTGGACGCCACCACGCGGTCGGCCAGCAGGTAGACGCTGTCCTGCCCGCAGGAGAACGTCAGCGCGTAGGCGCCGGACACCCCCGAGCCGCCCAGCAGCACCGGCCGGTCCCCGGCCCGCGCCGCCGCGGCGAGCCGCTCGGCCGCCTCCGGGTGGCCGGGCGAGAGACACAGCGTGGTGCCGTCGGCGAACAGGAAGACGTCCAGCGTGCCCAACGGGCCCTGCCGCACGTCGGTGAGCGGCGTCCTGGCCTCCGCCAGCTTCGCCAGCCGGTCCGTGGTGCGGCGGTGCTCCTCGCGCGCGGTGCGGTCGGCCGCGGCCCGTTCCACGGGCTCCCCGGACAGCGTGAAGCCCGGGTGCGACGGGTGCCTGCGGCGGGCCGCCGCCAGCTCGGCCGACTCGCCGCTGTCGGCGGCGCTCTCGGTGGACAGCTCGGCACCGGCCCCGGCACCGGCCTCGGCGGGAGCCGGGCCGCTGTCGGCCTCCTCGCCCGGCTGCCGCGCCATGAGCACACCGCCGTCGCGGCCCGCGCCGGCCGCCGGCAGGCCCGAGTCGCTCAGCAGATACCGCTCCAGCAGGGCGTCGAGCAACTCCTCGTCGGCCTCCGCGACCTCGTACCCCAGGCCCCGGCCACCCAGCAGCGCGGCCGGGCCGTCGTTCTCCCGGGCGTCCTGCTCCGCCCAGTACGCGCGGGCCTCGGCCAGCTCCCGCTCCCGCTCGTCGGCCAGGGCGGCGGCGACGGCGCCGCGGATCTCCTCGGCCGGGACCTGCCGGGCCGCGGGCACCGTGCGCCCGCCCAGCTCGGCGCGGAGCGCGGCGACTTCCGCCCGCAGGCCGCGGGCGGTGTGCAGGGCTCCGGCGCCCAGGGCAACGGCGGTGCCTGCGGCCACCAGCAGGATGACGGATATGGCGCTCACGGACTCGCTCCCAGTGCTCTCGGTCCCTGACTTCTTATCTCAGGTTTCCGGGGCGCGGCCACGGCGTGCAGTGCGAAACGTCATGAACTGGACGGGACTTTGGTCCGAAACGCGCCCCCCGCACCCCGCTGAGCTGCGGTTTCGCGGGGAGCTCCACCCCGGATCACATCCCGGGGCCGCTTCGGTATCGCCCGTATATACCAAGTGACGTAGGCCACTTCCGCACCATGAGCACCTTACGTCACCTTCAGCTCAGTCGCTCCAGGATCATGGCCATGCCCTGGCCGCCCCCGACACACATCGTCTCGAGGGCGAACTGCTTGTCGTGCCACCGCAACGAGTTGATGAGCGTAGTCGTGATCCGCGCGCCCGTCATGCCGAACGGGTGCCCGACCGCGATGGCGCCGCCGTTGACGTTGAGCTTGTCGATGTCGATGCCCAGGTCACGGTAGGAGGGGATGACCTGCGCGGCGAACGCCTCGTTGATCTCGACCAGATCGATGTCGTCGATGGTCATCCCGGCGCGGGCCAGGGCCTGCTGGGTGGCGGCGACCGGGCCGTAGCCCATGATCTCCGGCGACAGGCCCGAGACCCCGGTGGACACGATCCGCGCCAGCGGCGTCAGCCCCAACTCCCGTGCCTTGGTGTCCGACATGACCACCAGCGCGGCGGCGCCGTCGTTCAGCGGGCAGGCGTTGGCCGCGGTGACCAGGCCGTCGGGGCGGAACACCGGCTTGAGCCCGGAGACGCCCTCCAGCGTCACGCCCGGGCGCGGGCCGTCGTCGGCGCTGACGACCGAGCCGTCCGGCAGCGTCACCGGGGTGATCTCCCGCTGCCAGAAGCCGTCCGCGATGGCCTTCTCGGCCAGGTTCTGCGAGCGGACCGCGAACTCGTCCATCTCCTGCCGCGTGACGCCCTTCAGGCGCGCCAGGTTCTCGGCGGTCTGGCCCATCGCGATGTACACGTCGGGCAGTTCGCCGTCCTCGCGCGGGTCGTGCCAGCCCTCCCCGGCGGTCTCCGAGCGCCGCTCGGTGCGGGCCTGGGCGGCGTCGAAGAGCGGGTTCTGGGTGCCCTCCATGTTGTCGGAGGTGCCGTAGACCTGGCGCGAAACCGTCTCCACACCGGCCGAGATGAAGACGTCGCCCTCACCGGCCTTGATCGCGTGGAACGCCATCCGCGTCGTCTGGAGCGACGACGAGCAGTAGCGCGTGATCGTACAGCCGGGGAGCTGGTCCAGGCCGAGCTGGACGGCCACCACGCGGCCGAGGTTGTGGCCCTGCTCGCCGCCCGGCAGGCCGCAGCCCAGCATCAGGTCGGCGATGTCGGACGGGTCGAGCCCGGGGACCTGGTCCAGCGCGGCGCGCACGATCGTGGCGGTCAGGTCGTCGGGGCGTACATCCTTCAGCGAGCCCTTGAAGGCGCGGCCGATCGGTGAACGGGCGGCGGAGACGATCACTGCTTCGGGCACGGGGTCCTCCAGGCGGCTGCTGCTGGCACGAGCTCTCGCGCGCAAATTACCCGCTGGTAGCGGTGTGTGTCACGTGCATGTGAACGTGATCCTGGTCCTGCCCGGGCAGCGGCCGGCGCCGCCGGCGGCGCAGCAGTGCCCCGGGCGCGCGCTGGCCCGCGGCCCGCGCCGCGCTGACCTCGGTGCCGCCCTCCGCCGCCGCCTTCACCGCCGCGTCCGCCACCGGCAGCAGCCGCTCCCGGCGGCGCACCCCCTCCCGCTCCTCCTCCGGCCACGCGCCGAGCGCGGCGCACAGCGTCGGCAGGATCGCCATGGCGGCCGTCGCGTACCCCTGCGCGGACGGGTGGTAACGGTCCGGGCCGAACAGCTCGCGCGGGTTCGCGGCGAACTCGGGCCCCAGCAGCGTGCCCAGCGACACCGTCCGGCCGCCCAGCTCCACCACCGCGATCGTCTGGGCCGCCGCGAGCTGCCGGCACAGCCGGCGCGCGATCCAGCGCAGCGGCTGACCCACCGGCTCCACCGAGCCGAGGTCCGGGCAGGTGCCGACGATCACCTGGCAGCCGGCCGTGCGCAGCCGGGCCACCGCGTCCGACAGGTGCTTGACCGAACGCGCCGGGGGCACGTGCCCGGTGATGTCGTTGGCACCGATCATGATCACGCACGCGTCCGGGACCGGCGCCCGGCCCGGGTCGGTCAGCAGCAGCGACACCTGCCGCTCCAGATCGGCCGAGCCGGCGCCGGACAGCGCCACGTTGTGCAGCTCCACCGGGCGCTCGGAGGCCGCCGCGAGCCCCGATGCCAGCAGGGCGCCCGGCGTCTGCCCCGCGCGCCGCACGCCGAGCCCGGCCGCCGTCGAGTCGCCCAGCATGGCCAGCCGCCACGGCGCCCCTCGGGTGCCGGCGAACGCCGTCCCGTACAGCCCCTCCGCGACGGGCGGCTCGGCGTCCGGCCCGTGACCGAGCCGGCGTCGCGCGTACCGCATCTCGGTGAGCACCAGCCCGGCCGCCGCCCCGCCCACCAGGCTGATCCCGCCACCGCCGAACGCCGCCGCGGTCGCGATCCTCCGTGCCACTCTCGCCCTCGACATGGCCCGCTCCCGACTTGCCCCCGGCTCACCGCCGGACCCGATCCTCACTGGAAGTGGTGCCCAGCGCGGGCCGTCGCGCAACGCAATAGGCTGCTGGGAGAGGGTGGAGGAACCCGCCCCTGACATGCGGAGACCCAGGTGCAGTATCACGAGTCGATGATCGACCTTGTCGGCAACACCCCCCTGGTCAAGCTGACCAAGGTCACGGCCGGTATCGCGGCCACCGTGCTGGCCAAGGTGGAGTACTTCAACCCTGGCGGCTCGGTGAAGGACCGGATCGCGCTGCGGATGATCGAGGCGGCCGAGCGGTCCGGGGCGCTGCGGCCCGGCGGCGTGATCGTCGAGCCGACCTCGGGCAACACCGGCGTCGGCCTGGCGATCGTGGCCCAGCAGAAGGGCTACCGCTGCGTCTTCGTCTGCCCCGACAAGGTCTCCTCCGACAAGATCAACGTGATGCGGGCGTACGGCGCCGAGGTCGTGGTCTGCCCCACGGCCGTCGATCCCGAGCACCCCGACTCGTACTACAACGTGTCCGACCGGCTGGTCCGCGAGACGCCCGGCGCGTGGAAGCCCGACCAGTACAGCAACCCGGACAACCCGAGGTCCCACTACGAGACCACCGGCCCGGAGATCTGGCGGCAGACCGGGGGCCGCGTCACGCACTTCGTCGCGGGCGTCGGCACCGGCGGCACCATCACCGGCACCGGCCGCTACCTGAAGGAGGCCGGCGGCGGGCGGGTCCGGATCGTCGGCGCCGACCCCGAGGGCTCGGTGTACTCCGGCGGCTCCGGGCGGCCGTACCTCGTCGAGGGCGTCGGCGAGGACTTCTGGCCCGAGGCGTACGACCGGGACATCGCGGACGAGATCGTCGCGGTCTCCGACAAGGAGTCCTTCCGGATGACGCGGCGGCTGGCCCGCGAGGAAGGGCTGCTGGTCGGCGGGTCCTGCGGGATGGCGGGCGCCGCCGCCCTGAAGGGGGCGCGGCGGCTCGGCCCGGACGACGTGGTCGTCGTCCTGCTCCCGGACGGCGGTCGCGGCTACCTCAGCAAGATCTTCAACGACGAGTGGATGGCCGACTACGGCTTCCTGGAGGGCGGCGAGCCCCAGACCCGGGTGGCGGACGTGCTGCGGCGCAAGGAGGGCGGCCTGCCGTCCCTGGTGCACATGCACCCCGACGAGACGGTCGGCGAGGCCATCGAGGTGCTGCGTGAGTACGGCGTGTCCCAGATGCCGGTGGTGAAGCCGGGCGCCGGGCACCCGGACGTGATGGCGGCCGAGATCGTCGGCTCGGTCGTGGAACGCGAGCTGCTGGACGCCCTCTTCACGCAGAAGGCGGCCCTGGCGGACCGGCTGGAGGAGCACATGAGCCGGCCGCTGCCGCAGGTCGGGTCCGGTGAGCCGGTGGGCGACCTGATGGCCGTGCTGCGGGACGCGGACGCGGCGGTGGTGCTCGTGGACGGCAAGCCGACGGGCGTCGTGAGCAGGCAGGACCTGCTGGCGTTCCTGGCGGGCGGAGACGACGGGAAGTGACAGGTCAGGCGGCCCGCCGTTGGGGCGTCGGGCAAGAGATCCCGAAGTGTCACGGCCGGGCAACGCGTCGTTAACACCGGTCCGGCAGAGTTCTGGATGTCGGCACCAAGGACCTCCGGAGCGGCTCCCGGACCTCCCTGGTCGCCCGGACGCGAGGCCCCGACCCGGCCCGTGTCCCCGCGGGGACCGCCGTCGTCCCGCCCCTGGTGACTTCACCGGGGTGCGGCGGTCCCCGCCAGCCTCTTCCTCCGCGCCTCCCGCGCATCGCCGCCGCCCGCCGATGGCGGGCGGCGGGCGCGTTCAGTCCCAGTCCTCCCGGCGGGCCCCGCGGTTGAACAGCTTGCCGCCCGCGTAGCAGGCGTTGACGCCCACGATGCCGGCCCAGCACACGAAGATCCCCGCCAGGCCCGTCTGCGCGGCGGCGATCGCGGACAGCGGGATCGCCAGCACGAGGGAGAGCGCGGCCAGGCCGAACGCGGCGCCCGGCCCGTGGCTCTCGCCGCTGCCCGGCGCCGGACGGCCGCCGCGCGCGATGACCATCTGCTGCTCGGCGAGCTGGCGGCGCACGCGCTTGTCCACGGTGGCGTCGATGCGCTGCTCGACCTTCGCGAGGAACGACTCGACCAGCTCCGCCTCATAGGACGCGCCGAGTTCCTTGCGGGTCTCCAGGGCGGCGTCCAGCTCCCGCCCGAGGTCGGAGTCGTGGTTCAGCTCGGGGTCACGGCCACTCATCATGACCCACACCGTACGGCGGGCCGGGACCCGGCGGCACTAGGGGTAACCCCCCTTTCCGGCGGGCGGCCCGCCGTACTCCGCGATCAGCTCCGCCGTCGTCTGCGGGCGGCGCAGCGTGCTGAACGCGCTCCCGCCGGCCCCGTCGTCCGCGCAGCCGTAGACGCCGGGCCGGGGGAGCGCGTTGTAGCCGAACGGCGTGGAGAAGTAGTACGCGCCGGTGTCCAGCAGCGCGACCAGATCGCCCGGCGCCAGGCGCGGCAACGGCCGGTCGCGGGCCACCAGGTCCCCGGCGAAGCAGCAGGGCCCGGCGACGTCCTGCCGGACGCGGGGGCCCGTCCCGGGCCGTCCCTCGGCGTCGTAGACCGCGACGCGCAGCGGCCAGGACTCGGGGACGAACACCGTGCGGACCGCGACCTGCGCGCCCGCGTGGGTGACGGCGATCGGCCGGCCGCCCGCCGACTTGGTGTACTCCACGCGGGCCACGATCGTCCCGGCCTTGGCCAGCAGCGCCCGGCCGAACTCGGTGACCAGCCCGTACCGGCCGTCGAACAGCCCGGGGACCGCGTCGCGCAGCAGGCGGGCGTAGTCGGCGAAGGACGGGGTGACGGCGTCGGACGCGAAGTTCACCGGCAGGCCGCCGCCGATGTCGAGGGTGTCGACCTGCCGCCGCCCGGCCGCCGCGTTGATCTCCTCGGCCAGCTCGTAGGTGACCCGTACCCCCGCCGCCATCCGTTCCAGCGCCATGCCCTGGGAGCCGACGTGGCAGTGCAGCCGGGTCAGCCACGGCCGGTCGCGGAAGGCGGCCAGGATCCAGGCGCGGGCCCCGGGGTCCTGGAGCGGGACGCCGAACTTGGACGTGACGGTCGCGGTGCTCATCGCGTCGATGCTGCCGCCGCCGAGCTGCGGGTTGATCCGCAGTCCCACCGGCCCCGGCGGCGCGGGCCGCGTGGCGAGCAGATCGTCCAGCCGGGCCAGCTCCTGCGGGTTGTCGGCGTTGAGCGCGATGCCCAGCGCGAGGGCCTCGCGCAGCTCGGACGGCGTCTTGGCGGGGGAGTCCAGCACGATACGGCCGGGCGCGACCCCGGCGGCGCGGGCCAGGGCCAGCTCCCCGGGGCCGGCGACCTCGCAGCCAAGGCCCAGCCCGTTCAGCAGCCGCAGCACGGGCACCAGCGACGCGGCCTTGACGGCGAAGGCGTGCAGCACCGGCCGGCCGCCGGGCGCGAGCACCGCGCCGAAGGCGGCGTGGAGGGCGCGGGCCGCCTCCTCGACGGCCCGCAGGTCGAGCAGGGCGACCAGCGGGTGGTCGTCGGTGAGAAGCCGGCGGGCGACGACGGCCCGCACGGCCGCGTCGCGCCGGGAGGACAGCTCCATGCCGCCAGCCAAGCACGGGCGGCGGACGAAAGGGGGACGGAAAGCGGGAAGAATCCGGCGAACCCGTGCGCCGGAGGCGGTTTCCGCCGGGCCGTTCCCGGGGTACTCGCGGGGGCACGCAGCCGTGTCCGGCCGGTCACCGAGGGGAGGTCCGGGTGTCCCTGACCGCGCAGACCTACTGGGCCGAGCACGCCTGGCTCAACGACACCGTCGAGCCCGGCGTCCTGATCACCACCGCGCCCACCGGGCACATCACCGCGACGCGCGCCGATGTCCCGCAGCCCCCGCCCGGGGCCGTCGCGCTGCGCGGCCTGACCCTGCCCGGCTTCGCCAACGCCCACAGCCACTGCTTCCACCGCGCGCTGCGCTCCAGCGTCCAGATCGGCAGCGGCACCTTCTGGACGTGGCGCAGCTCCATGTACGCGCTCTCCCAGGAGCTGACCCCCGACTCGTACTTCGCGCTCGCCCGCGCCGTCTACGCGGAGATGGCGCTGGCGGGCATCACGTGCGTCGGGGAGTTCCACTACCTGCACCACGACCGGGGCGGCGCCCGGTACGGCGACCCCAACGCCATGGGCCGGGCCCTGATCGCCGCCGCCTCGGCGGCCGGGATCCGCGTCACGCTGCTGGACACCTGCTACCTGTCCGCCGGCTTCGGCGAGCCGCCGGACCCGTCGCAGCTCCGTTTCTCCGACGGCACCGCCGACGCCTGGGCCGAACGCGCCGCCGCGCTGCGCGGCGGCGACACCGCCCGCGTCGGCGCCGCCGTCCACTCGGTGCGCGCCGTGCCCGCCGACGCGCTCGCCACCGTCGCGGCCTGGGCCGCCGAACGGGACGCCGTGCTCCACGTCCACCTCTCCGAGCAGCCCGGCGAGAACGAGGCGTGCCACCGCGCCCACGGCCGCACCCCGGCGCGTCTGCTGGCGGACCACGGCGTCCTCGGCCCGCGCACCACGGCCGTGCACGCCACCCACCTCACCGACGACGACATCGGCCTTCTCGGCCGCGCCGGCACCGCCGTCTGCCTGTGCCCGACGACCGAACGCGACCTCGCCGACGGCATCGGCCCCGCCGCCGCGCTGCGCGCCGCGGGCAGCCCGCTGTGCCTGGGCAGCGACAGCCACGCCGTCATCGACATGCTCGCCGAGGCGCGCGGTGTGGAGATGCACGAACGTCTCGGCAGCCGCGTGCGCGGCCACTTCACCGCCGCCCAGCTCCTGCGCGCGGCCGGCGAGAGCGGGTACGCGGCGCTCGGCTGGCCGGAGGCCGGGCGCCTCGAACCGGGCGGCCTCGCCGACTTCACCACCGTCGCCCTGGACTCCGTCCGCACCGCCGGCCCGCCGCCCCGGCTGGCGGCCGAGGCGGCGGTGTTCGCCGCGACGGCCGCCGATGTCCGGCACACCGTCGTCGGCGGGCGGCATGTGGTGCGGGACGGCGTCCACCAGTTGGTGCCCGACGTCCCGAGGGCCCTGACCCGGTCGATCGCCGCCCTGGGCGCCGCCCGCTAGACCCCACCGTCCGTGCCCGGTTCCGCCGATGACGGACGGGCGGGCGTCGCGGTACGGTCGGAGCCGTGATCCTGCCCAAGGAGCGTGACCCCCGGTTCATCACCATCCGCCGCGGGGGAACGCTCACGGACTCCGACCATCGGCTCCTGGCCCTGTGGGCCGCCATCTGCGCGGAGCACGTGCTCCCGCTCTTCGAGGCGGCGCGGCCCTCGGACCCCCGGCCTCGCCGGGCGGTCGAGCGGATCCGGGCCTGGGCCCGGGGGGAGATCACGATGTCCGAGTCCCGCGCGGCGGGCGGCCACGCCATGGCCGCGGCGCGAGTGCTGAGCGGTGCGGCCCGTCACGCGGCGTTCGCCGCCGGCCAGGCCGCGGTGGTGGCGCATGTCGCCGCCCATGAGCTGGGTGCCGCGGCCTACGCGATCAAGGCGGTGCGCGCGGCGGCGCCCGCGGCGGAGGCGGAGAGCGCCGGACGGCTGGAGTGCCGCTGGCAGCGCGCACAGCTCCCGGAGCCGATACGCGCGCTCGTCCTGGACGACCAGCGCTCGCGCAACGAGATCTGCTGGTCGGTCTTCGACTGCTGACGGCGCCGCCCGCCGCCGGACCCGCGGCGACCGGTCTCCCGGCGATCGATGACTTTTCGCGTCCGGGACGGTCTGGTGGAGGGGCGACCACCGTCGCCCGTTCACCGATCGGCGAGGAGCGACCGACATGACCGAGAACAACGACCAGACCGCCACCGCCCGCCTGGGCGGCGTGGTGCTGGGCAGCACCGACCCCGAGCGGCTGCACGCCTGGTACCGGGCGGCGTTCGCGCCGGAGGCCGAGCCGGGCGGGCCGGGGCTCGTGCTGGAGGTGGGCGGCTCCACGCTCATCTTCGAGCGCCGCGACGACGTCGCCCCGAAGGCGGCCGAGCCGGGCCGGGCCCTGCTCACCTTCCAGGTGGACGACATCAAGGCCGCCGCCGCGCGCCTCGACGAGCTGGGCGTCCGCTGGATCCGGCCGGTGTCCGACCCGGCGCCGGGCGACCCGGTGGTGCTCGCCACCGTGGAGGACCCCGACGGGAACTACCCGCAGATCCTCCAGGCCCTCAACGGCTGACGCGCTCGCCCTCGGCCGCCCACTTACGGGCCTTGCGCAGGATCTCCGGGTGCAGCGCGTCACCGGCGGCCAGCACGCGCGGGCGCAGCTCCGGCTCGGTGGTCCCGGCGCGGAAGAGGAACGCGACGGACACCTCGTGGCCGGGCCGGTGGACGATCTCGATCGGGTCACCGGCCCGGATCACGCCCGGCCGGATCACGCGGAAGTACGCGCCGGGCAGCGCCTCGTTCGTGAAGCGCTTGATCCAGCCGCGCTCGTCCAGCCAGGTCGCGAAGGTGCGGCAGGGGATGCGCGGGGAGGTGACCTCGATCAGCAGATCGGGCCCGATCCGCCACCGTTCCCCGACGCGGGCGTCGTTGACGTCGATGCCGGTGGTGGTGAGGTTCTCGCCGAAGACGCCGTTGGTGAGCTTCCGGCCGAGGGTCGTCTCCCAGTGGTCCAGGTCCTCGCGGGCGTAGGCGTAGACGGCCTGGTCGTCGCCGCCGTGGTGGCGCAGGTGGCAGATCGTGTCCCCGGCCAGGCCGCTGCCGCCCGTGCCCTTGGGGCCCGGCGCGGAGACCGCCACCGGGTCGGGCGTCGGCCGCTTGTCGATGCCGGTCAGGCCGTCGGGGGACTCGGTCCTCGCCGAGGCGGCGGCCCGGCCGAGGTTCACGGACAGCAGGGTGCTCAGCATGCCGTCACCCTAGACGCCGCCCCCGGCCGGCCGCGCAGGGGATTCCGGCCGATCCCGGCACAGCAGCGGGGGCCCGTGGGACCTGAGCGGTCCGGCGGGCCCCCGGCAGGGCGCGAGCGGCGGCGGCGGGTCAGTCCTCGGCCATCAGCCCGCGGCGCAGCTTGCCCAGCGTCCGGGCCAGCAGGCGGGAGACGTGCATCTGCGAGATGCCCAGTTCCTCGCCGATCTCGGACTGGGTCATGTTCGCCACGAAGCGCAGCGACAGGATCCGCCGGTCGCGGGGCGCGAGCCGCGCGATCATCGGCTTGAGGGACTCGATGTACTCGATGCCCTCCAGGCCGTGGTCCTCGTAACCGATCCGGTCGGCCAGGGCGCCCTCGGGATCGTCGTCGGGCTGGGCGTCCAGCGAGCTGGCGGTGTACGCGTTCGACGCGGCCATGCCCTCCACGACCTCGTCCTCGCTGATCCGCAGCCGCGCGGCCAGCTCGGCCACGGTGGGGGAGCGGTCCAGCTTCTGCGACAGCTCGTCCCCGGCCTTGGCCAGGTCCAGGCGCAGTTCCTGGAGCCGCCGGGGGACGCGGACCGACCAGGAGGTGTCGCGGAAGAAACGCTTGATCTCGCCGATGATCGTCGGCATCGCGAATGTGGGGAATTCCACACCGCGGTCCGCCTCGAACCGGTCGATCGCCTTGATCAGGCCGATCGTGCCGACCTGGACGATGTCCTCCATCGGCTCGCTGCGGGACCGGAACCTGCCCGCGGCGAACTTGACGAGGGCCAGGTTGAGTTCGATCAGGGTGTTGCGCACGTACGCGTACTCGTGGGTGCCCTCGTCGAGGGTCCGCAGGCGCACGAACAGGCTCTTGGACAGGGCGCGCGCGTCGGGCGGCGCCACCGTGTCGTAGTGGGGGAGGTCGGGCAGCGAGGCGAACACGTCCTCGTCGGGGGCAGTGACTCCGCTGCCGGGCTGGTGGGTTGTCTCAGGGGCGGGTGACATGGGGGGGTCCTCCGAATCGTCTCGGCATATGGCTGCCGAAGCCGTGAGGTGCACTACGGGGTGCGGCGCCTCCAAAGCCGGCGTGGGGATACTGATGTGTTCTAGACCTACCCGGCGTACGGTGACGATGGCAAGTCTGCTAGGACCGAATTGGGCTCTTTGTCCGTCTTGTTCGGCTGTTGAGCGATCCCGTCAGGGGCTAAGGTTCGAACCTAGCCAGGAACGGGCTCCAGAATGAAGGGGGCTGCATGGACCGCGGGATGCAGGGTGAACGAACCCCGCGCCAACTGACGGTCGAAGTGCGGCGCGTGGGTACAGGTGCGGTGGTCTCGCCGATCGGCGAGCTCGACCACCACTCCGCCGGTGAACTTCGCGCGGCGCTCGACCGTTGCGTCGCGGACGGTTGTTCCCGGATCGTTATCGACTGCTCGGCGCTCGAATTCTGCGACTCCACCGGACTCAACGTGCTTCTCGCCGCGCGGCTGGAAGCGGAGACGGTGGGTGGAGAGGTGCAGTTGGCCGGAATGCGGCCGAATGTCGCCCGCGTTTTCGAGATAACAGGTGCCGGTTCCGTCTTCGTGGTGCACGACAGTCTCGACGAGGCTCTCGCGGCCCTTCCGGCCGAATGAGGTCCGCGCTCGGGACGCCGTGCGCGTCACCGGTCGGCGGGTCACACTATTACCGGGATTACCGGGAACGGGCGGGTGTGGCCCCCGCTCGTCAGGGCAGGAGTTCAGGCACGCCGGGCCACTGGGACGACTCGGCATGGTCATCCGGAGACACGGCGATGCGGTGAGGGGAGCGCGTATGGGTATGACCCAGCCGTATCCGGCGGGAGATCCGGGCCCTGATCCGCCCGCCCCGTCGGTAGCCCCCGTTCCGCCCACCGAGCCCGAGTCGCCGCGTCAGACGCGCGCGCTGTCGCTGGCCGGGGCGGCGGGGGTCGTGTCCCTCGCGCGGGAGTTCGCGCGCGAGGCGCTGCGGGACTGGGGCTGGCTGCCGTCCGTATCGGAGGAGCAGCGCGCGGTCGCCGAGGACGTCCTCCTGGTCGTCTCGGAGCTGGTGACCAACGCGTGCCTGCACGCCGGCGGCCCCGAGGAGATCCGGGTCGGGCGGAGCGGCAAGCTGCTCCGCGTCGAGGTGGCGGACGGCGGCGCGGGGGCGCCCGCTCCGGCCACCACGCGCCGGGTCGGAAGCCCCGGCGGACACGGCATGTTCATCGTCCAGCGTCTCTCCCTCGACTGGGGCGTGACCGAGAACCCGGACGGATCGGGCAAGACCGTCTGGGCGGAGCTGTCCGGGCCGTCGGCCGGTGACTGAGGAGCGCCCGGAGACCGGCTCCGGGCCTCCGTGACCCTGGCGGCTCACCCGCGGGCGTCTACCATCAGCCCATGACCCGAGTACTGCTCGCTGAGGACGACGCGTCCATCTCGGAGCCGCTGGCGCGAGCGCTGCGCCGCGAGGGATACGAGGTGGAGGTGCGGGAGGACGGCCCGGGAGCGTTGCGGGCCGGGCTGCGGGGCGACGTCGATCTGGTCGTGCTCGACCTCGGACTGCCCGGCATGGACGGGCTCGAAGTCTGCCGAAGACTCCGGACCGAGGGACTCGGGCTGCCCGTGCTGGTCCTGACCGCCCGCGCGGACGAGGTGGACACCGTCGTCGGCCTCGACGCGGGCGCCGACGACTACGTCACCAAACCGTTCCGGCTCGCCGAGCTGCTGGCCCGGGTCCGGGCCCTGCTGCGGCGCGGCACCGCCGAGGCCGCCCCGGCACCGACCGTGCACGGCATCCGCATCGACGTCGAATCGCACCGCGCCTGGATGGGCGAGGACGAACTGCACCTGACGGCCAAGGAGTTCGACCTGCTGCGGGTCCTCGTCCGGGACGCCGGCCGGGTCGTCACGCGGGAGCAGTTGATGCGCGAGGTGTGGGACACCACGTGGTGGTCCTCCACGAAGACCCTCGACATGCACATCTCCTGGCTCCGCAAGAAGCTCGGCGACGACGCCGCCAACCCCCGCTACATCGCGACGGTCCGCGGAGTGGGATTCCGCTTCGAGAAGAGCTGACGGAGGACTCCTGGCGTGCGCCGCCGCCTGATCAACTCGACCCTCGCCGTGGTGCTCGTGGTCATCGCGGTCTTCGGCATCTCCCTGTTCGTGGTCGAGGCCCGCTCGATCGAGTCCAGCGCGGAGGACCGCCTCGACGCCGAGGTGGCCCGGCTGCTCGGCGACGTGGAGAGCCGCATCGCGGCCGGCGAGCCGGTGACGGCCGACGAGATGCGCCCGGTGGCGCCCGCCGATCGTTTCGTCAAGATCCAGTTGGCCGGTGAGGCGCCGGTGGTCCTCGGGGCGCGGCCCGAGGGCGACCTGATGGAGGCCACCGAGACCGGTGTGCACGGCGAGACCGTGACCGTCAGCCACTCCAAGAGCGTGGTCAGCGACGAGATCGGCCGCATGGTCACGATCATCCTCGTCGTCTCGCTGCTGGCCGTCGCCGCCGCCGCGCTCCTCGCCGTCCAGCAGGCGCACCGCGTGGCCGCGCCGCTGACCGACCTGGCCGAGACCGCCGCACGCCTCGGCTCCGGCGACCCGCGCCCCCGCCACCGCCGCTACGGCGTGGCCGAGCTGGACCGCGTCGCGGACGTCCTGGACTCCAGCGCGGAACGGATCGCGCGCATGCTCACCGCCGAACGCCGCCTCGCCGCCGACGCCTCCCACCAGCTCCGCACACCGCTGACGGCGCTGACCATGCGGCTGGAGGAGATCATCGCGACGGAGGACGCGGACACCGTCAAGGAGGAGGCGACGATCGCGCTGTCGCAGGTGGAACGCCTGACGGACGTGGTGCAGCGGCTGCTGACGAACGCCCGCGACGCCCGCCTCGGCTCGGCGGTCGGCTTCGACCTCGACGAGGTCGTGATCCAGCAGATCGAGGAGTGGCGCCCGGCGTACCGCAGCGCGAACCGCGCGATCGTCCACTCCGGCAAGCCGGGCCTGCGCGCGGTGGGCACCCCCGGGGCGGTGTCGCAGGTGCTGGCGTGCCTGGTGGAGAACTCCCTGATGCACGGCGACGGCACGGTCGCCCTGCGCACCCGGACGACCGGCAACCAGGTGGTGATCGAGGTCACCGACGCCGGCCCCGGTGTCCCCCCGGAGCTGGGCGCCCGCGTCTTCGAACGGACGGTCAGCGGCCACAACTCGACCGGTCTGGGCCTGGCGGTGGCCCGCGACCTGGCCGAGGCGGACGGCGGTCGGCTGGAGCTGCTCCAGCAGCGCCCGCCGATCTTCGCCTTGTTCCTGAGCCGCGAGGCGGACGGCCTGGGCAAGGCGGCTCACTGACCGCCGGGGCGCGGGCCGGTCAGCGGGCCGCCGTGCCCGCCGTCGCGGCCGGTTCGGAGCCGGGCGCGGGGGCGGGAGCCTGGGCCGTGCGGAACACCCAGGTCCGGTAGGACCAGAAGCGGAACAGCGAGCCGATGCCCAGGCCGATCACGTTCTTCGCGAGGTTGTCCGCCAGCGGTGACGTGAAGCCCAGGCCGTAGTGCGACAGCGCCAGCACACCGTTCTCGATCACCATGCCCGCGCCCGAGAAGAGCAGGAACAGCCCCGCCTCCCGGCTGCGGCCCGTCTTGTCGGCGTGCCGGTACGTCCAGTACCGGTTCCCCACGTAGTTCGCGCAGATCGCCGCCGACGTCGCCAGCACGCCCGAACGGACCGGCGCCAGGCCGGCCGCCTGCGTGCAGAGATTGAAGACGATCACGTTCACGAGGAAGCCGAACGCGCCCACGGTGCCGAACTTCGCGGCCTCCTGGGCGATGCCGCGCAGACGGTCGCGCAGCGTGCGCCGGTCGCTCATACCGGCCATGCTAACCAGACCGCCCCCCATGGGCCCGGCCGGCGGCGGTGCCGCCCGTCGCGCGGCACCCACGCCACGGCCCATCGACCGACGTCAGAGCGCTGCCGATACGCTGGGCCCGTGACTTTTCCCGTGGTCGGCATGGTCGGAGGCGGTCAGCTCGCCCGTATGACCCATGAGGCGGGCATCCCGCTCGGCATCAGGTTCAGGCTGCTCAGCGACACTCCGCGTGACGCGGCGGCCCAGGTCGTGAACGACGTGGTCGTCGGTGACTACCGCGACCTCGACACCCTGCGCGCGTTCGCCCGGGGCTGCGACGTGATCACGTTCGATCATGAGCACGTCCCGACCGAGCACCTGCGGGCGCTGGAGGCCGACGGCGTCCCCGTCCGCCCCGGGCCCGGCGCGCTCGTCCACGCCCAGGACAAGGGCGTGATGCGGGCCCGCCTCACCGCGCTCGGCATCCCCTGCCCCCGCCACCGCGTCGTCGCCGACCCCGCCGACGTCCGCCGCTTCGCCGAGGACGACGAGGGCGCCGTCGGCTTCCCCGTCGTCCTGAAGACCACCCGCGGCGGGTACGACGGCAAGGGCGTCTGGGTGATCCGGTCCGCCGCCGAGGCGGCCTCGACCACCGCGCCGTTCCTCGCGGGCGTGCCGGTGCTGGCCGAGGAGAAGGTGGACTTCACGCGCGAGCTGGCCGCCAACGTCGTCCGCTCCCCGCACGGCCAGGCCGTCGCCTACCCGGTGGTCGAGTCGATCCAGGTGGACGGCGTCTGCGACACCGTCATCGCCCCCGCGCCCGGCCTGCCGCACGACCTGTCCGTCGCCGCCCAGCGCCTCGCGCTCACCATCGCCCGGGAGCTGGACGTCACCGGCCACCTCGCGGTCGAGCTGTTCGAGACGGCCGACGGCCGGGTCCTCGTCAACGAGCTGGCGATGCGCCCGCACAACTCCGGGCACTGGACGCAGGACGGCGCCGTCACCTCCCAGTTCGCCAACCACCTGCGCGCCGTCCTCGACCTGCCCCTCGGCGACCCGCGCCCCCGCGCCCCCTGGACCGTGATGGCCAACGTCCTCGGCGGCGACGCCCCCGACATGTACCAGGGCTACCTGCACTGCATGGCCCGCGACCCCCGGCTGAAGATCCACATGTACGGCAAGGACGTGAAGCCCGGCCGCAAGGTCGGCCACGTCACCACCTTCGGCGAGGATCTGGCCGAGGTGCGCGACCGCGCCCGGCACGCCGCCGACTACCTCCGAGGAATCATCGACGAATGAGCACCACCCCCTCGCCGCTGGTCGGCATCGTGATGGGTTCCGACTCCGACTGGCCGGTGATGCGCGGCGCGGCCGAGGCGCTGGACGAGTTCGCCGTGCCGTACGAGGTGGACGTCGTCTCCGCGCACCGCATGCCGCACGAGATGGTCGCCTACGGAGAACAGGCCGCCGGTCGGGGGCTGAAGGCGGTCATCGCGGGCGCCGGGGGCGCGGCCCACCTGCCGGGCATGCTCGCCTCCCTCACCCCGCTGCCCGTCATCGGCGTGCCGGTGCCGCTGAAGTACCTGGACGGGATGGACTCCCTCCTGTCCATCGTGCAGATGCCGGCCGGGGTCCCCGTCGCCACCGTCTCGGTCGGCGGCGCCCGTAACGCCGGACTGCTCGCCGTGCGCACGCTCGCCGCGCACGATCCGGAGCTGCTGGAGCGGATGCGGGAGTTCCAGCGCGGCCTGAACGCGCAGGCCACCGAGAAGGGCCGCCGCCTGCGCGCCTCCCTCGCGGCGGGCGGCGGCGCGTGAGCCCCGCCGGGCCCGGCTCGCTGGACCGCGCCCGCGCGCTGCTGGCCGAGCACCCGGTGGTGGACGGCCACAACGACCTGCCGTGGGCGCTGCGCGAGCAGGTCGGTTACGACCTCGACCGCCGCGACATCGCCACCGACCTGAGCGCCCACCTGCACACCGACCTCCCCCGGCTGCGGGCGGGCGGCGTCGGCGCGCAGTTCTGGTCGGTGTACGTGCGCACCGACCTCGCCGGTGACGCCGCCGTCAGCGCCTGCCTGGAGCAGATCGACGTCGTGCGGCGCCTGAACGAGCGGTACGCGGACGCCCTGCGGCCCGCGTACACCGCCGACGACATGGAGACGGCCCGCGCGGAGGGCCGTATCGCGTCCCTCATGGGCGCCGAGGGCGGCCACTCCATCGCCAACTCCCTCGCCACGCTCCGCGCCTTCCACCTCCTCGGCGTCCGCTACATGACGCTCACCCACAACGACAACACCGACTGGGCGGACTCGGCGACCGACGAGCCGCGGCACGACGGGCTCAGCGCGTTCGGCGAGGAGGTGGTCCGGGAGATGAACCGCGTCGGGATGCTGGTGGACCTCTCGCACGTCGCCGCCACGACGATGCGCGACGCGCTGCGGGTGAGCGAGGCGCCGGTGCTCTTCTCGCACTCCTCGGCGCGGGCCGTCTGCGACCACCCGCGCAACGTCCCGGACGACGTGCTGGCGGCGCTGCCCGCGAACGGCGGGGTGGCGATGGTGACGTTCGTCCCGGCGTTCGTGCTGCCGGAGGCCGCCGCGTGGACGCGGCGCGCGAGGGAGCACCTGCGGGCCCACGGCCTGCACCCGCTGGACACCACCGAGCCGGCCATGCGCGCGCACCGGGCGTTCGAGGCGGAGCACCCGCGTCCCCGGGCCACCGCGGCGACCGTCGCGGACCACCTGGACCACATGCGGGAGGTCGCGGGCGTCGACCACATCGGGATCGGCGGCGACTTCGACGGCACGGCGTTCCTGCCCGACGGGCTGGACAGCGTGGCGGGCTACCCGGCGCTGATCGCGGAGCTGCTGGAGCGGCGGTGGTCGCCGTCCGACCTGGCGAAGCTCACCTGGCACAACGCGGTGCGGGTGCTGCGGGACGCGGAGGCCGTCTCCCGCGACCTGTCGGCCCGGCGCGGCCCGTCGCTCGCCACGCTCGCGACGTTCACCGCGCCCGATCCGCCCGAGCGGCAGGGATGAAACGGGCATAAGGCGCGGCACGGCGGCGTAGTGACCGAGGTCACTCACCGAGGTGCGGGTGGGCCCCGGCGTCGCCCGCCCGTTCCGCCGTCTGGCTCAACAGCGGTTTATCCGGGGGTAGTTGAGCAATCCGCCGGAAATCTGCCCCTTACGTGGTGTTCATGTCCCGTCGCGGGGCGTGGCGAAAAGGCCGGGGTGGTATTTCCGATCAAGGAACGACTGCGCCCGATTTCTTGTCTTCCGTGAATTCATAGGTTTACCGTTCTGGCCGCGCCGCATCCGCGGCGAGCCGCTCCCGGACGCCGAGTCCTGTCACCGGAGGCGGAAACGCAGCAATTCCGTCTGACAGGAGCGGGGGACCCACTTTCCGCCGGGGCTGTTCCACTCGCACCGGCTCGGGGTGAAGCCACCCATGAATTCGGTCGCCCAAACCGAATTCGGACGGTGGCCGGGCTACTCCGGCCCGAACCCGACAGCTCACCTCGCAGGCGTTGGAGAGGAGCACACCTATGTCCGCACGCGGACGTCACCGCCGCCAGCGCGTACGGCGCACCTCGCGCATCTCCCTGATGCTGACGGCGGGCGGCGCCGGCGTGGCACTGCCGCTCCTCGCCCCCGGCGGAGCGAGCGCCGCGCCGCCGGCGGCCCAGCGGGCCCCCGCCGCGACCGCCGCTCCCGCCCCCCCCCCCGCCGGTTCCGACCACCGGGACGACGCGGACCGCTCGGACCGTTCGGACCGCTCCGGCGAGTACCGGACGTACACCGTGGTCAAGGGCGACAGCCTGTCCGGGATCGCCGACGCCGAGGACGTCGACGGCGGCTGGGAGCGGCTGTACGAGGACAACCGCCAGGTCATCGGCGGCGACCCCGACCTGATCCACCCCGGTCAGGAACTGTCCCCTGTCTCTTCTAACCATCTGCCGCTGCCGAACAAGAGGGTAGTGTAGATAATGGAGGGGGCAGAGTAAGTACAGAAAGAGCGCACACGGACGTAACAGCGACTCACTGAGACTACAATTGAGGCGGCATACGATCTTTCTGCCTGTCTCGTGGGCTGGGAGATGTGTATAAGAGCCGGGCGAGCCGGGCCCCGGAGCCCGCTCCCGAGCCGGAGCCCGCCCCGGCCCCGGCCGACGAGACCGGCACCGGCTTCACCGCCCCGGTCGGTGGCGCGGTCGGTACCGCGTACGCCGTCGCGGGCTCCAACTGGTCCTCCGGTTACCACACCGGCGTCGACTTCCCGGTGAGCACCGGCACCCCCGTGGTCGCCATCACCTCCGGCGAGGTCGTCACGGCCCGGACCAGCAGCTCCTACGGCAACGAGGTCGTCATCCTGCACGCCGACGGCCACTACAGCCAGTACGCCCACCTGTCCGTCCTCTCCGTCACCGTCGGCCAGACGGTGGGCACCGGGGAGCAGATCGGCCTCGCCGGCGCCACCGGCAACGCGACCGGCCCGCACCTGCACTTCGAGGTGCGCACCGGCCCCGAGTACGGCTCGGACATCGACCCGCTGGCCTACCTGCGGGAGCACGGCGTTGCCCTCTGAGGCATCCGTCACCACGACGAGGCCCCGCCCCGGCACCCCCGGCGCGGGGCCTCGTCACGTTCACAGGAGCCTGCCGCCGGCAGGCGCGAACCGCCGGCGGCACCGACACCGCCGGGACAACGCTCCCGCCCGCGCGAAGGGGAGGGCCGCACCGGAGCGGGTTCCGGACACCCGAAGACGGCCGGAGCGCCGCCTCTGCCTGGCGCACGCCCAGAACCACCTCGCGAGCGCGGGGACCGTTCGCCATGCCTCCCGGGCACGGGCAAGCCCCTCGGACCAACCCCCGCGTGCGCGGGGACCGTACTAGTCGGTCTGCCCGTTTCTCGTCGGCCCTGGCGGTTCTCGCCCTGTGCGGCCTATGGGAGGTTGCGGGCCATGACGATGCGCTGGACCTGGTTGGTGCCTTCGTAGATCTGGGTGATCTTGGCGTCGCGCATCATGCGTTCGACCGGGTAGTCACGGGTGTAGCCGTAGCCGCCGAGCAACTGGACCGCGTCGGTGGTGATCTCCATCGCCACGTCCGACGCGTAGCACTTGGCCGCCGCGCCGAAGAACGTCAGGTCACCGTCCTCGCGCTGGGACTTCGCCGCCGCCGCGTACGTCAGCTGCCGTGCCGCCTCCAGCTTCATCGCCATGTCCGCGATCATGAACTGGATCCCCTGGAAGTCCCCCACCGGCTTGCCGAACTGCCTGCGCTCACGCACATACCCCTTGGCGTAGTCCAGCGCGCCCTGCGCGATGCCCAGCGCCTGCGCGGCGATCGTGATCCTGGTGTGGTCCAGCGTCCGCATCGCGGTGGCGAACCCCGTGCCCTCCGCGCCGATCATCCGGTCCGCCGGCACACGCACCTGGTCCAGGTACACCTCACGCGTCGGAGAGCCCTTGATGCCCAGCTTCTTCTCCGGCGCCCCGAACGACACGCCCTCGTCCGACTTCTCCACCACGAACGCCGAGATCCCGCCCCGGGTCCGCTTGTCCGGGTCGGTCACCGCCATCACGGTGTAGTACTCCGACACGCCCGCGTTGGTGATCCACCGCTTCACGCCGTTCAGCACGTAGTGGTCGCCGTCGCGGACCGCGCGGGTCTTCATCCCGCCCGCGTCCGAGCCGGCGTCCGGCTCCGACAGGCAGTACGAGAACATCGCCCCGCCCGCCGCCAGCGGCGCCAGGTACTTCGCCTTCAGCTCCGGCGACCCCGACAGGATCACCGGCATCGACCCCAGCTTGTTCACCGCCGGGATCAGCGAGGACGACGCGCACACCCGCGCGACCTCCTCGATCACGATCACCGTCGCCAGCGCGTCCGCCCCCGCACCCCCGAACTCCTCCGGCACATGCACCGCGTGCAGATCAGCCGCCACCAGCGCGTCCAGCGCCTCCTGAGGGAAACGCCCCTCCTCGTCCACCTCCGCCGCGAACGGAGCGATCTTCGCCTCCGCCAGCGCACGGACCGACTCCCGGAGCAACTCATGCTCCTCAGCCGGACGGAAGAGGTCGAAGTCTGCGGCTCCAGCCACCTGTCTCACTCCCTGCGAGCGACGATGCTAACGACTGTTAAGTAACAAGCAATCCTACGGTCGCGCGACCGCCGCCGGATAGGTGAGCTTGCCGACAACCCCCGGTTTATGCTCATGACCATGCCTACGCAGACCCAGCCCAGGGCCCTTCCCAAGATCACGGTCATCGGCACCGGATATCTCGGCGCCACCCACGCGGCGGCCCTGGCGGAGCTGGGTTTCGAGGTTCTGGGCCTGGACGTGCTGCCCGACAAGATCGCGTCGCTCTCCCGGGGCGAGGTCCCCTTCTACGAGCCCGGTCTGGGGGACATCCTCCGCCGCCATGTCAGCGGTCTGCCCGGCTCGTCCGGCCGGCTGTCGTTCACCACCTCCTACACCGACGCCGCCGCGTTCGGCGACATCCACTTCATCTGCGTCAACACCCCGCAGAAGCCGGGGGAGTACGCCTGCGACATGAGCTATGTGGACGCCGCCGTCGAGTCCCTGGCCCCGCACCTCACCCGGCCCGCGCTCGTCGTCGGCAAGTCCACGGTCCCCGTCGGCAGCGCCGCCCGTCTGGCCCGCCGCGTCGCGGAGCTGGCCCCGGCCGAGGGCGCCGAGCTGGCCTGGAACCCGGAGTTCCTGCGCGAGGGCTTCGCCGTCGAGGACACGCTCCGCCCCGACCGGATCGTCGTCGGCGTGACGAGCGAGCGCGCCGAGACGCTGCTCCGCGAGGTCTACGCCAAGCCGGTCGCGGAGGGCGTCCCGTTCCTCGTCACCGACCTGCCGACCGCCGAACTCGTCAAGACGGCGGCCAACGCGTTCCTCTCCACCAAGATCTCCTTCATCAACGCCATGGCCGAGATCTGCGAGGCGGCGGACGGCGACGTCGTGAAGCTCGCCGAGGCGCTCGGCCACGACGACCGGATCGGGAAGAAGTTCCTCCGCGCGGGCATCGGGTTCGGCGGCGGCTGCCTGCCCAAGGACATCCGGGCGTTCATGGCCCGCGCGGGCGAACTCGGCGCGTCCGAGGCCCTGTCGTTCCTCCGCGAGATCGACTCCATCAACATGCGCCGGCGCGCCAGCATGGTGGAGCTGACGAGGGAAACGCTCGACGGCTCGCTGCTCGGCAAGCGCGTCGCCGTCCTGGGCGCGGCCTTCAAACCGGACAGCGACGACGTCCGCGACTCCCCGGCCCTCAACATCGCGGGCCAGCTCCACCTCCAGGGAGCCGAGGTGACCGTCTACGACCCCAAGGCGATGGAGAACGCCAAGCGGCTCTTCCCCACCCTCCGCTACGCGGCGACGGCGACGGAGGCGGCGACCGGCGCGCACGCGGTCCTGCACCTCACGGAGTGGCGCGAGTTCCGCGAACTCGACCCGGCCGCCCTGGCCGAGGTGGTGTCCACGCGCCACGTCCTCGACGGACGCAACACGCTGGACCCGGCGCTGTGGCGCAAGGCGAACTGGACCTACCGCGCCCTGGGCCGCCCCACGGCGTAATCCGCGTGACCACCGGGCCGCCGCGCCGGACAATCGGCGCATGCTGACCGACCACTGGCCTCTCGCCGGGCTGCGCCTCACCACGCCGCGCCTGGAACTGCGGCTGCCGGCGGACGAGGAACTCGCCGAGCTGGCCGATCTCGCGGTGGCCGGAGTGCACCCGCCGGAGGAGATGCCGTTCCTCGTCCCGTGGACGGACCTTCCCCCGGCCGAACGCGCCCGCTCCGTCCTCCAGTACCACTGGCGCTGCCGGGCCGCGTGGACACCGGCCGACTGGTCGTTGCCGCTGGTCGTCCTGATGGACGGCCGGGTCGTCGGCACGCAGGCCGTCAACGCCCGGGACTTCGCCGTCGTCCGGCAGACGGGCAGCGGCTCGTGGCTGGGCGCCCGGTATCAACGGCAGGGCATCGGCACGGAGATGCGCGCGGCGATCCTGCACCTGGCGTTCGAAGGGCTGGGCGCCGAGGAGGCGGTCTCCTCGGCGTTCGCGCACAACACCGCGTCCCTGACGGTCTCGAAGAAGCTCGGCTACGAACACGACGGCATCGCCCACCACGCGGTCCGCGACCGCCGTGTGACGGACCACCGCCTCCGCGTGACACGGGCCCGCTGGGCGGCGCACCGCACCGTCCCCGTCTCCCTCACCGGCCTGGAACCCTGCCTCCCCCTCTTCGGCGCGGTCACTCCAACTCCGCGTGCAGCACGGTGAACCCGCCGCGCACGACGGGTGCGAACGGGGCCGGGGCCAGGCAGGCGCCGACCCCGGCCGGCGCCCCGCCGACCGGCAGGCCGCCCACGGCCCACGACAGCCCGACCCGGTCCCGGTCGCTTATACACATCTGACGCACCCCAGCCAGAGCAAAGGCGGGGACCGCCGGGTCCACGCGTGACGGCGGTCAGCGTCGCGGTCCGGGGCCCGGTGACGAGACAGTCCACGTCCGCCCGCGCGGACGCGGTGGTGCCGTCGTCGGCGTCGTAGTGGAAGGTCGCCACCGTCCCCACCGCGTCCGTCGGCAGCCCGTCCGGGGACCCCGGCACCGGCCTGCTGTACGGCACCCCCCGCGCGTCGAGGGTGAACGCCCGCACGTCGTCGTCGAGTGCGAAGGGCAACCGGAACGCCCCACTGCCCGCCACCCTCGCCGTCTCCGCCGCGCCGTTCCCGCCTCGTCCCGAGGCCGCGTCCCCGGCCGTCACCCCGAGGGTCGCGGCCAGGACCCCGGCCACCCCCGCCACCCTGCGCATCGCCGCACGCGCCACGACCCACCTCCCGCATCACACCGGCCACGACCCATGGTGCAGGGCCGACCGCGCAGCGTGAAGAAGGCCGCGGGCGAGCGGGGTCACGGACCGGGGACGGCCGGCGCCGGTCAGCGGCTCCGCGACAGGCTCTCCAGCACCCGGTCCCGCAACAGCTCGTACTCCGCCCGCAGGCGCACGATCTCCACCGGACGGGGGACGACGACCGGCCCGACGACGACCTCGCCCGGCTCGAACTGCTCCCGCGTCAGGTCTATCTCGACGCCCAGGCCCAGACGGTTCCACCAGTGGTAGTCCGTCCGCTCGCCGCCGGCACGCACCTCGCCACGGACCAGCTCGCCGCCCAGCAGGTCGTTCAGCACCAACGCGGTCGCTCCGCACTGGTCCCGGGCGGGATTCTCCGGCCGCCAGCGCGGCCGGTACTCCGGCGTACACGTGTCCGCGCCCCAACTGGCGCGCACCGCGTCCTCGATGTCACTGAGCACCCATGTCGTCACGCCCCTCATCCTGGCAGCCGCCACTGACAATCCGCCGGTGACGCCGCACGCGGGCACCGGGCTTCGGGTCCCGGGGGCGGGCGCGTCCGGCGTCACGGGGTGGCGGGGCCCGTCACCACCACCGTCACCCGTGTTCCGCGCGGGAACGTCCCGGCCGCCGCCAGGTCGTGGACGCAGTGGAGGGCCTTGGCGACGTAGTGGCGTTCCACCGCGAGACCGTGGCGGGCCTCGAACTCCGCCGTGAACGCCGCCAGTCCGGGGGAGACCCGGGCGTAGCCGCCCGCGTGGTGCGTGTGGTGGATCCGCCAGTTGGGGAACGTCCGCCGCCAGCCGTCCTCGTGGAGGCGGGTGACCTCCGACTCCAGGTAGCCGGAAGCGCCCTTGAGGGCCGCGACGCCCAACGCCCGGGCGCCCGGGGGGAGTCCGGCGGCGATGCCGGCCAGCGTGCCGCCGGTGCCCACCGCGCAGCAGACGATGTCGCGCGGGCCGAGGCCGGGGAGTTCGGCGGGGAGTCCGGCCGCGCCCCGGGCGGCCAGGACGTTGGAGCCGCCCTCGGGGAGGATGTGGCACGGGCCCCAGGCCCGCCGCAGGCGCCCGCGCGTCTCCGGCGCGGCGAGGGTGGCGAGCGTCGCGCGGTAGGTCCTGCGGTCCAGGAACGACAGGCGCATCCCGTCCGCCTCCGCCGCCGCCAGCGACCAGTTGCGGGGCGCGTCGGCCAGTTCGTCGCCCCGGATCAGGCCGACGCTCTCCAGGCCGTGATCCGCCGCTGCCGCCGCCACCGCGCGTATGTGGTTCGAGTAGGCGCCGCCGAAGGTCAGCAGGCGGGTGTGCCCGGCGGCGACGGCCGCCCGCAGGTTGGGCAGCAGCTTGCGGTACTTATTGCCGGGAACGCGCGGGTCGAGCAGGTCGTCGCGCTTCAGGCGCAGTTCGACACCGGCCCGGGACAGGGCCGGGTCCGTCAGCGTGACCAGCGGGGACGGCGGCGGCATCGCGTTCACTCCCCGCGCCGCTTCGCCCGGTACGACCGCATCTTCGCCCGCGCCCCGCACACCTGCATCGAGCACCAGCGCCTGCGGCCCGCCGGGCTGTGGTCGTAGTACGCCCAGCGACACGTCTCGTCCTCGCACGCCTTCAGCCGCGCCCACGCCCCGTCCGTCTCGGCCGCGGCGATCGACGCCGCGACGCGGGCGGTGAACGCGGCGGTGGGGGAGAGGCCGGGCGCCGGGGCCAGTGTGGCCCGCCCGGCCGCGTCCACCGTCAGGGTCAGCGGGGCCGCCGCCAGCAGGCCGGTCAGCTCGGCGGCCCGCTCCGGGCGCATGTCCGGGCCGGTGTGGGCGACGCACGCCTCGCGCAGGGCCTCGCGCAGCGTCGCCAGACCGGGGAGCGGCAGGCCGTGCCGCTCCGCGAAGCCGGCGAGTGTGTCGGGGCCGGACGGCAGGGTGAGGGTGTTGATCAGCTCCTCGATCAGGACCAGCCCGCCGGGCGTCCGTCTGTCTGCCGCGCTCACGGTTGCCACGTTACTGGTACTGCGCCATCATGAGGTAACCGAGTTACCGGTAGACGAGGGATGCGGGTAACGACACACGGAGGGAGAAGCGGCATGGCTGTCGCCACGATGGGGGTAACCGTTCTCGACTGTCCCAATCCCCGGGAGCTGGCCGAGTTCTACGCGGCCGTCCTCGACTGGAAGATCGAGGCCGGGGACGAGAGCGCCGGCGAGGACGGGGACGAGTGGGTGGACCTCGTCGGGCCGGACGGGCAGAAGCTGGCCTTCCAGCGGTCGGAGGGGTACCAGCCGCCGATCTGGCCGAGCACCGACAAGCCGCAGCAGTTCCACCTCGACCTCTCCGTGCCGAAGGAGCGCCTCGACGCCGCCGAGCGGGAGGTGCTCCGCCTGGGCGCGACGCTCCTGGAGGGCGACCACGACGGCAAGCGGAACTGGCGGGTCTACGCGGACCCGGTCGGGCACCCGTTCTGCCTCTGCGCCTGCTGAGCACGAGGCCGGGCACCCGTTCCGCCTCCGCGCCCGCCGGGAACGGCGGTGGGGCTCCGCGTCGCGCGCGAAGCCCCACCGCACCCGCCGCCGCCGGTCACTCCTGGCCGACGGTCACCTCTTCGTCGTTGATGAGCTGCTCCATCAGCAGATCCACCTGCGCCTCGTCCCACAGCACCGCGGAGCCCTTGTCCGTCGCGAAGCCGGGGTCGGCGACCGGGATGTTCATCCGGGTCGCGCCGCGCATCGCCCAGAACATCGCGCGCAGGTCCCACAGGCTCATGTCCTCGTCCACGATCAGCGCGTCCAGGCTGGCGCTCATCGTCGGGTACAGCGTGAAGGGGTTCAGCAGCGTCCCCGGCGACGCCGCCTGGTCGGCCAGCGTGCCCAGGAACTCCTGCTGGTTCTGCGTCCGGCCCAGGTCGCCCTCCGCCTCCTGGTACCGCTGCCGGTTGAACGCCAGCGACTCCGCGCCGTCGAGGGTCTGGCAGCCGGCCTCGAAGTCCGCGCCCGAGTTCTCGTCCTGGACCGGCTCGTCGAAGCACATCTCGACGCCGCCCAGCGCGTCCACGACGTTCGCGAAGCCGCCGAAGCCGATCTCGGCGTAGTGGTCGATGCGCAACCCGGTGTTGTACTCCACCGTCCGCACCAGCAGTTCGGGACCCTCCGACGAGTAGGCCGCGTTGATCTTGTTCTGCGACTCCGGGATGCGGTTCCCCGTGACCGAGCCGGTGAACGCCGGGATCGTCACCCACGAGTCGCGCGGCAGGCTGACCATCGTGTTCCCGTTCGCGCCGACGTGCAGGATCATGATCGTGTCGGTCCGCTGGCCCTCGGTGCTGCCGGTGTGCATCTCCTGCTGCTCCTCCTCGCTCAGCCCCTCGCGGCTGTCGGAGCCGACGATCAGGAAGTTGGTGCCCTCGCCGCCCTCGGGGCGGTCCTCGATCGACGCCAGGTCCACCTCGCGGCGCAGTTTTCCGTCGGCCCAGATGTACGTGCCGACCGCGGTTATCAGCAGCACCAGGACCAGCCCGAGCGCCGAGTAGCCGATGCGGCGGCGCCAGTTCCGCGGCCCGGCGGGGCCGCGCGGCCCGCGCGGACGGCGCGCGCCGGTGTCGCCCGCGTACGGTCCCTGCGGCGGGACCGAGGGCCCGTGCGGGGGGCGGCCGGCGCCCCGGTAGACCTGGCCCTCGTTGTAGCCCGAGTCGTAACCCGGCGCCGCCGCGTACCCGGGGTCCTCGGGGCGTCGCGGCTCGGGGGCGCGCTGTCGCGGTGGCCGCTGGACATGCGGCATGACCCGGGCGTTCTCCGGACGCGGGCTGCCGGCAGCCCCTCGGCCGTAACGCTCCCGGTCCCGGTTCCGGTTCTGCTCGTCGTCGCTCCGCCCGGCGGGCCAGTCGCTCATGACAGTCAAGTGTGCCCGGGCCCGGCGGACGGCAGCAGCCGGTGGTCATGAATGTGTCAGAGCTGATGCAATCCCCCGGCACCGCGCGGGGCGCGCGCCCCGGCTTAGGCTGGCGCGCATGAACGACCTCCCCGGCAAGCCCACCGCCGCGTCCCGCACCACGCTCTCGCACATCATGACCCAGGCCGACGTGAACCTCCTGGGCACCGTCCACGGCGGCGTGATCATGAAGCTGGTGGACGACGCGGCCGGGGCCGTCGCCGGACGGCACTCGGGCGGGCCCGCGGTGACGGCGTCGATGGACGAGATGGTGTTCCTGGTGCCGGTGCGGGTGGGCGATCTGGTGCACGTCCACGCGCAGGTGAACTGGACCGGCCGCACCTCCATGGAGATCGGCGTCCGGGTGATGGCCGAGCGGTGGAACGAGTCGACCCCCGCCGGCCAGGTCGGCAGCGCCTACCTGGTCTTCGCCGCCGTCGACGAGAACGGCAGGCCCCGCGCGGTGCCGCCCGTCATCCCGGACAACGACCGCGACCGCCGCCGTTTCGAAGAGGCGCAGATCCGCCGCACGCACCGCCTGGCCCGGCGGCGGGAGATCAAGGAACTGCGCGAGCGGAACGGCGTCCCGCCCGCCTGACCCCGCGCCCGGCACGACGCCGGACACCCGTCACCGCGCCGCGCGCCACTCCGCGACGATCTTCTCCACGTCGTACGGCACCAGGTTCAGCGGCGGCCCGGACATCGGGCGCCGCAGCGCCGCGTCGATCTTCTCGTTGATCTCCGCCACGATCCGCCGCACCTCCGCCTCGTCGCGCGCGCCGGCCGCCGCCGTCAGGGCGTCCTCCGCCTCCTTGCGCAGCGCCAGCGTCGGCGGCAGGAACGACAGCCCCTCCTCGGCCATCTTCCGCCGGACCCACCACAGGTCGTCGTGCGGCCGGTCCAGGTGCGGCAACGGCCGCCCGGCCCCCGGCAGATCGGCGAAGGCGCCCCGTTCCTCCGCCTCGCGGATCTGCCTGTCGACCCACGACTCGAAGGGAACACCGGGCGGTTTGCGTTCGGTCATCGTCGTCTCCGGGACAGGCGTGGGGGCGATGCTCCGTACCCCGTCCACGGTACGGCCCCCGTGCCGCCCGTCTACAGGCGGGCGATCCTCGCGTGCCGCTGACGCGGCGCGCGCCGTGCCGGGACGACACCGGTCAGCAGGATCAGCCGCGCCGCCCGGTACCGCTGTCCCGCGTACGGCTCCAGCAGCTCCAGCATCCGCGCGTCGTCCGCGTCCCGCTCGCCGCCGAGCGCGTGGCCGATGATCCCCGGCAGGTGCAGGTCCCCGACCGTGATCGCGTCCGGAGCGCCGAGTACCCGCTGCAACGTCTCGGCCGCCGTCCAGGGGCCGATGCCGGGCACGGCCAGCAACCGGGCCGTGGCGTCGGGAAGCGCCATGCCCGCCGCCTCCTCCATCCGCCGGGCGAGCCGCGCCGCCCGCAGCACCGCCGACGACCGTTTGGCGTCCACGCCCGCCCGGTGCCAGTCCCACGACGGCACCAGCGCGATGACGCGCGGCTCGGGCATCACCCACATCCCCAGCTCCGCGCCGGGGCCGGGCGCCGGCTCGCCGTACCACCGCAGCAGCAGCCGCCACGCCCGGTACGCCTCCTCCGTCGTCACCCGCTGTTCGAGGATCGACGGGATCAGCGACTCCAGCACCAGCCCGGTCCGGATCAGCCGCAGCCCGCCGTGCCGGCGCATGGCCCGCGCCACCAGCCCGTGGCGCGGGACGAACGCCTCCGGCTGGTCGTCCGCGCCGAGCAGCGCGGGCAGCCGGTCCAGCGCCCAGTCGGCGCCCGGCCCCCAGGCCGTCGCGTCGACCGTCCCCGTCGCGCCGCGCGCGATCCGCAGCGTCGCCGCGCCCTCGGGGGTGCGCGTGGCACGCCAGAGCGCGCCGTCGGGCGCGGTGCGGAACGCCGGGTCGTACGGCCCGCGCCGCAGCACGAGCAGGCTGCGGCGCAGGTCGTACGGTTCGGGCGGGGCCCAGCTTCGTTCCGGCGCGCTTCGTTCCGGCATGGTGCAGCAATCTACCCACTGGCCCGTGCCGGACGGGCGTCACCTGCCCTGGAGGTCGGCGGCCAGACTGCGGATGCCGGGCAGCTCGCCGTACAGCTCGTCGCCGGGGCAGTCGGTGTTGTAGCCGTCGCGGTGGCCGGAGACGTTCTTCAGCTTGATCGTCGTGCCCTCCGGGTACGTGCCGCCGCTGGACGTGCGGTTCTTCGAACCCTCCGGGTCGACGCCGTGCAGGCCGAGCTTCCACGCGGTCAGCAGGGAGAGGGAGTCGAGGATGTCCCGGTTGGGCGCGGTGCTGGAGTAGGTGCCCAGGACCGAGACGCCCATGCTGTTGTGGTTGAACCCGAGGGTGTGGGCGCCCTGGACGGGTTCCGCGACGCCACCGGCCCGGCCCTCGTAGATCTCGCCGCACTTGTCGACCAGGAAGTTGTAGCCGATGTCGCGCCAGCCCTGGCTCTCCACGTGGTACTTGTAAATGCCGCGGATGATCGCCGGGGCCTCGGAGCAGGAGTAGTCGTTGGTGCCCGCGGTGTGGTGCACGAAGACCGTCTTGACCGTGTCGGTGTAGACGAATCCGTCCTCGCGCAGGTTCTCGTCCGCGCCCCACCCGGAGCGGATGGTGATCGGCGGGCGCGGGCCCTCGAATTCGCCGGCCGCCCGGGGTTCCCCGGTGGGCGGGGGTTCCTCGCCCGGTGGCGGCTCGGGGCTCTCGCCCGGGTCGATCAGCTCCAGTCGCAGCCCCTCCGGCAGCGACGTCGCGCCTTCCGTGTCGGTGTCCCCGCCGGGCACGACCCGTACCTCCACCCCGTCCGAGGGGCCGACCCAGAGCGGGACCGTTCCGCCGCGCACCCCGGGACCACCGGCCTCGGCCGTGCCGGGGTCGGGGGCGTGGGCGGCGTTCGCGTCGAGGTCCCGCCACTCCGACCAGGCGCCGGTGGCCTCGGCCCGGGTGCGCACCTCCACCTCGCCCGGCAGGTGCGCCGTCGCGTCCGTCCAGATGACGCCGAGCATCGAGAACGGATCGGTCTCCGTGGACGGCAGGCCCTGCGTGCCCTCGGGTACGGCCGGATCGGCGGGCTCACCGCCCGCCCGCGTGTGGTCGTCCAGGGGCTGCAACGGGAGCGACTGGATGCCACCGGCGCCCGAGGCGCCGGACGCGGCACCGGACGCCGTGGGTGCCGGCGCGGCGAGGGCGCCGGACGGCAGGGTCAGCGCCGCCAGGCACACGGCACCCACCGTCGCCACGGAACGGGCGGCCAGGCCCCGGGCGGGCGACGGACCGGAAGAGGAAGCACGGGGATAAGCAAAGAGTGATCGCATGACACCGATCAGGACATAACCGGTCACATTCCTCCACCCATGCGTGACCCTGTCTCTTATACACAACTGACGCTGCCGACGAAGAGGAGAGAGGAGTGATGCTGCGGCCGATCGGCATTTGCCTAAAAGACACGATGGGGCGCTCTACATCCGCCACCTGAACAACAACATCGACAAGGAAAAACTCAACCTCGGCAACAGCGAGATGGGCGAGGCGCAGCCCAACGCCGACGGCCAGGTCCCGCTCAACATCCTCCTGCTCGGCTCCGACTCCCGCGACGGCGAGGAGAACCAGGAACTCGGCGGTGCCAGCGACCTCGCCGGCGGCCCGGTCCGCGCCGACGTCCAGATGCTCCTGCACGCCTCGGCGGACCGCAGCAACATCACGCTGATCAGCATCCCGCGCGACACCCAGGTCCCCATCCCCGAGTGCACCGACCCGGACACCGGCGAGGTGTACCCGGCGGAGGCGGCGGCGTCGATCAACACGGCGCTCTCGCACGGCGGCCCCGGCTGCGTCGTCGCCACCTGGTGGGAGCTGACCGAGATCCCCATCAGCCACTTCATGATGGTCGACTTCGCCGGCGTCGTGGACATGGCCGACGCGGTCGGCGGTGTGCCGGTCTGCGTCGAGGACAACATCTACGACTCCAAGTCGGGCCTGCGGCTGGAGGCCGGCGAGACCGTCATCGAGGGCGAGCAGGCCCTCCAGTGGCTGCGCACCCGCAAGGCGTTCGGCGACGGCAGCGACATCGGCCGCACCCACGCCCAGCAGATGTATCTGAGCAACATGGTCGAGGAGCTCCAGAACAGCGCCTCCCTCACCGACCCCGGCGAGCTGATGGACCTGGCCGAGGCGGCGACCAACGCCCTCACCGTCGACGAGGGTCTCGGCACCGTCCAGAAGCTCTACGACCTGGGAACGGACCTGCGGTCGGTCCCCAACGACCGCATCAACATGGTCACCCTGCCCTGGCTCCCCGACCCGGCGAACCCGGACGTCACGATCATCCCGGACCCGGTGGCGTCGGAGGAGCTGTTCGAGCTGGTCCGCGACGACATCCCGCTGGACGACCAGGACGCCCGCCCCGCCGACGACGGGTCCGACGACGGGGCCGGGGACGACGGCGGGGACGACGCCTCGGCGTCCCCCGAGGAGACCGCCGACCCCGCGGCCGGCATCGCGATCGGCGTCCGCAACGGCACCGGCCACGGCACGGAGTTCCCCTACCCGGTCCAGGGCCGGGCCGGTGTGATCACCGACGAGCTGCACCGCCTCGGCTTCACCGCCGCCGTGACCGACACCACCCCCGAGTCCTCGCCGACCACCGAGGTGCTCTACCCGGACACCGCCGCCGAGGCCAACGCCAGATCCGTCGCCGAGGCGCTGGGCCTGCCCGACAGCGCGGTCCGCGTCTCGCCGGACGTCCAGCAGATCACCCTGGTCGTCGGCGCCGACTGGCGCGAGGGCACCACGTTCCCCGGAGCCCCCGACGCCACCGGCGACACGGACGCCACCGACGACACAGGCGGCACCGGCGGCGCGGACGACGGTCCGGTCGTGGACGAGGAGGACATCCTCTCCGGCACCGACTCGGCCGATGAGAAGTGCATGCCGGTCAACCCCGCCCACATCTGGTGACGGGACGGGCGGACGGACGGGCCCGGCGTCAGGTGGTGACGGGCTCCCGGCGGCTGGCGATGACCTGCCTCGCCAGCCGTCGCGGGCTGGTCAGGAACCCCCAGCCCCACGACATGTGCATGGTCGCCAGTGCCACCGGCACCCGCAGCCGCGCCCCGGCCGGCAGCCCCTTCCCGGCGGGCAGCGAGCCGAGGATGATCCCCGCCAGATAGCCCGCGGGCACGACGAGACCCCAGGGCGTGAGCACCGCGCCCGCCACGACCCCGGCGGCGATCGCCACCAGCGCGGCGGGCGGCGCGAGGTAGCGCGGGTTGATCGACCCGGCGTGGTAACGGGCCACGACCCGCCGCCAACGCCCGTAGTTCCGGTACTGCTTGGCCAGCTCCCGCACCGAAGGACGCGGCCGGTAGGAGACCAGCAGCTCCGGCGAGAACCAGATCCGCCGCCCCGACCGCCGGATGCGGTAGTTCAGCTCCCAGTCCTGCGCGCGGATGAACTCCTCGTTGTAGCCGCCCAGTTCCTCCAGCACCTCGCGCCGGAACACCCCCAGGTAGACGGTCTCGGCCTCGCCCGCCTCGCCGCCGGTGTGGAACGCCGCGTTCCCCACCCCTATCCGTGAGGTCATCGCGGCGGCCACGGCCCGCTCCCAGTCGTTCTCGCCCTCGGCGTGCATGATCCCGCCGACGTTCGCCGCGCCCGTCTCGGCCAGCAGCCGCACGGCCGTGGCGATGTAGTCGGGCGAGAGCATCCCGTGCCCGTCCACGCGCACCACCACCGGGTGCCGGGAGGCGGCGATGGCCGCGTTCAGCCCGGCGGGCGTCCGGCCGGTCGGATTGGGTACGGTCCGCACCCGGGGGTCCGCGGCCACCAACTCGGCGGCGATCGCGTCGGTCCGGTCCGAGGAGGGACCCAGCGCGATGACGACCTCCAGCTCGCCCGCGTAGTCCTGCTCCAGGATGTGCCGTACGGAGTCCCGCAGATGCCGTTCCTCGTTGAGCACGGGCATGATCACGGACACCGAGGGAGGCGTGGGAATGCTGGTCACCGGAGCACGTTACCGCGTATGGGCGACCCCGGTGCGCGCCGCCCCGGACCGTTGATCCTATGGCCATACGGTGACGGTCGGGAGGTGCCCGACATGCCCGCTACACCCCGCCGCCGCAAGGGCCTGTGCTCCGCGGCCGTCGTCGCCGGACTGGTCCTGACGACCGGCGGGGTGGGCCACATGGTGATCAACGCGGCCGAGCACGGCGTCCAGCGAGTCGATCCGTTCGCCGGCCTGCCCGACCGGCCCGAGGGCGGAGAAGGTCTCACCGTCCTGCTGATCGGCACCGACTCGCGCGAGGGCCTCACCGCCGAGGAACGCGAGCGCTACCACCTCGGCCACGCCTCGTGCTACTGCGCCGACACCGTCCTGCTGCTCCACCTGTCCGCGTCGGGCGACCGGGCGACCGTCGTCAGCCTGCCCCGCGACTCCTACGCCGAACTCCCCGAGCACACCTTCGCCGTCTCCGGCGCCCACCACGCGCCGCACGCCGACAAGCTCAACGCGGCGCTCTCGCACGGCGGTCCGGCGCTCATGGTGCGCACCGTCGAGGACATGACCGGCGTCCGCGTCGACCACTACCTGGAGGTCAGCTTCACCGGCTTCATGCGCGCGGTGGACGAGGTGGGCGGCGTGGAGCTGTGCACCCCGGTCCCGCTGCGCGACGAGCACGCCGGTCTCGACCTGCCGGCCGGCACCAGCCGGCTGAACGGCGCCGAGGCCCTGGCGTACGTCCGCGCCCGGCACGTGGACGGCGACTCCGACCTCGGACGGATGCGGCGCCAGCAGGAGTTCATGGCGGCGTTCGTGGACCGGGCCGTCACCGGTGGGCTGCTGCTCGACCCGGACCGGCTCGCCGGGACGGCCGGCGCGCTGCTCGACTCGGTCCGCGCCGACCCCGGATTCGGTGCCGAACAGATGCTCCAGCTCGCCGAGGGCCTGCGGGACTTCTCACCGACCGACGCCCGCTTCGCGTCCGTGCCCGTCGAGGACACGGGACGCGCGGTACCGGGCCTCGGCTCCACGGTCATCTGGGACTGTCCCGTATACACACCTGACGCTGCCGCCGAAGCAGATCGCGGAGACACGGGCGCGTGGGCTGCTCTTACGCAAAAAGAGCAAAATCTCGTCCTCTTTCTGCACGCCTCCGGCGACGTGCGAGCCCCCCCCCACCACCTCCGCCGCCAGCGTCAGATGTGTAGAAGAACCCCACCCCCCCCCCGCCGACCTGCTGCGTTCCGCGCTCGCCACCGATGCCGCCCGCCCCCTGGTGACGTACTACGACGACGCCACCGGCGAACGGGTCGAACTCTCCGCCGCCACCCTCGCCAACTGGGTGGCGAAGACCGCCAACCTCCTCCAGGACGAGCTGTCCGCCGAGCCCGGCGACCGCCTCGCGCTGCTGCTGCCCGCCCACTGGCAGACCGCCGCATGGCTGCTGGCCACGGCCGCCACCGGAGTGGTCGCGGCCCTGGGCGGCGACCCGGCCGAGGCCGACCTCGTCGTCACCGGCCCCGACCCCCTGGACGAGGCGCGCGCCTGCCGCGGGGAGCGCGTCGCCCTCAGCCTGCGCCCCCTCGGCGCCCGCTTCGCCCAGCCGCCCGCCGGGTTCACCGACTACGCCGTCGCCGTGCCCGCCCAGCCCGACACGTTCGCCGCGTACGACCCGCCGGGCCCCGACCACGCCGCCCTGGTCGCCGACGGCGAGGAGCTGACCGGCCGCGAGGTGGTCGAACGGGCCCGCGCCGACGCCGCCGAACGCGGGCTCGGCCCCGGCGCCGCCCGCAACGTCCTGGTCATCGGCACCGGCGAGCCGGCGGAGGACACGGACCGGGCCCCCCGCCTCACCGGGCTCCTGCTGCTCCACCTCCCCACCGACGGCAGGAGCGCCACCGCCGTGTCCGTCCCGCCCGGCCTCCCGGCCGACGTGCCCGCGTGCGCCGGCCGCGACGGCACCCCGCACCGCGCCACCCGCACCGGCCTCGACCGCGCCCATGCCACCGGAGGCACCGCCTGCCTGATCCGCACCCTGGAACGGCTCACCCGGCTCCGCCTCGACGGCCACACCACGACCACGTCCCTGGCCGCCGCCCCCGCCGGCACCGATGTCTGCGCGTTCCACCGCTCCGGGGCCGCGCCGCCCGAACTGCGCGCCGTACCACCCGGCGCGCTGCGGGTGCTCGACGTCCCGGCCGGCGACGACACCCGCGCCCACGGGCTGCTGACGCGGCTCCGCGGCGAACTGCCGGACACCGGGCAGCCGATCTGCGCCGGGGAACGAGCCGATAAACGCCCCAAAAAGGGTGAGTAGCAAGAGGTTTGCCCCCACCACATCGGGTGGAATGCGTCACCGCGATCGCGGCCCCCGGAACCTGGAGGCTAGTGTGTGCCGTCTGATCCTCTAGAAGGAGCACACGGAGGGCGCACGGTTACGTGGACGCGCAGGGACGTGGGGGCGCGGGCGATGTCGATCCCGCGGATCAGTGGGTGTTCAACCCGGACACCGGCGACTATGAGCTGAGACTGCCTGGCGCGCCCCGCGCCGGACAAGGCGGGCGACCGCCCCAGTCGTCAGCTACCGGTGACCCCGCGCGCCAGGGTCGTAACGCAGCGCCACGCCAGCGTCGCGCACCGTCGACCGGCCCGGGCCGCACGGGCGACGACCCGGCCATGCCGGGCCAGCGCGACCGCCGGGGTCCGCCGCCCAGCCGCCGCAAAGGCCGGAACGCGAAGAGCGCGACCGGCGGCCGGGGGGCGAACGGCGGGAAGCGGCGCAGCCGCACCAAGAAGGCCCTGATGTGGACCGGTGGCAGCCTCGCGATGCTCCTGATCGTGGGCTGCGCCGGCGCCTGGTGGGCCTACAACCGGCTGAACGGCAACATCAACAAGGTCGACGTCGGCATCGAGAACAACTTCCAGTCCGACGAGCCGGTGAACATCCTGTTCATCGGCACCGACACCCGCACCGGCTCGGGCAACGACAGCTACGGCGGCGAGGCCAGCGAGGGCGCGGACACCACGATCCTCATGCACTTCTCCGAGGACCGGACCCACGCCACCGGCCTGAGCATCCCCCGGGACCTCATCACCGACATCCCGGACTGCGAGGTCACGCTGGAGGACGGCTCCAAGGAGATCATCCCCGGCTCCGAGGACGTCCGGTTCAACCAGAGCATGGGCGTCGACGGGCGCGACCCGGGCTGCGTCTGGCGCACGGTCCAGGAGATGACCGGCGTCGAGATCAACCACTTCATGATGGCCGACTTCAACGCCGTCAAGGACCTCTCGTCGGCCGTCGGCGGTGTCCCGATCTGCCTGGCCGAGCCCATCGACGACCCCAAGTCCGGTCTCCAGCTCGACGCCGGACGGCACGAGGTGGAAGGCGAGGAGGCGCTGGCGTTCGTCCGGACCCGCCACTCGGTGGGCACCGGCAGCGACCTGAGCCGGATCGAGCTCCAGCAGCAGTTCGTGGCCTCGATGGCCCGGCAGATCACCGAGGGCGGGATACTCAGCAGCCCCACCCGGTTGTGGGACCTCGCCGACACGGCGACCAGGTCGCTGACCGTGGACACCGGCATCGGGAGCATCGACCAGTTGCGGAACCTCGCCGAGGACCTCGGCCAGGTCCCGATGTCCGACATGAACTTCGTCACCCTGCCGGTCCTGGACAACCCCGCCGAGCCCGAGGGCGCCAAGGCCACCGTCGTCATCGACGAGGCCAGGGCCGAACCGATCTTCCGGATGCTCCGGGAGGACGTCTCCATGACGGACTCCGGGGAGGCCGAGGGCTCCGGGGACTCGGGCGGCTCCGGCGACGAGGAGGCCGGGGGCGGCGCGGACGAGCCCGAGCCGGTCCCGGCCGCCGAGGTCAGGGTCGATGTCTTCAACGGCGGCAACGTGATCGGCGCCGCCCAGGAGACACTGGACTGGTTGCAGAACGCGCAGGGCGTGCCGCTGGCGACCAACGCGGGCAACGCGCCCGAGACGCAGGAGGAGACCACGCTGGAGTACGGCCCCGACCAGGCCGGCCAGGCGGCGACCCTCGCGGAGATGATGGGCCTGCCGGACTCCGCCCTGAAGGAGCAGTCGGCGGACGCCGGAGACGCGCCCATGGTCCTCGTTCTCGGCGACGACTTCCGCGGGGCGGGGGAGCCCATCGAGGTGCCCGCCGAGCTGCCGGAGGACGTCAACAGCATCACGGCGGACGACGAAGACGTCTGCGCCTCGTAGGGGGGCCGCCCGGGAAGCAGCCGGCTATACAAATATGACGCTGCCGACGAGGAGGTGAGCCCCGCCCCCGCCAAGAACGGCGGAAGCGGCGACAAGAGCGACAAGGACGAGAACGGGAAGAGCGCCGACGCCGTCTGCTAGCGCACGGTGATGAACGCGTCGGCGGCGCGCGGTGGCCTGGGCCGGGGCGGGGCCGCCGCGTGACCCACCGCCACCGCGCCCATCGGGTCCCAGCTCTCCGGCAGCCCCAGCTCCGCCCGGACGGCGTCCCGGCAGAACATCGTGGACGACACCCACGCCGAGCCCAGACCCTCGCCAGCGAGCGCCACCAGCAGGTTCTGCACCCCGGCGCCCGCGGCGACGACGAACATCTCGCGTTCCGCCGCGTTCCGCCGCTCGTCCGGGTAGGTGTGCGAGCCCTCCATCACCATGCAGGGCACCACCAGATACGGCGCCGCGCGCAGCACGTCGCCCCGGCGCACGCGCTTGGCGATGGACTCCTCGGACTTGCCGTCGCCCCGCAGGTCGGCGATCCACGCGTCCCGCATCACGTCCAGCAGCCTCGTCCGCGCACCGGCGGACTCCAGCAGCACGAACCGCCACGGCGTCGTGTGATGCGGCGCCGGGGCGGTCACCGCGGCGGCCACCGCCCGCCGTACCGCCGCCGGGTCCACCGGGTCCGCCGTGAACGCGCGGACCGTCCTGCGCAGCGTGACGGCCTCGCGCACCGCCTCCGAGGTGCCCAGCCGGAACATGTCCAGCGCCGGGTCACGGATCAGGTCCCGCGCGCCGCCCCCGGCCGCGCCGTCCCCGACGCGGTGGCCCAGACCCCGGATCACCGCGACCGGCAGCCCGGCCGTCTTGCCCTTGACCAGCTCACCCGCGCCCGCCAGCTCGTCGCCCACGGCGGTCACGGTGACGTCGAACTGCTTGCCGAACGTGTCGGTCCCGCCGCGCAGGTCGTCCAGGACCGAGACCCCGGCCGCGCCGATCGCCACATCGGTCTGCCCCTCGCGCCAGGGCCGCCCGAAGGTGTCGGTGATGATCACACCGACTTCGACCCCGAGCCGCTCCCGCAGCCCGCGCCGGATGCGCTCCGCCGAGGCGTCCGGGTCCTCCGGCAGCAACAGCACGGTCCCGACGGGCGTGTTGGAGGCGTCCACACCGGCCGCCGCCATCACGAAACCCTGCCGGGACTCCACGATCCGGGCCCGTCCGCGCCGCGCGACGACCCGGACGGTCTCCTCGTCGATGGCGGCCTCGCGGTCGTCGGCCTGCCGGACGCGACCCTCCGCCTTGCTCACGATCTTCGACGTGACGACGACGATGTCGCCGTCCCGCAGCCCCGGCAGCCCGGGGGCGGTGGCGCGGTCCGCGATGAGCGCGGCCGGCTCGTCGCCCGGCCCGACCTCCGGTATGCCCGGCACGGCCCACACGTGGTAGGAGGGCACGTCCGCCGGAACCGCCCCCTCCGTCACGTCCGTCTCATCCGTCCGGTCCGTCACGGGGCCGCGACCTCCTCGGCGAGCGCCAGCGCCTCCCGCGCCATCGCGGCGGTGGCGTCGAGGTCGGTCATCAGCAGCGGAACGGCCCGGCAGCGGATGCCGTCGGCCTCCACCGCCTTGACCGCCTCCTCGTCCACGGTGTCCACCAGCCAGCCGTCCAGCAGCCCCGGGCCGTAGTGCCGGGCCACGGCGGCGGCGGTCGCCGGCACGCCCACGGCGGCCAGCACCTTGTCGGCCATGCCGCGCACCGGGGCGTCGCCGATGATGGGGGAGAGACCGACGACCGGGACGCCGGCGTTCTCGATGGCCTCCCTGATCCCGGGCACGGCCAGGATCGTGCCGACGCTCACCACCGGGTTCGACGGCGGGAACAGGACGGCGTCCGCCGCCGCGACGGCCTCCAGCACGCCCGGCGCGGGCGCGGACTGCTCGGCGCCGACCGGGATCACCGCGTGCGCGGGGACCGCGGCCCGCAGCCGCACCCAGTACTCCTGGAAGTGCACCGCCTTCCGGCCACCGTCGCCGTCGTCGATCAGCACGTGGGTCTCCACGCGGTCGTCCGTCATCGGCAGCAGCCGCACGCCCGGCTCCCAGCGCTTGCACAGCGCCTCGGTGACCGCGCTGAGCGGATACCCGGCGGCGATCATCTGGGTGCGGACGATGTGCGTGGCGAAGTCGCGGTCGCCCAGGCCGAACCACTCGGGGCCGACCCCGTACGCGGCCAGCTCCTCCTTGACGGTGAACGTCTCCGCCGCGCGGCCCCAGCCCTGCTCCTCGTGGATGCCGCCGCCGAGTGTGTACATCACGGTGTCCAGGTCGGGACAGACCTTGAGACCGAAGAGATGGATGTCGTCACCGGTGTTGCCGATGACGGTGATCTCCGCGTCCGGGGCGGCGCGCCGCAGACCGCGCAGGAAGCGCGCGCCGCCGATACCGCCGGACAGAACCACGAAGCGTCGCATGCCCGCCAGTCTGTCAGCAGGTGAGGACATCGCGCGGCGCGGGTTCGGCATGCGGGCGCGCGTACATGCGCATCTCGGTGAGGCCGGGGAAGTAGATGTGCAGGCTGGCGGCGGGCTCCAGCGAGGCGTTGACCACCTCGTGGACATAGCCCGGCGCGAAGACCCGCATCGAACCCGGCGTCAGCACCCGGCTGCCGCGGCCCACGGCGTGCTCGGTCAACGCGCCCGACAGCACCGTGTACAGGCCGTTGGAGCCGCCGTGGTCGTGCCGGCCGCTGCCCTGCCCGGGCACCCAGCTCAGCAGCCACACCTCGTACCCAGGACCGGTCAGGAGCCGGTGATACCAGCGGCTGACCGCGTCGTACCGCACCAGGGGCGCCCAACACGCGCGATCACCCGCGAGCGCGGCGGCCAGGGCGGCGAACTGCGCGACGGTGGCGGGGTGCTCGGGAGCGGGCGGCAGCAGATGCGGGATCGCCAGCGGGTCGCCGGCGATTTCGTTGTCGTTGTCCATGGAGTGAGATGTCGCCATCGGTCGGTGGGAAGGGATGCCCCGGAAGGGATGCCCCAGGGGAGCGTCGGGGGCGCGCGCTTGTCAACCTCGCGCGCTGTCGGGGGCATTGTTTCATCCCTTCCGGTCTGGCGTCAGGGGAAAGGTTTATGCACCGCGAAGTGAGGACAGATGCCGCATCACCCGTGCCTCCGGGCGCCGTTGCCCATCCGTGATCCGGCTGTGATCCTCATCGCTGCCGTACGCGGTCGGCAACGCATTCGGTGCCAGGTTCGTCTCTCCCTTACGTACGGGACATGAAGTGGGAGGAGAACGACCGGATTGTGCGGCTGGGGGTCGCGCGGGCGAGCATGGTTTGTGGCGTTTTGAACACTTTCTGTATGGCTGTGGTGCCACAGGGTGAATCATCGGGTGAATAGCAGATCGTGGCTTGACTGCCGCAGAGCGCCCCACTTGTAATTTCACTCATGTCGTTCGAGCGGGATCGATAACGACGACATCACGGGGAAGCAAAGACGACGAGGGGCGCGCATATGACCGAGCTGTTCCAACAACTGCTGGTCGACCAGGCGGACGAAGAGCTCGGCTGGCAGGAGCGCGCGCTGTGCGCCCAGACCGACCCCGAGTCGTTCTTCCCCGAGAAGGGCGGATCCACGCGCGAGGCCAAGAAGGTCTGCCTCGCCTGCGAGGTCCGCTCCGAATGTCTTGAATATGCCCTCGCCAACGACGAACGTTTCGGAATCTGGGGTGGATTGTCCGAACGTGAACGTCGCCGCCTGAAGAAGGCCGCTGTCTGACCCCGGCTGACCGTTCCTTTCGCGGCTCGGGAGGCCCCGACGGTCCCAGCCGCTAGGGTGTGGCTCGTCCGAGACGTCCCGCCGCCGGCGCAGCGCGGCAGCGTCCACACCGTCCAGCGAACCGGGGCCAGCACCTCGATGTCCGTGCACAGCCAGCAGGCGGCGTCGCACCAGGCCGCCCATCCCGAATTCCCCCGGCACGTCGTCACCGCCGTGCTCGTCTCGCACGACGGCGAACGCTGGCTCCCCGACGTCCTGACCGGTCTCCTCGGACAGGACCGGCCGGTGCAGGACGTCATCGCCGCCGACACCGGCAGCGCCGACTCCTCCGCCACGCTGCTCAGCGAGGCGTTCGGCTCCGACCGCGTCCTGCACCTCGCCCGCCGCACCGGCTTCGGCGCCGCCGTCGCCGAGGCCGCCCGCACCGCGCCGGTGCTCACCCCGGACGACCTGCCGTACCTTAAGCGCCCCAACGCCTGGGACCCGGTGACCCGCACCTGGGACACCAGCACCTACGACCTGCCCGAGCTGCCCTTCGGCGAGCCCGTCCACTGGCTGTGGCTGCTCCACGACGACGCCGCGCCCGACCCCGGAGCCCTCACCGAGCTGCTGCGGCAGGCCGACGCCAGCCCCTCCGCCGTCATCGTCGGCGCCAAGCAGCGCGGCTGGTACGACCGCAGACAGCTTCTCGAAGTCGGCGTCTCCATCGCGAGCAGCGGACGCCGCTGGACCGGCCTCGACCGCCGCGAGCAGGACCAGGGCCAGCACGACCAGGTCCGGCCCGTCCTGTCCGTCTCCACCGCGGGCATGCTGGTGCGGCGCGACATCTTCGACCGCCTCGGCGGCTTCGACCGCAGGCTGCCCCTGATGCGCGACGACGTCGACCTGTGCTGGCGCGCCCAGGCCGCCGGACACCGGGTCCTCATCGCGCCCGCCGCCGTTCTCCGGCACGCCGAGGCGTCCTCCCGCGAGCGCCGCTCCATCGACTGCGCCGGCCGCCTGGGCGGCAGCCCGCACCGCATCGACAAGGCCGCCGCCTCGTACACCCTGCTCGTCAACTCCCGCGGCCGTCTGCTGCCCTGGATCCTCCTGCGGCTCATCGTCGGCACGCTGCTGCGCGTCCTGGCCTACCTCGTCGGCAAGCTGCCGGGCCGCGCCCTGGACGAGGCCGCCGGGCTGCTGGCCACCCTGCTGCGCCCCGGCCTCATCGTCGCCGCCCGCCGCCGCCGCGCCAGGACCGCCGACCCGAACACCGCCCCCGAGGACCTGCGGCCCCTCTTCCCGACCCTGCTCGCGACCGTCCGGACCACCGTCGAGCAGTTCGCGGGCGGCCTCACCCGCCGCACCGAACCCACCACGGCCTTCGCCGGCCGGCACGGCGGCGCCGTCGAGTCGGGACCGGGCGACGACGACACCGACGCCCTGGAGATCGAGCAGTTCGCCCGCGTCCGGCGGCTGGCCCGCCGCCCCGGGCCCATGCTCTTCCTCGGCCTCCTCCTGGCCTCCCTGCTCGCCTGCCGCGACCTTCTCGGCGGCGGCGTCCTCACCGGCGGCGCCCTGCTGCCCGCGCCCGGCGACGCCGGCGCCCTGTGGGACCGGTATCTGGGCACCTGGCAGCCCGTCGGTACCGGCGGCACCGAATCCGCCCCGCCCTACCTCGCGCTCCTCGCCCTGCTCTCCTCCGCGCTGTTCGGCGGCACCGGCCCGGCCATGACGCTGCTGCTGGTCGCCTCCGTGCCGCTGGCCGGCGTCAGCGCGTACTTCTCGTCCCGGCCCCTGCTGATGTCCCGGCTGCTGCGCGCCTGGGCGAGCGTCGCCTACGCCTTCCTGCCCGCCGTCACCGGCGCGCTCGCCGGAGGACGGATCGGCACCGCCGTGCTGGCCGTGCTGCTGCCCCCGCTCGCCCGCACCGCCGTCGCCGCCGCCGGGCTCACCCGCCCCGACGGCCGCGGCTCCTGGCGCGCGGTGTGGGCCTGCGCGCTGCTGCTGACCGTGACCACCGCGTTCACCCCGGTCGTCTGGCCCCTCGCCGCCGTCCTCGCCGTGGCGGCCCTGGCGATCCCGTTCGCCGCCGAGCGGTCCGGGCCCTCCCGCGCCCCGGCCGCCGCGCCGCCCGCGGCCAGGGCCGCCCGGCTCGGCGCGCTGCTGGCCACCCCGGCCGTGCTGCTCGGCCCCTGGTCCTGGTCGGTGCTGCTGAGCCCGTCGGAGTTCCTGCACGAGGCCGGCCTCCGCTTCGAGACGGGCCGGGCCGACCCGTTCCAGCTCCTGAACATCAACCCCGGCGGCCCCGGCACCCCCGGCACCTGGCTGCTCGCCGGCCTGCTCCTGGCCGCCCTCGGCGCGCTGCTCCGCAAGGAACGGCGGCCGGCCATCATCACCGCCTGGACCACCGCCCTCGTCGCGCTGCTCTTCGCCGTCTGGTCCGGCAGCGACGGCTGGGCCGGCCCCGCCACCCTCGTCTACGGGCTCGCGCTGCTGAGCGCCGCCGTGCTCGGCGCCGACGGCGCCCGGTACCGGGTCGCCGCGCAGAGCTTCGGCTGGCGCCAGCCCGTCGCCGTGGCCATCGCCGGCGCCGCCGCGGCCGGGCCGCTGCTCGTCGCCGCCGGCTGGATCCTCGGCGGCGCGGACGGCCCGCTGGAGCGCGGCGAGGCCGAGCAGGTCCCCGCCTTCGTCGCCGAGGAGAGCACCACCCAGGACCAGGCCCGCACCCGGGTCCTCGCGGGCGAGGGCGAGAGCGCCGAGGGCCCCGCCGAGCAGGTCACGTACGCCCTGGTGCGCGGCTCGGGCGCCCGCCTCGGCGACGCCGACCTGGCCCGGCTGCTCGGCGAGGACTCCGCCCTCGGCGAGGCCGTGGGCGACCTCGTGGCCGGCTCCGGCGCCGACCAGACCGCCGTCCTCGCCGACTACGCCGTGCGGTACGTGCTGGTCCAGGACGGCTCGCCGCGCGAGCTGCACCGCGTCCTCGACACCACCCCCGGCCTGCTGCGGCTCAGCCAGGAGGACGGCGGCGCCCTGTGGCGGGTGGACCGCGAGGTCTCCCGCGTCATGATCACCCCCGCCGAGGAGGAGGGCGCGGGCGCCGAACCCGTCACCGTCCCGGCCGGCGCGGTCGAGGTGCACACCCGCCTGCCCGACGGGCCGGCCGGCCGCACGCTGCGCCTGGCCGACGCCGCGTCGTCCGGCTGGCAGGCCACCCTCGACGGCGAGCCGCTGACCCCCGTCACCGTCGACGGCTGGGCCCAGGGCTTCGAACTCCCCGCGGGCGGCGGCCAACTGGACGTCGTGTACGACACCTCCGCCGGACACACCCTGTGGGTCTGGGTCCAGGGCTTCGCCCTGCTCGTCCTCGGCGTGCTCTCCCTGCCGGACCGCCGCCGCGAGCTGGACGACGACCTGCCCGAGGAGCCGCAGGCCGAGCAGGCGCCGCAGGGCCGCCGGGCCCGCCGGCAGGCCGCCGCGGCGGCCACCGCCGACCCCGTCGCCGCGCCGGCACCGGCCCCGTACGACCCCGGACCCGACTTCGGCCCCGACCCCGGGGCCGCACCCGAGCAGCAGCCCTACCCCGACTACCCGGGCCCGTACCAGGACCCCGGTCCCGCCTACCCGGGCGGCCGGCCCATCCCGTCCCAGCCCTACGGCTGGGACGACCAGGGGTACGACCAGAGTTACGTCGAGCCGTACGACTACCCGGCCGACTACGGCGACGGGAGCAACCAGTCGTGAACCGCGCCCCCCTCTCCCTCCTCGCCGCCCTGGCCGCGCTCGTCGCCGTCACCGGCTTCGCGTCGCTGGGCACCGACGACACGGACACCGGCCGGGAGACGTCCGCGTCCGAGAGCCCGCGCCCCGTCGAGCGCCGCGCGCTGACCTGCCCAAGGCCCACCGCCGCCGAATCGGCCACCACCACGTACACCGCGTTCCCCCCGGCCGCCGACGGCCCGGCCCCCGAGGGCGACGACGGCGGCAGCGCCGCGCTGCTGCCCGCACCGGAGCACGCGCCGGGCACCGAGGAGGAGCCGGCGGACGAGGAGGACACCGCGCCGCAGCCGGAGGCCGCCGAGCCGGTCGTCCCGCTCCAGGAGCCGGGCGTCCCCGTCGCGGCCCGTGTCGAGGAGGCGGGCGCCCCGGCCCTGACCGGCACCGCCGAAGGACCTCTCGCGCCGGGCTGGACCGTGCAGCAGACCACCACCGTCCCGTCCGGCGCCGGCCGCGGCCTGCTGGGCACCTCCTGCCAGACGCCGGACACCGAGTTCTGGTTCGCCGGCGCCAGCACCGCCGACAGCCGGCACGACTACGTCCACATCACCAACCCCGACCAGACCGCCACCGTCGTCGACATCGACCTCTACGGCCCCGACGGCCGCCTGGAGTCGGACGCCGGGCAGGGCATCACCGTGCCGCCGGGCTCCACCGTCCCGGTCCGGCTCTCCACCCTGAACGACGACCCGCAGACCGACCTCGCCGTGCACGTCACCGCCCGCACCGGCCGCATCGGCGCCCTGGTCGAGGCCGTGGACGAGACACTCGGCGCGGACTGGCTGCCGCCCTCCACCGGCCCCGCCGGCCGCGTCGTCCTGCCCGGCATCCCGGCCGACGCGACCTCCGTGCGGCTGGTCGCCTTCGCGCCCGGCGACGAGGACATCACGCTCGACGTCGGCCTGGCCGGACCGGGCGGCACGATCACCCCCGCCGGCCACGAGACGGTGTCCGTCCACGCGGGCACGCTCACCGCGATCGACCTGGGGAACCTCACCCAGGGCGACCCCGGCTCCCTCGTCCTCACCCCAGCCGACGGCTCGGGCACCGGCACGGTCGCCGCCGCGCTGCGGATCACGACCGGCGAGGACGACGAGCGGGAAACGGCGTTCATCGCGGCCACCACCCCCGTCGAGCGGCGGGCCGTCGTCTCCGGCAACACCGTCTCCGGCACCGAACTCGCCCTGGCCGCCCCCGACGAGGCCGCCGAGGTCGAGGTCACGTACTCGGCGGGCACCGAGGGCGGCGAGCCCGTCACCGAGACCCACACCGTCGAGGCCGGCACCACGCTGGTCCTGACGCCCGCGCTGCCCGACGCGGCCGAGGGCGAGTTCGCCCTCACGGTCCGGCACACCGGCGGCGGCTCGCTGTACGCGTCGCGCGCGCTCACCGCGGAGGAGGACGACATGACGATGCTCACCGTCCAGACACTCCCCGACGACCGCTCGACGGTGGCCGTGCCCGAGACCCGTCAGGACCTGTCCGTCCTCACGGACTGACGGGCCGCACGGCCCCGGCGGGGGCTCAGTCCTGGCCGTACTTGGGATCGACGGACTCCGGGCTGAGCCCGAGCAGCTCCGCCGCCTGCTCCACGACCACCTCGTGCACGAGCTGCGCGCGCTCGTCACGGTCCCGCGCCCGCAGCTCCACCGGCCGCCGGTACACCACGATCCGGTCGGGCTGCCCGCCCCTGGCCCGGATCACCCCGCCCAGCGGCACGCCGTCCACCTCCGCCGCCCCGGGGCCGCCGTCCGCGCGCGGCAGCCACGGCACCTCCTGCACGGCGAAGTCCACTCCGCCGAGCTGGGGAAGCCGGCGCCGCAGCCGTTCCGCCGAGTCGTGGACCAGGGAGTCGAACGTGTCGGCCCGGCTGATCGCCAGCGGCACCTGGGGCGGCGCCACGGGTCCGCGCATGCCCCGGCCGTGCCGGTCCCGGTGCCGATGACGGTCGGCCGGGCCGGACGGAACCGGGGGGACGCTGCTGGAATTGTCCATCGCCTCCGACCTTAGAGGACTTCCGGCCGCGGGGTGAGAACACCGGTTGTCACCTGCCACCACAGGGCAACGACACGGTCGCGCGAGGCCGGGGAGAGTCGTCGCGGGCCGCTCAGGAGTGCGGTACGGTCCAACATCGTGAGCCCCGTACGTCGCTGTTCGCGCACCGCGTGCGCCCGCCCCGCCGTGGCGACGCTCACCTATGTCTACGCGGACTCCACGGCCGTGCTCGGCCCGCTCGCCACCTACGCCGAGCCGCACTGCTACGACCTGTGCGCCCAGCACTCGGAGCGGCTGACCGCCCCCCGCGGCTGGGAGGTCGTCCGGCTCGCCGTCGACCCCGGCCTGGTCCGGCCCGGCACCGACGACCTGGAGGCGCTCGCCGACGCCGTCCGCGAGGCCGCCCGCACCCCCGCCCGCGGGACGGCCCGGCCCGAAGGACCGCCGGAGGGCGCCGACCCCATGGAGGTCGCCCGCCGGGGGCATCTGAGGGTCCTCCGCTCGCCGGAGCAATAAAGCTGCCCGGTACATTGAGGACGCGCGCACCCGACAGCACCCGCCCTCCCATCGACTCCAAGACAAGGGGTTAGCTGTGCCGGATCTGTCACACATCGTGAAGGCCTACGACGTCCGCGGAGTGGTTCCCGATCAGTGGGACGAGCGGCTGGCCGAGCTCTTCGGTGCCGCGTTCGCGGAGATCACCGGCGCTTCCGCCGTCGTCATCGGCCACGACATGCGCCCGTCGTCCCCCGGCCTGGCCCGCGCCTTCGGCCGCGGCGCCGCCGCCCGCGGCGCGGACGTCACCGAGATCGGCCTCTGCTCCACCGACCAGCTCTACTACGCCAGCGGCGCCCTGGACCTGCCGGGCGCGATGTTCACCGCCAGCCACAACCCCGCGCAGTACAACGGCATCAAGATGTGCCGCGCGGGCGCCAAGCCCATCGGCCAGGACAGCGGCCTCGCCGACATCCGCGCCCTCGTCGAGCGCTGGTCGGAGGAGGGCGCCCCGGCCCCCGCCGCCACCACCGGCGGCCTGACCCAGCGGGACGTCCTGAAGGACTACGCGGCCCATCTGCGCACCCTCGTGGACCTCACCGGCATCCGCCCGCTGAAGGTCGTCGTGGACGCGGGCAACGGCATGGGCGGGCACACCGTCCCCACCGTGTTCGAGGGACTGCCCATCGAACTCGACCCGATGTACTTCGAGCTGGACGGCACCTTCCCCCACCACGAGGCCAACCCGCTGGACCCGGCCAACATCGTGGACCTCCAGGCCCGCGTGAGGGCCACCGGCGCCGACCTCGGCCTCGCCTTCGACGGCGACGCCGACCGCTGCTTCGTCGTGGACGAACGCGGCGAGCCCGTGCCGCCCTCCGCCATCACCGCCCTGGTCGCCGCCCGCGAGCTGGCCAAGGCCCCCGGCTCGGCCGTCATCCACAACCTGATCACCTCCTGGTCCGTCCCCGAGGTCGTCAAGGAGAACGGCGGCACCCCCGTCCGCACCCGCGTCGGGCACTCGTTCATCAAGGCCGAAATGGCCCGCACCGGCGCCATCTTCGGCGGCGAGCACTCCGCCCACTACTACTTCCGCGACTTCTGGAACGCCGACACCGGCATGCTCGCCGCCCTCCACGTCCTCGCCGCCCTCGGCGAGCAGGACGGCCCGCTGTCCGCGCTCGTCGCCGCCTACGACCGGTACGCGGCCTCGGGCGAGATCAACAGCCGGGTCGAGGACCAGGCCGGACGCGCCGCGGCGGTCAGGGCCGCGTTCGCCGACCGGCCCGGCGTCACCCTCGACGAACTCGACGGCCTCACCGTCACCGCCGCCGACTGGTGGTTCAACCTGCGGGCCTCCAACACCGAGCCGCTGCTCCGCCTGAACATCGAGGCGCGCGACGCCGCCACCGTCGACAAGCTCCGCGACGAGGTCCTCGGCATCGTCCGTGCCTGAGCGCCTGAGCACCGGGTTCTGAGCCCCTGGACGACCCGGCTCGCGATGCCGGGGTGGCGTCCCTCCGGGTAGGGTGACCGGCGTAAGCCATCCACCCGCGGAGGGACGCCATGCCGCTCGTCGAAGCAGCCCTGCTGGACATCCTCGCCTGCCCGGTGTGCCACGGCGCGCTCCGCGAGGACGGCGAGGAGCTGGTCTGCGGCGGCGAGAGCTGCGGGCTGGCGTACCCGGTGCGGGGCGGCGTTCCCGTCCTGCTGGAGGACGAGGCCCGCCGGACCGGCTGAGGCCCCCGTCGGCGATCGGACCGCGCATGATCGACGAATCGATGCTCGACACCCCGGACGAGCTGCTCCGCGCCGACCCCCACGGCCTGCTCCGCGCCGTCGCGGCGGGCGGCGCGCATGTCCGCACCGCGGCCCGGAGCGCCGAGGAGTCCGGGCTCGCCCGCATCTCACCCGAAGGCCGCCCCGGCACGCTGCTCGTCGCGGGCGCTGGACCCGAAGTCCCGCTCGGGGCCGGGCTCCGGGGCGCCCTCACCGAGGACGCCGCCCGCGCCGCCCGCCTGCGGCCCACCGGCGCCCTGGCCGCCCGCGGCGCGCTGACCTGGCCGCTGCCCCGCTGGGCCGGGCCCCTCGACCTGCTGCTCATCACCTCCGCCGAGGGCACCGAGCCCGGCCTGACGCTCCTGCTGGAGGCCGCGTTCCGGCGCGGCTGCGCCGTCGTCACGGTCAGCCCCGCCGGCTCCCCGCTGGCCGAGCTGACGCTCCACCGGCGGAACCTGGCCCTCCCGTACACCCCGGCACCCCACCACGAGTCCACCGGCCACCCGGCCGCCCCGGGCCCCGCCTGGGCGCTGCTCACCCCGCTGCTGCTGCTCGGCGACCGGCTGAACCTGTTCGACGCCGGCCCCGCCGCCGTCCAGGCCCTGGCCGACCGGCTCGACGCCGTCGCCGAACGCTGCGGCCCCTCGGTGCGGACCCACGAGAACGCGGCCAAGGCGCTGGCCGCCGAGTTCAGCGCCACCCTGCCGCTGCTGTGGACCGAGGGCCCCGTCGCGCGCGCCGCCGCCCGGCACGCCGTGGCCACCCTCCACGCCCTCCCCCCGTCCCTTCTACACATCTGACGCTGCCCACGAAGAGCACCACAGGCACAGCGGCGGTGCACGT
>NZ_LN929770.1 GCF_001493375.1 Streptomyces specialis
CCTCATCGGTCATCTTTCGCATGACGCACATTCTGCCCCCGCCGGTCCCGGGGGCAGAATGTGCGTCATGCGAAAGATGACCGATGAGGAATGCCGGGCGTTCCTGCTGGCGGGGACCCGCACCGGAAAGCTGGCCACCGTCCGCGCCGACGGCCGCCCGCACGTCGCGCCGGTCTGGTTCGTGTTCGACGGGGACGATCTCGTCTTCACCACCGAGGCGACCTCCGTCAAGGCGGCGAACATGCGCCGCGACCCGCGGGTCTCGCTCTGCGTGGACGACGAGCGGCCCCCGTTCGCCTTCGCGCTGGTCGAGGGCGCGGTGACGTTCTCCGAGGACCCCACCGAGCTGCGCCACTGGGCGACCCGCATCGGCGGGCGCTACATGGGCGAGGCCCGCGCCGAGGAGTTCGGCGCCCGCAACGGCGTCCCCGGCGAACTCCTGACCCGCCTGCACCCCACAAAACTCCTCGGCCACACCGCCGTCTCGGCCTGACCCCCCGCCCGTCACACACCCATGGCACCGACGATCCGGTCCGGAGCGCGCAGCCAGATGTCCTGCCGGTCCTTGGTGACGGTGACGCCGAAGTCGAAGAGCTTCGGTCGGTCGTGGGCGCGCCACCACTCCACCGCCGCGGCGACCTCGGCCAGGAGATCCCGGTCGCCGTGGCGGAACGCCGTCCCGCCGGAGAGCTGCGCCCAGGAGGCGTTGTCCTCGCTGAGGAAGAACCAGCCGTCGTGCTCCTGCCGGTAGCACCCGACCCCCGGGAGGCGCACACTGAGCGCGAACTCCCCGTGCGCGTCGAGGTCGCGGAGGTCCGGACCGGACGCGGCCCGCCGGGCCTCGTGACGCGTCGCCTCCCACACGGCCCGCACGTCGAGTCGTTCCGCTCGCTGCCCGCGCACCGGCATGAACGCCTCCCGGCCGTGGAACCAGCCCTGAGCGGTGCCGTTGTCGCCCATCCGCAGCCAGATCAGCCCGCGGCCGTGGTAGTTGGGGAACCACGGCGTCACGATCTCCCCGCCGGGCCGCACCTGCTCCAGCCAGGCCGGTGGTACGCGCCGCACGGCGGCAGTCGAGATCAGCCGGTCGTAGGGCGCGCCGTCCGGCCAGCCCAATTCCCCGTCGCCCCAGACGACATGTGGGCGGTACCCGGCGTCCGCCAAGGCCCGCACGGCAGCACGGACCAGCTTGGCGTCGATCTCGACCGATGTGACGCGCTGTTCCCCAACCCGTTCACAGAGCAGCGCCGTGTGGTAGCCGCTGCCGGTCCCGATCTCCAGCACACGGTCACCCGGCCGGGGTTCGAGCGAGGCGAGCATGTTGAGGACGGCGGCGGGGGCACTGATCGAGCTGGTGGCCTCGCGCCCGGGGCCCATGCCGCCGTCGTCCACCTGCGTGACCACGGCGTCCTCCCCGTACACCAGGCGGGCCCAGTCCTCCGGGGCCCGGCCGCGCCGCACGGGCACCCAGCGCGATGTCGCCGCGTCCCATGTCCACACCGTCTCCGGGGCGAAGAGATGCCGGGGCACGCGTTCGAAGACGGCCTGCGTCCATCCGGCCTGGAAGTGACCGCCCCGTGCCAGCGACTCCGTCAGCCGCCGGCCCAGGACATCGATGTCGGCACTCACTTGCCGTGCTTCCCGTCCCCCGGCTTCAGCGCGTCGGTCTGGCTGTCGGCATTGCCGGGCGGCCCCTGCGGCTGCGGAGCGGGCTGATCGGCGTGGGGCGGCGGCTTGGCGTGATCTCCCATGGGTTCCTCCAGGACGAGGTGTCGGTTGCTCTCACAGCGTGATCGCGGCGATGCGCGGCGTGCAACCGTTACCCGCGTTCCCGCATTTATCCGCCCCCGGCCTCGGCACGGAATTCATCGGCCCACCCCTCCAGCAACTCCCGGGCGGCGCTTCCCGATACGGCGTGCTGCTGGAAGAAGTCGAACAGGGAGTTGTAATAGTCGATGTCCTTGGGGTCCCGGAGGACGATACGGCCGGAGGAGACTTCGAGGGTGGCGAGATCACGGTCGTAGAGGGTGAACGTGTTGAAGGGAATGTCCGGGGTCGTCCGTGAGAGCGGCAAGACGCTGATCCGCACGCTCGGCAAGAGGGAGAGCGAGACCAGCCGGTCGAGTTGGAGAGCCATGACATCGGAGCCGCACAGTCGCCACCGAGCGGCTGACTCCGTGAGGACGAAGTCGAACCGCTTGGCGCGGTCGTGGAGGACCGCCTGCCGTTCGAGCTTGAGCTGGATGGTCCGTGAGACATCCCCCCGGGCCGGGTGCATCGGATGGGACATCGCCGCGCGCATGTACTCGGCGGTCTGGAGCAGTCCCGTGGGGATGGCGGGAAGGAAGTACCGCAGACAGGTGGCTCTTGCTTCGAGGGACGCGAGTTCGCGCTGACGATGGTGCAGGCCGCGCCGGACGGAGGCTCGGATGCTCTCGTACTCGGCATTGGTCCTCCGAGTCAGAGCCAGCAACTCCGCCGCCGTCTCGTTATCGAGATCGAGGGCGCCGACGATCAGTTGTACATCGACCACGGAGGGCAGAGCGCGCCCTGACTCCATGCGGGAGATTTTCGACTGGCTCATCCCGCACCGTACGGCCAGCCGTTCGCCGGACAGGCCGGAGGCGAGCCGCAGAGTCCTCAGCGCGTTGGCGAGGTCTGTGCGGTCGCGTCCGGCCTGTTCGAAATCCGCGTTCAAGGGGTGAGGAATTTCTCCCGATATTCGGCGAGGGGAACGGACACGTGGACGGCGAGGTGTTTCCAGGTGCGGTACTGCTCAAGGTCCGGATTGTCGAGCAGGAAGCGTCCGATCTGGCGTCCCTCCGCGTCGTAGCGCATCTCCACGACGTGATTGTCCAGCATCCAGAAGTCCTGCTGGGGGAGTCCGGGGTTCTCGCGATCGGTGAGGTCGAGGATTCGAATGTCTTCGCCGGCGGCGGAGGTGAAGGCGTAGGCGGCCAGCTCGAAGCGGAGATAGTCGGTCAGCGGCCGGGTCAGGACGTGCACCCGTCCGATCGTCCGCCCACTCGCCCGGAAGCGCCGCACGCGGGCCAGCCACGGACTGTCCTCCGGGTAGTCGAGCCGTCCCGTTCGCAGGAAGCGCTCCAGCATCTCCCGTTCTCCGGGCATGCGGTAGACGGGCAGGGTTTCCAGCCGCCAGGCGTCGTGCTGGTAAGCGTCGAAGAACCGCGTCCAGTCCTCACCATCCAAGCGCACTGAACGCCTCCCGCAGCACTCGTTCAGGGATCTCGACCACCGCCTCGCCGTCCGGGGTCGGGCACGAGACGCGTTCCCCCTGTACGGCGATCGTTCCCCGGCTCGTGACGTACACGCCCGGACAGTCGTCTTCGACGCACTCCCCGTCCTCTTCGGAACGGCACGGGCCGCCGGCGATCAGGCGTAGTTCCATCGGTACTCCGTTCTCTCGGTCGACATGACCTGGAGTGACCATAGGAGCGCGTTCAGTTCCGCCACAACGCCTATGCACGTTGCCGCATAAAGCCGTGCCGGGTGCCTACCGGCGGGGGGTGTCCTCCGGGTGGTCGGTCAGCCACTTGGCCGCGATGGCGGACAGTTCGGCGTCGCGGCCCGCGAGCATCATGCTGATCATCTGGGCGTCGCCGCGCAGGGACCAGGCCGGGTGGCCGAAGGTGGCGGGGTTGTTGCCCTCGATCAGGAAGTGGGCGGGCCAAGCCGTGCCGTAGCCGATCAGGGGGAGCCCCAGCAGCAGCCCGGGCCGACGCCGGAGCGCGCCGTACGCGGTGACGGCGAGGCCGGTCAGGGTGCCGGCCAGGTGGACCCACCGGGTCGCGGACTTGGAGTGCATGGCCACGTAGTAGGGCCAGAACTCCTCGTACGAGGAGAAGCGTGGTGCGGACATGACCGCACCCTAGCCGCGCCCCGGCGGGTGTCACAGGGGGCCGGTCACGCGCCCTCCGTCGAAGCCACCCTCGGAGCGCCTCTCGTGTTCGCCATGACTCCGCAGCGTCGATCGCCCGGGTGGGGTGGTCGTTCAGGTCTGGGAGGCGGCCTGGATCTTCATGAACTGCTGGACGACCAGTGGGTCGGGGACGGCCGCGGACGCGTCGGTGCCTGTCGCCGTGTGGAACAGGGCCAGGGTGGAGCCGGTGCGGATCACCGTGTACCAGCCGGGCTGCGTGCCGTCGCCGAGCAGTTCGAACGCCACCCGGTCGTCGGCCAGGTCGGGCGGTGTCGTCGGGGTGACGGAGGTGAACCGCAGGGCGCCGCCGTCGAAGCCCTCGGCGCAGTCCGCGACGGCGGTCTCCAGGTCGGCCATGATCTGCTCGGCGTCCGCGAGGTCGTACGCGGCGAGGATGACGGTGGTGGCGGTGCCGGCCGCGTCGCCCGAGGTGCCGGTGGCCAGGGTGCCGGCGAGCGCCACCGGGGCGGGGTCGAGCGCGAAGAGGCGGACGTTCTCCAGGGGTTGGCAGGCGGCCGGTTCGGCGGTGGTGCCGTCCCGGTGGGTGACGGGTACCTCGTCGAAACGGAACTCGGCCAGGTCGCCCTGGGTCAGCAGCGCCTGGGCGAGCTGGGTCTCGGTGAGCGTGTCCGGGGCGGGGGCCTCCGGCTCGTCCTCCGCCGGGGCCTCGTCCTCCGGGTCGTCCTCCGCCGGTTCCGTCCCGGGAGAGGGATCCCCGGCGGTGGTGGTCGCCTCCGCGTCGGCGCCCTCGTCGTCCGAGCCGCCGCAGGCGGTCAGCAGGGCCGAGACCGTCAGTGAGCAGGCCGCCAGAGCGATCGCCGTCCGGTGTCCGCGCAGTGCCATCCGCATTCCCTCCCCAGGACCAACACCCTTGTGTGGCAACGGAGATGCTAGCGCCTCACGGTGATCACACGGGAAGCAGGCGGGCGATGAGGGCGCTGAGCTGTTGCACGTTGCGGCAGGCGTGCATCGGAACGACCTCGGCGTACCGGAGGGCGGCGGAGTCGCCGGTGCCCCAGGAGGACGGCTGTTCGGGGTTGAGCCAGTGGACGCGGCGGGCGCGGGCGCGGATCAGGCGCAGGGCGTCGAGGTTGGGGTCGCCGCCGTTGGTCCTGGCGTCACCGAGGACGAACACGGAGGTGCGCGGCCCGATCGCGTCGCGGTGGCGGTCGGCGAACTCCGCGAGCGCCGAGCCGTAGTCGCTGCTGCCGTGCCAGCCGGTGACCGCCGCCTCGCGCAGGATGCGGGCGCTGAGGCCCTCCGGGTCGGCGGTGCCCGCCGTCACGAGCCGGGTGACCTCGTCGGCGCGGTTGACGAAGGCGAAGACGCGGACCTTGCTGAACTGGTCGCTCAGCGCCTGGACCAGCAGCATCGTGAAGTGGGCGAAGCCCGCGACCGAGCCGGACACGTCGCACAGCAGCACGATCTCCGGCCGGACCGGACGGCGGCGGCGCAGCACGGGCCGGATCGGGACGCCGCCGGTGGACAGCGAGCCGCGCAGCGTCCGGCGCAGGTCGATGTGGCCGCGCGCGGCGCGCTTGCGGCGGGCGGCGAGGCGGGTGGCGAGCTTGCGGGCGAGCGGGTGCACCGTGCGGCGCAGTTCGGCGAGCTGGGCGCGGCCGGCGACGAGGAAGTCCACGCGGTCGGCGGTGGGGGCGAGGCCGCGCCGGGCGACCTGGTCGGCGCCGCGCCGCTCCGCGACCCGGCGGCGGGCCTCGGTGCGGACGCGTTCGCGGAAGTCCTCGATGCGGCGCCGGATCTCGTCGGCCTCCAGCCGGTCGGTGAAGCCGCCTGAGCCGCCGCCCCGGCCGGTGCCGCCTGAGCCGCCGCCGGAGCCCTGGGTGGCGGTCCTGACCCGGGCGAGCAGTGTCTCGGGGCGGAGCCGGTCCAGGGTCTGGTGGGCCGACCAGCCGTCCGTCGCGGGGGAGTTGCCGTACTGGCCGAGGGCGTCCACGGCTTCCGCCGCGAGCCGGGTCAGCGCCGCCCGGTCGTTCGCGGCGAGCGCGTCGGCCAGCCGGTCGCGCAGCCAGGCCCGCACGTCGCCGGGTGGCGCGTCCCCGGCCGGGCGCGCGGACTCGGGGGCGCCGACGCCGAGCGGGAAGTACACGTCGAACACCGGGTCGAAGACGGCGCGTTGGCCCTCAGTGTGGAGCAGCGCCGCGGCCAGGCCCGCGCGGACCTGTTCGCGGTCGGCCAGGCCGAGGATCTCCAGCACGCGGGCCGCGTCGAGGGTCTCGGCGGGGCCGATCCGCATGCCGTGCGCGCGCAGCGTCCGCACCAGGGCCGTCAGCCGCTCGGGCAGGCCGGCGGGCGTGGTCACAGGGTGTCCAGGCGGAGACCGGCGGTGGCCTTCTCGACGTCCTCCTGGTGCTTGAGGATCACGCCGAGTGTGTCCCGGACGAGCCGGTCGTCGAGGGTCGCGGCGCCCAGGGCGAGGAGGGTGCGGGCCCAGTCGATGGTCTCCGCCACCGAGGGCAGCTTCCGCAGGTCCATGGCGCGCAGCGCGGCGACCACCCGGACCACGGACGCGGTGAGCGTCTCGTCCAGGCCGGGGACCTTGGTGCGGACGATGCGGCGTTCCAGCTCCTCGTCGGGGAAGCCGAGGTGGAGGAAGAGGCAGCGGCGGCGCAGCGCCTCGGACAGCTCGCGGGTGGCGTTGGACGTCAGGACGGTGAACGGGCGGCGGGTCGCGGTGATGGTGCCCAGCTCGGGGACGGTGACCTGGAAGTCGCTGAGCACTTCCAGCAGCAGGCCCTCGACCTCGACGTCGGCCTTGTCCGTCTCGTCGATCAGCAGCACCTTGGGGTCGCCGCCCCGGATGGCGGTCAGCAGGGGCCGGGTGAGGAGGAATTCCTCGCTGAAGATGTCGGTGCGGGTCTCGTCCCATGTCTCGTCGCGGCCGGCGGTGATGCGCAGGAGCTGCTTGGCGTGGTTCCACTCGTACAGGGCGCGGGCCTCGTCCACGCCCTCGTAGCACTGGAGGCGGATCAGGCGGGCGCCGGCGACGGGGGCGACGGACTTGGCCAGCTCGGTCTTGCCGACCCCGGCCGGGCCCTCGACCAGCAGCGGCTTGCCGAGCCGGTCGGCGAGGTAGACGGTCGTCGCCACGGCGGTGGAGGCCAGATATCCGGTCTCGGCCAGTTTGACGAACACATCGTCCACGGACGTGAAATAGCCGGTCCCGGTCACTCGCCCACCACCTGACGTTCGAGGCGCGCCCCCGCCGGTCGCGCGGGGCCCGTCCCCTGATGTTACCGACGGGAAACTTCGGTGTCTCTACGTCTGGCCGCCGTCCACCGCGATGGACTGGCCGGTGATCCAGCGGGCCGCGTCGGAGGCGAGGAAGCCGACGACGTCCGCGATGTCCTCCGGCCGTCCGACGCGGCCCAGCGGCACCCGGGGGGCGACCTCCTCGGGGGTGATGCCGGAGTCCCGCATGCCGTCGGTGTCGACCTGGCCCGCCAGCACGCTGTTGACGGTGACCCCCCGGGGCGCGACCTCGCGGGCGAACACGCGCACGAGCTGCTCCCCGGCGAGTTTGCTCGCCGCGTACAGCGCGGTCCCCGGGTGGACGGTGCGGGTGATGGAGGAGGAGACGAACACGACGCGGCCACCGTCCCGTACCCGCGTCGCGGCCTCGCGCAGCCCGGCGAACGTGGCGTGGGTGTTGGCCGCGAAGGTGTGCTCGTAGTCGGCGTCGGTGGCGTGCCCGAGCGGGCCCTGGACGAAGCCGTAGGCGTTGTGCACGAAGACGTCGAGCCCGCCGAAGTGCCGTTCCGCGGCGTCGAAGAGCGAACGGAGCTGCGCGGCGTCCGTCACGTCGGCCCGGACGGCGACGGCCCGCCCGCCGGACCTCGCGACGGCGGCGGTGACCTCCTGCGCGGCCCCGGCGTCCTTCCGGTAGTTGACGACGACCCGCGCGCCGTCCGCGGCCAGCCGTAACGCGGTCGCGCGGCCTATGCCGCGCGCGCTGCCGGTGACGAGGGCGACCCTGTCCGCCATGGCCCGACTCCCTTCCCTTCGCCGTTCCGCGCCTGTCTCAAGGGTGGCTTCGCACAAGTCAAGGGTGACGCGCGCATTCTAGGCTCGGGCGCCGCTCGCGCGCGCCCCCGCCGGGGGCCGGACCGGTGCGGGACCCCTTGACGCGGCGGCCGGGGAGATCGACAATCCACGAGGCTTGACATCGAGCGAACGGATCACCATGGGTGACGGAGGAGCAGAGACTCACTGTCCGGTTCCCTTCCTTCCGTATCTCACGCCGTATCTGACGTCGCGTCGCCACATCGATCTCCTGCGCGTGTGCAGCGCGGGCAGTCACCGCGTCTGAGGCGCCCGGCCTCCCGCCGCCGGCCGCCCGCTCCCTCCCGTTCCACACCACTGCCGACATCCGCATGTGAGGGAGAGCCATGCCCACGACCACCGACGAGCGTTTCCGCGGCAGGATCGGCGCCGACGCGCGCCACGGCTTCTACGCCGCGCCGCACCGATACGACCTGTGTCTGTCGCTGTCCTGTCCCACCTGCCTGCGGGTGGCCGTCACCCACGGGCTCCTCGGTCTGGACGCCCTGATGCCCCTGGTCGAGCTGCCGGCCGTGCCCGGCGCCGACGGCGGCCACGCCGCGCTGCGGGCGGCGTACGAACGGACCGCCCACGGCTACACCGGCCCGGCCGTGGCACCCGCCCTGATCGACCGGTGGACCGGGCGGGTGGTGAGCAACCACGCCCCGGACATCCTGCGCGACCTGACCGACCGCTTCGGCGACGCCGGCGACGCCGGCGGCGCGGATCTGGGGCCGGGCGATCCGGCACTGGCCGCGCTGTGCGACCGCGACATCGGCGAGGCCGCCCAGAGCGCCGGGGCCCCGGGCACCGGCGCGGCGGAACGGGAGCGGGCGCTGCGGACCCTGCTGGCCGCCCTCGGGGAGGTCGAGGAACGGCTCGCCGGGCGCCCGTTCCTGACGGGGGCCGAGCTGACCGGCGCCGACGTGCATCTGTGGGTGACGCTGGTGCAGTTGGACATGGTCCACCGGTGGCACCTGGACGCCGACGCGGTGCACCGGATCGCCGACCACCCCCGGCTGTGGGCGTACGCCAGGCGTCTGCTGGGCATTCCGGCGTTCGGCTCGCGGCTGCGCCCGGACGACATCGCGCGCCGGCACCACGCGCACTGCCGGGGCCTGGAGGCGGCGGGCGCGGCGGTGCAGATCATCGACTGGTCGGCCACCGGGGTCCCGGCGACCGACATGACCGTGCCCGCCGTCCGGCCGCGCGGGTAGCCGGGGCAGGCGTACGGACCCGGCTCAGATGCCGCGCTGGTGCCCGAACGGCAGCTCCGACCAGGGCAGTTGCCGGACCTCGGGGTCGACTATACACAACTGACGCTGGCGACGGAGCGGACCGCGGTTGAACGCGCAGTCTCCTCTGCGAGCGGCACACGAGCACATTCAGAGCATGTCAACGAGGCGGGCCCGTGGCCCCCTCCCCCCCCCGCCCTCTCCGTCCGGCCGGTCCTCCACGCTCCGGCCACCGCCCCCCCCTGACTGGTCGCCCTGGCCGGCCTCGACTCGCTCGGCCTTATCCCCCCCCGGCGGCGGGCCGCTCGCCCGCCCGCGTCAGCCAGTCGAGCAGCGCGGCCCGCAGCCGGCCGGCGATCTCGCGGTGGGAGTCGAGCCCGGCCAGGTTGTCCAGCTCGTAGGGGTCGGCGGCCAGGTCGTACAGCTCGGACTCGACGTAGCGGTCGGCGTCGGGCTCGTTCCACGGGTCCGCGCCGGGCGCGGTCACCGCGTACTTCCACCGCCGGGTGCGGACGGCCCGGCCGATCTGCGACTCGCTGATCTGGACGAACACCGACTCCGGGCGGCCCGGATCGGTGCCGCCGCCCAGCAGCGGCAGGAACGAACGGCCCTGCACGCCCTCGGGCACCGGCACCCCGGCGGCCTCCAGCAGCGTCGGCACCAGATCGACCGTGCTGACCGGGTGCGTGATCCGGCCGCCGCCGGTGAAGCCGGGGCCGGTCAGCGCCAGCGGCACGCGGACCGACGCGTCGTGCGCGGACCGCTTGTACTCGGCGTTGCGGGTGCGGAAGTGGGAGCCGTGGTCGGCGGTCCAGGCCAGGACGGTCCGGTCCTCGGCGCCGAGGCTGCGCAGCGCGTCCCGCAGCCGGCCCACGCCCTCGTCCACGCGTTTGATCTGGCCGAGGTAGCCGCCGAGGTGGCGCGGCGCGCCGCCCTGCGGGGCGCCGGCGGCGAGCGCCGCCAGGTCGGGCGGCAGCCAGCGGCCCGCGTAGCGCTCGCGGTAGCCCTCGGGCGCGGGGTAGTCGTCGGTGGCGTTCTGGTGGTGCGGTTCCAGCAGCGACAGGAACAGCAGGAACGGGGTCTCGCCGTCGTGGTCGGCGACGAAGCGGATCGCGGCGTCGATCAGCGCGTCCGAACGGTAGCCGGGCAGCCGCACCGGCTGCCCGGCCTCGTCGTACAGCACCGTCCGGTACGCGTCGGAGGTGAACTCCAGCAGGGCGCTCGCCAGCCACCGCTGGTACCCGCCGCGCGCCTCCGGCGCGACCGGCCCGGCCCCCGCGTCGTCGCCCGCCAGGTGCCACTTGCCGAGGTACCCCGTGGTGTACCCGGCCGCCGCGAACGAACCGGCGAGGGTGGGGAGTTCGGGCGGCAGCGGCAGACCGTTGCGGAACACGCCCGTCGCCGTGGCCCAGCGCCCGGTCTGGAGCGCCGCCCGGGCCGGCGCGCACACCGGCTGCGGGGTGATGGCGGTCTCGACGTGGGTGCCGGTGCGGGCGATCCGGTCGAACTCCGGTGTGACGTCGGCCGGGTTGCCGGCCACGCCGGTGGTGTCCCACCGCTGCTGGTCGGTCAGGACGACGATCACGTTCGGGCGCCGGCCGGGCCGGGTCGCGCTGGCGGTCATGGGTTCCTCGCGGACGCGGCGGAGGGGCGGGGGCGGAACGGTCAGGCGGCTGCCGGGGACGCGCCGGAGACCGGGCCGAACGACGGCGCGGGGATCGTCTCCGGCTCCAGCAGGACGCTGGGGCGGCCGTCGGGGCCCACCGCCACGTCGCCGTCGATGGTGACGCGGCGCAGCACCCGGCGGTGGTCGTCGGAGTCGTCCACACCGTAGTGCTGGGTGGCGCGGTTGTCCCAGATGGCGACGTCACCTGGCTGCCAGGCCCAGCGCACGGTGTTCTCGGGGCGCTCGACGTGGCTCTGGAAGAGGTCGAACAGCAGCCGGGAGTCCTTGGCCGTGACGCCCGCGATCCGCTGCACGAAGTTGCCCAGCAGCAGGGAGCGTTCGCCGGTCTCGGGGTGGACGCGGACCACCGGGTGCTCGGTGCGGAACTTGGTGGAGACGAACACCTCGCGGTACTGCGTGAGGCGGGCGTCGTCGGCGCCGGGGTGGGCGGCGGCGTAGTCGTACTCGTTGGAGTGGACGGCGCGCAGGCTGTCGGCGAGGACGCGCAGCGGCTCGGACAGGGAGGCGTAGGCGGCGGCCGTGTTGGACCACAGGGTGTTGCCGCCGTACGGGGGGATGGTGACGGCGCGCAGGATGGAGAAGGCCGGGTAGGCCGGGACGAAGGTGACGTCGGTGTGCCAGGCGTTGGCGCGGCCGAGGTCGGAGTCGATGGGCAGCGCGTACCGCCCGTCGACGGAGGGGACCGTGGGGTGGGCGACGGGCGTGCCCAGGAGCTGTCCGAACGCCTCGTGGCCCGCCTCGTCCAGGTGGTCCTGGCCGCGGAAGAAGACGACCTTGTGGGCGAGGATCGCCGCGCGTATCTCCGCGGTCGTCTCCGGGCTCAGGTCGCCGCCGAGCCGGACGCCCTCGATGACGGCGCCGATCCGGCCGCCGAGGCGCGTGAGGGTCAGGGTGGAGGTGGTGGTGGCTGCCGTCGTCATGGCCGGGCCCTTCGGTTCGAGTGTGCTGTGGTTCGGGCGCCCCGCCGGGGGTGCGGGGTGCGTTGGTTGATCTCGCAGCGAAAATAAATCGAGCCCGGCGGCGGTCGTCAACTCCGCCCGGGGTCGCGGACGGCGGGGGAGGTGATTGAATCGGCCTCCGCGGTGACCGGTGCCGGGCGCGGGGTCCCGCTCCCGCCGTGCACGCCTCTGACCTGCGGTGACGCCGGGGCGCGCGGGGCGGGGAACGGCCCGCGCCGGACCGTGCGCGGCCCGGGGCGCGACCCGCCCGCGCCGGGGCCGGAATGTTCACGAAGAAGCAAACAGCCGCAACGAACACCGGGAAGGATCCGCCGAGATGAGCCTGTCCTCCGCCGACCTCCGGGGCCGGTCCACGGCCGCGCCCGGGGACGGCAGGCGCGACACCAACGCCGCCGTCGTCTTCCGGGCCGTGCTGGACCACGGGCCCATCGCCAGGAGCGGCATAGCCCGGGTGTCGGGCCTCAGCCCGGCGGCCGTCTCCCGCCAGTACCTCGGGCTCGCCCAACTGGGGCTGGTCCGGGAGCGGCCGGAGCTGACGGTCGGCGGCAGCGTCGGCCGGCCGCAGGTGCCGGTGGACATCGACACCGATGGGCCGCTGGTGGGCGGCCTGCACATCGGTGTCCCGGCCTCGACCTACTGCCTGCTCGACCTGCGCGGCGGTGTGGTGGCCCGCGCCCAGGCCGACCACCCGGGGATGGCGGCGGACGCGGTGCTCGGCACGGTGCTGGGCCGGCTGCCCGGGTTCCTCGCCGAACGGGCCTGCGGCCGGCCGGTGCTGGCGTTCGGCGCGGTCATCGGCGGCTGGGTGGACCCGGGGGAGGGGACCGTGGTGCGGCACGCGGCGCTCGGTATGCGCGAACTGCCGCTGCGCGCGCGGCTGGAGAGCGTGCTCGGGCTGCCGGTGCACGTGGACAACCACGCGCGGGCCATCGCCAAGGCCGAAATCCTGTTCGGCCGCCCGGCGGCGCGGCGCAGCCTGGTGCACCTGTTCATCGGGAACGTGGTGGACGCGGCCGTGGGCATCGCCGGGGTGGTGCACCATGGGCCCCGGTCGGCGGCCGGGGACATCGACCATCTGCCGGTCGGGGCGCGCGGGGTGCGCTGCGGGTGCGGGCGCACCGGCTGCCTGCGGGCCGCCGCCTCCGACACGGCGGTGGCCGAGCGCGCCGTGCGGGAGGGCGTCGTGCCGGAGCCGGACGTGCGGCTGGTGGTGGACGCGGCGGCGACGGGCGACCGGCGCGCGGACCGGCTGCTGCGCGAGCGGGCCCGGCTGGTCGGGCGGGCGGCGGCGCTGCTGACCGATGTGCTCAACCCGGACGTGGTGCTCGTCACGGAGATGTCCAGCCTGCTCAACCCCGAGTATCTCGCGGTGATGGGCGCCGAGTTGGTGGCCCGGTCCCATGTGTGCGACGACCCGGCGCGGCTGGCGCCACCGCACGCCGGGCCCGCCGTGCTGCCGGTGGCGGGCGGCACTCCGGCGCTGTCCGCGCTCTACCGCAACCCGCTGCGGAGCGTCATCTCACGCTCTGTCACTTTCGGACACATGTTGACCGGCCCTGACCGTTCCTGTCACTCTGCTGCCGTGAATCCGGAACTGCGCCTCGTGACCCGCAGGCATGTCGACCTCCGTCGACAGGCCAGCGCGATCTGTGCCGTGCGCTCTTCCGCTCCGTGTCGCTGCCTCTGACCTGCGACCGGACGGCGGTTTCCCGCTCCCCACGCCTGTCGCGCGCCCCGCTCCGCGCCCCCTTGAGCCCCATCCGGACCGCCCCCTGACCGTTCCGCGGTCTCTTCCGTGCTGGGTGGACTCCGCGCGGGGTTGATTCCCCTCGAAAAGAAATCAATGGCGGCCGGGTGGCCGGCCGACGCGTGCCGCGCCGCCCGCCATGGGTAGGAAAAACCCGCTCACTTCACTTTCGGTAGGCATTCATGAACTCGCTGTACCCCTTCACGTCCACCGGCCCGACCCGGCGCGGCCTGCTGCGCGCCGGCGGTGCGGGCGCCGCGCTGCTGACCCTCGCCGCCTGCCGCTCGGCCGCCGAACGGGACGAGGGCGCCGGCGGTTCCGACGCCGCGCCGCGCCGGGGCGGCACCCTGACCGTCGCCCACGGGGTGGACTTCGCGCCCGCGCTGCTGTTCTCCCAGAGCGCCATGAACCTGCCGCACCGCCTGGTGTTCAACACCCTCACCCGGTACGACGACGACCTCACGCCGCGGCCGGAGCTGGCCACGTCGTGGGACATCTCCCGCGACGGCACCACCGTGACGCTGCGGCTGCGCGACGACGTGACGTTCCACGACGGGCGCCCGTTCACCGCCGACGACGTGATCTTCGCCATCGAGAACCTCCAGAATCCCGAGCGCGCCGCCCAGTTGAGATCCACGGCCGCCGCCGTCACCGGCCTCGACAAGCGCGGCGACCACGAGCTGGTCCTCACCCTCGACCACCCGGTGGGGAACCTCTTCGACCTCTTCGAGTTCATGATCATCACGGACCGGAACACGGTGGAGGAGGCCATCGCGGGCGAACGCCTCGTCGGCACCGGCCCGTTCAGATTCGAGGAGTGGCGCCCCGGCGCCGGCCTCACCCTCACCCGGAACGAAACGTACTGGCGCCCGGACCGCCCCTACCTCGACAAGGTCGAGATCCGGATCATCACCCAGGCCGACTCCCTGGTCTCCTCCCTGCGCACCGGCCAGTCGCACCTCTCCCTCGGCGTCTCGGGCCGTGACGCCGCCCCGCTGAAGGACGACTCCACGTTCGAGATCGTCTCCTACGACACCGGCGGCGGCGCGTACTACGTCGGGGCCAACGTCGAGGTGCGGCCCACCAACGACAAGACCGTGCGCCAGGCCATCGCCTGGGCCATCGACCGCGACCGCATCGTGGAGCAGGCCCTCGGCGGGTTCGGCATCGCCAGCGCCGCGCCCTGGCCCGAGTCGTCCCCCGCCTACAGCGAGGCCAACCGCACCCACTACCGGCACGACCCCGACCGCGCCCGCGAACTGCTCCGCGAGGCCGGCGCGGAGAACCTCACCCTCCCGCTGGGCCACACCTCGATCCCGGGCCTGACGACCCTCGCCGAGATGGTGCAGTACGACCTGGAGCAGGTCGGCATCCGCACCGAGCTCCAGCCCTACGACCCGACCAACGCCCAACGCCGCCTGATCTCCGGCGAGATGCCCGCGCTGTGGGCGCTCCAGCACGGCTTCGCCCAAGTCACCCCGTCCACCCTCGTGGTGAGCGCCTATCCGTTCAACGAAGCCCAGAACACGTCCCACTTCAGCTCCGCCGAGTACACCGAGCTGGTGCGGAACGCCTGGCGCGTCACCGAGCCGCGCGGCGAGGAGGCCCTCGCCTCCTACCAGGAGATCTCCGACCTCCTCCTGGACGAGGCGTTCATCATCGACCTCGCCGTCCTGCCCGCCCTCCAGGTGGCCCGCGCCGCCGTGCGCGGCGCGACGGTCAACAAGTTCGGCTACCTCAACCTCGACGACGCCCACCTGGCCTGACCCATGACCTCGTATCTGCTCAGACGCGTGCCCTCGGGCCTTCTCGTCCTCCTCCTCGCCTCCTTCGTCATCTTCCTGATCCTGCGCCTGATCCCCGGCGACCCCGCCGTCACCCTGGCCGGGCCCGACGCCTCGCCCGAGACCGTCGCCGCCATCCGTGAGCGACTCGGCCTGGACGAGCCGGTGTTCGGCCAGTACCTGACGTGGCTGGGGAATCTGGTCACCGGCGACCTCGGCCCCTCCTACACGATCGGCGGCGACGTCGCCGAGCTGATCGGCAACGGCCTGGGCGCCACCGCCGAGCTGACCATCGGCGCCCTGCTCCTCGTCGTCGTGCTCGGCCTGGCCCTCGGCGTCCTGGGCGCCACCGCCCGGCGCCGCCCGGTGCGGGCCGCCGTCCGGGTCCTGACCACCGGCGCCCTGTCCGTGCCGCCGTTCGTCACCGGCGTCATCCTCGTGCTGGTCTTCGCCGTCGGCCTCGGCTGGCTCCCGGCAGGCGGGCATCTGTCGGTCCTGGACGCGCCCGACCTCGGCGCCCAGTACCTGCTGCTGCCGTCGCTCTGCCTGGCCCTGCCCAGCGCCGCCGTCCTGGGCCGCTACCTCAAGGACGGGCTCGAACGGGCCCTCGGCGAGGACTACGTGCGCACCGCCACGGCCCTGGGCGTCTCGCGCCGCCGGATCGTCTGGCGCCACGCCCTGCCCAACGCGCTGCCCCCGGCCGTCACCGTGCTCGGCATGCAGACCGGGCAGCTCCTCGGCGGCGCCATCCTCGTGGAGGCCATCTTCGCCTGGCCCGGCCTCGGCCGGCTCGCCCAGCAAGGGGTCATCTCCCGCGACTACCCCGTCGTCCAGGACCTGCTGCTGCTCCTCGTCGGAGTCTTCGTCGTGATCCAGCTCCTCACCGACATCGCCTATGCCGTCCTCGACCCGCGCGTCCGGCTGAGGTGACCGCCATGACCCGGCCCCCGACCCGAACCACCAGCGAGACCCAGACCGAGACCCAGACCGAGGCCACGACCGGGACCGCGATCCCGGCGGCGCCCGCCCGCCCGCGCGCCGTCAACGCCTACCTGGCGGGCCTGCGTTCCCCGCGCGGCCTCACCGGCCTGATCCTCATCGGCGTCATCGGCCTGCTCGGGCTCCTCGCGCCGCTGCTCGCCGCCTCGCCGCCGACGGCCCCGAGCGGACAGGCCCTCCTCGACCCCGGCACCGGCGGACACCTGCTGGGCACCGACGACGTCGGCCGCGACCTGCTCAGCCGCGTCCTGCACGGCATCCGCAACGACCTGGCCATCATCCTCGTCGCCGTCCCCGCCGCCGCCGTGGCCGGCAGCCTGCTGGCGCTGCTCGCCACCGCCTCGCGGATCGCCGACGTGGTCGTGCAGCGCGTCTTCGACCTGCTGCTGGCGTTCCCCGGGCTGATCCTGGCCCTGGCCATCACCGCCATCATGGGACCCGGCTTCGTGCCGGTGATCATCGTCATCGCGCTCGCCGAGATCCCCGGCTTCGGCCGCGTCCTGCGCGGCGGGGTCCTCGTGCAGCGCGAACGCGAGTACGCCGTCGCCGCCCGCGTCGGCGGCGCGAGCCGCGTCCGGGTGCTCGCCCGGCACGTCCTGCCCAACGCCGTGGACCCGCTCGTCGTCCAGTTCGCCGTGTCGCTGCCGATCGCCGTGTTCATCGAGGGCGCCATGAGCTTCCTCGGAGTCGGCGTCCGGCCGCCCGAGCCCACCCTCGGCAGCGTCCTCAGCCAGGCCATGCCGTACCTGTCGAGCCACCCCACGTTCGCCGCCGCGCCGCTGATCGCGGTGACCGGCCTCGTGCTCGGGTTCACCCTCATCGCTGAAGCCCTCAACAAGGGAGTGCGCCGATGACCGCGCCGACGAC
>NZ_LN929771.1 GCF_001493375.1 Streptomyces specialis
CGCGCAGCGCCTGCCCGGCAGCGGCCTGCCCGCCGACGGCCCGGTCGGCATCACCGGCTACTCGCAGGGCGGCGGCGCCTCCGCCGCCGCGGCCGAACTCGCCGCCACCTACGCCCCCGAGCTGGACCTGCGCGGCGCCTACGTCGGCGCCCCGCCCGCCGACCTCGCCGTCCTGGCCGAGAGCCTCGACGGCAGCTACACGGCCGGCTTCCTCGCCTTCGCCCTCGTCGGCCTGGACACCGCCTACCCCCAGCTCGACATCCCGGGCCTGGCCAACGCGCAGGGCAAGCAGCTCTTCGCCGAGGCGAGCACCGTCTGCGCCGGGGACGCGATCTTCCGCTACGCGTTCCGCCGCACCAGCTCGCTCACCGCGGACGGCCGCCCGGTCGCCGACTACACCGACGAGGAGCCGTTCCTCTCCGTCCTGGAGGGCGCCCGCATCGGGAACGTCGCCCCCGACGTCCCCACTCTCGTCGAGCACGCCCCCGGCGACGACGTCGTGCCCTACGAGCAGGGTCGGCAGATGGCCAGGGACTGGTGCGAGGGCGGCGCCACCGTGCAGTTCAACAACCTGAGCGCGTTCCTGCCGATCTTCCAGCACCTGCTGGCGGCCCTCAACACCTCGCAAAGCTCCGCCGAATGGCTCACCGACCGCTTCAACGGCGAGCCCGCGCCCAGCAACTGCGGCAGCTTCTGACCCACCCGGGGCCCGGGGACGGGCGCCTCCCCGGGCCGTCCTAGGCTCGGGGCATGCGCCCGCTCGTCCTGCTCCTCGTCTGCGCGCTGCTGACCGGCGGCTGCGCCGGAAACGGCCCCGCCGGACCGGCGGGGGAGGAGGACACCTGGTGGCAGCCCGGGCCCGGGGAGTTCGCCGACTGGGACTGGCAGATCGGCGAGCCCTACGACCTGTCCGCGCCGCGCCGCATGTACGACCTCGACCTGTTCGACCTGGCGCCCGCCGGGTCGGAACTGCGTTACCCGGACGGCGAGGTGATCCCCGTCCCGGCCGGCCCCCTGGCCGGCGCCGTGGACGAACTGCACGCCCGCGAGCCGCGGCCCGTCGTCATCTGCTACCTGGACACCGGCGCCTGGGAGAGCTACCGCCCCGACGCCCACCTGTTCCCCGGTCACCACGCCGACGCCGCCGACGTGCCCGACCGGCCCGCGCCGCCAGAACCGGGCTCCGTCATCGGCTGGGACACCGGCTGGGACGGCGAACGCTGGCTCGACATCCGCGAGGAGTCGCGCGACGCGTTCGCCCCCCTGATCTGGGCCCGCCTCGACCTGGCCGCCCGCATGGGCTGCGACGGCGTCGAACCGGACCAGAACAACCCCCTGGGCAACGACCCCGGTTTCCCCGTCACCCTCGACGACCAGCACTCCTGGTACCGGGAGGTCGCCGACCAGGCCCACGCGCGCGGACTGTCCGTCGGCATGAAGAACGGCCACGACCAGCCCGGCTCCGCCGAGGTCCTCGCCGACGCCTTCGACTGGGCGCTCCCCGAGGAGTGCGCCCAGTTCGACGAGTGCGCCGAACTGCGCGCGTTCACCGACCGCGGCAAGGCGGTCTTCGCCGTCGACTACGCCGGCTCCGTCGACCCCTCGGCGGCGTGCCGCGCGCACCGCGCCGAGGGGCTGGACGGCCTGATCAAGGACGAGCCGCCGTCCGGGGCCCACCGGACGCCGTGCGCCGCACCGCGATGATGCCGTCCGTCAGGACACCCGGCCGGCCGTCCGGGCCGGTGGCCCGCCGCTCCGCGGTCTCCAGCCGCTCCGTGCGCCACTCGCCGGTGCGCAGGCCGAGGCCGGCCAGCACCTCCTCCGGGGCGTCGAAGTGGATGTCCGGGAGCGGTTCCTCCGCCCACGACGGGAACCCCGAGTGGTCGACGATCAGCAGCAGCCCGCCGGGCGCCACCGCGCCGGCCGCCGCCCGCAGGATCCGCTCGCGGGGGAAGTCCAGCGGGGCGTGCAGATACTGCGCGGACACCAGATCGAACGCACCGGCCGGGAACGTCCGCGTCAGATCGTGCCGCTGGAAGTCGATCCGGTCCGCCACCCCCGCCTCGGCGGCGGCGACCGACGCCCGGCCGAGCGCGGTGCCCGACACGTCGGCGGCCGTGACCCGCCAGCCCAGCTCCGCCAGCCACACCGCGTCGGCGCCCTCACCGCAGCCGAGATCCAGCGCCGACCCGACCGGGAGCGCGCCGGCGACCTCGACCAGGATCGCGTTGGGCCGCCCGCTCCACACGCGGTCCTTCGCGGTGTAGTGCGCCTCCCAGAACTTCTCCATCTCGTTCCCGGCCGGCTCCGCGCCCTCCGGCCCGGGTGTCCGTTCCCCGTGCTCCCGCGTCCGGTCCATCCGTCCCGCCCCTTCCGTCAGTGCCGTGTCACTCGTCACCGGTCGTGCCCCCGCCCGGGACCCGCGGCTCCCGCCCGGGCCGGGAACGGCCCGTCCGCCTTCCCGCCCCGCGCGCGGCGGACGGCCACCGCGCGGGCGGTGTCCTCCGCGACGAGGTCGGCGTTGATCGCCGTGGCGGCCATGAACCCGGCGGCGGCGGCACCGATGACCCCGGCCGCCAGGTCGGTGGCGTTGCCCGCCACCCACACCCCGGGAACGTCCGTGGCGCCGGCCGGGCCGGTGGCCGGCACCGCGCGGCCCATCACGTGCTCCCCGGCGCGCTGCTCGGCCGCCGCCAGCCCCAGCGAGGACGCCACCTCCGTCCGCGCGACGAGGTCCGGCGCGACGGCCACCGCCCCGCACGCGACGACCCGGTCCGGGCCCAGCCGCAGCCCGGTGAGCCGGTCACCGGTCACCTCGACCCCGGTCACCTCGCCCTCCACCACGGCGATGCCGCGCGCGGCGAGCCGCTCGCGCTGCTCCGCGGACAGCGCCGGAGCGGTGTGCAGGAACAGCGTCACGTCGGCGCTCCACTGCCGCAGCAGCAGCGCCTGGTCCACCCCCTTCGGCCCGGTGGCCAGCACGCCGATCGGCCGGTCGCGGACCTCCCAGCCATGGCAGTACGGGCAGTGCAGCACCTCACGCCCCCAGCGCTCCGCCAGCCCCGGCACGTCCGGCAGTTCGTCGGTCAAACCGGTCGCCACCAGCAGCCGCCGCGCCACCACCTCGGTCCCGTCGGCGAGCGTCACCCCGAAGCCCCGCGCGGTCTCGCAGCTCCCCGGCAGCGGCCGGGCCGCCACGACCCGCCCGTCGATCACGGTCCCGCCGTACGCGGTGACCTCCGCCCGCCCGGCGGCCATCAGCTCGGCCGGGGCGACGCCCTCGCGGCCCAGGTAGCCGTGCACCCCGTGCGCCGGGGCGTTGCGCGGCTCGCCCGCGTCGACCACCAGCACCGAGCGCCGCGCCCGCGCCAGGGTCAGCGCCCCGCTGAGCCCCGCCGCGCCGCCGCCGATGACCACCACGTCCCAGGACCGCTCCGCGCCGGGGGCGTTCCCCGACGGCGGAACGCCATCGTTCTGTGTCGTCATGTCGTGTCCCTCCAATCACCGGAGATCGTGTGCCCCCACCCCCGGGCTTGACAAACTTTCTTGCCGGAGTAGCAAATAAGATCATGACTGACGACGACGACCTCACCGGCGTGCTGGGTGCCGTGGGCCCCCGGCTGCGGGCCCTGCGGCGGGAGCGCGGCGCCACCCTCACCGAGCTGAGCGAAGCCACCGGCATCTCCGTGAGCACCCTCTCGCGCCTGGAGTCGGGGCAGCGCCGACCGACCCTCGAACTGCTGCTGCCCCTGGCCAGGACGCACGGCGTGCCCCTGGACGAGCTGGTCGGCGCGCCGCAGACCGGCGACCCCCGCGTCCACCCCCGCCCGTTCACCCGGCACGGCCAGACCTATGTGCCGCTCACCCGCTACCTGGGCGGCCTCCAGGCGTACAAGCAGATCCTCCCCGCGCGCCAGGCGCAGGCGGTGCGGCCCGAGCAGCGCACCCACGAGGGCTACGAGTGGCTGTACGTGCTGTCCGGCCGGCTCTGGCTGGCCCTCGGGGACCGGGACATCATCCTCACCTCGGGCGAGGCCGCCGAGTTCGACACCCGCACCCCGCACGGCTTCGGCAGCGCGGACACCCGGCCGGTGGAGTTCCTCAGCCTCTTCGGCCCCCAGGGCGAACGCATGCACGTCCGCGCCCGCCCCGCCACCAGGTGAGACCCGGGGGCGCATCAACCGGCCGACCGGTTCCCCCGTACGGTTCACCGCCCGCCCGCGGGTCACCGCCGGTCGCCGTGCTCCCGGCCCGCCACCGACCGCCAGAAGGCGCGCAGGGCACCGGCCAGTTCCTCCGGCGCCTCCTCCGCCATGTGGTGGCCGGACGCGACGGGCCCGCCGCTCAGCGGCCCGCCGGCCCACTCCCGCCACACGGCCAGGACGTCGCCGTACAGCGCGGGCATGTCGTCCCGCGTCGCCCACAGCACCTGCACCGGGCACGCGACGCGGCGGCCGGCGCGCCGGTCGGCCTCGTCGTGCTCCCGGTCCACACCCAGCCCGGCTCGGTAGTCCTCGCACATCGCGTGCACGGTGGCCGGATCGTGGATCGCGCGGCGGTAGTCCCGGAACGCCTCCTCGCCCATCCGCGCCGGATCGCCCCCGTACCAGGCGTCGGGGTCGGCGTCGATGACGCGCTCGGCCGGCTTGTCCGTCTGCCCCAGGAAGAACCAGTGCCACCAGCTCGCCGCGAACCCCGCGTCGCACCGCCGCAGCGCCTCGCCGATCGGCACCGCGTCCAGCACGGACAGCGCGGTCACCGCGCCCGGATGGTCCAGCGCCAGCCGCGTCGCCACATAGGCGCCCCGGTCGTGCCCCACCACCGCGAACCGCTCGTGGCCCAGACCGCGCATCAGCGCCAGGCAGTCACGGGCCATCGCCCGTTTCGCGTACGGGCGGTGCTCCGCGTCGGTCGGCGGCTTGGCGGACCGCCCGTAGCCGCGCAGGTCCGGGCAGACGACGGTGTGCCCGGCGGCGGCAAGAAGCGGCGCGACGCGGTGCCAGGTGGCGTGCGTCCGGGGATGCCCGTGCAGCAGCAGCACCGGCGGCCCCGCGCCGCCGTGCCGCACGCGCAGCCTCCCCCCGTCGCCCTCCGCGTCGGTCAGCGCGAAACCCTCGAACACGCCGGTCCCCTCTCTGCTCGTCTCTGCTCGCCTCGCGTCGCGCCCTTCCCGCCTCCCCGGCCGTCCATGGGCCGGCCGTCCCCCCCGGGTGTCCCGCTCCGGGCCCGCCATGCCGGGCGGCGGCTGACGGGCCGTCGGGTTTCGACCGCCCGGGGCGGGTTACCCCCACACCCCTGGAGGTGGTTCGGACATGGGACGCGAGCAGACGATGGACCACACGCGGGTGCCCGTTCTGGAAGCACTGGAGGCGTTCCGGCGGCGCGGGGACGTGGTGTACGGACCGCCCGGCCACAAGCAGGGCCGCGGCGTGGACCCCCGGGGCCTGGAGATCCTCGGCGAGGGCGTGTTCCGCTCCGACGTCCTGTCCCTCAACGGGCTCGACGACCGCCGCGAGTCCCAGGGCGTGCTCAGCCGCGCCGAGGAACTGATGGCCGACGCGGTCCGCGCCGACCACGCGTTCTTCTCGACGTGCGGCAGCTCCCTGTCGGTGAAGACCGCCATGCTGGCCGTCGCCGGGCCGGGGGAGAAGCTGCTGATCTCGCGCAACGCCCACAAGTCCGTCATCGCCGGGGTGATCGTCAGCGGCGTCGAGCCCGTGTGGGTGCACCCGCGCTTCGACGCCGGCCTGCACCTCGCCCACCCGCCGTCCCCCGACGACGTGCGCCGCGCGTTCGAGCAACACCCCGACGCCAAGGGCATGCTGCTGATCCCCCCCACCAACTGGGGCACCTGCGCCGACATCGAGGGCGTCGCCGACGTCTGCCACGCGCACGACGCGGCGCTCATCGTGGACGAGGCGTGGGGCGCGCACCTGCCGTTCCACTCCGGGCTGCCCGCCTGGGGCATGGACGCCGGGGCGGACATCGTGGTCACCAGCGTCCACAAGATGGGCGGCGCGATCGAGCAGAGTTCCGTCTTCCACCTGCGCGGCGACCGCGTCTCCCCGCAGGTCCTCAAGCAGCGCGAGGACCTGCTCGGCACCACCAGCTCCTCCTCCCTCGTCTACGCCTCCCTCGACGGCTGGCGCCGCCAGATGGTCGAGCACGGCCACGACCTGCTCGAAGGGGCGCTGCGCCGCTCGGGCCGCGTCCGCGAGGCGCTCGCCGCCGTTCCCGGCCTGTGGGTGCTGGACGACGAGATGACCGGACCGGACGCCGCGCACGACCTCGACCCGCTGCGGGTCGTCGTCGACGTCCGCCGCCTGGGCATCCACGGCATGCAGGCCGCCGAATGGCTGCGCGACCGCTGCCACGTCGACATCGGCGTTGCGGACACCTACCGGATCAGCGGCCAGTTCACCCACGCGGACGACGACCGCACCGAGCGCCTCTTCGTCGACTCCCTGCGCCGGCTGGCCGAGGAGGCCGACACCATCGAACGGCCCCCGGCCGTGCACCAGCCCGAGCCGCGCGCCTTCGAACTGGAGCAGGCGGTCCGGCCGCGCGACGCGTTCTTCGGACCGGCCGAACAGGTCCCCGCCGAGAAGGTGGTCGGGCGGATCGCCGCCGAGATGATCAGCCCCTACCCGCCGGGCGTGCCGGTCATCGCGCCCGGCGAGGTGATCACCGCCGAGATCGTGGACTACCTGCGCACCGGCGCCGCCGCGGGCATGCTGATCCCCGACGCGGCCGACCCCACGATGGACTCCTTCCGGGTGACGGCCGACTGACCCCCCGGCCCGGGGCGCGGCATGATGGGGAACGGCGCGCCGTACCCGACGGCGCCGGGGAGGTGACCGGATGACCGGGCGGCCGGTGGCGGTGTTCGACCTGGACGGCACCCTCGCCGACGTGCGGCACCGGCTGCGCCACCTGCGCCGCCGCCCCCCGGACTGGGACGCCTTCTTCGCCGCCGCCCCCGACGACCCGCCGCTGGCCGAGGGCGTCGCGCTGGCCCTGGAGCACGCGGCCACCAGCGACCTCGCGTACGTGACCGGGCGGCCCGCGCGCTGCCGCCGCGACACCGCGACCTGGCCGACGCGCCACGGCCTGCCCGCGGGCGCGCTGCTGATGCGCGCCGACGGCGACCGCCGCCCGGCCCGGATCGCCAAACCCCGCCTGCTGGCCCGGCTGGCCCGCGACCGCGCCGTGAGCGTCGTCGTGGACGACGACCAGCGGGTGTGCGACGCCTACGAGGACGCGGGCTTCCACGTGGTGCGCGCCACCTGGATGACGGCCCCCACGCTCCTGGAACGCGCCCAGGAGGAACAGGGCCGCACCTGAGCGCCTATGGAGGCGCCCGGACCCGGGCACGGGCCGACGACAGCGTCGAACCGCCCCCGAACGGCGCGCGTCGACGCCCCGGACGGCCAGCCGTTTCCGGGCACGCCGGGCGAGCGGCCCGGCCGGGTCCGCGCTCGTTCGGCGCGGCCCCCGCACCGGTCCGCCCGCGCCGGGTCGCGCGGGCGTCGTCCGGGCCACGGGTGCGTTGGCATCCTCTGCCACCCCGCGGTTCCCGGGCGGTGTCGGGGGGCGTTCAGCCGTTCCCGCACCGTAGTTCCCGCACCGTCTTGCGACGGCCGCGCGATACGCGGTCGCCGGCCACCCGGCTGCCTTCCGGGCCACGGGTGTGGCGGTGCCCCGGGCCGCCCCGCCGTATCCGGTTGCTGCGGGGGAGCGGTTCGACCGGGCCACGCTCGCCGGCGGGGGCCCGCCCCGGGCCGTCCGCCGCGGGCGCGCGGGCGTCGTCCGGGTCACGGATGTGGCGGCGCCCGGGGCCGCTCCACGGTTCGGGTGGGGCGTTCGGTGGTTCTCGCGCCGGTTTGTTCGGCGGCGATCGTGCGACGCGCGGTCGTCGTTCCCGCACGGTCACGCGGGGCCGCGACGGCGTCGGGTTCCCCGCGCGGCTGGCCCCACAGCCCCGCCGCGGTCCGGGGACACGTGCCCGTTCCGGCCCGGGCCTGGCCGGGGCCGCCGCGTAGCGTGAGGGCCGACGACCCACGGGAGGGACCACAGATGACGTATCCGCAGGCGCGCTACACCGGGGAATCGGGCGAGGTCAACGCCGTGCTCCGACCGGCCGGTACGGAGGCGGACCTGACCGCGCCCTCCGGCACCCGCACCCACTACCTGGCCACCCACGCCTCCACCGGCGGTGAATTCGGCCTCTACCGGGTGGACATGGCGCCCCGGGCGCCCGGGCCGACCAGTCACTTCCACCGGTCCATCTCCGAATCGTTCTTCGTGCTGTCCGGCGAAGTCGCCCTCTACAACGGCGAGCGCTGGGTCACCGGCCGCGAGGGCGACTTCCTCTACGTCCCGGTGGGCGGCCTCCACGGCTTCCGGAACGACTCCGACGACGCGGCGTCGTTGCTGCTGCTGTTCGCGCCGGGCGCGCCGCGCGAGGCGTACTTCGAGCGCGTCGCGGAGATGGCCCGGCGCGGCGGGCAGGAGTTCGCCGACTTCCTGGTCGAGCACGACACGTTCTTCGTCGACGAGGACGGCGGCCCGAACCGGGCCTGACCATCCGGTGACGATCGGATGTTGATCGTTCGTTCATGACCCGCCGCCAGAGTGGGGGAGTGCGGTCGGGCCGACGACGGGGGACGCGGCAACGGGGACCGGCCGCCACCCCGGTGTCCGGGGGCTCAGGGCCCCCTTCGCCCGCCCCGGGCGCCGGGCTGTGACCGGGACCACATACAAGCAGGCTTGCTTGCTTGTATGTGGCGCTCTTACCGTCGTGGCGTGACCGTGAGCAGCCATCAGCACCACGCCCGGACCTCCGGCCCCGCCGTCCGCCGCACCCAGGACGAGCGGCGGTCGCGCACCCGGGGGCGGCTGCTCGACGCCACCATGGACTGCCTCGCCGACCTGGGCTGGGCGGGCACCTCGACCACCGAGGTGGCACGCCGCGCCGGTGTCTCGCGCGGGGCTCAGCAGCACCACTACCCGACGAAGATGGCGCTGGTCGCCGCCGCCCTCGAACACCTGCTGGCGGCCCAACGCCTCGCCTACGAGGCGGCGTTCGCCGAACTGCCCCCCGACCGCCACAACGTCGAGGGCGCGCTCGACCTGCTCTGGGAGGTCTTCCGCAGCCGCCCGGCCAGGGCGCTGCTCGAACTGGCGATGGCCGCCCGCACCGACGAGGAACTGCGCGGCCTGTGCCGGGATCTCAACGAGCGGATCCTGGACACGATGCTCGCGACCTTCGAGCGGCTCTTTCCCCGTAACCCCCTGCACCGCGAGATCCTGCCGACGCTGCTGCGCAGCCTGTTCGCGCTGTACGTCGGCCTCTCCGTGCAGAACGCCCTCGACGACGACGCCGAGGGCCACCACGCGGAAGTGCTCGGCCAGGTCAAGAACTTCGCCCGCCTCCTGGTCCCCGACGCACCCGACGCACCCGACACACCCGGCACACCCGGCACCTCCGACGACGCACCGACCGACCCCGACGCATCCGACCGAACGAGCGCAAGGGAGCGCCCGAGATGACCAAACCCCCCACGGACCTGGCCGAGGAACTGCGCGCGCAGGTCAAGGACCGCACGGCCTACCTGGGTGTCATCGACCGCCTCAACAAGGCGTCGGTGGACAAGCACTGGGAGGCGTACGCCGACATCCCCTGGGACGACCCCGACTTCCAGGTCGACAAGAACGACCCCCGCTGGATCCTCCCGCCGGTCGACCGGCTCGGCGAGACCGAGTGGTACCGGTCCCAACCGCCGGAGATACAGGCCCAGATAGGGCTCTTCCGGGTGGCCACGGCCATGAAGATCGGCCTCCAGTTCGAGAACCTGCTGAAGCGGGGCCTGCTCAACTACGCCTACCGGCTGCCCAACGGCCGGCCCGAATTCCGGTACGTCTACCACGAGACGACCGAGGAATGTCATCACGGCATGATGTTCCAGGAGTTCGTCAACCGCAGCACCCTCCCCATCCGCGGCATGCCCCGGGCGCTGAGCGCGATCGCCCAGATCACCCCGCTGATCCCGCTGATCAACACCGAGCTGTTCTTCGTCTTCGTGCTCGGCGGCGAGGACCCCATCGACTACGTCCAGCGCAAGACCCTCAAGGGCGGGCACATCAAGCACCCGCTGGAGGAGACCATCATGCGCATCCACATCGCGGAGGAGGCCCGGCACATCTCCTTCGCGCGGCACTACCTCAAGCACCGGGTGCCCGGCATGCCCCGGCTCAGGCGCCGCATCCTCGGCCTGGCGACGCCCGCCATCCTCGGGGTCATGGCCCGGATCATGCTCTCCCCGCCCGGCCCGATGGTCCGCCACTTCAACATCCCCGCCGACGTCGTCCGCGAGGCGTACAAGAGCGAGGCCGCACAGGACGAGATCCGCGCCTCGGTCGGCAAGATCCGCGACCTGATGGCCGAACTGGGAGTCGTCACGCCCGTCAACCGGCGGATCTGGCAGGCGTTCGGCATCTGGGACGAGCCCCGCGGCAAGAAAGCCGCCGCGGCGGCCTGACCCGCACACGCCCCGGCCCGGGGCCGGCCGACCAGGCCGCACCCCGGGCCGGCGGACGGCCGGTGACCCGTTTCACCCGTCGTCCTCGCCGAACCAGAACAGCACCAGCAGCGCCAGCACGCCCACCACCCCCGCGACGACCCGGAAGCCGGCGCCCATCGCGTCCGTGAACGCGCCGATCACCTCGGCCCGGGCCTGCGGCCCGAACTCCCGCGCGGCGGCCAGCGCCTGCCCGGCCGACCCGTCGGGCACGCCCGGCGGCAGCGACGCGTCGAACCGCCCGGCCAGCACCGTGCCCATCACCGCCACGCCCAGGGCGCTGCCGATCTCCCGGGCCGCGCCGTTCAGGCCCGAGCCCAGCCCCGCCCGGGCGTGCGGCAGCGCCCCCACGATCGCGCCGGACAGCGCGGGCATCGACAGCCCCATGCCGAGGGCCATCACCAGCAGCACCCCGGCGTACAGCACGTACGGGGTGTCCGCGTCGGCCAGCGACAGCAGCGCCAGCCCGACCGCCAGGACGACCAGCCCGATCCCGACCATGCGCCGGGTGCCGTACCGGGCCACCAGACCCACCCCGCGCCGGGCCACGACCAGCATGCCCAGCGCCAGCGGCCCGACCGCCAGCCCGGTCACCACCGGCGAGTAGCCCTTGGCGTACTGCAGATACTGCGCGTTGACGAAAAACAGCGCGAACAGCCCGAAGAACGTGACCATCAGGCCCAGCACCCCGGCCCGCAGCCGCCGCACGGCGAACACCCGGGGGTCGAACAGCGGTTGCGCGGCCCGCAGCGCGTGCACGGTGAACGCGGCCAGCAGCAGCGCCGCCGCGCCGAAGGCGCCCAGCACGGCGGGGGAGCCCCAGCCGCGTCCCGGGCCCTCGATGACGCCGTAGAGCAGCGCCATGAACGCCAGGACGAACAGCGCGGTCCCGACCGGGTCCGCGTGCGCGGGGTGCCGTTCGCCCCTCGGCGCCAGCCACGCGGTCAGCGCCAGCAGCGCCAGCGTCAGCGGCACCACCGACCAGAACAGCCCGCGCCACGACAGGTACTCCATGGCCAGCCCGCCGCCGATGTTGCCCAGCGCCCCGGCCGCGCCCGAGGCGGCCGTCCACAACGCGATGGCGTGCGCCCGGCGTTCCGGCGCGGCGGCCTGGAGCGTGAGGGACAGGGTGGCGGGCATGATCAGCGCGGCCCCCACTCCGGTGACCGCGCGGGCGGCGATCAGCACGGTCGTGCCGGGGGCCAGCGCGGACAGCGCGCAGCCCGCCGCGAAGACGGCCAGGCCGGTGATCAGCGCGCCCTTGCGGCCGAGCCGGTCGCCGAGCGCGCCGGCCGGTATCAGCAGGCACGCGAAGACGATGACGTAGGCGTCGACGATCCACAGCAGTTCGCCGGACGAGGGCTTCAGGGAACTGCCCGCGAGTTGCGGGACGGCCAGGTTGACGGCGGCGACGAGCGCGACGCACAGCACGACGCAGGCGGACATCAGGGCCGGGACGGCGCGGGTCCGGCCCGCCGGGGGACGCGGCGGCGCGGGCGCCGCCGGGGAGGCGGTGACGGTCATGACAGGGCACCTCGCAGAGGGGAGAGGGAGATGAAGATGGCGGCGGCCGACCGTCTCCGATTACCGTAGGCACCCACTCACATGACTTCAAATGCAACTTCCGGAAGGGGAGAGTGCGTCCCATGCACTCCAAGCTGGATCTCAACCTGGTCATCGCCCTCGACGCCCTGCTGGAGGAGGAGAGCGTCGGCGGCGCCGCCGACCGGCTGCACCTGTCCAGCCCCGCCATGAGCCGCACCCTGGCCCGCATCCGGCGCGCGCTCGGCGATCCCGTCCTGGTCCGCTCCGGCCGCCGCATGGTGCCCACCCCCCGGGCGCTGGCGCTGCGCGCGGACGTGCGGCGGCTGGTGGAGAGCGCCCAGGCGCTGTTCGCCCCGGTCGGCGAGCTGGATCCCACCACGCTGGAGCGGACGTTCACCCTGCTCGCCGACGACGCGCTGCTGACCGCGATCGGGATGCGCCTGCTGGCGCGGGTCCGCGCGGAGGCGCCCGGCGTCTCGCTGCGGCTCCTGCCGGAAGGGCCGGGCGACTCCCTGCTGCTGCGCGAGGGCACCGTCGACCTGGAGATCGGCGTGATCACCGACCACGCGCCCGAGACCCGCGTGGAACACCTGATCACCGACGACAACGTGGGCGTCGTCCGGCGCGGCCACCCGCTGCTCAGCGGCGCGATCACCCCCGAGCGCTACGCCGCGGCCGAGCACGTCACCGCGTCACGGCGCGGCCGGCTGCACGGCCCGATCGACGACCTGCTCGCCGAACGCGGCCTGCGCCGCCGGGTCGTGGCCTCCGTCCCGTCGTTCGCCGCGACCCTGCTGGTCGCCGCGGGTACCGACCTCGTCGGCCGCACCCCGCGCCACCTGGCCCGCACCCAGATCGAACGCCTCGGCCTGGCCACGTTCGACATCCCGCTGGACCTGCCCCGGCTGTCCGTCTCCCAGGCATGGCACCCCCGCAACGAGGCCGACCCCGCCCACCGCTGGCTGCGCGGCCGGATCCGGGACATCGCCGCCGAACTGGAAGCGGGCGTCACCCCGGACCCTCGCCGGTCACCGGGAACGGCGTGAACGTGCTGGAGTTCTCGTCCACCGCCAGCGTCCGGCCCAGCGGCGGCACCGCCCGCTGCGGGCACTCCAGCCGCTCGCACACCCGGCACCCCATCCCGATCGGGGTGGCGGCGGCCTCGTTGCCCAGGTCGAGACCGTCCGAGTACACCAGCCGGTGGGCGTGCCGGATCTCGCAGCCCAGCCCCACGGCGAACGTCCGGCTCGGCTCGCCCCAGCCGCCCCGGCGCCGGGCGACGGTGCGGGCCGTCCACAGGTAGCGCTGCCCGTCCGGCATCGCCGCCACCTGCACATGGACGCGGCCCGGCGCGGCGAACGCCTCGTAGACGTTCCACAGCGGGCAGGTGCCGCCGGCCCGCGAGAACGGGAAGCCGGTGGCGGACTGCCGCTTGGACATGTTGCCCGCCCGGTCCACGCGCACGAACGCGAACGGCACGCCCCGCAGCCGGGGCCGCTGGAGCGTGCTGAGCCGGTGGCAGACCGTCTCGTAGCCCACGCCGAACCGGTCGCCGAGCCGCTCGATGTCGTAGCGCAGATCCTCGGCGGCGGCGTGGAAATCCCGGTACGGCAGGATCAGCGCGGCGGCGAAGTAGTTGGCGATGCCGATGCGGGCCAGCGACCACGTGACGGAGCGCTCCTCGTACTCCCGCGACGCCAGCCGCGACAGCTCCTCGCCGTACTCCAGCAGCGCGAGCTGCGTCGCGATCCGGAACGCCCGCTGGCCGGGGCGCAGCCGGGACGACAGGTGCAGGACCCGCTCCGCCGGGTCGTAGCGGTGCGGCCGGTCACCCCCGGCGGTCAGCCGCACCCCGTGCCGCGCGGTGAGCCGCGCCGACAGGGCGCGCAGCACCTCCCCGGGCCGGACACCGATCGCCGCGGCCAGCTCCTCGGCGGCCGTGTCCGCCTCGTGCAGATAGTTCTGCCGCCGGTAGAAGAAGTCCCGGATCTCCTGGTGCGGTGAACGGGGGCCCGGCACCGTGGCGGCCCCGCGCGGCTCCGTGGCCTCCGCCAGACGCTCCGTCAGCGCCTGGTTGCGCCGCCCCAGCTCGATCAGCACCGCCGCGACCGCGGGCAGCCGCGACGCCAGGTCCGACAGATCGGCGCCCGACACCCGCCCGGCGGCCACCTCGTCGGCGAGCGTCTCCCGCAGGTCGGCCAGCGTCCGCGCGGTGTCCCGTTCCGAGAAGAACCCCGGATCCACCCCGAACGCCTCGGTCAGCCGCAGCAGCACCGACACCGTCAACGGGCGGGCGTCGTGCTCCATCTGGTTGAGGTAGCTCGGCGAGATCGCCAGCACCCGCGCCAGCTCCGCCTGCGACAGCCGCCGTTCCTCCCGCAGCCGCCGCAGCCTGGCACCCGCGTACGTCCTGCTCATCCGCGTCTCCCTCCGCCGCCGCCCAGGCTAGCGCCGAAACCGCCCCGGATCGCCTTCGCAACCTTGGCAGAACGGCGCGCGAAAGTTCGCAGAACTTGGCAACGGTCCACAGTTGATGGCACCCAGTGCCTCTGTCAGAGTCGAGACACGGCCCGCCGGAGCCCGGCGGCCGGAGCGGAGACCGGGGCACGATTCCCGCCCTGACGTCGGAGACCCCGGCACCATCCGTCCGGCCCCCGCCCGATATCCCGCCTCGCGCGCATCGAAGTGGCACGGCGGGCCGCCCCGGGGCACCCGATCACCCCGGCTTCGCACCCTTCACAGACACCCGCTCGCGAGCGCCCGCTCACGGGACCCCTGTCCCGACACACCCGCCTGGAGACCCGCATGGCACCGGAAACGACCCCAGCCGCCGAGGAACTGACCCGCCACTGGGCCACCGACCCGCGCTGGCACGGCATCGAGCGCACCTACACCGCCGACGACGTGCTCCGCCTGTCCGGCAGCGTCCGCGAGGAACACACCCTCGCCCGGCGCGGCGCCGAACGACTCTGGCGCGACCTGCGGGACCGCGACTACGTGCACGCCCTGGGCGCGCTGACCGGCGGCCAGGCCGTCCAGATGGTCAAAGCCGGACTCCGCGCCATCTACCTCTCCGGCTGGCAGGTCGCCGCCGACGCCAACCAGGCCGGCCACACCTACCCCGACCAGAGCCTCTACCCCGTCAACTCCGTCCCCGCGGTGGTCCGGCGCATCAACAACGCCCTGCTGCGCGCCGACCAGATCGCCACCGCCGAGGGCGGCACCGACACCACCGACTGGCTCGCCCCGATCGTCGCCGACGCCGAAGCCGGATTCGGCGGTCCCCTCAACGCCTTCGAGCTGACCAAGGCGCTGATCGAGGCCGGCGCCGCCGGCATCCACTACGAAGACCAGCTCGCCGCCGAGAAGAAGTGCGGACACCTCGGCGGAAAGGTTCTCGTCCCCACCTCCCAGCACATCCGCACCCTCAACGCCGCCCGGCTCGCCGCCGACATCGCGGGCGTGCCCACCGTCATCGTCGCCCGCACCGACGCCCTCGCCGCGACGCTGCTGACCAGCGACACCGACGAGCGCGACGCGCCGTTCTGCACCGGCGAACGCACCGCCGAGGGCTTCTACCGCGTGCGCGACGGCATGGCCCCCGTCATCGCCCGCGGCCTGGCCTACGCCCCCTACGCCGACCTGCTGTGGGTGGAGACCGGCACCCCCGACCTGGAGCAGGCCCGCGAGTTCGCCGAGGCCGTCCACGCCCGCCACCCCGACCAGATGCTCGCCTACAACTGCTCCCCGTCGTTCAACTGGAAGGCCGCCCTGGACGACGGGCAGATCGCCAAGTTCCAGCGGGAACTGGGCGCGATGGGCTACCGCTTCCAGTTCATCACCCTGGCCGGGTTCCACTCCCTCAACCACGCGATGTTCGACCTGGCGCGCGGCTATGCCGAGACCGGGATGACCGCCTATGTCGACCTCCAGGAACGGGAGTTCGCCGCCCAGGCCGACGGCTTCACCGCCGTGAGGCACCAGCGCGAGGTCGGCACCGGCTACTTCGACCTCGTCTCCACCGCCCTCAACCCCGCCTCGGAGACCACCGCGCTGCGCGGCTCCACCGAGGAGGAGCAGTTCCACTGACCGGCCGCGGCACCCGCCGCCCCCCCTGACCTGCCTCTTATACACACCCGACCCCGCCGCCGGAGCGGACACCGGCTTCCTCCGCGCTCCCGTCGCCCCGCTCATAAACGCCAAGACCACCGCCACGTAC
>NZ_LN929772.1 GCF_001493375.1 Streptomyces specialis
TCGTCACTGGACCACATCCGTTCCGTTATCCGTTCGTGGCCCGCCCCCCCCCCCCCCCCCCCCCCCCCCCCCCTCCGCCGGCAGCGCCAGATGGGTATAAGACCCCGCCCCCCCCCCGCCCCGGCCGCCCGCCGTGCCGCCGGTACCCCTCCCCGGTATCCTTCCGTACAAGGAGCAGAGCGATGAGCGTGACCACCGACCCGAAGGACCGGACCGGCCGGAGCGAGCAGGTGGAGCTCGCCATCGGCGGGATGACCTGTGCCTCGTGCGCCGCGCGGATCGAGAAGAAGCTGAACCGGATGGACGGTGTGACCGCCACCGTCAACTACGCGACCGAGAAGGCCAAGGTCACCTTCGAGCCGGGGGTCACCGTCGAGGCGCTGGTCAGCCAGGTCGAGGCCGCCGGTTACACCGCCGAGCCACCCCGGCCGCCCGCCCCGCCGGACGAGGCCGCCGACCCGGAGGACGAGCGGCTGCGCGCGCTGCGCGACCGGCTGGCGATCTCCGCCGTGCTGACCGTGCCGGTGATCGCGCTGGCGATGGTCCCGGCCTGGCAGTTCACCAACTGGCAGTGGATATCCCTCGCGCTGGCCTGGCCGGTGGTGCTCTGGGGCGCCTGGCCGTTCCACAAGGCCGCCTGGACGAACCTCAGACACGGCTCCTCCACCATGGACACCCTCGTGTCCATGGGCACGCTGGCGGCGCTGGGCTGGTCGCTGTACGCCCTGCTGTGGGGCACGGCCGGTGTGGCCGGCATGACCCACCCGTTCGAGCTGACCGTCGAACGCACCGACGGCTCGGGCAACATCTACCTCGAAGCGGCGGCGGGCGTCACGACGTTCCTCCTCGCCGGGCGGTACTTCGAGGCGCGGGCCAAGCGCCGCGCGGGTTCGGCGCTGCGCGCGCTGCTGGAACTGGGCGCGCGGGACGTGGCGTTGCTGCGCGCGGACGGCCGCGAGGAGCGCGTTCCCGTCGAACGCCTCGCGGTGGGTGACACGTTCGTGGTGCGGCCCGGAGAGAAGATCGCCACCGACGGTGTGGTGACCGAGGGTTCGTCGGCCGTGGACGCCTCGATGCTCACCGGCGAGTCGGTGCCCGTCGAGGTCCGCCCGGGCGACGCGGTCACCGGCGCCACCCTCAACGCCGGTGGCCGGCTGGTGGTTCGCGCCACCCGGATCGGCTCCGACACCCAACTCGCCCAGATGGCCCGCCTGGTGGAGGAGGCGCAGAACGGCAAGGCCGCCGTGCAGCGGCTGGCCGACCGGGTCTCCGCCGTCTTCGTCCCCGTCGTGATCGCCCTGGCGGTCGGCACGTTGGGCTTCTGGCTGGGCAACGGCGCGGGCGCCGGGGCCGCGTTCACCGCGGCGGTCGCGGTGCTGATCATCGCCTGCCCCTGCGCGCTCGGCCTGGCCACGCCCACCGCGCTGCTGGTGGGCACCGGGCGCGGCGCCCAGCTCGGCATCCTCATCAAGGGCCCCGAGGCGCTGGAGTCCACCCGCCGCGTCACCACCGTCGTGCTGGACAAGACCGGGACCGTCACCACCGGCCGCATGACCCTCCAGGCCACGCACGCCGCCGACGGCGAGGACCCGGCCGACGTGCTGCGGCTGGCCGGAATCCTGGAGAACGCCTCCGAGCACCCCATCGCCCGGGCCGTCGCCGTCGCCGCCTCGGCCGGTGGTGACCTGCCCGCGCCGGAGGACTTCGCCGCCCTCGACGGCCTCGGGGTCCGGGGCCCCGCCGGGGGCCACAGCGTCCTGGTGGGCCGCCCCCGCCTGCTGCGGGACCACGACATCACCCTGCCCCCGGAGCTGGAGACCGCCCTGGCCGACGCCGAGTCCGAGGGCCGGACCGCCGTGGCCGTGGCCTGGGACGGGAAGGCACGCGGCGTGCTCACCGTCTCCGACACCGTCAAGCCGACCTCCGCCGAGGCCGTCGCCGAGCTGCGGGCCCTGGGCCTGACCCCGATCCTGCTGACCGGCGACAACGCCGCGGCCGCCGCGTCGGTCGCCCGGCAGGTCGGCATCGACGAGGTGATCGCCGAGGTCATGCCGCAGGACAAGGCCGACACGGTCCGCCGCCTCCAGGCGGAGGGCAGGTCCGTGGCCATGGTCGGCGACGGCGTCAACGACGCCGCGGCCCTGGCCACCGCCGACCTCGGCCTGGCCATCGGCACCGGCACCGACGTGGCCATCGAGGCAGCCGACCTCACCCTGGTCCGGGGCGACCTCACGGCCGTGGCCGACGCCATCCGCCTCGCCCGCCGCACCCTGACCACCATCAGGAGCAACCTGTTCTGGGCCTTCGCCTACAACACCGCGGCCCTGCCCCTGGCCGCCGCCGGGCTGCTCAACCCGATGCTCGCGGGCGCCACCATGGCCCTCAGCTCGGTGTTCGTCGTGAGCAACAGCCTCCGCCTGCGGAGCTTCCGCCCCACGCGGTGACCGTTCGGCTCAGTAGGTCATGACCGCCCAGACCCCCGTGGCGGCGACGGCGCCCGCGTAACCGGCCGTCGCCGCCGCCACGATCCGTTCCCGCGTCTCCGGGCGCGGCGCGCGCCGTCCCCGGGACAGCAGCCACGCCAGCACCGGCAGCACGAGCACGGCGTGCAGGGTCACGAAGTGCAGCGGCTTCAGCCACGCCGTGGACTCGTACGCCGCCACCTGTTGGCCGGTCCTGGCCAGGACCACGCCGCGCGCGATCATCGCCACGCCGGACCCGAGCGCCGCCAGCAGGAGCGCGAAGCCCGCGCGGACCGCCAGCGGCATCCCCGGCGGCCCGGCCGGGGCGCGCCGCAGCGCGGCGACCGCGAACGCGGAGAGCACCACCACCAGGACCCAGCCGCCGCCCGCCAGCACGGTCGAGACGGACGCGTCGAAACCGGTCTCCATGTTGAGGTGCGACGGCACCCGCCGCCACGCCTGGAGCGTGATCCCGCCCACCTCCACCACGCAGTCGGCGGCGAAGACCCCGAGCAGCGCCGCGCGGGCACGGGCGCCGATCCGTATGTACGACGTGACCCACGCCACCGCGATCAGCGTCACGCCGAACGAGACGCCGAACGTCACCGGTTTGCGCCAGGAGACGGGCCCGTTCCACGGGCCGCCGTCGACGGCGAAGACGGCCAGATGCGCGAGGCCGGAGGCGATCAGGACGACGCCGGTCGCGTAGCAGAGACGTTCGACCGGGCGCCCGGCGAGACGAAGGGACACGGCGGCCAGCCTCGCCGCCCCGCGCCCGCGCCGTCGTCGTCCGACCGGAGACACCGGGCCTACGCCGCCGGGAGCAGCCGGCCCGCGCGGCGGGCACCCCGACGCCGGAACGGGATGCCCGTCCGGACACCCGTGCGGTCACCCGTCCGACGCAACGGCCGCGACGGGCCCGCGCCCGCGTCGTTCGCCCCCCGCCCGGGCATGGCGGCAGGCGGTGGCGCGAAGATCGACTGGCCGCCCCTCCGGCCCGGCCGCAGATTGGGACCGTGCACAGGAGAGCGCCGTGGTGGGCCGGGGGACGGGCCTACCCCGTGCTGCCCGCCGCGCTGATCACCCTCGGCCTCGTGCTCGACTTCGTCACCCCGCCGAGGTTCACCCTCACCCCGTTCTACGTCGCCGCGCCACTGCTCGCCGCCCCCGTGCTGTCCCTCGCGGCCACCGCCGCGTACGGCCTGCTCGCCACCGCCGCCGTCGCCGTCGAGATGGCGTGGCGCTCCCCGCTCCTGTGGAGCGAGGCCGGCATCAAGACCGGCACGGTCGCGACGATCTCCCTCATCGCCGTCGCCGTGAACCGCATCGTGGCCGCCCGCGACCAGCGCGTCGCCTCCGCCCGCGAGATCGCGGAGGCCGTGCAGCGCGCCGTGGTGCCCGAACCGCCCCCGCGCGTCGGGCTGCTCCGCGTCGCCGCCCGGTACCAGGCGGCCCAGCGCAACGCCATGGTCGGCGGCGACCTGTACGCCGTCCGGGAGACCCCGTACGGCGTGCGCATGCTCGTCGGCGACGTGCGCGGCAAGGGGCTGGCCGCGACCGAGGCGGTGGCCCTGATCCTCGGCGCGTTCCGCGAGGCCGCCGAGTGCGAACCGGAGCTGGAGACGGTCGCCGCCCGGCTGGAGACCGCGCTCGTGCGGGAACGGACGGTCCGCGCGGACCTCGACCCCGTCGAGGGCTTCACCACCGCCGTCCTGGTCGAGGTGCCGGACGACCCGCCCGTGCGGGTCCGTTTCATCAACCGCGGCCACCCGCCGCCCGTGCTGCTCGCCCCCGGCGGCGACACCGGCTACCTGGAGGGGGACACGGACCCCGCCCTGCCGCTCGGCCTCGGCGACCTGCTCCCCCGCCCCGACCGGCCGGGCACCGTCCCGTTCCCGCCCGGCACGCATCTGCTGCTGTACACGGACGGCGTCAGCGAGGCCCGCGACGCCGACGGCGTCTTCTACGACCCGGCGGACCGGCTGCGCGGCCGGGACTTCCCCGGTCCGGCCGCGCTGCTGGACCGCGTCGTCGAGGACGTCTCCGCGCACACCGGCGACGGCCTCCAGGACGACATGGCCCTCCTGGCGGTCCACCTCCCCGCCTCAGCACCGGCCACGGCACCGGGCGGCCAGGTGTATTGATCACGGGCGCGCACGAGCCGCGCCCGCCCTGGTGCGAGGCGCGGCAGGCGGTCATGACGGAAGAACCTCCTGCTGGACGGCGGGCGGAACCGTGGCGGCCGGGGCGGTGACGGCCCCGGTCCCGGCCGGCGGGGTGGTGGGGCGTCGCCGCAGCCCGGTCGCGGTGACGGCGGCGGCGATGAGCGCCGCGCCCAGCGGCACGAGCAACGCGGCGCGGAAACCGTCGAGGATCTCCTGCGCCGAGGCCCCGCTCTCCGGCGTGACCGCGACATTGACGGCGGTGGCGGCGGAGAGCCCGAGCGCCGCGCCGAACTGGATCGAGGTGTACAACAACCCGCCGGCCAGGCCCTGTTCGGACTCCTGGACGCCGTCGGTCGCGGATATGGTCAACGGCCCGTAGGCGAAGGCGAACGAGAGCCCGACCAGCAGCATCGACGGGAACATCGCCAGGTAGACGGTGTCCATGCCGACCGGCAGGAACAGCCCGTACGCCGCGGCCGCCAGCAGCAACCCGCCAAGGATGACGCGGGCGTTGCCGAAGCGGTTGACGAGGAGGGGCGTCACGGTCGGCGCGAGGATCGCGTCGATGCCCATCACCAGCATCGCCAGGCTCGTCTCCATCGTGGACCAGCCGCGCAGTTCCTGGAGGTACAGCACGACGATGAACTGGAACCCGAAGAACCCGGCGGCCAGCAGCAGTCCGGCGATGTTGACCCGGACCAGCGTCGCCGAGCGGAGGATGCCGAGCCGCACCAGCGGTGCGGGGGACCGGCGTTCGACGGCGACGAAGGCGGCGAGGGCCGCGAGCCCGGCGGCGAGCGTCACCGTGGTCGGGCCGATGCCGGTGTGGGAGGCGCGTTCGACCGTGACGGCCAGCAGCAGCAGGCCGACGGTGATGAGCAACGCGCCCGCGAGGTCCAGGGGTTGCCGCCGCCGGTCGGCCTCCGCCTCGGTCTCCACCGGGCGGGGGATGAGGGCGAGGGCGGCGACCAGGAGCACCAGCGAGACGACGACCGGCGCGAAGAAGACCCACCGCCAGTCGATCGAGGCGAGCAGGCCGCCGAGGACGAGGCCGAGCGCGAAACCCCCGGCGCCCGTACCGGAGTAGATGAGCAGCGCGCGGTTGCGCTGCGGGCCCTCCGGGAAGCTCGTCGTGATGATCGACAGGCCGGCCGGCGTCATGAACGCGGCGGCCACGCCCGTCACGAACCGGGCGGCGATGAGCATCCAGCCCTCCGTCGCCAGGCCGCCGAGGCCGGAGAAGAGCAGGAACACGGTCAGCCAGCCGACGAACATCCGCCGCCGGCCCAGGAGATCGGCGGCCCGGCCGCCCAGCAGCATGAAGCCGCCGTAGCCGAGGACGTAGGAGCTGGTCACCCACTGGAGTTCACCGGTGGACAGGCCCAGATCGGCGCGGATCGAGGGGAGGGCCACGTTGAGCATGGCCACGTCGATCCCCTCCAGGAAGATGGCGCCGCACAGGACGAACAACATGCCCCAGGCACGGGTTGACATGGGAAGGCATCCCTTCTCGATGGGCAAGGCACAGATCACAGACACAGATCACAGACACGGATCAAAGGCGCAGATCAAAGACGGTTCTCTCTTGTAACCGACAGCATCATGGGGAACCATTCCCCCATGGAAGAAGGCACTTTGAAGTCCCCGGGGAACACCGGGGATACCGTGGACGCGACGTGCTGCGACGCCATCGGCCCCGAGCCGTATCCGTACGACGTGAAGCAGTGGGACGTCAGGGAGGACTGCGAAGTCCGGCAGATCCTCGACCGGATCGCGGACAAGTGGTCGTTGCTGGTCATCGCGTTGCTCGACTGCCAGAGCCTGCGCTTCACCGAGTTGCGCCGCGAGATCGACGGTGTCAGCCAGCGGATGCTCACCCGGACGCTGCGCCACCTCGAACGCGACGGCCTGGTGTCGCGGACGGTCCACGCGACCGTGCCGCCGCGCGTGGACTACGCGCTGACACCGCTCGGTTCCACGCTGCACGCGACGATCCAGTCGCTGGTCACCTGGACCGGGGAGCACCAGCGCGAGATCGCCGCCGCCCGTGCCGCATACGACGCACGCGATCACGAGGGGTGAGCGCGCGGGGCTCTCCGTATAACAATTGACGCACCGTCAGATGCTCAGCGGCCGACAAAGTGGCGCCGTTTTGCCCGAATTGCAGTCCTTGCGGCGTGAAAATCCTGGTCAAGAGCCTGGGTTTATTCCCCTGGGCACTTGGAATCTGGCGGCAGCTTCTATTAACGTTCGATAACGCAGCGCGGTCGTCACCGCCGTCACCAGGGACGGCGCCGTGCTCACTCGCCGAATCCGGCACGTGCGAAACAACTGCACCAATGGAACCGGGGAACCACCACTTGGGGTGAATCGGACTGCCGGCAGCCACCAGCCGCCGCTCTCCCGTAGGAGACCTTCCTGCTCCGAACCCGTCAGCTAACCCGGTAGGCGGAAGGAAGGAAAGGAGAGCGCCCCCGTGGCGTCGAACCGGCATGCCTCGATAGAGGACACGCACGTGGACCCGCACGGCTCCACCGGCACCATCCCGGCCTACTTCGGGCCGAGGACCGCCGACCCCCGGCCGTACGGCGAGTGGAATCCCAGCGAGGACACGCTTCTTCCGGTCCGCGGCCGGCACCGCGTCGCCCGCCAGCGCGGCGGCACCATCGCCCGCAGCCGCGCGGTGCTCGGCGTCGGCGTGTTCGCCGCGGTCGGCGCGGGCGGCATGGCCACGGCCAACGAGGACGGCGCGAGCGCCGTCGCCGGCGCGGAGACCGCGACCGACACCGTGGCGGCCATCCCCGTCCTGGGCGACCTGCTGACCGGTACCGACTCCACCACCGTCGCGGCGTCCGCCACCGGTACCGCGTCGGAGACGACCGGCGTGCTCGACGCCGGCGAGGCCCTGCGCGCCCGGCTCCTCCAGCAGGCCGACCAGCAGGACGCCACCGCCGAGGCGCGCGCCGTCACCGCCGCCGTGCGGGAGGCCGAGACCGCCGCCGCCGAAGCCGCCGCCGCCACCGCCGAGGCCGAGCGCGCCGCCGAGGAGGAGCGGCAGCGCGAGCAGGAGGAGGCCGAGCGCCTGGAGGCGCTGCGCGCCAGCTACACCCTGCCGCTCAGCGACTACCGCCTCTCCTCCACCTTCGGCGCCAGCGGCTCGATGTGGCAGAGCACCCACACCGGCACCGACTTCGCCGCCGCCGCCGGCACCCCGATCAAGAACGTGCACACCGGCACCGTCACCGAGGCCGCCTGGGCCGGCTCGTACGGATACCGCGTCATCATCGAGCTGGAGGACGGCACCGAGGTCTGGTACTGCCACCTGTCGTCGATGAACGTGACCGCCGGCCAGGAGCTGGCCACCGGCGACACGGTCGGCACGGTCGGCTCCACGGGCAACTCCACCGGCGCCCACCTCCACCTCGAAGTCCGCCCCGGCGCCGACCCGATCGACCCCCTGACCTGGCTCCGCGACAAGGGCCTGACGGTCTGACCCACCCCCCGAACCTCCGGTGACCCCGACAGCTCCCCCGGCGTCGGGGTCACCGGACTCAACCGAACCCCCTCACCGCCGAGGCCGGGCGACAAGCCGGACGTCCGGCCCGGACCGCGCCACGTCCAGCAGGTCGCAGCGCAGGATGTCCGCCATCGTCGTGATGGACCCGCCCTGGAGCGCGCTCTTGCCGTCGCCCAGCAGCGCCGGGGCGATGTACGCGATGATCCGGTCCACCAGCCCGGCCGAGACGAACGACGCGGCCAGCGTCGGCCCGCCCTCCAGGAACATCCCGCGCACCCCGCGTTCGCCCAACGCCCCCAGCAGGGCGTCGAGTCGCAGGCCGCGCCCGTCCTCCGCCCGCGGCAGCCGCACGACGGTGGCCGCATCCTCCAGGTGCCGGGCGTCGGCATCCTCGGCGACGGTGATCAACGTGGGCGCGACGTCGTCCAGCACCCGCGCGCCTCGCGGCGTGCGGGCCTCGGTGTCCACCACGACCCGCCACGGCTGCCGTTCGACCTGAACCGGAACGCGCAACCGGGGATCGTCCCGGCCCGACCGCACGGCCAGGTGCGGATCGTCGGCCCGCTGCGTCCCGGACCCCACGACGGTCGCCTGACACGCCGCCCGCAACGCGTGAACCTCGGCCCGCGACTCGGGACTCGTGATCCACTGACTCGTCCGATCCGCCGCCGCGATCCGCCCGTCCAACGTCGCCGCGTACTTGTACACGACGAACGGCCGCCCCCCGACCCCACCCCACTCCTCGACCCCGACCAACTCGCTGATCAGCACAGAACCCTCCCGACGTCCGCCCTGCCCCCGAGCCAGGCAGAAATCTCGT
>NZ_LN929773.1 GCF_001493375.1 Streptomyces specialis
CCCACCCCACCCCCGCGGTACCCCACCGCAGTACATCAAAAGGAGCGCCGCAATGGCTGCCACCAGGGAAGAGATCATCGAGGGTCTCGCCGAGATCGTGAACGAGATCGCCGGCATCCCCAGCGAAGAGGTGACAGTGGAGAAGTCGTTCACGGACGACCTGGACGTGGACTCGCTGTCCATGGTCGAGGTCGTCGTCGCCGCCGAGGAGCGCTTCGGCGTCAAGATCCCGGACGACGACGTCAAGGGCCTGAAGACCGTCGGCGACGCCGTCGGCTACATCGTGGAGCACCAGGGCTGACGCCCACCGCACCTCACGCGCATGTCGCCACCCGCGGAGTGGCGAAGCACCACCATCCCCGACAAGCGGAGTAAGAAATCCTGTGAACGCGACCAATCGAACGGTGGTTGTCACCGGTGTCGGCGCAACCACACCGCTGGGTGGCGACAGCGCGTCGACCTGGGAGGGGCTCGTCGCCGGCCGGTCCGGTGTGCGGCCCCTGACCGTGGAGTGGGCGGCGGATCTGCCGGTCCGCTTCGCGGCCACCGTCGCCGTGGACCCCTCCGGCGTGCTGCCCAGGCCGCAGGCCCGACGCCTGGACCGCACCGCCCAGTTGGCGCTGATCGCCTCCAGGGAGGCGTGGAGCGACGCGGGGTTCTCCGCTCGCGCGGGCGATGACGACGCCGTGCGTCCCGACCGCCTCGGCGCGGTCATCGCGTCCGGCATCGGCGGCGTCACGACGCTGCTGGCCCAGTACGACGTGCTGAAGGAACGCGGCGCCCGGCCCGTTTCCCCGCACACCGTTCCCATGCTGATGCCCAACAGCCCGGCGGCCAACGTCGGTCTTGAGTTCGGCGCCCAGGCGGGCGTGCACACCCCGGTCAGCGCCTGCGCCTCCGGCGCCGAGGCGGTCGGCTACGCGGCGGAGATGATCCGCACCGGCCGGGCCGACGTGGTGATCACCGGTGGCACCGAGGCGTGCGTCCACCCGCTGCCCATCGCCGCCTTCGCCAACATGATGGCGATGTCCAAGAACAACGACGCGCCCGAACGCGCCTCCCGCCCGTACGACACGGCCCGGGACGGCTTCGTCCTCGGCGAGGGCGCGGGCGTGCTGGTGCTGGAGTCCGCCGAGCACGCGGCACGGCGCGGCGCCCGCGTCTACTGCGAACTGCTGGGCCAGGGCCTGTCCTCCGACGCCCACCACATCGCGCAGCCCGAGCCCTCGGGGCGCGGCATCGCGGCGGCCCTGCAGAACCTGCTGGACGCCTCCGACCTCAAGCCCGCCCAGATCGCGCACCTCAACGCGCACGCCACCTCGACCCCGCAGGGCGACATCGCGGAGATCAAGGCGCTGCGCAAGGTGCTGGGCGACGACGTGGACCACATCGCGGTCTCCGCGACCAAGTCCATGACCGGCCACCTGCTGGGCGGCGCGGGCGGCGTCGAGTCGGTCGCCGCCGTGCTGGCGCTGCACCACAGGACGGCCCCGCCCACGATCAACGTGGACGAGCTGGACCCGGAGGTGGACGCGGACGTGGTCCGCGACACCCCGCGCGCCCTGCCGTCCGGCACGATCGCCGCGCTCAACAACTCGTTCGGCTTCGGCGGTCACAACGTGGTCCTGGCCTTCCGCACGCTCTGACCCGCGCCCCCCGTACACGCCACGGCGAACGGCCCGCTCCCGGTGTCCCGGGGCGGGCCGTTCGTCCGTGGGGGCCGGGGCCCCGGCGTCAGGGGCAGCGCACGACCTGGCCGGCCCAGGAGAGCCCGCCGCCGAAGGCGAAGAGCAGCACGGGCGCCCCGGACGGGATCTCGCGCCGCTCGACCAGCTTGGACAGGGCCAGCGGCACGGACGCGGCCGAGGTGTTGCCCGAGCCGATGACGTCCTGCGCGACGACCGCCCGCGGCGCGTCGAGCTGGCGGACCAGGGACTCCACGATCCGCAGGTTCGCCTGGTGGGTCACGATCCCGCCCAGCTCGCGCGTGGTCACCCCGGCCCGCTCGCACGCCTCGCGGGCGTACGGCGCCAGCGCGGTGGTGGCCCAGCGGAAGACGGTCTGGCCGTCCTGGGAGAACTTCGGCTGCCACTCGTCCCGCAGCCGCACGGCGTCGCGCCGCGTCGGGTCCGAACCCCACACCACCGGCCCGATGCCGTCCGGCTCCCCCGGCTCCGAGGCGCTGACCACGGCCGCGCCCGCGCCGTCGCCGAGCAGCACGCAGGTGGAACGGTCGGTCCAGTCGGTGACGTCGGACATCTTCTCGGCGCCGATGACCAGGGCGTGGCGGGCGGCCCCGGCGCGGACGGTGTGGTCGGCGGTGGCCAGGGCGGTGGTGAAGCCCGCGCAGCCGTTGTTGAGGTCGAACGTGACGGCGGCGGGGATGCCGAGCCGGCCGGCGACCCGGGCGGCGATCGACGGCACGCGGTCCCGCGCGCTGCACGTCGCGACGATGACCTGGCCGATCTCGCCGGGATCGACCCCGGCCGCGGCCACCGCCTTCCCCGCCGCGCCGGCGGCGAGGTCGGTGACCGACTCGTCGCGCGCGATGTGGCGGGCGGCGATGCCGGTCCGCTGCTTGATCCACTCGTCGTTGGTGTCGACCATCCCGGCCAGATCGTCGTTGGTCATCACATGCTCGGGCTGGTAGTGCCCCAGGGCGGAGATGCGCGTCATGAGGGAAGAATAGCGACCGATCGGTCGGACTCTATAGTGGGGGTATGAGTCCGCGTCATTCCGCAGCCCAGGCCCGCAGCACGCGCGAGCGGATCATCGAGCGCTGCGTGGACGTCGCCTCGGTCGAGGGCCTGGAGGGCCTGACCATCGGCCGCCTCGCGGCGGACCTCGGCATCAGCAAGTCCGGGCTGCTGGGCCACTTCGGCACCAAGGAGGCGCTCCAGCTCGCCACGCTGGAACGGGCCGCCGTGATCTTCGACCGCGAGGTCTGGCGGCCCGCGGCGGCCGTCGGCCCCGGTCTGCCGCGGCTGCGCGCGGTGTGCGCGGCGTGGATCTCGTATCTGGAGCGCGGGGTGTTCCCCGGCGGCTGCCTCTTCGTCAGCTCGACGTTCGAGTACGACGGGCGCGGCGGCCCGGTCCGGGTGCTGCTGCGGCGGCAGTTCCGCGCGTGGCAGCGGCGGCTGAGCGCCGACGTCCGGCTGGCCGCCGCCGAGGGCGACCTGCCGGAGGACACCGACGCCGGGCAGCTCGTCTTCGAACTGCTCGGCGTGATGATGAGCCTGAATCACACGATCCAGCTACACGGCGAGACGGCGGCGGCCACCCGTGCGGTGCGCGCGGTGGACCGGCTGCTCGCGGGTCAACTCCCCGTCGGCGCGGTGCCGTCGGGAAATCCCGCGTAGCACGGGACGGCCATGTCCCGGGCGCCGCGCCCCCGCCCGGACACCGGCCGGAACCGCTCGGCCCCGGACCTCGCGGGAACCGGCCGGCCGGGACGGTTCAACCACCGCGTCGCGACGGGGAGTCCGGCCCAGCGGTCACGCGTCACACCACTTGGTGGAGCCAGCGCACCGGGGCGCCCTCTCCCGCGTACCGGAACGGCTCCAGCTCGTCGTCCCACGGCTTGCCGAGCAGCTTGGTGATCTCGGCGTGCAGGTCGCTCTCGCCGCGCGCGGCGCGGGCCGCGGCGGCGCGCAGCCGGTCCTCGGGGATCATGATGTCGCCGTGGATGCCGGTGACCGCGTGGTAGATGCCGAGCCCGGGGGTGCAACTGAAACGCTCGCCCTCGGTGGCGGCGGACGGCTCGCAGGTGACCTCGAAGCGCAGCAGATGCCAGCCGCGCAGCGCGGAGGCGAGCTTGGAGGCGGTGGCGGCCTCGCCCTGCCAGGAGAACTCCGCCCGCCACGTGCCCGGTGAGGCCGGCTGTTTGGTCCAGTCGAGACTGACACGGGCGCCCAGCACACCGGCCACGGCCCATTCGATGTGCGGACACAGGGCACGCGGGGCGGAGTGCACATACAGAACACCACGTGTCGTCATCGGGACCTCCACTCTCACACTCTCGTCAACCTTGCGCCCGCCGCGGACCTCAAGGCGCCCCCGATGACCCCGAAATACGCACGAACAGTAAACACCATTACATACCTTTTACGACAAAGAGGACAGCCTGTGACGTCAGGTCATCTTTTAGTCTTGCTGAGGGCGCGTGTCGAGCCCGCCCACTGCCGGAATCCAAGCTACCGCCCCACTCCGTGACGCCAAGGACACCGAGGAACCTGAATGCCGGTCAGCCGCCGCACCCTCGCCCTGCCGATCGCTGCCGTCGCGGCGCTGGCCGCGTGCACCTCCTCATCTACCACTTCTTCGGGGCCGGATGAGACAGCCAGGGCGGTGCCGTCGGAAGAGGTCACCCCCGCGTGGGACACGAGCCCCGCGTCGGTGGCCGCCATCGGCGACTCCATCACGCGCGCCTTCGACGCCTGTTCCGTCCTCGCCGACTGCCCCGAGGCGTCCTGGGCCACCGGCACGGACGCCGAGGTGGACAGCCTGGCCCAGCGGTTACTGGGCGACCCGGCGGCCGTCGCCGCCCACACCTGGAACCTCGCGGAGACCGGCGCCACCGTGGCCGACCTCCCCGACCAGGCCCGCGCGGCCGTCGCCCACTCCCCCGAGCTGGTGACGGTGCTGATCGGCGCCAACGACGCCTGCGCGCGGGACGTCTCCTCGATGACGAGCGCGCGGGACTTCGAGGCGCACCTCCGCGAGGCGATGGGCGTCATCCGCGCGGAGCTGCCCGACACGGAGGTGTACGTGTCGAGCGTGCCCGACCTGCTGCGCCTGTGGACCGAGGGCAGCGGCTCCACGATGGCCCGCGCCGTGTGGCAGCTCGCCGGTATATGTCCCTCGATGCTCGCCGACGCGGACGACGAATCGGCCGCCGCGACGGAGCGCCGCGAGACGGTGCGCGACCGGGTGCTGGAGTACAACGCGGCGCTGGAGGAGGTCTGCGCCGACGACCCGCTGTGCCGGTACGACGACGGCGCGGTGTTCGCGTACGACTTCAGCTCCCACCACCTCAGCGACTGGGACTGGTTTCACCCCAGCCGCGAGGGCCAGTCCGAGCTGGCGGCCCTCGCGTACGAACGGATCACCGCCGACTGAACGACGCGCCCCCGGCGGTCCGGGGGCGCGTCGTCGTCGCGTCAGTCGCCGAGGCTGACGATCATCTTGCCGGTGTTCTCACCGCGCAGCATGCCGAGGAACGCGTCCACCGCGTTCTCGACCCCCGCCACCACCGTCTCCCGGTGGACGAGTTCGCCGGAGCGGACCCAGCCCGAGACCTCCTCGACGAACTTCTGCTGCAACCCGTAGTGGTCGGAGACGAGCATGCCCTCGAGCCGCAGCCGCTTGCCGATGACGAGGTGCAGATTGCGCGGCGCGGGCGTCGGCTCGGTGGCGTTGTAGCGCGAGATCATGCCGCAGATGACGGACCGGCCGTGCACGTTGAACGCGTCGATCGCGGCCTCCAGGTGCTCACCGCCGACGTTGTCGAAGTACAGGTCGATGCCGTCCGGCGCCGCCGCGGCGAGCTGCTCCCCGACCGGGCCGTCCTTGTAGTTGAACGCGGCGTCGAAGCCGTACTCCTCGGTGAGCAGCCGCACCTTGTCCGCCGAGCCCGCGCTGCCAATGACCCGGCCCGCGCCCTTGAGCCGGGCGAGCTGTCCCACGACCCCGCCGACGGCCCCGGCCGCGCCGGAGACGAAGACGACGTCGCCCTCCCGGAACCGGCCGACCTCCAGCAGCCCCGAGTAGGCGGTCAGGCCGGTCATCCCGAGCACGCCGAGGTAGGTGCTCAGCGGCGCCAGGTCGGGCGAGACCCGGGCGGCGTGCCGGGCGTCCACCGTCGCGTACTCCCGCCAGCCGAGGCCGTGCAGCACGTGGTCGCCCGGCTCGAAGTCCTCCGCCGCCGACGCCACGACGACGCCGACCGCGCCGCCCTCCATGGGCTGGTCGAGCTGGTAGGGCGGGGTGTACGACTTCACGTCGTTCATCCGGCCGCGCATGTAGGGGTCGACGGACAGATACAGGTTCCGCACCAGGATCCGCCCCTTCTCCGGGGCGGCCACGGGCTCCTCGCGCAGCGCGAAGTCCTCGGGGCGCGGCCAGCCCTTGGGCCGGGCGACGAGGTGCCATGCGCGGGAGGTGGCGGGCAGGGACACGGGGACCTCCAGTGGTGCGGGTGCGGAACGCTGAGCCCATCATCGTCCGGCCCGTCCGGCCCCGCGAACGCGGGTGGCCCGGCGGTCCCGCGCGTGGGCGCTACCCCGCGAAGGCGGGTTGCGGCAGTCCCTGGCCCGCGTCCGGCAGGACCAGGACCGAGCCGGCCAGCGGCTCGGCCGCCGGGTCGGTGCCGTCGCTCGCCGTGGTGATGAACAGGTCCCGCAGGCCCGGGCCGCCGAACGCGCAGGCCGTGGGGCGCGAGACCGGGACCTCGACCGCGCGGTCCGGCTTGCCCTCCGGGGTGTAACGGCGCACGGCGTGACCGTCGAAGAACGCCACCCACACACAGCCGTCCGCGTCCACGGTCAGCCCGTCCGGCACACCGGGCACGTCGCTCACGTCCACCAGCGTCCTGCGGTCCCTCACTCCGCCGTCCGCCGTGACGCCGAACACGTCCACGCGACGGGTGGGGGTGTCGATGTAGTACATCTGCCTGCCGTCCGGGCTCCAGCCCAGACCGTTGCTGACGGTGGCGTCGGGCACGACGGTCACCGCGGTACCGTCCGGGTGCACGCGGCTTAACGTTCCGCCACCCTGGCGTTCGTCGTACCGCATGGTGCCCGCCCACAGGGTGCCGTCGGGGCCCACGGCGGCGTCGTTGCCCCGGCGTTCGGGCACCGTCTCGCGCCGCAGCCAGCGGAACGCGCCCTCGGCGTCGTACAGGCCGATGCCGTCCCGGAGATTGACCACGAACCCTCCGGCCGCCCGCGGCTTGGCGGCCCCGACGTGCTGCATCGTCGCGAGGATGGTGCGGCGTCCGGTGGACGTGTCGAGGAGATGCACCCGCGACGAGAGGATGTCCACCCAGATCAGCCGTTCCGTCTCCGGGTCCCAGGTCGGCCCCTCCCCGATCAAGGCCCGCGCCCGTACCGCGATCTCCAACCCGTCCGCCACGCTCTCCCCTTCTCTCCCGCCCACCGCGGGGCCGCCACGGATCTCCCGTCGACCCGTGGTGTGCTGCTCATGCCATCTGCTCGTCCGGCGCCGCCGACCCGGCCACCCGGACGGCCGCCGCGGAGACCTGACGCGGCGCCGCGGCGGAGGTGAGGGAGCCGGGCGTCTCCGCGGGCGTTCCCCCGGGGACGCCCGCCGCCCGGCCGGTCGCGCGGGGAAGCGGCGTCCCGTGCCGCTCCCGCGCCCTTCGAAGGTACGGAAAAGTTCGGCACCCCGGCCGTGACCGGGATGCCGAACCTTACGCTAGTCAGCCCGCCGTGCGGCAGGCAATGGGCGCGCCCGTCACAACGCGGCGCGGCCCTCGGTCTGCGCCTCCGGACCGGCGTCCTCCTCCTGACCGCCGACGGCGCGGAGCTTGCTGGTCACGGGACCGGGCAGCTTGTCACCGGCCCGGTCCGCCACCGCGCCCGCCGCCCACGTCGCCGCCTGCCGGCCGGACTGCGTCGCCGAGTCCACGGTGTTGCGCACGGCCGGGTTGCTCATCAGCTTCTCCGCCGTCACGCGCAGCCGCTCGTACCGCTCCCGCCCGGCCCGCGCCCCCAGCACATAGCCCACCGCAACGCCTGTCATGAACACGAGCTTACGCATGGGATGCTCCCCTTTTCCGTCTTGATGATCTTCTGTCGGCTCGTAGCGCCTTCAGTAACCGGGTAGCCCGGATACTGATTTCGAAGCACCCCCTTACATGCGCTAATGTATGGCCTGCGGCTCGGTCACGCCCCCCGGATACGGGAAGCGGACGCGGGCGGAGCAGTCCCCTGTAGCTCAATTGGCAGAGCAGCCGGCTGTTAACCGGCAGGTTACTGGTTCGAGTCCAGTCGGGGGAGCATCACCCGAAGGGCCCCGTCCGGGGCCCTTTCGTCGTTACCACGCATCTCTTCGCGGTCACCGGGAACCGATCACCCCGTGCCGGAAGTCCCTCCCTGCGTACGACCGCCCCCGACCCGGGCGGCAGATCGTATGAGCAGCTATGCTGCGGCAGACGGCGCGCACAGATGTGCGCGGCACGCCGTGACGGGGCGGTAGCTCAGCCGGTTAGAGCAACGGACTCATAATCCGTCGGCCGTGGGTTCGAGTCCCACCCGCCCCACCGAAGCCCTGCGGCGCAGGCACGTTCCGGGTCGGCGTCCCGGTGCCGAGCGGGCCGGCTTCCGGAGTTCGGCGGGCTTGGATGCACGTGCATTCGGTGGGGGCGGGCGGGGTAGGCTCCGGCCGGAGGTCTTGGCGGTCGGCGCGCTCGGCGGGCTTCGCGGCTCAGGGCCGGATGACAGCGTTCTCCCCCACCTTCCGGTCCTCGCCGTAGCCCTGCGCGGAGGCGTCGCGGGACTCGGGGGGCGACGCTTCGGATGCCGTACAGGA
>NZ_LN929774.1 GCF_001493375.1 Streptomyces specialis
CCTTCCTCTTCTGCTGCAGGTGCGGCTTTGTATTAGAGGGAGGGGCGATTCGTGGGGGCCTACCGGAGCGCGTACATCGGGTACGTCGTCCTCATCGGGCTGTGCGGCGCCGTGACGCTGGGCATGGTCCTTCTCGTCGTCGTCGGCCCCGGCGGGGCCGAGCCGCTGTGGCTGGCCCTCCTCGCCGGTGCCACGGTGGCCGGTCTCGTCCGCCTCCCCTTCGGCGCGACCCGCTGGGCGCGGGCGCAGGTCCCCCGGATCACCCGGCGGGACCTGCTGCCCGGCGGGCACTCCTACGGGGACGACACGTTCGCGCTGTGGGCTCCGCGTGCCCCGGAGGTGGTCCGGAGCGGCCCGGTCACGCGGGCCGATGTGCTCGCCGCGACGCTCGTGTCCCCCGACCACTTCCCGGAGGCGGCGACCTTCCACCACTACGGCGGCGATCTCGACCCCGACGAGCCCAAGCCGAGCATCCGGCTGACGCTGCGCGTGTACCCGGAAGCGGGCGAACCGTTCGAGACGACCGACGTGTTCCGCGTGCCGGGGATGTGCCTGGCGGCCGTCACCGAGGGGCGGCTCGTCGTCGGACCCGATCCCGGTCATCCGGACGATCCCGCGCGGGTCGGCGTCGACTGGCCCCGCAGCGCCACGCTGTCCGGGGTCCGTCCCTACCGGGTGGTGCGGCTCGACGGCCGGCGCGTCGATCTGACCGGGCGGATCGGGCCGCTGCTGGAGATGATGCGGATCGCCCGCGCGGCCGGCGGCATCCCTCTGGACGGTGACACGATCGACCTGCGGACCCTCGACCCGGGTGTGGCGGCCCGCGCGGAGGAGGTCCTCGACCGGGCCGGGGACGCCCCGGGGCCGTGGCGGTCGCGCACCGAGCCGGGCCCGGGTCCCACCTGGGTGGTGGGCGACCTGCCCGGTGACGAGGGCGGGTTCGGCGGCGTCACCAGGGCGTGGGCCCGCGCCGGCGGGCGCCTGGCCGACGCCCGGTTCCTGGAGATGCGGGGCACCACGACGTTCCAGTCCCACGGCCCGGTCCTGGAGACGGTGCTGCGGATCCACCCCGGCGACGGCGGCGCCCCGTTCGACGTGCGGCGGAAGCTGACCGTGCCGCTGAACTACCTCGCGCTGCTGCACCGCACCAGGGACGTCGTCGTGCGGGTGAGCCCGGACCGGCAGACGTACGACGTCGACTGGGAGCGGAGCAACCTCCTCGCCGGGGCCACCCCCGCCACGGTGATCGCGCCCGACGGGCGGGAGTTCACGCTGACCGGGCGGGCCGGGCCGCTCCGGGCGGTCATGGATCTGCTCGTGGCCCACGGCATCGGCGTCCGCGGCGCCACGCTCGACCTGCGCCGCCCCCGGTACGCCGCCGTCGTCCCGGCCGTGACGCGCGCGATCGACGCCCATGGCACGCCCCATGGCGGATGATGACCCGCATGGGTCGAGTCACCGAGCGCCGCCGCGTCGTACGGATCAGGGACGGGAACGTCACGGAGCGGGCCGACACGCTCGTCGGTGAGGAGCCGCTGGAGATCCGGGTGGACGGGCGGCCCCTCGCCGTGACCATGCGGACGCCGGGCGACGACTTCGCGCTCGCCACCGGGTTCCTCGTCAGCGAGGGCGCGCTCGGCGCGCCCGAGGAGGTCGCCCGGATCAGCTACTGCGGGGGCGCCGACACGTACAACGTGGTCGACGTCCGGTTCGCCGCCGGGGTCGCGCCGCCCGACGTGTCGCTGGAACGGCACGTCTACACCAGCTCCTCCTGCGGCGTGTGCGGCAAGGCCAGCCTGGCCGCGGTGCGCACCACGGCCCGCTGGCCGGTGCCCCTGACCGGCGACCTGCGGGTGGAACCCGAGGTTCTGGCCGCGCTGCCCGACCGGCTGCGGGACGCTCAGCGCGTGTTCGCGCGGACCGGCGGACTGCACGCCGCCGCGCTGTTCACGGCGGACGGGGACCTGCTCGACGTGCGGGAGGACGTCGGGCGGCACAACGCCGTGGACAAGCTCGTCGGCCGCGCCTTCGAACGGGGGCTGCTGCCGCTGTCCGGGGCGGGTCTGCTGGTGTCCGGCCGGGCCTCGTTCGAGCTGGTGCAGAAGGCGGTGATGGCCGGTATCCCGATGCTGGCGGCGGTGTCGGCGCCGTCCGCGCTCGCCGTCGATCTGGCCGCGGAGACCGGGGTGACGCTGGTGGGGTTCCTGCGCGGCACGTCGATGAACGTCTACGCCGGCGCCGAACGGCTCCAGCGGCGGGCCAGATAGGCGCAGACCACGAGCTGCGTCTGGTGGAACAGCATCAGCGGCAGCACCACCGGCGCCGCGGCGGCGCCGAAGATGACGCTGGCCATCGGCAGTCCGGCGGCCAGCGACTTCTTCGACCCGGCGAACACGACGACGATCCGGTCGTCCCGCCCGAAGCCCAGCGCGCGGGCGGCCCGGCAGGTGAGCAGCAGCATCGCGGCCAGCAGCACGGCCTCGACGCCGAACAGCGCCAGCAGCCGCCGCCAGCCCACCTCGTCCCAGATCCCGGCGTTCACGCCCTCGCTGAACGCCGCGTACACGACGATCAGGATCGACGCCCGGTCCACCAGCGACAACGGGCCCCGGTACCGCGCGACGACGTCCCCGATCCAGCGGCGCAGCACCTGCCCGAGCAGGAACGGCAGCAGGATCTGCCCGCCGACGCCCAGCAGCGAGCCGGCGGAGAACGCGGCGTCGCCGCCGATCAGCGCGGCGGCCAGCAGCGGGGTGAGGACGACGCCGAGGACGCTGGAGAACGATCCGGCGGCGATGGCCGCGGCGACGTTTCCCCGCGCCATCGCGGTGAAGGCGATGGACGACTGGACGGTGGACGGCACCAGGCACAGGAACAGCAGCCCGTCGTACAGGCCGTCCGTGAGCAGCCAGGGCACCAGGCCGCGGGCGGCCAGACCGAGGAGGGGGAACACCACGAACGTGCTCGCCAGGATCGTCAGGTGCAGCCGCCAGTGGCGCAGCCCGTCGAGCGCCTCCCGGGTGGACAGGCGCGCGCCGTAGAGGAAGAAGAGCAGAGCGATGAACCCGGTGGCCGCGCCGTCCACGGCCTCGCCCGCGCCACCGCGGGCCGGCAGCGCGGCGGCCAGGCCGACGGTGGCGAACAGCAGCAGAATGTAGGGGTCGATGAACCGGGTCAGTCCGCGCACGTCGGGCATTCTCTCCCCGGCCGGACGGGAATGCGCGGGCGGGGCCGGTGATTGACCATGGGGTCGGACGGCATGTCCGGCCTGGTTGGACCGACATATCGCACTCGGCAGAGAAGGACTGACACGCACGTGAGCAGCGTCCCGGAGGTAACCCTCAACAACGGTGTGAAGATGCCGCAGCTCGGGTTCGGCGTCTGGCAGGTGCCGGACGACGAGGCGGAGCGCGCGGTGGCCCTGGCCCTGGAGGCGGGCTACCGCAGTGTCGACACGGCCGCCATCTACGAGAACGAGAGGGGCACCGGCAAGGCGCTGGCGGCGTCGGGGCTGCCCCGCGAGGAGCTGTTCGTCACCACGAAGCTGTGGAACAGCGCCTCGGAGACCTGGACCCGGGAGAGCGTCCTGCGGGAGTTCGACGCGTCCCTCGCCCGGCTCGGCCTGGACCACGTCGATCTCTACCTCGTCCACTGGCCCCGGCCGATGCGCGACGACTACCTGACGGTGCTGCGGACGTTCGACGAGATCCACCGCACCGGGCGGGCCCGCGCCATCGGCGTCTCCAACTTCCAGCCCGCGCACCTGCGGCGGGTCATCGACGAGACCGGCGTCGTGCCGTCGCTCAACCAGATCGAGCTGCACCCGCACCTCGCGCAGGAGGAGGCCCGCGCGTTCCACGCGGAGCACGGCATCGTCACCGAGGCGTGGTCGCCGCTGGGCCAGGGCAAGGGCCTGCTGGAGGAGCCGGTCCTGGCGCGGATCGCGGAGAAGCACGGCAGGACCCCGGCGCAGGTGGTGCTGCGCTGGCACCTCCAGATCCAGAACGTGGTGATCCCCAAGTCCGTGACGCCCGCCCGCATCCGGGAGAACTTCGACGTGTTCGGCTTCGAGCTGGACGCCGGCGACCTGGCGGAGATCGCCGCCCTGGACAGCGGCACCCGTCTGGGCCCGGACCCGGACACGTTCGACTGGAACTGACGCGGCCCGCGCGGCCGGGGATTCAGCGCGCGCCGTGGGCGGGCGCGAGGGCGTCGATGCGGCGCACGAGCATCACGTCCTGCTCGGTGACCCGGCCGCCGGCGCTGTGCGTGGTGACCGCGACGTCCAGCCGGTCGTAGCCGAGCGTCAGGTCCGCGTGGTGGTTCAGCTCCTCCTGCACGGCGGCGATGTGCACCAGGAACGCGACGGCCTGCTGGTGCCCGGCGAGGCGGTAGCCGCGCACCAGCCGGTCGTCCTCGAGCGCCCAGCCGGGCAGCCCGCTCAGCGTCTCGGCGATCTCCAGCTCGTTCAACGGATGCGGCGCCATCGCGCACGTCCCTTCCGGCGGCGTCAGGAGCTTCCACCCTAGTCAGGGCGCGGCGGGGGTGGGGGTGGGTTCGGTCGCGTGGTCCGGCTGGCCGGCCGTCTCCCGCAGCCAGCCGCGCAGCACCCGGTGGACGGCCTCGGCGCCGACCAGTTCGCCGCCCGGCGGGGTCGGCGGGGAGAGCGCGCCGGGCGACAGCAGGAACGCGTGGCTCTGCCCGCCGCCCAGCCCGCCGTGGCAGCCGATCTGGTCCTCGAAGGCGTGCACCGCGCCGGTCGCCGGGTCGATCGCCGAGTTGACCATGATGTCGGCGGCGTGCGGGAAGCCCGCCGTCCGGCGGACGGCCGCCGCCGCGCCGGGGCCGAACGGCGCCAGCGGGTCGTCGCCGGCGATCTCCCCGCTGTCCAGGCGGCGTTCCGCGCCCCCGGCGCCCAGGCCGACGGGGCCGTGCCGCTCGTCGTGGACCAGCAGGAACCCGATGCCGGGGTGTTCGGCGAGGGTGCGCAGCAGGGCGGGGTGGCGGGCCTCGATCGTCGCGCGGCAGGCGCGGCCCGGCAGGTCGGGGAAGGAGATCAGGCCCAGGTTGCCCGAGCCGAGCACCACGGGCGCGGTCCGCCGTTCGGTGTCGCCGCCGTCCGCCGGGGGCGGCGGTTCGGGCGAGACCTCGGGCCGGTGCAGCGCGGCCCGCGCCGCGCCGCGCGCCTCCGCGCCGGACTCGGGGCGGCGCGTCTGCCGGGGCACGGGCCGGCCGCAGCCGATGCGGACCAGGGCCTCCAGCGTGTGGCCGAAGGCGCTTTCGAACGTCTCGCCGTGGCTCTGCCCGTGGTCCGACAGCAGCACCAGGTGGTACGGGCGCGGGGCGTGCTCGGTGGCCTGGACGATCCGCCGCACGCAGCGGTCGAGGGCGGTGAGCACCTGCCGGGTGTCCCGGCCGCGCGGCCCGGAGTGGTGCGCCACCTCGTCGTAGGCGACGAGGTCGGCGTAGACGGCGGTGCGCCCGTTGAGCATGTCGCCGATCACGGCGGCGGTGACGACGTCCCGCTGGACGACCGTGGCGAACGCCCGGATCAGCGGATAGAGCCCGCCGCGGCTGACGCGCGGCCGGTCGCCGCGCAGCCGGGACCGCACGGACTGGCAGATCTCGCGGACCAGTTCGGCGAGGAACGAGCCGGCGGTGCGGGTGGCGAGCGCCGGGTCGGAGAAGTACGCGAAGTACCCGGCGCGGGAGCGCTGGCCCGGGCGGCGCCTGGCGGCGACGGACAGGACCAGCGCGGCCTGGCCGGCGCCGCCGGCGAAGAGGTTGCCCCGGCTGGCGCCGTCCTCGGCGAGAAGGCCGGGCGAGCCGGGGCGGGCCACGGCGCGGCGTTGCAGTTCGGCGGCGCTGGACGGGCGGTTGCTGATGATCAGCTCGCCGGTCTCCTTCTCGTACCAGCGGAACGCGGGCACGTCCTCGTTGCTGCCGTGCAGGATGCCGAGCTGGGAGGCGCCGGTCTGGCTGGACCAGTCGGTGCGCCACGGGGTGAGCCGGTGGGTCGAGCCGCACAGCGCGGCGACCGTGGGCATCAGCGGCCGGTCCCCGGCGACGGCCTCGCCCAGCAGGTCGCGGCCGATGCCGTCGAGTTGCAGGAAGACCGTGCCGGGCGTCCGTGAGCGGCGGCCGGGCGCGGATCCGGCGAGGCGCCGCAGCCGCCGCCGGTGCGCGCCCCGGTCGGTGACGGCCAGGAGCGTGCTGGTGCCGGACGACGCCACGGACATCACGGCCGCCACCACGACGGCGGTCCCCGGCCCGGCCTCGCCGCGCCCGTCCGGGATGGCGCCGAGCGCGAGCAGCAGCAGGGAGCCGTTGAGCAGGAAGACCAGGGAGCCGAGGGCGAGGGCGGGCACCAGGAGCAGGGCGCGGACCAGCCATGGCCAGACCAGGGCGTTGAGCAGGCCGAAGCAGCCGGCGCCGAGGGCGGCGGTGGCGCCGACGCGGGTGAAGCTGTCGCCGTCGGCGGACTGGAGGCGGAAGTCCGGCAGCAGCAGCGCCAGCAGGACCAGGGTGAGGGTGCTGACCGCCCACACGGCGAGGACCCGCAGCAGGGCCGCGCCGCGTCTGCGCCACGCGGCGGCCGTCGCCGTTCCGGTTTCCGGCACGTGCTCCCCTTCGCCGTCGTCCAGGACTGCAATTCTCCACAACCCGGGAGATCGCCGCGCGGGTGTCCCCGGCCGCCTGGCATGCTGGACGCCGTGGGCGGCCTGTCCCGGGCGCCCCGGGGGCGGAAGGAGTTCTCATGCCGGTCGAGATCACCTGGTGGGGGCACGCGACCGCGACCGTGCGGGACTCCGGGACGACCGTGCTGACGGATCCGCTGTTCACGCGGCGCTGCGCGCATCTGCGGCGGCGGCGCGGCGCGCTGCCGCCGGTGTCGGCGCGGGTGGCGGACGTGGTGGTCGTGTCGCACCTGCACGCCGACCATCTGCACCTGCGGTCGCTGGCCAGGCTCGCCCCCGGCACGCCGCTGGTGGTGCCGCGCGGCGCGCTCGCGGCGGTGCCGGGGCTGCGGCGGATGGCGGCGCGGTTCGAGGTGCACGAGGTGGTGCCCGGCGACGCGGTGCGGGTGGGCGAGGTGACCGTGCGGGCGGTGCCCGCGGCGCACGACGGGCGGCGGCTGCCGTTCGGGCCGCGCCGGGTCACGGCGCTCGGCTTCGTGGTGGAGGGCGAGACGCGGACGTACTACGCGGGCGACACCGGACTGTTCGAGGCGATGGCCGACGAGGCGGGCCCGGTGGACACGGTGCTGCTGCCGGTCGGCGGCTGGGGCCCGAAGCTCGGGCACGGCCACCTCGACGCGGAGCGGGCCGCCCAGGCGCTGGCCCTGCTCCGGCCGCGCGCGGCGGTGCCGGTGCACTGGGGGACGTACTGGCCGGTGGGCCTCGACGGGGTCCGGCCGCACGAGTTCCACTCCCCCGGCGACGAGTTCGTGCGGCACGCGGCGCGCCTGGCGCCGGAGGTGCGGGTGCACCGGCTCGGGCACGGCGAGTTCCAAGGACTCGATCTCCCCGGCCGGGAGTTCCGTATGGGTCGCTTGCCGGGTGTAATGCCGAACGGTGTCGGCGCTGACAGATTCAGGAGCCGTCATCGGGCTCAAAGCGGTTCC
>NZ_LN929775.1 GCF_001493375.1 Streptomyces specialis
CGGTCCTCCAGGACGGCGGGCGAGACGTTCTTGCCGCCGTTGGTGATGATGATGTCCTTCTTGCGGCCGGTGATCTTCAGGTACCCGTCGTCGTCCAGGGTGCCCAGGTCGCCGGTGGCGAACCACTGGTCGGCGTCCAGGGCCTCCTTGGTGGCGGTCGGGTTGTTCCAGTAGGAGGTGAAGACCGTGCCGCCCTTGATCAGGACCTCGCCGTCGTCGCCGATGCGGATCGACGCGCCCGGCAGGGGCTGGCCGACCGTGCCGGGCCTCGGGTCGAGCGGCGGGATCAGGGTGACCGCCGCCGTCGTCTCGGTCAGGCCGTAACCCTCGTAGATGACGATGCCGCAGCCGAAGAAGAACAGGTTCAGCCGGGTGTCCAGGGGCGAGCCGCCGCTGATGGCGTACCGGACCCGGCCGCCGAGGGCGGCGCGGATGCGGCGGTACACCAGCAGGTCGTACAGCCCCCGGGCGAGCGACAGACCCAGGCTCGGGCCGGGGCCCTTGCCGAGGTACTTGTTGAGCGCCGCCTCGCCGTACTTCACGGCGATCCGGTCCGCCCGCTCGAACGACGAGCCGCGGCCGATCTTCTCGGCCATGGCCCGCCCGGTGTCGTGGATCTTCTCGAACAGGTACGGCACGCCGACCAGGAACGTCGGCTTGAACAGGGCCAGTTCGGGGCGCAGTTCGTCCGGCTTGATGCTGGGGCAGTGGCCGATCTCGATGCGCCCGGCCAGGCAGGCGATCTGGATGGTGCGGCCCAGGATGTGCGCCAGCGGCAGGAACAGCAGTGTCGAGGCGGTCTGCTTGGTGACCGCCTCGAACACCGGCTGGAGCAGCTCCACCACGTTGGCCGCCTCCGCGTGGAGGTTGGCGTGGGTGAGCACGCAGCCCTTGGGGCGCCCGGTGGTGCCGGAGGTGTAGACGAGGGTGGCGATGGTGTCCGGGCTCAGCGCGGTCCGCCGTTCGGTGACCTCCGCGTCGGCCACGTCCCGGCCGAGCGCGGTGAGCTGGGCCAGCGCCCCGTCGTCGATGCGCCACAGGCGCGGCTGCGGGAGGTCCCGGGAGACCTCCGCGATGGCCGTCTCGGCGGTGGCGGCGTGGTCGGCGTTCTCGACCACGATGAACGCGGTGCCGGAGTCCCGCAGGATCCACTCGATCTGCTCGGCCGAGGAGGTGGCGTAGATGGGTACGGTCTGGCCGCCCGCCGCCCAGATCGCGAAGTCCAGCACGGCCCACTCGTAACAGGTCCGCGCCATCACCGCGACCCGCCCGCCGGGCACCAGACCCGCCGCGATCAGCCCCTTGGCCACATCCGTGACCTCACGCGCGAACGCCGCCGCCGTCACCGGCACATACCGGTCACCGACCTTCCGGCGCACCGCCACACTGCCCGGCGCCTCGGCCGCGTTGGTGAACGGGATGTCCGCGATACTGCCCGACGTCGGCGGAGCCACCAGCGGCGGCACCCGCACCTCACGGACCACCCCGTTCTCACGGATCACTTCCGGCCGGACGCGGGTGGACAGATCCCCGTGCTTCTTCGCCCTCTTGAGGTCCTGTCGTGCGCCCATGTCAGCTCCCTTGCTGGCTTTCGAGTATGGCGGTGACGCCGAGGCCACCGGCGGCACAGATGGAGATCAGGCCCCGGACGGTGCCGCCACGCTCCTCCGCCAGTTGGTTGAGCTCCTTGGCGAGGGTGGCCACGATGCGCCCGCCGGTCGCCGCGAAGGGGTGGCCGGTGGCGAGCGAGGATCCGTTGATGTTGAGGCGGTCGCGGTCGATCGCGCCCAGCGGCTTGTCCAGGCCCAGGCGGCGCTCGCAGAAGCCGGCGTCGTCCCAGGCGGCGAGGGTGGCGAGGACCTGGGAGGCGAACGCCTCGTGGATCTCGTACAGGTCGAGGTCCTGGAGGGCGAGCCCGGCGGCCTCCAGCAGCTTCGGCACGGCGTAGACGGGAGCGGTCAGCAGCCCGTCGGGGCCGTTCACGAAGTCCACGCCCGCGGTGCGGGAGTAGGTGAGGTAGGCCAGCACGGGCAGTCCGCGCTCGGCGGCCCACTCCTCGCTGGCGAGCAGCACGGTGGAGGCGCCGTCGGTGAGCGGCGTGGAGTTGCCCGCCGTCATCGTCGGGCTGGGGCCGTCGGTGCCGAAGACGGGCTTGAGCTTGGCCAGCTTCTCCACGCTGCTGTCCGGGCGGAGGTTCTGGTCGCGCTCCAGACCGCGGTACGGGGTGATCAGGTCCTCGAAGAAGCCCGCCTCGTACGCGGCGGCCAGGCGCTGGTGGCTGGTGGCGGCCAGCAGGTCCTGGTCCTCGCGTGAGATACGCCACTCGGCGGCGGTCCGGGCGGCGTGCTCGCCCATGGACAGGCCGGTCCTGGGCTCGGCGTTGCGCGGGATGTCGAGCATCACGTGCTTGGGCCGGATACCGGTGAGGGCCTTGAGCTGCTGCCCGGTGGACTTGCCGCGGCGGGCCTTCAGCAGGACCTTCCGCAGGTCGTCGTTGATGGCCAGCGGCGCGTCGCTCGCCGTGTCCACGCCGCCCGCGATGCCCGCGTCGATCTGGCCGAGGGCGATCTTGTTGGCGACGAGGATGACCGCCTCCAGACCGGTGCCGCACGCCTGCTGGATGTCGTAGGCGGGTGTGCGGTGGTCAAGTGCGCTGCCCAGGACGGTTTCCCGGGCGAGGTTGAAGTCCCTGGCGTGCTTGAGGACCGCACCGGCGACGAACTCCCCGAGGAGCTGGCCGCGCAACTCGAACCGGTCCACCAGCCCGGCCAGCGCGGCCGTGAGCATGTCCTGGTTGGACGCGGTCGCGTACGGCCCGTCAGAGCGGGCGAAGGGAATGCGGTTACCGCCGAGGATCGCCACACGGCGCCCGACCGCTGTCATGGCCGTCTCACTCTCTCCTTGTGGTCCTTGTGGTCCCGGACCGACTGATTTAACTTGCCAGTAGACTTACCCTTCAGTAAGGAGGAAATCAATGGCTGATAGGTACTTCACGTTCACCACTGGTCGTCCCGGGGCCTTCATCTCCAAGCGTCTGGGCCTGCCGCGCCCGACCGTGCTGGCCCGGTACCGGCCAGGTCAGCCGGTGGCCAGGGGCCCCGTGGAGCTCGGCGCCGCGGACGGCGGACGGCTGGCCAAGGGCCTGCGTGAGATTCTCGACTCCTGCGGCGCCACGGTCCAGGACCGTGCCGAACGTCCTGGCGCGCTGATCTTCGACGCGACCGGCATCACCGACGCGAGCCAGTTGGAACAGCTCTACGCGTTCTTCCACCCCCGCATCCGCTCGGTGGCCTCCTCGGGGCGTGTGCTCGTGCTCGGCACGCCGCACGAGCTGGCCGACAGCCCCCGTGAGGCGGCGGCCCAGCGCGCGCTGGAAGGTTTCGTCCGTTCCGTCGGCAAGGAGCTGCGGGGCGGCGCGACCGCGCACCTGGTGCTCGTGGCGCCGGGCGCGGAGGACTCGCTGGAGTCCACCGTCCGTTTCGTGCTGTCCGCCCGCTCCACGTATGTCTCCGGCCAGGTGCTGCGCGTGCGCCCGGAGCCGGCCGGCACGGTGGAGGCGCCCGCCGACTGGGAGAAGCCGCTGGCCGGCAAGACCGCCATCGTCACCGGCGCCTCCCGGGGCATCGGCGAGACGGTCGCCCGCGTGCTGTCCCGTGACGGCGCCCGCGTGGTCTGTGTGGACATCCCGGCCCAGGGCCAGGCGCTGCGCGACGTCGCCGGCAAGATCGGCGGCACGGCGCTGGAGCTGGACATCACCGCCGACGACGCGGTGGAGCGGACCATCGCCCACCTGGAGTCGGAGTTCGGCGGCGGCGTGGACATCGTCGTGCACAACGCGGGCATCACCCGCGACAAGACGCTCGGCGGCATGGACGCCGCCCGCTGGAACTCGGTGATGGCGGTCAACCTGATCGCCGTGGAGCGTCTGACCGACGGCCTGCTGCCCGTCATCCGCGACGGCGGCCGGATCATCTGCACCTCGTCCATCAGCGGCATCGCCGGCAACATGGGCCAGACCAACTACGCCGCCAGCAAGGCCGGCCTGATCGGTCTGGTCGAGTCCCTCGCCCCGGCGGTGGCCGAGCGCGGCATCACCATCAACGCCATCGCGCCCGGCTTCATCGAGACCCAGATGACCGCCGCCATCCCCCTCTTCATCCGCGAGGCCGGCCGTCGTATGAACAGCCTCAACCAGGGCGGCGAGCCCGTAGACGTGGCCGAGGCCGTCTCCTACTTCGCCTCGCCCGGCACCGGCGCCGTCAGCGGCCAGGTCCTCCGGGTCTGCGGCCAAGCCCTTTTGGGAGCGTGACGAACACCATGTCGACCCCGGGCATGACCACTCTGTACGCCCGCGCGCTGCTCATTCCCAAGCGCGGCGACGGCCAGGTTCCCGTGCGGCGGCTTCTGCTGCCCGACACGGTGGCCGACCCGGGCCTGCTGGCCCGGTACGCGGAGGTGTGCGGTTTCCGGCGCAGCGACCGGCTGCCGCCGACCTTCCCGCACATCGTCGCGTTCCCCCTGGCGATGGTGCTGATGACCAAGCGGGACTTCCCCTACCGGCTGCCGGGCCTGGTCCACATCGTCAACCGGATCGAGCAACTGCGGCCCGTCGCGCCGGGGGAGGCCCTCAGCTACCGCGTCGAGGCCACCCAGCCGTCGCCGCACCCCAAGGGTGTGACGTTCGACATCCTCGCGGAGGCGGAGGACCGCGACGGTGCGGTGGTGTGGCGTTCGGCCAGCACGTTCCTGCGCCGCGGCTCGGGCGGGTCCAACGGCGCCAACGGGTCCTCGGCGGCGAAGAAGGCCCCCGACGGCGGTGAGCTGCACGAGGCGGTGGACGCCGCTCTCAGCCAGGAATGGTCCGTGCCCGCCGGCATCGGGCGGCGCTACGGCGCCGTCTCGGGCGACCGGAACCCGATCCACCTGCACCCGCTGGGCGCCAAGATGTTCGGCTTCCCGACGGCCATCGCGCACGGCATGTGGACCAAGGCCCGCAGCCTGGCCGCGCTGGAGGACGTGCTGCCCGACGCGTTCGCCGCGCAGGTCTGGTTCCGCGCCCCGGTCCAGCTCCCCACCCGCGTCGCCTTCCGGGCGGGCGAGGCCGGTCCCGTCCGCCCGTTCGAGCTGAACTCGGCGGACGGGAAACGACACCACCTGTACGGCCGCATCGAAAAGGTGCGGTGACCCCCCTTCCCCTCACTGATCCAGGAGATAGCCGCTCACGTCTCCCGGGGTGGTGTCCACACCTCCCCGGTGAGCACGTTCCGCATCCCCACCCACATCATGTTCATCAGGCCGATCGTCATGCGCTCGGGCGACTGACCCGGATGGCGCTCCATCCACTCGGTCAGCGAGTCCGCCGCGCCCACCAGGGCGTGCGCGACGAAATCGGCGTCCTGCTCACCCAGGCCGGGCCTTCCGCCCTCGGTGATGCCCTGCCCGACCAGCCCGGCGACCACGGCCATGATGGAGCGCCGGGCCTGGGCCAGCTCCGCGGAGATCGCCTCGCTCTGGTCGGGCGCCTGCCGGTGCAGGACCAGCCACGCGTCCCGGTGCTCGGCGACGAACGCGAAGAACGCCGTCAGGCCGGCCCACAGCCGCTGCTCGGGAGTGGAACCCCCCGCCTGCGCGGCGTCCTTGAACGTGGCCGCCAGGCGCTGCGACTCGCGCCGGATGCACGCGACGAACAGCCCTTCCTTCGAGCCGAGGTACAGGTACACCATCGGCTTGGAGATCCCGGCCAGCTCGGCGATCTCGTCCACGACCGCGGCGTGGTAGCCGCGCTTGGAGAAGACGTGGAGCGCGGCGTCGATGATCTCCTGCTCGCGGACGTTCCTCGGGAGTCGCCGTCTTCGTTTGTCGCTCACTCTTGCCAGCCTACCTAGGCAGTGCGTAATCTTACTCTTCAGTAAGTCTACTTCAGAGTAAGTCTCACAGTGAGGTGGGTGGCACGACATGGCCGACAGCCCCAACATCCGCGATCTGGACTTCGCGAACGTCACTCCCAAGGAGTTCGCCCAGATCGTCAAGAAGCTCTCCAAGAAGGAGATCGCGGAGCTGGCCGCCGACCCGGACGTGCGGCAGCGGGTCATCTCCGAGGTCTTCGGCCGCATGGAGAGCCAGTTCCGCCCCGAGGGCGCCGGCTCCATGAAGGCCCTGATCCGCTGGGAGGTCACCGGTGACCCGGTCGTCACCTGGGAGACCGCCATAGCCGACGGCCAGGTGAAGGTCACCCCCGGCCGCTCGGACGCCGAGCCCCGCGTGACGCTCGCCGCCAACGACGCCGACTTCCTCAAGCTGGTGTCGGGCAACGGCAGCCCCGTCGCGATGTTCATGACCCGCAAGCTCAAGGTCACCGGCGACATCGGCCTGGCCTCGGCCCTCCCCAAGCTGTTCGACATCCCGAAGGCGTGAGTATCCATCCATGAGCGGCTTTTCTCTCGACCTCACTGAAGACCAGCAGGACCTCCGGGACTGGGTGCACGGCTTCGCCGCCGATGTCGTCCGTCCCGCGGCGGCCGAATGGGACGAGCGGGAGGAGACTCCCTGGCCGGTCCTCCAGGAGGCGGCCAAGATCGGCCTGTACGGCTTCGAGTCCCTCGCCGAACTGTTCGGCGACCCGACCGGTCTCTCCCTCCAGATCGCCAACGAGGAGCTCTTCTGGGGCGACGCCGGCATCGGCATGGCCCTGTTCGGCACCTCCCTGGCCGTCGCCGGCATCTTCGCCTCCGGCACCCCCGACCAGATGGCCGAGTGGGTCCCGCAGTGCTTCGGTGACGAGAACGACGTGAAGGTGGCGGCGTTCTGCGTCTCCGAGCCCCAGGCGGGCTCCGACGTCTCCGCCATGCGCACCCGGGCCCGTTACGACGAGGCCAAGGACGAGTGGATCCTCAGCGGCCAGAAGGCGTGGATCACCAACGGCGGCATCGCCAACATCCACGTCGTCGTCGCCTCCGTCGACCCCGAGCTGGGCGCCCGCGGCCAGGCCGCGTTCATCGTGCCGCCCAACACCCCGGGCCTGGTCGGCAACCGCAAGATCAAGAAGCTCGGCCTGCGCGCCTCGCACACCGCCGACGTCTTCCTGGACGACGTGCGGGTGCCCGGCGAGTGCCTGCTCGGCGGCAAGGAGAAGCTGGACGCCCGGCTGGCCCGGATCCGCGAGGGCAACACGGCCAAGGGCCAGGCGGCCATGGCCACCTTCGAGGTCTCCCGACCGACCGTCGGCGCCCAGGCGCTCGGCATCGCGCGCGCGGCCTACGAGTACGCCCTGGAGTACGCGGGCGAGCGCGAGGCGTTCGGCCGCCCGATCATCGAGAACCAGGCCATCGCCTTCACCCTGGCGGACCTGCGGACCGAGATCGACGCGGTCCGGCTGCTGATCTGGCGCGCGGCGTGGATGGCGCGCAACGAGAAGCAGTTCACCGCCGGCGAGGGCTCCATGTCCAAGCTGCGCGCCGGTGAACTCGCCGTCAGCGCCACCGAGAAGGCCATCCAGATCCTGGGCGGCGCCGGTTACAGCCGGGAGCACCCCGTGGAGCGGATGTACCGCGACTCGAAGATCTACACGATCTTTGAGGGCACGAGCGAGATCCAGCGCCTGGTGATCGCCCGCGCCATCTCCGGCCGCCACATCCGCTGACGCGCCGGAACCCTCAGCCACTGCGAAACGGCAGGTGAGCGACCGAGTCGGCGTTCCCTCTGCCCGCTGCCGCCCCCCGCGAACTGGTCACTCGCGGGGGGCGGCAGGTTTTTCCCGGACCGCTCGGCGGCCGGGAGAGGTCGCGTCGCCGTCGCGGCAGCGGCACTTTCGAGTGGCTCCGGGCGCGGGCCACCGGGCCCGCCGACGGGTCGCTCCTCGCCGTGCCGACCGGCGCGGACCACGGCACCGCCCCCGGGTGCGGCGACCCCACCGGGCTGGGGACGGCCGGACCGTTCGCTGTTTCCGGCCGCTCTCCGGGGCTACCGTTCAGGTGTCGAGCCGGACGAATCGCGGGAGTCGGCATGCCCGAGAGCAGTGACGAGTACACCGGCGCGCGCATCGCGGAGTTGCGTGCCCGGCGCGGCCTGACCCAGACCGGGCTCGCCATGCGCGCCCACGTCTCCATGTCGCTGCTCTCCAAGGTCGAATGCGGACAACGACCCGCGTCACCGGCCTTCGTCGCCGCGTGCGCCCGCGGACTCGGCGTCCCCGTCGCCGAGTTGCTCGGACAGCCGTACGCGGACGAGTTGCGCCGTGACCGGCTGGACGTCCTGCTCCAGCCCATCCGCGTCGGCATGGAGAACTGGGACGTGCCGCACGACTGGACCACGCCCCCGCGCCACCCGTCGCTGATCGGCCGGGACGTGCGGCGGCTCCTCCTCCAGCGCCGCCATGCCGAGTACACGCCCATGCTCCGGGACCTCCCCGGCGTGATCGACGAGTGCGTCCACGCGGTGCACACCTCGACCGGCGAGGACCGGCGGTACGCCTACGAGTGCCTGGCCAACGCCTTCCGCTGCGTCTTCACCGTGGCGTGGAACTTCGGCTACCAGGACCTCGCCACGGTGGCCCTGGACCGCATCGCGCTGGCCGCGCCGCAGGCGGACGAGCCGGGGCTGCTCGCCGTCCAGGCGTACCTGCGCGCCCAGACCGTGCTGGCGCACGGCCGCTACGACATCGGACTGCGCGTCGTCCAGCGGGCGTTGACGGACCTCGAAGGCCAGGACTCCCGGCGCCCGGAAGGACTCGACGCCCTGCGCGGCAGCCTGCATCTGCGCGCGGCCGTGATCGCCGGACGCGCCAAGGACCGTGCCCGCGCCGACAGTCACCTCGCTGTGGCCAGGAGCCTCGCCGAGGAGACGGGCGAACTGCCCGACTACGGCCTCACCTGGGGCCCGCCGAACGTCGGCGTGCACGCCGTCGCGGTCGTCTCGGAACTGGAGGAGTACGACGAGGCCATCCAACTGGCCGGAGACGTCCGCATCCCGCGCGGATGGTCCCGCTCACGGGCGGGGCACCACTGGATGGACGTGGCCAGGATCCACGCCTGGGCCGGAAGCCGGACAGAAGCGCTGACCTGCCTCCAACGAGCCCGCCGCGCGGCCCCGCAACAGACGAAGTACCACCCCACGACCCGGGAAACGGTCATCCAGCTACGCCGCCGAGAACACTCCCGCACCGGCCCCCTGGCCCGCTTCGCCGCGTGGATCGGCGTGACGTAAGCCTCTCGCGGTGCCATATCCCGCGCGCCGGAAGTTGCACACGTCTGTGCAACTCGCCCCCCGGGAACCCCGGCAGGCTTGGTGACTGTCAGCGCACGACAGCTCACTGGAGAGCAGAGTTATGGTCGCAGCTCAGTTCTTCCCGGGGTCCGGCCGGGGTTCGTTCGTGTCTTGTCCGGCGTGGATGCCGGGTGAGGGGGATGGGGTGCGGACGTTGCCGGCGGGTGCCTTCTTCGATGCCGTGGTGGTGGTGCGGTGTCGGGGGC
>NZ_LN929776.1 GCF_001493375.1 Streptomyces specialis
CTCCTGGGTACGCACCAGCTCCAGCCTGCCGTCGGCCGACGACGACAACCGGTCGGCCTCGGTGATGGTGGACTGGTAGAAGGCCATGACCTCGGCAGCCAGGGCGAACCGCTCAACCGTCATGGCCGCATTCTGTCCGCTCCGGGACGTGCGTGACAGAACCGCCAACCCGGTGGGCCCCGGCCGGTGTCTTGTTCATGTCCCGGGTCCGATGAGCGCCAGATGGGAACGGGCGGCGTCGGAGAGGCTGTCCAGGATGGCCTTGCCCTTGGCGGCGGTGGCCAGGGAGGGGTGGCCGATGATGCCGTTGCCGGTGTATCCGTTCATGCCGAGGGTGAGCAGGTGGGGGCGGTCGGGCGCGGAGTGGTCGTCCTTCTCGATGCCGTCGCCCACCAGATACGGGGCGCCGTGCAGGAGCAGGGACACCTCGAACTCGCCGCCGTGCATGTCCTCGTCGGCGCCGCTGTCCAGCCCGGCGTCCACCCGCGCACGGCGCCGGTCCTCGGATGCCGGGAACAGCGCGACACGGGGGCCGGCCACGTTGATCTCCTGTACGGCGTTGCCCAGGACGTAGTTGCCGCCGTGTCCGTTGACGATGAGCAGTCCCGGCGTGCCGGACGCTTCCAACGACCGCCACACGTCGCGGATCACGGCGTAGAGCGTGGGCGCGCTGATGCTGACCGTGCCGGGCATGGCGGCGTGTTCGTGCGAGCAGGAGATCGTGACCGGCGGCAGCAGGAACAGGCCGTGGTCGTCGGCGATCCGGCGCGCGATGAGGCAGGCGATCACGGTGTCCGTGATCAGCGGCAGATGCTCCCCGTGCTGCTCGAAGCTCCCCACGGGCAGCACGGCGACCACCCGCCCACGCCGCCGCTCGTCCCCGGTGGTCGCCTGAGTCATCAGATCTCGCATGGCCTCAGCATCCCCCATGGCACCCGGCCGGTCGCGTGGGAAGGCTGTCGCACAGGGTGCGGAATCGCTCCGAGAAGACCTTCATGCCGGGCACGGTGGGCCGCTGGTCCGCACCGTGCGCGACGGCGGACAACTCGGTGATCGTGCGGGCTGAGCCGGTCTGACTGTAGATCGCCAGCGCCGTGGTCGCGACGCTCGCCGCTTGCTCGGGTTCATCGGCACTGAGGTAGGCACGGGCCAGGCGGGCGAGATAGAACCCACGATCGTTGCGGTAGGCCGTGGGAAGCGTGGCCAACTCGGCCTCGAAGAGCACGATGGCGCGTCGCGGATCACCCAGCTCCATCCAGCAGTTCGCTCGCTGGATCTCGATGTACGTCGGCGTGCAGTACGACGTGTCGAGGGTCGCGTCCGGATCGATGTCGGCGTGGGTCGCGGCAAGTGCTCTCGCCTCATCGAACTTGGCGAGCGCCGCCTTGGGATTGCGCATACGCGCGTACCCCTGCGCCTCCTGCTGGGCAGCGAGGGCGGTGATCTGCGGGGGAAGGCCCGGGATCCGCTGCGCCGCGCGCGCGAGTCCTACCGCCTTCTGGGCTTGGGCTTGTGCGTTCGCCTGGTTGGCCTTGCGGAAGAGCACGTAGGACTGCGCCGATTCGTCTCCGGCCTCTTGAGCCCACTCCATGGAACGATCCGACCAGTACCCGGCCGAACGGAAATCGCCGTGGTCCTGGAAGAGCCAGCCCAGAAACTCCGCGATCCGGCCGCCGGTGCGCAAGAGGGCCAAGCGCGGCTCGCCCTCGGTCACTTCCAGCAGGCGAGTGATGCTGCGGGCCTCATGGAGCACCGAGGCGATGGCCGCCTGGGCACCGAAGAAGTTCGCGCTCTTGTAGTGCTGAGGAAGCTGTCCTTCGATCAGTGACAGCACGAACTCCACGTCCTGCCGGAGGGCTTCGGACGACACCAGGCCCTCCGCCGGAAGTTCGGGTGCTGTCCACTCATGCGTGATGTCAGCCGCACCGGAGACCTGCCCTGGCGCATTGCCCATCTCCCAATCCCTGGACGCGAGTCCGAGCAAGTGCCCCGGGATACGAAGCCCGTCGGAGATGCGCTCGATGACCGCCATCTCCTTGATGACGCGTTGCCCCTTCAGCACCTCCCCAACACGGCTCGGCGTCAACTGGCAGCGCCGAGCGATAAGTGAGGGGTAGACGCCGGAGCGGCTCCTGAGAAGAGCGAAGATCCTGGCGAAGTCCCGGGCCCGGCACGCCTGGAGCATCTCCTCATCGCGCAGCAGACGTTCGGGGATGCCGGGTGGCGGGTCGAAGTCAGCCATGGCAACACTCCAGCGACACAGGGGACCCAAGTGTAGCTGAGGCCGCACAGATAGTGACCTTGCTCATGGTGGGTAATCACCTGGAGCTGGTTGACCGGGCACCCGGATCCCACGCTGGTGACGGAAAGCGCACGTCACTCGCGGCGAGAACCAGGAGGATCGATGACAGCCCCCGCGACTCAAGTGTCCCGAAGTCACCAGTCGTTTGCCGTCACGGCCGCTCCCCACGACATCCACCGGTGGCGACAGCTCGTCACCGGGGTGCTGGCTGAGTGGGGAGCTGCCCGTGCAGCCGTGGAGCTGGCCTGTTTCGGGGTCTCGGAGTTGCTGAGCAACATCATCAGGCATGCCGGGGACCGGCGTTGCCGTCTGACGCTGGAACGAACCGGTTCGGTCGTGACCGTCTCGGTCCTCGACCGCTCGCCACGGCTGCCGGTGGTCACCGAGCCGGAGTGGGACGCCGAGTCCGGGCGCGGCCTGTGGCTGCTGCGACACATGGCCGGTCCCGGCGACTTCGGACACGAACCGGCCGCACCGCCCTGGGGCAAAGCCGTCTGGTTCCGCTGCCACCTGACAGACCCCTGCCGCCACCCCGAACTCACACCGACCGCCGAGGGCAGGAGATGCACCTCCTGCGGCGCCCTGATCTACCTCACCAAGCCCGCCAGGCGCGAGCGATCACCGGCGCGCCGGAACGACGTACCGGACCCGCCCGCCTGAAGACGAAGGTCACCACCCCGTATGCACAGCCGCACCCTGGGCCGTCTCACCCTCACGCTGCCCACCCTGGACGCCCTGTCCCACGTCACTTCTTTCGACAACGGCGGAGCCTTCCTGGACTTCCACTACACCAGCGCCGACCCGGTTGAACTCAGCCTCACCGGCACCCACTTCGTCACCGGACGCATCACCGGCCTGTCCGCCCGGCGCTCCCGCTTCGACAACATCCGGCTGGACTCCGTCGAGTTCACCGGCTGTGACCTCACCTCCCTGCGCTGGACCGACAGCAGACTCACCCGCACCGTCTTCCGCGACTGCAAACTCACCGGCGCCGTCCTCGAACGCCTCACCCTGGACAACGTCCTGTTCGAAGGCTGCACGCTCACCTACGCCGTCCTGGCCCACCTCCGCGCCACCGGGCCCCTCGCCCTCGTCAGGTGCGACCTGACCGAAGCCGCCTTCACCCGCTGCGACCTCTCCGGCGCCCACCTGGAAGCCTGCGGCCTGCGCCACACCACCTTCACCGCCGGCACCTACCACCGCACCGACCTGCGCGGCAACAACCTGTCCGCCCTGCGGGGCGCCGGCGCGCTCAAGCAGGTCATCATCGACCGCCCGCAGCACGCGGACCTCACCCACGCCCTCACCACGGAACTCGACATCGCCTTCCCCGACACCCTTGACGACCCACCCGCCACGGGGATGCCGTGAAGGGCGGCGTAGGTGTTCAGGGCCACCCTGTGCCGTTACCGGCGTCCGCCGGGGAGTTCGCGGCGCAGGCGGCGCAGGCCGCGGCGGCCGACAATGCGCAGGAGGTCGGCCGCCGGGACCTTGCTGACCGGGCGGTCCTCGACCGTGCCCGGCCTCGGCTTCGCCGGCCGGGTCCGCGTCAGGGTCGAACCGGCGGTGATCCCGCCCAGGATGGCCTCGACGGCCGCGGCGGTGGGGATCGAGGTCGGGGTGACGGGGTCGGCCGCGCCGCACGGCTCCGGGGTCAGCGTGGCCAGGTCACCGATGACGCGGACGCCGAGGGCGGAGATCCCGGCGACGATCTCCTCGGCCATCCCGGCGGCGGCCTCTTCCGCCCAGGCCGGGGTGGTGATCCGTGGCTCCCCGGGGCACGGCGTGTACGCCTGCATGTGGGGCACCACGGCCTCGCGCACGATCGCCTTGCGCGGCCAGCCGGCCCACGCGGGGTCGGCGAGCCTGCGGTTGAGCTGGAGCAGCAACTCGGCCTGGCACAGGGTCAGGGACTTGTTGAGGCCGCCGCCGTCGGGCACGAGGATTCCCTCGGGCAGGCCGAGCAGGTTCTCGAAGGCGCGGAACAGCCGCCGCGGCTCGGCGTCGTCCACCACGACGACGGTGACGTTCTCCAGCCCGGCCGCGTCCGCCCACCGTTCGAGGAGCGCGTCATGCCGGTGCCGGTGCCAGAACTCGGGAGTCGGACAGTCCTCCATGGGGCGGCGCAGCACTCCGTCGAGCCAGTCCTCGTACGAGTGACACAGCCCGTGCTTGACGTACTGCTGCCAGTGCGACGGCAGGATCCTCAGCAACGGCCGTAACGTCACCACGACATGAACGGCCGGGCTGCCGCCCAGGTCCCTCACCGCGGTACGCGCCGCGTCGGCGTCCGCGTTCGAGAAGAACTCGCTGCTGATCACCACCCGGCGGTCTCCCGCCGCGGCGGTCTCCGCGCACAGCGCGTCCCACGGCGACGACGCCCCCGGCGCGCCCGGGGCGGGACGGCAGGCGCGGGTGAGCGCGACGGCGGGCTCCTTGGCCTGGCGCCCCTTGCCCGCGTAGACGACGTCGTGCGCCGCCAGTTCCGCCCGTAAGCGGTGAAAAGCCCCCTGGAGGGAGGTCGTTCCGGTCTTGTGCGGCCCGATGTGCAGCAGCCGCGTGCCTGGCGTGAGCGTGAACGGCGTGGCGTCCATGCGTGGTTCTCCGATCCCAGCCCGTGACGGCCGATGTCGCGGTGCGCTCAGGAGGGAGCGCGTGTCGTCAGCACGAGACGCTAGGAAGGGGCAGTGAACGAGGAATGAGGGAAACATGAGAGTCGCGTGAGAGCAACTCCCCCCGGCATCAAGGGAGATGACGGCGGACCGGGGGCGTTCACAGGCCGAGGAGAACGAGCCCTTCGTCCAGCAGCCGGCGCAGCGCCAGGGCGTCCGGGGCGACGGCGGTGACCAGCGCGCCGGGACCGGCCAGCGGCGTCAGGACGGCCGTGGCGCCCAACAGCGCGGGCTCCACCGGCTTGTCGGCCAACTCCGGCGCGACCACGAGCAGTTGGCCCACCGCCCGGTGACCGTCCAGAACCGCTCCGCCGTCCCAGCCGGGGGCGGCGGGCCCGTAGGACAGCTCCTGGTCGAGCAACGGCCGCCCCGCCCGGCGCACCACCAGCCGTGTCGTCAGGTTCCCCGGCTCCTCCCCCGCCCTGCCGAGCACCTGCTGCTCGCGCAGCACCAGCCGGGCGGTGGCGGCCAGTTCGACCCGCGTCGTCATCCGCAGCCCGCTCCCGGCCGCCGAGATCAGCGGCTCGGGCAACCACCGCAACTCGCCCCCCTCCCCCACCGTCAGCACCGTCTCGTACGCCGCCGGGACGCCGGGGACGCGGCCCGGCAGGGCGACCGTCGCGGCGGCCGAGTCCACCCGCAGGGCCGCGCCCGGCTCGACCTCCACGGTCAGCCGCAGCCGGTCCCCGCCCAGCGGCCCGCTCATCGCGCCGACCACCGTGACCCGCGCGTACGGCCCGTCCGCGCGGGTGCGGCGCAACGCCAGCGGGCCGTCGCCGCGCAGCAACGGCAGCCCCCCGCCGGGCGCCGCCCTGACCCGGGCGTCCGCGACAACGCCACCGGCCACGTCCACGCCACCGGCCGCGCCGGACGTCATGCGCCGCCCCAGGCGGCGAGCCGTTCCAGCACCCAGTCCGCGACCGGCCGGATCCCGTCCTCGGCCCGGAGCGAGGTGAACGCGACCGGCAGGTCCCCGCGTTGCGCCTTCGCGTCGCGCGCCATGCCCGCCAGGTCGGACCCGACGTACGGGGCGAGGTCGGTCTTGTTGACGACGAGCAGGTCGGCCGTGGTGACGCCGGGCCCGCCCTTGCGCGGGATGTCGTCGCCCCCCGCCACGTCGATGACGAAGATCTGCGCGTCGACCAGCCCGGTGGAGAACGTGGCGGTGAGGTTGTCGCCGCCGGACTCGACCAGGATCAGGTCGAGCGGCCCGGTCCGTTCCTCCAGTTCCTCCACGGCCTCCAGATTGGCCGAGATGTCGTCCCTGATGGCGGTGTGCGGGCAGGCGCCGGTCTCCACGGCGGCGATCCGGTCGGCGGGCAGCACGGCCTCGCGCAGCAGGAAGTCGGCGTCCTCACGGGTGTAGATGTCGTTGGTCACGACGGCGATGGACAGCTTTCCGCGCAGCTCCCGGCAGAGCGCGGCCCCGGTCGCCGTCTTGCCGGAGCCGACCGGCCCGCCCAGGCCGACGCGCAGGGCCCGCCGGGTGCCGTCGGGGCGGCGCGGGGCGGCGGCCCGGTAGGCGTACCGCTGGGGAAAGGTCTCGGGGTGGTCGAGGTGCATCGGGGGCTCCCGGTCCAGAGGGTGTCGCGGTCAGGAAGGACGGAAGGACGGAAGGACGGAAGGTCACACGGTCACGCGGGTCACGAGGCGAACAGCCGCGTGGGCCACGCCGCGTGCCGTTCCGCGCCGATGTCCAGCAGCGGCGCGGAGGCGGCCGGGAGCGGGTCGGTGCCCTCCTCGGCCGCGGCGCGCGCCGCCGCGCCGGCCCGCTCCACGCCCCCGTCCACCTCCCCGGCGAGCCGGGCGAGGATCGCCGTCGCGTCGACCGGGTCGAGGCTCAGCAGCCGCACCGCCGCCGTGGCCGGGCCGCTGACGCTGTCGTACCCCGCGGCCCGCGCCGCGTCGTGCGGGGCCAGCCCGGCGGCGCGGGCGGTCAGGCCGAGGACGACGGGCTGGTGCAGCCCGCGCGGGCGGGCCGCGGCGAGCGCGTCCAGCTCCGCGCACGGCCAGGTCGCGCGGGCGGCGCGCAGCAACTGCCGCCCCAGCTTGCGGGCCGTGGCCCGCAGCGCGGGCGACGGCGTACGGGCGTCGGCGGCGTCGTCCAGCGCGTACGGATCGCCGCCGGCGCAGGCCGCCGCGGCGAGGGCGGCGGCGACCAGGCCCGCCGTGTGCAGGCGGCCCCGGCAGAACGCCGCCAGCGAGTCCGGGCCCGTGATCCGCCCGGCGCGGACGGCCGCCTCCGCGCCGCCGGAGTGCGCGTGCGCCCCGGCGGGGAACCGGCCGTCCCCCCCCCGGCGCCGCCCCGCCACCCGCGCCCTCCCCGCGCCGGGCCCCACGCCACCACGGACCCCTCCACCCATCCTGCTCCCCGCAACAACCCGACGAGGCTCCAGTCGACGCGCCGCGGC
>NZ_LN929777.1 GCF_001493375.1 Streptomyces specialis
CCCTCGTCTTTCTTTTGTCTGCTCCTTCGTCGTCCCCCCCTTGCTCCACTATCCGCTTCTTCGCCAGCGTCGGATGTGTAGAGGGGACAGGGAGGGGACGTTGCGCCAGCCGGAGGGCAGGGTGGCCAGCGCGCGGGCGGTGGCGCGCCGGTGGGCGGCGTCGGCGAGGGCGGCGGCCAGGGCGGACAGCCGGCGGGTCTCCTCGCCGGCCAGCGGCGCGGCCAGGGTCGCCAGGTCGTGGCGGTTCAGGAACGCGGTGTCGGTGTCGCCGGCGAGGAACGCGGGGTGGCGCAGCACGCGGACGAGCAGGTCGCGGTTGGTGGTCAGGCCGTGTACCTCGGCGCGGGCCAGCGCGGAGGCGAGCGCGCGGGCGGCCTCGGTGCGGGTCGGCGCCCAACTGATCACCTTGGCGAGCATCGGGTCGTAGTGGACGGAGACGGCGGAGCCGTCCGTGAGGCCGGAGTCCAGGCGCAGCCCGTGGGTGGGCGGGTTGGTGAACTCGGCAATGACGCCCGGCACATGGAGGCGGTGGACCGTTCCGCTCTGGGGCTGCCAGTCGGCCGCCGGGTCCTCCGCGTACAGGCGCACCTCGATGGCGTGGCCGTGGGGAACGGGCGGCGCGGGCGGCAGCGGGGTGCCCTCGGCGATGCGCAACTGCCAACGTACGAGGTCGAGTCCGGTGGTGCACTCGGTGACGGGGTGCTCGACCTGGAGGCGGGTGTTCATCTCCAGGAAGAAGAAGCGGTCGGAGCCGTCGGTGAGGAACTCCACGGTGCCCGCGCCGACATAGTCGATCGCGCCGGCGGCCTTCCGGGCGGCCTCGAAGAGCCGCTCGCGCATGCCGGGCGCCCACTCGACCAGGGGTGAGGGGGCCTCCTCCACGACCTTCTGGTGGCGGCGCTGGATGGAGCACTCCCGCTCGCCCACCGCCCAGACGGTGCCGTGGGCGTCGGCGAGGATCTGCACCTCGATGTGGCGGCCGGTGGCGAGGTACGGCTCGCAGAACACCGTGGGGTCGCCGAACGCGGAGGCGGCCTCGGCGCGCGCGGCCTCCAGTTCGCCGGGCAGGTCGGCCAGGGAGCGGACGATCCGCATGCCCCGGCCGCCGCCGCCGGCCGACGCCTTGATGATGACGGGCAGATCGGCCTCGGTGAGGGCCGCCGGGTCGGTCTCGGTGAGGACCGGCACCCCGGCAGCCGCCATCAGCCGTTTCGCCTCGGTCTTGCTGCCCATGGCGGCGATGGCGCGCGGCGACGGGCCGATCCAGGTCAGCCCGGCGTCGGTGACGGCCTGCGCGAAGGCGGCGTTCTCGGAGAGGAATCCGTAGCCGGGGTGCACGGCGTCGGCCCCGGCGCGGCGCGCGGCGGCCACGATCAGGTCGGCGCGCAGGTAGGTGTCGGCGGGCGCGGTGCCGGGGAGGCGGACGGCGGCGTCGGCCTCGGCCACGTGGGGCGCGTCGGTGTCGGCGTCGGAGTGCACGGCGACGGTCGCCAGGCCCAGGTCGTGGGCGGTGCGGAAGACGCGGCGGGCGATCTCCCCCCGGTTCGCGACCAGGACGGAGGTGAGGGTCTTGTGGTCGGTCATGTGCGGAACACCCCATATCCGGTCGCGCCCTTGACGGGCGCGGAGTGGACGGCGGACAGGGCCAGCCCGAGCACCGTGCGGGTGTCGCGTGGGTCGATCACGCCGTCGTCGTACAAGCGCCCGGACATGAACGCGGCCAGGGACTCGCTCTCGATCTGGTTCTCGACGTAGGCCCGCATCTGGGCGTCGGCGACCTCGTCGTAGACCTCGCCGCGCGCTTCGGCGGCCTGGCGGGAGACGATGGAGATGACGCCCGCCAACTGGGCCGGGCCCATCACGGCGGACTTGGCGCCGGGCCAGGTGAACAGGAAGCGCGGCCCGAACGCCCGCCCGCACATGCCGTAGTTGCCCGCGCCGTAGGAGGCGCCCATGACGACGGTGAGGTGCGGGACGGTCGAGTTGGAGACCGCGTTGATCATCATCGCGCCGTGCTTGATGATGCCGCCCTGCTCGAACTCCTTGCCCACCATGTAGCCGGTGGTGTTCTGGAGGAAGATCAGCGGGGTGTTCGCCTGGTTGGCCAACTGGATGAACTGGGTGGCCTTCTGGGCCTCCTGGCTGAACAGCACGCCGCGCGCGTTGGCGAGGACGCCGACGGGGTAGCCGTGCAGGCGGGCCCCGCCGGGGACCAGGCTGCCGCCGTACAGCGGCTTGAACTCGTCGAAGTCGGAGTCGTCCACGATCCGGGCGATCACCTCGCGCGGGTCGAACGGCACCTTCAGGTCGGTCGGGACGATCCCGGCCAGCTCGTCCTCGTCGTAGCGGGGCGGCAGCACCTCCGGGTACGGCGCCGGCCCGGCCTTGCGCCAGTTGAGGCGGCGGACGATGTCGCGGCCGATGCGCAGCGCGTCGAGTTCGTCGGCGGCCATGTGGTCGGCGAGGCCGGAGGTGCGGGCGTGCATCTCGGCGCCGCCGAGCGATTCGTCGTCGGCCTCCTCGCCGGTGGCCATCTTCACCAGCGGCGGGCCGGCGAGGAAGACCTTGGCGCGTTCCTTGACCATCACCACGTGGTCGGACATGCCGGGGATGTAGGCGCCGCCCGCCGTGGAGTTGCCGAACACCAGGGCGATGGTGGGGAGTCCGGCGGCCGAGGCGCGGGTCAGGTCGCGGAAGGTGCGCCCGCCGGGGATGAAGATCTCTTTCTGGCTGGGCAGGTCGGCGCCGCCGGACTCGACCAGGTTGATCGACGGCATGCGGTTCTCGGCGGCGATCTCGGCGGCGCGGAACGCCTTGCGCAGCGTCCACGGGTTGCTCGCGCCGCCGCGTACGGTCGGGTCGTTGGCGGTGATGACGCACTCGACGCCCTCGATGACGCCGATGCCGGTGACGAGGCTGGCGCCCACCGGGAAGTCGGTGCCCCAGGCGGCGAGGGTGGACAGTTCCAGGAACGGCGAGTCGGGGTCGAGCAGCAGCTCGACGCGTTCGCGGGGCAGCAGCTTGCCGCGCTTGTGGTGCCGTTCGGTGTACTTGGGGCCGCCGCCCGCGATGGCCTTGGCGTGTTCGGCGTCGAGGTCGGCGAGTTGGGCGAGGGTCGCCGCCCGGTTCTCCTGGTAGTCCGCCGCGTCGGTGTCGAGGGCGGAGCGCAGCACGGTCATGCGGTGAGCCCCAGTCGCTTGCCGGCCAGGCCGGTGAGGATTTCGGTGGTGCCGCCGCCGATGCCGAGGATCCGCATGTCGCGGTACTGCCGCTCGACTTCGGTGCCGCGCATGTAGCCGAGGCCGCCGTGCAACTGGACGGCCTGGTCCACGACCCAGGTGCCGGCCTCGACGGCGGTGTTCTTGGCGAAGCAGACCTCGGCGATCTGGTCGCCGTCACCGGCGGCGTGACGGCGGGCGACGTCGCGGGTGTAGACGCGGGCGACGTCCACGCGCATGGCCATCTCGGTCAGCGTGTGCCGCACGGTCTGGCGGCTGATCAGCGGACGGCCGAACGTCTCGCGGGTGCGGCACCACGCGACGGTGAGGTCGAGGGCGCGCTGCGCCGAGGCGTACGCCTGGACGGCGAGGAGGAGACGTTCACCGACGAAGTTCCGCGCGATCTGCGCGAATCCGCCGCCCTCGGCGCCGACGAGGTTGGCCACCGGGACGCGGACGTCCGTGAAGGACAGCTCGGCGGTGTCGGAGCAGTGCCAGCCCATCTTCTCCAGCGGGCCGGAGACGGTGAAGCCGGGCGTGCCCTTCTCGATCACCAGCAGCGACACCCCGCCCGCGCCGGGCTCGCCGGTGCGCACGGCGGTCGTGACGAAGTCGGCCCGCACACCGGAGGTGATGTAGGTCTTGGCGCCGTTGACGACGTACTGGTCGCCGTCGCGCCGGGCGGTGGTGCGCAGGCCCGCCACGTCGGAGCCGCCGTCCGGCTCGGTCACGCCGAGGGAGCCGATCAGCTCGCCCGCCAGGGTGGGCCGGACCCACCGGTCGATCTGCGCCGGGTCACCGGCGGCCACGAGGTGCGGCAGCGCGATGCCGGAGGTGAACAGGGCGGGGAAGACGCCTCCGGCGGCGCCCGCGTAGTGCCACTCCTCGCACAGCGCGACGAGATCGAGGACGTCACCGCCCCCACCGCCCGCGTCCTCGGGGAACGCCAGGCCGATCAGGCCGAGTTCGGCGGCCCGCCGGTGCACGGAACGCGGCAGCTCCCCGGCGCGCTCCCACGCGTCCTGGTGCGGCAGGATCTCCTCGGTGACGAAGCGCCGCACGGTGGCGCGCAGGGCACGCCGTTCCGGCGTCGCGTGGGGATCGCTCATGGTGTCTCCTTCAGGAGGCTTACCGGGATGTCGACATGGCGGGAGCGCAGCCACTCCCCGACCGCCTTGGCCTGGGGGTCGAAGCGGGCCTGGGAGGCGACGCCCTGGCCGAGCAGGCCGTCGACCACGAAGTTGAGGGCGCGCAGGTTGGGCAGGACGTGCCGGGTGACGGGCAGGGCCTGGGTCTCCGGCAGCAGCCGGCGGAACTCCTCGACGGTGAGGGTGTGCGCCAGCCAGCGCCACGCGTCGTCGGTGCGGGCCCAGACGCCGACGTTGGCCGCGCCGCCCTTGTCGCCGCTGCGGGCCCCGGCGACGGCGCCGAGCGGCGCCCGGCGGGTGGGCCCCGGCGGCGGCGACAAGGGCGGCGGCGGCTGTTCGACGTCGGTCAACGGGCGGGTGGTGTCCGGGGGCTGGATGACGCGGCGGCGCCCGTCGGGGAGCACCGCGACGTGCTCGACCTCGCCGGCGTCCACGTACGCGGCCTCGAACACGCCGTAGGGCGAGGCTTTTCCGGGGGGTGCCGTCACATGGAAGCCGGGATATCCGGCCAGGGCCAGCTCGATGGCGGCGCCGCTGAAGGCGCGGCCGATCGTCTCGGGGTCGGCGGCGCGGACCACGCACCGCAGCACCGCGCTCGCCTCCTCCTGGACGGCGGCGTCGGGGCGGTCGGTGCGGGCGAGGGTCCATTCGGCGTCGAAGCCGGCGAGTTGGGCCTTGACCAGCTCGGCCTTGGCCTCGATGTCCAGGCCGGTGAGGACGAACTCGACCTGGTTGCGGAAGCCGCCGAGGCTGTTGCGTCCCACCTTGAGGGGGGGGGGCGGCGCCTCGCCGCGCACGCCGCTGATCCGCACCCGGTCGGGTCCGTCGTCGGTGAGCCGGATCGTGTCGAAGCGGGCGGTGACGTCGGGGCCCGCGTACCGGGCGCCGGTGATCTCGTACAGGAGCTGGGCGGTGACCGTGCCGGTGGTGACCGCGCCGCCCGTGCCGGGGTGCTTGGTGATGACGCTGCTGCCGTCCGCCTCCAGCACGGCGATCGGGAAGCCGGGGCGGCGCAGGTCGGGGATCTCGGTGAAGAACGCGTAGTTGCCGCCGGTGGCCTGCGGGCCGCACTCGATGACGTGGCCCGCGACGACCGCGCCCGCGAGCGCGTCGTGGTCCTCGCGGCCCCACCCGAAGTGGGCGGCGGCCGGGCCGACGACGAGCGAGGCGTCGGTGACGCGGCCGGTGACGACGACGTCGGCGCCCGCGTCGAGACAGGCGGCGATGCCCCACGCGCCGAGGTAGGCGTTGGCCGTCAGGGCGCCGTCCAGGCCGAGCGCGGCGGCGCGGGCGGTGAGGTCGTCGCCCTCGACGTGCGCGACGCGTACGGGCAGGCCGAGGCGTGCGGCGAGGTCGCGGATGGCGGCGGCGAGCCCGGCCGGGTTGAGGCCGCCCGCGTTGGTGACGATCTTCACGCCCCGGTCCAGGGCCGGTCCGAGCGTGGTCTCCAACTGGCGCAGGAACGTCCTGGCGTAGCCCGCGTCGGGGTTCTTCAGCCGGTCGCGGCCGAGGATCAGCATGGTCAGCTCGGCGAGGTAGTCCCCGGTGAGGACGTCGAGTTCGCCGCCGGTGAGCATCTCCTGGAGCGCGGAGAACCGGTCGCCGTAGAAGCCGGAGGCGTTGCCGATCCGCAGCGGCGCGGGGGTCACGCGAACTCCCCGGGGGCGCGGCCGGGTCCGGGCGGGCCGGCGAACGCCTGGGCGATGCCGAGCCAGGCGTCGGCCTCCGCTCCCTCGGCGGTGACGGCGAGGTCGTCGCGGTGGCGCCGCTGGGTGACCAGGAGGCAGAAGTCGAGGGCGGGCCCGGTGACGCGCTGCCCGGCGTCGGCCGGGCCCCACGTCCACAGCTCGCCGCCGGGGCCGGTGAGTTCGACGCGGAACGGCCGCGCGGGCGGCGTGCGGCCGTTCACGATGTACGCGAAGTCGCGGGCACGGACGCCGATATGGGCGACGTTGCGGAGCCGGGCGGTGGGCTCCCGGCGGATCCCGAGGGCGTCCGCGACGTCCTGGCCGTGCGCCCAGGTCTCCATCAGGCGGGCGGTCGCCATGGAGGTGGCGCTCATCGGCGGCCCGAACCACGGCACGCGGGCGCCGTCCGGCACCGCGGCCAGCGCCCCGGCGAGGGCGCCGCGGCCCTCGCGCCAGTGGGCCAGCAGGCCGGGGCGGGCGGCCCCGCGCTCGGCGGCGCGGTCGATGTAGCCGTCGGCCTCGGTCGCCGCCCGGTCCAGTTCGGCCTGGAACCCGGCCGCGTCGGTGGCCGCCAGCAGCGCCATGCCGTCGGTCCAGGCGAGGTGGGCGATCTGGTGGGCGATGGTCCAGCCGGGGGCCGGGGTGGGCGTCCGCCAGCCCTCGGGCGGCAGATCGCGCACGACGAGGTCGAGCGCGTCCCCCTCGGCGGCGAGGTCGGCCAGCACTGCGGTATCGGTCACGGCGGGAACGGTGCCACGCCTCCGACAAAAAATCAATGACGCTTGCTTGTTTTGTGGGCTTGACCTCTACCAGGCTTGAAGTCGCAGGGTCGTCCCATGTTTCTCACCAGCGCCGAAGAGGACTTCGTGACGCGGGAGCCGCTCGGCCGGCTCGCGACCGTGGCTCCTGACGGCAGCCCCCAGAACAAGCCGGTCGGCTTCCGCTACAACGCCGGACTCGGGACGATCGACATCTACGGGTTCGCGATGGAGAAGTCCGCCAAGTACCGCAACATCCGGGTCCACCCGCGGGTGTCGTTCGTCATCGACGGCATCGTCCCCGGCGGCGAGGGCTCGGCGGGCGTCCGCTTCCTGGAGATCCGCGGCCGGGCCGAACCGGCGGCGGACCCGGCCCCACCGGACGACCACCAGAGCCGCCACTTCATCCGCGTCCACCCCCCCCCCCGCCCCTTATACACATCTCCCAGCCCCCGAGAAAAGCAGGAATCCTCCCTGCCGTCCTCTTCTTGAAAATAAAAAACAACAC
>NZ_LN929778.1 GCF_001493375.1 Streptomyces specialis
GACTTCCACCGCGCCCTGGCCGCCCGCGTCGCCGACCCCTACCCCGTGTACCGCCGCTACCGCGACGCCGCCGCGCTGCACAGGATCGCGCGGCCCGGCACCGGCCGCGAACCGGAGTGGCTCGTCCTGCGCTACGAGGAGGCCGCCACCGTCCTCGCCGGGCGCGGCTTCGGCCGCCGGGCGGCCGAAGCGGGCGCGGGCCCCGCGCCCGCCGTGGCGCTCGTGCCCCCCGCCTACCCGGTGCTCGGCGCCCTCGTCGACAACTGGCTCGTCTTCATGGACCCGCCGCGCCACACCCGGCTGCGGGCCGTCGTCGCCGAATGCCTCGCCGCCCGGATGCGCGCGGGCGTCCGCGGCGGCGTGCGGGCCATCGTCCGGCGGCTGGTGGACCGGGCCGCCACCGAACCCCGCGTCGATCTGGTCGACCGGTACGCGGCGCTCCTGCCCGTGCTGACGATGCTCGCGGTGCTCGGCGTGCCGCCCGGCGACCAGGAGTGGCTGCGCGGCCGGGCCGCCGTGTTCCAGCAGGCCACCACCTTCCGGCCCGGCCCCCGCGCGCCGCGCCTGGCCGCCGCCGAGGAAGCGGCCCGCGACCTCGACGGGTACTTCCGGGCCGCGCTGGCCGAACGGCGGGCCGCGCCGCGCGACGACCTGCTCTCCGCGCTGCTCGCCGCCGACCGGGACGACGACCTGGCCGACGACGACGTCCTGGTCGGGACCAGCGTGCACCTGCTGCTCGGCGGCCACGAGGCGACGACGAACGCGCTGGCCAAGACCGCGCTGCTGCTCCTGCGGCAGCCACACCTCCAGGACACGCTGCGCCGCCGCCCCGGACTGCTGCCGGCGGCGGTCGACGAGTTCATCCGCTACGACTCACCCGCGCAGATGGTGACCCGGTGGGCCTACCAGGACGAGACCGTCGCCGGTCACCGCATCAGGCGCGGTGACAAGGTGACCGTCGTGCTGGGCGCCGCCAACCGGGACCCCGACCGGTTCGAGGAGCCCGACACCGTCCGGTTCGACCGCGACGGCCACCGGCACTGCGGGTTCGGCATGGGCGCCCACTACTGCCTCGGATCCGCCCTCGGCCGCATCGAGGTCGAGGCCGGGGTGGAGGGGCTGCTGACGCTGCTGCCCGGCCTGCGGCTGGACGACGACGCCGTGCCGTACCGCGAGGACCTGGTGTTCCACGGCCCGTCACGCCTGTCGGCCACCCGGCGGGCGTGACGCGCCGCCCGGCGGCCCCCACGACAGGAACTCCCGCATCCCGTACACCAGCGGCAGCCCCCCGACCAGCTCCACCCCGTCCACCGCGCCCACCACGACCACGTGATCGCCCACCACGAACCGGCTGCCGACCCGGCACTCGGCGAACGCGAACGCGTCCCGGTGCAGATGCGGCAGGCCGGACGGCGGCCGGGGCCGCCACGGCACCTGCGTGAACCGGTCCCCGCAGCGCGTCGCGAACACCGTGGCCGCGTGCCGCGCCTCCGCGCGCAGCAGGTTGACGGCGAACCTGCCGGTGGACCGGACGGCCTCCAGCGTCCGCCCGTCCGCCCGCAGGCAGCACAGCAGCGTCGGCGGCGTCAGCGTCACGCTGGTCAGCGACGAGCAGGTCGCCCCCCACGGGCGGCCCTCGCCGTCGACGGCCGTCACCACCGACACCCCGGTCGGGAACCGGCTCATCAGCTCCAGGAACCGGTCCGCCTCCGCCCGTTCGTCCGCGGGCTCCGCCCCCCGGCACGGCTGCTCCCTCACCGCTCGACCTCCCTTCGGCCCGCGCCGGGCGGCTACACGCCGTGCAGGGCGCGGAGATACTCCACGGTCGTCGGCAGGTCACGCGTCATCTCCCGCTGCCTGCGCTTGATCTCGGCGAACAGCCGCGCGCTGTCCCGCACGGCGTCGGGCCGGTGCGCCAGCGACGGCAGCGGCGCGTCCGGCACCACGCCCAGACCCGCGAATATGCAGTAGTAGTTGCTGTTGTTCCAGAAATTGCGGAACTCGGCGTCGAAGTTGTTGTAGTACGTCGCGACGTCCACCACGGGCTGGTTGATGGGCAGCCCGGCCCGGTACATCGCCAGCTTCTCCTGGATCTCAGGCGCCAGCGTCAGTTCCTTGTTCGCCCGCCAGAACTCGGTGTCGTTCCGCGGCGGCAGGAAGAAATGCGCCTGGATGAAGTCACGGGTGTCGTCGAACATGGCCTCGATCTCACCGTTGAACCGGTCGATGAGGACCTGGTTGAAGCTCTTGTCGGGGAAGTGCCGCACCAACTGGTAGATCGCCGCGGTGATGAAGTAGATCCCGGTCGACTCCAGCGGCTCCAGGAAGCACGACGACAGGCCGACGCTGACGCAGTTGCGCACCCAGGCCCGGCGGTTGCGGCCCACCCGGAACCTGATGTGGTTCAGCGGCGTGCGCTCCGGGTCCAGGTCCCACAGCCGGCAGAAGTCCTCCGTCGCGCGGTCCCGCCCGGCGAAGCGGCTGGAGTAGACGTAGCCCGTGCCGAACCGCCCCAGCATCGGGATCTTCCACGTCCACCCCGACTCCATCGCGATCGCCGAGGTGAACGGCTCCACCCCGCCGTCGTCGTCGTGCGGCACCGAGGTCGCCACGGCGCTGTCGCACAGCAGATGGTCGCTCATGTCGAGGAACGGCTCGCCCCGCGCCTTGTTGATCAGCAGCCCCCGGAACCCGGAGCAGTCCACGAACAGATCCGCCTCGTACCGCTCGCCGCTGCGCGCCAGCAGCGCCGTGATGAAGCCCCGGCCGTCCAGCTCCGCGTCGAGCATCTCGTCCTCGACGTGCCGCACCCCGAGGTCCCGCGTCGCCAGCCGCCGCAGGAAGTCCGCCACCAGATTGGCGTCGAAGTGCCACGCGTACGAGGTGGCCGGCCGCCCGTCCGGCCAGCACGGCGACTTGAGCGCGTCCATCACCGGCGGCTCCCAGTAACAGGCGTACGCGAACGGCTCGTCCGTCGCGCCGTGATGCCGCAGATAGGCCCAGTAGTGGGACAGCGGCAGCCCGTCGTGCTCGGGCAGCAGCCCGAACAGGTGGTAGAAGGAGTCCGCCGCGCCGTCGTCACCGGTCCTCGGCAGCGCCTGGCCCGGGCCGCCGGTCCGCCAGTTGACGAACTTGATGCCGAGTTTGAAGCTGGCGTTGCACTCCGGCATCCAGTCCCGCTCGGCGAGCCCCAGAAAGTCGAAGAAGACCGTCTGGAGGTTCGGGACCGTGGCCTCGCCCACCCCGATCCTCGGCACCGCGGGCGTCTCCACGACGGAGATCGAGACCGTGTCGCCCAGCGCCTTCGCGAGATACGAGGCGGTCATCCACCCCGCCGTGCCGCCGCCGAGAATGACGATCTTCTCGATCCTGTTGTCCATCTGGTTCTTCCCCGCTTTCCGTCAAGGAGGGCAATTCGCCGGCCGGATGGCGCGCCCCGCCGGGCGCGGGAACCGGAATTCCCGTGCGTTCCGGAAAAGCCCGCGGTGTCCCGGCAGCGAATTCCGAGCGTAGGCACGCGGCACCGCCACCGGGTAGGCGTCGCCGGGGCCGGGCACCGAAACCCACGCGCCCGCGCGGGCTGCCGGGCCACCCGCCCCGGAACGCGGTCCCGCCCCGCCAGGGAACCTGCGCGCGATCCCTTCCCGGCGCGTGATGAAAAGCCGGAACAGCGCCGCCGATACTCGAGGAAACACTCGTGACCGCAGCGCATCGCAGCGTGCCCCGGCCGGCCAGGCAGGAAGAACAGCGCGCACCGACGTCCTGGTCGTCGGCGGGGGACCGGTCGGCCTGTCGCTCGGGCTGGATTTGGCCCGCCGGGACGTGGACTTCCTCCTGCTGGAGGCCGGCGACGGCCGGATCGACCACCCCCGGGTGGGCACCGTCGGCCCCCGGTCGATGGAACTGTTCCGCCGCTGGGGAACCGCCGGGCGGATCCGCTCCGTCCCCTGGCCGGCCGACCACTCCCTCGACGTCGCGTGGGTGACCGCGGTCGGCGGCCACGAGATCCACCGCCTGCGCTTCGGCACCGCCGCGACCCGCGCGGTGCCCGACTTCACCCCCGAGCCCGAACAGATCTGCCCCCAGCACTGGTTGCATCCCCTGCTGATCGACGCCCTCGGCACGGCACCGGACGGGCCGGTCCGGCTCGGATGGCGCCTGACCGGACTCGCCCAGCACGACGACGGGATCCTCGCCACCGTCCTGGACCAGCACACCGGGGACACCGTCACGGTCGAGGCGGCCTACCTCGCGGCCTGCGACGGCGCCGGCTCACCGGTCCGCACGGCCTGCGGCGTACGGACCATCGCCCACCACCCCACCCGCACGTTCCGCAACATCCTCTTCCGCGCCCCCGGCCTGCGGGCCCGCCTCGGCCCGGACGAGCCGCTGGTGTTCTTCCTGACCACGGCCACCCGGCTGAGGTACCCCCTGCGCGCCATGGACGGCGACGCCCTGTACCGGCTCACCGTCTCCGGGGAGCACGACACCGGCACGCCGCCCGAGGAGTTCGTCCGCGCGGCCCTCGCCGTCGACACCCCCTTCACCGTGCTCTCCGACGCGCCCTGGCACCTGACGCAGCGCGTCGCGGAGCGCTACCGGCACGGACGGGTGCTGCTCGCCGGCGACGCCGCGCACTCCGTCTCGCCCTCCGGCGGCCTCGGCATGAACAGCGGCATCGCGGACGCGGCCGACCTCGGCTGGAAGCTCGCCGCGGTCCTCGCCGGCTGGGCCGGGGAGCACCTCCTCGACACCTACGAGACGGAACGCAAACCGGTGGCCGAGGCGAGCCTGCGCGCCTCCCAGGAGAACCTGGCGCGCGAGAGCCGCCGCCACATGCCCCCCGAGATCGCCGACGACACCCCGGAGGGCGCACGCGCCCGCGCCACCCGCCCCGCCCGGCTGGAGGCGCTGGACGTCCGGCGCGAATTCGACGCCCCCGAAGGCCCCTTCGCCTACCGCTACCGGTCGCACACCGTGGTGCCCGCCCCCGCCGAGGAGAAGACCGAACACTGGGCCGACAGCCCCCTGCCCGGCGGTCGCGCCCCGCACGCCTGGCTCGGCCCCGGCCGCTCCACGCTCGACCTGTTCGGCCCCGGCTTCACCCTGCTGTGCGCCGCCGGGGCGGCCCGGGACGCCGAACCGCTGCGCCGCGCGGTCGCCGCCCGGGCCGTGCCGCTGGCCGTGACGGAGCTGCACGACGAGCGCGCCACGCGGATCTACCGGTGGCCCCACGTCCTGGTCCGCCCGGACGGCCACGTCGCCTGGCGCGGCACCGGGCCCCCACCCGACCCCGGCGCCCTCGCCGACCGCGTCCGGGGCGCCGCGCCCCGGGACCCGGAACGAACCGGGAAGGCCGGTGCCACGCGATGATCAAGACGGTCACCATCGTCGGCGGCGGAACGGCCGGCTGGATGACGGCGGCATACCTGAAGGCGGCCTTCCCCGACCGCCTCGACGTCACCCTCGTGGAGTCGCCCTCGGTGGGCCGCATCGGCGTCGGCGAGGCCACGTTCAGCACCGTCCGGCACTTCTTCGACTACCTCGGCCTCGACGAGAGCACCTGGCTGCCCCGCTGCGACGGCGGCTACAAGCTCGGCATCCGCTTCGAGAACTGGGACCGCCCCGGCGGCTCCTTCTACCACCCCTTCGAACGGCTCCGCACCGTGGACGGCTTCTCCCTGGGGGAGTGGTGGCTGCGGATCGGCGACCACACCCGCCCCTTCGACCGGGCGTGCTTCCTCACCCCCGCCCTGTGCGACGCCAAACGCTCGCCCCGCACCCTCGACGGCACCCTCTTCGCCGCCGGCCTCGACGGACCCCTGGGCCGCACCAGCCTCGCCGAGCAGCGCGCCCAGTTCCCCTACGCCTACCACTTCGACGCCGACAAGGTCGCCCGGTTCCTCGCCGAGTACAGCAAGGAACGCGGCGCCCACCACGTCCTGGACGACGTGGTGCACACCGCCCTGGACGAACGCGGCTGGATCAGCCACGTCGTCACCCGCGGCGGCGCCCACCTGGCCGCCGACCTGTTCATCGACTGCACCGGCTTCCGTGGCGCGCTGATCAACAAGCTGCTGGGCGAGCCGTTCCTGTCGTTCCAGGACGTGCTGCCCAACAACCGGGCCGTCGCGACCCGCGTCCACCGCACCGACGTCACCGACATGAACCCCTACACCACCGCCACCGCCATGGACGCCGGATGGATATGGACCATCCCGCTGTACCACCGCGACGGCATCGGCTACGTGTACTCCGACGCGTTCTGCACACCCGACGAGGCCGAACGGACCCTCCGGGACCGCGCCGGCGACCGGACCGGCGACCTGGACGTCCACCACATCACCATGCGCGTGGGCCGCTGCCGCGACTCCTGGGTGCGCAACTGCGTCGCCATCGGCCTGTCCAGCGCCTTCGTCGAACCGCTGGAGTCCACCGGCATCTTCTTCATCCAGCACGGCATCGAGCAGTTGGTCAAACACTTCCCCGACCGCGACTTCAGTCCCGGACTGCGCCAGGCGTACAACCGCCGCGTCGCGCACGCCGTGGACGGCGTCAAGGAGTTCCTCGTGCTGCACTACCGGGCCGCCGGCCGGCAGGACAACGACTACTGGCGCGCCGCCCGCGACCGCCCGGTCCCCGAGGCCCTCGCCGAACGGCTGGCCCAGGCCGGCCCGTACCTGCTGGACGACGAGGCGATCTACCCGCACTACCACGGCTTCGAGCCGTACTCGTGGAACACCATGCTCCTCGGCCTGGCCGCGCGCCCGCCCGCCGCCCGCCCCGCGCTGCGCCACATCGACCCGGTGCGCGCCCGCCGCGCGTTCCAGCGGCTGCGCGCCGAGGCCGACACCGTGGTGCGGCAACTGCCGAGCTGCCACGCGTACCTGCGCCGCCTCCACGACGCCTGAGTCACCCGCCGGACGGCCCGGCCCGCAGCGCCAGCAGCCGGTCCAGACACCCGCCTCTTCTACACCTCCACCGCCGCC
>NZ_LN929779.1 GCF_001493375.1 Streptomyces specialis
GGTCGGGGGTGAGGCTGTCGACCAGGCGGAGGATCTCCATCGGGAGGGGGAAGATCAGCGTCGAGTTCCGCTCGCTGGCGATCTCGGTCATGGTGGACAGCATCCGCAGGTGCAGGGACGCGGGGTGTTCCTCCAGGCGTTCGGCGGCGTCCGACAGGGTCTCGGCCGCCTCGTACTCGCCCTTCGCGTGGATCACCTTGGCGCGCCGGTCCCGTTCGGCCTCGGCCTGGCGGGCCATGGCGCGGCGCATGCTCTCGGGCAGTTCCACGTCCTTGATCTCGACCAGGGTGACCTTCACGCCCCACGGGCTGGTGACGTCGTCGATGATCCGCTGGAGCCGCTGGTTGATCTCGTCGCGGTTGACCAGCAGTTCGTCCAGGAGCACCTGGCCCAGGATGCTGCGCAGCGTGGTCTGCGCGATCTGCGAGGTGCCCTTGATGTGGTCCTCGATCGCGACCACCGAGCGGTTGGGATCCACGACGTTGAAGTAGGTGACGGCGTTGACGCGGACCGTGACGTTGTCCTTCGTGATCACGTCCTGCGGCGGGATGGCCATGGTGACGGTGCGCAGGGAGACGCGGACCATCCGGTCGATCAGGGGGATGATGAGGAACAGGCCCGGTCCCCGGGCGCCGGTGAGCCGGCCGAGGCGGAAGACGACACCGCGCTCGTACTCGGGGACGACCTTCACGGCCGCCAGCACGAGCAGCAGCAGGACGGCCGCGACGACGGCGGCGGTGACGAGCAGTGCGTTCACGGGGAATCCTCCTCGGTGCCGGTCCCGGTGCCGGTCGGGGGCGCGGTCGCGGTCGCGTCGATGACGACGAGGTCGAGCCCTTCCTGGTCCACGACGCGGACCCGTTGCCCCTCGGTGACGGCGGTGTCCCTGCCGCGCACGGTCCACCAGGCGCCCTCCAACAGCACCTGGCCGGCCTTCCCGTTCCCGGTGCGGCGGACGACGGCCTCGCGGCCCACGAGCGCCTCGCGGCCGGTGGTGGGCCGGGCGAGGAACGCGCGCCGGGTCAGGCGGCCCGCCCGCAGCGAGCCGACGACGGCCGCCGCGAGGGCGGCGGCGACGAGCATGGCGAGCGCGGCGACCGTGAGCGTCTCCACCACTCCGGCGACGGACGGCCCGATCGCCCGCCATATGTACGGTTTCGCGCCCATACGCCCCATAGTGCCGGAGTTCGTCGCGGGCGGCTCCCCGGCCGGGGCGTCCGTCAGCGGGTGACGCGTCGGCCCGCCCGCCACACGGCGTGGACCAGGGGGACGCCGGGGCGGTAGGCGAGGTGGACGTGGCTCGGCGCGTCGAGGATCACGAGATCGGCGCGGGCGCCCGGGGTCAGGCGGCCCACGTCCGCGCGGCGCAGGGCGCGGGCGCCGCCCGCCGTCGCCGCGTGGACCGCCTCGTCGGGCGTCAGGCCCGTCTCGCGGACCGCGACGGCCACGCAGAACGGCATGGAGCTGGTGAACGACGAGCCCGGGTTGCAGTCGGTGGCCAGCGCGACGGGCACGCCCGCGTCGATCAGGCGGCGGGCGTCGGGGTAGGGGGCGCGGGTGGAGAACTCGGCGCCTGGCAGCAGTGTGGCGACGGTGTTCCCGGCGGCCAGGGCGTCCACGTCGGCGTCGGTGAGGTGGGTGCAGTGGTCGGCGGAGGCGGCGCCGAGTTCGACGGCGAGCCGGACGCCGGGCCCGGGGCCGAGTTGGTTGGCGTGGACCCGGGGCGTCAGGCCGTGTGCGGCGCCCGCCGTGAGGACGGCCCGGGCCTGGTCCTCGCCGAACGCGCCCCGCTCGACGAAGACGTCGATCCAGCGGGCGTGCGGCGCGCAGGCGTCCAGCATGGGGCCGGTGACCAGCTCCACGTAGCCGGCCGGGTCGTCCTCGTACTCGGGGGCGACGATATGGGCGCCGAGGAACGTGGTCTCGTCGGTGTGGGCGGCGGCGACGGCCAGCGAACGGGCCTCGTCGTGGACGGTGAGGCCGTAGCCGGACTTGGTCTCGATCGTGGTGGTGCCCTGGAGCAGCGCCTCACGGACGTGGCGGGCGGCCGTGGCGTGCAGGGCGGCGTCGGTCGCGGCCCGGGTGGCGGCGACGGTGGCGCGGATGCCTCCGGCGCGGCACGGGCGGCCGGACATGCGGGCGGCGAACTCCTCGGTCCGGTCGCCCGCGAAGACCAGATGGGCGTGGGAGTCCACGAAGCCCGGCAGCGCCGCCCGTCCGGCCGCGTCCACCCGGGTGTCGGCGGCGGGGGCCCGGCGGGGCGGCCCGACCCCGGCGATCCGGCCGCCGGCCATCACCACGGCCGCGGCCGCGAGCAGGCCGAGCGGCCCGCCGGCGCCGAGGGCCGGGTCGGTGGTGACGAGCCGGCCGATGCCCGTGACGACGGGCGTGGTCACCGGCACGCCAGCCCTTCCAGGACGTCGGCGAGGGCGGCGACCCCGGCCAGGCAGTCGTCCTCGCGGGCCGACTCGGCGGGCGCGTGGGAGACGCCGGTGGGGTTGCGCACGAACAGCATGGCGGTGGGCACGGCCGCCGACAGGATGCCCGCGTCGTGCCCGGCGCCGGTGGGCAGGTGGGGGGCGCCGCCGAGCAGCGCGGCGACGGTGTCGCGCAGTCCGTGGTCGAACTCGGTGACGGCGGTGAACGATTCGCGCGTGACGCGGACGTCCACGCCGTCCCGTGCCCCGCGTTCGGCGGCCATGCGCGCGATCTCCGTCACGACGGTGGTCAGCGCGGCCTCGTCGGGGGCCCGCGAGTCGAGCCAGCCGCGCACCAGCCCGGCGACGGCGTTGACGCCGTTGGGCTCGACGGCGACCTTGCCGAACGTGGCGAGCGCCCCGGCCAGTCGGGCGCGTTTGCGGGCGGCGAGTACGGTGGGGGCGTAGGTGAGCATCGGGTCGCGGCGGTCGTCCAGGGCGGTGGTGCCCGCGTGGTTGGCCTCGCCGTGGAAGTCGAACCGCCAGCGGCCGTGCGGCCAGATGGCGGAGGCGACGCCCACCGGGTGGCCGGACAGGTCGAGGTGGCGGCCCTGTTCGATGTGGAGTTCGACGAACGCGCCGACGTGGGCGAGCCGTACGGGGTCGGGGCCGAGCGACTCCGGGTCCAGCCCGGCGCGTTCGAGGGCGTCGGCGAGGCGGACGCCGTCCGCGTCGCGCAGCGCGCGGGCCGTGTCCGGGGCGAGCAGACCGGTGGCCAGGCGCGACCCGGCGCAGGCGACGCCGAAGCGGGCGCCTTCCTCGTCGGCGAAGTTGACGACGGCCAGCGGCCTGGCCGGCGTCGCGCAGCGGGCCAACAGCTCGTCCAGGGCGGCGAACGCGGAGACGACGCCGAGCGGCCCGTCGAACGCGCCGCCGTCCGGTACCGAGTCGAGGTGGGAACCGGTGACCACGGCGTCCCCGGCGGCCGGATCGCCCAGCCAGGCCCACTGGTTGCCGTTGCGGTCCACCTCGTACGCCAGCCCGCGTTCCTCGGCGCGCTCGCGGAACCAGGCGCGGCACTCGGCGTCCGCGCCGGTCCAGGCGAAGCGCCGGTACCCGCCGGAGGCCGGGTCGCGGCCCAGCGGCAGCAGCTCGCGCCACATCCGCGTGAACGCGGCGCCGCCCGCCGCGCCCTCGTCGGCGCCCGTCACGGCACCTCCCGCATGGGGACGCGGACGCCGCGCTCCGCCGCGACGGCCTCGGCCCGCTCGTAGCCCGCGTCGGCGTGGCGGATCACGCCCATGCCCGGATCGTTGGTCAGCACTCTGCGGATCTTCTCACCGGCCAGGGGCGTTCCGTCGGCGACCGTGACCTGCCCGGCGTGCAGCGAGCGGCCGATGCCGACGCCGCCGCCGTGGTGGACGGAGACCCAGGAGGCGCCGGAGGCCACGTTGACCATGGCGTTCAGCAGCGGCCAGTCGGCGATGGCGTCCGAGCCGTCCGCCATGCCCTCGGTCTCCCGGTACGGGGAGGCGACCGAGCCGCAGTCGAGGTGGTCGCGGCCGATGACGACGGGCGCGGCGAGTTCACCGCTCGCCACCATGGCGTTGAACCGCTCCCCGGCCCGGTCGCGTTCGCCGTGGCCGAGCCAGCAGATCCGGGCGGGCAGGCCCTGGAAGCGGACGCGTTCCCCGGCGAGGCGGAGCCAGCGGGCCAGCGGCTCGTTGTCGGGGAACAGGTCGAGGACGGCCCGGTCGGTCTTCGCGATGTCGGCCGGGTCGCCGGACAGGGCGGCCCAGCGGAACGGGCCCCGGCCCTCGCAGAACAGCGGCCTGATGTAGGCGGGGACGAAGCCGGGGAACGCGAACGCCCGCTCGTAGCCCGCGCGCCGGGCCTCGCCCCGGATCGAGTTGCCGTAGTCGAAGACCTCGGCGCCCGCGTCCTGGAACCCGACCATCGCCTCGACGTGCCGGGCCATCGACTCCCGCGCCCGGCGGGTGAACTCCTCCGGCTCCTCCGCCGCGTAGGCGGCCATGCCCGCGAACTCGACGCCGAGCGGCAGGTAGGCGAGCGGGTCGTGGGCGGAGGTCTGGTCGGTGACGATGTCCACGGGCGCGCCGAGGGCCAGCAATTGGGGCACGGCGTCGGCCGCGTTGCCCAGCACGCCGATCGACAGGGGGCGGCGGGCGGCGCGCGCTTCCTCGGCCAGCCGCAGGGCCTCGTCCAGGGAGCCGGCCCGGGTGTCCAGGTAGCCGTGGTCGACGCGCCGCCGGATGGCGCGCGGGTCGCAGTCGACGCAGATCGCCACGCCGCCGTTCATCGTCACGGCCAGCGGCTGCGCCCCGCCCATGCCGCCGAGCCCGCCGGTCAGGGTGACCGTCCCGGCCAGCGAGCCGCCGAACCGCTTGGCCGCCACCGCCGCGAACGTCTCGTAGGTTCCCTGGAGGATGCCCTGGGTGCCGATGTAGATCCACGAACCGGCCGTCATCTGCCCGTACATGGTCAGGCCCATCGCCTCCAGGCGGCGGAACTCCTCCCAGGTGGCCCACTCCCCCACCAGATGGGAGTTGGCGATCAGCACCCGGGGCGCCCACTCGTGGGTGGTCATCACCCCGACGGGGCGGCCGGACTGCACGAGCATCGTCTCGTCGGGGCCGAGCGTGCGCAGGGTGCGGACCATGGCGTCGAAGGAGCGCCAGTCGCGGGCCGCCTTCCCCGAACCGCCGTAGACGACCAGGTCGTCGGGGTGTTCGGCCACCTCCGGGTCGAGGTTGTTGTGCAGCATCCGCAGCGCGGCCTCCTGCGGCCAGCCGCGTGCGGTGAGGCCGGGGCCGCGGGCGGCGCGGACGGGGCGGGCACCGTGCATGGGAGGTGGTCCCTTCTGGAGCGGTTCGGCGGCCCGGGTGGTCCCGAGCGGTCGGGTCAGCGCAGCGGGCCGGTGACGGACTCGGCGGCGGCGAGGGCCGCGCCGGACGCCGTGAACGCCACGGCGGCCTCGATCTCGGGCGCGAGATGGCGGTCGGGGCCCGGTCCGGGAACGCTTCGGCGCAGCCCGTCACGGACGGCGGCGGTGGCCGGCGCCGCGGCCAGGGGCGCGCGCAGGTCCAGCGCGCGGGCGGCGGTGAGCAGTTCGATGGCGACGACGCGGGCGAGGCCGTCGACGGCGCGGCGCAGTTTGCGCGCGGCGGACCAGCCCATGGAGACGTGGTCCTCCTGCATGGCGCTGGACGGGATGGAGTCCACCGAGGCGGGCACCGCGAGCCGTTTCAGCTCCGAGACGATGGCGGCCTGGGTGTACTGGGCGATCATGTGGCCGGAGTCCACGCCGGGGTCGTCGGCGAGGAAGGCGCTGAGCCCGTGGTTGCGCGCCACGTCGAGGAACCGGTCGGTGCGCCGCTCGGCGACCGAGGCGGTGTCGGCAACCGAGATGGCGAGGAAGTCCAGGACGGCGGCGAGGGGGGCGCCGTGGAAGTTGCCGTTGCTCTCGACCCGGCCGTCCGGGGTGACCACCGGGTTGTCGACGGCGGCGGCGAGTTCGCGGGCGGCCACCTGTTCGGCGTGGGCCAGGGTGTCGCGGGCCGCGCCGTGCACCTGGGGGGCGCAGCGCAGCGAGTACGCGTCCTGCACGCGGGTGCACCCCGGTCCGCGGTGGCTGGCCATGATGCCGGAACCGGCCAGCAGGGCACGGAGGTTGGCGGCGCTGTCGGCCTGTCCCGGGTGCGGTCTGAGCGCTTGGAGGTCGGCGGCGAACACGGCGTCGGTGCCCAGCAGCGCCTCCACGCTCATCGCGGCGGCGATGTCGGCGGTGCGCAGCAGGAGGCGCAGGTCGTGGCAGGCGAGGAGCAGCATGCCGAGCATGCCGTCGGTGCCGTTGATCAGCGCGAGCCCCTCCTTCTCCCACAGGACCAGCGGCTCGATCCCGGCGGCGGCGAGCGCAGCGGCCGGATCGGGTACAGGGCGCGGTCGCCGTCCGTCACCGTGATGTCCAGCCAGCCCCCGGCACGCAGCCGGGCCAGCAGCGGTCCGGTGTCGTGACCTGTCACGGC
>NZ_LN929780.1 GCF_001493375.1 Streptomyces specialis
GCGGAGGGTGGCCGGGTCACCGGCCAGGAGGCGGTGGGTGAGGCGGCGCAGCCAGGGGGACGGGGCGTACGGGGTCAGCGCGGCGAACCACATCAGCCAGTCCAGGCGCAGGTGGAACGGCGCGAACTGGCGCGGCAGGCGGCGGACGTCGCCGGGTTTGCCGTGGAACTCGTACGGTCGCCAGTCCGCCGCGCCGGTCGCCGGGTCGTCGTTGGTGCCCTCCAGGACCACTTCGTGGCGCTGCCGCGTCACACTGCCGAAGGCGCCGTAGGAGTTGACCAGGTGGAGGCTGTTGTAGGAGCGGTTCATCTCCTGGGCGGGGGAGAGCAGGTTGCGGACCGGGCGATGGCTCAGCACGGCGACCAGGGCCGCGGCGGCCAGGACGGTCGCGGTGAACCAGGCGGGCGCGTCCGGCCGGTCGCCGGGCGGGGAGGGGAGCGCCGGGACGTGGCGGGCGGGCCGGGCGCCGTCCACCGCGGCCACGGCGAGGACCATCGTCAGCCAGTTCAGCCAGGCGAAGTTCCCCGAGGCGACCAGCCACAACTGGGTGACGATCACGACGGCCGCCGCCCAGGTCGCCACCGGCTGCGGCGCGAAGAGCAGGAACGGTACGACGAGCTGCGCCCCATGGTTCGCCGCCGCCTCCACCCGGTGCAGCGGGCGCGGCAGATGGTGGAAGAACCAGCTCAGCGGGCCGGGCATCGGCTGCGTTTCGTGGTGGTGGTAGAGGCAGGTCAGGTTCCGCCAGCAGGGGTCGCCGCGCCACTTGATCAGCCCGGCGCCCAGCTCGACGCGGAAGACCAGCCAGACCACCAGGTACAGGCCCACCGTCGGCGGGGCGATGGTGTCGTTGCCGAGGAAGATCGCCAGGAAACCGGCCTCCAGCAGCAGCGATTCCCACCCGAAGGCGTACCAGACCTGCCCGATGTTCACGATCGACAGGTACAGCAGCCACAGCACGGCCCACAGCGCCATCGAGCCCCACAGCGGCACCGCGTCCGCCGCCCCCGCCATGACCGCCGCCGACAGGGCCGCGCCCAGCCAGGCGACCGTGTCGAAGAGGCGGTCGGAGTACCGCAGGTGGAACAGGCTGGGCGCGCGACGGAACGGCACCGCCCGCAGGTACGCGGGCGCCGGGGTCAGTCCGCGCTCACCGGCCAGGACACGGAACTCCCGGGCGGCGGAGAGGAACGCGACCAGATACACCGCGGCCAGGCCCCGTTGCAGGACCAGGCGGCTCAGCCAGGCGTCGGGGTGGGCGATCCAGTCCATGTCCCATCCGTACCACCCCGCCGTTCAGGCGGCGACCTTCCCCGGCGCCGCCCACACCGCCTGCCCCGACGCGATCAGCACGGTTCATGCGCACACCCCGTACCCGTCCCCGGGCAGGACAGGGCACGGCCGGGCCCGGGGCGACGGGGAATCCTGGGCGCCCGCCGCTGTTGCACCTGATGTGAACAGCAGCGGAGTCGGACATGGTGGCGCGGCGCCGGACCGGGCGGGGGGAGAGGCGGTGGCCCGGCTGCGGTCACTGCGGTGGTCGATCCTCGACCGGGCGGTGATCCGGCGCGGCCGGTCCCCCGCCGAGACCCTCCGGGGAACGATCCGCTTCGCCCGGGAGGCGGAGGCCCTGAACTACCACCGGTTCTGGGTGGCCGAGCACCACGGCGTGCCGGGGGTCGCCGGCTCCGCGCCCACCGTGCTGGCCGCCGCCGTCGCCTCCGCCACCAGCCGCATCCGCGTCGGGACGGGCGGGGTCATGCTGCCCAACCACCGGCCGCTGGTGGTGGCCGAACAGTTCGGGGTGCTGGAGTCCCTCTTCCCCGGCCGCGTCGACATGGGGCTCGGCCGTTCGGTCGGCTTCACCGGCGCCGTCCGGGACGCCCTGGGCGTGGACAAGGACGCGGCGGACCGGTTCGGCGAGCAGGTCGGCGAGCTGCTGCGCCACTTCGACGGCGGCGGGCCCGTCGCGGCCCTGCCCGCCCGGGGTCTGCGGGGGCCCGCGTTCGTCCTGGCCGGGGGCGCGGGCGGCGCCATCGCCGCCGCCCAGGGCCTGCCCCTCGTCATGGCGCACCTGAGCGACGAGAAACGGATGCTGGCCGCCATCGACGGCTACCGCGCCGCGTTCCGCCCCTCCCCGCACGGCGAACGGCCCTACGTCGTCCTCGCGGTGAACGCGGCGGTCGCCGCGACGCCCGAGAAGGCCGCGCTCCTCCAGGTCCCCGAGGCGTGGGCCACGGCGTACTCCCGCACGCGGGGCGTCTTCCCGCCGCTCGACCCGCCGGAGGAGATTCTGGCGCGCGAGATGACCGAACGTGAGCGCCGCTACTTCACCGAGGCCCGCTCCGGCCAACTGCACGGCGACGAGGCCGGGATGGCCACGGCCCTCGCCCGTCTCGCCGACCGTACCGGCGCCGACGAACTGCTGCTGACCCTCACCGCGCACGACGACGCCGACCGGCTCGACTCCTACCGGAGGCTGGCCCGGATCGCCGGGCTCGGCGCCACCACCGGAACGCCGTGAGCCGTGGCGGCGGCCGGCTGCCGGGGGGACGTCACCCGGGCGGCACGATGCCGCGCGCGATGCCCAGCTCCACCAGATCCCGCGGGCGCAGCCGGAGCTGCTCGGCGGTCTCCCGCACCTCGCCGGGGCCGCGCTTCAGGATCGAGACGGCCTTCTCCGGGGCGATCACCGCGTAGTAGCTGTCGGCCGTCACCCACGTGTGCCCGGCCGACGTCAGCGCCACGGCGCCGCCCGAGCCGCCCTCGCCGACCAGGAGCGTGGTGACCGGCGTCCGGCAGCCGGCCACGGCGGTGATCGTCTCGGCGATCGCCGCGCCCACGCCGTCGCGTTCGGCCGCCTCGTCGTTCGCCGCGCCCGGCGTGTCCACCAGCGTCAGCACCGGGATCGACAGCCGGTCCGCCAGCCGCACCAGCCGGGTCGCCGCCCGGAACCCGGCCGGGCTGGTCGCCGTGCCGAGCTGCGCGACGTATCCGACGCCGCGACCGTCCCGCAGCCCGAACCCGCACAGGATGCCGGGGTCGGTGCTGGCCAGCGGCTCGCGGGCGGTGAAGTACGCCTCCAGGTACGCGCGGGCGCGCGGCCGGTCGGCCGCCCTGGCCCGCTGCACCGCCTCCCAGCCGCTGTCCGGCGGCGGCACGGCACGCAGCGCCCGGGGCGGCGGCACCGGGCCCGGCGCGGGCGCGGTCAGCAGCGACAGCCAGCGCGCCACCACCTCCGGCAGCTCGCCGGGCTCCACGATCCGGTCCACCTGCCCGACGTCGAACTGGCCCTCGGCGGAGTAGGCGTACGGATCGACACCCTCGGGCCGGACCCGGGAACCGGCGAAACCGACCTGGACCCCGGGCAGCGAGACCCGGACGTCGGCGCCCGCGCCCAGCGTCGCCCAGCCGCCGCCGGTCACCGGCCCGGCCAGCACCGCCACATGCGGCAGCCCGGCCGCCCGCAGCCGCACCATCTGGCGGGCGATGCGCTGGAGTTGCGTCAGGGCGTGCATGCCCTCCTGCATCCGGCTGCCGCCGCTGGCGATCAGCGACACGACCGGGAGGGACAGGTCCCGCGCGGTGATGAACGCGTTCTCGCCGCGTTCCCCGGTGTCCCGCCCGATCGAGCCGCCGAGGAAGCCGAACTCGAACGCGATCAGCACCGCCTCGGTGCCGCCGACCTCGCCGATGCCGCAGACGACCGACTCCGACTCGCCCGTCCGTTTCCTGGCCCTGGCCCTGCTGTCGGCGTACCCGGCCCAGCCGATCGGGCCGTCCGTGGCGGCGTCCGCGTCACGGTGGGGCAGCTCGGTGAACTCACCCGCCACCCAGGCGATCAGGTCCCGCGCCGAGCGCGGCGGGCCGGGCGCGGCGGCGGCCGTCACACCAGCTCCCTTTTGAGGATCTTGCCCATGTCGTTGCGGGGGAGCGCGGCGAGAAAGCGGACCTCGCGCGGGCGCTTGTGCGCGGCGAGCTGGCCCGCGACGTGGTCGGTCAGCTCCTGCGCGGACGGCGGGCTGGCGGCTTCGCGCGGCACGATCCAGGCGATGATCCGCTCGCCCAGATCGGGGTCGGGCGCGGCGGTCACGGCGGCCCCGGCGACGCCGGGGTGGGCGAGGAGCGCGTTCTCGATCTCGCCGGCGCCGATCTTGTAGCCGCCGCTCTTGATCAGGTCGGTCGACTTGCGGCCCACGATCCGGTAGCGGCCCGCCGCGTCGCGCGTCGCCATGTCGCCGGTGCGGAACCAGTCGCCGTCGAACGCCTCGGCGGTGGCTTCGGGGCGGTTGAGGTACTCGGTGAACAGGTTCGGGCCGCGGACCTGGATCTCGCCCACCGTCTCGCCGTCGTCGGCGGTCAGCGGCTGTCCGGCGTCGTCGACCAGCCGGACCTCCACGCCCGGCAGGGCGACCCCGACCGTGCCCGTCGAGGGCGGCATGTCGGCGCGCACGCTGGTGTTCATCAGGGTCTCGGTCATGCCGTACCGCTCGATCACCCGGCGGCCCGTCGCGGCGAGGATCCGCTCGTGGTCGGGCAGCGGCAGCGGCGCGGGGCCGGAGACCGGCAGCCGGGCGCCGGCGGGCGCCGCCGCGAGGCGCGCGTCGGCACCGGCGGCCTCGGCCAGCCGGTGGTACATCGTCGGGACGCCGAACAGCATCGTGCCGCCCCCGGCCAGTGCCCAGGCCACGCCATCCGGCGAGAAACGTCCCAGGTGGTGCGCGGTGCCGCCGCGCCGCAGCGGGCCCAGCACCCCCAGCACCAGGCCGTGCACGTGGAACAGCGGCAGCGCGTGGACCACCACGTCGTCCGCCGTCCACTGCCAGGCGTCGGCCAGCGCGTCCAGCGTGCGGGCGATGGCCCGGCGGGAGAGGACCACGCCCTTCGGCGGGCCGGTGGTGCCCGAGGTGTAGACGACGAGCGCCGCGCGTTCCTCGTCGGCGTCCGCACGGTCCGCACGGTCCGTGCCGTCCGTCTGGCCGGCGGGCGGGGCGGCGTCGACGTCGAGCCGTTCCAGCGCGGCGAGCGCGCCGGGCAGCTCCGCTCCGCGCGGCGCCAGCACCAGCGTGGGCGCGCTGTCGGCGACGATGTGCGCCAGCTCCCGCTCCCCGATCTTCGGGTTCACCGGCACGGCGGGCACTCCGGCGAGCAGCGCGGCCACCCCCGCGACGGCCGTCTCGGGCTCCGGCAGGGCCCAGACCGCGACCCGCCGGTGGCCGGCGAGCCGCCGCGCCAGGACACCGGCCGTGCCGCGCAGACCGGCGTAGCTGAATATCCGGTCGCCGAAACGCAGCGCGGTCTTGGACGAGGCGCTGTCCAGGGCCGGGAACAGTGGGCTCATCTGCCTCATGCTAGAGCGTGGGCGGCCCGCGCCGGAGGCTCAGCCGCCGTCGGCGAACTGTGGGAAGAATGACATGTACGCCTCGGTTGAATCGCCGAGGCCGTGGGCGAACGGGTCGTCGAAGTACCAGATCAGGAACAGCAGGAACGTGATCAGCGCGCTGAAGAGCCCCGCCAGGACCAGTTCCCGCCGCGACCGCTGGATCTGGAGCGCGAACACCATGCCGAGCGTCACCGCCGCGCCCGCGATCAGCCCGACCCACACCACGCCCGGCATGGTGGACTGCGCGCTGTCGCCACGCCCGGAGCGGGCCTCGTCCACCAGGGCGACCTGATCCACCAGGCCCTGGTACGCCTGGACCTCGCGGACCGTACCCGGCTCGGGCGCCATGACGGTGGTCCGCAACTGGGTGAGCAACTCGTCGCCGCGTTCCGTCAGTTCGCCGTGGTCCACCATGTGGGACCACTCCTCGTCCACGGCGTACCCGACGTACGCGGCGATGTCGGCCTGGATGAGGTCGCGCGTCTCAGCCGGGAAAACCTCGGCCCGCACGTCCATCTCGTGCAGCGCCTGGGCCTCCATCCGCACCCACTCGTCGGCCTCGCCGCGCGCCTCCCAGACGCCCGCGATCGCCAGACCGAGGACGATGGCGTACACCACACCGATCATCATCGTCATGTACTCGATGACGTCGGGCGTCTCGGAGGGGTCGTCCTCCTCGCCGACACGGCGCTGCCGTACGACGGCGGCGAGCAGCACGATCGCGCAGGTCGCCAGGATGGCGAGGGTCAGCACGAGCCATTCGGACACCGGAACCTCCTAGCGGGCCCGAGAGCGGGAACCGGGACGGGAACGGGGGCGCAGCGCCGCGGCGGCGAGCACGGCGGGGGCGACGATCAGGAGCGTGCGGCTGACGAGCGAGCCGCCCGACCACGGCGGCTCGCTCGTCAGCCTCCGACGCTGCCGACGCAGCAGATAGGTGGGCTCCCTATGGGCGCCCCTTTACCCATTTATCACATATGACACAATCATCGGCCCGTTTACGTTGAACGATCCTTCCCTCTCCT
>NZ_LN929781.1 GCF_001493375.1 Streptomyces specialis
AGTGATGTCGCGGAAGTCCGTGGCCGCCGGCTCGCACGGCTGGTGCCGTGGGAGCCGGCGGCCACCCCCCACCCCCGGGGGTGATCACCGGCTCGCGACGGGCGCGGGCCGGTCATCGCGCGGCCAGTACCTCCCTCGGGGAGAGGCGGGCGGCGCGGATCACCGGATGGTGAACGGCGAGAGTCCCGATGACGCCGCCGGGGCGTCCTCGTGCTCCCGAAAGGGTGGTCGCGGCATCGCCGGATCACCCTTCTCGCTGGTTCGACGCGCCGCCCTCGCCGCCGGGCGGCAGCTCCGCCTGGCAGATCTCGTCGGCCTGTTCGTAGTCGGGGTCCTCGGCGATCGACGGGTCGTCGAACGCGATGCCGCCGTTGGGCAGCGGGTCGGGAAAGCTCTCGACGCCCTCGTCGCGCATGCACCGCGCGTACCGCTCCACGGCTTCCTTCTTGTCGGGCGGCAGCGTCCGGTCCTCCTGGAGCGCCGGGTCGAGGTGGCGGCACGCCTCCATCGCGGCGTCCACCACGGCCGGGTCCTCGTCGTCCGTGTCCAGGTTCATGCCTTCTCCCGGGTCCGGGTCGGGCACGTCCAGGCCGTTGTCGCGCAGGCAGCGCGCGAACCCCAGCACCGGATCGCCCGGATCGAGGTCCGCCGCGTCCCCGTTCCCGCCGTTCCCGCCGTCCGGGCCGTCCGGGCCGCCGTCGTGGGAGCCGCAGCCGAGCAGGACCAGCACCAGCGTCACCGGCAGTGCGGTCAGCACCGCCCGGACCGTCGTCACGCGCATCGTGTGGTCTCCTCACGGTCTTCGGCGCGGATCGCGCGGCCGGCGGGACACGCCCACCGCCCGGACCGCGACGGAACCGGACGGCGCGTTTCCCCGCTGTTTCCACCCGGCCGGGGGCCGGTGCTGACGGGAACGAAACACGGCGTCCGTCACCATGACCCGCATGCGAGTGCTGGTGGTGGAGGACGAGCCGCGCCTGGCCGGGGCGATAGCGACGTGGCTGCGCGGCGAGGCGCACGCCGTGGACGTGGCGCACGACGGCGCGGCGGCGCAGGAGCGGATCGGCGTCAACGACTACGACGTGGTCGTCCTGGACCGCGACATCCCGGTCGTGCACGGTGACGACGTGTGCCGCGCGGTGGTCGCCTCGGGCGCGACGACGCGGGTGCTGATGCTGACGGCGGCGGCGGAGGTGACGGACCGGGTGGCGGGTCTGGGCCTGGGCGCGGACGACTACCTGACCAAGCCGTTCGCGTTCCCCGAGCTGGCCGCGCGGGTGGTGGCGCTGGGCCGCCGCTGCCGTCCGGCCGCGCCGCCGGTGCTGCGCCGGGCGGGCATCACGCTGGACCAGTCCGGCCGGGAGGTGTTCCGCGGCACCCGGTATGTTCCGCTGTCGAAGAAGGAGTTCGCCGTGCTCGCGGAGCTGCTGCGGGCGGACGGCGCCGTGGTGTCCACCGAGCGGCTGCTGGAGAAGGTGTGGGACGAGCACGCGGATCCGTTCACCGGGGCGGTCCGGCTGGCCGTTCTCAAGCTCCGCCGCAAGCTGGGCGATCCGCCGGTGGTGGAGACCGTCACGGGGGTGGGGTACCGGATCCCGTGAGCCGTTTCCCGGCCGGCCGTTTCCGCCGGTCCCGCCGTTCCCGTCCGTCCCGGCGCCGTGTGTCGCTGCGTGCGCGGCTGGCGCTGATCAACGGCGGCATGTTCCTGGCCGCCGGTGTCCTGCTGCTCGGCCTGACGTACGCCCTGTTCACGCAGGAGATCGGGGGCCCCACGGCCGGGAGCACCACGAGTTCCGCCGCCACCGGCGCCGACCCGGACGGGGAGGGCGGCGGGGAGGGCGGGGTTCCTCCCCCACCGGACCCGGACTCGCCGGACCCGGATCTGTCGGAGGCGGCCACGCTGGTGCGGAGCGAGGAGGCGGTCCGTGACGCGGCGGCCACGTCGTTCCTCGGCCAGGGCGGCATCGCGCGGCTGGTCGTCGGCGCCATCGCCGCCGGCTTCGGATGGCTGGTGGCCGGGCGCGTCCTGGCGCCGCTGCGTCAGGTCACGGAGACGGCCCGCCGCATCGCCGCCGCCCCGGCCGCCGACCGGGGGCTGTACCAGCGCATCTCGCTGCCGGGACCGGACGACGAGGTGAAGGACCTGGCGGACGCCTTCGACACCATGGTCGAACGCCTGGACCGCTCGTTCGGCAGTCAGCGGCGCTTCGTCGCGAACGCGTCGCACGAGCTGCGCACGCCGCTGACCGTCAGCCGGGCCCTGGTGGAGCTGGCCATGCACCGGGCCGCCGCCTCCGAGGACGTCCGGCAACTGGGCGAACAGCTCCTGGAGATCAACGCCCGGCACGAGCGGCTGATCAACGGCCTGCTGCTGCTGGCCGGTTCGGAGAACGAGATCCCCGAGCGGTTCCCCGTCGACCTGGCCGACCTCGCCGAACACGTCCTGGCGCAGGCCGCCGCCGACGCCGGCCGCCACGGCGTCACGCTGCGCCACGAGGACCTGGGCGAGGCGCTCACCACCGGGGACGCGCTGCTGCTGGAGCGCCTGGTGCACAACCTCGTGGAGAACGGCATCCGGCACAACACCGGCTCCCCCGGCGGCTGGGTCCGGGTCGTGACCCGCACCCGCCCGGACGACGGCCACGCCGTGATCGAGGTGACCAACACCGGCCCGGCCGTCGCGCCCTACGACATCCCCGACCTGTTCCAGCCGTTCCGCCGCCTGGGCGCCGAGCGCCTGATCACCGCCAAGGGCGCGGGGCTCGGCCTGTCCATCGTCCGGGCGGTGGCGCGGGCCCACGACGGCGACGTCACCGCCCGCCCGCGCCCCGGCGGGGGCCTGACCGTCACCGCGACCCTGCCCCCGCCGGGTCCCGCCGATCACCACGCGCCGGGCCGGGCCGCCGGAACCGCCGGGTAGCGCGGCGTTCACGGGGCCGGTTCGGCCTCGCAGTTGACGGGTGGGGTGCCGTGGAGGGTGAAGCATTCGTCGAAGCCGGAGCCGCCGTCGAGGACGCCGTCGTTGCTGGTCAGCTCGATCCAGTCGTCGCCGTCGCCGCCGAGGACCCGGCCCTCGTTGCCGCCGTAGACGACGAAGATGATGTCGGGGCCGTCGCCGCCGTGGGCCAGCCCGCTCCACAGCAGGCCGCCGAAGAGGTAGATCTCGTCGTACCCCTCGTCGCCCATCACGCGGCCGGCGAGCGGCAGGCCCTCGACGGCGTCGAGGTAGTCGTGGTCGTCGCCACCGCTGATGACGCCGGTGGGCCCGAGCTGGGCGCCCAGCCGGACGGAGGCGCTGTCCTCGCCGTCGCCGCCCCGGACGGCGCCGTGCACGGCGCCGTGGACGACGAACGAGTCGTCGCCGTCCTGGCCGTCGAGCACGCCGGTCGCGCCCAGCACACCCGGCTCCTCGACGGTGATCGTGTCCCGGCCGTCGCCGCCCCGGACCTGGCCGCCGTCCACGATCCCGTCCACGCTGATGGTGTCGTCGCCCGCGCCCGCGTCCAGGACTACGCCCGGAGGCAGGCCCTGGCAACGGATCGTGTCGTCCCCCGGTGTCCCGGTGTACCCGTCCGCGCCGTTGATCTGACAGGTGATCACTTCCCGCGCCGACGCCGCCGGTCCGGCCAGCGGTATGAGCGCCCCGGCGGCGATCGCGGTCAGGCACAGCGGGAGACGTCGTCGAGCGGATGGCCGATATGGCATGGGCATGTCCTTTCCGTCGCCTCCCGGTGATGCCGAAACGCCGCCCCCGGGAAACGGGCGCACGGATGCGCGGCGGCGTGGATCCGCACCGACGGCGCGGGCGCGCGGGGCGCCGCACGCCGTGGGTGGTGAGGCGGTCCGGCCCGGGGCTCAGCCGCGGTGCGCAGCGGTCGCCCGGCGGTGGACCCACCACAGTCCGGCGGCGCCGAGGAGGATCTGCCACACCAGGTGCCCGGCCCCGTACGTGCCGCCGTCCGCCGCGCCCTCGGCGACCGGCGCCGTCAGCGCCAGGGCGGCGAGCGGGCCGCGCAGGTACCACAGCGCCGTCTGGACGGGCGCGGTGTTGCCCACGGGGCTGTCGGACCCGACGAGAAGGGTCAGCGGCACGGTCCCCCGGTAGGCGCTGACCAGCGCCGCCGCGACGAACGCGGGAACGGACGCGACCAGGACCGCGGTTCCGGGTCCGCCCCGGCCGTTCAGCAGGCACACCGCCGCGCCCGCGCCCAGGGCCGTCAGCAGCAGGGCGGCCGGGACGAGGGCGTGCCGCAGGGCCAGGGAGCCGGGCGGGCAGCGCAGGTTGGCCGGGCGGCGGATGGCGTCGCTCTCGGCCCGCGCCGGTTCGGCGAGGTGGGCCGCCGCGAGGTACACGGCGACCAGTCCGCCGGCCACGGCGGAGAACCGGCCGGTGCCCTGGAGAGCCGGTGCCGCGGCGGTCAGCGCCACCGCCGTGCCGCTCCACACGGCGGCCCAGGCCAGGCGTCCGGGCGCGCGCAGCAGTCCCGTGGCGTCGCGCCACGGGACGACGAGCCATGGGTGGCGCGGCGGGGGAAGCCGCCGGGGGGGACGCGAGCCGCGGTCGCGCAGGGCGGGGATGCCCTCCCTGGCCTGCCGCAGGTCCAGGGTGAGCAGTGAGGCGCCGACCCGGACCGCCGTCGTCGCCCGCAGGCGCAGCGCGGCCCGGGAGATGCGCGGGGTCGCCCGGCGGGCGAACAGCAGCGCGGCCGTCGTCGATGCGGCCGCGAGCGGGGTCGCTGCCCACCACCGGGGCGCCGCCGGGGAGGTGCCGGTCTCCAGGGCGGTGATCAGGGGCTGGGCCGACCAGCCCCACGGTCCCGACCACAGGTACAGGTGGGCGAGCCAGGCGGGCGGTCCCTGCGCGGTCGCTGTCGCGGCGCCCACGGCCATCAGCGTCACGGCCGCCCAGGCGGCGCCGAAGATCCGGGTGCCGTGGCGGGCCATCAGGCGGTCGTGACGCTCGACGAGAGCGCCGGCGGCGGTGCCGGTGAGCGCGGTCGTCGCCCCGGCCCAGGCGCCCGCCGCCGCGGCCAACGGCCAGGGCCGGGCGTGCGGCGCGGACAGCAGGAACCCGGCCACACCGCCCACGCCCGCCCCGACCAGCCCGGCCAGCAGCGCGGCGGAGGCGAGCCGGGGCAGCAGGAGCGCGCCGCGCGACAGCGGCGTGGGCAGCAGCCATGTCACGGTGGGCATGTCCACGAGCACCGGCCCGCGCCACACGGCGCCGCGCGCCATGAGCACCGTCACGAGCACCGCCAGGGCCGGAACGGTGACCGGCAGGCTCGCCAGGAGCCGCGCCTGCCACGCCTCGGACGGCCCCTGGGCGTGTCCCCGCTCGGCGGCCATGACCAGCAGCGGGACGCCCCAGCAGCCGCCCACCAGCGCCACGCCGTAGAGCGTCAGCGCCATGTTGCCGCGCTTGCGGGCGCGGAAGTCGCGGCGGATCGCGCGCAGGTAGGCCAGGGTCTCGGCGGTCATCGCCTCATCCGTCCGTCACGTGCCCGGCGTCCGTACGGGTCAGCGTTCCCGCGTCGACGGTGAACACGGTGTCGGCGACCGCGCTCAGCGCGTCGTGGTGCGTGGCCAGCAGCACGGCGGCGCCCCGGTCCCGGTGCGCGGCCAGCCGGTCCGCCAGTTCGCCCCGGGCGCGGCGGTCGAGCCGCTGCTCGGGTTCGTCCAGGATCAGCAGGTCATGGGGGCGTGCGAACGCCGCGGACAGGGCCAGCGCCTGGAGCTGCCCGGACGACAGCGCGGACGGCAGGACGTCGGCGTGCCCGGCGAGGTGGTGCTCCTCCAGCACCTCCCCGACGACGCCGGCGGCGTCCGGGCCGAGGCCGTGGGACAGCGCCACCAGCATGAGGTGTTCGCGCACCGTCAGGTCCGGATAGTGCGCCCCGGTGTCCAGCACCGTCGCGATGCGGGCGCGGGCGGCAGGGGCGTCCTCGTCGAGCGGCGCGCCGTCGAACAGCACGGTGCCGCTGGTCGGGCGTTCCCTGCCGCAGGCGACGCGCAGCAGGGTGGACTTGCCGGAACCGTTGTCGCCTCTCAGCGCGATGATCTCCCCGGGCGCCAGGTCCAGCGTGACCGACCGCAGCACCTCGCGGTCCCCGTAGCGGCGACCGACGTCGGTCAGTCGTAACCTGCCTCTTATACACTTCTGCCCCTGCCGCCGAAGAGGCTCGTTCTCATTCTGTTGCTGCAGGGTGCATCTATACCTTATCTACATACCCCTCGCTTCGCTTCCAT
>NZ_LN929782.1 GCF_001493375.1 Streptomyces specialis
CATGATCTCTCTATTGGGTTGGAGTTATAGTTGAGAGCATCTCAACATCCGAATCAGGTCTGTGTGATGCACTCACATTCACTACGTTTTTTTTTTTTTTAATAGTCGGGCGCCCCCCGTGTCCGCTTGGAAGGCTTTGGTAGGCGGCGTCAGATGTTTATAAGAGCCAGGGCGTGCCCGGCCGGAGGGCACGCCCGCCCCCGGAATCGCTACCGACCTGCTACGTCGGGGCTCTCCACGCGTTGATTACCCGCTGGTAACGTGTGGCCATGACCGATCGCAAGACAACCGTGGCCGACCTGCTGACCGCCACCGTGCCCATGGTCCGCACGCTGCACCTGGAGTATCTGGAGACCGGCGCCGACCGCGCCGTCCTGCGTCTCCCCGACCAGCCCGAGTACCACAACCACGTCGGCGGCCCGCACGCCGGCGCGATGTTCACGCTGGCCGAGTCGGCCAGCGGCGCGGTCGTGCTGGCCGCCTTCGGAGAGCACTTCTCGCGGGCCGTGCCGCTGCCCGTGACCGCCGAGATCCACTTCAGGAAGCTGGCGAAGGGGCCGGTCACCGCCACCGCGACCCTCGGCCGGCCGGCCGCGGACGTCATCGCCGAACTGGACGCGGGCGGGCGCCCGGAGTTCGGCATCGACGTCGCGATCCGGCGCGAGGACGGCGCGGTGACCGGCGAGATGACCGTCGTGTGGACGCTGCGGCCCAACGACTGACGGCCTCCGCCCGGTTCGCGCCCTACCGGGTCACCACGTGACGCGCGTCGGGGACGCAGTGCGTCATGGTCAGGCCGGTGACGTCGCGCGGCGGGTTCTTGCCGAGGTTCCCCAGGCGCCGCCGGTCCTCGTCGGTGAGGTCCTGGGAGGCCAGCGGCTCCAGGTGGGCGACGTCCTCCGGGCCGATGCCGAGCCCGGCGCCGACGCGCAGGCCGAGGTCGTTCTCCACGAGCAGGAAGTGCCAGACCATGCGCTCCTGCACGCGCCGGTCGCACTGGGAGATCAGGGCGGTGAAGTTCTTCACCAGGTCGTCGCGTTCCCACTCCTCCATCAGGAGGTAGCGCTGGCCGGCCTGGAGGTAGTCGTTGGTGCGGGGGATGCGCTTGCGGGTGAGCCGGCCGCGGATCTCGGGGCCCTGGTCGTCGGTGGTGGGGTACTGGGCCTCGCGCAGTCCGCCGGTGATCGACGGCTCGTAGTTGACCTCGGGGTTCTCGCCCCCCTCGTCCACGGCGTACGTCATCAGGCCGTCGCGCTGGTTGGTGCGGACCTCGGCGTTCTTGGCCTGGTTCACCGGGAGCTGGAGGTAGTTGGGGCCGACACGGTAGCGCTGGGTGTCGCTGTAGGAGAAGGTGCGGCCGACCAGCATCTTGTCGTCGGAGAAGTCCAGGCCGTCGACCAGGACGCCGGTGCCGAACGCGATCTGCTCGTTCTCGGCGAAGTAGTTGTCCACGGTGCGGTCCAGCACCATGCGGCCGACCGGGCGGGGCGGGAACTCCTGCTCGGGCCAGACCTTGGTGTCGTCCAGCGGGTCGAAGTCCAGCTCGGGGTGGTCGTGGTCGTCCATGATCTGCACCAGCAGCTCCCACTCGGGGTGGTCGCCGCGGCGGATCGCGTCGTACAGGTCCTTGGTGGCGTGGCCCAGCTCGCCGGCCTGGACGTTGGCGGCGTCCTCCTCGGTCATCGAGCGGACGCCCTGCTTGGGCATCCAGTGGTACTTGACCAGCACGGTCCTGCCGTCGGCGTTGGCCCACTTGTAGGTGTTGACGCCGAAGCCCTGCATGTGGCGGTAGTCGGCCGGGATGCCGCGCGGGCTGAAGAGGTTGACGAGCATGTGCATGCTCTCGGGGGTCTGCGACATGAAGTCGAAGATCCGGGCGGGCTTCTGCTCGTGGGAGACGGGGTCGGGCTTGAGGGCGTGGATGACGTCGGGGAACTTGATGGCGTCGCGGATGAAGAAGACCCCGAGGTTGTTGCCGACGAGGTCCCAGTTGCCGTCCTCGGTGTAGAACTTCACGGCGAAGCCGCGCGGGTCGCGGGCGGCCTCGGAGGAGTCCCGGCCGCCGATGACGGTGGAGAAGCGCACCGCGACGTCGGTGCGCTTGCCGCGCTCCTGGAACAGCTTGGCGCGGGTGTATCGGCCGATCGGCTCGTCGCCCCAGGCACCGTACGCCTCGAAGTACCCGTAGGCGGTGACGCCGCGGGCGTGGACGACCCGCTCGGGGACGCGTTCGCGGTCGAAGTGGCTGATCTTCTCCAGGAACTGGTAGTTCTCCAGCGTGGCGGGGCCGCGGGCGCCGACCGTGCGCTGGTTCTGGTTGTCGAAGACGGGATGGCCCTGCCGGTTGGTCAGCGGCTTGCGGTCGTCGCCGGGCGCGGGTCCCTTGCTCGAAACGTCGGTCATGGCCCTGACTTCCTCCTGGCGTCGCGGATGGCCCAGGCACCACGCCTACCCGGTGCGCCCGCCCGAAACCAGCCGAGTCGGGCTTTCTCCGGCCATCCGGGGCGAACTGTCCCCCGGCGGGCCCAGCGCGGCCGGCGGGGCGCGCTCAGCCCGAGGCGAGGAGCAGCGTGCCGGCCATCGCCAGGCCCGCGCCGACCGCCTGGGTGGCCCGCAGGCGTTCGCGGAGCACACCGCGCGCGGCCAGTGCCGTGACGACCGGGTAGAGCGAGGCGAGGACGGCGGCGACGGTCACCGGGCCCATCCGGGCGGCCAGCGCGTAGGTGGCGTTGGCCGCCACGTCGGCCAGGCCGACGAAGGTCAGGGAGGGCAGCGCCCGGGTCACGGCCGCCCGGCCGCCGTCCGGCAGCAGCGGGGCGCCGCGCCGGGCGAAGGCCACCAGGGCGGCGCCGCCGGTCAGCACGTTGCACAGGCGCTGCGTGAACAGCGCGAGGAACAGCCCGGTGACGGTCGTGGCCGCCTCGGCGATCAGCGCGAGCACCGCGCCGAAGCCGAACGCGGCGACCAGCGTGTAGACCAGGGTGCGCCGCTGCACCGCGCCGCCGCCCCGCCGCGCGCCACCGGCCAGCACCACGCCGGTGAACGCGATCCCGATGCCCGCGTACTGCACCGGCCCCGGGCGCTCGCCCATCAGCAGCGCCACGCCGACCGGCACCGCGACCGCCGTGGCGACCATCGGCGAGACCACGCCCATCGGGCCGAGGGCGAGCGCCCGGTAGAAGAAGAGCATCGCCAGCGGGCCGATGAGTCCGGCCGCCACCGCGAACCAGAGCCGTTCGTCCGCCGCACTCCACGCGCCGGTGGCCAGGACGACGGCGCCCAGGACGACGGCGGCCAGCGCCTGCGAGACCACGACGACGGTCAGGGCCGGGATGCGCCTGGTCAGCAGCCCGCCGCCGAAGTCGGCCAAGCCCCAGAGCAGGCTGGTGGCCAGGGCCAGGGCAACCATCGTGACTCCTCGCAGTACAGTGGCGTGAACGTGGGTGTCCAGCCGAGTGTAGTTCATCGGGATGGACGCCAGCATACAAAATAATGAACGCTGCCCGTTTGTGTGCGTGGGAAGGCGCTTGTGACCGACCTCGACCAGCTCACCCAGTCGCTCGCCCGCAACCTGCGGCGGCTGCGCACCGAGCGCGGCCTGACCCTGGACGCCCTCGCGGCCCGCGCCGGGATCAGCCGGGGGATGCTCATCCAGATCGAACAGGCCAGGACCAACCCGAGCGTGGGCACGGTCGTGAAGGTCGGTGACGCCCTCGGCGTCTCCATCACCACCCTCCTCGACTACGAGCGGACCCCCGTCGTCCGGCTCGTCCCCGCCGAGCAGGCCGTCCGGCTCTGGTCCACCGAGGCCGGCAGCCACAGCACGCTCCTGGCCGGGACCGAGGCGCCGGGCCCGCTGGAGCTGTGGCACTGGCGGCTGATGCCGGGCGAGGGCCACGTCTCCGACCCGCACCCGGCGGGCACCGCGGAGCTGGTCCACATCCGCGCGGGGGTCCTCACCCTCACCGTGGACGGGTCCGACCACCTGGTGCCCGCCGGGACGTCGGCCTCCTTCGCCACGCACGTGCCGCACGGCTACCGCAACGACGGCGCCGAGCCGGTGGAGATGACCATGGCGGTCTCCGTCCCGGCCGCGACCGACTGACGCCCCACCGGCCCGCGTCGGCGTCAGCGTGACGCGGGACGGATCGGGTTGCCCTGCCAGCGGCCACCGGCCGGGACCCGTTCGGCCGCCATCACCAGCGAGGCGGCGCCCACCGTCGAGGACGCGCCGATCCGGCTGCCGGGCAGCGCGATGCTGTGCGGGCCGAGCACCGCGCCGGTGTCCAGCCGCACCGGCTCCAGCCGCATGACCCGGTCGTGGAACAGGTGCGTCTGGAGCACGCAGCCCCGGTTCACGCTCGCTCCGGCCGCCACGGTGATCAGGTCGGGCTCCGGCAGCCAGTGCGTCTCGCACCACACGCCGCGCCCCAGCCGCGCGCCCACGGACCGCAGCCACCACGACAACACCGGGGAGCCGGTCGCGGGTTGCAGCAGCCACGGCACGGCCAGCACCTCGACGAACGAGTCGTACAGCTCGTTGCGCCACACGAACGCGCTCCACAGCGGGTGGCGGCCCGGCCGGAACCGGCCCATCAGCACCCACTTCGCCGCCGTCGCCACCGCCGCCGCGACGACTCCCGCCGCGCACAGCACCGGCCCGCACAGCAGCACCGCCAGCCACGCGCCGCCGCTGTACCAGGCGTACAGCAGCGCGTAGGTCACGGCCACCCGCAGGGCCCCGGCGATCAGCAGCGGCACGACCCGGCACAGCTCCACCCCGGCGCGCGCCGCGCGCAGCGACCGGGCGGGCGCGAACGTGCGGGCGGGATCGCCCGGTTCGGGCAGGCGCCGCAGCCTCATCGGCGGATTGCCCAGCCGGGACGAGCCGGCGGGCACCTCGGGCGGGGTGTCGGACAGCACGCCGATCAACGCGCCGTCGCCCACCGCCCGTTCGGGCCCGACCAGGCCCGAGTTGCCGACGAACGCCCGCTCGCCGACGCGCGCCCGGCCGATCCGCAGCCACCCGCCGCGCATCTCGTAGGGCGCGGCCACCACCTGATCGGCGAGGAACGCCCCGTCGGCGACCCGGAGCATCCGGGGCAGGGCCACCACGGTCGACAACTCGACGGAACGGCCGACCCGGGCCCCCAGCAGCCGCAGCCACACGGGCGTGAACAGGCTGGCGTACAGCGGGAACAGCGTCCTGCGCGCCATGTCGGCGAGGTCGTGCGTCAGCCAGGCGGCCCAGCCGGTCAGGCTGTCCACCGGATGGGTGCCCGGCCGCAGCGCGAGCCCGAGCAGCCGGACGGCGACCACCAGCAGCGCCGCGTGGCAGGCCATGCCCAGCACCACCACGGCCGGGGTGTAGACCAGCAGCCGGGACGCCAGGCCGTCGGAGGTCGCGGTCAGCACCAGCACCACGACCGGCACCACGGCCAGCCACAGCAGCATCGCGCGCAGCGCGGGCGTCAGCAGCCGGGCCAGCGCCCACAGGAGGGTCGAGCCGCGCCGGGGGGACCGTTCGACCGGCCAGGTCTCGGGCTGCCGCCGGACGGCGGGGGATCCGCCCCAGCACTCCCCGTCCGGTACCGGACCGGCCACGCAACTGCCGGGCAGCACCTCGGCGTCGGCGCCGATCCTGGCGCCGGGCAGCAGGGTGGCCCGCTCGCCGACGCGGGAGGCGGGGCCGATCCGCACCGCGCCGACGCGCAGGACGTCGCCGTCCAGCCACCACCCGGCGACGTCGGCGTCCGGCTCGACCGCGCAGCCGTCGCCGAACGTCGCCAGCCCGGTGACCGGCGGCAGCGCGTGCAGATGGACGCGCCGGCCGACGCGGCAGCCCAGGAGCCGCGCGTACCAGGCGGCGAACGGGGTGCCGGTCGCCGGGCGGACGTTGACGGCCTTGACGTACCGCTCCGCCGCCCACAGCCGCAGGTGCGGGCCGCCGCCGCGCCGGTACGCGCCCGGCCGCAGTCCCGCGCACAGCAGCCGCGCGCCCGCCCCGGCCAGGACCACCCGGCCCGGCAGCGTGAACAGCGCCAGGGACGCCGGGGCCACCACCCACCACGACAGCGTCGGCAGCTCGTAGGCGAACCCCCACATCGCCAGCAGGTTCCCGGCCAGGGCGATCGCGACCACCCAGCGCAGCCCGGTCACCGCGTGCAGCAGCGGCTGGACGGCCGTCTGGACCCAGCCGGCCGACCGGGGCGTACGGGGGCGGTCTCTTACACACAGCTGACGCTGACGAGACAGAGGAGAGGAGGAGGAGTGGTGGGACAGGGATAAGTGAAAAGCAA
>NZ_LN929783.1 GCF_001493375.1 Streptomyces specialis
TGTTCCGGTGGTCATGGCGGAGGGGAAACGCCCGGTTACATTCCGAACCCGGAAGCTAAGCCCTCCAGCGCCGATGGTACTGCATGGGGGACCGTGTGGGAGAGTAGGACACCGCCGGACAATTATTTGAAGTAAGCGGGCTCTGCCGGGAGTTAATACCTCCTGGCGGAGCCCGTTCGTGTTTCCGCTACCGTGTTCCGCATGAGCGTTGAAGCACGGCTGATGTGGGACGAGAACGTCGCCCGGTACAACTTCGGTCCCGCCCATCCGATGGACCCGATCCGGTTGACGCTGACCATGCGGCTCGTCGAGGCGTTCGGTCTCGACAAGCGCATCGGTGTCGTCGCCGCCCGGCCGGCCGGGGAATCGACGCTCGGGCTCGTGCACCAGGCCGACTACGTCAACGCCGTGCGCCACGCCTCCCGTCACCCCGCCGAGGCCGACGAACGGCGCGGCCTCGGGACCGAGGACACCCCGGCGTTCGCGGGCATGCACGAGGCGTCCGCGCTCATCACGGGCCAGTCCGTCAGCGCGGCCGAGGACATCTGGCACGGTGACATCCACCACGCCGTGAACTTCGCCGGCGGCCTCCACCACGCCATGCCCGGCGCCGCCTCCGGCTTCTGCGTCTACAACGACGCCGCCGTCGCCATCGCCCGCCTGCTCGAACTGGGCGCGGAACGCGTCGCCTACGTCGACACCGACGTCCACCACGGCGACGGCGTGCAGACCGCGTTCTGGGACGACCCACGCGTCCTCACCATCTCCCTCCACGAACACCCCCGCATGCTCTTCCCCGGCACCGGCAGGCCCGAGGAGACCGGTGGCCCGGCCGCCGTCGGCAGCGCCGTCAACGTCGCGCTGCCCCCCGGCACATCCGACAGCGCGTGGCTGCGCGCCCTGCACTCCGTCGTGCCCGAGCTGCTCGCCGAGTTCCGCCCCCAGGTCCTCGTGACCCAGCACGGCGCCGACACCCACTTCGAGGACCCGCTGGCCCACCTCACGCTCAGCCTCGACGCCCAGCGCCTGGCCGCCGAGGCGTGTCACACCTGGGCCCACGACTACGCCGACGGCCGCTGGCTCTCCCTCGGCGGCGGCGGATACGCCGTCGTGGAGGTCGTCCCCCGCATCTGGACCCACCTCGTCGCCATCGCCGCCCACGCGCCCATCGCGCCCGAGACACCCGTCCCCGACGAATGGCGACGCACCGTCTACGCCCTGACGCGCCAACTGGCCCCGCAGCGGATGACGGACGGCCGCCGGCCGGGGTGGCACGACTGGCACAACGGCTACGACCCCTCCGACACCGTCGACCAAGCCATCCTCGCCACCCGCCGCGCCGTCTACCCGTCGCACGGACTCCTGCCCTGACCCCCACCCCCGTCACGACCGCCCGGGCCGAGGCGCTATCGTCTCCTCCCAACCGGACCGCGCGCCTCCGGCCGGACACCCCGTCACGTACCCCACCAGGCATTCCGCCCGGTGTCCGCCACCTTCGGGGAGCCACCGGACGCCCGTTCGTCGCCAGCCCGCTTTCCCTACGTCACCTTCACCGGCACGGCGTTCACTTCGGCGTGCCCCGGCATCCCCCCGATGCGGGGGCGATCTGTCGACATGACGACCCGATTCCCACTACGTCCGCGTCCACGCGCCCGCCCCCGCCGCGACACGCCACCGCGCCCCGGAACCGGGTCGCGCGCCGTGACCGCGCCGGGGCTCACTTCTGTTCACCTCCGCACGCGCCGTCGGCATGTGACGAACCGCCATGCCCCCGCACCACCCCCGCCCGTCCTTCACCGCCCATTGCCGACGTCACTGCGACGCAGGTCAACTGGCCTGCCGGGTAACGGCGTCGGTGACGCGCGTCCCCGAGCGGTGTCCGCCGGGCGGCGGCGGGGCAGGGTAACGGAAGGGGTACGCGCCACCGTTCCCGCCGGGACAGCGGACGGCGGCGCGTTGCCACGCTATGTGCTCAAACAGGCTTCTTCGTCACGGTAAAGGCATGCTCGGAGGAAAAGGCCGGTTGAAGCACCTCTTCCCCACTCGCATCACCCGCACCTAATCTGGGGAGGAGCGCACGTGCGAGAGGGAGTCACCGGAGGGGAAGCCGGTGTCCGACATGTGCGGAAGGTCAGGTGTGACATGGCTGCTGGTGAGAGGCTTCTGAGCGAGGCCAAGTTTCTGACCGTGGCGGAAGTCGCCGCGGTGATGCGAGTGTCCAAGATGACCGTGTACCGGCTGGTGCACGCCGGTCATCTGCCGGCGATCCGGGTGGGAAGGTCTTTCCGGGTTCCCGAGCAGGCCGTCCACGAGTACCTCCGGGAGTCGTTCGTGGGCGTGGAAAGCGCGTAACGGCCGGGCGGAGCCTTTGACACCCCTCGATTAACCCGTATCACTCGGTGACCGGTAGGCTGAGCCGCATGTAGGTCGTGTGGGCTCGGACGCCCCGCACCGAGTAAGCGAAGTGAGCGAGGGTAGTCGTGGGCTCTGTTATCAAGAAGCGGCGCAAGCGGATGGCGAAGAAGAAGCACCGCAAATTGCTGAAGCGCACCCGCGTTCAGCGCCGCAACAAGAAGTGAGCGAGCGCCGCTGACCGGCCCTCCCGTCGACACGATGACGGGAGGGCCGACGCATAGGCAGGCAGGGGAGGACCGTGAGCAGGACCGTCCTCGTGACCGGTGCCGCCCGGCAGCTCAGCGGGCGGTTCGTCCGGCACATCCGGCGGGACCCGGACGTGGTCCGGGTGATCGGCGTGGACACGCGGTCTCCGGCGTATCCGCTGGGCGGCGCGGAGTTCGTGCGGGCCGACATCAGGCAGCCGTCGATCGTCGCGGTGCTGGCGGAGTACGCGGTCGACACCGTGGTACACCTCGACGTCCACGGCACTCCCGCCACGGCGGGCGGCGGCCGGGCGGCGGTCAAGGAGCTGAACGTGCTGGGCACCCTCCAGCTCCTGGGCGCCTGCCAGAAGGTGCCCGGTCTGCGGAGCGTGGTCGTCAAGTCCAGCACCCAGATCTACGGCACGGCCGTCCGTGAGCCGGCCGTCGCCGACGAGGCCGCGCCGCCCAAGGCTCCGGCGGGCGGCGGCTTCGCGCAGGACGTCGCCGAGATCGAGGGCTATCTGCGCGGCTTCGCCCGCCGTTGCCCCGACGTGCGGGTGACCGTGCTGCGCTTCGCGCACGTCTTGGGCCCGGCGGCCGACTCCCGGCTCGCCGCCTACTTCAAGCTGCCGGTGCTGCCCACCGTTCTCGGCTACGACCCGCGTCTCCAGTTCGTGCACGAGGACGACGTGCTGGACGTGCTGAGCCGCGCGGTGCGCGACGGCCGGGCGGGGCTCGGCGCGGGCACGTTCAACGTGGCGGGCGAGGGCGTGCTGATGCTGTCCCAGGCGGCGCGGCGCATCGGGCGGCCGACGCTGCCCGTGGTGAAGGCGCTGGCCCCCGTGCTGGGCTCGGCGCTCGGCGCGCTGGGGCTGGGCGGCGCGTCCGCCGAGCAGATCCGTTCCCTGGTGCACGGCCGGGTGGTGCGGACCGAGCGACTGCGCGAGGCCATGGGCGGCCCGCTGCGTTACACGACGCCGGAGACGTTCGCGGACTTCGCCGCCGTGCACGGTCCCGGGCTGCTGCCGCCCGACGTCGTCACCCGTGCCGTGGACCGGATCGAGGAGGTGCTGCGCCGTGGCTGACGCCAAGGTCATTCCGTTCGGTGAGAGCGGGCGTCGGGGGCGGGCCGCCGCCGGAGCGCCGCCGGTGCCGCCGGGCGCGGCGGGGAGCGAGGACAGGCGGTCGGCCGGGAGCGGCGCCGCGGGCCTCGACGAGGCGCTGGCGCGCGGCCTGGCGTTCGTCCGGCGCCGCCTCAGCGGCGACTACGAGGTGGACGACTTCGGCTACGACGAGCACCTCGCGGACGCGGTGCTCGGCACGGTGCTGCGCCCGCTGTTCGAGAAGTACTTCCGGGTCGAGGTGCGCGGCATGGAGAACGTGCCGGACACCGGGGGCGCGCTCATCGTCTCCAACCACTCGGGCACGCTGCCCTGGGACGGGGTGATGCTCCAGGTCGCCATCCGCGACCAGCACCCGGCCGACCGGAACCTCCGGCTGCTCGCCGCCGACCTCGTCTTCCAGCTCCCGTTCTTCAACTGGCTGGCCCGCAAGGGCGGTCACACCCTCGCCTGCGTCGAGGACGCCGAGGAGCTGCTCGGGCGGGGTGAGCTGGTCGGGGTGATGCCCGAGGGGTTCAAGGGCCTGGGCAAGCCCTTCGCCGAGCGGTACAAGCTCCAGCGCTTCGGCCGGGGCGGGTTCGTCGCGACGGCGCTGCGCACCGGGGTGCCGATCGTGCCGTGCTCGATCGTGGGCGCGGAGGAGATCCACCCGATGATCGGCAACGCGCGGGTCCTGGCGCGCGTGCTGGGTCTGCCGTACTTCCCGGTCACGCCCACCTTCCCCTGGCTGGGGCCGCTGGGGACGATTCCGCTGCCGACGAAGTGGACCATCCAGTTCGGTGAGCCGATCGAGACGGCGGACCAGCCGCCGGAGGCGGCGGAGGACCCCATGCTCGTCTTCCAGCTCACCGATCAGGTCCGGGAGACGATCCAGCACACGCTGTACAAGCTGCTGATGGCGCGGCGGTCAGTGTTCTTCTGACGCTCGGGGGGCGGACCGGAGAGCACCGGACCGCCGCGCACGTCCGTGGTGGCTACTCGCCGCCCGAGACGTCCAGGCCGAGGCTCGGCAGCAGGTCGTCCACCAGGGGCGGGATGGTCACCTCGGGCTGCGGGAGCGTGCCCGGGGCGTCCCCGGACTCCGGTGGGGTCTCGCCCTCCGCGCCCGTCTCCTCGCCCGCCGGGTCGAGGAGACCGGTGCCGCCGAGCAGGCCCTGGGTCTGCTCGGTGAGGTCCGGGGCTTCCTCGGGGCCGCCGCCGCCCTCCTCGCCACCGCCGCCGTCCGCGCCGGAGCCGGGCGGCGCGACGGAGGCGGCCGGCTCGGAACGGGCGGGCGTCCGGGCGGGGGCGTCACCGGGTGCCTCCGCGGACGCCAGGCTGCCTGGCGGCGGCGGGAGAACGGACTCGAACGGCGCGACCTCTTCGTCTATGGCGTCGAAGACGTCCGTGACCTCCTCGCCCACGTCCCGCAGCTCGAACGGCAGTTGGTACCTGAGCTGGGCCCACGTGTCGCGGTGCCGCTCGGCGAAGGCGGACAGGGACTCCAGGGCGTCGATCGAGCCGTCGGAGTCGTGGACCTGGGCGAGCAGCCGGTACCCCTCCGCCGCGTCGTCGCGCATGCTGGAGAGGGCCTTGCGGATGTCCTCCAGCTCCTCGTCGTCCAGCACGCCCGCCCTGGTCCGCTCCATCAGCCGCCGGGCCTCGTTCAGCCGGGTGGAGGCGTGGTCGAGGTAGACCCGGCCGCGGTCGGCGTCGCCGCTGGTGAAGTCCAGACGGAGGTCCTCCATGCCGCGCTTGAGGCCGTAGAGGGTGTCGCCGGGGAGCGCGTCGGTGCTGGCCGCGGCGACCCCGCCGAAGGCGCCGGCCGCCACGCCCATCGTGAGCCCGCCGGCGGCGAGGCCCTTCGTCAGCCGCGACCGCGGGCTGAGTCTGCTCACCCCGCCGAGCGGGAGCGCGCGGTGCGACCCCCGGCCGCGCTGCACCGGCACGCGGCCCTCCGGCGCGGCAGCGGCGGCCTCCGCGGTGGTGGCCTCCATCGTGGCGATCAGCAGGGCGCGTTGCGCCGCTCTCGTCCCCGCGCCGAGCTCGGGTCTCGGGAGCGTCGCGAGCCTTTCGGCGACCGACAGCAGCACTGCCTGCTCGGCACCGTCCGCCGGCGCCTGATGCCTGGCCGCCGCCGGGTCCGCCGCCGCCTCGTCGTCGCCGGGCCGCGGCTCGGCGAGCCGCGACTCGGCGAGCCGCGACTCGGCGAGGAGCTGGGCGAAGGCGTTGGCCCGACGGTTCGCCGACACTGATCCGATCACGGGCGGCACCTCCTCTCGTCACACGAACGACTCCCTACGGCCGATGGAAGTTTCGGTCTCCGTCCATATCGACCCGGATGGGTGAATGGTGCCTGGATGGAGCCGAGTTGTAGAGAGCCTGCGAACCCGACAACGAGTGGACGGGCACTCGGGTTACGGCTTGCAGATTATGTGACTGATTCGTTGAGGCCGTTCACTCTCCGTCGAAGTGCGCACGGGTTCGAAGCGTTTCCCGACGCCGAAGGACACCCGCGAACGCCGACGGAGGCGGCCGGGCGTCACCGGGCGTCGTCGGGCAGCAGCCGGGCCAGGGTGCGGACGGCCCGGTACTGCAACGTCTTGATCGCGCCCTCGTTCTTCCCCATCACCCGGGCCGTCTCCGCCACCGACAGGCCCTGGAGGAACCGCAGGGTGACGCACTCCTGCTGCTGGGGGTTGAGCCTGCGGACGGCTTCTAGGAGCGCCGAGTTGGCCAGGGACTCCAGCACCGAGTCCTCGGGGCTGCGCTCGACCTCGTTGGCGTCGAGCATCTCGCCGGTGGTGACCTCCAGCCGGAAGCGGCTGGACTTGAAGTGGTCCGCCACGAGATTCCTGGCGATGGTGACCAGCCAGGCGCCGAAGTCGCGGCCCTGCCAGGTGAAGGTGCCGATGCGGCGCAGGGCGCGCAGGAACGTCTCGCTGGTGAGGTCCTCGGCCGTGGCCCGCCCGCCGACGCGGTAGTAGATGTAGCGGTAGACGGTGTCGGAGTAGTGGTCGTAGAGACAGCCGAACGCCTCGGCCTCGCCGCTCTGGGCCCGTTCCACCAGGTCCATCATCCGGCGGCTCTCGCCGGTCGCCGCAGACGCGGCGGGCGTGGGGGGGGGCGGGGGGGGGGGCGGCGGGGGGGGCGGCCCTTTTCAACCTTCGGCGGGGGCGGCGGGGGGGGGGGGGGGGGAAGGGGGCGGGGGGGGTGCCAGGGAGCAGGAGGAG
>NZ_LN929784.1 GCF_001493375.1 Streptomyces specialis
CCGCCGCCGCCCTCCTTCATCAGACCCGACGACCTCGCCGGCCTGATGACCGGAAGCCACAGCGGCTCATGAACAAGGTCATCCACAGCGCCGCCGAAGCGGTGGCGGACATCGGCGACGGCGCGTCGCTCGCGGTCGGCGGGTTCGGGCTGTGCGGCGTCCCGGAGACGCTGATCCGCGCGGTGCACGACCGGGGCGCGACCGGCCTGCGGCTGGCGTCGAACAACTGCGGCGTGGACGGCCGGGGCCTGGGCATCCTCCTGGCCGCCGGACGGGTGGCCCGGGTGACCGCCTCCTACGTCGGGGAGAACAAGGAGTTCGCCCGCCAGTACCTGGCCGGGGAGCTGGAGGTGGAGCTGATCCCGCAGGGCACCCTGGCCGAACGCCTGCGCGCGGGCGGCGCCGGGATCCCCGCGTTCTACACCCCGGCCGGGGTCGGCACCCCGATAGCCGAGGGCGGCCTGCCCTGGCGCCACGCCCCCGGGTCAGGCGCGGTCGCGGTGGCCTCCCCGCCCCGGGAGACCCGCGTGTTCGACGGCCGGGAGTACGTGCTGGAGCACGCCCTCACCACCGACTTCGCGCTGGTCCGCGCCGCCCGCGGCGACCGGCACGGCAACCTGGTGTTCCACCGCACGGCCGCCAACTTCAACCCCCTGGCCGCCACGGCGGGCCGGGTCACGATCGCCGAGGTCGAGGAACTGGTCGAGCCGGGCCGCCTGGACCCCGACCACGTGCACCTGCCGGGCGTGTTCGTCCAGCGGGTCGTCCCCCTCACCGCCGCCCAGGCGGCGGACAAGCCCATCGAACGCAGGACGGTGAGCGTCTGATGCCCTGGACCCGCGACGAGATGGCCGCCCGCGCGGCGGCCGAACTCCAGGACGGCTCGTACGTCAACCTCGGCATCGGCCTGCCCACCCTCATCCCCGGCCACCTCCCGCCCGGCGTCCACGTCGTGCTCCACTCCGAGAACGGCATCCTGGGCACCGGCCCCTACCCGCACCCCGACGACGTCGACCCGGACCTGATCAACGCCGGCAAGGAGACCGTCACCGTCCTGCCCGGGGCGGCGTTCTTCGACTCCGCCCTGTCCTTCGCGATGATCCGCGGCGGCCACATCGACACCGCCGTCCTGGGCGCCATGCAGGTCTCCGCCACCGGCGACCTCGCCAACTGGATGATCCCCGGCAAGATGGTCAAGGGCATGGGCGGCGCGATGGACCTCGTCCACGGCGCCCGCCGCGTCATCGCTCTCACCGAACACACCGCCAAGGACGGCACCCCCAAGATCCGGGACCGCTGCACCCTGCCGCTGACCGGCCGGGCCTGCGTCCACCGGATCATCACCGACCTCGCCGTCCTCGACATCACCCCCCGGGGCCTCACCCTCGTCGAGACCGCCCCCGGCGTCACCGAAGCCGCCGTCCGGGCGGCCACGGACGCACCCCTCGTCCAGTCCTGACCAGCCCTCCGGCCCCCCGCCCGGCAGCGCTCGCGCCGGGGCCACCTTTGCGCCCGGGCGTCAAAGGAACGGGTTTTCTGCTCGCTCCCTGCGTGAGTCCGCGCCCGGCCGTTCCCTCCGGTGGTGAGGAGTGTCACGTTGCTCCGACAGTGTCCATTGGGGTGAGGGGTAGTGGAATGCGACGAGACAGGCGCGTCGGCAGGCGTGCGGTGCTGGGGGCGGGCGTGGGTATCGCGGGGTCCTGGGCGGTGGGCGGCGCCTCCGCGGCAATGGCCGCCGGGCGGTCGTACCGGGTGGTTGCCACCCCGCTCGGGCAGGCGCGGGGCGTCCCGTACGCCCAGTCGGTCATGGACTGCGACCGCTGGGGACGGGCCCTGGTCGGCGCACGGTTCGACAGCGACTCCGACAGCGTCGTGGGCGCGGTGTGGGACGGGGAGGAACTGACCGCGCTGGCACCGCCGCCCTCCTCGACCTACGTGTCCGCCTCCGCGATGAACGACCGGAACCAGATCCTGGGCACCGCCTCCGGCTCCGGCTCGGTCTCCCGGCCCGTGATCTGGACGCGCGGAGTGCCGGAGGTCCTGGATCTCGACACGAACGCCTGGGGCAACCACATCAACAACCGCGGCGAAGTGCTCTTCACCGTCCGGGAGGGGAACTACGCGAGGCGGAGCACCAGGCTGTACCGGTCCGGCGAGGTCATCCCGGTGTCGCCGCCCCCGGAGAGCCCCTTCTCGGACGTGGAGCCCCGCGGGTTCAACGACAGCGGGCAGGTGGCCCTGCTGGCGTACGACGAGTATCCCGAGTCGCTCGGAACCGTGTTCCTCTGGCAGGACGGCGCCGCGCGGGAGCTACCCCTGCCGGGCGAGGAGAGGGCCAGGGTGGCCGTGCGTGCTTTCAACGCACGCGGCGACATCCTCGGGTCCCACTACGCCTCCGGCCGGGAGCGTCAGTGGCTGTGGCGGGACGGCGAGCTGATCGAGTTCCCCCTCGCCGGTGCCGGCGCGTTCCGGGCCGCATGGGGCGGCCAGGCGCTGAACAGCCGCGGCCAGGTCCTCGGCGCGGCCTGTCCCAGCGGGGACGCCGCCGACTGGGGGCCCGCCCTGTGGTCCCCGGACGGGGTGGAACTCCTGCCCTTTCCCGACGGTGTGTCGGCCTACGCGAACGCGATCAACGACCGGGGCGACGTCGCCGGCACGCTCCAGTCACCGGACGGTGCCGAACGCGCCTGCCTGTGGCGGGGCGGCCGACTGATCGACCTCGGCGTTCCCGAGGGGTTCGGGGGCGCACGCGGATACTGGATCGCCGCGGACGGCGGCGTGTTCGGCACCGCCCAGGCGTCCAACCACCCCGAGAACGAGACCGAGGAGGTCCATGCCTTCCACTGGCGGGTGAGGGGATGCGCACCGCCCCCCGACATGGGTGACCGTGCGCATCACGGCGCGCGGCGGGCGTGAGTTGGCCGGAATGGGTGGTGTCCCCGGGGCGCGCCGCGTCGTTGTTCCCCGTGTGACCCCGGCTGTGACACGGGACGCGCCCGGCGCCTCCGGGCCGCGGCTGCTGCTCAACGCCGAGCCGTTCGGCTTCGGACCGGCGGCGGCCGTCGCGATCCTCGCCACCGAACTCGCGCCCGCCTGCGCCCAGTTGGACTACCTCGGCGGCGGCCACACGCTCGACGTTCAGCGCAGGCCGCCGTTCCACACCGTCCACGCCGTGACCGACCCGGCCGACGACGGCGCGCTCGACGCGCTGTTCGCCTCGCTGGCGCCGCGCTACGACCTGTTCGTCACCGCCGTGGACTTCGCGATGGCCGGCCGCGCCCTCGCCGCCGGGCTGCCCGTGGCGATCTACGACGCGCTGGCGTGGTACTGGCCCACCGTTCCGGAGGTGGCCCACCGGGCCGCGCTCTATCTCGCGCAGGACTTCTTCGGTGTCCGCGAGCGCCTCGCGGACGACCCCGCGCTCCGGGCGCGGACCGTGGTCGTCCCGCCGCTGGCGCCGCCGAGGCGGGACCGGAAGCCCGGCCGGCACGTCCTGGTCAACCTCGGCGGCCTCCAGCACCCCGTCTGGGCCCCCGACGACGCCGTCGCCTACGCCCGCCTCATGCTGGCCGCCGTCCGCGCCGGCACACCCCCCGGCCGGCGGATCACCGTGGCGACCAGCCGCGGCATCGCCCGCGCCCTCGACGACCCGGACGTGGGCACCTACGACCACGACACCGTGCTCGACCTCATGAGCACCGCGACGTACGCGTGCATGACGTCCGGCCTCGGCAACATCTACGACGCCGCCGCGCCCGGCGTCCCCACCCTCTGGCCCCCGCCCGCGAACGACTCCCAGGCCGAACAGATCGACCTCCTCGACGCGGCGGGCCACTGCGACGCCCGCCTGGACTGGGCGGACCTCGGCCTGCCCGTGGCGTACGGGCCCTCGATCCCCGACCTGACCCGGGCCATCGACCGCGCCGTACGGGAGGCGGCCACCGGCCACCCTCCGGCGGGCGCGCTCGCCCGCCTGGTCGCGGACCGCACCGCCGGGCCCGGCGCCCGGGAGGGCCGGGCCCGGGCGCTGGCGGAGCGTTTCGGCCACGGCGGCATGCGGCACGCCGCGCGGGCCGTCCTCCGGTGGTGCGCGGCGAACCGCCGGGCCCCCTGACGCCCCGCCGCGCCGGGACCGGCTACTCGGCGGAGCCGGGCACGACGGTGTCGAAGACGGCGTCGACGTCGCAGTCAGGCTCGGTGACCACGGCCAACCGCGTCTCGTCGGCCGCGCCGTCCGCCCCCGGCACGCTGTCGATGACCACCACGTCGGCGGGCCGCAGCGTCAGCTCCATCGTCTCCTGCCACTCCTCGGGGTCCAGCTCCTCGGTCGGCACGACGGAGACGTCGTCCGCCTCCTCCCCGTCCGGGCAGTGGACGTGGGTGACGTCCGGGGGCACCTCGTCCGCCCTCACCACCTCGACCCCCGCCTCGGCCAGATCGTCCGCGAGGCGGTTCCGGGTGGCGTCGTCCAGGGGCGCCGCGACGGTCAGCCGCACCGTCCCGTCGTTCCCCTGCTCCACCGCATACGCGGTGGAGGACCCGCTTCCGGGCAGCACGACGAGTGTCACCGCCACGCCGGCGGCGGCGGCCAGACCCAGCCCGGCGCGGGCCCGGGGGAACGCGAGGCGCGAGCCCGGCTCCTCGCGCGTCCCGGCCGAGGCGAGGCGGACCTCGCGCTGGAGTTCGTCCAGAAGACGGTCTTCGAAGGTCGGTGTCATGACGTGCTCCCTGCGGGGGAAGGGCGGCGGACGGGCTCCGCCGCCTCGGCGGTCTCGGTTTCGGTGGCGGCGCGCAGCGTCAGGCGCGCGCGGTGGAGACGGACCCGGGCCGTGACCGGGCGGATGCCGAGGGACCTGGCCGCCTCGGTGACGCTGAGCTGGTCCACGGCGACGAGTTCCAGCACGGCCCGCTCGCCCTCGGGAAGTTCGGCGAGGGCCGCGACGAGACGGCGACCCTCTCTCTCCGCGACGAGCTTCTCCTCCAGACGCGCGATGGCGTCCGGCTCCAGCAGCCGCCGTCCGGCGACGCGGCTGGTCAGGAGCGACTCACGGGCGGCACGGTGGCGTTCGGCCGAGGCGACGTTGCGCGCGATGCCGTACAGCCACGCGATCTCGCTGCCGCGTCCCTTCCGGTAGGTGTGCCCGGAGTCGATCACCGCGAGGAACACCTCGGCGGTGAGGTCGGCGACGGAGTGCGGATCCTCCACCCGCCGCGCGAGGAACCGCGTCACCGCGTCCACATGGCGCCGGTAGAACGCGGCGAACAGCTCGGGATCCCGGGCCGCCGCGGCCGGGCCGCCGCGGCTCCTGGTGGGTATCTTCACGCAAGGGCCTCCTGTGTCGTCCTGCTTGCGCGTACACCCACACTTGGCGAAACGGCGGCCCGGCGTTACACGCGCTGGTCAGGGAGGCGTGCGGGACCCGGGGGGACGGTCACCGGGGCGGGCGGAGGCGGCGGGACGCGGGTCAGTCCGCGCAGGGCGCGGGCCCGCAGAACGAGGCGAGGGCCTGGTCCCGGATGTCCCGCTGGGCCCGCTGGTCGCCGGGCGGGCCGTAGACGACGAGGGCGTACAGCGTGACGCCGTCGTCCCCGACGAAGCGGTGGTCGAGGACGTGGCGCGGCCCGTACGCGGGGTCGGTGTAGGTGTACTCCAGGCTCGTGAGGGCTGTGGGGTCGTCGCTCTTGGCGTCGAAGCCGAGCAGTGCGTAGTCGTCGGCCCCGGACGCGTTCTGGCGGGCGATCACCGCCGAGTCGTACGGGGTCGGCTCCTCCTCCAGGCGGAACACCTGGACGCTGCGGGCGGTGTCCGGGGAGGTGTAGAAGACGCTGACGCCGTCGGAGGAGCGTTCCCAGCCGGTGGGCACGTACAGGGTGAAGCCCGCCTCGTCGGTGGCCTCGCGGTAGCCGGCCGGCGGCGCCTGGCCGGGCTCCCCGGTTTCCGAGGGCTCCCCGGGTTCGCCGGTTTCGCCGGGGGTGGGGGCATCCCTACTGACGCGTTCGAGGTCGAGGGTAGCTCACCTTGCATGCCACCGCCGGCGCCTTTTTGACCGCCTCACAACAATTTAGCCATTGCTCAACCAGCACGAGCAGCCGCCATACCCCCATCCCACCCACCCAACCTACA
>NZ_LN929785.1 GCF_001493375.1 Streptomyces specialis
GAAAAGTCAGAGGGGAAGAGAAAAAGAAAAAATAACGTAATTTTTTTTTCAAGACAAAAGAGGGAATACGTTTTTCCACCCTTCCCGGGGGCCTGGGTGTTTTGTATAGCCGGACGCCCCAGCACGCCGCGTCCGGGCCGGAACCCGTGGACGCACCCGGCCCTCTCAGGGTCTCCGGACAATCGCGGCGCCCGCCCCAACACCGTCGCTTCCGTCGGGCAACTCCCCGGCCGAGCAGGGCTTCGGCGACCATCTGTCCGCGATGCCGAAGAACATCGGGACCGCCGACGACCGCCCGCGTGGCCCCGCAGCGGTGAAGTGCCGCAAACCGTCGAGCATGTCCCGCGACACGCCGGCGCTCGCTGTCCCGGACGCGGCAACGGCACACCCCCGCACCGGAATCGGTCCAGCGGAACCGCCGGAAACCCGCAACGCCCCTCCTCGCACAACACGCGAAAGGCCCTGCTTTCCGCGAACCGGACGCCAGATCCCCGAACATCTCCGAATGCAACCCGCACCGCCGCCCCCGATACCGATAACACCGTCTGCCCGCTTGCCCAAACAGCCGGACCCGGGCCGGAGTTCTCGTACTCCGACTACTTAACAGCGAGGAAACGCCCGCCAGTGTTGCATTCCTTCCTGAGAGCCGGCACCGGGCCGGCTCGGGACCATCCCCATCAGGGAGAGGAATCCAGCATGAAGCAGCACAAGAAGCTGATCGTGGCAGGCGTGATCACCGCGGCGCTGGCTGTCGGCGGCGCCGGGGCGGCGATGGCCTCGGACGGCGAGCAGGACCACACGGGGGAGGAGCGGCAGACCGAGACCTACAGCGTCTCGCCCGAGCAGCGCAGCGAGTCGGACGAGAGCGGCTTCACCGACTCGACGGAGGACGACGGCCAGCCCGGCCTCAGCCAGGGCGGCACCGCGCCGAGCGGCGACGGTCAGCCGGACACCCACTCCTACCCGGCGCGCTGACGGGCCATCGTGAGCCCTCCGGGGTGAGACGTTGATCCGGCTCCCCGGCGCTTCGGCACCCGCTCGAAGCGCCGGGGAACCTCCGGGCCCCTTGTCAGGAAAGGGAGCGAGCCCACCCCGAAACAGCTCCTCCGGCACCGTCAATCAGCCCCACGGCCGGATGGTCACAGAAATCGCGGCAGCGCATCGCCGTCATGAGCACCGCTTCCGAGGCAAGCGGCACCGCGAGGAACCGTAAAGGACGCGAGAGGTATACGGGAGAAAGGTGTCAGCTCCCTGAATCCTCCGGGAGAGAACCCGCCCAGAAGAATGCCGCCCACCTTCCCGCGAACAGCCCGGCCGTCGGGATGGTGCCAGCCGGAATCATGTCGGCCGAAATGCGCCGGCTCGGTAGCGGCAGTGGACAGCTCTCCTCGCGTCGCGCCCCTTTCGGCCATTGTCCGCACGGCGGTACCACCCACGCCTCTGACCGCCCCCCTGCCCCCGGGTGCCGGGCGGACGCGAGAGGCACTCGGCCCTTCGTCGCTGTTCGGGGTGATGGTCAGGTGCTGGGAGTGGTGACGAGAGCCTCGAACGCGTTGTGGTGGTGGTAGAGGTTCCAGCAGGTCTCGGCGAGGTCGGCCGGGTCAAGGGGGTCGGGGAGGGTGGCGGGGTCCCAGCGCTCGGCGACGTAGGCGGCCGTGTCGCTTCCGCCGATCATTCCCCCGACTTGCAGCAGGCCGGCGTACACGCCGGTGCCGGCCAGGTCGGTGTGGAGGTTGTGGAGGTAGGCGCGGGCGGCGGATGCGGCGACGGCTGTGTTGCCGATCTGGGGGATGGGGCTGCCGGCGGCGGCCGTGAGGGCGAACAGGATTGCTCCACGGCCGCGTTCGATCATGCCTGGCAGGATGTGGCGGATCAGGGTGACCGGGGTGCGCAGCAGGAGGCCGAGGGGGAAGTCGAGAGCTTCGGTGTCCATGTCGCGGATCGGGATCTGCCGGGGGAGCCAGTCGGGTCCGGCGGGGGCGTAGTGCAGTACGTCGATGGGGCCGAACCGGGAGGTGATGGCCTTGATCGTGTCGGGCAGTGCGTCCAGGTCGGCGAGGTCGGCGCTGAACCCGGCCGCCTCGATGCCTTCCTGGGCGAGGTCCGCGGCCAGGGCGTTCAGCCGTGAGGAAGTGCGGGCCACCAGGGCGACGCGGAACCCTTCCTGGCCGAAGCGGCGCGCGACGGACCGGCCCAGCCCGGGCCCGGCTCCGAACACGGCGAGGGTTCTGGGCGTGGCGGTCATCTCCGCGAGTGAAGTTGACGGTGTCGTCATGTTGCTGGAGGCTAGCCATAACATGACGATGCCGTCAAGTTCGTAGGATGGGTGCATGGCCCCACCTACCGATCCGTCACGCCCGCTGCGCGGCGACGCACGCCGTAACCGCGAACGCCTGCTCGACGCGGCCCGCGCACTGTTCGCCGAGCGGGGCGTCGACGTGGCCATGGCCGAGATCGCACGACGCGCCGGGGTCAGCAACGGAACGCTGTACAACCACTTCCCGACCCGGCAGGACCTGATCGAGGCGGTATTCCTGGACCGCCTCGAGAAGAACGTCGAACTCGCCGAACAGGCACGAGCCGCCGACGACCCCTGGCAGGGGTTCGCCGACTACGTGACCGGTATCTGCGAACTACAGGCCGCCGACCGCGGCTACAACGAGGTGGTCACCCGCGGCATGACCTCCCCGGCCGCGCGGCGACTCCAGGCCACGGCCACGGCCGCGCTCGCAGACGTCTTCGCCCGCGCCCAGCGCGCCGGTACGCTGCGCGCGGACGCCGCCATCGAGGATCTCGCCTTCGTGGTCTGGGGCATCTCCCGCACCGTCGACCTGACCGGCGACCACGCCCCCGAGCTGTGGCGCCGCCACCTCGCGCTGCTCCTGGACGGCTTCCGCGCCGCGGGTGCACACCCGCTGCCGCGGCAGCCGCTCGCGGCCGGCCAAGCCCACCAGGCCATGACCCCCGACTGACCCGCGCCCGCACCGGCCACGCGGCCCGGACCACCGCCGAGGGCCGGACCCCCGGAATGACGCCCGAGGAGAAACCCACAGCCCCAGCGAGGCGCCTCGGCCACCGGATCCGGGGTTGCCGGGCTGGTCGCGCGGTAGATCATCGACCGTGCCGGAGGGATCGACGAGCAGTACGCCCGACCCCTCCACCCGGGCCCCGCGCGGTCCGGGGAAGCGGTCGGGCCGGCGTGTGTTCCTTCGCTGCCCACCCCTTACCCGTTACCCGCTAAGCGAGCGGTGTCCGTGTACGCGTCCTGCGGGCGGTCGCAAGGCGTGCAGGTGGTGCCCGTCACCTTTTCTTCGCCCACCGGGCGGCCCTCCCCGCCACCGGCCGCACCACGCAGGCGGTCGTCGACGGAATGAGCGGACCCGACCCGTCACGCCCCCAGGTACCCGATGTCACCGCCGCCGAGCTGCCCACCGGCCCGGCCTGCCACGTCCCGGTCTACGTGCCCTCCTGCCTCCTCCCCGAAGTCCGCCCCGGGAACACGCTCGGCCGCCACGCCGGCCCTGGCCCTCGCGCCGCATCCCTGGCCCTCCGCCGGCACCCGGACTGATCGGTCGCGGACGTGGCCCGGCGGCAAGTCCGCGGCTGGCTACGCCGAAGCGTCGCCACCGAGCCAGTACAGAGCCGTGTCCACGTCCCGGGCCGTCCAGTCCGGCCTGCCTGAACCACCGTGCTCGAGAAGGCGGTCGAGCAGATCCATGTAGCGGCCGTAAAGGCCACGCGGCGGGCCGAGAGAAACCCCCAGACGCTCGAGTCCCCGCCGTGCTCGCCGGTCATAGACAGCCATGCGCCCGGGCGCGGCCGCGGTGAGGAGAGCGGAGGCCAGGGCGGGGCCGTGCCCGAACCCGGGCAACCCCGACAGGGCCTCACGACCCTTCTGGCCCGCCTCCCCCCGGCTCAGCGAGGTGTCGCGAACTGCCCGCACCGCCTCCGAGGTCACGGCCCGTACCGTGGTTTCCGGCACCTCCATCAGCTCCGACACCCAGCGGGTGTTGGCCTGCAGGCGTTTCCAGACCACCAGGGCACCTATGTCCGCCTTTCCCAGGCTGCCGCGAGCCTCGGTGCGCTCCGCCACCTCGATGAGCACCTCGTCGTACGTCGCGGTCACCGCCGCCCTGTACTCGTCGCGTGCCGCAGCCAGCCGGGTCCAGACGCGCTCGAAAGGTGTGTGGGCTTCCATGCCGTCATCGTCGCGTACAGCGGAGCCCCTGTCGGTGAACTTCGGTGAACCGGCAGCCCGAAATCCCCTGCTTCACCGCCACCCGGGGTGCGGTGCGGTCCGGGTGGGCACGCCGTCCCGGCTGCCCCCGGCCGGGCGGGATTCCCCGGCCCGGTTCTCCCTACCCCCCGGCCGGCGCGCCGCGCGGCGACGGGCGCCACTCGGACGCGGGGGCCGGCCGCGACCGTGCCGGTGTCGAAGACGCGCGGCGTGGTCGCTCGTGACGCGGCGGAAGGCGGTCACCTCGCGGCGGAACCGCTTGCCGAACCCTGGCGGTGCTGGGTCCGCGCGGGATCGGGCCGGACCGGGCGCGGGCGGGCGGGACCGTCACTCCTCACCGGCGCCCTCAGACAGCAGTGCTTGGTGGGGTGGTGTTGTCCGGCGTGTGTGGTGTCTGTTTTTCCGGGTTGGCGGCATCGGTCAGGCAGTCAGGTGGAGTGTGGTCAGGCGGTCGGGGTCGGTGAGGATGTCGAGTCTGGTGATACGGCCGTTGTGGATGGTGAACGACATAACGGACGTGGGCTGGTTGTGGGTGAACGAGACCACGCCGGGTGTGCCGTTGACCAGTACCAGACGCGCGTCCGCCGCGAAACGGGCGAAGGTGATCGCTTGGGATGCCACGTCGGCCGCGCCCCGCCGTGTGATGCTCGGGACGAGCGTGCCGCCGTCGGAGCGCGCGATGACGTCGGGGTCCAGAATGGTCATGAGTGCTTGGAAGTCGCCGTTGCGGGACGCGGTCAGGAAGGCGCTGACGGCGTCGCGTTTGCGGGTGAGGTCTGTGTCGGCCGCGGGGACAGCGCTTTGGACCCGGCGGCGGGCGCGGCTGGCGAGCTGCCGGGTGGAGACCGTGGTCCGGCCGAGGACGGGGGCGATGTCGTCGTAGGGCACGTCGAACATGTCGTGCAGGACGAAAGCGAGCCGTTCGGCCGGGGAGAGGGTTTCCAGCACGATCATGAGGGCGATGCCGACCGAGTCCGTGATCATCATTTCCTGCTCGGGGCCGGGACGGGCGGTTCCGGTGACGACCGGGTCGGGGAGGCGTACCGGCCCGTCCTGTTCGGGCAGCGGATCCTCGCGTCGCGAGGCCCGCGAACGCAGCATGTCCAGGCATATCCGGCCGATGACCGTGGTGAGCCAGGCTTCCAGGTTCCGTACCTGGCTCACATCGGTACGGTCCAGCTTCAGCCACGTCTCCTGGACGGCGTCCTCGGCCTCGGCCAGCGACCCCAGCATCCGGTAGGCCACCGCGCGCAGCCCGGGCCGCTGTGCCTGGAAGCGCTCGGCCAGAAGATTTTCCTCGCTCACCTGTCACACCTCCGTGTCGGGATCCGTCGGTCCGGTGACAGACGCTAACGGCTCACGAGGAGAGCACCTGATGAACGCCGCGATCACCACCACCGCCCGGATGAAGAACCCCGCTGTGGTCCTGCCGGATGCCATGAAGGGCATCCAGAGCATCTACAAGGCCATGTACCGGGGTGGCGTCTCCCCGCGGGTCCTGGAGCTCGTCCACCTGCGCGCCAGCCAGATCAACGGGTGCAGCGCCTGCGTGTTCGCCGGCGTGGCGGGCGCGAGGAAGCATGGCGAGACCGACGAGCGGCTGCACGCGGTGGCCGCCTGGCGCGAGGCCCCCTTCTTCACCGGCCAGGAGCGCGCCGCCCTGGCCCTGACCGAGGCCGCCACCCGGATCGCCGACCGTTCCGGCAAGGCCGTCCCCGACGAGGTCTGGGACGAGGCCGCCGGCCACTTCGGCGCGGAACAGCTCTCCGCGGTCATCCTCATGATCGGCCTGACCAACCTTTTCAACCGCGTCAACACCACCATCGAGGAGCCCGCGGGCGCCACCTGGTGACCGGCGTCACCGGCC
>NZ_LN929786.1 GCF_001493375.1 Streptomyces specialis
GTCAGGCCTGGGGGCGAGGGGGATTTCGGGGTGCTGGGGGTAGTAGGCGTACAAGGCGGCGTGGGTGGTGTGGAGGTACCAGTCGAACAGCCGTTGCGTGGCCGCCTCGCGGCCGGCCTCGGGTTCGTCGGCTGTGGCCTGTTCGGCTGCGTAGGCGCGCAGCAGGTCGTGGAACTGGTAGCGGTCTGGCTCGCTCTCGGTGAGCAGGTGCACGCCGATCAGCCTGTCCAGCTGCCGCCGGGTCTGGGTCACGGTGGTGCCGGTGAGGGCGGCCGCGGCCTCCACGCTGATGGTCGGCCCGGGGTGCAGGCCCAGCAGGCGGAAGACGCGAGCAGTGCCGTCGGGCAGCGCATGGTAGGACCAGGAGAAGACGGTGCGTACGGCGGCGGCCTCGTCGTCGTCGGTGGTCAGCGCGTCCAGTTCCTGGTGCTGGTCGGTCAGTTCCCTGACGAAGTCGGCCACTGCGAGGTGCGGACGGCTGGCGACGCGTTCACCGGCGATCCGCAGCGCCAGGGGCAGACAGGCGCAGCGACGGGCGAGTTCGGCGATCGCCGCAGGCTCCTGCCAGGATCGCTGGGGCCCGATGATGTCGTTCAGCAGGGCGCATGCCTCGTCAGGCGCCAGTACGTCCAGGGTGAGGCGGTGCGCGCCCTCACGCGCGACCAGCCCGGACAGGCGGCTGCGGCTGGTTACCAGCACCAGGCATCCCGGCTCACCGGGCAGCAGGGGACGGATCTGGCCGGGTTCAGCGGCATTGTCCAGGACCACGAGCATCCTCCGCCCGGCCAGCAGCGACCGGTACAGGCCCGCCGCGGCCTCGGTGTCGGGGGGAATCCGCTCACTGGGCACATCCAGCGCACGCAGGAACGCATCCAGCGCGTGATGTGCGGTCAGCGGCGGGCTGGAGTCGTATCCGCGAAGATTGACGTACAACGTCCCGTCCGGGAACTGGTCATGTACCCGGTGTGCCCAGTGCACCGCAAGGGACGTCTTGCCGATGCCGCCTGTGCCGGCGATCGCGGAGATCACTACCGCGGAACCCCGGGTCCCGGCGCTGCCCGCCAGCGCGTCCAGCCGGCTCAGCTCCGCCTCACGGCCGGTGAAATGCGTGACCTCGCGAGGGACTTGCCGCGGCCGCGGCAGCTTCGGTACGCCACGATGGACATGAACCCCACCGGCAATGGTCTGTGCCTGCACGATCTGATCAGCGCTGCCGGTCACCGTATTGGCGACGTCGCCCGGTGGCTTCCCCTCTGCCTGGTCCACCAGCCCTCCCGCCTCAGCGAGTTACCCCCTTGGGTTAGCGCCAGTATCCCCGCAGCCGACACGGGATACCCCCGCCTGTGAGTTCTCGTTCTCGTTGTAGGGGGAGGGGGGCGGTGAGGTGGCCTTCGCGGGCGAGGTACTGGCGGGCGGCGGCTATGCCCCGCTCGAACGACCCGTTGGAGACACCCGTCCGAGCACCACACGGCCGGGTCGGTTCACCGATTGGCGCCTCGACTGATCCACCCGATCTGAGACCAGCGCACGCCGGCACCGCTAGGAAGCGGCGGCCGACGTGGGTGCCTGGGGCTGGGCGGGAACGGCGACTTTCCTCCAGGGCGCCGAGGGGTCTCCCAGGGTGTCCAGCATGAGCTGGCACCAGGTGATGGCCGCGTTAGCAGCCAGCTGGGCGTGGCGGGCTCCCAGGTTCGTGGGCGCGCTGGCCTGGCCGTGTCCGGTGCCGTACCCACGGTTGCGAAGTTCCGCCACGCCGACGGCGATCGAGGCCACACCGCCGAGGATCTTCTTGACCGCGTCCGTTCCGTCCGGGCCGGGGGTGACGGACGAGGCATCAAGGCGGAGAGCCTTCTGAGCCTGTTTGACGAGGGCTGGAACCTTCGCCTGTTCGTCGATGGCGATTCCCCGTTCTCGGAGTACGGTCTTCGCGGTGGCCTCGATCAGTTGCTTGGCGCTTCCGATCGCGGCAGCAGGGTCGTCTGCGATAGTGCGGCTGACCCGCTCCAGTTCCGCGAGGATGCCCGACGGGTCGGTCAGTTTATCCAGGTGCCCCGTCGTGACGGGTCGATGTAGCCAGGAGATCCGTCCGCGCTCGTCTACGCTCAGGCCGTCGCGTTCCAGCTTTACGGTGACTTCCTCCAGCCAGTGGCCCTCCCAGCCGCTCTGTCGGCAGTGGCGGATGAAATCCTCGAAGACGAGAAGAGCACGGGAGACCTGGGCGTAGTCCGTCCAGTCGACCGCAGCGGCGTACGTCTCGAACGTGGTGCGGCGCACACTGCTGTCGTCGTAGTTGAGTTCGTCCTCGGGAACAGGGGCGAAGTTGTGGTTTTGCCACGCCTCCGCCACAAGGCGCACCGTCATGTCGGTCGCCAGGGAACGGAACTCGTTGCGTGTCGCGCGGCTGACCAGGTCTCTGCGGTACGACGACATGATCCGACGATACGGCCGGCCGCTGACCTCGGAGGCGGAATTTCCCGACTCCGACCACGGCTTCCCGTCGACCTCTGGGAGGTGGCCGACCCCGCGGCGGCTGTTGCACGAACGGCAGAGCGTGCGCAGGTTCTCCATGCCGTGTCGGCCGCCTGTCGACTGGTGCCGTATGTGATCGGTGGTGAGGTCATCTTCGGAACCGCATGCGAGACACCGATAGCCGTCGCGCCTGAGGACGGCCATCCGTGTGGATTGGCGGGGCCGTCGCGGAAGCACCTCATGAGCACAGCAACCGCAGACGCTCGCAGGGACGAATGACGGGTCGTCGCCCCATGCACGCGGGTCGGCGTAGTACTCGTCGGGATCCTCCGACACTTCATGGCATCCGCAGGTACATCCCGGGAGCCTCTCATAGCTGGTGTACGTGTCCTTGGAACTCACCACGTCAGCCTAGAAATGCCTCGAGCACGGAGTCACCACGTCGTGAGGGCGGCGAACCGACACAGTGCCCTGCCTCGCCTTCCTTCGGGCTGACAGGACGGGGCGCGGCCGCCGTCCGCCGACGGCTGCACCCGTTCCCGGCGAGGCTCGGGCAGGCCGCCGGTCAGATCCCGAGTTCGTCGAGTGCGTTCTGCTGTTCGGTGCTGAGCCGGTCTCGTCTCGACCTCATGTTGCTGCGCCATACCCCGAGCCGGACGGCCATGGTCCCGGGCTGCTTCTGCTCCTGGTCCTCGCCGCCGTCGGCCCTCGCCTCTTTGTCGAGGGCGAGGTGTTCGACGTGGTTGCGGGGGACGGTGAGGTGTCCTTCGCGGGCGAGGTATTGGCGGGCGGCTGCGAGGCCGCGTTCGAATGTCCCGTTGCGGCCGGACGGGGGCTTCCTGGCGGCCGGTACGGGTACGGCGCCCGCGTTCCCCGTGGCCGCCTGTGTGGGGGCCGCTGAGGGCGCTTGGAGCGGGGTGACGCCCAGGCCCTCGAGGAGTTCGCGCTGTCCGGCCGTGAGGTGTTTCCAGCCCTGCCGCTGCCGTTTGAGCCACGTCCCGACGTCGCCACCGGCGAAGGTGACGCCCGGCAGGATGTCTTCCGCGTCCGCGCCGCCGTCGACGCACTGCTGGACGCCGGCGTAGGTGCGCTGCCACTCGACCGGCCAGGCCGGGTTCCAGTGCGGGTCGATCGCCACCAGCTGCTCGGCACGCCGCGCCGCCCGGGCCGGGTCCTTGCCGAGCCCGCCGTCCCGGCGGAGGTTGGCCAGCATCATGCCTACCGGCCGGCCCAGGATGGTGGCCGACCTCGGCGCGGCCAGCGTCCCGTACTCCTGGTAGTAGGTCCGCAGCACCGCGAGGGTCTCTTCCCACGCCAGTTCGCGTTCGTCCCAGACCATGCCGAGTTTCTCCAGCCGGTCGGCGCGCCGGGAGGGCATCGCCCCGGCCTGGAACGTCTTGCGCTGATCGGCCGTCCACTGCCCCAGCGGATACGCCCCCTCAACGTGCGAGAAGGGCACCCGGGCGTGGCCTTCCCGCTTGGCGTAGGCGCGCAGCGCGGCCAGGCCGCGTTCCCAGTCCTGGCGTTCGGTGTCGATGACGTTGTACGCGATCCACTCCGCCACGAGCGCCGGGTCGCGGCGTGAGGAGAACCGCAGCAGCAACCGGGACTCGTCCTCGCCGTCCTCGGGCGGCGGCCCGATGGTGGTGCTCAGCGTATCGGGAGCATTCGTCTGAGGAATGGCGAGCAGTTCCAGGGCCTGTTCGTCGTGCGCCCGCAACCCCTGGAGGACCTTGGTGAGCGGCTTGTACGAGGCCGAGGTGAACATGTCCTCCGGTTGCTCACCCGGTGCGAGAAACACCGGCACGATCAGGGAGGCTAGCTTTCCTTCCCCCGGCTTCTGCCGCAACGCCCGCCCGATCGCCTGCACGATATCGACCGGCGATCCCTTCGGGTCCAGAAAAGCAACCGAATCCACCGCCCTGATATCAACACCTTCCCCGAGGACCTTGCAATTACAGAGAATGGCAAGCCCCGCCCGCGTTGCGAATTCCCCCAGGACTTCCCGGCGGTGTCCGGAGTCGTGATCGCCCTTCAGCCACCCGGCCCACACCCGCGCCAGGTACCGCTCCGGGTCGGCCTGGTGCAGCTTCCTCGCGACCGCCGGCAGCCCGGCCGCGAACGCCTGCGCCTCGACCGTGCGGTGATGGAACGTGATCATCGTGCGCAGGTCGTGCTCGCGGGCGGTCTTCAACATCGCCGCCTGCAACGCCCCGAGGCGCAGGCCGCGGATCTCCTCCTCGCGCCGCTCCGGGCCGTACAGGCGGTGCGGGGGGAGCTGCGGGTCGGCCAGCTCGACCACGATGATCTGATACCGCGCAAGCAAACCACGGGCCACACCCTGCGCCAGCGTCATCCGGTAGACCACCGGCCCGAAGATCACCGGATCGTCCATGCTGGCGGCCAGCTCCTCCGGCAGCGGATCCCGGACGCCCTCCCGCACCTCCCACGACGGCCGCTCCTGCCAGATCCGCGGCGTCGCCGTCAGATACAACCTCCGCAGCGACGGCAGCAGCCCATTGTCGTGCACATCCGCCCACGCCTTCCCCAGCGACCCGGAAGTCCGGTGCGCCTCATCCACCACCACCAGGTCGAACGGCACCATCGGAAGGCCGTAGGAGCCCTCGAACGCCGCCGTCAGCACCGGCAGCGACGAGTACGTGGCGTACACCGTCACAGCGCCGGAGCCGTGCCACAGCGCCAGTTGCGGCGCGCTCGTCGTCACCCGCACCTTCGCCGCCCACAACGCCGGATCACCAGTGAGCGAACACACCGCCACCGCCGGCCCCTTGTGCCCGGCCGCCTGCCACGCCAACACCGTCTGCGTCAGCAGATCCAACGTCGGCACCAGAACCAGCACCCGCCCATTCCTGGCCACCCGCCGCGCCGTATCAGCAGCAACCAGCGTCTTCCCCGAACCGCACGGCATCACCACCGTCGCCCGCAATCCACCAGCCGGGATACGCTTCCCCGGCGGGATATCCAGAGCGCGCGCCGCCGCCTCGGTGGCCTCAATCTGGTGATCAAAGCGCTTCATCGGCGCCGCCATTCCGTTCCTCCTGACGGGAATTCAAGGTATGAGAAAAGGCAGAGGTTTCCCGCCGTACGATCAGGAGGCCGTTCCAAGTTCCCGTAGCTACACAGATGCATCACACGGGGGGTGGCGCACCGAGAGGGAATTATGATGCATGCCACCCTACCACACCGGCCGCTGCGCAGGGACCACTTTCCGGGGCATGAAGGGATCGACGCAGGCCATACGGGCGGCCCAGGAGGGAAGCTGACGACGTGTCGCCCGGTGCCCGTCCACCCGCCCCGGGCCCGCTCGGGACGCTGCTCCCGGTCCACGGTAGTCCGGGGCTCGACCCTGCCGGATCTTCCCAACAGGGGGCCACTGGCCTGGAATTCCTGTATCTACACAGCCCGCCGCGTGATGCACTCGCCCCTCACTCCGCCCGGCTTCCTCCTAGCCAGCCGTCTTTTCCGCCGGAGCGCAGCGGAGGCGGGGAATTCGCGCGGAGCGCGAATTCCATCGCTTCTCGCAATACTCGCGAAGCGGGTATTGCGGTCCGGCGCAACGCGCCGGACTCCCGGGCTCTTATACAAATCTGGCGCCGGCGACGGAGAGGGAAGGGGGAGTAGAGGGGGGGAGCGGGGGCATAAAAAAAAAACGATAACGAGAGGTGCAAAGAGAGAGGGTGAAGAGGAGA
>NZ_LN929787.1 GCF_001493375.1 Streptomyces specialis
CACGTGTAAGTGTTTGAGTGTGGATTGTAGGGCGTCCCAGTACTCTGCCGGTTATGTGTGTCTTTGTTTCAGCGTGCCGGTGGCCCGAGCGACCCCCCCTACCCTGTTCGTCGGCAGCGTCGGATGTGTATAGGAGACAGGCCTCAGGGGGCGGGGTGGGGGTGCGCCGGGTTCGCCGCCCGTTCGCGGGTGCGACGAGCCGGGAGGCGTTGTCCGTCATGCGGTGATCATCCTGGTTGCTCCCTCACTCCAGCCGTCCTCGGCCCCCCTGCGCCGCTCGGGATTGTCTGCCGTCGGCCCGGAAAGTTGTGCGACGTTCGCTCCGGCGTCGAGGGGGGTGCGGGCGTGTCCGGCTCCTGTGGGAGGGGGCTTGGCGGAATCGTTTTCGCTGGTCAGCGCGGTGTGTGAAGGGTGGGGCGGCGTTTCGGGTCCGGAGTCCCCTATCGGTCCGATGTTTCGTCCATGTTTCGTACATGTAAGTAGGAGGGGTGCATCCTTTTATGTTGATCAAATCGTCGGACGATTGAGGGGCGGTCGTCGTACGACGCTCACCGCCCACGCGCCCTGCTGGTGAGGGCACTTCCGACGAAAGGAACCTTGCGATGGCAACGCTGCCAGCGTTAGGCAGGACATGGATCGGCCGGAGCGCGGCTACCGCCGCGGTGCTGGCTCTCGGATTCGGCGTGGCCCTGCCGGCCGCGGCCCACGCCGACGAACCCCGGGGTGTGATCGCGGGCACCGACGCCCCGGACGCCATACCCGGCAGCTACATCGTCATCCTCGAGGACAGCGCCTTCGCGGCCTCCTCGGCGCAGGGCGAAGCCCTCGCCGACCGGTACGACGCGGAGGTGGGCTACCTCTACGAGCACGCGCTCAACGGCTTCTCCGCCGAGATGAGCGAGAGCGACGCCCGGGCGCTGGCCGCCGATCCGGCCGTGCGCCAGGTCGTGCAGGACGGCACGGTCCGGATGGACGCCACGCAGCCCAACCCGCCCGGCTGGGGCACGGACCGCATCGACCAGCCGTACCTCCCGCTGGACGAGAGCTACACCTCCCCGGACAACGGCGGTGACGGGGTGACCGCCTACATCCTCGACACGGGCGTCCGGTACAGCCACCAGGACTTCGGCGGCCGGGCCACGTTCGGCTTCGACGCCTACGGCGGAAACGGCAGCGACCTGGCCGGGCACGGCACCCACGTCGCCGCCACGGTGGCCGGCGCCACCTACGGCGTCGCCAAGGCCGCCGACATCGTCTCCGTGCGGGTGCTCAACGAGGACGGCTACGGCACCCTCGCCACGATCATCGCCGGTGTGGACTGGGTCACGGGCGACGCGGACGGGCCGTCCGTGGCCAACATGAGCCTCGGCTACACCGGCGGCAACGCCGCCGTGGACCAGGCGGTGCGCAACTCCATCGCGTCGGGCGTCACCTACGTGGTGTCCGCCGGCAACGACCGCACCGACGCGAGCGGCCAGTCGCCCGCCCGCGTCCAGGAGGCCGTCACGGTGGGGGCGAGCGACCGGATCGACACCGTGTGGTCCTTCTCCAACGTCGGACCCGTGGTGGACATCTTCGCCCCGGGCGACGACATCACCGCCGCCTGGCACACCGGCGACACCGCCCAGAACACGATCTCCGGCACGTCCATGGCGGCCCCGCACGTCACCGGCGCCGCCGCGATCCATCTGGCCACCCACCCGACGGCCACCCCGGCGCAGGTGGAGGACGCGCTCGTGGACTCGGCGGCACTGAACCGGCTCCAGAGCGTGCCGTCGGACACCGCGAACGTCCTGCTGCACACCGGTGGCCAGGGCGGCCTCCCGGCGCAGCCGACCGGGCCCGTGTTCACCCAGGACACGGACGTGCCCGTGTCCGACAACGTCGTCTCCACGTCGTACCAGTGGGTGTCCGGCATGAGCTACCTCGACGGGATCTTCCAGGTCGAGGTGCACATCCAGCACGGCGCGGTCGGTGATCTCGTCGTCGATCTGGTCGCCCCGGACGGCACCACGATGCGGCTGCGGGAGTACTCCGGCGGGCTGGACGACAACCTGAACCACGTCTACACGTTCGACGGCACCGGCATCCAGGCGGACAGCGCGTGGACCCTGCGGGTGCAGGACCACGGCATCGGCAACCAGGGCTTCATCGACTCCTGGTCGCTGCGCTTCTGACCCACCGGTCCACCGCCGCCCCCCGAAGCGGTGAGGCCGGGCACCCCCGGCCTCACCACAGGGGGGCGTGCCGGGCGGGTGCCGCGCGGTGCGTGTGTGGGGGCGCGGTCGGCTTCGGTGGGGGTGTCAGCCGACCGTGCCGCCGCCGGCTTCGATCAGGTGGAGCAACTCGTCGGCGGCGCGCTCCACTTCCTCCGGGCGGCCGGGGCGCACCAGATGTCCCGCCTTCTCGCCCCAGCGGGGGGAGACGTTGTACCGGGTGCCGTTGACCTTCACGGCGAGCGTCTTGCCCCCGGTGAAGCGGACCTTGTTGGCCTCGACACGGCTCATCGGGGCGCTCTCGATCACGCGGCCCCGGGAGCCGAGGAGTTCCAGGCAGCCGTTCTCCACGATCACGTAACCGTGCTGGGCCAGCGGCCGGATGCCCTTGCCGATCTGCACCTCGTCGACGATGTAGTCGGGATACTCGGGTTCTCCGTTGGCGGTCATGCCGTCCTCCGATTCTTCCGAGGTTCTTCCGGAATGCGGAATATGACGGTTACCCGCCGCCGTGTTCCGGAAACCGGCAACTCCCGCGCGCGGGCGCCGAGTCGCCGCCTAGCGGCGGGCCGCCGGGTGCTCGGGCGGCGGCGCGAACGCCTCCGGGACCCCAACCTCCGCCGCTTCCGCCCCGCGTGGCGCGGACCGGTGGGCGGCGAGCGCCTCGGCGCGGCACAGCTTCGTCAGCTCGGCGTTGAACTGGGCGCCCGTCAGCAGCGTCAGGTTCGACACCCACAGCCACACCAGGAAGACGACGATCCCCGCCAGCGACCCGTACAGCCGGTTGTAGGTGCTCACGTGCGAGGCGTACAGCGCGAAGCCCACCGACGCCGCCAGCCACAGCAGCACGGCCAGCGCCCCGCCCGGCACGCCCCGGTGCGGGGGGCGGGCGCCGGACGGGCCGGTCCGGAACAGCACCAGGACCAGCCCGGTCACCAGCGCCAGCAGCAGCGGCCACTTCATCAGGTTCCACGCCATGGTGCCCGCCTCGCCCATGCCCAGCACGCGCCCTATGACCCGCACCGCGCCCGCCGTCAGGACCAGCACCGTCGCGCTCGCGACCAGCAGCGCCAGCAGGCCCAGCGCGGTCAGCACCGTGCGCGGCACCGCCCGCCACGGCGGCCTGCGGTCCACGACGCCGCTCATGCCGTGCAGCACGCGCCGGAAGACGCTCAGGTAGTTGTACGCGGACACCAGCGCGCTGATCGTGCCGATGACGGCGAGCAGCCAGGCCGCCGAGTGCTGGTCGGCCAGGTGGACCAGCGCGGTGCGCACCTCGTACCGCGAGTCGGCCGGCACCAGCGCGCTGAGCTGGCCGATCAGCTCCGGGGCCGCCGAGGGATGCGCCAGGCTCGCCAGCGACAGCGCGACCAGCACGGTCGGGAAGACGGCGAGCACCGAGTAGTACGTCAGGGCGGCGGCCCAGTGGTCGATGTCGTCCCGCCACAGCGACACCGGGGTCCGGCGCAGGGCCGTTCCCCAGTGTCGGTACGGCAGTCGGTCACGCATGCCCGTTGTCACCCGATCCTGGCCGCCACGAGGAGATGCCCCGCCCAGACCGCGAGCACCGCGACTATCACGCCCACCGCCGGGGAAGTCCGCTGCGTCCAGTGCCGCTTGCCGTGTTCGCGCATGATCTCCTCCTTCTCCAACGTTCCGCCTCTTGCCTCTTGTCCCACTCGTGCCGCCGGTGCCCGGTCACTGCACCCGCGGTTCGCCGTCCGCCAGGTCCTCGTCCGGCAGCCGGACATCGACGATCGAGACGTTGACCTCGACGACCTCCAGGCCGGTCATCCGCTCCACGGCCGCGATCACGTTCTCCCGGACGTCCCTGGCCACGTCCGTGATCGGCACGCCGTACTCCACCATCACGTCGAGGTCGATCGCCGTCTGCCGCTGACCCACCTCGACCTTCACGCCCCGGCTCACGCTCGGACGGCCGCCCGGAACCCGGTCACGGACCGCGCCGAGCGTACGGGACAACGTGCCTCCTAGGGCGAACACTCCGGGAACCTCACGCGCCGCGAGTCCGGCGATCTTCTCCACGACGCCGCCCGCGATGGACGTCCGGCCGCGCGTCGCGGCGGGCTCCTGCGCCCCGGCGGAGCCTTCGCTGACGGTCGTATCGCCGCTGGGCACACCGGACTTCGCTACGGAACGCGGAGCGGGGGCCGCCGCATCGGTGGCCTCCTCGGTCGTGTGGGACGCTGTCGGCGTAGCCATGGCATATTCCTCTCGGTCATGTCCGGGCCACGGCCCGGCGTTTCGCCGCTGACACCCTGTTGGACACCGGACGGCGCGATTCGTCACGCTCGTTTACCCAACTTTTTCCGAACGACGACGAAGGAGCCGGCGCGTGGCCGAGGAGGCGGCGCCAGAGGCGTCCGACACCCTGCTGGCGGTGCGCGCCGGGGAGGGCGACGAGGCCGCTTTCGAGGTGCTGGTCCGGCGTCACGGCGCCGGATTGCTGCGCCTGGCCTCCCACTTGCTGGGCGACCGGGCCGACGCGGAGGACGCCGTCCAGGAGGCGTTCGTCAGCGCCTGGCGGCGGCTGCCGGAGTTCCGGGGCGACGCGGCGTTCGAGAGCTGGATGTTCCGCATCGTGACCAACCGCTGCCTCAACCAGCTCCGTTCACGGCGCGGCACGGCGCCCCTCGAATCGGTCTCCGAGCCCGTGGCGCCCGGGCATCTGACGTCGCCCGCGCGTACGGTCGAGTCGACGGCCGCGGTCCGCGCGCTGCACGCGGCGCTCGCGCGGCTGTCCCCGGAGCAGCGCGCCTGTTGGGTGCTGCGGGAGTTCCACGGGCTGTCGTACCAGGACATCGCGCGCGCGGTCGGCATCAGCCAACAGGCCGCCCGCGGCCGGATCTTCCGGGCCAGGCGCTACCTGACGGAGGCGATGGAAGCATGGCGCTGAACGAACCGGCCGACGAGTCGCCGGACGAGGAACTGCTGCCCTGCGGACGGTCGTTGATGGAGGTCTGGGAGGTCTGGGACGAGGGCCGGGCGGGTGCCGATCCGCACCTGGGGGCCTGTCCGCACTGCGCGGCGGCGCTGGACGAACTGCGCCTGTTGGGCGACGTGGTGCGGCAGACCCGGACGGCCGAGCGGGACGAGCCGGAGACGTACGCGGTGACCGCGCGGGTGATGGACATCGTCCGTCTCGAACTGCGGCCGGGCCGCGCGCTGCCGCTGGGCGGTCCGGACGAGGACACATGGGTGGTGGAGGCGGCGGCGGCCGGGGTGTTCCGGTCCGCCGCCGAGTCGTTGCCCGGGGTGCGGGCCGGGAGCTGCCGCGTCGTGCCGCCGGCTCCGGGGGCCGGCGGTCCGCGCGGGCCGGTGCGGGTGCGGCTGGAGGTGGTCGCCGATCTGTCCTGGACGGTGCCCGAGCTGGCCGACGCGGTCCGGGTCCGGGTCGCGGCGGCGGCCCGGGACGACATCGGCCTGGAGGTGGGCGCCATCGACATCGTCGTGGTGGACATGACCGACGCGGCCGGTGAGCCGCGTCCGCGAAGGAGGCCGCGGTGAGCGGGGGCGTGCGGGGCGAGCCGGAGCTGCGGGTCAGGCGGGCCGCCGCCGCGGCGGCCCGCGGCGTGCCGGGTGTGGCGTATCTGCGTCCGGGGATCACGGACCTGCTGCGCGGCGCGGCGGCCCCCGGTGCCGCCCGGAGCGTGGCGGGCGTGCGGGCCCGCGCCCACGGCGACGGCTGGGACTGTCTCTTTTACCCATCTCCGAGCCCACGAGACAGGCAGAAATCCCGTATGCCGTCTTCTGCTTGAAAAAAAAACACCCAGCACCTCGCTCACCTCCTCTATCCTCCGCTACGCCTCG
>NZ_LN929788.1 GCF_001493375.1 Streptomyces specialis
AAGGACGCTCCACAGATTTACGCGAATACAAAAGAGACTGAGTATGTCTTTTCTGACGCAGAGCCGCGTGTGGCATGTATTGCGCATGGGATGGATAGAGAGATGTTCGAAAGGTGCGACCAGTGATGGCAGCACGGTTGAGCGGCTCCCAGCCGCGCCCACCGGACCGCCGCCCATCGGCGCGCCGATCACCGCCACCCGGGTGTATGTGCTCGACCGCGCGCTGCGCCCGGTGCCGCCGGGGGTGGTGGGCGAGCTGTACCTCGCGGGGGTCTGCGTGACACGGGGCTATCTCGGCCGCCCCGGGCTGACGGCGGATCGTTTCGTCGCGTGCCCGTTCGGGGCGGCGGGCGAGCGCATGTACCGCACCGGTGACCTCGTCCGGTGGCGGGCGGACGGCAACCTGGAGTACCTCGGCCGCGCCGACGACCAGGTGAAGATCCGCGGCTTCCGGGTCGAGCCGGGAGAGGTGGAGGCCGCGCTCGCCGCCCACCCCTCGGTGGCCGAGGCCCTGGTCGTCGCCCGCGAGGACCAGCCGGGCGATCCCCGCCTCGTGGCCTATGTCGTGCCCTCGGCGGCCCCCGACGCCCTGCCCGCCGTGCTGCGGGAGTTCCTGCGCACGCGGCTGCCGGAGTATCTGGTGCCGTCGGCGGTGGTACCGGTGGACGCGGTGCCGCTGACGCCGAGCGGCAAGGCGGACCGCAAGGCACTGCCCGCGCCGGACTACGCCGCGACGGCGGGGGCCGGCGGAGGCCCGCGCACGAGGCGGGAAGAGCACCTGTGCGAGCTGGTCGCCGAGGTCCTGGGCCTGGCGGAGGGCAGCGTCGGCGTCGAGGACAACTTCTTCGACCTGGGCGGGCATTCGCTGCTGGCGACACGGCTGGTGTCGCGCGTCCGCGCGGTGCTGGGCGAGGAGCTGTCGGTGCGGTCGGTGTTCGAGGCGCCCACCGTCGCGGGCCTGGCCCGCCGGATGGCCCCGGCCGGCGGGCAGGCGCGGGCCCGGTTGCGGCCGGTCCCCCGCGCGCCGCACATGCCGGTGTCGTTCGCCCAGCAGCGGCTGTGGTTCCTGTGGCGGCTGGACGGCCGGGGCGCGGTGTACAACAGCCCGGTCGTGCTGCGGCTGACCGGCGGCCTCGACGTGGCGACGCTGCGGGACGCGCTGACGGACGTCGTCGGCCGGCACGAGTCCCTGCGGACCCTCATCACCGAGGTCGAGGGGACACCGCGGCAGCTCATCCTGCCCGCGGGCGAGCCCTGCCCGCTGCGGGTCACCGACGTGGCCCCCGACGAGGTGGCCGGCGCCGTCCAGGAGGCGATCGGCCACCCCTTCGACCTGGCCACGGAGATCCCGTTCCGCGCGTCCCTCCTGCGGGTGACGGACGAGGAGTGGCTGCTGGTCCTGGTGACGCATCACATCGCCGGTGACGGCTGGTCGATCACACCGCTGCTGCACGACGTGTCACGCGCGTACGCGGCCCGGCTGACCGGCACGGAACCGGACTGGCCCCGACTGCCGGTGCAGTACGCGGACTACGGCGTGTGGCAGCGGGACGTGCTGGGCGACATCGACGACCCGGGCAGTGCGATCGCGCGCCAGACCGACTACTGGGCCGAGACGCTCGACAACCTGCCCGAACAGGTCGGCCTGCCGGGCGACCGGCCGCGCCCCGAGGTGGCGACACTGCGCGGGGCGACGGTGACCTTCGCCATCGGAAGGGAACTCCACACGCGCATAGCGGACACGGCCCGATCGACGGGCGCCACCGTGTTCATGGTCGCCCAGGCGGCGCTCGCCGCCCTGCTGACAAAGCTGGGCGCCGGGACCGACATCCCGGTCGGCACCCCGGTGGCCGGCCGCACCGACGACGCGCTGGACGAGCTGGTCGGATTCTTCGTCAACACCCTCGTGCTCCGCACGGACACCAGCGGCGACCCGAGCTTCGAGGATCTGGTGCGCCGGGTGCGGGACCGGGCGCTGTCGGCGTACGCCAACCAGGACGTGCCGTTCGAGCGGCTGGTGGACGTGCTCAACCCGCGGCGTTCGCTGGCACACCACCCCTTGTTCCAGATCATGCTCGTGCTGCAGAACAACGAGGAAGGCACGCTGGAACTGCTCGGCGTCCGGGCCACCCGGGAGTACGCCGCGGGCGTGCACGCCCGGTTCGACCTCACGTTCAGCATGCGCGAGCTGCTCGATCCGGACGGCGGGCCCGCCGGGATCAGCGGCAAGGTGGAGTACAGCACGGATCTCTACGACCGGGAGACCGTCGAGGCGCTGGGCCGTCGCCTGGTCCGGCTGCTCGACGCCGCCACCGCCGACCCCGGCCGCGCGATCGGCGCGATCGACCTGCTCACCGAGGAAGAACACCTCGCCCTGCGCGCGTCCGGGACCGGCGACCCGCTGACCGACCGCCCCGAACCGATCCCGGTGGTGTTCGAGCGTCAGGCCGCCCGCACCCCCGACGCCACCGCCGTCGTCTGGCAGGACGAGCCGCTGACCTACCGCGAGCTCAACGCACGGGCCAACCGCCTCGCGCGCCGCCTGATCGACGCGGGCGCCGGCCCCGAACGCTTCGTCGCCGTCGCCCTCCCGCGCTCGGCCGAGCAGATCGTCGCCGTCCTCGCCATCCTCAAGACCGGCGCCGGCTACCTGCCCCTCGACCCCGACCACCCCGAGCACCGCGTCCGGCTCATGCTCGACGACTCCCGGCCGGTCTGCGTCATCGCGCCGCACGACACCTGGCCGCGCGAGGCCACCGGCCTGCCCCTGGTCCCCGTGCGCGCGGACGACGACGCCGGCCGGTCCGCCGACAACCTCACCGACGCCGACCGGCTCGCCCCGCTCAGGGCCTCGCACCCGGCCTACGCGATGTACACCTCCGGCTCCACCGGCCTGCCCAAGGGCGTCGTCGTCACCCACGCCGACGTCGTCGCGCTCGCCCGGGCGTCCTGCTTCGCCACGGGGGACCACCGGCGGGTCCTGGCCCACTCGCCTTCGGCGTTCGACGCCTCCACCTACGAGCTGTGGGTTCCGCTGCTCTCCGGAGGGAGCGTCGTCCTCGCCCCTGCCGCCCTCGACTCCGGTCTCCTCCGGACGTTGACCGTCCGGCACCGGATCACCGCCATGTGGCTGACCGCCGGGCTGTTCCAGGTCTTCGCCGACGAGGCCCCCGACTGCTTCGCCGCGCTGCGCGAGGTGTGGACCGGCGGGGCGGTCGTCCCGGCCCACGCCGTCCGCCGCGTGCGGGCCGCCTGCCCCGGACTGGTCGTCGTCAACGGCTACGGCCCCACGGAAACCACCACCTTCGCCACCCGCCACCGCCTCACCGGCCAGGTGCCCGACCAGATCCCCATCGGCACCCCCCTGTCCGGAGTCCGCGTCCACGTCCTCGACGAGCGGCTGCGGCCGGTGCCGCCCGGCACCCCCGGAGAGCTGTACCTCGCCGGTGCCGGCCTGGCACGCGGCTACCTGCGACGCCCCGCGCTGACGGCGAGCCGCTTCCTGCCCTGCCCCTTCGGGGCGGCGGGCGAGCGCATGTACCGCACCGGTGACATCGTCCGCCGGCTCACCGACGGCACCCTCGCGTTCCTCGGCCGGAACGACGAACAGGTGAAGATCCGCGGCTACCGCGTCGAACCCGGTGAAGTCGCGACCGCCCTCGCGGACCACCCCGCCGTGGCCACCGCCACCGTGCTCGCCCGCGACGACCACCAGGGCGGCGTCCGTCTCGTCGCCTACGTCGTCGCCGCACCCGGCCACGCGACCGACGCCCTGCCGGGCACGCTGGGGCGTTTCCTGCGCGAGCGGCTGCCGGACCATCTGGTCCCGGCCGCGGTGCTGCTCATCGACCGGATCCCGTTGACGACGAACGGGAAGGTCGATCACCGGGCCCTGCCCGTACCCGACTTCGCCGAGGCGGCCGGAGCCACGGGCACGGCGCGCGACCCCCGCGAGGAACTGCTGTGCGGCCTGTTCGCCGACGTGCTCGGGCTGCCCTCGGTCGGCGTCGGGGACAACTTCTTCGAGCTGGGCGGGCACTCGCTGCTGGCGACCCGCCTCGTCTCCCGGATCCGCGCGGTGCTGGGCGTGGAACTGTCGGTCCGCGCGGTGTTCGAGGCGCCCACGGTGGCGAGTCTGGCCCGGGGCATCCAGCGGGCGGACGGTACGGCGCGCCCGCCGCTCGTGCCCACCGCGCCCGCGGACCGGGTGCCGGTGTCGTTCGGCCAGCAGCGGTTGTGGTTCCTGCACCGGCTGGAGGGTCCCGGGCCGGTGTACAACATCCCGATCGCGCTGCGGCTGGACGGCGACGTGGACGCCGACGCGCTGCGCGGCGCGCTGCGGGACGTCGTGGGCCGCCACGAGCCGCTGCGCACCGTGTTCCCCGAGGTGGACGGAGAGCCGGTCCAGCGGATCCTCCCCGGGGACGTGACCGTACCCCTGCCGACTCTCGACGTGGACCCCGAGGAACTGCCCGCCGCGATCGCCGAGGCGGCGCGGTACGGGTTCGATCTCGCCGCCGAGATCCCGGTCCGCGCCACCTTGCTGCGCGTCACGGGCACCGAATCGTGCGTGCTGATGCTGGTCATCCACCACATCGCCGCCGACGGCTGGTCACGGGAGCCGTTGCTGCGCGACCTGTCCCAGGCGTACGCGGCCCGGGTGGTCGGCGAAGAGCCGTCCCTGCCCCGGCTTCCGGTGCGCTACGCGGACTTCGCCCTGTGGCAGCGCGCGCTGCTCGACACGGCCGGTGAGCCGGACAGCGCCATCGCCGCGCAGGTCGCCTACTGGACGGACGCGCTGGACGGACTGCCGGAGCAGGTGGGCGTGCCCGCCGACCGGCCGCGCCCGGCGGTGTCCTCCTTCCGCGGCGCCAGTGTCGAATTCGAGATCGGCCCCGCCCTGCACGCCCGGATCGCGGACACCGCGCGGGCCGCGGGCGCCAGCGTGTTCATGGTGCTGCACGCCGCGCTGGCGACGCTGCTGACGAAGCTGGGCGCGGGAACCGACGTGCCGATCGGCACCCCGGTCGCCGGGCGCACCGACGACGCGGTGGACGATCTCGTGGGCCTCTTCCTGAACACTCTCGTGCTGCGGGCCGACACCTCGGGCAACCCCACCTTCGCCGAACTGCTGGCCAGGTCCCGGGACGTGGCCCTGACGGCCTACGCCAACCAGGACGTGCCGTTCGAACGGCTGGTGGACCTGCTGCGTCCGCACCGTTCGCTGGCGCACCACCCCCTGTTCCAGATCATGCTGGTGCTCCAGAACACCGCCGAGGCCGCCCTCGACCTCCCCGGTGTGGAGGTCACCGAGGAAACCGTCCCGTCGGCCGGGGCCCGGCTCGACCTCACCCTCACCCTGCGCGAACACCGCGGCCCCGACGGCACGCCCTCGGGGATGACCGGGCGCGCGGAGTACAGCACGGACCTCTACGACGCCCGGACGATCGACACCGTGCTCCGCCGATGGGTGCGCCTGCTGGAGACATCGGTCGCGGAACCGGAACGCCGGATCAGCGATATCGACATCCTTTCCGCCGAGGAGCGCCGGACTCTGCTCGTCGAGTGGAATGACACGGTTCGGTCGGTGTCTTGTGAGTCGTTGCCGGTGTTGTTCGAGCGGCAGGTTGTGCGGTCGCCGGATGCGGTGGCGGTGGTTTCCGCGGGTGTTTCGTTGAGTTATGCGGAG
>NZ_LN929789.1:2500-12024 GCF_001493375.1 Streptomyces specialis
ACCGCGGGAGCGGAGTGAAATAGTACCTGAAACCGTGTGCCTACAAGCCGTGGGAGCGTCGCAGTGGGCACTTGTTGTCTGCTGTCGTGACTGCGTGCCTTTTGAAGAATGAGCCTGCGAGTTTGCGGTGTGTTGCGAGGTTAACCTGTTGGTGGGTAGCCGTAGCGAAAGCGAGTCCGAAGAGGGCGGTTGAGTAGCATGCCCAAGACCCGAAGCGGAGTGATCTAGCCATGGGCAGGGTGAAGCGTGGGTAAGACCGCGTGGAGGCCCGAACCCACCAGAGTTGAAAATCTGGGGGATGACCTGTGGTTAGGGGTGAAAGGCCAATCAAACTCCGTGATAGCTGGTTCTCCCCGAAATGCATTTAGGTGCAGCGTCGTGTGTTTCTTGCCGGAGGTAGAGCACTGGGTAGGTGATGGGCCTTACCGGGTTACTGACCTTAGCCAAACTCCGAATGCCGGTAAGTGTGAGCGCGGCAGTGAGACTGTGGGGGATAAGCTCCATGGTCGAGAGGGAAACAGCCCAGAGCATCGACTAAGGCCCCTAAGCGTGTGCTAAGTGGGAAAGGATGTGGAGTCGCAGAGACAGCCAGGAGGTTGGCTTAGAAGCAGCCACCCTTGAAAGAGTGCGTAATAGCTCACTGGTCGAGTGATTCTGCGCCGATAATGTAGCGGGGCTCAAGTACACCGCCGAAGTCGTGTCACCGCATCTTTTGGTGTGGTGGGTAGGGGAGCGTCGTGTGCTGGGTGAAGCAGCCGTGGGAACGTGTTGTGGACGGTTCACGAGTGAGAATGCAGGCATGAGTAGCGATTCACACGTGGGAAACGTGTGCGCCGATTGACTAAGGGTTCCTGGGTCAAGCTGATCTGCCCAGGGTAAGTCGGGGCCTAAGGCGAGGCCGACAGGCGTAGTCGATGGATAACCGGTTGATATTCCGGTACCCGCCGTGAAGCGCCAGCGCTGAATCTCTTGATGCTAAGCCCGTGAAGCCGCTGGTGATCCCTTCGGGGTGATCCAGAGTGGTGGAGCCGGTGGCCCGATGGGGTAGTAGGTGAGTGATGGGGTGACGCAGGAAGGTAGTCCATCCCGGGCGGTGGTTGTCCCGGGGTAAGGGTGTGGCCCGTCGTGCAGGTAAATCCGTGCGACATTAAGGGTGAGGCCTGATGCCGAGCCGATTGTGGTGAAGTGGATGATCCTATGCTGTCGAGAAAAGCCTCTAGCGATGTTTCATGGTGGCCCGTACCCTAAACCGACTCAGGTGGTCAGGTAGAGTATACCGAGGCGTTCGGGTGAACTATGGTTAAGGAACTCGGCAAATTGCCCCCGTAACTTCGGGAGAAGGGGGGCCGTTCCCGGTGAAGGCATTTTCTGCTGGAGCTGGGGGTGGCCGCAGAGACCAGCGAGAAGCGACTGTTTACTAAAAACACAGGTCCGTGCGAAGCTGTAAGGCGATGTATACGGACTGACGCCTGCCCGGTGCTGGAACGTTAAGGGGACCGGTTAGCCTTTCGGGGCGAGGCTGGGAACTTAAGCGCCAGTAAACGGCGGTGGTAACTATAACCATCCTAAGGTAGCGAAATTCCTTGTCGGGTAAGTTCCGACCTGCACGAATGGCGTAACGACTTCTCGGCTGTCTCAACCATAGGCCCGGTGAAATTGCAGTACGAGTAAAGATGCTCGTTTCGCGCAGCAGGACGGAAAGACCCCGGGACCTTTACTATAGCTTGATATTGGTGTTCGGTTCGGTTTGTGTAGAATAGGTGGGAGACTGTGAAGCGTCGGCGCCAGCCGGTGTGGAGTCGTTGTTGAAATACCACTCTGGTCGTGCTGGATGTCTAACCTGGGTCCGTGATCCGGATCGGGGACAGTGTCTGGTGGGTAGTTTAACTGGGGCGGTTGCCTCCTAAAGGGTAACGGAGGCGCCCAAAGGTTCCCTCAGCCTGGTTGGTTATCAGGTGGTGAGTGTAAGTGCACAAGGGAGCTTGACTGTGAGACTGGCGGGTCGAGCAGGTGCGAAAGCAGGGACTAGTGATCCGGCGGTGGCTTGTGGGAGCGCCGTCGCTCAACGGATAAAAGTTACCCCGGGGCTAACACGCTGATCTTCCCCAAGAGTCCGTATCGACGGGATGGTTTGGCACCTCGATGTCGGCTCGTCGCATCCTGGGGCTGGAGTTGGTCCCAAGGGTTGGGCTGTTCGCCCATTAAAGCGGTACGCGAGCTGGGTTTAGAACGTCGTGAGACAGTTCGGTCCCTATCCGCTGTGCGCGTTGGAGTCTTGAGAAGGGCTGTCCCTAGTACGAGAGGACCGGGACGGACGAACCTCTGGTGTGCCAGTTGTTCTGCCAAGGGCATGGCTGGTTGGCTACGTTCGGGAGGGATAACCGCTGAAAGCATCTAAGCGGGAAGCCTGCTTCGAGATGAGGACTCCCACCCACTTTGATGGGGTAAGGCCCCCGTGAGACCAGCGGGTTGATAGGCCGGAGATGGAAGCTCCGTGAGGGGTGGAGTTGACCGGTACTAATAGGCCGAGGGCTTGTCCTCAGATGCTCGCGTCCACTGTGAATTCTTCAGCCAGTGAACTGTTGGAATTGCCTTCGTGGTGTTCCGGTGGTCATGGCGGAGGGGAAACGCCCGGTTACATTCCGAACCCGGAAGCTAAGCCCTCCAGCGCCGATGGTACTGCATGGGGGACCGTGTGGGAGAGTAGGACACCGCCGGACAATTATTAGATGGATGAGTAAAGCCCGCCGAAATTTGTCGGCGGGCTTTGTCATTTCTCCCGTGCGTTGCGGTCCGTGGGACCGGGTGGAACCATCGGCCCATGGTGTACAGGATCCGGCAGACGCACCGCGACGACTGGGAGAAGCTCAGGGAGTTGCGACTCGCCGCCCTCCAGGATCCCGTCGCGCCGGTCGCGTTCTTTGAGCCGTACGAGGAAGCCGTGCGCCTCGCCCGCGACGAGTGGGAGCGCCGCGCCGCCGGGCAGCGAAGCGTCATCTTCATCGGGGAGACCGAGAACGGGACCTGGGGCGGCATGGTCGGCGCCTTCGCCAGGCGCCGGCTCGTGTACGTCGTCGGCGTCTACATGCTGCCGGACCACCGGGGCACCGGGCTGGCCGCCGCGTTGATGCGAGCCGCGATCGACTGGGCCGACGGGCTCGAAGTACGGCTGCGCGTCCACGAGAACAACAAGCGCGCCGCCCGGTTCTACGAGTCGCTGGGCTTCCGTCCCACCGGCGGCGCCGACCGGGACCCGCGCGATTCCTCGCTGCGCGCCTACGAGTTGGCGCTCAGGCCGGGGTGATGACCGTGAGACCGGGCTGGGCCTCGGTCAAGGCGTCCACCAGGGCCGCGCGCAGGCCGGCCGTCTCCTTGTGGTCGCCCACGATGTAGAGCGTGCCGCTCTCGCCCGTCAGATTGTCCAGGGCCAGGGCGTCCCCCCGGCCGGGCGTGCAGACCTGCCGGATGTGCAACTGCTCCAGACCCGCCAGCGCGCGGCCGATGATCAGCAGCGCGGCGTCCCGCCGCCCCGGGTGCGAGGTCAGCGTGCTCTCCAGCTCCATCGACGCGCCCCCCGCCGCGCGGGAGTGGGTGCGCAGGATCTTCGCCGGCTCGCCCGTGGACCTGCCGTGGGCCCAGCGCTGCACCTGCGTGAACGGCACCCCGGCGAGGGCCGCCGCGTGCAGGTAGCAGCGCAGCAACGTCTCGGCCGCCTCCGCGTCGAGCCGGAACACCGGCTCCGCCGGGCGGAACGGCGCCAGGAGCGCGGCGGCCCGGCGGCGGGCCGCCGTCATGTCCTCGCAGCCGCGCTGCGGCGCCCAGCGCAGACGGACGGCGGCGTCCGTCACATGGCCCGGGTCGTAGACGTGCACCGGGCCGAACGCGCGGCGGCGTCGGCCCGTCGTGGACCACAGGCCGCCGTCCGCGTCGAGGACCACCAGCCCGGCGGGGGCGTCCGCGATCGCCCGCGCCACGGCCGGTTCCTCCGCGGACGCCGCGAGCGCGGGAGCGGGCGGAGTGGCCGTCGTCGCGGCGACCGGCGGCACCGGCGCGACCACGGCGGCCGGGAACTCGGGCTCGCGCGGAGGCGGCGCGGTCTCGATCACGGGGGCCGGTTCGGGAACAGGCACCGGCTCCTCCGCCGGCCGCGGGGCGTCCCGGCGGGCACGCCAGCGCGCCAGCCGGACCATCACCCACAGCACCGTGGCGAACAGCAGCGCCACCTGGCCGAGGAAGACCAGCCACAGCAGCGACGCGTTCGGCAGCGTCTCCGGCGCCGCCTCCGGCCAGGCGCCCGCGACATCCCCGGGCGCCGTGAGCAGCGCGCGCATCGCCCCCGCGGTGCGGGGGAACGACACGCCCACCGGCCACTCGCCATGCCGGAGCCAGCCGGCCAGGCAGGTCGCCGACCAGGTGAACGCGGTCAGGCCGACCAGGGCCGCCAGGGTGCCGACCAGCAGCCCGTCGGGCACGCCGCCGCCCCGCTTGGCGGCCGGTCCGGCGGGCGGCCGGGGTGCGCGCTGCTCGTAGGACATCTTCCAGGCTCCTGGGGATGGCGCTGTCCGGCGCTACCGGACTCCCTGCCGTTTCTCGAAGGACATGACGCGGGCTGCCGTCTCCGCCTCGTACGGGTCCTCGTCGGCCGGGAGGAGGTCCTCCTCGGCCAGGGCCCTGGGGGCGGACTCCGTCATGGCGCGGTCGGTGAAGACCAAGGGGCGCTCGGCCTCGGTGACCAGGTGCTTGACGACCTGGACATTGCCGTTGACGTCCCAGACGGCCATGCCGGGGGTGAGCGTCGGGATGATCTCGACGGCCCAGCGCGGCAGGCCGAGCACCTGGCCGGTGGCTCTGGCCTCGTCCGACTTCTGGGCGTAGATGGTGCGGGTGGACGCCATCTTGAGGATGGCGGCGGCCTCCTTGGCCGCGGCGCCGTCCACGACGTCGGAGAGATGGTGGACGACGGCGACGAAGGAGAGACCGAGCCGGCGGCCGAACTTCAGCAGGCGCTGGAAGAGCTGGGCCACCGACGGGGAGTTGATGATGTGCCACGCCTCCTCGACCAGGAAGATGCGCTTCTTCCGGTCCGGCCTGATCCAGGTGTGCTCCAGCCAGACACCGACGATCGCCATCAGGATCGGCATCGCGATCGAGTTGCGGTCGATGTGCGACAGGTCGAAGACGATGAGCGGCGCGTCGAGATCGATGCCGACCGTCGTCGGGCCGTCGAACATGCCGCGCAGGTCACCGTCGACGAGGCGGTCGAGGACCAGGGCCACGTCGAGTCCCCAGGCCCGCACGTCCTCCAGCGCGACGTTCATCGCGTCGGCCGCCTCGGGCAGGGGGTGGCGCAGCCGCTCCACGATGTCGGTGAGGATCGGCTGGCGGTCGGTGGTCGTCTGGTGCACGTAGGCGTGCGCGACCTTCAGCGCGAACCCGGCGCGTTCGTCCAGCCCGCGGCCGAGGGCGACTTCGATGATCGTGCGGAGCAGCGCGAGCTGGCCCGTCGTGGTGATCGCCGGGTCCAGGGGGTTCAGCCGGATGTCGCTGTCGAGCGCCGCCATCGGATCCAGGCGGATGGGCGTGATACCCAGCTCCTGCGCGATGAGGTTCCACTCGCCGACGCCGTCCTCGCCCTGGGCGTCGAGCACGATGATCTGCCGGTCACGGAACCGGAGCTGGCGCAGCACGTACGTCTTCTCCAGCGCCGACTTGCCGTTGCCGGACTCGCCGAGCACCAGCCAGTGCGGGGCCGGGAGTTGCTGGCCGTAGAGCTGGAAGGGGTCGTAGATGTAGCCCTTGCCGGAGTAGACCTCGCGGCCGATGATCACCCCGGAGTCGCCGAGGCCCGGCGCGGCGGTCGGCAGATAGACGGCCTGGGCCTGCCCCGTGGAGGTACGCACGGGCAGCCGGGTCGTCTCCGTCCTGCCGAAGAGCAGGCTGGTGAACGCGTCGGTGATGGCGGTCAGCGGATCGCGCGGCGACATGGTGGCAGCACCTCCTTCACGTTCCTCACGTGCCTCTCGTCCGTCCGGTTCGTCGTCCCGTTGGTCACGCCGCGATGCTCATCGCCGGATCCCCGTGGCGAAGGGGAGCGTGTTGACGAACGCCCGGTGGTGCTCGCGGTCGCACCACTCAAGCTTCAAATATGACTTACCAGCGGACGCGCGGATAGTCCGCTTGTCGCGGGCCAGGGCTTCGGGGTGGGGAGAGGAGACGGTGATGTAGCCGACGAGGTTCACCCCGGCGGCGCCGGAGGCCAGGTCGTCGCCGCGCTGGTCGACGCGGCCGTGGGCGGCCACGTCGCGCGGGTCGACCGTGCGGTTCATCTTCGCGGCGCGGGACGCCTCCGCCTCGTCGTTGGTCTTCTCCGTCAGCATGCGCTCGATGGCGATCTCGGTCGGTTCGAGGTCCATGCAGACGGCGACGGTGCGGATGACGTCGGGGGTGTGAACGAGCAGCGGGGCCAGGAAGTTGACCCCGACCGGGGTCATCGGCCACTCCTTGACCCAGGCGGTGGCGTGGCACCACGGCTCGCGGGTGTCCGACTCGCGGGTCTTGGCCTGGAGGTACGTCGCCTCCCTGGCGTCCAGCTCGGCCGGCCAGGCGTTCCGCTTGGACATGGCCTGGATGTGGTCGATCGGGTGGTCCGGGTCGTACATCGAGTGGATGAGGGAGGCGAGCCTCGCCTCGCCCAGCGGCTGCCGGACGCGGATGTCGGCCTCGGCCAGGCGGGCGCAGATGTCGGTCAACTCGCGCGCCATGACGATGGCGAGCGCCTCGTCCTGGGACATGCGGCGCTTGCCCCCGGCGGGGCGCGGGGCGCGGGAGGAGCGGGACGCGCGGGCGATGGCCTGGGCCTCGTTGCTCAGCTCGCGCGAGTGGTGCATGCACGCCACCAGATAGGCGCGGTGCTGCTCGCTTGAGGTCGAGACCATGGACTGCAACTGCTCGTAGGACTCCTGGATCCAGTGCGGCGCGTCCATGTCGCCGCGCTCGCGCACGTCGTTGGCGTGCGCGTCGGGGTCGGCGGGGGGGGGGCGGGCCCGCATCTGGAGGCGCGTCACATGGCCGTCGCCGTTCGCGACATGCTTCAGCAGCGTGCCGAACCGCTCGACCAGGGCCTCCTGGTCCTCGCTGTCGCGCAGGCCGACGCCCGGCCCCTCGATCTCGATGGCGGCGGTGATGGTCCTGCGGTCGCTGTGCAGCAGGACCGCCAGCTCGTCGGGCCCGAACGCGGCGGCCAGCCACCGCACCCGGCCGACGCCGGGAGGGGCGCCGATCTCGACCTCGCGGCCGTCGAGCGTCGTCCCCGCCTCGGCGGCCTCCGACCGGTACGTGGCACCGGTGCGCAGGGTGCGGCGGTAGGAACGGGAGATCTCGAACCACTTGTAGAACGTGCGGCCGTTGTACGGCATGTAGACGACGGCGAACGCCATCAGGGGGAAACCGGCCAGGCCGATGATGCGCAGGAACAGGACGGGGATGAGCAGGCCGCTCATCATGCCGAGGAACGCGCCGACCACGATGAGGGCGATCTCGCCCGTCTCGCGGTTCTTGCCGACGATGGCCTGTGGCCGGGCGCGTCCGATCAGATAGGTCCGGCGCCTGGTGAAGGTCTGCGGCGGGGCGCTCACCGACTACCTCCTCGATTCCCTTGATTCCCGGTGCGGCCACTGGGGCCAGAAGACGATGATGGCCCGGACTGGCCCGTACGGGAACTGTGCGCGGCGACTCCGCCGGCCAGCGGGTTGGCCGGGCGCCCCCCGCCCGCGCCGCCACCGGCGCCCCCGCCGCCCGCGGCGTCGCGGGTGCCATGGGTGCTCATGCCCTGGCGGAGCATGGTGGCCGGGGTGGCGATCGCGGCCTTCGCCGCGTGGTTGGAGGTGTCCTGGCGCATCTGGCGGTGGTTGACGATCTCGTCGCCGAAGCCGGGCACGAAGCGGTAGATCATGGCGGACGCGAAGATGGCCAGGAGGATGATGGCCAGCCCGGAGATGATCGACGAGACGGCGGTCGGGCCGTCGTCGGTGGTGAGCGCGCCGGCGAGGCCGAGCACGATCACGATGACGGGCTTGATGAGGATGACCGCGACCATGATCCCGGCCCAGCGGCGGACGTGTCCCCACAGGTTCTTGTCGACCAGCCCGGCGTAGACGGCGGTGCCGAGGAGGGCGCCGACGTAGAGCATGGCGGCGCGGATGACGAGCTCCAGGGCGAGGACGCCGGCGGCGAGGATGGAGATGAGGGAGACGACGATCAGCATGATCGGCCCGCCGCCGATCTCCTCGCCCGCTTCCAGGGCGGCGGCGAAGTCGCCGAAGAACGCGTCGGAGTTGTCCCCGGTGCCGGCCACGATCGCCTCCGTGACGCCGTCGGTCGCGGAGACGACGACGTAGAGGCCGAGCGGGGTGAAGGCGGAGGCCATGACGGTGAGCCAGAGGAAGCCGACGGCCTCGGACAGCGCCGTGGTCAGCGGCACGCCCCGGATGGCGCGCTTGACGATGGCCAGCAGCCACAGGACGAGCGTGAGGACCGTGGAGGCGGCGAAGACGACGGCGTACTGGCGGAGGAAGGACGCGTTGGTGAAGTCGACCTCGGTGGTCGCCTCCACGAGGTCCGACAGCTCGCCGACGATCCAGGCGGCGGCGTCGGCGCAGCCCCGGGCGAGGGACGACAGGGGGTCGAGCGAGTCGCTGAGCGGATCGTCGATTCCGCCGCCTCCGCCGTCCTCCTCCGAACCACCGGCGTCGCCCTCGCAGTAGTCCCGCGCGGCGCCCGAGATCAGCTCGCAGTCCTCCTCGTCGGCGCGGGCACCGGGCGCTTGGGCGAGGCCGAGCGTCAGGGTGCCCGCGGAGGCCGTCGCCAGGGTGGCGAGGCGGAGGCGGGGGCTAACGCGCATAGGTGAACCCTCCGTACTCTTCGACCGCTTCCGCGATCTCGTCCGCTCCGGAGACCACGCTGTCGCCGCCCACGGGAGTTGGTCCGTCGGTCTGCTCGGTGCTGACGACCCGCCAGTCCCCGTTCTCCCAGGCCAGGGAGAGGTGCAGGGTGAACCAGGTGGTCCGCACGGGGTTCTGGGAGTCGACGCCCGCGATGCCGAAGAGGCCCGTGCACCACACCGCGATCTCCGCGGTGGTGGTCGAGTAGGTCGTCACCGAGGTGCCGACGGGCATGGTGCGGTTGACGAACGTGTACCCCTCGGGGACGCCGCCCTCGGCGTCGAGGCCGATGTTCTCGTTGAGCTGGGGGCTGTAGTCGGCGTCGTACGCGTCCTGGAGGTCGCCGCGCGCCGAGGCGGCGCTGATCGTGTCGATGATCTCATGCCGCTGGTCCGCGTCGAACATGCCGGTGCCGCCGAGGGCCACCGCGTAGTTGGCCGCCGCGCTCTGGGCGCCCTGCTCGGCAGATTGTCCGAGGATCATCCGAACCGCCTTCCCTGCGCCGTCCCGTCCGCGCTCTGATACTGGCCAGCGATGTGGAGGGCAGACGCCATGGAGCAGGCCGCACCGACCACCTACACCACC
>NZ_LN929790.1 GCF_001493375.1 Streptomyces specialis
GAACTCCGCCGCGGGTCCACGGGGGCCACCGGGAACGGGCCGGGCCGGGCGGGCGGTAGCGTGGGCCGGTGCGATTCGGAGTGCTCGGTCCCCTGGCGGTGTGGACGGCGGACGGCCGGCCCGTACGGGTGCCCGAGCTGAAGGTCCGCGCGCTGCTGGCCGACCTGCTCGTCCACGGCGGCGGCCCCGTCTCCGCCGACCGGCTCGCCGACGACCTGTGGGGCGACGACCCGCCGGGCAACCCCGCCAACACGCTCCAGACGAAGGTCTCCCAACTGCGCCGCGCCCTGGACCTGGCCGAGCCGGGCGCCCGCGATCTGGTGGTGCACCGGCCCGGCGGCTACGTCCTGCGCGTCCCCGCCGACGCGGTGGACGCCGCCCGGTTCACCGCCCTGCTCGACCGGGCGCGGGCCGAGCGGGAGCCGCGCGTCACGGCGGACCTGCTGTCGGAGGCGCTGGGGGAGTGGCGCGGCCCCGCGTACGCCGACTTCCGCGACGCGGCGTTCGCCGGGCCCGCCGCCGCCCGGCTGGAGGAGCAGCGGCTGACCGCGCTGGAAGAACGCGCCGAGATACGCCTCGACCTTGGCGAACACAGCCTGCTCGCGGACGAGTTGGGCGAGCTGGTGGCCGAGTATCCGCTCCGTGAACGGCTGCGCGCCGCGCACCTGCGCGCCCTGTACCGGGCCGGCCGGCAGACCGAGGCGCTGGCCGCGTACGAGGAACTGCGCCACCGGCTCGCCGACGAGCTGGGGCTCGACCCGGGGCCCGCGCTGGTCGCGGTCCAGCGCGCGATCCTGACCCAGGACCCGGCGCTGGACGCGGCGCCTGCCGCCGCCACGTCGGCGGCGCGGCCGGGGACGAACCTGCCCGTGCCGCCCCCCCCGCTGACCGGCGGGGACCCCGCCGTGACCCGGGTGGCGGCGCTGCTGGCCGACGCCCGGCTGGTCACGCTGACCGGCCCCGGCGGCGTCGGCAAGACGCGCCTGGCGACGGCGACGGCCGCCCGCGTCGCGGCCGGGTTCCCCGACGGCGTGTGGCTGGCCGACCTGTCCGGTCGGCGCCCCGCCCGGGCCACCGCCGCCGCCGACGCGGTGGGGGTGGTCGGGGAGGGCGTGGCCCCGGCGATCGGCCGGCGGGACGAGCCCGCCGGAGCCAGGGCGGGTGTCCCCGCCGTGCCGCTGTCGCACCGGCTGGCCGACGCCCTGCGCGAGCGGCGCCTGCTGCTGGTGCTGGACAACTGCGAGCACCTGGTGACGCCCGCCGCCGAACTCGTGGCCCTGCTCCTGCGGAACGCCGGTGCGTCACGCGTCCTGGCCACCAGCCAGGAGCCGCTGGACATCCCCGGCGAGACCCTGCACGCCGTGGCCCCGCTGGACCTGCCCGCGCCCGGCGCCGACCCCGACCCGGCCGTCCTGGCGCGGGCGGGCGCCGTCCAGCTCTTCGTCGCCCGCGCCCCGGCCGCCGCCCCCGGGTTCCGGCTGGACGCCGCGACGGCGCCCTGGGTCGCGGTCGTCTGCCGCCGGCTCGACGGCCTGCCGCTGGCCCTGGAGCTGGCCGCCGCGCGGGTCCGCGCCCTCGGTGTGCGCGGTCTGGCCGAGCGGCTGGACGACCGTTTCCGCCTGCCGGCGGCCCGGGGCGGTGGCGGGCCCGCCCGCCAGCGGACGCTGCGCGCGATGATCGACTGGAGCTGGGAGCACCTGGCCGAGCCGGAACGGGTCGTGCTCCGCCGGATCGCGGCGCACCCGGGCGGCTGCGCCCCCGAGGCCGCCGAGGCGGTCTGCGCGGAACCCGGGTTCGCCGCCGGGGAGGTGACCGACGCGCTGGCGCGGCTGGTCGACAGGTCGATGGTCGTCGCCGAACCGGCCCCCGACGGCGGCACGCGGTACCGGCTGCTGGAGACCGTCGCCGCCTACGCCCTCGAACAACCCGACGCGGCCGGCGAGACCGGCCAGGTCCTGCGGCGCCGCGACGCCCACTACGCCGGGCTGGCCGAGGAGGCGGAGCCCCACCTCCACGGCAGGCGGCAACGGCGGTGGCTGGAGCGGCTGGACGCCGAGGCGCTGAACCTGCGGGCCGCGCTGGAGAGCGCCGCCGGGCGCGGCGACCGGGCCCTGGCCCTGCGGCTGGTGAACGCCCTGGCCTGGTACTGGTACCTGCGCGGCCGGCATCGCGAGGCCCACCGTTCGCTGGTGCTGGCGGGCGGGCTGCCGGGACCGGTGTGCGCCGAGGCCGTGGCGTGGGAGGCCGGGTTCGCGGTGCTGACCGGGGACGGCACCGATCCGCTGGGCCGGAGCCGGGCGGCGCTGGGCGCGCTGGCAGCCGCCGAGGCGGCGGAAGCGGCGGGGGCGCCGGACGTCCGGCGGGCGCGGTCGCGCTGGTTCCTGGCGCTGGCGCATCTGCACTTCGGGGCCGTCGCCCCCGGCAAGGAGCTGCTGGACGAGGCGCTGGCCGCGTTCCGGGCCCTGGACGACCGCTGGGGGGAGGCCGCCGCGCTGAGCGGCCGGGCCCGGCAGGCGGTGCTGGAGAGCGACCTGGTCACGGCGGAACGCAGCGGCGCCGAGAGCCTCGCGCTGTTCACGTCCCTCGGCGACGACTGGGGCCGTCTTCAGGCCACCGACATGCTCGGCTACGTGGCCGAGGTCGGCGGCGACTACGACCGCGCGGCCCGCCTGCACCGGGAGGGGCTGCGCGCCGCCGAGGCGCTGCGGCTGTGGACCGACGTCTCCTACCGCCTGTCGAGTCTGGGCCGGATCGCGCTGCTGACGGGCGACTTCGCACGGTCCACCGAGTTCCACGAGCGGGCGATGCGGCTGGCGGCGGAGCAGTCGAACCGGTTCGCCGAGGAGTTCGCCCGCGTCGGGCTCGGGCTCGTCGCCCGGCGGACCGGGGCCCTGGACGAGGCCGAGGCCCATTTCGAAGCCACGCTCGCGTGGAACCGGCGCCTGGCCGCCGACTACGGCGTGCCGTTCTACGGGCTGACGCTGCTGCTGGCCGAGCTCGGCTTCGTGGCCGAGCTGCGCGGCGACGCCGGGCGGGCCTCGGCGCTGCACCGCGAGGGGCTGGCGGCGGCCCGCGCCCTCGGCGACCCGCGGGCCGTCGCGCTGGCCCACGGGGGGCTGGCCGGGGCCGCGGCGCTGGCCGGTGACGCCGAGGAGGCGGCCCGGCTGCTGGGCACGGCGCACGCGCTGCGCGCGTCGGTCGGCGCGCCGCTGCCGCCCGCCGAACGCGGCGACGTGGACCGGGTCACGGCCCGGGCCAGGGCGGCGCTGGGCGACGACGGCTTCACCGCCGCGTTCCGCGTACCGGCCCCCTGACCGTCTCCGGTGGGCGTGGTCAGGTCGCGGCGGCTGCCCGGTCGGCGGGGGAGTGCTCGGCGGTGGCGCCGCGGATGAGGAGCCGGGCGGTGTGGGCGATGTGCTCGCGCAGCAGGCGGGCGGCGAGGTCCGCGTCGCGGCGGACGGCGGCGTCGAGCAGGGCCCGGTGCTCCCCGGCGATGTCGCGGTCCGGTTCGCGGCCGAAGGAGACCGACCACTGGAGGTAGAGGGCGGCCTCCTCGCGCAGGGCGCGGGCGGTGGCGGTCAGGCGGCGGTTGCGGCAGCCGTCGAGGAGCGCGAGGTGGAACGCCTTGTGCGCGGCGGCCCACGCGTCGCCCGGGTGGTCGGTGTCGCCGGGGCCGTGGAACGGGGTGCGCTCCAGCACGTGATGGGCGGCGACGAGCTGGGCCTCCCAGTTCATGTCGCCGTCGAGGACGGACAGGCGCAGCACGCTGGACTCGATCTCCGTGCGGGCGAACGTGAGGTCGGCGAGGTCCTCGTGGGAGAGCGGGACGACGGCGTACCCGTGGTGGGACTGGGTGGTGACGAAGCCCTCGGTGACCAGCCGGGTCAGGGCCTCCCGGGCGGCGCCGACGCTCGTGCCGTACCGGGCGCACAGCTCGGGGAACTTCAGCCGCTGCCCGGGGAGGAGCCGGCCGCCGAGGATGTCGGCCCGCAGCCGTTGGTACACGTCGCCGGCGCGGGTCGTCCCGTTGTCGCTCTTGGCCATGGCCCCAACCTAGCAGTCATGCGAAAACATCCGCATACTTTCGAATCTTCCTTACAGGTTCGCAAGCTGCTAGCCTCCGGGCATGCGTATCGCGAATGTTTCCGGGCGTCTGGCGCTGCTGCGCGCCGACGGCACGGCCGTGGATGTGGAACGGGCCAGTGGCGGCCTCTTCGGAGCGGACCCGCAGGTGGTGTACGAGCGGTGGGAGGAGTTCCGCGCGTGGGCGGCCGGGGCGGAGCTGCCGGAGGGCGAGCCCTTCGCGGCCGAGGCGCTGGGCTCCCCGGTCCCGGCGCCCCGTCAGGTGCTGGCCGTGGGGCTGAACTACCGGGCGCACGCGGCGGAGTCGGGGTTCGCCGTGCCGGAGGGCCTGCCGCCGGTGTTCACCAAGTTCGTCACGGCCATCACCGGCCCGGTCACCGAGGTGACGCTGCCCGAGGGCGGGAACACCGACTGGGAGGTGGAACTGGTCGCCGTCATCGGCACCCGGGGCCACCGGGTGGCCGAGGCCGACGCGTGGTCCCACGTGGCCGGTCTTGCGGTGGGCCAGGACCTGTCCGAGCGGGTCGCGCAACTCGCCGGTCCCGCACCGCAGTTCAGCCTCGGCAAGTCCCACCCCGGGTTCGCCCCGATCGGCCCGTGGCTGGTCACGCCCGACGAGTTCGACAACCCCGACGACCTGGAGCTGGGCTGCTCGGTCAACGGCGAGGAGGTGCAGAAGGGACGCACCGGCGATCTCATCCTCTCCCTGCCCGTCCTGATCGCCCGGCTGTCCGCGGTGGTGCCGCTGCTGCCCGGCGACGTCATCTTCACCGGCACGCCCGCCGGGGTGGGCCTGGGCCGCACCCCGCAGCGCTTCCTCGCCCCCGGCGACGAGCTGGTCAGCCACATCGAGGGCATCGGCGAACTCCGCCAGACCTTCACCGCCTGAGTGACGAAGGAGTCCGACCCATGGCGCTGCACCGACTGGCCTCCGTGACGATGGGGGTCCCCAACACCGACGCCACCCGCGCCTACTACACCGACTTCGGCCTCGGCCCGGAGGGCGACGGCTGGTTCACCACACGGGACGGCGGACGTCAGTTGCGCGTCGTGGACGCGCCCACCCGCCGCCTGATCGAGATCGTCGTCGGCGCGGACGACCCCGACGACCTGTCCGCCGCCGCCCTCCTTCATCAGACCCGACGACCTCGCCGGCCTGATGACCGGAAGCCACAGCGGCTCATGAACAAGGTCATCCACAGCGCCGCCGAAGCGGTGGCGGACATCGGCGACGGCGCGTC
>NZ_LN929791.1 GCF_001493375.1 Streptomyces specialis
TCGGCGTGGGGTGGAGGAGGTGTATAGGAGTCAGGGTGGGGGGTTGGTGGGGTGGTGGAGAGGCGTGCGTAGGATTGGCGGATACGGCGCACCGCCGCCGCGACCCTTAGGACGCCGTCATGACACGCTCCTCCTCGCCGGGTGACTCCGCCAGGATCAGTCCCACGGCCCACTACACCGGGTATGTGTGGGCGCGTCACGGGCTCGGGGCGCGTGAGTTCGCCACGCCGCAGGGGCGTCTGGCGTGGTACGGGCTGAGGCCGCTGATGGCGGCGAGCCGGGCGTTCGGCGGTCCCACGCTGGAGGGGCTGCTGCTGGCCCGGCACCGGGTCATCGACCACCTGCTGACGGAGGAGATCACGTCCGGCCGGGTCGGGCAGGTGCTGGAGCTGGCGGCCGGCATGTCGCCGCGCGGGCGGTCGTTCGCCACACGGTTCGGGGACCGCATCACGTATGTCGAGGCCGATCTGCCGGGCATGGCCGAGCGCAAGCGCCGGACGCTGGACCGCATGGGCCCGTCGGCCGGCCGGCATGTGGTGGAAGCGGTGGACGTGCTGGCGGAGAGCGGGCCGCTGAGTCTGGCGGAGTTGTCGGGGCGGCTGGACCCGGGGCTGGGTCTGGCGGTGATCACCGAGGGGCTGCTGGCCTATCTGGAGCCCGCCGACCTGACCACGCTGTGGACGCGGATCGCCGGGCTGGCGGGCCGGTTCCCGCACGGTGTGTACCTGTCGGATCTGCATCTGGGGCAGGAGAACGGCGGGCCGGTGGCGTCCGCCACGAAGAACGTGCTCGCGGCCGTGGTCCGCGGCCGTCTGCATTTCCCGTACAGCGACGCCACCGACGCCGAGGGCGCGCTGCGCACGGCGGGCTTCGGCACGGCGACGCTGCACCGGCCCGCCGATTTCGGTGACGGTGTTCCCGGTGTGCGCGCCCCCGGTGCCGACCGGGTCCGGATCATCGAGGCGCGCACCCGGGAGCCATGAGCCGCCGGGAGAACTGTGAGGCGGGTGAGCCAGTTCGCGCCGGGGACGGCCGAACGCTGGTGCTCGCGCCGGGAATCCCTATCGTGGTGCCTTTCCGACCGTCTGCCGGGAAGAGGTCCGGGCCGTGCGCATAGCCATAACCGGCTTGGGGAGCAGGGGAGATGTCCAGCCCACCGTGGTCCTGGCGGCCGAACTCGCGCGGCGTGGGCACGAGGTCTCGGTGGCGCTGCCCGACGATCTGGTGGACTTCGGGGCGCGGCTGGGCCTGACGGCCGTGCGCACGGGGATCAGGGCCAAGGACTTCCTGGAGTCGGAGGAGGGCCGGCGTCTGCTGGCGGACGGCCGGAGCGGTAAGTACGTCAAGGGGCTGCTCGCGTACAAGCTGGAGGTCGCGGACGCGCCGCAGGCGGTGCTGACCGGGATGGCGGAGGACGCCGATGTGCTCGTGTCGGGGCTGCTCACCGAGGACGAGGTGGCGTGTCTCGCCGAGGCGCGCGGCATTCCGCTGGTGTGCCTGCACCAGGCGCCGAGGCGTGTGAACGACGCGTTCCCTTCGGTGTTCGTGCCGCAGCGTCGCTATCCGCGTGTCGTGAACCGTCTGACGCACACGCTCGCGGTCCGCGCCGAGTGGCGGCTGACCGCCGGCTACGTCAACCGGTTCCGCGCGAAGCTCGGCCTGCCGCCGACCCGTGAGCCCACGCCGGTGCGGCTGGCGCGCGCCGGCGTGCCCGAACTCCAGGCGTACAGCCGACACATGGTTCCCGAGCTGGCCGACTGGGGGCCTCGGCGCCCGCTCGTCGGCTATCTCGGGCTCTCCGCGGAGCAGCGGCGTCTCCTCGGGGAGGACGCGGTGGACCCGGAGTTGGAGGAGTGGCTCGCGGCGGGCGACCCGCCCGCGTTCTTCGGTTTCGGGAGCATGCCCGTCCAGGACGTTCCCGGGACGCTCGCAGTGATCGAGAGGGTCGGCCGCGCTCTGGGGGTGCGTGCCCTGGTCGGCGCGGGGTGGAGCGCGTTCGATGTCGGCGCCGGGGGCGTGGACCCGGACCGGGTCCGGGTGGTCGGTGCCTTCGATCACGACGCGGTCCTGCCGCGTTGCCGGTTCGCCGTGCACCACGGGGGCGCGGGGACGACGGCGGCGTCGGTCGGCGCGGGACTGCCGACGGTGGTGTGCTCGGTGGCGTTCGATCAGCCGTTCTGGGGGCGGCAGGTGGAGCGGCTGGGGGTGGGCCGGACGCTGGTGTTCACCGATCTGGACGAGCGGACGCTGACGCGTGCCGCGGCGGCGGTGCTCGGCTCGGAGGTGCGCCGCCGGGCGCGGCGGCTCGCGGCGTTGCTGCGCGCGGAGGACGCCGTGGGGCAGGCGGCCGATCTGGTGGAGAAGGCCGCCGCCGGGCGATGACGGGGTGCGGGCCGTTCTAGCCGAACGTCTCTGTCCGGCGCCAGATCGCGACCGATCGGTGCGTCGCGGTTCCGTCCGCGGTGTCCGGCCCGTGGTGGAGGGTGAGCAGGTCGCCGTCCAGGGTGTAGGAGCGGCGCAGCACGGCGCCGACCCAGGTGGGGATCGTGCTGATGTCGACGTGTTGTTCCAGGGTCCGTGTCCGCGGGTCGACGGTGACGCGCCCGGCGTAGGCGACGGCGTCGTGGGCGTTGTGGCCGGTGGTGGGGGTGAGGTGGGTGACGCCGAGGCCGCCGGGGGTGTAGACGCCGAGGCCGGTGGCGTCCGGGCCGAAGGGCAGCGCGACGCGGCCGTCCCCCGTTCTGACCTCGAAGCGCAGCAATGTCCAGACGCCGACGAGGGGATGCGTCCACGGCCCGGTCATGGTCCGCTTCCTCCCCCGGTTCCGGCGGCGGGGCGGTGCCCGTGCGCCGGGGCGCCGGGCTCGGGCGCGTGGGAGGGCTGGGCCATGAGGGCCTCTTCCGTGGAAGGTGCGGGGCGGCGGGTGCGGTGACTGTGGGTGTCCGGTCGTGGACGGTCGGGTCAGGGAGCAGCGTGGAACGGGCTGTTGGGGCCGTCAACCGTCGCGTTCCGGGGTTCACGATTCCCTCGAATCTCCATGGAACTGTTTCGTCCCCGGCTGACTGGCCGTGCTCATCCGCCGACAACGGGACGGTGAGGCGGTCGGGCCGGCGCGGGGAGCGGTCCGGTGGGGGTGCTCCGCGGGTTGTTGACACCTCGCCGTTCTCCTGTGATTCTCAAGCGTCCTTCCGTGTCAGGGGTTTGGCGGCGGTACCGAGCCAAGGGGCATCCCAGGGACCCGGCGCGGGGCACCGGCCGCATCCGCCCACGGAGTGATCAATGAAGAGAACGGCCGCGCGCACCACGCGGCGCACCATCCTCATCACCGGCGCCAGTGCCGGTCTCGGTGAGCAGATGGCGCGCGACTTCGCCGCCCTCGGCCGCGATCTCGCGCTGTGCGCCCGCCGCACCGACCGGCTGGAGCGGCTGCGGGAGGAGTTGCTGGCGCGTCATCCGGACCGCCGGGTGACGGTTCACGCGCTGGATGTGAACGACCACGAGCGGGTGTTCGAGGTGTTCCGCTCGTGGGAGGCCGAACTCGGCACGCTGGACCGGGTGATCGTCAACGCGGGGCTGGGGCAGGGCCGTCCGGTCGGTACCGGCGGTTTCGAGGAGACCCTGCGGACCGTGCACACGAACTTCACCGCCGCGCTCGCCCAGTGCGAGGCGGCGATGGAATTGTTCCGCGCCCGGGGGGCCGGGCATCTGGTGGTGATCTCCTCGATGACCGCGATGCGCGGCATGGCGGGTCATCTCGCGGCCTACGCCGCCAGCAAGGCGGGGGTCTCGGTGCTCGCGGAGGGCATCCGGGCGGAGATGATCGGCACGCCGATCGCGGTGACGACCATTCACCCGGGCTATATCGCCTCGGAGTTGAACAACCGCCGCGTCGGCTGGACGACGTTGACGGCGTCCACCGAGAAGGGTGTGCGGGCGATGGTCAGGGCCATCGAGGCGGAACGCGCCGAGGCCGCCGTGCCGCCGTGGCCGTGGACCCCGATCGGGTTCGCGATGCGGCACCTGCCGCTGCGGCTGGTGTCGCGCGGCGACCGCTGACGGCGACCGCGCCGGCCGGAGGTTCCCGTCGTGGCGGGGCGGGTGCCGGCGTGGATGAGTCGTCGGGGGCGATGAGTTCCGGCGCGGGCGGTGGTCTGTCCTTCCGACAGGTGTGCCGGAACGCGCGGTGCGACGGCGCCGCCGCGAGGACAGGGAGTTGCCCATGGCCGATGACGAAGCACAGATCCGGGACCTGGTCGAACGGTGGGCCGGGGCGGTGCACCGGGGCGATATGGCCGGTGTCCTGGCGGATCACGCGGACGACATCGTGATGTTCGACGTCCCGCCGCCGTACGAGGGTGTGCGCGGACTCGACGCCTATCGGGAGGCGTGGCCCGCCTTCTTCACGTGGCAGGCGCACGGGGCCGTGTTCGACATCGTGTCCCTCGACGTCACCGCCGGCGGTGACGTGGCGTTCGCGCACGCTCTGCTGCGCTGCGGAACGCCGCGGGAGCTGGCCGAGCGGCCGGAGAACCGCCTGCGGCTCACTCTCGGGCTGCGGAAGGAGCGGGGCCGCTGGGTCGTCGCGCACGAGCACCACTCGTTCCCGTACGTCTCCGGCGGGGACGACGCCGCGCCCGCCGCCGGGGGGTAGGCGGGCTCGGCGCACCGGCGCGCCCCGGACCGGTGGGCTCCCGGGGCGTGCGGGCGGCGCCCGGCTGGACCGTCCGCCATGAAGCGTGGGGGCGCGGGCCGGTGTGACCACGGCGTGCGACGGTCGGGACACGGACCGGCGAGCGGGAGGCGGAGCTGCCGGATCGCCCGGACGGGCGGGCGTGGTGACGTGGGCGCGGCGGCGGCTCCGGCCGGGCGGGCAGGTAGATGGCGGGCCTTCGCGGCCGATACGGCCAGGTGCCGGAACGGCCGTGGTGGGGCGTCCCGAGTCCGGTTCTCGTCACGACCGTCCGGTGCTCCCGGTGCCGGGGCGGCACGAGCCCCGCGAGTGGCTGCGAGCGGAGGAACGCCGCCGAGCGGCGCGGGCGGTTCGTTGAACGGGCCGTGCTCGGGGCGGTGGCGACGGGGCGTCCGCGATGAAGCGTGGGGGCGCGGGCTGCCCCCTGTACCACACTGGCGCGGCCGGCGGTACGGGCACGCGGAGTCTCCCGGGG
>NZ_LN929792.1 GCF_001493375.1 Streptomyces specialis
GTCGGTGCTGGGCCCCGCGCGCCGGGGCCCAGCACCGACCGCGCGCCCGGCCCGCCGCCCCGCAGCCCCTCGCCGACATGCCGCGCGTACAGCTCCAGCAGGCCGCGGCGGTCGGGGCCGAACCCGTCCGGTTCCCTCTCGACGACGACCAGGCACCCGATCGGGTCACGGACGCCGCTGTCGTCGCCGTCGCCGCCCAGCGGGAGCACGCCCAGCGACAGTCCGGCCGGGGGCGCGTCGTCGTACGCGGCGAGCGCCGCCGCGTCGAGCCACAGCGGACGGCCGGCGCGGCAGGCGTCCGCGACGGGGGAACGGGCCGGGAGCGGGTACGCGTCGCGCAGCCCGTACGGGGCGGGCGAGCCGCCCGACGTCTCGACCAGGCGCAGCTCACCGCTCTCCCAGCGCAGGGCGTAGACGGCCGCCAGCGCCACCCCGCCGAACGCCCGGCCCCTTGCCGTCACAGCGGACAGCGCCTCATCCGGCGTCGCATGGTTCCTCGCCTCCGCCTCGTCCCGGGTACGCCTGCTTCCAGCGTAGGAACCGGAGCACCGACCGGCGACCGCCCGGACGCCCTCGCCACGGCCCGCCAGGGTTGGTTAGGCTTACCTAACCAAAGCTTGCTTCCCGCCCATGAGGAGCACCCGTGACCGTACCGACGACCGCCCGTCCCCCGCGCGAGGCACCCCGGCTGAACCGGGGCCGCGTGCTGCGCACCGAGCGCCTCACCCCGCACATGATCCGGGTGGTCCTCGGGGGTGACGGACCCCGGTGGTTCGCCGCCCGCCCGGACACCGACCAGTACGTGAAGCTGCTGTTCCCGGTCGAGGGGGCGGCCTACCCGGAGTCGTTCGACATGGCGGCCGTCCGGCGCGATCTGCCCCGCGACCAGTGGCCCAGGACCCGGACCTACACCGTGCGGTCCTGGGACCCGGCGGCGGCCGAGCTGAGCATCGACTTCGTCGTCCACGGCGACCAGGGCCTCGCCGGTCCGTGGGCCGCCGCCGCGCGGCCGGGCGACGAGCTGCTGTTCCTCGGCCCCGGCGGCGGATACGCGCCCGACCCGGCCGCCGACTGGCACCTGCTGGCCGGGGACGAGAGCGCGCTCCCGGCCATCGCGGCGGCGCTGGCCGCGATGCCGCCGACGGCGGTCGTCCTGGCCTTCGTCGAGGGGGCCGGGCCGGTGGAGGAGCAGAAGCTGGCCGCCCCGGCCGGCGCGGACATCCGCTGGTCGCACCGCGGCTCCGGCCGCCACGGCGACGCGCTGGTGGCGGCGGTCACGGGCGCCGCGTTCCCGCCGGGCACGCCGCAGGGGTTCGTCCACGGCGAGGCGCATCTCGTGAAGGAGCTGCGCCGCCATCTGCGGCACGACCGCCTGGTGCCGCGCGAGCGGCTGTCGATCTCCGGCTACTGGCGCCGGGGCTCCGACGAGGACGGCTGGCAGGCGGGCAAGGCGGAGTGGAACCGCCAGGTCGAGCGGGAACAGGAGGCGGCGGCGGACGACGGCCGCGCCACCGCCTGACGCCTCGCCCGCCCCGCCCGGTTCACTCCGTGTTGGCCACCGCGCAGTCGGCGGGCGGGGGTTCGCCCTCCGGCCACGCGACGCCCGCGAACTCGATGTCCGTCGTGTCGCCCTCGCCCGCGCGCAGCCGGACCACGGCCACCGCCTTGTTGTACGCGCGGCCGTAGTTGTCGAGGCAGATCCAGCCGGTGACGCCCGCGACCCGGTTGTCCTCGCCGCGGAGCAGCGGCCAGCCCTGGACGATGTCGGACGGCTCCGGGATCACCACATCGCCCACCGTGGCGTTGCGGATGCCGGTGACCGCCGTCCGCACGGAATCGTGCATGATCATCGTCCGGCCGTCGGCCAGGGAGACGTCACCGGCCAGACCGGCGCCCTCCACCAGGGCGAGGAAGTCGTCGTACTGCTCCTGCGAGCCGCCCGTCGCGGGCGCGTCGGCGCCGGACCACTCCTCGGGGTGGCCGTGGGCCGTGTAGACGACCTCGATGCCGCTGCGCAGCGCCTCGACGTCCAGCTCGTCGTCCGTCGCCAGCGTGGAGGCGGCGGAGGCGGAGACCACCCGGTAGCTCTGGTCCTGACAGCCGCGCCGGCCGAGGGCGTTGACGAACTGCCGCAACTGGACCGGGCGTCCGGCGAAGTAGAGGGTGTCGATGGTCTCGGCGTCGCAGATGTTGTTGACCATCCGGTCGAAGACGTTGGCGAGGTTGCCCTCCTCGTTGTAGTCCTCCGGCGAGGTGAACGGCTCCTCGGTGCGCGGCGCGCCCTCCGTCTGGGCGCGGAACACCTCGCGGAGGGAGACGACATAGTTGTCGTCGTCCCGCTGATCGGCGATCAGCAGGGTCCGTTCGGGGTCCACGCCCTCGAAGAAGTCGATCAGCGCCCGCGCCTGGTCCCCGGTGCCCGCCATCACCTTCACCATGCCCGGGAACGCGTCGGGGTCCTCGGGGCTGTTGCCGATGTCGTCGGCGGTCACGGGCCCGGTCACCACCGGGATCCCGTACTCGGCCGTGAGCTTGCGCAGCGCCGCCTCGTTCCGCGGGATGCTGACGTCGAAACCGGTGACGGCCCGCAGGTTGTCCGTGGTGGAACGGGCCATCGCGCCGAGCTGGTCGATCACCGGCTCCCAATGCTCGCTGTGCTCACCGGGGTTGGCCAGCACCAGCCGGATCAGCGGGGTGGCGCCGCTCTCCTCGTGGTTGGCGCCGTACTGCGCCAGGTACGCGCCCTGCACCTGCCGCAGCACGTGATCCTTCTGCACCGGGTCGGGATCGGTGAACGGCAGCACGAACGCCACCGTCACGTACGGCTGTTCCGACGCCTCGACCGCCGCGTTCTCGGCCGCGACGAGGTCGAAAACGTCCTGGAGGTACTCCTCGCCGAAGGCGTACGAGCCGTCCGTCACGCCGACGCACTCGCCGCCGCGGGACGTCACGCCCTCCGCGCAGGAGTCGTCGGGGCCGAGGACCCGGTACCCGAACCAGCACAGCCCGGCGACCAGGACCAGCGTCACCAGCCCGGCCAGCGCCCGGACCCTCGGCGGCCAGCGGCGGATGATCCTCATGCGTTCTCCCCCTCGTCCGGCGCCGGCACCGGCAGATCCGGTGCCTGGACCCCCTCGGCCAGCCGCGCGGGCCACGCGTGCAGCGCGGCGCGCCACCCGTCGTCGTCGTGCAGCATGGACAGCGTCAGCAGCCCGGTGCGGGCCAGTTCGAGATCGTCCTCGCGCGGCACGGCCGTCAGCGGATCGGCGGCCCCCCACACCCCGCGCACCAGCCGGGTGATCGCCCGGTGCACCACCGGCCCGTCGTCCGCGACGCAGGCCGGGCAGGGCCCCAGCTCCGGCACCGCCTCCGCACCGGGCCCCCACGGCGGTCGCGGCGCGGCACAGACGACGTTGACGGCGCCGAGCCAGGCGCGCGGCCCGGCGGCGGCGAGGCGCTGGTGCAGACAGCGGACGACGATCTCCATCCGGCCCAGGGCCAGCGTGTGGTGGAGGTAGCCGAGCTGATGCAGCACCGAACTCTCCGGCAGATGCGTCGGGTTGTGGACCGCGCGCAGCAGGAGGTGCGTCTGCCGCCACTCGCCGGGCTCGGAACGTGCCGCCAGCCGGTGCAGCAGCAGCGCGCGCAGCGCCCGGTCACCGATCAGCGGCACCTGTCGCTGCCCCCGCGCGTCGCCGGGCTCGGCCGGCCAGGGCCACGGCGCGTGGTACCAGTGGTCGCCCTCCAGTTCGTCGGTGGCCGCCCGCAGACGCCGGTCGGTGAGCGGCGGTGTGACGATCCGCGGGTCGGGGGCCGGCGGCGCGTCCGGGCCCGGCTCCGGGTCCCGGCGGCCCAGCGCCGACCACAGGCGGCGGGCGGACTGTTCGTCGAGCGCGGGCGCGAGCAGCGTCAGATCGTCGCGCAACCGCTCGTCGGGCAGCAGCAGTTCGGCCAGCACGTCGCCGAGTGACCGGGTCCGCCCGGAGGCCGGGATGTCCAGCAGCTCCGGGCCGCGCAACTCGCCGCCGGTGCGCCGCCGGTCCGCCACCGCGTTGGCCATGACCCCGGCGCAGCCCGCCCGGCCGCCGCTGAACCGCGTGATGAGCCGGGCCAGATACGGCGGGTAGCCCGCGTCGCCGGGCGCGCGGTGGTGGCTGAGCATGACCCGGACGTCGTCGGGGGCCGCCCTCGGGATGCCCAGGCGCAGCAACGCCCCCTCGTGCGCGGGAGTTCGCCGCGCCACCTGCCGGGTCGTGGGGGGCGCGGTGCCGTCGCCCAGCGACGTGACCACGACCACGGGCAGATCGGCCGGCTTGCGCGGGTCGCCCACCGCCTCCGCCAGGGCCCGCCGCGCGCCCAGCAGCCGGTCCAGGAACCGGACGCCGACCGTCACATGGGCGTTGTCCAGCAGGACCAGCGGGCGCGCCGCGCCGAACGTCCGGCTCAGCGCGCCGAAATGGGCGTCGACGTCCGCGAGGAACGCCTCGATCAGCAGCTCCTCCACCGCGCGCCGCCCGTCGTCCTGCATCTGGAAGTCGCCGACCATGGTGAACAGCCGCTGCTCCGCCGTCCCCACGTAGTGGGTGAGCCGGTCGTGCCACCACCGCAGCGCGCCCCGGTCCGCCCGCCGCGCCAGCAGCGGGCCGCGCGCCGTCTGGAGCACCGCGGTGGCCACGGCCTCAAGCCCCGGCAGCCCGGGCAGACCCGCCAGGGCGGGGACGAGGGCGTCCAGCCACCCCGCGACGGTCTCCCGCACCCGCCGCTCGTTGGGCTGCGGCTGCGTGAGCAGGGCTCGCAGTTCGCTCTGCGCCTGCGCCAGCGCGTCGGGGGTGAGACCGGAGTCCGGGGGCTGCCACGCGGTGACCGGCAACAGGCCGGAGGAGAGCCGGGGAAAGGTGAGCCGGCGGCCGAACGAGCGGATCGGCAGCCCGAGTTTGTAGGACAGCAGGTACAGCAGGTGGGTCACGGGCGAGGCGTTGGCCGTCTCCTCGTCCACGTCACCGGTGAGGCCGCGTTCGCCGAACCCGGGCGCCGCCAGATCGGCGACGGCGAGCGGGACCCGGTTGCGGTAGCCGGCCGCGAGCGCTTCGAGCAGCGCGCTCTTGCCGGCCGCCCGGCCACCGACGATCTGGACGACGGGCCCGCCGCCGGGGAACTCCCGGGCGACCCACGCGTTGCCGAGCCGCTCCACCCCGACCAGCCGCGGCACCAGGCCGTCCAGCACGGCTTCCTGGCCGTATAAGTGTTCACCCATCGAACCCCCCCAGTTCGCCCGCCCCGACGAACAGCGTACGGCGGCGACCCCCCGGGCGCTCTCTCCTATACACATCTGACGCTGCCGACGACGCGGCTTGCCACGCTATGCGGAGACCACGAGAT
>NZ_LN929793.1 GCF_001493375.1 Streptomyces specialis
CGGATATCGGGGCGGGAGAGGCGGGTGAGGCAGCCATGAAATCCTCCTCGACGAGCGGATGTACCGCTGACCATGGAGGACCACGCCGGGACAAGCGTCAACCAGCGCAGAACAGGCGCGCGGGAGCACGGACCGGCGGCCCGGGGGCGCACCCGTCAGACGGTCGCCTCGGGCTCCGGGGTGAACTCGTCCGCGTGCTCGCCCGTCACCAGATACACCACCCGGCGGGCGATCGACACCGCGTGGTCGGCGAACCGCTCGTAGTAGCGGCCCAGCAGCGTCACGTCGACGGCCGTCTCGATGCCGTGGTTCCACCGGTCGTCCAGCAGGTGGCTGAAGAGCGTCCGGTGCAGCGAGTCCATCTCGTCGTCGTCCTGTTCGAGCTGCATCGCCAGCTCGACGTCCTTCGTCAGCAGCACCTCCGTGGCCTTCGCCATCAGCCGCTGCGCCAACTGCCCCATCTCCAGGATGGTGGCCGCCAGGTCGCGCGGCACCGCCGAGTCCGGGAAACGCAGTCTGGCCACCTTCGCGACATGCTGCGCCAGGTCACCACAGCGCTCCAGGTCGGCGCTCATCCGCAGCGACATCACGACGATCCGCAGGTCCGTGGCGACCGGCTGCTGCCGCGCCAGCAGCGCGACCGCCGCGTTCTCCAGGTCGCGCTGCATGTCGTCGACCTTGTCGTCGGCGGCTATCACGCTCTCCGCGAGCTTCAGGTCGGCGTCGAGCATCGCCGTCGTCGCCCGGCCGATCGCGGAGCCGACGAACCTGGCCATTTCCACCAGATTGTCGCTGATCGCGTCCAGTTCCTCGTGGTATGCGTCACGCATGACTGTCCTTCCTCACCTGCCGGCCGTTCGTGTCGTCCATAAGCTCTGTCCGCAAAGCAGCCGCCTCCGCCCCGTCAAGTGAATCATCGCTGTCGGCAAGGTGAACTCTCGCGGGCGCCGGGACGAGCATCTCCGGTCACCTCTGTCCTCGGGGCACAGGCCGCATAACCTGAAGAATATGGACGTGAACGCGGCAGTCGCCGCCGTGGCGGCGATAGCCGGGATGTGCACCGGCGCCATCGCCATGCTGGCATTCCGTCTGAGCGAGCGCGAGCGTACGCGTCCGCTGCGCACCGGCCACGCGTCCGACGCCGTCCTTCCGCCCGGCGTCGACACGGTGCTGTCCGTGCTGCGCTCCTCGGCCGTGGTGCTCGACGAACGCGACGACGTCGTCAAGGCCAGCTCGGCCGCGTACGCGCTGGGCCTGGTCAGGGGCGGCCGGCTGGCCGTGGAGCCGATGGTGGCGATGGTCAGGGACACCCGGCGCGACGGCGAGATACGGGAGACCGAGCTGGACCTGCCCCGGCGCGGCCGGGGCCTGGGCCGGCCCGACGTGCTGGCCGTCTCCGCCCGCTCCGCGCCGCTGGGCTCCCGGCTGGTGCTGCTGCTGGTGGAGGACCTCACCGAGGCCCGCCGCATCGAGGCGGTCCGCCGTGACTTCGTGGCCAACGTCAGCCACGAGCTGAAGACCCCGGCGGGCGCGCTCTCCCTGCTCTCCGAGGCCGTCCTCGACGCGGCCGACGATCCGGTGGCCGTCACCCGCTTCGCCGGCCGCATGCAGAACGAGGCCACCCGGCTGACCAACCTCATCCAGGAGCTGATCGACCTCTCCCGGGTGCAGGACAACGACATGCTCACCCAGGCCGAGCTGGTGCCGGTCGAGGAGCTGGTCGTCGAGGCCATGGACCGCTGCCGCCAGCAGGCGGGCAACAAGCAGATCACCATCGCCTCCGGCGGCACCGAGGAGCTGTCCGTGTGGGGGAACCGCAGCCAGTTGGCCGCCGCCCTCGGCAACCTTGTCGAGAACGCGGTGAACTACAGCCCGCCGCACACCCGGGTCGCCATCGCCGGCGCGCGGGTCCCCACCCCGGGCGGGGACCTCGTCGAGATCGCCGTGACGGATCAGGGCATCGGCATCCCCGAGACCGACCGGGAGCGGATCTTCGAACGGTTCTACCGCGTCGATCCCGCCCGTTCCCGCGCCACCGGGGGCACCGGCCTCGGGCTGGCGATCGTCAAGCACGTGGCCGCCTCGCACGGCGGGGAGGTCATGGTGTGGAGCGCCGAAGGCCAGGGCTCCACGTTCACCCTGCGGCTGCCCGAACCGGGCAACGCGCAGGAACGCCACTCGTCCGTCCGCAGGAAACGGGACGGACTCGGTGGCACCCTGCATGAACCGGCCGAGTTTCCCGACGGCGCCGAGACCGACGCCGTTCCGGGGCACCGGCCACAGCCCACCCGCACCAACGATCCTGCCCGGGAGGTCCTCCCGTGACCCGAGTGCTCGTCGTCGAGGACGAGGAGTCTTTCAGCGACGCTCTGTCGTACATGCTCCGCAAGGAGGGCTTCGAGGTCGCCACCGCGGCCACGGGCCCCGAGGGGCTGGACGAATTCGAGCGCAACGGCGCCGATCTGGTGCTGCTCGACCTCATGCTGCCGGGCCTGCCCGGCACCGAGGTCTGCCGCCAGCTCCGGGGCCGCTCCAACGTGCCGGTCATCATGGTGACCGCCAAGGACAGCGAGATCGACAAGGTGGTCGGCCTGGAAATAGGGGCCGACGACTACGTCACCAAGCCGTTCTCCTCACGAGAGCTGGTGGCCCGCATCCGCGCGGTCCTCCGGCGGCGCGGGGAGTCGGAGGAGGAGAGCCCGGCGGCCCTGGAGGCGGGGCCGGTGCGGATGGACGTGGACCGGCACGTGGTCACCGTCTCCGGCCGCAAGGTGGACCTGCCGCTGAAGGAGTTCGACCTGCTGGCGATGCTGCTGCGCAACGCCGGCCGGGTCCTGACGCGGATGCAGCTCATCGACCGGGTCTGGGGCGCCGACTACGTGGGCGACACCAAGACGCTGGACGTGCACGTGAAGCGGCTGCGCGCCAAGATCGAGCCCGACCCGGGAGCCCCGCGCTACCTGGTCACGGTGCGCGGGCTCGGCTACAAGTTCGAGCCGTAGGACGCCGACGGCGCGGCAGGGGGGCGGGACCCCGGCCGGGGGCCGCCCCCCTGCCGCGCCAGAAGCGCGACGGCCGGGTCAGTGCCCGGCGTCGAGCCCTTCGGTGTCCTCGTCGGTGACGCCCTCGCCGGCGTCGTCGGCGTCCTCACCGGTCGCCTCGTCCGTCGCCTCGTCGGCGGCCCCGTCCGTGGCCTCGTCGCCGGCCGCCTCGTTGTCGGCCTCGTCGGTCACGTCCGGGTCGGGGGTGTCCTCCACGTCCGCCGAGGCCGTCGGGTCCGGCGTCGCGGCGGGCGACGGGCCCCACTCGCCCTCGTAGACGCCGGTGTCCGGGACGACCCGGGCGAAGAGCCCGATCTCACCGGTCTCGCTCAGCGTGAAGACGACGTGCTGCGCGTTGCCCAGCGCCACGTCCGTGGCCGCCGGGTCCTCGATGTACGCCGCCGCGTGGCCGTCGCCCGAGCCCAGGGCGACCGATCCGCCGGCCGGCCCCACGACGGCGTCCTCGCCGTCGGCCGGGACCAGCTCGACCCGCCCGCCGGAGTCGGGCAGCGTGACCGACTCCAGCGTCTGGTCCTCGGTGCCCTCGTTGAACAGCCGCGCGCTGATCGCGCCCGGACCGTCACCGGACTCGGGCAGGACGACGTTGACGTTCTGGACCTTGATTTCGTCCACCTGCGCGGCGGCGTTGTCCGGGCGGATATTGCCGGTCTCGGCCCCGTTCCCGGCTCCGCAGGCCGTCAGCGCGGCGATCGAGAACGCGAAGAACGCGGCGGCCGGGCCGCGTCGAAGGCTGCTGCTCACGGCGGCGGTATCTCCTCGGAGGGTCGGGATGATCTCTCGCGCCACAGGGTACCGACCCCGCTTTCCGGCCCCGCACCCGCCCCGGCGACGGACCCGCGAAGCACCCGAACGGAATGACGATCAAGGGATCGGCCTATGATCAATTCTTCGGGACGCGGACGGTTGGCCGAAGCCTTTCCGCCAACCGGGACAAACCGGACAACTTTTGCCGATCGCCTGAACCTTTTTCTGCCCGGTCGCGCCTGGATCGGCCCACTTCCGTGCCCGCTCAACCCCGCTCTCACCTGCGGTTACCCGGTGTCCCGCACTTCCCGAAGCATGTCAAAGGCGCCCTTGTCAACCCCCGAGATGCGGTCTGACCTGCGAAAACGTCATTCAATGGGACGTCTTCCCGTGTTAGCATGGAGAGCCACGGAAGGGGTACCTGTCACATGACGTTCAAGGTTGGCGACACCGTGGTCTATCCCCATCACGGGGCCGCGCTGATCGAGGCCATCGAAACCCGCCAGATCAAAGGTGTGGACAAGCTCTACTTGGTGCTGAAGGTCGCCCAGGGCGACCTCGAAGTGCGCGTGCCGGCGGAAAACGCCGAGCTGGTCGGCGTGCGCGACGTGGTCGGGCAGGACGGACTGGACCGGGTCTTCGAGGTGCTGCGCGCGCCGTATGCCGAAGAGCCCACCAACTGGTCCCGCCGCTACAAGGCGAATCTTGAGAAGCTGGCGTCCGGCGACGTGATCAAGGTGGCCGAGGTCGTGCGCGACCTGTGGCGCCGGGAGCGCGAGCGCGGACTGTCCGCCGGTGAGAAGCGCATGCTCGCCAAGGCGCGCCAGATTCTCGTCAGCGAGCTCGCTCTCGCGGAATCCACCAACGAGGACAAGGCCGAGTCCCTTCTGGACGAGGTTCTCGCCTCTTAAGTCTTCCCAGACTCCACTCCCCCCACATCAGTCCCTCGTACGCCGGAGTCCCGCCACCGTCCGCGGGCCCGCCCATTCTCCCGGAGACGAGCATTCCCGGTCCACCGAATTCCGTCGGGAACAGCGGGGACACCGGAATTCTCAGCGTGCGACACGTGCCGCAGCGCCCGAAGGCATTTCCCCATATGCCGCGCGGGCGCTGTGGCATGTACGGATCGATCGTCGAAACGCGCCGGGACCGTGAAGCTCGCTCGACCGGCCTGTCACGGAAGGGTCCGATCGTGTGGTCCCCGGCACGCTCAGGCCATACCCATTACCGCCCCGCGAACAAACCTGCACCCCTCGCCAAATGACAGACACCACACCCTCCCGCGCCCGCCCGCGGCGGGGATGACGGCGGCGGTGCGCGGCAGGCGGGGGGGGGGGCCGGCTCTTCTACACATCTCCGGGCCCACGAGACAGGCAGGAAACTCGGATGCCGGCTTCTGCGTGGAGAAAAAAACCGCACCGCAGTGT
>NZ_LN929794.1 GCF_001493375.1 Streptomyces specialis
GGGGTGAGGCCGGGGGCGTGGTCAGGTCGGGGAGCAGCCGGACGCGGGATTCGGCCAGCCGGTCCAGGACGCGGACCGCGGGCGGGCCACCGGCGGCTATGAGGCTGGCGCGGTCGGCACCCACGAACTCCGAGCAGACCAGGCCGTGATCCGTGTACACCCGCGCGAGCACGCCGCGGAACCGCGCCGCCCCGCGCACCGCCGCCTCGCCGGGCCGCTCGCTCTCCGCGAGGGCGCGGCCGAGGAGCTTGAGCCGGGTGAGGAACTGCTGGTGGTCGCGGAGTTCCAGACCTGTCATGCCGCCGGGCACCACCGGGTCCGACATCAGGGGGCGCACCTGGCTGAGGTAGTCCAGGCCCGCGAAGTCCCCGGTGAAGCGGAGGGCGGCGGAGGAGCCGTCGAGCAGGGTGATCAGCAACTCCCATTGCCCGGCGAGGTCTTCGTGCGCGGGCCGCCGCAGCGAGGCGGTCAGCCCGCCGGCGGTGACCGCCAGGCCCTGGAGCATCGCCATGAACACGTGGTGGCCGCGCCGCCAGCGGCGCAGGGGCTCGGCGACGGCCCTGGCGGGGTCGGCGGCGCGGCGGGGCAGCGGCAGCACGGCGGGCTTCTCGCCGGTCGCGGCGGCCAGCAGGCTGCCCAGCCCCTCCGCCAGCACGGCCAGCGGTCCGGTCTCCAACGCGGTGCCGCCGTGGTCGAGTTCGTCGAGGAGTTCACCGTACGCCTGGGCGGTCGCCCCGGTGAGCACGGTGAGGGGGTCGCCGACGACCCGCTGGACGCCGAAGAACCGGTCGTTGTCGAGGTTGCCCTGCGAGGCGCGGTGGTCGGGCCCGAAGGGCCGCACCACCGCCCGGTGGCACACGGTGCGCAGCCGCCGGGCGGCGCGGCGGGCCGCGCGGGTGTCGGTTCCGGCGGGCAGGGCCAGCACGGCCCGCGCGGACGCGCGCAGTTCGGGGGCGGCGGGTGACGGGTCCCAGCCGGGGGGCAGTTCCTCCGAGGGGACGAGACGGAACGGGGCTTGCATGACGGGCACTCCATACTCCGGGCGTGTCGCCGGCATGGGCGTGCCGCGGGCGGTCCCGTGGCGCGCGGGCGCCGGACACCCAAATGCGTGTGCGGTACGCGGGAGAGTTCCTGCGGCTGCACCGCTGTCCTGGGGCGACCGGACGGCCGTCCCGTCGCGTCCCCTCCCCGGCCCTCTCACCCGGAAACGGCATCCCCGGCAGAACCATCCGGACGATACCGAAGGCGTAAAAACGTATGAATATGGCGCACCGTGGGCCTGGTGGGACGGCGCCCGTCGGGCCGGGGCGCCGTCCCGTCGTGGGTCAGCCGAGGAGTTCGTCCGCGTTGCGGAGGGTGTGCGCGGCGACCTGGAGGCCGAGCCGCGCGCCCGCGGTGTCGGCGGTCCTGGTGTGAATGCCGGACCAGACACGGGCGTCGACGTTGTCCTGGGTGAGCTGGTGCCAGGACGTGTAGGTGCGGGTGACACCGGGCGCGGTGGGGCTGGTCAGCTCGAACGGCGCGGTGCGCGGGCCGACGAGGGCGGTCAGGATGCCCTCGGCGGCACCCGCGTACGTGGCGTGGCCGCTGGGGTAGTCGGGGTGGGACGGCGTGTCGTGCAGCGGCGTCCAGTCCGTGTCGCCGTCCGCGCGCAGCGCGGTGACGGGGCGCCAGGTCACGTACGCGTACTTGCTGTCGGAGGTCGCGATCTGCGTGTCCACCAGCGCGGTGTGGAACAGCGCGACCAGCGCGGTCCGTTCGGCCAGTGACCCGTCGGAGCGGGCGAGCGCGACGCGCAGCGGCTCGGTGTACAGGGTCAGGGACGAGCCGTACCAGAAGGCGGCGGTCTCGGTCTGCTCGGCGGTGCGGACGGTGCTGTCGGCGGCGCCGTAGTCGCGGACTTCGGCGAGGTCCGCCTCGTAGCGCTCGGAGCCCACGGCCGGTGGGGCGGGCAGGCGGTACTGGTCGGCGCTGTCGAGGAGGAACGGGCGGGCGTCGCGGACTCCGGCCTGGAGCGCGGGGCCGTAGGCGGGCGGCGTCGGCTGCCACACGCCGGGGGCCGGGGCGGGAAGGGTGAACGGCGCGTTGACCGAGGCGGGGTCGAGGCCGTCGTCCTCGCGGTCGGCGAGAACGTCGAGGGCCTCGGCGCGACCGGCGGCGAGGCCGCGGTCCTCGGCGGGGCCGTCGGGGACGCGGTCCAGGGTGCGTTGGAGCGCGGCGTCGAGTTCGGTGGCGCGGGCGGGGACGAGGGTGGTCAGGGCCTGGTGGACGGCACCGGCCACGGCGGCGTCCTGGTAGTCGGCGCGGTTGACGCCTCGGGGTGCCGCGTCGTCGAGCACGCGGGCGGCGGCGACCCAACCGATGGCCCACGTACGGCTGTTGGTGACCTGGGTGGGTGCTCCGGCGGTGGCGACCGTTTCGGCGGTGACGTCGTACCACTCCAGGGCCACGTCCACGCGCGCGCTGTCCTCAATGGTGTCCGACGCGGTGGCGGCGGACGGTGCGAGGGCGGTGGCCGCGGCGGCGAGCGTCAGGACCGTGGCCAGCGCGGCGGAGCGCGGGGCGAACGGACGCGGGGCGGATGTCGGCATGGGATGGACTCCTGCGGTGATCGGGAGGAACGGGACCTGCGGGTGGCCGCGACCGCGCGAGGGAGTGCGGCGCGGCGGTACGGGCAAGGGGGCGTGCGGGGTGAGCGGGCGGCGTTCAGGCGGGTGCGCTCAACAGCGGGCGCCGCGGCGGGGCGGCGGTTCGGCGCGCTGTCTCGTCGCGCGGGCGTATCCCCTGGTCACGTCCGTCATCGTCGCACCCGGACGTTAAGGGAGTCTGGCCCGCTGTGAAGCCGGTGTGGCCGAGTCGCGGCTGCCGCGCGGTGGTCGGCGTCACCGGTCGGTGTCGGCGGGTGTGGGCTCACGGCCGAACTGGGCGGCCTGGATGGCGTACAGCGCGCGGAAGTGGCCATCGGGCCGGGCCAGCAGTTCGGCCGGGCTGCCGGATTCGACGAGGCGGCCGTGGTGCAGGACGTGGATCAGGTCGGCGTGCCGGACGGAGGCCATGCGGTGGGTGATCAGGATGATCGTCTGGCCGCCCGCCGCGAGTTCGCGGATCTGGTCGAACACCCTTTGTTCCTCGCGGGCGTCGAGTGCGGCCGTGGGTTCGTCCACGATGAGCACGGGGGCGTCGCGGTAGTGGGCGCGGGCGATGCCGAGGCGCTGCCACTGGCCGCCGCTGAGCTGGTGGCCGCCCTGGTAGCCGCGCGCCAGAAGCGTGTCCCAGCCGCGCGGCAGGCCGTTGACGACCGCGTCGGCGCCCGCCTGGTGGGCGGCGGCGCGCAGGCGTTCGGCGTCGAGGGGGATGCCGGGGGCGCCGATGGAGACGTTGACGCGGGCGGTGAACCGCCAGCGGTTGAAGTCCTGGGCCACCATGGCGATCCGGGCGAAGAGCTGGTGCCGGTCGGCCTCGGCGGTGCTGACACCGTCCCAGGTGACGCGTCCGCTCTCGGGGAGGTAGAGGCCGGCCAGGAGTTTGACCAGGGTGCTCTTCCCCGACCCGTTCTCCCCGACGAGCGCGGTGATCCGGCCGGCGGGGATGGTGAGGGACACGTCGCTCAGGGCGGGTTCCGCGCTGGTGCCCGGGTAGCGGAAGGTGACCGTGTCGAAGGCGATTTCTCGGGGCGCGGTCGGAACGGGCAGGCCGCCGACGGGAATGGCCCAGCCGGCGGCCTGCGCGCAGAGTTCTTCGAGGTCGGCGACGAACAGGCTTTCGTCGTAGAGGTTGTTGATGGCGTGGACCATGCCGCTGAGGCTGGCCGAGCCGGTCCGGATGGCGAGAACGGCGGTGCCCGCGACGGACATCGCCATGGCGCCGCTCCAGGCGAGCGCGCCGAGGGTGACGTAGGTGGCGGTGCCGGCCAGTCCGGTCCACGCGGACGCCCACAGGCCGGTGCGGGCGTCGAGTCGGGCGAGACGGGTCTGCTCGTTCTCGGAGTTGGCGGACATCGCGCGGAAGTGCTTGAGGAGGAACGGGCCCACGTCGTGGACGCGGACCTCGGCGGCCGTCTCGGTGGCGGTCAGCTCGCCGCTGAGGAGGCGGCTGGCCCGGACGTGCTGGACCCAGACGCGGAACGACCGGTAGCGGCGCCGGGTGGTGACCAGTGTGCTCCACATGCTCGGCACGGTCATCAGGGCGAGGAGCGGCAGCAGGACGGGGTGCAGGACGGTCAGCACGCTCGCGGCGGCGGCCAGCGACAGCAGGGCGTTGATGACCTGGACGCAGTAGTCGATCATGTGGCGGGCGGAGACGGCGCCGTACTGGGCGGTGTCGAGCAGTCGGTGGAACTCGTCGTCCTCGATGGCGGCCAGCTCCACCTGTGCGGCCCGCGCCAAGTACCGTTCGGTCGCGACGCGTTCGACTTTGGGTTCGAGCCGTCCCGAGCCGTAGGTGGAGGCGGCGGTGAACAGGGCGGTGAGCAGCGCCGTCACGGCGACCAGGGTGAGGGCGGGCAGCGCGGCGCGGGGCCGTGCGGGCGGGTCGCCGGACGCCAGCACGGCGGCGAGGACCGTGTTGACGGCGACGAGTCCGACGGCCTGCGCGATGCCGCGGCCGGCCTCGGCCGCGGCGACGAGCCGCAGCGCGGGCCGGTCGGCCTCGCGGGCGAGGCGGACGGTGGTCATGACCAGGGCGGGCAGGGTCCTGACCATCGCCCACAGGCTGAGCGAGGCGTAGGCGCCCTGGTGGCTGTACCCGCCCCTGTTGTAGAGCAACGGGCCGCCCGTCTCTTATATACATCTCCGAGCCCACGAGACAGGCAGAAATCTCGTATGCCGACTTTTGCCAGTACATAAAAACCTCCCAGTTAATTCGTATGACCCAATTTCTTTACTCCTTTTATCGCCATCAACCTACCACTCGCGATT
>NZ_LN929795.1 GCF_001493375.1 Streptomyces specialis
CACCACCTACGCCCGCGCGGGCGGCTTCCTCTACGAACTGGCCGACTTCGACGCCGCCTTCTTTGGCATCTCGCCGCGCGAAGCCCTCGCCATGGACCCGCAGCAGCGGCTGCTCCTCGAAACCGCGTGGGAGGCGTTCGAACGCGCGGGCATCCCCCCGGCCACCGCCCACGGCAGCCAGACCGGCGTGTTCATCGGCGCCGGCTACCAGGACTATCTGCGGCGCCACCTCGACGTCCCCGACGACACCCAGGGCTACCTCAGCACCGGGAACGCCGCGAGCGTCGTATCCGGCCGCATCGCCTACCAGTTGGGGCTGGAGGGACCGGCCGTCACCGTGGACACCGCGTGCTCCTCCTCCCTCGTGGCCCTCCACATGGCCGCCCAGGCACTGCGGCAGGGCGAGTGCGCGATGGCCCTGGCGGGCGGCGTGACGGCCATGTCCAGCCCGGGACCGTTCATCGAGTTCAGCCGCCAGCGGGCCCTGTCGCCGGACGGCCGCTGCCGCGCCTTCTCCGCCGACGCGGACGGCACCGGCTGGGGCGAGGGCGTCGGGATGCTGCTGCTGGAACGGCTCTCCGACGCCCGCCGCAACGGTCACCCGGTGCTCGCCGTGGTGCGCGGCTCCGCGATCAACCAGGACGGCGCGTCCAACGGCCTGACCGCGCCCAGCGGTCCGGCGCAGCGCCGGGTGATCCGGGCCGCCCTCGCCAACGCCGGTCTGTCGCCCGCCGACATCGACGCCGTCGAGGCGCACGGCACCGGCACCGTCCTCGGTGATCCGATCGAGGCGCAGGCGCTGATCGCCACCTACGGCCAGGACCGGCCCGCCGAACGCCCGCTGTGGCTCGGCTCCTTGAAGTCGAACATCGGCCACGCCCAGGCCGCCGCCGGAGTCGGCGGCGTCATCAAGATGGTCCAGGCCCTGCGCAACGACCTGCTGCCGCGCACCCTGCACGTCAACGAGCCGACGCCGCACGTCGATTGGGAGTCCGGCGCGGTCCGGCTGCTGACCGAACCCGTCCCCTGGCCGGAGAACGGCCGCCCGCGCCGGGCCGCCGTCTCCTCGTTCGGGATGAGCGGCACCAACGCCCACGTCATCATCGAACAGGCACCCGAAGAGCGCGGCGGCGACGTTCCGGACAGCATGGAAGCCGAAGCCGAAGCCGAAGCCGAAGCCGAAGCCGAAGCCGAAGCCGAGACCAGGACCGAAGCCGACACGACGACCAGCGACTCGCTCGCAGGAGAGCGACCGGTGCTCGAACCGGTCGCCGTGCCCTTGGTGTTGTCCGCCCGCTCGCCCGCCGCTCTCGCCGAGCAGGCGCGGCGCCTCCACGCGCTCGCCCCCGGCCCGCGCCCGCACGACACGGCCCACTCACTCGTCGCGACGCGCGGCCTCTTCGAACACCGTGCCGTCGTCGTCGGCTCGACCCCCGGTGAACTCGCCGCCGGGCTCGGCGCGCTGGCTTCCGGGAAGGAGGCGCCGGGCCTGGTGCGCGGCGCGGTGCCCGCCGGGGCGGGGGAGCGGCGCGCGGTGTTCGTCTTCCCCGGGCAGGGCTCGCAGTGGCCCGGCATGGCCGTCGAACTCCTCGACACCTCCCCGGTGTTCCGTGACCGCGTGGCGGCCTGCGAACGGGCACTCGCCCCGCACGTCGGATGGTCGCTGGACGCCGTCCTCCGACAGGCCCCCGGCGCACCGGAACTGAGCGGTGACGACGTGGTCCAGCCCGTGCTGTGGGCCGTCATGGTGGCGCTGGCCGAGCTGTGGACGGCCTGTGGTGTGCGGCCATCGGCCGTGGTGGGGCACTCACAGGGCGAGATCGCCGCCGCCTGCGTCGCCGGAAGCCTGACTCTGGAGGACGCCGCCCGCGTGGTGGCCGTGCGCAGCCGGCTGCTGGCCCGCCTCGCGGGCCGGGGCGGCATGGCCTCGGTCACCGCCCCGCACAGCGCGACCACCGGACGCCTCGCCCGCTGGAACGGCCGCCTCGCCGTCGCCGCCGTCAACGGCCCGACCTCGCTGGTGGTTTCCGGCGACGCCGACGCGCTGGACGAGTTCCTCGCCGACTGCGCCGATCACGGCGTGCGGGCCAGGCGCGTCCCGGTCGCCTACGCGTCGCACTGTCCCCATGTCGAGGCCATCCACGACGAGCTGACCGGCGCGCTGGCCGGGATCACGCCGAACGCGCCCGGCGTCCCGTTCCGTTCGACGGTCGCCGGGGCCACGGACGACGCCATGCCGGACGCCGCCTACTGGTACCGCAACCTGCGGGAACCGGTCCGTTTCGAGGACGTCGTCCGGCGGTTGCTGGCCGAAGGGCACACCGCGTTCCTGGAGATGAGCCCGCACCCGGTGCTGGCCCCCGGTCTCCAGGAGACCGCCGACGAGTACGCGGCCGAGACCGGCGACGAACGGCGAAGCGCCGTCGTGATCCCCTCCCTGCGGCGCGGCGAGGGCGGCCCGGCCCGGTTCCTCACCTCGCTCGGCGCCGCGCACACCGGGGGCGTCCGCGTCGACTGGCCCGCCGTCCTCACCGGTTGGGGCGGTCGCAAAGTGGAACTGCCCACCTACCCGTTCCAGCGCCGCCGTTACTGGCTCGACGCCGCTCCAGCCCCCGACGCCGGGAACGCGCCGGCGTCCGCCACGGACGCCGCGTTCTGGTCGGTGGTCCGACGCGGGGACGTCCGCTCGCTCGCCGAGACGCTGCGACTCGACCCGGACGGGGACGTGTCGCTGCGCGACGCGCTCCCCGCCCTCGCCGACTGGCACCGGCGCCGCGACGACGAGACGACCGTCGCCGCCTGGCACTATCGCGTCACCTGGCGCCCGCTGACCGAGCCGACCGCCCCCCAACGCCTCGACGGCACCTGGCTGATCGCCCTCACTGAGGACCAACGACACGACCCCGCCGTCGCGTCGGCCGCCGCCGCGCTCGCCGCCCACGGAGCCGAGCCGACGTTGCTCACCGTGGACCCGGGCGACGACCGCGCCGCGCTCGCCGCGCGCCTCGGCACCGAAACCGGGAACCCCTCCGGTGTGCTGTCCCTTCTGGCGCTGGAACCGGACGGCCTCGCCCACACCCTCCGCCTCGTCCAGGCCCTGGCCGACCGCGCGAGTGCGGCCGGACCCCGCCGGGACACGGCACGGCTGTGGTGCGCGACCCGGGGCGCGGTCTCCACCGGCCCGCTCGACCCCACCACGCGCCCGGACCAGGCACGGGCCTGGGGACTCGGCCGCGTCGCCGCGCTCGAACTCCCGCACGTGTGGGGTGGTGTGATCGACCTGCCGTCCGCCGCCGCGCCCTGGGACGACCGCCTGACGCGACGGTTCGCCGCCGCGCTGGCGGGTTCCGGCGGTGAGGACCAGCTCGCGGTCCGGACGACGGGGTTGTTCGCGCGGCGTATGGTCCGTGCCGAACCGGGAGGTCCCGATGGGGCCGTGGAGTCGTGGCGGGGGCGGGGGACTGTGCTGGTGACGGGAGGGACGGGGTGCATCGGCGGGCGCGTCGCGCGGTGGCTGGTGCGGGTCGGTGCGGAGCATGTGGTGGTGACGAGCCGTCAGGGGGCGTCGGCGCCGGGCGCCGACCGGTTGCGGGCCGAGTTGGAGGAGGCGGGCGCGCGGGTGACCATCACGGCTTGTGATGTGGCCGATCGCGACGCGCTCGCCGCGCTGCTGGCCGAACACCCGCCGACCGCCGTCTTCCACACCGCCGGACTCGACACCCCCGCCGCCCTCACCGACATCACCCCCACCGATCTCCACCACGTGCTGGCGGCGAAAGCCACGGGAGCCACGCTCCTGGACGAACTCCTCGGTGACCGGCCGCTGGACGCGTTCGTGCTGTTCTCCTCCGGCGCGGGCGCGTGGGGCAGTGGCGGCCAGGCCGCGTACGCCGCCGCCAACGCCCACCTCGACGCGCTGGCCGAACAGCGCCGCGCGCGCGGCCTGTCCGCCACCGCCGTCGCCTGGGGCCCCTGGGCCGGCGGCGGCATGGCGGGCACCGCCGCCGTCGCGGACCAACTCCGCCGCCGCGGCCTGCGCACCCTGCCGCCCGACGCCGCCCTCACCGCCCTGGCCACCGCCCTCGACCTCGGCGACACCACCGTCACCGTGGCCGACATGGACTGGGAACGCTTCGCACCCCCCTTCACCGCGGCCCGGCCCAGTCCGCTCCTGGACGAACTGCCCGACGTACGCGCCGTGCTCCACCCCGACGATCACGGAAACGAGGAAGGCGAGGCCGCCACCGCGCTGCGCGCCGCGCTCACCGCCGCCGACCCGGCCGAACGCGACCGCGTCCTCGTCGCGCTGGTCCGCGAGCACGCCGCCACCGTCCTCGGCCACACCACCACCGACCACGTCGAACCCGCCCGGCCGTTCCGCGAACTGGGCTTCGACTCCCTCACCGCCGTCGAACTCCGCGACCGCCTGGCCCGCGTCACCGGGGTACGGCTCCCCGCCACCCTGGTCTTCGACCACCCGACCGTCACCGCACTCGCCGCCCATCTCCGCGCCGAACTCCTCGGCTCTCCACGGGAACACGCGCCCGCCGCACCCAACCGCCGCGCCACGACGGCCGACGAGCCCATCGCCATCGTCGCGATGAGCTGCCGCTACCCCGGCGGCGCCGACAGCCCCGAGGCGCTGTGGCGGCTCGTGGCCGAAGGCGCCGACGCCATGGACGCGTTCCCCGCCGACCGGGGCTGGGACGTGGAGAACCTCTACCACCCCGACCCCGACCACCCGGGCACCACCTACGCCCGCGCGGGCGGCTTCCTCTACGAACTGGCCGACTTCGACGCCGCCTTCTTTGGCATCTCGCCGCGCGAAGCCCTCGCCATGGACCCGCAGCAGCGGCTGCTCCTCGAAACCGCG
>NZ_LN929796.1 GCF_001493375.1 Streptomyces specialis
TGGATGCGGCGTTGCACGCCATCGGCTTGATGGATGAGGGCGATTCGGCTCGGGTGCCGTTCTCGTGTGCGGGTGTGCGGGTGTTCGCTTCGGGTGCGTCGGTGTTGCGGGTGCGTGTGTCGCGCACCGGCGAGGACACCTTCTCGCTGATCGGGATGGATGCGGCTGGACTTCCGGTCATCGCGGTGGAGTCGCTCGTTCTGCGGCCGGTTTCGGCGGAACAGGTTGCGGCCGATGTTCTGTACCGAGTGGCGTGGCGGCCGTTGGCGACCGAGGACGCTGGTGATGCTGGGGAGGCCGTGATTGCTTCCTGTCCTGGTGGGGTGGGTGCTGAGGCGGGTGTGTTGTGGGCGCTGGAGTTGGTGCAGTCGTGGCTGGCTGCTGAAGAGCCTGGTCCTTCCCGGTTGGTGTTGGTGACGCGGGGTGCGGTGTCGGTGTCCGGTGAGGCGCCGGACGCAGCTCAGGCTGGGGTGTGGGGTCTGGTGCGTTCGGCGCAGTCGGAGCACCCGGGCCGGTTCGTCCTGCTGGACCTCGATGAGACCACCGAGTGCGAGGTGGTGGTGTCTGCCGTGTTGGCGTCCGGTGAGTCGCAGGTTGCTGTGCGTGCGGAGGAGTTGTGGGTGCCGAGGCTGGCCCCTGCCCCTGCCCCTGTCCCGGTTCCTGCTGCTGCGGGTGGTGGGTCGGTGTTCGGCCGGGGGACCGTGCTGGTGTCCGGTGCGTCCGGTGCGTTGGGTCGGCTGGTGGCGCGGCATTTGGTCGAAGTCCACGGGGTCGAGGAACTGTTGCTGTTGAGCCGTCGGGGTGTGGATGAGGCTCTGGTCGGTGAGCTGCAAGGTGCCGGTGCGCGGGTGGTGTCGGTTGCGTGTGATGTCGCGGACCGCGAAGCGCTCGCGGAGGTGCTGTCCGGGCGGTCTCTGTCGGGCGTGGTGCACGCCGCTGGAGTCGTTGATGACGGGGTGGTCACTGGTCTGAGCCCGGAGCGGGTTGGGCGGGTGTTGCGGCCGAAGGTCGCGGGGGCGTGGAACCTGCACGAACTCACCCTGGACATGAACCTGTCCGCGTTTGTGGTGTTCTCCTCGGCTGCCGGGATCTTCGGCAGTCCGGGCCAGGCCGCGTACGCGGCGGGCAACGCCTACCTGGATGCGTTGGCGCAATACCGGCACGCTCACCAGCTCCCCGCCACCTCCCTCGCCTGGGGCCTGTGGGAAGAAGCGAGCGCCCTCACCGCAGGCTTGGGCGACGCGGATCGTCACCGAGCTGCCCGCGCCGGTGTGGGCGCTCTCACCTCGCGCGGCGGCCTAGCCCTGTTCGACACCGCGACGCGAACGGGCCTGCCCCTGGCGGTCCCTGTCCGGCTGGACACGCGAGCACTGGAAGCCCAGGCACGTGCCGGCTCTCTGCCGCCGCTCCTGAGCGAACTAGTTCGCACCCCGGCACCGCCTCGGCCTCTGAACGGCGCCGCGCAGCCCGCCGAACGGTCCTCCCTCGCTCAGCGCCTCGCCGGACTGACCGGTGAAGCGCAGCAAGAACTACTCCTCGACCTGGTGCGTACGAGCGTTGCCACCGTCCTTGGGCACACGTCGGCCGAAGCCATCGACGCGGGACGGCAGTTCACCGACCTCGGCTTCGACTCGCTCACCGCGGTCGAGTTGCGGAACCTGCTCAACAGCGAGACCGATCTACGCTTGCCCGCCACCCTGGTCTTCGACCATCCGACGCCGACCGCCCTCGCGGACCACTTGACGGGCGCCCTCGGCGGCACGGCCCCGAATGCGGGAGACAAGGCCGCCGTGCTCAAGTCGGCGCAGTTGTCCGCCGATGAACCGATCGCGATCGTCGGCATGGGCTGCCGCTACCCCGGGGACGTCTGGTCCCCGGAGGACCTGTGGCGGTTGGTCGCCGACAGTCGTGACGCCCTCTCGGGCTTCCCGACCGACCGCGGCTGGAACGTCGACGCGCTGTACCACCCCGACCCCGACCACCAGGGCACCAGTTACACGCGCGAGGGCGGATTCCTCCATGATGCAGCCCAGTTCGACCCGGCGTTCTTCGGAATCTCACCCCGCGAAGCCCTGTCCATGGACCCGCAGCAGCGCATGTTGCTCGAAGTCTCGTGGGAGGCACTCGAACGCGCGGGCGTCGATCCGACCTCCGTCCGGGGAAGCCGCACCGGCGTCTTTGTCGGCGTCATGTACCACGACTACGGCACCCGATCGTCGCTGGCGCCGGACGCGTTCGAAGGACAGCTCGGTATCGGCTCGGCGGGCAGCGTTGCCTCGGGCCGCGTCGCGTACACGTTCGGGCTGGAAGGTCCGGCGGTGACGGTGGACACGGCGTGTTCGTCGTCACTGGTGGCGCTGCACCTGGCCGCGCAGGCGTTGCGGCAGGGCGAATGCTCCATGGCCCTCGTTGGCGGAGTCGCGGTGATGGCGACGCCCAACGTCTTCATCGAGTTCAGCCGCCAGCGCGGCCTCGCCGCCGACGGCCGGTGCAAATCCTTCTCCGCCACAGCCGACGGCACCGGATGGTCCGAGGGTGTGGGAATGCTGCTGGTGGAGCGGCTGTCGGACGCGGTCCGCAACGGTCATCCGGTGCTGGCGGTCGTGCGCGGCTCGGCGGTGAATCAGGACGGTGCGTCGAACGGTCTGACGGCTCCCAACGGCCCGTCGCAGCAGCGCGTCATCCGCCAGGCCCTGGCAAGTGCCGGTCTGTCGGCGGCGGACGTCGACGCGGTCGAAGCGCACGGAACGGGCACCACACTGGGCGACCCCATCGAGGCCCAGGCGTTGCTCGCCACCTACGGTCAAGAGCGAGCGGAGGAACGTCCGTTGTGGCTCGGCTCGATCAAGTCGAACATCGGGCACACGCAGGCCGCCGCCGGAGTCGCCGGCGTGATCAAAATGGTCATGGCGATGCGGCACGGCGTTCTGCCGCCGACCCTGCACGCGGACGAACCCTCGCCTCACATCGACTGGTCGGCAGGCGACGTCCGGTTGCTGACCGAGGCCGTTACGTGGCCGGAGTACGGCCATCCGCGCCGCGCAGGTGTGTCCTCCTTCGGTGTCAGCGGCACAAACGCACACGTCGTGCTGGAACATGTCCCCGCTGAACCGGTCGTTGAAGTCGTGGACGGCGACGTGCCGACTGCTCCCGCAGTGCTGTGGCCGCTGTCGGCGAAGGACGAGGGCACATTGCGCGCCCAGGCCCGACGCCTCCGGAGCCACGTTGCCGAGAGTGGCGAGCTTCGCCCGTTGGATGTGGGCTTCTCCCTGGCGACTTCACGGGCCGCCCTGGAGTACCGCGCGGCGGTGAGCGGTCGGGACCGCGACGAGCTGCTGGACGCCCTCTCCGCACTGGCTGACGGGCGGCAGGTGCCCGGAATCGCCTGTGGCGTTGCGACGTCGGGGCGTCGGGTCGGGTTCTTGTTCTCCGGCCAGGGCAGCCAGCGGTTGGGGATGGGCCGGGAGTTGTGTGAGGCGTTTCCTGTTTTCGCGGATGCCTTTGATGAGGTGTGCGCGGTCGCCGGCTTGCCGTTGCGGGATCTGTTCGGGTCGGAGGCGGTGAACGGGACGGTTGTTGCTCAGCCTGGGTTGTTCGCGGTTGAGGTGGCGTTGTTCCGGCTGTTGGGGTCGTGGGGTGTGCGGCCGGATGTGGTGGCGGGGCACTCCATCGGTGAGTTCGCCGCCGCCCATGTCGCGGGTGTCTTCTCTTTGGAGGATGCGGCCCGTTTGGTGGTGGCTCGTGGCCGGTTGATGGGCGGTCTGCCTGCGGGCGGTGTGATGGTCGCTGTCCAGGCGACGGATGCGGAAGTGCTGTCCCGCCTGGCCGGTTTCGAGGACCGGGTGGGGATCGCGGCGGTCAACGGCCCGTCGTCCCTGGTGGTCTCCGGTGAGGAAGCGGCAGTCGCTGAGGTCACGGCCGGGCTGAAGACGAAACGGCTGGCTGTGTCGCACGCGTTCCACTCGCCGTTGATGGAGCCGATGCTTGCCGCGTTCGAGGAGGAGTTGTCGGGTGTGGTGTTCAACCCGCCGACGCTGCCGTTCGTTTCCACCCTGACCGGCCGTCCGGTTGCGGATGACGAGCTGGCCGATCCGTCGTACTGGCTGCGGCAGATCCGCGAACCCGTCCGCTTCGCCGACGCCGTCACCACCCTGGCCGAACAGGGAGTTGACACGCTCACCGAGATCGGCCCAGGAGGCGTGCTCGCAGCCCTCGCCCAGGGCGTGGTGGACGCAGCGGTGACAGTCGTCCCGTTGCTCCGTCCGGATCGCCCGGAGGACCTGGCGGTCACAGCCGCGTTGGCGGAACTGTACGCGTGCGGTGTGCGGGTCGACTGGAACGGAGCCTTCGCCGGGCGCGGTGCACGGCGGGTGGACCTTCCCACCTATGCGTTCCAGCGTCAGCGCTACTGGCTGGACAGCCGGACAGGGCCGGAGGGTTTGCAGGGTGCGGGCCTTCGTTCGGCGGATCACCCGCTGGTGCGGGCCTCGGTAGTATCCGCCGCCAACGGAAGCATGCTGCTGTCCGGCCGGTTGTCGTTGTCCGAGCACTCGTGGCTGGCGGATCACGCGGTCATGGGCTCGGTGCTGGTCCCGGGAACAGCCCTCACCGAACTAGCCCTGCGTGCCGCGCAGGAGGTGGGGTGCGACCACCTCGAAGAGCTCACCTTCGAGGCCCCCTTGGTGCTTCCCGAGCAGGCCGCGCTCCAACTCCAGGTCGTCGTGGACGCCAATCGAGCGGTGAACCTGTACTCCCGCCTGGACACGGCCGAGTCGTCCGACCCGTGGACACGCCATGCCACGGGCGTGCTCTCCGTCGCCCCATCCCCGGTGCCGGCTGAACTCGGATCGTGGCCGCCGTTGGGTGCGTCCGGGGTGGACGTTGATGATCTGTACGAGCGTCTTGCGGGTTCGGGTTTGGTGTATGGGCCGGTGTTCCGTGGGGTGCGTGCGGCGTGGCGGGTGGG
>NZ_LN929797.1 GCF_001493375.1 Streptomyces specialis
CCGGAGTTATTGGGTGTAAAGGGAGCGCAGGCGGTCTGTTTAGTCTAATGTGAAAGCCCACGGCTTAATCTTTTAACGGCAGTGGAAAGCGCCAGAATTGCACGTCTATCGTGGTCGTGGGCAGCGTCAGATGTGTGTAAGAGGCGGGCACGGACGGCGCCATCGCCCTGCGCGCCACCCCGCGCGCCGGAGGAGCCGCCGAACTGACCCTGGAACGCGGCCAGTCCGCCTACGTGCCCGCGGGCGAACGCGTCACGGCCGAGGGCGCGGGCACCCTGTTCCGCGCCACCGTCGCCCTGTAGCCCCTCGTGGCCGGGACGCACCGGCCGTCTTGAGCGTCCCCCGGGCGGCCGGTGTAGATTCGGCGTCGAAGTTCACGTCGCTGCTGATGGCAGTCGGGCGGCCAGGCGCCGTCCCGGCCGAGGGGAAAGAAGGCCCTCCGACGGACTGCGAAGCTCCGGACGTGCCGCTGGTCACAGGGCGCGCCCGCTGTCGCATCGTGTCCGCCACAAGCTGATCTGTGAGGAGCAGCCGTCATGACAACGAGCGCATCCGCCGCTCAGGACTTCAAGGTCGCCGATCTGTCGCTGGCCGAGTTCGGCCGCAAGGAGATCACTCTCGCCGAGCACGAGATGCCCGGCCTGATGGCGATCCGCCGGGAGTACGCCGCGTCGCAGCCGCTGGCCGGCGCCCGCGTCACCGGTTCACTGCACATGACCGTGCAGACCGCCGTGCTGATCGAGACCCTGGTCGCTCTCGGCGCCGAGGTCCGCTGGGCCTCCTGCAACATCTTCTCCACCCAGGACCACGCCGCCGCGGCGATCGCCGCCGCCGGCATCCCCGTCTTCGCCTGGAAGGGCGAGACGCTCGAAGAGTACTGGTGGTGCACCGAGAAGGCCCTGACCTGGCCCGACAGCCCCACCGGCGGCCCCAACATGATCCTGGACGACGGCGGCGACGCCACACTCCTGGTCCACAAGGGCGTCGAGTACGAGAAGGCCGGCCGCGTCCCGGACGTGTCCACCGCCGAGAACGAGGAGCACGCCGTCATCCTCGAACTGCTGACCCGCACCGTGGCCGAGACGCCGCAGAAGTGGACGCAGCTCGCCTCGGACATCCGCGGCGTCACCGAGGAGACCACCACCGGCGTCCACCGCCTGTACGAGATGTTCCGCGACGGGACGCTCCTCTTCCCGGCCATCAACGTCAACGACGCGGTCACCAAGTCGAAGTTCGACAACAAGTACGGCTGCCGCCACTCGCTGATCGACGGCATCAACCGCGCCACCGACGTGCTGATCGGCGGCAAGGTCGCGGTCGTGTTCGGCTACGGCGACGTCGGCAAGGGCTGTGCCGAGTCGCTGCGCGGTCAGGGCGCGCGCGTGATCGTCACCGAGATCGACCCGATCTGCGCCCTCCAGGCCGCCATGGACGGCTACCAGGTGGCCCGGCTCGAAGACGTCGTCGAGACCGCCGACATCTTCATCACCTGCACCGGCAACAAGGACATCATCCTCGCCTCCGACATGGCCCGGATGAAGCACCAGGCGATCGTCGGCAACATCGGCCACTTCGACAACGAGATCGACATGGCCGGTCTCGCGAAGCTGCCCGGCGTCGTCAAGGACGAGATCAAGCCGCAGGTCCACACGTGGACCTTCCCGGACGGTCACACCATCATCGTCCTGTCCGAGGGCCGCCTGCTGAACCTGGGCAACGCGACCGGCCACCCGTCGTTCGTCATGTCCAACAGCTTCGCGAACCAGACGATCGCCCAGATCGAGCTGTTCACGAAGACCAACGAGTACCCCACGGGCGTCTACACGATCCCGAAGCACCTCGACGAGAAGGTCGCCCGCCTGCACCTGGACGCCCTCGGCGCCAAGCTGACCGAGCTCCGCCCGGAGCAGGCGTCGTACATCGGCGTCCCGGTCGAGGGTCCGTACAAGTCCGAGCACTACCGGTACTGACCGCGCGAGGGCCGGGGGCCGGCCGCCCCGCACGGCGGCCGGCCCCCGCGCCCGCGTCCGGTCCCCGACCCAGGCAGCCATGCCCCGCGGCCGATACAGCCTCCACGACCCGCACGACGGGACCCCACTCGGCGACGAGCGCTTCCAGTGCGCGCCCGGCCCCAGCGGCTGGCGCTACGTGTCCCGCACCACCACCCCCGGCGGCGCGCCCGCCGGATCACTCGACCTGACGCTGGACCGGCTCGGCCGCCCGATCCGGCTCGAACTGCGCGCCGGCGGCTGGCGGGTGCGCGGCGCCGCGCTCGACGGCGTGACCTGGGTCCGGATGGCCGAGGACACCGGCGAACAGGCCCAGGAGGGCAACGCGCCCGCCCGCGCCTTCACCGGCTCCTCCCCGGCCTTCCTCGTCGCCACCGCGCGCCTGCTGCGGCTCACCGGAACCCCGGGCCGGAGCACCCGCGTCCGGCTCCTCGGCTTCGCCCCGCACACCCTGGCCGCCCGCGCCCGCGACGAGACCTGGACCCTGACCGGCACCGAGGCCCACCGCCCGGCGGACGGCGACGGCACGCTGACCGTCGAGGCGTACCGCGTCGACGACATGGAGACCGGGGAGCGGCACGCCGTGCACCTCGCGGGTGATGTCGTCCTGGCCGCGCCCGGCGTCGAGCTGGAGGAACTGGACACACCGCCCACGGACTTCAGGACGGCGGAGTGAACCCGGTCCGCCGCCCGGGCTCCGCCCCGGGCCGAGCTTCCGGCTCCCGCCGGGGCTCCGCCTCCGGCGCGACGGAGGGCGAGACGGGAGGCGCGGCCGGAGGCATGACCGGTGGCATGAGCGGAGCGGCCGGCGGTATCGCCCGGTCCGGGGGCGCGGCAGGCGGCGTGCCGAAGGCCCGCTCGGCCTCCCGCCGCTGCCGCTCCGCGACCACCCCCGCCAGATACGCCGCCGGATGCGCTCCGGCGGGCGCGGGCGCGCCGACCCGTTCCACCACGTCGCCCGCCAGCCGCACCGCCATCGACCACGCCACCTGCGGGTCCAGCTCACCCATCCGCGCCAGGTACTGCCGCACCGCCAGCCACAGCCTGTCCGGCACCCGGGACAGATCCAGCCCGGCGAACTCCCCGGCCGTCGCCGGAGGCGGCGGCACCGCCCCGGCCGCCCTGCCACTGCCCGGGATCCGCTCCCGCACCACCAGCGTGCCCGCGAAGACATCGCCGAGCCGCCGGCCCTCCGCCGACACCAGCGACGCGATGACCGGCACGGCGCCCGCGCTGATGATCGTCTCGACGAACCCGACCACCCCCCGCACCAGCGCGTGCCGGAACCGGATCGGCCCGCCGTCCCGCCGCACCACCCGCAGCCCGAAGGCGGCCTTCCCCAGCGAACGACCCCGGCTCAGCGTCTCCACCGCGACCGGGACCCCCACCAGGATCAGGATCAGCAACGCCACCTGCACCGCCGCCGCGGCGGCCGTGCCCAGCGGCAGCACCGTGCTCAGCAGGACGACGGACAGCAGCAGATAGCCACCGACATACAGCAGCAGATCCAGGGCGACGGCCATGATCCGGCTCGGGAGCCGGGCGGGCTGAAGTCCCAGGACGACCGCGTCGCCCGTCACCACCTGACTCATCGACTCATCCCGCCGCTCCCACGGATCCGCTCTCCGCTGGACAGTCTGACACTGCCGTCTGACAAGCTCTGCGTATGGATCTCGACGTCTTCGTCGCCGCGCACCGGGCGGAGTGGGACCGGCTGGAAGCGCTGCTGCGCCGCCCCCGGAGGCTCACCGGTGCCGAGACGGACGAGCTGGTCGAGCTGTACCAGCGCACGGCGACCCACCTGTCGCTGCTGCGCTCCTCGGCACCCGACCCGGCGCTCATGGCCCGGCTGACGACCCTGGTCGCACGGGCCCGCAGCGTCGTGGTCGGCACCCGCAGGGCGACCTGGCGCGACGCGGTGACCTTCTTCACCACCGGGTTCCCGGCCGCCTGCTACCGCACCCGGCACTGGTGGGTCCCCACGGCTCTCCTTTTCACGCTCGTGGTCGCCGCCCTGGGCTGGTGGATCGCGGAGAGCCCCGGCGTCCGCGCGTCGATGGCCGCCCCCGAGGACCTCCGCGAGATGACGCGCCCCGGCGGCGCCTACGAGTCCTACTACTCCAGCAGCCCCGCGGCGGCCTTCTCCGCCCAGGTCTGGACGAACAATGTGCAGGTCGCGGGCCTGTCCCTGGCCTTCGGTGCCCTGCTCGGCCTGCCCGTCCTCTGGGTCCTGCTCCAGAACGCGGTGAACGTGGCGACCGGCGTCGGCCTGATGGCGTCGGCCGGCCGCCTCGATGTCTTCCTCGGCCTGATCCTGCCGCACGGCCTGCTGGAGCTGACCGCCGTCTTCGTCGCGGGCGGCGTCGGCCTGCGCCTGGGCTGGACGGTGATCGACCCCGGCCCCCGCCCCCGCGCGGCGGCGCTGGCCCAGGAGGGCCGCGCCGCGATCGGCATGGCCATCGGCCTGCTGGTGGTGCTGCTGATCTCGGGGGCGATCGAGGGCTTCGTGACGCCCTCCGGCCTGCCCACCTGGGCCCGGATCGCCATCGGCGTGGCGGCCGAGCTGGCCTTCCTGACCTACGTCTTCGTCCTGGGCCGGCGTGCCGTGGCGGCGGGGGAGACCGGCGACATGACGGCGGCCGACCGCGAGGACGAGGCACCGGTGGCGGCCTGACTTGACGCGCCCCCTACGGACGCGTAATGTTCTCCGAGCTGCCACCGAGCCGCCCGGTTCCACCGGGGAAGGTGGGGGCACTCCGCCACCGAGTGTGGCACCCACTATGAACGAAGCTTCTGCCCGTGAGGGTCTATTTCCGCTTGCCGGGAATGGGGTTCGCGGGGCCGGATTTGGAATTCGGCGGGGATTGCCTCTAAAGTAGTGG
>NZ_LN929798.1 GCF_001493375.1 Streptomyces specialis
CCTACACACCGGTCGAGACCACCGTAAACGCCGTCGCGTCCGACCTTGACTTCTACTGGCACGTTCACGACCTTGCCCGTGACTGTGTGAACCAGGGTGGCATCTCGAACGTGCGCATGATCCAGCCTCCACTCGGGGACCACGCTTAGACGTGCCCCGTACATCTATACGCTGTGCCCGCGCCCTTAGTTCATATCGGACGGTTAGGGCGTGTCTGATGGGTCGTTCGTTCGTTGTGTCCGGGCGTGGGCTATCGGGGTGGACTGACGGATGAGCAGTGGGCGTTGATCGAGCCGTTGCTGCCGGACCGGACGCCTCGGCGGGGTGGCCGGTGGACTGATCACCGGCTGATGATCGACGCGGTGGCCTGGCGGTTCCGCGGGAACAACGCCTGGCGTGACCTGCCGGAATGCTTCGGGCCCTGGCAGACGGTCTACCACCGCTTCGCGGTCTGGGCGAAGGACGGCACCTGGCACCGGGTCTTGACCGAGCTGCAGACGCGCACGGACGCGGCCGGTGGTATCGACTGGCTGGTGGGGGTCGATTCCACCGTCGTGCGTGCCCACCAGCACGCGGCCGGGGCCCGCAAAAAGGGGTCCCGGCCGGCGAACCGCCCGACCACGCCCTGGGCCGCTCGCGCGGTGGACTGAGTACCAGGGTCCATCTCGCCGCTGATGGCCGCTGCCGCCCCCTGGCCCTCGTGGTCACCGCCGGACAAGCCGGCGACGCACCCGCGTTCGAGCGCGTGATGGCCGCTGTGCGGGTGCCCCGGCCGATCGGACGACCCCGGACCCGGCCGGAGGCGGTCCTGGCCGACAAGGCGTATTCCTCACGAGCCATCCGCGCCCACCTGCGACGCCGCGGGATCCGTGCGGTCATCCCCGTCCCGGCCGACCAGCAGGCCAACCGCAGACGCCGGGGCCGCGCAGGCGGCAGACCACCAGCCTTCGACCCCGACGCCTACAAACAGCGCAACACCGTCGAGCGCTGCATCAACCGGCTCAAGCAATGGCGCGGCATCGCCATGCGCACGGACAAACTCGCCCAGCACTACCTGGCCGGACTCCACGTGGCCGCCATCTTCATCTGGTCCACACCCTGATCCATCAGACACGCCCTAGTCCTCTCGGACAACGGTGTGGACATCTATCCCGCCACCGACTGATACCGGCTTCCGCTGCGGACGGGGGCACGCGACGAACGCCTATTGGCCTCCGCAGATCACCCTGGTCGACATCGACGAGCATCCCGAGAGCCCCGTGGTAGTTGGCAGCACCGAAACCCGGCGCAGAGAAGCCGAGATGTTCGGGGATCCGGGCATGCCATCGCCGTCGGCGGTACTGAACATCGACACCGACGTGCCGGAGACAAGACATGTCTCTCGGACACCTGATGGCTCTGGCCCGTCAGTTTCGGATGGGCCTGCATGGGCCATCACGCGAGGGCACAGCCCCGGTCGAGCCACCCGAGAGTCCCCAGGAGAGGTATGTCCACCGAGCATAAGCAGCCGACCGACGACGAAGCGCCTGCCGTGATCGTCACGACCATGTCCCACTCTGCACCGGATCTGGCATTACCGGTAGCCGTTGCCGTCGTCCTGGACGGCGGCCGGGTCCTGATGATCCGCCGCCGCGTGCCGGAGGGTGACCTCGTCTGGCAGGTTCCGGCGGGCAAAGTCGAGCCGGGCGACAGCCCCAAGCGAGCCGCCGTGAGCGAGACGCTGGAAGAGACCGGGTTCACCGTCACCGCCGTCAAGGTGCTTGGCGACCGCGTGCACCCCAAGACCGGCAGGCAGATGCATTACATCGAGTGCGAGCTGGTCAAGGGCCGCGCGATCGTCGGCGACACCGAGGAGATCGCCGAAGTCGAATGGATCGAACACGGCGGCATCCCCGAGCGGGCCCCCTACGGGCTGTTCGAGCCCGTGCAGCAGTACCTGGACGACACGCTCGAACGGGCGTAGCCGAAGTGCCCCGCTCCCGGGGGTCTGGGGGCGGGGCACAATTGCGTGGCCGGTTCTACTCGACAGCGGGTTCGGCCCCGGCCGCAGGGGGTGTGGGCCGGTTGTCGATCACGATGCGAGGCACTGCCTGACCGTCCTCGGCGACCGCCTCCAGGTCGAGCAGCGAGGCGGCCACTCGCTGATACACCTCGGTGGCGAGCGCCGCAGTAACCGGCGACCTGTCGAGACGGGTGTGCCACAGGGAATCGACCGCGGCGAGCAGAGCGCGACCCGACAGGCGGACAGTGACCGTGCCATCCGGCCGCGCCACTACATCGGCAGGGAGACGGAAATGCTCGGCCGTCGCCGCCCGCTCCACGAGGAATGCCCACGTGTCCCGGTGACACACGAGATTGGCGTAGGCGACGCCGGCGACGATACCGAGGAGGTCGCGGTGGTCGTCGTCACGGCCGGCAGCCGGGGCGGCGCCACTCGGCTCCGGTGCAGTTTCGCGCTGTGACGCGGGCTGGGGCTCCGCGGTCGCCTCCCTGGCAGGCGACTGCTCCTCGCGCCGCCGCTCGGCCTCGGCCGCCTCGACCCGGGCCTGACGCGCCAGTGCCTCCTCACGGGCCCGGCGGCTGGCTTCCGCCTCGGCGCGCAGGGCGGCGACCTCGGCCCGGTAGCCCTCGACTGTGGCCTTCAGGCCGGCGATGTCGGCATGCAGCGCGTCCGTCGCCCCGGCGCTCGGCGCCGTGAGCTTCAACTGGTGGACGTCGGCCCTGACCGCGTCCAGCGTCGTGTCGATCTCCGGTAGCCGGTCCCGCACTCCTTCCAGAAGACCGAGGATCTGCTTGACGACTCCGTAGACCCGTCCTTCGCCGAACGCCATGAACCACCTCGCATGATCATGCTGTGTGACGGGGTGATCTCTCCCCGTGGCAGGCCGGGGTGACGCGGCGAGAATCAGCCGATGCCGCAGAATGGCCCGTCAAGGCTGGATCCGGGGCCGTCCCAGTCGATGAGGAGCGCGTTTACGTCATCGGCACGCCGGGCGGTGGTTGCTCACCCAGATGTACGATCGCGCGCTGACAGCGCTTCCTCCTCGCCGACAAGCCTTTCGAGGGGCACACCAAGTGCGTCTGCGATGGGTTGATAAGAACCGTAGCTTCTCTGTCGCGCGCCGGTCTCCATGCTAGCGATCAGGCCGGGAGCGACCCCGGCGCGTCGCGCCAGCTCTGCCCGACTGACGCCGACTCGACTGCGTTCGCGGCTGATACGGAGCCCGACCTCCAACGCCCTCGACCTGCTGACTACCCGGGCGCTTCTCTGGAACTGTCTACGGAGAATCTTCATGTACCGGTCTCGCGGTTCGCCCCCATAGAGGATGCGAGGCCCGTCTTCGGTGTCCCATTCAATCTCCAGCGGCGGCAGTTGGGTGAACCCGACTTGGCTCGTGTTCCACCCAGCCCAGACGGCTTCCCGGATGAGCTCTTCGATAGCCTCACGCCGGTAGGCCGCCACGTCACCCTCGTTGATGGGGCCGCCCTCGTCGCCCGCCAATGTCTCGGCGATCTCCGCGTCGGACTGGGTGACTGCTTCGAGCGCGGCAACTGTGTCTTCGGTGTCGAGGGCTGCGGGCGCTTCGCTGGTAAGCCCGTCGGGTCCGACGCGCCAGGTGCGGGACAGGACGGCGGCCCGGAAGTTCTTCCCGAACAGCATCGCGAGGACGAAGGAGGCCAGGAACAGCAGTATCAGCAGCGTCCACTGTGTCTCGACGATGAACTCAGCAACGGTCACGGGCTAAGTCTGGCTGGACCTCAAGCCTGGCGGGCGGCAGTGACCGAAGCGTGACAGCACTCCACACCGTAAGCGGAGGGTGATGTATCGGTTTCATTTCCGAGTCGACTTCTGCTCACCAAACGGGTGCAGGTGACTAGCGGGTAGGTCATCATGGATGCGGCCCAACGCTCTGCGAACGCTCCTTCGAACAGGTGGGCCGGGAGTAGAAGGACACGACCATGTTCTACGGATACACAGCAGCACACCGCGACCTGCTGACACTCTGCGCACTCCGCATAGAGGGTGCATCACTCGACTGGCAGCTTGTCGCCCGCTCCTGCCAGTCCCAGGAAGGCCTTCAGGCCGTCCTCAACGGGGACTTTCCGGAGGATTCGGCAGCCGCTCGCAAGTCCCTACCAGTTCTGCGTGCGGGGCTACCCGATCTCAGCGACGCTGCCGCCTTCGTGGACGAGCAGGTTGCGGCAGCCGCTGAAGCCGGCGCACGCCTGGTGACAGTCCTCGATGAGGACTACCCGGCGAACCTGAGACTGGTACCGAACCTCCCACCGTTCCTCTTTTACCGCGGCGAGCTGCGCCCCGAAGACGCGCGCTCGGTCGCTGTGGTCGGGACCCGCCAGGCCAGCCGCGACGGCCTGGAGCAGGCCGCCAGGATGGCGCGCAAGCTCGTCAAGCAGGACGTGGTCGTGTTCAGCGGCCTGGCTCGCGGCGTGGACAGCGCAGCCCACCAGGCGACCCTGGAGGCCGGAGGTCGCACGGTCGCCGTGATGGGCACCGGCATCGCCGCGAAGATCTACCCCAGCGAGAACCAGTGGCTGGCTGACGCCATCCTCGCCGGTGGCGGCGCTCTCTTCAGTCAGTTCTGGCCCACCAGCGGCCCGGCCAAGTGGTCCTTCCCTCGTCGCAACGTCGTCACCTCCGGCTGCACCTCGGGCACGGTCGTCATCGAGGCGTCCCGCACGTCCGGGGCGAAAATGCAGGCCCGGATCGCGTCAGAGCATGGCAAGCAGGTGTTCCTGATCAGGTCGCTCACCACGAGCGAGCCGTGGGCGCAGAAGATGGTTGCCGACGGCAAGGCAGTGGAGGTCACCGAGCTGGATGACATTCTTCACCGCCTAGGGACGGCACAGAGCGTTCGGCGAGCCAGCCAGCAGCGGATCCAACTCACCTTGATGGGCCTGTGACAGCAACCGACCTCCCCGCCCCGCTCGGCTTCCCC
>NZ_LN929799.1 GCF_001493375.1 Streptomyces specialis
TGTGTACGAGACGGCGCCCCGCCCCCGTTCCCGCGCCGGAACGGCGGCGCGCCGCGCTCGACCGGCTGCGCGACGGCCGCCGCGGCAGGCCGCGTCGGCCGTCGAACGGCTGATGGCGGGCTACCGGGGACGGACACCGGCCGGTGTTCCCGTGCTGCGGGACCGGGCGGACGCCGTGGCGTACGCGGCGTACCGGATGCCCGCCACGTTCGAGGCCGTTTCCGCCGCGCTGCGCCGGCTCGCCGTCCGGCTGCCCGGCTGGGCGCCCGGCGGTCACCTCGACGTGGGCGGCGGGACCGGCGCGGCGGTCTGGGCGGCGGCGGGCGCCTGGCCGGACGCGGACCGCGCGACGGTCGTCCTGGACCGGGCCGGGCCCGCGCTCGACCTCGGCCGCGAGCTGGTCCGGCTGGCCGGGGACGGCCCGCAGCGGGCCGCGGAGTGGCGGTTGCAGAGCGTCGGCGCCACGCCGGCCGCGATCCCGGCGCTGCCCCCGACCGATCTGGTCACCGTCTCCTATGTGCTGGGCGAGCTGCCGGAGGCCGTCCGCGACGCCCTGGTCGACGCGGTGGCGCGGGCCGGCGCGGCGGTGGTCCTGGTCGAGCCGGGCACGCCCGACGGCTACCTGCGCGTCCGGTCCGCCCGCGACCGGCTCCTCGCCGCTGGGCTGCGCGTCCTGGCGCCCTGCCCGCACGACGGCATGTGTCCGGTCGAACCGGGCGCCGACTGGTGCCACTTCGCGGCCCGCGTCAGCCGCTCCGCACTGCACCGGCGGGTGAAGGGCGGCGTACTGCCGTACGAGGACGAGAAGTTCAGCTTCGTGGCGGCGGTCAGGCCCGGCGTGGCAGGGGACTTGGCCGCGACCCCGGCCGCCGGGCGCATCGTCCGCCGCCCGCTGACGCGCAAGGGGCAGGTGCTCCTGGACCTGTGCACCCGCGACGAGGGGCTGCGCCGCGTGACCGTTTCCAAGCGTCAGGGACCGGATTACCGGGCGGCGCGCGACGCCGCGTGGGGCGACGCGTGGCCGGTTTCTCCCGATTACCCATCGGGGCCCGACACAGGGCAGGATGTGCGCCACACGCGCGACGAGACCGCGGAGTAGGGGAATAAACGGCCCGGCTCCCGGTGCTTCCGGGCTTACGGGATGTCGGCGAGGCGCTAGGAGGCCCATGGAACGCGAGAGCAGAGTGCCCCGCTGGTTGCGTCGCGGAGCCCGGGGCGCCGCCGCCGGGGAAGCCGCCGCCCGGGCCCGTGAGGAGCTGCTGCTCGCCGCCGCCGAGGCGGGCTTCCCGCTGGCGCCCGCCGCGTACCCGCAGGACTACGGATGCTCCTGCGAACGCATCGGCTGTCCCACGCCGGCCCGCCACCCCGTCTCGCTGACCTGGGCGACCCAGGCGACGACCGACCGCGAGCAGATCCTCCGCTGGCTGCGCGCCGACCCCCGCGCCAACTTCGTCACCGCCACCGGCCGCGCCCACGACGTCCTGGACGTCCCGGCCGCCGCGGGCCGCGCGGCGATGGACCGGCTGACGGCCGAGGGCGTGGACCTCGGCCCGGTCGCCGTCGCCGAGCCGGACCGGCTGCTGTTCTTCACCACCACGCGCGGCACACCGGACGACGAGGACGAGTGGTGGCCGTGCGAACTGGACTGCCACCCGGAGACGATGGACGAGCACCCGGGCCTGCGCTGGCACTGTCGCGGCAGCTATGTCCTGCTGCCCCCGGCCCGCCTCCCGGCGGCCCCCGACGCCGGGGTCCGCTGGCTGCGGGGCCCGGAGCACCCGCTGCCGGACCCGCTGACGCTCATCGAGGCGCTGACGGACGCCTGCGCCGAGTACGTCGCCGCGACCGAGCCGGCCCACTGACGCTTCCGGGGGCACGCCCCCGGCGCCGGGTCACGGCGTCATCAGCGGGGCGAGGAACGTGAGCGCGTCCTGCGCCGAGGCCGTCAGCACGTCGCTGTGGCCGACGGACGGGTACGTCGTGTACGTCACGGGCTGCGCGGCGGCGGTCAGGTCGTCCACCAGCTGGTCGGTCGTGAACTTGGCGACGGTCTGGTCGTCCACGCCCTGCGCGATGAACAGCGGGTCGTCGTAGCCGCTGGTCGGCACGTCGAAGGTGGCGCTCATCACCTCGGCGAAGGCGTCGTCCAGGGGCCTGCTCAGCAGCTCCCCTATGTCGATGCCCTGGGTGCGCTGCCACAGGGCGGCGTTGCACAGCGTCTCGGCGTCGGTGACCACCTCGGCGCCGAGCGGGCTGAGGTAGGAGCCCATGTCGAACTCCGGGTTCGCGGCCTGGAGTCCGGCGAAGATGTAGGCGAGCAGCGGAACGAGCTGCGGCGCGACCGTGATGTCCGGGTTCAGCGAGGAGATCATCGGCGTCAGGTTGGACGGCGGCGCCAGCGCCACCGTGCCGCGGAAGTCCAGCTCGGGGGCGTAGTCCGGGGCGATGTGGCCGGTGAACAGCGCGGCGTGGCCGCCCTGCGAGTGCCCGGCCACGGCCCACCGGGTCCCGAACAGCTTCGGGGACAGTTTCCGCGCCGCCCGCACGATGTCCACGACGCCCCGCGCCTCGATCTCGCCGTCCAGATACGGGTGGACGCCGGGGCCACCGAGGCCCGCGTAGTCGGTGGCGACGACCGCGTAGCCCGCCTGGAGCCAGGTGCTCAGGTAGCTGCTCATCCCCGCCGGGACGGGGTTGGCCGAGGGCGCGCAGGAGTCTCCCAGCCCGGTGGTGCCATGGGCCCAGGACAGCACCGGCCAGCCGCCGGCCGGGGCCTGGCCGCTGGGTACGTAGACCAGTCCGCCCACCACCGTGGACTCGCCGCCGACCCCGGTCGAGGTGTACGTGACGCGGGCGGCGAACCCGGCGCCCGCCGGCCGCTGGGAGCTGGGCAGCATCTGGATGCCGCGCACGGTCCCCGGCGCGGTCGTGGTGGCGGTGGTGGCCGCCGTGGGGGCGGCGGCCGCCGCCCCGGCCGCCGGGGGGAGACCGGTGACGCAGCCGAACGAGGCGGGGGCCAGGGCGAGGGACGCGGCGACGGCCGCTCGGCGCAGACTCATGGCCGGATGCTAGCCAGCGGTCCCGCCGGGCGGCCCCGCCCCGGCGGGAATCACTGCGGAGGGGACAGGTCGGGCGGTCGGCGTTGGCATCGCTATGCCAAGAAACGGGCAACCGGCCGGATCCCGGCCGCCGGTGGCGGGCGTTACTCGCCGCCCGCCGTGATGACGCCGGCCACACGGCCCACGATCTCGATGTCGCCCTCGCCCTCGGGGACCAGCGCCGCCTGGGTGACGACCCACTCCATGGTCAGGGCCTGTTCGGCCGGGGCGTCCATCAGCGCCTCCACCAGCGGGTCCACGACCAGCGGCTCGTTCGGCGCCATCGTCCGCTTCTCGTGGTACAGCGACGTGAACAGCACCAGCGCGCCGCCGTCCGCCGTCCGCAGCGCGACGGGCGCGTACGCCTCGTCCTCCGCCGCCCGGTCGCGGAACTCGGTGATGAACTCCGGCTGGCTGTTGGCCTCTTCGCGTGCCGCCAGCGCGTCCGTCGTGTACGGGCCCTCGGTGAACGGGCCGTCGCCCTCGCTGGACAGGTACTCGGCGTAGGCGGCGCTCAGTTCGCCGGGTTCGAGCGCCAGACCCGAGTGGGTGTCGCCCTCCACCGGGATGTCCTCCAGGAAACCGTCGCCGTCCTCGGCCAGTTCGGGGAAGTCGTCGGCGGCCAGCACCGTGAGGTAGGAGACCGCCCACTCCTCCTTGATGCCGTCGCGGGTGAAGATGAGCAGCCACCGGTTCTCGGTGTCCTGTGCCGTCCGCGCGTCCACCGCGAAGTACTTGGGCCAGCCCGCCTGCTGAGGTATGTGGAACCGCGCGTCGGTGAACTCCAGCGGCTCGTAGTTGATGGCGCCCTCGGGCGTCACCTCGTGCCGCGCGGTCAGCTCCGCGTCGCGGATCGCGCCCAGCGGGCCGGTCTCCACCGTGGCGTTCAGCTCCGGGTCGTACGTCTCCAGGGCCTCGTTGCTCGTCTCGACGTAATGCTCGAACGCGCGCTCCGCCTCGCCCTCGGTGAGGGCCGGGACGACGGCGGTCTCGCCGTGCACCGTCATGCAGCCCGACAGGGACGTCACCGCCGCCAGGGCTGTGGCGAGCCCCGCCGTGGCCGTCGTCAGTCGTGCTCGCACCCGCATCGTGGGGCCTCCCCGTCGTTCTCCGCCCGGTGTCCTCGCTCCGGCCCACGCATCGTATCCGTGCGCGGCGTGCGATGATGCCCCGCATGGCGGGGACGGCGGACACGATGACCTACGGCGCGGCGATCGCGCGGCTGCGCGACGCGCAGAAGACGTCCAAGGGCGTCTCGCTCTACTCGCGGTACGTCAACCGGCCGCTGGGCCGGGTCCTCGCCGCCGCCGCCTACCGGGCCGGGCTCACCCCGAACCAGGTGACCGGCGTCAGCGCCGTCTTCAGCTTCGCCGCTGTCGCCGCCGTCGCCCTCGCCCGCCCGTCGTGGCCGCTGGCCGTCGCCGTGTACGCCGGGCTCGTCCTCGGCTTCGCGCTCGACTCCGCCGACGGGCAACTCGCGCGGCTGCGTGGCGAGTCCAGCCCCGCGGGGCGTCCCCGATCTCGGTGGCCATCGTGGCGTAACCGGCGACGTTGTCCGGGTTGTTGTACTGGTCCGGCCAGTAGGCGCCCGGCAGGGCGTCGAGCAGCTCGCGCAGCCGGGCGATGCCCGCGGCCT
>NZ_LN929800.1 GCF_001493375.1 Streptomyces specialis
CTGTAAGTCTCCTTCGTAACATTTTTCTTACCCTCTTCCTCTTTCATATCGTACCGCCGCCCCCGGCGACCGTCACTTTCCTCGGCGTCGGCAGCGTCAGATTGGTTTAGGGGACAGGACATGGCCGACGGCCGCATGGCGCGGTTCGCCGAGGAGTCCGGCCAGGTGGTCGGCGAGCCGGGCGATGGTGAGCTGCTCGAAGAGCAGGGTGGCGGGCAGGTCCCCCAGGTCCTGTTCGAGCCGGTGCACGATGTGCTGGCTGACCAGCGAGTCCACCCCGAACGAGTCGAACGTGGCCTCGTCGTCGAGTTCCCGCAGGTGATCGGGGCCGTAGCGGAGGACTTCCGCGAAGACCCCCCGCAGATAGGCACGCACCTGTTCGGCGCGTGGCGACGGCCGTCCCGGCGTGGGTGACGCCTGGGTCATCGGCTCTCCTTCCAGGACCGCGGTGGTCAGGCACTGTTCGAGTTCGTCGGTGGGCACCCCGGGCAGACCGCGCTGGTCCGTCACCCGGAAACCGGCGTCGGCCAGCACCGCGCGCCACCCGCCGGGGGCGAGCAGCGGGGAGCCGGGCAGGCGGCGGCCGGCGTCCTCGTACCGCCACCAGCCGTCCGTCAGGCCGAAGGTGAGGGTGAGGAAGTCGGTCGCGGCGGTCGCCTCGTTGAGAAGGAGCAGCCCGCCCGGGCGCAGCAGCCGCGCGGCGTTGCGCAGGGTCCTGGCGATGTCGGCGGTGGCGTGCAGCACGTTGGTGGCGACCAGGACGTCGGCCTCACCGGCCGCGAACCCCTGCTCCAGCGGGTCCCTTTCGATGTCCAGGATCCGGAACTCCGGTGCGAGGGACGGCACTTCGGCGCCGTCCTGCCGCCGCGAGAGGAGGTCCTCGCCGTGCCGGAGGAACGCCACGGACAGGTCCGTGTAGACGTACGACACGGGCACCCCGGCGCGGGCGCAGGCGTCCAGCACGAACCGGGTCCCGGCGCCGGTGCCCGCGCCCACCTCCACCACCCGGGCCGTCCCGCCCCGTTCGTCCCGGACGCGGCGGGCGGCCCCGGCGACCGCGTCCGCGACCAGCCGGTGGTGGTGGTCGGTCCCCTCCTGCCCCGCGTACACGGCCTCGCCCAGGGCGCTGGAGCCGCGCGGGAAAAGCACCTCGGTGGCGGGACGGCGGCCCGCCACCACCTCGGGCAGCGCCGCGACGCATACCCGCAACAGCTCGACGTGCGGCGCCAGTTCGGGATGCCGTTCCAGCAACTCGGCGACGGGGAGCCGGGCCGGGGCGGTCAAATCCGGGGTGAGACGGAACCGGCCGCCGCGCCGCTCGGCGGCGCCCGCCCGTTCCAGCACGCCGGACAGCGCCCCGGCCAGGCGGCGCGCGGCGGGCGTGGCCGCGCCGGGCCGGTCGGCGACCTCCGCGTCGTCCAGCCAGGTCTCGCCCACCGGCAGCCCGGGGACCGCCGCCAGGCGCGCCCGCAGCAGGTCGCCCGCGACGGTGTCGAGACCGGCGAACGCGGCCCGCTCCGCCGGGGGTCGCGGTGCGGCGCCGAGCCGCGCCAGACCGTCCGGCCCGGCCTTCACCACCACGGCCTGCGGGTGGTCCGCGGCCAGCACCCGGTCCAGCGCGGCGAGTCCCTCCCCGGGATCGATGGAGCCGACCCCGAAGCCCGCCAGCCGCCGCCGGTACCGCTCGTCGGCCACCACGCCGACGCTGCCCCAGTAGCCCCAGTTGACGACCGAGACCGGGAACGGCAGCCGCTCGCGCAGATACAGCGCGCAGGCGTCCTGGAACGTCCCGGCGGCGGCGTAGTTGGCCTGACCCGCCGGGGCGGTGAAGGACGCGGCGGAGGAGAACATCACCAGGAAGTCCGGCTGTTCACCGCTCAGCGCCTCCGCGAAGGCCAGCGTGCCGGCCGTCTTGGGCGCGAGCGCGGCGAGGAACGTCGCCTCGTCGGCGTGGGCGAGGGTGCGGTCCCGCAGCACCAGCGCCGCGTGGACCGCCCCGCGCACCGGGCCGAACCGCTCCCTGGCCGCCACGACCGCCGCCCGCAGGGCCTCCGGGTCGGCGGCGTCCGCCCGCAGGTACTGGGCCTCGCCGCCCAGCGCGGCGATCTCGTCCAGCGCGGCGGCGATCCGCGCGTCGAGGGGACGCCTGCCGATCAGCGCCAGCCGGGCGCCGCCGCGGCGGGCCAGGTCGCGGGCCAGCGTCAGGCCGATGCCCCCCGCGCCGCCGAGGATGACGTACGTGCCCCCGGGCCGCCCCGGCGGTGCCGGGGCCGCGCCGGGCGCGGGCCGCAGCGCGCGGCGCAGACGGTCCGTGCCGCGCAGCGCGACCAGGGGCTCGGCCGCCGGTTCACGGGCCAGCCGCGCCGCCCGCCCGGCCGGATCGCCGCCGGGCGCCGGGTCGAGATCGACGCAGCCCCCCGTCCAGCGCGGGAACTCCGCCCCGGCGACGGCGGCGCCGCCATGGACCCCGGCCGCGAACGGATCGACCCGCTCGCCCGCCCGGGTCGTCACCGCACCGGCCGTCACCACCTTCAGCGTCAGCGGGCGGTGCCCGGCGTCCAGCGCCAGGAGCGACCTGATCAGGCGGAACAGCGCGAGCGGCGCCGCGTCCGGGTCGTCGCCGCCGGGGGCGGTGAGGAAGTACGCGACGTCCGGCGGCGCGGGGAGCCCGCCGGTGCCGCAGCCCTCCGGGCCGTAGCCGATGGCGGAGGTCTCGTCCCCGGCGTGCTCGGCGAGCAGCGCGTCGGCGAGGTCACGCCCGTCCGTCTCCGGGAACCAGACGGCCACGGTGCGCCGCCCCGCGCCGGGCGCCGCGTCCGGGCCGGACAAGGGGACCCAGTGGGGGACCAGGGTCGTCAGTTCCGCCCCATCGGGCTCCTTCGCTTCCACCGCCCGTGGCCCGGCCGGTGCCGGGGCGGGACGCAGGGACACGCCGTCCGCGCTCAGCAGCACCCGGCCCGTACGGTCCGTCAGCCGGACCGACCAGCCGGAGCCCTCACGCCGGACGTGGGACAGCTCGGCGTCCTCCCAGGGGCCGAGCACGGTCACCGTGTCCACGGCGAACGGCAGCGCCGGGGCGTCCGTTCCGTCGTGCGGCGCGGCGATGGCCTGGAGGGCGGCGTCCAGCACGGCCGTCCTGGCCTCCCACGGCGCGCCCGGACCGGCCGGGGGACCGCCCAGCTCGGCCAGGACCTCACCGTCCCCGACCCGGGTCCCGGTGACGCGGCGCAGGCGCGGCCCGTAGGCGATGCCCGCGCGGGCGAAGCGCTCGTACAGCTCCGGTCCGGCCGGGCCCGGCGGGCAGCGCCGCGCGACGGCCGCCGGGTCCACGGGCGGCACGGCCGTCCCCGGCGGCAGCGGCGCCAGCACGGCACGGGCGTGCTCCCCGTCCCCGTTGTCGGTGTCCCCGGCGTCGGTGCCGGTGAGCGTCAGGGTCCAGGTGCCGGACGGTCCGGCCGCCGCCCGCGTCCGCACCCGCCCGGCCCCGGGGACCGGGCACGGCCGCAGCCAGCGGACGCCGGTCAGGCGGAACGGCGCCGTGACGCCGAGCGCCGCCGCCGCGTCCCACGCCAGGGCGAGCGTCGCGGCGCCCGGCAGCAGTACCCGGCCGCCCACCCGGTGATCCGCGACCGGCCCCCGGTCCGGCGCCACCTCCCGCACGATCTCGGTCCCCGGCTGTCGCCCGGCGGACGGTGCCAGGGGCTCGGCCCAGTACCGCTCGCGGGCGAACGGGTAGGTCGGCAGCGGCACGGGACGGCCCCCGGTGGCCGGCCACCCCTCGGTCGTGCCGCCCGCGACATAGGCGCGGGCGGCACGTTCCGGCGCGCCCTCGCCGTCGCGGGCCGGGGTTCCGGCGCGGATCAGCCCGGCGCGGTCGTCGCCGTGGGCCAGCGCCCGCAGCAGGGCGACGAGTTCCCCCGGCCCGCTCGCGATCAGCGCGGCGCGCACGGCGTGGTGCGGACGGCGCGCGGTCAGCGTGTGGGCCACGTCCGCCAGGGCGGGCGAGCCCGTCTCCACGGCGTCCGCGAGGGCCAGGGCGGTCCGGGCGAGCGCCGCCTCGTCGCGTGCCGACACCGGCACGACCAGCGGCCGTACCGCGTTCCCGGCGGCGGGGCCGCCGCGGGCGGGCTCGGGCGGCTGCGTCACCACCAGATGGCAGTTGGTGCCGCTGAACCCGAAACTGCTGACCGCGGCGGTCCGTACACCGCTGGGCCCGGGCCGCCACGGCTCGGGCTCCCGGACGACGTACAGCGGCCCGTCGCCGAGGTCGAGCCGGGGGTTGGGCGCGGTGAAGTTGACCAGCGGCGGCAGCGTCCGGTGACGCAGCGCCAGCACCGTCTTGATCAGGGCGGCGATCCCGGCGGCGGTGGTGCAGTGGCCGATCGTGGCCTTCACCGAGCCGAGGCCGCAGCGGGCGCCCTCCGGCGCGCCGGCCAGCACCTCCCGCAGGCCCTTGACCTCGATCGGGTCGCCCAGCGCGGTGCCCGTTCCGTGCGCCTCGACATAGCCGATGTCCCCGGGCCCGATCCCGGCCCGGGCGTGCACCCGCCGCATCAGCGCGGCCTGGGACGTGGCGCTGGGGGCGGTGATGCCGTTGGTCCGGCCGTCGCCGTTGACACCGCTGCCCCGGATGACGGCGTGGACGGCGTCGCCGTC
>NZ_LN929801.1 GCF_001493375.1 Streptomyces specialis
CCGCTGGGCTGGTTCCCGGCCGGCGGCGGGCACCACTGCGCGTCGCCGGAGCTGGCGGCGGCCTGCCGACTCGCGCTGTCCGTGGGGATGTTCGCGACGCTGCTGACCCTGTGAGGCGTGCGTCACGTGTGCCCGCGGGCGGTTCCGGGCGGGGAGGCGCGGGTTCTAGGCTGACGGCATGGTGATCGCCATCACGCTGCTCGTGCTCGGCGGGCTGACCGCGGCCACGGCGCCGCGCGTGCTGGCCCGTGTGTCGTGGCCGGACCGGGAGCCGGTGCTGGCCCTGTGGGTGTGGCAGTGCGTGGTCGCGGCGGTGCTGCTGTGCTGCGTGCTGGCCATGGCGCTGACCGGCGCCGCCGCCTGGCACGAGGTGCGCGGCCAGGTCTTCGGCCCCGCGCCGAGCCAGGTGGTCGAGGCGTACGGGTTGCAGTTCGGCGGGCGGCGGTGGGCCGCCGCGGTGGCGGTGCTGCTGGCCTCCGGCGGTGTCTGGACGGCCCTGATGCTCACCCGCGAGGTGCGGGCGGCGCGTTCGGCGCGGCGCCGCAAGCGGGCCGAGCTGCTGTCGCGCTCGCCGAGGCTGCCGTGGGAGGCGGCGGACGCGGGCGACCGGCTGATCGTGCTGGAGGACGAGCGGCCCGACGCGTGGCTGCTGGGCGGGCCCTCGCCGCGTCTGGTGATCACCACCGCTGCGCTGCGCCGGCTCAACCGGCGGCAGCTCGACGCCGTCATCGCCCACGAGCAGGGGCACGCGCGGGCCCGGCCCCACGGGCTGCTGCACTGCTCGGGCGCGCTGGCCAACGGCTTCCCCCGGGTGCCGGTGTTCGCCGCGTTCCGGCATCAGGTGCACCGGCTGGTGGAGCTGGCCGCCGACGACGTCGCCTCCCGCCGCTTCGGCCGGCTGACCACCGCCCTGGCGCTGGTCGGGCTCAACGAGGACCGCGGCGTCTTCGCCTGCGACGCCCACCACGCGCACGTGCCGCCCCGGGTGCACCGGCTGCTGACCCCGGCGGCGCGGCTGTCCGTCCCGCGCCGGCTGCGGCTGACCGCCGCCGCCACGCTGGTGCCCGCCGTGCCGCTGCTGGTGACCTTCGCGCCCGGTCTGACGGCCCTCGGCCGCTGAATCCACCCCGCGCCCGCTCCGCCCGGCAGGCCGCGTCCGGCGGCCACGACGGTATCGGACGGTCCCCCGCGCCGCCCGATACCGTCGTGGCCGCCGGGCAGGTCCGCTCCGGCCGGACGGCTGTCCGGTGTCCCGCTGAGTATATTGACTGGGAGCCAGTCAACGGGAGTCCAGCATGTCGCCTCGCAGCGCTTCGGTCAATGAAGAAATGCGCCGACGCTCTCGGCAGAGGTTGCTCGAGGCCACCGTCGAGCTCGTCGCCGAGCGCGGCTTCGACGCGACGACGCTGGGGGACATCGCCGACCGGGCCGGCTCCGCCCGCGGCCTGATCTCGTACTACTTCCCCGGCAAGCGGCAGCTCCTCCAGTCCGCCGTGCACCGGCTGATGCACCTGACGCTCGCCGAGGCGCTGGACCGGCCGCCGCGTCCGACGGGGCCGGAGGCCGGGGCGGAGCTGCTGGCGCGGGCGATCGACGCGATCCTCGGCCTGGCGCGGGACCGGCCGACGCTGATGCGGGCGCACATGGCGGGGCTGCTCCAGCAGGAGGGGTTCATCCAGTGCGTCGAGCAGCAGCGGCTGGCGGCCGTGCTGCGGGAGACGATGGCGCGTTACGGGTCGCCCGATCCGGAGGCGGACTACACGTTGCTGCGGGCGCTGCTGATGGGCGCGGTGGTGGCGCAGCTCCTGCCGGGGGCGCCGATGCCGCCGGGTCGGCTGCGCAGGGAGCTGTTCACGCGGTACGGGCTGCCGTGGGAGTGCGGCACCCCGCCGGAGGAGCCGTCCGGCGGGGCACCGCTTCCGCTCGCGGCCCCTCAGCGGTAGACGGGCTGGGTCTGCGCGTTCAGTTCGTCGAGGCGGACGGCGCGGGCGCTGTTGGTGCGCGGGTCGTCGATCCGCAGGACGTCGAAGCCGGCCTGGTCGTTCGAGTAGATGTGGCCGTTGTAGTAGTAGGCGGACCAGGAGCCGCCGAAGGTGAGGGCGTCGGCGGAGACCGGGCCGCGCTCGAAGTAGCCGATCTCGCGCGGGTGTTCGGAGTCGGTGAAGTCCCAGACGGAGACGCCGCCCTGGTACCACGCCTGCACCATGATGTCGCGTCCGGCGGCGGGGATCAGCGAGCCGTTGTGGGCGACGCAGTTCTCGGTGTCCGCCTGGTGGCGGGGGATCTTGTAGTAGCTCTGGAACTCCAGTCGCCGGTCGTCGCCGTGGCCGGTGATGTGGTAGATGCCGTTGGCGCCGAACTCGTCGCCGGTGGCCTCGTCGCACGTGGCGGTCACGCCGCCGCCGAGTTCGTCGGTGAAGACGACCTTGTCGCCGTCCTGGCTGAAGGTGGCCGAGTGCCAGAACGCGAAGTTGTCGGTGTCCCGGACCTGGTCGATGACGACCGGGGCGGCCGGGTCGGAGATGTCGAACAGGACGCCGTCGCCCATGCAGGCGCCCGCGGCGAGGTCCTGTCGCTGGAAGACGGTGATGTCGTGGCAGCCGGTGGTGGCGGAGCTGTCCGTGTCGCCCGCGAAGCCGCCGTCGGGGAAGACGACCTCGAAGGAGGAGAGCGCGGCGCTCCCGGGGTCGGCGCGCGGCACCTCGACGACGGAGATGCCGTCGTGCGGGGGTTGGCAGTCCGGGTGGGCGCTGTTCGGGCCGTAGGAGGAGACGTAGACGTACACGGTCCGGCGTTCGGGCACCAGGGTGTGGGTGTGCGATCCGCAGGGGGTCTCCACGGCGCCGACGTACCGGGGGTCGCGCACGTCGCTGATGTCGAAGACGCGGATGCCCTCCCAGGACTCCTTCTCGGTCTCGGGCAGGGGGGCGCTCCCGCAGGAGTCGTCGGCGCGCGGGTAGTCGACGGAGAGGAACAGCAGGTCCTCGGAGACGGAGATGTCGCCCTGGCCGCCGGGGCACAGGACCTGGGTGACGATCTCGGGCGAGGAGGGGCGGCTGATGTCGTAGACGACGAAGCCGTCGTAGTTCCCGGCGAAGGCGTAGTCGCCCTGGAAGGCCAGGTCGCTGTTGAGCCCGGCGAGGGCGGCCGAGTGCGGGACGGTGGCCAGCGGCGTGACGTTGTCGCTGTGGGCGATCTCGTCGACGCCGGGTATGGCGCCGCTGTCGATCGCGGCCTGGGTCGCGGCGCGGTCGGCCGCGGAGAGGGGCTCGCCGGCGCCGGGGGCGGGTTCGCCCGGCTCGGGGGCGGCCATCGCCGGGCCGGTCAGGCAGGCGGCGGCCAGCAGACCGGCTGCGAACGCGAACGCGCCGAGCCGCCTGCGGCGTCGAGGTGGGCTGTGCAACGATGTCACCGCGTCCTCCATCGAATTCCGTTGTGTCCGTGGGGCGTTGCGAATGCGGATCCCCTCAGTATCAGCCCTCCCATGTACATATCAAAGTAGGTAATACTTCTGACTCCCGGACAGAAGGCCGCGCCTCACCGAGGAGGAACGTTGAGGGATCGCCGCCGCAGCACCGCCCTCGCCCGCACCGCCCGCTGGTCGTCCGCCGCCCTGCTCGTCCTCGCGTCGGCGGGCGGCTGCACCGGCGCGTCCGGGCCGGAGGCGGACCCCGGCGCCGGGGCGGGGACCACGCCGCCCGTCGTCGTGCCCGGCGCGCCGGGCGAGGAGAACGGGACCCTGCCGCCGGGCGAGCCCGCCGACCCCGCGGCGCGGGACGGCGAACCGACCGCCGCCGACTTCGCGTTCGCGCGGATGATGATCGAGCACCACGAACAGGCGCTGGTGATGACGGACCTGGCCGCGCTCCACGCCGAGGACGAGGCGGTGGTGAGCCTGGCGGAGCGCGTCGCGGCGGAACAGGGCCCGGAGATCGACGCGATGAACGCCTGGCTGGTCCGCAACGCGGGCGCCCCCGCGGACGACGGCGGACACGGCACCCACGCCCCGGACGACATGCCGGGGATGGCGACCGGGGAACAGTTGGCGGAGCTGTCGGCCGCCCGCAGCGCGGCGTTCGACGCGCTCTTCCTGGACCTGATGATCGCCCACCACGAGGGCGCCCTGACGATGGCCTCGGAGGCGCTGGCGGGCGGCGGCGACATGACGGTGCGGCAGATGGCCGACGACATGATCGCGGCCCAGTCGGTGGAGATCGCCCGGATGCGGGAGTTGCTCTGACGGCGCGCTAGCGGCGGGCGTGGCGGGGGGAGAGGTAGCCCTTGTCGCGGGCGGCGGCGATCAGTTTGAGGGAGCGGCGGCGGCTGCGGCCGGTGGCGCCCATGACGGCGAGCACGGGGTCGGTGCCCGCGCGCTGCGCGGCCAGGTACGCCTCGGCAGCGGCGCGGCGGCAGTCCCGGCCGCCGGGGCGCCGGCGGCCCGCCCGCGGCCGCGCTGCCGCTGCCTCTGGCGCCGGCTCCGGGTCGCTTCCCGGCCCGGCCGGGCCCGCGCCGCTGGCGCGCCGCCGCGTCGTGGTCTGGGCGGCCCCCCGCCGCCACTTTCGGCCCCGTCTTCCCCTGCCCG
>NZ_LN929802.1 GCF_001493375.1 Streptomyces specialis
TGAACACTCTGGTGTTGCGGACGGATACGAGTGGGGATCCGGATTTCCTGGAGTTGCTGGGGCGGGTGCGGGAGACCGCGCTGTCGGCGTATGCGCATCAGGACGTGCCGTTCGAGCGTTTGGTGGATGTTCTCAATCCGCATCGTTCGCTGGCGCATCATCCGTTGTTCCAGATCATGCTGGTCTTGCAGAACAATGCCGAGGCGGAACTCGACCTGCCCGGCATCCACACCACCCGCGAACAGTTCGACATCACCCACTCGCGCTTCGACCTCACCTTCAGCCTGCGCGAGGAACGCGACCCTGACGGCACCCCGCAGGGTCTCACCGGATGGCTCACCTACGACACCGACCTTTACGACGAGGACACCGTCACCACGCTCGTCCAGCGCTGGATCCGGTTCCTCGACCTCGCCACCGCCGACCCGGCCCGCCGGATCGGCGCGATCGACCTGCTGGACGACGCCGAGAAGCACCGGTTGCTCGTCACATGGAACGACACCGCCGCCAAGGACCCGGCAGCCGCTCCGGTGCCGGTGCTGTTCGAGCGTCAGGCGGCCCGGACCCCGGACGCCGAGGCGGTGGTGTCCGCGGGCGTGTCGCTCACCTATGCCGAACTCAACGCCCGCGCGAACCGGTTGGCACGGCACCTGATCACCCTGGGCGCCGGTCCCGAGCGTTTCGTGGCCCTCGCGATGCCACGTTCGGCCGACATGGTCGTCGCCCTCCTGGCCGTGCTCAAGACAGGCGCCGGGTACCTGCCGGTGGACCCCGACTACCCGGCCGAGCGGATCCGGTTCATGCTCGGCGACACCGCCCCGGTCTGCCTGGTCACCACCACGGACGTCCACGCGACGCTGCCCGCGCCCCGACAGCCCGTCCTGCTCCTGGACGACACCGTGACAGCCGCGGCGGTCCGGTCGTACCCGGACGGGAACATCACCGACCGCGAGCGGAACGCGGCGCTCACCCCCGAGGTTCCGGCCTACGTCATCTACACCTCGGGCACCACGGGACGCCCCAAGGGCGTCGTCGTCGAGCACCGCTCGCTGACCAACTACGTGCTCCGCTGCCCCCGCGCCTACCCCGGGCTCGCGGGCACCACCCTGGTCCACGCCTCCCTCGCCTTCGACGCGATCGTGACCAGCCTCTACGGCGCGCTGGTCCACGGCGGCCGTCTCCATGTCGCCGCGTTCGACGACACGCTTCCCGAGCGGATGCGGAGCGAGGGGCTGTCCTACGACTTCCTGAAGATGACACCGGCGCACCTCTCCTTCGCCCTGAGCGAGCTGCCGGACGATTTCGGGCCCACGAATCAGCTCATGGTCGGCGGCGCCGCCGTCGTCGGCCACGAGCTGCGGCGCTGGCGCGACCGCCACCCGGGCGTCTCGATCGTCAACCACTACGGCCCGACCGAGGTGACGGTCGGGTGCACCGACTACATCGTCCCGCCGGACGCGGACCTGACATCGGGGCCGGTGCCCATCGGAAGGCCGATGACCAACCTGCGGGCGTACGTGCTCGACGACCGGCTGTCTCCGGTGCCACCGGGTGTGCCGGGCGAGCTGTACATGGCCGGTGCCGGTGTCGCCCGGGGCTACCTGGGACGCTCCGCGCTCACCGCGGAGCGGTTCGTGGCCTGCCCATTCGGTCCCGCCGGTGCCCGTATGTACCGGACCGGGGACCTCGCGCGGTGGCGCGCCGACGGGAACCTGGAGTATCTCGGGCGGACCGACGATCAGGTGAAGATCCGCGGGTTCCGGATCGAGCCCGGCGAGGCCGAGGCCGTGCTCTCCGACCACGAAACGGTCGCCCAGGCGGTCGTGATCGTCCGCGAGGACCGGCCGGGCGACGCCCGCCTGGTGGCGTACGTCGTCCCGGCCGCCGAGAGCGCCGACGGCGTCGCGTTGCGGGACCACCTGCGGGAGCGGCTGCCGGACTACCTCGTCCCGGCGGCGGTGCTGTTCCTGGACGAGATCCCGCTGACCCCCCACGGCAAGCTCGACCGGTCGGCGCTGCCCGTGCCGGACTTCGCCCCTGGCGACGGCGCGCCGCGGACGCCACGGGAAGAAGTGCTGTGCGGTCTGTTCGCCGACGTGCTCGGCCTGCCCGGGGTCGGGGTGCACGACAACTTCTTCGACCTGGGCGGCCACTCCCTGCTGGCGACCCGCCTCGTCTCCCGCATCCGCACCACGCTCGGCGTCGAACTGTCCGTACGGGCCGTGTTCGAGGCGCCGAGTGTCGACAGGCTGGCCCGGCGGGTACGGCAGGCTTCCGGCGAGACGCGTCCCGCCCTGCGGCCGTCGGGGCCGTCCGAGCGGGCGCCGTTGTCGTTCGCCCCGCAACGGTTGTGGTTCCTGCACCAGTTGGAAGGCGCGAACCCGACGTACAACGTGCCCATCGTGCTGCGACTCGCCGGTGAGCTTGACGTGGACACGCTGCGGGCCGCGCTGGCCGACATCGTGGGCAGGCACGAGACCCTCCGTACGGTCTACACCGAGATCGACGGCACGCCGGAACAGACGATCCTGCCGCCGGACGTGGCCGTCGCGCTGCCGGTGACCGAGCTGGAGTCCACCGAGGTGCGGGCGGCCGTCGAGCGGGCAGCCGCGTACGCCTTCGACCTGGCCGGTGAGATCCCGCTGCGCGCCTCGCTGTTCCGGATCACCGACACCGGCGAGTGGGTGCTCGCCCTCGTGGCGCACCACATCGCCACGGACGGCTCGTCCATGGCACCGCTGCTTCGGGACCTGTCCCACGCCTATGCCGCGCGCGTCGCGGGCGACCGGCCGTCCTGGGCGCCACTGCCGGTCCGGTACGCGGACTACGCGCTGTGGCAGCGGGACCTCCTCGGCTCGCTGGACGACCCGGACAGCACCATCGCCGGTCAGGTCGCCTACTGGGCACGGGAGTTGGAGGATCTGCCGGAGCAGGTCAGCCTGCGCGGGGACCGGCCACGCCCCGCCGTGGCATCCCATCGCGGAGCCGTTGCCGAGACCGAGATCCCGGCCGAGGTGCACGCCCGGGTACTGAGCCTCGCCCGGACGGCGGGAGCCAGCGCGTTCATGGTGCTCCAGGCCGCGCTGGCGGGACTGCTGACAAAGCTGGGCGCGGGCACGGACATCCCCGTCGGGTCGCCCGTGGCCGGCCGCACCGACGAGGCCCTCGACGAACTCGTCGGGTTCTTCGTCAACACCCTGGTCCTGCGCACGGACACCTCCGGCGACCCCACGTTCGAGGAGCTTCTCGCGCGGGTGCGCGCGACCGCGCTGTCCGCCTACGCGAACCAGGACGTGCCGTTCGAGCGGCTGGTGGACATGGTCAGCCCCACCCGGTCCCTGTCGCACCACCCCCTGTTCCAGATCATGCTGGTGCTCCAGAACACCACCGAGGCGACCGTCGAGCTGCCCGGGATGACGGTGTCCCGCGAGCCGGTCGCCGGCCTCGGTTCCCGGTTCGACCTGACGTTCGGCCTGCGGGAGATCCACGGCGCGGACGGCGGCCCCCAAGGCATCAAGGTGCAACTGGAGTACAGCACCGACCTCTACGACCCGGACACCGCCGCCGCCCTGCTGTCCCGCTGGATACGCCTGATCGACGCCGTCCCCGCCGACCCGGGACGCCGGCTGAGCGCCGTGGACCTGCTCGTCGCGGCCGAACGCCGCCGACTGCTGACCGAGTGGAACGACACCGCCCGGCCCCTGCCCTCCCAGCCGCTGCCCGCGCTGTTCGAGCAGCAGGTCGCCCGCACGCCCGCCGCGCTCGCGGTGACCTTCGGCGACGACTCCCTGACCTATGCCGAGCTGAACGCCAGGGCCAATCGTCTCGCCCGGCATCTGATCCGCCTCGGCGCCGGTCCCGAGCGGATCGTGGCACTGGCCGTGCCCCGCTCGCTCGACATGGTGGTGGCGCTGCTGGCCGTCCTCAAGTCCGGCGCGGCCTACCTCCCGGTCGACGCCACATATCCGGCGGAGCGCGTCCAGTTCCTGCTGGACGACACCCGGCCCCTCTGCCTGATCACCACCACCGGCACGCTCACGGGCGGGACACCGGTGCCGACGCTGGCGCTCGACGATCCCGAACTGGCACGGGCGCTCGACACGTACGCCGACCACGACGTCACCGACGCCGACCGTCACGCCCCGCTGGCGCCCGCGCACCCCGCCTACGTCATCCACACCTCCGGAACCACCGGCAGGCCGAAGGCCATCGTCATGCCGCACGGCGCGCTGGCCAACCTGATCACGGCCACCCACACCGGGCCGGGCTCGGCCCGCACGGCGCAGTTCACGTCGCTGAGCTTCGACGTCTCGGCCCAGGAGATCCTCTCCGCCCTGCTGACCGGCCGGGCCCTGTGCGTACCGGACGAGGAGACCCGGCGGGACATGACCGCGTTCGCCGCGTGGCTGCGGGCGAACGACGTGGAGGAGCTCTACGCCACCACCATGGTCATCGACGCGCTGTGCGAAGCCGTCGAGCGGGACGACCTGACGCTGCCCGCCTGCGCCACATCGCGCAGGCGGGGGAGGCGCTGGGCGTCGGCACCCGGCTGCGCGCCTCCCCCCGCACGGGGGGCGTGCGCCTGACCACCCACTCCGGACCCGCCGAGACGCACGTCGCCACGGTGTTCGCGCTGCCCGACGACGTGTCGGACTGGCCCGAACGCCCCCCGATCGGGGGGCCGATCGCGAACATGCGGGCCTGGCTCTTATACACATCCGACGCTGCCGACGAAGAGGATAGTGTAGATCTAGGTGGGCGACGCACGCCTAAAGAGCACAGCGAGTCGTAG
>NZ_LN929803.1 GCF_001493375.1 Streptomyces specialis
GCCGGCATGCGAGTTTTCGGCCGGTCTCGTGGGCTCGGAGAGGTGTAAAAGAGACAGGTGCCGGTGCGGGTCATCCCGGGGACGGCCGGACGTTCCGCGATCTCGGTCTCGACTCCGTGGCCGCCGCCGAGTTGCGCAACCGGCTCGCCGAGGCCACCGGCCTGGCCCTGCCGCCCACCGTTGTCTACGACCACCCGACCCCGGGCGACCTCGCCCGCCGCATCGTCGATGACGCCCTCGGCCGGCACCCCGACCAGGACCATGGCGCGGGTGCCGGTTCTGACGCCGGTCACGGCACCGGACTTGGCGCCGGACGCGATGCGGACGACGCGCGGAACGCGGCCCCGGAGGAGCCGATCGCGATCGTCGCGATGAGCTGCCGCCTGCCCGGTGGCGTCCGCACCCCGGAGGATCTGTGGCGGCTGCTGACGGCCGGGGGCGACGCGGTCGCGCCGCTCGCCACCGACCGGGGCTGGGACGCCGAAGGTCTCTACGATCCGGACCCGGGGGTGTCGGGACGGTATTACCAGCGCGAGGCCGGTCTGTTGGAGGGAGCGGCCGGATTCGACGCGGCGTTCTTCGGGATCTCGCCGCGTGAGGCGCTGGCGATGGATCCGCAGCAACGGCTGCTGCTGGAAACGGCGTGGGAGGTGTTCGAACGCGCCGGCATCGATCCGGTGTCCGTGCGCGGCAGCGCCACCGGCACCTATGTCGGCGCCATGGCCCAGGACTACGGGCCCCGGCTCCACGAGTCGGCGGGCGAGTCACACGGCTACCTGCTGACCGGGAACGCCGTCAGTGTCGCCTCCGGCCGACTCGCCTACACCTTCGGCCTGGAGGGGCCGGCCGTCACGGTCGACACGGCCTGCTCGTCGTCACTCGTCGCGCTCCACCTGGCCGTTCAGGCGCTGCGAGGCGGCGAATGCCGGCTCGCGCTGGCGGGCGGCGCCACCGTCATGCCCTCACCCGGCATGCTCGTGGAGTTCAGCCAGCAGCGAGCCCTCGCGCCGGACGGCCGGTGCAAGGCGTTCTCGGCGGCGGCGGACGGATTCGGACTGGCCGAGGGCGCCGGCATGCTGCTGCTGGAGCGCCTGTCGGACGCCCGGCGCAACGGTCACCAGGTCCTGGCGGTCGTGCGCGGCACGGCGATCAACCAGGACGGCGCGTCCAACGGTCTCACCGCACCCAGCGGCCGGGCCCAACAGCGCGTCATCCGCAGCGCGTTGGCCAACGCAGGTGTGTCGGCCGCCGACGTTGACGCGGTGGAGGCGCACGGCACCGGCACGCGGCTCGGCGACCCGATCGAGGCGCAGGCGCTGCTCGCCACCTACGGGCGGGACCGTCCGGCCGAACGGCCGCTGTGGCTCGGGTCCTTGAAGTCGAACATCGGGCACGCCCAAGCCGCCGCCGGAGTCGCCGGAGTCATCAAGACGGTCCTCGCGCTCCGGCACGGCGTGCTGCCCAAGTCGCTCCACATCACCGAACCCACCTCCGCCGTGGACTGGTCGGCGGGCGCCGTGCGCCTGCTGGACGAAGAACAGCCGTGGGCCCCGAGGGAGGAACGTCCACGCCGGGCCGGGGTGTCGTCGTTCGGCATCAGCGGCACCAACGCGCACGCCGTGATCGAGGAGGCGCCGGAGACCGCCGTCCTTCCCGGAGCGCCGGTGGATCCGCCGCGGTGCGTGGATCCGGTGGCCGTTCCCCTGGTGCTGTCGGCACGTTCGGCCGAGGCGCTGCGGGAGCAGGCGGGACGGCTCGCCGGGGCGCTGGCCGGTGACGGCGAACCGGTGGACGTGGCCCACGCGTTGGTGACGACGCGCGCCACGTTCGACCACCGGGCCGTCGTCGTCGGCGCCGACCGCGACGAACTGACGGACGCGCTCCGTGCGTTCGCCGCCGGACAGCCCGTGTCCCGCGCCGTGTCCGGTGCCGCGCGCCCCGGTGTCCGGCCCGTGTTCGTGTTCCCCGGGCAGGGCTCGCAGTGGGCCGGGATGGCGGTCGAACTCCTCGACGACTCCCCGGAGTTCCGGGAGCGGATGGCGGCGTGCGAAGCGGCACTCGCCCCGCATGTGGAGTGGTCCCTGGACGAGGTACTGCGTCAGGCCCCCGGCGCGCCGGAACTGGAGGCCGCCGAGGTGGTGCAGCCGGTGCTGTGGGCGGTGATGGTGTCCCTAGCCGGGCTGTGGCGGGCGGCCGGCGTCGAACCGGCCGCCGTTGTGGGGCATTCACAGGGGGAGATCGCCGCCGCGTGCGTGGCGGGTGCCCTGTCGCTGCCGGACGCGGCGCGGATCGTGGCGCTGCGGTCCCGCCTGCTGGCGCGCATCGCCGGGCGGGGCGGCATGGCGTCGGTGGCCGCCCCGGCGGAAGCGGTACGGGAACGTCTCACCGGCTGGGAAGGCCGGTTGGGCGTGGCCGCCGTCAACGGGCCCGGGTCCGTGGTCGTCTCGGGTGACGCGGACGCGCTGGACGCGTTCCTCACGGCCTGCGAGCAGGACGGCGTCCGCGCCCGGCGGGTCCCGGTGGACTACGCCTCGCACAGCGCCCACGTCGAGGAGATCGAAGCCGAACTGGCCGAGGCCCTCGCCGGGATCACGCCCGCCACCCCCGACATCGCGTTCTGCTCGACGGTGACCGGCGAGCCCACCGACGCCCCGCTCGACGCCCCCTACTGGTACACCAACCTGCGGCAGGCCGTGCGGTTCGAGGAGGTGACACGGCGCCTGCTGGACGACGGACACAGGCTGTTCGTCGAGATCAGTCCGCATCCGGTCCTGACAGTCGGCCTCCAGGAGACGTTCGAGGCAGCGGGCGCCGAAACGGCGGCGGCGATCGGCACGTTGCGACGCGGCGAAGGCGGCCCCCAGCGGTTCCTGCTCGCCCTCGGCCAGGCCCACACCACCGGCGCGGACGTCAACTGGCCCGCGCTGACCGGCGGATGGGCGACCCGTCCCGCCGACCTGCCCACCTACCCGTTCCAGCACCAGCGCTACTGGCTCGACCCGCACACCCCCACCGCCACTCCGGCCGGCGGCACCACATCGGCGGACGAGGCCGGCTTCTGGGCCGCCGTCGAACGCCACGACCTGCCGGCGCTGGCCGGCACCCTCGACCTCGACCCCGACGCCTCCCTCGAAGACCTCCTCACCCACCTGTCCCGCTGGCGCCACCAGACCACGGAACGCTCCGCCACCGACAACTGGCGCTACCGCGTCACCTGGCAGCCCCTCCCCTCCGCGTCCCCGTCCCAACGCCGCACTCCCTCCGGTACGTGGCTCCTCGTCGTTCCCGAACAGCACACCGCCGACCCGGCGTTCGAAGCCGCCCACCGTGCCCTCACCGGCCACCACGCCCACGTCACGGTCATCACCGTCGCACCCGCCGACGACCGGTCCGCGCTCACCGACCGGCTGCGCGCGGCAACCGGCCCCGACTGCGCGGGCGTCGTGTCCCTGCTGGCCCTCGCCGAGGGCCGCCTCCCCGGCCACACCGCGTCAACCGCCCTCGCCCGCACCGTGACCCTCGCCCAGGCACTCGGCGACGCCGACATCGCCGCACCGCTGTGGTGCCTCACCTCCGGCGCCGTCTCCACCGGCCCGGCCGACCCGGTACGCGACCCGGCACAGGCCCAACTCTGGGGACTCGGAAGGGTCATCGCCCTGGAACAGCCCCACCGCTGGGGCGGCCTCATCGACCTCCCCGCACCGGCGGAACTCGACACCCGCGCCATGAACCGGCTCGCCGGAATCCTCACCGACGCCGCAGACGAACAGGAAACGGCCCTGCGCGCCACGGGCGTCTTCGGCCGCCGCCTCGTCCGCGCCCCCGCGGGCGCACCCCGGCGACCCGACTGGCGGCCCACCGGGACCATCCTCATCACCGGCGGCACCGGATCGATCGGTGCCCACGTCGCCCGCCGCCCGGCGGCCGAAGGAGCCGAACACCTCCTCCTCATCAGCCGCAGCGGCCCCGCCGCCCCCGGCGCCGCCGAACTCCGCGCCGAACTGGAGGACCACGGCACCCGCGTGACCATCGCCGCCTGCGACGCCGCCGACCGCGACGCGCTGCGCGACCTACTCGCCGGCCTGCCCCCCGAACACCCCCTCACCGGCGTCATCCACTCCGCCGGAACGCTGGACGACGGCATCCTCGACACGCTCACCCCCGACCGCCTCGACACCGTCCTCCGTCCCAAGGCCGAAGCCGCCCGCAACCTCCACGAACTCACCGCCGACCACGACGAGCTGCGCCTGTTCGTCCTCTTCTCCTCCGTCTCCGGCATCGTCGGCAACGGCGGCCAGGGCGGCTACGCCGCGGCCAACGCCTACCTCGACGCCCTTGCCCAGCACCGCCGCGCCCACGGCCTGCCCGCCACCTCCATCGCCTGGGGCTCCTGGGGCACCGGCGGCCTCGTCACCGACGCGGCCGGTGAACGCGCCCGGCGGCGCGGCCTGTTGCCCATGTCCGCCGAGCGGGCCGTCCAGGCGATGCGCGGCGCCATCGACCAGGACGACACCGCCATCACCGTCGCCGACATCGACTGGAAGCGCTACGCACCCACCCTCGCC
>NZ_LN929804.1 GCF_001493375.1 Streptomyces specialis
GCCGGTGATCGTGCGGCCGGTCGCGGACACCTTCACGTGGCTGATCGCGCCCGGTTCGGCGGACGGGTGGGACTGCGCGGGTGTCGTGGTCCTGCGCCGGGGGGAGGCGGTGGCGGTGCCGCCGGCCGGGTGGCGTGCGGGTGAGCCGCACTGGCTCACCGCCCCGGCCGGGTCGTGCCTGACCGACACCGCCCTGCTGCGCCGGGCCCTGGCCCGGGTGCCGGGCAGCGGGTGCGCGTTCCCGCCCGTTCCGTAGAAGCCCCCTCGTGCCGGCGCCCGCGGAGTCTGCTCGAACCGCTCCGCCCCGCGCGCCCGTACGAGGGCTGCCCGTCCCGGTAGCTGACAACCCCGGGACGGAAGGCGGTCGTCCGACCGGTAACCGGACACGCCGCGAGGGGACCCGGCCGCCCACCCGCTGCCAACCGGGCGGCCGGGACCCCGTTCCTCACAGGGGGCGCTCGTAGCGCGTCGCCGGGCGGCCGGTCAGCGTGATCGCGGCGGTGGGGGTGAAGCCCGTGCGGGCGAGCACGGTCCGGGAGGCGGCGTTGTCCAGCGTGGCCCGGGCGTGGAGCGCGGTCAGGCCGTACGCGGTGGCGGCGAGGGCGCAGACCTCGCGGACGGCTGCCGTGGCCAGCCCCCGGCCGGCCGCCTTCTCGGCGACCCGGAAGCCCAACTCGGCGGCGCCGTCCGCGACATCGATCAGGTTGACCCGGCCGAGCACCGCGCCGTCGTCGTTCAGCAGGAGGTGGAAGAAGCACACCCCGGCCGCCTGCTCGGCCAGCAGGGCGGCGTGCCGGGCGTCGAAGTCCGCGAAGTAGTCGTCACCGCGGTCGGGGATCGACGCCGCGAACCAGGCCCGGTTCTCCCGTTCGAACGCGAGCAGGGCCGGGGCGTGGTCGGCGCGCAGGAGCTGGAGGCGGAACGGGAGCACGCCACGAGGCTACGGCAGCGGGCGCGCGTTCATCCGTCGGGGCCCTCCGCCCGGCACACCAGGCAGGTCTCCACGCGTCCGGCGTGGTCGGCCGCCACCCGCCGCACGTCGGCCGCCCGCAGATCCGGCTCGCCGGGACACCAGCAGCCCGCGCGGTGCAGCACGCCGCGCCGGGGCTCGTCCGGCGGGGTCCGCATCCACTGCACCCACCAGCGCGGGCGGGCCCGTTCGACCGCCGCGACCCGTTCCGCCTCGGCGATGGCCGCGCGGACCTCGCCGAGCCGCAGCTCCAGCCAGGTCGCCAGCGTGCGCAGGCGGGCCAGGGCGGGCGGCAGGCTGGGCCTCGGCCGGGGGGGCTCGGACAGGGACTCGCTCACGCGTTCGATATTAGGCGCTGCTTCCCCGGGGGCAACCCGGCGCCGGGGTCGGCGCCGGAACGGGCGCGTCCCCGCCGTCGCCCAGCCGGGCCGCGCCGGGGGGCCACACCACGTCCACCGGGAGCCCGGCCGCCCGGGCCTGCTCGACGGCATGCGCGGGGCCGCCGTTCCGGCCCGGGGCGGGGCGCCCGTTCCACACGGCGACGAGCCGGTCGGCGCGCTCCAGCAGCACCTGGTTCGCCGCCTCGTAGGCACGCGGGTCGGCCACCTCGTTCGGCAGCACGACCACCTCGTCGGCCGCCCCGGCCAGCCGGTCGAACGTGTCGGCGTAGGCGGTGGAGCCCTGCTCCTGCCGGTAGTTCACCGAGGGGATGACCACCACCAGCCGGCCGCCCGCCTCCAGCACCGCCTCCGCGAACAGCGCGTCCGCGCCCTCCGCCAGGCACGAGACGCCGGTCAGGTCCCCGGGCGCGTACCCGCGCAGCAGGCCGGTCAGGGCCTGTCGCACGAGGACGGCGCTCGCGGCCGTCAGATCCATGTGGCCCGTCACGGCTATCGTCGTCATGGATTCCATTCTGCAACGCCGGCAACGCCCGCAACCTCGTTCGTCAAGGCGGCCGTTGCACGGAGCGACACCGTTGGGCCACGATGCGTGGCATGAGCTTGACGACCGACGGCAGGGCGCCGGGGCCGGTGCGGTTCTTCCTCGCCTGCGACCGACGCGACTGTCAGGAGCGGATCACGTTCGACCTGGTCATCGCGGACCCGCCACCGGACCTGGAGGAGGACCTCTTCGGCCACATGCTGCACGAAGCGGGCCAAGCCACCCCCTACATCAAGGAACTCGGCTGGATCTTCATCGAGGGCGGCGAGGGCTACTGGTGTCCCGCCTGCGCCACCCCGCCCTCGTTGAGACGGCCCCCGGACGCCCAGGACCCCGAAGAGGAAGCCGGACACGAACCCTGACCCGAGCGCGGGGCGGTCGTTCCGCCGGGCCTCGGTTCGGCGGGACGCCGGGCACCCGCCCGGGATCGAAAAGCGCCGAACGCCGCGTGGCCGCGGGCGCCTTGGCCGGTGCCGCCGGCAAGGCCGCCGAGGGCGTCATCCGTTCGGGGGAAACGGCCCGAGGTCGGGCCTCAACGGGCCTCCGCGGCAAGGAAGATGCCGTGCGTGCCCAAGAAGTTTCTCGCCGAGCCGCCCGCCACCGCGCCCCCCGGTCAGCCCCGCTGCGACCGGTGCGGGAAGTCCCTGTGGCCGGACATCACCGTGCAGGGCCGCTCCCCGATATGGGTCTGTCCCACCTGCGCCACGCCCGCGGCCCGCTTCTGGCACGCCCACGACGGGCACCACTGCCCGCTCGGCTTCCCCTGGCCGCTCCACCAGGACGCGACGGGGCGGCAGTTCCTCTGCTGCTGAACGCGCGCCGTTGACGTTGACGAAGGTGGCGGCGGTCGTCAGGCACCGGGGCCTCGTTGGCGGGCCGCCTCGTACAGGACGACCGTGGCCGCGCTGGCCGCGTTGAGGGAGCTGGCGGAGCCCGTCATCGGGATACGGACCAGCGTGTCGCACAGGTCGCGCCACGCCGCGCTCAGCCCCGCCGTCTCGTTGCCGATCAACAGCAGCACCGGGCCCGTCAGATCGGAGCCCGCGACGTCCGTCTCGCCGGACTCGTCCGTGCCCACCACCGTCACCGGAACGCCTTGCGCGCGGACGTCCGTCAGCCAGTTCGCCACCTCCCGGTGGCCGGGGATGCGCACCACCGGCAGCGCGAACAGCGAACCGGTGCTCGCCCGGACCGACTTGGGGTCGTAGACGTCGGCGGCGTGACCCGTCACGATCAGGCCGCCCGCGCCGAAGGAGTCGGCGGACCGGATGATCGTGCCGATGTTCCCCGGGCTGGTCGGGCGGTCGAACACGACGCCGAGGAAAGCCGGTCCGACCGGGACGCGGGCCAGGTCGTCCGGCGGCATCTCCGCCACGGCCACCAACTCGGGGGCGCCGTCGTCCTTCTCGCCCAGCTCGGCCAGCAACTCCGGGGCCATGGCGATCTTCTCGGCGGGCACGTCGCGCAACAGCCCGCTCGCCCAGCGTGTCAGGGGACGGCTGGGGTCGAACAGCAGGGCCCGGATCGTCCAACCGTGCTCGACGGCCTGGGAGATGGGCCGCACGCCCTGCACGAGGAACTCGCCCGCCCGGTGCCGCTTGGTGCGGTTGGTGAGCTGGGCCTGCCACTGCTGGAAACGGGCGTTGCGGGTCGTGATCCGCTGGTGAGCCACCCGTTCTCCCTGCCTGCTGAGCGCCGTGCCATGTGATCAGCAGGCTACCGGAGAGGACTCGCGGCGGAGCCGGCGGAACGGGCGGGTGCGCCGGTCGGCAAGGCCGCACACGGGGTTGACGGCGTACGTAAGGTGGAGAGGAAACGCATCAACGCCCACCCCGGGCCGTGAGCCGGGTGGGCCGGACGGGGGAAGAAAGGTGCGTGCCCGATGACGGTCGGGCTCCTCTCCACGATCGCCGCTGTGTTCTACGGGAGCACGGTCTCGATCCTCGCGCTCACCGCGACCTTCGCCCGGCGCCACACGCTGCGGCGTGAAGCGCGCAGCACCCTTGCCGTGCTGGTGCCGGGAAGGGCGGTGGAGCCGCCGCAGGGAGACGGCACGGCAGTAGGCCCGGGCAACTGAACGGGTCCGGCGAAGCCGGGTGCCGATCCTGATCCGCTGGTCCGCGCCCCGCACGGGCCCTCCGCGTCAGCGGAGGGGGCGGGTGGTGTCCCGCGTGGTCTCTCCGGCGCCGGCGGCCTCGGTGGCGCCGTCGCCGTCCCCGGTGCTCGTCGCGGGCGGGTCGGTGGAGGAGTCGGAGGCCGACGCGCCGCCGTCGCCGAGCGCCATGGCACCGCCGAGCAGGACGAGGGTCGCCGCGAAACCGGTGGCGACGGCGGTGAGGGGGCGGTCTCGCATGGAGCACTCCAGGGATCGGCTGCCGGACACTCCGTCCTTGTCCGCCGGGCGGCCCGATCATGGCGGCGGCGGCCGGTTTTCCCTCTGACGGGGGATGGCGGCCCGGGGGAGCGCCGGGTCCGGTGTCCGGGGCCCGGGGGGGGGCGGGTTCTTATACACCTCTGACGCTGGCGACGAAGAGGTGGGTGGTGAGCGCGGTGCGCGCCGGGTTTTGTCCATAGAATATCGACTTTCATGTGCTGTCTCTCAGTGGTATCG
>NZ_LN929805.1 GCF_001493375.1 Streptomyces specialis
CCCGCCCCCGCGCGCTGCGGGCGGCGCGCGGGCGCGCGGCCGCCCGACCGCCTGGCCGGGCGGCGGGGCGCACGCCGGGCCGCCGGGCTGGGCGACCCCGCGCCCCGCCCCGCCCCCACACCCCCGCCCGCGTCGCCGCCCGTGCCTCGGCCCGCGCCCGCCGGGGCGCGTCCGGCGGGCGGAACGGACGGCGACATCGCGGTCATCGGGGCGAGCGGCCGGTACCCGGGCGCGCCGGACCTGGACACGTTCTGGGCCAACCTCGACGCGGGCCGCGACAGCGTCACCGAGATCCCCGGCGAACGCTGGGACTGGCGGGCCCACTTCGACCCCCGGCGCGGCCGGGACCAGCGCACCTACGGTCGCTGGGGCGGCTTCCTGGAGGGCATCGACCTCTTCGACCCCGCGTTCTTCGGCATCCTCCCCAAGGACGCCGCCGACATCGACCCGCAGGAACGGCTCTTCCTGGAAACCTGCTGGGAGTTGCTGGACCGGGCCGGGCGCCTGGGCGAGACCACCCACGAGCGGATGACCGGCGTCTTCGCGGGCGTGATGTACGGCTCGTACGGCCGTCTCGCCGCCACCGGCTGGGACCGGGGCCGGCTCTCCGGGGCGCACTCCGCCTACTGGTCCGTCGCCAACCGCGTGTCGTACCACTTCGACTTCGAGGGCCCCAGCTTCGCGGTCGACTCGGCCTGCTCGTCCTCCCTGACGGCCGTGCACCTCGCGTGCGAGAGCCTGCGGCGCGGCGAGTGCCGCATGGCCGTGGCCGGTGGCGTGAACCTCGTCCTGCACCCGTCGCACCATGTGGCGCTGTCGGCGATGAACATGCTCTCCGCCGACGGCGCCTGCAAGGTCTTCGACGCGCGGGCGGACGGCTTCACGCCCGGCGAGGGCGTCGGCGCCGTCCTGCTGCGCCCGCTCGCCGACGCCGTGCGCGACGGTGACGAGATCCTCGCCGTGATCAAGGGCGGCATGGTCAACGCCGGTGGCCGGACGGGCGGTTACACCGTTCCCAACCCCGGTGCCCAGGCGCGGCTGATCGCGCGGGCCGTGCGGCGGTCCGGTGTCGATCCGCGGAGCATCGGCTACCTGGAGGCGCACGGCACGGGCACGGCGCTCGGCGACCCGATCGAAATGGCGGCGCTGCACCAGGCGTTCGAGGAGCTGGGGGCGGCGCCCGACCGCTGCGCGGTCTCCTCCGTCAAGGCGAACATCGGGCACCTGGAGGGCGCCGCGGGCATCGCCGGACTGACCCGGGTGCTGCTGCAGATGCGGCACGGCCGGATCGCGGGCTGCGCCCATCTCGACGAGGTGAACCCCCGGATCGAGCTGCCCGAACGGAGCCCGTTCCGGCTGCCGCGCGGCTCAGAGCCCTGGCCGCGGCCGGAGGGCCAGGACGGACGCCCCGCGCCCCGCCGCGCCGGGATCAGCTCCTTCGGCGCGGGCGGCGCCAACGCCCATCTGATCGTCGAGGAGTACCTGCCCGGCGCCACGGCGGACCGCGACGAGCCCGCCGCGACACCCGGCGCGACGGAACTGTTCCTGCTCTCCGCCCGCACCGGCGAGCAACTCGCCGAGTACGCCCGCCGCGTCGCCGCGACGATCGGTGAACCGGACGGCGGGACCGGCCCGTCGCTCCGTCGTCTGGCCCACACCAGCCAGGTCGGGCGGCGGGACCTGCCCGTGCGCGTCGCCGTCCCGGCCCGGTCGGCGGACGAACTGCGCGCCCGGCTCGCCGCCTTCGCCTCGGGCGGGCGCGACGAGCGGGTGATCACCGGGACGGCCGGGGCCGATCCGCTGGCGTCCGCGCTGCTCTCCGGCGAGGACGGCGCCGCGTTCCTCGACGGTCTCCTCGCGCGGCGCGACCTGGAGAAGCTGGCCCGGATCTGGGTCACCGGCGTCACGGTCGCGTGGGACCGGCTGTGGCCGGCGCCCGCACCGCGCCGGGTGGCGCTGCCGCCGTACCCGTTCGACCGCCGCCGCCACTGGCTGACCCTGCCCGAGCCGCCGACCACGACCGCCGTGCCCGAGCCACCGGCCGCGACCGAGGAGCCCGGGACGGAGCAGCCCGGGACCGGGGAGGCGCCGGTCGTCGCGGGCGAGCCGCGTTACCTCCGGCCCGTCCATGTGCCCGCTCCGCTCCCCTCGCCCGGCGCCGCCGGGGACGGGGGGCCGCGCGAGGTGCTGCTGCTGGCCGCCCCCGCCACCACGGCCACCGCCGAGGCGCTGGCCGCGCTGCTGGCGGCACGCGGCGCGCGCCGCGTCACGGTGTTCCCCGGCGGGCCCGCGCCCGTGCCCGCCGGGACCGACCGGTGGACCATGGACCTGTCGTCGCCCGAGGCGTACGCGGCGCTGCTGGCCCGGCTCGCCGACGCGGGCCGGCGCCCCGACGCGGTCGTGCACCTCCCGGACGGCACGGCGGACCCGGCCGGGCCGCCGTCCGCCGTCCTGCTCCCGCTGTGGTCCGCCGCCGAGGCGCTGCTCGACCGCGGCGCCCCCCGCCCGCTGCGGCTCGTGCACGTGGTCCCCCCGGCGGCGCCGGCCCGGCACACCGCCATGGCCGCCGTGCTGCGCACGCTGGCGCTGGAGCACACGGGCTGTAGCGGTGTCTGCCTGACCCAGGAGCCGGACACCGCGCCCGGCCGCGCTGCCGACCGGATCGCCGCCGAACTCGCGGCACCCGGCGGGCAGTTCGAGATCGAGTACCGGGACGGCGAGCGTCTGGAACGGCGGGTCGAACCGTTCGCCCCGACCGGCGACGACGCCCCGTCCGCCCTGCCGCTGCGCCCCGGCGGCACGTACCTGCTGCTGGGCGGCACCGGCGCCCTGGCCCTGCACACGGCCGAGTTCCTGGCCCGCCACGGCCGCCCGCTGACCCTGGTCCTCGCGGCCCGTTCCGCCCCCGGCGACGACGCCCGCCGCCGTATGGCCACGGTGGCGGGCGACGGGGTCACCGTGCACTGGGCCACGGCGGACGTCACCGACCGGGCCGGGGTCGAGCGGCTGGTCGCGGAGACGGCGGAACGGTTCGGCGGCCCGCACGGCGTGATCCACGCCGCCGGGATCACCCGGGACGGCCTGGCCGCCGGGAAGGACCGCGCGGCGCTGGCCTCGGTGCTCGCTCCCAAGGTGACCGGCGTGCTGAACGTGGACGCCGCCCTCGGGGACCGCCCGCTGGACTTCCTCGTCCTGTACTCCTCGGTGGCCGCCGAGACCGGCAACATCGGGCAGGCCGACTACGCGTACGCCAACGCCTTCCTCAACCGCTTCGCGGAGGAACGGGAGGCGCGCCGCCGGGCGGGCGAGCGGCACGGGCGGACCGTCGCGATCGGCTGGCCGCTCTGGGCGGACGGCGGGATGACCGTGGACGACGGCGTCCGTGACCTGTTCGCCCGCCGGTGGGACATGGCGCCGATGAGCACCGGGACCGGGCTGCGCGTCCTGTGCCGGGCCCTCGGCGGGACGGAGCCGGTGCTGCTGGCCGTCGAGAGCGCGACGGCCCCGGCCCGGACGCTCCCGGCCGAGCAGGTCACCAGCGCACACCTCACGGCCGAGCGGGTCACGACCGGACATGTCACGGCAGCCGGGCCGGAGGAGCTGGCGGCCGAGGTGTCGGCCACGCTGCGCCGGGTCGCCGCCGGGTTCCTGATGGTGGACGAGCACGAGGTGGACCCGCGCGCCGAACTCCTCGACTCCGGCTTCGACTCGATCTCCCTCACCCAGCTCACCGGCGAGGTCAACGACATCTACGGGCTGGACCTGCTGCCCACCGTCCTGTTCGAGTGCCCGACCCTCGACGACTTCGCCCGCCACCTGTGCGCCCACCACGGCCCGGCCATCACCGCCGCCGCCACCGGCGGACCGCCCGTCGCGGCCCCGGCGCCCGCCGCGCCCGCCCCGGACCCCGCACCGCCGCCGCCACCGCGGGTCGCGCCGCGCCCGGCCGCCGTCACCGCCCCGGCGGAGACCGGGCGACAGCAGCCCGTCGCCGTCATCGGGATGGCCGGCATCCTGCCGGGCTCCCCGACGCTGACGGCGTTCTGGGACCATCTCGCGGCGGGCCGGGACCTGGTGGGACCGGTGCCCGGGGACCGGGCGGCGCTGCTCGCCGACCCCCGCACCCGGCAGGCGCGCGGCGGGTTCCTCCCGGACATCGCCGGGTTCGACGCCCGGTTCTTCTCCATCTCCCCGGCCGAGGCCGCCCTGATGGACCCGCAGCAGCGGCTGTTCCTGGAGGTCGTCTGGCGCGCGTTCCAGGACGCCGGATACGCCTCGGCCGACCTCGCGGGCAGCGCCACCGGCCTGTTCGCCGGGGTCTCCACCTCCGACTACGACGACCTGCTGCGCGACGACCCCGCCGCCGTCCGCGCCCACATGGCCAGCGGCCTGTCACACGCCGTGCTGGCCAACCGCGTCTCCCACCACTTCGGCCTGCGCGGGCCGAGCGAGGCCGTGGACACGGCGTGTTCCAGCGCCCTGGTGGCGCTGCACCGGGCCGTGCGCGCCCTCGCCGC
>NZ_LN929806.1 GCF_001493375.1 Streptomyces specialis
CCGGGGCCGCCGCCCCGCGGCCCTCCCCCGGGGGGCCGGCCGGCGGGCCGGACCCGGCGGGGGACGCGCCGCGCCGGGCGCGGGTCACGGCGGGGGGGGCCCCCGCCTCCTTCGCCCCGCCGTGCTGCGCGCCCCCGGCCCCGCGCCGGACGCGACGCCCGGTACCGCCGGTGACGACGGCCCGCAGGTCGTCGCGCTGTCCGCCCCCACCGCCGGACGGCTGGCCGCCACCGCCGCCCGGCTGCTGGCGTGGCTGGAGAACGCGGCGGCCGGGGCCGACACGCCGCCGCGACTCGCGGACATCGCCCGCACCCTGCGGGAGGGCCGGGTCGCCGAGGAGCACCGGTGGGCGGCGCTCTGCTCCGGCACCGGTGAACTGCGGGCCGCGCTGGCGGCGTTCACGGCGGGCCGTCCCTGGCCCGGCGCCGCCGTCTCGGTGACCGGGCCGGAAGGCCCGCGCGCCCCGGCCCCGGCCCCGCCGTCCGGCACGCCCGCCGCCGCCGCGATGGCGGCGTGGCTGGCCGGGGACGAGCCGGACTGGCGGCCGTTCCGCGCCCCCGGCGCGCGCCGGATCCCGCTGCCGGTGCGGGTGTTCGACGGCGATCCGCACCCCCTGCCGGGCGCCGCGGACCCGGCCCCCGGGCCCGCGCGGGAAGCGGACGTCACGGCGGCGGAGGCGTATCTCCTCGACCGGTACGCCGAGGTGTCCGGCATCCCCGCCGACCGGCTGCACCCCCGGGTGCCGCTGGAGCGGTACGGCCTCACCTCGTACCTGATCGGTGTGCTCAACGCCCGGCTGGCGGAGGACTTCGCCGCGCCGGTGTCCCGCGCGCTGTTCTTCGAGCACCGCGACCTCGCCGGGGTGGCCGCCGCGCTGGCGGAGCGGCCCGACGCCCCCTGGGCGCCCCGGCCCGCCGGGACGCCAGGACCGGCGCCCGCCGTCCGCGCGCTGCCCCGCCGTTCCGCGCCCCCGGCCGGGGAACCGATCGCGATCGTCGGCATGGCGGGCCGCTATCCGCAGGCCCCCGATCTGGCCACGTTCTGGCGGCAGCTCGAACGCGGCTACGACGCCATCACGCCGCTGCCGGAGTCCCGGCGCCGCCCGGGGTGGCCGGTGGACCTGATGTGGGGCGCGTTCCTGGACGACGTGGACCGTTTCGACGCCCGCTTCTTCCGGATCTCGCCGCGCGACGCCGCGCTGATGGACCCGCAGGAGCGGCTGTTCCTGGAAGTGGCGTGGGAGACGCTGGAGGACGCCGGATACAGCCCCGAACGGCTGCGGGAACGCCACGGCGGCGGCCGGGTCGGCGTCTACGCGGGCGCCATGTACAACGAGTACCCGTACCTCGCCGTCGAGCGGGCCGCGCTGGGCGGCACCCCGGCCGACTGCGGGTCGGCGCTGGCGGGCATCGCCAACCGGGTCTCGTTCTTCCTGTCGCTGTGCGGGCCGAGCATGGCGGTGGACACCATGTGCTCGGCGTCCCTGACCGCCCTGCACCTGGCGGTGGAGGCGCTGCGCCGGGGGGAGTGCGAGGCGGCGCTCGCCGGTGGCGTCAACCTGTCGCTGCATCCGCACAAGTTCCGCCAGCAGGACCGGCTGGGCATGCGGTCCACCGACCACCGCTGCCGCAGCTTCGGCGCGGGCGGCGACGGCTTCACCCCGGGCGAGGGGGTGGGGGCGGTGCTGCTGAAGCCGCTGGGCCCGGCCGAGCGCGACGGGGACCGGATCCACGCGGTGATCCTGGCCACGGGCGTCAACCACGGGGGCCGGACCAGCGGTTACACGGTGCCCAACCCGGTCGCCCAGGGCGATCTGGTCGCGGACGTGCTGCGCCGCGCCGGGGTGGACCCGGCGACGGTGGGCTACCTGGAGGCCCACGGCACGGGAACGGCACTGGGCGATCCGGTGGAGATCAGCGGCCTGCTGCGGGCGTTCGGCGGGCTCCCGGCGGGCAGTCGCGCCCTCGGCTCGGTGAAGTCGAACATCGGCCACGCGGAGGCGGCGGCGGGGATCGCCGGGCTCACCAAGGCCGTTCTCCAGCTCCGTCACCGCCGGCTCGTTCCCTCGCTGCACGCCGCCGAGCCGAACCCGGGCATCGACTGGGACGGCACGCCGTTCACCGTGCAGCGCGAGGCGGCGGACTGGCGTCCCGGAGGGCCGGGGCCGCTGCGGTCGGCCGTCAGCTCCTTCGGGGCGGGCGGCGCGAACGCCCACGTGGTTCTGGAGGAGTACGCGCCGGGCGACGGCCCGCCGTCCCCGGCCGGGCCGCACCTGTTCGTGCTGTCCGCCCTGGACGAACGGGCCCTGGCCGCGAGCGCCGCCCGCCTCGCCGCCGCGGTCACCGCGCCCGGCGCGCCGCCGCTCGCCGACGTCGCGCACACGCTGCGGACGGGCCGGCGGGAGATGCGGGAACGGCTCGCGGTCGTCGCGGCCGACCCGGCCGGGCTCGCGGACGCGCTGCGGCGGTTCCGTTCCGGCGGGACGGAACACGTGGTCCGGGGGTCGCTGCCGGGCGACGTCCCGCCGCACGGCGCCGACGCGCCCGACGCGGCGTACCCGGGCGCCGGCGGGACCGGCGGCGCCCCGGCGTCCCTGGCCCGGCACTGGGCGGGCGGTGGGCGGGCGGGCTGGGCCCGCCTGGCCCCCCCGGGGGTGCGGCGGCCGGTGTCGCTGCCGTCGTATCCGTTCGCCCGCGCCCGCCACTGGCTCCCGGAGCCGGAGCCGGAGCCGGACCCGGCCCACGGGCCGGGCGCGGTGGAGCTGTTCACCCCGGTGTGGCGGCCCGCCGCCGCGCCGGGCCGGGCGGACGCGCCGCCCGAGGGCCCGGTGCTGTGCCTGTACGCCGACACCGCGCCCTCCCGCGCGGTGGCCGGGGAACTCCTCGCGGCGCTCGGCCCGGACCGCGTCCACCTGCTGCCCGAACGCGACGGCGGCGACGGCCCCGGCTTCGCGGACGCGCCCGACCCGGCGGCCGTCATCGACGGGCTGACCGCCCGGCTGCCGGGGCTCGCCAGCTGGATCGACGTGACCGACCTGGGCCGGGAGGGCGACGACGCCGGGAACGGCTGGGCCGCCCGGGTCCTGATGCTCCAGCGGCTGATCGCCTCCCGGGGCGGCGGCGCGCTGCGCGTCCTGCACGCGTCGGACCCGCGCCCCGGCACCGGCGCCGCCGCCCTTCCGGGGGGGGCCCGCATGGGCGGGCTGCTGCCGCCGCTGGGCGTGGAGTACCGGCGGCTGCGCGCCACCGTGCTGGTCCCCGACGCCGCCCCGCCCGACGCCGCCCGCCAGATCCTCGCCGAGTGGTCCGCGCCCGCCGGGCCGCCCGGGGTGCGGTACCGGGCCGGGCAGCGGCTGCTGCCCGCCCTCGACGCCCTCGACCCGCTCCCCGCCTCCGGCACGTCCGCCGCCGTCCCCGTCTTCCGCGCCGACCCCGACCGGGTCTACGTGGTGTCCGGCGGGACCCGGGGCATCGGCGCGCTGGCCGCGTCGCTGCTCGCCGCGCGCGGCGCCCGCCGGATCGCCCTGCTCGGCACGCGCCCCCTGCCGCCCCGGCACCGGTGGGACGGGCTGCCGGACGACGCGCCCGAGGCGGCGGCGGTCCGTACGGTCCGGGAGCTGGAACGGGCCGGCGCGCGGGTGATGACGTACGGCGGGCCGCTGCTGCCGGGACCGCTGACCGGGTTCCTCGACGAGGTCAGGCGGCGGCTGGGGCCGGTCGCCGGGCTGGTGCACTGCGCCGGGCTGCCGTCCCGGGGACGCCCGCCGTTCGTGCGGAAGTCCGTGGACGACCTGCGGGCCGTCGCGGAGCCGAAGGCGGAGGGGCTGGCGGCGCTGCTGGCGGCCTGCGAGCCCGACGCGCCGGACTTCTGCGTGCTGATGTCCTCCCTCAGTTCGCTGGCGCCCCGGCTCGGCGCCGGGGTGAGCGACTACGCCACCGCGAACGCCTGCCTGGACGCCGTCGCCGACCACCGGCCGCCCGGCGGGCGTACCCGGGTCGTCGCCGTGAACTGGCCGACGTGGCGCGGCACCGGCATGGGCGCGGATCACGCGGACGCGGCCCGGCCGCTCGGCCTGGACGCGCTCGGCCCCGAGGACGGGCTGCGCGTGCTGGAGACGGTGCTCGCCCTGCCCGGCGGGCCGGGGTCGCCCACCCGGGTCGTGCCGTGTGTCCCGCTGGCCGGGGCCCCGTTCGACCCCTCGGCGCTGCTCGCCACCGCGGCCCCCGGGCCGGACCTGGCACCGGAACAGGGCCTGTCTCTGACACACATCTGACGCTGCCGACGAAGAGGCCTGGTGAGAGGTCGGCAGACGCGCTGCTAAAGAAAAAAGAGCTCG
>NZ_LN929807.1 GCF_001493375.1 Streptomyces specialis
TTGTTTTTGTCAAGCAGAAGACGGCATACGGGATTTCTGCCTGTCTCGGGGGCTCGGAGATGTGTATAAGGGCAAGGGGCGGCGGATGCGGCGCACGGGCCGCCCGCCCGGTCACGGCCGGGGCGGGCGGCCCGTGCGCAGCATCCGCAGCACCGCCCGCTCCACCGGCCCCTGCGTCGCCGGGGCACCGGCCGCCACCCCCGCCCCCAGGCGGGACAGCACCGGCTCCAGCGTCACGCCGTCCTCGTACAGCTCGATCACCCGCGGGTTGATGTAGGAGGCGCGGCACACGGCGGGCGTGTTCCCCAGGTACTCGGCCACCTCCCGCACCGCTCGCGCGACGGCGCGGCGCCGCGCCGACTCGCTCCGCGCCGCGTGCCCCGACACGCCCAGCGCGACCGCCGCCAGCACCGTCCCGTGCCAGGTGCGGAAGTCCTTCGCGGTCACCTCGACCCCGCCCTGTCCCCGCAGATACGCGTTGAGGTCGGCGCCGGTCACGTCGTGCCAGGCCCGCGCCTCCCAGTACGCCAGCAGCCGCCCCCCGCCGCCCCGGCGCCGCCGCAGCGCGGTGACGACCCGGCACAGCGCCGGCTCGGAGACCGCCTGCTCCTGCCGCCTGCCGTGCTTGCCCGGATACGCGAACGCGACCCGGCTCGCGCCGCAGCGCACGTGCTCCCGCAGCAGCGTCGTCAGGCCGTACGTCTGGTGCCGGTCGGTGTAGCGCTCGCTGCCGATCCGGAAGAACCCCATGTCGAGCAGCCGGGCCCCGCCGCCCAGCACCCGTTCCCGGGTCAGGCCCCGCAGGCTCAGATGGGCGGTGGCGGCCTCCCGGATCCGGGGCAGCGCCTCGGCCACCTCCAGGACGTGTTCGTGCTTCGCCTTCTCCTGGAGCTCCCGGAACCGCTCGTGGTACAGGTACTGGCGGCGGCCCGCCGCGTCCGTCCCGACGGCCTGGAGGTGACCGTTGGGCCGGGCGCAGATCCACACGTCCCGCCACGCGGGCGGGATCACCAGCGCGGCGATCCGCGCCAGCTCGGCCGGGTCGCGCAGCGGCTCGCCGTCCGTGTCGAGATAGCGGAAGCCCTTGCCGTGCCGTCTGCGCCGGTACCCGGGGTCGGTGGGCCGGGTGTGCCGCAGGCGCATCAGGCCCCCGCCCCGCGACCGCGTCTCGCCACGGCCCTCACCCCTCGGCGCCCTCCTCCGGCTCCGCGAGGGAGCCGGAGCCCTGGTGGGTTCCGCCGGTCGCCCCGTAGCCGCCCGCGATGCCGGGCGGGATGTCGCCGTCCGCCTGCTCCCTGCTGATGTGCCGCCGGGCGCGCACCCCGGCGCGCCGCTCCCCGTAGGGATAGTCGAACGGACGCGACGCGCCGCGTTCGCGGTCCGTCTCCCGCCGCTCCTCGACGGCCTTGTCCCGCTTCTTTCGGTTTTCTTCTTCTTCGCCCTTTTCCATGCGTCACGCGTACCCGTCCGGACCACCGGCATACCCTCCCTGATCGCGGGGCGGTGCCCGGTGTCTTTTTTGCAGGAGGCGTTTTACCATTTGCCATGAGCGTTGTACCGTGCTGTGGGGGCCGCCGGAAATCCGGGCCCCTTCCGGACCGCAAGGAGACGCCGTGTCGTTCACCGAGCAGGAGATCGCCTACCTCCGCTCCCAGCCCCTCGCCCGCATCGCCACCGTCGGCCCCGACGGCCAGCCCGACGTCGCACCCGTCGGCTTCGAGTTCGACGGCACGCGGTTCTACGTCGGCGGCGTCGATCCCGCCCGCACCCGCAAGCACCGCAACGTCGAGGCCGGCCACGACCAGGTCGCCCTCGTCGTCGACGATCTGGTCGCCACCGACCCCTGGACCCCGCGTTTCCTGCGCGTCTACGGCACCGCCGAAGTCACCGAACGCGCCGGCCGGTTCGGGACCTCCCCGTATCTGCGGATCACGCCCACCGTCTCCTGGAGCTGGAACCTCGACGGACGCCCCTTCGGCGGCGGCGACGACTTCAGCCCCCGCCGCACCGTCCACCGGCCCCCGGCCGCCGCGTAAGGTACCGCCTGCGCGGGCACCCACCGCCCGCGCGCCCCACCACGGCGACACCCCGGGACTCCCACGATGACCAGGCGCGACACCACACCCGGCGGCACGCCCCGGCCACGCCCCCGCGGCGGACTCGCCGACAAGCGCCGCGCGATCCTCGCCGGCGCGCTCACCGTGTTCGCGCGGGACGGATACACCCGCGCCGGCGTGGACGCCATCGCCGCCGAGGCCGGCGTCTCCACCCGCACCATCTACAACCACTTCGCCGACAAGGCCGAGCTGTTCCACCAGGTCATCCAGGAGAGCGCCGGACGCGCCGCCGAGGCGCAGATCGCCATCATCGACCGGCACCTGCGCAAGGTCACCGCGCTCGAACCCGACCTCGTCGCGTTCGGCCTCGACTGGGCCGCCCAGTCGACCACCGGCCACGCCGAACACTTCGCCCTCACCCGGCAGGTCAACGCCGAACGCGGCCACATCCCGCCCGCCGCCATCGAGGCCTGGCAGGAGACCGGCCCCCTCCGCGTCCGCCGTGTCCTCGCCGCCCGCCTCGCCGCCCTCGCCGACCGCGGCCTGCTGCGCGGCGGCGACCCCGAACTGGCCGCCGTCCACCTCCTGCGCCTGGTCTCGGTCACCAACCCGTCCTTCCCCGGCGGCGTCCTTCCCGACGACGAGGAGGTCACCGCGGCCGTCGAGGCGGGCGTCCGGGCCTTCCTCCACGGCTACCTGAGCTGAGCCCGGCCGGGGGCCGTTCAGACGCGGGGGTAGACGTCCACCCGGACCCCGGAGGGGAACACCGGGCCGCTGGAGACCCGCCACGCCGTCTTGCGCACCGTGTCCGGGAACAGCCGCAGCCCGGAGCCGATCGTCACCGGGAAGACCATCAGCCGCAGCTCGTCCACCAGATCGTGGTCGAGCAGCGTGTGCACCAGCGTCCCGCTGCCCTGGACCACGATGGGCCCGCCGTCCCGCTCCTTCAGCCCGGCGACGCCCTTCACGACGTCGCCCGCCAGCACCGTCGTGTTGTTCCACTCCGGATCGGTGAGCGTGCCGGACACCACGACCTTCTCCATGCTGTTCATCCGGTCGGCGAACTCCCCGGTGTACGTCGGCCAGGCCCCGGCGAACGACTCGTACGTCACCCGGCCGACGAGCAGCGTCCCCGCCTCCAGCACCTCGTCGAACTTGTACCGCACCTGCTCCGGACCCTGGTGGTCCAGCACCCACCCGGTGTGCGGATGCGACGGCTCGCCCCCGGGCGCCTCCATCACCCCGTCCAGGGTCACGAACTCCGAGACGATCAGCTTCCTCATGGTGTCCTCCCGCGTGCGACGTCGTCGGTGGGGTGGACCCGCCCCGGCGGCGGAACTCATCGGTCGTCCGCCGTCTCCCCCGGCCCCGTCAGATGGGCCGTGGCGCCGAACTCCACCAGACGCAGCGCCGCCCCGTCGCCGGCGAACCGGGTCACCGACGCGTTCGGCACCGGAACGGCGTCCGCCGGCGCCTCCGCGCCGATCCCCGCCACGACGTGCCGCAGCGTCACCACGATCGCGTCGTGGGCGACGACCAGCACCCGCCGCCCCGCCCCGCCGGCGTCCAGCTCCGTCAGGAAGTCCCGCGCCCGCAAGGCCACATCGGCGAGGGACTCGCCCCCGGGCGGCCGGTAGAGCCCCTCACCGAGCCGAACCCGGCGCCGCGCCTCCCCGGGGTCGCGCTCCCGGATCCCGCCGGGCGTCAGCAGCTCGAAGACGCCCATCTCCCGGTCCCGCAGCCGCTGATCCACCACCACCGGCACCGGCGGCCTGCCCAGCCGCACCGCCTCCCGGGCCATCACGTCCCACGTCCGCCGCGCCCGCTCGTACGGCGAGCACGCCACCAGATGCGGGCGCCGCTCCACGCCCAGCCCCGCCAGCCACGCGCCGAGCGCGGCGGCCTGCGCCTCGCCCCGGGCCGTCAGCGGCACCGTGGCGTCGCTCCACTCCGGCGGCGGCGGCGCCATCCCGGCGAACACGGCGTTCGCGAGGCTCTCCCCGTGCCGCACCACGGTCAGCTCACCGAGCGCGTACCGCCCCGGGATCGCGCTCACCGCGGCACCGCCGGGGAATCGGCGGCACGGCGGGGATCGCATCGGCGGACACGGCGCACGGAACCGACGCTACCCCCGCCCCGTCTCTTTTACACATCTGACGCTGCCGACGGAGAGGGTAGAGTAGGGATCTGAGGGGGCCGGCTAGATTAATAAAAGAGAAATAAGAGAGCTAGAAGCAGAAAACGTGTGAGATTATAGGAATGCCTAGAACCACCTCTGTAGTGACAATG
>NZ_LN929808.1 GCF_001493375.1 Streptomyces specialis
TGCCTCGTGTTGCTCGCTTTGCGCTATGTACCTTCTTTTCTGCTGTTGATGATGATCCCTGTTCTTTCTTTTCTTAGCTATCGGCACCCCCCGTAAGCTACGTATCCCCCTCCGTCGGTAGGGTCAGATGTGGCAAAGAGACAGGTCCGTCGCGATGGCGCGCAGGACGTTCATCCGGCCCGCCCGGAAGGCCGGCAGCAGCGCCGCGGCCAGGCCCACCACCGCCGAGCCGGCGAAGACCACCGCGATCGTGACCCACGGGATCTCCAGCACGTCGAAGCCCTCCAGCGCCAGCAACCGCTGCGCCGTCGCGCCCCACCCCAGTCCCAGACCGAGGCCGAGCAGGGCGCCGAAGAGCGCGATCACCACCGACTCCAGCCGGATCATCCGCCGCAGTTGCCGCCGGGACAGGCCGATCGCCCGCATCAGGCCGATCTCCCGGGTCCGCTCGATCACCGACAGCGCCAGCGTGTTCACCACACCCAGGATCGCCACCACGATCGCCAGCCCGAGCAGCCCGTACACCAGGTTCAGCAACTGCCCGATCTCGTCCTCCAGCATCTGCTTGTAGTCCGCCTGGTCCGACACCTGGTACTGCGGGAACGGTGCCAGGCTCTCCTTCAGCGCCGCGTACGCCTCCGCCTCCCGGCCCTCCTCCGCGCCGGCGAACATGAGCTGGTTCAGCGGCATCAGCTCCGCCGGCAGATGCGCCCGCGCGGTGTCCTGGCTCAGGTACATCGCGCCCTTGTCGAAGACCGTGTCCTCCGACGTGATCGCGCCCACCGTCAGCGTCACCGTGTCCCCGCCGACGAAACGCGCCGTCAGCTCGTCGCCCACCGACAGCCCGTGGTCCACGGCGTACGACTCGTTCACCGACATGTGGTCCGGCTCGTACGCCGTCGCCAGCTCGCCCGCCACCGTCTCCGTCCGCAGGTCCTCCGCGTACGTGGGGTCCGCCGCGACGACCTCCTCCGCCGACGTCCGGCCGTCCGGCGCCGTCAGCTCCACCATCACGGCCGCGTAGCCCGTGACATGGGTCAGGCCCGGCGTCGAACGGATCGCCTCGGCCGCCTCCGGTGTGATGAGCTGCTCCGACGTCGTGTCCACGATGAAGTCCGCGCCCACCGACCGGTCGAGCTGGTCCGACGCCGACGCCACCAGCGAGGCACCGACCACCGACAGCGACCCCACCAGCGCCAGCCCGATCATCAGCGCGCCCGCCGTGGCGCCCGTCCGCCGGGGATTGCGCCGCGCGTTCCGCCCCGCCATCCGGCCCACCGGGCCGAACAGCCGCAGCACCACCGCGCTCAGCGCCCGCACCACACCACTCGCCAGCAGCGGCCCCACGACCACCGCGCCGATCAGCGTCAGCAGCAGCCCGGCCGCCAGATACAGCGACCCCTCCGACGCCTCGTCCGCCATCCCCGCCTCGAACAGCCCCGCCACACCGGCGGCCACCAGCAGCAGACCCAGCGCCGCGCGCACCTTCCCCGCCGCCGCCGCGCCCGGGGTGCCCGCCTCCCGCAGCGCCGCCATCGGCGACGCCCGGCTCGCCCGGCGCGCCGGCAACCAGGCCGCGACCAGGGTGGCCAGCACCCCCACCGCCATGCCGACGCCCGGCGTGGTGACGCTCACCGTCAGCTCGGACGTGTCCACGTCCACCCCGCCCGCGCCCCTCAGCTCCATCAGCCCGCCCGCCAGCGCGACCCCCGCGCCCCCGCCCACCGCCGAGCCGATGACGCCCAGCAGCAGCGCCTCGACCAGCACCGAACGGGTCACCTGCCGCCGCCCGGCCCCGATCGCCCGCATCAGCCCGATCTCCCGGGTCCGCTGCGCGACCAGCATCGAGAACGTGTTGACGATCAGGAAGATCCCGACCAGCACCGCGATCCCCGCGAAGCCGAGCATCGCGTACCGGATGACGTCCAGGAACCCGAGGTCCTGGTTCATCTGCTCCATGTTCTCGGCCCGCGTCTCGACGTCGTAGCCGCCGCCGAGCCGCTCCGCGATCCGCCGCTGCAACTCGGCGTCACCGACCCCGTCGGCCGCCATCACGTCCACCGAGCTGATCAGGTCCGGCCCGCCCAGCAGCTCGGTCCGCGCCACCTCCGGCGCCAGCAGCACGTACGCCGCGCCCGGGTTCGTGGCGCGGAACTCCACCAGGCCGGTCACCTCCACCCGGAAACGGCCCGGCACCGCGATGATCTCCAGCTCGTCGCCGATCGCCACCCCGTGCTGCTCCGCGGTGTCCACGTCCACCAGCGCCTCGCCCGCCCCGCGCGGCGCCTCGCCGGACGTCAGCTCCAGCGTGCGCTGCGCCGACACCCCCCAGTCGCCGCCGAGCGTCGGCCCGGCCGAGGCGCCGACGCTGTCGCCGTCGGCGTTCACGACGGTGACGTTGTCGCTGAGGACCAGCCCGTCCGCCTGCGCCACCCCTTCGACGGCCCGGACCCGTTCCACCACCTCCGCGGGCAGCGTCTCCTCACGGCCGGTGTCCTGCGCGTTCTCCTCCTCCGCCGCGTCGACCGTCACATCGGCCGCCACGCTGTCGAAGAACTTGTCGAACGTCCTGTCGAGCGTGTCGGTGAAGACCAGCGTCCCGCAGACGAACGCCACCGACAGCACGATCGCGATCCCCGACAGCACCATGCGTCCCTTGTGCGCGAAGAAACTCCGCAGGGACGTCCGCATGACCGTCATGCCACCCTCCGCGAGTCGAAGCGGCGCATGCGGTCCAGCACCAGATCGGCGGTCGGGTCCGCCATGTCGTCCACGATCCGGCCGTCCGCCAGATACAGCACCCGGTCGGCGTAGGCGGCGGCCGTGGGGTCGTGCGTGACCATCACGATCGTCTGGCCCAGCTCGTCCACGGAGCGGCGCAGGAAGCCGAGCACCTCGGCGCCGGCCCGGGAGTCCAGATTCCCGGTCGGCTCGTCGCCGAAGATGATCTCCGGACGGGCCGCGAGGGCACGCGCCACGGCGACGCGCTGCTGCTGACCGCCGGACAACTGGTTCGGCCGGTGCTTGAGCCGGTCGGCCAGACCCACCGTCCCCACGACGCGCCGCAGCCAGTCGGGGTCCGGCTTACGGCCGGCGATGTCCATCGGCAGCGTGATGTTCTCGATGGCGTTCAGCGTCGGCAGCAGGTTGAACGCCTGGAAGATGAAGCCGATGCTGTCGCGCCGCAACTTCGTCAGCTTCTTGTCGCGCAGCCTCGTGATCTCGGTCTCCCCGACCCAGATCCGCCCACCGGTCACCGTGTCCAGCCCGGCCAGGCAGTGCATCAGCGTCGACTTCCCCGACCCCGACGGCCCCATGATCGCCGTGAAGACACCCCGGGCGATGTCCACCGACACCCCGGCCAGCGCCACCGCCCGGGTCTCCCCGGCCCCGTACGCCTTCGCCACGCCCTCGGCCCGCGCGGCCACCGCCGTACGTGTCCCCCTCATAACCGTCGCCACGCCGGATCCCCTCTGCTGCTCCACGAACTGACTTGTCAGGTACGCAGGCAACAGTGCCGTTCAGCGGGTTCCCCGCACGATGGTGCGCGTCGCCGTATCGGCCCGGGGGTTTACCCCACCCCCGGGCCCCCGGCAGCCCCACCAGGCGCGTACATCCGGGCGATCACGTCCTCGATGTCCGGCTCCCGCAGCGATAGATCCACCAGCGGAAACCCCGCCGCGATCCGCGCCACCAACGGCGCCGCGCTCGCCGACGCCGGGAACGCCAGCCACTGCCGCGGCCCCTCCACCCGCACCGTCCGCGCCCCCGGCACCGCGATCGGCGGCAGCTCCCGCTCCAGGTCCACCACGAGCGTCCGCTCGCCGCGGCCCACCTCGTGCAGCCCGGCCGGCGCCCCGTCGTACATCAGCCGCCCGTGGTCGATCACCATCACCCGGCGGCACAACTGCTCGATGTCGGTCAGGTCGTGCGTCGTCAGCAGCACCGTCGTGCCCCGCTCCGCGTTGAGGTCGCGCAGGAACCCGCGCACCTTCGCCTTGCTGACCACATCGAGCCCGATCGTCGGCTCGTCCAGATACAGCACGTCCGGATCGTGCAGCAGCGCCGCCGCGATGTCGCCCCGCATCCGCTGCCCCAGCGAGAGCTGCCGCACCGGCACGTCCAGCAGCGCGCCCAGGTCGAGCAACTCCACGCACCGGTCCAGATTCCGCCGGAACCGCGCCTCCTCCACCCGGTACATCCGCCGCACCAGCCCGTACGAGTCGCGCAGCGGCAGATCCCACCACAGCGTCGTCCGCTGCCCGAACACCACCCCGATCCGCCGCGCCAACCGCGCCCGTTCCCGGGACGGATCGATCCCGGCGACCCGCAACCGGCCACCGCTCGGCGTCAGGATGCCCGTCAGCATCTTGATCGTCGTGGACTTCCCGGCACCGTTCGGCCCGATGTAGCCCACCATCTCCCCGCGCGCCACCCGGAACGAGATCCCGTCCACCGCCCGGACCTCGCTCCGCACGCGCCGCACCCCGCGCCACCGCCCGCCGTCCGTCCGGCG
>NZ_LN929809.1 GCF_001493375.1 Streptomyces specialis
TTGCGGCGGGGGCTGCCGGAGGGGGCGCCGCCGGACTACGGGCTCTACCTGCTGGGGCGGCAGCCGCCCGAAGTGGCGTGGGAGGCCCGCTGGTTGCGCTGGCCCGACTTCCGGTTGCCCGCCGACCGGACGCTGGCCCGGGAGTTGCTGGCCGACGCGTGGGCGCGGGCCGCGACGCAACGGGTCGAGGTCGCCTGCGGCGGAGGCCGGGGCCGCACCGGAACGGCCCTGGCGTGTCTGGCCGTTCTGGACGGCGTTCCCGCGGACGAGGCGGTGGCCTACGTGCGGCGGCACTACGACGCCCGCGCCGTCGAGACGCCGTGGCAACGCCGTTGGGTGCGGGGCTTCGGCGGGTGACGACGACCCCGAACGGGCCCCGCTCACGGGAGGCGAGCGGGGCCCTCGCGACGGCTCGGAGGTGCCGTCACGTCAGGTACGGACAAAAGACGCCCCCACGCCTTCGGTCCGTGGCTCGGAGGGTGCGGGTGGACGTGAAGTCCCCCTCCCGGTCGGACGGTTGCCAGGTGCCGAGGGCCGCCGGGCCGTGTCGCCGCCCCCCGGCGGTCCGTCCGCCTCTGGAACGCCGGTCTGCCGGTGGGAGGCCCAGGGGCAGGCCCACACCCCGGCAGACCGGCGGGTCTGGTCGGGGGAGGAGTGGCATCACCGGTACTCCCCTCCCATGTCGCGCGCGCTGACCCCCGCGCGACGGCGCCGCACGGGCCGCCCACCGCCGTTCCTTCCGGCGGACCGGAAGGAACGGGCGAACGGAGCGGCCCCCGCGTCTCCCCCGTGAACGCGGCGCCGCGTCCGGTGCCCCGCAGGCTCCGATCCTGCACCGATCCCCCACCCCTCCGGTAGATCAACGGCCATGACCTTCGCGACCGGAACGATAACCTTGACTGTATGACCGATGCCGTGGGAGCGAAGTCGGGACCGCTGGACGTGGACGCCCGACGCGAGCCGAGTCCCCATCAGTTGAGGCTCTTCCTCGTCCTCGCGGAGGAACTGCACTTCGGCCGGGCCGCCGCGCGGCTGTTCATGACCCAGCCCGCGCTCAGCCAGCAGATCCGCGCCCTGGAGACCCGGCTCGGCGTGCCCCTGCTGGACCGCACCAGCCGCACCGTGGCGCTCACCCCCGCCGGTCTGACCCTGCTGCCCGAGGCCCAGGCGATCGTCGAGGCGATGGCCCGGCTGCGCCGCCGGGCCGACACCCACGCGCGGGAGATCCGCGGCCACCTCGTCCTCGGCTTCATCGGCGCCGAGTCGGCGATGCCCCACACGCACGCCGTGCTCACCGAGTTGCACGGCCGCCATCCGCGGATCAGCGTCGAGATGCGCATGCTGGACTTCGTCGACCAGATCGACGCCCTGAACAACGGCGACGTCGATGCCGCGTTCCTGCGGCCCCCGCTGCCGTCCGGTATCCAGTCCCTGCACCTGGCCACCGAGCCGCGCGTCGCCTGCCTGCCCAGCGACGACCCCCTCGCCGGGGGCGGGCCGCTGCTCCTGGAGCAGCTCGCCGGCCACGCCGTGGTGGACCTGCCGCCCCGGACGCCGCGCGTCTGGCGGGACTACTGGGCCATCGATCCGCGCCCTGACGGGACGCCGGCGCGGTTCGGGCCCGTGGTGGCGGATCTGGAGGCCATGCTGCACGTGGTCGCCGGCGGCCGGGCCATGAGCTTCCTGCCGGCCTCGGCCCGCCGCCTCTTCCCCCGGCCGGGCGTCGCCTACGTGGACCTCGCCGACGTCTCGCCCTGCACGTCGGCGCTCGCCTGGGCGCCGCACAAACGGGCCCAGCCGGCCGTCGCGGCCCTGCGCGAGGCGGCCCGTGTCGCGGTGCGGCGCGGACCCGGGGCGCCACGCGCCGGGACTCCGGTCGTACCGTGAACGGATGTCCGTCAAGCTGTCGTTGAACTATCCCGCCCCGCTGCCGATCGGTCACCTGGTGGAGGTGACGGAGTACGCCGACACCAGGCCGGAGAAGAGGCGCAAGGGTTTCGACATGAGCGAGGCGTTCCGGCATCCGGTCGTCGCGGATCTCGACACCGGGATCCGCTACATGAACCACGTCCACGCCCGCGCCTACGGCAACGGGGGCAACACCTTCACGGCGAACGACTATCCGTTCACCCCGCGCGCCAACCTGGTGGTCAGCCGCGTGTTCCGGGCGCGGGTGGCGGCCTGCACGCTCGTCTTCGTGGAGGGTCTGTCGGTCCAGCACACGATGCTGCTGCTCGAACCCGTCGAGACCTGACGCGCCCCGGGACGCGTGCGAACCTCCCACCTCCCCGGTGCAGGCCGGGGAGGCGGGAGGGGTCTGCCGGGGCCGCCCGGCCCACAGCGGCGGCCGGAGGGCCGGACGGGAGACGTGTGCCCTGCCGGAGCGCGGCGGCCGGAGTGCCCGTGCGCGGGGGCCGGTTGACGAGAATCTGCTGGGGATAGTAGACCGTCGCGCCCGGTCGGGACACGGGTTCGCGACAGGGTCGGCCCGGACCGCGCCATCATGGCCGAAACCGGCCGCCGGGGCGGGATTCCGGCGCCGCCGGGGTATGCCGCGGGCACGCGGCGCCGGGGCGGCGAGGGCGGCGGGCCCGCCGCGCTCACCCGGCCGCGGCGGCGTCCAGCAGCCCCTGGATCTCGATCTTCTTCATGCCCAGCATGGCCCCCATCACCCGGTTGGCCTTCGCCCGGTCCGGGTCGGCGATCAGCTCGTGCAGCACGCGGGGCACGATCTGCCACGACAGGCCGAACCGGTCCTTCAGCCAGCCGCACGGCCCCTGCTCGCCGCCGCCCTCGGTGAGCCGCTCCGACAACCGGTCGACCTCCTCCTGGTCCGCGCAGTCCACCGACAGCGAGATGGCCTCGGTGAACGTGAACTCGGGCCCGCCGTTCAGCGCGATGAACTGCTGTCCCGCCAGCTCGAACGTGATCGTCATGACCGAGCCCTCCGGCCCGGGCCCCGTCTCGCCGTACCGCTGGATGTCGAGCACGCGCGAACCGGCGAAGACGGACGTGTAGAGCGAGACCGCCTCCTCCGCCTGGTTGTCGAACCACAGGAAGGTCGTGATCTTCTGCTTCCCCATGAGGACTTCCCTCTCACTCGGCCGGAACCCGGCGTTGCTGTCTCACAGGGGTGGACCGGGCCGGCCGGTGGAACTCATCGCCGCGCGGTGTGACGCGGGTCACATTGGCGACGCCGGGCGCGGCCGGTGCCGGGGCAGCCAGGCTTCGGCGAAGGCGACGGCGTCGGGCAGGGAGAACAGCCGGACCTCGGCCGCACCGACCCTGCCCCGCAGCACCGGGCGTTCCCGCTCGAACGCCGCGCCCAGTTCGCCGAAGCGGTCGTCGGTGATCGACGTGTCCCGCACGGTCGTCCAGCGGCGCCCCTGTGGGGTCGTCATCGCGAACGAGTTCTCGACCCGCGGCGCGGGAATCCGGTACTCGGCGAGGTGGAACGTCGTGCACGACTCGTAGCCCGCGCCCAGGAGCAGCACCCGCGCCTCGGCCTCCTCCAGCCGGGCGAGCGGGCTGCGTTCGCCGAGCCGGCAGTCCGGCGCGTGGCCGTCCACGATCGCGGCGGCCCGCGCGCCCACGGCCGCGAACGACGTCTGCGGGTGGGCGCTGCGGACGGCGCCCGGCCACGTGCGCAGCGTCTCCGGGACGACGCCGACACCGCGGGTCGGGGTCGTGCGCGCGTCGTAGGGCGGCATCGACGCGCGGATGTCGGCCCACCAGGACTCGGGCACCGGCGGGTCGCGCCAGAGCGCGGGATCGGAGTTGTCGCCGGTCTGCGTCGGCACCACCAGGGTCCCGTCGTCGCCGAGGACGTCGAGGAGGGCCCGCACGACGGTGGCGGGGCCGCCGCAGACCCAGCCGAGCGAGCTGAGCGAGGAATGCGCGAGGACGGTGTCACCGGCGCGGAGGCCGATGCCGCGCAGTCCGGAGGCGAGCGACTCGCGCGTGCACATCGGGCCGCTCAAGGGCGTGGTCGGCATAACCGCCGAGTGTGCCCGGCCCGTTCCCCGGCGGCCACCGGATTTCGGCGGATTCTCCGGCCACGGGGAGGCCGCGGAAGTGGAGGAGGCCGCGGACCGGCGCCCGCCCGCGAGGGGGTGGGCGCCGGTACGCGGCTGGCTCTTATTTCCCTTTCTGCGCCCACGAGACACGCAGAAAGTTAGGTTGATGACTTCGGTTTGAAAA
>NZ_LN929810.1 GCF_001493375.1 Streptomyces specialis
CTCTTCGCCGGCCCCTTCGGATGTGGATAACGGACAGGGTGGTGACCCACCCCCGTTACCGCGCCATGGAGGCGCACTTCGACCGCGGCGGCCCCTGGGGCCGGGTGATGATGCGCGGCACCGCCGCCGTCCAGATCAGCCTGGACGCGGGCGACGACTCCGACGGGCCGCGCGGCTACCGCTACCGCTGGCGCCTGGCCCACCGCCTGGGCCCGGTGCTGATCGCGGCGTTCGCCAACTCACCGCTGTGGCGCGGCAGGAAGACCGGCTGGGGCTCCAGCCGGCAGGCCGTGTGGCGGCGCATCGACCCCACCCGCACCTCGGCCCCCGGCGGGGGCCCGGACCCGCGCGACGCCTGGGCCGACTACGCCCTGGACGCGCAGTTGCTGTGCGTGCGCCGCGACGGATCCGCCGACTGGTCCGCGCCGCGCGGACTGACGTTCCGCTCCTGGCTCACCGGCGCGAGGGTCGGGCGCCCGCCCGTGCTGGACGATCTGGAGTACCACCTCACGACCCTGTTCCCGCCCGTACGGCCGCGCGGCTGGCTGGAGTTGCGGATGATCGACGCCCAGCCCGGCGACGGCTGGCTGATCGCCCCCGCCCTGGCGGCCGTCCTGCTGGACGATCCGGTGGCGGCGGACGCCGCCTACGCGGCCACCGAGCCGCTGTGCGGGGATCTCGCCCTGCCGCCGCCCGAGGTGTGGGCCCGCGCCGCCAAGCTGGGCCCGGCCGACCCGGCGATCGGCAAGGCCGTGCGGGCCTGCTTCGCCGCGGCCGACGCCGCGCTCGCCGCCTCCGGCGACCCCCTCGCCCATGTCCGGACCGCCGTCGCCGAGTTCGCCGACCGCTATCCCGAACGGGGCCGCTGCCCCGCCGACGATCTGCTGACCGAGCCGGGCGGGAGCCCGGCGACGCACGCCCCATGGGAAGGACTGTCCTGATGAGCCGGCAACCTCGACGACTCGCGCTGGCCCTGGCCGAGCTGGAGTCGGCCCGCGCCAGAACCCTCGCCCTCACGGACTGCCTCGACGACGACGAGCTGATGGCCCAGCACTCCCCGCTGATGTCCCCGCTCGGCTGGGACCTGGCGCACGTCGGCAATCAGGAGGAGCTGTGGCTGGTCCGCGAGGCCGGCCGCCGCCCCGCGCTCCGTCCCGAACTCGACGACCTGTACGACGCGTTCCGGCATCCGCGCGCCGACCGGCCCGCGCTGCCCCTGCTCAGCCCGGCACAGGCCCGCCAGTACCTGGGCCAGGTCCGCGAACAGGCCCTCGACGTGCTGTCCGCGTCGCCGTTCGCCGGTGACCCGCTGCACGCCGACGGCTTCGTGTTCGGCATGGTCGCCCAGCACGAGCAGCAGCACGGCGAGACGATGCTCGCCACGCATCAACTGCGCTCGGGCCCACCGGTGCTGCACGCCCCGGAACCGCCGCCCGCCGCCGTGGACGTCTCGCGGCTGCCGCGTGAAGTCCTCGTCCCGGGCGGCCCGTTCACCATGGGCACCTCGACCGACCCCTGGGCGCTGGACAACGAACGGCCCGCGCACACGGTGGACGTTCCCGCGTTCTGGCTGGACACCGTGCCGGTGACCAACGCCGCCTACCAGGAGTTCATCGCGGACGGCGGCTACGACGACCCCCGCTGGTGGACGCCCGAGGGCTGGGAGCACCGGCGGACCGCGGAGCTGGACGCGCCGCAGTGCTGGTTCCGTGACGGCGGATCGGTGTGGCTGCGGCGGCGGTTCGGCCACGTGGAGGAGGTGCCGCCGGACGAACCGGTGCTGCACGTGTGCTGGTTCGAGGCCGACGCGTACGCCCGCTGGGCCGGGCGGCGGCTGCCGACCGAGGCCGAGTGGGAGAAGGCCGCCCGCCACGACCCGGCCACCGGCGAGTCCCGGCGTTACCCCTGGGGCGACGCCGAACCCGGCCCCGAACACGCCAACCTCGGCCAGCGGCACCTGCGGCCGGCCGCCGTGGGCAGCTTCCCGGCCGGGGTGTCTCCGCTCGGGATCCATCAACTCCTCGGCGACGTGTGGGAGTGGACCGCCAGCGACTTCCAGCCGTACCCGGGCTTCGCCGTGTTCCCGTACAAGGAGTACAGCGAGGTGTTCTTCGGCCCGTCCTACAAGGTGCTGCGCGGCGGCTCGTTCGCGGTCGCGCCGGTCGCCTGCCGGGGCACGTTCCGCAACTGGGACTACCCCATCCGCCGCCAGATCTTCGCCGGCTTCCGCACCTGCCGGACGGCGGAGGGGGACCGCTGATGTGCCGCCATCTGGCCTATCTGGGCCCGCCCGTTCCGCTGGCCCGCCTGCTGACCGAGCCGGCCGGCGGCCTGTACGAGCAGTCCTGGGCGCCCCGCCGCCAGCGCTACGGCACGGTCAACGCGGACGGGTTCGGCGTCGGCTGGTACCCGTCCGCCGGGGACCGCGCACCCGCCCGGTACCGGCGGGCCGTGCCGATCTGGGCCGACACCAACCTGCCCGACCTGGCCCGCACCATCAGCAGCGGGGCCGTCCTGGCCGCGGTCCGTTCCGCGACCGCGGGCACCAGCCAGGACGCGTCGGCCGCCGCGCCGTTCCGCTCGGGCGGGTGGCTGTTCAGCCACAACGGGCGTGTCGACGCCTGGGAGTCGCTGCCCGCCGACTCCGGCGCGGACCTGCCCGCCGCCGACCTGCTCGGGCTGGAGGCGCACTGCGACTCGGCGTTGCTCTGGGCCATGGTCCACCGGCGGCTGCGGAACGGGGAAGCGGCCGCCGGGGCGCTGGCCTCGGTGACCCGGCAGACCGCCGCCGCCCGCCCGGGCGCCCGCCTCAACCTGCTGCTCACGGACGGCCGTTCCATCGTCGCGACCCGCCGGGGCGACACGCTGTGGTACCGCACCGGGCCCGGCGCGGTGCTGGTCGCCTCCGAACCCGACGACGACAGCGACGACTGGCGCGAAGTCCCCGAAGACACCGTCCTCTTGGCCACCCCAGGAGGCGTCAGCACCACACCGCTGCACGCCGCCGCACCTCACCGGGAAGCCCACCCCACCATGAACGACCGCTTCACGCTCGACCACCGCCTCCCCGACGGCTACCTCGACCGCACCCTGCGCGCCGACGTGACCGAGGGCCTCACCGCCGACCCCAAGATCCTGCCGCCCAAGTGGTTCTACGACGCCCGCGGCAGCGTGCTGTTCGAGGAGATCACCCGGCTCCCCGAGTACTACCCGACCCGCGCGGAGCACGAGATCCTCCAGCACCGCGCCGACGAGATCGCCGCCGCCAGCGGCGCCGGCACCCTGGTGGAGCTGGGCTCCGGCTCCTCCGTCAAGACGCGGCTGCTCCTGGACGCCCTCGACCGGCGGGGCACGCTGAGCCGTTACGCCCCGCGCGACGTCAGTCCCTCCGCGCTGACGGAGGCCGGCGAGGCGCTGTGCCGGGACTATCCCGGCCTGCGCGTCGAGGCGGCCGTCACCGACTTCGAAGCCGACCTCGCCCTGCCCGACGCCACGGGACCGCGCCTGGTCGCGTTCCTCGGCGGCACGATCGGCAACCTGGACACGGCGCAGCGTGCCGCGTTCTTCGCCGCCGTGCGGGCCGGACTGACCGGCGGCGGGGACGCGTTCCTCCTCGGCGCCGATCTGGTGAAGGACCCGGACGTGCTGGTGCGGGCCTACGACGACAGCCAGGGCGTGACGGCCGCGTTCAACAAGAACGTCCTGCAGGTCATCAACCGCGAGCTGGACGCCGACTTCGACCCGGACACCTTCGAGCACCGGGCGGTGTGGAACGTGCCGGAGGAGCGGATCGAGATGCGGTTGCGGGCCACCGTCGCCCGCACCGTGAAGATCCCGGGCGTCGATCTGACGGTCGATTTCGCGGCGGGGGAGGAGATGCGCACCGAGATATCCGTCAAGTTCCGCCGTGCCGGGCTCACTTCGGAGCTGGCGGAGGCGGGTCTCGCGGTCCGCCACTGGTGGACGGACGAAGCGGGCCGCTTCGCCCTCGTCCTGGCCACCCCCACCCCCCCCCCCCCCCTCCCCCCCCCCCCTCCCCCCCCCCCCCCCCCCCCTCCCCCCCCCCCCCCCCCCCCTCTCCTTTGTCCTTAAGCTCTTTACCGTCACACTAGCCCTCACACCAT
>NZ_LN929811.1 GCF_001493375.1 Streptomyces specialis
TCATCTGCAGTCGCACGCGATCGCGAGCGGTGGGCGGGGATAGGTGTGAATAAGAGACAGGTGGTGAACAGGCGCTGGATCTCATTGCGGGACAGCGGGATCAGGTCGGTCGGCCCGGGACTGCGGGCGTGTTCGTCGGCACGCGCGACGGCCAGGAAGGCGTGGGCGAGCAGAGCGAGGGTGACCCGGCGGCTCCAGGAGGGGTAACGGCGGACTTGGTGCTCCTCGAGTCCCGCCAGCCCTTTCCCGGTCTGGAAGGTCTCTTCCACCCGCCATCTGGAGCCGGCGACCCGCACCAGCTCGGTCAGCGGCATGGGTGGGGGTGAGTAGCAGCGGTAGGGGGCGGGTTCGCCTGTGTCGTAGTTGCGGCGTATCAGCAGTTGGCGACTCCCGGGTCGGGGGTCGGCGAGGAGGTCGATGACTGCCCAGTCGTGGAAGCGGTGGCCCCTGGCCCCGGCCCCTGCGGGGAGCTTCTGCCAGGCTCCCATGGGTACCTTCCTGGCCTGCGTGTCCGCACGGAACTTCCCCGCACCGGTAGCGGCTCCGTGCGAGCCGGCCACCGTGAGGACGTAGCCGGAGCCGCGTTCCTCCGGTGCGGTTCGCGGCTTGGCATTGCCGCCGTAGACCTCGTCGCCGGCAACCCATGCGACTTGGTGGCCCGCGTCCAGGAACCGGGCACCCATGCGAGTGGCCAGTTCCGGCTTGGTGGCCAAGGAGGTTTTCTCGGCAAGGCCCGCAGCGCGGCAACGGTCGGGGTCGGAGGACCAGGAGCGCGGCAGGTAGAGTTCCCGGTCCACTGCGGCGTGGCCGCGCTGACCTGCGTGGACCAGGTAGACGGCGACTGGGGAGTTTTCGATCCGGCCGGCGGTGCCGGTGTACTGGCGCTGGACGCCGACCGTGTCCACGCCCTTCTTCACGTCGCCGGTCTCGTCGACGACCAGCACCGCCTGTGCGTACGTCGTCGCGGACCTGTCGGCATCCCACTTGGCCCTGCCCGGCAGGTGCTGCATGCCGTCCGGGGTGGTGTCGCCGGTCCGCTCGGTGATGGTCCAGCAGTTCTTGCGCGGCAGGCCGGACAGCACTCCGAGCACCGACTTCCTCGTTCGGCGTCGGGGTTCGACCCGGGTGAACCGACCCGTGACCCGGCCCATGAGGTTGTCGAACGCCTCCTGCCGGCGGGCCAGGTTCCCGTTGGGCGGGGCGGTCACCAGTTGGACGCCGGACGCGGGCGGTTCTTTCACAGGCCCAACTGGTCGCGCATCGCGTCGGCGTCGAGCAGGGCCCAGTGTTCGACGATCCGGCCGTTGCGGACGCAGACCATGTCCAAGCCGAGGACCTCGTAGCGCCGGCCGGAGTCCGTGTGGGTGCCCCGGACGGTGTAACGGTTGACGGAGGTGTCGCCGGAGACGACATTCTGCTCGATCGTCACCGAGACGTCCTGGAATGCACCGCCCGCGCTCGCCTGCTCCCACTTCTGTCGCCAGGCGTCGCGTCCCCGGTGATCGCCTTGGGTGCCTCCCCGGTGGTCGACGACCTCAGGGTCGATCAGTTCCAGGGCGTCCTCGAGCCGGCCTTCCAGGACCTGCGCGTAGCTCTCGACGCAGCGCCGGTGAATCTCTCCCGGTCCTGCGTGCGTAGCGTCTTCTGCTCTCTGCGGCATGCGGAATCTCCTCTGGCGGAGGTACGTGAGGCAGCAAGTGGGGAGTTCCCCGATTGCCGTGTTCGGCTATCGTAACCGGGGAAGTCCCCGATTGACAGGGAGGGTCATGCCCTCGCAGAGCGCCGGAGCTGCGCCGCGTTCGGAACCCCAGCGTCGTCGCCGCGCGGACGCTCAGCGCAACTACGACCTGCTCGTGTCCGCGGCCAGGGACGTCTTCCACGACCAGGGCGTCGATGCCCCGCTTGACGACATCGCCCGCCGGGCCGGCGTCGGCAATGCCACGATGTATCGGCACTTCCCCACACGCCGCGAACTGATCATCGCCGTCTACTCCGAGGAAGTGACCGAACTCAGCGCCCGGAGCCAGTCCCTACTGGCCGAGGAACCTCCCGGCGACGCCCTCTTCCACTGGCTTCAGGAATTCATCGCCCACGTGGCAGCCAAGCGGGAACTGGCGCTGTCGATCACCGATGACCGCACCAGTCAGCGCTCCGTGCTGTTCGACCGCTGGCACCGCTCGATGCACACAGCCGCATCCGCACTGCTGACCCGGGCGCAAGGCGCCGGTGCCGTCCGCACCGACCTCAACGCATCGGAACTACTCACCCTGGCCAACGGAATCGCCCTGACCGCCACCGACGCCACCCAGGCAGAGCGCCTCATCCTCCTGGTCAGACAGGGCACGGAGACCACCTCGACACCAGACGACAGCATCCGCTGAAAGCGGCAAGAACGACGCCGACTTCCGCCGCGCACTCGAACCACGCGCCCTGGACCGCTCCAGCGAGCCACTCAGGCATGAAGATCACGCTCTACAGGTGGACTAACCGGGCGCCAGATGCCCGAACACCTCCGAATTCATCCCCCGCCGCCGTGCCCGGAGCCGTTTCGAGACGGACATCACTTCCGCCGACCCGCTTGCCCTGGGCGGTTGTTCGGGGTGGTTGCGGCGGGGTCTTCGCCGTCGACGTCCGCGTGTGGTTCTGCACCGGCCGGCAGAAACTGCGGCGGCTGTGTGAGGGGCATGGGTCATCAGCGTCGTGGCCCGCCCCCCGCCCCGCTATGCCGGAGTTCGTCGCCTACAGCGCCACCAAGGGGCACTCGATGCCCTCACCCTCAACCCCGTCAAGGACTTGGGGCTGCGGGGTGTCATGGTGAACCTGGTGGTTTCCGGCGTCATCGGTACCGGCGTCAACGCGGCCTGGCTGCGCGGCAATCCCACATGCCGAAGCCCGAGCGGCGTCCCTGGCCGTGCTCGGCCGGATGGGGCAGCCGGAGGACGTGGCCGGCCCCGTGGCCTTCCTCGCGTCCGGCGACGCGCGCTGGATGACCGGCCGGGTGATCGACACGCCAGGCGGCTCCGACTTGTTGACCCTCCCCCCCGGAACGGGAGGTCCGTGGCGTCGGGTCCGGCGGGTGTGCGAGCCGTGCCGCGTGGGAGCGTCGCGTGGATCCGTCACGTACCGCCCTGCATTCCGTGGCCCCGGGGAAGGACGGTGGTGCCAGGAGGCGCTCTCCGGCAGACGAGACCGTGACGGGCGCGGTCCGCTCCGCCGCACGGCCCGCTGGGGGGCCGGATGTGAGTATGTCTGGTCTCATGGCCTGCCGCGCCGGTCAGGTCCGGATTCCGCGAAGCTGTCTCAGCACCAGACGCCGCTGTGGTGACGTGACCGGCGGTGCGCGCGCAGCCAGTTGTCCCCTCCCGGTCCTGCGGGCCGCTCCGGGACCCGGCCGCCGAGGGTCCGGAACATGTCACGGGCCGCGGCTCGCTCACCCGTGAGGTAGAACATCATGGCGAACACGTCGTGCTCCCACACCCAGTAGGGTCCCCGCCGGTAGTCGGGATGCCGGACCGACCGGTCGGCGGCGTCGTGAAGCTGCCGGGTGACAAGGGGATCGCGCAGGTGGCCACCTGCCCGGGGACCTGCGGTGGCCAGCGATTCGAGGTGCGCCTGGGCGACCAGCCCCCCCAGAGGGGTCCCTCCGGGCGCGTGCGTCATCGCCCGGTAGGCAAAGGTGTGCATGGCCTCGTCCGAGCCCCCATGCCGGGCGCCCGCCTGCTGGAGGTACCGCCGGTGCACGCCGACATGTCCCGGCACGCGGCGCACCACCTCGTCGAACAGCTCTCGGGCGGAGCGCGGTCCGGTACCCAGCGCGGTTGCCGCGACGAACAGCCCGGACCAGGGCTCCACCCAGTCCGGCCCACGCTCGGCCACCACCCGCAGCCGTCGCTCCGCGACCGCCAGCGCCTCGGGGTCCGGCCGCTGCTCGGGTGACGGCGCGCACGTGGCGCACCACGCGCCACCGGGATGCTGGGCGCTGCGGATGTGACACGCCGCCGACAGCAGAAGGGCCACGGAGGGCGCCGTGTCGTCGGTGACGACGCCCGGCAGCCACGCCCGCAGCACCGCCGAGTCCCCGAGGCGGCCCAGCAGATGTTCCCGCTCCTCGCCGCTGACCGCCTCCAGACGGGCCTGGATGGTCGGCCACTTCGGCGCGGAACAGCTCTCCGCGGTCATCCTCATGATCGGCCTGACCAACCTTTTCAACCGCGTCAACACCACCATCGAGGAGCCCGCGGGCGCCACCTGGTGACCGGCGTCACCGGCC
>NZ_LN929812.1 GCF_001493375.1 Streptomyces specialis
TGGTAGGTAGGCGGCGAACGGAAGTGGGTTCCGTCGTGCAGCGCCGGCGGGCGGGCGGGATGTGTGAGCGGGCCGGACCCCGAGACCCCCGGCCGGGTGGCGGCGCGTCGGCGGGGCAGCGTGCCGGCCGGGCACTGTCACACCGCGGAAAACGGTTTGCGGGGGTGGAGCGGGGGTTCTAGGCTCGCGGGTCTTGCCTCCGGCCGTTCGTGGGCCGGAGCCGGCCGGACGGCAACCGGGCGGCGTCTCCTCACCCGTTTCCAGCAACGGAGGCTTCGCCGTGCCCGCCCGCACCCCCCTGGACGCCGAACGCGATCACCTGGCCGCTTCCCGCGCCGCGCTGCGCGCGATGCGTGCCGACGCCGAGGCCCTCGACATCGGTGACGTCACCGCGAACTGGGTCAACGCCGAGGTGCTGCGCTCCGAGATCGAGCAGCGGATCAAGTCCCTGGCCGACCTCGCGGACACGCCGCTGTTCTTCGGCAGGCTCGACTACCTGCGGGACCTCGACGCGGACGGCGAGCACGGCCACCGGTTCTACATCGGCCGCCGCCACGTCCACGACACGGGCGGCGACCCGATGGTGATCGACTGGCGCGCACCCGTCTCCCAGCCGTTCTACCGGGCCTCGAAGCAGGACCCGCGAGGCGTGCGGCTGCGGCGCCGCTTCGGGTACGACGGCGGCGAGCTGACCGCGTACGAGGACGAGCACCTGCTGGATCCGGGCGAGGGCGAGGAGGAACGGCCGAGCGCCCTCCTCCAGCGCGAGATCGAACGGCCGCGCGTCGGCCCGATGCGGGACATCGTGGCGACGATCCAGCCCGAGCAGGACGAGATCGTGCGCGCCGCGCTCTCCGGCACGGTCTGCGTGCAGGGGGCGCCCGGCACCGGGAAGACGGCCGTGGGCCTGCACCGGGTGGCGTACCTGCTGTACAGCCACCGGGAGCGGCTGGCGCGCAGCGGCACGCTGGTGATCGGGCCGAACCGTTCGTTCCTGCGCTACATCGAACAGGTGCTGCCCGCGCTGGGCGAGCTGGAGGTCAGGCAGTCCACCGTGGACGATCTGGTGGCGCACGTCCCGGTGCGCGGCACGGACAGCGCGGCGGCGGCGCGGATCAAGGGGGACGTGCGGATGGCGCGGGTGCTGCGGCGGGCGGGGCGGGCGGGCGGGCGGATGCCGTCCGAGCCGGTCGTGGTGGTGCGCGGCTCGCGGCGCTGGCGCGTTCCGGCGTACGAACTGGAGCAGATCGTCCGGGAGTTGCTCGACCGCGACATCCGGTACAACTCGGCGCGCGAGGCGCTGCCGCGGCGGATCGCGCACGCGGTGCTGGTGCGGATGGAGGAGGCGGGCGAGGCGCCGGACGACCGGACGCAGAACGCGGTGGCCCGCACGCCCGCCGTGAAGGCGGCCGTCAAGGAGATCTGGCCGCCGGTGGACCCGGCGAAGCTGGTGCTGCGGCTGCTGTCCGACGCCGGCTTCCTCGCCGCGCACTCCGAGGGCGTCCTCACCCCCGAGGAACGCGCCGGGATCCTGTGGGAGAAGCCGCCGCGCGGCGTCGCGTCGGCCCGCTGGTCGGCCGCCGACGCCGTACTGATCGACGAGGCGAAGGACCTGGTCGAACGCACCGGATCGCTCGGGCACGTGGTGCTGGACGAGGCGCAGGACCTGTCGCCGATGCAGTACCGGGCGGTGGGCCGCCGTTGCTCGACCGGTTCGGCGACGGTGCTGGGCGACCTCGCGCAGGGCACGACGCCCTGGGCGACGGAGAGCTGGGCGGCGGCGCTGGCCCACCTCGGCAAGCCGGACGCGGTGGTCGAGGAGCTGACGCGGGGGTTCCGCGTGCCGCGCGAGATCATCGCGTACGCGTCACGGCTGCTGCCCGCCATCGCGCCGGAGCTGGCGGAGGCGACGTCCGTCCGGGAGGCGGCCGGTTCGCTCCGGGTCCGGCGGGTGGCGGACGGGACCGGCGCGGCCGGGTTGGACGACGCGGTGGTGGCGGCCTGCCGGGAGGCGCTGGAGCACGAGGGATCGACGGGCCTGATCGCGGCGGACGCCCGGATCGAGGCGCTGGCGGACGCGCTGGCGGCGGCGGGGCTGAGCCATCTGGCGCCCGGCGAGGAGACCTCGCGGGAGGCGCGGCTGACGCTGGTGCCCGCGTCGCTGGCCAAGGGCCTGGAGTACGACTACGTCGTGCTGGACGAACCGGCCGCGATCGTGGCCGGCGAGCCCGACGGACGGACCGGGCTGCGCCGCCTGTACGTGGCGCTGACCCGCGCGGTCTCCGGGCTCACGATCGTGCACGCGGCTCCGCTGCCCCGGGAACTGGCGACCCCGGCTCCGGCGTCCTCCCCGGCGGGGTGACGATGCGGCGGACGGCCTCGACGGCGGACGCCCGGTAGGCGGCGACGACCTCGGGGTCGTCGGCGTCGCCGAGCAGCGCCCGCGCGACCTGGGGCACGGCGTAGTACCAGGCCACGGTGCCGAGCAGCAGCATCAACAGATGGGACGGCGGCAGGTCGGCGGTGACGTGGCCGGAGCGCTGCCCGGCGGCGAGCGCGTCGGTCTTGACCCGGTAGTGCCCGATGCGGACCGGGTCCTCGGAGGAGTGCTCGGCGCCGTAGTACTGCGCCTCGTTCAGCAGCAGTCGCAGCAGCTCGGGGTGGGCGCGGTAGTGGTCGAACAGCTCGCCGGCGAACTCGGGAACGCGCCGGGGATCGATGTGGATCGCCTCGATCAGCTCGCCCATCTGGCGTTCGAGGACGGCGGCGAAGAGCTGCTCCTTGTTCCCGAAGTAGCTGTAGATCGACGCCTTGTTCGCTTCGGCGCGCTCGGCGATACGGTCCACGCGGGCGCCGTCGATGCCCCGCTCCGCGAACTCGGCGGTGGCGGCTTCCATGATCCTGGCCCGGGTGGCCTCGGCGTCGTACGGCATGAGCCCAATCTAACTAACCGGTTGACTTGAACGCCACCACGGGCGCAGGATGACCCCCGTTGTAACCAACCAGTTAGGAACTCCGGGAACCCCCGAGGAGCGCACCGTCGTGCCCATGCCCGCCATGCCCGCCTCCGTCCTGCGGTTCTTCACCGCCTCCCACGCCGCCGACGCCGAGGCGTGGGCCTCCACGTTCGCCGAGAACGCCGTGCTGCACGACCCGGTCGGCCAGCCGCCGATCGAGGGCCGCGCGGCGATCCACGCGTTCATCGCCGAGGTCCTGTCCGGCTTCAGCCCGTTCCTCGGCCTCACCCCGCTCCAGGCCCACACGGCGGGCAACGCGGTCGCCGTCGCCTGGCACGGCTCGGCCCTCACCACCGCCGGCCGCCCGGTCAACTGGTCCGGGATCAACGTCTTCGACCTGGACGACGACGGCCTCATCGCCGAGGCCCGCGCCTACTTCGACCAGGCCGTCCTCCGCGCCCAGCTCGCCTCATGAACGGCATACCGCCGAACGGGACACCGCCGCACGGCATACCGCCGCGCCACGGCCGGGGGCTCATCGCGCTGTTCGCTGTCGCCTGCGGTGTCGGCGTCTCCACCATCTACCTCGCCCAGCCGCTGATCACCGTCATCGCCGACAGCCTCGGCATCTCCGAATCCGCCGCCGGACTGGTCGCCACCCTCGCCCAGGCCGGCTACGCCACCGGCATCCTGCTGCTCGTTCCGCTCGGCGACCTCGTCCGGCCGCGCCGGCTGGTCACCGTGCTGCTGCTCGCCACGTCCGGCTGCCTCCTGGTGGCCGCCGCCGCGCCCGGCCTGCCGGTGCTGCTCGCCGCCTCGTTCGCCGCCGCCGCGTGCACGGTCGTCCCGCAGATCCTGATCCCGCTGGCGACCCGGCTGACCCCGCCCGACCGGGCCGGCCGCACGGTCGCGACCCTCGCCACCGGCCTGTACCTCGGGCTGTTCGGCAGCCGGGTGCGGGGCGGACTGCTCGGCGAGGCGGCCGGCTGGCGGGCCGTGTACGTGGCCGCCGCCGTCACCACGGCCGCCACCGCCCTGGCGCTGGTC
>NZ_LN929813.1 GCF_001493375.1 Streptomyces specialis
TCCGGATGCTAGGCAGTTGCGTGCGAAGGTTGCGGTGACAAGCGGGAACAAGAAGAGCATCTTCGCAGCCGATGGGGCGGGACGGGCGGGGAGCGGTCCAAGGCCAGGTCGAGGGCGAGGTCGAGGGTGAGGTTCAAATCCTGTTGAAGGGGAAGAGCGGGGTCCTTCATATCGAGGTCGCGGTCGAGGTCGAGTTCCCGGGCGAGTTCGCGAGCACCAGCCCGGCCGGCATGCGCTATGAGGGCCAGGACTGTCCCCGGGCCGAGGTCGGAGCGCAGATCGGCGCCGGACTCGAGACCTGGGTCAAAGCCACGGGCCCACGCGTGTCGGAGCGCGCGGCTCAGGTCCAGGGCGAGGGTACGGGCGAGGCTCCGGGCCCGTCCCAGGGCGCGGCTGTGGTCGAGGCGCCGGGCGAGGTCGAAGGCGAGTCCATGGGCGAGGTCGAGGCCTCGGTCGAGGTCGAGGGCACGGTCCAGGACGCGCGCCAGGGCTTGGGCCAGGGTCAGTGCCAGGTGCCGGTCGGGGAAAGGACCCGGGGGGAGGCCGAGATTGAGACCGAGTTCGATGTCGAGCGCACGAGCGAGGGCGGGATCCAGATGGGAGGCGAGAAGACGAGCGCGGGCGAGATCGTGGACCAGCGCCTCACCCCGGCCCCCGGCCAGGGCGCGGGCCAGCCCATGGGCCAGAGTGTGGGCGAGGGCGGTACCGAGAATGGCCTCCAGCGGACGGAGATCCGGCCGGGGAATCTCAGGGGCGCGCTGGAGCGCCGTGGCCAGCGTCCGGCTATAGGGAAGTATCAGGTCGCGTTCCGTCGCGCTCGTCAGTGCCAGACGCAGATATGGGGTGGTACTGACTCGGTCGGCCGTCACACGGACGGTGATCTGTTCCGGCGAGAGCGTGTACGGCCAGGGCGCCCCGTCCGGCTGGTGCAGGCGTACCCCCGCCGTCGGCTGGGCCCGCGCGTCGCGTGTCCAGATCGTGTGGCGCGTCGCGTCGAGGATCAACCCGATGGCCGGGTCGGAGAGTTCCGCCGGAGTGGGGAGGCGATAGGTGGTGCCGTCGTCGAACAGGCCGTTGAGCCACTCCACGAAGCGGGCGGCGTCCCCGGCCCACATCCCCGTGGCCGGGGCGTGCCCGTCGTCCCGCGTGCCGTCGGGGTGAGGCGTGTAGCGACCCGCGGCCTGTTCGGCCCGGACGAAGGAGGACCAGAGTTCAGCGGTGACGGGTCTGGCGCAGACGCCGATGTCCTCGCCGACTCTGATCACGTCACGCAGGCTCCGCGTCGCGGCCACCGCGGTGAGCAACCTGTGCCGGTCCGGCCCGGCACCGTCGATGTCCGGCTCCCTGCTCTTGTCGAGGAGGGTCTCCAGAACGCCCCGTGTGTCGGGGTCGATCTCGGCGGCCTCCTCGGCGCAGTCGAAGGCCAGAGCCAGTGCCCGCACGGTGTCCGAGTCCAGGCACGCCCGCAGCACCGGAGTCGCGTCGGCGTTGGCGCTCCAGAGCAGAGTGGTTTCCCGCCACCACGGGTCGTTCACCTTGTCGGTGAGCAGCCCGGTTTCCCGGGCATCGCCGATCTGGGCGGCGGCGAGGTACTCCTGCAGCGTCAGGTGGGCGAACGCGTAGACACCGTGCTCCCGTTCCACCAGCAGCCCGCTTCTGCGGACCTCGTCGAGGAACGCTTCCGGCGTCAACTGCCGTGAGACCTGCCGCAGCGGCTTGCGGATCACCTTGACGGCGTCGCCCGCCGGGATGTCGCGGAGGCCGTCGCGCATCATGGCCAGGGCGAGCTGCCGAACGATGCGCTCCTTCTGCGGCCCGGTCAACGTCGTGGCGTCGGTCAGCCCCCGGGTCTCGTAGCGGCGATGGACCAGGACGACGCACATCTCGGCGTACAACTCGGCGCGGCTGCGGGGGAGAGCACCGCGGTAACGGTGCACATCGGCGATCATCGTCAGGAGCAGCGGATTGGCGGCCAGATCGTACAGCGCCGGCTGCCTGCGCAGCCTGCCGAGCAGGTCCTCGGCCTTCTCCACCGCCGCTGCCCTGGTCTCGGGGCCGGTGCAGTCCCTGGCGCGGCTCTCGGTCGCGTACGACCACCCATGGAGGAACTGCCGGATCTGCGCGCCGGTGAAGCGCCGGACCTGCAGGACCTCCGCGGTCGGGAGCGGGTTGGACTGGTAGCCGTGGGGCCGGGACGTGACGACGAAGATGTTGTCCGGGTAGCGCTCGACCTGCCGCCGCACCCAGGCCACGACACGGCCGCGGTCCCTCTCGTCGGCGACCTCGTCCAGACCGTCGAGCAGCACCAGGCACCGGCCCCGGTCCAGCCGTCGCTCCAGCCACGCCGGAGGAACCTTGCCGGCCAGCCAGCCGGCCTCGGTCGCCACCTCCGCCAGCCCCGGCGCCTCCTCGGACAGGATCGCCGCGGCATGGTCCCGCAGATACATCAGCACCGGCAGTTTGCGGCGGCCCCGGGCGAGAAGCCCCTTCTCGCTCAGCTTCAGCGCGGTGTTCCGCGCCAGTGTCGTCTTGCCCGAACCGGGTCCCCCGATGACGGCCAGCACCCGCCCACCAGGAGCCTCCAGAAAAGACTGCAAGGTGCGCCGCCGACCCGGGACCGCCTCCTGCGCGGGAGGGACGGAGCCGAGAAACGGCTCGCGTGCGACGGCCTGGCGTGGGTTGGGCATCAGGCTGACATCGACGTACACCTGCCGCATGCGCAGCACGAACGGGTTCTGCAGGGAGACGCCGACTGTCTCCATGTCCCGAACGCTCGCCCGTAACTGGCGCAAGTACGCGCGGCGGCGGCCGGGGACCGTCACGCCCGCGTCCGCCGCGGTGGGGTCCGCCGGTGCCCTGGCCAGGACCACGGCCAGCAGCAGTGACAGGTAGAGCCATTCCCAACTCAGCTTGCCGTCCACGAGGATCTGTCCCGTGGCGACGGCCAGGGCCACGGCCACGCTGCCTCCACCGATGATCCTCATGGGCCACCGCACCACCAGAGTCTCCACCCCTCGAACGGACTCGCGACCGAATCGACCCGCCCTACTCAACACGGCCGGAGAGAAGCGCTTGTGCGCGTTCACCGAATCGAGACCCCGGCCGCTTCCCCGGCCACTGCCACCCAGTTGTCTGCGGGGTGCACGTCATGGCGGCGCGCCACGGGCAGGCAACTCCGGGGCGGGGAAGGGGACCGCCCGTGGGGTACGACAGTGCCGCACTGCCCGGTACCGACGCGCCGCGCCCGAGCGTCGCGTGGGTGTACGACTATCTGCTGGGCGGCAAGAATCACTTCGCAGCCGACCGCGAACTCAGGGACGTCTTTCACGCCCCGGTTCTCCGGAGCCGACATCTTGCGCACGCTGATTGGCGGGCGCAGGTCCGCGCCGTCGCCAGTGCCGGGGTGCGGCAGTTCAGCGGCACCGGCTCCGGCCTGCCTACCGTCGACAATGTGCACCGGATCGCGCCACGCCACGCTTCCAGCGCGCGTCCTGTTCGACGACCTGGACCTGCTGCCCCCCGGTATCGGCATTGCACCCCAGTGGCGCCCCGACACCCGCCACATCGAACCCTCGGGTGTCCCGGTGCGGGCGGCACCGCGCCCGCGGGGTGGTCACGCCTTCACCAGGGGCCCTGCCCGGGCCGGGCCTCGTCCGGGGTGTCCGGCCAGGGGGGAACGGTCGCCGCGACGGCCCGCAGGCCCTCCGGCCCCGCCCGGAACTGGAACGTGGTGCCGAGGGGGATCGTCAGGCACACCCCCGGCTCCAGCACCGTCGTCTCCTCCCGGCCGTCCTGGCCGCGCCACATCTCCCCACGGCCCGCGACGACGTACCACACCTCCCGCACGCTGACGTGGGACACCGCCTGGGACACCTGCCCGGGCGCCAGCTCGAACTGCGCGAAACTCGCGGCCCCCTCCAGGACGCACAACGGCCGCACCGCCGAGCCGTCCGGCGCGGTGACCACGGGCTGCCTCCTATACACATCAGACGCTCCCGACGTTGAGCATAGATTAGATTCCAGCCGTCTCCGTATCGTTACAAACCACCAACTGAAAGTTCTATGAGGGCTGCTTGCCAGTCTCAGGCATGTTCTAGCAAGTTTGATATTGCG
>NZ_LN929814.1 GCF_001493375.1 Streptomyces specialis
GGTATCGGGTGTCGTGTTCGAGAGCGGGGCGAGCCCGCCCGGAAGCCACCGAACCCGCGTCGTCGCCGGGGGCAGAGGTGTAGAAGAGCCAGCGCGGGAGCCGCGCGACACGGGCCCGGTTGGCCCGCGAGTCGCCCGGCTCCAGCGGCAGCGGCGACCCGCGCAGCGGGCCGCCGACCGACCGCGGCAGCGTCAGCCGGAACTGCGCGCCGCCGCCCGGCTCGCCCCACGCCTCCAGCCTGCCGCCGTGCAGATGCGTGTCCTCCACGGCGATCGACAACCCCAGACCGGTGCCGCCCGTGGTCCGCGCCCGCGCCGGGTCGGCCCGCCAGAAACGGCTGAAGACCTGCTCCGCGTCGCCCGGCCGCAGCCCGATGCCGTAGTCGCGCACGGCGACGGCCACCATGCCGCCGTCCCGGCTCGCCGCCAGCCGGACGACGATGTCGCGGCCCTCGCCGTGCTCGATGGCGTTGACGACGAGGTTGCGCACCACGCGCTCGATCCGCCGGGGGTCGGCCTCCGCGACGACGGGCCGGGTCGCGCCGCGCACCACCAGCCGGCTGCCCTTCCGTTCGGCCAGCGGCTCGGCACCCTCCACGACCCGGTGCACCACGTCCCGCAGGTCGGTGTCCTCGGCCTCCAGCCGGGCCGCGCCCGCGTCGAACCGGCTGATCTCCAGCAGGTCCGCGAGCAGCGACTCGAACCGGTCGAGCTGGCTGAGCAGCAGCTCCGCCGACCGCGAGGTCGCCGGGTCGAACTCGCCGCGCGCCTCGTGGATGACGTCCGCCGCCATCCGCACGGTCGTCAGCGGCGTCCGCAGCTCGTGCGACACGTCCGACACGAAACGGCGCTGCATCCGCGACAGCTCCTCCAACTGCTGGATCTGCAACTGGAGATTGCGCGCCATCTTGTTGAACGACTCGCCCAGCCGCGCGATGTCGTCCTCGCCGCTGACCTTCATCCGCTCGTGCAGCCGCCCGGCGGCCAGCCGCTCGGCGATCCTGGCCGCCATCCGCACCGGCGTGACCACCTGCCGCACCACGAGCCAGGCGATCGCGCCCAGCAGCACCACGACGAACAGCCCGGCCGTGGCGATGGTGCCGGTGACCAGGCTGAGGGACTTCTCCTCCTGCGTGAAGGGGAAGACGAAGTAGAGCTGGTACTGGTGGCCCTCGTTGTCGGCCAGCCGCCGGCCGATGATCAGCGCGGCCTCGGTGTCGCCGTTCTGCCGCACGATCGTGTGGTACTGCCGGTGGGTCGCCAGGTCCGCGTCCAGCGCCTCCCGCAGCTCCTCCGGGATGCTCCGCTCGGGATCGACGTCGCCCTGCGCCCGCGCGCCCAGCGGCGCCGGCTCCGCGTCGCCGACGAACGGCGTGGAGAGCCGCGACGGCAGCGCCACCACCGAGAACACGCCCTGCCCGCCGCTGGCGAGCTGCTGCACGATGCTCGTCATCCACTCGCCCGCGTCGGTCGACCGCCCGGACGCGGCGCCCTGCCCGTCGCCGTCGCTGGCGGCCTGCTCCTTCGCCGCGGCGAAACCGCCCTCGGCCTGGCTCTGCGCCGTCTGCCGCTTGGCCTCCAGCAGACCGTTGCGCACCTGCCCGACCACCACGAAGCCCAGCACCAGCACCACCGCGAGCGAGAGCAGCAGCGTGCTGGCCACCACACGGAGCTGGATGTTGCGCCGCCACAGCCGCATCACCGACAGCAGCGGGCCGCGGGCCCAGCGCCCGAAGATCCGGATCGCGGGCTGGGCCCGGCTGCCCGTCGCCCGCTCGGTCAGCAGCCTCGGACTCTGCCACCACATCCGGTCGGACACGTCAGCTTGACCCGGCCTTGTAACCCACCCCGCGGACCGTCACCACGATCTCCGGCCGCTCCGGATCCTTCTCCACCTTCGAACGCAGCCGCTGCACATGCACGTTGACCAGCCGGGTGTCCGCCGCGTGCCGGTACCCCCACACCTGCTCCAGCAGCACCTCGCGCGTGAACACCTGCCACGGCTTGCGCGCCAGCGCCACCAGCAGGTCGAACTCCAGCGGCGTCAGCGAGATCGTCTGCGGACCCCGCTTCACCGAGTGCCCCGCCACGTCGATCACCAGATCACCGATCGCGAGCTGCTCGGGCGCCGGCTCCTCGGAACGCCGCAGCCGCGCCCGGATGCGGGCGATCAGCTCCTTCGGCTTGAAGGGCTTCACGATGTAGTCGTCGGCGCCGGACTCCAGGCCCACCACCACGTCCACCGTGTCGCTCTTCGCGGTGAGCATGACGATCGGCACACCCGACTCGCCGCGGATGAGGCGGCACACCTCGATGCCGTCCCGCCCGGGCAGCATCAGGTCCAGCAGCACCAGATCCGGCTTGATCTCACGGAACGCGGCCAGCGCCTTGTCCCCGTCCGCCACGAACGACGGCTCGAACCCCTCACCGCGCAGCACGATGCCGAGCATCTCCGCCAGCGCGGTGTCGTCGTCGACGACGAGTACGCGACCCTTCATGCCTTCATCATTCCATCCCCTGAATCCATCTCCGACGCACGTGACCCCGAACACACTTCCGCCAGGCTCCCCCGGTCAACCGGCGACACCACCCCCTGTTCGGTGACGATCGCGGTCACCAGTTCGGGAGGCGTCACATCGAACGCCGGGTTGTACGCCTGCGCGCCCACCGGCGCGACCGGCACCCCGGGCGCCACATCCGTCACCTCGTGTCCCGGCCGCTGCTCGATGTGGATCGCCGCGCCGTCCGGCGTCGCCAGATCCACCGTGCTCACCGGGGCCACCACCACGAACGGCACCCCGTGGTGCCGGGCCAGCACCGCCAGCGGATAACTGCCCACCTTGTTGGCCACCGAGCCGTCCGCCGCGATCCGGTCCGCCCCGATGAACACCGCGTCCACCTCGCCGGCCGCGAACAGCGACCCGGCCGCCGCGTCCGCCAGCACCGCGTACGGCATCCCGTCCCGCGCCGCCTCCCACGCCGTCAGCCGCGCCCCCTGGAGCAGCGGCCGGGTCTCGTCCACCCACAGCTTCCGCAGCTCCCCCGCGCGGTGCGCGGCCCGCACCACCGCCAGCGCCGTGCCCTCACCGCCGGAGACCAGCGCCCCCGTGTTGCAGTGCGTCAGGATCCGGTACCGGCCGCCCGGCAGCAGCTCGTTCAGCAGCGCCCGGCCCAGCTCGGCCATACGGTCGCTCGCCTCGGCGTCCTCCCGGTGCAGGGCCACCGCCGCCTCCAGCGCGGCCCGCGCCGCGCCCGGCCCGTCGCCGCCCGCCGCCCGGTACGCGGCGAGCGCCCGCTCCACCCCGTACGCCAGATTCACCGCGGTCGGCCGCGCCCCGGCGAGCGATCCGGCCGCCTCCCCGACGTCGTACCCGCGGGCCGCGGCCAGCGCCACTCCGTACGCCCCGGCGAGGCCGAGGACCGGGGCGCCCCGGACGGCGAGCGACTGGATCGCCGCCACGAGCCCCGGCACGTCCGTACAGACCAGCTCCACCTCCTCGGCTGGCAGCCGGGTCTGGTCGAGCAGCACCAGCACCGGCCCGTCGGGCGGCTCGGCCCAGCGCACGGCGGGGAGTCTGAGTTCAGCCATTGGCACAGTGTGCCCTCACCACGCGGGCGAGAGAAGGCGTGGGCCCCTTGGGCCGCCCCGGCGCGCCCGCCGTACCGCCATGGCACGATGGGCGCCAGACCTGGCCGACATCACCAGTCGGCGACGTCGGCAACGACGGTGCGAAGCGACCGAGGAGAGATTGTGAGCGACTCGCCGGGCTGGGCGTCCCCCGGATCACCGCCACCGGAGAACGACCGGAACGACTCCGCACCGGCCGAACCGCCCGCGTCCGCACCCGAGCAGCCCCCCGCCCCCCCCCCCCCCCACACCCCCCCCCCCCCCCCCCCCACACCCACCAA
>NZ_LN929815.1 GCF_001493375.1 Streptomyces specialis
CCCTCCCACTAGAGTATAAATTATGTCTACGACGCCATGTGGACCCAGACGTCTCCCGCTCCGCATCTTCGGCAGCGTCAGATTTGAATAAAAGACAGCGGACCAGACCACGTCGCCCTCGTTCCACTGGTCGCCCGCCAGCTCACCCGTCATCGACGCGTACCCGAGCAGCATCGTGGCGTCGTCGCGGAGCTGGCCGCCCTCGTGGTCGAGGATCTCGTGGATCAGCCGGCGCAGCACCTCCGAGGCCAGCTCGCCGGCCGCCGTGGCGCGGATGATGGCGTCGGTGAAGCGGCCCATCTCCAGCAGCGCCCCGCCCTGGACGCGGGCCTCGGTGATGCCGTCCGTGTAGAGCAGGACCCGGTCCCCCGGCTCCAGCGTCACCTCGTGGAACTCCCGCGCCGCGTCGGCGACTTCGGCGGCGAGCCGGGCCGGGGACCCCATCGGGGGCTGGCTGGGGCGTTCGAGGGCGCCGTCGACGACGCGGTGGTCGCGGATCAGCAGCGGCGTCGGGTGGCCGCAGTTGCACCAGCGCAGCGCGCCGCTGACCAGGTCCAGTTGCAACAGGACGCCGGTGCAGAACTGGTCCGGCAGCCACTCGGCGAGCGCCCGGTCGATCGTCTCGACCAGCTCCGGCAGGTCCGCGCCGTTGCGGCGGGCGTTGCGGCAGCCCGCCATGGCGACGGCCGTGGTCAGGCCGGAGGCCAGGTTGTGGCCCATGGAGTCGAAGATCGCGGCGTGCAGATGGGTGCGGGTCAGGGAGTGGTCGAACGCGTCGCCGCCCAGGTCGTAGGCCGGTTCGAGGACCGCCGTGGACACCACGTGACCGTCGCCCACGGTGCGCGGCGGCAGGAACGCCCGCAGCATCTCGGCGGGCAGACGCATCGGCCGGGTCCGGGGCGCGCGGGCGAAGCTGTCGCTGTCCGTGCGCTTGGACGTCATCACCATCGCCAGCACGGAGGCGGGCATCCGGCAGCGCCGGAGGCGCGTGGCGTCCAGCGTCCGGCTCCAGGCGCCGAGGACACCGAGCCGTTCGGCGCCGTCCACCAGCGGGAACCAGGCCGTCAGCCCACCGGTCGGCGCCTCCTCGACGCGGACGGCGGCGGTGCGGTAGGCCCAGCCGGCGATGGAGGAGTCCACGGGGACGACGGTGTCGCGCTCGCCGAGCGGGATCAGGTCGCGCTGCTGGAGGTCGATGAGGTAGATCACCAGGTGGTCCAGGCCCAGCAGGGTGGCGCAGCGCCGCACCACGGCGGGCAGGTCCGCCGGTCCCGCGGCGTGGACGTCCGCGAGCAGCCCTTCGAGGAGCCGTTCCTCCGCGAGGGTCTCGGGCGTGTCCTGCGTCATGGTGTCACTCACCTCCGGGCAGCGGCACCAGTCTCACACCGGGGCCCGGGGACCGCCCGGCGACCGGTCCGGGCGGCTGTCTACGATGGGCGGCGCCATGCACAGCACACCCGGTCTCCGCAGTTTCGTCGCTCTGGGCGACTCGTTCACCGAGGGCATGTCGGATGTCCTGCCGGACGGCACGTACCGGGGCTGGGCGGATCTGCTGGCCGGCCGGCTCGCGGCGCGGAACGCCGGGTTCACCTACGCGAACCTCGCGGTGCGGGGCAAGCTGATGCGGCAGATCGCCGAGGACCAGGTGCCGGTGGCGGCGGCCATGGGCGCGGATCTGGTGACGCTGGTCGGCGGGATGAACGACGTGCTGCGCCCGCGCTGCGACCTGGACGAGACCTGCGGGCTGCTGCGGGAGTCGGTGGAACGGCTGGCGCCGGCGTGCCGGCGGCTGGTGCTGATGCGCAGCCCGGGGCGGCGCGGTCCGGTGCTGGAGCGGTACCGGGGCCGGATGGAGCGGCTGTTCGCGTTCGTCGACGAGCTGGCGCGGCGGCACGGGGCGCTGGTGGTGGACCTGTACGGGGCGCGGTCGCTGGCCGATCCGCGGGCGTGGGCGGAGGACCGGCTGCACCTGACAAGCGAGGCGCACCGGCGGGTGGCGGAGGCGGTGTGGCAACGGCTGGGATATCCGCCGGAGTTCGACTGGGACGGGCCGCTGCCGCCGGCGGTGCCGGGCCCTTGGTCCGCGCGGCGGGCGGCGGACGCGCGGTTCGCGCGGGAGCACCTGCTGCCGTGGATAGGGCGGCGCCTGACGGGCCGCTCCACGGGCGACGGGCGGCTGCCCAAGCGGCCGGAGCTGGCGCCCTGGGCGCCGGTGGACAGCCCGTAGAATCCGTGGCGTGACTGACAAGCCGCGCATTCCGAACGTTCTGGCAGGCCGTTACGCCTCCGTGGAGCTGGCGACCCTCTGGTCCCCCGAGTACAAGGTGGTGCTGGAGCGCCGGCTGTGGCTGGCGGTGCTCAAGGCTCTGGCGGATCTGGGGGTGGCGGTGCCGCCGGAGGCGGTCGCGGACTACGAGCGGGTCCTGGAGCGGGTGGACCTGGCGTCGATCGCGGAGCGCGAGCGCGTCACGCGGCACGATGTGAAGGCCAGGATCGAGGAGTTCAACGCGCTGGCGGGCCACGAGCAGGTCCACAAGGGCATGACGTCGCGCGACCTCACGGAGAACGTCGAGCAGTTGCAGATCCGGCTCTCCCTGGAGCTGGTGCGGGACCGCGCGGTGGCGGTGCTGGCGCGGCTGGGGCGGCTGGCCGGTGAGTATGCCGAGCTGGTGATGACGGGCCGGTCGCACAACGTTCCGGCGCAGGCGACGACGCTGGGGAAGCGTTTCGCCACGGCGGCCGACGAGCTGCTGGTCGCGCTGGCCCGGGTGGAGGAGCTGCTGGCGCGCTATCCGCTGCGCGGGGTGAAGGGCCCGGTGGGCACGTCGCAGGACATGCTCGACCTGCTGGGCGGCGACGAGCGGCGGCTGGCCGGGCTGGAGGAGCGGATTGCGGGGCACCTCGGGTTCGGGCAGGTGTTCACGTCGGTGGGGCAGGTCTATCCGCGGTCGCTGGACTACGAGGTGGTGACCGCCCTGGTGCAGCTCGCGGCGGCGCCGTCGTCGCTGGCCAGGACGATCCGGCTGATGGCCGGGCAGGAGCTGGTGACGGAGGGCTTCCAGCCGGGCCAGGTCGGTTCGTCGGCGATGCCGCACAAGATGAACACCCGTTCGTGCGAGCGGGTGAACGGGCTGGCCGTGGTGCTGCGCGGGTACGCGTCGATGACGGGTGAGCTGGCGGGCGACCAGTGGAACGAGGGCGACGTGTCCTGTTCCGTGGTGCGGCGCGTGGCGCTGCCGGACGCGTTCTTCGCGCTGGACGGGCTGACCGAGACGTTCCTGACCGTGCTCGACGAGTTCGGCGCGTTCCCCGCCGTGGTCGCGCGCGAGCTGGACCGCTACCTGCCGTTCCTGGCGACGACGAAGGTGCTGATGGCGGCCGTGCGGGCGGGCGTCGGGCGGGAGACCGCGCACGAGGCGATCAAGGAGCACGCGGTGGCGTCGGCGCTGCGGATGCGGGAGGGCTCCGAGCGCAACGAGCTGCTGGACCGCCTCGCGGGCGACGAGCGGATCCCGCTGGACCGGGCGGGTCTGGACGCGCTGATGACGGACCGGCTGTCGTTCACGGGGGCGGCGGCCGGGCAGGGGGCGGCCGTGCGGGCCCGGATCGAGGACGGGGTGAAGCGGCATCCGGAGGCGGCGGCGTACGTTCCCGGGTCGATCCTCTGAGGGCCGCCGGAGGGCGGCGCGGGTGAGCGACACGGGCGGCGACGCCGCCGGGGCCTCGGGCCGGGGGAACCCGCACCTGCTGCGGCGGATCAACTCGGCGGTCGTGCTGCGGGCGCTGCGCGACGCGGGCGCCGACCGGTCGCTGACGGGCCTGGCCCGCGCGACCGGGCGGTCCCGGCCGACGGTGGAAGGGGTCCTGGAGGACCTGGCGCGGGCGGGCCTGGTCGCCGGGACCGGCCCGGCCGGGCCCGGCGGGGAGCGGCGCGCGGGCCGGCCGGCGCGGCGGGGCCCGGGCCGGGGGGGGGGGGGGGGGGGGGGGGGGGGGGGGGGGGGGGGGCGGCGGGGGCGCGGGGGCGGGGGGGGCGGCGGCCGGGGGGGGGGGGGCGCGGGGAGGGGGGGGGGGGCGCCCGGCGGGGGGGGGGGGGGGCGGGGTGTTGTCCTGGCGATGCGCCG
>NZ_LN929816.1 GCF_001493375.1 Streptomyces specialis
AGCATGTAGAGACGCTGAGGCGGGAATCAGATGGGCGGCCATTGAGCTAGATCGCTAGACTGCCACGGAGTCAGCCGAAATCTCGAAGACCCACGGCGCGGTCGGCACAAGATGTAACTAGGAGACAGGACCACGATCGCGCCCGCGCCCCCCGCCTCACCGCGCGCCGGGCGGTCAACCCCCGCGCGCGGCACTCCGGTTCATCTTCCGACCACCTCCGCGCACCGTCACCGGGCGGCCCGGGCACCCCGGGGGTACGCCGTTGTTCATCGCGGGTTCACCGGACGCCGCACAACCCGCTACCCACGGCTCGTTACATGGTGAAGTCCTTGCGGGACACCGACACCCAGCCCCCCGGGAGCCGCACCTTGGCAACTGGCCTTACTGCCGAGACCGACAGCGAGGGAGAGCGCCATGGGCGCCTGGTTGAGCACCACGCGACCGAGAAGTTCGTCCGCCGCGGACGAGCCCGCGGATGACGCCGCCGGGGACCAGATCGTCCCCGCGCAGACCCGCATACCGCTCGGCTCCAACCCCGTCGTGCTGCTCGCGGACGCGGACGAGAGAATCCGGCAGGGGCTGTCCGCCCAGCTCGCCAAGTACCAGGTGTCGGTGGTGCATTGCGCGGACGGTGCCACCGCGCTGCTGGAGGCGGGGCTGCGCAAGCCCGATGTCCTGCTCGTCTCGGCCGACCTGCCGGTGATCGACGGCGCGACCGTGCTGCGGCTGGTGCGGCGGCGGTTGTCCATCCCCGTCGTGCTCGGCGTGGGCCCGGACGACACCGCGCAGGTCGCGCCCGCGCTCGCCGCCGGCGCCAGCGCCTGCGTCGCCCGCCCCTACCGTCCGCGCGAGGTCGCGCAGTTGCTCAGCCTGGCCGACCGGGGCGCCCGGGGCTGGGACCAGCCGCTGGTGTGCGGGCCGCTGACGCTGGACCCCAGCTCGTACGAGGTGCGGATGCACGGCATGTCCACGGCCAGGCTGCCGCTGCGGGAGTTCCAGCTTCTTCACCTTTTGATGCTGCACGCGGAGAAGGTCATCACAAGGGACCGCATCCGCGCGGAGTTGTGGGGCGAGGGCGCGCGGCGGTCGAACACCATCACCGTTCACATTCGCCGCCTCCGCGAGCGCCTCGGTGACGACCCGCACCACCCGGAGATCATCCAGACCGTGCGGGGCGTGGGTTACCGTCTCGTACCGCCCAGTAGCTGATCAGAGGCGCGCGGCCCGGTGGACGCCCACCGGGCCGCGCGGCTTTCCCGGGCGCCCACGGGTCTCTTCCCGGGTGTTCTTTTCTTAACGATTCCAGCACCGTTTGTGAAACTGCCGGTTCCGCCGAACCTATCTTTCTGTTCACCTTCCGGCCCCCACTGCTTCGCTGGACGCTCCTACGTTCTCCTCGACACATTCAAGTCATCTCCACCCGGCCGGTGCGGCTGGGCTTGAGTCAAGGAGCAACGGCCATGCGCAACTGGCGCGCCAAGACCGCCGCGATAGCCGCGGTGTCCGCCCTGGCCCTGGTCACGGCCTGCAGCAGCGACAACGAGGAAGAGGGCGGCGACGGCGGCAACGGCACCTCCGGGTCGGACCTGTCGGGCACGATCTCGGGCGCGGGCGCCAGCTCGCAGGAGGCCGCGCAGGGCGCGTGGCAGGCCGGGTTCCAGTCGGCCAACCCCGATGTGACCGTCAACTACGACCCGGTCGGCTCCGGCGGTGGCCGTGAGCAGTTCGTCGCGGGCGGCACCGCCTTCGGCGGCACCGACGCCTACCTCTCGGACGAGGAGGGCGAGCTGGCCGAGGCGATCGAGCGCTGCGGCGAGCTGGTCGAGGTGCCGGTCTACGTCTCCCCGATCGCCGTCATCTTCAACCTGGACGGCATCGACACGCTCAACCTGAGCGCCTCCACGATCGCCCAGATCTTCAACCAGGAGATCACCACCTGGAACGACGAGGCCATCGCCGCCGACAACCCCGGCGTCGACCTGCCCGACACGTCGATCACCCCGGTGAACCGCTCCGACGAGTCCGGCACCACCGAGAACTTCGTCTCCTACCTGGCCGCCGCCGCCCCCGAGGACTGGACGCACGAGGTCAGCGGTGAGTGGCCGGTCTCCGGTGGCGAGGCCGCGCAGGGCACCTCCGGTGTGGTCCAGGCCGTCTCCGGCGGCGACGGCACCATCGGCTACGCCGACGCCAGCCAGGCCGGCGACCTCGGCACCGTGGCCGTCGGTGTCGGCGAGGAGTTCGTGCCGTACTCGCCCGAGGCCGCCGCCGCCGTCCTCGCCGTCTCCGAGCGCGTCGAGGGCCGGGGCGAGTACGACTTCGCCTACGACCTGGCCCGCGACACCACCGAGGCCGGCACCTACCCGATCGTCCTGGTCTCCTACGGCATCGCCTGCGCGACCTACGACGACGAGAACACCGCCAACCTGGTGCGTGAGTACTTCTCCTACATCATCAGCGACGAGGGCCAGCAGGCCGCGGCCGAGGCCGCCGGTTCCGCGCCGCTGCCGGCCGAGCTGACCGCCGAGTTCCAGACCGCGGTGGACGCCATCTCCGCCGGCTGATCCCCGCCTCCCCGGTACCCAAGGTCCGGGCGGCCCACCACAGGGTGGCCGCCCGGACTTCGGGGCATCAGGGCCTCGCTCCACGCCCGTTGAGGAATCTGATCACCCATCAGGAACTGACGGCCACTCGGAGCGACCACGACGGGGCCACGGCAGCGCGCGGAGATCCCCCGTAGTTCCCGAAGTCCCCAGCAGTTCCCCGCAGTTCTCGAAGTCCCCAGTAGTTCCCCGAAGTTCCGAGAAGTCTTCAGAAGTCTTCAGAAAGGGAGAGAGAGTGCCTCCCACCACCGAGAAGACGCCCACCCAAAAAGCGCCGCAGCGTCTGGGGGACCGGCTCTTCTCCGGCGCCTCGACCGGGGCGGGCGTGCTGATCCTCGTCACCCTGGCCGGCGTCGCGGCGTTCCTCGTGACCGAGGCGTGGCCCGCCCTCTGGGCGGACAACGAGCGGCTGCCGAACGACGAGGGGGTGATCCTCTACATCTGGCCGCTGCTGTTCGGCACCCTGATCGCGGCCTTCTTCGCGCTGATCATCGCCGCGCCGCTGGCCGTGTCGATCGCCCTGTTCATCACGCACTACGCGCCGCGCAGACTCGCGTCGACGCTGGGGTACGTCATCGACCTGCTGGCCGCCGTGCCCAGCATCATCTTCGGCCTGTGGGGCTTCTTCGAGCTGGCCCCCGCGACGGTCGGGCCGACCGAGTGGCTGGCCGACAACCTCGGCTTCATCCCGCTCTTCGAGGGCCCGGCCTCGGCGACCGGCCGCACCATGCTGGTGGTCTCCATCGTCCTCGCGGTGATGATCCTGCCCATCACGACGGCCGTCATCCGTGAGGCGTTCCTCCAGACGCCCCGGCTGCACGAAGAGGCGTCGCTGGCGCTGGGGGCGACCCGGTGGGAGATGATCCGGATGGCCGTGCTGCCGTTCGGCCGCTCCAGCATCATCGGCGGCGCGATGCTCGGGCTCGGCCGCGCGCTCGGCGAGACCATGGCCGTCGCGATCGTGCTCTCCCCGTCGCCGGACACGGTGTCGTTCAACCTCATCAGCAGCGACAACCCGTCGACGATCGCGGCCAACGTCGCGCTGAAGTTCCCGGAGTCCTCCGGGATCGACATCAACGTCCTGATCGCCTCCGGCCTCGTCCTCTTCACCGTCACGCTCGTCATCAACATGGCGGCCCGCGCGGTGATCAACCGCCGCCGCGACTTCTCGGGAGCCAACTGATGACCACCCCCACCACCTCCCTGGACAAGGACGACAAGGGGCCCGACCCCGAGGCCCTGCTCCCCGATGTCCCCCTCACCC
>NZ_LN929817.1 GCF_001493375.1 Streptomyces specialis
CCACTACTTTAGAGGCAATCCCCGCCGAATTCCAAATCCGGCCCCGCGAACCCCATTCCCGGCAAGCGGAAATAGACCCTCACGGGCAGAAGCTTCGTTCATAGTGGGTGCCACACTCGGTGGCGGACGCGCTCCATACTGCCTGAGCGCTCGGGCAACGTTACGCGCCGGTCCGGGCGTCGTCAACTTGAGCCGGGGAGGGCGAACTCCGCCCACACCGCCTTGCCGCCTTCGGGCAGGCGGCGGGCGCCCCACTCGGCCGCGATCGTGGCCACGACGGCGATGCCGCGGCCCGTCTCGTCGGCCGGTTCCGCCTGCTGGCGGCGGGGCAAGTGCTCGTCCCCGTCCGTCACTTCGACGATCAGCCGGCGATCGGTCCGGCGCAGGCGCAGGCCCATGGGGGCGCGGCCGTGCTTCAGGGAGTTGGCGACCAACTCGCTCGCCGCCAGCACGCCCAGCTCCCGCAACTCCTCGGGGAACCGCCAGCTCGCCAGCACTCCGTCGGCGAACGCCCGGGCGCGGGGGGCGGCTTCGATGCCGCCGAGGAGGTCGAGTGCCGCGCCGCGGAAGAGGTCGGCCTCCTCGCCGTGGCGTTCGGGGCAGGCCAGGACCAGGATCGCCACGTCGTCGTCGTGGTCCTCGCTGATGGCGAGGGCGCGCAGCAGGCGGTCGCAGACGATCTGCGGGCTGTCGCCCGCGCCGGCCAGGGCCCGTTCCAGCTTGTCGATGCCCTCGTCGATGTCGGCGTCCCGGCGCTCGACCAGGCCGTCCGTGTAGAGGACGACGCTGGACCCGGGTCCGAAGGGGACCGCGCCCGAGGTGTGGAGCCAGCCGCCGGTGCCCAGGGGCGGTCCTGTGGGGTCGGACACACGGCGGACGGTCGCGTCCGGTTCGCGGATGAAGAGCGGCAGGTGGCCGGCCGAGGCGTAGGTGAGCGTGCCCTCGTTCGGGTCGTAGACCGCGTACACACAGGTGGCGATCTGGCTGGCGTCGATCTCGGCGGCGAGGCCGTCGAGGAGCTGGAGCACCTCGTGCGGCGGGAGGTCGAGACGCGCGTAGGCGCGGACGGCGGTGCGGAGCTGGCCCATGACGGCCGCGGCGCGGACCCCGCGTCCCATGACGTCGCCGATGACGACGGCGGTGCGTCCGGCGCCGAGGGTGATCACGTCGTACCAGTCGCCGCCGACCGCGGCGTCGATCCCGCCGGGCTGGTAGGTCGCGGCGACGCGGAGGTCGTCGGGCTGTTCGAGGCGCTGCGGCAGGAGGCTGCGCTGGAGGGTGACGGCGGCGGCGCGCTGCTGGCTCTCGCTCTCGCGGAGCCGTTCGGCCGCGACGACCTGGTCGGTGACGTCGGTGGCGAGGACGAGGACGCCGCGCTGGGCAGGGTCGTCGGCGGTGGCGGCGACGCGGACCGGGGTGCAGGTGAAGGTGAAGTAGGTGTCGCGCGTGTCGCCGGGGACGCTGCGGGTCTTCAGGGTGCGCGGGGTGCCGCTGCGCTGGACCTGGTCGAGGAGCGGCAGCAGGCCGATGTCGACCAGCTCGGTCAGGCAGTCGCGGGCGGGGCGGCCGGGGACGCGGGTGCCGAAGAGGGCGGCGTAGGCGCCGTTGACGTAGGCGACGCGGTGGTCGGGGCCGCGGACGACGGCGACGGGGGTGGGGACCTGGCCGAGCAGGTCGTGGAGGGCGAGGGCGTCGATGCCCGGTCCGCCGGTCTGTGCGCCGCCCGGGCCGCTCTTCGGTCCGTTCTTCGGTCCGTGGGATGCGGGGTCGCGGTGCTCACTGCGGGCCGCCGGCACGCCGCCGGGCTCGTCTCCTGGGCCGCGGCCGGGCTGGGAAGCGCCTGGCTCGGCGGTGGCGGCGTTGCGCCGCTGTGTCCCGGGCAGCCGGATAACCCAGCGCGTCAAATTCACAGCGTTCCGATCCGATTCGTGTCGCGTCCGCGTCGTGGTGCGTTCGGCGTCGTCGTGGTCTTTGTCTTTTCAACTATGTGACGGACGGCAGTCTGCCCATGGTCACACGTCCGGTCGCGTCAGGGGCCCTCCGGGTGGCGCCCGGTCCCGGCGGCCAGCTCGAACTCGGCCCGGGGGTGTTCCAGGGAGCCGAGAGAGACGATCTCACGTTTGAACAATCCCGCAAGGGTCCATTCGGCCAGGACCCGCGCCTTGCGGTTCACGGTGGGGACCCGGCTGAGGTGGTAGACGCGGTGGACCAGCCACGCGGGGTACCCCTTCAGACGGCGTCCGTAGACGCGGGCGACGCCCTTGTGGAGGCCGAGGGACGCGACGGATCCGGCGTTGCGGTGCCGGTAGTCGGTGAGGGGCTTGCCGCGGAGCGTGGCGACGATGTTGTCGGCGAGGCGGCGGGCCTGGCGGACGGCGTGCTGGGCGTTGGGGGCGCAGAGGGCCCCGGGTGTGGGGGCTGTCAGGTCGGGGACGGCCGCGGCGTCGCCGGCGGACCATATGTGGTCGGCGTCCTGGACGCGGAGGGCGGCGGTGCAGCGGACCCGGCCCCGGTCGTCGAGGGGGACGCCGCAGGAGGCGAGGACGGGGTGGGGCTTGACGCCGGCCGTCCAGACGAGGGTGCGGGCGGGGTGGCGGGAGCCGTCGCTGAGGACGGCGGTGCGGTCCGCGCAGGATTCGAGCCGGGTGCCCAGGCGCACGTCGATGTTGCGCGCGCGCAGCTCGCGCAACGCGTACGCACCCATGCGCTCACCCACTTCGGGCAGGATCCGGTTGGTTGCCTCGACCAGGATCCACTTCTGCTCCTCCGGACGGATGTTGTGGTAGTAACGGCACGCGTAACGTCCCATGTCCTCCAGTTCGGCGAGGGCCTCGACGCCCGCGTAGCCGCCGCCGACGAAGACGAAGGTGAGGGCGGCGTCGCGGACGGCGGAGTCGCGGGTCGACGAGGCGATGTCGAGCTGTTCGAGGACGTGGTTGCGCAGGCCGATGGCCTCTTCGACGGTCTTGAAGCCGATGCCGTGCTCGGCGAGGCCCGGCACGGGAAGCGTTCGCGAGATGGAACCGGGGGCCAGCACCAGTTCGTCGTACTCGACCCGGAGGGGTTCGCCGTCGGTCTCCTCGGTGGCCACCGTCCGTACGGAGACGGTCCGCCGGGCCGGGTCGACGGCGGTGATCTCGCCGGGGAGGAAGCGGCAGCGGGAGAGCACGCGCCGGAGCGGGACGACGACGTGCCGGGGGGAGATGGACCCGGCGGCGGCCTCGGGGAGGAAGGGCTGGTAGGTCATGTACGGCTCGGGGCTGATGACGGTGATCCGGACGTCGCCGCGCTTGAGCTCGCGCCTGAGTCCGCGCTGGAGGCGGAGTGCGGTGTAGAGCCCGACATAGCCGCCGCCGGCCACGACGATGTGGGCGGGTTGCTTCGTCACCCGTCCATGAGGCACCCGGGGGCGGGCGCTGTCTCTTATTCACACCTGACGCTGCCGACGAAGAGGAGAGTGGAGACCTCTGTTCGCGCTGCCTCGAGTAATACTCA
>NZ_LN929818.1 GCF_001493375.1 Streptomyces specialis
GGGTGGGTGGCCGTGGCGTGCGGGGGGCTAAGCGGGGTGTGGGCGCTGCGGGTGGCCGGCGGGGCGGGCGGGCCGTTGGTCAGGTCGTTGGTCAGGTCGTTGGTCAGGTCGTTGGTCAGGTCGATGACCAACGCGGCGGCGGCAGCCTCCCGTTCGGTTTCCGGCAGCGCCACCAGATGGTCCCGGAAGGTGAGTTCGACGGCCGCGTCCGCCCGGCGGCGCTGGAAGGCGTAATCGGGCAGCGGCACCCGCCGGGCGCCGGTCCCGGTGAACACCCGGCCCCAGTCGACATCGGCGCCGAGCACGTGGGCCTCGGCGAGCACGGTGAGCAGCCGCTCCCGGCCGTCCTGGCCACGCCGCAGGGTGCCGATCGTGTGCGCCGCGTGCCCGGTGGCCGTCGCGGTGTCCCGCATGGCGGCGCTCAGCACGGGGTGGGGTCCGACCTCGATCAACGTGCCGTGCCCGGCCGCCAGCAGGGCGGCGGTGAGCCGTTCGAACAGCACCGGGTCACGGAGCGTGCGGTACCAGCGGCCCGCGTCGAGTTCCGAGCCGTCGATCGGGCCGCCCGTCGCGGAGCTGTAGAGGGGGATGCGGGCGCTCACCGGCCGGACGGGCGCGAGGTCGGTCAGCAGACGGTCGCGGATGCGGGCGATGTGCGGGGAGTGCGCGGCGAGGGAGACGGCGATGCGGCGTGCGCGGAACCCATCGGCCCGCAACTCGGTGACGAAGGCGTCGGCCGCGTCCGCGTCACCCGAAACGATCACGGACGCGGGCCCGTTGACGACGGCGACGGCGAGTCGCTCGTGCCGGTGACCGAGCCGGGCCTGCACCTCGTGGGCGGAGGCGGCGACGGTGACCATGGCGCCCTGGCCGGCGAGCGTGGCCTGAGCCTGGCTCCAACGGGCCACGACGCGCGCCGCGTCGGGGAGGGTGAGGGCGCCGGCCACATGGGCGGCGGCGATCTCGCCGCCGCTGTGCCCGGCGACGGCGGCGGGCGACAGGCCGTGCGCGCGGAGCGTTCCGGCAAGGGCCACCTGGAGGCCGAACAGGGCGGGCTGCACGATGTCTTCCGTCGTCAGGGGCGGCGCGCCGGGGGTACCGCGCAGGACGTCGGTGAGGGACCACTCGACGAACGGCGAGAGAGCGTACTCGCATTCCTCGATCAGGCCCCGGAACACCCGGGAGGAGTCGAGGAGTCCGGCCCCCATGCCGGGCCACTGGCCACCGGCGCCGGAGAAGACGAGCACCACACCGGAACCGGCCGGGGTCCGCGCGCCGCGCACGAGCTGGGGGGCGAAGCCGCCGTGCGCGGCGGCGTCGAGCCCGGCCAGCAGCTCGTCCCGGTCGGTGCCGACGACGACGGCGCGGTGCGGGAAGCGGGTGCGGGTGGTGGCGAGGGAGAAACCGATGTCGGCGGCGGAGACGGCCGGTTGGGCGGTGACATGGTCGTGGAGCCGCCGTGCCTGGGCGCGCAGGGCATCGGGCGTCCGAGCGGTGACGATCCACGGCAACGCGGCCCCGCCCCCGTTCCCGTCCCCGTCCCCGTCCCCGTCCGGACCGTCCGGCCCGTGCACGGCGAACGGCTCACCCGCCGCGCACGGCGTGAGCACGTCGTCCAGCGGCCCCGGCTCCGGCATCGCCCCCGCTTCCGGCGTGAACACCCCCGCGTCGTCCGCGAGTTCGCCGGTCAGCACGGACCGCACCACGTCCCCGTCCGCGACGGCCCGCCGCAACGGCTTCAGCAGGACCACGGCGGCGGACCCCTCCTCGCCCGAGGCGCCCCCGACGAGCGCGAGCGCGACCTCGCCGCCGCGCAGTGCGCGACAGGCGGCGTCGAGGGCCTCACGGCGCGAGGGGTGGTCGCCGTCGACGGTGGAACCAGGCGGGAGAAGGGCGAGAACGGCGGCGCGGCGTGCGGAATCCAGCGCGTCGAGGTAGACGCCCACGCGGAGCCCCCGGGCGGTGTCGGGCACGAAACCGGCGTCCTCCACGGCCCGCCACAGCAGTTCGAGCAACACGTCCTGGCGCGGGTCGGGCGGGACCGTGCCGTCCGCCGGGAGCCCGAAGAACTCGGCGTCGAGGCCCGCGACTTCGGGACGGCCATGGGCCGAGCCGACGACGGCGATCGCGTTTTCGCTCATGTGGATGCTCCAACAGCCCATCGGATAACCGTCAAGTGATGTGGGGGAAGCGCGTAAGGCGCTCAGGTGATCGGTCGGGAGAGGACGGCACGGCGGGATCGGCGGCGGCGTGGCCTCGCCGGGCAGAGCCTCGACGGGCACGGGCACGGTTGCGGAAGATGCGAGTCAGGTGCGTGCGGGCGTGTACGGAAGGGTGCGGACGTGTCCGGGGAACGGAACGATCCGCGTGCGGCTGGCACAGCCGGAACGCTCGGGGTCAGACGGTATGGCCGCCCCCGGGCGACGACCCGCGCCGGCGGGCGCCGCCGGGACAGGACTCCCGCGCGGGCTGGTGGCCCGGAAGGTGGAGGGCCGGGAGCTGAGAATCCTCCCGGCGCGCCGGATCAGTGGTCGTCGGCGCGTCCATGGTCATGTTCTGCCTCTCGACGTGCGCTCTCCGCGGGTGGCCCGCAGGGAGGTCTCCCTACGACTCCTTCGACGACCTGATGGCGGCCCTGCCAGGACGTAGCCGGCGCGGATTGCCCCTCGACCCGCGCCATGACGTATCACAACGCAATCAGGGAGACACGGACAGCAGCCGTTGCCGCTTTTCAGACAAGCTGCTTCGTCAGGTTTATGACCGGCATACAAACGCGAAATCGCAGGATGCGGGGCCCGGCCTCCTCCGCACGCCAGGGGTGCGCGCCCGGGTGGGGGCGACTCCGCGTCGCGACCGGAAGTCAACGTGTCCGGTTAGCGCTTCACAGAATCGTTCCAGCAGCACCTTTCACGCCTCGATCGAATGAACCGCAGCGGCGCATGGTTGACGCGCCCGCCGGGAATGCGCGCCCTCCGCGAACACGCCGCCGCGCCGCACGCCCCCACTCGGACCGACGAGGGGAACGCCCCGGATCGCCGCCCGCGCGCAGGATCATCGCAGAACCACCGCATGACCGGAAGCCGGGCGGCAGGACCGAATGGCAGCCGCCGGGGGCCGGGATTAACCTGGCGTAATGGACGACAAGGACATCTTTGCCCGTGTCGACGCGCTCGCGACCGAGGAGCGCGCCCTGCGCGAACGGTCCGTGGGCCAGGGACTCAAGGACGAGGAACGGGCCCGGCTGAGAGAGGTCGAGGTCAGCCTCGACCAGTGCTGGGACCTGCTCCGGCAGCGCCGTGCGCGCAGCGAGTTCGGCGGGAACCCGGACGAGGCGACGCTCCGCCCGGCCCGCGAGGTGGAGGAGTACGAGAGCTGAGGCCACCCGGACCCGGCCCCAGCTCCCCGGACCCGGCCCTCCGCCCAAACCTCCGGCCCCAGCCCCGGAC
>NZ_LN929819.1 GCF_001493375.1 Streptomyces specialis
GCCGTGACAGGTCACGACACCGGACCGCTGCTGGCCCGGCTGCGTGACGGGGGCTGGCTGGACATCACGGTGACGGACGGCGACCGCGCCCTGTACACGATCCGGCCGCTGCGCTCGCCGCCGCCGGTCCCGCCGGCCGACGCGCGCGAGCTGACGCTGTCCCGGTTCGCGGTGCTGCGCGCGGACGGGCACGGCATGGTGCTGGAGTCCCCGCACGCCTGGTGCGAGATCCGGATCCACGACCCGGCGGTGGCGGCGGCGCTGGCGGGCCTGGCGGGCGCGGGCCCGCGTGTTGCCGCGCCCGCCCTGCCCGCCCCGGTCCTCGGGCGCCTGCCGCGCGACCTGCGCCGGGCCGCGCTGGCCGTCCCGCGCGGCGGGGACGCCGACGCCCCGGAAGCGCGGTCACGGCAGTGGAGCCCGCACGAGCTGTGGTTCCACGACCGCAGCAGGCTGGGCGATCGCGGCCGGGACGGCTTCGGCGCCACGTTCCGCGCCCGGGGTCCTTCCGACCCGCCGCCGGTCCGGCCTGACCCGTACCCCGGCCCGGCGATCGCCCTGCACCGGCCGGACCTCGACGCGCTGCGCCGCGCCGATCCGCCGCTCACCGCCGTGCTGGAGGACCGCCGTTCGGTGCGCGCCCACGACGAGGACCGTCCGCTGACCGCCCGGCAGTTGGGCGCGTTCCTCCATCGGTGCGCCCGGACCCGGCGGGGGTGGGCGGTGGACGGCGTGCAGCAGGCCAGCCGCCCCTACCCGTCCGGAGGGGCGCTGTACGAGCTGGAGGTCTATCCGGTGGTCAGCCAGGTGGCCGGTCTGGACCCGGGCATGTACCACTACGACTCCCACGGCCACCGGCTCCGGCTCGTCGCCGGCGACGGCGACCCGGCGGTGCGGCGGCTGCTGCGCGTCGCGGGCCGCACCTCTGCGGCCGGTCCGCCTGCGCAGGTGCTGCTGGTGCTGTCCGCCCGGATGGACCGGGTGCTGTGGAAGTACGAGGCGATGGGCTACGCGCTCGTCCTCAAGCATGTCGGCGCGCTCTACCAGACCATGTACCTCGTGGCCACCGCCATGGGCCTGGCGGGCTGCGCGGTCGGCGCGGGCGACGCCGCCGCGTTCGCCCGCGCCACCGGCCGCGATCCTGTGGTGGAGTGCGGCGTCGGGGAGTTCATCCTGGGAAGCCTCCCGGCCGGCGCGGAACCGCCTGCCCGGACGGGCGGATGACCCGGGGACCGAACGGGGAACCCGATCGCACTGAGGAGAGAGCCGACATGGGCGCATCGCCCCTCGAAGTCCCCGACGCGTTCGCCGCGTCGTACGGCGCGAACAACCCGGCCGGTCGTGCGTGGATCGCCGGACTGCCCGCGCTCGCCGCGGAGTTCCTGGACCGCTGGGCGCTGCGGCCGGACGGCGCAGCGGGGCACGGCATGGCGTCGCTGGTGCTGCCGGTGACCCGCGCGGACGGCACACCCGCGGTGCTGAAGCTCCAGCGGCCCAGCGAGGACAACGCCGACGCCGCGCTCGGGCTGCGGGTGTGGAACGGCGACGGCGTGGTGCGGCTGCTCGACCATGATCCGGACACCGGCACCATGCTGCTGGAACGGCTGGACGCGGCCCGGCCGTTGTCCTCGCTGGCCGACGACACGGCCGCCCTGCGGATTCTCGCCGAGCTGCTGGCGCGGCTGGTCGCGGGGCCCGCGCCCGAGGGCGTGCGGCGCCTGGCGGACATCGCCACCGCCATGCTCGACCAAGCCCCGGGCGCCGTGGGGGCGTTGCGCGACCCGGCCGAGCGGCGGCTGGTGCGGTCCTGCGCGTCCGCCGTCGCGGAGCTGGTCGGCGAGCCAGGCGACCGCCTGCTGCACTGGGACCTGCACGACGACAACGTCCTGGCCGGGGAGCGGGAGCCGTGGCTGGCGATCGACCCCGAACCGCTGGCCGGGGACCCCGGGTTCGACCTGTGGCCGGCGCTGAACAGCCGCTGGGACCGGGTGGTGGCGACCGGCGACGTGACCCGTACGCTGCTGCGCCGCTTCGACCTCATGACCGAGGTGCTCGGCCTGGACCGGGAGCGGGCGGCCGGCTGGACACTCGGCCGCATCCTGCAGAACGCGTTGTGGGACATCGAGGACGGCAAGACCGCCCTGGAACCGGGCCAGGTCGCCCTCGGCGTGACCCTGCTGGGCCGCTGAGAGGCCGCCCGGCCGTCCCCGGCGGGTCAGGTCGGCAGGTGCTGCGACGGCTGATGCCCGCAGGGCTCCATGTGGTCCGGGCTTCCTCCGGGGCCGAAGACCAGGGTCTCGCAGCTCTCGCCGAAGCCGGAGAAGTCCGAACAGGCGCACTCCCCGCAGGGGTTGCCGAACCACTCCAGGTCGGCCGCCGGATCGACCCCGGCCTCCTCCAGCATCGCCGCGGCCTCCTTCCGCGCGCCGATGACGTGGGACGCGGCCTGCTCCAGGACCTCCGACTGCTCTTCGGTGAGATCGTCACGACGGTGATAGGCGGGCACGCGCGCACTCCTCGGGATCGTGGTGGGGGCTCCGACCGTCGTATCAGATGCCCGATGACACACCCGCGGAGTACGCACGCCTTCCGTCACGTTCCCGCCCCCCGTCAGCCGATCAGCCCACCCGGGACCGGACCGCCGGACACGGCGCGGTCGCCCACGGGTCGTCCGGGAGGAGCCGGAACGCGTGGCCGCCGGTGAGCGGAGTGATGGCCCGGAGGTCGCGGCGGTCCAACGTCAGAACCGTCTCCGTGTCGTACTCCTCGGCCAGAACGACGTTCACCGCGTCCGTCAGGTCGAGTCGCAGTGCCGCGTAACGGTCCCGCACCTCGCGCCCCTTGCGGAGAGTGCCGGGGGACAGAGCAGGGATGGTCACGCGTGCGGCGTGGCGCATCGCGGTGCGGGCGGCCTCGTGCTGGGGATCCGAGGTGTTGAGGGCCGCGACGAGGCCCGGGGTGTCGCCGATGACGATCGCTCGTGATCCGTCACGCCGTCCGCGACGGCCCGGTGGATCTCCTCGGCGGTGACCGGGCGGCCGAAGTCGAGACGAGGGATGTCCCAGTCGTCGTCCCAGCGCAGGGCACGCAGGGCCACGAGATGGAACGCCTCCCGGAAGTACCCCGACACCGGTCGGCCCTCCCGGGCCGCGGCCTCCTTGATCAGGGCGAGGTCTTCCTCATCGACCATGACGGTCGTCTTCTTCAGCGCCATAAGGTCATGGTGCCCGCACCACAGGGCCGGGCCCGCTGCCGGTCAGGCGCGGGTGGGGCCCGCGCCGTCGTGGGAGACCTGTCCCTTTTACCTATCTGACGCCTCTGACGCATAAGCTCGGAGTCCTGCTGTTGCTTGGCGCTATTGTTTTTTTCCCTCGTA
>NZ_LN929820.1 GCF_001493375.1 Streptomyces specialis
CCCGCTCTGTCACTGTTTTTAGAGGTGGCGCCGACACGCGAGCACTACGCTATCCGCTCCGTAGGCAGCGTCAGATGTGTACAGGAGACAGGGACACACCCGGCGCCGAGGAGGCGGCGAGCCCCGGGGCGGGCCCCCTCGGCGGCGACAGCCGCTGCGGCATCCCCGCCCGGGACTCGGGGACGCTCACCTGGCGGGTGTGCGCCCGGGTCGACGAGGAAGCCGTCTCCTTCGCGCTCGAACTCGTCAACGAGGGCCCGTCCCCGCTGACCGTCACCGTCCACCTCGCCTACGTGCGGGCCGACGCGTTCCACCCCTGCCCGGGGGCCGCCGAGCCCCGCGCCGTCACGGTCGCGGCCGGCCGGACCCTGGTCACCGACCCGGCCGACTGCGCCGTTCCCCGGGTCGACCTGTACGCGTACCAGGGCGTCGGCTGGCTCCTGGACGACGGCCAGGAGCCGCTGCGCGACCCGGACCACTACGAACTGTCCCCGGCGGCCCACGTGCTGCCCGGCGAGGTCACCTGGCGCCCCGACGTGCCGCCGGCCGGCTGACCCCACCGCGCCGGAACGCGGTGACGCGCTGCCCCGGCGGTGAAAGCCCGGCGACCGCCCAGCCGGGTGGCATGGTGGCGATATGCCTGTTTTGCTCACCGGTGCCACCGGTTTCCTCGGTTCCCGTCTGCTGCATCGCCTCCTCGTCCACCGGCGGCGCGAGGTCGCTGTGCTCGGCCGCGGGCCGGCGTCCCTGCTGCGCGAGCGGCTCACGCGTCTGCTGCTGCTGGAGGAGGGCGGCCCCCTCCCGGCCGGTGCCGCGGACCGGCTGCACTGCCTGTCCGGCGACCTGACCCGGCCCTGGCTCGGTCTGGCGCCCGCCGAGTACAGCCGCCTCGCCCGGCACGTGGAGGCGATCTGGCACTGCGGCGCCGACACCTCCCTGACCGCCGGCATCGAGCGGCTCCGCACGGTCAACGTCGTCGGCACCCGAAGCGTGCTGAGCCTGGCCGAAGCGGCCCGGACGGACTGTCCGTTGATCCACGTCAGCACGGCCTTCGTCGCCGGGCGCCGGCGCGGCGGGGGCGTCCCGGAGGACGCGCTCGCCGGCACCCACGGCTTCGAAACCCCCTACGAGCGCAGCAAGTTCGAGGCGGAGGTGGACGTGCGGGAGTGGGCGGCGGCCCGCCCCGGCCGGCAGGTGACCGTGCTGCGGCCCAGCATCCTGCTGACGGACCGGCCCCTCCCGGACTGGGCCCCGCAGCATCCCCTCGGCACACTCGGCCGCATCGTCGGGCAGTTGCACGCGGCCGTCACCGGGCCGGCCGGGCAGGTCCGGGTGCCGGTGCGTCCCACCGCCGAGAACAACGCGGTGCAGGTCGAGTACGCGGTCGAGGCCGCCCTGCGGCTGGTGGAACGCCGGGGCGCCGGGACCGGCCTGCGGACCGTGCACGTGGTGCACCCCGTCAACACGCCCGCCCGCCCGCTGTTCGACGCGATCGAGCTGAGGTTCCCCGGCGTGCGGATCATCCCGGCGGACACGATCCCGGACCCCGGGCCGATCGAGAGGATCGTCGCCGCGCAGATGCCGGGCTCTCTGGCGTACGGCAGGCAGACGCGGACCTACGCGCGCACCGGGCTGCTCGCCGCCGTGCCGGAACTGCCCGACCCCGCGCCCCTGGACACCCGTTACCTCGCCGACGCCCTCGGCTCCGGCTCCGGCGCGCCCGGCTCCCCGGACCCGGCCGCCGGTCCCGTCACGGAATCCGCCGTGCTCTCCTGACGCGTTGACGTCCCGCGGTCCGGCCCGTACCGGATCCCGCCCGGACCACCCGCGTGTTCGTGACCCGTTCGCGGATTCCTCACGCCACACCCCAAGTCGATATGCCCTATATGTCAGACTCGGCGGTGACACGCCATCAGGTCCTGCCGGAGCGGCACGGGCCCGGACCGCGAAGGGTCAGCCATGCCAGCCTCACGCCCCTCATCGGTGACCGAACCGATCGCCGTCGTCGGAGCCGCCTGCCGCCTGCCCGGAGGAATCGACACCCTCGACGACCTCTGGGGCGTCCTGGAACTCGGCCGCGACGTGATCACCGAAGTCCCCGCCGACCGCTTCCCCGCCGACCGGCTCGTCGACGCCCAGCACCGCAGAACCGACCGCTCCTGCACCGCCGCCGGCGGATTCCTCGCCGACGTCACCGGCTTCGACACCCACTACTTCAGCCGCGTCTCACCCCGCGAGGCGTCCGCGATGGACCCGCAGCAGCGGCTCCTGCTGGAGCTGGCGGCCGAGGCCGTCGACGACGCCGGGGCCTCCCGCGACACCCTCGCCGGCTCCGACACCGCCGTCCTGATCGGCGCCAGCAGCCGCGACTACGGCGACCTCCAGGCCCTCGAACCGCACAGCAGCCCGCACACGCTGCCCGGCCTCGCGCTGTGCAACGCCGCCAACCGCGTCTCCCACGCCTTCGACTGGCACGGACCCAGCTTCACCGTCGACACCGCCTGCTCCTCCGCGCTGACCGCCGTGCACCAGGCGTGCGAACAACTCCGCGCGGGCCACGCCCGGACCGCGCTGGCCGGCGGCGTGAACGTCATCATCAGCCCCCTGCCGTACGTCGGCTTCTCCGCGGCCGGCATGCTGTCGCGCACCGGCCACTGCCACCCGTTCTCCGAACACGCCGACGGCTTCGTCCGCTCCGAAGGCGCCGGCGTCGTGCTCCTCAAGCGGCTCCCCGACGCCCTGGCCGACGGCGACCGCGTCCACGCCGTGATCCTGGCCGGCGGCACCAACACCGACGGCCGCACTCCCGGCCTGGTCCTCCCCAGCGCCGCCGCCCAGGAGGCGCTGCTGCGCGGCGTGTACGACAGGGCCGGAATCTCCCCGGACGACCTGGGCTACGTCGAGGCGCACGGCACCGGCACCCCCGTCGGCGACCCGGCCGAATGCGCCGCCCTGGGCCGCGCCCTCGGCCTGCGCCGCACCACCGGGCCGCTGCCCATCGGCTCCGTCAAGGGCAACCTCGGCCACCTGGAGGCCGCGGCCGGCATGCCCGGACTCTTCAAAGCCCTGCTCGTGCTCCGCCACCGCCGCATCCCCGCCACCCCGCACGCCGAACCCCTCAGCGAATCCATCGACTTCGAGGGCCTGGGCGTGCGGCCCGTCGTCCGCCACGAAGACCTGCCGGACCTGGAACGCCCCCTCGCCGGCGTCAACTCCTTCGGCTTCGGCGGCGCCAACGCCCACCTCGTCCTGGCCCCCGGCCCGGA
>NZ_LN929821.1 GCF_001493375.1 Streptomyces specialis
GATGTTGAGAGGGCTGCTTGTCTTTTTTGTCAGGCGAAGGGCGGCATAGGAGTTTGCTGCCGGTCGCGGGGGCTGGGAGGTGGGTGTAGGAGACGGGAGCTGCTGGCTGCCGGCCGGTGGCCTTCAGCGACCGCGATCACGCCCGCCGGTGGTTCACCGCCGAGCACGCCAACCTCATGGCCATCATCCGGCACGCCCCGGCCGCCGGGCAGCATACGGCCGGCTGGCAACTCCCCCAGGCGTTCGACTGCTACCTCGCCAACTACCGCCACATCACCGATCTGATCACCGTCCACCGCTTGGGTGTCGCCGCGGCGGAGCACCTCGACGACGCCCTCGGCCAGTGCTGGGCCTACGGACATCTGGGCGAGGCTCTTATGAGGGCCGGCGAGTACGACCAAGCAATCGCCGCCCAACAGCGTGCCCTGGAGCTTGCACAGACCATCGGCCACACGTTCGGCGAAGCCGCCTCACTAAACGACCTCGGCATGATCTACAACGAGCTCGGACGTCACCAGGAGGCGGCCGACTACCTGCGCCGGGCTATGTGGGCATTACGCGGCTTGGGCCTCCCACGCAATGAAGCCGTCACCCTGGTCCATCTGGGCGATGCCCTACGAGGCACAGGAGAACTCGACCAGGCCCTCAGCCACCTCCACCAAGCCCTGGCCATCTCCAATGATGCGGGAGATACGGGAGCGTATGCCAATACGCTGATATCCATCGGCAAGACCCACCACCAGCGGGCACACAGCGATGACGCGGTGAGATGTCTGGAGCAGGCCGCCGCACTGTTAAAAGACCTGCACCTGGACTACCCCTACGCACAGACCCTCACCGAGCTCGGAGCAGTCCTACGCGACACCGGCCGCCCGCACGAGGCCCACCGCGTGTGGCAGGAAGCCCTCGCCATCCAGACCGAGCACGACCCCCAACAAGCCACCCGCATCCGCACCCAGATCAACGCACTCAACCTGCCCAGCACCCCCACCAACGGGTAACCAGAGCCACGCCCCTGCGCCACCACCATCCGGGAGACCACGAGCCGGCAGCCCCTGACACCGACCGGACACCGGGGAGCGGAGCGAGATCCGGAAACGGTAACGGCCCGGCTAGGGGTATGGCGCAGCAACACGAGGCCGAGGCGAGACCGGCTCAGCGCCGAGCAGCAGACCGCCCTCGACAAGATCGGGCTGCAGGAGGGCCTCGGATCCGTCGGCATTTGTGGAACCGGCCGCCCAAGCGGCCGGCTGACCATGCCCGGCGAGGGGTCCAAAGGCTTGCCCATTCCGGGGCGGTCTCCTGCCACTCGCCGACGACCCGCCAGTCGGCCGCAGCCAGGGGCCGGATACCGCAGCGACCGGGTCGAAGACTTCGCTTGTTCGAACCAGCCTCAAGCAAATCCGATCAGCAGCGCTTGAATCTAGGCACTGCCGATCGGTTCCAGTTCGAACACCGGGGACGCCTGGGAGTCCCCCGGGTCGGGCTGCCGCTGAAAGGCTGCCCGCACAACGCCTTGGGAAAGTTCCTGCGAGCCAACCGCCGGGGCCGGTGGAATACAGTCATGACCCGGTTACCGCGCCTGCCCCGTCCCGCCCGCCGTGCCCGCTCCGCGGCCACCGCCCGCGCCCGCCGCCAGGCCGCAGCCGCAGCCAGGCGGCCGGACCGGCTGCGACGGCTCGAAGTCCTCGGCGCCCTGATCGCCTCCGTTGTCGCGGCCGTCGTCGCGGCCGGGTCCCTGGTCTACACCCAGCAGTCCAACGAGCAGGTCCGCGAAGAACTCGCCATCAACCGCGACCAGCTCGACCTCAGCCGCGACGAACTGGCCGCCACCCGGGAAGGGCAGATCACCGACCGGTACACCGCCGCCGTGACCAACCTCGGCGACGACACCATCGACGTACGCCTCGGCGGCATCTACGCCCTCCAGCGCATCATGACCGACTCCCCCCGCGACCAGCGCACCATCGCCAACGTCCTGAACACCTACATCCGCACCCACGCCGAACGGCGCACGGACAACGAACCCGAACCCGAGACCGACCGCTTGGTCGACGAGTCCGGCGGCTTCACCGAGATCGAACGCGATCCCAGCACCGAGGCGCCCGACGTGTACGCCGCCACTACCGCGCTCGCCCAGCGGAACCCCGCCCACGACAACGGCTTCCTCCCCGACCTCAACATGATCCGCCTCCCCTACGCCGACCTGTCCGCAGCAGCGTTCCCCGGCGCCATGCTGGACTACGCCGTCCTGACCGGAGCCGACCTGACCCGCGCCGACCTGACCGGAGCCTCGCTGAGCGATGCCATACTCGACCAAGCGAAGCTGACCGGCACCGACCTGTCCGGGGCCCTCCTGTTCAACGCCGACCTGCGCGATGCGGACCTCATCGACATCACCTTCTCCGGCGCCACCCTCATCGGCGCCGACCTGAGTGATGCGTCCATCGACAACGCCGACCTGTCCGGCGCCGACCTGCGCGGGGCCGACCTGTCCGACACCGACCTCACCACCACGGACCTGACCGGAGCCAATCTGAGCTACGCGGACCTCACCGGGACCACCGTGACCGCCGAACAACTCCTCGACAGCTATCTCACCTCCGCGACCGTCCTCCCGTCCGCCATCGCCACCGACCCACGCATCCAGGACCTCATGGCCGAAGGCGACCAGCACGAACAACACGGAACCAGCGACTTCACCGGGGCCGACCCCACCAGCCTCCACCCCTGACAACAGCCCGGCAGTCTCGTCAGCACAGGCAACCGCGCGGACCGGAGACAGGTCGGCGGCTGCGGCCAAGGCCCAGTTGCTCACCGCCGTCCTCACCCCCCGGAACACGGCTTCCCCCGGCCTGGCCGACGACCCCGACATCCAGGACCACATCGCGGAACAGGACCAGCGAAGCCCACGAGCGACGCCACCCCCAGCCCGGATACCAGCAGTGAGGGCCGGCAGAGCTATCCGGCCAGCCTCCCCGGGCCGCGGTGCGGTCCGGGCTCCTGCGGGCGGTGTGACTGTTGGTCGTCCTGGCGCACCGGGTCGGTGTGGCGGTCCGCGCGGGCGCGGGAGTCTTCGGCTGCTTTGGTGAACGCGTCCTGGAGGCGGCGCAGCAGGTCGGCCGTGAGATCGAGGGCTTCCATGTCCGTGCGGGATTCCCGCAGGGCCCGCAGGGCCGTCATGTCGATCGCTTCCTGGTGTCCGGTCTCCGGCTCCTGGTCGTCGTGCTCGGGGGCGGCGGCCGGGGGCGCGAGGAGCTGCTCGGGCATCGCCGCCTGCTGGTGGGCGACGGCGTCGTACACCCGGCCGCCCCGTGCGGCGGCGACGGTGGTGGTTGTGCGCAGTTTCTCGCGCAGCACCGATCCGGCGAGGACGGCCCGTTCGTACTGGAGCGGGATGCGGGGTATCTCCCACTCCCCCTATCCACATCTGACGCTGCCGACGAAGAGGTCTACGCGTCTCTTGGGAGGCCCCGGAGTCCGAGAGACCTCCGGCATAACGCGCATAGC
>NZ_LN929822.1 GCF_001493375.1 Streptomyces specialis
GGGGTCAGGGCTGTGTCCAGGACCGCCGCCCACTGGCGGATGATCCGGCGGCGGCGGCGTGTGTCGTCGGTGAGCAGGTTCGCCAGGCCGAGGCCGCGTGCCATGTCCAGGGTCGCCTGGATCATCTCCCGGACGCCCGGGACGGATTCGTCCACGCCCAGCAGTTCGACGGCGGCCTGGTGCACCATGCGGCCGGTGCGGGCCTCCAACGGCACGACCAGCTCCCGCAGTTGCGGGTCGGCCGAGGCCGCGACCCACAGCTCCAGGGCGGCGCGGAACGGGACGCCGATGAACCAGCTCACGATCAGCTCGACCACGGCCTCGGTGGGCAGCGTGCCGATCTCCAGCCGCTCCAGCTCGCGTTCGATCTCCGCCGCGCGGACCCGCGTGACGTGCTCGACGGCGGCGGTGATCAGGGACTCGCGGGTCGGGAAGTGGTGCTGCGCGGCACCCCGGGAGACCCCGGCGCGTTCGGCGACGACCGTGACCGTGCTGCCCGTCCAGCCCATCTCCACCAGGCACTCCACCGCCGCGTCCAGCAGCCGCCCGCGGGTGACGCGGCTGCGGTCCTGCTGCGGCGCGCGGCGCGGCGCCGCCGTTCTCAGGCCGGTGGGCGGAGTGTTCGGCATGATCCCATTGTGACCCTTCCGCCGTCCGGTAACGGAACGGCCATCCCGGCTCAGCGGTCGCCGGTCGCGTCCGAGGCCCACCGGGGCGGGCGTTTCTCCAGCCAGGCGAGAACGCCCTCGCGGGCCTCGTCCGAGCCGAAGAGCCGGGCCGACTGCTCCCGCACGGCCTCGCCCTGCTCGTCGAACGCGCGCAGCACCGCGCGGGTGGTGAGCTTCTTGGTCTCGGCCAGGCCCTGCGGCGAGCAGCGGCGGAAGGCGTCGAGGTACGCGCCCAGCGCGGTGTCCACGTCCGCCGCGGCCTCGGTGACGAGCCCGATCCGTTCGGCGGTGGCGGCGTCGAACGTGGCGCCGGTCAGGAACCAGCGGGCGGCGGCCCGTTCCGGCATGCGGGACAGCGTCGTCAGGGAGATGATCGCGGGGGCCAGGCCGAGGCGGGCCTCGGTGAACGCGAAGGTGGCCGAGGGGCCGGCGACGGCCAGGTCGCAGGCCCCGAGCAGGCCGAGGCCACCGGCGCGGACGTGGCCGTCCACGCGGGCGACGACCGGCTTGGGCAGTTCCACGATCTGCCGCAGCAGCTCCAGCAGGCGCGCGGTGCCCCGCGCCGGGCCCTCCTCCTTGGCCGCCTCGGACAGGTCGGCGCCCGCGCAGAACGTGGTGCCGGTGTGGGCGAGGACGACGGCCCGCACGCCGGGGTCGGCGGCGGCGGTGGCCAGGTGGTCGGCGAGTTCGCCGACGAGCCGGGCGGACAGCGCGTTGCGGTTGGCGGGCGAGTCGAGGGTGAGCGTGGCGACGGCCCGGTCGAGGGCGTACGTCACGACGGGAGGCTGCGCGTCGTTCGCGGTCATATCGGCATCCGGGGGCATATCAGTAGGACTTCGGCAGGTTGAGGCTGAACTGGGCGACGAAGTTCAGGATCATCTCACGGCTGACCGGCGCGACGCGGGCGATGCGGGCGGCGGCCAGCAGGGACGCCAGGCCGTACTCGGTGGCCAGCCCGTTCCCGCCGTGCGTCTGGATGGCCTGGTCCACGGCGCGGATGCTGGCCTCGGCGGCGGCGTACTTCGCCATGTTGGCGGCCTCGGCGGCGCCCATCTCGTCGCCCGCGTCGTAGAGCGCGCCCGCCTTCTGCGTCATCAGCCGGGCGAGTTCGATCTCGATCTTGATCTGGGCGAGCGGGTGGGAGACGCCCTGGTGGGAGCCGATGGGGGCGCCCTTGAAGACGGCGCGCTCGGTGGCGTAGGCGGTGGCCCGGTCCAGCGCGTAGCGGCCGATGCCGGTGGCGAGGGCGGAGGCGAGGACCCGTTCGGGGTTGAGCCCGGCGAAGAGCTGGGCGAGCGCGGCGTCCTCCTCGCCGATGAGGGCCTCGGCGGGCAGCCGCACATCGTCCAGATAGAGCATGAACTGCCGCTCCGGCATGATGATGTCCATGTCGATCGGCCGGTACTCGAAGCCGGGCGCGTCGGTGGGGACGGCGAAGAGCACGGGCTTGAGCTTGCCCGTGGCCGCGTCCTCGGTGCGGCTGACGACGAGGACGTGATCGGCCTGGTCGACGCCGGAGATGAAGACCTTCCGGCCGCTGAGCAGCCAGTCGCCGCCGTCGCGCCGCGCGGTGGTGGTGATCTTGTGGGAGTTGGACCCGGCGTCGGGTTCGGTGATGCCGAACGCCATGATGCCGGTGCCGTTCGCGATGCCGGGCAGCCAGCGCTGCTTCTGCGCGGGGGTGCCGAAGCGGGAGATGATGGTGCCGCAGATGGCCGGGGAGACCACCAGCATCAGCAGCCCGCAGCCGGCCGCGCTCAACTCCTCCTGCACGATGGCCAGCTCGTAGATCCCGGCGCCGCCTCCGCCGTACTCCTCGGGGAGGTTGACGCCGAGGTAGCCGAGTTTGCCCGCCTCCTGCCACAGTTCGCGCAGCGGTTCGTGCTCGCGGGCGCGGGCGGTGGCGTAGCGGAAGCCGTAGCGGCTGCCGAGTTGGGCGACCGCCTCGCGCAGGGCGCGCTGCTCGTCGGTCTCGGTGAAGTTCACGCGGACTCCTGGGAGTTCTGGCCGGCGCTGCCGCCGGTGCTGTCGGCGGGCCTGCCGGTGACGACGGCGAGCACGGTGCCCACGTCGACCTGCCGGCCGACGGCGACGGAGAGTTCGGTCAGTACGCCGTCGGCGGGGGCGTCGATCCGGTGCTGCATCTTCATCGCCTCCAGCCACATCAGCGGCTGTCCGGCGGTGACGGCGTCGCCGGGCGCGGCGTCCACCCGGACCACCGTGCCGGGCATGGGGGCCAGCAGGGACCCGGGCGGGACCTGATCGACGGGGGTGGGGAAGCGGGCGACGGCGGTCAGGGCGACGGGCCCGAGCGGCGAGTCGACGTACGTTCCGTCGCCGTGGCGGGCCACGGTGAACGCGCGGCGCACGCCCGCGACGTCGAGGACGACGCGGCCGGGTGCGGCGTCCACCAGGGTGACGTCGTCGTGGCCGTCGGCGACGAGCCCGGCGCGGGTGAGCCGGTAGGCGACGGTGATCTCGCCGTCCCGGGTGGCGTACGTCGTGCGCTGCGGGTGGGAGGGGACGTTGCGCCAGCCACACAACTGCCGCTGGCGGCGCGGGGGGTGGG
>NZ_LN929823.1 GCF_001493375.1 Streptomyces specialis
CGCGGAGAGGTGTAAAAGAGCCAGCCCCCCCCCCCCCCCGCCGGTCCGCCCCCCGGGCCGGCCTGACAAGGAGGGTACCCACCGGCGCCCCGGCCCTTGTCGCCCGCGACGGCAAACCCCGCGCAAACAAAGCCCGGTTCGTCCGTCCGCGGTTGACAAAGGGCCGTGCCCGCCCGCTGGTCCGGGTGAGTGGGCGGCGGTCAGGAGGAGTTGACGCGCTGGATCTCGGTCAGGACGCGTTCCTTCAGGGTGCGGCCCATCGGGGCGTAGCCGAGGGCGGACGCGAAGCGGTCGGCTTCCACGTCCGTCAGGGTCCACGTCCAGAAGTCGCGGAGGACTTCGGCGGTGTCGTCGTCGTAGCCGCACTCGTAGGCGAGGATCCAGTTGGCACCCGTGATCGGGTAACCGTCCCCGCCGATGTCGTCGATGGTGAACTGGAAGTCGTCGGGGATCTCCGCCTCTTCCGAGGCGGCCGTGGTGGCGGCCAGGGTGGGTTCAATCGGGACGCCGTCCTCGTTGACCACGCGGGCGGTCGCCAGTTGGTTGTTCAGGGCGTAGGACTGGTTGACGTACCCGAGGCCGCCGGGGCTGGCCTCGACGGCCTGGATGACGCCGTCGTTGCCCTCGCCGCCGACCGTGCCGTCGTTCCAGTCGATGTCCGTGCCCGCCGCGTACTCGTCGGCCCAGAGCTGGACTTCGTGGGTGAGGTAACTCGTGAACACGTACGTGGTGCCGGAGCCGTCCGAGCGGTGAACGGGCACGATCTCCCGGTCGGGAAGGTCGAGATCCGGGTTCAGCGCGGCGATCGCCGGGTCGTCGTACCGCGTGACAGTGCGGTCGTAGATCCCGGCGATCACCTCGGCGTCGAGGATCAGGCCGTCCAGCGCCGGGTCGTTGAGCGCGATCACCACCGCGCCGAAGACCACGGGGAACTGCACGGCCTCGCAGCCGCGCACCTGACGGGCCACCAGCAGCTCGCTCTCCTGGAGATACCGCTCCGAGGACCCGAAGTCCACGCTCTGGGCGAGGAACTGCTCGATGCCCTCGCCGGAACCGGTCGCCCGGTAGTCGATCGTCGTGCCCGTCTCGATGGTGGTGTTGTAGTAGGACATCCACTCCTGGAAGAGCGGGTCGGGGAACGTCGCCCCCGCCCCGACGATGTCCCCGGAGAGCGTGCCCCTGCTGACCGCACTGCCGTCCTCCACCAGGCACCCGGTCAGGACCAGGGGGAGGACCAGGGCGACCGCCGCGACGGGCGCGGCGGCCCCGGGGAACGACGCGAGCCTGTTCCGCATGCGCCAGTCCCCAGTCTCAGCCGAACCGGCCGGAGACGTAGTCCTCGGTCTCGCGGTTGGCCGGGTTGGTGAAGATCCTCGTGGTGTCGTCGATCTCGACCAGCCCGCCCGGCTTGCCGATGGCCTTGAGGTTGAAGAAGCCGGTGACGTCGCTGACCCGCTGCGCCTGCTGCATGTTGTGGGTCACGATGACGATCGTGTACTGCGCCTTCAGCTCCATGATCAGGTCCTCGATGGCCTGGGTGGAGATCGGGTCGAGCGCGGAGCACGGCTCGTCCATCAGCAGCACGTCGGGCGCCACCGCGATGGCGCGGGCGATGCACAGGCGCTGCTGCTGGCCGCCGGAGAGGCCCGAACCCGGCTTGTTCAGCCGGTCCTTGACCTCGTCCCAGAGGTTCGCCGAGCGCAGCGACTTCTCGACCAGGGCGTCGAGGTCGGTGCGCTTCATCCGCTTGTTGTTGAGCTTCACCCCGGCCGCGACGTTGTCGTAGATCGACATGGTCGGGAACGGGTTGGGCCGCTGGAACACCATCCCGATGTGCCGGCGGACGCCCACCGGGTCCACGGTCGGCCCGTACAGGTCCTGCTGGTCCATCACGACCTTGCCCTCGACCCGTGCCTTCGGCACCAGTTCGTGCATCCGGTTGAGGGTGCGCAGGAACGTCGACTTGCCGCAGCCGGACGGGCCGATCAGAGCCGTCACCGAACGTGGCTCGATCGTCATCGACACGCCCTGCACCGCGAGGAACTTGTCGTAGTAGATGTCGAGATCGCTGACCTCGATGCGCTTGGCCACAGTGCTTCCTTGTCCTCTTCGTCTTCTTCTTCGTCTTCTGCGTCTGTGTCTGCTGTATCCGCTGGGCCCGCTGTGTCCGCCGCGTCCGCTCGCGTCTCAGCGCGTCTTGGGGGCGAACAGCCGGGAGATGAGGCGGGCCAGCAGGTTGAGCACCATCACGATGAGGATCAGCGTGAGCGCGGCCGACCAGGCCCGGTCGATCGAGAACTCGGGCGGCACACCGGGGTTGGAGTACTCGTTGTACGAGAACACCGACAGCGTCGCCATGCGCCCGTCGAACGGGTCGAAGTTGTCGCTGGCCGTCATGCCGACCGTGACCAGCAGCGGCGCGGTCTCGCCGATGACGCGGGCGATGGCGAGCGTGATGCCGGTGGCGATGCCCGCGATGGCCGTGGGCAGCACGACCTTCACGATGGTGCGCCACTTCGGCACGGCCAGCGCGTACGACGCCTCGCGCAGCTCGTTGGGCACCAGCTTGAGCATCTCCTCGGCGGAGCGCACCACGACCGGGATCATCAGCACGCTCAGCGCGACCGAGCCCATGAAGCCCATCCGGATACCGGCGCCGTAGAACAGCTCGAACAGCGCGTACACGAAGAGGCCCGCGACGATGGAGGGGATGCCGGTCATCACGTCCACGAAGAAGGTGATGGCCCGCGCCAGCCTGCCGCGGCCGTACTCGATCAGGTAGATCGCGGTCAGCAGACCGATGGGCACGGACATCACCGCGGCTATGCCGGTGACGATCAGGGTGCCGATGAGCGCGTGGTGCGCGCCGCCGCCCTCGCCGACGACGTTGCGCATCGAGTTGTTGAAGAAGTCCGAGTCGAACCGCGCCCAGCCCCGGTCGACGACGGTGAAGAGGACGGACACCAGCGGCAGGATGGCCACCAGGAAGGTGGAGGAGACGACCGCCGTGACCATCCGGTCGAACGCCTTGCGGCTGCCCTCGACCGCGCGGGACCAGGCGTAGATCGTGAGGGTGTAGCCGACGGCGGCGGCGATACCGGCCACGGCCTGGCCCCAGCCGGCGACCTGCCACAGCAGCGCGGCCACCACCACGAACGCCAGCAGCGTCAGCGGCGCGGCGCGGGGCGGCAACGTGCCCTGGGTGAGGGGGACATCGGGGAGCAGGGCCTCGGCTGTCTCCTATACACCTCTGACCCCGACAACGCAGAAGATAGAGCGCAGCGTGAGGGGCAGCCAGGTATACATCACACATTCA
>NZ_LN929824.1 GCF_001493375.1 Streptomyces specialis
GCGGGCGGGGGTGGCGGGAGGCGAGAGGGGGGCGGCCGCCGCGCGCGGGTGGGTGCTGGGCGTGGACTCCGGCGGCTAGGGGACGCGCGTCGCGCTGGCCCGCGCGGACGGCGGCGCGCCCGTCCCGGCCGGCCGGTACGCGACCCCGCTGCCGGTGCGCACCGGCGGCGGCGGCCTCGACGCCGGGCACCTGCTCGGGACGCTGCTGCCCGCCGCGCGGCGGCTGCTGGCGGACGCCGGGGCGCCGGGGGAACCGGTGACGGCGGTGTGCGTGGGCGCGGCGGGCATGGCCACGCTCGGCGACCGGCTGCGCGCCGAGGTGCCGGGCGTCCTCGCCGCGGAGCTGGGGACGCGCGGGGTGGCGCTGGCGGCCGACGCGGTGACCGCGTACGCCGGGGCGCTGGGCGAACGGCCGGGCGTCGTGGTCGCCGCGGGCACCGGGGTCATCGCGCTGGGCACCGATCTGCGCGCGTGGCGGCGGGCGGACGGCTGGGGTCATCTGCTGGGCGACTGCGGGGGCGGCGCCTGGATCGGCCGGGCCGGTCTGGAGGCCGCGCTGCGCGCCCACGACGGGCGCGAGGGCGGCTCGCTGCCGCTGCTGACGCGGGCGGTGGAGGCGTTCGGCCCGGTGACGGGTCTGCCGTCCCGGCTGTACCCGCGCGGCGACCGGCCCGCCGTGCTGGCGTCGTTCGCGCCCGAGGTGGCCCGGTGCGCCGCCGGGGAGGACGCCGACCCGGTCGCGCGGGACATCCTGCGCACCTCGGCGGCGGAGATCGCCGCGACGGCCGCCGCCGTCTGCCCGCACGGGGCCGGCGGCGAGGTGGCGCTGACCGGCGGGCTGTTCCGGATGGGCGAGCCGCTGCTCGCGCCGCTGCGGGAGGAGCTGGAACGGCGGCTGCCGCACGCGGTGACCGTGCCCGCCGCCGGGGACCCGCTCGCCGGCGCGCTGCGGATCGCCGCCGCGCTCCCCGGCGGCGGGCCGCGCCTGCCGGTCGATCCGTTCCTGCTGCGGGTCGAGACACCGGCGCGTCCCCTTCGCGGTGGACAGGTCGGGTAAAGACGTCAACCTGCCGTTAACACTGCCGCGCGGGATATATCCGGACAGATTCGGGCCGGATTCCCCCGGACGAACAGCCAAGCACATCAAGGCATTAACATGCGGCGACATGAGCTCCTCCACTGGGCCAGGATCGGGTCTGCCCGTACGAATGCCGCGTCCCCGCCAGTCCGGACGGCACCGCCGTCCGGAGCCCGTGAGCGCCCCCGAGGGCGCGCCCACGCTGGTGCTCGCCGTACCGGGCGGGCCCTCGCCGGAGGTCCGTGGCCTGGCGGAAGAGGTGCTGAGCATCGCCCGGTCGGAGCTGCCCGGCCTGGACGCGCGGGTGGGCTACGTCGAGGGCGCGGGCGCGGAGTTCCCCGCGCTGGCGGAGGTGCTGACCCAGGCCGTCACGGCGGGCCCGGAGCGCGGCGCGGGCGCGGCGCCGGTGCCGGTCGTGGTGCCGCTGCTCGCCGGCCCGGACAGCGTCCATCTGCGGGCCATACGGCAGGCCGTGCTGGGCAGCGGCACGGGGGCCGGGCTGACGGACGTGCTGGGGCCGCACCCGCTGCTGGCGGAGGCCGTCCATGTGCGGCTGTCGGAGGCCGGGCTGGCGCGCGCCGACCGGGCCCGGCTGTTCACCGTGGCCACGGCCGCCGACGGCATCGTGCTGGCCGCCGTGGGCGGCGAGGAGGCCGTGCAGGCGGCCGGGATCACCGGCATGCTGCTCTCCGCCCGGCTGGCCGTCCCGGTGCTGGCGGCGGCACTGGACACCGAGGGTTCCGTCGCGGAGACCGCCGGCCGGCTGACCGACGCGGGCTCGCGGCAACTGGCGCTGGCGCCCTGTGTGATCGGCCCCGAGGTGCCGCCGGGGCTGCTGGCCGCGGGCGCCAAGGAGGCGGGCTGCGCGATGGCCGAGCCGCTGGGCGCGTACCCTGCGGTGGGCAAGCTGGTCCTCTCGGCCTACATGAACGCCGTCGGCATCGCGCCCGAACGCCCGCCGCACGGTTCCGCGCTGCGCTGACCGTCCGTCTCCCCGCGCCGGCCCGGTGTCTTCCCACCAGCCGGCCGGCGGGCCGTCCCGGCCACCGGGGGCCCGTACCGCGCGGTCGCGTGGTTTTCCCGCCGCCGCCGTCCGGCGGGCTGCCGGGCGCGTGCTCCGGTCCGTACAGTGCGAAGCGTTCCCGCCGCACCGCAGGACGGAGACATCATGGTCACCGAGGGCTCCACGGAATCCCGGCCGCCGTTCGACGAACTCGCCGAGCTGTACGACCGGTTCATCGGGGCGATGGACCGGGAGGGCAACCCGGCCCGCGCCTGGCTGCTGGACCGTCTCGACGGCGGCGGGCGGGCCTTGGACGTCGGATGCGGCAACGGCCGCAACTCCCGCCTGGTCGCCGACCGTTACCGTGAGGTCGTCGGCGTGGACATCTCGGCCGGCATGCTCGCGGTGGCCGCCGCGAAGGACAATCCGCCGAACGTCCGCTACGAGCGGCGGGACGTCCACGACCTGTCCCCCGGCCGCGACGGCGTCTTCGACGCGGTGTTCGCCATGAACAGCCTCTTCGCGATGGGCCCGCCCGAGGCGGTGCTGCCCGTTCTGCGGCCCCTGGTGGCGCCCGGCGGCCGGCTGGTGGTGCTGGACGTGACGCGGCCCGACGACGTTCCCGCGGCCGACGTGGAGACGCGGGAGACGTTCCACCCGTTCGAGGTGGCGCACACCGTCTACCGGCTGTCGGGCGAGGTGGAGGACGCGGTGGCCGCGCTGCGGTACATGCTCCACCCGGCATGGCGGGAGATGAGCGCGGGGCTCGTGCCGCCCGCCCTGGGCGCGTTCCGCCGGGCCTACGAGACGGTGTTCCCCGGCGTGGAGATCACGCCCGACGTGGTGCCCACCCTGACCGGGGCGGTGTGGCGGGCACCCGCCTAAGCCGTGCCGCCGCCGGTGTCCCCGTCGGGGCGGGGGGGGGGGGGGGGGCCGTGCTCTCTACCACACCTCGCGATGCCGCGCGGAGGAGGGGATGGAGCGCTGGGGAGGACGGTGTGAGGC
>NZ_LN929825.1 GCF_001493375.1 Streptomyces specialis
CACTGCCAGTGCAGTCGACGCGCTATGTGTGTATGCGCACCGCATACAGCCGACACCGCCCCTATCCGCTTCGTCGGCAGCGTCGAGGTGTGTATAAGAGACGGGCCCGCCCCGCGCGGGCGCGGCGGGCGCGGCACCCCATGCGGTCGCGCAGGTTTTCCGCCCCCGCGCCCGGGCGCCCTGTCGCGGGCCGCCGGGACGGCGTTAGCGTGAGGACGCCTTTCGACTCGGCGGACAAACGGAAGGGGAGCCAGCCATGGCCGCGGCGAAACCGGATGCGCCCACCATCGCCGAATTGTTCGACGAGATCGCGGAATTGTACGAGGAATTCAGCGGCACTCTGGATTCCGCGGAACACCCGCTGAGCGAATGGATGGCGGCCCACCTCCCCCGGGGCCGCCGCGCCCTGGACATCGGCTGCGGAGCCGGACGGTACACCGTCATGCTCGCCGCCCTGTACGACGAGGTCGTCGGCGCCGACGCCGCCCCCGCCATGATCGACATCGCCCGCCGCGAGCGGCCCCGCCCCAACGTGCGCTACCAGGTACGCGACGCCTTCGACGTGACCCCGGCCAAGGACGGCCTGTTCGACGTGGTGTTCGGCTTCAGCAGCGTCTTCCTCATGGGCGCGCCGAGGGTGATCCTGCCCCACCTCGCCGCCCTCGTCGCCCCCGGCGGCGCGTTCGTCGTCTTCGAACCGCAGCGCCCCGCCGACTACGGCGACGAGAACTGGCGGATCAATTTCGCGTTCCAGATCGCCCGCACCGCGTACGACGTGACCGGGCGCCTGGAGAGTTCCATCAACGTGCTGCGCCTCTTCGGCCACCGGAACTGGACGGAGATCAGCGAGCGGAGCGCCCCGATGAACGGCCCGGAATTCCGCCGGGAATACACCGCCGCCCTGCCCGGCACCGTCTTCATGGAGAACGTCTTCCCGGGGCTGCTCACCGCCTACTGGCGCCGCGCCACCGGCTGACGACCCGGGCACCACGACCGGCACCACCAGGAAAGAGGAACGATGTCCGACGAAACGGCCCGGCGCACGTCGCTGGACACCGCCAAGCTGTTCAACGAGGTCGCGGAGCCCTACGAGCGCTTCACCCGGCTCCTGGACCGGCCCGGCGGGGAGATCGACACCTGGCTGAGCGGCCACATCGGCACCGGCCACCGGGCCCTGGACGTCGGCTGCGGCACCGGCCGCTGGAGCACCGCCCTGGCCACCCGCTACGACGAGGTCCTCGCCATCGACGCCGCGCCGCGGATGATCGAGATCGCCGAACGGGAACGGCCCCGCCCCAACATCCGCTTCCGGGTCCGCGACGCGATGACCCTCACCCCGCGGGAGGACGGGGTCTTCGATGTCGTGCTGGTCTTCAGTTGCGTCATGCACGTCGGCGACGCCGGCCCGCTGCTGGCGGTGCTGCGCCGGATGGTCGCGCCCGGCGGGAAACTGCTCATCATCGAGCCCGAACGGCCCCCCATGTGGGGCGACGAGGGCTGGCAGACGGACTTCGCGTTCGGCCGCGCCCGCGACCTGTACGAGGCGACCGGCGACGTCGACGCGGCGGTCGCCACCCTCCAGGCGATCCTCAGCCCGTCGTGGCTGAAGATCAGCCGCATCAGCGTGCCCCTGACCCCCGACCGGTTCGCCGAGGAGTATCTGCGGGCCCTGCCCGGCGCCGTCGTCGAACGGGGTGGCGACGTGTTCGGGATCTTCATGCTCTCCTGGCGCGCCCCCGACTGAGACGCCCCGGCAGTCCGTCCCCCGGCCCCTGGAGGACCCATGGAAGACAGCACGACCGCCGACAGCACGACCGCGGACACGACGACCGCGGACCGCCCCGACCGGGACGGCTCCGGCCCGGTCGCGGAGGCGCGGGACATCAGCGCGACCGTCTGCGTGGTGGGCGCGGGCCCGGCGGGCGCCATGCTCGCGCTGCTGCTGGCCCGTTCCGGCGTCGAGGTCGTGCTGCTGGAGAAGCACGCCGACTTCCTGCGCGACTTCCGGGGTGACACCGTGCACCCCTCCACCCTGGAGATCCTCGACGAACTCGGCCTGAGCGAACGCTTCCACGCGCTGCCGCACCGGAAGCTCGGGACGATGGACCTCGTCCAGGAGGGCCGGACGATGCTGATCGCCGACTTCAGGAACCTCGGACTGCGCTTTCCCTACGTCGCGTTCGTGCCGCAGTGGGACTTCCTCACCCTCATCACCACCGAGGCGGCCCGCCACCCCGGCTTCCGGCTGTGGATGCGCGCCGAGGTCACCGGGCTGCTCACCGAGAACGGCCGGACGGTCGGCGTGCGCTGCCGCACCCCGGACGGCGAACGCGTGGTACGGGCCGCGCTCACCGTCGCCGCAGACGGCCGCACGTCGGTGCTGCGCGCCGCCGCCGGCCTGCGGCCCCGCGACCTGAACGTGCGGCTGGACGTGCTCATGTTCCGCGTCTCGCGCCGCGAGGACGACCCCGACGAGGGCCTCAGCGTGCGGATCGGGCGCGGGCGCATCTTCGTCGTGGTCAACCGCGGCGGCTACTGGCAGGTCTCGTACGAGATGGTGCACGGCGGCTACGCGCGGCTGCGCCGCGAGGGCATCGACCGGCTGCGCCGGGACCTGTGCGAACTGGTGCCGTTCCTGGCCGACCGGGCGTCGGAGATCTCCGGCTTCGACGACGTCCGGCTGCTGGAGGCCCGCGTGGACCGGCTGCGCCGCTGGTACGCGCCCGGTCTGCTGTTCATCGGCGACGCCGCGCACGCGATGTCCCCGGCCGGCGGCTACGGCGTCAACCTCGCCGTCCAGGACGCGACGGCCGCGGCCAACCTGCTGGTCGGTCCCCTGCTCGCCACCCAGCGCTCCGGCCGCCCGCCGGAGAACCGGGTCCTGGCCCGCGTGCAGCGCCGGCGCATGCCGCCGACCGTGCTCACCCAGGAGTTCCAGCGGCTGCTCCAGCGGTTCGCCGTCGAACGGGCCCTGCGCGGCGACCGCGTCATGACCCCCTCCCGCCGGGCCGCGTTCGAACGCCGGCCGTTCCTGCTGCGCCAGCTCAGCAGGATGACCGGCGTCGGCCTCCGCCCCGAACATGTCCGCAC
>NZ_LN929826.1 GCF_001493375.1 Streptomyces specialis
GTGCGCAGCGCGGCTCGCTGCACCGGGCCGCGGGCCCGGGCGGCGTCGGCGGTCCTGATCAGCGACTCCAGCCGGCGGCGGGCGTCGGGCTCGGCGCAGGGCAGCGGCACGCGCAGGGCCGCCAGGTGGTTGCCCAGGCTGACGAGTTCGTGGCCGGGCGGGCGGGTCTCCACGGGGACGAACGCGTGCAGCGGGCGGCGGGCGCGGCGCCCGGCCCAGTCGCCGGGGGTCCAGGCCCGCAGCGCTCCGGCCGTGGCCGCGAGGTAGACCTGGTTGACGGTGCCGCCCGCGGTGGCCGCGAGGGCGGTCAGGCGGGCGGTGTCCACGAACGCGGTGTGCAGGGTCCGGGTGGCGGCGCGTCCGGTCCGCGCCGGGGTCCAGCGGGCGGTGGGCCGTACGGTCGCGCGCAGGCCGCGGACGGCCCAGGCCACCGCCGCGACCGGCCGCAGCGGCGGCTCGGCGCGGGCCGGGACGGTGAGCGGGGGCCGCAGCCCGGGGAGCATCAGGGCCGCGACCGCCGCCAGCCCGCCCTGGGCGTCGAGGAGCGCGTGGTGCCCGCGGACGGCCAGCGCGTACTGGTCGGCGGCCCAGCCGGTGACCAGCCACACGCCCCAGGAGGCGGCGTCCGGCGGGAACGGCTCGCCGACCAGCCGGTCGGCGATGCGCCGCAGCACGTCGGGGCCGGGCCCGATCCGCAGTTCGTGCGGGTGGCGCGCCGGATCGAGGCCGTCGGCGGGTTCCCAGACGCGGCGGCTGTCGGCGCCGACGCGGAACGCCAGGGCGGGCACGCGCGTCACCGTGTCGGCGACGAGGTTCTCGATCTCGGTGATGCCGGGCGGGTGGCCGTCGAGGAGGCCGACCACTCCGAGGTACCCGCCGCGGTGCGGGGCGCGGGCCGCCGCGCGGTGGAGGAACCGGTCGACGGGCGAGGGGGCCGGCGCGGCGGGGGCGGTGGCGTGGTTCACGATCCGCTCCCCGGGCGCCTGCGCAGGATGCGGTGGACGCGTTCCGCGAGGCCGCTGAGGCTGGAGACGCCCACGAGTTCCATGACGGGCAGTTCGCAGCCGAAGGCCCGGCGCATGACGGTGGCGAGCTCGGCCATCATCAGGGAGTCCAGGCCCAGGTCGTCCAGGTTGCGGGCGCCGTCGAGACGTTCGGGCGTGGTCTGCAGGACGCGGGCGGCCAGGTGCAGCAGCGTGTCGGCGACGACGGCGCGGGCCTCGTCGTCGTCCGCGGCGGCGGCGTAGCGGCGGGTGAACTCCTCGCTCCGCCCGGCGGTGTCCTCCCCCGGCCCGCCGTCGGTCAGGGCGGTGAAGCGGGCGGCGGAGAGCGTGCTCAGGGCGCGTGCCATGCGGTGCCAGTCGAAGCGGCCGACGGTCGCGACGTCCGTGTCCTGCCCGAGCAGGCGGTCCAGGGCGGCGCAGGCCAGGTCCGGCGGGACGGCGCCCGCGCCGAGCCGTTCGAACGTCTCGGTCATCCCGGCGCGGAAGAGGTAGCCGGTCTCCCCGATGCCGCCCCAGCCCACGGCCAGGCCGGGGGCACCGGCGGCGCGGCGGGCGCGGACCAGGGCCTCCTGGACGAGGTTGCCGGCGGCGTAGGGGGCCTGGAGCTGGTTGCCGATCAGCGCCGAGACGGAGGAGTACATGACGAACAGGTCGAGGTCGCGGTCCCGGGTCAGGGCGTCCAGGACGAGCGCGCCGCGCATCTTGGGTGCCAGGACGGCCGCGAACCGTTCGGGGGTCAGCTCGGCCAGCGGGGCGTCGTCCAGGCACAGCACGGAGTGGACCACGCCGCGCAGCGGCCGGTCCTCGGCGTCGGCCCGGTCGATGATCCGGCGCAGCGCGTCGGGGTCGGTCACGTCGGCGGCGTGGGCGCGGGCCCGCGTGCCGAGCGCGGCCAGTTCCTCGATCAGCTCCGCCGCGCCCTCGATGTCGGCGCCCCGGCGGCTGACGAGGTCCAGACAGCGGGCGCCCCGGGCGGCGAGGTGGCGGGCGGTGGCCGCGCCGAAGCCGCCGAGGCCGCCGGTGACGAGGTAGGTGCCGCGGGGGTCGAGGCGGGGCGTCGGGACGGGGCGTCGCAGCGCGGGTGGTTCGTCGCAGGTGACGATCACCTTGCCGAGGTGCCGGGAGTGTTGCAGGGCGCGGAGGGCGTCGGCGATCCGGTCGGCCGGGTACGCCTGGTGCGGCAGGGGACGGGAGATCCCGGCCGCGATCCGGCGCACCACCTCGTCGCGGGAGGCGGCGGCCTCCTGGGGGGCGTGGAAGGGGAGTTGGTTGATGTCCAGGACGTGGAAGGCGACGGTCGCGCGCAACGGGCGCAGCGGCAGCGGCGCGTTGGCGTACACGTCGCGTTTGCCCAGCTCGATGAACCGCCCGCACGGGCGCAGCGCCTCCAGGCTGCGGGTGACGGCTTCTCCGGAGAGGGTGTTGAGCACGACGTCCACGCCCTGTCCGCCGGTGGCGGGCAGCACGTGTTCGGCGAATCCCAGGCGCCGTGAGTCGAGGACGTGGGTGACGCCGAGGGCGCGCAGCAGGTCGCGTTTCACGGAGGTGCCGGCGGTGGCGATGACGTCGGCGCCTCGGTACCGGGCGTACTGGAGCGCGGCGAGTCCGACGCCGCCCGCGCCGCCGTGGACGAGGAGTGTCTCGCCGGGCGCGAGCCGGGCGAGCCGTTCCAGGGCGTGGTGCACGGTCAGGAACACCACGGGCAGGGTGGCGGCCTCGGCGTAGGTCATGCCGTCGGGCACGCGGCCGGCCGTCTCGGCCCGCACGAGGACGTGGGAGGCCATCGCGCCGGGGGCGAGGGCGTAGACGCGGTCGCCGGGGCGGAAGCCGGTGACGTCGGCGCCGGTGGCGATGACGTCCCCGGCGCATTCCAGGCCGATCGCGGGGCCGCCGGGCTGCGGCACCTCGGCGTCCGGGGGGAGGAGGCCGGTGGCGAGCATGACGTCGCGGTAGTTGAGCGCGGCGGCCCGTACGCGGACGAGGAGGTCGCGCGGGCCGGGGGCGGCGGGTGTCCGGGTGGGCACCCAGACCGGGTCGGGGCGCAGGCCGGGGTCGCGCAGGTCGGGCCGGTACGGCT
>NZ_LN929827.1 GCF_001493375.1 Streptomyces specialis
CCTCTGCGCGTTCTTTTTTTTTTCCAACAAAAAAGCGCACTCCGGTTTTCCTCCCCTCTCCCGTGGGCCCGGAGATGTGTATAAGGGCCACCCCCCGGGCCCCCCCCCCCCCCCCCCCCCCCCCCCCCGCCGCCCCCCCCCCCGCCCCGCCCGCCAGCGCCGGATCGGCCCACAGCGCGAAGCCCGCCACCACCGCCTCCACACACCGCGCGCCGGCGCCGGGGCCCGCCCGCGCCAGGACACCGGGCACCAGCGGCACCACCGACGCGGCGGCCGTCACCCCCGCCACCCACCACAGGGCGCCCGGACCCGGCCCGCGCCCCTCCAGCAGGGCGCGGGCCAGCCAGACGGCGCCGACCTGCGGCGCGAGCCCGGCCAGCACGGCCGGCACGGACAGCGCCCCGCGGGCCGGGCGCGGCGGGGACACGGGGGCCATGCGGCCATCCCACCCTCCCCGGCGCGGGCGCATGGACGTGTGCGCGACAAACCGCGCGCCCGTGCGGGATGCGCGCCCGCCGCCCGGCCCGGGCGACCACCGCCGCCCGGCCGGACTCCGCCCCGGACAGCGCCCGCGCGGGATGTGGACCCCGGCGCCCCGGCGCGAGGATCGAGACGCGGTGAGCGCCGCGCCGGACAGGGCCGGGAAGGGGGCAGGAGTGCGGTGAACGGAACGGACGCCGTGCGGCCCGCCGTCGCGGTGCTGGGCGCGGGCATCAGCGGACTGGTCGCGGCCTGGGAGCTGGAACGGCGCGGCCACGACGTGGTGGTGCTGGAGGCCGACGCGCGGATCGGCGGGCGGATCTGGACGCACCGCTTCGCCGGCCCCGACGGGCCCGTGGCGGAGCTGGGCGCCATGCGCATCCCGCCCGACCACACCCTGACCCTGCGCTACGTCGACCGGCTCGGCCTCGGCCCCCGGCTGCGGCCGTTCGCCACCATCCTCAGCGAGCCGGACAACCGCCTGCGCGTCGGACGGCGCCTGGTCCGGGTCCGGGACGCGGCCGGGCCGCTGACCGACGACACCCGCGAACGCGCCGGAGGTGGCCCGCACCGGCCCGACGCGCTGCTGTTCACCGGCTGGCTGCACGCCATGGTCCGCGCCATCGCCCCGGCCGAACTGCGGGAGCTGGCCCGGCGCGACCTCGGGAAGCTGCTCGCCGTCGCCGGCCGGGTCGACCTCGCGCCGTTCGTGGACGACGGCCGTGCCGACCTCGGTGGCGCGCTCGCCGCCCATCCCGGGCTGCGGGCGGCGTGCGACCCGCGCCTGGAGAGCTTCCTGGACGACCTGGTCCGGGAGTCCGGGCCCGGCATGGTCCGGCTGGCCGGCGGCATGGCGCAGTTGACCGACGCCGTCGCCGCCCGGCTGCGCCGCCCGGTCCGCACCCGCCACGAGGTCACCGCCCTCGACGTGCGCGCCGACGGCGTACGGGTCGCCCTGGCCGGGCCGCGCGTACCGGCCGCCCTCACGTACCCGGTCGTGCTGTGCACCATCCCGTTCTCCGTGCTGCGCCGCCTGCGGCTGACCGGCGTCTCCGCCGACAAGCTGGCGGCCGTGCGGACGCTGGACTACGGCGCGGCCACCAAGGTGGCGCTGCACTGCCGCGAGGCGTTCTGGACCGGCGACGGCATCGCGGGCGGCGGCTCCGCCCCCGGCGGGCGCGTCCGGCAGACGTACTACCCCCCGGTGGAGGGCGACCCGGACGACGGGGCCGCGCTGCTCGGCAGCTACACGATCGCCGAGGACGCCGACGCCCTCGGCCACCTGCCCCCCGCCCGGCGCCACGCCGCCGTCCTTGGCGAGCTGCGCGACCTGCACCCCGCGCTCGGCGGGCCCGCCGCGATCCGGGAGACCGTCAGCGTGGCCTGGGGCGAACGGCGCTGGCACCGGGGCTGCGCGGCCCGCCGCTGGGGCCTCACCGAGGCGGCCCGCGTCCGCGAGGCGGAACGGACGGCGTGCCCGCAGGGCCGCCTGTTCTTCGCGGGCGAGCACTGCTCCGCGACGCCCGCCTGGATCAACGCCGGGATCGAGACGGCCCTCGACGCCGTGGAACGGATCGACGCCTTCCTCCGCCGCGCCGGCGACCGGCCCGGGGCCGGTGCGTCCGCGTGAGCGTCTTCGACCTGCCACGCCTCCACTTCGCGGGCACCGCCGTCACCCGCCTGCCCACCGGCCCCCGCTCCGGCCTGCTCGACCTGGCCACCAACCGGCCCGTCGCCGGGCCGGCGCCGTTCCCGGTGGACCGGCCCGCCGAGGAGTACCACGCCCACCTCGTCCGCCGGGGCGTCGCGGGCCGGGACCTCGGCGGCAACGGCCACTTCTGGGTGGACGCCGCCGTCGTCGCCGCCGGGACCGCCCCCGGCCGCCCCGACACCGCCGCCCCCGTCGTCGGCCGGGCCGTGGACCTGTGGGGCCACCACAACCCGTACCTGTCCACCACCGCCAACCGCGCCCGCGTCTTCGACGTCGACCCCGCGTCCCACTGGACCACGGCCGTCATGGTCGGCCAGTTCGCCCTCGGCCGCCTCGGCCGCTCCCACGACATCGGCTACCTCGTCCTCGGCGACGTCCACGACGTGTCACCGCCCCGCTGGCAGAACCCGCGGTACGTCCTGGCGCCCCCCGGCCCCCCGCCGGACCGCGACCTGACCCGTTCGGTCGTCCACCAGTTCGTGGTGGCGGCGGACGACCGGCTCCGCTGGACCGACGCGGCCGACGAGTCCCCGGCCGTGGCCGCGCTGCGCGACGCCGTCCGCGACGGCCCGTACGGCGGGCTGCTGGTGCGGTTCGCGCTGTTCGCCCTGGCCGCCCCCCGGGGCGACGGCGCCCCCGACCGGTGGCACCTGCGCGGCACCGTCGCGCCCTGGCGGCCCGGTGAGCCGCGCACCTGCCCCGCCGGGCGCCTGCTCACCCCTGTCCCCTACACACATCTGCCGCTGCCGACGAAAAGGCCCGGGGAGAGCCCGGGGAGTTCACAGCGGACTTGAACAAAGCGCGGACGGCGCGGTGCCCCCAGAACTCCCGG
>NZ_LN929828.1 GCF_001493375.1 Streptomyces specialis
TATGATGTATTCTGTATACAGCTAGCTAGTTCGACTGGATGAATTTTAGGCGAACTTCCAAGACTCAAACGTGTAGGGCACTTGGATTATTAAAGACGCGAGTGCAGACAAGGTCAGCACTATACTCTGTGAAAGAGGCGGCAGAGGTAAAAAAGAGACAGGACCAGGGCCGGCACCGCCTTGCGCGGCGGGAGCGATCCGCCCGGTCCGGGCGCCGGGCCGTCGCCCGCCGCGGGTTCCGGCGCGGCGTCGTGGTGGTCCTGGGCCCAGGCGTTGAGTGCCGTGGCCACCGCGGTGGAGACCACCGCCGCGAGGGCGGCGGCGATCCCGAGCCGGTCCCCGCTGTCCGAGGGCAGCAGACCGAGGGGGTCGGCGGCGCCGGCCCCCAGCACGGCCACGAACACGGCCACAGAACCGGCTCCGGCCACCAGCCACCGCGTCCAGCGGGCCACCGCACCCCCACGACATCGCCGAGCGCCCACCGGGCGGGGGCGGTCACCCGTCCCCTACCCGTACCGGCGGCGGGCCCACCGCGACGGCCGGTCCGCCGATCCGTCACCCGTCGCGGCACGGCGCGGAAGCGGCGGGCACGCGTGCTCAGGTCAGGCCGATGTCGAGGGAGTCGATGTCGGGGACGGTGACGTCCAAGTCGTGGGCGCGGGAGCCGTGGGCGCGGAAGTACGCGAATCCCAGGCCCTGTCCGAGGAGCCGCGCGAGTCGTTGTTCGTCGGCGCCCGCTTCGTGGGCGGCCAGGAGCCGCGCGGGGACGTCCGGCGGCAGGGTCTCGGTGACGCGACGCAGGCGGGGGTCGTCGGTGGAGCCGGGCGCGGCGGTGAAACCGAACCGCGCGCGGGTCTCGACGGTGATCCCGGCCCGGGCGGCGGCGCGGATCGCGCGGCGGCGGATCCCGGGCTGCCAGGACTTGTCGGCCTCGCGTTCCAGCGCGGCGGCCAGGCGCGGGCCGGGGGTGCGGATCTGGCCGGTGAGGTAGCGCTGGACGGTGCGCGGGGAGACGCCGAGGCGGGCGGCGACGGCGCGGGGCGAACCCTTCTCGGCGCGCACCAGCAGCCGCATCCGGGCGGCGGGGCTGCGCGGCAGGGGGCGGGTGCGCGCGGAGCGGAGCGCGGTCTCGATCGCGGTGGTGATCTCGTCGGCCATGGTCTACTCGTCCCCGCCGCGGCCGGCGTCGGCGGCGATGTGGCGGGCCGGGTTGTGTCCGGCGTCCAGCAGCCCGGCCGCCCACCACAGTTCGCGGGCGCCCTCGTGCTTGACGTGGCCGGGGCTGACCCCGAGGCGGAACGCGCCGGGCACGGGCTTTCCGGCCGGGTCGCGGGGCAGCAGGGCCAGCGGCGACGGTCCGGGACTGGGGTAGACGACGCAGTCGCTCAGCACGGCGAGCGGGTAGTGCCCGGCGGCGGCCATCCGGGTCATCTTGCGGTGCATACCGACCCGGGCCCGCGCGATGACGGCCGCGCGGATATCGGGCCGCCAGGTGGGGCGTTCCAGCGCCGGCCAGCGTTCGCCGCGCAGCTTGTCGCGTCCCTGCGGGCGTTCGCGGAGCTTGCCGATGGCTCCTTTCACGGTCGCTTTCACCGCGCTCAGGACCGCCGCCATGGCCGGGTCGGCGTCCTTGTGCCGGGCCATCGCGGCCAGGAACGCGGCGTCGTCCAGGTCCTTCGTCACCCCGAGGTCGGCCATCGTGGCCAGGTAGGCGTCGCGGAGGCGCGCGTACCAGGGGTCCAGGTACGGCCCGGCCTCGGGGCGGATCCACGCCTCCAGCGGGCGGACGTCGGCGCCGAGTTCGGCGGCGTAGGCGACGGTCGGGGTGGCGTACCAGGCGGGGCCCGTGGGCCGTTCGCCGGTCGGGGTGAACGGCGAGGGGAGACGCGGGTCGACGTCGGCGCCGGAGAGGTCCACGAACCAGCTCCCCGGGAGCGACGTGTCGAACCGGGGGCCGTCGGTGTGCACGGCGGGCCCCAGACCCACCGTGAGGCGGTTGGCGGCGGCCAGGAACGCCGCGTTGACGTCGAGGCCGCCCGCGAACGGCATCGCGCCTTCCGTGTCCGACAGCGATTCCGGGTCGCGCACCCACTCGTACGCTTCCTCGTCGAGCGCCTGGCCCTCGCCCCGGCCCCGGGCGACCGGGTGTTCGGGCGGGGCCTCCGGCGGTGCGGGGTCCACCGGGGCGGTCAGCGAGCCGGGCACGGGGCCGGCGGTCCAGCTTCCGGTCGTCGCGTCGCGGACGGCGCGGGTCGGCGGGCGCAGGCTGGTCATCAGCTCCAGTCCGTTGACCGCCGTCGATCCGCGCGGGGTCAGCACGCGGCTCGCGTAGGTGCCCAGCACCCGGGCGAGGCCGGCGGGCGGCAGGTCGGCGGCGCCGCCCCAGGCGCGGGTGTCCAGGGCGTCCCAGGGGAGGACGGCGAACTGCGCGCACTGGCGGCCGGATCCGGCGACCGGGCGGGAGACCCGGGCCCACGGCCCGAATCCACGCCGGGTCAGTTTCCAGCCGGCGGCGGCCAGGTCCCGGACGGCGGGGTGGTCGGCGGGCAGCCGCCGCCCGCCGCTGGTCCGCCGGTCCGTCAGCTCGGCGGGCAGGCCGAGCCGCGCGGCGGCGGGGGCGGTGAGCACGACCAGCGGGTCCGCGTCGCGTCCCGAGCGGTGCAGGCGTGCCTGTCCCAGGCCCGCGCCGAGTGCCCACGCGGCCAGGTCCGGGAGGGTCGTGGCCGGGCAGGCGAGGGTGCGGCCGTCCGTGAGGTGCGCGGTTTGGTCGCCGTCCAGCACGGCGAGCGGGCCGGCCGGGGAGGGCGTGTCGGTGGTCCGCCGCGCGGAGGGGGCGGCCGGGGCCGGCTCTTATACTCCTCTGCGAGCCCACGTGACAGGCAGAAATTTCGTATGCAGTCCTCTGCTTGGATAA
>NZ_LN929829.1 GCF_001493375.1 Streptomyces specialis
AACAGGCATAGCACACCGAAATACTTATCTACTCGCGCGAGGAACAGACATAGACGAGCACCCATCGCCGTCTGAGCGCGGAGAGGGAGATGGAGAGCGCCGGGGACCCGGCGCGCCCCGGGTCCCCGTACGTGGCCACCACCCGTTCGTCGGGCCCGGCGAGGGCCGTCTCCAGCAGGGCCAGCCCCGCCGTCGTCGGCAGCGGAAGGCTCCCGTCGCGCCGGGCGGCCCGTTCCAGCACTTCCGGCGTCACCCGCATGCCGCCGTCCGCCCACAGCGGCCACCCGACGGCGACGCTCCGGCCCGGCCGCCCGCCCCGCGCGGCGCGGGCCGCGAGGTAGTGCTCCAGATACGCGTTGGCGTAGGCGTAGTCGCACTGGCCGGGGTTGCCGACGGACGCGGCGAGCGAGGAGAACGCGGCGAGGAAGTCGAGCGGCTCGTCCCGCGTCGCCTCGTCCAGGACGGCCAGGCCGAGGACCTTCGGGGCGAGCACCTCGGCCAGCTCGGACGGGCTCTTGACCGGGAACAGGCCGTCCCGGAGGGTTCCCGCGCCGTGCAGCACGCCGCGCAGCGGCCCGAACCGCCGCCGGGCGCTCGCGATCAGCGCCGCGACCGCCGCCGGGTCGGTGACGTCCGCCGCGTGGTACTCGACGGCGGCGCCCGCGCGTTCCCACGCGGCCAGCGACGCCCGGACCGCGTCGGGCAGCGGGCGGCGGCCGGCCAGGGTCAGCCGCGCGCGGCGGGTCGAGGCCAGGTGCCCGGCGACCAGCAGGCCAAGACCGCCCGCGCCGCCGGTGATCAGGTAGTGGCCCTCGTCGCGCAGGGCCACCGGACCGGTTCCGGCCGCCGTGCCGTTGCGCGACGGCAGGAAACGGAGCGCCTCCCGGCTCCCCGCCCGCAGCCGGACGGCGGCCTCCGCGCCGGGGCGCGCGGCCTCCGTCAGCAGCGCGGCGGCGGTCGCCGTCGCGGACATCCCGGCGTCCAGCTCCACCGCCCGGCAGCGCAGCGACGGCAGCTCGGCCGTCACGGTCCGGCAGAGCGCGGCGACCGCCGCCGGGGCAGGGGGCGCCACGCCGTCACCGTCCAGGTGGTACGGGAACAGCAGGGCCCGCACCGGCCGGGGCGCCCGCGCGGCGGCGGCGCACAGCGCCCAGGCCGCCACGGCGACGCGGTCCGGTGCGCCGTCCGCCGGGGCGGCCGACACCACGGTCCACGGAACCTCCGGCCCGCCCGCCTCCGCGAAGAGCCTGGCGCACTGCTCGCGGTCGGCCGGGTCGAGCCGGAACGCGTCGGCGCCGCGCCGTTCGTACCTCTCCGCCGGGCGGGCCGTCACCAGCCGGGCGCCCGGCGGCAGCGCGGCGCGCAGGGCCGCCTCCAGCGCGGGGTCGTCCCCGACCAGCAGCAGCGCCGCCACCGGCTCCGCCTCCCCGGAGGCGGGCAGCGGCGTCCAGACCGGCCGGTACAGCGCCGCCTCACCGGCCGGGACCGCGCCGGAACGCCGCTCCTCGGAAGGCTGCTCCCCGGAACGCTGGGCGCCGGTGCGCGGCGCCGGGTTCAGGGTGGCGAGATGCGCGGCGAGCGCCGCGACGGTGGCGTGTTCGAACAGCAGCGTGGGGTACAGGGCGATGCCGGTGATCTCCTCCAGGTCGCCGCTGATGCCGAGCATGTCCACGGAGCTGAGCCCCATGTCGTAGAAACCGGCGCGCTCGTCCACGGACGCCGCCGGCCGGCCGAGCAGCGCGCCGATCCGCGTGCGCAGCCAGGCGGTGTAGGCGCCGGCCCCGTCCCCGGCCGGTCCGCCGGTCACCTCCGGCACGGGAACCGGGCCGGGAGCACGGTCCGCCGCCGCCCGGGTCAGCAGGCGCCGCATCAGCTCGGGTTCGCGGACCCGCTTGCAGCTCAGCCCGGTGAACTCCGCCGCGAGACGCCCCTCGTGGTCGTACAGCACCAGATCGGAACGGAACAGCTCGCCGGAGGCGGACAGCGTCTCCGGACGCGGCACATGGACGGTGAACCGGCCGGGCAGCGTGCCCGGGGCACGGAACCGTTCGATGAACATCGGGATGAACGGCTCGGCCGCGCTGATCTCCCGCTGCCCGTACGCGACGATCGTCGCCGCGTCGAGCTTCGCCGGGTGCAGCCGGAACGCGTCCTGGTCCGAGGCGTCCGGCTCCTGAAGGTCCAGCTCGGCGACCAGACCGGACGGGCCCACGCGCAGCGACCCGGCGCAGCGCATCGGGCCGCCGTGCGTGATCTCGCGCGAACGGGTGTGCCGGTACATGTCCGCCATCGGGCGGATCCGCGCCGACCCGTCGGCCGGGACCGGCGGAACGGTGAACAGCGCGTCGGCGAACGGGGGTTCGGGGCCGTCGAGGACGAGGACGGCGCGGAAGTTCTCCCGCCACTCGCCCTCCGGGCGGCCGTCGCGCAGCCATCTGCTCTCCCCGCGCACGGGCCGGCCACCGGCGGCGGGCGGCCCGATCAGGACCCGTATCTCCCGGTCGGAACCGGGCGCGGTGGCGATGGCCTCGGCGAACACGACCTGCCGCAGTTCGGCGGTGGCGGTGGGCAGGCCGCTGCCGTCGAGGACGCGGAACACGATGTCCAGGAAGGTGACCCCGGGCAGCACGCTGACGCCGTGCACCCGGTGGTTGCTCATGATGAAGTCCTCGTGCCGCAGCGTCAGTCGGCAGTCGATGGGTTCCGGCTGAGGGTTCGTCATCGCGGGGTCGTCTCCTGAGTGGCCGGAACGGGTCGCGGGCCGGACGGGTGTGGCGGGACGGATGGGGGGGGGGGGGGGTGCGGGGGCCGGGGCGGGCGGGGGGGGGGGGGGCCCGCCGCCGGCTCTTTTTCAACTCTCCCGGGCCCCGGAGCAGGGAGGAAACCTCGTAGACCTCCTTTTCCTTGA
>NZ_LN929830.1 GCF_001493375.1 Streptomyces specialis
CCCCTCCCCCTGAGCCCGCCGTCCCCGCCGCTCCGGCCCGTGAGGGTGTGGGCGAGGAGCCGATCGCCGTCGTGGGGATGAGCGGGCGCTACCCGGGGGCCGGTGACCTGGACGCCTTCTGGCGGGTGCTGGCCGAGGGCCGGGACTGCGTCACCGAGGTCCCCGGGGACCGCTGGGACCACGCCGCGATCCACCACCCGGACCGCGACCACCCCGGCACCACCTACAGCCGCTGGGGCGGGTTCCTCGACGGCATGGACCGGTTCGACGCCGCGTTCTTCGGGATCTCCCGCCGTGACGCGGAGCGCATGGACCCGCAGGAGCGGCTCTTCCTGACCATCTGCTTCCAGGCCCTGGAGGACGCCGGGCTGCCGCCTGGCCGTCTGGCGTCGGTGCCCGTCGGGGTCTTCGCCGGCGTCATGTGGAACCACTACCAGCTCGTGGACGGCGCGGCGGACGGCGTTCTCCCGACCGCGATGCACGCCGCCGTCGCCAACCGTGTCTCCTACGTCCTCGGGCTGACCGGCCCCAGCATGGCCGTGGACACCGCGTGCTCCTCGTCGCTGACGGCCGTCCACCTCGCCGTGCAGGCGCTGAGGCGCGGCGAGTGCGCGCTCGCGCTGGCCGGCGGGGTCAACGTCACCGCGCACCCGCAGAAGTATCTCCAGCTCGCCCAGGGGCGGTTCCTCTCCGACGACGGCCGCTGCCGCACGTTCGGCGCGGGCGGCACCGGTTACGTGCCCGGCGAGGGCGTCGGCGCGGTCCTGCTGAAGCCGCTGCGGCGGGCCGTCGCGGACGGCGACGTCATCCACGGCGTGATCCGCGCCACGGCGCTGAACCACTCGGGGCGGACCAGCGGTTTCACCGTGCCGAGCCCGTCGTCCCAGGCGGCCGTGGTGCGCCGCGCGCTGCGGGACGGCGGTGTGGAACCGTCGCGCGTCGGGTACGTGGAGGCCCACGGCACCGGCACCGCCGTCGGCGACCCCATCGAGATCGAGGGGCTGCGCGCCGTCTTCGGCCCGGACGGCGACTGCGCCCTCGGATCGGTGAAGTCGAACATCGGCCATCTGGAGAGCGCCGCCGGGATCGCCGGGCTGACCAAGGTGCTGCTCCAGTTGCGGCACCGATGTCTGGCGCCGTCCCTGCACAGCGACCCGCAGAACCCGGCGATCGACCTGACCGGCACCCCGTTCCGCGTCCAGCGGGAGACCGCGCCCTGGCCCGCGCCGCCGGACGGCGGACCGCGCCTGGCGGGGGTCAGCGCCTTCGGCGCGGGCGGGGCCAACGCGCACGTGGTGGTGGAGGAGTACCGCGCCCCGGACGACGCGCCGGCGCGCCCGGCGCACCGGGGGCCGGTGGTCGTCGTGCTGTCCGCGCGTGACCCCGAGGGCCTGCGCGCCTGCGCCGCCCGCCTGCGCGACCACCTCGCGTCGGGCCCCGGGGCCGCGGAGGCGGGCGAGCTGCTGCGAGCCGCCGTGGCCGGGCAACTGGGCGTGCCCGCCGGGGAGATCGACCCGGCCGAGCCGCTGGCCGACCTCGGCGTGGACACCGCGTCACTGGGCGAGGCGCTGCGCCGGACGGCGGAGGGGGCGGCGCCCGGCGCCGGCCTCCCCGACCCCCGGCCGGACGAGAGCGTCGACACGTGGGCGGCCCGGGGGGCGGCCACCGGCACCGGCGGCCCGCGCCTCGACGACCTCGCGCACACCCTCCAGACCGGACGCGAGCACTACTCCGAACGGCTGGCCCTGGTGGTGTCCCGGACGGCCGCGATCCCGGCCGCCCTCGACCGGATGGTCAACGGACTGCCGCCGCGGGAGGGCGAGTTCTGGAACGTGCCCGGAGCCCCGCGCCCGGCCGCCCCGCCGCTGCCCGGACCGGACGCCACCGGTTCTCTCGACGCGACGGCCGCCGCGTGGGTCGCGGGCGCCGACGTGCCGTGGGAACGGTACGGCGCGGCCGGGACGTCACCCCGGCGCGTCGCGCTGCCCGGCCACCCGCTGCGCGGGGAACGGCACTGGCCCGGCGCGTGGCGGGCGGAGACCGGACCGGCCCCGGCCCCGGCTGAGCCCCAGCCCGCACCCGCACCCATGTCCGCGCTCGCACCCGTCGCGGACGGGGCCGGGACGGCGGACGGGCCGGTGCGGCTTCGGGTCCTGGACCACGGCATCGCGCTGGTGACCATGGACGACCCGGCGAACCGCAACATGTTCACGGACGAGCTGCTGACCGGTCTGGAACGGGTCTTCGCGCGGATCGACGCCCGCGCGGACGTCCGTGTCGTGGTCCTGACGGGCGGCGAGTCCGTGTTCAACCTGGGCGCGACCCCCCGGGCGCTGGAACGGCTGGCGGACCACGAGACGCGGTTCACCGACACGCCGTTCGTGTACGAGGGGCTGCTGCGCTGCCGCCGCCCGGTGGTGGCCGCGATGCGCGGGCACGCCTCCGGCGGCGGGATGGCGTTCGGGCTGTACGCGGATCTGGTGGTGCTGGACCGCGACGGGAGCTACAGCGCCAACTTCCTCTCCTACGGCTTCACTCCGGGGATGGGCGCCACCTCGGTCCTGGAACACCGGCTGGGCGCCGCGCTGGCCACCGAGATGTTCCTGACGGGACGCCACTACAGCGGGCGGGAACTCGCGGAGCGCGGGGTGACGCTGCCGGTGGTCGGCTCGTCGGAGGTGCTGCCGACCGCCCTTGACCTGGCCCGTTCGATCGCCGCCCGGCCCCCGGCCGCCGTCGCCGCGCTCAAGGCGGAGCTGGCCGGACGGCTGCTCCGGGCGCTGCCGGAGGTGGTCCTGGCCGAGGCGAGGATGCACCAGGAGGTGCTGCTGGCTCTTATACACATCGGACGCGGCCGGCGAGGGGGGGGGGGGGGGGCGCGGGGGGGGCCGGCGATTG
>NZ_LN929831.1 GCF_001493375.1 Streptomyces specialis
GACCGCGCGGGCACCTGGCTCCCGTCGTATCGCTCCGCATCACCGGAATCCACCGGAATTCCTTGCGTGGACGTCCTATGGGCGGAGCGCGTCCCGGGAAAGAGAGCCGAGCCCATTCCGCTGGTCCGGTGCGGCCGTGAGAGCGCGATCATGGTGATGGCTCGTACGGCGAATTCCGAGCGCCATATGCCTTTCTGTCCGGTGCCGATATCCCGTCCCGCCGGGTGTGCCGCCAGTGCGCGCGGCGGACGGCGTCACGGAGAAAGACCGAGACGCGCCGGGCGCGTCTCGCGGTGAATATCCCGGTCGCCTGCCGGGCCACCTGCTGAAGGAATATCGACCCTGATTTCCGGAATGCGGGGAGCGGCGGCGGCTTCTCCCGCGTGCTCGCCGGTACCGGTGTCCCGCCGGACCCCGCGCAAACTTTGTTTGCGGAGGTCAAGCGCCTGCGGCGCGATGTGCCGGACCCGGTGCCCCGTGGTGACGACGACTTGAGGACCTGCACGGCAAGCAACCGCCAAGAGGGGGCGTGGCAAGTGATCCGGACTGCCGAAGACGATCCGCGGGACCAGATGGTGCGCGATCTGATCGCCGATGTGCTGGGACGGCCCGTAGAGCTTGATGACGACTTCATCGAACTCGGTGGCGATTCGCTTTCGGCGGCCCGTCTGACCGCCAGGGTGGGAGCCCTGCTCGGGGCGGAGCTGTCGGTGCTGACGGTATTTGAAGCGTCTACGATCGCTGATCTGGTGCGCGAGATCCGCGAAGCGGCGGACGCCTCGCGCCCCGCTCTGCGGCGCGTTCCTCGCTCGGACCGGATGCCGGTGTCCTTCGCTCAGCAACGCCTCTGGTTTCTCGACCAGTTGGAAGACGCGAGTTCGGTCTACAACATTCCGGTGGTCCTGCGGCTGACCGGCGAGCCGGATACGGAGGCGCTGCGCTCCGCGGTCGCGGATGTGGTGGCCCGGCACGAGTCCCTGCGGACGGTGATCACCGAGGCCGACGGGACTCCCGCGCAGACGGTGCTGCCCCCCGGCACCCCGGTGCCGTTCACCGCGCTCGACGTGTCCGCCGACCGGCTTCCGGCGGCCGTGGGCGCGGCCGTCGACCACCGGTTCGACCTGGCCACCCGGATCCCGGTGGCGGCGTGGCTGCTGCGCTGCGCGGACGGGCCCGAAGGTCCCGTGTCCGTGTTCGTGCTGGTGATCCACCACATCGCCGGTGACGGCTGGTCACAGGGGCCGCTGCTGCGCGACCTGTCCGAGGCGTACGCCGCGCGGCGGGCCGGCACCGCCCCGGCGTGGCCCGAACTGCCGGTGCAGTACGCGGACTACGCGGTGTGGCAGCGGGACTTCCTCGGGGACCCCGCCGACCCGGGCAGCACCGCCGCGACCCAGGCGCGTTACTGGAAGGAAGCGCTCGCCGGAGTGCCCGACCAGGTGGGGCTGCCGGGCGACCGGCCCCGGCCCGCGGTCGCCTCTCGCGCCGGCGCCACCGTCGACGTGCCGATCGGCCCGGAGATCCACGCGCGGGTCGTGGCCGCGGCGCGCGCGGCGGGCGTCAGCGTGTTCATGATGTTCCACGCCGCGCTGGCGGGCGTGCTGACCCGGCTGGGCGCGGGCACCGACATCCCGATCGGTTCCCCGGTGGCCGGGCGGGCGGACGAGGCACTGGACGAACTGGTCGGGTTCTTCGTCAACACGCTGGTGCTGCGGACCGACACCTCCGGAGACCCGACCTTCGGTGAGCTGCTGGGCCGGGTCCGCGACACCGCGCTGTCGGCCTACGCCAACCAGGACGTGCCGTTCGACCACCTGGTGGACGTGCTCAACCCGCGCCGCTCCCTGGCGCACCACCCGCTGTTCCAGATCATGCTGGTCCTCCAGAAGGACGTCGAGGCCGGGCTGGCCCTTCCCGGCCTCGACGCGGTCAGGGAGCTGCCGCCCCGCACCACCGCCCGCTTCGACATCACCGTCAATCTCCTGGAGAGGCACACCCCCGACGGCGCCCCCGCCGGCCTGCGCTGCCGCGTCGAGTACAGCACCGACCTGTACGACCGGTCCACGATCGAGAACCTGATCCGGCGATGGGTGCGCCTGGTCGACGCGGGCGCCGCCGACCAGGACCGCAGGCTGGGCGAGATCGATCTGCTGTCGCCCGACGAGCGGCATCTGGTCCTCACCAGGTGGAACGACACCGGTGCCGCCCCGGTGCCCGACGTCCCGGTGCCGGTGCTGTTCGAGCGACAGGCCGCCCGCACGCCGGACGCCGTGGCGGTGGTGTACGAGGACCGGTCGGTGACCTACGCCGAGCTGAACGCCGAGGCGAACCGGCTGGCGCGGCGCCTCGTCGAGCTGGGCGCGGGACCGGAGCGGATCGTCGCGCTGATGCTGCCGCGTTCGGTGGAGATGGTCGTCGCGCTGCTGGCCGTCATGAAGTCCGGCGCGGCCTACCTCCCGATCGACCCCGAGTTCCCCGACGACCGGGTCCGGTACATGCTGGCCGACGCCGATCCGGTGTGCCTGCTCACCCTGTCCGGTGTCGTGGCCGAGCGCCAGGACACCCCGGACGTTCCCCGGCTGGTGCTGGACGATCCCGGCACGGCCGGGTCGTCGCACGCGTATCCCGGACACGACGTCACCGACGCCGACCGGACGGCCTCCCTCACCACGGCGCATCCCGTCTACGTCAGCTACACCTCGGGCACCACCGGCAGGCCCAAGGGGACCGTCGTGCCGCACCGCGGCGTGGTCAACCGTCTGGTGTGGATGATCGAGCGGTACGGCCTGTCCTCGCGGGACCGTGTTCTGCAGAAGACCCCCTACGGGTTCGACGTCTCGGCCTGGGAGTTCTTCTGCACGCTGGCCTCCGGCGCGACCCTGGTGATGGCCCGTCCCGGCGGGCACCGCGACCCGGAGTACGTCGCCGGACTGATCCGGCGCGAGCGGATCACCGTGGCCCACTTCGTCCCGTCGATGCTGCGGTCGTTCCTGAACCAGTCCGCGCCCGGGGACCACCCGAGTCTGCGCGCCGTCTTCTGCAGCGGCGAGGCACTGACCGCGGACCTCCAGACGCGTTTCCACTCGGCCCTGTCGGCGAGCCTGCACAACTTCTACGGCCCCACCGAAGCCTCGATCGAGGTCACGGCGTGGGACTGCCCCCGCTCCGCCCCCACCGGACCGCCGCCCATCGGCGCGCCGATCACCGCCACCCGGGTGTATGTGCTCGACCGCGCGC
>NZ_LN929832.1 GCF_001493375.1 Streptomyces specialis
CTGCGTCTGCTGCGTGTAACGTCTTGCTTCTGCCCTGCCCGACCTCACGACACCCATAGGAGCCGAAAGGTCCGCAGCGTCAGATGTGAATAAGAGACCGCCGAAGGCCAGAACACCACCGGCACCAACCACCCGGACACCACCGCGCCGTTCACCCACCGACTGACCGCGCTGCCCGCCGCCGAACGCGCCCGCGCCGTCCTGGACCTCGTCCGCGCCGAGGCCGCCACCGTCCTCGGCCACGCCGGACCGGAAGCCGTCCAGCCCGGAAAAGCGTTCCGCGAAGCCGGATTCGACTCCCTCACCGCCGTCGAACTCCGCAACCGCCTCTCCACCACCACCGGAACCCGTCTCCCCACGACCGTCGTCTTCGACCACCCCACCCCGGCCGACCTCGCCACCTACCTCAACGCCCGCCTCGCGGGCCGGGAACAGCCGGCCGCGCCGACCACCGCCACCCCACGGCCGCACGCGGACGAACCCATCGCCATCGTCGGCATGAGCTGCCGATTCCCCGGCGACGTCCGCTCGCCCGAAGACCTGTGGCGGCTCCTCGCCGACGGCCGCGAAGCCCTCGGCACCTTCCCCGCCGGACGCGGCTGGGACCTGGACGCCCTGTACGACCCCGACCCCGAACACCCCGGCACCAGTTACGTCCGCCAGGGATGCTTCCTGCCCGACGCGGGCGAGTTCGACGCCGCGTTCTTCGAGATCTCCCCGCGCGAAGCCCTCGCCATGGACCCCCAACAGCGGCTCCTCCTCGAAACCTCATGGGAGCTGTTCGAACGGACCGGCATCGACCCGACCACACTGCGCGGCAGCCGCACCGGCGTCTTCATCGGCTCCAACGGCCAGGACTACGCCGACGATTACGCGTCCGGGCTGCTCCACCAGATGCCCGACGCCGTCGAGGGCTACCTCCTCACCGGCCGCGCCGCCAGCGTCGCGTCCGGCCGCATCTCCTACACCTTCGGACTCGAAGGCCCGGCCGTCACCGTCGACACCGCCTGCTCCTCCTCGCTCGTCGCCCTCCACCTCGCGGCCCAGGCCCTGCGGCACGGCGAGTGCGAACTCGCCCTCACCGGCGGCGTCACCGTCATGTCCACCCCGCGCGCCTTCCTCGGATTCAGCCGCCAGCGCGGCCTGGCACCGGACGGCCGCTGCAAGGCGTTCGCGGCGGCGGCCGACGGCACCGGCTGGGGCGAGGGCGTCGGCCTCCTGATGCTCGAACGCCTCTCCGACGCCCACCGGAACGGCCACCCCGTGCTGGCGGTGGTGCGGGGCTCGGCGGTCAACCAGGACGGCGCGTCGAACGGTCTGACGGCTCCCAACGGCCCGTCGCAGCAACGCGTCATCCGCCAGGCCCTGGCAAGTGCCGGTCTGTCAGCGGCCGATGTCTACGCCGTCGAGGCCCACGGCACGGGCACCTCGCTGGGCGACCCGATCGAAGCCGATGCCCTGCTCGCCACCTACGGGCGCGACCGGGCGGCCGAACGGCCGTTGTGGCTCGGGTCGTTGAAGTCGAACATCGGACACACCCAGGCCGCCGCCGGAGTCGGTGGCGTCATCAAAATGGTGCTGGCCATGCGGCACGGGCTGTTGCCGCGCACACTCCACGTGGACGAACCCTCACCCCGCATCGACTGGTCGGCAGGTGCGGTGCGTCTGCTGACCGAGCCCGCCCCCTGGACGGAGAACGGCCACCCACGCCGCGCGGGTGTGTCCTCCTTCGGCGTCAGCGGTACCAACGCCCACGTCATCATCGAACAAGCACCGGACGACACCGCCCGGACACCCGACGACAGCCCGGCGGCCCCGCCGCTGCCGGTGGTCTGGACACTCTCCGCCAAGGCCGCCACCGCGTTGCGCGACCAGGCACAACGACTCCTCACCCACCTCGATCAGCACCCCGACGCCCAACCCGCCGACATCGGCCTGTCGCTGGCCACGACCCGCGCCGCCCTGGAGACCCGCGCGGCCCTCACCGGCACCGACCGCGCCGAGCTGACCGGCGCACTCCAGGCCCTCGCCCAGGGCGACACCGCACCCACCGTGGCGCGCGGCACCGCCGTCCCCGGCGGACGCACCGCGTTCCTGTTCTCGGGGCAGGGGAGTCAGCGGTTGGGTATGGGCCGGGAGTTGTACGAGACGTTCCCTGCCTTCGCGGATGCCTTCGACGAGGTGTGCGCGCACGTGGACGCCCACCTGGCGCGCCCCTTGCGGGACTTGCTGGCGTCGGAGGCGGTGAACGAGACCGCTGTGGCGCAGCCTGGGTTGTTCGCGGTTGAGGTGGCGTTGTTCCGGCTTCTTGAGTCCTGGGGTGTGCGGCCGGATGTGGTGGCGGGACACTCGGTGGGGGAGTTCGCCGCCGCGCACGTGGCCGGGGTGCTGTCGTTGGAGGATGCGGCCCGTTTGGTGGTGGCTCGTGGCCGGTTGATGGGCGGTCTGCCTGCGGGCGGTGTGATGGTCGCCGTCCGGCTCCCGGAAGAGGAAGTGCTGTCCCGCCTGGCCGGTTTTGAGGATCGGGTGGGGATCGCGGCGGTCAACGGCCCCGCCTCGGTGGTGGTCTCCGGGGAAGAGGCGGCGGTCGTGGAGGTGACGGCCGGGCTGAGGACGAAGCGGCTGGCGGTGTCACACGCGTTCCACTCGCCGCTGATGGGGCCGATGCTCGCCGCGTTCGAGGAGGAGTTGTCGGGTGTGGTGTTCACCCCGCCGACGCTGCCGTTCGTTTCCACCCTGACCGGCCTTCCGGTTGCGGATGACGAGCTGGCCGATCCGTCGTACTGGCTGCGGCAGATCCGCGAACCCGTCCGCTTCGCCGACGCCGTCACCACCCTGGCAGGCCAAGAAGTCACCGCCTGCCTGGAAATCGGCCCTGGCGCCACCCTGTCCGCACCGGCCCGGGAACTGCTCGACAGCATGGCGACCGCCCTCCCCGCCCTGCGCGCCGGCCGGCACGACACCGTGGCCCCTGCCGCCGCCGCGCACCGTGC
>NZ_LN929833.1 GCF_001493375.1 Streptomyces specialis
GCGCGGCCTGGTGGGGCTGTGCGCGCGGCGTGTCGGGGGGGGGCTGCGGGGCGGCGGGCGGGGCGGGGGGGGGGGGGTGGGGGGGGGCGGGGGGGGCGGGCCGGGGGGCGGCGGCCGGTTCGGCTGGTTCGCGCTCGCCCTGCACAGCGGGCTGGTCGAGGCGGACGCGCGGGCCCTGGAGCTGATGGACATCCCCGCGGACGGCTTCGACGGATGCGTGGAGACCCTGCTGGCCCACGCGGTCCCGGAGGACCTGCCCGCGCTGATGGCGATCGTGGAGCCGGGCGCGGTGGGGGCCGGCGGCCGGGAGATGGAGTTCCGCGTCCGGCGCCGCTCCGGGGAGCTGCGCTGGCTGCACCTGCGCTGCCGGGTGCTGGCGGACGAGGCCACCGGCGCCCCGGGACGCGTCCTGGGCGTCCTGGGCGACGCCTCCCGGCTGCGGCCGAGCGCCGACGAGGTGTCGCGGGTGCAGCGGCTGTCGGCGACCCAGGCCACCGCGGTCACCGGCGCGGACGTCGGCGCGGGGGCGGTCGCCGCCCTGCGCGAGCTGGGGGCCGACCGGGTCGCGCTGGCCGAGTCGGAGGGCGACCGGCTGGTGATCCCCGCGCTGGACCCGCCGGAGATCGGCGACTGGCCGGAGAGCTGGCGCGCCGAATGGCCCCACGTGCCGGGCACCGCGCTGCCCGCGCTGGACGCCGTGCTGCGGGAGGGCCGGCTGGGCATGTGGGCGGCGGACACCCCGCTCGACCCGGGCCTGGCGGACGTCGGGCCCGGCGGTCTGGCCGTGCTGCCGCTGCCCGCCGACGGGCGGCTGGCCGGGGTGTGCCTGATCGGCTGGCAGGAGGGCCACGAGTCCGGTCCGGAGGAACGGTTCCTGCTGACGGCCGCGGCCGGGCTGGTGGGGCAGGCCGTGATGCGCGCCCGCGCGTCCGACGCGCAGCACGAGCTGGCCGCGATGCTCCAGCGCAGCCTGCTGCCGCGCACCCTCCCGGCGCTGCCGGGCGGCGTGGCCATCGCCCGTTACCTGCCCGCGACGGTCGGGCTCGACGTGGGCGGCGACTGGTACGACGTGATCCCGCTGACCGACCGGCATGTCGCGTTCGTCATCGGCGACGTGCAGGGCCACAGCGCCGGGGCGGCGACGATCATGGGCCAGATCCGCACGGCGATCCGGGCGTACGCCGTCGAGGGCCACTCGCCGGACGTGGTCGTCTCGCACGCCAACCGGCTGCTGATGGGGATGGAGACCGACCTCTTCGCCACCTGCTGCTACGTCGCGATGGACATGGAGGAGGGCGACACGTGGTTCGTCCGCGCCGGGCACCTGCCGCCCCTGGTGCGTGACCCGGACGGCTCCACGCGGGAGATCGAAGTGGAGGGCGGCCCCCCGCTGGGCGTCGTCGCGGACCCGCGGTACCCGATGACCGTCGTCGGGCTCGCCCCCGGCGCCGTGCTCACCCTCGTGACGGCCGGCCTGGTCGAGTCGGCGAGCCTCAGCCTGGAGGAGGGCCTGCGCCGGGTCCGCGACGGCCTGTCCGCCACCGGTACGGCCGACCTCGGCCGGCTGGCCGACGCCCTGCTCGGCGGCGCGGACCGGCGGGACGACGACGTGGCGCTGCTGCTCCTGCGCTACGACGGGACGAAGGTCAAGCCGCGCCGCGCGAGCTGGACGCTGTGGCGGCCGCCCGACGCCGCGGGCCACGCCCGCCGCTTCACCGCGCGGACGCTGCGGTCGTGGCACGTGACGGACACCGCGGAGGGCACCGACGGGACGGACGCGGTGCTGCTGGTCGTCTCCGAGCTGGTGACGAACGCCCTGATGCACACCCAGGGCCAGGCGCGGCTCGACCTCACCCTCGCCGGTGACCGGCTGCGGGTCGCGGTGAGCGACTCGTCGCCGCGCACGCCCGTGAAGTCGGCGCACACGGACTGGGAGGCGACGGGCGGCCGTGGCCTGCTGCTGGTCGAGGCGGTGTCGGAACGCTGGGGCTCGGTGCCGCTCAGCGGCGGCAAACAGGTGTGGAGCGAGATCGCCGTGGCGCCGGACGATCCGGCGGCGGACGCGGACGAGCCGCTGCCCGCCGGGGCCGGAGGCGGTGGACGCTGAATTGCGGCGTTTGCCCGTTTGGCCTTACATGTGAAACGGGCGACGTCCGGCGCTGTCCGGCGTCCGCCCCCGCGGCCCGCCCGCCGGCGAAGGGATGCACGGATGGCAACGGTGACCTGCGGCGCCGCCGTTCTCGCGACCGCGGTGCTGCTGACCGCCTGTCTCGCCGCCTGCGGCGACCGGCACGCCGACGGGGCCGGCGACGACACCCTCGACATCGGCGTGCTGTTCCCGGACAACCTGATCCCCCGCTGGCAGAACCACGACAAGCCCCAGATCGAACGCGGCGTGCGCGCGCTGTGCCCGGAGTGCTCCGTGGAGGTCGTCAACGCCCAGAACGACGTGGCCACCCAGCAGCAGCAGATGGACTCCATGATCACGCGGGGGGTCGAGGTGCTGGTCCTCGACCCCCTCGACCCCCGGGCGCTGCGCTCCGCCGTCGAACGGGCCGACGAGGCCGGCATCCCCGTCGTGTCGTACGACCGCCTGGCCGAGGGACCCGTCTCCGGCTATGTCTCGTTCGACAGCGAGGAGGTCGGCCGGCTCCTGTCTCTCATACACATTTGTCGCCGGCGATGTAGAGGGTTCGGTAACAACTCGTTTCATGCGTCTCCTCTACCTTATCGGACCTCTCCTAACACTCCTACTCCTACTCCTGATGTGGCA
>NZ_LN929834.1 GCF_001493375.1 Streptomyces specialis
GAGCGCGGGGATGCCGGGGGCGGGGACGACGGGCTGATCGTCATGATGAACGGCGCCTCGACCGATCCGAACTCGGCCCGGCTCGCGGACGGCGCCCTCGCCGTCCTCGGGGACCGGGTCCGGATCGGCGCCTCGTACGACACCGCGGGCTGGAACCCGCGCAACGCCTACGCCAACACCGCCGGAGCCATCGCCGCGCTCGGCCCGGACCGGATCGACGCCGTCTACGCGGCGAACGACGGCCTCGCCTCCGGGGTCGTCGCCGCCCTGAAGGCCGCCAGCATCGAGCCGCTGCCCCCGGTGACCGGGCAGGACGCCGACCTGGGGGCCGTGCAGCGGATCGTGGCGGGCGACCAGTACATGACCGTCTTCAAGGACTTCGCCGACCAGGCCGGGGCGGCGGCCGAGATGGCCGTCGCGCTGGGCCGGGGCGAGCCGCTCGACGACGTGGCCGGGGAGGTGGTCGCCAACGGGACGTCGGACGCCATCCCCGCCGTGCTCCTGACCCCGGTCCCGGTGACCGTCGACGACATCCGCGACACCGTCGTGAAGGCCGGCATGCTGACGGTCGAGCAGATCTGCACCCCGAGATATGAGACCGCGTGCGAGCGGGCCGGGCTCCGGTGAACGGGCCCCGGCCGCCCGCCGGAAGGGGGTGGATGTGTCACCGGCCCCCGAGCCCCTGCTGAGGGCGCGGCACGTCTCCAAACGGTTCGGCGCCGTGCGGGCGCTCACCGACGTGGGCCTGGAGCTGCGCGCCGGCGAGGTGATGGCCCTGGTGGGCGACAACGGCGCCGGCAAGTCCACGCTGGTCAGCGTCATCTCGGGCGCCGACCCGGCCGACGAGGGCGTCATCGAGTGGAAGGGCCGCCCGGTCCGCCTCGGCCACCCGTACGCCGCGCGCGAGCTGGGCATCGCGACCGTCTACCAGGACCTGGCGCTGTGCGAGAGCCTCGACGTCGTCGGCAACCTCTTCCTCGGCCGCGAGATCCGCCGGGCCGGTGTGCTGGACGAGGTCGCGATGGAACACCGCGCCCGCGCGCTGCTGGACACGCTGGCCTTCCGCGTCGCCAGCCTGCGGGTGCCGGTCTCGGCCCTGTCGGGCGGCCAGCGGCAGACCGTCGCCCTGGCCCGGGCGCTGCTCGGCGACCCGGAGCTCGTGCTGCTGGACGAACCGACCGCCGCGCTGGGCGTCGAGCAGACCGTCCAGGTCCTCGACCTCATCGAACGGCTCCGGGACCGGGGCCTCGCGGTGCTGCTGATCACTCACAACCTGGCCAACGTGAAGGCCGTCGCGGACCAGGTGACGGTGCTGCGGCTGGGCCGCAACAATGGCTTCTTCGACGTGAACACCACCTCGCAGGAGCAGATCACCTCCTCGATCACCGGCGCCACGGACAACACCGCGATGCGCGCCGCGCGGGCGTGGCCGTGAAGCCCGCCACGCCCGGCTGGGCGACGGAACTGACCCGCCGGGCCCGCGACGGGGAGCCCGGCTCGCTGCCGGTCGTGGCCGGTCTGGCCGCGATCTGGATCACCTTCCAGATCCTCGACAGCGCCTTCCTGTCGCCGCGCAACCTGTCCAACCTCGCCGTGGACGTCGCCGGAACGGGCCTGATCGCCGTCGGCATCGTCTTCGTGCTGCTCGTCGGGGACATCGACCTGTCGGTCGGCGCCGTCAGCGGCCTGTGCGCGGCCGTGTTCGCCGTGCTGAACGTCAACAACGGCATGGCCGAGTGGCTCGCCGTCCTCGTCGCCCTGCTCTTCGGGGCGGCGACCGGGGCGGTGCACGGGTTCTTCGTGGCGAAGGTCGGCGTGCCCGCGTTCGTCGTCACCCTGGCGGGCCTGCTGGCCTGGAACGGCCTGATGCTCCAGATCCTCGGCACCACCGGCACCATCAACATCGACGACGAGGGGCTGGTCGCCGGGCTGACCGGCCGCTACCTCGGCGGCGCCGTCCCCGCCTTCGGGCTGGCGGCGGTCACGGTGGGCGGGTTCTTCCTCGTGGCGTGGCGGCAGGCGCGGCGCCGCGCCGCCGCCGGGCTGCCGCACCGCCCGGCGGGGGAGATCGCCGCCCGGACGGCGGCGCTCGGCGTGCCGGTCTTCGCGTCGGCCTGGGTGCTCGCCGCGTTCCAGGGGCTGCCGGTCGCGCTGCTGATCTTCCTGGGCGCGGTCGCGGGCCTGGACTTCGTGCTGCGCCGGACCCCGTACGGGCGGTCGATCCGCGCGCTGGGCGGCGGCATGGAGGCCGCGCGCCGCGCCGGGGTGAACGTGGCGCGCGTACGGCTCTCCGTGTTCGTGATCGCCGGGGTGATGGCGGCGACGGGCGGGCTGTTCCTCACGTCGCGCATCGCCTCGGTGGGCCAGACGTCGGGCGGCGGCAGCCTGATCATCGACGTGATCGCCGCCGCCGTCATCGGCGGCACCAGCCTGTTCGGCGGGCGCGGATCGACGTGGTCGGCGCTGCTGGGCATGCTCGTCATCCAGTCGATCGCCTCGGGCATGGCCCTGCTCGGCATCCAGGTGGCCGTCCAGTTCATGATCACGGGCGGGGTGCTGCTCGCCGCCGTGGTCGTGGACTCCCTCTCCCGCCGCCTGCGGAAGTCGCACGGCCGGGCCTGACCGACGACCGACCGGCGACCGACCGGCACGGGCCCGCGGGCGGAGGGTCGGACGAAGAGGGCGGGGTCAGAGGCAGATGAACAGGAGCTGCACGAAGCAGTCGCCGCTGTCGTTGGGCCAGCCGAAGTCGTCGTCCTGTTCGCGCTCGGTGGGCGAGGGCGTGGGCCGGGGCGCCGGGGTGGTCCGCTCGGGCTCGGGG
>NZ_LN929835.1 GCF_001493375.1 Streptomyces specialis
CGGTATGGAAAAAGAAGGATTGCTCAGTAACGTGAATGACGCATTATTACAGATTAGTTGTTGAACGACACCGGACGCACCGAGGAACCACACTACCCTCTTCAGCGCCAGCATCAAATGTTTATAAGAAACAGGCCCCCCGCCGCGCACGCCTCCCGAGGAGACCCTGACCACGCTCCGCGAGGCGGCCCGCGCCGGGACGCTGGTCTGGATCGGCTACGTCGGCGCGGACGGCGTCGCCACGCAGCGCGTGCTGTCACCCGTCCGGGTGGAGGCCGGGTTCGTGACCGCGTTCGACCACACGGCGGACGAGGTCCGCACCTACCCGCTGCACCGCATCACGGGCAGCGTCACGCTGTAACCCCGGCGCATGTGTCATGGGCACTTCGGGTAGGTCGGTCTCGCCATCGCTCTACGCGGGAGGACCCCCCATGCGCTCGATACGAGTCGCCCTGCTCGCACTCGGAACCCTGATCGCCACCCTGCTCACCGCGCCGACCGCCCAGGCGGCGCCCAACTTCAAGGCGCCGTTCGCCTGCGGCCAGCAGTGGACCTACAGCCACCACTCCGCCGAGGTGCGGCGCGCGCTGGACTTCGTCCGAAGCGACGGCGGCGCCACCGCCAACGCGCCCGTGCTGGCCTCCGCCTCCGGCACCGCCACCCGCCACAACCAGCCGGGCGGCGCGGGCCAGTACATCGTGATCGACCACGGCGGCGGCTGGCAGACCTACTACTTCCACCTCGCCGCGTACTCCGTCGCCAACGGCCAGTCCGTCGCCCAGGGCCAGCAGATCGGCACCACCGGATCCACCGGCAACTCCAGCGGCGCGCACATCCATTACGAGCAGCTCTACAACGGCGTCGGCCAGAACATCGTGATCAACGGCCAGTCCCTGGCGTACCCGTCCTCGTACTACGCCAACTACCTGACCAGCGACAACGGTTGCGGCGGCGGCACCACCACGTACTGGGTGGACACCTTCGCCAGGACCGACGGCTACGCGGGCCCCTCCACGGCCTCCCCGCAGGGCGCCTTGTACGCCGGCACCAACTACGTGTACTGCAAGGTCTGGGGGGAGAACTACACCGGCGCCTACGGCAACAACCACTGGTGGCTGCGGACCGACCTGGACGAGACGTACCCGGGCGGCAACGGGCGCGGCGCCTACGTGCCCGCCTACTTCCTCAGCCGCTGGGGCAACGACGAGGCCCGGGACAACAACGGGACCGTCATCCCCGACTGCTGACGAAGGACACGCACCGTGGCCCTGATCACCGTCCCGGCCGAACTGGCCGCGTTCCACGCCCGGTCCGACGGCGACGCGGGCCGGGCCTGGATCGCCGGGCTGCCCCGGCTGGCCGAGCGGACGATGGAACGGTGGAACCTGACCCCGGCCGGCGCGGGCCGGCACGGCATGGTCGCCCTCGTGATCCCCGTCGTCCGCGCCGACGGCTCACCGGCCGCGCTCAAGCTCCAGCCGCCCGGCGACGAGGAGCGCGCCGGGGAGCCGGCGGCCCTGCGCGCGCACGACGGGCGCGGGGCCGTCCGGCTCCTCGACCACGACCCGGCGACCGGCTCGCTGCTGCTCGAAGCCCTCGACGGCGACCGCTCGCTGGCGGAACACCCCGACGCCGACGCGGCCGTGCGCGTCCTGGCCGGGCTGCTCGCCCGGCTGGTCCGCACCCCGCCGCCGCCCGGCCTGCGGCATCTGCGGGACATCGCGGGCGCGATGCTGGAACAGGCGCCGGGCGCCGTCCCGCTCCTGCCCCGCGACGACGACCGCCGCCTGCTGGCCGACTGCGCCGCCGCCACCCGCGAGCTGATCGGCGAGCCGGGCGACCGGCTGCTGCACTGGGACCTGCACCACGGCAACGTCCTCGCCCCGCTCCCGGGCGCCGGCCGGGGCGAACCGTGGTTGGCCATCGACCCCAAGCCGCTGACCGGCGACCCCGGCTTCGACCTGCTGCCCGCCCTGATCAACCGCTTCGACGCGGACGCGGTGACCCGCCGCTTCGACCTGATGACCGAAGCGCTCGGCCTGGACCGCGACCGCGCCATGGGCTGGACGATGGCCCGCGTGCTCCAGAACGGCCTGTGGTCGGTGGAGGACGGCGAGCCCGGCGTCGACCGCGAGCAGGTGATCACCGTGGAACGTCTGCGGTCCCGCCGCCGTCGCGTCCCGGCCGCCGGGTCCAGGCGTGCCACCAGTGGTGGCGGCGCGGATGCAGCGCCCGCCCCAGGCGGCGGCCCAGCACCAGATAGCCGATGAGGGCCCCGGCCGTGTTGAGGATCACGTCGTCGATGTCGAAGGCGCGGCCCTCCACGATCAGGCCCTGCGAGATCTCCACCATCACCATCACGACCGCCGTGACCCCCGCCACCCGCAGCAGCCCCCGGAAACGCGGGAACAGCATCGGCAGCAGCACGCCGAACGGCACTCCGAGCAGCACGTTGCCGCCGATCTGCCGGAAGGTGTCGAAGCGCGACGGCTGGTCGAGGTAGGTGCGGATCGAGTGACCGGGCCGCAGGTTCGCGTGGACGAGGTCGGCCGAGCCGGGTGACGGCACCAGCGTGACGCGGGCCAGCGCCACGGCGAAGGCGACCATGCACACGAAGGCCACGGCCAGGACCACCGCCCGCGCGAGGACGGCGCCCCACGTTCCGCGTTGCAGCACCGGCCGGGCGGGCGGCTCGGGGCCGGTCCCGGCCGCCGGCGGACGGGACCGGCCCGGCCGGCCCGGCAGGAACAGCGTGACGCGCGACATCGTTACCCCCTTCGGCCGACAGCGGCTCACCCCCCGCCCACCCCCCCCCCCCCGCCGCCCCCCGGGGGGGGGGCCCCCCCGGGGGGCGGGGGGGGGCGCGGCGGGCGGCGGGGGGCGGGGGCACG
>NZ_LN929836.1 GCF_001493375.1 Streptomyces specialis
CGCAATGAGGTGGAGTCAAGATGCATGTCTTGTCGCCGGACAGCCGCTGCCACAGACGCCAGCACAACCCTCGCGGCCGGCGGGACGGAGGGTAAATAGAGGGCGGGGGCCGGCCGTCCCCGGCGCCCGCCGCGCAGGTGGTGTCGGCGTGCTGGACGTGCCCGCCGTGGCCCTCGTCGGCGTGCGCGCAGGGGTGCCGGTGGTCGGCGGCGGAGACCGTGCCGCCGGGCATGCCGGGCGTGGCCGGGCTCGCGGCCGGGAGGCCGTGCATGGTCAGCACCCCGGCGAGGACCGCCAGAACGAGCAGCGCCCACCGCGTCCGCACCCCGTGGGGCGCGGTCGCTGGTGGGCGCGGCCGGAACATGCCGGTCATCGTATGCCGTGGTACTTGTGCGTCACGGCGTGACCCTTGCCACGGGCGATCAGCCACTTGTTCACCGGGGTCGTCACCACGAAGGCCACGGCGAACGCGAAGGCCAGCGCGCCCCAGAACAGGGCGTCCGACAGGTGCGCGTCCATCGCGCCGGGGACGAGCAGCAGCGTCGCGTTGTCCACGATCTCCATGACCGTGATGGACAGCGTGTCGGCGGCCAGCGCGACGCCGATCGCGGCGCCGAGCGCGACGCCCGCCCTGGTCACGGCGTAGAGGGTGAACGAGTAGCCGAAGACGAAGGCCAGCGCGATGGCCAGCGCCATGGTGGGGGCCGTGCCCCAGCCGAGGGCGGTGCCGATGACCATGCCGAGGACCTCGCCGATCGCGCAGCCGGTGAGGCAGTGCAGGGTGGCGCGGGCGGCCATGCCCCAACCGGTGGTGCCGGAGCCGTGGTGCGCGTGCTGGGTGTGGTGGGTGTGCTGAGTGTGGTGGCTGTCGTGCCGCATGGAATGCCCCAAGGGTCATCGGGTCGTGCTGTCGATACCCGGAACGTATACCCCCCAGGGGTATAAGGCAAGCCTGTGAGGGCGAGTCGCGGATCTTCGGTGGCGGGAATGTGCTCGTGTTGGCGGACGGGAACGCCGACGCGCGTGCCATCGTGCTCCCAGGTGTGCGGGGTGGGGGTGGCGGTCGTTCCACGGTGTGGCTCCGGCCACTCCCTCCCTCCTTGACAGATACCCCCCAGGGGTATTTAGTGAGGCACGTGCCAGTGCGGCGCGCCGAGGAACAGAAGACGCGCCGGGCATCGTTCGCACACAGCGACACGACCACGTACACGAGGAGTCCTGATGAGCACTTCCGCCCCGGCCACCGTCGCCACCTACACCGTCACCGGCATGACCTGCGGCCACTGCGTCGGGTCCGTGACGGCCGAGCTGACCAAGCTCCCCGGTGTCGGCGGCGTGGACGTCGACCTGAAGTCCGGGCGCGTCACGGTGACCAGCGAGGCGCCGCTCGACGACGCGGCCGTGGTCGCCGCCGTCGAGGAGGCGGGGTACGAGGTCGTTCCCGCGCCGGGCGCCGAGGCGTCGGGCTGCTGCGGGGGCGGCGGCTGCCACTGAGCCGCGCGCCTGAGACACACAGCGACAGCAGCGGGAACAGGAAGGAGAGCGAACGATGAACGCCGCGACCAAGGTCGGCGCCTTCGGGGCGTGCCTCGCCCTGACGTTCGGCGTCGCGTTCGGGGTGGGCGGCGCCGTGGGGAAGATCGGCTCGGACCCGGAGCCGTCCCGGCACGGGGACACCGACGGCCAGGACGAGCCGGACGGGCACGACGGCGAGCCGGGGAGCCATGGCGCCGGATCGGTGGACCACGAGGCCGCCGCCGCGACCTCCGCCGCCTACCGGGGGTACTCCCTCGACCCCGCCGGCGGGCCGCTGACCCCCGGCGAGCCCACCGACTTCCGCTTCCGCGTGCTCGGCCCGGACGGCGCCCCGCTCACCGGCTACGAGAAGGCGCACGGCAAGGACCTGCACCTGATCGTCGTCCGGCGCGACTTGGCCGGGTACCAGCACCTCCACCCGGTCCTCGGCGACGACGGCGTCTGGTCCGTCCCGCTGACGCTGGAAACGCCGGGGGAGTACCGGGTCTTCGCCGACTTCGTGCCGGCCGGGGACCCAGACGGCGCCCTCACCCTGGGCGCGGACGTGACCGCCACCGGCGCGTACGATCCCGCGCCGCTGCCCGGCCCGGCGCGGACCGCGACCGTCGACGGCTACACCGTGACCCTCGACGGCGGCCTGGTGGCCGGCGGCGGGAGCGAGCTGACGCTGTCCGTCAGCGAGGACGGCCGCCCGGTCACCGACCTGGAGCCGTACCTCGGCGCCTACGGCCATCTGGTCGCGCTGCGCGCCGGTGACCTGTCCTACCTGCACGTCCACCCGGAGGGCGAGCCGGGCGACGGCCGGACCCCGGCCGGGCCGGACGTCACGTTCCACGCGCAGGCGCCGGGCGCGGGGGCGTACCGCCTCTACCTGGACTTCCGGCACGGCGGCGAGGTCCGCACCGCCGAGTTCACCGTCGAGGCCGCGGAGGCCACCGGCAGCGCGACCGGCGCGGGCGCGTCCCACGGCCATGCCCTGCCCCTTATACACATCTGACGCCGCCGGCGGAGAGGGGAGGGGGGGTAGCGGGGGCTGCGGGCTGTCCAACTATGAGCACTGCGATCTCACGTGCTACATACACAATCCCCTTCTATCGGTACCATCCCATACCATCGCA
>NZ_LN929837.1 GCF_001493375.1 Streptomyces specialis
TAGTCGGAGAGCGCGAGGCGGAGCGATGGGGCGCACCGAATGCTGGGGGGTGAGAGGGGGGGGTGTGTATAAGAGACGGGGGGGTCAGCGGGGGGCGGGGCCGACCAGGTCGCCCAGGACGTCCTCCATGGTGACGAAGCCGAGCAGGGATCCCTTGTCGCTGGTGACGGCGGCCAGGTGGGTGCTGCCGGCCCGCATCGCGGTCAGCGCGTCGTCCAGCGGTGTCTCCGGCCGGATGCGGATCACCGGGTGGAGGGCTTCGCGGGGGAACGGCCGGTCGCGGGCCGCCGCGCCCAGCGCGTCCTTGACGTGCAGGAAACCCAGAACGGTCGCGCCGGGGCCGGTGACGGGGAAGCGGGAGTAGCCGGAGGTGGCCGAGGCCCGTTCCAACTGCCGTGGTGTGACGCGCAGATCGACCGTCGTCATGCGGCTGACCGGGACCACGATCTCGGCGACGGTCCGGGTGCCCAGCGCGAGGGCGTCGCGCAACCGCTCGCTCTCGGCGGCCTCCAGGAGCCCGGCGTCGCTGGAGTCCTTGACGATGCGGGCGAGTTCGTCGTCGGTGAAGACCGACGCCACCTCGTCCCTGGGCTCCACGCGCAGCAGCCGCAGCAGGGCGTTGGCGAAGGCGTTGACGCCGAAGACGAACGGCCGCAGCGCGCGGGTCACCGCCACCAGGGCGGGGCCGAGGGCCAGGGCGGTGCGTTCGGGCGCGGCCAGGGCGATGTTCTTGGGGACCATCTCGCCGACGAGCATGTGGAGATAGGTCGCCAGGGACAGCGCGACGGCGAAGGCGATGGGGTGGGCCAGCGCGCCGGGCACACCGAGGGTGTCGAAGACCGGTTCCAGCAGGTGGGCGATGGCGGGTTCGGCGACCGCGCCGAGGACCAGCGAGGAGACGGTGATGCCGAGCTGGGCGGTGGCCATCATCGGCGAGAGGTGGCGCAGCGCCCACAGCACGGTGCGGGCGCGCCGTTCGCCGGCCTCGGCGCGCGGTTCGATCTGGTCGCGGCGGACGGAGATCAGGGCGAACTCGGCGCCGACGAAGAAGGCGTTGGTGATCAGGGTCAGCGCCCCGAGGGCGAGCTGGAAGGCCGTCATGGTCGGCTCCTGGGGTCGGGGATGCCGGGGTCGTCCGGGCCGGGGGCGCCGGGGGCGGTGATCCGGACACGTGCCGCGCGGTGGCGGGCGGTGGCCAGGACGGTCAGCCGCCAGCCCGCCACCCCGGCGGTGTCGCCCTCGGCGGGTATCCGGGCGAGCGCGGTGGCCAGCAGCCCGGCGACCGTCTCGTACGGGCCGTCCGGCGCCGTCAGCCCGATCGCGGCGAGCCGGTCGACGCGGACCCCGCCGTCGGCCTCCCAGGTGCCGGTCCCGGCGGGGGCCAGGTCGGGGGCCGCGGCGGGGTCGTGCTCGTCGCGGACCTCGCCGACGACCTCCTCGACGATGTCCTCCAGCGTCACCACCCCGGCGGTGCCGCCGTACTCGTCCACGACCACCGCCAGCGACCCGCCGCCGCGCAGCCGCTCCAGCAGCCGGTCCACCGGCACGGTGCCGGGCACCAGCAGCGGCTCGGTCATCACGCGGGAGACGGGGGTGACGGTCCGGGTGCGGCGGCTGAGGCCGAGGACGTCCTTGATGTGGACGACGCCGACGACGTCGTCCAGGCCGTCGCGGTAGACGGGGAACCGGGACAGGCCGGTGGCCAGCGTCAGGTTCGCCGCGTCGGCGGCCGTGGCGTCCGCCGCCAGCGCGTGGACGTCCACGCGGGGGGTCATGACGCTGTGGGCGGTCAGCTCCCCCAGGTGCAGGGTCCGCACGAACAGCTCGGCGGAGTCCGGCGGCAGCACGCCCTGGGCCGCCGAGTGCCGGGCCAGCGCGACGAGTTCCTGCGGGGTGCGGGCCGAGGCCAGCTCCTCGGCCGGTTCCAGGCCCAGGCGCCGCACCAGGCGGTTGGCGGTGTCGTTGAGGTGGCGGATGAACGGGCCGAAGGCTGCGGTGAAGCCCCGTTGCGGGCCGGCGACCACCCGGGCGACGGCCAGCGGCCGGGAGATCGCCCAGTTCTTCGGGACGAGTTCGCCGACCACCATCAGCAGCACCGTGGAGAGCGCGACCCCCAGCGCCACCGCGGCCGACGACGCGGCTCCGGCCGGCAGTCCGGCCGCCCGCAGCGGCCCGCGCAGCAGCGCGGCCAGCGACGGCTCGGCGAGCATGCCGATGACCAGCGAGGTGACCGTGATTCCCAACTGCGCGCCGGAGAGCTGGAACGTCAGCGCGCGCACGCCCTCCAGCGCCCCCGCGGCGCGCTTGTCGCCCGCGGCGGCGGCCCGTTCCAGTTGGCCGCGCTCCACCGTGGTGAGCGAGAACTCGGCGGCCACGAACACCGCGCAGGCCAGCGTCAGGAGCAGGGCGACGAGCAGCAGCAGGACTTCCGTCACCGCGTCACCCCCGTCCCGGCCGGCTCGGGCCTCCCGCGCGGGGCGCGGGCGGCGACGGGCCGGGGACGGGGCTGCTTCTTTTCCGCATCTGGCCCTGCCCACGACGATGGTGCGCGCGTGATTACCCCTTCTGCCCCTGAT
>NZ_LN929838.1:0-172775 GCF_001493375.1 Streptomyces specialis
CATGGTCGCCGATTCCGATGCGGAGGTGGGTTTCCTGGGCGCGTTCGGCGGCTGCGCTGGCTCCGTAGCGGCGGGGCATGTCCTCGGAGGTCCAGCCGAGGAGGAGCATCAGGTCGCCGGTGTCCGCGCCGGCGCGTTTCCAGGCATGGGCGAAGGTGTGGCGCCAGCGGTGGGCGTGGACCCCGCTCAGGCCGGCGGCCAGGCCGCGGCGTTTAAGCATGATCTTGATGCCGTTGGGTTCCAGCGGTCGTCCGCCGCGTTCGGCCAGCCACAGTTGCGGCAGGTCGGCTCCTTTGTGCTTGGCGCGGGAGCGCAGGTAGCGGGAGACGGCGCGGGCGGTGCGGGGGCCGAACCGGACCCGGCGGTCCTTGCTGCCCTTGCCGTGGTAGCGAACGGAGTCGGTGTTCAGGTCGATGTCTTCCACCGTCAGCCGGCCGACTTCGGACAGGCGGGCGCCGGTGTTGCACAGCAGCCGGATGATGGCCTCGTCCCGTAGCTGGGTGAACGCTTTGCCCTTGCAGGTGGCCAGCACTTTCGCCGTGTCGGCCTCGGGCATGACGGGGACGAGCCGGCCGGGGGTCTTGGGCTGTTTGACGCGCTCCATCGGGGAGCGGTCGATCTCTTCCTCCGAGAGCTGCAGCCATTTGAAGAATTGCTGCAGCGCTTTGTGTTTGTTCAGCGCGGTGGATGCCGAGCGGGTGTCGATCATCCAGGCCTGGAACGCCTCGATGTGCGCCCGCGTCACCGCGGTCGGGTCCTCGGCCGCGTCGTCCGCGTCGGGGTCCGGGGAGTGCTCGGCCAGGTACCGGGCCAGCTGGCACGCGGCCAGCAGATAGTTGTAGCGGGTGGTCTCGGGGTAGTTCCCCGCCCGCAGCGACCGTTCCCAGTCCCGCACAAACCCCGACCACACCCGCGACAAACCCGCAGTCAACTTGTCAATGAACGCGGTCACGAACGCGCTCCCTTCCGGTGCCGCGCGGAGGCTGCGCTGTGGTATGCCGCGTCGGACTGGAGCGACTGGATAGTCGATCGCCCGTCACGGGCATCGGGATGCATATCTTCGGTATTTGGGGTGACCTGCCGCTGACGCACTTCGCGCCGTCGTTCGGCCGCTGTGTGAATGGTGAAACCCTTAGCCGAGCCCTGCCTGCGGTAGTCGCGGCAAGAGCCCACAGTTACCGAAAACCGTCCGGAGGGACCGTCCCCCCTCGGCTGGGTGACCAGAGTAGTGACGGAATTGGCATGAGTGGTCATGCGGCTGCGCCCCCTGCCTGGTGTCCGGCCGTGGGGCGGGGCAGGCCCAGGCGGTGCAGAGCGAGTTGGGTGAAGGACGGGTTGAGGTCGATGCCCAGGTAGGCCCGGCCCAGGCCGAGTGCGGCGAGCCCGGTGGTTGCGGTGCCGCTGAAGGGATCGCAGACCAGGCCGCCGGGCGGGCTGCCGAGTTGGATGCACCGCAGCGGGATCTGGAGCGGGGAGGTTGCCGGATGGTGCTGGTGGCGGTGCGGGGTGACGGGAACGGGCCACACGTCTCCCCGGGCGTCGGCGTTCCCGGGGAGCCCGGCGGCGGTGATGGTGCTGGGCTGGCGGGGCTGGCTGTGGTCGAGGGAGTGGCCGGCCTGTTTGGCGAGGAGGAAGACGGTTTCGTACCGGGTGGCGAGGCGGTCGCGGACGGGGAAGGGGGCGGCGTTGGTCTTGTGCCAGATGACGGCGTTGCGGATGAGCCAGCCGTCGGCCTGGAGGGCGAGGGCGGTGCGCCAGGGCAGGCCGATGAGGTTCTTGTCCGGCAGGCCCGCGCGGGGCCGGAACGCGGGCTGGCGGTACTGACCGGGGCGCGTGTTGGCGTAGCCGTCGCTGTTGGCGGCGTAGCTGTCGCCGAGGTTGAGCCACGCGGTACCGGCCGGGGCCAGGACGCGGTGGAGCTCGGCGAAGACTTGCCGCAGGTGGTCGATGTACTCGTTCAGGGTGACTTCGCGGCCCACCTGGGCGTCGTTCCACGTCGCCCCGCACCGGCGGCAGGTCCGGCGCCCGTTCCGCCCGGTGCCAGCGCTGGCCGGGTGCGGGCAGCCGGGGGTGCCGCCGGTCCAGGTGCCGGTGGCGTAGTCGCGCAGCCGCCAGTAGGGCGGGGAGGTGACCACGCAGTCGACGGTGGCGTCCGGGACGGTGCGCAGCACTTCGACGGCGTCGCCGGTCAGCAGCGTGACCGGGGCGCGGGGCTGCGTGCGCCGGGCGGTGCCTGGCGGCGCGCATCGGGTGGAAGGCGTGATCGTCATGCTCGCCCTTCCTCGTCTGTTTCCCCGAGCCGGGCCGGGTGAGGCGCGGGGCGGGGCGGCTGCTGGACCGGGCGGAGAGGGATGTTGCTCCACAGGACTTCGGTGCGCTGGTGGCCGCCGCCGGAGTGGCGGTGGGAGGTGGCGGTCAGGGTGGTGCGGTGCCACCCGGCGTACAGCTCCTCGTAGAGCGGGGCGTCGTAGCCGGAGATGATGACGCGGGCGCGGGCAGCGTGTACTGCCACGGCGAGGGCACGGTGCTCCTCTTCGCCGGGCATGTCGTGGGCGTAGGCGGTGGCACGCCGGGTGGTGGCGAGGTAGGGCGGGTCGAGGTAGAGCAGCGCGCCGGGGGCCTGTCCGTAGTCGCGGATGACCTCCAGCGCAGGGCGGCATTCCAGGCTGACGCGAGCGAGGCGCTGCGCGCAGGCGGGGATGCGCTGGCGGTAGCCGTTGAGGTAGTCAGGCATCATCGCGTGCGGGCCGGGGCCGGTGAAGCGTTTCCAGCCGGTGGCTTTCAGGCCTCCGGAGCGGCCCTGGGTCAGCTCCACCCACACCCGCCTGGCCTGTTTGTTCGAGATCGCTCTGAGCGGGCTGACGGGCGTCGCGGTGTTCGGCGCGGGAGTGCGGGGTCAACGCGCAGACCCGGGCGAGGTCATGCGAGTGGTCGCGCAAGACGCGCCAGAAGGTGACCAGGTGCCGGTCGAGGTCGTTGACGGTCTCGGCACGGGCGGGGCGTTTGGCCAGCAGAACGGCCAGGGAGCCGCCGAACGGTTCGACGTAGTGGTCGTGGTCGGGCAGCAGGGCGGCGATGGTGCCGGCGAGGCGGGTCTTGCCGCCGAAGTAAGCGAACGGCGGCCGGACCACGCCCGGGAAGCGCGGCAGCGCGGGGTGACGGGCGGTCATGCGGCTGCGCCCCCTGCCTGGTGTCCGGCCGTGGGGCGGGGCAGGCCGAGGCGGGGCAGGGCGAGGGCGTGGTAGTCGGCGCGCAGGGCGATGCCGAGGTAGCGGCGGTGGAGGCGGTGGGCGGCCAGGGCGGTGGTGCCGCTGCCGGAGAACGGGTCCAGGACGACACCGTCCTCGGGGCAGGAGGCGGCGATGCAGCGCTGCGGCAGGTCCACGGGGTAGCTGGCGGAATGTGCTCCGGCGCCGCGGCTGGCCGGCAGGCTCCACACGTCCCCGTGCGGCGCGGCGGCCCGGTCGTAGGAGTAGTGGCGGTGCTTGGTGAGGAGGAAGAGGGGCTCCCAGCGGCGGGCGGGCCGGTCGGTCGCCGGGTCGGGCAGGCACGCGGTCTTCGCCCACACGATCTTGGAGCGGATCAGCCAGCCGTCCTCGGCCAGCGCCGTCAGAAGCCGCTCGGGCAGCAGCAGGAGGCTCTTTTCCGGGACGGGCCGGTTGTTGATGAGGTTGTGGGCTGGCAGGCGGGTGCGGCCGGCCAGAGTCAGGTCCCGCCAGGCGGGGCGGGCTCCGCGCGCGCCGTGAAGGCCCTCCTGGTGGGAGGAAGTTCGGATGGCGGTGCGCTGGGAGTAGCTGTCGGCCAGGTTGAGCCAGACCGTGCCGTGCGCGGCGAGCACCCGGCGGGCCTGCGCCATTACGGCGCGCAGGCGGTCGAGGTAGTCCTGCGGGGTGGCTTCCAGTCCGTACTGGTCGGCCGCTTCGTAGTCGCGGGTCCAGAAGTAGGGCGGGGAGGTGACGATGCAGTCCGCGCTGCCGTCGGGCAGCTCGCGCAGCACGGTCAGCGCGTCGCCGATCAGGAGCCGGGTCCGTTCATCGGCGTAATACTCACGCGCCGCTGCGGACGGTGCGGGAGTGCGGGTGCCGGTCCCCGCACGGCCTGTGGGCGGGGCCTGGCTCTCCGTGCCGGTGGTGGTGGTCGCCGTCTGTCCGCTTTCGAACGAGCCGGGCTGCGTGGATCGGTGGGGTTGGTGAGAACCCGGTGGGATCACGATGCCTGCTCCTTCCGCTCCTCGGTGGTGCCGGGCGCCGCCAGGCCGAGCCGGTGAAGGGCGAGGTCATGGAAGTCGGCACGCAGGTCGATCCCGGTGTAGGCGCGGCCGAGCTGGCGGGCGGCAAGGCCCGTGGTGCCGGCCCCGGAGAACGGGTCGAGCACGGCGCCGCCCTCGGGGCTGCCGGCGGCGATGCACCGCAGGGGAATGTCGAGGGGGAACGCGGCGAAGTGGGCGGCTTTCAGCGGGCGGGTGGGCAGCGGCCACACGTCCCCGGGGTTCTTCCCGCGTGGGTGGGCGGCGGTGTGCTTGCGGCCGGTGGGGCGCAGCGCCGCACCGTGCTGCTGGGTGAACGGGGCGGTGTCGGCGTACTTGCCAGTGCCGTAGACGCTTGAGCCGCGGCGTCGGGCGGTGGCGTCGATGCCGGCCCGGCGGCCCTTGTGCGCCCCGCCGACCACGATGCCCTCCCCCAGCGCTTCGGGGCGGGCCAGTGGTTCGCGGATCGCGTCCAGGTCGAAGAAGTACCGGCGTTGCTTGACCAGGAGGAACAGCAGCTCATATCGGCACGACAGCCTGTCGGTCACCGATTCCGGCATGGCGTTGGGCTTGTGCCACACCACCGCGTTGCGCAGGATCCAGCCGTCGGCCTGCAGCGCGAAGGCCACCCGCCACGGCACCCCCAGCAGATTCTTCGGCGGCAGTTCGGCGGTGCGGTCGATGCCGGCGTGCTGCACGCTGGTCCGCAGATGGCCGGTGGCGGCCGGGGAGGCGAGGGTGCTGGTGCGCATCGGGTCGGCGGCCCGGCCCGGGGGCGTGGCCGCGTAGGAGTCGCCGAGGTTGAGCCACACCGTGCCGGTGTCCACCAGCACGCGGCGGACTTCCGCGAAGACCCGCCGCAGCGTGTCGACGTACTCGTCCAGGGTGGGTTCGAGTCCGTACTGCCGGTCGTGGCGCACGGCCCCGCAGCGCCGGCAGATCCGCGCGCCCCCGGCACGATGAGCGTCCGGGGCGGCGTCATGAACGCCGGGCGCTTCGGTCCGGATCGGGGTCGCGGTCCGGCTGACGGAGTGAGTGCAGGCCGGGTCGCCGCCGTCCCAGCGGCCGGTGCCGTAGTCGCGCAGGCCCCAGTACGGGGGCGAGGTGACCACACAGTCCGCGCTGCCGCCGGGGAGCTGGGCAAGGACATCCAGGGCGTCGCCGGTGTAGAGGGTGACTCCCGGGCCGTCGAAGTACGGTGTGGTCACGCGGCGCCTCCCACCAGTTCACGCAGGCCCGCGTCGGCCCGCTCCCGCAGCCGGGGCGGAATCCGCGAGGGAGCCGGCACCGCGGCGGCAGCCGCCTGGGCGGCGGTGCCCGGGGCGCGGAAGACCAGCACGTCGTGGTGGGCCGTCACGCCGATGGGGTGGCCGGTCAGGCGCTCGCAGCGGGCCACCGCACGCCGTTGCGCGAGGCTGGGCCGCAGGACGAGTTCGCTCTCGCGCAGCGGGACCTGCAGGGCGATGCAGCGGGCGGCCGGCACCAGCCGGGCTGCGCGCGCGGCGCGCTGGATGTGGCCGGGGCCGTCGAGCAGGTAGCCGTGGCGGCGCTGCGGGCGGGCGACCACGACCAGGTGCCCGCCCGGCCTGAGCAGGCTTCGGGACCAGGTGAGCATCCCGGCCAGCCACTCCACGCTGCCCGGGCGGGTGCCGTCCGAGGCGTCGCTCGGCGTGGTCGTGTCGGCGGCGGGGCGCCAGGCAGTCAGGACGAGGTCCGCGCTGGCGGTCAGGTCCCCGGCCCGGCTGGTGGGCAGCACCATGCCGTCGGTGACTGCGCCCTGGCGCTTGGCGGCGGTGAGGTTGGCGCGGGCCAGCGTCCACCAGCGGCGGCCACGGGCGACACCGACGGCGTGCCGGCCGCAGTGCAAGGCCTCGACCAGCACGGTGCCGGCGCCGCAGTCCGGATCGATCACGGTGGCGCCAGGCTGGGTGAACGCGCGGATCGCGTATGCGGCCGTTTCCGGGGCCACCCGCAGGTGGTCCCGTTCGGTGCCGGAGGTGTAGCCGTGCTCGACGAGGTGTTCGCCGCGCTGGCCGGTGGGCCACACCACCGGCACCATCCCGGCGTGCGGTACCCCGGCCGCCCCGGAGGGGAGCTCGGGCAGTGCGCGCGAGGTCACTGGCTCACCCCCGACCCCGCCGCTGCGGCGCCGGGCTCGCCGACCGCGCCCGGGCGGGCGAGGACCAGGAGCTCGGTGTGTCCGCGGGCCGCGCCCGGCGGTTGGGCCGGTGCACTGGAGGCCGCCGTCGCCGGAGCGGCCAGCAGGGCGATCCGGTCGAGCAGCGCCAGCCCACTCCGCCCCGTTATGTGCTCCAGCAAATAGAAGTGACCGTCGTGCGACTCCCACAGTGCGTCACCTTGGGTAATCAGCGCCAGGATGCCGTGCGGGGCCAGCAGGCCGGTCCAGGGCGCGAAGGCAGTCCAGTCGGCCGTGTCCGGAAGCAGGAAGGTGATCGCCAGGTCGTAGCCGTCGGGCCGGCCGGCCGGAGCGACCGTTTCGGACCGGTCGGCCGGTCGGGGTCGGTGTCCGGTCAGCCCGGATCGCGGGTTGGCCGGTCGGGGTCGGTCGGCCGGTCGGGGTCCGTCGGTCGGTCCGGGCCGGTCCGGGCCGGTCTCCAAGGGAGTCGGTATGACCAGTCGGTGTCCGGACCCCGGTGCGGGTTCCGGCGTGGCGGAGTCGGTCGGCGGGGCGGGGGCGGCGAGGGTGCGCACGTGGGCCTGGTGGCCCTCCCGGGCCAGGCTCCGGGCCACGGACGCCAGGCCCGGGAGCGTCCCCTCCCCGCCGCGGCCAGGGCGCGAGTGCCCGGTGTCGGGCTCGGGCAGCGCGAGGAGGAGGATGCGGTCGCCGCGGCTGGTGTAGGTGGTGGCGATGCGGCGCACGGCTGTCTCCAGCCAGCCTGGCAAGGGCGCCGAGGGCGCTGCGGCGGGTGGCTGGGGAAGGGTCCACACGGTGGCCGGACGTCGGCGGATCCGCCGGCGCCGGACCGTGCTGGCGGGGGTGTCGGCGTTGGCGGGCGGGCGGTGGTGCTCAGGGCCTTCGGTCATGCGCCCCTCCGGGTTTCGAGTGCGGGAGAGTCCTGACACTCAAAAGGCCGGAATCCGGGCCGGTTTTGGACACGGGCCAGCGAACTTTCTCCCGCCCGCCTGACCTTGGCGGGGGCTCGCTGCCGCGCGCCGGGAGCGCTCGTTCACCTCTCCCCATCCGCCGGCCGGGGTCGATAGCGGTCTCCCGCCGCCTTGCCTGCCACCCGGATGGCATTGCGGCGGGCCCGAAGACGGGAGCCGCCTCTCCCCCATACGTGCGGGCCCGGCCGAAGAGGAAGCGGAACGTCGCGGGCGCAGCCCCGCAATGCCGCTTGAAGATCCGTGACGATCCGCTTAAAGCCGCAGTTCAGAGGCCGTTCAAGCCTGTCGACAGGCCACCTTTCCACGCCCGGCACAACTCGTTCAGCAGGACCGGAAGGAACCCCTTTTTTAAGCGATCTTTAAGTGTGCTGCCCGACGCCTAGGCGATCTCCTTGTCACTTGCTGTCGTTTTCTTGTCTTTTTCTTGTCGCGTGAGTGCATTCCTGGTGGGTGTCATTTCTCAGCTTCGAGAAGGAGACGCTTGCGATGACCGCAATACCGACCGTCGGCCCGGCCGGACCGGAGATGCGGCAACTGCCGCTGGACACCGCGCGGGAGTGCTTCGGATGGCTGGTGACCGGCCCTGCGCCGCTGGCGCTGGACGGGCAGGCGATCCCCGGGCTGCCGGACCGGGAGGTGCCGCTGGATGAGCTGCGTGACCGGCTGCTGCACCGCCGCTGCCCGCAGGCAGCCCGGGACGCGGTGTGGGCCGAACTCGTCACCCGGGCCCGCCGCGAGGGGGCCACCTGGACCCTGGCCTGTGCCGGGATGGCGCTGCCCTCGCTCGCCTCGACCGTGGGCTGGCTGGCAGCCCGCTTCCCCGGCGACCCGTTCGACATCCAGGCCGAGGTGCTCTCCGGCTTCCTGACCGCCGTGGCCACCGTCGACGTGGAGCGCCCGCAGGTGCTGGCCCGCATGCGGTGGGCGGCCTACCGGGCCGGCATCGCCGCCCTGTCCGAGGCGCTGGACGCGCCCACGCCGATGCCGCCCGGCTTCCGCTCCGCCCCGCCGCGTCCGCCGTTCGGCCACCCGGACCTGGTGCTCGCCCGGGCGGTGCGTGAAGGAGTCCTGACCCGGACCGAGGCGGACCTGATCGGGACGACCCGGCTGGAGGAGGTTCCGGTCAGCCGGTGGGCGGCTGACCACCAGGTCACGCTCCAGTCGGCCTACAAGACCCGCCGCCGCGCCGAGCACCGCCTGACCGATTACCTGCGCCAGAGCGGCGTCGCGGCCGACTCCGCCGACCCGGTCGCCGACTATGTCGCGGCCGACCTGACCGCCACCCGCGCCACCGGCACCCTGCACGATTCACACAAGGTGATCAGCCTGCCCAGCGGGGCGAGGAGTAGGCAAAGCAAGAAAGTTGCGGGTGCGGTGTCCAAAAGGGGCCCGGATTCCGGCCTTTTCCAGTGCGGGCGAAGCACGCCCCACCGACCGGAAGCTCCGACCCCGGAAGCACCCCCTGCCGCACGCCGGGCGGGCCGCGTACTGCGCGGCCGGCACCCGCCAGCCGGCCCCCCCACCCGCGGCGCCCCCCTCCCTCCCCCCGCCCCCCCCGCCGCCCACCCCCCCCGCCCCGGGGCGGCGGCCGCGACCCGCCCGCGCTCCGGAGGAGCCGTGCGACCCGGTGGAGGACTGGAACTGCATCCCCGAGCCCCTGCCCCAGGAACCCGCCCCCGCGCCGGAGGCACCGGATGAGGGCGAGGAGCCGGAGGAGCCGGATACGCCGGACGGTCCCGGCGGGATCGCCGGGTGGGTCTTCGACGGGATCACCTCGGCGATCAACAGCTTCTTCGTCGAGCTGGCCACCGCCGCGCTCAACCCGCTGCTGGAGCTGCTGGGCCAGACGCTGCTGACCACCCCGACGCCGGATGAGCTGCCGCAGGTGGACCGGCTGTGGTCGAACTCCTGGTACATCGCGCTGTCCGCCTACACAGTCCTGGTGATGGCCGGCGGGATCATCGTGATGAGCTACCAGACCCTCCAGACCCAGTACTCGGTCCGCGAGATCGCCCCGCGTCTGGCCGTGGGGTTCCTGGCCTCCGCGCTCAGCCTCTACTTCGCGACGCGGATGATCGTCACCGCCAACGCGCTGTCGGGCGCGGTGATGGGGCAGGGCCTGGATCCGGACGCCCCGAGCGTGGCCCTGACCGACATGGTCCTGAACGCGCTCAACGACTCGGGAATGTTCACCATTCTCCTCGGCCTGGCCATTGCCGGGTTCCTGGTGGCGGTGCTGGTGACCTACGTGATCCGCGTCGCGCTGATCACGATCCTGCTGGCCGGCGCCCCGCTGGCGCTGATGTGCCACGCCCTGCCGACCACGGAGGCGATCGCCCGCTGGTGGTGGAAGGCGTTCGCCGGGCTGCTGGGCATCCAGGTCGCCCAGTCGCTGACGCTGATCGCCGCCCTGAACGTCTTCCTCAGTTCCGACGGGTTCACCTTCCTGGGTTCCAACCCCACCGGCTTGACGAACATGCTGGTCGCGCTGGGACTGATGTACATCCTGTTCAAGATCCCGTTCTGGATCCTGTCGGCCACCCGCCTCACCTCCGGCCGCCCCTCGATCGCCGGGCGACTCGCCCGGGCCTACCTCGCCTACAAGACCTTCGGCCTGCTGCGCGGCGCGAGCAGTGGAGGAACAGCCACCCGCCTCGCCCCCGGCCGCCGCGGCCCAGGTCCGGGCCCGGGTCGGCGTGGCCCTTCTCCTGGACCCGGCGGTCCGCCCGCCGCCGCGCGCCGCCGGGGTCCTCGTCCTGGAGGCCCGAACATGCCCGCACGTCTGCCGGGGCCGCCGCGCCGTCCGCCCGGCCGCCCGCCGTTCCGCCCGCCCAACCAGCAATTCAGTCCTCCGCCCTACCGTGCCGGACGCGCACCGGGCATGCCGACTTTCCAGGCCCCCAACGCCACCGGACACGGCCAGGCGGCTCAGCGCCCGGCCCGTCCGGCAGGGCCGCCGGGCAACCCGGTCTTCCGCGCCCCCGGCCAGAGCCAGGGGCAGCCCGTCCGGCAGCGGCCCGCTCAGCCTCCGGCCCGGCCCGTCTTCCGCCAGCCGACCACCGGTCCGGCCTCGCCGCAGCCGCGGTCCACCCACGTGCTCAGGCCGCCCGCCGCGACGACGTTCCGCTCCCCCGCTCCGCCTGGGGGGAGCGTTCCGGCGCCGCAGCGCCGTCAGGCGCCCCCGCCCGCCACCTTCAGCTCCCCGCCGCCCAGTCGGCGCTCCCCGAGGAACGGTTAGGAGGAACCCGTCGTGAGCACCCCGGTGCGTATCCCGGCCGATGTCGAGCGCGAGGACACCATCCTCGCCGGGCTGACCGCCCGCCAGCTCCTGCTGCTCTCCGGCGCCGGTACCATCCTCTACGGCCTGTTCACCGCCACCCGCCCCTTCCTGCCCGTCGCCGTCTTCCTCATCGCCGCCGTGCCACTGGCGGGCCTCGCCGCGCTGCTGGCGCGGGGCCGCAGGGACGGCCTGCCGCTGGACCGCCTCGTACTCGCCGCGATCCGGCAGCATATGGCCTGTCTCCTATACCCCTCTCCGGGCCCACGCGGCAGGCAGAAATCTCGGATTGCGTCTTTTTCTTTTAAAAAAAAAACACCAAATTCGACCCATTCTCCCCCACTCTCCCTTCTTTGCTGCCATTGTTCCCATCCCACCCGGCCGACGAGCCCGGGCAGCCCACCGGGCGCGTCTCCCCCGCGCCCCTGCAACTGCCCGCCCAGTCCGTCACCGAAGCGGGCGTGATCGACCTGGGTCGCGACGGCATGGCCCTCGTCGCCGTGTGCTCCACCGTCAACTTCGCCCTGCGGACACCGACGGAGCAGGAGGTGCTGGTCGCGGCGTTCGGCCGCTACCTGCACTCGCTGACCGCCCCGGTCCAGATCGTGGTGCGCGCCGAACGCCTGGACGTTTCCGCCCAGATCGCCGAGCTCCAGGAGAATGCCCCGCATCTGCCGCACCCGGCGCTGGAGCACGCCGCCCTGGAGCACGCCGACTACCTGGAGCAGTTGCGGCAGAGCAGCACTCTGCTGCGCCGCCAGGTGCTACTGGTCATCCGCGAGCCGCTGCGCAGCACCGCCCCGGCCGAGCTGGACTTCGGCGGCCCGCGCCGCGCCCGGCATGGCGGCCGGAACCGGCAGGCCGAGGCCGATGACGCCGCGCGGCGCGCAGCCGAAGCCCGGCTCGCCCGCCGGGCCGAGGAAGCCTCCGAGCTGCTCGGGCCGGTCGGGATCACCGTGACCGCGCTGGACGCGGGGCAGGCCACGGCCGTGCTGGCCGCCGCCTGCAACCCCGACAGCCTCCTGCCGCCCTCCTCCGGCCTGGCCGGCGCCCACGACGTCATCACCACCACAGCTCCCGTCTTCGACGAGGATCCCGTCCAGCAGCCCTCCGCCGACGAGCCGGCCGACGCGGCCGAAACCGGGCAGGCACCCGGGACCCGGCAGTGGGACCGGGGAGGCGAGGGGCTGTGATCCGCCGCCTCCTGCCGCGCCGCCCCGCGCCCGCCGTGGCCGACCGTGCCCGAACGGTGCCCGGTGGCGGGGAGTCGGGGGTGTTCGCCCCGGACTCTCTCGCCATCGGCGCCCGCCACCTGGAGGTCGGCGGCGACTGGGTCGCGAGCTTCGCCATCATCGGTTACCCGCGCGAGGTGCATCCCGGCTGGCTCCAGCCGCTCCTGACCTACCCCGGCCGGGTCGACGTCTCCCTCCATGTCGAGCCGATCGACCCGGTCACCGCCGCCAACCGGCTGAAGAAGCAACTGGCGAAGTTCGAGTCCGGCCGCCGGTCCGCGGACGAGCACGGACGTCTGCCCGACCCCCACGTCGAAGCCGCCACCGAAGACGCCTACGACCTGAGCTCGCGGGTGGCCCGGGGGGAGGGCAGACTGTTCCGGCTGGGCCTGTACCTGACCGTGCACGCCGCCAGCCGGGAGGAGCTGGCCACCGAGGTCGGGGCCGTGCGGTCGCTGGCCGCGTCCCTGCTGATGGACGCCAAACCGGCCTCCTACCGGGCGCTGCAAGGCTGGGTGACCTGCCTGCCCATGGGCCTGGACCTCCTGAGCATGCGCCGCACGTTCGACACCCAGGCCCTGGCCGCGGCGTTCCCGTTCACCAGCCCGGACCTGCCTCCGGCCGACCCCACCTCGGTCGCCGCCCCCACCGGCGTCCTCTACGGCTACAACATCGGCAGCCAGGGCCTGGTCCACTGGGACCGCTTCGCCCTGGACAACCACAACAGCGTCATCCTGGGCCGCTCCGGCGCCGGCAAGTCCTACCTCGTCAAGCTCGAACTCCTCCGCAACCTCTACCGCGGGATCGAGATTCACGTCATCGATCCCGAGGACGAGTACGCCCGCCTGGCCCACGCGGTGGGCGGCACCTACCTCCACCTCGGCGCCGACGGGGTGCGGCTCAACCCCTTCGACCTGCCCATCCACACCCGCCCGGACGGACGCCGCACCGCCCCCCGCGACGCCCTGGTCCGCCGCTCGCTGTTCCTGCACACCGTCATCGGCCTCCTCCTCGGCACCCAGCTCACCCCGGGGGAGCGCGCCACCCTCGACCGGGCGATCACCGCCACCTACCAGCACGCCGGAATCACCGCCGACCCCCGCACCTGGACCCGGTCCGCCCCGCTGCTGGCTGACCTCGCCCACACCCTCAGCACGTCCGGCGATACCGAGGCCGCTGACCTGGCCGCCCGCTTCCACCCCTACGTGAAGGGGGCGTTCTCCGGACTGTTCGACGGGCCCACCACCAGCCGCCCCGAAGGCCACCTGGTGGTGTTCTCCCTGCGCGACCTCGCCGACGAACTCAAACCGATCGGCACCCTGTTGACCCTGGACGCCGTCTGGCGGCGGCTGTCCAACCCCGCCATCCGCCGACCCCGCCTGGTGGTCGTCGACGAAGCGTGGCTGCTGATGCAGGACCCGGCCGGCGCCGACTTCCTCTTCCGCATGGCCAAAGCCAGCCGCAAGCAGTGGGCCGGGCTCACGCTCGCCACCCAGGATGCGGCGGACGTGCTGGGCACCGAACTGGGCAAGGCCGTCGTCGCGAATGCGGCGACGCAGATCCTGCTGCGGCAGGCGTCGCAGGCCATCGACGAAATCGCCGCCACCTTCAACCTCAGCGACGGCGAGCGGCAGTTCCTCCTCTCCGCCGAACGCGGCCAGGGCCTCCTCGCAGCCGGCAACCAACGCGTCGCCTTCGAGGCCATCGCCTCCCCGGCCGAGCACCAGCTGATCACCACCAACCCCGCCGAACTCGCCGAGATGGCCGCCGACGACCCCGCGGACACCCAGGCGTCGGAGGAGGGCCCGTTCTTCGACCTCGGCCCCGCCGACGACACCGGCCTCTAACGACGTCCGCATCGTCTTCCCGGCCCGCCGCCGACCGCCTCGCTCTCCATTCTCTCGCCCGGAGGTGATCTCCCATGCCCCACCCGGAAACCCCTCCGACACCCACGACCACCGGCGCCCCGCTCCGCCCGAAGCGGCTGCTGACCCAGAACCGCGAACTCAAGCCGCTCGGCGTGTGGAACTGGACCCTCCCGGCATGGGCGGGCAGATTCCCGGACGGCCGCACCTACAACACCTGTCCCTCGGCTGGCGTCTGCGCGGCGGTCTGCTACGCCCGCCACGGCACCTACAACTGGCCCCAGGTCCGCGCCAAGCACCAGGCGAACCTCGCGTTCGTCCTGGACGACCTGCCCGGCTGGGAACGCGCGATGACCGCCGAACTCGGCGCTCGCCGCTTCCACGGAGCCTGGATCAGGATTCACGACTCAGGCGACTTCTTCTCCGACGCCTACACCCTCGCCTGGCTGCGGATCATCCGCGCCAGGCCGGAGGTGGCCTTCTACGCCTACACCAAGGAGATCAGCCGCTTCCGGACCCTCATCGAGCCCGACCCTCCGGAGAACTTCCTGTGGGTCTACAGCTACGGCGGCACCCAGGACGCCGCCCTCGACCCGGCGGTCGACCGGGTGGCGGACGTCTTCCCCGACGAAGCCGCCATCGCCGAGGCCGGCTGGCACTCCCAGGAAGCCAGCGACCTCCTGGCCGTGCTCGGACCCCGGCTTGTCGGCATCCCGGCCAACCGCATCCCCCACTACCTCAAACGCCTCGCCGGGCGGACGTTCCGCTCCTGGCAGGCCGAGGTCGACGCCGAACGCGCCGAACACCGCGCCCGCGCCGCGCGGCGCGGACACCTCCGTCTCCTGCCCGGAGGACAGGGGACGGCCCCGGCCAGCAGCCCGTCCGTCGCCGATCGGCCGGACGAGGCCGCGGCCTAGCGGACGCGGGTGCTCCCGCCCCGGGCCGGGTGTCCGTACCCGGCTCGCCACGACGACTCGACCACTCGCCCCTGAGGAGGCCCGTTGTGAATCGCTTCTTCTTGTCCCTCTCCTCGCCTTCTCCGGACGGCACCGGTGACCGGGAATCCCCGCTGCGGGAGTATCTGCGCGACCCGGCCGGAGGCCTGCACCGGCTGGTGGACGGCCTCGGGGAATGGGCCGCCGCCTGGGGCCTGCTGGCCGGCACCGCCGCGATGGTCGTCACCGCAGGACTCGCCGGTGTGTGGGTGTGGTGGCGGCGGCGCTGCCGCGCACGAATCGCGGCCGACGCCCGGATCGTGCGGATCCTTCCGCCTCCGCAGGCCGATCCGGCCGGAGCCGCCGCCCTGTGGGCCAACCTGGTGGGGCTGCTGCGGCCGGCCTTCAAGCGGCTGGCGGGGCAGCCGCATGTGGTCTTCGAGTACGTCACCGACCGGGAAACGCTCTCCGTCCAGATGTGGGTACCGGGCGTCGTGCCTCCGGACCTGGTGGAACGCGCCATCGAGTCGGCATGGCCCGGCGCCCACACCCGCACCACGCCGGCTACCGCGCCGCTTCCCGGCCCGCTGGTCAAGGACGGTGCGTTCGACCTGGTGGCCGGCCGGGTGCGGCTGGCCCGCAGCGAAGCCCTGCCGATCCGCACCGACTTCGACACCGACCCGATCAGGGCACTGCTTGGGGCACCGGTCGGGCTGGGGCCGGGGGAACGGGCGGTCGTGCAGATCCTGGCCCGGCCGGTGGCCGGACGGCGGGGGCGCGCCGCCCGGCGAGCCGCGCGGCGGTTGCGCTCCGGGCACTCGCCGCACCTGATCGGCCGGCTTCTGGAAATGCTGCTGCCCGGCCCGGGGCCGTCGGCGCGGCGCTCGCCGAAGACGGCGGCGGTACGCGACCGGCATACGGCGCTGGAGGCGGCGGCCGAGGACAGGGCGATCGTGGCCAAGGCCCGCGGCGCCCACTACGAGGTGGGCATCCGCTTCGCGGTCTCCAGCCCACTGCCACGGTCGGCCGACAGCACGCAGCGGCGCGAGGTCCGCGAGCGGCTCACGGGCCGAGCGCACGCCCTGGCCGCGGCTTTCGCGACGTTCAGCGAGCACAACTACTACCGCCGTGCCCGGCTGCGTGCCTCACGGGCGCTGCCCCGGCTTGAGCAGCGGCGGCTGGACAGGGGCGACTTGATGTCCGTTGGTGAAGTCGCGGTGCTCGCCCACTTGCCGTGGGATACGGACATCCCCCAGCTTGAGCGGGCCGGGGCGCGTGCCGTCGCCCCGCCGCCGGGCATCCCAGCTCCTGGTCCGGCGGTGAAGCCGCTGGGCCGCACCGAGGCGGGACGCTCGCGCCCGGTGGGCCTGCACGTGGCGGACGCCCGCCACCACCTGCACATCCTCGGCGCCACCGGCTCGGGCAAGTCCGAGCTGATGGCCCGCATGATCCTGGACGACGCCCAGGCCGGGCGCGGCGTGGTCGCCGTCGATCCGAAGGGCGACATGATCCAGGACGTGCTCGCCCGCCTCCCGGAGGAACTGGGGCCGCGGGTGGTGCTCTTCGATGCCGACAGTTCCGCCCGCCCGCCGGTCCTCAACCCACTGGAAGGACCCGAGACGGACACGGCGCGGATCGTCGACAACCTGCTGTCGGTCTTCTCCCGGGTCTACGCCTCCTCCTGGGGACCGCGGACAGACGACATCCTGCGCGCCGGGCTGCTGACCCTGCGCGCCCGTCCGGGGAAGGAGACGCCGCTGCTGTCCGATCTTCCCGCTCTGCTTGCCGACCCGGCCGCCCGCCAGCGCGCCGTCGCCCAGCTCGATGACGATCTACTGAAAGGCTTCTGGGCCTGGTACGGGAAGCTGTCCGACCCGGCCCGCGCGCAGATCACCGCCCCCCTGATGAACAAGCTGCGGGGGCTGCTGCTACGACCGTTCGTCCGCAATGCCCTGGCCGGTGGCGCCTCGACGGTGGACATGAACCGGGTCCTGAACGAGGGCGGGATCTGCCTGGTGCGCATCGGGCGCGACGCGCTGGGGATGGACACCTCGCGCCTGTTCGGGTCGCTGGTCGTCGCCCGCACCTGGCAGGCCGCCACCGCCCGCGCCCGCCTTCCCCAGCAGCGCCGCCCGGACGCCAGCCTGTATCTGGACGAGGCGCACAACTTCCTCAACCTGCCCTACCCGCTGGAAGACATGCTCGCCGAAGCCCGCGGCTACCGGCTGTCCATCACCCTGGCCCACCAGTACCTGCGCCAGCTCCCCCGCGAACTCGAAGAGGGCATCTCCGCCAACGCCCGCACCAAGGTCTTCTTCACCGCCTCGCCGGAAGACGCGCGACTGCTGGCCCGGCACACCGCGCCGCAGCTCGCCGAGCACGACCTGGCCAACCTCGGCGCCTTCACCATCGCCGTCCGCCCCATGCTGCACGGGGCGGAGACCGGGGCGTTCACCGCGGTCACCGAGAAGCTGCCGCCCGCCATCGACGGCCGGGCCCGCGCCATCCGGGCCGCCGCCGCCCGCTCCGCCCGCACCCCGTCTCTTATTCACATCTCCGAGCCCACGAGACAGGCAGAAACCTCGGACCTATACGTCTCTAGTGGTACCGTTTATTTAAAAAATGGTTTTACACACGAGCCTCTTCCTGGAGTGCTGCAGATGAGTATAAGAAACCGGGCTGGCCCGCATCCTGCACGAACACAAAGTCCTGACCACCCACCAGATAGCCCGAATCGGCTGGCCCTCCATCCGGGCCGCCAACAAGCGCCTCATCCAGCTCTACCGCTGGCGGGTCACTGACCGCTTCCAGCCCTTCACCGCCACCGGCACCGCCCCCATGCACTACGTCCTCGACATCGCCGGCGCCGCCATCCTCGCCGCCGAAGACGGCCTCAACCCCCGCGCCCTGCCCTACCGCCACCACACCGCCATGGCCATCGCCCACTCCCTGCACCTGCCCCACACCACCGGCATCAACGGCCTGTTCACCACGCTCATCGCCCGCGCCCGCCGCCCCGGCTCCCCCGAACGCCTGACCGCCTGGTGGTCCGAGACCCGCTGCGCACGACACTTCGGCGACATCGTCCGCCCCGACGCCTACGGCCGCTGGCACGACCAGCGCACCGGCACCACCGAATGGTTCCTGGAGTACGACCGCGGCACCGAACCCCTGGAGAAGCTGGCGAACAAGCTCCGCCACTACCACCAGCTCGCCCGCGCAACTGGCGTCACCACCCCCGTACTCATCTGGCTGCCCAGCACCCAGCGGGAAGCCGGCGCCCGCACCGCGCTGGCCGCTGTCCACCAAGCGCTCGACGACCCCGCTCTCGTCCCCGTCGCCACCACCAGCACCGCCGCGGTCGCCCCGGGGAACGACCCGGCCGCCGCCCGCTGGCTCCCGCTCCCCACCCGCGGCGGACGCCTGCCCCTGGCCCACCTCACCCGCGCCTGGCGAGCCTGTCTCGTGGGCGCGGAGATGTGGATAAGAGGCAGGTCTACACAGCAGCCGCGTACCTGTGCGACTCCGGCGCCCGCAACGGCCAGGACCTCAACGCGGCGATCTTCGCCTACAACCACGCCGACTGGTACGTCGCCGACGTCCTCGCCCAGGCCGCCCAGTACGAAAGCCCCACCACCCTCGGCGGGGAGAACGACGCCACACCGGCGGCCCTGCAGGCCATCAACTACGCCGAAGGCCAACTCGGCTTGCCCTACCTTTGGGGCGGCGACGGACCGGCCGCGGGCGAGGAAGGCTTCGACTGCTCCGGCCTGACCCGCGCCGCCTACGAAGCCGCCGGCATCCCCATCCCCCGCGTCGCCCAGGACCAGTACAACGCCGGACCACACGTACCCGAAGACCAACTCCAGCCCGGCGACCTCGTTTTCTACGGCACCCCCGACAACATCCACCACGTCGGCCTCTACATCGGCGGCGGACAAATGATCCACGCACCCCGCACAGGTGAACTCATACAGATCGCCCCCTACCGGTACGCCGGGGACGACTTTGCGGGCGCCACCCGACCCTCCGCATCAGCACATGTAGTTTCCTATTAGAGATGACAGTTTTTCACTCTTTTGCCATCTACTTGCCGTAAATCACGGAGCACTGGATAGTCGCCGCCATGCGGGTTCGGGCAGGTTCTCGATTTGCGAATCAGACCTTCGGTGGGTTTTCCGTGCTTTCCCGGCAGGATCGCGCTGGTTGGGTCCAATGGCCTTGCGTCGGACTCACCAGCACACGGGGGCCTTTGTAGCACGCCGTTCAGCACGACGGGGATTAACCAAGAGATGGACGCGTCGGGGTCGCATCGGCAGACTGATGGCCAGCTGGTCGAGACGGCTCGGGATCGCCTGCTCGCCGCGGAGGTGGTGGCTGGCTGCCGGTGCGGGATTTCCGCTGACACAAGGAGCTGAGGCACTACTCCGGCTGATACCATGCCGTTACGGCGGGTCGGCTTGTGGCGTATGAGAGCCATCTGCAATTAGCCCGGAAACTCCTGGGACTTCGATCGTGCGCTCCCTCACCGAATACCGGCTCTCACCTCTGCTGCGGGCCGAGTTTGCTCCCGAGGTGCTGGCCTCGGCCCGGCAGCAGTCGACGATCGGCGGCATCGAGGCGGCCCTAGCGAGTCAGTTCCCGGCGGAGGTGGTGCTTCCCATGCTGCTTCGCCTGGTGTGATCCGGTGATCTCCTGGCGGACTTGGACGAGCCGCTCGGTGCCGCCACGAAAGTCCGGTGCGCGCGCTCGTCGCCCACCGCAGGGGGGAGGGAATCCCGCAGGTAGGTAGGGTGCTTCGATGGGCTGCGTCTTCACTCTCGGGGCTCGGCGCCTGGCCAGGAACGGGAGGTGAGATCGGTTTGCAGATACCTGCACGTCAAGCCATGGAGCGCGGCGCATCGGCCGGAGGTCGCCTGGTTGACCTGACCCGACGTGAGCCGCACGGCCGTAATCAGAAGTGCACCTGGGATCTGGTCATGGCCATCAGCCAGGAGCCCAGCGACCGCGCGGCGGCAGCCTGGATCATCGCCGACGAGATCATGCTCGCCCGGACCAATCTGGACACCCTCGCCTACAGGCTGTGGCGTGAGGCCGCCCTGGACGGGGAAAAGCTGGCCGACGAGGACCGGCAGCACGTTCTGTCTTACGCAAGCCCCGTCTTTGAGGCCAACGATCGTACCCAGGTCACCGGCTACATCGGTGAGTGGCTCTGGTACCTCTCCACGCGGGACCTAACCCCCGAACCGGGGCGCAGCGTAGAGATCATCGATCCGCCTTCGGGGACGGTGACCGACAGCGGGCCGGACGGGTTGGTCATCCACCGCCTGGAGGGTAGTGCGCTGGGGTTCGTGTTCCGGCTGTGGGAGGTGAAGAAGTTGACCGGCACCGCGTCCAAGCCCAGCGACACGATCCGTGGTGCCTGGAAGCAGCTCAATAAGAACGGAGCACGGTATCTGGGCCAGATGGCGTGGGGCGGACGGCGCCTTTCCCCGGACACCGAGCAGTTCGTCAGTTCGCTGGTGCGGCAGTGGGTTAGCGCGCAGGAGTCCAGCAGCGGCGGCGTCAGTCTGGCGCTGAATGCCGCGGACGCCCCGAGCACGGCGTTCGACCGGTCCCACGAGCACTTCACCACGCACACGCATGCCGGGGCTCTGCAGGGCCTGGTGGTGGCGGTCGAGGAGCTTGAAGACTTCGCCGATGACGTGAGGGAGTACGTGTGGAGCGCACTCTAGATCCAGCTGTGCTCGAATCGGTGCTCGGTGAGTACCGGCTGGGTGGTGTGCTTCCCAGTACGGAGGAGCTGCTGGCGAGGATGACCGAGCTGGAGATCGCCGCGTTCCGCGGCGAGCGGGATATCACGGATGAGACGCTCGGAACGGCGTGGTTCCTGCATGGGCTGGCCGCGCTCGACCCGGGGGTTCCTGGGTTCGACGCGGTACGTGTCCGGCAGGCTTTCGCCGTCAGCGCGCACCTGATGGACCTCGCCCTGGGCGATGCCCGGCGATCGCCAGCCGAGAGGCTTCAGATTGCCTTCGCCGCCCAGGCCGGGTATCGGCGAAGCGAGCAGGACCCGAACGCCACTGCGGTCTATCGGCAGGTGCGTGATCTGGTGGACTACAGCAACGAGCTTCGCGTCCATATCGGCACCCTGGCGGTAGAGGCTGGGGTGATGTTCCTCGGCTTCGACCGGCCCTGGCTGGGGCGTGCGCTGCGGGCGTGGCGGCGGCAGTTCAGGGAGTTGCAGCGGTTGATGCACCGCGAGTCGCTGGCCGGCACCTTGTACGGCCCGGCAGAAGCAGTCGTGGGGGCGATCTTCCGTCTTTACCAGTTCCTTGCTTTCGGAGAGCAGGGGCACCTCGCCGTGGGACAGCGGCTGCTTGAGGACGTGGTCCATGAGAGGGCAGGCCGTGGTGACAAGCTGGCGCGGTGGGTGGCCGCGCACCTGCTCGACCTGAGCTCGGACATGGCGGCCAGCAGCTTGTATTCGCTGCTGCCCCCGGGAACACCCCCGGCGGGCGCCCGGAGTTTCGCGCTGTCGCCCCCGCCGGTCATGACTCTGTGGCCCCCGCAGCGGCAGATGCTGAGGCGGGAGCAGGGCAACCCGGGCGACCCGTCGACCCCGCGGAGCCTGATCAGCGTGCCGACCAGCGCGGGCAAGTCGCTGATGGCCCAGCTGGTGATCTGCTCCCGCCTGGCGCAGCGGCCGGGGCGGGTGGTGTACGTGTCGCCGATGCGGAGCCTGGGGCGGGAGATGCGCTCTGCTCTGCGGGGCCGGCTGCGGCTGCTGGAGCGGAGTCTGGTCGCGGAGCAGCCAGACTTCCCGTTGCCCTCCGGGCGGGAGCAGGGCAGCGGGGACGTGGCGATCGTGACGCCCGAGCGGCTCATGCACATGATCCGCAGTGACGCCGAGGCCGCGCTGGACGGAGTGGGTCTGATCGTGGTGGATGAAGCCCACCATCTCGCCCAGGACCGGCGCGGCTTCGTCCTGGAGAGCCTGCTCGCGCTCCTGCGGGCGAGCACCAACGACGTCCGGCTGGTGCTGCTGTCCGCAGCGGTCGGCAACCGGGGCGACATCGCATCCTGGCTCGCCCCGGACCAGCCCCCGAACGAGGTGTCCTTCACCGACACATGGAGGGGCCCGCGGCGCCTGCACGGACTTCTCTACCCAGAGCCGATCAGGGACCAAGCTGAGCTGAAGAAACACTTGCCGTCGGCGAAGTATCCCTCCACGACGGCCGCCACCGTGCCGGTCATGGCCAGCCTGCACGTCCGGCCGACCACCACCTCCGACATCACCTCCCTGCCGACCACCGGCGGAGTCGGGACGCGACGGTTTGCCTCCAGCTATCCGAACAGGTGGAACCGCCACACTCGCCTGTCAGGAGGAGTCGCCGACTACAAGGTCTTCGCGGCCGGGGCCGCGTCGCTCACCTCGGCCGGCAGCGTTCTGATGGTCGTTGACACCAAGAAGGTGGCCCGCAACACCGCGCTTGCCATCGCGGAACACCTCGACGACCGCCCCCAAGCAGCTGTGCTCTCCGACTACCTGGCAGAAACCCTCGGGCCGGAGCATCCTCTCGTCCGCTGCACCCGCCACGGCGTCGCCTACCACCACGGAGACCTCCCCGACGACGTTCTCCAGGCCATCGAGAACGCCCTACGGAACGACCAGCTCATCGCCATTGCCTGCACCACCACCCTCACCAACGGTGTCAATCTGCCCGTACGCACGGTCATTGTCCACAGCAAGGTCCAGGGCGATCGCCTCGCCTACGACGACGAGCGCAGCCTGTCCCCGGCCGAGCTCGTCAACGCAATCGGCCGGGCGGGGCGTGCCGGCCGGGAGAGTGAGGGGTGGATCATCCTGACCCGCCCTGTCCCTTATACACATCCGACGCTGCCGACGGAGAGGCTAGTCGTGTTTCAGCTGGACTCCGTATCTATCCAAATACCACAGCCATTAGAGACTCTCGTTTTATTCTGACTGACTAGTCAAGAATCTGGCACATCTGCATCACCCCCGACACCGAACAGCTCAAGGTCACCTCCGCGCTGCTGACCGACAAGGCCCTGGCCGCGCTCGCAGCCGCCGAGGACAAGCTCCGCGAGGAGGCCGACGGCGTCTTCGCCCTGGCGGGCAGCGTCGCGGCGGACTTCGCCGCGTTCGTGTGGTTCGTCCTGCAGGCCCACGCCACGACACCGGTCCTGGACGGGGACCCCCTCGACGCCGTCCGGTCGCTGTTCGCAATGAACCAGACCCACGATGGAAGGGCCGCTGGCCGGTGGCTCAGCCTCGCGGAGCGGGTGGCACAGGACCATAGAGCCACCGATCCCGACCTGGCCGGCCGCTGGTCCAGCACCGGTACCAGCCTCGGGTCAGCCCGTCACTTGGACCAGCTCGCCCAAGACCTGGCCCGTCGGCTCGCCGAGCAGTCAGCCGATGACGGCACCTCGGCCAGTGGGCCGGCATGGTTCGCTTTCCCGGAGGAATGGCCCCTTCAACGCACGCTCAGCTTCCTCACCGAACACCAGGTTTTCGAGCGCCTCCTCGCGCTGCCCGAGGTCGCCGGCACCTGGCGCTTCACCGACAAAGAGAGCCGGGGCACGCAGGTGGACGTCCCGCTCGCCACAGCGATCCAGTCCTGGATCTCCGGCGAGACCATCCCCGCCCTGGCCCGCGCATGGCTGCCCAGCGTCCCCGCCGAGTGGGCACTCGAACAAACGGTTCGCAATATCAGTAGCGGCTTCGAGCATGCCCTGAGCTGGGTCACCGGCGCCCTGATCAACCTGGTCAACACCAGTCCTCTGCTGACCCCCACGGCACCCCGGCTGAACACGCACACGGCCTGGTACATCCGGCATGGCGTCGACACCGAGCACGCCCTGACACTGCTCACATCCGGCATCACTTCCCGCCGCCTGGCCCATACCATTGGCCGGAGAGCAGCAGCCCAGGGGTGTCCGCCATCTCGCCTGCGCCAGTGGCTCGCGCTACTGCATATCGACAGTTGGGTCACTCTGTTCCAGGCGAACGAGTACGAGATCGAAGACCTCCTCGACTACGTCCGCTCCCCCTCGAACCTGGTCAGCGAGCTGCTCGACGACCGCAAGGTGACCATCCCTCTGGTCCGGCTGATGCCCCGCGCAGCAGACGGGCCGGTCGAAATCGGGACGCTGGGCACCGGGGACCCGATGCTCTGGATCGGCCGCGACAGACACCAGTTGGGCGCGGTCCCCGCCGACCGGCACCTCGATGTGCTCGCGATGCTCAACAGCGGACTTGACCTCACCCATCACCTCCGGGACGGCCAGCTCCTCACCACCCGGCGCCATCGGTAGACCGCTGACCCTGGCGCACGGCCCCCATCACAATCGCGCCATCCGGAACGGAAGCAGCCGGTCCCCCGTGGCTACGCCGACTCGCACACTCAAAATGGATCACCAGCCGCCCCGGAGACGACGCCAGTTGACTCGACCGCGCGCCCGAAGGACGAGGCGCGGGCCGACGCCGCATCTACTACGCCCTCACGACGGGCATCGAGCAGTCACCCACGAACTCCAACACCGCATCGACGGCCGAAGAAAACGACAGAACGGCCGGACACAACCCGCGACAAACCACTGAGACACACCCGCAAAATCCCAGCTCACAGCGCGGCCGGACGACAAGAGCATCCGGAACCCACAGCGCAGCAGGTATAGACGGACCGCAACGGGCCGCCCAGTCCAGGGCACTTCGCCGACGCCTGTGTTCGGCTGCCGGGCGGTGCTCTGTCGGCGTCAGGGGGCGGGCGCAGCGGAGGGCCACGCGGTCAGTCCGGCGGACGGGTGGCGTTTCTCAAGCTGACGACGGCCGAGATAACGGGAAGGGAGTCGCCAGCGGGTCGGAGCGCGGCGGCGATGTCGGCCAGGCGGGGTGCGGCATCCAGGGCGGGCTGGATCAGCGGGCGTGCCCGGTTGACGGCGTCCGCCTGCCGCTCGGCGGCGGCGATGTCCTGGGCGGTGACCGCTCGTTGGTGGAAGGGGCTGATCAGTGCTGCGGCGTCCAGGACTCGCAGCGCGTCCACGGGACGGTCGTCGGTGAGCGCGGCTGCGTCGGGGCGTCCGTCGGGGGTGCGGTAGCGGTCGGTGGGGCAGTTGTGGGCGGCGGCCAGCAGCAGGACCGCCGCGAGGTCGAGCAGGCTGTGCGGGCCGTAACGAGCGGCGAGGGCGTTGAGCACACCCAGGCCGGTGGAACCGTCGTCATGGTGGATGACGGCATCGGTGTAGACGACGGCGGCGGTGCCGACGGTGGGCCAGTAGTCGGAAGATGCCGACATGGGCTTGTTCTCCTTTCGCTGGATCAACGGGGCGGGCCTGGAGGGCGGAGGGCGGCGCCTGACGCGGTGTAGCCGTGGCGGGTTCGTATGGTGGCGGCGCGGTGCCGTTCGTTCGGACTGCTCACAGGGGCTCGCCTGGTCCATCCAGGCGGTGGTAGCGGGAAGCGAGCAGGTATCCGGCGAGCGTGAGCGGGGTCTCGGTGAAGGTCAGCAGGTCGTCCGCGGCTGCGGAGTCGGTCAGCGCGATGCGGCCGGCCAGGGGCTGGTCGGCGGCCCAGGTGAGGGCGGCGCGCAGGGCAGCGCGGTCGGCCAGCAGGAGTCGTCCGGGGCCGGCGGGGTCGGTGTGCAGGCGGCCGAGGGTGATGCTGCCGTGCTGCTGGGCGCCGACGGTCTCGGCGTACTCCAGACAGGCGCAGGCCAGGATGGCCCGCGGAGCGGTGTTGCCCTGGTGCCGGTGGAGGACGAGGAGTTCGCCGGGTGATCGGTCCTGTTCTGTGGCGCCGGGATCGGTGGCGAGGAGGCTCAGTTGCCGGAACGGGCTTGTCAGCAGCTCTTCCCAGGCCGCCGCCGGGACCGGCGGGCGGGGCGTGGCATACATGGCGGTCAGGGCCGTGATGTCCCGGCCGACCAGCGTCGCGGAAGGTTCGCGCCAGCCGCTGACGCGTGCGGCGCGCTGGACGGCGGTGCGCAGTTCGGCGCGGGTGAAGCGGCTCTGCCACCAGTGGCCGAAGAGGAAGCGGGCTGTGGGCAGGTGGCAGGGACGCGCGCTCAGCAGCCACCAGTGCAGCAGCCACAGGGTGGCCGGGTCGTCGAGGTAGGGGTCGGCCCCGTGCTCGTCGTCCAGGAGCCAGGTGCCGCGGCGGGTCAGAATGGCCGGGCGGCCCGCGGCGGTGCGCTCGCCGTCGCGGACCAGGCCGGCGGCCCGGGACCAGAACTGCATGGCGCGGACCATGGAGGCGCCCACGCCCAGCACGACGGGCGCCTGGGGCCGGGAGAAGGCCAGCGGGTCGTCCCGCAGAGCGGAGTAGACCTTCGCCAGCCAGCCCAGCCGGATCGGGTAGGAGCCGTGCCGGCCGAAGGCTGGGACACAGCCGCTGAGAGGGGGTTCGGGCATGCCGCAGTTCTCCTTCGTCGTGCGCTGGGGTGCCGGGGGCTCGGACTGTCGCAGCCGCTGGAGCGGAGGAACCGCTCCGGGGGGGTGCAGAGCTGTCCCGGGCCGCGGCGCGCGGCCCGGGACTCTTCGGACGGAAGACTGGTGCGGGGAGTCGGCCGGCGACATCACGCGGCGGGCCCGGTGGGCGGCCGGTTTCGGGCCCCTTGCGGCGGGGCGCCGGACATGTGGGATGGCGCCGGTCGTGGCAGGCCGTGGCTCGTGCGTGACAGCGGCGGCCGGGCCGGTAGGGTCACCGAACCGTCCACCTTCGAAGAGGCGTCGGTTCTCTGCTGTCTTCGTGGCAGTCACGCAGGAGCATCGGCGGGAACTCGTGCGACGGTTCCAGTCGGTTCTCACCGCAGCGCCGGGCGAGCGGTCCGCCCGGCCTGGGCGTGTTGTCCTGGAGTGCGGGCGGAACGAGAGCGCGTGGGTGGCCTACGAGCGTTCGGTGATGCACCGGGAGGTCAATCGCGTTCGCGCCGAACTCGCTCTGCCCGCTGTTGGCCTGGAGGCCGTCGCCGTCGCTGAGGAGCGGGCGGTGGGTCACTCCGACTACAGCGGCAAGTTCGCCATGTACTGCGCGGAACTTGCTGCCGGCGAGGTTCCCGCGCGCGGAGCGTGACCTGCACCGAGTCCTCAGCGGGCTTTCGCTGATCGTTGAGGGCCTTTGGTATGCCCGGGCCGGTGGATCAGGCGCTGGGGGACAGGCCGTCGTCCTCGTCGCTCATCAGGATGCGCAGCAGGGTGTAGCCGGGTGCGCGTTCGCCGGGGATGAGGTTGCCGGTGAAGACTTCCGCGTCGCCGAAGACGGGCTCGCCGTTGGGGCGACGGGTGTAGGGCACCAGGCCGTAGTCCACACCGTCGGTGATGTCGAAGGCCGTCCAGGTGATGGCCTCCTGTTCGCCCTCCCGCAGCGGGTGGTTGGAGACCGCGCGGGAGGCGACGCCCTCCGGGGTGCGCAGCCAGACCTGGGGCACGGCGAAGACCCAGCGTGTAGCCCGGATGCGGCGGGCGTGGTCGGCGACCCGGCGTTCGAAGGCTTCGGCCGTCTCCTGGTCGCGAAGGTAGTCGAAGTCGGAGAGGGTGAGCGTCCGTTCCCCTTGCACGACGACGATCGCGGGACAGTCGCGGGCGTGGATGGCTCGCTCCAGCCGGCCGACGACATCGTCGAGCACGTCGAGCGTGGGCTCATTCACTGGCCGGTTCACCTCCCGCTCCGGGGCTGTGATCCTTCTTGTAGCCATGGTAGGCGTCCATGATTTCCACCCGGGCGCGGTCGCCGAGGTGCGCGAGGTACAGCAACTGCCGCGTGATCTCGGCTCGCTGCTGACGCGCCATCCAGTTGCGGGCGTCATCCGGCTCGGCGCCGTTGAGTTCCTTCAGCGCGGACAGCAGCTCTTCGGCGGTCTGCACGGCCTGGTCCAAGTCGATCTTCACCCGGCTTCTCCCTTCGGCTTACCGGCAGTCTGCCGCATCCGCAGGGCGTGACAAGCCGGTTCACCTGCGAGCGCTGCCGCCGACGTTGCTGAGGCGTCCGGGTGGGGCACCCTCGTGCTGGAAGCACGTCACGACCGCTGCCGCACTCACCGCTGCGTTACGTCGGACGCGGAGCTCGTGCAGCAGCCGGCCTCCGCCTCGGCCCGGCTTTGCGGCGCCTCCGGTGGGCTGGCCGCGGCGCCTTCCATCGCGAGCCGGTTACGGTGTGCAGCTCAACCCGGACTCCCTTCAGCTCGGCAGCCAGGCGCTGTTCCTCGGCGGCCAAGTGCTGTTCGATGTCCTCGTCGAGGCCCGCCTTCTTCCCTCCTGACGGCACCGGGGGTTGCGGGGCCGGGTGCGGCGGCTGAGCTGCCCGGTGTGGCCAGACGCCGGGCGGCGAAGGCGAGGAACTTCACGCGCGGAGGATGCCTCCCATGGGCGCGGTGGCCGACGCCGCTGCTGGGCTTGCGCCGACAGGCCGGGGGCTCAGGGGGCGGGGTTGAAGGGGAAGACGAAGGTGAAGGCGTCACTGCCGTCCCGGTCGTGGAGCCAGGTAATCGCATTGCCGTCGATGCGGCACCGCCGGCCCACGGCCAGACGGCCCGCCCGCCAGGCGGGGAGCCGTCGTCGTAGGTCATCACGCGGGGGCCGATGGAAGTGATCTGCCGGGGTCCAGAGCGTTCGGGGTAGCGGTGGTTGATGCAGCGGAACTCGCGGCACGCGCGGGCGCGGCGCTTGAACTCCGCGAGGCTGAGCGGCATGGGCGAAGTCCCGTCCAGGGCAAGTGGCGTCCCGCTGGTGCGAGCGCGCGGGACGTACTGGCGTGCTAAGGGGGTCGGCGTCAGGTGTCGGGGGCCTGAGCCGATCGGGGAACGGGCGGTGGGGTCGAGGTGGAGCAGAGCCGGTAGAGGACGCCGGGGCCGGTGTCGGGCTCGGCTGGGGAAAGGTCATCCGGCATCGCCCTCCTCCGCCCCTCGCGCGCCGTGGGCCTCTTGGGCGACGGCGCGGAACGCGGACGGCGAGCAGGCGCCGCCCGGGCCCACGGCGGCGTCCGGATAGGCGCGCGGCCGGTCCTCGTCACCGCCGAAGTGGCCGTGCGCCGCGCACAGCACGGCGCTCAGCGGGCCGCGCTGCTCGGTCACCGCAGGGGTGTTCCCATACCCGGCGCGGGCCGCGGCGAACGCCTCCCGCAACTGGCCGAGGGGCAGAGCGTGCTGAGCCGGTCGTCCCGCAGCACGGTGAACGCGGCGATCAGCGTCTGCGCGAGAGCAACGGCCGGGGCCGGGTCACCGGGCCCGATGGCGGCGGTCGCCTTGTCCTGGTGGTCGGCCGGACGCGGGCGGCTTCCTCGGACATGAGGGGCCGCCGCTCTGTCTGCCCCGGGCGTCGCAGTCGTTGAGCAGCGCACCGGGGGCGGGCTGACGGCCGCCGACTCCAGGGTGCGCTGGGCGGTGATCAGCGTGGACTCGGCGGGTCAGATCTCCCAGCTTTCGAAGACTGCGGCGATGACGCCGAGGTGCTGGAGCTGGCCGGCCAAGGCGTCGGCGGCGTCCCGCATGGCCACCGCCGTCTCGGTCTCGTTCCCGTCAGGGCCGGGCTCGGATTGCTCGAAGGCCCGGGCCGCGTCCCGGTAGGCGGTGGCGCGCCGGGTGAGCAGGTGCCGCTCATCGGCCGGGATGATCACCGATCCGGGCGGGCCGACCACCAGGCCGAGGGAATCGGCGATGCGGTCGGCGTACTCGGTCCGCGCCCGCTGCTCGTCGTCGAAGTAACGGCCCTGGCGGCTGCCGCCGCCCACGGCCCAGGGCTGGTTCCGGCCGGGGGCGTGGGCGAGCACGAACTTGTCCGCCTCGGGCAGTCGGTAGCGTTCGATGATGGTGTAGTCGCCGTAGGTTCCGGACGGCTCGGAGCTGGCCCTCGGTACTGGTGGGCTCTCGTATTCAACTGTCGTCAGTTCTGCTGGGAGCCCGCTCTGCCGATCACCTTGTGTGGTTGCCGAGGCTGTTGCTCACTGCTGTGCCTGGTCGACGCCGTGCAGCCACCGAGGCCGTCTGTCCGCCCCGGCAGGTCACTCGAAGTGCTCCGCCGCGTACCAGATTGGGCAATGATGAGGGATGACGATTAAGCGTGTGGTGGCAATCGTGACGTGTGCGGTGGTCGCCATCTTGGGGTGGGTGTTCGCCGTCTCACAGTGGGAGACAGCGAGCCGGATCGCGACGGTGGCCTCCGCACTCGGAGGTGTGGCGGCGGTCGGCATCGGGATCTGGGCAGCGCTCCCTGGAGCTGGGCAAGGCGGTACTGCCGTCCGTTACACCAGTCCTGCGAGGACAACAGGTCTGGGTGACGCGGTCAGCGGATACCAGGGAAAGAAGTCTTCGGGCCCCGTCACTGTTGAGCGAACGGGTCCTGCCGAAGCTACAGGTGAAGGCAACGCCATCAGTGGATACAGCGAGAAGTGACGCCGATAGGAGGCCGTTCGACGTGGTGGGACGACAGCGACGCGTCGAGGTTCGGGACACCGGGGCGGCCACTTCCGGACCCGGAGGGGTGTCGATTAGCGGTAGTCACAGCGGCGACATCACCACCGTGCAAGTACACGTGGCACAGGGTGCCTGTCACAGAGATGACCCCAACGAGAGGGCGAACGAGGCTGTCATTGCCTTCCTCCAGTCGAGCTGGGAGTTCGCGGAGGCGGCTCACCTCCCATGGGAATCCAACCCGCTGGTTCCCCGATGGGACCGCGAGAGGCTTGCCCAACTAGGCCGTGTCGTCGAGCAGAACGGGACCCGTGTGCGCGTACTGTGCCCCGACCTCACTGGCTGGGTGGACAGCATGAACAAGGGACTGAGGATGGTGGATCAGGGAATCGAGGAGTGGTCCAATCCGGAGATCGACAAGCCGTCGTTCTTCCCCACTGTGGCGATGCCTCACCTGGTCGAGACCCTGAAAGGGCTTGAGGCTTACCTCGCCGAGCTGGGCGGTGAGCCCACCACCTCTTCCTGACCTCCCCTTCAACTGCGGTCGCCGGTTCTCCGAGGAGCCCAACCGGCCGGTGACCTTGTGTGATCTCCAGGGGCGTATCGGCTCCATGTTCCGCCGGTCTCGTTGCGGAGCCGGGTGGTGGTCTTGTGGTGGTAGCCGAGGGCGTCCGCGACGACGGGAGCGGGCAGTTCGAGGAGTTGCTGGCGGATGGCGGCGCCGCGGGCTGCGGCGACCGGGACCCCGACCTCGTTCAGGAGCGCGGAGAGATGATCCGGGCGGGACGGCTGGCCCGCCCGGCGGCCCGGGAAGAGCCAGCGGGACGCCGGGTTGGCGGCGGTGCTCATGTTGTCGCGGTTCGCGATGTGCTCCAGCAGCAGGTCGGCGACCGGTTCGGGAACGGGCAAGGCTGGCTCCCCGAGCCGCAGCAGCACGGTGTCGCCGTCGCGGATCACGTCGTCGACGGTGAGCCGGCTGATGCGGCTCACGGGTTGTGCGTAGAGGAGCACGATGGCCCCGGCGACACGGAGACGCATCGAAATCTCCGTGTCGGTTAGCAGTCGGCCGAGGGCATCGAGGCGCTCGTCCTGGCTCAGTGCGGCCCGCCGGGAGACCTTCATGGCGGGGATGGAGAGGGAACGTCGGCAGTGGCGACCCTGCATGGCCCAGTTGAGGAAGGCTCTCAGGCAGGTGCGGGCGTGCTCGGTGTTCTCGGCGAACCAGGCGTCGACGTCGATCTGGCCGCAGGATGCGAGGGTGCTGTTCCGCTCACCGAGCCATTGCAGGAAGGCGGTCGCGTACTTGATCTGCTCGGCGGCGAACCGCCGGATGCTGGGTGTGATGTGGCTGCGCTCGGCGCGGGTCCGCAGTCGAGGGAGGACGCGCCAGGTCGCGAAGAGCCTGATCGTTTTGGCGTGCCCGGGGTCGGTGATGCTGGTCAGGTGGCCGGGAAGCCAGCGCTGGAAAGAGCAGAGGTACTTGTCGATCGCGGGCAGGTGCCCCGTGTCCGGACGGCGCGGTCCGAGCAGGTCCGGCAGACGTATCCGTCCGGCCAGGTGCCGGCCTTGTGCCTGTGGCGGCCGCAGCGGCCGCACTCGGCCATGTACCAGCGCTCGTACTGGTCGTCGGTGGCGTAGGTGCGGGTCATGCGTCGGGCAGGATGCGGGCGGCGCGGGGTCGCAGCTTCGCGACGTTCGCGGGCGGGGTGGGCAGGTCGCCGGTGGCGGTCTTGCGGACCCCGGCGTTCTCGGCGGTGGTGGCCACGAGGTCGGCCGGGGTGCAGGAGAGGATGTCGCAGAGCGCGGCCATGACCTGCAATGACAGGCGTTCCGGGGTGCCGGAGACCAGGCGGTGGACCTGGGAGGCGGACAGGTCGATGCCGCGTTCGTGCAGCAGCGGCACCAGTTCGGTGGCCGTGAAGATCTGGTGCTGGGCCATGACCTCGCGCAGCCGCCAGGTGTATCCGACCTTGCGTTTCATGTTTGCCTCCCGGGCTGGGTCTGGAGGGCCGCGGCGATGGTGGAGTCCAGGTGCCGCCGCAAGGTGCGGGTGCGGAAGTCCGAGGACACGCAGGTGTAGAGCGAGGTGGTACTGGCGTGCTCGTGGCCGACTTGCTCCTGGACGAAGCGGGGGTCCCAGCCGTCCTCGATCAGGTGGGTGACGTAGGACCTGCGGAAGGAGTGGAAGTCCAGGCCGTCGTCCAGGCCGAGGGCCTTGCGGTAGGCGATGAAGCGGGAGTTGAGCCGCTGGCAACCGATCCGCAGGCCCCGTTCGGAGGGCCAGGCCGCCGGGTTGTTGTCGGTGCCGAACAGTGGGCGGACCTCGGTGAACCATTCGTCCAGGACGTCGGGGGTCCAGTCGAACACGGTCAGCACTCCGCGGCGCTTGGGCGGCGAGCCCTTCTTGGCCTTTCCGAACCGGACCTGGCACCGGCCGTACTCGCCGTACTCGCCGCCGTGCGGGTTGCGGCCGAAGTCGGCGGCGTCGAGCATCCGCGTCTCGTTGCGCCGCGTCCCGTAGGCGTAGGCGGTCTTGAACAGGGTCGCGTCGCGGAAGGCTGGCAGCCAGCCCTTGCGGCCGAAGGCCCGGATGCGGGCGACCTCGTCGTCGCAGTGCGCGAAGAAGGCGTGCAGCTCGGCCTTGGTGAACGCGCGCTTCTTAGCGTCTGCCTCGTTGTCCTGGACGTGCACCGCGGTGTTCCACTCGTGCACCACCTGCACCGGGTGGGTGCCGAACCGCTCTTCGCAGGTCGCCGTCCACTCGTAGAGCGGATCCGTGATGAAGTGGCAGAACGACCGCACGGCCTCGGAGTACGAGCGGATCGTCGAGCGCTTCAGTTCTCGCAGTGAGCGCAGGTCACCGAGCCACTCGTCGACCATCGCCGGCGTCCAGTGCCAGGGGTAGGCGTTCACGTAGGCCGCGAACGCCTTGACCGTGTTCTCCCGGCCCTCCACGGTCGTCCGGGCCAGATTCCGCGCGAGCTGCTGGTTGGCGAACCCGGTCAGCATCGCCGCGAAGACCTGTTCCTCCGGCCGCAGCAACGCGACCCCGTCGACCAAGTGCAGCCTCGCCGCCCCCGGTATCGACTCGTTGAACCCCACCGCTTCACCACATTCCGTGACTCGCATCAGATGCGAGAAAACCGCATCCTATGCGAGACGTCAGCGAAGCCCCAGGTCAGCCCCCTGCACGGGTCGCAGCGACGCCCGAGAGACGGGTATTGTCACCGCCAGAAGCCGCGCTCAAGTCCGCAGGCCCACAGCACGATTACCCTCTTCCTCCGGGCAGATTCACTGACTGTCGCGAGTTCGCATCCGATGCAATTGGCGGCGCTCGGAGTATCCGAACGGCAATTAGCGGTAGCCGCTGACCTGGATCATGGTCCTGTCGGGACGAGGGCGCTGACGCGGGTTTCGTACTCGCGGCGGGCCTCATGAGTAGCAGATGGGTATGCTGCTCATGGCAGATAGCGCCTGCCCGCTCCGAGTCACGGTGGCCCACGTCCGCCGTGGCGGCGAAGACAAGGTTCTCCGAATCGCGCCCAGCACTTCCGCCAGGTCATCAGACATCCGTGCGGGGAACGTGGGCAGCCCTGCTAGGAGCACCCGATGACCCAGAACCACCGTCAGAAGTTGTGGATTCGCGCTTACCAGGCCGCCACCGGTACGACGTACTTGAACGCTCGACGCCGCCAGCTCAACTGGCCGACCCTGGCCAAAGTGATGGAGGAGCACGAGAGGCTCGGCAACTTCGGCATCGGCGTCTTCAGCTCCCCTCGCCTGGCCCCCGAGCAGCGGCGCGCCGAACTCGCCGTCGAGCGCGAGCGCCTGCGGCGCAATGAGGACCTCGTCGTGAAGCCGGCCCTGTGGCTGCGCGACAACATCAGGCCGATCAAGCCCCCCACCGCCGGTAGCTACGGTGTGAAGCACTTGATCGAGCGGGAAACTGGCGCCTACCTGCCCAACGGCGTGCTCATCGCCTCCGCGTTCATCGTCGGGTATCCCTTCAGGTATGACCAGCCGAACGTGCGGTTCGGCATGAGCCAGCGCGACCTGAACAAGCTGAGGTGAGCGCGGGCTCCCGCCCTGCAGACCGGGCCCTCGGCGTGCGCCGTGGGGCCCAGCCCTTCTCAGGCTGGCTTGGGGTCCGGCGTCGGGAACATCGGTACAGCGGTTATGGGGTCTGACCCAGATACGCCCGGAAGCCGCCAGTAGTTGGCCCCGGAGTCCTTGCTCAGACACCAGCCGCAAGGTGGCGGTCAGGACTTCGTGACCTTGGCCTTCTTCGGCTGGCGGGGGACGGTCTTGGCTCTGTCGAGGTGTCCGTACACCGTTGACCGGGGCACGCCGAAGAGGTCGGCGATCTGCTGTGTCGAGGAACAGTCGCCGTCTCTTCCTTCATCTCCGCCGGCGAGTTGCTGGTTCGCGCGAGGCCCGGCGGGGGTCGCGCCACGCGCGAAGCCATCAGGTCGTCAGCGCCTCCTCGTCCTGGTCGCCGATCGCCGCGCGCTCCATGCTCAGCATCACGCGCCGGACCGCCGCCTCCTCGTCCTGGTCGAGGTGGACGGGGCTGTTCCCGGCACGTCGCAGCACTTCGGAGAGCATCGCGTGGTTCGCGGCGCCGCGCGGGCCTTCGAAAGGCGAGCACAGGACCGGCGACAGCGCCTGCCGCGCCCAGTGCGCGAGGTTGGCCGCTTCCCCCTGGGGCCACTGGTAGCCGTGCTCCGGCGCGAGTTCGCTCAGCGCCTGCGTCAGCGCCTCGAATCCCGGCCCGGGGCACGGGCTGGCCGCGCGGTCGAGGGCGTCGGCAAACGTGGTCAGGGGCGCCAGGTCTGCTTCGGCCACCTCAATGGCGGCCAGGTGCACCACCCGTCCGCCGTCGGCGCCGAGCAGCAGGGGCACGCCAGGCAGGTCGTCCTCCAGCTCCTCCATCAGCTCCACTGTCCCTTCGGGCAGCGCGTCGAGGACGCGCCGGTACGCCTGGTAGACCTCCTCGATGGGCGCCGCGGGGATCGGTACCCCCTCGTGGCCCGGGATCAGCGCGCTGGGCCGGAGCGCCAGGAGCAGCGGGTCCTCCAGCTCGTACAAGCCGTCCAAGGCGTCCGGCACGATGGGCAGCGACAGGGTGCGGGTGGGTGCCATCGGGTTTTCTCGGGTTGAGGGGCGGGTGACGTTCCGTCAGCCTCCCATGCGGGAGGGGTTCCGGGCACCGGGCCGGTTGGTGTCCGAACGGGTTTTAGCGGTAGTTGGCGGAGTCAGGGCTGGGTAGCGTCCGGCCTGTGAATGAAGAGCAGGAGATCCGTGCCCAAGCCCTGAACCTGGCCGTCCGCACGCTGGCGGTGCTGTATCCGAACGGCGACTTGGCCAACCATCCGGCTGCCATCACGGACGACGTGCTGTCTCTGGCCCCTTACATGGCCGACTACATCAAGTCTGGCAAGTTCGACCGCCAGTCCCTTCTGCGGCACTGTCCCGGAGGGGACCTTCACCGGAGGCCGGTCTGACATCCGTGGCCTGTACGGCATTCGGGGACGGTTGCGCCAGTCCGCAGGCTTACCGCAGCTCGGTGTTCGGGTGGGGCTGGGTCTGGAGGCGTTCGCGGAGGTCGATCTCCTCTGCGGTGAGTGGCTCTCCGGGGCGGCGGATGCGCACGGGCTTGGGCCGCCGTGGCAGGCCGTCATCCACTGCGGCCTGGTCGGCTTCGGCGAGCGCCCGGTAGAGCGAGGCGACCGAGGGGTGCTTGCCGGCGTTCTTCCCGGTCTTGATGGTGAGCTTCCTGGCGATCTCGGGGACGGGGACGCCCTTGTCCTTCAGCGCGACGGCGAAGGTGAGCATGTCGTCGTCGATGACCTTCGGGCGTCCGCCGTGGTTGCCCCTGGCCGCGGCGGTGACCTGGCCTTCGAGGGTCTTCTCGCGGATGTAGTTGCGCTCGATCTGTCCGGCGACGGCGAGCACGGCGAAGAATATGGCGCCCATGCCGTTGGGGTCGTAGATGCCGGTGAGCGGGCCGGTGAGGAGTTCGAGCTGGATGCCGCCGGCCTGGAGTTCGGCGGACAGGGTCATCAGCTCGGCCGCGTTCCTGGCCAGGCGCTTGAGCTCGTGGACAGTGAAGATGACCGGCGTCTGGGGCGCGGCTTCCTTGAACTGGTGGGCCAGGGCGAGCGCCTTCTCCAGCTCGGGCCGGACCTTGACGCGGGTGCTGATCTGCTCGGAGAAGATCTCGTGGCACTCCGCGCGGCGGAGGGCTTCGAGCTGGCTGGTCAGTTCCTGGCGGGCGGTGGAGGTGCGGGCGTACCCGATCCGGACCGGCCGCTCGGTGCGGGGCGCGGGCACGGCGGCGAGCGCGGGGCCCTGCCGCCAGGGCCGGCCGGGGATCCGGTCGGCGGGGACGGGGATCTCCAGTTCCTCGCGGAGCGCGGGGACGAGGACGAAACGCGGGGTGTGGTACTTCGCGGCGGTCTTCCCGCCCCGGGTGCGGCAGGCGCTGCCGGCGGGCGCGTCACAGTTTGGGCAGTCGTGACGTTCTACCGCCGATGCGGCCTGATCGGGCGTGAGATCCATGGCGGCAGTCTCTCAGAACCCCGTCGCACAACGCCCGGGTTTTGAGGGGACTTCTGCGAGCGGCGACCTGGGGAAACGTGGCCGCGTCCCGGGGCTGTCGCAGAACTCTCACAGATGGTCATTTATGCGAGCCGCTCTGGGGAGCGATCAGCACGGCGAGCTCCAGGCCGCACGACGCGCTGCTGTGAGGGCGGGCGCTCAGCCACGACAAGTGGGCGGGCCCGGTGGGCGCACCGTCTGTTTCTGTGCCCCTGGGATGGGGCGGTGCCACCGGCCTCGGCGGCTCTGCGGGTGATGGGTCTGGGGCCGGCGCAACGGTCAGGACGTTGTGGACTCGGAGAGTTGCTGGCGGACCTCGCGGGCTTCCTCATCACGGCCCAGTGCGTGGAGGACATCCGCCTCTACACCCGCCGCCTCATCCAGCTTCCCGGCGAACGCCGCAGGCAGCTGCCCGGCCAGCGGCCGGAGGATACGCACAGCTTCCCGCACCTCCTCCAGAGCTTGCGGAAGCTGCTCCCCGACTGCCAGCCGGACCTGTGCCGACGTGCGGAGGGACTCGGCGAGGTCGGGTCCGTGGGCGGCGGGGTTGGCCGTCGCGAGACGGCGCCGGAGGGTGACGGCTTCCTCGATCGGGGCCAGGGCCTCCTCCCGCCGCCCCACCGCCCCGAGCCGGGCCGCCAGGCCAGTCAGCGAGCGGGCGAAGTCGGGTTCATGCGCGGCGGGGTTGGCCGTCGCGAGACGGCGCCGGATGGTGACGGCTTCCTCGATCGGGGCCAGGGCCTCCTCCCGCCGCCCCACCGCCCCGAGGCGGACCGCCAGGTTGTTCAGCGAGCGGGCGAAGTCGGGTTCATGCGCGGCGGGGTTGGCCGTCGCGAGACGGCGGTAGAGGGTGACGGCTTCCTCGATCGGGGCCAGGGCCTCCTCCCGCCGCCCCACCGCCCCGAGGTGGTACGCCAGGCCAGTCAGCGAACGGGCGAGGGCGGGTTCGTGCGCGGCGGGGTTGGCCGTCGCGAGACGGCGGTAGAGGGTGACGGCTTCCTCGATCGGGGCCAGGGCCTCCTCCCGCCGCCCCACCCCCCCGAGGTGGGACGCCAGGTTGTTCAGCGAGAGGGCGAAGTCGGGTTCGTGCGCGGCGGGGTTGGCCGTCGCGAGACGGCGCCGGATGGTGACGGCTTCCTCGATCGGGGCCAGGGCCTCCTCCCGCCGCCCCACCGCCCCGAGCCGGGCCGCCAGGCCGGTCAGCGAACGGGCGAGGGCGGGTTCGTGCGCGGCGGGGTTGGCCGTCGCGAGACGGCGCCGGAGGCGCGGGCGGGGGATGGGGAGAGCGAGCGTCGGCAAGGAAGCGACAGTGATAACTAGTGCTGGACAGATGAGGGTTATCATAACGGTGCGGCGCTGGGTGGGTCTACCGTTACCGGTTTCGTCGGCTACGGCAGAGGGGTATAGGAGGCAGGTGCCGTGCTGCTGGGGGCTGTCCGGCGGGCAGTGGCGTCTCGCCTGGGCCGGCCCCTGCCCGGTCTGCGTCCACGGTGCGGCGGATCGGGGGTGAGTGAAGGGTGAGTGAGCGGGTCTCACCGTGGTCTCACCTGGCGGTTCGCCGGTGTGCTGGGGTCACCGGCCGCCGCACACCGGGTGCGGGGCTGGGGAGGGAGGCAGTGATGGCGGTGGTCATGGCGTCGGCGGCGGGCGACTGGGTCAAGAGCAGCTTCAGCGGAGGCTGGGGGGAGTGTGTCGAGGTCCGGTTCGAGCGGGGGCTGGCCTATGTGCGCAGCACGCTGAACCGGGACGGCGCGGTGGTGGAGTTCAACCGGGCTGAGTGGGAGGCGTTCCTGCTGGGGGTGTGGAACGGCGAGTTCGACATGCCCCTCTGACGCGGGCGTTCGGGTCGCAGGCGCCCCTGCCCCTCGGGCAGGGGCGCTGGGCCATGCCCGCATCTGCGGGTGAGGCATCCGCGCGGGGCGCCTGAGGACCAGGGGATCTGTGGTGCCTGGGTATCCCGGGCCGCCGTGGCCGGTGGCCGGAACGACGAGCGGTGCTGGTGGCGGGCGTTGGGGGTTTTGGTGGTGGGTAGTGTCGGTTTGGGGCCCTGGGTGGTCGCCGTCGGCCCCGGGGTGGCTGTTATACACATCTGACGGTGCCGGCGGAGGGGGCAGGGGGGAGTGGGGAGGACGCGGGAGACGGTGAAGAAGAAGAGAGGAAGAGGGGAGAGGGGTTGGCGGTTATCTAAGGCTGAACTGCGTGATCGTGGTTTATGAATAATGCGCCGTGCAACCGCGATATGCTCGTTCCACTTAGGCGGCGGCGCCATTTTGGTATAGGAGACAGTGGTAGACCGGCCCGGCCACGGCCGAGCCCAGGACCGCCTGCCCGCCCTCCTCCGCGTCCACCGGTACATCACCCGCCAGGGCGGGCGGAAGAACAGCCGGGGAGGCAGGTGTGTCGCGGTGGACGATCCGCACGCTCCCGCCCGCGCCCCGGATCTGCACGACCCCCGCGCTGATGGAGCTGCCGCTGACAGCCTGCCCGGCGGGAGGCCGTTCAGGTTCGGCGGGCGGGTGGGGCGCCGGTTCGGGCCGGCTGTCCGTGGTGCCGGACGCCAGCGGCGCCGGAGCGTCCCCCCTGGCAGCGATGCGCGCGGTGTCGTAGACGCGCCACAGCGCGGTCAGGGTGTGGCCGGAGCCCAGGGCCTTGTCGGCCGCCTTCGCGAAGGACTCGGTGGGGCCCTCGTTGCCGTTCTCGATGTGGCAGACGTAGGACCTGTGATAGCCCATGCGGGCCGCCGTCTGGCGCTGCGACCACCCGCGCCCCGTACGCAGCCGGACCAGCTCCCGGACGAACAGGGCAGCGGCCTCCTCCACGGGATCCGTTTCCTGGGGCCCGGCCGGGGCCGGGGTACGGTCCGGTGCGGCGGTGGCCGGCGGCATGCCGGGCCCGGCCTCGGCGGGCAGGCCGCCAGCGGGTGGGAGCGGAGCGGGCAGGGTGCTGTCGCGGCGGTCCGGGCGGGCGGGCACGACGGCGCCCTGGTCGTCTAACCGGCCACTGCCTGAGCCGTTCACCGTCTGCGTCCCCCTGCGTCACGGTTCCCGACCGCGCGAACACGGGCCTGCCCTTCGGGCAGGTGCTGCCCCGGGCCAGGCGCGCACGGTTGATGGCATGGTCACGTTTACGCGGCGGTGGGGGCGCTCACAAGACGCGTACCGGGGCGAGCCGTTGCGGCGGTGTGCGCCGGGGCGCACACGAGGGTGGGCCCCGGCGGAACAGCACGGGGAGCCGGTGCCGGGGGCCACCCCCGTCTCCTCTATACACTCTCCGGCCCCCAACACAGGGCGGAAACACGTCTCCCCGCCCCCGCGTCCAAAAAAAAAAAAAAATCCCTGCTTCTGCTTGCAAAGAAAAAAAACAACACCTGTGAATTCAACCGGGAAGTCCTCGGCGAGCCGGTCGGGGTAGAGGGGTTCCAGGACGGTGCCGGTGTGCGGTGTAGCGGGTGGGTAGGCGGTGGCGTGGTCGGCAAGTACGGTCGCGGCGGTGTCGGGTGGGCAGGCGCGGGCGGTGGTGAGGGCGTCGGTGCCGTGGTCGTGGGTGAGGGTGCCGGTCAGGGCCGCGGTGAAGACGGCGCGGGTCATGGCGGCCGGGTCGGTGGTGGTGCGGCGGTTGGCGTGGAGGGTCTGCCAGTGGTCGCGTTCGCGGTTCAGGAGGTAGGCGGCGATCCGCCCCGGCGAGTCGAGGTCTTCGGTCGGGTTGCCGGTGCGGTGGGCGTCGACGGCGGCGAGGGCGGCCATGTGGACGGCCAGGACCAGCCCGAACTGCTCATCGTCCTCCAGCGCCGCGGGTGGCGCGATGTGGTCGGTGCTGGGGGTGTCGAGGGCGGTGGCGAACCGGCCGCACGCCGCGGTGAACAGCTCCGTCCTGCTCGTGCCGGGGCCGTCTCCCAGGGGGCGGAGCGGGAGGTCGGTGACGGTGATGTCGAGGCGGTCCAGGCGGTTGGCCAGGGCCTGCCACCACACCCCCGCCGGACGCGCCACCAGAAGGACCCGCACCCGGCGGCCCTGTCTGCCGGCGTGTCCGAGGAGTGTGGCGAGGTCGTCGGCAGGCCAGCGTTCGGCGTAGTCGGCCACCATCAGCAAGCCCGCCGAGCCCCCCGGACCGGGCCCGCCGTGGGGGCCCGGGCCGGGGGGCCCGGCGCCGGCCCTTATCCCCATCTGCCGCCGCCGACGAGGAGGACAGCGCAGATCAGTGTGGTCGCAGATGTCGGGTGCGGCCCGGGATGTGGTGCAGGCCGGCCAGGTCCACGGCGGTGTCCACTTCCACCACGCTGTCCCTGCTGCCTCGGAGGTTCCGGTGCCGCGTCAGCTTCCCCGTGATGTTTCTGGATTCGTCGGCCGGGCGGCCGAACACGCCCGCTTGGACGCTCTGCTGAACATCCCCACCGGCACCGGTAGCGAGACGGGCGCCAGCGGTGGTGCGGGAGCGGCGCCGGGCGGCGGGGAGGACACGGTGTCGGTGGTGGTGATCGCGGGCACGGCCGGGGTGGGCAAGACCTCCCTGGCGGTGCGGCTGGCGCACCGGATCAGCGGCCGGTTTCCCGACGGGCAGTTGTTCGTCAACCTCCACGGCTACGACTCCGGCCCCCCGGTAGCGCCGCAGGCCGCACTGGAACGGTTCCTGCGCGCGCTCGGCGTCCCCCCGCAGGGCATCCCGGACGGTCTGGAGGAACGTACGGAGCTGTTCCGGTCGCTGCTGGCCGGACGGCGCGTGCTGGTGGTGCTGGACAACGCCGCCACCCCCGGGCAGGTCCGCCCGCTGCTGCCCGGCACCGGCGGCTGCCTGACCCTGGTCACCAGCCGCCACCGCCTGTCGGGGCTGGCCGTGCGCGACGGCGCCCGCCGCCTGACCCTCGGGATGCTCAGCGAGCGTGAGTCCGCCGACCTGATCACCCAGGCGACACGCGGCTACCGCACCGGCGACGACCCGGCGGACGTCGCCGAGCTGGCGCGGCTGTGCGCACATCTGCCACTCGCGCTGCGGATCGCCGCCGAACGCGCCGCCGCCCGCCCCCTGGTCCCGCTCCGGGAACTGATCGCCCAGTTGCGGGACGAGTCCGCACTGTGGGACGCCCTGTCCAGCCCCGACGAGGAGGAAGCCGACGCGGTGCGCCCCGTCTTCGCCTGGTCCTCCCGCGCCCTCCCCCCTGCGGCCTCCCGCCTGTTCCGACTCCTGGGGCTCCACCCAGGGCCGGACGTTCCGGTGCTGGCTGCCGCCGCCCTGGCCGACCAGGAGCCCGGGCGGGCGCGGAGCCTGCTGGACCTGCTCGCCGGAGCACACCTGATCGAGCAGACCGCCCCCGAGCGCTACCAATTCCACGACCTGCTGCGCGCGTACGCCGCCGACCAAGCCCACCAGCACGAACCCCCCGACGACCAGCACGCCGCCGTTGAACGGCTGGCGTCCTGGTACCTGCACGCCGCCGACGCCGCACGCGGCGCCGCGCAGCACTACCACGCCTCCGTCCTGACCACGCACCCCAGCCCCAAGCTCCCCGTGCCCGCGTTCGCGGGCCGGGCCGAAGCGCTGCGCTGGTACCACGCCGAGCGGGCCAACCTCCTCACGGTCACCCGAGCCGCCGCGGACGCCGGACTGGACACCATCGCCTGGCAACTGCCCGCCACCCTCCACGCCCTCCACGAGACGATCAACCCCGCCGACGACTGGCCTGCCATGGCCCGCACCGGCCTGGACGCCGCGACCCGACTGGACGACCTCCATGCCCAGGCCCTCATGCACAACACCCTGGCCATCGCCCACCGGACGTCCCAGCGCCTGGACCAGGCCGCCGAACACCACGAGGCCGCCCTGGCCTTGCGCACCCGTACCGGGGACACGGCTGGGGTCGCGCAGTCCACCAACGGGCTGGGCGTGATCCACATGCAACGACGCCAGCACGACCAGGCCCGCGACTACCTCCAGCAGGCCATCACCCTCTACCGGCGACAGGACAACCCCCTGCGCGCCGCGGTGTCCCAGTGCTGCCTGGCCTACACCGAAGTCGGCGCGGGCAACACCGAGCACGCTAAGCAACTCGCCCGCCAAGTTCTCCAGACCTACCGCGCGATGGACGCCGACCCGCCCTTCCACGCCGACATCCTGTGCCTCCTGGCCCGCATCGACCGGCAAGCCGGCCGCCTGGACCAGGCCCACGAGCACATCGACGAAGCCCTCACCATGGCCGAACGGACCAACACCCCCGTCATCGACGGCCTGGTCCGCCTCGAACACGCCCACCTGCTACAGGCACAAGGCCACCACGACCAGGCCCTGACCACCTACCGCGAATGCATCACCATCCTTCGCACCGTCGGCAACACCCGCGACCAGGCCCTCGCCTACGACGGCATCGGCCAGACCATGCGCGCCCTGGGCCGCCCCGACCAGGCCGCCGACTTCCACCGCACCGCCGCCCGCCTCCTGCGCGACCACCACCACCCCTGGCACCTGGCCCTCACCCTGACCCACCTCGCCGACGCCCACACCGACAACCACCAGCCCGACCACGCCCACCAGTGCCGCACCGAAGCCCTCACCCTCCTCGCGGAGTTCACCGACCCCGAAGCCACCGCCCTGCGCGACCACCTCCAAGCCCTCACCCGCGAGTGAACAACCGGACCGAAGCCGCACCGGACCGCACGCGGCGCCGGGGCAGGTCTGCCGTACGGGTGAGGAGCGCACGCCGGCCGGGCCACCGATGGGACACTGCGGCTTGTGTCTGGATTCGCAAGGGATACGAAGTACTACGGTGACCGGCTGGTGTACGAGCCGCTGGAAAGCAAGTGGTCCCGCTACCACGCCCGCCACTGCGGGTGCGGTCAGGACTGGCTCACCGCGCACGCCATCCCGGCCGGGTTCACCGTAATTCCCCTTTCTCCTAATTTGCGGTGCGCTGGTCGGCCGAGCCGCATGGGGCGGACCGGTGGCGCGGTGCTCAGGTGCGCCACCAGCGGGTGGCCGTGTCGATCGGGAGGATGTGGACGTGCCGGGGGTGGTCGAGCAGGCCGTGCCGGGCGAGCTGGGCCAGGTGCTGGCCGCAGGCTGCCTTGCGTACCAGTCGCCCCACGCCGGGCAGCGCCGAGGGGTTGGCGAACCACTCGACGCGCGCGATCGCGTCCCGGGCGCAGGCAGGCGCCCCGCGCCGAGCGGAACGGCCGTCGCAGCGCCGGGTCACCGGCCCACCACCTCGACCGCCTGCACCCACTCCGCCCGGACCTCGCGCAGGAGTTCCCCGTCGTCCAGGCGGAGGGTCAGCGTGGCGCCCAGGCCGGTGACGACGCCGGCATGCGCCTGACCCTGAGCGGTGATGACGCGCAGGCGCATCTGCTGATCGGGGCCCAGACCGTTCTGCAGAGCCCACAGGGCGGGCATGGTGATCACGGGGTCGTCCGCCCGGCTGACCTTCCGTCCCGCCACCGTGACGACCACCGGGATCGTGGTGCCCTCGTAGCGGCCGGCCGTTGCGCCGCCGACGCAGTTGTAGCGGTACAGGATGCGCTCGTCGTTCGGCCGCGAGTCCAGCGCATCGACCGACACCACCCGGTAGGCGTTGCCGAGGTCGCTCTCGAAGACGATCAGGTCGCCGGGCTTGACCTCCTCCGCCAGCACGTCGTGGCTTTCGTATTCCTGATCGCCCCAGATCTCCGGCGCCGCCAGATAATCGCTTCGCCGTATCGAGGTCACGTTCTTCCTTCCTTTCCTGTCTCGTCAGGGAATCTGCTGGTATCCGCTGGGTGCGTGCCCGGCGCGACCACACGCCGCCGGGGCCGTCGGCCAACGGCCGCAGGGCTGGGGGGAAGTGGGGGCGTCTCGTCGAAAGGCCCCGGTAGCAGGCGGATGCGCTATGGAACCCTTCCGCCCGACGGCTGGCCGGATGCCCAGCGAGCTGGCCACCGGCCGGGCAGCGGGCGCCGGCATCCCTCTCGCGGATCAGCTCGGCTCGCGCAGGACCGTGCGGCCAGCCCTGGTGTCACGTGGCCAGCCCGCGACGCTCGTCAGCGGGTCTGCGCTGGTTTCGGGGCCCGGCAGGGGTCACCAGCTTGGCAGTGGGCGGCCTCGCGAGGGTTGTCCCACTGACACGAAGGGCAGCGCCACAGAACGCCGGCGGCGAGCGCGGCGTCGCGAATCGCCTGCTGCTGGTGGTCGTCGGCCGCGTCCAGCAGTTCGCGCAACACACCACGCCGGAGAGTGCCTTCCGCGCTGCCGTCCAGCACCGTGTCGCCTTGGACCTCAATGCGAAGCGGCACTGTCCCATCGCGCCGGATGAGGCGGTCATCGGCCGTGTCGAGATCGATGTGGACCAGGAGCGTGCCGGTCAGGGGGTCGAGGCAGGTGAACACCAAGACGCCGCCGACCTCAGTGCAGGGGACTCCTTCGGCCTCGACCATCGGGTGGAAGACCGCGCTGCGGTTCGCCTGCTCGCACTCCTTCTCGTCGGGGAAGGTGTAATCGGGCGGGGCGATGCCAGTCGTGTCGCGGTCGCCAGCGGGCCGCTTGGCGTGCACGGTCATCGCCCCTTTCCGGCCGCCGGGCGCACGCCCGATGCGGATTCCAGGTCCGCGATCGCCTCGGCAGGGGCGCCGACATGGCGGTACATCGCGATGAAGTCGGCCCAGGCTTCCGCCGGGGTCGGGCGGGCGTCACGCACCCTGGTTCGGTAGGAGCGCTGCAACCGGCCCAGTTCCTCACAGGACTTGACCGCGTCGACGACGTGGACGTGGCAGCCGGGGTACTTCACGAAGACGCGGCAGCCGCACCGCAGGTCGTACCAGCCGGTCTGCATGCCAATTGCGTCCACCAGGGTCCGCGTCCGGGCAAAGGACGGCAGCCGGTTGGCGACCAGGGCCTCGAATGCTGCGGTGATCTCCTCAGGTATCCCGTAGTGCTCGTCGATCGCCCGTAGCTGCGGCAGCGCGTCGCCGATATCACCTTCCATCACGGCCTTGGCGTAGGCGTCGTGCAACTGCTTCGACTCCGGACACTCCACCGAATTGGGCGTCTGGGAGTGGAGACGCCAGTCCGCAACCACGTAGACGACGCATCCGCAATCTAGAAAGAACCAGCCCCGCCGTCCTACCTTCTCCGCCACTTTCTTCCTCCCTTCTCGGGGGCTGCATAGACAAATACCATTGCGGGGACGCGAATTCCCCCAGGACCGCCAGTGTCCTTTCCGTCCGCCGGACCGGTCACGGCAGATGCGCGCGAAGCGACGGCGCGCCTCGATACCATGCCCGGTAACGCGCCGTCACCTGATCTCCAGGTGCTCATCGCCGTACAGCATCCGCAGTCGCTCCAGCGCGGATTCGGCCTGCTGTTCCGTGAGGCCATGCACGATCAGGACATCGGGAACTCCGGCGTTGCGAGCAAGCCATTCGGGATCTTTCGATGTGGTCCAGATGCTGTGGTTGCGGATTTCCGTCATCGCTCACCTCGATTCATGGCGGCTGCCGTCGGTGGATGATGTGCTCTCGCCTGAATACGGGGCTGCGAACGCCCCAATCGCCGACTTCACGGGAAGAAATGTCCGCACTTGCTCCGCCCGGCCCCGGTTCCCGGGGCCGGGCGGTAGCTAGCGGTCTCCGCCGGTCGCCGCGATGGCGGCGGCGTATTGGTGGTGCAGGCGCCGTCCGTGGTCGGCGGCGGTCAGCAACGTCGCCACGCCAGCCTCGATCCCCGTCGCTGCCGGGTCCGCCATGCGCGGAACCGGGCAGGGGGGCGAGGCCAGGGTCAGGGGCGCTGGCGAAATGAGGTGGAGGAAGAAGCGGAAGTAGCCCACGTCGCCGTCGTCGACGAACTCCGCGTCTACCACCTCGCCTTGCGGGCCGCTGAGGATGCCTTCGGTCTGCGCGGCGCGGATCAGCAGGACTGCCGTGTCCTCCTCCCCGACCTTCGCCGGGCTCCAGGCCCTGTCTCTTATAACCATCTGACGCTGCCGACGAAGCGGAATCTGCAGCGACTGTATCACACCGTGTCCAGAAAGACAACATCCGCCCCAGAAAAGTACAAACATTGCGTCGCCGGGCTCCAGGCCATGTCGATGGGCGGGCGGGCAGCCGAAGGGGACGTTCCCACATCCGTGAAGGCTTCTTGCAGTTCCCGGCAGACGATGAGTTCCGTCAGCCAGTTGCGGACGATGTCTTCCCTCACGGTGAACGGCATGGTTGACCTCCATCTGCTACGCGTCGTCCTCGCCGGGGAGGTCGAGCAACTGCCGCAGCAGGCCGAGTGCTTGGTCCAGCTCGACGTGGTTCCGGTCGTTACGGCGGATGGTCCGCTTCCTCAGCACAGGAATGGCCAGGTCCAGGCCAAGGACTTCGCCCCGGGAACCGTGCTTGAGGCGGTAGCTGTCCGGCGCGATGAGCCAGGCGTCCCAGTCATCGGCCGGCGCTCCCGCCCGTGCGGCCTGATCGGCAGACGAACCCGTGTCAGGGCAGGGGCAGTTCAAGTCTTCGCACGGGCGCCCGGCCGGATGAGCGATGCTCACGGGCGAGCGTCGGTAGTGCGTCGCCTGACCGTTGAGGTGAGGGCAGTGCTGCCTGGCGTAGCCGAGGCATTCGGGGTGGACCGCAGGTTCCGGGGCGTAGCCGACGTGCACGTCCATGGGCCGCACGAGCAAGTAGATCCGCTCCTCCAGCCGCTGTCCGCAGATCTGACAGAGCCGGTGGACGAACGCCCCGTGCCGCCTGGCCGCGTCGATGGCGCCGAAGGCAGGGAGGCCGTTATGGATGAGGGTGATCCAGGGGACGACCAGTCCGCCGGCCAGCGGGCGGGCGGCGCAACGGACTGGAATCGGAGGGCGCGCCACGTCAATGCACCTCCATGACGTCGAGTACGCCTGCGCCCTCGTGTTCGCCTCCGACCCGGTATCCTGCGGTGCGCAGGACCGAGGCGGCCCCGTAGAAGTCCGCCTCGATCCCGCCGTGGACGACGACGTGGACGGTGTCAGGGCTCGCGCCCGGGCGGACATGGAAGCCGTCTCCGGCGGGCTGAACACCTCGCTGGAGTTGCGGCTGGAGTCCGCTCGCCCGCAAGGCGGTCACCACGGCGCGGACGAGCTGGTGGGCGTGGTGCTCGAAGGAGTGGCCGTAGCTGAGCGCCGCGAATTCCACGTCTCCGCGGGGCATGTGCGCGCGGGCGCGCAGCAGGATGACCGGGCCGTTCTGCGCAGCGTGGTCGTAGGATCCGCTGGCCAGTTCCGCGGCAATACGGGCGCGCAGCGCGTCGCCGCCCTCGATCACCTTACCGAGCGCCGGACCGGGGCCGCCGCGTATCTCCTCGTAGGCCGAGGCGGCGATGTCCAGGCAGGCCAAGGACCCCGGCGGGCAGACTTTTCTCACCGTGCTGCTCCTTTACTTTCTGCTGGCGTGAATGGGTCAGTCCGCCCGTGCGCGGCGCGGATATCTGCGCTAGCGGAATCCCGGTAGCGGCCAGTGGGAACGGCCGCCGGAAACCCGGGATCGTGTAGACCCGGCCGGGTTCGAACCGGCGACCATGGCGCTTATAAGGCGCCTGCTCTGCCACTGAGCTACGGGCCCGGGGATTACTGCCGGCTCGGGCGGAGTCGCGGGGCGTCCAGCGGGGCCGGTCAGGCTGCGGCTGCCCGTGCGGCGAGGCCGGGCGCGGCAGCCGCTGCCTGGGGGCGGTGGCGCGGGCGGCGGGTTCCGGTGCCGGCGATGCGGTCGGTGTGGACGACCCAGGTGACGGCCTGCACGGTGCTGGGCCGCTCACCCAGTAGCCGGGCGGCCTCCCGGTAGCAGTCGGCCAGCAGGGCGTACCGGCGCAGGCTGGACAGGCCCCGGTCGCGCTGGCCATAGGTGCGGCCGACGGCGATGTCGTGGGCGTGGCGGTCGACGACGACCGCGTCGGGGTCGTCGGGGTCGGCGATGCAGCGGAAGAACTGCCCGGTCTTGCGCCCGGGCGGCAGAACGTCCGCGGGGTCGGCACCGGCGAGGATCGCGGCGGCCTTGGCAAGCGCGTCGGCGAAGTGCCCGCCGTCCAGCCCCGTGTCGCAGGCCGCCCGCGCCAGCTCCACGGTGGCTTCCCAGGACTTGTTGGCGGACAGCGCGGCGATCACGCCGGCACCGGTCCGGGCGTCGCCGCCGGTGAGCATCGCCGCGAGGTCGTGGGCGGCGCGATACCAGGTGCGTCCGCGCTGCTGCTGCTCAGGGGTGGCCGAGTGCCACACGTCGAGGATGTTGCGTACGTATCGGCGGCGGGTCCGAGCGGGTACGTCGATGGGGGTCACGGCTTCCTCCCTCCGAGGTGAGCTCTTATAATCATCTGACGCTGCCGACGAAGCGGAAACGGGTGGTGGCGTGGGTGCCCGGCTCCTTTAATCACGATTAGTAATGTCGTATTGTGGCTTCTAGTGAGTTGTAGTAGTGTTAAGATGTTGATGATCTATATGCTTGAGAAGAGAGGTGCTGACGGGAGCTGGTCCCGCACGCGGCCCCAAGGCCGGTCGCCGTCGCGGCGGATGAGGAGGTCCTGGCTGGTGAGGCCGTGCCGGTTCTTGTCCAGGGCGTCCGGCACGTAGAGTTCGGCGGTCACGGAGATCAGCCCGTGGCGGCGCAGCTCGTCGAACCAGACCAGGGCCTCCTCGCTGGTGGCGAAGTGCGCGGTCATGTGCACCCGGATCGGCTTGGGCTCGCCGTTCACGGCTTCCACCACTCCAGGGGTGAGTCGAGCGGCAGGACGTGGACCTCTTCCGCGCGGTGTTCCAGGCCCTGCCGGGTGATCTTGGAGAGGTGGGTGCCGCAGGCCGCTTTGCGGACCAGCTCCGCGACGCCGGGGTAAATCGGTGTCGCGATCCACTCCACGCGGAAGACGGCATCGTGTAGGCAGCGGATCGATTCTTCGTCCAGGTAGCGGTAGCGCCTGATGAAGTGGCCGTCGCACCGGGGCTTCATGAGGTCATCACCTCGATGGACTGAACCCGTTCCGGCGGGACGTCCGTGACCAACTCGCCGTCGTCCAGGCGCAAGCTCAGCGCCGGACGCCAGCCGATGATCACGCCCTCGACCACGCTGCCGTCGGCATCGGTGGCCCGGACGCGGGTACAGGCCAGCACATCCGCCAGGGCTGCAGTCAGCGCCTCGCTGATCGCCAGGCTTACTACGGGGTTATGCCGCGGACCGCCGCCCGGCTCGGGGTCGTTAGATGCCAGCTCGGCGGCGATGTGCTCCAGAGCGTCAATCAGGCACCGGGCCAGCCCGAGGGGGCCTGCGGCGTCGTGGACGTAGATCAGCAGGTCCGCGACAACGCTTCCTGCGAAGCTGGGAGCACGCTCCCTGTCGAAGCGTTGCCAGCCGTCCGGGCCGCAGTAGTCGTCGTCCTCACCAATCCAGTGGGCCGCTTCGAGCAGGTGGTGGAACCCCCGCGAGTCCCCGGTGGTCTCGAAAGTGTCGGAGCCATCGAGGTACGGATGGTGCGGCAGCGGGCCGTAGTGGGACAGCACGGTGATGCAACTCCTCTCGTACACGCAGGCAGGTGGGTGGCGCTGTGCCGGGGGCGGAGGTGCGCCGGGCAGCGCACCCCGCCCCGGCGGCGTTTAGGCGGCGCGGACCAGTTCGGTGTGGTCGAGGACCCGGGCCAGGGTGGCCAGGGTGGACCGGTCGAGGGTGTCGAAGTCGCCGGTGACCGCCCGCAGGGCGTTGCGCTCGGGCCGGGTGGCGCCGCGTACGGCCTGCGCGTGGTGGGCGTGGGTGTTCACCGCCTGCACCACGCCGAAGGCGGTTCCGCGCCAGGGCGCCACCCGCGCGTCGTCCGTCCACAGGCTGGTCAGCGCCTGGCGCTTGCGCGCCGCCAGCGTCCGCCCTCGGCCCGGCTTGGCGGGCAGCTCGACGTGCGCGTCCAGGAAGCGCTGCCACTGCCGCTCGGAGACGTCCGTCCGGCACAGGCGCGCGACCTCCTCCGTGAAGGAGTCGGCGACGCGGTGGACCATGCCCAGCGCGTCGCGGGCGGCGGCCAGCTTCAACTCCGACTTCCGGGAGTGCTTGACCCTCACGGTCTGGCCGGACTCGTTCAGCGCGGCGTGCATCGTGTTGTCGCACACCACGTTGGTGACCACCGGCTTGTACGTGGTCGCCAGCGAACCGTCGAAGCTGGTGGTGGCCAGCAGGTGCGGCCGGAAGGCCACTCCCTCCGGTGTGGTGATCGTCTCGGGGACTTCGACCGAGACCCACGCGACCGCGCCGCCCTTCAGCAGACCGGCCGAGCCGACCGCAAGGTTGTCGTCGAGCAGGTTGGCGACCTTGTTCAGCAGCCACTCGCCGTACGGGTGCGGCTCGTAGCCCGGGCCGAAGTAGCCCAGGACGCGGCCGGTGTCACTGCGGGAGAACGCCACCCGCTCCAGGTCGCGCTCCGGGCGTCCGGTCAGCGGGCTGGTCACGAAAACCTCGCCGCGCACAGCCTCCCAGTCGAACAGGCGGCGCCGCACGTCCTCAAGAGGGATCGCGCCACGGTAGTGATTGGACTCCGTGCCCTGCATACCACGGTGGTAATGCCAGGCCGTTCCACGCTTTTCCGTAAAGCCGATCAGAGTGTTCTTGTTCAGCCAGTCCAGGGTTTCACGGGACATGCCAAATGAGTCCTCTCTATACAGGGGACAATTCTCCGGAAGGGCAGCGCAGGAGCGGTCGCGGAACGACTAACTGCCTCCGTTTAAATACGGGTTGCCGAAGCACCCGATCGCCGACCGCACGGTGGAAATCTTCTGCCCTTTTCCCCGGGCTCTCAGCCTGGCAACCGCTGATAGTTCAGGAGGCACGACTCAAACAGGCTCAGATACGCGGTGCTTATCAGCGGGCGGTCGAGCAGCACGGCGTACTGCTCGGCGGGTCAGCGGCGCCCGGAGGGCGGGAGACGGGGCAACGCCCGGCTGGAGATTCTCTTCGCACGAGGCCGTCGCGCTCAGCGGTTGGGCTTCCGCGAGCTGGTCTTGGTCCCGCCGAAAACGCGGGCCTCCCATTCCTGGGCTTCGTCGAGCACGATGACGGGCAGGTCCGTGATGCCGTCTCGCTGGGCGCGGGCGACGCGGTGCCACCCGTCGATGATCAGCGCGGCGCCGTCGAAGTCCCGGATCTTCACTGCGAGGAGGGGCCGGGTGATATCGACGCGTGCCGCGTGCTGCTCGTTGATCTCGATCGCGCTCAGAAGGCCGTAGAACGGCTCGGGGTTGAGCCTGACCGGTGTGATTCCGGCGGCAATCTCCTTCGCCCGGGTCACGTCCCACCGAAAGGTGAGGAACTGGAAGAACTCCCGGTCTCCGGCCGTGGACCCGCTGCCCTGGCCGGGGGGCGTCGGCACGCTCGCCGGCTCGGGGGGACCGCCGGTCATCCCTCGCTCCTCTCGGAGGCTGACTGGGAGGTGAGGGCATCCACGAGGCGTTCCAGGTCGGCGAGGCTGTTGGCCGCGTCGAACAGGGTGCATGCCGACTCATCGTCCAGATCCAGGGCCCGGCGCGCGAAGTCGGCGAGGTGGATCTTCTCGTCCTGGGTGAAGCCCAGGTCGCGCGCCGACCGGTTGGGGACCAGGTAGGGGTCGTGGTTGGGCCACGGCTTGCCGCTTGGCCGCCGTTCGACGGTGGCGGCCGGGCTGGCGAGCTGTGCTCCGGCCAGCAGGGCAGCGTGATAGGCGAAGCAGCCCGCACTACCACGGCGGTAGTCCATCTGGATCCAGGTCTCGGGGTGGGTGCGGATATGCCGCAGGGTGGCGCGCAGCAGCGCGGCATTGGGCATGAGGGATCGTTTCTCCTTTCTTTGCCTTGAAGCTTCGGGTCGTGGGAGGCGTAGCGCCGCAGACCCGCACGCCCGCCCCGGCTGGGCGAGGGAGGGATCGGCCAGGGGCCGGGCGTGCGGGCGTGCGGCACCACGCGCAGCGATAACCGCCCACCGGCCCGGCAGCGCCGGCCGGTGCGCCTGGGCGCACCGGCCGGCGGACGGCTGCGGGCGGCGGCTCGCTCGCTGTGCGTTCAGCGAGTCGCGGCAGGCTCCGGGGCGAGATCCGCCACGAGCGCTTCGAGATCCGGCAGCTCGCGCCACGAGGCGAACAGCTCGGTCGCCTTTTCTGTCTCGAGCCCGAGGGCGGCCTGGGCGAAGTCGCTGATGTGGATCCGCGGCTGGGTGAATCCCAGGTCCCGGGCGGCGGTGTTGCACGCCAGGTAGCTGTCGTAGTTGGGCGTGGTCCCCCCGGGTCCGGGGACGGTGGTCTGGGGATCGGCCAGCTCGGCCCCGGCCAGCAGCGCGGCGTGGAAGGCGAAGCAGCCGGTGCTGCCGCACCGCCAGCTTGCCTGGTCCCAGCTGTCCGGGTTCTGCTGGATGTGGCGCAGGGTGGTGCGAAGGAGTTCGGCGTTGGCCATGGGAAGGCGTCCTCTCCTGTCGGGATTCGGAATGGGGCGGCCCGGCCGCGTGCCGCTGACCGTGCTCCGGAGGTGGTGCTCCTCGACCGGTCGGCGGCGCGCGCGAAGGGGTCCCCTCCCGGGGCTGGGGTCTGGGGGACCGGTCTCCCGCCCGCTGTACGGGCAGAAGGTCCGGCAGCACCGTGGGCCAGGCGGGTGGGCTGCCGGAGTTGACGAGGCCACCGGCGGGTCCGAGCGGGGCCGCCGGTGGGCGGGATCAGCGCGGTCGGCCGGCGGGCAGGCAGTCGCGTGCGGGCGCGGGCTGGTGGTACAGGTCGCGCGCGACCAGACGGCTCGGGCCGCTGCCGGTGGATTCCAGGGCAGGCAGGTCGATGAAGCCCCACTCGCCCCCGGCCGCGTCCCGGCCGAGCGCCGGCCGGCCGAACGCCGCGCCGGTGTCCGGGTCGAGTTCGGTGACGTACCACTCCCCCCAGGCCGCGACGTAGCGTAGGTGGACGATGGCGTCCTCAGCGGGGTGGCCGTCCGTGGCGTACAGCCCGGGGATGGCGGCGAGTTCATCATCCGGCGGGTAGAACGGGTGGCCCCGTGCCTGGCGGCAGACCTCGGGCGGGCGGGTCCTCACCGGCCCGTCCTCGGGTCCGGCCGACCGGCCGCTTCCCGAAGGGCCGTGATCAGTTCGGTGAGCCCGGCGGCGATCCTGCGCTGAGCCGTCAGCAGCTCGAAGAGCAGCCGCACCGTCTGCGGATCGTCCTCCCTGGGCTCGGGCTGCTCGGCCGCATGGCGGTGGGCCACCAGGTGTTCTACGTAGGCGCGTTCGTCCCCGCTCCATGCCTGCCTGGGGTAGCCGTCGATCTTCCGGGGGTCCGGCATGGCATGCCGACCGTCGGCTGTGTGCCAGTGGCGGGGCTCCCGGCCGGTGATCCGGCTCACGAAGCCCCCTCGGCGAACCCGGCCAGAGCGTGGATGAGGTCGAGGGCTTCCTCGCCCAGCGCCGAGCGCACCTCGTCGAGTCGGCGGTAGTCCTCGGGCTTCACCTCGCCGTCCGGGCCGCGGTAGCGGGCCGAGGCGTTCTCGAACCGCCGGTCCAGGTCCCACGCCCGGTCCAGCAGCTCCCGGCGCTCACGGACACGGTCCTGCTGAGGCCGCAGATCGTTCCACGCGTACCCAGCGTGCTCCCCCGGCGCGCCCTCGTGCGAGCGGGAGGCGACGACGTAAGCATCCAGGTCGTCCTCGATGACCATGTGCCAGGCCAGCGCCAGCCTCCACGCGTCCTCGGTGGTCGGAGCGCGCAGCACGTAGAAGAACGGTTCCTCCCCGTTGAACCGCGACGAACCGGCCACCGCGACCGTGTAGTCCCTCAGCTCGGGACTCGCCCCCTCCTCGGGCAGGCAGTAGAGCGGTTCCGCGAACCGCTCAGGGGTAAGGACCTCCGGAGCGCGGGCAATGTTCTGCGACGACATGGCTCCTTCCTCTCTTCCGTAGACAATTCCTGAGCGCGGCGGGGCCGCCACCCCCCAGGCGGGAGCAGCGGCCCGCCGCCGTCATTGAGCCGGGCAGACCGGGTCAGTCGGCGGTCGGCTTCTGCCGGTCGTCCGGCGGGAACACGTCCGCCGTGTCGCTGGCGGGGACGTAGAGGTCCGGGTCGAGGGCCACCCGGTAGCCCGCTTGGGTGAGCGCCGCGTACGCGGCGGTGGCCCGCGCGTTCTCCTCACCCTCGTCCAGGCCGGACGGCAGCTCGAACCAGCGGTAGTGCGCCCGCTTTTGCTCGACGAAACCGTGTTCCGTCAGCAGGTCCTGCACCTTTCCGGCCAGAGGTTCCTGGTCATCGCCGCCATCGGCGAACACCGGGCCCTGCCAGCGCCGGGCGATTTCCACGTGGCAGGGCTGCCCATCACGGCTGGAGTGCATTGGCCTCCTCCTTCCTTCGGTTTCTCGATAGTCATCGTTCGCTGAGGCCAGGCGCGCGAAATTCCGAGCACCGGCAAGGGGGTTACTGTCAGTGCTCCACGAGCCACAGCCGGAGCCGGTAATCCCAGCGCACCCGCGTGCCGTGAGCCTTGTTGATCGCCCAGACGAAAGGGGTGTACCGGTAGCGGCCGGATGACGCGTCACCCAAATCACCGAAGTGCAGGTCATTCCCAGCGGACTCCAGCGCGTTCAGCGCATCCGCCAGCCCCTGCCAGGGGTTGTCACCGTTCACTTCAGCCCCAACTCCACCAATCTCGCACCTCGTCAGGGGTGACGCCCGGATAGAACTCGGCGATAACGTCTTCGAAAGAGGAGTCAGGCTTTTCCAGCACGGCCAGTGTCGCATTCACGACCAAGTTGATGGCGTCCGTCTCCGGCCCTTCCTCTCCCAGGCCAAGGGCGCCGGTGATGAGATCAGCTCCATCGTTGACGGCTTGCCAGACCTCGACATAACTGAACGAACGCTGCTTACCGGGATACGGGAGCGCGCTCAGCCAACGACGCACGCCGTGCGTCCGCCCGGCGAACCCGCGCCGCGGAGAACGCCGCCGCGTGCCCGGCGCCTTCTTCCCCTTGGTACGGCGCCGGACGCGCACTGCTTCAATCATCAGGGCCACACCCCTTTCTGTTTCTGCCGTCGTCACGAGTGGGCGGCGCACCCGCCTTGCGGCAAGCGAAATCGTGTTCCCGCCATCAGGAAGGCGGGCCGCAGCCGCCGCATGCCCTTGCGCTGCTCTTACTTCAATACGGCGCGCCGCGAGCCCCGAATACCGCGCAGAGAGCAGAATTCCGGGATTCTTCCGGCGCCGTGCCGGAGCAGGCGGGGCGAGGGGCAGGGGTCACCTCTGGGGGTACAGAACGACCGCTGGCGCAGCACCTTCCGGAATACCATCCGGGTAAACGAGTTCCCGCGCCTCGGAATCCTCGGCCAGTTCCTCATGAGTGGGATAGACGCTACCGGTGTGGTAGAGCCCGGCCGCTACACCGCGATTCGTGAGGGGGGAGTAATGGTTACCCTCCGCGTCGTGGGACAGAACAACCATCAGGTCGCCGGGCAGGGCCGCCAGGCGGCTGCGCAGCCGCGCGACGGTCATGGCCCGCTGAGGCGGGGCGGTGGACACGTGGGACATGAACCTCCTCAGGTCCGGTCACGGGCGCTCTCGGGAGCGAGCCAGCGGGCAGCAGCCGGTCCTCCGCGGGCGGCCCCGCTGGTCGTACGGGGCAGGTTGTCCCGGAGCGCGGTGAGGACGGCGGGGCGAGGCTCAGAGGGTCAGTGCTCCGGCCGGTGCGCAGGCGTCAGCCGACGTGCCGAGGCGGGCGCACCAGTGGTGGACGTCCGGGCCTTCCGGCGGGCGGAACGTCCAGCCCAACTCTTGTTCCTCGTCCAGGTGCCGGGCGGCGTCTCCGTCCGCGATGGCCGACAGCGCGGCTTCCACCTCCCCGGCCGCCTCGCACCACCCGCACGCCTCCCCCGCGCCGCCGGGGCACTCTTCCCCGTCGCAGCGCTCGTAGAAGTCGGCTTGCAGGAAGCGCAGTTCCGTGCGCAGCGCGTCCAAGGCGCTGATGAGGTCGCCGAAGCACTCCGGCACCGAGTCCGGCAGGTACCCGGGAGCGTTACTGCCCACGTGCAGGTGCACGGCTACTCCCCCTCCCCGGCGATCACCCCGTCGTCCAGCGGCCGATCGGGGTTGTTGTTCGCGAAGTCCTGGGTGATGTCGGCGCCGTCCTCGGTCACCTGGATCGAGTAGCCGTAGCTGGACAGCACCCCGCACGCGGCTTCCGCCGGGCCGTGCCGGGCGATGTCGGCGCGCACGGCTTCGCGCAGCGCGTCGGCGGCGTCCTCGTAGGTGTCCGTGGCGGCGATCAGGTCGCCGCTCTCGCACCACACCCGGAACTCCCGTTCGGGCGCGTCGTCTTCTTCCTGCCTGGTCAGGGTGGCCCTCGACGCCAGATGGGTCAGTGCCTCCTCCAGCACCGTCGCCCCCGGCGGGCACATCAGCCCCGGGTCGGGCAGCGGGTCGGTGCTGTACCCGTAGGCGTAGTCGGTCTCGGAGCCGATCACCGCGCCCTCATCGTCTGTGACGTCCCGGCCGTAGATGATCTCCCCGTACCAGAGCGCGCCCCTGGGGGCGGCGTCCCAGGTCTTGCTGGTGTCGGTCATGTCCGCGACTCCCTTCCACGGTCACCGGACACAAGCGCGGGCCCGGGAAAGCCGCTCCCGGGCCCGCACGGTGGTGGGTATCAGGCCGGTGCGCCGGGCCGCGCGGTTCCTCCCACGCACCCGGCGCACCGAGCCCTGCTCGCGTACGGCGCGCACGGCCTAGCGGCCGGCCACGATCCGCACGCTCATGCCCCGCCGGGCGTAGAAGCTCTTCACGTCGCCCGCCCTGGCCTCGGGCGTCAGGGGCAGCGGCAGCCACTCGCCCAGTAGTTCGCTCCACGCATGCCACTGCCCGCCGAACCGGGCCACCTTCAGCTCCAACAGGTCCGTCATCTCTCCCTCGCCTTAACGGATCGGCGCCGAACTCCAGGGGGCCGCCCCCGGGGGATGGCGCTCCCCGGGGGTGGCGGCAGCAGGGCCGACCTGGGTGGTCAGGGGATGAACGGCGCGTCCGGGCCCATGACGGCCGCACCGACCGCCAGCTGGAGCTGGAGCGCGTCGTAGGCGCCCGGCGGGAGCGTCAGCGTCACGCTGCCGTCCTCGTTCTCCACAGCCGCAATGGCCTTCCGCTCCGGCGCCGCTCCGGCGTCCGGCTGGGCCGGACCGGCCGCGCCGCCGCTGCTGCCGTCGAGCAGCCTGCACATGTCACACATCGTGCTCTCCCTCGCACTGGTCCTTCTCCGGCCAACTGTTCGTCGCTGAACAGCCGTGAGTGCGCCCGGCCAGCCAGGCGCACGGCAGAGCCGTTCAGAGCCGCCGCTCCCACCCCGCGCCACCGGCCCCGGCAGGACGGTCGAGGCGGTGCACGGAAGGAGGGGCCCCGCCCGGCCTCCCGGGGTGGGGAGACCGGGGCCGGGGGGGGCGCCGTGGGGGCCGGTCACCGGCCGCTGTAGGCTAGGTCTGGGGCGTCCAGCAGGGACTCCGGCCCCTCGAAGACCAGCGGCTGCGGGCGCATCCGGTCCGCTTGCCGAAGCTCGCGGTTGATGCGCTCCAGCACGTCGCCGCCGTCCAGGTCCGGGGCGGGCGTCTGCGGCGGCGGCCACTCAACCGGCGCCGACTCCTGCCCGCATCCGGCGCGCACGCACAACTCCGGCATGTACGCCGGATAGTCGCGGCTGCCGACGTTCCGGTAGGCCGTGGCCGGGTAGTTCTGCCGGAAGCCGGGCTCTCCCCGGTAGGTCTCCAGCACGGTGCGGACCGTGGCGTCCGGCGCGACGGCGAATACCTGCCGCAGCACGTCCCGGTAGGCGTGCCAGCAGGCATACGGGCCGTGGCGTCCCGACGCGGCTGTTCGCGCGCCAAGGCCCCGGGAGTCCGTGACGCGCAGGCGGGCGGTAATCGAGCTGCGGCCCGACCAACGTGCGTCACGGTTGACGACGACGTTGCCCGCATAGTCCGATCGTGAGACGTCATCCACGATGTCGTAGAAAGTACTGAGGGAAACTCCGCGAATGTTCATGATCCTCCCTCCGGCGCGAAGTCCTCCATTTCCCCGCCGCCTCTGTGGGCGCTGCTGACCTGTGCCAGCGTTGAGCTGGCCTCACTTAAATACGGCGCCGCGAAGCGCCCGATCGCCGAGCGTGCCCGAAGTTTTTCCGGATACTGTCCGGAACGCTTCCGCCGCGTCCCACAGGAGCGCTGCGAACCGAACTGCGGGGCGTGCGGGTTTTCAGGCGGCGCCGCATCGGGCGGGAAGGCGAACATGGCGTTCGTGACCGGCGATTTGGTGGATCTTGCACGCATCCAGTCGCACGCCCGCTCAAGCACGGCACTGCGCCAACTGAGCTGATACCTCTCGTGCCCAGGATCATTGCGTGTCGCGCCGTGCGGCGCCCGTACCTGAATACGGGACGGCACAGCGCCCGATCGCCGAGCGCGCAGAGGGAATCTGCAAGATTCTTCTTGTCTGCCTAGCGACGGGCGCCATTCCTACGGGCCGTCAATTCCTTGCCCGCGATGGTGCAGGGGGCGCGGCGTGTCCGCCGGTAACGACCGGCGCGGCGTGCCGCGTTGGCGGGCCGTAGGATGCCCTCACCTTAATACGGCGGCCGGAAGCGCCCGATCGCCGAGCCTTCCTGGCGTTCTTTCAAGATTCTTCCGGCGCGCGCTGGAAAGCCGTCCGGACAACCATCCGGTCGGAATCCCCGCGCATGCCGGGAGAACGCCCCCACCCGGGGCACTCCCAAGGCGTTCATACGGGCGCCGGAACGTCCGGGTGCCCGTGAGCGTCTGTAAGGCGTTCTCACCTGAATACGGCGACGGGAAGTGCCCGATCGCCGACGCCGGCCCGGTTTCCTATCGGCCCGGTTTCCGGGCAGGGGTGTAGCCCGGATGCCAAACTGCGGCACCCGGGCTGTCCCTTGCGGCGCGGCCCGCTCTACCGGCGACGCGTGGACTCGTAGATCATGTCCTCGCGGACGGAGTCCAGGGCGGCGCGCAGGGTCCGCCATTCCTCCCGGGCGCGCTCGCGGGTGCGCTTCAGGTTGTAGCTGGAGTGACGCGCCCCGCCGTAGATCTCTTGCGCAGTACCGTTCATCACTCCGGCCCGGCCGAGGTCATCCGCGTTGCCCGCGAGACGCAACATGACTCCCAGCGTGGGGTACTCGGCACCGTCCCGCCATGCGGCGCGGAAAATCGTGTCACTCTGGCCGGACAGGTAGGGAATCACGGCCAGAACGGTCAGGGTGTCGGCGTGGGGGACCCCGCGCATGATCTGAGCCCCCGGGATGGTGTCGATCTCTTCCGGGGCCACGTCCAGCCGGTAGCCGTTGCGGGCGGCGGCATCGCGCACGGCCCAGCGGTGCAGGGTGGACCGGGTGATGATCATGGTCGTTTCGTCCCTGCGAACGTACTGCCACGCGGACACTTCCCGGGTGTCCACCCACAGGGCGGCGGGCTCGCACGTGGCGATGATCTTGGCTAGGCGCTTGGTGAAGATCAGCACCGAGTCCTGTGTCACGTCCGCACTCACGTCGTCCGTGCCGTACAGCGCGCGTCCGCCCGGCGCCGCCGTGGCGCTGCCGTCCATCCGCTTCCGCGAACGGGTGGAGTCCACCACCCGGCAGTAACGCTGCGCCAGATCCTGAAGGGTACGGAAGTCGTCCTCAGTAACCCGCGCCATGTCTTCCGGGCTGATTCCGTCCCAGCTTTCAGCGGCTTCCCTGCGTGCCGTTGCGGAAATCTGCTCCGCCATGATATCGACTCCGATCATTCGCGGCGTAGCTCTCTGCTTTACGCCTCGATACCTCTATTTCTACCGCATTCAGCCGCAAGGAAACACCCCGACCGAGAGAATTCCAAGATTCTTTGTCGGTCGGCGAACAATGAAGGGCCACGGGACGACAGGCCACACAAGGAGAATCACAAGGAAAGCCGGAAGAGGCAAAGGAAGCGAAGAGACAGCCAGCCGGCCAATCAATACCCAAAGAGCAGCAGGGAAAATCAACACACCGACAGCACTAATAACAAGGTGTAGATCGACGCGTATTCGCGCCGCACAACCCCGCGCCAAACTATTTTTCACACCCCTGGGGGCAGTGAGTCGGACGCCACATCGGAACGAGACAAACGTCCACCGACCTGCGACAAGGCGACGCGAGGGGGGTTCCTGCCTGAGAGGCCCCCCGATCGGCCCGCAGATCGGCCCGCAGACAGGAACCCCGATTGGCCAGCAAAGAAATGCCGACCGTCGCCATTTCTCAGGCTTCCAGGGGCATCGACGCAATGTGCTTTATGCGCACTCACCCGCATCGGCACCGATGACGCATCCACACTCGCGGGGAAGGAAAGGGAAACGAATTGCATACTCGGCACGAAAACAGGGCCGCAACATTCTCCTCGACTCCCCAACTAGCAGATTACCCCATAATGCCGGACCGCGGATTCCGCCGGGCCCGACTGTCCTATCAGGGTTCGCCGGGGTGGTGGATGCCTGGCCTCCGGGCCTTGTCGGAGAACCTGATGGCTTCGCCTGAGGGCTCTTCGTCTATCTCCGCCAGGGCAGTGGTGAGAAGTGCAAGTGTCCGCGGCACTCCGTCCCGCTGGCCGAGATGAACCTGGAGCCGGGCTATTTCACAGTAGATGGTCTCGTTGTGCGGGTCGAGCTGGCGGGAGATTTCCAGGAAGTGCAGTGCCTTTTGCGGGGCGGAGGAGCGAAGGGAGCGGACGAGCAGGCTGTGGGCGTTCAGGATGTCCCGGCGCAGCGCCTCCCGCGGTGCGTCGAGCCAGTCGCCGGCCAGGTCGGCCGCCAGCTCGCCCTGGTAGAGCTCGTCGATCCGGTGCAGCGCCCTCTCCTGCTGCTCGGTGGTACGGGAGGCGAAGTCGGCCAGTTCGGTCTGGAGTTGCCACAGGTCCACCGACAGACGCCCGGCGTCCAGGCGGTAGTGGCCTTCGTGGTGGAGGACGAGGCTTTCGTGCGAAGGGGCTTCGGCGGCCAGTGTCTTGCGCAGCTGGCTGACGGTGGCGTGGAAGGCGTTGTGCGGGCGGCGGGCCTCGGGCCACAGTGCGGCGCACAGGACGTCCCGGTGTACTCCAGCGGGGTGGAGAGCCAGGAAGGCGAGCAGGTCGCGGTGCCGAGGGGCGAGGGAGATTTCCGGCTCCGCGCCACCGGGTGGCTGCCGGGTGAGACGAAGCCGGCCCAGGACGACGAGGCGTGCCGCTTTCCCAGCCTCCTGCGGTCGGCCGGTGGCACCCTCGGACGGTTGGTGGGCCGCTGCTACGGGCGCGGCGGCCCCGGCAGGTGGGCTGGCGGAGCGTGTCGAACCGTCATCCACTGGCCCAAGGGAGCCATCCGGCCCACGGCGCCCCTCTTCTGCCCGGCCGTCGGTGCCGGCGGGCTCACGACGGGGCGTCAGCCGGGTAGCCGTCGGGGGGATCGCTTCCCTCAGCAGGCGGATCAAGTCCCGGGTTTCGTCCGCCGGCAGGGTGAACAGCCGCACACCAGGCGCCCCGGGGGCCGTGGGGCTAGTGGCGGCGACCGTTCCGTCCTGGCGGACGCGGACGGTGGTGCCCGGGTGCCACGGCCCCAGCAGCAGACCACTCAGGCCCAGGGACGAGCCGTTGTCGAGGATGGCCTGCAGGCGGCGGTCCGCGTACGGCTGGGACGTGGCGACGAGAACGAGTTCGCCCGCCGAATCGGCGCTGACGGCGCCGCGGCTTCGGGTGAGGAGTTCGCGCTCCATCACCTCCAGGGCCTCTTCCAGGTCGCGGGTGACGCACAACCGCAGCGCCTGTGGCGGAGCGGTGATCTCTGGGCCCAGGAGCAGTGCCGCGTCCGGGGCGGGGGTAAGGAGCCGCGTCTGGGGGGAGCCGGGGCGGTGGTGGTCGGCCAGTATGGCCACCAGCAGGGCGCGCGCTGCGGCCTGCGCTCCGGGCCCCGTCAGGCCGAGCCCGCGGGTGCGGGCAAGGTCGAGCGCGATAGCGCGGCCGTCCGCGATGCCTACGGCAGGGCGGTCGTCGACGGCGTGTGTCTGGGCGAGGTGGCGGGCGCGGTCGCGCAAAGCGGCCTCGGGAACGGGCGCCGCCCGCGATGTCGCCGGTTCAAGCTCGACGAGGCCGCGGTCGTCCGGTGCCGGTGGGTTGGCGCGGTCGTGGGCGAGGCGGAGGGTGCGCACGACCGGGGCCATGGGCAGTTCCTTGCGCTGCCCGTGGCCGGGGCGGTAGTGGATGCGGCGGCGCAGCAAGAGAGTTGCCCAGGCGGCGGTGATCAACGCGGCGAGCCCGAGGCCGACGAACGCCCCCGTCGGCGTCACGACCCTTTGGTCGCCGTCGGGGTCACCGGCGTCGGGAGCCGCAGTCCCGGGCTGCTGGTCCGGCGGCGGGGCGGGGGGGGGGCGGGGGGGGGGGGGGGGGGGGGCCGCCCGGGGGGGGGGGGGGGCGGGGGGGGGGGGGGGCGAGGGGGGGGTGTGTGTGAGAGAGAAGGAAGAGACGGGAAGGGGGAGAAGAGACAGGAGGTGGGGACGGGGGAAGGCGCTGGCGGCGTGACGGGTGGTGCGGGCGACGTCGAGGACGAACCATGCCCAGGTGGGCCACAGCACGCAGGCGAGGATACGCAGGGTGTCGCGGGTGCTGAGCGGAGTGGAGAGGGTGGTGATGAGTTCATCGCCGCTGGGGACGCGGGTGGGCAGGGGCTGACCGACGTAGTGGGCCAGGCCCCAGGGAATGCCGGCCAGCAGCACGGCCAGGACGACGGCGGCGATAGCGGCGCGCAGCAGGCGAGCGGACAGGCAGACCAGCCGGACGCCGGTCCCGGTTCGGGCGCGGGCCCGTGTCGGTCCGGGCATCGCGAACGTCTCCCTCTTCTACGGTTGCGGGCCGGTGATGCCCGGCTGCGGCTGGGCGGCGCCGGAGGCTGTGACGGTAAGCGTCTCGACGCCGATCAGGTCCAGGAGCTGGGTGTCCTGAACGGCCGTCACGGTCACCGTGACCTTCTCCTGGGTCGCACTGACCGCCCCTTCGGTACCGACGTCGGAGAGGTAGTTCTCGGCGAGCTGGCGAGCCTGTGCGGGGTCGAGGCGGAGGGTGCCGTCGGCTCGGTAGGCGGCCAGGTCGATCCCCTGGGCGCCGGCCCGGGCGGCTTCCTGGGCTTCGCCGAGGGCGCGCACCTGGGCGGCCAGGGCGAGCCCGCCGTCCAGCGCCAGCCCGGCCATCGCCATGAGGGTGGCCATCAGCGGCAGGACGAACGCGGTGATCTGCCCCCGGTCCCTGCGCAGGTGCGTCCGGAGGGAAAGGCCCGGACGTCTCATGGGTGTTCACCGCCCGTCGTGGCGGGCGTGGCGGTGGAGCTGCGGTAGAGATCGACGGGGGCGGTGAAGCGTGCGTCCAGGGTGGTGGTGCCCGGCATCGGGATCATGGCCAGGTCCTGAAGGCCGATGGTGCACGTCAGGGTGGCGGTGACGGTGGAGCCGGGTTCCAGGGTGCCGTCGAGCTGGACGGTGACGGCCTGGCAGGCGACGCCCGCCTCGTCGAGCGCGGCGGTGGCGGTGGCCCGGGCGGCGTCGGCCGCCTGGCCCGGGGTGCGGGCCTGGCTGGCAGCGCGGGCGGCCTGGTGCGCGGCGTCATCGAGTCGCATCCGGGTGTCCGAGCCGCGTTCGCAGTAGACGACGACATACAGCACGAGGATCAGTACCGGGAGCAGCAGCACTAGTTCGGCGCTGGCCGACCCTCGATCCCCGAACCGGTTCCGCCGTACCGGCCGGGGAGCGCGCCGCTGCTGGGTGGTCGCCTCCTGGGCGGTCATTGCGCCGCTCCGGTTTCGGCGGGGGGCTGGAAGGTTTCGGTGGGGCCGGCGGCTTCGGCGGGGACGGGGAGACGCAGCCAGGGCAGGAGGGGCAGGGCCACCCCGTCGACCTGTACCTCGGTGCGCTCTGCCGTGCGGTCGATATCGGCAGTGACGTTCTGCAGCGGGCCGCCGAGTTGACGGAGGACAGTCTCGATCTCCCTGCGTCCGTCGTCGGCGGTGCCGTCCTGGGCGCGGGCGGCTGACAGGCCCTGGGAAGCGGCGGCCTGGGCGGCGTGGACGGCCTGGGCCCACACCGCGACGTGCGCAATGAGCAGGATGACGGTCATCAGCACTGGGAAGATGACGACGGTCTCGGCGATGGCGGCGGCGCCCCGGTCCTCCCGCAGCACTTGCCGCCAGCTTCCCGGCAGCCTTCGCCGGGCGGTACCTCGGTCTTCATATGTAGGCATGGGCGCTGTCAGGGGGCCGACGGGGTGGTGAAGTTGATGTTTTCGGCGGCGGCGATGATCTCCTCGTCGAAGACCCAGCCGACGCCGGCGGCGACGCCGACCAGGGCGCCGGTGAGGATCACCGCCTCGGTGCTGTAGCCGCGGTCGTCGTTCATGAGGCGGCTCAGGAGCAGGATGATGCGCGTCCGCAGCCGGAGCAGGCGCTTCTTCATGAGGTTCTCCCTCTCTCAGCAGGGGTGGTTTCTACAGCGAGCCGGTGACGTGGGCCATGGCGGCGTAGACGATGAACAGCACGAAGCCCAGCGCCATCAGGGAGGTGGGGAAGGCGGTGCGTTCGTTGGCGGCGGTGGCGGCAGCTTCGGCCTCGGCGGTGGCCTGGGTGCGCAGGGCGGTGGCTTTCGCCGCGAGGGAGGCGCGGATTCTGGCGCCTTCGGTGCCGGCCAGCGACAGGGCCGCGGCGAGTTCGGACAGCTCGCGGACGCCGAGTTCGCCGCCGAGCCGGCCGAGGGTCTCCCACGGGGAGACGCGGGTGGCCTCGGCGGTGTGCAGGGCGCGGCGCAGGTGCCGGAAGGCCCAGTCGTCACCGAGGTCGGCGGCGTCGTGAAGGGCACCGATGACGCCGGAGCCCCCGGCGAGCAGGATGTGCACGATGTCGACGTAGGCGCTGAGCACGTGCCGGAACGCCGCTCGCCGGCGGGCGGCTTCCGTCCGCACGGACACCTCGGGCAGGAGAAATCCGGCGACGGCCAGGACGAGGGCCGTGCCGGTGGTCATCAGCACGCCGGGCGGGTTGCCGCCGAGGGCCGCCAGGGTGGCCAGGGTGGTGGGCAGCAGGAGCCCGGCCGCCGCGAGGGCGGCCTGATCCGCCAGATGCGTCTCGGGGGACCGGCCGGTGACGGCCAGGTCGCGGTCCAGCCCTGGGCGCGGTAGACCGGCGGCGCGCAGCACCGGGATCAAAGGCCGGCCCAGGCGTGTCCCCCACCCGCCCGCCACGGGTGCATCGCTCCCGGCGAGGGGAGGCGTACGGCGGCGTTGCGTGTCGGCCCGGACCGTGTCGACGAGGGTGGTCAGGGCCGGACGGGGCGGGAACAGCCACGCCGCCAGTGCCCACAGCCCGAGACCGGTGCCGGCTGACATCACCACCAGCCAGGTCACCGGGCCTCCCTGCCCTCGACGGTGAGGAAGCGGGCGGGCTGTTCGATGCGGGTCAGCCGGGCCAGCCACACCAGGGCGACGGCGATGATGGCGGCGACGACCAGCAGCATCACCTGCCCGCCGGCCGAGTCGTAGGGGGTGAGGAACTCACGGTTGAACAGCACCAGGCCGCCGATGAACACGGCGGTGGTGCCGGTGACGATGCGGACCGTGGTGCGCACCCTGGCCTGCGCGGCGGCCACACGGCGGCGCATCTCGACCTGCGAGCGCGCCGTCTCGGCCAGGGCACCCAGGCGGGGAGCGAGCTGGCGGGCCTGATACCGGGCGGAAATGATCAGCACGCTGATGACCAGATCCGCGGTGGGGTCCGCCACCTTCTGGGCGAGACGGCGCAGCGTCAGGCCGAGTTCCTCCCCGGCTTCCAGCTCGCCGGCCAGGGAGCGGACGTGGGGCCGGATGGCTTCGGGCACGGTGGCGGCGGTGGCGGTGATGGTCTGTTCCAGGCCGGCGCCGGCGGCCAGGGGGTCGCGCAGCATCTCCGCCCACCCCGCGGGCGCTTCGATCAGCGCGGTCTGCCGCCGGCCGGACGAACCACCGACCAGGCGGGGCAGGTTCCACACCGCGGCGGCGGCCAGCGGACCGGCAACCGGCCAGCGGGTCAGCACCAGCGCCACCAGGCCGGCGGCTGCGGCGGCCGACGCCCACCGCCGGGCGTGTGCGCGGTGGTGGGCGCCACCGGGCCGGAACATGCTGCCGCGCGGCGGCCTTTGGCGGATTCCGGAATACCCGCGCCAGCCAGCGGCCACGAAGAGGCTGCCCACGCCGATGCCCAGGCCGCACAGGCCCAGCAGCGGGGCCGCGGTGTTCATGGCCGCCGCCTTTCCATCAGTCCCGGCGAGAAGCCGGCCGCCCGCAGCTCGTCGAGGGTCTCCACCCGCATCGGCACCCCGGTGACCGCTCGCCGGTCGGGGCCCGGGCGCATGATCTCGTTGGTTATGACCTGTCGTTCGTCCGCGCCGACGACTTCGCGGATGGAGGAGACGACCCGCTGGTGCCCGGCGGCACGCGGCCGGTCCAGGTGGACCACGAAGTGGATCGCGGAGGCGACGAGCAGGTTGGTGGCTTCCATCGGCAGCCGCTCGGCGGACTGGGCGGCGTAGGCGGCGAGCTTGGTGAACGCCCCAGCGCTGGTGCTGGCGTGCAGGGTGCCAAGTGAGCCGTCGTTGCCCTGCGACATGGCGTTGCACATCGGCACCACCTCGGGGCCGCGGACCTCCCCGACGATGACCCGGTCTGGGGACATCCGCAGTGCCCACCGCACGAGTTCTGCCAGCGGCACCTCCCCTTTGCCTTCGATGTTGGCCTCCCGCGCCTGGAGCGCGACGACGTCCGGATGGGCGCGGCGGTCGGCGTCCAGGCCGAGTTCGAAGGTGTCCTCGATGGTGATCAGCCGCTCCTGGCGGGGGATTTCGGCGGCCAGCGCGCGCAGCAGCGTCGTTTTGCCCATGCCTGTACCACCCGTGATCAACAGGTTTTTGCGGGCGCGGACCATGGCTGCCAGCAGGGCTTCGAGCCGGTCGTCGATCGTGCCGAGCTGCCGCAGCCGGTGCAGGGTGACCTGCTGGTGGCGGTGGCGGCGGATGGCCAGCGCCGGGCGGGCGGAGACAGCCATCACCGCGAAGGCGCGCTCGCCGCCCGGGAGCTGGAAACTGACGCCGGGGCTGCCGCGGTCGAAGTGCCGCTCTTCCGTCCCGCTGCGGGCTGCCAGGGCGCGCACGAGCCGCACCAGGTCGTTGTCCGACCGCGCTACGGGTGGGGCCTGCTCGCGTCGGCCGTCGGCGTAGCGGACGAAGACGTGGTCGTGCCCGTTGACGTTGATGTTCTCGATCGCCGGGTTGCGCAGCAGTGGTTCCAGTCCGCCCATTCCGAAGAATTCGTCCAGCACCTGGGCGATGGCCGCGGCCTCGTCCTGCTCGGAGACGATGCGCCGCCCCCTGTTCAGGAGCGCGCCGGCGAACTCTTCGGCGGCGTCCTGGGCGATGGTCTCGGCCTGGGCCCGGCGCTGTTCGGCCGTGGGCTGGGGACGGTTGGCCTGTTCGTCCGCGCGGATCCGTTCGGAGAGCTTGGTGGCCAGTTCCTGGCGCAGGTAGCGGCGCAGCCCCTCGGCCGTGTCCTCAAGGGACAGCCAGGTGCCCGCCATCGTGGTCGCGTCCGGGATGTGGATGCCCGGTTGCTGGGGCGGTGGTCCGGGTGGTGGGGCGTGGAAGACGCCGTCCGGGGGCAGGATGCGCGGATCGCGGTGTTCGCCGGGCTGGGGGCCTTTTGTGTGGGTCATGGCAGTATCCGGTGCGTCGAGGGTGCGGTGAACTCGGGAACGTCGTGGGCGCCGGGTGGTGTCTGCGAGGCCCGCCAGCGCCAGGGTGGCGGGGTGATCAGGGCGTCCCGGGCGGTGCGGGCGGCGAGTTCGGCGGTGGCCTGTCCCCGCCGGGAACGTGCCGGGCCCCAGCGCGGGGCGGGCTTCCCGGCGAATGCGGCTGCCCCGGCGGGGTCATGCGGGATGCGGGCGGCCACCTCGATGCCGAGTTCCGTGGTTCCCAGGGCCTGGGTGACTTCGCCGGTGGGGTAGCCGTCGCCGACGAGGACCAGCCTGGGGCGGGGGGACCAGGTGGCCGCTGGGCGCACCATCACCGCGAGGTGTGCGAGGGCGTCATCCCCGGCTCCGGCGACCAGCAGCATCACGTCCGCGTCGCGCACCACCCCGAGCGCGGGTGAATCGGCGTCCACCCGGCCGCAGTCGGCGATGACCACCACCCCCGGGCGGGAGACCGCCCGCCGCAGCAGCGGACCGTTCGGGCCGGATGTCAGCTCCACGAGGGCGGCGCGGGCTTGCCCGGGCGCGGGCGGGCCGGCCACCACCGGCAGCCCGCCGGGCAAACGCTGGGTGTGCTGCCAGATCAGGCCCGCATCATCGCCCGAACGCCGTCCGGCGGCGGCCAGCGTCACTAGTCCGGGGGTCAGGTCCAGGCGGTAGCGGGCCACGATGTCCCGGCCCGCCGGGTCGCACTCCACCAGCACCGGCTGCGTGCCGGACGGCCATCCGGCGGCCAGCGCGACCGCCGTCGTCGTCACTCCCGGCGAGCCCTTCAGTGAACACAGCGCCACCACTGTCATCGATCGCTCCCCGCCACGACGACCAGGCGCAGTTCGTCGGCCGGCCAGGCGGCCATCGCCTGGGCGTCGCCGGTGTCCATCTGCAGCGTGGCGACCGCGGCGTCTTCGCGGTCGCCGCTGTCCGTGACTGCCGTCACTACGGCCGTCCACGATGTGCCGGCCGGTATGTGTTCACCGGTGGAGGTGTCTGCGGTGGTCAGGGGGACGACATGGACGGTGTTGCCCGGCTGGAGGCCGGGCGGGAACTGCCCCGCCTCCAGCGGTACCGCGGTGACTGCCTGGCCGGGTGGGGGGACGGCCGGCTCGCCGAGCGCCTGGGGGGTGAGGATCGTGCCGGCCGGGAGGCTGTAGGCGGCCGGCCGGCCGACCACCTCCTCCAGCGCGTCAGCACGGACGATGTTCACGCCCGGGTCGACCGCCATGCTCACCTCGCGCACCGCCGCGGCGGTGATCTCCTGCCCCGCCGACACCGGCTCCGCAAGGACCAGTACCGCCTGCCGTTCACTTAGTTGCGTGGCGACCAGCACGCCGCCGCCCGCGCACCCGACCCCCAGCAGCCCCCCCGCCCCCAGGTAGGGCACCCGCCGGCGCCGGGCGACCCCGGTCAGCCGCGACCCCTCCCGGCCCCCGGCCGCGCCGGAAGGGATGGCGCTGCCGTGCGGCACCGACGTTCTCGTACTCGTGCTCATCGAGGCGCTCACTTCCTCGGTCCGCTCGGCGGGTCCTCGTGGTTCACTCCGTCAGGGCCTGGCTCTCCAGCACCCGGAACGACGTGCTGGTCTGAGTGGTCAGCCCCGGGAACTCGCCCTCCTCGCCCGCCCCGGACCACGTCACCGTCCAGCTCACCCGCGCGGAGACGGCGTAGGCCTCACCGGGCTGCCCGGCCGAGGAGGATGTGTAGGTGTGGCCGCAATCAGGTGACGAGTGCTCCGGTGCCCCGCCGGTTTCGTACGCAGTGCCGGGTCCGTCGCACACCACCTCCGTGCCATCGCCCATCTCCCAGGTCACCGAGACCGGACTTGCGACCGCCGTCACGCTCACCCCGGGAACGGAGGCGGTCGCTGAGATCTCCTCCCAGCCTTCCGGCTCCAGCCACAGCCAGGTCGGCACGCGCACGAGCTGGTCCCCGGCCGGGCTGGTCTCGATCCGCGGGGACGGCAGCCGTAACTGGTCACGGGCCTGCTCAGCCAGTTGCGCCGGGGTCGGTCCCGCCTCGGTCGCCTCACCGGGCGCGTCAGGAATCCACACGGGGGGCCGGTAGTAGGCGTCGCGTACCCCGTCCTCACCGGTGCAGCGGTAGACGTACCAGGCGCCTTCCTCCCCCGGCTCCGGCTCGGCCACCGGGACCGCCGGCCGGCTCGAACCGAGGACCACCGGCTGCACGCCGCGCCCCGCGCCGGGCGCCGGAGCGGTGAAGGACGCCGGGCTCGCTCCTTGCGGAGGCTCGTAGTCGCTGGGTTCGTAAGAGCAATCGGCCAGGTTCACGTCCGGGTCGCGTTCCTCCGGCTCCTCGTTGTCCCCGCCGCCGGAGTCGTTGCTGCTCCCGGTGCCTGCGCTGCCCCCGGGCGCCGGGTCGGCGCTCCCGTCGCCGGGAGCCGGCTGTTCCTGGGCTCCGCCGACGCCGAGTTCACAGCCCGGGTAGGGGTTCTGCTCGCAGTCCACCGACCCCCAGCCGCCCTCGGCGCGGGCCGGCAGCGCGCCGGCTGCCAGCACCGCAAGCGTCAGACCCGCCACCGCCGCGGCGCGCCTCAGCATGAGCCGACTCCCTCGACCGCGAACCTTGTCACCCGCCAGGCCCCGTCCGGCTGTTCCTGCACTTCCGCGGTGATGGCCTGGCGGCCTCCCGGCTCCTCGTCCGCAAGCTCGCCCGTCTCGTCCACGTACTTCAGCCAGTTCGAGGAATCGCCGCAGTCGGAGATCAGTACCGTCGTCGGGTCCTTGGGCGGGTCGACCGACGTCACCTGCGGGTCGTTCACCGGCTCGCCCAATGTCACCAGGCCGTTGAGACGGTCGGCGTACATGCCCCGGGAGATCGCCGACAGGGCATCACCTGTCGCGTGCCGGGCCAGCGACGGCGACTGCCAGTCCGACGTCACCGCGGCCTCGGCCATGTCCCGCCACATTCCCAGGTACGCCTCGACTGCCGCAGCGGCGGCCAGCACGGTCGGGGCAGTCTCGGAAGAGGAGGTTTCCGACGGCTCCCCCGGCGGCGCCTCGGTCGGGCTTTCCGCGGCAGGCGATTCGTCACCTGCCGGTGAGGAGGCACCACTACAGGACGCCAGCAGCAGCACGGCGCCCGTCATGACGCCCCACAGTCCGCCGTACAGCAGCCGTAACCGGAAACGGTGTCGGCTGTCCAAGAAATCGCTTGTCAGCTCCACCCGCATCACTCTTGGCGCATGCGCTCGGCAAAGCCAGAGTTGCCGGGTCGCTCAACGCGGGAAACAGCCGAAACAGGCCCGGCAGCACCAGTTCAGAGCGTCCCGGCGGCGGGCGGTGGCACTCCCAGAACCGAGTACACCGGGTCTCCGTACTCCGCCCACCGTTGCAGTGCCTGCCGGTCGACAAGGTGGATCTCCTGGGAGTGCGCGAACTCCACGGCTGGGTCCGAGTACCCGCCGCTGGCCACCATCACCACGATGTCGGCGCCGTGCACTTGGCGCGCCGTCCCGTTGAGTTTCTGCAACGCCCCGGAACCGACGGCCCGGCCGCCCCGTGTGTGCTTGCACTGGAACACGACTGTCCGCCCGTCCGGCACCTTCGCGATGACATCTGCTCCCAGGTCTCCTGCCCCGCCCTTCTCCCTGATGACCTTCAGCCCGTCCCGAAAAGCCAGCCAGGAAATCAAAATCTCGAAGTTGCCCGCGTCGAATGAGTCGATTTTCTCCAGCGGGAAGCTGTGCTCATTCTTGATGTATTCCTCCCTTCGCCCGTGGAGGGACCCTGCCTCATCGAAATCTCTCGCGAACTGCTCCCAGGCCTCCTCGATCTCCAGGTCAAGATCGATTACCTGATCCCACTTCTGCATCATCTCATCGAGCGGCGATATGTATCCGCCTGCTTCGCCGTGCCGGGTCTCGACCAGATCCGAGCCGAACTCGTCCTGAAGACTGCGGAAGAGGACGTCAAGATCCTTGCAGAGGCTGCGAATTTTCTCTGCGGCGGCACCTGTCCTGGCGACAGCTTTCTCGCCAGCGGCAAGGCACTCGGCTGCGGCGTAGGGCAGGGGATGGCCTTCTCTGATCGACGCGAGGCGCCCGCTGCCCTTCTCTCGCATGAGGGATGCCTTCTTTTCCAGTCTTGCGGCGTCCTGGCATATAGAGCGCGCGGCATACCCTTCCAGGCACCAGAGGAAGCTCGCAAGCAATTCGTCTGGACCGGCTTTGCCGATCCAGTCCCCCATCCACTCACGCAGCATCTTGTCCCGGAACTTGGTCGGCACCACCCGTGCCGTGCGGTCGATGATCACGGCAGGAGATTACCTGTCCCGCGTAGTTCACGGAGCGCGTGCGGGCTCCGGACAGATTATCCGATGGGCTATCAGGCAATTACTGCGCTAATTCGGCTCAGCCGTAGGCGCCATGACGGGGTGTCGAGCACCTGGCCCGGAGCGCCGGGGTCTCAGCGGGCCTGTGTGATGATCAGGGTGACCGGACGCGACGCGGCCCGCGCATCCGCACGGCTGCTACCGGCTCTCCCGCAGGGAGCGGAGCCGCTGACGGACCTTCGCGGCCCGCGGATCGCCCAGCCTCTCGTACAGTGTCAGGGCCATGCGCCACGCCGCCTGTGCGTCCTGATGCCGTCCCGCAGCCAGAGCGAACTGGCCCTGCTGTTCGAGGGCCTCGGCCTCTCCCCAGGTGTCCGCGGCGGCACGGCGGGCAGCCAGGGCTCGCTCGACGAACGCCGAAGCCCCGGCCGTGTCCCCGCTGTTGTGCGCCAGCGTTGCCCACAACAGGAGGGCGTAGCCCTGTCCGTAGTGGTCGTCCAGCACGGTGAAGCTGTCCAGCGCCTTCCCCAAGTACCGTTCTGCTTCTGCGAACTGGTGCAGCCGGCCATAGGACTCACCCAATCCGGCCCAGGCCAGTGCCTGCCCGAACCGGTCACCACGACGCTCAAAGCACTCCAGAGCACGGGCAACGTGCCGGCACCCCTGGTCGGCCCGTCCCTGCTCAATGTCCAGGCATCCCAGCCCGATCAGCGCGAACGCCAGGCCGTGCTCGTAGCCGGCCTCTTCCTGGATGGCCCGCGCCCGCTCGAACAGGGACTTGGCCTGTGCGTCCTCACCGAGTTGACGGTAGGCGTGGGCGAGGTTTCCCGCGATCCACGCCTCGGCCTCCCGCTCACCCGCGGCACGCGCCGCGCGCAGCCCGGCTTCATGGGTGACGCGCCACACCGCCCACGCCTTGCGCTGCTCCAGCCAGGCCCACAGCCGCACCGGCAGTTCCCAGGCGGCGCGCAGCCCGTGTTCGCCCGCCAGCCGGATCACCGCGGCGAACGCGTCCATCTCGGTGTCGAACCACTGCCGCGCCACGGCGGCGCCGGAAAAGGTCACCGGGGTCACCGTCGGCTCGGCCGCCGACGCCTGGTCCAGGGGTGGGAGGTGCCAGTGCGGGGCCAGCGCCCGGTGCGCGGCATCGGCGGTGAGCAGGTACCACTCGGTCAGCCGCCGCACCGCCGCCTCGCGTTCGGGACCCAGTTCCTCCTCGTGCGCCTGGCGGGCGGCATACAGGCGCAGCAGGTCGTGCATGCTCCAGGCGTCGGGCACAGAAGCCTCCACCAGGTGCACGCTCTCCAGCCGCTGCATCAGCCGGCGTGTCTGCGCCACCGGCAGCCCGGCCAGTGCCGCCGCCGCCCGGACGCCGATACGCGGCCCGGGGTGGAGACCCAGCAGGCGGTACATCCGGGCCGATGCCCTGTCGATCTGGCGGTAGGACCAGGAGAAGGCGGCCTGCACGGCCAGGGAGTCGTCCTCCCCCGCCTCCAGTACATCCAGCCGCTGCGCGTCCGCCGTCAGGTCCGCGGCCAGTTCCGCGACGCGGTGACGCGGGCGGGCGGCCCCCCGTTCGGCGGCGATGCGCAGCGCCAGCGGCAGATGCGCGCAGCGCTGGGTCAGCAGGCGCCCCGCTTCAGGTTCTGCCGCTGCCCGTTCCCCGATCACCGCCGTCACCAGCGCGACCGAGTCCGGCGGCGGCATCGGGCCCAGGGCGACCTGGGCCGCACCGTGCCGAAGGGCCAGACCGGTCAGCCGCCGACGGCTGGTGACGAGTACCGCGCAGCCGGCCGCTCCGAGCACCAGCGGCTCCACCTGCGCGCTGTCGGCGGCGTTGTCCGCCACGACCAGCACCCGGCGGCCGGCCACGATGCTGCGCATCATCGCCGCGCGCTGCTCGGTGTCCGGCGGGATCGCGTCCGCCGGAACGCCCAGCGCCGCCAGGAACCCCTCCAGCACATGCGCCGGCTCGGTCCGCCTGGCCTGGGGCGCGAATCCGTGAAGGTCCGTGAAGAGCACCCCATCGGGGAACTGTCCGGCCACACGGTGGGCCCAGCGGATGGCCAGCGCGGTCTTGCCCACGCCCGGGGGCCCGTCGATGGCCACGGTCATCACCGTGCCCGCGCTCCGCGCCGCTTCCAGTAACCCGTCCAGCGCTGCCAGTTCCGGCTCGCGGCCCACGAAGCCCGCCCCGGCGCCAGGCGGCACCTGCACCGGCTGCGGCACTCCGTCCCGGCCGATACCCTGCGCGCGCGCCTGCGCCAGCGCGATCAGGTCGCCACCCGCGTCCAGTGCCTTGTCACACGCACGCGCCAGCTCGACGGTCGGCTCCCCCGCACCCGTCTCGATCTTGCTCAGCCACCCAGGGCTGTAGTTCACCTGCGCGGCCAACTGCCGCAACGACAGGCCCCGTTCCTCCCGCCACCGGCGTAATAACTGTCCGAACAACGACAACTCCCCCGAACTGGAAACCCGCATCCGCTCCGCATCCCCGCTTCATCCGTGGCCCGCAGTCGCGATCAGCAACCAGGGCAGCGGAGCAACGGCCATAGCGCGCCCCGTCCAACGTCCCCCGGCCCCCGCCGGCCACTATCCTGAACGTGTCTGAAGCATATGACTACTCCCCTATGAGACACGGGAGATTACGGGACCGGCTCCACGACTCGCACATGAAATCCGCGCTTCTCTGAATCCCGGCAGTGGGCTTGGCGCCCTCGCCAGTGAACGGCTGCTCCCGGCCGGTGCTGCAGTTACCGACCCCGCCCCCGAGGTCGAATCCGTCCACCAGCGTCCGTCCGGAGCACCCGGCGCGGCACGAACTCGGAAGCCGCCCCGCTGGACTGGCCGACGGCAGCCGCTCGCGGACCTCCCCACCCGGATCCCTTGATCCACAAACGGCGTCACGCAGCCGTCGAGCCCGCTCAGTCGACCCGCCAGGGAAAGAAAGCAGCAGCTCGTCGTTGAATAGGAAACTTCAGCCGGGACACTCGCCTAGGCTCGCGGGGCCATGCAGCCGATTCCCGCGAGGGAATATCGCACCCGGGTATACCCATGCCCGCCAGTGTCTTCGGCGGCGTTGCGCGGTCGCCATGATCGCCAGCCTGTCGAGGGCAGTTCCTGCCTGCCGAACGGCCCCCGAAAGACAGCACCTCGACGTGAGCAGCCGTTCCGGCTGCTGGCCTTCCCCGAGGTCTGGACCGCAGACCGGCCGGTTCCCCTAAACCTCGCGAATACAACCTTCGTCATCTACCGGCGCCATGACCACCGTTGCCCTGTCGGGTAACGCGGGAAACACGGGAAACGACAGTTCTGGAGGCGCGATCGGTCTCTTTCACCGCTGCCGAGATGCGTAGGGTGCTGTCTGATCACCGCACTACCACGGAACAGGAAAGGGTGACATGGCGCACAGGAGAATCCACCTGTTAACAGGGGCCACTACTGCCATGCTGGCAAGCCTCCTGGCAGCCTGCGGCTCGACGGACACCTCGGGCGACAGCGCCCACGAGACCGGCCCGGAGCCGGCTCAGCAGAACACCGGGAACGAGACCCCGTCCCAACCGGCTGAAGACCAGACGCTGACCTACATGCTGGGCGAGACGAGCGACCCGGTCGCTTACAAAGTCGACGAGGCCCAGGCCATGGTGGAACTGACGGTCGAACGCGTCGAGGTCGGACAGCATGACCAGCTCGAAGGGTTCTTCGACCCGGAGGACATCGCAGACCTCCGGCCGGCGTCCGTCCACGTACGGGTCCGCCACCTCAGCGGCGACCCCCTCCCCTACAGCTACATCGGCGCCACCCTCACCGTATTCACCGCCGACGGCGAACCGGCCACTCCCGTCCTGAGCGTCACTGCGCTGGACCTGGAAGGCGGCTGCCCCGAGGACGGCGCCGATCCTCTGGCCGAACTCCCCGTCGGCGCAGAGATCACCCAGTGCACAACCCTTCTGATCTCCGACGTCAGCCAGCCCAGCGAAGTCGACCTGTACCTGGGCCCAGGCAACACCTGGGTGCCCAACGACGACAACCTCCACTGGACCCTTGACAGCCAGACCAGCACCGCCTGACCTCGACGCGGTCGTCTCCTCGGCCGACTCCGGAGCGGTCGAACCCGAGCGGGCGGCGTTCGCCGCCGCCGAGACCATCGCCGGGCTGGCTCCGCACGAGCTGCTGCACGTCGGGGACACGCTCGACTCGGATGTCGCGGAGCGCTGGACGCGGGCTGTCACGCGGCCTACCTCAGCCGCGCCAGCGCGACCCGCCCTGCCGGACCGGTGCCGGATGCGGCCGTGTTGCTCCGCACGCTGGCCGCTCTGCCTGACTTGCTTCCCGCCCTCCCGTTCACCGGGCAGGGGCAACGACACGACGAGAGGGTGAGCCGTGATCCGCCCGCCGGAGCGCGGCGTTCCGGGTTCAGCGGGACGGGACACCCGCGTGCGTCAACTCGTCGTCGAGGTCGGTGATCGTGACGCGGTCGAGCTGGACGACGAGCTGGGAGGCGAGGACCCAGCGCATGCGGCGTACATCGCCGTAGGGGTAGTACTGTCCGCTGCCGGGGATCGGCCGGGGGGTGTCGCCGTGCCGGCGGGGCGCGTAGAGAACGCCCTCGACGCCGCGGGGGCAGATCTTCTTGGCCCGGATCGCGACGGTGCTGCCGCGCAGGTGGGGGCAGCGGTCGCGGGCGGTAGCCGCGCAGGGCAGGCACAGCGGCGGCTGGCTGTACAGGTCGCCGGTGTGGGCGAGCTGCCCGGCGGACTCCTGGCTCATCAGGAACAGGTGGCCGCGGGAGGTGCGGCTGGCGGGCCGGGCGCAGACCTGGCACAGCATCTGCCGCATGGCCTCGCGTTGCCGCCGGGGATGCAGCATCGCGAACTCCGGCCGGCCCTGGCCCTGGCCGGGCTGGAGGCGTCCCCACAGCACTCCGCGGTCGTCGCGGTCCTGGGGGACCTCGTCGCGCCAGCACAGACCGCTGCCGTCGGCACGCACGGCCAACTGGGTGTCCCACGGCGCCAGTTCCTCGCTCCAGCGGGTGACATAGGGGACGAGGAGTTCTCCGGGGTCCGCCGCCTGGCCGGTGCTGTGCGGGGCGGTCATGCCGTCCACTGGTCGGGGTGCTGGTGGCCGCACCGCGTGCCGTGGCGTACGGCGGCCAGGGAGGTCAGGCGCCTCCGGCGGCAGCCGGGCTGGGTGCAGCGGGAGCGCCAGGGCGCGGTGACGTTGCCCGGGTAGGGGTCGCAAGGTTCCAGCCCGGCTCGGCGCATCTCCTCGGCGGCCTGGTCCGGGGTTAGGCTCTTGGTCGGGCGCGACAGAGGGGTATAAGAGCGGGGGGTCTGGGGCGGTGGGCGCAGCGAGTACCGCGCCGGATCTCGGTCAGGGGGATGTTCCGTTCCCCGGCGGGGCAGCCGGGGCTGGTGCAGCGGACCCGCCAGGGCACGGTGACGTTGCCCGGGTAGGGCTCCAGATGCCGGAAGCCTGCGGCCTTGAGTTCTTTGACGGCCTGTCCGTGGCTGACCGGCGGCCGGGGCGGGCGTGCGCGGTGGCGGCAGCGCCGCTTCCCGGCACGTATCTGGGACAGCACCACCCTCCGCAGCCCTCCGCACACCAGGCAGCGGACGTCCCACGGCCTGGACGCGCCCGGGAACGGCCCGGCCGGCGCATAGCCGGCGCTCCGCAGCTCGGCGAGGACGTCCTGGGGGACGGCGGGTGTGGGGGTGGCACTCATGGTCGCCTTCGGTCGCTCCTGGAACGGACACGGGAAAGGGGGCCCGCCCGGGATCGCCCCGCCGGGCGGGGCTCCCCTGGATCCCGGACGGGAGCATGGAGGAAAGGCCGGTTGGCTCACCGGCATCCGCGTCCAGCCGGGCGGCCGGAGCGCGTTCGGCCGACCGGGGCGGGATGCGTGCCGGCCGGGGCCCCACGGACGGGACCCGGGAGGAAGGGCCCCGCCGGGGACCCCCCTCGGGGAGAAGGGGGCCGCGTGTCCTGGGCGGGAAGTCCGCGGGCGGGCTGTTCAGCGCGGTGGGTGCGCGCGGGCAGCGGACCGCCGGGACGTGGGGGCGGCGCGCAAGGGGGTGGTGGTCGGGCAGGCCGCTCGCGGTGCGGTGTGCGGACACAACAGTTCCTCCTCGGTGCGGTGGGGGGTTCGGCGCCGGGGTCAGGGAGTGGGCCCGCCCAGGTCTCGGATCTGTTGTTCGACGCGGGTGGTGTCGGTGGCGCTGGCGGTGTGGCAGGCCAGGGCCTGGCGCAGCAGTTCGATCGCCCCGTCCGGGTTTCCCTGGCGGGCGGCGTCGTGGGCATCACCCACACCGAGCAGTTCGGTCCGGGCCTGCCGGTAGTACAGGCGGGCGTTGAGCCAGTCCTTGTTCGCTTCGGCGACCTGGCCCAGCAGGATGCCGGTCAGGGCCGCGCCGCGCCGGTAGCCGATGCCGGTGCGGATGCTGAGCGCTTCGCGCAGCGGCGAGCTGACCGTCGGGATAGTGGCCGGCGATCCCGCCCAGCCAGCGGGCCACCAGACCACTCTTCCCGCTGCCGGCCGGACCGTGCACCATCACCAGACACCGCACACCCGCCGCGTGGCGGGCGGCACGCACCCGTTCCAGCTCCGCCAGGGCACTGTCGCGGTCCACCCACGGCACCGGCGGCGCATCGAGCTGCCTGGGCACCGAACGCGCCCGCGGCGCCGGGTGCAGGTGGACATCGCCATGGATGGCCCCGGCCTGCACCACCGCGCCGATGGCCGCGTGACCACCGACCTCATTGGCCGCCCCGCCGGGCGCGCCGTGCGCGGTCACCACTGCTCACACGCGGGCAGCGGGAACAGGCCGCCGGTAACGGTCTTCCCGGTGACGGCCTGTTCACCGTGGGCGCGCAGGGCGGTGAGGGCGTCGTGGAGCTGTTCGTAGCCGGGCAGGGTCGTGTCCCGGCGCAGCCGCAGGGCCTCGGTCAGCCGCTGCCGCGCTACACCCGGGTGCCCGGCAGCGGCAGCCGCGGCACCGCGCACCGCCCGGCACGCGATCCGGCCCCACGGATGGTGCAGGGAGGTGAACTCCTGCTCCGCTTCCCGGAGGAGGACGTCGCCCTCGCGGCGGAATCCGCTGACGGCACGGGCGTAACCGAGGTGGGCCAGCGCCCACGCCGCCGCCGGACCGCCCCCCTGATGAGCCAGCCCGGCACGGGCCCGGGTCAGCCACACCACCGCCTTATCCGCGTCGCCGGCGGCGAGCGCACTCAGCCCGGCCTCCACCCGCACCCGCGCCGCATCACGCGGACCACCACCGTTGTCCGCCAGCCGTACTGCCGTGACCGACAGGTCCACCGCCAGCCCGGGGTCAGTGGTGCGGAACGCGCGGCCGGTCACAGCCAGAGCCCGCACCCGCAACCGCGGCGCGCGCAACAGCCCCGGCCGCCCGGCCGCTTCCGCCGCGGCGCGCTCCCGCCCGTCATGCCCGCAGCGGGCCCGCATCAGCACGCCAAGCGACCGTTCGGTGTGGCCGGCCCCGGCCAGCGCGGCACCCAGGCCCAGCGCGAGGACCTGCGCCCCCTCGGTATCACCGGCAGCGCGGGCCTGTTCGAGCCCCAGCTCGAACAACCCCGTCCAGACGGAGTAGTCCCGCCAGTACTCCAGCAGCGGCGGCCCGGCCGCCTCCGCCAGACGCGCCGCGAGCAGGTACTCGCCCGCGCCGGCCGCCTCACGGATCACCTCCGGCAGCATCCCCCGCCGCAACCCTCGTCGGCGGCAGCGTCAGAGGCGTATAAGACACAGGTCCGGGCTGGTGCCGGGCTGGTCCAGATCGACACCGCGCCGCAGCAACACCTCGGCGGCCAGCCCGAACAACAGCAGCGCCGTCGCCGCCGCGTCCAGGCCCCGGCCCAGGCTGCTGCCCTCAAGGACCGTGTCCGCCGTCAGCGCCCCGGCGCCCGCGGCCAGCGCGATCCCCGCACTCGCGGCACGGCCCGGACCGCCGCTGCGCCGCCACACCAGCGCCAGCAGCCACACCACGGCGGCCAGCGGCGCGGCCAGGCCCAGCACCGTGCCAACGGTGCCGGTCCACTCCCCGGGCCGCGCACCGTGCAGTTCGGCCAGGTGGATGGCCGAGGAGAACGCCGGCGGGCCGGCGCCCACCGCCAGCAGCGCCAGTACCTCGGCATACGCGCGTCGCCCAGTCAACACTGCAACGGCCGTTGTGGGTGGAGTCGTCACGGGTGCATCACCCGCCCGACAGCGGCGAAAGCCAGAACCAGCACGCCGCACACCACATACAGCACCATCAGCACGGACCCGCTCAGCAGAGCCAGGCGCGCCGCGCGACGCGGGCGCCTGCCCGGCGCCGCCGGGCCACCACGCGCGGAAAACATCGTCGGGGGAAAGATGACGTACTCCCAATCAGCAACGTAGGAAAGAAGGCCGTGCGGGACGCGACACCGCACGGAAAGAGAGGGAAGACGAGGGGCCCCGGGGGCTCGACTTCGGTATCCGGCCCTCCTCCGGGGCAGGCGGGGCACCGTTCCGGCGGCCTGTTCAAGGAGACGGCCGGGCGTTCGTTGTCGCGGTCACGCTCCGGCGGGATCCGTACCGCGCTGAGCGCGGGGATCGGTCGCGTCCGGCACGGGGACCGTGCACCAGGTGCGTGGTCCGTCCGTCCCCCAGGAGCCGGACAGCGCCTGGACGATGACCATCCCCCGCCCGCCCTCCGCTTCCGGGCCCACCTGTCTGACGTACGCCCGCGAGGGAGTCCCGTCGTCCACCGCGAGGAACAACTCGCCGTCGCCGTAGGCGAGCAGCACCCCGACCTGCTCGCCCTGCCCGTGCCGGACGGCGTTCGTGACCAGTTCGCTGATCAGCATCTCCACCGTGTCGACCAAACGCCCCAGCCCCCACTCCCTGAGCGCCGCGACGCCCAGGTGACGCGCCTGCTTCACGCGGTGCGGCTCCGGCGGGAACTCCAGGGTGATGCTGCTGGGAAGGGGGCTGGTACGGGGTACGTGCCGCCGGGCGGGGGCTGCTGTGGTGTGGCCCATCGTCATCTCGCTCCTGCTGGCCCCGTGGTTTCGGAGAGGTCTAAAAGAGACAGCCCCCCTCCAGGCAGTGCAGCGACCGCCACGCACCATCCCCGGCCCCCACCTCCATGTCCGTGCGGTCCCACGGGGAATGCAGAACACTCACCGCCTCCAGGACGCGGCGGGAATCCGCGTCCAGCCAGGTGATCGCCTCGGGCACAGTCAGCATGCGCAACTCTCCAGTCAACACAAAGTTCGGGGACGTCCGGCAATACAAGGGGCGGGTCACAGGACGCGGGTAGCGGCAGACAGCGACCGCGTGCTCAGCCAGGCCCGTGCCGCTTCCGTACTCCCCGGGGCAGCCCGCAAGGCACGCCCCAGACCCGCGCAGTGAGTGAAAGCGGAGGCGTCCCCGAGTTCGGAGAACCGTCGCTTCGCCCGCGCCAGTGCGTCATCGGACAGCTCCCGCTTGTCTGCCCAGGACAGGGCAAACGCCAGGGTCACCAGCGCCGTAGCCTCGCCCCGCAGATCACCGGCCCGCCAAACGCCGGGCACGCCTGGCCCAGTTCCGCCAGGGCATCCTCCTTGGCGCCAGCGGTCAGCAGCGCGATGCCCAGGTCTGCGCGGGTCCGGGCCGCGGCCCACGCCCACGCCTTCATGTCGCGGGCCTGCGGCTGATGCGGGTCCTGCTCCCACAGCGCCACCGCGCGGCGGAAGAACCGGGCGGCCTCATTGGCTTCGCCAGCCTGTTGGTAGGCCAGGCCCAGCCCGCGCAGGGCCGCGGCCTGGACCGGCACGTCCCGCGCGGCGCGCGCCTGGTCCAGCGCCTCGTGCAGGTCCTCCAGCCCCGCCATCACGTCCAGGTCGGGGGCGCCGTGAGGCGCGGGCAGCGTCGGCGCCGGGGGGTGGTCGGTGGCCGCGAGGCCGATACCGCGCCGCACCAGCAGCACCCGTGCCGCCCGCTGCTGCCCGCACGCCCCGGCCGCCTCCACGGCCAAGTCGTGGATCTGCGCCCACACTTCCGGCTCCGCCCAGGACAGCGCCAGCGGCCCCAAGGCGTCGACCAGTTGCCACACCACCTGCGGCAGCCCGGCGGCGTGCGCCGCGTGGACCGCATCGGCCAGCGCCGCACGGTGTGCCGCCAGCCACACCGTCGCCGACCACGGCGTGCCGATCCGCGGCTCGACCGGCGGCACATGCCGGTACTCCCGCGGTAGACCAAACACCTCCGGCTCCGGCGACAGCCGGTGTTGCGCCGCTGTCGCGTTCATCAGCAGCCAGTCCAGCCACCGCCGCAGCACCACCTCCCGCTCCCCGGGCGGCAGCTTCCCCGCCCAGTCCCGGGCGTGCCCCCGCAACCCGAGCGGGATCGCGTACACCTCCCCGGACTGCGCGACCAGCCCCGCCCCGGCCAGCCGCTCCAGCAGCCGGCCGGTGTCCTGGACATACCGCCCGCACACCGCCGCGACGTCCCACCGGTCCCACACACCGTCGGGCAGCACACCCAGCCGCTGATACACCTCCTGGGCCCGCCACGGCACCACGCACATCGGCGTGGCCAGGGATTCAGTCACTTTCGACAACTCCACACACCCCGCGCAACAGCCCGCGGGAACGAAGGGAAAAGGGAGGAGGCCGCCGGAACCCCCGGAGGACGACACGGACCCCGGGCCGGGACGTGCCGCTGGCGGCCGGCGACCCGCACGTGGTGAGGCGGCATCACGCGCCCCACGACACGGGCGAGGCGTAGAGGTACGCGGCCGGGCCTGGGTCGCACGGGCGGCTGCCGGGCGGCAGGGCGGGGGCGCGGACCCGGGCGTCGCCGCTGTTCGGGCATGCCGCCGCCAGCCCGCCGGCCATCACGAGCCCGGCCAGCACAGCGGCTACCGCCACCCGCCGCGAGAAGGCGCGGCTCACCGGCCGGCCCCCTCACGCCCGCCGTCGCGCCCGGCGGATGCGACGGCGGCTTCACCGCCCCCGGCATCAGGCTGGTCGCCGGTCGCCGCGGCCTCGGCGTCGGCGCGGGGGTCCGGCCCGCCGGGAACAGGACGCCGGGTGGTCTCCAGCCGCCGCAGCGCGGCGGCGGCCATCACCACGGCGAGCGCGGTCACCGCCGCCTCCCGGGGCCGGTCCGTGACGCCCAGCGACACCAGCGCGTCGCCGCCCCGGGCGTCGTAGACCAGATGGACCAGGATCAGCGGCATGACGCGGCCGTAGCGCGCGAACAGCCAGGCCGCGCCGGCGCCCACGATCGTGACGCCCAGGCCCGCGCCGACGCCGAGATACAGGTGGCACACCCCCCGGACGACGGCGGCGACCACCAGCGCCTCCCACAGCGGGCGGCGGGCCGCGCTCAGCAGCACCACCACCGCCGCAGCGCACACCAGCTCCTCCACCACGGACGTCCACAGGTAGACGGCCAGCCGCTCGGCATCCGAGGCGAACCCCAAGTGGGCCTGCTGATCGGCCAGGGCCGGGACGGGCAGCAGATCGGCCAGCAGGCCCCAGGCCAGGACACCGGCCAGGATCAGCGCGGCCATCGCCCCGCCCACCACCACCGGGGGCTGCTGTGGTGTGGCCCATCGTCATCTCGCTGTCTGATTCGCTGCCGAGGCGGGGCAGCTCGGGGTGAGCGGCACGCAGGGTCGAGCCGGAAGAAACAGGGGGATGGCTGATGCCTTCGCGGGAGGACGGCAGGCTAGGGGGCGCCGGGGCCGTGGCCGACGAGGAGCGGTACGCCCGGCTCTTCCGAGGTGAGCGAGCGCAGGGCGCTCGTGATGCGCCAGGCGGTGTACGGCGCGACCATGCCGTCCAGCGACGCGGGAGGGACCCAGCGGTAGGAGGTGAGTTCCGCGCTCAGCGTGATCGAGGTCCCGTCATCGAGGACGCCACCGTCGAAGACGGCGTTGATCCCTTCCGCCGACGTGCCGTTGGCGGGTACATGATGAAGAACCAGCACGCGGCCGGGCACGACGTGCAATCCGGTCTCCTCCAAAACCTCTCGCTGACACGCGACCGGGACCGGTTCGTTCTGCTTGGCACAGCCCCCCGGCAGCCCCCACCGCGCGCGGCCGGACCGGTAGCTCTTCTCCACCAGCAGAATGTCGCCAATCGGGTTGCGAAACAGGGCGAGCGCTCCGAGGCGCCGTCGCGGAGGGTCGGTGAAGTCCTCTTCGGTGTGCACCTGCTCTTTACCTTCCTGCGTAATAGAGATGGGGCTGGTGCCTGTGCGATCGGGAGAGGGAGCGCCGCTGCTGCCTTCTGCGGGGCGGGAGGCCGTTGCTTGCGGCGCCGTTCCCCGCGGCCCCGGTACGGGAGTTGACGAGCCGGGCCACGGCGGCCTCCCGCCCCGCACGCCGGATGAGCCCGGCCGGGTGTCGCGACCACCGAGTTGCGGCGTGGTCTCACCTGAATGCGCGGAGCGGCGGGTTGGAGACGAAGCGGGAGCTCCGTGGCGTGCTCGCGGACTGCTGAGGCTCCCTGTGATGGGTGCACCGTCCGGCCGGTGGCTTGTGACGCGGGGGGCCGCCGGTCTTTGGGAGGTGGTCGGCCCGGAGCCGTGATGTAGGGACATAGCGGTGGTCCTCGTCATCGATGCGGAGACGCGGAGCGCGCTCAGGAACTCAGCGTGATCTTGCGAGTTCCTTGAGTTGCAACTGATCGGAGTATGGCACTCGACCCTCTCTCCGTGTAACGCTCACAGCGCAAGTGTCCGCATGGCCGTTTCCGAGGTTGATCTCCGCTCGCTATCGCCCCAGGCTTGTTCCGCCGTGTAACTTCCCTATGGCTGCACACTGGCGATGACACTGGTCGCGCTCGTCCAAGGGAGCACGCAATGACGGACAGGTCGGATGAGACGGCCGACGAGGCAGGGCCCACGGCGCGGCGCCGACAACTGGGAATCCGTCTGCTGGCGCTGCGCGAAGCAGTCGGCATGACAGCCGAGGCCGCCGGCGAAGCGGCCGGAATGTCGAAAGCCACCGTCAGTAGATACGAGCGCGCCAAGAGCAATGTGCGATGGAATCAGGTCGACCAGCTCTGCAGAGTTTACGGAGCGGCCGACGAGGAACGAGCGGCTCTGGTCGAGCTGGCGAAGAACTCCAAGGTCACCGACGGCTGGTGGATCCCCTACCAAGGCAAGCTGCCCGGTCCCATGCGGCTGTTGCTCGCCATGGAGAACGAAGCTCCGCGCATCAGCCAGTACACCGGGAGCGTGGTTCCCGGCCTCCTGCAAACCATGGAGTACGCACGGGCCATCAAGGCAACGCCCGCCAGCGCCCTCCCGCCGCAGGATGTCGACGAGTACCTGGCCGTGAGGATGCAACGGCAACAGGTCCTCAACCGCCAGGGCCCACCGACGTATCAGGTGGTGCTGGACGAGGCTGTCATCCGCCGTAGCGTCGGCGGGCCGAACGTCATGGCCGCTCAGCTCGACCACCTGCTTCAGCGAGGCCGGGAGCCGCACATCAACCTTCAGGTGCTGCCCTACACGGCCGGTGCGTACAGCGCCGCACTCAACAGTTTCATTGTTTATGGCGGACCGGACCCATCCCTGGACGTCATTTTCATCGAGACACTGGCAGGCTCTCTGTTCCTGGAGGAATCCGGGGCTCGGGAGCAGTACGCCAGCGCTATCGCGTTCCTGCGCGAACAGGCGCTGGACACCGATTCTTCGGCGGAACTGATCGCCGAGGCCAGCAAGATGCACATGCAGAACCGTTAACTAGCGAGGACATCCGTGGCCGACAAGCGCCAGCCCGAGTGGTTCAAAAGTTCTTACAGCGGCACGCCGAACAATGAGTGCGTGGAGTGCGCGAGTACGCTGCACCACGTCCTGGTCCGCGACTCCAAGGATCCCGAGGGCCCGCACTTCAGCATCTCCCCCCAGGCATGGGGTCAGTTCACCAAGGCGCTTCGCGCCAACACCCTTCCGGTGCTCTGACAAGTCGATACCGCCGGAAGTCGGCCCGGAACCCTCCCCGAGGGCTCCGGGCCAACTCACGCCGCCCTCACGACCGCAGCGGCCACAGGCGGGCGCGCCGCCGTGCGGCACACCATGCCGAATCCGTCGTCCTCCGCTTCGTTGTCCCGCACGACGTGCGGGTAGGACCCCAGTCAGTCCACCGACATCCGGTGGAACCAGCCCGGTGATGCGGACACAAGCGCTGGTGTCCGCTGTCCGCATCAGAACACCGAGAGGAAAGGCCATGCCGCAGAAACCCAAGGCGCTGGACGACACCGTCTCCCTGCGCGCCTGGTTCGGTGTCGAGCTACGCAACTGGCGGAACACCCGGCGCATGTCCACAGCCGCGCTGGGCCGGGCAGTTCACCTCAGCGGCACCGCCGTGGAGCGGATCGAAAAGGCCGAACGGCCGTGCACCGCAGACCTCGCGGCCAAGTTCGACGACGTGCTGCAAGCCGGCGGGGCGCTCAAGAGGCTGTGGCGCAGGGTCGAAGAGGATGCGGACAAGCAGCAGACCGATACGGACAACACCTCCCGCAGCCCCTCTGCTGACCGCTTCGGCGTCCCGGCAACGGGAATGCTCCGAAGGGACCCCACCTCATTCGAGGAGATGTCACCTGTGGAACGACGAGCATTCCTCGCTGCCGGAGGCTTAGCAGCCCTCACCCCCACGCCACTGGGGGAGCTGCTCCCGCAGATCGGCCCGGCCGACCTCGGCCCGGTCGTGCGCCCCGACGATGTGCAACAGGTCCGCTCAGCCGCCCAGGACCATGCCAGGTGGGACAACCTGTACGGCGGCGGCGGGATGGTCCGGACAGCGGCGATCGGCCAGCTCATCTGGGCCAGGAACCTGCTCGACCTCACGTGTCCGCCCCAGTTGGAGGCCGAGCTGTTCACCGCGGTGGGCCACCTGGCCATCGTGATGGGCGCCTCGGCGTTCGACGCCCACGACCATCAACGGGCCGTCCAGCTATGGGAATTCGGGACTCAATGCGCTGAACACGCCGGGAACTGGCACCTTCGCGCGCTCGCCTACAGCTGGCGGGCCCGGCAGGCCATCTGGTGCGGACATCCCGATGCCGGCCTGACCCACGCCGACACCGGCCTGGTGCGGGCCGACCGTCTCACGCCCCGAGAGCAGGCGACGCTGCACATCGCCCGCGCCCGAGCCTGGGCAAAGATGGGAGCCCACCAGGAAACCCTCACCGCCATTGGCCAGGCAGATGACGCCTTCAGCCGAGCCACGGACGGCGAGGACGCCCCCTGGATGGCGTACCACGATTACGCCCAGCATCACGGGGACACCGGCCATGCCGCCTTCGACATCGCCCTCCTTCCGGGACAGTCACCGCAACTCGCGAGCGATCGGCTAAGGACGGCGATCGACAACCACAGCGACGCCTACGTACGTTCGCGCGCCTTCTCCGGCACCAAGCTCGCCACGCTGACCATGGTCACCGGAGACCCGCAGGAAGCCGTGGCCATCGCACACCGGGCGCTGGATGAGGTCGGTCACCTGCGCTCCAAGCGCGCCATCACCGATGTCCAGGACCTCGCACGAGCCTCAGCGAAGCACGCCCGGAAGCCAGAAGTGGCCGGACTGCGCGAGCGGATCAAGACGCTCATCCCGCAATGAAGACACGCACCGAGCAGTCACGCGCCGTCCTGGAAAAGGTGGCCGCCGCCGCTGGTCTCTCCTTTACGGGGGCACAGCCCATCCGGCTCGCCGAGAACGACCTGTGGCGCCTGCCCGGCAACGTCGTGGTGCGCATCGCGCGAGGCGGCCAGGAAGCCGCAGCCACCCGCGAAGTCGCGGTCGCGCGGTGGCTGGACAAGCACGGCATCCCCGCCGTACGTCCCCTGCCCGTCGAGCAGCCCGTCCACGCCGGCGGCCGGGCCGCCACCTTCTGGGAAGAGCTGCCCGAACACCGCGACGGCACTCCGGCCGACCTCGCCCCTCTGCTCCGGCGGCTCCATTACCTCCCGCTCCCGCCCTTCGCCATCGGCAAGCTGGACCCCTTCGTTCGCCTCGGTGACCGGCTCGCGGCGACCCGTTCCGTCAGCGACAGAGACCGGCGATGGCTGCTGAACAGGCTCAACGACCTGCACACGCAGTGGCGGAACCTTCCCGGTCGCCGCCCGGAGTGCGTGGTCCACGGAGACGCCTGGGGCGGCAACTGCGCCATCACCTCGCAGGGAGCCGTACTTCTGGACTTCGAGCGCACCGCCCAAGGACCCCCGGAGTGGGACCTGGCGTCCATCGCCGTCGAGCACGAGACTTTCGGCTCCCTCTCCCGGACGGAGTACCAGGAGTTCTGCGACGCCTACGGGTACGACGTGACGACGTGGCCCGGCTACCGCACCCTGCGGGACATCCGTGAACTCCGGAAGGCCACTTTCGCACTGCAGATCGCCGACGACGACCCGGCCGCCGCCGAGCAGGCCCGCTTTCGACTCGCCTGTCTCCGGGGCCAGCACGGTGAACGCCCCTGGGGCTGGACGGCAGTGGGGTAGCTCGGGAGGCCACGGGTGAGAACCCGTTATCGGGGCCCAACCACGCCTTGGCTGAACGGAGAGGCCGGGCGAACCGGCCGCCTGCGTGAGCTCCGGGTGGACGCCCACTTGTTGGTCAACGAGTCAGGGAATCTGTCCTCGGCGCCGTCGGTCACAGCCCCGGTAACGCCGGCACCGGCATCGGCGACCCGGGAGGGCCGTCCCGGCACCGGCTCACCGGGGGACGGAAGTGACTGAAGTATCGGATGCGAGAGTGATGTGGGTCAGCCATGGGTGGCCGGCCAGGTTCCGTTCGAGAGGCGGATGTCCCCGAAGATGAGCCGTTCGCTGGAGGGTGAACCCGGCGGAGCGTATGCGTCTCGGTGTCGGCGGCGGGGTCGTGGGGCAGTTGCGCGGTGGTGGCGGAGGGGGGCGGTAGCGTGTGGCTCCTCGCCGCTGGGCCGGTCCGGCTAGCACGGGCGCGGCGCGGGCGATGTCATCGGCGGAGTTGCGTCTCGTTGGGGGTCGTTGTTGAGTTCATTCGCCAAGGTCACGACGGGTGCGCTGGTGGTGGTGCCCGGTCCTCGGGGGACCGTCACGTTCGTGCGTCAGGAGCGCGGGCCGTACGCGGGGTCGTGGCTGTTGCCGGGCGGGAAGGTGGAGTTCGGGGAGGCGCTGGAGGATGCGGCACGGCGGGAGGCGGTCGAGGAGGCGGGCTGTGTGGTCGGTTCGTTGTCCGGTGTGGGCTTGTACGAGATGCGTGGGTCGTGGGCGAAGGGGCCGTACCACTTTCTGATGTATGTGTTCCTGGCGGATGAGCCGGCTGTGGTGCCCGAGGGGTTCGCCGGGCACCACGTCACCGAGGTGCGGCAGGCACGTTGGAATGAGATGCGTCCGCATCCGACGGACATGCGGATCCTCAACGACGCCGGGGTCGCCGGCTACCCGGAGGCGGACGTCGACGCCGGGCTGGCCCGGGACGGAATCACCATGACGTGCTTCCCCGCGGCCGGGCTCGCCGCGCCGCTGGGGTCGGCTGGCAGAAGGTAGGCGGCGACGGGGGCCGCCGGTCACGGTGTCGGATCGGGCTGCCAGGCGATGCCGCCGCCGAGGCGGCCGTCTTCCAGGACCGCGCAGCGGATCGCCCGGTGGGCGCCGTAGCGTTCATGGATGGCTGTGGTGATGCCGGTGGCGAGCTGCTCGCAGCTGCGCGTGCCGAAGTCCAGCGGACCGCCCTCGGCGGCGAGCGCCTGGTCGGCGAAGCCTGGGAGAAGGGTGTCGAGCCAGCGGGCAGCGGGATCTCGATCTCGCGGTCGTCATGGAAGACCTCGATGTCGACTTCGGCGACGAAGAGGTGCCGATGGGGCGTGCGCAGGTAGTTCTCGGGCTCGGGGGCCTCGGGCCAGCGGTGGAGGCCCTCGGCCTGCGTGGTGAGGCGGACAAAGCGGCTCAGCGGCATGGTGCCTCCTTCTCGTCGGCGGGCGCGTCGGCAGGGGACGGAGCAGTGGGGAGTCCGGCGGCGTGCCGCAGGAGGGCCACGTGCGTGAGCGCGGTGGCCAGGACCGCGCGGTCGAGCGGGGCGGCCGTCAGGTCCGGCTTGGCAGGGGCCTCGCGTTCGGCGCGGCCGGTCGCGGCGTCCATGGGGATACCGGTGGCGGCGTACCAGTAGGCGAAGGAGGAGTCGTTGCTGCGCACCCTGGGGCCGGCGCCGGGTTGGTCGTGGCCGAGGCGGCGGTGTTCGGCCAGCTCCCACGGCAGGGAGCGGTCGCCGCCCAGGAGGTGGAGCGGCTTGGAGGTGCCGTGGGCGAGGAGGTGGGCGGTGCAGGCGAGGCGGGCTTCGGCGGCGGGAGCTTGGAAGCAGCGGGGCACGGACAGCTTGCTCAGGCCGATCAGGTCGATGCCGGGTATCACGGCGAGTTCGTCGTGGCACCGCAGCCACTCATCGCGGGTGCGGCCCTGCGGAACGGCCATGAACTGCGGGCAGATTGCGCTGGTGGCCGGATGGCCGCGGTGCGGCGTCGAGGAAGCGGCGGGTCGCCGCGATGGTGACGGAAACCCTGAACGCCACCGGCGACCGGACCAGCACCACGACCCTCTTCGCCGCCCTCGAAGTCGCCACCGGCAAGGTCATCGGCTCCCTCCACCGCCGTCACCGGGCAGCGCAGTCCAAGAAGTCCCTCACCAAACTCGACAAGGAAGTCCCCGCGGGCTTCGAAGTCCCTCTCATCCTGGACAACTACGCGACCCACACAAGACACCCGCCATCAAGAAGTGGCTGCTGGCCCGGCCCACCCCCGGTTCTACCTGCACTTCACACCGACCAGCGCGTCCTGGCTGAACCTGATCGAGCGGTGGTTCGCCGAACTCACGCAGAAGAAGCTCAAGCGCGGAGTCCACCGATCCGTCCAGTCTCTCGAACGCGACATCCGGGCCTGGCTCACCGACTGGAACGCACACCCCAGACTGTTCGCCTGGACGAAGACAGCAGACGAGATCCTCGACAAAGTCGCCGCCTACCGCCAACGAATCTCTGACCCGAATCACCAGACGGTGTTGCCCTCTGCGTCGAGCATGGCTTTCGACTGTTCCAGCACCCGTGTCAGCCCATCCGCCGGCCTGACACGCTCTCCTTCCCTTGGATTGAGGAGGATTACGGCTAAGATGCACTTGCAGCGCTCAGGCGCTGATTTTTTGCAGCGTGGGCGGTGTCGGCGTGTACATCGTGCCGGCATCGCCGCGCTGCGGTACAAATCGCCTCCATGTCGAGGACTACGCCCACTCCGCCCCAGCCGGCACGCGTGATCGCACGCAGGCGCAACGGTGCCGCTCGGCGCGTCGAGATCTCCGCCCAGGAAGTCGAGGAAGCCTTCCGGCTCCTGCAGTACGTGCCCGGTCCTGAGGCCCGTCAGCTACGCGACAAGTTCGCTGCCGTTCTCCGGCCGGTGTGCTTGTGGGCATCGTCGCGCACGGTACGCCACTCCAGCTATCCGGCATGGGGGCCGTGCGGGGTGTTCGTCAGCGCGCCGAACCAGCGTTGCGCCGAGCACCAGTGGCCGCTGCCCGCCGACGTCCCGGATCCCTTCCCAAAGCGGTGCACCGTGACGTTGGACGAGGAACTTGAGGACTCCCGCTGGGTGCGGTACTCCGGTGGGCTGCGCTGCCCGTTCGAGCGACGCAGGGGAAGCGAACGGTGCGCACATCACGATCCGCGCGATGGTGAACTGTGCGGCTACCCCGTGGACGGCGGCGCCACCTGTACGACCGCGGAGGGAGTCTTCGCGTGTCACACCCATCAGTATGCGCGACTCGCCAGCCTCCGGAGTCAACTCGAACAGCTGCCATTGACTCTGGGATGCGACTACTGCGATGTCGCCTCGGGCGAGAGCTGCACGAACAGGAAGGGCCAAGCGGTCGCATTCCACAGAAAGCGCGTCAACGCCGTCCAGGGCTCACCAGAGCAGCAAGAACTGGCCGACATGATCGAGTGGCTGCGCCTGTGAGCGGTCGAGCGGCGTCCTTCGGCGTGCGCTGACTGCTGCCGGAGCAGGGGCATGAGTAAGGACGCGCCAGTGCGCCGTCCTCCTGACAGGTGAACGGTACAGCCCTGATGCTCCGTCCCCCGAAAGAGTTGGTCGCTGGAGGCATGCTCTGGTTCCCCGGCTGGCCGCCGTGTGCAAGAACATGCTGGTCAACGGCGTCCCGTTCCACACCGCAGCGGATCTTGACTTCCGGGGACCGGTCACGTCGAAGGTGCTTTGCTATCGGCCGCCCCATTTCCTCGTATTTCTCCGTGAGGGTTGAGATGGCCTCCGTACCGCCGAGCCCGTCCAGTTCCACCGTTCGCGTGCCACATCCCGCGTCCGGTTCCCGTGTTGCTCTTGAATCGGTGGATCCGCATGTGTTCTCCCGGCTGTTGGAGGCAGCATGGGAAAACCGCCATGTGCCTGCCGAACTCGCCGCCGAGGCCGCCGCACGTGGAGGCTCCGGACGCCTCGGCATCAAGGATCTGCGCATGCTGTTGATGCGGGCCGCTTCGCTCCCCTCCGCCCAGGCGGCCGTCTCCGGTGCGTGGGCGATCGTCTCGGCACACCCCGAGCTGGCCGCCTCCGTTCTCCACACCCACTGCCAGGACATCGGCATCCCGTCGGCCTTCGTGATCCGCGAGGTGCCCGGTTCGAACCCGCATCTGTTCAGCGCTCAAGCCGGGTGGCGGCAGCCTGGTGTGAACGCCCATGGCGCCGTTGTGACCCGCCCCAGCCGCAAGGCCGCCCATCAGGGCGCTGCGGTGAGCCTGCTGGGACACCTCTGCGGAACCGAGCCGGTCGAGCAGGACAGCACCCTGTCCGGATGGGTGCCGGCGGGCCGATTCTCATCGTCCTCGCCACCAGCCCAGGCCCGGGACGTGTCCTTCCCGACCCGCCTGCAGGAGGCACTGGACCGCCCCCAGATCGCGCCCGCAGAGGTAGCCGAGATCGTGCTGCGGATCAACGCAGGCGAGCTGATCCCGCGCGACCTGCACGCCGTTTTGTTCACCGCACGGGCAGCAGCATGGCAGCCCGCTCGCGAGGCAGCCCTGGCGGCGGCTCACGATCCCGCTGTCGCCGTGGCGCTGCTGACGCTGCATCAGTCACTGCGCTACGGGCCGCCGCCTTCCTACATGGAAGAGGTACGCAAGAGCGAGTCCGGTCCATCGCTGTTCAGGATGCGCGCGACCTGCGTTCTCGACGGGGAGGAGATCAGCGAACTCGGGCCATGGCGCAACAACAAGCGGCAGGCGCGCGGAGCTGCCGTACTCCGGCTGCTGGCCCAGCTGGCCGACCTGCCGGTGCAGGCACCGCTACCGGTTCAGCGCAACGGACCCCGCGCCGTGACGGGCAACGGGCCCGCGCAGGGGAAGAACCCGCAGGAGCAGCTGAAGATACTGGCCGAATCCGGATTGATCAGCGAGCTCGTCTACAAGAGCGCGCCCGGCATCACGGGGCTGGAGCCGCTGTTCGTGTGCGTTGCCGCCTGCGTGCACCGGGGTGAACTGCTCACCGCCACCGGGCGGGGGCTGGGCCGTTCCAGCACACGGCTGACGGCTGCGGGCCAACTGCTGGAGACCGTTCAGCGTGCCGTGAAGGCAGGGCGAGGCCTGCGCCTCGGCCGCATCCCGGTGCCCGAACTCGGCGGCAAGAACCCGCTGATGCTGCTGAACGAACTCAAACAGACCGGCAAGATCAGCGAATTGAGCATCGCGGACCCCGCCAAGGATTCCGCAGGATTCGTCGCACAGATCACCTGCAAGGTCTACGCGGAGTGGCTGGAGACCGTCGGTCACGGCCCCAGCAAGCGCGACGCGCAGCGCCAAGCCGCCGAGGCGATGATCGAATTGCTGGCCACTCCGGCGGAGGGCCAGAGTTGTGACCGCGGTGCTCCCACGGCTCCGGAGCCGGGGACCGCGGCTGCAACCGGCGCTGTGGGCGCCCACCGGAATCCGTCCGGCCCCCTCGCTGGCCGCGATGAGGCGGCAGCCGCCGAGGACGCGCTGGTCGAGCTACTGCGGCGCGGCGTGGACATCACCATTGATCTGCAGGACGGCGCCGGCCGTTTCCTGCTCTACCGGGTCGACGGAACCCCGTTGGAAGCCTCCTGCCACAAGCCGATCAGATGCTGCACGGCCGGACTCGTCCTGCCCGGCGAGGGCATCGCGGTCGGTCCCCGCCCGGTGGAGTGCTGGCAGGTGCCCGTACGGCTGCTGGCCAACGCCTTGGCCCGGACATCCGACAGCGACAGGATGGCCCCATCCGTCCAGCTGTGGCGTCAGGCGATCCATCTGGGGCTGGCCGTGGTGGCCGACGGCCGGGTGTATCCGACGCTGGACAGCCATGGTGCCGACGTGTGGCGCCTGGGCCCGCTCAACGAGCACGAACGCAACCGCGCTCGGCAGTTGCGTCAGGCCATAGGGCCCGCCGCACACTGCGGAGCAGCAACCGACACCCGGCCCTTTCAACTGTGGGCACCGCGCGTCGCGATCCGAGCCGGGCTCGACGCCGTCGCCGAAGCGATACTGCGCGGCCCCGGCACGTCAGCGGTCCTGGGGAACACGCCCTTCGCCAACCCCATTCCGCGGCAGCAGCGCAGCACCGCACTGCACCAGTGGGCCGATCGCGCCGAGGACGATCGCGCCGAGGTACCGCCGGTGGACTTGAAACTGTCCGTACACGCCCCGAAGAAGGCAAGCCCCGACGACACGGAACTGCTGTGGGCCGAGCTGCTGGTCGCCCAGCCCACCGCCCACAACCATCAGCAGCAGCTGTTCCAGCAGGCCGCCAAGGTAGCCGGAGACGAGGCCCTGGTGGGGCACATCCGCCGACGGCTGCGGCGCATCGCCGAGGTGTGGGCACCCGCGGGGCGGCTTCTGGAATGCCCGGTACCTGACCGGTTCACGCTGCTCGCCAGCGAGGCCGTCCTGCTGCTCGGCGCCACACGGGACGAACTCGAACGGGCCGGCCTGAGCGTGCACTGGCCCCAGCAGTGGACCCACCTGCTGCGCACACGAGTCGTGGTCGGGGCAGCGAGCGACTCGTCCGCGGCTGTGCCCCGGCCGCGGTTTTCCCTCGACGACGTGCTGGACGGCCGGTGGCAGATGTCGCTCGGCGACGCCGACCTCTCCGACCAGGAGATGGACGACATCGGCCAGGCACCACGGCCGCTGACCAAGGTCCGCGACCAGTGGGTGATGGTCGACGAAGACACTGCCCGCCGTGCGGCTGACCGTCACATCGGTCCGATCTCGTCAGACCGGGCCCTCCGCGCGTCCCTGACCGGAGCCATCAACATCGACGGGCAGGACATGCCCTGCGAGCCGACTGCCGCTCTCGCCGACCTCGTGGACTTCCTGCGCACCGGCTCCCGCACGACACCCGTCCCCGAGCCGGGAGCCCTGCAGGCAACCCTGCGCGACTACCAACAGCTCGGCCTGGCCTGGCTGGCGAACACCACAGGCGCTGGCTTCGGCGCGATGCTCGCCGACGACATGGGCCTGGGCAAGACCCTAACCGCCCTGGCGCTGCACCTTCACCGCAGGGAAACCACGTCCACCGCCACGGGGGCCACCCTGATCGTCTGCCCGGCCTCTGTCGTCATCAACTGGGAACGCGAAGTCCACCGCTTCGCCCCCACCGTGCCCACCCTGCGCTACCTGGGAGCCGACCGCACCCTCGAAGACGCCACCGCCCGCACGATCGTCATCACCAGCTACGAGACGCTCCGCCGCGACATCGACCTGCTGGCCCTCATGTCCTTCGACCTAGCCGTCGCCGACGAAGCACAGATGGTCAAGAACCACCGAACCGCCACCGCCCGCGCCCTGCGCCGCATCAAGGCCACCGTCCGGGTGGCGCTGACCGGCACCCCGGTCGAGAACAACCTCACCGAGGCGTGGGCCCTCATGGACTGGCTCAACCCCGGACTGTTCGGCACACAGCGCGTCTTCCGCGACCAGTTCGCCCGCCCCATCGAGGACAACATCGCCGATACCGAGCGGACCGCACGGCTGTCCGGCCTCATGAGCGCGTTCATGCTGCGCCGCCGCAAAAGCGACCCGGGCATCCTGAGCGAACTGCCGCCCAAGGACATCCGGCCACGCGTCGTCAGCCTCACCCATGAACAGATCGAGCTCTACCAACAGACCGCCGACGACACGTTCCAGGCGATCCGCGACGCCCAGGGAGTGCACCGCAAAGGCCTGCTGCTGGAGTTGTTCAACAAGCTGCAGCAAATCTGCAACTCGCCTGCCCAGTACCACAAGGACCCCCTCGAAGAGGAATACGACCCCGCGCAGGCGGCATCCCGGTCCGGCAAGATCGGCGCACTCGACGACCTGCTGCCCGCTTTGACAGCGCCCAACGAATCCGCACTGATCTTCACCCGGTACCGGACCATGGCCAAGCTCCTCCTACGACACCTGCGCAGCCACGGCCATGACCCGCTCTACTACAGCGGCGACATCCCCTCCGTACGCGAACGCCAGCGCATCATCGACACCTTCCAGGCCCGCTCCGGCCAGCTCATGGTGATGACCGTCAAAGCCGGCGGCACCGGCCTCACCCTCACCCAGGCCAACCACGTCGTGCTCTTCGACCGCCCCTGGAACCCGGCCAAGGAGAGCCAGGCCATCGACCGCGCCCATCGCCTGGGCCAACAACGCACCGTCACCGTGCACCCGCTCATCACGGAGAACACCCTGGAGGACCGCGTCGACGAGCTTCTCAAGCACAAGCGGGCCCTCGCCGACGCCGTACTCGCCGACGGCTACTCCGCCCTCACCGAACTCACCGACGACCAGATCATCGACCTCATCGCCCTGGGAGCACAACGATGACCCCGAACGCATGGGCCCACACCTGGGAGACCGTCCTGCGCGCCACCATCAACGACGAGACCCTCTGGCTCGCCGGCCACAACGACCTGTCCGCAGGCGGCCTCACCCACCTCACCCTCGAACCCGGCCGAGTCAGCGCCACCGCCACCGACCGCCACCACACCACACCAGCCCACCCGACGATCACCTTCCCGGCCCTCACCGACCACCAGATCACAGCCTGGCACGCAGCCTCACCCAACTGCGGCCACCACCAAGCCATCCGCACCGGCAAGCTCCCCGACTGCCTGACGAACCCGGACCACACCGGCGGCGTTCCCGCCCGGCCCGCATCCGAAGAGATCACCTTGAGCTGCGACTGTGGAAGCTCACCATGTCGCCACATCGCCGCCCTCACCCACGCCGTCACGGCACGCCTGACCAGCCGCCCCGCCGACTTCGCCACGCTGCGCGGACTTCCCGAACACCCCACCCAGCCCCCCACGCCCGGCACGGACCAGCCGGTCACCGCAACCCGCACAACGCCCGGCGGAAAGATCCACATCCCCGCCCACCACGCATGGGCGTGGTACCGCGAATGCGCCGAACCGCCCCTGCTGCCCACCTACACACCCGAGCTGACCGACGAACCAGTGCCCGGCCTCCCGGCTCCCGCAGCTCCTCCCGCACCTGCACCCGATCCAGAGCAGATCCACACACTCATCAGCGACGCCGCGTCACAGGCCCGGGCACACCTGCGGGACGCCTCCCGGCTGGAGTGCGCACTACACGAGGACGCACTCCGCCTCGCCGCAGCAGTCCCCGGCATCCGGCTTCCCGAGACGGCCGAGCGACTGGGCATCGACATCGCTGATCTGCGAGAACAGATCAGGGCGTACACACCCGATACATGCTGACCTGCGGGAATACGTAACGGCGAGGCTCGGGGCCCCAGGCGCAGTGCCGATCACCGACGACACAGGCTTCATCAAGAAGGGCACCACCTCGGCCGGGGTACAGCGCCAGCACTCCGGCACCGCCAGCCGCACGGAGAATCCCCCGGAGGGGGTACAGATCGGCGTCTTCTCCGCCTACTCCTCAACCAGGGGACGTGCACTCGTGGACCGGGAGCTGTCCCTGCCGAAGTCCGGGACCCGGGACGCCAGCCGATGCGCGGCGGCGAAGATCCCCGTCGGGCGGGAGTTCGACACCAAGGGCGGCGGTCTGGCCAAGGCAATGGTGGCCCGGGCGCCAGCCTCACCCCTGCCGATCGCCCGGGCGCCGCGGATTCTGCCTACGGCCAGGAGTGGCGCCTCCGCCGCATGCTGGAAGGGACCGGCGTGGGCTACGTCCTGGCGGTGCCGAAATCCCAGCAGCTTTATGCCCCCTTCGGCCGCATCGACTTCACCATCGCCCAGGCACCCGAGGACGCCTGGGAACGCCTTTCCTGCGGCCACGGTGCGAAGGGACCGCGTGCCTATGACTGGGCCGCCGCACGCCTGCCCGCCGCCCGCCAGCACCTCGCCCGCGAAGGACTCCTCACCGTGCCCCGCAACCACGTCGAGCACCTCGCCCTCAAGGGCGGGGCCGACGACGAGGACCAGAAGCAGCAGACCGGAGGCCGCTTCGCGGGCGAGGTGTGCCGGGGACATCGCCGCGGTGGGTGTTGAACACGGCGGTCGCGGCCGGGATGGTGGCTGCGCCGCCGAGGGCATGTCCCCGCTGAAGGTTCTGCTCGAGGTCAGTGTGAGTGCATTGCGTGTGTCGGCCCAACTGCCCATACCCCTGCACGCCCGTCCGGCGGCTCCGCCTCGACCATCGGACCGGTCACGTTCTCGTCTTTCACGCCCCCACGGTAGGCAGGCATCCTGAGGGAGCCGTGTTGACCCAGCGACACCGGGTCCGGCCTGATCAGATCTACCGGGCCTGCCGTCCCGGGACCAGCACGCGCTTCCGCGTCCTCCTCGTGCCGCGCTGCGGCGGCCGGGTTCTCCTCGCCGACGTGGCCACCGGCCACCACCGGTGGGTCCTCCCGGGCAACCTCCACGCCACCGGGACCGATCCCCGGGTGCGGGCCCGGACCACCGGCTACGCCCTGATCGTCCCGGGACTCCTAGCTCGGACACCAGGGAACAGGTAACCCGCAGGTAGCTCCCGGTTGGGGCCAGGCCCTTGGCTGTTACTCCCCTCGCCGGTCCGGGAATGCGAGCCGCTCCTCAGGTAGCGGGTAGTACACCGATACCTGCGCCACCTCGGGATACTCCCGAAACAGCTCGTCCTCCAGTACGGTCCGGGCAGAGTCGATCGCGTTGACCGCTGCTTCCAGCTTCTTCGCCGGGATCGCTAGCCGCCCCGAGCGGCGGTAGGCGTTGGCGAGCCGGGTGCTCCGGTGGAGGAGTTCGTCACGCACCGACGCGAGGGCCCGGCCCATCTCAACGTGCTCTTCGAAGGTCAATCTCGTCTTCATCGGCTGAGCATCCCACCAACCGGCGCGCGGTACGGCTATCGCTGATCGAGCCTCCGCGCAGGATGGTGGGCCAGTACGCTAGGACCGAGAAGGGAAGCTACTCCTGACCGGGGTGGCGGCCTGGACAGGAGCGCTACGCGGCCCGCCATCGCGGCTAACCCGGCCGGAAGGTCAACGGGTGATGCTGGCGGTCTGCCAGGCGGCGGTGACCTGCCGATAGGTGGTCTGTCAGGCGGTGCCGTCGCGGCCGATGATGTGGGCCGAGACAATCATCCGCACGGCGGGTGGGTCCAGGGTGAGCACGGCCAGGATGCGACGCCGATCGTCTCGGCCGCGATTCAGTAGGCGGTGGTGTCCAGCAGGTAGGTGCCCGGCGGGTGAAGGTCCGCAGCTCGGGCCACCCAGGTGCAGGACGCCGGGCAGGTGCGGTGCGTCGGTGATCCAGGACGGATCGGCATGAAGCACGTCGGCGCTGACAGGAGATGGAACGAGAGCATGACCGACCTTTACCAGCTACTCCAGAGCCCGGCCCCGCTCAACCCCCTCGGCCAGGCCCACACCAGCCACCAGCCCCGACCCGTCCCACCTCTTGGCGGGGTGGAGTGTCTGCGCGGCAGGTGGTGAGGTCGATGTGAGTGAGGCGGTGTTCGGGCCAGGTGGAGGTGATGAGGTGGGATTCGGCCAGGACGAGGACGCATGTGGTGCCGTGGGGGCGGAAGGGGACGGCAAGTTCGCCGCGGATGTGGGTGCCGAGCAGGTCGGCGGCTTTCCGCATGGCGGTGATGAGCTCGTCGGGGCCGGGATCGGGGCGGGCGCAGTCGAGCAGGTCGTAGGCGACGCAAATCATGGTCGTCATGCCGGTACGCCGGCGTGACGGGGGGCGCCGGACAGCAGGGTGGTGAGGTAGTCGGTGGTGTAGGAGCGGTGGAGGCGTGCGGGTTCGGCGGCCCAGCGGCGGGCTTCGTTCCACAGGGTGGTCAGGGCATGGTCGCCGTGGTGGTCGAGCAGGAGGTCGAGGTCCAGGAAAGCGCCGGGCAGGTCGGTGTAGTCGCGGCCGTAGCGCACGTAGAGGGTTTTGGAGAGTTTGCCGCCGGTGCGGTCCAGGATCATCGGGGTGAAGATGCTGACCGGCCAGCGGTGCGGCGGGATGCCGAGCAGGGCCAGGGCGGGGGCGAGGACGTGGGCGTGCCAGGCGCCGCCCCAGTCGGCTCCGTCGATGGAGATGGGACAGGCGTGGTGGGTGTCGCGTTCGGCGGCCAGCAGGTAGCCCTTCTGGATGGAGCGGATGGGGGTGTTGGCGTCGTACCAGCCGCCGGTGCCGTGGATGTCGATCGTCTCGCGGTAGGTGCCGTGGTGGGGGCAGGCGGAGTCGAGGTGGATGGCGTGGTCGTCGGCAGTGATGCGCAGGTCGGTGGCGGCTTTGTCCATCAGTCGGCACTCGGGGCAGCGCGGGCGGATCCGCAGTTCGGCCGCGGCGGTGTCGTCGAAGGCGGGGGTGGTGCGGATGTCGATGTTGAGGGTGCACAGGTCGGGTGTGACGGAGTAGCCCTGGCCGGCGGTGATGGCGGTGACGGTCACTTTGCCGGGCAGGGGGAAGTCGTCGCCGGGGTCGGGGAGGCGTTCGGCGTGGAGTTCGCGGATGAGGTGGGCGGCCTTGTCGATGGCGTTGGGGGTGGTCTTGCTGCCGCCGGAGTGGGAGGAGTGGCCGCGCACGTGGACTTGGGCGCGGTGGACGCCACGGCCGCCGATGACGAGGTGGTCGGTGCCGGGATATCCGATCATGACGCCCGCGACGTCGGTGGGGGCGTCGGGGCTGTGGAAGTAGCGTTTGGCGCCGCCGAAGCCGCCGGTGTGCTCGTCGAGGTCGAACAGCAGGGTCAGGGTGCCGTGGAGGTGTTCGGCGTGGTGGGTGAGGCGGGCGGCGATGTGGCAGAAGACGGCGACGGCGGCCTTGGAGTCCGAGCTGCCGCGTCCCCACAGCCAGCCGTCTTGGAGATGGCCGGAGGCAGGGGGGTGGGTCCAGGCGGTCTCGTCGCCGTAGGGGGCGGTGTCCAGGCATGCGTCCAGGACCCATCGCGGGCCGGGGCGGGTGCCGGTGATGTCGGCGGTGATGGCGACGGGAGCGCCGGAGGCGTCGTGCAGGATGCGGGGGGTGAGGTGGTGGCCGCGCATCCAGGTGCTGAGCGCGGTGATGATCGCCTCGTAGGGGTCGATGCCGGCGCGGCTGGGGATGCGCACGAGGGCCTGGGTGAGTTCCAGGACGCTGTCGTGGTCTTCTTTGGCCCAGGTCAGCACCAGCGCGGGGTCGGGAAGGGGGGCGGTGTGGCTCATGGCGTGTCCTGCTTTCGCTGGCCGGGGAGTGAGGAGGCGAGCCGGGTGAGGGCGTGGGGGGTTTCGATCCGCTGGGCGGCGGCGTAGCACTGGCGGGCGGGGTCGCTGAGGCGCCCGGCCGCGTGGGGGGCGAGCAGGACTCCGGAGTCGAAGGCGTAGGCGGAGGTCAGGGAAGGGATCGGCGCGACGGCGGCGTTCTCGGAGGCGACGAAGAACCGCTCAGGGGTGTCGCGGTCGGCGGGGATCACGCCGAGGTGAAGGGTTTTCAGGCCCAAGCTGCGGTCACCGGGGTCGCGCAGGGCCAGCAGACGGGCAAGGTGCGCGGTGAGTTCGGCGTGGCGGGGCGGGCCGAAGAGGATGCGGTAATGGATCAGCTCGGGCCGTTCGGCCAGGACGGTCTCGATGGTCTGGAGGTAGGTGGCGTCGCGGGAACGCGAGCCCGTGATGGCCAGGTACTGCTGGGCGCCGCGGACGACGGCGACCATCGCCTGCCGCAGTTCTCGGTGGCCGGCCAGGAGGGTGGGTGCCTGGCCGGCTGCGGTCAGCGGGAGGTCCTGATGGGCGAAGAGCACGTCGGGCGGCTGGCTGTAGTAGTGGGACAGCAGGGTGCGGTAGCGGATGCTGGTTGTGTGCCGGCCGCGTTCCCAGCCGGAGAGCATGCTGGGGGTGACGCCGCTGGAGCCGCCCGGGGAGGTGCGGTCAAGGTCGGCGCAGACCTGTTCGAGGGTGGCGGGGATGGCCAGGCGGGCGCGCCGGAGCGGGCTGTCGGTCGTGCTGGTGCGGCGGGTGGACGGCAGCGCGCGGCTCCCCTTCCCCTGGCGTGCACCTGGCTGCGGTCGGCAGCTGCGACAGGGTCAGCCGACCGGTGCCGGCTGCGGGAGTGTCATCTGCCGCAGGAGGGGCCCAGCGGCCATCTGGCGGCAGACGCGGGTCCACTGGGGACTGCGGGAGATCAGGGTGTAGCCCTGGGGCGGGTGGAAGGCGCCGAGGATGTCGGGGAGCCGGGCGGCGGTGAGGCCTTCGTGCTCGCGGACGCCGCGGGTCGGCAGGGCGGAGCCGCGCGGCAGGTCCTTGAGGTAGTCCAGGACGGAGTCGCCGTTGCCGGGCCGGGCCTGCTCGGCGATGGCGGCGATCCGCTCGGGGGAGTCGACGACGGCCGGGTCGAGGTCGATGACCGCCGCGAGGCGGGAGACCGGGGCGGTCAGGTACACATACCAGGTCACCGCCCGGCCGGTCAGGAACCGGCGGCGGAACTCATGGCGTTTCAGCCCTTGCCAGATCAGGTCGTAGTACTGGGGATTGAGCGACATCAGCACCGGCTCGGGCGGCGCTTGAGGGGCGTCGAACAGTGCGTCCACTGGGCTCCTTCGCATCGGGTCTGCGGCCCGTCCGCCGGTCGCTGTGACGGGTTGTGCGGTGACCAAATGTAGCGGGAGATTACCGGCGGGCGCCTGCCCGCCGTGTGCGGCGGCCGGTGAACAAGGGATGGCAACGCGATGCGCAACTCCCGTGCGCAACCAGTGAGCTGGGCCGACCACCACCCAAGCCGGGACCCTGAGTGCATCACCGGCTACCTGTTGTCAGGAGGTAAGGGTTGTGCGTCCGTCCCGTTCCCTGAACCTGATCGGTTTCCCCCGCGAATCGTGCCCCGCCGAGCGCCGCACCCTGCTGACGCCGACCACCGCCCGGGCGCTGACGGCGGCCGGCATGACGCCGATCGCCGAGCAGGGAATCGGCGCCGGGATCGGCTGCCGTGACGCCGACCTGGCCGCGGCCGGCGTGCGGTTCGCCCCCGCCGGGGACGTATGGAGCGCGCGGCTGCTGCTGCGCTACAAGAGCCCCGACCCGGGGGATGTCCGGCGTCTGGTGCCAGGGCAGGCGATCGCCGCGCTCTTCCACGCCGAGGGCGACCCCGCGCTGCTGGCCGCGCTGACGTGCGCGAAAGTGACCGCCTACAGTTTCGAGTTCCTTGCCGAGCACGGCCGTTTCCCCCTCGCGACGGCCGGCGGGGTCATCGCGGGGATCCAGGCAGTGCACGCCGGAGTATCCGCGCTGCAGCACCCGGCCGGCCGCGGCGTGCTGCTGGGCGGCGTGCCCGGCGCCGAGCGGGCACATGTGGTGGTGATCGGCTCGGGAAACGTCGGCATGGCCGCCGCCCGGACCGCCGCTGCGCTGGAGGCGCGCGTCACCGTCCTGGCCCACATCCCCGCCTCGGCCGCCGCCTACCGCGCCCGCGCCCCCCACGGTGTCGACGTCATGGTCAACCCCCCCAGCGCGCTGGCCCAGTTGCTGCCGACAGCCGATCTGGTGATCGGCGCGATCCTGGTCTCGACCTACGACACCCCGCCCATGATCACCGAAGCCGAGGTGGCGCGGATGCGTCCCGGGGCGGTGATCGTGGACGCCACCTGCGGCTACGGCCCCGGCTACCTGCCCACCGCCGGCCCCGCGCAACAGCCGGGCGACCCGCCCCGCATCGTCGGCGGCGTGCTGCACGTGAAGCTCGACGCCCTGCCCGCGCTCGTGCCGGTGACCGCGGCCCACGCCTACACCACCGCCGCCGCGCCGTATCTGGTGCGGATCGCCCGCCATGCGCTGCACCGCCGCCCCGACCCGGCAGCCGAGAGCGCGGTCATCGTGCGGGACGGCGCGCTGGTCCACCCGGTGTGCCGGCAGCACGCCGGCTTCTACCGGATGGAGGTCCCGGCATGAGCCCGGCGTCCGCCCGCCAGGTGACCGCCGGCTACACCCAGCGGGCCGCGTTCGCCCGCGCCGAGCCGCCCCCGCCACCGCCCGCATTGCTGCCGCACCTGCTGTCCGCCATCCGCCACGTCGCCGAAGCCCCCGCCGGAGCGGGGCACTTCCTGCCCGCCTACACCCGCGCCGGAGCGCAGGTCACGCTCGTCGACGCCTGCCAGGCCATGCTCACCGCCGCCGCGCAACGCGCTGCCGACAGCGGGCTGCCGCCCCGGGCCCTCCACCTGCACCACGCCCTCCTGCAGGACCTGCAGCCGCTGGAGGGCGTCGACGGCCTGGTGGTGCCCAACGCCGCGGTCAACCAGCTCGCCGCGCAAAGCAGCCTGACGCAGACCCTCGCCACCCTGCGCGCCCTTCTGCCCGACGGGGCCCGGCTGCTCATCCAGGCCCTGTGTACCCGCCCCGGCCCGACGGCGGACGCCTGCGCCTTCTACGACTCCGCCTGGCCGGACGGTACCTGGCGTGCCGACCGCCGCCTGGACCCCGCCAAGGCGGCCGGCGCGCTGTGGCGGCAGCGCCGACAGCACCACACCGGCGCCGGTGTGGTGGGCATCGACTTCGCCTACCTGGACGCTGCAGGAACGCCCTTGCACACCACCAGCATCGAGCTGCGCCTGATCCCCGCCGATGCCCTGGGCGCCGCCCTGCGCACCGCGGGATTCCGCGCCCGGCGGGTGCTGCCCGGCTCCGGAGGCCGGATGACGGAAATCCTGGCCACCGCCACGGGCCCCACGCCATGACCCGTCCGGCCACCGCGCCCGCCGCGGACGCCTACTGGCAGCGCCACTACGCCGGAGCCTTCCGCTTCGGCGAGGGCACCGAAGACATCCTCGCCGCCCTCACCCACCTGCCCCCGGCCGCCTCGTGGGCCGATCTCGGCTCCGGGTCCGAATCTCTGCTGTGGGCCGGCGCGCTGCGCGCCGGCCGGCTCACGGCCGTCGACGCCGACCCCGCCCGCCTGGCCCTCCTAGCCCGCTTCGCCGCCCGCGCACGCCCCCGGCCCGTCCACCGCCCCCGAAAAAAAGCTCCACACGATGTGTCCTCCTGGCGGTGGGGCGGGGAATAGGAAAAAAGACGCCCCCCCCCCCCCCGGCAGGCCCCCCCCCCCCGGCGGGGCGGAAAAAAACCGCCCCCGCCCCCGCCGCTCCAGAGCTGATCCGCACGGGCCCTGGAGGCGCGCGGCGGGGCGCGACCCGGGCTGGCACGCACCCGCGCAAAGGCACGCGCGTCAGGCCCTATAGCTGACGGTCCCTTCCGCTCCCGTTCAGCCGCTGACCGGAGCCGGTCACCGCTGGGCCGCGGACTCCCCAACGACCACGTCCTGCAGCTTTCGCTGCCGAACTGGCCCGGGGCTGAGCCGGATCGAGCCGGACCGGCTTCGCGGTGCCCATCACGCAGTTCGACAATCCCGTGCCGACCTGACTCGCTGTGGGCGGCACAGAGCGGCGCCAGCGAGGGGCATGGATGGTGGAACCCGAGGCCCCCATTTGCCCGCAGTGATGACCGGTCCAGGGCAACTGCCCAAGCTTGGAGGCGACTGCCTGTCCGTCTCGGTCACCAACCGTCTGGTGCGACGGACTTGGACGACTGCATCTGGCAGACGCGACCCACATCGGGATACGCCGTCACGTTCTCTTCCGCCCGTGATCTGATCGGATTTGATCGAGCGCCCGAATCTGGTCGCCCAGGAGCATCGAGCACTGCGGGCGCGCCTGTACCGCGATTCTTTCTGCCTGGGTGGCCGGATTCTGCATTTCGGCTCGTGTGATTACACGGTGACCAGCGCAAGGCGCTACGGTGCCCATACGCAGGGCCCCGGCGGTAGTCAGCCTTGACCGGGGCCCTGCCAGTTCATTCGAGACCGAAAGAGAAACCTAGTGCTCGAACGTAATTCCGAGCCCGGCCCCGTGGGGCCTGACTCATCCCGTGACGTTAGCAGCGGATCCCGCGATGGGATGGAACTGCTTGCGACGTACTGCAGCGTGCCGGCAGGAGCGATGACACTCCCTCTGATCGCCGTCGTCGTGGCCACCGGGGCCTGGCGGGACCCTCTCGCCTGGTGTCTGGTCAGCGGGGTCGCAGGTAGCCTCCGACCTGCATATTTCTCATACCGGCGGGTCCGCCGGTTCTGACCGGCGCCATCGCCGACGCGACACCTTCACGGTCCGCGCCGACGGAAGATTCCCGTCGGCGCGGGCTGGAGACACGCCGGGAACAACACTTTTCGTCCCGTCGGGTGTCGTGAGCATGAGCACGTGCCGAGAATAAAAACACGGGAGGGACTTTGACGGCGGCCGAAATGCCTGCCGAGAGGAAGTGCCGGTCATGCAGGAAGCCGGTGCCCCAGAACATGCGTGGCAGACCGAAGCTGTACTGCGATGCGGTATGCCGAAGGCGCGCCGCACGGAAACGGGGACAAATCAACGAAAAGGAGCCATTGCCGGGTATGCGCCTGGGGAAGTCGGTCGCCCGCGATCTGGTGGTGCTCGCCCTGCGCCTATCAGCAGCTGAGGAAGAAGAGCGGGATCTGAACGACCTGCTGAAACTGGCGCGGAGTCTGTCCCGGGGCGTGGAGGCCTTCCAGGCGGCGGCGGTGCAGGACGCTCGCGACGAGGGTGCCACCTGGGGTGATGTGGCTCAGGCGGCGGCTCTCGGCTCAGCGACGGCTCGCGCCCGCTGGCCGGCAGGCGACGTCACGCGTCGGCTGAAGAAGTGGGAGGCGGAGATGGACCTCCCCCGGACTCCAGACCGGGGGCACAAGGAAAGCGCGGGGCTGGACGGGACGGCGAGCGGAGCAGACGCTGCGGCACGCGCGCGGGAGGGGGTGCGCAGGGCTTTGGCTCAGTTGCACGAGGTCAAGGGAACTCCCCAGTCTGACTTGTCGCAGGTTCTGGAGGTCTCGACGTCGTACGTGTCCAGGATTTTCAGTGGTGAGCGTCTGCCGGACTGGCGGCTGCTGTGCACGCTGGTGGAGACGCTGGGAGGCGAGCCGGCCGACCTGCGGGTGCTGTGGGAAGTCGCCAAAGGCTTCACGCCGCCCAGACGCTGGCCACGGGAGGAGGCGATGACCCGGCTGCACTCGGTGCTGCGCGGGCTGCACATTGCCGCCGGCCGGCCTGCTGTGGCGGTCATCAGGCAGCGGGCAGATGTTGCGCTGGCCGAGGATCTGATCGAGCGGATGCTGTCGGGCCGGGAGGTGCCGGACTGGGAGACCGTGTCGGTATTGATCAAGGCTCTCAACGGCCATCCGGAAGATTTCGCAGGGCTGTGGCAGGACGTCGATTACAACGTCCTGATCGCCAGCGACGGTGGCGGCAGCACCGGGGCGGTCATGCCGGTGACGAGTCGGCGGGCGCGGCGCGGCCGACGCCCCGGCGGGCCGGAGCGCAGCAGACGGTGAGCGTGACGTTCATTCCTCTCCCGACTGTCGAGAAAGGATAGGCATGCCGTCGTCACGTGTCGGACTCTCCTCCTGCGGCGGGCGGTTGGTTCCCCACGTCGCGGCAGGTGTTCCGGGGGTACGGCTGCGGCTGCCGGTGGACTTCGCCGCCTTCTGCCAGCTGCACCGCGAGCGCTATCTGCGCTACTGCCAGGTCCGGTTGGGCGATACGGACTTGGCATGTGTGGTACTGGAGGGCACGCTGGGTGAGCTGGCGATGTGTTGGGGGTCGGCGTTGTCCAGTTCACCGGCCGCGGTGGGCTGGCGTCTGCTCAACGAGCGGGTCACCTCCGCAGCCCGCTCGGCCGGCCGTCTGGATCCCGTGCACCGGCTGCTGCCTGCGCCGCAGGCCGATGTGGTGCTGCTGCACCGGTGGCTGGGGCTCAGTGTCCCGGAGACGGCCGACGTGACCGGGCTGGGCGTGCAGGACGTGCTCTGGCACCTGCTGGCGGCGCAAAAGCGCCTCCCTGCCGGTACGCCTGCTCCCTAGTGTTGCCGGGCTCGTGCCCACCGTCCCGGGCAGCCGCCGGGGTGTGCGCCGTGGCAGGCGCACACCCGGCTGGCTCCGCAGTGTACCCGCGTGCTTCCGGGCATCGCGCTGGTTTCGCCCTTTTCCCCGTCAACTCGGCTGTCGCCGCCCTAGCATGGGCGTTCCGCGTACCGTTCACACACGGCGAACCAGACGGAGGCCCGACCCCTGCATGGATCACACTGCCCTGCCCGTTTCCGCCCCTCGTAGCGCTGTGCCCAGTATCGCCCGTATGGAGAACTATCTCCTCGGCGGCAAGGATCACTACCAGATCGACCGGCAGGCGTGCTGGCGTCTCCTGGCTCTGGCCCCGGCCGCCCGCGCGGCAGCCACGGCCTGCCGGCACTTCCTGCGGCGTGCCGTGCGCATGCTCGCCGCAGAGCGGGACCTGCGCCAGTTCATCGACTTCGGCTGTGGCCTGCCGGACTTGGACAACACCCACGATGCCGCCCGGCGGGCGGCAGATGACGTGCGAACGGTCTACGTGGACGATGATCCGGTGATCGCCGCCCACGGCCGGGCACGCATGGAACCGGACGAGCACGCAGTCGTGGTGCGTGCCCGTCTCGGCGACCTCGATGCGGTCCTGGAACATCCCGATGTGCGCCCGCTTATCGATCCCCGAAAGCCCATCGCCGTACTGCTGGTGTCCGTGCTGCACCGCATCCCCGATGACGACGACCCGGCCCGCATGGTCAGGGATATCGCCAGCCGCCTGGCCCCCGGCAGCGCCATGGTGATCAGCCACCTAGTCAGCGATGTCGACACCGTGCGCGCTCAGGTCACCGACCTCATGCTGGGATGCACCGGCGGCCGTTGGGGGCGAGTCAGGACCCGGCGGGAGGTCGAAACGCTGTTCCAGCCGCTTCATGTGCTTCCGCCCGGCGTGGTGGATGTCTGCGGCTGGCATCCGGATCCGCTGCTGTCGCCGCCTGCGGCGACGGGCGGTCAGTGGATGGAGTACGGCGGCGTCGCGGAGATCCGCTGACCGGCGGCGCCCCGCACGGCCCGCGGCTCCGTCCTTCGTACCCCAGCGGCACCCGCCCTCAGAGCACACTCCACGGGCGATGCGGGACATGATTCGCAGCCCAGGAAGCCCCGAGGACCCTGGTCCCGGCATACTGCTCGGCATCAGGTGCGGAAGCGTGCAATCGCGCTCTCGATCAGGGCACGGCTGTCACGTTTCGTCATGGCCACCGCGCTCAGATTGTCCAGGATCCGCATGTGCGTCTCAGTGCGGGAGGCTTCGTCGAGGTACTCCGCACTATCCGTCCGCTCGAGGTAGACAACGTCTGGCAGGTCTGGCGCCTGGAAGCGCAGCATGGTGATCGGGACTCCCGCATGGGCAGGGATGTCCGCGTCGAACGGCAGGACCTGCACGATGACGTTGGGCCGCTTCATCATGGTGAGCACGTGCTCCAGCTGCTCAATCATCACCTTCTTGCCGCCAACCCTGCGCCACAGCACGGATTCGTCGATCACCACCCACAGCTTTAGCGCGCCGTGTGGGCGCGTCAGCGCCTCCTGCCGTGTCTTGCGGAACGTGATCCGCCGACCGATTTCCTCGTTCTGGGCCAGCGGCACCCCAGCCTGCATCAGGGCGCGCGCATACCCTTCAGTCTGCAGCAGTCCGGGCATGTGGAAGGCCTCGAAGACACGCACTATCGACGCCGAGGACTCCAGCCCCACGAACAGCTCGAACCACCCGGGCACCAGGTCCTGGTAGGCCAGCCACCAGCCCCGCTGATTGGCACGCCAGACCAACTCCTGGACATCGGCCAGCATTCGCGGATCGCCCTCGCCGTAGAAGGCCAGGAGCTTGGCCACTTCCTGCCCCGAGAGCTGGAAGCGGCCCCGCCCCGTCTCCAGACGGCTGATCTTGGTCACCGAGCAGCCCAGATGCCGGGCAGCCGCCCTCGCCGGCACTCCCTTCTGCTCACGTCTGCCGCGCAGCATGAGACCCAGTCCCATCCTGAGCACGGTCGGCGTGCTGGTCGCCTGCTCCAGCAGACCGGCCATCGACACGATCCTGGCTGGCTCGGAAACCATTCCTCGTACTCCTTGGGGTCGTGAGACTCAACAGCCCCCATGCAGGTCACCGCATCGGGACATGGCAGACACTCAGAGTCGCACAACTCGCGGAGCGCTCACAGCAGGTCGTCGAATTCCCCCTTTTTGACCCCGTCCACGAACGCGGCGAACTCCTCCGGCGTGTAGACCAGGGCTGGCCCGTGCGGGTCGCGCGAGTTACGGAAGGCCGCTCCCCCGCCAGCCAACGCCGCAAGCTCCACGCAATTGCCCAGGGCACTGCTCGCACCGCTCTTGCGCCAGACGACCCCATCGATCAACCGCGCCGGCACACCGTTGGCATATTCCTCTGCCATAACTCACTCCCTCATGCCGAACTCCCAGCAGCTCGCCGGGCAGTAATGAAACATATTCCCGTCTATACACCCCCGTACGCGGATTCTCCCGCCTGCACTTGCACAGTCGGCTCACGGCCGTGAATAGTGACGCGACACCCCCTTCCCACGGAGCCACCCCGATGACGGACTATCCGCCCGGCGATGCAGGACACGAGGGTGCACCCTGGGCAGAACCCGGCCGGCGCCACTGGTCGCAGTCCTCGGAAACGAGAGCGGTACAGGCTGGCGCCCGGCACTTCACCGCACGCCTGTTCACGGCATCACCCGCAGAGTTGTCCAGCGCACGGCACTACACCGCGGAAACCCTGGAACGCTGGGAGCTCTCCGCCACAATCGATGACGCCCGGTCCGTCATTTCCGAACTTATGGCCTGGGCTATGAGCGACACTTCCCCCGACAGCGTCTGGCTCGGACTGGCGCATCACAACGCGCTGTTATGCGTTCTCATCCCCCGCTTCGTCGACCCCTCCCGTGCCAGACGCCCCGCCGCGGCCTCCCGCTACCGGCGGCACATCATCAACGCGCTCACCCGCGAATGGGGTCGCACCCATGCCGCCGAAGGCACGGCCCTGTGGGCTCGCATCCCAGTCGCCCCGCAGCAACCGTGAAACCATCAGCCCCCAGTCATGCCCCCGTACTTGCTCGTCCGGTGGCCTACGAATCAGATCCGGCCGCGCAGGCACACCCCAGACAGCACGCGACCAAGCCCGGACGGCCACCGGACTTGCCAGCCCAACGGCGCTGGCGAGTCCGGTGGCGGGGGCGGATGAGCGCGTCGGAGCCGTCGGCGGCCTGCGCCCGTCGTCGGGCCGTACCAGCCGCGTGAGCGATGCGGCTGAAGCCGACCTGGAAGGTGCAGCCGGGCCGAGGCAGTCAGCCCAGCATGTATCACCCACCGCAATGCTCCGCAGGCCGCGATCAACGCGTTCCGGGCCTCTTGTAAAGCTTCTCGCAGACCTGGCCGCAGGGATTCACCGAGACATTAGCAGGGCGCTGATGACCAAGCTCGCCCGACCGGCAGGACCTGGCGACCCGTACCGTACGCTGCTGGAACAGCCCGGGCGCCTGGTGCTGGACCGCTGCTTCCTCAGCGAACTCGTCTACGGCCCCCTCCACCGGGGCCGTTCCCGACTGAGCTGGGCCCAGGCCCTCGACCTGGCCGAGGCCGTCACCCGTCGCGACGGACTCTTCCTCCACCTCACCGCACCCACCCATGTAATCCACGCCTGCCTCCGGGCCCGCGATGGCTCCGCCCCTGACCCCGCCGAACTGGAGGAACTCATCACCGCGTACCACCGGGTCTTCCAGACCGTCGGCGCCTACGCTCCCGTCCTCACCCTCGACACCGCCGGCGACGAACTCTCCTCCGCCGAGTGACACCCAGGCCCTCCGCGCACACCGGCCCCATCCTTCTCGCTAGGCTCCTCCCAGTACGATCCCCTTGCCCCCGGAGCAGCCTTGGATATCGCAGAGGCCCAGAAACTCGCCTGGGAAAACAAGATCGCCAAAGGCTTCAACACCAGCGATGTCGCCCTGGAGTTCGGCCTGCTCACCGCCGAGGTCGGCGAAGCCTTCACCGCCTGGCGCAAAGGACTGCCCGACCGTGGCGAAGAACTGGCCGATATCCTGCTCTACCTCGTTGCGATCGCCGAAATGCAAGGCATCGACCTCGACTCGGAAGTCGCCAGCAAGATCGAGAAAAACACCCGCCGTTCCTATCAACCCGGCGAAAACGGAACCCTGATCCGCACCTCCGAGGACTGAGCACTGCGAACGCAGCGACGACAGCGGCGCAGGGCTGACGTCGTATCCTCCCCAGGCCAGTGCCAGCCGCCGCTCGGGCAGCACAGGCTCACCATTGGCTCCATACACCGCTCGGCCACGTCGGTCACGGCCCGGCGGCTGCTGAGCCCGTCCACCGTGACCAGACCAGTTCGCCTACCCGCGTGCCCCCGCCCGCCTGCTGCCGATGAGGACCGCGATGACGTACACGCCGCCCGCCTGGCCCGTATCCGTCAAGGGCGTTGCGGTCGGCGCCCGCCAGCGGGTGCTGCTGCTGAAGAACGAACGGCAGGAGTGGGAACTGCCCGGCGGCCGGCTGGAGACAGACGCGCCGCCCGGCTGTGTCCGGGATGACAGTCCCGAGCAGGCGGTGGAACGCGAGCTGGCCGAAGAGACCGGCTGGGAGGTCAAAGCCGGACCGCTCATCGACGGCGGGGTGTGGATCTACGAACCTATCCCCGGTCGGCGGGTGCTCATCGTCACCTACGGCTGCTATGTGCTGACCCCCGAGGCCGAGCCAGTCCTCAGCCACGAACACAAACAGATCGGCCTCTTCTCCGCCGACGAGATCGACGCCCTGACCATGCCCCAGGGATACAAACGCTCCATCCACACCTGGTACGCCCACCTCGCCGCGAACCCCGGGTAAGTCGGGCATGGCCGAAGAGCAACGCCCGCTGCGGCCACCGCCGCTGGCCCCGCTCGCTCAGTGGCACTGGGCCACCCCCGCAGCCCAAGCCGTGTTGGCCGGCGGCAGCCTCGGCGCGATCCTGCGCTTCTACCGCGCCGTCCACCGCATCAACCAAACCGCACTCGGCGATCTCCTCGGCTACGACAAGACCACCATCTCCGCCCTGGAACTCGGCAAACGCACCCTGAACGACATCACCTCCCGACGCCGCATCGCCACCCTGCTGCGTCTACCCGCCCACATTCTCGGAGTGACCGATCCCGCCGACGCCGACCACCGCGCCATGCTCCAGTTCGGCAACTCCACCGTCCGCCTCGCCGAGATCGCCCGCCAGTCCGGGCACACCTCCGAAGCCGTCGCCGAACTGTGGCCGCTGGCCGCCCGCCTGGAAGCGCGCGTAAACGACGGCCACACCGAACGCCCCGCTCTGCGCCTGCTCGCCCGCGCCCGCGTCGGCCTCGGCGTCGCCCTGGGCAACGTCCTGCCCGAAGAACGCCTCGCCACAGCCGCACGCTGGACCGCCGGCTCCCTGCGGATCGCCCCCCACCTCGACGACCCCCGCTTCACCTCCTACGCGCTGCAGATGCACGGCAACGAGCTGCGCAAGGCCGGACTGCGCGGCGCGGCCGTCGAACGGCTGCACCACGCCGCGGCGCTGGCCCCCGACCGCGCCAACCGCGCCGCCGTCCTGCCGCTCTTAGCCCGTGCGGCCGGCGAAGCCAGCCAGACCTCGCTGTTCAACCCCTACGCCCTGCACGAGAGCCAGCTACGGGGCCTGGCCGCTACCGTCCGCATCAGCGCCGCGATCCGTCCGGCCGAAGCGGGCCCCCCGCCAGCTACTACCGCCGCGCCCCAGTAGCAGGTCATCGCCGCAGTGACAACAGGCCACCTCCGGCTCCTGGCCCACGACCGCGCCGCCGAGACACTGCCCTTCGCCATCAGCGAAGCCTCCCGCCTGCGCCTGCCCCACCAACTACAGCGCGTCCAGCGCGCGTCCACCGGACGGCTGCCCGACATCCACACGGTCGCTGAACATGCCCTGGACCGGCTACGGGCAGAGATGGCCACGTGACGGCACCACCGTAGGGCGCGCGCCGCGAGCTCAATGCCAGCCGACGCCCCATCCGGACGCGGCGCCGCCCGGCCACCGCGCCTGTGCGCTGCCGGGTGCAACCCGTTGACGCTGAAGAGCCCGTCGTCGCCGACGAGGCCACCGGCAACCACCTACCGCATCATCGCCCGCGACGCACAGCCGAGCCCCCTGGGCGCACGTCTGAAGCGTGTAGCGGAAGTCTGTGGCCTAGGCATCTTCTACGTATGGGTGGAGTCTTACGGGCTGAGCCGGTGTGGGTCGAGGTGTTCTCGGGGCCGCGGGAGCCGCAGTGCCGGCGGTTGGTGAGGGTGGTGCGTGAGCGGGGCGGTGACGGCCCCCGGATCGGCCGACCGTGGTATCTGCCGCTGCCGGAGCGGGTGTTGTGCGGCTCGGCGTGGATGTCACTGCGGTGTTCGGCTTGAGGCGCCAGCGCGCTGTGGATGGTCGATCATCGCGATAGCGTTCCGGTTCTCCCGGTGACACGAGCCCGGATCAACCGGTGTCACCCTTCTCGAACCTCACACTCCCGGAGCCGAGTCTCACGCCAGCTCGCCATCTGCTGTGATCTGCCTCACAGCATCGTTCAGCCTGGAGATCCACGTGAGTGAACGGGCGGCGAAATCCGCAGGTCAGATCGTTACAGTCACTTAACCATCATGCGATGATCTTACTTAAAGTGGCTGTCGATGATCATGGAGTGATTTTTTCTCGGCTGACATGAGTGATCCACTTCCAAAGTCGCTTGAGTGGTCTCAGGAGCCAACAGGTTCCCGGTACCCGTTACTTAGCGGGTACCTTCCCTCGACGAAGAGGAAGCACGTTGAGCGCGACGCGCGCATTCAGTACCGAGGCCGGGCCGATCCCGGCGGGCGGGAGAAGCGGTCAGCAGCACGACAGGAGGCTGCCGTGAGCACCGGCGATCGTCCCGGCGAGGATCCATCCCGCCACCGCGGTGACCGGCCGGCGCACGTCCCGGTAGACCTGCCACTGGACCTGCCTCTGGACGGCGAGGCCTTCTACATCATCCACCAGGAGCTCTACCACGACTACGCCGAGACATATCTCGGCGACCGCCGCACGGCCGAAGAAGTGGTGCACCGGGCCTTCCTTGAGATCCTGAGCGACTGGGACGAGTTCCTCCTCGCGGAGAACACCGACCAACGCGCATGGAGCGTCGTGCGGCGACACGTCGAACAGCAACTGGTCGACGAGGGACGGCCGGCGGCCTTCGTCGTCAACGGCGAGGTCCAGCAGGTCCTGCGGGCCACCCAGGACAAGTTCCGTTACCTGCACGGCAACCGCGGCCTGTACGAGGCCATGGCCGAACTGCCGCCCAGGCAGTTCGACGTCCTCGTGCTGCGCTACGTCGTCGGGTACGAGACCCGTCGCATCGCGTGGTTCATGGGGCTCGATGAACGCACCGTCGCCTATCACGGCCGCCGGGGCAAGGCCCGACTGCGGGCACGTCTGGGGATGCCCCCGGAGCGCTCGCGCCGGATCGAAGGAAAGGAGCACGACTGATGTCCATCAGCATCGAGGAGGCCCTGACAGAGGCCAGACTCCCCACCTCCCCACGGGACTTCGACGTCTCCGCCGCGCTGCGCCGCCTGGCCGTCGATGTCCGGCGGGTCCACACGGTGCGGGCTGCAAGGACCGGTACGTCCCCGACGGACGAGGCCCGGCGCAAGCTCGACGCCATCGCCCGCTGGATGACCAACCGCCCGGACGCCGCGACCCGCACCTCACGCCTCGTCTACGACCCCTCCCACAGCCGCCGCACAGCCCAGGAACGCCTCGACATCGAAGGCGCCCTGATCTTCGCGTGCCTGCTGTATCTGACCCAGCACCGGGAGAGTGCCCGGCTCTGGTGGCAGCTCACCGCCGGAGCCGGACACCGCACCGCGGCCTACTGCCTCCACCTGCACCACCTGGAACTCGGCCAGCAACGGGAAGCCAGGCACTGGCTCCAGCAGGCGACCGAAACACCGTGCGAGCCCAGGATCGCACCACCGGTCGAAGGCTTCTACGGAGTCCTGGAGGTGTTCGCCCGCATCTCCCGCAGGAACGGCACCGCCACCCGCGTGCCCACCGCGTCGATCCAGAAGGAAGTCAACCGCCTGGCCGAGGACTCCCCGCTCGGCTGGGGCATCGTCCCCCGCCCAGACCGCCGGCTCACCGACCGGCTCCACGACGCCACCCGACGCTGACCCCGGAAGACCCACTCGGGACCACAGACCAAGATCACCCTGCGGAAGTTCGGAGCGAGCGGCCGAACTACAACAGCGTCACCTGCTTAGCGGGTTAGCCATCCGACCTCTACGAGCGCGTGCCATACGCATCAAATTAGCGCCAGAAATGAGACAAATATGACGTGAAGTTCCATGACGCGCACCAGCGGACCCCAAGGACACACCCGACGAACCCGGCGCCCGGGCTCGAACAAGGCGTAGCCCACCACCACTGGAGGCGCAATGCGCGACCGGAGGTTCTGGAAAACCTTCACCCAAAATATCTGCGAACAGCTCCCTGAGCTGGCCCAGGCAACCTTCTGGATAGTCCTGACAGTGAAGGAGCTCTTGAACCGCTGAGCGCTTTCCCCCTACCGCAAATAGGGGGAAAGCACCCAGCAGGTCCGCTGCAAAGGCGCCCGCAGCGGGCCTTCTTCGCCTCCGGAGCGTCAGCGACGCTCGCCGAGCCCAGAAGGGTGAACCGGAGGGCCCAATGTGTGAACCTGCAACAGCGCCCCAGCATCCCGGCAAACGCAGGACAACGCAACACATACCCGGCTTGAGATCGGCGGTCTGGGCGCAGGGTGCCCGCCGCATGCGCGCACCGAGGGCTCTGCTCGAGCCAACCCGCTCAGTGGGCGCCGCTCAAGTCGGATGGTCAGCACCCTCACGACCGCCCGCGCCCTACGAAGCCGCTCTCCATCAGGCATTCGCACCAGCTGCGACGCCGCCTCGGCGAAGTCCACACCCCCGGCTCCAAGATCTCTTGGGTTCGGCGGCCAAATACCGTCCGACGCTCCTTCGGGCGGCGATCTCACCTCGCCTTCGTGGGTCTTGGTCCGCCGCAGCGTGAGCAACCAAGCGAGAATGCTTACTACTTGGCTCAGGCCCCGACATGGTTGCAGACCACGGCCGAAGTTGGCGGCGCCCATTCTGGACCGGGATCCTCGAGCTGTCCGACGGGGCAACGCTTGGCCGGTCGGGTCGAAGTCCTCAGCGACCTGACCGGAGCGAGTTGGAGAATCTCGGAGATGGGGCCAGCTGTCGAACATCACGGTTGCTCAGCGCGCGGACACGACTCCCCGAGCGGATCGCGAAGGACGCGTCCGTCCCCCGGCACATCACCCGCTGCCAGGGAGGAGATGACCTGCTGCCCGGTCAGGGTGGCTGCCGTGGCGAGGTCTGCTCCGTCGAGCCAGGCGCCGGTAAGGTCCGCCCCGTCGAGCCAGGTGTCGGTGAGCCGGGCATGGGTGAGCCATGCACCGGCCAGACTGGCCTCGTCCAGCCGGGCGCGAGGGAGGTCTGCCTCCTCGAGCAGCGCGTGGGTAAGGTTCGCCTTCTTGAGCTGGGCGTCGGCGAGGCATGACCTAAGACCGTGTCCTACGTGGTGAGTCGGCGGAGGCGTTTGTAGCAGCACAGGGTGGCGGCGAGTCCGAGAAAGGCCAGGTAGTTGCGGGGGTTGCGTTCGTAGCGTGGGGAGAGTCGGCGGTAGCCGGATAGCCAGGACATCGTGCGTTCGATCACCCATCTGTGGCGGCCTGACCGCTGGCTGGACTCGACGCCTTTGCGGGCGATACGGATCGCGATGTGCTTGCCGCGGAGCCATCTGCGCAGGTCGGGGTGGTCGTAGGCTTTGTCGGCATGGATCTTGCCGGGGCGGTAGTGCCGGCCGCGTTCGGGGTCGTGTCTCGATTGGAGACCAGCCAGCATCGGCTTCAGGCCCTCGCTGTCGTGGACGTTGCCACCTCAAGACAGCGACCACGACAGGCAGTCCGGTGCGGTCGGACAGGACATGCAGCTTGGAGCCGGGCTTACCCCGGTCCACGGGGCTCGGACCTGTGTGTTCGCCCCCTTTTTGGCCCGCACGTGGGCTGTGTCGAGGATGATCCGGGACAGGTCGAGAAGACCTCTGGCGGCGAGTTCGTCGAGCACGGCCCGGTGCAGCCAGCCCCATACCCCGGCCCGGGACCAGATCAGGAAACGGAATCGTTACCCGTGCTGACCTGCGGCGATGTGTTGACCTCCGAGAATCGGCCCGCATGTCCCCGCTTCGGTCCGAATCTCTCCGCATCAGCCCGCCGTTGCGCTCCCACGGGAGCATGCCGCAGGGACCTTTGGATGGCGGGGCTTGATAGCGCGCGTCAGCGGCCGAGGAAGCTTCGCAAGCCGTACCGGTCACGCCAGATCCGGCCCCGGGTTGGTCTCGTCGATCTCCCGAAGGAGTGCCCGACGCTTCCTCCGCGACAGCGAGTCGCCGTTTACACTGTGCATGGCCCACGGTACGGGGCAGGGGCCATCGTGCCGGTGATCTGGGCACAACACCTCTACCAGCCGGTCCATCAGTTCCTCATGGACGATGCTGGAGGCTACCAGCGCGATCTCGATCTGCCACAGCCTCGGTTCTTCCCCCGTGGTGTCGCATTCCATCCCTCTTGCTGCGGTCATGCGGGATTCCTTGATCCGAACTTGAATACTGGGCCATATCAGTGCGGTCACTCGCCGCCGCCTGATCGAACGCGCGCCTGTTTCCGGGAGCAACGGGCAACTCGGACCCGACAGTCCGAGTCTCCGGCGGTCACCCGCTCACACCGTCGTGGCGGTCATGGACTGCAACCACAGATGCTGCCGTAGGTTCCTCCCCACACCTGGCTTCGGAAGAGAAGGCCCCAGGAGTTGCGGTTGGCTCTTCTCATCCAGTTGGGCGGGTTGTGCATGTGGATGGCCCATCGGTTGTAGTTGATGTCGAAGAACTGCCTGATGCGGTTCTTGGTGCAGTCAAATCCTCGGCAGTGACGGGCGTAGCAGCCGCCAGGTGCCTGACGGACAGCGTCTCGTTTCGCGTCCCTCACCGCCTCTTCCTCCGAATGGCCCGAACCTGCCCCCCACACGTAGCCGGTGCAGTGCGATCCCCGGCCCGCTAGCTGGCACTTGGCCTTGCACTTCCATTTTCGGCCGTCGAGGTCATCCTGATTGATCGGGTCACTCGGATAACCATACCGATTGGCACCACCGCCCTCGACGGGATCCACGGAAAGGAAACGGCCGGCCGTGGAGTCGTAGAGGCGGAGGCCCATCAGCGTGTGCCCGGTGACGGTCTCGGCCGAGCGCTGCTTGGTGCCGAGCCACCCGTAGCGGACGGCCGGCTGGCCATCCCGGGGCGTCCCGTATTCATCGGCGTCCAAGGCGACCGGCGCCTGGGAAGTGTCGAGAGGGAGTTGGAGGGCGATGTCGCCGTGGACATTGGAGAGGTGAAGGACGGTGTCGCCGATGGCACTGGTCGTCGCGGCGAGTCCTCCCGAGAGGCCGACCACGTTGCGCGTCATGGCGCCGGTCGTGGGGTCCTCGACGATCCAGCGCGGGCTGTCCGAATCGCAGTCGTAGTGATTGACCATCGAACCGGCTGGGGTCCAGGTGCCCGAGGAGTTGGTCTCCAGAGTCCAGGAGCGGTAGCGCAGAGCCGCGTCCAGCTCCCACGTCTGGCGCTGGGTGCTCGTAGTCTGCTGACGGGCGGTGTCGTTGGTGTAGTAGCCGACGGTGATTCCACCGGGAAGGGTCGTGGTGCGGCCGAAGGCGTCGTACGTGTAGCCGGCGGCCGTGAGGCGGTCGGCCGAGTCGTAGGAGATGGTCTCGGAGATGCCACCACTTGCCGGGCACTCCTGGCCCGGTCCCGCCGTCGCTGTGGTGAGCGCGGTGCGGTTGGCACGAGCGTCGAAGGCGTACGACCTGCGCGAGCAGACAGTCTCGGAGGTGTCCAGGACGGTGACGAGACGGCCAGCCGCGTCGTAGCCGTAAGACTGGTCGGACCATCCGGCGTGGCTGGTGGTCTGCTCGTGGATGGACTGCCTCGTACTGTCGGAGTAGACCACCGCCGAGTCGCTGTCCCGGGTGTAGGTACGCCCGATCTCGCTTCCGGTGGTGTTGGTCCGGATGGTCATGGTGTAGCCGCCTGGCAGTCGTTCCCTGGCGACGCTGCCATCGGGATCGTAGGTCGCACTGAACGTCCCGGCGACGGAGTCAAAGGCCGAGGTGGCCAGGCCGCGGGGTTCGATGTCGTGGTCGTATGTGTAGGTGACCGTGGAGGGGACTGTGTCGGTGACCTTGACCGGGCGATTGAGGAGATCGTATTCGGTGGTGGTCGTGCCGCCGTCGGCGTCGGCGTAGGAGATAAGACGACCGAGACTGTCGTATTCCTTGGCGATCGTCCCGCCGGTCGGCGAACTGGTCGTGGTCGCACGCCCGGTGACGCTGTCATATCCGGTGGTGGTGGTCGGTACAGCGTGACCGGTTCCTCCGGTCACAGTGATCGTGGTGGCACGGCCCGCGCCATCGTAGGTGGTGCCGGTGGTGCGCGTGACGCCGTTGGCGCTGTTGCTGATCGATGTGGTATTGCCCCACGAGTCGTACTCGTAGGTACTGGTGGCCAATTGACTAGGGTTGCTGCCAGCGTCGGCGATGGTTCCGGCCGGGCCAGTGGAGCAGAGCATGTCGGCCCATTCGGGGCGTCCCTGGCAGGTGCCAGTGCCAGTGGCGGACCAGTAACGCGTCACGCGGGTGAGGGCGTCCGTGCCGGTGGCTCCCGGCGGAGTCTCAAGGGTGATCTGTCCGGTGTCGTCGTACTCGTAGGCGGTAGTGATGGCCAGGCCGCCGGGGTCCTCGACCTTGGTTACTGGCAGGCCGCGAGTCCAGTCGTACACGGTCTGATTGACCCGGCGTTCACCGTGAACCGCGGGGTGGTCTCGGACTTGAGCGCCGACCGTGCTCCTGGTGATCTGATCCCTCACGTTAGCAGTGCCGTCTGTCGGGCGGTCGGCATCGTACTCGTTGACCGTCCAAGAGCGGGCCGTCACCGATGTTCCAGAAGGAACCAGGACGGTGGATCCGGTCTTCAGGTCCTCGGTGAGGTCGATCCTGCGGAGCGGCCCGAACTCTTCGAGTTCACGTGTTCCTGTGCTGTTGTAGACGAAGGTCGTGGAGAGCAGCATGGCGCGTTCGGCCGAGGTGAGCTGGACGATGCCAAGGTCTGCTTGGGTCGCTTCGTCCTCGGCGGTGATGCCCAAGGCGATTGCTCGGTTGTTCGCCGAGAGCTCCCGTACGATGTTGCCGAACCGGTCCGACTCTATCGTGGTGATGTGACCTCCGGGTGCGGCGGAGTTCACCATGCGTCCGGAACTATCGAGATAGCTGATATTCGCACGGATGTACGATGAGACGGTGAGGTCAGAGCCAGAGTGGGATGGCGGGACGGCATCTGCGGGGAAGACGGCCGTGGCGTCGGTGGGGGTGTCGGTCTGGCCCCAGGCCCGCACGTCCGTGGCGCCCATGGCATGGGGAGCGTTGCCCCCGCTCAGGGGCACGTCGTAGACGACGGTCTGGACGGCGTTGCCGTCCACGATGTCGGTGCTGCCCTGGCGCAGGAAGGGGCGGCCGACGGACAGCAGCATCCCCTCACCTGCGGTGGGTGCGCTGCCGGCCAGGCCGTAGGTGAACGTCCACGGCTGGTCGGTGGTCGACTGGTAGGAGGTCACCCGCCCGGCGCTGTCGTAGCCGTAGGTGATGCCCGTGGACTGGTTCAGACGCGGGTTCCACTGCTGACGCAGACGGCCTTCGGTGTCGTACCGGTAGGTGGACACCGCGCGCGGGGTCGAGGAGGAGTCGCCCTTACCGGAGGCGTACAGCAGGATCTCCCTGACCTGGCCCGTGTAATCGCCGAAAGCGCCGGAGGTTGCAGTGGTGGAGGTGGCATAAACGAACTCCAGGACGCGGCAGCCCCTCACGGTAGGTGTAGCGAGGCATGTCTCATTGGAGTTGGCAGAGGAAGGGGCCACGATACGCCTGGGCCGGGCCAGCGTCTCGCCACCGACCGTTACTGTCTCAGATGAAATCGTGGTCGTAGAGACGTCCAGCCCTTCAAGGTGTGAGGACACAACCTGCCAGGCAGGGGAAGAAGTTTCAGGTTTGGTGAACTCGGTCACTACCCCGTCTGAGTCGGTCAAGGTGAACGACGCGTTGACGCCTCCCGTAAGGATGAGGCTCTCGGCGCCGGGCTCGGGTATCCAGCCTGTCCCCTGTGCCTCTGCGGTGAAATGAATCTCCGTGTTGTCGGCCTGGACAACGACGACGGCGGTCGCGGAGATCATGCGAATGTGGGAGTAGTCGGAGCCGGTCAGTTCGGCGATGGTGCCGGAGACCCATTCGTCACCGAAGATCGCCACCTGGCCTTCCTGGCCGGCGCCGGAGTCCCGCGAGGAAGCGGTACGGGAGACTGACATGCCGTAGTAGGAGGTATCCGACTCGATGAGGGTGTAGTCCCCGGTCAGCAGGTTCAGCGAGCCAGGGCCGATCTCCTCGGTCGCGGCATCATCGGCGTCGCGGTCCACAACGACGGTCAGCGGCTGGGAGGTGCCAGCGGCGCTGCCCGAACCGGTGAAGGAGGCCCGGATCTCGATGGTGCCGTCTGGATCGACCGTCTCAGCGGCGTTCCAGACGAGGGCGGCGTTCTTACCGTCCACCAGCGTGACGGGCCAGGAGGACACCGGCTGCCCTCCCCACGTGACATCGCCGGTGGGGATCGTGGTCCAGGAGTCGGCTTCGGAGCGGCGCCATGAGAAGGACACGGCGTCGTATTCGTCGGGGTCGGCCTCGGCGAGGAGGGGCAGGCGGCGTGCGGTCCGGTCGCCCTCGGCGGGCTGGAGGAAGCCGCCGGGGCCAGCGTGGAAGGTGTACTCAGCTGCTTCCGACTTGTTGTCGGCCTTGTCGACCGTGCGCACCTGGAGCGTGTGGGTGCCGTCGCGGGGCGGCGTGATGGTGATGGTCTTGTTGCCGGAGGCGCCGTTGGTGGTGACCTTGGTCCAGGTGATGCCGTCGTCGAGGGACCACTCCAGCCACTGGTGGTCGCCTCCGGCGGGCGGGGTGACGGTGAAGGTGCCGGACTGGTCGGCGCCTCCGGTCCAGGAAGTGGCGGGGTAGTCGGTGGAGGTGATCGTGGTGGGGGCGGAAGGAACGGTGGTATCGACGGTGAAGGTTTTCCACGCCGACCAGCCGGTGTTGTAGTGCGTCCCGTCGTAGGGACTGGTGCGGAACTTGTAGGTCTTGCCGTTGGTCAGCAGCCCGGCCGGCACCGTGACGGAGGCGACACGGCCCGAGGGCACGTAGGGCGAGACGATCACGTCGCCGACCTGGGTGTTGGTGACACTGTCGTGGATCTGGAAGGTGCCGTTGACCCGGTCCCCGTCCGGGTCGACGAAGGTGTCGCGCAGGGTGGGGGTCGTGGTGTTGACGGTGTAGGCGCCGCTGTAGGAGAAGTACGGCGGTCCGGCTTCCTGCTTGGTGCCGGTGCGCGGGCGGTAATTGTAGGTGACCGTCAGCTGCGGCGGGTTGGAGGCGGCGTTCCCGGAGCGGACCTGCTTCCACTGCTTGGTATCGGCCGAGGGGGCGCGGATGCCCATGTGCTCGCGGGTCGTGGCGGCCGAGGCCCACGTCTGCACCAGGTCGGTCACGTCCGCGCTGATCCAGCCGTCGCCGCCGCACTCGGAGCGCCCGGCGGTCTCGGTGGAGGTGGCGTACTGCTGGTTCCAGGTGGGCTGGCTGGTCCAGCGCGAGGCGGTCGAGGGGGTCCCGGTGTCCCACACAGCCCAGGTCGCGGGCTGGCAGTCGGTATTGCCCGAGTGGACGTTGTACAGCTCCAGCTCAGCATCGCTGACCAGCGCATCGCGAATCGGAGAGGTGTCCCAGGTGATGAACGAGCGGGCGTAGCGCGGGGTACCGTCCGCGTTCGTGGTGCCCGGGTTCCCGATGTGCAGTTCGGTGTCCGTGGACAGGTCGGCGGTCTCGCCCTGCTTGACGTAGGTGTCGAAGACGTTGCCCAGCGCCGACGTGGAGGGGTCGACCGTCACCGGGAACTGGGTATCGGGGTCGGTGAGGAAGTCCGCGTCGGGGGTGAGGACTATCTCCAGGCTGTCGCCGTTGACGGTGAAGTCGGTTTCCACCGGCACGGTGCGGGTGTGCTCGCCGGAGGTCTCGTCGACGGTGGCGTCCCACATCACCGGTGCCGGCATCGTCGCCCGCTTCTTGCCCGACTCCGCATCGGTGAAGACGATGCTGCCGTCCTCCTGCGGCTCGGCCTCAAGGCCCTCGGTCTCGATCGGCAGCGAGTAGGAGAACTGCCCGTCCTCGGGCGGGCTGGTGATCTCGACGTACTGCTCAAAGCCGGTGCGGGTGGCTTCCACGACCACGTCCGCGCCGGGCAGCGCCTCGGTGTAGCGGGCGACGGTGTCCTCGATCTCCGGCTCGGGCAGACCACCGTGCCAGCCGAGGGTGACCTGCTCATCCCCAGGGCCGAGCTGGACCAGGTCGCGGGTCGGGGCGTCCCCAGCCTCCTCCAGCGAGTCCACCGGGGTGCCGCCCTCCCCGGCCACTTCCAGGCCGGAGGGATGCGCGCGGGAGGCGAACCCGCCTTCTCCGTCCGCCTCAAGGCTCACGTCCACGTCGACCCATTCGCCGTCGCGCTCGAAGCGGACCGGCCCGGCCGACAGTTCCGTGGTGAGGGAGCCGTCGGGATTCACCCAGGTCGTCGAGGTCTCGGTCCGCTCGGCGAGCGCCTCGACGCGCTCGCCGCCCAGCCGGGCCGCCACCCGCGCCGAGGTGAGGTCCGCCGCCTGGGTGACGGTCGGGTCGGAGGTGCCCGTGTCCTCGCGGACTCCGGGGGCTTCTTCGGTGACAGCGAAGGCGACGCCGCTTTCCCCTGTCACCAGCGCCGTTTCCAGCGCCAGCAGAAACGCGGCGCCAAGCGCCGTCCGGGTCAGGAAGCCTTCCCGTCGGGCGAAGGCCAGGGATGCGGCCCGCCACGCGGGCTGGGGGTGGTGCGCGTCGGGTCTGCCATGGGAAGCACATCTTCTTCGAAAGAGCGTCACTGTTCTCCCTTGATGCGAGCAGCACATGGACGTGTCGTGCGACGCAGGCCCACCCATCAAAGTAATGAGGGAGAAAAGAGGGGAAGGTGCCACATTGACGCCAAGAGGAGCGGCTGGTTCCACTCAATTCATGTGATTCATGTCATAGATGACGTGGCGTCAGTGCGGGCATCTGCCCGGCTAGGACAGGAGGCATGCCTGAGGCCGGGTAAATCTCCCGTGTTGTTCAGGCGAGGCCGGGGTGGGCCAAGGACGGCCGGCAGTGTCGGGTGGCGGCCGGTCATGCTGTCGGCCAGTTCGCGCAGGGGGCCGGTGGCGCGGTGGGAGCTGATCTCCTCGGTGAGGTCTAGCGCCTGGTGGGCGGTGGCGCAGGCGCGTTCGAGGTCGTTATGGCGCCTTCTAACAGGTTATCTCATTTGGCGTGTTCGATAGTCTTCCGCTGTGGGGATCGTGGAGCGGTTGGTGCCGGACGAGTTGTGGGAGTTGTTCCAGCGGGTGGTGCCGGAGGCGCCGGTTCGGCCGCAGGGTGGTGATCGGCGTCGGCACGGTGACCGGGAGGTACTGGCGGCGATCGTGTTCGTGGCCACCTCGGGTTGTACGTGGCAGCAGTTGCCGTCCGCGTCGTTCGGGCCGTCGGGCGCGACGGCTCACCGGCGTTTTGCCGAATGGACGAGGGCCCGGGTGTGGGCCAAGCTGCACCGCCTGGTCCTGGACGAGCTGGGAGCCCGCGGCGAGCTGGACTGGTCCCGCTGTGCGATCGACTCGGTGAACATGCGGGCGGTGAAAAGGGGGACCTGACGGGTCCGAATCCTGTGGACCGGGGCAAGTACGGGTCGAAGGTCCACCTGATCACCGACCGGAACGATCTGCCCCTGTCCATCGGCATCTCGGGCGCCAACGTGCACGACAGCCAGGCCCTGATCCCTCTGGTGAAGGGCATACCGCCCATCCGCTCCCGCCGGGGACCCAGGCGGCGACGGCCGGCCAAGCTCCACGCCGACAAGGGTTACGACTATGCGCACCTGCGGCGATGGCCGGCCGGACGGGGTATCCGGCACCGCATCGCCCGCAAGGGCGTCGAGACCTCACAACGACTGGGCCGCCACCGCTGGACCATCGCCTGGCTCACCGGCTGCCGCCGACTCCACCGCCGCTACGAACGCACAGCCGACCACTTCCTGGCCTTCACCAGCATCGCCTGCACCCTCATCTGCTACCGCCGACTAACCAAATGAGATGACTTGTAAGCCGTTCGAACGCCGCCCGCGTGCCTTCCGCCACCCCGGGCACGAGGTCAAGGTCTGCGATCTGCGCCTGCTGGAACTCGGCCGCATCCTCCGGCCGCACCCGCCCGCCCAGCCCGAACGGGCTGAACGCCAGCGTCAACTCATCCGGTGCCTGCAACTCCTGCAGCGACCTGATCTCCATCAGCCCTCCCCGGGGTAGGAAACCCGCCAGCATGACACCGGCCGGCCCCCGCAGCAACACCCCGGGACACGCAGCACCCCACGAGCGTTTCAGCGAGGTGCGGTATCCAGCCGGGACACCGGGCTTCCATCCGGTTCGAGGGCAGCTATCGACACCTGGTGGCTGCTGCTTCCCCGGCCGAACGCGAGCCGACCTGTTGCCTGGCCCGCAGGCATCACAACCGCTCGGTGAGGGACTTCAGGTGTTTGCGCAGGGCGGTGGCTTCGGGGTCGGTGAACTGGGTCAGCAGGGTGAGGGCTTCGGTGCGGCACTGGTGGGCCAGGTCGGTCTGCAGGTTGTGGTTGTGGGTGTCGGCGAGGTGGGCGAGAGTCTGGGCCAGGTGCCACGGCTGGGCACCGTCACGCAGCATGCGGACAGCAGTGCGGTGGAAGTCGAGGGCCTCGTCCAGGCGGCCGAGGTCGCGCATGGCCTGGCCGATGCTGTCGTAGGCCAGGGCCTGGCCGGCGGTGTTGCCCACGGTGCGCTGAAGAGTCAGGCTGCGCCAGGCCAGGTCAAGGGCTTCCTCATGCCGGCCCTGGGTTCTGTGCGAAGCGGCTTGTTCAAGGCTGAGGATCGCTTCGGCGACGGGGTGGCTGATCTGTGCGATCAGTTCCCGTGCGGCTTCCAGGTGGGTGTCGGCCTGGCTGGGACGGTCGGTTTCCCGGGCGATACGGGCCAGAAGGATCAGGACGTCGATCTGGGGAAGAAGATCGGCGTTGATCTCGTGGTAGACCGCCATGGCTTGACCGGTGAGGCGTTCGGCCTGCTGGTAGTCGCCGAGCCCGGCTGCGGTATGGCCGAGGTTGCCCAACACCTGCGTCTGCTGCAGTGGCGTGCCATGCTCCTGGTAGAGGGCTAAGGCCCGCTCGAAGCTGGCGTGGGCGGCGGCGAAGTCGCGGCGCTGACACGCGCTCGCCGCTCCCACCACATCGCCCTGCCGGGGTTCATGCCGTGAGTGCGGGCTCACTAGGCGCCAGGCGACGCTTGACCGTTGCTGCAGCTGGTACCGCGATGGGCCGCAGGCCCCGGACCTCCGCCAGCGGGAGAGTCGTCAGCTGTCGGCGTGGAGCTTCCATAGCCGTACGCTGCTGTCTCGTCCAGCGGTGGCGAGGGTCGTGCCGTCGGGGCTGAAGGCCACAGCCCAGACCGACTGCTGGTAGCCGGTGAGTGTGCCAACGTACTGGCTCGTTGCGAGGTTCCACAGCCGGACGGTGCTGTCGCGGCCTGAGGAGGCCAGGGTTGTGCCGTCGGGGCTGAACGCGAGCGCGTAGACCCAGTCCGTGTGGCCGGTCAGGATGCCGACGAGCCGGCCGGTCACGGGGTTCCACAGCCGGACCGACCGGTCCTCGCTGCCGCTGGCCAGCAGCGCGCCATCTGGGCTGAACGCAACGGCCCTTACGGGCCAGGTGTGGCCGACGAGTGTACCGAGAGGCAGGCCGGTCGCCGGGTTCCACAGGCGGATCGACCCGTCCCAGCCGCCCGTGGCGAGTATGGCGCCGTCGGGACTGAATGCCGTCGCGTACACCGGCCCGTCGTGGCGGGTCAGGACGTGCAGTTGCTGACCCGTCAGGGGATTCCACAGCCCTACCGTGCTGTCATCGCTTCCGGTGGCCAGGAGCGCCCCGTCGGGACTGAAGGCCATCGCCCGGACCGGCCGAAGGTGAGCGCCGGTCAAGGCACCGAAGCGCTGATGGGCCGGCGGCGTCCACAGGCGCACAGTCCCCTCCGAACCGGCTGTTGCGAGGACTTCCCTGTTGATGGTCTCGGGTCCGTTGCTGGCTCCGAAGGCCACCGCGTAGACGGGACCGCCGTCTCCGGTGAGGGCACCGATCCCGGCGCCGGACGTGGGATCCCACAGGTATACGGTCGCATCGTCGCTCCCTCCGGCGAGGAGCGCCCCGTCGGAACTGAACGCCACCGTCCAGACGGTGGCACTGGGCCCGGAAAGGCTGTGTGTCAGCTGGGGAAGAACTGCAGGCGCGGATCGGTGGACCGAAGGGGCTGAGGGCGGTCGGGGCCGTTCGTCGGCTACCGGATGGTGGGGTGGACGGGGCGGGGCCAGGGCCAGAAGGCGGCTGTCATGGCTGCGCATGTACAGGACCGGGGTGATCCACTCCAGGGTATCGGCGTGCCAGCCGGACAGGGCGATGCGCCCGGTGCGGACGGCTTCGTCGACGCCACGATTGTGCGCCAGAGCCTGATAGAACGCGGCGGAGAAGGCTTTGGCGGCATCGTCGGTGATGGAGAATTGCATGGCCACCACTGCCGGTATTCGTCGTACGAGAGTGGCGCCGGTACTTGAGAAGACGTCCGTGGCCACCCCCGTCGCGCTGCCGCAGCTGTTGAGGACGACCAAGTGCGGCATCGGAGTGCTCACGGTGAGCAGGTCGGCGAGCTGGGAGGCTGACACTGGTTGGGCGCGGTTGTGGGAGTCGGCGAAGGCGATTACTCCCTCTCCCCGGAGGGTGTCGAAGCCGCCATGCCCGATGAAGTGGAACAGGTGGTAGGTGCCGGACAGCAGGGCCCCCATGAGGTCCTCCCACCGCTGGCCCTGGACCCATTCCAGCTCGACCAGTCCCAGATGCTGAAGGGGGGCGAGGGCCTCGGTCAGTTGATCGCGCTCAGCGTCGGCGTCAAGGGCGGCAAGGTTGCCCGGCAACGCGGTCATGCCCAGGATGCGCAAGGGGCCGTCCACCTGAAGCCGCCGTACCGTCTCCGGCGTGTCGACGTAACGCACGAGGGCGCTTCGCCGACACACGTACTCTCCACGGTGAACGTCATAGAGAAGCTCCCAGGGCAACACCGCCAACTCGGCTGGCAGCCTCAGCACGATGCGGCAGACTTCTCCCCGGCGCTCCACCTCGTTACGGCTGGCCGTGAACAGTGCGCCCGCCTGACCCTCCAGCACCGCCTCGAACAACGTGCTGCCCAGCCGCCGCAGCGGGCCTTCCAGGGCCGACATCACCGGCCGCACCGCCCTGACCCGGGCACTGGAGGCCAGCACATTGGCCTGCACCGCACCCAGCTCGGTGGTGATCCGTGCCGGATCCAAGTCACTGTGACTCGTGAACTCCCCGGCCGGTGACCGCACCACAACCCGGTAACGCGCCCCGTCACGGGACAGCTCAATCATGACATCGCGATCCCCAGACATAACCTGCCTCCCACCCCGGGACCTACCGCTGTCAGGTGGATTCAATCAGTAATCCCGAGTGCGCTGCGAGCCGTGCCCCCATGAGGTCGCATGTGGTGGCCTGGACATGCCACGAACCGTGCGCTCCGCGTGACATCATGCGGAAAGGTCCTGCGCCGCCCGCTACGGAACCGCTACAGCCGGACGGCAACGCGATGATGAACGCCCTGCTCGTTCGCGGCAGCGGTGGTGGGCCAGGTCGACGCCGCAGATCCCGTTGTCGTGCGGGCGACTCTTGCGCCGCAGCACCTGGCTGAACACTGGATGGTGCCCGCCGAGTCGGCCGACTATCTGCCGGGTCGGGGTGGCGTTCGGGAAGGTCTTGGGTGCCTTAGATCGGGTTCACAGGCCCTCGACGCCCTCCGCCTGGTAGCGGCGGTACCAGATGTAGTACGCCTGGCGGCTGATGGCGTAGTAGCGGCAGGTCTGGGCGACGTTTCCGGTGACCTCTTCGATGTAGCGTATGACGGCCAGGCGCCGCTTGGCCTCACGATCGAGCGGGGTTGGGCTTCGACATGCGGATCTCCGTAGTGATCGGAGACCCAGGTGTCAACGATGATCGTCAGTTTTAGATCGCGCTGGTCTCGTCCGCGCCGCCCTGGAGGGCGAGGTCGCGTTGATGCAGGCATCTTGGCAGTGAGTTGAGGGCTCGGTGACGCTCGTGGTCGTCCGGTCGATCGGGGCGCCCCAGCAGCTGGAGACAGCGCAGGAGTACGAGGACTTCGAGCAGGAGCTGGTTGACCAGTTCCTGCTGGCCGGGCTGGGCGCCAGGATCAGTGACGGCTCGATCGCCGACGACCGGCGGGCGATCTTCGAGTTCGTACGCTTGCTGGGCGGTCCGGTGTGGACGGCCGGCCCGGAGGACGCGGATCGGTTCCTGGCCGACCAGCGCAAGGCGTGGACACTCTCGCAGTTCTACGACTTCCTCATCGTCCGCTACCGGGGTGACGTCCACGCGCTGACCGGCCACGTGCTGGTGCAGCCGATCGATGAGTTCAACCGCCCGGCGAGGAGCGAGTACGGGACGCCGCGGATTCCGCCGTCCGAGGCGGAGGTGGACCTGCTCTTCGCTGCTCCTCTCTTCTTCCGCCAGATTCCAGGGCGAGCCCGCCGCCTGATCCGAGCACACCTGACGCCGGGGCCCGCACACGTAGTGTGCGGGCCCCGGCGTCGAACGGGTCGGACTCGTTACCTGGTACCGGGTGCTGTTCTTTCCGACCATGGTGTCTTACTGCTTTTCTGCACTCAGATTTCAGCCGCATGACGATGTCCTGGATGATGATCGGTGTGGATACCCGTTCGGATAGGATGTCTAGCAAGTCGGGGCGGATCACCACGGCGCAGCCGGTCGTCCGTGGCCACGGCAGGTGGTAGGCGCTCCGCTCGTACTCGGTGCGCCAGCAGATGAGCCGCAGGGCCGGACCGCGGTCGTCGTCCAATGTCAGCGGGGGTCCGGGCTTCAGGCGCAGTGCGGCACGCAGCCATGGGGTGGGTGTTAGCGCGAAGCTTGGCAGGCCCAGGCCTTGGGCGGCGTCTGCGGCGGCGGTCATGGCGCGGTCGAGGCCGAGGAGCGGGGTTCCCGGCGGGGTGTCAGCGGCGGAGTACTGCCTCAATGGTCGGTTCCACTCCTCAAGGTCCCCGTGCAAGAAGGGGGCAGTGCTGCCTTGCTGGTTTCCGGTGTCCGTCACTTCCGGGCCTGAGAAGGTCACGACGGTCAGGCCGGTCGTCCTGGTGCTCGGTGACAGGAACTTGCGTTCCTCGACGGAAGCGAGGATGCGCCAGCCTGGGAGGGTCTGTCCGGTGAGGGCGGCGGCTTGTGCCAGTGGGCGTGTGGAGGTGGTCTCGGCGGTTGTTCCGGCCGCCGGGGTGTCCTGGTCGGACGGGTCGTCGGGGCCGGGTGGCAGCCGGAGGTCGGGGCGCGGCCAGCGTGCTTCTTCGAAGGCCAGCGGGATACGGGGGTGGTCTGTCAGCACGGCGGCCAGCTGTTCCTCCCAGAGGGCCGGGTCGCTCGCGCCCAGGCCCTGCGAAAGCCTGTGCGCGCGGCTGCCCGCTGCCACCGTCTGGATCGCCTCTTCGATGGTCTCGTCGATGGCGAGGTAGGCGTCCGGCAGCTCGTCCTCGTCGGCACTGCGGTTGGCGCGAAGCTGGGTCTTGTTCCTCTCGATGGTGCGCTCGGTGTCGACTTGGCGGCGGACCTTGGCGAGGACCGCTCGGATCAGCCCGGGCTGCAGCTTCTCGGCTTCGTTCAGCCGCGCGCGGGCCACTTCTGCGACCATCCCCTTCACGACGTGGTCTTTCCGGCTGTCCTCCTGTGCAGCGGAGGTCCACAGGCGGCTCGGCGGGGTAAGTGCGGCCGGGTCGGAGGGCCCCATGGGCACGTCGGCCGCATCGGTGAGCAGTCGGCGGGCGAGGGCGCGGACGGTGAGCAGTGGTCCTCGGGCCAGTGCTTCGAGTGCGTGCTGGCAGTGGTCCACGACGGGTTGGGCTGCGGGTCCCTGTTCTTGGAGGAGGCACAGCAGCCACATCAGGGTCGCCGGATCGGAGAGTTGCTCCAGCGCAAGGGCAATGGCGGGTGCCGTGGCTTCGGGGCGAAGTGTGATCAGGGAGCGCGTGGCGGCCATCGCGCGGCGTTTGCCTTCCCGGTCGGCATATGCGAGCGCGGCCAGGGCCGCGGTCGGGAAGGCGTGGTCGAGGTCGCCGGGTGCGGGGGTGCCGTTGTCGTTGTCGGGGGCGCGGTAGGGGTGCTGGGGGTCGTCGCTGTCGTGGACGCGGGGTGCTCTGTTCTCGATGACCTCTGCGGCTTCGTCCCAGAGCGCGAAGGCCAGGTCGAGGGAGTCGTTCGGGGGCAGGGCGAGGGCTTGGTGGGCGAAGGCGAAGATCAGTGCCTGGGTGATGCCGTGGGTCCCGTACCGGCCGGTACTCACCACTGCTTCCGCTTCTTCGGTGATGACGCGGTGGGTGAGGGTGGGGTCGAGTTGGGAGGCCGCGCGAAGGGCGTCAAGGGCTGTCTCGCCTCCGAAGTTCAGCCATCCGCCTTGTCCGCGGGTGCGTACCCAGGTCAGTGCGTAGGCTTCGGCGGCGAGAGCGTCGTGGCCGTTCTGGTGGAGCTTGACCGCGAGCCGGCGCAGCAGGAGTGGGCCGTCGCGGAAGTCGAAGGGGCCGGCGATGGCACGCAGGAGTTGTGCGGCGTCGTCGGTCTGTCCTCGGGTGGCGAGGTTGAGCAGGCTGTCGCCGACGAGGTCTGTCATCTGTTCGAGGGTGTGTTGTGGTGTGTCGGTCTCGTACGGGCTCAGGTGCCATGCGCGCAGTACCTGGATCTGTCTCTTCTACACTTCTGACGCTGCCGACGAAGAGGATAGTGTAGATCTCCTTGGGTGCCGCTTCCCTCCAATACTTCTTTTTTTTGTTAATAATACTGCGAGCCGCGAGGGAGGGGGAGGGAGTGGATAAGAGGCATGAGAGACAGGATAAGAGACAGGCGCGGGGACGGGCACGCTGCGGCCGTTCCGGGACCTGTCGGTGGCCAGTGGTTCGGGCAGGAGCATGAGCTGCGGCGCGCCGATGCGTTCGGCGACGGCGTTGAGTTCCGCGACTAGCTGTGCGTCGGTCGGCGTGGCCTGGTCGCTGGAGGCGTCGGGGTTCGCTTGTCGCTCGTCGGCCCTGCTCAGGGCGATGCGCAGCAGTTGTGGAACGCCGTCGGGCGTGGAGGGGCCGATTGTCTGGGCGAGCCGGTCCAGAAGTGCGGCGTCGGCATGGAGGAGCGGGGTGTCCAGAGTGATGCGCAGGGCGGTTGCCACGACCGGGTCGGCGGTGTCGTTCCATGCGCGCCAAAGGTCCTCTCGGGCGCCGTGGAGAGTGGGGTTCGGACCGTTGCAGTCGCTGAGCAGCCCGGTGGCTGCGAGATCGGCGAGGGCCGCGGGGTCGGCGCCGGCCAGGACGTTCCACCACCGCGGGCGGGCTGCGTTGGTCTCCTTGCCGTCGGTGTGAAGGACCAGGCGTTCGCACATTGGCTGGATGCGCGCCACCCGCGCCCGCCCGCGGGCCGGGTCCGCGGCGACCAGGGCGGGCAGCGGATCCAGGACCTCATAGACGGTGATGTCCTTGCGCCAGCCGTAGGCAACCAGGAAGCGGCAGGCCGCCAGCCAGTGCTCCTGGGCCTCGGCGAGGTCGTCGGCGGTGAGGGCGAGGCGCGCGTGGATGAGGAGAGAGCGGGCGAGGTCGCTGTAGAAGCGTCCGCCGGCCTGCTGGAGGAACTCGTTGCGGACTGCTTCGTCGACGCTAGTCCGCCGTGCGGGCGTGGTGTGCTCGACGGCGATCGTCAGGAGCGTGTCGGCCGGCAGCGGTCCGCCCATCTCGCCGCGCACGCTGACGCTGATTTCCCGGCTGACGTGGATGAGGGTCTTCCACGCCTGCGGCCAGTCCTGGTCGGACACGAGGGTGGCCGCCCGGCGCACCGACTCCTCGATGAGCGGATGGATCGGGTAGAGGTCGCAGGCGCGGGGTTTGCCGGTGAAGGGGCTGAGGTCTGCGGTCAGGAGTCCGAGGGCTTCGATGGCCAGACCGGACCGGGTGGGTGCTGCGGCGGCTTCGGCGCGTGCGAGGGCGATCGCGAACCGCAGCCAGCAGGGGTACCAGCCGGGCCCCTGGACGAGAGCCAGTGCCGCGTCCAGGGCGATGGGGTCGGTGCGTGCCGTGACCGCCAGCGCGTCGAGCCACCTGGCCACGGGCACGGGGCTCCACCGGACCTGTTCGTTCTGTACGTCATAGGTCAGGGAGAACAGGGTGTCGCGGGCCGTCGAAGTCTCTTCTGCCGCAAGGCCTGCGGCGAGGTCGGCGGCGGCGACCCCCAGCGCGAGCAGCCGGTGCACCGTTCCTGACAGGTATCCCAGGTCGGCAGCCTTCTGCGCCCAGTCCGCAGCGCTGCCCACCTCACCGGGCACCGCACCCGTGGCGATCTGCTCGGCGAGTGCGAGGCATACCGGCCCACCCGCTGCAAGGCACGGCACCAGGTCGGTGACGGCCTCGATTCCGACGGTGTCGAGGAGCGTCTTGACGACCGCGTCGGCCGCGGCCTGGTCACCCCGTTCCTCGAGCCACTCGGCTATGCGGTCCAGCGACACGGGCCGGCCGGACCCGTCCTCGCGCGGCTCCTCACCTGTCCCCTGATCGGTCGCCGACAGGCGCAGCCGGCCGCGCAGGTATGCCCGTTCCACGGCCCGGTCGGACTCCGCCCCGTAGGAGGTGTCGTCCGATTCGGCCTCGTGGTCGTGTGCCGTCATGTACGCGTGCCAGGGTGCCACGGCGCCTGCCGCGTCCAGGACGGCGCACATCTGCAGACCTGCCCGGGCGGGCATGACGGTCCGGCCATCGTGCAGGAGCCGGTCTGCCAGTGTCTGAGCCCCCATCAGGGCGATCGGCACGTCGGCGAATTCCACTAGTTCCGAGTCGAAACGCTCGAACTCGTACGTCTGCGCGGCCCTGGCGAGTTCGACGCAGCGCGCGACGAGGGGCCAGTTCGCCGTCCTGGCGGCGCAGCGCAGGCCGGTGGCCAGGTTGTCCCTGATAGCCGAGGCCGGGTGGGCGGTGGAGACGGCGCGGGTGACGAAGTCCCGGCCGATGTGGTCGAGCACCTCCGTGTCGCGTCCCGCTTCGGCGAGGATCTGCAGGAGGCGGCGGAAGGCCCGCGGGTCGTCGAACAGTCCTTTCCCGGTCAGCCAGGTGGCGATCAGTGCCAGCGTCGATTCCAGGGCACCGGGGTCGTTGTCGTAGCCCAGGCGCAGGTAGCGGGCGAACGACTCGTGGTAGACGCGGATTTCGCCGGGGCCGGCCGTTCCGGAGAGCACCGGGGCGAGCACCTTCAGCGCGTCGTCGATCCTGTGCGCCCGCTCCGGGATGATCTGCCCGAGCTCCTCACGGGTGACGGACATGCCGAGCAGGGCGATGATGTCCGCGACGACGTAGGCTTCCGCGCCGAGGGTGACGTAGAGGTGGTTGTAGTAGTCCTCCAACGATCCCTGGTAGGCGGGGAGCGCCCGCACCACTGCCGCGGCTTTCGTGATCGTCTCCGGCCGGAGGGCGACCTCGCGGCAGAGGTACGTCGCGTACAGGGCGTTGCCGCCCGAGCGTTCCTGTAGCCCGTCCAGGAAGTCGGTCACGTCGCGGTCGTCGGTCAGGAGGGCTTCGGTGCGGTCGTCATCCGCCGTCGGGACGAGTTTGAGTCGCTGCGCGACGGCGCGGCATTCGTGCGCGGTCAGCGGCGGCACGGCGACGGAAGCCGCCCCAGTGTCCTGGAGGGGAGCGAGGTGGTTTCCGGGCTGGCTGAGGACGATGAGGACGCTGCCGGGCGGAAGGGATAGCGAGCCGAGGACTGCGGCGAGGGCCAGGGAGGGATCGGCCCTCCTGGTCCTTCCTCCTTGTACGCGGGTGACGTGGTCCAGTCCGTCCACGACGAGCGCCACGCGCCGGGTGGGGTCCTTGCGCAGGGCGGACTCCACCGCCGTGGTCAGCGCTTGCGCGTCGGCGGCGAAACGCGGGCGCTGCTCCTGGACGAGGTCGGGGTCCGACTCTGCCAGCCGACCCAGCAGGCTACCGAAGACCGTTTCGGTGACCACCCGGGATAGCTGGTCGCCGTCGGCGTCGCCGAGGTAACAGTAGTGCTCGGCGACCAGCCACCCGTCACCGGTGAGCTGGTCGACAAGCTGCTGGCACGCCCAGGACTTGCCCTGTCCCGGAGGGCCCGTGACCAGCAGAACTCCCCCGTCGGCTGCCGCCATCACAGCCGCTTCCGCCAGGACGCCGACCGTGGCGGGCCGGGCCACTTCCAGGGCGCGGTCGACAGGGCTCGCGCGCACGACGGCGCCAAGGTCGCTGCGCAACTGGGCCTGGCGCAATAGCTCGCGGGGTGTCACCTCGGTGCCGCGCTGCCGGGCGGAGCGGACCGTGCGGATCAGCGCCTCGGCGACGTCCACTGGTGAGCGTCCTTCGTTGGGGTAGATCCCCGCGCCGAGCTCGCCGCGTACCCGTTGAAGGAGAAGCTGTTCGGCCGGCCCTGGCTGCAGGAGGTCTGTCGTCATGGCCGGTGCTCCGACCTCCACTACCAGGTGCTCGCACAGCCATTCCAGATCCTGCTTGAACACGGCCTTGTCACCACTGGTCAGGAACCCGAAGACGTTGCCCGCCTTGCGTCGGCCCCGCGCAGGCAGGTCGAACCCTCGCCAGAGCGCTTCCGCGTCGAACCGCAGGAGTGTGGTGTTCATCCCCGGCAGGAACGTCGCGTCGGAGGAGCGGGCGGGCACCATCACAGCGTTCAGTGCATCGTCGTCCGGAGGAACGTTGCGCATCACGATGCGCAACCCGTGGGCGGTGGCGCCCGCACCGGGTCCGTCCCGGTCAGCGACGGCAGCCGCCACGAGGCGGTCCAGTCCCAGTCCGCGGTCGTCGGTCGTGAACGTGGTGTAGCCGAGGGGGTCTTCCTCGTCCGAGTGCTTGAACTGCGTCCGCTCACGGGATCCGTCCGCGTTGATCACCGTGAGGTCGTCGAAGCGGTCGTCCGTCACCAGCTTCTCGTCGACATGGACCCTGGCGATCCCACCGAGCAGCAGGTCGACGACGCGGCCTGCCTCCATCAAGTCCTGATACTCATACCCGCGGTGCGCGGCAGTTAGATCACTCATGTCGGCAGCATTCTCCACCGCCGAACAATCTCCCGGCTCAGAGTGACCAAACCGCGACGAAGGCTCCCGATCAGGTCTGCCGACTTCGCCATCGCTGAGGACCGCGGCCGCCATAACGCGCACCATCGACAACGCCCTCTCGGCAGCGCACTCTGCGTGCACAGCAGCCGCTACGGCACTGCCCGCACTCCAACGCGAGCTGTCTCTAAGGTCGGGGTATAGCCCATTCAGGCCGACCCAGCGCGTCGCGGGTCAGGGGCCCGCCGCGGGTCGGGATATGCCTATCCGGAAGGCCGACGCCCTGCTTGACCACAGGTTCTCTTCCTCGGTGTACTGAGGTCACCGGCCAGCACACAACAGGTGCCAGGCTGGGAAGGGAGGCAGGCGATAATGCGAGCCGCAGCAGGCGACTGGTTCAAGAGCAGCTTCAGCGCCAGTCAAAAGGAGTGTGCCGAGGTCCGGTTCGCGCCGGGTGTGGCATACGTGCGCGACACCGTTCACCGGAATGGCGCAGTGATGAAGGTCGTCCATGCCGGGTGGGGCGCATTCCTGCTGGGGACGCGGAAGGGCGATATCAGCGCCCCCCTGTGAAGCGTGCGTGGTCGCCCGACAGCTCGTCCGGCATCTGGCCTCGCCGTCTCGTGCGGACGGGCACTCGACCCGACAGGTACCAGGTGGTGAGTCGGCGGAGGCGTTTGTAGCAGCACAGGGCGGCGGCGAGTCCGAGAAAGGCCAGGTAGTTGCGGGGGTTGCGTTCGTAGCGGGGCGAGAGGCGGCGGTAGCCGGACAGCCAGGACATGGTCCGTTCGATTACCCACCTATGGCGGCCCAACCTCTGGCTGGACTCCACTCCCTTGCGGGCGATACGGACCGCCAGACGTTTGCCTCGCATCCATCTGCGCAGGTCGGCGCGGTCGTAGGCTTTGTCGGCGTGGATCTTGCCGGGGCGGTAGTGCCGGCCGCGTTCGGGGTCGTGTCTCGATTGGAGACCAGCCAGCATCGGCTTCAGGCCCTCGCTGTCGTGGACGTTGCCACCTGAGACAGCGACCACGACAGGCAGTCCGGTGCGGTCGGACAGGACATGCAGCTTGGAACCGGGTCTACCCCGGTCCACGGGGCTCGGACCTGTGTGTTCGCCCCCTTTTTGGCCCGCACGTGGGCTGTGTCGAGGATGATCCGGGACAGGTCGAGAAGACCTCTGGCGGCGAGTTCGTCGAGCACGGCCCGGTGCAGCCAGCCCCACACCCCGGCCCGGGACCAGATCAGGAACCGGCGGTGGGCGGTCGACTTCGATATCCCGAAACAGGGCGGCAGATGCCGCCAGGCGCACCCACTGGTCAGCACGTAGACGATGGCCGCGAACACCGCCTCATCAGGGCTGTTCTGCGTCCCGCCGCCCTGCGGACGCACCCGCGACGGCGGCAGCAACGGCCGCGCGATCTCCCACAGGCCGTCCGGAACGATCCAGCCCCACCGCGAACTCCCCATGCCCGAGCAACGGCCGACTCACCACGTAGGACACGGTCTTAGACGTCGTTTCCTTTGTGGGATGGGTCGTTGTGCTGGGCATGGCGAGTCTTGTCGAGCGGCTGGTGCCGGATGAGTTGTGGGAGTTGTTCCGTCGGGTGGTACCCGAGACGGTGGTGATACGCCCGCAAGGAGGCGGACGTCGGCGCGCCCCGGGGACCGTGAGTGTCTGGCCGCGATCGTGTTCGTGGCGACGTCGGGCTGCACGTGACGGCAGGTCCCGCCGGTGTTCGGGCCGGCATGGCCGACCGTCTACCGTCGCTTCGCGCGCTGGAGCGCGGACCGGGTCTGGGCCCGCCTGCACCGGGTCGTCCTGGACGAGCTCGGCTCCCGCCGTAAGCTGGACTGGTCGCGCTTCGCCATCGACTCGGTGAGCGTCAGGGCCTTCCAAACGGGGCCCCTGACCGGACCGAATCCGACCGACCGTGGCAAGAACGGATCGAAAATCCACCTCGTCACCGACCGGTCGGGCCTGCCGGTCGCGGTCGGTATTTCCGCAGCCAACACGCACGACAGCCTCGCCCTGCGGCCGCTCGTCGCGTCGATACCGCCGGTCCGCAGCCGGCGCGGGCCACGCAGACGCCGGCCGGACAAACTGCATGCGGACAAGGGCTACGACTACCCCACCTGCGCCGATGGCTGCGCGAACGAGGTATCACACCCCGTATCGCGCGTCGCGGCAAAGAGACCTCACGGCGCTTGGGCCGCCACCGCTGGGTGATCGAGCGCACGATGTCCTGGCTCGCCGGCTGCCGTCGGCTCCACCGCCGCTACGAACGCAAAGCGGAACACTTCCTTGCCTTCACCGCACTCGCCACCACACTGATCAACTACCGCCGACTCACCAAGTGAAAGGGTCTGTCCAATGAGTGGCTCTGTTCCGTAGTCGGTGGTGACGGTAGGCGACGGGCGTCGTTGACGTCATGTGCGAGATGTCAACTCCCTTGTGGCCACGGTGTTTTCAGGGCTCTCGGCGCTGGTCATCGATGATGTGGCGGACGACGGTGAGGTGATCCGGGTCCTGGCCCGGACCCAGGATGTCCCCGTTCCCTGCCCGATATGCGGGGTCCCGACGGGGAAGGTGCACGGGTATCACGGCCGGACCGTCGCGGATGTGCCGGTGGATGGCCGCCTCGTCGTGGTCAACGTCCAGGTGCGACGTCTGGTCTGCCCAGTCCTGGACTGTCGGCGGCAGACCTTCCGCGAGCAAGTCCCTGGGCTGCTGGAGCGCCTTCAGCGTCGCACCACGCGTCTGAGCAGCCAGGTCTCGGGGGTGGTCAAGGAGTTATGCGGCCGGGCGGCTGCCCGGCTCACCCGGACGCTGGCCGTGCCCGTCTCCTATGCCACCGCCCTGCGCATCCTGCGCCGCATCCCCGTACCGACGGTGCGGATCCCACGGGTGATCGGGGTCGACGACTTCGCCCTGCGCCGCCGCCACCGCTACGCCACGATCATCATCGACGCCGAGACCGGGGAACGCATCGAGGTTCTGCCCGACCGCGAGGCGGCCACCTTGGAGACCTGGCTGCGGGGGAAGCGAGGGATCGAGGTCGTGTGCCGGGACGGCTCGGCCACCTATGCCGAGGCGATCCGCCGGGCACTGCCCGACGCAGTGCAGGTCAGCGACCGCTGGCATCTGTGGCGCAACCTGTGCGACAAGGTCCTGGCCGAGGTCCGCGCCCACGCCCCGTGCTGGGCCACCGTCAACCCGCCCCGGCCCGGCGGCATCCGCGAGCAGACCACCCGCGAGCGCTGGCACAAAGTCCACACCCTCCTCGACTCCGGCGTCGGCCTGCTGGACTGCTCCCGCCGCCTGAACCTCGCCCTGAACACCGTCAAGCGCTACGCCCGCATCCCCGAACCGCCCGCCGATCGCATCGCCCCCCGCTACCGGCCCACTCTGGTCGACCCCTACCGCGACCACCTGCGCCGACGCCGGTCCGAGAACCCGGCCGTCCCCGTCACCCACCTCCTGCACGAGATCAGAGAACGGGGCTACACCGGCAGTGCCAACCTGCTGGTCCGCTACCTCAACCAGGGCCGCGCCGAAGGCGACCGCCCAGTGACAACCCCCCGCCGCCTCGCCCGGCACCTGCTCACCCGCCCCGAGCACCTGTGGACCAAGGACACCGCCCTGCTCGGCCTCCTCACCACAGCCTGCCCGGAGATGACCGCACTCACCCGACTCACCGGCGAGTTCGCCGCGCTCCTGACCCCGGCCCAGGCCAACGACAACAAGCTCACCCAGTGGATCACCACGGCCCGCGCCTCCGACCTGCCCCACCTGCACAGCTTCTGCAACGGTCTCGAACTCGACCGCGCCGCGGTGAACGCCAGCCTGACCCTTCCGTGGAGCAACGGCCGCACCGAAGGCGTCAACACCCGCACCAAGAAGATCATGCGGCAGATGCACGGCCGAGCAGGATTCGACCTCCTACGCCACCGCATCCTGCTCCGATGACAAGTACCTACCGTCACCACCGACTACGGAACAGAGCCCAATGAGTGGTGTATCTGGGTTGGTTGGGTTACTGGGTTGGTTGGGTTAGTGGAGGGCTGCTGAGAGTCGGCCGTCGAAGGTGATGTCGAAGGCGTTCAGAGCGGTCTTCCAGCGGCTGGTCCAGCGTTTGCGGCCGGTGCCGGTGGGATCCAGGGACATGATCGCCATGTAGACGCACTTCAGCGCGGCCTGCTCATTCGGGAAGTGGCCACGAGCCTTCACAGCCCGCCGGATGCGGGCGTTGACCGACTCGATCGCGTTGGTGGTGCAGACGATGCGGCGGATCTCGGTGTCGAACCGCAGGAAGGGGGTGAACTCTTCCCAGGCGTTCTCCCACAGCCTGACGACTGCCGGGTACTTGCCGCCCCATGTGTCGGCGAACTCGGTGAACCGTTCCAGGGCGGCGTCCTCGGTGGGGGCGGTGTAGACCGGCTTCAACGCTTTGGCCATCTTGTCCCAGTCCTGGCGGGCCGCGTAGCGGAAGGAGGCCCGCAGGAGGTGGACCACGCATGTCTGGACGAGGGTGGCCGGCCAGACGGTGCCGACCGCATCCGGCAGGCCTTTCAGGCCGTCGCAGACGAGCATGAGCACGTCCGCGACGCCGCGGTTCTTCAGCTCGGTCAGGATGTGCAACCAGTGCTTGGCACCTTCACTGCCGTCGCCGGCCCATAGCCCCAGGATCTCGCGGGTGCCCTCGCTCGTGACCGCCAGGGCCACGTAGACGGGCCGGTTGGCGACCGCGCCGTCGCGGATCTTGGTTCTGTCGGGGATCTTGTGATGCGGACGGTGGGGTTCACCGGGTGAGCAGGACGCGTTTGCGAAGGAGATCGAGGCTGGCGCGTCCGAACATCTGGCGTTTGATCATCTTGAGCCGATTGATGTTGCCCTCGACGGCGCCGGAGCTGTGCGGCAGGGTAAGGCCGTTGCGGACGGCGTCGATGTCGCGGCGGAGGTTGCGGGCGAAGGACGCCAAGGGAGCCAGGCCGTCCTGTTCGACAGTGGTGATCCAGCCGTCCAGGCGGTCACCATGGCGGCCGGTCAACATCGCGGCGAATGTGCGGACATGGCCAGTGAGCCGATCCAGGTCGCTGTCGCGCTCCCGAAGGCGGTGCAGCTTGTCGGCGTCCTTGTCGTGGAGGTGCTCAGGGTTGGTCATGATCCAGGAGGTGACCTCCCGGACCGACGGGGGCTTGGGGCCCGGAGCGGGTGCGTGTCCGCGCCCGGTGCGGTAGCGGCGCAGATGCCGCTGAACGGCCAGCTCACCGCCGGGATAGCCCAGTTCCTTGATCTCTCGGTAGAGCTGGGTGGCGTTTCTGATGCCCTCGTTCCACCGGCGGTGCAGGTAGCCGGTGTAGGGATCGACAACGTGGGCGCGCTGGAGTGTCCTGGCGATGACCTCGTCGACAGCGCGGGCGTTGACCAGCTTGCGGACGGTGGCCTGGTGAAGGCCGAGCTTGCGGCCGATGGCCGCCTTCGACAGGCCCTTCTCCCACAGCTCATGGACGGCGGCGTGCTGCTGCCGCATCCGGTTCACGATCTTCAGCTCGCGCGGCGGCTGCACCACGGCCGGCTCCGCCTCCACCTCGGCCGGGGACGATTCGGGCGTCGGTTCGGCCAGGCAGGAGCGGCGGCCGTTGACCGTCTTCTCCACGGCCTGGCCGAGGTTGCGCCACAGATGGAACCTGTCGGCGACCTGCTTGGCCTGGGGAGCCCCGCCCCGTGCGCCTTCTCCGTAGCCGCCCGAGCGGTCCCGGCAGATCACCTTCACCTCGGGATGCTGCCTCAGCCAGGCGGCCAGGTCCTCGCCCTCACGGCCGTCGAACAGGTGCAGGGGGCGGTGGGAGGCCATGTCGATCAGCACCGTGCCGTAGTGCCGTCCCTTGCGGAAGGCGAAGTCGTCCACGCCGAGCACCTCCACGACCCTGGCCGGCGGGTCGGGCAGGGCCCGCACCAGCCGCAGCAGCGTGTCCCGCCCCACTGTGACGCCGATGGCGGCGGCCATCCGCACCCCCGCACGGCCCGCCAGAGCCAGCCCGATCTGGGTCAGTACGCCACGCAGCAGCGGGGTATAGCGGCCATGCGGCACGGTCAGCCCGGGGACCTGCTCGACGAACGTGACCGCTGGGCAGGCGGAGTTCTCACAGCGGAAGCGCCGTACCTGTAACTCGATCACAACCCCCAAGCCACCGACGGCAACGTCGCGGAGCTTGCGGATGTAGCGGCCGTGCACCCGCCCGGAGCTCCGGCCGCACCGACAGGTCCCGGCCGTAGTTCGCACACGAGCCCTCAGCACGACAACACCCGCGCTCCTTTCGACCTCGTCGAACAGCAACGCGGACAGGTACGGAAACAGCTCCACAAGCACATCACGAGAACACGCGATGCATGATCGCGAACAGATGGGAACCGCCGCTCGTCCGTCCGGATCACAAGACCGTCGACAGAACCCGGATCTTCACGTGGATGGCGTCGATGAAGACCACGGGGCAGACGGGTCGAGGGGGCGGTTCTGCCATTCGGCCATGCCGTCCAGGACTTTGTCGGTGATCGTGGAGATCGTCTGGCGGGACACTTCCGCGCCGTAGACCTCGGCCAGGTGGGCCTGGACCTCCCCAGTGGTCAGCCCTTTCGCGGACAGGGAGATCACCATCTCGTCCACCCCGGTCAGGCGCTTTTGCCGCTTACGGACGATCTTCGGCTCGAAGGTGCCCTCCCGGTCGCGGGGCACGGATATCTCCACCGGCCCGACATCGGTCGGCACGGTCTTGGAGCGGGTGCCGTTGCGGTTGTTGCCGCTGTTCCTGCCGGCCGGATCGTGCTTGTCGTAGCCGAGGTGGTCGGTCATCTCGCCATCAAGCGCGGACTCCAGCAGCCGCTTCGTCAGCTGTTGGAGCAGCCCGCCCTCACCGGTCAACTGCAGACCCTCGGCCTGCGCGCGGTCGACGAGTTGGTCGATCAACCCCTGCTCCACCGCCACCGACGCCTTGGCCTCAGGCGCCTCGACAGGACCGTTCTTGGACGTGTTCTCGCTGGTCACAGGTGCATCTTCCATGATCGGGATACACCACTCGTTTTACAGTCCCGACCCCTTGCAGTGCAGCAGCACGAGGGACGTGCGCTTGGGGCTGCTGCGCCGCGGCCGACCGCCCCCGCCCGACGATGAGGCGTGACGGTCATCTAGCTCGACAAGGTCGTTTCCCGCTCTGTGCTCATGAGAGCGGCCGGCCCCTACCGACCCCCTCGTGCCCTGTGCGCACGGCCGATGCCCAAGACCGTCAGGCGAAGAAGATAACCTGCGGGGTGAGGTTGTAAATTGAAGAGCCTCGATGTGCGCGATGACATCGGGGATGGCCGGGCCGCCCTCTGACTGACCAGCCAACGCGAGGACGACCCAGCTGTTCCGTAGTAGCCGGATGGCTCGGAGGTGGCCTCCTTCGAGTCATCCGGTTCGGCAGGTTTAGAGCGCCTTGAAAACCTCCCAGATCAACCGGGCCGAGTCCACTGCCGTTGCCAGCAGACGGATCCTGTCACTACGGCGCCGTTCTTGCTCCTTCTCCTCCTTCGGGGGCTTCAGCCTTGTGCCTTCAGGCTCCTCCGCAGGTGGATCGTGGTCGGGCATGGCGCCTCCTCGTCGTAGGGAACGGTGGACCTGCAGCCTGCGCCCGTGAGGGAGCACAGCCTGCGGAGCCCACCCATAACCCAGCGAGGTGGAACGACGACCTGCTTTGTCGGCAGACCGGGCAGTCCTGCGGTCCTAGTTATGGACCATCAGCCTGACTCGTCGCCGGTGACGCACGGTCAGGGCAACGAGCGGTGACAGCATAGCCCATCTCAAGGAGAGTATGGTGTTGCATCCTCTCGGGATTATCTAAGGCGATGTTTCGCACTCGGGAGACAATCGGCTGGGCTCGAGGGGCCTTGACAACTTGGGAGACATCGCCATGGGACGCCGCTTTCGATCGATCGACAACCGCTCCGGCCCGGAGGCAGCTTTCGCCCGCGCGCTCCGTGAACTGCAAGATGCCTCAGGCCTGTCGCTGGCGTACGCGGCTCGAGAAGGCGGCGTCGCCCCGTCAACTGCTTACGCGGCGATGAGCGGCACCCGTGTTCCGTCGGTAGAGGTCGTCGAGGCGCTGGTGTCCGCGTGGGGCGGCCACGTGGAATCGTGGCTGGCTAGGCGGCAATCGGTGCTGGCACAGATCGAGTTGGCGTCTTCCGATATGGAGCCTAGTGGATCGGAGGGACATCGGGGTACGGGTCGCGAGCCGGGCCTGTCTGAGGCGGTCTTCGAGTTGCCGGCTGGACTCCTCGACGCTGCTTCCGCACGCCGTGAATTCGCCGCTGAGCTCCGGGAGCTTCACAAGAGGGTGGGATCGCGAAGTCTCAGAAGGCTGGCCGACGACGTGGGCACTAGTGCCTCGTCTCTGAGCCGGGCGCTCTCGGGCTCGTCTGTGCCGAGTTGGAAGCTGGTCGAGGAGTTTCTGCGAGTTGTGAACGCGGCGGGTGGTGAGGGTGACGTCGTGACGATGAAGCAGAAGTGGCTTGCGGCGAAGACCGCCCTGCTGAGGACATCGGCCGCTAAGGGCCCAGAACACATCGCAGGGTCGTCACCAGCCATGGAGCAGACGAGCGGCAACGCTGACGATGGACCGGCACCGCACACGAAGTTCGTTGATGTGGGTGCACGGAGCGAACCCGACCGGATGGCGGTCGCCCGTTCCCCCGTGCAGAGTTCCTTTCCGTTCCCAGAGTCGGCGGGAGTAGGGCTCGACAGCCGGATGTGGGCTAAGTACGTGAGCTCCTCGCGACTGGTGTACCCCCTGATCTGTCACCTCCTCGACACCGCCGCCGTCGCCGGAGCCCTGTGGGACGAGATGCTGGGCACTCGGCTACGGTCGCGCTTCGCAGCGGAGCTGGGGATGTCGGAGGAAGGGTGCCGACGCGCCGTCTGCTTCTGGGCCGGGTTGCACGACATCGGGAAAGTCACGCCAGCCTTTCAGTCCCGAGCGCCGGAGCCGTTCACGTCCATCGCCACGGACCCTCGGTACGCCGACCCCGAACCAGCGGAGCCCGGCCTTCGGCACGACACAGCGACCCACTGGGCACTCGCCCAAATCCTGGACGAACTCGGCTACCCCCGAGCCCGGGTCCGCCGGTTCTCCGTAAGCCATCAGATCGCCCAACTAGTGGGGGGACATCACGGCCGCTTCGGTAAGGCCATTCTCCACAAACAGCTCCGAGCGGTGACGGATCTCCATCCGGGCATGCGGCAGCAGGGATGGGAAGGCCAGCGCCGCGCACACACCGCGGCAGTGTGGAAGCTCACTGGGGCCCGAGAGATCCCGCAGCGTGCCCTGTCGGCTCCAATGGCAGCCATCCTCGCCGGGCTCGTGACGGTGGCCAACTGGCTCGCGAGCGGCTCCGACATTGTTGAGACCAGGATGCCGGCAGCCGATTGGTGGGGCACTGACGCGGACCTGGAACAACACTGGAACACCGCCCTGGCGACGGCTCCGACGCTGGTGAAGCGGGCCGGGCTGGGCGCCGTAGTGTTCCGTGAACAGGCGGATCAGGACCGCCTGCTCGCCCCGGTGAACGGGCTGTCGATCGATGTGGACGAGCGACTGCCGGCCGTCGCGAAGGGGCCGGGCCTGGTTCTGGTGACCGCTCCGGCAGGAGAGGGTAAGACCGACGCGGCTCTGCGCGCGGCATCGATCCTGGCCCGGACCTCTGGCGCGGGTGGGCTCCACGTCGCAATGCCGACCACGGCCACGGCCGACGCCATGTATGGGCGGGTCAAGCACTTCGCCAGGGACGCCGTGAAAGGAGAGCAGCCGCTGACCCTGCTGCATAACCTCTCGTGGACGGGGCCTTCGGTGCGGCTGAGACACTTGGCCGTCGATCCGGCAGGGCTGGTTGAGGCCGACGGCCCATGGCCGGGGATCGACGTTCCCAGCGTAGAGGCGGACTCCGCCCGGTGGCTGCGTGGACGCCATCGGGGGTTGCTCGCGCCCTTGAGCATCGGCACCCTGGACCAGCTCCTCATGGCGGTGATCGCTGGACGGCACAACGTCGTGCGCATGCTCGGTACCGCGAACAAGGTGGTCGTCCTGGATGTGGCTGAGGCGTACGAGCCGTGGCTGCGCCGCCTGCTGGCCCGATTCCTGGAGTGGCTCGGGGCACTGCAGACGCCGGTCGTGATGCTGTCCGATACCGTCACCCAGAGCGCCTCTTCCTCCCTGGCGTATGCCTATCGACGCGGGGCAGGTTTCACCGACCGCACGAGCGTCAAGCCGCCGGATCGGGGGTGGCTCTACATCGATGCGGAGACGGGCGAGATGGTGGCGCACGCGGTGAGGCGCAGCCGGTCGCGGTATCTGACCGTCGACCGTTTGAGTGTGACGTGGGACGTCCAGGAGCCACCTGAGCAGAGTCCGAAGCAAGGTTCCCGTCGCGAGGCTCTCCGCGGCCTCGTGGCACCCGTGCTTGACGAGGGAGGCTGTGTACTAGTCTGCTGCAGCACCGTCTCCGAAGCACAACTCACCTACCGCGACCTGGAGTTCGCCTTCCCTCGGCTCGCGACACGAAGGGGCGGGCTGCGACTCTTGCATCCCCGGCTGCCGTCTGACCAGCGGCGTCGGACCTCGGAAGCCTGCCAGGCAGCCCTCGGCAGACCAACCGACGACGATCGCAGTGCCGGCCGAGGGCCGACCGTATTGGTCACAACCCAGGTCGTCGAACATTCACTCGACTTGGACTTCGACCTGGTGGTCAGTGACCTCGCCCCCTTGGCGCACCTTCTCCGGCGAGCCGACCTGAGCAAGCGGTATCCGGGTGTCCCGAGGCCAGGGTGGGCAGGAGGATCGGACGATCCACGTCTAGTGGTTCTCGATCCGCTGAGCCGCGGCTCCCGGAACGGCGCTTCGAATGGCCCGGAGCAGATCTATGATGAGGGGCTTCTCGACCGAACCACCACTGCGCTGACCGGACTGGCCGGTGGGAGGCTCGTGGTGCCCGAAGACGTCCCAGCACTCATCGAGTCGGTGCATCCCGCGAGCACACACCAGGAGGAGCCCGAAACCGCAGCAAGGGTCCAGGCGGAGGCTCTGACGATTCCCGAGCCCTTCCGTGTAGGCGGCGACCTCGCGGCGCTGACCAACGCCCCCCCCGGCATCACGGACGACCTGCTGGCCGACTGGACCGGTGCCGAGACTGGCCTCGCCATCTGCATCTACGTCCATGCCGACGACAGTAGATGGCTGGATCCCGCCCAAACGGAACCAATGCCAACGGAAGCGACCGGCGACCCGCGTCCCGACGAGGTAGTCGCACTGATGAGCCGCACCGTGCCGATTCCCAGTTCATGGCTGGCCGACCGGACCGCTGAGAACGAGGTTCCAGAGACATGGCTACGGCAGCCGCTACTCAGGGGGCTTCTACTCCTGCTCATGCGGCGGACGGAAGATGGGCGCTGGTCCTGCCGATTGGGCGAGCGCAGACTGGAAATCTCCAATGTCGGGCTCTCGGTGAGCTGACAAGCTCATGGTGGAGGCCAGGCCGAGGGGTAACGACTGTCGGCGTCGCTTGAATCGTAACCCGGCCCGGATGCTCGGGTTCTAAAGCGTGTTGCAGAAGGGTGTGACCTGGGCATTCCGGATGTATGGGTGGCGTCTTACGGGCTGAGCCGGTGTGCACCGAGGTGTTCACGGGGCTGCAGGAGCCGCAGTTCCGGCGGTTGGTGAGGGTGGTGCGTGAACGGGGCGGTGACGGCCCCCGGATCGGCCGGCCGTGGTGTCTGCCGCTGCCGGAGCGGGTGCTGCTGGTGGCTTTCTACTACCGCACGAACCTCACGATGCGGCAGCTCGCGCCATTGTTCGGCGTCTGTCCGGCGACGGTGTGCCGGGTGATCCAGCGGCTGGGCCCGATCTCTCGCTGGAGCCGGCCTTGCCTGCCGGCGTGTCCGAGGAGTGTCGCGAGGTCGTCGGCGGGCCACCGTTCGGTGTAGTCGGCAACCATCAGCAGCCCCGCCGCCGAGCCGCCCGCCTCCGGCCCGCCGCCAGGGCTGTCCGGGGTGAGGGTAGTGGCGGGAGCCGGGTCGCTGTGGTGCCTGGCCTGCACGACCTCCCACCCTGCCGCCTGGGATGTGTGCGCGAAACGGGCGGCGAGGCGGATCTTGCCCTACCCGCCGGGCCCGTGGACCAGCAGCACCGACACCCCCTCCCGCCCGTCACGCCAGGCGGTCAGACGAGCGAGTTCGGCTTCGCGGCCGGTGAAAGGGATCACCACGTAGCGGGCTTGGAGCAGCCGCGCTGGCTGCGCACGCGCCGCCCCCACCCCAGGCGGGGCGCTGGGCGGGAGGAAGGCGTCGACACGGTAGAAGGCCTGACCGGTCATGATCTCCACACTCCCGGCGACACCGGCAACCTGAATCACCGGACCGAACACCGTCGCCCCCGACACCCACTGGCCCGTAAAGGCGGCAGCGGTGACAGCCGCTCCAGGGCCAGGACCAGGGGGGCCTGAGGGAGATGCGGGAGAGGCGCCGACGACGCGGGGATCGGGCTGGATTGGGCCGGGGTGTTCACCGGTCGTGCTCGATCTCGATGTCGCCGGTGACGTCGGTGATCTGGTAGACCGGCCCGGCCACCGCCGAGCCCAGGACCGTCTCCCCGCCCTCCTCCGCGCCCACCGGTACGCCACCGGCCGGGGCGGGCGGCAGGACAGCGGGAGTCGCAGTGGTGCCGTGGTGGATGATCCGTACGCTCCCGCCCGCGCTCCGGATCTGAACGATCCCCGCGCTGATGGAGCTGCCGCTGACAACCTGCCCAGCGGGCGGCCGTCCAGATTCGGCGGCGACCGGATGAAGCGTCGGTTCCGGCTGGCTGTCCGTGGTACCGGACGGCAGCGGCGCCGGAGCCCCCCTGGCAGCGGTACGCGCGGTGTCGTAGACGCGCCACAGCGCGGTCACGGTGTGGCCGGAGCCCAGGGCCTTGTCCGCGGCGCAGGCGAAGGACTCGCTGGGGTTCTCGGTGCGGTTCTCGATGTGGCAGACGTAGGACTTGTCGAGGCCCATGCGGGCCGCCGTCTGGCGCCGCGACCACCTGCGCCCCGTACGCAGCCGCACCAGTTCCCGGACGAACACGGCGGCGGCCTCCTCCACCGGATCCGTCCCCGGGGGCCCGGCCGGGGCCGGGGTACGGTCCGGGTCGGCGGTGGCGACGCGACCAACGACCCCGCACCGGGCCGGCCCAAGGCCCCGGAGGAGCCCGCAGCGGCGAGGGATGGCAGGGCGTTTGATCTGCGCGCGTCCAGTGGTGTGCAGATCGGTGAACACAACACCCAGCACATCCACCAGCCGCAGCCACCGCCGCCCGTCCCCCGGGGCAGCGACCTGCCGAGGGACATCGCGGAGTTCACCGGCCGCCACGACGAACTCCAGCGCCTGATCGAAACGGCGGAGGCCGGGCGGACGCCGGTGATCACCATCCACACCGTCGAAGGCATGCCCGGCGTCGGCAAAACCGCCCTCGCCACCCGGGCCGCCCACCTGCTCACCGGCCGCTACCCCGACGGGCACCGCTTCGTCCGCCTCAACACCCACACCACCACCCCCGTCCAGCCCGCCACCGTCCTGGCCGACCTGCTGCGCAGCCCTCTTGGCTGTCGGGACTGCGAACCATAACGTATCGATTGCTTTGGTTTTATTTTTTTTTTTTTTAAAAGAAAAAGCCGGTCATTGTGTTTTCTCCCCGGGGGGGGGGGGGGGGAGGGGGGGAGGGGGGGGGGGGGGCCCCCCCCGCCCCCCCCGCCGCAACGGCTCACCCCGGTACGCGTCTTGCGCGCGCCCCCGGCCGCCGCGTAAACGTGGCCATGCCAATCCGCGCGACCCGCAGCGGGGCCAACTAGCCCTGTGGACGGGTGAGTTCGCGTGGTTGGGGAGTGGATGGGGAACTGTGACGCAGGGGGACGCGGACGTGGACGGCGCAGGCAGTGGCCGCTTAGACGACCAGGGCGCCCTCGTACCCGCCCGCCGGGACGGGCACCTCCCCGCCGTGCCCACCGCCCCGCCGTCCGGTGGCAGTCCGCCGACCCAGGGCCCGCCCGGCACGCGGCCGGCCGGGGAACCCAGCCCTGAACGGCAGGCGGCTGAGGCGTTCGCGGCCGAGCTGGAACGGCTGCGCGCCGGGCGCGCACTGACCCGTAACGCGCTGGCCGGCCTGATGGGCTACACCCCGACGTACATCAGCCACATCGTCGCCTGCCGCCAGGCCCCCTCCAGGGAATTCGCCGAGGCCGCCGACCGTGCCCTCGCCTCCGGGCAGACCCTGACCGGGCTGTGGCGGGCCTTCCACACCGCCCGCACCGCCCGGCGCCAGCCGCCCGGCACCGCGCACCCTCCGGACGGGCCCGGCCCAGCTCCTGGCAGCGACCCGACCCGCAACTCCGCAGGTGTGGAGGCGGGGCCGCAACTGCCGCCCGCGCCCGGTGAAGAGGCTGGCCAGTACCGGATCAGCCTGCACGGGGCCAGCGGGGTCGGGTTCCAGTTCGGCGGCAGCAACAACACCCAGCACATCCACCAGCCTCCGCCTGCCCCGCCGGCCGGGGACGAGCGGTGACGCCCGCGTCCCCCGCCGACCCGGACCCGGCCGGCGACGAGCACGACGACACCACCCCCCACCGGCTGGACACACCTCCCGCCGCGGCGGGAGACGGACCGGTGGTAGAAGTGCACGGCTCCAGCGGCATCGCCTTCCAGCTCGGCGGAAGCCACAACACCCAGCACATCCACCAACCGGCGCCCCCGCCGCCCATCCCCCGGGGCAGCGACCTCCCCAGGGACATCGCGGAGTTCACCGGCCGCCACGACGAACTCCAGCGCCTGGTCGAAACGGCCCAGGCGGGACGGACGCCGCTGATCACCATCCACACCGTCGACGGCATGCCCGGCGTCGGCAAAACCGCACTGGCCACCAGAGCCGCCCACCTGCTCACCGACCGCTACCCAGACGGGCACCGCTTCGTCCGCCTGAACACCCACACCACCACCCCCGCCCAGCCCGCCACCGTCCTGGCCGAGCTGCTGCGCAGCCTGGGCATCGATCCCCGCAACATCCCCGACAGCATCGACGAACGCGCGAGCATGTGGCGCGACCGGCTCGCCGGGCGGCGCATGCTGCTGGTCCTGGACGACGCCGCCACCGCCGCACAGGTCGAACCCCTCATCCCCGCCAACCGCGAGTGCCTGGTCATCATCACCAGCCGACGCCGCCTGCTCGACCTCGACGGCGCCCGCCCCCTCCCCCTCGCCCCAATGCCGCCCGACCAGGCCGCGGAACTGTTCGTGCGGCTGTCCCGCCGCACCCCCACCCCCGGCGACCAGCCCGCCATCGACAAAGCCGTCGACCTGTGCGGGCACCTCCCACTGGCCATCACCATCCTGGCCGCACGCCTCGCCGTCCAAGCGGCCTGGACCATCACCGAGTTCGTCGACGAAGTCGCTGCCTCGCAAGACCGGTTGGGCGAACTGGAAGCCGGCGACCGCGCCGTCAACACGGCCTTCGACTTCTCCTACCACCACCTCGGCCCCGACCTGCAACGCCTCTACCGACGCCTCGGACTGCACCCCGGACCCGACACCGACCCGTATGCCACCGCCGCCCTCGACAACATCCCCCACGACCTGGCGCGCCGCCGGCTGCGGGAACTGCACACCCTCCACCTCATCGACGAACCCGCACCTCGCCGCTACCGCCTCCACGACCTCCTGCGCCACTACGCCCACATCCACACCCACCATGACCCCCCGCACGAGCGCGACCAGGCCCTCACCCGCCTGCTCGACTACTACACCCACACCGCCCAGCAAGCCGACCACCACCTCACCCACACCCCTCTACACATCTCACGCTGCCGCCCATACCTCGCCGACCGCGACCAGGCCCAGACCTGGATGCGGGACGAGCACACCATCCTCCTGGCCGCCGCCCACCACGCCGCGGCACGCGCCTGGCCCCACGCCTTCCTTCTCGCCCACGCCCTCGCCGCCCACCTCGACCAGGACGGCCACTGGACCGACGCCGCCACCCTCCACCACACCGCCGCCCACACCGCCCGAGCCCTGGGGGACCGTCACGTTGAAGCCGGCGCCCTGGCTGATCTGGGCTGGGTGCGGCGGCGGGCGGGTGACTTCGGTGAGGCGGCGCGGCTGGCCCAGCAGGCGTATGACCTCTACACCGCCCTCGGCAATCGCCAAGGCCAGGCGTACGCCCTGCTCGACCTGGGCCAGGTGCGGCGGCTGACGGGGGATTACGGTGAGGCGGGGCTGCTGGCCCAGCAGGCCCACGACCTCTTCACCACCCTCGGCAATCGCCAAGGCCAGGCGTACGCCCTGCTCGACCTGGGCCGGGTGCGGCGGGCGACGGGCGACTACGAGGGGGCAGGGCAGCTGGCCCAGCAGGCTTATGACCTCTTCACCGCCCTCGGCAGCCGTCACGGCCAGGCCAACACCCTGCAACTGATGGGCCAGACCAGCACCCAGCAAGGAAACTTCCCCCAGGCCGCTGACCTCCTGGCCCGCTCCCGCGCCCTGTTCCACGACGTCGGCGACCCGCAGGGTGAGGCGGAAACCCTCAACGCCACCGGCGACCTCCACACCGCCACCCACCAGCGCCACGCCGCCCTCGACACCTACCAGCAGGCCCTCACTCTCGCCCGCCAGGTCAACAGCCCCATCGACGAAGCCCGCGCCCTCGAAGGCACCGCCCGCGCCCACCACGCCCTCGGCCACCACCAGCAGGCCATCACCAGCCTCCGCGAAGCGGTCACGATCTACCAGCGCATCGGCGCCGCCGAAACCGGACCCGCCACCACCTACCTCCACAAGCTCGAAACCGAACACCCCCAACCCTGAACCGCCCTCGCCCGGACACCACCCGCCCCGGGCGGGTGCCGTAGAGGGGAGGCGCCGCGCAGGTCGGCGCCCTCCCGGCCCGGTCGCCACAAGAGCCCGTCGTGCGGCGGCTTGGGGCCTGCGGTGCCGCTGCGACGCAGGGTGGTTCACACAAATGACCATCTGTGAGAGCTCTCGACATCCCCGGAAAGCGGCCACGTTTCTCCAGGTCGCCATTCACAGAAGTCCTCTCAGAACCCGGGCGTTGTGCGACGGGGTTCTGAGATGTCCGTGATCCTCCGGTCGCTGATGATCACTGAGCAAGTCGCGATCCCTACCACACAAACCATGATCAACGATCAAGAGCTCGACGCCTCACCGCCAACCATGCACGAGGTCGTAAGGGCTGTCCCGTAAATGATCTTTGATGTGTCTCGCTGGCGCGCCGCGCGTTCGTCTATCCGACAAGGTTGAGGTTGTGGAGGCGGGCGATGCCGAGCATGGCGTGGTGGACACTATCGCCTTTGAGGCGGCAGTCGCGGAGGATCCTCCTATTCTCCATGCGGACGAAGACGTGCTCGACACGGGCCCGGACACTCCTGTGTGAGGGTTCTGATCCTCTTTCCAGGCGGGCAGTTCCTCGTCCTTGCGCTTGCGGTAGCAGGGGATGACCAAGCCGACGCCCAGGTAGCCGCCATCGGCGATCGTAGTGATCTTCCCGATGGCGGATCGGCGCAGGATTCCTTCCATGCCTTGCTGTCCATGGCGGTTGGTGGGCACCGGCCGGCCGATCATTCCTCAGGAAAGACAAGTGGGGCACGGCGATATGACTGCGAGAGTATGTCCAAGCGGTATCCAGGCCAGAGTGCATCGTCGTCGCTGACGATGAGCTGACCTAGTCGGCGCACTAGCAGAAGGTCCTCACTATCACGATGTAGAGCCGCATCCCCCTCGATTCGATCCAACAGGATGGAAACTTGCCGGATCATGTCACTTGCCTGCTGGATCCTATCGCGCAGGTTGTGAAACCTGAAGATGATCCAAACAGTTGCATCGACGAGAACCTCCGCAAGCATTGGATCCGGCCCTCCTCGCTCATATTCTCCCACTCGGACCCACGTGCCGTGCACCGTGGCTTCCCCTTCGAGTAATTGCTCTGGGGTGCAAAAAGCGTGGAACAGTCCAGTCTCTTGAGCCGCCTCGGCGAAAATGCGAGCAACGGACACCGGCGACAAGGCTGTCACTATCTCGTAATCATAGACAATGGCCATACGGAAGACCTCCTGAATCACCTTGGCCAGAGACGAGAAATGTCGCCATCGCCATTTATCATGATGACCTCCTTTGGTCGATTGTGCGGATGCCGCTCCAAGTCCCTCAGGATCACGTCAGGCTCAACCGGGCAATCCACCATGGACAGCACGATTCGGTCGGCCTGCCCACGCTCGACCTTTTTCCTCATCTTTTTTCTGATCCCTGCAGGCTTATCGGTTGACGGTGCGTATCCATCGAAGATTCGCCCCTCTATGCGATAGTCAGGTTTTTTACCTCCTGGCACTGCAGGATTTTGTTCGATGTCGTACCCCTTCTTGGCGAGAATAATCGCTGCCTCATTCTCGCGCCTAAGATTTCTTTTTCCGCCTGCGTCTTGGGCTGGAGGTATTGCAGTCGGAGTTCCACGCGGAAGGGCGTCGACGTCTGGTCGCCCAGACGGCGTTGTGCGATCTAGCTCGATTGTCTCATTTCGGTCAACCTTTTGCGCACTTTCCGGGCTGGGCGGGGGCGTGCGTGTTTCTGCTTCTTTGGACGCCTGCGATGAAGGGGTCGCCTCTGCGAGGTTGTCCTGTCTCTTCTCGGCTTGTGGGGCTGCTGGCTGCGCGACGTCGGGCATGCCGTTTTTCACTAGTCCCACTGATGCCTGCTCACGGCGCAGAGGCCGAATCTCGCGGAATTTTCGAGCTGCAGCAGGTAATGGTGCTGCCCCCTCTGTAGCATGACGTGCGGCGCTCGCATCGTCCCCGGAGGGGAGCGGGTCAGGGGATGAATCTTTTTCGGCCGATGCGGCATGGTCAGGTTTCATCAGATGTCCGGTCAGACAGAGCCAGGTCCAGGACGACGAGAGGCCAGGTGGTGCCAAGATTGAGGAAGCGCGTGGCGGACAAATACCCGTCTTCTGTCTCGGGGGAATGGGTGAGACGGGCGAGCGCCGCAGCATAGGCAGGGTGATCCCCGCCTGTAATAGTCGAGTGGTCGGGGAGCCAGGAGTCAGGACGGTCGCTGAGGTGGGCGAGCTGTTGGCTGATGGTGGCACCGAAGAGATGCAAGCCGCGCTTGCGCCAGGTGGCGGTGTCGGGGTGGGGCCCCGCATCAGGATCCGCAGCACTCTGTAGAGCGTGGAAGACGTCAGCCCACCGATATACTCCGGCTTGCCAGTGAGTTTCTGTGCCGTCGCAGGGTGTACTGGCTCCGGCGAGGGTGGCGTGGGCAGAAGTATTGAGATGCTGAGCGAGAGCCTCAGGTTGGTAGTAGGGGGTAAGGCCGGTGTATCGGTTGTCGACGGCTTGTTGGATACGTTGAGCGAGGGCGCATTCAAGCGTGCGACGCCCGGCTCGGTCGGTAAGGCCCATGACCCAAGCCTTGTCGGGGCGTGGGGCGGGCTCGCCTACGAGGTGGGCGATGGTGAGGAGTTCGATCCACAGGGTTAGACGGGGGTCGTCGGCCAGCAGTTCCGCCCGGTTGATCTCACGCAGCAGGCACGGACGGGATCCGCATTGTGGGCCGCAGGCAACGCTCCGGCTCCTGAGAATTGCAGGTGCGACGGTGCCAGGGCCAGGGTCCTCGTGCCCTTCCCCGAGTGGGACGGCGATGCGCATGGGCCGGTCCATGCCGTCGGTGAAGATCACGGCCCGGCCTGGGGGAAGAGAGACGATGTGGCGTGACTGGGGCTCGTCGAGGTTCATGGTGGCGCCGACCGCTTCGCGGTCGTCGGCGGCGGGCAGCCGGTGGATGATCTTCAGGGCGGTGTTCTTGATGACTTCGTCGGCGATCTTTGCGGGGATCTGTTCTGCGACGATGATGCCTTCGCCGTAGGCGCGGATCTCCGCCAGCAGCGCGGTGAACAGCTCGACGGCGTGTGCGGCCGGGGAGCCGGGCTCGACCCGTTTCAGCAGCCGGTGGGCTTCCTCTACCACCGTGACATGGCCCATAGGCACCGAGCCGGCCGTCTGGGTGCGGCGGGTGCGTAGGTGCTGGTGGAGGCGGATGAGGATGGTGCCGATGAAGAACGCTTTGTCCTGATCGTTGCCGACGTCCTCGATCTCCAGGACGACGTTGTGGTTGAGCAGGTCAGCGACGTCGAGGGGGTGACCGCCTTCGAAGAAGCGGCCGGGGGTGCCCAGGCGTAGGGAGCTGAGGCGGACGTCGATGAAGCCGCGGACGTTGTCGCTGATTTCCTTGCCGTAGCCGATGCCTTCGACAACGTTCAGGGCGGTGCGCTGGAGGTCGGCCAGCGTGGGGTAGCGGGGGGTGACGCCGGGCAGCCGGGATTCGGAGAGTACGGGGTCCCAGCCGAAATCCGTGTAGCAGCGGGTCAGGGCATGGCTGAGGACCTGGGGGAAGGGTTCGTCGGCTTCGAACGCGGCGAGGAAGAGGGCGCGGACGAGGTCGATATGGGTCTGGAGAGGGAAGCCGGGTTCGGGCTCGAGGGGGTTGAGGCCGACGGCGCGGGCGTCGGGGTCGCCGGGCCGGATGACAGTGAGCTGCTCCCCGCCGATGCGGCCAGCCATCGCGGCATATTCAGCCTTGGCCGGTTCGATGACCAGCCATGGGATACCGGCGTGGTGGAGCTCTTCGAGGAGGTGACGCACCGTCTGGCTCTTGCCGGCTCCGGTGGCTCCGGCGACGAAGGTGTGGCGATTGAGGGTGGCCAGGGTAACGCCCAAGGGGCCCGTCGGCTGGTCGGCATCGTCCAGGACCTCCCCGAGGTGGATGGGGCCGTCGCGTTCGGGGGTGACGTCGAAGGCGGGTGGTTCGATCAGCCGGATGCCGGGCAGTTCGCGGCGGGGTGGGCGGGCCAGGGCGGCCAGCAGTTCTGTGCTGGCGGGGAAGGGCGAGCGCAGCTCGTCCACCGCCCTTGATGTGTTCTCGCTGGTGAGGTTCGTGCCGACTGTGCTGGCGGCCTGGTCGAGAGGGAGGGTGTGTCGGTCGGGGCGGAGGGTGTACGGGAGGTTGTCCAGGTCGCTGGCTGCGCACAGCAGGGCGGCTGCGGTACGTGTGCCCGGTTCGTCGGCGCCGCCGACGAGGATGTGCACGTTCCACATGCCGGTGGCGCGTGAGCGGCTCAGTTCCCGGTAGCGGGCTTGTGCGCGTTCCAGGGCGACGCGGTCGGGTTCGGAGTTCTCCCGCTGCCGCAGCCTTGGGATCGCGGTGGACAGGGCGAGCATCTCCCGCTCCAGTACCTGGGCTGGAAGGGGTTCGGCGATGACCAGCCAGGCGAAGGGACCGGTCAGGTGGGCCACGTAGTCGTCGAATCCGCCCCGCCGCAGCTCGCGTTCGGTCTGCCGCCCGGTCCACAGGGCGTCGATGTGGCCCAGGCAGCGCAGCCATACCGGCAGGCGGGCCAGCGTCTCCAACACCTCTCCGGGCTCGAGGGCGACGCCGCGTGCCCCGGGGGGGTAGAGGACGCGGTGGTGGGTCCCTGGTGCCCTCTTGCCGGCCGGGGGGAAGAAGGGGTGGCCCCCGGTCAGGAACCGCAGGTGTTGCTCGCTCTCGGGTCGGTGCCAGGCCACGGCGATGGCGGCTCCGGGTGCTTCCTGGAGGGTGAGCTCTGTGTGTGCGGCGGTCAGTGCTGCGAACAGCTGCCCCGCGAGTGGGTCCTTCTGACCGGGCTGGTTCGGATGGTGCGGGGAGGAGAGGATGTGGTGAAAGGCGAAGCGGTTCAGCAGGTTCATCGCCGGTACGCTCCCTGGTGCGTGTGCGGAGCGGGGGCGACGCGGTCCAGCAGCGTGATTCCCGGATTGCAGTCCCCGGCTATGGTCCGCCGGCCTGCGGGCGGGTTTTCTACCAGGATGAACGCGGTGGGGGGCAGGGACTGGATCGTGGTCGGTTTCACCTCGAACTCGTAGACCCGGGCTTGCGTGGTGCTGTGGCTGGTGGAGTCCGCCTGGGAGAGGTTGGCCGTCTCCTGCCAGGAGTGGCCCCGGGAGGCCGTCAGGGAGTCGGAGACGGTCCATCGCCTCGGGTTGCGGTCCCAGGGCCAGGTCCAGCCGCGGCTGCGGAGGAAGCTGACACCCGTGGTGGCACCGGTCTGCTCACTGGTGCCGATGCTGTGGCCGGCACCTGCGGTAAACGTGCGGCCTGTCTGTGCGGTGACCTGGCTGAGGACCATTTTGTGGCCGCGGCCGATGAACTCCGCGGCAGCTGCGGCGTCCTGCGCGTTGCCCAGCCGCATCAGCACGGCCGCGCTGTCCGAGCTGCCCAGCAGTTCCTTCAGTTCTCCGCGCAGCCGCTCCAGCATCAGCACCAGGCGTACTCCGGTGCGCCGGCACTGCCGCGCCAGCGCCTCCAGGTTTTCCAGGCCCAGCCTGTCCGCACCGGCGATCACCAGTGCTGCGTGCTGGCCGGGGAGGCCGGGGGCGCGCAGGTCGTGCAGCAGGCGGTGGAACACCACCCGGTCCAGGAGATCCTTGCGGCGGTGCTGAGAGTGTGCGGTGGTGATCACTGTCAGGCCGGTTGGCGGCCACAGGCGGGCGAGCGCGCCGGATGCGGCAGCGGTGGGAGGAGTGTCCAGGCTTTCCTCCCGGCCCAGCAGTTTGAGCGTGGCAGCCAGGAATCGCAGTTCGTCCTGAACTTGCCCGGTGCTACCGACAGTGTCCACATGGAGCGATAGCGCGGTCACCTCCGAGGCCTGCAGCGGGCCTTGCTCGTTGGCAGGGTCGTAGGTGCGCTGCAGGACTTCCAGTCCCGCCACCAGCCGCCGGAACGTCAGCGGGGGGGCCAGCCGGGTGACGACCGCCTCGATCAGCTCCGCGTCCAGCGTGCGCAGGTCCCCCCGGCTCTCCGGGCGGCGGGCGGTGTGGACGGCCTGTGCCAGCACATCGGCCACCTGGTCCGCGCCCATGCCGCCCAGCAGGTCCAGGCGGGCTGCCTGTGCGGGCAGGTCAATGTGTGTCACCGCATCACCTACGGCGGCGGTCAGTTCCGCAAGGCCACTGGCGACATCCTGCTCGCTGAGATCCACCACCAGCAGGCCCCGGCGCGGAGACAGCAGAGACGTCCCCCACGTCGCCAGCAGGCTGGCCCATCCGTCAGCCGTCCCCCCGAAGACGTCCACCCGGCTGGGCCCTGACCACAGCCCCACGGGATGCCACAGAAGCGCCGCTTCCACCCGGGCACGTTCCGCCTCGTTGTGCGCCGTCACGCGCGCCCGCCACCGCAGCACCTCCTCCTCGAAGCGGCGATACCCCTCCTTGCGCGCAACCGCTGCCCGTGCCTGGACAGACCTGATCCGCCACACCGGGAACACGACCGGTACTACGGACACCGATACGCCTGCGACGAGCACTACAAGGCCCGCCCCGGGTACCGCGACCGTGGCCAGCAGCCAGACAGCGCCGGTGAGCGCCAGCGCCCGCGGCAGACGCCTTACACCTTTTGCCCGCCAGGCCTCCAGCCTTGCAGTGTCCGGCGGCCTGGGCTCCCGCCACACCGGGAAGCCGTTCGCCTCCGGGCTAGGGACCGGTGCCGGAGGCAGCACATACTCCCAGCCCCACCTCTCGGCGGGCGCAGACAGACGTACCGCCAGCTCGTAGCTCTCGCCCCTGCCGGTCGACCGGCTCTCTAGTAAGGCATCCACGCCGCCACGCGCTCCAGATAGCACGGTCACACCGCCTTTCCGCGGTTACGGCAGAAAGGGCGCCCTTGCTGAGTGCATATTCCGGAGGCACCGAGCAAAAGGGCGTCAGTGTCGGCACAGCCCCGTGCTGCGCTCGTCCAGAGGCGTGTGACGAGTTCCTTCTCCATAAAGAGTCCCACCGGAATAAAGATGGCCAGGAGTTGACCCCGGCATACTGCAGGGCGCGGCTTGCTGATCACCGCTGGAAGGCAGGGTTGGGCTGGCGCAGGTCCCGCCCGATCTCACTCAGCCAGCGGCCTCGACAGCCGGTATGGAAAGACGGTAAGGAACTCCGCGCTGCTTCTCCTATGCGCACGACGCCCAATTCCAGCAGCAGGACTGCCCACGGTGCACAACCCATTGCAAGGGAAGAGATACAAGAAACGCTGCTACTCCACGGGGTACGGGAGTCGGCCCAGGAACTGGTGATGGGGGATGCGGCCGGTGATGTGGAGGGCGTGGAAGAGGTCGTGGACGCCGGGGCCGCCGCTCAGCAGGTCGCGGTTGAGCAGGCGCTGGGCGGTCTGCAGGCGGTTGCGTACGGTGTTGCGGGCGACGCCGAGGCGACGGGCAGTCTGCTGGGCGTCGGTGTTGGCCTGGATCCATGTGGTGAGCGTGGTCAGCAGGTCACCGCTGTGCGGGTGTTGCTGGAGCGGCTGGAGGAATCGTGTGGCCCACTTGCCACCGTCGTCTGCGCTCGCCACGCACAGCTCCCGGGTCAGGCCCAGCACCTCAGCCCGGTCCACCGGGCCATGGTTGCCGGTCGCGGCGGGCCGGTCGCTGGCCGGAGGGGCGATCCTCAGCGCCAGGGTCACCATGGCGCGGGAGGCGATGTGATCCAGGTCCAGTCCCAGCGCGCGTTCGGCGTTGTGCAGGTGTGTGGTGACGGTGTTGCGGTGGACGCCCAGCAGGTTGGCCACCCCGGCGCGGCGGAACTGAAGCGCCAGGCGGGTGATGTCGGCTGTCAGCCGGGGCAGGAGATCCAGCGGCTGCAGAAGAGAGCGCGCCCAGCGGCGGGCCAGGTCGCGCGGCAGCACCTCCTCCAGGGAAGGTTGACCTTGGAAGATGGCGCGGCGCCCGGTGCTGGTGACCGCGGCGGCCAGGGCGTGGCGGGCCTGGTCGTACGCCGCGGCTGTCTCCTCCAGTGGGTGGGGTCTGCTGATACCCAGGGCATAGCGGGAGTTGTCCTGGACGAGGGTGTGCAGGAAGGCGAGCATGCCTCGCTGTTCGGTACCGGGCGGTTCGTTCTCGTCCTCTCCGGCCAGGCCGATGAGCTGCTCGTTCCAGACCGGGCAGCGCACCAGCAGCCCCCGGCCGTGAAAGCCGGTGTGATCCTGGTACGCCTGCGCGATACGGTCCCGTTCTCCCGGAGAGCAGCGCAACAGGCACACCCGTACTCTCCCGGCTTCCAGCAGTGCCGGCACCGCCCCGGTGGACAGACGGCGGGCCAGAGTGACATCCCCGGCCATCAGCGTCATGAACACTGCCAGCCTCACCTGCTGAGCCTTGTGCTGGTAGGCCGCCCACGCCTGCTCAGCCTCTCTCGCGCGGTGCGCCGCAGCCAGCACACTGCCGGCGTGTGAGGCAATCGCCACCGCCTGCCGGTCCGGCACCCGCTCACAGGCGAGTATCAGCACCGGCCGCGGAAGCTTTGCTCCGAACGCTTCCAGCAGCACGTGGACGTCCCCCGCCCGGGTAGCCACCGATGCCGTACCGCCGTCGGCGAGCTGTATCCGCGCCCTCTCCACCGATTTCAGGACATCTTCTGGGAAGCCGCACGTCGCCGCTACCACTGAGCCGTCCCCTGCCATCAGTGCACATTCCATGCCCAGTCGCTCGCGCAGCCAGCCTGCCACCGCCTCAAACCCTGAGGGAGCCTGCGGCCTGCGGGCGACCCGCCCGAGCAGCATCACCAGCTCACCGAGTACGCCGCCCGGGGACTGCATGCCCGAGACGCCCTCCACCAGACGCTTCTCTCCCGAAGAGGATGCTCCACCCGGCCTGATCCGGACAGAAAAGGGCTTCACTGGTCCCAGTCTTGCCACCACACCCCCCAACCGGCAGGGCGCGAAACAGCCAACCCGGGAGCACGGGAGCACACCCGGAGCGCAAACACTGAACAGTGCCGCATTCCGCGTTCCCTGATTGGCGACGGCCAGCTGCGCGCGCAGCCTGGGAGCCAGCAGTTAGTGCCGCGGCTGGGAGGGGTGCTACCGGTTTCTGGTAGCTGGTTTCGGTAGCATCGTGGGTATGTCTGGGTTGACGATCACGTTCACTGACGAGGAGCTTGCGGCGCCCCACGCCGCCCGGCCCGGACACCACCGGCTCCGAGCGGGTGCCGTAGAGGCCACACGGCGGCGCGCTGCACATCAGTTGATCGGCCGTTCATCGGTGTCCCGACTCACGGTCAGGCACAAGACGCTCTGCTCAGCGAAACGGTAGTCACCTACCCAGGCCCTGCGAGTGCCGACTCCTTGCCCGGCTGCCGCTCCGCCCCAGCCACTTCGCGGTCTCGCCCGGCCTCAGCAGCCTCCGCGCGCAAGGCGGCGACCAGCGCGCGACTTCTTAGCTCCGATGCCCAGGCGCTTCCGCAAGTTCTCCGCAGAGATCGGTCGACGGTGCACCCGCCAGTGGCTGGCATCCTCGACCCGGGCCCGCTCCATAAGCTCGCTCTCAATGGGAGGAGGCGTCTTCCTGCGGTGTCGAGCGCGTGTCCCAGGAACCGACGGCGGCGGCGTATCAGCACGAGGGGCCGGCGGCGCGCCTTCCGGGCCACCGCCGGACAGCCGCGAACGGACGCCGGTCAGTTCCGTCCCGCTGGCGGTTCGCTGTGCGGCGGGAATCTCGATCTCAGGTGCCTTCCCCGCATTCTCGACCGTGGGTCCCGGAGACGATGCCTCGCTGGCCAAGTCCCGGTCGTCCTTGCTCACCCCCGGGGGGCTGGGCGCCTCCGGCATGAGCATGCCGCCGGGTATGCGCGCTTCAGCGGGCGGGCTGCCTTCAGGTTGGTGACTTGCCGGGCGGGGTGCGAGGAGTTCGACGGAGAGCAGGAGGGCGATCGGTGGCCAGCCGGCGACCAGGACGGGTTGCCAGTCGAGCGTCGGGGCGGCGGCGATGTTGGCCGCGAGCGATACTGCGCTGCCCAGCAGGAAGGCCAGCCACATGGCCCCGCGCGTGCGGCGGGTGGTGTGCCGGCTCGGGCTGAGCAGGCCCATGGTGACGAGCAGCAGCAGGCCGTCCACGGACAACGGCCACAGCGTCGCGCTGGTCTGGTCGGCACCGCCCTGGAGCGCGAAGTCACGCTGGTGCACGTACGAGGCATACGCGGCCACCGCCGCCACCACCGCCGCGCAACCCCGCCGCACCCATGCGTCCGCGCCCGATTCGACGGCTGAACGGGGGTCGGGACGGTGTACAGCCTTTTCCACAGGGTGTGAGTGCGGTGCTCGGCGCTCCCCGGCGGATATAACGTCACGCATCGCGCACCCCGCATCCCCGGCAGCGGCGTGGCAGGGTCATCGCGGCGGAAACGACCAGCTCGCGTGGGGCGCCAATGTCGTGCATGCTGTCGGAATCCCGTTGGCGGCGCCGACCCGCGAAGCAGGTCTCGCAGCCCACCAACAGGGCAGCGCACGCCGGCTCCCCCAGCCGTTCACCCACCAGCATCCCGCACTCGATCACGGACCGGATGTTCAAGCCGGGTACCGGCGCCAACCGAACTATCGAGCCCTGCTTCGACGAAGAGGGGCTGGCCATCATCGCCCCCCCTTTCACGACAGCAGGCTCAAATCGCCCCTCGATGACCAGGCGGCCCGCAAGAACTTGCTGGTCAGGCGTGCGACCATCTGTGTGGCGCCCTGCCGGGGGCACTCGCCAGACCACCTACCCAAAGTGTCAGGTGACCTGCGCGGATGCCGACAGAAGAGGGCGGGAGTCAGTCTCACTGACTCCCGCCCTCTCTCGTTGTCTTTCACTGTTCGCGCACTATCTGCGATACACGCGACACACCCTGCCCCAGCGCCACGTACAGGCCCCGACTTGCCTTGATCGGCGAGAGGCAGACACCGCAAACTCCGGTGTGCACACCCCTCCCCCGCTGTCATGATGAGTAGAAGGTCAGCACCGACTCTCAGACATCGGGGTCAACAGTGGCTAGGCGAGAACTACTCGAAACTCCGGAACGATTCACAAAATCAGCTTCCGACTTCTACGCGCAGCATTTCATAAACCTGATGACTTTCAGTCTCACCGAAATGGCCATGAAGGCTCACAGGAGGTTCCTCACCTCTACCGCCAAAGTTCTAGGCGGAGACACAAAGGAACCCCAGGAGGTCTTTCCAGAGCAGTTTAGGACGCTCGACCTGTACGGCGAATTCTTGAGCGAGACTAGGCCGGCGCGTCGAGAAATGACGTTGTCCCGAAGCGTCGACAACTTCCTGTCCTATATCTCAGATATTCTGACGCAAGCCATTGTGACTCGCCCGCACCTACTTAAAACCCGGGAGCAGGTCACCCTAGAAGAGGTACTCAAACATGCCTCCCTGGAAGACTTTGTCAGGTGGGCGGCAGAGAGGCGCGTGAATCAGCTCTCCTTCAAGGGACTCAAAGAAATTTCTGATTACGTAGAGAGCCGACTCGGACTGAAGTTTCACACCTCTGACGACGACTGGACGACACTGAACAAGGCGGTCGCTGTCAGGAACATCGTGGTCCATCGTCGCGCGATCATCGACGAGCGTTTTCTCTGGTCCGTCAAAGAGCCAGGATTGAAACTCGGCAAGAAGTACGAAGTCAGCCAGGACGACATGGCGGAAAGCATGAAATGCGCCATGCGAATGGTACGCGAATTCGATGCACGTATCACCGAAAAGTTCGACCTTCCACTCCTGAATGCAAGCGACCAGTCATGGTACGAGGAGGGCGCACACTCTGCCGCTGCATACGAAAAGGAAGTTGCGGTGCAAGACGAATTGAGCCTTGCACCGCAAACCGACGATCAATCGTCACCCTCTTGATAGAGCGACCTCTCGATCTTGGCGTTGGCCAGTTCCTCATGGCCGTCGATACAACCGTGATACCGGCGGTGGATCACCTCAGGAGAGTTGCCGACGCGCCGCGCAACTTCCGCGATCGGAACCCCCGCGTTCAGCCACCGCGTGATGCATGCATGCCGCAGGTCGTACGGGCGCCCGGCCAACGGCGAGTCGACGCGCTCAGGTGGGAGCGCGTACTCCCGCGCTTCCTCCCACACCCGCCAATAGGTGGATGAGCCGACCACGCCCCCACGCTCGTGTTCCGACCGGGCGGTGTGAGCCGGGAGTGCACACACGGTTCGTCCCTTGCCGTGCACGGTGGCAAGCACCCCGTTTCCCTCCATCTGGGCGAGGACTCGGCGCACCGCGGTCCGGGAGGCTCCGAACCGCTCACACAGCTTCGATTCGGACGGGTACGCATCACCGACCGACAGGGAGTCTTCTTGGATCACGTCCGTCATGCGCTCCGCGAGCGACCGGCGGTCGCCTCCCCGGACCACGCGCCACCCGATGCCGGGAGCGGACTCGACAACCCCGTCAGCTTCGAGAACCTTGAGCGCCCGACGGATCGTGTTCCGAGAGACTCGGTGTGAGTCCATCAGGTGTGCCTCCGACGGCAACGTCTCCATGCCTCGCTGTGCCTGAACCTCGCTTCGCAGTGCCTCCGCAATGACCAGGTAGGTTCCGCGCGGACTGGCCTCCGGCACTTCGGCTCCTCTCACTCTTCTTCGCTCGCTGCCAAGGGTGCCACGAGGCACACAACACGTCATCGGACGGGCAGTGTCCTGCCTGTCCGGCTGTCCGGATACGTCACTGACCTGGGACAAGAGACCGGACAGGTGAAGGGCGGGCTGTCCGGGCTGTCCGCTTACCCGCGCTACGGCTTCCCCCACGGGCGTCGCCCGGCATGATCGGCCGACCAAGTGATAAGGGAACTTGCTCGAAGTACTGACGCGCAGCGCACATCTGTGGAAACATCCCGCTATGTCTTGGCAGATGGCTCTGGAATACCTACGCACACTCGTCTGGCCAGCCGTTGTGCTGACTCTTGGCTTCACCTTCAGGAAGCAACTAGCATCCCTGTTCGGTCGCGTCGAGTCAGTTGAGACTCCTCTTGGGACAGTTGCCTTTGAAAAGCAAGCTGATGCAGTTGCTCAGGAAGCTGCCGAAATCGGGAGTGAAATGGCAAGCGAACTAGCAGCGGCAGAGACAGTACATCCGGTGATAGAGGATACAGAGAAACCTCAAATCCCGAGCGAGAAACCGCAACAGATCACACGGCCGCTATATTCAGCTAGCGATCTTTCGGACCTGTTCGAGCTTGCCGAGACGGAGACGACCGCCGCAGTCATGGCCGCATGGCGCGAGGTAGAAAGGGCCTTGAAGGCCGCTGGGATAAAACACGGGGTTGCCCGGATATCTCCGCAGACCCTGTCCGGCATGGGCTTGCTCTCCGATGAGCTCGCCCGCTCAGTCGAGGATCTGCGCCACCTGCGGAACCGAGTCGTCCATGAAGGCGATATCCTTCTGACCAAAAGCGGTGCACGATCCTATATCACAGCCGCGCAGCGCATCGTGGAAGCCTTGGAGCTGTCGCAGGATCCAAGGTTCCAAGCCCTTCAATATGAACGGTCCGTGATTGACGCCCTAAGGCGCGCGGGGCTACCTGCCGAACCAGGGAACAGGGACGACGAATTTGACGCTTACGGGCAGACGCCAACCGGGAGCACGATCGCGGTAGAAGTCAGATTCCGCCGCCGGGGAGTGCTACGGATGCGCGATATCGAGAAGGTAGTTTCCAAGCTTCCCTCCCTTGCTTTCAATGTGCTGATAGTAACCAACGCGCCACTTTCCGAAGATGTGCGTAAGTTCAACCAAACCTACGACGCCCGACCTCGATGCGAGGTAGTGCAGTGGCAGGGCGATGAGGACACATCGTTGCTGGTTCGGGCCATTGGGCGCCTGGCCGGTTCATCGGTGCGCCAGGCAAGAGGGCTGTAACACCTGGGGAGGACCTCTCGGCGAGCACACCCCTGCCCTGCCCGCACCGAGGACGTCCGATAGCACTTTTTGCGGCGCCCGCGGCAGCCCCAACGATGGTTGACGTCGATCTGAATAGAGCAAGGGAGCAAAAACATGACCGAGCGACGAATCTACCTCGACCCTGATCCGCGCGACCGGCGCTCCCGCAGGATCGATGTCCGAGCCTCCCGGTGGTACGCCAGCGTCGTACTCAACCGCGATGAGTACGTCTACGCTGCGACGCAGCATGGGCGCTCTCCGGAGCTGCCGAGCGCGTACACAGAAGCCATCGACAGGGCTCGAAGTGCTTCCATGGATCGCATCTGTTACGACGGCTACTCTGGCGGCTTCTCCTGGGGTAATGGCCCGAGCTGGATCACGTTATTTGTTCAATTTTCACAGGTCGATACTGCAGTCGAAGCGCTGCGCGCCGCCGAGCTGGACCACGATTACAGCAAACTCCACGCCCTAGCCGACTCTCTGGCTCTCCCCGTCGATGACTGGCTCGCTCCCGGCGAGCGTGAGCTGGTCCGCGGCGTACATTTCCATTCACCCCCCAGTTCGTTCCTGAACTTTCTGAGGAGTAAAGCCAGCGGGTATGGGCTACGCCTCAACGCTCGGGCGACTGCTGGGAGCGTGTGGGTTCGCCCTACGCTACCGGACATCGAAAAGATGGTTCGGGAGAAATCCCCTGAACAGTACCCAGGATGGGTAGACCGCTGGACGGGGTACATTGAATCCGATACCGCGCCGATCCGGCCGTGGGTTGGTGGCCGAGAACAGGATCTCAGCTACGGCGCGAGTCCGGTCCAATTCCACGCGGCAAACGTTCCCACCTTCGACAGCTGCCGATGCGGCAAGAGGCTGCAAGAGTCATCGGACGATGGTAAAGCGCACGCAGCCCACCACACGGTGTGGGAGTTCGGCATCCGAGCACCCAAGAACCTGATGTGGTTGGGAGAGCTGGCCGTTGTGACGACCGAATCACCAATCACCTGGCGAAGGCTCGCCTACAAGGTGGCACGATGGCCGCAGGTAGAGAACCACTATGACTTCCGCTCATGGTCCCACATCGATAAGCCGGAAGTGACCCAAGACAACTTTCGGTCCTACCTCTTGCGGGCAAACGATCGTGTCATCGGCTACCTGGCTGCCCACGACACCAACGAGCACCGTCATTGGGACCTGGACGGTTCGCGATACGACGGAGAAGACAACACCCTGCGACCGCGCATCATCCTGATCTGGGTGGCAGGTGCCTACCGTCATCAAGGCATCGGCGGCACGCTCGTGCGTGCACTCGCCGACGACTTCGGATGCAAGATTGCCGACGTTTCCTGGTCATCCCCAATCAGCCCTGCGGGCCGACGTCTCGCACGGCGTCTATCACCCGAGGGTGTCTGGGTGAGTTGACCTGATACCAGGAGGGACAAGCGAGGCGCTGGCTCCCTCAGGTCCTCTGCCGGCGGCGGCGCTGGACGGGCTATGAGCGACGGAGTGCCGACTGTCAGCCCAGATAGCTGTAACACCCACCCCGGAGTGTTACAGCTCGTCGGCGGAACCGACTTCTCTCGGTGAGGGCGCAGGAGCCGGAGGCGACTTCCGACTTCGCACTATCTGCGATACAGAAGGGCACCCCAGACCCTCAACGATCAAGGAACTTGCTGGTCAGAACTAATTGGCAAACCGATCTCTGAACGTGCTCCGGAGCCGTGTGCGCAGGTTCGAATCCTGCCGAAGGCACGAACCTGCGCATCACCGAACGGCGGGAGCTCAAACGCCGTCGTCAGCGGGCGGATCCGTGGGGTATTGATTGCAATCCCCTCCGACTGAAACCCCTACGCGGTGGCGCCAGGGAGTGGAGGGATCGGAGGCTCGGCCGAAGCGCCTGTCGCAGGTAGTCCTCAGCCCATCCACTCGACAGGCCCGGCACGCCTGGGAGTCCATCGAGCGTGCGTTCGATTGCTAACGTCATGTTAAAGGACTTTCCGCTCATCTACCCGCACAGCGAGCGGGGCAGTCACCCCGACCATGATCCAGAACTGTTGGATTTCCTGCTACGGACATCCGACCATGCCCAACCCAGCGTGGCAGGCTGCCCCAAGATCCACCCCCGGGACTCCCGGACTGGCTGCGCGCCTGGCGCCTCGACATCGGCAGCCGGCTCCGGGCCGAACGCCTCCACGCCAACCTCACCCAGGAAGCCCTCGCACACCTGGCCGGCGTCGAGCGGACCAGCATCATCCGCATCGAACTCGGGCACAGCTCCCCGCGCCTGGACCGCCTCCTGCGCGTCGCGCACGTCCTCGGTATCGACCCCGCGCGGCTCATGCCCGGCGGGCCCCGGCCCGGCGGCTCCTCCCAGCCGGGCCCCGAGGAGCCCGGCCCCGGGGCCGTGTAGGCGCCTCACGCCGCGCCGCGCGCTATGGTCCGGTACACCCGACCGTAGCTCGCCAGGTGCGCGTGCGAGAGGCAGGCGTGGACCGTGACGACGCGGTCGCCGACGGGCATCGTGCCGGCGATCAGCCGGGTACGGGGCCGGCCGTAGCACACCTGCGTCACCCGGGCGGCGGTGTGGCGGCCCGCGCAGGCGGGGGTACAGAAGCGCCCCACCCGCGCCGGGTGGGGCGATCACTAAGGCCGGTATCCCCATGGGACGCGAGCCAGCACCAGGCCCCGAACCTCACGAGCGCCGTGCTTCCTCAGGAAGGCGCCGACCGTGTGCATCTGCGCCCCCGTCGTGCAGGTGTCGTCGACAAGGAGGATCCTCTTGCCGCGGGCATCGCCATGTAGTTCCAGCTCGCGGGCATGCTCCTGGGCGGCCTGCATCTTGGCGTGCCAGTTCGTACCCGTCACCGCCGAGGTGGTGGTGAGGTTGCGCTTGGTCAGGAATGGCTCATCCTTGGGCGCAAGAGGCCAGCGGTCTGGCTGGTCCTCGATGTCCGCTGCGGCCATGATGCCCTCGATGTGCTGGTGCGGTTGGCGCGCCGGGCTGGTCGGATTGCCGATGATCAGATCGATGCCCTGTACGTCGGCGGCATGCTGCTCCAGCCAGCCGACGATCAGGCGGCCGAAGATGATCGCCCAGCCTTGATTGTCGGCGGAGTACTTGTAGTCGCAGATCACGCGGTACCAGTCGCCGGTGAACATCGCCAGTGCGTGGATGCGGCTGAACCCCCGCTGACCCGGGGGCCAGTGGCATATGGGGTTGCTGCACCGCCCATCACTGCTGCGCAGTTCCTGACTGCACACATGGCAGTGGTGGGCTGCGAGCGGCTCTAAGGAGCGCGAAGCGCAGCCGGCGCAGATTGAGGTCGGGCCGTTGATCATGAACGCGCACCGGGGGCATCGGGGGAAGCCGAGCGGGGCGGGGAGGTCCGGGGCCGTGCACCGCCCCTCAAGGGCAGGTGTGCCCGCCGCGGGG
>NZ_LN929838.1:174221-332072 GCF_001493375.1 Streptomyces specialis
GTGGGGGCTGGATCATGCGCACGTTCGAGATGCCACCCTGGTTCACACAGTCACGGGCAAGGTCGTGAACGTGCCAGTAGAAGTCAAGGTCGGACGCGACGGCGTTTACGGTGGTCTCGACCGGTGTGTAGGTGTGCAGAGGAGTCGAGACCCCGTCGTAGGAATAACCGAAGTTGTCCTTCGTCAGGATCTTGAGTGGCTCTCCGCCGGTCCAGTCGATCCCGACGCGCACGTCGTACTCGTCGTTGTCGGTTGCTTCCGCCGTGGCTCGGATGAGCGCCATGAAGTCGGCGATGGCGCACTCGATGGCGGAGGACTCGACCTCCCAGCCCCCAAGGGATGCGTCGCGGCTCACGGGATGCCCGCCAATCGCGGCTGCCACGGTGACCGAGCCGTCATTGTGGATACTGACCCACGCTTCCTTCCACGTCGAGTGCTCGCCCGTCGCCGTGTTCGCGGCGACCGAGCGCCGAAGTCCAGGTCGGGGGTTCAGCCGGTCCACGTTTTCCAGTGGATGGGTGCCGCCGCGCCCCGCATACACCAGCGCAAGATCCTCGGCTTTCGACAGCACGGCTCGGACTCCTTCACGGCTCAGGCGATCTCGGAAGCGAGGGATGCGGGGGTGGGCGACAGCGGTCAGCCATGCTCGTTTGTCGGTGTCGCGGCCGGCGGATGCCTCGGTGAACAGCGCGTCCAGGGCCTCGGTCGCGTGGCGACGTTCCTCGAATCGCGCGCGGTACATGGCCTCGATCTGCCGCTCCTTCATCCACACCGTATCCGAGTCGTTGCGCACGGGCGCCCCGAAATACTCGTTCCTGTAGATGAGATGTGGCCCCTCGACACTTGCGGGCACCTCGACAACGACGGCACGGTCTCCCCGCGCCCCGAGGCGATGGATACCCAGGCCGAAGACCGGCGGGGAGATAGCGGTGATCGCCGCGCTACGCAGGGCACGCTCGTGCGTCTCCCCAAACTCGCCCACGTCGACGCGTCCAGTCGCCGCCTTCTGGGCCTCGCACACACCGTAGACGATCAGTCCACCACCGCTGTTCGCCAACGCAGCCACATCCTTGGGAAAATCTGTCTGCGGCAGCCCTTTTGCAGGCGGGAGTTCGCCCTTCCAGTCCAGATCGTTCGTCTCCATCACACCGGCGGCGACCGCGGCATCGAGGAGCTCATCAGTCACGGGGCCAGGTGTCATCCCGAGGGCACGGTGAAGTGCTGTGAAGCTCATGCTCCAAGCCTAGGGATCACCCACGACATCAAGGCGGGCCCGCGACAGCGGTGCGCAGAAACGCCGGCCTCCTTTCCCGGGACGGCGGTTCTTTCCTCGCGGGAGACGGCTCCTCTCAACGCTTCCAGCTCTCCGCAGTGGCCTCTTCGTTCGCCTCGGAACGGACCGCGGCTACCAGCGCCCGTGATCTCCCGGCTCCCACACCGAGCCCCTTGCGCAGCGTCTCCCCCGAAATCGGCCGCTGGTGGGCCTGCCGATGCCGAGCGTCCTCCTCACGGCCCGCTCCAGCAGTTCCCTATCCGGCCGCCCCGTGGTCGATCTCCTCGACCGAGCACGAGGCTCGGGAACCGACTCCAACCGCCGATTCCTCGGAGCTGCCTGCGCCTCCTTCGTTCGGCGCGTCTGCCTTTCAACGGGCGCGTCCAATTCCTTCCCCGTCATGGTCGACGGTGGGCTGCCTGAAGTCGGCGACCGGCTCGGACCCGGTTCCAGCCACATCGTCCGTGTCGGCGATGGCCTGAAGCAGCCCGGGCCCGACCTCAGCCCATCCGATCAACAACAGCGGGCCGACCGCGTCGAACGCGGCCTTGCCATAGTGCCCCACCAGCAGCGGCTCCATGACATTCAACGCCAGGGTCATCACGCTGGCCAGCACCAACAGACGACGAGCCGGACGGATCTCCACGGGCGGGGCCCCGTTCAACGCGAGAGAACGCACACCCAACAGCAACGCGAGCACCGACAGATCCACAGCAGGAGCCACCAACGGCGCCACGTACGCCGACACACCCAGCCGCAGCCCCAGCGGCAGCACGTTCCCGATCCCGGACAGGAACGTCAGCCCAATCACCGCCCGCCATGATCGCGGTCACCCACCGAAGGGCCGCCTGTTACCCAACAGAGGCGCCCATCATTCTGCCCCGTTCAGGACAGATAGCCCGCATTGCTTCTTGTTCAGGAGAACGTCAGCAGGTGCGCCGGAGCATGCACTCGCCGCACAGCGCCGCTCCCTCCTCGCCCCCACGTCCACCGACCCGAGCCGTTGCCTGTCACCATCCATAGCCCATCACTCCACGGCAAACCGCGTCTGTCTGCTCAGGGCGTGGGCGTAGTGGTCGTGTCGGTCCTCCGATTGAAACCCCCACGCGGTGGCACCATGAAGTTGAGGAACGGAGGTTCGGTCAATGCCGGGTTGGGCGGGAGCGCTCGGTCGAGCGTTCGGCCCGACAGAAACGACAGACTCCTTTACTCGGCTGAGTAGGATTGGCCGTAACCTCGAAGAACGGCTTGGAGCACGCCGCTCAGACACGCTTGTGCTGGGGGTCAAGGGGTCGTGGGTTCAAATCCCGCCGTCCCGACTGGAGTGTCAGGCTCCGTCGCAGGTCAGGGCCCTGTCTCACGTAAGTGAGGCGGGGCCTTCCTCATGCCGCAGGCCGTGCCTCTCACGAGCGGTCCGCGGCGTGGTGTCCTCTCACCGGCGGCGCAGTACCTCGTCCATCCGCTCGGTGGCGGGCCGGAGGTGTTCGACGTTCGGGTGGACGTGGACCCGCTTGGTGAAGGACAGGTCGCTGCGCCCGGCCCATGCGGCAAGCACGACGTGGGGCAGCGGGAGGGTGCGCTTGTCGGCCTCGGTCTTGGGTGCCTTCTCCACGGCCTCCCGCTCGACGTTGGTGCGGGTCTTCGCCACGGTGATGGTCCCGGCGTTCAGGTCGACGTCGATCCAGCGCGGCCCGCAGACCTCGGCCGGTCGCAGGCCCGGCAGCATCGGGGCGTACAGCCGGTCGGTGGCGATGTGCCGCAGGAACGGCACGATCTCCTGATCGGTCCACGGCACCCTCCTGGCCTTCGCCGCGGCGGCTGCCTCCCTGGCGTGGCGCGGGATGGTGACGTACTGGGCCACGTTGCGGGGCACGAGCTGCCGCCGCACCGCCATGTTCAGTGCCGCCCGCAGACGCCCCAGGGTCAGCCGCACCGAGCGGATCCCCGGCCCGGTGCCCGGCTTTCCGCCCCGCGCGCGCCCGGCGGTCAGCATCCAGTCGACCAGGCCCTCGATGTCCTCCTCCGTGAGCTTCTGCAGCGGCGGTCCCCCAGGTGGGCGCGCACCCGGCGCAGGGCGTCCGCTTCGTTGGCTTCGGTGGCCTCCTCGACCTCCCGCACCGCGCTTTTCAGCCGGGTGTCGAGTCACTCGTTCACGGTGATCTTCTCCGGCGCGACGACCGTGCCCGCGTTCATCCCGTGCCGGATGCGGGCGAGTTCGGCGACCGCGTCCTTCCTCGTGCCGAAGGTGCGCGTCAGCTGTCTGCGTTTCCCCTCAGCCGTCGTGCCGATGTCGATGACGAGCCGGTAGCGCGTGCGGCCGTCCCTGAGCAGGCGTCCTTCCAGTCACCGTGCGCCGCCCGGCTATCGAGCGGCAGCGCGGAACACCAGGTGTTGTGGGGCATGACGTTGGTGGCACAGGCCGATGTCAGTGAAACCAAGGTGCTTCGACTGGCGTCGGTCGGGTAGCGTGCGGGCCATGTCGAGTCCTGAGTCAGACAAGGTGGGGGCTTTCGGTCACGCCGTCAGCCCCCTGAACCACTGAACTCGTAGCCCTGTCGTCGCGCCGCATTCTGCGGCCGGGCGAGTGTGTCCTTGGGGCTGGCCGCGGTGACGAGATGACCTTCTCGTGCTTCTCCTCACCTCGGAGCCACTCGATGCCTCTCCCGCTGTACCTGCTTGCCATGGCGGTTTTCGCCATGGGCACCTCGGAATTCATGCTCGCCGGCCTCCTGCCGGACATCGCCTCAGACCTCGAAGTCACCGTCGGGACAGCCGGAACGCTTACCTCGGCCTTCGCGGTCGGCATGATCGTCGGTGCCCCCCTTGTGGCCGCGCTTGCCCGCGACTGGCCCAGGCGCTCCAGCCTTCTCGGGTTCATCCTCGCTTTCGCGGCAGCTCATGCCGTGGGCGCCATCACCACCAGCTTCCCCGTCCTGTTCGCCACCCGGGTCGTCGCCGCGCTCGCGAACGCGGGGTTCCTTGCCGTCGCTCTGACGGCTGCCGCCACGCTGGTCTCACCCGACAGGAAGGGACGTGCGCTGGCCGTGCTGCTGTCGGGCACGACGGTGGCCACGATCGCCGGTGTCCCTGGCGGCTCGGTGCTCGGCACGTTGCTCGGCTGGCGGGCCACATTCTGGGCCGTCGCCGCTCTCTGCCTGCCTGCGGCACTTGGCATCCTGAAGGGAATCCCAGCAGGGCGTGATGAGGATGAGGCGACTGGCCGGCCGGCGTTGCGAGCGGAGCTCGCCCAGCTCACACGGCCGCGGTTGATCCTGGTGATGCTGCTCGGCGCGCTGGTGAACTCGGCGACCTTCGGAAGCCTCACCTTCCTCGCCCCCGTGGTGACCGACAGCGCCGGGCTGGGCGAGTTGTGGATCTCTGTCGCTCTGGTGCTCTTCGGCGCCGGATCCTTCGTGGGCGTCACCGTCGCCGGCCAGCTGTCCGACCGGCGTCCCGGTCCGGTCATCGCAGTCGGCGGCCCGCTGCTGCTCATCGGCTGGCCGACCCTGGCCATGCTGGCCAACGAGCCGGTCGCCCTGTTCATCCTCGTGTTCGTGCAGGGTGCGCTGTCGTTCGCGCTGGGCAGCACGCTGATCACGCGTGTCCTCTACGAGGCCGCGGGAGCCCCCACCATGGCCGGGTCGTATGCGACCGCGGCGCTCAACGTGGGCGCCGCCGCCGGCCCTGTCATCGCCGCGGCCACCCTCAGCACCGAAGCCGGGAACCTCGGGCCGCTGTGGGCAAGCGGACTCCTCGTCGCGATCGCGCTGCTCATCGCGTTCCCCCTCCTCACCGCCATCACGGCCCGCCGGAGCACCGAGGTACTCCGGTGACACATGCGAACGCCCCCTTGAACATCGAGGGACGCCCAAGGCTCGCGGAGCGCTGCCCCACCCGTCCGATCGCGCATGTCGCCGCCGAGGCCGGTGTCTCCCGCGCCTGCCTGTCCAAGTGGAAGAACCGGTACGACACGCGCGGCGAAGTCGGGCTGCGGGACCGCCCAAGCCTCCCGCGATCCTCACCGGCCCAGACCCCACCCGATGGTGTCGAACGGATCGAGCGGTCGCGGCGGGACAACAAGTGGTCCAGCCGCCGGATCGCCCTCGAACTCGCAGGCCAGGGAGTGCGGATCAGCGAGCGCGCCGTAGGCCGGTGGCCGTCGGGCTCCGCGCGGGAGAGACGGTGCTGATCCACGGCGCCGCCGGCGGCGTCGGCCATCTCGCCGTGCAGTTGGCGGCCGGGCGCGGCGCCACGGTGCTGGGGACCGCGAGCCCCGGCAAGCACGATCTGCTCCGGGATCCGCCACCGCACCGGGGACGACGCCGCCCTCCTGATCACCCGCACCCGGCAACTCGCCCCGCAGGACGTCGCCACCTGGCCCCTGCCCGAAGACCCCATCGCCGCCCACGAAGCCCGCGACCACATCCGCGAGCAACTCCGCGCCTGGGGCATCAGCGACGACATCGAGATGACCACCGAACTCCTCGCCAGCGAACTCATCGGCAACGTCATCCGCCACGCGAAGGGCCCCATCCGTCTCCGCCTGCTGCGCAGCCGCACCCTGGTCCTGGAAGTCTCCGACGGCTCCCTGACGACGCCCCACATCCGCCACACCACCCCCGCCGACGAGGGCGGACGCGGCCTCCAGCTCGTCGCCGCCATGGCCCAGCGCTGGGGCACCCGCTACACCGCCACCGGCAAATCCATCTGGACCGAACAACCCATCCCGGACGGACCCGGACCAGCACACTGACCGCCGTCGTCACCCCGTCAGCTCCAGCACCGCGCGCAGCAGGCGGTCGATGTGGACGGTGGTGGTACCGGCGCCCAAGCTCACGCGGACGGGCTGGCGCGGGCCGTCGCAGCCGGCCACCGGGCCGGTGTCGGGCAGCAGGACGCGGACCAGGGGCTGGGCGCGGAACAGGCCGAGCGGACGCCGATGCGGCGCCGCCGGGGTGGGGGTGGAGGACATCGTCTCGTGTCGTGCCGTCTGGACTCGCCGTACCGGGCCGGGACACACCGGGCCCGGGTCAAGTCCGGGTGGGAGGGCGACACCACCGACGCCCGCCTGGTCGGGCTGGTCGGCGCGGCGGGTCGCCCGGTCGCGGTGCTGGTCGAGCTGCCCGGCGGCCGCAGCGCCGTGACATCGCCGCGGCTGGACGCCGCGCAGGCCCGCCGTTGTCACCGCCGCGACGCGCGGGCTGCGGGTCCGGCGATGAGGACCGGCTCGCGGGACCGCTCCGGACGGCGCGGCATCCCGGCCCAGGGGCAGCCGACGGCGGACCAGTCGTCCTCGGCCCAGCCGCGCAGCCACGGGCTCAGCCGCTCGTTGTCGATGTCCAGGGTGCCGTCCGGCAGCAGCCGTCCGATCGTGTTCGCCGGGTCGGAGAGGGCGACGGTGCACTTGCCGAGGGTGCCGTCCGCCCGGATCACCAGCGAGTTGGGGCGCGCCGCGTAACAGGCCGAGCGGGCCGGGGGACCGGCGGCGCCGGGACCGAGCACCGCCGCCAACGTCCCGTGGATCTCCGCCCGTCCGGCGCCCGGCAGGATGTCGAGCGCCGCGTCGTTCGGTCCGCCCATCCGTTCCACGGGCTTGAGGTGGACCGAGAAGCGCTCGTCGCCGAGGAACGTGTCGCGCAGCTCGGCCAGGAAGCCCGGCATGGACGGGAGGTTGGCCGGGGTGAGGTGGACACGCAGCATGATCCGGATCGGGAGCGCGCTGTCCCGCAGGGACAGCAGGTTCCGCCGGATCCGGTGGAACGAGCCGCCGCCGTCCGCCCGCACCCGCGTGGTGTCGTGGATGTCGGGCGGGCCGTCCAGCGAGATCTGGTGGCGGCGCACGCCCAGGGCGGCGAGCCGGGCGGCCGTCGGCTCGTCGAGGAGATAGCCGTTGGTGGTCATGTCGGCCGCGTAGCGCAGATCGTCCCGTCCGGCGGCCGACGCGGTGATGTGGGCCGAGACGTCCTCCACCACGGCCCGCGCCAGCAGCGGCTCGCCGCCGAACCACGACACGTCGAGGGAGCGCAGCCCGGGCAGCCGCCGGTCGATGAGCCGCTTGACGGCCTCGACGGTCGCGGGGCGCATGCGGCCGACGGCGAAGTCCTCGTAGCAGTAGACGCAGCGGAAGTTGCACTGCTCGGTGGGGAGGACGATCAGGTGCAGCGACTCATCGGTGAGTGCCGCCGCGAGCTCCTCCTCGAAGGGGGTCCGGTTCACGGGTCCGGTCCCGCGCTACCTGGGGACTCCGCCGCCGCAGAAGGGCACGCAGTTGACGTTGATGACCAGCCCTCGCGCATCGGCCTCGGGGACGGCGCCCCGGGCGCGCTCCATCAGCTCCGGGGCGTTGAGGATGATGCGCCCCTCCTTGTCCAGCTCGACGCCGATCGACCCGGCGGCCGTTCCCTGCTCGGCCATGATGTGCTCCTTCCGGTGGGAGCCGCGCCCTCGCGGCGGCTCCCACCCACTGTCACGCCGCTCTCCGGCCGCCGCGAGCGGGGGCCGCCGGACGGGTGGGGGGACGGTCGCGGCTACAGCCGCTCGAAGCCGCGCACCCGTTCCCGGTCGGTGACCGCCGTCTCGAACGCGGCCAGTGCGCGCGGCCTGCGCGTCGTGGGCGACGACCGACTCGCCGAAGACCTGGGTGAGGGCCGCGCACTCGCTCTGCGCGAAGAGATCGAGGCGCTGACGGGCTTCCGGATCTCCTTCTGCGATCCTCGTCTCTACCAGCCGGGGACTCTCACTGTCGCTATGTACGCGGACCGAGCCGCAGCCGGCGGCGTCCCCGGGCTCACCCCTGGGGGGACGGTGGCCTCCAACCGGATCTGGCCTACGCGCTGGGCGAGCAACTCGGCCTGCGGGTGGAGATCGTCGACGCCGGCACGCCAAGCGACATGGTCGCCGGTCTCCTGTCCCACGAGGATCTGTCTCAGCGATTTGACGTCGCCATGCCGGTGCAGGAAGTCGCGTACTTCGGCAGGGGTGAACTGGAGAATGTCGATCTCATTCACTACTTCGACCACGGGTACTCGGTTTACACCTGGCGACAAGCGTCCCAGGGTATCCAGTCGTGGGCCGACCTCTGCGGCATGGAGATCGACGTCCAGAACGACGAGTACGCAGCCGCGGTCGAGGAGCGGTCCTCCGAGGTGTGCGGTTCGAATCCGATGGAGGTGCGGACCGGTCCTCTTGGCGACGTGGAGGCGGTGATCACTGGTCTTCCGTGGGCCGTCAACGAAGCGCAGGACTCCGAAGGTGAGATTCACCTGTCCGGCGGTGATCTGACCGAGGACCTTCCGATGGCCATGTTCGTGGGCGACGCCAACCCCGATTTGCGGGACGCCCTTCTGGCAGCCCTTGGCGCGCTGATCGACAGTGGTGAGTATGGCGACATCCTGGCTGACTGGGGGCTGGAGGACGGTGCCGTCGCGGCGGCCAACTCATCAGCGGTTCCTGACCTCGGCGGGTCACCGCTCGCAGCGCGCGAGAGGTGGGGTCGTCGCCGGTCTCCGGCAAGGAAACGCATGTTCTCCACGAGCGCCGCGTCAACACCCGACCGGAAGGCGCCTTGATGTCCGCGACTGTCACGAGGCCGTCGGCGTGAACCAACAGCAGATCCGGAATGTGCCGCCGAACGCTGGCGCCATCCCGTTCCGTCAGCTGAAACGGTTGTGCCACGATCTCCGCAACATCGCGATCGAAATCCGCCAACAGAATCCGAGCCGATTCCAGACGGCTCTCGCAGGGCACCAACCGCACCATCGTGGACGTGTAGTACCAGCCTGAGTAGTGCCTTCGCCCCTTGTACCAGCGGAAACCCCGCACCGGCAGCTCGGCCGCCACCTCCGCGACAAGCAGGCGATCCGGGGCAGTTTCGACCACCCGGGCCTCGATGGCCGCCGGGGTGCGGTGCGCGGCCGGCTGGGCCGGTCGGCAAGGCCGGCCTGTCCCTCGGCCGCGTACCGGCGCACCCATTCGTGCGCGGTGGTCCGCGAGACGCCCATCTCCGCGGTGACACGAGCGACAGGGCGGCCAGAGAGCACCCGTTCGACCAGCAGCCGCCTGCCGTGAACCATCAGCCGGGCATTACGGTGGGACACGAAGTCCTCCGTGCGGAGCGGTCCTGGACAGCTCCACCACACCGGAGGTCTTCCTCACGATCAAGCCCTGCCCACCGTCGACAACGCCCGTGGTCAAGACACCTAGCGGCGACGGCCGTCGCTTGCCTCTCCGAGGCGAGCCAACAGGCCGTGGTGACGATGATCGACCACCTGCGCGGCGTGGAGAACGGCGAACGGCCTCGGGCGCAAAGCTGAATCAACGATAGTGACGGTCAGGTCCCGATGTGGTACCGAAGAGCCCGGAACATGCCGATGCTCCTCACTCGGCCATCGAACCGAGTTGGGCGGCAGTCTGATCGAAGTCGGCTGGTGAGCGGTCGTCACACCGGGCGGTGCCCGGCGTAGGCGGCGGAGCCGGCCGCCGGGGCGGCCGGGCGGGGCACGGACCACGCGCGGTCCAGGGCGTCCCGGGTCAGGACGGCGGCGGGCGGGCCCTCGGCCAGGAGCCGGCCTCCGGCGAACAGCAGACAGTGGTCGGCGCGGAGTGCGTCGTCCAGGTCGTGCGTGGCGTGGACGACCGTGACTCCGGCGGCCGTCGTCTCGGCCAGCACCTCGGCGATGCGGTCCCGGGCCGCCCGGTCGAGACCGGCGGCGGGCTCGTCGAGCAGCAGCAGGCCGGACTCCTGGGCCAACCCCTGGGCGACGAGGGCGCGTTGCCGCTGGCCGCCGGAGAGGGTGCCCAACTGCCGTGCGGCGATGTCCAGCAGGTCCAGCCGGTCCAGGCATGCCTCGACCGCCGCGCGGTCGCGGCGGGTCAGCGGGCGCCAGGGACCGCGCCGCGCCCAGCGGCCCATCGCGACGGTCTCCCGGACGGTGATGGGGAGGGCGTCGGAGGCGGCGCTGCGCTGCACGACGAAGGCGGGGCGGCGGGTGTCCCGGCGGCGTTCGACGACGCCCGCGGCGGGCGGGATCACACCGGCCAGCACGCCGAGGAACGTCGACTTGCCGGCGCCGTTCGGCCCGACGAGGGCGGTGGTCGCGGCGTGCGGGACGCGGGCGTTGACGCCCCGCAGCACCGGCCGCCGACGGCGGGCGTAACCGGCCCACAGGTCACGGACAGTGATCTCGTTCGTCTCGCCGGCGTCGGCCGGATCGGCCGGGTGCACGGGATCCCCCTTTTTGCATTGAAAATGATTTTCATTATAGAGTGCCTGGCCATGGAATGGTTGCTTGCGCCGTTCGAGGTGTCATTCGTCCAACGGGCGCTATGGGGAGGTGTGTTCGTGTCCCTGATCTGCGCTCTCGCCGGCACGTGGGTGGTCCTGCGCGGCATGGCCTTCCTCGGTGACGCCATGTCGCACGGGATGCTGCCCGGCGTCGCGCTCGCCTCGCTGCTCGGCGGGAACCTGCTGCTGGGCGCCGCGCTCAGCGCCGGAGCGATGGCACTGGGAGTGACGGCGCTGGGCCGTTCGTCGCGGCTGTCCCGGGACACCGCCATCGGGCTGCTGTTCGCCGGAATGCTCTCGGCGGGCGTGATCATCGTCTCCCGCTCCCCGTCGTTCGCGGTGGACCTGACCGGGTTCCTCTTCGGGGACGTGCTGGCGGTGCGGGAACGCGATCTCGGCTACCTGGCGGGCGCGTTGGCGCTGGCGGCGGTGGTCGCGGCGGCGGGGCACCGTTCGTTCGTCGCGCTCGCCTTCGACCCGCGCAAGGCCCACACGCTCGGGCTGCGGCCCGGGATGGCGCAGGGGCTGCTGCTGGGGCTGGTCACGCTCGCGATCGTCGCCTCGTTCCACGTCGTCGGGACGCTGCTGGTCTTCGGGCTGCTGATCGCGCCCCCCGCCGCCATGGTGCTGTGGGCGCGACGCATCCCCCTGATCATGCTCGGGGCCGCGGCCCTGGGCATCGTCGCGACCGTGACCGGGCTGGTGGTGTCGTGGCACTGGGGAACGGCGGCGGGCGCGACGATCGCCGCCGTCGCGGTGGCGTTGTTCTTCGTCTCGGCCGGGGCGGCGCTCGCCGCCCGCACCGGCGGGACCCCGGTACGGGAGGCGGGGGCGTGAGGCGGCGCGGAACGAGGACGACGGCGGCCGGAGCCGGGATCGCGGCGGCGCTGCTGCGGGTCGCCGGCTGCGGCGGGAACGGTGGGGAGCCCGCCGGTGGCGGCGGCGGGACGCCGGAGGAGGACGTGCCGCACGGCTACGTGGCGGGCGCCGAGGAGACCGCCGAGCCGCAGCACCGGCTGGTGCTGGCCGACGGGGAGACCGGCGAGGTGCGCGTGCTCGACCTGATCACCGAGGAGGTGACCGGGCTCGCGGGCCCGGGCCCGATCGAACGCGCCGTGGGCGACGGCCGGTTCGCCTACCTCACCACCGGGGACGGAGCCGTGCGCGTCGTGGACGGCGGCACGTGGACGACCGACCACGGCGACCACGCCCACTACTACCGCGCCGAGATCGGCGCCGTCGGCGAGGTCACCCGGGACGCCCCGGCGGTCGGGACGCACGCCGACACCTCCCGGGTGGCCGTCACCTTCGCCGACGGCACCGTGCGCCTCCTCGACCGCGAAGCGCTCGAAGCGGGCGAGGTGGCCGGGGCGGGAACGCTCACCGGGGCCGCCGTCGCCGTGCCCTACGCCGGGCACGTGCTGGTCGCCGCCTCGGACGGCGACGCCGTCGAGGCCCGCTCCCCGGACGGCGGCGACCGCGTCACGATCGACGCGCCGTGTCCGGAGCCGCGCGGGGCGGCGGTGACGCGGCACGGCGTGGTCTTCGGCTGCGCGGACGGCGCGCTGCTGGTCACGGAGGACGGCGAGGGCGCGTTCGGCGGCGAGAAGATCCCCTACCCGGACGGGGTCGCGGCGGACGAGCGGGCCGTGGAGTTCAGCCTGCGGCCCGGCAGCGGAACGCTGGCCGCGCCCGCCGGGGAGCGGGGTGTCTGGACGCTCGACGCGTCGGCCGGCGCGTGGACGCTGGTCGAGACCGGCCCGGTGGTGGCGGCGGACGCCGTCGGCGACGGCCGGACGCTGCTCGCCCTCACCCCGGACGGGGTGCTGCGCGCCTACGACATCGGCAGCGGCGAGGAGACGGCCCGGACCCAACTGGGTACCGGAGCGGCCGACATCGAGCTGGACACCAGCCGCGCCTACGTCAACGACCCGGCGGCCGGAGCCGTGTACGAGATCGACTACAACGACGACCTGCGGCTGGCCCGCACCTTCGACCTGGACATCGCGCCCACGCACATGGTGGAGACGGGCCGATGAGGGGCGACGGCACGCGCGGGGCGCTCCCCGGACGGGCGGCGTCGGCGGTGGCGCTGGTGTGCGCGGCGCTGCTGCCGCTGGCCGGGTGCGGTCTGGCCGACGGCGAGGGACAGGGCTCGTCCGGGGTGGTCGTCACCACCAACATCCTCGGCGACATCACGCGGAACGTCGTCGGCGACGAGGCCGAGGTGACCGTGCTGATGGAGGCGAACGCGGACCCGCACTCGTTCGGCATCTCCGCCCGGCAGGCGGCGACGATGGAGGACGCCGCCCTGGTGGTGTACAACGGCCTCGGCCTGGAGGAGGGCGTGCTGCGCAACGTCCGGGCCGCCGAGGACGCCGGGATCCCGGCCCTCGCCGTCGCCGAGGCGGTCGATCCGCTCCCCTACGCCGACGGCGAGGGCGACGACCCCCACTTCTGGACCGACCCCGGGCGGGTCCGGACCGCCGTGGACGTGATCGCCGACCGGGTGGTGGCGGAGGTGGACGGCGTCGACGCCGACGCGGTCCGGGAGAACGCCGCCGTCTACGGAGCCGAGATCGACCGGCTCGACACGTGGATGGCCGCGGAGTTCGACGCGATCCCGCCGGAGCGGCGCAGCCTGGTCACCAACCACCACGTCTTCGGCTACCTGGCAGAGCGCTACCGGTTCCGGGTCATCGGCGCGGTCATCCCGAGCGGGACGACCCTCGCCTCGCCCAGCAGCTCCGATCTGGAATCGCTCGCGAACGCGGTCCGCGAGGCCGGGGTGCCCGCCATCTTCGCGGACTCGTCCCAGCCGGACCGCCTCGCGCGGGTGCTCGCGGACGAGATCGGCCACGACGTGGACGTCATCCCGCTCTACTCGGAATCCCTCACCGCGGAGGGCGAGGAGGCCGGGACCTATCTGGACATGATGCGCGCCAACACCGAGGCGATCGTCACCGGACTCGGCCGCGCGGGCTGAGGCGCCCGCACCGCACCGGGCCGGGCCGCCCCTCGGCGGGGTCGCCCGGCCCGGCCGCCAAGCCCGGTCACGCACCCGACCCAGTCACGCACCCGACCCAGTCACGCAATGGAGAGGCAAGAGAATGCAGTTGTCGAGAACGAGAGCCGGGGCCCTGTCCGCGGTCACCGCCGCGCTGATCGCGCTGAGCGCGTGCGGAGACGGCGGCGACGCGGGGGACGAGCCGGACGACGGCGCGTCGGCGCCCTCCGGGCCCGCGGACGCCACGGTGGCCGACCCGCTCGTCGTCACCTACGACGGAGGGCTGTTCGTCATCGACGGCGAGACCTTCGAGGTCGCCGAGGACATCCCGCTGGAGGGCTTCAACCGCGTCAACCCCGCCGGGGACGACCGGCACGTCCTGGTCTCGACGTCCTCCGGCTTCCAGGTCCTCGACGCGGCCGGCGCCGCGCTGACGGACGTCGAGTTCGCCGCCGCCGAGCCCGGGCACGTGGTGCGGCACTCCGGCCGGACCGTGCTGTTCGCCGACGGCTCGGGCGAGGTCGTCAGCTTCGACCCGCGGGACCTCGGCCCCGCCGTGGCCGACGGCGCCCTGCCGGAGAGCGAGACCTACACCGCCGCCGACGCCCACCATGGCGTCGCGGTCGAGCTGGCCAACGGCGAACTGCTCGTCACCCTCGGTACCGAGGAGGAACGTACCGGCATCGTCGTCCTCGACGAGGACCGCGAGGAGATCGCCCGGAGCGAGGAGTGCCCCGGCGTGCACGGCGAGGCCACCGCCCAGGGCGAGGCCGTCGTCATCGGCTGCGAGGACGGCGTCCTCGTCTACCGCGACGGCACCATCACCAAGGTGGACAGCCCGACCGGGTACGGCCGCATCGGCAACCAGGCCGGGTCCGAGGAGTCGCCGATCGTGCTCGGCGACTACAAGCGGGACGCCGAGGCCGAGCTGGAGCGCCCCGAGCAGGTCTCGCTGATCGACACGGAGACGGGCACCCTCACCCTGGTCGACCTCGGCGCCAGCTACACCTTCCGGTCCCTGGCACGCGGTCCGCACGGCGAGGCCCTGGTGCTCGGCACGGACGGGCGGATCCACGTGATCGATCCGGAGAGCGCGGAGGTCGTGGACACCATCCCGGTGATCGAGGAGTGGGAGGAGCCGCTGGAGTGGCAGCAGCCGCGCCCGGCGCTCTTCGTGCGGGACCACACGGCGTACGTCACCGAACCGGCCACCGGCGAACTGCACGCCGTGGACGTCGAGTCGGGCGAGGTGCTGCACAGCCTGACCCTGCCCGGGACGCCCAACGAGCTGAGCGGCGTGGTCGCTCACTGACCCGGCGGCGCGGGGGCACCGCCCCGGCGGTGCCAGCCCGGCCCGGCCGACCACGACTCCGTCGGCCGGGCCGGGCCGGGTCAGCGGCGGCGGTTTCCGGAGCAGCCCTCGTCCGAGGCGAGCGGTGTGTCGGCCGCGTTCCCAGCCGGAGAGCATGCTGGGGGTGACGCCGCTGGAGCCGCCCGGGGAGGTGCGGTCAAGGTCGGCGCAGACCTGTTCGAGGGTGGCGGGGACGGCCAGGCGGGCGCGCCGTAGCGGGCTGTCGGTGGTGCTGGTGCGGCGGGTGGACGGCATCGTGCGGCTCCCCTTCCCCTGGCGTGCGCCTGACTGCGGTCGGCGCCTGCGACGGTGTCAGCCGGCCGGTACCGGCTGCGGGAGATCAGGGTGTAGCCCTGGGGTGGGTGGAAGGCGCCGAGGATGTCGGTGAGCTGGGCAGCGGTGGCCCTCGTGCTCGCGGACGCCGCGGATCGGCAGAGCGAAGCCGCGCGGCAGGTCCTTGAGGTGGTCCAGGACGGAGTCGCCGTTCCCGGGCCGGGCCTGCTCGGCGACGGCGGCGATCCGCTCGGGGGAATCGACGACGGCCGGGTCGAGGTCGATGACCGCCGCGAGGCGGGAGACCGGGGCGGTCAGGTACACATACCAGGTCACCGCCCGGCCGGTCAGGAACCGGCGCCGGAACTCATGGCGTTTCAGCCCTTGCCAGATCGAGTCGTAGTACTGGGATTTGACCTACATCAGGACCGGCTCGGGCGGCGCTTGAGGGGCGTCGAACAGCGCGTCCACCGGGCTCCTTCGCATCGGGTCTCCGGCCCATCCACCGGTCGCTGTGACGGGTTGTGCGGTGACCAAATGCAGAAGGCGCCTGCTCCGCCACTGAGCCGCGGGCCCGGGATCACTGCCGGCTCGGGCGGAGTCGCGGGACATCCAGCGGGGCCCCTCCACGACTGCCGTCTCAAAGGCGACAGCGTCCACCACGCCGTGCTCGGCATCGCCACGTCGTCGATCAATCACGGGCCAGCCCTGGGGTGGGCGCGCAGCGCACCCTGTGGTGAGGTCCGAGCGGGGTGGCTCCGCCCCACTCGGAGGAAATGACCCGGTTGCGGGCTTTTGTTCGCAATGTCAGGATCGGTGAGGCGAGTCGCCGGGCCGCGTCAGCTATGCCGTCGCGCGACCGCGGGTGGGGGTCTCCACACGCTGAAATGCGAAGGGCGCACCACGATGACGGATCCCATTGGCCCCACCATGGCCGGCGGCCTCCAGGCGATCGACAGCAAGGACGGCTATCGGGCGCTGTTCTTCCCGGATGCCAACAACTACGAACTCATGCAGGAAGGGAAGAACCCGGTCTACTACTGGCTTCCCGACCAGTTGCGGCTGGCCCGACACGGTGGCGAGAGCGGGGACTACAAGTTCAGCCTGCTGAGGTTCGCCGGCGGCGCCGGCACCGATTCGCCGACCGTCGGCGGCGTCCTCGGCCTGACCACGACGGGCAGCATCCCGGCGGCGGCCATGGAGGAGCTGCAGAAGAAGGTCATCGAGAAGGTCTCCTCATCCGCCAGCAACAACGGCCTGTGGAACCCGCAGGGCCGGGATCCGCTGTTCCGCCCCGTCACCCTGCTCTCCAGCACGGCGAACCTGTCCAATCTGAAGTTCACCGAGGCCGGCCTGCGGTACTTCGCCCAGGACAAGAAGACGAAGAAGCTCGAATTCCGCACCACGGGAATGCTGGACCGGGGGAACCGCAACAAGATCGTCAAGGGGCCGACGAAGAAGGGCGAGGACATCGGCGAGTGGTACTGGGTCCTTCAGGGCGCCGGCGCCGCCTCGATGGACCCGACCTCCGAGCACGCCTTCACCGCCCTGCTCGGCAAGGCGCCCGCGTCGATCCTCTACGAGGTGTTCAAGGGCGCGAGCAGTGTCATCTACGCCAGCTCGGTCATGGATCTCCAGATGTGGACCCCGAAGATCAGGCTCTCCGTCAAAGGCGACTGGAAGAAGATCTACGAGCACTTCAGCGCCCATGCCAGCGTCAACTACTACTGGTCGAGTGCCGATATCAGGTACCAGCTCAACAACACCGACCTCAAGGGGAAGATCAAGGTTGAGATCACCCCGGTCGGCGTCTTCCCCGGATCGGAGGATGTCGCCAAGTACTTGCGGGAGAAATCCGATCTGATCGTTGATCGGTTCACGCAGGAGGCGCAGCGGGTCATCTTCGACCCGGCACCGGTGGACGAGTCGGCGGCCGAGGCGTCCTCTTCCGGCTCCGGGGCCAGCCCCTGGGGCGCCGCTTTCGCGCTGAAGAGGCGGATCGACGAGACCGAGCTGAGCCTGGAGTACGAGGAGACCATGCAGTTCTGCCACGTGCAGCAGAACGTCGTCTCCAGCTCCCTCCAGGGACTGCTGCACGAGATGGCCACCGGTGGAGAACCAGCGGAGAAAAAGTACTTCCCCATCGTCAATCTGGACGACTGGCCCAAGGAACTCGCCCGCACCACGGCGCCGATCGCCAGTTGGAGCACCAAGCTGTTCCACTCGCTCTCCGTACAGATCGGCTATCCCGACAAGAACGGCTCGCTGATCTGGAAGAGCCATGTCTTCACCGACCCGAAGTCCTCGACGGAACTGGAGAACTGGACCTACAAGGTCTTCCAGAAAGAGGAACACGAGGTGGAGAACCCGCCGGCGGATTGGAAGCCGGACCGCACCTTTGTGAAGCGCACCGTCCACTTCAACGAGCCCGACCCGTATGACGAGGTCAACATTCGGCAGATCACGGTGCCGAACGGCGTGCTGCAACTCGACAAGGGCGAGAACGGCACCGCGCTCAACGAGAACATCGTGGAAGTCAGAGCCCAGTCCAACAACATCATGGCTGTTCCCATCGAGTTCCGGGGCGTGCTCAAAGACAACCAGGAAGCGGAGCTGACCGTCCAAGCGGTCGATGACCAGAACCAACCCATCGGCGAGGAGGCCCGCTTCTACTGCGACTCCACCACCCTCAAGGTCAAACGGAGCTGGACCTGCTGCCCAGCACCGTCGGAGAGCAAGCGCTACCAGTACAAGGTGACCGTGTACGACTGGTCGGACGGGTCCGAATGGGTCTCCAAACGGCCCACCATCACCAGTGGCCCACTGCGGGCCTCGATCCTGCCCAAGAGCAGCAAGAACGTCGTCTTCCGGTTCCGGGACCGCACCAGATGACCGTTCCGCTCGGGCCCACCGAGATCGCCGGCACCCGAGTCTTCGAGGTGGACGGCTACCGGATCGTCTTCTATCCGGACGTGACGAACCCGCTCCGGTCCAGCTGCCAGGCGTCCACGTTCTACTGGATGCCCGAGCGTCTCTATCTGGGCCGGACCGCCGGTGGCGACTACGACTTCTCCTTCACCCGCTGGGCCCGGGCGGGTGGCACGAGAAGCAAGGACGTGGCCGGGGAGGTGCGCTTCTCCCTGACTGCCGACATCCCGGCGGACGTCGTGGACGAGGCCACCAACATGCTCTACCGGGAGTCCGCACACGACGACCCGTACTGGGGATCGCACTTCTACTGGCGCGAGGAGTACCACGCCCTGACCTTCCAGTACACCCACACCACCATCTCCAACATCGTGGCCCGGGCGGAGCCCGTCTACCGTGGCCTGGCCGGTGCGGACGTGTGGTACTGCGAGAAACAGGGCGCCGCCACCGGGCCCATCAGCGCGCTCGACGGGCGCTCCTACACCACGCTCATGGGACAGGCGCACACCCAACACCTCTACGCGTCGCTCATGGACAAGAAGGAACCGCTGACGGTCAACCGGACGGTCGGCGTCCAGTTCATCGCACCCGTCGAGGAGTTCTCGCTGGACGGCTCCTGGTCGCCCATCCACGAGGCGCTGTCCCAACAGACCCGCGACAGCGCCGGGCACCTCACCCTCGCGGGCATCCGGGACGCCCTGGCCCAGGTGCGCAAGACCGGAGACCTCGCCGTGCGGTGCACTCCGGACGCCTCCGTTCCCCTGGACCCCGCCTTCCTGGAGCGCCTGCTCACGGGCAGCGGGTGCGTGGAGGCGCGCTTCCTCGACCTGGCCAGGGGGATGGTGCTCAACGCGCCGGAGAACCGGCCCACCGCCCTGGTCAACGACTGCGACGGGCCACCGAACCCGTGGGGCAGCTCCTGGCAGGTCACCCCGAAGGAGCCACCGGGCAACCTGGCGGACGAGGTCAGCCGTCCCTTCACCTATCCGCGCTCGCTGACGATCGACACCCGTTTCACGGCCGAGACCGACGCCATGCGCACCGCGCCCGCCACCTACTTCCCCGCCCACTACCCGGACGAGGGCGAGCAGACCCTGCAACGCGTCTTCCGTCCCGTACTGCCCCGCGACCACCCGGCGATCGACTCGGTCTCCGTCCGCTGCGGCTACCCGGACCGCAACGGCACGCTGGAGTGGCAGGGGCGTTCCTGGCCGCAGCCGACCGACCCGGCGGCCACCCTCCCGGCCTGGAACTACACCACGCCCCGCAAGGCCGCTCACGACGTCACCAACCCGCCGCCCGGCTGGGAACCGGACAAGACCTTCGTCAAACGACAACTGCGCCTGCGCCCCAGCTCCGAGGCGAACACCGGCTACTGCGTCGTGCGCAACGACAACGCGACGGCGGACATCGACATCGACCCGGAGGCCGACGGCCGGCTGTTCAACGACATAGCCATCGACATCTCCGCGAGCATGGTGCCCCACCTGGACGTCTTCCCGATCAAGCTGCTGTGGGTCCCGCGCGGCGGGCAGTCGGCGACCACCGAGCTGGAGATCACGGACGCCGCGGGCAACCCGGACGGCCGGCCGTCCGCCCTCTTCACCTGGCATCCCACCGACGCGGCCGAGCCCCGCCGCTGGCTGGTCTTCCCCGATTCCCGGGAGTTCCGTGGCTTCTTCCGGTACCGGACGACGCTGCACCTCAGCGGCACCAAGTCCACCAGCTCCGGCTGGCGCCGCACCTGTGGCAGCGGCCCGCTGCACGTCTTCGTGCCGGCCCCGGACAAGCGTTGAACACCACCCGGCCGATCGTTGAGTCGAGGAGAGCGAGATGGCACAGAAGATCCAGAAGACGGTCATCCCGGGGTCCGGACGCAGGGTCGGCGAAACGCTGCGCAAGGGAAAGACCGAGAAGACGATCGAGGCGCTGGTCGAGAAGGACGACGAGCCGGCCTACAAGCTGAAGGCGACCTATGATGACCGCCGCCCGTACACGGACGTGAACATCACGGTCGTATCACAAGCCGGCAAGACGGAGATCTGGAACCGGGAAGCCAGGCCCAGTTGGTACTGGGAACTGGTCGCCGCCGCCGTGGCGAAGATGAAGGACACCGGCACCGCCGACCTGGACCGCCTCCAAGCCGCCTACACCGCGCTGTTCGCCGCGCTGAAGGCCAAGAACAGCGCCTTGGACGTGAAGATGCTGCCCGGCTGGAGCGACCGAATCCGCCGCCTCTCCGAGACCAGCGTCGTCCAACTGGCCGCCCTGTCGACCAAATCGAACTATTACGCGAACCAGGCCGGGAACTTCGAGAAGATCTACAAGGAGATCACCGATCACAATTTCGTGAAGGCACTGGAGGGCACCGCCCAGACGGAGCAGCGGAAGAAGCTGCAGAAGTACTTCGACGACTGCATCGCCGACCACGACTTCGCCCGGTCCACCTATCACAAGTACCCCGCCTTCAGCCGGAACGGCTGGGTCGGCGTCCGCGAGGAAGTGGGCAACGTCCCGGTCGACCACGACCTCTCCCTGGTCATCGACAAGAAGAACGACGACGCCGCCTACCGGCATCTGCTCGCCCACGAGTTCATGCACGCCCATTCCGCGAAGACCAAGGGCCTCCAGGAGGCCCACGAAACCTATGGCGAAGGCGCCGACGAGGCGCTGACCGAAACCTTCGGCCGCATGGTGACGGACATCATCTACGCCAAGGAAAAGGGCCTGAAGGTCACTTCCGACCAGGACAAGGAAACCATCGCCCAGGGCGTCCACTACAACGTCTGGCCACGATCGGATGAGATTCACAGCTTCTACAAGGGCGGACTGCGCTACGGCCCCGAACTCTGCTGGTTCGTCCTCGCCTACCGGGCCGAGAGAACTCCGGACGGCGGGACGCCCAGCAGAACGGACACCTTTCCACTGGACCTGCTCAAGGCGTACTTCATCACTGGCGGTAAGAAGAAGGACAACAAGTCGAAGTGCCCGATCCAGATCCCCTTCCTCTGCAAACGGATCGGGCGCCTGCGCGCCCGCCGTCGAAACGCCGCCCACCGCTGACGGCCACCGACGGCAACGCCCGGAAGGCCCGCCCGGGCCGTACACCGCCCGGCCTCCTGGAGCTCCAGGACGTGCTTCACGTGGGTGGGCGAGACCGGGGTGGTGAGGGTGCGGACGGGGTGTGCACTCGGATTCCGTCTCCCCCACCGGGGCGGGGTCGTCAGCTTCCCGACGCGGTAGCGTTCCACCGTGCGGCGCGAGACGCCCACGTGCTCGCAGCGCGCGAAGCACGGTGGGTGTCACCGGCTCCGGTGGACCGCCGAATCACCGGAATCCCGTAGCGGCATCCATGGGTCAGCCGGTGTGACTGAGCGCTTCGGCCGGTGGATTTCCGTCCCGGCTGAAGCGCTCAGCCGTGCCCGATGGCCGATGGCGCGTCACGCCGGTTCGACGGGCAGCCACAGCTCGCAGGTCGCGGTGCTGAAGTCGTCCGCGCGCTCAAGGATCGCGACGATCGACGGCCCCGGCCGCAGCCGCCACGGGTTGGCGGGGAACCACTCGGCCGCGGTCGCCGCCCACGTCTTCTGCAGGGCCTGCGGATGCGGTCCGCTGGTACGGAAGACCGCCCACCTCCCAGCCGGCACCTCGATGGCGTCGAGGTTGTCCGGGGTCGGCGTGTCCCGGGCGAGGGCGACTCCGTGCAGGTAGGTCAGTTCGCCGCCCTCCCTCCCGTCGGGATCGAGGTCGTCGCTGACCTGCAGCAGACCCTCTGGTTCGGTGTCGCCGAGCGCCTTCAGCCGCGAATGTTCCTCCTGCGGCAGTGCGGCAATGTGCTCCTGGATATGCGGGTTGACGCCCTGGTGAATGAGCGGGACCCGGATTGCATGCCCGACCAGCCGGAACGCGGGTCGGTCAACGAGGCGGGTATCCATCGGGATGCTCCCTTCGACGGTCAGGCGGAACCTGAGCTGCGGTTGTGTGCGCAAGGGGCCTCCCTCGCGGCGCACCTCACTGGGGCCGACACCGTGGACCGCCCGGAACGCACGTCCGAACGCCTCACTCGAGCCGTATCCGTGCCGGACAGCGATGCTCAGCAGATCCCCTTCGCCCCGGACGACGTCCGCGGCGGCAACGGTCATGCGCCGCCGCCGCACGTACTCGGACAGCGGCATGCCGGCCAACGACGAGAACATCCGACGCAAGTGGTATTCGGTCGTGCCGAGCGCCTCTGCCAAGCCGTGGATGTCCAGCTCCCCGGCGAGGTGCTCCTCGACAAGATCGACGAGCTGGTTGAGTGCCGAGATCACGATGCCTCCCTTTCGACTCCAAGCCTGGCAGCGGGCACCCCGGCCATACCCGACCGCCGCGGACCGATCCGATCATGCGCCGGACCGGCGCGCGGCAGACACTCTCCCGCGACTACGACGTCCCCTTCTCCTGCTCTCCGTTGTCGGCGTCGCTGACGGTGCCGTCCTTGATGTACCGGGCGAGGTTGAGCTCCGGGGCGTTGAACCGCTCGCGGACTGCCTCGCCCCACAGGACGTCCTGGTGCCCCTGGCAGCGGCTTGCCCTCCCGCTAGGGCAGGAAGTCCAGCGGGCTGGTGCCGTTCGAGGCATGGACGACGCAGTCGGACAGGATCGCGATGGGGTACTGCCCGGTGAACGCCGCGTGCTTGACGATCTTGCGGTGGAGGTTGATCCGGGTACGGGAGATGACCGCCGCCCGGATGTCCGGCCGCCACGTCGGGCGGGGCGGGGCGCGCCACGGCTCGCCCGGCCGCCAGCCCTCCCCGCGCGGACGCTCGCGCAGCTTTCCCCGGCCGCCCTTCACCGTCGCCTTGACAGCCGAGACGACGATCGCCGGATCCGGGTCGCGGGCCTGGCAGCCGTCCACCGCGGCGAGGAAGTCGGCAGGGGCGAGGTCGGCGTCGACGCCGAGGCCGGCCATCGTGGCGAAGCAGGCGTCGGGCAGCCGCTGGTACCAGCCGTCCAGGTAGCGGCCGTTCTCCCGCCGCGCCCACGCCACCGCGGCGAATCCCTGTCCTGCGAAGCAGCGAGGCACACCTCCAGACGCTCCGCCTCCGGCGCCGACCCGGGCGGAGGCGGCGGCTTCAGCCGCGGCACAGCGTGTCCAACTGAAGGGTGTCGCAGCAGGCTGTGTGTGCGGGCTCACGGTACGCCGGGAGCACCGTTCCACGACCGTTGTTTTCGCGCCTCAACTCCCCCGTGCCATGGGGTCGTCGGCGCCCGGCCGACCGTGGGCGCCGTGGTGCTCCGCGAGGCGGGTGAGCATCCGGACGAGTTCCTCGCGCTCGGCCGGGGCCAGCGGTGCGAGCACCTGGTCCTGAATGGTGGCCAGGAGACCGTCGAGCCGGCGCAACTGGGCGCGGCCCCGGGGGGTGATGGTGATGACGTTGCGGCGGCGGTCGGCCGGGTCGGGGGTGCGCTCGACATGGCCGCGGTCGGCCAGTTCGTTGATGACGGCGACCAGATCGCTTCGGTACATGCCGGCGTGACGGCTCAACCCGGCCTGGCTTGCGGGGCCTTGCTCCCGGAGGGCCACCAGCACGGCGTAGTGCCACTTCCGGGCGTCGGCGGTCGCCAGGCCCTCGGTGACCAGCCGGTCGGCGTGCGCCGCGGTCTGCGACAGCAGCCGGCTCGGCAGGCTCCGCAGCCGGGCGGCCGTGGGCCCGCCGTCCCCGCTGTCATCCCCGGCGTCCCCGGTGTCGCTGCTGTGGGCGGTGCTGCTCATGGGCGCGATCCTACCCGGTTGCGTTAGTGGCCCTAACGATATAGATTCCGTTAGCGCTACAAACGTTAGAGCAACTAACGTTCGGTGCGCGAACGATCTCACCGACGGCGAAGGGAACCCGGCGTGCCCACCATCGACGTGCTCGACTCGGCCATCCACTACGAGGAGCGGGGCCAGGGAGCGGACGGCACGGCCTTCGTGCTGCTCCACGGCAACCCGGGCTCCTCCCACCTGTGGCGCGGGGTCCTCCCCGGCCTCGGCCCCGGGCGGCTGCTCGCCCCCGACCTCATCGGGATGGGCCGCTCCGGCAAGCCCGACATCCCCTACCTCTTCGCCGACCACGCCCGTTACCTCGACGCCTGGTTCGACGCCCTGGGCCTGGAGCGGGTCGTCCTGGTCGGCCACGACTGGGGCGGCGCCCTCGCCTTCGACTGGGCCACCCGGCACCCCGGGCGGGTGCGCGGCCTCGCGTTCCTTGAGGCCGTCGTCAAGCCGATGGCCTGGGAGGATCTCTCCCCGCAGGCGCGCGAGCGCTCCCGCACGATCCGCGCCCCCGGGGCCGGCGAGCGGATGGTCCTGGCGGAGAACCGCTTCCTCACCTCGGCGTTCGCCGCCGGTGTGCTGACCCCGGTGAGCGAGGAGGATCTCGCGGTCTACCTCGCCCCCTACCCGACACCCGGGAGCCGCCGCCCGATCCTCCAGTGGGCCCGCCAGATGCCGCTGGGCGGCGACCCGGCCGAACTGGTCGCCCGCATCGAGGAGTACGACGCGTGGCTGGCGGCCAGCGCGGACGTGCCCAAGCTGCTGATGACGTTCGAGGGCTCGCCCACACTCCTCATCGGCGAGGAGATGGCCGCGTGGTGCGCGGCGAACATCGCCTCGCTCGAAACGGTCGCCTGCGGCCCGGCCGGTCATCACGCCCCCGAGGACCGCCCCGGGGAAATCGCCGCCGCCGTCCGCGCCTGGGCGGACCGGCACGGCCTGCGCGGCTGATGTCCCGCCATCGCCCGTCCGCCGGGCGATGGCGGTGGCGGGATCGGAGCGGCGCCGGGGTGGCGTAGCCGCCGTTGTGGTGGAGGTGCGGGCCGCCGGTGGCGTGGCCCCCGCCCGAGACGACCTCCCCGACCACCAGGAGGCGATCCCCGACGGGCCGTCGCGGCGTCACGCGGGCGGTGGGCCAGGCCGGCACGCCCGCCAGCAGCGAAGCCCACCCGCGTCGGGCCGCCGGTCCACCCCGGCGAACCGGTCGGGGCCGCTGCGCGCGAACCGCTCCGCCGGCGCTGCGTCGGCGTCGGCGTGGATGTGACGGCGATCCGGTCGGCGCCCCGGACGGCCGGTGCCGGCGACGCCGTGCCTCTCTCGCCTGCCGAAATGGTCCGGTGTCGGCGGCGGTAGGGGACGCGGACCGTGCCCTTGGCGGCACTGATCCCCACCATGGCCGTGTACGGACTGATACTCGTCATCGCATGGGGTTTCATCATCCTCGCCGTCAAAGACGTCGTCCCGGTCACCCGGGGACTCCGAGCGGTGCTGGGCGGGCCGGCCATGCTGAGATACGCCTCGCTCCTCCTGTGCACGCGAGGGCGGTTGCCGTGGCGGCTCGGGAGCTTCCTCCACCGCTGCTACCGGCACGGGCTGTTACGCGCCGCGGGCGGCGCCTACCAGTTCCGCCACCGGGAGTTGCAGGAGCATCTCGCGACCCGGCCCCACCCACCCGGCCTCTGAGGTCGGATTCCTCCCAGGCCAGGCGGTCGTCGCGGCTGCCCGGCCGGGGCCGGCCGACCAGCACCACCAAGCGGAAGCGAGGCTGTCACGACCGTCGGTGCACGACGCCGAGGTGGTCGCGGTGCCGGACCCGTACCTGGGCAAGCGGATCCGCGCCTACCTCATCCCCCGCCCCGGGGCGGGAGCGCCCCTCGGGGCGGCGATCCGCCGCTTCCCGCGCGAACGCGGCCTGGCCGCCTACAAGATCGGCCTGGTGGAGTGCGTCCGGTCCTTCCCCACCACGGGCGTCGGCAAAGTGTCCAAGAAGCACCTGCGCGCCGTGCGCAACGGCCCTGCACCGGCGACCGCCCACCCCCCGCCCCCCCCCCGCCCCCGCCCGCCCCCCCCCCACCCCCCCCCGCCGCCCCCCCCCCCCCCCCCCCTCGCCGCTGATGGCACTGCCCCCGTCGGGCCCCACGCCATGCCCACCGCCGCCGGAATGCCGCGCGACCGCGTCGTGTGGACCGTGGGGTCGCGGCCGTCACCGACGCCGTCGGGGGTGGCGGGAACCTCACTGGCTGACGCGGCGTCATACACGTTGCCGGGCGGTCGGTTCCGGTTCCGGTTCGTTTCCCCGCCGCCCTTCCGGTCGGCCGGGAGGCCCTCTGCACGGGCGCGTCATGACGACACAGCCGAACGAACACCAGGAGCGCATCATGGCACTTCCCCTGATCGCGGCGGCCGGAGCAGCCTTCAAGATCGCCAAGAGTGTGTACGAGTGGACGCAGAAGACCCCCCAGGGCAGAGCGACGATGGCCAGCGCCGGCCTGCTCGCTGCCTACCAGCACACGAAGGCCCACCCGAATGACTCGCTGAACGGGCACCACATCGGCGAGGCGAGCAAGAGATTCGGCCAGGACGTGGTGAACCCGACCGTCAGCAGCCTCTACCAGCACATCCGCAAGGACCTCACGTAATCAGCGCACGCCGGGCGGCGGCACCTCACGGCAGGCTCGTGGAGTGCCGCCGCGCGGCGAGGACGGCCCGTTCACGAATCGGCCCCTTCCGAGCCCCGGTTCCGCCTCCAGGATCCGGCCGTCCGGGGACTTCGGCGGGGGCGGGTCGTCCACGGGCCGGAATGCGGCGGGTGGTGTCCGAGCGGGCTCGGACTCCTGGCTCCTCGCGATGCTTGACGATCACCGTTTCTCGCTGCTCGACATCAGTGGCGTCACCGCACCCGATGGGTCCTCTCGCTCGAACGTTCACCTGACGAGTGGCGATCGAGCGGATCACGGAAGCAGTGCGAATCGCTCACCGTCGGCGCGGACACCCCGATCCGCCGGATGGATGCCGGTACCCGACAGGACCAACTGCCGGACGACGGATGCCGGTACTGGGCGCGCGGGGCGGATGAACTTGCCGGAAGGAAAACGAGGGAGGTCTCATGGACGATCCGGGGAAGGCGACCGATCAGCCACCGCCCGCGGAAGTGCGCAACGTCCTGCGAGGCAGTGTGACCGGACCTGTCGTGCAGGCGGGCACCATTCACGGCGACGTCTCCATACGTTCGGGGCCTCCGGCCGCGTCCCAGGCGGAGGCGCCCGCCGGGTTGTCGCGGCTGCCCCGCAGGCCGATCGACGTGTTGTGGGGGCGCGATCAGGTTCTCGCGGGAATCTCACGCCTGCTGGATACCGTCGACGGGACCACGCTGGGAGCCGCGGTCGTCGGCTTGGCGGGCACGGGGAAGACCGAACTGGCCCTGCACGCGGCCCACAGGTCAGCGCGGCGCACGATCTGGTGGGTCTCGGCGGAGAATCCCGAGGCGGTGCTCCGGGATCTCGCCTCCCTCGCCTACCGGCTGATACCGGAAATCCGCGACTGGAACTCCCTGACGGCCGCCGCGGACTGGGCCGTGGAGTGGCTGCGATCGCACGACGACTGGCTGCTCGTCCTGGACAACGTCGAGGACCGTGAGAGCGTCGCCGAACTCGTGGCCCGATGCGGCAAGGGCCCCATTCTTGTGACGAGCCGGTGGGATCTCAACTGGGACCGGATCGGCCTGGTCAAGATCCCGTTGCCGGTTCTGGCCCGGCCGGACAGCGTCCGATTCCTGCTCGCGGAGACCCGGGTGGACGACGCGGACGCCGCGGAGCGGTTGGCCCAGCGCATCGGTGACCTCCCCCTGATGCTGGACCAGGCATGCGCCCACATCCGTGAACAGGACCTCACTTTCGACGAATACACCGACCTGCTGAACGCACAACCGCGGAAGCTGCTCGCCTCCGCGGCCTGGAGCGACATCCACCGATCGAGCGCCGCCCGGACATTCGGACTCAGTCTCGACGCTGTGGCCTCCAAGCGGCCGAGTGCTGTGGACCTGCTGGGCGTTGTCTGCTGCTTCGCCCCAGACTCCGTACCCAGACGGTTCTTGCGGACCCAGGCACAGGAACCGATCGAACTCCGCGAGGACATCGGCATTCTCCGCGCTTATTCACTGATCACCGCGACCAGGGACGAACTCGGGGTTCACCGGCTGCTCTGGGAGTACGTACGGGCCTCTCTCACGGTCGAGCCCCGGGTGACAGCGGCGGCTCTCCTGCGCCGGGCTCTGCCCGGCCCAGACCTCGCCGATGTGACGAACTGGGCCCGATGGGCGGAACTCGTGGATCACGTGGACGCTCTTGACCCGCTGATCACCGGGGCCGGAGTCCGGCAGGCATCACTGGACCTGGCCGACTGCGCACACCGTGTTGGAGAGTTCCTGCTCTCCCAGGGGTGGCTGAAAGGCTCCCGACGGTTGCTGAGCCGCGCGGTCGGAGAACGCACACAATGGCTCGGTCCCGACGCCCCGGACACTCTGGCCGCTCGACACCGGCTCGGCGAAGCCGTGCGCGGGACCGGCAACCTGGACGAGGCCCTTGCCATCCACAGCGCCGTCCTGCGAACGCGTGAACAAACACTCGGCTCCGACCATCAGCAGACACTCCGGACCAGGGAAGCCCAGGCGATCACCAAGAACGCGATGGGCCGACTGGACGAAGCCATCGAGGAACACAAGGCGATCCACCGCGCCCGGGTGGCGGCACTCGGCGAGGACCACCCAGACACGATCTGGTCCTTGCACAACCTGGCGATCACCTACAAGAACAACAACCAGTTCGAGTCCGCTATCGCACTGCATGAACTCGTCCGCGCCAAACGCACCGCCATCTTCGGCGCGGACCACCCGGACACACTCCGGTCACTGCACAACATCGCGAACACCTATCACCACGCCGGCCGCTACGCCGACGCGATCACCGCTCAGGAGCGCAGTGTCACCGAGCGGATTCACCACCTGGGTCCTCACCACCGGGACACCCTCCGCTCACAGTCCAACCTGGCCGACCACTACCTGGCAGCCGGCCGGATCGAGGACGCGATCGGCCTTCACCGATCGACATTGCGGCAGCGTGAGACCGTGCTGGGCGCCGACGAGCCCGACACCGTCTGGTCGCGCGGACAGTTGGACAAGGCACTGGCGGCACGCAACGGTCCCGTCCCCACCGATGCCTCGCCGATGCCTTCACAGCCCGAACAGTGAGGGCGCGTCGTCGGATACGGCATGACGACTGCCGGTACTGAGGAACAGACGGCGACCACTGCGGTGAAGCCGTGGCGGACGTCCGGGGCATTCCGCCGGACGGCGGTGTCACGGATTGGGCACGGGGACTGCCGCGGTTGAAGGGCGAACTGTACGCTGGCCGCCACCCCCTCCATCCACGGATGCTCCATCACTTCCGCACGAGATGTTCGTGATGTCAGCTGTCTCTTTTTCACATCTGACGCTGCCGACGAAGAGGATAGTGGAGATCTCGGTGGCCGGCGGACCTTGTAAACACAAACGAGTACAGGGCAGGGGGATGTCGGAGGGGAGGGTGTCATGACGTCGGTTCAGCCGGTCGTCGGGCCTGCCGAGGATCTGTTCCTCCGGCTCGGGCCGTCCCGCAGGTGGTACGTGATGGCCATAGCCTTGTGGGTCGGCGCGTTCGTACTGCTCTTCGCCTACGGATACGGCGAGAAGACCCGACTGGATGACGCGGCGGCCGGCTTCGCGCGCGCCGACCAGGGCGGTGAGCTGGAATTCCGGGTCGCGGCCGGACAGGGCGGCACCTGGGCGTTCTGGCTGGAGACCGAACCTGGCACCGAACGCCTTCCTCTGGTCCAGACCATGCTCGACCAAGGAGAGCCGCGCCCGGTCCTCGTGACGGTCACGGACGAACGCGGCACTGAGGTGCCGGTCGAACCGGGCACCGCCTTCGAACATCGCACCGCCACGGACACCGGCTGGCGGGAAGGCTGGGCGGTCGGCGAGGCGGAACTCTCGCCCGGCGCCTACCGCTTGACGCTCCCGGAGTACGACGACTGGTCGGACGGCGGGGACTCCCTGGCCGGTCTCGCGGCGGCGCCCGCCCCGGCCGGCCAGCCGCTGTGGCCGCTGGCCGCCGCCGCGGGCGGCGCTCTGCTGGGCCTGCTGACCGCGCTGGTAACGGTGCGTCGGCGGACCCGGGCCACGGAACGCGCGGCGGCAGGGCAGTGACCGGCCGCGACGCGGCCCGAACGGCGGGCCGGACGCCTGCGGCCAGAACATCGGAGACCGGCGCCGCGTGCGCCGGTGTCATGGATACCCGGGGTGGGAGGGCACACGACGATGGATGATCAGCCCGATCTCGTTTTCGCGTCCGAGAGCGAACTCGGCGCACGGGTCAGGCGGGGCGACTCCGCCGCCTCCGAGGAACTGGCCAGCCGGCAGCGGATGGACCCGCATCTGGAGCGCATGCGGCTGGCCGAGGAGCGCCGGTCGGCCGCCGTGCGGGTGGCGAACGCCCAACTGCTGTGGAACCTGTTCCTGCTGGCGCTGCCGGTGCTGGCGCTGATCACGGTGATCCAGGGCCTGGCCGAAGGCACCGAGTGGCTGGCCGAACAGTCAGTACTGGCACCGCTGTTTCCGGCTCCCGGCGACTCCCCGGCCCGTTATCTGCTGTCCGTCTCCACCTTGCTGCTGCTGATCCCCGGCAGCCTGGCCGTGCTGGCGGTCCGGCTGGGCTCCACCCGGCTGCGCGTCCCCGCCCGGCTGGTCCTCGTCCCAGCCGCCACCCTGCTGGTCCCGGTGATCCTCTTCGTCACCCAGTCCACCACCACCGCCGACCTGATGAGGTTGCCCGGATGAGCGCGCTGGACGATGCGATCACGGCGCTGCGCCGCCCCCGCACGCTGGTCACCGTGGCGCTGGCGGTCGGCGGCGGACTGCTGCTGATCCTGGGCTCGCTGCTTCCCTGGATCGGCGGGCCGGACGCCGGCGAGGTGGTCTACGGGGCGAACGAGCACGGGCTCGGCTCCCGCGCCGGACTGGCCGGCGGCGACGGCCTGATCACCCTGGCCGCCGGCATCGTGACGGTGCCCGCCGGGCTGTGGTACCTGACCGGCCGCGCCGCCCGCCGCAGCCGGATGACTCTGCTGGGCACCGGGGCGCTGGCCGGCGCCTGGGCGCTGCTACACCTGGCCGAGACCGGGAGGATGCCCGGCTCGGACGGCGCCACCCTGGACATCTCCCCGGGCGTCGGCCTGTATCTGCTGGCGGTCGGCGCGCTCGCGGGGCTGGCCGGTGGGGCGGCGGCGCCCGGCAACCGGCTGTGGGACCTGATCGCGCTGCGTCGCCGGGTGCTGCGGCTGTGGGACCGAGGTGTCGGCTTCGAAGCGGCCGAACTGCAGCAGAAGTTGCTGCGCCGGATGCGCCGCACGCCCGGCCTGGAGGGCCGCGCGCTGGTGATCGAGACGCTGCACCTCGCGGGCCTGTACGTGGACTGCGGGCTGCCGCAGCGCGGGACGGAGCTGGTGCTGCGCACCATGGCGGACGCCCCGGCGGTGCTGGGGGACGACGAGGAGGCGCTGGCCGACGCGCGGGCGCTGGCCGACCACACCTTGGCGCTGGCCCAGTCGGTGTCCCAGCGGCACATGGTCATGGGCGCGGGCGGCTCCCTGCCGATGCAGACGCCGCCGCAGCCTGGGCCGTACTCGCGGTACTACCCACAACAGGGGTTCGGGCCTCCACAGCAATGAGCGGCGCGGGCGGTGTCGCCGGTGGATGTCGCTGTCCTCGTCCAGGGAACAGACCGGGATGCCGCCGTCCAGGGCGAGGTCGGTCGGGCCCGAGGGCGCGAGGGTGGTGTCCTCGGCCGACGGACGGGCGGCGTCGGCAAGACCGCGCCGGCCATCGATGTCGCCGCACTGGCACGTCACCGCGGCTGGTTCCCGGGCGGGACGCCATTCGAAGGTCCGCGTGGATTCAGCGCGGACGAACCACTGGATCACGGGACCGTAGCCCGTCAGCCGGCCCGTCAGCCGCTGGGCGCGCTGGGGAGGCTGGGGGCATGGTCGCGATGGAGATCCCGCTTCTCAGCCTCCGTGTTGAGCGCTCACTGTCTGTAGCGTTGCGGTCGGCCTGCCCGGGTTCGGCGCCGAGCGGCCGGTCCGGATCGGGTACGCCCGGCAATCGGGCATGAGACGCGTCCGTGCATGGTGTGCTTCACATGCGCCAGGCGATACGGATGCTGTTGCCCGGGCGCGTGGGGTGACTCGGTGTCTCATCGACGGCTCCACTCGCCGGCTGGTCACCGCGATGGCCAACGACCGCCGCCGCCTCGGCGTCAACCATGTCGGTCCCTTCCGGCTACGCCTCCGGGCCGGGCGGCGGGCCGCCGGGGCCCGGCCAGCGCACGGGTTGGTCGCCGCCCTGGACGGCGAAGACCGTGCCGGAGTCGCGGGCGGTGTTGGCCTGCTCCAGGTGTGCGCGGACGACCCCTCCGTAGTCGTCCGGGCGTGCGCCCCGTGCCTCCCCGACCAGGCGCGCGAGTGGCTCCCGGCAGGACGGTTCCCGGTGGAGCAGGGCCTGGAGTTCCACGGCCCAGGAGCCGAGGAGCGCCCGCCGCACGTCCTCGGGGGCGGCGGCCCCCTCGACCAGCGCGGCGTGGTGGTCGAGCTGGGCCGTGACCTGGGCCCGGCGCCGTCGGCCGGTTCGGCCGAAGAGGCCGGCGACGCCGTTCCGCGTGGTCTGCCACAGGTCCGTGGCCATGGCCGCGACCAGGGCCGCCGCTCCGGCTCCGGCCAGCGCGGCCAGTTCGTCGTCCACGAAAGCCCCTTCCTCTGCCTCGTCTAGGTTGTGCGTCCGGTGTCGTGGATGTGCTGGGTCCCGTTCTGCGTGGCGTAGACGACGCCGCGTCCTGACGCCTTGTTGACCATCTTCGAGCGGCTCGCCGGGCGGTCCCCCTTTCCCGGCTCAACGGCACCGTTCGAGGCTGCCCCCTCCGGGATGGGCTCGCGGGGCGGGAGCGCGGGTGCCCCGGGCAGGTGGAGCCACGCGTCCGCCGTGTACTCCTTGACCGCGACCGTGACCCGCCGGAACGTGTCGGGGTCGATGCCCGGGTAGCCGTGCCGCACGGTCTCGTCGTAGACGTGCTGCGAGACGAGGAGCGACACCGGCACCGACTCGGGCGCCTCGGCCAGGGCGTCCCGGGCCGGGCGGGCGTCGAGCAGCCGGGCGAGCACCTCCAACGGCCCTCCGACCGCGGCCCCGGTCCGGCCGAGCCGGACGTCCCCGGCGTGCAGCGCCACTCTGGCGCGGATCCGCGTCGACCGCGCGGCCGTCCGGTTGTGCGCGTGCAGCCGAACCGCGAGCTCGTGGATGAGCGGATGGATCAGTCCGGCCTTGGGCACCCCGGCCGGCGCGATGATCCGAACGCCGTCTCCGAGGTCGTCGAACCGGCACGCCCGCTGGTCGATCCCGCTCTCCCGCAGGGCCTCCCGAAGCACCGCCAGGAGCACCTCACGGATGCGCAGCAAGGCCACGTCCCCCCGGCCGGCCGAGCGTTCGATGTCGACGGCCACCATCGCCCGGTACTCCAACATCGCGTCCACGTCCATGCGTTCCTCCCGGCGGGTGACGTCCCCGCCCGCGACTACCACTGTGCACGGGTCGTACCCCGGCGATCCCGTACCAGTACGGGATCCGCCGAAGGCGTTCACGGCCGCGGGCCGGCGGGAGCCACGACGGGGAAGGCGACGGGTCGCACACTGGTGTCGTGACGCATCGTGGGGACGGAATGAGCGGGGCGGGCGGTGACTGACAGCGATCCGCGCCCGGGCAGGGCCGGGCGGTGGCCCCGCGAGGCGTGGGCCTGGCCGTCGGCGAGCCTGCTCGGCGGGCTCCCGCCGGCGGCCCGCGACCGGCTGCTCGGGCTGGGCGCCCTGACGCGTTACCCGGTCGGGCGGGTGCTGATGCGCGAGGCGGAGGAGACCACGTTCGTGCTGATCCTCCTCGACGGGGTGGTCAAGGCGACCGGGCGCACCCACGACAACCGGGACGCGCTCCTGGCCGTCCGGATGGGCGGTGACCTGGTCGGCGAGTTCGCGGCGGTCGACGGGCGGCCCCGTTCCGCGACGGTGACGACGTGTGGGCCGGTCGTCGCCCGCGTCGTCACCCGCGGCGACTTCCTCCACTGCACGCGGCACGACCCGCGGATCGCCCAGGCGGTCGACGAGTCGATCGTCGCGAAGCTGCGGGTCGCGACCACCCACCGCATCGACTTCACCGGCTGCGACGCCCCGACCCGGCTGGCGCGAGTGCTCTACCAGATCACCATGACCTACGGGGAGCGCGTCGGCGCGGGGGCGGTCATCCGCTGGCCGATCACCCAGCCGGAGCTCGCCACGCTCGCCGGCACGGCGGAGCCCACCGTGCACAAGGCGCTGCGCAGGCTTCGTGACGAAGGTGTGGTGTCCACCGGCTATCGCACCTTCCGGGTCGAGAATCTCGCGGAGTTGCGTGCACTCGCCTTCGACTAGCGCCGGTGCGAGGAGGAGCGGCGGAAACCGTCGAACGACGGTTTTCCGGCGCGAGCGGGTCACTAGCGTGGCGGCCGGCCGGCCTCCCGGGCGGGCGGGAGGCGTTGACGTCTCGCAGTCGGGCCGAGGACAGACGACGGAGCGACAGGGGGAGCCATGTCAGACGCGGACGGCAGCACCTCGGCAGCGGGCGATCCGCGCACGGTGCACCGGATCGACATCGGCGGCAGCGCCACCGGCCCCGTGATAGCGGGCAACCACAACTTGGTCGTCGACGCGCAGCACGGCTCGCGGGTGACCGTGCTGGGGGGTCCCGAACGGCCGCGCCCCCGGCGCAGGCCGCGGGTCGAGTTGCTGCCCCGACGGCTGTCGGAGCCGGTGGGCCGGGAGGACGTGACGAAGGCGCTGGCGGCGGCCGTCCGCGCCGGCGGCCCGGCTCAGCTCTGGGGGCCGCCCGGGATCGGCAAGACCACGCTGTTACGGCACGTGGCGCGGCTGCTGCCGCCCGGCCCGGACGGGGTGGTGTTCGTCAGCGGCGCTCATCGCGATGTCGTGGACCTCGCTCAGGAGGTCTTCGAGGCGTGCTATGAGGCTCCTGGATACGCTCCGACGCGGGCCGAGTTGCGGCGGCTGATGGCCGGTGTGCGGGTGACGGCGTACGTGGACGACGCCAACCTGACCTCCGGTCAGTTGACGGAGCTGATGGACGCGGCCCCCGACGCGACGTTCGTCTTCGCCAGCGACGAGCGATCGCTGTGGGGCGACGGCACGGCGCTGCGGCTGGACGGCCTGGCGCAGGCGGCTGGACTTGAGCTGCTGGCCCGGGAGTTGGGCGGTCCGCTGCCGGAGGGGGAACGCGACGTCGCCGTGGCCCTGTGGCGGGCCGCATCCGGACTGCCGTTGCCGCTGCTCCGGGCGGCGGCGGTGGCGCGTTCCGACCCGGCGGGCGACGACCGGCTGCCACGTCCCGGCGAGGTCGCGGCTCTGCTCCCGATGTTGCTCGACCAACTGGCGGCCGACGCGGCGGCGATGGGGGTGCTGCACCTGCTGGCGACCCTCGACGGGGCCGAGGTGGCGCCCACGCACGTCGGGGTGCTGGCGGGGGTGGCGGAACCCGAGGCCGTGTGCGACCGCCTGGTACGCCTGGGGCTGGCGCGGGCCGGGGAGCACGGCTACGGCTCCGTCGCCGACACGGTGCCGGTGCTGCGCCGGCGTTTCCCCGCTCCCTACTCGGCCGAACGGCTGTGTGGCTACTTCACCTCGTGGGCGTCGCTACGGGCGACCACGCCGCCGGACCTGGCGGCTCACGGCCGACTGCTGCAGAAGGTGGCCGAACTGGCCGAGTCGGCCAAGCGCCCGGACCTGGCGGTGCGGCTCGCGCGCGCCGCGTCGCCGGGACTGGCCCGTGCGCTGCGGTTCGGCGTGTGGGGGCAGTTGCTCGGCCGTGGATGGTCCGCGTCCCGCGCCGCCGGCGACCGGCGGGCCGAGGCGTACTTCCTCCACGAGGAGGCCATCCGGGCCCTGCTGCTTGGCAGGCGTGTCGCGTACGCGGCGCTGCTGGCCCAGTCGGCGTGGCTCGGGTACGAACTGGGCGCCGGAGACGGCGGGAGTGCGGGCGTCACGGCCGCCGACCCGAGCAGTGGGCACGCAGGCGGGGCACCGGACAGCCCGGGCGGGGACATGGGGGCCGACGCGAGTGGCGGGCAACCCGACTTCGACATCGATGGCTACACGGCGGACAACGGCCTCGGGCCCGCAGGCCCCCGCGCTCCGGCCGACCACGGCTCCACGGCCCCGTCGCCGGACACGACCGGCGGCGACGGCTCCTGGGGCGGCGCCCCGCACGACGGCGGCGGCAGCGCATCGGCCATCCCCGGCGACGGCGGGACGTCCGGCGGCGCACCGCCCCCACCGGGCGGCGACGCGGGCGGGCTCGCCGCGCCTCCGTCCGGTGCTGCCGGCGGCTCCTGGGGTGGCGGGGCGACAGCCTCGTCCGGCGGCGCGGCAGCCGGCGCGGGTGCGAGCGCCGTGGTCGCGTCCATCGTCGCCCTGGTCGTCGCCTGCGCGCTCGTCGTCGGTCTGGGATACGCCATCAGCACCGCCAACCGGGACGAGGGGTCGCCGACGGGAGGCGGTGTCGATGAGGCGGTGCCGACCCCGACGTTCTCCTTCTCCCTCCCGGCCGAGCTGACGGAAGGCCCGACCGAAACCGACCCCTTCTCGAATCCGCCGGGGTGTGATCAGCGGTACGACGCGCAGCAGGCTTACAGCGAGACGATGTCGAACGCGCCGGTCACGAATCCCGCTCATGATCAGGTGTGGGCGGCAGCCGAGAATCAGTTCGCCGAGGACCTGGCGGCAGCGGCCCAAGCAGCGACCGACCCGGCGATCAGGTCCGCGATCGAGGAGGAGGCTTCCGACACGGCCGCTCTCGCGGCGGCGATAGCCAACGGTGACCTGACCGCCATGGATCGGTATATAGACGAGCAGTACGAAGACGCGACCACGCTTACGGATCTTTGCTACGGCTGATGCCCGTCGGATTGGCCTCTGCGCCGACGAGTACGTCACCTGCGGCTGGTCGGCATCGCCCCGGGTCGAACGGCCGCAGGGTAGCCGCAGAACAAAGGAGGGACCATCGTGCCACCGCCATCCGCGTCAGGCGACGAGTACACCATCCGGATCGGCGGCAACGCGTCCGGCCCCGTCGTCGCCGGCCACGACAACCACGTCGAGGTGCACCACCCCGCACCCGGACCGCAGCCGGAGCCCGTGCCGTCGACGCAGACCAACACGGCGAAGGACCACGGCACCGTCTACGCCGTCACCCACGGCGACATGCACATCCACCACGACGGTTCGGCTCCGGCCTGAGGCCGGCTCATCGCCGGGGGCACGACACCCGACGGACGTCCGGCGGTACCGAGCCCCCGTTGCCGCTCCGCGTGAGGTCACCGTGCAGGAGTTTGCGCTGGTCTGCTCGAATGTTTGGCGTTTGCCTCGTTCGAGGTCCGCTCGAGCCGGATTCCGGAAAAGCAGGGGCGGCCTTCTCCAGCGGAGCCAACGGTCATGGTGAGAGGCTGGGGCTGAAGGCTGTCCCCCACCGGACCGATCCCTGTTCGAAGGCTCCACGGGGCCGGACCGAAGCCGGGTTTGGCGAGGTGGACGCGTTCCTCGCTCGGTCTCGCCCAACGCGGCCACCCACGCGGCGGTGGTGAGCGATGATCGGCCCGCGTTGCGGGGCGCCTGCACAGCATGCCCTGTCGCCGGTTGGGCACCTACCCGAAGCCGCGTGTTCTCAGCTTGGGCACGCCGGTATGCTCCTCCGGCAGTCCTGATGATCGCGCGGGAAGGACGAACCCTCCCGCCCTGGTCGTCGCCGGGCCGGTCTTGCGCGGTGCTCAGTCGTCAAGGTCGTGGTCCAGTTTGGTGAGGTCCCGGGGGACGAGGGTGGTGCTGTCGACCAGTTCCCGCAGCAGGTTGTGCATCAGGGTGGCGTCGCACGCGGTGTCGTCCTCGTCGCGCATCAGCCTGGTGCGCACCCGGCCGCTGTGGTGCAGCCGGCTGCGGACGGCGCCGACCCGTTCCTCGATCTTGTGCTTGGTCCAGCCGTACTCGTTACCGCGCTCCTTGTCCCAGTGCCCTCCGGCGGTACCGCGGCGGAGGGCCACGGGACGGCCGGAGGGCGTCGAGCTGGATCGTAGGAGGCGCGCCACGGGAGGGGTCCCGCGACGGAGGGAAGCCCGGGCGGTGACGGCGAACGCCTCTGGGCACCAGGCGGTGCCGGGCCTGAGCGGTCTCGGTCACCAGGACGCGGGCCGGTTGGTCACGGACGTGCCCGTCCTCGCTCCAGCGCCACCGGCTCGCGGCCCGTCAGTTCGCTTCGGTCGCGCGGTCGGCCAGTTCTCCGAAACAGGGGATGGCCGTGACGCCGGTCAGCCCGGACAGCGGGAGCTGTCCGGTCCGGCCACGGACACCGCCCGCCTTTCGCGAATCCGCCAGGACTCCTGACCGACGCCTTGGTGCACGTGTCCGCCACGGCGAACCGGCGAACGGGCCGACGGCTCTTCCCCCGCCGGGAGGACGGGCGCGCGGTCAGGAGTGCTGCCGGGCGGCCCAGGCGGCGCTGTCCGCGCTGTAGCGGACCAGGAGCCGGGCGAACCGGGTGCGTTCGGCCGGGTCCCAGCTGGCGGTGATCTCCTCGAACACCCGCCGCTGGGCGGCGGCGAAGCGCCGGCGCTCGGCCTCTCCGGCGTCGGTGAGTTCGAGAACGGTGCGCCGGCCGTCCTGTTGCGAGGCGGCCCGGCGGATCAGGCCGTCGTCGATCGCGGCGGCTGCGGCCCGGCTGGCGACCGGTTGACTGACGTTCATCTCGGCGGCCAGGGCGCCCACGGTGATCTCGCCGTCGTGGTCGCCGACGATGTTCAGCACCAGATTCCGGGTGAGACCGCCGGGTCCGCTCGTGGTGCGGCGCCGCAGCCGGGAGATCGCCGGTCCCACCTCGTCGAGGACGGAACGCTCCGGCGGAACGGACGGCGTGGTGGGCATGGGACCAGCTTACCGTACCGTTGCATACCATTAAGCATTTAGATGCTGCGTGCTATATGCTTGCGAGGACTCCAGCGGAAACGAGGTGCGTCATGACGGCGACTGCCATCACGGGGGCCAGGCTGTTCGACGGCATCGGCGCCCGCGCGCCGGCCACCGTGCTCATCGACGAGGGGCGGATCGTCTCCGTCGGCGGACCGGTTCCGGAGGGAGCCGAGGTGGTCGACGGATCGGGCGGCACCCTGCTGCCGGGGCTGATCGACGCCCACGTCCACACCAGCCCCCGAGCCTTGGCGCTGGCCCTGGCGTTCGGCGTGACGACCGAGCTGGAAATGCAGGGCACTCACACCCGCGACGAGCGCCGGCACATCAGCGACGACGACGCCTTGGCCGACGTGCGCTCCTGCGGGTTCGCCATCACGCCGCCCGGAGGGCACCCCAGCGAGCTGTTCCCCGAGGGCTCGCGCCCCGGACCGCCGCCCGGCGCCCGGCCCGCGGGCGAGCCGCCCCTCATGCCGTTCTCCACCACGCCCGAGGAGGCCATGGCGTTCGTCCCGCGGCTGATCGCCCGCGGTGCGGACTACATCAAGTTCATGGTCGACGACGGCACGGTGGAAGGCCACCCCGGTCTGCCCATGCTCGACCAGGCGACCCTGAGCGCGGGCGTGGCCGAGGCCAAGCGGCACGGCATGATCACGATCGCCCACGCCCTCACCCTGGACGCCGCCTACATGGCCATCGAGGCGGGCGTCGACGGCCTGGCCCACGTCTTCATGGACCAGCCCCACACCGAGGAAGTCGTCTCCCTGCTCAGGGACTCGGACACGTTCGTCGTCCCCTGCGTCGTCCTGAACGCGTCCATGATGGGCCTCACCGGAGACGAACTCGCCGACGACCCCCGCGTCGCCTCCCGGCTGGACGACGACTGGATGACCACCCTGCGTTCCAGCTTCGGCCACTACCCCCAGGGCAAGCTCTCCCACGTCCTGGACACCGTGCGTGCCCTGCACGACGCCGGCGTCGACATCCTCGCCGGCACCGACGCCTCCGTTCCCCTGCCGTTCCTCGGCGGCCTGGCCCACGGCGCCAGCGTCCACCACGAGCTCCAGTACCTCACCCGCGCCGGCCTGACCCCGTCGCAGGCCCTGCGCGCGGCCACCTCCACCACCGCCCGCCGCTTCGGCCTCACCGACCGCGGTCGCATCGCCGAGGGCCTGCGCGCCGACCTCCTCCTCGTGGACGGCGACCCCACCACCACCATCTCCGACACTCTCAACACGCGCGCCGTCTGGCGCCGCGGCACCCGTCTGGAAGCCCGGGAGGAAGCACCGTGACGGAAGAGCGGCCCTCGTTCATCGACCTCGGCGGCAGCGGCCGGAGTCTCGACATCGCCATCGTGGTGGCCCCGGGGTTCATGCCCGTGGACATCGTCGGCCTGCACACCGTGCTCGGCGTCCTCCCCGGCGTGAAGGTGCACCTCGTCTGGAAGGACAAGGACGAGATCATCGGCTTCCCGGCCTTCCCCACGCGCGCCACCGCGACGTTCGACGAGACGCCGGCGGACCTGGACGTCCTCTACGCCGGTGCCGTACCGGCCGAGATACTGGAGGACCCGCAGACCCTGGAGTTCCTCGCCGACCGCGGAAGCCGCGCGGGCTGGGTGGCCGGCACCTGCGCCGGATCGCTGCTCATGGGAGCGGCCGGACTCCTGAACGGCTACCGCGCCACGACGAATTTCCACGCCGTGGACCAGCTTCGCTACTACGGCGCCGTCCCGTCACCGGGCGCGGTCGTCGAGGACCGCAACCGCATCACGTCCGGTCCGGCCACGGGCAGCTTCGAGATCGCGCTGCGGCTTGTCCAGGCGTTCTTCGGCGACGAGGTCGCGCGCCACTCGGAACTGGCCTGCGAGTACGACCCCACTCCCCTGTTCGGGGTGGGACGTCCCGAACTGGCCGGGCCCGACCTGACCCGGGCCGCCCTGGACATGGCGGTCGCGATCAACAGGCCCTACCTCGACGTCGCGAAGCGGGCCGCCGCCAGGCTGGGGATCGACGTCGACGCTGACTGACCCCCGCCGCAGCCTTCACCACGCCGTCCGGACCGCCCCGGCCGCGCGGACGGTGGGGGTGCCCGCCCGGCGGTACCGGCCGTCCTCGTCAACGGCGCCACGGCAGGGGCCCGTGTGTGTGACCGGCGGAACAGCGGCTCGCCGGCGGGTGGCCCCGGACCGGGCCCGTGGCCGGGCCGGTCACCGGGGACGCGGCCATCTGGCGGTGGGGAATGGCACGACCGCGTCCCGCGGGAGTCGTGCACCGGCTACCCACGGTCTCGCCGGGAACGCCGGCGGTAGCACCGGAACGGACCTCGGCGCCCCTGGATCACCCTGCCGATACGGGACAGTGCGCCGAACTCGAAGGCGCCGCTGACCATGTTGCGGACCTTGGTTAGGAGCAGCGGTCGCGCGGCCGGCCCGGAACGCACACCGATGCGGGACGGCACAGAGCGCGTCGAGGAACCCGACGGTGGCGGCGAGCTGTCCGGCGGCGGCTTCGTCCTGTTCGCCGGTGAGCGTGGTGGTGGCGTTCCAGTGGCGTCGGCACCGGTGCGGCCGGCGCGGGCCGCGCGTCCGCGTACGTCGGCATCTTCCGGAGGTGCGGCGCCGGGCCCGGTGGCCAGGCCGCCGGCGTGCTCATCGGCCGGGCCATCGGGTCGCGGTCCGCCGTGTCCAGCCTGTTCGCGACGCGTGGGCGGGTCTTCCGGATGATCGGCACGGTCCGGCGCCGGGATGCTCCCGGTGTGGGTGGCAGTGCGGGGCGGCGGGGCGCGCGGCGTCTCCCCGGTCGGCGTGCTCGCGGGTCGAGCGCGCCGACTGCCTCACACACCGATGATCGGCCGGCAGCCCCGGCCGTACCCGCGGACCAGCGCGGGGACGTCAACCTCGGCGGAAGAGGCGGCGCTTGGGCCGCGGTGCGGTGTCCTTGGCCGGTGGCACGTACTCCTGAACGTGCACCTGCTCCGCCGTGGTGATCCGGACCAGCGCCCGATCGTGCTCGTAAGCACCCCTCACCTCCACCAGCCATGATCCGTCGGAGGCCCGGAAGACGCCCCGGCCGACCGTCTCGCCACGACCCCGGCGGAAAACTTGGGGAACGTACTCCATGGCCAGCTTCCTGGCACGGGCGTCGGCGGCAGCCTGGTCGCCCTCCACCGGGATCGTCCTGGTGAGCTGCCAGCGGTGGATGTCGACGTTGACGCTGATCACTTCCTCGACGAGGACCACACGCCGAACAGCCTCGGGCACCGCGTCACTGGTCACGACCGCAACCTAACGCCTGGCCCGTCACAGATGAAGTCCCCCGCCCGTCCCACCGATGACGACCTCCGGCGACGACGTACCGCCAGGCGATCGACCTCCTTGTGCGCCCGGTGCGGATGTCGCAGGACGGGGCGCTGTGGAGCGCTGTTCCGCCCGGTCGCGCTCGGGGAAACGCACACGCGGACCGGCTCGGGACCGGTCCCGTCGCCGGGCGGGTAGCTCTGCGTGCTCGGGTCCGGGGAGGGGCGAGAGGGGCTCGGGATGGTCGGCACGCGGGACCGCGCTGGGCGTGGTCGTGGTCATCGTGGTGGGGGTGGCGGCGATCGCCGTCGTGCTGACGGGGTCGTCCGGGTCATCCGGTTCGTGCGGGGAAGGGGCCGCTCCGGCCGGAGCGCGGCGGTGGTGAGGCCGGTCGTGACCCGTCCCGAGTGCTTCGCTCTACGGTCGGACGCGCGGTGCCTCGCGGGTCCGGCAACGGCTCTGTGGCCGGGACGCCGAGGCCGGTCCGAGTGAGGAGGACGATCCTGTGAAACTCATTCTGTTGTCCCTGTCCCGGCGTCGCGGGCGGCTGTCGCTGGCGGTTGCCGCTCTCGCGGCGCTGCTGGCCGTGCTGGTGGCGCCGGTGTCGGCGGAGGCCGGTGGTGTGGAGGTCACTCCTGCCGCCGCCGCGGTCACCGCCAGTACCAGCGACGCGAACGTGCCGGCGAACGTGGTGGACGGCGACCTCGGCACGCGGTGGTCGGGCGAGGGCGACGGCGCCTGGCTGCAACTGGACCTCGGCTCGTCCGTGACCGTCAGCGAGGTCAAGCTCGCCGTGTACAAGGGCACCACCCGCCAGAACGTCTTCGAGATCCAGTACTGGGACGGATCGCGCTGGGTCACCGTCTACGACGGCGCCAGCAGTGGCGCGACGACGGGCCTGGAGTCGTTCGCGTTCGAGCCCGTGCAGACCTCGAAGATCCGCTACCTGGGCCACGGCTACGACGGCGAGGGCGAAGGCGACTGGAACAGCCTGACCGAGGTCGAGATCTGGTCGGGCACCAGCGGAGGCGGAGGCGGCGCCGAGGTCCCGGCCGACGTCCTGGACCTGAGCGACTGGAAGGTGACGCTGCCCATCGGCGACGAGGAGGACCCGACCGAGATCTTCCAGCCCGACCTCGACAGCTACTCCCACGACCCCTACTTCACGGTCACCGACTCCGGCGACGCGGTGCGGTTCCGCGCGCCCGTCAACGGCGTCACCACCGGCGGCTCCAGCTATCCGCGCTCGGAGCTGCGGGAGATGGAGAGCGGCGGCGGGGACGAGATCGAGTGGTCCTCGACCTCCGGCACGCACACCATGACGGTCCGCGAGGCGTTCACCCACCTGCCCGAGGACAAGCCGCACGTCGTCGGTGCCCAGATCCACGGCGGCGACGACGACGTCACCGCGCTGCGCCTGGAGGGCTCCGACCTCTGGATCACCGACGGCGACACCGCCCACCACCACCTGGTCACCGACGACTACCAGCTCGGCACGGTCCTCGAACTCACCTACGTCGTCAGCGGCGGCGAGATCGAGGTGTACGTCAACGGCGCACTGGAGACCACCCTCGACCACTCCGACTCCACCAACTACTTCAAGACCGGCGCCTACACCCAGGCCAACTGCGGCAACTCCTCCCCCTGCGACGACGACAACTACGGCGAGGTGGAGATCCACGCGCTGAACGTCACCCACGACGGTGACAGCACGGGAACCGACCAGACGCAGGCCGCCGTTCGGCACGGCTGGGGCGAACCGCTGCCGGTGTCCGACGAGTTCGACTACACCGGTGCCGTCGACCCCGACAAGTGGGCGGTACCGTCGGGCACCGTCGGCGGCACGGCCGGATGCTGGGAAGGGCACGACGGGAACGGCCGCCGGTGCGCGAAGAACAGCACGGTCGCGGACGGCATCCTCACCATGCGCGGTGAGGAGAACGGCGACACCGGATGGCTCCGGCAGAGGTACGACACCCAGTACGGCCGCTGGGAGATCCGCTCCCGGTCCAGCAACACCGGGACGAGCGGCGGGCTTTACCACCCGCTGCACCTGATATGGCCCACCGCGGGCGACCGGCTCGAGAACGGGGAGTACGACTGGGTCGAGTACTCGAACCCCGACGCGCAGTGTCTCACGGCGTTCCTGCACTACCCGCAGAGCCCGTCGGACGAGAAGGAACGCCGTGACCTCTGCCCCCTGGACATGACGCAGTGGCACAACTACGCGTTCGAGTGGACTCCGGACGGGCTGGTCGGCTACGTCGACGGCGTCGAGTGGTTCCGGCTGTCGGGCGGCGCCAACGAGGACCGCGGGGACATCCAGGCGATGCCCTCGGGGCATCTCAACATCCAGCTCGACAACTTCACCGGTGACGGCGGCCTGCGCCCCGCCGTCTTCGAGGTCGACTGGGTCCGCGTCTACGAGTAGGGGCCATAAACGCGGAAGCAGGCGCGTCGGCGCCACGAACACAACCTCCTCACCCCGCGGTTCTCCCTGTTCCAATGCGTCCTCCCGGGCCGACGCGTCATGATGGTTCCGGTGCACGCCCGCCGCGTCCGGCGACTCCGGTGCGGGCCACGGCGATCCGGTATGCCGCACGCGGCACGGGGAGGGAGAACGGCGGTGGTGGCGCTACATCCGGGCGACCCCTCGGTCATCGGTCCCTACCGGCTGCTGGGGCGGCTGGGCCAGGGCGGAATGGGGCGGGTGTTCCTGGGACGCTCGTACAGCGGACGGATGGTCGCGGTGAAGGTCCCGCACCGTGAGCTGGCCCAGGAGCCCGACTTCAGGCGGCGGTTCCGGGCGGAGTTCGAGGCGGCACGCCGCGTCGGCGGGACGTGGACGGCACCGGTGCTGGACCACGACATCACGTCCGACGTGCCCTGGATCGCCACGGGTTACGTGCCCGGACCGCCGCTGCGCGAGGTCGTGGACGCGTTGCACGGGCCGCTGCCGGAGCACACGGTGTGGGCGCTGGCGCACGGCCTGGCGAGCGCGCTGCTGGAGATCCACGGCCGCGGGTTGATCCACCGTGACCTGAAGCCGTCGAACGTGATGGTGACGCTGGAGGGCCCGAAGGTCATCGACTTCGGCATCGCGCGAGCGGTGGACGCCAGCGTGCTGACGCGGCCGGACGGGATGGTCGGCTCCCCCGGGTACATGCCGCCCGAGCAGATCAAGGGCGAGGAACTGACGGGCGCGGTGGACGTGTTCGCCATGGGCGCGGTGCTGGCGTACGCGGCCACCGGGATGTCCCCCTTCTCGTGGGACGGGGCGCAGGCTCACACCGTGATGTACCGGGTGCTGTACGAGCCGCCCCACCTCGGCCCGGAGGACGGACCGCTCAAGGGGGACCTGCGGACCATCGTGCTCCACTGCCTGGCGAAGAACCCGGACGACCGGCTGGCCGTCCTCGCCGGCATCCCGCCGTTCGCGGGGAAACGTGCCGGTGCCGACCACTGGCTGCCGCCGGCGCTCACGGCACGGCTGGGGCAGGTCGCGGCGGACCTGCTCGCGTTCGACGGTCCCGAGGCCGACCGGCCGCCCTCCTCGTGGGGGCCCCGGCTGCCGTCGGCGACGGACCAGCGGCCCGCCCCGCCCCCTCCTTCCGGGGCGGCGGTGCGGGCCGTCCCGCACAGTCGGACCACACAGATCCCGGACACGTTCGAGCACGCGCAGGGGTGGGCGGCGGGGAGGAGAACCCGCAGGCGGCCGGGTCCGGCGAGAGCACCGGCGACCACGCGGACGGCGACACCGGACAGGCCCCACTGGCCGACCTGGTACCGCAGGAGGTACGCGACGCCGGCGGCCTCACCGTGCACGCCGGCACCGCGCACGACCCGGTCATCTTCGCGCCGGAGGGGGACGACGAGCTGACCGGTTTCGAGGTGGACCTCGTCGAGGCGATCGGGGAGCGCCTCGGCGTGGCCGTCACCTTCGACCAGGCCGCCACCACGACAGCCGCCGCCGAGGCGGCCGTTCTGGAGAGCGACGACACCGCCTGGCACATCGCGGTGGGCAACTTCGTGGACAACGAGGACCAACGCGACGCGCTGGGCGTGGACTTCGTCAATCACTTCGTGGACGGCTGGGCCGTGGTGAGCGAGGACCCGAAGCGCTCCGGGGACCTGGACGACCTGTGCGGCCTGAGCGTCATCCTCTACGCGAACAGCCCGACGGAGGACGCGGTACGCGAAGACGTCGAGGACTGTACCCAGCGGGCCGAGATCCTGCCGGCCACCACCAAGGACGAGATGGCGGAGGCGATCCGCGAAGGGGAGGCCGACGTGGCGGTGCTCGTCTACACCCAGGCGGCCTACTACGTCGCGGAGAACCCGGAGGCCGGACTGAGCGTCAGCTTCTCCGAGGACGAACGGGGTTCGCGGGGCATCGCGGTCCCGGGCGGGCAGATCGAGCTGCGTGAGGCCGTCTTCGAGGCGATGAGCGCGCTCATCAGCGACGGCACTTACGGCGAACTGCTGCGGCGGTGGCACATCGAGAACGCGGCCCTCACCGCGCCCGACGTCAACCGGGGGAGCTGACCCGTAGCGGTCATTCGCCGAGCAGGCGCAGATCCGACTTGAGGAGCGTGGTGCTGACCAGCAGCTCCATGATCAGGTTCTGGTTCAGGGTGTTGCCGACCGGCGGCGGGACCTCCTCCTCCAGCAGACCGCCCACCGAACCGCTGAGCCGCTTGCGCACGTTCGTCACGATGTGGGCGGCCCGGCGTTCGCTCCACCGCTCCCCCGGCCGCAGCTCGCTCAGCTCGGCGGCCACCTGCGCCCAGGTCAGCGGCTGCGGGTACGGTTCGTTGCGCAGGTATCGCTGGCCGAGACAGACAATCACCAGCCTCTCGATCGGGCTCAGCGGCCACACCGTCGGGCCGCGCGTGTCGGCCTCGTGCTCGGCCCTCGGGACCGCCGAGGACAGCGCGGCGATCCGCACCTCCAGGAGATGCTCCTGCCTCGGGCCGACGATGAACAACGGCGTGTAGCCGGCCGGGAGATCGGTCCCGTCGCCGCTGAGCACCAGCCGTGCGGAGGGGAGACGGATGGGCAGCCGGCCGGCGTTGTGCAGGACCCAGCGGCCGTGCTCGCGCGTGATGTGCCCGTGCCGCCGGCTGACGTGCGGGTCCTCCGCGCCGACGCACACGTGGACGTCGGGCTCACCGCGCCCGAAGAGCAGCCGGAACCCGGCGTCGGGCGCGACGCTCATGCCGCCGTTCGCCCCCAGGACGAAGAGCGTCCCGGGCCGGACCGAGGGCGGAAGCCCACGCGCCAGACTGCCGAAGTCCCTCGGCAGGACGGCGACTTTGCTCGGCGAACCGGACCCCCGAAGCGTGGCTCTTATATCCATTTGACCTTGCCCACCGATGGTGCCGGATAGCGACTCGATTCAGAACGCCAAGGAGCACGCCGCTCCCCCTGCCGCCCGCCGCTCCCGATGTGTATACGCGACCCCCCCGGAGATTACCCGCCTGCCAACTCCCCGAAGCAGTAGCGGCTTTGCCGGCTCCGGCGGACCCCCGGTACGCGGCCCGGACCACGGCGGGGCCGGTGGGCGAGGAGCGACGTCGACGCCGGGGGCACGCGACAACCGGCTCGTCAGGGATACCGTCCTGGACCGTGACGGCCGGGACCATGACGCGCGGGCCGTTCGCGACCCAGATGGCCGCCTTCCGTCGTCCCCGGGGACAAGTGCATGAACGCGGGGCAGATGGACGGGTGTTCACGGTGGCCGTCCCACCGGCCGCGAGGCGATCGAGACGGGGGTCCTGCCGCGCCTCCTGCACGACTACCCGTGCTGGGAGAGCCGCGGTTACTGGGCCGCGCGGGAGAAGATCACCGGCACTTTGCTGGGCTGGTCCGCGCTTTCACCGGGGACCGGCCGGAGGCGATCGAGGGCTCCGAGCACGGCGAAGTCGAGTACGAACTCACCCGCACCGTGCGGGAGTCAGTTCTTCTTCAGCTCCTGGGCGAGCATCACCAGGATGCCGCTGGGGCCGCGGACGTACGTCAGCTTGTAGACGTCCTCGTAGGTCGCCACCCCGCGCAGCGGGTGGCATCCGTGCTTCGCGGCTGTCGCGAGGGCCTCGTCGATGTCGTCCACCGAGAAGGCGACGCGATGCATGCCGATCTCGTTCGGACGGGTGGGCTCCGACTCGATCGCCTCGGGGTGGATGTACTCGAAGAGTTCGAGGCGGCCGTGACCGTCCGGCGTCTGGAGCATCGCGATCTTGGCATGGTTGCCGTCGAGACCGACGGCCGTGTCGGTCCACTCGCCACTGACCGTGTCACGGCCGACGACCGTGAGGCCGAGGTCGGTGAAGAAGGAGATCGCCGCTTCGAGGTCGCGAACGGCGATGGCGACGTTCTCAAGTCTGATGGCCACCGTCGCATGCTACCGAGCCGGTCAGGCGCCCCGGACCGAGCGGACGGACATGACGCACAGGCGGCATCCGGGCGTGATCCCGTCGACACATCGGCTGCCTAACGTGTCCCGTACGTCGGTCATGGCTGCAACGGCCGGCGGGCTGTCGACTCGTTGTGCGGCGCTAACCAGCCATCGCTCCACCGTGACCACTCCGGGAGGAAACGATGGCCCACCTCCCGGCATGGGCACCCGTCGCTCACCGGAGGCACCTCATGCACGTCGACGCCGTCACCGACACCACCGTCTGGAGCGGTGGGCAGTGGCTCCCCGGGCGGGACGTCCTGCTCGCACACGGCCGGGTGGAGCGGGTGGTCGCCGCCGGGACCGTGGCCCACGCGCCCGGCGCCGTCGTGCTGGACGGCTCCGGCGCGCACCTGATTCCCGGGCTGGTGAACACCCACACGCACCTGCACCAGGCCCGGATGCGCGGCATCGGCGAGGGACAGCCGCTGCTCTCCTGGCTGCGTCTGGTCGGCGAGGAGACCGTCGCCCTGACCCCGGAGCAGGCTTACGCCGCCGCCGCTGCCGCCGCCACCGAGGCGCTGCGCAGCGGCACCACCACCCTGGTCGAGCACATGTGGCCGCACCCCAGCACCGAGGTGCACGACGCGGTGCTCCGCGCCCTGCGGGACACCGGGATACGGGCCGTGCTGTGCCGGGGCGTCGCGGACCGGCCGGACGCCAGCCGCCGGTGGGGGTTCGACCCGCGGCTGATGCAGCCGCTGGAGGAGGTCCTCGAACACACCGACGCGCTGGCCGGAGCGATGCGCGGCAGCCGCGTCTCCCCCGGACTGGCGGTGCCCAATCCGCGCTGCCTCACCCAGGGCGGCATGCGGCGGGTGCGGGCCTACGCGGAGGAACGGGGGCTGCCCGTGTCGATCCATCTGCTGGAGACCGACACCGACGAGACCATGTGCCGCGAGAACGCCGGTACCGGAGCCGTCGACTACTTGGCGGCGGCCGGCTTCCTGTGGGAGCGGCTGCTCGCGGTGCACTGCGTCACCCTCGACGCGCGGGGGCAGGCGCTGCTGGCCCGGCACCGCGTGGCCGTCTCGTACAACCCGCTCAGCAACATGCGTCTGGGCAGCGGCATCGCGCCGGTGCCCGCCATGCTCGCCGCCGGGGTGCGGGTCGGTATCGGCGTCGACGGCGCCGCGAGCAACGACACCCAGGACATCCTGGAGGCCCTGCGCATCGGCGCGTATCTCCAGCGGGCCGCGCACCGCCAGGCCGACCTGCTCGGCTTCGGCCGGATGATGGACATCGGGAGCAACGGCGCCAACGCGGCGCTCGGCCTCGACGAGTGCCCTGACGGGGTGGTGCCCGGCGTGCGGGCGGACCTCGTGCTGCACCGCTTCAGCCGCGACTTCGCCACCCTGCCGGTCCGCGATCCGGGCGCCACCCTGCTGACCTGTGCCGGGAACCGCACGGTCGACACGGTGCTCGTCGGCGGCGAGGCGGTGCTGCGCGACGGGCGGAGCCTGCGGCTGGACGAGACCGCGCTCGCCGCCGCGCTGGTCTGACGGCCGCGGGTCGCGGTCAGCGGCCGGCGGCCCGTCGCGCCGCCGGCCAGCGGCGCATGCGCACCATGAGCGAGGCGACGTGCGCGCTCGCCGCGCCCTGCGCGGCGCGCGCGTCGCCCGCGTCGATCGCCGCGAGGATGGCGCGGTGCTCGCGCACCGCCAGCTCCCGGTTGTGCTGGGACGACCACAGGGCCGAACGGTAGAGATGCGCCTGCGCGTCGAGCCGCCGCAGGGCGTCGATGAGCGCGGCGTTGGCCGTCAGCGCGCGGACCTCGGTGTGGAACTCCAGGTCGAGAGCGGCCTCCACGTGCGGCTCCGGCGTCCTGCCGAGCAGTTCCTCCTGGCGGGAGATCAGCTCGTCGAGCCGCGCGATGTCCCCGGGGGCGGCGCGCAGGGTCGCCTCGCGGGCGGCGAGGCCGTCGAGGACCTCGCGCACCTGCATGACGTCGAGGACCGACTCCTGGTCGAGTTGCGCGACCTTGGCCCCGGCGTGCGGGATGTGCACGGCGAGTCCGTCGTATATCAGCCGCTGGACGGATTCGCGGACCGGGCTGCGGCTGACGTCCAGTTCCGCGGCCAGCGCGGGGACGCTCAGCGGTGAGCCGGGCGGCAGCGCGCCGCTGAAGATGCGGTCGAGCAACTGGGTGTACACGGCATCGGCGAGGAGTGCGCCGCTGTCGCCGGAGCCCATGGTCCTCCTCCTGCTCCTGGACGGGGCGTCCGCCGCCGGCCCCGGGGCCGGCGGCGGACGGTCGCGCTGTCTGTCGTCGGGGAGATGTGAACGGGCCGGGACGGTGTCACCCGAGGGACCCGGCGTCACATCGCCCGGTGAGCATAGTTGGCGTTGACGCGCTCCCGCAGGTACTCCGCCGCCGTGATCGGCGGGTAGGTGCCGAGGGGGCTCTCGATCACGACGTCCCGGTTCGCCTGCGCGAAGAACGGGATGCTGTAGCGCGCTCCGGTGTACTCGTCGGCGCCCGGCACCCGCACGCGGTGGAAGTTGGACCGGAGGCGGTCGTCGCTCCAGCGCATCAGCATGTCGCCGATGTTGCAGGTGATCGCGTCCGAGGACGGTGTCACGGAGGTCCATTCCTGGGCGTCGGCGTCGCGCCCCGGGCAGACCTGGAGGCCGCCTTGCCCGTCGCGCTGGAACAGCAGCGTGAGGCAGTCGAAGTCGGTGTGGGCGCCGGCCCGCCAGGTGCCGGGGCGGTCGCGCAGCTCCTCGGGGAGCGGGAAGTAGTGGATCAGCCGCAGCGTGGACTGGTACTGGTCGCTGGCCGGGTCGTGGGCCCTGGCGAAGAAGTCGCTGTCGAAGCCCAGCTTGTCCGCGAAGCAGGACAGCACGCGCATGGCCACCGACCAGCACCGGGACTCGAAGTCGAGGATGAAGTCCCGGAAGCCGGCCAGTTCCTCCTCGGCCGGCCATCGCCCGCCCATGTGCGGCCGGGTGATCTGGTAGGACTCCTTCTGGTCGGGGGTGCCGACCGAGGGGCGGACCTGGGTGAGGAACTCCCAGCCCGCGTTGAGTGCCTTGTCCAGCGGCAGCTTCTCCTTCACCTCCGTGGGCAGGTCGAAGAAGTCCTTGGAGATCGCGAACGCCCGGTCGACCGTGGCCCGGTCGATGCCGTGGTTGACGAGCTGGAAGAAGCCGATGTCGGTGGCGGCGGCCCACAGTTCCTCGATGATGTCGGACTTGCGCGCGTCGAAGTCCGACAGGTCGATCACGGGGACATGGCGGTCGGTGGTCTCCACTCCGGGGCCGCCCATCCGGGCTTCCTTGTTGAGCTCTTCGAGGGTGTACTCGGCGGTCATGGTTCTGCTCCCGGTCGGTCCTGCGTGGGGTGGTGGGTCACTCGGCCGCGAGGACGCGGGCCGCCTCGCGGGCGGCGCCGGCCGGGGCCCTGCCGGTCTTCAGCCCGGCGACCTTGGCCGAGATATTCTCGGCCACCGTGATCGGCGGGTACAGCTCCTGGCCCGGCTCGAAGCAGCCGGGCAGCGCCTCGATCACCGCGTCGTGGTTGCCGTCGAAGAAGAAGGCGGCCGAACGGCGGCGCAGGACGCGGCCGTTCACGATGGGCGGGTTGACCCGGTGCAGGGTCGACATCCAGCGGTCGTTGGTCCAGCGGGCCATCGCGTCGCCCAGGTTGATCAGCAGGGCCCCGTCGGCCGGCTGGACGTCGTGCCAGCGCTGGTCGGAGCCGAGGACCTGGAGGCCGGGGACCTGATCGGCCCACAGCACGGTGAGGATGCCGAAGTCGGTGTGCGCGCCCATGCCCATCAGCTCGCCGGCGAGTTCGATCTCGCCCTCGGGGAGCGCGTAGTGGTTCATCTTGAGGGCGTCGATGGAGTAGTCCGTCATCGTGTCGAAGTACCCGGGGTCCAGCCCCAGCGCGTCGGCCATGGCGGTCAGCAGGACCCGGGAGAAGTAGGTGACCTCGCTGAAGTACTCCTCGACGGCGGGCCGGAACCCGGGCGCCGCGTCCGGCCAGGTGTTGGGCGCGTAGCTGCTGCGCGGCAGTTCCCGGCCGGGGTACCAGCCGGCCTCGGCGCCCACGGTGAACGCCTCGTAGAAGTCGTTCATCATGCCGGCGGGCGGCACGCCGAGGCTCATGCTCAGCGACTCGGACTTCGGTGGCGCGTAGCCCCGGTTGTCGCCGGCGTCGCGGCGGTAGGCGGTCTTCCGTTCCAGGGGCAGGGCGAAGAACTCGTCGAGCGCGGCGGCCAGTCCTTCGATGGCGGAGTCCGCCACCTGGTGCCCGGTCACCTGCATGAAGCCGACCTCGCGGCAGGCCAGGTCGATTCTTCGGGCGACCTCGGCGCAGTCCTGGCTGGTCCGCGCGGTGGCGCCGGAGACGAGGTAGGGGCCGATGTCGATCGTCGGCACGTGGAACTCGGTCATGGGTCTCCTAGGTGAGGTGTCCGGTCGTCTCAGCGGTGGGCGTCTCAGCGGTGGTCGCCCGAGCTGTGCCAGCGGCCGACGACGAGCCGCGAGACGAGGGTGAAGACGGTGAAGACGGCGATGCCGAAGGCCGACGCCAGCAGGATGGAGGCGATCAGGTCCTCGGACCGCAGCGTCGCCCGGTAGCCGTCGAGCAGCGTGCCGATGCCCGGCTCGCCCCTGGCGAAGAACATGTCGCCGAGGATCGCTCCGATCACGACCTGGCCGGACGCGATGCGCAGGCCGGTGAAGATCGACGGCAACGCGGCCGGCAGCTCCAGCATGACCAGCCGCCGCCCCCGCGAGGACCGGCCCAGCGTGAACAGTTCGTGCATGCCCCGGTCGACCGAACGGAGCCCGAAGTGGGTGTTGGTGATGATCGGGAACAGCGCGATCATCACGCAGACGATGACCCGGGAGCTGCTCCCGTAGCCGAACCACAGGCCGATCAGCGGCACGATCGCCAGCACCGGGATGACCTGGAGCATGACGGCGTAGGGGTACAGCAGCCGCTCGATCCAGCGGGCCTGGCTCATCAGCGCGCCGGTGCCGACCCCGATGAGCGCCGCGCACACGAAGCCGATGGCCGCGATGCGCGCGGTGACGCCGAGGGCGGTGAGCATCGGCTCGATCCGCGTCGGGTCGAGGAAGGAGTGCGCGACCACGTCGTGGGGCGGCGGCAGCAGGAACCGGCGGTCCGGTGACAGCAGCACGTAACTCACGCCGTACCAGACGGCGATGCCGAGCGCGCAGGACAGCGCGGGCACGGCCGTCGCGCGTGCCGTGCCGGTCAGCAGCCGCCGTGCGCGGCGGCCGGCGGCGGACCGTGGCGCCTCGGCCGGGGCGGCCGTGGGTGGGGCGGTACGCGTGGCCGAGGCCGTGGTGATGGTCTCCGTGCTGGTCACCGGACCCCCCGCAGGATGTCGGCAACGGCCGCCACGTGCTCGACGTACCGGGGACTGAAACGCACCTCGGGGCGGCGCGGGTACGGCAGGTCGATGTCGACCGTCGCGGCGATCCGGCCTGGCCGCGGGGACATGACGACGACCCGCCGCGCCAGCAGCACCGCCTCGGCGACGGAGTGGGTGACGAACAGCATGGTGAACCGGCGGCTCTCGTACAGCCGGAGCAGTTCGCCTTGCATGTCCTGGCGGGTGAGTTCGTCGAGGGCGCCGAACGGCTCGTCCAGCAGCATCATGTCCGGCCGGAGGACGAGGGCCCGGGCCAGCGAGACGCGCATCCGCATGCCGCCGGAGAGGGCGCGCGGCAACTGGTCGGCGAAGGCCGTCAGTCCGACGGCGTCGAGGGCCGCGGTGACGCGCTGTTCGCGTTCCGCCTTGGGCACCTTGGCCAGGTGGGCGAGGAGCCCGACGTTCCGCCGTACGGAACACCAGGGCAGGAGGTTGGGCTCCTGGAAGACGAAGCCGACCGAGGTGGTGCCCAGGGCGACCGACCCGGTCGACGGTGCCTCCAGGCCGGCGGCGAGGCGGAGCAGCGTCGACTTCCCGCAGCCGGAGGGGCCCACGATGGCGACGCATTCCCCCTCGGCCACCGTGAGCGAGACGTCGTCGAGGGCCTGCGTGCCGGTCGGGTAGCGCATGCCGATGTGGTCGAACGACGCCTGGAGGCCCTTGGTCAGGTGATGGGCGTCAACGTCGTGCATCGTGTCGACGAGGTGCACGGTGATCTCCGATCTGGTGATCGAGGCGGGCGGATCGGACTGACCGAGCCGAGTGCCAGTGTTGACGTGCATGCAGATCGAGGCAATGGCGCGCCAGTTAACTCCTTGTAACATGCAACTCTCGCGCCTAGAGACACCCCTTCGCGCCCCTCCCTGCCTGCGCTTTCGCCACCGATACGCAGGGGTGATGCGCCGCGACGCGCGCCGGGCGGACATCGTCACCGTCTCAAGATTGCATGTAATGGCGCCGTAACAGCCATACGTCACAGTGGCCTGCACACACCCACTCGCCGACAGGCCGGCCCACCCCAGGAGCATCATGAGATCGTCAACAGGACGCCGGCTCGGCGCCCTCGCCCTCGTGCCTCTCTTCGCCATCACCGCGTGCGGCGGCTCCGGTACGGAGGACGGCGCCGACGCCGCCCCTCTCGAACCGGCCGCCGCCGCGCAGCGACTGGACGAGGTGTGCCCGTCCACGGTCGTCGTGCAGCTCCAGTGGCAGCCGCAGTCCGACATGGGCGCCCTGTTCGAAATGCTCGGCCCCGGCTACACCGTCGATCAGGACGGCAACGCGGTGACCGGGCCGCTCGTCGCCGGCGGCAAGGACACCGGCGTGCGGCTCACGCTGCGGGCCGGCGGTCCGGCCATCGGATTCCAGTCCGTGACCTCGCAGATGTACGCCGACGACACGATCCACCTCGGGCTCGTGCACGCCGACCAGCTCATCGCCGCCTCGGGGGAACAGCGCGTCGTCGGCGTGACCCCGCTGCTCAAGCACAGCCCCGCCATGCTGATGTGGGACCCGGAGGCCCACCCCGGCCTGTCGATCGACCGGATCTCCGGCACCGACGCGTCCGTCGTCGTCTCGCAGGACCAGTTCTTCCCCGACTGGCTGGTCGCCCAGGGGTATGTCACCGAGGGGCAGCTCGATCCGAGCTACGACGGCGCTCCCGCCCGTTTCGTGGGTGACTCCGGCATCGTCCAGCAGGGCTTCGCCAACTCCGAGCCCTACACCTACGAGGAGGAGACCCCGGCCTGGGGCAAGCCCGTCGGGTACCAGCTCCTCAAGGACGTCGGCTACGACATCTACGCCTCCAACCTGACCGTCAGGGCGGACCGGCTCGACGAACTCTCCCCCTGTCTCGACAAGCTGGTGCCCGTCGTCCAGCAGGCCGGCGCCGACTACATCACCGCGCCCGAGGCCACCAACGAGCGGATCGTCGACATCGTGTCCCGGGACACCTCCTACACGCCCTACAGCATCGGCGAGGCCGCCTACAGCGCCGAACTGCTCAGGGCCGAGGGCCTGGTGGCCAACGAGGACGACGGGTCGATCGGCACCTACGACCTGGCGCGGGTCCGGGAATTCGTCACCGAACTCGCGCCCGTCATCCGCGACGGCGGCTCCGACGTGCCCGCGGACATCACGGCCGACGACCTCTTCACCGACCAGTTCGCCGACCGGACCATCGGCCTGCCGTGACCGTGCCGTTCGGCACGCGCCGCCCGGACACCGCTTCGGGACCACGTGCTCCTTCGCGGGCCGTCGTTCAGCTCGCCGCTGGACGGCGGCCCACGAGTCCGAGCAGTTGGTCCAGGGCGGAGGAGCCCGCGGAGACCTCGACCACCGGGGCGAACGCGGTACGCGGCCGGTCGTCGGACGCCTCTCCGGTCGGGATCGACGCCGCCACCTTGAGGGAGAAACGGACGAGGTCGGCGTCCGGATCGTAGGCGACACCGATGGTCTGGGCGACGTCCCAGCCGTGGACGACGCAGTCGAGCACATGCATGCCGAGCGCGACCCGGCCGGGGAAGAACCCGAACTCCCTGATCTGGAGCGAACGGTCCAGGACGTCCTCGGTGAACGCGCGGGTCATGGCGTCGGCCGAGTCGAGGTACGCCTGATGGGGATCACCGCCCAGATCGCCCTGGTCCCAGGCCCGGAGGTCACCGGTGACGCCTGCCGCGGCGGCCGCGAAACCGAGGTTCTCGCTCACTTGGTGACGGAGCAGGCCGTGCAGGGTCCAGTCGGCGCACGGCGTCGGAAGACGAAGCTGGTCCCGGCCGACCCGCGCGATCACCGCTCCCAGGGTGGCGAGGGCACGTCGGTCCAATTCTCGGATGTCCACGGTCGCGACGTTAGCCATGCTCCCCGCTTCCCGGCCACACGTTTCCCGGACGCCCCGGCACAGCGCGTGTGCGGCAGGGCGGCTGGGCGGAGGGTGTCCCATGTCAGCGGCGTCCACGGTCTGTTGCCGAACTGATTCACTTCGCGGCTGTCCCGCCGCTTCCGGTCATGACAAGGTATGCGCGTGCTTGCGCCGCTGACCTCCGAAGACCCGCCCCTCGTCGCCGGTTACCGCCTCACCCACCGGCTCGGCGAAGGCGGCATGGGCAAGGTGTATCTGTCCCATACGCCCGGCGGGCGTCCGATCGCCATCAAGGTGGTCCGCTCCGAACTGGCCTCCGACCCCGACTTCCGGCGGCGGTTCCAGCAGGAGGTACGGGCCGCCCAGCGGGTGCAGGGGCTGTACACCGCGCCGGTCATCGACAGCGACACCGAGGGCCCGCGACCGTGGCTCGCCACCGCGTACGTGGCCGGGCCCTCCCTGCACGCCGCGATCCGCGAGCACGGCCCGCTGCCCGTACCGGCGGCGGCCCGTACGCTGGCGGGGATCGCCGAGGCGCTCCAGGTGATCCACGGGGCGGGCGTCATCCATCGGGACCTCAAGCCGTCGAACGTCCTGCTGGCCTCGGACGGCCCGCGGGTGATCGACTTCGGCATCGCCCGGGCCACCGACGCCACCGCGCTGACCCGCAGCGGCGTCACCGCCGGCACGCCCGCGTTCATGGCACCGGAGCAGGCGATGGGCCAGTCGCTCACGCCCGCCGTGGACATCTTCGCCCTCGGCCAGATCGCGGTCTTCATCACCGCCGGCATGCCGCCCTTCGGTGACGGGTCGTCTCCGGCGGTGCTGTACCGGATCGTTCACGAGGAGCCGAACCTGTCGGGGGTGCCGGACGAGTTGCGCGCGCTGGTCGCCCGCTGCCTGGCCAAGGACCCCGCCGAACGCCCCTCGCCGGCCGAGGTCATCGAGGCGTGCCGCCCTCTGGGGCCCAACGTGCCCCCGGACGAGGGTGGTTGGCTGCCGCCCGCGGTGACGGCGGAGATCGACAACCAGGCCGCCACGGTCACGGCCGGGGCCACGCAGCCCTCGCCGCCGCCCGCGGCCCCGCCGCCCGCGCCCGGCGGGTTCGGCCCGGCGCCGGGCTCCTACCCCTCGCATCCGACGGGGCCGTTCCCCGCGTACCCCGCGACCGGGCAGCAGCCGCGCCGCCGGGGGCGGACCGTTGTCCTGGTCACCGCCTCCGTGTTCGCGGTGCTGATCGCGCTGGGCATCGTCGGGCGGCTGCTGGGGTTCGGCGACGACGCGGACGGCGGCGACCAGGCGGGCGGCGACGTCTCGCAGGCGCCCACGACGTCCGAGGACCCCGCCGGGGAGGACGGCCAGGACCCGCAGAACCAGGAACCCACGACCGAGCCGCCCGCCGACCCCGAGCCGGTCACCCACCCGGGCATCCAGATCCCCGGCGGCTACATCGTTCACCTCTACGACGATCCGCCGACCCCCCAGGACGCCGAACTCGGCGCCGGCTACGAGGGCGACTTCGGCCTCTACTACGACAGCCTGTTCGGTGACTACCGGCTCCAGACCGGCGAGGAGGGGAACACCCTGGTCCTGCTGGAGACGCGGGAGGAGGGCACGCTCGACACCTGCCGCTCGGTGTCCCGCTACACCGACAGCATCGACCGCGAGGCCGCGCCCCCCGGCTCGCAGATCTGCGTGACCACCGCCACCGGCGACATCGGCCTGGTGACCGTCGTCGACTACGCGCCCGACGACTCGCCCAGCGCGTACGTGACCGTCGACATCACCGTCTGGCGCGGAGCCGCACAAACCGGCTGACCGGCCCCGGCCCCATATCAGGGACGTGTCATCGGGCGGCGTGTGGGGGGGGGCTGTCTCTTATACACAGCGGCTTGTAGTTGTTGGCTGCCAGTCGTGACACGGCTTGCCCGCGGCCGCGGCACCGTCGGATGTGTAGGAGAGGCATCCACGTCGCCTCCCCCGTCTGGCCGATGTCGGCCGGGCGCGCGCCGAGGCGCAGCAGGCGTTCGAGCTCGGCGTCCTGGTCGCGGTCGGTGGCGTTGACGTCGATGTGCAGCCGCGACTTCCCGGGCTCGGGCTCGTCCCTGCGGCTGAGGATGATCGTCGGCTGCGGGCCCCCGAACCCCTCGCGCGGCCCGATCTCCAGCGAGCCGTCGTCCTCGCGGTCGAGGACGACGAAGTCCAGGACCTCGCACCAGAACCGCGCCAGCAGCTCCGGGTCGCGGCAACCGAGCACCAGCTCGCTGATCCGACATGCCATGACGAAACCTGCTCCCAACGGCGAGAACGACCCCGCGACCGTACCGGACGAGGCGGGCACGGGCGACATGATTTCGCGGGGGCCGGGTGGTCGGTGACGGTGCGGCTCAGGTGGCCCCGTGCGTCGTGCTCCAGTGGTCCAGCTCCTCGGCGGTGCGGGGGCCGGTGGCGTGGGGCGGGAGCAGGTCGCGGGCGCGCAGGGCGTCGGTGACCGCCATGCCCCAGGGGCGGCGCAGCCGGGCGGCGTCCAGGAGGGACCGGTCGGCGAGCAGGGCGGACGCCGCGCCGGTGCGGAGCCCGGTCGGGGTGAGGATCGCGACGTCGTCCGCCCAGCGCCAGGCGAGGTCGACGTCATGGGTCGCCATGACGACGGTCGTTCCGGTGGCCCGCAGGCGCGCGAGGATGTCCAGGAGGAGTTCCTCGCCGTGCGGGTCCAGGCCCGCGGTGGGCTCGTCGAGGATCAGGACGCGGGGGCGCATGGCCACCGCGCCGGCGATGGCGGCCCGTTTCCGCTGGCCGAAGGAGAGGAGGTGGGTGGGGCGGTCGCGCAGGGCGGTGATGTCGAGCGCGGCGAGAGCCTCCTCCACCCGCTCGCGGACCGCGTCCGGCGCCAGCCCGAGGTTGAGCGGTCCGAACGAGACGTCCTGCTCGACGGAGGCCGCGAACAACTGGTCGTCGGGGTCCTGCGTGACGAGCTGGACGGCGCCGCGCAGCCGGGTCAGGCCCTTCCGGTGGTACGTCACGAGGTCGCCGAGGAGCCGCAGTTCGCCGGCGGTGGGGCGCAGGCCCCCGTTGAGCAGGCGCAGGAGGGTGGACTTGCCGCCGCCGTTGCGTCCGAGCAGAGCCGTGGTCCGGCCCTCCGGAACGGCCAGGCTCACCCCGTCGAACACCTGGGGGCCGTCCGGATAGGAGAAGGACGCCCGGCGCAGTTCCAGCACGGGGTCAGGGGTCATGTCAGGAAGCCTTCGGAGACGATGGTCAGGATCGCGGTCGTGGCCAGGCAGGCGACGGTCGCGATCAGGAAGCGGACGGAGACGGGCGTCTCGGGGACGAGCACGTGCAGGCGCCCTTCGTAGCCCCGGTCGGCAAGCCCTGACTGGAGCCGCGCCGCCCGGTCGAAGGCCCGGACGAACGCGGCGGCGCCGAGGCCCGCCAGGGAGCGCCAGGCGGCGGCGCGGCTCGCGTCACCGAGGCGGGCCGCTTGCGCCTGCCGGATACGGGCCAGGGAGTCGAGCAGGAGGAAGGACATCCGGTACGTGGCCAGCGCCACGTCCACCACCGGCGCGGGGATTCCGGCCCGGGTGAGCCGGGGCAGCACGTCGGACATGGGCGTGGTGAAGGCGAACAGCAGCAGCCCGAGCGAGGCGGACGAGGACCGCAGCAGCAGGTCGGTGGCGCGAGCCCATCCGCCTTCGGCCGGTCCGACGATCCCACCGGGCCCGCCCAGTGTGAACAGCAGCGGGACGGCTCCGGTGAGGCAGAAGCCCAGCGGAACGCGGTAGGCGCGCCACAGCCGGCGGGGCGGGACGCGGGCCGGTCCGAGCAGCGCGGCCAGCGCGACGGCCGCGGTCAGCGGCCCGCCCGGCCAGGGCGGCAGGGTGAGGGCGAGCGAGGTCAGCCCGAAGGCGAGGACCGCCTTCTCCAGGGGGTTGCGGCGGCGCCAGCGACTGCTGTGCGCCGCCGTGTCGATGGGCAGCATCCTCGGCCCGCTAGGGGCGTTCACCGCCGGCGGCGGAGGAGGCGTGGGCCTCGCCCTGGCGGCGTCCGCGCCGCAGGCCGAAGTAGTAGGCGAGGACACCCGCGCCCAGGGCCGCCTGGGCGGCGAACAGCGCCGACTCGATCTCGCCGGACGGCGGTTCGTAGAGGGGGCTGAACCACGCGTCGTAGTCGGGATCGTTCTCCGCGATGGCCACCTCGGCCTGCGCGTCCGAGCCGGTGAACGGCTCCTCCTCGTCGTCGCCCAGCCCGAGGGCGAGGGGCAGCACGGCCAGCAGCAGTACCGCGGCCAGCAGCAGCGCGTTGATCCTGGTCCCGCGGCTCACCGGGCCACCGCCTTGTCCCGGCCGCGGAACGGCACGCCGAGGCGGGCGAGGTCGCCCGGGCTGGACTGGATGAGCAGGCGCAGCACGAGCACGGTCAGCAGACCTTCGCTGATCGCCAACGGGATCTGGGTGACGGCGAAGATGCCGCCGAACTTGGCCAGCGCGCCGGTGAATCCGCTGCTGGGGTCGGGGAAGGCGAGCGCGAGTTGGACGGTGGTGACGCAGTATGTGCTCAGGTCCGCGACGAACGCGCCGCAGAAGACCGCGACCATCAGCGGCGCTCCGGCCCGCAGGCCGAGGCGGTAGGCGCCGTAGCCGGCCCAGGGCCCGAGGATCGCCATGGAGAAGGCGTTGGCGCCGAGTGTGGTCAGCCCGCCGTGCGCGAGCAACAGGGCCTGGAAGAGGAGGGTGATGGTGCCGAGGACGGCCATCACCGGTGGTCTGAAGAGGATCGCGCCCAGCCCGGTTCCGGTGGGGTGGGAGCAACTGCCCGTGACCGAGGGGATTTTCAGGGCGGACAGTACGAAGGTGAAGGCTCCGGAGGCACCGAGGAGCAGGGGCGCCTCCGGATTGCGTCTCACCTCACGGGTCAGGACGCGGACGCCGTGGACGATGAAGGGGGCGGCGGCGGCGCTCCAGGCGACCGCGTGGACAGGGGGCAGATAGCCCTCGGCTATATGCATGACAGGGCAGACCTCTCCAGCACCTCGTGGATGGACAACGCAGCCCTGGCCGGTCTCCTGGCTGACGGGTCGTGCCGCCCGGACTCCGCCTTCCCGGACCCGCGGGCATCCGCGGGGATCCAGTGGCTTCCCGGAGGAGTGGAGCCGGACTTCCCGATCACAGTGGCGAGGGCCGCACCGGTCTTCCACCGGCTTCCCGAACACCAAGGCTCTGCGGACAGTACTGGCACCCGGGGTCCACGGCAAGGCGCGTCCCGGTTTCCGAGACCGGCGCCCCGAGGAACGGGAGGGGCGCCGTCCGCCGGAGGGTGCGGCGCGCGGCGCCCCTGGTGCGGGCACCGCGAGGGGGCGAACTGCCGGGCCCGGCCCAGGGGTTCACCCCTCCGGCGCGGGCGTCGGCCTCACCGCATCCGCTCCCCCACCACCGCCTCGACGTCGCCGTCGTCCGCCGTGAACTCCCGCACCGTCCAGACCCGTTCCGGGATCCGCGTCCCCGCGCGGGTGGTGTGGGCCGCGACCCCGAGCGCGGCGGCCCCGTCGGCCGAGACCACGACTTCGGCGTCGGCCGTCGTTCCGTCCGAGAAGCGCACCAGCAGCCCCATCGGCGCGGGCGCCGCGACGTAACTCCCCGGGTCCGTCACCCCTTTCACCCGCACCCGGGCGCCCCGGAACAGATGCGTATGCCCGCACACTCCCGCGTACCGCCCGGTCCGGTCCACGACACCACCTCCGCCTCCCCTCACCCTCCGCCCGCTCCCCCGCGTCCGCACGCCGGACTACTCCAGGGGCGGCCTGGGGGTTCCCCCGGCTCGGCGCGCGTCCCGGGCGGCGCGGTCCCATGCCGCGCGGCGCAGCAGGCGCAGGCCGTTGAGGCCGACGATGACGGTGGAGCCCTCGTGGCCGAGGACGCCGAGCGGCAGCGGGAGGTGTCCGGCGAGGTCCCAGACGACCAGGGCGGAGATGAACGTCCCGGCGATCACGAGGTTCTGGACCACCAGGCGGCGTGCGGCCCGGGAGAGGTTCACCACGGTGGGGACGGCGGCGAGTTCGTCGCGGACGATGACGGCGTCGGCGGTCTCCAGGGCGAGGTCGGAGCCGGCGCGGCCCAGGGCGATGCCGGTGTGGGCGGCGGCCAGGGCGGGGGCGTCGTTGACGCCGTCACCGATGACCAGCACCTTGTGCCCGCGAGTCTCCAGGCGGCGTACGGCCTCGACCTTGTCCTGGGGCAGGAGGCCGGCGTGGACGTCGTCGCCGGGGATGCCGACGTCGGCGGCCAGCCGGGCGGCGGCGCGCGGGTTGTCGCCGGTCAGCAGCATCGGCGAACTGCCGGTCAGGGCGGTCAGGGCGGCGACCGTGGCGGCGGCGTCCGGGCGCAGCCGGTCGGCGATGCCCAGCACCCCGGCCGGAACGCCGTCGCGCAGGACCAGGACGGCGGTGCGTCCGCCGTTCTCCAGCCCGGCCACGACCTCCCCGGCGCGCGCCGGGACCGTGGTGTCGCCGTGGTCGAGGAGGCGGGCTGGGGTGCCGACCGCGATCGTGTGCCCGTCGACGGTGGCGGTGACGCCGACGCCGGGCGTGGAGGCGAAGTCCCGGGCGGCGGGGACGGCCAGGCGCCGGGTGCGGGCGGCGTCGACGACGGCGCGGGCCAGGGGGTGTTCGCTGGGGTGCTCGGCGGCGGCGGCGAGTGCCAGCAGCGTGTCCTCGCTCAGGCCGGAGCCGGGCAGGGGGCTGATGTCGGTGACGCGGGGGGTGCCCTCGGTGAGGGTGCCGGTCTTGTCGAGGGCGACCGCGTCGACCTGTCCGAGGCGTTCCATGGCGACGGCGGACTTCACCAGCACGCCGTGACGTCCGGCGTTGGCGATCGCGGAGAGCAGGGGCGGCATCGTCGCGAGGACCACCGCGCACGGCGAGGCCACGATCATGAAGGTCATCGCCCGCAGCAGCGAGCCGGTCAGCTCCGCGCCGAACGCGAGGGGGACGGCGAAGACGGCGAGGGTCGCGACGACCATGCCCAGGCTGTAGCGCTGTTCGACCTTCTCGATGAACAGTTGGGTGGGCGCCTTGGTCCCGGAGGCCTCCTCGACCATCGCGACGATCCGGGCGATCACCGAGTCGGAGGCGTCCCGTTGGACCTCGACCCGCAGGGCGCCGGTGCCGTTGAGCGTGCCGGCGAACACCTCGTCGCCCGGCCCCTTGGCCACCGGCAGCGGTTCGCCGGTGATGGTGGCCTGGTCGACCTCGCTGCTCCCGTCCAGCACGCGGCCGTCCGCGCCGACCCGTTCGCCGGGGCGGACGAGGATGACGTCCCCGACCAGCAGGTCCCCGGTCGCGACGTTCTCCTCGCTTCCGTCACCGGCCAGGCGGGTCGCGGTGGTGGGGGCGAGGTCGAGCAGCGCGCGGACCGCGTCCTGGGTGCGGGCGGTCGCCAGCGCCTCCAGGGCGCCGGAGGTGGCGAAGATGACGATCAGCAGCGCGCCGTCCATCACCTGCCCGATCGACGCCGCGCCGAGCGCGGCGACGATCATCAGCAGGTCCACGTCCAGGGTCTTCTCGCGCAGCGCCGCCAGTCCGGCCAGGGCGGGCTCCCAGCCGCCGGTGACGTAGGCGGCGGCGTAGAGGGGGCCCCAGGCCCACATGGGGGCGCCGGTCCGCTGGAGCGGCAGCGCGATCAGGAACAGCGCCAGCGCCGCGGCGGCCCAGCGCGCCTCGGGCAGGGCGAGCACCCGGGTACGGCGGCCCGGCGCCGTGTCCGGGGCGGCCGGAGCCGGGTGTTCGGGCCGCTGGATCAGGCCAGAAGGCATGGCGGACAACCCTTCACGGGCACGGGGACGCGACACCCCCACCATACAGGAACACCTGAACAGTTCTTCAAGTGTCGTCGGTAGGATGGACGCCATGGGTCATGGAGCCGACGGCACGCACCACGCCACCGCGCGCGAGCGCCTGGACGCGGTGGGGGCCACCGACGTCGCCGCCACCCTCCAGGCCCTGGCCACCCCGTCGCGCCTGTACATCCTCGCCCGCCTCCAGGAGGGCCCCTGCGCGGTCGGTGACCTCGCCGAGGCGGTGGGCATGGAGGCGTCCGCCTGCTCCCACCAGCTCCGCCTGCTGCGCAACCTCGGGCTCGTCACCGGCGAGCGCCACGGCCGCTCGATCGTCTACGCCCTTCACGACAACCATGTCGCGGAGCTGCTGGAGCAGGCTCTCTTCCACGTCGAGCATCTGCGTCTGGGGCTGCGCGACGCCCCCGCCGCCGAGGCGGCCCCGACCGCCGCCCGGCGGTAGGCGGTCACACCCCGGTCTCCGCCGCGATCCGGCCCTCGCGCACCGCCCGCACCAGGGCGGCGTGGTCGGCCTCCGTGCGCTCCGCGTAGGCCACGGCGAAACGCGCCACCGCCTCGTCCAGCTCCTCGCCGCGCCCGCAGTATCCGGCGATGCCGCGCGGGTCGGCGCTGTGCGAGTGGGCGCGGGCCATCAGCGCGCCGGTCATCCGCGCGTAGTCGTCGAGCTGGCCGGGGGCCAGTGCCGCCGGGTCGACGCTGCCCTTCCGGTTGCGGAACTGCCGCACCTGGAACGGCCGTCCGTCGACCGTCGTCCAGCCGAGCAGGACGTCCGAGACGACCTGCATGCGCTGCTGGCCGAGCACCACGCGGCGCCCCTCGTGCTCCACCGGGGGCACCGGGAAACCGGCCCGCGCCAGGTGCGGGAGCAGCACGGAGGGCCGCGCCTCCTTCACCTGGAGCACCAGCGGCTCGCCTCGGTGGTCCACCAGCAGCACCACGTACGAGCGGGTCCCCACGCTGCCGGTGCCCACGATCCGGAAGGCCACGTCGTGGACGGAGTCCCGGCCCAGCAAAGGCCGCCGGTCCTCGGGGAGCGTGCGCAGGTAGCCGGCCAGCGAGGCGGCGACCGTGGCCGCCTCGGCGTCGGGGCCGCGCCGCAGGACGGGCGGGGCGTCGGTGAAGCGCAGTCCGCCGTCCGCGAGCCGTTCGGTCGACTTGGCGGCGAAGCGGGCGCTGGTGTTGCGCCGGGCCTTGTCCGCGACGCGGGCCAGCGTGCCCGCGAGGTCGTGGGCGTCGGCGTGCGAGACCAGTTCCTCGTCCGCGACGGCGTTCCACGCCTCGGCGGCGGGCATCTTCGCCAGCAGCCGCATCGTTCTGCGGTCCGAGCCGGCGGCGTCGCGGGCGGCGGTGCGGCAGGTGTCCTCGTCGGCTCCCGCCTCGCGACCGGCCAGCACCAGCGAGGTGGCCAGCCGTTTGAGGTCCCATTCCCAGGGGCCGGGCGCGGTCTCGTCGAAGTCGTTCAGGTCGATGACCAGGCGGCTCCTGGCGTCGCCGTAGAGCCCGAAGTTCGCGGCGTGGGCGTCGCCGCAGAGCTGGGCGGTCAGGCCCGTGGCCGGGGTGCCGTGGGCCAGGTCGTGGGCCATCAGCCCGGCGGAGCCGCGCAGGAAGGCGAACGGTCCGGCGGCCATCCGTCCCACCCGGATCGGCGTCAGGTGGGGCAGACGGACGGCGTTGGACTCCTCGACGGCCGTCACCGGGTCCGGCCGGCCGGGAGGCTCCGTGAAGTCGGCGTGGGCGGACCGGGGCACGGAGGCCCGCAGCGCCTTTCCATCCTTCTTCGGCGAGCCGGGGCTCCACCGGGGGGCGAAGCCCTCCACGTCCGGTATCCGCTCCATGCCGCGCCCTTCTCCCGACGGGTCCCGCCCGCGTCCGGGGCGGCGATCGGCAGAACCGTATCCTCCGCTGCCGCCGTTCCGCCCGGGGCTCGTTGGGAACAGGCCGGTGTGCCGGGGTCAGCGGCCGACGGGGTCGCCCTCGGCGCCGTCGTCGCGCGTGCGCAGCAGCACGTGGCCGCCGTGCCGCAAGGGCGTGTCCAGCTCGATCCGGGCCGCCTCGCCGCCGGTGCGGGCGTCGAAGAGGTGGACCTCGCCGGGGCCGCCGGGCGGGACGGCGACCCAGTCCGCCGCCGGCGAGGCCGCCACCGCGCGGCGCTGGACGCCCTCCCAGGGGGTGCCGCCCCGGCGCGGGGCGCCGTCCATGGCGGGGAGGGGGACGCGGTGGGCGGTCCCGTCGTCGGCGGCCAGCAGGATCAGTTCGTCACCGTCCGGGTGGATCCGGGTGAACGCGGTGTGGTCCCGGGCGAGGGCCAGCCGGAAGACGAGCCCCGGGCCGAGGTCCGTCAGGGTCGTACGGCCGGTCTCCAGGTCGTGGCGCCACGCCTGGTTCGTCCACGACGGCCACCGCAGCGGGTCCGAGGGGCCGCCCCGCAGCGTCGACCACAGCGCCCGGCGCCGGGTGTCGAGCCGCAGGTACCAGCCCCGGGCGGGCGCGCCCCACGGGATCACCGGCTCCGCGACGAGCGCGTCGCCGTCCCGGCGCGCCACGTAAACCCCTTCGCCGGTGGCCGCGAACAGGCGGCCGGACGCGGGGTCGTGGGCGTCCCCGTGCCCGTCGTCGGGGAGCGGGAGGGACGCGTGGGGCGTGACCGGCGGGCAGCCGGGCGGCGTGCCGAGCAGGTCGGCGTGCCGGTGGACGGCCAGCGCGCCGGGCTCCCGGTGCCGCAGGACGACGAGGGGGTCTCCCCCGCCCAGGACGGTCACCCCCGGCTCGCCCACGCGCGTGCGCGTCCGGGCCGCGTCTCCCGTGGTGAGGTCGACGACCGTCAGCAGGTCCGACCACGGCTCGTCGTTCCTGCCCAGGCCCGTAGTGACGGCCACCCACCGGCCGGACGGGTCGGCGGCGAGGTGCTCGGCCGGCACCGCGACCGGAATCGCGGCCTCCACCAGCTCGCCGGCGAACGGGGCGAGCACCAGCAGCTCGCCCCGGCGGTCGTCGACGCAGGCGATCCTCCCGCCGGGGAGGGCCAGGAACCCGGCGTGCTCGGAGAGGTGACGGCCGGTGAGGCGGCCCGTCCCGGGGCCGTCCGGCACGGACAGCACACGGCCGGCTCCCGCCACATGGTCGGAGACGAGCAGCAGGGGGCCGGCGGTCATCAGTGCCTCCATCGCGGAACCGGAACGTGGTGAAAACGATGACCAACTATGCGCGGCACGGCGGGCCGTCGAGGAGCCGGGCGCATGTTACGTGGATCACCCCCGCCCAACACTATGAAAAGATAATCATCTTCATTAAGGTCTCTCCTGCGGGCGCTCACTCGAACGCCGTACCTCCCTTGCGATGAAGGAGAGTTCATGGACAACGAGCAGATCTTCCAGCCGATCGCCGACCCGGGTCAGCTGGCCCACGACTCGGCCTCCCACTCCAACGCGCTCGTCGAGAACCCCTTCGACGACGACACCGAGGAGTGACCAGGGGCTAGTTCCCGACCGTGGGCCCGCCCGCCGACCGCTGGGCGGGCCCACGCACTCATCGCCATCCCTCGCCGACAGGAGAACGCCGTGTCCCGCAGCCAGCTCGCACCCGGTGTGGAGGTCGTCGCCGTGCCCGGGCGGGGCCTGGTCGTCCGTACGGCCGACGGGGAGTTCCTCAGCGTGCGGACCGGCGACGCGGACCCGGACGCGCTGCTGGCCCGGCTCTCCGGCACGGCGGCAAACGCGCCGGACACCGGGCTCGACCGGCTCGTCCACGCCTTCGAAGGCGCCGGGTACCTGGCGGAGGAGCCGCCGCGTCCTCAATGGCCCGCCGGGCGGCGGGACATCCGGCTCGTGGGCGACCCCGCGCTGACCAGGCCGCTGGCCGCGTACCTGCGGGTCGAGGGAGCCGAGCCGCGGCACGCGGAGCCCGGCGCGGCGGCCGAAGGACAGCCCGCCGCCGTCGTGTGGTGCCTCGACGGGCCCGTGCCCGAAGGGCTGTGGGACACCGCCGACCGGCTGCCCGAACGCGGCATCGCCTGGCTGCGCTGCCACCGCGAGGGCTGGCAGGCGTACGTGGAGCCCCTCGCGGCCACACGCGGCGACGTCACCTCGTCCCACGTCCGCGCCCGCCGGCTCGCCGCCACGCCCGCGCACCGCGAGCTGTCCGCCTACTGGAACGGCCCCCGCGCGGCCGGTGCCCCCGTCCGCCTCACCGCCCCGGCGGCCGGGCTGCTCGCCGCCCTGCTGTGCGACGACCTCACCCGGTGGGCCACCGGCGTTCCCGACACCGGCCCGATCCCCGCCCGGCGCCGCCTCCGCCGGATCGACCTGCGCACGCTGACCGTCACCGAACACCCCGTCCTGCCCGTCCCCGACGTCGCCCCGATGCCCGGGAAGGCCGGATGACACCCCTCACCGTGGCCGTCGAGGGCCTTGCCACGGACGTCGAACTCCCGGACGGCGACGGTCCGTTCCCGGCCGTCCTCGTCCGCACGCCCTACGACAGGCGCAACCACCGCGCGGAACTGCGCGGATGGGCCCGGCGCGGGTTCGCCTCGGTGGCGCAGGACGTGCGGGGGCGGCACGCCTCGGCGGGCGAGTGGCGGCCGTACGCGCACGAAACCGACGACGGCGCGGCCACCGCCCGCTGGCTGCGCCGCCAGCCCTGGAGCGACGGGCGGCTGGTGGCGGCGGGCGCCTCCTACGCCGGGCACTGCGCCCTCGCCCTCGCGCTGGAGGCCCCCGAGGACGCCCGCCCCGACGCCGTCATCGCCGCCGTGCCCGCGCTGGACACCGCCGAGACGGCCCGCGAACCATCGGGCGTGGAACGGCTGTCGGCCCGCGCCGGGTGGTGGGCCGCGCCCGGGGACCGGCGGGACTCCGCCGAGGCGGCCCTGGGCAAGGCCCTGGCCGCCGCCCCCGGGTTGCTCGCCCCCCTGCCGGTGGCGGACCTCCCCGCCAGGCTCGGCCGGAGCCTGCCCTCCTGGCCGGGCGTGTGGCGGCACCGCGAGCGCGGCCGGTTCGGTGAACGGGCGCGGCGGGCCGGGATGCCGCTGCTCGCGGTGGGCGGGCATCACGACCATTTCGCCGAGGACACCGTCGCGTTGTGGCACCGGTGGGGCGGGCCCTCGGCGCGGCTGCTGATGGGCCCCTGGGGCCACGGCCTCGTCGCCGAGCCCGGACCCGACGCCGGTCCGGCGCACCGGCCGCGGCTCGGCGACCTCTACGCGCACTGGGCCCGCCTCGCCCTCGCCGGGGAGCTGCGGCCGGGGAAGCGGGGCGCGGTCGCGCTGGGCGGCAGCCCCCTGTGGCTGCCCGCCGGCACGGAGGGCGCGCCCTACAGCCCCGGGCTGCGGCCGCTGCGCGGGACTTCGTTCACCGCCGATCCCGAGAACCCGGTGCTGTCGGGGACGTTGACCGTCCCAGCCGGGGGCACGCCCGCCCGCTGCGTCCTGGTCACCGCGCCGCTGCCGCGCCCGCTGGACGTCGTCGGCCCCGCCTCGGTGCGGCTGCGGGCCACCGCCGGAACGCCGGGCGCGGACTGGTTCGCCCGGCTCGTCGCGGTCACCCCGGAGGGCACGGCCGAGCGGCTGGCCGTCGGCGTCGTCCGGCGCGCCGATCCTCCCGGGCGGGCCGCCGAGTTCACCGTGCCGCTCGGCCGCCTCGCGCGGCGGCTGCCCGAGGGCACCCGGCTCCGCCTGGAGATCGCCGGGCACCACTTCCCGGCCCACGCCCGCAACCCCCACACCGGGGACGACCCGGTCACGGCCACCCGCCTGCTCGCCTCCCGGCGCGAGGTCGACCCCGGGCACGTGGCGCTGAGCCTGCCCGCGCTCCGGTCCCGCCCCGAACCCACCGACCCCGAACAGGAGATCCCGCGATGACGGCGCTGCCGCTGGAAGCCCTCGTCGATCCCGTCTGCGGCATCGTCCGCAAGGTCAAGCCCGTCGAACACCCCGCGGGCGCGCCGCCCCGCTACACCGCGCTCACCGCCGAGATCGCCGACGCCCGCAGGCTCGGCCTGTGGCCGGCGGACCGGGTGTCGCTCGGCACCACCTTCGGCGACCCCGAGGGCGCCAGGACGGCCGCCATAGCCGAGGGCATCGAACGGTACTGCGGCAACCGCGTCCCGCCGCCCGGCCACCCGGACGCGCCGCTGCGCGCCACCGCCGCCGAACTGGCCGCGAAGGGACTGCGGTTGTACGGGCCGGACGAGCTGCCGTCCTACGCTCCCTGGCAGTACGCCCGCGAACGGTTCCCCTACCGACCCCTCCCCCCCGACACACCGTCCCTGTGGACGCGCGGGGAGGAACGGCTGCCCGGCGGGGAAACGGCCGAGGTCTGGGCGCCCGTCGCGCTCACCCACCTCAACTGGCGCCAGGGCGAGCTGCGTTCCCTCCCCCGCACCCACCACCTCAACTACGCGGGGATCGCCACCGGGCAGGGGTTCGACGACGCGGTCGAGCGCGGCCTGCTGGAGATCGTCGAACGCGACGCGCTGGAACTGTGGTGGCACCTCGACGGTCCGGCCCGCGGCATCGACCCGGCCAGCGTGCCCGGCCTCGCCGACGACCTCGCCGGATGCGGGCTCGACCTCTGGCTCGTCGAGATGCCCTCGGAGTTCGCCTCCTGCATGGCCGCGCTGGTCCACGACCCCCGGCTCGGCATCCACGCCGCCGGGTTCGCCTGCAAGTACGACCCGGCCGAGGCCGCCCGCAAGGCCGTGCTGGAGGCCGTCCACACCTGGGTCTTCACCCAGGGGCTCACCGACCCCGACGGATGGGTGTTCCAGGCCGTCGAGGCCGGGCTGCTCGCCCGTGGCCTCTACCTCGACCACCGCGAGGACCGCCGCTACCTCGACGCGTGCGGCGAACACTTCGAGCGGGTGCGGGACCTGGGCGCGCACGTCCAGGTGTGGCTGGACGAGCGGATGGCGGCCGAGGCCCGGCGGTTCACCGAGCCCGCACACGGGGTCGTCCCCATCGAGGCGGTCGAGCCCGGCAGCCGGGACCGGCTGGACCGCGCGCTGCGCGACGGCGGCCACCGCGTCATGACGTTCGACCTCACCACCGAGGACGTGGCCGAGACACCGCTGCGCGTCGCCCGGGTCCTCGTCTCCGGCCTGCTGCCCAACGCCCCGGCCGCGTTCGGCTACTTCGGCTGCCCGCGCCTCGCCGACGCCGCCGTCGCCCGTGGCTGGCGCACGACCGCGCCGAGCGCGCCGGAGGACTTCACGCTGGCTCCTCCGCCCCACATGTGAGGGCCCGCCCGTGGATCTCGTCACCGCTCTCGCCCGCGCCCGTTCCCCCGAGGAGCCCGGCCCGGACACGCCCGCCGGACCCGCCGTCCGCGCGTGGCCGGGACCGCCGCGCCCGCTGCCGCGGGCCGGCCCCGGGGAGCTGGACCTGCCGGCGCTGCTGCGCCTGTCGCTGGCGGCCTCGGACCGCGCCGGACGGCTGCGGCCCACCCCGTCCGCGGGCGCGCTGCACCCGGTGGACGCCCGGCTCGTCGTGGGCACCGGCTGCCCGCTGCCACCCGGACGCTACGGCTACGACCCGCTCCGCCACCGCGTGCACTACCTCGGCCCCGGACCCGGCGACGCGCCGCCCGGGGCGACCGTCGAACTGTCCGTCACCCCGCGCCGCACGGTCTCCCATTACGGCCACCGTGCCTGGCCGCTGATGCTGCTGGACACCGGGCACGCCGCCGCGGCGCTGTGGCTCGCGGCCCGCGCGCTGGGCGCGGACCCGCTCGCGCCCGGCCTCGTCCTGTCTCTTTTTAACCACTGAACCGCGCCACGAAGAAGACCATTTTCATATTATATGTTCCAGCCCGTCAGATTCAAATGCCGTTCGATGGTTAAGCCTTTAACTTTCAAATGAGACTAGACAGACATACTGAGCTACATTTACGATCATACAGACGAGGGCCCCGGAGGCGCCCACGCCCGGGGAGCTGCTGACCCGCCGCAGTGCCCGGCCACCGCTGCGGGGCGCGCCGCCCCACGACGCCCTGCGGGCGGTCCTCGCCACCGCCGCCGGGGCGAGCGACGGCGCACTCGCGTGGTGCGCGGCCGTCGGCGCGCCGCGACCCGGACTCGTCGAACTCGCGCCCGACGGCACCCTGCGGCGGCTCGCCTCCGGCGGGGCCCGGCCGACGCTCGCCGCCTGGGCGGCGGGCCAGGCGTGGATCGCGGACGCGGGCGCCGTCCTGCTCGGCCACGGCTGCCCGGCGGACGCCGACGCGCCGCTGATCCGCCGCGTCCACCTGCGCGCCGGGTTCGCCGCCGGACTGGCCCATGTGGCCGCCGGGCGACGGGGGCTGGCCCGCCGCCCCATCGGCGCCTGGCAGCGGGCCGACCTGGGCGCCGCGCTCGGCGGCACGCCCGGCAGGGACTGGATCGTCCACGGCCTGGCACTCGGCACCACCCATTCCGAAGAGGAAACCTCGTGATCGTCCATCCCGAGCTGCGTCGCGCCGCACGGCACGCACGGCGGCTCCTGCTCACGGCCACCCTGCTCCAGGGAGCCGTCACTCTCACCCATCTCGCGCAGGCCGTGCTGCTGGCCCACGCCCTCGCCGGCGTGGCCCGGGGCGATACGGACCACCTGCCGCCGCTCATCGGGGCCGTGCTCGGCGTCGTCGCCGCACGGGCCGCGCTCGGCCACCGGCAGCGGCGCACGGCCACCCGCGCCGGGGCGCGGGTCAGGGTGCTCCTGAGGGACGACCTCCTCGCCCACCTCGGGCGGCTCGGACCGGCGTACCTCACCACCGCGCGGGCCGGGGCCGTCCGTACCACCCTCGTGGACGGGGTCGAGGGCGTCGACGCCTACGTCTCGCGCTACCTGCCGCAGTTGCTGATCACCCTCTGCGTGCCGCCCCTGCTGCTCGCCGCCCTGGCGGCCGTCGAGCCCGCCGCCCTCGCCGGGCTCGTACCCGCCCTGCTGCTCGCCCTGGCCGGGCCGCGCGCCTGGGACCGGCTCCTCGCCCGGCGCGGCAAGGAGCACTGGGACACCTACGAGGGGCTGGGCGCCGACTACCTGGAGGCCCTCCAGGGCATGCCCGCGCTGCGGGCCGCGGGCGCCGTCGGGCGCACCCGGGAGCGGCTGGAAGAACGTTCGGCCGCGCTGCACCGGGCCACCGTCGCCAAACTGCGCGTCTCCCTGGTCGACACCGGACTGACCGACCTGGCCATCCAGGGCGGCACCGTGGCCGCCGCGCTGCTGGCCTGCTGGTCGGCCGTCACCGGATCGACGTCGGCGACGGGCACCTATCTGGTGCTGCTGCTGGCCTCCGAGTGCTTCCGTCCCGTGCGCGACCTGTCCCGCGAGTGGCACGCCGGGTACCTGGGCGTGTCGGCCGCGGACGGGCTCGCGGCGCTGCGCACCGCGGAACCCGCCGTCCCCGACACCGGAACGGCCCGCGCGCACTGGCCCGAGCCGCCCCGGCTGTGCTTCGAGAACGTGGAGTTCGGCTACGACGGCGCGAAGGACCCGGCCCTGCGCGGCGTCACCTTCACCGCCGAGGCGGGGCGCACCACCGCGATCGTGGGCCCTTCGGGCGCCGGCAAGTCCACGCTGATCGCCCTGCTCCTGCGCCATCGCGATCCCCGGCGGGGCCGGATCACCGTCGACGGCCGCGACGTGGCCGCGTACACGCTCGATTCGCTGCGCCAGGGCATCGCCGTCGTCTCCCAGGAGACCCACCTCTTCCAGGCGACCATCGCCGACAACCTGCGCCTGGCCCGGCCCACTGCCACGGACGACGATCTGGTCCGCGCGGCCCGCGCCGCCGGTGTCCACGACGAGATCGCCGCCCTCCCGGACGGCTACGCCACCGTGCTCGGTGAACGCGGCGCCACCCTGTCCGGTGGCCAGCGGCAGCGGCTCGCCCTCGCGCGAGCCCTGCTGGCCGACGCCCCGGTGCTCGTCCTCGACGAGGCCACCAGCTCGGTCGACGAACGCCGCGAGGCGGACATCGTCCGCGAACTGCTGGCCGCCGCCGGACGCCGCACCGTCCTCGTGGTCGCCCACCGGCTGAGCGCCGTGCGGGGGGCCGACCGGATCGTGGTGCTGAACGGCGGACGGGTGGACGCCGTCGGCGACCACGCCGCCCTCGTCGCGGCCGGAGGCGTCTACGCGGAGCTGGTCAGGGCGGGCCACGCCCACGAAGGAGGGCTCGCCGCATGAGCGGTACCCACGCCACCGGCACGACCGACGCGTCCCCGCCGCCGCGCGGCTCGCTGCGCGCCCTGCTGCCCGCGCTCGCCGGGCACCGGGCCATGGTGATCCGCACCTGTGCCGCCGCCCTCGTCGAACAGGGCTCGCTGGTCGCGTTGCTGACGCTCGCCGCGCACACGGTCGGAACCGCCGTCATCGAGGACCGCGCCCCCTCGGCCGGTACCGTCGCCGCGCTCGTCGTCCTCGTCCTGGTCCGCGCCCTGATGACCTGGCGGGAGATGGACCTCTCGCACGACCTGGCCTACCGCGTCCTGGCCGAGCTGCGGGTGCGGATCTTCGACGGGCTCGCCCGCAGCGCGCCCGCCCGGGTGGCCGGCCGGCGCAGCGGGGACCTGGCCGCCACCGCGATGGCCGACGTGGAGGCCCTGGAGTTCTTCTACGCCCACACCACGGCCCAGCTCCTCGCGTCCGGCGTCGTCCTCACCGGCGCCACCGCGGTCCTGGCCTCGGTGGAGCCGTGGCTGCCGGCGGCGGTGCTGCCGGTGGCCGCGCTGCTCGTCGCGGCGCCCTTCGCCGACGCGCGCGGACGCGCGGCGCGCGGCGCCCGTACCCGGGCCGCCGCCGCGAAGCTGTCGGCCGACACCGTGGAGACCGTCGACGGGCTGCGCGAACTGCTCGCCTTCGGCGGGCTGACCGAGCGGCGCGGCCGGCTCGCCGAACAGGGCCGCAGGGTGGGCGAGGCCCAGCGGTCCGAGGCCACCTGGGAGGCCATGACGGCCGCCGTCCGCGACCTCCTCATCGTGCTCGCGGTCCTCGGCGTGGTGGCCGCCGCCGCGCAGTCCGTGGCCTCCGGGCGGTTGCACGGCGCGTGGGCGCCCGCGGCGATGGCGCTGGCCCTGTCGGTGCTGGGCCCGGTCGCCGAGTCGGCCAGGGCGCTGAGCCAGGCGGTGGGTCTGCGGGCCGCCGCCGCCCGGGTCCACGCGGCCCTGGAAGCCCCCCCGGGTGAGCTTCGACTACGGGGGCCGGCCGGTGCTGGACGGCGTCGAGCTGACCGTTCCGGCGGGGCGGACCCTCGCCCTGGTCGGGGCCTCGGGGGCGGGCAAGTCGACCTGCGCCCACCTGCTGGCGCGGTTCTGGGACCCGTCCTCCGGAGCCGTCCATCTGGTGCCCGACGTCGGTGAGCCCGTCGATCTGCGCGACCTCTCCGACGCCGAGCTGCGGGGTGCCGTCGCCGTGGTGGGCCAGCACACGCCCCTCTTCCACGGAACGCTCGCCGAGAACCTGCGCCTCGGCGCGCCGGACGCGGACGCGCGCCTCCTGGCCGAGACGGCGCGGCGGTGCGGTGTCGACGCGATCGCCCCCATGGACACCCTCGTCGGCGAGCGCGGCGCCACCGTCTCCGGCGGCCAGCGCGCCCGGATCGCCCTCGCCCGCGCCCTGCTCACGGAGCCCCGGGTCCTCGTCCTGGACGAGACCACCGCCCACCTGGACAACGCCGGCGACGAAGAACTCGCCGCCGTGCTCGGCGAGAAGGACCGCACCACGATCGTCATCGCCCACCGCCCCGCGACCATCCGCCGGGCGGACCGCATCGCCGTCCTGGAAGGCGGACGCATCGCGGAGGAAGGCACCTGGGAGCAGCTCACCGCCCGCCCCGACAGCGCGCTGAACCGCGTCCTGGCCGTCCCCTCCCGCTGACCGGCCGGAACCGGCCACGGGGAACGGGCCACGGGGAACGGGCCACGGGGAACGGGCGACGGGGAACGGCGACGGCCGCCCGGCGCGGGCCGGGCGGCCGTCGAGGTGGGGGCGCGGCGTTCGGACGGTGGTCAGAACGCCTCGGGGTACAGGCCGGCGGCGATGTCCGCGACCGCGTCGACATTGCCGAGCGCGCCGGGGTAGGCGTCGGAGGCGGAGATCGCGATGAGGCGGTCGTGGCGCACGGCGTCGAGGTCGGGGAAGGTGCTCGTCAGGTAGTCGCGGGTGGCCTGCTCGTGCTCGGGGCTGTTGACGGCGAAGACGAGGGCCTGCGGGTCGCGTTCGGCGAGCGTCTCGGGGTTGATCTGCGCGGCGAAGAACTCGGCGAACGCCGCGTCGTCGGGGCCGAAGACGTTCTCGCCGCCGGCCCGGTCGATGATGTCGTACTCGATGCCGGCGCCGATCGCGGAGAGCGTGGAGCCCTCGACATAGACCTGGGCGACCGTCACGGGCTCCTGGTCCGCGACGCGTTCGGCGACGTCGTCCAGCGTGGCCCGGGCCTCCTCGGCGAGTCCGGCGGCGGCTTCCTCGGCGCCCAGGGCGCCGCCCAGGGCGTCCAGGTCGGTGAACAGGTCCTCGACCGTGCCGGTCATACGGCGGTCCGCGCAGCCGCCGGTGGCGATGTAGGCGGCCACGCCCGCCTCGTCGAGCTGCTCGATGCTGGCGAAACCCTGCTCGGCGGTGAACTCGTAGGCGGCGGGCGCGAAGACGAAGTCGGGTCCGGCCTCCAGCAGCACCTCCCGCGTGGGCGGGGCGTCCTCGCTGAGCACCGGTATGTCCTGGGCCTCGTCCCGCAGCTCCTCGGGCAGCGGCGCGGTGGCGGTCTGCGCCCGGCCCACCATCCGGTCGCCCAGGCCGAGGCGCAGCAGCAGCTCCGTCGGCGAGGGGCTCAGGCCCACGATCGCCTCCGGCGTGCCGGGCAGGACGACCTCCCGGCCGCAGTTGCTGAGAACGGTCCGCTGCTGACCGCCGGTGCCCTCGCCGTCCTCCTCGGGCTCGGAGACGCCCGAGCCGCAGGCGGTCGCGGTGAGCAGGCCCAGACAGGCCAGCGCCGTTCCGGTGACGGCGAACCGGGAGGGGGAGGGACGGGTCATCGCGCATGCTCCTTGGCTGGGCGCTCGGGCGCCGGGTCGGGTGACGGGGGTGAGGGGAAGGAGGAGAAGGCGATCAGGGGCCGCCCGGTCTCCGGATGGCTGAGGCGGTGGGCCCGTACGCCGAAGACGTCGCCGATCAGCTCGGGCGTCAGCACCTCGTCCGGCGGGCCGTGCGTGATGACCCGCCCCTCCTTCATGACGGCGACGACGTCGCAGTGGGCCGCCGCCAGGTTCAGGTCGTGCAGGGCCGCGAGTGTGGTCAGTCCCAGCTCGCCGATGATGCGCATGAGTTCGAGCTGGAAGGAGATGTCCAGGTGGTTGGTCGGCTCGTCCAGCACCAGCACCTGGCTCTCCTGCACGAGGGCGCGCGCCAGCAGCACCCGCTGCTTCTCGCCGCCCGACAGCCCGGCGAACGGCCGTCCCGCCAGCGCGGCGGCGCCGACGCGGGCGAGGGCGCGGTCGGCGAGCGCGAGGTCGTGCGGCGAGTCGCCCCCGAAGCCCCGGTGGTGGGGCAGGCGCCCGAGGAGGACGACGTCGAGCACGTCGAGGTCGAAATCGGCGGTGGTCTCCTGCGTCATGACGGCGACCTGCCGCGCCACGGTCCGCGGCGGCAGCTCCCACACGTCCTGCCCGCCGACGCCGACCGTGCCGCTCGCGGGCCTGGTGACGCGGTAGAGGCTGCGCAGCAGCGTCGACTTGCCGCTTCCGTTGGGGCCGACGAGTCCGGCGACCTGGCCCGGTTCCACGCCGAACGTCGCTCCGTGCACGACGCGGGTGCCGCCCAGCGCGACGACGACGTCCGAGAAATCCACCCTCATCGCAGCATCCCCGCCCTGGCCGCGCGTCCCTGGCGTATCAGCCACAGGAAGCAGGGGGCACCGACCACGGCGGTGACGATGCCGATCGGGATCTCGGTGGGCTCGGCGACGGTCCGGGCGAGCACGTCGGCGGCCATCAGGAACAGCGCGCCGCCCAGGATGGTGACGGGCAGCATCCGGCGGTGGTCGGCTCCGACGAAAATGCGGGCGGCGTGCGGGACGACCAGCCCGACGAAGCCGATGCCACCGCTGACCGCCACCACCGCCCCGGTCAGCAGGGAGGCGGCGATCACCAACTGTCCGCGCATGCGGTTGACGTTGACGCCCAGTGCCGTGGCGTTCTCGTCACCGACCAGCAGGGCGTTCAGCGCGCGGGCGTTCGCCAGGGCGTAGAGCGTGACGGCGGCGAGCGCGGCGGCGGGGACGGCGAGCTGGTCCATGGTGGCCGCGGGGACGCTGCCTAGCAGGAAGAACAGCACGCTGAAGACGTTCTGCGCCTCGGTGGTCAGCGTCAGGTAGCTCGTCACCGCGCTGAGCAGGGAGCCGAGGGCGACTCCGGCGAGGATCATGCGCGTCGGCGCGAGCACGCCGTGCTGCCGGGCCAGCAGGTAGACGGCGGCGGTCGCGCCGAGCGCGCCGAGGAACGCGGCGCCGCTGAGCGGGAGTCCGCCCACCGCGGCCGAGCCCAGCGTGATCACGGCGACGGCGCCGACGCCCGCCCCGGCGGAGACCCCCAGCACGTACGGCTCGGCCAGCGGGTTGCGCACCGCCGCCTGCATCAGCGCCCCGGCCAGCGCCAGCCCGGCCCCGGCCAGGCCGGCCAGCAGCGTGCGCGGCAACCGGAACTGCCACACGGCCTGGTCCTGGAGGCGGGTGATCGAACCGTCGCTCATCCAGGGCGCGTCGGGAACGAGGTGGCCGACGATGATGCGCACGGCGTCGACCGTCCCGACATCGGCCGGGCCGGTGGCGCCGGAGACGACGAGGACGGTCAGGATGGCGAACACGAGAGCGAGGTGCGCGCCGATCAACGCCCCGGCGGACCGGCGTCGCACCCGCTGTCTCGCGGCCTCTCTCATGGCGGACAACGGCACGCCTCCCCCAACACCCATGTGAAAACGGTTGTCGTAACCGTATCCACTTCGGGGACAGCGGGCAACGGTCGCGCACCGATGTGAAGACGATCACCGGGCCGCCCGGGGCCGTACCACCCGACCGCCGCCGGGTGCCGCCTCACGCCATCCGCTCGCCCACCACCGCCTCGACGCCCCCTCCGCGCCCCGAACTCCCGCACCGGCCAGACGCATTGCGGTACGTTTGTTTCTTTTTTTTTTCAAGCAGAGGCCGGCTTCCGTTTTTCCTGCCTTTCTCTTGGGCTCGGAGATGTTTATAAGAGCCAGGTCCCCGACACCGAACCGCGGCAACGAGCCGGTCAACGGGTCGTCGAGCCTGCCCGACCAGCCGCCCGGTGCCGCAGACCCGCCCCGGCACGAGCCCCGTGGAGACGCTCGGCCGGCACGGCCACCACCACTGACGCACCGTCCTCGACGCCACCGGCGGATCATTCCGCTTCCGGCCGGCGAACCCGCGCGCATCCCGGACGAGAGGCAGGCCGCCCGGCCTCGGACGGACGAGCCGATGGCGTGGGGTCGCGGCACGGCCGGTTCAGCGCCGCACGCGTTGCGGGCACCACCGGGCCTTGTCACGATACCCACGCATGCCCGATAAGCCCGATTCGCTTCGCCATGGCCGCTCGGGCGGAGGGCGAGGCGGTCCCGGGCGACGGAAAGCGGCCTCCTCGTCACGCCGGCGAAGTGAGCGCGACCCCAGGGAGCGAGGAGCTCGATATGCCACCGGAAAAGAAGAAGCTCACGATGAACGTCGGCTCGAATTCCCGTCCGAGCGCACCCTACTGCGCGGTGCCGAAAGTCGGCGATCAGGAAGCCTCACGCCACCACGTCATTCCCTATCCGCGCCTGGGGGAATTCTGGAACACTTTGATTCTCCAGTCCCACTACAACGCGGAGATCACCCCTCTGACCGAAGCCATCAAAAAGAATCTCGACTGCTACGGCACAAAGTTCAGCGATCTACAGCGGAGAGACCTCGGGGCCCTGCTCGACAAACTTCCCACCTATCAGCACGATCCCAGCGGTGACCCACCGGGCACGGGTTCCGCCTGGGACGACTTCCAGGAGATCTACTGCTGGCTGCCGGGCAACCTCTTCGTCGGTCCGCCGGACGCATTGCGCAGCAACCCTCCTGGGAAGGGAGACATCGAGCCGAAGGCGTGCGAAGCGATCATCAGCGTGGAGAGGTACGACAAACTCAGGTCGACAGACCTCAACATGAGGGACTACATCAGCGCACCCACCCAGGCGCGAGCACACACCATCATCACTGTGTTCAAGGAGACACTCGCCGGCGCTTTCGCCACGGTCACGCCCTACAATGCGGACCAGTGGAAAAAGGTGAACGGCAAGTATGAGATCAGACCGCTCACGAGGAATATCGAGCCTCTCCCACCGGCAGCGAAGAAGCTCAAAGTGCGCGGGTACGTCGATCTGGAGATCGAGATCTGACCCACGGGGACGGGAGCACCACGCCCGGACGGGGCACCACCATGCGCGCACGGCATCAGCTTCCCGTCCCGGCGTCAGCGCCGTGGCGCCCGCGGGAGGGGGAACTCCGCCCAGATGGTCTTCCCGTGGCGGACGTAGCGCGCGCCCCACCGGGAGGTGCTGGCGCCGACGAGCTGGAGGCCGCGCCCGTTCTCGCCGAGGAGGGAGGCGTGGCGTACGCGGGGGGTGGCCTCGCTGGCGTCGGAGACCTCGCACGTGAGGATGTCGGTGCGCAGCAGGCGGAGCTGGGCGGGCCCGGTGGCGTGGCGGATGACGTTGCCCATCAGTTCGCTGACGACCAGTTCGGCGCTCGCCACCAGATCCTCCAGGTCCCACGCGGCCAACTGTTCGCGGATGTGGTGCCGGGCGAGACGGGCGGCGGTCGGGTCGTCGGGCAGGTCCCAGCTGGCGACGTCCGCCGCGGGCAGGAGGTGGGTGCGCAGCGCCAGCAGAGCCGCGTCGTCCTCCTGCTCCCTGCCCGCCGGGAGCAGCGCGGCGGTGACCGCGTCGCAGAGCCGCTCCAGCCAGGCGGCCTCCGGGGCCCGGTCGTCCCGGCACCCCACCGCGGGCGGGGCCGGGGAGAGGGCCGCCTCGTTCAGCGCGGTGGCCAGGCGGCCCCGTCCCGCGTCGCGTTCCGCGCGGTGGGCGCGGGTCAGGCCGTCGGTCCACAGCGCCAGCAGCGTCCCCTCGGGCAGCGTCAGCTCGGTCGGCCGGTAGGGCTGCTGGGTCACGCCCAGGGGTGGCCCCGGGACGACGACGGGGAAGCGGACCGCGCCGTCCGGCGGGAGCACCGCGGGGGGCGGGTGACCGGCGCTGGCCAGGGCGCAGCAGCCGGTGACGGGGTCGTAGACGGCGTACAGGCAGGTGGCGTACACCTCGTCGTCCAGGCCGGTGACGATGTCGTTCAGGCGGGCCAGCACTTCCTCGGGGGTCGGGTCGAGGGTGGTGAGGGTGGTGACGGCGGTGCGCAGCCGGCCCATCACCATGGCCGCGCGCTGCCCGTGCCCGAGGACGTCGCCGATGACGAGCGCCACCCGGCCGGAGGACAGCGGCAGGGTGTCGTACCAGTCGCCGCCCGCCTCGGAACGCTCGCCCGCCGGCCGGTAGCGGGCGGCGGCGGTGAGCGCGGGCAGGGCGGGCAGGACGCGTGGCAGCAGGTCCCGCTGGAAACGCTGGGCGCGTTCGTGCTCGGTGTCGTAGAGCCTGGCCCGTTCCAGGGCTTGCGCGATGAGGCCGTTGAGCGTGGTCAGCAGGCCCCGTTCCTCGTCCGAGAACGTCCGGGGCCGGTCGTAGGAGATCACGCAGGTGCCGACGAAGCGGCCGGAGGCGTTCAGCGGCAGGACGGCCCAGGAGTGCTTGCCCCCGGTCCTGGACAGGTCCAGGCCGCCGCTGAGCCGGTCCATCTCCGCCCGGGAGCCGATGAACTTCGGCTCCTCACCGCCGAGCACGGCGAGCCGCTGCCTCCTGTCGGCCTCCGCCATGCGGCGGGGGAAGTCCGGCGGATAGCCCACGATGCCGACGAGTTCGGGCCCCTGTCCCCCGGTCACGTCCTCCAGCACCAGGCCGCTGGCCCCGAACGCCGGCAGGACGTGCTCGGCCGCCGCGTGCGCCACGTCCTGGCTGCTCAGCGCCTGGGCCAGAGCGCCGGTCAGGGCACCGATCAGCCGCGCCCGCTCCGACGCGTCCCGCTCGGCGCGCTGGTCCGCGGACAGCGGCGCCAGGTAGAGCGTGACGCAGTCGTCCACCGGGACCAGCCTGACCCGGTGTCCCGGCGGCAGGACCCGCCGGTCCAGCTCGAAGGTGGCCGGCTCCCGGACGGCGGCGACCGACGCGCACCGCGCCGGCAGACCGGCCTCGCGCAGCCGGGGCAACGCCTCCCACAGGACGCGTCCGGTCAGCGGAACGGGGTCCGGTCCCGCCAGGCGCCGGGCCGCCGGGTTGGCGTACCGCACCCGCCCGTCCCCGGCGCCGAGCACGATGACGGCGTCCGGGGTGGCCCGCAGCGCCCGCGAGACGGCCCGCTCCGCCGCGACGTCGTCGATGCCGTCCATCACCTTCACCTGCGACTTCTGCGGACTCGGAGGGCACACGGCCGGGACGCGACCGCGCCCGGTTCCGTCACCCTAGCCACAGTCGGTCGCGCCCGCGCGACGTCCGGCGTCCGGCTGTCCGCTCGCGCCGGGGTCCGGCCGGGCCCATCGACCGCGGTGATACCCGCCATGCACGACGGTAGGGGTCCCGACCGTTCCCGGCGGAGTTCCCGGCTCGTTACAGTGCGTTCGTGACCACGGACGCCCCGGCGGGACCAGGCCCGGCCGCGCGCGCGGAGCGGATCCGGACGGGCCGCGGGTTCCGGAAGGGCGGGCTCCGCCATGGACGGAAGTGGGCGTGAATGGACCGCGAGCAACTGCGCCGGCTCGACCTCAATCTCCTGCTGTCCTTCGACGCGCTGATCACCGAGCGGAGCGTCACCAGGGCGGCCGAGCGCATGTCCGTGGGGCAGCCGGCCATGAGCGCCTCCCTCTCCCGGCTGCGCAGGTTCTTCGACGATCCGCTGCTGGTCCGGGAAGGCGGCGGCCTCGTCCCGACCACCCGGGCCCTCCGGCTCGCCGGGCCGATCAAGGAGGCGCTGGACACCGTCGAGTCGACCATGCGCTCCATCCGCGCCTTCGACCCCAGGACCGACGACCGCACGTTCACCCTCATGGCGAGCGACTACGTCCTGCTGCTCCTGCTCGGCGGCCTGCTGGCCGAACTGGAAGAGGAGGCACCCGGCCTGCGCTTCACGGTCCGGCCGATCACCGCGGGCTTCCCCGAGCAGTTCCACCGTTCCCAGTTCGACCTCCTGCTCTATCCCGAGGAACTCGCCCCCGCGGGGTTCACGGCCCGGTCGAAGAGGCTGTTCACCGACCGCCTGGTGTGCGCCGTCGACCGCGACCACCCGGACGTCGGGGACCACATGACCGAAGAACAGTTCCGCGCCCTGCCGTACGTGTCCTACGACGGGATGTCCCTGACGACGATCAGTGAGGTGCGGTTCCGCGAGCTGGGCATCGACCGCCCGGCCGAGATCCGCACCCAGAGCTTCGTCGTCCAGCCGCTCATGCTGCCCGGATCACGGCTCATGGCCCTGGTCCACGAGCGGCTCGGCCGCTACTTCGCCGACCGGGCCGGCATCCGCCTGCTCGACCCGCCGTTCCCGCTCAGGCCGATGAGCGAGGCGATGTTCTGGTCTCCGAGCGCGGACGCCGACCCCGGTCACCGGTGGCTGCGGGAGCGGATCCTGCGCGCCGCCGAGGCGATGTGAGCGCGTTCCCGGGACATCGACGCCGTTGATGTCCGCCATCGACAGTCGTCGCTAACGGGTGACGCGTCGATGCCGTTACCGTCCTACCAGCCGAAAGGGACCGCGAGGGAAACAGGAGACGACCCGCTCCTTTTCTCCGCGTGCCCGGCGAGCACCGCGTGCACGCACCCGTTCTTTCTGCCGATTCATGGACAGCGAATCGAAGTGGGGCCCCATGACACAGACAACGAAGTCGCCGCTCACCCATGTCCGCCATGTGGCGCTCGCCGTTCCCGATTTCCGGGAAACGGTCGAGTTCTACCGGTCCGCCTGGGGCCTCGAAGTGGTGGAGAAGGACGCGGGCGTCGTCTTCTTCGGCACCCCCGCGCACCCCGAGCAGTACATCGTGCGGGTGCGCGAGGACGGCGACAAGCGCGTCGACCTGATCGCCTTCGCCGCGCAGGACGCCGCCGCCGTCGACGCCCTGGCCCAGCGGCTGGGCGCGGCGGGCGTGCGCCTGGTGACCGAGCCGGACCGCCTGGACACGCCCGGCGGCGGCTACGGCTTCCGGTTCTTCGACCCGGACGGCCGTCTCATCGAGGTCTCCAGCGATGTCGCGCAGCGGCGGGCCCGCGCGCTCGAACCGACCGAGTCGATTCCGCAGAAGCTCAGCCACGTCGTGATCAATTCACCCGAGGTCCGGGCCACCAAACGCTTCTACGAACAGCACCTGGGATTCCGCCTGTCCGACTGGCTGGAGGACAAGATGTGCTTCCTGCGCGTCCGGGAGGACCACCACATTCTCGCCATCGGCCAGGGCCCGCACACCTCGCTCAACCATGTGTCCTTCGAAATGCGCGGAATCGACGAATTCATGCGCGGAACCGGCCGGATGATCCGCCAGGGAAAACCGCCCGTGTGGGGTCCCGGCCGGCACGGCGCCGGCGACAACACGTTCTCCTACTTCACCGATCCGGTGGGCAACGTCGTGGAATACACCACCGAACTCCAGCGCATCGAGGACGAGGACTGGCAGCCGCGCACCTTCTCCACGGCCCCCGAGGAGGCGGACCAGTGGGGCACCGCGGGCCCCTTCGAGGCGATGGTCCCGGCGATGCTCAACACCCCCGACCAGGGTCTGTGGACCCCGTCCCCGATCTAGCCCGAGCCGGAAACGGAGTACCGAGATGACAAGAGCTCTGATCGTCGGCGGCGGCATCGGCGGACTGGCCACGGCCCTGCTGCTCTCCCGCCAGGGCGTCGAGGTCGATCTGGTCGAGCGCCAGGACCGGGTCGAGGCCCTCGGCAGCGGCATCACCCTGATCGGCGCGGCGCTGCGCGCCCTCGACCGGCTCGGGGTGTACGAGGAGTGCGTCGCCAACGGCTTCGGCGTCACCGACTTCGAGACGTACGCGGCCGACGGCACCCTGGACAGCCGCTTCCCCCTGCCCTCCCCGGTGGGCTGCGACCAGCCCGGCCTGCTGGGCATGATGCGCCCCGTCCTGCACCGCGTCCTGCTGAACCGGGCGGCGGCGGAAGGCACCACGGTGCGCACCGCGACCGCCCCGGTCCGTTTCGAGCAGGACGCGGACCGGGTGACCGTCGGCTTCACCACCGGCGAGACCGGCGCCTACGACCTGGTGGTCGGCGCGGACGGGTTCCGGTCCACCGTCCGTGACATGGTCTTCGGCCCCGTGAAGCCCGATTTCCTGGGGCAGGGCATCCTGCGCGTGGTGCTGCCACGACCGGCCGAGGTGACGGCCGAGGTCCAGTTCCACACCGTCGGGGACGTCTTCATCGGGTTCACGCCGACCGCGGCCGACAGCATGTACATGTACATCACGTTCCCGGTCGAGAAGGGCTACCGCCCGGGCCGCGCGGAGCTGGTGGAGCTGGCCCGGGGGCGCGTCGCGCCCTTCGGCGGCATCGCCGCGCGCATCCGCGACGACATCAAGGCTCCGGAGCAGATCAACTACACCACCTTCGAGACCTTGCTGGTCCCGGCCCCCTGGCACCGCGGCCGGGTCGTCCTCATGGGGGACGCCGCCCACTGCCCGACCCCGCACCTGGGCGCCGGCGCGGCCATGTGCCTGGAGGACGCGATCGTGCTCGGCGAGTCCCTGGCCGCCACCCCCGTGCTCGGCGAGGCCCTGAGCGCCTACGGCGAACGCCGCCACCCGCGCTGCGCGTTCGTCGTCGACACCGGCAACCTCCTCAGCCACTGGCAGACCCACCCCGGCACGCCCGGCGCCGACCACCAGCGGGTGATCGCCGAGGCGTTCGAGAAGCTCGCCGGCCCGTTCTGACGGCTCGCCGGCCCGTTCCGATGGAAGGCACCACGATGGGGGCACCCCAGGACGACGACACGTCCCTGCTGCACCACTACATAGACATCTGCTCCAACTGGAACCGCTGGGGCGCCGACGACCAGATCGGCGCGCTCAACCTGGTCGGCCCCGACCAGGTCCGCCACGCCGCGCGGCTCGTGCGGCAGGGCAGGAGCATCTCGCTCACCCTCCCCTACGACCAGCGCGGCCCCCAGCCCGGCGGGTTCCGCGACAACCCCCGGCTCTACCTGACCGCGACCGGCACCGACCACACCACGGGCGCCCAGGACCCGCTGCCGGGCGGCTTCGGCCCCGCCAAGGGCCTGGGATTCTCCGACGACGTGCTGGTGATGCCCACCCAGTGCGGCACCCAGTGGGACGCGCTCTCCCACATCTTCTGGAACGGCAGGATGTGGAACGGCCGCTCCGCCGACCAGGTCACCACCCGGGGCGCCGAGACGAACGGGATCGAGAACTACACCGGCCGCGTCGTGATGCGCGGCATCCTGATCGACGTCCCCGCCCACCGCGGCAAGGACTCCCTGCCGCCCGGCGAGGCCATCACCCCCGACGACGTCGAGGACTTCCTCACCGCCCACGGCCTCACCGCGCGGCCGGGCGACGCCCTGCTCGTACGGACCGGCTTCATGGCCGTCCGCCGGGACCGGTGGGGCGACTACGCCGGGGGCCCCGCGCCCGGCCTGTCGCTCCACATGGCCCCCTGGCTGCGCCGGAACGACATCGCGGCCGTGGCCACCGACACCTGGGGAGTGGAGGTCCGCCCCAACGAGATCTCCTACTTCCAGCCCCTGCACATCGTCTCCCTGGTCCACGGCGGCATCGCCTTCGGGGAGATGTTCGACCTGGACGCGCTGGCCGCGGACTGCGCCGAGGACGGCGTGTACGAGTTCATGTTCGTCGCCTCACCGCTGCCGCTGACCGGCGCCTCCGGCGCGCCCGTCAGCGCCCTGGCGATCAAGTAGCGCCCCGGCGCTCACCGAGCAACGAAAGGGCAGGCCCCCACCATGTTCGAACCGTTCCCCGACCGGTACGTGTGGAACCTCTCCGTCGGACTCGCCCTCGCCGTCGGCGGCCAGATCGGCGAGGTCGACCGCGCCTGCCGCCCCCTCCTCGGCCTGCCGGCCGACGGCGGCGAGGAGGAGACCACCGGGGCGTTCTTCCGCTCCTGGTGCGCCGTGGCGGACACCCTCGTCGCCCTCGCCCAGGAGGACGAGAAGCACCACCGCCGGCGCAGCGCGGGACACAAGTACCACCGGGCGGCCGTGTACTACCAGACCGCCGAACGGATGCAGGCCCGCTCCTTCGAGCCCCGCGAGGCCGCCTACCGCAAGGCGCTGGACTGCTTCGCCCGCTACCTCGACCTCACCGCCCAGCCCGCCGAGCGCGTCGAGATCCCCTACGGCGACACCGCCCTGCCGGGCATCCTGGTCCGCCCCGACACCCCCGGGCCGGTGCCCTGCGTGCTGTTCTTCAACGGCCTGGACAGCACCAAGGAGCAGATCTACGGCACCGGAACGGCGGAGGAACTGCGCCGCCGCGGCATCGCCACCCTCATCGTCGACACGCCGGGCGCCGGAGAGGCGCTGCGCCTGCGCGGCCTGACGGCCACCCCGGACACCGAACGGTGGGCGGCGGCCTGCGTCGACTACCTCACCGCCCGGCCGGACACCGACGAGACGATGGTGGGCATGCTCGCGTGGTCCCTCGGCGGCTACTACGGCCCCAGGGCCACCGCCTTCGAGCCCCGCATCCGCTTCGGCGTCGCCTGGGGGTCGAACTACGACTGGGGCGAGGTGCAGGCACAGCGGCTCAGGAACGAGGGCGACCGGCCGGTGCCGCACTACTGGGAGCACGTCCAGTGGGTGTGGGGCTGCGCGAACCTGGACGAGTTCCTCGACCTCGCCCCCGCCATCACGCTGCGCGGCGTCGCCGACCGGATCGCCGTCCCGTTCCTCGTCGTGCACGGGGAGAACGACCGGCAGATCCCGGTCCGCTACGCCCACGCCCTCTACGACGACCTGGTGAACAGTCCCAAGCGCGAGCTGAGGATCTTCACCGAACGCGAGGGCGGCGTCGAGCACTGCAGCATCGACAACATCACCGTCGTCCGCGACCACATCTGCGACTGGATCGCGGAGACGGTGGCGGAACTCACCGGCGCCGGGGAATGAACGCCCGGCGGCGCCCGGTCCGCCCACCGGATCCCCCCACCACGAAAGGAACGTCCATGCGCGACGCGGTCATCGTCGATGCCGTCCGCACGCCCATCGGGAAACGCGGCGGAGCCCTGTCCGGCCTGCACCCCGTGGACCTGTCCGCCCAGGTCCTGCGGGCCCTGGCCGAGCGCACGGAGATCGACCCCGTGCTGGTCGACGACGTCATCTGGGGCTGCGTCTCCCAGATCGGCGAGCAGACCGCCAACATCGGCCGCTACGCGGTCCTGGCCGCCGGATGGCCCGAGGCGGTTCCCGGCGTCACCGTGGACCGCCAGTGCGGATCCTCCCAGCAGGCCGTGCACTTCGCGGCGGCCGGCGTGATCTCCGGGCAGTACGACGTGGCCGTCGCCGGCGGTGTGGAGACCATGAGCCGCGTCCCCATGGGCTCCCCCTTCGCCGGCGGCGAGTTCGGCCGCCCCTACGGCTCCGCGCTCGCCCGCTACGGCGTGGACGACTTCCACCAGGGCCTGGGCGCGCAGATGATCGCCGACGACTACCGCATCACCCGCCAGGACATGGACCGTCACGCGCTCCACTCGCACACCAAGGCGGCGGCGGCCCTCGACTCCGGGCGTTTCGAGGAACAGATCGTGCCCGTCGTCCTCCCCGACGGCAGCCTCTTCCCCATGGACGAAGGCGTCCGCCGCACCAGCACCCTTGAGGCCCTCGGCGCGCTCAGGCCCGCCTTCGCGGCGGACGGCTCCATCACCGCCGGCAACGCCTCCCAGATCTCCGACGGCGCCGCCGCGGTCCTCGTCACCACCGGCGAGTTCGCCCGCTCGCAGGGGTGGCGGCCGATGGCCAGGATCCACACCGCGGTCCTCGCCGGATGCGACCCGGTGAGCATGCTCACGGGCCCCATCCCCGCCACCGCCAAGGCCCTGGGCCGCGCCCGGCTCCGCGTCGGCGACATCGGCGCCTTCGAGGTCAACGAGGCTTTCGCCGCGGTGACCCTGGCCTGGCTGAAGGAGACCGGCGCCCCGGAGGAACGGCTCAACCCGAACGGCGGGGCCATGGCCCTGGGGCACCCGCTGGGCGCTTCCGGAGCCCGCCTCATGACCACGCTGGTCCATCACATGCGCGACCACGGCATCCGGTTCGGGCTCCAGACCATGTGCGAAGGCGGCGGCACGGCCAACGCCACGATCCTCGAACTGCTCTGACACGAGCGTCGCTCAGGCGGCCGGCACCGGACACCCGACACCCGTCGCAGCAGGACCACGACCCACCACCCGCCCATGACGCGCGGACGCGTCTGAACCGGAGGCCCGCACTCCCATGAGCAGCGAAGAGCAGCCCACCCTCCTGTGGACACCCGACCCGGCCGACGCCGCCGCGTGCCGGCTCACCGCCTTCCAGGAGTTCGCCGCCCGGCGCCACGGAGCGCCCGGAAGCACGGGACCGCGGCCCGAGGCCGCCTACGCCCGGCTCCACCGCTGGTCCGTCGACCACCTCGACGACTTCTGGCGGGCCGTCACCGACTGGTTCGGCGTACGCTTCGCCACCCCGCCCACCGCCGTCCTCGCGGACGCGTCGATGCCCGGCGCGCGCTGGTTCCCCGGCGCGACCCTCAACTACGCCGAGCACGCGCTGCGCCACGGCGAGGACCCGCACCACGCCGACGCCCCCGCGATCCTCCACGTGGACGAGACCGGCCCCGAGCCCCGCGTCATCACCTGGTCCGAACTCCGCGGCCAGGTCGGCGCGCTCGCCGCCGAACTGCGCCGCCTCGGCGTCGGCCCGGGCGACCGGGTGGCCGCCTACCTGCCCAACGTCCCCCAGGCGGCCGTCGCGCTGCTGGCGACCTCGGCGGTCGGCGCGATCTGGACGAGCTGCTCACCGGACTTCGGCGCGCGCGGCGTGCTCGACCGCTTCCAGCAGATCGAGCCCGCCGTCCTGTTCGCCGTGGACGGCTGCCGCTTCGGCGGCAAGGAACGCGACCGGACCGGCGTCGTCGCCGACCTGCGCGCGAACCTGCCGTCGGTCCGCCACACGGTGCACATCCCGCTGCTCGGCACCCCGGCGCCCGACGGCGCGCTGGAGTGGGGGACCCTCACGGCGTCGCCCGCCGAGCCGGTCTTCGAGCGGGTGCCGTTCGACCACCCGCTGTGGGTGCTGTACTCGTCGGGCACCACCGGCCTGCCCAAGGCGATCGTCCACAGTCACGGCGGCATCACCGTGGAGCATCTCAAGCAGGCCGGACTCCACCTCGACCTCGGGCCCGGGGACCGGTTCTTCTGGTACACGTCCACCGGCTGGATGATGTGGAACTTCCTGCTGGCCGGCCTGCTGGTGGGCGCGAGCGTCGTCACCTACGACGGCGGCCCCGCCCATCCGGAGCCCGACGCCCAGTGGCGCGTCGCCGCCGGCACCGGCACCACCGTCTTCGGCACCTCCGCCGCCTACGTCATGGCCTGCCGCAAGGCCGGCGTCCGCCCGGGCCGCGACCTGGACCTGCGCCGGCTGCGGACGATCGGCGTCACCGGCTCCCCGCTGCCGCCCGACGGGTTCCGGTGGATCCACGACGAGATCGGCGCCCGGGTCCGGCTCGCCTCCATGAGCGGCGGCACCGACCTGTGCAGCGCCTTCGTCGGAGGGGCCCCGACGCTGCCGGTCCACCTGGGCGAGATCCCGGGCCCGAGCCTGGGCGCCGCCGTCGAGGCGTGGGACCCGTTCGGCGAGCCGCTGGTGGACGAGGTCGGCGAACTGGTCGTCACCAAGCCGATCCCGTCCATGCCGACCGGCTTCTGGAACGACCCCGACGGCCACCGCCACCACGACAGCTACTTCGCCATGTTCCCCGGCGTCTGGCGCCACGGGGACTGGATCACCCTCACCTCGCGCGGCACCGTCGTCATCCACGGCCGCTCCGACTCCACCCTCAACCGCAACGGCGTCCGGATGGGCTCCTCCGACATCTACGAGGTCGTGGAACGCCTGCCGCAGATCACCGAATCCCTCGTCATCGGCCTCGAAGAGCCGGACGGCGGCTACTGGATGCCGCTCTTCGTCGTCCTCGCCGACGGCGCCGCCCTGGACGACGACCTCCGCGCCGCCATCGCGTCCGCCCTGCGCGGCGAACTGTCACCGCGCCACGTCCCGGACGAGATCATCGCGGTGCCGTCCCTGCCGCACACGCTGACCGGCAAGCGGATCGAGGTGCCGGTCAAGCGCATCCTCAGCGGCATCCCCCTGGAGCGGGCGGTCAACCCGGGCTCCGTCGACGACCCCGCCGCGCTGCGCGCGTTCGAGCGGTACCGCCGCGCGGGCGCGGCGCGGGGCCCGCGCACCGGGCCGCGGCGGGCCGCGGCGCACGGCACCCGCGACGTCCAGGACGACCGGCCGCCCGCCCGGTAGCCGGTGGCGCGCCGTCCCGTCCGGTGGTCAGGGACGGAGGGTCCGGCCCCGCGCCGTTCCCTCCACGGCCTCCACGTACGCGCGGGCCACCTCGGAGACGGGCGTGCCGGCCGCCGCGTCGGCGCCCATGGCCTCCAGGGTCTCCTTGACCCAGCCGGGGCTGACGAGATTGACGCGCAGGCCCCGCGGCAGCTCGCTCGCCGCGTTGCGGACGAACCCTTCCAGGCCGCTGTTGATGAGGGCCCCGAGCGATCCTCCGGCCAGCGGAGCGGCGAAGGTCCCGCCGGTCAGCGTGACGGAGCCGCCGTCCCGGAGGTGGCGTACGGCCTGCTGGACCAGCGCGACCTGTCCCAGGAGCTTGCCGCGGACTCCGGCCGCGATCTCCGCGTACGCGGCCGACCCCAGGTCCACCAGCGGGCCGCCGGCGGCGCAGCAGACCACCGCGTCGAGGCCGGTGACCTCGGTGAAGAGCGTCTCCAGCGTGGCCGGGTCGTCGAGGTCCACCGTCACCGGCCCCCTCCGTGAGGCCCGGACGATCCGGTGGGACGCCTCTTCGAGCGCGGCGGCCACGGCGCCGCCGATCGTTCCTGTCGCTCCGACGACGAGTACCTTCATGGCGCCGATCATGTCAGCGGTGGCACAGCGCCCGCGCGTGCGGTCACGCCGCCGGGGGCGCGGGGCTACGATGCGGCCTGCTGACCGTATCCGCGCGCGGGCGGGGGGACTTGGACCGTGGAAGACCGCATACTCGCCGACCGTTACCGGCTGGTGCGCCCGCTCGGGCAGGGCGGGATGGGGGCTCTTATTCACCCCTGACCTTGACCACGAAAGTGGGAGCGCGGTGCCCCCCGCTCACCCGCGAGTCTGCGGCGGCAGCTTCTGATTAGTATACGGGGGCGGGATGGGGGAGGTGTGGGAGGCGCGTGACGAGGGTCTGCGGCGGCCGGTCGCGGTCAAGGTGATCTCGGTGCTGGCGGGCGGCGGCAGCCGGGCCGACGAGGCGCGGGCCCGTTTCCTGCGGGAGGCGCGGATCACCGCCGCCCTCCAGCACCCGAACATCGTGACCGTGCACGACCTCGGCGAGGCCGCCACCGACGAGGGCACCACGCCGTTCCTGGTGATGGAACTGCTCCGGGGCCAGGGGCTCGACGCCGTCGTCCGGCGCGGGCCCGTCGGCGGCGCGGACGCCGTCCGGTGGGGCGCGCAGGTCTGCGACGCCCTCGCCGAGGCGCACGCCGCCGGCATCCTGCACCGCGACATCAAGCCCGCGAACGTGTTCCTCACGGCGACGGGCCACGTCAAGGTCCTCGACTTCGGGATCGCCCGCGCCGCCGACCCCTCGGCCACCGGGGACCGGCTGACCCACACCGGGTTCGTGGTGGGCACGGCCGCGTACATGGCGCCCGAGCAGGCGCGCGGCCACCCGGAGCAGCGCAGCGACCTGTACGCGCTGGGCTGCGTCCTGTTCGAACTGCTCACCGGGCGACCGCCGTTCACCGCCCCGGACACCATCGGGTACCTCACGGCCCACCTGCACGACCCTCCCCCGGCACCGAGCGGTGTCGTGCCCGGCGTCCCGGCCGCGTGGGACCGCCTGGTCCTCCGGCTGCTGGCCAAGGACCCCAGCCTGCGGCACGACTCGGCCACCGCGCTCGCCGACGAGCTGCGCCACCTCGGCGGCCCGGCCCCTGCCGCACCCGCGGCGCGACGCTACACCCCGACCGTGGCGGCCCCGGCGTCCGACGACCTCTCGCGGGCGCCGACCGCCGACGCGCCCGCCGGGCCGGCCCGGCGGGCGGGCCTCGGGCGACGCCAACTGCTGCTGGGCGGCGCGGGCGTCGCCGCGCTGGCGGTGGCCGGCGGCTCGGCGGCGCTGTATCTGACCGGTGACCCCGGGAAGGGCCCGGTCGCCTGGTCGCGGACCATCGGCGACGTCGACCTGCTGAACACCAACGGTCCCGACATCGTCCTGGCCGACGGGCGCTGCCATGTGGCCGCGGGCGCCGGCTCCGCCGTGCTCCACGCCGTCGACCTGGCCAGTGGCGAGCCCTTGTGGCAGGCCGCTCTCGACGCGCCCTGGGCCGGGGGGACGCGCCTCGCGGTGGCCGACGGCATCGTGCTCGCCGCGGCGCGGAACCCCGACGGGGTCAGCGACATGCTGTACGGCTTCGACGCCGCCGGCGGCGAGCGCCTGTGGCGGCGGCCGATCGAGGACGGCACCACCGGACTGGACGTGTACCGGCCCGGTGGCCCGCTCATCACGAGCGAGGAGCGGCATGTGCTCGGCATCGACCCGCGCACGGGCAGCAGCCTGTGGGGGATCGACGTGTCCCCGTACGACGGGTTCGTGCCGGCCGGTGATCTGGTGCTGCTCCCCGAGGGGCGGGCGGTGCTCGGTGAGACGGGCGAGGAGCGGTGGGTCCGCTCCGACCTGTTCCCGAAGGCCGACCGGGCGCACGTTCTCGACGAGGGCTTCCTGTGCTTCGAGGCGGGCGAGACGGCCGCCGTCGATCTGGTGCTCCGCGAGGCCGGCGCGGGCGACGTGCTGTGGCGCAGTCCGTTCCGGCAGGACGAACCGGAGCCCTCCGCCGGGGCGCTCCCGCCCGTCGAGTCGCTGGTGTCGGGCAGCACCGTCTTCATGCCGCTGCCCGCCGGGGACCGCGACCGGCCCACCGCCCTGGACGCGCGCACCGGCGAGCGGAAGTGGACCTTCGGCGGCGCCTACCCCCCGGACGGCCAGGACGGCCCGGTGACGAGCGTGCCGGGCGGCTTCCTGCTGCCCACCCGGGACGGAACGGTGTGCCTGGCCGCCGACGACGGCACGGAACGCTGGCGCGACGACGCGAAGAACACGCAGATGGTGCGGACCACCGGCGCGTACGCCCTGCTCTACCGGACCGCGGACGAGCGGCTGTTCCAGCGCTGGACCACCCTGCGGATCCTGGGCGCGGAGAACGGACGCCGCGTCTGGACGGGCCAGTTCGACAGCGACTCGGTCAGCGACGCCGCGGCCGGCGACGACCTGATCGTCGTCCTCGACAACGGCGGAACGCTCTGGGCCCTCCCCGGGTGACCGCTCCGGCGAGCGGGACCGGCACCCGCGCCGTCGCGTGAGGCGGCCGGGGCGCCCGGCCCAACTCCGCTGCGGGGGCCGCGCTTTGTCATCCGTCCCAAGGTGATCGCGTCCGATTCGGCCAGATGACCAAACGGCGGCGGACCGCCGCGCTGACAGCATGTGGGGCGCGTGACACAGCGGGACGCGCGGTGGCCCCGGACACGGCTCCGGCCGCCGCGTGGCCCCTCGCCCCGGGCCGGGCCGCCGTCGCCGGGGCCGCCCGCGACCGAGCACCGCGCCGACGATCCCGGACGGACGGCCCGGGGTCCGCCACCGCGCGGCAACGACAAGGAGAACCGCCCATGGGACAGCACAGCATGAACCGCCGCCACCTGCTGAGGGCAGGCGCCGCCGGAGTCGCCGCGACAGCCGTGACGGCCGCGATCGCCCAGGGCGCCATGGGAACGACGAGCCCGGCCCAGCCTCGGCCCGCCGCCGACCCGACCGCCGCCTGGAACCCCGGCGGACCCTACCGGGTGGCCACCAAGGTGACGGCGGTGACGACGTATTACTACCCGGAACGGCCCGCCCCGGGCGCGACGTTCCCGGTGCTCCTGTGGGGGAACGGGACCTACGGCGCTCCCTGGGTCTACCGGGAGCTGCTCAAGCACTGGGCGAGCCACGGGCTCATCGTCGCCGCGGCCAACACCGCCTTCGCCAACGACGGCACCGACATGCTCGCCGGCCTGGACGACCTCACGGCCGAGAACGACCGCGCCGGCAGCGCCTTCCACGGCACGGTGGACCTGGCCCACGTCTGCGCCACCGGGCACTCCCAGGGCGGCGCCGGAGCGCTCAACGCGGCCCTGGACCCGCGCGTCACCTCCGTCCTGCCCATCCAGCCGGGGCCGTTGGCGTCCGCGAAGGCCCTGCACTCCCCGGTGCTGCTGCTCTCCGGGGAGACGGACGGGATCGTCCCGCCCGGCGCGGTGCTCCCCTTCTACGAGGAGGCGCGGGTGCCCGCGGTCTACGCGTCGCTGCGGGACGCGGGCCACTTCGCGCCGGTCTTCACGCCGGACGGTGGACGGTTCCGCGCCCTCACCACCGCCTGGTTCCTGGCCACTCTCACGGCCGACGCCCCGGCGCGCAGCGTCTTCGGCGGCGCCTTCCCGCTGACGGCCCACCCCGAGTACCTCGACGTCCGGCGCAACGACGCGGCACGCGACACGTTCGCCGCCTGGTAGAGCACCGCCCGCGCCCGGCCCGGGGTGCCGGGCGCGGGTGCCCGTGGGTCAGTCGCAGCGGGGGCGGTCGCAGCAGGAGGGGGCGCGCGTCACGCAGACGGTGACGGCGTCGGTGTTGTCCGCGGGACGCGGGTCCTTCTCCTCGCCGCGCACGGTGGCGGTGTTGGTGACGGAACCGGCCGCGGTCGCCTTGGCCCGCAGGGTGAGGGTGGCGGTGGCGCCGTTGGCGAGGGTGCCGATGCTCCACACGCCGGTGTCCGGGTCGTAGAGGCCGGTGGAGCCGGTGGCGGACAGGAAGGCGAGGGTGGCGGGGAGCGGGTCGGTGACGGTGACGCCGGTGGCCTGGTCCGGGCCGGCGTTGCGGACGGTGAGGCGGTACGTCACGGTCTGGCCGACGGTGACGGTGGTGGCGTCGGCCGCTTTCACCACGCTCAGGTCGGCGGCCGGCAGGACCTCCGTGACGGCCTCGCCGGACGTGGCGGTCAGCGGCTCGGGGGTGGGTCCGAGGTGGTTCTCGTAGGTGGCGGTGGCGGTGTTGGTGATCAGTCCGCCCGCGGCGGCCTCGTCGATGGTGACCCGGTACTCCACCGTGGTCCCGGCGGGCAGCGTCTCGGTGTTGGGCAGGCCGCCCGGCTGTTCGGCGGTGGCGCCGTCGCCCAGGTGGAAGACCACGCGGTTCTCCTGGGCGTCGAAGTACGCCTGGTCGTCTCCCTCCTGGTCGCTCCTGGCGCCGGTGCCGGGGCCCTCGACGACGCGCAGGGAGCCGGGCAGGTAGGTGGTGCCGGCCGGGATGTCATCGGTCAGCGTGAGGGCTTCGGCCGCGCCACCGCCCTCGTTCCGCGCGGTGACGCGATAGGTGATGACGTCGCCGATCTCCAGGGGGCCGACGGGGATGGCGGACTTGGTGAGCACCACGAGCGGGGCGGTGCCGAAGAACACGCCGTCCAGGAAGTTCCCGACGCTCTGGTTCCCGCCGGCGGCCGACACCGACCGGAAGGCGAACCGGGTCGTCGTCTGGCCGTCCGGCACGGTGTAGGTGCCGGTGTAGTGGCCCCAGGCGGTGTTGCCGTCGGTGAACCGCCGCTGCTCGACCACCGCGCCCGGGGCGCCGATGTCCAGCGCCATGGTGTCGTCGCCGCTGCGGCCACGGTGGTGCAGCCGCCAGTACAGGACCGTGCCCGGGGTGGTCGGCAGGTCCTGGTAGAGCGTGGCGACCTGGTTGGCGTTGAGCTCGGCGAACTGGGCGCCGTCCGCCGAGGGCACGCCCTGGAAGCCGGAGCGCCACAGCTCGATCTTGTGATCGGTCGCCGTGGTGAGCCAGCCGGGGACCCTTTTCGGCGCCTGCGGCTGTGAGGCGTCCGGCAGGATCTCGTAGTTGGTGACGACGGGTTCCTCGAAGCTGCCGTTGGCCAGCGCTACGCGGATCGGGATGGGTATGGTCACTGACTTCCCCTTCGGCTCGGCTCTGCCCGGTCGCCCCGCCGGCCGGAGGCGCGGAGGTCGGCGCGGCGCTGGTGGCACGGGAAGCACAACGCATGGGGCGTGGCGCGGGAAGGGGCCGGGGAGCCGTCCCGGCCAATCCCGCCGGGCGGGTTTACCCGGTCCGCGCGCAGGTGGGTGAACGGCGTGTCCTCCACGCGGAGCGCGGGCCACGTCCTCACGTCCCCGGGACCGGCGGCCACGCCCCGGCCGAATGACCGAAACGCCTACCGGGCCCGACGAGACGCGTCACCCACACGAGTGAAGCGCGTCCGGCGGCGAGTCGACGCACTTTCCGGCCAGTCCGACGCCGTCACGCCGGGGGACGTGGTCGGGGACCGGGGCCGGCGCGATCCCCGCGCCGGCCGCCAGGGCGTGGTCGCGGGCGGCGATCAGCACGCTGATGCCGCTGGAGTCGCGGAAGGCGAGGCCGCCCAGGTCGAGCACGAGCTGCCGGCCCGGACGCAGGCCGAGTCCGGGCAGCGCGGGACGGACCTCGGGCGCGGTGTGACGGTCCAGGTCCCCGGCCAGTCCGACGGCCGCTCCACGCCGACAGCTCTGGTCGCGCCCGGACCCGGGAACGCCGGAGATCCGGCGGCGTGCGGGTCAGCGCGCCGCCCGCCGCACCAGTTCGGTGAGCCGCGCCTTGTCGTCGGCCGTCAGGTCGCCGGTCAGCGCGTAGGAGGTGGCCCACATCGCGCCCTCGTCGAGGTTCGCCTGGTCACTGAAGCCGAGCGTGGAGTAGCGGGCCTTGAACTTGGCGGAGCACTGGAAGAAGCAGAGGACCTTGCCGTCCTTCGCGTACGCGGGCATCCCGTACCAGAGCTTCGGCGTGAGCCCCGGCGCGGCGGCTCTGACGAGGGCGTGGATCCGTTCGCCCAGGGCGCGGTCGCCCGGCTCCATCTCGGCGATCTTGGCCAGCACGTCCGCCTCGGGGTCCGTCTTGGAGCCTCGGCGAGCCGACTTGACCTCCCGGGCACGCTCCTTCATCGCGGCCTTCTCCTCGGCCGTGAACTCCGTGTCGCTCATCGCGGTCTCCTTCCGTGCGGCGCCCCTCAGCGGGACAGAACCCCAGGTTAGAGGCTTGCGGGCGGACATGGCTTCTCCGAAACTGACCGCTCTCGCCACCGGCCCCGGCGCGTCCGGCAGGCCGGTCGGCGGTCAGAGGCCGGCGAGCAGGGCGTCGAGGGGAGCCGGCACGCGGTCCGGGGCGAGGGCCTCGACCAGGACGCGGCCGTAGTGGATCTTGCGCCCCTTCTTCGTGCCGAGGAAACGCCGCAACCGCTGCTGCTCGGTGCGGTCCCGCTGGGCGGGCTGGTGCGCGAAGGTCCGCAGGGCGCGCAGGTCGCCCTCCGCGCGGACGAGGTCCTCCACCCGCGTCACGCCCAGCGCGCGGATCAGCTCGTCCTCCAGATCCGCCGCGCAGACGTGGAACGCGTCCAGCGCGCGGGCGTAGTACGGGCGCTCCGCTTCGTCGCACAGCCCCGTCAGGCGCAGTCCCAGGCCGGGCGATCCCAGGAGGCGGGCGAAGCGGCCGACGCTCATCGCGCCGCCCATCGGCAGGACGCAGACTCCTTCGGCCGCCAGGTCCCGGCCGCGCCCGGCGGCCAGCGCGCCGACCGCCGCCGCGTCGCTCGGCCCTTCGAGCAGGACGACCGTCCGGACGGGCAGCCGCGCGGCCAGCTCCCGCGCCGGAGCACCGGGGCCGCCGGCCGCCCACGCGACGACCGCCTCCCGGAACGCCCCCATGTCAGCCATGCGACGAGTCTGGGCCCCCGGCGGCCACGACGGTAGGGGGTATCCGGCGGCGGCCCGGCGCCGGACGGGCCCGGACGGCCGTTTCGCGCCAGGGACGGCCAATGCCCTGGTCGGCGGACACCGCATGCGACTCCTTTTCGCGTTTCAGCGGCCCGGTCTCGCTCGTACGAGTGAACGCAGGTGTATTTCCGAATGCGACATCAGTCCGATAGGTAGCTCCTTCGAGAACCCACAGAAAGGAACGCCTGCCATGGAAACCGTGACCACCACCGGCACCTGGGTGATTCCCAAGGTGAACGCCTCGCAGTTCACCGTGCACGACGATCAGATCAAATGGGGCGCCGTCGCCGACAACGTGAAAAGCGGCTACGCCTTCAAGGGTGGCCCCGTCCCCGTGAGAGTCGACGGCACCGAATTCGTGCTGGGCACCTTCACGCACCACAACTTCCCGATCCCGCCCTTACCGCAGGACCAGTTCGACGTGCGTCTCGCGGTCAACGTGGCCTTCCAGGACGGGCACGAGATCGACTTCGTCCTGAAGTTCCACCACAACGAGACGCCCAACCAGGGACCGAATCCGGAGGATCTGGTCGATCTGCCCGTGGTCCACCCCCGGCAGGAGGTCGTCACGATCGACGGCGCCGCGTACAACGTGCTGATCACCGGTTTCTGGCAGAACCACAAGCACGTCTACCAGTTCGTCAGCCCCGAGGGCCAGTCCAACAGCGCGGACATCTACGCCCTGCTCACCCCCGTCCCCGTCAAGCCGATCCTCCACATCTCGCGTGTGCAGGCGCTCGGCAGCGCGGCGACCGGGCAGTCCGACGAGTTCGTCGAGATCCTGAACCGGGGCGCCGAGACGGCCGACATCTCCGGCTGGACGCTGAGTGCCGACGACGCCGGTCAGGAGTTCACCTTCCCGTCCGCCACGACGCTGGAGCCCGGCCGCCGGATCCGGGTCCACACCAACGAGGTCCGCCCCGAGGACGGCGGCCATTCCTTCGGCATCGGGCGCCCGATCTGGAACAACGAGGGCGACACCGCGCGCCTGCGGGACACCAACGGCAACGCGGTGGCGGTCCTCGCCTACGGCGACCACGACCCGACCGCCCCCGGCGACTAGCCCCGGCGCGCCGCCCGTCACCCTGGTCACCTCCCGTCCCGGGCGGGAGGTGACTCCCGCCCGCCCGGCACGCACCGGCACCCCCGCTTTGACGGTGCCGCGCGCGACGGAGGAGAGTGCTGTGAGGGCCGCCGCCGTGTCCGGAAGAGGCTCGTACGCGGCCAGGACCGGAAAGGGGGTGGCGTTCGGTGCGCGAGATCGAGGAACCAGACGAGGACGGACTGACCGTCTCGGCCCCCAGGACGGGGGCCGCGGGGGTGCCGGCGGGCGCGCACGCCCTGAAGTACGCCCTGGAGCAGACGTCGCCGAAGCGCACCGCCCTGACGTTGCTGAACGTCAACCAGACCGGCGGCATCGACTGCCCGGGATGCGCGTGGCCGGAGCCCGCGGCGGGCAAGCGCCACCTCAACGAGTACTGCGAGAACGGCGCCAAGCACATCAGCGACGAGGCCACCACCCGCCGGGTGACCGCCGGGTTCTTCCAGCGGTACTCGGTCGCCGAACTGAGCGGCAAGTCGGACCGCTGGCTCAACCAGCAGGGCCGGCTGACCGAGCCGATGGTCCTGCGCGACGGCGCGGACCACTATGAGCCGATCGGCTGGGACGACGCGCTGGACCTGCTCGCCCGCGAGCTGCGCGCCCTGGACCACCCCGACGAGGCGCTGTTCTACACGTCCGGCCGGCTGGCCAACGAGCCCGCGTTCCTGCTCCAGTTGTTCGCGCGGGCCTTCGGCACCAACAACCTCCCGGACTGCTCCAACATGTGCCACGAGTCCAGCGGCGCGGCACTGAACGAGACGCTGGGCATCGGCAAGGGCAGTGTGAGTCTGGACGACATCCACGACGCCGACCTCGTCTTCGTCGTCGGACAGAACCCGGGCACCAACCACCCGCGGATGCTGGCCGCGCTGGAGGAGACCAAGCGCCGTGGCGGGCAGATCGTGGCGGTCAATCCGCTGCCGGAGGCCGGGCTCCTGCGGTTCAAGAATCCCCAGAAGGCGCGCGGTGTGATCGGCCGGGGCACCGACCTCGCCGACCAGTTCCTCCAGATCCGCCCCGGCGGCGACCTGGCGCTGTTCCAGGCGCTGAACCTGCTCCTCCTGGAGGCCGAGGACCGCGCGCCGGGCACCGTCCTGGACCGGGACTTCATCCGGGCCCGCACCACCGGCTTCGACGCCTTCGCCGACCACATCCGGCGCGTCACCTGGCCCGAGGTGCTGCGCGCCACGGGCCTGAGCCGCGACGAGATCGAGCGCGTGCACGCCCGCGTCCTCGGCAGCCGCGGCGTCGTCGTCTGCTGGGCGATGGGGCTCACCCAGCACAAGCACGGCGTCCCCACCATCCGGGAGATCGTCAACTTCCTCCTGCTGCGCGGGAACATCGGCCGCCCGGGGGCGGGCGTGTGCCCGGTCCGCGGGCACAGCAACGTGCAGGGCGACCGCACCATGGGCATCGCGGAACGGATGCCGAAGCCGTTCCTGGACGCGCTGGAGCGGGAGTTCGGGTTCACCCCGCCGGCCGCGCCCGGGCTGGACTCGGTGAACGCCATCCGCGCCATGCGCGACGGCCGCGCCAAGGTCTTCGTCGGTGTCGCGGGCAACTTCGTCCGGGCCAGTCCCGACAGCGACGCCACCGAGCGCGCCCTGCGCGGCTGCCGGCTGACCGCGCACATCTCGACCAAGCTCAACCGGTCCCACACCGTGTGCGGGCGCGTCGCCCTGATCCTGCCGACGCTCGGCCGCAGCGACCGCGATGTCCAGGCGAGCGGCGAGCAGTTCATGACGGTCGAGGACTCCATGAGCGAGGTGCACACCACGCGGGGCCGCCTGGACCCGGCCTCCGGACACCTGCTCAGCGAGGTGTCGATCATCAGCCGCCTGGCCCGCAAGGTGCTGGGCACGCGCCCGGACATCCCGTGGGAGGACTTCGAGGCGGACTACGACACCGTCCGCGACCGCGTCGCCCGGGTCGTCGCCGGGTTCGAGGACTTCAACGTCCGGGTGCGGCGGCCCGGCGGATTCCGGCTGCCCAACCCGGTCAACCGCGGGGTGTTCCGCACGCCGAGCGGCAAGGCCGTCTTCACGGCCAACGACTTCACCGCGCTCCGGGCCCCGGCGGGCCACCTGGTGTTGCAGACGCTGCGGTCGCACGATCAGTGGAACACCGTCCCCTACACCATGAACGACCGGTACCGGGGTATCGAGGGAGGCCGTCGCGTGGTGCTGGTCAACCCGTCCGACCTCGCCGAACTGGGCGTGGCGGACGGCGCCCTGGTCGACCTCGTCGGCGTGTGGTCCGACGGCGTCGAGCGCCGGGCCCCGGCGTTCCGGGTCGTGGGGTATCCCACCGCGCGCGGCTCGGCCGCCGCGTACTACCCGGAGACGAATGTCCTGGTCCCGCTGGACAGCGTCGCCGACATCAGCAACACCCCCACCTCCAAGAGCGTCATCGTCCGCCTGGAACCGGCGAGCCGCCCGCCCGCGTAGGGCGGGCCGGGGCCCCGGTGGGCGTTCTACAAGACTGCGCCCTGAGCCGGAGGGGACAGACAGGGTCTTGGCGGTCGCTGCAGCGCATTGAGATGCGGCGGTGCCGGCGCCCCGCGTCATAACCACTTCCCTCTCAGTCGGCGGCGTCGGATGTGTACAAGAGACAGGGCCCGTTTCCTGCGGGAGGCGCGGATCACGGCCCGCCTCCAGCACCCCAACATCATCACCGGCTGGTGCGGCAGCTCGGTGAGGGCGGCATGGGGCAGGTGTGGCAGGCCCATGACGAGCGGCTCGGGCGCGGTGTCGCGGGCAAGCTCATCTCGGTGCTCGCCGGCGGGGGCAGCGGCGGCGACGAGGCCCGGGCCCGTTTCCTGCGGGAGGCGCGGGTCACGGCCCGCCTCCAGCACCCCAACATCATCACCGTCCACGACCTCGGCGAGGCCGAGGGGACGGAGGGCGCCATCCCGTTCCTCGTGATGGAACTGCTGCGCGGCCAGGGCCTGGACGCCATGCTCCGCGAGGGCACCGTCGCGCCGCCGGACGCGGCCCGCTGGGGCGCCCAGATCTGCGACGCGCTCGCCGAGGCGCACGCCGGGGGCATCCTGCACCGGGACATCAAACCCGCCAACATCCTCATCGCCGGCTCCGGTCCGGGGCGCACGGTGAAGGTGCTCGACTTCGGCATCGCGCGGGCGGCGGACTCGTCCGTCACCGACGACCGGCTCACCCGGACCGGGTTCATGGTCGGCACCCCGCAGTACATGGCGCCCGAGCAGGCGCGGGGACGGGCGGAGCAGGCCAGCGACCTCTACGCGCTGGGCTGTGTGCTCTACCAGATGATCACCGGCCGCCTGCCGTTCACCGCCCCCGAGGCGGTCGGCTATCTCACGGCGCACCTGACCGAGACACCGCCCGCGCCCAGCTCCGTCGCCGCCGGCGTGCCGGCCGGGTGGGACGTGGTGGTGCTGCGGCTGCTGCGGAAGGACCCCGGGGCGCGGTACGGGTCCGCGGCGGCCGTCGCCGAGGAGCTGCGGCGGCTGGAACGGCGCCCCCCGGCCCCGCTCGCGCCCGGCTACACCCCGACCCTGCTGGGCGGCCCGGCCCGGCCGGGCGACGGCACCGACCCGGACGCGGACACCAGGACCCGGCTGCCGTCCTCGTTCCCGCCCGGCGGGGCGCCGAAGACACCGGGCGCCCGGCATCTGCGGACGTTCCCCGTCGGCAGGCCCGTCACGGTCGCCTTCGCCCCCGGCGGCGGGCAACTGCTCCTCACCGGCGACGACGGCCCGCTGCGCGTCACGGACCTGACGGGCCGGGAGCAGTTGGTCGGGCCGCCGGACAGCGCGGTCGCCGACCAGGCCACGGCGGCCTTCCACCCCGATGGGCAGCATCTGGCGGTGGCCGGCCGGGACAGGACCCTGCGGATCTTCGACATCGCCGACGGCCGGGAGCTGCGGCGCGTCGCCCAGCGGGCGACGGTGGGCGCGCCCGTGTTCAGCCCGGACGGCAGGCTGCTGGCCACGGCGGACGCCGACCGCGTCGTCCGGCTGCGCGATCCCGGGACCGGGTACCCCCGCGACGAGACGATCCGCCGGTCCGACCAGCCCCGGGGCGCCTGGCGCGGCGCCCCCGCGTTCAGCCCGGACGGGACGCTGCTGGCGATCGGCGACGGCGGCAAGGTCCGCGTCTTCGACGTGGCCGGCGACCACCCCTCGCAGATCCTGCGGATCAGGATCTCGCGGGCCGTCACGATCCCGGAGCTGCGCTTCGGCCCGGACGGGTCCACCCTGGCGACCGTGCGCCTCTCCTCGCCGCGCGCCGGCGGACGGGTCCACGTCTGGAACGCGCGGACCGGGGACCGGCTCCTGCGGCTGGACACGCTCCGGGGAGTGCTGGGCCTGGCGTACGGTCCGCGCGGCGACCTGCTGGCCACCGCCGGATCGGACGGCACGGCGCGGGTCCTGTCGGCCACGACCGGCGACGAACTGCTGCGGATCGACCACCCCGCGGCGGTCACCTCGGTGGCGTTCAGCCCGGACGGCACTCTCCTGGCCGCCTCCGCCGCCGACGCCACCGTCCAGGTGTGGGAACTCCACGACTGACCCGGCCGCCCCGCCCCCGGGACGGCGCTCGCCCGGTGCGGTGAGCGGAGTCCGCGCTTCACGCGCCCGGCCGGTATGCCCTGCGGACGCCTCCCCGCTCTCCCTACGCTTCGGGCGGGCGGTCCCCACACCCCGGTGGGCCGTCAACGCATCGGCCACATACGGAGGTTGAGATGCAACGCAACCGGATCACCGCCTTGGCGACCGTCGCGATCCTCACGGTCGGCATCGCCCACGCGACAGCCCAGGAGAGCACCGGCGAGCCGTCCCCGGGCGACGGCGCGGCACCGCTTGCGGAGCACGTCCAGCTCTCCGGCGACTACATCGAACTGGCGCCCGGCGGCATCGGCACCGCCACGGTGGCATGCCCGGGCGGGACCCAGCCCACCGGAGGCGGCTTCCGGACCACCGCCTTCGACATCCACGTCACCGACTCCACGGCGGACGGCTTCGACTGGATCGTCATCGGCAGGAACGAGGGCTCCACGCCCGAGTCCCTGCGGGCCACGGTGATCTGCACCGCCCCCTGACCGGCACCGGGCGGAACGTCCGGGCCGGCCCGCTGGGGGCCGGCCCGGACGGGTGGGCTCAGGCGCGGTCGAACCGGTCGAGGTTCATGACCTTGTCCCACGCCGCGACGAAGTCGCGCACGAACTTCTCCTTCGCGTCGTCGCTCGCGTAGACCTCGGCGAGCGCGCGCAGCTCGGAGTTCGACCCGAAGACGAGGTCGGCGCGGGTGCCGGTCCACCTGACCTCGCCCGTGGCGGCGTCACGCGCCTCGAACGTGTTGGCGTCGCCGGACGTCGCCGTCCACGTGGTGCCCAGGTCGAGCAGGTTGACGAAGAAGTCGTTGGTCAGCACCCCGGGCGTGGTGGTGAGGACGCCGAGCGGCGACTGCTGGGCGTTCGCGCCCAGGACGCGCAGGCCACCGACGAGGACCGTCATCTCGGGGGCGCTCAGGTTCAGCAGGTTCGCCCGGTCGAGCAGCAGGTACTCGGCCGGCAGCCGGTTGCCCTTCCCGAGGTAGTTGCGGAACCCGTCGGCGGTCGGTTCGAGCGCGGCGAACGACTCCACGTCCGTCTGCTCCTGCGAGGCGTCCACCCGGCCGGGGGTGAACGGCACCTCGACGGCGAAGCCGGCGTCCTGGGCCGCCCGCTCGACGGCGGCGACACCGGCGAGCACGATCAGGTCGGCGAGCGAGACCCGCTTGCCGCCGGTCTGCGCGGCGTTGAACGACTCCTGGATGCCCTCCAGGGCGCGCAGCACCGTCGCGAGCCGGTCGGGGTCGTTGACCTCCCAGCCGCGCTGCGGCTCCAGGCGGATGCGGGCGCCGTTCGCGCCACCGCGCTTGTCACTGCCCCGGAAGGAGGAGGCGGACGCCCACGCGGTGAACACGAGGTCCGACACCGACAGGTCCGAGGCGAGGACGCGGCTCTTGAGGGTGGCGACGTCCTCGGCGTCGATCAGCTCGTGCGTGACCGGGGGCAGCGGGTCCTGCCACAGCAGCGTCTCGGCCGGGACCTCCGGGCCGAGGTAGCGCACGACCGGGCCCATGTCGCGGTGGGTCAGCTTGAACCAGGCGCGGGCGAAGGCGTCCGCGAACTGGTCGGGGTTCTCCAGGAAGCGCCGCGAGATCTGCTCGTAGACCGGGTCGAACCGGAGCGAGAGGTCGGTCGTGAGCATCGTCGGGGCGTGGCTCTTCGCCGGGTCGTGGGCGTCGGGGACGGTGCCCGCCCCGGCGCCGCCCTTCGGCCGCCACTGGTGGGCGCCGGCGGGGCTCTTGAACAGCTCCCACTCGTAGCCGAACAGGGTCTCGAAGAAGCTGTTGTCCCACGTCACGGGGGTAGCGGTCCAGATGCCCTCCAGACCGCTGGTGATGGTGTCGCCGCCCTTGCCGGTGCCGAACGTGTTCCGCCAGCCCAGGCCCTGCTCCTCCAGCGGCGCGGCCTCGGGGTCGGGGCCGACGTGGTCCGCGGGGCCCGCGCCATGGGTCTTGCCGAAGGTGTGGCCGCCCGCGATGAGGGCGACCGTCTCCTCGTCGTTCATCGCCATCCGGCGGAACGTCTCACGGATGTCGCGGGCGGCGGCCAGCGGGTCCGGGTTGCCGTTCGGGCCCTCCGGGTTGACGTAGATGAGGCCCATCTGGACGGCGCCGAGGGGGTTTTCCAGCTCGCGGTCGCCGGTGTAGCGCTCGTCGCCGAGCCAGGTGGTCTCGGGGCCCCAGTACACGTCCTCCTCGGCCTCCCAGACGTCCTCACGGCCGCCGCCGAAGCCGAAGGTCTGGAAGCCCATCGACTCCAGGGCGACGTTGCCGGCGAGGATCATCAGGTCGGCCCAGGACAGGCTCTGGCCGTACTTCTTCTTGACCGGCCACAGCAGGCGGCGGGCCTTGTCGAGGTTGCCGTTGTCCGGCCAGCTGTTGAGGGGGGCGAAGCGCTGCTGGCCCGCGCCGGCGCCGCCGCGGCCGTCGCTTATCCGGTAGGTGCCCGCGCTGTGCCAGGCCATCCGGACCATGAACGGGCCGTAGTGGCCGAAGTCGGCCGGCCACCAGTCCTGCGAGGTCGTGAGCACCTCGGCGATGTCCCGCTTCACGGCCGGGAGATCGAGGGACTCGAACGCCGCGGCGTAGTCGAAGTCCTCGCCCAGGGGGTTGCCCACGGCGGGGTTCTTGGCGAGGATCCGGACGTTGAGCCGCTCCGGCCACCACTGGCGGTTTCCGCCGCCCTGCGTCGGATGCGCGGCGCGCCCGTGGGCGACCGGGCAGCCGCCTCCGTCTTCCGTCTTCGCGTCTACGACGATTGCATCATGGTTCTCAGACATGGGAATCCTTCCGGCCCGGGCGGATGACGGCACCCGGGAGCTGCGGGCGGTGGAACGGTCGGGGGCGGGGCCCCGGAGGTCGCCGGCCGGTCCGGCGCCGGGAACGCGCCCCGCGCGGTGGTCGGGTGCGGGATGTCACGGACGACTCAGGGGAGGACATGGTGCTTTCGACAGCGCGCCCCGGAGGTGATCGCCTCGACGTCGAGGACGGTCCTCCCCGCGGACGCTCGCGCGCGGCGGGACGCGGGCGGCCGTCCCCCGGCGGGCCGGCACCGCGGACTGCTCGGCGGTGGTCCCGTCACGCTCTGTCTCCTGCCGTGCTGGAGTCTTCCCTGCCCCTTGGCTGGCGCCGGAACAGATCCTACGTTAGACAGAGTTCAGGTCAAGAAGCGCACCAACCCCTGCCCCCCGGACCCGGACATCCACTGGTTAACCTGGAGTTGTCCCACCGAATCTGAATAGGTGAACCGATATGAGTGACCTGGTGGAGCGGCTGCGAGGGCGTGGCTGGCGGATGACCTCCCAGCGGCGTGTCGTCGCGGAGGTCCTCAACGGCGACCACGTGCACCTCACGGCCGACGAGGTGCACGCCCGGGCGGCGCGGCTGCTGCCCGAGATATCCCGGGCGACGGTCTACAACACCCTTGGCGAGCTGGTGTCCCTCGGCGAGGTCATCGAGGTGGCCACCGACGGCCGCGCCAAGCGCTACGACCCCAACGCGCACCGCCCGCACCAGCACCTGGTGTGCTCCGCCTGCGGCACCGTCCGCGACGTCCACCCGGCCGGCGACCCGCTCGCCGACCTGCCGCCGGAGGAGCGGTTCGGCTTCACGGTGTCCGCGGTCGAGGTCACCTACCGCGGCCTGTGCCCCTCCTGCGCCTGACCGGACCCGGCGGGCCCGCCGACGAGCCGGCTCCCGCCGCGCCCCGGCGTTTGGAATCGACAGTCGTTTTCATTTAGCCTGGCGGCATGCGCGAATCCCACCCGTCCCCCGCCTCCCGCACGACCCGCGAGCCCGAGGCGGCCCTCCGGCGCGCGATCGGCCCCTACACCGTCCGGCCCGCCGAGGCCGGTGACCTGGACGGGGCGCGCGGCGTCATGCTGGACACCTTCTACCGGGAGTTCGGCTACGGCTACCGGCCCGAGTGGCACCACGACGTCGTCGACCTGCACGGCACCTACCTCGTCCACCCCCGGCACCTGCTGATGGTCGCGGTCCGGGACGACAGCGTGGTCGCCACCGCCGCCCTGCACTCGCGCGGCCCCGTCCATCCCCCGCACCCGCGCTGGATCGTGGAGCGCTACCCCTCCGGCTCCACCGCCCAGCTCCTGCGCGTCTACGTCCGCCCCGAGCACCGCCGTCACGGCCTCGCCCGCGCCATGGTGGAGCTGGCCACCGGCTTCGCCGACCAGGCCGGGTACGCCACCGTCTACCTGCACACCAACGTCAACATCCCCGGCGCGCAGCCGTTCTGGGACAGCATGGCCAAGCAGGTCTTCGACGCCCGCACCACCGGCGAGCACGGGCCCGGGTTCGCGACGCTGCACTACGAGATCCCCCTCCCCCGCTGACCGGCCGGGCGCGGGGGGCCGGCCGCCGGAATCCGGTTGTCGGCCGTTCCGGTACGGGATTACGGTGCCGCGGTGGATCTTTTCTCGCGCTCCTGGACGGCGTTGCGCACGGCGGTCGGCGAACTCACCGAGCAGGACTGGGAACGGCCGTCCGGCTGTACCGGCTGGCTCGTGCGGGATCTGGTGTGCCACCTGATCATCGACGCCCAGGACGTCCTCATCACGCTGGTCACGCCCACCGACGCGGAACCGACCGCGGACTCGGTCACCTACTGGAAGCTGGTCGAGCCGCCGACCGGCGAGGACCCGCTGGACGCCCTGATCCCCCGGCTGGCCGCCGCGTACGGCGAGCCGAGGTGGCTGAAGTTCCACTTCGACGACGTCGGTTCCGCCGCCGGGCGCGCCGCCGGACTCGCCGACCGGAAGGTCCGCGTCGCCACCCAGGACATGGTGCTGACCGCCGGGGACTACCTGTCCGCGTATGTCATGGAGTGGACGCTGCACCACCTCGACCTCGTCGCGCACCTGCCCTCGGCCGCCGGGCCGCCCGCCGAGACCCTCGCCGCCGCCCGCGCGTCGCTGGAGAAGATCGCCGGGGCCCCGTTCCCGGCGTCGTTCCCGGACGAGGACGCGCTGCTGATCGGAACCGGCCGCCGCGCCCCGACGGACACCGAGAAGGCCGCGCTGGGCGAGCTGGCGGCGAGAATCCCGTTCGTACTCGGCTGACCACGCCACGACCGGTCTCCCCGGCCGGAGTGCTCAGCCCTCGGGGTAGAAGAGGAACAGGGTGCACCCCGTGGTCGTCTGCGGGACGTGCGACGACCCCGCGGGGGCGTGGAGGAACGAGCCGGCCGGGTAGTCGCGGTCGCCGTCGTTGAAAGTGCCGGAGATCACGAAGACCTCCTCGGGGCCCGGTTCGTGGACGTCGACGCCCTGCCAGCACGTGTTCGGGTCCATCTCCAGCACGTGGGCCGTCGCGCCGTTCTCCCCTTTCCACAGCGAGCGCAGCCGTATCCCGGGGAACAACTCGCGCACCGGGGCGTCCCGCACGGCGGACCAGGCGTAGCCGGATGAGTTCTGGTCTGTCGTCATGGCTCCAGCCTGTCCGGTCGCCGTCGTCCCGCCGAGTGTCAGGAATGACATTCTCCGGTACTTTTCTGCCATGCATCGTGTGGTGGCACTCGTCCGCCCGCCGCAGTCGACGTTCGAACTGAGCTGTGCGGCGGAGGTGTTCGGGACCGAGCGACGGGGACTCCCGAAGCGGTACGAGTTCGGCGTGTGCACGGAACACCCCGGGCCGGTGGCGACGCGGGCGGGGTACGACATGGTCGTCGCGGACGGGCTGGACGCGCTCGACCGGGCGGACACCGTGGTCGTCCCGGGGTGGCTGCCCGCCGAGGTGGCCCCCTCCCCCGCCGTCGTCCGGGCCCTGCGCCGCGCGCACGACCGTGGAGCGCGGGTGGTCAGCATCTGCTCCGGCGTCTTCGCGCTGGCGCACGCCGGGTTGCTGGACGGACGGCGGGCGACCACGCACTGGGCGCGGGCGGCCGAGCTGGCCGCCCGGTTCCCGGCCGTGCGGGTCGATCCCGACGTGCTGTACGTGGACCACGGCGACGTGGCCACCAGCGCCGGCTGCGGGGCCGGCATCGACCTGTGCCTGCACCTGGTGCGTGCCGACCAGGGCGCCGGCTACGCCGCGCACGTCGCCCGCAGCATGGTCATGCCGCCGCACCGGGAGGGCGGGCAGTTGCAGTACTCGGCGCCGCCGCGCCCCGCCCAGATCGACGGTTCGCTCGCGCCGCTGCTGGAGTGGGTGACCGGGCGGCTGCTCGAACCGCTCACGGTCGAGGACCTGGCCGCGCACGCCGGTGTCTCGGTCCGCACGCTCGCCCGCCGGTTCGCCGAGCAACTCGGTGTCAGCCCGGGGCAGTGGCTGCTCAGCCGGCGTATCGACGCGGCCCGCGCGCTGCTGGAATCCTCCGACCTTCCCCTGGACGCGATCGCCCGCCGCGTCGGTCTCTCCTCCGCCACCAACCTCCGCAGGCGCTTCCATCGCGCCCTGGGCACGACCCCCGGCGCCTACCGCCGGACCTTCCGCGCCGACCCGCGCCGGCCGCCCTCCGGCGTGCCGGCGAGCTGACCGCGTGACGGCCTGACGGCACGACGGACGGCCCCGGCGGTCACCGGTGGTCTTCCGGGTCCTCCTCGTCGGGCGGCGGGCCAGCCTGATCCGGGCCACGGGCGAGCGAGGCCCGGGAAGCTCCGCCCGCCCGGAGAACGAAGAAGGACGGACGGGCGGAGCCATGGTGATGTCCTCACCGCGCGACGCGGCACCCCGAAAGGGGCGGACCGGGGCGCGAGCACCGAGCCCGTCGGCTCGGGGGCGTGGCACGTCTGCCACTGCTCGGGCCTGTCCGGTCGGGGACACCACCGACCCACACACGGGACTGTCAGCTATCCCGGACGTGTGGGGGTCGAAGAGCCGGAGCGGGCCTGGCCGCCGCCGGCGGTCAGCGCGGGCAGCCACCGGGCCGACATCGCGACCGCCCAGCGGACCACCAGCCGCGCCACTCCCCGGCCCAGCCGACGCATACCCCAGCGCGGCCGGGCATGAGCACCGGACGAACGCACCCCCACAGGGCGTCTCACCTCACCGCCCGGAACCACGGGGTCAACCCGCCAGTGCCGTTGCGAGGTCACCACGAACTGCCCGTGCTCCAGCCCGAGCCGCCGCGTGTGATCCAGTGCCCACATTCCCACCGGCCTGGAATCGTCGTCCACCATCGGCGATTCCGCACCGCACCACAGACACCGGGCCTCGTAGATCCCGTCCGGCGCCCCCTGCGCCCGCTCCGCGCTCAGCACCCACTCGGCGCCCTTGATGACGACGCGGCTCACGACAGCTCACCATCCCCGAGCCGCGCACCCCGGCGTGGCCGAGTGCGGGTGGCCGCCCTCATGACGCCTCGGCCCGCGACGCGGACCCAGCCGGACGCGTGGCCTCCTCGCAGGCCAGAACCAGCACCCGCCCTATGTCGCACGCCGCTTCCAGGGTGCACGTCCCGCACTCGTCCAGATGGAGCTGCAACGCGGAACGAAGCTGCTCCACATCCGCCCGACGCGGATGCGCGGCCACCGCCGGTCGCAGATCCCCGGGCCGCGCCTGCCACTCCCTGCCCCCACCGACCGGCCGCACCAAGGCATACGGCCCGCCCCTGCCCATATAGACGCCGACGCGATCAGTGCCCACGTCCCTCACCAGCGATCCCACATCGGGAACTTCCGGGCCACTCACCGCGCGGTCACCCGGACGCCGTGAATCCAGCGCGGGCCGTTGTCGATCCGCACCGTGGCGAGCCACAGCGCACGGCGCCGGGCTCGTTGCACCCGCTGCTTCTCCCCGACGAGACGGAATCCGCCCGGCGCATGGCGCCACCCTTCGGCCGGAAACCACAGCCGCATCAGCGGCCGGAACAACATCGCGATAGCTTGGAACACGTCGTCAACCTCCCAGGGGTTGAGGGCCATGGCCCCCGGACCGCACGTCACTGCGGTCGCGGGGGTTCTCGCGCGTGGTGTTGGTGCCCGTGCTGCGCGCATGCAGCGGGCTGCATCTCCGACGACCGGAAACCACCACGCAGACAGCCGCCGACCACGCCAACAGGGACCGAGAGTTGCCGAGTTGGCACACGGAGCGACCGGTGACCACTAGAGTGCGCCTCAGAGATGAGTTATGCAAGCCCTCATTTCGGGTTTTCGATTTGGGCTTTCATCTAGTTGACGGACATTGCGAAATGAACTGCCCGATGCTTTCATTTCGAGCGTCAGGAGTACTTCAGACTGAGCGAGGGAAGGGGTGTCATGGCGGAGCCGACAACGGGATCAACCGTTCCAAGGCGGCAACTCGGTCGGTACCTACGGGGCTTGCGCATGGACGCACGGCTCACACTCAAGGCGGCAGCCAGCAGGCTGGAATGGTCGGAAGCGAAGATGTGGCGGATCGAGTCGGGCCTGACCTCGATGCGCAGCCACGACGTCCTGACGATGTGCACGATCTATGGCGCTCCGGCGGACCTCACCGAGGCCCTCATGGGTCTCGCGAAGGAGACCAAGGCTCGCGGCTGGTGGCACAGTTATGGCGACGTCATCCCGGAGGGGTTCGATGTCTTCATCGGGCTCGAAGGCGCGGCGTCACACCTGTCGGTGTATCAGGGGCAACTAATCCCTGGACTGCTCCAGACCGAGGACTACGCACGCGTCATCATCCGAGCCCACTTTCCGGACAAGGACGAGGAGGAGATCGAACGCCGAGTAGCACTGAGGGTCGCGCGACAGACGTTGATCACCAGGGTGACCGCTCCTCCCACGCTGCATGTCGCCCTGGACGAAGGGCTCTTGCGGCGGCCTATCGGCGGGGCTCGCATCATGGCGGGACAGCTCGCCCACTTGGTGGAGGCGTCCGAGCTGGCTCACGTCGTGATCAGGGTTGTGCCATGTGAGGCAGGGCTCCATCAGGGCGTGCTGTCGGGATCGTTCTTCATCATGCGATTCCCGCTGAATGGCGACGGCAGGGCAAGCGAGCCGCCCACCGTCTACGCCGACGGCTACACGGGTGACCTCTACCTGGACAAGCCGAAGGAGGTCGAACGCTATGAGGCGGCGTTCGGCGACATCTGGAATCAATCGCTCGACGAGGAGGCGTCTCGGCGCCTCATCTCCGAAATGGCAGGGAGTTATGAACAAGGTTGATGTGAGCGACGCGAAGTGGGTCAAGTCCTCGCGCTCCGAAGCCAACGGGCAGTGCGTCGAGGTTGCCCACCTCGACTCCGTTGTCGCGCTGCGTGACACCAAGCACGGAGAAGCTGGACCGGTGCTGGCCGTGACACACGCCGAGTGGGGCGCCTTTGTCCGCGCCGCGAGGGACAGCATGTTCGACCCCCGGTAAGGGCACGAACCCCCGCGCGCCGGGGTGTTCACCCTTTCGTGGCTGGGGCCGGGTGAGCGAGGGGCCGAGCGGGCCGATCCGCCGGCAAGCGCTTGGACCCTCGCTCCCCCGCCAGGAGCCTGTTCGGCCACCCGCGTCACGCGGGAGAGGGCTGTCGCGGGCCGCCGCTACCATCGCTGCCCGGGGGACTTCGACGGCGGGAGGAGAGGCACGTGCCGCAGGACGCGACGCCCACGGTGGTGGCCCGGGTGACCGAACTGCTGCGGGAGGCCGCCCCGGACCAGGGCGGGGCCCTGTTCGCGCTCGCCGAGGCGGACCGGCAGCTCGACGCCAACGTGGTCAGGCTGGCGCCCGGGGCCGGGGTCGCGCGCCATGTCGAACCCGACCTGGACGTGCTGCTGTTCGTGGTGGACGGCGAGGGACGGCTGACGGCGGACACCGGCGGTCAGACGCTGGCGCCCGGCACCGTCGCCTGGCTGCCCCGCGGCTCCGGCCGCGCGCTGGCGGCGGGCCCCGCCGGGCTGGTCTACCTGACCGTCCACCGCCGCCGCCCGGGCATGGCCATCCGCCCGTCGCCGCCGAGCTGATCCACCACATGTGCGGGGAAGTGGACCATGGAGCGCTGTGCCACCCGGCTCGCCGATGGGCGGGAGCTGATCTACTACTCGGCCCGCGACGCGGCGCGGGCCGCGGTCGCCGTGCCCGACGCGCGGGTGCCGCGGGCGGCGGTGGCGGTGACCGAGGTGCGGCACGATCCGCTGGGGGGCGCGCCGGTGGCCTACGCGACGCACCGGCAGGACCGTACGCACCTGCCGCCCGCCGAGGAGTGCCCGCTGTGTCCCTCGCGGGCGGGGCGGCACACGGAGATCCCGGCGGCGGACTACGAGGTGGCGGTCTTCGAGAACCGTTTCCCCGCCTTCTCGGGCGGCGCCGGCCGGTGTGAGGTGATGTGCTTCTCGGCCGACCACGGGGTGTCGTTCGCGGGGCTCGGCGAGGAACGCGTGGCGCTGGTGCTGTGGGCGTGGACGGATCGCTCGGCCGCGCTGGCGAAGCTGCCGGGGGTGCGGCAGGTGTACTGCTTCGAAAACCACGGCGCCGAGATCGGCGTGACCTTGACGCACCCGCACGGGCAGATCTACGGCTATCCGTACGTCACGCCGCGCACCGCGCGGGCGCTGCGCGCGGTGGCGGAGCACCGGGAACGTGCGGGGGCGAACCTGTACGACGAGATGGTGGCCGCCGAACGGGCGGACGGGCGGCGGGTGGTGCGGGAGAGCGCGCACTGGATCGCGTTCGTGCCGCACGCGGCCCGCTGGCCGTACGAGGTGCGCCTGTTCCCGCGCCGCCGGGTGCCGGACCTGGCCGCGCTGGACGCGGCGGCCCGGGCGGAGTTCCCGGGGGTGTACCTGGACCTGCTGCGGCGCTTCGCGGGTCTCTTCGGTCCGGGGGCCGGGAGCACGCCCTACGTCGCGGGCTGGCATCAGGCGCCGTCCGGGATCGCCGCCCGGCAGCGGGAGGACTTCGCGCTGCACCTGGAACTGTTCACCGTCAAGCGCGGCCCGGGAAAGCTGAAGTATCTGGCCGGGTCCGAGTCCGGTATGGGCGCGTTCATCAACGACGTCCTCCCCGAATCCGCCGCCCAGCGGCTCCGCGAGGTCCACGCCTGACCTGAGCACCGGCCGCGCCGGTCGCGGCGACGGAACGTCGGAGAGGCGGCGACGCGCGATCAGCGACCGGCCGACGAAGGCCCGGCAGGCTGAGGCGTGCCCGGCGACCACCGGGCGTCCCCACCGAGGAGAACACTGATGAGCGCGCTGAAGAAGATGTTCGCCAGGACCGCGGCCTCGTCCCTGGCCGCCGCCGCCCTGGTCGGCGCGGGGGTGGCCGTCGCGTCCCCGGCACAGGCCACGGTGTACCAGTGCCAGCAGTACCTGGAGAGCAAGGGCTACACCGTGGGACCCAAGGCGACCGCGGCCTGCGACGCCGCGTCGGAGGACGAGTGGTGGGACGAGCAGTTGTTCTGCGCCACGGAGCTGATGAAGCTCGGCGTGAACGGTGATCACGCCCGCGAGGCGTGCCGGAGGGCGGCGCTCTGAGGCGGGTGGTCCGTCCTCCCCTCCCCTCCTGGGGAGGACGGACCACCGCGCCTCCGTGCGTCCCGGCCGGAACGTCAGACCGTCGCCGGCCCGCCCCCCCTGGGAGAACGATGCTCCGTCCTCCGCTCCGCGCCCGACGCGCCATGGCGGTGATCGCTGGGGGTCTGCCCGAACATCGCGCGGAACGAGCGGGTGAAGACGACCGGGTTCTCGTAGCCCCAGCGGGCCGCTATGCCGTGGATCGGTACCGTCGCCAGCGCCGGGTCGGCCAGCTCGCGGCGGGCGCCCTCCAGCCGCAGGCGGCGGATCGCGGCGGCGACCGTCGTGTCGTGGTCCTGGAAGAGCCGGTGCAGGAAGCTGACCGAGATGTGGTGCGCGGCGGCGATCGTGGCCGGTGTCAGGTCGGGGTCGCGCACGTGCTGCCCGATGAACGCCCAGACGCGCAGCAACAGCGTCCGCCGGTGACTCTCCGGCGGCAGGCAGCGTTCCGTCTCCAGCTCATGGGCGAACAGCGCGGACACCAGATCGGCCACCACCGGGCCCAGACGCGGGCCGTCGGACGGGCCGAAGCCGTCGGCGTCCGAGGCCAGTCGGGTCAGGAGCCCGACCAGCAGCGCGCCGATGCCCGTGGCGCCGGGCAGCGAGCGTCCGATCATGCGGTCCGCCAGGCTCCGGGGCAGCGACAGGCTCGTCTTCGGGATGTCCACCGCCACCGAACGGACCAGGCCCGCGTCGTGCTCCGTCGCCACCGCGCAGGGCCGGGACGAGTCGCTGGTGAAGAACTCCCGGGGCCGGGGCGCCACGTCCCGCCCGTCCCGGGTGAGGGTGGCCTGCCCGCTGACGGGGAAGCTCAGGTGGTACACCTCCGGGTCGGACCGCCTGATCAGCCTCCGGGTCCGCCGGAACACCGTCGGCCGGAACGCCGACGACCAGGCGCGCACCTCGCCCAGCCGCCAGATCCGCACCTCGCCGTGGAACGCCGCCGCATGGCGGCTGCTCAGCTCCATGGGGGCGTACACGCGGAACAGGTCCCGGAAGGCGTCGAACCGGTCCGCCACCGGGAGATCGTCGCTGCGGAACTGGAACTCCCTCACCCCACCGTCACCGCCCGCGTCCCCGCGCCCGCCGCACCGCGGACCCGGTCCCCGGACCCCACCCCGGCCCGTGGACCGCGCGCTCCGTCGCTGATCACCCGTCGCATGTCCCCTCCCCTCCTCGCGTCTATGCCAGCCAGCATAGAATATGCCGGGCAGCCAGGGAGCGCCAGGCCACCGGTAGGCTGCGCGTCGGGAGCGAGGAAGCCGAGAGCGAGGAAGAGGAAGGGAAGGGGAGGCCCGGTGGCGACGCGACGCGCGGACACGACGCAGGAGAGCCGCAGACTCCTGCTGGACGCGGCGGCCGGACTGTTCGCGGAACGCGGCTACCGGCAGACGACGTTCGCCGACATCGCCGAACGGTCGGGGGTCAGCCGGGGGTCCATCCCCTGGCACTTCGGCAACAAGGAGGGCCTGCTCGCCGCCGTCGTCGAGGACGTGCTGACCACCGTCCACGCCGCCATGGCGCCCCCGCCGTCCGGGACGCCCGAGCCGGCCGGTCCGGAGTCCCTCGACCGGGCCATGGAGCGTGCGGTGCGGTTCACCCGCATGCCCACGAGCAAGCTGTTGATCACCCTGATCGCCGAGGCGGTCGAGCCGGACTCCCCGCTCCACGGGCGGTACGCCGCGCTCCACGACGCCATGCGCGCGCAGATCCGCGCCTGGCTCGCGCCGGCCGCCCTGCCCCGCGGGTTCGATCTGGACGCCCTCGCCGTCCTGTTCCTCGCCGTCCTGGTCGGTGTCCACCAGCAGTGGCGCGTCTCGCCCGACGCCGTGGACCTGGAGAGCGTCTACGCCACCTGGCGGACCGTGCTGGCCACGGCCCTGGGCATCACGCCGGGCTGACGCGCGGCTCCCCGTGGTCGGCGGCGAGGCCCGTCACCGTGTCGACAAAGGCCCGGACCAGGGGGCCGGTCCGGCCGTGGGGCCAGGCGACGGCGATGCGCAGGGGCTCGATGTCCGTGACGCGGCGCCAGGTCAGCTCGGGGTGGGTGTAGTAGCCGGCCATCGACTCGGTACCGAGGCACACCGCGTTGCCGGCGGCGACGTGTTCGAGCATCTCCTCGACGTTGTCGTTCTCGGGTCCCCACCGGGGCGCCGATCCGTCCGGCCGGGGATTGACCGCCCACCAGTCGACCCACTCCTGGGGGGCCTTGCGGGTCCACATCAGGGGCTCGTCCCGCAGGTCCATGATGCTCACGGTGTCGCGGGCGGCGGCCAGCGGATGCGTGGCGGCCAGGGCCACCCACCGGGCCTCGGTCGCGACGACCCGCGCGTGCAGCCCGGAGAGATCCGCCGGCAGCCAGACGAAGGCCGCGTCCGCCAGGCCCTGCCGCAGCGCGTCCGCCTCGCCGCCCCAGTCGAACCGCTTCGGCTCCACGGTGATCCCCGGATGGGCGGAGGTGAAGGCCGTGCGCGCCCGCCTGCCCAGGGGTCCCGCGCCGGTCGCCACGAACCCGATCCTCAGCAGCTTTCTGCGCGCGGCCTCCGCCGTCCGGACCTCGCGCACGGCCTGCCGCCAGTCGTCCACGATGCGGCGGGCGGCGGGCAGCAGGCTCTCACCGGCCGCCGTGAGCCGTACCCGCCTGCCGGTCCTGACGAACAGCGCGGCCCCCACCTCGTTCTCCAGCCGCTGGATCTGGCGGCTCAACGACGGCTGCGAGACGAACAGTTCCTGCGCGGCCCGGGTGAAGCTCAGGTGCTCGGCGACGGCCACGTAGTAGCGCAGGACCCTGGTGTCGACATCCACGGCCCACCTCCTCAACCCGTAGTCGGACCTTCCATGCCTGAAACGTATGGACGCGGGCATTGGACCCCGCCGGTCGCGGCTGATTCCGTGAAGGTCCGCGAACGGTGCGGACGCGAACGGGCGCGATGGCGAAGGGGAGAGCATGCCGGTGGGTGGGAGCGGGTCGGTGAGCAGGAGCGGTGTGCTGCGGGGCGCGGGACTGGGGGCGGTCGGTCTGGCCGCCGCGGTGCTGGGCGGAGCCCCGTCGGCCGGCGCGGCGTCACCCGGGGCGGCGGAGCACCCCCATGTGCGGCTGATCCGCCGCTACTACGAGGCGTACGGCACGGGTGATCCCGACGCGCTCCGGCCGTTCTTCGCGCCGGATGTCCGGTGGACGATCCCCGGCCACCACCCGCTGGCGGGGACGAAGGAGGGCGTCGAGGAAGTCCTGGCGTTCTTCCGCGAGTTGGGGCGTGCCGGGTTCCGCGCCGAGACGTTGTGCGTCGCCGCCGACGGGGACTGGGTCATCGACCTGCACCGGGGGTGGAGCACGACGCCGGAGGGCCTCGACATCCTGTGGACGCTGGCCTTCCGCATCGAGGACCAGCGGATCGCCGAGGCCGTCAACTTCGCCGGGGACCAGCACGCGGCCGACGCGTTCTTCTGGCGCGTGTACCCGCTGGCCCCGCTGCCGGACCGACTCGCCGGAGCGGAGTGACCGTGCGCGGACAGGAACAGGCATCACCGCGGGACACGACCCGCCGCCGGGTGCTGCGCGCCGGGGCGGCGGGTCTGACGGCGGGCGCGGTGACCGGCTCGGCCTCGGCCGCCACGGCCGGGGCCTCGGCGCCGGGCGGGCGTTTCACGGACAAGGTGGTGCTGATCACCGGCGCCACCTCCGGGATCGGGGAGGCCGCCGCCCGCGCGCTGGCCGCGGAAGGCGCCCGGGTCTTCTTCTGCGGACGCCGGGCCGAGCTGGGCCGCCGCGTCGAGTCCGCGATCCGTTCGGCGGGCGGGGACGCGACCTATGTGCGCGCCGATGTCCGCGAGGAGAGCCAGGTCAGGGCGTTCGTCGCGGCCTGTGTCGAGCGCCACGGGCGTATCGACGTGGCCTTCAACAACGCCGGCGTCGAGAGCCCCCGCGCGGTCCGCCTGCACGAGCAGTCCCTCCGGGACATGGAGAACGTGTGGCGCACGAACGCCGGTGGGGTCTTCCTCGGCATGAAGTACGAGATTCCGCAGATGCTGTCCCAGGGCGGCGGCGTCATCGTCAACACGGCGTCGATCTCGGCGGAGGTCGGGTTCGCCACCATCGCGCCGTACAACGCCAGCAAGCACGGCGTAGCCTCGCTCACCAAGGTCGCGGCGCTGGAGTACGCCGCCGACGGCATCCGGGTCGCCGCCTTCGCCCCCGGCGCGGTCGACACCCCGATGCTGCGCCGCGCCGCCGAGGCGTTCGGCGTGACCTACGAGCAGATCGCCCAGGACTACCCGATCCGGCGCATCGTGACGGCCGAGGAGATGGCCAGGGTCATGATGTGGCTGGGCTCCCCCGAGGCGGCCCCCGTGGTCGGCACCGACCTCGACGCCTCCGGCGGCTACCTCACCGGCTGACCCCCGGTCGCCACGGCGGGCCCGGGGGCGGTTCCCTGCCGGGATCCGCCCGTGGGCCCGCCGGCGGTGCCGGTGCCGCGTTCAGACGAGCGGCGTGCAGGCGGTGTCCATGTAGCCGCCCGCTTCGTACAGGGTGGCGCAGGTGCGGGCGGCGGCCTGGGCGAGGCTCAGGTTGATCGGGATGGTGAGGGTCTCGCTGAGACGGTTCCCCGACCAGCTCCTGTCGCCCTGCCAGACCACCTGGTTGTTGCTGTCGAGAAGGCGCACGTGGAGGCGCGGGTTTCCGACGCCGCCGGCGCTCGCGAAGTGGCCCTCGATGTACTCGATGCTCTGCTGGCTGGTGTAGCTGACCTCGGCACACAGCAACCCGGTGCCGGACTGGATCGTGGTGCAGCCGCTGTTGGTCTTGGCCGCGGCGGTCGGGATGGTGGCGACGAGAGCCACGGCGGCGGCTCCGACGGCCACACCGGCCCGCAGGCCGAGCCGGCGCCGCTTGTTCTTCCTGTCGGCGGCGGAGGCGTGGGGGGTGTCGAGCACTGCGGTCATGGACTGTTCTCCTTGCTGAGATGTTCCTGTTGGCGTGCCGGAGCCCAGGAGGCTCTGTACTGTCGCGAAGACGCGAGGTCAGCGGGCGTCCCGTGGCCGCCGTTCAGGGCTCTGGGCCCTTCGCGGGTGCGGACGGACGCCGACCGGGACACCGGTGCCATCCTGCGGCGGCCGGGGTGCTCACGGACAGGGAGAGAAGTACGTATGGACAGGGGCGACCACGGCTCCGGCTTCCCCGAAAGTCCCTACCGGCGGATGGCCGAGCTGGCGGTCGCCGTCCTGCACGAGCGGGACCCGGGACGACTGCGGTCGCTGGTGATCGCGGAGCTGCTGACGGCGTGCGGCGGGGACTTCGTCGTCCCCAAGGCGGAGCACTGGGACGACCGCTCCGGTTCGGTGCGGTTCTGGACCGCCGACGGGCCGCAGGCGCCGTGTGTGGACGAGGAGACCCTGGCGCGGATCAGGAAGGGGCATCCCTTCTCGGACTTCTACGCGTCCGCCACGGACCGCGCGCCGTCGACGGCCGGGGGCATCGCGGCACGGAACCGCCGCCCCGGCCGCGCGGTGGCACCCCTGGGCGCCGAGCACGTCCTGGCGATCCCCCTTCCGGAGAGCACCGGCCCGGTCCGGGGCTATCTCGTCTACCGTTCGGGCCCCGACTTCACCGGACGCCATCTCGCCTACGCGCACAGCGTTCAGCCGCTCCTGGCCGGGATCGACCGGCATTTCGCCCTTCTGCGTTCCGCGCCCGGCGCACCGGTTTCCCCGGAGGGCGGGCCGGCGGTGACCGGGCCCGCGATCGCGTACGGCCTGACGCCGCGCGAAGCGGCCGTTCTCGTGCTGCTGTCCGAGGCGCTGACCGCTCACGCCATCGGCCGCCGACTCGGCATCTCGGTCCGCACGGTGCACAAGCACGTGGGGAACGTCTACCGGAAGCTCGGCACCGGCGACCGCCTCACCACGGTGCTGCGCGCCCAGGCCCGGGGCCTGCTGCCGACGCCGGCCCGCGGCGTCCCCGAGGCATCCGGGAACGCCGGTCACCGAGGCGACAGGGCCGGCCGTCCGACCGGCCCTCCCGGCTGAGCCGCCGCCGGGCGAGGGTGTCAGCGCGGCGCGGGTGCGGGTGCGGCGGTGGAGGGGGTGGTGCGGCCGGGCTGGATCAGGGGCCTGGTCAGGCGCCGGACGAACGGTGAGGCGCAGGCGGCGGAGATGGCGAAGGCGACGCACACCAGACCGGCCTGCTCGGCGAACGTGTCCACCCGGGCGAACACCTCGGCGGCGTTCAGCGGGCGCAGCAGGAGGGGGTTGAGCAGGTAGATGTACAGCCCGCCCGAGCCGAGGTAGGTGATGAACGGCAGGCGGTGGCCGGGAACGAGCCGGATGACGCTGAGCGCCACGGCCATGCCGCCGAACAGCAGGACGCAGCGGATCGTCCAGGCCCACGGAAGGTCCAGCGGAAGGTCCAGCTCGCCGTAGGTCTTCCGGAACGTCAGGCCGTCCCGGCCGACGTGGTCCCTGACCAGCCAGGCGGTCATGGCGGTGGCGCCGAGGCCCGCCGTCGCCGCGCCCCCGCTGTACGCGTGACGCCGCCCGGGGCCAAGGGCGCCCTGGCGCAGCTTCCAGCCGAGCACGAAGAACGGCAGCAGGCCGGCGGCGCGGGACAGGGCGAACGGCAGCGGGTCGAGCGGGAGGTAGCCGGCGAGCAGCGCCACCGCGACGGCCGTGGCCAGCGGGTACCGCCGCCGGGCCAGCCAGGGCAGCGCCCCCCGCCACAGGAACAGCGCCTGGAGGAACCACAGCGTCCAGGCCGGGCCGTGGACCGGCGAGGACCAGAACCGCTCGGTGCCGGACATCAGCCAGATCTGCGCGGCGCCGAGCAGTTGCAGGGCGAGGCAGGGCACGAGGAGCTGGACGGCCAGGCGGCGCGTCCGCCGGCCGGTGAGCGGCGCCGCGCTGCTGAAGTACCCGGCGAGGAGGGCGAACAGCGGGATGCGCATCGCCCAGGTGGTCAGGTACAGCCAGTGCAGTCCGTCGCGGTCCCCGAGCGACTCCGCCAGGTGTATCAGGATGACCATCGTCCCGGCGACGTATCTGAGGTTGTCCCAGCGCGGTTCGCGTGCCTCGGCGGCCTTCGGTCGGTGGACATGGGTCTGTGCCACGGCGGGTGTGCCTGCCCTTCGGTCGGCGCGCGCCCGCGGAAAGGCACGGCGAGCACTCAGCGGGGGTGAGGTGGTGGTGGCGCGTCCCGGCCGGGCGGGGCGCCGGGGTGCGGCCGTCAGTCCCGGTGGGCCCGGTGTCTCCTCGACGCGCCGCCCGGGCGCGGAGCCCGGTCCGCGGAGCGGGACCCGGCGTTCGCGCCGGTGACGATCACGGGGGAAACGGTACGAGGCGGCGGGCGTCGCGGTCGTCCCCCACCGGACCGATCAACCGGGCTCCGTCTGCGGTACTACCCTCGCCCCCCGCACGGCCGACGGGCGTCCGGTCCCCCGCCCGGCCATGTGACCGGGACGGGAGATGTCCACCGACACGCCCCACAGAAAATCTGTCGCGGCTGGAGTAGACATTCGGGCGCACGAGAGTTAACGTAGTTCTCGTAACCAGGAAGTCGATGAGCGCGACAGAGATGAACTGGCGCGCGGGCGGCCCCGGGACGGGGGCCGCAGGCAGTACGCAGGACCGCAGGAGCAAGTGAACCGATCAAGGAAGAGAAGGAGGCAGACGCCATCAGGATCGCCCGGACCAGCGTGATACCGGTCCGGGTACCGCAGGCCCCGGAACGGAAGGTGGTCACACGGTCACGCAGATGCGATCCCCGCACCCGCCCACATCCCCCAGTCGGCGGTGCGGAAGCGGAAAGCCGGTGCAGCAGTAGGCCGGCAGATGGTGTTCCAAATCCCTCGGGGCCCTGGTGCCGTACGGCACCAGGGCCCCTCGACGCGTTCTCCGGACGAAGGTGCAGATGACCCAGGACAACCCGCTCGACCGACTCGACGACGACGACTATCCCGCCTACACGATGGGCCGGGCCGCCGAGATACTCGGCACGACCCCCGCCTTCCTGCGCGCCATCGGCGAGGCCCGGCTGATCACCCCCCTGCGCTCCGAAGGCGGCCACCGCCGCTACTCCCGCTACCAGTTGCGCGTCGCCGCCCGCGCCCGCGAACTCGTCGACCAGGGCACCCCCATCGACGCGGCCTGCCGCATCGTCATCCTGGAGGACCAGCTCGAAGAGGCCCGCCGCATCAACGAGGAACTGCGCCGCCCCCGGACCGACGCCTGAGCCGCCCCGCCGCGCACCCGAGGACCGGACCGGAAGGAGCGCCGGGGCCGACGGGACGGCGCCGGGGCGCGTGGCTGTGCGCCGGGTGACAACCGCTGTGCGCGGAAGGTCAAGGACCGCCGCCCGCCCGGGGCCCAGAATCATTGTCGTGCGCACGGGGGGAGGGCCGGCCGGTATCGGAGCCGGTGTTCGGCGCGCTGTAGCATCGCGGCCCCCCGCACCACGCGTCCGCGGCCGGCTGCTCCTCCCCCGATAAGGAGCGGCCGGCCGCGGACCACCACGCGTCACACGGTCGGCGGGCGCGGGATGGTGATCAGCGCGACTCCGCGCGTTCCGCGGCCCCTGACGGGAACGATCTCCCCGACAGCGACACGCCATGAGGCGATGTTCGGACACGCGTCCGGGAAGGGGTGGGCCGTGAAGTTGCGACGAGTCCGTACCGACAGGGGGCTGGAGACCCAGTGTCTGCGCGACGGGCAGTGGCTGCCGTATCCGGAGCCGCCGGGCGGGGAGACGTTCGGCCGGGAGTGGCAGCTCGCCGCCGCCGACCGGCACCTGGCGGCCTCGGACCTGCTGCTGCCGTTCCAGCCGGTGTCGTTCCGGGACTTCATGCTGTACGAACAGCACACCATCGACGCCAGCCGGGGCCTGCTGCGCCGATTCCACCCCGGGCAGTACCGGGTGGCCGCCGCGGTCGAACGGGTGACGGGCCGGCCCTTCCCGCTGTTCCGGCCGAAGCCGCTGTTCCACCGCAAGCCGATGTACTACCTGGGCAATCACCTGACGTTCGTCCCGTCCGGCACGCCCATCGCCTGCCCCCCGTACTCCTCCGCGCTGGACTACGAGCTGGAGATCGGGTTCGTCCTCGCCGAGCCCCTGCTCGACGCGACCCCGGCGGAGGCCGCCTCGGCGATCGGCGCGTTCGTCCTGCTCAACGATTTCAGCGCCCGCGACGTGCAGCGCGCCGAGATGGCCAGCGGATTCGGGCCGCAGAAGTCCAAGCACTTCGCCAGCTCCATGTCGGCCACCGCGGTCACCGCCGACGAGGTCCTGCCCCGGATCGACGCCCTCACCGGCTCGGTCGCGATCAACGGCACGGTGGTGAGCGCCGTTTCCAGCGCCGGCATGCGATGGAGCCTCGGTGAGGTGCTCGCCCACGCGTCCAGCGGCGAACAGCTCCTGCCCGGCGAGCTGTTCGGTACCGGCACCCTGCCCGGCGGCAGCGGAATGGAGACGGGGCACTGGCTCCGGCCAGGTGACACCCTCACGCTCACCCTCGACGGCGTCGGCGAGGTCGAGCACACCGTCGTCGGCCGCTGAGCCGGCGTCACCGGACGGCGGGTCACTCGACGTCGGGCGGCGGCGGAGGCGGGCGCTCGCCCGCGCGGGTGGCTCCCAGGGCCCGGGAGCGCAGGGCGAGCATCGCCTCGAACCGGAAGGCCGGGTCGTTCAGCCGGTCCCCGAAGAGGGTGTCCAGTTGACGCAGGCGGTAACGGGCGGTCTGCGGGTGGATGTAGAGCATCTCGGCCACCTCCGGGGCGCTGCGCCGCCACGACATGAGGAGGGCGTCCAGGGTGTCGGCCAGCCGGGCGGCCCGTGGCGGGGGAAGGTCCCGCAGCGGGCCGAGGGTGCGCTCGGCGAGGAGGTCGGTGAGGTCGGAACCGTGGAGCAGGTACAGCTCCGGCAGGTGATCCCCGGCGTCGGCCAGGCCCGTCCAGTCGCGCGCCGGCCCGTGCAGGAACCGCACGGCGAGGTGGGCGACGTCCAGGGAGAGCCTCGCCTGCGCCAGCGGAACGACGGGCCCCGCCACGGCGGGGACGTTGCGGAACAGGGTGCGCAGCCGGTGGAGGCGGGCGTGCGACTCCGGGTCCGGGACGACCAGATGCAGGCCCGACCGGCGCCGCACCACGAGGATGTCGTCGTCGAGGCGGTGGCGGTGGCCCTTGTCGTTGGGCACCACGAAGCAGCTCACGCGGGCGGGCAGGGGCCACTCCGCGCGCTCCGCCAGGTCCTTGAGAGCCTCGGTGGACACCAGGGCACGGCGGTGCAGCAGTCGTTCGGCCAGGAGCCGCCGGGCCCGCGGGACGTCCAGAACGCTCTGCGAGCGGGCGGCGGCGTGCCCCCGGACGACGTGGCCGCAGAGGTCGCCGATGTGGGCCAGCACGGCGTCGTTGACCGCGAAGGCGACCTCTTCGGGGAAGTACGCGGACCGGGTGACCGCCGTGTATCCCCGGCAGGCGACGCGGGCCGCGACGCGGAACGCGGCCTGGACGTCGTCGGTGCCGCGTCCGTGGAGGAACTCGAGCCGGCCCAGCCGCTGGAAGAAGGCCGCCTGGTGCTCCCGGGGCCCGGCCGGATCCTCGATCAGTTCGATGAAGTCCTCCATGGCCCGCCGCACGACGGTACGGAGGGTCCGGCCGGTGGGCGAGTCCGGGGCGCAGCGGTAGACGGGCACCTCACCCTGGATCGCGCGGAGCAGGGCGCCGCCGAGGACGGGCAGGTGGGGCCGCAGTGACGAGGCCAGGGTGAGCGGGAGTTCGGTCCAGGGGTTCTCGGTGATGTCGGCATCGAGCCGCTGCATGGCTGCCCTTCGTGGGAAGCGGTCGGCCGACGTCCGATCGGCCGCCGCGCGGACAACTGACGGGATGCTTCCCTCGGTGATACTCCGATCAGCCGTCAAAAGTACTGTCCTGTACTTGAGGTACTCTAGAGTTCCCAAAGTGGCCGCGTCAAGCGCGGCCGTCCGGCCGGACCGGCAACAGCCGCCCCCGACACGCCCGTTCCTCCACTCCACCACCGGCCGTACGGGAGCCCCGGTGGGGTCGGCCGCCGGGGATTGTCCGCGTCCGCCGTCTTCCGGTTCGGTGGAGGCGTGCGACGATGACGTGGTCATGGAGGTGGGGAACCTGGCACGAGGGGCGCGGGCCGCCGTCTTCGCCGGCGTCTGCGCATGGCTGACCGCGGTGGGGCACGCCACGATGTCGGGCGCGCGGGTGCGGAGTTGGTGCCTCGGTCTGGCGTTCGTCTGTGTAGTCGCGGCCGTATGGCCGTTCACCGCGCGGGAACGCCGCCCGGTGCCCGTCATGGCCTCGGCCGTCGGCGCGCAGGGCGTCCTGCACGTCCTCTTCTCCTGGGAATTCTCCCAGGAGAAGGCCGGTCAGCGGACCGCGCGTCCCCACCACCGGCATCACTCCGGGGACTTATTCGACCTGCACCCGGAACACGGCGGCCTGTGGATGCTCGCCGCGCACCTGACCGTGGCGCTGCTGAGCGGCGTCTGGCTCTCCTGCGGCGAACGGGCGGCGTTCCGGCTGGCGCGCGCCCTGCGCGCGCGGCTGACCGCGCCGCTGCGGGCGCCGTCGCCCCGGCCCGCCGGCCTGCCGCGCCCGCCGCGCCCCCGGCCGCCGTGGGCGGTCCCGGTGCCGTACGGGCTGCGGCTGGCCCACGTCATCGTCTCCCGCGGTCCTCCGGCGGGCTGGGATCCCGCACGGGATCGCGCACGGCATGACCCCGCTCGCCGGGAGTCTCTTCCTGCTGGTCACGTGTGAGGAACGGCAGACGGTCCACGCGGTCCGAACCGGCGTGAGACGTCAGCTCCTTGAGCCACCGCACCCGCTGTTCCCAGCGGCGGCACCCGGCACAGACCGCCAGATGGCGGTCCAGCCTGGCCGCCGGCACATCGACCGGCAGGTCACTCCCGTCGACGCGGGCCGAGACAGCGACACGGAAACGGGAGCACACCATGAGCCCCATCCTGCCGGAGAGAACCGATGACGGCACCCTTACGGACTGGGCCCTGGCGGCCGGCAAGGGCGACCGCCAGGCGACGGAGCGCTTCGTGCTCGCCACGCAGCTCGACGTCCGCAGATATGTGACGTATCTCAGCGCCGACAGCCAGTCGGCGGACGACCTGGTCCAGGACACCTACCTGCGGGCGCTGCGGAGCCTGCCGCGCTTCGAGGGACGGGCCTCGGCCCGGTCCTGGCTGCTGACGATCGCGCGGCGGGTGGTCGCGGACCAGATCCGCTCCAAGGTGTCCCGCCCGCCGATCGACGGCGGTCAGGACTGGGAGACGGCGGCGGAACGCGGCCAGACCGGGGGGCACCCCGGGTTCGAGGAGGGCGTGGCGCTGTCCGAGCTGCTGAACGCCCTGTCCCCGGACCGCCGGGACGCGTTCGTGCTGACGCAGTTGCTCGGGCTGCCCTACGCCGAGGCGTCCGCGGTGGTCGGCTGCCCGGTGGGGACGATGCGGTCCCGGGTCGCCCGGGCCCGCGAGGATCTCCTCGCCTTGCTGGACCGGGCGGGCCGGCCGTAGCCCGCCCGGCGCGGACGGGCCGGGCGCCCGTCCGCGCCCCGGTGATCGAACAATTAATCTGTTTTCCGGGGAACTAGCCCCTGGCCGGGTCCGACTCCTTCAACGCGTGACGGGAGTCGGACCGGCCCAGGGGGGATCGCATGAGGGAGAGCCGCGGCGGTACGGACCAGTGGGGGCTGGTCGCGGTCGCGGGCATGCTCTCCTTCGTCGCCATGCTCGACATGAGCGTCATCAACGTGGCCGTCGCCGGCATCGGCGACGATCTGGGCACCTCCGACGGCGTCGCCCAGTGGGCCGTGCTGGGCTATCAGGTCCCGGTCGTGGCCTTCCTGTTGCCCGCCGGACGCTGGCTGGACCGGGCGCCCGTCCGGACCGTGCTGCTGGGATCCGTCGCCGGGTTCGTCGGCTGCGCGCTGGCCGCCGCGGCGGCGCCGCACGCGGCGGCGCTGATCGCCGCCCGCGTCGCGCAGGGCTCGTGCGCGGCGGTGCTGTTCGTACTGATGCCGGTGCTCGCCGTGCGGGCGGTGCGTCCCGAGGTGCGGGGCCGGGCCATGAGCGTCCCCGCCACGCTGGGACCGCTCGGGGCCGTCTGCGGGCCGATGGTGGGCGGCGTGCTGCTGGACCACTTCGGGTGGCGCGCGGTGCTGCTGGTGAAACTGCCGGTGTGCGTCGTCGCCTGGCTGATGGTCCGCGCCGCGATGCCGCCCGCCGGACGGGCCCCCGTTCCCGGCCGCCGGGACCTCGCCGACGCCGGGCTGGCCGGTGGCGCCGTCACGCTGCTCCTGGTCGCCCTCACCCTGGCGCCGGACGCGCCGGCCTGGTGGCTGCTGACCCTGGTGGCGGCCGGTCCGCTGGTCGTGTGGGCGCGCGGGCCCGGGGGCCGGCCGGTCCGCGAGGTGCTGGCCGCGCCCGGGAGCGCGGGCGTCAACGGCGCGGTACTGGCGCTGAGCGTCGCGTTCGCCGCCGTGCACTTCACCGTGGCGCTCCATCTTCAGCGCGGCGAGTCGGTCAGCGCGTCCGCGACGGGGATGACCCTGCTCGCGTTCCCGCTGGGCATGGTCCTGGCCGGGCCGGTGGGCGGCCGTGCGGCCGACCGGTTCGGCCCGCGCCCGGTGGCCGTCGCCGGAACGTGCCTGGTGGCGGCCGGTTACCTGCCGCTCGCGCTGCTGGGCGACTGGTCGCTGCTCCACGTCGCCTGGCCGCTCGCCGTCGCGGGCACCGGCATGGGCCTGTACGGCGGGCCGACCCAGGTGCTGGCCATGGGCGCGGTACCGCCCCGGCTCGTCGCCTCGGCCGGGGCCACCATCCAGCTCGCCCGCAGCCTGGGCTTCGCCCTGGGCCCCGCCCTGGCCACCGCGGTCGGCGGGCCGGGCGGGACCCTGTCTCTTATTCCCAACTGACTGCGCCGGCGCAGAGGGGGGGGTTGGCACGAGAAGGATCGGGCCCAGTGGTACAGCCTACAGTACGCCAGAACCGATAAACGCCGGCCGGACCCGTCGCCCCTGGCCGCCTCGCGCGACCACCCCAGGACTCCCGAGTGAGGAAACGTTCATGTGTGGCATCGCCGGATGGGTCTCCTTCCCCGCAGACCCGCGAAGAGACATCGCGGTCCTCGACCGCATGACCGCGACGCTGAGCGCGCGCGGCCCGGACGCCGGGGGCGTGTGGCACGACGAGCACGCCGCCGTCGGGCACCGGAGACTGGCCGTCATCGACCCGGAGGGCGGCGCCCAGCCGATGACGGCCGGGCCCGCCGGCCGGGAGACCGTCCTCACCTACAGCGGCGAGGTGTACAACCACCACGAGCTGCGCGCCGAACTGCGCCGCCTCGGCCACGCGTTCCGCACCCGCAGCGACACCGAGGTCGTGCTGCGGGCCTACCAGGAGTGGGGCGCGGGGCTGGCCGAGCACCTGGACGGCATGTTCGCGTTCGCCGTCTGGGACGCGGGGCTCGGCAGGCTGCTGCTGGTCCGGGACCGGCTGGGCGTCAAGCCGCTCTACCACGCGGCCCTTCCCGGCGGCGGTCTGGCGTTCGCGTCCGAGCCGAAGGCCCTGTTCGCCCACCCCGGGCTGCGCCCCCGAGTCGACGCGGACGGCCTGCGCGAGGCGTACAGCCTGCTGTTCAACACCGGGCCCACCGTCTGGGCCGGGGTCCGGGAGATCCACCCGGGCCATGTGGCGGTCTACGACCGTTCCGGGTTCTCCGAACGGGCCTACTGGCAGCTCACCGGCCACCCGCACACCGACGACCCGGACACGACGGCCGAGCGGGTGTCCGCCGCGCTGAACCGGGCGGCGCGCGCCCAGGTGGAGGCCGACGTGCCCCGCTGTTCCCTGCTGTCCGGCGGCCTGGACTCGTCGGTGCTCACCGCGCTGGTCGCCGACGAGCTGCGGAACCGGGAGGGGCCGTCCGCCCGCATCCGCTCCTACGCCGTGGACTACCGCGACCAGGCGGAGGAGTTCACGGGCGACGTGCTGCGGACCGGACACGACACGCCGTTCGCCGCCGAGGCCGGCGCGTTCATCGGCACCGACCACAGCACCGTCGTCCTGGACCCGCACGACCTGCTCGACCCGGAGCACCGCCGCGCCGTGGTCGTCGCCCGCGACTCCCCCATCGGCGTGGGCGACATGGACACGTCGCTGTATCTGCTGTTCGGCGAGATCGCCCGGCACTCGACGGTCGCCCTCTCCGGCGAGGCCGCCGACGAGGTGTTCGGCGGCTACCCCTGGTTCCACAGCCGGCGCGCGGGGGCGGCCGGGACGTTCCCCTGGCTGCTGGTCACCGGGGACGAGGCCGCGATGCCGCTCCACCCGGACCTGGCCGCCACGCTGCGCGTCGGGGAGTTCCAGCGCGACACCTACCGGGACGCCCTGGCGGCGGTCCCGCCGCTGGAGGGCGGCTCGGCCGCCGCCGTCCGGTTCCGCGAGTTGCAGCACATGTCGCTGACCCGCTGGCTGCGCCAGCTCCTGCACCGCAAGGACCGGCTCAGCATGGCGCGCGGCCTGGAGGTGCGGGTGCCGTACTGCGACCACCGTCTGGTCGAGTACGCGTTCGGCGTGCCCTTCGAGACGCACAGCCACGACGGGCGGGAGAAGAGCCTGCTGCGGGCGGCCGGCGCGGGTCTCGTCCCGCACTCGGTGCTGTACCGGCCGAAGAACCACTACCCGGCCACCCACCATCCCGACTACAACCGCGGTCTCCAGGCGATGGCCCGCGACGCCCTCGACGGCCACGGCGGCCAGGTCCGCGATCTGGTGGACGAGACGGTCGTGAAAACCGGTCTGAGCACCCCGCCGGAGCGGCTCACCTGGGAGCACCGGCTGCGCCTGGAACGTGTGGTCGCCCTGGCCGTCTGGCTCGACCACTACCGACCGGAACTCACGCTGTGAACACCGCCGACCCCTCTGGAGGCCCAGCCGCCATGCCCACCCCGGCCACCCCGCACGAGCCCGTACCGCTGTCCGGCGAGGCGTACAAACGCGACCCCTATCCCCTGTACCGCGAGCTGCGCGAACGGGGTCCGGTGCACCGGGTCCTGTTCCCCAGCGGCGTCCGGGCCTGGCTCGTCACCGGTTACGACGCCGCGCACGAGGCGCTGAACGACCCGAGGCTCGGCAAGAACCACGCCCTGGGCAACGACGCCTGGCGGGCCCGTGCCTCGATCATGCCCGAGCCGCAGCACTCCCAGCTCCAGGTGCACCTGCTGCACCAGGACCCGCCCCGGCACACGGCCATGCGCCGGCTGATCACGGACGCCTTCGCCCCCCGGCGGGTGGCGGCGATGGTGCCCCGGTTCCAGGCGCTCGCGGACCGGCTGCTCGACGAGGCGCTCGACGCCGCCCCGGTCGCCGGCCGCCTGGATCTGGTCGCGGACTTCGCGGCCCGTTTCCCGTTCCAGGTGCTGGCCGATGTCATCGGCCTCGAACCGGCGCTGGCCGGGCGCTTCGACCGCGACTGGGGGAAGGTCGTGGCGCCCGTGGGTCCCACCGACCCGGGCCGTGCCGCGTACGAGGGCCGGCTGCGCGGGCTCCAGCGGTACATCGACGAGGTCACCGCCCACGCGCGCCAGCACCCGGACGAGGGACTGCTCGGCCGGCTGGTCGCCGCCCACGGGGACGGTGAACTCACCAAGGAGGAACTGGACTCAATCGTCTTCCAGCTCCTGGTCGCCGGGCAGGAGCCGGTGACCAACCAGATCACCACCTCGGTGATCTCCCTGCTGCGCCACCCCGAGCAGCTCGCCAGGCTGCGCGACGAGCCGGGCCTGCTGCCCCGGGCGGTGGAGGAACTGCTGCGCCACGACAGCGCGTTCGAGCTGACGACCTGGCGGTTCTTCGCCGAGGACAGCGACCTGCACGGCACCCGCGTCCCGGCGGGCGACTCGGTGATCGTCTCGCTGTGCGCGGCCAACCGGGATCCCGCCCGCTTCCCCGACCCCGACGTTCTCGATCCGGACCGCACGCCCAACCCGCACCTCGCGTTCGGCCACGGCATCCACTTCTGCCCGGGTTCCTCGCTGGCCCGCGCCGAACTCCAGGTCGCGCTCGGCACGTTGCTGCGGCGGCTGCCCGGCCCGGGGCTGGCCGCGGGGGACGGCGACCGGCGGGGGAGGCCCGCCGTGCTGGCGCGGGGCGTGCACGCGCTGCCCGTCGCCCACGCGGCCCCGGGGCGGTGCCCCGTACGGCACCTGGGCTGACCACCGGCACCGCCCACCACCGGCACCACTCACCACCGGCGACAGCCCGCCACGGGCCACGACGCCGCGGCGCCGCCGCGGCGTCGGGCCGTCATGCCCTCACGCCCCGGCGGGACCGGGCGCGTGGGTCTCCACTTGATCGCGACACCCGACCCCGCGGGAGGAACTCCCATGTCCACGACCGCCCCCTCGTCCCCCCTCGCGCCCGCCGCCGGCACCGAGGCGATCTGCGCCGGGATCATCCGCCTGCTGCTGCCGCACCGCCGCACCACCGAGGCGCCCGCGACCGCCCCGGACACCCCGGAGGCGTTCCCGTGGCAGGCGCGACGGCTCGCCCGGTTCGTCGCCTCGGGCGACCCGGTCGTCTTCGCCCTGCCCGGTTTCCCGTGCAAGTCGCCCAACCCCGAGAAGGTGCTCGGCCACCTGCCCGACGAGGGGGAACGGCTCTCGCTGCGCTTCCTGGACGACCTGTGCGCCCGGGTGCGGCAGGTGTACGCGCCCGGGGCCCGCGTGCTGATCTGCTCGGACGGCCACGTCTTCGGGGACCTGATCCACGTCCCCGACGAGCACATCGACGCCTACGGCGACGCGTTGCGCCGCATGATCGCGGACGAGGGGCTCGGCCACCTCGACACGTTCGACCTGCGCGACGTGTACGGCGACGGCCTGTCGTACGACGAGAAGCGACGCCTGGTCAGCCGGCAGCACGCCCCCACCCTGGAGGAGCTGCGGGCCGAGGTACGGGCGGACGCGACCACGCTGGCCATGTACCGCGGCATCACCCGGTTCCTGGTCGCGGACACGGTGGACTTCGCGGGCAGCCGCTCGGCGCTGCAACGGGACTGCCGCAGACGGGCCTACGGCGTGATTCAGCGCAGCCGCGCCTGGGGCGGGCTGATCGACGAGCACCACCCGCGGGCGGTCCGGCTGTCCATCCACCCGCAGCCGCGCGGGGCGGCCAAGTTCGGCATCCGCCTGCTGGACGCGGCCGACGCGTGGACGACGCCCTGGCACGCGGCGGTGCTGCGGCGGCCCGGCGGCGGCCCGGTGCTGATGCCGAGGGCGGAGGCGGAGCGGCTGGGCCGCCTGGTCCACCGGGACGGCAGACCCAGCCACTTCGAGGCGTTCGCCGCCGGGGCCGGTCACCGGCCCCGGTGATCGTAGGCGATCAGCGGGTCGCCGGTGAGCGGATGATCGACCACGGCGGCCCGCACGCCGAACACCCCGGCCAGCAGCTCCGGGGTGAGCACCTCGCGGGGGGTGCCGGAGACGACCACCTCGCCGTCGCACAGCACGTGCAGCCGGTCGCACACCGAGGCGGCGGCGTTCAGGTCGTGCAGCGCGGCCAGGGTGGTGCGGCCGTGCCGCCGCAGCAGGGACAGCAAGTCGATCTGGTGCCGGATGTCGAGGTGGTTGGTCGGTTCGTCCAGCACCAGGACGTCCGGCTCCTGGGCGAACGCCCGCGCCAGCAGCACCCGTTGGCGTTCGCCGCCGGAGAGCGTGCGGAACTGCCGGCCGGCCGCCTCCGTCATGCCCGCCGCGGCCAGGGCTTGCCGTATCGCCTCGCGGGCGGCCTCGTCCTCGCCGGCGAAGGCCCCGAGGTAGGGCGTGCGCCCCAGGGCCACCACCTCCCGGACCGTCAGCTCGATGTCCGCGCCGCGCTCCTGCGGCAGCGCCGCGATGTGCCGGGCCGCCCGGCGCGGCGCGAGGGAACGCACGTCCGTCGCGTCCAGCAGCACCCGCCCCGCCGACGGCCGCAGATGCCCGTACACGGTCCGCAGCAGCGTCGACTTGCCGCTGCCGTTCGGCCCGATGAGGCCGGTGATCTGCCCCTTCTCGGCGACCATCGACACGCCGTGCACGACGGACCCGCCGGAGAGGGAGACGCTCAGGTCCTCGATGGCGATTCTCACGGCTCACGCTCCAGGCGCCGGTCGAGCAGGAACAGCAGCGCGGGGGCGCCGAGGACCGCGGTGACGACGCTGACCGGCAGTTCCTGCCCGTCCACGGCGACCCGGCACGCCAGGTCCACCACCACCAGCAGCAGGGCACCGGCCAGCGCGGACAGCGGGAGCAGCCGCCGGTGGTCGCCGCCCGTCAGCAGCCGGCAGACGTGCGGCACCATCAGCCCGACGAACGCGATGACGCCCGAGACCGCCACCAGCACGCCGGTCAGCAGGCTGGTGAGGACGAACAGCTCCCGGCGCAGCCTGCCGACCGCGACGCCGAGGCTCGCGGCGGTCTCCTCGCCCATGACCAGGGCGTTCAGGGCCCGCGCCCGCGTCTGGAGCGCCAGCAGCCCGGCCGGGACGGCGATCCCGGGCAGCCACAGGCCGTCCCAGTCGGCCCCGCCCAGGCTGCCCATCAGCCAGAACAGGACCCCTCGGGTCTCCTGGGCGTCCTCGACGCGCAGCACCAGATAGCTGGTGAGGCCCGTCAGGAGCTGCCCGATCGCGACCCCGGCGAGCACCAGCCGCAGCGGGGAGAAGGCGCCGCCGCGCCGGGCCACGAGCCACACCAGGCCGAACGCCAGCAGCGCGCCGGCGAACGCGGCTCCGCTCAGCCCCAGCCCGGCGCCGCCGCCGACGCCCAGCACGATGAAGCCGACGGCGCCCAGGGAGGCGCCGCCGGAGACGCCGAGGAGCTGGGGGTCGGCCAGCGGGTTGCGCACCAGCGCCTGGACGGCCGTGCCGACCACGCCCAGGCCGGCTCCGACGAGGGCGGCCAGCAGCGTGCGCGGCACCCGCAACTGCCACACGATCAGGTCGTCGGTGCCCGGCCGGGGCGCCTCGCCGGACAGCCGGCGCGCCACCACGGTCCACACCTGGCCGGGCGGGATCGCGGAGGAGCCCCACGACACGGCGAGGGTCATGGCGACCAGCAGGCCCGCGACGAGCAGGGCGCCCAGCACCCAGGTCGGGACGGCGCGGCGGGTCCTGGGCGCCGGGCGGGTGGCGCGCCCGGCGCCGGACCGGGGCCGGTCCGTGACCGTCACGGAGTGGCCGCCGCTTCGGGGTGGAGGGTGCGGGCGATGCGGGCGACGGCGTCGGCGTTCGTCACGCCGGAGACGGTCGTCATCTCGGACGGGACACGCAGGAAGCGCCCCTCCCGCACGGCGGACAGGCCGGCGGTCGCGGCGAAGTCGCGCAGGAACGCCTCGGCCTCGTCGTACGCCGCCTCGGTGGCTTCCGCGCTGCCCCGGTCGCGGACGGCGAGCTGGATCCAGTCCGGGTCGGCGGCGACCACGTCCTCCCAGCCCACCGGCCGGAAGTCGGCCTCGCAGTCGGCGAAGATGTTGCGGGCCCCGGCGAGGGTGATCACGGCGTTGCCGACCTGGCGGTTGCACACCGCCATGGGCTGCTCGGTGCCCGCGTCGTAGTCGAAGAAGAAGTACGACGGCCGGTCCTCCTCGCCGACGCCGGCCACGGTCCGGCCGACCTCCGCGAGGGTGGCGTCCATCTCGGCCACCAGTTCGGCGGCCCGCTCGGAGGTGCCGGTGAGCCGCCCCAGCAGCTCGATGTCCCGCTGGACGGCGGACAGGTCGGTCTGGGGCTCGTCACGGCCGGGCGCGCAGGCGGAGGAGGCGAGCACCATCTGGTCGATGCCGGCGGCGGCCATCTCCTCGTCGCTGGGGAAGGTCCCGGTGTCGTCGTGCATCTCGACGAACGTGGAGATGTAGAGGTCGGCACCCGAGCCGAGCAGGGTCTCGCTGTCGATGACCGTCTCCCCCAGCACCGGCACCTGCTGCGCCCGCGCGTCCAGTTCGCCGGGGAGGGTTCCCCGGCCGGGCGGATAGCCGGTGCCGAGCACCCGGTCGCCCGCGCCGAGCCGGAGCAGCAGTTCCAGGACCGAGCCGTTGGCCGTGACGATGCGCTCGGGCGGTTCCGACACCTCGGTCTCCCGCCCGTCGCAGTCCGTGACGGTCACCGGGAATCCCGCCGCGGGCGGGTCGGCCCCTTCGTTCTCCTCCGGGGTGTCCGCTCCGCATCCGGCGAGCAGCACCGTGGACGCGAGCAGAACGCAAACCATGCGTGCGCGCATAAGACTGACTTTCCGACTGGTCCTTGACCGGTCGCCCCCAGGAGACCGGCGGCCTTCAGTGGCGGCCCGGTGTAGTAGTCGGAGCCGACCGGCCGTCAGTTCCCCGCCGCCCCGGGCACGGTCACCGGGTCGGCCGTCGGTCTCCCCCCGCCGACGCATCCCTGACAAGCTGTCATGGCGTGGCCTGAGCCACGGATGACGCTCGGACTGGAGGCAGTCGGTGACGACAGAACACGGCACCCCGCTCCCGCTGGACAGCTCCACACCTCACTCGGCACGGGTGTGGAACGCCTGGCTCGGCGGCAAGGACCACTACCCCGTCGACCGCGAGACGGCCGACCGGTTCGCCGAGATCTTCCCGGCGATCGGCGACCTGGCCCGGACCTCCCGGTACTTCCTCGCCCGCACCGTGCGGTACCTGGCCGCCGAGGCGGGTGTGCGCCAGTTCCTCGACATCGGGACCGGGCTGCCCACCGCCGACAACACCCATGAGGTCGCCCAGCGCGTCGCCCCGGACGCGAGGGTCGTCTATGTCGACAACGATCCGCTGGTCCTCGCCCACGCCCGGGCGCTGCTGACCAGCACCCCCGAGGGGCGGACCCACTACATCAGCGCCGACCTGCACCGGCCGGAGGTCATACTCCGCCAGGCCGCCGAGACGCTCGACCTCGGCCGGCCGGTCGCGCTGACCATCATGCAGACCCTCGGGCACGTGGCGGACTACGAGGAGGCCCGCGCCATCGTGCGGCACCTGCTGTCCGCGCTGCCGTCCGGCAGTTACCTGGCCCTCAACGACAGCGTCGACCCCCACGGGGAGACCGCCGAGGCCACCCGCCTGTACAACGAGTCCGGCTCGGCGCCCTACCACCTGCGCCCGCCCGGGCAGATCGCCGGCTTCTTCGACGGGCTGGAGCTGGTCGAGCCCGGCGTGGTGCCCCTGGCCCAGTGGCGGCCCGAGATCCTGGACGGACCCGACCCCACGAACGCCGCGGCTTACGGCGGCGTCGGCCGCAAGCCCTGACCCCGCGCGCCGCGCGGTGCCGGCGGGCGCCGCGTCAGCAGGCGTCGTACCGCCATTCGCCGTCCTCGCGGACCCAGGGCTGGCCGGCCAGGCCGCCGTCGATCATCGGGTCGCCCACGGTGTAGGTGACGTGGGCGGTGTCTCCGTCGATCTCGTCCACGCTGAACGTCTGGACGGACAGTTCGCCGAAGCTCTCGGCGAACTGTTCGAGCTGCGCGGTGTACGTGGCCTCGTCGGACTGCTCGGCGCACCGCTCGGAGAGCATCGCGTAGGCGGCGGGCGGATCGGTGAAGTACACCTCGGTGAAGGTGCGGACGGCCTCCTCCAGCGCGGCGGCGTCCTCGGCCTCGCTCCGCTCGTCACCGCCGTCGTCGCCACCGCCGCAGGCGGCGGTGAAGGCGAGGGCGGTGGCGGCGAGCGCGGTCGCTATACGTGTGCGGGACTTGGTCATGCGGGCCAGCATGTCACCCTCTGTCGGTCGCGGAGATGGTGTGAGCCGCCTGTGATAGTACGAAGCCCGGTTTCCCGCGTGTCACCCGGGCCACCGGCCGCGCCCCGTTTTCCGGTGGTTTGGATCCGCGGGCCCGGGGCAGACGGCGGCCAGAAGCGGGTGACGGGGGCACAGTGGACGACCTCGGCCGGGACGCGCCGGCGGAACCGGAACGGACGGACGACGGCGACCCGGCCGAGGCACTGCCCCGCCAGGTCGCCGCCGCCGTCGCCGCTGTGCGCGCCCAGCTCGCGATGATTCATGGCCTGCCGGCCGGCAGGCCCGGCCCGTGACGGGCGGCGGGGCGCGGGCGGCCGGTGGCCGTCACCAGGCGGCGAACGCCTGCCTGGCCTTGTCGTTGCGGCGGACCTCGGTGTAGTCGGGGTGCCGCTCCAGGACGAGGTCCCCGCCGAAGACGTGCCGCGCCGCCGCGTTCGCCTTGGCCGTGGCCAGCAGCCACGCGGTGGTCAGGCCGCGGAAGCGTCCGCCGTCGTCCGTGTTGACGGACGCGAAGTGGTTGGCGTCCCGCAGCGAGGCGTAGAGGGTGGGGGCCGACGACTTCGCGTAGAAGGAGTTCAGGACCCAGGTGTCGGGGGACACGATCCGGTCCTCGGAGCCGACGAGCAGCAGCATGGGGACGCGGAGGTCGGTGGTGGAGGCGAGCGGCCCCGGCTGGAGAGGCAGGATCGAGGTGACGCGTTCGTCCCTGGCCGCGTTGATCGCCCCGGCGCCGCCCTGCGAGTGGCCTACGGCGACGACGTGGTTCAGGTCGGCCAGGCGGTGGAAGGGGCTGCCGGAGGTGCCGTTCTTGGTGGTGAGGTCGTCCAGTCCGGCGAGCATGTCGTCGCCGTTGTTCGCCTGGACGGTGTTGGCCGCGGCGACGATGAACCCGTGGCCGGCCCAGTGCTTGAGCAGTTGCTCGTACATGCCGGGGGTGACGAAGGTCCCGTTCCCCCACAGGACCACGGGGAACGTGGTGGTGGCGCCGGCGGGCCGCCGGGGGTAGTGGTACGTGGTGAGGTCCGTCTTGACGGTGTCGACCGGGTAGGGGCCGCGGGGGTTCCAGGCGGCGGTCGGGTCGGTGGCGGCGGCGGTGGCGCCGGGGGCGAGGGCAACGGTGGCGGCGGTGGCGGTGGCTACCGCCGCCCCCATTCTGAGCAGGTCTCTGCGGTTCACGCGGTGCTGTGCCATGGGTCTTTCCTTCGTGCTTGTGTGGGGGGAAGGGGGTGTCAGCCGCGGGCGGCCTCGGCGCTGTCTTTTTTACCCATCTCCGAGGCCCCGAGACAGGCCGGAATCTCGTATGCCGTCCTCTTCTTGTGAAAAACAAGCGCCGCACGCGGCCATACCGCGGCCGTTGGGGTGGAGGGGGGCCGCGGGGCTGAGGGCCACCAGGCCCTCCAGGTAGCGCTCCGAGGCCGGGGCGCAGGTGTCGTGCCCGACACTCACGGCGGCGATGTCGACGTACGTCGCGCCGTGCAGGTCGGCCTGCTCGCGCAGGACCCGGTTCAGCTCGTCGACCGATCCCTGGACGTAGTCGGCGTCCTGGCTCCAGATCGGTTGGGTGGGCCAGCAGCCGCCGTCACGGATGTACGTTCCGTAGCCGACGACCAGGACGCGCGCCTGAGGGGCACGCCGCTGGATCTCCTCCAGCGCCTGGCCGAACACGGACGCCCAGGCCCGGATCGACTCGGCGACCTCGTCGGTGCCGTCCCCGGTGATCCGCTCGGCGCAGGAGACGCCCAGCGGCCGGGGCAGCAGGTTGACGCAGCCCAGGCTCGTGCCGACGAGGTTGTTGTCGTTGCCGCCGATGGTGACGGTGACGCGGTCGGTCCCGGCGTCCAGCGCGTCGTACTGCGGAGACTCGCCGGTGCTGAAGTCGTCCAGCGTGGCGCCGGAGCACGACACATCGGTCAGCTCGGCGCCCAGCGCCTCGGCGGCCACCGAGGGGTAGTTGCGGTCCGACCGCAGACAGTCCCCGTCGACCTGCCCGGGTATCAGCGGGCCCGCCGCGGCCGAGTCGCCCAGCGCCACGTAGCGCGGCGCGTCGTCCGCCTCGGCGGCGTGGCCGGGGGCGGCCCCCCAGCCGAGGGCGGCGGTCACCATCGCCGCCGTGGCCACCTGCATGGTCCTGCCTCGTCGCATGACGTCTCCTCGCGCACGATGTTCCCGCTGGTCCGGGCGCGATCCATGCTGCCGCCGATGGGGCCGGCCACCGCTTGGCCTTCTTGCCGAATCACGCGCGGCCCCGTTGTGGCGTGTGACAAAGCGGCCGCGCCACGACCTCGCGCGGCTCGGCCGGCGCGGGTACCGTGCGCAGGACTCCGCGCGGGCGACGGCGCGGCCGGAAGACCGGGCCGGTGGCCCGGGAGGAGAAGAACCGTGACGAGCACCAGTGACGCCACGCCGCGTTTCGGCGGGACGGCTCTCCACCGCAGGCTGATCACGAACCTCGCCGGCCTCACGACCCACGTGACCCGCCACCTGCCCGACGCGCTCCCTGACTACGCCAAGCTGCCGGCCGAGCAGCTCGACGGCGATGTGCGGCGCGTCGTCGAGTCCACCATCCGGATGCTCGCCGAGATACTGCGCACCGGTGAGCCGCCCTCGCCCGAGCACATGGCGGAGGTCCGGGCCTCGGCGGCCAAACGGGCCGAGGAGGGGGTGCCGATCGACGCGGTGATCGCCGCGTACCACGTCGGTGCCCGCGCCTGCCTCGACGTGCTCTCCCCGGCGGCGGAGACCACGGACCTGCGGGACGTGTTCGCGTTGCAGCGGGTGATGCTCGACCATCTCGGCCGCATCACGGCCGCCGTCGCGGCCGGGTATCTGGACGAGCACGCCGCCGAACAGGGCGAGCACAGCGCCGCCCGTGATTCCCTGCTCTCCGCGCTGCTGGCGGGCACCGACCCCGAGCCGCACGCGGCGCGCGCCGGGATCACGCTCCCGGCGACCTACCTCGTGCTGGCCCTCGCCGTCGGACCGCACCCCGACGAGCGGTGCCAGGGCGTGGACGCCTCCATCGCCGCCCGCCGCAAGGTGCGGCGCCTGCGCGCGGAGCTGGACCGCCGCGTCGGCCGGGACGCGCTGCTGCGGCTGACCTCCGAGAAGGGCCTGGTCCTGGTTCCGCACCGGGCCGCGCACCACGCCCCGCAGCCGGACGACTGGCAGCGGCTGAACGAGCTGGTCGCGGGCGTGTCCGGCGCGGCGGGAGCCGAGATCGTGGCCGGTGCGCAGCCCTGCGCGCCGGCCGGCGTGCCCGCCGCCGCCGAACTGGCGGGGGAACTGCGCGAGGTGGCGCTGACCTGCGGCCGGCCGGGCGGCGTCTACCGCGTCGCCGACCTGGCCCTGGAGTACCAGCTCGGCCGCCCGGGACCGGCGAGGGACCATCTGACGGATTTGCTGGCACCCGTGGCCGAGCGCCCCGACCTGCTGAAGACGCTGCGGGTCTTCCTGGCCACCGACCTCAACCGCCGCCGCACCGCCACGCTGCTGGGCGTGCATCCCAACACCGTCGACTACCGCCTGGGCCGCATCAGCTCCCTGACCGGCATCGACACCACCAGCAGCGCGGCGCTGCTCACCCTGTGCGCGGGCGTCATCGCCCTGGCCGCCGCCCCCGACCGGGTCCAGGGCGGCGGAACACCGGAGGCCGACGCCCCCGCGTCCACGACCGAACCGGGCGCGTAATCTGACGATCGTCCTCGCTCGCGGGAAGGGAGTCGCGGTGATCGTCGCCACCGACAGGGGAGCCGTGCGCGGTGAGCGCGCGGCGGACGGCGTGGCCGTTTTCCGGGGCATCCCGTACGCGGCACCGCCGGAGGGCGCGCTGCGTTTTCGCGCTCCGGAGCCCCCGGCGCGCTGGGGCGGGGTGCGGGACGCCCTGCGTTTCTCCGCCTCGGCGCCGCAGCCGCCCTATCCGGGCGGCCACCTGCCGCGCAAGTGGGCGCCCGGGGACAGCGCCGACTTCCTCACCGTCAACGTCTGGACGCCCGAGGTGTCCGGGGCCGCCGCGTCCGGTCTGCCGGTGATGGTGTGGATCCACGGCGGCGCGTACCGGCGGGGCGGCGCCAGCATGGGCCTGTACGACGGGACCCGCCTCGCCCGGGAGGGTGTCGTGGTGGTCACCTGCAACTACCGTCTCGGCTTCGAGGGGTTCGGCTGGCTGGCGGACGCCCCGGCCAACCGCGGCCTCCTCGACCAGCTCGCCGCGCTGCGCTGGGTCCGGGAGAACATCGCGGGCTTCGGCGGCGACCCCGGCGACGTCACCGTCTTCGGCGAGTCGGCGGGCGCGGGCTGCCTGGCCGCCCTCCTCGTCGCGCCGGCGGCGCGCGGCCTGTTCCGGCGGGCGATCCTCCAGAGCCTTCCCGACTTCTACCCGGGCGAGGACCAGGCCCGGCGGATCGCGGAGCTGATCACCGCGGAACTGGGCGGTGTCCCGGCCACTGCCGAGGCCCTGGCCGCCGTTCCGGCCGAGGAGATCCACCGGGTGGACGACGCGCCGGTGGCGGCGATGTCCCGGGACCCGGACGCCTGGGAGACGCCGACCATCGCCCCCTACGGCCCGGTCCGGGACGGGTCCCTCTTCGACGCCCTGCCGTGGCGCGCGCTCCGCACGGGAGCGGCCCGGGACGTCGAGACCGTCTTCGGCTTCAACCGTGACGAGTACACGTTGTTCGCGGACGACGCCGCGCTGGGCGCCGACCCCGCGCGCACGGCCCGTTACGCGCGCCTGCCCGAGGACGCGCCCGCCGCGTACCGGGCGGGCGAGCCGGGGCTGACCGATGCGGGGCTGAACGTGCGCATCATGTCGGACCTGATCTTCCGCGCGCCCACCCTGTGGTGCGCCGAGGCCCACGCGACGGCGGGCGGCCGGACCCACCTCTACGAACTCACCTGGGGGCGCGGCCCGCTGGGCGCGTGTCACGCCCTGGACGTGCCGCTGGTCTTCGGCACCCCGGACGACCCGTTCGCCCGGCTGCTCCTCGGCGGTTCCCCTCCCCCCGACTTCGAGCCGCTGTCCGCCCGGCTCCGCGCCGCGTGGACGTCGTTCGCCGCGACCGGCGACCCCGGCTGGCCCCCGTACCGCCCGGAGGACCGCCTGACGCGGGTCTGGGACACCGAGCCGCCGGTGACCCCGGATCCCGAGGCGGTCTCCCGCCTGCTCTGGGAGCGTCACCCCCGCCGGTAGGGCGCGGGGGCGTGTGACCCGTCCCCGGTCACTCGCACGGGCAGATCCCGAACTCCTTCAGCACGTCGAGGACGAGCCGGCGGAGTTCGCCCCGGGTGGGCGGGGGGCCCGGGTCGCCCTCGGGGCCCCGGGGACCGCGTGGGCCGCCGGGCCCGGGATCGCCCTTGGGTCCCTGCGGTCCCCGGGGACCGGCGGGCCCGTCCCGTCCGTTGAGCCCGGGGCGGCCGTCCATGCCGTGCTTGCCGTCCTTGCCGTTCCGGCCCGGCGGCCCTTCCGGGCCCTCCGGCCCCTCCGCGCCGTCCGCCCCTTCGGGCCCGCGCGGACCGGCGGGACCCGTCGCGCCCTGCACGCCCCGCGGACCCTGGGGGCCGCGCGGACCCTCCGGGCCCGGCGGACCGGGAGGACCGGGCGGACCCGGGGGGTCCGGCGGCGGACCGGGCGGATCGGGCGGCGGACCGGGCGGATCGCAGCAGCAGGAATCACCCGGACATCGCCGGCGCGGCGCCCTGACGGTGACGGGAACGCTCTCGGTGCACGCTCCCGTGTCGCTGTAGGTCGTCACTCTGAGACTGGTCTCGCCCGGGGAGGCGTCGGAACTGACCGTGAAATCGCCCGACCAGAACCGGTCGTCGACCGGAGTCAGCGGATATGCCGTGCCGTCCCCGCCGGGACATGCGGCGCAACGGTATTCCGTTCGCTGCCGACTGCTCCCCGCCGGCCAGTAGACGAATACCTTGGTGCGGACTCCGGGATGGAGCGGATCACCGAAGAAGGCGAGAAGTGAGGTGCCCGTCGGTGTGGCCACAGTGCCTCCTGATGTAGGTGCACACGGAGGGTGCGATGACGTCGGCCGCCCCGGCCCGCGCGTGGACCGCGCCGGGGCGACAAAGGGACGAACGGAAAACGCCACCGGTAAAGCGCAATACAGCTATACCCACCGTTTTCACCCATACGGAGTCCGGCAGGGAATATGGACCGGACGAATGAATCGGGCGCTGATGCGGAATTCCGACTTACCGCTTTACGGAGTGAGGTCGCTCTGGTGGCCGCCGCGCCATTCGGTGAGCAGCACGGTGGCGTCGTCGTCGAGCCGACCGCTGTGGTGGCGCAGGACGGCGTGCATCAGCCGGCGCAGCGTCTCGTGGAGGGTGAGCCGCGCGGAGTGGTGACGCACGATGAAGTCGGTGAACTGGTCCATCCCGAAGGGCCGGCCGCGGGCGTCGCGGGCCTCGGGGATGCCGTCGGTGTAGAGCAGGAGCCGGTCGCCGGGTTCGAGCTGGTCGTGGCACTCGGTCACCGGAAGGCCCAGACCGGCCCCCAGCGGCCCGCCCGGCGGGCAGGTGAGATGCGAGACCCACCGGCCGCCGCGGACCACGATGGGCAGGTGATGGCCTCGGTTGACCCAGGTCAGTCTCCCGGTGGCCAGATCGAGGTCGGCGATGATCGCGGTGGTGTACCGGCTGGTGCCGAAGTGATCGACCAGGGTCTCCTCGATCACCTCACTGGTCCGGGCCAGGGACGCGCCCTGCCGGCGGGCGTTGCGGCAGGCGGCGACCGCGACGTTGGCGGTGAGCCCGGCGGCGGTGTCGTGGCCCATGGCGTCGAAGATCCCCAGGTGCAGGGTCGTGCCGGTGACGGCGTAGTCGTAGGCGTCCCCGCCCACCGTGTAGGCCGGCTCCAGCGCGGCCCCGACCGTGACGCTGTGACCGGCGTAGGCCGGTGGCGGCATCAGGTTCCATTGCAGCTCCGCGGCCACGTTCATCGGCCGGGTGCGCACCAGGCGGGCGTAGGAGTCGCTGAACGACCGCTTGCTCAGCAGCAGCAGCGCCGTCATCGACGCCAGGGCGCGCAGCAGAGCCCGCGTGCCGGGCCCGTCCCCGGCGGTCGCGTCGAGGTCGGCGCGCAGCACTCCGAGGCGCTCGACCCCGTCGGTGACCGGCAGCCACCAGCGCTGCCGGCTCCCCTCGCCGCCGGTGGCGCCGGGATCGGGGTACAGCTCCACCCGCTGGTAGGCCCGGCCCGGGAGGGTGCCGTCGACCGGGAACCGCTCGCCTCCCTCGCCCGCGTCCAGTCCCCGGCCCGTCAGCTCCCTGAGCACCGTGTCCTGGAGATCGACCACGTAGACGGTGGCGTCGTGCGCTCCCGCGGCGGCGGCCTGGCTTGCGATCAGTTCGGGCAGCTCCTCCAGTGTCGCGGTGTGGCCGATCTGCATCATCGCGGCCAGCATCCGTCCCATCTGAGCCTCGTCGGTCATGACGCCGGCCCTCCCTTCCACCTGCGGGCCGCCCGGCGATCCGCGCGCACGCCCGTACCGGCGCGTCGTTCGCCTGCCCCGACGGGGCTTCGTCATCCGCGTCCGTGGCGCGGGTCCGGCGGACACGCTATCCAGCCCGGGGCCCCGCCCCGGCGCGGCGCGCGCCGGACGACGCGTCTGTTACGGTCGTCCGTATGAAGCGCGCTGGTATGACGACGACGCCGGAGAGTGTCCCGGCGCGCTGACCGACGTCCGAAGTCCGAAGCCCCGGGGCGAGTGCCCCGGGGCTTCGCCGTGTGGTCGCTCGCCCGACGTCCGCGAGGAGACGACGATGCCCGACCACCGCAAGCTCGGCCGTGAACTGGGCCTGTTCGGCACCGATCCGCTGATCGGCGCCGGGCTGCCGTACTGGCTGCCCGACGGCGCGGCCGTCCGGCACGCCCTGGAGGAGTACATCCGCGCCGCCGAGCGGCGGGCGGGCTACCGGCACGTGTACTCGCCGGTGCTCGGCAAGCGGGAGCTGTACGAACTGTCGGGCCACTGGTCGCACTACGGCGACGACATGTTCCCGGCGATGGACCTCGGCGGCGAGCAGGTCGTGCTGCGGCCGAGCCTGTGTCCGCACCACGCGGTGATCTACCGCTCCCGCTCCCGCGGTCACCGCGAACTGCCGCTGCGCGTCGCCGAGCTGGGCGGCATGTACCGCGCCGAACGCTCCGGCGTCCTCGGCGGGCTGTCCCGGGTCCGGGCCATCCAGTTGAACGACGCGCACATCTTCTGCACCCCGGATCAGGTCGAGGAGGAGGCACGGGCCGCCCTGGAGATGATCGGCCGCGCGTACGAGGCGCTCGGCATCCGCCCGGCCCGTTACCGGCTCTCGCTTCCCGGCCCGGGCGGGAAGTACGTCGCCGCGCCCGCGCTGTGGGAACGGTCCACCGCCGTGCTGACCCGCGTCCTGGACGCCGCCGGCCTGCCCTACGAGGCGGCCGAGGGCGAGGCGGCGTTCTACGGCCCCAAGATCGACGTCCAGGTCGCCGACGGCGCCGGCCGGGAGTCCACCCTGTCCACCGTGCAGGTCGACTTCCACCAGCCCGAGCGGTTCGGCCTGCGCTACATCGGCGCGGACGGCGCGAAGCACCGGCCCGTCATGGTGCACCGCAGCGTCATCGGCAGCGTGGAACGGGCCGTCGCCCATCTCGTCGAGCACCACGGCGGCGCGTTTCCCTCCTGGCTGGCCCCGACCCAGATGGTGATCCTCCCGGTCTCCGGGGCGGAGCTGCCGTCCGCCGAGGCGCTCGCCCGGCGCTGCGCCGGTCTCGGGCTGCGGGCCGAGGTCGCCGGGCCGGAGAGCGGCAGTCTGGGCGCCCGTGTCCGGCGGGCCCGGCTCGTGCCCTACCAGGCGGTGATCGGCGCCCGGGAGGCCGCCGACGACGCGGTCGCCCTCCGCCTGCGCGACGGACGCCGCCTGCCACCGCTGCCCGCCGCCGAGGTGCTGGGGCGCGTGGGGGCTCTGGTCGGGGAGCACCGCACCGAGCTGTGGGTGTGACGGTGGAGACGCCTCTAGCTGTCGGAGGCGCGGTGGTAGGTGCAGACGTGGACGCCCGCGTCGCTGGTCGTGGTGGAGACCAGGCGCAGCGTGCGGAGCGTGCCGTCGCCGGGGAAGATCGTCTTGCCGCCGCCGAGGATCACCGGCATGACCATGAGCCGCAGCTCGTCCACCAGGTCCTCGTGGAGGAGGGTGCGCGCGAGTGCGGAACTTCCCATGACCAGCAGGTCGGTGCCCTCGGTCGCGCGCAGCTCCCGGAGGCGGGCGACGGCCTCGTCGCCGGGGATGAGCGTGCTGTTGTCCCACGTCAGGTCGGCCTCGCGCAGGGTCCGGGACACGACGTACTTGGGGAGGGAGTTCATGCGGTCGGCGAACGGGTCACCGGCCCGGTCGGGCCAGGCCCCGGCCATCGTCTGCCAGGTGCGGCGCCCGAGCAGCAGCGCCCCGGCCTTGCCCAGCGCCTCGTCGAAGGCGCCGCCCACCACCTCCGGGTCGAAGAAGGGGTGCGTCCAGCCGCCGTGCGCGAAGCCGCCCTCGGTGTCCTCGTCGGGTCCGCCCGGCGCCTGCACGACACCGTCCAGGCTCATGAACGCGATCACCGCGATGCCCATGGGACTCACTCCTCTTTCTCGTTCTTCTCGTTCTTCCCGCTCAGGGGTTACGGGAAGGGAGACTGCCACGCCGTCCGGGAATCATCGCCCGGGACGCCCCGGCGGAAGTGAGCTGGGTCACAGAGACGGGGGCGGCGCGGCCACTCCGGGCGGGGTGGCCGCGCCGTGTGCCGTCAGGCGTCCCGCGTGCGGGTGGTCACGGCGAGGTCGTTGTCCGCCGTGAAGACCGGGCGCACCTCGGTCCCGCCGTGCGTGACGGCGGGGTGGACGTCCGTCTTCTTCCGGTCGGCCGTGTCGCCCCCGATCCGCCCGACCGGCACCTCGGCCCCCGTCGCGGTCCGCAGCCGCAGCTCCCAGTCCGTCTTCTCCCGCGCCGACTCCGCGTGCGCCGCCGCCAGCGCGGCGTAGGGCACGGTCAACTCCAGGTGCCCGGCGGCCGGTTCGGTGAACGGCACGGCCACCTCAAGGCCGTCGGAGTGGCGGGCGACCGCGCGGGCGGCGGTGATCTCCAGCGGCGCGGGCGCGAGGAGCGCGACGGTGACGACGGCCGTGCCGGTGCCGGTCACCACCTGTTCCGCCTCGGCGTGCGCGGGGCGGGACCAGGCGCGGACGGTGAGGTTGCCCTCCGTGGTGGTGTACGGGATCCACGCGGTCACGCCGTCGCCGTCCACCCTGGGCGGGGCGGTGACCAGGGCGGACTGCTCGACCAGTTCGGCGGCGACGCGCCGCGCGCGGCGGGTGCCGGCGGCGACGAAGAACGCGTCCCAGCGGCCGGACGCCAGGGACCGGCCGGTGCGGGGCAGGGCCGTCCGGCCCCGGTCGTCCACGGGGAAGTCCAGCGCGCGCCCCCGCGGGTCCTTCCGCAGCCGCAGCACCAGCCGCCCCGGGACGGCCGGGGTGAGGGTGACGGTGAGGCCGCCGTCGTGGCCGGTGACGCACCGCGCGGCCGGGCGGGCGGCGGGCGCGGCGGGCGCCGTCCCGGTGCGGGGCGCGCCGCGCCGGCCGAGCAGGCCGCGCAGCCGGGCACCCAGCCCGGCGGGCCGCGCCGGGGTCCGGCCGGGCCGCGCGGTGGCGGACGCGGCGGTGGGACGGAGGTCGGCGAACAGGTCCTCGTAGCGCCGGGCGACGGCGTCGGGCTCGTACCGGGCGGCCGTCACCAGGGCCCGCGTGGCCATGCGGCGGCGCAGTTCGTCGTCGCTCATCAGGGTCCGCAGGCCGTCCGCGATGGCGTCCACACCGCCGTCGAGCGGCACCAGCAGCCCGTCCTCCCCGTGGCTGATGATCTCGGCCGGGCCGTGCGGGCAGTCGGTGGCGACGACCGGGACGCCGCAGGCCATGGCCTCGACGATGGTGAGTCCGAACGACTCGTACAGGGACGTCACCGCCGCTATCGCGCCCTTGGCCCACTCGGTCTCGATCGGGGAGACGGCGCCCATCAGCCGGACCCGGTCGGCCAGGCCGAGCCGGTCGATCTGCTCGCGCAGGGCGCCGCGCGACGGGCCGCGGCCGTAGACGCGCAGCCGCCAGTCGGGGAAGTCGCAGGTGAGCTTGGCGAAGGCGTCGATCAGCCGGTCGTAGCGCTTGGGGTCCACGAGCCGGCCGGCCGCGACGATGGTCCTGCTGTCGCCGGTCGAGGGGGCGACGCGCGGCGGCGGGGAGCCGTTGGGGATGCGGAGGACGCGGGTCGCCGCGTCGGGCAGGGCCGCGCGGTAGGCGGCGGCGTCGGCCTCGGCGACCGGGACGAACGCGTCGAGGCCGGGCACCGCGCGTAACTGGAGGGCGCGGGCGTCGGGGTGACGGGCCGACAGGGTGGAGTGCTCCTGCCCGACGCGCAGATAGCGGGTGTCGCCGTAGTGGGCGAGGTAGGCGTTGAGGGTGGGCCGGGTGGAGATCACCACGTCGGCGTCCACGGAGCGCAGGTGTTCGGCCATGCGCCGGTCGCTCAGCAGGGAGACGCCGGTCCGCCAGGTGGGCAGGAACTCGCTCGGCAGGCTCGCCTCGGGCCGCTTGGTGTCGGCCGCGCCCTCGCGCTCGTCGATGAGCGTCTCGATGGGGACCCGCGGGTCGAACGTGAAGCTGGTGGTGTCTCGGTGCCGGTACAGGCTGGTGACCCGCACGGTGTGACGGGCCGCCAGCGCGGCGGAGAGTGTGGCCACGGAGCGGATGGTGCCGCCTATGCCGTAGGCGTTGTTGAGCAGGAAAACGATCTTCATGGACCCCCCCGGGTCGTGGAACGGCGCCTGGTGAACAGCGCCTGACCCAAGGAGACCTCCGAGGTGACCGGAAGGTTGCCCCCGGGTGATCGGCGGGTCGGGGGGCGGGTGGGGCGCCCGGCCGTGCCGGACGCCCCACCGTTTCCCTTCCGGGCCTGTCTCCCGGGGGTCGCGCCCTTACAGGACCGGGGTGTCCACCAGGTACACCGGCGTCTCGGGGGCGTCGCAGGTGGCGGTGGCCCGGGTGTCCCCGTTGAAGACGAACTCGGCCCCGGCCGCGCCCGTGGCGACGATGAGGCGGTCCGCGTTCGCGGGGGGCGGGGACGGACCGGCCGGCAGGGGGCCGTCGACGGGCAGGGAGACCACCAGGGCCTGGTCACGGACCAGCCGGGTCTCCGGGATGTCGATGCCGCCCTCGGCGACGTTGTCGACGGCCGGGGTGCCGCCGGTGACCTGGAGGTCGAGCCGGGTGACGGTGCCGGAGGCGGACTCGAATCCGATGTCGAGCAACTGGTTGACCGTTTCGGCGGGAATGGTGAGCGCTCCCGACGCGTCGGTGAACGAGAACGTCTCCCCGCGGTTCATCGACAGCGGGAAGTTGCCGCCGACCGCGATGCCGACCTCCGCCTCCACGCCGTCGAGGTCGCAGGTGTACGGCGCGTTGATGATGCCGATCACCTCGTTGGAGCCGGGCTCGGGGAAGTTCAGCGGCGCGCCGTGGAAACGGGCGGGCGGCTGCCCTTCCGGGCCTCCCACGGCGACCGTCAGCAGCGCGTTGCCCTGGGACGCCTCGCAGTCGGCGGTGACGGTGATCGGTCCGATGAACGAGTTGAGCTGGACGGTGACCGCCGCGCGGACGAACTGGAACGTCACGGTGCCGTCGTCCGGCGCGGTGAACGGCCCGACGTCGAAGGTGCCTTCGAGGGGCAGACCGACCGTCAGCTCCTGACCGGGCGTGATCTTGATGTCGTTGATCTCGAACGGGTCGTCCTCGGCGATGTTGATCGCCTCGGGCGTGGAGTTGCTGGCGCCGATGCTCAGATCCGTGACGGTCGCGTCGGCCGTGCCGATGCCGATGATCGGCGCGAGTCCGGTGAGCCAGGACGGGAAGGTGATGCTGCCCGAGCCCTGGGTCAGCCAGAACTCCTGGCCGGGGCCGAGCTGGACCGGGGCGACGCCCTGGACGTCCACATCGGTGTTCAGGGTGAAGATCGGCAGCTCGCCGAGGCTGATCTGGCAGGCGATCGGCAGCTTGAACCGGCCGGTGTCGACGCCGATGGCCGGTACGTCGTCGGGATCGAGGGCCTGCGCGGGCTGGGCGGGCAGCAGCGCCGCCGCGAGGAGCGCGATCGTGGCCGCGGCGAACGCGGACAGCCGCCGGGGGGACGCGGCACGGCTCCGGGCGCGATCGCGGGGTGGTTTGAACCATCGCATGGGGGATGCCCCTTCTGAGAAACTACGGAGTACCCCATAGAAGGGCGGGAGTCCGGGGCCGCGCAACGGGCCGGTTCGCGCCTACGCAGCCGGGTGAGGATCCGGCGCGCGTTTGTTGACACCGACCGCGCAAGCCGGGCCGGCGGCGGCCTTCCTAGACTTGCCGGGTGACGAACACCGAAGGGCCCTCCCGTCTGGCGGGGGCCTACGCGCCGGGCTTGCCGGGGCTGCCCCGCGGCCGGAGCAGCCTGCCGGGCGACGTCGTGCGCAAGGAGCAGCGGGAGCGGCTGACGCGCGGGGTGATCGCGGCGGTCGCCGAGAAGGGCTACGCCCGGACCACCGTCGCGGACGTCGTCGGACGGGCCCGGGTCTCGCGGAAGGTGTTCTACGAGCACTTCGCCGACCTGCCCGCGTGCTTCCTGGCCGCCACCGCCGGCGCGATCCAGCCGGTCGCCACCAGCCTGTACGAGGCGGCCAGGAGGCACCGGGTAGCCCGGGAGGCGGACGGCCGGCCCCGGGACCACGTCGAGGCGCTGCGGTCCGGTGTCCGCACCTATCTCGAACTGTGCGCGCGGGAGCCGGAGTTCACCCGCTGTCTGGTGATCGAACTGCCCGCGGCCGGGCCGGAGGCGCTGCGGCTGGACGGCGAGAACCTCCGGCAGTTCGCCGGACTGCTGCGCGTCTGGCACGAGCGAGCCGTCGTCGACCACCCCGGGTGGGCGCCGGTCACCGACGACATCTGCTTCGCCGCGATCGGCGCCGTCGCCGCGCTGGTCCGCGTCCGCGTCGTCGCGGACGACACCGCCGGGCTGCCGGCCCTGGAGGACACGGTCCTCGACGTGCTGCTGAGGCTCCTCGCCGCCCCCCGGTGACGCCGGCCCCCGGGGGAACGGGCGGCCGGCTCAGCGCAGTCCGTGCTTGCGGGCGACCCTCTTCTCGACGGTGGAACGGGAGGCGATGCGGCGGAGCGCGAAGACGACCGGCGCGTTGCTGCCCACCGCGTACAGCGGCTTGGGGCGCGGGACCTCGATGGCCTTCACCACGGTGGCGGCGACCCGTTCCGCGGAGATGCCCTTCGCCTCGTTGCGGTCGAGGGCGGCCAGCATCCGGCGGAAGCGGACCCGGTGGGGGGAGTCCTCGGCCACGTACCGGGTGCGGCGTTCGCTGATGCCGGTGTTGATGGAGCCGGGCTCGACGGTGGTGATCGCGACGCCCCAGGGGTCGACCTCGCGGCGGGCCGCGTGGGCGAAGCCCTTGAGGGCGGCCTTGGAGGCGACGTACGAGGAGCGGTAGGCGAGGGGGAAGCTGGCCAGCATCGAGCCGACCATCACGACCCGGCCGTAGTTGCGTTCCCGCATGCCGGGCAGCAGGAGCTGGGTGAGGCGGACCGCGCCGAAGACGTTGATCCGGAACAGCCGCTCGACCGCGTCCATCGGCAGCTCCTCGAACGGCCCGCTCTGGCTCTCGCCCGCGTTGTTGACCAGCACGTCCACCGCGCCGGCCGCCGCCGCGCACGCCTCGACGCTCGCCTCGTCGGCCAGGTCCAGCGGCAGGAACTCCACGCCGCGCGGGGTGTCCGTCAGACGCGACGGGTCGCGGCTGGTGCCCAGCACCCGGTAGCCGCGCTCGGCGAGGGCCGTGGCGACGGCCCGGCCTATGCCGGAGGAGGCGCCCGTGACGAGCGCGACGCGCGGGGTCGTGGCGGAGGGGATGCCCGTGACGAGCGACAGGCGCGGGCTCATGCCAGGCTCCGGGCCAGCGCGCGGCCGGCGGCGCGGCCGGAGAAGACGCAGCCGCCGAGGAAGGTGCCCTCCAGCGCGTTGTAGCCGTGGACGCCGCCGCCGCCGAACCCGGCGGCCTCCCCGGCCGCGTACAGCCCGTCGAAGACCTCGCCGCCGGGGCGGACCACCTGGGAGTCGAGGGTGGTCTCCAGGCCGCCGAGCGTCTTGCGGGTCAGGACGTGCAGGCGGACCGCGATGAGCGGGCCGTGCGCCGGGTCGAGGAGGCGGTGCGGCCTGGCGACGCGGGTCAGCCGGTCCGGCCAGTAGGCGCGGGCGTTGTTGACGGTCATGAGCTGGAGGTCCTTGGAGTAGACGTTGCCGACTTCGCGGTCGCGTGCCACGACCTGCCGTTCCACGGTGGCGAAGTCCAGGGCGGGGCCGGGCGCGATGGTGTTCATGCCGTCCACCAGCGCGCGGAGGGTGGGGCGCACGACGAAGTCCGCGCCGTGGTCGAGGAACGCCTGCACGGGCCCGGGGGCGCCCTTCCGCACGCGCGACAGCACCAGCTTGAGGTCCTTTCCGGTGATGTCCGGGTTCTGCTCGGAGCCGGAGAGGGCGAACTCCTTCTCCACGATCGACCGGGTCAGGACGAACCACGTGTAATCGTGGCCGGTGGACAGGATGTGCCGCAGCGTGCCGAGGGTGTCGTGCCCCGGGAACAGCGGCGCGGGCAGCCGCCGCCCGGTGGCGTCCAGCCACAGTGACGACGGGCCGGGGATGATGCGGATCGCGTGGTCGGGCCAGACCGGGTCCCAGTTCCGGACGCCCTCGGTGTAGTGCCACATCCGGTCGCGGTTGACGATCGAGGCTCCGGCGTCCTCGGCGATGCCCAGCATCCGCCCGTCGACGTACGCGGGCACGCCGGTGATCATCGACGCGGGCGGCGGCCCGAGGCGCTCGGCCGGCCAGTTCCGCCGCACCAGCTCCTGGTCGCCGCCGATACCGCCGGAGGTGACGACGACGGCCTGCGCGCGCAGCTCGAACCCGCCCGCCGCCGCGCGCGACGACGCCACCCCGCGCGGCCGGCCCGAGGGCTCCAGCACCGTGCCGCGCACCCCGACGGCGGCCCCGCCCTCGGTGATCAGCGCGTCCACCCGGTGCCGGAACCGGAAGGTGACCAGCCCGCGCGCGGCGGCGGCCAGCACCGGCTCGCGGAAGACCCGCACCACCTCGGGGCCGGTGCCCCAGGTGAGGTGGAAGCGCGGCACCGAGTTCCCGTGCCCGGTCGCGGTGCCCGCGCCCCGCTCGGCCCAGCCGACCATCGGCGTCACCCGCAGGCCCAGGCCGTACAGATAGCGCCGCTTCTCCCCCGCCGCGAAGTCCACGTACGCCTCGGCCCAGCGCCGGGGCCAGTGGTCCTCGCGGTCGCGGTCGAAACCGGCCGAGGCGAGCCAGTCCGCGAGCGCGAGGTCGTGGGAGTCCTTGATGCCCATGCGCCGCTGCTCCGGGCTGTTCACCAGGAACAGGCCGCCGAGCGACCAGAACGCCTGGCCGCCGAGGTTGGCCTCGTTCTCCTGGTCCACCACGATCACCCGGCGGCCCGCGCGGGTCAGCTCGTAGGTCGCGACCAGACCGGCCAGTCCGGCTCCCACGACGATGACATCGGCCTGCTCGCTCACCGCGCCTCCTCCTCCACTTCCCCGGGCTCGTCCCCGGTCCCGCCGACGGGTGCGCTGTAGCTGTCGAGGACATGCCGGAACAGGGCCTCGCGCCGGTGGAGCGCCGTGGCGTTCCCCGGCTCCATCAGGACTTGCGTGGACGTGCCGTCGTGCACGGCGACCAGCGCCTGCCCGAGCGCCGCCTCGTCCGGGACCCGCCGCCCGGCCCGGCCCAGCGCCCGGATCACGATCGGCAGCACCGTGTCCTGGATGGCCTGCTCCCGCGCCACCATCACACGGCGCAGGGACGGGTTGCGCAACGCGTGCGCGGTGAACTCGGCCGTCACCCTGTACCACGCCTCGTCCACCGGGATGGCGGTCAGCGCGGCCCGCAGCGCCTCCTCCGGCGCCGCCTCCGGCATGCCGTCCAGCGCCGCCCGCAGATCGTCGAGCATCCGCGCCGAGCGCCGCTCCCACATGGCGAGGAACAGCTCGTCCAGCGACGTGAAGTTCGAGTAGAAGGCGCCCCGGGTGAAGCCCGCGCGCTCGCAGACCTGCTCCACCGTGGAACGGCCGAAGCCCTCCTCGGCGAAGACCTCCAGCGCCGCGTCGAGCAGCCGCTGCCGCGTCCGCACCCGCCGCGTCGTCACCCGTCTGGCCGGGGCGTGATCCGGGGGCATGGTCCCTCGCCGTCCTCGGGAGCAAGTTCGATACATGAACGTATCCGATGCGGCCACGTACCGGCAAGGGTTGGCGGGACTCCCGTCAACGGCCTTCCGTCCCACGGGATTCGGCGCCTCCGGTACGCTGCTCCGCCCAGCGGTGCCGAGGAGGGAACCCTACGATGACGGACTGGACGCCCGGACCCGACGGACAGCCGACGCCGTATCCGCCCGCGTATCCTCCGCCCGCCCCGCGGGCGCGGCCACCGCGCGGGCGCGGACCGCTCGCGGTCGCCCTGGGGTTCCTCGCCGCCTCGGTGATCGCCCTCGCCGCCGTCCTCGCCACCGTCCTCCCGGACGACGACGAGAGCGGTGACCGTCTCTTATACACAGCTGACGCTGCCGGCGAACAGGTTAGATGACATAGCGTTGGCCGTCACACTGCTACACAACAATAGGGTCGACAGATAGGCAACATAGCCGCG
>NZ_LN929839.1 GCF_001493375.1 Streptomyces specialis
AAGAGGTAATAGCGTAAAAAGACAATAATAGGGCAGAAGCAAGTGGGAGAGAGTCAAAACCGATAAACCGAGGAGCAGCGGGGGCACGGCGGATGTCAGCGATCCACATCGGCAGCGGCAAGGAATGGGGATAAGGGACAGGGGCGGCACCGCGCGAGCCGGCATAGGCGGGGTGGCGCGGGCGGTGGCCTCGGCGCCCGGCCTGCGGCTGGCCGGCGTGATGACGGTCGCGCCGCTCACGGGTGTCCACGCCGGGAACCCCGGGGCGGCGTTCGAGCGTTTGATGGAAATCTCCAGGAACCTGCGCACGATCGATCCGGCTGCGACCATGGTCTCGGCGGGAATGAGCGGGGACTTGGAGGCGGCGATCGTGGCCGGGGCGACACACGTACGCGTCGGCAGCGCGGGACTCGGAGTCCGCGCCGCCCTCGGGTAACGTCGCCACGCGAGAGACCACAGTCGAAAATATGGTGAATCCCGGAAATTTCGGGCAGATTACGTGGATCCACACCGCCGGGAGGGCGGAGCCGATCCACCACAGAGCGGAGGACGCAGTCGATGGCTGGCGCTATGCGCAAGATGGCGGTCTACCTCGGCCTCGTGGAGGACGACGGCTATGACCGGCCGGGGTACGGCCCCGACGACGAGTTCGAGCCGGAGCCGGAGCCCGAGCGACCGCGGCGGCAGCCGGCGCACGAGCCACCGCCCCGGGAGCGGCCCGAGGAGCCGGTCCGGGTGGTCCACCCCCCGGCCCAGCGGGAAACGGAGCCCACCCCCGCTCCGCTCCTCACGGAGAGCAGACGACCCGGGCGGATCGCTCCCGTGTCTTCCATCACATCCGACCGCCACAACGTGGAGAAGAGCGCACCGGTGATCATGCCCAAGGTCGTGTCCGAGAGGGAGCCGTACCGCATCACGACGCTCCATCCGCGGACCTATAACGAGGCCCGTACCATCGGGGAACACTTCCGCGAGGGCACGCCGGTGATCATGAATCTGACCGAGATGGACGACACGGACGCGAAGCGACTTGTCGACTTTGCGGCTGGTCTCGTCTTCGGTCTTCATGGCAGCATCGAGCGCGTGACACAGAAGGTGTTCCTGCTGTCGCCTGCTAACGTCGATGTAACGGCGGAGGACAAGGCCCGGATCGCCGAGGGCGGGTTCTTCAACCAGAGCTGACGACAGGCAGCGCTGACCGGTGGAGTACAGGGAGCTCCGGCGCACCGGCCGGACTCATGAGGCAAGGGGAGAGGGACAGGCAGGATGGGCATCGTTCAACAGGTGATCCTGGTTGCCTTGTACTGTCTGCTCGGCTTGCTGCTCTTCCGGCTGGTGATGGACTATGTGTTCATGTTCGCCCGGGCTTGGAACCCCGGCAAGGCGATGGTGGTCGCGCTTGAAGCCCCCTACACTGTCACCGATCCGCCACTGAAGGCGCTGCGGAAGGCGATCCCTCCCCTGCGCTTCGGGGGTGTGGCGCTTGATCTGTCCTTCTTCGTACTGATGATCATCGTCTACATCCTGATCAACGTCGTGGCCAGGCTGTGAACGAGTACGGTCTGCCGATATGCCGACGATTTACGTTGAGGTGAAGAGATGCCGCTGACCCCCGAGGACGTGCGGAACAAGCAGTTCACGACCGTCCGTCTGCGTGAAGGCTATGACGAGGACGAGGTCGATGCCTTCCTCGACGAGGTCGAGGCAGAGCTGACCCGGCTGCTCAGGGAGAACGAGGACCTGCGCGCCAAGCTGGCCGCGGCCACCCGGGCAGCCGCCCAGAATCAACAGAACATGCGAAAGCCCGAGCCGCAGGAGCGGCCGGGCGGTCCCATGTCGGCCATACCCGGCCCAGGCCCCCAGCAGCAGATGGGCGGTCCCCAGCAACAGCAGCAGATGGGCGGCCCGCCCCAGCTCCCCGCCGGTCCCGGCGGCCCGCAGGGACACCCCGGCGGCCCCGGCCCGATGGGTCACGGCGGCCCGATGGGCCCCGGCCCGCAGGGACACCCGGGCGCGCCGGTGCCGATGGGCACCCACGGCGGGCAGGGTCTGCCCGGTATGGGCCCCGGTATGGGCGGCCCCGGCCAGATGCAGCAGCAGATGCCCCAGCAGCAGATGCAGCAGCAGATGCAGCCGCAGCCGGTCGGCGGCAACGAGAGCGCCGCGCGCGTTCTCTCGCTCGCCCAGCAGACGGCCGACCAGGCCATCGCCGAGGCGCGTTCCGAGGCCAACAAGATCGTCGGTGAGGCCCGCAGCCGCGCCGAGGGTCTGGAGCGGGACGCCCGTGCCAAGGCCGACGCCCTGGAGCGGGACGCGCAGGAGAAGCACCGGGTGGCGATGGGCTCGCTGGAGTCCGCCCGCGCCACGCTGGAGCGCAAGGTCGAGGACCTGCGCGGCTTCGAGCGCGAGTACCGCACCCGTCTGAAGTCGTACCTGGAGAGCCAGCTCCGTCAGCTCGAAAGCCAGTCCGACGACTCGCTCGCCCCGCCGCGTTCCCCCGCCGCCGCGTCGCTGCCCCCGTCGCCCACGCCCTCGCTCGCGTCCGCGGG
>NZ_LN929840.1 GCF_001493375.1 Streptomyces specialis
CCTGCACCCTCGTCTGCGCCGCCAGCGTCGGACGCGAAGGCGGCGCCCGGCCCACCGGCCGGGCGCCGCCTTCGCGTCCGTCAGGCCCCGGCTACTCGAAGGCCGCCGCGGCCTCCCGCAGCGTCCGGGCCACCGTCTCCGGGTCGTACGGCGCGGGCGCGCCCGGGGTGTAGGTCACGGAGGTGAGCCCGCCCGTGTACCGGAACGTGCCGTGCCGCTCGAACAGCGGCCACGACACGGGGGACTTACGGTCCACGCCCACGCTGATGCCCTGGAACGGCGCCATCCCGATGAGCTGGTGCACCGCCGGGCCGGTGGCCGTCGCGGTGCCGTCCACCGCCACCGTGAACGCCCAGCGGATGCCCGGCAGGGCGGTGGCCACGACCTCCACGGTGTGCTCCCCGGCCGGCAGCGGACCGGCGTCCGTCTCGTGCAGCACGCCGTACTCGTTGTACGCGAACCACAGCCGCCCGTCCTCCACGTACAGGCTGTACCCGCCGCCCTGGTCGCCGTGCGAGACCAGCACGCCCGCGTCGCCGGGGCCGTGCCGGCGCAGGCGCACGGTGATGGCGAAGGACCGGAAGGAGATCAGCCGCGAGGAACGGTACCGCTCCAGCTCCGGGGTGCCGGGCAGCAGCGTCACCGGGCGGCGCAGCCGCTCCTCGTCCGGGGAACGCAGCGCCAGGGCGCCGCTGGTGTCCGGCAGCGGGAACACGCCGTCCCGCCACGCCGCCGCCTCCCACGCCGCCGCCAGCTCCTTGACGACGTCGGGGTGGTCGGCGGCGAGGTCGGTCGTCTCGGTCGGGTCGCGCCGGATGTCGAACAGCGCCCACTCGTCGTCGTCGTAGTCGTCGCCCCGCCGGTGCTGGGTCACCAGCTTCCAGCCGTCGCGGTAGTAGCTGCGGTTGCCCGACATCTCGCAGTACTGCTCGACGTGCGCCGAGTCCGCCGCCGGATCGGCCAGCACCGGCACGAAGCTGACGCCGTCCAGCTCCTGCACGGGCCCGCCGCGCAGCATCCGGGGACGTTCGACGCCCGCCAGCTCCAGCAGCGTCGGCGCGATGTCCGTGACGTACTGGTACTGGTCGCGCAGCCCGTCCGGCAGCCCGCCCGCCGGCCAGGACAGCACGAACGGGACGCGCACGCCCCCCGCGTACGTCTGGCCCTTGTAGAGGCGGAACGGGGTGTTGGACGCCATGCCCCAGCCGCGCGGGTAGTGCACGAGGGTGCGCGGGCCGCCGATCAGCTCCGGGTCGCGGTCCACGTCGGGGTCCCAGTCGTCCGGCAGCCCGGGGTGCTGGACGAAGCGGCTGAAGTAGCTGCGGGTGCCCTCGGGGCCGCCCTCTCCGGTGCCGCCGTTGTCGGACGTGAACACGACGATGGTGTTGTCCAGATCGCCGAGCGCTTCGAGGGTGTCGAGGAGCCGGCCGAGGTTCTGGTCGATGTTGTCGACCATCGCCGCGTAGACCTCCATGTACCGGGCGTACAGGCGCTGTTCCTCCGGCGTCAGCGCGTCCCAGGGGCCGACCTCGTGGCCCGCCTCGTGGTTGCGGGGCGGCAGCGGGGTGCCGGGCGGGAAGAGGCCGTCGGCGATCTGCCGGGCGAACCGGGTCTCGCGCAGCCGGTCCCAGCCCTCGTCGTACCGGCCCCGGTGGCGCGCGATGTCCTCCGGCTTGGCCTGGAGCGGGCCGTGGACGGCGTTGTGCGCGAGGTAGAGGAAGAACGGCTTGTCGGCGTCGTGGGCCCGCAGCGACCGCACCATCGCGATGGCCTCGTCGGTGATGTCGTCGGTGTAGTAGTAGCCCTCGGGGAACGCGTCGATGTCCAGCGGGCTGTTGTCCCGCACGAGTTGATGCGGGTGCAAGAGGCTGGTGAGGCCCTCCAGCACGCCGTAGTACCGGTCGAAGCCCTTGCGCAGCGGCCAGTTGCTCCGGTCGTCGGCGGCGTTGGACGCGGAGTCGCGCGTGAGGTGCCACTTGCCGACGGCGTAGGTGGCGTAGCCCGCGTCGTGCAGGGTCTGCGCGAGGGTGGGGATGTCGTCGGCGATCTCCATGCCGTAACCGGGGAAGCCGGGATCGGCGTTGGCGACGAACGAGTAGCCCACGCGGTGCGGGTTCAGCCCGGTCAGCAGCGCGGCCCGGGCGGGGGAACACAGCGGCATGGTGTGGTAGTTGGTCAGCCGCACACCGCGCTCGGCCAGCCGGTCCAGGACCGGCGTCGGTATCTCCGCGCCGAACGGGCCGATGTCGCTGTACCCCATGTCGTCCACCAGCACGACGACGATGTTCGGCGCGCCCGCGCCGGGGCGGCGCCGCTCGGGCCAGGCGGCCTCCGACTCGGCGAACGTCCGGCCGACGATGCCGCCGAAGTCGTCGTAGGGATTGCGGCGGTACGGGGACTGGCTCTTATACACCTCTGACGCTGCCGACGAAGAGGATAGTGTAGCACTCCGGGGGCGCCGCTTCACTCACAAACACAACGTAGACCCGCCCACTGGTAGCCCGGCAGCCCTACCGGCACACGCATTCGTTCGACCCACTCACGCCAC
>NZ_LN929841.1 GCF_001493375.1 Streptomyces specialis
ACCCGCGCGCGGCCCGGGGGGGGTGGGCGGTGGGGGGGGCAAGCCCGTGGGCCGCGGGGGGGCCGCGGGGGGGGAACCCGCCGCTCGGGCGCGGGTCGCCGCGGCGTTCGTCACGCCGGTCGTCACGGCGGAACGACGAGCCGCCCCCGGCCGGGGCGCGGCGGTCGTCCCGGCGGAACGACGAGCCACCGCCGGTGCGACGGTCATCACGCCGGTCGTCACGGCGGTCGTCACGGCGGAAGCCGCCGCCCGGCCGGCGGTCGCGGTCGCGGAAACCGCCCCGGTCGCCGCCGCGGTCGTCCCGCTCCTGCCGGGCCGCCTCGGCACGCTCCGCGGCCTTCTCGGCCCGCCGCGCCTCGCGCTCGTCCTCGGCCAGCGCGAGCTGCCGCGCCTCGGCCGCCGCGGCGATCGCCTCGGCCGGGTCGTCGCCACGCTCACGCGCCGCGCGCGCGGTCAGCCGCTCGGCCTCCTCGCGCAGCTCCTCCGCACGCGCCGCGGCCCGCTCCAGCTCACGCGTGAGCCGGGCCACCTCGCCCTCGGCGTGACGCACCGCGCCCATCGCCGCCTCGGCCTGGACCTCGGTCAGCGACCGGGCGCCGATCACCTGGGCGATCTCCTCGTCGAACAGGTCGCCCCGGCCGATGATGTGGCGCGAGGCGTCCACGCCCGCGTCCTCCATCAGCCGGAAGATCGTCCGCCGCTGGTGCGGCAGCGCCAGCGACACGACCGTGCCGGAGCGCCCGGCGCGCGCGGTGCGGCCGGAACGGTGCAGGTAGTCCTTGTGGTCGGCGGCCGGGTCCACGTTCAGCACGATGTCCACGTTGTCCACGTGGATGCCGCGCGCGGCGACGTCGGTGGCGACCAGGACGGCGACGCGGCCGTCCTTGAACTCCGACAGGGTGCGCGTCCGGGCGCCCTGCGTCATCCCGCCGTGCAGCGCGTCCGCCCGGACGCCCGCCTCGCGCAACTGCGCGGCGACGCGGTCGGCGCCGAGCTGGGTGCGGACGAAGACGATCGCGCGCGTGCCCTGACGGGCGGCGATGGCGGCCGTCAGCGGCGCCTTGTCGCGCGGCTTCACGATCAGCACGTGGTGCGTCATCGTGGTGACCGCGCCCTGGGCGGCGTCGACCTCGTGGCTGACCGGGTCCACCAGGTAACGCTTCACGAGCGTGTCGATCTCGCGCTCCAGCGTCGCCGAGAACAGCATCCGCTGGCCGCCCGGCGGGACCTGGTCCAGCAGCTCGGTGACCTCGGGCAGGAAGCCCAGGTCGGCCATCTGGTCGGCCTCGTCAAGGACGGCGACCTCGACCTCGTCGAGCGAGCACGCCCGGCGGCCGATGAGGTCGCGCAGACGGCCGGGGGTGGCGACGAGGATGTCGACACCGCGCTCCAGGGCGTAGATCTGGTTGCCCATGGAGGTGCCGCCGCAGACGACCTTCAGCCGCAGCCCCATCACATCGCCGTACGGCTCCAGGGCGTCGGAGACCTGCATGGCCAGCTCGCGGGTCGGGGTCAGGATGATGGCGCGCGGGCGCTTGGGGGTGGTGCGGCGGCCGGCGAGCCGGGCCAGCAGGGGCAGGCCGAAGCTCAGGGTCTTGCCGGAGCCGGTACGGCCGCGGCCGAGGATGTCCATCCCGGCGAGCGCGTCGGGGATGGTGGCGGCCTGGATGGGGAACGGAGTGGTGACGCCGTTCTCGGCGAGCTTGCGCACCACGTTCTGCGGCAGACCGAGGTCGGCGAAGGTGGTGGTGGGCTCGTCGTCGAGGGGGAGAAGTGCTTCAACCGTCGTGACGGACATGCGTGGTGAGAACCTTCCGGAGTCTTGGTGTCGGCACGCGCCTTAGCTCCGTAGGTGCTCTGGACCGCCTGGATGCGGTCAGCCACGGCTAGACGAGGAACGCGCCACACGGCGCGCTGCTTCGGGGCGCCGGGCAAGTGGGATCAAACGATCTACAAGCATACGCACGGAGCGCCCCGAGGCGCAAACGGCGTCAGCCCTCCCCCTCGGCGGCGGGCTCCGACGGGGTCGGGGCCGCCGGTTCCTCGGTGGGCGGCTCCGGCTCCGGCTCGGGCTGGGGCTCGGTCTCCGGCTCGGGCAGCGGACGCGGCGCGTCCTCCCCGGCACCGCCGCCGTCGCCGGACGCGCTGACGCTGGCGGCGGGCTCCGGTTCGGGCGCGGGCTCGGCCGCCCCGCCGGGGTCGCCGTGCTCGTCCCCGGCCGGTTCGGGGCTCCGGTCCGCGTCCGGCGACGAGGAACCGGACGGCTCGTCGTCACCGGGCCGCCCGTCGCCCCGGCTCTTGTTCCACTCTGACGCCGCCGGCCAAGCGGCACGGGGCGAGAGTGCGTGTCGCCGGCGTGGAGGCTA
>NZ_LN929842.1 GCF_001493375.1 Streptomyces specialis
CCACCCGGGTTTCCCCCTGTTCCCGTGGGCTGGGGGATGTGTATAAGACCCCCCGGGCGCCCGGGGCGGGGGCCCGGCGCCCGCGCCCGCCCCTGCCCCGGCCGCCCCGGCGCCTCCCGCGCCGGAGGTGCCGTCCGGGCCGGGCGGCGGATGGTTCGGGCGGCCGGAGGGGTTCTGGCCGGACGGGCAGATCGGCGCGTTCCGGGGCGGTATCGACAACCCCGACCTGTTCCGGCCGCCGGTCAAGGACGGGCCGGGGACCGGAGACGAACAGCCGGGCGACGGAGCGGCCGAAGGGGCCGAGGGGACTGAAGGGACCGAAGGCGCGGAGCACGACGGCGGTGACGCCTCCGGGCCCGCCGCCAGGCGCGGCGCGGCGCTCGCGCCCGTGGTCGAGAAGGGCCCTTCGCGCGGGCGGCGGCTGGCCAGGGCGGCGCTCAGCGGCCGGCGCGTGGGCGGCCCGGTCGAGCTGATCGGCGTGGCCCTGCTGCTGGCCGGCACGGTCGTGGGCTCGGTGGGGCTGCTCCTCCTGGGCTGGGCCGCGGCGTACTGGTCACCGCGGCTCAGCCGCCGCCAGGCGCAGTGGGCGACGTTCGGGATGCCGGCTCTGGTCGCCGGGGCCTACACGCTCTGGCTCCTCGGCCGCGCCGGCGGCTACTGGGGCGCGGAGCTGGCCGAGGGCGACGCCCAGGAGGCGTTCGCCGACCACTTCCCGTGGCTGCTGCGCGCCGCCGCGGTGGCCAGCGCGGCGTTCCTGTTCCACCGGGCCCGCCGTCACCGGCCGCCGGCCGACGCCTCCTGACACGCCCCCGGCCCCGGCGGCGGGGCCGGGGCCGGCTCACAGCTCCCGCGCGATGTGGTAGATGAGCTGCCGGGACTCCTCCGCGTTCAGCGTGACCTTCCCGGCGCGGCTGAAGAAGACCCGGTAGCCGGCCAGTTCGGCGTCCGAGTCGAGGAACCCGCCGCCCCTGGGGGTGTCGACCTGCACGGTGTCGAGCTGCGGCACCGGCCCGGTGGCGTAGGTGACGGGCTGGGTCGCCTCGAAGAAGTCCTCGTTGGTGAACGGGATGACCCGCACCGTCACGTGCGACCGGTCGCCCAGCGTCATCAGGTGTTCGAGCTGGGCCCGCACGACCCTCCGGCCGCCGAAGCGCATCCGCAGCGCCGCCTCGTGGATGTACGCGTCCAGCGGCGGCGGCTCGTCCCGTTCCAGCACGATCTTCCGCCGCATCCGCAGCTCGGTGCGGGCCTCGATCTCCGCGGGGGGCAGATCGGGGAAGACGCCGCGGAACAGCGCCCGCGCGTAGTCCTCGGTCTGGAAGAGCCCCGGGACGGAAACGGTATGGACGAACTGCAACGAGAGGGCGTGGTATTCCATCTCCGCGACATCGAGAAACCCGGGCGCAAGAATGCCACGGTACTCGTCCCACCAGAACTGCCCCCGGTGCTCCTTCGCGATGGCGCACAGGGCGTCCAGGAGGGCCTGGTCGGAGCAGGAATAGAAGGTGGCGAGCTTCCGGATGCGCTCCTCGCTGACGCCGATCCGCCCCGACTCTATGTGGCTGATCTTGCCCTGGTCGGTGCCGAGCATGGCCGCGGCCTCCCTGGCCGTTCTCCCCGCCCGCTCGCGCAGTTTGCGCAATTCCGCGCCCAGGCGCGCCTGTCGGGCGGTCGGAGACTCCCTCGGCGGCATCGTCTGATCGGTCCTTCCGTCGGCTGGTCCCCGAGTCTGCCGCTCCCTCACCCTCCGAGTCCACTCGCGCACACCCCCCTTTCGCACAGTTGCCCCGGTGCAGGGTTGCCCCCCACCCGAGGGGGCCGCAACGCCGGGCGCCCCCGGTGCCGTCCGCCCGTCCCGTGCGGACGGCACCTCGGTACCGCTACCGTTGACCGGATGACCAGCACCGGTCCCCGTACCCTCGCCGACGAGCTGCGCTCGCGTTCCGACGCCGAGCTGGCCGGGCTGCTCCGCACCCGGGCCGACCTGCTGTCGCCGCTGCCGGGCGACGTGTCCCAGCTCGCCACCCGCGCCGGGACGAGGGCCTCGGTGCTGCGGGCCGTGGACCGGCTCGACACGTTCACCCTCCAGGTCGCCGAAGCCCTGGCCATCGCGCCGCAGCCCTGCCCGTACCCGGTGCTCGCCGCCCTGCTGCCCGGCGGGGAGGAACGGCTCCCGGAGGCACTGGCCGGGCTGCGCGCCCGCGCCCTGCTGTGGGGCAGACCCGAGGCGCTGCGGCTGGTGCGGACCGCGCAGGAGCTGCTCGCGCCCACCCCCTCCCGGCCCAGCGGGACCGGCCTCCGCGAGGGTGGGGCCGAGGCCGGTCCCGCTGGGCCGGGAGG
>NZ_LN929843.1 GCF_001493375.1 Streptomyces specialis
TTGTCATCTTCTTCTATTCATGCACACTACGTGCTTTCTCCTGGTGATCTAGTTTATTAACAAATGCGGCGTCCCCCGAGGTTTACACTATCCTCGTCGTCGGCGGCGTCAGATGTGTATAAGAGACAGGTGGCGCGGCGGGGTGGGGCGCGCGGTGCGGCGGATGCGCGGGTATCTGGGGGAGTTGATCCACCGCAAGCGGGGTGAGCTGGGGGACGACTTGATTTCGGGGCTGATCCGGGCGTCGGATCAGGGGGAGCAGTTGTCGGAGGACGAGGCCGCGTCGATGGCGTTCATCCTTCTTTTCGCGGGGTTCGAGACGACGGTGAATCTGATCGGCAACGGCATGCTGGCGTTGTTGCGGAATCCGGCGGAGCTGGCGCGGCTGCGGGACGCGGTGGTGGCGGGGGACGAGGCGCTGCTGGGTACGGCGGTCGAGGAGTTGCTGCGGTACGACGGGCCGGTGGAGCTGGCGACGTGGCGGTTCGCGTCGGAGCCGTTGACGCTGGGCGGGGCGCGGGTGGAGCGCGGGGATCCGGTGCTGGTGGTGCTGGCGGCGGCGGACCGTGATCCGGCGCGGTTCGCGGCGCCGGACGTGCTGGATCTGGGGCGGGCGGACAATCCGCATCTGGGGTACGGGCACGGCATTCACTACTGCCTGGGCGCGCCGTTGGCGCGGCTGGAGGCGCGGACGGCGCTGGCGACGGTGTTGCGGCGGTTGCCGGATGTGCGGCTGGCGGTCGAGCCGGGAGAGCTGCGGTGGCGGGGCGGGCTGATCATGCGGGGTCTGCGGACGCTGCCGGTCGCGTTCACGCCGGAAGGTGACGGTTCGTCACCACGGTGGTGAACGTGTCGTGCCGGTGGGACCGGGTGACCGGCGCCGCGTGGGGCCGGGCCGCCGAGTGCGAGAGCGGCGGGGACCGGACGGCGAACCACGGCAACGGCCGCTGCGGCGGACCGAGGGCAGCAGGGTCGGCCGGGGTGCGCGCCGCTGTCCGGGCTGTGGGCGGAGTTCCGCGCCGAGCGGGACGCGGCGGAGCCGCCGGGGACCGGGGATGCCGGGAAGCCTCCGGCCGGGGAGGAGTCCGTCGGCGGGACGGTCGGTGGCCGGGCACCGGGGCGAGCCCGGCCCGGGGGAGCGGACGCCGGGACAGGGGCGGGACGGAGGCGGCCGGGTCCGGTGTCGCGGCCGGGCGGTGCGTGGGCCGGTGCGGGGTGCGGCCGGGGGACGCGTTGTCCGCCATTGCGGTCGAGTCCGGCGTGTCCGGTGACTGACCCGCCCCCTACACGGCGAACAAAACGGTCATAGGTGATGATCCGGGCCGTCTAACCCCGGGCCGGGAACTGGACTTGGCCCTCACGCCCCGTTAGGCGCCGGTTCACCTGTGCGACTTTACGATTCAGAAAATGTGACCATCGTCTCTCTGGACTTCGGTGAAATCGGACTCTTCTACCGTTTCGCCGCCCCCGCTGACCTGGGCAAATCCGACTCTTCGTGCGTCAACCCCCGCCACGCCGATGATCTTCTTCGTTCTTGAATCGTTAGCGAGCCTGTGTTTAGTGTCCCTCCGCCCGACGCCTCGCCGGGCACCGGAGCCGTAACGCCGAATCCTGCCGCCGGCCCCGGGGACCACCATCGCGCACCACCGCAGGCAGGAGCGGGGGACCCAAGGCCGCACCCGGCACACCGACGCCGGGCCGCGGATGCCGGGCCGGACGACCCGTCCGGAACGGCTTGGGGTGAAGCCCGGGGACGCCGCCACCGTCCCGGGGCCGGGCAACTCACCAGACCCGAACCCGACAGCTCACCTCGCAGGCGTCGGTGAGAAGGATCGTCATGCTGTTCACGGGCAAGGGCCGTCATCGTCGTCCGTCCAAACCGACCCGCTTCGCCGCCGCGGCCACCGTCACCGGCGCCGCCGCGGTCGCCATCCCGCTGCTGGGCGCCTCCGGCGCCTCCGCCGCCTCCGTCGACACGTGGGACGCCGTCGCCCAGTGCGAGTCCGGCGGCGACTGGGCCATCAACACCGGCAACGGCTACTACGGCGGCCTCCAGTTCTCCCAGTCGAGCTGGGAGGCGGCCGGCGGCACGCAGTACGCGTCGCGCGCCGACCTGGCCTCCAAGGACCAGCAGATCGCCACCGCCGAGCAGCTCCTGGCCATGCAGGGCCCGGGCGCCTGGCCGGTGTGCGGTGCGCGGGCCCTGCATGGCCAGGAGCTGCTCGGCGGTGGCGATCTGCTGGTCCTTGGAGGCCAGGTCGGCGCGCGACGCGTACTG
>NZ_LN929844.1 GCF_001493375.1 Streptomyces specialis
TTTCTGACGTTCTCTACACAGTACTGGCTCCACGTCTGCGTCAGTTGGCTCTCCTTTCTATCTTTCTTCTTTATTGACTTGTCTTCTAGCGCGCGCCTCCCCCTTGCCACACACGCCGCCCTCTCGATCTGCTGAGCAGGATGTTGCGCGCGGAGCGGGTGAGGCCCACCGCGGTCAGGGCGGCGAGGCCCAGCATCGTGACGCCCGCCGTGAGGAAGGCCGCGTTCAGCGCGTCGGTGAACGCCTCGCCGACGACGAGACGCTGAGCCGCGGCGGACAGGCCGGGGACGGGGTCGGCGGGCGCGAGTCCGCCGCCGGTGGAGAGGGCGTCGGTGGCGGCGGCCCTGGCCTCGGCGGACAGGTTCATGTCGTCCAGCCGGTCCGCGATGCCGTCGGCCTGACGGGCGTGGACGAGGGCGCCCAGCGCGGCGACGCCGAACACCGCTCCGAGCTGGCGGCCGGTGTTGCTGGTGCCGGAGGCCAGGCCGCTGCGGTCCGGGGGCACGGACGCGACGGCCGCGGCGGTGAGCGGCGACAGCGCCAGCCCGAAGCCGACGCCGAGCAGGGCCAGCCGCCACCAGACGGTGCCGTACGGGCTGTCGGCCTGCACGGCGGCGAGGGCGACGAGGCCGGCCCCGGCGCACAGCAGGCCGGTGGCCACCGGCAGCCGGAAGCCGAAGCGGGCGGCGAGGCGCCCGGCCGCCGGGCCGCACAGCAGGATTCCGGCCGAGGTGGGCAGCGTCCGCAGCCCCGCGTCGAACGCCGAGCAGCCCTGCACCAGTTGGAAGAACTGCGAGAGGAAGAAGGTGGTGCCGAGCAGACCGAAGCCGATGCCGAGGATCGCCCCGTGCGAGACGGTGAAGAGCCGCTCCCGGAAGAGCCCGAGCGGCAGCATCGGGTCCCGCGACCGCGCCTGCGTGATCACGAACGCGACCAGCAGCACCGCTGCCGCCGCCAGGCAGGCCCGCGTCGTGCCGGAGGCCCAGCCGGCGTCGCCGGCGTTGATCAGGCCGAAGGTCAGGGCGCCCACACCGGCCGTGGCCAGGAGCACGCCGGGCAGGTCCAGATCGCGTCGGCGGACGGCGCGCGACTCGTCCAGCACCCGCAGTCCGAGGATCAGCGTGAGGAGACCCACCGGGAGGTTCACCAGGAAGACCGCCTGCCAGCCGAAGGCGTCGACCAGCACTCCGCCGAGGAGCGGCCCGGCGGTCAGGCCCAGACCGCTGATGCCCGCCCACAGCCCGATCGCGCGTGCCCGCTCGCGCGGCTCGGTGTAGGCGGAGACGAGCAGGGAGAGGCTGCCCGGGCTGAGCGCGGCGGCCCCGGCGCCCTGGAGGGCGCGCGCGGCGATCAGCGTGCCGGTGCCTCCGGCCAGCCCGCACAGCACGGAGGCGCAGGTGAACACGGCGAGGCCGGTCAGGAACAGCCGCTTCCTGCCGTAGCGGTCGCCGATCGCCCCGCCGGTCAGCAGCAGCACGGCGAGCACCAGGACGTAGGAGTCGACAATCCACTGAAGCCCCGTCAGCGAGGCGGAGAGATCCCGCTGCATGTCCGGGAGCGCGGTCATGACGATGGTGTTGTCCAGCAGCACCATGAACTGCCCGAGGCAGGTCACGGCCAGCACGGCCCGCCTCTTGCGCCGCCCGGCATCGGACACGGAACCCTCCTGTCGGCAGGGTGAGGCAACGATCCAGACCCGACAGCCCAGAGTAGAAGCTCGGGAGTGATCGCTGAAGGGCGCCTTCGGCCCGGCAGGCTCCGTCCGGAAAGCGGGCGCGCCTCCTCCCGGCGCGGGCCGGGGGCGGCGCCCGCGTTCCGTGTCCCGGGCGTCCCGGCAGTTGCTCCCGTACCGGGTGGCGCCGGAATCTCCTTGTGGCGCTAAGGTGTTCGTCACCCCACGGGTCCGTCACAATGTGGATCGGGAGTCATGGAAGACAACCGCAACGGTGAGGCATCCCCCTCGGCCCCGGCATCGGCCGAGGAGACGGCGGCGACGGCCGCCTTCCCCGGGTTCCCGGCTCTCCCGCCCGAGGACGCCCTCCCGGCCCTCGTGCCGCTGGACCCCGACGAGTCCCCGTGGGCCGCCGGTCCGGCGCTGTTCGACGAGCGGCCCGCCCGGAAGCCCGTGGAGAGCGTGGACGAGGCGGAGCCCCGCCCCTCCCGGTCCCGCCTCCTCTACGTCGGCCTGCTGTGCGGCGTGCTGCTCGGCGTCGTGATGGCGCGCGCCGACGAGATACCGATGCCGCTCAACGACTCGGCCAGCAGCGCGGAGACGCGGGCGCTGGCCGAGTCGTTGAGCGGCATCGGTATCTCGT
>NZ_LN929845.1 GCF_001493375.1 Streptomyces specialis
CCACCCCCGACGCCCGCCCGGACCAGTCCCGCGCGCGCCCAACCCCGCGCCCCAGACCCCGCAGGCCACGTCGGGGACCACCCCCCACCCCCCCTCGCCCCCCCGGAACCCTCCGGCCGATCCCTCATGCCACGCGACGCTAGCCCGCCCACCCGACCGCCCGCACCCGCGTATCGCTCCGTGCCCGGCACCCGGCGGCCCGCCGGGGAACCCCCGCCGGGCCGCCGGGACTTACCCTGAACGGGCAGGGAACCGGACGCCCGTGGGGGAGGCGGCATGCCCGAGTGGTCGCTGATGGTGCTCGTCCCGGTGGGGCTGCTCACCGCGGGCGCGGGCGTGTTCGCGCTGTGGGCCCGGCTGGGAACCGGCCGGCCGGTGGAACACCACAGCTCCATGCCGGACACCTACCAGCCGCCCGACGGCTGAGCGGAACGTCAGGACCGGTGCCGTGCCGCCGCCCACAGGAGCAGCGCGGCACCGCTGAACGCGGCGCCCAGCGCGGACACGCCGGTCCACCCCGCCGCGGCGTAGGCCGTTGACGAACCGATGGCCCCCAGGGCGCTGCCGGCCGAGTAGAACACCATGTAGCCGCCGATGATCCGGCTCCCGGCGTCCGGCCGGACCGCGTGGACGACGGTCTGGTTGGTGACGTGCACGGCCTGGACGGCGAAGTCCAGGGCCAGCGCCCCCAGACCCAGCGCGTACAGGGACCGGCCGGTGAGGGCCAGCGGTACCCAGGACAGGGCGAGAAGCACCAGCGCGGCCCCCGTGGTGCGCCGCGCCAGACCGCGATCGCTCCAGCGGCCCGCCGCCGCGGCTGCCACCGCACCGGCCGCGCCGACCAGCCCGAACGCGCCGATCGCGGTGTGCGACAGCGACCACGGCGGGCTGCTCAGCGGCTGGACGACACCGCTCCACAGCGTGCTGAAGGCGGCGAACGTCAGCAGCGCCAGCCCGGCACGCACCCGCAGCACGGGATGGCGCGCGAACACGGCGACCGTGGAACGCAGCAGCCCGCCGTACGTCATGCCCGGTACCCGCGCCCCGCCGCCGGGCAGCGTCCGGTGCAGCACGCACGCCACGGCGGCGGTCAGCAGGGCCGAGAACAGATACACCGAGCGCCATCCGGCGAGATCGGCCAGCAGCCCCGCCACGGCACGCGCCAGCAGGATGCCGATGACGACACCGCTGGTCACGGCTCCGACGACACGCCCGCGCCGGTCCGGCGCGGCCAGGGCGGCGGCCGCGGCGACCATCGTCTGGGTGACCACGGCCAGCAGCCCGACCGCGCCGAGCCCGGCCAGCAGCACGGCGGCGGCGGGTGCCAGTGCCACGGTCAGCAGGGCCGCCGCGAGCAGGGCGAGCTGGACGGTGATCAGACGGCGCCGATCCACCAGATCCCCCAGCGGGACCAGCAGGAACAGGCCCAGCCCGTAGCCGAGTTGCGTGACCATGACGACCGCGCCGAGCAGGCCGGGAGTCAGGGAGAACTCCTGGCCGAGGGTGACCAGCAGCGGCTGCGCGAAGTAGACGTTGGCCACCGCGCTGCCGCAGGCGACGGCGAACAGGACGACGAGCCCGCGCGGCGGCGCGGCGGTGCCCGCGGCGGCGGTCGGCTCGGCCGGCAGCGTGGTGGCTCGGCGGTCACGGGACATCGGGCGTCACGGCTCCCCTCATGGTTTCAACTTGCTACCTCCGGGACGGTAGTCCGTCGAGGTAGCATGTCGCAACCAGATGTACGGGAAGGAGGGCGCGATGGTCGCCCGGACCAGGTTCGACACCGCCACCTGCCCCGTCGCCCGCTCGGTCGACGCCATCGGCGACTGGTGGTCGCTGCTGATCGTGCGCGACGCGTTCGACGGCAGCCGCCGCTTCAGCGAGTTCCGCGACAGCCTCGGCATCGCCAAGAACATCCTCGCCGCGCGGCTGCGCGCCCTGATCGACGCCGGAGTCCTGGACACCGCTCCGCTGCCCGGCGGCGGCGCCCACCACGCGTACGTGCTCACCGACAAGGGCCGGGCCCTGTTCCCCGTCATCGTCGCCCTGCGGCAATGGGGGGAGGAGCACTGCTTCGAGCCGGGGGAGCCGCACTCCCGCCTCCTCGACCGCCGCGACGGCCACCCGCTGCGCCCCCTGGACGTCCGCGCCGCCGACGGACGCGCGATCACCCCGGACGAGACGGTCGTCGCGAAAACCGGACCCGAAACCCCCCACCCCGACCACCCCGCCACCTGACCGCCCCGGCCGCGCGGGCAGGCCGGGGCGGTCAGGTGGCGGGGTGGTCGGGGT
>NZ_LN929846.1 GCF_001493375.1 Streptomyces specialis
GGGCGCGTGGCTGCTGAATCGTGTTACTGAGCGTTTCAGTTGGTCCCTGAGCGTTGTACCCGGTCCGGCTGAGCGTGGCCGGTTGGCCCGGGGGTGGTTCGCGGGTGGTCCTGCGCGGATCTGACCGCTGCGGCAGCATGGGTTTTCTCGTTGCCCGGCGGTGCGGCCGATGAGTTTGCGGGTCCTGGCCGGTCCACGCTGATGACACCCAGGGAAAGGACCCGCCATGTCGGAGCTTCTCGTCGACTTCATCACCTCTCTCGACGGTCACGCGTCGGGAGAGGGCTGGCCGGGGTTCTGGGGCCTTGAGGGCCCGGAGTACCTCGCGTGGCTGGGCGAGCAGCCTCAGGCCACCTATCTGATGGGGGCGAACACCTACCGCCTGATGTCGGGTTTCGCCGCGGGCGGGGTTCCGAGCGGGCAGGACGAGTTGAGGCCTGAGGAAGAGGCGTCCGTGGACGGACTCACGCAGGCGTCCAAGGTGGTGTTCTCCTCCTCGCTCGAGGGTCCGTTGACGTGGGCCAACTCCATGCTCGTCCGCGGCGACGCCGTCGGGGCGGTCCGCGCCATGAAGTCGGGCGGCCCGGGGTTTTTGAGCACGATCGGGAGCCTCAGCCTGTGCCGGTCCCTGCTGCGGGCCGGACTTGTCGACCGCTTCCGGGTCGTGATGTTCCCGGTGATCACCGGGGCCACGGGCGCGGAACGTATCTACGACGGCTATCCGGACGTTGCCCTTGAGATGATCGGGCACCGTACCTTCGACGGCCGTATCCAGTTGGTCGAGTACAGGCCCCGTGTGCTGGAGCACCCGCCGCTGGGCGTCCCCGCGTGACGGTGGCCCGGTCCGCCGGCCCGGACAGCGGCCAGGCCGGCGCCGGCGGGCGCGGGAGCACCACCTGACCGGGGGTTGTCCCACGTCAGGATGCCCGGTCCGCTTTCCGGGTTCGGATGCGCCGCTGGACGCTTCCCCGGGCGGGACCTCGCGGGCTGAGCGCTCCGCGTGGCCGGTGGGGCCGGCCGGAGCGGGCTCAGTCGCGGATCACACCCCCGCTTTCCGGCTGATCGCCGTACCTGTCACGGGAGTTACGGGCCAGGCGCTCGAGCCCGTGGACGGTGAGGATGACCTCCCGGCCGGGGCGGCTCCTTGATGCCGTACGCCCGGTTCGGCGCCGCCTGAGGCTTCGGCCGCATCTTCACCCGCGTGCTGATCGTCCCGGAGAAGACCGCTTGCGGACCGGTTCGAGGCCGGCCGGCTCGCCGCGGGCGACTCCCCGAAGGGAGCGTTCACGGTCGGCGCCCTGGGTCGGCGGGTGACGGTCACCGGGGTGGACTTCGTGTTCTGGCCGCAGCCGACGATCTGTCTGCTGTGGGCGCTGGGGGATGAGGAGACCGGGCGGGTGACCGGGGCCGCGCACGAACGGGCGATCGAACGGGTACTGGAGTGGATCGAGGACGAGGTCGCAGTGATCCGCTACGGCAGGGACGGCGTCTACCGGGTCCGCCCGCCCGGCGGTCTGGTCGCCGCCCGCTTCCGCCACTACGAAGCGCGGTCGGGGATGCCGTTGCTTCATGACCATCTGCTGCTGTCGGTGAAGGGGCAGCGCCTGGACGGGACGTGGGGCTCGATCCACACCACGGCGCTGCACGAGAACACGGTGGCGGCCTCCGCGCTCTACAACGAGATCGTGGCCGCCGGGGTCTGCCAGGAGCTGGGGCTGGCGACCGAGCCGCGCACCGTCACCCCGGGGCGCCGGCCGGTGATGGAGATCGCCGGGGTGCCGCACGGGCTGATCCGGTGGACCTCCCGGCGCAGCGACCAGATCACCGCCTGCCGGACCGAGCTGGAGCACGAGTACGTCACCGCCACCGACGACGACGGCGAGCCGCGGTTCCTGCCCGTGGTCTCCGAGCGGGCCCGGACCAGGCTGAACCGGATCGCCGCCCGCACGACCCGCCCGCCCAAACAGACCGCCCGGCCGCTCGCGCAGCTGCGCGCGTGGTGGAAGGCGAGCGCGATCCTCACCTCCGCAGTCGCCGCCGGCGTCATCACCTCCCTCCTGGAGCACGCCCGCGCCGCGGCCACCGCGATCCGGGCCCGGGTCACCGCCGTGGTCGACACAGCGCTGGCGGCCACCGCCATCACCGCGACGGTGTTCGTGATGAACGACGGCGGGCGCTTCCACCGCCGGCACCTGCTCGCCGAAGCCCGCCGCCACCTCGCCCTCGTCCTGCGCGGCCGCCGCCGCGACCCCGGCCTGGACAACCAGATCGTGGCCGCCGCCATCTCCACCCACTGCCTGGACACCAGCCAGCCGAAGACCGTACGGGGCCGGGAGGCCGGCTACCGCCTCTACACCGCCCGGTGGAACCTGTCCCGCCCTCCCTCCCCCCTACTCCCAT
>NZ_LN929847.1 GCF_001493375.1 Streptomyces specialis
GCGACTGGTTGCCATTGACTCATAGTTGTGCCGAGTGTGGCTAGCGCCTTCCGTATTAACGCTGCTTATGACCCGGAGTTAGTCGGGACTTCTTCGTTATTTATCATCAATTTTTTGTTGTTTTAACGCAGAAGCCTTCATCCGATCTGTCTGCTTGTCTGGCGGGCCAGCCACCGCGCGTACCTGCCCGGTCCCGTGCCCGCCGGTTCCGTGGAACGGCTGCTGGCGCTGCTCCGCGAGGTGGAGGTGGACGGCCGGGTCCGGCGGCTGTACCCGTCGGCGGGCGACACATACGCCGTCCAGACCTATCTGCACGTCAGGCCGGGCGCGGTGCGGGGGCTCGACGAGGGCCTGTACTACCACGACCCGTGCGCGCACACGCTGCGGCTGATCACCCCGGACCCGGGCATCGACCGGTCCGCGCACTTCTACTACAACCGCGAGATGTTCGACCGGTCCGCGTTCGGTCTGTACCTGATCGGGCAGCGGCACGGGATCGCCCCGCTGTACCAGGAGCAGAGCGAACGGTTCCTCACGCTGGAGGCGGGCGGCATGGGGCAGCTCCTGATGACCGGTCAGGCGTCCTGCGGCGTCGGGCTGTGTCCTGTCGGGACGGTCGCGTTCGACGGGCTGCGCGACCGGTTCGGGCTGGACGACGGGCATGTCCTGCTGCACGCCTTCCTCGGCGGCGCGGCCGGGCACGCCTCGGCGGAGTCCGCGCCGTACGCGACCGCGCCCGCCGCGACCGCCGGGACGGCCTCCGCCGGAACGGCCGGGGCCGCCGAGGTGGCGGTGATCGGCATGGACGGCCGCTTCCCCGGCGCCGACGACCTCGACGCCTACTGGGACCTGCTCCACGGCAGGCGCCGGGCGACCGGCCCGCCGCCGCCCGGCCGGGCCGCCGCCCTCGCGTCCGGCCCCGGCGGGGGCGAGGGGATCACGGGCGGCTTCCTGGACGGCGTCGACCGGTTCGAGAGCCTGGCGTTCCGCATCGCCCCCGCCGAGGCGGCCGGTCTGGACCCGCAACTGCGGCTCCTGCTGGAGGCGGTCTGGCGCTGCCTGGACCACAGCGGGCACACCCCGGACTCGCTGCGCGCCGAGGCACCCCGGGTGGGCGTCTTCACCGCGACGATGTGGCACGACCACCAGCAGGCCGGACAGGACGTCTGGCGGGCCGGTACCGGCCCGGCCACGGCGTCCGCGCTCGGCGCGGACATCCCGAACCGGATCTCCCACGTCTTCGGCTTCGACGGCCCCAGCCTCGCGGTGAACACGTCCTGCTCGTCCTCGCTCACCGCCCTGCACCTGGCCGTGGAGAGCCTGCGGCGCGGCGAGTGCGACGCGGCCGTGGTCGGCGCGGCCGGCCTGATCCTGCACCCGTCCCACCTGGCGCTGCTCGCGCGGGCCGGTCTCCTCGCCGAACCCGGCTCCGCCGCCACGGCGTTCTCCGCCGACGCGTCCGGGTGGTGTCCCGGGGAAGGGGCGGGCGCCCTGCTGCTGCGGCCGGCCGCCGCCGCCCGCGCGGCGGGGGACACCGTCCACGCCGTGGTGGAGGGCACGTCGGTGGGTCACCGGGGCGGCGGCGGGCGGTTCGGGACGCCCGCGCCCGCGCCGCTCGCCGCGTCGATCCGCGCCGCCCTGGACCGGGCCGGGGTCGCGCCGGGCGACATCCAGTACGTCGAGTGCGCCGCCGCCGGGGCGGCCGTCGCCGACGCGGCCGAGGTGGAGGCGCTGGCCGAGGTGTTCGCCGGGCTGCCGCCCGTCCTGGCCGGTTCGGTGAAGCCCAACATCGGCCATCTGGAGGCCGCGTCCGGCCTCTCCCAGGTGGTCAAGGTGCTGCTCCAGATGCGGCACGGCCGCGTCGCGCCCACTCTGGCGGCGGACCGGCTGAGCCCGCTGGTGGACTGGGACGCCGTACCGCTGCGCATCCCCCGCGAGCCGGCCGGCTGGCCGGAACCGGCGGGGGGCGCGCCCCGGCCGGGGCTGGTCACGGCGGGGGGGGGCACCGGGCCCCTCCCGCCACCCGGCCTGGCCCCCCCCCGCCCCCCGCCGGGCGCGCGGCCCCGGGACCCCTGGGGCGGCGGGCCCGCGGGTGGGGCGCCGTGCGCCCCCCCCCCCCGG
>NZ_LN929848.1 GCF_001493375.1 Streptomyces specialis
CCGCATCCCATTTGCTCTTCGTCGGCAGCGTCAGATGTATATAGGAGACGGCCCCCCCGCCCGCCTGTTCGCCCCCACGGACGCCAGCGGCGACCGACGACCCGGACGCGGCGCGGTCGCTGCTGGAGTCCGTGGGGACGAACATGCGGGCGGAGAGCCTCGCGTTCGAGGTCGCCGAGGAGGTGACCGAGGGCGAGGACGGCGCGTTCACCGTGCCGTTCACCGCCACGTTCGCGCTGGAGGGGCTGGGGGAGTGGTCGTACGACTCCTCGGCGCTGCTGCTGCCCGCCGCGGACGGCGCGGAGGACGAGTGGACCGTGCGCTGGGAGTCCGCCGTCGTGCACCCGGACCTCGCCGAGGGGCAGACGCTGGTCCTCACCACCGAGGAGCCCGAGCGCGCCGCGATCCTCGCGGCGGACGGCGAGGAGCTGGCCGGGCCTTCGGTGGTCTTCGACATCTCCATATGGCCCTCCCGGCTCACCGACCCGGACGCGGCGTACGAGGTGCTGGACGCGCTCGGCGCGGGCATCGACACCGACGCCCTCGCGGACCGGGTGGAGGCCGCCGAGCCGGATCAGGCGGTGCCGGTGGTGACGCTGCGGGAGTCCGCGTTCCAGGAGCATGAGACGGCGCTGCGGGGCGTCGAGGGGTTGCAGTTCCAGGAGGGCACCAGGACGCTGGCGCACGCCGCCCGCTCGGTGGTCGGCGCGCTGGACCCGGACGGCGGCGCGGGGGCGTCAGGTCTCCAGAGCCGTTATGACGACCAGCTCACCGGGACCGCTGCCGGGGCCGTGGTGATAGCCGACCGCGAGTCGGGGGACGCCGTGGAGACCCTCCACGAGCAGGAGGGCGGCGAGCCGGGCACGCCCGTGCGGACCACCATCGACCTCACGGTGCAGCGGGCCGCGGAGGCCGCGCTGGCCGATCTGGGGCGGGAGGGCTCGATCGTCGCCGTGCAGCCCTCGACGGGGAACGTGCTGGCGGCGGCCGACTGGCCGGCGGACGGGTTCGCGCGGTCGCTGGAAGGGCAGTTGGCGCCGGGCTCGACGTTCAAGGTGGTGACGGCCGCCGCGCTGCTGGAGTCGGGCACCGGGCCGGACGACGTGCTCGGCTGTCCCCAGTACGCGACGGTGGAGGGCCAGCGCTTCGAGAACCAGGACGAGTTCGAGCTCGGTCCCGGCACCACGCTGCACGACGCGTTCACCGCGTCCTGCAACACGGCGTTCATCGACAACCTCGACCGGTTCGACGGGGACACACTGACCCGGACCGCCGAGGCGTTCGGCATCGGGGCGGTGTGGGACGTCGGCGCCGTGACGTTCGACGGTGCCGTGCCCGTCGCCGACTCGCCGAACGCGCTCGCCGCCTCGCTCATAGGCCAGGGCCAGGTGCAGGCCAGCCCGCTGGTGATGGCCTCGGTCGCGGCGACCGTCGCGGACGGGACGTTCCGCCAGCCGCAGCTCGTCCCTGACGCGGTCGAGGCGCGGCACGAGGCGACCGCCGAGCTGGGCGCGGACACGCTGGAGGCGCTGCGGACGATGATGCGCGACACCGTGACCGAGGGCTCCGCCTCGGCGCTGCGGGACGTGCCGGGCGAGCCGCACGGCAAGACGGGGACCGCCGAGTTCGGCACGGAGGACGGGGAGCTGTCCACCAACGCCTGGATGATCGGTTACCTCGGGGAGCGCGACCTGGCCTTCGCCGTGATGCTGGAGGACGGCGGCTCCGGCGGCCGGGACGCCGGCCCGGTGGCCGCGGACTTCCTGAACGGCCTGTAGCCGGCGGCGGCGAGCGCGGCGGCCAGGAGCGCGGCCGAGGCGGGCGCCCAGTAGGCCGCCGCCGGGCCGCCGGGCAGGTGCTCGACGGCCCAGCCGCCGCCCCCCCCGCCCCGCGCGCTGCCCCCACGCCGGGCCGCCCCGGCGAGGGGCATGCCCCCCTTTAGGCGGCCCGGCGGGGCCGCCCGCCTCCCGCGGGT
>NZ_LN929849.1 GCF_001493375.1 Streptomyces specialis
TTTGTGTGAGTGGCAACTACAATGAGTGAATCTTTGTTGTTGATTTCAAGCAGAAGACGGCATACGAGATTCCTGCCTGTCTCGTGGGCTCGGGAATGTGTATAAGAGACAGCTCTACGACCGGCTCGAAGCACTCGGCTTCGGCTACGGCCCCACCTTCCGCGGCCTGCACGCCGTCTGGAGCGACGGCAACTCCCTCTACGCCGAAGCCACGTTGCCCGCCGACACCGACAGCACCGCCTACGGACTGCACCCCGCCCTCCTCGACGGCGTGCTGCACTGCTCCTGGCTCGGCCTCCTCTCCGGAGCCGAAACCGGCGACTGCCTCCTCCCGTTCACCTGGCAGAACATCACCCTGCACGCCACCGGCGCGCGGGCCGTACGCATCAGGATCACCCCGGCCGGAAGCGACGCCGTCACCGCGCTCGTCGCCGACGACACCGGGCATCCCATCGCCTCCATCGGCACCATCAGCCTGCGCCGGTTCACCGCCACACGCCTCCGCGAAGCCATCGCCGCCCGCTCCCGCCACCAGGCCACCCACGACTCGCTGTTCCGCCTCGACTGGCAACCCGCCACCTCCGGCCGCCCCGACCCGGCGGACACCACCGCGTATCTCGCACCCCTCGCACCTCCCGCGCGGGACACGGCCGACAGCCCAGCCGCCCACCACGCCGACCTGGCCGCCCTCGCCCGAACCATCGACAACGGAACGCCCGCCCCCCGCACCGTTCTTGCGGCCGTCCCCGGCGACACCGTCCACGAGACCACACGCAACGCCCTCGGCCTCGTTCAGGACTGGCTCGCGAACGACCGGTTCGCCGACTCGCGCCTCGTGGTCGTCACCCGCCGCGCGATGACGGTGAACGGCGAGACCACCGAACCCGACCTCGCCCAAGCCGCCGTGTGGGGCCTGATCCGCTCCGCCCAATCGGAGCAACCCGGACGAGTCGTCCTCACCGACTGGGACGGCGACGACGACTCGTGGGCCGCACTGCCCGACGCACTGGCCCGCGTACTGCCCGGTGGCGAGACGCAGGTGGCGCTACGGCACGGCGCCGCGTTCGTACCGCGCCTCATCACCGCACCCCCGGCAGCGTCGTCACCGTTCGCCGCCGACCCCGACGCCACCGTGCTGATCACCGGAGGCACCGGCGTCCTCGGTGCCCTCCTGGCACGGCACTTGGTCACCGCACACGGCGCGCGACGTCTGCTGCTGGTCAGCCGGCGAGGCCCCGACGCCGAAGGCGCCGACGCCCTCCGCGACGAACTCGCCGCGCACGGCGCCGACATCACCATCGCCGCCTGCGACACCGCGGACCGCGACGCCCTGGCCCAACTCCTTGCCGCCATCCCCGCACACCACCCGCTGAGGGCCGTCATCCACCTCGCCGGTGTCACCGAGGACACCACGGTCACCTCGATGACGACCGAGCAGATCACCAACGTCCTGCGTCCCAAGGCCGACGCCGCCTGGCACCTGCACGAACTGACCCGGCACCTCGACCTCAACGCATTCATCCTCTTCTCCTCCATCTCCGGCACCCTCGGCGGCCCCGGACAGGCCAACTACGCCGCGGCGAACACCTACCTCGACGCCCTCGCCCGGCACCGGCACACCCAGGGACTCCCCGCCGTGGCCATGGCCTGGGGCCTATGGGCCGAGGACAGCGGCATGACCAGCAAACTCGCCGCCGCCGACCGGGCCCGCACCCGCCGACTCGGCCTCGTCGCCATGCGGTCGGACGAAGCACTCGCCCTCTTCGACGCCGCCTGCGGTTCCCCCGAGGCGATGTTGTGCACCGCCCGCCTGGACCTCCCCGGCCTCGCAGTCCGGGCCGCCCGGGACGGCGGTGGGCGCGACCGTCGATGGTTGCCGGGTCGTCGTTTCCGAGTTGGCCATGTCCGAGCTGGTGCCGAGGAGGTCGGTGCGCAGGTGGCGGGCCGGGGCGTGTGGCGTGGGGT
>NZ_LN929850.1 GCF_001493375.1 Streptomyces specialis
GTCCCGCCCCCTGTCCGGCTGCGCGTTCGCGGCGCGCTGCCCGCTGGTGGAGGACCGCTGCCACCAGGCGGCGCCGCCGCTGACGGCCCGTGAGGACGGCGTCCGCACGGCGTGCTTCGTGACGGCGGAGGTCCCCGTTCCGGCGGCCGGGGCCGCCGCACCGGCCGTCCCAGGGCCGGTGCCGGCCGCGCGGGCGCCCCTGCCGGTGGAGACCGCGCCGCTCCTCGACGTCACCGGGCTGCGCAAGACGTTCCCCCTGCGCGGGCGCGGCGGGCGGCGCGCGCCGTTCACCGCGCTCGACGGGGTGGACCTGTCCCTGTCCGCCGGGGAGACCCTCGGCGTCGTCGGGGAGTCGGGCAGCGGCAAGTCCACGCTGGCGCGGACCCTGGTGCGCGCGCACGCGGCGACCGCCGGGACCGTCAGGTTCCGGGGGCGGGACGTCACCGACGCCTCCGGCGCCGCGCTGAAGGAGCTGCGCCGCGAGGTGCAGATGGTGTTCCAGGACCCGTACGCCTCCCTCAACCCGCGCATGACCGTGGGCCGCATCATCGGGGAGCCGCTCATCGCGCACGGCATCGGCGACCGCGAGGAGCGCGTCGCCGCGCTCCTCGCCCAGGTCGGCATCGACCCCGACGCCGCCTCCCGCTACCCGCGCGACTTCGCCGGCGGGCAGCGGCAGCGCATCGGCATCGCCCGCGCGCCCGCGCCCGAGCCGTCCGTGCTGATCTGCGACGAGCCGGTCTCCGCGCTCGACGTCTCCGTCCAGGCCCAGGTCGTCAACCTGCTGACCGACCTGCAACGGCGGCTCGGGCCCGCCATGATCTTCATCGCCCACGACCTGGCCGTGGTGCGCCAGGTCAGCCACCGCATCGCGGTCATGCACCAGGGGCGGATCGTGGAGACCGGCCCGGCGGACGACGTGGTCGAGCGGCCCCGGCACCCCTACACCCGCACCCTGCTCGCCGCCGCGCCGGTGCTCGCGTGACGGGCCGCTGCTGCGCGCCCGGGCCCGGCCCCGGGCCCGGCCACGACGGCACCGGACCGCTCCGCGCCGCCACCGGCGCGCGGCGCCCTGTGCCGCCAGGGCGTGACGAAGTGACGTTGCTCGGTGGCGAGTTCGGCATGGGCGACCACTTCGGCGAGGGGTACCCGGCGGACGCCGAGGGGCCGGTGCGCCGGGTGCGGGTCGCGCCGTTCCGTATCGACACCACGGCCGTCACCAACGCCGCGTTCGCCGCGTTCACCGACGCCACCGGCCATGTCACCGACGCCGAACGCTTCGGCAGCTCCTACGTGTTCCACCTCCTCCTGGCGCCCGGCGCCGAGCGGCACGTCATCGGCCGGGTGCCCGGGGCGCCGTGGTGGCTCGGCGTCGCGGGCGCCACCTGGCGCGCGCCCGAAGGGCCCGGCTCCGGGGTGGACGACCGCGCCGACCACCCCGTGGTGCACGTCTCGCACGCCGACGCCCTGGCGTACTGCGCGTGGGCGGGCGCCCGGCTGCCCACCGAGGCCGAGTGGGAGTACGCCGCCCGGGGCGGCGCCGAGGGGCGGCGCTATCCCTGGGGTGACGAACTCACTCCCGGCGGACGGCAGATGTGCAACATCTGGCAGGGCGCCTTCCCGCACCGCTACACGGGTCCGCGCCGCCGCCCCGGCACCGTCCCGGTCACCGCCCACGAGCCCAACGGCTTCGGCCTGTTCAACACCTCGGGCAACGTCTGGGAGTGGACGGCCGACGCCTGGAGCCCCGGCGGCGGCGAACGCGTCATCCGGGGCGGCCGGCGGGGTGAACCCGCCCGCGGCCGGCGGCCCCGGGGGGGGGCCACGGGCGCGGGCGGGGGGGCCGCCGGGGCCCCGGGGGGGCGGCCCCGCCGCCCGCGCGCGGGCGACGGGCCGGCCGCCGGCGCGGCGCCCCCCCGCCCCGCGCACGCGCCCGCCGCCGCGCCC
>NZ_LN929851.1 GCF_001493375.1 Streptomyces specialis
CCTCGTACAATTCCGCGATCTCGGCGAACAATTCGGCGATGGTGGGCGCAGCCGGTTTCGCCGCGGCCGGAGGATGGGGGCGCGGGAGAGGCAGCGGGAGGTCTCGTGGAGGCAGCGGCGCCGGGCGCGCGGACGGACGGACGGGTGCTGGTCGTCGGGGCCGGGCCCAGCGGGCTGGTGGCGGCGCTGGAGCTGGCGCGGCACAGGGTGCGGGCGCGGGTGGTCGACCGCAGGGCCGGTCCGGTCCCCGCCGAGCAGTCGCGGGCGACGATCGTGCACGCGCGGACCCTGGAGGTGCTCGACCGGTTCGGGCTGGCGGAGCGCCTCCTGGCGCGCGGTGTGCCGATCACCCGGGTCGAGGTGCGCGAGCGGGGCCGTCCCACGGCCCATCTGCCGCTGGCGGACGCCGGGGTGGAGGGGCGGACGCGGTTTCCGTGCGCGCTGTCCGTGGCGCAGTCGGAGACGGAGCGGATCCTGGTGGCGGCGCTGGCGGAGCGCGGGGTGCCGGTGGAGTGGGGCCGGCCGGTGACGGACGTGGTCCCGGACGGGCACGGCGTGACGGTGCGTCTGGGCGGCGGGGACGGTGGGGACGGACGGCGCGCGGGGACGGTGCGGGCCCGCTGGGTGGTGGCCGCCGACGGCGCGGCCAGCACGGTGCGGCGGCGGCTGGGCATCGGGTTCACGGGCGGCACGTATCCGCAGCGCGGGTTGCTGGCCGATGTGACGTTCGCGGCGGACGCGCCGCCGCCCCGGCTGCGGCTGACGCTGACGCGCGGCGGCTTCGTGGGGGTGCTGCCGATCGGGCCGGACCGCTACCGGCTGTTCGGTGCCGTGCCGCCCGGCCTGGCGCCGGGCGGCACGGCGGGCGTGGTCTCGCACGATCCGTACCAGCGGCTCGACGCGCGGGAGCTGCGGCGCTGGTACGACGGCTGGTTCGGCGCGGCCGGCACGCTGGACGAGGTGGTCTGGGCGTCGCTGTTCCGGTTCCACAGCCGGATCGCGGACCGGTTCGCCCGGGACGGGGTGTTCCTGGTGGGCGACGCCGCGCATGTGCACAACCCGGCGGGGGGGCAGGGGCTGAACCTGGGTGTCGGTGACGCGGCGAACCTCGGCTGGAAGCTGGCGCTGGTCGCCCGCGGCGAGGCGCCGCCGGGGCTGCTCGGCAGCTACGAGGCCGAACGGCGTCCCGTGGCCCGCGCGATCACCCGGAACACCGACCGCGGGTTCCGGCTGGAGACCACCGCGCACCCGGTGGCGGTGTGGCTGCGGAGCCATGTCGCGGTGCGGCTGATCGCCGTCGCGTCGCGGTGGCCGCCGGTGCGCCGGACGGTGTTCCGGACGCTGTCGCAGACGTGGATCGGGTACCGGGGCAGTCCGGCCGTGGCCCGGGGCCGGGGCCGGGGCGTGCTGCGGCCCGGGGACCGGGCGCCGCACGCGCCGCTGGCCGCGACGGGCGGCGGGCTGCTGGACGTGCTGCGGCCGGGCGGCCCGCACCTGCTGGCGTTCGAGGGGCTGCGGCCGTCGGCCGCGGCGCGGCAGGACGCCGCCGCGCTGGGCGCGGCGCTGGCCGGCCGGTACGCCGCGGCGGTGCCGGTGCACGTCGTGCCCCGGTCGGAGCGGGCGGCGCACGAGGCGTACGGGGCGCGCCGCGCCCGGCTGGTGCTGCTGCGGCCGGACGGGCACGTGGCCTGGGCGGGCCCGTGGACCCCTCGAACGCTGGCGACGGAAAGTGGAGCGTACTGGTACTTCGTCTAAGTAGTTTAAGATTACTAAGGGTCGCGGGTGTCGTTATGGGCCTACGTAGGTGCCTCTTGCATCTCAATGTATTCCAAGAGTGACGCTT
>NZ_LN929852.1 GCF_001493375.1 Streptomyces specialis
TGTTCCGGTGGTCATGGCGGAGGGGAAACGCCCGGTTACATTCCGAACCCGGAAGCTAAGCCCTCCAGCGCCGATGGTACTGCATGGGGGACCGTGTGGGAGAGTAGGACACCGCCGGACAATTATTGCGTAAGGCCCGCTGGGATATCCCAGCGGGCCTTACGCATTTTTTTATGCCTTTATCCCGCCGTGGGTTTCCCTTTCCCGTGGATTCCCCATTCACAGCTTTCCCGCCGCCTTCAGCGCCAGGTACGCGTCGGCCACGGCCGGGGGGAGCCGGTCGGGGGCGGCCTCGACGACCGTGACGCCCAGGCGGTGGAGCCGTGCGATCGTCCGCTCGCGCTCGGCCTGGTGCCGGGCCGCCGCGGCTGCCTCGTAGACGGCGGGAACCGTGCCCCGCGCCCGGGCCATCTCCCCGACGCGGGGATCGCCCACCGCCGCGACCAGAACCGTGTGCCGCCGCGTCAGCCGGGGCAGGACCGGCAGCAGGCCGGCCTCGACCGGAGCCGCGTCCAGACCCGTGAACAGGACGATCAGCGAGCGCCTCGGCGCCCCGGCCAGCGCCGCGGCGGCCATCGCGCGGGTGTCCGTCTCGACCAGCTCCGGTTCGAGCCGGGCCATGGCCCGCACCATGGAGGGCAGCGTGTCGCCACCGGTGCGACCCCGCACGGACGCGCGGACCGCGCGGTCGAACGCGAGCAGATCGACCCGGTCACCGGCCCGGGTGGCGAGCGCCGTCAGCAGCAGCGCCGCGTCCATCGCCGCGTCCAGGCGCGGCACGTCGCCGACCCGGCCCGCCGAGGTGCGGCCCGAGTCCAGCACGAGGAGCAGATGCCGGTCCCGTTCGGGCCGCCACGTGCGGACCGCGACCGACGACTGGCGGGCCGTGGCCCGCCAGTCGATGGAACGGACGTCGTCGCCCGGGATGTAGTCGCGGAGGCTGTCGAACTCGGTGCCCTCGCCGCGCGTCAGGAGCGTCGTGCGGCCGTCGAGTTCGCGCAGCCTGGCCAGCTTCGCCGGTAGGTGCTTCCTGCTGGTGAAGGGCGGCAGCACGCTCAGCGTCCACGGCACCGCGTGGCCGCCCTGCCGGGCGGCCAGGCCGAGCGGTCCGTGGGAACGGACCGTGACCCGCACCGCCTTGTGGTCGCCCCGGCGGGTCGGGTGCAGCACGGTCGTCAGGCGGCGGCGCTCACCGGCCGGGACCGTCACGCGGTGCCGGGCGGCGGCGAAACTCGTGCCCGGCCGCCAACTGCTCGGCGGCCAGGCGTCGCGCAGCTCGGCGCCCAGCGCCCGGGACGACGGGTTGGTGACGGTGAGGTGGACCGGCGCGTCCTCGCCCAGCCGGACCGAGGTGGCGCCGGCGCGCTCCAGGCGGAGCGAACGGACCGGGGCGGCGCGGGCCAGGGCGTACAGGACGGCCGCCAGCAGCGGCACGCAGACGGCGAGAACGCCGCCCCAGCCGGGGAGGAGACCGGCGACGAGGGCGCCGAGCGCGGCGATCAGCGCGGTGCGTCCGGACAGCGCCATCAGCGCGGCACCGCGACGCGCGCCAGCAGACCCGTGAGCACGCTGTCGGCCGTCACGCCCTCCATCTCCGCCTCGGGGCGCAGCCGGACGCGGTGGCGCAGCGTCGGCAGGGCGAGCGCCTTGACGTCGTCGGGGATGACGTAGCCGCGTCCTGAGAGCCAGGCCCAGGCGCGGGACGCGGTGAGCAGGGCGGTGGCGCCGCGCGGCGAGGCGCCCAGGGAGAACGAGGGCGAGTCGCGGGTGGCGCGGCACAGATCCACCACGTAACCGGTGACGTCGGGAGTGACGGACACCTTGGCGACCTCGGCGCGGGCGGCGGCCAGCTCGGCGGGCCCCGCGACGGGCCGCACTCCTGCCGCCGCCAGATCGCGCGGGTCGAAGCCCGCGGCGTGCCGGGCGAGGACGTCGATCTCCTGCTCCCGGGTGGGCAGCGGCAGGTTGAGCTTGAGGAGGAAGCGGTCGAGCTGTGCCTCGGGGAGGGGGTAGGTGCCCTCGTACTCCACGGGGTTCTGCGTCGCCGCGACGAGGAAGGGGTCGGGGAG
>NZ_LN929853.1 GCF_001493375.1 Streptomyces specialis
TATCACGCGGGGGTGGCGTGGGAGGTGGTGCTGCTCGGGCGGGTCGATCCGCGGGAGCTGGGGGGCTACACCCCGTCGCGCTCCTCGTCGGCGTCGGCGAGTTCGGTGGCGTCCAGGATCCGGTAGGCGTAGCCCTGCTCGGCCAGGAAGCGCTGGCGGTGCGCCGCGAACTCCTGGTCGATCGTGTCGCGGGCGACCACCGAGTAGAACCGCGCCTCGTGGCCGTCCGCCTTGGGGCGCAGGACCCGGCCGAGGCGCTGGGCCTCCTCCTGGCGGGAGCCGAACGTGCCGGAGACCTGGATGGCGACCGTCGCCTCCGGCAGGTCGATCGAGAAGTTCGCGACCTTGGAGACCACCAGCACCCGCAGCTCGCCCTGGCGGAACGCCTCGAACAGCTTTTCGCGCTGCGCGTTGCTCGTCTCGCCCTTGATCACCGGGGCGCCGAGCAGCTCGCCCAGCTCGTCGAGCTGGTCGATGTACTGCCCGATCACCAGCGTCTGCTCGCCCGCGTGCCGCCGCACCAGGGTCTCGGTGACGCGCCGCTTGGAGTCGGTCGTCGCGCAGAAGCGGTACCGCTCCTCCGGCTCGGCCATGGCGTACGCCAGCCGCTCCGACTCGGTCAGGTCCACCCGGACCTCGACGCAGTCGGCGGGCGCGATGTACCCCTGCGCCTCGATCTCCTTCCACGGCGCGTCGAAACGCTTCGGCCCGATGAGCGAGAACACGTCCGACTCGCGGCCGTCCTCCCGCACCAGGGTGGCCGTCAGCCCCAGCCGGCGGCGGGCCTGGAGGTCGGCGGTGAACTTGAAGACCGGCGCGGGCAGCAGGTGCACCTCGTCGTAGATGATCAGACCCCAGTCGCGGGAGTCGAACAGCTCCAGGTGCGGGAAGACGCCCTTCCGCTTGGTGGTCAGCACCTGGTACGTCGCGATGGTGACCGGCCGGATCTCCTTGCGGGCGCCGCTGTACTCGCCGATCTCGTCCTCCGTCAGCGACGTGCGGCGCACCAGCTCGGCCTTCCACTGGCGGGCCGAGACCGTGTTGGTGACGAGGATCAGCGTGGTCGAACGCGCCTGGGCCATCGCCCCGGCCCCGACCAGCGTCTTGCCCGCGCCGCACGGCAGCACGACGACGCCCGAGCCGCCGTGCCAGAAGCCGGTGACGGCCTGCTCCTGGTACGGCCGCAGCTTCCAGCCGTCCTCCCGCAGGTCGATCGGGTGCGCCTCGCCGTCCACATAGCCGGCGAGGTCCTCGGCGGGCCAGCCCAGCTTGAGCAGCGCCTGCTTGATCTGGCCGCGCTCGGAGGGATGAACGGCGACCGTGTCCGGGTCCAGCCGGGCCCCGACCAGGGGCTTGACCCGCTTGGAGCGCAGGATCTCCTCCAGCACCGGCCGGTCGGTGGACTGGAGGACCAGGCCGTGCGCCGGGTGCTTGGAGAGCGTGAGCCGCCCGTAGCGCGCCATCGTCTCGGCCACGTCCACCAGCAGCGCCTGCGGCACCGGGTACCGCGAGTACGTGACGAGCGCGTCCACGACCTGCTCGGCGTCGTGCCCGGCGGCGCGGGCGTTCCACAGGCCGAGCGGGGTGACGCGGTAGGTGTGGACGTGCTCGGGCGCGCGCTCCAGCTCGGCGAACGGCGCGATGGCGCGGCGGCAGGGCTCCGCGTCCTCGTGGTCGACCTCCAGCAGCAGAGTCTTGTCGCTCTGCACGATGAGCGGACCGTTCACGTGACGCCTTCCTTCGCGTTCCATCGCGTTCCATCGCGTTCCTCGCGGGTGCCAAACCACCAGTGTCCCGCATCGGGCGGGGGGTAGGCGGGGGGTGAGACCGTCCCCTATACACACCCGACGCTGCCGCCGAAGAGGCAAGCGGTGGCTCCGACGGCGCACACCCGGAGACATACTGTACACACACGTGTGTACAAGTACGTCGCACCAGACAAGCT
>NZ_LN929854.1 GCF_001493375.1 Streptomyces specialis
ACCCTGCTCGCCGAGCACCAACCCGCCACGCCCGGCCGCACCCCCGACGACCCGGCGGCCCCCGACACCCTCACCGCCCTCTACCTCAGCGCCAACGAGAGCGGCCAGTTCGGCGCCGCCCTCGACATGGTGCGCAGCGCCTCCCGCCTGCGCCCCACGTTCCGCACGGCCGGAGAGATCGACGGCCTGCTCACCCCCGTCCGGCTGGCCCGGGGCGAGAACGGCGACGGGACCCAACTGGTCTGCCTCGCCGGATACATGGCGCCCTCGGGAGCCCACCACTACGCCCGCTTCGCCGCCGCGTTCGGGCAGACGCGCACCATCCGCGCGCTGCGCCTGCCCGGCTTCGCGCCCGGCGAGCCGATCCCCGCCGACGTGGACGCGCTGACGCAAGCCCTGGCCGCGGCCATCACCCGGCACGCCACTCCCGGCGAACGGACCGTGCTCGCCGGGTACTCGGCCGGCGGCTGGGTCGCCCGCGCCACCGCGGAACGGCTCGCGGACCTCGGGGACCCGGCCGCCGGAGTCGTCATGATCGACTCCTTCAGCCGGAGCGTGCCGATGGGGGAGCGGTACGCCTCCGCCGCCGTCCGGGGCCAGACCGACCGGTTTGACTTCGTCACCGGCCTGGGCACCCAGCTCACCGCCATGGGCGGATATCTGCGCGCCTTCGACGCGTTCACGCCCCGGGCGCTCGCCGCGCCCACCCTCGCCGTCCGGGCCGCCGAGTGGATGCCGTCCGAGGCCGGCGGCGCCGACGACCGGCCACCACCACCCGAATGCGCCGACATGGTTCTCGAAGTACCTGGGGATCACTACTCGTTGCTGGAAGTACACGCACCCACGACCGCCGCCGCCGTCGATGCCTGGCTCGCCCGGCTCGACAACGGCGAGACTCCGACCCGAGATTGCTGACCACCGAAGTCCCGGACCCCGGCACCGGGTACAGCGCCCGAGAGGAACAGCGACCCGCCATGACCCACGACAACACCCAGTGGATCCGCCGCTACAACCCCCGCGGGGACGCCGCCGTACGCCTGGTCTGCCTGCCCCACGCGGGCGGCTCCGCCAGCTACTTCCTGCCCGTCGCCCGCGCCATGCCCGCGGGGATCGACGTGCTGGCCGTCCAATACCCCGGCCGCCAGGACCGGTTGCGCGAGCCGTCGCTCGAAACGATCCCGGACCTCGCCGACGCGGTGTTCACCGCCCTGCTGCCCTGGGCCGATCGGCCCCTCGCGTTCTTCGGGCACAGCATGGGCGCCGCCATCGCGTACGAAGTCGCCCGCCGCTTCGAACGGGAGAAGGGCCTGACCGCCGCCGCGCTCTTCGCGTCGGGCCGCCGCGCCCCGTCCACCCACCGCGTCGAGACCGTGCATCTCCGCGACGACAACGGCCTGATGGAGGACGTCAGGCTGCTCAGCGGCACGGACGCCGCCGTCCTGGCCGACGAGGAGATGCTGAGCATGGTGCTGCCCGCCATCCGCGTGGACTACCGGGCGATCGAGACCTACGTCCCCGAGCCGGGGCCCGCGCTCCACTGCCCCGTCCACGTCCTGGTGGGCGACGCCGACCCCAAGGTGACCGTCGAGGAGGCGGCGGCCTGGCGCGCGGCGACCGAAGGGCCGTTCGAGCTGAAGGTCTACCCCGGCGGGCACTTCTACCTCGTGGACCACCAGGCCGACGTCCTGCACCGGATAGCCGACGCCCTGCTCGCCCCGCCGACGTGAGACCCCCGCACGCGAAAGGCTCCCCTGTCTCCTACACCACTCCGCCGCTCCCGACCGA
>NZ_LN929855.1 GCF_001493375.1 Streptomyces specialis
GGTGGGGGCTTCCTTGCCCCCGAGGCGGTGGCCGGGCGGCTGGAACCGCTGGTGCGGGCCGTGGGGTACTGCATGCAGGCCGACCGCAACCCGGCGCTGCGCGACGAGGCCGCCGCCTGGCTGGCGGCCCATCCGGAGCTGCACACCCGCTACTTCAAGCGTCGCCGGCTCACCAGCCTGGGGCTTCCCGGCGGCCATCCCATCCGGGCCCAGGCCCTGCGCCGCAACCCCACCGCACGCCGCGTGGTCCGCGTGGTGCGTACCCTCCAGCGGGCCGCCGGCCCGGACCGGCAGTCCCCGGGCCCGGGGCGGTCCTGAGCGTCCGGCGCCGGGCCGGATCCGTCCAATGAGTGGTCTTGTCCCCGATCCGGTGGTATCCCCGTGGCGCGCGGCGGGCCGGGTGGAGTCGCGTGGTCTGCTGGGCCGCGACGGTGGACGGAGGACCGGTCGTGAAGGTGTTCGGGTGGCGTACGCGGCGGGGGCTGGACTGGCGACGGTTCTGCGTGGTGTGGGTGCTGGCCCTGGTCACGGCGGGGGGAACCGTGTGGGCGACGACCGCGGCGGCCGTGCCGGTCAGGTTCGCGGTGTCCGGGAGCGAGTTCCGGGTGTCGGCGGAGCGACTGGAGGGGCACGGCGTCATCCAGTACGCGTCGGTCACCGAGGGCGCGGGCGGTGAGCGGCGGCCGGTCGCGGTGACCGGGATCGGGCGGGCGGAGATGAGGGACCTGTGCCTGTCGGCGGTCGCGCACACCCCGCTCGGCGCGGTCACCCTCCTCATCCGCTCGGCGCCCGGGAAGGACGTCAGGGCCGACGATCTCGTCCTGGACCTGGAACAGCTCGAAGGCGACCTGGAGTTCGGCGACGCGCAGCTCGGCAGGGACGCGGCCTCGCTCGACGCCGGGCCGGGCGGCCCCGGCCCTGACGGTGGTTACGGGCAGCAGGCGCGGACGCTGACCATCGACGGGATGCGGCTGCGGTCGTGGTCGGTGACCGCGGCGACGTTCCGGCTGGACTCCACCCGCATCTCGGTCCGGCTGGGGGAGCACACGTGTTTCTGACCGCCTGGCGGGCGCGCGGACCTAGGCCGTACGCGGCGTGCGCGCTGGTGTCGGCCGCCGCCGTCGAACTCGCGGCGCTCCCGCTCGGCGCTCCGGCGCTGCTGGCGCTGCAGGGGCCCGGTGCCGGGACGGCGTTGCTGATCGCGGTCGCGCTCGGGGGCTGCGCCGTGCACATGGCCGCCCGGCCGGCGCTGGCCGCGCGCAGCGGGTGGCTGGCGATCGTCCTGGGGCTGCTGTCCTGCCCGCTGGCCAACCTCGGCGGCTTCCTCGTGGGCATGCTGCTCGCCATCACCGGCGGCGCGGCGGCCACGGCCTGGCGCGCCGGCCTGGAGACCACCGCGGCGGCCGAGGCGGCGTGACGGCCGGTCACCTCCGAGGGCGGTCCGTGCCGTTCCTGCTGCTGTCCGCGCTCCTGGCCGCCCTGGTCTCGCCGGCCGCCCCCGAACCGGCCGCCGGGCGCGCGGTCGCGTGGCGCTCCGCGGTCGCGGCGAAGGACACGGCCGGGGATGTGGCGTGCGACACGGCCGCGCTGCCGCGGGCCGCCACCGCCGCCGGCGAGGAGGCCGTGCGGGCGCTCGCGTCGTGCCTGGCGGGTGGCGCGGGGGCCGGCTCTTGTACACATCTGACGCCGCCGACGGAGAGGGGGGGGGGGGAGGGGGGGGGGGGGCGGGAGATGGAGGAAAGGGGGGTAGGGGGGCAGGAGAAGGCGACGGA
>NZ_LN929856.1 GCF_001493375.1 Streptomyces specialis
GCCCCGGCCCCGGCGCCCGTGGTGGCGGCCGTCGAGCCGCCGCGCTGGCTGGTGGACCTGTTCGCCGACGTCCTCGGCATGCCCGCCGCCGCGCTCGATCCCACGGCGCTCTTCGGGGACCTGGGCGTGGAGTCCGTCATGCTCGGGGAGCTGGTGCGGCGCGTCGAGAGGGAGATCGGGCGGAGCGTGGAGCCTTCCGCGCTGCTGGACCATCCGACGCTGAGCCGCCTGGCCCGCCATCTGGAGTCCTTCGCGCCCCCGGCCGCCGCGAACGCCGCCCCGGTCGCGGTCACGGCCGCCGCCCGGCCCGGGGAACCGGACGGGCCCGGGGAGCGGATCGCCGTCATCGGCATGGACTGCCGCTTCCCCGGTGCCCCGGACGCGGACGCGTTCTGGCGGTTGCTCGCCTCCGGCACCTGCGCCGTCACCGAGGTGCCCGCCACCCGCTGGGACACCGCCGCCCTGTACGACCCGGTCCACGCGCCGGGGCGGAGCATCAGCCGCTGGGGCGGATTCCTCGACGGCATCGAGGACTTCGACGCGCGGCACTTCGGCCTCACCGACGAGGAGACGGACTGTCTGGACCCCGCGCTGCGGCTGGTGCTGGAAGGGACCGCCAACTGCCTCGCCGACGCCGGTTACCGGCCCGGGGAGGTCGAGGGCCGGGACGTCGGCGTATTCGTCGGCACCCGCCTGTCCCGTTACGGCGACCGCATCGGCGTACGGCCCGGCCCGGCCGCGCTGGGCGGGGACCAGAACTTCGCGGCGGCCCGCGTCGCGCACCACTTCGACCTGCGCGGGCCGAGCCTGGTCGTGGACAGCGCCTGCTCCTCGGCGCTGGTCGCGATCCAGCAGGCGTGCCGCAGCCTGCGCGCGGGCGAGTCCGAACTCGCCTTCGTCGCCGGGGTGGACATCCTGCTGGACGAGCGGCCCTACCTGGAGTTCAGCGCGGCACGGGCGCTGTCCCCGACGGGCCGCTGCGCCACGTTCGACCGGTCGGCCGACGGGTTCGTGCCCGGCGAGGGCTGCGGCGTCGTGCTGCTGAAACCGCTGGAACGCGCGCTGGCCGACGGCGATCGCGTGCACGCGGTCATCGAGGCGGTGGCCGTCACCAACGACGGCCGGACCATGGGCCTCACCACGCCGAACCCGGCGGCCCAGGCGCGGGCGGTCCGCCGCGCGCTGGACCGGGCCGGCCTGACCGCCGACCGGATCGGCCTGGTGGAGGCGCACGGCACCGGCACGATGATCGGCGACCCGATCGAACTGCGGGCGCTGACCGACGTGTTCCGGGAGACCACTGCGGACTCCGGGTTCTGCGCGATCGGTTCGGTGAAGTCCAACATCGGTCACCTGCTCAGCGCGGCCGGAATCGCCGGGCTGGCCAAGGCCGTTCTCGCGCTGCGGCACGCCCAGGTGCCGCCGACGCTGTTCTGCGACGAGCCCAACCCGCGTTTCGACTTCGCCTCGTCGCCCTTCGTCCCGAACACCGGGCTGCGGGAGTGGCCCGCGCCGCCGGACGGCGCGCCGCGCGCCGCCGGGGTCAGCGCGTTCGGGCTCGGCGGCACCAACGCGCACCTCGTGGTCACCGAGCCGCCCCGGCCCGCGCGCGGCGGTGTGCGCGAGCCGCTGCCCCGGCCCCGGTACCGGCGGCGCCGCCACTGGCTGGAC
>NZ_LN929857.1 GCF_001493375.1 Streptomyces specialis
CCATCGGGGGGCGGGTGCTCCTTCTGAGCTGGTGGTCCGTGCCGGGCCCGGCGGGCCGGGCGGGGCGCCGGCCCCGGTGCGCCGCGGCTGCCGGAGAGGTCGCGGTGAATGATACGGCCCGGGTCCGCGCGGCCCCGGGCCGCCGCGCGCCGGGCGTTCCCGCGCGGCCCGCATGCTACCGGCCGGTTCGGCGTGTCACGGCTCCCGGGCGTGCGGTAGATTTCTCGCGCCACTGAGTGATCGCTGCACACACCCACACGCATGCGGGAGATAGAGCATGGGAGTTTCCCTTTCCAAGGGCGGCAACGTCTCGCTGAGCAAGGAGGCGCCGGGCCTGACGGCGATCCTGGTCGGCCTGGGCTGGGATGTGCGGACGACGACGGGCGCCGCCTACGACCTGGACGCCAGCGCGCTGCTGTGCACCGGTTCCGGCAAGGTCGCCTCCGACGGGCACTTCGTCTTCTTCAACAACCTGACCAGCCCCGACGGCTCGGTGGAGCACACCGGGGACAACCTGACGGGTGAGGGCGAGGGCGACGACGAGGTCATCAAGGTGAACCTGGCCGCCGTGCCCGCCGACATCACCACCATCGTCTTCCCCGTGTCGATCTACGACGCCGCGAACCGGGGCCAGAGCTTCGGCCAGGTCCGCAACGCGTTCATCCGCATCGTCAACCAGGCCGACGGCTCGGAGATCGCGCGGTACGACCTGAGCGAGGACGCCGCCACCGAGACGGCGATGATCTTCGGCGAGGTGTACCGCCACGGCGACGAGTGGAAGTTCCGCGCGGTGGGCCAGGGGTACGCCTCGGGTCTGGCGGGGATCGCCACCGACTACGGCGTCAACGTCTGACACCGCCGGCGGCGTCGCCCGCCGCCTGACCGGTCCGATGGAGCCGGACACGTCCACGACGTGTCCGGCTCCGTCGCGTCCGGGGTGCCGCGCCCGGCGGCGAAAGAGAATTCATATCAGAGGAGAAATAGTCACGAAATCCCCATGAATTCTCCGGGCGCCATTCTTCTCGCCCCTCTCAGCGAAACCAAAGAGCCCTCTCAGATAAATCAAAGAATCCGCTGCCTACATTTGCCCGGCTCCGTCGCGGAGCGAACGACTCACGAATCGGTCACACGCGTCTTCGATTCGTGCGCTGAAAGGGCGAGTACCGCACGTGGACAGCACAGGCATCCGAATCGCTGAGAAGGCCCGGGGCGTCCCCGCCCCGGTCAGGGACGGAGCGGTCTACCGTTCCGGTTCCGCCGCGTCCCCCCGCACCCTGATCGACATCCTGCGGCATTCCGTCGCCGCGTGGCCCACGGCCCTGGCCGTGGACGACGGCGACATCGCGTACACCTACCGGGAATTGGACGCGGTCGTCACCGAACTGGCCGACGAATTGCGCTCCTCGGGAATCGGCAGAGGCGACCGGGTCGGCGTGCGCATGCCGTCGGGCTCCGCCGGCCTGTATACCGCGATTCTCGCCGTGCTGGCGACGGGCGCCGCGTATGTGCCGGTCGACGCCGACGACCCCGACGAACGGGCCCGACTCGTCTGGGACGAGGCGGCCGTGTGCGCCGTGATCGGCGCCGGGCACACGCTCACGCCGCGCCCCGCGACCGCCCCGGGCGCGCGCCCCGGCCGCCCGGCCCCCGGCGACGACGCGTGGATCATCTTCACCCCCGGCCCCACAGCGCCCCCCAAGGGCGTGGCGGGCGGCCCGCGCTCTGCCGCGGGCGTCGGGTGCCCCGCGCGCCCGGTCGTG
>NZ_LN929858.1 GCF_001493375.1 Streptomyces specialis
GTCATCGGCCTGTTCGCCTCGGCGAACGACGGCACCCTCGACCCGCGCTCCGCCACCCCGACCGGCGGCCTCGTTCGCGGTGCGGCCGGGGCGGGGGTCGAGCAGGGCCCGTTCCTCCAGGGCGCGGACGACGGCGCGCATGCGTTCGCGGACGGCCTCGGCCCAGCGGCCGGCGGCGGCGGGCCCCTCGGCGGCGGCGCGGTGCTCGGCGGCGGGGCGCGGCCGGGCGGGGAAGACGGCGCCGGGCCGGCCGGCCCCGCCCGCGCGGGCGGTGTGCAGGCGGCCCAGCCGCAGCCGCAGGGCGACGAGCAGGGCGACGGCACAGGCCGCGATGATCAGCAGGCCCAGCCAGCCGCCGGGCGTGCTGAACGCGGCCTCCTCCAGCGCGCCGAACAGGTGCTCCCACAGCCAGTTCCACGCACGCCGGACGGGCCCGGGCTCGTGCCGGGTGTAGCGCCGCTGGGACAGCTCGCGGCGGGCGGCTTCCTGGGCGGTTTCGCGGTCGATGACGACGGGCGGGCCCGGCGCGTCCTCCGCCCACGGGAACGCCATGGCGTCAGCTTTCCCGGCCCTGCTCGGCGACGCCCGCCGCACGGGCGAGTTCGAGGTCGAGCGCCTCGCGGCGGATGCGCTGGTCGATGTAGAGCAGGGCGACGACGCCGGCGCCGATGGGCAGCGTGATCGTGGAGGAGATGACCGAGCCGATGCCGGCGACCGCGAGATAGGTCCAGGTCAGGTCGGTGGCGCTGCCCTGGAAGAAGCTGTCCGCGCCGTTTCCGGCGACGACCCCGGCGAGGACCGAGGTGGGGATCTCGATGATGCCGCCCACCACCGTGAGGAGCGTGAGGACGAGGATCTGGACGCCGAAAACGCGCCACCACGAGCCGCGCACCAGCTTGACCGAGCGGCGCAGCGCGGCGATGACGCCCTGCCGTTCCAGCATCAGGGCGGGCGCGGCGAGCGAGAACCGTACCCAGAGCCAGGTGGCCAGCACGGTGCCGCCGATGGCGGCGATGATGACGAGCCCGACCTGGTCGGTGAGCGCGGCGAGCACGAGCGGGACGGCGAGGGCGAGGATGGAGATGAGCGGGACGAGCAGGACCAGGCCGAGCAGACGCGCCAGCCGGGAGCGGGAGTCCGCCCAGGCTTCGCCGACGGTGACGTCGCGGCCCAGGACCGCGCGGCTGACGACGATGGTCAGCATGGCGGTGGCCAGGACGCTGCCGAGGATGGTGACGACGCCGGTGACGGAGAGGACGGCGGTGAGGTCGACCAGGGCGTCGCGGATCTCCTCGTCGGTGGGGTTCGGCTTGTCCTCCAGCGCGGCGATGGAGGAGCTGTCGCCGATCCAGGTGTGCGTCGCGACGGCGGAGATCAGTTCGGTGACGATGGCGATGCCGAGGGCGATGGTGAGGACGGTCCGCCAGTGGGCGCGTGCCGTGGAGACGGCGCCGTCGAGTATCTCCCCGATGCCCAGCGGGCGGAGCGGGATGACGCCGGGCTTGGCGACGAAGAGATGCGGGTGCCAGCCGCCCCATCCGCCCCATCCGGCGGGGGCGGGCGGGGGCGCGCCCTGCCACCCGGGCCGTCCCGGGGCTGTCCCTTATACCCCTCCGACGCTGCCGGCGGAGAGGAAAGGGGAAGCCCCCGTGGAGCGCCGCCCCACAAACCCAAAAAAACAAAACAACAGG
>NZ_LN929859.1 GCF_001493375.1 Streptomyces specialis
CTCCCCGCGGGCCCGGACCGGCCGGGGACGCCACCGCCGACCCGTAGCGGCCGGTGATGACCTCGCAGGCGCCGCTCAGCGGCTCCGCGAGCCAGGCGGGGAGGGTGCCGAACCCGTCCACCGGCAGCGGCGGGTCCGCGCGCATGTCCTCGATGAGCACCCGCCCCTCGCGGACCGGCGCGAGCAGCTCGATGCGGGTGCCGTCGGCGAAGACGAGACCGACGCTGAACCACGGCGGGAGCCCGTCGCCCGCCGCGGGCGGGGCGGCGGATCCGTGGCCCCGCAGCTCCCACACGGGCCACACCGGGCTGGGGCCGTTCGACTGATGGCCGCCCGGAAAGCCGGAAAAGCTACTCTTCACCACGGAGGCAACCTAGACCGCGCGGGCCCCGCCGGCGCCGGGCGGCGCGCACGGCCGCCGCGACAGCACCCCGACAGCGCACTCCCGCCCCGCGCCGTTCGGTGCCATGCTGAGGGCGTCCGTCCCCCTTCGGCGGTCCTAGGAGTCCTGACGTGCTTCGCATCGCGGTTGTCGGATCCGGGCCGAGCGGGGTGTACACCGCTCAGTCCCTGCTCGATCAGCGGGACGCCTCGCCCGTTCCCCTGGCGGTGGACGTGCTGGACCGTCTGCCCTGTCCCTACGGTCTGGTGCGGTACGGCGTGGCGCCCGACCACGAGAAGATCAAGTCGTTGCAGAACAACCTGCGCCAGGTGCTCGAACGGCCGGGTGTCCGTTTCCTGGGCAACGTCCCGGTGGGCGACGGCGGGATCGCCGCGCGGGAGCTGCTCGGCCTCTACCACGCGGTGGTCTACTGCGTGGGCGCCGCCCGCGACCGGCGGCTGGGGATTCCCGGCGAGGACCTGGCGGGAAGCTGTTCGGCGACCGACTTCGTCTCCTGGTACAGCGCCCACCCGGACGCGACGGGCCGGGGTTTCCCGCTGGGCGGGCGCGCTGCCGTGGTGATCGGCGTGGGCAATGTCGCGGTGGACGTGGCGCGGGTGCTGGCGCGGGGGGTGGACGAGCTGCGGGCCACCGACATCCCGCAGGGTCCGCTGGACGCGCTGGCGGTCAGCGCGGTGACGGACGTGTACGTGGTGGGGCGGCGGGGGCCGTCGCAGGCGAAGTTCACCACCAAGGAGCTGCGGGAGCTGGGCACGCTGCCGGGCGCGGACGTCGTGGTGCGGGAGGAGGAGCTGGCGGCCGACCCCGGGTACGCCGATCCGTCCGGCCTGTCGGCGACCGCGCGGCGGAACGTGGCGGCGCTGCGCGGCTGGGCCGGGGCACCGGCCGGGGCCGCCGCCCGCCGGATCCATCTGCGGTTCTTCCTGCGCCCGGTGGAGATCCTGGACGACGGGCGGGGCGCGGTGGCCGGGGTGCGGTTCGAGCGGACGGCGGTGGACGCCTCCGGCCGGGTGACGGGCACCGGTGAGCGGGTGGACATCGAGGCGGGGCTGGTGCTGCGCTCGGTGGGCTACCTTTCACCACCGGCGGGGCCGCCCCGCGAGGGCGGGTGAGTCGGTGGGGGGGTGCGGAGTGCTTAGAACAAAAGACGACAGGGGAGACGGATGCACAGTGAGTAGCAGGTCTAACAACGGACGAGTGATCAAGACTGAAA
>NZ_LN929860.1 GCF_001493375.1 Streptomyces specialis
ACCGCGACGACGGTGAGGATGGTGGTGACGACCCGGCGGAGCATCGCGAGCTGGGTGCGGAACTGCCGGACGCGGGCCAGGTCCGTGGTTCTGGCCTCGTAGCGCGCCAGTGAGTTCTCCGCGACGGCGCCGGCCGCCCTGACCGTCAGCCAGGCCGCGGCGAAGATCGCGATCGTGGCCAGTCCGGACTCGACGATGTCGTCGCGCCGCAGATCGACGTGGAAGGCGTCGTACGCCATCTGTCCGATCGCGGCCCCGATGAGGAAGTCCAGCGGGACCTGGCAGCGCCGCAGGAGGTGCCAGAGCCGGGTGTGGGGGTTGCGCGCGTCGGCCGCGCACAGGGCCCGGTCGATCAGCCAGCCGATGACCAGCGTCAGGGTGATGGTGCCGGCCAGGACGAGCAGGGGCCGCAGCACATCATCCATGGGGTGTCTCCGCTCCTTCGGCTTCCGGGTCGATTTGTCTCCGTCCGCCAGGCTAGCTGGCAGGATGGGCGGGCAACGAGCACGCGTACCACCGGGAAGGCGTATCAGACCGTGAGCAACGTCATGCTTTTCCATTCCGCCTACGGCCCGCGACCGGCCGTGCACGCTGCTGCGGAGCGGTTGCGGGAGGCCGGGCACCGGGTCGTCACGCCCGATCTGTACGGGGGCCGCACCGCGGACACCGTGGAGGAGGGCATGGCGATCAAGGACGAGATCGGCCGTGACGAGCTGCTGCGGCGGGCGATCGCGGCCACCGCCGAGCACACCGACGGGGGCGTGGTCTACGCCGGGTTCTCGCTGGGGGGCTCACTGGCGCAGACGCTCGCGCTCGGGGACGTGAAGGCGCGCGGGCTGCTGCTGTTGCACGGGACGGGGGACATCGCGGAGGACGCCGTGACGGACGGGCTGCCGGTGCAGCTCCATGTCGCGGATCCGGATCCGTTCGAGCCGCACGACTGGCTGACCGCCTGGTATCTGCGGATGCGCCGGGCGGGCGCGGACGTGGAGGTCTTCCGGTACCCGGGCGCCGGCCATCTGTACACCGACCCGGAGCTGGCGGACCACGACGCGGAGGCGGCGGAGCGCACCTGGCGGACGGCGCTGGGGTTCCTGGCCGGGCTGGACTAGGGCCGCGCGCGGACCCGTGCGGGGACGGGCCGCGCGCGGGGGTGGCTCACTCGGTGCCGGCGGTGTGCTCCTCGATCAGGGCGGTGAAGCCGTCCGGGGTCTGCGGGGTCTCCAGGACCTCGCCGTCGAGCTTCAGGGTCGGCGTGCCCTCGATGTCCTGGTCGGCGTCGAACTTGTCGGACATCCGCAGCGCCCAGACCGCGAAGGTGCTGTCGGTGACGTCCTGCTGGAAGTCCTTGTTGTCCTCCAGCTCGGGCACCGTCTGGGCTATCTCGATCAGCCGGTCGTCGTCGGCGAAGGCGTCGTCGGTCTCCGCGGGGTGGAACTCGGCGGAGTACAGCGCTTCGTGGTAGGCGAGGAACGCGTCGGCGCTGACGTCCAGGGCGGCGCCGGGGGCGTTGAGCGCGTTACGGGAGCCGCTGCCGCCGATGTTGGCGTCGAGGAAGGTGCCGAAGACGTACTCGACGGCGTAGTCGCCGTTCTCCACGCCCGCCGCGACCTCGGGGCCCACGCTCTGTTCGAACGCGGCGCAGGCGGGGCAGCGGGGGTCCTCGAAGAGGGTGAGGG
>NZ_LN929861.1 GCF_001493375.1 Streptomyces specialis
CCCGACCTCCGCCCCGCCCGCCGCCTCGCCCGCGGCCGATCGCTAACAGCGCCCCCCGCCCTCCCCGTACTCCTCCCCGGCTTCCTCGACGGGCTCCTCCTCGGAGATGTGCATCGCCGCCTCCTCGGCGGAGGCCGCGCCGCCGTCGATGCCCACGTCCGAGGCCACCACGTCGCTCGCCGGCCGCCGGTAACGGTCGTCGTCCCCGACGATCCGCCCGGCGCGCCGGTCTCCCGCGATCTGGTCCGCCCGGGGCTCGCCCTCCATGCCGGGCTGGTCCCCGATCCCGTTGCCCTCCGGCACACCGACGTCCGGCACTTCCTCCGACAGCCGCTGGTCCAGCGACTCGCCCTCGCGCTGCTCCCTGGCCGTCGTGCCGTGGCCGGTCACCGCCAGCGGCTTCTCCGGCGGCGAGTAGCCCTCGTCCAGCATCTCGTCCTGGTCGTTCTCGCCCAGCGCGTTGTCGCGGTCGATGTCCTCCGGGTTGTCCCGTGTGTCGGAGCCCGTCGGCTGATAGACGTCGTCCCCCATCGGGTCGGACATGTCTCCCTCCTTCCGGGCGCGCGTCAGGCGCCCGCCGTGCCGGAGCTGCCCGCGAAGAGCACCTCCGCCAGCTCGTCGTCCAGCGAGTCCCGGATCTTCCCGGTCAACCCGCCGACGGTCGCCTCCCCCGTCACCTCCACCACACACCTCGCCTCGTGCACCGCTTTGGGCGTGTCCGCGCCGGAGCGCTGCGCCACCCGGTCGAAGAACTCCGCGCGGCTCATCCGGATGCCGGTGGCCGGCAGGTCGGGGGCCGCCGCCACGCGGCGCAGGTGCTCGCCGATCTCGTGGGGCAACTGGGCCGCCAGGTTCGCCGCCAGATTCGGCGGGATGCGCTCGGCGAGGGTCTCCAGGCTGGCCCGCGTCGCCGCCTCGGCCGCGCCCCTGCTGGAGAGTCTGGCCCGTGCCTGGACCTGTCCGATGAACTCGTCGTGCTGCATGATCGCCTCCCGTGCGGGTGTGGAGCGGGGACCGGGTTCCCCCACCCGGCGGAGCAAAACCGGCATACCGGTCACCTGTCGGCTCCCGTTCCCCGCCCCGCCCGCGATCGCGACAGGCCGTGCGCGGCCCTTGCGTACGCGTGGGCGTGACACCTCACGCGGAAGATTGCGCACCCCGGCACAACGTTCGCCACCCAGCGTTGACATGTCCGCCTCGCGCTCCGAGCATGAGCGTCACCCGGGGTCCGGCGTGCCCTTCAACGCCGAGCAGGAGAAGGCAGGAAAGGGGGGCAGACGCGGTGCCGATCACCATATTCCGCCGTCTGGCCTGGTTGCTCGGAATCGTCGCGACCCTCGGCGTGATGATCCTGGCGCCGTCGTCCGCGACCGCCGAGGAGGACTTCTACGTCCCGCCCTCGCCCCTCCCGGCCGGTGAGGACGGCGACATCATCAGGTCGGAACCCGTCCAGGCCGACGGCGCGACCGTCACGCGCATCATGTACCGCAGCCGCGACGCCCAGAACAAGCCGATCGCCGCCGTCGCGTATACACACCTCACGCTGCACACCAAGCGGTGCGCGCACTGCAGTCTACTCCACTAGA
>NZ_LN929862.1 GCF_001493375.1 Streptomyces specialis
TCAATGTTAGAACTATACCCTCTCTTAGCATCCTGCTCGCTTCCTAATTTATCGGTGTGTCCTCCATCCACATCCGTAGATTAGTGTCTGGCTTTTTTTATAAATACACCCGCCTCCCACCTAACCCTCCCCTATACTCCCCGAGGGCAACGCCAGAGCTGTAAAAGCGACACCCCCCCCCCCCCGCGACGCGCTGTGCGCCGCGCTGCGCCAGGCCGTCACCGCCGAACTCGCCGTCATGCTCCAGTACCTGTACGCCGCCTGGTCGATCCCCACCCACACGGCGGCCCACCAGTACGTCCAACGCGGCACCTGGACCCCCGAACAGGCCCGGCTGCTGTGCGGCGACGGCCCCCACAGCCTCGACGGCGGCCTGCGCGGCACCCTGCTGGGCGTCGCCCGCGAGGAGATGACCCACTTCCTCGTCATCAACAACATCCTCATGGCCACCGGCGAGCCGTTCCACCTGCCCGACATCGACTTCGCCACCGCCGGCCGCGCCCTGCCCGTGCCGCTCGACCTGTGCCTGGAGGGCTTCCACCGCGGCAGCCTCCAGCGGTTCATCGCCCTGGAACGGCCCCACCACCTGACCGGCCACGCCCCCGGCCCCGGCGGAACGGACGCCCCGCCGTTCGCCTACGGCTCCCTCAGCGAGCTGTACGCGGCGATCCGCGCCGCCGTCCAGACCCTCGACGGCGTTTTCCTGGTCGACCGGGGACGCGGCGGCGGGGAACACCACCTCTTCATGCGCGAGACGCTCGACCTCACCCACCCCGACTACCAGTTGGAGGTGGACGACGTCTCCAGCGCCGTCTTCGCCCTCGACTTCGTCACCGAGCACGGCGAGGGCAACATCCTGGCCGCCCCCCTGCCGTCCGACTCCCACTTCGACACGTTCCTGCGCGTCTCCGACGCCCTCACCGCGCAGTACACCACCGGGCCCGGCGGCCGGCGCGTCCCGTGGGAACCGGCCTACCCCGTCGTCCGCAACCCCACGCTGCTCCCCGGCCGGCCGGGCGCCGAACTCGTCACCCACGAGGAGGCCCGCGCCGCGATCGACGTGTTCGACCGGGCGTACGCGCTGACGGCGTGGCTGATGGTCCAGCACTTCGGCCTCAGCCCCGACAAGAGCCTGCGCCGCTCCCGCCTGATGAACGCCGCCCTGGACCTCATGACCGGCGTGCTGCGCCCCCTCGCCGAGCACATCGTCACCCTGCCCTCCGGGCGCCCCGGCCGGACCGCCGGGCCGACCTTCACGATGGGCGGCGACCCCGTCGCCGTCGCCCGCGCCGACGTCGCCGCGAAACGGGCCGCCGCCCGCTGCGCCGACCTCGCGGACAGCGCCGGGAAGATCCCCCGGCTGGCCGCGTCCGTGCCCGGGATCCTGCGCTCGTTCGCCGACCAGTTCAGGACCATGAACCCACGGGAGGCATCTTATACTCATCTGACGCTGCAGACGAAGAGGAAAGCGGAGGGGTAGGAGCACCAAACACAATAACAAGAAAAAAAGAGCAAAGACAGATACAAACGGTGG
>NZ_LN929863.1 GCF_001493375.1 Streptomyces specialis
TCCCGTCTGTCCCGGGGACTCGGAAATGTGTAAAAGAGACGGGCCCTCACCGCCGCGCTGCCGGAGGCCCTGACCGCCCACGGCGCGCTGCTCCACGGCACCCTGGGCCCGGGCGCCGACCCCGACGACTTCTTCCGCGACCGGGTCGAGGAGCCCTCGCCGCTGAACGCGCGGGTGCTCCTGCTCCGCGACCGGATCCCCGGCCCCGACGACGGCGCGGCCCGCGCCGCGAGCGCGGCCGACGCCGCCCGCGACCTGGCCTTCGACCTGGGCGTCGCGTTCGGCGAGCTGGCGACGGCGGAGGGCGGCGAGCCCCTGGAGACCGCGGGCGAGATGATCGCCCACCTCGACTTCACCGCCGTCTACCTGGCGCTCGCCACCGGGGTCCGCCTCTAGCGCCCCGCCACCGACGTCACCACGGACCCGCACCGTACGTCTCGACGCAGAAAGCACCCGCGCGCATGGACCGCCTCCACAACACCGTCCGGACCTACGCCTGGGGCTCGGCCACCGCCATCCCCGAGCTGCTCGGCACCGAACCCACCGGCGAACCCCAGGCCGAGCTGTGGATGGGCGCCCACCCCGGCGCCCCCTCCCGCGTCGACCGCGGCGCCGGGCCCGTCTCCCTCGCCGACGTCATCGCCGCCGACCCCGACGGCGAACTGGGCGCGGACGCGGTCGCCGCGTTCGGCCCGAAGCTGCCGTTCCTCCTCAAGCTGCTCGCCGCCGAGATCCCGCTCTCCCTCCAGGTGCACCCCGACCTCGCCCAGGCCCGTACCGGCTTCGCCGCCGAGGAGGAGCGCGACGTCCCCGTGGACGCCCCGCACCGCAACTACAAGGACACCAACCACAAGCCCGAACTCATCTGCGCGCTCACGCCGTTCGACGGACTGTGCGGCTTCCGCCCCGCGGCCGAGGCCGCCGGTCTCCTCGACGGCCTCGGTGTCGGCTCGCTCAAGCCCTACGCCGACGCGCTGCGCGCCCACCCCGAGACCGGCGCGCTGCGCGAGGTCCTCACCGCCGTCCTCACCGCCGAACCCGTGGCGATGGCCCGGACCGTCGCCGAAGCCGCCGACGCGGCGGCCCGGTTGGGCGGCGAGTACGCCGTGTACGCGGAACTGGCCCGGCACTTCCCCGGCGACCCCGGCGTGATCGCGGCGATGCTGCTCAACCGCGTCCGCCTCGCGCCGGGCGAGGCCCTCTTCCTCGGCGCCGGCGTCCCGCACGCCTACCTGCGCGGCCTGGGCGTCGAGATCATGGCCAACTCGGACAACGTCCTGCGCTGCGGCCTCACCCCCAAGCACGTGGACGTGCCCGAGCTGCTGCGGGTGGTGCGTTTCGAGGCCGGGGAGCCCGGCGTCCTGCGCCCCGCCGCCGCGCCCGGCGACGGAACGGGCGAGGAGGTGTACGCGACACCGATCGACGAGTTCCGCCTCTCCCGCCACGTCCTGGCGGCCCGGTTGGGCGGCGAGTACGCCGTGTACGCGGAACTGGCCCGGCACTTCCCCGGCGACCCCGGCGTGATCGCGGCGATGCGCTCGTTGTCATGACGGCTGCTCCTCACCGAT
>NZ_LN929864.1 GCF_001493375.1 Streptomyces specialis
GTCCGCGGGGGGCGGGCCGAAGAGCAGGGTGTACAGGGCCTGGTCGGCGTCCCCCCGGCCGACGCCCACACGCCCGAGGCGCTCCCGCCCGCCGTCGCCGCGCACACGGGGGACGCCGACCAGGGGGGCGAGACGGGCGCGGGCCGCGGCGCGCAGCGCGTCGGCGGCACGGTCACGGGCACCGGCCCGGTGGTAGAGACGTGCGTGGCCCTCGGTGGTCTCGGCGGCGCGGACGACGACGGGGAGGCGTTCGGTGACGACCGGGCCGAGGCGGCGGGCGCGCCACACGGTGGCGAGCGCGGCGGCGATGGCCAGTTGCGCCGCGGCCCAGCGCCAGCCGGGGGCGAGGAGGCCGAGGAGGCTCTTCTCGTCGGCGGCTCCGGGGGCCTCCTCACCCGACGGCAGGTACCACACGAGGTGGTCGCGGGCGCCGAGGAGCTGGAGGGCGAGGGAGGCGTTGCCGTCCTCGTCGAGGCGCTGGTTGTACAGGAACTCGCCCGAGCCGAGGAGAACGGTCTCGCCGCCCGCGCTGTCGGCGGGGAAGGTGAGCAGCGTGGGGTAGCCGGACACCGGATAGCAGCCGGTGGGCTCCGAGGTGGGCGGGAGGTAGGCGTGGCCGCCGAGGAAGGCGCTGCCGGCGCGGCGGGCGGCCGGGTCGGCGCAGTCCGGGCGCAGTTCCCCGACAGGGGCCTGGCCGAGGGTCACCACGCCGGGCGCGAAGGTGGACAGGGACATCTGTCCCGCGCCGAGGAGGACGAGGCGGGTGCCGGTGGCGGTGGTGGCCTCGCGTAGGCGTTCGCGGGCGCCGGCGGTGAGGTCGTCGGGGCGGACGACGAGGAGCGTGGTGTCGGGGCCGGTGGCGGCGACGGCCTCCCGCGAGGTGGTGGCCAGGGTGGTGTCGACGCCGCGTTCGGCGAGCAGTTCGGCGACGGCGAGGCCGCCGGTCGGGGTGGCGGAGCGCGGGTCGAGGGTGCCGTCGTTCGCCGAGGCGAACAGGCCGATGACGGCACCGGCCAGCAGCAGCAGGGCCAGGGCGAGGAGGAAGCCGCGGGCGCGGCGCCAGAGGGTGCGGGCGTCGGGGGAGACGGCCGTGCTCTCCGGCATGGTTCCGGTGCCGGTCGCGGTGCCGGTCATGGCGCCGTCCACGACGGAGCGGCGGCGGTGAGGTCGGGCTTGGCGCGGCGCAGCCTGGTGTCCAGGTCGGTCAGCCGGGCGTAGTCGTCGGGTGTGGCGGGCACGCCGCCGTAGGTGACGGCGTCGAAGGTGGTGGCGGCCGAGCGCAGTTCCCTTATTCACATTTGACGCTGGCGAGGAAGAGGGTAGCGTTGAACTCGCGGGGGTCTGGGACACTCAGACAACGACTATTAGGACCATACACTGTGCGTATTCATTTTTCCAGTTACTTCCCCCTGTCATCTTCTCCCTCTCTCTCTTTACTCTATTAACACTCGT
>NZ_LN929865.1 GCF_001493375.1 Streptomyces specialis
CCTATGTATACCTACTGTTTCCAGTTTACGTCCTCTGTCCAGCGATGCCCGCGCCTGCCCCTCTCCCCGTCGTCGGCAGCGGCAGATGTGGATAAGAGCCAGCCCGTATCGTCCGCGCCGCCGGCTTCGACATCGGGAACGTGGCCGTCCAGGTCATCGGCGCGCCCGTCTCCGTCTCCGGCACCACCACCGACGGCCTCGGCTCTGCCGGTCAGGCCGAGGCCGTCGGTGGTGGTGCCGGAGACGGAGACGGGCGCGCCGAGCGCGTCCGACAGCACCCGCTGCGCCTCGGCGCGCCGGGTGCCGATCTTGGGGCGGACGCCGATGACCTGGACGGCCACGTTCCCGATGTCGAAGCCGGCGGCGCGGACGATACGGGCGGCCTCGGCGAGCAGCGCCACGCCGGAGGCGCCGGACCACTCGGGCCGGTCGGTGCCGAAGTGCGCGCCCAGGTCGCCGGCCCCGGCCGCGGAGAACAGGGCGTCGCAGGCGGCGTGCGCGGCGACGTCGCCGTCGGAGTGCCCGGCGAGGCCGAACGCGGCGTCCGGCCAGTGCAGCCCGGCGCACCACAGCGCGCGGCCCGCCTCGAAGGCGTGCACGTCGGTGCCCACGCCGATCCGGGGCAGCGCGGTCACCTGAGCGGCGTCAGAAGCCATCGTTCCTCCTCCGGCGGGCGAGCACGGCCTCGGCGAGCACCAGATCGAGGGGACGGGTGACCTTGAACGCCTCCTCGTGCCCGGGCACCAGGACCACGGGCACTCCGAGCCGCTCGACCATACCGGCGTCGTCGGTGATGTCCTCGGCGGCCAGCTTGGTGTGCGCCTCGACCAGCGTGGCGCGGTCGAACCCCTGCGGTGTCTGCACCGCGCGCAGCAGCGAACGGTCCGGGGTGGCGACGACCGGCTCGGGCGAGCCGTCGGCGGCCGGGGCGGCGATCTGCTTCACGGTGTCGGTGACCGGCACGGCGGGCACGACGGCGGGCGCCCCGGCACGGACGGCGGCGGCCACCGCGTCCACGGTGTCGACGGGGACGAGCGGGCGGGCCGCGTCGTGCACGAGGACCACCGCGATGTCGTCCGGCAGCGCGGCCAGACCGCGCCGGACGGACTCCTGACGGGTGGCGCCGCCGGGCACGACGAGCAGCTCCACCGAGGGCGGCGGGGGGTGCTCGTCCAGCAGGGAGCGGACGGCCTCGACCTCGGCGGGCGGGGCCACGACGACGACGAGGGCGACCGCGCGGGCCCGGGCCATGGCGTGGACGGCGTGGACCAGCATCGGCGTGCCGTTGAGCCTCGCTCTTATTAACATCTGAAGCCGACGACGCAGAGGACAGTGTAGGTTCCCGCTGGTCACTGGTACTTGACACAAAATACCACCCATCTACACTCGCTCACCCGCTATATCCTTGCCTCCCTAACGCCTGCTCCACGATCACCCTCCCAACC
>NZ_LN929866.1 GCF_001493375.1 Streptomyces specialis
TTTTTTTTTGTGCAAGCAGAGGACGGCAATCGATATGTCCCGCTGTCCCGTGGGCCCGGGGATGTGTATAGGAGCCGGCCTCCGCCCCCCCCCCCGCCCCGCGCACCCCGGCCCCCCCCCCCCCCGCCGGGCCCGCCGCCGCGGCCACCGACCGGCCCGTCGCCCTGTCCCGGGGGCGCCGGGCCGGACTGCTGCTCGTCCTCATCCTCGGCGGGCTGTCCGCCGTCCCCCCGCTGTCCATGGACATGTACCTGCCGGCCCTGCCGGAGGTCGGCGACGCCCTGGGCACCGGCGCGGCCACCGTGCAGCTCACGCTCACCGCCTGCCTCCTCGGCCTCGGTCTCGGTCAGCTCGTCATCGGCCCGATGAGCGACCAACTCGGCCGCCGCCTCCCGCTGATGGCCGGGATGAGCGTCTACGCGCTGGCGTCCGTCGCCTGCGCCTTCGCGACCGACGCCGGAACGCTGACCGCGTTCCGGCTCGTGCAGGGACTGGCCGGAGCGGCCGGGGTCGTCGTGGCCCGCGCCGTCGTCCGCGACCTGTACGAGGGCGTGGCCATGGCCCGCTTCTTCTCCTCCCTGATGCTCATCTCCGGCATCGCGCCGGTCCTCGCGCCCGTCGTCGGCGGCCAGTTGATGCGCGTCACCGACTGGCGCGGCATCTTCCTCGTCCTCGCCGGAGCGGGCGCGGTCCTCGTTCTCGTCGTGGCCCGGTGGCTGCCCGAGACGCTGCCGCCACGGCGGCGCGGAGCGGGCGGTGTGCGGCCCGCGCTGCGCACCATGGCCGGGCTCTTCCGCGACCGGGTCTTCGCCGGTCATCTCCTCGTCGGCAGCCTCACGTTCGCCGCGCTGTTCGCGTACGTCTCCGCCTCGCCGTTCGTCATCCAGGAGATCCACGGCGCCTCGCCGCAGACGTTCAGCCTCCTGTTCATGGTCAACTCCCTCGGCATGGTGGCCATGAGCCAGGTCAACGGCAAGATCCTCGTGGGCCGGTTCCCCGCGACCCGGATCATGGCCGCGGGCCTCGCCCTCCTGGTCCTGGCCGCCGGTGCGCTACTGGCCATCACCGCCGGCGCCTTCGGCGACACCGGGCTGCTGCCCGTCTCGGCGGGCCTGTTCACGCTGATGGCGTCCATGCCGCTGGTGCTGCCCAACGCCAACTCCGAGGGCCTGGACCGCACACCGCACGCCGCCGGTTCCGCGTCCGCGCTGCTGGGCGCCTCGGCGTTCTTCGTCGGCGCCGTCGCCTCGCCGCTCGTCGGGATCGCCGGGGAGGACACGGCCGTGCCGATGGCCGTGGTCCAGCTCACCGTCGCCCTGCTGGCCGTTGTGTGCTTCGTCACGCTCGGCGCGCTGCCCCTCCGGCGCCGGTCCGCGCGCCGTCCGGGCCCGCCCGCTGCCCTCAGGCGGGCCCGGCTCACTCAGGA
>NZ_LN929867.1 GCF_001493375.1 Streptomyces specialis
ATAGTATGTGTCTGTCGTTACTATTCCGTTATTTTTTAGTCCGATGACTCGGTTACCTGTCGTTTTCTTCCTTTTTTTTTTTTCAATGCAGAAGGCGACATGCGATGTTTCGGCCTGTCGCGTGGGCTGGGAGATGTATATAAGAGACGGGTCCTGCCCCGGCGTCCCACCGCCGACCTCGGCGGCGGGCTCGCCCGCGGGGTCGGGCTCCACGCTCACACACCCGCCGAGCACGGCGGCCAGGGCGGATGTGAGCAGGATCAGCAGGGCGGGGGCACAGCGGCTGGGACGGCGCACGGTGAGGCCACCTCCGGGTGGGACGGGGTCGTCGGTCGGCTTCCGCCCACCTCAACTCCCGCACCCGGACGGAGGACACGGAGAACCTCAGCCGTAACCGAGGGCGTGCAGCCGTTCGTCGTCGATCCCGAAGTGGTGCGCGATCTCGTGGACCACCGTGATCTCCACCTCCTCGACCACCGACTCCCGCCCGCCGCCGTCCTGTTCGCACAGCCGCAGGGTCGGCCCCATGAAGATGGAGATCCGGTCGGGCAGCACCCCCGCGTACCACTCGCCGCGGTCGGTGAGCGGCGTGCCCTCGTACAGCCCGAGCAGCTCGGGGTCCTCGGGGGGCGGCTCGTCCTCGACGAAGATGGCCACGTTGTCCATGAGCCGCGTCAGCTCGGAGGGGATCCGGTCCAGCGCCTCGCTGACCAGTCCCTCGAACTCCTCGCGTGTCATCTCCGTCACCCTCCCATTGTCCGCCCACCGGCCCCCGCGGGGGAACGGCGGCGGCGAGGGAAGGGCCGGGGAGAGGGGTGAGCAACCGTTTTGCCGATCACTCGGGACATCGCCTATGCTGGCGCCGTCCCCCACCGGCCCCCATCGTCTAGTGGCCCAGGACGCCGCCCTTTCAAGGCGGTAGCACGGGTTCGAATCCCGTTGGGGGTACCAGTTGATCAAGGCCCGACCTGCGGAAACGCAGCCGGGCCTTCGTCGCGTCCGGAGGCTGGCCGAACCGCGGCCGAACCGGTGTCACACCTCCTGCCCCCGCTTCCCGGCGGCGCCGGCGTGGTTCCGGTCCGCCGCCGCCTTCTCCAGGTACCGCACGGCCAGGAGCAGGAAGCCGATGTCGTCGAGGAGGACCGGGTCGGGCAGCAGGTCCACCGGCCAGGCCGCGTAGACGACGGACGCCCAGAACGCGGCCTTCTCGCCGGCCGGCGTCTCGGGGCTCCGCAGCGCCCGGTAGGTCCGCACCAGCTTGCGGACGAGGTGGATCGTGAAGCCCAGCGTCACCAGGACCGCGACGGCCAGGACCACGATGAGCGCGACGAGCCAGCCGCTCATTCCGTTCACCCCTTTCACCCGGTTTTTCACCCGGTTTCCGGGGCAAGCCTGCCACTGGTTCCGCGCCGTGCGCACAAGATCGCCCGGAAGCTGGTGAAGTCGCGTACGAATCCAGGAGTTTCGGGTAACGCCCGGGGGGTCGCCGCCGTACGCTGTTCGTCGGGGCGGGGGGGGCGGGGGGGGTGGGGGGGGGCGGCGGCGGGCCGGCGGGCTACTTGCCGGCGAGCCGTGGTGCGAGCAGGGGGGGGGTGGGG
>NZ_LN929868.1 GCF_001493375.1 Streptomyces specialis
CCCCACCCCCCCCCCCCCCCTCCCTCCCCTCTCCTCTTCGTCGGCGGCGTCAGAGGTGTAAAAGAGACAGGCCCCCGGCCACCCCGCGAGGTGAACGATCACCGCCCGAAGTTTGTTCACACATGTCACAAAGCGAGAATGGGGACCGTGACCCACACCCGCACCAGGCTGGAGAGGGGCCGGAACGCCCTCGGCCCCGCACTGGAACTCGTCCACACGGGCCGCGCCCCCACCCGCTCCGTGCTCACCACCGAGCTGGGCGTGACCCGCGCCACCGCCGGCGCCGTCGCCACCGAACTGCAGACCCTCGGCCTCATCACCGTCGACTCCCGCCCCAGCGCCGCGCCCGGCAGCCACGGCCGGCCGTCCCACCGGCTGGCCATCGCCGACGACGGTCCGGTCGTCCTCGCCGCCCAGGTGCACGCCGACGGGTTCCGCGCCGCCCTCGTCGGGCTCGGTGGCCGGATCGTCGCCACCACACCCGGCCGCACGACCGTCGACGCCGACCCCGCGCAGGTCCTCGGCGAGGTCGTCGCCGCCGGCGCCGCGCTGCTGCGCGACAGCGGACGGCGCTGCGTCGGCGCCGGACTGGCCGTTCCGTCCGCCGTCGCCGAACCCAAGGGCACCGCCCTCAACCCGCTCCACCTGGCCTGGCCCGCCGGCGCCCCCGTCCGCGACATCTTCCACCGCTGCCTCGCCGAGGCCGGCCTCGGCGAGGCAGCGGTGGAAGATGTCGCGGACGGGGGCGCCGGCGGGCCAGGCCAGGTGGAGCGGGTTGAGGGCGGTGCCCTTGGGTTCGGCGACGGCGGACGGAACGGCCAGTCCGGCGCCGACGCAGCGCCGTCCGCTGTCGCGCAGCAGCGCGGCGCCGGCGGCGACGACCTCGCCGAGGACCTGCGCGGGGTCGGCGTCGACGGTCGTGCGGCCGGGTGTGGTGGCGACGATCCGGCCACCGAGCCCGACGAGGGCGGCGCGGAACCCGTCGGCGTGCACCTGGGCGGCGAGGACGACCGGACCGTCGTCGGCGATGGCCAGCCGGTGGGACGGCCGGCCGTGGCTGCCGGGCGCGGCGCTGGGGCGGGAGTCGACGGTGATGAGGCCGAGGGTCTGCAGTTCGGTGGCGACGGCGCCGGCGGTGGCGCGGGTCACGCCCAGCTCGGTGGTGAGCACGGAGCGGGTGGGGGCGCGGCCCGTGTGGACGAGTTCCAGTGCGGGGCCGAGGGCGTTCCGGCCCCTCTCCAGCCTGGTGCGGGTGTGGGTCACGGTCCCCATTCTCGCTTTGTGACATGTGTGAACAAACTTCGGGCGGTGATCGTTCACCTCGCGGGGTGGCCGGGGGCCTGTCTCTTTTACACCTCTGACGCCGCCGACGAAGAGGAGAGGGGAGGGAGGGGGGGGGGGGGGGTGGGG
>NZ_LN929869.1 GCF_001493375.1 Streptomyces specialis
CGTAACCACATCCCGCCCTGTCCGGTCCCCCGTCCCTTCAGGCGGCCGGCAGCCGCCTGCTGCGCCACGGCCCGGCCGGGCCGCCTGCCGTCCGTGTTCCCGGCTCGCATCGCTGCCCCTGACCGTAAGGAGGCCGCCCGATGACCACCTCACCCCGCCAGCACGTTCAAGCCCTGACCGCCCAGCAGGCCACCGCCTTCCGGTCGGTCACCGCGATCATGGCAGCCGTGGTGTGCCTCACCTTCCTGTTCGGCTTCGGGAATGTGTGGTCCCTGGCCCTGAGGCTGGGCGTCCCGCCCTGGGTGGCGCCGCTGGTGGCACCGGCCGTCGACCTGTCGGTCCTCGGCCTGCTGCTGGCCATCCGCTACCTCACGCTCTACGGCGCGACCAGCCAGCAGTTGCGGCCCGCCCGCCGCCTGCTGGTCTTCTCCAGCACGATGACCCTCGCGCTCAACATCGCCGACCCGCTGGTCTGCGGGCACTACGGGAAAGCCGCCTTCGACGCGGTCGGCCCCCTGCTGCTGATCGGCTGGGCCGAAGTGGGCCCCGGTCTGCTCCAGACGATCAGCAGCGTCCAGCTCACGGAACACGCTGCGACCGATCCCCCGCAGACAGCCGACTGCGGAAACCCCGTCCCGCCGCCCACGGATGACCTGCTGGAGCGCGCCCGGCACGCGGACGCCCGCCACCGGTTACACCACCAGCGCCCCATCTCGGCCGAGTCGCTCCGCAAGGAACTCCACATCGGATCGGCACGGTCACGGATGCTGGTGTCCATGCTCCGCGGAAACGACGACGGGCAGGCCGCGGCCTGAAAGATCGACGTCCTTGTCGCGGCGCGTTCACCGCCGCGACAAGGACGTCACCGTTTACGTTCCTGCGCCTCCGCTCGTTTCCGGCGGCGGGCCTCGGCCGACCGCTGCGCCAGCCGCAGCATGTAGGCGGTCCGCGCGTGCACAGCCATCGTCCGCCGCACTTCGGCCGGCAGCTTCCGTTCTGGATCCACCTGTCGTTCGAACCGCTCAAGAAACGCCTGTGTGCCCGGAGTTGTGCGGGCGGTGCGGTCACTGGTTACCGCCCAGGAAGCATGGGCGGCGGCCCGGGCCCGCAGGCTGCGCTTCCGGGGCGTCAACGGCCGATCACTGTGGGTTTCGCTGGACTCAGA
>NZ_LN929870.1 GCF_001493375.1 Streptomyces specialis
CCGGCCGGCCGGTACGGGCGCGCCGCCGTCCGCGCGGGCCAGCGCGACGCGCGTCCCGGAGCCGCCGGAGTCCACGCCGAGCACCCACCCGGGCGCGGCGGGCGCCGCCGTCACGGCAGCGTCCAGTCCACGGGCGCGGCGCCCTGTTCCAGCAGCAGCGCGTTGGCCCGGCTGAACGGCCGGGAGCCGAAGAAGCCGCGGTCGGCCGACATGGGGGAGGGGTGCGCCGACTCGACGGCCGGCACCCGGCCGAGCACCGGCCGCAGCCCCCGCGCGTCCCGGCCCCACAGGATCGCCACCAGCGGCTTCCCCCGGGCCGCCAGCGCCCGGATCGCCTGCTCGGTGACCTCCTCCCAGCCCTTCCCCCGGTGCGCGGCGGGCCGGCGCGGCGCGGTGGTGAGGGCGCGGTTGAGGAGCAGCACCCCCTGCCCGGTCCACGGCGTCAGGTCACCGGTGGAGGGGCGGGGGAGTCCCAGGTCGGCGGTCAGCTCCCGGAAGATGTTCTCCAGGCTGCCGGGCAGCGGGTTCACCTCCGGCGCGACGGAGAAGCTGAGGCCGACGGCGTGACCGGGCGTGGGGTAGGGGTCCTGACCGACGATCAGGACCTTCACCTCGTCGAACGGCTGCTGGAAGGCCCGCAGGACGTGCTGTCCCGCCGGGAGGTAGGTGCGCCCCGCCGCGATCTCGGATCGCAGGAAGGCGCCCATCGCGGTGATGCGGTCGGCGACGGGGGCCAGAGCCGACGCCCAGCCCGCCTCGACGATCTCGTTCAATGGTCGTGCTGCCACGGTCCGTCACCCTACTGGCCCCGCCGCCCCCCGGCGTACCGCCGGGCGGTGGGCCGCCCGCCGGGTGGGCCGTCGACACGCCCGCGGGTACTGCTCGGGCACGCCGGGCGGTGGGCCGCCCGCTGAGTCCTCACGCGCCGCGCGCGGCGGCCAGCAGCCCGGCCCAGTCGGCGATCTTCACCGTGCCGCGCGCGAGCGTCCTGCCCAGCGCCGCCTCGGCGGCCTCGATGCCCAGCCAGCCCCGCCACTCGACGGGCTCCAGACCGGCCGCCCGCAGCCCCACCAGCGGGTCGTCCGCCACCTGACGCCGCGCCAGCTCCGGCAGATCGGCCAGCACCGAGCCCGCCGTCTCCTTGGCGCAGGGCCGGTTGGTGCCGATGACCCCGGTCGGGCCACGCTTGATCCAGCCCGCGACATACTCACCGGGCGACGCGGCCCCGTCCCGCAGCACCCGCCCCCCGGCGTGCGGCACCGTGCCGCCCGCCGGGGGGCGGGTGCTGCGGGACCTGCCTCTTATACCCCTCTGCCGCTGCCGACGATGCGGGTAGCTTGCCTCCTCGTCGGGCGCCGCTCGCTCAGG
>NZ_LN929871.1 GCF_001493375.1 Streptomyces specialis
CCCCCGGCACCGTGGTCCTGCCCCGCGAGGTCGCCCTTCACCTGCGTGGCGGACGCGCCCACCGCGATCTGCGCCCCCACCCGCCGTGGCCGGCGCTGCGCGCCCAGCTCCCCCAGGAGGCCGTGGACGCCGCCGCGGGCGGCGCCGCCTACGCGGCCCTGGCCGTGGTCGAGGAGCTGCTCACCACCTGGGAGAACGAGGCCCCGCCCGTCCTGCGCACCGGCGGCCTGGCCGTCCGCGACCTCAAGCGCCTGGCCGTCACCCTCGACATGCCCGAGCCCGAGACCGCGTTCTGGACCGAGCTCGCCTATGCCGCCGGGCTGCTGGCCGCCGACGGCGAAGCCGACGAACGGTACGCGCCGACGCCCGCCTACGACGCCTGGCTCACCCTGCCGCCCGCCCGGCGCTGGGCCCGCCTCGCCACCGCCTGGCTCGCCACCACCCGCGTGCCCGGCCTGATCGGCAGCCGCGACGCCAAGGGCCGGCTGCTGGCCGCGCTCGGCCCCGGGCTCGACCGGGGCCCGGCGGTCGAGGTGCGGCGGCATGTGCTGGACCTGCTGGCGTCCCTGCCCGACGGCGGCGCCCCGCACCCCGGGGACGTGCAGGAGCGCGTGCGCTGGGAGCTGCCGCGCCGCCTCCCGGACGACTCGCGGGCGACGCTGTGCGGCGCGGCCGTCGCCGAGGCGGAGTACCTGGGCGTCACCGGGCGGGGCGCGCTGGCCTCGTTCGTCCGCCCCCTGCTGGACGCGGCGGAGCCCGACGAGGAGGGCGCCGCCGAGCTGCTGGCCCCGTTGCTGCCCGAGGCCGTGGACCACATCCTGGTGCAGGCCGACCTGACCGCCATCGCGCCGGGGCCGCTGCGCCGGGAGCTGCGGCAGGCGATGGCGGTGACCGCCGACGTGGAGTCCACGGGCGGCGCGACGGTGTACCGGTTCACGCCCGGCTCGGTGCGGCGCGCGCTGGACGCCGGGTGGACGGCCGACGAGCTGCACGCGTTCCTCACGGCCCACTCCCGCACGCCCGTGCCGCAGCCCCTGACGTACCTGGTGGACGACGTGGCGCGGCGGCACGGGCGGCTGCGCGTCGGGGTCGCGGCGAGCTATGTCCGCTGCGACGACGAGGCGCTGCTGACCCAGTTGCTCGCCGACCGCCGCGCCGAGCCGCTGCGGCTGCGCCGCCTGGCGCCGACCGTCGCGATCTCCGCCTCCCGGCCCGAGACGCTGCTGGAGCTGTCTCTTTTACACCTCTGACGCTGCCGACGAAGACGATCGTTTTCACTGGTGAGGGCTGGGTGATCTACCACCATTCCCCAATGCATTGTAGCTACGCACCCGCTCTCTGTACACTCACTCAGTTCAC
>NZ_LN929872.1 GCF_001493375.1 Streptomyces specialis
AAAAGGTTGTAGAGCAGCTGCTGCTGATAAAGTCATATGAACAAGTCCACACAAAGTATGAGCAGGGGGAAGGGACTGGTTTTTTTTTTCAAGCAGAAGGCGGCATACGAGATTTCTGCCTGTCTCGTGGGCTCGGAGATTTGTATAAGAGGCAGGGTCCTCGCCGCCTGCTCCGCCCGGCTGCGGGCCGTGTCCGAGCGGTGGCGGTCCCACCCCTACGCCGCCGCGCGGGCCCGCGCCCTGGAGGTGACCGCGCACTTCACCGCCGCCGCCGCGCTGGAGCTGCTGCCGCACCTGGACGTCCCGGGCACCGGCCCGGGGCCCGATTTCGGCCTCGACGACCTGTTCGCGGCGGGCGCCGACCCCAAGTACGCGCCCCTGCTGCGCACCCTGCTGGCCACCGCCGTCGACCGGGGCGTCCTCACCACGGCCGGTGCCGCCCGCTGGCGCCTCGCCACGCGCCCGGAGCCGCGGCGGCTGTTCGCCGCCATGGCGCGCGACTTCCCCGGCGACGTCGTCACCCTGCACGGCCACGGGGTGTGCGGCCGGAACCTGGCCGCCGTGCTGCGCGGCCGGACCGACCCGCTGGGCCTGCTGTTCTCCGAGACCGACGAGCTGGCCTCCCGTTTCTACGACGCCACCGCCGTGTCGGCGTTCCACAACCGGCTCGCGGTCCACCTGCTGAGCGGCGCCGTCGCCGACTGGCCGGCCGACCGGCCGCTGCGCGTCCTGGAGGTCGGCGCGGGCACCGGCGGCCTGACGGCTGCCCTGCTGCCGCACCTGCCGCCCGAGCGCACCCACTACGTGTACACCGACGTGTCCCCGGCGTTCTTCCCCGCGGCCCGGGACCGTTTCGCCGCCCACGACTTCGTCGAGTACCGGACCCTGGACCTGGACGCGGACCCCGCCGGGCAGGGCTTCGAGCCGGGCGTGTTCGACGTGGTGGTCGCCGCCAACGCCCTGCACACCGCCCGCGATCTGACGGCCGCCGTCCGGCATGTCGCCGCGCTGCTCGCCGAAGGCGGGCACCTGCTCGCCCTGGAGAGCCACAGCGTGGCGCTGCTGGCGCCCGTCTTCGGCCTGCTGGACTCCTTCTGGTCCGCCGCCGACACCGACCTGCGTCCCGACGGGCCCCTCATCTCCCGCGACGCGTGGCCCGCGCTGCTGCGCCGCTGCGGCTTCACCGGCACCGTCCAGACCGGCGACCCGGCGGGTCCGGCCCGCGCCGCCCCCCCCCTGCTCCCTGTCTCCTATACCCCACCGACCCTCCCGACGAAGGGGAGGAGTCAACCCCCTGCGGGCCGCCCAGCACTGTACAACACTCCACGCACCACACACCGA
>NZ_LN929873.1 GCF_001493375.1 Streptomyces specialis
AACCCCGTCCTGACCACGCGGCCCCTGGAAACACACGGCCGAGCCCGGGCGGTCGTTCGAAAGAGGACCCCTCGGGGCCCACCCTGGTGAGAAGTTCCCGCCCCGGCGGCTGATTGCGCGGTCGTGGCGTCCGCGCGCCGGGCCTCGCACCACAGAACCCCTGCGTCCGTCCCGCAGAGGCCCCCTCGGAGGCCAACTCGTCAACGACTTTCCGCCCTCGGCGGCCGACCACGCGACTACTGGATCCGCGCGCCGGACCCCGCACGGTCGAGCCCCGGGGGTCGCTCGGAGAATGAACCGCCCGGGTCCACCCTGGTGAGAAGTTCCCGCCCCGGGTGGCTGCCTGCGCGGCCACTGAATGCGCGTGCCGGGCCTCGCATGACCGAAGTCCCTGGGGCCGTCCGGTAGAAGCGCCCTCGGGGTCACTTTGCCAACGAGCCCCAGCCCCGGCCAGCCGACCACGCGGCCACTGGATCCGCGCACTGGACCCCGCACGGTCGAGCCCGGCCGGTCACTCAGCAGGAGCACCCCGGGAGGCCAACTCGTCAACGACTTCCCGCCCTTCGCGGCCGACCACGCGGCTACTGGATCCGCGTGCCGGGCCTCGCATGACCGAAGTCCCTGGGGCCGTCCGGTAGAAGCGCCCTCGGGGTCACTTTGCCAACGAGCCCCAGCCCCCGGTCAGCCGACCACTCGGCCACCGACCACGCAGCGACGGCCTCGAGCGATCCCGGCTCAACCACGCGGCTGGACGCCGAACACCCCACCCGCGCCCCGGGTTCGCCCCGGAGCGGCACACCGTCGCGGTGGGGCCACTACTGCGGTTCCCGTCCCTGACGGCTGACGGCGCGGGCCGCGCCCGGCCTCGCCGGGCCGCTCCCGGCCCGCCAACTCCGGCGCCGGCTCCACCCGCTCCGGTATCCAGCCGGAACGCAGCCGTGGCCGCCGCAGGCGACAGCGCCCCGCCGCCAACCAACGCCGGTGCCCCGGCGATGAGCCGGAACTCCGCCCAGCCGCGACACGCGGCGGCCCCGGCAACTCCCGCGTCCGTAGCGACAGCAGTCACCGGCCGTGCCGTTTGTCACCTGTCACAAGCGGCCGGTGGGCGATTCGGACAGGAGGCCAATGAGCGGCCGGGCACCGCGGCGGCACCATGTTCAGGCGCGCCAGGCCCGGCGGGACACCAGCTCAGGCAGGCACCCCCACACGCCCCGGCCGGGCAGCGGCCACGACCAACGCCCCGGGAGGCCCCGGGAGTTCGCCCGCCCGTTCCCCACCCCACAGGAGCCCGTACATGCGAAACCGCACCGAGCGCCACGCCCGCGGGACCGGCGGAAGATAGCCCTGAGCGGCCTGCTCGCCGGTGCCGCCCTGTCCGG
>NZ_LN929874.1 GCF_001493375.1 Streptomyces specialis
CGGGCGCGCGGGGGGGGGGGGGGGGGCGCGCGGCGCGGGGGGGGGGGGGGGGAGGCGGGGGGGGGGGGGGGGCGGGCGGGCGGGGGGGGGGGGGGGGGGGGGGGGGCGGGGGGGGGGGCGGGGGGGGGGGGCCGCGGGGCGGCCGCGGCGGGGCGGGGGGGCGGGGGGGCGGCGCCCCGCCCGCCGCCCGCCGCGCCCAGCGCGATGCCGCCGAGCAGGGCCGTCACGGCGAGGGTCATGCCCTCGTTGAGGCGGCCCGGCGGGACCGCGCGCTGCACGAGGGTCATGCCGGTGACCATCGTCGGCGCCGTGGCCATGCCCGCCAGCAGCAGCGCGGGCGCCAGCAGCGGCAGCGAGTCCGCCCGGGCGGCCAGCGGCGGCAGCGTCATCAGCGCGGCCATCGCCGCCGCGCACACGGCGAACCGGCCGCGGTCCGAGCCGCCGAGCCGCAGCGCCCCGAAGAGCAGCCCGGCCCCGGCGGAGCCGGCGGGGTGGGCGGGGAGCACCGGCCCCGCCCAGCCCTGCTGCCCGCGCTCGTCGGCGAAGGCGAGGGTGACCACCTCCAGGGCGCCGAAGATCGCCCCGGCGCAGACGAACGCCGCCAGCAGCACCGGCATGCCCGGCGCCCGCAGCGGCCCGGGGCCGCCGCCCGCCCGGGGCGGCGCGGGCGGCGGCTCGGTGCGGCGCTGCGCGGCGAACGCCAGGGCGCCCGCGAGCAGCAGCGCCGAGGCGGTCACCGTGCCCGCCGCGGGGAAGAGCGCCGTGCACAGGAGCGCGGCCAGCATCGGCCCGCACAGGAAGCACAGCTCGTCCATGGCCTGTTCGAAGGCGTTGGCGGTGTGCCGGGCCGCCGCGTGCTCCGGGGTCGCCTCGCGGAAGATGTGCGCCCAGCGGGCCCGGGACATGCCGCCGGTGTTGGGCGTGGCGCCGGTCAGCAGCACGCAGCAGAACCAGCTCCACACGGGCGCCCCGAGCAGCACGCACAGCAGCAGCGCGGCGTGGCCCGCCACGCAGACCGCGACGGCCGGGACCAGGACGGCGGCCTGGCCCCGCCGGTCCACCCGCCGGGCGATCAGCGGACCGGCGACCACCGAGGCGATCAGCCCGGTGGCCTGGACCGCGCCGGCCAGCGCGTAGGAGCCGTGGTGCGCGGTGATCATGATGACCGCCGAGACGCTGAACATGCCCATCGGCAGCCGGGCGACGAGGTTCGGCACGGTGAACGCCAGGGCGCCGGGCCGGGCGAGGAGCGCGCGGTAGGAGACGCGGGGGCGGGCGGGGCCGGGGGGGGGCGGCGGGCCCGCGGGCCCCCCCCCCGCCGCCCGGCCCGCCCCCCC
>NZ_LN929875.1 GCF_001493375.1 Streptomyces specialis
CCGCCGGGGAGCGGGGTCGGGAAGCGCGGTCCGGGCAGAAAGAGCGCCTATATCACGGTGATGTGGCGGTGACGTGGGAAGGAACCCACGGACGGGTGGTTCTGTGGGACCCCGGGCGGCTGTCGGCCATTCGTGTGGCAGCCTTTCCGTGCCGCTGACACCGCTACGAACTCTCCGGGAGGCTTCCCGCTATGGGCGTTGAAGGCCAGGACGCCGAGTCGGCCCGGCCGGCCGGGCCGGGGACGTCCGGCGCCCCGGAGGGCGCCGAGGAGGCCGAGGGTTCGAAGGTGCCGCGGCAGCGGGTGCGGCACCGGGACATCGCCGACCTGGAGCTGATCGACCGGATGCGCCGGGGCGCGCCGGAGGCGTACGAGGAGTTGTACCGGCGCCATGCCGACGCCGTGCGCCGGTACGCGCGCACGTGCTGCCGGGACGCGGACACGGCGGACGACCTGACGAACGAGGTGTTCGCCGCCACGCTCCAGGCGGTCCGGCGCGGAGCCGGACCGGAGACGGCGGTTCGGGCGTATCTGCTGACCTCGGTGCGCCGGGTCGCGGCGGAGTGGGCGCGTACGGCGAAGCGGGAGCAGCTCGTCGAGGACTTCGCGGCGTTCGCCGTCTCGGCGTCCGCGCGGCCGGGTGACGCGGAGGGGCTCGCGGTCGGCGCCGACGTGCGGGCCATGCGCGAGGCGGAGCAGTCGATGGCGGTGCGCGCGTTCCGCAGCCTGCCGGAGCGCTGGCAGACCGTGCTGTGGCACACCACGGTCGAGGAGGCGTCGCCGCGCGAGGTGGCGCCGCTGCTCGGGCTGACGCCGAACGCGACGGCGGTGTTGGCGCACCGGGCGCGTGAGGGGCTGCGACAGGCGTATCTCCAGGAGCATGTGAGCCGGGCGCTGACCGAGGGCGGGGAGTGCGCGCAGTACGCGGACCGGCTGGGCGCGTTCGCCAGGGGCGGGCTGCGGACGCGCGCGGAGCGCGGGCTGCGCAAGCACCTCGCGGAGTGCGCGCGGTGCGCGTCGGCCGCGTCCGAGGTGAGCGATCTCAACGAACGGCTCGGTGCCGTGCTGCCGATCGCGGTCATCGGCTGGTTCGCGGCGGGGTCGTGGTTCAAGGGCGCCGCGGTGGTCACCGGCGCGGCCGGTGCGGGGGCGGCTCTTTTAAACATCTTCAGCCTCCGGCGCAGGAGGAATACTTCAGCCTCCCGACGCTGCCATCTCTTTACAAACATGAAATGTCTCTTCTCTATATACACTTTTCCCTCTTCTGTCCACTGCGTACTCATGCGCTTCCCATATCCCGTA
>NZ_LN929876.1 GCF_001493375.1 Streptomyces specialis
CCCCCGGGCCTGGATCCCGCGATTCTCGCCTGGCTGGCGAGGGGCGCCGCGTAGGGGACGGGCGCCCCCCAGGGCCCCGCCGAGCGGGCCCGACTCGTCAGGGACGGGGCGGCCTTGTGCGCCGTGATCGGCGCTGGGCACACGCTCACGCCGCGCCCCGCGACCGCCCCGGGCGCGCGCCCCGGCGGCCCGGCCCCCGGCGACGACGCGTGGATCATCTTCACCTCCGGCTCCACAGGGCGCCCCAAGGGCGTGGCGGTCCGCCACCGTTCGGCGGCGGCCTTCGTGGACGCCGAGGCGCGGCTGTTCGTGCCGGACGCCCCGATCGGCCCCGGGGACCGGGTGCTGGCCGGCCTGTCGGTGGCGTTCGACGCGTCCTGCGAGGAGATGTGGCTGGCCTGGCGGCACGGTGCCTGCCTGGTGCCCGCCCCCCGCGCCCTGGTGCGCGCCGGCGCCGATCTCGGGCCGTGGCTGCTGGAGCGCCGGATCACGGTGGTCTCCACGGTGCCCACGCTGGCCGCCCAGTGGTCGCGCGAGATGCTCTCCGGTGTGCGGCTGCTGATCCTGGGCGGCGAGGCGTGCCCGCCCGAGGTGGTGCGGCGCTTCGCGCGCGACGGGCGCGAAGTGTGGAACACCTACGGCCCGACCGAGGCGACCGTGGTGGCCTGCGCGGCGCGGCTGCTGGACGGCGAGCCGGTGCGCATCGGACTGCCGCTGGACGGCTGGGACCTGGCCGTGGTCGACGCCGGGGGCGAGCCCGTGGCCTGGGGGGAGACCGGCGAGCTGGTCATCGGCGGCGTCGGCCTGGGGCGGTATCTGGACGCCGCCAAGGACGCGGAACGGTTCCGGCCGCTGCCCGCCCTCGGCTGGGAACGCGCCTACCGCACCGGGGACCTGGTGCGCGCCAGCCCCGAGGGGCTGGTGTTCGCCGGCCGCGCCGACGACCAGGTGAAGATCGGCGGCCGGCGCGTCGAACTCGGCGAGATCGAGGCCGCGTTGCTCGGTCTTCCCGGCGTCGCCGCCGCCGCTGCGGCGGTCCGGCGCACCCCGGGCGGGCTGGACGTCCTGGTCGGCTACCTGGTCCCGGCCGGCGGCGACCCGGCGCACTTCGACCGCGCGGGCGCCCTGCGGCTGCTGCGCGGGCGGCTGCCCGCCCCGCTGGTGCCCCGGCTGGTCGTCCTGGACGCCTTCCCGGCCGTCGTGTCAGGGCCTCGCGCCTACACACACCTGCCGCCACGCGCACGGGG
>NZ_LN929877.1 GCF_001493375.1 Streptomyces specialis
GAGGACGCAAGGAAAGAAGGGGAAGGGGGGGGGGCACGGGGGGAGGGGGGGAAGCGAAAGGGGGGGGGCGGAGGGCGGCGGGCGGGACGAGGGAGAGGAACAGGTCGTGTCCGGCGTCGCGCAGCGACGCGACGGCCTGGTCGAACAGGACCGGGCGGCGCACGTTGTGCCACCAGTACGCGGCGTCGAGGCGGGGGCCGGGGGCGGGTCCGCCGGTGACGGTGGGGACGAACGGGGCGCGGGGCGGGCGGGGGCGCAGCCGGCTCAGCGCGGCGCGCAGGGGTTCCTCGATGGGGTCCATGGCGCGGCTGTGGAAGGCGTAGTCGAGGTCGAGTTCGCGGAAGAAGACGCCACGGGTGGCGAGTTCGGCGCCGAGGGCGGTCAGTGCCGTGGCGTCGCCGGCGATGGTGCAGTCCTGGGGGCTGTTGACGCCGGCCAGTTCCAGTCTGCCCGCGTAGGCGGCGAGTTCCTTGCTCATCTCGTCGGCCGGCAGCCCCACGGCGGCCATCCGGCCCTGTCCGGCGGTGGGTGCCTGGGCGCGGCTGCGGGCGGCGACGGCCTGGCAGGCGGCCGGGAGGTCCAGGGCGCCGCAGACGTGGGCGGCGGCGATCTCGCCGACGCTGTGGCCGACGACGGCGACCGGCCGGACGCCGTGGCTCTCCAGGAGCCGGACCTGGCCGATCTGGACGGCGAACAGCAGCGGCTGGGCGATCTCGGTGAGGTGGAGCCGGGACCGGTCGGCGGGCCGTTCCAGTTCGTGGATCACGGACCAGCCGAGCAGGGGGGCGAGCGCGGCGTCGACGGCGTCGACGGCGGAGCGGAACACCGGCTCGTCGCGCAGGAGGGCCGTGGCCATGCCCGGCCACTGCGAGCCGTTGCCCGAGAAGGCGAAGACGGGTCCGTTCCCGGTGGCGGCCCGGACGGCGGCGGCGCCGGCCGGGGGCTGTTCGCCTCGGGCCGCCGCGTGCAGGGCGCGGGCGGCGGCGGCCGGGGTGTCGGCGAGGACGGCGGTGGTGTACTCGTAGCGGTCGCGGCGCTCGGTGGCGGTCCAGGCGACGTCGTAGAAGTCGTCGGCGGGGGTGTACTCCAGCCGCTGGGCCATGCGTTCGGCGGCGTGGGCGACGGCTTCGGGGGTGCGGGCCGAGACGACGACGGGCAGCGGCCCGGTCGTCTCTTATTCACATCTCCGAGCCCACGAGGCCGGCCGAAATCTCGTATGACTGCTTCTGCTTTTAAAAAA
>NZ_LN929878.1 GCF_001493375.1 Streptomyces specialis
CCGGAACGGGGTGGTTGTCGCATTCGACAGTCGTGGAGATGGCGGGAATCGAACCCGCGTCCAACGGAGCAGAAGGAGGGCTTCTCCGAGCGCAGTCCGCTGATGATTTTCTCGGCCCCGGAGATCACGCGGACAAGTCTCCGACGGGCTCAGTCACTGTGTGATGTTCCGCAGGCTCCCGTGACCGGAGCCATTGGTGAGTTCCCTAGCTGATGCCGGAAACACCGGGTCGGGAACAACCCCGGGCCGGCACCTTCGCGGTCGCTACTTAGGCAGCGAGGCTGAAGGAATCGCGCTGAGAATTGGCGATTATTTTTTTGCGGCATGTGGTTAACGAGATCATTGCCGCTTCCTCGGCTCGCTTCCCCTGCTTCGACATCCGCTGTCGAAACCGATCATCCCCATGTTGAGTTAACAAGCAGCCCGCCCCGGATCATCCCGGCCCGACGACCGGGTCCGACGACGGTGCGCGTCACACACGTCCAGTATACGGCATGGATCACGCGCGCTGTCGGCGGCGCGCCGCCGACATCACCCGCTCGGCCTCGCGGCGGTCCTGCTTCTCCCGCAGCGTCTGCCGCTTGTCGTACTCCCGCTTGCCGCGCGCCAGCGCCAGCTCGACCTTCGCCCGCCCGTTCGAGAAGTACAGGGCGAGCGGGACCAGCGTGACACCGGTCTCCTGCGTCTTGCCGATCAGCTTGTCGATCTCCGCGCGGTGCAGCAGCAGCTTCCGCTTACGGCGCGCGCTGTGATTGGTCCAGGTGCCCTGCGCGTACTCCGGGATGTGCACGTTGTGCAGCCAGACCTCGCTGCCGTCGAGCTGCCCGAAGCCGTCCACCAGGGACGCGCGGCCCTGCCGCAGCGACTTCACCTCGGTGCCGGTCAGCACCAGACCGCATTCGTACGTATCCAGCACGTGATAGTCGTGCCGCGCCTTCTTGTTCTGCGCGATGAGCTTACGACCTGTCTCTTTAGCCATGACCTGCCCACTCTACCGGCCGACCGCGAGGCCGCCCAGCACAATACGGGCCTCC
>NZ_LN929879.1 GCF_001493375.1 Streptomyces specialis
CAAATGTTTTTTTTTTTTTTCAAGCAAAAGACGGCATACGAGGTTTCGCCCTGTCTCGTGGGCTCGGAGATGTGTATAAGGGCCGGCCCCCCCCCCGGCCCCCCGCCCGCCGGCGCCTCGTTCTGCACCAGCACCGCCACCTCGCCGTCCCGGTGCGCCAACCGCACCTGCGCCGCCGCGCCCGCCGCGTGCTTGTGGACCTTCGTCAACGCCTCCTGCACCACCCGGTACGCCGTCGACTCCACCTGCTCCGCGTACCCCCTCGGCTCCCCCTCCACGGCCAGGTGCACCGTCATCCCCGCCGCCCGCGACTCGTCCACCAGCACCGCCACCTCCGTCAGCGACGGCCCCGTCTCCTCCGCCATCCGCGCCGCCACCGCGATCTCAGCCAGCCGCGACGGCACATCCGCCTTCCGGCCGTCCCCCGCCCGCAGCACACCCAGCATCGTCCGCAGCTCCGTCAGCGCCTGACGGCCCATGTCCCCGATCAGCGCCGCGTTCTTCGCCGCCTTCTCCGGATCCTTCGGCGCCACCGACTGCACCGCCGCCGCGTGCACCACCATCAGACTCACCCGGTGCGCCACCACGTCGTGCATCTCCCGCGCGATCCGCCGCCGCTCCTCGCCCCGCGCCCACTCCGCGCGCTCCTCGGCCCGCTCCGCCAGCAGCGCCAGCTCCCGCTCCAGACCGTGCGCCCGGTCCCGCAACGACTCCACCAGCCGCCGCCGCGCCCGCACATACATCCCGAGCAGCACCGGCGGCGCCACACAGGCCACCCCGAACAGCACGGACACCAGCGGCTGGAACCACACCGGCACGCCCTGCTCGCGCAGCGCCGCGTCCTGGTCCATGAGGAGATAGGTGACGATGATCGTCCCCACACCCTCCATACACGCCAGCGCCGCGATGATCCGGCGCGGCGCGTCCGTGATCGCCAGCGTGTAGAGGCCGACGAGGGCCAGCATGATCCCCATGTTCGCAGGCAGGACCGCGACCGACACCAGGATCACCGTCAGCGGCCAGCGGCGCCGCACCAGCAGCGTCAACCCCGCCAGCGCCCCCGGAACGACGACCAGCCCCACCGGCAGCCCGGTCCGCTCCGCGAACCCGACCCCCTGCGCCGCGCACTCGGCGGCCGACGCGACCGCCAGCCCGGCATCGAGCACGACACTGCGCCGCCGGGTCCACCCCCCGAGCGCGAACCACCGC
>NZ_LN929880.1 GCF_001493375.1 Streptomyces specialis
AAACAGCCATCGATGTTTTATTCAGGAAGAAGACGGCATACGCGGTTCCTCCCAGGATCGTGGGCGCGGGGATGTGTATAAGAGACAGCCCCACAGGAGTCCGTACATGCGAAACCGCACCGAGCGCCACGCCCGCGGGACACGGTGGAAGATAGCCCTGAGCGGCCTGCTCGCCGGTGCCGCCCTGTCCGGCGCCGCGTCCCTCCCGGTGGTCTCCGGCACCGCCGCGGCGGTCGAGGCGGCGGAGGAGGAGTACCGGCGCGGACCGGACCCGACCGCGGCGACCCTCCAGGCCGAACAAGGCCCGTTCGCCTACACCACGGTCACCGTGCCCGACCAGCGGACCTTCGACGGCGGAACGATCTACTACCCGACCGACACCAGCCAGGGCACGTTCGGCGCCATCACCATCGCCCCCGGCTACACCGCGTTCCAGAACTCCATCGCCTGGTACGGCCGCACGCTGGCCTCCCACGGGTTCGTCGTCTTCACCATCGACGTGGAGAGCACCTACTTCAACCAGCCCAACGCCCGCGGCGAACAGCTCCTCGACGCGCTGGACTACCTCACCGAGCGCAGCACCGTCCGCGACCGCGTCGATCCCGACCGCCTCGCGGTCGCCGGCCACTCCATGGGCGGCGGCGGCGCCCTGCGCGCGTCCTACCTGCGGCCCGAACTCCAGGCGGCCATCCCGCTGACGCCCTACCACACGTGGAAGAGCTGGTCCAACACCACCGTGCCGACCCTGATCATCGGCGCGGAGAACGACACGGTCACCGAGGTCGACAGGCACGCCGAGCGGTTCTACGCCAGCCACGGCGCGGACGAACTCGCCTACCTGGAACTGAACGACGGCACCCACACCACCCCCAACCGCTTCAACGCCACCATCGCCGAGTACACCGTGGCGTGGCTCAAGCTCTACGTCGACAACGACACCCGCTACGAGCAGTTCCTGTGCCCGGCACCCCAACCCAGCACCGCCATCGAGGAGTACCGCAGCACCAACTGCGCCGCCTGACCCCCACTCACGCCCACCCCCGGCCCGGACGCCCCAGCACGCCGCGTCCGGGCCGTGGGTTGGCGGGGATGGGGGGCAGGCGGCGCAGTTTGTGCTGCGGTACTCGTCGATGGCGGTGTTGGGGTGGGGGGCCGGGCGCAGGTACTGCTCGTAGCCTGGGTCGTTTTCGACGTAGTGGTCTGGACGCGCGCCGGCGCGCTTGGCGGTCGAGG
>NZ_LN929881.1 GCF_001493375.1 Streptomyces specialis
TAGAGTAGCCTATCCGCGGGGAGGTTAAGAGGGGGAGAAGAGATGCTGTGTGGGGTGTCGGCCGTGGGGTGCGGGAGGTCGCCCCGGCGGGCCAGGAGCACGGCGGTGCCGGTCGCCTCTCCCCACGCGACGATGTCGGTGAGACCGGCCTCGGCGAGGGCCGCGCGCGGCTCGGGGCCGGTGCCGTCCGCGCCGCGCGTCGCGTCCTTCGCGAACAGGCCGTGGAACAAGGCCGCCGCGGGCGATGCCCCACCGGTCAGCGTCAGCACCTGGCCGCCGGGCGCGAGCAGCGCGGCGACACGGCGGACGGTGGCGACGGGATCGGCGGTGGCGTGCAGCGCCCCGGAGTCCACGATCAGGCCGAACCCGCCGGGGACGTCCTGCCGCGACGCGTCGGCCGCGGGGTCGAAGCGGCGGTAGTCCACCGTCGTGTCGTAGGCGGCGAGGCGGGCCCGGGCCCGGGGGAAGGGGGCGGCGCCGATGTCGGTGAAGAGGCACTCCGTGCGGTCCGGCGGCAGGCCCGGCAGCAGCGCGGCGGCCAGTTCGCCGGTGCCGCCGCCGAGTTCGAGCACGCGCAGCGGCCGGTCGGCGGGCCAGTCCGCGACCGCGGCGGCCAGCACCGGCCGGGCGCGGCGGGGGGGGGCCCGCAGGGCGCGGGACCGGACGTACTCGCAGAGGTGGCGGGCGCCCTCGGCGGCCAGCAGGGCCTGCGGGTCGGCCGTTCCGCGCAGCACCGCCGGGAGCCGGGCCCCGCAGTGGGTGTGGAGGGCGAGTTCGGCGGCGGCGTCGGGGTGGTCGGTGAGCAGCGACGCGGTGTGGCCGGTCGTGTCGGGCGGCGCGGTCCGGCGCCAGCGCGGTTCGGGGCCGCCGTCGACCCGGTCGAGCAGGCCGTGTTCGACCGCTTGGGCGGCGAGGAGCGCGGCGTGCCGGGCGTATTCCTCGCGCAGGCCGGCCCGCCGGAGATCGTCCAGGCCGAACTCGGGCGTGTCGGGCAGGAGTTCGGCGAAGGCGCGGGCGGCCCAGCGGGCGGTGGCCCGCGCGAGTGCGGCCGGTGGCCGGGCCGGGTCCTCGCCGCTCGGCGCGGCCGGCTCGGCGGCGACGGCGGCGAGGACCCGGCC
>NZ_LN929882.1 GCF_001493375.1 Streptomyces specialis
GTTGATGGGTGGTCTGCCTGCGGGCGGTGTGATGGTCGCCGTCCGGCTCCCGGAAGAGGAAGTCCTGTCCCGTCTGGCCGGTTTCGAGGACCGGGTGGGGATCGCGGCGGTCAACGGCCCGTCGTCCCTGGTGGTCTCCGGGGAGGAAGCGGCCGTCGCTGAGGTCACGGCCGGGCTCAAGACCAAGCGGCTGGCGGTGTCGCACGCGTTCCACTCGCCGTTGATGGAGCCGATGCTCGCCGCGTTCGAGGAGGAACTCGCGAGTGTGGTGTTCAACCCGCCGACGCTGCCGGTGGTTCCGGCTGCGTCGGGTGGGGAGTTCACGGATCCGTCGTACTGGGTGCGGCAGATCCGCGAGCCGGTCCGCTTCGCCGACGCCGTGCAGGCTCTGGCTGAGCGCGAGGTGAGCGCGTTCGTCGAGGTCGGCCCGGGCGGGACGTTGAGTGCGCTGACCCGCGAGCTGGTGGATGAGTCGGCTGTCGTCGTGCCCGTCCTGCGCAAGGACCGGCCCGAGAGCGTGTCCGTCACCACGGCCCTGGCCGAGCTCCACGTCCACGGCGTGGAGGTCAACTGGCCGGGTGCTTTCGCCGGAACGGGCGCCCGCCAGGTCGATCTGCCGACCTACGCCTTCCAACGACGTCGTTTCTGGCTGGAAGCCCGACGGCTAGGTGGCGACTTGACTGGTGTCGGCTTGCAAGCCGCGCACCATCCGTTGCTCGGCGCGGCGGTCACGCTCCCAGAGGGCGAAGGGGTGGCCCTGACCGGCCGGTTGTCGCTGGCCGAGCACACATGGCTGGCGGACCACGAGGTTATGGGCTCGGCATTGATGCCGGGAACGGCCCTCGTGGATCTGGCTCTGCACGGGGCAAGCGAGGTCGGCTGTGACCGTGTCGATGAGCTGACCTTCCAGGTTCCCCTGGTTCTCACCGAGGCTGAGTCGGTCGAGGTTCAAGTGCGAGTCGCCCCGGCTTCCACAGAGGACGAGTGCTGGACCGTGAAGGTGTTCTCGCGGCGCGAGGGCGCGGAGTGGCTGTGCCATGCCGCGGGTTCCGTATCGGTCGGATCTGGTGCCGGCCCCGGAATGCCGGAGTGGCCGTCGCTGGGTGTGTCCGGGGTCTGTCTCTTATACCCCTCTGACGCTGGCGACGACGGGGGTATGGGAGATCTAGGATGGGCGTGGCGCCTATAAATACACACAGAGGGAGTATACCAGAGCGCCGAATGAGACAGGAGAGGAGAGGAA
>NZ_LN929883.1 GCF_001493375.1 Streptomyces specialis
GTGTAGATGAGTCATTTTTATTTTTCCCAAAGAGAACGGGCTCTGTTGGTTTTTTGCGTTTTTGGGGGGCGGGGGGGTTGTTAAAAGGAGACCGCCCCCCCGCCCCCCCCCCCCGGCCCCGGGGGGGGCGGGCGGGGGGGGGCGGGGGCGCCGCGGCGCCCCGCCCCCGGCGGCAGGCAGCGGCTACGGGATGGTCGCGCCGACCTCCGCCAGCGCGGTCGTCACCGGGAAGAAGAACGTCGTGCCGCCCCGCGCGCAGTCGCCGCTGCCGCCCGACGTCAGCCCGATCGCCGAGGAGTCGGCGAAGAGCGCGCCGCCGCTGTCGCCCGGTTCGGCGCAGACCGTCGTCTCGATCGTGCCCTCCACCGTGCCCTGCGGGTACCGCACGGACACGTCCAGCGCCGTGACCTCACCGCTGTGCACCCCGGTGGTGCTGCCGCTGCGCCGCACCTGCTGGCCGACCGTGGCCTCGGCGGCACCGGTGATCTCCTGGGAGGTGCCGTCGTACAGGTCCACCGCGCTGGGCGCGTCGATCGGGGACGTGTACTGGACCAGCGCGTAGTCCGAGCCGGGGAACTCACCGGCGACCAGCGTGCCGATGCCCGCGCCGTTCGCGGAGTCGGACCAGGTGCTGCCCACCTCGCCGCAGTGCCCGGCGGTCAGGAAGGCGGGAGCGCCGTCGACCGTCACGTTGAAGCCCAGCGAACAGCGCGCGCCGCCCGAGTAGATGGCGTCGCCGCCCGCGATGTACGGCTCGAACGTGCCGGCCGCGTGCTGGAGCGTGGCCAGCCCGCCCAGCGCCTCGACCCCGTCCCGTACGCCGGTCAGCGCCGTGCCGGTGACCGTGTCGTCCACGGTCACCCGCACCGCGTTGCTCACCGGGTCGATGGCCCAGGAGGTGCCGGGCACGGCGAACTCCTCGACCCGGGACCGCGCGTCCTCCAGTTCGGCGAGGCTGTGCTCGACGACCCGGGGGCTGGCGCCCGCGTCCTGGACGGTGGGGATCGCGGCCTCGTCCACGAGGTTGACCACGAGGGTGCCGGAGTCGGCGTCGTAGTAGGCGCCGGCCGCGTCGGCGCCCAGCCGGTCGGTCAGGGACGACGCCAGGGTGCCCGCCTCGGCGGACGACAGTGTGGTGGGGGCGGGAAC
>NZ_LN929884.1 GCF_001493375.1 Streptomyces specialis
CTTCAATGCCACTGTTGATCTCTGATATCCGTTGACATTACCGACACCATTATTAATGTCTCCTCGCCTTCGGCAGAGTCCGATGTGTATTAGAGGCTGCACTGCCCGGCCCTGACCCCGTATCAGCCCGGGGTCCAGCGCGATGTGCCGTTCCGCAGCGGGCGGTGGGCGTGGATCTGGCTGGAACACCGCAGCCGGGTCCTGGCCGCCGGGCTGCGCGCGGCGGCCGGGGACGGGCAGCACGAGACGGTGTGGCGGCTGGCGGACGCGCTGTGGCCGCTGTGGGAAAGACGGCGCGACTACACCTTGTGGGCCGGGATGTACGAGCTGGCCGAACAGGCGGCCGACGCGTGCGGGCTGCCGCCGCGGGCCGGAGCGGTCCTGGCACTGGGCCGGGGTGCCGGACTGCTGGGCACCGGCCGCCGCGCCGCCGCCATGGCCGCGTTCGCACGTGCCCGCACGCACGCCCAGGCCGCGGGCGACGTCCGGCTGGACGTCGCCGCGACCTGCGGCCTGGCCCGGGCGCTGCGTGAGGACGGCGCCCACGACGAGGCGGCCGTGCTGCTGGACCTCGCCGTGCACACCGCCCGCCGGGCCGGACATGCCCGCGCGACCGCGCTGGCCGTCATCGAGCACGCCCTGACCGCGCTCGCCTCCGGCCGCCCGCAGGACGCGGCCGGGCTGCTGGACACCGCGCACCGGATGCTGGAGGCGCTGCCGGAGCCGGACGAGACGGCCAGCGCGTGGGCGCTGACCTACCGCGGTGGCGCGCTCGCGCGGGCCGGTGAGCCCGACGCGGGCGATGCCGCGCTGCGGGAGGCCGCCGGGCGGTTCGCCGGCCTGGTCCACCCCTACGCGCACGGGGCGTGCCTGGGGATGCGCGCGGACATCGCCGCCGCGCGCGCCCGTCACGGCAACGCCCGCACCTTCCTGGCCTCCGCCCTGGCCGTCCACGGCACACCCCCCAGGGACACCCCCGGCGCCCGCGAACTGCGCGCCGCCCACGACCTGCTGCCCCCCGCGCCCGCGACCCCGCGCGAACGCCGGCACCGGCAGCCGGTCACCGGACTGCTGCCCCTTATACACAT
>NZ_LN929885.1 GCF_001493375.1 Streptomyces specialis
GAACAGATTCTCGCTGAACATGATCTTGCTAAACAATCTGGCATTGACTTTTAGCACGCTGTTGAGTTCTCAAGGAACGGACGCTTCCTTCAGATCCCTCTCAGGATCCCCCGGGCGCTTCCCTTCGGTGTTCCCGACTCTACCACGCTCGATTTCTCGAACTTCCGTAGCTCCGGGAGCAGTTGCTTACTACCGTAGAGGATTCCGCCGGTCGAGCCAAATCGACCTCGGGAGTCCGTATTCCGGGCAGCTCGAAGGAGGTTACGGACCGGCCCCAGCAGTGTCAAGTTGAGGTCTTCCGCAGGTCACCGGGGTGTCGGCGCCGCGAAAACCGGTGGCCGGAGTCGCGGGGGCGTCGCTACGCTCTCCCGCTCCGGCGGACGGGAGGGAGCGCGCGATGCGGCGGGGGTCGGGGCTGTACCGGGCCGTCGCGGTCAGTGGCTTCCGGCGTTACGCGACCTACCGGCTGGCGACCGCGGCCGGGGTTTTCACCAATACCGTCTTCGGCTTCATCCTGGCCTACACCTTCGTCGCCCTCTGGTCCGGACGCCCCGGGCTCGGCGGCTACGACCGCGCGGAGGCGCTCACGTTCGTCTGGCTCGGCCAAGCGCTGCTCGCCTCGGTGTCGCTGCTGGGCGGCGGGTTCGAGGAGGAGTTGCAGGAGCGCATCCGCACCGGGGACATCGCCATCGACCTGTACCGGCCCGTCGATCTCCAGATGTGGTGGCTGGCGGCCGATCTAGGGCGCGCGGCCTTCCAGTTGCTGGGGCGGGGCGTGGTGCCGCTCGCGGTGGGCGCGGTGGCGTTCGAGCTGGCGCTGCCCACGGGTCCGGGGCGGTGGGTGGTTTTCCTGGGCTCCGTGGTGCTGGCGGTGGTGGTCAGCTTCGCCCTGCGGTTCCTGGTGGCGCTTGTCGCGTTCTGGCTGCTGGACGGGTCGGGGGTGAACATGCTGAGCACGCTGCTGGGCATCTTCTTCTCCGGCATGCTCCTGCCGCTGACGCTGTTCCCCGGCGCGTTCGGCGAGGTGGCGTTGCTGTTGCCCTGGTCGGCGCTGCTCCAGGTGCCGGCGGATGTGCTGCTGGGGCGGCACGAGGGGCTGGGGCGGGGGGGGGGGGGGGCGCGCCGGGCGGGGGGGGGGGGGGGCTGGCTGTTATGAACATCTGGCGCTGCCGGCGGAGGGGGGGGTGGAGGCGTGGGGTGGG
>NZ_LN929886.1 GCF_001493375.1 Streptomyces specialis
AACGACCCCAACCACAACGGCCGATCCGCATCACGCTCCCGCCCGTACGTGGCAAGCAACGCCTGCGCCTCGATCGGATCACCCAGCGACGTCCCCGTCCCATGCCCCTCGACCGCATCCACATCGGCCGCCGACAGGCCGGCACTTGCCAGCGCCTGGCGGATGACGCGCTGCTGGGCCGGGCCGTTGGGCGCGGTCATGCCGTTCGACGCACCGTCCTGATTCACCGCCGAGCCACGCACGACCGCCAGCACCGGATGACCGTTGCGCACCGCGTCCGACAGCCGCTCCACCAGCAGCATCCCCACGCCCTCGGACCACGCCGTCCCATCCGCCCCCGCCGCGAACGCCTTGCACCGGCCGTCCGCCGCCAAGCCGCGCTGGCGGCTGAACTCCACAAAGGTGTTCGGTGTGGCCATGACGGTGACGCCCCCGGCCAGGGCCATGGAGCATTCCCCCTGCCGCAACGCCTGCGCGGCCAGGTGCAACGCCACCAGCGACGACGAGCATGCCGTGTCCACCGTCACCGCCGGGCCCTCCAGCCCGAACGTGTAAGCCACCCGCCCGGAGGCGATGCTGCCGGCGCTGCCGTTGCCGAGGTAGCCCTCGAACCCGTCGGGGACCACAGGGAGTCGGGATCCGTAGTCGTGGTACATGACGCCCGCAAAGACGCCTGTCCTGGAGCCCCTGACCGACTTCGGGTCCACTCCGGCGCGTTCGAACGCCTCCCACGCCGTCTCCAGCAACAGCCGCTGCTGCGGATCCATCGCCAGCGCCTCACGCGGCGAGATCCCGAAGAAGTCGGCGTCGAAGTCCCCGGCGTCGTGCAGGAATCCGCCTTCGCGTGCGTAGGTGGTGCCGTGGTGGTCGGGGTCGGGGTGGTAGAGCTTGTCGATGTTCCAGCCGCGATCGGTGGGGAAGCCGGAGATGGCGTCGCCGCCTGCGGCCACCAGCCGCCACAGGTCTTCGGGCGTCGTGACACCGCCGGGGTAGCGGCAGCTCATGCCGATGATCGCGATCGGTTCGTCGGCCCCGCCCGGGACGGCGGTGGGCGTGACCGTCGATGGTTGCCGGGTCGTCGTTTCCGAGTTGGCCATGTCCGAGCTGGTGCCGAGGAGTTCGGTGCGCAGGTGGCGGGCCAGGGCGTGTGGCGTGGGGT
>NZ_LN929887.1 GCF_001493375.1 Streptomyces specialis
TCTGTCTCGTACCTCTGCGTGAGGTTCGTGATTTGCAGGGCATACGGTATTGTCTTTCGATGTTTTCTTTCATTAAACTCCGAGCCCCCCGCAGGACCCTCCCCCCTCCCCTTCCCTCGCCCCCGACAGAGGGGTAAAAGCCACGGCCCCCCCCCCGCCTCCGTCCCGGCCGGGTAGCCGGGGCACCGCCATGACCGTGCCCACGGCCTCGGTCGCCGTCACGGGTGCCACCGGCTTCCTCGGGCTGCGCCTGACCGACGAGCTCCTGCGCCGCCACCCGGCCGTGCTGGTCCTGACCCGGCCCGGCGCCCGGCCCGCGACCGGGCGGATCGCCCGCTTCCTGGAGGCCACCGGCACCTCCCGGGCCGAGCTGCGGCACCTGCCCGCGCGGATCGAGGAGATCCCGATCGACCTGGGCCGCCCCGCCCTCGGGCTGACCGGCGACGCGTTCCGCCGTCTCGCCGACCGGCTGGAGACGCTGTGGCACTGCGCCGCCGACACCTCGTTCGCCGCCCCCCGCGACATCACCCACACGGTCAACGTCGAGGGCACGCGCCACCTGCTCCACCTCGCGGCGGCCGGTGAGCGGGCCCCGCTGTTCTGCCACGTCAGCACCGTCGCCGTCGCCGGGGCGCGCCGCGACGGCACCGTCCTCGAACACGAGCTGGACGACGCGCACGGCTTCCAGACCGCGTACGAGCGGTCCAAGTTCGAGGCGGAACGGCTCGTGCGGGCCTGGGTCCGCACCCACCGCCGTCCCGCCGTCGTCTTCCGGCCCAGCGGGCTGCTGACCCGGCTCGCCCCCTACCCGGGCGCCCGTCCCTTATAAACCTCCCCCAGCCCCCCGGACAGGCAGCAACCCCGTAAGCCGTCTTCTGCTTGAAAAAAAAAACACAATGAAACAGAACAAAAAA
>NZ_LN929888.1 GCF_001493375.1 Streptomyces specialis
CCGCTGCTATGACACGTCATGCTTCTCTCGCAGCCCAGTGACCGCCGCGCCTCTCCGCACTCCTCTGCGTCGGCAGCGTCAGATGGCTAGAAGAGCCAGGCACGGCCGGGACCGGCTGCGCCTGGCGTTCAGCGCCGACGGCTCCCGCCTGGCCGTCGCCTCCCACCTGCTGGGCCGGGTCACCGTCCTGGACGCCACGACAGGAGAAACGATCCGGGAGGTGACGGAACCCGCCCGGCACGCCGAGCACTGGCGGCGCCCGCGCGTGGACATGACCGCCCTGGACGCCACCGGCGACCGCGTCGCGTTCGGCGCCCGCGACGGCCTCAGCCGCGTCCCCGTCCACGACGTCACCACCGGCAAGCCGCTGCTGCGGGTCGGCCCCGCCGGGCTGCGGCAGATCACCGGGCTGGCCTTCGCGCCGGACGGCACGCGGCTCGCCGTGGCCGGCTCCACCGAGGACGGGCACGCCGCGCTGTGGACGCTGCCGCTGACCGGGGACGGCGAGGTGCCGCCGGTCGCGCCCAGGATCGCGGTCCGCGACCTGGCGATGCACGACCAGCCGGACGGCACCCTGGTGTGGCCGGTCGCGTCGGAGGGGCCGCGGGCGTACTTCCCGGGCAGCCACGGCTGGGGCGCCGTCTGGGACGCGGCGACCGGCGCGGTCCTGGCGCACCTGCCGTTCGGCAGGTCGGACGCCGGGGTGGCGCTCGCGCCGGACGGGTGGGCCCTGGTCACGGTGACGCAGTACGGCGCGCGGCGGTGGCCGCTCTAGGAGCACCACCACAGGAAGCAGTCGTCATCGTCGTCGCCGTCGTCGTCGCTGGGCGAGGGGGACGGTGTCGGGGTGGTGTCTCTTATTCACAGCTGACGCTGACGACGAAGAGGGTAGTGGTGGTG
>NZ_LN929889.1 GCF_001493375.1 Streptomyces specialis
TTTGTCTCACCGTAGTGCGCTAGCCTCGTCGATCAACGAGCGCCTCTTCGTCGGCATCGACCGATATTACTAAGAGGCCGGCGCACGGCTGTCGCCGCCTACGCCCGGCTTGTGCACCTCTGGTTTCCCCCCCACCCGGCGCAGGTGCGAAACAGCTCGCCCCTTGACTCCTTCGACGCTTTCCTCGCCCAACCACTCCTCACCTCATCAGGACGGAACGTCCGCGCCCCCGAGAACCCCCTGCCTCCGCTGCACCGGGCCCGTGGACACCTGTCCCACCCGCTTGCCGGGCGCAGGACCGACGAGCGGGCCAAGGCCCTCGCCGACGAGGCGTGTGCCCTCATCGCGCCCATCGCGGACCGGACGGCCGCCCCCGACCCGACCACGCTCGCCTCCGCCCGCATCGCCCTGCTCGCCGCGGCGGCTACGCTGCGTGCCGCCTTCGGTGATCATCCGGCCATCCCGTTCCTCCTGGCGACCTCCCAGTCGCTGATTGCCCTCGAAGACTCCCCCACTGACGGTCCGGCGGCGAACCAGGTCATACTTCTGGTCCGGGTCGCCTGACGGGAACCGATTCGTGTGGGAGCGTCAGCGCGCGGGATGTCGTGGCTGTCTCTGCCGACCGGGCGGCGTGGGGGCCGGAGTCCGTTCGTCCGATGGAGGGGGGCGTGGCCGTGGCCAAGGTCAGTATCAGTCTCGACGCGGAGCTGGTGGTGGAGGTGATGGTCCTCGCGGGGATCGGTTCGCCGCAGGATGCCGTGGAGGCCGTCGTGCGGGACTACATCGCGCGGGGGCACCGCACCGAGGCGCGTGCCGAGCATCGCGACGGGGTGCGGCGGGAGGACGGGATCGCGCCGCTCGAACCGCCGCAGGGCTGAGCGCGCCGGTCCCGGCGGCGGGTGGGGCGGGGGGGGGGGAGGGTCCGTTCTCTGCCCCTGGCGGTTTCTTACACACAACTCCCCGCCCACCAGCCGGGCAGAACCTCTGTTATTCCGCTTCCTCCCTGCAAAAATAAGAATATCCTGCCGCGTTCGCATGCTGGGCGGT
>NZ_LN929890.1 GCF_001493375.1 Streptomyces specialis
CGCATAATGGTGATAGCTGTCAGGTGTTGACTGGTGTGTGATTGTGTTGATTAGATTGTGTATATTTTGAGCGAAAGGGTGCCGGTGAAGTTCGCTACTGGCCACTTCGTCGGCAGCGTCAGTTGTGTGTAGGAGGCGGGGGGGTCAGTCGGGGGGCAGGAGGGTGGTCATGCGGTCGATCTCGGCGGTCTGTGACGTGATGATCGACTCCGCCATCGACGTGGCGGGTTCGTAGGCGCCCTCCGTCCGCTCGGTGCGGGCCATCTCGACGGCGCCGCGGTGGTGTTCGATCATCAGCTCCAGGAACGCGGTGTCGAAGGCCGGGCCGGTCGCGTCGTTCAGTTCGCCGAGTCCGGGCATGGTGTGGCCCGCGTGGTCCTCCGTGGCGGCGGGCGCGGTGTCCTCGTCCCAGGTGTCCAGCCAGTCGGTCAGGGTGGCGATCTCGGGGGCCTGGGCCGCCCTGATCTGTTCCGCCAGCGCCCGCACGTCCTCGGACGAGGCGCGGTCGAGGGCGAGTTCGGCCATCTCCACGGCCTGCTGGTGGTGCGGGATCATCGCCTGGGCGAACGTGACGTCCGCCGCGTTGTGGGTGGTCCCGTCGGTGTCGCCGCCGCCGCAGGCGGCCAGGGTCAGGGCGGCGAGGGCGAACGCGACGGAACGGGTCGTGGTGCGGGTCATGGGGCTGCTCTCTGCGCGAAGGAAAGGGAAAACGGCGTGCCGGAGCGCGGCGCCGGAGGTTCCGGCGCCGCGTGGGCGCGCCTATATGCGCAGGAGTCCCGGTCCGCTCAGGGACGGCGGCGGGGCCCGGCCACCCGGAGCCGGGGGCGGGCCTGTCTCCTATACACCTCTGACGCCGCCGACCAAGTGGGGAGGGCGGATCGTAGGGGGGGCCCGTCGCAGTACATAAAAACTGACTGTCAGTGTGCTTGTGCTCACGTGCCTCCGAA
>NZ_LN929891.1 GCF_001493375.1 Streptomyces specialis
CCATAGATGGGAGTGTTTTTCTTTTATATGATGAGGACGCCGATCGTGTTTTCTGCCTGACTCTGGGTCTCGGAGATGAGTAAAGGGGCCCGGTGCAGCGAGCCGCGCTGCGCACCGTGCCGCTGCTGCCCGCCCTCGTCGTCCGCTGCCTGCTCCACCCCCGCCGCACCGCCCTGCTGACCACCAACGTGCGGCTCGGCGACGGCATCACGGTCAACGGCGACCCGGTGCGGCGGGCCGTCGCCCTGCCCCCGCTGCTGTTCGGGAACCCGCTGACCGTCGCGCTGACGACATACGGTTCGGAGTCGGCCGTGGCCTTCACCTCGGACCTCACCGACCCGGACCCGGCCCTCCTGCCGGCGCTGTGGGAGGAGGCCCTCGCCGAGCTGGAGAAGACCTACGGCATGTGAGCACCGGCGCCGATCCGCGCGCCGTCCGTGACGATCCGGCCCGCCTCGGCCCACAGCCCGCGCGCCTCGACGTCCCGCAGCACCAGGTAGGGGATCGGCACCGGCGGCACCGCGGCCGTCGACAGGACCACCGGGAGCAGCCCGAACAGTCGGCCGCGCAGCGCGTCGGCCCGCAGGCGCACGCCCCGGTCCAGCACGGCCCGCTCGGCGCGCGTCACCAGCTCCGCCCCCCCACCGGCGGTACCCGGGTGGCTCAGCAGCGTCCCCTCCACGGTGACGCTGTCGGCCCGGCACACTCCCGGCCCGTCCACCCCGCACAGCAGCCCGGTGATCGTCCCGTCTCTTATACCCATCTGACCCCGCCCCCCAACAGGCTCGTGTGGACCCCTCTCCCCCACCGGCCGCTAC
>NZ_LN929892.1 GCF_001493375.1 Streptomyces specialis
GCCCTCGCTCTGTGTGGGAGCCAGCGCCTTCGTGTGCCAGCGCCCCCCGGCCCTGCCAGGTCCCGTTCTCCTGCCTCCCCCCCGCTCCCCGCTGCCTCCGTCCCCCCCGGGTCCTCCGTCCTTCCTGCCCCGGCCGGGCCGGGCCCGCGCATCAGGCGGCACTCCGGCCCCGTCACGGTGACGGGGCTGGCGTGACGCCTGATGTGCGGGCCCGGTCCGGCCGGGTCAGGATGGACGGAGCACCCGTGGGGGACGGAGGAAGAGGGAAGCGAGGAGGATCATGGAGACCGAGACCTGGCACGTCCGGGTGTCCATCGACTCCGAGGGCCGCCTGACGCGCGCCGAGGCCCGCCTGACCGACAAACCGGACACCGTCCTGGTCGCCGAGGGCATGGCCCGCGCCAACCCCGCCGACGAGAACGTGCCCGCCATCGGCCGTGAACTCGCCGCCGCCCGGGCCCTGTCCGAGCTGTCCCACCAACTGGCGCACCTGACGGTCCAGGACATCGAGTCCCGCACCCACCGCCCGGTCACCCACCTGCGTACGTGAGACGCGCGGCGAGTGCCGCGTCCGCCGGGGCACCGCCGGGGAGAGCCGACCGTATTCATGGGATGATCGGGTGGTTCCTGCGAGACACCGGAGAGGTGCATGAATCAGCCCGGCCGGCACCCCGAGGCCGCTCCCGACTCCTCCGACAGATCCCCGGCCGCGTCGATACCGGGCCCCCGCCACCCCGCCGGGCCCGCCTCCGCGGTCACCGACCGGCGCGTCGCCCTGGCTCGGCCGCGCGGGGCCGGACGGCTGCTCGCTCTCCCCCCAGGTGGG
>NZ_LN929893.1:0-45233 GCF_001493375.1 Streptomyces specialis
CTGCGGGAGCAGGGTGGGATGGTGAGCAGCGCCGGCCCGGGACAGGCCCCGGCGGCCGGCGCAGCCGCCGTCCGGGCAGTGGGAGCAGCTCTCCGGGCAGTGGCGGGCGCCGTCCGGCGAGTGGCAGCAGGCCCCGCCGCCGCCTTCCCCGCCGCCCGCGGGCGGCGGCGGGCGGCGCCGGGGCACGACGGCCATCGCGGTCGTGGTGGCCACCGCGGTGCTCGCGGCCGGTGTGATCACCGGCGTGGTCCTCCTGGGCGGCGACGACGGCAAGGACGAACCGACCGCCGGCGGCGACGCCGGCACCGAGTCCCCGACCGACCCTTCCACCGGACCGGACGGCGGGGACACCGGCGGCGACGACCTGCCGCCCGACGACCCGCGCCGGGGCGTCGCCCAGATCCCGGACCCGGTGGTCGCGCCGGACTGGCAGGTGCAGACGATAGAGAACCGGCACAACGCCTTCGACGTCCCGCCCGACTGGCAGACCGGCGGCGAGAGCGACATGATCGGCTACGCCGACGAGAACGCCGAGGACGACGACGGCTTCGCCGACCCGCTGGTCTCCATGTCGGCGCCCGCCACCTACATGGACGGCTGGTGCGCCGAGGCCGAGTACGGGGTGAGCTGGCGCGCGGTGGCGGGCACCAAGGGTGGCCAGGGCGCCACCGGCACCGCCGAGGCCGCCCGCAACGAGGCCGGGAGCTGGGCCCTGGCCGCCTACGACCAGCAGGAGCGCGGCACCCTGCGGGTCACGGAGTCCGAGCCGTTCACGAGCGAGCACGGCATCGAGGGCCACACCGCGACCGCCACCATCACCGGCGTGCCCGAGGACCCGGAGGACCCGTGCGGCTCGACCGAGGGCAAGGTCGTCACCGTCTCCTACATCGACCTCAACAACGACCTCGCGACCTGGGTGCTCGTCATGGACACCGGTTTCGACGGCGAACTGGACGACGAGACGGTCCGGTCCATGATGAACAGCCTGCGCCCGTTCCCCGCCGAGGACGCCGGCTGACGGCCCCTCAGCCGACGGTGAACGTTCCCGACGGAGGGCGCGGCGACGGTACGGCCGCGCCCTCCGGGACCGGGAGCGCGTCCCCGACCAGTGCGGCCAGCGCCTCGCCGTGCACGGCCCGCGCCGGGAACACGTCGGCGGCGGCCAGGCGGGACAGCTCGGCCACCGGCAGCGGGGCCCGCGAGGCGACCAGCACCGTGTTGCCGAACCGCCTGCCGCGCAGCACGACCGGCTCCGCGATCAGGCACATCTCGCCGAAGACGGCGCCGAACGTGGCGAGTTGGGAACGCAGGAAGGCGAACGGCGCGGCGTCGGCGAGGTTCGCCGCGTAGATCCCGGCCGGCCGCAGCACGCGGGCGACGTCCCGCGCGTAGCCGAGCGTCGTGAGATGGGCGGGGATCAGGGCGCCGCCGAAGACGTCCCCGACCACCACGTCCGCGGAGGCGGGCGCGGCGGCGGCCAGCGCGTCCCGGGCGTCCGCGATCTCCACCTCGATCCCCGCGTCGTCGGGCAGCGGGCAGCACTCGGCGATCAGCGCGGCCAGCCCCCGGTCGGCCTCGACCACCCGCTGCGCCGACCCCGGCCGCGTCGCGGCGGCGTAGCGCGGCAACGTCAGCGCGCCGCCGCCCAGATGCAGCAGGTCGAGCGGACGGCCGGGCGGCGCGGCCGTGTCCAGCACCCGGGCGAGCAGCCGGACGTACTCGAACTCCAGGTACGTCGGATCGTCCAGGTCGAGATACGACTGCGGCGCGCCGTCGACGGTGAGCAGCCAGGCGCGCGGCCGGTCCACGTCCGGCAGCAGGCGGGCGGTACCCAGATCGGTGGTCCTCGTCACCGGAACGGTCTCGTTCACTCTTCCATTGTGACCGGTGTGTCCCGGTCCGCGAGCCCGGGTTCACGGGCATCGCCCGGCGTGGCTTAAAGTGATCTCGCTCAACCCCCCGTCACCCTTTCGGCACTACCCCGGGACGCTGTCACCTTCATGTCTTGGTTCGAATCACTCGTTCTCGGGCTCGTCCAGGGGCTGACGGAGTTCCTGCCGATCTCGTCGAGCGCCCATCTGCGGCTGACGGCCGTCGCGTTCGGCTGGAAGGACCCCGGCGCCGCGTTCACCGCGGTCTGCCAGATCGGCACCGAGGCCGCCGTCATCATCTACTTCCGCAAGGACATCGCGCGGATCCTCTCCGCCTGGTTCCGGTCGCTGACGGACAAGCGGGTCCGCTCGGAGCCGGACGCGCGGATGGGCTGGCTGGTCATCGTCGGCTCGATCCCGATCGGCGTGCTGGGCGTGACGCTGAAGGACGCCATCGAGGGCCCGTTCCGCGATCTGCGGCTCATCGCCGTCAACCTGATCGTGCTGGGCATCATCCTGGGCGTCGCCGACCGCCTCGCGGCGAGGGACGCGACCGGCGGCCGGCACCGGGCCGTCAAGGAGCGCAAGACGCTGGAGCAGTTGAGCGTGCGGGACGGCCTGCTGTACGGGCTGGCCCAGGCGATGGCCCTGGTGCCCGGCGTCTCCCGCTCCGGGGCCACGATCCCCGGCGGCCTGTTCCTCGGCTCCCGCCGGGAGTCGGCGGCCCGGTACTCGTTCCTCCTGGCCATCCCCGCCGTGCTGGCCTCGGGCCTGTACGAGCTGACGGAGATCGGCGGCGAGGACAGCCATGTGTCGTGGGGCCCGACGATCTTCGCCACGGTGATCGCGTTCTTCGTCGGCTACGCGATCATCGCGTGGTTCATGAAGTTCATCTCGACCCGCAGCTTCATGCCGTTCGTCTGGTACCGCATCGCCCTCGGCGTGGTCCTGCTCGCCCTGATCCTCGCCGGAACCCTCGACCCGGACGCGGGCGAGGAGATCGGCGAGCACACCGAAGTGACCGACGCCCGCGCGTTCTAACGGTTCCGGCCCCGGTCGCCCGGGGCCGGTCCGTTCAGCGGCGGGCCGGGGGCGCTTCGCCCACCAGCTCGTGGTCGGCGAAGAAGCCGAACGGCTTGACCAGTTCGGTGGCGATCCGGCGGGAACCGTCGAGCTTCTCGCCGAGCAGGGGAGCGCCGTCCTTCAGCCTCCGCCGGATCCGGGCCGCGGGCTCGCCGTCCGGCTCCGCGGTGCGCTCGACGACCTCCCACTCGTGGTCGAAGATCCGGTAGGTGTCCCCGAGCCGCGGTTCGCGGTAGCCGACGGGACGGTGGCGCAGGGAGAGGTCGTGCAGGAAGGCGTCGAACGCGGCCAGGGCCTCCTCCTGGGAGTTCCAGGTGGCGGGCAGCGCCCTCTGTGCTTCCAGCAGGTGGTAGGTGGCGAGCCCGACCTGGAAGTTGACCCTGAAGGTCCGGGTGCCCTGGTCCTCGTCGCCGTGGGACGAGACGGCCATGCCGTAGATGTGCTCGGGATTGATCCAGGAGGTGCCGTAGTCGGTGGAACCGACCTTGATGAAGGTGGGGATTCGGGTCATGGGGATCTCCGTGTTTCCGTGAGGGATGGGAAGGGGGCCCCGGCCGCCGTGGTTGCGCAGGGGCGGCCGGGGCTGCTCCGGCGGCGCGCGGCAGCCGGCCGCCACCGGAGCGGGAGCGCCACCCGGGACCGACAACCCGGGCGGCGCGGGTCCACCCGCCGGACGTGTCACCTGGCGGGCGCGGGGGGTCAAGGCGCGGTCGGCCGCCGACCGGGCGCGCGCCCACGGGGCGGGCAGTGCGGGGCACACGCGCGCAGCACGCACCCGTGCACGTCGGCCACGCGGCGTGTGGCCGAAGTTGGCTTGTTACCGAGCCACTCCGCGCAGAGCACGCAGTCCTTGGCCGCCCACTGCCGCAGCGTGAGCCGTTCGAGATCCATCCCGGCCAGCTCGGTCGGGAGATGGATCGGAGGCTCCGGACACACGTGGGTGGTGCCCTGCTCGTAGACGCCGGGGCAGACGTCGCAGCGGACGAGGCGCCGGGTCAGGCCATGGGACCGGATGTCAGGCATAGGTGCCTCAGAGCGGTGTCGCCCGCAGAGCCTCAAGGAGCCGGTCCGCGTCGGTCAGCGTGTTCCCGGGCGGCACGAGCCATCTGGTTCCGGGCCCCGCCTGCCACTCGCCCGGAGGAACGGCGATGACGTGTCCGGGCGGCGGCACCAGGACGCCGAGGGCGACCTGATCCCACCCCCCGGCGCCGCCGGGCGCCACGAGCCACGTGTACAGACCGGCGGCCTGGTCGTGGATGACGGCACTGCCGTAGGCAAGGCGGGTGAGGACGTGACGGGCACGATGCTCGGGAACACGGACGGCATCCCACCAGCGGCCACACGGCAGCTTTCGCACACCTTGATCGCTGGTGGGCATCCACACATGCGTGGGAAGTCGGGCCTGCACGCTCTTACCCCGGCTCTCGTCGGTGATCAGGTACACACCGACCGTAAGAGCGGGCGCCATGGGGAGGGGGCAGAGAATCTGCCCCTCGCACAGTCGTTCAGGCCGTCAGCATGCCCAGCCGCACCGCCAGTTCAGCCGCTCTGCGGCGACGGCCCGGCGACTTCGCCTCCGTCTCTTCCAGCACGATCCGCCGTCCGTAGCCGCTGTACCGGATCGTCTCCGGAGCCGCCGCGAACGCCTTGTCCAGCATCGCCAGCGCCACCTCCGGCTGTCCGTCGAGCTGGTAGCCGCGCGCCTCCTCGATGCGGTGCCTGGCCCGGCGTGGGCGGGAGCGGATCGTCATCGCGTCCGCCCGGGCCGCCTGCCTCACCGACTCTCCGCCCGCGTGCAGTTCGACGGCCACGGTGACCGCGTGCGCGCCCATCACCGCCCGGGAGAAGGAGGTGACGGGGTGGTAGTAGTCGGCCGGGAGCTTCTTGGCGATCGCTCCGGCCTTGTCCCAGAAGGCCCAGGCGTTGCCGGTGTCTCCCCGGCGCGCGGCCGTGTGTCCGGCCTCGAACCGCAGCGCGCCGGTGATGGCCCGCACCTTGACGTCGGCGTCCGGCAGGAGCGGTTCCAGGTAGCGCAGTGTCTCCATCGTCACCATGTCGGCCGCATCGAGGTGCGCCGCGTCGCGATGGGCCTGGGCCATCAGCCACGCCGCCACTCCTATGGCGTGCGGGTCCTCCGACTCCTGTGCGGCGACCATGCCGCGCTCGGCGACTCGCCACAGCATGGCCGAGTCCGGCTGATAGGCAAGGAAGAACTGGCTCAGGCTGTAGGTCTCGGCGAGAGCGGCTTGTGCCGCGCGGCGCTGCGCGGCGCTGTCGGCCTGCCGGACGGCGAGCTGGGCGTCGCGGATCAGGCTCGGCAGGAGTTGGCCGATGACATCGCGGTGGTTGGGTGCGGAGTGACGGGCCGCCCAGGCGCTCTCCAGGCGCGCGTGGAGGTGCGCGGGTGGGGGCGCTTCGCGGTCGCCGGGACCGAGGGGGTAGGCGTTGATGACGGCGGCCACGGCAGGCAGGCGGGCATGGCCGGGACCGATGAAGAGGGCGGTGGGCATGGACTGATCGCCCGTCAGCTCCGAAAGGTCACGGACACGCAGGGCCTCGGCGATGCGCAGGATGACCGGCAGCTTCGGGGTCTGAAGGGTGCCTTGCTCGATCTGTTTGACCCAGGAGGGGGACATACCCACCAGTCCGGCGAGGACGGGGCGGCTCATCCCGCGCCGCGTGCGGAGAAGTTGCATGCGCTGACCGAAGGGGAGCGGCTGAGGGTAGGGCTCCGGAGTGGCGTCAGATGACACGGCCTTGCCTCTCTCTGAACAGCTCGACACCGTCAGGGTAGGCGCACGGACGTCCTTGTGGGCCGGGGTCGTGAGGACAGGGGTTTGCGAACCGCGCCCGCGAAGTCCGGCGCGCTCCAGCCTCGGAACAGCCCGCCCAGCATGCGCCACCTCGACGACGGCCTGTACGGCTGGGGAACCATCCTCACCGCTCTCGCGCGTTGAGGGTGGCGATCCGCTCCGGCAGTTCGGTCAGCTTCTCGATCCGCAACGTCGGCAGCGCCATCGCCAACGCGGTGTTCCACTGGATCGTGGCCCACGGGCCACGTCGGATCAGCGCGGTCCGCATCCCGGCCGCCAGCGCGGGCGCGACATCGTTGTCGGTCCGGTCGCCGACGTACAAGATTTCGCCCGGCTCGAAGGGGGCCGCCTCGGCGACCCGGACGAAGAACTCCGGATCGGGCTTCGAGGCGCCCCAGTCGTCCGAGGTGCCGATCAGGTCGACATCGGTCGTGAACAGCTCCCGCAGCAGGCCCCCGGCCCGTACCGTCTGATTGCCGGCGATGCCCAGCCACAGCCCCGCAGCGCGCAACTCGGCGAGGGCGGGCCGCACGTCGGGGTACAGGTCGTCCTCTCCGAACGCCTCCGGCTGCCCGGCCTGCGCCCGCTTCTCCCGCTCGGCGTACAGGTCGAACCCGGGTCGGAAGCGCTGGAAGGTCTCCCGGTAGTCCAGACCCTGGGCTATACACGCGCCGAACTGAGCGGCGAAGGTGTGCCGAGGCACGCCGAGCCAGTCCGCCCAGGTGCCGTACTCACGGGTCTCATCGACCAGGCACTCTCCGACGTCGAACACAACCGCACGGATCATGCCCGGAAGCGTACCGGCGTGGGGGCAACTGCCTGCCACACGCCGGGTGATGTGCGGGGGGCTGGGGCTACCCTCGGTGTCGCTCGCACCGCGCGCCCCTCTCCAGTCTCTGGAGGGTTCCTGCGCCGAGGCCCGCCAGGTCAGCGAGTTCGGTCTGTGTCACTCCGAACGGTATCCGGGTCCCCTGATTCCCCTACTATCGCGACGAGTTCGGCCAGGCTGTCGATGCTCCAGTTCGCGGCCCGCCTCACCTCCGGGTCGTCGGCCCACCAGTGCCCCCAGGGACCGCGCCGGATGTGTGCCGTCAGCAGGCCACAGTTCCCGGCCGGGAAGGTGTCGTTGGCCGGGTGGTCCCCGACGTACAACACCTGATCGGGCTGACACATCGCCAAGCCGACAACGCGCAGGAAGAACTCGCCTGATGGCTTGGCGACGCCCCACTCGCCTGACGTCGCGACCGCATCAACTGGAAGGTCCAGGCGGCGGATCAACTCGCCCGCACGAGCGGTCTGGTTGCCCGCGATCACCACCCGAACGCCCCGTCGGCGGAGGTCGGCGAGCACGGGCCGCACGTCCTCGTACAAGTCTTCCTCCTCCAGACGTTCACCCCGCCCGGCCTTCTCCCGGGCGGCGCGCTCCGCGTCGAGGTCGATACCGGGCCTCAGCATTCGTAAGGCGTCCGCGTTGTCACAACCTTGGACGACGACAGCGCCGACCAGTGCGGAGAGGGTGTGCACGGGGACGCCGAGCCAGTCGGCCCACGAGGCCCAGTACCTGTCGTCCCTCGTGATGGTGCTGCCGATGTCGAGTGCCACAGTTCGGATCATGCCGCCAGGGTAAGGAGCCTGGCCGACGCCCTCGCCTATTGAGAGACGAGAAGGTTCCCCCGCACACTCCGGGTGGTGCGCAAGGGGCTGGTGAACGCACCCACGCCGCGATTCGACGCGCTTTTCGTGCAGTTGATCTGTCAGCGAGCTGTATCCACCGATGACTCCGCCCTGCGGCGGGTGATCACGCCCTCACAGGTACGTTCGCGTCCGCATGGAGTGGGAGGACCACGCCTCGTCACCTTCACGCCACTTCGAAGAACCGGGCCAACTGCCGCTGCTGTGGGCCCGATCGGCGCCGCTTGCTCGACCGCAGTACCGTCTGGAAGGTGTCCGCCGCCATCCGCTGATGGCGCAGCCACTCCGGTGTCTCGTCCAGCAGCCCGGCCAGGATCGCGGTCGCGTCATCCGGCTGCCGCAGCATCGCGTGGGCCTGCGCCACATCGAGCAGGTGCCGACGCATGAACGTTCGCGACGCCTTGGGCATCCTCGCGGACAGGGCCAGCACGCGGCCCGGGCGCTCGGCGACGAGCTGGTTCTCGATGCCCTGGTACGCGACCGTCCGCCAGTCGAACCGGCCCCAGGACGACATCTCCAAGGCCCCGCCAGCGCCGAGAGCCGCGCCCGCCGTCTTCGCCAGCCTCAGATACTCCCGGGCCTCGCGTGGCCGGTTGTTCCTGGCCGCCGCGGCGGAGGCGTGCATCAGCAGCTTCCCCCACGCGCCGAGATTCGTCGGCGACGCCCGGGAGATACGCGGCTCGATCACCTCGGCCGTCGTGGCACTGACCTGCTCGGCCTCGTCCAGCCGCCCCTGACGCATCAGCAGCCAGCCTTGCTGGTAAACGGCGCCGGCCACGACCGCGCGGTCCCCGACCGTGTCGGCGTCTCGGACCGCGTCCCTGAGCGCCACGTGCGCCAAGTCGTAGGCGCGGACCTGAGTGAGGTAGCGGCCGGCCATCTGGAGCACGATCGCGCGCAGCCGGACCGCGCGGTCGTGATCGCGGCTGTCGCGGAAGTGGCGGGCTGCGACGTGGGAGGAGCGGACCAGCGGCGGCAGGAGTTCGGCCACCTCGTCGTAGTCGTCACGGTGGTAGGCGCGGGCGAGGTCGGTCGCGGTCTGCTGAAGCTGGTCGAGGTCGGGTTCGTCGGTGGCGGCGGTGTCGAGGTGTCCGGCGAACGTGGCGGGGGGCGCGATGGCCTGCCGGAGCGGCATCAGTGCCAGGTTGTCGTCGTTGGTCCGGCGCCGCTGGTGAGGGCCGCCGGATTCGAACAGGGTGGAGGTCCGGACCTTCAGGGCCCGGGCGAGCGCGTGGTAGGTCTCGATCCGGGCAGAACCGCCGCGTTCGATCTTCTTCACGACGCCGAGGCTGAGGCCGGCACGTTCGGCCAGCGCTTCCTGGGTCATGCCGCGGGCGCGGCGGAACTCTCGCAGGCGGTCGCCGGGGAGGGGAGAGTCATGCACGGAAGTGCCCCGTCCTGTGCGGCTTGCTCGTCACTCGCCAGCATAGGGCGGGGCGTGATCGCGTGTCCCGGCTTGCGCCTGCCGACTGCGCCAGGAGGGCCGTCGCGCTGTCGGCGGCGGAAACGGCCGGTTCGGAACTCTTCCTCCGGAAGCGGGGTGCGGTGACACGAGGCAGCCGTTCGCCGGGGGCGGTGGCTTGTGGTAGATGGCGGTCATGAAGCCTGTGCTCTATCTGCTCGTCTGTGCCGCGCCACCGGTCCAGTTCGTTGACGGCGTGATCCGCGATGCCCAGGCGAAGGGGTGGGAGGTTTGCCTCGGGTTGACACCGACGGCCGCGACATGGCTTGAGGAACGTATCCCGGAACTGGTGGAGTTGACCGGGCGCCCGGTGCGGATTGCCGCTCGTCGGCCGGGCGTGGACGACGGATGGCCTCCGGCGGATGTCACCGTGCTGGCCCCGGCGACGCTGCACACGGTGAACGCCACGGCGCTCGGCCTGACGCTGTCGTGGGTGGCGGCGTTCGCGTGCGAGGCGATAGGCAAGCGGTGGCCGCTGGTCGTGTTGCCGTGCGTGAACTCGGCGTATGCGACGCATCCGCAGTTCGGCCGATCGATTGCGACACTGCGAGAGGCCGGGGTCGAAGTGCTGTTCGGGGAGGGCGGATTCGTGCCCAACGAGCCTGGCAAAGGTCGGCCGGAGGCGTACCCGTGGCATCTCGCACTGGACGCTGCCGCGCGCCGCCGCCGCGTCGGGGAAAGGAACTGACGACCGGGACGCCGGGGGGTCGGTCAGGTGTCCGGTGGGAGGTCCAGTTCCGTCAGGAGGTCGGTGAGGAGTGTCGTGTCCGGGTGGTCCTCGCCGAGGAGCCGGAGGCGGCGGTCGCGGGTGTCGCGGGCCAGGGTCCGGGCCGCGTCCGTCTCGCCCAGGGTCATGAGGTCGATCGCCAGGTTGCTCGCGGTCCGCAGGGTCTCCGGGTGGTCGTCGCCCAGGACCCGCCGCCGGCGCCGGAGCGTGTCGTCCCCCAGGTCCCGGGCCGCCTCGACCTCCCCCAGGTCCGCCAGCCGGATGGCGAGGTTGCTCGCAGTCCGCAGGGCGTCCGGGTGGTCGGGGCCGAGCAGCCGCCGCTGGCGTTCCAGCGTGTCCTGCCCCAGGTCCCGCGCGGCCTCCGTCTGCCCCAGCCGCGCCTGCCAGACGGCGAGGTTGGTCGCGGTCCGCAGCGTCTCGGGGTGGTCGGGGCCGAGAACCTGCCGCATGCGTTCCAGCGTGTCCTGTCCCAGCTCCCTGGCCGCCTCGACCTCCCCGAGGTCCGCCATCCAGATCGCCAGGTTGCCCGCGGTGCCCAGGGTGTCCGGGTCGTCCTGCCCGAACGCCGCGCGCCACTGCTCGAAGGTCTCCTCCGCCAGCGCCCGCGCGGCCTCCACGTCCCCGAGGTCGCCCAGCCGGATCGCGAGGTTGTCCGCGCTGCGCAGGGTGTACGGGTGGCCGGGGCCCAGGACGCGGCGACGGCGGGCGAGGGTGTCCTCGTCCAGGTCGCGGGCGCGCGCGTGGTCCCCGGTGTCGCCGCAGGCGCGGGCGAGGTGGTGCGCCGCCCAGAGGGTGTCCGGGTGGTCGGGGCCCAGTTGCCGCAGCCAGACGGCGTGGGCCTGCTCCAGACGCGGCAGGGCCGTGTGGGCGTTGCCGCGGTCCATCAGGTACCAGCAGGCGTCGCGGACCGCGCTCCGTCCCTCCTCGGTGGCGAGGGCGGCGACATCCACGGCCAAGAGATGCGGGATGACGTCGGACCAGGCGGCCCACGTCGGGGGGTCGGCCGGGTCGCCGGGGAGCGCGGCGGTCAGCAGCGTCTCGGCGGCCAGGGAGGCGTCGGCGCGTTCCGCCGGGGAGAGCTGGTCACGGACCACGGCCTGCGTCAGGCGGTGGACCTGCACCGCGCCGTCCTGCACCCGCGCCAGCCCCTGCCGGGCCAGCGCGCCGAGCGCGTCGCGCGCCCGCAGCGGCTCGGCCAGCAGCCCGGCCAGCACGGGGTGAGGGGCGGCGACGGGGTGGGTGCACGCGTGCAGCGGAAAGGGCTCGGGCGCCAGCAGCGCGCAGGCCCGCAGCAGGGTGAGCGCGGCGGGCCGGACCTGGGCGAGGCGTTCGGTGCTCAGCCGGATCTGCGCGGCGAGCGACACAGGGTAGGTGTCGGGGTGGCCCGCGTCCAGCACGAGGCTGATCCGCTCCTCCAGCAGGCGCAGGCACTGGGCCGGGGTGAGGCCGTCGACCAGCAGGGCCGCCGCCTGGTCGAGGGCGAGCGGCAGGTCGTCCAGGGCCCGCGCCAGCAGGTCGGCGTCCGTGTCCCCGAGGTTCGGCACGCGGGCGCGCAGCAGGCTGACGGACTCGGCCCGGGCGAACGTGTCGACCTCGACGGGCATCGCGTGCACCGCCCAGTGCGGGTTGCGGGAGGTGATCAGCACGTGCCCGCCGCCCTCCGGCAGGTACGGCGCCAGCGCGGCGGGGTCCTCGGCGTTGTCGAACACCAGCAGCCACCGGCCGCGGGTGCGCAGCTCCTCGGCCAGCGCCTCGCAGGCGTCCTCGGCCCGGTCGTCGGGACCGGCGCTGCCGGTCCTGACCGCCAGCGCGGCGAGCTGCTCGGGGATCAACTCGGGTGTCTCGGAGCGGATCCACCACGCCAGCTCGTACTCCCCGGCGAAGCGGTGCGCGTACTCGATCGCGAGCTGGGTCTTGCCGACCCCGCCCCGCCCGCGCAGCGCGCGGACCGCGACCCGGGAGCCGCCGGCGAGGGCCCGCCGCAGGTGGACGAGCAGCGCGTCGCGCCCGCTGAAGCCCGCGTTGCGCTTGGGGAGGTTCCACACGCGGGGCAGGCTGCCGGGCAGGCGTGGCCCGGAGCCGCCCAGCTCGCGGAGCCGGCCGCCGTCCGTCGCGGCGGGGAAGGCCGGGGGGCTCCCGGGCCGTCGCGGTCCGGCCATGGCCGTCAGCAGCACGCGCCGCGCCTGCGGCTCGCCCAGGTTCACCAGGGAGGGCGCGATCAGCGCGCGGAGCATCGGCGGCGCGGGGGTGTCGTCGATCCGGACCGGGACCAGCTTCTCCCTGGCCGCGAGGACGGCCGTCCACTCCTCCGTGGTGAACCGCGCGCGGTCGAAGTACGCCTCCGAGAACAGCGCCAGCATCCGGCCGGCCGCGAGGGCGTCGTTCATCCGCAGGACGAAGTTGTCCCCGGCGGACCAGTCCCAGGTGTCCAGCTCCACGCTGTACCCGGCGTCCTCCAACTGCCACCCGGCCCATTCGGCCCACGCCCGGTCCGCACCGGCGTGGCTGATGAACACCCGTCCCGCGTCCCCGGTCATCCGGCCCCTCTCCCCGAGACTTCCCAGCGTAGGCCAACTCCCGCCCGCCCGGGGGAAGTCGGCGCGACCGCGGCGCGCGCGCCGCCGTTCACCCGCCCAGGTCGGGCAGATCGGGGAGGCGCCAGTCCACGGGCTCGTGGCCCTGGGCGGCGAGGGCCTGGTCGATCTGGGTGAACGGCCGGGAGCCGAGGAACTTTTTGGCCGACAGCGGCGAGGGGTGCGCCCCCTCGACCACGGCGTGGCGGGTGGTGTCGATCAGCGGGAGCTTCTTGCGGGCGTAGGCGCCCCACAGGACGAACACGGCCGGGTCGGGCCGGGCGGCGACGGCGCGGATGACCGCGTCGGTGAACCGCTCCCAGCCCTTGCCCTTGTGCGAGTTGGGCTCGCCGGCCCGGACGGTGAGCACCGCGTTGAGCAGCAGGACGCCCTGCTCGGCCCAGGGCATCAGATATCCGTGGCCGGGGATCGGGTGGCCCAGCTCGGCGTGCATCTCCTTGTAGATGTTCCGCAAGGAGGGCGGGACGCGCACCCCGGGGCGCACGGAGAAGCACAGGCCGTGGCCCTGGCCCTCCCCGTGGTACGGGTCCTGGCCGAGGATCAGCACCTTGACCCGGTCGAACGGGGTGGCGGCCAGGGCGGCGAACACCTCCTCGCGCGGCGGGTACACCGGCCCCTTGGCGCGCTCCTCCTCGACGAACTCGGTCAGCTCCTTGAAATACGGCTTGTCCAGCTCCTCGCCGAGAACGTCTTGCCAGGAGTCGGGCAGCATGCCGGTCACGTCGTCAACCTCCGGGGATGGGCGTCGGGTTGTCCCTCAGCGCGTACCCGCAACGTACCGTCCGGCACTGACAGCGACGGCGCTGCCCGGCCCCAACGTTCGCTACCCGACCCCGGCGTTGAGGAAGAGGCCGCCGTCGACCACGAGGGTCTGGCCGGTGATCCAGGCCGAGGCGTCGGAGGTCAGGAACGCGGCGGCGCCCGCGATGTCCTCCGGGACGCCGAGGCGGCCCAGCGGGTAGCCGGCGGACGCCTCCTCCTCGCGCCCCTCGTACAGGGCGGCGGCGAACTTCGTCTTGACCACGGCCGGGGCGATGGCGTTGACCCGGACCTTCGGGGCCAGTTCGTGGGCGAGCTGCTGGGTGAGGCTGATCATGGCGGCCTTGCTGATGCCGTAGGCGCCGATGAGGGGCGCGGCGGACAGCCCGGCGACCGAGGCGATGTTGACGCCCGTGCCGCCGTGGTCGCGCTGCCAGGCCCGCCACGCCTGCCGGGCGAAGCCGAGGGCCGACAGGACGTTGGTGTCGAAGACCTTCCGCGCGACGGCCGGGTCCAGGTCGATCAGCGGGCCGAACACCGGGTTGGTTCCGGCGTTGTTGACCAGGTGGTCGAGCCGCCCGTAGGCCGCCATGACCTTCTCGACGACCTCGGCCTGGTGCGCCTCGTCGTGGGCCTTGCCGGCGACGCCCATCGCGCGGCCGGGGCCGAGGGACGCGACGGCGCGGGCCAGGGAGTCGGGGTCGCGGCCGGTGACGCAGACCCGGTCGCCCCGGGCGACGAGCGCGGCGGCTATGCCGTAGCCGATGCCCCGGCTGCCGCCGGTGACGACGGCGACCGGGGACGACTCCGCGGGAGCGGGAGCGGGACCGCTGTTCATCAGTCGAGCGGCCCGCCGGCCACGTACAGCACCTGGCCGGAGACGAACCCCGCGCCCTCACCGGTGAAGTACGCGATGGCGTTGGCGACGTCCTCGGGCACGCCGACGCGGCGCACCGGGATGGCGTCGGCGGCGGCCCGCTTGAAGTCCTCGAACTCCATGCCGACGCGGGCGGCGGTCGCCGCGGTCATGTCGGTGGCGATGAAGCCGGGCGCGACGGCGTTGGCGGTGATGCCGAACTTGCCCAGCTCGATCGCGAGGGTCTTGGTGAAGCCCTGGAGACCGGCCTTGGCCGCCGCGTAGTTGGCCTGGCCCCGGTTGCCGAGGGCGGAGCTGGAGGACAGGTTGACGACGCGCCCGAAGCCGGCGTCCACCATGTGCTTCTGGCAGGCCCGGGTCATCAGGAACGCGCCGCGCAGGTGGACGCTCATGACGGTGTCCCAGTCCGCCTCGCTCATCTTGAACAGCAGGTTGTCGCGGAGCACCCCGGCGTTGTTGACCAGGATCTGGGGCGCGCCCAGCTCGGCGGCGACCCGGGCGACGGCGGAGGCCACCGCGTCGGCGTCGGAGACGTCGCAGCCCACGGCCAGCGCCCGGCCGCCCGCCGCCGTGATCTTCTCGGCGGTCTCCTTGCCGGCCGACTCGTCGAGGTCGATGACGGCGACCGCGCGGCCCTCCTGGGCGAGCCGGAGGGCGGTGGCCGCTCCGATGCCCCGGGCCGCGCCCGTCACGATGGCGACGCGCTGTTCCGGTGTGGTCATTCCTGCTTCTCCTCGCCGTCGACGAACGTGCTACCGCAGAGTAACTACTGCCGGGACGACGCTAGGAAGCGGGGCACCATCTGTCAACGGACCAACACCTCCAGCAAGCGGTCGAGCTCGGCGCCGGGGTCCGCGGTGAGCCCGGTGTGCACCGGTCCCGGCTGCACGACGGTACTGCGCGGAGCGATCAGCCAGCGGAAACGGCGCCCCGCGTCGTCCCCGGCGGCGAGTCCGGCCTCCGCGCCCCCGCGGCAGACGCACTCGGCGGCGCGCAGCGCGGCGCGCACGCCGGGGATGTCCACCGTGGGGTCGAGCGCGCCCAGTCGCGCCTCGTCCAGGTGGGTGCGGGCGGCGAGGAAGGAGCGGGCCCGGCAGTAGAGGACGACCCCGGCGTTGATGGACTCGCCGCGCTCGACGCGCGGCACGACGCGCAGCACCGCGTACTCGAAGACGTCCCGCCGGGCGGCGGTGGGGTTCCCGTTCACCGGGCGGCTCCGCTCTCCCGGTGCGGACGGCCGGTCAGCCAGCCGGGCGCCCGGGAGGGGCGGTCGTGGCTCGGGGCCCCGAGGGTGATGTGCTCCGCGATCGTGCGGGCGCGGGCGGCCAGGGCCGTGACGTAGGCGGCGCGGACGGCGCCGGGTCCGTCGAAGCCCGGCTCGCCGTCGAGCCACTCGTCGGGTACGTCGGCCAGGACGGACGCGAGCAGCTCTTCGGTGACGCGCGGCCCGAGGTCCCCGGCCGCCGAGGCGATGTCCGGGGCGAACGGCGCCAGCGCGTGGTCGGAGGCGTCGTACGGGCGGGCGGCGGAGGTGGCGGCGGTCGGCCAGTTGTGGTGCCAGATCAGCGCGGCGCCGTGGTCGATGAGCCACAGGTCGCCGTGCCAGACCAGCAGGTTGGGGTTGCGCCAGGAGCGGTCCACGTTGTTGACGAGGGCGTCGAACCACACGACGCGGCCCGCCTCGGCCGCGCCGACCTCGTAGGCGAGCGGGTCGAAGCCGAGGGAGCCGGGCAGGAAGTCCATGCCGAGGTTGAGGCCGCCGCTGGCCTTCAGCAGCTCCTGCACCTCCTGGTCGGGCTCGCCGAGGCCGATCACGGGATCGAGCCGCATCCGGACCAGCTCCGGCACCCGCAGCCCCAGCCGGCGGGCCAGCTCGCCGCAGATCACCTCGGCGACGAGGCTCTTGCGGCCCTGGCCCGCCCCGGTGAACTTCATGACGTACGTGCCGAGATCGTCGGCCTCCACGATGCCCGGCAACGAGCCCCCCTCCCGCAGGGGGGTCACGTAGCGGGTCGCGAACGTTTCGCGCAACATCCGTTCAGGCTATCCGCCTCGACGCACCCGGAATTCCCGGCGGGGCGGCCGGGGCGTACGCACCTCGTGGGCGGTGCACGGAGCCCGCTTCGGTCCGGCCAGCCGCGTCCCCGCCCGGCTCTGCGACCGAACGGCGTTGTTGCGCACGCTTGTTGGGCGGTATGCGGCGGGTAAAGTCCATGCCGAGAGGGTGGCTGCCCGGTGGGTGTCGGCTCATAATTCTGGGCATGGCCACGCGACGCGGTGACAACGGCGCCTGGATCGTCGAGGAGTCGTCCGACGGCACTCTCACCCGCTGGCGGGTCCACCCGGAGCGGGTCGACTGGCTGGAGGATCACCAACGGGCCATCCTCGGCGAGGACGCTCGCGCCCGGGGGATGACGCTGCCCGAGTACGTGGGCTGGGTGGGCAGAATGCCCACGTCCGAACTGCACGTGTACCGCGACCAGGTCATGGCGGGCAGCGGCGGGCCGCGCCTGGCCGCTGCCTACGACGCCTGGCTGAACGCGCGCAGCGTGGTGCGGGAGATCCAGATCCTGTTCCGGGGCCGGCCGGGTGAGCCGGACCGATGGGGATAGCGACGGCATGACTCGGCATCGCGCTTGAGCCGTCGGCGACCCGGTCCGGCCGAGCCGGTGATCGGGGTGGGCGGACCCGATCTCAGCGGGTGGGCGGGGTGAACTCGGGCTGGTCCAGCAGGCGCAGCCAGCTTCCGTCGGGCTGGCGCCGTACGACCTGGGCGCGGGCGCCGGCGCCGTCCTTCGGTGGGGTCGAGGTGAGGGCGATGTCGCCGCTGACCAGCGTCGGCAGCGGTGGTTCCGGCTCGAAACGGGGACGGTCGGCCAGCACCTTCTCCCAGAGCGCGCGGATCGCCTCCCGGCCCACCGTCCGTTCGCCGGGCGGATAGGCCACCACCGCGTCCTCCTCGTAGAGGGCGGCGACCCCGGCCGCGTCTCCGGCGTTGGACCGTTCGACGAACAGGCGGGTGATGTCCTCCGGCCGCATGGCCTTCTCGTACTCCGGCATGGGTTCCTCCTGAAGGTCGGGCTTCGGTGCTTCCCAGCCTGGTCGCCCCCTTGTCGGAAGTCCAACAGATGGATCTACTGATAGCTAGAATCCGCAGTCATGGAACTGAGGCAGCTCGCGTACTTCGTCGCGGTCGCGGAGGAGCGGAGCTTCACCCGGGCGGCCGAGCGGGTGCACATCAGCCAGTCCGGTGTCAGCGCCCAGATCCGCCAGTTGGAACGTGAACTCGGCGCCGAGCTGTTCGACCGGTCGGCGCGCACCGCCACGCTCACCGTCGCGGGACGGGCCGCGCTCGAACACGCCCGCGCGGCGCTCGCCGCGGCCGGGGCGGTCGGCCAGGCGGTGAGTGATGTCACCGGCCTGATCCGGGGGCGGCTCACGGTGGGGATGGTCGTCGGCTGCACCGTCACCCCGCTGTTCGACGCGCTCGCCGCGTTCCACCGGGCGCATCCCGGGGTGGAGATCAACCTGCTGGAGGACAACTCCGACCGCCTCGTCGAGGGGGTGCGCGTCGGCACCGTCGAGGTCGCTCTCGTCGGGACCGCGACCGCCCCCGAGGGGCTGGAGACGCTGACGATCATCAGCGAGCGGCTCGTCGCCGCCGTGCCGGCCGGGCACCCTCTGGCGGCACTGCGACGGGTCGCCCTGCGCGACGTGGCCGGTTACCCGATCGTGTGCATGCCACCGGGCACCGGCCTGCGCACCGTGTTCGACCGCGCCTGCGCCGCACAGGACCTCCGGCCCGTGATCGCGTGGGGAGCCAGCGCCCCGGACGCCATCGCCGACCTCGCCGCGCGCGGACTCGGCGTCGCCATCCTCAGCGACTCGATGGCCGCGCGCTATCGCGACCGTGTCGTCGCCCGCGCCATCGAGGACGCGGCGACACCCGCCCTGCTGGCCCTGATCTGGCGGAGCACGCACAGCCCCGCCGCGCGTGCGTTGCTCGCGCACAGCCGCGAGGCGTTCTCCCGGGCCGGCCCCGGGTAACGGGACCCGGGCGCACCGAGATCCGCGACGGCGGGGGCTGCCGCGAGGCGTGCCGGGGTGTTACGGTACGCAAACGGAGAACATCCACGTTCGCATGACCCGGGGGGACGCCATGCAAGCTCGCGCGGAGGATCGGACACTCGTGGTCCTGGGGGCCGGCCCGGGGCTGGGGATGTCCATGGCCCACCGCTTCGGCCGGGAGGGCTTCGCGGTGGCCCTGATCTCCCGTCACCGCCCCCGGCACGAGGCGTACCTGGCCTCGCTCGCCGAGGCGGGCGTGCCGGCCGCGTCCTTCACGGCCGACGTGCGGGACCGCCACCAGCTTCTCGCGGCGCTCGACGCGGCCCGGGAGCGGTTCGGCCGCGTCGACGTCGCCTACTACGGCCCGAGCGCCGCCGATCCGGGCGCACTGCCCGCACCGATCGACCGGACCGACGCGGCCAGTGTCCGGGAGGCGATGAACGCGGTGTACCCGGCCTTCGACGTGGTCGGCGGTCTCCTGCCCGGCATGACCGAACGCGGTGACGGCGCCCTGCTGTTCGCCGGCGGCCTGGCCGGCGTCGTGCCGCTCCCGCAACTGGGCGCGCTGGCGATCTCCAGCGCGGCCCTGCGCAACTACGCCCTCACCCTCCACGCCGCCCTCGCCGACCGGGGCGTCTACGCCGGGGTCCTGTCCATCGGCGGACTGATCGAGCGCAGCGATGTCCACCGCATGGTGACCGCGCGGCCCGAGCGGTTCGGCCGCCTGGGCCTGCGGACCCTGGACCCGGACCGGATTGCCGACGCCGCGTGGGATCTGGTCGCCCGCCGGGACCGGGCCGAAGCGGTGTTCAACACCTGGCAGTAGCAGGCCGGGGGCGCGGGAGCGCTCCTCGGGGGCCGCGCGCTGACCGTTGCGGCTGCGAACGGCGCCGCCGCACGGTGGTCAGTCGTAGCGGCGGGCGGCGGGCGGGCGTACGGCGGAGGCCACGGCGTCGGCGAGCGGCGCGATGTCGGTGCCGTCGAGGGTGGAGACCGTCAGCCGCACACCGGGCGGCGTGGCCAGCCGGAAGCGGCTGCCGGGGGCCACGGCCCAGCCCGCGTGCAGCAGGCGGGCGACGGCGCCGGTCTCGTCGGGCACGGGCACCCAGACGTTCATGCCGCTGCGTCCGTGGGCCGTGACGCCGCGCGCCGCGAGCGCCTCGACCAGCGCGGTGCGGCGCTCGCCGTACGCGCGCGCCACCCGCGCCGGATCGACGGCGTCCGCCTGCCACAGCCAGGCCACGGCGTCCTGGATCAGGTGGCTGACCCAGCCGGGCCCGAGCCGCTGCCGCCCCTCCACCCGGTCCACCGTCACCGGGTCGCCCGCGAACACGGCGAGGCGCAGGTCCGGCCCGTACGCCTTGGCGGTGGAACGGATCAGCGCCCAGTGCCGGGTGACGCCGGACAGGGGGTGCGGGGGCTGGTCCACGATGCCGTCGCCGTGGTCGTCCTCGATGAGCAGCGTGCCGGGGTGCGCGGCGAGCAGGGCGCGCAGCGCGGCGGCCCTGGCGGCGGAGACGGCGGCGCCGGTGGGGTTCTGCGCGCGGGCGGTGACGACGAGGGCGCGCGCGCCGCGCTCCAGGGCGCGCGCGGTGGGGTCCGGCAGGGGTCCGTCGTCGTCCAGGGGCACGGGGACGGTGCGCAGGCCCAGCGCGGGAACCAGGTCGAGGAGGCCCGCCCAGCCGGGGTCCTCGACGGCGACCGCGTCGCCGGGCCGCAGGTGTGCGGCGAGGATCCGCTCGATGGCGTCGAGGGCGCCGGAGGTGACGGTGATCCGGTCGGCCGGCACGCCGTCACGGCCGAATCCGGCCCGCGCGGCGCGGGCCAGTCCCTCGCTCAGCGGCGGGGCGCCGTAGAGGACCGGCGCCCGGTCGGCGCGGGCCGCCGCCGCGGCGAGGGCCGGGCCCAGTGCGGGCAGCAGGGCGGGATCGGGGTTGCCCTGGGCGATGTCGCGGACGCCGGGCGGGGCCTGAACGCCGATCGCCTCGCGCGGCGCGCTGGCCGGGCGGGCGCGGACCCGGCTGCCGCGCCGGCCGGCGGTCTCGATCACGCCGCGCTCGCGCAGCACGCGGTAGGCGGCGGCGACGGTGTTGGGGTTCACCCCGAGCCGCGCCGCCAGCTCACGCAGCGGCGGCAGCGGGGCGCCGGGCGGCAACTCGCCCGCGGCCACGCCCTGTTCGACGCTGGCCGCGATATCGGAGGCGCCGCGCCCTTCGATCCGATATTCTCCTAGCACAAAGCACAGTATGCGCTAGTTCAAAACTGCGGGCAACCGCGTGACGACACCGCACGAAGGAGCCTTGGATGCCGCCGACCGACGCCCCCGCCTACCCGCCCACCCCGCGTACCGTCCCCACCCGGTCCCGGGAGTTCTGCGCTACTGGTGGTGTTAGTGTTCTGGCTCTTCGTGCTCGGAGAATGTCACTATCCTCTTGATCGGCTGCGACAGAAGTGTATAATGGACCTGTGCCACCTCGCGTTCCTCCGCGACGGTGCCCCCGCCGTCCTCCCGACCCTCTACGCCCGCGTCGGCGAACGGCTCTACGTGCACGGCTCCACCGGCTCCCGGCCGCTGCGCTCGGCCACCGGCCCCGGTCTGCCCGTGGCGCTGGCCGTCACCCACCTGGACGGCCTGGTGCTGGCCCGCTCCGCGTTCCACCACTCCGTCAACTACCGCTCGGTGGTGGTCCACGGCACGGCCCGTCAGGTGACCGACCGGGCCGAGAAGGACCGGGCGCTGGACGCCCTGGTCGACGCCGTCGTGCCCGGCCGCGCCGCCGACTGCCGCCCGGCCGACGCCCGCGAACTGGCGGCGACCGCCGTCCTGGCCCTGGACCTGGCGGAGGTCTCCGCCAAGATCCGCGCCGGCGGCCCGAACGACGACCCCGAGGACCTGTCGCTCCCCCACTGGAGCGGCGTCCTGCCCGTGACCACGGCCTACGGGACGCCCGTTCCCGCCGACGACGAACGGGCCCCGGCCCCCGCCTATCTGACGGCCTTCGCGCGCGGCTGATCATCGACAGGCGTGCGGAACCCCGGGAAAGGGAACCCGTTCTGGCGCGGGCACGTCCAACCCGACAGCATTCCTCCGTCCCAGACGAACTCCCCACCGGAGGACCGAGATGGCATCCCACTCCCTGCGTTCCGCCGCCTGCGCCGCGCTCCTCGCGCTCGCCCTCGCGGGCTGCGCCGACGGCTCCGGCGGCCCCGAAGGCCCCGAGGCCGCCGATGACCGGCCGGACGACATCACCGGCTCGGACGGAGAGGAGCCGGACTCCGCGTCCTCCTCCGCCTCCGGCTCGTCCCCGGGCTCCGCCGCGGACGAAACGGCCGGGGCCGGTACCGAGGGCTCGCCCGGCCCGCCGTGGTGCACCCACGAGACGCTGACCGCCTCGCTCAGAACGCTCGAACCGGCCGCGGGCAACCGGTACGCGGCGCTCGTCCTGACCAACTCCTCCGACGAGCCCTGCCGCACCCAGGGCTGGCCCGGGCTCCAGCTCAGCGCGGCGGACGGCGAGGAGCTGCCCACCACCACGGTCCGCGACCACGCGGGGACCCCCGACCGGCTGACGCTGCTGCCCGGCGGCACCGCCTGGGCGCAGATCCACTGGAGCGTCGTGCCCGGCTCCGAGGACCCGGCCGACGGCTGCGGCCCGGCCCCCGGGAAGCTGGCCGTGATCCCCCCGGAGGAGACCGAGGCGACCACCACCGCGTGGGACCTCGGCGAGGTCTGCGGCGGCGGGCGGATCGAGGTCCTGCCGCTGATCGCCGGGGACGGCCCGCGCTGACGGGCCGCTGACGGCGGCACGGGTCGGGCGGCGGGTCAGGCGGCGGGTCGGGCGGCGGGTCAGGCGGTGGGGAGCCAGTCGACGCGCCCGGCCAGCAGCGCGTAGCCGACGAACGCCACGATGTCGATCAGCGCGTGCGCGACCACCAGCGGCATCACGCGCCCCCATCGCCGGTACAGCCAGACGAAGACCACGCCCATCGCCACGTTCCCGAGGAACCCGCCGACGCCCTGGTACAGGTGGTACGACCCGCGCAGCACCGCGCTGGCGGCCAGGGCCCGGCCGGGATTCCACCCCAACTGGTCCAGCCGCCGCAGCAGATAGCCGACGACGATCACCTCCTCGACCACGGCGTTCTGCACGGCGGAGGCGATCAGCACCGGGATTTTCCACCACACGTCGGGCAGCGACTCCGGCACCACCGTGAGGTTCGCCCCCGACGCGTGGGCCCCGAGGTAGAACAGCAGCCCGGTGCCGCCGATCCCGGCCGCGACCACCGCCCCCCACGCCAGGTCGGCGCGCGGCCGGGACGTGTCGAACCCGATGGCCCGCATCCCGGGACCGCCGAGCGCGGCGCCCGTGCCGCCCTCGCGCAGCAGCAGGTGTGCGACGAGCAGCACCGGCACCAGCGCGGTGGTGATGCCGAAGAGCTGCCAGGCCAGGTCGAGCCAGGGGCGCCCGGGGGCGTGGGAGCCGTTGAGCGTCGCCGCCTGGTCGGCGAGCCCGCCCGGCCGGGTCAGGACGCCGGTGAAACTGATCAGCGCCCCCACCGCGCTGGCGCCCAGCGACAGCGCGAGCACCAGCAGCAGTTCCTGGCGCGGGACGCGGCGCGAGGGCGCCCGCTCCCCGCCGCCCGAGGGGTCCGTCGTCCGCTCCGGCCTCAGCCGCACTCCGCCTCCCGTCCCCGGCTCCGGGCCGCACCCCGCCCGTGCTCGCCGGCGGCCGTCACCGGACCCGGGGGCGGAGCCCTACGGGCCGCTCGGCCACTCGTGCACGGGAGCGTCCGTCCGCGCCAGGTCGCAGTACCGCCGGACGAGCTCCCGCAGGGCGGTCGCCCGGTCCGCTCCGTTCGCCACCGCTCGGTGGTAGGCCCGAGTCTGCCAGGCCGCGCCGGTGGTCCCGCGCCGGCACCGGCCCTCGATCACCGCCAGGTACCGGTCGCGGTCCACGGCGGCGACGCCGAACGCGTCGAGCCCGGCCGCGGCCACCGGCAGCAGCCGCTCCCGGATCAGGCGGGCGGCGGGCACCTCGCCGTCGTCGCCCGGCCACCCGAAACGGGCGTCGATGCCGTGCCGGCAGGCCGCCATGAAGTTCCGCTCGGCGGTGGCGAACGGCAGCCGCGCCCACACCGGGTCCGGCTCGTCGGCCAGGCCCCGCGCCAGGCCGTAGAAGAAGGCGGCGTTGGCGACGGTGTCGGTGATGGTCGGCCCGGTGGACAGCACCCGGTTCTCCACCCGCAGGTGCGGCACGCCGTCGGCCACGCCGTAGACCGGGCGGTTCCAGCGGTAGACCGTGCCGTTGTGGAGCGCCAGCTCCGCGAGGCGTGGCACGCCGCCCGCCGCGAGGACCTCGCCCGGGTCCTCGTCGGAGACCAGCGGCAGCAGCGCCGGGAAGAACCGGAGGTTCTCCTCGAAGAGGTCGGTCACGGACTCGATCCAGCGCTCCCCGAACCAGGCGCGCGGCCGGACGCCCTGGGCGGCCAGCTCGGGCGGGCGGCTGTCGGTGGCCTGGAGGAAGAACGGCACCCGCGACTCGTGCCACAGCTCGTGGCCGAAGACGAACGGCGCGTTGGCGCCGACGGCGACCTGCGCCGCCGCGGCGGCCTGGGCGGCGTTCCACACGGCGCCGAACCGCTCCGGGGTGACCGGGAGATGGAACTGGACGGAGGTGCAGGCGGCCTCGGCGGCGATCGAGTCGAACGACCCGCTGAGGGTCTCCGCCCCGGTGATGTCCAGGCTGATGCTCTCCCCGCGCGCGGCCATGATCTGGTCGTTGAGGAGGGTGTAGCGGTCGCCGGGCGACAGGGAGGCGGGCACCATCTCCTCGGCCGTGATCGTCGGCAGCGCCCCCGTCATGACGACGCGTGCGCCGAATTCCCCGGCCATTCTGTCGGCGTAGCCGATGGCGACGCGCATCTCTTCGGCCAGATCGTCGAAAACCCTGCCGGTGAGGCGGTGCGGCGCCATATTGAGTTCGATCGTGAATTGGCCCAGCTCGGTCTGGAAATCCCGGGTGGCCATTCGCGCCAGAACTTCGTCGTTCACCATGCGGGGAGCGCCGGCGGAATCCGCCAGGCAGAGCTCCACCTCGACGCCGAGCCGGTCGCGCGGCCCCTCGAAGCGGCCCTCGCGCAGCAGCGTCCGAAGCCCGTCGAGGCAGTCGCGGACCCGGGCGCGGAAGAGCCGCCGGGCGGCCAGGTCGAACCGGTCGGCGACGACCTTCTCCCCCATGGGGCTCCTTCCGGTGGCACGATGGAACGGTCGGGCGTGCGGGCTGTCCACGATCCTTCCCACGTCGCGCGCGCGGTAACACGGCCCGCCGCGCGCACGGTCCGGCGGGAGGCATATTCCACCGGGATAATTCGCGATCCGGAGGCGCCGGGGGGCGTGAATCCCCTCTTGCCGAAACCTCCCGGGGCGGCTACGTGAAACATGGAGAGAACAACTCTCCGATAAACTCCGCCACGGCGTGTCTCCCCTACAAGAGGCGACCTACTCCGAAGCGAGAGGCGACCCATCATGCCCCTGCACATTCCCCCGGCCCCCGCTGCCGCCGAGCGCAGCGTCCGCACGGCCCTCCACTCGGCGACGCTGCGGGCCCCAGGCCCGCGGCCGACCGAGCGCGAGGACCTGCGTCTCGTCCTCCCCCTGCCCGTGTACCGGCTGGCGCCGGTGACCGGGACGACAGCACCTCCCCGCGCCCGCCTCACCGGCTGGCGTTTCCTCCTGGCCCGGGACGGCCGGCCCGTCGGCGCGGCCGAGACCATGCTCACGGCGGACGGCTGGGCGTTCTCGCACTTCTGCGAGGGCCCCTACATCCCGTCGACCGAGCGGGCTCTGCGTCTCGCGGGCTCCCTGCCGGCGGCCTGCCAGCCCCGGCTGCTCTCCGTGCCCGAGCTGTACATGCTGACGCTGTGGCTGCACACCGACCCCGGCGCCCAGCCGGCCGAGGGTGGCCCGGAGCCCCAGGACCTGCTGATGCCGCTGGCGCCCGCGCCTCCCGGCATCGCCGCCGAGCGGGCGGTCAGGAGCGACGTCCTGCTGCCGCTGCTGGCCGGCCGGCTGGCTCCGGCGGCCTCGCAGGAGACCGTCGGCCTGGTGAGCTGACCGCACGACGCCCCGTCGCGGGGCCGGGCGCGCCGTGGCGCGTCCGGCCCCGCGACGCCGGGCGGGCGCCGGGCGAGGGCGTCAGTGCGCGTACTCGGTGACGGGCGGGCAGGAGCAGATCAGGTTCCGGTCGCCGAACGCGCCGTCCACGCGGCGCACCGGCGGCCAGTACTTGCCGTCCTCCTCCGTCCCGGCCGGGAAGACCGCCTCCCGGCGGCTGTACGGGTGCGTCCACTCGTCGCTCAGGTGCGCCGCCGTGTGCGGCGCGTTGACGAGCGGGTTGTCGTCCCGGGGCCACTCCCCCGTGCCGACCCGTTCGATCTCGGCGCGGATGGCGATCATCGCGTCGCAGAACCGGTCGAGTTCGGCCAGATTCTCGCTCTCCGTCGGCTCGATCATCAGCGTGCCCGCGACGGGGAACGACATGGTCGGGGCGTGGAACCCGTAGTCGATGAGGCGCTTGGCCACGTCGTCGATGGTGACGCCGGTCGCCTTGGTCAGCGGGCGGACGTCGATGACGCACTCGTGCGCCACCAGGCCGCCGGGTCCCGTGTACAGCACCGGGTAGTGGGGCTCCAGGCGCTTGGCGACGTAGTTGGCGCCGAGCACCGCGACCTGGGTGGCGCGGCGCAGCCCGGCGGCGCCCATCAGCCGTACGTAGGCCCAGGAGATGGGCAGGATTCCGGCCGATCCCCACGGCGCGGCCGACACCGGTCCGGTGCCGCCGCCCGCCGGGCCGGCCTCGGGCCGCAGCGGGTGGCCCGGCAGGTGGGGCGCCAGGTGGGCGCGGACGGCGACCGGGCCGACGCCGGGGCCGCCGCCGCCGTGCGGGATGCAGAACGTCTTGTGCAGGTTCAGGTGCGACACGTCGGCGCCGAACCGGCCGGGCCTGGCCAGCCCGACCAGCGCGTTGAGGTTGGCGCCGTCCACGTAGACCTGGCCGCCCGCGTCGTGCACGGCGGCGCAGATCCGGGTGATGTCCTCCTCGAACACGCCGTGCGTGGAGGGGTAGGTCACCATCAGCACGGCCAGTTCGTCCGCGTGCCGCTCGATCTTCGCCCGCAGGTCGTCGGCGTCGACGTCGCCGCCCGCGCCGGTGGCCACCACGACGACCCGCATCCCGGCCATGACCGCGCTGGCGGCGTTGGTGCCGTGCGCGGAGGACGGGATCAGGCAGACGGTGCGCTGCGGCTGGCCGTTCGCCCGGTGGTACGCGCGCACGGCGAGCAGTCCGGCCAGCTCGCCCTGGGAGCCGGCGTTGGGCTGGAGCGAGACGGCGTCGTAGCCGGTGATCTCGGCGAGTCGCCGCTCCAGTTCGCGGATGAGCGCGAGATAGCCCTCGGCCTGCTCGACGGGCGCGAACGGGTGGATCGCGGCGAACTCGGGCCAGGTCACCGGTTCCATCTCGGCCGTGGCGTTGAGCTTCATGGTGCACGAGCCCAGCGGGATCATGCCGCGGTCCAGCGCGTAGTCGCGGTCGGCGAGCCGGCGCAGGTAGCGCAGCATCGCGGTCTCCGAGCGGTGCCGGTGGAAGACCGGGTGCGTCAGGTACTCGTCGTCGCGCCGCAGCTCCGGCGGCAGCGCGTCGGGGGTGCGGGCATCCAGCGCGTCGATGCCGAAGGCGTCCCCGGCGACGCCGAACGCGGCCCACACGGCGGTGAGCTGCGCCCGGCCGGTGGTCTCGTCGCAGGCGATGCCGACGTGGTCGGCGTCGGTGAGGCGGAGGTTGATCCCGGCCTCGCGGGCAGCGGCCACGACGGCGGCGGCGCGGCCCGGCACCCGGGCGGTGACCGTGTCGAAGAACGCTTCGTGGACGATCTCGACGCCGCCGTCCCGCAGCCCGGCGGCCAGCAGCGCGGCGTAGCGGTGGACGCGGCGGGCGATGGCGGCCAGCCCGTCGGGCCCGTGGTAGACGGCGTACATGCCGGCCATCACGGCGAGGAGCACCTGCGCGGTGCAGATGTTGCTGGTGGCCTTCTCCCGCCGGATGTGCTGCTCCCTGGTCTGGAGCGCGAGCCGGTACGCCGGATGGCCGGCCGCGTCGCGCGAGACCCCGACCAGGCGGCCGGGCAGGCTCCTGGCGTACGCCTCACGGACCGCCATGAAGGCGGCGTGCGGCCCGCCGAAGCCCATCGGGACGCCGAACCGCTGGCTGGACCCGACCGCGATGTCCGCGCCCAGGGAGCCGGGCGAGGCGAGGAGGGTGAGGGCGAGCAGGTCGGCGGCGACGGTGACGACCGCGCCCAGTTCGTGCGCCCGCTCGACGAGGGCGCGCGGGTCCCGGACGGCGCCCGACGCCCCCGGGTACTGGAGGAGCACGCCGAAGATCCCGCGCTCGGCCGCCTCTTCGGGGATGCCGTCGCCCAGGTCGGCGACGACGACCTCGACGCCGGTCGGCTCGGCGCGGGTCCGCACCACGGCGATGGTCTGCGGCAGGCAGTCGGCGTCCACCAGGAAGACCCCGCCCTTGACCTTGCCGACGCGGCGGGACAGGGCCATCGCCTCGGCGGCGGCGGTGCCCTCGTCCAGCAGCGACGCCCCGGCCGTGGGCAGGCCGGTCAGGTCGGAGACGACGGTCTGGAAGTTCAGCAGCGCCTCCAGCCGGCCCTGGGAGATCTCCGGCTGGTAGGGGGTGTAGGCGGTGTACCAGGCCGGGTTCTCCATGACGTTGCGCAGGATCACCGGCGGGGTGAAGGTGCCGTAGTACCCCAGGCCGATCATGGAGTCCAGCACCGTGTTCCGGGCGGCCAGGGCGCGCAGTTCGCCGAGGACGGCGGCCTCGTCCCGGGCGTCCGGCAGGCACAGCGCCTCGGTGGAGCGGATGGCCTCGGGCACGGCGGCGGCGGTCAGCTCGTCCAGGGAGCCGAAGCCGACCTGGGCGAGCATCTTCGCCTCGTCGGCGGCGTCGGGCCCGATATGCCGGGCGGCGAACGGCGTGCCCTGTTCGAGGGCGGACAACGGGGGACGGTGGGCGTTCATCGGTGAGGCTCCTCCTGGTCACGACGACCCGCGGGGGTGCCAGGCGGCGGTGCCTGGCGGGCCTCCCCCTCTGTCATGTCGACCTGAGAGCTTCACCGCACCGCTCGCGCGGCACGGCTTGCACCGTCGGTGAGGACGGTGGCGGAGTGCGGCTCCGCGACCGTCCTGCTTTCCAGAGTGGCTTCCCTCGCGCGGTACGGGTGCCTGAGAGATTCCGGGGAGGATTTGCTCCTTCGGCGCCCGGCGTCGGATGAACACCAGGACTCTCCCGCACGAGGTCGTCAACCGTGTTCGAGCCTACCAGCGCCTCCCGGGCGCGGTCCTGGGGGAGCCACTCGACTGGCCAGCCGACGGAATGTGCTCTTACGTATGTCATAGAGGACTTTTTGCTGACGAGTGGCGATCAGTTGGAGGAACCGTGCAGACCGACATCGACCCGCGGAGCCTGATCGGCCGCAAGGCGTTCGACCGCAACGGCACCAAGATCGGCACGGTGGACGAGGTCTATCTCGACGACGCCACCGGAATCCCCGAGTGGGCGGCGGTGCGCACCGGTCTGTTCACCCGGGACGCCTTCGTGCCGCTGGAGCCGAGCGAGCTGGTGGACGACGCGCTGCGGGTCCCGTTCGAACGGGCCCTGATCAAGGAGGCCCCCGACTTCGGGGTGGGGCGGCACCTCTCGCCCGAACAGGAGCTGCGGCTCTACCACCACTACGGACTCGACGTCCCCGGCCTCGGCGACGAGGCCGACGACGCGGACTTCGGCCGGCTGGCCTCCCCCGGCGACCGCGCCGACCGGCCGGACTGAACGGACGGGCTGGGCCGGACGGCCGCCAGCGGCAGCGGCTGGGAGGAGATCAGCTCCGGATCGTCCACGGCGAAGGTCCGCACCCGGCCGGGACCGGACCCGGGCCGCTCGAAACGCACCGTCACCCGGCCCACGCCACTGCCCTGCACCCACCCCGCGCCGAACCGCCCGTGCGTCACGTCGAGCCCCGGCAGCCACCGCCGGGGCACCTCCGGCTCCTGGCTCTTACACCCATCTCCGAACCCACGAGCCAGGCAGAAACCTCGTTTGCCGTCTTTTACTTGAACAAAAACACACGGCCGCAGGCGCTCCCACCCCGGCCCCGGCCCCCCGGCCCCCCCGCCCCCGGCGGGGCGGCCTCCCCCCCCCCGCCCCCCGGCCCCCCGCCCCCGCCCCCCCGCCGTCGTGTCCACCCCCTCCAGCAGCCGCTCCGCCGCCTCCCTGACCACGACCGGATCGTCGGTGGGGCCGCGCAGCGTCTCGGAGCGGGTCAGGGTGGAGAAGTCATATCTCCTGACCTTCAGCACGATTGTGCGGCCCGAGCGCCCGGCCGCGCGCAGCCGCCCCACACAGCGGTCCGCGAGCCGCGCCACCTCCAACCGGATCCGGGCCCGGTCGGTGACGTCCACGTCGAACGTGTCCTCCACGGAGATCGACTTGTGGTCCCGGTCGGCCACCACCGGCCGCTCGTCCACCCCGCTCGCCATGGCGTGGACGGACGCGCCGTGCGCCTTGCCCAGCAGCCGCAGCAGCTCCGCCTCCCCGGCCCGCGCGGTCTCCCCGACGGTGGTGATCCCCGCCCGGCGCAGCAGCTCGGCGGTGGCCGGGCCGATGCCGGGCAGCGTCCGCACCGGCAGCGGCGCCAGCAACTCCCGCTCGGTGCCCGGCGGGATGAGGACCCAAAAGTCGGCATGCGCTTTTTCTGCCGTTCTCGTGGGCACGGGCGGCGCAGCAGCTCGGCGGTGGCCGGGCCGATGCCGGGCAGCGTCCGCACCGGCAGCGGCGCCAGCAACTCCCGCTCGGTGCCCGGCGGGATGAGGACCAGACCGTCCGGCTTGGCCCGCTCGGACGCGATCTTCGCGAGCATCTTGGAACCGGCCAGGCCCACCGAGCCGCTCAACCCCGTCGCCTCCCGGATGGCGTCCCGCAGCCGCTCCCCGGCGCGGCGCGCCTCCGCGGCGGTGGCGGCGGCGCCGCCGGCCGCCAGGTCGACGAACGCCTCGTCCAGACTCAGCGGCTCCACCAGCGGGGACAGCCCGGCCAGCAGGCCCATCACGATCTCGCTGATCTCCCGGTAGACCCCGAAGCGCGGCACCAGATACGCCCCGTTCGGACAGAGCCGCCTGGCCTGGGCCGTGGGCATCGCCGACCGCACCCCGAAGCGGCGGGCCTCGTAGGAGGCGGTGGCGACCACCCCGCGCGGGCCGAGGCCGCCGACGATCACCGGCTTGCCGCGCAGACTCGGCTTGGCCGCCTGCTCCACCGAGGCGTAGAAGGCGTCCATGTCGAGGTGCAGGATCGTCGGCTGGCTCCTCACCCTGTCGATGGTGCCCCAGGGGTCTGACAGCGGCGGGTCCCGCTCAGCCGATAGGTCAGCCGATGCGGTCGGCCGGGGCGCGCCGGCGCCGGGCCAGCTCGTCCGCCGGGTGACCGGAGACGACCGGCTCCCCGGTGTCGACCCGCTCCGCCTGGAGCCGCGACAGGGCACTTTCCACATCGCCCCACACCGCGCCCACCGCGATCCCGAACAGGCCGCGCCCGCCCCGGAGCAACCCGGCCAGCTCCTCGGGCGAGTCGCAGCGGTAGACGGTGGCGCCGTCGCTCATCAGCGTCATGTCGGACAGCTCCGCGAGGTCGGCCGAGCGCAGGGCCTCGACCGCGGTCCGGATGCTCTGGAGGGAGACCCCGGCGTCCAGAAGCCGCTTGACGATCTTCAGCACCAGCACGTCGCGGAAGCTGTACAGGCGCTGGGAGCCCGAGCCATGGGCCGGGCGGACGCTGGGCTGCACCAGGCCGGTGCGCGCCCAGTAGTCGAGCTGGCGGTAGGTGATCCCGGCGGCGGCGCAGGCACTGGGCCCGCGATATCCGAGCCGGCCGGGCGCGCCGCGCCCCTGGGGGCCGACGGACGGCCTCGGTCCGGGTGATGCCGGCGCGCCGGGGAGGGCGGGAATGCCGCCGACCGCTCTGCTGTCGCCGTTACCTGTCACGCCGGCCTCCGTTCCGCATGCCCCGACCGTGTCCCCGTCACTCACCGGCTGTCACGATGAGCACGCACACAGCGCTCCTCCCAAGACATGCCCCACCGACGCTAGGCATCCACACGCGACGCGTCAACGATCGCCACGCGCCGCTACTGGCTGCTCGTGCCGAAGTCCTCAGGGGAGATCTGGTCGAGGAACTCGCGGAACCTCTCGACCTCGTCCTCCTGCTCGTCGGGGATGATGATCCCCGCGTCGTCGAGCACCGCGTCACTGCCGTAGATCGGCGTACCGACGCGCAACGCCAGCGCTATGGCGTCGGACGGACGGGCGCTGACCTCCACCCCGCTGGCGAACACGAGCTCGGCATAGAAGACCCCGTCCCGCAGATCGGTGATGCGCACCGCGCTGAGCTCCTGTCCCACGGCTTCCAGCACGTTCTTGAACAGGTCGTGCGTCAGCGGCCTGGCAGGGGTCATGCCCTGCTGGGCGAACGCGATGGCGGTCGCCTCTCCCGGTCCGATCCAGATCGGGAGGTAGCGATCGCCGCCGACCTCACGGAGGAGCACGATGGGCTGATTATTGGGCATTTCCACCCGCACACCCACGACGTCGAGCTGATTCACACAGCAACCCTAGGCGGTGCCCGGGGCATTTGGATAGTCGAGCACCCCCCAGCGCGGCGCTCGCGCGACGCCCGGGGCTCAGAATCCCTGCCGGCTCGCGAAGAACACCAGCCGGTATTTACCGATCTGCACCTCGTCGCCGTTGGCCAGGATCACGGAGTCGATCGGCTCGCGGTTGACGTAGGTGCCGTTGAGGCTCCCCACGTCACTCACCGTGAACCCACCGTCCGGCTGACGCCGGAACTCCACGTGACGGCGGGAGACCGTGACGTCGTCCAGGAAGATGTCGCTGTGCGGATGGCGCCCGGCGGTGGTCACGTCGCCGTCCAGCAGGAAGCGGCTGCCGGAGTTCGGCCCGCGGCGCACGATCAGCAGCGCCGAGCCGGGCGGCAGGGCCTCCACGGCGGCCTGTGCCTCCGGGGAGAGCGCGGGCGACGGGTGCTGGCCGGTGATCTCCGCCTCGTACGCCTCCAGGCCGCTGATGGAGATCGTCGAGGTCGTCTCCGACGAGCCGTCGAGCCCGGGCCGCAGCGCGTTCCCGCAGTTGGAGCAGAACCGGCTGGTGGGGCCGGTGCGGTGCCCGCAGCGGGGGCACGTGGGCATCTGGAAGGCGCCGGTGGGCTGGTCGCCTATATCGCCGGACCCGCCCACCTCGTCACGGAACAACGGGCGGCCCGGCTCGGCACCGGACGCCGGCGGCGTCTCGCCATGCTGGCGGGCGCGGGGCCGTGTGGCGCTGTGCGCGCCACTCTGACGCCTGCCGAACAACCTAGCGAAAAAGCTCACCAGCGATCCCCTCGTACCTAGCCCGGCCCGTTTGCGGACGGGGCGGTCCATTGTCTCTCACCGGCCGTGCGGACATTCCGACAACGTCCCCGGCCCCCGTTCAGTTTCCCTCACCGAGCGCCACGTGATCGCGGCGCCCCCGGTGCGGCAGGTCACGGCGACGACTGAGCGTAGTCAGGCTGCTCCGCCGATCGCAAGGCGTCCACGACGACCTTGTCGGGCCGCGCCACCTCCACCTCCGCCTGCTCGTTCTCCAGGGACTGCACCACGCCCCCGGGAATGTTCAGCGCCGGTTCCAGATCCTCCGGCCGGCCGATGGCCTCGACCAGGAACGGCGCGCCGACCGTGCGGCCGTCGATGACCACCTCGTCGCCGTCGTTCACGAAAAAGGTGTCGGCCACGATCCGCACGTCGTTGATCTGGATGGCCTCGGCGCCCGCGGCGCGCAGTTCCTGCACCGCGTCGAGCAGCATATCGGCCTCGACGGTGCCCCAGGGATCACCGATGCGCAGGGTGACGCCGGGGCCCTCGGCGGCGACCGTGCCGGCCAGGACGCCGAGCTGCCGTTCGCGTTCCAGCGCCTGGCGCCTGGCCTCCTCGGCCTGGTCGGAGCTGGTCTCCAGCTCGGTGCGCTGGTCCTGGAGCGCGGCGCGCTCGTCCTCCAGGCGCGCGGCGCGGTCGTCGAGGTCGCTGAGGATGCGCACCAGGTCCTCGCGGCGGGCGCCGCGCAGCGCGGTCTCGTCGCTGCCCGCCGCCCGCACCTGGATGGCCAGGCCCAGGCCGAGCACGAAGAGCAGCACGGCGGCGACGAGCTGGCCCCGGGTGGCGCGCGGCGGCCAGAACACGGCCAGCAGGGCGCGGCGCCCGGTGGGGCGCGCGGCGGGCCCGGGCGCGGGCGCGGGGATGGGATCGGTCGTGGCGTCGGGCGTGGCGTCGGGCGTGGGGGATTCCTCGGTCACCGGGGTCACGCCCCGAAGACGTGGCGGCGGATGGCCGCCGCGTTGGAGAAGATCCGGATGCCGAGGACCACCACGACGCCCGTGGAGAGCTGGGCGCCGACGCCGAGCTTGTCGCCGAGGAAGACGATCAGCGCCGCGACCGTGACGTTCGACAGGAACGACACGACGAACACCTTGTCGTCGAACACTCCGTCCAGCATGGCCCGCAGGCCGCCGAACACCGCGTCCAGGGCGGCGACCACGGCGATGGGCAGGTAGGGCTCGACGCCGGTGGGGACGACCGGGCGGGTGAGGATCCCGACCACGACTCCCAGCGCGAGTCCCAGAACGGCGATCACGGTGTGTTCTCCTCCTCGGCCGCCCGCGCCTGCGGCGTCGCGGCTTCCTCCGGCGCGGGCACGGGCCGGGCGGTACGCGTGGTGAGGGCCGGGGCGGCCGGCAGGCTCAGGTCGTCCCGGACGGACAGGGCGGTTCTGATGCCGTAGTCGTCGCGGAGCGCGTCGAGGTACCGGCCCTCGGCCGTCGCCTCGAACGCGGCGGCCAGCTCGTCGCCGGGACCGACGGCGAGGACCGTGTAGGGCGGGGCGAGGGGCCGGTTGTCGACGAGGACGGCGTCGCCGGCGGCGCGGATCGCGGACAGCGCGGTCAGCCGCCTGCCGTTGACGGACACGGCCTCGGCACCGGCCCGCCACAGACCGTTGACGACGCGTTGCAGGTCACGGTCGCGGACCCGGCCGGTGCCGGAGAAGCCGCTGTCCCCCGCGTCCTGGGCGTCGTCGACGGTGAGCTGGACACCCGGGCCCTCGACGGCCGTGGCGCCGGCCAGGAGCGCGACGAGGTCGCCCCGGTCCGCGTCGGCGGGACCGAGCGCCTCGCGGCGGCGGGCGGCGACGTCCTCGCGCAGCGCGTCCACCTCCGCCTGGAGATCGTCCAGGCCCTCGGTGCCCGCCTCGACCCGGTCCAGCAGTTCCTGCCGCTCCCTGGCGACGGCGGGGGCGGCCTCGCGCGCCTGGGCGGCGCCCCGGGGGACGACGAGAGCCGCCAGCACCAGGCCGGCGGCCAGCCAGAGTCTGGCGCGCGTCGTGCGCGGCAGGTCCGACCGGCCTTCGGCCTTCCGCCTGGCCGCCGCCTGGGCGTACCCCTCGTCGAGGGTGTGGTTCATGACGGCGGTCAGCAGCGACATGGAGGCGTCGGGGCGCGCCGGGGCACGGTGTCCGGGCTCCTGCGGTGGCATGGCGGACATCGTCCCACGGCGCCCCCGTCGGTCCGAACGGGCCCTTGGGGCAAGGGCCTTCCGGACGGAGGGTCAGGCCCCCGGCGTCACCGTTCGGCGCTGTCCACCACGGTCGCCCAGTGGTCGAGCAGCTCCTGCGCGGCGGCGTCGTCCGGTCCCTCGGCCCACAGGTGGGTGACGGCCTCGGCCGGGTCGGGCAGCACGAGGACCCACCGGCCGTCCGGCTCCACCACGCGCACGCCGTCGGTGGTGTCGATCGAGCGGTCCCCGGCCGCCTCCACGACGCGCCGCATGACCAGGCCCTTGATCGCCCACGGGGTGGCGACGTCACGGCGCAGGACGTGGGCGCGCGGGATGCGCGCGTCGATCTGGCTGAGCGAGAGCTGCGTGCGCGCCACCAGGCCGATGAGCCGGGCGAAGGCCGCGGTGGCGTCGAAGACGCTGCTGAACTCGGGGACGATGAAGCCGCCCTGGCCGTCGCCGCCGAAGACCGAGCCCTCCTTGTGGGCGACCCGGGTCAGGTCGTCGGGCGAGGTGGTGGTCCACTCGACCTGGGTGCCGTGGTAGGCGGCGACCTGCTCGGCGATGCGGGTGGTGGTCACGGGCAGCGCCACGCGCCCGCTGCGGCGCTCGGCGGCCACCAGATCGAGCATGACCAGCAGGGCGCGCTGGTCCTCGATGATCCGGCCGCGCTCGTCCACCAGGGCGAGCCGCTCGCCGACGGGGTCGAAGCGGACGCCGAACGCGGCGCGGGCGGAGGCGACGATCTCGCCGAGCCGCACCAGGCCCGCGCGGCGGACGTCGGCGGTCTCGGTGGGGCGTGCCTCGTCCAGGCCGGGGTTGATGGTGAGGGCGTCCACGCCGAGCCGGCCCAGCAGGCTGGGCAGCACGAGGCCGGCGCTGCCGTTGGCGGCGTCGACGACGATCTTCAGCCCGGACTCGGCCACCCCGGTGGTGTCGACGGCGCGCAGCACCGAACCGGTGTAGGCGTCGAAGACGCTGGCGGGGAACCGCAGGTCGCCGATCTCGCCGGGGAAGGCGCGGCGGTACTCCTGGCGGGCGTAGACGCGGTCCAGCTTGCGCTGGCCGCCCGCGGAGAGGTCGGCGCCCCGCTCGTCGAAGAACATGATGTCGACGGAGTCGGGGACGCCGGGGGTGGTGCGGATCATGACGCCGCCGGCGCTGCCGCGCGCCGTCTGCTGGCGGGCGACGGGCAGCGGCACGTTCTCCAGGTCGCGGACGTCGATCGCGCTGGCCTGGAGGGCGGAGATGACGGCGCGCTTGAGGGCGCGCGCGCCGCGGGAGTGGTCGCGGGCGGTGGTGACCGTGGAGCCCTTCTTCAGCGTGGTGGCGTAGGCGCTGGCGAGGCGGACGGCGAGCTCGGGGGTGATCTCGACGTTCAGGATGCCGGAGACGCCGCGGGCGCCGAAGAGGTTGGCCTGGCCGCGGGCCTCCCATATGACCGACGTGTTGACGAAGGCGCCGGCCTCGACGGTCTTGAACGGGTAGACGCGGACGTTGCCCTGGACAATGGATTCCTCGCCGACGAGGCATTCGTCGCCGATGACCGCGCCGTCCTCGATCCGGGCCGCGCGCATGACGTCGGTGTTCTTTCCGACGACGCAGCCGCGCAGATTGGTCTGGGGACCGATGTAGACGTTGTCGTGGACGACCGCCTTGTGCAGGAAGGCATCGGCCTTGACCACCACGTTCGACCCGATGACCGTGTGCTCGCGGATTTCCGCGCCGGCCTCGATCTTGGCGTAGTCACCGATGTAGAGCGGCCCCCTGAGCTTGGCGTCGGGGTGGACCTCCGCGCCTTCCGCGATCCAGACGCCGGGCGAGATCTCGAATCCGTCGATCTCGACGTCGACCTTGCCCTCCAGCACGTCGGCCTGGGCCTTGACATAGCTCTCGTGGGTGCCGACGTCCTCCCAGTAGCCCTCGGCGACATAGCCGTAGACCGGCTTGCCCTCCTTCATGAGGCGGGGGAAGACGTCGCCGGACCAGTCGACGGGGACGTCGGGGTCGACGTAGTCGAAGACCTCGGGCTCCATCACGTAGATGCCGGTGTTCACCGTGTCGGAGAACACCTGTCCCCAGGTGGGCTTCTCCAGGAAGCGGTCGACGCGTCCGTCCTCGTCGACGATGGTGATGCCGAACTCCAGGGGGTTGGGCACCCGGGTCAGGCAGACGGTCACCAGGGCGCCGCGCTCGCGGTGGTACCGGATGAGATCGGTCAGGTCGAAATCGGTGAGGGCGTCACCCGAGATCACCAGGAACGAGTCGTCCTTGAGCGCGTCCTCGGCATTCTTCACACTTCCGGCCGTACCCAGTGGCTTTTCTTCATGGGCGTAAGTGAGGTCCATACCGAGTTCCTCACCGTCGCCGAAATAGTTCTTCACGAGGGAGGCGAGGAATTGCACTGTGACCACGGTCTCGGTGAGCCCGTGCCGCTTCAGCAGCCGGAGCACGTGCTCCATGATCGGGCGGTTGGCCACGGGCAGCAGCGGCTTGGGCATGCTCGCGGTCATCGGACGAAGCCGGGTGCCTTCGCCACCAGCCATTACGACGGCCTTCATATCGGAAGTGTCCTCCTTGGGGAGTCGACAGTCACTCCGACCGCGCCCGTCCGGAGGGGCTGGGCCCGGGGTGGCTCCCCGGTATGCGCGGCACGTGCGGGCGCCAGCCCCCCGCGTCACTGCCGGAGCGGTCTAGTCGGAGGTGGTGTCCGCCTTCAGGAGACGGCGGACCTGCACCACGTAAAGAATCCCTGCCCACCAGTAGAGCGCTGTACCCCAGCCGGCGAACGCCCATCCGAAAATCGCAGCGAGTGATGCCACCCAGCTACTTCCGTCACTGAGCAGCAGCAACGGGAAGGCGTACATCAGGTTGAATGTCGCGGCCTTCCCGAGGAAATTCACCTGCGGCGGGGCGTAGCCGTGCCGGTCGAGGCGCCATACGGTCACCAGGAGCATCAGTTCGCGGGCGAGCAGGAGTGTCGTGAGCCACACCGGCAGAATCTCGCGCCAGGTGAGCCCCACGAGGGTGGACAGGATGTACAGCCGGTCGGCGGCCGGGTCCAGGATGCGGCCCAGCGCGCTGACCTGGTTCCAGCGGCGGGCCAGTTTGCCGTCCAGATAGTCGCTGACCCCGCTGGCGGCGAGGAGCAGCAGGGCCCAGCCGTCGAGATCGGGGCCGTCGAAAACCGGGGAGAGGACGAGCCAGAGGAAGACGGGCACGCCCGCCAGCCGGGCCATGCTCAGGATGTTCGGGACCGTGAGGACCCGGTCCGTCTGCACGCGCGTCTCCTGGACCTCCACCGGACGCCTCCTGCTGATCCCTAGACCCGACGCTGTGCGGTCCGACCTTACCCGCCGTCCCCCCGGCGGGTGGGGGCAGGGCGCCCGGAAGCGGCCAGGAGGGGATGGCCTAGGCTTTTCTGTGATCTGCGGCACTCCTGGGGCACGGCGAGGCGGGTGACATGCGGAGCAGGCTGCGAGGCGTCGGCGTGAGCCATGGCGTGGCGATCGGCGAGGTCAGACACATGGGTACGGCGGTGCCGGAGCCGCCGGCCGGGCGGATTCCGCCCGACGCGGCGCCGCGCGAGCTGGACCGCGCCCGGCGGGCGGCGCGGGCCGTGGCCGCCGATCTGAACGCGCGGGGCGGGCTCGCCGGCGGCACGGCCCGGGCGGTGCTGGAGGCGCAGGCGCTGATGGCCGCCGACCCCGAGCTGCTGGCCGACGTGGAGCGCCGCGTGTCGGCGGGCGGCACGGCGGAGCGCGCGGTCTTCGACGCGTTCGCCGCCTACCGGGCGCTCCTGGCGGAGGCCGGTGACTATCTGGCGGGCCGCGTGGCGGACCTGGACGACGTGCGGAACCGGATCGTGGCGCGGCTGCTGGGCGTGCCGGTCCCGGGGGTGCCGGAGAGCGACGAGCCGTTCGTGCTGATCGCGCGGGACCTGGCGCCGGCCGACACCGCGCTCCTCGATCCGGCGCTGGTCCTCGGCTTCGTCACCGAGGAGGGCGGGCCCACGAGTCACAGCGCGATCCTGGCGCGGGCCCTGGGCGTGCCGGCCGTGGTGGCGCTGCCGGAGGCGGGCCGGATCGCCGAGGGCACGGTCGTCGCGGTGGACGGCGCCACCGGCGAGATCGTGGTGGACCCGAGCGGCGAGGAGCTGTGTCATATACACATCTGACGCGGCCGACGAAGAGGATAGTGGGGAGCACGGCGGGAGAGGGGGCGACAGTCAGAAAAGAGAACGCAGGCAGGTGGCGGAGGAAGGATGAGGACGGGTTACGACGCGTGTGACCGGGTGCCGCTGCTGGCGAACATCGCCGGCCCCGGCGAGGTCGCCGCCGCCGTGGCGGCGGGCGCGGAGGGCGTGGGGCTGTTCCGCACGGAGTTCCTGTTCCTGGGGGGCGGGGACCGGCCGCCGTCGGAGGAGGAGCAGGCAGCCGCCTACCGGGAGGTGCTGGCGGCGTTCCCCGAGGGGCGCGTGGTGGTGCGGGTGCTGGACGCGGGGGCGGACAAGCCGCTGCCGTTCCTGACGCCGGGCGACGAGCCGAACCCCGCCCTCGGCGTGCGCGGGCTGCGGGCGCTGCTCGCGCACCCCGGGGTGCTGGACACCCAGTTGGGGGCCCGGGCCCGGGCCGCCGAGGGCCTGCCGGTCTCCCTGGCGGTCATGGCGCCGATGGTCGCGGACCGGGCCGACGCCAGGGCCTTCGCCGACGCGTGCCGGGCGGCCGGGCTGCACGTCCCGTCCGGCGTCATGGTCGAGATCCCGGCCGCCGCGCTGCGGGCGCGCGCCCTGCTGCGAGAGGCGGCGTTCCTCTCGCTGGGCACCAACGACCTCGCCCAGTACGCCTTCGCGGCCGACCGGCAGGTCGGGGCCGTCGCCCGGTACCAGGATCCGTGGCAGCCCGCGCTGCTGGACCTCGTCGCGCTGGCCGCCGAGGCGGCCGGGGCCGAGGGCAAGGGCTGCGGTGTGTGCGGCGAGGCCGCCGCCGACCCGCTGCTGGCCTGCGTGCTGACCGGCCTGGGCGTCACCAGCCTGTCGATGGGCGCGGCGGCGATCCCCGCCGTGCGCGCCGCGCTGGCCCGGCACACCCTGGCCCGGTGCGAACGCGCCGCGGCGGCGGCCCGCGCGACGGACGACGCCGAGCAGGCCCGCACGGCCGCCCACGGCATCCTCTCCGACCCGTGAGCCGGTGACCGCGACAAGCGGACGGAACACCCACCGGACACCACGGCCTCGCCCGCGCGCCCGCCGGAGCACCTCGGCCGACCAGGCCCCCCGCCGGGCCGGGAGGGACCTCGGCCGCGTTTGGGTAGCCCATACCGTGCTCCGGCCGTACCGGCTCACCAATGCGCGCGCAGGGGAAACGCCGTGGCCGATCCGGCCGGTCACAGCTCCGCGCGGAGGCCAGGCCGCGCGCCCCCGGGCGAACCACGCCGGGCTCCGGCACCACCGCACCCGGGGTCTCCCTACCGCTCGGCCGCGCGGCCTCACCCGCGCACGCCGGAGGAACGCGACGGCCGATCCGGTCGGCCATGCTCCGCGCAGGGGCCGGGCCGCGTCCAGTAGGGCACGCGGACTCGGGCACCACCGCCTCACCCACACGCGCCGGCGGAACGCCGTGACCGACCCGGCCGGTCACGGCTCCCCGCAGTGGGCGGGCGGAACGTCGGCCGCGCCCCGCTGGACCACGCCCCCCTCCGGCCGCACCGGCTCGCCCGTGTGGGCGTCCGTGCGGCGCGCCCCAGCAGATCCGGCCGGTCACGGCTCCGCGCAGGGGCCGGGTGGGATGTCGGGTGCGCTTCGGTAGGCCACGCCGTGCTCCGGGGGGACCGGCTCGCCCGTGTGGGCGTCCGTGCAGTACGCCGCGAAGACCTCTGCCTCGCTCAGGCCCCGCAGCCGGCCGGCGGCGAGGCTCCCGCCGCGCCCCTCCTCGCCGTGGCCCGCCGCTCCGGCGCCGGAGCGCAGCACCAGCCCGCCGGGGGCTCCGGTCGCCACTCCGGCCGCCAGCAGCGTGCACAGCACCAGCGCCTCGGGCTCCGGCAGCTCCAGCGCGCCGTCCGCGCCGCGCGCGGCGGTCACCGCCGCCGTCAACGGGCCGGTGTCGGCGATCACGCTGCACACCAGGTGGTGCGCGCCCGGCTCGGCCCGCTGGAGGATCTCCGTCAGCAGCCCGGCCGCCCGCCGGAACGCGCACCGCGACTGGGGCGCCCCGCACGCGGCGCAGGACCCGGCGGACGCCAGCAGATCCGTGCCCGCCTCCCAGGTCTCCCACCGCACGTGCTCCGCGAGCAGCGCCGGGACCAGCCGGGTCAGGGGCTGTCCCTCGTACGGCACGGTGGCGCCGCGGGCGGCGACCTGCGCCGTGTACCGCGCGCGGCTGGCCGGGTCGTCCGGCGGCAGGCCCTCCCGCTCGCAGAACTCCGCGAAGCCGACCGGGTCGAACAGCGCGACGCTGGTGTGCCCGTGCCGGCCCGTCATGGAGCGCAGCAGGGCCTCGATCTGCCGCAGATACCCGGCGTGGTCGGTGAAACCGAACGACGCGTACCGCCGCATCAGCGCGAATCCGGTCTCGTCCGGGACGACCGCCACCGTGCCGGCCGCCTCGCGCCACGGGTCCGCGCCCCGCGGGTCCCGCTTTCCGGTGTGTGCCATGGCTCCCCCTCACCCTTCGAACGGATGGGAACGTCTTGGTCACTCACCGTAGTCGGTGCCACTGACAGCGGCCCGGTCGCGGACCAGCCGTTCGAAGAACCGCAGCAGTTCCGGGTCGTCCACCGAGCCGGGGTTGACCGCGGACTCCAGGGGCGCGCCCTGGAGGAGGCGTTTGACCGGGATCTCCAGCCGTTTGCCCGTCAGGGTGTGCGGGACGCCGGGGATCTGGAGGATCTCGTCGGGCACGTGCCGGGGCGACAGGGCGGACCTGATGGCGTCGCGGACCCGGTCGCGCAGCGCGTCGTCCAGCGCGGCGCCCTCGGCCAGGTGGACGAACAGCGGCATCCAGTACCCGCCGTCGGGGCGTTCGAGGCCGATGACCAGGGACTCGCGGATCTCCGGGAGCCGCTCCACCACCTCGTACAGGTCGGCCGACCCCATCCGCACGCCCTGTCGGTTGAGCGTGGAGTCGGACCGGCCGTGGATGACGACGGTGCCGCGCGAGGTGAGGGTCGTCCAGTCGCCGTGCCGCCACACGCCGGGGAACATCGCGAAGTAGCTGTCGCGGTACCGCGCGTCGCCCGGGTCGTTCCAGAACCGGACCGGCATCGACGGCATGGGGGCGGTGACGACCAGTTCGCCGACCTCGTCGGTCAGGTCCCGGCCGTCCGGGCTCCAGGAGCGCAGGTCGGTGCCGAGGCTCGGGCCCTGCAACTCGCCCGTCCACACGGGCAGGGTCGGTACGGCCCCGGCGAAGCAACTGCACACGTCGGTGCCGCCGCTGACCGAGGCGATCCACAGCTCGCCCCGTCCGCCGCCGGCCTCGTCGTGAAGCCAGCGGAACCCGTCGGGCGGCAGCGGCGAGCCGGTGGTGGCCACGCAGCGGGTGGCCGAGAGGTCCAGGTCGCGCGCCGGGTGGACGTCCGCCTTGGCGCAGGCCAGGACGTAGGCCGCGGAGGTGCCGTACAGGGTGGCGCGGGTCGCCTCGGCGACCCGCCACTGGGCGTCCGGGCCGGGGAAGGCGGGGCTGCCGTCGTGGAGGACGACGGTGGTGCCGGTGAGCAGGCCGGAGACGAGGAAGTTCCACATCATCCAGCCGGTGGAGGTGTACCAGAACAGGCGGTCGCCGGGGCCGAGGTCGCAGTGCAGGCCGAGCTGCTTGAGGTGCTCGACGAGGATGCCGCCCTGGGAGTGGACGATCGCCTTGGGCAGCCCGGTGGTGCCCGAGGAGTACAGCACCCACAGCGGGTGGTCGAAGGGGACGGGGGTGAACACGGGCGCGGGCGCGGTGTCCGCCGGGCCGGTTCCGGCCAGCGCGTCCCACTCCAGGGTTCCGTCGGGCGCGGGCGTGCCCAGCAGCGGGACGTGCACGACGGCGCGGAGGGGGGGCAGCCCGGCGCGCAGTTCGGCGACGGTGGCGGCGCGGTCGTGGGTCCGGCCGCCGTAGCGGTAGCCGTCGACCGCGAACAGGACGACGGGCTCGACCTGCTGGAAGCGGTCCAGGACGCTGCGGGCGCCGAAGTCGGGGGCGCAGGAGGTCCACACGGCGCCGACGGCGGCGGAGGCCAGCAGCGCGACGACGGCCTCGGGAACGTTGGGCAGATAGCCGCTGACCCGGTCGCCTGGCCGCACGCCCAGGCCGCGCAGCGCGGCGGCCAGGGCGCCGACCCGGGCGCGCAGTTCGGCCCAGGTGACCGGGCGCGGCTCGTGCCGCTCGTCGACGGCCAGCAGCGCCGGCTCGCCGGCCCGGGCCGGGTCCTCGCCGGCGCGCAGCGCGTGCTCGGCGTAGTTGAGGGTGGCGCCGGGGAACCACTGGGCTCCGGGCATGGTGGCGTCGGCCAGCACCGTGTCGAACGGCGTGGTGAACCGGACGTCGAACCAGTCGGTGACGGCGTGCCAGAACGGGCCGAGCGCGGTGACGGACCAGCGGTGCAGCGCCGCGTAGTTCCCGGCCGGATCGTCCGGGCGCGGGGCGGGGGCGCCGTGCCGCGCCGCGGCGTACGCGTGGAACCGGGTGATCCGGGCCTCGGCGGCCCGCTCGGGCCCCGGCCGCCACAGCGGCCCGGGCGGGAACGGCGGTGCGTCGTGCGGCGTGGTCATGGCGGCTCCCCGGGCGGTGCGGCGGTACGCGTGGCGCGGCTGGGCAGGACGATGCCAGCTCACCGGCGCGGGCGCCAGAGCGGCCGTCCGGCCGGGCCCCGGATGGCCGGGCCGGGTGCGCGCTGGTAGAGCTGGAGGGGTGCGGCGCCTCCCCCTCCCGCTCGTGCTGGCCGGGCTCCTCGGCGCGCTCTGCGGCCCGGCGGCCCCGGGCGCGGCGCCCGGCGGCGACGCGGCACCGCCGGAGTTCGCCGCGCTGCGGGACGTCGCTCCCGGCATCGGGCAGGAGATGCGGTACGCCTCGCGGCGCAACTTCACCGGCCGCCCGGTGGACGGCTACCGCGAACCGGAGTGCCTGCTGACCCGCGACGCCGCGTCGGCGCTGCGCCGCGCGCACCGGGCGCTGGCGCGGCGGGATCTGGGGCTGCTGGTGTACGACTGCTACCGGCCCCGGCGGGCGGTGGCGGACTTCCTGCGGTGGGCGGCGGGACCGGAGGACGCGGACACGCGTGAGGAGTTCCATCCCCGGGTGCCGAAGGACCGGCTGTTCGACGAGGGGTATCTCGCGGCCAGGTCCGGGCACAGCCGCGGCTCCACCGTGGACGTGACGCTGGTGCGGCGGTCGGGCGAACCGGTGGACATGGGCACGCCGTTCGACTTCTTCGACCCGGCGTCGGCGCCGGACTCGCGCGAGGTGGACGGCGCGGCGCGCCGGGCCCGGGGGGTGCTGCGGTCGGCGCTGGAGGAGGAGGGGTTCGTCCCGGTGCCGACCGAGTGGTGGCACTTCACCCTCGCGGCGGAACCGTTCCCCGCCACGTACTTCGACTTCCCCGTGTCCCGGGACGCGCTCCGGCGGTGAGGCGCGCCCGCCGGACAGGCGGCGGCGGTCCGGAACCACCCCCGTAGGTCCCGGGCCCGCCGCCGTCACACCTTCCGACGTGGCGGGCCGGGGAGCGGTTCGCCCTACCGATCAGTTGTCACCCTTTCGCGACATCCCCGGGACGGACCCGGCGCACACGGCGTCAGCCCTGGTCACCGAGGAGGCCGCGGGGCGGGGTGGAGAGCTGCGGGCCGACTCGTTTCACCAGCAGCGCCATCTCGTACGCCACCTGCCCTATGTCGGCCTCGGCCTCGGTGAACACGGCCAGCGCGCTGCCCTGTCCGGCGGTGGTCACCAGCAGGAACGCGTCGTCCAGCTCGACGAGGGTCTGGCGCACCGCGCCCGTCTCGAAGTGCCGGCCGACGCCGCGCGCGAGGCTGTGGAAACCGGACGCGACGGCGGCCAGTTGCTCGCCGTCCTCTCTGCCCAGGGAGCGGGAGGCGCCCCGGGGCAGGCCGTCGGCCGCCAGGACCAGCGCGTGACGGACATGGGGCACGCGCTCGACGAGTTCGTCGAGGATCCAGTCGAGCTGTCCGCTCTCCTGGGGCGTACCGCGGTGCTGCGGGGTGCCGCCGTGACCCGCGGACTCCGGTGCGGTCATCGGTCCTGCCTTCGGCTCTCGTTGTCTGGCCTGCTTACGGTCTGGCGCCCGGCGGGGGTCCGTCCCCGCCGGGGTCGTGCTGCTGCCGCCCGCGCTGCCAGCCCCGTTGCAGGGCCGCCATCCGGGCGCGCAGCTCCTCGGCGTCCAGGTCGGGTACGGCGTCGGCGGCCGGGTGGCCGCCGGGCTGGGGAGGCTCGCCCCGCCGTGGGCCCTGCCTCTTATACACACCTGACGCCGCCGACGAAGAGGTGATGGGAGCTGAGATGGGTGGTCCGATCGCGTTCAAGATTGACTGGTCGCGCATGCAAAGGTCGCGAGCGTGCTGACATCAA
>NZ_LN929893.1:46679-55365 GCF_001493375.1 Streptomyces specialis
GCCCACCGCGGGGCGCCGGACGTCTGCCGCCTGACCCGCCGGGGCAGTCCCGCGCCGGTGGTGGGGCCGGCGGCCGGTGCGTCCGGTCCGGGCGGATCGGCGACGGGCGGCGGGTCGGCGTCGGGTGCCTGGCCCACGGTGCGGCCGTGGTCGGCGACGAGCACGGGCGTGCGTCTGCGCTGGGGCAGACGCGGCAGCGGAGCGGGGTCGTCCTGGCCGGGCAGCGCGGCGTGTTCACCGTGGCGGGCGGGGTGCTCGGTCCGTTCGGCGCGCTCGGGGCCGCGTTCCGCCGGGACCGGCGGGCGGGCCAGGGATCCGGCGCCGACCTGCGCCTCCAGCTCGACGGGGCCGTCCACCACGCCCTCGCGCCCCGGACGCCGCGCGGCCGGCTCGTGGCGCGGGTCGCGGTCCTGCGGCTCCTCGGCGGTCTCGGTGAGCAGCTCGCCGGGGATGAGCGTCACGGCGGTGGTGCCGCCGTAGGGGGACTCGCGCAGGGAGACCCGGATGCCGTGCCGCTCGGCGAGCCGGGCGACGACGAACAGGCCGATCCGGTCGGTGTCGGCGAGCTGGAAGTCCTGGGACTCCGCCAGCCGCTGGTTGGCGTCGGCCAGGGCGTCGGGGGTCATGCCCAGACCCCGGTCGTGTATCTCCAGGGTGAAGCCGTGCGGGACCCGCTCGCCCGAGACCTGCACGGCGGTGTGCGGCGGCGAGAAGACCGTGGCGTTCTCCAGGAGTTCCGCGACGAGGTGGATCAGGTCGGCCACCGCCCCGCCGGCCACGGCGAACGGCGGGAGCCGGCGGATCTCGACGCGTTCGAAGTCCTCGATCTCGTCCACGGCGGCCCGCACCACGTCCATGAGCTGCTCCGGCTTGCGCCACTGCCGGGCCGGGGCGGTGCCGGAGAGGATGACCAGGCCCTCGGCGTGGCGCCGCATGCGGGTGGTCAGGTGGTCGAGCCGGATGAGGTCCGCGAGGTCCTCGTCGTCGGTGGTGCGGCGCTCCAGGGCCTCCAGCAGGTTGAGCTGGCGGTGCAGCAGGACCTGGGCGCGGCGGGCGAGGTTGACGAAGACCTCGGCGACGCCGCGCCGGGTGACGGCCCGTTCGACGGCGGCCGAGACGGCCTCGCGCTGAAGGGTGTTGACGGCGCGCCCGATCTGGCCCAGCTCGTCCCGGCCGTATTCGAGGCGGGGGGCCTCGGTCTCGATGTCGACATGGTCGCCCGCCTCCAGGCGGCGCAGCACGCCGGGCAGCCGCTGCTCGGCGGCGTCCACCGCCTCGCGCGACACGCCGCGCAGCTCGCGGTTGAGGCGGCGGGCCAGGCGCAGGGCGACGACCGTGGCGATGACGATGACGAGCAGCCCGCCGATGGCGACCAGGCCCGCGCGCAGCAGCGTCGCGTCGATGCCCGGGTCGAGCTGGTCCCGGTAGGCGGCGTCGGCCTCGTCGGCGAGCACGCTGAGGGCGGCGAGCGCCTCGGCGCCGGTCTCGGCCCATTCCTCGGCGTGGACGGTGCTGACGCGGCCTTCGAGAAGGGCCTCCTCGACGAGGGTCAGCAGGGCGCCCGCGCCGGTGTCCCAGTAGTCCTGGTGGGCCCGGACGTCGTTGTCGGGCAGGTCGGGCAGGTAGAGGTCGTAGATCAGCTCGCGCCGGGAGATCAGGTCGGTCAGCGCGCCGAGTTCGGCGTCCCCGGCGCTGCCCGCGGCGAGCGCGCCCGCCACCAGGGCGTCTTCCTGGGAGAGGGCTTCACGGGCCTGGGCGAGGCCGGTGATGGCGCGGGCCTGCCGGTCGAGTTCCACGTCGCGGACGGGCTGGACCGAGGAGAGGAAGAGCAGTCCGGGCGCGGTGAGGCGGTTGTAGGCTTCGAGGGCGCGGGTCCGGTCGATCGTGCCGTCCGCGACCCGGTCGCGGAGCTGGTCCAGGTCCTCCAGGGCGGCGAGGAACGCGTCCAGCCGCTCCCGCGTCTCGTCGCGGAAGTCGGCGCGGACGCCTTCCGTCGCACGTCCCAGGACGCGGGCCACCGCCTGGTCGGTGGCGGTCTGGAGGTCGCTGAGCACCTCGGTCCGCCGGGGGTCCGCGATGTGGACCAGGGTCTGCCGCCGCTCCGCCTGGAGGGCGCGGACGACCGCGTCGCACGGTTCGGTGAGGGCGTCGGCCGCGGAGGAGGCCGCCAGCACGTCCCTGGCCTCGGACACGGTGATCGCCGACGCGAACGCCCAGACCGACACGAGCGACAGCAGGGGCGCGAGCACCAGCGCCCCTGTCTTCCGTCGGATCGACTTGCCGCGAAAGCGCATGCCCTCCCCTAGTTCGTCCCGGACGGCCGGCGGCGGCCGGCACCGTCGGCAGGCGCGAGCCTACTACCCGGTCGGGTTCGGCTTCCGTGACGCCCGGTGTAAGTGGATGGAGTTGACTCACGGAGCGCCTCATACTCGTCTGTCGCGTCCGGGCACGCAAGGCGTCCACCGCGTTCTACGATGGGGGTTGACGAGTTATCCGCGTATCTCACCGTGCAGGGAGCGTTGGCGGAGTGTACGCGAAGCCCCGCATGCCGGACCCGGTCCGTGCCGCAGCCGTGCGCGCCGTCATCATCATCGCGCTGACGCTGACCCAGCTCGTCGTGGTGCTGTTGTGCACCCTCGCGGGCTCGTGGCTGGCGTTCCCGATGCTGCTGTCCACGATCGCCAGCAGCATCGTCGCGACGTGGGCCGTGCTCGACATCTGGGTCACCCGGCAGTCGTGGCTCCAGCGCAACGGCGTGGTGTCCGTGCCGAGCAGCGCCGCGCGGTCGCGGCGCCGCCTGTCCGGCCGTCAGTGATCCGCCTCCCGCGGCGGCGCGGGCCGGGGCCTGCGGAAGACGCGGGTCGCGGTGATCTCGCCGTGGGCGGGCTCGGCCGCCGGGTCCCGCCGGGGCAGGCCGGGGCGCAGGTGCTCCTCGACCCTGATGTACTTCAGCCCGGCGCGGAGGTCGGCGTCGTTCCGCAGCCGGATCACCAGGGGGAACTCGGCGAGCGCCGTGGTGTCGAACAGCCCTGTCGTATACAGCAGTTGGACGCCGAGGGCGTCGGCGACGGCGCGTTGCAGCTCCAGCAGGTAGGTGGCGTTGGCGCGGCCGATGGGGTTGTCGAGGAAGAGCGTGCCCGCGTGGCGGTGCCGGTCGCGGCCCCGGTCGTTGCCGCGCAGGGCGGCCATCGTGCAGTACAGGGCGATGGCGGCGGTGAGGAGCTGGCCGCCGGAGAACACGTCGCCCATCTGGCCGACGGGGACGCGTTCGGCGCGGAGCACGGCGTCGGGCTTGAGGATCTCCACGGCGACGCCGCGCGGGCGCAGCGCGGCGTGGACGCCGCGCAGCAGCAGGGACATCCCGTCGCGGCGCAGGTCGGTGTTCTTGCGGACGGCGGCCCGCGTCGTCTCGTCGACGACCTCGCCCAGGCGCTCGGCGAGGGTGGCCTGGTCGGGGTCCTCGAAGCGGATGCGGAGGAACTCCTGGCCCGACCACTCGCCGAGCCCCTCGGGGAGCCGGGAGAGCCGCTGGGCGGAGCGGAGGGTGTCCAGTGAGGACTCCACCAGGCCGCGCAGCCGGTCCACGATGCCGTCCCGGTTCCGCTCCAACTGGGCCAGCTCGTCGGTGAGGACGCGCAGCCGGGGGGCGAACGCCTCGGCCCAGGGGGCGGCGTGGTCGGGCAGGGCGGCGCCGGGCAGCTCCCTGATCTGCTGCCGGGCGGGGGTGCGGACCTGCTCGAAGCGGGTGGCGTTGGCGTGCCGGACGAGCCGGTCGCCGGCCTCGCGGACGGCCGCCTCGGCGGCGGCCAGGCCGGCGGCGCCCGCGCGCAGCGCGCGGCGGGTGTCGGTGGCGGTCTGCCGGGCCTCGGCGAGAGTGCCGGGGTAGGGCTCGGCGGCGTCCTGCTCCCCGTCGCCCGGCCCGTCGTGGCCGTCCGGACCTCCTCCGGGCTGCCCGGGCGACGGGTCGCGCAGCAGGGCCCGCAGGAGGGCGGCGGCCTCCTCCAAGCCGCCCGCCGCGTCCCGGGCGGCGCGCAGGGCGTGCGCCAGCTCCTCGTGGGCCTCCCGCGCGGCGCCGAGGGCCTCCTCGTGGGCGGTCAGTTCGGCGGTCGCGGTCCGCAGCAGCGCGCGGGCGCGCTCGGCGTCGGCCGGGACGCTGTCCTCGGGCAGCTCGATATGGGCGGTGGCGCCCTCGGGGGCGAGCCGCTCGGCCTCGCCGCGCAGCCGGCCGAGCTGCTCGCTGGCGGCCGAGGCGCGGCCCTCCAGAAGCTGCACCAGGGCCTCGGCCCGGGCGGCGGCGGCCTGCCGGGAGGGGCCGTCGGCGCCCTCGGGGCCTTCCAGCAGGCGGGCGGCGCGGGTGCGGACCTTGTTGCTCAGCCGGTCCAGGGCGGCCAGCGCGGCGCTCTCCTCGCTCTCGGCGCGGGCCTGCTCGGCGCGCAGGTCGGCACCGACGCCGACCTTCTCGTAGAGCTGGGACGCGGAGCGGTACGCCTCCCGCAGGTCTGGCAGCGACCGGTCCCCGCCGGAGGCGCCGGCCGGGGTGCCGCCCGGGTCCTGGCCGTCGTCGGGGGCGCCGGAGACCTCGGCGCGCTCGGCCCGCAGGGCGCGGGCGGTGCGGCGGGCGTCGTCGGCCGCGCGCTGCGCGGGCCTGCGGTCCTCGTCGGCGGCGCGGGCCGGGTCCAGCGGCTCGGCGGCGCGGGCCTCGGCCTCGGCCGCCTCGGCGGCGAGCTCCTTGACCCGGGACGTCCAGCGGGCGCGTTCCCGCAGCCGGGACGCGAGCCCGGCCAGGGCGTCGGCGGAACGGCGGGCGCGCTGGGCCGCCTCCTGCTTCTCGTCGCGGGCGCGGGCGGCCTCGGCCGCGGCGTCGTCGGCCTCGGCGCGGGCGGCGGCGGCCCCGGTCAGGCGGTGCTCCGCCTTGCTCTTTTTCACCTCTCCCCGCCCCCCCGCCACGCCGCGGGGGGGTATGAAGGACGGGTCGGGGCCCCCCGGCCCGCGCTGGGCGACGGCGGAACGGGGCAGCAGCGCCGCGGCGGCGAGCACCTCGCGGGCGCGGGCGTGGCTGCCGGGGTCGGTGATGACGACGCCGTCGACCAGCGCGGGACGGGCGGCCAGGACGGTGGCGTGGTCGACGGGGTCCACCGCCTGCGCCAGGTAGCGCCAGCCGGGCAGGGCGGGGATGCCGTGCTCGCCGAGGAACTCGACGGTGGCCAGCACGTCGGGCCCGGGGGGCAGCAGGCCGCCGTCGCCGAGGGTGGCGAGGATGCGGGCGTCGTCGGCCGCGGCGGTGCGCAGCTCGAACAGGCGGCGTTCGCCGGTGGCGAGGGCCTCGTCGAGCAGTCCGGTGAGCGCGTCGGCGCCACGGTCCAGCTCCTCCGGGGTGAGGGCCTCCGGCCCCGCGCCGGCCGGCAGGCCGAGGAGCCCGGCGAGGCGGGGCTCGGCGGCGAGGGCGGCGGCGGCGCGCGGCTCGGCGTCCAGCGCGGCGCCGGCGGCCTCGGCCGCGTCGGCGGCGCGGGCGGCGGCCAGCTCGGCGCGGGCGTGCTCGGCGGCGGCCTCGCGGGCCTGCTCGGCGGTGCGGGCGGCGGTCTCGCGGGCGGCCTCCCAGGCGGCGACAGCGGTCCGTTCGGCGTCGCCCGCGGCGAGCGCGGCGCGGGCGGGGTCGGTGAGCGGGCCGCCGCCCTCGCCGGGCGCGGCGGGCTCCAGCCAGCCGGCGCGGACGGCGTCGGCGGTCTCCTGCTCGACCTCGGCGAGGCGCTGGCGCAGGTGCTCGCTCTCGCTGCGGGCGCGCTGGGCCTCGGTGGCCGCGGTGGTGGCGTCCCGGTGGGCCGCCTCGGACGCCGCCTGGAGGGCGGTGGAGCGCTCCTCGGACCGGGCGGCCGACCGTTCGCTCTCCTCGGCCGCCGTGTGCAGGGCGCGCACCAGCGCGGCGGCGGCGCGGCTCCTGGCGGCCAGGGCGGGCGCGGCGTCGCGCTCGGCCTCGCGGATGGCGGCGGCGACGCGGGCGGCGCGGTCGGCGGCGGCGCGATGCTGGAGGACCGTCTCGGCGGCCTGCCAGGCGGCGTGCAGGGTGCGGGCGTCGGTCAGCTCGCGGCGCTGCGCGGCGGCGGCCTTCCCGGCGGCGGCCCGCGCCAGCGAGGCGTGCCGGTAGGCCAGCTCGGCGGCGACGCGGGCCGCGCGGGCCCGGTCGGCGTCGGCGGCGGTCACCCCGGCCGCGGCGGCGGCGACGCGGTCGGCGAGGCCGGCGGCGCGGTCGCGCTCCCCGGCGCCCCGGGCGGCGAGGCGGGGGGCGAGGGCGCGGGCCCGGCGCCGGGCCGCGGCGTGGACGGCGCGGGCGGCGTCCCGTTCCCCGGCGGCCTCGGTGACGCGGGCGAGGAGGTCGAGGGACCCGGCGGTGAAGTCCCGCTCGGCGGCCAGCTCCTCGCGGCGGCCGAGCTTGTGGGCGAAGCCGTGGACGAGGTCGGCCAGGCCGTCGGTGTCGCGGGTGTCGGTGACGGCGCGCAGCAGCAGGTCGGTGAAGTCGGCGTCGTTCTTGACGGCGAACAGGCCGGCGGCCTCGCCCTCGTCGGCGTTCATCTCCCGCTGGTAGCGGAACAGTTCGGGGTCCAGACCCAGGTGTCCGAGGTGCTCGACCCAGCGCTCGTGGACCTCTTCCCAGACGACGTCCAGGTTCGGGTAGGCCCGGCCGGTCTCGGTGAGGATGTCGCGGAAGCCCTTCATGGTGCGGCGCCTGCCCCGGGCGCCGGAGCCGCCGTCGCGCGCCGCGTCCGGCCGCAGGACGGTGGACTCGGCGACCGGCAGCGAGTCCAGGCTCATGCCGGGCCCGGGCCGGAACGAGTACCACGCCTCGGCGAACTTCCGCGGGTCGCTGGAGACCTGGCGGCCCCGCCACTCGCTGACCTTGCCGACGACGACGGTCTCGCCGGTGAGGGTGTGCTGCCACTCCAGGGCGACGTGCCCGCAGTCGTCGGCGAGCAGGAACTTGCGCAGCACGCCGGAGCTGGCGCCGCCCAGCGTGTTGCGGTGGCCGGGCAGCATGACGGAGAAGATCAGCTTCAGCAGCACGGACTTGCCGCCGCCGTTCTCCAGGAAGAGGACCCCGGCGGGGGCCGGGCGGCGCGGCGGGCCGGTGGGCTCGTCCTCGAAGAAGTCCGCCTGCGCGGGAGCCGGCCGGGGCACCGGCTCCCCGACGCCGCGCAGGTCGAGCACGGTGTCGGCATACCGGGCGCCGGCCGGTCCGATGGAGTAGAGGCGGATCCGGGACAGCTCGTACATGGCGTCGGGACTCTCGTCGGTTCGGGCGTGCGGGCGGGGTCGTCGGCGGGGCGGTCAGCGGTGGACCGGGAGGCCGGCGCCGTCGGCGAGGTCGAGGTCGGCCTCGTCACCGGGCGGCGCCAGCGACCCGGTGCCGTCGCCGACCGGGACGACGCCCAGCTCCAGCAGCTCGGTCATGGCGGCGGTGGCCGCCCTGTCGCGGACCTGCAACTGGTAGCGGGCGGTGGTGCGGGACGCGCCCCCGGCGTCGTCGCCGGTCCGCTGGTGGAATCCGGAGTCGGGGTGGAACGCGACGGCCTTGCCGACGATGCCGGTGGTGGAACCCGCCAGCCGCCGCGCGTCCTTGGTGGCGCCGGTGGCGCTGCGCCGCGCGTACACCCGCCAGGCGGCCTCCAGACCAGGGGCGTCGGTGGCCGGATCGGTGTTCTCCCCCTGCTCGGCGGCGCGTTCCTCCAGCCGGCGGCACGCCTGGCGGACGAACGCCTCGACGCCGTTGACGGTGATCCGGCCGATGTACCCGTCGTCGGCCAGGTCCTCCGGGCGGGGGAACGCCAGGGCGGCGACGGCGAGGTGGGCCAGCCCGTGCAGGAAACGGTCGGCGGTGTCGGCCGTGGCGCGGCGGGCGTACTCCCCCATGCGGACGGCGAACACGGAGTCCTCGGCGGCGGCGACGGCCATGCCCGCGCGGGCGGAGGCCTCCAGGACGACCAGGCCGAGACCGGTGGCGACGGCGTCCGCGAGGCGCCCGAAGGCGGGCTCCTCCTGATAGCGGCGCAGCAGCCCGGCGTACGCGGCGTCGCGGGCGGGCAGCAGCCGGGGCTGGAGGCCGAACGAGACCAGCCGCGCGGCGTCGGCCGCGTCGGCGGGCGTCAGCGGCCCCGCGGGGCCGGCCTCCGGGGAGCCGGCGGTGGGCGCGGCGGTCGTCATGGGGTCGCCTCCGATCGCTCGGCGGCCATTCCGGCCGCGTCCAGCAGGGCGGTGCCGACGATCAGGTCGGCGCCGCCGAACTCCGGGTCGTCCAGCTCCGTGCCGTCGTCCACGGCGAACAGCAGCCGGGGCTCGCCCTGCCGGTAGGCGGTGCCGACCGGCGGGCTGGCGGCGTGCACGGCGAGCAGGGCCACCAGGTACGGCAGGTCGGGGTCGGCGCGGCGGGCGTCGGCCAGCAGGCCGGAGAGGCGGCGCGGCGCGTCCTCGGGGAGCTGGAGCAGCTCCTGCGCGGCGGCGAACTGCTCCTCGGTGAAACGGCTGTCGTCCGGGGTGGCGATCAGGTCGGGCTCGGGCAGCTCGGCGCCGAGGTGCTCGCGGGGCGCGGGCGGGGTGAGCAGCAACTCGGTGAGGTCGCCCCCTTTTTCACGTCGGCCGGGGCCCGCGAACGGGGGACGGCGGGACGCAGTGGGCCGATGAGCGGGGCTACGACAAA
>NZ_LN929893.1:55940-94171 GCF_001493375.1 Streptomyces specialis
GCGACGGTGCGAACGGCACGTGTTCATATCGGATGGGGGGCGGCAGGGTTAGATGTGTAGAAGAGGGAGGGCTGGGTGGTGCGGTCACGGGGCACAACATTAGGCGGTGCCACCGACAACGCCGGTCCGCCGCCGGCGGGCGGGGCCGTGCCGGCGGCCCGGTGAGGGGCCGTCAGCGGTCCGGCCGGTGGGTGCGGGCCAGGAGCAGGGCGACGTCGTCCTCGGGGGTGGTGCGGCGCAGGCCGCCGAGGATCGCGTCGCAGGTCTCCTCCAGCGGCCGGGGCGCGCCGGCCAGCAGCCGCGTCATGGCGCGCAGGCCGACGTCGAGGGAGGTGCCGCGTTCCTCGACCAGGCCGTCGGTGTACAGGGCGACGGTGCTGCCGGGTGGCAGGCGGCGCCGTTCGGTGACGAAGGGGACGCCGCCGACGCCGAGCGGCACGGCGTTGGGCAGGTCGAGGAGTTCGGCGGTGCCGTCGGGGCCGACGAGGACCGGCGGCAGGTGCCCGGCGCTGGACATCTCGCACCAGCCGTCGCGCGGTTCCCAGACGGCGTAGACGCAGGTGGCGATGGAGTCGCCGAGGGAGGTGGCGATGCCGTCGAGGTGGCTGAGGAGTTCGCCGGGCGGCAGGTCGAGGAGGGCCAGCGCGCGGATGGTGGAGCGGAGCTGGCCCATGATGGCGGCGGCGCGGACGCCCTTGCCCATGACGTCGCCCACGACCAGGCCCACCCGGTCGCCGCCGAGCTGGAGCACGTCGAACCAGTCGCCGCCGACCTCGCTGACGGCCGGGAGGTAGCGGCAGGCGATGTCGATGCCGGGGCGGTCGCGCGGCAGGCGGGGCAGGAGGCTGCGCTGGAGGGTGAGCGCGGTGGCGCGTTCCCGGCCGTAGAGGCGGGCGTTGTCGACGCTGATGGCGGCGCGGGCGGCGAGTTCGGTGGCGAGGGCGACGTCCTGTTCGTCGAACGGGCGCGGATTGCGGGTGCGGCACAGGCTGAGGGTGCCGAGTACCTCGCCGCGGGCGGTGAGGGGGACGGCGAGGTAGGAGTGGACGCCGACGCCGGCGAAGACCCGGGCGGCCTCCTCGTTCCTGGCGATGTGACGCAGCGCCGGGGCGTGCAGCCGGGCCAGCAGGATGGGTCTGGCCTCGCGGACGCACTGGGTGATGGTGCGGAACGGGCCGTAGGAGTCGGTCTCGCCGATCCGGTACGCGGTCCGTCCGGCGTCGGTGCCCTGCCCGGCGGCGACGGCCAGGGCGCGGAACAGCGCGGAGCCGTCGGCCTGTACGGGGGGCGCCGTCTCGCCGCCCAGCACCGCGTCGAGGACGTCCACGGCGGCGAGGTCGGCCAGTCGCGGCACGACGACCTCGGCGAGTTCGCGGGCGGTGCGCGGCAGGTCGAGGGTGGTGCCGATGCGGGTGCCGGCGTCGGCGATGCCGGCGAGCCGTTCGCGCGCGGCGGCGATCTCGGCGTCGGCGCGCTGGCGTTCGGTGACGTCGATGGCGGAGCTGCCCACGCCGATGGTGCGGCCGGCCTGGTCGTCGACGCGGTAGTAGGAGACGGACCAGACGTGGTCGCGCTGCGGGTCGGCGGGGGTGCGGCCGGGGGTGCGCTGGTCGATCAGCGGCTCGCCGGTCTCCAGGACGTGCCGCATGGCCGCCTCGATCCCGGCGACGTCGGTGGCGCTGAGCACGTCGCCGTAGCGGCGGCCGAGGAGGGCTTCGGCGGGCAGGCCGTTGATGCGTTCCAGCGCGGGGTTGACGCGCAGCCAGCGCAGGTCGGTGTCGAACAGCGCCAGTCCGACCGGGGACTGGTTGATCAGGCTGAGCGACAGCGCGAGGTCGATCTCCAGGCGCCGCAGGGTCGCGGTGTCGGCGGCGTGGGCGAGGATCAACGGCGCGCCGTGCGGGTCGTTCAGGCGCCGGCCGCGGAACTCGACCCGGCGGACCGTGCCGTCGGCGCACCGCACGGGCACGACCCCGGTCCACGCGCCGCCCGTCCAGGTCCGTTCGAAGCAGCGTTCCACGGCGTCCCGTTGCCGGTCGGGCGCCAGGACGTCGGCGGCGCGGCGGCCGAGGACGTCCTCGGCCCGGTGGCCGAAGAGGGCCTCCGCCTCCGGACTCCCCAGCTCGATGCCGCCGGCGCCGTCCAGGACGAGGACGGCGACCCGCACCTCGTCCAGCAGCCCGCCCGGTGTGGCGCCCAGGCCCGAGGGTCGCGTCGGCGCGTGGTCGGCCATCGGCGCCGCCCTATCCCTGGTCCAGGAGCTGCTCGGTCCAGATGGTCTTGCCGGAGGCGGTGTAGCGGCTGCCCCAGCGGTGGGCGAGCTGGGCGACCAGGAACAGGCCCCGGCCGCCCTCGTCGGTGGGGCGGGCGCGGCGCAGGGGCGGCTGGGTCTCGCTGGGGTCGGACACCTCGCAGACCAGGGTCTCGTTCCTGATCAGGCGCAGGCCGACGGGGCCGCCCGCGTAGCGGATGGCGTTGGTGACGAGTTCGCTGACGATGAGTTCGGTGGAGAACATGTTCTCCGTCAGGTCCCAGTCCTTGAGCTGGGCGAGGACGCGGTCCCTGGCCTCGCCGACGATCGTGGGCTCGGCGGGGAAGTGCCAGTCGGCGACGGCGCCCTCGGGGAGGCTCGCGACGCGGGCGACGAGCAGGGCCACGTCGTTGTCCGGTGCCCGGCCGGGCAGCAGGTCGTCCAGCACGCCCTGGCCGACGGCGGCCGGGGTGGCGCCGGCCGCCGCGCCGTCGGCGACCCGCGCGCACAGCGCGGCCAGGCGGCGGCGCCTGGCCGCGCCGCCGTCGTCGGGCGGGTCGCCGGCGTGGGTGACGAGTTCGTCGCTGAAGAAGGCGAGGAAGCTGCCGGGGTCGAGCCGGAGCCGCACGGTCTCGAACGGGCTGCCGCCGACGCCCAGCGGCGGCCCGGCCTTCAGGCCGACGACCTCGGCGCCCTCGCCGGGCCGGGCGACCACGGGCGGCACGCGGCCCGCCCCGGCCATGGCGCACTCGCCGCTGATCGGGTCGTAGACGCAGTACAGGCAGGTCGCGCCGACGGCGCCGCCGCGTCCGGCGCCGGGGGCCGGTTCGACGTCGGCCAGCCGGATCGCCAGGTCGTCGAGGCGGGTGAGCAGTTCGTCGGGGGCGATGTCGAGGTCGGCGAGGGTCTGCACGGCGGTCCGCAGCCGGCCCATGGTGGCGGTGGCGTTGAGGCCGTGCTCGGCGACGTCGCCGATGACGAACGCGACGCGGGCGGAGGAGAGCGGGATGACGTCGTACCAGCTTCCGCCGATCCCGGCGGCGGTCCCGGCCGGGACGTAACTGCCGGCCGTCCGTACGGCGCTGACCTCGAACGTGGGCTCGGGCAGCAGGCTGCGCTGGAGCGTCTCCAGGGTGCGGTGCTCGCGGGTGTAGCGCCGGGCGTTGTCGACGCTGAGGGCGGCCCGGGTGCCGATCTCCTCGGCGAACTCGGCGTCGGCCCGGTTGAACGGGGGCCGGTCGGCGGAGCGCCACAGCGCGATGGCGCCGAGCACCTGGCCCCGGGCGTGGAGCGGTACGACCATCCGGGTGCCGCTTCCGGCGGGCGGCATCAGCAGGGCGGTCGGCGGGGGTTGCGGGCTGCCCTCGGCGGCGATGTCCGGCCCGACCGCGCGGGCCCGGATGTCCGGCAGTCCCGGGTCCCTGAGCACGCCGCCGCGGTGCATCCGGTCGTCGTCGGCGAACCCGGGCGACCGGAAGACGGCTCCGGCCGGGTGCACGTCCGCCGGCCACTCCTGTCCGGCGGCGAGGGCGGCGATGCGCAGGACGGGGGTCTCCAGCAGCACCGCGCCGGTGTCGCCGCCGGAGAAGACGGCCTCGGCCAGGTCCACGGCGGCCAGGTCGGCGAAGGCGGGGACGAGGACGCGGGCCAGTTCCTCGGCGTTGCGGGTGACGTCGAGGGAGCCGCCCATGCGCCGGGCCGCGTCGTGCAGCAGCGCGATCCGGCGGCGGGCCAGGTGCTGTTCGGTGATGTCGGTGAACAGGGCGGCGACGCCGATGAGGCACTCGTCGGAGTCCTGGAGCTGGAAGGCGGAGAGCGCCACCACGCGCTCGTGGGCGGGGGCGGACCGCAGGCGGGCGCTGTGCTCCTGGTTGACCACCGGGGTGCCGGTGGCGGCGACCTCCCGCAGCCGGTCCAGCAGCGCGGCCGCGTCCTCCTCGACGAGCACGCCGCCGAGCGGGAACGGTTCGCGGGGCCCGCCCCGGTCCCAGTCGTCCCCCGCCACGTCCTCGGTCGGGACGCTGACGCGGGTGAGGAGCAGGTCGGCGTCGTGGATGGCCAGTCCCACGGCGCTCTGCGCGAACAGCGCGCGGATCAGCCCGTCGTTCTCCTCCCGGAGCCGGGCGGCGGCGGCCGGGGTGACGGCCACGAGCTGCCCGGGGCCTCCGTCGGGCCGCAGGGGCAGCACGTCGAGCCGGACCTGTTCGGTGCCGCCGTCCGGCAGACGCAGGGCGACGGTGCCGTGGCCCGCCTCGCCCAGTTCGGCCAGCTCGGCCAGGTCCGGCCACCCGTCGGGTTCGACGAGCAGGCCGGCGAGCCGCCGCCCGTGGAGCTGGGAGGCGGACCTGTGGAACACGCGCTCCACGCCCCGGGTGCACGCCACCACCGCGCCGCGCGCGTCGAGCACCAGCACGGCGGCCGGACCGCCTGGCAGGTGTTCGAGGTCGCCGGGATGCGGGCTCGTGCTCACGTTCCTCCTCGGGCTCCGGCCGGTGGCGGCGGCCCTCCCCTCCCCCACTGTCGCGGAGACGGCCCCGGGCTGCGACTCGGCCGGGCACGGGAGGCGGGCGGGCATCGGCCGGAGGTGGAATGCGGTGATATGAGATGAAATGAGGTGGAATGGAAATGGAAGGAAAGGCGAACGATGTCCCGGCCAGGAGGAGGCTCGGCGATGACGGCACCACGGCGGCTGCTGCGGGTCCTGCCCACCGACCACCGCGAGCGGCTGATGGATCTCGCCCGGGAGGTCTCCTTCGGCCAGGGCGAGCGGATCTTCGAGGAGAAGGGGCGGGCCGACCGGTTCTGGATCGTCCGCTCCGGCACGGTCACGCTGGATCTGCGGCTGGCCGGTCCGAAGCCCACGGGCGTCTCCTCGCTCGCCACGGGCGATCTGCTGGGCTGGTCGTGGCTCTTCCCGCCCTACGAGTGGGACTTCGGCGCGGAGGCGCTGAGCCCGGTGCGGGCGTACGAGTTCGAGGGCGCGGCGGTCCAGGCCGTGTGCGACGAGGACCCCGCGTTCGGCTACGCGCTGCTGCGGGTGATCGCGGAGATCCTCGCCTACCGGGTGCGGGCGGCGCGGACCCGGCTGCTCGACCTGTTCGCGCCGCACGCGGGACAGGTGCAGGGGCCCATCTGACGATCCGCCCGGCCTGTCGGCCGGGCGGCCGGTCAGACGGGTTCGGCGCCGTCCCGTATCCACATCTGGCGCTGTCGGCGGCGAGGGGGGGTGACCTGCCCTGGGTCGGGGGCGTGTCGAAGACCTCGACCTGCGGGGCGTGCGTCAGCGGCGGTGAGGTTGTGTCGGTCGCGCGATCGTCATCTTCGCCGGGGGGGCCAGATGGGTAAAAGAGACGGGGCGTGGCGGTGGGGGCGGGGGGGGCGGTCAGGGTCGCCAGGGCGGCCACCGTGGCGTCCCGGGCGGCGCGGTCCAGTGCCTCCCCGGTGCCGGCCAGCCGGTGCCGGGTCTCGGCGGCGGCCAGCCGCAGCAGGTCAGGCAGCAGGTCGGTGGAGCGGGCGGCGACCCAGCGGGGCCCGCGCGTCGCCAGCCACCAGGCGCCCGCGCTGCGCCGGGGCGCCGGCCGGTCGGGGGTCGCGGCCGGCGGCGGCCCGGCGGCGAGGCCGCGGGCGGCCAGCGCGGCGTGGAACTCGCGGGCCAGCAGGCGGTGCCCGAGTTCGGACGGGTGCAGCCGGTCCACGCTCCACGCGGCCCGGTCGGCGACCAGCGGGTGGTCGGCGAGGTGCGCGTGCACCGCGCCGTGGCGCCACGACAGGTGGTGCACCACGTCGTTGAGCGCCCGCATGCGCCGCGCGAGCGGCTGTGCGAGGGCGCGCGGCAGACGCAGCATGCGCCCCGGGTCGGGCAGGCAGGCGGTCAGCACGACCGCGCCCTCGGCCGTCAGGGCGCCCATCACCGTGTCGAGGTCGCGGGCGGCCTCCCCGATGTCGAACGCGCCGCGCAGCGTGTCGTTGCCGCCGACGATGACGGAGGCGTACCGGGGCCGCAGCGCACGGGCCGCGGCGAGCTGCTCGCCGGCCGCGTCGGCGGTACGGGCGCCGCTGCGGGCGAGGTTGACCAGGCGCACGGGCCGGTCCACGGGGCCGAGCCGGGGGGCGAGCAGCGGGGCGAAGCCCCGCCACCCGCCGCCGGGCAGGGCGTCGCCGAGTCCCTCGGTGAGCGAGTCGCCCAGGGCGGCGAACCGGTCGGGCGGGCCGCCGCTCATCGTTCGCCGCCGTCGGCCACCGGGCCCCGGGGCCGCGGTGCCGCGGCCGTGCCGGCCGCGGTGGCGCGCGCGGCCGGGGCCGCGTCGAGGGCGGCGAGGAACGCGTCGACGGCGGCGCTCCACGGGAACTGCTCCGCCCGCGCCCGGGCCGCCGCCCGGCGCGCCGCCTCGGGGCGGGCGAGCAGCCGCGACACACCGTCCGCGAACGCCGCGCCGTCGCCGTCGCCGTCGGCGCTGGTGCCCGCCGCGCCGAGCAGCGCGGGCACGGCCGAACGGGAGCTGGCCACCACGGGCGTGCCGCACGCCAGCGCCTCCATCGCGGCCAGCCCGAACGTCTCGGCCGGGCCGGGCGCCAGCACGATGTCGGCGGTCGCCTGGAGGACGGCGAGGTCGGCGGGGTCGCCGACGTGTCCGGCGAACAGGACGGGCAGGTCCTCGCTCCGCGCCCGTTCGCGCAGCCGCCCGCCCAGCGGGCCCTCGCCCGCGATCACCAGGGTGGCGTCCACGCCGCGCCGCAGCAGTTCGCCGAGCGCGTCGAGGGCGAGCCCGGGGCGCTTCTCCGGGGAGAGCCGCGAGCACATCACCAGCAGGACCCGGGCGTCCCCGGCCAGCTTCCGGCGCAGTTCCGCGTCGCGCAGCCCGGGCCGGCAGCGGCGCAGGTCCACGCCGAGCGGCGCGCGCACCACGTTGCGCGCCCCCACCCGCTGGAACTCCCGGGCCGCCCACTCCGTCGTGCACACCACCCGGGTGTAGGCGTGCGCCGTGCGGAGGTTGAGCCGGTCCGCGGCCCCGCGGCACAGTCCGCCGGGCAGACCCCAGGTGGCCAGCACGCCGTCCACGCTCTCGTGGGAGACCATCACCGCCGGGACCCGGTGGCGCCGGGCCCACGCCCCCGTCCAGCGCAGCGTCGTGCGGTCGGAGACCTCCAGCCGGTCGGGGGCCAGCGCGGCCAGCAGCGCCGCCAGCCGCCGCCGGTCGGTGAGCACCCGGTAGCCGCCGGTGCCGGGCACCACGCGGCCGGGCAGGGTGATCACGCGGCCCTGCCCGGTGCGCGTGTCGCTCTCCCGCTCGCCGGGGACGATCAGCACCGGATCGTGCCCGGCCGCCAGGTAGCCCGCGCCCAGTTCGCGCAGCGCGGTGCGCAGCCCGCCGGAGGAGGGCGTGACGAAGTTCGCGAGACGGACGATGCGCAGCCCCCCGGCGCGCCCGGGACTCCCGGTGGGGTCGTCGGGGCCGTTCATGAAGGCGTTCACCGAGTCGCTGACGGGCGCGCTCACCGTACGGCCACCGCCCGCTCGTGCCGGACGCGGGCGTAGTGCTCCAGGAGCTGGTCGCCGACGGCCTCCCAGGTGCGGTCCTCGACGGCGGCCCGCCCGGCGCGGCCGAGCGCGGCGCGCAGCGCGGGGTCGTCGCGCAGCACGCGGACGGCCTCCCGCAGGGCGCCGGGGTCGCGTGGCGCGACGAGCAGCCCGGTGCGGCCGTGGTCGATCAGGTCCAGCGGCCCGCCGACGGCGGGGGCGACCGTGGCGACACCGCTGGCCTGCGCCTCCTGCACGGTCTGGCAGAACGTCTCGAACGGCCCGGTGTGCGCGAAGACGTCCAGCGAGGCGTAGACGCGGGCCAGGTCGTCCCCGGTGCGGCGGCCGAGGAAACGGGCCCGGGGCAGCGCGGCGCGCAGCGCCGTCTGGCTCGGCCCGTCGCCGACCACCACGACCCGGACGCCGGGCAGGGCGGCGGCCCCGGCGAGCAGCTCGACGTGCTTCTCGGGGGCGAGACGGCCGACGTAGCCGACGAGCAGCTCGCCGCCGGGCGCCAGCTCGCTCCGCAGCGACGGGTCGCGCAGCTCCGGCCGGAACCGCGCGGTGTCCACGCCGCGCGGCCACAGCTCCGTCCGGGGCACGCCGTGCTCCGCGAGGGCGCGCAGCGACGCGGTGGAGGGCGCGAGCGTCAGGTCGGCCGCGCTGTGCACGGCCCGGATGCGGCGCCAGGCGGCGAGTTCACCGGCGCCGAGGTACGTACGGGCGTACCCCGCCAGGTCCGTCTGGTACACCGCCACCGCCGGCACCCCGGCGCGCGCGGCGAGAGCGGCGCCGCGCACCCCCAGGACGAACGGGCTGGCGAGGTGGACGATGTCGGGCCGGTGCCCGGCGATGGCGGCGGCGAGCTTGCGGCTGGGGGGCGGGCTCTTATACACATCGGCAGCGGCCGACGACGAGGACGGGGGGTGCTACGGTGGCCACCGACATCTACACCGTCGGCGGATGTGTATGCGGCGGATGTGTATAAGGGACAGCGTGGGGGACGCGGACGCCGGGAGCGGGAGCGGGGGCGACGACCAGCGGGTGGTGACCGCGCCGCGTCAGGTGAGCGGCCGTCTGGAGCGCGCAGTGGGCCACGCCGTTGACGTCGGGAGGGTAGGACTCGGTGACGAGGACGATTCGCATCGGGGAGGTGCGCATACGGCTGTTCTCGCCGCCGCCGGGGTTCCCCCGCCCACATCCGCGTAGCCGTGCGGGAAACGTCCCATGAGCATCACCGCCGCCTCAGCCCGCGGCGCGCCTGGCCAGTCTGCCCCGGACCGCCGTCTGCACCTCCGCCTGCTCGGCCGGGTCGGTGGCGAGGCGGCGCAGCCGCTCCACGACGCGGGTGTCGAGGACGGCGGCGTGCCGCGCGGCCACCTCCCGGGTAACCTCCTCGCAGTCCCACAGGCACTCGACGGCGAAGCCGGACCCGAACGACGGGTCGGTCACCGCCAGGGCGCGCGCGGCGTGACCGCGCAGGTGCGAGGACGACGTCTCGCGGTAGATGTGCCGCAGCACGGGCGCGGCGGTGGTGACGGCGAGCCGGCCCGCGCCCTCGACCAGCGGGCGCAGCTCCCTGGCGTCGCTGCCGTGCGCCCGCACGGTGCGGAGCAGGGCGGCGAGCACCCGGGGCGCGTCGCGGGGCTCGCCGCGCTCGGCGATCATGGCGGCGGCGCACGCGCCCAGCTCGTCGTCGCGGTCGGCCCAGCGCCGGGCCTGCGTCAGGGCGGCACGGCCGCGCATCCGGGAGAACGCGGTGCCCGCTGCCGTGGCCACGTCCCGGTCCGGGGAGGCGGCGGCGGCCCGGATCAGCGGGAACACCTCGGGGTCGCCGCGTTCGGCGAGGTGACGCAGCGCGGCGGCCCGGGCCGCCGGCTGTCCGCCCGCCGCCGCGGCGAGCAGCTCGGGCCGGTCCTCGGGGCCGGCCACGGCGCCCAGGCACCGGGCGGCGGACGCCTCGCGCCACTGCCGGGGATTCTGTTCGTAGCCCTCGCGCGCCCAGTCCAGGACGGCCCGCACGCTCCAGCCCGGCTGCGGGCCGGTCGGCCGGAGCTGCCGCTGCCAGCGGTCGAAGTCGCCTTCGCGCAGGGCCCGTTCGAGGCGGGCACGCTGCTCGGGGCGGACCGGGTCCTCGGCCCACAGGCGCCAGGGGCGCGGTTCGAAGGAGTCGCGGACGGCGGCGGTCAGCGCCGCGTCGCCCTCCTCGGTGCGGGGGAAACGCGCCAGGATGCGGGGCCCCAGGGCGCGCAGCGCGCCGTCGTCGTCGCGGACGGCGAGCTCGTCGAGCGCCCAGCGCCAGTTGGCGCCCTCGGCCGCGTACCGGCGCAGCAGGCGCGGCGCGTCGCCGTTCCCGTAGGAGGTGAGGTGTCCGAGGACGGACAGGGCGAGGCCGGTGCGCTCCTCCTCGGGGCGGACGGCGTCGTCGGGGTGGAAGAGGTGGCCGGCGATCGCGTCGAGGCCGGCGCCCAGCTCCGCGTAGAGCCGGGCGTAGTAGAGCGAGCGGTGTTCGAGCTGCCAGTCCCGGCGTGGGTCGTGCAGTACGCAGTGGTCGAGCGCGGCGACGGCTGCCGCCCGGGGAGCCGCCAGAGCGTGCAGCCACCCGTCACCGCGCCCCCGCTGGAGGAGCCCGAGAAGGGTCCCGCTGGGCGCTATGTCTGTTTCGGTAGGGCTGGCGAACATATGAGTCAGCATCCGACGCGTGCGATCAGGTGGCAACGGGATTTCCCGTCCGGGCGGCTCCTTGCCGGTTGACAGAGGTTCTACACCTTCCCCCCGGGAACCGCACTCGCGGGGCGGCTGAATCTCTTACCGAGCGGGGAAGGCTGTGCAACAGTCTGGAGTCGTCCGAGCCGGGCCGCTCCGGCTCCCCCAGCCACCGCTGGGACGTGCCCCCACGCCCGACCGCGCCGTATCGGGGATCACCATGCTCTCCTCCCAGAACCCTGAACACCCCGCGAATGACGTTCCGTCCGGGACGACGCTCGACGACCTGATCGCCCGGACCCGCCGGCTCCGCGACGACCTCGACGCCGTACGGCTCGGCGAGTCGGCGGACGGCGCCCGGCACGGCATACGGCGCGCGGTGTGGGAGCTGGCCGCGCTCCGCCTGGAGGACTTCGGCGAGCAGCTCGACCAGCTCAGGGCCGCGCCCGGGCCCGAGGGCAGGGTCCGGCTGGGCGGGCGGATCGGCAGCGCCGAGTGGAACCTGCTGACGGACGGCGTCGTGTGGTCCGAGGAGCTGTTCTCGATCTTCGGCAGGCCGGCCCGGGAGGGTCCGCTCACCCTGGACCAGCTCCCGTCGTTCCTGCCGCCGGAGGACCAGCCCGCGCTGACGGCCGCGGTCACCGGCTGCCTGATCGACGGGCGGCCCATGGACTGCGAGTTCCGCATCAACCGCCCCGACGGCTCCGAACGGACCGTGCAGATGGCCGGCGAGCCGGTGCTCGACGACCACGGCGGGACGGTCGCGATGTGGGCGATGATCCGCGACGTGAGCGAGGGGCGCCGCAGCGGTACGGCGCCGGAACGGCCCGGTTCCGGGGCGGGCGGCGACGGTGACGGCGACGGCGACGGCGACGGCGAGGAGCTGCGGCGGCAGCGGCGCGTCGCGCGGGCCGGGCACGGGCTGGCGATCGACCTGGAGGACTCGGCGCTGGCGCCGTGGCTCGGCTCGCACGAGCCGGGCCGGGCGGGGGGCAGGCCGGGGTCGCTGGAACTGGCGGCCCGCTACCTGCCCGCGCGGGCCGGCTCCCCGATGAGCGGCAAGTGGTACGACGCGCTGGAGCTGACGGACGGCGGGCGGATGCTGTCGGTGGGCGCCCTGTCCGGCCCCGGCCCCGCCGCGGCGGCCGGCACGGCGACGGCGCTGGGCGCCATCCGCGGCATCGCCCTGACGGGCGCGGCGCCGGGGGTGCTCCTCGGCCACCTCAACCAGCTCCTGGACCGGGGCGCGCACCCGGTGCTGGCCAGCGCCCTGTGCTGCCGCTACGAACCGGCCGGCCGTCTCCTGACCTGGGCACAGGCGGGCCACCCGGCGCCACTGCTGTGCCGGGGCGGCACCGGCTGGGCCCTGCCCCGCCCTGGCTCTTTTACCCATCTGACGCCGCCGGCCGAGGGGAGAGGGGTGGCTTCGGGGGGCGGCGGGCGCACTGACAAAGAAGCAGCGAGGAGCGGGCTGAGGGGTGCGAATGACACTGCTGGGAGCCGTCACCGACGCCGTCTACGAGCAGCGCGCCGACCGGCTGGAGCCGGGCGACGTCCTGGTCCTCCACACGGACGGTCTGTTTTCGGACAACCCACCGGACGGCGGGGGCGGCCCCGGCGGCGCCCGGCGCCTGATCGCGCTGGCCCCCCGCCTCACCGCGGCGGCGGGCGCGCTGGAGGCACTGCGCGTGGTGATCGACGCGTGCGGCGAGACGGGCCGCGGGGACGACGCCTGCGTCCTGGTGGCCCGCGTCCGCCCCTGACCCACCCCCGCGCGAACCGGCACGGCGACGCCGCACACCCGGCGGCCAGGCGGGGCGGACCGCGCCCGTGTGCGGGCGGACACAGGGACACCGCGCGCCCAGCGGCCAGGCGAACCCCCGGACCGTCGAGTCCCGACCCACGCCGACACCACTCCGGACCGGACCACGCCTGTGGTGCGGGCCCGCACAGGGACGCTGAGCGCCCGTCAGGCAGGCGGGGCAGCCGCCCCGCCGCGTTCCGGCCCGGGCGTGGGACGACAACGACCAGCCCCGTGGGCGCAACGGCGCCCAACCCGACCACGCCCGTGCGGACCGGCACAGGGACACCGCGCACCCAGCGGCAGGCAGAACCCCCGGACCGTCGAGTCCCGGCCCACGCCGGAAGCGCGCCCGGCTTCCGCCGCGTTCCGGCCCGTGCCGGGAGGGCGTCGAACCAGGGTGCGCCACGTGCACATCGGTGGAGCAACCGCTCACGCCGGTACGCGGCGGACGGGCCGGGGCGCTCGGCTCGCCGCGACTCGACCGTCAGGACGGACGCACACCGCACAGCCGGTCCCGGCCCGAACCGCCCTCACCACGCGGCACCACGCACCCGGCCAGGCAGACCGAAACGCCCGGCCCCGCCGTGTGCCCACGCCGGGAGCACGCCGAACCGGGCCAACGACCCCGGACGTCCGTACGGGCACAGGACGCCACCCCGCGCACCCCGGCGGACGGGCCGGGCCGCCAGGGCAGGCGCACACCGCACAGCGCGTCGGGACCGGCGACGCCCCCGTACGGCCGGTAAGGCGGTCGCACATCGCGCGGCCGGTTCGCGCCCCTCCGCGCCGGCGCACGACGGCAAGCCGCGCTGGTCGGACCCGCCGGGGTCCGGGCCGCGCCGGGGAGGCGTGGGACGTTCCCCGGCGGGTCCGACCGGCGTGAGACAGGCGCACGGTCCGCGGGCGGGGCCGGTCAGATCTGGCGGGTCGCGGCCTGTGCCGGGAGGGCGTCGGACAGGTCGCGGCGCAGGGCGTCGATCCGGGGCACGCCCGCGTACGGGCCGGTGAGGCGGTGCACGTCGCGCAGCCGGTCCCACGTGCGGTGCGAGGAGTTCTCCCCGACGGCCGCCAGGGCGAGGCGGGCGTGGTGGTCGGCCCGGTCGGGGTCGTCGCCGATCAGGCACGCGGAGGCGACCGTGATCTCGTCGAAGATCCGCGACCGCTGCCGCCCGTCCATCCGCAGTTCCAGGGCCTGTTCGGCGTGACGCAGCGCCGGGCGGGCCGCGGTGGGCTCGTGCTCGGCGAGGGTGCGGTAGGCCAGGGCCTGCATGCCGTACAGGTCCGCCTCGTCGAACATCCGCATCCAGCCGGGTGGCGCGGTGTCGTTCCGGTCGCTGACGAACAGCTCCTCCGCCTCGCCCAGCAGCCGCCGGGTCGCCTGCCCCTGGCCCAGCGCGCCGCGCGCCCACGCCTCGATGGTGCACAGCATGGCGCGGGTGCGCGGCAGCGCCGCGTCGTCCATGCCGGACCTGGCCAGGCGCAGCAGGTCGAGGGCGTCGTCGGGGCGCCCCAGGTGCACCATCTGCCGCGCGGCGCGGGACAGCGCCTCGCCCGCGCGGGGCCGGTCGCCGCCCTCCCGGGCGGCGTGCGCGGCGATCACGAAGTACTTCTGGGCGGTCGGCTCCATCCCGATGTCGTGGGACATCCAGCCGGCGAGCACCGCGAGGTCGGCCGCCACGCCCCACAGCCGGCGCTGGAGGCTGTCCGGGTGCCGGTAGGCGAGCATGCCGCCCACCTCGTTGAGCTGGCCGACCACGGCCTTGCGCTGGAGCCCGCCGCCCCGGGAGGCGTCCCAGGCGCGGAAGATCTCGACCGAGTGCTCCAGGGCCTCGATCTCCTCCGCGCCGACGGGCGCGGCCTCGTACCGGTCGAAACCGGCGGGGTCGGCCGAGGTCGGGGGGTCGTGGGGGGAGGCGGCGTCGCGGGCCGGAGCGGCCCGGAGCCAGTCGTGCATGGCATCGCTGAGTGCGGATCCCGCGGCGAGCGCAACGCCCGCGCCCACCATGCCGCGTCGGTTGAGCATGAGGTCCATTCCCGTGAATTCGGTGAGGACCGCGGCCGTCCGCCGGGGCGCCCACGGCAGTCCATGCACGGACGGCCTTGTCCCCGCGTCCCCTGACCGGCGCAACCCGAGGTCCTCGATGGTCACGACACGGCCGAGTCGCTCGGTGAACAGGGTCGCCAGCACCTCGGGCACCGGATCGCGCGGGGTCTCGCCCACGTCGATCCACCGCCGCACCCGGGAGGTGTCCGTGGCGAGCTGCGGATAGCCCTGGGCCGCCGCCTGGCGGTTGACCAGCCGGGCGAGTTCCCCCTTGGACCAGCCGGCGAGTCTGAACAAGTCCTCGAGTCGGGTGTTGGGTCCCCTGCTCACGTCAAGCCCCCAGGATCTCGGCTGAGTTGACAGTAACCGCCGCGCAACGGCCGCATGGCGATTCGCCATGGTTCGCCAGGGCACGCCAGATGGTGTGCCACCCGCGCGAGGGAGTGGTGTAGACGTCGCGCCACCCGGGACCGGGTGACCTTCCGGCATTTCCCCAGGGTGTCCAGGAGGTCTGTCCGGCCCGGGTGCGCCATGAACCTTCCGGCACCTTCCTGCACACGAAGGGACCATGCCCGCCTATGTATCCAGCACCCTCCCCCGTGATCGCCAGGCAGCGGCAACGGCCGGGCGTCCGGCCCGCCGCGGCCGTCGCCGGCGCGGACGAGCGGGTCTCCCGCCGTCCCCGCCGGAACGGTCCGCCGCCCGCCGCGGGCCGGCTGGACCTCTCGGGCGCGCGGGGCGACCGGCTGCGCGCCGCGCTGTCCGCCGTGCACGAGATCTGCCCGGAGTTCGCCCCGGCGCGGGTGCTGCGGGACGCCGGGGACTCGGTGACGTTCATCGGGACCACCGGCCGGCGCGCGGCGGTCGCGAAGCGTCTGCTGGACCCGGCCGGGGGCGGGGCGGAACGCATCCGGCGCGAGATAGCGGCGTACCGCGGCTTCGTGCGGTACCGGCCGCCGGTGCGGGTGCCGGGGCTGATCGCCGACGACCCGCACGGCTGCACGCTGGTCACCGAGTTCATCGCCGGGCGCCGCGCGGCCTCCGGCCGGGCGCCGGTCCACGGTGCGGCCGGGCCCGGGTCCGGGGCGTCGCCCGCCGAGCTACGGGCGGCGCTGGCCGTGGTGTGCCGGCTCAACACGTGGCGCCCGCCCGCGCGGATGTTCCCCAGGATGATCAACTACCCGGCGGTGCTGGCGCGTTACCACACGCTGGGGCTCCTCACCGACCGGGACCTGAGCGATCTGAAGACGCTGCTGCACGGGCTGACCGGGCGCGTCGGCCGGCGGGAGCCGCCCCGGCAGTTCTGTCACGGCGCGGTCACCCCGGCGAGCGTGCTGCTGGCGCCGGCCGGTCCGGTGCTCCTGGGCTGGGACGCGGCCGGCTGGTATCTGCCGGGGTACGACCTGGCGACGCTGTGGGCCTCGGTGGGCGACGCGCCGCTGACCCGGCGGCACATCAGCCAGGCGGCGCACACGGCGGGCGTTCCCGGGCGGGACGCCTTCCTGGTCAATCTGATGCTGGTGCTCACCCGGGAGATCCGCCGCTGCGAGAACGCGGTGCGACGGGCGATGCGCCATCCGGACGTGCCGCGGGCGGCCGGGGCCGACGGGCCGGGCGGCCCGCTGGCCTACGGCGAGGAGCAGCGGCTGCGGCTGCGGCGGCTGCACGAGGACTGGGCGCTGGCCCGCCACGCCGTCCGCACGGCGGTGGGCACGCGGTGAGCGCGCGGGCCCTGGCCGGCCGGGGCGGCCGGCCGGGTCAGCGCTGGAACATCTCCGCCGGGAGCGGCTTCAGGAGCTGGTAGAGCTCGTCCGTGATCGGCCGGTCCCAGCTCGCGATGGTGACGAGCACGCCGTCGTTCCGGTCGAACTGGACGCAGGAGATCCGGCCCTCGGAACACAGCACGCGGCGCACGATGAGCAGGCTCCCGTCGTGCATGACCGGGGTCTCCTCGGTGCCGGTGACCTGGATGTCCTCGTCGATCTCCAGCGCCGCGAGGAGCTGGTGCACCTCGAACGGCACCTCGCCGTCGGCCACGTCCCGGGCCGGGGAGCCCGCCGGCAGATTGCCGATGACCATCGCCGGGCCGCGTCCGCCGAACAGGTCGTACCGCAGCACCACGCCCTGGCAGCTTCCGTCCGGCGCCGGGAGCAGCCCGGCGCCGAGCACTCCGGGCCAGTCGCCCGGGTCCATGGCCAGCACGTCGAAGTCGGGGCCGGCGGGTGAAGCGGCGTTGCGGCGGCGGAGAAACGACATGCCGCCATGGTACGTCCGGCGGCCTCAGCGCTCCGCCGCCGGACGGTCCCGCAGGGTGGCCACCTGGCGGTACAGTTCGACGGCCTCCAGGGACCTGCCGAGCTGCTCCAGGCAGTGCGCCTCGTCGTTGCGGCTGGCCAGCGCGTCCGGGTGGCCGGGGCCGAGGACCCGCTCCCGGGCCGACCGCACCTGCCGGTGCTCCTCCAGGGCCTCCTCCCACCGGTCGAGCCAGCCCAGCGCGACGGCGATCTCGCGGCGGCTGACCAGGGTGTCGGCGTGGTCGGCGCCCAGCAGGCGGGCGCGGGCCGCCCAGACCTCCCTGGCCTCGGACAGCGCCTCCTCCCAGCGGCCGAGCCGGCCCAGGCTGACGCCGCGGCCGTGCCGCGCGCGCAGCGTCTCGGGGTGGTCCGGGCCCTGGGCGGCGGACCTGGCGGTGACGAGGTCGGTGTAGAGGGCGAGGGCCTCGGCGGGGCGGCCCAGCCGGCCGAGGCTCACGCCCGCGTCGTAGCGGGCGTCGAGGGTGGCCGGGTGGTCGGGGCCGAGGGTGCGGGCCCTGGCCTCGGCGACCCGCAGGTAGCCGTCGAGGGCCTCCTCCCAGCGGCCGAGGCGGCCCAGCGCGTAGGCGGCCTCGAAGCGGCTGTCCAGGGTCTCCGGGTGGTCCGCGCCGAGCGCGCCCTCCCCCTCGGCGGCGACGGCGCGGGGCACGTCGTACGCCTCCTCCCAGCGGCCGAGGCGGCCCAGGCTGGGCCCGGCGCGGTGCCGGCTGGCCGGCACCGCCAGGTACTCGGGGGCGGGGCCCGGGCCCTCGGCGGGCAGCCGCGCGACGGTGGCCCCCGGCACGCCGGTGGTCCACTGGCCGGTCAGCCCGGCCGACCGGTCCGGCGGCGACAGCCGCAGCGACCAGGAGCCGCTGGCGCGGGACCCGGCCCGCATGCCGCGCGTCCAGTCCGGCAGCCGCTCGGCCGGGCGCTGGGCGGGCACCCGCACGGTGAGCGTGCCGCCGCGCCCGGCCGCGACCAGGGCGCGGGCGCGCCCGGCGGCGTCCTCGGGCCGGTCGCCGGGGTCCTTGGCGAGGAGCGCGAGGATGAACTCCTCCATCGCCTCGGGCAGTTCGGGGCGGCGGGCGCGCCCGCCGCCCCGCCCTGCCCGACGAGGACGGCCCCGGGGTCGCCGCGGTCGAACGGCGGGGCGCCCGGGGCGCGCCCGCGCACGGCGCCGCCCCGCCGCGCCACGACCCCCCGGGGGGCCGCGTCGGCAGCGTCAGATTTGTATGAGAGACGGGGATGGCCCAGGGGTCGCCGAGGTCGAACGGCGGGGCGCCGGTGGCGATCTCGTACAGGACGCAGCCCAGCGAGTACAGGTCGCTGCGGTGGTCCACGGCCAGGCCCGCGATCTGCTCGGGCGACATGTAGTGCGGAGTGCCCATGGCCATGCCCGCGGAGGTGAGCTTGGCGCTGAGCCCGATGTCCTGGGCGAGCCTGGCGATGCCGAAGTCGCAGATCTTCACGGTGCCGTCCGTCAGCCGCATCACGTTGGCCGGCTTCAGGTCGCGGTGGATGATGCCCTGCTCGTGGGTGTAGGCGAGGGCGGCGGCGACCTGGTCCGCGATGTCGGCGATCTCCTCGACGGACAGCGGGTCGGGCCGGCGCTCGTGCAGCAACTGGCTGAGGTTGTGGCCGTCGAGCAGCTCCATCACGAGATACAGAACGCCGTCGGCCTCGCCGAAGTCGTGCACCACGGTGATGCCCCGGTGCTGGAGCGCGGCGGCCATCCGGCCCTCGCGCCGGAAGCGCTCGCGCAGGGCGCGCAGGAACGGCTCCTCCTGCCGCGTGCCCAGCGGTTTCAGGCACTTGACGGCGACCCGCCGGTCCAGTGCCTCGTCGCGGGCCCGCCAGACCTCGCCCATGCCACCGCGCCCGATGAGTTCGAGCAGGTGGTAGCGGCCGTGGATGAGCGTGCGTGCGGCCATGTCGATCTCTCGCCCCCGTCGTCCGGCTTCTCCCGCCCCCACCGGCTTCCCGCCGGCTGTTCAGTCCTTCCGGTCTACCCAAGTCTTCCCGGGTCTTCCCAGTATGGCTTCCAGCAACGGACGTTCTTATGCCAACCGGCGGGAAAAGTGACTTCCCCCGGCCTTTCGGAGTTCACCCTGCCGGGTGACGGACCGGGGGGCGGACGATGGGCGGAGACGGGCCACCGGCCTCACCTGGTGCGGTAGCCTCGCTGCGGACCACACAGTTGCCCTGCGGCAACAGTGCGGGTTCGCGGTATGTGCGAGTATTGCCCGTCCGTTCGTGTGGGCGGACGGCGCTGCGCTTGATCTGTTCGACCCTGTCGGAATTGGTGCGGATCGAGGTTGGACATGAGTGACGCGACGGCCGCGGGCTCGCGCAGCAGAACCGCGCGGGGCGCCGCCAAGGTCGGTGAGCCGGAGCTGCGTCAGCTCCTGGCCGGGCTGACGGCTGTCCGGGACGGCGACTTCGGGACGCGGCTCCCGGACGACGCGGGCGGCCTTCTCGGCGAGATCGCCACGGTGTTCAACGGCATGGTGGACCAACTCTCGCTGTTCACCTCGGAGGTGACGCGGGTCGCCCGCGAGGTCGGCACCGACGGCCGGCTGGGCGGGCAGGCGGAGGTGCCCGGCGTCTCGGGGACATGGCAGGCGCTGACCGAGTCCGTCAACGCGATGGCGGGCAATCTCACCACGCAGGTCCGCGACATCGCGCAGGTGGCCACCGCGGTCGCCCAGGGCGACCTGTCGCAGAAGATCGACGTGGACGCGCGGGGCGAGATCCTGGTGCTGAAGGAGACCGTCAACACGATGGTCGACCAGCTCTCCGCGTTCGCCGACGAAGTCACCCGCGTCGCCCGGGAAGTGGGCAGCGAGGGACGGCTCGGCGGACAGGCACAGGTGCCGGGCGTCGGCGGCGTGTGGCGCGACCTCACCGACTCCGTCAACTTCATGGCCGGCAACCTCACCGACCAGGTCCGGAACATCGCGCAGGTGACGACGGCCGTCGCCCAGGGCGACCTGTCGCAGAAGATCACCGTGGACGCGCGCGGCGAGATCCTCGAACTCAAGAGCACCGTCAACACGATGGTCGACCAGCTCTCCGCGTTCGCCGACGAAGTCACCCGCATGGCCCGGGAGGTCGGCACCGAGGGCATGCTCGGCGGACAGGCCGAGGTGCCGGGCGTCGGCGGCGTGTGGCGCGACCTCACCGACTCCGTCAACTTCATGGCCGGCAACCTCACCGACCAGGTCCGGTCCATCGCCCAGGTGGCCACCGCCGTCGCGCAGGGCGACCTGTCGCAGAAGATCACGGTGACGGCGCGCGGCGAGATCCTGGAGCTGAAGAACACCATCAACACGATGGTCGACCAGCTCTCCGCGTTCGCCGACGAGGTCACCCGCGTCGCCCGCGAGGTCGGCACCGAGGGCAACCTGGGCGGGCAGGCCACCGTCCGGGGCGTCTCCGGCACGTGGAAGGACCTCACCGACAACGTCAACGTGATGGCGTCCAACCTGACCGGTCAGGTGCGGTCCATCGCGCAGGTCGCGACCGCGGTGGCCCGGGGCGACCTGTCGCAGAAGATCACCGTCGAGGCGAAGGGCGAGGTCGCCGCCCTGGCCGGGGTGATCAACACGATGGTCGACACGTTGTCCGCGTTCGCCGACGAGGTCACCCGCGTCGCCCGCGAGGTCGGCACCGAGGGCATGCTCGGCGGGCAGGCGCGCGTGCCGAACGTGGCCGGCACGTGGAAGGACCTCACCGACAACGTCAACTCCATGGCCACCAACCTCACCAACCAGGTGCGGAACATCGCGCAGGTGACGACGGCCGTCGCGCAGGGCGACCTGACGCGCAAGATCGACGTGGACGCGCGGGGCGAGATCCTGGAGCTGAAGACGACGATCAACACGATGGTCGACCAGTTGTCGGCGTTCGCCGCCGAAGTCACCCGCGTCGCCCGCGAGGTGGGCAGCGAGGGGCGGCTGGGCGGCCAGGCGGAGGTGGAGGGCGTCTCCGGCACCTGGAAGCGCCTCACCGAGAACGTCAACGAGCTGGCCGGGAACCTGACCCGCCAGGTCCGGGCGATCGCCGAGGTCACCAGCGCGGTCGCCGAGGGCGATCTGACGCGGTCCATCACGGTGGACGCGTCCGGCGAGGTCGCGGAGCTGAAGGACAACATCAACTCGATGGTGCGGTCCCTGCGCGAGACGACCCGCGCCAACCAGGAGAAGGACTGGCTGAAGACCAACCTGGCGGGCATATCGGGCCTCATGCAGGGCCGCCGCGACCTGTCGGTGGTGGCGGACCTCATCATGGACGAGCTGACGCCGCTGGTCGGCGCGCAGTTCGGCGCGTTCTACCTCGCCGAGGAGCACGCCGGCGGCACGGAGCTGCGGCTGATCGGCTCCTACGGCTACCCCGACCCGGCGGACCGGCCCGTCCGTTTCCGCCCGGGCCAGTCCCTGGTGGGGCAGGCGGCGCGCAGCCGGCGCGTCATCGCCGTGGACGACCTGCCGGCCGGGTACGTCACCATCTCCTCCGGCCTGGGCTCGGCGGCCCCGGCCAGCCTGATCGTGCTGCCCATCGTGGCGGAGGAACAGGTGCTGGGGGTGATCGAGCTGGCCTCGACGCATGCCTTCACGCCGGTCCACCGGGACTTCCTGGAACAGTTGATGGAGACCATCGGCGTCAACGTCAACACCATCCTGGCCAACGCCCGGACGGATGAACTCCTGGAGCGCTCGCAGCGGTTGACCGCCGAACTCCGGGCGCGTTCGGAGGAGCTCCAGGTCCGGCAGGAGGAACTCCAGCTCTCCAACGCGGAGCTGGAGGAGAAGGCGGCCCTGCTGGCCGCGCAGAACAGCGACATCGAGACGAAGAACCTGGAGATCGAGCAGGCGAGACAGGAGCTGGAGGACCGGGCGCAGCAGCTCTCCCTGGCGTCGAAGTACAAGTCGGAGTTCCTGGCCAACATGAGCCACGAGCTGCGCACCCCGCTCAACAGCCTGCTGGTCCTGGCCCAGTTGCTCGCGCAGAACCCGACGCGGAACCTCAGCCCCAAGCAGGTCGAGTACGCGGGCATCATCCACTCCGCCGGCTCGGACCTGCTCCAGCTCATCAACGACATCCTCGACCTGTCGAAGGTCGAGGCGGGCAAGATGGACGTCCACCCCGAACGCGTCCCGCTGCGCCGCCTGGTGGAGTACGCCGAGGTCACCTTCCGGCCGCTGACCACCGAGAAGGGCCTGGAGTTCCGGGTGACCACCGCGCCCGGCGTGCCGACGGACCTGCTCACCGACGACTCGCGGCTGCGGCAGGTGCTGCGCAACCTGCTGTCCAACGCGGTGAAGTTCACCGAGTCCGGCAGCGTCGAGCTGCGGATCGAGCCGGTCGCCCCGGCGGAGCTGCCGTCCTCGGTCCGCCACCACGGCACGGCCATCGCGTTCCGGGTGCGCGACACCGGCATCGGCATCCCCGAGCGGCAACTGGAGACGATCTTCGGCGCGTTCCAGCAGGCCGACGGCACCACGAGCCGCAAGTACGGCGGCACCGGCCTGGGTCTGTCCATCAGCCGCGAGATCGCGTACCTGCTGGGCGGGGCCGTCACGGCGTCGAGCACACCGGGCGAGGGCAGCACGTTCACGCTCTATCTGCCGGTCGCCAGGCCGGACTTCGCCGGCCCGCCCACCGGCGATCCGGGCGCCGCGGCGCTGCCCGCCGCGCCGCCCGGGCAGCAGCGGCGGCGGGTGCTGGTCATCGAGCGGAACCCGCGCGGTCTGCTCTCCCTGGTCACCGAGAACGCGGTCGCCGACCTCGCCGAGAACCCGGGCCTGGCCGACGCGCCCGGCGGCATCGAGGTCGTCACCGCCACGGACACCCGGGAGGCGGCGTCCCTGCTGGCGGCCCAGAGCTGCCACTGCGTGGTGCTGGAGCTGGGCGGCGGCACCGCGGACGACGCGGCACCGGCCTTCCTGGAGGCCCTGGGGAACGATCCGGCGCTGCGCGGGGTGCCCGTGCTGGCCCACCACAAGCGGCGGCTGGACCCCGAGCGGGAGGCGGCGCTCCACGCCCGCGCCGTGGACCGGCCGCTGGAGCTGCTGTCCAGCCTGGACGAGCTGCGCGAACGCGTCACCCTGCACCTCAGCGCCCACGACGCGGGCGGCGTGCTCCCGCTGGTGCGGGCCGAGAACGCCGGCGAGGCCCCGGCCGGGCGGCCCGACGGCGCGCTGGCCGGGCGGACCGTGCTGGTGGTGGACGACGACGCGCGGAACGTGTACGCCCTCACCGGCATCCTGGAACTGCACGGCATGCGGGTGCTGCGCGCCGACAACGGCCGCAAGGGCATCGAGACGCTGCGCGGCCACCCGGAGGTGGACCTCGTCCTGATGGATGTGATGATGCCGGAGATGGACGGCTACGCGGCGACCACCGCCATCCGGGCCATGCCCGGCTACGCGGACCTGCCGATCATCGCGGTCACCGCGAAGGCGATGCCGGGCGACCGGGAGAAGAGCCTCGCCTCCGGCGCGAGCGACCACGTGACGAAACCCATCGACACCAACGACTTCATCGCCTGCGTCCGACGCTGGCTGGACGCGTGAGGCCCGCGAGGAGCGGCTCGTGTCCATCCCCCAGCAGCCGGGCCCCCGGTCCCCCGATTCCCCGCCGCCGGGCCGGCGGGAGCCGGACCGCTCCCCCGTTCCCGGGCCCGCCGGAGCCGACGCCGTGCGGCTCGCGGCCACGGTGGAACGCCTGCGCCGCCGCCTGGCGGAGGAGCGGGCCGCGGCGGACGACCGCGCGCTGATCGAGCTGGCCAAGGGCGTGCTGGTGGAACGGCTGGGCTGCGGCCCGGCCGAGGCCGACCGGCAGCTCACCGGCCTCGCCCGCCGGGCGGGCGTGTCGCTGCTGGAGCTGGCCGCCGACGTCGTCAACCGGTCCGCGCCCGACCGGCTCACCGCGGCGGCCCGCGACACCGGCGGCCCGGCCGCCGCGGTGCGGCTGCGCGCGGCGGAGAGCGGGATGCTGGCCGCGGGCGACGACGCGCAGCGGGTCGCCGCGTCGATCCTGGCGCACGCCCTGGCGCCGCTGGGCGCGAACGCGGTGGCGATCTGGGCGGCGGGCCCGGACCTGACGCTCACCCTGGCCGGGCACGCCGGGTTCCTGCCGGAGGAGGCCACCCGGTGGCGCCACATCCCGCCGGGGGTGGCGACGGTGGCCGGCCGCGCGCTCGCCGAGCGCGGCAGCGTGTGGCTCCGTTCCCTGGCGGAGTCGGGGCTGCCGTCGATCGGCCACCGGGAGTTCCCCGGGGGCCGATCGACGGCATACCTCTCCCAATCCGCTGCGGCGGCAGCGGGAGTTGTGTAAGAGAGACGGGATCCGCTGGCCCGGCGCGCTGGAGCCGCAGCCGCCGGTGATCCGGCGGCAGGTGGAGGCCCTGGCCGAGCTGTGCGCGCACGCCCTGGAGAACGGCGCCGACGCCGCGCCCGGCGCCGCGGAGGAGTCCGTCGCCGACCGGGCCGTCTCGGAGCTGGTGGACCTGGCCGACGGCCTGCACGACCCGGCGCTGGTGCTGCTGCCGCACCTGGACGGCGGCACGCTGACCGACTTCCGCATCCACCACGTCAACAGCCGCTTCCTCGACCCGGCGGGCCGGTCGCGCGCCACGCTGGCGGGCGCGCTGCTGCTGGAGGCGTACCCGATGACGGCGGGCGAGAGCGGCCTGTTCTCGCGGATCGAGCACGTGTGGACCACGGGTGAGCCGTTCCGCGCCGAGCGGATGGCCCTGACCGCCCTGGTCGGCCAGGTGCCGCTGACCGCGACCGCCGACGTGGGCCTGAGCCGGCACGGCCGGGGCGTGCTGCTGGTGTGGCGGGTGCTGGACGAGACCGCGCGGCTCGCGACCCTGCTCCAGCACGCGCAGCGCCTGGGCCGTATCGGCGGCTTCGAGGAGAACGTCGCGACCGGCGAGATCACCTGGAACAACCAGCTCTTCTCGCTCTACGGGCTGGCGCCGGCCGCCGGGCCGATTCCGCTGGAGCAGCTCCCGGCGCAGGCGCACCCGGACGACGACGTCGCCATCGGCCGTTTCCTGCGGACCTTGCTGCACCACCGGCGGCCCGCGTCCACCGCGTTCCGTCTCCGGCGCCCGGACGGCGTCGTGCGGCACATCCGGGTGGTGGCCGAGCCGGTGCTGGACGCGCGGGGGCAGGTCCATCTGGTGCGCGGCGCCTACCAGGACATCTCCGCCCAGCACTGGACCGAGGTGGCGCTGGCCGCGACCCGGGACCGGCTCGCGCACAGCGAGCAGGAGTCGGCGGAGCACAGCCGCCTCGCGCTCCAGTTGCAGCACGCGATCATGCCGCCGTCCCGGGGCCCGATCGACGCCCCCGGGCTGCGGGTCGCGGTGCGGTACCGGCCGGCGGAGATCGACCATCTGGTCGGCGGGGACTGGTACGACGCGGTGGTGCTGCCGTCGCGGGAGATCCTGCTGTGCGTGGGCGACGTCGCGGGCCACGGCATCGGGGCGGCCACCGACATGGTCGTGCTGCGCAACGCGCTGCGCGGCCTGGCCACCACGGGCGCGGGCCCGGCGCAGCTCCTGTCGTGGCTGAACCTCGTCGCCCACCACCTGACCGACCATGTGACCGCCACGGTCGTCTGCGCGCTGTACGACCCGCGGACGCGGCGGCTGCGGGGGGCCAGGGCCGGGCACCTGCCGCCGGTCCTGATCCGCGACCGGGAGACCACGACCCTGCCGATGCTGGACGGGCTGCTGCTGGGCGCGCTGGCGGAGACCGGCTACGAGGAGGGGCAGGTGCAGTTGGAGCCGGGCGACACGCTGCTGATGTTCACGGACGGGCTGATCGAGCGGCGGGCCCGTTCCGTGCAGCAGTCCCTGGGCCGGCTGCTCACCACGGCGCAGGACGCCGGCGACGACCTGGAGCGCCGGCTCGACCACGTGCTCACCCACAGCAACGCCGACACCGACGACGACACCTGCCTGGTCGGCATCCACCTGCGCTGACCGCGCCCGCCGGGCCGGACCGTTCCGCCCGGGGTGGCATGAGCGCGGCGGGCCGGGGTAATCGGGCGGGGCGAGCGAGGAAAGGTGAGGTGAGACGTGGTGACGAGCACCGACCACCGGCCCAGGGCGAGCGTCCAGGCGGACCCGGAGGACTCCGTGGGCGCCCTGGTGTCCCGGGCCTCGGAGCAGGTGTCGCGGCTGGTCCGTGACGAGCTGCGGCTGGCCCAGGCGGAGATGACGGACAAGGGCAAGCGGTTCGGGATCGGCGGCGGCATGTTCGGCGCCGCCGCGATCGTTGCGGTCGTGGCCTTCCAGGCGCTGGTCGCCACCGGGATCGCGGCCCTGGCACTGGCGATGCCGGTGTGGGCGGCGGCGCTGATCGTGACGGGGGCGCTGCTGGTGCTGGCCGGGACGCTGGCGGCGCTGGGCCGTAAGAAGGTCGGCCAGGCCACGCCCCCGGTGCCCGAACAGGCGATCGACAGCGTGAAGGCGGACGTCGCCGAGATCAAGGAGAGGGCGCACCGATGACCGGCGGGACCGAGACGGCGACGACGCGCGAGCTGCGCGAGCGGGTGGAGGGCACCCGGGAGGAGCTGGGCGAGACGGTGGCCCGGCTGGCGGCCAGGACGGATGTGAAGGCGCGGGTCCGGGAGAGCGCGGACCGGGCGCGGCAGGCCGTGCGCGGCAACCCGGTGCCGGTGGTGGCCGGGACGGCGGTGACGGCGGCCGCGGTCGTGGCGTCGGTGACCGCGGTACGGGCCTGGAGGAGCCGATGAAGGCGTCGAAGATCGCGTACAAGCCCGTCGGTCTGGCTCTCGGCGCGCTCAGCGGCGCGCTGGCCGGGGCGGCGTTCAAGCAGGCGTGGAAGGTGATCGGGAACGACGAGGACGCCCCCGACGCGACCGACGTGGACCGGGCCTGGCGGGAGATCCTGCTGGCTGCGGCGTTGCAGGGCGCGATCTTCGCCGTGGTGAAGGCCGCGGTGGACCGGGGCGGTGCCACGGCCACGCACCGGCTGACCGGGGTCTGGCCGGGCTGAGCGCGCCCGCGAGCGGCGGGGGGGCGGGACGGTCCGCCCCCCCCCCGGTCCATGCCCGCCCGCGCGGTGCGGCCCGGGTGGCTAACCTGACCAGGAGGCCCCGCGTGCGCGGGCCCGGACCGGAAGCCACAGGCGACAGGTGCACGGATGACTGGTGATGGAAGCCACCGGGGGTGACGCGCCCGGCGGGGCGGACGGCGAGCGGCTGCGGCTGTTCACCGAGGTGGACGATGTCCCGGAAGAGGCCGAGCTGCTGCGGCTGGCGCTGCACCAGGCGGTCGCGGCCGTGGGCGGGCTCGGCGGGCTGGCGCATCTGCGCGATCCGGAGGACGGCGCGCTGCGGCTGGCGGCGGTCGGTGGCCTGCCGCGGCGGATCGCCCAGCAGTGGGAGCGGCTCGACCCGGACGCGGCGACCGCGCCCGCCCGGGCCGTGCGTGAGGGGCGCGCCATGTGGCTGCCGTGCGACACGCCCGCGCTGCCCGGCGGGACCCGGGTCCCGGCCGGGGTGACCGGGGTGCTGGCCGTGCCGCTGCCGGGCGCGGACGGAACCGCCGGGGTGCTGTCGGTGCTGACGATGGCCGTGCCCGGCGAGGAGATACGGCGTTTCGCGGGCGAGCTGGCGGACGCGGCGGGCGAGCGGCTCCGCGAGATCCGGCCCAAGAAGGTGCGGGTGCCGCCGCCCTGGTGGCAGGAGCCCTCCGGGTCGCGGCTGCGGGGGGCCGTGCACGCGGTGCGGGTCGGGACGTGGCGCTGGGACCTGCGCACGGGGAAGCTGCGGATGGACGACGCCGCCCGGGACCTGCTGCGCACCACGCGCCTGGCGTCCCGGTGGGACGACCGGATGCGGAGCTGGCTGGACCGCATCCACCCGGACGACCTGCCCGGTGTGCTGGAGGCGGCCGAGCAGGCGATCGAGTCGGGCGACCCGTTCGCGGCGGAGTACCGCATGATCGCCGAGGACGGGCGGGTCGGCTGGGTCGAGGTGCGCGGCCAGACGACGTACGCGCCGGACGGGACACCGCTCGAGGTCTCCGGCACGGCCTGGGACACCACCGCCGAGCGGGCCAAGGACCGGTCGGTGAGCCGGGTGCTGAACCACATGCCCGACGCCTTCTTCGTGGTGGACGGCACCGACTGGCGCGTGCTGTACGCCAATCAGCGGGCGGAACGGCTCTCGTCGGGCGAGTCGGTCCCGCTGGTGGGGCGGGTGCCGTGGGAGGCGCTGCCGGGGCTGGAGGAGGTGGGCCTGAAGGAGCGGTTCGAGCGGGCCATGGCGGGCGACGTGCCGGTGATGTTCGACGCGCACCTGGCGCGGGACGACGTCTGGTACCGGTTCCGGCTGGTGCCGGTGGCGCCGCATCTGGCCGTCATCATCGCGGACGTGACGGCGGAGCGGCGGGCCGTGCAGTCGGCGACCGAGCGGGCCCGGCGGATCGACGCGCTGACCGGCGCCCTGGCGCAGGCGCTGACCGCGCGGGACGTGGCGCAGGCGGTGGCCGACCACGTGCTGCGGCCGTTCGGCGCGAGCGGCGTGCTGATGCACACGCTGTTCGACGGGCGGCTGCACCTGGTGGGCGCGGTGGGCTACCCGCCGGGCTACACGGAGCTGCTGGGGCGCCTGAGCCAGCAGGAGCGGCTGCGGCTGATAGCCGGCCGGTCGCCGTTGTTCTTCAGCTCCCGCGAGGAGTTCCTCGGTGCCTTCCCCCGGTTCGAGGAGGTCGTCACGGCGGGCGGCAAGAACGCCTGGGCGGTGCTGCCGCTGACCGCGTCCGGGCGGACCGTCGGGAGCTGCGTGATCTCCTACGACCGGCCGCGGCGCTTCTCCGACGACGAGAGCAGCCTGCTGACCACGCTGAGCGGCCTCGTCGCGCAGGCGCTGGAACGGGCCCGGCTGTACGACCGGGAGCACGGCCGCGCCCAGCAGCTCCAGCGCGCCCTGCTGCCGCACGTGCTGCCGACGCTCCCGGCGCTGACCGCCGCGGCCCGTTACCGGCCGGCCGGCGGGCAGGTGGACGTGGGCGGCGACTGGTACGACACCATCCCGCTGTCGGCCGACCGGGTCGCCGTGGTGATCGGTGACGTGATGGGCCACGGCCTGCACGAGGCCATGACGATGGGCCGGCTGCGGACCGCCGTGGCGACGCTGACCGCGCTGGAGTTCCCGCCGGACGAGCTGCTGGCGCACCTGAACGACATCGTCGTCGGCCTCGGCGGCGACGTGTACGCGACGTGTCTGTACGCGATCTACGACCCGACCACCGGCACCTGCACCCTGGCCAGCGCGGGCCATCCGCCGCCCGCGATCGTCGCGCCGGACGGGCAGGCCCGGTTCGTGGACATGCCCAGCGGTCCGCCGCTGGGGACGGCCCAGCTCGCGTTCGAGACCAGGGACGTGACCCTCGCCGAGGGCAGCCTGCTGGTGCTGTACACCGACGGTCTGATCGGCACCGCCGAGTCCGACCTCGGGTCGGGGATGTCCCGGCTGGGCGCGCTCCTGGCCGACGCGGCGGCCTCCCCGGCCCCGCCGCCCGCGGCGTCCCGCCGCGAGGAGGCCGCCTGGCTGGAGGACCTGTGCGACCGCCTGACCGCGGCCCTGCCCTCGATGAGCCCGCACCCGCAGGACGACGCCGCCGTGCTGGCGCTGCGCACCCACCGGCTGCCGGAGGAGGACATCGCCGCCTGGGACCTGCCCGAGGACCCGGCCGCCGCCGGGCAGGCCCGGGAGCATGTACGGGCCCAGTTGGCGGCCTGGGGTCTGGGGGAGCTGGAGATGACGACGGAGCTGGTCGCCAGCGAACTGGTCGGCAACGTCATCCGGCACGCGGCGGGCCCGATCCGGCTGCGGCTGCTCCGCAGCACGGTCCTGACCTGCGAGGTGTCCGACGGCAGCGAGGCGACTCCCCGCATCCGGCACACCTCGGTCCTGGACGAGAGCGGACGCGGTCTGCAACTGGTCGCCGCGATGACCCGCCGCTGGGGCGCCCGCTACACGCACACCGGCAAATCGATCTGGACGGAACAGCCCCTCCCCCTGACCGCGACCGACCGTCACTGAGAGGACGACGGCAAACCGCCGGTCCCGGGGGCCGGGTGGGAGACCTCCCCCACGTCCGGGCCGTGCGGCGACCCGACGAGCCGGGCGGCGACCGCGAGGAGCTGTGTGGCGGTTCGGTGCGTTCCGTGGCGTGAGCCGGTCATGCGTGGCGCCACCCGAAGCCCGGACGCCGCAGACCATGCCGTGTCCCGACGCGGGGCCGGCGTTCGCGTGAGCGAGAACACCATTGCCCGCGCCGGTGACCGGTGCCAGACTCAGCCCTCGAACGCCCGTGCCATGTCGCGCGGGTGGCCGGCGGCCAATGGTGGCGCGCGCGGTAGGGGAGGGTCACATGGCCGAGTACCGTCCGGGGGGCCGAGGCGCCCGTGCCGCGGTGATCCGCGCCGCCTGCCGGATCTTCGTCAGGACCACGCTGGCCTGGTGGCCGCTGCGCGGCCCGCTGTCCCGCCTGATGCCCGTGGTGAACCTCGTGATGCGGCCCGTGCCGAGGCTGCGCGCCACCGAGTTCCGGCGGGTGGACGGCGGGACGTGGCGGGGCGAACTGGTCGCGCCGCGCGGGCGTCTGGACGTCACGCGCGCCGCCCTGCTGTATCTGCACGGCGGGGCGTTCGTCTTCTGCGGCCTGGCCACGCACCGCCGCATCGTCGAACGGCTGGCCCTGCGCACCGGGCTGCCGGTGCTCTCCGTCGACTACCGGCAGCTCCCGAAGGGCGCCCTCGACGCGTCGCTCGCCGACGCGACCGACGCGTTCCGCACGCTGGTGGCGCGCGGGACCGATCCGGGGGCGATCGTGGTCCTGGGCGACTCGGCCGGGGGCCACCTGGCGTTCGCGCTGGCGCTGGAGACCCGGCGCGCCGGGCTCGGGTCGCCCGCCGGCGTCGTCGGCCTGTCCCCCTGGCTGGACTTCGAGAGCGAGGCCAAGCAGGCGCACCCCAACGCCCGCCGGGACGTGTTCATACCGGCCAGGCGGCTGGCCCGGGTGGGCCGCCTGTGCACCGGGACGACGGACGGCCCGGTCGATCCGCTCCGGTCGCCCGTCAACGCCGACCTGTCCGGTTTCCCCCCGGTGCTGATCCAGTGCGCCGAGGACGAAGTCCTGCGTCACGACGCGGAGCTGATGGGTGAACGGCTGGCCGCGGCGGGTGTCGAGCACACCGTGCAGGTCTGGCAGGGGCAGGTGCACGCCTTCCCGGTGCTCGCCCACGCCCTGCCGGAGAGCCGCGCCGCACTCGACGAGATCGCCGGCTTCATTGCCGGGGTGCTGGACGCCGACCGCGGCGCGGCCCGGCCGGACACCGTCTGACTCCCCGGCTCCGTGAGGGGCCGCCCCGCGCCGACTCCTCGCTTGTCATGCGCACGCCATTCTACGCGCATGGGAAAAGACCGGCCACCCCACTTCCCTCACCGGGGGCGTATCAGCATAATCATCATGCTGAATTGGTCGCCCCGGAAAGGCCCGTCATGAACCCCGACGACTCCCTACCCGTCCTGATCGCCGGCGGCGGGCCGGTGGGGCTCGCCACCGCGCTGGAGCTGGCCCACCACGGCGTCGGCTCGCTGGTCGTCGAGCCGCGCGCCACCGTGTCGTGGCTGCGGCCCCGGGCCAAGACCGTCTCCGCGCGCACCATGGAACTCTTCGCCCGCTGGGGCCTCGCCACCGTGATCCGCGACCGCGCGCCGCTGCCCGTCGCGTGGTCGGACGAGGCCGTGTTCGCCACCCGGCTCCTCGGGCGCGAGATCACCCGCGTCACCGGCTGTTTCGGCCTGGCCCTCGGCGGCCCCGCCCGCGCCGCCGAGCCGGGACAGCAGGCGCCCCAGCCACTGGTCGAGGAGGTCCTGCGCGAGGCGGTCGGCGCCTCGCCGCACGCGGCGCTGCTCACCGGCTGGCGGGTCGCGGCGCTGCGCCAGGACCAGGACGGCGTCACCGCCTCCCTCGCCGGCCCCGACGGCGCGGCCCGCGAGATCCGCGCGGCGTACGCGGTCGGGTGCGACGGCGGGCGCGGCGTGACCCGCGCGGCGATCGGCGCGCGGTACGAGGGGGCCGACGACGCGCGCCCCAACGTCAACGTCGTCTTCCGCGCGCCGGGGCTGGCCGAGCGGGTGCCGCACGGTCCCGCCGTCCACTACTGGGTGCTCGACCCGTCCCGGCCCGGGGTGCTCGGGCGGCTGGACCTGGACGCCACCTGGTGGTGCATCGCCCAGGGCGTGGACCGGGCGGCCGGTGAGGCGGACCCGGCCCGGCTGGTGCGCGAGCTGGTGGGCGCGGACGTCGAGCCGGAGATCCTGGCCACCGACCCGTGGCAGGCGCGGATGCTGCTGGCCGACCGGTACGGCGAGGGGCGGATCTTCCTCGCCGGGGACGCCGCCCACCAGAACCCGCCCTGGGGCGGGCACGGCTTCAACACCGGCATCGGCGACGCGGTCAACCTCGGCTGGAAGCTCGCCGCGGTGCTGAACGGGTGGGCGCCGCCCGCGCTGCTGGCGAGCTACGAGGCCGAGCGCCGCCCCATAGCGGCCCGGACCATCGAGGAGGCCGCGCGGAACATGGCGACCCTCGCCCCCGAGCTGTCCGATCCCCGGCTCACCGGCACCGACGAGGAGTTCGCGGCGGCCCGGCCGGCGGTCGCGGAGGCGGTCCACCGGACGAAGGACGGCGAGTTCCACAGCCTCGACCTGGTTCTCGACTACGCCTACGAGGGTTCGCCCGTCGTCGCCGGTGGCCCGGGGCGGCGACTGCCGCACCGCTGGCTGCGGCCCGGCGACTCCCTGTACTCCCGCCTCGGCCGCGGCTTCACCCTCCTGGGCGACCTGTCCGTGCCCGGCGTGCGGGACTTCACGGCCGCCGCCCGCGAGCTGGGCGTCCCGCTGACCACCGCCGACCACCGCCTCCCCGCCCCGGCCGGACCGCTGGCGCTGGTCCGTCCCGACCAGCACGTCGCCTGGTACGGCGCCGACGGGCGCGCCGCCCACGCCGTCCTGCGCCGCGTCACCGGCCACCCCACCGCACCCTGACGGCTCCCGGCCGGCAGGACGAACGACCATGACCGAGGAACAGACCGTGACCCACTCCTCCCCGACCATCCCCGCGACGCGGCGAGGGGCTCTGCCCCTGGCGTTTCTCGTCTTCTTCATCGACGGGTACGACCTCTTCGTCCTCGGCACCGTGGGCCCCTCGCTGCTCCACCACGCGGAGTGGGACGTCTCCCCCGGCACGCTCGGCACCCTCGGCAGCGTCACCGCGGCGGGCATGCCGCTGGGTTCCCTCCTCGCGGGCTGGGCCTCCGACCGCTGGGGCTACCGCCTGCCGATGGCGGCCTCGGTCGCGTGGGTCTCGGTGTGCATGCTGGTGGCGGGTCTCGCGCCCGGCCTCGGCCTGTTCGGGGCCGCCCGCTTCGGCACCGGCATCGGCATCGGCGCGCTGGCCCCCGTGGTCGGCGCGTTCGTCGCCGGGGCGGCCCCGAAGGGGCGCCGCGCGCTGCACCTGGCCGTGGCGATGGGCGCCATCGGCGTCGGCGGCACGGGCTGCGCCCTCCTCGGCCGGCTGCTGCTGCCGGAGACGCCGTTCCAGCGGCTGTTCCTGATCGGCGCCCTGCCGCTGCTGGCCGTCCCACTTATCTGGCGGACCGTCCCGGCCCGGGGGCGGACGGCGGGAAGCGGCCAGGACCGGGTTCCGGTGGGCGCGCTGTTCGCGCCGGCCGGCCGGCGCGTCACCGTCCTGTTCTGCGCGACGGCGTTCATGAGCCTGGCCCTGCTGTTCTCGACCACCGCCTGGCTGCCCACGGTGATGCTCCGGTCCGGATACGACCTGAAGTCGTCGCTGGAGTTCTCGATCGCCTTCACCATCGGGGCGAGCGTCGGCGTCATGGGGCTGGCGCTGCTGGCCGACCGAGGTCACCTCAAGGCCGTCACCCTGGGGTGCTTCCTGCTGGCGGCGTGCGCGCTGTTCCTGCTGAGCACGCCGCAGGAGCGGTGGCTGCTGCTGGTGATGTCGGCCGTGGCGGGACTCGGCTCGCTCGGCGGTCAGAACATGGTGATCGCCTGCATGAGCGCTTACTTCCCGGCCCGGCTGCGCGGCACCGCCCTGGGGTTCTGCCTGGCCGTCGGCCGGGCGGGCGCGATCATCGGCCCGACCTACGTGGCCTTCGCCACCGATCTGTCCGACTCCGCCAAGGCCGGGTTCTACGCCTTCATGATCCCCGCCGTCCTGGGCGCGGTCCTGGTGTCCTTCCTGCCGCGCGGCATGACTCCCGCCGGGGAGCCGGACCGCCGCTGAGCCCGGCCGTGCCGTATGTCCGGATATGACCCAGACTGATCGGAAGACATGGCGCGGCGGGAAACGCGGCGCCGTACACCCGGAGCGAGGGACCGACATGAACGGCACGGACGGCATCGACGGCACGGACGGCACGCGGCGCACGGTCGTCGTCGGCGCGGGCGCGGCCGGGCTCGGCGCCGCGCGGCTGCTGGCGGACGCCGGCCGGGACGTGGTGGTGCTGGAGGCCCGGGACCGCGTCGGCGGCCGGGTCCACACCGACAGGACCTGGGAGGGTGTCCCCGTGGACCTGGGCGCCTCGTGGATTCACGGCGTCCGCGGCAATCCCCTCACCGAGCTGCGCGACCGCTTCCAGGTCCCGACCGCGGTCACGGACCTGGACTCGCTGCTCGTCCACGACCCGTCGGGGACACCGGTGCCCGGGGACGAACAGGCCCGGATGCGCGCCCACGCCGAGGAGATCATCGACCGCTTCGACCGCGACGGGTCCCTGCCGGCCGCCGCCCGGTGGACCGACACCCACCGGCGGGGCGTGCGCTACTTCCTGTGGCAGCACTTCGAGAACGAGTTCGGCGCGGGCCCCCGCGAACTGTCCCACCGCTGGTACAGCGACGCCGTGTTCGCCGGCGAGCAGGAGATCGTTCCCGGCGGCTACGACCAGCTCTTCCGGCCGCTGTCCGCGGGGCTCGACATCCGGTTCGGCCAGGACGTCACCCACATCTCCCACGACGGCACCGGCGTCACCGTCCACACCGCGCGGGGCACCGAACTGCCCTGTTCCGACGTGATCGTGACCGTGCCGCTCGGCGTTCTGCGCGGCGGCGGGCTCAGCTTCTCGCCGGACCTGCCGCCCGCGAAGCGGGAGGCCCTCGACCGCCTGGCGATGGGCACGCTCTCCAAGACCTGGCTCCGCTTCCCGCGCGTCTTCTGGGACGACGCCGTCCTGACCCACGCCTACCTCGGCACCGAGGACGACGCCTGGTCCGAGTGGTACAGCTTCGCCCGCGTCCACGACGGCGCCCCGGTGCTGCTGAGCCTGAACGGGGGCCCCGCCGGCCGCGCCATCGAGGCGCTGAGCGACCGCGACATCGCCGGCCGGGCGACGGCCGTGCTGCGCCGGTGGTTCGGCGACGCCGCCGAGACACCGGTGGCGCTCCAGAACAGCCGCTGGACGCAGGACCCCTACGCCCTGGGCTCGTACTCCATCACGCCGCCCGGGGCGTCGCCCGAGGACCGGGACACCCTCGCGGCCCCGATCGCCGGGCGGATCCACTTCGCGGGCGAGGCCACACACTCCACCTGCCACCAGACCGTGCACGGCGCCCTGCTCAGCGGGCGCCGCGCCGCCCGCGCCGTGATGGCCGGATCCCGGCGCGCCGCCGGGGCGGCGGCCGTCGGCTCCTGACGCTTCCGCCCTTTCGATCGCTCTCCGGAAGGAATACGGGATGCCCGGGATCTGGCGCATGCCCCACGAGACCGCCGAGCAGGCACGGACCTGGATGGCCTGGCCGCCGGGCGGATACACCCTCGGCGACGACCCCTTCGAGGCGGAGACCGCCCGCCGGGCCTGGGCCGCCGTCGCCAACGCCATCGTCGGCTTCCAGCCGGTCTCGATGCTCGTCACCGAACGGGAACGCCCGCACGCCGCGGCGCTGCTCTCCCCCGGCGTCGAGATTCTCGTCACCGAACTCGACGACGCCTGGCTGCGCGACACCGGGCCGACGTTCGTGGTGAGCGACGGGCCGGAGCCGCGCCTGGCCGCGGTGGACTGGGTGTTCAACGGCTGGGGCGCCCAGGAGTGGGCGACCTGGGACGCCGACGCCCTGGTCGGCCGCGCCGTCGCCGGACTCGCCGAGGCGATGATCGTGCCCACCCGGATGGTCGCCGAGGGCGGCGGGCTGCACACCGACGGCGAGGGCACGTTCCTGGTCACCGAGACCGTGATGCTGGACCCCGGCCGCAACCCGGGCTGGACGCGGGAACGGGTGGAGGACGAACTGGCGCGGACGGTCGGGGCGGAGAAGGTGATCTGGCTGCCGCGTGGACTGACCCGCGACTACGGGCGGTTCGGCACGCGCGGGCACATCGACATCCTGGCCACGTTCCCCGGTCCTGGCCGGGTCCTCGTGCACGACCAGCGCCACGAGGACCATCCCGACCACGAGGTGTCACGGCACGCCGCCGAAACACTGGCCGCGGCGACCGACGCCAGGGGCCGGCGGCTCACGGTGCGCGGGCTGCCCGCGCCGGAGGTCGTCAAGGACGAGGACGGGGACTGGGTCGACTACAGCTATGTCAACCATGTGGTCTGCAACGGCGCCGTCATCGCCTGCGCGTTCGGCGATCCGGCCGACAAGACGGCGATGGACATCCTGGCCCACGCCTATCCGGGGCGGCGGATCGTCCCGGTCGACGCGCGCCCCCTGTTCGCCCGGGGCGGCGGCGCGCACTGCGTCACGCAGCAGCAGCCCGCCATCCCGCCGGCACCCCCGCACACCTGAACGGAATTCGCCGCGCGTCCCCGGGACGGTGAGGGAAAACCGGAATTCGCCTTTGACGGCACCGGGAGCGGAAACGTCCCGCGCCCGGACAACGGGCCGAACTCGGGTGGAGCGGTCAACGTCACCGTGCGAGGCTGACGCTACCCGGATTCCTACCGGCCCCGGACGGATCACCAAGGAGATCGACCATGGAAACCGACGTTCCTTTCAGCATCGGTGGCTGGCTCCCGGACCAGGAGACCATCGGTGAGTGGCTGACCGGCGTCCTCACCGAGATGGAACAGGAGACGGAAGGGTGGAGACGCCCGAAACCGCTGCACCCGGTGATCCGGGAACTCAAGCAGTTCATCGACACCACTCCCGAGGTCTACATGCTGTTCAGGGCCATGCTCTGGCAGAACCGCGAGACCAAGACACCGACCAAGTATCCCCAGGTGAAGGATGTCGACGTCCTGTTGCAGCTTTTCAACCGCTTCATGACGCGAGCCCCCCAGTGGAATGACAGCGGGGTCGTGGGTTTCCCGTTCAACGCGGCACTGAACTGGCCGATGGGCACGCACGCCGGCCTCTCCGTATTCCTGAACAGGCAGGTGAACGCTCATTTCAAGAAGATGCTGAACACCTGGTCCACATTCCTCCGATCACCCGATTCGAGGGATGTGCTGACCGCCGACAGAGGAACCGGGTGGTTCTCGGAGCGCGCCCTGGCGGAGATGAAGAAGCGCAATGGAGCCGACTTCGAGGACCTGTTCGACTGCGACCCGAGCAAGCCCTACTGGGGCTTCGCCTCGTGGGACGACTTCTTCACCAGACCCTTCCGGGCCGGGAAACGGCCCCCCGCCGAGGGCGCGGATGTCATCGTCAACGCCTGCGAGTCGACGCCGTTCCGGCTGAGCACGAACGTCGAGCGCGAGGCGCTTTTCTGGCTCAAGGGGCAGCCGTACTCCGTCGCGCACATGCTCGACCACCACCCGCTGGCCGAGGAATTCGTGGGCGGCACGATCTACCAGGCGTTCCTCGACGCGTACGCCTATCACCGCTGGCACAGCCCGGTCGACGGAACCATCGTCGGCACCCGGGTGGTGGACGGCACGTACTTCTCCACGAGTCACCTCGCGGGAAAGGACGCGGCGGCACCGGACAAGTCCCAGCCCTACCTCACCCAGGTGGCCACCCGCGCGATGATCTTCATCGAGGCGGACAACCCGGCCATCGGCACCATGTGTGCCCTCCCGGTCGGCATGGCCGATGTCTCCTCGTGCGACGTCACGGTCTACGAGGGCCAGAGAGTCGCGAAGGGCGACCAGTTGGGGATGTTCCACCACGGCGGCTCCACCCACTGCCTCATGTTCCGCAAGGGAGTCGATCTCACCTTCGAGCCCCAGAAGTTCCCCGGCGAGAAGAACGTGCTGCTCAACGCCAAGCTCGCGACGGTGAGGAAGTGACGGTCCGCCGGTGAGCGGAGCGGTCCCGCCACTCCGGTGGCGGGACGCCGGTACGCCGCCGCCCGGAGCCCGGCCCCGGGTGATCGCGCCGCTCACCGGCCGCGTCCGGGCGCCGGGGAACGGTGAGGGTCGGGGTGCGGTAGCCGGGTGGCGCGGGTTCCCCGACGGGCACGCCGTCCACCTCGCCCCAGACGTGGGCCCGGAACGGCGCGACGCGCACCCCGGTGCACCAGGTGGGCCAGGAGCCGCCCATGCGGCGCAACAGCGCGGCGGTCAGGGCACGTTGCAGGCAGCCCTGCCCGG
>NZ_LN929893.1:95332-101876 GCF_001493375.1 Streptomyces specialis
CCGGCCGCGTCCGGGCGCCGGGGAACGGTGAGGGTCGGGGTGCGGTAGCCGGGTGGCGCGGGTTCCCCGACGGGCACGCCGTCCACCTCGCCCCAGACGTGGGCCCGGAACGGCGCGACGCGCACCCCGGTGCACCGGGTGGGCCAGGAGCCGCCCATGCGGCGCAACAGCGCGGCGGTCAGGGCACGTTGCAGGCAGCCCTGCCCGGCGGGGCGGCAGCGCGGCCGGCGGCCTGGCGGCGGCCGACCGGACGGCCGGGCGCCGTCGCCAGGGCGGTCGCGGCGCCGGTTCGAGGGCATTCGACGTGCCCATGAGACGGCCGGATCCATCCGGCCGGGGTGGCGCCGCGCCGCTCCCCCGGGCAGGGCGCGCGAGGCATCCGGGGCTCAGCGGCCCGTACGGCGAAGGACCCCGCGCGGGTCAGGCGTCGCGCAGGTCGAGCATGGCGGCCATCGCGGCGACGACGGAGGGCGCGACCGCGTAGTAGACCCAGGTGCCGCGCCGCTCGGAGGTCAGCAGGCCCGCCTCGCGCAGCTTCTTCAAGTGGTGGCTGACGGTGGGCTGGGAGACCCCGACGTCCTGGATGTCGCACACGCACGCCTCGCCGCCCGGGTGGGCGGCGATTTTCGAGAACAGCCGCAGGCGCACCGGATCGCCCAGCGCCTTGAACATCACGGCCATCCGCTCCGCGTCCGCCCGCGACAACTCCCCCGAGGTCAGCGGCGGACAGCACGGCACCGTGTCCCGTTGGTCCGTGTCCCCGGAGGGGAGCAGCGGCAGCTCCACCGGTCTCGTATTCGACATGCGTCTATGTTGACGTCTGTCGATACCGATGGCAAGGTTCCCTGCATCGATGGATATCGATCCAACGAGACCTCAGCGGAGACGCGGAGCGAAGGAGCCCTTCATGTCGGAAACCACCCGCCCGCCCGTCGCCGTCATCGGCGCGGGCCCCGTCGGACTGGCCGCCGCCGCCCACCTCGCCGGGCGCGGCATCACCCCGCTCGTGCTCGAAGCGGGCCCCGCCGCCGGGTCCGCCGTGCGGGAATGGGGGCATGTCCGCCTGTTCTCGACCTGGGCGGAGCTGATCGATCCGGCCGCCGCGAAGCTCCTGGCCCCCACCGGCTGGGTCAGGCCGGAGGCGGGTGCCTACCCCACCGGGGCCGAGTGGGCCGAGCGGTATCTCCAGCCCCTGGCCGACGCCCTCGGCGACCGGGTGCGGTACGGCGCCCGCGTGACCGGGGTGGCCCGCGCCGGCCGCGACCGCGTGGTCGACGCCGGCCGCGACAGCCGGCCGTTCACCGTCCACCTCGCCACCGGCGAACGCGTCACCGCCCGCGCCGTGATCGACGCCTCCGGCACCTGGGCCGGGCCCGGCCCGCTGGGCGCCGACGGCTACCCGGCGGCGGGCGAGAGCGCGGCGGCCGACCGGATCGCCTACCGCGTGCCGGACCTGGACGACCCGGCCGTCCGCGCCCGTTACGCCGGGAAGCGCACCGCCGTCGTCGGCTCCGGCGCCTCCGCCTTCACCGCGCTCGCCGGGCTGGCGGACCTGGCCCGCGAGGAGAGCGGCACGCACGCGGTGTGGGTCCTGCGCCGGGGCCTCGGCGAGGACACCTTCGGCGGCGGCGAGGCCGACCAGTTGCCCGCCCGCGGCGCCCTGGGCCTGCGCGCCCGGGCGGCGGTCGAGGCGGGGCACGCCTCCGCCGTCCACGGGTTCCGCACCGCCGCCGTGGAGCGCGACGGCGAGCGGCTCGTCCTGGTGGCGGACGACGGCCGCCGCACCGGGCCGGTCGACGAGGTGATCGCGCTGACGGGGCTGCGCCCCGACCTGTCGTTCCTCTCCGAGGTCCGCCTCGGCCTGGACGAGCGGCTCTCCGCCCCCGTCGCGCTGGCGCCGTCGATCGACCCCAACGTCCACTCCTGCGGCACGGTCCGCCCCCACGGCGTCACGGAGCTGTCCCACCCCGAGGAGGGGCTGTTCCTGGCCGGGATGAAGTCCTACGGCCGCGCCCCGACGTTCCTCGCGATGACCGGACACGAGCAGGTCCGCTCGATCGCCGCCGCGCTGGCGGGTGACCACGAGGCGGCGCGTCGCGTGGAGTTGACCCTGCCCGAGACCGGCGTGTGCGGCGGCGCCGGTCTGTCCGACGAGGCGGGCGCCGACAGCGGCGGCGGCTGCTGCGCCCCCGCCCCCCGCCCCGGTCGGCCCCGCCCCGCCGCCCCCGGGGGGGGCGGACCGCGCCCTCGCCGGGGGCCGTCGCTTTCACCCCCCTGACCGTGCGGGCGGAGGGCAGGGCGGTGACGTGCGGGGCCGCCACGTCGAGCCGCCTCAGCTAACGACGAGAGAGGTGTAAAAGAGCCAGCCCCCCCCCCCCCCCCCCCCGGCGCCGGCGCGGCGCCCCGCCCGCCGGCTCCAGGGGAGGGCTGATCGGTGACGTCGGCACAGGGGGCGGGGTCGGCATGAGTGACTATCAGTTCCGGCCCGACAGCCAGATGATCCCACCGGAACGCGTCGAGGAGACGGTGCGCGCCGACGAGGCCGCGCTGGCCGCCGCGCGCGGCGGCGAGGAACGGTTGATCGCCCTGCTCAACCTCTCGTCCAGCCTCCACCGGCGCCACCTGGAGAACGGCGCCGGGGAGGACCTGGACCGGGCGATCGACCTGATGCGCGAGGCGCGCCGCCTGATACCCCGTTCCGAGGACGCCGGGATGACCGCGATGTCCCTGGGCGTCCTGCTGTTCCGGCGCCGCCGGCCCGGGGACCTGGCCGAGGGACGGACGCTGGTGGCGGGGGCCGTGGCGGGACTCGCCCCCGGCTCCGTCGAGTACGCCCTGGCCCGCGGGACGCTGGGCGCGCTCGCCTTCGCCGAGTACGAGACCGGTGGCGGGCGCGACCGGCTGGAGGAGGCCATCACCCACCTGCGGGAGGCACTGCGCCTGCTCCCGGCCGGGATACCCGTGCGGCCGACGTACCGCCTCAACCTGGGCATGGCCCTGTGCTGCCGGTTCCGGGACTTCGACTCCCCGGAGGCCGACCTGGACGAGGGGATCGCCCTGCTGGAACAGGTCGAGCGGGAGCTCGCCGCCTCACCGCCCGGCATCCTGGCGGCCAACCTGCCGGTCACCCTGCGCGCGAACCTGATCGAGGCGCTGCGCGTCCGTTACGCGCTGCGCCGCGACCCGGCCGACGAGCGGCGCGTCAGGGAGCTGGCCGAGGAGCCCCGCGCGGCGACGGAGACCCACGCCTCCCACGCCCGGCCGCACGTGCTGAGCGCCGAGGCCGCGCTGGCCCTCCGCCGGTACGAGGAGACCGGCACCCTGTACGACCTGGACCGGGCCGTGCTGGCCGGCCGGGCGGCGCTGGACTCGCTGACGCCCGGGGACAGCCGCCGGCCGGTCCACCTGTACAACGTCGGCTTCCTCCACTACCACCGGCACGAGGCGCTGCTGCGTTCCGACCGCCCCCGGGCGCTGGGCGAGCTGGACTCCGCGCTCGACCTGACCCGGCAGGCGCACGACGCGGCGCCCTCGCCCACGGCCCGGGGCCTGCTCGGCCGCTGCCTGCTGGCCCTGCACAACACCGACCACGCCGCGTACCCCGGTGTCCTCGACCAGGCCGTCGAGCACCTGCGGCACGCCCTCGACGCGGCCGGGGACGACCCGGGCACGCGGGACAACCTGCGCCCCCTGCTGGCCGACGCGCTGACCGCGCGCGGGTTGCGGGACGGCTCCCTGGCCGACTTCGACGCGGCCGACCGGGTGCGGGAGGCGCTGGTCCGCGAACGGCCGGACTCGGCCGCGCCCGCCGGCGGGCTGGCCGTGATGCGGGTGATGCGCGCCTCGGTCGCCCAGGACGCCCGGAAGCTCCGCGCGGCCCGGGACGAGCTGCGCGCAGCGCTGCGCGCGCTGGCCGACCGGGCGCCGAAGGACGCCTTCGACCTGGCCTGGGTGTGGGGCGAGACCGAGTGGGAGACCTGCCGGAACGCGGCCGGGAAGGGCGCGAGCGGCATCGCGCCCGGCGAGTTCTTCACCGACCCGGAACGGGCCTACCGGTCCGGCATGGCGGGCGCGGCGGACGCCTACCGGCGGGCCACCGAGTCGCTGCACCGGCTGGTCGGCGCGCAACTGCTGCGCGAGCACAAGGAGTGGACGATCACGTCCGCGACCGACGCGAGCGGCCGGGGCGCGTTCGCGCTCTCCCGGTCCGGCGACCCGGAGGATCTGCGGCAGGCCGTGGTCACCCTGGAGGCCGGGCGGGCGCTGATGCTGTCGGAGTCCCTGGAACGCGGCCGGACCGGCCTGGACGGGCTCGGCGACAGCGGCCTGGCGGCCGAGTACCGGGCCGCCGCGGACCGGCTGAGCGACCTGGAGCGCGCCGAGCTGGGACGCTCCCCCGGCCCGGACACCACCGCGCCGCGGGAACGGCCGGACGCGCGGGTGCGCGCGCTGGAGGATGCCCGCCGGGACTGGGCCCTGGTCGTCGAACGGATCAGGGCGGTGCCCGGCTACCGGGACTTCCTGCGCGCGCCCACGTTCGACACGCTCGCCGCCGTCGTCCGGCGTGCCGGGTGCCCGGTCGTCTACCTGAGCGCCACCGACCTGGGCGGTGTCGCCCTGCTGCTGACCCCGGACGCGCCCGCCTCCGTGGTCCGCGTGGACCTGCCGCTGCTGGACCGCGCGTGGGAACGGCGGGTCGCCGCGGACTGGCTGCGCGCGGCCGAGACCGAGCCGGAGGACGAGGAGGACATCGAGCGGGCCGAGCAGGCGTGCGACGCGCTCTCGCGCGAGCTGTGGACGCGCGTCATGGAGCCGGTCACGGCGGCGCTGCGCGGACACCGGGAAGCCGTGCTGATCCCCACGGGCGGTCTCGCCCTGGTCCCGCTGCACGCCGCCGGCTGGAACGATCCGCAAGCGCCCACCGGCCGGCGCCATGTGCTGGACCGGTTGGCGGTCCGCTACGCGCCGACCCTCCGTTCCCTGGCCGTCTCGCTGGACCGCTGCCAGGACCTGCCGGACGACACGTCACGCGTCCTTGCGGTCGCCGACCCCGCCCCGGTCGACCGGGAGCCGCTGCCCGACGCCGAGGACGAGGTGGCGGCCGTGTGCTGCTGGTTCGCCGGGCGGATCGCCGGGGTGCTCGCCGGCCCGGCGGCCGACCGCGACCGGGTGGCGGGCCTGCTGACCGAGGCCGAGGTGCACCACTTCGCCTGCCACGCGGACTTCGACCCGGCCCGCCCGCTCGACGGCGGTCTCGTGATGGCCCGCGACGAGCGGATCACCGCCCGGGACCTGCTGGCCGCGCCGGGGTTCCGCAGCCGGCTGGTGACGCTCTCCGCGTGCCGCACCGGCATGGTCGGTGACGCGCTCCCGGACGAGGCCGTCAGCCTGGCCACCGCGGTGCTCCAGGCCGGCGCCGCCGGTGTGGTCGCCTCGCTGTGGGAGGTGCCCAGCGCGGCCACCATGGCGCTGATGGCCCGCTTCTACGAGCACTGGCGACGCGAGCGGCTGCCGGTCGCCGAGGCGCTGCGCCGCGCCCAGCTCTGGTTCCGGGACGCCACCAACGCCGAGAAGCACGCCGCGCTGCCCATGGCCCCGGCGTTCGCGCCGCCGCCGGACCTCGATCCGGCCGGGCGCGCGCAGTGGCCGGACCAGCGTCAGGACGCCAGCCCCCTGGCCTGGTCCGCCTTCTTCCACACCGGTGGGTGACCCGGTGATCAGCACGTTCCAGGCGCTCGTCGTGGCGCTCGTCTTCATGCTGCCCGGCGCCCTGTACACCTGGGACTTCGAACGCACGCTCGGCGACTGGGGGTTGTCCGCCGCCGACCGGCTGCTGCGGTTCACGGGCAGTTCGGCGGTCTTCCACGCCCTGCTCGCCCCGGTGACCTGGTGGTTCTACCGCGAACAGATCGTCACCGGACGCCTCGCCGAGGGCCACGCCTCCTGGTGGCTGTGGCCGGCGGTGCTGGCCTACACGGCGCTGCCCACCGCCGCCGGGCGGATCGTCGCGCTGGCCACCCGCCGCGGCGACGCGTGGTCCCGCCTGGTGACCGGAGGGGCACCCGCGCCGCGCGCCTGGGACCACGTGTTCTCCAGCCGCCGGCCCGCCTGGCTCCGCATCCGGCTCAAGGAGACCGAACCCGGGGAAGAGTGCTGGGTGTTCGGCAGCTACACCACACCCGACGACCGCCTCGGCGCCTACGCCGCCGGGTACGGCCAGGAGCGCGACCTCTACCTGGCGGACACCGCGTGGCTGGAAGCGGGCACCGGCGACCCCCTGCGGGAGCCGGACGGCCGGCCCAGGATGCGGGGCGTCGGGCTGCTCATCGGATGGGACCAGATCGCTTACATCGAGGTGATATGGGGATGACGGACACACCGGACACCCGCCCCGACGACCTGCCGGACGGCGAACCGGCGGACCGGCCGGACGCCGCGCCCGATCCGGAACCGGCGGCGCGGCCACGCCTCATCCGCCGCCCCGGCACCAAACGCGGCGGCTACCGCCCGGCCGCCCGCGTCCCCCTGCGGCCACCGCCCGACC
>NZ_LN929893.1:102077-108984 GCF_001493375.1 Streptomyces specialis
CGTCCTTGGCTGTGTTTATGTCTGCGCTGCAGCGCGTACACTCGCGATGTCCACTACCCTCGTGGTGGGAAGCGTCGGAGGGGTAGAAGAGCAAGGCGGGTACGGGGAGGGCTCAGCGGTGGGCCAGCACGTTCACCACGCGGCCGTCGGGGTCACGGACGAAGAACCGCCGCACGCCCCACTCCTCGTCCCGCAGCGGGTGCACGATCTCCGCGCCGCGCGCCCGCATGACCGCGTAGGCGGCGTCCACGTCGTCCACCTCCACGCTCAGATCGGGCGTGACCGGCGCCGTCGCGTCACCGGTCATGACGCTGACCTGCGCCGCCGGGGCGGTCGGGGAGGCGAGCGTCACGATCCAGCCGTGGTCCATGACCTCCTCGAACCCCAGCAGCCCGTAGAACTCCCGGCTCTCCCCCGGGGCCCGCGACCGGATGTTGGGCACGACACGGCGAACAGCCATCCCACGACTCCCTTGCGCGAACGGATCCGGCTCCGCGCCGCACCCACTGCCGCCCGACCCTAACGCGCGGCCTCGCGCGGAGCTGTCGATCCGCGACCGGGTCCGTACGCTGATCCCACGGGTGCCGGGCCACCGACCCGCGCACCTCCTTCCCTCGCCCGGAGACCGGAGAAGCGAGCCGTAGATCACCGCGAGCGACGGGCGCCGGGCCACCCGACCGCACATCCCACACAACCCGCACCCTCGCCCGGAGACCCGGAGAAGCGAGCCGTAGTTCACCGCGAGCGACGGGCGCCGGGCCACCCGACCGCACATCCCACACAACCCGCACCCTCGCCCGGAGACCGGAGAAGCGAGCCGTATTCAGGAGGACAGCCGCTGTGAAGATGCTGATCAACGTGCCGGAGCGGGTCGTCGCCGACGCGCTGCGGGGGATGGCCGACGCGCATCCCGAGCTGGTGGTGGACGCCGAGAACCGGGTGATCGTGCGGCGGGACGCGCCCGTCGCCGGGAAGGTGGGGCTGGTCTCGGGCGGCGGCTCCGGGCACGAGCCGCTGCACGGCGGGTTCGTCGGGCCGGGGATGCTCGACGCCGCCTGCCCCGGGGAGGTGTTCACCTCGCCCGTTCCGGACCAGATGGTCCGGGCCGCGGCGGCGGTCGACAGCGGCGCCGGGGTGCTGTTCATCGTGAAGAACTACACCGGCGACGTGCTCAACTTCGACATGGCCACCGAACTCGCCGCCGACGAGGGCATCGAGGTGGCGCGGGTGCTGGTCCAGGACGACGTCGCGGTCACCGACAGCCTCCACACGGCCGGGCGGCGCGGCACCGGCGGGACGCTGTTCGTCGAGAAGATGGCCGGGGCCGCCGCCGAGGAGGGCGCGCCACTGGCGCGGGTCGCGGAGATCGCGCAGCGCGTGGCGGACTCCTCGCGCAGCTTCGGCGTCGCCCTCGCCGCGCCGACCACCCCCGCCAAGGGCAGCCCGACGTTCGACCTGCCGCCCGGCGAGCTGGAGCTGGGCATCGGCATCCACGGCGAGCCGGGGCGGGAGCGGCGCCGGATCATGACGTCCGGCGAGTTCGCCGACTACGCGCTGGACGTGCTGCTGGACGACCTGCGGCCGGACGCCCCGCTGCTGCTCCTCGTCAACGGCATGGGCGGCACCCCGCTGCTGGAGCTGTACGGCCTCAACGCCGAGGTGCGGCGCGTGCTGCGCGAGCGGCGGATCGCGGTGGCGCGTACGCTCGTCGGCAACTACGTGACGTCGCTCGACATGGCGGGCGCTTCGGTGACGCTGTGCCAGGTGGACGAGGAGCTGCTGCGGCTGTGGGACGCGCCGGTGAGCACGCCGGGGCTGCGGTGGGGCCGCTGAGAGGAGCACGGGTGGCGCACAGGGACGCCGGTTTCGTCCGGCGCTGGCTCACCGAGGCGGCGCGGGCCGTCGAGCGGGACGCGGACCGGCTGACGGAGCTGGACTCGGCCATCGGCGACGCCGACCACGGCAACAACATGCGCCGGGGCGCCCTCGCGGTCGTCGCCGCGCTGGAGAAGGAGCCCCGCACCACGCCCGGCGCGGTGCTGCTGCTGGCCGGGCGGACGCTGGTATCGACCGTGGGCGGCGCCTCCGGTCCGCTGTACGGGACGCTGCTGCGGCGCGCGGGCAAGGCGCTGGGCGACGCGGAACGGGTGGCGGACACCGAGCTGCGGGACGCGCTGCGGGGCGGCGCGGACGCGGTGGCGCAGCTCGGCGGCGCCGCGCCCGGCGACAAGACGATGCTGGACGCGGTGCGCCCGGCGGTCGAGGCGCTGCCGGACTACGCGGCGGCCGGGGCGGCGGCGGCGCGGGGCGCGGCGGACACCGTGCCGCTGCGGGCGCGCAAGGGCCGGGCGAGTTACCTGGGCGAGCGCAGCGTCGGGCACATGGACCCGGGCGCGGCGTCGGCGGCGCTGCTCTTCGGCGCGCTGGCCCGGGTGGCGGCGGCCGAGGCGGCGGCCGGAGGCGTGTCCGATGGCTGACCGGGCGCTGGTGGGGGTCGTGCTGGTCTCCCACAGCAGGGAGGTCGCGGAGTCCGTGGCCCGCCTGGCGGTGGCCCTGGCCGGCGGCGGGGAGACGGCGCCCGTGACGGCCGCGGGCGGCACGCCCGACGGGGATCTGGGCACCAGCTCCGAGCTGATCGCGGACGCGGTCCGCCGCGCGGACCGGGGCGCCGGGGTGGTGGTCGTGGCGGACCTGGGCAGCGCGGTCCTCACGGTGCGGGCGATGCTGGCGGAGGACGGTGAGCTGCCGCGCGACACACGTCTGGCGGACGCGCCGGTCGTGGAGGGCGCGGTGGCGGCGCTGGTCGGCGCGTCGGCGGGCGCGGACCTGGCGTCCGTCGTGGCGGCGGCCGAGGACGCGTACCGCTTCCGCAAGCTCTGACGCGCCCCGGCCGCCGGCTCTTCTACACCTCTCCGAGCCCCCGAGACAGGAAGAAATATCGGATGCCGGCTTCTTCTTTGACAAAAACAAAACTGACGCGCCCCGGCGGGGTGGTCAGTCCGGCGGGGCCGGGGCGGCGGGCTGGAACCAGGCGGCGGGCCGGTCGGCGGTCGCGAGCCCGATCCTGGCGAGGGCCGCCTCCGGCAGCGCGGGCCGCGCGTCGAGGGGGAACCAGCCGACGTCGAGGGACTCGTCGTCGTTGACCCGCGCCTCACCGCCGACCGCGCGACAGCGCAGACAGACGTCGAGGAACTGGCACTGGTCGCCGTTGGGGTACCGCACCGGGTCCATGGTCTGCACGAGCAGCAGGCGGTCGGGCACGCAGCGCACCGCCGTCTCCTCGAAGACCTCCCGGACGGCGGTGTCGGCGGGCTGCTCGCCCGGCTCGGGGATGCCGCCGATGATCGACCAGCGACCGTCGTCGACCCGGCGGTTGAGCAGGGCGCGGCCGTCGGCGTCGAGGACGACCGCGCTGACGCCCGGCAGGAAGAGCAGCCGGGGGCCGATGCTGCCGCGCAGGTCGCGGATGAAGTCGGGAACGGCCACGGCGGCGGGCTACGCGGCCCCGGCCGTCAGGAAACGGCCCTCGGCGTAGGAGAGGGCGGCGTCGGGCAGGGCGGCCGGGCGGCCGTTGGCGAAGACCGTCAGCCTCCCGGTGGCGGGCGCCGCCGGGTCGGCGGTCGCGCCGATGCGGCGCAGCGCCTGGGCGGCGACGGCGTCGGCCGAGCCGTGGAGCGTGACGGGGCCGCCCGTCACCTGGACCAGGTGGGCGCGGATCCGGGCGGCGACCAGCTCGTAGTGCGTGCAGCCGAGGACCACGGCGGCGGTGTCGGGCGGGGTGAGGTCGCCCGCCGCCTTGACCGCCGCGTCGACGGCGGCCTCGTCGGCGCGCTCCACGGCGGCGGCGAGCCCGTGACAGGGCACCGGCACGGCCCGCGCCCCGGCGCCGAACTCCTCGATCAGCCCCCGCTGGTACGGGCTGCCGGTGGTGGCCGGGGTGGCCCAGACGGCGAACGGCGTCCCGGACGCGGCGGCCGGCTTGACGGCCGGGACCGTGCCGATCACCGGCACCTCCGGCTCCAGTGCGGCGCGGAGCGTGGGCAGCGCGTGCACCGAGGCGGTGTTGCAGGCGACGATCAGCGCGTCGGGCCGCTCGGCGGCGGCGGCGCGGGCGCACTCCAGCGCCCGGGCGGCGATCTCCTCCGGGGAGCGCGGGCCCCAGGGCATGCCGTCCGGGTCGGACGACAGGACGAGGGAGGCGTCGGGCCGCAGCCGCCGGACCGCAGCGGCGGCGGCCAGCAGCCCGAGGCCCGAGTCGACCAGCGCGATCCTCATTTGCGGCCCGGGGTCCACTGCATGCCGAAGCCGTACGCGTGGTCGACGGTCCGCTGCGGGCTCACGCCGCGGTCCGGGATGAGGTACCGGGCCTCGCGGTTGACGACCAGCTCGCCGCCCTGGTTGGTGAGGGTCGCCAGGACACAGACCGGGGAGGGCACGGTGCACTCGTCGAGGAAGAACTCGATCGGCGCGCCCTGCTCGGGGGTGAGGGTGACGACCGCGCTGATGTCCTGGAAGCTGCTGGCGCCCGAGTAGATCGTCACGAAGATGACGACGCGCTTCAGGTCGCGGGTGTGGTCGAGGTTGACCGTGAGGTTCTCGCCCTGGGCGACGGCGCCGGTGCGGTCGTCGCCGTCGAGGTGGATGTAGGGCGGCTGGTGCAGGGAGCCGAACGCGTTGCCCAGCGCCTGGACGACGCCCTTGCGGCCGTCCGACAGCTCGAACAGGGCGCACAGGTCCAGGTCGAGGCCGCCGGAGACGGCCTTGGCCAGCCGTTCCCGCCAGCCGGAGCCGCCCTGCTTCTGGGCCGAGGTCTCCTGCCAGTTGAGGTTGACCCGCATGCGGCCGGAGGTGGCGCCCTGCTTCGCCAGGGAGATCTGCGGGGACTCCTTGGTGAGCGTGATCTTGCTCAGCCGCACGGGGCCGCCGGGCGCGGGAGCCGGGGCGGCCGGGGCGGCGGGCGGCGGGTACGCCGGGGTGCCGGGCGGCGTGGGCGCCGCAGGGGCGGGCGGCGGGCGTGGGGGGGGGGGGGGGGGGGGCGGGGGGGGGGCGGGGGGGGGGGGGGGGGGGGCGGCGGGCGCGGGCGGCGGCTCCTCGTCCACGCTGATCCCGAAGTCGGTGGCGAGACCGGCCAGCCCGGAGTCGTACCCCTGGCCCACCGCGCGGAACTTCCAGGCCCCCTGCCGCCGGTACAGCTCGCCCAGCACGAACGCGGTCTCGGTGCTGGCGTCCTCGCTGTTGAAGCGGGCGACCTCGACCCCGCTGTCGGCATCGGTCAGGCGCACGTGCAGCCCGGGAACCTGTCCGAAGGTGCCGCCGTCGGCGGAGGCGGCCAGGACCACGGTCTCCACGCCCGGCTCGACGGCGGCCAGGTCGACGGTCAGGCGGTCGGCGACGGCGCCGCCCTGCGGCTGCTTGCCCTCGTACCGCACGGCGCCGGAGGCGTGCCGGGGCTGGTTGTAGAAGACGAAGTCCCCGTCGGACCTGACCCTCCCGCCCACGAGCAGGAGCGCCGAGGCGTCCACGTCCGGCACTCCCGCGGCCGTGTTCCAGCCGATCTCGACGCGGACCGACCGGGCGGGCACCGGGACATTCGAGCCTTTGAGCATCGTGGGTTCCTCCGTGGGGCGGCCGTCGTCACACCGCCTGTTTCGCGGACATCGCCCACTATGCCATCCCCGCCGAAGTCCGTCCGGTCAGGCCCCTGATACAACATCACCGGGAGGACGATCGACCATTTCTCCGGAATTCTTTCGAATTGGGCACCCGACGCCCACGGTGCCACGGAAATGACCTTCTGATCGGTCTCCCCAACAACCACATCGTGGGCTTACCTTATGGGCCATGACGTCCCCGCGCCCCTACGGCAGTGCCTACTCGTCGCCGCCGTTCGCTGACACCCCGATCTACGACAGGCTGGTGGCCGAGCGGGGAACCCCGCAGATCGCGCCGATCCGGGTCCCAGCCGCCTACGACTCGCTGTCGTACCAGTCCGCCCCCGCGCCGCAGCCCGCGCTTCCGGCCCTGCCCGCGCTGCCCTCCGGCCCGTCGCAGCCGCAACCGCAGCCCGCGTTCCCGCAGGCCCAGCAGCCCGGTTACGCCGGCTACCAGGCGGCACCGGCACGGCAGCAGTTCCCCGGCGCGAACCCCCAGGGTCCCGCGCCGCACTTCCCGCAGCAGGCGACCGCGCCGCGGCCCTATCCGGGACCGCAGGCCCCGCAGGCGCCCGTGCCGCAGCAGATGCGCCCGGCCGCGCCCCGGCCGATGCCGCCGCGCCCGATGCCGGGCGGGTACCAGGGCCAGGCACCGGGCCAGACCCCCTACCCGGCGCCCACGCAGGTGCAGCCCCAGACGCAGCCGGCCGCCCCTCAGCACCAGTACCCGTCCCCCGGCTACTGGCAGCAGGAGCAGGGGGCGGGTTACTAGGCGGGGCGGCCGGGAGGTCGCGGCGGTCAGATCTCCACGTCCTCCAGGATGCCGAGGGCGTCGGGGACGAGGACGGCCGCCGAGAAGTAGGTGCTGACCAGGTAGGAGATCACGGCCTGCTCGTTGATGCCCATGAAGCGGACGTTGAGGCCGGGTTCGTACTCCTCGGGGATGCCGGTCTGACGGAGGCCGACGACACCCTGGTCGTCCTGGCCGGTGCGCATGGCGAGCACCGAGGTGGTGTTGTCGGCGGCCACGGGGATCTTGTCGCAGGGCAGGATGGGGATGCCGCGCCAGGCGTGCAGGCGGACGCCGTCGATCTCCGTGTGGCCGGGATGGACACCGCGGGCGTTGCACGCGCGACCGATGGCCGCGATGGCGCGGGGGTGCGCCAGCAGGTAACGGGTCTGACTATGATACACACCGGGAGCTGGCGACGCATGGGACACTGACGACACAGACGACTTACGTCCAGTGGAACAAA
>NZ_LN929893.1:109906-231100 GCF_001493375.1 Streptomyces specialis
TATCGTTCAGTGGCCATCTGGATAACGGTATAACCGATAAGCGAATCCTGTTAAAGAGAGCGGCCGCCCACCGAGATCTAGACTCTCGTGTGCAGCGGGGGGGGAGGATGGGTATAAGAGGCAGGGTGCGGATGCGCTGGCGCAGGTCGGCGTTGTGGAGCAGGCCGAACTCACGGTTGTTGACGAGTTCGTGCTCCTGCCGCTCGCGCAGCGCCTCGATGGTCAGGCGCAGTTGCTCCTCGACCTGGTTCATCGGCTCGCTGTAGAGGTCGGCGACCCGGGTGTGGACCCGCAGCACGGTCTGGGCGACGCTCAACTCGTATTCGCGCGGCGCCGGTTCGTAGTCCACGAAGGTCCCCGGCAGCACCGGCTCACCGGTGTGGCCCGACGCCAGGTCGATGGCGGACTCGCCGTGCGCGTTGCTACGGCCGGGCGCCGCGTCGCGGAACGCCGCCAGGTGCTCGGCCAGGGCCGGTGAACGGTCCACGAGGGCCTCGACGTCGGCGCGGGCGAGGGTGAGGACGGTGCCGCTGGTGAGCGCCCGCAGGCTGTGCTCCCAGGTGCCGGGGTCCTCGTCGGCGAGCACTCCGGCGCCGTAGAAGTCCCCGTCGGCGAGCACCCCGTGGTCGGTCTCGGTGTCGTACCGGCCGGCGCCGCGCCGGGCGAGCTTGCCGTGGGCGATCAGCACGACCCGGTCGGCCGGGGTGCCGGCCTCCACGATGACGTCGCCGGGGGCGAAGTCCCGCTGCCGGCAGGCCGCGGCCAGCTCCTGGAGCGCGTCGGCGTCGGAGAACCCGGCCAGCGCGGGAAGCTCTCCCAGCTCGGCGGGGATGACCCGCACTTCGGAACCGGTCGCGACGAATTCGACCCGCCCGTTTCCCACGGTGTGGGTGAGCCTGCGGTTGACCCGGAAGGTGCCGCCGGAAACCTGTACCCACGGAAGCACTTTGAGCAACCACCGCGAGGTGATGCCCTGCATCTGCGGCGGGGTCTTGGTGGTCGTCGCCAGATTCCGGGCGGCCGTCGTATCGAGGCTCAGCCGGGCGTGCGCCGTCTCGTTTCCCGGAGCGGTCTCGGGAGAAGTCGTCATGCCGGACACCCGCCAATCTGCGGTCGGAAATAGGCCATTAGGGGGATCCCGCGGAAGAAGCTAGAGGGTGCCGCAGAGGGCAGGCAATCACTCGAAAGTGGGGGAATCCGGGGATTCTCGCCGCGTCCTCGTGGGTATTGCGCGTAAACGTTCCTGCGAAAGCGCCACCCACCGTGCCCCGTTACGCACCGTGGGTGACCGCGTAGGCTGGGGGGCGTTCGGAGGCATGGACGGGGGCGCGGGGGCACACGGACGGCGCACGCGGGTGAAGATCGAACCAGTCATTCCATCGGCCCGGGGCGCGCTACCGTTGAGCAGCCAAGTCGGCGCGGCAGCGCGGCCGTCGGGCAGTCCGGCTCACTGGGTCACCATGTCAACAGGTCAGTCGTCGCACGAGGTTGGGGCACATCGGTTCCATGTCTAAGGGCTCGGTCCAGGTGACGCACTCCGGAACGGCGCGCTGGCGGCGCCGGACGGCCGTCTACGGCACGGTCACCGAGGCCCTGGCCGCCGCCGAGGACGGCGACGTGCTGACCCTCGGCCCGGGAACCTACCGCGAGAACCTCGTCGTCGAGCTGGCCGTCACGCTGCGCGGTCCCGGCGAGGGCCGGGACGGCGAGGCCCGGATCGCGCCGGTGGACGGCGTCCCGCTGACCGTCCGCGCCTCGGCCACGGTCGCGCATCTGCGTGTCGAGGGACAGGACACCGGCGTCCCCGCCGTGCTGATCGAGGGCGGCACGCCCGAGCTGTCCTCCCTCCAGGTGCACACCTCGTCCTCGGCCGGCATCGAGGTGCGCGGCGGCGCCCGGCCGACCGTCCGCCGGTGCGCGGTGAGCAACGCGACCGGCACCGGCATCAGCGTCGGGGACAGTTCCGGCGCGCTGTTCGAGGAGTGCCGGGTGATGGAGTCGGGCCGGCCGGGCATCAGCGTCCACGGCCCGGCGCATCTGCGGCTGGAGCGCTGCCGCGTGCGCCGCAGCGGCGGCGCCGGGCTGTCGGTCAGCGGGGACGGCAGCGCGGTGGACGCGGTGGAGTGCGGCATCCAGGACATCAACGGCACCGGCGTGCGGCTGGCCGAGCGCGCCACCGCGCACCTCACCGACTGCCGGGTCGGCACCACCACCGGGGACGGCATCACGCTCGACACGGAGGCGGTGCTGACGCTGACCGACAGCAGCGTCTCCGACGTCCCGGAGAACGCCCTGGACCTGCGGTCGCGTTCGGTCCTGACGCTGGTGCGCACGTCGGTCAGCGGCTTCGGCCGCAACGGCATGTCGGTGTGGGACCCGGGCACGCACGCCGACGCGCACGACTGCGAGATCCACCAGTCGGCCGGGGACTATCCGGCGGTCTGGGTGAGCGACGGCGCCACGGCGGTGCTGGAGTCCTGCCGCGTGCACCATGTGGCCGACGCGCTGTTCGTGCTGGACGCCGGGTCGCGGGCGGACGTGGTGGACAGCCGGATCGAGGACGTGCGCGGCTCGGCGGTCTCGGTCAGCGACGGCGCGACCGCCCGTATCGACGCGGCGCGGATCATGCGGGTGGGCACCGGGGCGTGGTTCCGGGACGCGGGCAGCGGCGGCTCGGTGACCGGCTGCGCGATCGACGGGGCCAGGACGGGCTTCATCGTCACCAAGGACGCGGACCCGGAGGTGGCCGACTGCACGGTGACCTCGCCGACCGAGGCGGGGGTCTACGTGTCGGCGGGCGGACGCGGCCGGTTCACCCGGACCCGGGTCGCCGACTCGCAAGGGTACGGCTTCCACATCATCGACGGCTGCCGCAGCGAGCTGAACCGCTGCCGCACCGAGCGGTGTTCGCGCGGTGGTTATGTCTTCGCCGAGGACAGCCCGCTGCTGACCGACTGCCACAGCGACGACACCGGCGCGCCCGGCGCCGATGTGCGGCTGAAGACGGCGGACGCGAAGCCGGCCGAGCCGCGGGCGACGGACACGGCGCCCGCGCAGGCCGCGACGCGGGCCACTCCCGCCGTTTCCTCCCCGGCCGGGTCGTCGGAGGCGCGGCCGGTCGCCGCGCCTGCGGAGGAGACGCGCCCGGCGGACGAGGTGCTGGGCGAGCTGGAGGAACTGGTCGGCCTCGACACGGTCAAACGCGAGGTCCGGGCGCTGATCGACATGATCGAGGTGGGCCGGCGCCGCCGGCGGGCCGGGCTGAAGGCGGCCTCGGTCCGCCGCCATCTGGTGTTCACGGGCTCCCCCGGCACCGGCAAGACGACCGTGGCCCGCCTGTACGGGCAGATCCTGGCCTCCCTCGGCGTGCTGGAGAGCGGCCATCTGGTCGAGGTCTCCCGGGTCGATCTGGTGGGCGAGCACATCGGCTCCACGGCGATCCGCACCCAGGAGGCGTTCGAACGGGCGCGGGGCGGCGTGCTGTTCATCGACGAGGCGTACGCCCTCTCCCCCGAGGACGCGGGCCGCGACTTCGGCCGCGAGGCCATCGACACGCTGGTGAAGCTGATGGAGGACCACCGCGACGCGGTGGTGGTGATCGTCGCCGGGTACACCGCCGAGATGGAACGTTTCCTGGCGGTGAACCCGGGCGTGGCCTCCCGCTTCTCGCGCACCATCGCGTTCGGCGACTACTCCCCGGAGGAGCTGCTGAGCATCGTGGAGCAGCAGGCGCGCGACCACGAGTACGACCTCGGCGAGGGCACCCGGGAGGCCCTGCTGAAGTACTTCACGGGCATGGACCGGGGCCCCTCGTTCGGCAACGGCAGGACGGCGCGGCAGACGTTCGAGGCGATGGTGGAGAGCCACGCGGGCCGGGTGGCCCGGGTGGCGGACCCCAGCACGGAGGAGCTGACGCTGCTCCACCCGGAGGACCTCCCGACTCTCCCGTGACGACCGCCCCGCGGCGGGCCGGTGGCGAGGGTTCAGGCGCCGGTCGTGCCCGGCTGGCCGGGGATGGCGGGGGCGTCCAGCAGGACGCGGTCGAACAGCTTGGCGCGTTCCGCCGCGTACGCCGGGTCGGCGGCGTAGTCGCTGTGGCCCAGGACGGGTTCGGGCAGCGGGCGGCGGTGGGTGCGCCCGTAGTGCAGCGGGTCGGCCAGCGGGCCGAGGTCCACCGGCCCGGCGGCGCCGGTCACGCCGACCGGGCCGCCGATCGGGTCGGTGTCGCGCCACAGGTTCCGCCAGCGCGGCATGTCCCGGTGCAGGGCGGTCAGCGCCCGGGGCCCGAAGTAGGCGGGGAACCACCGCCCGTACAGGCGGGCCAGCGGCGAGCCGTGGGTGAGCAGCGCGATCCGGGAGCGGGTGGCCGCGTCGAGCTGCCAGACGGCCGCGGCGGCGAGCACGCTGCCCTGGGAGTGGCCCGAGATGACCAGCCGGCCGCCGGTGGACTCCACCCAGGTGCTCATCCGCCACGACAGGTCGGGCACGGCCCGCTCGGCGTAGCAGGGCGGCGCGAACGGGTGCGCGGCGCGCGGCCAGAACGTGCCGACGTCCCACAGGATGCCCACGGTCCGGCGGGCGGACGTGTCGCGGGAGGCCCGGCGGCCGAGGGTCAGCAGCAGCAGGACCCCGGCGCCCATCAGCCACGAGCCGAGGGTCTGGCAGGCGTCGGCCGCGGCGGCGAACGGGGCGGGCGCGTCGTCGGCGGCCCGGGAGGGGGTCTCGCCCGTCGCGGAACCGGCGGCGGCCACGACGCCGAGGACCAGCGCGGTGCCGGTGAGCCAGCCGATCAGCAGCGGCGCGGCGTCGGTCAGCCCGGCCCGGGCGGTGGCGGCGGCGATGCCGGCGCTGCGCTCCTTCAGCGGCGCGCAGTTCTCGTCGGCGTAGCGTTCGACGACGCGGGGGGCGAGGCGGCGGGCCTCGCGTGCGGCGTGGAGGAGGGCGGCGGCGGCGAGGACCACCACGACGAGCAGCAGCGGCGGGATGACGGCGGCGGCCCAGCTCAGCACGGTCGGCGGCCCGGCGATCACCGCGCCGGGCTCGCCGGGCGCGGCGGAGGGGTCGAGCCAGTCGGCGACGCGCTGGGCGACGCCGCCGGTGAGGATTCCGCCGAGACCGCAGCCCAGGACGGCGACACAGGCCCCGCCCAGCCCGTACAGCGTGCCCCGGTCCGCGTCGGGCGTCCGCCGGTGCAACTGGTTGGCGGCCAGCGCCACGCCGAGGATCAGCACGACCTGGGCGATCATCAGGACCGGGAAGACGCCCGCGGCGCCGGGGAAGTGGCCGGAAGCCTCCCAGCCGGGGCGGTCCCACGCGGTGTGCGCGAGGACCAGGGCCAGCAGCGCCAGGGCACCCCAGGGCAGCGCCCGCGAGGAGGGCGGCTCGGGCCGTTCGTCGGGCTCCTCCTCGGTGCGGCCGTGCCGCGTCTGCTGGACGGCGACCACACCCCAGCCCGCCGCCGTCAGCGCGAGCAGCAGCCAGCCGGCGGCCATCGGCGCGGTGTCGCCGTCCGGGCCCCGGTCGTGCCCGCCGGTGGCGAGCAGCAGCGCGGTGGCCACGGTCAGCAGCCCGGCGGCGGTGTGGGTGGCGCGCAGCCGGGCGACCAGGCCCCGGCCGTACCAGAAGCCGGGCAGGCTCAGCACGGCGTGCTCCCCGGCGTCGGGGCGCGGGCGCGGCGGCGGGGACGCGGACTCGTAGGAGCTCCAGGTGCGGTAGGACAGCCACCACAGCAGGACCACCAGGCCGGCGGGGAGCACGGCGGCCAGCGCGAGGCGCCGGCCCGGCTGGGACCACCAGCCCTCGCCGGGGCCGAACGGCTCGATCCACGAGGTGCCCTCGGCGCACGCGGCGGCCCCGGCGCACTGCCAGGCGACGAGGTCGAGCGAGACGACGCACACCGAGGCGACGAACAGCAGGGTGAGTGAGAGCGCGAGAAGGCGCACGAGGTAGTCGTACACCTGGTGTGCGCGCCGTGCGCCGCGCGCGGGCGGGCGCATCCAGTGCGCGATGTTGATGACCATGAAGGGCAGGAGCAGCAGCCACAGGACGCGGGAGGCGTCGCCGGAGGTGAGGTTGCACCAGCAGTACGCCTCGCGCAGCGGCGACCTGTCGTCCCAGGGGCGGTCGTCCAGATCGTCCGTGCGGCGGTGGATGTTGGCGGTGTCGTCGCCGGTCACGCGGGTGACGCGCGGATCCGCCAGCATCTCCCCGGCGGTCGTGCCGCCGACGCCGTGCACCAGCAGCTCCAACGCGGGCTCCGGCGGGACGCCCGCGCCCCGCCCTTCGCCCGCGCCGCTCCCGGTGCGGGCGGCCGGTCGTGCGATGCCCTCGACGGCCATCGGCTCGTCCCCCTGTTCGACTGTCTGACGCTCCGCCATATTGCCCTGCTCACGTCATCTCCGCCGCGCACGGCCCCGAACCACGGGCCGGCGGACACGGGTCCGTACGGGATGACTCCCCGGGCGCGGAGTCGGTTCCCTGAGCGCCCGTCAGGACGCGGGGCCGGCGAACCGCCAGGGACGCTATCGGCAGGTGACGGCCCGTCAGGGCGGGACACGCGGACCGCGGGGCGTCGGCTGCCCCGCGCGCCGGACCCGGGGGCCGGCCCTTATACACATCCCGAGGCCCCGAGACAGGCAGAAAACTCGCATTCCGTCCTCCTCTTGTAAAAAAAAACTCCACTGCACGCTCTCCCCGGCATTCCTGCGCTTAACCTCCTCGTAGTACACTTCTCACGTCGTATCTGCAGCCGTCGGCCCCGGTCCGGCGCGGAATCGAGGGACGCGGGCGGTGGCGACACGCCGAACGCGCCACAGGGCGCGACGCGGTACCCCAAAACAGAGCGAGATGCCATAATCCGGACACTTTCTCCTCGGTCCGCGCACAGAATGCGGTGAACCTCATGGTGATCAGCCCTCGCGAAGCCCCCGGTCCGCACCGCACGGCGGAGTTCGCCGCGACCCCCGCCGGAGCGGGCGAGGCCGGCCGGGCGGTGTCGGCCCGCCTGCGGAGCTGGCGGCTGCCGCAGCTCGCCGACCCGGTGGCGGACGGCGTCGGCGCGCTCCTCGCGGACATCCGCCGCCATGCCGGTCCCGAGCAGTCGTGCACGGTCGAGGTGACGCTGCTGTGGGACCGGCTCGCGGTGTCCGCGCGCCCCGCCGGCACCCGGGCCCCCCACGTCCCGGCCCTGGCCACCGTCCGCGACAGCGGCGGGACCCGGACGTACACGGACGAGGGCGGCCGGACGGTGTGGTTCACGCTGCCCGTGCCCTATCCCCCGACGCCGCCCGAGGCGCACGCCGTGCGCCACCCGTGGGCCGCGCACGCCTGACGCGGCGCCGCGCTCAGGGCGCGTCCTCCTGGCCGCCGCCCGGCACCGGCCCGGTCAGCACGGCGAGCCGCGCCCGGTACTCGTCCTCCTCGATCTCCCCGGCCGCGAAACGCCTGCCGAGCAGGTCGACGGGCGTCTCGTGGCCCGGCCGCCCGTCCCGGGGGTACCGGAGGTACGGCGGGCCGCCGGGGGCCCGGCCGCGCCGCGCGGTACGGCGCAGCAGCCAGAAGGCGCCGATCAGGACGGCGGCCCACACCAGGGGGAAGAGCAGGAACCACGGTCCGGGTCCCTCGTCGCGGAAGCCGTGCGCCAGAAGCTCCATGGCGTTCTCACTCCTTGTCGTCTTGTTGTCCGTTCATCCGTCGGTCTTGCTTCGAGCCTCCCGCCGGACGGCGGTCGCGGCGTCGTACGGGCAGCGGCTTCCGGGCTGCTCCGCGCGGAGTACGCGGTGTCGGCGTCGATGTCAGTGGCGGCTGCCAGACTCGGCGGCATGGGCAGATGGGCGCTGACCGAGGACGCCGACGGCTCGGCGCGGGTGTGCCCGCTGGACGACGACGGCCGGCCGGCGGGACCGGTCGTGACGGAGCCGGGCGCCGCCGAGGCCGTGCGCGCCCGGCCCGGTGTGACGCGCTGGGTGTGGCGGTCGCCGGCGGCGGTCTACCCCAGGCTGCTGGCGGCCGGGCTCCGCGTGGAGCGGAGCTACGACGTGGAGGCGGCCGAGGCGCTGCTCCTGGGCCACGAGGGGGCGTACGGGCTGCCGCGTTCGCTGAGCGCGGCGTTCGCCCGGCTGCGCGGGCTGCCGGTGCCGGCCGATCCGCCGCCGACCGCGCCCGACGCGGCGCAGGCGTCGCTGTTCGAGGCGGGCCCGGTGCCGTTGCCGGGGGACGCGGACCCGCTGGAGGCGCTTCTCGACGTGTATGCCGGGCAGCTCGCCCGGGTCGGCTTCGCGGCGCACCCGGAGCGGATGCGGCTGCTGCTCGCGGCGGAGTCGGCCGGGACGCTGGTCGCGGCGGAGATGGGCCGCGCCGGGCTGCCGTGGCGGGCGGACATCCACCGCCGGGTGCTGGACGAGTTGCTGGGCGAGCGCTATCCGGGCGGGGCGCCGCCCCGGCGGCTGGCGGAGCTGGCCGAGCGCGTCTCGGCGGCGTTCGGCGAGGGCGCGCGGGTGCGGCCCGACCTGCCGGCCGACATCATCCGGGCCTTCTCCCGGGCCGGGATCAAGCTGCGGTCCACCCGCGCCTGGGAGTTGCGGAAGATCGACCATCCGGCGGTGGAGCCGCTGCTGGAGTACAAGCGGCTGTACCGGATCCACACCGCGCACGGCTGGTCGTGGCTGCGGTCCTGGGTGCGGGACGGCCGGTTCCGCACGGAGTACGTGCCGGGCGGCGCGGCGTCGGGCCGCTGGACGACCAACGGCGGCGGCGCGTTGCAGATCCCCCGCGTGGTGCGCCGGGCGGTGGTGGCCGACCCGGGGTGGCGGCTGGTGGTCGCCGACGCCGACCAGTTGGAGCCGCGCGTGCTGGCCGCGATCTCCCGCGACCCCGGGCTGATGGCGGCGGCGGGCGGCTCGGGCGACCTGTACGCGGCGCTGTCCCACCGGGGGTTCTCCGGCGACCGGGCGGCGGCCAAGCTGGCGCTGCTCGGCGCGATCTACGGGCAGACCTCCGGCGACGGGCTGAAGCACCTGGCGGACCTGCGGCGCCGGTTCCCGGCGGCGGTGGCGTATGTGGACGAGGCGGCCCGGGCGGGCGAGGGGGGCCGCCTGGTGCGCACCTGGCTCGGCCGGACCTCCCCGCCGGGCGCGGTGGACGAGACGGACCCGGTCCCGGGCGGCACCCCGTCGGCGCGGGCCAGGGGCCGCTTCACGCGGAACTTCGTGGTCCAGGGCAGCGCGGCGGAGTGGGCCCTGCTGATGCTGGCGTCGCTGCGCGCGCTGCTGCGCGGCATGAGGGCGGAGCTGGTGTTCTTCCAGCACGACGAGGTGATCGTGCACTGCCCCGAGCCGGAGACGGGCGCGGTCACGGAGGCGATCCACGCGGCGGGTGACGCGGCGGGCCGCCTGGCCTTCGGCCCGACGCCCACCCGTTTCCCGTTCACCACGGCGGTGGTGGAGTGCTACGCGGACGCGAAATGACGCCCGCGCCCCGGCGGACGGCGGGGGCGGGTCAGGTGATGTAGCCGGAGGGGGTGTCGGTGCCCGGGCCGAGGGCCTCGGTGACCTGGCGGGCCGCCGCCGCGAGGCGGATCGCGGCCTCCTCGGCGACCGGGCCGCTCACCGTGAACGGGACGCGGAGGTAGCCCTCGAACGCGCCGTCGAGGCCGAACCGGGGGCCGGACGGTACGCGGACGCCGAGCCGTTCGCCCGCGACCGCGATCCGGGAGCCCGACAGTCCGCCGGTGCGCACCCACAGGGTCAGGCCGCCGCGCGGCACGGCGAACTCCCACTCCGGCAGGTGCCGCCGCAGCGCCGCCACGACCGTCTCGCGGCTGTCCCTGATCTCCGCGCGGCGCTGGACGATCGCCTCCTCCCAGCCGCCCGTCGTCATCAGCCACGACACGGCGAGCTGTTCGAGCACCGGACTGCCGAGGTCCGCGTAGGCGCGGGCGGCGATCAGGCTGCGGATCACCTCGGGGGCCGCCCGGACCCAGCCGATCCGCAGCCCGGCCCAGAAGGTCTTGCTCGCCGACCCCACCGTCACCACGCTCGTGCCGCCGTGGTCGAACGCGCAGACCGGCCGGGGCTCCTCCCCCGGCTCCACATCGAGGGCCAGGTCGACCATGGTCTCGTCCACGACCAGGACCGTCCCCGCCGCCCGTGTCGCGGCGACCAGTTCGCGGCGCTGCTCCTCGTCGGCCAGGGCCCCGGTCGGGTTGTGGAAGTCGGCCACCACGTAGGCCATGCGCGGCGCCGCCTCCCTGAGCACGCGCCGCCACAGCGGCAGGTCCCACCCGGTCAGGCCCTCGCCCATCGCGACCGGCACCAGGCGGGCGCCGGCGTCACGCATGAGTTGCAGGACGTTGGCGTAGGAGGGGTGCTCGACGGCGACCCGTTCGCCGCGCGGGGCGAACAGCCGGCAGATCGCCGCCACGGCGCCCATCGCGCCGGTGGTGATCATGATCTGTTCCGGCATGGTCGGCACACCGCGCGCGGTGTAGCGGTCGGCGAGGGCCTGCCGGAGCGTCAGCAGCCCGGCCGGAAAGTCGCCGTGGGTGCGGGCGGCGGGCGGCAGCGCCTCCAGGGCCGCCTGGAAGGAACGGGTCAGCCACGGCTCGGGCGCGGGCAGGGCGGCGCAGCCCAGGTCCAGCATCGAGCCCGCGGCCTCCGGCGGGAGCGGCTCCAGGCCGCGCGAGGGCAGCGGCCGGCCCGGCGGCACGGCGGTCCAGCTTCCCGAGCCGCGCCGTGACTCCAGGAAGCCGTCGGCGCGCAGCGCCTCGAACGCGGCGGCCACGGTGGTACGGCTGACGGCCAGCGCCCCGGCCAGCTCCCGTTCGGCGGGCAGCCGGGCGGCGACGGGGACCCGGCCCTCCAGCACCAGCAGCCGCACGCCGTCGGCGAGCGCGCGGTAGGCGGGGGTACGGCGGGCGGCGGGCCCGCGCTCGTAGGCGTCCTGGGAGCCGAGCAGCCGGGCGAGCTGGCCCGCGCCCACGGTCGAGGTCCACTGGGGCATGATTCAAGGCCACCTTTCCGGGATTGGCCGTGGCTGGGCCGACCGTCCGGGCCACAGAGTGGCACGGGTCAGGCCACTTGCGCCAGGCATGCACCGGAAGGGGTCCTCATGAAGCGTCTGCCTCGGCGCCTCGTCCAGCTCTACGGCGGCCTCGTGCTGTACGGGGTGAGCGGCGCCATGCTGGTGCGCGCGGGCCTCGGACTCGACCCGTGGGACGTCTTCCACCAGGGCGGCGCCGAACGCACGGGTCTGTCCATGGGCATGGTGCTGAACCTGACCGGTCTGCTCGTGCTGCTGCTGTGGATCCCGCTGCGCCAGCGCCCCGGGCTCGGCACGATCTCCAACGTGCTGGTGATCGGCACCGCGATGGACCTCACCCTCGCCGTCTTCCCCGGCGTCGGCGCCCTGGCGGCCCGGGTCCCGCTGATGCTCGGCGGGGTCGTGCTCAACGGCATGGCGACGGGCCTGTACCTGGCGGCCCGGTTCGGCCCCGGGCCGCGCGACGGGCTGATGACCGCGCTGCACCGGCGGACCGGCAGGTCCGTCCGCCTGGTGCGGACCGGGATCGAGGTGCTGGTCCTGGCGGCCGGCGTGGCGCTCGGCGGCACGGCCGGGGTGGGAACCGTGGTGTACGCCCTGGCGATCGGGCCGCTGGCCCAGTACTTCCTGGGCGTCTTCGCGATCAAGGACCCGCCCGGGGACGCGATCAAGGACGCGGAATCCGGAATGGATTTCGATGACCGGCGACGGCGGGGTATTCTACGCCCTTGGTCCCGCCGGATGGACCGTTACCCCGAGCCATCCTGTGCGGACGCCGGGTGACATCTCCTCTCAGATGTGACAAACCGGACGCCGGTGGGTACTAATCGGGGCGGTACGACGGGACGACGCATGACCTGCAACGGGAATCTTCACCGCCGACCGGACGTTGACCTAAGCGATGATGACAGCGACACCTGTCCTGTGGGCGACCAGCCCGGGAGGCACGATTCATGAGTGAGCGAGCTCTACGCGGCACGCGGCTCGTGGTGACCAGCTACGAGACGGACCGCGGTATCGACCTCGCGCCGCGTCAGGCGGTGGAGTACGCATGCCAGAACGGCCATCGGTTCGAGATGCCGTTCTCGGTCGAGGCCGAGATCCCGCCGGAGTGGGAGTGCAAGGTATGCGGCGCCCAGGCCCTGTTGGTGGACGGCGAGGGCCCGGAGGAGAAGAAGGGCAAGCCCGCGCGCACGCACTGGGACATGCTCATGGAGCGCCGTACCCGTGAGGAGCTGGAGGAGGTGCTGGCCGAGCGGCTGGCCGTCCTGCGCTCCGGGGCCATGAACATCGCGGTGCATCCGCGCGACAGCCGCAAAACGGCGTAGCGGAGCGTCCGCGCCGCCGACGAATGAGGGCTCGGGTCACCTCGTGTGACCCGATCCCTCTTTTGTTATCCCTCTTTGTCGTGCCCGCTCAGTGCCCCGCGCCGGGCGGGCGTCCGTCGTCGCGGTCCGGGCGCTGGTCGTCGTCGTCCCTGATGACCTCGCCGCGCACGATCCGGCCGTCCGCGTCCCGCGCCCGCGCCCGCTCGCGCGCCGCCATGGCCTCGTCGAACGCGGCGCCCAGCGGGCCGGAGCGCCGCCGCACGAAACGGGCGCCCGCGCGGCGCAGCAGGGCCGCGGTGGGCGGGAAGAGGCACAGCAGCCCCACGGCGTCCGAGGCGAAGCCCGGCAGCATCAGCAGCAGCCCGCCCAGCATGGTCAGCCCGTCGCCGCCGCGTGCCCCCGCGCCCGGCGCGGGGGCGGCCGGGTCACCGGCCCGCAGGCCTTCGCTCAGCCGCCGCCACGCGCGCCGCCCGGCCCGTTTCACCACCGCCCCGCCCAGCAGGAACGCGGCCAGCAGCAGCAGGAGGACCGTCACCCCGCCGGCCGCGTCGCCGACGGTGATCAGCAGCCAGATCTCCAGCAGCGCCCAGCCCGCGACCGCGAGAGGCAGCAGGGCCAGGGGGCCGCGCCCGCGGCGTGGCCGCCGGAGCCGGGTGGGGTGCGCGCCGCTCGTCATGCCTCAAGTGTGCCTGGTGCCGGTGAGTTTTCCGAGGCGGGCGGCCAGGCCCCAGGCGGTGACCCGCCACAGCGCCTCGACCACGATGTCCCGGCTCATCTTGGAGTCGCCGTGCTCACGCTCCACGAAGGTGATGGGCACCTCGGCGACACGGTGACCGGCCCGGACGACGCGGTGGAGCAGGTCCACCTGGAAGCAGTAGCCCTTGGAGGCCACGTCGGTCAGCAGATCGCTGTCGAGCACATGGCCGCGGAAGGCGCGGAAGCCGCCGGTGACGTCGCGCACCGGCAGGCCCAGCAGCAGCCGGGAGTACGCGCTCCCTCCGCGGGAGAGCAGCTCGCGGTACCGGGGCCAGTTCACGATCCGGCCGCCGGGCACCCAGCGGGAGCCGAGCACGAGATCGGCGCCGCCGAGCGCGGCCAGCAGCCGGGGCAGTTCCTCGGGGCGGTGGGAACCGTCGCCGTCCATCTCCACCAGGACGTCGTACCCCCGGGCCAGGCCCCAGCGGAACCCGGCCACGTAGGCGGCGCCGAGCCCCTCCTTGCCGGGGCGGTGCAGCACGTGCACGTGGTCGTCGGCGTCGGCGATCTCCTCGGCGATCTTGCCGGTGCCGTCCGGGCTGTTGTCGTCGGCCACGAGGATGTCGCAGTCGGGCACGGCGGCGCGCAGGCGGGCGAGGAGCGGGGGAACGTTGTCGGCCTCGTTGTAGGTGGGCACGATCACCAGGACTCTCATGCGGCGGCCTCTCCGCGTGCTGCGTGTTGTTCCGGCCCCCCGGAATCTCCGTGCTCCCCGGCGTCCCCGGGCCGCCCGCGCCGCCGCGTCCGGCGGTCCCGGAGGGCGGTCCCGGCCCACGCCAGCAGGCCGAGACCGGCCAGCGCCCACTCCGGCGCGGCGCCCACCCGGTCCGCGACGGTCCTGTCGTCCCGCAGGGGCAGGTCGGCCAGCAGGACGTCCTCGGTGAACTCCTCGGTCCGCTGCTCGATCTCGCCGTCCGGCGCGACGACGGCGCTGATGCCGCTGGTGGCCGCCGTGACGACGGCCCGCCCGTGCTCGACGGCGCGCAGCCGCGACATGGCGAGCTGCTGCTCCGGCTGGCCGGTGCGGCCGTAGGTGGCGTTGTTGGTCTGGACGATCAGCGCGCGGGCGCCGTCGTTGACGGTGTCCCGCATGATGCCGTCGTAGGCCACCTCGAAGCAGATGACGTCGCCGAGGCGGGCCGGGCCGATGTCCAGGACGCCGGTGCCCTCGCCCGGCGCGAAGTCGCGCGGGATCCGTTCCAGGCGGCTGATGACCTTGCTGAGCTGCTCGCGGAAGGGCACGTACTCGCCGAACGGGACGGGGTGCTGCTTGGTGTAGGAGTCGCCGGGGCCCGTCTCGGGGTCCCAGACGATGCCCTGGTTCTCGACGTATCCCTCCTTGGTGGGGTGGTCCACCACGGCGCCGACCAGGATCGGCACGCCCACGGCGCTCACCGCGCGCTCGATCGCGGCGCGGGCCTCGTCGTCCTCGAAGGGGTCGAGGTCCGAGGAGTTCTCCGGCCAGATCACGATGTCGGGGCGCTCCACCCGGCCCTCGTCGATGTCCTCGGCCAGCCTCAGCGTGGCGTCGACGTGGTTCTCCAGGATCATCATCGGGCGGCCGAGGAAGTCCATGCCGGGCTGCTGGACATTGCCCTGGACCACGGCGATCGACACCGTGTCGTCCGCGTCGGTGGGCACCGGGACGGCGTACCCGGCGGCCGTGACGGCGGCGGCCAGCCCGGCCGCCCCGGCAGCGGGCAGCACCGCCACCGCGGCGCGCGGCGCGCGCCACGGGCGGTCCGCCAGCCGGAGCGCGGCCCAGGACAGCAGCGCCCCGGTCAGCGCGGCGGCGAACGTGACCAGCGGGGCGCCGCCGAGCGCGGCCAGCGGCGTGAACGGGGCGTCGGTGTTGGCGAAGGCCAGGCGGCCCCAGGGGAACCCGCCGAACGGGACCCGGTCCCGGGCCCACTCCTGGGCGACCCACAGGCCCGCCGCCCACAGCGGCCAGGCCCGCAGCCGGGAGGTCACGGCCAGCGCGGCGCCCATCGGCGCGAAGAACAGCGCCTCCACCAGGGACAGACCCACGACGGCGTCCCAGCCGATGACGTGCAGCCACTTCAGCAGCCCCACGAAGAACGGCAGCCCCATCGCGAAGCCCAGCCACGCGCCCTGACGGGCGGTCCGGCCCCGGGCGAGCGCGGACAGCGCGGCGACGGCGAGGATCGACAGCGGCCACAGGTCGTACGGCGGGAAGGCCACGACCAGCGCGAGCCCGGCGACGGCGGCGGCCAGCCCGGATCGCCAGTGCCGCCGGACCCCGCCCGCCGCCCGCCGCAACCGGCCGGGACCGCGCCGCGCGACGGCGGCGGACGGCGGCGGAGCGCCGCCCGTCCGGGGCGCGGTGGGGCGCGCGTCGGCGGTCTCGCCGGCCGTGGTCGTCTCGGGGCCCGATGACACGGTCGCTGGCCTTCCTTCGAGCGCGGGCGATGGGAAACGACCGTACCCCGAACAGGACGTGACGCGGCCACGCGGGGGCTGCGGATCGGGACCCGGCGCCCTTCGGTCCGACCCGGGACCCGCTGGCTGCGGGTCGACCGAAAGCCGTTGTCTACTGAGCTGCCGGGCCCCGCCCGGGTCTCACCTGCCGACGGGCGAAACCTTCCGCCCCCGTGCCGCAGGCCCTGGACCTGGCTCCCGCCGGCGGGGCACCGGGTCTTGGCACCCCGCCCACTGGCCCAGCGGCGTTCGACGGCTGCGCGGAGGAGCGCCGGCCGGACGTCCTGTGGTGGACCCGGCCGAACCTACCCCTCGACGACCGTCGCCTGTCAACAGTGGTCTGACCTGGATCTTTCGGTCAAAACGGCTGGTCAATGCCGCGGGACGGCGGCGGCGCGGCGGGCGGAGCGCACGTCGTTCGGCGGGATGCGCGAACGATGGATCACTCGTTCAGCCGGGCGTATACGGGCCGGCCGCCGACGACCGTCCGCAGGCACTCGGGCAGCGGCAGGCCCGGGGTGAGGTCGGGGAGCCCGGGGGTGCCCGAACGCGGGTCGGTCGACCAGCGCGCGATGCGGTTGTCGGGGGCCTGGACGACGAGGTCCCCGGTGCGCCACAGCGCGTAGTCGGCCGGGGCGCCGGGGACCAGCACGCCCGCGTCGTCGCGGCCGATCGCGCGCCACCCGCCGCGCGTGTGGGCGGTGAACGCGGCGCGGACGGAGATCCGGTGTTCCTCCGTGCGGTGGAACGCGGCGGCCCGGACCGTGCCCCACGGGTCGAGCGGGGTGACGGGCGCGTCGGATCCGAAGGCGAGCGGGACCCCGGCGCGCAGCCACGCGGCGAACGGGTTGAGCGCGCGGGCGCGCCGGGCGCCCAGCCGTTCGGCGTACATGCCGTCGGTGCCGCCCCAGGCGGCGTCGAAGGCGGGCTGGACGGAGGCGGTGAGCGCCAGTTCGGCGAAGGCGGCGACGGCGTCCTCGTCGGGCATCTCGGCGTGCTCCACGCGGTGCCGCAGGGCGCGCACGCGGTCCGTGCCGAGGCGCTCGGCCGCCGCCCGCGCGCCGGACACCACGTGGGACAGCGCGGCGTCGCCGATGGCGTGGAACCCGGCCTGGAGGCCGGCCTCGGTGCAGGCCGTCAGGTGCGCGGCGATGTCGTCGGCGGTGAGGTACGCGGGGCCGGTGTGCGGGGCGTCGGCGTAGGGGTGGGGGAGGTGGGCGGTGTGCGAGCCGAGGGAGCCGTCGGCGAACAGGTCGCCCGCGGCTCCGGCGGCGCCGAGTTCGCGGATCTGGTCGGCCTCCTTCGCGCTGGTGACGAGGGCGGCCCAGTAGCCGGTGACGCGCGGTCCCGGCTCGGCGGCGGCGAGGGCGAGCAGGGCGGTGAAGTCGTCCTCGCCGGAGATCTCGGGCCCGGCGCACTCGTGGACGGCGCCGATGCCGAGCGCGGCGGCCCGCCGCAGCGCGGCGCGCTGGGCGGCGGCGCGCTGCGCGGGGCTGACGGTGGCGTCGGCGGCGCGCCGGACGGCGTGGTGGGCGTCGCCGGTCAGCGGCCCGTCGGGGTGGTGGCCGGGGAGGCGGGTGACGCCCGGCACGCGGTCGAGCAGGGCGGTCGTGACGAGCGCGGAGTGGGCGTCGACGCGGGCGAGGTAGAGCGGCCGGCCGCCGGTGGCCGCGTCGAGTTCGGCGCGGGTCGGGGGGCGCCGTTCGGGCCAGCGGGTGGCGTCCCAGCCGTGGCCGATCAGGACGCCGCCGGCCGGGGTGTCCGCGGCGTGGGCGCGGACGCGTTCCAGCGCGTCGGGCAGGGACCGCGCCGGGGCGAGGTCGAGTCCGGTCAGCGCCAGCCCGGTCGCCGTGGTGTGCACGTGCGCGTCCGTGAACGCGGGGGTGACGAGGGCCCCGTCGAGGTCGATCACCTCGTCGGCGGAGCCGGCCAGCGCGTCGGCGGCGCCCTCCGAGCCGATCCAGGCGACGCGGTCGCCCTCGACGGCCATGGCCGTGGCGAACGGGTCGGCGGGGCTGTGGACCTCGCCGCGGCGCAGGAGCACGGTGCGCGGCGGCCCGCCGGGGGTGGAACCAGTGGTCATGGGCCCCAGTCTCCCCGCCGGGAGGCCGTCCGCGCCCCGGGGGTCCGCTACACGCGGGGCGGGCGCGCCTCGTAGGGTGTGGAGAGCACCACGGTGGTGCGGGTGGAGACCCCGGCGAGCGCGCGGAGGCGGGCGAGCAGGTGCTCCAGTTCGGCGGGGGTGGCGACGCGGACCTTGAGGATGTAGTTCTCGTCCCCGGCGACGCTGTGACACGCCTCGATCTCGGGGACGCCCGCCAGCCGGTCGGCGATGTCGTCGGGGGCGCTGGGGTCGAAGGGCTTCACCGAGACGAAGGCGGTCAGCGGCAGCCCGATGGCCTCGGGGTCGACGATGGCGGCGTATCCCCGGATGACGCCGCGTCGTTCCAGGCGGCGCACCCGCTGGTGGACCGCCGAGGTGGAGAGCCCCGTGGCCTTGCCCAGGTCGGTGTAGCTCATCCGCCCGTCCGTGACGAGCAGTTCCACGATGCGCCGGTCCAGTTCCTCCACGGCAACGTAACCTACCCGGAACGGCGGCGCCATGGAGCGTCCACCCCGGAACCGGGGCCGTGGAGCCGGGAACGGTTCCGCGACGGCTGTGTGACGAACGACACAAACACCTGTCCGCGTACGGTTCCCGTTCGCGATTATCCGCCGAGCGCGGCGGGAAATGCTTGCTGTGGCCAACGCCGCCGCGCCATCCGAGGGGGATGTTCATGCGCACTGTGAAGTCACCGGATTCCGATGAGGACTTCGCCGAGTTCTACGACGAGGACGCGGACGGGGATCTGATCCGCGTCCAGTGCCCCGACTGCGCCGCTCCCATCGCGCTCGCCGAGCCGGGGGCGGCCCTGCCGCAGCACGCGCTCTGCCAGACGCCGTGGAACCCGTTCGGCCTGACCGTGTGCCCCGGCTCGGGCCGGGTGGTGGCCGCCGAGGGCACCGCGATCGTGCCGATCGCGGTCGGCGGTGACGACGACGCCGTACTGGTGACGCTGCCGGAGGGCCTCGACTGGCGGCTCCAGCCCTTCTCGCACGCCCAGGTCGGCGTGCCCGCGATGCGTCAGGCGGCGTGAGCCGGGCGGCCGTCGAGGCCGCGCGCCGCGCGAGCAGTCAAGCCGCGCCCGTCAGGTGCCGCGCGATGACGGTGCGCTGGATCTGGTTGGTGCCCTCCACGATCTGGAGCATCTTCGCCTCGCGCAGGTACCGTTCGGCCGGGAAGTCGGCCGTGCAGCCGTCTTCGCCCAGGAGTTGCACCGCGTCGGTGGTGACCCGCATGGCGGTGTCCGTGCAGAACAGCTTGGCCATCGCCGCCTGCCGGCCGAACGGCTCGCCCGCGTCGCGGAGCCGGGCCGCCGCCAGGTAGAGGGCGCGGCCCGCCTCGATGTGGGTGGCCATGTCGGCGAGCATGAACCGCGGGCCCTGGAAGTCCGCGATCCGCCGACCGGACCGCTCGCGCCGGGTCGTGAACGCGACGGCCTCGTCGAGCGCCGCCCGCGCCAAACCGGTCGCGCAGGCGGCGATCCCCAGGCGGCCGGAGTCCAGCGCGGCCAGGGCGATGGTGAGGCCCTGCCCCTCCTCCCCCAGGCGGCGCGTGTCGGGAACGCGGACGCCGTCGAAGTGGAGCTGGGCGGTGGGCGATCCGTTCATCCCCATCTTCCGCTCGGGCGCGGCGGCGGTGAGGCCGGGCGCGTCGCCGGGGACGAGGAACGCGGTGATGCCGCGCGGCCCGTCCGCCCCGGTGCGGGCGAAGACCGTGAGGAAGTCGGCGACGCCGCCGTGGGTGATCCATGCCTTGGTGCCGGTCAGCACCCAGTCGTCGCCGTCGCGGACCGCGCGGGTGCGCAGCGAGGCGGCGTCCGAGCCGGAGTTCGGCTCGGACAGGCAGTACGCGCCGAGTGTGCCGCCGCCGAGCATGGCGGGCAGGTGCGCGGCGCGCTGCGCGGCGGTGCCGAAGGCGGCCGTGGCGTGGCAGGCGAGGGTGTGGACGCTGACGCCGAGCCCGACGGTGAGCCGGGCCGCCGCGAGTTCTTCGAGGACCTGGAGGTACACCTCGTACGGCTGGTCGCCGCCGCCGTACGCGGCCGGGTAGGGCAGGGCGAGCAGCCCGGCGGCGGAGAGCCGGGCGAAGACGGCCCGGGGGAAGACGGCCGCGGCCTCCTCGGCCGCGGCCGTGGGGCGGATCTCGCGCCGGACGAGGTCGCGGACGAGGGGCAGCGGGTCGCGGGCCTCGCGGGGGGGCGGCGGCCCGGGGTGCTCGGGGGACTGCATCTGTTCCTCCCTGCGGGGTGCCGGCAGGTCGTGGATCGCGCGACGGACCGCCGGATCGCGGGCTCCCCGGCCCGCTTCAGCGGACCCCGGCGCGGGCCAGCGCGTGGCGCTGGGCGGAGGTCAGGGTGGTCGGGAAGTACAGGTAGCAGACGCCGCCGGTGCCGCCGCGGACGGCGCCCCCGGCGTCGTACCGCTTGGTTCTCAGCCAGATGTTCTCGAACTGCCGGCGGGGGTAGACGCGGCGGACCGCGTCGTTGTCGTCGCTCGCCGGGTCGTTGGCGATGACGTCGCCCTCGGCCGTGAAGCCGATGACCGTCATCAGGTGGCCGGAGGTGCCGTATCCGGCGCCGTCCAGCTCGCCCTCGTGGAAGGACTGCGAGGTGATCAGCGGGATGCCCGCCGCGACCAGCCGCTCGGCGTCGGTGAGCGTGGCGAGGCGGGTGACGACGGCCTGGAGGTCGGGGTAGGTCGCGGCGTAGGCGGCGTTGAACGGCCAGTTGCCGCAGCCGCCGTACTGGTGGTCGAACGTCCGGCGGGCGGCGTGGCAGACCTGCGGGTCGGCGAACTCCGGGTTCACCCAGGCGAGTTCCTCGGGGGTCGGGTGGCGGCCCCAGGACTCGATGATCATCTGGGACGAGGTGGGGCTGCACCACGCCTCGCCGCCGTTGTCGTACTCGGGGTACTGGCCGATGTGGATGTTCTGCGAGTAGCGCGGCACGGTCAGTTCCACCGCCGTGCCGGTGCCGGGCGCGGTCGCGGGCACCTCGAACCGGTCGGGCCCGTCGGACGTCATCGCGCCCGGCCGCCACACGGTCGGCGCGGCGCCGGAGCCGGGGGCGCGGTGGAGCGTCAGCCGCAGCCGGTAGGCGGCCAGCCGCAGGCCGCTCGCGGTGTCGTCGACGGCGACCGTGTCGGTCCAGACGGTGCTCCGGCCGTCCGTCTGGTCGTCGACGGAGGTCCGGCGGACGTCCTCGTCGCCGGAGGCCCAGACGCCCAGCGTGTACCAGGGGGTGCGGGTGCCGTCGGTGTAGGTGGCGCGCGTCTCGACGCGCGGCCAGGTGCCGGGCGGGGGGGCCGCGTTCCAGGGGGCGATCAGCTCGCTCGCCGGGGGGGCGGGCCGGTGCTCGGGGGAGAGCCAGGTGGCGTACTCCCACAGGCGGGTCGTGCCGGTGTGCGGGTCGGTGTACTCGACGGTGCCGAGCGGTCGCGCGAGGGTCACGCCGGGCCGGGGGCCGGCGACGGCCGAGGTGCCCGCGGCGGTGCCGGCGCGCCAGTCGGCGGCGGAGGTCCAGCCTCGGTAGCCGATGGTCGAGGCGGGCGCGGCGCCGCCCCGCGGCGCGGCGGCGGGGGGGGAGCCCGAGCCCGCGGGGACGGAGGCGGCGGAGCCGACGGCGGCGGCGAAGGCGGCGGCGAGGACGGTGCGGCGCGGCGTGGTGGTCACGGTGATGGTCTCCCCGTTCGGCGTCCTGACGTCACCACTATCGCCCGTGCCGGTGCTGACGGCCAGTGAGTGCGCGGGAGCGGAGAGCGCCACTATTGGTCTGGACCAGAGGTGTCCGGTGGGGCGTTACGCTGGCCGCGATGATCCCCACCGCCGACGACGGGCTCGCCGGGCTGCCCGCCCGGCTCGCCGCCCTGCCGCCGTCCTGCGGCCCGGTGCGGCTGGTCGCGATCGACGGGCACGCCGGTTCGGGCAAGAGCACCCTCGCCACGCGGCTCTCCCCCGCCCTCGGCGGCGCGCCCGTGGTGCGTCTGGACGATTTCGCCACCCACGACGCGTTCTTCGGCTGGGTGGAGCCGCTGACCCGGCTGGTGCTGCGCCCGCTCGCGGCGGGGACGGCCGCCCGCCACCCGGTGTACGACTGGGAGCGGCGCGCGTTCACCACCACCGCGACCGTGCCCCCCGCGCCCGTGGTGCTGCTGGAGGGGGTGGGCGCGGGGCGGCGGGCCCTGCGCCCCCATCTCGCCTTCCTGGTCTGGATGTCGGTGCCCGCCGAGGTGGCGTGGGCGCGCGGCCGCCGCCGGGACGGCCCGGGACTGGCCGGATTCTGGGCCCGGTGGGAGGCCGCCGAGCACCGGCACTTCGCTGATGATCCCTCAGAGCCCTTTGCGGATATCCTGATGACACCGAGGGATGGTGCTTACCAAGCCCGCGAATGAGGCCCTCCGGGTGCTGAGGGCAGGCAGCGGGAGCCCGTTGTGGGGGTCGTCATGAGTTCTGGCACGCACGGCGCGCGGGTTCCGCATACCGGGGCCGATCTGGCCTGGCTGCGCGGTGTGGACGCGTACACGGCCGCGGCCTACCCGGAGGCGGAGGAGGAGTTCCGCGCGGCGGTCCGGGAGGACCCCGGGATGGCGGACGCCTGGCTCGGGCTGCACGCGCTGCGGACCGACGTACCGGCCGCGCTCCAGCAGATGTACCGTCACCGGGACCGTTTCGGCGAGCAACGTGCCCGGCACAAGCGGCCGTTGAGTTCCTGGTACTGGCTGGGCTGGTGGGTGCAGCCGGTGCTGGACACCGAGCGGGACCTGCTGCTGGCGCACGCCTCGCAACTCCTGGACGGCCGGCGGATGACGGAGCTGGACCGCGCGCTGGCCGAGTGCCCGCCGCCCGAGGCCGACGCGCACGCCCGCTTCCTGCACGCCTGCCGGTGCTACCTGTCGAAGGACTGGGAGGGGCTGTTCCGGTTCACCGCCACGCTCACCGACGATCCCCAACTGGGCGTCGAGGCGGGGCTGTTCGCGGGGGTGGCCCGGGGCAGGATGGGGATGTACGACCAGGCCGAGCCGCTGCTGACCGGCGCGCTGATGCGCTGCCGCAGCGAGCAGCCGCAGCGCAAGGAGCTGCGGTACTGGCTGGCCAGGGCCCGCGAGGGCAGCGGGCGCAGCGCGGCGGCGATCCCGCTGTACCGCGCGGTGCACCAGGTGGACCCCGAGTTCATGGACACGGCGGTGCGGCTGTCGGCGCTGGCCGCCGAGGACCCCGAGACGGCGCACATGCTGGCCTCGGCGCCCGGGGCCGTGGACGGGCCGCTGCCCGCCGGGGCGGTGGCCGGCGACGACGGGCCGGCGCTCCCGGCGGGTTCCCGGGGGCGGCGGGTGCCGTTCCCGGCGGCGGCCGGTGGCGAGCGCCCGGCCGCCGGGACGGGCACGGCGGCCGGTCACACGGCGCCGCCCACCGGGTCACGGCTCCTGCCGCCCGCCCCCGATCCGGCGCTGCTGGCGCGGACGCTGGCGGAGCTGGACCGGATGGTGGGCCTGGAGCCGGTGAAGGAGCAGGTCCGGGCGATGTCCGCGCAGTTGCGGATGGCGCGGCTGCGGTCCGGGCAGGGCCTTCCGGTGCAGCCGCCGAAGCGGCACTTCGTGTTCTCCGGCCCCTCGGGCACGGGCAAGACCACGGTGGCGCGGATCCTGGGCCGGATCTTCCACGCGCTGGGCGTGCTCGGCCACGACCGGCTGGTGGAGGCCCAACGGGCCGATCTCGTCGGGGAGTTCCTCGGGCAGACGGCGGTCAAGGCGAACCGGCTGATCGACTCGGCGCTGGGCGGGGTGCTGTTCATCGACGAGGCGTACAGCCTGGTCCACTCCGGCTACAGCAAGGGCGACGCCTACGGGGACGAGGCGCTCCAGGTGCTGCTGAAGCGGGCCGAGGACAGCCGGGAGCACCTGGTGGTGATCCTGGCGGGCTACCCGGCGGGCATGGACCGGCTGCTGGCCGCCAACCCCGGGCTCGGGTCCCGGTTCTCCGCGCGGGTGGAGTTCCCCAGTTACCGGCCCGACGAGCTGACGGCGATCGGCGAGCTGCTGGCGTCCGAGCACGGCGACACGTGGGACGCCGAGGCGCTGGAGGAGCTGCGCAGCATCAGTGAGCACGTGGTGGCCGAGGACTGGATCGACGAGCTGGGCAATGGCCGGTTCGTGCGCACGCTGTACGAGTCGAGCTGCGCGTTCCGGGACATGCGACTGTCGGACGCGGCCACCGCGCCGACCCGGCAGGAGCTGTCCACGCTGCGGCTGCCGGATCTGATGCAGGCGTACGGCGAGGTGCTGTCGAGCCGGGGCGGGCACCGGCAGGAGACGGAGGAGGACGGGCTGCCGCCGCTACCGTGACGGCCGCTGTGCCGCGTCCGGGGTGCCGAAGGCCGCGGCCAGGGCGCGCAGGGCGCGGGCGTCGGCCAGGGCCCGCCGCCGGGCGACACCCGGCTGGATCGCCATCACGGCCTGCACCGTGCCGTCCGCGAGGTCGAGCGTGACCCACGGGTCGCCGGGCCGCAGCGTGACCCGCAGGATCTCGGGCCAGGCCAGGTGCCGGGTGGTGGTGAGGTTGACGACGGTCACGCCGTCCGGGCCCGCCGTCGCCCTGGGGCGGCTGAGCAGCGCCATCACGGCCCAGACGATCAGCCCGACGCCGCTGAACGTCAGCCGGTCCCCGAGGGTCCAGCTCACCGCGCCGCCCGCCGGGAGGAGGATGGCGACGGCGGTGAGCACCGTGAAGACGGCGGCGCCGATCGTCATCAGCACGATCCGGGTGACCATCGGCCGGAACGTGACGGGCAGGTCCGGCAGGTCCGACGGCTCGGGGTGCCCGGCGGCGGGCTTCGGCTCCGTCACAGCCGGGCGGCGTGGATGCCGGTGGTGAGGATGGCGCGGGCGCCGAGGTCGTACAGCTCGTCCATGACGCGCTGGGCGTCCTGGACGGGCACCATCGAACGGACCGCGACCCAGCCCTGGTCGTGCAGCGGGGAGACGGTGGGCGATTCGAGGCCCGGGGTGAGGGCCACGGCCTTCTCGACCAGCTCGGCGCGGATGTCGTAGTCCATCATCACGTACCGGCGGGCGACCAGGACACCCTGGAGGCGGCGCAGGAACTGCCGCACCTTGACCTCCTGCGAATCGTCCCCGGGCCGGCGGATGACGACCGCCTCCGAGTGCAGGATCGGGGCGCCGATGACCTCCAGGCCCGCGTTGCGCAGCGTGGTGCCGGTCTCCACGACGTCCGCGATGACCTCCGCGACGCCGAGCTGGATCGCGGTCTCCACCGCCCCGTCGAGGGAGACGACGGAGGCGTCCACGCCGTTGTCGGCCAGGTGCTTGGCGACGACCCCGGTGAACGAGGTGGCGATGGTCAGGCCGCCGAACTCGCTGACGTCGGTGACCGTGCCGGGCCGGGTGGCGTAGCGCAGTGTGGAGGCGGCGAAGCCCAGCTCCATGATCTCCTCGGCGCGGGCGCCGGAGTCCAGCAGCAGGTCGCGGCCGGTGATACCGATGTCGAGGCGCCCCGAGCCGACGTACACGGCGATGTCGCGGGGGCGCAGGTAGAAGAACTCGACCTGGTTCTCCGCGTCGATGAGGACCAGCTCGCGGCGTTCCTTGCGCTGCCGGTAGCCCGCCTCATGGAGCATGGCCGCCGCAGGCTCGGACAGTGAACCCTTGTTGGGGACGGCGATGCGCAGCATGGGCGTGGAATTCCTTACGTGACGTCGTGAACGGTCGTGCGGAACCGGCCGGGACGGGCCGGCGGGGGGTCACAGGTGAGCGTATACGTCGTCCAGGGAGATGCCCCGGGCGACCATGAGCACCTGGAGGTGGTAGAGGAGCTGCGAGATCTCCTCGGCGGTGCGGTCGGTGTCCTCGTGCTCGGCCGCCATCCACACCTCCGCGGCCTCTTCGACGATCTTCTTGCCGATGGCGTGGACCCCCGACGCCACGAGTTCGGCGGTCCTGGAGGTACGGGGATCCCCGGCTGCTGCCTTGTGCTGGAGCTCGGCGTAGAGCTCATCGAAAGTCTTGTTGGCCATGGTGCTGCCACCCTACGGCGTGCCGCGGCCCCGGCTCACCGCCGGGGTTCGGGGACGGCGCGCAGGACGGCGGCGGTGGCGACGGCCGCGCTGACCGCCTCGTGCCCTTTGTCCTCCTTGGACCCGGGCAGCCCGGCCCGCTCCAGGGCCTGCTCCTCGGTGTCGCAGGTCAGGACCCCGAAGCCGACGGGGACGCCGGTGTCCACGCCGACCTGCGTGAGGCCCTGGGTGACGCCCTGGCAGACGTACTCGAAGTGCGGGGTGCCGCCGCGGATGACGACGCCCAGCGCGACCACCGCGTCGTAGCCCCGGTCGGCCAGGACCCGCGCGGCGACGGGGAGTTCGAAGCTGCCGGGAACCCGCACGAGGGTGTGGTCGGGCACGCCGTACTCCTCCAGCGCGCGCAGGGCGCCGGAGACCAGCCCGTCCATCACCGTGGTGTGCCACTGGGCCGCCACCACGGCCACGCGCAGGTCCGCGCCGTCGATCGTGGTCAGCTCCGGGGCGCCCTTGCCGCTCACGCGCATCTCCTCGTTCCTCGTCCGTCGGGGGTGACGGGTGTGTGTGTCGGTGTACTGGTCGGGGGTGTCAGGGGTGTCGGAAGTGGTGGCCGGTCACTGGTTGCCGCAGGCCGGGACCGGGGCCGCGTCGAGCCACGGCAGGTCGTGGCCCATGCGGTCCCGCTTGGTCCGCAGGTAGCGCAGGTTGTGCTCGCCGGCCGGCACGGGGGACGGCTCGCGGCCGGTGACGAGCAGCCCGTGCCGGGCCAGCGCGGCGGTCTTCTCGGGGTTGTTCGTCATCAGCCGCAGGGAGCGTACGCCGAGGTCGGCCAGGATCCTGGCACCGGCGGCGTAGTCGCGGGCGTCGGCGGGCAGGCCCAGCTCCAGGTTCGCGTCCAGGGTGTCGTGGCCCAGTTCCTGCAACTCGTAGGCGCGCAGCTTGGACAGCAGGCCGATGCCGCGCCCCTCGTGGCCGCGCAGGTACAGGACCACGCCGCGGCCCTCGGCGCTGATCCGGTCCAGCGCGGCGCGCAACTGGGGGCCGCAGTCGCAGCGCTGGGAGCCGAAGACATCGCCGGTGAGGCACTCGGAGTGGACCCGGACCAGCACGTCCTCCCCGTCCGCGAGGTCACCGGTGACGAGGGCGATGTGCTCGACGCCGTCGGCGGTGGAGCGGTAGCCGTAGGCGCGGAACTCGCCATGGACGGTGGGCAGCGTGATGGCGGCCTCGCGCCGGACCGACGGCATGGCCTCGTCGCCGGCGGCGCGGCGGTAGGCGATCAGGTCCTCGATGGAGATGATCGCCAGGCCGTGGCGGCGGGCGAAGGAACGCAGCTCCGGCAGGCGCAGCATGGTGCCGTCCTCGCCGGCGATCTCGACGACCACGGCGGCCGGGCGCAGGCCCGCCAGCCGGGCCAGGTCCACGCCGGCCTCCGTGTGGCCCTCGCGGACCAGGACGCCGCCGGTGCGGGCGCGCAGCGGGAAGACGTGGCCGGGGCGGGCGAAGTCGCCGGGGACGGCGGCCGGGTCGGCGAGCAGCCGGATGGTGGTGGCGCGGTCGGCGGCGGAGATGCCGGTGCCCACGCCGTGCGCGGCGGTGGCGTCGACCGAGACGGTGAACGCGGTGCTCATCGACTCGGTGTTCTTCTCCACCATCTGCGGCAGGTCGAGCCGTTCGATGTCCTCCGGCTCCATCGGCACGCAGATCAGCCCGCGGCACTCGCTCATCATGAAGGCGACGACCTCGGGGGTGATCAGTTCGGCCGCCATCACGAGGTCGCCCTCGTTCTCCCGGTCGGCGCGGTCGACGACCACGACGGGCCGGCCGAGCGCTATGTCGGCGATGGCCCGCTCGATGGGGTCCAGGGGCGGTTCACCGGCACCGGACGGGACGGGGGTGTTCTCTCTGACGGTCATGCTGCTGCTCCTTCCCAGGCGGGCCCTGGCACGGCGCTGCGGGATCGCAGCCACCAGTCGCGCAGGCCCCACAGGACGAGGACGAGGTAGACGAGGTAGACGAAGGCGGAGAAGGCGAGGCCGCTGTCGAAGGCGAGCGGGACGCCGACCAGGTCGACCAGGAGCCAGGCGAACCAGAACTCCACCAGGCCGCGGGCCTGCGCGACCATGGCGACCAGGGTGCCGACGAAGATGTAGGCGTCGGGCCAGGGGTTCCAGGACAGGTCGGGGTAGGCGGTGAACAGCCCGCCGACGGCGAGGGTGCCGACGGCGGCCCCGCCCGCCAGGGCGGCGCGCTCCCGCCAGGTGGCGAACCGGACGGTGACGTGCCCGTCGGCCGAGCCGTCCCGGCCGCGCCCCCACTGCCACCAGCCCCACAGGGCGACGGTGACGACCAGGAGCTGCTTGCCCACTCCCCCGCTCAGCTCGGCGGAGGCGTAGGCGGTGATCAGGATGAGGCCGGACAGCACCTGCACGGGCCAGGTGAGGAGGGAACGGCGCCAGCCGAGGGCGAGGGCGGCGAGCCCGGCGACGTTGCCGAGCATGTCCGACCAGATGACGTCCTGCCCGAAGGCGGTGAAGACGGTGGCGTCGAGCTGGTCGATGAGGTTCACGGGAGCTCCGCTCCGGCGTCCGCGCCCGTGCCGCGCGGGGCGGTGCCGTGGGCGAGGAGCCGTTCGACGTACTTGGCCAGGACGTCCACCTCCAGGTTCACCGGGTCGCCGGGGCGCTTGAGGCCGAGCGTGGTGAGGGCGAGCGTGGTGGGGATGAGGCTGACGGTGAACCGGTCGTCCGCCGCCTCGACCACGGTGAGGCTGACGCCGTCCACGGTGATGGAGCCCTTCTCCACCACGTAGCGGGCCAGATGGGCGGGCAGCGAGACGGCGACGATCTCCCACCGGTCGCCGGGGATCCGTTCCAGAACGGTGCCCGTGCCGTCCACGTGGCCCTGGACGAGGTGGCCGCCGAGGCGTCCGCCCAGCGCCATCGGGCGCTCCAGGTTCACCCGGGAGCCGGGTTCGAGGGCGCCGAGGCCGGTGCGGTCGAGGGTCTCGGCCATCACGTCGGCGGTGAACTCGCCGTCACCGCTGTCCACAACGGTCAGGCAGACGCCGTTGACCGCGATCGAGTCGCCATGGGCCGCGCCCTCGGTGACCAGGGGGCCGCGCAGCCGCAGCCGCGCGGAGTCACCGGCGCGCTCGACGGCGGTGACCTCGCCCAGTTCTTCGATGATTCCGGTGAACACTCAGCGCTCCTCGAGGGGGGTGGCGGGGACGGCGGTGATCCGCAGGTCGGGACCGATCCGGGTCACGTCGGTCACGCGCAGGCGCAACGCGTCCGCGATCGTGGTGATTCCGGCCCCGGCCAGGGCCTGCGGTCCGTCGCCGAGAAGGGCCGGGGCAAGATACCCGGTGACCTCGTCGACGGCGCCGGCGGCGGCGAAGGCACCGGCCAGGGTGGGCCCGCCCTCCAGCAGGACGGAACGGACCTCCCGCGCGTGCAGGGCGGCGAGCAGGGCGGCGATGTCGAGGCCGCTGCCGTGCGCGGCGCGCGGCAGCCGCACCACCTCGGCCCGGCCGGTGAGGTGCGCGGTGCGTTCCGCCGGGACGTCGGCGGCGACGGCGACGAGGGTGGGCGCGGCACCGTCCAGCACCCGGGCGCCGGGCGCGACGGCGGTGGCCTCGGTGTCGGCGACGACGCGCAGCGGCGGGCGGGCGTCGGGGATTCCGCGCACGGCGAGGTGCGGGTCGTCGGTCCTGGCGGTGCCGGAGCCGACGAGCACGGCGTCGGACTCGGCGCGCAGCCGGTGCACGTCGGCGCGGGCGGCGGCGGAGGTGATCCAGCGGCTGGTGCCGTCGGCGGCGGCGACGCGGCCGGCGGGGGGCGCGGCGTACTTCCAGCGCACGGGGGGGCGTCCACGGCGGACGGAGGTCAGCCCGGCGGCGTTGACGGCGGCGGCCTCGTCGGCGAGCAGGCCGCCCGCGACCTCGATCCCGGCGGCGGCGAGGGTGGCCGCGCCGCCCGCGGCGCGCGGGTCGGGGTCGGCGACGGCGTAGACGACGCGGGTGATCCCGGCGGCGATCAGGGCCCGGGTGCAGGGGCCGGTGCGGCCGGTGTGGTCGCACGGTTCGAGGGTGACCAGCGCGGTGCCGCCTCGGGCGGCGTCGCCCGCCTCGGCCAGCGCGTGGATCTCGGCGTGCGCGCCGCCGGCCCGCCGGTGCCAGCCCTCGCCGGCCGGACGGCCGGCCGCGTCGAGGACGACGCAGCCGACGACGGGGTTGGGGCTGGTGGCGCCGAGGCCGCGGGCGGCGAGGGCGACGGCACGGCGCATGGCCTCGGCCTCACGGCCGGCGCGGGGCGCGGTGTCGGGGGCGGCCACCGGATCCTCCTGCCTGGTCAGGCACGGCTCCGGGGCGGTGGGACATGAGCGGAACACACGGGTCCGGCGGTCCGGGACAGGAGCCACCCCCGTCAGGGGGCGGCACGGCCTCGGCATACCGGGCCCGTTCCGCCGCGCACTGCCTCCCATCCGGACTTTGACCGTCGGTCCAGGAATTCCACCTGGTCAACCGGCCGCTGGCAGCGGACGGGTCGCGGACTATAACCGCCGGTTCGGAGTTTCACCGACCCCGGAGTGCGCTACGTCACTGGTACGGGTCCCAGTGTGCCACGGCGGCGCGGGGCGCACCCGGCGCTGTGGGGCGACTCACAGTGTGGACGGGAGCCGGACCGGATCGGGTGGCGCCGGAGGGACCCGCGCGGCGCCGGCGGTCCCCGGAAGGTGGGACAGAGGCGGAAACGGGGGCCGCCGGAGCCGGGTGACGGTCAGCCGAAGGTCTTGACGGCCTGGTAGTACGTCCACGCCGTGGCGTCGCAGGACGTCTCGGTGGCGCCCGAGTAGCCGTCGCACACCCGCTTCAGGTCGGCGTAGAACGCGTCGTCGAGCCGGGACTTGTTGGCGTCGAAGGTGCCGGCCGCCTTGTAGTTCCGGTACCCGAAGTCATGTCGCGCACATGACAGCTTAAAAGGAAAACCGAACGGGTTGTCCGGCGAGGAGGAGCAGTAGTCGGTGCTCCAGTCGAACCCGTAGGCCGACCAGGCGGTCTGGTTGTCGCGGGCGGCGAGCCAGGTGTTGTAGCTGGTCGCGCTGGTCTGCGTCCAACTGGACAGCACCTGCGGCTTGTCGACGGGAGCGGCGGTGGCCGGGGCGGCCGAGACGGCGACGGCCCCGAGGGCGAGGGCGGACGCGGACAGAGCGGTGGCGAGCCGTTGGCGGGTGCGCATGCGTTCCTCCGGAGATCGGGCGGCCCGCCGCGAAACGGGCCACGAGGTCCGGGAACCACGCTACGCAGCCGTCAAGGAAGCTCAACGGCGCTTCGATGCACAAGAGTTGACGGCGCGGAGAAATGCGGGTCGGAATCGGTCAACGCGCGTCACCCGTGCGCCGTCACGCCCCGCGCCATGACGCAAGGACCGGCATCACCCGGCGGCACGCGCGCCCCGGTGGGCGCGCGGCGACCGCCCCGCGCCCACCGGCCCCGGGCTACTGCCAGCTCGCGTGCAGCGGCTTGCCCTCCGCGTACCCGGCGGCGCTCTGCACGCCGACGACGGCGTTCGCCGCGAACTCCTCCAGCGTGGCCGCCCCCGCGTAGGTGCACGACGAACGGACGCCCGCGATGATCGAGTCGATCAGGTCCTCCACGCCGGGCCTGGCCGGGTCGAGGAACATCCGGGAGGTCGAGATGCCCTCCTCGAACAGCCCCTTGCGCGCCCGGTCGTACGGCGAGTCGTCGCTCGTCCGGTTCCGCACGGCGCGGGCCGAGGCCATGCCGAAGCTCTCCTTGTACAGCCGCCCGTCGGCGGACTGCTGGAGGTCGCCGGGCGACTCGTACGTCCCCGCGAACCACGATCCGATCATCACGTTCGACGCGCCCGCGGCCAGCGCCATCGCCACGTCGCGCGGGTGCCGCACGCCGCCGTCGGCCCACACGTGCTTGCCGTGCCTGCGCGCCTCGGCCGCGCATTCGACGACCGCCGAGAACTGCGGCCGGCCGACCCCGGTCATCATCCGGGTGGTGCACATCGCGCCGGGACCGACGCCGACCTTGACGATGTCCGCGCCCGCCTCGATGAGGTCCCGGGTGCCCTCGGCGGAGACCACGTTGCCCGCGACGACGGGCACCCGCGGGTCGAGGGCGCGCACCGCGCGCAGCGTGGTGATCATCGACTCCTGGTGGCCGTGCGCGGTGTCCACCACCAGCGTGTCCACGCCCGCGTCGAGCAGCGCCTTGGCCCGGCCCACGACATCGCCGTTGATCCCCACGGCCGCCGCCACCCGCAGCCTGCCGTGCGCGTCGGTGGCCGGGGTGTACAGGGTGGCGCGCAGGGCGCCCTTGCGGCTGAGGATGCCCACCAGCCGCCCGTCCGGGCCCACGGCCGGGGCGATCTTGCGGTGCGCGGTGTCCAGGGTGGTGAACGCCTCGCGCGGGTCCATGCCCGCGTCGAGCAGCAGCAGGTCCCGCGACATGACCTCGCCGAGCTGGGTGAACCGGTCCACGCCGGTCAGGTCCGTCTCGGTCACGATGCCGACCGGCCGCTCCTCGGAGACCACGACACCCGCGCCGTGCGCCCGCTTGGGCAGCAGCGACAGCGCGTCGCCGACCGTCTGGGTGGGGTCGAGGACGATCGGGGTGTCCAGCACCAGATGGCGGCGCTTGATCCAGGCGATGACCTCGGTGACCACGTCCAGCGGGATGTCCTGCGGGATGACGGCCAGCCCGCCCCGGCGGGCGACCGTCTCGGCCATGCGGCGCCCGGCGACCGCCGTCATATTGGCCACGACGACCGGGATGGTGGTGCCGGTCCCGTCCGGGGTGGCGAGGTCCACGTCCTGGCGGGACACGATCGCGGACCGGTTGGGGACCATGAAGACGTCGTCGTAGGTCAGGTCGTACGACGGAACGGAGTCGTTGAGGAACTTCATGCCTGCTCGCTCGCTCTCTCACCTGCTGTGTGCGGATCTGGCGGGTGGGGAGCTGCGGCTCCTGTGTCAGTATCGCCCATGTCCACGCCGACCGGGCCGGCCGTCCGTTCCATCTCGGTGATGATCTTGGTGAGCGCCCGGCGCAGGTGGTGCCGCTCCTCGGCGGTGAGCGTGGCCGTGGCGCGCAGCTCCAGCCGGTGGCGGGCGTCCTCGACCGGGCCCTGGACGGCCCGTCCTCGTTCGGTGAGGTAGAGCCGGACCAGCCGCGCGTCCGCCGGGTCGCGCCGTTTGACGAGCAGCCCCGAAGCCTCCATGCGCGCCGCCGACTTGACCACGGTCGGCGTGGCGACGCGCAGCCGCTCGGCGATCTCCCCCGGGGTGAGCCCGTCGGTCTCCCACAGCGTCTCCAGCACCAGGTTCTGCCCGACGCGCACCCCGTGCCGGCGCATCGCGTCGTCGGCGGCACCCCGCATCAGCTTGCCGGCGCGGATGAAGAGCGGGAGGAATTCGTTCATGTGGGGGACCCTAGGGCCTCTCTTCTGGATCCTCGAGGGGCCGCGCGCCCTGGCATCCCGCCTGGCCGCGTTGCCGAATCGCGCGAGTACGGACAAGTACGAGCTGCGATCCGGCGCCTTGCCAGCCGGGCGCGCATGGGGGCACCTCCCAGGCCCCCGAGGGCCTGGGGGACACGCGGCCTGATCCACGAAGACCCAGAAGACAGGCCCTGGCCGAGGGTATCGTTAGCCGGGCAACGTTAGGCGGCTAACGAAGGGGGCTGGTCATGACGGTAGGCCGCGAACGAGTGAGCTTCGGTATCAAGACGCCACAGGCGTACACGAATTACGACGAAGTGCTGCGGGTGTGGGAGGAGGCGGACGGGATCCCCGAGATCGAGCACGCGTGGCTCTGGGACCGGCTGTACCCGCCGTTCGGCAAGACGAACGCCCCAGTCCTGGAGAGCTGGACGCTGCTCGCGGCGCTGGCCGCCCGGACCGAGCGCCTGGGGCTGGGCATCCTGGTCAGCAGCAACCGCAAGCGCCCGCCCGCCCTGCTGGCCAAGATGGCGGCGACCGTGGACGCCGTCGCGCACGGCCGGCTCACGGTCGGCATCGGCGTCGGCGGCACCCGCACCGCCGAACCCGAGCCGGCGACCGCCGAGTACCGGGCGTACGGTCTCCAACTCCCCACGGCGGCCGAGGGCATCGCCCGGCTGGACGAGGCGTGCGTGGTGCTGCGGCGGCTGTGGACCGAGGAGGTCTTCGACTTCTCGGGCCGCTACTACCCGCTGACCACCGCCCCGTCCTCACCCCGTCCCGAGCGCCGCCCGCCGCTGCTGATCGGCGCCGCGGGCCCGCGCGCCCTGCGGGTGGTGGCCCAGCACGCCGACATCTGGAACATCTCGGGACCCCCGCACAACGACGTGTCCGTGATCCGCGACCGCATGCGGGTCCTGGACGAGCACTGCGCCGCCATCGGCCGCGACCCGGCCGAGATCACGCGCTCGGTGCAGACCCATGTCTCCTACCCCGACCCGGCCTCCACCCGGGCCCTGGTCCTGGAGCTGATCGACGCGGGCGTCACCCACATCGTGCTCAGCCTGAAGACGCCCTTCCCCGAGGCCGTGGCCCGCTGGACGACGGACGAGATCATCAACCCCGTCCGGGAGCACCTGGCCACGACCGCCGGAGCCGTCTGAGTCCGGCCCCGGCACTCCCCCGCCCCCCGGTTCCCTACTCCCCGCGTCCCGCGGCGAGTCCGGGCCGTCCCGGACCTAGTCGTCCGGGTCGGCCCGGTCCAGGGCCGGGCGGCGGCCCGGAGGCTGCGACAGGAGGCGGTCGGCCGCCGTGGTGTCCGTGACGAGGCTGGTCACCAGCCCGGACCGGAGCACGGCGCCGATCGCGTCCGCCTTGCGCCCGCCGCCCGCGATGGCGACCACCTCGGGGATGCGGCGCAGCCGCTCCGCCTCCACGGTGATGCAGCGCTCCCCCAGATCCCGCCCGACGCGGCGGCCGTCCGACGCGAAGAGGTGGGCGGACATCTCCGCCGCCACCCCCAGCGACGCGTAGTGCTCGCGCTCTTCCTTGCCGAGCATGTCGTGCACCGTCGAGATCCCGGCCTCCCACGAGCCGATGGAGACCGCGGCGATGGTCACCTTGTCGAAGTAGTCGAACGCCGCCGCGATGCCCGGCTGTCTGCGCAGCGCCGCCGCGGTGCCCGGGTCGGGCAGCAGCATCGGCGCGTAGATCGGGTGCGCCGCGCCGCCGGAGACGGCCGCCGCCCGGCGCACCGCCTCCACCGAGCCGCGCTCCGCCGTGCCCGCGTCGTAGACCCCCGTCAACTGCACCACCGTGCACGGCGGCAACTCCCGCAGCGCCGCCGCCATATGGATCGTCGAACGCCCCCAGGCCAGCCCGAGCACGTCCCCCTCGTCCACCAGCTCCCCCAGCAACTCCGCGGCCACCTCGCCCAGATGCTCCGGGTCGGGAGTGTCGTCGGCCGTGTCGGAAGGGGATTCGGCGACGACCACGTGCCGCAGGCCGTAACGGGCCCGCAACGCGTCCGACCGATCGGCGTCCAATTCGGCGGGAACCCTGATCTCGATGCGCACCAACTCGTGCTCCACGGCGGATTCCAGCACCCGGGCGACCTTGAAGCGGCTGACCCCGAATTCGTCCGCGATCTGGATCTTGGACTTGCCCTCCAGATAGAAGCGGCGCGCCATCGCCGCCGCCTGCATGAGCTCGGCGGGCCCCATCCGCGTGGCTGACCTCCCGGTCTGCACCGCACTCACCTCACTGTCTTCCGGCTCTTGTGTCCCCGCTCACGTTCTGCGCGTTCATCCTCGCAGATCCGCGGGGGCGCTGATCCTTGTCCTGCGCCGCGAGGACACCGTGGAACCGGATCGACGACTGGTGTTCACCCGGACGTGGCGCGGCCGGCGGCCTTCTCCGCCCGCTCCCGCAGGGCGCGCACCGCCGCCGCCGGGTCCTCGGCGCCGTACACGGCGGAGCCGGCCACGAACACGTCCGCGCCCGCCTCGGCGCATCGCTCGATCGTGTCGGCGGAGACACCGCCGTCGACCTGGAGCCACAGCGGCAGCCCGTGACGTTCGATCAGACGCCGGGTGCGCCGGATCTTCGGCAGCATGATGTCGAGGAACGCCTGCCCACCGAAACCGGGTTCGACCGTCATCACCAGAATCATGTCCAGTTCCGGCAGCAGGTCCTCGTACGGCTCGATCGGTGTGGCCGGCTTCAGCGCGAGCGAGGCGCGCGCGCCCTGCGCGCGGATCTCGCGGGCCAGCCGGACGGGCGCGGCGGCGGCCTCGGCGTGGAAGGGGACCGAGCCGGCCCCGGCCTCCGCGTAGGCGGGCGCCCAGCGGGCCGGGTCCTCGATCATGAGATGGCAGTCCAGCGGCGTGTCCGTGGCCTTGCCGAGCGCCTCGACGACGGGCAGTCCGAGCGTCAGGTTGGGCACGAAGTGGTTGTCCATGACGTCGATGTGGAGCCAGTCGGCCCCCTTGACGGCCGCCGCCTCCTCGGCGAGGCGGGCGAAGTCGGCGGACAGCATGCTGGGATTGATCTGAGCCATGGCCTCAAGTATTCAGCAGTTCCGCAGGCGGCGCGCACACGCGTGCGGGCCCGCCGCCTCACGCCGTGCGGCGCAGCAGCGCGAGGTACATCGCGTCGGTGCCGTGCAGGTGGGGCCACAACTGGACGTCCGGGCCCTCGCCCAGCTCCGGCACGCCCGGCAGCAGCGGGCGGGCGTCGATCCACTCGGCACCGGCGCCCGGCAGCCCCTTCAGCACGTCCGCGACGACGAGCCGGGTCTCGGCCAGATGCGGGGAGCAGGTCGCGTACCCCACGACGCCGCCGGGCCGCACCGAGGCCAACGCGCCCCGCAGCAGCTCACGCTGAAGCGCCGTCAGCCCGTCGAGGTCCTCGGGCCTGCGCCGCCAGCGCGCCTCGGGGCGGCGCCGCAGCGCGCCCAGGCCGGTGCACGGCACATCGACCAGCACCCGGTCGAACGTGCCCGGCCGCCAGGCGGGGCGGGTGCCGTCGGCGACGACGACGTGCGCCGGGCCGGGGTTGCCCTCCAGCGCGCGGGCGACCAGCCTCGCCCGGTGCGGCTGCTTCTCGGCGGCGACCAGGGTGGCGCCGCGCCCGGCGGCCAGCGCGCCCAGCAGCGCGGCCTTGCCGCCGGGGCCGGCGCAGCCGTCCAGCCAGCGCGTGTCGGGCCCGGACAGCGGGGCGTTGGCGAGGGCGAGGGCCACGAGCTGGCTGCCCTCGTCCTGGACGCCCGCCCGTCCGTCGGCGACGGCGTCCAGCGCGCCCGGCTCGCCGCCCTCGGCGAGCCGCACCGCGTACGGCGACCAGCGTCCGGGCTCGGCGTGCGGGTCGGCGGCGGGCAACTCCTCGGCGGTGGAACGGCCGGGCCGCGCGACCAGCGTGCCGCGCGGCCGTTCGTTGTCGGCCGCCAGCAGGGGCTCGATGCCGTCCCGGCCCCCGCCGAGCGCGTCCCACAGGGCGGCGACGATCCAGCGCGGGTGGGCGTACTTCAGCGACAGGTGCCGCTCGGCGTCCTCCTCGTACGGCGGCGCCAGCTCGGTCACCCAGCCGTCGAGGTCGCGGGCGGCGACCCGGCGCAGCACCGCGTTGACGAACTTGGCCCGCCCGTCGCCCAGCACGCAGCGGGCCAGCTCGACGGCCGAACTCACCGCCGCGTGGCTGGGGATGCGGGTGCCCAGGAGCTGGTGGGCGCCGAGGGACAGCACGTCCAGCACCGGCGGATCGACCTCCCGCAGCGGCCGGTCCACGCACGCGGCGAGCACCGCGTCGTAGGTGCCCTGGCGGCGCAGGGTGCCGTAGACCAGCTCGGTGGCGAGGGCGGCGTCCCTGGCGTCGAGGGTGCCGGCCTCCCGGGCCCGGCCCAGCAGCGGGGGCAGCACGAGGTTGGCGTACGCGGCGCGTTCGTCCACGGCGCGCAGCGCGTCGTAGGCGAGGATCCGGACCGGGTCCTTGTGGGGACGGCGGTAGGGCCTGGGGCGGCTGCGCGGCCGGCTGCTCACGGGGTGGGTCACTTTCGCAGTACGGAACGGTGGACTGTCCAGGGTACGGGCGCCCCACCGGGCGGCGCCCGGAGCCGTCTAGTCGCCCAGCCGTTCGCCCGGGGCGACGCGGATGCCGCGGGCCCAGTCGGCGGCGGGCATCGGGCGCTTGCCCTGGGGCTGGACCCAGTTCAGTCGCACGGCGTGCGAGCCGGTGCCGACCCGGACGGTGTGCTTGTCGGCGGCCAGTTCGGCGGGCGCGAGGTCCGTGCGCTCGGGGGCGAGCGCGACCTGCCGCAGCTTGAGCCGCTCGCCGCGGAACACGGTCCACGCGCCGGGCGCCGGGGTGCAGGCCCGCACCAGCCGGTCCACCCGCAGCGCGGGCGCGGTCCAGTCCACGGCGGCGTCCTCGACGGAGAGCTTGGGGGCGAGGGTGACGCCCTCGGCGGGCTGCGGAACGGCGTGCAGGGTGCCGTCCTCGATGCCGTCCATGGTGGCGGCCAGCAGCCCGGAACCGGCCAGCGCGAGCCGGGTCAGCAGATCGCCGCTGGTGTCGTCGGGACGGATCCGCTCGGTCAGGACGCCGTACACCGGGCCGGAGTCCAGGCCCTCCTCGATGAGGAACGTGGTGGCGCCGGTGACCTCGTCCCCGGCGAGCACGGCGTGCTGCACGGGCGCGGCGCCGCGCCAGGCGGGCAGCAGCGAGAAGTGCAGGTTGACCCAGCCGTGGCGCGGGATGTCGAGGGCGGCCTTGGGCAGCAGCGCGCCGTAGGCGACCACCGGGCAGCAGTCGGGGGCGATGGCCCGGAGCCGGTCGAGGAACTCCGGCTCGCGCGGCCGGGCCGGGCGGAGGATCTCGATGCCCGCCTCGCGGGCGCGCTCGGCGACCGGACTCGGCGCCAGCCGGCGCCCCCGGCCGGCCGGGGCGTCGGGCCGCGTGACGACGGCCGCCCCCTCGTGCCGCCCGGACGCGAGCAGGGCGTCGAGCGCGGGGACGGCGACCTCCGGAGTGCCGGCGAAGACGAGCCTCATCGTGGGTGTGTCACCTGATCCGTTCATGGCGGGCGGTCCGGGAGATGCGGAAAGAAGTCTACGGTCCGGAACACGGGGCGGCGCTTTGAGGGGTGTTTGAGGGGTGTCTCTTCTACACCTCTCCGTGCCCCCGATACACGCAGCAAAGGAGTCTACGAGGAGAAGAAGGAAAAAGTTATGTATGTTCGAGCAGAAGACGGCATACGAGATTTCTGCCTGTATCGGGGGCTCGGAGATATGTAAAAGAAAAGAAACAGTTTGAGGGGTAGGGGGAGGGGCGTGCGGATCGGTGTGCGCTCCCGTGTGGTGATGTCGCGCCCCATCAGCGTGACTCCGGCGACCGGTGACGCGTTGGTCAAGGCAGATTGACCGCAATGGGCCGACTTTCGGCCCGCTTCCTTGACGCCGGTTCGAGAGGCTTGTTCATGGCCGACCACGCCACCCCTGACGCTCAGGCACGGGCCAGCCTGCACCTGCTGGTACGGGACATCGAGCGGGTCCGCCGGCAGGTGGACGCGCTGCGCACCCTCACCGCCCAGCTCGGCAACGTCTACCGCCCCCGCAGGTCCGGCCCCTCGGCCGGTTTCGTCGTGTACGGGCGCGCGCCCGCCCCGACCGTCCGGCTCGCCCAGGAACTCCGGGACAGTGTGGAGGCCCTGGTGACGGCCGCGGTCGACTTCGACCGCTCGCTCGGGTTCTCCTGGGACGCCGTGGGGTCCGCCCTCGGCGTCACCAAACAGGCCGTGCACCGCAGGTACGGCGCGCGGCGGGCCGGTGCGCGCGAGGGTGTGCGGCCGGAGGTGCCGGTGCCGACGGGAGCGCCCCCGGCCCGGCCGCTGCCCGCGCGGCCGGTTCCCCCGCTGGCGGCCCAGCCGCTGGCCGGTGAGTCCAGGCCCGGCGCGCTGCCCGGCCAGCGCAGCGGCTGAGCCGCGCGCCCGTGGTCAGCCGATGTCGGGCGGATCGACGCGGACCCAGGCCCGCGCCCCGTCGTGCCGGGCGAGCCGGGCGGCCTGGGCCGTCTTCAGGGCGGCGGCGAGCGGGCCGCCGCTGCCGGGCGGCACCCGGATCAGCGCCCGTTCCCACCGCTCGCCGGGCGGCGGCTCCCCCGTGCGGCGCGGCCGGCCCGGTTCGGTGACGGGCAGCGGCACCGGGCCGAGGATCTCGGCGGCGGGCGGCAGCCGTACGGCGGCGAGCAGCGCCGCGACCGCCTCCGGGGGGCCGCTGACGGCGGCCATCCGGGAGACGGGCGGGAAGCCCAGCGCCGCGCGGTCGGCCAGTTCACGCACCGCGTGCCCGGCCGGGTCCCAGCGCACCAGGGACTGCACCGGCCGCAGCGTCGGCTCCGCGAGAACCACCACCGTGCCGCCGTCGCCCTGCGGCCGGACCCGCGCCGCCGCGTTCAGCCAGCGGCGCAGCGCCTCCTCCCCCGACCGCAGGTCGGGGCGGCCGAGCAGCGCCCAGCCGTCGAGCAGCAGCGCCGTCGCGTAGCCGGGCCCCTCCGGGACGGGTTCGGCGCCCGGTGTGCTGACGACCAGGGCGGGCCGGTCCGGCACGGTGTCCACCACGTGGTCCCGGCCGGAGGTGCGGACCGGGACGGCGGGGAACGCGCGGCCCAGCTCCTCGGCGGTGCGCCGGGCACCGATCACGACGGCCCGCAGCCGCCCGTTGCCGCACTCCTCGCAGGGCCAGCCGGGGGCCTCGGTCCCGCACCAGCCGCAGCGCAGCGCCTCGTCGGCGCCCACGGCGGCCAGCGGCCCGTGGCACCGACCGCAGCGGGCCGGGGTGCGGCAGCGGGCGCAGGCGAGCCGGGGCGCGTACCCCCGGCGCGGCACCTGGACGAGCACCGGGCCCCGGGCCAGCCCGTCGCGCAGGGCCTGCCAGGCGAGGCTGGGCAGCCGGGCCGAGCGGGCGGCCGGGTCGCGGGCCTCGTCGCCGCCGCCGACGGTCCGGACCAGCGGCGCGGTGGCCCGCACGGTGTCACGTCCGGCGGTGAGCGGCCGGGCCCAGCCGGTCTCCACGAGCTGCGCCGCCTCGGCGGTGAGCGCGTGCCCGCCGAGCAGCACGGCCGCGCCGTCCTGCGCGGCGCGCAGCACCAGCACGTCGCGGGCGTGCGGGTGGGGGGCGCGGTCGTCGCGGTGCGCCTCGTCGCCGTCGTCCCAGATCGCGGCCAGGCCGAGGTCCCGGACGGGGGCGAACATGGCGGCCCGGGTGCCGACGACGCACCGGACGGCGCCCCGGCTGACGGCGAGCCAGCGCCGGTACCGCGCCTCGGGTCCGGCGTCGGCGGTGAGCAGCACATGGTGGTCCGCGCCGAGCAGCGCGGTGAGCGCGGCGTCGGCGCGGGCGGCGGCGCGGCCGTCCGGCAGCACGGCCAGCGCGCCGCGCCCGGCGGCCAGCGTGGTGGCCAGCGCGCGGGCCAGCTCGTCGGGCCAGTGCGGGCCCGGCAGGGCGGTCCACACCGCCCGGGGCGCGTCGCCCCTGGTCAGGGCGTCGAGGAACGCCGGGCCGTGCGGGTAGCGGGTCCAGCTTCCGGGGCCAGGGGCGACGCGACCCGGGCGGTGTGGACCTCGCCCGCGGGCGCGCGCGCCAGCAGCGGCTTCCCCGGTCGCCGCGCCCGGCGGGCGCGGCTCCCTGCCACCGAGCGGGCCCTCGGTCCGGCGCTGCGGCGGGTGTGCCGCCGCGGGGCCGACCGGTCCGCCGGGGCGGGACGGCGAGCTGGACGACGTCGGCGAGGGCCCCGGCGTACCGGTCGGCCACGGCGCGGCACAGCCGCAGCAGCGCGGGATCGAGGACCCGCTCGGTGGACAGGACCTGCGCCAGCGGGGCGAGGACCCCGGGGAAGTCGCTGTCGGCGCGGCGCTCGACGACGAACCCGTTGATCAGGCCGCCGCCCTCGCGGCGGCCCTCGCGCTGGCGGGCGCCGAAGCGGACCCGGACCCGGACGCCGGGCTGGGCCTCGGCGTCCATGGCGGCGGGCACCGCGTAGTCGAAGAGCCGGTCGAGGTGGACGAGGCCCTTGTCGACCAGGACGCGGGCGACGGGCAGGTCGGCGGCCAACGCCGCGTTCCGCCAGGTGCGGGGCCTGGCCCGGGGCGCGCCGGGCGCGGACCGCTTGACCAGCGCGAGCTGCTCCACGCCGGCCGGGCCGCCGGCGCGCTCGTGTCCCTCGTCCTCCACGCGGGCCAGTACACCAGACGGGTCGGACGGTCCGGCGCCCCCGGCGGGGGCCCCGGACCGTCGCGGACCGTTTCCTACAGGCCGGCCGCGGCGCGCAGCGCGTCCACGCGGTCGGTGCGCTCCCAGGTGAAGTCCGGCAGCTCACGGCCGAAGTGGCCGTAGGCCGCGGTCTGGGCATAGATCGGGCGCAGCAGGTCCAGGTCGCGGATGATGGCGGCCGGACGCAGGTCGAACACGTCGGTGATGGCCTGCTCGATGCGCTCGGCCGGCACGGTCGCGGTGCCGAAGGTCTCCACGAAGAGACCGACCGGCTCGGCCTTGCCGATGGCGTAGGCGACCTGGACCTCGCAGCGGGAGGCGAGCCCGGCCGCGACCACGTTCTTGGCGACCCAGCGCATGGCGCAGGCGGCGGAACGGTCCACCTTCGACGGGTCCTTGCCGGAGAACGCGCCGCCGCCGTGCCGGGCCATGCCGCCGTAGGTGTCGATGATGATCTTCCGGCCGGTGAGCCCGGCGTCGCCCATCGGGCCGCCGATCTCGAACCGCCCGGTCGGGTTGACCAGCAGCCGGTAGCCCTCGGTGTCGAGCTTGATGCCCTCGTCGACCAGGGCCTTCAGCTCGGCCTCGACGACGAACTCCCTGATGTCGGGGGCCAGCAGCGAGTCCAGGTCGATGTCGCTGGCGTGCTGGCTGGAAACGACCACGGTGTCCAGGCGGACGGCCTTGTCGCCGTCGTACTCGATGGTGACCTGGGTCTTGCCGTCGGGCCGCAGGTAGGGGATGGTCCCGTTCCTGCGGACCTCGGAGAGGCGGTGCGACAGGCGGTGGGCCAGCCGGATGGGGAGCGGCATCAGCTCGGGCGTCTCGTCGCAGGCGTAGCCGAACATCAGGCCCTGGTCGCCCGCGCCCTGGCGGTCCAGCTCGTCCGTCTCCTTGCCCTCGGCGGCACCCTCGACCCTGGCCTCGTACGCGGCGTCCACGCCCTGGGCGATGTCGGGAGACTGGGAGCCGATGGAGACGGAGACGCCGCAGGAGGCGCCGTCGAACCCCTTCTTGGAGGAGTCGTAGCCGATCTCCAGGATCTTGTTCCGGACCAGGGCCGCGATCGGCGCGTACGCCTTGGTCGTGACCTCTCCGGCCACATGGACCAGACCGGTGGTGATCAGGGTCTCGACCGCCACGCGCGAGGAGGGGTCCTCCTTGAGGAGCGCGTCGAGAATGGTGTCGCTGATCTGGTCGGCGATCTTGTCGGGGTGACCTTCGGTCACGGACTCCGAGGTGAAGAGACGGCGGGACACATCGCTCCCTGGGTTGCAGCGGCTGCTGGCTCAAGCACTGGCTGAAAAGCACTGGCGACGGGCCACGGTGGGCACGGTCGGCGCCAGTGTATCCGGCGGGGAGGCCGTGTGAACCTGTGGCGCAGAGCCCGGTTCGCACCGCCTCGGAAGGTCAACTTTAACGGCCGGACGTCACTCTGAGGAGGGCGCGCCCGCACTGCGAGACGGTGACCGGCGGCGCCCCGGCGCCGTCGCGCGGCCGTGCCCGCCCGCGCTCAGACGGGCCAGTGCCGGACCACGGCGTCCCAGACCCGATCGGCCAGCGCCTCCTTGGGACCGTGCGGAACGGCGGTCTCGCCGCCCGCGGCCTCGATGATCACGGCCTCGTTCTCCTCGGTGCCGAAGGCCAGCCCGTCCCCCACCTGGTTCACCACCAGCAGGTCGCAGCCCTTGCGGGCGAGCTTGGCGCGGCCGTTGGCCAGGACGTTCTCGGTCTCGGCGGCGAAGCCCACCACGATCTGGCCGGGCACGGGCCGGGCGGCGGAGAGTTCGGCGAGGACGTCGGGGTTGCGGACCAGGGCGACCGGCTCGGGGTCCTGGCCGTCCCGCTTCTTGATCTTCTGGCCGGCGCGGGCGGCGGGCCTGAAGTCGGCCACGGCGGCGGCCATCACCACCGCGTCGGCGTCGGCGGCGGCCTTCAGCACGGCGCCGCGCAGCTCCTCGGCGGTGCCCACCCGGACGACGTCCGCCCCGGCCGGGTCGGGCAGCGCGGTGTTGGCGGCGACCAGGGTGACCCGGGCGCCGCGGGCGACGGCGGTGCGGGCGAGGGCGTACCCCTGCTTGCCGGAGGAACGGTTGCCCAGGTAGCGGACCGGGTCCAGCGGCTCCCGGGTGCCGCCGGCGCTGATCACCACGTGCCGGCCGGCGAGGTCCGTGTCCAGGGCGCGCGGGCCCCGGTCGAGGACGCGGCGGCAGATCTCGAACAGCGCCTCGGGGTCCGGCAGCCGGCCCTTGCCGGTGTCGACGCCGGTGAGGCGGCCCACGGCGGGCTCGACGACGACGCAGCCCCGGCGGCGGAGCGTGGCCACGTTCTCCTGGGGGGCGGGGGGTTCCCACATCTCGGTGTGCATCGCGGGCGCGAAGACCACCGGACATCGCGCGGTGAGCAGGACGTTGGTCAGCAGGTCGTCCGCCCGGCCGCCCGCGGCCCGGGCGAGCACGTCGGCGGTGGCGGGGGCGATGACGACGAGGGCGGCGCGCTGCCCGATCCGCACGTGGGGCACCTCGTGCACGTCGTCCCAGACCTCGGTGGCGACGGGGGCGCCGGAGAGCGCGGACCAGGTGGCGGCGCCGACGAAGTGCAGCGCGGACGCGGTGGGGACGACACGGACCTCGTGCCCGGACTCGGTGAGGCGCCTCAGCAGCTCACACGCCTTGTACGCGGCGATCCCGCCGCCCACGCCGAGGACGACCCGGGGCTGCTGCTCCATCGCTCGGCCTCCTCCCGCTCTCGTCGGCGAACCGGCACCGTCCATCCTGCACCACGGCATGCCACGGGCCCGGCGGGGGGGGGCCCGCCGGGCCCGTGGCATGCCGGCGAACGAGCCCGGCCGGCCGCTTCCGGTCAGTCCGTGGCGCCTTCGACGGCCTCGGAGGTCAGCAGGCCCGCGTTGATCTCGCGGAGCGCGATCGACAGGGGCTTCTCGTGCACGTGGGTGTCCACGAGCGGGCCGACGTACTCCAGCAGACCCTCGCCGAGCTGCGAGTAGTAGGCGTTGATCTGGCGCGCGCGCTTGGCGGCGTAGATCACCAGGCTGTACTTGGAGTCGGTCGCCTCCAGCAGCTCGTCGATCGGCGGGTTGATGATGCCCTCGGGCGTGGTGATGGAGGAGGACACGCTCTGCCTTCCGCTGGGGATCCGTGGGGCCTACACCCCACATCAACAAATGTCAACAAAATGCTCAACGCACCAAGGCTAGCAGCTCGGCGGCGACGTCCTCGACGGAGGTGTTCACCAGGGTGACGTCGAACTCCGGCTCGGCCGCCAGCTCCGTCCTGGCCGCCGCGAGCCGGCGCTCGATCACCTCGGGGCGCTCGGTGCCCCGGCCGGTGAGCCGGCGGACCAGCTCGTCCCAGCTCGGCGGCGCGAGGAAGACCAGCCGGGCGTCGGGCATCGAGGCGCGGACCAGCCGGGCACCCTGGAGGTCGATCTCCAGCAGCACCGGATTCCCCGAGGCCAGCCGGTCGAGGACGGCACGACGGGGCGTTCCGTAGCGGTTCCCGGCGAACTCGGCCCATTCGAGCAGCTCGCCGTTGGCGATCAGCTTGTCGAACTCCTCGTCGTCCACGAAGAAGTAGTGCACGCCGTGCCGCTCCCCGGGGCGCGGCTTCCGCGTCGTGGCGGAGACGGAGAGCCACACCTCGGGGTGGGCCTTGCGCATATGGGCGACGACCGTGCTCTTGCCCACCCCGGAGGGGCCGGAGAGCACGGTCAGTCGCGGACGATCGGTCATGCGGCGATTATCCCGCTTCCCGCGGCGGTCGCGAAAACCGCCCGCGGGGAGAGGGGGTGTTCAGGCGGGGGTGCCGCCGAACTCGCGTTCCAGCGCCGCGATCTGGTTGGAGCCGAGCCCGCGGACCCGGCGGCTCTCGGAGATGCCGAGCCGCTCCATGATCTGGCGGGCGCGGACCTTGCCGACGCCAGGCATCGACTCCAGCAGCGCGCTGACCTTCATCTTGCCGATGACATCGTTCTCCTGGCCCTGCTTGATGACCTCGTGCAGCGAGGCGCCGGAGTGCTTGAGCCGATTCTTGACCTCGGCGCGCTCCCGGCGAGCCGCGGCGGCCTTCTCAAGCGCGGCTGCGCGCTGTTCAGGGGTAAGGGGCGGAAGAGCCACGCCTACGTCACCTCGGTTGTCGAACTGTCGGATACGGAACGGTGAGGAACCTAGTAGCCCCGCACCGGAGGGGCAACGAGCAACGCGCTCGGGTGCCCCGCTTCGACGGAGACTAGCGGCCGACGCGGCATTAAGTCAGGGAGAATCGGCAAAAAGTCCTGGTCAGCTCAGGAGCGTCCGCGACATTACCGACATTTGCCCACGTCTGCCACCGCCGGGGGACGGCCGATCACGCTCAGGAACCGGTGAACCGCGCGGTCTCCTCCGCCTCGCGGGCCGCCGCGGCACGCAGTGCCGCCGCCGTGGGGCCGTGCCGGAGCAGTCCGCGGCTGACGGCCGGCAGGACGTTGCGCACCGCGCCGCCGAACACCCGCGGCAGATCCGACGCGGCGGCGCCCTGCGCGCCCAGCCCCGGGGCGAGCAGCGGACCGTTGATGTCCAGGTCGGCGCCCGCCTCGGCGAGCGTCGCTCCCACCACCGCGCCGAACGAACCCAGCGGCGTGGCACCCGCGTTCTCCGCCGCGAGCCGGTCCAGGACCGCCTGCGCCACCGACGCGCCCCCGGCCGTGACGGCCCGCTGGACCTCGGCGCCCTCCGGGTTGGAGGTGAGGGCCAGGACGAAGACACCGGCGCCGTTGGCCCGCGCCAGGTCGAGGGCCGGGCGCAGCGAGCCGTAGCCGAGGTAGGGGCTGAGGGTGACGGCGTCGGAGAACAGCGGCGCGCCCTTGTCGAGATACGCCCCGGCGTACGCGGCCATCGTGGAGCCGATGTCGCCGCGCTTGACGTCCATCACCACCAGCGCGCCCGCCGACCTGGCGTCGGCGACGGCCCGTTCGAGCACCGCGATGCCGCGCGAGCCGAAGCGCTCGAAGAACGCCGACTGCGGCTTGACCGCCGCGACCCGGTCGGCCAGCGCCTCCACCACGGTCCCGGCGAACCGCTCCAGCCCGCCGACGTCGTCGCCGAGCCCCCACTCGGCGAGGAGGGCCGGGCGCGGGTCGATGCCCACGCAGAGCGGGCCGCGCTCGTCCATGGCGCGGCGCAGCCGCGCGCCGAAGGGCTCGGGGGATGTCATGCGGCTTCCTCTCCGGTCCGCGCCCCGGCCCCGACGGCCTCGGCGAGGGTGGCGTACGGGCTGGCGGCCAGCCGTTCGGCGAGGCCGCGGTGGAGGGCGCGGGTCCAGCCGGGTCCCGCGTAGACGAACCCGGTGTACCCCTGCACGAGGGGGGCGCCCGCGAGCACGCGCTCCCATACGTCGTCGGCCGTCTCGACGCCGCCGACGCCGATCAGGGTGACGCGATCGCCCACCCGGGCGTACAGGCGGCGCAGCACGGCGAGCGCGCGCTCCTTGACCGGCGCGCCGGACAGGCCGCCCGCGCCGATGGCCTCCACCGTCCCGGCGCCGGTGGTCAGGCCGTCCCGGGCGATGGTGGTGTTGGTGGCGATGACGCCGTCCAGACCGAGGTCGAGGGCGAGGTCGGCCACGGCGTCCACGTCCTCGTCGGCGAGGTCAGGGGCGATCTTGACCAGCAGCGGGACCCGGCGGTCCGGCACGGCCCGGTCGGCGGCCTCGCGGACGGCCGCGAGGAGCGGGCGGAGCCGGTCGGCGGCCTGGAGGTCGCGCAGGCCCGGGGTGTTGGGCGAGGAGACGTTGACGACCAGATAGTCGGCGTGCGGGGCGAGCCGTTCGGTGGAGGTGACGTAGTCGGCGACGGCCTCCGTTTCGGGGACGGCCTTGGTCTTGCCGATGTTGACGCCGACGACCGGGCCGCGCGGCCGGCGCGCGAGGCGGGCCGCGACGGCGGCGGAGCCGTCGTTGTTGAAGCCCATCCGGTTGACCAGGGCCCGGTCCCGGGTGAGGCGGAACAGGCGCGGGCGCGGGTTGCCCGGCTGGGGCCGCGCGGTGACGGTGCCGATCTCGACGAAGTCGAAGCCGAGGCCGGTCAGGCCCTCGACGCCCACCGCGTTCTTGTCGAAGCCGGCGGCCAGCCCGAACGGCCCGGGCAGGTCCAGGCCCAGGGCCCGCACCCGCAGCGCGGGACAGTCCGGCGCGTACCGGGCCCGCACCAGCGCGCGCAGCCCCGGCACGCGGGCCCCGGCGCGGATCAGGCCGAACGCCAGTCCGTGCGCCCGCTCGGGGTCCAGCCGCCGCAGGACGGCGGCGAACAGCAGATCGTAGGGGGACATCGCGCGCCTACCGTCCCTCGCGTGCCGCGATCAGGTCACGGCCGTGCTCCTGGAGCGAACGGACGCCGACATCCCCGCGGTTGAGCGCGTCGATGCCCTGGACCGCCGCCGCCAGCGCCTGGACCGTGGTCAGGCAGGGCACGCCCCGGGCGACGGCCGCGGTGCGGATCTCGTAGCCGTCGAGCCGGCCGCCGGTGCCGTAGGGGGTGTTGACGATGAGGTCGACCTGGCCGTCGTGGATGAGCTGGACGATGGTCGGCTCGCCGTTGGGTCCCTCGCCCTCGCCCTGCTTGCGCACCACGGTGGCGTCGATGCCGTTGCGCCGCAGGACCTCGGCGGTGCCCGAGGTAGCGAGCAGTTCGAAGCCGTGCTCGACCAGGGCGCGGGCCGGGAAGATCATGGCCCGCTTGTCCCGGTTGGCCACGGAGACGAACGCCCGGCCCTTGGTGGGCAGCGCGCCGTACGCCCCGGCCTGGGACTTGGCGTAGGCCGTGCCGAACACCGAGTCGATGCCCATGACTTCGCCGGTGGAACGCATCTCGGGGCCGAGCACCGTGTCCACGCCGCGCCCGTGCACGTCCCGGAACCGGGACCACGGCATCACGGCCTCCTTCACCGAGATCGGCGCGTCCAGCGGCAGCGTGCCGCCGTCGCCCCGCGCCGGGAGCATGCCCTCGGCGCGCAGTTCGGCGATGCTCGCGCCCAGGGAGATCCGGGCGGCGGCCTTGGCCAGCGGCACGGCGGTGGCCTTGGAGGTGAACGGGACGGTCCGCGAGGCGCGCGGGTTGGCCTCCAGCACGTAGAGGATGTCCCCGGCCAGCGCGAACTGGATGTTGATCAGGCCGCGGACGCCGACCCCGCGCGCGATGGCCTCGGTCGAGGCGCGCAGCCGCTTGATGTCGTGGCCGCCCAGGGTGATCGGGGGCAGCGCGCAGGCGGAGTCGCCGGAGTGGATGCCGGCCTCCTCGATGTGTTCCATCACGCCGCCCAGGTACAGCTCCCGGCCGTCGTAGAGGGCGTCCACGTCGATCTCGATCGCGTCGTCGAGGAACCGGTCGATGAGCACCGGGTGTTCGGAGATCAGCCCCGCGTGCCGCCGCAGGTACTCCGCCAGCGACGGCTCGTCGTACACGATCTGCATGCCGCGCCCGCCCAGCACGTAGCTGGGGCGGACCATCACCGGGTAGCCGATGCCGCCCGCGATGGTCTTCGCCTCCTCGAAGGAGAACGCGGTCCCGTACTTGGGCGCGGGCAGGCCCGCCTCGGCCAGCACCCGGCCGAACGCGCCGCGCTCCTCGGCCAGGTTGATCGCCTCGGGCGACGTGCCCACGATGGGGACGCCGTTGTCCTTCAGGGCCTGCGCCAGGCCGAGCGGGGTCTGCCCGCCCAACTGCACGATCACGCCGGCGACCGGCCCGGCCTGGGTCTCGGCGTGCACGATCTCCAGGACGTCCTCCAGGGTGAGCGGCTCGAAGTAGAGCCGGTCGGAGGTGTCGTAGTCGGTGGAGACGGTCTCGGGGTTGCAGTTGACCATCACGGTCTCGTAGCCGGCGTCGCTGAGCGCGAAGCAGGCGTGGACGCACGAGTAGTCGAACTCGATGCCCTGGCCGATGCGGTTGGGCCCGGAGCCCAGGATGATCACGGCGGGCTTCTCGCGCGGGGTGACCTCGGTCTCCTCGTCGTAGGACGAGTACAGGTACGGGGTGCGGGCGGCGAACTCGGCGGCGCAGGTGTCCACCGTCTTGTAGACCGGGCGCACCCCCAGGGCATGCCTGACCTCGCGCACGACGTCCTCGCGCAGGCCGCGCAGGCCCGCGATCTGGGCGTCGGAGAAGCCGTGCCGCTTGGCGGTGGCCAGCAGGTCGGGCGCGAGCAGGTCGGCGGCGGCCAGCTCGTCGGCGATCTCCTTGATCAGGAAGAGCTGGTCCACGAACCAGGGGTCGATCCGGGTGGCCTCGAAGACCTCCTCGCGGGTGGCGCCCGCGCGGATGGCGCGCATCACCGTGCCGAGCCGGCCGTCGGTGGGGATCCGGGCGGTGGCCAGCAGCTCGTCCTTGTCGCCGGGCTCGCCGGTGAAGTCGAACGGGGCGTCCTTCTTCTCGACCGACCGCAGCGCCTTGTTGAGGGCCTCGGTGAAGTTCCGGCCGATCGCCATGGCCTCGCCCACCGACTTCATGGTGGTGGTCAGGGAGGCGTCGGCGGCCGGGAACTTCTCGAACGCGAAGCGCGGGACCTTCACCACCACGTAGTCCAGGGTGGGTTCGAAGGAGGCGGGCGTCTTCTCGGTGATGTCGTTGGGGATCTCGTCCAGCGTGTAGCCGATGGCGAGCCGGGCGGCGATCTTGGCGATGGGGAAGCCGGTCGCCTTGGAGGCGAGCGCCGAGGAACGCGAGACGCGCGGGTTCATCTCGATGACGACGATCCGGCCGTCGTCGGGATCGACGGCGAACTGGATGTTGCAGCCGCCGGTGTCGACGCCGACCTCGCGGATGACGGCGATGCCGATGTCGCGCAGGATCTGGTACTCGCGGTCGGTGAGGGTCATGGCCGGGGCGACGGTGATGGAGTCCCCGGTGTGCACGCCCATCGGGTCGAGGTTCTCGATGGAGCAGACGACCACGACGTTGTCGTTCCGGTCGCGCATCAGCTCCAGCTCGTACTCCTTCCAGCCGAGGATGGACTCCTCCAGGAGCACCTCGGTGGTCGGCGACAGGGCCAGGCCCTGCCCGGCGATGCGACGCAGTTCCTCCTCGTCGTGCGCGAAGCCCGAGCCGGCACCGCCCATGGTGAACGAGGGGCGCACCACCACCGGGTAGCCGCCGAGCGCGGCGACCCCGGCGAGGACGTCGTCCATCGAGTGGCAGATCACCGAGCGGGCCGACTCGCCGTGCCCGATGGCCTCCCGGACGGCGGCGACGACGGCCTTGAACTGCTCGCGGTCCTCACCCTTGCGGATGGCCTCCACGTTGGCGCCGATCAGCTCGACGCCGTAACGGTCGAGGGCACCCGACTCGTGGAGCGCGATCGCCGTGTTGAGCGCGGTCTGGCCGCCGAGGGTCGGCAGCAGCGCGTCGGGGCGCTCCTTGGCGAGGATCTTCTCGACGAACTCCGGGGTGATCGGCTCGACATACGTGGCGTCGGCGATCTCCGGGTCGGTCATGATGGTCGCCGGGTTGGAGTTGACGAGGATGACCCGCAGCCCCTCGGCCTTCAGCACGCGGCACGCCTGGGTGCCGGAGTAGTCGAACTCGGCGGCCTGCCCGATCACGATCGGGCCGGAGCCGATGACCAGGACGGACTGGATGTCGGTGCGCTTAGGCACGCTGGCCCTCCATCAGGGACACGAAGCGATCGAAGAGGTAGGCCGCGTCGTGCGGGCCCGCCGCCGCCTCGGGGTGGTACTGGACGCTGAAGGCCGGCCGGTCGAGCAGCCGCAGTCCTTCGACGACGTTGTCGTTGAGACAGACGTGGGAGACCTCGACCCGGCCGTAGGGCGTGTCGGAGACCTGGTCGAGCGGCGCGTCGACGGCGAAGCCGTGGTTGTGGGCGGTGACCTCGACCCGGCCGGTGGCCAGGTCCTTCACCGGCTGGTTGATGCCGCGGTGGCCGTACTTCAGCTTGAACGTGCCGAAGCCGAGCGCGCGGCCGAGGATCTGGTTGCCGAAGCAGATGCCGAACAGCGGCGTGCCGCGCTCCAGCACGCCGCGCATCAGGGCGACGGGGTGCTCGGCGGCGGCCGGGTCGCCCGGGCCGTTGGAGAAGAAGACGCCGTCGGGCCCGGCCGCGTACACCTCGTCCAGGGTCGCGGTGGCCGGCAGCACGTGGACCTCGATGCCGCGCTCGGCCATCCGGTGCGGGGTCATGCCCTTGATGCCGAGGTCGACCGCGGCCACGGTCAGCCGCTTCTCCCCGATCGCGGGCACGACGTACGTCTCGGTGGTGGCGACCTCGGTGGCCAGGTCGGCGCCGGTCATGGCCGGCGAGGAGCGGACGCGCTCCAGCAGCGCGGCCGGGTCGCCGAGGGCGGCGCCGGAGAAGATGCCCGCCCGCATGGCGCCGCGCTCGCGCAGGTGCCGGGTGAGGGCGCGGGTGTCCACGCCGCTGATGCCGACGACGCCCTGCGCGGACAGCTCGTCGTCCAGGGTCCGCACCGAGCGCCAGTTGGACGGGGTGCGGGCGGGGTCGCGGACGACATAGCCGGCGACCCAGATCCGCCGGGACTCCGGGTCCTCGTCGTTGACACCGGTGTTGCCGATGTGCGGCGCGGTCATCACGACCACCTGGCGGTGGTAGGAGGGGTCGGTGAGGGTCTCCTGGTACCCGGTCATGCCGGTCGAGAACACGGCTTCCCCGAAGGTCTCGCCGACCGCGCCGTAGGCACGGCCGCGGAAGACCCGGCCGTCCTCGAGGACCAGCACGGCGGGCGCCGCGGCGGTGTGTCCGGGGGAATGTCCGGCGGAGGGGGTCATCGTGCGCCTTCCTGGGGGGTCTCGCGGGTGGTGCCGGTGGACCTCCGGGCCCACCAGAAAGGGAGCAATGTCGGCTGCCGCCTTTTGCCTGTGAAATACACTGTAGATCTAGTAATAAGGCTAGAGCAGCTCTCTGGTAAGTGCGTCGTGGGTCGCCGCTGGCCGCGGCGGCGGCTGCGTCAGATGAGTATAAGGGACAGGGTGGTGCCGGTGGTGCGGGGGGAGCCGGTGACGGCGGGAGCGCCGGGCACAGGGGCGTCGAACGGTGAGAACGCCCCCAGCGCCTCGATCCACTCGGCGTGCTCGGCCGGGTGGTCGGCGCGGAACCCGGAGTCGAGGAGCCGGTCGCCGTGCTCCCAGGTGATGACGAGCAGGCCGCCCTCGGTGAGGACCTTGCCGGCGATGCCCTTGTCGAGGCGGGCGCCGCGGATGCGGCCGGCCGGGATGAGGAAGTCGCCCGCGCCGGGGCGGACGACGGAGACGCCCGCGCCGGTCAGCGCCAGCTCGGCCCGGCTGCGGACGCCGAGTCCGTGCGCCACGATGCGGTCCAGCCAGCGGCCCGCGGTGGTGGTGCCGTGGTACCGGCCGGTCATCCGCAGCCGCGGCTCGCGGGAGCCGGACGGCAGGGGCGGCGGCTCGGGCAGGTCGCCCTGGAGGGGGGCCCGCCACTTCCAGCCCTCGCGCATCAGCCAGTACACGAGGACGACGAACAGCAGCAGCCCGACCACCCAGCCGACGCGGGCGGCCCAGTCGGTGACCTCCTGGGAACGGCGCTCGGCCTCCGCCACCACCAGCGCCGGGGTCTGTCTCGGGATCATGCCAGCTCACCGTCCTTCACCGTGGCCCGGCCGCGCAGGAACGTGTGGACGACGCGGCCGGGCAGCTCGCGTCCGCGATACGGGCTGTTGCGGCTGCGCGAGGCGAACCCGGCCGGGTCCACGACGGCGCGGTGCGCCGGGTCCAGCAGCGTGAGGTTCGCCGGCTCGCCGGGGGCGACGGGCCGGCCCTGCCCGGCGAGGCGGCCGATGGCGGCCGGGCGGGCGGACATCCGGTCGGCGACACCCGTCCAGTCCAGCAGGCCGGTGTCGACCATCGTGTGCTGGACCACGGCGAGCGCGGTCTCCAGCCCGATCATCCCCATGGCCGCGGCACCCCACTCGCAGTCCTTGTCCTCGTGCGGGTGCGGGGCGTGGTCGGTGGCGACGCAGTCGATGGTGCCGTCCGCCAGCGCCTCGCGCAGCGCGAGCACGTCGGCCTCGGTCCGCAGCGGCGGGTTCACCTTGTAGACCGGGTCGTACGAACGGACCAGGTCGTCGGTGAGCAGCAGGTGGTGCGGGGTGACCTCGGCGGTGACCTGCCAGCCCTTGGACTTGGCCCAGCGGACCAGTTCGACGGAGCCCGCGGTGCTGAGGTGGCAGACGTGCACCCGGGAGCCGACGTGCGCGGCGAGCAGCACGTCGCGGGCGATGATCGACTCCTCGGCGACGGCGGGCCAGCCGGTCAGCCCCAGCTCGGCGGAGACGACGCCCTCGTTCATCTGGGCGCCCTCGGTCAGCCGGGGCTCCTGCGCGTGCTGGGCGATGACCCCGCCGAACGCCTTCACGTACTCCAGGGCCCGCCGCATGATCACGGCGTCGTCCACGCACTTGCCGTCGTCGGAGAAGACCACGACCCCGGCGGCGGAGTCGTGCATCGCGCCCAGCTCCGCCAACTGCTTGCCCTCCAGGCCCACGGTGACCGCGCCGACCGGCTGGACGTCGCAGTACCCGGACTCCCGGCCCAGGCGCCAGACCTGCTCCACGACGCCCGCGGTGTCCGCGACGGGGAACGTGTTGGCCATGGCGTGGACGGCGGTGAATCCCCCGGCGGCGGCGGCCCTGGTGCCGGTGAGGACCGTCTCGGAGTCCTCCCGGCCCGGCTCGCGCAGGTGGGTGTGCAGGTCGACCAGGCCCGGCAGCAGGACCAGCCCGTCGGCCTCGACCACGTCCGCGCCCGCGGCCGGCAGCCCGTTCCCGACCTCGGCGACCGTCTCGCCGTCGATCAGGACGTCCCGCGCCCGGCCGCCCAGGACCTTCGCACCGCGGATCAGTGTCCGGCGGCTGTCACTCATGCTCGATCTCCCAGATTCTCCGTCAGGCGGGCGGGGGCGGCCGGGGCGCCGCCCAGCAGCAGGTACAGGACGGCCATCCGGACGCTGACCCCGCCGGACACCTGCTCGACGGCGGTGCAGCGCGGCGAGTCCGCGACCTCGGCGGTGATCTCCATGCCCCGGTTCATCGGCCCGGGGGGCATCACCACGGCGTGCTCCGGCATGCGGGCCATGCGGGCGCCGTGCAGGCCGTACCGGCGGGCGTACTCGCGCTCGGTGGGGAAGTAGGCGGCGTTCATCCGCTCGCGCTGCACGCGCAGCATCATCACGGCGTCCGACTTCGGCAGCACGGCGTCGAGGTCGTAGGAGACCTCGCAGGGCCAGTGGTCCACGCCGATCGGCAGCAGCGTCGGCGGGGCGACGACGGTGACCTCGGCGCCGAGCGTCGTCAGCAGGTGGACGTTGGAGCGGGCCACCCGGCTGTGCAGGATGTCGCCGACGATCGTGACGCGGCGGCCGGACAGATCGGCGCCGGTGCCGCCGGACGCGCCGCCGACCAGGCGGCGGCGCAGGGTGAACGCGTCCAGCAGCGCCTGGGTGGGGTGCTCGTGGGTCCCGTCGCCCGCGTTGACGACGCTGCCGCCGATCCAGCCGGAGGTGGCCAGCCGGTGCGGGGCGCCGGAGTCGTGGTGCCGGATGACCACGGCATCGGCGCCCATGGCCTCCAGGGTGAGCGCGGTGTCCTTCAGCGACTCCCCCTTGGAGACCGAGGACCCCTTCGCGGAGAAGTTGATCACGTCGGCGGACAATCGTTTCGCCGCCGCCTCGAACGAGATCCGGGTGCGGGTGGAGTCCTCGAAGAACAGGTTGACGACGGTCCGCCCGCGCAGGGTCGGGAGCTTCTTGATCGGCCGGTCGGCGACGCGGGCCAGCTCCTCGGCGGTGTCGAGGATCAGCACGGCGTCGTCGCGGGTGAGGTCGGTGGCCGAGATGAGGTGGCGCATCATCTGGTGCCTTCCGTGGGTCGAGGGGGAGCGTGCCGGTGCGAGGGGAGCCTTCGGCGGCGGGCGCTACCGCTCGCCGGAGGGGGCGCGCTCGCGCACGCCCAGCAGCACGCCGTCACGGCCGTCCTCCTCGGTGAGCAGGACCCTGACCGTCTCCCGCAGGGAGGTCGGGATGTTCTTGCCGACGTAGTCGGCCCGGATCGGCAGCTCGCGGTGGCCGCGGTCCACCAGGACGGCGAGCTGCACGGCGCGCGGGCGGCCGATGTCGCCCAGCGCGTCCAGGGCCGCCCGGATGGTGCGGCCGGAGAAGAGCACGTCGTCGACGAGGACGACGAGCCGGCCGTCGACACCGTCGCCGGGGATCTCGGTGCGCGCCAGGGCGCGGGCCGGGCGCAGCCGCAGGTCGTCCCGGTACATGGTGATGTCGAGGGAGCCGACGGGCACCGGGTGGCCGGTGATCTCGCGCAGCTTGCCGGCGAGCCGGCCGGCGAGGAAGACGCCACGGGTGGGAATGCCGAGCAGCACCACGTCGTCGGCGCCCTTGGCGCGTTCGACGATCTCGTGGGCGATGCGGGTCAGTGCCCGCGCGATGTCCGGCGCCTCCATCACGGAGCGGGCCGGAGCCGGGGTGTCGCTGTCCATACGAAACGGACCTCCTTCCCCGCCTCACGGGACGGGCCTTAAAGGACGTCTGGCCGATCGGGCCCGACAATAGCAGGCCGGATCGGTACGCTGCGCATCGCCCCTGGTCAGGGACCGACTGCCGGTCCTCCGCTTGACGAGGCTTATTACGCTGCGTAACCTCACAGTGAGTTACGAAGTAGCCGTCCGGGGAGACACATGTCCAGCGAATACGCCAAACAGCTCGGAGCCAAGCTCCGGGCCATCCGCACCCAGCAGGGTCTGTCGCTTCACGGGGTCGAGGAGAAGTCCCAGGGCCGGTGGAAAGCGGTCGTGGTCGGCTCCTACGAGCGCGGCGACCGGGCCGTGACCGTGCAGCGCCTCGCGGAGCTGGCGGACTTCTACGGGGTCCCGGTGCAGGAGCTGCTGCCCGGTTCGACTCCCGGGGGTGCCGCCGAGCCGCCGCCGAAGCTCGTGCTCGACCTCGAACGGCTCGCGAACGTGCCGAGCGAGAAGGCCGGGCCTCTGCAGCGGTACACCGCGACGATCCAGAGTCAGCGCGGTGACTACAACGGCAAGGTGCTGTCCATCCGTCAGGACGATCTGCGCACCCTCGCCGTGATCTACGATCAGTCGCCCTCCGTGCTGACCGAACAGCTCATCAGTTGGGGCGTGCTGGGCGCCGACGCGCGCCGCGCGGTGCAGGCCGAGGAGTCCTGATTCCTCGCGGTGGGGGGCGGGCCCGGCCGGGCCCGCCCCCCACCGGGCCCTAACGGCGGAGCGTGGGCTTGAGGTCCTTCAGCCTGCCGAGCAGACCGTTCACGAAGGCCGGCGAGTCATCGGTGGAGAACTCCCTGGCGAGCTGCACGGCCTCGTCCAGCACCACCGCGTCGGGCGTGCCGTCCTGCCAGATCAGCTCGAAGGTGCTCAGCCGCAGGATGTTGCGGTCCACGGCCGGCATGCGGTCCATCGGCCAGCCCACGGTGTACTGGGCGATCAGCTCGTCGATCCGCTCCGCCCGCTCGGCGTACCCCTCCACCAGCTCCCGGGTGTACTCGCTGACCGGTGGCTGCCGGTCGTCGGTCCGGGCCAGCCGGACCCAGTCCGCGAGGACCTCGTGGGGCGCGGCGTCGCGCTGATCCGCCTCGAAGAGGATCTGGAGCGCGCGCTTGCGGGCCTTGCTGCGGGCAGCCACGGTTAGTTGTTCACCCGGCCAAGGTAATCGCCGGAGCGGGTGTCGACCTTGATCTTCTCGCCCGTGGTGATGAACAGCGGGACGCCGATCTCGTACCCGGTCTCCAGCCGCGCGGGCTTGGTGCCGCCGGTGGAGCGGTCGCCCTGGACGCCCGGCTCGGTGTACTCGATGACCAGCTCGACGGCGGCCGGAAGCTCCACGAACAGCGGGTTCTCCTCGTGGATGGCGACCGTGCACTCCTGGCCCTCCAGGAGGTAGTTGGCCGCGTCGCCCACGGTGTCCGGGCTCACGTAGAGCTGGTCGAAGGTCTCGGTGTCCATGAAGACGAAGTCGGCACCGTCCTTGTAGGAGAACTGCATGCCGCGCCGGTCCACGGTGGCCGTGTCGACCTTGGTGCCGGCGTTGAACGTCCGGTCCACCACCTTGCCGGAGAGTACGTTCTTGAGCTTGGTGCGTACGAAAGCGCCGCCCTTGCCGGGCTTGACATGCTGGAACTCGACAACGGACCAGAGCTGGCCCCCGTCGAGCTTGAGCACCATGCCGTTCTTGAGGTCGTTCGTGGTGGCCACGGTCGCGGATTCTCCTACAGACTGCCTTGGGATGACCGCGGTTCCCCGCGCGGCCCCGGCAGGGCTCACAGAGCGAGGAGTTCCTTGGTCGTGATGGTGAGTAGCTCGGGTCCGCCGTCCGCGAGCGAGCGGACGACGAGCGTGTCGTCGATCCGGACACCGCCCCGGCCTGGGAGATGCACCCCCGGCTCGACGGTGACCGGAACACAAGGGCCCAGTCTACCCATGGCGGCGGGTGACAACCGAGGGTCCTCCCCGATCTCCAGACCCACCCCGTGTCCGGTGACCGGCCCGAGCGCCGTGCCGTGCCCGGCCGCGGCGAGCACGTCCCGCGCGGCCCGGTCCACCTCGCGGTACTCGGCGCCCGGCGCCAGCGCCTCCCGGGCCGCCCGCTGGGCGTTGAAGACGACCTCGTACAGCTCGATCTGCCAGTCCGCCGGGCTGGTCCCGATGACGAACGTCCGGCCGATCTGGCAGCGGTAGCCGCGGAACCTGGCGCCCAGCCGGACCGTCAGGAAGTCGCCCTCCTCGACCCGGCGGTCGGTGGGCCGGTGCCCGGCCAGCCCGGAGTGGCCGCCGGTCGCGACCGAGGTGGGGAACGCCGGGCCGTCCGCGCCGTGGTCCACCAGACGGCGTTCCAGCTCCAGCGCGAGATGGCGCTCGGTACGGCCCACGAGGATCGACTCCAGCAGCTCCCCCAGCGCCCGGTCGGTGATCTCGGCCGCCACCCGCAGCGCCGCGATCTCGTCCTCGTCCTTCACCAGCCGCTGCGCCTCGACCGCGCAGCCCAGGTCGGTCAGCTTCATCCCCGGGGCCGCCGAGGTCACCGCCCGGTGCCGCGCGACGGTCAGGTGGTGCTCCTCGACGGCGAGCGCCTCCGCGCCCGCCCGCGCGGCCAGCTCGGCCGCCGCCACGGCCGGGTCGTCGGCGCCGTCGAGCGCCACGGCGCGCAGCCCGCCCTCCTCGGCCACCGGCGGCCCGGCCGGGTCGCGCGCCGGGTCCCAGTGGCCGAACAGCACGTCGTGCCCCGCGTGCCCCACCAGCAGCGCCGCCCCCGGCGGCACGTCGCAGGGTCCTGACCCCGTGGCGGGCACGGAACCGGCCAGGGAGCGGACGTTGGCCGGCCGGGAGATCAGAGCGGCCACGCCACCCGCGGGCGAACAGCGGGACCGCAGCCGTGACCGTCGGGCCGCGTGTACCTCGGACATGGCCCGAGCCTAAGCGGGACCCGGGCGCCTCGGCCGCCTGGAGAGGGCCGGACGGGCGCGCGTCACCACTGGGGCGGGCTGGAGAGGCTGTGGGCCACCGCGTCGTCCAGCATCCGTGCCGTGGTGGCCACGTCGTGCCGCGAGTTGTCGATGATGGGCAGCCCCGACCCGTACCAGCCGGCCATCCGGCCGTGGATCGTGGCGACTTCCTCGTCGGACAGCCGCCGGGTGCCGGTGCGGGCCGCGTTCCGCTCCAGGACGACCTCCAGGCCCGGGAGCAGCACGATGGGGATCAGCCCTGGGCCGACGTGCCGCTTCCAGCCGCCCAGGCCCACCGCGGGCCGGTCGGGGAAGACGGCGTCGTCCAGGATGCAGGAGATCCCGTTCGCCAGGTAGTTCCGCGCGGCGAAGCCGCAGGTGCGGCGGGCCAGGCGGTACTGGGCCTCGGAGCGGTCGTCCCAGCCGGACCGGGGGTCGGCGAAGCCGGAACGCACCCATTCGCGCACGTCGTCCAGGCTGATGTGGGCCGTCGGCACCGGTCTGCGGTCCGCCCAGAACCGGGCCACGGTCGTCTTGCCGGCCCCGGCCGGCCCGATCAGCAGCACCGCCACCCCGGCGTGCGCGGCGTCCGGCACGGCCGCCCCCGGCACGGGGGCCGGGGGCGGCCGTGCCGGACGCCGCGCACGCCGGGGCCGGCCCTTTTACACCTCTCCCAGCCCCCCCGACAGGCAGGAAACCCCGATGGCGTCTTCCTCTTTGAAAAAAAAAACTTCCACTCCACCTCTACACCGCTCCCCTACATCCCACTCTCTCAACCTACACCCCGCACAAGAGAGCCACGCACCCGCGGATCGGGCCGGTGCCCGAAGAAGACGTAGGTGGGTCGCGGACGCACCGCCCCGGGGGAGTCCCCGTCCCCCCCCCCGCCCCGCCCGACGGCACCACGGCCGGACACCTCCGGCCGTGGTGCCGTCGGGCGGGGCGGGAGGAGGCACGGGCATTCCACCGGGCTGTTGCATCCGCTACCCACCTACGTCTTCTCCGGGCACGGCCGCGATCGGCGCGTGCATGCCATCTGTGTGCGGTGAAACGCTCGGCACGGCCGCGGAGTGCCGTGCCCCGCTCAGCCTGCCATCTCCTCGGCGAGCGCACGCAGCGCCAGGAGATACGAGCCGATGCCGAACCCGGCCACCGTGCCGCTGGCGACCGCCGCGACGACCGAGGTGTGCCGGAACTCCTCCCTGCGGTACGGGTTGGAGATGTGCACCTCGATCAGCGGGGCGGTGCGCTGGGCGGCGGCGTCGCGCAGCCCGTACGAGTAGTGCGTGAACGCCCCCGGGTTCAGGACGACGGGGATCGCGCCGTCCGCCGCCTCGTGCAGCCAGCGGATCAGCTCGCCCTCGTCGTTGGTCTCCCTGACCTCCACCGCGAAGTCCAGCTCCTCGCCGAGCGCGCCGCAGCGCTCGACCAGTCCGGCGTAGGAGGTCGAGCCGTAGACGTCGGGCTCGCGCGAGCCGAGACGGCCGAGGTTGGGCCCGTTGAGGACCAGGACGGGGCGGCTCACGCGGCGATCTCGGCGTGCGCGGCCAGCAGCATGGCGGGGTCGGGGCCCTCCAGCACGGACGGCCTGGCCAGGCCGTCCAGGACGATGAAACGCAGCCGGTCGCCGCGTGATTTCTTGTCGATCCGCATGGCCTCCAGCAGCCGGGGCCACTGGTCGCCCCGGTAGGTGACCGGCAGGCCCACGGCGGTCAGGATCGCCCGGTGCCGGTCGGCCGTGGCGTCGTCCAGGCGGCCGGCGATCCGGCCCAGCTCGGCGGCGAAGACCATGCCGACCGAGACGGCCGCGCCGTGGCGCCAGTTGTAGCGCTCGTTCTTCTCGATGGCGTGCCCCAGCGTGTGGCCGTAGTTGAGGACCTCGCGCGGCCCGGCCTCCTTGAGGTCGCCGGAGACCACGTCGGCCTTGACCCGGATCGACCGCTCGGTCAGCTCGGCGGTGTGCGGGCCGTCGGGGCGGCGGGCGGCCTGCGGGTCGGCCTCGATCAGCTCCAGGATGGCCGGGTCGGCGATGAACCCGGCCTTGATGATCTCCGCCAGCCCGGACACGTAGTCGTGGACCGGGAGCGAGCCGAGGGCGGCGAGGTCGCACAGGACCCCGGCCGGCGGGTGGAAGGCGCCCACGAGGTTCTTGCCCTCGGCGGTGTTGATGCCGGTCTTGCCGCCCACCGCCGCGTCCACCATGGCCAGGACCGTGGTGGGTACGGCGATCCAGCGCACGCCGCGCAGCCAGGTGGCCGCCACGAACCCGGCCAGGTCGGTGGTGGCGCCGCCGCCGACGGCGACGACGACGTCGGTGCGGGTGAAGCCCGACTGGCCCAGGGCCCGCCAGCAGTAGGCGGCGACCTCGGCCGTCTTGGCCTCCTCGGCGTTGGGCACCTGGACGGCGATCGTCTCGTAGCCCTGGCCGGCGAGGTCCTCGCGCAGCACCTCGCCCGTCTCGGCGAGCGCCTCGGGGTGCAGTACGGCGACGCGCCTGGCCTCGCCGCCGATGAGCCCGGGCAGCTCGCCCAGCAGGCGGTGGCCGATCAGCACGTCGTACGGCGCGGTCCCCGCGCCGGCGCCGACGGTGATCCGGGTGGGGGTGTCCGTGGGGCTGTCCTGCCCGGTGGTGGTCATGCTGTCCTGAGCTCCAATGCGTCGAGCACCGCCTGGACGACCTCGTCCGGCGTACGGTCCGCGGTCTGCACGACCGCGCGGGCGACCTCGGTGTACAAGGGGCGTCGTTCCTCCATCAGAACGCGCCAGCGCTGCCGGGGGTTCACCGCGAGCAGCGGGCGCGCCGTGTCCAGGCCGACCCGGTGGACGGCCTCGGCGAGGGCGACGTCGAGGAAGACCACGGGCCGCCCGGCCAGCAGGGCGCGGGTGCCGGCGTCGAGGACGGCGCCGCCGCCCAGCGACACGACGCCGTCGTGGCCGGTGACGGCGGCGCGCACGGCGGCGGCCTCCAGCGCGCGGATCCGCGGCTCGCCGTCCTCGACGAAGATGTCGGCGACGCTCTTGCCGGCCGTCCGCTCGACGTCGGCGTCGGTGTCGCGCAGCGTGACGCCCAGCCGCTCGGCCAGCAGCGCGCCCACGGTGGACTTCCCCGCCCCGGGCGGCCCGACGAGCACCGCGGCGGGCCCGGGCATGGTGGACTCCCCGCCCCGCGGCGCGGAGTCCCCGCGCGGGACGCCGTCGCTCACCGGACCCCCAGGTTGTCCAGGAACCCGGTGACGTTGCGGCGGGTCTCGGTGGCGCTGTCGCCGCCGAACTTCTCGGCCACCGCGTCCGCGAGCACCAGCGCGACCATGGCCTCGGCCACGATCCCGGCGGCCGGGACCGCGCAGACGTCGGAGCGCTGGTGGTGCGCGCGGGCCTCCTCGCCGGTGGCCACGTCCACGGTGGCCAGGGCCCGCGGCACGGTGGCGATCGGCTTCATCGCGGCCCGCACGCGCAGCAGTTCACCCGTGCTGAGGCCGCCCTCGGTGCCGCCGGAGCGGCCCGAGGCGCGCCGGATGCCGTCCGGGGTCGGCACGATCTCGTCGTGCGCGAGCGAGCCGGGGACCCGGGCCAGCTCGAAGCCGTCCCCGACCTCGACGCCCTTGATCGCCTGAATGCCCATCAGCGCGCCCGCCAGGCGGGCGTCCAGCCGCCGGTCCCAGTGGACGTGCGAGCCGAGGCCCACGGGCACCCCGTAGGCCAGCACCTCGACCACGCCGCCCAGGGTGTCGCCGTCCTTGTGCGCCTGGTCGATCTCGGCGACCATCGCCTCGCTGGCGTCCGGGTCGAGGCAGCGCACCGGGTCGGCGTCGAGCCGCTCGGTGTCGCCGGGGCCCGGGTACGCGCCGTAGGGGGCGCGGGCGCCGCCCAGCTCCACCACGTGGGAGACGATCTCGATCCCGGCCGTCTCCTTCAGGTAGGAGCGGGCGACCGCGCCGAGGGCGACGCGGGCGGCGGTCTCGCGGGCGGAGGCGCGCTCCAGGATGTTCCTGGCGTCGTCCACGCCGTACTTCTGCATGCCCGCGAGGTCGGCGTGGCCGGGGCGGGGGCGGGTCAGCGGGGCGTTGCGGGCCAGGCTCGCCAGCTCCTCGGGGTCCACCGGGTCGGCCGCCATGACCTTCTCCCACTTGGGCCACTCGGTGTTCCCCACCATGACCGCCCCCGGGGAGCCGATGGTCAGGCCGTGCCGGACGCCCCCGAGGAACGTGACCTCGTCGCGCTCGAACTTCATGCGCGCCCCCCGGCCGTAGCCGAGGCGGCGGCGGGCCAGCGCGTCCGCCACCAGGTCCGTGGTGACGGGCACCCCGGCGGGCAGTCCTTCCAGCGTCGCCACGAGTGCGGGGCCATGCGACTCCCCCGCCGTCAGCCAGCGCAGCCTGCTCAAGGGTGCTCCTCAACGATGTCGTCGCCGTGCGGTGTCATCCCCGATCCTGCCATGCCCGTGGCGGGCTTCCCCCGGCCGTCTGACCTGCGAGACACCGGGCGCCGGCCGACGCCGGGACGGCGTCGCGCGGTTCAGCGGGCGGCCAGGGCCGCGAGGCCCGCTTCGCGCATCTCCTTCAGCGGAGCGGGCGCCAGGCCCGTCATCGCCTCGACCTGGAGGACCGCCTGGTGGACCAGGAGGTCCAGGCCCCCGATGACCTCGCCGCCGCGCCGGGTCCAGGCCGCCGCGAGGGGCGTGGGCCAGGGGTCGTACAGCACGTCGAAGAGGGTGCCGGGCGCGCCGGGCACGGCCGCGGCCAGCTCGTCGGCGGCGCCCGCCGGGGTGGTCGCGACGACCAGCGGCGCGTCCAGCGCGCGGTGGGCCAGCGACCAGTCCTCGGTCCTGACGGCGACGCCGAGCCGTTCGCCCCAGCCGCGCATCTCGGCCGCGCGCCCGGGGCTCCGGACGTAGGCGGTGACCTCGCCGTCGCAGATCTGGGCGAGGGCGGCCAGCGCCGAGGAGGCGGTGGCCCCGGCGCCGAGGACGGCGGCGGCGGGCACCCGGGTCACGCCGTGCTCGCGGAGGGCCTCCACCAGGCCGGGGATGTCGGTGTTGTCGCCGAGGAGGCGGCCGTCGGGCGCGCGGACCACGGTGTTGACGGCCTCGACGGAGGCGGCCGTCGTGCTGAGCCCGTCGAGCAGCGGGATGATCGCGCGCTTGAGCGGCATGGTGAGCGACAGGCCCGCCCAGTTCGGGCCGAGTCCGGCGACGAAGCCGGGCAGTTCCTCCTCGTCCACCTCGAACCGGCCGTAGGTCCAGCCGGTCAGGCCCATCGCCCGGTACGCGGCGCGGTGCAGCGCCGGGGAGAGGGAGTGGGCGATGGGCGAGCCGAGGACGGCGGCCCGGCGGGCGTTCGGCGCGGCGGTCATCAGCCGTCCCCTTCTTCCTCCCGGGCCTGGGCCTGGGCCTCGTTGAAGTCGGCGACGTTCCGGTCGTGTTCGTCGGGGTCGGCGGTGAAACGGGTGTCGCCGGGCCGGACGGTGACGAAGTAGAGCCAGTCGCCGTCGGTCGGGTTCAGCGCGGCCTCGATGGCCTGGTGTCCGGGGTTGTCGATCGGACCCGGCGGCAGGCCGTACTCCTGGTAGGTGTTGTACGGCGATTCGAGCTGGGTGTCCGCGATGGAGGTGTCCAGTGTGGAGCGACCCATCGCGTAATTGATGGTCGAGTCGAACTGGAGCATCATGTCGATGTCCAGCCGGTTGTAGATGACCCGGGACACCTTGCCGAACTCGTCGTCCGCCTGCGCCTCGGCCTGGATCAGGGAGGCGATGACGAGGATCTCGCGGGGGGACCGGTCCAGCCGCGCGGCCTCCTCCGCCAGGCCGATCTCCTCGAACTCCGCCTCGGCGCGGTCCACCATCTGCCGGAGCACCTCCTCGGGCGCGGTGTCCGAGGCGATGTCGTAGCGGGTGGGGAAGAGGAAGCCCTCCGGGTCGCCCTCGGCCCAGTCCGGCAGGCCGAGGTCGGCGGTCCCGGCGACCTCCTCGGTGGTGCCCTCCGCCAGGCCGAGGTAGGTGTCGACGGTGGCGTAGACCTGGGTGGCGCGCAGCCCCTCGGGGATGGTGAGCGCGCTGACGGCGGACGGGTCGAGGAGCAGCTCGACGGCCGCCTCGGCGGACATCTGTTCACGGAGGACGTAGACACCCGCCTGGATACGGGGCCCGTCGGCACCGGCGGCCTCCACGAAGGCGTCGTGGCTGGCGACCACGCCCTCCTCCTTGAGGATGTTGCCGATCTGGGAGACCGAGGAGCCGGACGGGATCTCGATCTGGACCTCGCCGGTGCCCTCGCCCGCGTAGTCGGGCGCCGGGCCGAAACGGTCCTGGTAGAACTGGTATCCGTACCAGCCGACACCGCCGACGCCGCCCACCACCAGGATCGCGGCGGCCAGGCAGCCGTAGCCGCCGCGCCGCCGTTTGGGCCGGTCGCCGCGCCGGCCGGACCGCCGGGGCGCCTCGTCCCTCGGGCGGGGGTCGTCGTCCCCGTCGCGGCCGAAGAAGTCGGGGGTCGCCGGGTCGGGCCGCGGCTCCGGGTCCCACTCGGTCTCCCGGTCGTTCCCCGACACGGGCGGCGGCTCGTGGTGCGGCTCGTGATGCGGCGCTGCGGCACCGGGATGTTCCCGCTCCGGCGGGGGCGCGTAGCCCTGGTGGTCGTGCGTCGGCGCGTAGGGGTCCTGGTACTGCTGTCCGGTGGGGTACGGCTCGGCCTGCTGCTGGGGCTGATGCTGCCGGCCGTAGGGGTCGGTGCCGTAGTACTGGCCGGTGCCGGGGTCCCAGCCGCCCTGCTGCTGCGGGTACTGGTCGGGGTAGTACGGCTGGTGCGGCTGCTGGTGCGGGTCCCAGGGCTGCTGCTCCTGCTGCCCGCCGTACTGGTCCCAGGAGTTCTGCTGTCCCTGCGGGGAGACCGCGCCGTCGTAACCGCCGGTCCACCCCTGGTCCCCGTAGAGGGGGTCCTCGGGGTGCCACGGTTCGGAGCCGGGACCCCGGCCATAGTCAGTCATCGATCCCCTTGTGCCGCAAGGCGGCGACCGCTCCCCCCGGCCCCGCGGTCGCCCTTCCGCGCGAACGTTACCGCACCGCGATCAGACAACCACTTCGACGCACTGCCCCGGCGGGCGGCCCGCGCTCCGTTCCGTGTCCAGCGCGCTCTGCAGGATGACGACGGCGGCGGCCTGGTCGATCCGGGCCCGGCCCTTCTTCTCCTTGACGCCCGACGCCCGCATCCCCCGGGTGGCGGTGACCGTGCTCAGCCGCTCGTCCACCAGCCGGACGGGGACCGGCGCGATCCGGCGGGCGGTCTGCTCGGCGAAGGCCCGCACCCGCGTCGCGGCCGGGCCCTCGCCCCCGTTGAGGGAGCGCGGGAGCCCGACCACGACCTCGATCGGCTCGTACTCGGCGACCAGTTCGGCCAGCCGCCGCTGCGCGGCGGGCACGTCCCGCCCGGGCACCGTCTCCACCGGGGTGGCGAGCAGCCCGTCGGGGTCGCTGCCGGCGACCCCGATCCTGGCCTCCCCGCCGTCGACGCCGAGCCGCCTGCCGCGGCGCATCAGGCGGCGCCCGCGACCTGGCGCTCGATGGCGGCGAGGGCCTCGTCGATGGCGGCCGGGTTCTGGCCGCCGCCCTGCGCCACGTCGGGCTTGCCGCCCCCGCCGCCGCCGAGGGCCTTGGCGGCGGTGCGCACCAGGTCACCGGCGGCGAGCCCGCGTCCGCGGGCGGCCTCGTTGGTGGCGACGACGGTCAGCGGACGGCCGCTCACCACGGTGAACAGGGCGACGACGGCGGGCCGTTCGCCGGGGATCCGGCCGCGCACGTCCAGCACGAGCTTGCGCAGGTCGTCGGCGGTGGTGCCGTCCGGGACCCGCCCGGCCGCCCGGGCCACCCCGCCGATGTCGCGGGCGCCCGCCGCCAGACCGCCGGCGGCGGCCAGGACCTTCTCGGCGCGGAACCGCTCGATCTCCTTCTCCGCGTCCTTCAGCCGGCCCAGCATCCCGGAGATCCGCTCGGGCAGCTCCTCCGGGCGGCCCTTGAGCAGCTCGGTGAGCTGGGCGACGACCGTGTGCTCGCGGGCGAGGAAGCGGTACGCGTCCACGCCGACGAGGGCCTCGACGCGGCGCACGCCGGAGCCGATGGAGGACTCCCCGAGCAGCTTGACCAGGCCGAGCTGGGCGGTGTTGTGCACATGGGTGCCGCCGCACAGCTCCTTGGAGTAGTCCCCGATGGTGACGACGCGGACCCGGTCGCCGTACTTCTCGCCGAACTCGGCGATGGCGCCCTGCTTCCTGGCCTCGTCCATCGACATCACCTCGGCGGTGACGTCGAGTTCGCGGGACAGCACCTCGTTGATCTTCTGCTCGACGTCGGCGAGGACGGTGCCGGGCACGGCGGCCGGGGAGCCGAAGTCGAAGCGGAAGCGGCCCGGCGAGTTCTCCGAACCGGCCTGCGCGGCGGTCGGGCCGAGCGCGTCGCGCAGCGCCTGGTGGGTGAGGTGGGTGGCGCTGTGGGCGCGGGCGATGGCGCGGCGGCGCTGGATGTCGATCCGGCAGTGCGTGCCCGCCCCGACCGTCACCTCGCCGACCAGGACCTCACCCTTGTGGACGATGACGCCGGGCACCGGCTGCTGGACGTCGCGGACCTCGACCACGGCGCCGGACTCCAGGCGCAGCCGGCCGGTGTCGGCGAGCTGGCCGCCGCCCTCGGCGTAGAACGGGGTGCGGTCGAGCACGACTTCCACCTCGTCGCCCTCCTGGGCGGCGGGGGCGGAGACGCCGTCGACCAGCAGCCCGACGACGGTGGCCTCGCCGTCGGTCCTGGTGTAGCCGATGAACTCGGAAACGCCGGCCGCGTCCGCGACCTCGCGGTAGGCCGACAGGTCGGCGTGGCCCTGCTTCTTGGCCCGGGCGTCGGCCTTGGCGCGGTCCCGCTGCTCCTTCATCAGGCGCCGGAAGCCCGCCTCGTCCACCGACAGGCCCTGCTCGGCGGCCATCTCCAGGGTCAGGTCGATCGGGAAGCCCCAGGTGTCGTGGAGCAGGAACGCCTTGTCGCCGGGCAGGACGGTGCCGCCCGCGGTGCGGGTCTCGGTGACGGCGGTGTCGAAGATGTTGGTGCCGGCCTTGAGGGTCTTCAGGAACGCGGCCTCCTCGGCCTCCGCGACCGTCTCGATGCGCTTGCGCTCGGTGAGCAGCTCCGGGTACTGCTGCCCCATGGCGCCGAGGACCACGTCCACCAGCTCGCCGACGACGGTCCCGGTGGCGCCGAGGATGCGCATGTTGCGGATGGCGCGGCGCATGATGCGGCGCAGCACGTACCCGCGGCCCTCGTTGCCGGGGGTGACGCCGTCTCCGATGAGCATCACGGAGGTGCGCATGTGGTCGGCGACGACGCGCAGCGAGACGTCGGACTCGGCGCCCGCGCCGTAGGCCACGCCGGTCAGCTCGCCCGCCTTGTCGATGACGACGCGCAGGGTGTCGGTCTCGTACATGTTGCGCACGCCCTGGAGGATCATCGCCAGGCGCTCCAGACCGAGGCCCGTGTCGATGTTCTTGGCGGGCAGGTCCCCCAGGATCGGGAAGTCGTCCTTGCCCTCGCCGGGGCCGCGCTCGTACTGCATGAAGACCAGGTTCCAGATCTCCACGTACCGCTCGTCGTTGACGGCGGGGCCGCCCTCGGGGCCGAACTCGGGGCCGCGGTCGTAGTTGATCTCGGAACAGGGGCCGCAGGGCCCGGGGACGCCCATGGACCAGAAGTTGGGTCCCATGCCCAGGCGCTGGATCCGCTCGGCGGGGACGCCGATGACGTCGCGCCAGATGCGCTCGGCCTCGTCGTCCCGCTCGTAGACGGTGATCCACAGCCGCTCGGGGTCCAGGCCGTAACCGCCGTCGGCCACCGGGGTGGTCAGCAGCTCCCAGGCGTAGCGGATGGCCCCTTCCTTGAAGTAGTCCCCGAAGGAGAAGTTGCCGCACATCTGGAAGAACGTGCCGTGCCGGGTGGTCTTGCCGACCTCCTCGATGTCCGGCGTGCGCACGCACTTCTGCACGCTGACCGCGCGCGGGTGGGGCGGGGTGGCCTCGCCGAGGAAGTACGGCTTGAACGGCACCATGCCCGCGGGGACCAGCAGCAGCGTCGGGTCGTCCGCGATCAGCGACGCCGACGGCACGACGGTGTGCCCCCGCTTCTCGAAGAAGCTCAGCCAGCGGCGGCGGATTTCAGCCGACTCCATCAGTGGTCCTCTTTTCCGTGTTCCCGTACTCGGGGGCGACCCGCTGTCCGGGGGCCGCGGTGATGTCGGTGGCCCGGCCGAGCGGGACCCGGCGGACGGGCGGCGGCAGCATCCGGCCGGCGGCGCCGGGATCCTCGGGGCCGAGGCCCAGGGCGTCGTTGAGCTCGTCCTCCCGCTGGGCCATCCCGGCCCTGACGTCGAGGGCGAACTGCCGGGCCCGGTGGCCGGCCTCGACGGCGCGGTCGGCCGCCCGGGCGGCGAGGCTCTCGGGCGTGAGGCGGCGCAGGGTGCGCTGGACCTTGGTGGTGGCCCAGACGCCGGCGGCGGCGCCGGTCGTGAACCAGAACGCTCGGCGGATCATGGGGGGATCAGTCCTTTCCCGACCGGCGGCGCCGGGCGGCGGGCACCCGCCGGGTCACGACGACGGGCTCGGCCGGCGGGGCGCCGCGGCGGCGCAGCGCCCGGCGGACGCCGTAGCCGAACGCGGCGACCTTCACCAGCGGCCCGCCGAAGGTGGACGCGACGGTGGCGGAGAGCGCCGAGGCGTTGGCGGCGACGTCCTGCACGTCGACGGCGATGGCCTCGACCCGGTCGAGCTGCGTCTGGGCGGAGCGGACGGTCTGCGACGCCTCGCCGAGCAGCGGAACGGCCTGCTCGGTCACGCCGTCGAGCAGCCTGGTCGCCGCCCTGAGCGTCTGGGCGAGCCTGACGAGGGCCACCGCGAGGAACGAGACGAGGATCGCCCAGAAGACGGCCACCAGCAGGCCGGCCACTTCTCCACCGGACACGTACGCACCGCTTCCCTCGGACGGGTTGTTTCTGGACAGCTTTCGGGTCGGCCGCCGCTCGCCTGGGCTGGCGGCCCGATCCGCGTGCGGCGGCAGATCCCGACCCTATCGCGCCCGGCGCCCGCGCTCGTACCGCATTCCGGCGTCCGTGCCAAGGGCGGCGGCCCACAATTGTACGTTCTGCATACCCCCGAGTACTCTGCGTGTCTCATGCGAGGCTTTCAGGATTCCGAGCCTCCGGCTCGGGAGACGACCAGGCTCGAACGCCCGGCGGGCAACCTCCCCGCGGAGCTCACCAGGTTCATCGGTCGGCACACCGAAGTGGCCGCGCTGATGCGGGAGTTGACGACGTCCCGGTTGGTCACGGTGACCGGGGTCGGGGGCGTCGGGAAGTCGCGCTGCGCCGTCCGGGCCGCCCGCGAGGCGCGGGAACGCTTCTGTGACGGCGTCTGGCTGGTGGAGCTGGCCGCCGTCCGCGATCCGGAACTGCTGGAGCACGCCGTGGTGGAGGCCCTGGGGGTCACCGACCACACCGGCCGCCCGCCGCGCGTGGTGCTCACCGAGCGGCTGGCCGAGCGGCGGCTGCTGCTGGTGCTGGACGGCTTCGAGCACCTGGTCGAGCAGTGCGCCGCGCTCGTGCACGAACTCCTGCGGCAGGCTCCCGGGTTGCGCATCCTGGCCACCGGCCGGTGCCCCCTCGGCGTGGCGGGCGAACGGCTCTACCCGCTGGCCCCGCTGGAGGCACCGGCCCCCGGCTCGGACGAGGCCGGCACGCTGGCGCCGCTGAGCGAGGCCGCCTGGCTGTTCGCCGAACGGGCCGCCGCCGTGCTGCCGGAGTTCACGCTGGACGAGCGGAACCACAAGCTGGTGGACGACCTGTGCCACCGGCTCGACGGCATCCCGCTGGCGCTGGAGCTGGCGGCGGGCCGGCTGCGCACGCTCTCCCTGGAGCAGACGCTCGCCCGGCTGGACGACCGGTTCCGGCTGCTGGTCGGCGGCAGCCGGGGCGCGCCGCCGCACCACCAGACGCTGCGCACGGCGATCGGCTGGAGCCACGAGCTGTGCACGCCCGCGCAACGGCTGCTGTGGGCCCGGCTGTCGGTCTTCGCCGGGCACTTCGACCTGGAGGCGGCGGAGTACGTCTGCTCGGGCCCCGACCTGCCGGCCGAGGAGGTGCTCGACGTGCTCACCGAACTGGTCGCGCAGTCGGTGGTGAGCCGGGAGGACGCGCTGTCCGGGGTGCGTTACCGGATGCTCGACACGTTGCGCGCGTACGGCGCGGACTGGCTGGCGGCGACCGGGGACACCGACCGGCTGCGGCGAAGGCACCGGGACTGGTTCACCGGGCTGGTGACGTGGTGCGAGCTGGAGTGGTTCAGCCCGCGGCAGGAGCAGGTCGCGCTGCGCGTGGACGACGAGATGACCAATCTGCGGGCCGCGCTCGACTTCGCCCTGAGCGACGGGGAGGACGCCCGGCTCGCGCTCTACCTGGCCGCGACGATGGCGTTCTGCTGGATCGGCTGCGGACGGCTGAGCGAGGGCCGGGTCTGGCTGGACCGGGCACTCCAGCTACGCACCGAGCACGCGGAGACCCGGCTGAAGGCGCTGTGGGTCGTCGGCTATGTCGCGGTGCTCCAGGGCGAGCCGGAGGCGGCGGTGCGGGCGCTGCACGAGTGCCAGGAGGGCGCGGAGCGCACCGGCAACGCCCGGGCCGCCGCGTACAGCCTGCACCGCACCGGCTGTCTGGCGCTGATCCAGGACGAGACGCAGCGGGCCGAACGGCTGCTGCGGGCCGCGCTGGAACGGTTCGACGAGGCCGGCGAGCTGAACAGCGACGTGCTGATGTGCCAGGCGCAGCTCGCCATGGCCATCGCCTTCCAGGGCGACCTGCCCGGGGCGGTGGCGCTGTGCGAGGAGGCCAGGGAAGTGGCGGACGAGCACGGCGAGCGGTGGGCGCGGACCTACGCGCTGTACGTGCTGGCCTTCGCGGCGTGGAGCAGGGGCGACACCGGCACCGCGCGGGCCCTGCTGGAGGAGTCCCTGCCGGTGAACCACACCTTCCGCGATCTGGTGGGCACGGTGCTGGCGCTGGAGCTGCTGGCCGGGATCACGGCCACCGAGGGCGACCCGGCGGAGGCGGCGGTGCTCCAGGGCGCGGCGGGCAAGCTGTGGGACTCGGTGGGGATGCAGCTCTTCGGCTCCAAGGCGTTCAACGCGCCGCATGTCGCCTGTCAGCAGCACCTGGTGCGGCGGCTGGGCGCGGCCCGGTTCCGCGAGTGCGTCCAGGAGGGCGAACGGCTGAGCACGGCGCGGGCCGTGGCCCGCGCGCTGCGGCGCCGGAACCGGGGCGCCGGGGAGCAGCCGGAAACGCCGGGCGGGGCCAGGGAGCTGACGGCGCGGCCGGAGCCGGCCCGGCCGGCCCTGCCGCCCGCTCCCCGCGCCGAGGGCGGGGAGCAGGAGCGGTCGGCCGGCGGTCAGCGGGCGTAGAACTCCACGACGAGCTGCTCGTCGCAGATCACCGGGATCTCGGCGCGGTTGGGGTCGCGGTCGAGGCGGAACGCGAGGCTCTCCAGATTGACCTGGAGGTAGCGCGGGGTCTCGCCCGCGCCCGCGTAGCCGCCCTCGCGGGCGACGAGGAACGGGTGCTTGGCGCGGCTGCGTTCGCGGACGGAGACGATGTCGTCGGGGCGGACGCGGTAGGACGGCTTGTCGACCTTGCGGTCGTTGACGGCGATGTGGCCGTGGACGACCATCTGGCGGGCCTGGTAGATGGTGCGGGCCAGGCCCGAGCGCAGGACAAGGGCGTCGAGGCGCCGCTCCAGCTCGATGATGAGCGCCTCGCCGGTCTTGCCGGTGACCTTGCGGGCGCGCTCGTAGGCGCGGACCATCTGCCGCTCGCTGATGTCGTACTGGGCGCGCAGCCGCTGCTTCTCCAGCAGCCGGACCTTGTAGTCGCTGTTCTGCTTCCGGCCGCGCCCGTGCTCGCCGGGCGGGTAGGGGCGCTTCTCGAAGTACTTGACGGCCTTCGGGGTCAGCGCGATGCCCAGGGCTCGCGACTTCTTGACCTTGGGACGCGACTGGTTCACGTTGAACGGACCTCCGTGTAAGTTAGGTGAGCCTTACCTTAGCTGAGGAGTGCGCATGATTCGACCTGGGAACCCCGCGCCCCGCGCCGGACACCGAAGCCAGGAAGTCCGGGAGGACGACCGCGAACACCGCGACGGGGGCCGGCCATGCCCCGGCGACGACGCCCGGCAGCCGACGGCGGCCGAGCGCGTGCGCACGCTGCTGGAGTCCAACGCCTCCGCCGCGCTTGCCATTCCGGGCTCAGGGGCGGAGGAACTGGGCCATACCGTCCCCGAGTCGCGCGCCGTGACACCGGCCGGCGACGTGCTCCTGCTCGTGCCGTCCCGCTCCCCCGCGGCACGCGCCGTGGCCCACGCCCAGGACGACGACGTGACCGCCGTGATGGAGATCACGGACGTGGCGCCCGTCGCGGTGCCCTATCGCATCCGGGGGCGTGGCTGGGTCGCCGGCTGGCTGACCCCGCTGACCGGCGAGGCGCGCGCCGACGGGGCCCGGCTCCTGGCCGAGCAGTGCCCCGGGGGGCCCGTCCCCGGACCCGACTGGGCGCTGCTGCGCCTGGAGGTCGGCGAGGCGTACACCGACGATCTGTGGGGCGCCGCGCACGTGGAGCCGGAGGAGCTGGCCGAGGCCGAGCCCGACCCGCTGGCCCGCCACGAGGCCGACCTGCTCCAGCACATGGCCACCGCGCACGCGCCCCAACTCCGCTCGCTGTGCACGCTGCTGGGCGACCGTGGCGCGGGCTGCGCGGCGGCCTGGGAGGCCGTCACCCCGCTCGGGCTCGACCGGTTCGGCCTGCGGGTCCGCTTCCGGGCGGGCGCGGCCTGCTTCGACGCGCGCTTCGAATTCCCCGAGCCCGTGGGGGACATCAGCAGGCTCCGGCACGCCCTGCGGTGGCTCTTCGAGGCCGCGGCGGCGGACTGAGCCCGGCCCGCCGCGCTCAGGGCCTTGAGCCGGACTCCCCGTCCCCGGTCAGGCGCTGCCGCACCCGTTCGAGTATCTCCCCGTAACGGGCCTCCGCGCCGTGCCGCGTGGGCCGGTAGTACCGCTTGCCGTGCACCGCGTCGGGCGCGTACTGCTGGGCCGCGATGCCGCCGGGCAGGTCGTGCGGATACTGATACCCGGCGCCGTGGCCCAGCCGCTCGGCGCCCCGGTAGTGACTGTCGCGCAGATGGGCGGGCACCGGACCGGCCAGCCCCGCCCGGACGTCCGCCCGCGCCTCGCCGATGGCGACCACCGCGGCGTTCGACTTGGGGGCGAGGGCCAGGGCGATCGTGGCGTGCCCGAGGGTGATGGCGGCCTCCGGGAAGCCGATGAGCGCCACCGCCTGCGCCGCCGCCACCGCCGTCGGCAGCGCGGTCGGGTCGGCCATGCCGATGTCCTCGCTGGCGGAGATCATCAGCCGCCGCGCGATGAACCGGGGGTCCTCCCCCGCCTCGATCATCCGCGCCAGGTAGTGCAGCGCCGCGTCCACGTCCGAACCGCGGATCGACTTGATCAGCGCGCTGGCCACGTCGTAGTGCTGGTCGCCGTCCCGGTCGTACCGCACGGCCGCGCGGTCCACCGCCTCCTCCAGGGTGGTGAGGCCGATCTCCGCCTCGCCCTTGGCCAGCGCCGCGCCCGCGCCGGCCTCCAGCGCGGTCAGCGCCCGCCGCGCGTCGCCCCCGGCGATCCGCAGCAGGTGCTCCTCGGCGTCCCCGGTCAGCGAGACCGCGCCGCCCAGGCCGCGCTCGTCCGCCACCGCCCGGCGCAGCAGACCGCGCAGGTCCTCCTCGGTCAGCGGCTCCAGCGTCAGCAGCAGGGACCGCGACAGCAGCGGGGAGATCACCGAGAAGTGCGGATTCTCCGTGGTGGCGGCGATCAGGGTCACCCACCGGTTCTCCACGGCGGGGAGCAGCGAGTCCTGCTGCGCCTTGCTGAAGCGGTGGATCTCGTCCAGGAACAGGACGGTGTCCTTGCCGTACGCCCCGGAGGAGCGGCGCGCGCCGTCGATCACGGCCCGCACCTCCTTCACCCCGGCGGTGATGGCCGACAGCTCCACGAACCGCTTCTCGGTGGCCTGGCTGACCACATACGCCAGCGTGGTCTTGCCCGTGCCCGGCGGGCCCCACAGGATCACCGACGAGGGCCCGGCCGGGCCCTTGCCGCCCTCACCGGCCAGGCGGCGCAACGGCGCCCCCGGGAGCAGCAGACGCTTCTGCCCGACCACCTCGTCCAGGGTGCGCGGGCGCATCCGCACGGCCAGCGGCGGCGCCGCGCCGGCATCCTTCTCCGCGCGCTCCTCGGCGGCGGCGGTGAACAGATCGGGCTCCACGCCACCGACCCTAAGCCACGCCACCGACAGCCCCGCCCGGCCCGGGTCCGGTGGGGGTCAGCTCGTCCAGAAGTCCCACCAGCGGGTGAGGATCAGCATGCCGATCACGGCGATGTGCACCGCGGGGATCAGCCAGTGGAACTCCTCCATCGCGGTCCGCACCCCCGCGGGCGCGGGCAGGAAACCGTTCCGCACGTTGTGCAGCGTCGTGTACCAGAACATGACGATGGTGGCGACCCAGGCCAGGCAGCACCACAGACACAGGGCGTTGATCTCGTACAGCGACTGGTACTGCAGCCAGGTGCAGAACGCCACCCCGAAGAGGGTGCCGAGCTGGAGACCGAGCCAGAACCAGCGCCGGTACCGCGCCCCCGCCAGCAGCCCCATGCCGATGGCGACGACCATGCCGTAGGTGACGAGCCCGAGCATCGGGTTGGGGAAGCCGAACACCTCGGCCTGGTCGCTCTCCATGATGCTGCCGCAGGAGACGACGGGGTTGAGGCTGCAGGCCGGGCTGAAGTCCGGGTCCTCCAGCAGGTGGAACTTGTCCAGGACGATGACCCACGAGGCCACCACCCCGGCCAGGCCCGTGATGACCAGCATCAGCGCGAACGCCCGCCCCGCGCCGGTGCCCGGCCGCCCGTCCCCGCCGCGCACCGGTCCCTCGGTGCGCTCCACGTCCATCGCCGATGTCACCATCTCGCCTGTCCACTCCGTCGTCGCGGCTACGGGCCTCATTGTGCCCCAGTGACACAACGCCTACGGAGCGGCACTGTCAACCCGGCCCCCGCGCGCGTCAGGCCAGCCGGCCGCGCAGCTCGTCCACCACCGACTCCAGCCGGACGGGCGTCTGTTCGCCGCTGACCAGGTCCTTGACCTGCGCCACGCCCTCGGCCAGATCCCGTTCGCCGGCCACCAGGGCGAACCTGGCGCCGCTGCGGTGGGCCGACTTCATCGCGGACTTGACGCCCCGGCCGCCGAACGCGAAGTCCGCCGCCACCCCGGCCCGCCGCAGCCCGGTGACCACGGCGAACAGCGCCCGCCGCGCCTCCTCGCCCAGCGGCACCGCGAACACGTCGGTGGCCGACGGCAGTTCCAGCGCGACGCCCTCCGCGCGCAGCGCCAGCACCGTGCGGTCCACGCCCAGCGCCCACCCCACGGACGGCAGCGGCGGCCCGCCGATCATCTCGGACAGCCCGTCGTACCGGCCGCCGCCGCCGACGGCCGACTGCGCGCCGAGCCCGTCGTGGACGAACTCGAACGTGGTCCGTGTGTAGTAGTCCAGACCCCGCACGAGCCGGTCGTCGTCCGCGAAGGCGACCCCCGCCTCGGTCAGCGACTCCCGGACCCGCTCGTGGTACTCCTTGCACGCCTCGCACAGGTGATCGCGCATCACCGGCGCGCCGGTGAGCTGACGCCGCACGCTCTCGCGCTTGTCGTCCAGCACCCGCAGCGGGTTGATGCCGATCCGCGCGCGGGTCTCCTCGTCGAGGTCCAGACCGCGCAGGAACTCCTGGAGAGCGGCCCGGTACACCGGCCGGCAGGTGCGGTCGCCCAGCGAGTTGAGCAGCAGCCGCACGTTCCGCAGGCCGAGCGACCGGTAGGCGTCGGCCGCGAGGATGATCAACTCGGCGTCGAGAACGGGGTCCTCGGCGCCGATCGCCTCCGCGCCGACCTGCGAGAAGTGCCGGTAACGGCCGGCCTGCGGGCGCTCGTACCGGTAGTAGGTGCCCGAATACCACAGCTTCACCGGCAGGTTGCCCGCGCGGTGCAGGTTCGCCTGGAGGGCGGCGCGCAGCACGGACGCGGTGCCCTCGGGGCGCAGCGCGAGGCGGGTGCCGCCCTTGGTGGTGAGGGTGTACATCTCCTTGGTCACGATGTCGGTCGACTCGCCGACACCGCGCGAGAAGAGCTCCACGTGCTCGAAGCCGGGCGTCTCCACATAGCCGTAGCCGGCGCGGCGCAGCGGGGCGGCGATCGCCTCGCGCACCGCGAGGACGGCGGCGGAGTCCGGGGGGATCAGGTCGTACGTGCCCTTGGGGGCGGAAAAGGTGCTCACTGGTGAGGAGTTCACAATCCTGGTCGCGGGGCCGCCGCGTCGGCGGCTCCCCGGCCGGCGGCCAGCTCCCGCAGATACGGGTTGCCGGCGCGCTCGCGGCCGATGGTGGTCTGCGGGCCGTGCCCGGACAGCACCACGGTCGAGTCATCGAGCGGAAGGCAGACGCGAGCCAGCGACCGCAGGATCTCGGCGTGGTCACCGCCGGGGAGGTCGGTGCGTCCGATGGAGCCGGCGAAGAGCAGGTCGCCCGAGAACAGCACCGGCGGGATGTCGGACTGTTCGGGCATCCGGAAGGTCACCGACCCCTTGGTATGGCCCGGGGCGTGCGCGACGGAGAACGACAGGCCGGCGAGCGACAGCTCGGCACCGTCGGTCAGCTCCCGCAGGTCGTCCGGCTCGCCCACCGTCAGCTCGCCCAGCAGCGGCTGCCCGATGCGCATGCCCAGCGCCTTGCCGGGGTCGCTGAGCATGTAACGGTCCGCCGGGTGGATCCAGGCGGGCACGTCGTGGGCGCCGCAGACGGGGACGACCGAGGCCACGTGGTCGATGTGGCCGTGGGTGACGATGACCGCGACCGGCTTCAGCCGGTGCTTGGCGATCGTCTCGGCCACCCCGTCCGCGGCCCGGTGACCGGGGTCGATGATCACGCACTCCTCACCGGCGGCGGGCGCGACCAGATAGCAGTTGGTCCCCCAGGCCCCGGCGGGAAAGCCAGCGATCAGCACGGTCGTCCTTCGGTCGTCGGGCGCGGTTCACGCTCGGGATGCCAGGCCACAGGGCCCGTCACCGGGCCCTCACGGCCCCGGGAGGGCCCCGGGCAGACGGCCTCAGCCTACCGGCGACGGTGCGGCACGGGCGAACCCGTATACGGTGACGCCACGAGACGACGAGTCGACAAGGGGAGAGCGCGGTGGTCAGCAAGGATCAGCGGCGGAGGCAGCTCGCGCGGGCGAAGTGGGAACGGCAGCAGGCGCGCCGGTTCGACCGGGCACGGAAGGGCCGGCGGCTGCGGCTGGTCCTCTCCGTCCTCCTGGTGCTGCTCATCGCGGGCGGCGTCACCGCCTTCGTGGTCCTGACCGGGGACGACGACACGAACGACGAGGCGTCCGACGCGGAGGCGACCAGTTCGCCCGAGCCGGAGGAGGCCCCCGAGGACCCGTGCGAGGAGCCCGCGCCGGGCGAACCGTCGGACCAGCAGTGGGACGCCGAGCCGGAGATGTCGGTGGACACCGGCGTCGACCACGTGATGCGGCTCGCGACGACCTGCGGCGACATCGAGATCACGATGGACACCGAGGCCGCGCCGCACACCGTGAACTCGTTCGCGTTCCTGGCGGGCGAGGGCTACTTCGACCACTCGCCGTGCCACCGGCTGGTGACCGAGGGCATCTACGTGCTCCAGTGCGGCGACCCCCAGGGCACCGGACAGGGCGGCCCCGGATACACCATCCCGGACGAGAACCTGGACGCCCCGGAGCTGGAGGGCGGCGTCTACCCGGCGGGCACGGTGGCCATGGCCAACAAGTACGACCCGTCCGCCGACACCGGCCGGGACACGGGCGGCAGCCAGTTCTTCCTGGTCTACGAGGACAGCCCGCTGCCGCCGGACTACACGCCGTTCGGCAAGGTGACCGGCGGCATGGACGTGCTGGAGACGATCGCCGCGACGGGCGCGGCCCCGGCCGACCCGACCACCGGCACCACCGCGCCGTACGCCACGGTCGTCATCGACGAGGCCACGGTCGAGCCGGTGAACGACTAGCAAGCACCCGCCCCACCGGTAATTTCCGCCCGGCAAGGTGCGGACAGCCGGGCGGCCTGTCGCCTATGTTGGCGGTGTGCAGGGCGCCTGCGCCGGTCAGGCGGGGAGAGCGGCCGGTCAGGCGGGGAGAGAACAGCCGGTGGACCCGGACGAGAACTGTGTGCGGTGCCGGGGGCGTCACGCCCTGTCGCGCGCATCGAACGAGGAGGCGCTGTGAGCAGCGAGCCGTGGGGTCGCGTCGACGAGACGGGGACCGTGTACGTACGGACGGCGGACGGGGAGAAGGCCGTCGGCTCCTGGCAGGCGGGCTCCCCCGAGGAGGCGCTCGCCTATTTCGAGCGCAAGTACGAGGGTCTGGTCGTGGAGGTCGATCTGCTGGAGCGCCGGGTGCGCACCACGGATCTGGCGGCCAAGGACGCGATGACCGCGATCGGCCATCTGCGCGAGCAGGTGGCCGAGGCCAACGCGGTGGGCGACCTGGCGGCGCTCGCCCGGCGTCTCGACGAGCTGGTGGCGCTGGTGGAGTCCCGCCGCGAGGAGCGAAAGGCGGCGCGCGCCCGGCAGAGCGAGGAGGCCAGGGCCGCCAAGGACGCGCTGGTCGCCGAGGCCGAGCAGTTGGCGGTCAGCGATCAGTGGCGCACGGCGGGCGAGCGGCTGCGGGCCCTGGTCGACACCTGGAAGGGCCTGCCCCGGCTGGACCGGAAGACCGACGACGAGCTGTGGCACCGCTTCTCCCAGGCCCGCTCCGCGTTCTCCAAGCGCCGCAAGTCGCACTTCGCCGCCCTGGACTCGCAGCGCGACGAGACCAAGCGCCGCAAGGAGAAGCTGATCGCGGAGGCCGAGGCGCTGGCGGACTCGACGGACTGGGTGACGACCGCGGCCCGCTACCGCGACCTGATGCAGGACTGGAAGGCGGCCGGGCGCGCGCACCGGGACGTGGAGGAGGACCTGTGGGCCCGGTTCCGGGCGGCGCAGGACGTGTTCTTCCAGGCCCGTTCCGGGGCGTTCGCGGAGCGCGACGCCGAGCAGCGCGACAACCTGGCGCGCAAGGAGGAGCTGGCGGCCGAGGCCGAGAAGCTGCTGCCGATCACCGACATCAAGGCGGCCCGGGCGGCGCTGCGGTCGATCGGTGAGCGCTGGGAAGCCATCGGGCACGTGCCGCGCGACGCCAGGGCGGCGATCGAGGCCCGGATGCACGCGGTGGAGCGGGCCGTCGCGGAGGCCGAGGAGGTCGAGTGGCGGCGGACCAACCCGGAGGCCCGGGCCCGCGCGGCCGGGCTGACCGGGCAGCTCCAGGACGCGGTGAACCGGCTGCGCGAGCAGGCGGAGCGGGCGCGGGCCCAGGGCAACACGGCGAAGGCCGAGAAGCTGGAGCAGGAGCTGGCCGGGCGGCAGGCGCTGCTCGACCAGGCGCTGAAGGGACTCCAGGAGTTCGGCGGCTGACGCGCACGGCGTATGACGACGGCGGCGAGGCACCCGGTGCCTCGCCGCCGTCGTCATACGGCCCGGTACGGGCCGGGCGGGCTCAGGGCCGGCGCGGTGAGGACGTCACCCGGTAGACGTCGTAGACGCCCTCCACGCCCCGCACGGCCTTCAGGACGTGGCCCAGATGCTTGGGGTCGCCCATCTCGAAGGTGAAACGGGAGGTGGCGACCCGGTCCCGGGACGTCTGCACGGCGGCGGACAGGATGTTGACGTGCTGGTCGGACAGGACCCGCGTGACGTCCGACAGCAGCCGGGAGCGGTCCAGCGCCTCGACCTGGATGGCGACCAGGAAGACCGACGACTGGGTCGGCGCCCACTCGACCTCCAGGATGCGGTCGGGCTCCTGGGTGAGGGAATCGACGTTCACACAGTCCGCGCGGTGCACGGAGACGCCGTTGCCCCGGGTGACGAACCCGATGATCGGATCGCCGGGCACCGGGGTGCAGCAGCGGGCCACCTTGACCCACACGTCGTCCACGCCCTTGACGACCACTCCCGGGTCGGAGTGCGCCCGCCGCTTCCCGCGCGCCGGGACCGGCGGCGCGGTCTCGGCGATGTCCTCGTTGGCCGCCTCCTCGCCGCCGACCGCCTGGACCAGCTTCTGCACCACGCTCTGCGCCGAGACGTGGCCCTCGCCGATCGCGGCGTACAGCGAGGAGATGTCCGGGTAGCGCATCTCGTGCGCCAGCGTGACCAGGGAGTCGCCGCTGAGGACGTGCTGGATCGGCAGGTTCTGCTTGCGCACGGCGCGGGTGATGAAGTCCTTGCCCTGCTCGATGGCCTCGTCGCGGCGCTCCTTGGAGAACCAGCCGCGGATCTTGTTCCTGGCCCTCGGCGACTTCACGAAGCCGAGCCAGTCGCGGGACGGGCCGGCGCCCTCGGCCTTGGAGGTGAAGATCTCCACGGTGTCGCCGTTGTCGAGCGTCGACTCCAACGGCACCAGGCGCCCGTTGACCTTGGCTCCTATGGTCCGGTGGCCGACCTCCGTGTGCACCGCGTACGCGAAGTCCACGGGCGTCGCGCCGGCCGGCAGCGCGATCACGTCGCCCTTGGGCGTGAAGACGAAGACCTCGTTGCGGGAGAGGTCGAAGCGGAGCGACTCCAGGAACTCCCCCGGGTCCTCCGTCTCCTTCTGCCAGTCCAGGAGCTGCCGCAGCCACGCCATGTCGTCGACGGTGCTGCCGCCGCCCTTCTTCGGCGCGTCCGAGCGCACCTTGGATGAGCCGGCGACGGCCTGCTGCTTGTACTTCCAGTGCGCCGCGATGCCGAACTCGGCGCGCCGGTGCATGTCGAAGGTGCGGATCTGAAGCTCGACGGGCTTGCCGCCCGGCCCTATCACCGTGGTGTGCAGCGACTGGTACATGTTGAACTTCGGCATCGCGATGTAGTCCTTGAACCGCCCCGGCACCGGGTTCCACCGGGCGTGCACGGTGCCGAGCGCCGCGTAGCAGTCGCGGACGGTGTCGACCAGGACGCGGATGCCCACCAGATCGTAGATCTCCGCGAAGTCGCGCCCCCGCACGATCATCTTCTGGTAGACGCTGTAGTAGTGCTTGGGCCGGCCGGTGACCGCCGCCTTGATGCGGGCGCCCCGCAGGTCGGACTGGACCTCGTCGATGACGGTCGCCAGGTACTCGTCCCGCTTCGGGGCGCGCTCGGCGACCAGGCGCACGATCTCGTCGTACATCTTGGGGTAGAGGATGGCGAAGGCCAGGTCCTCCAGCTCCCACTTGATGGTGTTCATACCGAGCCGGTGGGCCAGCGGCGCGTAGATCTCCAGCGTCTCGCGGGCCTTCTGCTCCTGCTTCTCGCGCTTCAGGAACCGCATGGTCCGCATGTTGTGGAGGCGGTCGGCCAGCTTGATGACCAGGACCCGGGGGTCCTTGGCCATCGCGACCACCATCTTGCGGACGGTCTCGGCCTGGGCCGCCTCGCCGAACTTCACCTTGTCGAGCTTGGTGACACCGTCCACGAGCTGGGCGACCTGGTCGCCGAAGTCGCGGCGGAGGCTGTCCAGGCCGTACTCGGTGTCCTCGACCGTGTCGTGCAGCAGCCCGGCCATCAGCGTGGAGGCGTCCATGCCCAGCTCGGCCAGGATCGTGGTCACGGCCAGCGGGTGCGTGATGTACGGGTCGCCGCTCTTGCGCTTCTGCCCCCGGTGCCAGCGCTCGGCCACGTGGTAGGCCCGCTCGATCTGGCGCAGCGCGGCGGTGTCGGCCTTGGGGTCGTTGGCGCGGACCACCCGCAGCAGCGGTTCCAGGACCGGGTTGTACGGGGTGGAGCGCTGGACGCCGAGCCGGGCGAGCCGGGCCCGCACACGGTTGGAGGCTGGCTCTTATACACATATGACGCTGCCGACGAAGAGGATAGTGCAGCTCTCGGGTGCTCTCGCACACCTCCACATACAGATGATACCGATAGCTTTGTCACCCAGTCGTTGGTGACGATAACATTCGTCAGATCCTTCAACGCTCTCGGACTGAGGCGAGCGGCTGGGCGTCGTCTGGCAAGGGCACTCCTTCTCGGGCCCTCTCCCGTCCATGGGCGGGGCGGGAAGGGGAGCGGTCCTCGGGGCCGTGGTGCGACCTTGAGGAGAGTCCGGCCGGGAAACGATCGGACTGCCATGGTAACGAGCCCGGAGGGATCGCTCCCGCTCAATCGGCCCACGGATCAGGGCGCCCGCTTGACGGCGGGCGCCCTGATGTGTGTCCGGGACGAATCAGACAGTGATGAGCGCCTGGTAGGGGGCATCGGCCAGCGCGGGGAGCACCCTCGCGCGCCCCCCGAGAAATTCGAGCTCCATCAGCACCGCGAGCCCCGCCACGCGCGCCCCCGTGCGCTCGATCAGGCGCAGCGACGCCTCGGCGGGGCCCCCGGTGGCGAGCACGTCGTCCACCACGAGCACCCGGTCCTCGGCGGTCAGGCCCTCGGCGTGGATCTCCATCTCGGCGCTGCCGTACTCCAGCTCGTACGCCTGGGAGAGCGTCGCGCCCGGGAGCTTGCCCGCCTTGCGGACCGGGACGAAGCCCAGCCCGGCCCGGACGGCGACGGGGGCCGCGAGGATGAAGCCACGCGCCTCCAGGCCCGCCACCTTGGTGGCGCCGTGCTCCAGGGCGAACGCGGCCAGCGCGTCGGTGAGCGCGGTGAACGCCTCCGGGTCGGCCAGCAGCGGGGTGATGTCCTTGAAGACGACGCCCGGCCGGGGATAGTCCACGACGTCACGGATCCGGCTCAGCAGCAGCTCCGCCAGCGCGCCGGGCTCCGGGGCGGCGGCGGTCACCGGCGCTTCCCGGAGGGCCGGCCGCGGCCCCGGCTCCGGGACGGCGGCTGACGGCGGGCGGCGCGCGGACCGGACGCCCCCCGGGCGGCGGCCAGCGGCGCGGCGGCGTCCCGCTCGTCGGACTCCTCCTCGTCGGGCCCCTCGGCCACCGGCTCGTCATCGGCCGGGACGGCACCGGCATCGGCTCCGTCGCCCTGGTCGCCCTGGTCGCGCTTGGCGCGTCGGGCGAGAACCTTGCGGTCCTGGGCCTTGATCGCCGACTCGCGCGACTTGAGGTCGGAGACCAGGGGGGTGGCGATCATGATCGACGAGTACGCGCCGGCGGTGAGACCGACGAACAGCGACAGCGCGATGTCGTTCAGCATGCCGCCGCCCAGCAGACCGCCGCCGATGAACAGCAGCGCGCCGACCGGCAGCAGCGCCACCACCGAGGTGTTGATCGACCGGACCAGCGTGCCGTTGAGGCTGCGGTTGGCCAGCTCGGCGTAGGTGTGGCGGGTCTGCTTGGTGAAGTCCCGCGTCTGTTCCTTCAGGCCGTCGAAGACCACGACCGTGTCGTAGAGCGAGTACCCGAGGATCGTCAGCAGACCGATCACCGTGCCGGGCGTGACCTCGAAGCCGACGAGGGCGTAGACGCCGACGGTGATCGTGATGTCGTGGATCAGCGCGATCAGGGCCGCCAGGGCCATCCGCCACTCGAAGGCGATGGCCAGGTAGATCACCACGAGCACCAGGAAGATGATCAGACCGCGCCACGCCTTGTCGGCGATCTGGTCGCCCCAGCTCGGGCCGATCACCTCGGCGTTGAGGTCCTCGGTCGGGATGCCCAGCTCCCCGGCCAGCGCCTCGCGGGTGGCGTTGGACTGGTCGGTGTCCAGGCCGCTGACCTGGATACGCATCGAGCCGTCGTCGCCGAGCGTCTGCACCAGCGCCTGACTGCCCGAGACCTCCTCGGCGACCTCGCGCGCCTCCTCGACGGAGATCTCCGTCGCCGGGGTCGTGAAGACCGCGCCGCCCTCGAACTCGACGCCCATGTGCAGGCCGCGCACGGCGAGCCCGGCGAAGGCGAGGATGGTGATCAGGACGGAGACGGCGTACCAGATCTTCCGACGGGCGACGAAGTCGACGCCGACCTCTCCGCGGTACAGCCGGGCACCGAGATCTCCGAGCCGCGACATCTCAGGCCTCCTTCGGGTCGCTGGAAACGGGGACGGGCGCGGGACGGCGACCGCGCAGCAGGGGCTTGGCGCCCAGCCGCTCGGGGTCGAGGCCGGACCAGGGGTGCCCGCCGGAGAAGAACCGCCTGCGGGCCAGCAGGGTCATCAGCGGCTTGGTGAACAGGAAGACGACCACCACGTCGAGGAGTGTGGTCAGGCCCAGCGTGAACGCGAAGCCCTGCACCTTGCCGACGGTCACCACGAAGAGCACGGCGGCGGCCAGGAAGGACACGAAGTCGGAGACCAGGATGGTGCGCCGGGCCCGCGGCCAGGCCCGTTCGACGGCCGGACGCAGCGTGCGTCCGTCCCTGACCTCGTCCCGGATGCGTTCGAAGTAGACGATGAACGAGTCGGCCGTGATGCCGATGGCGACGATCGCGCCGCAGACGGCCGGCAGGTTCAGCGCGAAGCCGATGGTCGGGCCCAGCAGCGACATGATCGTGTAGGTGAGGACGCTGGACACGATGAGGCTGGCGATCGCGATGAGCGACAGGCCCCGGTAGTAGACCAGCATGTAGATCACGACCAGGCCGAGGCCGATGCCGCCGGCGACCAGGCCGGCGCGGAGCTGCTCGCCGCCCAGGGTCGCGGAGACGGTGGAGACGCTGGCCTCTTCGAAGCTCAGCGGCAGCGCGCCGTACTTGAGGATGTTGGCCAGGTCCTCGGCGGACTCCTGGGTGAAGCTGCCGGAGATCTCGGCACGCCCGCCGCCGAGCCGCTCGGAGACCGAGGGGGCGGAGACGACCTCGCCGTCGAGCACGATGGCGAACTGGTTCTGCGGCTGCACCTGGGCGGCCAGTTGCTCGGTGACGTCCGCGAACTCTTCGGCGCCGGAGTCGCTGAACTCCATCTGCACGATCCAGCCCTGGCCGAGCTGCGTGTCGTAGACCGCGTCGGCGCCGGTCACGTCGGTGCCGGGGACGGCGACGGGACCGAGGGCGTACTTGGCGACGCCCTCGGCGTCGCAGGCGACCACGGTCTCCTCGTCCTTCGCCTGGGCCGCGGCGCGACCCGCCTCCAGGCGGGCGGCCTCGGTCGAGCAGTCCAGGGCGTCCAGGTCGGCCTGGATCGCGGCGGCCTCCGCGGCGGCGTCGCTCTCGGCGTCACCGGATCCTTCCGCGGGGTCCTCCTCGTCCTCGCCCTCGGCCCGGTAGGAGGCGTGGGAGGCGGTGGTGGCGGAGCCCGTGGCGGCACCGGGGGCGGGCAGCCCCTGGTTCTCGCTCTCCGTGCCGTCCCCGGTCGCCTCGTCCGTGGGCTCGTCGGTCGGCTCGTCGCTCGCCTCGTCGGTCGGCTCGTCGCTCGGTTCGTCCGTGGGTTCGTCCGTCGGCTCGTCCGTGGACTCCCCGGTGTCCTCCTCGGGGAGCGGCTGGGCCGAGGCGGCCGAGAGCACCGGCCGGAAGCCCAGCTCGGCGGTGGTGCCGACCTGCTCCCTCGCCTGCTGTTCGTCGGACCCCTTGGGGATGTTGACGATGATGTTCCGGTCGCCCTGGGTCTGCACCTCGGCCTCGGAGACACCGAGGCCGTTGACGCGGCGCTCGATGATGTTGACCGCGGTGTTGAGGTTCGTCGCGTTGATCGCGTCCTCTTCGCCCTCGTCGGCCACGGCTTCGAGCGTGATGCTCGTGCCGCCGGCGAGGTCGATGCCCAGGCGGGGCTTGGTGTGGCCGGAAAGGAACATCCCCCCGACGAGGGCCGCCATGGCCAGGAGGATCAGCGCGAGCGCCCGTCCCGGGCGGCCCTGGGCTCCCCCGGACCTGACACCCTTCTTCTGTGAGGACCTGCTGAGGCCCTTCTTCGGTGTCGCCACCTTCTCGTCTCTCTCTGTCCAGCGGCCCGCGACCGGACGATCGCCGCGCGGCTCACGCGGATTGGCTGACCGACGGCCGTGCCGTCACGGTCAGGACTTGGATCCGTTCTCGCCGTCGTCCTTGGCGTCGCGGGAATCCGCCTCGTCGTCCCCGGACTTGTCGAGATCGACGCGGCCCCCGTCGTCGGGACCCTCCCCGGTGATCGAGGAGGCGTCGTCCGGCACCACGGGGGCGTCGTCGTCCACGAAGGCGGGCTCGCCGCTCACGATCCGCTGGTACTCCTCGGCGTCCAGCACGGCGCCGATGGCGTTCTTCGCGAACAGGGCGTGCACGCCCGGAGTGATCTCCAGCAGCACGGTGTCGTCACGGACTTCCTTGACCTGGGCGTACATGCCTCCGATGGTCCGGACACCGGTGCCCGGCTCCATCTGGTCGCGCATCTCCATGGCCTGGCGCTGCCGGTTCTTGGCAGATCGGGTCATCAGCAGCATCACACCGATGAGCAGAATGAAAGGGAGCAGAAGCGCGATATCCACGATGGAGGAATTTCCTTGTGTTCGGCCGCTGACCGCGGCCCGTATCGGGGTGGCACGCCGCCCTGGTGGTCGGGACGGCATCGGCGGAGTCTAGGCGAGTCTTCGCCGGGGGAACAACGTCCTGGATGCTATCGGAGTTCCGCACCCCGGAATACCGCCCCTTTCCCGGGCGTTCCCCGGCGTTCCCGGTGTCACTCCCCGAACAATCCCTCCTGTCCGCCGCCCGCCGCGGGGAGCGGCGGTTCGAGACCGAGGTGGTGCCAGGCGGCGGGGGTGGCGACGCGCCCGCGCGGGGTCCGCGCCAGCAGGCCCTCCCGGACGAGGAACGGCTCGGCGACCTCCTCGACGGTCTCCCGCTCCTCCCCCACGGCGACGGCGAGCGTGGACAGGCCGACCGGGCCCCCGCCGAACAGGTGCAGCAGCGCGTGCAGCACCGCGCGGTCCAGCCGGTCCAGGCCCCGGCCGTCCACCTCGTAGACCGCCAGGGCGCGCACCGCCGCCTCCTTGTCCACGACGCCGTCCGCCCGGACCTGGGCGTAGTCCCGGACGCGGCGCAGCAGCCGGTTCGCGATGCGGGGGGTGCCCCGGGAACGGCCGGCGATCTCGGCGGCGCCCTCGGGGGTGACCTCGACGTCCAGCAGGCGGGCGGAGCGGTGGACGACCCGCTCCAGCTCGGCGGGGGCGTAGAACTCCATGTGCCCGGTGAAGCCGAACCGGTCGCGCAGCGGCGGCGGCAGCAGCCCGGCCCTGGTGGTGGCGCCGACCAGCGTGAACGGCGGCAGCTCCAGCGGGATGGCGGTGGCACCCGGGCCCTTGCCGACGACCACGTCGACCCGGAAGTCCTCCATCGCCATGTACAGCATCTCCTCGGCGGGCCGCGACATCCGGTGGATCTCGTCCAGGAAGAGCACCTCGCCCTCGGTGAGGGAGGACAGGATCGCGGCCAGATCGCCCGCGTGCTGGATCGCCGGGCCCGAGGGGATGCGGATCGGGGCGCCCATCTCGGCCGCGACGATCATGGAGAGCGTGGTCTTGCCCAGGCCGGGGGCGCCCGAGAGCAGGACGTGGTCGGCGGTCGCGCCACGGGCGCGGGCGGCCCGCAGCACCAGATCGAGCTGCTCGCGGACGCGGGTCTGCCCGATGAACTCCCCCAGGTCCTTGGGCCGCAGCGCGGCCTCGACGGCGAGGTCGTCGCCGTCGGCGGCGGCCCCGACCAGCCGCTCGGCCTCCGGCCCCCCGGGCTCGTCGTCGTACCGTGTCATGGCCGTTCGCCTCCTGTCACCGGGCGCGGTTCAGCGTCTGGAGGGCGGCGCGCAGCAGGCGGGAGACGGACGGCTCGTCCCCGCCCGCCTCCGGGGCCGGGGCGACGGCGGTGATCGCCTGCTCGGCCTCGCGCGGCGCGTACCCCAGGCCGACCAGCGCGGTCTGCACCTGCTCGCGCCAGTCGGGTGTGGCCGCCGGCGCGGCGGGGGCGGCGGCGGTGGTGGGGCCGGTGGGCGCGCCGAGCCGGTCCCGCAGTTCGAGCAGCAGCTTCTGGGCGCCCTTCTTCCCGATGCCGGGCACGGCCGTGAGCGCCTTCTCGTCACCGGTGGCGACGGCGAGGCGCAGCGCGTCCGGGCTGTGCACGGCGAGCATCGCCTGGGCCAGGCGCGGCCCGACGCCGCTGGCGGTCTGGAGCAGCTCGAACACCTGCCGCTCGTCGTCGTCCGCGAACCCGTAGAGCGTGAGGGAGTCCTCCCGGACGACCAGCGAGGTGGCGAGCCGGACGGGGCGGCCGAGGCGCAGCGCGGCCAGGGTGCCGGGCGTGCACTGGACGGCGATCCCGACGCCGCCGACCTCGACCACGGCGCGGTCGGGGGCCAGGGCGGCGACCTGCCCGGAGACGAAGGCGATCATGATGCGGCGGTGCCCTTCGGACGGGGTGCGGCGGAAGGGGGCGGGGCCGCCGCGGGTGCCCGCCGCAGGCGGTCCTGGGCGGGGGCGCGCCAGATGTGGCAGATGGCCAGCGCCAGCGCGTCGGCCGCGTCGGCGGGCTTCGGCGGCGCGTCGAGCCGCAGCAGCCGGGTGACCATGGCGCCGACCTGCGCCTTGTCGGCCCGGCCGCTGCCGGTGACGGCGGCCTTGACCTCGCTCGGGGTGTGCAGCGCGACCGGCAGCCCGCGCCGGGCGGCGCACAGCATGGCCACGGCGCTGGCCTGGGCGGTGCCCATGACGGTGCGGACGTTGTGCTGGCTGAAGACGCGCTCGACGGCGACGGCCTCCGGCCGGTGGGTGTCGAGCCACTCCTCGATGCCGCGCTCGATCAGCACGAGCCGCTCGGGGACCGGAGCCTCGGCGGGCGTCCGGACGACGCCGACCGCGGCCATCCGCAACGGCCGCCCGGCGGCCCCCTCGACGACGCCGACACCGCAACGGGTGAGCCCCGGATCCACGCCCAGCACGCGCACCGGCACTCCCTCACTCGCCCCGACAGATCGACACCACAGGCAGGCTATCGGCCGCCACCGACAATCGCGGCGGTCCCGGCCCGGGCGGCGGGAGTTACAGGTCGACCTTCGCCATGACGTCGTCGGGGACGTCGAAGTTGGCGAAGACGTTCTGCACGTCGTCGCTGTCCTCCAGCGCGTCGATCAGGCGGAAGATCTTCCGGGCGCCGTCCTCGTCCAGCTCGACCTGCATCGTCGGCTGGAAGCCCGCCTCCGCCGAGTCGTAGTCGATGCCGGCCTCCTGGAGCGCGGTCCTGACCGCCACCAGATCGCCCGCCTCGCTGATCACCTCGAACGACTCGCCCAGGTCGTTGACCTCCTCGGCGCCGGCGTCCAGCACCGCGCCCAGCACGTCGTCCTCGGCCAGTCCGCTCTTGGGGACGATCACGACGCCCTTGCGGTGGAACAGGTAGGACACCGAACCGGGGTCGGCCATCGAGCCGCCGTTGCGGGTCATGGCGACGCGCACGTCGGAGGCGGCGCGGTTGCGGTTGTCCGTCAGGCACTCGATCAGGACGGCGACGCCGTTGGGGCCGTAGCCCTCGTACATGATCGTCTGGTAGTCGGCGCCGCCGGCCTCCAGGCCCGCGCCGCGCTTGACGGCCCGGTCGATGTTGGTGTTCGGGACCGAACTCTTCTTCGCCTTCTGGATGGCGTCGAAGAGAGTGGGGTTGCCGTCCGGGTCCGCGCCGCCCGTCCTGGCGGCCACCTCGATGTTCTTGATCAGCTTCGCGAACAGCTTGCCGCGCTTGGCATCGATCACGGCCTTCTTGTGCTTGGTGGTTGCCCACTTGGAGTGGCCGGACACAGCGCTGCTCCTTCGATCTCACCGATTTCGAACCCGACGTGGTGATCCTACCGGCCGCCGCCTACCCCGCCGTGCGCACCATCTCGGTGAACAAGGCGTGTACCCGGTGGTCGCCGGTCAGCTCGGGATGGAACGCGGTGGCCAGCAGCCGGTCCTGGCGGACGGCGACGCAGTGCCCGTCGTACTCCGCGATCGGCTCCGCGCGCGGCCCGAGGGACTCGACCCAGGGCGCCCGGATGAAGACGCCCTCGACCGGGTCGCCGGGCACCCCGGCGACGTGGACCGCGGCCTCGAACGACTCGTTCTGCCGCCCGAAAGCGTTACGCCGCACGATCATGTCGATGCCGCCGACGGTCTCCTGACCCGCGCGCGGGTCGAGGATCTTGTCGGCGAGCATGATCATCCCGGCGCAGGAGCCGTACGCGGGCATACCGTCGCCGACCCGCTCGCGCAGCGGCTCCAGCAGGCCGAAGACGGATGCCAGCTTGGAGATCGTGGTGGACTCGCCGCCGGGGATCACCAGCCCGTCGACCGCCGCCAGCTCCTCGGGCCGGCGCACGGACGTGGTCCGCGCGCCGACCGCGTCGAGCGCGGCGAGATGCTCCCGGACGTCGCCCTGGAGGGCGAGGACGCCGATGAGGGGGGAACTCACGTGCCCGGTGCCTCGCTCACTCACCAGCCGCGGGAGGCGTAGCGCTCGCCCTCGGGCAGGGTGTCGATGTTGATGCCGACCATGGCCTCGCCCAGCCCGCGCGAGACGTCCGCGATGACCTTCGGGTCGTCGTAGAAGGTGGTGGCCTTCACGATGGCGGCGGCGCGCTTCGCCGGGTCGCCGGACTTGAAGATGCCGGAGCCGACGAACACGCCCTCGGCGCCGAGCTGCCGCATCAGCGCCGCGTCGGCCGGGGTGGCGACGCCGCCGGCGGAGAACAGCACGACCGGCAGCTTGCCCAGCTCGGCGACCTCCTTGACCAGCTCGTGGGGCGCCCGCAGCTCCTTGGCGGCGGCGTACAGCTCGTTGTTGTCCAGGCCGCGCAGGCGGGAGATGTCGGACTTGATCTGCCGCATGTGGCGGACCGCCTCCACGACGTTGCCGGTGCCGGCCTCGCCCTTGGAACGGATCATCGCGGCGCCCTCGGCGATGCGGCGAAGGGCCTCGCCGAGGTTGGTGGCGCCGCAGACGAAGGGCGTGGTGAAGGCCCACTTGTCGGTGTGGTTGACCTCGTCGGCCGGGGTGAGGACCTCGGACTCGTCGATGTAGTCCACGCCGAGCGCCTGGAGCACCTGGGCCTCGACCAGGTGGCCGATGCGGGACTTGGCCATCACGGGGATGGAGACGGCCTCGATGATGCCGTCGATCATGTCCGGGTCGGACATGCGGGCCACGCCGCCGTCCTTGCGGATGTCGGCCGGGACCCGCTCCAGCGCCATGACGGCCACGGCGCCCGCGTCCTCGGCGATCTTGGCCTGCTCCGGGGTGACGACGTCCATGATCACGCCGTTCTTGAGCTGCTCGGCCATGCCGCGCTTGACGCGCGCGGTGCCGGTCTCCGGGGCCTGGGTGGTGCTGGGGGACGTGCTGGACACGGATCGACCTCACTCGACGGGAACGCGGGACTTCGGGACTCACGTGGCACCAGGGGTGCGACGGGACGCGCCCCATCGTAGAACCGTTCGAACGCGGACCACGAGCGGCCCGGCGCCCGGAGGGATGCCACTGCCTCGATGACACCGCACGGTGGCCCCCGTCGCAAAGGGCCAATCGTCGCTCAGTGGCCCGGTCCTTCGGCCCGCGCGGCGAACTTGTCGAGGGACGCCGGGGGCTCGTCGTCCATCTCGAAGGCGAGCGGGAACGGCGCGTGCCCGGCCAGCCGGAACCAGCGGACCGTGCGGTGCCGGCGCACCGCGCGGGCGGCGCGCACCGCGTCGTTGTGGAAGCGCCGCGCCATCGGGACCCGGCGCACCGCCGCCACCAGCTCCTCGGCGGACGCCTCGCCGCCTGGCGCGTCGCGCACCGCCCTGACCTGGGCGGTCTCGGCGAAGACGGCGCGCAGCGCCTGGCTCAGCTCGCTCTCGGCGACCTCGCGGCGCTCGTCCCGCGCGAGGCGGGCGGCGTGCGCCGCCTGGTAGAGCACCATCGAGGCGGCCGGATCGAGCACCCCGGCGGTGGCCAGCTCCTGGGCGATGGAGGCGCGGCGCAGCAACTGGGCGTCCAGCGCGGCCCTGGCGGCGTCGATGCGGGCGTGCAGCCGGTCGAGCCGGCCCGCGGTCCAGCTCAGGTAGAGGGCGATGAGCACCGAGACGGCGGCGATCCAGATGACTGTGGTCACGCCCGGTCACCCTACCGGGCCACGCCCCGCGCCCCGGCCGCCGGCCGCGGCCGTCAGTCCCGGCTGAAGCCGAGGCGGCCGAGCAGCCCGGCCCGGTCGTCGGGCGCGACGGCCTCGGCGCCCGCGGTGACCGTCTCGTAGACGGCGAGGATGTCCGCGCCGACGGTGGACCAGTCGAACCTGCGCACGTGCTCGCTGCCGCGCTCGCGCAGCTCGGCCAGCCGGGCGGGGTCGCCCAGCAGCCGGACGGCGGCGGCGGCCAGGGCGTCGGCGTCCTCGTTGGGGAACAGCTCCCCGGCCGTTCCCCCGTCCAGCACCTGTGCGAACGCGTCCAGGTCGCTGGCGAGCACGGGCGCGCCCGCCGACATCGCCTCGACCAGGATGATGCCGAAGCTCTCGCCTCCGGTGTTGGGCGCCACGTACAGGTCGACGCTGCGCAGCAGCCTGGCCTTGTCCTCGTCGCTCACCATGCCGAGGAACTCGACCCGGTCGCGCATCTCGCGCGGCAGCGCGGCGACGGCCTCCTTCTCGTCGCCGCGCCCGGCGACCAGCAGCCGGGTGTCCGGGCGGGCGGCGAGGATGCGCGGCAGCGCCCGCATCAGCACCGGAAGTCCCTTGCGTGGCTCGTCGATCCGGCCGACGAAGCCGATCGTGCCGCCCTGCCACTCGGCCTTGGGCTCGGCGTCGGCGAAGACCCCGCCGTCCACGCCGTTGGGGATGACCACGGCGTCCCCGCCGAGGTGCTCGACCAGGGTGCGGCGGGCGTACTCGCTGACGGCGATGCGGGCGCTGATCTTCTCCAGCGCGGGCTGGAGGATCGGGTAGGCGGCGATCATCGCGCGGGAGCGGGGGTTGGAGGTGTGGAACGTGCCCACGATGGGCCCGCGCGCCGCCCAGCAGGTCAGCAGCGCCAGGGAGGGCGCGGCCGGTTCGTGGATGTGCAGCACCTGGAAGTCCCCGTCGTGCACCCAGCGCCGGACGCGGGCGGCGGACAGGAAGCCGAAGTTGAGGCGGGCGACCGACCCGTTGTACGGCACGGGCACGGCGCGGCCGGCGGAGACGACGTACGGCGGCAGCGGGGTGTCGTCGTCGGCGGGGGCCAGGACGGAGACGTCGTGGCCGCGCCGGATGAGGTGCTCGGCGAGGTCGCGGACGTGGAACTGCACCCCGCCGGGGACGTCCCACGAGTACGGGCAGACGATGCCGATGCGCATGAGGGCCTACTTCCCTTCCCGTGCTCCGGCGCGCGGCGCGGCGTCGGCGGTCCACAGCCGTTGCAGCATGTGCCAGTCCTGCGGGTGCTCGGCGATCTCGGCGGCGAACGTGTCGGCCAGGACCTGGGTCATGGCCGCCGTCCGCTCGGCCCGCGTGCCGCTCTCCGGCACCGGGACGGGCGGGTGGACGCGGCCCTTGAGGACCGGCGTGTCGTCGTACCACAGCGCGGCGGGCAGCAGCAGCGCGCCCGTCTGCTGGGCCAGCATGGCAGGTCCCGCCGGCATCCGCGCCGCCTCGCCGAAGAAGGAGACCTCCACGCCCGAGTCGGACAGGTCCCGGTCGGCGACCAGGGCCACCAGACCGCCGGCGCGCAGCCGCCGCGCGAGCTTGCCGAGCGAACCGCCGGTGTGCGGCAGCACCTCCATGCCGAGCCCTTCACGGTAGGCGACGAAGCGGTCGTAGAGGCTCTCGGGCCGCAGCCGCTCGGCGACGGTGACGAAGGGGGTGTCCAGCGCGGTGACGAGCCAGGCGCCCGCCAGGTCCCAGTTCCCCATGTGGGGCAGCGCGAGGACGACGCCCCGGCCGCGGGCCAGGCCGTCGGTGAGGTGGTGCATGCCCTCGCCCTCGAACGAGCCCCTGATCCGGTCCGTGCTCCACACGGGCAGCCGGAACGACTCCGTCCAGTACCGCAGGTAGCTGCGCATCCCCGCGCGGGACAGCTCGCGCAGCCGCTCCTCGTCCGCCCCGGGCACGACCCGGGCGAGGTTGGCCTCCAGCCGCCGTACGCCCGCGCCGCGCCGGCGCCAGGCGGCGTCGGCGGCGCGCCGGCCGAGGGCGAGCGCGGCCGGCTCGGGCAGGCGTTTGACGGCGCTCCAGCCCAGTCCGTACAGCCCGTCCGCGAGCCGTTCCCTCATGTCCGCTCCCCCACGTCCGGCCCTCACGAATGACCCCTCACGAATGGCCGCTGCCCTGCTGGCGCGGGGCCGCCGCCTCGGCCTCGGCGGACTCCCGGCGCACGGTGACGACCCGCTGGACGAGCGTGATGGCGCTGCCGACGGCGACCACCCACAGCGCGACGGGCAGCAGCACCCCGATGCGCGGCACGTCGAACGTCCGCTCCCAGCCCGCGAGTCCGGCGCAGACCAGGGTGATCACCAGCCGTTCGGCGCGTTCGACCAGGCCGTTGACGGCGACCGGCAGGCCGATGCTCTCGCCTCTGGCCTTGGTGTAGGACACGACCTGCCCGCTGGCGAGGCAGAACAGCGTCGCCGCGCAGAGCACGAGGTTGTCGCCGTCGCCCGCGTACCACAGGGCGATGGCGGAGAAGATCGCCGCGTCGGCGACCCGGTCGAGGGTCGAGTCGAGGAAGGCGCCCCACCGGCTGGTGCGGCCGAGCTGGCGGGCCATGTTGCCGTCGACCAGGTCCGAGAAGACGAAGAGGGTGATGACGACCGTGCCCCAGAAGAACTCTCCCCGGGGGTAGAAGGCCAGTGCTCCCGCCATCACTCCCACGGTGCCGATCAGCGTCACCGCGTCCGGGCTCACCCGCAGACGGATCAGCAGAGCGGCGAAGGGCGTGAGGACACGCGTGAAGAAAGCACGCGCGTACTTGTTGAGCATGTCCTGGTCCAAAAGGTCACAGTGGGGCCGCGTGGTCAGGCGGCCGCCGGAGGCCCCATCGTAGCCACGCGCGCGCGACCGTGACGCGGGGCCCGTTGCGAAGGGCGGCCCGCGTCCCGCGAGGAGGCGGTGGCGGCGGCCCGCGGCCGATAGGCTGGGCGCGGTCAGGTGTGCTGTGCCCGCCGGACGGGAACTGCCCTGACGGTGGCTGGTGTTCGAGGGGTTTCGAGGACTGGGGGTACCCGATGGCGGGCCTGGACGATCTGCGGAAATCGGCGGGGGTGGAGTTCGACTTCGCGCCGGGCGCCCAGGTCCCGCTCTCCGGCGCCGGGAGCGGGCGGACCGGTGTCAGCCATGCCCTCGCGTCGGTCGTCTACCGCGACGGCGCGCCCGAGGAGATCAAGGAGCCGAACGACGCGGCGGCGGTGAAGGAGGGCAAGTTCTCGCTGCTGGAGCCGAACCTGGGCGAGGCCGTCACCCGGGCCATCGAGAAGCGGATGCTCGCCGACGACCGCAAGCCGCTGATCCAGTCGTTCGGCGTCGAGCCGCAGGTGGTGGTGGAGCACGCGCTGGCGGCGAAGCGGATCCGCCGGCAGCGGGACCGCCGGCTGACGGTGATCATGGCCGTCTTCGGGCTGCTGTTCCTGCCCGGGGTGCTGATATGGCTCGGGCTGTTCCAGCTCCGCCGCACGCTGGCCGGGTCGCTGGCCCAGCGGGCGGGGGCGTTCGGGCAGGTGCTGCTGGCCGCCGTGTTCGGGCTGATCGTGCTCCTGGTGCTGGCGCTGCCGGTCTCCGGCGTGGTCCAGCTCTACGTGTGGGCGGTGCTGCCCGCGCCGATCATCGGGTGGTTCTGGGCCAAGCAGATCGCCGAGCGCACCGCCCGCAACCTGCGGGCGTTCTGGGCGGAGCTGGCGGGCGGCAGCGGCACGGGCGCCCGCATCCCGGAGGCCGTCCCGCAGAACCCGAACGACGCGGACGCCGAGCGGCTGCGGATCGGGCTGGCGAAGCTGTCGGCGGAGCAGAGCAGCAATCTCGTCTACTACGCCGGCCCCGCCGGGATACTGGGCATGGGCCAGCGCTGGGCGAGCTGGACGCTCGCCGAGGAGTTGCGGCCACGCGACCCGGGCCGGGACATCGACCCCTTCCGCAGTTGGGACGTGGCGCGCGCGATGGGCGACCAGCTCCGGCTGCTGGAGCGCGGCCCGCTGCACACCGGCGGGTTCACGACCCCGTCGATAACGCACTGGGTGGTGCGGCACGTCGGCGAGGGCGCCACGGAGGTGTCCCGCCCGGACGGGCCGACCGCCGACGGCTACAGCTTCAGCAACATCGAGGTCCAGCGGATCTGCAACGAGCAGCAGTACGACAGCGGCGACCGGCACTACCTGGGCGTGCAGTTCGTGCTGTGGGACGGCGAACTCGTCGTCACGATGATGATCACGGTGACGGTGCTGCACCGCACGCTCCGCATCGAGGTCACCGCGCACGCGCTGGGCCCGATCCACGGCTTCTTCCGCAAGAAGCCGAAGGACAACACGCGGACCGTGCGCAACCCGCTGCGGCCGTGGAAGAAGGAGGAGCAGACGCTGCCGCTGGTCGACGCCAAGGAAGTGGTGCGGCTGGCCGCCCGCGCCCCGCTGACGTGGTTCCCGGCCCAGTTGGACAAGCTGGGCGGCACCATCGCGCTGCCGGAGCCGTTCGGCCTGCGCCACACCTGGGCGACCCCCATGGGGGGCAACCGCTTCATGATGGACGACCTGCTGCGGACCCCGACCCCGGTGCTGCGGGTGGCGCACGCGGCGGCGCTGAAGGTGCTGAAGGACAACGGCGTGGACATCTCGTCGTTCGAGGCCCGCGCCGCGGCGCTCAGCGGCCTGGTGCAGGCGGCCGAGCCGAAGAAGGCCGACGAGTACAACCTGTAGGCCGCACCGGGCGGGCCGGCGCTCCGGCCCGCCCGGTCCTCAGTCCTCCGTGGTGGCCGCGGTCGTGGCGTCGGGCCAGGCGTCGGCGAGCATCCGCCGGGTGTCGGCCAGGAGTTGGGGCAGCACCCGGGTGTGGCCCACCACGGGCATGAAGTTGGAGTCGCCCCCCCAGCGGGGCACCACGTGCTGGTGCAGGTGGGGCGCGATGCCCGCGCCGGCCGCCGAGCCCTGGTTGACGCCGATGTTGAAGCCGTGCGCGCCGGAGGCCCGGCGGATCGCGGTCATGGCCTGCTTGGTCAGCTCGGCCAGTTCGGCGGTCTCCTGGGCGGTCAGGTCGGTGTAGTCCGCGACGTGCCGGTAGGGCACCACCAGCAGGTGACCGCTGTTGTACGGGTAGAGGTTCAGCACGGTGTAGACGGCCTCGCCCCTGACGATGATCAGGCCGTCCTCGTCGCTCTTGCCGGGGATCACGCAGAACGGGCAGCCGTCCTCGGCTCCGGGACCGGTCGGCTTGCCCTCCCCCTGGATGTAGGCCATCCGGTGGGGCGTCCACAGGCGCTGGAACGCGTCCGGCGTCCCCACTCCGATCTGCTGTTCCGGCTCACTGCTCATGTCGGCCAGCATATGGCGTCGCCCGCGCGGAGCGGGCCCCGGGGCGGACGCCCCGGGGCCCGTCGGCCGGTGGTCCGGGTCAGACCTGGACGCGGGCGCGGACGGCCTCGGCGATCTCGTCGAGTGCCTCGGCGCGCGGAATGCCGTTCTTCTGCGATCCGTCGCGGTAACGGAAGCTGACGGCGCCGTTGGCGACGTCCTCGTCGCCCGCGATGACCATGAACGGGATCTTCTGCTTCTGCGCGTTGCGGATCTTCTTCTGCATGCGGTCGGCGGAGGAGTCCACCTCCATGCGCAGGCCGCGATCCTTCGCCTCGGCGGCGAATTCCCGGAGGTAGGGCACGTGCCCGTCCCCGATGGGGATGCCGACCGCCTGCACCGGGGCGAGCCACGGCGGGAAGACGCCCGCGTAGTGCTCCAGCAGCACGGCGAAGAAGCGCTCGATGGAGCCGAACAGCGCGCGGTGGATCATCACCGGCTGCTGCCGGGTGCCGTCCGCCGCGGTGTACTCCAGGGCGAAGCGCTTGGGCTGCTGGAAGTCGACCTGGATCGTGGACATCTGCCAGGTCCGGCCGATGGCGTCCTTGGCCTGGACGGAGATCTTGGGGCCGTAGTACGCGGCGCCGCCCGGGTCCATGACCAGCTCAAGGCCCTGCTTGGCGGCTGCCCGGCGCAGTTCCTCGGTGGCCTCCTCCCACTCCTCCGGCTCACCGATGAACTTCGGCGAGTCGTCGCGGGTGGACAGCTCCAGGTAGAAGTCGCTGAGCCCGTAGTCGCGCAGCAGGTTGAGCACGAAGGTGAGCAGGCTGTCGAGCTCGCCCGGCATCTGCTCCTTCGTGCAGTAGATGTGGGAGTCGTCCTGGGTGAAGCCGCGGGCGCGGGTGAGCCCGTGGACGACGCCCGACTTCTCGTACCGGTACACCGTGCCGAACTCGAAAAGCCGCAGGGGCAATTCCCGGTAGGACCGCCCACGCGCCCGGAAAATCAGGTTGTGCATGGGGCAGTTCATCGCCTTGAGGTAATAGTCCTGCCCCTCGAATTCCATGGGCGGGAACATCGACTCGGCGTAGTTCGGCAGATGCCCGGAAACCTCGAAGAGCTTGCCCTTCGTGATGTGCGGGGTGTTGACGAATTCGTACCCGGATTCCTCGTGCCGGCAGCGCGAATAATCCTCCATGACCTTGCGGACGGTGCCGCCCTTGGGGTGGAAGACCGCGAGTCCGGAGCCCAGTTCCTCCGGGATGGAGAACAGGTCCAGCTCGGTCCCCAGCCGCCGGTGGTCGCGCTTCTCGGCCTCGGCCAGGAACTCCAGGTGGGCCTTCAACTGGTCCTTGGAGGGCCACGCGGTGCCGTAGATCCGCTGGAGCTGCGGGTTGCGCTCGCTGCCCCGCCAGTACGCGGCGGCGGAGCGCATCAGCTTGAACGCCGGGATCAGCCGGGTGCTGGGCAGGTGCGGCCCGCGGCACAGGTCCTTCCAGCACAGCTCGCCGGTCTTGGCGTCCACGTTGTCGTAGATGGTCAGCTCGCCGGCGCCGACTTCGGCGTCCGCGCCCTCGGCGGACTCGGCCGCGGCGCCCTTGAGGCCGATCAGCTCCAGCTTGTACGGCTCGGCGGCCAGCTCGGCGCGGGCCTCGTCGTCGGACACCACCCGGCGGGCGAAGCGCTGCCCCTGCTTCTGGATCTGCTGCATGCGCTTCTCGATGCGCCCCAGGTCGTCCGGGTGGAACGGCCGGTCGACGTCGAAGTCGTAGTAGAACCCGTCCTTGATGGGCGGCCCGATGCCGAGCTTCGCCTCGGGGAACAACTCCTGCACGGCCTGCGCCATGACGTGGGCGGTGGAGTGCCGCAGGATGTCCAGCCCGTCGGGCGAGGTGATGTCCACCGGCTCGACCTCGTCGCCGTCGGACGGCTCGTACGCCAGGTCCTTGAGCTGCCCGGCGACGCGCGCGGCGACGACGGAGCGCTCGCCCTCGAAGAGCGCGGCGGCCGTCGTGCCGGTGGCCACCACGCGTTCTTCCCGCCCGGAATCGCGATGGATGATCACACGGACGTCTGACACCGGTCTCTCCTGACTCATGTGTGGTGAACGCGGCCTGAGATGCCGTCGCGCTCCGCATCGTACCGACCGCGCGCCCGCGCGGACGAAGGCGGGCGAGGGGACGAGGGAGGAACGCGGAAGGCCGGTCCGCCGCTGTGGCGAACCGGCCTTCCCGGGGGTGGGCGATACTGGGATCGAACCAGTGACCTCTTCGGTGTGAACGAAGCGCTCTCCCGCTGAGCTAATCGCCCGGGGTCGTGCCCTGCGGCACGGGTAGAACCATACAGGCCAGGTCACCCGTCATCCAAATGAACTCCCAACCAGGCGCGGAGCCCTTGCCGTCCCGAACGCATCATCAGGGCGTGGTTGGCGGCGAACACCGGCCGCGCGGCCCACGACAGGGGCCGCAGCAGCGGCTTGCGCAGCGCGGTGTCCTGCTCGTAGCGCACCGAGGAGCCCCGCCCGCTGGGCGCGACGGTCCAGCGCACCCAGCCGTCGAGGTCGCCGGACAGGAGCACCTCGATCCGCCCGGTCGCCGCGTCGCGGAGCCCGGCGCGGACGCCGACGCGGAGCGAGAAGGGAAGAAAGGAACGGAAGCGGGCAAGCCCGGTGTCGTGGCCCGTGCGGACGACCTCCCGTATCTCGCGCCACCACCGCGGATAGTCCTCGGGCCGCTCCAGGACGGCATAGACGGCGCCAGGCGGGGCAGCTACCCACCAGTCGTCGTTGAATCGGTAACGGCTCCAGCGGCCGTCCGTCATACGTCGCCTCCACGCTTGGACATATCACTACTCCTCCATTCGAATGACATTAAAGGCCACAAATGGGGCAGAGGGGTTTACAACCGGCGGGTACGTGGCATCTGGAATTCGCCGACGTGCGAATCCCCGAGCGCACACTGAGCGAAAGGCCCTGGCGCTTATGAACACCACGGTCAGCTGCGAGCTGCACCTGCGCCTCGTCGTATCGAGCGAGTCCTCACTACCTGTACCCGCGGGGCTGCGGTATGACACGGCGGATCCTTACGCCGTACACGCCACATTTCACACCGGAGCCGAAGAAACCGTCGAATGGGTTTTCGCCCGCGACCTCCTCGCCGAAGGACTCCACCGCCCCACGGGCACCGGTGACGTCCGGGTCTGGCCCTCCCGAAGTCACGGGCAGGGAGTTGTCTGCATCGCCCTCAGCTCCCCCGAGGGGGAGGCCCTCCTGGAGGCCCCGGCGCGGGCCCTCGAATCCTTCCTGAAGCGGACCGACGCCGCCGTCCCACCCGGCACGGAACACCGGCACTTCGATCTCGATACGGAACTCTCGCACATTCTCGCCGAGAGTTAGAGACCCGCCGGTTCCTCACGCCGTCTGAACTCGGGGCGACGGCGCGGAACCGGCGTTGACCGCACCACGGCGCCGCCGAGGGGGCTTCCCCTCGGCGGCGCCGTGGTGTCCGGGCAGCCGCTAGAGTCTGGCCTCACCGTTCCCAGACCGGATGGGGAGCCCTCCGTGCTGATCAACCACGACACCCGGTGCGCCCTCGACCACACCGTCGACCTGCTGAACACCGTGGTCGGCTCCCGGGACACCCTCACCGACATGGCGGCCCTGCGGGCCTTCGTGACCCGGCACGCGGTGAGCGGTGTGCGGCTGGCGGAGCTCGCCGAATCCGATCTGCGGGCGGTGCGGAAGGTGCGCCGGCGGTTCGCCGAGATCTTCGCCGCCCCCTCCGACCGGGCGGCGGCCGAGCTGATCAACGCGCTGGTCGCCGCGGCCGGCACCACACCCCGCCTGACGGACCACGACGGCCACGACTGGCACGTGCACTACTTCGCCCCCGGCGCCTCGGTCGCCGAGCACCTGGCCGCCGACTGCGGGATGGCCCTGGGCTTCATCGTGGTGGCCGGCGAGCGGGAGCGGCTGCGCCGCTGCGAGGCACCCGGCTGCGGGCGCGCCTTCGTCGACCTCTCGCGGAACCGGTCGCGCCGCTACTGCTCCAGCCGCACCTGCGGCAACCGGCTGCATGTGGCGGCGTACCGGGCCAGGCGGCGGGACTCCGAGACGGTCCCGGCGAGCGGTCACAGGAGGAACTGATCGTGCGCTCCCGCGAGGAGCAGCAGGGTGCCGACGACGGTCAGGAAGAGCATCAGCGGCGGCTGGGACAGGGCGTACAGGCAGCCGCGCCCCTCCGCGGGCGGCGGCGGGGGGCGGTCGGCCGGCTCGGGGACCGGTTCCCGGGTGCTGGTGTGGGCCATGGCGTCATGATCATGACGCGATCGGACGCGGGTGCGCGCGCACCACGCCTGGCCCCGCCCCCGGTGACGTGCCCGAAGGTCAGATGCCGTGCTTCTTCAGGATCGCCTCGATGTCCGCGAAGTCGTCCGCCTCGCCGCCGCGCCGGGCGGCGCCGGGCAGGGACCTCGGCGCGTCCGGGGTGTCCCGCCCGGACCGGCCGCCGCCCGCGCCTCGGCGCTCGGCGAGCCGGCCGGCCAGGAACAGCAGCGCGGCGCAGCCCAGCACGCCGACCCCCGCCCAGGCCACCGGGTTGAAGGTCATGTTCAGCACGAAGCGCACCACGCCGGTCATCGCCAGGCCGACGGGCAGCAGCGCCACGGCCGCGACGCGCAGGGCCAGGGCGAACCGGCGGCGGCGCGCCACCATCAGCGCGGCGCCCAGGCCCGCGGCGGAGAGAAGAGTGCAGACAGCGCCGATCAGCATCTCCCCATCCTGCCGCGTCCGGGGTCGGGAGGCCATGGACGACGGCCCGGATCGGGGTTTTCTCCGGGTCGGTCCGGCCCCGGGGAGGATGGAAGACTGTGCGGCATGAACGACAAGACCGGTTCCCGCGCCGTACTGGACGTGTGGTGCGACCTTCAGTGCCCCGACTGTCACCGCGCGGAGGCCGATCTGCGCGCTCTGCGGGAGCGGTTCGGGCCGGCGCTGGAGATCAGGCGCCGGCACTTCCCGCTCAGCCGCCACCAGCACGCGCTGGCCGCCGCCCAGGCCGCCGAGGAGGCGTATCTCCAGGGCAGGGGCGAGGAGTTCTGGACCACGCTGCTGGCCCGTACCGCCGATCTGGAGGCGCGCGGCACCGAGGTGCTGCTGGAGGTCGCCAGGGAACTGGGCCTGGACGCCGACGAGGTGGACACCGCGCTGATCGACGGCCGGCACATGCTGATCGTGGACGCGGACCAGGCCGAGGGCGAGGCGCTCGGCGTCACCGGCACCCCGACGTATGTGATCGGCGGGACGCGGCTGGACGGCGGCAAGAGCCAGCACGGACTGCGGGAGCGCATCGGCGAGATCGCCGAGTCCCTGCTCGCTCAGCCCAGCGACTTGTAGAAGTGGATCTCGACGGGCTCGTACCCCAGTGACGCGTAGAGCCGCAGCGCCGGGGTGTTGCCCGCGAACACGTTGAGCCCGAGCAGCCGGGCTCCGGCGGCCCGGCAGATCCGTTCGGCCTCGCGCATCAGGGTGCGGCCGTGGCCGCGCCCCCGGTGTTCCGGCGCCACCTCGACTTCGTAGACGTAGGCGTCCTCGCCGTGCCGCAGCCGCCCGGTGTCCAGGGAGACCCACAGGGTCCCGGCGTCAGCGCCCTCGTGGGTCAGGACGCGCAGGACCGCGTCCTCGGTGGCCGGGCCGTCGGGGAGCAGCGTGGCGTAGGCCCGCTCGGCCCGGGCCTCGGCGGCGGCCGGGGCCCTGCCCCGGCCGGACCAGGAGCGGGCGGACGCGGCCCGCGCGGCGTCGCGCCAGGCGGGGAACTCGGCGGCCGTCATGTCGCGCAGGGCGCTGCCTGGCGGCGGCGCGGGCACGGGGTCGGTGAGGTGCTTGACCAGGTGGCGGTTCCGTTCCGTGTAACCGAGGGCGGTGGCGAGGGTCAGGGCGCCGTCCGCCGTCGCGGGCACCGACGCCTCGGCCTCATGGCAGCCCCAGGCGCGCAGCGCCTCCTCGGCGGCCAGCACGGCGACCGTGGCCCGGCCGCGCCGGCGGTCGGGCGCGGCCACCTCCAGGTGATCGACGCGGCCGGTGCCCCGCGTGGCGGAGAGCCGCAGGGAGCCGGCGTCGCGGCCGTTGACGCGGATGTCGAACGCCCGGGACCGGCCGCCGTCGGCGGTGCGTTCCTCGGGACCGGCGGGTCGCAGTGTCGTCGTCATCGCCGGATGTCTACCCCGTGCCCCGCCGCCGCGTCACCCGGTTTTGCCCGTCCGGCGCGCGGAGGTGGCGCGGTCAGGGGTCGATGTCGGCGGCGGAGCGCTCGCGGAAGATCCGGGCGGCCTTGACGGTGGCGGGTCCCGGGGCGCCGGGCAGCGTCCGGCCGTCGACGCGGCGCACGGCCTGCACGTCGCGGAGGCTGGAGGTGAGGAAGATCTCCTCGGCGCGTTCCAGGCAGTCCATGGGCAGGTCGGTCTCGGTGGCGCCGACCCATTCGAGGACCAGGGCGCGGGTGATGCCGGCCAGGCAGCCGGAGGTCAGGGGCGGGGTGTGCACCTCGCCGTCGAGGACGACGAAGACGTTGCTGCCCGTGCCCTCGCACAGGCGGCCGGCCGTGTTGGCGAAGAGGGCCTCGCTGGCGGCTGACTGGCGGGCGCGGGCGAGCGCGATGACGTTCTCCGCGTATGAGGTGGTCTTCAGGCCGGTGAGGGCGCCGCGCTCGTTGCGCGTCCAGGGGACCGTGACGACGGCGGTGCTCTCCGGGACGCGGGGCGCCGCCGCGTGCGCGACGAGCAGCGTCGGCGGGGCGTCGCCCCGGTCGGAGCCGAGCGGCGCGGGCCCGCCGGTGTAGGTCACGCGCAGCCTGCCGAACGGCAGCGGCGTGGCCGCGAGAACCGCCTCGCAGGCGTGCCGCCCCTCGTCACGGTCGGGCTCGGGCAGGCCGAGCCCGGCGGCGGAGGCGGCCAGCCGGTCCAGGTGCCGGCTGACGGCGAAGGCACGGCCGTTCTCCGTCCTGAGCGTCTCGAACACACCGTCCCCGACGGTGAGTCCGTGGTCGAAGACGGAGACCCGCGCGCTGTCGGCGTCGCGCAGCTCACCGTCCAGCCAGATCAGCGCCATGGTGGCTCCTTCCCCTCTCGCCCTCGCGGCCCCGAGGGCCTCCCGTAGACGCTACCCCGACCAGCCGCGAAGCCTTCAGCTCCGTCTCGGCCCACTCCCCCGCCGGGTCGGAGTCCCAGGTGATGCCCGCGCCGGTGCCGAACCGCAGGACCGGGGCCGCGCCCGCCGTGCGGTCGATCCAGAACGTGCGGATGCCGACGGCGAGTTCGCCCACGCCGCGATCGGCGTCCACCCAGCCGACGGCGCCGCAGTACGGGCCCCGGGGGACGGTCTCCAGCGCGTCGATGACGCGCAGGGCGCTGGACTTGGGAGCGCCGCTCACCGAGCCGGGCGGGAACGCGGCGGCCATCAGGGCGGGCCAGCCGGCGCCGGGCGCCAGCTCGCCGCGCACGGTGGACACGAGGTGGACCAGGCCCGGATAGCTCTCGACGACGCACAGTCCCGGCACCGTCACCGATCCGGGGACGCAGACCCGGCCGAGGTCGTTGCGGACCAGATCGACGATCATCACGTTCTCGGTGTAGTCCTTCGCCAGCAGGTCGGCGGCGCTGCGGCCGGTGCCCTTGATCGGGCCGGATTCCACGGTGCGGCCCCGGCGGCGCAGGAACAGCTCGGGGGACGCGGTGGCGATCGCCACGCCGTGCGCGGGCAGCCGGACGGTGCCCCCGTACGCCGCCGGGTGGGAACGGGCCAGCAGCGCGGTCAGGGCGTCGATGTCGGGGTGCGCGGTGGGCAGCGGCGCGGAGAGCACGCGGCAGAGGTTGATCTGGTAGACGTCGCCGGCCGCGATGTGCTCCCGCACGCGGCGCACGCCCGCCAGGTAGGCGGCCCGGTCCAGGGAGCTGGTCCAGGCGGCCGGGTCCGGGCCGTGCCAGCGCCCCCGCGCGGCGGCGGGCGGTGGTGGGGCGGGCCGGACGTCGGAGAACCGGGCACACACCAGCCGCCCCTCGAAGCCCGAGACCACCGCCCACCAGCCCGCGGAGTCCAGCGCCGCCGGATCGCTGGTGACGTCGGCGAGGCCGGTGGCGAGGAATCCGCCGAGCCGGGCGAGCGGAGCTGAGTCGTGCATGTGTGCGAGTCTAGGCGGCGCTCAGGCGATACGAAGTTTGAGCTGGCCCGCGAATCCGCTAAGGTTCATGACGTCGCCCGGGCGAGCAAGTGGCCTCGGGGACAACGGTTGCGGACGTAGCTCAGCTGGTAGAGCACCACCTTGCCAAGGTGGGGGTCGCGAGTTCGAATCTCGTCGTCCGCTCGAAGGGGGCCCCGCCCCCATCCGGTGGAGTGGCCGAGAGGCGAGGCAACGGCCTGCAAAGCCGTCTACACGGGTTCAAATCCCGTCTCCACCTCGGACGATTAGCTCAGCGGGAGAGCGCTTCCCTGACACGGAAGAGGTCACTGGTTCAATCCCAGTATCGTCCACTGGATCCGCGAGGATCCCTCGCGCGATTAGCTCAGCGGGAGAGCGCTTCCCTGACACGGAAGAGGTCACTGGTTCAATCCCAGTATCGCGCACCAGCAGATGGCGGAGGCCGGGAGAGCGACGCTCTCCCGGCCTCCGTCGTCGTCCCACGCGCGTGGCGTGGGCAGCGGTGGTGCCCGGGCAGCTCCCCAGCTACCCGGGCCCATAGCCGTCCGCCTCACCCCCGTCCCCACGGGGCTGTCAGCCGGTGTCCCCGACCCGGGCCGCTCTCCCGGGCCCGGGGCGCCGCTCAGCGCCCCAGCATGCCGGCCACGGACGACGCCTGTGTCATGACGGCGTCGACGCCGCCGATGACGATCGAGAGGGCGATGGCCAGCGGCAGCACCATCGCCGTCGCCACCAGCGGGTGGCGCTGGTCGGTCCTGGCGGTGCGCTGACGTACCGCGGTGCGTGCCATCTCTCCCCTCCCGACGTCGTGTTGGCAGCGGCGGGCGGGTGACCTCGGGGGACGAGTGCTGCGCCCGCCGCTTGAACTCCACAGTAGGTCCGCCTCCCCGCCCGTGGCGTCAGCCCGGCGTACCGGCCCGTGGCCTCCCCCAGGATGAGACGGCCCATGATCGACTACTCCCCAGGGTGGACGTCGCCGCCGGCGGGCCAGGGGTTTCCCCCAGGGAGGGGCGTAGGACCGAGGGCGCGTGTGCGCGCGGCATTTCGGTGCGCGGGCCGCGCAGTCCGTAAGCTGTGGCCATCACAAGCACCGGGCAGCGAGGTGGACATGGCGATGATGCGGCTCCGGCGCGAGGACCCGCGAGTCGTCGGCGCGTTCCGGCTCCACCGGCGGCTGGGCGCCGGCGGGATGGGGGTCGTGTATCTCGGCTCGGACCGGCGCGGCCAGCGGGTCGCGCTGAAGGTCATCCGGCCCGATCTGGCGGAGGACCAGGAGTTCCGTTCGCGGTTCGCCCGCGAGGTCTCCGCCGCGCGGCGGATCCGGGGCGGCTGCACGGCCCGGCTGGTCGCCGCCGACCTGGACGCCGCCCGGCCGTGGTTCGCCACCCAGTACGTGCCGGGGCCTTCGCTGCACGACAAGGTGATGGAGCAGGGCTCGCTGTCGGCCGCCGAGACGGCCGCGATCGGCGCGGCCCTGGCCGAGGGTCTGGTCGCGGTGCACGAGGCCGGGGTCGTGCACCGGGACCTGAAGCCGTCGAACATCCTGCTGTCGCCCAAGGGGCCCCGGATCATCGACTTCGGCATCGCCTGGGCGACCGGGGCCAGCACCCTGACGCACGTGGGCACCGCGGTGGGCTCCCCCGGCTTCCTGGCGCCCGAGCAGGTGCGCGGGCAGCCCGTCACCCCGGCGACGGACGTCTTCTCGCTGGGCGCGACGCTGGCCTACGCGGCGCTGGGCGATTCGCCGTTCGGGCAGGGCAGTTCCGAGGTGATGCTGTACCGCGTGGTGCACGAGGAGCCGCAACTGCGGGGCGTGCCCGCCGCGCTGGCGCCGCTGCTGCGCTCGTGCCTGGCCAAGTCGCCCGAGGAGCGGCCCAGTACGCTCCAGCTCTCGCTGCGGCTGAAGGAGATCGCGGGCCGGGAGGCGCGGGGCGTGGGCCAGCCGGCGCCGCGCCAGCGGCCGGCCCCCGAGCCGCGCGCTCCCGCGCCCCGGCGGCCGGAGGGCACCTCGTCAGGGACCGCCGCCCGCCGGCCGCGGGCGGGGCGCCCCGCGGGAGTGGACGGGCGGCTGCTGCGGCAGCGGCTCGTGGTGTTCGTCACGGTGACCTTGCTGGTGGCGCTGGGCATCGCCGCGGCGCAGGGGTGCCAGGGGCCGTTGTGACGGCTCCGGCGCGGCCCGTGCCGCGACGCCGGGCTCAGCCCTGGGCGACCGCGTAGAACGCGACGGCCGCGGCGGCGGCCACGTTGAGCGAGTCCACCCCGTGCGCCATCGGGATCCTGACCCGGGCGTCGGCGGCGGCGAGGGCGCGGGCGGTGAGGCCCTCGCCCTCGGTGCCCAGCATCAGGGCCGCCTTCCCGTTCCCCAGCTCCCGGACGGCCGTGCCGATGTCGGTGGCGGCGGGGTCGGGGGTGAGGGCGAGCAGCCGGAACCCGGCCTCCCTGACGTCCGCCAGGCCCCGGGGCCACGGTGTCAGGCGGGCGTAGGGCAGGGAGAAGACGGTGCCCATGGAGACCTTCACCGAGCGCCGGTAGAGCGGGTCCGCGCAGTCCGGGGAGAGCAGGACGGCGTCCAGTCCCAGGGCCGCGGCGCCCCGGAACACGGCGCCGAGGTTGGTGTGGTCGTTGACGGCCTCCAGGATCGCCAGCCGCCGGGCCGAGGCCAGCAGCCCGGCGGCCGGGGGCAGCGGCGTGCGGCACATGGCGGCGAGCGCTCCCCGGTGCACGTGGTAGCCGGTGACCTGCTCGGCGACCTCGGGGCTGACCACGTAGACCGGCGCGTCCGACGACTCCACGACGTCCGCCATGGCCTCGGCCCAGCGGGGCGTGAGGAGCATGGAGCGCATCGGGTAACCGGCGCGCAGGGCGCGGCGGATGACCTTCTCGCCCTCGGCGATGAACAGTCCCTCGGCCGGCTCCAGCCGGCGCCGCAGGGCGACGTCGGTGAGCGACGTGTAGTCGGCCAGCCGCGGGTCGCCGGGCTCGCTCACCGGCACCGGGCCGGGAACGGCGCCGGCGACCGCGCCGGGGTCCGGGTGGGGGCCGGTCACGCCACCGTCACCACGTCGCCGACCACGACGATGGCCGGCGGCCTGACGCCCTCCTCCGCGATGCGCCGGCCCACGGACTCCAGGGTGGCGTCCACGCGGCGCTGGGCGGCGGTGGTGCCCTCCTGGACGACGGCGACGGGTGTGCCGGCGGGGCGACCGTGCCGGATCAGGGTCTCGGCGATGGCGCCCATCCGTTCCACGGCCATCAGCAGCACCAGGGTGCCGCGCAGGGCGGCCAGCGCCTGCCAGTCCACGAGGGAGCGCGGGTCGTCCGGCGCGACGTGCCCGCTGACCACGGTGAACTCGTGGGCGACGCCCCGGTGGGTGACCGGGATGCCCGCGGCGGCCGGGACGGACACGGCGCTGGTGACGCCGGGGACCACGGTGACCGGGATACCGGCCTCGGCCAGCGCCTGGGCCTCCTCCTTGCCGCGGCCGAAGACGAACGGGTCGCCGCCCTTGAGCCGGACCACCGACTTGCCGGCCTTGGCGTGCTCGATGAGCGCGTTGTTGATGGCCTCCTGGGCCATGAAGCGGCCGTAGGGGATCTTGGCGGCGTCGATGACCTCGACGTGCGGGGGCAGTTCGTCCAGCAGGTCGCGGGGGCCGAGCCGGTCGGCGATCACCACGTCGGCCTCGGCGAGGAGCCGCCGGCCGCGCACGGTGATCAGGTCGGGGTCGCCGGGTCCGCCGCCCACCAGGGCGACGCCCGGGGTGCGGCGGCGGTGCCGGGGCGCGGTGAGGGGGCCGTCGCGCAGCCCCTCGACGACGGCGTCCCGGACGGCGGCGGAGCGGCGCGGGTCGCGGCCGGTGAGCACGGCCACGGTGACGCCCTCGCTGCGGCCGGTGGCCGGGGTCCAGGCGGTGGCGGCCTCGGCGTCGTCGCTGCGGACGCACCAGACGCGGCGCTCCTCGGCCTCGGCGGACGCGGCGGCGTTGACCCGTGGGTCGTCGGTGGCGACGAGCGCGTACCACGCGTCGGCTATGTCCCCGAGGCGGTAGCCCCGGGGCTCCCAGCGCAGCTCGCCGGTCTCGGCCATCGCCTCGACGGAGGGGGTGACCGAGGGGGCGATCAGCAGGACGTCGGCGCCCGCGGCGAGCAGCGCCGGAAGCCGCCGCTGGGCGACGGGGCCGCCGCCGATGACGACGACGCGGCGGCCGGTCAGACGCAGGCCGACAGGGTAGGCGGGTTGTTCATGCATCGGTGGTGCGGGCTCCTCGACGCTTCACTGACGGGCAGGGGGCCCCTCACCTTAATTCTTGTCCGTCACCCCGGCCGAGTCGAAGGTGGCGACCTCGCGCATCGCGCGGGCGGCGCTCTGCACGACGGGGAGCGCCAGCAGCGCTCCGGTGCCCTCGCCGAGCCGCAGGTCGAGGTCGACCAGCGGGCGCAGGCCGAGCGCGGTGAGGGCGGCCAGGTGGCCGGGCTCGGCGCTGCGGTGTCCGGCGATGCACACGGACACGGCCTCGGGGGCGATCGCGCGGGCCACCAGGGCGGCGGCGCCGGCGCTGACGCCGTCGAGGATCACCGGGACGCGGAGCGAGGCGCCGCCCAGGATCAGCCCGGTGAGGGCCGCGTGTTCCAGGCCGCCGACGGCGGCGAGGACGCCGATGGGGTCGCCGGGGTCCGGCTCGTGCCGCTGGAGGGCGCGGCGGACGACGTCGATCTTCCTGGTGTGCGTCTCGTCGTCGATGCCGGTGCCGCGCCCGGTGACGTCGGTGGGCTCGGCGTCGGCGAAGACGGAGATCAGCGCGGCGGCGACGGTGGTGTTGGCGATGCCCATCTCGCCGGTGAGGAGCGCCTTGTTGCCCGCGGCGACGAGGTCGCGGGCCGTCTCGATGCCCACTTCGACGGCGCGCATGGCGTCCTCGCGGCTCATCGCCGGTCCGTTGGTGAAGTCGTCGGTGCCGGGCCTGACCTTGCGGGGCAGCAGGCCGGGCGTGCCGGGCAGTTCGGCCTTGACGCCGACGTCGACGACGCAGACCTCGGCGCCGACCTGGGTGGCGAAGGCGTTGCAGACCGCTCCCCCGCCCAGGAAGTTGGCCACCATCTGGGCGGTGACCTCCTGGGGCCAGGGGGTCACGCCCTGGGCGTGGACGCCGTGGTCGCCGGCGAAGATGGCGACGGCGGCGGGCTCGGGAACGGGCGGCGGGCACATCCGTGACAGGCCGCAGAGCTGCGCGGAGATGACCTCCAGGGCGCCGAGGGCGCCCGCGGGCTTGGTCATCCGCTTCTGCCGCTCCCACGCCTCGCCGAGGGCGGCGGCGTCCAGCGGGCGGATCTCGGCGAGGGTCTCGCTGAGCAGGTCGTGCGGTCCGGCGCCGGGCAGGGCGCGGCGGCCGTACGTCTCCTCGTGCACCACCCAGGAGAGCGGGCGGCGCCGGGACCAGCCGTGGCGGGCGAGTTCGGGCTCGCCGGGGAACTCGTCCACGTAGCCGACGCACAGGTACGCGACGACTTCCAGGTGGTCGGGGAGGTGGAGGGCGCCGGCCAGTTCGCGTTCGTCGAAGAAGCTGACCCAGCCGACGCCCAGGCCCTCGGCGCGGGCGGCGAGCCAGAGGTTCTCGACCGCGAGGGCCGAGGAGTAGGGCGCCATCTGCGGCTGGGTGTGGCGGCCCAGGGTGTGCCGGCCGCCGCGCGTCGGGTCGGCGGTGACCACGATGTTGACCGGGGTCTCCAGGATGGCCTCGACCTTCAGCTCCTTGAACTGCTTGGCGCGGGCCTTGGGCAGGGACTTGGCGTACGCGTCGCGCTGCCGGGCGGCCAGCTCGTGGACCATGCCGCGGGTCTCGGCGGAGCGGATCAGGACGAAGTCCCAGGGCTGGGAGAGGCCGACGCTGGGCGCGGTGTGCGCCGCCTCCAGGACGCGGAGCAGCACGTCGTGCGGGATCGGGTCGGGGCGGAAGCCGTTGCGGATGTCGCGGCGTTCGCGCATCAGGCGGTGCACGGTCTCGCGTTCGGCATCCGGGTAGCCGGGGGCCGGGGGGCCGGGGGGCGGGGCGCGGTGCCCCCGTCGCCCCAGGCACCGCTCACTCCGGGCATCAGCAGGTCCTCTTCCTCGCTCTCCCCGGCCTCTTCGGCGTGACCGGGGAAGGGGTAGGCCGCGGCAACCGGTACGTCCACCGGCTCCGGCCGGGGGCCCTCCGGGTTCTGGCCGGTGTCCGTCACGCGTCCACCTCGCCCATCGCACGTGCTCCTTCCAACCCCGGACATCGCGGGACATACCCCCAAGTCCGGCTGACGGCACAACGATCCATGAGCCTACCTGGGGTCGTGAGGGCACCCGGTCACGGGTGCGACCGGCGGCCCGCGAGCAGGAAGCCGACGGTCCTGCCGCGTTCGGACCAGTCCTGGGTGGCCAGTTCGACGGACTGCACGAGCGTGCACTCCACGGCGAATCCGGCGCCGCTCAACACCCGTCCGGCGGCCTCCGCCTGATCCCTGGTCATGACATGCGTCACGATGCGCTGCGGCCTGCGGTCCGCGCACGCGCCGAGGGTGCGGGGGCCGCCGCCGCCGACGCGGATCACATCGGGTTCGGGCAGGTCCTCCAGCACCTGGGGGGCGACCCCGTTGACCGTGTGGAGCTGTACGCCCAGGCGCCGGGCCGTCGCCTCGGCCGCCGCGAGGGCCTGGGTGTCGCGGTCGACGGCGATGACGGCGGAGCCGAGGCGGGCGGCCTCGACGGCGGTCAGTCCGTCGCCCGTGCCGACGTCCCACAGCAGGTCGCCGACGCGGGGGCCGAGGACGGCCAGTTCCAGGGCGCGCAGCCGCCGGTCGCGGCCGGGGGCGTCGGGGACCGGGCCGGGGTCGGGCAGGTCGTAGTCGGCGGGTGCCAGGCCCCAGCCGCGCGGCCGGATCTCGCCGCCGGGCTCGGCGCCCGCGAGCCAGCCGGGTTCGCCGGCGGTCCGCGGGGGGCCGCCGCCGATCACCAGCAGGAGGTTGGGGTCGGTCCACTGGTGCTGCGAGACGGTGTCCGAGGTGAGGACCAGGACGCGTTCGCGGGCGGTGCCCAGCGATTCGCAGATGACGAAGGTGCGGTGGACGGGCCCGAGCAGCAGGGCGATCTCGGCGGGGCCCGGGCCGGGGGGGGGGAGAGGGAGGTGACCTCGGGCTCTTATACAAAGATTCGAGGAAACGAGACAAGCAGAAATACGGGAAGCAGTGTTTTGCCTGGAAAAAAAGAGACGTACTCTTATACACACATGCAAGCGCGCAAGACCTGCACACGCCGAGGGGCACGTGCTCGGCGTGGGGCGGGACTTCGGGCAGGGCCAGGTGGCGGGGGGCGCCGGCCACCAGGGTGGCCGCGTGGAGCGCGGCGCGGGCGGCCGGTTCCAGAGGGGAGCCGTCCCATCCGATCACCGTGACGCGGTCGGCCATGGTCGGGGTGCTCCTGGCTCGTCGCGGGTCGTGGACGGCGCTGAGCCTACCGTGCGCGGTAGTCGGCGCCCGGTGCGTCCTCCAGGTCCTCGGGGAGCAGGCCCCACACGATGAGATCGGTGCGGATGTCGGTCCAGCCGCCGTCCTCGGTGCGGGAGCGGACTATGAGGGCGTTGCGGAGGATTCCCTCGCTGACGCAGCCGATCTTCTGGGCGACCTGCTGGGAGGCGGTGTTGCCCGCGGCGGTGCGGACTTCGAGGCGTTCGAACTTCTGGTCGTGGAAGAGCCACTTGACGAGGGCCAGCACGGACTCGGCCGCGTAGCCCTCGCCTCTGGCCCAGGGCGCGACGACGTAGCCGGCCTCGGTGGCGAGGGTGTGCCAGTTGGTGCTCTTGAGGTGGACGCTGCCGACGAGCCGGTGGGTGAGGTGCTCGGTGACGGCGAGGACGAGACCTCTGCCCTCGGTGCGTTCGGCGGGGGCGGCGCGGGTGATCCAGTCGCGGGCGTCCGCGTCGGTGTACGGGATGGGCACGGAGGTCCAGGCCGCGGCGAGTTCGTCGTTCATCATCGCGGTCAGCTCGGGGATGTCCGCTTCCTCGAACGGGCGCAGCTCCAGCCGCTCCGTGCTGAGGGAGATGTCGGGGAAGGTGGGTGTCATCGGGCCGCTCCCTGCCTTGAGTCTGAGGGGACAGCATGCAGTATCGGCGGGCCGGGCCCCGGGCCGGGCCCTTTTATAAATCACCGAACCCACGAGAAAGGGAGAAAAAACGCCGGCCCGCTACTTGCCGGAAAAAAAAAAAAAACATATCTCGAGGTACTTGTCAGAACTTATCGTTAGACACTACAGCGCAGTCGCTGTGATTGTGCATCACTTCAGTGTATTGCCCGGGCGGGGGGGGCGTCAGGAGACGGGCTCGCCGAAGGCGGGGATCACCGACCCGTCGAAGGTCTCCTCGATGAACTGCCGCACCTCGTCGGAGGTGAGCAGCTCGGCGAGGGTGCGGACCCGGGGGTCGTCCTCGTCGCCGGCCCTGACGGCGAGGAGGTTGGCGTAGGGGTTGCCCTCGGCCTCCTCCAGGACGAGGGCGTCGTCGGCGGGGACGAGGTCGGCCTCGATGGCGAAGTTGCCGTTGATGACCGCGGCGTCGAAGTCCTCCAGGGAGCGCGGCAGGGCGGCGGCCTCCAGTTCCTCGAACGACAGGCCGCGGTCGTCGGTGATGTCGGCGAGGGTGGCGTCGGCGCCGGTGCCCTCGGCCAGTTCGATCACGCCGTTGTCGGCGAGGAGTTTGAGGGCGCGCCCCTCGTTGGTGGCGTCGTTGGGGAGGGCGACGGTGTCGCCCTCGGCCAGGTCGCCGGCGCTGTCGAGGGTGGCGGAGTAGAGGCCGAGCGGTTCGAGGTGGACGGTGACGACGCTGGTCAGGTCGGTGCCCTGGTTGGCGTTGAAGTCGTCCAGGTAGGGCTGGTGCTGGAAGAAGTTGGCGTCGACCTCGCCGCCGTCGACGGCGGTGTTGGGGAGTACGTAGTCGGTGAACTCCCGGATCTCCAGGGTGAGTCCGGCGTCCTCGGCCAGGTTGTCCCGGACGAACTCCAGGATCCGCGCGTGCGGGGTGGGGTTGGCGGCGACGGTCAGGGGCGCGGCGGCGTCGCTCCGGTCGCCGCCGTCGTCTCTGCCGGTGTCCGGGTCGGAGTCCGTGCCGCAGGCGGTCAGGCCGAGGGTGAGGGCCGCGGTGGCGGCGACGGCGACGGACGTGAGGTGGGTACGCACGAAGAGTGCCTTTCTGGTCGTCCGGGCGGAAGGCTCCCCGTCCGGTTCGTACGGGTTACGCGGGTAGTGCGGAGGGTCCGGCGCGCACGGTGCGGGCGCGCGCCGGGGTCGGGGTCAGGCGCGTTCGCGGCGGTGCAGGAGGCGGACGACGCCGTCGCCGAGGAGCTGGACGGCCGTCACGATGACGATGAGGACGACGACGGTGACGAGCATGAAGCCGTCCTCGAACCGCTGGTATCCGTAGGTGAGGGCCAGGGTGCCGAGCCCGCCGCCGCCGACCGCGCCGGCCATCGCGGAGTAGCCGATCAGCGCGATGACGGTGGTGGTGAGGCCCGCGACGAGGGACGGCAGGGCCTGCGGGAGCAGCACCTTGAGCACGACGGTCCAGGTGCCGCCGCCCATGGCCTGGACGGCTTCCACCAGGCCGCGGTCGACTTCCCGGACGGCGGTCTCGACCAGGCGCGCGAAGAACGGGATGGCGCCGATGGCCAGCGGGACGACGGCCGCGGTGGGGCCGACGGCGGTGCCGACGACGTACCGGGTGAACGGGATCAGCGCGACCATCAGGATGATGAACGGCAGCGAGCGGCCGATGTTGACGACGACGCCGAGGAGCTTGTTGGCGATCACGTTGCCCAGCGGGCCGCCGCGGTCGGTGAGGACGAGCAGCACGCCGATGGGCAGGCCGCCGAGGACGGCGTAGACGGTGGACCAGGCGACCATGTAGAGGGTGTCGATCGTGCCCTGCTCCAGCAGGGGCCGCATCTCGGACCAGGTCATCGGGCACCTTCCCCGGTGAGTCGCTCGGTGAGGGTCCCGGGGTCCGGGATCTCGACGGTGAGGCCCTGTTCGCGCAGGAACGCGAGTGCGGCGGCGGTCTGGTCGGGGCCGCCGGGGAGTTCGACGCGCATCCGGCCGACCTGCCGGCCGCCCACGGTGTCCATGGCGGCGCCGAGGATCGATATGTCGATGCCGTGGGTCCTGGCGAGCCGGGAGATGACCGGCCGGGCGGCGGAGTCGCCGTGGAAGGTGATGTCCGCCACGGTGGTGGGGCCGTCGTTCTCGGAGCCGCCGCCGAGGGGGAACAGTTCGCGCGCCAGCCGCGATCCCGGGGTGGCGAGCAGGTCGGAGACGGCGCCGGACTCGATCACGCGGCCGTGTTCCATCAGGGCGGCGGAGTCGCAGACGGCCTTCACCACGTCCATCTCGTGGGTGATGAGCAGGACGGTGAGGCCGAGGTCGCGGTTGAGGTCGCGCAGCAGGCCCAGCACGGAGCGGGTGGTCTCCGGGTCGAGGGCCGAGGTGGCCTCGTCGGACAGCAGCACCTTGGGGTCGCCGGCCAGCGCGCGGGCGATGCCGACGCGCTGCTTCTGGCCGCCGGAGAGCTGCGCGGGGTAGGCGCGGGCCTTGTCGGCGAGGCCGACGAGGTCGAGCAGGTCCAGGGCCTTGCGGGCGCGTTCGCGGCGGCCGAGGCCGAGGATCTCCAGCGGCAGCTCCACGTTGCCCCGGACGGTGCGCGAGGAGAGGAGGTTGAAGTGCTGGAAGATCATGCCGATCCCGCCTCGGGCCCGGCGCAGCGGGCGGCCGGCCCGGTTGCCCCGGCCGGCGAGGGCGGTGAGGTCGAGGCCGTCGACGGTGACGGTGCCGGAGGTGGGGCGTTCCAGCAGGTTGAGGCAGCGGATGAGGGTGGATTTGCCCGCCCCGCTGCGGCCGATGACGCCGTAGACCTCGCCCGGTCGGACGTGGATGCTGACGCCGTCGAGCGCGACGACCTCGCGGCCTCGCGAACGGTAGACCTTGGTGAGGTCCGTGGTGGTGATCACTGGGATTCCGTGACTGTCGGGTGCCGGGACACGCCCGGCCGCTGGGCCGTGACGGGAACGGGACGAGCACGCGGGCCGGGCGCGGCGGCCCGCGGGGAGCGCGGTGCCGGGGGCGCGGCCGGCGGGGGTCGCTTCGGGGCGCGGACTGCTCGGACGGGGGCCCTCAGCGGGCACACATTCGGCCGCGGCGGCGGCGACAACAGCGAGCACCGGGCGAAGAGGCCGCCTCGGTCGTCCTGGGACAGGTGCTCGTCGTGGTCATGACCCCAAGTAAAACAGATGGTCCTACAGCGTTTCGGCGCAGCTCCCGGCCCTGTGGCCAAGACCACGTGGAGCCGCCCCCCTCCCGCCGGACCGCCGGAGGGGCACCGTTAGAGTCGCCCCATGTTCACCCCGCTGACGGTCGCGGTCGTCGTGGCCGCGCTGCTGCTGGCCGCCTGGTGCGGATTCGCGGCGTACCGGGACCAGCCGGTCAAGGACTGGCACTACATGGGGGTCGGCGCGGTCCTGCTCCTCACGCTGGCGCAGGCGGGCGTCTCCGCGGTCCTGATGGCGGGCGGCGAGCGCCCGGCCGACGGGGGCACCGTCCTGTTCCTGTCGTATCTGGTGTCGGTCCCGCTCTGCCTGCCCGTGGTCGCGATCGTCTCGCTCGGCGAACGCACCCGCTGGGGATCGGTGACGGTCGCGGCGGGCGCGGTGGTGCTCGCGGCGCTGGAGCTGCGCCTGAACGACGTGTGGGAGGGAGGCGTCGGTGGCTGAGCACCCGACGGCGACGCGGGGGCCCGATCTGCGCCACGGCCCGGGGCGGCTGCTGGTGACGCTGTACGGCGTCTTCACCGTGGGCGCCGCGTCGCGCTCGCTCTACCAGCTCTCCACGCGCTTCGACGAGGCGCCGCTCGCGTACGTGCTGTCGGCGGTCGCCGCGCTGGTGTACGCGTTCATCACCGTCTGCCTGGTGCGCGGCGGCGAGGGGGCGCGGCGGGTCGCGCTGGTGGCGTGCGCCGCGGAGCTGACCGGTGTGCTGGTGGTCGGCACCTGGACGCTGGCCGACCCCTCGGCGTTCCCCGACGCGACGGTGTGGTCGGACTACGGCCTCGGGTACCTCTTCCTGCCGCTGGTCCTGCCGGTGACGGGCCTGCTCTGGCTGCGCCGGTCCGGCGGACCCGCCGCCGCCTGAGCGGGCCCGCGACCGCTCACGCTCACGGACCGGTCAGGCTCACGCGCTGGCGGCGAGATCGCGGTCGCGCGCGATCTCCTTCTCCATGGTGACCAGGCTGAGCTGGCGGGAGACCTCCTCGGTGCTCACCGGCGCGTAGCCGAGCCTGCGGTACAGGCGCAGGTTGCCCATGCTGCGGTGGCCGGTGAAGAGGCGGTAGCGGGCGGCGTCGCGCTCGGCGGCGAGCCGCTCCTCGATCGCGGCGAGCAGCCGGCCGCCGAGGCCGTGGCGCTGCATCCGGGGGTGGACAATGAGCCGGCCGATGCACGCCGTGCCGTCGGCGTCGACCGATCCGCGTACGGAGCCCACGACTTCGCCGCCGAGCCGGGCCACCAGCACGGTGGTGCCCTCCATTTCGGCGCGCAGGCCCTCCAGGGACTGGGTGAGCGGGTCGATCGTGTAGTCCCCGTACAACGCGGCCTCCGACTGGTAGCAGAGGTACTGGAGCTTGAGGATCTGCTCGGCGTCCTGTGCCGCCGCCCTGTCGATCGTGACGCTCATGCCCATGTGCACACGCCTCCCAAGCGAGGTGTCGCGCCGGCCCGGTGTGAGGAGGGTCCGCGTGTCCGGCCGACGAATTGCCCTGACGGCGCAGGTCAGCCCCGCGCCGTCAGCATTGTGCAAGGGAGGGTGGACCCAGGGCTACGGGCCCGGGCCAACTGCGTTGTGAGATTCCCGACTCGCGCTTCGGGTGTCAGCGCCGGAAGTCCGCCGCGGCCAGCAGCGCGGTGTCGGGGTGGTCGGCGAAGACGCCGTCGATGCCGGTGTCGAACCAGGCGCGGAGCGCGCCGAACGCGTCGCCGTAGGCGTTGGACGAGGTGCCTCGGCGGAACTCGGCGGGCAGGTACCGATTCTCGTTGCGCGCGGTGTAGGGGTGGACCAGCAGCCCGGCGTCGTGGGCGTCGTCGACCAGGCGGGTGGGCGTGCCCAGCGTGCCGTCGGAGCGGCGCGGGATGACCAGGTCGAGGGTGGGGCCGATACCCTGCGCGTAACCGGCTATCTCCCGCAGCCCGTCACGGGTGACGAGGTCGGCGACGGTCCGCGGGTCGCCCGCTTCGGTGAAGTCGTACGGGCGGGAGTCCGCCGCCGAGAGCAGCACGACGCGCGGCGTGTCCACCAGACCGGCCAGGCGTTCCATGCTGGACGGCTCGAACGACTGGAGCAGGACACGGGAGTTGGCGCGGTGCTGGCCGTGCTTGCGGAGCAGGCGGGCCAGGGGCTCCTCCACGGCGAGGCCGATGGAGCGGAAGTACGTGGGGTGCTTGGTCTCGGTGTACAGCCAGACCGGGCGGCCCCGTTCGCGCCCCTGGTCGGCGGCCCAGCGCAGCACCTCGTCGTAGGAGGGAACGGTCCAGCGGCCGTTGTACAGCGTGTTGTTCGGCCGCTGGTCGGGCACGCGCTCGGTGGCGCGCAGGGTCTTGAGCTCGGCGAGCGTGAAGTCCTCGGTGAACCAGCCGGTGACGGACTGCCCGTCCACCGTCTTGGTGGTGCGGCGGCCGGCGAACTCGGGGTGGTCGGCGACGTCGGTGGTGCCGCCGATCTCGTTCTCGTGGCGGCAGACCAGGTGCCCGTCGCGGGTGGGCACGAGGTCCTGCTCGATGATGTCGGCGCCGAGGTCGAGGCCGAGCTGGTAGGCGCCCAGGGTGTGCTCGGGGCGGTAGCCGGAGGCGCCCCGGCCGTCTTTTATACACATTTGACGCTGCCGACGAAGAGCATCGCGTCTGCATTGGCGCGTGTCCTCCTCTTTATTAACACACACTTTGTGCTCCCCCTTCACCGCTAACTCCTATCATATCTCTCTGCAACCATCCCACACCTCGACACACC
>NZ_LN929893.1:231283-489653 GCF_001493375.1 Streptomyces specialis
CGGGGTGGGGGGGAGGGGGGGGTGGGGGCGGGGGGGGGTGGGGGGTGGGAGCGGGTGAGCCCGGTGGGGAGAGTGGCGGGGGGCTGGGGCGGGTGGGGGGGGAGCCGCCGGGGGGGGGCGGGGGGGGGCCCTGGGGGGGGGGGGGGGGCGCGAGGGGGCGCGGCGGTTCGGGTGCCCGCCACCGCCACGCCGAGCACGGCCCGTCTGCCGGGTCGTGCGGTGTCCCCGCCTGCCGTCTGTCGAGCTGCCATGGTCCACTCCGTAGGGCTCGTCGCTCCGGCCCGCGTGGTCCCCGCGGGCCTGCCGGTCGCGCCCCGATCATGGTCGGCGGCCCTGTACGCACCGGGACGGGCGGGGAAACGCATGAGAAAGCCGCGTCAAAACCGAGTATCCGTGGTGTGAACCCCCCGCGCGACGCGAAGGAAGAGACGAGTATCGTCACTGGAGATACGGGCACACCCATGCCCATGACCGACCGGAGGGGAAGTTGTCCCGATTCGTGCTGCTGAAGGTGCTGCTCGGCCCTCTGCTGAAGCTCTTCTTCCGCCCGCGGGTCGAGGGAGGCGAGAGCGTTCCCGCCGACGGGCCGGTCATCCTGGCCGGCAACCACCTCACGTTCATCGACTCGATCATCCTGCCCCTGGTCATGGAGCGGCAGGTGTTCTTCATCGGCAAGGACGAGTACGTCCGGGGCCGCAGCCTCAAGGGCCGGCTCATGGCGTGGTTCTTCACCGCCGTCGGCATGATCCCGGTGGACCGGGACGGCGGCCACGGCGGCGTCGCGGCGCTGATGACCGGGCGGCGGGTGCTGGAGGAGGGCAAGGTCTTCGGGATCTACCCCGAGGGCACGCGGTCACCCGACGGGCGCCTGTACCGGGGCCGCACCGGCATCGCGCGCCTGACGCTCATGACCGGCGCGCCGGTGGTGCCGTTCGCGATGATCGGCACCGACCAGGTCCAGCCGGGCGGCCGTGGCCTGCCCCGGGTGGGGCCCGGCCGGCGGATCACGGTCCGCTTCGGCGAGCCCCTGGACTTCTCGCGGTACGAGGGCATGGACCGCGACCGCTACGTGCTGCGGGCCGTGACCGACGAGGTCATGGCCGAGGTGATGCGCCTGTCCGGCCAGGAGTACGTGGACATGTACGCGACCAAGGTGAAGGCCGCCTGACGGTCACGGCCGGGCGGTGCGCCTGAGCAGGCGCTGGATCGTCGGGTAGGAGCGGCCGGTGGCCCGGGCGATCTGGGCACGGGTGTGCCCCTGCTCCAGCGCCGCGCGGGCCCGTTCCGCGAGCGCGGCCCGTTCCCCGGGGGACAGCCGTTTGTTCTTCGGGTAGCGCGGCAGCCCGACCGGCGGATGAACCGGCCGGGGCCGGGCCGCGACCGGCGGTTTCCCGCGCCCTGCTCAAGGAGTGGGGACGGCTCGCTCAGGCTGCCGTCCGCAGACGGCAGTGGTCGGTGGCGAGAGCCCGAAGACGGGCGGCCACGGCGTCCGGCCCGAGTGCTGCCAGGGCCCACAGGGCACTGAGGCGGCGGCCCGAGGCCCAGATGCCGGTGGTCGGCGGCCGGAACGGCGCAACGGCGATGTTCTGGGCGGCGAACGGCTCGGGGTCGAGGTAGGTGATGCCGCCGGTCCCGCACAGATACGTCCGAGCGCCGGTCGCGGCGGCCAGATCGGCGAGGCGGACGGACCGGCCCGGCCGAGCGGTCAGGCGGCTGCTGGTGAGGATCTGGCCCTGCCAGCCGATCAGGTCCAGCAGGACGCGGGTGGACGTCTGGGCGACGACTGCGGTCCGCCCGGTGGCGAATGCGTCCAGCACGGGTTCCAGGACCTCGGGTAGGGCGGGCCAGTGGGGGCTGGCGCCATAGTGCTGCCGCACCATCCCGGCGGTCCTGCGGCGGGCCAGAACCGGGTTGTCGATCAACGCGTCCCGGAGGAGGGTGGATCTCCCGCCGGGGAGGCGGGTGGGGATGGTGAGCCACTGCTGGCGGGCCGGGTCGCCGAGGTCCGCGAGCCGGGCTCGGTGCTGGTAGTCACGGCGGGTGAACTGCACGTCGTCCAGGACGATCCAGTAGTCCGCCGCGAACAGCTTGGCCAGCGTCGTCAGTCTCGGGAACACGTTGGGCTGGTGGATGGAGCACAGTCCGCCCGGTTCGGGCAGCTCACGAGGCGATGAGGCGGCTGGTGAAGCCGTCGCGGATGAGGGCTTCGTACGCGGCATGCACGTCCTCCGGAACCTCCTGCTCGATGGCGAATCCGAGCTTCGGATACTCGATGACCCGCTGGAGGTCGCCGACGAGCATGTCCAGGACGAGCTTTTCGTCGCCGATGGACTTCAGGTAGTCGTCGAACTCCAGCGGTTCCGACGCACAGAGGATCTCGACGTCGGGCCACAGCTTGCGGGCGGTCGCGAACGACCGCCTTTCCATGTAGGGCTTGGAGACCAGCAGCGCCGTGGTCGGGTGGATGCCGGCGGCGGCGAGAACCTCGCGGGCCAGCGTGATGTTCTGCCCGGTGTTGGACGCGTTCGGTTCCAGCAGGATCGCCTCGGCCGGCACGCCGAGTTCGATGGCGTACTCGCGGTAGTGGACGGCCTCCCCGCGCGGGAAGCGAGCCTCGGTGGTGGGACTGTTGCCGCCGGTGAACACCAGCGTCGGGAAGAGCCCGGCGCGATACAGCTCGGCGGAGTGGGCGGCGACGCCGAGGTCGTGGCTGCCCAGCCCGATCGCCACGTTGACGGGCCGCAGTTCGTGCCGCATCTGGTGGTAATCCCAGATCAGCTTGGCCTGCCACCACTGGTCCTCGGTGATGCCCTGCTGGTCGTTGCTCACGCGTTTCTCCCTGTTCACCGTTGTCGGGGCCCGGTCGGCCCCTCACGCATGGCCTCGATGCCCTCGATACTGCGCAGCTGGTGCACGAGTCCGTACTGCGAGGCCACCTTGGCGGCTTGGTCGAGGACGAGGTGGCCATCATCCCGGGTCGCCGTGTCGGAGAGCAGGATGTGGCCATGAGCGGTGTCCAGTCGCACGCGCTGCATCGGTGAGTCCGTGCTACCGCTGCTGCGGGCGATGTCGATGAAGTGCAGGGCCTGAGTGAGATCGCCAGCGCCGCGGCGGGCGAGGGCGAGTTTCTGGTGCGCCACCGACCAGTCGTCCGGTTCGGTGAGGTCTTCGAAGTCGCGGATCGCCGCCTGTATGACGCGGGTCGCATAGTCGTGCTGGCCGTCCTTGCTCAGCGCGGTCCCCACCCACAATCTCGCGCGTGCCCGGTCGCGGCGGGAAAGCCGGTCGTCGACGGCGAGGGTCTCGTAGCTGCGGGCGGCGATCTCCAGCTTGCCGGACATCTCGGTGACCACGGCCAGGGAGAGGTCGAGCTGGGCGACGCGGCGGGGGATGTCGAGCTGGGTGAACACCGCGCGAGCGCCTGCATAGGAATGCTGGGCGGACAGCGGGCCGAGGACGACGCCCTGGTCGCGCTCCAGGTCGCCGAGCAGGGCGGTCGAGCGGGCGAGGAGATACAGGCCCTTTTCGTCCAGCTCGGAAGCCTTGGACCGGCCCAGCCACCGGGTGAGGAGGCTGTGGGCGAAGGCGAAGTCCTGCCGGGACAGGGCGACCAGGACGCGGTCGAGGTCGTCGGCCCAGGACTCGTACTCCCAGGCTCTCGGCCCGGAGGCGGTGACACGGCGCCCACCGGCGCTCTGCACCGGGCTGGTCATCTCGGAGAGGAGCGTTTCGAACCGCTGATGGACGACGGCGTCCGCGCGGCCGAGAGCGGTGTCGAGGATGGCCTGGGTGTCGGGTCTCGGCTCGGTGTCGGCGAGCTTGGCCTCCCACTTGGACACGGTCGCAACCGCCAGGCCGAGCTGCTGGGCGAAGGCCCGCACGCTCAGTCGCAGGGCGAGACGCAGGGCCCTGGCCTCAAGGCCGGTCCACTGGTGCACGGTCGCCACGCATCACTCCCTTCCACCGGTCATCGAAGCAGATCCGTCCAGTCGGCAGGACGGAGGTGGATCAGAAGTAGAACGGCAGGTGGTTGGCCGCGAGTCGGCCGGACGCCACGCTCAGGATGTCACCACTTTCGAGCCTTTGGACGGTCCAGATCATGGAACCTCTCACGGAGCATCGCCCGGTCAGCGGCCCGGTCGTTTACGGCTTTCTGCGGCTGTTGCGGGTCTCCCGGGCGCGGCAGGACGCGCTGGTCGCCTCGCTCGCCGAGTACTGCCGCAGCCATGAGTTGGAGCTCTCCGGCGTCTTCACCGACCGCGACGCGTCCGCAGGTCCGGCTTCGGCGGCCTTCAGCGGGCTGCTGGACGTGCTCGCACTACCGGACGTCTATGGCGTGATCGCCCCGGCCGAGTCGCATCTGGGGCCGAAGGCCATAGCCGCTGAACGCGGGCGCCGGATCGAGGCGGCCGGCTCGCGGCTGCTGCTGGTCCGCAAGCCCCGCACCGCCCACCGCTCCGTCTCCAGCAACGGCCCCGGACGGCGCCGCCATCCCGGCACCATCCGCGTCATGGGCGCCGAGTCATGAGGACCGTGATGACCAGGACGACCCGGCGGTTCTTCGAGACCCGGCCCGAGTCAGTCCGCCAGGCGGATGCCGCGCTCACGGCCGACCGGCTGCTGCTCGGATGCGCCCCCATCCGCTGACCTCAGATCTCCTCACATGGCCCCCGGACGGAACGGATGAGAGGGAACTGCAATGGAAACCTTCGAACGTGCCAGACTTGACGCCTACTTCGCCCGGATCGCCACCCAGTTCGCCCCGGGTGGGCAGACTGCGTCGTTCCTGATCACGCACCTGCTGGCCGAACGTCCCGCGTTCGTCCGCGCGGTCGCCGCGATGACCCGGCTGGCCGCAGTGCTGCCCAAGCCCAAGTCCGTCCACCCGGCCGCGAAGCGTGCGGTCGAGCAGACCGTTCCGGTCGACACTCTCACCCGCGAGATGTTCACCGACGACGGCACCGCCCTGGACTACCTCGAGTCCCGGGCCGCAGGGGAGACGGCCTGCCTGCTGGATGTCGGCGGCTACTTCGCCCCGAGCCTCGCCGAGGTCCACAGCCGTTTCACTGGCCGGCTCAGTGGGGTGATCGAGGACACCGAGAACGGCCACCGCCGCTATGAAGACCTCGACAAACTACCCTGCCCCGTCATCTCCGTCGCCCGGTCCCCGCTGAAGGACCCCGAGGACTTCCTCGTCGGCCAGTCCGTCGTCTTCTCCACCGAGGCCGTCATGCGCGACCGCGGCGACATCCTCCACGGACGGCCCGCCCTGGTGATCGGATTCGGCAAGCTCGGCTCCTCGATCGCCCGGCTCCTGCACGCCAAGGGCGTCCAGGTCACCGTCTTCGACATCGACCCCGTCCGCCGCATTCAGGCCCTCTCCCACGGGTTCACCGTCGCCCGTGACCGCGAGGCCGCCCTGGCTGGCGCCGGCCTGGTCCTCTGCGCGACCGGAGCGGTCTCCCTGCGGGGAGAGGACTTCTCCCATCTCCGCAATGGCACCTACATCGCCACCGTCACCAGCAGCGAGGACGAACTCGACCTGGCCGGACTCCCCGACGTCTACACCCGCACGCAGGTCGGCGACCACGTCACCCGCTACCAGACCACGGGCCACTACTTCTATCTGGCGAACGGCGGCAACGCCGTCAACTTTATTCACGGCGCCAGCGTTGGGCCGTTCATCTTCCTGGTTCAGGCCGAGATCCTGGCCGCGATCAGGATGCTCACCCGCGAAGACCTCGCTCCCGGCATCCACGAGGTCCCCGCGACCGACCGCGCCGCCATCGCGGCGACCTGGCTCAACTACTTCAATAGGTGATCACTATGGCCATCACGGCAGACCACATCCGCACCACCCTCGCCGACTACCTTGACCGGCACCCCGAGGCCAAGACCGAACTCGGCATCGTCCTCGGGCTTCTGGACGACGGCGACGACCTCACCAGCCGTAAGACCTGCCCCGGCCACGTCACCGCCGGAGCGATCCTCGTCCGCCCCGACAGCCACGTCCTGCACATTCTCCACAACGCCACCGGAAAGTGGCTGCTGCCCGGCGGCCACCTCGAAGCCTCCGACGGCACGCTTCTCCAGGCCGCCGGCCGAGAGCTCACCGAGGAGACCGGTATCCCGCCCCTCGTCATCACCCCGCACAGCCAGGTTCCCCTCCACATCGACATCCATCCCATCGACGCCAATCCCGCCAAGGACGAGCCCGCCCACCAGCACTTCGACTTCCGCTTCCTCTTCCGTACCACCGCCGACATCGGCGAGCTCCAGACCGAAGAGGTCTCCGGCGCCACTTGGCGCCACCTCGAAGCGCTGTCCGATTCTCAGTTGCGGCAGCGGATCACAGAGGCCATCCGTTGAGCACCGGGAAATAGTCGGCCTGGACGGCGGCTGCGCAAGGATTCCCGGCACGAAGCTCCGGCGACCACTGACCTCAGCCGCCGGGGCCGGGCGCTGCGACGTGGCATCTTCCCCCCGCTCCGTTACGAATCGTGAGGTGACCATGCGCTTGACGAGGAAGTGCGCCGACAACTGCTGGAGGGCGTCCGGTCCGCCCGTGCCGCCGAGTCCGTCGCGGGGGTGCGGCGGACGCTGGGGCCATTGCGGCGGCGCGGGGCCCGGGAAGCGGCGGATCTGGACGAGCGGGCCCGCGCGTGGCAGCTCGCCCACACCTGACTCAGTGCCAGGGGAGGGTGGCGCGGTGGTGCCAGTACGTCGTGGGGGGTTCCGCGAGGGTGGCCAGGGTGGCGCGTTGGGGGGTGGACAGGTGGAGGGTGGCCGCTGTCAGGTTGGCGGTGAGCTGGTCGAGGGTGGCGGCGCCGGAGAGGGCGATGCCGCACCAGGGGTGGGCCAGCACGGCGGCCAGGGCGACGGCGTCCGGGCCGGTGCCCGTCTCCTCCGCGACGCGGCGCAGCGCGGGTGGGGCGGCGTCACCGGCCAGGCGGCCGTTGGCCATGCCCTCCTTGACGATCACGGTGAGCCCGGCCTCGTGCGCCTCGGCCAGGGCGGGGCCCGCCGAGGTCTCCAGCACGTTGAACGTGGACTGGACCGTGCCGAACAGCGGGCGGCCGTCCACCGTGATCTCCAGGGCGGCGCGGATGGCGTCGGCCTGCGCGGGGCCGCTGGTGGACAGCCCGACGGTCACGCCGGAGGCGGCCAGCCGGGACAGGCGGCCGATCACCTCCGGGTCGGTGAGGGCGGGGCTCTCCGGGGTGACGGAGTGGATCTGGTAGAGGTCGAGGTGGTCGCCGAGCAGGGCGCGGGTCTCGGCGTACTGGCGGTCGAACGTGGCGGCCGAGTGGTCCTTGACCTCGTGCGTCCCCGCGTCGGCGCGCCAGTCGGCGGTGTAGGTGTAGCCCCACTTGCTGCCGACGACGACCTCCCCGGCGGTGTCCGGCCGGGTGGCGAGCCAGCCGCCGAGGAACTCCTCGGCCCGCCCGTACGAGCGGGCCGCGTCCACGTAGCGCACGCCGTGCGCGTGCGCGGCGTCGAGGAGCTGGTGCGTCCGGTCCCGCAGCGCCTCCCGGGTGCGGTCGGCGGGGAGGTCGCGCTCCCGCCCCAGGTTGATGTACCCGGGCCGGCCGACGGCGGCGAGTCCGAGCCCGACGCGGGCGGCGGGGGTGGCCTCGGGGTCGAAGCGGGAGAACGCCATGCGGGACCTTCCGTGCGGGGTCGTGCGGGTCGTACGGGGTGCGTCAGGCGGTCTCGCCGGCCACCCAGGCGCGCTGGCGGGCCAGGCCGGCCTTCGCCTCGGTGAGCTGGACGGCGACCGCGGCGGGCGCGGGGCCGCCGCGCGCGGCGCGGGCGGCGAGGGAGCCCTCGACGGTGAGCACCTCGCGCACCTCGGGCGTGAGGTGCGGGGAGATCTTCGCGAACTGCTCGTCGGTGAGCTGGTCCAGCTCGATGCCCTCCGCCTCGCAGACCTTCACGCACTCGCCGGCGACCTCGTGCGCCACCCGGAACGGCACGCCGCGCCGGACCAGCCACTCCGCGATGTCGGTGGCGAGGGAGAACCCGGCCGGGGCCAGCTCCGCCATCCGCTCGGCGTTGACCGTGAGGGTGGCCAGCATGCCGGTGAACGCCGGGAGCAGCACCTCCAGTTGGTCGCAGGAGTCGAAGACCGGCTCCTTGTCCTCCTGGAGGTCGCGGTTGTAGGCCAGCGGCAGGGCCTTGAGCGTGGCCATGAGGCCCGTCAGGTTGCCGATGAGCCGGCCGGACTTGCCCCGGGCCAGCTCCGCGATGTCCGGGTTCTTCTTCTGCGGCATGATCGAGCTGCCGGTGGAGAAGGAGTCGTGCAGGGTCACGAAGGAGAACTCCTTCGTGTTCCAGACGATGATCTCCTCCGCGATCCGCGAGACGTCCACGCCGATCATCGCCGTGACGAAGGCGAACTCGGCGGCGAAGTCCCGGGCGGCGGTGCCGTCGATGGAGTTGGCCACCGAGCCGCCCTCGAAGCCGAGGTCCGCCGCGACCGCCTCCGGGTCCAGGCCGAGCGAGGAGCCGGCCAGCGCGCCGGAGCCGTACGGCGAGACGGCGGTGCGGGCGTCCCACTGCCGCAGCCGCTCCGCGTCCCGGGCCAGGGCCTGGACGTGGGCCAGGACGTGGTGGGCGAAGAGCACCGGCTGCGCGTGCTGGAAGTGGGTCCGGCCCGGCATGGCGACGCCGGGGTGGGCGTCGGCCAGGGCGATCAGCGCCTCCTGGAGGTCGGCGATCAGCCCGGCGAGGATCCGCGCGTGGTCCCGCAGGTACATCCGGAACAGGGTGGCGACCTGGTCGTTCCGCGACCGGCCGGCCCGCAGCTTGCCGCCCAGCTCGGGGCCGAGCCGCTCCAGCAGGCCGCGTTCGAGCGCGGTGTGCACGTCCTCGTCGGCGACGGTGCCGGTGAACGAGCCGTCCGCGACGTCGGCCGCGAGCCGGTCGAGCCCGTCCAGCATCCGGCTCAGCTCGTCCTCGGTGAGCAGCCCGGCCCGGTGCAGGACGCGGGCGTGGGCGCGGGAGCCGGCGATGTCGTACGGCGCGAGCCGCCAGTCGAAGTGGACGGAGGCGCTGAGCCGCTCCAGGGCCTCGGCCGGTCCGTGCGCGAACCGGCCGCCCCACAGCCGCACGTCCGGGGCGCCGTGGCTGTCGTGGCTCACTGGGCGAGGTCCCGCCGGGCGGCGATCTTGCTGGACATGGCGAAGATGTCGATGAAGCCCTTGGACGCGGACTGGTCGAACGTGTCGCCCGTGTCGTAGGTCGCGAGGCTGAAGTCGTACAGCGACTGCTCGGACCGCCGGCCGGTGACGACGGCCCGGCCGCCGTGCAGGGTCATCCGGATGTCGCCGCTGACGTGCTGGTTCGCCTCCTCGACGAAGCCGTCCAGGGCGCGCTTGAGCGGGGAGAACCACAGGCCGTCGTAGACCAGCTCGGCCCAGCGCTGCTCGACCTGCCGCTTGTACCGGGCGAGTTCGCGCTCGACCGTGACGCTCTCCAGCTCCTGGTGGGCGGTGATCAGCGCGATGGCGCCGGGCGACTCGTACACCTCGCGGGACTTGATGCCCACGAGCCGGTCCTCGACCATGTCGATGCGGCCCACGCCGTGGGCGCCGGCCCGCTCGTTCAGCTCCTGGATCGCCTGGAGCATGGTGACGGCCCGGCCGTCGATGGCCACCGGGACGCCCTGCCGGAAGGTGATGACGACCTCGTCGGGGTCGCGGGGGGTCGAGGGGCTCTGCGTGTACTCGTAGATGTCCTCGATCGGCGCGTTCCAGATGTCCTCCAGGAAGCCGGTCTCGACGGCGCGGCCGAAGACGTTGGCGTCGATGGAGTACGGCGACTTCTTGGTGGTGGCGATCGGCAGGCCCTTGGTCTCGGCGAACGCGATGGCCTTGTCCCGGGTCATCGCGTAGTCCCGGACGGGGGCGACGCACTTGAGGTCGGGGGCGAGGGAGGCGATGCCGGCCTCGAACCGCACCTGGTCGTTGCCCTTGCCGGTGCAGCCGTGGGCGACGGTGTCCGCGCCGTGCTTGCGGGCGGTGGCGGCCAGGTGCTTGACGATCACCGGCCGGGAGAGGGCGGACACCAGCGGGTACCGGTCCATGTAGAGCGCGTTCGCCTTGACCGCCGGCAGGCAGTACTCCTCGGCGAACTCGTCCCGGGCGTCGACGACCTCGGACTCGACCGCGCCGCAGGCCAGTGCGCGCTTCCGGATGACGTCCATGCTCTCGCCGCCCTGGCCGACATCGACGGCGACGGCGACGACCTCCGCCCCGGTCGCCTCGGCGATCCAGCCGATGCAGACAGAGGTGTCCAGGCCGCCGGAGTAGGCGAGTACGACGCGCTGGGTCACGGTGTCTCCTTAGAATCCATGCACTGACTAGAATAAGTATGCAGGGCTCCGCATGTTTCGTCAATCCGGTGGCGCGCACTGGGATACTGCGTGCCATGGGCAAGGATTATGAGCGCATAGACGGCAGGCTGAGGACGTTCATCGAGGAGCAGCCCCTCTTCTTCACCGCCACCGCCCCCCTCGCGGGCGACGGCACGGTCAACCTCTCCCCCAAGGGCCTGACCGGGTCGCTCGCGATCCTGGACGACCGCACCCTCGCCTATCTCGACTTCGCCGGCAGCCACGCCGAGACCATCGCCCACCTCCGGGAGAACGGCCGCATCACGCTCATGTGGTGCGCGTTCTCCGGGCCGCCGACCATCGTGCGCGTGCACGGGCGCGGCGAGCCGGTCTTCCGGGACGACCCGCGCTGGCCGGGTCTGCTGGCCCGGTTCGCCGGCATCGACCCGGCCGACCACGGGCTGCGGGCGATCATCGTGGTGACCGCCGAGCACATCCGCGACTCCTGCGGGTTCGCCGTGCCGTTCATGACGTACGAGGCCGACCGCCCGCTGCACGCCAGGCGCTTCGCGCGCGAGACGGACGAGACGCTGGACACGTACTTCCGCTCGCGCTCGCACAACGGGACCAGCGTCGACGGCCTGCCGGGCCTGCCCCTGCCGCTGCCGCCGACCCCGCCCGCCGCGACGGGGGTGTGACGGCCGTGCGGAGCGCGTGGGAGCGGCCGGGGCTGCGCGAGGCCGCGGCGGAGAACGAACGGATCGTCGCCGCCGGGGAGTACACGGTGCCCGGCGGCGGCCGGGTGGAGATCGGCGCGGCGGTGGCGCGCGCCGCGGCCGGGCCCGCGCTGTTCGGGCCGGAGCCGGTGCCGGGGGTGCCGGCCGGGGGCGAGGCGCGCACGGCGGTCGAGGTGACCGGCGAGGACAGCCTGACCGCCGCGCGGCGGCTGGCCCGGGGCGGCGGCCCCCCGCCGACAGCCGGGCGGGGGTCCGGCGGACCGGGGGCGACGGCATGACCACGCTCCCCGACACCGCCGCCGAGCAGCGCACCGCGCGGGAGGCGCTGCGCCGGGCCCGCGCGCTGCTCGACCCGGCGCTGCGCGACTGGGTACGGCGCCTGCCCGAGCCGATCGCGCGGGTCGCCTCGTACCACTTCGGCTGGACGGACAGCGCCGGCCGGCCCGACAACGCGCCCGCCGGCAAGGCGCTGCGGCCCGCCCTCGTCTTCCTTAGCGCCGAGGCGGTGGGAGCGCCGGCCGAGAGCGCCCTCGCCCCGGCCGTCGCCGTGGAGCTGGTGCACAACTTCTCGCTGCTCCACGACGACATCCTCGACGGCGACGCGACACGGCGTCACCGCGCCACCGCCTGGACGGTGTTCGGCTCCTCCAGCGCGCTCCTGGCGGGCGACGCGCTGCTCATCCACGCGGCCCGGGTGCTGACCGAGGAGGCCACGGCGGCCGGCACGGTCACCGGCGTCCGGTGGCTGGGCGACGCCACCACCCAGCTCATCGAGGGCGAGTACGCCGATCTCAGCTTCGAGGAGCGCGACCACGTCTCCCTCGCCGAGTGCCTGGGCATGGCGGAGCGCAAGACGGCCGAGCTGCTGGCCTGTTCGTGCGCGCTGGGGTCCCTGTGGGGCGGCGGCTCCCCCGACCGGACGGACGCGCTGCGGCGGTTCGGCACCCACCTGGGCATCGCGTTCCAGCTCGCCGACGACCTCCTCGGCATATGGGGCGATCCGGCGGTCACCGGCAAACCGGCCGGGGCCGACCTGACGGCCCGCAAGAAGTCCCTGCCGGTGGTCGCCGCCTTGGACTCCGGCACCGACGCCGGGCGCGAGCTGGCCGAGCTGTACGCCCGGCCGCCCGCCCCGGACGCCGCCGCGTCGGACCCGGCCGCGACGTCCCGGCTCGCCTCGCTCGTGGAACGGGCCGGTGGCCGGGCCTGGGCCGAGGAGACGGCCGACGAGCAGGTGCGGCTGGCCCTGGACTGCCTGCGGGTCGCGGACATCGCGGACCCCGCCGCCGGAACGCTGGCCGCGCTCGCCCGGCACGCCTCGCGGCGCGACCGCTGAGAGACCGCCCGGGCGCGGCCGGTCCGCCCGGGCGGCTCAGTCCTCGTCGTCCTCCGGGTGCTCCTTCCCCTTCTGGGCCAGGCGCAGCAGATGGTCCGCCAGGGACTGGCCCCCGCTCGGGTCCCTGCTGATCAGCAGCAGGGTGTCGTCGCCGGCGATGGTGCCCAGGATGTCGTGCACCTCCGCCTGGTCGATGGCGGAGGCGAGGAACTGGGCGGCCCCCGGCGGGGTGCGCAGGACCACCAGGTTCGCCGACGCCTCCGCCGAGATCAGCAGCTCCCCCGCCAGCCGGGCCATCCGCTCCTCCTTGGCGGACTCGCCCAGCGGCACCCGGGGGGTGCGGAACCCGCCCTCGCTGGGGACGGCGTAGATCAGCTCGCCCCCGGTGTTGCGGATCTTGACCGCGCCCAGCTCGTCGAGGTCGCGGCTGAGCGTCGCCTGCGTGACGTTCAGCCCGTCGTCGGCGAGCAGCTTCGCCAACTGGCTCTGGGACCGCACCGGCTGTCTGTTCAGGATCTCGACGATCCGGCGGTGCCGGGCCGTCCGCGTCTGGGGCACGGCCGGGCCGTTCCCGGCCGGGTGCCGCTCGTCCGTCATGCTCTCTCCCCGTTGGTCATCGTTCTCCGGCCGACGTGTCCACGGTGTCGAGAACGCCGGGGAGTGCCGCGAGGAAGGCGTCCACCTCCTCGTCGCCCACGATCAGCGGCGGGGCCAGCCGCACCACGTCGGGGGCGACGGCGTTCACCAGCAGTCCGGCGTCCTGAGCCGCCTGCTGCACGCGCGGCGCCAGGGGCTCGGTGAGCACGATACCGAGCAGTAGCCCGGCGCCCCTGACCCGGTCGACGAGTGGGTGGCCCAGCCGCCAGATCCCGTCCCGCAGCCGCTCGCCCGCCTCCTTGACCCGCTGGAGCAGGTCCTCGGACTCGATGGTGTCCAGCACGGCGAGCGCGGCGGCGCACGACACGGGGTTGCCGCCGAAGGTGGAGCCGTGGGCCCCGGGCGTCAGCAGCTCCGCCGCCTCGCCGAACGCCATGGTCGCGCCGATCGGCAGGCCCCCCGCCAGGCCCTTGGCGAGGGTCACCACATCGGCCTCGACGCCCTGCGCCTGACCGGCGAACCAGTGGCCGGTCCGCCCGATGCCGGTCTGCACCTCGTCCAGGACCAGCAGCGTGCCGGTGGCGCGGGTGATCGCCCGGGCCTCCGCGAGATAGCCCTCCGGCGGGACGACCACGCCGTTCTCGCCCTGGATCGGCTCCAGGACGACCAGCGCGGTGTCCGTGGTGACGGCCGCGCGCAGCGCGTCGGCGTCGCCGTAGGGGACGTGGGTGACATCGCCGGGCAGCGGCAGGAAGCCCTCCTGCTTCTTCGGCTGCCCGGTCAGGGCGAGGGCGCCGACGGTGCGGCCGTGGAAGCCGCCGTGGGTGGCGACCATGTGCCGCCGGCCGGTGAGCCGGCCGATCTTGAACGCGGCCTCGACGGCCTCGGTGCCGGAGTTGCACAGGAAGACCCGTCCCGGCCGGCCGGCCAGGGCGAGGAGCCGCTCGGCGAGGGCGACGGGCGGCTCGGCCCCGAAGAGGTTGGAGACGTGGCCCAGGAGGGCGACCTGATCGGAGACGGCGCGCACCACGGCCGGGTGGCCGGTGCCGAGGGAGTTGACGGCGATGCCGCCGACGAAGTCCAGGTACTCCTTGCCGTCCGCGTCCCACATCCGGGCGCCCTCGCCGTGGGTGAGGGGGACGCGGGGGGTGCCGTAGTTGTCCATAAGGGCGTTCCGCCAGCGGGCGGTCAGCGCCGCGTTCCCCGTGGCGGGCGCGGTGGTCGGGGTGGTGTCGGCGTTCATGTCGGCTCTCCCTTACCGGCCTCGTCCGGGACGACCATCGTCCCGATTCCCTCGTCGGTGAAGATCTCCAGCAGGATGGAGTGCGGCACCCGCCCGTCGATGACGCGGGCGGTCCGCACACCGTTGCGGACGGCGTGCAGGCAGCCCTCCATCTTCGGCACCATGCCGCTGGCCAGGTCGGGCAGCAGCTTCTCCAGCTCGCTCTCCGTCAGCCGGCTGATCACCTCGTCGCTGGCCGGCCAGTCGGCGTACAGGCCCTCGACGTCCGTCAGCACCATGAGCGTCTCGGCGCCGAGCGCGGCGGCGAGCGCGGCGGCGGCGGTGTCGGCGTTGACGTTGTACACGTGGCCGTCGTCGGCGCTGCGCGCGATGGAGGAGATGACCGGGATGCGGCCGTCGTCCAGCAGCGCCTCCACGGCGCCCGGCTCGATGCCGGTGATGTCGCCGACGCGGCCGAGGTCGACACGTTCGCCGTCCACGGTGGCGAACCGCTTGGTCGCCGACATCAGGTGCGCGTCCTCGCCGGTCATGCCGACGGCGAACGGGCCGTGGGCGTTGAGCAGGCCGACGAGTTCGCGCTGCACCTGACCGGCCAGCACCATCCGGACCACGTCCATGGTCTCGGGGGTGGTGACCCGCAGGCCCGCCTTGAACTCGGAGGTGAGGCCGAGGCGTTCGAGCTGTGCGGTGATCTGCGGCCCGCCGCCGTGCACCACGACCGGGCGGAGCCCGGCATGGCGGAGGAAGACGACGTCCTGGGCGAACGCGGCCTTCAGCGCGTCGTCCACCATGGCGTTCCCGCCGAACTTGATGACGACGGTCTTCCCGTGGTGGCGGGTCAGCCAGGGCAGGGCCTCGATGAGGATGCGCGCCTTGGGCAGGGCGGTGTGCCTGCGGGTGGGCGACGTGGAGGTGGGCGGCACGGGTCCCGATGCGTGATTGTCCGTCATGACCGGCTTTCGCTTCTCGGCTCGTCGGAAGGAGGGTCGTCAGGAGGAGTAGGCGCTGTTCTCGTGGACGTAGTCGGCGGTGAGGTCGTTGGTCCACAGCACGGCGGACTCGGTGCCGGCGGACAGGTCGGCGGTGATGACGACCTCGCGGTGCCGCATGTCCACCAGGTCCCGGTCCTCGCCGACCGAGCCGTTCCGGCAGACCCAGACGCCGTTGATCGCGACGTCGAGCCGGTCGGGCTCGAAGGCGGCGGAGGTGGTGCCGATGGCGGAGAGCACCCGGCCCCAGTTGGGGTCCTCGCCGTGGATGGCGCACTTCAGCAGGTTGTTGCGGGCGATGGAGCGGCCGACCTCGACGGCGTCGTCCTCCGTGGCGGCGTTGACGACCTCGATCCGGATCTCCTTGGAGGCGCCCTCGGCGTCCTTGACGAGCTGGCGGGCCAGGTCGTCGCAGACGGCGCGGACGGCCTCGGCGAACTCCGCCGCGTCCGGCACGGTGCCCGAGGCGCCGGAGGCCAGCAGCAGCACGGTGTCGTTGGTGGACATGCAGCCGTCGGAGTCGACGCGGTCGAACGTGGTCCGGGTCGCGGCGCGCAGCGCCCGGTCCAGGTCGGGGGCCTCGACGTCGGCGTCGGTGGTGAGCACGACGAGCATGGTGGCCAGGCCGGGGGCGAGCATCCCCGCGCCCTTGGCCATGCCGCCCACGGTCCAGCCGGTGCCCTCGGCGACGGCGGTCTTGTGGACGCTGTCGGTGGTCTTGATGGCGATGGCGGCCCGCTCACCGCCGTCGGCGGAGAGCTGCCCGGCGGCCGTCGCGATCCCGGGCAGCAGCTTGTCCATGGGCAGCGGGATGCCGATGAGGCCGGTGGAGGCGACGGCGACCTCGGCGGCGCTGGTGCCGAGGACCTCCGCCACCTTCTCGGCGGTGGCGTGGGTGTCCTGGAAGCCGAGCGGCCCGGTGCAGGCGTTGGCGCCGCCGGAGTTGAGGACGACGGCGGAGACCCGGCCGCCCTTGACGACCTGCTCGGACCAGACGACAGGGGCCGCCTTGACGCGGTTGCTCGTGAAGACCCCGGCGGCGGCGGCGCGCGGCCCCTGGTTGACGACGAGCGCGAGGTCGGGCGCGCCGCTGTCCTTGATCCCGGCGGCGATGCCCGCCGCCGTGAATCCCCGTGCTGCCGTGACGCTCATGGAGCCACTCCGATCGTCGAGAGCCCCGTGTCCTCCGGGAGGCCGAGGGCGATGTTCATGCTCTGCACCGCGCCGCCCGCGGTGCCCTTGGTGAGGTTGTCGATGGCGCTGATGGCGATCAGGCGCCCGGCGTCCTCGTCCAGCGCGACCTGCACCAGCGCCGCGTTGGAGCCGGCGACGGCGCCGGTGGTGGGCCACCGGCCCTCCGGGAGCAGCCGGACGAACGGCTCGGCGGCGAACGCCTTGGCGTACGCCTCGCGCAGCGCCGGTCCCGTCACCCCGGGCCTGACCCGGGCGCTGCACGTGGCGAGGATGCCCCGCGGCATGGGGGCGAGGGTCGGGGTGAACGAGACGGTCACCCGCTCGCCCGCGACCGCCGACAGGTTCTGGATCATCTCGGGCGTGTGCCGGTGGGTGCCGCCGACGCCGTACGGGCTCATGGCCCCCATGACCTCGCTGCCCAGCAGATGCGGCTTGAGCGACCGGCCGGCGCCCGAGGTGCCGGACGCGGCCACGATCACCGCCTCCGGCTCGACGAGCCGCGCCGCGTAGGCCGGGAACAGCGCCAGGCTGACGGCCGTCGGGTAGCACCCGGGGACCGCGACGCGGGTGGAGCCGCGCAGCGCCTCCCGGGCGCCGGGCAGCTCGGGCAGGCCGTAGGGCCAGGTGCCGGCGTGCGGCGATCCGTAGAACCGCTCCCAGTCCGCCGCGTCCCGCAGCCGGAAGTCGGCGCCGCAGTCGACGATCAGCGCGCTGTCGCCGAGCTGCTCGGCGACGGCGGCCGAGTGGCCGTGCGGGAGGGCGAGGAAGACGATGTCGTGGCCGGCCAGCGTCCCGGGGGTGGTCGGCTCCAGGACCCGGTCGGCCAGCGGGACGAGCTGGGGCTGGAGAGCGCCGAGGCGCTCGCCCGCGTTCGCGTTGCCCGTCAGGGCGCCGATCTCGATCCGGGGATGCTGGAGCAGCAGCCGCAGGATCTCCCCTCCCGCGTAGCCACTCGCTCCCGCCACCGCAGCGCGCATCGCCATCGCCTCCCTCATACGTGGAGCATGACTATACGTAGCGCAGCAGCTTTATGCAATGGCGCCCCCCGCCACGCGGGGAAGCGGGCGTATACGTATCCGGCACGCGCCGGGCGGGCTTTCCGCCCGGCGTTCAGTGGCGGACGCCGAGGGCGCGCAGGGCGGACAGGGCCGCGTTGTGGCCGCTCATGCAGTGGGCCCCGGCGCCGGGCGGGGTGGCCGCCGAGCAGAGGTACACGCCGGGGACCCCGGTGCGGTACGGGTCGAGGGCGAGGCGCGGGCGCATGGTGAGCTGGAGCGGGGTGTTGGCGCCGCCGACGATGTCGCCGCCCACGTAGTTGGCGTTGTACCGCTCCAGCTCGGCGGTGGACATGGCGTCGGTCGCGACGATCCGCTCCCGGGTGCCGGGGGCGAACCGTTCGAACTGGGCGAGCATCGCCTCCGTCGCGTCGCCGGTCCAGCCGTGCGGCACGTGCGCGTAGGCCGAGACGGGATGGATGTCGCCCGAGGAACGGCCGGGGTCGGCCAGGTACTGCTGGGAGACCAGCATGAACGGCCGCTCGGGCATCCGCCCCCGGCTCATCTCCGCCTCCGCCCGCGCCACCTGCTCGAACGTGCCGCCCAGGTGGAGGGTGCCCGCGCGGCGGCACGCCTCGTCGCGCCAGGGCACGCCGCCCTCGACCGCGAGGTCGAGCTTGAACGCGCCGGGCCCCTGCCGGAAGCGGGTGTACGCGCGGCGGACGCGCGGCGGCAGGCGGTCGCCGACCACCCCGGCGGCGGCGGCCGGGGCGAGATCCAGCAGCACCGCCCCGGCCGGCGGCAGCTCGTCGAGGGAACGGACCCGCACCCCCGTCTCCACCCGCCCGCCGGCCTCGGTCAGCATCGCGGCCAGCGCGTCGGCGATGGCCCGCGGGCCGCCCCGGGCGACCGGCCACCCGAACCGGTGCCCGGCGGCGATGATCATCAGCCCGACCGAGGCGCCGACCGGCTGCTCCAGCGGCCCGAACAGGTGCGCCGCCACCCCGCCGAACAGCGCCCGCGCCCGCGCGGTGCGGAAGCGGCGGGCGACCAGCGTCGCGGGCTGGAGCGCCCGCAGCCCGAACCGGGCCATGCGCACCGGATGCCGGGGAACCTTCAGCATCGGCCGCATCACCTCGTCGGTGATCGCCTCGGCGTCGGCGGCCAGCGGCCCGAACAGCCGCCGCCAGGCCGGGCCGTCCTCGCCGAGCCCCGCCGCCGTCTCCTCCACCGACCGGTACAGCGCCCCGGCGCCCTCCCCGTCCAGCGGGTGCGCCAGGTCGATCTCGGGCCAGGCCCACTCCAGGCCGTACCGCTTCAGGTCGAGCGAGCGGAGGAACGGCGATCCGGCGCCCATGATGTGCGTCGAGGAGCAGTGGTCGAACAGCACGCCCGGCACGGTCAGTTCACCGCTGCGCGTGCCGCCGCCGATCTCGTCGGCCGCCTCCAGCACGGTCACCCGCAGGCCGTGCCGCGCCAGCGTGACGGCGGCGGCCAGCCCGTTGGGACCGGCCCCCACCACGATCGCTTCGTCCCAGTATCTTATACACACCTGCGCCACCCGGCGACTAGATGAGAGCGACATCAGTAGGTCACCGCAGGTCCTAATACGAAAACAAGCAGTAGATGACACTACATGACAGCGCAACACAGTCAGTCCGGACTCCCGGGCGGGTGACGCGCGTTGACCTCAACCAAGGCACAGGCTCCAGCGTCCGCGGCAGCCGTTGAGGCTGACCACGGACAGCGGGTGCACCTCGGTGCGCCAGTACGACTGCGGGGGCGCCTTGAGCGCGTAGAGCATGGCCGCGCGGATCACCGAGGACTCGGTGACGGCGACGATCCGCCCGTCGCCCTCGACCGGCCGGGTGTCCAGCCAGGCGCCGATCCGGGAGACGAAGGCCAGCAGCGGCTCCCCGCCGTGCGGCGCCGAGCGGGGGTCGGCCAGCCAGGCGTCCACGGCCGCCGGCTCACGGACGGCGGCCTCGCGCAGGGTCATGCCCCGCCACCGCCCCATGTCGCATTCGCGCAGCGCCACCTGGACCAGCGGGGCGAGCCCGAGGGCGTCGCCGGTCTGCCTGCTGGCAAGCGTCGGCGAGCAGTAACGGAGTTCGGCGGCGGCCAGCGGCAACAGCGCCGGAATGACGCGCTCCAGGGCTTGCCAGTCGGCGAGGTCCAGCGGCCGGTCGTCACCGAAACGCGCGTCGGGGACCGGCGTGCCGCGGGCCGCGGCGATCAGCGTGACCAGCATGGCGCGATCGTACGAGCATGCGAATAGGAGCACCACTACCACGACGTAAACAGCCCGCCCGCCGCACACCCGGGGACGAGGGCGGAACGACACGTACCCTCACGGCCCCTCCCAACGCCCCTCACACCGCCCGCCTCCCGGGGCTGCCGCCCGCGCCGGGCGGCCGTACGGTGGAACAGGAGTGACGTGGACCACCACACGAGGCGACAGGAGGCACTCCTGATGCGAGCCAAGGCCGGCGACCGGGTCGTCACGCGTGGCAGGACCGTCGGGCAGGGCGACCGGGTGACCGAGATCGTGGAAGTGCTGGGCCGGGACGGCGCGCCGCCGTACCGGGTCCGCGCGGAGGACGGCCACGAGAGCGTGGTCTCCCCCGGTCCGGACTCGACCGTCTCCCCGTCCCGCGGGCGCCGCCGCTGAACGGACGCCCCGCGTCGGCCCCGCCCCGGGGGCCGCGAAAACCGGTGGGACCACGGCGGGCCGTGCGCCTACGCTGCGCTGCCATGGCCACTTCAACCGACGACGGATACGAGATCTCGAACGACGCCGCCCGGATCGACTACGACCGCGTCCACCACTGGCTCACCACCGACACCTACTGGGCCCGGGGCCGCGACCGCGCCACCGTCGACCGGGCCGCCGGGGCGTCGCTCAACTTCGGGGTCTACGGCCCCGCCGGTGATCAGGTCGGCTACGCGCGGGTGGTCACCGACCTGGCGACGTTCGCCTGGGTCAGTGACGTGTACATCGACCGCGACCACCGCGGCCTGGGCCTGGGCGGCCGGCTGGCCGCCGCCATCCGCGACCACCTGGCGCCGTACCGGCTGAAGCGCGTGCTGCTGGCCACCCGGGACGCGCAGGAGGTATACGCCCGGGTCGGCTTCCAGCCCTACGACCAGCCCGAACAGATCATGGTCATGGGGTTCGCCCCCTGAGCTGCCGGACCCCGCCGGGCCCGGCGGCCCGCGCCGTGCCGTCGTAGTGGTCGGCCACCACCCGCGACATCGCGCCGATCGGGTCGGAGACGACGTGGCTCGCGGAGTAGAAGACGTTGCCGCCGACCTGCGGATGCCCGTCGCACGGCGTCAGGGGGCGCGACAGTTCGGCCGGGTCCTGCCAGGCGGCGGGCTGCGCGGGGTCGCCCGCCTTGTACAGGGCCTCGCCGATGTACAGATCGACGCCGGTACCGTCGGCGACGTCCGCCCACCACGCGACCAGGGTCTCGTAGTCGGCCGCCTCGTACCCGATGTGCCAGTAGACCTGCGGGACGACGTAGTCCAGCCAGCCCTCCCTGACCCAGGTCCGGGTGTCCGCGTACAGGTCGTCGTAGGTCTCGACCCCGGCCCGGGTGTCCGAGCCCAGCGGGTCCGTCCCCTTGTTGCGCCAGACCGCGAACGGGCTCACGCCGAACGGCAGCCCCGGCTTCGCCGCCCGCACCCGCTCCCGCATCTCCTTCACCAGCAGGTCGATGTTGTGCCGCCGCCAGTCGCCCCGGTCGTCGAAGTCCCCGCCGTACTCCTCGAACGCGTCGTCGTCGTCGAACTCCTCGCCCGCCACCGGATACGGGTAGAAGTAGTCGTCCCAGTGCACGCCGTCGATCGCGTAGGTCTCCACCGCGTCCGCCATCGCGTCCTGGACGAACGCCCGCACCTCGGGAATCCCCGGGTTGTAGTACAGCCGCCCGCCGTAGGGCACCACCCACTCCGGGTGCCGCCGCGCCGGGTGGTCCTCGGTCAGCCGGTCCGGGTCGTCGTGCGTGGCGACGCGGTACGGGTTGAACCAGGCGTGCAGCGCCAGCCCGCGCGCGTGCGCCTCGCGGACCGCCACGTCCAGCGGATCCCAGCCGGGGTCACGCCCCTGCACCCCGGTGAGCCACTCCGACCACGGCTCGTACGGCGACGGCCAGAGCGCGTCCGCGGTCGGCCGCACCTGGAAGAACACGGTGGTGAGCTTTCTCTCGACCGCCGCGTCCAGCAGCGCGACCAGCTCGGCGCGGCCCTCGTCCGGCGAGAGGCCGGGCTTGTCCGGCCAGTCGATGTTCGCCACCGTCGCGATCCACATGCCGCGCATGCCGGCCGCGCCGCCCACCGGCTCCGGCCGCCCGGACCGCGACGCGGACGCCGACGCCTGGCTGAGCGTGAGCGCTCCGGCGACCGTGCCCACGGCGGCGAAGGCCAGGCTCCTGCGGCTGATCCGTCCCATGATCGACCCCCTGCCGTACCTCTTTGTCACACATGCCCGGCACAGCGTGACGAATCTCCCCCCGTTACGCTTCCGTGACACGCCGTACGGCGGGAGCCCCGGCCAGTAAACACCACCGCCCCCCACACCCCCCGGCTCCCGTTCCACCCGCCGCCGGACGGGCCGGGTTCACCTCGCCGGGCCATACGAAGCCGGCGGACTGGTACTCAGCGAACCGCCGCACACCACGCACAGCGCCCGCCACCAGCCCAGCCACCGAAACCCCAACCCGTACGACGACCCGCCAAAACGCCCGCTTGCCCGACGCGGACCCCCTCTCCACGGACCTTCGCTCCCGGCACTCCCCAACACCGGAACCGACTCGCACGCCGAGCCCACGAGACAGGCAGAAATCTCGTATGCCGTCTTCTGCTTGAAAAAAAAAAAAAAAAAAAAAAAAAAAAAAAGAAAAGAAAAAAAAGAAAGAAAGAATGTACAGACTCTACGCGAACACAACTAAAATCAGAGAATAATTACGAGGACATGGGGCCGTCCGTCAGGACGCGCGCTTGCGTGGGGTGGACTTCTTCTTCGCGGGGGTCTTCCCGGTCTCGGCCTTCTTGGCCGTTCCCCCGGCCGCCGTCTTCTTCGTGGCTGTCTTCTTCGCCGCCGCCTTCCTCGGGGCCGCCTTCTTCGCCGGGGCCTTCTCCGCGGCCGTCTTCTTGATCGGCGTGACGGTCGCCTCCTCGCCCTCGCCGCGCGTCCGGCGCGCGCTGCGGACGCTGTCCTCCAGCGCGGCCATCAGGTCCACGACCTTCCCGCCGACCGGGACGGTCTCCCCCGGCCGCTCCGGCTCGGCCCCGGCGAGCTTGGCGCTGACCAGCGCCTCCACGGCCTCCCGGTACTCGTCGTGCAGCTCGGACATGTCCACCTCGCCGAGCGTGTCCATCAGGGTGTACGCGAGGTCCAGCTCGGCGTCCCGGATGGTGACCTTCTCGGCGGGCGCCAGCCCGGCGGCGGGCCGGATCTCGTCGGGCCACAGCAGCGTGTGCATCCCGAGCACCTCCTCGCCCTCCAGGGCGCGGACCAGGGCGAGGGTCTCGCGCCCGCGCATCGCGAGCTTGGCGATGGCGCCCTTCTCGGCGCGCCGCAACGCCTCGCGCAGCAGCACGTACGGCTTGGCCGCCCCCGCGTCGGCGGTCAGGTAGTACGAGCGGTCGAGCTGGTACGGGTCGATGCTCGCGACCGGCACGAAGCCGAGGATCTCGACGGTCCTGGCGGTGGGCAGCGGCAGGGCCGCCAGATCCTCGTCGGTCACCTGCACGACCGTGCCGTCCGCCGTCTCGTAGCCCTTGCCGATCTGGTCGCCGGACAGCTCCTCGCCGTCGATCTCGCACACCTTGCGGTAGCGGATCCGGCCGTCGTCGGCGGTGTGGATCTGGCGGAAGGAGACGGCGTGGTTCTCGGTCGCGCCGACGACCTTGACGGGGATGGTGACCAGGCCAAACGAGATGGCGCCCTTCCATACCGTTCGCATCATCTGCCCCTTTCGTGCCAGTCTCAGGGTATGCCTGTGGTCACGGTCGAGGGGCGTCGTCTGACGCTGTCGAATCTGGAGAAGGTCCTCTACGCGGACGGCACGACCAAGGGCGAGCTGCTCCACTACTACGCCGCCCACGGCGCCGTGCTCCTGCCCCACCTGCGCGACCGGCCGGTGAGCTTCCTGCGCTACCCGGACGGCCCGGAGGGCGAGAGGTTCTTCGCCAAGAACGTCCCGCCGGGCACCCCCGAGTGGGTGAGGACGGCCGAGGTGCCGCGCTCGGGCGGCGGCTCGATGCGCCAGGTGGTGGTCGAGGACCTGGCCGCGCTGGCGTGGGCCGCGAATCTGGTCGTGGAGTTCCACACCCCGCAGTGGCGCGCGTCCGACCCGGGGATGGCGGACCGGCTGGTGTTCGACCTCGACCCCGGCGCCCCGGCCACCGTGCTGGACTGCTGCGTGGTGGCGCGCTGGCTGCGCGACCGGCTGGCGGCGGACGGCCTGACCGCGTACGCGAAGACCTCCGGCTCCAAGGGCCTGCATCTGCTGTGCGCGCTGCGGCCCGTGCCGTCGGCGGACGCGTCGGCGTACGCCAAGGCTCTCGCGACGGAGGCGGCGGGCGAGCTGTCCGGGCTGGCGATCGCGGTGATGGCCCGGAACCTGCGGCCGGGCAAGGTGTTCATCGACCACAGCCAGAACGCGGCCCGCAAGACGACCGCCACGCCCTACACGGTCCGCGCCCGCCCCCGGCCCACCGTGTCGGCGCCGGTCACCTGGGACGAGATCGACACGTGCGCCGACCCGGCCGCCCTCGACTTCCACCTCGCCGACATCCCGGACCGCCTGGCCGCCCTCGGCGACCTGCTGCTGCCCCTGACCGACCCGGCCGAGGCGGCCCCCCTGCCCGCGCTGCGCTGAAACAGCGAGGCGCGGGCGGGGGACGTACCGCCGGATCAGGCGCCGCGCAGCGCCGCACCGGTACGGGCGACCGCCGCCGCCACCGCCGCCTCGCGGGCGGCCGTGGCCTCCTCGGCGGTCAGCGTGCGGTCCGGCGCGCGGAACCGCAGCGCGTACGCCAGCGACTTCCGGCCCGCGCCGAGCTGCTCGCCGGTGAAGATGTCGAACAGCCGCAGCGACTCCAGCAGTTCACCCGCGCCCGACCGCAGCGCGGCCTCCACCTCGGCCGCCGGGACCGACGCGTCCACGACCAGCGCGCCGTCCTGCGTGGCCACCGGGAACGACGAGATCCGCGGCGCGCTCGCCGGCCCGCCCCCGGCCCGCGCCAGCAGGTCGAGGTCGGCCTCCATCGCGCACGTCCGCGCCGGCAGGCCCAGCGCCTTGACCACCCGCGGGTGCAGCTCACCCGCGTGGCCGACGAGGGTCCTGCGGCCGTCCACGTCCGCGTACAGCGCGGCGCACCGGCCGGGGTGCCACGGCGCGTGCCGGTCGTTCTCGATGGTCAGCTCCGCCCGCGCCTCCCGGGCGACGGTCCGGGCCGCCTCGACGGCGTCCGCCCAGCCGGCCGGGCGGCCGGCGCCCCACCAGCCCGCCCGCTCGCGGTTCCCGGCGAGCGCGACGGCGACCCGGCGCGGCTGCCGGGGCAGCGACGCGTTGAGCCGCGCGATCTCCTCGTCGGACGGCCGGCCGGTGACCGGCAGCCGCACCGGGGCCGCCTCGTCGCCCGTGACGCGGAAGACCAGGCCGGTCTCGAAGAGGGCGACGTCCCCCGCGCCGCGCCCGTGGTTGCGGCGCAGCGCCTCCAGCAGCCCCGGCAGCAGCGTGGTACGCAGCGAGGGCTCCTCGTCGGAGAGGGGGTTGACCAGGCGTACGGTGCGGCGGCGGTCGTCCTCGGCCGGCAGGCCGAGCGCGTCCAGCGCGGCCGTGCCGAGGAACGGGTAGTTCAGCGCCTCGACATAGCCCGCCCCGGCCAGCGCGCGGCCCACCCGCCGGTGGAGCCGCTGCCGCCCGGTCAGCCCGCGCCCGGCCGGGGGGCGCGGGAGCGTGGAGGGCAGCGCCTCGTAGCCCTCCAGGCGGATGACCTCCTCGGCCAGGTCGTTGGGGTCGTTGAGGTCGGGGCGCCAGCTCGGCGGGGTGACGGTCAGCTCGTCGGTGCCGGAGACGGCGCAGCCGATCTCCTGGAGCCGCCGCACCACGGCCTCCCGCCCGTACGTCACGCCCGCGACCCGGTCGGGGTGGTCGGCCGGGATGACGATGGCGCGCGGCGCGGCCGGGGCCGTGACCTCGGTGACGCCCGGGTCGGCGGTGCCGCCGCCGAGCAGCACCAGCAGATCGACCGCGCGCTGGGCCGCCGCGGCGGCGGCCTCCGGGTCGACACCGCGCTCGAAGCGGCGGGCCGCCTCGCTGGACAGCTTGTGCCGGCGGGCGGCGCGGGCCACGGTGACCGGGTCGAAGTGCGCCGCCTCGATGACGATGTCGGTGGTGCCGGGCGCGGACTCCCCGGCGTCGGCGATCTCGGTGTCGGCGCCGCCCATCACCCCGGCCAGGCCGACGGGCCCGCCGCTGTCGGTGATCAGCAGGTCCTCCGGGTCCAGGACCCGCTGCGCGCCGTCCAGGGTGGTCAGCTTCTCGCCCGGCTCGGCGCGCCGGACCCCGAGGGGCCCGGTCAGCCGGGACCGGTCGTAGGCGTGGAGCGGCTGGCCGATCTCCAGCATCACGTAGTTGGTGACGTCGACGGCGAGCGAGATGGGCCGCATGCCAGCCTTCTGGAGCCGCCGCTGGAGCCAGATCGGCGCGTGCGCCTCGGGCCGCAGACCGGTGACGGTGCGGGCGACGAAACGGTCGCACGCCGCCGGGTCCTTGATCTCGACGGGGAAGCCGTCCCCGTTCGCCTCGGGCACGTCCAGCAGCGCGGGGTCGCGCAGCGGCAGCCCGAAGGCGGTCGCCGTCTCGCGGGCGACGCCGCGCATCGACAGGCAGTACCCCCGGTCGGGGTTGACCGCGATGTCCAGCACCTCGTCGACGAGTTCGAGCAACTCGATGGCGTCGGTGCCCGCCTCGTGCTCGGGCGGCAGGACGATGATGCCGGCGTGGTCGTCGCCGATGCCCAGCTCGCGCGCCGAGCAGATCATGCCCTCGGAGACCTTGCCGTAGGTGGGCCGGGCGGAGATCGCGAAACCGCCGGGCAGCACGGCGCCGGGGAGCACCACGACGACCTTGTCGCCGACGCGGAAGTTCGAGGCGCCGCAGATGATGTTCTGCGGCTCGCCGGTGCCGTTGGCGGTGCCGACGTCCACCTGGCAGTACCGGATGGGCTTCTTGAAACCGGTCAGCTCCTCGATCGCCAGCACCTTGCCGACGACGAGGGGGCCGGTGATGTCGGTGCCGAGCCGCTCGACGGTCTCGACCTCGAGCCCGGCCGCGATGAGCTTGACCGCGACCTCGGGTCCGGTCACGGCGGCGGGCAGGTCGACGTACTCGCGCAGCCAGGAAAGCGGGACGCGCATCAGATCTCCATCCCGAACGGCCGGGTGAAGCGCACGTCACCCTCGATCATGTCCCTGATGTCCTCGACGTTGTGACGGAACATCAGCATCCTCTCGATGCCGAAGCCGAACGCGAAGCCGCTGTACCGGGCCGGGTCGATGCCGCAGGCCACCAGCACCCGCGGGTTGACCATGCCGCAGCCGCCCAGCTCGATCCAGCCCTCGCTGGAGCACGTACGGCAGGGCCGGTCCGGGTTCCCCACGGACTCGCCGCGGCAGCGGAAGCAGACCATGTCCATCTCGGCGGACGGCTCGGTGAACGGGAAGTAGTCCGGGCGCAGCCGGGTCCGCATGCCCTCGCCGAAGAGCGACTGGACCATGTGGTCCAGGGTGCCCTTCAGGTCGGCCATGGTCAGGCCCTCGTCCACGGCGAGCAGCTCGACCTGGCTGAACACCGGCGTGTGGGTGGCGTCCAGCTCGTCGGTGCGGTAGACGCGGCCGGGACAGACCACGTAGATCGGCGGCTCGCGGTCCAGCATGGAACGGATTTGCACCGGCGAGGTGTGGGTGCGCAGCACCAGGTCCGCGTCGGCGGACCCGCCTTTGGCGCCCTCGACGAAGAACGTGTCGTGCGTGGAGCGGGCCGGGTGGTCGGGGCCGAGGTTGAGCGCGTCGAAGTTGAACCACTCCGCCTCGACCTCGGGGCCCTCGGCGACCTCGTAGCCCATCGCCACGAAGATGTCCTCGATCCGCTCCGACAGCGTGGTCAGCGGGTGCCGGGCGCCGGCCGGGACGCGGTCGTGGGGCAGGGTGACGTCCACCGCCTCCTCGACCAGCACGCGCTCGTCGCGCTCCGCCTCCAGCTCCCGCTGGCGGGCGGCGAGCGCCTTGCTGACCGCGCCCCGGGCCTGGCCGACGCGCTTGCCCGCGTCCGCCTTGGCGTGCGGCGGCAGGGCGCCGATCTCGCGGTTGGCCAGGGCCAGGGGCGAACGGTCGCCGGCGTGCGCGACCTTGACCTCGCGCAGCGCGTCGAGGCTGTCCGCGGCGGCGATCGCCGCGAGTGCCTCGTTCCGCACGCGGTCGATCTCTTCCGGTTTCAGTGCCTCGACCTCGACAGGGTCGTACGACTTGTTGGGTGCCGACATCTCTTCCCGTGCTTCCGTGTGGATTGCGCCCCGCTGCGCGCCCCGGGGTGCCCGGGACCGAGTCTAAGGGGGCGCACGTGGCGGTCCGTACGCGGTGGGAGCCCGCGGGAGCGGCCGGCCGGCGTCAGGAGAGGAACGCCGGGGTGCCCGCGGGCAGGATAAATCGGAACCTGGCGCCGCCCCCGGCGGACCGGCCGACGGTGACGGTGCCGCCGTGGGCCTCGACGATGCCCTTGACGATGTACAGCCCGAGTCCCGTGCCGCCGCGGTCGCTGCCGCGCCAGAAACGCGTGAAGACCCGTTGCATCGCCTCTTCGGGGATGCCGGGTCCTTCGTCGCTCACGGTGACGGACATGCCTTCCTGTCGTGTGCTGCTCGGCGGTACACGGGCCATCTCGATGGTGACGGTTCCGGCGCCGTGGCGCACCGCGTTTTCCAGCAGGTTGACCAGGACCTGATCGATCTTGTCGGGGTCGGCCCACAGGCCGGGCAGCGGTCCCTCGACGCGCAGGTCGAAGCGGTCGGCCGGGCAGCCCCCGTTGACCAGCGTCTTCACATGGCGGCGGACGGCCTCGTCCAGGCGGACGGGCTGGCGGCGCAGCTCCAGGCGGCCGGAGTCGATGCGGGAGACGTCGAGCAGCTCGGTGATGAGGCGGGTGACGCGGTCGGCGTCGCCGTCGACGGTCTGGAGCATGAGCCGCTTCTGGTCGTCGGTGAAGCGCTCCCACTTGTCGAGAAGGGTGGCCGTGAACCCCTTGACGGAGGTGAGCGGGGAGCGCAGCTCGTGGGCGACGGTCGCGATCAGCTCGGCGTTGCTGCGCTCGGTCCGCTTCCTGGCGTCGGTGCCGCGCAGGGTGACGACGAGGCGGCGTACGGGCCCGCCGGGGCCGGTGCGCACGTACCGGGCGGAGACCAGCACCTCGCGCCCGCCGGGCAGCAGCAGGTTCCGTTCGGGCTGCCCGGAGCGGGTGGCCAGGCCGTGGTACGGGTCGGTGATCCGCCACCAGCGGCGGCCGTCGAGGTCCTCCAGCGGGAGCGCCTCCTCGATGGGGACGCCGAGCGCGGCGCCCGGCGCCCGGCCGGTGAGCCGCGCCGCCTCGGCGTTGAAGCATGTGACCAGGCCGCGCCGGTCGGCGACCACCAGCCCGTCGGGAAGATCGTCGGGCCGGAGGTCCAGCTCCCCGGCGCCGGGTGCGGTGTCCATCCCGTTCGCCCCTCTCCCAGTGCGCGTCAGCCTACTAGTGCCCGCCGGGTGCGCCCCGCCCCGGCGGGGGCGGTCACCGGGGCGCGCGGCAGCCACCGGGCGCACGCTGGGCGCGGGCCGAGGCGTAGAGGCACACGGCGGCGGCGGTGGCGAGGTTCAGGCTCTCCGCCCGGCCGTGCAGGGGGACGCGGACGACCGCGTCGGCGAGCGCGCGGGTCTCCGCGGGCAGACCCCACGCCTCGTTGCCGAAGATCCACGCGGTGGGTCCGCCCATCCGGTCCGCGTCCAGCTCGGCGTCCAGGTCGCGGTCGCCGCCGCCGTCGGCGGCCAGCACCCGCACCCCGGCGCCGGCCAGGCCGCGCACGGCCTCCCCGACGGGGACACCGACGGCCACCGGCAGGTGGAAGAGGCTGCCGGCGGAGGCGCGGACGGCCTTGGGGTTGTACAGGTCCACGGAGGCGTCGGTGAGCACCACGGCGTCGGCGCCGGCGGCGTCGGCGCAGCGCAGCACCGTACCGGCGTTGCCGGGGTCGCGGACGTGGGCGAGCACGGCGACCAGCCGGGGCCGGGCGGCGAGGATCCCGGCGAACGGGCGGTCGAGGAAGCGGCAGACGCCGACCAGGCCCTGGGGGGTGACGGTCTGCGAGATCCCGGCGACGACGTCCGGGTCGGCCAGGTGGACGCGGGCGCCGGCCGCGTGCGCCGCGCCGACGAGGTCGGCGTGCCGCTCGGCGGCCTCCGGGGTGGCGAACAGCTCGATCAGGGTGGCGAGCCCGTCGGCGCGGTGGGCGACGGCCTCCCGCACCGCCTGCGGCCCCTCGGCGAGGAACCTGCGCTCCTTGCCCCGGAAGGCGCGGCGGGCCAGGCGCCTGGCGGCGGCGGCGCGCGGGGAGCGCGGGGAGATCAGCTCGGCGGCGGGACCCATGGCGGACGGCTCACTTCTGCGCGTCGGACGGTGGACTGCGCGGGCCGGGGGACGAGGGGGGAAAAGGCGGACCCGCAGGCACGGGGCCTGCGGGTCCGGGGCGCCGGGGACGCGGGAACGTCGCTCAGGCGGCGGCCTTCGGCGCGTTCACGTCGCTCGGCAGCGCCTTCTGGGCCGTCTCGACCAGCACGGCGAACGCGTTCGGGTCGTTGACCGCCAGCTCGGCGAGCATCTTGCGGTCCACCTCGATCTCAGCGGCCTTCAGGCCCTGGATGAAGCGGTTGTAGGTGACGCCGTTGGCGCGGGCGGCGGCGTTGATGCGCTGGATCCAGAGCTGCCGGAAGTCGCCCTTGCGCTTCTTGCGGTCGTTGTAGTTGTAGACGAGGGAGTGGGTGACCTGCTCCTTCGCCTTCCGGTACAGCCGCGAGCGCTGGCCGCGGTAGCCGCTGGCCTGCTCGAGAATCGCCCGGCGCTTCTTGTGGGCGTTGACTGCCCGCTTGACGCGTGCCACGTGTGTACTCCTTGTTGCGGGGCCGCGGAGTCGTCACGCGGCCCGGGAACGGATGGGGTCCGGTCGGCTGCCCGGCGCCCGCCGCCGGATGTCGGCGTGCGGTCGCGGCCGGGTCACTTGCCGAGAAGCTTCTTGATCCTCTTGGCGTCGGCCGGAGCCGTCTCCGCGGTGCCGGCGAGGCGACGGGTCAGCGTCGACGGCTTGTGCTCCAGGTAGTGACGGCGACCGGCGCGCTGGCGCATCACCTTGCCGGAACCACTGATCTTGAAGCGCTTACCGGCACCGGTGTGCGTCTTGTTCTTCGGCATGTCGCCGTTCTCTCCTCGTCCTCTTCGCTGTCTGTGCCCCGCAGGAGGCGGCTGCCCGGCCGTCAGGCCGAGGCCCTCCCCTGCTGGCGCTCAGCTTCCTGCTGGCGCTCGGTTTCCTGCTGGTGCTGGCGCTCGGCCTTGCGGGCGGCCTGCGCCTCCCGGGCCTCGGCCATCGCCTCGGTCTTCTTCTTGTGCGGACCGAGAACCATGATCATGTTCCGGCCGTCCTGCTTGGGGTTGGACTCGACAAAGCCCAGATCCTGGACGTCCTCGGCGAGCCGCTGGAGCAGCCGGAAGCCCAACTCGGGGCGGGACTGCTCACGACCGCGGAACATGATCGTGATCTTGACCTTGTCCCCCTGCTTCAGGAACCGGACGACGTGACCCTTCTTGGTGTCGTAGTCGTGCGGGTCGATCTTCGGCCGGAGCTTCATCTCCTTGATGACCGTGTGCGCCTGGTTCTTGCGCGCTTCACGGGCCTTCATGGCCGACTCGTACTTGAACTTCCCGTAGTCCATGAGCTTGCAGACCGGCGGGCGGGCGTTCGCGGCCACCTCGACCAGGTCCAGGTCGTACTCCTGGGCAAGCTCCAGGGCCTTGGCAAGCGGCACGATGCCGACCTGCTCGCCACTGGGACCGACGAGTCGCACCTCGGGGACGCGGATCCGGTCGTTGATGCGGGGTTCGGCGCTGATGGGGCCTCCTCGGTTGCGCCGCGCGGATGTCTGGCGAACAGCCGCGCTGGTATAGATCATGTGGACCGCCGCGCCGCGGCGTCAAAAAACGCCCCGGACGGCACACAGGCGGGGCTCCACGCAGACCGGGAGTACCGCCGCAGTGTCACCGCGGGGCGCAGCCTGACCAGTGACCTGCCGCCCCTCGGGACGGTCAGGTGGGAGTGCGGAGCCCTCCACTTGCGGGCCGGAGCACATGGGTGTCCGGCCGGTCGTCTTCCATCTTACCTCAGACCGGCAAGACCACACGCCGGGCGCCCACCCGGCGTCACCCGCCCGCCGGACCGGCATAGTCTGGGCGCCATGAGCGACGCGAGTGACGACATCGGCGGGATGACCAGGGACATCGCGGAGGTGCCCGCGGTCGAGCTGATCACGACCGTCGCGGTGCATCTGATGAGTTCCGCCGCGGTCAACCTGGGGCTCGCCGAGGACGGCGAGCGGCACAAGGACCTCGACGAGGCCCGGAAGCTGATCACCGCGCTGGCCGGCCTGGTGACGGCGAGCGCGACCGAGGTGGGTTCCTACCACGCCGCTCCCCTGCGGGACGGGCTGAAGACGCTCCAGCTCGCCTTCCGGGAGGCGTCCGCCGTCCCGGACGAGCCGGGCCAGGGTCCGGGCGAGAAGTTCACCGGGCCGGTCCACGGCTGACCTCCGGCGCCGCGACGACGGCGCGGTGCGCGAGCACCGCGACCGCGGCGCCGACCAGCGGCGCCAGGATGAACAGCCAGAGCTGCGCCAGCGCGTCCCCGCCCGCGAAGAGCGCGGGCCCGAAGCTGCGCGCCGGGGTGACCGAGGCGCCGGTCAGCGGCACGCCGATCAGGCTGACCGCGCCCAGCGCCAGCCCGAGCGGCAGACCGTCGAGGCCGCGCACGGTGATGTCGCGGGTCACCGAGAGGAAGACGAGGACGAGCAGGAACGTCAGCACCGCCTCGGCGACGAAGGAGCCGCCGAGGGAGAGGCCGACGGCCGAGCGGTCGTCGTAGCCGTTGGTGCCGAACGCGTCGCTCGTCTCCAGCCCCGGCACCTGATGGGCCACCAGGAAGAGCAGCGCGGCCCCCAGGAACGCCCCCACCAACTGCGCCGCCCAGTACACGCCGGCCGCGCGCGGGCTCATCCGGCCCGCGAGCAGCATGCCGAGCGTCACGGCGGGGTTGACGTGGGCGCCGGAGACCGGTCCGAGGACGTGCACGAGGGCCAGGAGCGTGAAGGCGAACGCCAGCGCGATGCCGAGGGTGCCGATGTACTCACCGGCCAGGACGGCCGAGCCGACGCCGAAGAAGACGAGCACCAGGGTGCCGACCAGTTCGGCCGCGAGCGGACGGACATCGGACTCGCCGGACGTCTCGCTGGTCATGCGCCCTCCACTGCCTGACGGGTGACTTGACTCGCAGTCTTCGCCAGGCGCGCGCCGGACGCACCCCGGGCCGCGCCGCACGGGTGGCGGGCCCGGCGGGCGTCCGCTCAGCGGCGGTAGGTCGGCTCGCCGGGGAGGGTGGTCGTGGGGGGCAGGACCGCCAGGTGCAGGCCGCGGACCAGGTGGGTGCGGAGGGTCTCGTCGGCGGCGAGGGCGCGGGCGAGGCGGCCGACCGTGGCCGCCGCGTCGGCCGCGGGCTCCAGGTACAGGGCCAGGGCGCCGTCGGCCTCGCCGCCGGGGACCAGATGGGCGGTCGTCACCGCGGGCTCCGCCGCCAGCAGGTCGCGCACGGCCCGTACGACGGCCGGGTGGCCGGCCGGATCGGCGCCGGCCGCGACGGCCCGTAGCGCGGCGCCGGACAGCTCGTAGGTGACCGGCCCGGCCACGTCGAGGACCAGCGCGCCCGCGTTCTCCTGGACGGCGGCGCGCAGCGCCTGCTCGGTGGTGACCGCGACGGGCCGCGCGTCGGGGCGCCAGCGGGCCAGGTGCTCGGTGGCGGTGAAGGCCGGCAGGGCGCGGCGGCCGTCCGGCAGGGCGAGGGTGAGGACCGCCATGTCGCTGCTCTTCTCGCGGCGCAGCCCGTCCGGGCCGGTCTCGGTCTCGCCGAGGACGGCGACGACGGGAACGAGGAGGCGGGCGCCGGTGAGCGCCGTCAGGAGCCGGGGCTCGGCCGCCGGGTCGCGCGACCAGTCGGCGAGCGCCCGGGCGAGCGCCGGGTCCGCCGTTCCGTCGTCGTCGGCGAAGGGGGACCGCGGGATGTCTTTGAGCGCCACGCGTCGAGGGTATCCCGGCGTCCGCGCACGGCTGCCCGCGCCCGTAACAGGCTTGTCCGAGCCTACTGTTACGCGTTCTTCATTCAACAGGCGATGACTATGTCACTACGGAGAGATAACGTGCTGATCATGAGTTCGCCGTGGCGGGTCCGCCCCGCCCTGGTGGTCGGCACCACGCTCACCACCGCGCTGCTGACCGCCCTCGCCGTCAGCGACTCCGGGCCGTTCCCGCTGGGAGTGGAGGACACGGGGGGCACGCCCGGCACGTCGGACGCCGCGGCGTCCGGCCCGTCCACCGAGGCGTCGGGGGTGCCGCCCGTCTGGGAGCGCTCCGGGGCCGCGCCGGACGCGCTGCCGCCGACCGAGGCGGACCTACTCCTGGCCGAGGCCGTGGAGCCGCTGGTCGCCGAGGGCGAGGTGCGGATGTCGGTGGCGGTGATCTCCCTGGAGACCGGCGCGAGCGCCGCGTACGGCGACGACCTGTACGACACGGCCAGCATCGCCAAGGTGAACATCCTGGCCGCCCTGCTGCTCCAGGCGCAGGACGAGGAACGGGAGCTGACCGCGGCGGAACGGCGCAACGCCGAAATCATGATCCGGAACAGCGACAACGCGGCGGCCGACGAGCTGTGGCGCTCCATAGGCGGCGCCGAGGGACTGGACGCGGCCAACGAACGGCTCGGGCTGACCGGGACGACCGGCGGTCCGGACGGCCACTGGGGCCTGACGCAGACCACGAGCCGGGACCAGATAGCCCTGCTGCGGGCGGTGTACGGCGACGACTCGCCCCTGGACGCCGCCTCGCGCGCCTATGTGCGGGAGCTGATGGCCGGGGTGGTGGCCGGACAGGACTGGGGGATATCGGCCGCGGCCGACGGGGGGTTCGAGCTGAAGAACGGCTGGCTGCCCCGCTCCGGGACCGGCCTGTGGGACGTCAACAGCATCGGCCGCGTCTCCTCGGGGGGCGAGGACTACCTGGTGGCCGTCGTCTCCGACGGCCACCTTACCCAGGCGGACGGCATAGCGGCCGTGGAGGCCGCCGCCGTGGCCGCCGTCGACGCGGTCAGTACGGCAGGCCGGCCCGGCCAGCGGCCCGGCGTCTGAACCTCGCCCGCAGCCGGGCGGTTCCGCCGGTGAGCGCCACCGAGGCGCCCAGCAGCAGCACCCCCAGCGCCCCCGACACGGGCGCCAGCCAGGCCGTTCCGCTCGATCCGGACGCCTCCGGCCGCGGCCCGGGGCCGAAGTACTCCCCCGTGTAATCGCCCACCGCGTCCGCGGGGCCGGACGCGGTGAACGCCTCCGCCGCCTCCAGCGCCGCCGCCGGGTCCACGGTGCCGCTGCCCAGCGCGTCGCTGCGCCCGCCCTCCGGCGGGTTCGGCGCGGTGTCCGTGAGCAACTGCCGTATCTGGGCCGGGGAGAGGTCGGGGTAGGCGGCGCACAGCAGGGCGGCCGAGCCGGAGACGAACGCCGCCGCCGCCGACGTTCCCCAGCCGGTGTAGTAGTCGCGGTCGGGGTCGGCCACGATGACGTCCTGGCCCGGCGCGCTGAGCGTGGCGTACCAGCGGCGGGTGGAGAACTCGGTGGGGCTGCCGCCCCGGTCCACGGCCGTCACCGCGATCACCCCGGGGTAACCGGCGGGGTAGGAGACGGGGTTGCCGTTCTCGCCGCCGTTGCCCGCCGAGGCGACCACCACCACGCCCTGGGACAGGGCGTAGCGGACGGCGGCGTCCTCCTCGGGGTCGGGGTGGGCGGACTCGCTGTCGTCGCCCAGGGAGAGGTTGATGACGTCGGCGCCGTGGTCGGTCGCCCAGCGGATGCCCTCGGCGAGGGCGCCCGAGCGGGTTTCCCTGGCCTCGTCGCGGTCCGGGTCGTTGTCCTCCAGCAGGACGCGGACCGGCAGGATCTCGGCCTCGGGGGCGACGCCCAGCACGCCGTCGCCGTGGTCCGCGCCGTGCCCGCGCCCGGCGATGATGCCGGCCATGGCCGTGCCGTGCTCGGCCCACAGGGGATCGCCGGGCTCGGCGCCCATGCCGACGAAGTCGTGGCCGTCCAGCACCGCGCCCATCAGGTCGGGGTGGGAGGCGTCGACGCCGGTGTCGAGCACGGCGACGGTGACGCCCGCGCCGCGGGTGGTCTCCCACGCCTCGGGGGCGTTGATCGCGTCCAGCGCCCACTGCTGCTGGTCGCGTATGGAGTCGGCGTGCGCGGGCGCGGCGCCGAGCGGCGGGCCGGGGGCGAGGAGCGCCCCGCGGGCGACGGCGGCGGGCAGGGCGCGGCGGCGGGGGGGCATCGGGGCTCCTGTGCCTGCCGGCCGGCCGCCGCGCGCAGGCCGCGGGGGACGCCGTCCGCGAGGGCGCGGGCGTCGTGGCCCAGGCCGGCGAGCGCGATCGTGCTGTGCCGGCCGTCGGCGGTGGCCTCGGCGGCCGGTTCCGGGTCGGATATCGCGCGGCCGTCGGCGAACCCGGTGACCGCGAAGGCGACGACGGGCAGTCCGGCGACGACCTGGACGGTCCAGGAGCCGCGCTGGGGGTCCTGGAAGTCCTCGGCGGGCGTGCCGGGGACGGGGAACGTACGGGGCATGAGGTCGGTCCTGGCGGTCAGGCCGTCCTCGGTGAGCCGTTCGTCCAGGGCGGCCATGGCCGCCGCGTCGGCCTCGGGGAAGAGCAGCCCGACGGTGGTGACGTTGGTCGCGGTCTCGTCGGTGTAGGTGGCGCGCACCAGGCGGTGGCAGCCGACCGGGGCCAGCGCGGCGGCGAGCAGCGGGTCGAACGCCTCGGCGCAGCCGCTGTCGGGCGCGACGGCGACCCGTATCCAGCGCCGGGCGGCGCCGCCGGGACCGGCCTCCTCGGGGGTGAGTTCGGGCGGGAACAGCTCGTCCACGGGGACCTCCCGCCACAGCGCCCGGCCGTCGTCGAACGCGACCTCCGCGGCGGTGCGGTCGTCGCCGCCCCCGGCGAGCCACGTCCCGGCGGCGGCCCCGCCGAGCAGCCCGGCGCCCAGCACCAGGCAGACGATCGCGGCCACGAGCCGCGTCGAGGGGCTCGCCGTGGAGGCGCGGGCGGTGAGGGCGCGGCCGTGGCTTTTTTCACCACCGGCGCTGCCGGCGCAGGGGATGGGGTGGGGCGGGGGGGTGGACGCAGCCGTGGAAAGAGCAGAAGGATGAGGAGTCGTGAGACGCGGAGAGAGCGACCTCCGCGGCGGTGCGGTCGTCACCGCCCCCGGCGAGCCCCTCGACGCGGCTCGTGGCCGGGATCGTCTGCCTGGTGCTGGGCGCCGGGGGAACGGGCGGTATCGGAGGCGGCAGGGGCGGAAGCGGTGAACTTCGCGGTCCCTGCTCGGTGTTCATCCGCACACTCCCCGGCCGCGCGGCGTCCCGCTGCCCTTGCTCGACGTGGGTCACTCTACGGTCGGGACCTCAGACTTCGGTACCGGGTCCGCCGGAGACGGTCCTGACACCGAGGACCAGACGGTCGAGATCGGCGACCTGCGGCGCATCGTCCCCGATGTCGAATCCCAGCCGGATCATGACGAGATCGCCGGAGTCGTCCGGGGCGGGGAAGGCGACGGTCTCCACGTACGCCTGGGTGCCCGCCGCGGTCTCGATCCGGGACCTGACGCGGTAGCCCTCCTGCCCGGCGACGGTGACCTCCTCGGCCAGCAGGCGCTGGGAGTCGGTGACGCCGCCGTACGCCTCCTCGCTGTACGACTCGCGCTCGTTCTCGCCGATGTCGGCGACCGCGACCTCCCGCGGGGGGACGCCGCCCATGCCGGGGCGGACGAAGAGGAACGCGCCGCCCTCGACGCAGCGCAGGCTCTCGTCGCCGGGGCACGGGTACTCGCCGGAGGTCACCGAGACGCCGCCGGTGAGTTCGCCCTCGGTCCAGCCGTCGAGGAGGGGCAGCGCGACGCCGCCCGCCGTGGCGCCGGTGACCCCGGCCGCGCCGCCGTTCCCGTCGTCGTCCCCGGTGCCGGGGTCCTCCCCGGCCGAGGTGCCGGGATCGTCCGCGCGCGGCTCGCCGTCCTCCCCGCCGTCGCCGCCGAGCACCAGCACGGCGATGACGGCCAGGACGGCCGCCAGGGCCCCGCCCCCGGTGACGAGGGCGGCGGTCACGCCCCGCCGCCCGGGCGGCGGGGCGGGCGACGGCGGCGGGCCGAACGGCTGGTACTCCGGCAGCGCGACGGACGCCGGGAACGCCGGCGGGCCGCCGCCGGGGACGCGGGTGTGGGCGGTCCACGCGGAACCGTCCCACCAGCGCTCCGGCGCGGGCCCGCCACCGCTGTGGCCGGGATCGGGGTACCAGCCGGGAGGGGTCGTCATGCTCACCCGGCGAACCTCTCACAGCCGCCCCGGACCCGGCCAGCACCGTTCCGGCTGGAATCGGCCGCACGTTCCGGCCACCCGCGGCCCGCCCGGCCGCCCGGCCGCCTAGAGCGGCGTCACGTACGCGCCGGAGATGCCGCCGTCCACCAGGAAGCCGGCGGCGTTGACGAACGACGAGTCGTCGCTGGCGAGGAACGCCACGGCGGCGGCGATCTCCTCCGGCTCGGCGAACCGCCCGGCCGGCACATGGACCAGGCGGCGCGCGGCGCGTTCCGGGTCCTTGGCGAACAGCTCCTTCAGCAGCGGGGTGTTGACCGGCCCCGGGCAGAGGGCGTTGACGCGGATGCCCTCGCGGGCGAACTGGACGCCCAGTTCGCGGGACATGGCGAGCACGCCGCCCTTGGAGGCGGTGTAGCTGATCTGGGAGGTGGCGGCGCCCATCACCGCGACGAAGGAGGCGGTGTTGATGATCGAGCCCTTGCCCTGGCGGCGCATGTAGGGGATCACGGCCTTGCAGCACAGGTAGACCGAGGTGAGGTTGGTCTGCTGGACGCGCTGCCAGGCGTCGAGTCCCGTGGTGAGGATGGAGTCGTCGTCGGGCGGCGAGATGCCCGCGTTGTTGAAGGCGATGTCGACCGAGCCGTACGTGTCGTGGGCGGTCCGGAACAGCGCCTCGACCTGCTCGGCGTCGGTGACGTCGGTGTGCGCGTACCGGCCGCCGACCTCGGCCGCGGCGGCCTCGCCGCGCTCGGCGTCCACGTCGGCGCAGACCACGTGGGCGCCCTCGGCTGCCAGCCTGCGGACGGTCGCCAGACCGATGCCGCTGCCCGCCCCGGTGACGACGGCGGTGCGGCCCACGAGGCGGCGGCAGACGGCGGTGGTGTCGGTCACTGGTTCTCCTTGTCGCTGGGGTGTGGCCGGGGTGTCGCCGGTCCCGGGCGCCCGGGGTCCGGTGCTCAGTGCCCGGTGTCGAGGAAGACGTTCTTGGTCTCGGTGAACGCCGCCAGGGCGTCCGGTCCCAGTTCGCGGCCCAGGCCCGACTGCTTGAACCCGCCGAAGGGGGTGGTGTACCGGACGCTGCTGTGCGAGTTGACCGAGAGGTTCCCGGCGGCGACACCGCGCGCCACGCGCACGGCGCGGCCCACGTCGCGGGTCCAGATCGAGCCGGAGAGCCCGTACTCCCCGGCGTTGGCGAGCCGGACCGCCTCGTCCTCGTCCTCGAAGGGCGTGACGACGGCGACCGGCCCGAAGATCTCCTCGACGGCGGCCCGGTCCCCGGCGGCGTGGGACTCCAGCACGGTCGCCGGGTACCAGTACCCCTTGCCCGCCGGGACCTCGCCCCGGATGGCCGCGGGCGCGTCCTCGGTGACGTAGGACCGTACGCGCTCCCGCTGCGCGGCGGAGATCAACGGGCCCATGGCGGTGGCCGGATCGGCCGGGTCACCGGCGCGGACTGCGCGCACGGCCGGTTCCAGCAGGGCGAGGAACCGGTCGTACACGGTCCGCTGGACGAGGATGCGGCTGCGGGCGCAGCAGTCCTGCCCGGTGTTGTCGAGGAACGCGCCCGGGGCGGTGGCGGCGGCGCGCTCGATGTCCGCGTCGGCGAAGACGATGTTGGGGCTCTTGCCGCCGAGTTCGAGGGTCACGCGCTTCACCCGGGCCGCGCAGCGGGCCATGATGCTCCTGCCGACGGCGGTGGAGCCGGTGAACACCACCTTGGCGACGCCCGGATGGTCCACCAGGGCCGTGCCGGTGACCGGACCGGCGCCGGGCAGCACCTGGAACAGGCCCTCGGGCAGCCCGGCGTCCAGGGCGAGTTCGGCCAGGCGGAGCGCGGTCAGCGGGGTGGTCTCGGCCGGTTTGAGGAGCACGGCGTTCCCGGCGGCGAGCGCGGGCGCGGTGCCCCAGGCGGCCACGGGCATCGGGAAGTTCCACGGCGCGATGACGGCGACGGTGCCGAGCGGCTCGTGGAAGGTGACGTCGAGGCCGCCCGCGACCGGGATCTGACGGCCGGTCAGCCGCTCCACTCCCCCGGCGGCGTAGTCGAGCAGGTCGCGGACGTTGCCCGCCTCCCAGCGGGCGTTGCCCAGCGGGTGCCCGGCCTGGCGGACCTCCAGCAGCGCCAGCTCCTCCGCCGCCGCGTCCACGACCGAGGCGAACCGGCGCAGCAGCCGGGCCCGTTCGCCTCGGTCGTGGGCGCGGCGGCGGCGGGCTCTTCTCCACATCTGACGCTGCCGACGAGACAGGCGAGGGGGAGTGGGGGGGTGGCGGGAAACGATCAACGTACAAGAGGTCTTTTTTTTTTTTTTTTTTTTTTTTATTTCTTTTTTTTTTTTTTTAAGAGTCTCGTGGGCTCGGAGTGTGTATAAGAGACAGGTTGCCTGTCTCGTGGGCTCGGAGTGTGTATAAGAGACAGGTGCTCCTGGGCCTGCGGCTCGTCCTGCACGGTGATCGGTGTCCTCACATGCGCTCGAAGGAGCGGAAGCGCTCCCAGTCGGTGACGGCGGAGTCGTAGGCGTCCTGCTCGACGCGGGCCATGGTGGCGTAGTGGTCGACCACCTCGTCGCCGAACGCGTCGCGGGCCAGCCGGCTGTCGTGCCACAGCGCGGCGGCGTCGCGCAGGGTGGCGGGGACGCGGGCGGCGTCGCCCCGGTAGGCGTTCCCGGTCTCGGGCGGGGGGAGTTCGAGGCCGTTGTCCACGCCGTGCAGCCCGGCCGCGATCATGCCCGCGACGGCGAGGTAGGGGTTGACGTCGCCGCCGGGGAGCCGGTTCTCCATGCGCAGGGACGGGCCGTGGCCGACGACGCGCAGCGCGCAGGTGCGGTTGTCCGGGCCCCAGGCGACGGCGGTGGGGGCGAAGGAGCCGGCGCGGAAACGCTTGTAGGAGTTGATGTTCGGGGCGTGGAGGAGGCTCAGTTCGCGCAGGGCGGCGAGCTGTCCGGCGAGGAAGTGCCGCATCGTGGCGGACATCCCGCCGTACGGTCCGGCGGGGTCGGTGAAGACCGGCCGGCCGTCGCGGTCGCGCAGCGAGAAGTGGATGTGGCACGAATTGCCCTCGCGCTCGTCGTACTTGGCCATGAACGTCAGGGCCATGCCCTCCTGGGCGGCGATCTCCTTGGCGCCGGTCTTGTAGACGCTGTGCTGGTCGCAGGTGGTCAGGGCGTCGGCGTAGCGGAACACGATCTCGTGCTGGCCGAGGTTGCACTCGCCCTTGGCGGACTCGACCGTCATCCCGGCGGCGCCCATCTCGTTGCGGATGCGGCGCAGCAGCGGCTCGACGCGGCCGGTGCCGAGGACGGAGTAGTCGCCGTTGTACTGGTTGGCCGGGGTCAGCCCGCGGTACGCGGCGTCCCACGCCTGCTCGTAGGTGTTCCGGAAGACGATGAACTCCAGCTCGGTGCCGACGTGGGCGGTCCAGCCGCGCTCGGCCAGCCGGTCGAGCTGGCGGCGGAGGATCTGCCGGGGCGAGGCGGCCACGGGGGTGCCGTCGTGCCAGGCCAGGTCGGCGGTGAGCATGGCGGTGCCGGGGGGCCAGGGGACCCGCCGCAGGGGGGCGGGGGCGCCGTGGAGGGCGAAGGCGCCGTAGCCGCGGTCCCAGGAGGCCATGGCGTAGCCGTCGACGGGGTTCATGTCGGCGTCCACGGCGAGCAGGTAGGCGCAGCCCTCGGTGCCGTGCGGCAGCACCTCGGAGAGGAAGAAGCGGGCCGCGAACCGTTTGCCCTGGAGTCTGCCCTGCATGTCGGTGAAGGCCAGGACGACGGTGTCGATCTCGCCGAGATCGGCCAGACCTCTGAGTTCCTCGAGGGAGAGCGGGGGTGTGCGCGTCACCACGTCTGCGGCCTCCTGTTCGGTTCCGCCGGAGGCCATAAGGTATCCATGCAGACCTTTGAAGGGGAAGTAGGCCCGATGGACGGCGTGGAGAACGGCGGCCGGGCACCGGGCACGGCCTGGCCGGCCGGAGTGCTCCGGCCGGTGCGGAGCGGCAACGGCTTCGAGGAGGCGCTGCGGCAGCTCCTGCGGGTGCTGCGGCTGGGCCTGGTCCCCGAGGGGGGCCGGCTGCCTGCCGAACGGGAACTGGCGCCGATGCTGGGCGTCAGCCGGGTCACGCTGCGCGAGGTGCTGCGTGTGCTCCAGGACGAGGGCCTGGTGGAGAGCAGGCGCGGCCGGTACGGGGGAACGTTCGTGCGGCGCCGTCCCGTCCCGGCGCGCGGCGGCGCCGGGGCGGAGCTGCGGCGGCGGATCGCCGGGGTGGACCTGGAGGACACGCTGCGGCTGCGCGAGGTGCTGGACGTGGGCGCGGCCGGGCTGTGCGCGGCCGACGGGCTCGGCCCGGCGGCCGCGCGGCGACTGCGCGCCGCGCTGGCCGCCACGGGCGAGGCGCCGCCGGCGGAGTACCGCCGCGCGGACACGCTGCTGCACCTGACGCTCGCGGAGCTGTCCGGGTCGCCGTCGCTGGCCGCCCAGTACGCGGCGGTCCGCGCCACCCTGAACGACCTGCTGGACTGCCTCCCGCTGCTGGTGCGGAACCTGGAGCACTCGCAGGCCCAGCACGCCGCCCTGGTGCGGGCGGTGCTGGCGGGCGACGCGGACGGGGCGCGCGAGGCGATGCGCGAGCACTGCGCGGGGACGGCGGCCCTGCTGCGCGGCTTTCTGGAGTGACCCGGAGCGACCCGGAGCGACCCGGCGGGGGGCTTGTGCGGGAGCCGCCCGGACCGCAAAGGGATGGGGGCAGACCTTTCCGGCGCGAGGCGGGAGGGGCCCATGACCGAAGGCCCCGAAGCGCGCATACCCGCCGGAGGGGATCCGTACCTCGGCCGGCGCACCCTGCGCACCGGCAGCGCCGGTCCGCTGCTGCTGACCGGGCTCGGCGTGGCGTATGTCGTCTCCGGCGACTACGCCGGATGGAACTTCGGGCTGGCCGAGGGGGGTTTCGGCGGGCTGGCGGTGGCGACGGCGCTGATGGGCCTGATGTACACCTGCATGGTCTTCGCGCTGGCCGAGCTGGCGGCCGTGCTGCCGACCGCGGGCGGCGGTTACGGCTTCGCGCGCCGCGCCCTCGGCCCGTGGGGCGGCTTCCTGACCGGGACGGCGATCCTCATCGAGTTCGTGCTGGCCCCGGCGGCGATCGCGATCTTCATCGGTGACTACGTCGAGTCCCTGGACCTGTTCGGCCTCACCTCCGGCTGGCCGGTGTATCTCGGCTGCTTCGTCCTCTTCCTCGCCATCCACCTGTGGGGCGTGGGCGAGGCGCTGCGTTTCAGCCTGGTGGTGACCGCGATCGCGGTGGCCGCCCTGGTGGTCTTCGCGTGCGGTGCCCTCGCGGACTTCCACGGCGGCTCGCTGAACGACATCCCCGCCGACCCCGACGCCTTCGGATCCAGCTCCTGGCTGCCGTTCGGGCTGCTGGGCATCTGGGCGGCGTTCCCGTTCGGCATGTGGTTCTTCCTCGGCGTGGAGGGCGTGCCGCTGGCGGCCGAGGAGGCCAGGGACCCGGTCCGCACCCTGCCGAGGGCGATGGCCTGGGCGATCGGTGTGCTGCTGGTCCTGGCGGTGGTGACGCTCCTGGCCGCGTCCGGCGCGCGCGGCCCGGCGGCGGTGCGGGACGCGGGGAACCCGCTGGTGGCGGCGCTGGAGCCGGACGGCGAGACGACGGCGCTGAGCCGTTTCGTGAACTACGCCGGGCTGGCGGGCCTGGTCGCGTCGTTCTTCTCGCTGGTCTACGCCGGGTCCCGGCAGCTCTTCGCGCTCTCCCGGGCGGGCTACCTGCCGCGTTTCCTGTCCCTGACCAGCCGCCGCAAGGCCCCCTACCTGGGTCTGCTGGTCCCGGGCGCGCTGGGCTTCGCCCTGGCCGCGGGGACCGGGGACGGCGCGCGGATGCTGAACGTCGCCGTCTTCGGCGCGGCCGTGTCGTACTGCTTCATGACGCTGTCGCACGTCGTGCTGCGCCGCCGGGAGCCGGACCTGCCGCGCCCCTACCGGACGCCGGGCGGTGCCGTCACCTCGGGCGTGGCGTTCGCGCTGGCGCTGTCGGCGGTGGTGGCCACGTTCCTGGTGGACCGGGACGCCGCCCTCATCGCGCTGGGGGTCTACGCGGTGGCCGTCGCGTACTTCGCCTTCTACAGTCGGCACCGTCTGGTGGCCGCCGCTCCGGAGGAGGAGTTCGCGGCGCTGGCCGCGGCCGAGGCCGAACTCGCCCGCGACTGACGGGCGGGGGGAGCACGGCGTGCACAGGCGCGAACCGCCGCTGATCGGCGTCAGCACCTATCTGGAGGCGTCGGCCCGCTGGGGCGTGTGGGACCAGCCCGCCGCGCTGCTGCCGGCCGGGTACCACAGGTTGGTGCAGCGGGCGGGCGGCGTGGCGGTGCTGTTGCCGCCGGACGCGGGCCGGGGGGCGGCGGCGGGGGCGCGGGGCCGCCTCGGCGGCCTGGTGATCGCGGGCGGCCCGGACGTGGACCCGGCCCGCTACGGCGCCCCGCGCGACCCGCGCACCGGCCCGCCCGCGCCGGAGCGCGACGCGTGGGAACTGGCGCTGATCGAGGCGGCGTTGTCCCGCCGGATGCCGCTGCTCGGGGTCTGCCGGGGCATGCAACTGCTGAACGTGGCCCTCGGCGGCACGCTGCGGCAGCACGTGGACGGCCACGCCGGTCCGCCCGGCGTCTTCACCGAGCACGAGGTGATCCCGGTGCCCGGGACCCTCCTGGCGACGATCCTGCCCGGACCGGTCCGCGTCCCGGCCTACCACCACCAGGCGGTGGCCGGCCTCGGCGCGGGCCTGATCCCCTCGGCCCACGCCCCGGACGGCACGGTGGAGGCGGTCGAGCTGCCCACCGCCGAAACGTGCGTCCTGGCCGTCCAGTGGCACCCCGAGGCGGGCCGCGACACGGCGCTGATGACGAGCCTGGTCGCCGCCGCCTCCCGGGGGTCCTGACCGCGCCGGGCTCAGCGGGCCGCCGCCAGCGCGGTGGCGAGGACCGCCGGGGCCTCGGGCAGGGCCGGGCCGTACCAGGTGAGGGGGCGACCGCTGACCAGGGCGGCCGGAAGCGCCGGGAACGCCCCGGGGCCGTCGTCCGCCGTGAACGCGTAGGGCTCGTCGGGGAGCACCACCAGATCCGCCCGGCCCGGCGCGGTCAGCTCCGGCAGCGGCACACGTGGATAGCGCTCCGGGTGCCCGGCGTAGGCGTTCCGCACGCCCAGCCAGGCCAGCCCGTCACCGGCGAACGTGTCGCGTCCGAGCACCATCCACGGCCGTCGCCACACCGGCACCACGGTGACGCGCTCCGGCTTGCCCGGCCGTACCGCCGCCCACGCCTCCTCCGCCTCGGCCAGCCACGCGGGCCGCGCGAGTCCGCAGCCGGCGACCAGCACCCGTTCCAGCTCCGTGAACGCCCCGGCCAGCGTGCGGATCTCGGTCACCAGCACCTCGACGCCCGCCGCCCGCAGGGCCGCCAGGTCCGGCGCCCGGTTCTCCTCCTCGTTGGCGACGACCAGATCCGGCCGCAGCGCCACCACCCGGGCCACGTCCGGGTTCTTGGTGCCGCCGATCCGTTCCACCGCCAGGTCCGCCGGGTGCGCGCACCAGTCCGTCGCGCCGACCAGCAGCTCCGGCGCGGTGGCCGCCACCGCCTCGGTCAGCGACGGCACCAGCGACACGACGCGCCGCACGCCGCTCACCGCGCGGCCTCCTGCCCGGCGCGGCGCCCGCCGGGCAGGATCCGGGCCACCCAGTGCGAACGCCCGGCGGCCAGCGGCGCGATCACGGCGAGGATGAGCACGTATCCCGCGATGAACGGCGACAGCCGCTCGTCCAGCCCGGCCCCGGCCGCCATGGTGGCCAGGATCAGGGCGAACTCCCCGCGCGCCAGCAGCGTGGTCGCCACATTGGCGGACGGCCGCGGCCCGAACCGGTAGATCCGGCCGGTGAGCAGCCCGGCCAGCAGGTTCATCGAGACGGTCACCAGCAGCGCGATCAGCACCGGCACGATCACCGTCGGCAGGTCCCCCGGGTCGATGGACAGGCCGAACGAGAAGAAGAAGATGGCGGCGAACGCGTCCCGCAGCGGGTGCACCAGCTCCCTGATCCGCTCCCCCGAGCCGGTGTTGCCCAGGATGAGGCCGACCATGAACGCCGCGATGGCGTCCGCCACCCCGAACTTCTCGGCCACCCCGGCGACGAGAACCGCCGCGCCCAGGAAGGAGATCACCAGCAGCTCGTCGTCCTTCGTCGCGAACATCCGGCCGATGGCCCGGGTCCCCCAGCGGGCGGCCACCGCCAGCAGCAGCAGGAAGCCGAACGCCTTCCCGAAGTCCCCCACCGACGCAGCCAGGCTGTCCGCACCGGAGATGACCGGTTGCAGGGCCGCCAGGTACAGGGCGAGGAAGACGTCCTCCACCACGATGATGCCCAGGATCGGCCGGGTCTCGGGGTTGTCGACGCGACCGAGGTCGAGCAGCACCTTGGTCACGATCGCCGACGACGAGATCCCGAGGACCCCGGCCAGGACCAGCGCCTCCTCGGTGCCCCAGCCCAGCCCGAAGCCGAACGCCAGTCCGGCGCCCACGTTGAGCGCGAGATACGCGCCGCCGGCCGCGGCCATCTTCCGGCCGCCGCTCCTCAGGTCGTCGATGTGGAATTCGAGCCCGAGGTAGAACAGCAGGAGCACCAGCCCGAGTGCCGACAGCATCGCCAGCTCGTGCGGATCCTCCACCAGCACATAGCCGGGCGTGTGGGGGCCGAGCAGAATGCCGGCGAGGATGAACAACGGAATCGTCGGCAGCCCGATGCGGCTGCCCAGGCGGGCGAGGACGGCGGCGGCGACAAAGGCGCCGCCCATGGCGAGCAGGGTGTCCGCGTGGATGGTTCCTCCCGGGTGACCGGCGGAAGCGCGCGACGGAGGCGTTCAGCCGGAAGAGTCAAGCGGGGGTCAAGGAATCGTCAACACTTAGCTTACCAAACGACTTTTTTGGCTCCCGCCGTCCGCTTCCGGGGGCTCACCGTGCCCCACCCGCGCCTTACGGCATGATCCCAGGGTGACCAGACGACTGATGCTGCTCGACACCGCCTCGCTCTACTTCCGGGCCTACTTCGGCGTCCCGGAATCGGTGCGCGCCCCCGACGGCACGCCCGTCAACGCCGTGCGCGGCCTGCTGGACTTCATCGCCCGCCTCGTCCAGGACCACCGGCCCGACGAGCTGGTCGCCTGCCTGGACGAGGACTGGCGCCCGGCCTGGCGGGTGGAGCTGATCCCGTCGTACAAGGCGCACCGCGTCGCCGAGGAGGTCGCCGGGGGCGCCGACACCGAGGTGGTCCCGGACACCCTCACCCCCCAGGTGGCCGTGATCGACGACGTCCTCGACGCCCTCGGCATCGCCCGGCTCGGCGCCCCCGGCTACGAGGCCGACGACGTCATCGGCACCCTCACCGACCGGGCCGCCGGACCGGTGGACATCGTCACCGGGGACCGCGACCTGTTCCAGCTCATCGACGACGCCCGCGGCGTGCGCGTGCTCTACCCGGTCAAGGGCATGGCCACCCTGGCCGCCTTCGACGAGGCGGCGCTGCGCGAGAAGTACGGGGTGGACGGCCCCGGTTACGCCGACCTGGCGCTGCTGCGCGGCGACCCGAGCGACGGGCTGCCCGGCGTCCCCGGCATCGGCGAGAAGACCGCCGCCCGGCTGTTGGACCGCCACGGCGACCTCGCCGGCATCCCGGCCGCGCTGGACGCGCCGGGCGGCGGCCCGTTCACCCCGGCGCAGCGCAAGCGGCTGACGGAGGCCCGGCCGTACCTGGCGGTGGCCCCCCGCGTGGTGCGGGTCGCCCGGGACGTGCCGCTGCCCGACCACGACGCGACGCTGCCGGCCGGGCCGCGCGCCGCCGAGGCCCTGGACGCGCTCAACGCCCGCTGGGGCCTCGGCGGCCCGCTCACCCGCCTGCTGACCGCCCTGCGCCGCTGACCCCCCGGGGCGGGCCGGGGGCGGCGCCTACCCGACGGAGCTGTACGCCACCACGCCGCGCAGCATCTTGTCGACCGCCTTGCGGGCGTTGGCCGTCACCGTCCCGCCCTCCGGCGCCGCCGCCGCGATCTGGCCCAGGACGTCGATGACCTGCTTGCACCAGCGCACGAAGTCACCGGCGGGCATGTCGGCGTCCCGCAGGACCGCGTCCAGGCCGTGGCCCTGCGCCCAGCGGTAGGCGGGCCAGGCGAACCCGAGGTCCGGTTCTCGCTGGCCGACGCCCGTGGCCCGGCCGATGGCGTGCCGCTCCTCCAGCGCGTCCAGCCGGCCCCAGATCTTCACCATCTCGCCCAGCGCGTCCCGCGCCCTGCCGCCGGGCACCTCCGGCGGCGGGGCGTCGTCGGCGCTGCGGGTCTCGAAGACCAGGGCGGAGACGCAGGACGCCAGCTCGGCCGGGTCAAGACCCTCCCATACCCCCTCGCGCAGGCACTCGCTGGCCAGCAGGTCCAGCTCGCCGTAGAGCCGGGCCAGCCTGCGGCCCTCGGGCGTCACCTCGTCGCCGCGCAGATACCCCAGCTCGGTCAGGAGCGCCGCCACCTGATCGAAGGTGCGGGCGATGGTGTTGGTCCTGCCCTCGATGCGCCGTTCGAGCTGCCGCGTGTCCCGCTCCAGCCGGTAGTACCGCTCGGCCCAGCGCGCGTGGTCCTCCCGCTCGGCGCAGCCGTGGCACGGGTGGGCGCGGATCTCCGTCCGCAGCCGCCCGATCTCGGCGTCGTCGGCCGCCGCCGACCGCCCCTTGCGGTGCCGGCGCGGCACGGCGTGCCCGGCCTTGGACCGCAGCGCCGACGCCAGGTCGCGCCGGGACTGCGGGCTGCGCGGGTTGAACGACTTCGGGATCCGCATCCGGTCCAGCGGCTCCACCGGCACCGGGAAGTCCATCGACGCCAGCCGCTTGACCTGCCGCTGCTCGGTCAGCACCAGCGGGCGCGGCCCGTCGTGGTGGTCGAACCCCCGGTGCCCCGCGCTGCGCCCGGCGGGCATGCCCGGGTCCAGGACCAGGGCCAGCCCGGCGTACTTGCCGGTCGGCACGTGGATGATGTCGCCCGGCCTGAGCTGCTCCAGCGACGTGTGCGCGGCGGCCCGGCGCTGCGCCACGCCCTGCCGCGCCAGCTCGGTCTCCCGGTCCTTGAGGTCACGGCGCAGCCGCGCGTACTCCTCGAAGTCCCCCAGGTGGCAGGTCATCGCCTCCCGGTACCCGGCGAGCCCGGTCTCGTTGCGCTGCACCTGCCGCGAGATGCCCACCACCGAGCGGTCCGCCTGGAACTGCGCGAACGACGTCTCCAGCAGCTCCCGCGACCGGTGCCGCCCGAACTGCGACACCAGGTTGACCGCCATGTTGTACGACGGCTTGAACGACGACCGCAGCGGATAGGTCCGCGCCCCGGCCAGCCCGGCCAGGGCCGCCGGGTCCATGCCGCGCTGCCACAGCACCACCGCGTGGCCCTCGATGTCGATGCCGCGCCGCCCGGCGCGGCCGGTGAGCTGCGTGTACTCGCCGGGCGTGATGTCCGCGTGCTGCTCGCCGTTCCACTTGACGAGCTTCTCCAGGACCACGGAACGGGCCGGCATGTTGATGCCCAGGGCCAGGGTCTCGGTGGCGAAGACCGCCTTGACCAGCCCCCGGACGAACAGCTCCTCGACGATCTCCTTGAACGTCGGCAGCATCCCGGCGTGGTGCGCGGCGATGCCCCGCTCCAGGCCCTCCAGCCACTCGAAGTACCCCAGGACGTGCAGGTCCTCGTCGGGGATGGAGGCCGTGCGCCGCTCCACGATCTCCCGCACCCGGGTGCGGGCCGCCGCGTCGTTCAGCCGCAGACCCGCGTGCAGGCACTGCTGGACGGCCGCCTCGCAGCCCGCCCGGCTGAAGATGAAGGTGATCGCGGGCAGCAGGCCCTCGGCGTCCAGCCGGTCGATGCCCTCGACGCGGCTGGGCGGGTAGGCGCGGGCGCGCTGCCGCCGCTCGCGCTCCCGGTCGGCGGCGCGCTTGCGGTCGCGGCCGTCCCGGTACCGGTCGCGGGCGGTCCACGGGCGGGTGTTCTCCATCCGGGCCATGCGCAGCAGGTCCGGATTGACCTCCCGCTTCTCGCCCGACTCCTCGAACAGGTCGTACAGCCGGCGCCCGGCCAGCACGTGCTGCCACAGCGGCACCGGGCGGTGCTCGGAGACGATGACCTGGGTGTCGCCGCGGACGGTGTCCAGCCAGTCGCCGAACTCCTCGGCGTTGGAGACCGTGGCCGACAGCGAGACCAGGGTGACGGACTCGGGGAGGTGGATGATGACCTCCTCCCACACCGCGCCGCGGAAGCGGTCGGAGAGGTAGTGCACCTCGTCCATGACCACGTAGCCGAGGCCGTCCAGCGCCCGGGAACCCGCGTACAGCATGTTCCGCAGGACCTCGGTGGTCATCACGATGACGGGGGCGTCGCCGTTGACACTGTTGTCGCCGGTGAGCAGACCGACGCGGTCGGCGCCGTACCGCTTGACCAGATCGGTGAACTTCTGGTTCGACAGCGCCTTGATCGGCGTCGTGTAGAAACACTTCCGGCCCTGCTGGAGGGCGAGATGGACGGCGAACTCCCCGACGATCGTCTTGCCCGAGCCGGTGGGCGCCGCGACCAGGACGCCCTTGCCGGCCTCCAGGGCCTGGCACGCCTCGATCTGGAACGGATCCAGCCCGAAGTCGTACAACTCGCGGAACGGGGCGAGCGCGGTGGCCTGCTCGGCGGCGCGGCGCCGGGCGGCGGAGTAGCGCTCCGCGGGGCTCATGTGGTCGGTCATTGTGCCTACGAGCCTACCGGCCCCGCCCCGGACGGAGACGTGAACTTTCACTGGCCGCCCGGCGCCAGCAGCCGCACCGCGCCGGGCACGCACACGGCGGTGAGCGGCAGCGGTCCCAGGGGTTCACCGTCGGCGTACCCGGTGACGCCGGGGGCGTCGATCTCCACCCGGGCCGCCTCGGACACGGACACCGCCGGGTGGTCCAGGTGGGTCCCCCGGTACACGCGGGGGAAGACGCGCAGCAGCGTGGTCCTGCTGACCTCGCCGACCACGGTGACCGTGAACAGGCCGTCGTCCACCCGGGCGCCCGCGCAGATCCGCATGCCGCCGCCGTAGCTCGCCGCGTTGCCCACCGCGACCAGGGTCGCGTCGGTCTCCCGCCACGGGCCGCCGTCGAGCCGGAGCCGGAAGGGCACCGGCCGCAGCGCGGCCAGCTCGGCGACCATCGCCACGTCGTAGCGCCGGGGGCCGCGCGGCCACCGCATCCGGTTGCCCCGGTCGGTGACCCGGGAGTCGAAGCCGGACGCCAGCACGCTGCCGAACCACGCGTCCCCCACCCGCCCCTCTCTCTTCTCCCCATCGGCCGCTGCCGATCACGATGATTGTCTCTTTTACGCTTCTTATTCTCCCATCAATACCCATTTCAATATTATCATCCTTCCCCGTACAACTTACTTTACGATTTCACATGCTTTAAGGCGTGCATTTAAGCGAGGTGTGAATGCCACGTGTTTATCTTGTGAAGTGCCGTGCAGCCTCGGAAACTAGCGCTCTCCTGTTCGGCCAGGGCGTCAGATGGGTATGAGAGACAGGTCGGGGGAGACGCGGCGGCACCCGGGTCCCGGGTGGGCAGCCCGCAGGCGCGCGCCGTGTCGTTCCCCGTGCCGGCGGCGACGATGCCCAGCGGCGTGGCGGTGCCCGCGACCGCGCGCAGGGCCAGGGAGACCAGCCCGTCGCCGCCGACCGCGACCACGGCCCCGGGCCCCCGGGCCACCGCCGCCTCGGCCCGCCGCAGCGCGTCGGGCGCGTCCTGGCCGACGACGCTCCGGACCCGGAACCCGGCCTCCCGCAGCACCCGGGCGGCGGGCCGGGCGGCACGACCACCGCGGCCCCGGCCCGCCGCCGGATTGACGAGCAGGGTTATCTCACCGCTCACCGCTCACCCGCGGTCCCGCCGGTCACGTCGCGTCGTCGTAGCCGTTGACGTGCGACGGGCCGTCGTCCGGCGACGGGGCACCGACCCGCTCCACCGGCTCCAGGGTGGCCGGGGTGAGGTCCAGCGAGGACGCCTCGTCGTCGCTCAGCTCCGCGTCCGGATCGGCACTCCGCCTGCGCCGGTCGTTGAGGAGGGCGATGACGCAGGCCAGGAAATACAGCCCGGTGACGGGCACCTGGAGCGCGACCATCGACAGCAGGTCGGTCGGGGTGATCGCGGCGGCGAAGACGGCGATGCCGACCACCATCCAGCGCCACCAGCTCAGCATCCGCTGCCCGGAGAGCACGCCGCCGAAGTTCAGCATGACGAGCACCAGCGGCAGCTCGAAGGACAGGCCGAAGGCCAGAGCCATGCGGACGGTGAGGTCCAGCAGCTCCTCGACGGTGACGAGATTCTCCGCGCCCTCGGCGCTGAAGCTCAGCAGCACGGGGATGGCACGCGGCAGCAGCCAGTACGCGAAGTAGACCCCGGTGAGGAACAGCGGCACGCCGAACCCGACGACGGCGCTGGTGTACTTCTTCTCGTGCTTGTGCAGTCCGGGCGCGATGAACGCCCAGAACTGGTACAGCCACACCGGCGAGGACGCGATCAGACCGACCAGCAGGGAGACCCTGAAGAAGGTGGCGAACGGCGCGGTCAGGCCGTTCTGCGTGAGCCGGGCGCACCGGTCGATGGCGCTGTCGGTGTCGTTGACCTCGTCGCACTCGGGAAGCGGCTCGGTGAGGACATCCATGATGTCCTGGGCGAAGAACAACGCGATGATCGTGATCGCCAGGATCGCCGCCATCGACACCCCGAGCCGGTTGCGCAGCTCCCGAAGATGCTCGGTGAGAGGCATCCGCCCCTCGGGGTCCTTCTCCTTCTTGCGCGTGGCCTTCGGCACCCCACGTCCTCATCTCGTAGGGGGGCCGGCACCACGCCGGCCACCCGCTCTCACTGCTGGGTCGACAGTACGTCAGCCCTGCGTCGTGCCCCTGGGCTCGTCCACCGGGCGCGCGGCGGCCGTGTCACCCGGGGCGGACTGGATGGTCCTGGGCGCGGTGCCCGGCGCGGCGCCGTCCGCGCCGGCGGGGGGCTGGTCGCCCTTCATCGCGGATGTCTCGCTCTTGAGGATCCGCATGGACTTGCCGAGCGCGCGGGCGGTGTCCGGCAGGCGCTTGGAGCCGAAGACGACCACGACGACAAGGGCCACGAGGAGGATGTGCCATGCGGAAAGCGAGCCCATATCGTCCGTCCACTTCTGATCGGGAGAGATCTGTCCGCCGTGCCGGCCCCCGGATGTTTTCCGGCCGGTGGCACGAGCCGCAATTTTAACTCCCGCCGGTGAACAACGGGCAATGCCCGGACGTCCGCCTATTCTCCGCGGCCGTCCGGTCCCGTCCCGCTGTCCGGGCCGTCGGCGCTGTTCATGACATACATCCGGCCGGCCGCGCCGCCCCGGGCGGCCAGCGGCGCGGCGGACCGTTCGAGTTCGTCGACGGCCCGGCTGATCCGCTCGGCGCTGTCGCCCACGGCCCGCGCGAACCGGCGGACCTCGATGCCGACGCGCACCGCCAGAACCGCGAGGACCGCGACTCCGCAGAACGCGAGCGTGAGCTGGAACATGGGCCAGAACATCGCTACGGGGTCTCCTCGTACAGGTCCAGGGCGGCGCGGGCCGCCGCCCGGGCGCTGTCCGCCAGCTCCGGCGGCGAGACGATCCTGCCGTCCCCGCCGAGCCGCAGCGCCAGCCGGCGCAACGTGGCCGGGTCAGGGGTCCGCAGCGTGACCCGCAGCCCGCCGTCGGGCAGCTCCTCGGCCGTGTCGTGCGGATAGTACTCGGCGACCCACCGGCCGCCCGGCCCGACCTCGATCACCACCTCAGGATCGGAGGGCGCGGGCTGCACCAGCCCCTCGCTCAGGTCCCTGGGCTCGACGGGCGGCGGGTCGGCCGGGGTGTCCAGCAGCTCGATGCGGGCCACCCGGTCCAGCCGGAACGTGCGCCGCGCCTCGGTCCTGCGGCACCACGCCTCGACATAGGTGTGGCCGAGCGCGAAGAGCCGGATCGGGTCGATCTCCCGGTCGGTCAGCTCGTCGCGGCCCGGCGAGTAGTAGCGGATGAGGAGCCTGCGGCGCTCGGTGATCGCCCGGTCCACGACGGCGAAGACGCCGCCCTCGGCCTCGAAGGTGACCGACAGCCGGGAGCTGGCGCCGGCGCTCTCCCCGGCCGCCGCCTCCAGCTTGGCCGTGGCGCGCAGCAGCGCGTCCTTGTCGCCGTCCCGCAGCCCGGGCAGCGTCGCGACGGCGCGGGCGGCGACCAGCAGGGCCGTCGCCTCGTCGGCGGCGAGCCGCAGCGGCTGGCCGGTGCCGGAGCCGACGGCGTCCGCGTTGTGCCACCAGATGTGCTCGCCGTCGGTGTCGATGTCGAGCAGGTCGCCGCCGCGGAAGCTGGTGCCGCACATGGGCAGCACGTTGAGGTCGGAGATCAGCTCGTCCTCCGAGATCCCGAAGGCGCGCGCCACCTCGTCGACGCGGGCGCCGGGGCGCTCGCGCAGATAGGTCACGAGCGACAGCATCCGCCGGGTCCTGTCGATGGCGGTGGTCGCCATGTCCGCTCCTCTCCTTCCTCTCCCCTGGTGTCCCCGCGTCCCCGCGCGTCCCGCTCAGCCCTTGGCGACCGCGCGCAGCCGGTCCACCACGTCCGCCCGCAGCTCGGCGGGCTCCAGCACCACGACGTCCGGGCCGAACTCGGCGAGCCAGGCGTCGAGTCCGTGCCCGTAGGGGATCTCCAGCTCGTCCCAGTCGGCGTCCACGGCGGAGATCCGGGCCGCGCGGGCGCGCAGCGGATACCCGGAGCCCGCCCGCAGCCTGATCCGCGCCTGGCCCGTGGCGTGCTCCCCCGCCCAGCGCGCGACGCTCTCGCGGACCGCGACCTGGCCGGGGACCTCGGTGGTGAAGGCGCCGGAGCGCGACCGGACACGGCCGACGATCCGGGAGAGCCGGAACACACGCGCGGCGCCCCGGTCGCGGTCGAACCCCGCCAGGTACCAGTGGCCGCGCCAGCACTCCAGGGCCCACGGCTCGACCTGCCGGGTGTCGGCACGGACCGCGTTGCCCTTGCGGTAGGCGAACGTGACGGGCCGCCGGTCGCGGCAGGCGATCATCAGGGGCTCGAACGCCGCCTCGCCCGCGGGCACCCGCGGCTCCAGCGCGCTGTAGGTCTCCCGCTCCTCCTCGGCCAGCGGCATGCCGGCCGCCCGCAGCTTCTGCAGAGCGCCGCTGGCGGCCCCGGCGAGCCTGGCCTGCTGCCAGACACGGGCGGCCACGCCGAGCGCGGCGGCCTCCTCGGCGTCGAGGGTGACGGGCGGAAGCTGATTGCGGTCACGGCGCGCGACATAGCCGACATCGCCGTCGAGGCTCTCGACGGTCTCGATGATCATGCCCAGCTCGCGCAGGTCGTCCTTGTCGCGCTCGAACATCCGGTTGAACGCGTCCTCGGAGGCGACCTCGATGTACGCCTCGATGGAGGTCCGCAGCTCCCGCTTGCTCAGGGGGCGGCCCGTGCCCAGCAGGCACAGGGCAAGATTCATCAGCCGCTCGGCCTTGGCAATCGCCATCGGCGCGTCGCCCTCCCTCCTCAACTCCCCGCTGCGCGAACGCGGTGGGCCCATCCCGCAGGGGATGGGCCCACCGTACCGCCTGTCCGGATCAGGCCGAGACCAGATCGCAGACGAAGATCAGGGTCTCGCCCGGCTTGATCCGGCCGCCACCGGCTCCCGCGTCCCCGTACGCCAGGTGCGGGGGGATGGTGAGCTGCCGCCGGCCGCCGACCCGCATGCCCTGCACGCCGCGGTCCCAGCCGGGGATGACCTGGCCGGCGCCGAGCTGGAAGCGGAGCGGGGTGCCCCGGTTCCAGCTCGCGTCGAACTCCTCGCCGGTGCTGAAGGCGACGCCGACGTAGTGCACGGAGACCTGGGCGCCCGCCTCGGCGGCCGGGCCCTCGCCCTCCCAGATGTCCTTGATCTCCAGATCGGCCGGGGGCTCGCCACCGGGGAAGTCGATCTCGGGCTTGTCGATGCTCACGGGAAACTCTCCTACGACTGTCGCTGTGTGACGGGCCGCCGAGGGGCGGCCGTTAGACCGTGCCGACGATGTCGACGACGAAGACCAGGGTGGCGTCGCCGGGGATGCCGCTGTTCCCCTCGGCGCCGTAGGCCAGGTCGGGCGGGATGACCATCAGCACCCGGTCGCCCACGTGCTTGCCGACCAGCGCCTGGTCCCAGCCCGCGATGACCGAGCCGGTGCCGATCTGGAAGCCGGAGGCCGCGCCCCGGTCCCACGAGGAGTCGAACTTCTCGCCGCCGTCCCACAGGACGCCGGTGTACTGGGCGACCAGGCCCTGGCCGGCCTCGACCTCGGCGCCGTCGCCCTCGATGAGCACCTGCTCCTGGAGCTCCGCCGGCGGGTCCTGGTCCTCGGGGATGGTGATCGTGGCCGGCTCCTCGGCGGGCGCCGCCCCCTCGGGCAGGCCCTCCTCGGCCGCCGCCTGCTCGCCCTCGGCCGAGCCCTGCGGGTCGATGGCGGCCGTGGCCGCGATGTCGAAGACCCAGATCACGCCGTCGTCCCCGGGGATGCCCGCGTCCTCGGCCCCCGCGCCCAGCATCTCGCTGACCCGGCCCTCGACGAGGATCCGGCTGCCGACCTTCTTGCCGACCAGGGACTCGGTCGCGCTCTGCGGCAGCGACGACTCGACACCCGGCTGCACCACGTACTGCGTGGGCGGGGCGTCGGCGCCCGCGCCCTCGGCGGCCCAGGTGTTGACCAGTTCCAGATCGGCGTTGGCGATACGGCCGACGACGCCGAGGCGGACGAAGTCCCCCTCGGCCACCTTCGCGCCGTCGCCCTCGGTGACGACCTCGGTGACGGTCTCCTCACCGAACTCGGCGTCCTCCTCGACCGTGATCTCCGGCTGCTCGCCGAGTTCACCCGAGACGGAGGCGACCGGCTCGCCGGACGGTGGGGAGGAGGAGTCGTCGGAACCACAGGCGGCGGCCCCCGCGAGGAAGGCGGGTACGGCCAGCACCGCGACGATGCGGCGCGCTCGTTTGGTGAGGATCATCAGTCCAACTTGGCGGTAGGCACGGCCGGGGCGGGACCCCGCTGGTCCCGCCCCACCCTACGGCCTCCGCCGCCCCGCACGGCGGGCGGCTTCACCCGGACCGCCCGTCACATGCCGGCGATCAGCTTCTCCACGCGCTCGTCCACCGACCGGAACGGGTCCTTGCACAGCACGGTGCGCTGCGCCTGGTCGTTCAGCTTCAGGTGCACCCAGTCCACGGTGAAGTCCCGCCGCTGCTCCTGCGCCCGGCGGATGAAGTCGCCCCGGAGCCTGGCCCGCGTGGTCTGGGGCGGGACCGACTTGCCCTGGAAGATCTTCAGGTCGTTGCACACCCGCTGGGCCTGGCCCTTGCGCTCCAGCAGGTAGTACAGCCCCCGGCGGCGGTGGATGTCGTGGTACGCGAGGTCTATCTGCGCGACGCGCGGGTGCGACATCGTCAGGTTGTGCTTGGCCCGGTACCGCTCGATGAGCTGGTACTTCATGACCCAGTCGATCTCGGTGTTGATCTTGTCCAGCTCCTGGGCGCGGATGGACTCCAGCGCCCGGCCCCACAGCTCCAGCACCTGCTCGGTGACCCCGGTGCGCATGCCCCGGCGCTCGCAGAAGTCGAGTGCCTTGTCGAAGTACTCCTGCTGGATCTCCAGCGCCGACGCCTCCCGCCCGGTGGCGAGCCGCACCTTGCGCTGGCCGGTGATGTCGTGGCTGACCTCGCGGATGGCCCGGATCGGGTTCTCCAGGGTGAGGTCGCGCATGACCGTGCCGGCCTCGATCATGCGCAGCACCAGGTCGGTGGCGCCGACCTTGAGCAGCATGGTCGTCTCCGACATGTTCGAGTCGCCGACGATGACGTGCAGCCTGCGGTACCGCTCCGCGTCGGCGTGCGGCTCGTCACGGGTGTTGATGATGGGGCGCGAGCGGGTGGTCGCGGAGCTCACGCCCTCCCAGATGTGCTCGGCGCGCTGGCTGACGCAGAAGACCGCGCCGCGCGGGGTCTGGAGGACCTTTCCGGCGCCGCAGATCATTTGGCGGGTGACGAGGAACGGGATGAGCACATCCGCGAGACGGGAGAATTCGCCGTGCCGGGCCACGAGATAGTTCTCGTGGCAGCCGTACGAGTTGCCCGCGGAGTCGGTGTTGTTCTTGAACAGGTAGACGTCGCCGGCGATGCCCTCCTCGTGGAGCCTGCGCTCGGCGTCGACGAGCAGGCCCTCGAGAATGCGCTCACCAGCCTTGTCGTGGGTGATGAGCTCCGTGACGTTGTCACACTCGGGCGTCGCGTATTCGGGGTGCGAGCCGACGTCCAGATAAAGCCGGGCGCCGTTGCGCAGGAACACGTTGCTGCTGCGACCCCATGACACGACTCGGCGGAAGAGGTACCGCGCCACTTCGTCCGGGGACAGCCGTCGCTGACCGCGGAACGTGCAGGTGACGCCGTACTCGTTCTCCAGCCCGAAGATTCGGCGATCCATGAGTGAACATTACGCCTGATGCCCGGTTCTGAAACCGGGTCCGACCGCGGCGTTTCGATCAATTCGCGATTCCGCCTCCCCGCCGGAGGAGCCCCCCGGAGCGGCGAGAACACGCCGGGTCACGATCAGCACCAGCGCGGCGAGCAGGCCGCCGAGCCCGGCCACGGCGAAACCGGCCGGATCCCGCCCCCACCCCACGGCCGGGCCCACGGCGGCGGTGCCCGCGGCGGCGCCGACCCCGAACGTGGTCACCAGCCAGGAGAACGCCTCGGTGACGGTGCCGACGGGCGCGTGCCGGTCGATGACCACGAAGGCGCACGCCAGGGCGGGCGCCAGGAACAGCCCGGAGACCCAGGCGAGCAGCGACATCACGAGCGGGGAGCCGGGCGTCGTCGCCAGCGGCAGGTAGCAGGCGGCCAGGGCGGCCACCAGCACCCTCAGCCGCCGTTCCGGCTCCCCGCCCCAGTGCCGCGCGCCGTACCAGAGGCCGCCGACCAGGGCTCCGGCGCCCAGCGCGGAGAGCAGATAACTGGCCACGATCTCGTCGCCCCGGCGCTCCGCGTAGGCCACCGAGGCCACGGAGATCGCGCCCAGGGCCGCGCCGACGAAGAAGAAGCAGCCGAGCAGGGCGAGCAGGCCGGGCGAGCGGAGGGCGCCGAGCCAGTGCGCGTCACGGGCGGCGCCGCGCCAGCGGCGGGACGGGCCGGAGACGACGACGGACAGCGCGCCGAACAGGCCGAGCACGTTGATCACCAGCAGGGCGGCGGCCTCCGAGTGGACGGCGACCAGCAGCATCACGACCAGCGGCCCCCCGGCGAACATGACCTCCTGCGCCACCGCGTCCAGCGCGTAGGCGCGGTGCACCCGGTCGGCGCGGTCCAGCACGCCGGGCCACAAGGCCCGCAGACCGCCCTCCAGCGGCGGTGTGGCCACGCCGGCGACCAGGATGGCCCCGGCCGCCAGCGGCAGCGATCCGGTGCCCACGAGGGCGAACAGGGCCATGGCCAGTGCCGAGAGGGCGGCGGCGGGCAGCATCACCGGGAGCTGCCCGTGCCGGTCGACCAGGCGCCCCAGCAGCGGCTGGCCGACTGCGGTGGCCAGCCCGTAGACAGCGGCGAGCGCCCCGGCCAGGGAGTAGCCGCCGCCCTCCGCCCGGGCGAACAGGACGATGGCCAGCGGCGCGGTCGCGTTCGGCAGACGGCCGACCAGCGTGCCGGTCAGCAGCCGCAGCACGTGACGCTCCCGCAGCAGCTCCAGGTACCCCGTGGCCATGCCTCACTCCCCGCCCGTGTTCGAATGAAGTGTTACGTATAACCTGACCAGTGTACGTACGATGGCCGGATCCCGGCAGACTCGTCCAGGCGGCAGGCAGGCAGAAGTGAGCGACGCGATCCCGTCGAGGCCCACCAGCCGGGACGTGGCCCAGCACGCCGGGGTGTCCCAGGCGACGGTCTCGCTCGTGCTCGGCGACCGGTGGCGGGGCCGGGTCTCCCCGGCCCGGGCCGAGGCGGTCCGGGCCGCCGCGCGGGAGCTGGGGTACCGGCCGAACCTGGCCGCCCGCAGCCTGCGGCTCGGCCGCAGCCGCACGGTCCTGGTGGTGGTGCCGTCGCTGACCAACGAGTTCTTCGCCCGGATGCACGCCGGGGCCGTCCGGGTGGCCGCCGGGGAGGACGTCGGGGTGGTGCTCTACCCCTCGCCCGAGGGCGTCGGCCCGGCCCGCGACCCGTTCGCCTCGGCGAGCGCCACGCTCGACGGCGTGCTGGCGTCCTCCATGGCCGTCGAGGCGCTCGCCGCGCTGCGCGAGGGCGGGCTGCCGCTGGTCATGCTGGACAGCGAGCCGCACGGCACCGCGTCCGCCACCGTCAACCCCGACATCGCCGCCGGGATGCGGCTGGTCGCCGCCCATCTGCTCGGTCTCGGACACCGCCGCTTCGCGCACATCGCGGCGGACGTGGACTCCTGGACGTTCCGGGTGCGGGCCCGGGTGCTCGCCGGGGAACTGGCCTCGGTGCCCGGCGCGCGGCTCGTGCGGACCGAACGGGCGCCGATCGCCGTGGCGGGCGGCCTGGCCGCGGCGACCCGCGTCCTGGAGGCGACGGGTCCGCACCGGCCCACGGCCCTGGTGTGCGACGACGACATGCTGGCCGTCGGCGCCTGCAAGGCGGTCCGGCGCCTCGGGCTCCGGGTGCCGGAGGACGTCTCGGTGACGGGCTTCGACGACCTGACCGTGGCGACGGCCGTCGAGCCCGAGCTGACCACGGTGGCGCTCCCCGCCGAGGAGCTCGGCGCCACGGGGATGCGCGCCCTGCTCCCCGCCCTGGCCGGCGGCCCCGCCGGCACGACGGTCCTCCCGGTGACCCTCAGCCGCCGGGGCTCGACGGCGCCGCCCACCGGCCCCTGACGACGGCGGTGGGGGTGCCCGGACCGTGGTCCGGGCACCCCCACCGTCACGCGTCGTGGCGCCGTCTCACTCCTGCTCGTCGGCCGGGGCCGACTCGCCGCCCGCCTCCAGCAGGCGGGCGAGCTGACGGCTCGGCAGCCGCTTGAACTTCCGCTGCTGCGGGCGCGTCCGGTCCAGCACCGCGACCTCCAGCTGGTCGGCCGTCAGCTCCCGCTCGCCGCCGCCGTTGCTGTCCCGGGTCAGGGACTCGACGGCCAGCCGCAGGGCCTCGCCCAGGTCCATGTCGTCGCGGTGACGCTGGCTCAGGTAACTGCCGATCTGGTCGGAGTTGCCGCCCACGGCGACCGAGCCGTGCTCGTCGATGATCGAGCCGTCGTGCGGCAGCCGGTAGATCTCGTCGTCCGCCGGCGTCTCACCGACCTCGGCCACCAGCAGCTCCACCTCGTACGGCTTCTCGGCGGCGCTGGAGAAGATGTTGCCGAGCGTCTGGGCGTAGAGGTTGGCCAGCCCGCGGGCGGTCACGTCCTCGCGGTCATAGGTGTATCCGCGCAGGTCGGCGTAACGGGTGCCGCCGATGCGGAGGCTCTCGTACTCGTTGTACTTGCCCGTCGCCGCGAAGGCGATCCGGTCATAGATCTCGCTCACCTTGTGCAGCGCGCGCGAGGGGTTCTCGGCGACGAACACGATGCCGTCGGCGTACTGCAGCACGACCAGGCTCCGCCCGCGCGCGATGCCCTTGCGGGCGTACTCGGCGCGGTCGGCCATGGCCTGCTGGGGTGAGACATAGAACGGCGTCGACACCGGCTACTCGTCCCTTCCTGTCCGTCAGAAGTCTTCAGCTCTACCGCACCGGAATCTACAGAACCGGGGCCTGCGGCCCGTTGGGCAGTTGGAGACGGCCCTCGTGCACGGTCCTGGCGATCTCGGAGACCTCGGCCTCGGTGAGCCTGCGGAACCCATCCTCGGTGATCACCGTGACGATGGGGAAGATCCGCCGGGCGAGATCGGGTCCGCCGGTGGCGGAGTCGTCGTCGGCCGCGTCGTACAGCGCCTGGACGACGGCCGTGGCCGTCTGCTGCTCGGTGAGGTCGGGGCGGTGCAGCTTCTTCAGCGCGCCGCGCGCGAAGATCGAGCCGGAGCCGACGGCGGCGAAGCCCAGCTCCTCGGAGCGACCGCCGGTCACGTCGTAGGAGAAGATCCGGCCCTTCTCGCGCTCCAGGTCGTACCCCGCGAACATCGGGACCACGGCGAGGCCCTGCATGGCCATCCCCAGGTTCCCCCGGATCATGGTGGAGAGCCGGTTCGCCTTGCCCTCCAGGGAGAGCACGTGGCCCTCGACCTTCTCGAAGTGCTCCAGCTCCAACTGGAACAGCTTCACCAGCTCGACCGCCAGCCCCGCGGTGCCGGCGATGCCGACCGCGGAGAACTCGTCGGCGGGGAAGACCTTCTCCACGTCGCGCTGGGCGATCATGTTGCCCATGGTGGCCCTGCGGTCACCCGCCAGCACGACACCGCCGGCGAAGGTGGCCGCCACGATGGTGGTGCCGTGCACGGTCTCGAACGAGCCCTCGATCGGCGGCAGCGCACGGGCGCCGGGGAGCCGCTCCGGCGCGTAGTCGGACAGGAAGTCGAGGAACGAGGAGGACCCCGGCCGCAGGAAGGCCGCCGGGAGGCGCCCCTGATCGTGCGAGTTGGCTGCCACAGGATTCCTTCCAGGTAGGAGAAACGGTCCGCTGCCCCGGTCCGGTGGTGCGGCCGGGGCAGCGGCGGCGTATGCGAATGGACCCTACCCGTCACATGGCGATGATCCACACGGGTCGCGGAGCGGCCCGACGGCCGGGACTACTGGCCGCCCTTCTGGACGAAGCTGCGGACGAAGTCCTCCGCGTTCGACTCGAGAACCTCGTCGATCTCGTCCAGGACGGAGTCCACATCGTCGGTCAGGGCTTCCTGCCGCTCCTTGAGGTCCTCCGAGACCTCGGCGTCCTGGGTCTGCTCCTCGGTCTCTTCGCTCGTGCGCGACGCCCTCTGCTGGCCGCCGCCGGTGTCCTTGGTCGCCATCTCCCTCACCCCATGCTCAGTTCGACGTGACAAGATCAGACCCTACTAGCCGGGGCTGACATCGGCCTTTCGTGGTTACAACGTCCGGGGACCACCTCCATGATTCCCGGATCGGGGGGAAATCAGCCGCCGGACAGCGCCCGGACCAGCTCCTCCGCGGTGGCGCAGCGGTCCAGCAGGTCCTTGACGTGCTCCCGCGTCCCGCGCAGCGGGTCCATCGTGGGCACCCGCTGGAGCGAGTCGCGGCCCGGCAGGTCGAAGATCACCGAGTCCCAGGACGCGGCGGCCACGTCGTCCGCGTACTGCTCCAGGCAGCGCCCGCGGAAGTAGGCCCTGGTGTCCTCCGGCGGCTCGCTCCGCGCGTGCAGGACGTCCTCCTCGGACAGCAGCCGGACCATCCGGCCCCGGGCCGCGAGACGGTTGTACAGGCCCTTGTCGGGGCGGACGTCGGCGTACTGGAGATCCACCAGGTGGAGGCGCGCGGCGTCCCAGTCCAGGCCGTCCCGGCGGCGGTAGCCCTCCATCAGCTCGCGCTTGGCCACCCAGTCCAGCTCCCGGGACAGGCTCATCGGATCCCGCTCCAGGCGGGTGAGCACGTCCTCCCAGCGGGTGAGCACGTCCACGGTCTGCGGGTCGGCGTCCGCGCCCCAGCGCTCCTCGACGTACTTGTGGGCCAGCTCGTAGTACTCCATCTGGAGCTGGACGGCGGTCAGTGTCCGGCCGCTGCGGAGCGTGACCAGCTCCTTGAGGCCCGGGTCGTGGCTGACCCGGTGCAGGGTGCGCACCGGCTGGTCGACGGCCAGGTCCACGGCGATGAAGCCGTCCTCGATCATCGACAGGACCAGCGCGGTGGTGCCCAGCTTGAGGTAGGTGGAGATCTCGGCGAGGTTGGCGTCGCCGATGATCACATGGAGCCGGCGGTAGCGCTCGGCGTCGGCGTGCGGCTCGTCCCGCGTGTTGATGATGGGCCGCTTGAGGGTCGTCTCCAGGCCGACCTCGACCTCGAAGTAGTCCGCGCGCTGGCTGAGCTGGAAGCCGTGCTCGCCGCCGTCCTGGCCGATCCCGACCCGGCCCGCGCCGCAGACGACCTGGCGGGAGACGAAGAACGGCGTCAGGTGGCGCACGATCTCCGAGAAGGGGGTCTCCCGCTTCATCAGGTAGTTCTCGTGCGTGCCGTAGGAGGCGCCCTTGTTGTCGGTGTTGTTCTTGTAGAGGTGGATCGGCTGCGCGCCCGGGACCTCGGCGGCCCGCCGGGCGGCCTCGGCCATGATCCGCTCGCCGGCCTTGTCCCACAGCAGGGCGTCCATCGGACTGGTCGTCTCGGGGGCGCTGTACTCGGGGTGCGCGTGGTCGACGTAGAGCCGGGCGCCGTTGGTCAGGATGACGTTCGCCAGGCCGATGTCCTCGTCCGTGAGCTGGCTGGCGTCGGCGTTGTCCCGGGCCAGGTCGAAGCCGCGGGCGTCGCGGCGCGGGTTCTCCTCCTCGAAGTCCCACCGGGCGCGCCTGGCACGGTGCATGGCCGCCGCGTACGCGTTCACGACCTGGGAGGAGGTGAGCATGGCGTTGGCGTTCGGGTGGCCCGGAACGGAGACGCCGTACTCGGTCTCGATGCCCATCACTCGCCGTACAGTCATGAAGCCCTCCTTGGCCGGCGGCGACCCTCCACCGTGCCGCCGCCGGTTACGAGCCTAGGGGACACGGGCTGCGCTGCGGAGGTCACTGCGGGTTTCCTTTGGGACTGTCAGGGAAAACGCCCGGCTGCGGGGCCGCCTCGCGGGCCCCGCAGCCGGACGCTGTGTGCGCTACAGGTACTGTCCGGTGTTCGCCACCGTGTCGATGGACCGTCCGGTGTCGCCGCCCTGCTTGCCGGTGACGAGCGTGCGGATGAAGACGATCCGCTCGCCCTTCTTGCCGGAGATGCGGGCCCAGTCGTCCGGGTTGGTCGTGTTGGGCAGGTCCTCGTTCTCCTTGAACTCGTCGACGCACGCGGCGAGCAGGTGGGAGACGCGCAGACCCTTCTGGTCGTGGTCCAGGAAATCCTTGATGGCCATCTTCTTGGCCCGGTCCACGATGTTCTGGATCATGGCGCCGGAGTTGAAGTCCTTGAAGTACAGGATCTCCTTGTCACCGTTGGCGTAGGTGACCTCCAGGAAGCGGTTCTCCTCCGTCTCGGCGTACATCTGCTCCACGACGGTCTGGATCATGCCCCCGACCGTCGCGTCACGGTTGCCGTTGTGCTCCGACAGGTCTTCCGCGTGGAGGGGGAGCGTCGGGGTGAGGTACTTGGAGAAGATGTCGCGCGCGGCCTCCGCGTCCGGGCGCTCGATCTTGATCTTCACGTCGAGCCGGCCCGGGCGCAGGATCGCCGGGTCGATCATGTCCTCGCGGTTCGAGGCACCGATGACGATGACGTTCTCCAGGCCCTCCACGCCGTCGATCTCGGAGAGGAGCTGCGGGACGATGGTGTTCTCCACGTCCGAGCTGACGCCCGAGCCGCGGGTGCGGAAGAGGGAGTCCATCTCGTCGAAGAAGACGATGACGGGTGTGCCCTCGCTGGCCTTCTCACGGGCCCGCTGGAAGACCAGACGGATGTGCCGCTCGGTCTCGCCGACGTACTTGTTCAGCAGCTCGGGGCCCTTGATGTTGAGGAAGAAGCTCTTCCCCGCGGGCTTGCCGGTGACCTCCGCGACCTTCTTGGCCAGCGAATTGGCGACGGCCTTGGCGATCAGCGTCTTGCCGCAGCCGGGCGGGCCGTAGAGGAGGACGCCCTTGGGCGGGCGCAGCTCGTGCTCGCGGAACAGGTCGGGGTGCAGATACGGGAGCTCGACGGCGTCCCGGATCAGCTCGATCTGGCCGCCGAGGCCGCCGATCTGCGTGTAGTCGATGTCGGGGACCTCTTCGAGGACGAGCTCCTCGACCTCGCTCTTGGGCACGACCTCGTAGACATACCCGGAGCGGGGCTCCAGCAGGAGCGCGTCACCGGCCCGCAGCGTGACGTCCATGAGCGGATCGGCGAGCTTGACCACCCGCTCCTCGTCGGTGTGGCCGACCACCAGGGCGCGCTCGCCGTCCTCCAGGACTTCCTTGAGGGTGACGATGTCCCCGGCGCTCTCGAACTCCATCGCGGCGACCACGTTGAGCGCCTCGTTGAGCATGACTTCCTGGCCGCGCCGGAGCTCGTCCGTCTCGATGCCGGGACTGACGTTCACCCGGAGCTTGCGGCCACCGGTGAAGATGTCGGCCGTGCCGTCCTCGTTGGCACACAGGAAAACACCGAAGCCTGAAGGCGGCTGGGCGAGCCGGTCGACTTCCTCCTTCAGGGCGACGATCTGGTCACGCGCCTCGCGCAGCGTGCTGGCCAGTCGCTCGTTCTGCGCCGAGACGCCCGCCAGATTGGTCTGCAGCTCGACGATCCGCTCCTCGAGAATCCGAGTGTGGCGCGGAGAGTCGGCCAGCTTTCGCCGCAGGACGGTGATCTCCTGCTCAAGGTCGGCAATCTGCCGGGCCGGGTCGTCGGAACCCCGACCGGGCCGGATGCCGCGGTTGCTGTCGTCATTCTGGGATACCACGGTCCTCACCTCCTCCAAGGGGAGCTGGACGCTTCCAGACCCTACCTGGACCGGTGCAGTTCGAAACCCCTAGATCACAAAGACGGTCGGGGGTGTGTCCGATCTTCACCCTTGCGCACTCCCTCACGCCAGGGGAATACCCACGCTTTCCCGTCGGAAAGCTGACCGCTGTATGGTCGTAACCGGTCAACACCCGCCAGGGATGGCTCTCTTTGGTTCACACCCACGAGGAACGGTAGGCCGTATGACCGCGCAGGGCGAAGCCGCCGAGGAGCTTGAGGTCTGGATCGATCAGGATCTCTGCACGGGGGACGGGATCTGTGCCCAGTATGCCCCGGAAGTGTTCGAGCTGGACATCGACGGGCTCGCCTATGTGAAGCCGCCGGCCGCGCCCGGCACCGAGGCCGACCTGCTGACGGCGCCGGGTGCGACCGCCCCGGTCCCGCTGCCGCTGCTGGCCGACGTGACCGCCTCGGTCAAGGAGTGCCCCGGGGAGTGCATCCACGTCCGGCGAGTCTCCGACCGGGTCGAGGTCTACGGGCCGGACGCCGATTAGCCCGTCCGGCCCGGCCGGTGGGGTCAGACGCTGTTGGGGGTCGGGGCGGGGCGCAGTTCCAGGCGGCCGTCCTGCCAGACCCAGCTCACGTCGCGGCGCAGATCGGGGCAGCACCGGGGCACGTCGGGCGAGGAGTAGCCGACGAGCCGCGCGCTGATCGTGCCGTCGCCAGCCGTCTCCAGCCCGTCGACGGTCATCCCCTCGGCCGGGTCCACCAGGGTTTCCGCGAGGACCGCCGCGTCCTCGGCGCCGCCACCGTCCTCGCCGGACCCCGTGAGCAGATACAGGCCGTGCGGCGGCGTGCCCGAGCCGGCGTCGCAGCGGACCGCCGCGACGGTCTCGGGCCATCCGTCCCCGCCGAGGTCCAGGGTGGCCCGGTCGGTGACGACGACGCCCAGCGATCCGCAGTCCAGCGGGAAGTCGACGGTCCCGGGATCGGGTGCCGGACGGGGCTCCCCGCGCGGGTCGGCGGCGGGCGCGGCCACCGTGCCCGGTTCCGCGGTCGCGTCGGACGGCTGGCAGAGGGCGGCGACCGCGGTCACGGTGGCGAGGAAGGCCGCGGTGACGAGCCAGTGGACGGTACGGGTGCGGGTGTGCGGAAGGTCGTGACCTGCCGGGAGCTGCACGCGAGTGTCTCCAGGGAAGGGTGGGGTGTGAGAAATGACACGGTGCGGGACCTGCGCGACAGCAGGTGTCGGCATCGTGCCATATCTCACAACGCCCCGGAACGGCGGGGGTCCCTTCGGACCGGCCCTCAGTCCTCAGCCGCGTCGCCGCTCCCGGCGCCTGAGCCCGAGCCGGGCCCGGTGTAGTCCGCGCCGTAGGCGCCGGGCGCCGGGCGCCTGCGGCGCAGCGGCGGGGTGACCCCGTCGGCCAGGCGGCGGGCGGTGAGGAGGAAGCCCGTGTGGCCGATCATCCGGTGGTCGGGGCGGACGGCGAGGCCCTCCACGTGCCAGGTGCGGACCATGGTCTCCCAGGCCCTCGGCTCGTTGAACGTGCCGTGCTCGCGGATCGACTCCACCGTGCGGGCGAGCTGCGTGGTGGTGGCGACGTAGGCGCAGACGATGCCGCCGGGTACGAGGGCCTTGGAGACGGCGTCCAGGCACTCCCAGGGCGCCAGCATGTCGAGGATGACGCGGTCGACGTCGGTGTCCGAGAGCTGGTCCTGGAGGTCCCCGACGGTCAGCGACCAGGCCGGGTGCGGGCCGCCGAAGTACCGGGTGACGTTCTCCCGGGCGATGTCGGCGAAGTCAGCGCGGCGTTCGTAGGAGTGGAGCATGCCCTGGTCGCCGATGGCGCGCAGCAGGAAGGTGCTGAGGGAGCCGGAGCCGACTCCGGCCTCCACCACGCGGGCGCCGGGGAAGATGTCGGCCATGGCCAGGATCTGCCCCGCGTCCTTGGGGTAGACCACGGCGGCGCCGCGTGGCATGGACAGGACGTAGTCGGGGAGCAGGGGGCGCAGCGCGAGGTAGGCGACGTTTCCGGTGGTGCGGACGACGGTGCCCTCGGGCGCGCCGATCAGCTCGTCGTGCGGGAAGGCTCCCTTGTGGGTGTGGAAGCTCTTCCCCGCTTCGAGCGTGAACGTGTAGTGGCGACCCTTGGGATCGGTGAGCTGGACCTGGTCCCCGACCTGGAAGGGCCCGCGACGGCGGGCTGCACCGGTCGGTTCGGACATGGACGACAGCCTAGTCCAGGCCGGGTCACCCGGTTGACCGCGGTCCCGCCGGGGGGCTGTGACGGGCCATCGCGTCGATGAAGGCGCGTTCCACGTCGCTGGTGGACAGCACGCCGTAGATCTCGCCGCCCTCCTCGACCACCAAGTACTCACTGGCGGGGGTGGTCCGCAGGTGCTCCAGGAGCCCTTCGCCGCCGAGGTCGGCGGGGACGCGCATGCCGTCGGTGAGGTCCTGGGCGAGGGTGCCGACCGCGACCCAGGGGCGGCGGTGCTGGGGGATGCCGGCGATGCCGGACTCGCGCACGACCGAGACCGGGCTGCCGTCGGCGTCGACGACGACCAGGGCGCGTGCCCCGGCGTCGTTGGCGCGGCGCAGCGCCTCCGACAGCGGGGTCTCGCCGGTGACGGGGACGGCCCTGCGGGTCAGGGACCGGGCGTTGAGCCGGGGCAGGCGCTCCCGGAGGCGGGCCATGCGCAGGCTGTTGCCCGCCCCGGTCCAGATGATGGCGGCGAGGATCGCGGCCAGCAGCGCGTCCGTGAGGGATTCCAGGCCGGCGAACGACTGGCGCTCCCCGACCGAGCCCAGGTGGGTGGCGAGCGGGAAGCCGATCAGGACGACGATGGCCAGCGCCCGGCCGGTCCAGGCGGCGGCGACCGTGCCGGTCATGGGGTTGCCGGACAGCCGCCACACCACGGCGCGCAGCATCCGGCCGCCGTCCAGGGGAAGGCCGGGCAGGAGGTTGAAGACGGCGACGATGAGGTTGGAGACCATCAGGCCGGCCAGCAGCACCCCGGGGACGGTGTCGGACTCGACGGCCAGCAGCCCGGCGTAGAAGACGCCGGAGAGGACGAGCGAGAGCAGGGGGCCGGCGCCGGCGAGCACGAACTCCCGGCCGGGGGTCTGGGACTCCTTCTCGATCTCCGACACGCCGCCGAAGAACTGGAGCTGGATGCGGCGCACCGGCAGGTCGAAGCGGAGCGCGGCGAGGGTGTGGGCGAGTTCATGGACGAGCACGGAGGCGTAGAAGGCGACGGCGAAGAAGAGCGAGACGAGATACCGGCCGCCGCCGAGGCCGGGCAGCACGCGGTCGAGCTGGTTGCCGAAGAACCAGGTGATGAGCGCCGCGACCAGGAACCAGCTCGGCGCGACATAGACGGGGACGCCGAAGAGGCGGCCCATCAGGAACCCGCCGCCGGCCCCCGCGGGGCGCCGCGGCCTGTCGCTCTCGGAGTCTCCCACCGGTTCCCCTCGTCGCGTCGCGCCCGCGCGTGCCGTGCGTGCGGGCTCGGAGTCGATGGTATGCGGCTGCCTGTCAGTGACGCGCCGTAGGGTTCGCGCATGACCGGTTCCTCCGCGACGCCTCCCGACTCGCTTTCCCCTTCCCGGGCCGCCGACTTCATGCAATGTCCGCTGCTCTACCGCTTCCGGGTGATCGACAGGCTCCCCGAGGAGCCGAGCGCGGCGGCGACGAGGGGGACGGTCGTGCACGCCGTTCTTGAGCGTGTGTTCGACGCCCCGGCCGGTGAGCGCGACGCGCGGCGGGCCCGTTCGCTGGTGGCCGGCGAGTGGGAGCGGCTGCTGGCGAAGCGTCCGGAGCTGGCGCGGCTGTTCACCGAGGAGAAGACCGAGGGGGACGAGGGGGCCGGGGCGGACGAGGGCGCGCCGGACGCGGCCCGGCTGGCCAAGTGGCTGACCGAGGCGGAGGAGTTGGTCGAGCGGTGGTTCTCCCTGGAGGACCCGGCCCGGCTGGAGCCCGCCGAGCGGGAGCTGTTCGTGGAGACGCGGCTGGACTCGGGGCTGCGGCTGCGCGGGGTGATCGACCGGGTGGACATCGCCCCGACCGGGGAGATCCGCATCGTCGACTACAAGACGGGCAAGGCGCCCCGGGCGGAGTACGCGGCGGAGGCCCTGTTCCAGATGAAGTTCTACGCCCTGGTGCTGTGGCGGCTGCGGGGCGCGATCCCGCGGCGGCTCCAGCTCGTCTATCTGGGCAGCGGCGACGTCCTGACGTACGACCCGGTCGAGGCCGATCTGCGGAGCGTGGAGCGGAAGCTGCTGGCGCTGTGGGACGCCATCCGGCGGGCGACGGAGACCGGTGACTGGCGGCCGAGGCCGGGCCGGCTGTGCGACTGGTGCGATCACCGGTCGCGCTGCCCGGAGTTCGGCGGCACTCCCCCGCCCTATCCGCTGATGATCCAGCCGCGGCTGCCGCTCGACGAGGCGGCCGGCACGGACGCCGGGGCGGCGGCCGGGTCCGCCGGGGCGCTGCCGTGAGCCAGAATGGGCGACGGCCGCCGGAGATTTCGCCGTCCCACCGATCGAGGGGTGCCCCCATGCCCGTCCGCGTTCTGCTCGTCGACGACCAGCCGCTGCTGCGCACCGGGTTCCGGATGATCCTGGAGGCCGAGCAGGACATCGCGGTGGTCGGTGAGGCCGGGGACGGCCTGCAGGCGCTGGAGCAGGTGCGGGCGCTCCAGCCGGACGTGGTGCTGATGGACATCCGGATGCCGCGGATGGACGGGGTGGAGGCGACGCGGCAGATCACCGGCCCGGAGAAGGACGGCCCGGCGAAGGCGCTGGTGCTGACGACCTTCGACCTCGACGAGTATGTGGTGGAGGCGCTGCGGGCGGGCGCGAGCGGGTTCCTGCTCAAGGACGCCCCGGCGGCGGAGCTGGTGCAGGCGATCCGGGTGGTGGCGGCGGGCGAGGCGATGCTGGCCCCCAGCGTCACGCGGCGGCTGCTGGACATGTACGCGGGGAAGCTGCCCTCGGGCGAGGAGCAGGTCCCGGACGCGCTGAGCACGCTGACGGACCGCGAGGTCGAGGTGCTGAAGCTGGTGGCGCGCGGCCTGTCGAACGCGGAGATCGCGGCGGACCTGTTCGTCAGCGAGACGACCGTCAAGACCCATGTGGGGCATGTGCTGACCAAGCTGGAGCTGCGGGACCGGGTGCAGGCGGCCGTGTTCGCCTACGAGAGCGGCCTGGTCCGGCCGGGCAGCTAGGGTCGTTCCGTCCCCGCTCTATCCCTTCTTGGCGATCTCCCCGAAGCGGAAGACGCCGGCGGCGTCCAGGGTCCACTGGAGGCCGTCGATGTCCGCGGCGGCGACGGCGTACTGCCGGCTCTGCGAGATCGGGATGAGCGGGAGTTCCTCGGCGACGATGTCCTGGAGCTCCGCGAAGTCGGCGGCGGTGCGGCTCCGGTCGGTCTCGGCGGCGGTGCCGGGGAGCAGTTCGTCGGTGATGCGCGGGGACTCGTAGTGGTTCGCCAGCACGCTGTCCTCGCCGAAGAAGGGCGCCGTGAAGTTCTCCGGGTCGGGGTAGTCGGGCACCCAGCCGCGGGCGTGGACGGCGTAGTCGCCCTCGGCCAGGCCCTGTTCGAAATTCTCGGCGCCGACCGTGCGGACCGTCGTGTCGAACAGGCCGCTCGCGTCGAGCTGGGCGGCGATGTGCTCGAACGCGGCGAGGGTGTCGGCGCCGAAGCGGGCCGGGCTGACCCACAGGGTCAGTTCGACCGGTTCGGTGATGCCGGACGCGCGCAGGGCCTCCTCGGCGGCACCGGGGTCGGGCCGGTCGCCGTAGCGGTCGAAGAAGGACGCGGTGTGGCCGGTGATCCCGGCCGGGACGACCGAGTACAGCGGCTCGGCGGTGCGCCGGTGGACGTCGCGGACGAGCGCGGTCCGGTCGATCAGGTGGGCCACGGCCCGCCGTACGCCGATGTCGCCCGCCACCGGGTCGTCCAGGTCGAACACGAGGTACCGCGCCTCGGGGCCGGTGCCGTCGACGACCTGGAGGGAGCTGTCGCCGCTGAGGGCGGCGGTCTCCAGCCCGGCGATGTCCCCGGCGGCGAGCCCGCGGTGGGCGACGTCCACGGCGCCGTCCCGGACGGCCTCGCCGAGCGCCTCCTGGTCGCCGTGGAAGAACCGCAGGGTCACTCCGGAGTTCCGCACCTCGGCGGGGCCGCGGTAGTCGCCGTTGACGCCGAAGACGGCCTCGTGGTCCTCGAAGCCCTCCAGGGTGTACGGACCGGAGCCGACGGCCTCGCCGTCGGTGCGCGGGGCGTCCGCCGGGTAGGCGCGGTGGTCGACGATCGCCCCGGCGCCGGAGGCGATCTTCTGCGGGAAGGTGGCGTCGGGGCGGGTGAGGTGGAAGGTGACGGTGTGGTCGTCCGGGGTCTCGATCCGCGCGATGGTGGACAGCAGCGCCGCCGGGCCGTCGGGGTCGGCGATGCGCAGCGTCCGGTCGAAGGAGAACTTGACGTCCTGCGCGGTGAGTTCGTTGCCGTTGCTGAACGTCAGGTCGTCGCGGAGGGCGCAGGTGTAGCGGCGGCTGACGCGGTCGGTGAAGCCGCACTGCTCGGCGGCCTCGGGGCGCGGTTCGGTGCCGCCGGGCGGGAAGCTCAGCAGGGACTGGAAGACGTTGCCGAAGAGCAGCCAGGACCCGGGGTCGTAGCCCGACGCCGGGTCCGTGGCGGGCACGTCGTCGGTCGTTCCGACGACGATCGGCGCGCCCTCGCCGGGGTCGCCGTCCCCGCCGATCAGGCCGCAGCCGCTCGCCAGCAGCGCGACGGCGAGTCCCACGGCGAGGGGGAGGGAGGTCCCCGGGGCGCGTTTCCTCACGTGGCTTCCTCGTGGTCCGCTGCGGATGGGCCGGGACGAACCCTAGACGGGCCGCACCGCCGGCCCGCGGCGAGATGGGTCGCGGACGGCGGGCCCGGCGGCCACCGCGCGCAGGAACGCCAGGGCGACGTCCGCCAGCGACGGGGCGACGACCCGGCCCTCGGCGGCGGGGTTCGGGGCCACGGAGGGCACCGCGATCACCCGGCAGCCGGCCGCCTCGGCGGAGGCGACACCGGTCGCGGTGTCCTCGACGGCGACGCAGCGCTCCGGGTCGGCGCCCAGGCGGGCGGCGGCGATCAGATACGGGTCGGGGTGCGGCTTGGTACGGGTCAGCTCGTCGCCGGCGACGGTGAGCGTGAAGTGCTCCGGGCCGAGCGAGAGGAGCATGCGGTCGATGACGGTCCGGTGGGAGGCGGAGACCAGGGCCGTGGGCAGCCCGTGGGCGGCCAGCTCGGTGAGCAGCCGCCGGGCGCCCGGCATCAGCGGCACGCCGCTCTCCAGGCGCCGCAGGAACGCGGCGTTCAGCAGGTCGCGCACCTGGTCCAGGCCGATGTCGGCGCCGGTCACCTCGATCAGGTATCCGGCGCTGCGGGTCATCGGGCCGCCGACCACGACCTCGCGGTGCTCGTCCGCCAGCTCGTGGCCGAGGGCGCGGAACACCTCCACCTCGGCGTCCCACCAGAAGCCCTCGGTGTCGACCAGGGTGCCGTCCATGTCGAGGAGCACGGCCTGCGGGTCGGGGCCGAGGGGCATCGTGGTGTCGATGGCGGGCAGGGAACTCGTCATCCGCACGCACCTCCGTAAGGAGCAAGCAGGCCGGCCGCCTCCGTTCGGGAGGCGACCGGCCTGTACCGGACCGATCAGTCTACGTCGGCTGGGGGAAAGTCGCCTCCGTCATGACAGCGGTCCGATCTAGCGCGCGTTGAAATAGTTGGCTTCGGGATGGTGAAGGATGATCGCGTCCGTGGACTGCTCGGGGTGGAGCTGGAACTCCTCGGAGAGCGTCACCCCGATGCGCTCGGGCTCCAGCAGCGCGGCGATCTTGGCGCGGTCCTCCAGGTCGGGGCAGGCGGGGTAGCCCAGCGAGTAGCGGCAGCCCTGGTACTCGGTGCGGAACATCCCGGTCAGCTCGGCCGGGTCCTGGCCGGCGATGCCCAGCTCGTCCCTGACGCGGGCGTGCCAGTACTCGGCGAGCGCCTCGGCGAGCTGGACGGACAGGCCGTGCAGCTCCATGTAGTCGCGGTAGGCGTTGGCCTCGAACAGCTCGGCGGTGGCCTCGCTGACGCGGGGGCCGACGGTGACCGTCTGGAGGGCCACCACGTCGGTCTCGCCGCTCTCCGCCGGGCGGAAGAAGTCGGCCAGGCACAGGTACCGGCCGCGCCGCTGGCGGGGGAAGGTGAAGCGGGTCCGTTCCTTGCCGTCGTCGTCGAGGATGACCAGGTCGTCGCCCTCGGCGTGACAGGGGAAGTACCCGTAGACGACGGCGGCCTGGAGCAGGTTCTCGGTGTGCAGCCGGTCCAGCCAGCCGCGCAGCCGGGGGCGCCCCTCGGTCTCGACCAGCTCGGCGTAGTCGGGCCCCTCGCCGGTCCTGGCGGCCTTCAGGCCCCACTGCCCCTTGAACAGGGCGTCCTCGTCGAGCCAGTCCGCGTAGTCCTTCAGGGGGATGCCCTTGACGACGCGGGTCCCGGTGAACGGCGCCGCCGGCAGCGGCACGTCGGTGGCCGTGGCGGAACGGGCCGGGACGTCGGTCTCCTCGCCCTCGGGGAGCCGCGGGGTGCGGGAGGTGACGCGGCGCTGCTTCAGCTCCGGGAGCGTGGCGCCGGGGACGCCGCGCTTGACCGCGATCAGGGCGTCCATCAGCCGCAGGCCCTCGAAGGCGTCGCGGGCGTAGCGGACCTCGCCCTGGTAGACCTCGTGGAGGTCCTGCTCGACGTAGGCGCGGGTGAGGGCGGCGCCGCCGAGGATGACGGGGTAGTCGGCCGCCATGCCGCGCCGGTTCAGCTCCTCCAGGTTCTCCTTCATGATCACCGTGGACTTCACCAGCAGCCCGGACATGCCGATCACGTCGGCGCGGTGCTCGGCCGCCGCGTCGAGGATGGCGGAGACCGGCTGCTTGATGCCGAGGTTGACCACGTTGTAGCCGTTGTTGGTCAGGATGATGTCGACCAGGTTCTTGCCGATGTCGTGGACGTCGCCGCGCACGGTGGCCAGGACGATGGTGCCCTTGCCGTCGTCGTCGGTCTTCTCCATGTGCGGTTCGAGGTGGGCGACGGCCGCCTTCATGACCTCGGCCGACTGGAGGACGAACGGGAGCTGCATCTGTCCCGAGCCGAACAGCTCGCCGACGACCTTCATCCCGGCGAGCAGGGTCTCGTTGACGATCTCCAGGGCGGGCCGCTCGGCCAGCGCCTCGTCGAGGTCGGCCTCCAGGCCGTTGCGCTCGCCGTCGATGATGCGCCGCTGGAGGCGCTCCTCGAGGGGCAGCGCCAGCAGCTCCTCGGCCTTGCCGGCCCGCATGGACTTCGCGTCCACGCCCTCGAACAGCTCCAGGAACCGTTGCAGCGGGTCGTAGCCCTCGCGGCGCCGGTCGTAGATCAGGTCGCGGGCGACCTCGACGTGCGCGGGGTCGATACGGGCGATGGGCAGGATCTTCGCGGCGTGCACGATGGCCGAGTCCAGACCGGCCTGGACGCACTCGTCGAGGAAGACGGAGTTGAGGACCAGACGGGCGGCCGGGTTGAGGCCGAAGGAGATGTTGGACAGGCCGAGCGTGGTCTGCACGTCGGGGTGGCGGCGCTTCAGCTCGCGGATCGCCTCGATGGTGCTGAGGCCGTCCTTGCGGGACTCCTCCTGACCCGTGCAGATGGTGAAGGTCAGGCAGTCGATGATGATGTCGGAGACGTGCACGCCCCAGTTGCCGGTGAGGTCGGCGATCAGCCGCTCGGCGATGGCGACCTTGTGCTCGGGGGTGCGGGCCTGGCCCTGCTCGTCGATGGTGAGGGCCATCAGGGCGGCGCCGTGCTCGGTGGCGAGGCGGGTCACGCGGGTGAAGCGGGAGTCGGGGCCGTCGCCGTCCTCGTAGTTCACCGAGTTGATGACGGCCCGGCCGCCGAGCTTCTCCAGACCGGCCTCCAGCACGGCGGGCTCGGTGGAGTCCAGCACGATGGGCAGCGTGGAGGCGGTGGCGAGACGGCCCGCCAGCTCGGCCATGTCCGCGACACCGTCCCGGCCCACGTAGTCCACGCACAGGTCGAGCATGTGGGCGCCCTCGCGGATCTGTTCGCGGGCCAGCTCCACGCAGTCGTCCCAGCGGCCTTCGAGCATCGCCTCGCGGAACTTCTTGGACCCGTTGGCGTTGGTGCGCTCGCCGATGGCCAGGTACGAGGTGTCCTGCCGGAAGGGCACGGTCTGGTAGAGCGACGAGGCGCCGGGCTCGGGCCGCGGGTCGCGGGGGGCGGGGCTCACGTCCCGCACCCGCTCCACGACCTGCCGCAGGTGCTCGGGGGTGGTGCCGCAGCAGCCGCCGATCAGGGAGAGGCCGAACTCGCCGATGAACGATTCGTGCGCGTCGGCCAGTTCGGCGGCGGAGAGCGGGTAGTGGGCGCCGTCCTTGCCGAGGACGGGCAGTCCGGCGTTGGGCATGCAGGACAACGGCACGCGGGCGTGCCGGGCCAGGTACCGCAGGTGCTCGCTCATCTCGGCGGGGCCGGTGGCGCAGTTCAGCCCGATCATGTCGATGCCGAGGGGTTCCAGCGCGGTGAGTGCGGCGCCGATCTCGGAGCCCAGGAGCATGGTGCCGGTGGTCTCGACGGTGACCTGGACGATCAGCGGCAGGTCGGCGCCGGCGGCGGTCAGGGCGCGCCGGGCGCCGAGCACCGCGGCCTTGGTCTGGAGCAGGTCCTGGCTGGTCTCCACCAGCAGCGCGTCGGCGCCGCCGGCGATCAGGCCCTCGGCGTTCTGCTGGTAGGCGTCGCGCAGGGGCGCGTAGGTGACGTGGCCGAGGGAGGGCAGCTTCGTGCCGGGCCCCATGGAGCCCAGGACCCAGCGCTGGCGTCCGTCGGCGGCGGTGTACCCGTCGGCGGCCTCGCGGGCGATCGCGGCGCCCGCCCGGGACAGCTCGAACACGCGGTGGGGGATGTCGTACTCCCCCAGGGCGGCGAGGTTGGCACCGAAGGTGTTGGTCTCCACGCAGTCGACGCCGGCGTCGAAGTAGGCGCGGTGCACGGTGGCGACGATGTCGGGGCGGGTGACGTTGAGCACCTCGTTGCAGCCTTCGAGCTGCTCGAAGTCCTCCAGCGTCGGGTCCTGCGCCTGCAGCATGGTGCCCATCCCGCCGTCGGCGACCACGACGCGGGAGGCGAAGGCCGCGCGGAGGGCGGCGGCCCGCTGGGACTGGGGGACGGACGGTGAACTGGAAGAGACCATGGAAGTGCTCCCGGGAGGTGCGACGGCTGTCGGCTATGCGCGTTCCCGCGGAAAGCGCACCAGGTCAGACTAACTGCCGGGAGCCCGCGCCGAGGAGTCCTTCCGGAGCGTGGGCCGCCGTAGACTCGTGCCCGCTACAAGGGGTATCGACATAACCCGCTACCGTTCGACATTGTCGAACGCCGCAGAGGCATGACGCCGGAGACCAGGAGGCTGCCCCATGGCCCGCACCATCCAGTCACTCGAGCGAGCCGCGGCGGTGCTGCGGCTGCTGGCCGGGGGCGAGCGACGGCTGGGGCTGTCCGACATCGCCTCGGCCATCGGACTGGCCAAGGCGACCACCCACGGCCTGCTGCGCACCCTCCAGCAGGAGGGATTCGTCGAGCAGGACGTCCACTCGGGCAAGTACCAGCTCGGGGCCGAGCTGCTGCGGCTGGGCAACAGCTACCTCGACGTGCACGAGCTGCGGGCCCGCGCCCTGGTCTGGACGGACGACCTGGCCAGGTCGAGCGGGGAGAGCGCCTATCTGGGGGTGCTGCACCAGCGGGGCGTGCTCATCGTCCACCACGTCTTCCGGCCGGACGACAGCCGGCAGGTGCTGGAGGTCGGCGCGATGCAGCCGCTGCACAGCACCGCGCTGGGCAAGGTGCTGGCCGCCTACGACCCGGTGGCGCACAACGAGGTCATGGAGGACGCGTTCCCGGCGATCACGGAGCGGACCGTGACGGACCCGGCCGAGTTCGAGAAGGGGCTCGAAGAGGTCAGATCCCGGGGCTGGGCGAGCGACCTCGGCGAGACCTGGGACGGGGTGGCGTCGATCGCCGCGCCGATCCTGGACCGCCGCAAGATGCCGGTCGGCGCGGTGGGCATCACCGGGGCGGTGGAGCGCATGCAGCAGGGCGGCACGCTCCACGCGCGCCTCGTGGCGGCGGTGCGCGACTGCGCCCGCTCCGTCTCGCGCGATCTGGGCGCCGGGCGCTTCTAGGACAAAGCAGGCATCATGGGTCATCTGTGACCTGCCCCTTGACGGGGGCTGTTCCGAGGAGAAAACTGCCGGTCAACGGTCGACAATGCCGAACAACGGACGAGAGTCGGCCCGGCAGATCCCTGGGCGAAGGACAAAGGAGTCACCGGTTGTCCAGTTCTGACATCTTCTTCGGCGAGGTCCTCGGCACCACCGTGCTGATCCTGCTCGGCGGCGGCGTGGTCGCCGGGGTGGTCCTCAAGAGATCCAAGGCGTTCGGCGCCGGCTGGGTGGCGATCACCCTCGGGTGGGGCATCGCCGTGCTCTCCGGTGTGTACGTCTCCACGCAGCTCTCGGGCGCGCATCTCAACCCCGCCGTCACCCTCGGCATCGCCATCGACAGTGGCGAGTGGGGCGATGTCCCGACCTATGTCGCCGGCCAGATGGCCGGCGCCATGCTGGGAGCCGTGCTGGTGTGGCTGGCCTACTACGGACACTTCCAGGCCCATCTGACCGACCGCGAGATCGTCGGCGGATCGGAGACCCCGGGACCGGCGGCCGTCGAGGAGACGCGCACGGCCGAGGAGCGCCCGCCGTCCCGGCGTGGCGAGCCGGGACCGGTGCTCGGGATCTTCTCGACCGCCCCGGAGATCCGGAACACCGTGCAGAACCTGGCGACCGAGATCATCGGCACCGCCGTCCTGGTCCTGCTGGTCCTGGGCATCGGCCTGAACGAAGGACTCACCGTCTCCGGCACCGGCGGCCTGATGGTCGCCCTGGTCGTGGTCGGCATCGGCCTGTCCCTCGGCGGTCCGACCGGGTACGCCATCAACCCGGCCCGTGACCTCGGGCCGCGCATCGTGCACGCGCTCCTGCCCCTGCCCAACAAGGGCGGCTCCGACTGGAGCTACGCCTGGATCCCGGTCGTCGGCCCGCTCATCGGCGGCGCCCTCGCGGCCGGCGTCCACACCTTGCTTTTCTGACCCACGAGCCGCCCGGACACCGATCAGGAGCCGCGACCCATGACCGACAGACACGACGCCGACCTCTCCTCCGCCCCGCGCCAGTACGTCGCCGCCATCGACCAGGGCACCACGTCCAGCCGCTGCATCGTCTTCGACCACGACGGGCGCATCGTCTCGGTGGACCAGAAGGAACACGAGCAGATCTTTCCCAAGCCCGGCTGGGTCGAACACAATGCCGCGGAGATCTGGACGAACGTCCAGGAGGTGGTCGCCGGCGCCCTGGAGAAGGCGCAGATCACCAAGGAGCAGGTCCAGGCGATCGGCATCACCAACCAGCGCGAGACCACTCTGCTGTGGGACCGGACGACCGGCGAGCCGGTGCACAACGCCATCGTCTGGCAGGACACCCGCACCGACGCCCTCTGCCGCGAACTGGGCCGCAACGTCGGCCAGGACCGCTTCCGCCGCGAGACCGGCCTGCCGCTGTCGTCCTACTTCGCCGGCCCGAAGATCCGCTGGCTCCTGGACAACGTCGAGGGCCTGCGGGAGCGCGCCGAACGCGGCGACATCCTCTTCGGCACCATGGACTCCTGGGTCATCTGGAACCTCACCGGCGGCCCCGACGGCGGCGTGCACGTCACCGACGTCACCAACGCCTCCCGGACGCTGCTGATGAGCCTGCGCTCCATGGAGTGGGACGAGCGCATCTGCGCCTCGATCGGCGTCCCGACCGCCGTCCTGCCCGAGATCCGTTCCTCCGCCGAGGTCTACGGCACCGCCAAGGGCGGCGCGCTGGACGGCGTCCCGGTCGCCTCCGCCCTCGGTGACCAGCAGGCCGCGCTCTTCGGCCAGACCTGCTTCGAGGTCGGCGAGGCCAAGTCCACCTACGGCACGGGCACGTTCCTGCTGATGAACACCGGAAACGAGGCGATCAACTCCTACGCCGGCCTCATCACCACCGTCGGCTACCGCATCGGCGACCAGGCGCCGGTCTACGCGCTGGAGGGCTCCATCGCCGTCACCGGCGCCCTCGTCCAGTGGATGCGCGACCAGATGGGCCTGATCAACAGCGCGGCCGAGATCGAGACCCTCGCCCTGACGGTCGAGGACAACGGCGGCGCGTACTTCGTGCCCGCCTTCTCCGGCCTGTTCGCGCCGTACTGGCGCTCCGACGCCCGCGGCGTCATCGCCGGCCTGACCCGTTACGTCACCAAGGCGCACATCGCCCGTGCCGTGCTGGAGGCCACCGCCTGGCAGACCCGCGAGATCGTGGACGCCATGAAGAAGGACTCCGGCGTCGAGCTGACCGCGCTGAAGGTCGACGGCGGCATGACGTCCAACAACCTGCTGATGCAGAACATCTCGGACTTCCTCGACGCGCCCGTCGTCCGCCCGATGGTCTCGGAGACCACCTGCCTCGGCGCCGCCTACGCCGCCGGCCTCGCGGTGGGCTTCTGGTCCGGCACCGACGAGCTGCGCGCCAACTGGCGCCGGGCCGCCGAGTGGAACCCGCAGATGGACCCGGCCGCACGCGACCGCGAGTACCAGTTCTGGCTGAAGGCCGTCCAGCGCACCATGGGCTGGCTGGACGAGACCGACTGACAGGACGCAGACCCACAGCACCGACCGACGTGGAGAGATGACCGACATGAACACGCTGCACCCGACCGCCGCTCCCGGCATGACCAGCCAGGCGGACCGGCGCGCCGAGACCAAGGAGCGGCTCGCCGCTGCCACCTACGATCTGCTGGTCATCGGCGGCGGCATCCTGGGCACCTCGGTCGCCTGGCACGCCGCGCAGTCGGGGCTGCGGGTGGCAATGGTGGACGCCGGCGACTTCGCCGGCGCCACCTCGTCCGCCTCCTCCAAGCTCGTCCACGGCGGCCTGCGCTACCTCCAGACCGGCGCGGTCAAGCTGGTCGCCGAGAACCACCACGAGCGGCGGGTCCTGGCCAGGGACGTCGCCCCGCACCTGGTCAACCCGCTCACCTTCTACCTGCCCGTCTACAAGGGCGGCCCGCACGGCGCCGTCAAGCTCGGCGCCGGCGTCTTCGCCTACTCCGCGCTGTCCGCCTTCGGCGACGGCGTCGGCCGCGTCATATCCCCGGCCAAGGCCGCCGCCGCCAACCCGGCGCTGCGCACCGAGAACCTCAAGGCCGTCGCCGTCTACGGTGACCACCAGATGAACGACGCCCGCGTCGCCGTGATGACCGTCCGGGCCGCCGTCCAGTCCGGGGCCGTCGTCCTCAACCACGCCGAGGTCACCGGCCTGCGCTTCACCGGCGGCCGGGTCACCGGCGCCGACCTCAAGGACCGCCTCGACGGCAGCGAGTTCGGCGTCGACGCCCGCCTGGTGCTCAACGCCACCGGCCCCTGGGTGGACCACCTGCGCCGCATGGAGAACCCGGACGCCGCGCCCAGCATCCGCCTCTCCAAGGGCGCCCATCTGGTGCTGCGCCGCACCCAGCCCTGGGGCGCCGCGATGGCCACCCCGGTCGACAAGTACCGCATCACCTTCGCCCTCCCCTGGGAGGACATGCTGCTGCTGGGCACCACCGACGAGCAGTACGAGGGTGACCCGGCGGACGTGCGCGCCACCGAGGCCGACATCCAGCAGATCCTCGACGAGGCCGCGTTCTCCGTCCGCGACGAGGCGCTGGACCGGTCGCTGATGACGTACGCCTTCGCCGGGCTGCGGGTGCTGCCCGGCGGGCCGGGGGGTGTGGAGTCCGCCAAGCGCGAGACGGTCGTCTCCGAGGGCCGCGGCGGCATGCTGTCGGTGGCCGGCGGCAAGTGGACCACCTACCGGCACATCGGCCGCACCGTGCTGGACAAGCTGGCCAAGCTGCCGAACGTCTCCCTCGGCCGCGACATGGAGCCCGTCTCCGACCTCGTCCGCCACGTGCCGCTGCCCGGTGTCGCCAACCCCAACGCCGTCGCCCACCGGCTGCTGGTGGACCGCGAGCCGGGCGTCCCCATCGACGCGACGACGGCCCGTCCCCTCGCCACCCACTACGGCTCGCTGGCCCTCGACATCGCCGACCTCGTCCACCAGGACCCGTCCCTGGGCGAACGCGTCCACCCCGACGGCCCCGAGATCTGGGCGCAGGTCGTCTACGCCCGCGACCACGAGTGGGCCGAGACCGCCGACGACGTGCTGCGCCGCCGCACGACGCTGACGATCCGCGGCCTGGACACCGACGAGGTCCGCACCCGTGTCGAGGAGGTCCTGCACCGGAAGTCCTGACCCGGTCCCGTCGCCGCGCGCACGGTGATCGGGGTGGACCGGCGGTGAGCGGCCGGTCACCCCTGATCACCGTGCGCAGGCGTATGAGGGCTGCGGGCTGGGCACGGTGACGCCGTAGGCTGGGGCCGCACGGAACACTTATGGCAGCCGGGCCGTGAGCACCCCGCTCCGCCCCGGCCGGGAGGAGGCGCTGGGTGATCGAGCTCGAAGGAGTTCCCGAGCTGGTCGACCCGGTCATGGTGGCCGCGTTCGAGGGCTGGAACGATGCGGGTGACGCCGCCTCCGCCGCGGTCGCCCATCTGGAGCGGGAGTGGAAGGGCGAGGTGTTCGCCGCCCTGGACGCCGAGGACTACTACGACTTCCAGGTCAACCGGCCGCACATCTGGCTGGACGGCGGCGTGCGCCGCGTCACCTGGCCGACGACCCGGCTGTCGGTGGTCCGCATCGGCTCGGAGAACGGGCCGGTCAAGCGGCGGGACCTGGTGCTGGTGCGCGGCATCGAGCCCAGCATGCGCTGGCGTTCGTTCTGCAACGAGATCCTGGGCTTCGCCCACGAGTTGGGCGTGGAGATGGTGGTGGTGCTCGGCGCGCTGCTGGGCGACACCCCGCACACCCGGCCGGTGCCCGTCACCAGCGTGACGTCGGACGAGGACCTGGCCCGCACCCTGGACCTGGAGGAGTCGCGGTACGAGGGCCCCACCGGCATCGTCGGCATCCTCCAGGAGGCGTGCACCCACGCCGGGGTCCCGGCCGTCACGCTGTGGGCGGCCGTCCCGCACTACGTGGCCCAGCCTCCCAACCCGAAGGCGTCGCTCGCCCTGTTGCACGCCCTGGAGGACCTGCTCGACGTCAACGTCCCGCTGGGCGACCTCCCGGAGGACGCCCGTGCCTGGCAGATCGGCGTGGACCAACTGGCCGCCGAGGACAGCGAGGTGGCGGAGTACGTGAAGTCGCTGGAGGAGGCCAGGGACACCGCCGAGCTGCCGGAGGCGTCCGGCGAGGCCATCGCCAAGGAGTTCGAGCGCTACCTGCGCCGCCGCGACGGCCAGGCGCCCGCCGCCGACCCCGGCTCGTATCTGCGCGACCCGGGCAGCGGCCGGCCCAGGCCCCGCCGCCGCCCGCCGGAGGGCGGCGAGGGCCAGGGCCCGCAGGAGCCGGGACCGCCCCCGGGCGGGCCCGACTCCGACGACTGACACTCCCCGGCCGGCGCGGACGCGCCGGCCGGAGCCGTCAGGGCTCCGTCAGGGTCAGAGCGCGACGCCCAGCAGCGCGTCCACCGCGCGGGACACCACCCCGGTGGCTCCCGTGTCGTCACCGCCCGCGCCGTGCTGCGCGTCGGCCCAGCGGTCCACGGCGGCCAGCGCGGCCGGGGCGTCGAGGTCGTCGGCCAGGGCCGCGCGGATCTCCTCGACCACCGCTCCGGCCGGCGGCCCGTCGGGCCGGGAGACCGCGGCCCGCCAGTGCGCCAGCCGCCGCTCCGCGCCCGCCAGGTCCGCGTCCGTCCACTCCCAGTCCGAGCGGTAGTGGTGGGCCAGCAGCGCCAGCCGGATCGCCGCCGGGTCGGTGCCCGCGGCGCGCAGCCGTGAGACGAAGACCAGGTTCCCCTTGGACTTCGACATCTTCTCGCCCTCGTACGCCACCATCCCGGCATGCACGTAGGACGCCGCGTACGGGTGCTCACCGGTCAGGACCTGGGCGTGCGCGGCGCCCATCTCGTGGTGCGGGAAGGCGAGATCGGAGCCGCCGCCCTGCATGTCGAAGCCCATGCCGAGCTTGTCGAGGGCGATGGCGACGCACTCGATGTGCCAGCCGGGCCGCCCCGGGCCGAGCGAGGCGCCGTCCCACGAGGGCTCACCGGGGCGGGCCGCCCGCCACAGCAGCGGGTCGACCGGGTTCTTCTTGCCGGGCCGCTCCGGGTCGCCGCCGCGCTCGGCCGACAGCGTCCGCATCGCGGCGGCGTCCAGCCGCGACACCTCCCCGAAGTGCCGGGCGGAGTCGACCGAGAAGTACACGTCGCCGTCCACGTCGTAGGCGGCGCCCATGGTCCGCAGCCGCTCGATGAGGGGAACGATGTCCGGTATCGCCTCCACGGCCCCGATGTAGTGGCGCGGCGGCAGGAGCCGCAGGGCCGTCATGTCCTCGCGGAACAGGGCCGTCTCGCGCTCGGCCAGCGCCGTCCACTCCACGCCCGTCGCGGCGGCGCGCTCCAGCAGCGGATCGTCCACGTCGGTGACGTTCTGCACGTAGTGCACCTCGCGCCCGGCGTCGAGCCAGACCCGCTGCGCGAGGTCGAACGCGACATACGTCGCCGCGTGCCCCATGTGGGTCGCGTCGTAGGGGGTGATCCCGCACACGTAGAGCCGCGCGACGGGACCGGGGCCGAGCGTCACCCGGCCGTCCGTCGAGGTGTCGTGAACCGTGAGATCACGGCCCTGACCGGGCAGGACGGGGACCTTGGGAGCGGGCCAGGCATACATGCTCCCGAGCCTATCCGCCCCTTCCGCACCGGGACGACGGCACCCCGGCACGGCCCGCCGCCGCTACACCAGGGGCCAGGGGATGGCGGGCCACTCGCCGCCGGGGCGCGGGTGGTGGCCGTCGGCCAGCAGGGCCGCCGTCCGGTCGCGCAGCGCCTCGCACTCGGCCGGGGTGAGCAGCTCGCCCAGCCGGGCCATCAGCGGTCCCGGCGCGGCGAGTTGGTCCAGCAGCCCGGCGAGCGCGGTCCGTACGCCGGCGGGCAGCGGCTCGCCGGCCCAACCCCACAGCAGGGTGCGGAGCTTGTTCTCGGTGTGGAACGTGACGCCGTGGTCGATCCCGAAGAGTCTGCCGTCGGGGAGCGGCAGCAGATGGCCGCCCTTGCGGTCGCCGTTGTTGATGACCGCGTCCAGGGCCGCGACGCGGCGCAGCCGTTCGTCGTCGGCGTGCACCAGCAGGGCGGTCCGGCCGCCCCCGACGTCCGCGAAGCCCACGGCCTTCCAGCCCGGCTCGGGCGCGTCGGCCTCGACGAGGGCCAGCAGCCCGCCGGGGCCCTGCTCCCCGCCGTCCCCGCGGTCCGGGCCGTCCGGGTCGTCCGCCTCCGGCTCGTCCGGCGCCGGGCCCACCCAGAGCTGGCACATGCCCTCGCCGAGCGGCCCGTCGCGCAGCACCGTGGGCGGCACGATGTCCCAGCCCAGCGCCCGGGACACCTCGTAGGCCGCGACCTCGCGGGCGGCGAGCGTGCCGTCGGGGAAGTCCCACAACGGGCGCTCCCCCGCGACCGGTTTGTAGACGCACGGCAGGCGCCGGCCGTCGAGGTCGGCGGTGGCGAACAGGACGGCGTTGGACGCCTCCGCGATGCGACCGCGCACGGTCAGTTCGCCGCGGGCCAGCACCGCTTCCGCCGTCACACCCGGCTTCGGCGGTATCCGTTCTGGCGCGGACATACGTGTCCTTCCGGGTCGAGCGGCAGGCTGCACAGCGGGCAGGGCGGCCGTCCGGCGTTGACGACTTCCAGGGCGCGCTTGGCGAACGCGCGGGCCATGGTGCCGCTGAGCCGGACGCGCAGCATGGGCGGGCCGTTCTCGTCGTCCCGCAGCAGCCGCTCCTCGGCCTCCGCGAAGTCCTCCTCGGACTCCGCCTCCAGCTCGACCAGCGCCTGGGCCTCCACGATCATGCGCTCGTTCTCGCTGTCCCAGGCCAGCGCCATGGTGCCGACGCGGAACTCCTCCTCGACGGGCGTCTGGAGGGGTTCGGTGTCGGAGAGTTCGGCGGGCGCGACGGCCGGCACGGTCGTATTGCCGCCGGAGCGCCGCACCACCTCGTCCAGCAGCTCGTCGATCCGCTCGGCGAGCGCCTCGACCTGGGCCTTCTCCAGGGCGACACTGGTGGTGCGGCCCGCCGCCGTTGCCTGGAGGAAGAAGGTACGGCGGCCAGGGAGCCCGACCGTGCCCGCGACAAAGCGTTCGGGAGGGTCGTAGAGGAACACCTGACGGGACACGTACTGCTCCGTGGGGTCGACTGCTTGCTGCTTCGGGACACTGGCACCCTACTGCGCTTCGCGATCTACGTGCCTAGGCACCGCCGCCCACCGGCGCCTCGGTGGCCTCGGCGGCGTCACGGTCGGCCTCGGCCGTGTGCGGGACGAACTCGGCCAGGTCACCGGTGTCGCCGAAACGCAGCAGCAACGGCGGCTCGCCGTACCGGATCGCCGTCACCGAGGCCGGGTGCGGCAGGATCCGCTGGAACAGGTCGAGATGGAGCCCGAGGGCGTCGGCGACGACGGCCTTGATGTTGTCGCCGTGGGTGCACATCAGCCAGACGGCGTCGGCGCCGTGCTCCCGGCCGACCCTGGCGTCCCACTCCCGGGCCGCCGCCACCACCCGGGCGCTCATGGCCCGCAGCGCCTCGCCGCCGGGGAAGACGACGGCGGACGGCTGGCGCCGGACGGTCGTCATCAGCGGCTCCTCGGCCAGCTCCTTGAGCGAGCGGTTCGTCCACTCGCCGTAGTCGCACTCGACGATCCGCTCCTCCTCGTGCACCGGCAGCTCGGGCCGGGCCTCCCGCAGCGGCGCCAGGGTCTCGGCGCACCGCTGGAGCGGACTGTGCACGGCGACGGCCAGCGGCACGCCGGCCAGCCGCCCCGGCAGCGCGGCGGCCTGCGCGGCGCCGTGGTCGTCGAGACCGACGCCGGGCGTGCGACCGGCGAGCAGCCCCGAGGAGTTGGCGGTGGTGCGGCCGTGGCGGAGGAGCAGCAGGGTGGGCATGGCGTCAGCCTAGGCGAGGCCCGCGGGGTCCGGCCGGTCAGGCCAGACCGGCGCGTTCCAGGGCCTCGGCCCCGGCCCGCAGCGAGGCGAGCCGCTCGTCGAGGGTGAAGCCGGCGGGGGCGAGGGAGAGGGTCGTGACACCGGCCTCGGCGTAGGCCACCATCCGGTCCGCGACGCGTTCCACGGGCCCGATGAGGGTCGTGGAGTCGATGAGCCGGTGCGGAACGGCCGCGGCGGCGCCCTGCTTGTCGCCGGCCAGGTACCGGTCCTGGATCTCGGCTGCCTCCTTCTCGTACCCCATGCGCCGGGCGAGCCGGTTGTAGAAGTTCTGCTCGCGGCTGCCCATGCCGCCGACGTACAGCGCGGTGTACGGGCGGAAGTGGTCGGCGAGCGCCTCGATGTCGTCGCCGAGCGCCATCGGCACGGTCGGCACGACGTCGAAGCCGTCGAGGGTCTGCCCGGCCTTCTCCCGCCCGGCGCGCAGGGCGCCGAGCGTGGTCTCCTCGGCGTGCTCGGGGGCGAAGAAGATCAGCAGGGCGCCGTCCGCGATCTCGCCCGTCAGGGCCAGGTTCTTCGGCCCGATGGCGGCGATGTAGAGCGGGATCCGCTCGCGCACCGGGTGGACCGTGAGCTTGATGGGCTTGCCGGGGCCGCCGGGCAGCGGCAGCGTCCAGTGCTCGCCCTGGTGGGTCAGGCGCTCGCGGGCCATGGCCTTGCGGACGATCTCCACGTACTCCCGGGTGCGGGCCAGCGGGCGGTCGAACTTCACCCCGTACCAGCCCTCGGAGACCTGCGGTCCCGAGACGCCGAGGCCGAGGCGAAACCGCCCGCCGGAGAGGGAGTCGAGGGTCGCGGCGGTCATCGCCGTCATGGCGGGGGGGGGGGCCGGGATCTGGAAGATGCCCGAGCCGACGTCGATGCGCCGGGTCTGGGCGGCGACCCACGACAGCACGGTCGCGCCGTCCGAGCCGTACGCCTCGGCGGCCCAGCAGACGGCGTAGCCGAGCCGGTCCGCCTCCTGGGCGACCGCGAGGTTGTCCGCGTCCATCCCGGCACCCCAGTAGCCGAGGTTGATCCCGAGGCGCATCGTCGCTCTCCTTAACAGCCGATCCGGCCGCTCAAGCCGCTCTACCGGGCGGTAACACACCGGTCCCCCGGACTGTACTGCCTCGCCGCAAGTACGCTCAACGGCCATGGATCACCGGCACCTGGGCCGCACCGGCCTGCGCGTCTCCCGGCTCGGCCTCGGCACCCTCACCTGGGCCCGGGACACCGGCGAGGAGGACGCCTCGGCACTGCTCAAGACGTTCTGGGAGGCGGGCGGCACCCTGGTGGACACGGCGGACGTCTACGCGGACGGCGGCGCCGAGTATCTGCTGGGCCGGCTCATCGGCGGGCTGGTGCCGCGCGGGGACCTCGTCATCGCGACCAAGGCGGGCAGCGTGCCGGACGCGGACCGGCGTTTCGACACCTCGCGCGGCCATCTGCTGGCCGCGCTCGACGCCTCGCTGGAACGGCTCGGCGTGGATCACGTGGACCTGTGGCAGGTGCACGCCTTCGACGCGGCGACGCCGCTGGAGGAGACGCTCCAGGCGCTGGACATCGCGGTCGCCAGCGGCCGGGCCCGGTACGCCGGGGTGTCCAACTTCTGCGGCTGGCAGCTCGCCAAGGCCGCGACCTGGCAACTGGCCGCGCCGGGCACCCGGTTCCCGCTGGCCAGCACCCAGATGGAGTACTCGCTGCTCCAGCGCGGTGTGGAACGGGAGGTGCTTCCGGCCGCACGCGATCTGGGCCTGGGGCTGCTGCCGTCCTCCCCGCTGGGACGCGGCGTGCTCACCGGCAAGTACCGCCAGGGCGCCCGGCCGGCGGGCTCGCGCGGGGCGTCCGGGCTGCTCGGGGCGTTCGTCGCGCCGTACCTGGACGAGGCGGCGAGCCGGATCGTGGACGCGGTGACGATAGCGGCGGACGGGCTGGCGGTCACCCCGCTCCAGGTGGCCCTGGCGTGGGTGCGCGACCGGCCGGGGGTGACGGCGCCGATCGTCGGCGCGCGGACGGCGCGCCAGCTCGCCGAGGCGCTGTCAGTGGAGGCCCTTAACCTTCCGGAGGAGATCCGCCGAGCGCTGGACGACGTCTCGGCGCCCCTGCACCGTTACCCCGACCAGGACTGGAGCGAGCTGTGACCGACGGGAACGACGTGCCGCCCCCGGACGCGGCGGCCCTGCTGAGGGCCGCGGTGCGGGCCGTGGAGAGCGGTGAGCGGCCGGCCGCCTCGTTCTTCACCAGGCCCGCGCCCCCGCCGCCGCGCCCGGCCGCCGCGCGGCCCGCGGCCGGTGGTCCCGAGCGGGCCGCGCGGCCGGTCGCCGTGCCGGACGGGCTGCCCGCGCTGCTGGCCGGCGGCGGGGCGCCGGAGGCGCTCGCGCCCCGGGTCGCGGCGGCCCTCGGCGAGGGCGCGGCGGGCGAGCTGACCGCCGATCCGTGGCGGCTGCTCGCGGTGGACGGGGTGCGCCCCGAGCAGGCGGACGGCTTCGCGCGGGCGCTCCTGGGCGACGGGTGCGCCCCCGGGGACGAGCGCAGGTCCCGCGCGCTGACGGTGTGGCTGCTGGAGCGGGCCGCCCTGGCCGGGCACACGGCCCTGGCGCCGGCGGCGGTGGCCGAGGGTCTGTCCCGGCACGGCGTTCCCGATCCGGACGGGGCGGTGCGGGACGCGATCGAGGCGGGCGGGGTGCGCGTCTTCCACGACCGGGACCCGGAGGCGGCGACCGCCACCCCGGAGCACGCCGGTGACGACGGCGCCGACGACGGGGACGGCGGCGCGGCCGTCCGCGTGCTGCTGGGCCTGGACCGGTGCGCGCTGGCCGAGGAGAGCGTGGCGGACGGGCTGGCCCGGCTGCGCGGCACGTTCGGCGCGACGGACGGGGACGCCGCCGACTGGGCGCCCGCCGCCGCGGCGGCGCCGTCCCCGTCCGCCGCGGAGCTGATCCGCGCCGTGGCGGGCAGTCCCCTGGTGACGCACACCGGCGGCGAGGCCGCGCGGGCGGAGCCGGCCGCGCTGGTCGCGGCGGCCCGGTCGCTCGGCCTGCGGGCCGTCGTCGCGGCGCACGGGCCGGCCGCCCGGCGCCGGCTTGCGGCGCTGCTGCCGGAGGCGGAGGCCGGGGCCGCCGTCACGGTCACCGGCCTGCTGACCGGCCGGGAGGGGCCGGGGCGGGACGACGAAGGGCTGTGGGAGCTGGACCTGCTCGCCGTCACGGACGCCGACCGGCTCGGCACCGAGGCCGCCGCCGCGCTGGTGGAGTCGCTGCCGGACGGCGCGCGGCTGGTGCTCAGCGGCGACCCGATGCTGCTCGGCCCGGCCGGGGCGGGGCAGGTCTTCGCGGATGTCCTGGCCGCCGGGACCGCGCCCCGCGTGGTGTCGCGGACGCCCGACCCCGGCCCGGTGGGCGAGCTGGTGTCGTGCGTCGGCGCCGGGGAGTTGCAGCAGGTGGCGGCGCCGGGCAAGGAGGTCGTGATCGTGCCCGTGCGGGACGCGGGCGAGGCCGTGCACCGGGCGGTCCAACTCGTCGCGGACTCGATCCCGCGCGCCTTCGGCCGGTCCGCCGGCGAGGTGCAGGTGATCACGCCGGGGCACGGCGGCGCGGCCGGGACCCGCGCGCTCAACGCGGCGCTGAAGGCGCGGCTCAACCCGGGCCCCGGCCGGTTCGCCGGGTTCGACCCGGGCGACCGGGTGGCGCACTCCCCCGCGCCGGGACAGACCCGGCTGGCGACGGTGGCCGACGCCGACGCGGACGGGCTGTGGCTGGAGGACGCGGACGGCCGGTTCGCCGTGCCCAGGGATCTGGTGGCGGAGACCGTGCGGCACGGGTGGGCGGTCACCGCCCACCAGGCGGCGGGCAGCCGCTGGCCGGCGGCCGTGGTGGTGCTGCCGGGCGACGCGGTCCGCGATCTCGACCGGGCCTGGATCTACACGGCGTTCGGCCGCGGCGCGGAGCACCTGTCGGTGGTGCAGGGCGTCGGGCCCGAGCTCGCCCGGGCGGTGGCGGCGCCGCCTGCCCACGGGCGCACCACCCGCCTGCGCGCGCTGCTGCGCGAGCAGGCGGCGGTCGCCGCGGCCGGTTAGTCGACGGCGTCGAGGTCGTCCTCTTCTTCTTCCTCTTCCTCGAAGTCCTCCTCGAACGCCTCGCTGATGTCGAAGCGGCAGATGACCCGCTCGGGGTCGACGGAGTCGAAGGGGGCGGCCAGCCACTCCCCCGGCTCGGCGGGCTCGTCGGCGGCGAGCACCCAGAGGGTGGCGTCGCCCTCCTCCAGGCCGAACTCCTTGTGGCGGGAGGCGATCTCGTCGGCGTCGAACTCGCCGAACAGGACGCCGAGCGCGGCGTGCGTGCTGCGCCCGGCCGTCTCGGGGCCGCCCGGCTCCTCCTCGTCGGCCGCCTCCGGATCCAGCTCCGCGATCCGCTGGGCCTGGGCCAGCAGCCGCCTGGGCTCGACCACGTTGTAATCCCTGCGGATGAACACGCTCAGGGCGTCCGGCTCGGTGGGCCCCGTATAGGGCGCGCCACCGTCCGTGTCCGGGACTTCGAAGGGAGTGACCTCGTCGTAGACGTCGTACAGCAACTCGTCGTAAGCCTCGCCCGCGGCGGCCATCTCGTTGAACGCGGCGAAGACCGAGGCGTCCGCCTCGGGCCCCGCGGTGGGCGACGCCGCCCGGCGTTCGATCGCGGCCAGATGCCGGTCGATCGCCTCTTTCAGCGCGTCGGCGGCGGCGCGGACTTCGGCAGCCTGGGGCTGCACAGCATCAGACATGGTGCAGACGGTATCGGCATCCAGGGCTTGCCCGCACAATAGATTCGATGCCGGAATACGAGTTTCGCGATGTGTACGTGCCGCGGGGGGTCTCTCGCGCGGCAGCCACCCGTCTGCTGACGGAGCACGCCGAGTACGGCCACTGGGAGCTGGCCCGGCTCCGGCTGTACCCGGACGGCAGCCGCAGAGTGCGCCTGCGGCGCCGGATCATCCGTCAGCTCCGCCCCACATGGTGACGCGTGGACCCCGCCCGGGGGGCGGAGTCCACGCGTCGTTCGGAACGGCGGGCGCTGGGCCCGTGGCTCAGCGGCGGGCCAGACGGCCGCGCTGGTAGAGGACCACGCCACCGACGAGGAGCCCGGCGCCGATCGGCAGGGCGCCGTTCAGAGCCAGGTCGTCGCCGGTCTCGGCGAGCTGTCCGCCCTGCGGCTCGGTCTCGGCCGGGGCGTCGGCCGGCTCGTCCTCGCGCTCCTCGGAGTCGGACGGCTCCTCGGAAGGAGCGTCCCCTTCGTCGGGCTCGCCGCCGGGGCCGGGCTCGGGAGCCTCGGGCTCCTCCGGGGTCTCGGGACCCTCCGGCTGCTCCGGGTGCTCCGGGTGGCCGCCGTCGACGTTGGCGCACTCGTTGCCGAAGGCCGGGTTCAGCACGCCGACGACGTCGACGGTGTTGCCGCAGGCGTTGATCGGCACACCGACCGGAACCTGCACGTTGTTGCCCGACGCGACGCCGGGCGAACCGACCGCCGCGCCCTGGGCGTCGGCACCGGTGGTCCCGGAGCCCGAGCCCGAACCGGCTTCGGAGCCGGAGCCGGACTCGGACCCGGAGCCGCCCTGGCCCTCTTCCGGACCGGGCTGCTCGCTGCCGCTGTGGCCGCCGCCGTCGGCGTTGACGCATTCGTTGCCGAACGACGGGTTCAGCGCGCCGACCACGTTCACGGTGTTGCCGCAGGCGTTGATCGGCACACCGACCGGAACCTGCACGTTGTTGCCCGACGCGACGCCGGGCGAACCGACCGCCGCGCCGTCCGCGTCCGCGCCCGCCGCCTGCGGGGCGCCGGTCGCGAACGCCAGCAAGCCACCGGCGGCGGCGACGGTGATCAGGCCCTTTTTCGTGACCTGTCGCATGGTTGTTTTCCCTGCCTCGTCATGTATGGGACGCGGGGTGGGGGGATGAGGGCTCCCGCGCCCGCTGTGGAACCGGAAACGGCCCCGGAGTGCGGAGTTCGCACCCCGGGACCGCGGTTCAAGCCCTCGTGGAGTGGGGCCAGGCTCAGGCGTTGACGCAGGTGTTGCCGAAGGCGGGGTTCAGCAGGGCGATGATGTTGATCGTGTTGCCGCACAGGTTGATCGGGATACCGATCGGGACCTGGACGTTGTTGCCGGAGATCACACCCGGGGAACCCACGGCGGCGGCCTTCGCGTCAGCGCCGGAGTCGGCCACGGCGAGGCCCGCGCCCGCCATCATGAGGCTGCCGGTAACGGCCGCGGTGGCGACGACCTTCTTGATCATTGTTCCTCCTCGTTGACAATGCGGCCCCAGCCGGGGACTGCACTGGTTGCAACGAGGTGGCCGAAAGCAGGGCACGAACCGTCGCGATCTTTCACCCACTCTGAGGAATCTCGTACGCCCGATCGATTATTTGAGCGCTTGTGTTCAGCACTGATCGAGAAAGCGATCGAGCACCCGCGCGCCGAACTTGAGCCCGTCAACGGGCACCCGCTCGTCCACGCCGTGGAACATTCCCGCGAAGTCCAGCTCCGGCGGCAGCTTGAGCGGCGCGAAGCCGAAGCAGCGGATGCCCAGGTCGTCGAAGGACTTGGCGTCGGTGCCCCCGGACAGCATGTACGGCACGGCGCGCGCGATCGGGTCCTCGGCCACCAGCGCGGACTGCATCGCCTCGACGAGGGCCCCGTCGAACGTCGTCTCCAGCGCCTTGTCCGTGTGCACGTCCTCGCGCCGCACGCGCGGGCCGAGGACGCGGTCGAGGTCGGCGAGGAACTCCTCCTCGAAGCCGGGCAGGAACCGCCCGTCCACGTGCGCGGTCGCGGTGCCGGGGATGACGTTGACCTTGTACCCCGCGCCGAGCTGGGTGGGGGCTGCGGTGTTCTGGAGGGTCGCGCCGATGATCTTGGCGATGCCGCCGAGCTTGGCGAGCGTCTCCTCCATGTTCTCCGGGTCGAGTTCGGTGCCCAGAGCGTCGGACAGCTCGTCGAGGAACGCCTTGACGGTCTTGGTCACCCGGACCGGGAACCGGTGGCGGCCGAGGCGGGCGACGGCCTCGCACAGCTCGGTGATGGCGTTGTCGTTGTTCGTCATGGACCCGTGGCCCGCGGTGCCCTCCACGGTGAGCCGCATCCAGTGCATGCCCTTCTGCGCGGTCTCGATCAGGTACAGGCGCAGATTCTCGTTGACGGTGAACGAGAAGCCGCCGACCTCGCTGATCGCCTCCGTCACGCCCTCGAACAGCTCGGGGTGACGGTCCACCAGATGGCGCGCGCCGTGGACGCCGCCCGCCTCCTCGTCGGCGAGGAAGGCGACGACGACGTCCCGCGGCGGCTTGCGCCCCGAGCGGAGCCGGTCGCGGACGACGGCCAGGGTCATGGCGTCCATGTCCTTCATGTCGACGGCGCCGCGGCCCCAGACGCAGCCGTCGGCGATCTCGCCGGAGAAGGGGTGGTGGGTCCAGTCGGCGGCGTCGGCCGGGACGACGTCGGTGTGCCCGTGGATGAGCAGCGCGGGCCGCGACGGGTCCTCGCCCTCGATGCGCGCCACGGTGGAGGCGCGCCCCGGGTGCGACTCGAAGATCCGCGGTTCCAGGCCCACCTCGGCGAGCCGCTCCGCGACGTACTCGGCGGCGGCCCGCTCGCCGGGGCCGGAATGGTCGCCGTAGTTGCTGGTGTCGATGCGGATGAGGTCCTGGCACAGCCCGACGACCTCGTCCTCGGCGGACGTCGCGCTCTGGCTGCCCCGGGCACGCTCCGGGCTCGGGCTCGACTGGCTCACGCTGCACTCCTCCTGCGATGGGGTCCGCCCCCCATCCTCCCCCGCCCGGCGGAGATCGCGTAGGCCAGGACTTTGCTATGGTTTCCCGCGTCGCCGCGACACCTCGACCGTCACGGCGTCACATCCTGTCCGGGTGGCGGAATGGCAGACGCGCTAGCTTGAGGTGCTAGTGCCCGTTTAAGGGCGTGGGGGTTCAAGTCCCCCCTCGGACACCGGGGAAAACCCCAGCCTGGCTGGGGTTTTTCCGCGTTCGGGGGTTACGTGGCCGCCGTTCCGTGGGCGAAGCGGGCGGCGGCGGTGCGGCCTCGGCGTTCCACGGGGAGGACGCCGGTGGCCGCGGCGAGGCCGGAGGGCGGCATGTCGAAGTAGATCGACTCGTACGAGCCCCGGGGGGCGATGTAGGTCTCGTGCCACAGGCCGACGTGGCCGCGGGTCCCGCCGGCGCGCTGTGCGCGGTTGAGGCGCGCCCACATCGTGTGGTGGAACGTGCCGGGCGCGGAGGCGTACGCGTAGAGCTTCTCCTTGGACTCCCAGTACTGGACCAGGTAGTAGGTGCGGGGCGAGGCGGTCAGCAGCACGCGGCCCAGGAGGCCGCTGCCGGGGTCCGCGTCCAGTTCGCGCAGCATGCGCGGCATGGCCAGGAACACCGGCAGCCACTGGCGCACGGCCCAGAAGTGGTTGATGCGCATCCCGATCAGGAGCACCACGGCGTCCCCTTCGAGGGCGGCCGTGGTGTGTCCCGGTATCGGCTTGGCGGCCATACGGTCCTCCGGATCATCTCACTCGGATAATGCTGTTATCCAACTGCTGGGTGAGATAGTGGCACTCTTCGAGGAGGGTGGGAAGAGCGTGCGGCTGGCGGAGTTGAGCCAACGGAGCGGGGTCTCGGCGGCCTCGATCAAGTACTACCTGCGCGCGGGGCTGCTCCCGCCGGGCCGCCGGGTGGGCACCACCACCGCCGACTACGACGAGAGTCACATCCGCCGGCTGCGGCTGATCCGGGCGCTGATCCAGGTGGGCCGCGTTCCCGTCGCGACCGTCCAGGAGGTCCTGCGGCATGTGGACGACGACTCGCTGGGCCGGACCATGCGGCTGGGCGCCGCCCTGTGGGCTCTGCCCCAGGTGCCCGAGCCGGACCCGGAGGACGAGGCCGTCATCACCGCGCGCCGGGAGATCGACCGGCTGCTGGAGACCGCGGGCTGGACGACGGCGCGCGAGCTGAGCACGCTCTCCCCCAGCCACCGGGCCCTGGTCGTCGCGGTCGCCACGCTCCTGCGGCTGGGCTACCGCTGGGACGCCGAGCGCCTGGCGCCGTACGCCGAACTCATGCGGCAGACCGCCCTGCTCGACCTCGACTACCTGGAGACCCACCCGTCCGAGTCGGAGAAGGCCGAGACCGTGGTCGCCGCCGCCCTGCTCTTCGAACCGGTCCTCTCGGCGCTCCACCGCCTCGCACAGGAGGAGGAGTCCGCCCGGCGCTACGGCCTGTGACCGCCGCCACGGCGGTCAGGTCGTCAGGTGGCCGGTGGTCAGGTCCAGCGGACCGGGAGGTGGTGCGGGCCGCGGATCAGCAGGCCGCTCCGCCAGCTCAGGAGGGCCGGGTGGGTGTCGAGCGCGAGGCCGGGGCAGCGTTCCAGGAGCGCGCCCAGCGCGATCCGCGCCTCCAGCCGGGCGAGCGGGGCTCCGAGGCAGAAGTGCGGGCCGTGGCCGAACGCCAGATGGCCGTGGGCCTCGCGGGTGATGTCGAAACGGCCGGGCTCGGGGAACCGTTCGGGGGCGCGTCCGGTGTCGCTGATCACGGGGAGCACGATCTCGCCGCCGCCGGGGATGAGGGTGCCCGCGATCTCGATCGGGTCGAGGGTGAACCGGAAGCTGGAGGTCTCCACCGGCCCGTCGTACCGCAGCATCTCCTCGACCGCGTTCTCCATGAGGGAGGGGTCGGCGCGCAGCAGGGCGAGCTGGTCGGGGTGGGTGAGGAGGGCGAGGACGCCGTTGGCGATGAGGTTCGCGGTGGTCTCGAAGCCGGCGACCAGCAACAACTGGCACATGCCGAGGAGTTCGTCCTGGCTGAGCCGGTCGCCGTCCTCGTCGCCGACCGCGACCAGATCGCTGAGCAGGTCGTCGCCCGGCCGGTCGCGCTTGGCCCGCACCAGGCCGTCGAGGTAGTCGGCCATGGCGGTCACGGCCTGCCGGGTCTCGGCGGGCGGCGCGCTGGAGACGAGGGGTTCCGACCAGCGGCGGAACGCGTCGCGTTCCGGGGCCGGCACGCCCAGCAGGTCGCAGATGACGGTGATCGGGAGCGGGAACGCCAGCGCCTCGACCAGATCGGCGCGGCGGTCGGGCGCGGCGAGCATCGCGTCCAGCAGGGCGTCCGTCGTCTCCCGCACGCGCGGTTCGAGGCTCGCCACCCGGCGGGGGGGGAAGGCGCGGTTGACGAACCTGCGCAGACGGGTGTGGCGCGGCCCGTCGGAGCGGAACATCGACACGCCGATGGTCACCGGCTGCACGGGCTGCTCGGGCGAGGCGTTCCGCCAGTCCTTGGACAGGCGGGGGTCGGCGAGGACCGCGCGCACCTCGTCGTAGCCGAGGACCAGCCAGACGACCACGCCGCTGGGGGTGCGGACGCGGTGCACGGGGCCGCGCTCGCGCAACCGCGCGTACACCTCGTGGGAGTCGCGGGCGAGGTCGGGCCCCACCGAGGCGAGATCGATGATCGGGTCCGTGGCGCGGGATGTGGGGGCCACCTGTCCTCCTGTCACGGACCTCGAGATCGCGGGTGGGACGCGGCGGGCCGCCGCGTCGGATCTGCCGTGAGGCTATCTCCCCCGGCGCGGCGTACGCAGGTGCGAATCCGGCCACATCGGGGGCGCGGGGCGCGCGGGGGCGGTCAGACGCCGATCGGCGGGGCCACCAGTCCGTCGACGGCCTCGGGGGTCAGGGCGTGCTCCACGACGGTCAGGGCGGCGCCTTTGATCCCGGCGTCGGCGCCGAGCCGGGCGGAGGTGAGGACCAGACCGCGGACGGACGCGGGCAGCGCGGCGCCGTGGACCGACTCCCGCATGCCGTCGAGGAACTCGTCGCCCGCGTCCACGAGACGGCCGCGCACGGTGACAACGTCCGGGTTCAGGAGATTGACGGCGGCGGCCAGGACGTCGCCGGTCCTGCGGCCCGCGCGGCGCAGGGCCGCGCCGGCCGGGAGGGCCGCCGCCTCGGCCGCGGTGGCGTCGAGGCAGCCGCGGCCCCCGCAGCGGCACGGGGCGTCGCTGTCGCGCACCTTGGTGTGCCCGATCTCGCCGGACAGGCCGGTCGCGCCGCGCACCACCCTGCCGTCGACGACGAGGCCGCAGGAGATCGTCGCCCCCGCCTTCAGGCAGAGCAGGACGGCCGCCCGCGGCCAGGCGGCCCGGTGCTCGGCCAGCGCCATGAAGTGAACGTCCCGGTCGACGAAGACCGGTCCCCGGTACGACCGCGCCAGGTGCCCGGCGAGCGGGAAACGGGCCCAGGCGCCGGGCGGCGCGGCGGACTCCAGGCCGGCGGGCAGCCCGACGCCCACGCCGAAGACGCGGTCCCGTGACTCGCCGGCCCCGGCCAGGGCGGTGGCGAACTCCCGGTCCAGCAGGCGGGACAGGGCCCGCGGCCCCTCGCCGACGCCGAAGGCGGCCCGGCTGCTCCACAGCGCCTCGCCCGCCAGGTCGGTCACCGCGACCAGGACCTCGCCGTCCGTGCCGACCTGGGCGGCGAGGGTGACGCCGGCCCGCTCGTTGAACGCGAGGATCCCGGCGGGGCGGCCCCGGCCCCGGCCGGGGCCGGTCTCGCCCGCGGGCACCACCAGGCCGTGGTGGAGCAGGAGTTCGAGCCGTTCGGTGACCGTGGAGCGGGCCACGCCCATGGTGGCGGCGAGGTCGGCCGTCGTGACGGCCACGCCGCGGCGCAGGAGGTCGAGCACCTCGCCGGTGCGCGCCGGTGGCTTGCGCCCGGCGCGGGCCGGGGCGGGCCGGTGGCGCGCGTGGCCCGGCGCGGATTCCGTTCTCACACCGACGATGGTACGTCGGCTTACGCCCTCTATCTGCGTATTGCTGTGGGTAGTTGACCTAGTTATGTTGATTCCCGGCTTAATTCAGGAGTCGAAGGATCGACGAGTCGCCGGGAGTTGGGAATCGTGGAGTTAGGACCTGTCATGCCGGAACCGGGCGCGTCGCCGGTCGCGTTGCTGGCCGCGCTGGAGGCCGAGGCGGACGACGCCGCGCTGATCCGGGCCCGGCTGCGGGCGAACGGTCATGAGGTGACGCTCGTGGACATCGGTGTCACGGGCGAGCCGCACATCGAGGCGGACATCGGCCGCTCGGAGACGGCCGCCGCGGGCGGGCCCGCCGGGGTGGTCCGGGCGCTGGTGACGTCGGGCCGGGCGCGGGGTGTGCTGGCCGTCGGGGGCGCCGCCGCGGCGGCGGTCGGCCGGGTGATGACCCGGCCGCTGCCGCCCGGGGTCCCGGTGGTCGTCGTCTCCGCTCCGGCGCGGAAGGCCGTGCGCGGCCGGGGCGTCCGGGCCTGCACCAGGGCCGCGGACGCTCTCTCGGGCATGGTCGCCGGGTTCCGGGGCGGCGCGGACGGCGGCGCCGGACGGCACCGGCCGCTGGTGGTGGCGACGGTCGCGGACGAGACGGCCGTCTGCGTGGCGGCGGCGCGGGAGCATCTGGCGGGGGCCGGTTGCGAGGTGCTGCTGTTCCGCGCGGCGGTGGCCGGCGGGCGGGCGATGGAGCGGCTGGTCGCGGAGGGGTACGCCGACGCCGTGCTCGATCTGACCACGCGGGGGCTGGTGGACGAGGTGGTCGGCGGGGCGGGCGGCAGCGGAACGGGTCCGCGCCGGCTGGAGGCCGCCGCCGCCCGGGGCGTGCCGCAGGTGGTGTCGCCCGGCGGGACGGACGCCGTCGCGTTCGGGCCGGACGGTGTCCCCGAGCGGTTCGCCGGGCGGCTGTCGCACCGGCGCGGCGAGGGGGCGCGGACCACCCTGGTCCGGGTGACGGCCGAGGAGGCGATGCGCGTGGGCGCCGTGCTGGCGGCCCGGCTCAACGGCTCGCACGCCCCGGCCACCCTGCTGCTGCCGCTGCGCGGCGTCTCCGCGCTGGACGCGCCGGGGCGTCCGTTCCACGAACCGGTGGCCGGCAGGTCGTTCGCCGCGGCCGTGCGCCGGCACGTCGACCGGCGGCGGGTGCGGGTGGCGGAGCTGGATCTGCACCTGAACGACGAGGAGTTCGCGCGGGCGGCGGCGGATCATCTGCTCGGGCTGCTGACGGACGCGGGCCGCCTGCCCCGGACGGAACGGGCGGGGGCGGGGGCCGCCGACCGCTGACCCGGCGGGGCAGGGGCCGCGTGTTGCCGTGGATGACCACGATGTTGCGGCGGATGGCCACGGCTTACGGTCCTGTGGCCATCCGGCGTCCGGCCTCCCGCGCCGCCCCGGCGAGTGCCTAGCGTGATCGGTGCCGACACCGGCCGCCGACGAGAGACCAGCCGCGAGGAAGGGGACCGCCGTGTCCGTCACCGACGAGTACCTGGCGAACAACGAAGCCTACGCGGCCTCCTTCACCGGACCGCTGCCGCTGCCGCCCGCCCGGCAGGTCGCCGTCGTCGCGTGCATGGACGCCCGGCTGAACGTGTACGGCGCCCTCGGACTGCGGGAGGGCGAGGCCCACGTGATCCGCAACGCCGGCGGTGTGATCACCGACGACGAGATCCGGTCGCTGGCGATCAGCCAGCGGCTGCTGGGCACGCGGGAGATCATCCTCGTCCACCACACCGACTGCGGCATGACCACCTTCTCGGACGACGCGTTCAAGCGGTCCATCGAGGAGGAGACCGGGATCCGGCCCGGGTGGGCCGCGGAGTCCTTCCCGGACGTCGAGGAGGACGTGCGGCAGTCGGTGCGGCGGATCAAGGCCAGCCCGTTCGTCCCGCACACCGGCTCGGTGCGCGGCTTCGTCCTCGACGTGGCCACCGGCCGGCTGAAGGAGATCGTGTGAGCGGCGCCGCGACGCTCGCGCGGCGACGCGCCGCGAGCTGTACCCGGGGCGTCCCGGGGCGCTGAGACCGCCGCCCCGCCGACCGCCCGTCCCCCCTCACCGCGCCGTCCGCGCGTTTCCTCACGCCGCCCGCTCACCGAGCCGAGCCGTGCCGTGCCGTTCTTTCCGTTCCAAGGGGTAACACAGTCATGAGTCAGTCCGCCGAATCCCCCACGCCCGCCTGGTCGTTCGAGACCAAGCAGATCCACGCCGGGGCCGTGCCCGACCCGGCCACCGGGGCGCGGGCGGTGCCGGTCTACCAGACGACGTCGTTCGTCTTCCGCGACACCGAGCACGCCGCGAACCTGTTCTCGCTCGCCGAGCCGGGCAACATCTACACCCGCATCCACAACCCCACGACCGATGTCTTCGAGCAGCGGATCGCCGCGCTGGAGGGCGGCGTCGGGGCGGTGGCCCTCGCCTCGGGGCAGGCCGCGGAGACGCTGGCGATCCTCAACCTGGCGGGCGCCGGGGACCACGTCGTGTCCAGCACGTCGCTGTACGGCGGGACGCACAACCTCTTCCGGCACACGCTTCCCCGGTTCGGCATCGAGGTGTCCTTCGTGGACGACCCGGACGACATCGACGCCTGGCGGGCCGCGGTCCGGCCCAACACGAAGGCGTTCTTCGGCGAGTCGCTGGGGAACCCGCGCGGCAACGTGCTCGACGTCCGGGCCGTCGCGGACGCCGCGCACGAGGCGGGCGTGCCGCTGATCGTCGACAACACGGTGCCGACGCCCTACCTGCTGCGGCCGATCGAGCACGGGGCCGACGTGGTCGTGCACTCGGCGACGAAGTTCCTCGGGGGGCACGGCACCACCATCGGCGGTGTCGTCGTGGACGGCGGCACGTTCGACTTCGGCGCGCGGGCCGACCGTTTCCCCGGCTTCACCGAGCCGGACCCCAGCTACCACGGCCTGCGGTACTGGGAGGCCCTGGGTCCCGGCGCCTACGGGATCAAGCTGCGCGTCCAGCTCCTGCGCGACCTCGGCCCGGCGCTGTCGCCGCACTCGGCGTTCCTGCTGCTCCAGGGCGTCGAGACGCTGAGCCTGCGGATCGAGCGGCACTCGTCCAACGCGCTGGCGCTGGCCGAGTGGCTGGAGCAGCGCGACGAGGTGCGCGCCGTGCACTATCCGGAGCTGCCGTCCAACCGCTGGTACGAGGCGGCCGGGCGCTACCTGCCGAACGGCGCGGGCGCGGTGCTGTCGTTCGAGCTGCGGGACGGGACCGAGGCGGGCAAGCGGTTCGTGGACGCGGTGGAGTTGTTCAGCCACCTCGCCAACATCGGGGACGTGCGCAGCCTGATCATCCACCCGGCCTCCACCACGCACAGCCAGCTCGACCCGGAGCAGCTCGCCGCCACCGGCACCGCCCCGGGCCTGGTGCGGCTGTCGGTCGGTCTGGAGAACGTCGCGGATCTCAAGGCGGACCTGGAGGCCGGGTTCCGCGCGGCGAAGGGCGCGTCCTGACCGCGTCCGCGCCCCCGTCCCCCCTCCTGCCGGCGTCAGGCGCCTGGCGGGAGGGGGTCACGCCGCCGGGCCGCCGCCGCTGGGTGGCGGCCCGGAAGCCGCTTCCGCTGGAGTCCGGCGGTGAACTGCCGGGCGTCAAGCTGGCGTTCGAGACCTGGGGGCGGCTCGCGCCCGACGGGTCGAACGCGGTGCTGGTGCTGCACGCGCTGACCGGCGACAGCCATGTCGCGGGCCCGGCCGGTCCGGGCCACCCGACACCGGGCTGGTGGGACGGGCTCGTCGGCCCGGGGCGGGCGCTGGACCCGGACCGCTGGTTCGTGGTGGCGCCCAATGTGCTGGGCGGCTGCCAGGGCAGTACCGGCCCGGCGTCGCCGCGGCCGGACGGCGGCCGGCCGTGGGGTGGCGCGTTCCCGCGGCTGACGCAACGCGATCAGGTGGCCGCCGAGGCGGAGTTGGCCGACGCGCTGGGCATCGGCGCGTGGGCGCTGGTGATCGGCGGGTCGATGGGCGGGATGCGCGCCCTGGAGTGGGCGGTGTCCCTGCCGCACCGGGTGCGTTCCCTGCTGCTGCTCGCCTGCCCGGCGGCGGCGAGCGCGGAGCAGATCGCGTGGGCCCGGATCCAGGTGGGGGCGATCCGCGCCGACCCGGGCTGGCGCGGCGGCGACTACCACGACGCGCCGCCTGGCCAGGGTCCGCACACCGGCCTGGGCCTGGCGCGGCGGCTGGCGCAGGTGACGTACCGGGCGGAGGCCGAACTCCAGGCCCGGTTCGGCCGTTCACCGCGCGGCGACGGCCGCTTCGAGGTGGAGTCGTATCTGGACCACCACGCCGAGAAGCTCGTCCGCCGCTTCGACGCGGGCAGTTACGTGACGCTGACGGAGGCGATGAACGCCCACGACGTCGCCCGGGGCCGGGGCGGCACGGCCGCCGCCCTGCGCCGCGTGACGGCCCGCACCCTCGTCGCGGGCATCGACTCCGACCGCCTGTATCCCCTGTCCCAGCAGGCGGAACTGGCCAACGGCATCCCGTCCGCCGACCGCCTGCGGGTGGTCGAGTCCCCGCACGGCCACGACGGCTTCCTGATCGAGACCGACCAGGTCGCCGCGCTGGTACGCGAGTTGACCGGCGACTGAGAAGCGGCCGAGGATGGGGAGCCGATGGTCAGAGAAAGGTTTCACCGTCAACCGGTGGGCCGAGCCGCCTCGCCGGACCCCGACCCGTAGGTGATGCATCGCGCCGAGGCCGCGGGGGCGAGGATCGCGGTGGTCCCGAAGAGAGCGACCGTCACGATCAAGAGGATGGCGGCCCTACGCATCGTCATCACCTGCTGAATCCATTGACTGGCGAACGGGGCATGCCGACGCCGACCAGTCCGTCGGATGCGCGACCTTGCCCTCGACTGGAGTCTAGTCGATCAACTCTTAGCTAAAATCGCAAATCAACAGTCACGCAGCTATCAGAAGTTGATAAGCAGATGCGAGAGGCCAGCAACTACCGGGAGTGAGCGGGAGCGTTCACCGGTTCACGGACGGGCCTCGTCCGGCCGGTCCGGGTCCAGTCGCCGGGCGAGCGACGACGCCCGCGAGCGGAGCGCCGTCGCCTCGTCGAGGAGTCCCTGACGCTGACGCACGTCGGCGAGGACCCTCATCGCCTCCGCCTCCTCGGCGGGCGCGTGCAGATCGCGGGCGAGGGTGAGGGCCTCCGTCACGTGCGCGGTCGCGTGGCGGAGCCGGCCCGTCTCCAGCTCCGACCGTCCGAGGTCCCGCAGCGCCTGGACCTTCTCGGTGGCCGCGTTGATCCGGCGCGCCAGGGCCAGGGCGGCCACCTGGTGGGCGACGGCCTCCTCGCCGCGCCCCACGGCCCGCAGCACATTGCCGAGGCTGTTGAGCGCCGCGCTCTCGTTCCGCTTGTCCCCCGTGGCGCGGAAGGCGAGCAGTGAGGAGTGGATCAGCGTACGGGCCTCGTCGAGGTGGCCCAGGAGGACGAGGACGTCGGCCAGGTTCATCTGCACTTCGGCGAGTTGGGCCCGGGTGCCCGTCGCGCGCACGACGTCGACGGCCTCACCGTAGGCGCGGCGCGCCGCTTCGACGTTGCCGGTCTTCAGTTGCAGCTCACCGAGGTTGTTCAGCGTCGTGTAGACGCCGCGGCGGTCGTCCAGGTCGCGGAACCGGCGCAGCGCGGCGGAGAAGCGCTGGTGGGCCTCGGCGAATTCGCCGAGGTGCAGCAGGACGACCCCGAGGTGGTTGAGTGCTCGCGCCTGCTGCCGGGCGTCCGCGTGCGTCTCGCCCAGGGCCAGGGCCCGGCGCTGGTGCGGCAGCGCGTCGAGGTAGCGGCCCATGTGCCAGTAGGCGATGCCCAGGTGGTGGTACGCGCCCATCTCGGCGTCGATGTCCCCGAGCGCGCGGGCCAGTTCGAGGACTCTGCCGGCGGCGACCGCGGCCTCCTCGTACTCCCCGGCGTGGACGTGGACGGCGCACAGGTCGAGCCATGCCCGTGCCTCCGCCGCCTCGTCGGCCGCCTCGCGCCAGTGGGCGACCGCGCCCACGAGATGGGCGCGTGCCGTGGCGAGATAGCCCTCGGCGTCCATGAAACCGGCGAGGACGTGAGCCAGGAGGGCCCATCGGCGGGCCGGGCCGCGCGTCCGGGTGTACTCCAGCAGGGCGAGGAGGTTGGCGCCCTCGGTGGTGAACCACTGCCGCGCGGTGCTCCCGTCCGGGAACGGCGACGCCGCGGGCAAGCCGGCGTCGATGCGGAGGCGGTGCGGGTAGACGCGCCGGTCCGCCTGGTCCGCGAGCCCCAGTTGGCTGTCCGTGAAACGGTCCAGCGCGGCCCGTGCCTCGTCCTCCGACACGAGGGTGCGCGCGTACTCGCGCAGGAGGTCGTGCATGGCCAGCCGGTGGGGCGACGGTTCCAGCACCAGGTGGACCTGGATCAGCTCCTCCACCGCGCGCTCCGTGGCGTGCGGAGCGAGGCCGGCCAGCGCCGCCGCGGCGTGTGTGCCGATGTCGGATCCGATGTACAGCCCCAGCGCGCGGAAGACCCATCGCTGCCGTGCGGTGAGGGCGCGATAGGACATCTGGAAGGCGTCGGTCACGCCGCGCGAGTCGTGGTAGATCTCGTTCAGCCGCCCGCTCGGGGAGACCGCGAGCCGGTGCGCGAGGTCGGCGACGCTCCAGACGGGCCGGGACAGGAACCGCCTCGCCGTCAGGTCGATGGCCAGCGGGAGGTAGCCGCACAGGCGGACGATGTCCGCGATCCGGGCGCGCTCCGTGGCCCGTTCGGGACCGACCCGGTCCCGGAAGAGCGCGATCGCCTCCTCCTCGGGCAGCGCGTCCAGGGAGACGGGCCGAACGCCGGTCAGACCGGTGAGGCGCCGGCGGCTCGTGATCAGGATCAGCGACGGCGAGACGGCGGGGATGAGGGGCCTCACCTGATCGGGGCCGGCCGCGTCGTCGAGGATGACCACGGCCCGCCGATCGCTCATCTCGGCGCGCCACACGGTGATCAACTGGTCGAGATCCCGCGGTATCTCCAGCGGCGGGACACCGAGCAGACGCAGCAGTTCGCCGAGGGCCGCGGCCGGGGTGGCCGGCTGCTGGACCGGGTCGTGCCCCAGCAGCCTGACGAGGATCCGCCCGTCCGGGAACCGGTCGCGCAACCGGTTCGCGACGTGAACGGCCAGCGACGTCTTGCCGATTCCGCCCATGCCGTCGATCGCCTCCAGGGCGACCACCGCGGGCCGGGGGGCGTCGGCCTCGCCGAGAAGGGCGGTGAGCTGCCGGACCTCCTTCTCCCGCCCCACCCACGGCACGTCCCGCGGCAGATTGTCCGGCACCGGGGCGCGTCGCCCGACCGTCCGGGGCTCCAGGCCGATGTGCCGCAGGAGCCGGGGCACGGGAGCGCGTTCCAGGAGGCCCTCGTGGATCTTGCGCAGTTCCGTTCCGAGGCCGTCGCCGATCTCCGCGATCAGCGCCTGTCGCGTGCGGAGCAGCAGGCGGGTGGCGTCGGTGATCCGTCCCGCGCCGTACAGGGCGAGGACGAGATGCGCGACGAGCGATTCGTTGGTGGGGTGCTGCTCGGCCAGGGGCCGCAGCCGGGACACCGCGTCCTGGTACTGGGCGAGCCGCAGGGCGATGCCCGCGCGGACCGTCGCGGCCAGGAGTTCCCCCTCGGTGATCTCGGCGCGCACCTGCTCGACCCAGGCGCCGGAGAGTCCGGCCAGCGGTTCGCCGCGTCTGAGCCCGGCGACCGTGTCGAGGAGGGTCAGGGATTCGCCGTGACTGCCGCTGTCGGCCAGGGCCCGCGCCTGGTGGGTGAGGGTCAGGCAGCGGCGCGCGTCGACGATGTCGGGATCCGCGTCCAGGCGGTAGGCACGCCGGGATCCGGCCACCCGGGGCGCCGCTCCGGCACCGGCGACCTCGCCCATGAGCGCGCGGAGGCGCGAGATGTTCGCGTGCAGCGTGGCCTGCGCGCTGGGCGGTGGCGCGTCGTCCCAGACGCGGCGGATGAGCGTATCGGTGGTGACGGTCCGGCCGGTGTCCCAGGCGAGTGCCGCGAGGGTCAATTGCAGTTTCGGCGTGCCCGCGGGACAGGTGCGACCGGCGGCCCGTAACTCGACGGGTCCCAGAAGCAGGATTCGGAATTCCATCCAGCGCCCTCTCCTCGCCGGTATGCGTTTCCGTCCGGCAAGCATGACACGCGGGCGAGCGGGTCAGCCAGACCGCGCACTTCCGCGTTCGAACACGCCTCGCCGCGGACCTTCTTCTTGGCCACAAACGGGCGTCGGCAGGGTTTCGCCGCGCTTCGTCCAGGAGGTTGGATGGGTATTCCACGCAACACCGGGAGTAACGCGGCTTGTCGTGTCATGCCCTCACGGCGCCCGTTTTCCCGGTATGAGGGGAAGGGGGAGCATGCGGGAACAGGAGCACATCGACGCGGTGACGGCGGCCCTGCTGTCGGTCGGCGCCGATCGGGAGTCCGCCGCCCACCTCGAGTTCGGTGACGTTCTCCGGGTGTACCCGGAGCTGGCCGCCGGGTGGGCGGCCGTACGGTCCGGTGGTGACCCGGCGCGGGCCCGGGAGCTGGCCGGTGCCCTGGTGGGGCGGGCCGGGAGCAGTGGCTCGCTGCGGGACGCGCTGGACGGTTGGTTGCGGGAGCGGGCGGCCCACGTCAACTCCGTCAGCGGCTCGGTGCGGATCCTCGGGTCGAGCGTGCAGGCCCGGGACGTCCACGGCGGCATCCATGTCCAGCAGGTGCAGGCTCCGCCGCCCGCGCCGCCCGTGCCCCGCCAGATCCCGCCGGTGTCGCCGCACTTCGTGGGCAGGGACACCGATCTGGCGGAACTCCGGGAGTGCAGAAGCACCCATCCGGGATCGGCGCCTCAGCTCATCGTGGTGAGCGGCCCGGCCGGGATCGGGAAGTCGGCCCTGGTGTGTCGCTGGATGGGGGGAATCGCCGACGAGTTCCCGGGCGGCCAGCTCTACGCCGACCTCGGCGGTTACTCGCCTTCGGGCCCCATGGAGCCGGGGGACGTCCTGGACGGCTTCCTCCGCGCGCTGGGTGCGTCGGAAGTTCCGGCGCAGACCGCTGAGAAGGCCGCGCTGTGGCGGACGTTCACCGCCGATCTCCGGGTGGCGGTGGTGCTGGACAACGCGTTCACGGCGGCTCAGGTGCGCCCCCTGGTGCCCAGTGGCCCGGGAAGCCTGGTCGTGGTCACCAGCCGTAAACAGTTGACCGGGCTGGTGGTCGACGGCGCGTATCTGCACCAGGTGAGCGCACTGGAGCCGCAGGCGGCGATGGAGTTGCTGCACCGGGGCGGTGGCGGGCAGCGCGTCGTGAGGGAGCCGGACGCGGCGCGCACCATCCTCGCGCTGTGCGCGTACGTGCCGCTCGCCGTCTGTCTGGCCGCCGCGCGGCTGGCCGCCCGGCCACGGCAGTCGGTTTCGGTGATGGCCGACTCCCTCGCCCGGGGCCGTGGTCCGCTGGAGGAGCTGCGGGTGGAGGGGGAGGCGGCGATCGGCGCCGCTCTGGACGAGTCGTACCGGTCGTTACCGGGTGACGTGGCCGCCGTCTACCGCTGTCTGGGGACGCTGCCCGTCAAACGGTTCGACCAGGACATGGTCGCGGCCGTGTCCCAGGTGTCGCTGCTCGACGCCGACCGGTTGCTGGACGCCTTGGTGGAGACGAACCTCCTGGAGGAGCTGCAACCCGGGGTCTTCCGGTTCCACGATCTGGTCGCGGCCCACGCCCGTCAGCGCGGCGAGGACGAGGGAACGGCGACCGCGCGGACGCGGATGCGGCGGTTCGTCGACTGGTGCCTGTACACCGCGACAGCGGCCGAGGCGATCCTCTCCCCCAGCCACCGGACCCTGCCGCGCTGGTACGACTTCGAGCCGACCGAACCCGTGCCGTTCGGGGACGACGCCGGACAGGCCCTGGCGTGGCTGGCCGCCCATCGCGAAACACTCACGGCCGCCGTCAGGCACTGCGCGGAGGCGGGGTGGGACGCGGCCTGCTGGCAGTTGGTCGACGCGAGCTGGCCCCTGTTCCTCCGGTTGCGGCCCGCCGAGTGGTGGATCGAGGCCCATCAGCTCGGGCTCGTCGCCGCTCGGCGCGTCGGGGACCGCAGGGCGGTCAGCCGGCTGCTGACCTCCGGGGGGAACGGGCTGCGCAACGCCGGGCGGCACGAGGAAGCCGCGGAGTGGTACGAGCAGGCGCTGCGGCTCGCCGTGGAGGACGGCGATCTCCGGGAACAGGCCCAAGCCCTCAACGGGCTGGGGGTCGCCGGCATGCGCGCCGGGCGGCTGGAGCAGGCCGAGGGCTTCCTGCACCGGGCTCTGGAGCTGCGCGAGGCCATCGGCTACCGGCGCGGCGTGGCGCTCACCCGCCTGGTGCTGGGTGAAGTCGCCCTGGAGCGCGGGCACCACGGCGAGGCGGTGCGCCAACTGGCTCTGGCCCGCGAGGGCCTGCTCGCCGTGTCCGATCCGTACGACGCCGCGCGGGCCCTGGCGCTGCTCGGGCACGCCACCTCCCTGGGAGGTGACACCCGGCGGGGTGAGGAGCGACTGGTCCACGCGCTCGGCGAGCTGGAACGGACCGGCTCCCCGCACTGGCAGGCCCGCACGGCGGAGATGCTGGGGCAGGCGGCGGAGCGGCGGGGCGACGAACCGGCCGCCCGGGAGTGGTACGAGCGGGCCGCGGCCGTCTTCCGCGGTCTCAGCCCGAGGGACGCGAGGCGCGTGGACAGCCGCCTGCGGGTTCTGTGAGCGCTGCTCCGGCCGAGGGCCGGCCGCGGGCGGGGTCACCGCTCCGCGGCCGGCCCCCGCCCTCACTCGCGCAGTTCGAACGGGCGGACGTCCGCGTGGAGCAGCACGTCGAGCGGCCGGCCGGCGACGACCCACGCGTGCAGGAACGACACGAACGCCTCCCAGCGGGGTCCTGACTCCGGGACCGAGGGCAGGGTGGCGAAGCGGTCGTCGCCGCCACGGACCGCGATGGCGCAGGCACCGCCTCCGGTCACCGGGACGGCCGCCACCAGGCACCCGGAGAACCGTGCGCGCAGGGCGGCGGCGCGCTGCTCCGCCTCTCGGGCGGAACCGGCCGGTGCCGCGGTCAGGACGTCCGCGATGTCCGCCCACCGGGTCCCGAGGGGAGCGCGTACGTGCGTGTCCCGCGCCGGCACGTCGGACCGGCCGGTCTCCGGGTCGTCCGGCGGCGGCCACCGCAGGTCGCAGGAGCGGACGAACCCCAGGTGGACAGCGGTCCGGCAGGCCGCGAAGACGACGGCCGACGCGGCGCTCCCGGTCGGCCACCGGCCCCGGTCGATCCGGGCCAGCCGGACGTCGACCACGTGGGCGGTCATGGGCACACCCCCGGCCCCCACGCCGTCAGCCGCGGCGGGAGCGGCGCGGGGTCGGTGTCCGGGGCGAACGCCGGCTCGCCGAGCCCCAGCAGCCGGTACATCAGGGACCGCATCAGCTCGTTGAACCGTCCCGGCTCCGACGTCAGCAGCGAGCCGACGCGCCGGTAGTCCTCGTAGCGGTACCGCTCGGCCGCGTAGCGGAGCTGGTCCGGCAGCGGATGGGCCGGGGACAGGGCGGGGGCGAGGGCCGCCAGGGCGGCGGCCGGGGAGTCGGAGGCGATGTCACGACCCGGATGGCGGGCCATCAATATCGGCACGCCGGTCAGACTGCCATACGCCGTGCCCGATCCGTGGTCCCCGATGATGCCGTCGCTCCCCAGCAGCCACGATTCCCAGTCGGCGTCGGGCGGGATCAGCGTCACGCCGCGGCGGCGGCACTCGGCCAGCCAGCCCCGGACCTGCCAGCCCCCGTGTCCGGCCCACACGTTGGGGTGGACGAGCACGGCGGTGCGGTAGCGGTCGGCGGGCAGTTCGCCGAGCAGCCTCGGCAGCAGGGCGTCGAGGCGCCCGAAGGCCGACGACGGCCCCCACGTGGATGTGACGGTCACCAGCCGCTGGCCCTCGTCCAGCCCGAACGCCCGCCGGTACGCGTCGCGCCGCGGCAGGCCGGCCACGATCCGGTCGTGGCACGGGTCGCCGACCACCGCGGCCACGGGGAGCGCCTCGGGGCACGAGTCCGCGAGGACGTCCAGGTACCGCTCGTGCGAGAGCGCGACGGCCGCCGGGACCACGCGCCCGGCGCGGACGAGGTTGCGGCGGCTGAGCAGCCCGGGGGTCCGGGGCTCGCCGTCGCGGACCCGGCGGAGCAGCTTGATGTGCCCGGCGCCGTGCGACATCCGGATCAGTGGTGCCCGGATCTGGTCGATCCCCTGCGAACCGGCCGCCAGGGCCAGGTCGAACTCCGTGCGCACGGCGTCCTTCCACGGGACGACCGTGATCCCTTCGTCGCGCAGGTGCTCCGGTACGCCGGCGCCGAAGGCGTGCGGCGCGACGGTGAAGACGACGTTGACCCGCAGGTCGGACCGGAGAAGCGCGATGATGTGCTTGAGACGGTGTGCGTAGGGCAAGGTGTGCATGACCGCCAGGACCGTTTTGCAGTCCGTGACGGTGCTCCACTCCCCCCGTTGAACCAGCGCGGGCGTTGTGCGCCGTGCCCCTGTCGACATGACATCCCCCATCGGGTGCGACGGATACTTCATCCGCCGGGGGTCATGCCCCGGGAGTCCGGCCGATCGCTTGCAACACCCTTGCAGAACGCTTGCGGCGGCGGCCCGCGCGGCGCCCCCCACCGGGGGGGGGGGGGGGGGGGGGGGGGGGGCGGGGGGGGGCGGGGGGGGGGGGGGGGGGGGGGGGGGCGGGGGCCCCCCCCCCGGGGCCCCCGGGGGGGGGGGGGGGGGCCGCGGCCCCCCCCCGGAGGACGCCGCGCCGGGGGGGGGGGGGGACCCGGGCCCTGCTGCGGGCCTCCGCGCGCCGACTCCCCCGGGCCGCCCCGCCCCCCGGCGGGCCCCTCGTCGGCTGCCTGCCCGCTCCCCCGGCCGCCCGCTCCGGCCTGTACGTGGGCGGCCAGGGAGACCAGGCCGCCCACGTACAGGCCGGAGCGGGCGCCGAGGAGTTCCGACAGCCAGCCGACGAGGATCGCGCCGAGGGGTGTGGAGCCCTGGAGGATCAGCGTGTAGAGGGCCAGCACCCGGCCCCGGTACGCCGGGTCGCTGCCGAGCTGGATGCGGTGGTTGGCGGCCTGCGCGAAGTAGATCGAGGTGAAGCCGGTGAGCGCCAGCAGCACCACGGCCGCGCCGTAGGTGGGTGCCCAGCCGGTGAGGGTCTCGGTGACGCCGAACGCCAGGGCGGCGCCGATGACCGTGCGGGCGGTGGGGCGTCCGCGCCGGCCGGTGGCGGCGAAGGCGGCGATCAGGGAGCCGGCGGCCAGGGAAGTGGTCAGCAGGCCGAAGGAGGTGGCGTCGGCGTCGAAGACCGTCTTGGCTATCAGTGGCACGGTGAGCTGGAAGTTGAGGCCGAACAGGCCGATCACGGCGACGAGCGCGATCGGCAGCATCAGGTCGGGGCGGCCCCGCATGTAGCGCAGGCCGTCGGCCACCCCGGCGCGGGCCGTGTCCCGCTTCTCGCGGAGGAGTTCGGACGGGCGCATCATCCGCAGGCCGACGACGGTGCCCAGGTAGCTGGCGGCGTTGAGCAGCATCACCGGGCCGGTGCCCCAGGCAGTGATGAGGAGTCCGGCGACGGCCGGGCCGACGACGCGGGCGATGTTGAAGTACGCCGCGCTGAGGGCCGACGCGTTGGGCAGCAGGTCGGCGCCGACCATCTCGCTGACGAACGCCATGCGGGTGGGCACCTCGACGGCGTTGACCGTGCCGAGGGCCAGCGCGAACAGGTAGACGTGCCACAGCGCGACGGCGTCGGTGACGACCAGCAGGCCCAGGGCGAGGGCGAGGACGCCGGAGATCACGTTGGCGACAGTGAGCAGCAGCCGCTTGTCGTACCGGTCCGCGAGCTTGCCGCCGTACAGCGTCAGCAGGAGCAGCGGCGTGAACTGGAGGGCCGTCACCAGGCCCAGCGCCGTCGCGGAGTCGTCCGTCATGCCGAGCACGAGCCAGTCCTGGGAGACGACCATCATCCAGGTGCCCGCGACCGAGACCACCTGTCCGCCCGCGAAGAGCCGGAAGTTGCGGACGGACAGGGAGCGGAACGTGGTGGCGAGAATCTTCTTCATGGTCCTTCGGTCATACCCGGGCCGGCGCGCGGGCAGCCGACGCGCGCCCGGCGAGGCACTCCTCGAAGAAGGCCAGCGCCTTGAGGTGGTACGCGCGGGCGGACCAGCCGAGGCTGATGTTGTGGCCGGTGCCGGGCTGGCGGTCGACGAGCACGCGGGGGGCGGCGAGCCGGGCGGTGAGGTCGGCGACGGTCGCCTCGGCGTGGTGCCACCACGTCTCGTGCTCGGCGAAGGTGAGGCGGACGGGGACGCGGACGCGGGCGGCGACGCCGGGGAAGATCTCGGACCAGCGGGCGGCTTCCTGCCGTTCCCTGGGCGGCATGGGCTTCACCAGCGCGGTGGAGAAGCGGAAGGTGTTGGGCGGGTAGAGGCTGAGCTTGCCCCAGTTGAGGGTCCAGTGGCCGTGCCGCCGGCCGGTGGACTGGTCGTCGAGGCGGGCGGCGTAACGGTGGCCGCAGCCGGAGATGTCGATGCCGAGCCAGCGGCCCCGGCTGTCGTCGGCGGCGGCGGTCAGGGCCAGTTTGCCGCCGTAGGAGTGGGCGAGGACGAACAGCCCGGCGCCGGTGTCGTACCGGGCGGCGAAGTCGTCCAGGGCGGCGTGCAGCACGGCGGACTGCTCGGCGAGGGTGGCGCCTTCGGGGAGCTGCGCGGCCGAGTGGCCGTAGCCGGGCCGGTCCACCGCCAGGACGGTGTAGCCCAGGCTCGCGCCGAGGGCCAGCAGGGAGGTGCTGGGGTGGGCCTGGCCGTCGAAGTAGCCGGCGCTCATGCCGCCGCCGTGCAGGGCGACGACGGCCGCGCGCGGGGGGCCTTCCGGCTCGATGAGGAGGCCGGAGAGGGTGACGCCCGCGGGGTCGAGGGTCACACGCCGTACTCCGGGCGAGGCGTCGAGGGTGGGCGTGGGCATCTGCACGTCACTGCTCCTTCTTCGGGGATGGTGCGTACGGCTGTCCGGCCCGCGCCGGGCCCCCGGCGGGGACAAGGTCCGGGGACGCGACGGGGCCGGTGTCATGTGGACGCGCCCCGCGGATCGGTGCTCAGTACTGCCAGAGGTGCTTCTTCCGGTAGCTGGACTCCCAGAAGAGCTTGTTGAGGGCGCGGGCGGGCGGGGGCATGTTCACCAGGAACCTCTGGCGGTCGGCCTCCGAGATGTCGTCGAGGATCCACGGGATGTAGACGGCGGCGCCCTTGATGCCCTGGGCGCGGGCCATGCCCGCGGCGAAGTTCTTCCAGTCGGCGTTGGTGCACGTCTCCTGGATGAGCGGCAGGGCGTTCTCCTCCTCGTGCTTCATGTGGAAGCCGAGCACGGCGCCGAGTTCCTTGATCTTCTCGACGAGGTCGGGCGACTTGGTCGCCAGCGCCTCGTCGACCGCGGTGAGGACGGGGTCGAGCTGGGCGTGCTCGGCCTCCATCTCGCGCAGCAGCTCGTTGGGGCCGGGGGCGTCGCCGACCTTGCTCTGGACCGTCGGCCACAGCCGCTCGTCCTCGACGGTGTGGTGGATGTGGAGCTGGTGCTTGAAGTTCTCCCAGCCGGCGCGGACCTGGGGCGTGTCGGTCTTGCCGGCGAGGGCGGCGGCCTCCAGGCGCTCCAGGTCGCGGCGGAACGCGTCGTGCGTCGCGAACATGACGTCGAAGTTGATGTGGTCCTGCTGCGCGTCGGTCATGATGCGCGCTGTCCCTTCTCTGGGCTGGCGATTCATCGGTTCTGCGGCGGAATGCGCGGGGGCCGCTTCCGCCGGGTCCGGACGGTGGACCCCGCGGTCCCGGCGCCGAATCCGGTCACCGGACGATGCGCCGGGCGTGCTCACGCTCCGTTCCCCGCTGCCAAGAGGGAGGCGGCGGCGTGGATGTGACATCGGCGGGCCGGGGTGAGACGCAGACCACATTTCCCGGCGGCGGCCGTGCCGATGTCACATTCCGGTGCCCGGCGGCCCTCTCATCGGCGGAGCGCACCACACGGGAGGCACACCATGTCCGACACCCCGTCGGGAAGCCCGGCAGGCAACGGCACCGGCCCGGAGGACCCGTCCGTCACGGCCGCGACGACCGTCTTCGTCGGCCACCGTGAACTGCTGTTCTCCATCGTCTACAACATGCTGGGCAGCGTCGCGGACACCGAGGACGTGCTCCAGGAGACGTGGCTGTCGTGGGCCCGGAAGTCCGGTCAGGCCACGGCGCCGGAGATCGACAACCCCCGCGCCTACCTGATCCGGATCGCCGTCAACCACGCCCTCGCGCGCCAGGCGACGATCAGCCGCCGCCGCGAGACGTACGTCGGTCCCTGGCTGCCCGAGCCGCTGGTCACGGACGCGTCGGAGTCCGACGACGCCGCCGACCAGGCGGTGCGCACCGAGTCGGTGTCGATGGCGCTGCTGGTGGTGCTGGAGACGCTGACGCCGCTGGAGCGGGCGGTGTTCGTGCTGCACGAGGTGTTCGGGTACGCGCACACGGAGATCGCCGAGATCCTTGGCCGTACGCCCTCGGCGGTGCGTCAGCTCGCGCACCGGGCGCGGGGGCACGTGCAGGCCCGGCGGCCCCGCTACCAGGCCGATCCGGACCTCCAGCGGCGGATCACCGAACGTTTCGTCGAGGCCGCCATGGGCGGTGACATCGCGGCGCTGATGCAGATGCTGGCGCCCGAGGTCACGTTCTGGACGGACGGCGGCGGCAAGACCCGGTCGGCCGGGCTGCGTCCGGTCAAGGGCCGGGAGAAGGTGGCGCGCCTGATGGCGGGTTACGCGTCCCGGCCGCCGAAGAACTTCGACGTGCGCTACATGCACGTCAACGGCGACCAGTCGGCCGTGGTCTTCTCCGGCGACTCGCCGTACGCGGTCGTCGTGATGGACCTGACCCCGGAGGGGGACCAGGTCCGCGAGGTGTACGCGGTCACCAACCCCGACAAGCTCGCCCACGTCCGGCTCGCCGAGGACCCGGCGGCGGGCGAGGACGACCGGGACCCGGCCGACGCCGGGTAGGGGCGCGCCGGGCCGGCGGTGACACCCGGCCCCGAAGGGGGGACTCCCTCGGGGCCGGGCGGTGGTGGCCGTCAGGCGGCCGTGAGCGGGAGCAGTCCCGTGCGGGCGTCGCGGGCCGCGAGAGGGTTCCGGACGGGTGGGGTGAACCGGTCCCGCACCTGCGTGAGGATCGCCTTGTACTCCTCCTCCTGTTCGGCGGTCCAGGCGGTCCAGGCGGCCTGCGGCGGCGGTGGTGGCTGCTCGTGCCGGGGTGCTCGTCCGGCGCGCCGGACGGTGCCGGGTCCGGTCACGAAGATCGCGACCACCGAGAGCTGGGGCTGATCGAGGTTGGCCGGCTCCGGGCGGTGCGCGGTGCGCTCGGTCGCGGACATGTGACGTCCTTCCACTGGGTGTTACGTGGTGGGGTCCTTGTCGGCGGGCGCGCCCATGAGGTCCAGCACCCGGCGCTCGCGGAGGTCCTCCTCCGCCGTGTGCTCGACCCGGGTCATGGCCAGCCGCAGCAGCGGCGGGGCCATGAGGGAGGTGAGCACCGCGACGAGCACGATGATGCTGTACATCTCGACGCTGAGAAGACCGAGGCGTACGCCGATCATGGCGATGATGACTTCGATCACTCCCCTGGCGTTCATACCGGCGCCCAGGGCGAGCGACTCCCACTTGTTCATCCTGCTGAACAGGCCGCCGACGAAGGCGCCGAGGAACTTTCCGGCGACCGCGACGGTGACCACCGCCAGCGCCCACAGGGCGATCTCCGGGTCGGCGAGCGCGGTGAGGTCCATGCGCAGACCCGCGGTGGCGAAGAAGAGCGGGGCGAGCACGGTGACGACCGTGGTGTTGAGGGGCTCCAGGGGGCGGACGTCGATGTCCTTGGCCGAGCCGATGAGGATGCCGCACAGGAACGCGCCGAAGACGGCCTCCAGTTCCAGCGCGTGGGTACCGGCCGCCGACAGGATGGTCAGCACGACCGCCGTCACGATGGGCAGCCCCCGGACGCCGGAGCGGATGGCCCACCGCATGGCGAGACGGACGACGACGCGGCCGACGGTGACGGTCATCAGCAGCACGATCGCGAGGTGCCCCAGCGCGGTCGCCACGTCGCCGCCGCTGAGGCCGGACGCGGTCGCCATGGCGGCCACCAGGGAGACCAGCACCCAGCCGACGGCGTCGTCGATGGTGCCGGCGACGAGGATCATCTGCCCGATGTTGCGGTGGATCAGCTTCAGGTCCATCAGGGTCCTGGCGATGACCGGGATGGCGCTGACGCACATGGCGACGCCGACGAAGCACGCGAACACGGCCTGGTCGGAGCCGTCCTCGCGGAGCGACGCGGGCAGCAGGAAGCCGAGCCAGACGCCGAGTGCCAGCGGCAGCACCAGGCCCGCGGCGCTGACCGTGGCGGCCCGGGCGCCCTGTCTGCGGACCCGTTTCAGATCGAGGGGCATGCCGGTGAAGCCGACGAGCAGGATGACGCCGAGCTGCCCGAGGGCGTCCAGCAGGTGCATCTGGCCGGGGTCCTGCGGGAAGAGCCACGACCCGAAGTCGGGGAACACGTGAGACAGCAGGGACGGCCCGAGGAGAACGCCGGCGGACAGCTCGCCGACGATGGCGGGCATGCCGAGTCGCTCCGCGAGCCGGCCGAGGAGCATGGCCAGCAGGAGCAGGACTCCGACCTGGGTGAGCAGAACCAGCAGCTCGTGATGGGCGATCGGCGGGACCGCGGTGGCCGCGAACGTCATGGAGGTGTCCTTTCTCCCGAGGGGAGGGGCGCCCATGGGGAGTGAGCGTCGTCGCCTCTTCGCCGGCCGTACGCCGCCCGGTGCGGCGGTGTGCGGCGGCGGCCGTGCCCGGGACCGACCGGGGAGGTGTTGCACCTGTGGGACATCCCCGCGTAACGTGATAAGCGGATTACTGGGTCCCCGAGTTGTGGGACCCGGCCGTCCGGGGGCCCGGCACAGCGGAACGACAGCGTGTGCGGGTGGAAGCGCGCGCACGGCGTCATCGGGTGCGCGGCATGGTGCGGTGATCGTGCCGTGGTCGTGCTGGTGTGGCGCGCCGCGCTCCTGGAGCACCGAGCGCGGGGTGGCCGGGGTGCCGCAGCGCTCCGGCCGGGGTCCGTCGAGGGACAGCTTGCCCACTCCCCCGAGCCGCCATGCGGCCGGGTGTGATCATGTCACCGGTGGGGCGTGTGCGCCCCGCGCGGGGGTCACGCGACGCAGACGCCGGGGACCGCGATCTTCTCGTAGACGTGCGGCAGGATCCGCACTCCCTCGGGGAACTGGTGCGCGCTCCGGTGGAACGCGGGGTCCGCGAAGGCGTCGGCGAGTGCCTCGGTGGACTCCCAGACCGCCACGTTCAGCAGCAGGTTGCTGCCCGCCGTGCCGCGGTGGAGCTGCGCCGAGAGGAACCCGGGGCGGCTCTTGAGGAACGCGGCGTCGGCCCGGAAGGCGGCGATGACCTCGTCCGTCTTTCCCTCCGGCACCACGAAGGTGTTCACCAGGACGATGGGGCCGGTCTTCTCCGCCAACTGGGCCGGGAGCGGCGTCGAGGGATCGAGGCTGTCGAGCTGCATCGGGAGCTACCTTCCACTGCGCGCGGCGGGGCGGTCGGGGACGGTCAGGGACCCGTTGCCCTTACACATCCTCGAGCCCACGAGACAGGCAGCAATCTTGCATGGCGTCTTCTGGTCGCCCGTGCTCGTGGTGCGGGAAGTGGTGAAAAGGGACGGTGGGGGGTCGGCGGCCCACCGGGCGAACGTCGACGCCGGGCGCCCGGTGATCCGTTCGGCGTCGGCCGAGACGAACGCGGGCCGGCCCGCCGCCTCTTCCTCCAGCCGCAGCACCGACTCGGCGATGCCCTCGGGCAGATGACGCACCGCCATGAGATGCCGGACGGCCCCCTCGCGCGGGATCCGCTCGAACCGGACGGGGCGCCCGATCGCCTGGGAGACGATGCGCGCCATGTGCCTGCGGGTGAGCGACTCGGGGCCGGTGACGGTGAACGTCGCGCCGCCGTACGCGCCGGACAGCAGCAGCCGGGCGGCCACGTCGGCGACGTCCCGCTCGTGGACGGGCGCCGACGCCGCCATGGCGTGGGCCTCCCGGACCACGCCCGCGGCGCGGATGCCGGGCGCCCAGTGCGTCAGCGTGTTCGCCGCGAACTCGGAGGCGCGCAGGATCGTCCAGTCCAGGCCGGAGGCGGTCACCGTCTCCTCGATCAGCCGGTGCCAGAACACCATCGGGTCGGTGTCCCAGGCGGCCTTGTCGCGGATCGCCGCGGTGGAGAGCAGCACGACGCGGCGCACGCCCCGGGAGCGGGCCAGGGACAGCAGCCGGCCGGTGAACTCCCCGGCGGCGGCCGGGTTGACGAACAGGGAGGTGACGCCGTCGAGGGAACCGGCCAGGGTGCCGGGCTCGTTGGGGTCGCCGCGGATGACCTCGGCGTCGGCCGGGAGCCGCGCGGTCAGGGGGTCGCGGGTGACCGCCCGGACCGGGGCGCCGGCGGCCAGCAGGGACGCGACGAGCGCGCGCCCCACCGTGCCGGTCGCCCCGGTGACGAGAACGGTTTGGTCAGCCGTCGAAGACCGGGTCGACACCGTGGGGTTCCTCCTCCAGGGATCCCAGGAAGCCGCGGAAGAAGATCAGCGGCTCCTGCGACTGTCGCGGGACGCCGAGTTCCACGACCTCGCCGACGAAGATGGTGTGGTCACCGCCGTCGAAGGCGTTGACCAGGCGGCAGGACAGGAACGCCAGCGCCTCGCTCAGCACCGGCACACCCGTCACCGACGCGTGGTGGGCCACGTCCGTGATGGCCGCGGTGGACTTGCCCGCGAAGGCGCGGGCCAGCTTCTCCTGGCGGCCGGAGAGGAAGTTGACGGCGTAGGCGCCGGTGCTCTCCACCACCGCGCGCAGCCGCGAGTCGTTGTGCAGGCAGAACAGCACCAGCGGCGGGTCGAGCGAGACCGAGGTGAAGGAGTTGACCGTGGTACCGGCCGCCGCCTCCTCCGTTCCGCTGGTGATGACGGTGACGCCGGTGACGAAGAGGCCGCACACGTCGCGCAGCGTCCTGCCCGCGACCGGGTTCACCTGGGCCGGTGCCTGCGTGTCCGTTGGAGTCACGAATACCCCCTGGGTCGTGGTGGTCGGGATCGGCGGCCGCCGGGATCAGCCGTCGAAGATCGGGTGGACGCCGCGGGGTTCCTCCTCCAGCGCGCCGAGGAACCCGCGGAAGAAGATCAGCGGCTCCTGGTTGTCGCGCGGGACGCCGAGTTCCACGACCTCGCCGACGAAGATGGTGTGGTCACCGCCGTGGAAGGCGTTGACCAGGCGGCAGGACAGGAACGCCAGCGCCTCGCTCAGCACCGGCACACCCGTCACCGACGCGTGGTGCGCGCAGTCGGTGATGGCCGCGGTGGACTTGCCCGCGAAGGCGCGGGCCAGCTTCTCCTGGCGGCCGGACAGGAAGTTGACGACATAGGCGCCGCCGTCCTCCACCACCGCGCGCAGCCGCGACTCGTTGTGCAGGCAGAACAGCACCAGCGGCGGATCGAGCGAGACCGAGGTGAAGGAGTTGACCGTGGTACCGGCCGCCGCCTTCCCCTGGCCCGCGGTGATGACGGTGACGCCGGTGACGAAGTGCCCGCACACGTCGCGCAGGGTTCGTCCCTCGACCGGTTTCGCGCGGTGCAGCGCCTCGGTGTCCGAGGTGGTCACACGCACCTCCTGGGGTTCGTCGCGGGAATGTCGGTCTGGTGGGGTGCCGGGCGGCCGGTCAGGCGGTGCCTTCCGCCACGGGCGCGCGGCCCGCGCCCGTGGCGACGGCGTCCCGGGGCGCGCCGGGCGGCTCGCCGGGGGCGGGTGACGGGACGCCGCCGGCCGCCAGGTCCGCCGGCCCGACGCGCAGGACGCGCAGCAGGGGGCCGGCCATGGTCGTGGTCAGCAGGGCCATCAGCACCATCATGGTGAACATCTCGGCGTCGATCAGGCCGAGTTCGCGGCCGATGTCGAGGATGACGATCTCCGTCAGGCCCCGGGTGTTCATCAGCGCGCCGAACGCGCCGGCCTCCCGCCAGCTCATGCCCGACAGCCGGGCCGGAAGCGCGGCGCCGGCGAACTTGCCGATCACGGCGGCGGCGATGACCAGCGCCAGCGACAGCAGGCCGCCGGTGCCGAGCGCGCCGATGTCGACGGAGAGTCCGGTGATGACGAAGAAGACCGGCAGCAGGATGCCGGCGGCCTTCTCCAGCGGGAAGGCGACGTGCTCGTGCAGCGCGGGCGCGTGCCCGTGCGGCATGATCAGGCCGAACGCGAAGGCGCCGAAGATGGCGTGGATCCCGATGAGGGACGTCGCGTACGCGGAGAGGAACACTCCGGCGACGACCAGGATCAGCAGCGGCGCGGTGTCGCCGCGCAGGGTCGCGCGGCGCACGAGGCGGTGCAGCACCGGCCGCGCGATCAGCGCCATGCCCAGGCCGTAGGCGACGGTCCAGGCGACGACCGAGACGAACTGCCCGGCGCCGCCGGCGTCCGCGACGGCGATGACCAGGACCAGCACGCACCAGGCGACGACGTCGCCGATGGCCGCGCAGGCCATGGCCATGGTGCCGACCCGGGTGTTGGACAGGCGGCTGTCCTTGATGATGCGGGCCAGGACCGGGAAGGCGGTGATGGAGAAGGCCGTCGCCAGGTAGAGCACGAAGGACGACGCGCTGACGCCGTCCGCTCCGTGACTGCCGAACAGCAGGGCGGCGGCGCCCAGGCCCAGGACGAACGGTACGGCCATGGCCAGGCCGGCCATGGTGCCGACCGCGCGGCCCCGGCCCCGCAGCAGGCTCAGGTCCAGCTCCCAGCCGGCGAGGAACATGAAGAGCGCCAGGCCCACCTGGGCGATGGCCGACAGCATGGACAGGCCGTCGTGCGGGAAGATCCGCGCGGGCAGGTCGCCCGGCAGCAGGCCCAGCACGCTCGGCCCCAGCATGATGCCGGTGGCGATCTCGGCGACCACGGGAGGCTGGTGGAGGCGTCTGCCCAGTTTCACCATCACGGCCCCCGCGAGCAGCACGAGCGCGATGTCGGCCAGAACGATCGCTTCCATGGGCAGGCCGTCGGCCGCTGCCATGTCACCTCCAGTGAGGAAGGGAAGGGGCGCGGCCGGCGCGCCGTGGCTTCCGGCCTCCGGCCGCGCTCGACGGGTCGCGCGTTACCGGGCGTCGCCGGTGGGCGGGCCGCCGTGCGGGCTGCCCTGCGGCGGGTGCGCGACGATGCCGTGCCGCTCGCCGAGGGCGCGCAGGTCCTCCCACGCGGGGCGGGTGTCGCCGGACAGGAGGGCGCTCAGCTCCTCGAAGAAGACCTCGATGCCGCCGGGTGTCGTGGTGCACAGCATCTTGCCCGGCCGCTCGGAGACGCAGTGGAACGAGTGCGCCACACCGCGCGGGCCGTGCACCAGGGTGCCGGCGGGCGCCTTGTGGATCTCCTGGTCGATCTTGATCTCGAACTCGCCCTCGATCACGTAGAACGTCTCGTCCATCGCCTCGTGGACGTGGTAGAGCGAGCCCTCGCCGGGCGGCATGAACACCTCGTAGAACGAGTACAGTCCGCCGGTGTCCTCGGCGCGGAGCAGGACGCGCGTCTCCTCGCCGCCGCCGTAGCCGATCGGTGCGACGTCGTCCAGGTGGACGACCTTCGCTGCCTTTCCTGTCTTCACCGACATGACGCCTCCTGGTGAGCGGACTCGCGGAACGGTCGCGTCGACGCGGCGACCGACCGGTGTGCGCCCGGGGCTCCGGGCGGCGGAAAGCACCCGGCCCGAAATGCACGCCGGGTGAATACGAGAGGGGCGGCCGGCGAATTCCTCGGCCGGGGGGTCGAAAACACGATCGGGAAGCTGCGCCGATTCGCGACTCTTTTTGAGTGAAGTGCGCCAACTCGGCCTGCAAACAGGCATACTTCGAGCGCCGGAAAAAGCGTGACACGCGTTCGGTGCCGGTGTCAACCCTGCCTTCCCCGCAAAGCACTCCAGGCCGCGACCGAGGAAATTCACCGGAAAGGGTGAGGTTCGTCGGTCACGGCCTGGAGGGGGCCGGTTCGCCGGCGGGGTCAGCCGGGGACGCGGGCGCTCTCGCCGCTCTCCGGCTGCGGCTGGGCGGCGGGCATGCCGTGCCCGTGGCCGCTGGGGGCGGCGCCGCCCTTGAGGACGAAGGTGGCGAGGGCACCGGCCAGCAGGATGCCGCCGGAGACCATCATCGTGGGCCCGAGGGCGTCCACGAAGCCGTTGCCGAAGACCTGACCGGACAGGTCCTGGATGGTGCGCACGACGTCCGAGGGGATGCCGTCGGGCAGCGCGCCGGCGCTCTGCTCGGTGCCGACGTTCAGGCCCTCGTCACCGGCCTCCTCGAAGCCCTGGACGAAGCCGTCCCGGAAGTCCGGGGGCAGCGCCTCGGCGCTCTTCTCCGCCTCGTCGACCAGCGAGGAGGCGAGCTGCGCCTGGAGCACGGCGCCGATCACCGCGCCGGCCAGCACCGAACCGACCTGCCGCAGGGCGTTGTTGACGCCGGAGGCGGCGCCGGTCAGGTGCGGCGGGACGTTGCGCATGACCTCGGAGGCCATCGGCGCGAAGGTGCAGCCGACGCCCACGCCGATGACCAGCAGCGGGCCGATGAACGTGGTCCACTCGCTGTCCGTCTCGGCCGAGGCGACCAGCCAGGTGATGCCGGCCGCGAAGCCGCCGAGGCCGACGGTCAGGACGTACTTGCCGCCGAACTTCTCGGACAGCACACCGGCCGGTCCGGCGACCATCATCGTGGCCAGCGCCAGCGGGAGCAGCACGAGGCCGGTCTTCTGGGCGCTGAAGCCGAGCACCGACTGGAAGTAGATGGTGGTCGGCAGGAAGAACCCGATGACGCCGAACGAGACGGCGATGCCCATGAAGTTGACGATGGAGAAGTTCCGGTCCTTGAACAGCGAGAACGGGATCAGCGGCTCGTTGTCCTGCTGGGTGCGCTCGTAGGCCAGGAAGATCAGGAAGATGACCACGGCGGCACCGATCAGCGCCCAGATGCCGGCGTTCCAGTCGTACTTCTCGCCCTCGGTCAGGCCGAAGGCCAGGCAGAACAGCGCCGCCGAGGCGAGGGCCACGCCGGGGACGTCGAAGCGGTGCTTCACCATGCGGCCGGTCACCGGCATGACCTGGAGGCCCATGACGAGCACGAGGATGCCGAGCGGGATGTTGATGTAGAAGATCCACCGCCAGTCGAGGTGGGTCGTCAGGACACCGCCGAGCGTCGGGCCGACGACGCCCGCGACGCCGCCGGTGGCGCCCCAGATGCCCAGGGCCGCGCCGCGCTTCTCCGGGGGGAAGACGTCGGCGACGATCGACAGGGTCTGCGGCATCAGCATGGCGGCGCCCACGCCCTGCACCGCGCGGAACGCGATGAGCTGGGTGGGGTCCTGGGCGAGGCCGCAGGCCAGGCTGGCGAGGGTGAAGACGGCCACGCCGGCGAGGAAGATGTTCCTCTTGCCGCGCAGGTCGCCCAGGCGTCCGGCGGTGATGATCAGCGTCGCCAGGGCGAGAGAGTAGGCGTTGACAACCCAGAGGACATTGTCCAGCGAGGCGTCCAGATCATCCGTCAGGTCCGGGATCGCGACGTTCACGATTGTCAGGTCCAGCAGGGTCATGAAAAACCCGAGGCACAGAACAGTCAGAATCGCCCACGGGTTGCCGTGCCATTTCCTCAACACAAATCCTCCTTGCCGTGGGCGGCAATGGCGCTCACGGTCTCGTCGCCGCGCGAGTGCGGGGTCAGCTTCTCGACCGCGCGGCATTCAGTTCCATGCCCCCAAGAGGGTCACGGCCCCGGAGCGTGTGACATCCCGGAGCACTCTGAGACGTAGGTCACACGTTCGGATGACGGAATATAAACGTGGCGTGTCAGGAACTCTGCCGGGACGTTGCGAGGGATCAGGCGGCGCCCGTCACGAGCCTTTCGCGCAGGAACGCGACGACGCGCTCGCGGGCGGCGAGCGCCGGGTGACCGGGCTCCTCGCGCACCTCGGCCGTCAGGACCTGGTGGGCGCCCTTGGCGAAGCCGGCCGCGTTGCCCTTGCCCGAGTCCAGTTCGATGACCTCGAACGCGTCCCCCAGCCGCGCGCGCAGGGTGGTGAAACGGTCCCGGGGACTGATGCCGTCCTCGCTGAACCGCAGGCCCAGCACGCACAGGCCGGCGCCGGTGGTGCGGGCGGTGACGGCGCTCAGCTCCTCCTCCGACAGGCCGGGGTCGGCCTTGCGGGCGCCGCCGAACGGGAAGGGAACGGTCGGCTGGCTCACGACGGGCGCGAGCACGGCGTCGTCCACCGCCGCGGCCAGGGCGAAGCCGCCGGTGAAGCACATGCCGATGACGCCGACGCCGGGTCCTGGAGTGCGGGAGGCGAGGTCGCGGGCCAGCGCGCGGATGTAGTCCGCCACCGGGCGGCGGGCGTCGAGGGCGAAGGCGCGGAACTCCGAGGAGACGCACAGCCGGGCGAACGCGCCCATGAAGGACAGCGGGGTCTCCGGGCGGCCCGGGGTGCCGAACAGGGAGGGGATGGCCACGGTGAACCCCTGCTCCACGAGGTGCTCCGCCAGACCGAGCACCTGCGGCGTGATGCCGGGCATCTCCGGCATCAGCACGACGCCGGGGCCGGTGCCCCTCTCGTAGACGTCGTGGGTGAGTGAGGCCCCGGTGAAGGGGGCGCTGCGCCAGCCGGTGAGGTCCGAGGTCGGTGCGGAACCGGTCACGGGGGATCTCCGGGTGTGCTTGGAGGGCGGGGGGAGGCGGCTCAACGGTTCGGGCATGCTAGCCCGTTGCCCGCCACGGCGACCGCCGGGGCGAGTGGCGCACCCGTCTCTTATACACACCTGACGCTGCCGACGAAGAGGATAGTGCAGATCTAGGCAGGGGTTGTCGCCTCTACAAGCACACGCCGCCTGCGTGGTCTTGAATCTCAGCAGCAGCGGGTGTTCTCGGTGTCGGCCTGGTCAGATGGGGATAAGAGGCAGGTGCGGGGCCGGGCGGCGGGTCCGCTCCCGTCAGGGGCGGAAGAGCGCGGCGATGTTCTCCGGAGCGTCGGTGGCGGCCCACTGCACGGCGCGCCCGACGAGCTCCTGCGTCGCGTTGAAGCACTTGTTGCCGGGCGCGCCCAGCTCGAACGGGGCGGGCAGGAACGCCGCCTCCTGGAGCCGGGCGAACAGCCGCCCGGCCGCCTCCTCGGGGGCCAGCGAGCCGTCCTCGACCGCGAGGCAGGTCTCCCGGGCGAAGGTCAGCAGCCCGTTGATGTCCGCGCCCACCGCGGCCGGCAGCCCGGGCACGTCCCGCTTCTCCAGGTCGCGGAAGATCTGGTCGTCGCGGCTCTGCATGTACCGCCGGTACGCCTGGTCGAGGGTGACCGTCGGCAGGATGCTCGTCGACTCCCACACCCGCAGGACCGCGTTCCACAGGTCGTAGTGCTTGAAGCCGACGAACGAGCAGAAGACCAGGTCGTCGTGGACGTCGAACAGGCCCTGCTGGAGGCGGTCGACGTACGCGAAGCGCTCGGTGGACCAGTCGTCGTCGCGCGAAGCCTCGATCAGGCGCCAGGCGAGGGCGTTGACGACCTCCAGGGTGTTGGTCAGGCCGCGCGAGTAGAGCGCGTCGATGAAGCCGGCGGCGTGCGCGGTCAGGACGTACCGGTCGCCGACCGTCTTCGTGGAGGAGTACTGGAGGCGGCCGGTGGCCACCCACGGGCGGACGGCCTTCGCCCGCGTGAACTGCTCGGCGATCTCGGGGAACCGCTCCAGGAACTCGTCGAACTCCTGCTGCGCGGACACCCCTTCGCGCCGGGGGAACACGCGGGGGTCCAGCGTCAGGCCCACGCTGCACAGCGGGTTGAGCGACCCCTCGTGGTTGTCGAACGGGATCACCCACAGCCAGCCGCCGTCGAAGACGTGGTGCAGCGTGCCGTGGTGCCACGGGCTGGGGTTCTCGTGCGACTTGGCCGCCGGGGCGTCGTCGAACGGGGTGACGCCGATCATGTGCGTGAAGATCGTGCGGGAGTGGGCCCGCGCGCGGGTCGGGGTCTCGCGCAGCCCGAACGCGTCCGCGACCGGGGAGCGGAAACCGCTGCCGTCCACCAGGTACTTGGCGTGGAACTCCTCGCCGGTGTCGGAGCGCAGCAGGACACCGAGGGACGGCTCGATGAGGATGTCCTTGATACGGGTGTTGGTGCGCGGCTCGGCGCCGTAGCGGACGGCGACGTTGAACAGGTAGCTGTCGATGTCCTGCCGGAACAGGTGGCTCTCGGTGCGCTGCCACTCCGGGACGACCAACTGGTTGATCTGGTCGGGGTCCTGGGGGCGGCCCTCCTGGTGGTACACGAAGCCGAAGTTCTGCTTCCGGCCGCTCATCCGGCCGACGGTCTCCTGGATGCCCTGGAAGCTGGCCAGCGGCTCGATCTCGGGCACCTGGTACCGCTCCGCGATGATCCTGGTCATCGACGACGTGTAGGGGATCGTGGACTCCCCCACCGCGAAGCGTGGGTGCACGCCCGCGTCGATCAGCAGGACCTTGACCCCGTTGCGGGCCAGTGCCGCGCCCAGCATGCCGCCGGCCATGCCCGCGCCGAGAATCGCGACGTCGTAGGGCTCGGGCGCCTGCGGTTCCGTGGTGGTTGTGTTCATGCTGTCGTGTTCCTCCCAGTACGAGAAAGGTCCGCCGTTCGGAATGCTTCGAGGGGGGCGCGGGAGCGCGGCCGTCCCTCCTCCCCATCTGGCCCCGCCGGCGTAGGGTGCGGGCCGGTGCGGCGGCAGGGTCAGAGGTGTATAAGGGGCAGGTGGACGGCGGCGGCTCCCGCTCCCCGGTCGGCGCCGGTCCTCCCGCGTGGGGGCGCGCCACAGGAAAGGCAGCACGATGTCCGACACCCCGGCAGCAGCAGACTCCGCCGAATCGCCCGTCGAGGCGGCGACGAGGGTGTTCACCGGCCACCGGGAGCTGCTGTTCTCGATCGTCTACAACATGCTGGGCAGCGTCGCGGACACCGAGGACGTGCTCCAGGAGACGTGGCTGTCGTGGGCCCGCAAGCACGGGCAGGCCACCGCGCCGGAGATCGACAACCCCCGCGCCTATCTGGTGCGCATCGCCGTCAACCACGCCCTCGCGCGCCAGGCGGCGATCAGCCGCCGCCGCGAGGCGTACGTCGGCCCCTGGCTGCCGGAGCCTCGGGTCGCCGACACCTCCGACGCCGGGGACCGGACGCTGCGCACCGAGTCGGTGTCGATGGCGGTGCTGGTGGTACTGGAGACGCTGACGCCGCTGGAGCGCGCGGTGTTCGTGCTGCACGAGGTGTTCGGGTACGCCCACGCCGAGATCGCCGGCATCCTGGACCGCAGTCCCTCGGCGGTGCGTCAGCTCGCGCCCCGGGCCCGGGAGCACGTCCACGCCCGCAGGCCGAGGTTCCGGGCGGACCCGGTGGTGCAGCGGCAGGTGACCGAGCGGTTCGTGGCCGCCGCGCTCGGCGGCGACATGGCGTCCCTGCTGCGGCTGCTGGCCCCCGATGTGACCATGTGGACGGGCGGCGGCGGCCGGGTGCCGGCGGCGGCGCTCCGCCCGGTCACGGGCCGCGAGAAGGTGGCCCGTCTCATGGCCGGGTACGCCTCCCGCCCGCCCGCCGACCTGCGGGTCCGCTTCGGGCAGGTGGGCGGGGACCAGTCGGCCGTGGTGTTCTCCGGCGACGAGCCGTTCGCGGTGGTCGTGATGGACCTGACGCCGGAGGGCGACCAGGTCCGGGAGATCTACGCCGTCACCAACCCCGAGAAGCTGGCCGGCGTCCGGCTCGACGAGACCCCCGGGCGGGAAGGCGACGGGGACCGGGCCTAGGGCCTGCCGGGGGCAGCCGGGTCACACCCGGCGCGGGCCGGTGCCGGCGATGTGCAGCTCGATGAAGTCGTACGCCTTGATCTTCTTCAGTGCCGCGGCCAGCGGGCGCGGCAGGTCGGCCTGCACAGTGTCCACGTACACCTTGGGCTCGACCAGGCGCACCCGGCGCCAGCGGGTCAGCAGCTCGCACTCGCCGGCGGCGACCACGTTCTTCACCCAGTCGGAGTCCGGTCCGTAGGGCAGCGAGAGGATGAACTTGTCGCCGACGCGGAAGACCTTCACCGGGGTGCGGTACGGGCGCCCCGACTTCCGGCCCCGGTGGTACACGGCGCCGAACCCCGGCATCCGCGAGATGACCTGGCCGATGATGCGATTGGCGACAAGGCGGTTGAAGCGCGCCAGTCGTCTTTTGACGGTCACCATGACTCCCTGAATGGTTGGTGCGTTGTCGGCGGCGGCGGCAGGGGGCCGGCGGCGGCGCTCCGCCCGGTCACGGGCCGCGAGGTGGGGAGGCAGGTGCAGAAGTAAATCAGAGACGGGCACCGCCCCCGTCCGCCGGGGGCGGGTCAGGCGACGCAGACGCCCTCGACCGCGATCTTCTCGAACACGTGCGGGTGGGCGATCACGCCGTCCGGGAGCTTGGCCGTCGCCTTGCGGAACTCGGGGTTGGCGTGGGCCCGGGCGAGGGCCTCGGTGGACTCCCAGACCGCGATGTTCACCAGGAGTTGGCTGCCGGCCGTTCCCCGGTGCATCTGCGTGGAGATGAAGCCGGGCTGGGCCTTCATCACCGCCGCGTCGGCGCCCCACAGCGTCAGGAACTCGTCCATCGCCTCGCGGGGCACGAAAAAGGTGTTCACCAGCACGACGGGGCCGGTCTTCTCCTGGAGCTGGGCCGGCATGGGCGTGGCCGGGTCCAGGTGCCTGACCTCGGGCATCGTCACATCTCCTTCGCGGTGAGCATGTCCTTGGGCGTCAGCCGCACCACGGGGATGAGACGGCTGGAGCGGGACTGGAAGTACCGCATGAACGGGAACACCTCGCAGAAGCGCTCCCACATCGCGTCGCGCTCCTCGCCCCGCAGCTCCTCGCCGACGACCTCGATGATCTCCGGGCCGATGTTGATGGTGGCCTCGGGGTTGGCGCGCAGGTTGACGAACCAGCCGGGGTGCTTGCCCTTGGGGCCGCCGGGCACGTCGAAGTGGCCGGGGGCGGCCATCGAGTAGAAGTGGCCCTTGTCGTAGATGTAGCCGACCGGCACGGTGCGCCTCAGGCCGGACTTGCGGCCCAGGGTGGTGATCAGCATCCCGTCCAGGTCGCCGAACTTGCCCATGATCTTGCCCTTGGACGCCTTGTACAGGGCGATGTGCATCTTCAGGCCGAGCTTGCTGAAGGCGAGCTGCCCCTTACGCGGCGGCTTGGAGTACATGTACACGTTGAACTTGATGAACGCCTTGATGAACGGGTTGGTGTTCAGTTCCAGGTCCGAGATGGACAGCGGCTGGGTCGGGGCCGCCGTGTCCGGTGCGGGGGTCATGGTGTCGGCCATGGGATTCCTTCTCTGCTCCGGTTCTGCTCCGGTGTGCTGCTCACGGTCGGGGGCGGTGCGCGGGGCCGTGCGGGGCCGTGCGGGGCCGGCTAGATGAGCCGCTTGCCCTTCGCCGTGGCGCGCGCCGCGACCTTGACCATCTGCCGGGCCATCTGCCGCATCTCGCCCTCGGGCGTCTTGGTGTTCGCCCACCACATGAACTTGGCGATGTCGCCGGCCGTCGGCCAGATGAAGCGGGTGGACTCCGGGTCCTTGAACCCGAAGACCGGGTTCATCGTCGGGTCCTTGCGCATCTGCTCGAAGAGGAGGTCGGCGGCGGTGTCGCCGTCCATCTCCCCCACCTCGTACTTCTCGGTCACCTCGACGGCCAGGTCGAGCAGCTTCTTGAGGTTGTGGCTCTCGGGGAACCACAGGCCCGGGTACGGCGGGTGTTCGAGGTCCCGCAGGTACTTGTCGTCGCCGGTCAGTTCGTACTCGCCCAGGGCCCGCACCAGCCGGATGACGCCCGGGGTGAGGTAGCCGGCCCAGACGCGGAACATGGCGTTCCACAGCCGGAAGTGCGAGAAGGAGATGTAGGAGCTGTTGACGAGGTCGTCGTTGTACTGGAGCAGACCCCGCTCCAGTCGCTCGACGTACTCGAAGCGCTCCTCCGACCAGTCGTCGTCCTCCAGCGCGTCGAGGATGCGCGTGCACAGCGAGTACACGACCTCGAAGGTGTTGGACAGGCCGCGGGAGAACAGCGGGTCCAGGAACCCGGCCGCGTGGGACATCAGGCACCAGCGGTGGCCGATGGACCGCTTCGAGGAGTACTGGAGCCGGTCGGTGGAGATCCACTCGCGCACCCGCTTGGCGCCCGCGAACTGCCGCTTGACCGCCGGGTACATGTCGAGGAACTTGTTGAACTCCTCCTCCGGCGACATGTCCTTGGGCTTGGGGTAGGTCCGCTCGTCGATGGTGAGTCCGACGCTGACCGCCGGGTTCGCCGAGCCCTTGAGGTTGTTGAAGGGGATGATCCAGAACCAGCCCCGGTGGATGAGGTGGTGCAGGGTGCCGTCGTGCCACTTGGCCGGCGGGCGCTTGCTGACCGGGTGGTGGGACACCTCGTCGAACGGCTTGAGGTCGACGAAGTGGGTGAACATCGACCGGGCGTGGTGCTTGAACCGGGCCGGCTTCTCGCGCAGGTCGAACTTCTCGGCCAGCGGGGAGCGGAAGCCGCTGGCGTCGATCAGGTACTTGGCGCGGAAGACCTCGCCGTTCTGGCCGGTGACGGTCACGCCGTCGTCGTCGAAGTCCAGGTCGGCGGCGCGCCAGTTCTGCCGGGTGGTGCAGCCGTACTTGGCCGCCACCTGGAAGAAGTACTGGTCGGTGTCCTGGCGGAACAGGTGGCTGGCGTCGGTGAGCACCTTGGGGATGACGAACATCGTCGCCTCGTCCGGGTCGGGCTCCTTGCCGACGTCGTGCTTGATGAAGCCGAAGCTCTGCTTCCGCCCGTGGTGCGCGCCGAGGTGCTTGGCGACGGCCTTGGCGTCCAGCAGGTAGCCGATCTCCGGGACCTTGAAGCGCTTCTCGCACATGCGCAGCCACTCCACGAGCTGCGGCGTCATGGACTCGCCGATGGCGAAGCGCGGGTGCTGACCGGCGTCGACCAGCACGACGTTCGCGCCCTGCCGGGACAGGCACGCCCCGGCCACCGAGCCGGCGAGACCGGAACCCAGGATCAGAACGTCGCACGCCTGCGCTTGCTCGGGGCCCCTGGCCTCGGTCGTTGCCTTGATCTTGCTGGGCATCAGCCCGCCTCTCTTTCCGGTCTCTTCGGATGCGCGATGGGGTGCCTTGTGCGGACGGGAGGTGCCGGCCGTGCGGGTGGCCGGGGCCCAGCGGTCCAGCGCGGCGGACGGGTCGGCCGCGCGGTCGCCGGCCCAGGCGACATGTCCGTCCGGGCGCAGCAGCACCGTCTCCCGGCCCTCCAGCGGGGCGTCGGGCGCGGCGAGGGCCGCGACCGTGTCCACCCGGCCTGCGGCGAGCGCGGTCAGCCGCGCGTGCCGCTCCGGGTCGCCGGACAGGTCGAGCAGGACGCCCCGGCCGCCGCGCAGCAGCGCGGTGGTGCTGGTGACCCCGGTGTCGGTGACCAGGTCCAGGTGCGGCACGCGGGCGCCGACCAGGGGGCCTTCGCCGATGTCGTAGCGGATGTCGAGGCCGCTGATCTTGGCGCCGAGCCGGTCGCGGACGGCCCGGTGGGCCATCAGCTCGCCGGTGGTGGCGCGCAGCGCGTCCACCTCGCCGCCGCCGAGCAGCAGCAGCGCCTGGGCCTCGATGTTGCCCAGCACCCGCTCGCCGACCCGGTGCCGCTCGTCGTGGTACGTGTCCAGCAGCCCGGCGGGTGCCGTGCCGGTCGCCTCGGCGGCGAGCTTCCAGCCGAGGTTGGCCGCGTCCTGGAGGCCCAGGTTGAGCGCCTGCCCGCCGACGGGCATCTGCCGGTGCGCGGCGTCACCGGCCAGCAGCAGCCGGCCCTGGCGGTAACGGGCCGCCAGGCGGGTGGTGTCGCCGAAGGCGTTGACCCAGAGCGGGGTGCCGCCGCTGATGTCCTCGCCGGTGACGCGGGACCAGACCTCGGCGACCTCGGCGAACTCCGGTTCGCCGTCCCGGACTTTGGGCGGGCGGCCGAACTCGTGGACCATGACGCGGGTGACGCCGTCGCGGGTGGCGGCGATGGCCAGCCCGTTCGGTGTCCGCTCGAAGCGGCGGTCGCGGATGTCGAGTCCGGTGACGTCGACCCGTACCAGCTCTCGGGTGGCGTCGTGGCCGGGGAAGGCGAAGCCGCCCAGGCGCCGCACGGCGCTGTTCTCCCCGTCGCAGCCGACGACCCAGGCGGCGGTCAGCCGGACCGGACCGCCGGGGCCGGTGGCCTCGACCTCGACGCCGTCGTCGCCCTCGGTGAGGCCGGTGACCTCGTGCCCGCGCCGGATGTCGGCGCCGAGCCCGCCGGCCCACTCCGCCAGCAGGGCCTCGACGCGCGCCTGCGGCACCTTCCCCTGGCCCCGGTAGCGGGACGGCTGCCCGCCGAGGTCCAGCGGCAGGCCGCCGAAGTGGCTCGCCGGCTCGTGGGGCGGGGTGCCCAGGGCGGCGAGCAGGCCCCGCTGGTCCAGGATCTCCATGGTGCGGGCGTGGAGCGTCGAGGCGCGGGACTCGGTGGTCGGTGTGGCCAGGCGTTCGAGGACGATCACCTGGGCGCCGCCGAGCCGCAGTTCACCGGCCAGCATCAGGCCGACCGGCCCCGCGCCGACGATGAGGACCTGGGTGTCCATGTCAGCGCTTGCCCTCCGCGTACGCCTTGGCGTACCCGAGGGTGGCGGTGCTGTTGGTGCTCAGGGCGTTCTTGACGAACGCCTTCGCCTGCGCGAGGTCCGCGTCCTCGCCGAGGATGCGGGTGATGTTCTCGGTGTTGATGATCACCGCGTGCTGGGAGGTGGCGGCGACGCCGTCGGCGTTCTCCTCCAGCTTCCAGTAGCCGGTGTGCAGGGTCATCAGCGCCGGGAGCGTGATCTGCTTGTAGACGATCCGGCTGTCGGGGAAGCAGACGCGCACCGACTTGGTGGTGTGCGTGGAGCCGTCCTTGGTGCGGGTGTCCATCTCCAGGATCTGGAGGCCCGGGGTGTCCTCGGTCAGCTCGACGCGGGCGACGTGCGCCAGCCGCTCCTTCCAGAGCTGCGCCTCGTTGAGGAAGTCGTAGACGTCCTTGGCGGAGCCGTTGATCTGGACCGTGTCCTCGAAGGCCAGGTACAGCTCGTCGGCGCCGGTGGCGAGTTCGACGTTCTTCTTCAGGGCGGCCAGCTCGGACCGGCTGTTGCGGTCCACGGCCTGGTCGATCCAGGCGAGGCTGTCCGGGTCGTCGTCGATGGCGCGGTAGTCGTGCAGCAGCCGCACCCGCGACTGCGTGGCGGAGATCGACTCGATCAGCCAGGTTCCGCCCATGGCGGCCACCGGCGGGGTGGAGACCTCCTGGCGGAACTCGATGCGCAGCTTCTCGGGGTCGAGCACGCGGCGCGACGTCCAGTTCTTGGCCTCGCCGTTGGCGGTGGCCCAGATGCGGATCCGCTCGGTGTTCCCGCCGCGCTCGACGTGGTCCACGAACACGGTCGGCGGGAAGATCCGCGGCCAGTTCACCACCTCGGCGATCAGGCGGTAGACGTCGGCGGCCGGGGCGTCCACGGTGATTTCGTGCTCCACCTCACGGTGGCCGGACTCCGTCATGGTCAAGTCTCCCAATCGCTCGCTTGGTTGAGGTGCCACGTTCTTTCGGCCCAGGGGGCGGTGGTCTCAGAAGTTGCCGAGACCGCCGCAGACGTTGATCGCCTGGGCGGTGATGGAGGCGGCGGTGTCCGTGGCGAGGTAACCCACCAGGCCGGCCACTTCCTCGGGGGTGGAGTAACGGCCCAGCGGGATCTTGGCCGTGAACTTCTGCATGATCTGGTCCTCGGTGGTGTCGAACGCGGCGGCGTAGCCGGCGCGGACCCGGGCGGCCATCGGCGTCTCGACGTAGCCGGGGCAGACCGCGTTGACCGTGATGCCGGTCGGGGCCAGCTCGTTGCCGAGGGCCTTGGTGAAGCCGACGACGCCGTGCTTGGACGCCGAGTAGGGGGCGCCCAGGACGACGCCCTGCTTTCCGGCGGTGGAGGCGATGTTGATGATCCGGCCGCGGTCGCGGTGGCGCATGCCGCCGGTGTTGAGGACCTCGCGCGTCATCAGGAAGACGCTGTTGAGGTTGGTGTTGACGACGTCGAACCAGACGTCGTCCTCGATGTCGGCGGTGACGCCGCCGCCGCTGCGGCCCGCGTTGTTGACCAGGACGTCGACCCGGCCGTACCGGTCGACGGCGGCCTGGACGAACGCCTTGATGTCGTCCTTGGAGGTGACGTCGCACGCGGTGCCGTCCACCTCCAGGCCCTCGTCGCGCAGTTCCTTCACCGTGACCTCGACGGTGTCCGCGCCGCGCGCGCAGATGAACACCGCGTGGCCCTGCGCGGCCAGTGCCTTGGTGACGGCCAGACCGATACCGCTGGTGGCCCCCGTGACGAGAGCGACCCGCTGCCCCTCAACGGCCATGCCTACTCCTTCTCTAGGTGGGTGTGCCGGTGTGCCGGATGCGGCGCGGACACCGTCGAGGTCACGGTGAAGGAACTGCGCGACGAGGGCCTGGAGGTGGACGGCACCGCGTGCGACGTCACCTCCAAGGACGACATCAAGGCGTTCGTCCAGGCCGCCGTCGACTGCGGGCCCGCCGGTCCGCCGCCGGGCGCGTGCGGGGCGCGCGGCGGCGGGGCGGGGGCGGGACGGCGGTCAGGCCGCGTGCTCGGTGGCGAGCTGCTTGTTGACGACCTCCAGCAGCGCGCCGGGCGTCTCGACGTCGGCGACGGAGGTCTCCTCCAGGGCGATGCCGTACTCGCGCTCGATGCGGCTGCCGGTCTCCAGCAGCGCCAGCGAGTCGTAGCCGAGTTCCTCGAAGGTCGAGTCGAGGATGTCGCCGTCGAGGTCGACGCTCTCGACCTCGCCCGCGGCCTCGCGCAGGATGCGCCGGAGGTCTTCGATGGTGAGTTCCTGAGTGGGCATCTGGAATCCTTCGTTCTTCGTTCTCGTGGGCCCGGTGGTCAGTCGGCGGCCTTGCGGACGACCATCGCGGAGTTGAAGCCGCCCTCGCCGCGGGCGAGGACCAGCGCGGAGCCGACGTCGGTGACGCGCGGCTCGCCGACGACCAGGTCGAGTTCGTACTCGGGGAGCGGCGAGACGTTGGTGGTGGGCGGGACGACGCCGTCGCGGATGGACAGCAGCGCGGCGGCCAGGTCCAGCGAGGCGGCGCCGGACAGCAGGCGGCCGGTCATCGTCTTGGGCGCGGTGACCGGCACGCCGTGCGGCCCGAAGACCGCCCGGATCGCCTCGGCCTCGACGCGGTCCAGCTCGGGCACGGCCGCCGCGTCGGCGAACACGACGTCCAGCTCGCCGGGTTCGAGGCCCGCCTCGTCGAGCGCGATCTCGATCGCCCGCCGCAGCCCGGGCTCGCGCCCGCTTCCCGGCTTCGGGTCGAACGTCGCGCCGTAGCCGGCGACCTCCCCGTAGACGCGGGCGCCGCGCTCCCGCGCGGAGTCGGCGTCCTCCAGGATGACGAGGGCGCCGCCCTCGCCGGGCACGTGGCCCGAGGCCCCGGGGTCGAACGGCAGGTAGGCCCGGTCCGGGTCGGCGCTGGTGCTGAGCCGGCCGCCGGCGAGCTGCGCCGCCCAGCCCCACGGGCAGATGGAGCCGTCCACGCCTCCCGTAACGATCAGACGGCTGCCCTTGCGGATCTGGCGACGGGCCTGGGCGACGGCGTCGAGGCCGCCCGCCTGGTCCGACACCACGACGCCGCTGGGGCCCTTCATGCCCGTGCGGATGGAGATCTGGCCGGTGTTCACGGCGTAGAACCAGGCGAACGACTGGTACGCGCTGACGTACTGGCCGCCCTTGCTCCACAGCGCCTGGAGTTCGTTCTGGCCGAACTCGAAGCCGCCGGAGGAGCTGGCGGTGATGACGCCCATGTCGAACGCGGGCCACTCGGACGGCTGGACACCGGCGTCGGCCAGGGCCCAGTCGGCCGCGACGAGCGCCAGCCGCGTCATGTGGTCCGTCTGCGGCATCAGCCTGCTGGGCAGATAGTCCTCGGCGACGAAGCCGGGGACCTCGCCCGCCAGCACGGCCGGGTACTCCGACGCGTCGAACCGTTTCACCGGCTCGATGCCGCTCGTGCCGCTCCTGGTCGCCGCCCAGTACGCGTCGGTACCGAGCCCGTTGGGGGCCGTGACGCCGAGCCCCGTCACCACTACCGAAGTGCTCACGCCGTCCTCCGCAGGACCATCGCGCTCTGGAAACCGCCGAAGCCGCTGCCGACCGTCAGGACGGCGTCCGTCTGCCACTCCCTGGCCCGCAGCGGGACGTAGTCCAGGTCGCACTCGGGGTCGGCGGTGTGCAGGTTGGCGGTGGGGGGCACCAGGTTGTTCTCGATGGCCAGCGCCGAGGCGGCGATCTCGATGGAGCCGATCGCCCCGAGCGAGTGCCCCACCATCGACTTGATGGAGCTGACCGGGGTGCGGTAGGCGTGGTCGCCGAGGCTGCGCTTCATGGCCGCCGTCTCGTGGCGGTCGTTCTGCTTGGTGCCGGAGCCGTGGGCGTTGATGTAGTCGATCTCGTCCGGGTTCATCCGGGCCTCGTCCATGGCGGTGCGGATGGCCTCGGCCATCTCCAGGCCGTCGGGGCGCAGACCGGTCATGTGGAAGGCGTTGCAGCGGCTGGCGAAGCCCGCGATCTCGGCGTAGATGTGAGCGCCGCGCCGCTTGGCGCGCCCGTACTCCTCCAGCACGAACACCGCCGCGCCCTCGCCGAGGACGAAGCCGTTGCGGGAGTTGTCGAACGGCCGGGAGGCGTGCTCCGGGTCGTCGTTGCGCGAGGTGGTCGCCTTGATGGCGTCGAAGCAGGCCACGGTGATCGGGGAGATCGGCGCGTCGGAGGCGCCGGCGATCATCACGTCGACGCTGCCCTCGCGGATCAGCTCGGTGGCGTACCCGACCGAGTCCAGACCGGACGTGCAGCCGGTCGAGACCACGGTGGCCGGGCCTTCGGCGCCCACCGACCACGCCACCTCGCGCGCGAAGGAACTCGGCACGAAGTAGTCGTAGAGGTGCGGCACCGCGTACTCGTGGTCCACCAGGTCGAGCCGGCCGCCGTCGCTGACGACGCGGTACTCCTGGTCGAGCCCCATGGTGGCGCCGACGGCGCTGCCGACGGTCACTCCCGTGCGGTACGGGTCGAGGTCGGCGGGTTCCAGGCCGCTGTCGGCCACCGCCTCGGCGGCGGAGACGACGGCGAACTGCGCCGCGCGGTCCATCCGCCGGGTCTCCTGCGGGCTCAGCCCGTGCGCCTCGGGATCGAAGTCGACCTCCGCGGCCACGCGGGAACGGAACGGCGCGGGATCGAAGAACGTGATCCCCCTGGTCGCCGTCCGGCCCTCGCTGAGCAGGCTCCAGAAGTTCTTGACGCCGATACCGCCGGGCGCCACGACCCCGATGCCGGTTATCACTACTCGCCGTCGCATGTGGACGTCGCCCCCTTCGGGCAGAAAAGCGTCACGAAGACTTGGTCCAGTGGTAGAAACGCTTGGCCATGGCGTCGGCGGGCGAACGCCAGGTCGCCGGGTCGTACGCCTCGATGTACGGCTTGAGGTCGTCGCTGACCTTCACGAAGAGCGGGTGGGACTTCGTCTCCTCGATGACCGTGCCGCCGTGGTCGTCGTCGAAGTCCTGGAGGTGGAAGTACAGGCCCCGGTAGGAGAAGAGCTGGCGGCGCCTGGTGCCCATCAGATCGGGCATCTCGGTCTTGTCGAATTCGCCGAAGATACGCGCGACATCACCGTGGACGTCCGGCGCCATCCGAGCAACGATCAACGTGCTGTGCATCGGGTGTCTCCCCTTTTCTGAGGTTGTCTGCTCAGACCGTGCCTTGTTCTCTGGGGGTGCTCCGGGGGTGCTCCGGGGCGATCGGGAATTCGCTGGAATTCCTCGATCGGCGGAGGACGGGCGGGACCCGGCCGGCCGGAATTCCGGTCGGGTCACCGCCCGTCCCCCGCGCCCCAATCGCTCACAAAAGTTCCGTGCCCGCGGACGGGCGTGGGCGCGGCCTAGCGGGGCTTGCCGAACCAGCGGTTCAGCGCCGACGACAGCGCCTCGCCCTCGCCGTCCGGCTCGACCCAGGCGGCGTAGCCGTCGGGGCGGATCAGCACCGCGGTGACACCGGCCAGCGGGCTCTCCTCCGACAGCTCGTGCGGGAGCGCGGTGACGATGTCCACCCGGTCCGACCAGGGGGCCGCGACGGCGCGCAGGTCGGGGTGGTCGGTGAAGTCGAGCAGGACGCCGCGTCCGGCGTGCAGCAGCTCGGTGGTCGTGGTCTTGCCGCCGGTGCCGACCAGGTCCTGGGCGGGGACGCGGCTGCCGAGCAGGGGGTGCGTGCCCGCGCCGACGTCGTAGCGGACCTCGAAGCCGCTGACCATGCCGATGATGTGCCGGGCGGCCTCGGGGAACTCCAGCAGCTCGGCGAAGACGTCGCGCAGCGGCTCGATCTCGGACCCGCCGAGGTAGAGCATGCCCTGCGCGCGGGTCGCCATCAGCAGCCGCCGGCCCACCGGGTGACGCTCGGCGTGGTAGCTGTCGAGCAGCTCGGGCGGCGCCGAGCCGCGCACCGTGGCGGCGAGCTTCCAGCCGAGGTTGAAGGAGTCCTGCACACTGACGCTCAGGCCCTGGCCGCCGGCCGGGAGGTGGGTGTGGGCGGCGTCGCCGGCGATCAGGACGTTGCCCTTGCGGTACTCGGTGACCTGGTGGGTCGCGTCGCCGAACGAGCTGACCCAGGACGCCGTGCCGTGCGCGATGGACTGGCCGGACAGGCGCTCCCAGCAGGCCGCGACCTCCTCGTAGGCCGGCGGGCCGGTGCGCTCCCGGGGGCCGTTGCCGCGTTCGGCGGCGATGATCCGCTCGACGCCGCCGCCCAGCGGGGCGTTCATGATCATGCCGCCGGGGACCTTCTCACCGATGTGCCGGGCGGGCAGGTCCAGGCCGGACACGTCCGCCAGGTACATCTCGATGGTCGAGGGGGTGCCGGGGAAGTCGAAGCCGACCAGCTTGCGGACCGTGCTGCGCCCGCCGTCGCAGGCCACCAGGTACCGGGCGCGCAGCGTCCGCCGGCCCTCGGGCGTCTCGGCCTCGACGTCGACCCCCTCGCCGTCGTCGGTCACGCCGACGACCTCCCAGCCGCGCCTGATGTCCGCGCCGAGGCCGGTCGCCCAGGCGATCAGGACCTCCTCGGTCCTGGCCTGGGGGATGCCGCGGGCGCCGAAATGGGCGCCTTCGAGCTGGGTGTAGTCCATGGGGATGCCGCCGAAGTGGCCGATGGGCGCGAGCTCCAGGTTCTCCCCGAACGCGGGCAGCAGGCCCCGCTGGTCGAACAATTCGACCGCGCGGGCCGTGAACCCGAGGCCGCGGGATTCCCCCGAGGGCTTCTCCAGCTTGTCGAGGACGACGACCTCGACACCGCCCAGCCGCAATTCGGCGGCCAGCACGAGCCCGGAAGGCCCGGCGCCCACGACGATGACCGGTACGTCCATGCTTCTCTCCTTGACCTGGGAAACAGTGCGTGAGCGCCTGTGGGATACGGCGTGGAACAGCCCGTGGAGCCGCCTGGGAACGGCACGGGAAACGTCAGGGAAAACGGGACGGGAAAAGGGCATGAAAAATGGCCCTGGCCGCCTCGGAAGGGCGGGGCAGAGCCAATCGGGAAGAACACGGAGAGGGGTGGCGAACCTCGTGGGAAGAGGCGCCCGGCAGCGGCCCGTCATTTGGGCACAGCTCGGCCGTTGGGAAAAGCGTGACACGTCTTCGTGGCCCGTGTCAACAGCCTTCCGGAATCCCCGGGCGGTCGTGAGGAAAATCCTCCGGGATGTTTGGACGGAGGATCGGCGGAACGGCGTTCCGAAATGCGGGATTCCGCTTGCGGAACCCTCCGGCGGCCGGCGCGCCCGTCCGTGCTCCGCGCGTAGACGAGCAGGCGGGCGGGGCCGCGCGGCGCGGCCGGAACCCCGGGGGGTCAGTCGGCGGCGGTGAGCGCGCCGACGGCCGCGGCGAGCTGGCGGGTGTCGTACGTGGGGTGCGCGGCGGCCCCGGGGACGATGCGCCGGCACAGACCGGTCAGCACCTTGCCCGGGCCGACCTCGACGAACCGCCCGACGCCGTCCTCGGCCATCCGGGTCACCACCTCGGTCCACCGGACGCGGCCGGCGAGCTGACGCGTGAGGACGTCCCTGGCGAGCGCGGCACTCGTCACCGGCGCGCCGGTGACCGAGGAGACCATGGCGACGGCCGGCTCCCGGAACTCCACCCCGGCGAGGGCGGCGGCGAACCGTTCCTCGATCTCGCCCATCAGCGAGCAGTGGAACGGCGCGCCGACCTCCAGCGGCACGGCGCGGCGGGCCCCGGCCTCCCTGGCGGCGGCCATGACCGACCGGACGGCCGCCTCCTGCCCGGAGACGACGGTCTGGCCGGGCTCGTTGTCGTTGGCGATCTCGACCACCTGACCGGTCGCCCCGGCGGCCTCGGCGCACAGCTTCTCGACGTGCTCCAGGGTGAGACCGACGACGGCGGCCATCGCGCCGGGTACGCGTTCGTTGACGCCGGCCATGAGCTGTCCGCGCAGCCGGACCAGGCGCAGCGCGTCGGTCCACGCCAGGACGCCGGCCGCGACCAGCGCGGTGTACTCGCCGAGGCTGTGCCCGGCGACGACGTCCGGGGCCGGTCCGCGTGCGCGCAGGGTGTCGAGCACGCAGAGGCTGGTGAGGAAGACGGCGGGCTGGGTGATGGAGGTGTCCTTCAGGGCCTCCGCCGGGCCCTCCCAGCAGAGCCGGGACAGGGGCAGGCCGAGGATCTCCTCGGCCGGGCGGTAGTAGGTGTCGACCAGCTCCGGGCGCTCGTGGGCGAGGTCGTGACCCATGCCCACACGCTGGGAGCCCTGGCCGGGGAAGACGAAACCGATTCTGTCCATGCGCGTCAAGGTTCCGGATTCTTCGGGGCGCCGCCGGCGTCGTACGAGCGGGTGGCACCGGGAAATGGTGATCTGGACCACACGAGCGCTTGTCGCCGCGCGCCGGGACCTCGCCGTCCCCGTGGCGTCCTGGGCGAAAGCACTGGACATGCCCCGCATCGGCGCCCGAGCGCCGGATACCGTCGGACATGAAGAAGGCGGCCCACCCGATTCGAGGGTCATATCGACCGATACTGAATCCGGGCATAAGCCTGCCGCCGAAAACATCGTGACAGCTTCACGCAGTCGGTGTCAACAGCGTTCGTTCTCCACGGCATTTACGCAGTTCATGGCTGCGCGACGCCCGGCGGTCGGCTTCCGTACGCCTGCGGATGGAATCTTGCGCGGCATCGGGAAGAGGGTGCGGAGCGGCCCGATTCGCACGAGCGAAGATTCGGTAATCGAGCACGCATGCTCTGACCTAATGTCAGAACATGATTACGCGCGCCGCACTCCGGCGCCCACGCAACCGCGAAGGGAAACTGGAATTCCGTTGTTCCATACCGGATTCGGACAACCTTCGCACACGGGATGGACCGGTCACCGGAGGACAGAGGAGCACTCTCGCACCACCCTCCCCCGATCACCCCGGGACACCAGCCGGGTATGGACGGGCGACGCAGTTTGTGAGTAGCCTTCCACTTCAAAACCTGGAGATCGCCACACAAGGCCAGGCCATGACTCGGGAACGGGGGTTCCGGATCATTATGACGCCGATTTAACGCGGTAGAAACGCAAAATCATGTTTGGCTCCGGGCGTTTGACCCCGCCCGAATCCGCGGCGACCAGAGACGAGAACCGCGAAAAGCAGCCGACAGCGGGCACGTAACGGCCAGGTGTCTCACACGACAACACATGGCGTCTTTCGGCATGCCCGCGAACAGCCACAGGCTTCGAGGCCATCACCCATGACCTCTTATCCCGCGACGCGACACCCACTTTCCGCCATGATTGACCATCAGGTGAGGAAATGAACACTTCGCTGTGTTTGGGAAACAACTGCGGCAGCCGTCCGCAGGCGACACGTCCCCACCCACCCGCGGGCTCCGCCCCGCGGCTGTGCGCCACCTGCCACCACTCGCTCAGCGCCGCTCTGCTGGAGCTGCCCCAGATCTACGAGGACTGCGAGCCCGCCCTGCTCCCCCGCCGCAATCCCGCGCTCCAGCGGGTCAGCGGGAGCAGGCGATCCACCGGGATCCTGCTCGACGAGGAAGTGATCACCATCCGCTCGGGCATCATCGGCTTTCTCGCCTCCTGGTCGGCCCTGGTCGCCGACGAACGGTCGGTCACCAGGCCGGTACGAAGACAGCCGGCGGAACTCGCGGCTTTTCTCGTGAGGCACCTCAACTGGCTGGTCGACCACCCGGCCGGGGCGGACTTCATCGAGGAAATCGCCCACATCACGACCCACGCCCAGCGTTCGGCCTACACCCAGCCGGCACTCCGGATCGAACTCGGGCAATGCATCCACCCCGGCTGTACGGCATCGATGAGGCCGACCGCTTCGGGCCGCGAAGGTAAGCGCATACGGGAGGTGCGCTGCACCGCGGGCCACACATGGGCTCCTCATCAGTGGCTGCACCTGTCCCGGCAGATCCAGCAGTCGCGACACGGCAGAACCACGAACCGCAAGGCCGAGGGCGCCGCATGAGCGAGGGACCGAGAAACGGCGCAAGGCTCGTTCCCACGGAACTCGCGGCGCTCGCCGCCGGAGTCACCCAGGCCACCATCCGCAAATGGGCCAGCCGTGGCAAGATCACGCGTTACGGCAGCCCGAACAGAGCGCAATACGATCTCGACGAGCTGATGGAACTTCTCGCCGCCTCGTCGGAATCCCGTCCTTCCCGAGAATAAACCTCCTTTGCGGGCGCACCTGCTGTGACGGAGTGCCCTGCCTGTCATCCGCGAACGGGAGGACGGGGGAATCCCCCCTTCCCGCGGATGACAGGCGGGGCGAGCACGACCACCGCCCGGCGGCTGCCGCCCCGAGCTGACTACGCTGCCCGCGCGGTCACCCGGACGGTCCGGCGGAGCGGACCATGACGGCGCGTCGGCGGCGACGCGGGGCGCCGCTGCGTAGCGGGGTCGTGCCGTGTGGGGGCCCCGGATCGCCCGGGGCGAACGTCCCGGCCGGGACCGCCCGGTAGCGCGGTCGGCGGCCGAGGATGTCGGCGATCTCGCTGTGACGGATGCCGAACGTCTGGTGCACGACGACCATCGCCCGCTCCAGCGGGGTCAGCCCCGCGACGGCCGGCCCGCCGCCCGCTCCCCCGCCGTCCCGGGCGCGGGTCCCGGTCTGCCGGGCCAGGGCCCGGTTGACCGCGATCCGCACCAGGTAGGCGCGCGGGTCGTCCGGGTCGTCGACGGAACCGGCCATCCGCCGGCTCGTCCGCCGCCAGGACGACGCGGTCTCCCGGAGGACATCCTCCGTGTCCGCGACGCTGCCCAGCAGGGTGTGGACGACGGTGAACAGCAGGTCCCGGTGGTCGGCGAACACCCGGGCCGAGGTGTCGCCCGGGGTGCCCGGGACGCCCGGGGGGCTCGTCGCCGAACCGTCGATCATGGTGGACCTCCTGTGTGCGCGTTCCCTCCTTAGAGGGACCGCGCCGCGCGAGTGTGACATCGGGCCGGGGAAGTGTGGCCTGTGTCTCATCCGGACCGGGTCAGGAACCGGGGCAGGAGTCGCGGTACTCGGAGATCACGCTGCTGGGCGCGGGCGCCGGGCAGAGGAACTGCTCGTAGCGGGTGTCGTTGTCGACGTACCGCTTCAGCCAGGACAGAACGTACCGGCCGACGGTGGGGTTGGCCGAGTTGGTCACGAAGTGGCCCTGCCCCTCCATCTCCAGGTACGCGCGCTCGGGCGCGTTGGTGAGGCTCTCGTAGAACGGCTCGGAGTGCGCGCCCACCGAGGCGATGATGTCGGTCTCGCCGCCCACGATCAGCGTGGGGACGCGCACCGAGGACCAGTCCTGGTTGAGGTGCCAGGGCGTGAGCGGGATGGCCGCCTGGATCTCGGGGCGGGTGGCCGCCGCGCGCAGGGCGCCGCCGCCGCCCATCGAGTGGCCGGCCACGGCGAGCCGGTTCTTGTCGATGCGGCCGGCGACCGGGCTCTGGCCGGTCAGGGAGTCCAGCGCGGCCAGGAGCTGCGTGCCGCGGGCGTCGGGGAAGTCGAGGAACGCGTTGTTGTTGTTGATGGTCATGACGACGAAGCCGTTGGAGGCGAGCTTCGGCCCGAGCCAGGCGATGGCGGACTGGTCCTCCGTCCAGCCCGGCGAGATCGCGATGGCGCCGAACGTGCCCTGGCTGGTGTCGGTCGGGTAGTAGATCGTGCCGCCCCCGAAGCCGTTGCCGGCCGGGACGCTGGTCTGCTGGATGGCGAACGGACCCGTGGCCGCCTCCACGCTCTGCGCGGTGGGGTCGGGGCCGCGGCGGTACTCCTGGGCCGCGGCGGCCTGGGTGCCGGACACGGTGGTGGCGGACGCGGTGGTGCCGGCCGTCGCGGTCACGTTCGAGAGGCCGACGGTTCCGAGCGCGAGACCACCGACGACGACCGAGGTCAGGGCAACCTTCAGCCGCGTCATGCGCGCGCGGCGTATGCGGGGGGTGAGGCGGGGTCGCATCCGGATCGCACTCCTTCTGGGCGCGGGGGCGCCCACTCGACGGGGTTCGGAGTGTCCACGGCGCCCGCGCGACGCGGAAAGAGGTGCGGGAGTTATTCGTTCCGAGGGCGCGCGCGGCGCGGTCCGCGCTGTCAGGCTCGTGACAATTCCGGCAGGTCCGCGCCGCGCGCCGGCCCGTTCACCGCACGCGGACGACCACCTTGCCCAGGGCCCGGCGCTCGTCCAGCTCGGCCAGCGCGTCGGCCGTGTCGTCCAGCGCGTAGGTCGCGCCGAGCGGCGGGGCGGGGCGCCCGGCCTCCAGGTGCGGCAGCAACTCGTTCCACTGCTCACGCAGATAGTCGGGCCGCCGCAGCCAGAAGCCTCCCCAACTGGCGCCGATGACCTCGATGTTGTTCAGCAGCAGCCGGTTGACGCGGACGGTGGGGATCTCGCCGCCGGTGAAGCCGATGACCAGCAGCCGCCCCTCGGTCGCCAGGCTGCGCAGCGAGTCGGTGAACCGGTCGCCGCCGACCGGGTCCACCACCAGATCGACGCCCCGGCCGCCGGTCAGCCCGTCGACGGCCTGCCGGAAGCCGTCGACCGGGACCACGTCGTGGGCCCCGGCCCGGCGGGCCACCTCGGCCTTGGCGTCGCTGGAGACGACGGCGATCACCCGCGCGCCCAGCGCGCGGGCGTACTGGATCGCCGCGGTGCCGACGCCGCCGGCCGCGCCGTGGACCAGGACCGTCTCGTCGGCGCGCAGCCGGCCCCGGCGGCTGAGGGCGAAGTGGACGGTGAGGTAGTTCATCGGCAGGGCGGCCCCGCTCTCGAACGAGAGCCGGTCGGGCAGCGCGAAGACCAGCCGGGCATCCACGGCCACCCGCTCGGCGAAGCCGCCGAAGGCGGGGAACGCGGCGACGCGGTCACCCGGCGCGAACCCCGAGCCCTCCGGCGCGGACCGCACCACACCGGCCACCTCGGATCCGGGCACGAACGGCGGCTCCGGCTTGATCTGGTACAGACCGCGGGTCAGCAGCACATCGGGGAAGGCGACCCCGGCGGCGTGGACGTCGATCAGCACCTGGTCCGCGCCGGGTTCCGGCTCGGGCAGGTCCACGATCTCCACGGCCTTGGGCCCGTCGAGCCGGGTGACGTGTACGGCGCGCATGGCGTTGTCTCGCTTTCTGGTGGTCGTCCCGGGGTCCTCCCGGGTTCTTCCGGGTTCTCCCGGGGTTCCGGTCAGCGGTAGGTGAGCAGTTCGCGGCCCTGGCCGGCGAAGTGGGCGTGGTCGTTGAACGCCAGCAGGCTGGTGCCCGAACGGCCCACCACCAGCGTGGTGATGGCCGCGTTCACCGCGACCCGGTGCAGGGCGACGACGCCGCCGGGGGGCAGTCCGAGGAGCCAGCCGCACAGCGCCGCGACGACCCCGGCCGAGGTGACGACGACGGCGTCCCGCCGCTCGGCGGTCACGGTCGCGGCGAGGTCCTCCAGGGCGGCGATCGCGCCACCGGAGAACGCGGGCCAGCCGTCCTGGGCGGGGTCCTCGATCCACGCCAGCAGCGCCAGGTCCAGGACGTCCTGCACCCCGGCGGACCCGATGGGTTCCTCGGGCACGGCGTAACGTTCCAGCACGGCGAGGAAGTCGTACTCGTCCCAGCGCGCGTCGATGCGCGGCTCCATGGGGAAGCCGCCGCTGCCCACGACGATCCCGGCCGTGTCGAGCTGGCGGGTCAGCGTGCCGCAGACGATGAGCGGGTGGCGCGGCTCGCGCCGGGCCAGTTCCCGGCCGGCTATCACCGACTGGCGGCGGCCGAGGTCGGACAGTTCGTCGTAGGCGGGGCCGCCGAACGACGCCTGACCGTGGCGGAGAAGGTGGATGACGGGCATGAGGTGTTTTCTTCAGCCTCTCAGCGGCCGGCCCGGCGGATGGTGGAGCGGCAGCGCCCGTGGAGATGGTGCACGAAGATCCACAGGTTCTTGAAGGCCGGGTTGCGGGTTTGTTTGTGGTGGTAGCGGTAGTAGATCTGCTGGGCGATGGCGGCGAGCCGGAAGAGGCCGAACACCTCGTAGAAGGGCCAGTTGCCGGTGGCCAGGCCCATCCGGTCGCAGTACCGTTCGACGATCTCGGCGCGGGTGAGCATGCCGGGCAGGTCGCTGGGCTGGCGGCGGGTGCGGCGGGCGAGGATGCCGTCGCCGGGCTCCACCCAGTAGGCGAGGGCGCCGCCGAGGTCCATCAGCGGGTCGCCGAGGGTGGCCATCTCCCAGTCCAGGACCCCCAGGACGCGCAGGTCGTCCTCGGCCAGCACGATGTTGTCCAGCCGCCAGTCGTTGTGGATGACGCAGGTGGCGACGTCGTCCGGCTGGTGGTCGGCGAGCCAGGCGGTCACGCGGGTGAACCCCGGCACGTTCCGGGTGCGGGCCTGCTCGTAGCGGCGGGTCCAGCCCTCGACCTGGCGGCCTACGTACCCCGCTCCCCGGCCCAGGTCGGACAGGCCGGCGGCGGCGGGGTCGATGCCGTGCAGTTCGGTGAGCGTGTCGACATAGGTCTCCGACAGGGCCCTGGCGCGGGCCGGGCCGAGCGCCAGCCCGGGGGGCGGGTTGCGGCGCAGGATGAGGCCCGGCACGCGGTCCATGACGTAGAAGTCGCCGCCGATGACGTCCGGGTCCTGGCACAGGGCGCGGACGGTCGGGACATGCCCGAACACGGGCTTGAGCTGGCGCTGCACCCGGTACTCGCGGGCCATGTCGTGGGCCGAGGACGCTTTGCGGCCCGCGGGCGGGCGGCGAAGGATCAGGTCGGTGCCCGGGTAGCGCAGCAGGTAGGTGAGGTTGGAGGCGCCGCCGGTGAACTGGGTGACGTCGGGCGTGCCGGTCAGGCCGTCCAGCCGTTCCTTCAGCCAGGCGTCGAGACGGGGGACGTCGAAGGCGTCCTCGTCGCGGACCTTTCCCGCCGCCGCGGGCTCGGTGCCGGGCCGGGTCATGCCCGCTCCCGGTAGGCGGCCAGCTCGATCCTGGCGACCACGCCGAGGTGGACCTCGTCCGGGCCGTCGGCCAGGCGCAGCGCGCGGGCGGCGGCGAGGGCGGCGGCGAGCGGGAAGTCGTCGGAGAGACCGGCGCCGCCGTGGAGCTGGATCGCCATGTCGATGACCTCGTACGCCATCGCCGGCACGGACGCCTTGACCTGGGACAGCTCGCTGAGCGCGCCGAGCGCGCCGGAGGTCTCCAGCAGCCAGGCGGTGTGCAGGACCTGGAGCCGGGCCTGGTTGACGGCGATGCGGGCCTTGGCGATGCGCTCGCGGTTGCCGCCGAGGTTGGCCAGGGGCTTGCCGAACGCGGTGCGCTCGGTGGCCCGGCGGCAGGCCAGCTCCAGGGCGCGTTCGGCCAGGCCGATCAGGCGCATGCAGTGGTGGATGCGGCCGGGGCCGAGGCGGCCCTGGGCGATCTCGAAGCCGCGTCCGGGTCCGGCGATGACGGCGTCGCGGGGCAGCCGGACGTCGGTGAACGAGACCTCGCCGTGGCCGTAGGGCTCGTCGTAGTGGCCGAAGACGGGCAGCATCCGCTCGATCCGCACGCCCGGGGTGTCCAGCGGGACGAGGACCATGGAGTGGCGCTGGTGGCGGTGGGCGTCGGGGTCGGTGAGGCCCATGAAGATGACGAACCGGCAGTCGGGGTGGCCGATGCCGGTGGACCACCACTTGCGGCCGTTGAGCACCACGTCGTCGCCGTCGAGGAGGGCGGTGGCCCGCATGTTGGTGGCGTCGGAGGAGGCCACGTCGGGCTCGGTCATGCAGAACGCGGAGCGGATCTCGCCGGCGAGCAGGGGCTCCAGCCACCGTTCGCGCTGGGCGTCGCTGCCGTAGAGGTGGAGCACCTCGGCGTTCCCGGTGTCGGGGGCGTTGCAGTTGAAGATCTCGGGGGCCATGGGCGAGCGGCCCATCAGCTCGGCGAGGGGGGCGTACTCGGTCATGGTGAGACCGGGCCCGTACCGCTCGTCGGGGAGGAAGAGGTTCCACAGCCCGGCGGCGCGGGCCTTGGCCTTCAGCTCACCGATCAGCGAGGGCACGCGCCAGCGGTCGGACTGCCGCGACAGCTCGGTGTAGTACTCGCGTTCGCGCGGGAGGATCTCGGTCTCGATGAAACCCCCGACTCTCTCGATGTAGTCGCGCGCACGGGGGGAGTGTGCGAAGTCCATGGCCGAACTCCTCGCCTTATTGACCATTGCTCGATAGGGAGGCTAGCGCCCTGCTGACCATTGCTCAACGGTGTGCCCGCCCCGGATTCGGGACGGCGTGCGCCGGCGCGCGTGCGGAAGCGCGCTGGTCAGGGTGGCGATCGGGAACGAGGGGCGGTGCGGTGGCGGCCCGACGGCGGTCAGCGCGGGGTCGCCGGGGGCAGGATGCGCTCCAGGCTGCGGGCGAGGAGGTCGGTCAGCTCCTCGGTGGACAGCACGTCCACGGGGGTCTCGATGGCCATCTCCTCGACCATCGCCAGCCAGCCCCGCACGGTGTACCGCGTCAGCGGCGGCGCGGCCGGCTCTCCCAGCGCCGCGAGAACGCGGTCGGTCAGCTCGGCGCGGACGCCGCCGAACGCCTCCAGCACCTGATCGTCCGCGCCCGCCCCGGCCCGGGCCAGGGCCACGTAGTTGTCGTGCCGCCGCCGCACGAAGCCGACGAACCCGTGGATGATGCCGCGCAGCCGCTCGGCCGGGTCGTCGCTGTCGGGCGCGGTCGCGTGCTTCAGCAGCCGCCGCCCGGCGGCGCGGGCCACGGCGACGTAGTAGTCGCGCTTCGTCGGGAAGTAGTGGAAGAGAAGACCGCGGGAGATCCCGGCCTCGGCGGCCACCTCGTCGATCGACAGCTCGTGGATGGGACGGGTCACCAGCAGCCGCAGCCCGATCCCGATGAGCTGCCTGCGCCGCTCCTCGGCGGTGCGCCGCACCCGGGGGCGCGCTGGCTGGGCGGTCATGGCTCCCACCCTAGCTTGTTGAGCATTGCTCGACTGCCGGGAAGGATGGGCCTACGATCGACACCGCCCGCGATGCACCGACGCATCGGTGCCCCAGGAGGGATCCGCCCGTGGAGACCATGCTCGCCGGCCGCCTGCATCTGACGACCAGGCGGTTCGCCGTCGAGGAGGTGCCGGTGCCCGTCCCCGGGCCGGGGGAAGTGCTGATCGAGGTGAAGGCCGCCGGGGTCTGCCTGTCCGACGTCCACCTCATCGACGGCACGCTGCGCCCGATGTTCAACCCCGCGGACGCCGTCACCCTCGGCCACGAGGTCGCGGGCGTCGTGCACACCCCCGGACCTGGCGTCGCCGAGGAGTGGACGCCGGGCACGCGCGTCGTCCTCGTCGCCGGGCAGAGCTGCGGCGCGTGCGTCAACTGCCGCCGCCGGCGGGCCTCCTGCCTGCGCACCCTCACCCGGGGCGTGGACTACGACGGCGGCTGGGCGCGGTACGCCCTGGCCCGCGAGGACACCCTGCTGCGCATCCCCGACAGCCTGCCGTTCGACCAGGCGGCGATCATCCCCGACGCGGTCTCGACGCCCTACGCGGCCGTGGTGGCGACCGGTGGCGTCCGGCCCGCGCAGGCCGTCGGCGTGTGGGGCGCGGGCGGTCTGGGCGCGCACGGCGTGCGCTGCGCCCGGCTGGCGGGGGCCGCGCCGGTGATCGCGGTGGACCCGCTGCCCGGTGCGCGCGAGCGGGCCCTCGCCTTCGGCGCCGACGTGGCGCTGGACCCGGCGGCGCCGGACTTCGCGGACGAGCTGCGCCGGGCCACCGACGGCGCGGGCCTGGACGTCGCGTTCGACTTCGCGGGCGTCCCGGCCGTGCGCGAGCAGGCCGCCCGTGCCCTCGCCACCGGGGGCGTGCTGGTCCTGGTCGGGCTCACGCCGCAGCCGCTGTCCCTCGCCAACGGCACCCTGTTCAGCTATCGGGGCAACCAACTGCGCGGCCACTACGGCTCGGACCCGGAGCACGTCGAGCAGCTCGTCCGGCTGGCGTCGGCCGGCCGGCTCGACCTCGGCCCCTCGATCAGCGGTCACCTTCCCCTGTCCGAAGCGGCCGAAGCGGTGGAGCGGCTGGAGCACAAGACCGGCGATCCGGTCCGTCTGGTGCTCGTGCCGTAGCTGGTTCTTGTGCCCGGGCGGGGCGCGGACATGCGCGACCGGGGCCGGATGTGGCGCGGACCGCATTTTCCATAGAACTCCCGAATGGGGGTAGCTGGCCGACATGGGCTGGAATGAACTTGTGCAGCAGGTGAGGCAGTACGGGCAGTACGAATCCGGATCGGAGGCCGAGCGGGTGACCCGCGTCGTGCTGTCCGAGCTGGGCGGCCATCTGACGGGCGACGAGCGGGCCGATCTGGCCCGCTCGCTGCCCACCGAGGCGGCGGCGCTGCTGGTCGGCGGGGACCCGGCCGAACGGCCGCTGGCCGCCGCCGAGTTCGTCCGCGACGTGGCGGCGCGGTTCGACGGCGCCACCGAGGCCACCGCCCGGTGGGACGTCAGCTCGGTGCTCTGTGTCGTGGCGCAGACGGCCGACGAGGATCTGGTGGACAGGGTGATCGGCGCGCTCCCGCCGGGCTACGCCCTGCTCTTCGGCCGGGCGGAGCTGGCGCGCGCCGCCTGAGCGACGGGCGGCCCGCGCCGGCGGGACGGCGCGCTCCCCGGGGGCTCAGTCGGCGGGGTCCCCGGAGGCGCAGGGCGGGAAGAACTGCACGCTGCTCACCGGGTCCGTGTCATAGCCGGTGGTCCGCTCGACACGGCCTATCTCGGTGTCGCAGCGGGTGTCCCCGTACAGCACGGCGGTGAACACCGTGCCGTTGAAACCGCTCATGACCGGCTCGTCGGAATCACCCAGCTCGTAGCACTGATAAGGCTCGACATCGTCGAGGGCGCCCTCGTTTCCCCCGACTGTGTGGTACGTGAACGTCCCGGTGCCGGCCTGGGCCACGGCGGCCGGCCCGGCGATCGTGAGGAGCACCGCCGCGAACGCGGCCCCCACGGCTTGGCGGATGCGCATCTTGCTCGCCCCTCCCGGCGAAGTCCCACTGGCTCGTCTCCCTACGATTACCCACAGTGACGGCCGGTACGCGCCTTGTCCCCCGATCGGGTGAGGGTGGGGCTCAGCCGAGAACGCCCGCCAGCACGCTCAGGGCCCACTCCAGTTCGTCCTCGGTGATGGTGAGCGGCGGCGCCAGGCGGATCGTCGAGCCGTGGGTGTCCTTCACCAGCAAGCCCTCCCCCATCAGCCGCTCGCACACCTCCCGGCCCGTGCCGAGGGCCGGTTCCACGTCCACGCCCGCCCACAGTCCCCGGCACCGGTAGGCGACGACGCCCCTGCCGACCAGGGCCGCCAGCCCCGCGTCCAGCACCCGGCCCAGTTCGGCGGCCCGCCGCTGGAACTCCCCCGTCCGCAACAGGTCCACGACGGCCGGGCCGACGGCGGCGGCCAGCGGGTCCCCGCCGAACGTCGAGCCGTGCTCGCCGGGCCGCAGCACGCCGAGCACGTCGCGGCGCGCGACGACGGCGGAGACCGGCACGATGCCGCCGCCCAGGGCCTTGCCGAGCAGCAGCACATCCGGCAGGACGGATTCGTGGTCGACGGCGAGCGTGGTGCCGGTGCGGCCGAGACCGGACTGGATCTCGTCGGCGACGAAGAGTGTGCCGGTGCGCCGGGTCAGCTCCCGTACCCCGGCGAGGTAGCCGTCGTCGGGGATGATGACGCCCGCCTCGCCCTGGACGGGCTCGATGAGCACGGCCGCCGTGGTGTCGTCCACGGCGGCCTCCAGCGCGGCGAGGTCGTTGTAGGGGACGACGCGGAAGCCGGGTGTGAAGGGGCCGAAGCCCTCGCGGGCGACCGGGTCGGTGGAGAAACCGACGATGGTGGTCGTGCGGCCGTGGAAGTTGTCGGCGGCCACCACGATGGTCGCCTCGCCGGGGGCGACGCCCTTGACGTCGTAGGCCCACTTGCGGGCGACCTTGATGCCGCTCTCCACCGCTTCCGCCCCGGTGTTCATCGGCAGTGTCATGTCCAGGCCGGTCAGCTCGGCCAGGCCCTCGGCGAAGCCGGCCAGCCGGTCGTTGCGGAAGGCCCGGGAGGTGAGGGTGAGCCGGTCGAGCTGGCGGTGTGCCGCCGCCACCAGCTCCGGGTGGCGGTGGCCGAAGTTGAGGGCCGAGTAGCCGGCCAGCATGTCGAGGTAGCGGTGCCCCTCGACGTCCTCCACCCAGACGCCCTCGGCGCGCGCGACGACCACGGGCAGCGGGTGGTAGTTGTGCGCGAGGGCCGATTCCTCGGCGGCGATCAGCTCCGCCGACGAGCGGCGTGCGGGGCGGGGCTGCCGGTCTCGTGGGCCCGAAGTTGTGTATAAGAGCCGGGGGCGCGCTGGTCATGGCCTGATCTCCTGGGTGCAGCACTTGATGCCCCCGCCGGCCTTGCGGAACTCCGACAGGTCGAGGGGGACGGGGACGTAACCTCGGTGCGCGAGCCGGCGGATCAGGTCCCGCGCTCCCGGGTCGATGAACACGTGCCGGCCGTCGGAGACGGAGTTGAGGCCGAACGCCAGGGCGTCGTCCTCGCTCGCGATCACCGCGTCCGGAAAGAGCCGTTCCAGCACCGCGCGGCTGCCCGGGGAGAACGCCCCCGGGTAGTAGGCGATGTTCGCATCCGGCCCCTCGTCCTCCAGGACGAACAGCGCCGTGTCGAGGTGGTAGAACCTCGGGTCGGTCAGCCGCAGGCCGATGACCGGCACGCCGAAGAACTCCCGCACCTCCGCGTGCGCGGCCGGAGCGGTGCGGAAGCCGGTCCCGGCCAGGACGTAAGGACCGACCGGCACCAGATCGCCCTCGCCCTCGCAGACCGCCCGCGGCTCGTGCACGTCGAAGCCCGCCGTCTTGAACCACAGCCCGTACGCCGCGCTCTCCGGCCGCCGCTGCGGCGCGCGGAACCGCGAGCCGAACGCCCGGCCGCCGAGGACCAGCGCCGCGTTGGCCGCGAAGACCATGTCCGGCAGGCCGGGAACGGGCGGCACGGTCTCCACGGTGTGCCCGTGGTCGCGGTACGCGCCGACCAGCGTCCGCCACTGCGTCAGCGCCAGCCCGGTGTCGACGGGGGTGCCCACGCGCATCCAGGGGTTGATCGCGTACAGCACGTCGAAGTGCCGGGGCTCGCAGGTCAGGTAGCGCCGGGATCGCCGCGCGCGTGAGGGTCCCATGGATCAACGGTAGGAACGGGTGCGGTAACCGACAAGAAACCACGATTGCGCGGGCGCGCAGCGGTGTTGCGTTGTTGGGCCGATCAGCGGCTGATCGTTTCGTCCGGATGGGTGGGAGGGCTGGCCGCGGCCTCCGGGCTGCCGGCGATGAGGTGGGAGAGGACGATGAAGCTGATCGTCTTGCGGATGAACGGCTCGGCGCGGATGCGTTCGAGCACCTCCTCGAAGTGCGCGATGTCGCTGGCCCGGATGTGGAGCAGGGCGTCGGCGCCGCCGGTCACCGTCATGGCGGCGGTGATCTCCGGGTAGTCCCGCACCACCTCGGCCAGCCGCCGGGGCGGGGCGGCGCTGTCGCAGTACACCTCGACGTACGCCTCGGTGCGCCAGCCGAGGGCGGGGGGGCTGACCATCGTGGTGAACCCGGTGATCACCTGGGCCTCCCGCCTCCGGTCGACGCGGCGTTTGACGGCGGGGGCGGACAGGCCGATGGCGGCGCCGATCTCGGCGAAGCTGGTCCTGGCGTTCTCGATCAGCGCGGCGACGATCTTCCGGTCGAGATCGTCGAGGGCCATGGGGTGACTGGTCATGACGGCGGCCCCTCGGGGGTGTGCGGACGGCGATGCCGGGGCGCGGTGGCGCCGCTGACATTGTCGTCTCAGGCCGTGGGCAGCCGGGAGGCGTGGACCGATCGGTACCGGGCGTCGTGGAAGAGCTTGGCGGTCAGCAGGTCGCGGCCGGACGCCAGGACCGGCAGGGCCGCGGCGGCCAGCATCACGCCGAGGCACGGCCCCAGGAAGTAGACCCACAGGGCGCCGAACTCCCCGGTCACCAGATCGGGCCCGAACGTGCGGGCCGGGTTCATGCTGGCCCCGGTCGGCGGTCCGCCGATGGGCACGAGCGCCGTCAGCGCCGCGGCCGACGCCACCGGGGTCCAGGGGGCGGTCCTGGCCGAGGAGAGCATCAGGAAGATCGCGAACACCAGGCAGAACGTCAGCGCCACCTCGATCCCGAGCGCGGGCCACTCCCCCAGTCCGGGGGCGGGCTCCGTGCGAGCGTACCCGGCGGTCCGCGCCCACGAGCCGGCGGTGGCCCGGAAGGCCGCCGCGGCCAGGCAGGCGCCGGCGATCTGGGCGGCGGCGTAACCGATCAGATCGTGCGGGTGGGTCTGGCCGCGCGCCCAGAACCCGAGGGTCACCGCCGGGTTGAGATGGGCGCCGCTGCGGCGTCCGAGCGGGGACAGCGCCACGGTCATCGAGAGCAGCCCGATCGAGGCGCCGATCAGCGTCAGCCGCAGCGCCGTCGCGGGCAGGGCCTGGTGGACCGGTGACCGGGGGCTCTCCACCACGCCCACCAGGACGAAGGCGCCGAACAGCACGAACGCCGTCCCCGCCAGCTCGCACAGCCAGTCGACCGGGTGCCAGCCGCCCGTGGCCAGCCGGGACGCCGCGATCCGCCGGACCGGACGCCGCCGCCGCGCCGACCTGGTCATGGGTGCCTCCCGGGGGTTCGTCGAGGCGTCCGGGTACCCCACGACCGGCGGGTGAAATCGCACATTCCGCGCATATGGGTCAATCTGGGCGCAGCGCTCCGGCCGCCACGCGCAGGTCCGCGACCAGGCCCGCGTAGACCGCTTCGCGGTCCTCGTCCGCCCGCAGCACGGCGGACGGGTGGATCGTCGCCACCAGCACCGCGCCGTCCGCGTCGGGCAAGGGCAGCGGAACGCCGCGCTCCTTCGTGACGCGGAACGCCGAGCCGCGCAGCGCCTTGCCGGCCGTGGCGCCCAGCGCGACCACGACCTCCGGCTCCACCGCGCGCAGTTCCGCCAGCAGCCACGGCTTGCACGCGCTCAGCTCGCGCAGCCCCGGCGCCTTGTGGATGCGGCGCTTGCCCGAGCCGGTGCGGGTGAACTTGAAGTGCTTCACCGCGTTCGTCACATACGTCCCGGCCGGGTCGAGGCCCGCGTCGTCGATCGCGCGGGCCAGCAGTTTCCCGGCCGGGCCGACGAACGGCTCGCCGCGCCGGTCCTCCTGATCGCCGGGCTGCTCCCCGACCAGCAGCACCCGCGCGGCGGTGTCCCCCGAGCCGAACACGGTCTGTGTCGCGTCCCGGTGGAGCGGGCACCCCTCACACCCGGCGGCGGCGCGCCGCAGGGCCGCCAGGCCGGCACCGTCCGGGACGTACGGCGTCGCGTCGTACCTGTCGTCCTCACGCATGCCCGCCCGGGTACCCCGGCGGACGCGGGCCTACCGGGCCGGGACGGGTGACGGCCGGCCGCCTCGACGGCACGACGCGCGGACTCACCGTTCCGTCGCCGCCCGGTCACGGGAACGCGCCGACCGGGCCCGGCGACGTGGCGTGCGGCGCGCGGCCGAGGTCACCGCCAGGAGCGCCGATCCGGCGAGACAGGAGAGGAGCGCGGGATTGATCCAGGGCGGCACGGTGTCGATCGCCCCGTCCGACCAGTGGCAGACCGCGGCGACCGGGAAGTACCTCACCTCACGCGCGTGGAGACCGGGGTTGTCCGCGTCCCGGCCCGGGGCTTCGGGAGAGCCGTACCGCGCGATCGAGCAGGCGTGGTAGTCGGATTCTCCCCCGTTCCACGTGTACATCGCTCCGGGGATGTACAGGACCAGGGCGGCGGCCAGGAGCAGTACGGCCCCGTCGGCCCACGAGCGCGGCTCGTCGCGCCACAGCCTTCGGCCACGGCTGCTGAGCGTGCCGCAGAGGTAGGCGATGAGCGCGGCGGTGACGAGCGGGAGGACCAGAAGGAGCACGCCCGGTGTCATGTCATCCTCCGGAGCCCCGGGAGGGGGCCGTCCCGTTCGGGCGCGCATGTCCGGAAACGCAAGCGAAGCCCCCTCGTGATCGCTCGGCGACAGCGTTCCACTCTGGCACGCGCCCGGCCGCCGGGGCCGTTCCGTGGGCGGAATGACCGGAAGTCATCTCGTCACCGCCCGCGCGCTGTTCGCGTGGGGCGGCCGTGCGCCTCGTTCGACAGGCGCGGGGAGCCGGGGCGTGGCCTGCGTGGCGCGCACGCGCCGCATACGGTGGGAGCGGTCAGGGTCCCGCACGCACGGAGGAGTTCCGCAGATGAGCGACACCTACGACGTCATCGTCATCGGCGCCGGACCGGTCGGTGAGAACGTCGCCGACCGGACCCGGGCCGCCGGGCTGAGCACGGCCGTCGTCGAGAGCGAACTCGTGGGCGGCGAGTGCTCGTACTGGGCCTGCATCCCCAGCAAGGCCCTCCTGCGCCCGCCCGCCGCGCTCGCCGCCGCCCGCGCGGTGGCCGGTGCGCGGGAGGCGGCCGGCGGGCGGCTCGACGCGGCGGCCGTGCTCGCCAGGCGCGACAGCTTCGTCTCCAACTGGGAGGACGACGGCCAGGTTTCGTGGGTGGAGTCGACCGGTGCCGACCTGTTCCGCGGCCACGGCCGCCTCGACGGGCCGCGGACCGTCACCGTCGAGGCGCCGGACGGCGGCGTCCGGCGTCTCACCGCCCGGCACGCGGTCGCGGTCTGCACGGGCAGCGCCGCCGTCGTGCCGGATCTGCCCGGGGTCGCCGACGCGCGGCCGTGGACCAGCAGGGAGGCCACCAGCGCCAAGGAGGTGCCGGGCCGGCTGGCCGTGGTGGGCGGCGGCGTGGTCGGCGTGGAGATGGCCGCCGCCTGGGCCGCGCTCGGATCGCGGGTGACGCTGCTCATGCGCGGCGACCGGGCATTGCCGAGGATGGAGCCGTTCGCCGGTGAGCTGGTGGCCGAGGGACTGGCGGCGGCGGGCGTGGACATCCGCGCCGGAGTGTCCGTCACGCGGGTGGACCGGGCCGGCTCCTCCGGCCCGGTGACGGTGTCGCTGGACAACGGTGAGCGGCTCGACGCGGACGAGATCCTGTTCGCCACCGGCCGGGCGCCGCGTACCACCGATCTGGGCCTGGAGACCGTGGGGTTGGAGCCCGGCTCGTGGCTGGAGACGGACGACGCGCTGCGGGTGCAGGGCGTCGAGGGCGACTGGCTGTACGCGGTGGGCGACGCCAACCACCGTTCCCTGCTGACCCATCAGGGCAAGTACCAGGCGCGCGTGGTGGGTTCGGTGATCGCCGCGCGTGCCGCGGGCGCGCCCGTCGACGGGACGCCGTGGGGCCCGCACGCGGCGACGGCCGACAATATGGCGGTTCCGCAAGTGGTGTTCACCGAACCGGAGGCCGCCTCGGTCGGCCTGACGGCGCGGGAGGCGGAACGGGCGGGCCGCCGGACCCGCGTGGTGGACTACGAACTGGGCGACGTGTCGGGCGCGGCGCTGTACGCCGACGACTACAAGGGCCGCGCCCGGATGATCGTGGACCTGGACCGGAACACCGTCGTCGGCGCCACGTTCGTCGGCCCGCACGCGGGCGAGTTGCTGCACGCGGCGACCGTCGCGGTCACCGGCGAGGTCCCGATCGACCGGCTGTGGCACGCGGTTCCGTCGTTCCCGACGATGAGCGAGATCTGGCTGCGCCTGCTGGAGACCTACCGGGGCTGAACGCCGGGCGTGGCCCGGGGCCCCGACGCGGGTAGCCTCGCAGCGACTTCCCGACAAGAGCACGGACCGGCGGACGACGGGACGGAGGGCGGACGGATGGCCGAGCACATCACGGTGCTCACGACGACGGACAGCAGAGAGGACGCCGAGCAGCTCGCCACGTCGGCGGTCGAGGCGAGACTCGCCGCCTGCGCGCAGATCGACGGGCCGGTCACCAGCGTGTACTGGTGGGAGGGTTCGGTGCGGACCGACCAGGAGTGGCGGGTGCTCTACAAGACACCGGCCGCGAAGTACGACGCGCTGGAGGCGCACATCCGCGGCGTCCACGCGTACGAGACGCCGGAGATCATCGCCACCGAGATCACCCGGGGCAGCGCGGCGTATCTCCAGTGGCTGCATCAGGAGACGTCGTCCTGAGCGGCGGGCCGGCGCGGCGGCCCGCCGCGTTCAGTCCTGGCCGAAGCCGCTGAGGATCTCCTCGCACACGTCGCCGACGAAGTCCCCCAGGGACCGGTCGCCGATGTCGCACGCCGTCTCGGGAACGGCCCGGTCGGTGTCCGGCACGGACTGGTCCCGGGGCTCCGCCCGCTCCTGTTCCTCCTCGGCGGGCGCGGCGGGCGCCTGCTCCGACGGCTCGGGCTCGGGCGGCTCGGGAGTCACGGCGTCGGTCAGTGCCTCGTCGGGAGACGGCTCCGTCAGGTCCACGCTCGGCTCGGGCGCGGTCGGGCCGTCCGTGGACAGCACCGGGCGGGCGTCCTGCCCGTCCGGCGGCACGGTGTCGCGGAGACCGCATCCCGCGGCGGCGAGAAGCGTGAGTGTCACGAGCCCCAGCGTCCTGGGTGAGGTCTTCACTGTGTGTCCTCCTCCGACTCCTCCTTCCGAACACTCTTTCAGACCACCCCCCGGCACGTCTGCCACGCCAACACGATTTGCGCACAGGCATATCAACGGATTCAGGGGGTGCCCGCCCGGCCGTGATGCGCGGGCGCCGGGCTCCGGGCCGGGCGGAGGCTTTAGAGTCGGGGTATGGCTGCTGGCGAGGGCGGAGTACGGGTCGACGCGTGGATCTGGTCGGTGCGGCTGACCAAGACGCGGGCCGTCGCCGCCGCCGCGTGCCGGAGCGGGCACGTGAAGGTCAACGGGGAGCGGGTCAAGCCGGCTTATGCCGTCCGCCCCGGCGACGAGGTGCGGTTGCGGCTGGAGGGGCGGGAGCGGGTGGTCGTCGTGAAGGAGCTGCTGCGCAAGCGCGTCGGGGCTCCCGTCGCCGCCGAGGCCTATGTCGACAACAGTCCGCCGCCACCTCCGCGCGAGGCGGCGGTCGAGGTGCCCGTACGGGACCGGGGGGCCGGGCGGCCCACCAAGCGGGAGCGACGGGAGATCGAGCGGCTGCGCGGTCGCTGAGGTCAGCGGTCCCGCAGGTCCTGGTACTCGGGGTGGCGCTCCAGCCAGCCGGAGATGAACGGGCAGCTCGCCCGCACCCGCAGGTCGCGTTCGCGGGCGTCGTCCAGGGCGGTTCTGGCGAGGGCGCCGCCGATACCCTCGCCCTCGTGGTCGGGCCGTACCTCCGTGTGCGGGTACTCGACGACGCTGCCGGTGCGCGCGTACTCCGCGTAGCCCGCCAGCTCGCCGCCGATCCACGCCTCGAAACGGGCGGCGTCCGTGTTGTCCCGGACCGAGACCGATGCGCTCATGAACCCCATCCTGGCGCGTCCCGGGCCGCCCCGCACTCCGGCGGGGACGGCCCGGGACGGCCCGGGACACAGGTCATGCGCCGCGTTCGGCCAGCATGCCGGTCATGAGCTGGATCTCCGAGTCCTGGGCACGGACCATGCCCGACGCCAGGTTGGTGATCTCGCCGGTTTCCGCCAGCCCGGTCGCCGCCTCGGCCATCTCGACGCCGCCCCGGTGGTGCGCGGTCATCAGCTCCAGGTACAGCACCTCCGCGTCGCGCCCCTCGGCGGCACGCAGCGCGTCCAGATCCTCGTCGGTCGCCATGCCGGGCATCGCGGCGGCACCACCGCTCCCCCCGTGCCCCTCGCCCATCCAGGCCATCGGCTCCGGGGTGCTCTTGGGGACGCCCCAGGTCTCCAGCCAGCCCAGCATCATCCCGCGCTGGTTGGCCTGGGTGTTGATGATGTCGTACGCCAGCAGCCGCACCTCCTCGTCGTCGGTGCGGTCGCGGACGATGAACGACATCTCGACGGCCTGCTGGTGGTGGACGGCCATGGCGCGGGCGAAGCCGACGTCGGCGGAGTCCTCCCCCGGCGGGTCGGCGTCGGCGGACGACGCCGGGGCGAGCAGGGTGAGGGCGATCAGCACGGCGGCGATCAGCCCGATCGCGGCACTGCCGGCCAGGACCAGGCGCCGTCCGGTCACTCGGCCCGCCCGCCGCTGCACGCCGCACCGGGCTCGGGGGTCTGGGCGCCCTGGACGTAGGTGTCGAAGAACTCCGCGACCCGCTCGTCGGAGGCGCTGTCCAGCGTGAGCTGGTGGCCCCAGGCGGTGAGGGTGATCGGGGACTTCTGGTCGTTCTTGGGGCTCATCAGGGAGTACGGGGTGGCGGAGACGCGCGTGGCGAGGGTCTCGATGTCGGCCTCGGTCGCGGACTCGTTGTAGGTGACCCACACGGCGCCGTGCTCCAGGGAGTGGACGGCGTTCTCGTCCGGTATCTCCTCGGTGTAGACGTCGGCGTCGCAGTTCATCCAGATCGCGCTGTGGTCGCCGCCGACCGGCGGGTTCATCGGGTAGTCGACGTCCGTCTCGACGTGGGTCTGGGTCAGGCCGGACCAGGTCTTCTCGCCGCGGATGTCCGAGGCGGAGGCCGCGTTGAGCTTGGGGCCGCTCTCCTTGTCGTCGTTCTCCGCGCCGGCCACGGCGATGGCGATGCCGGTGACGAGCGCGGCGACGACGACGGCGCTGGAGACGATGGCGATCAGGCGGTTGCGGCGGTCGCGGGCGCGCTCCTTGCGGCGGGCGTCCTCGATCTTGGCCCGGCGGGCGGCGAGAACCTGCTGCTTGTTCGACTTGCTGGGCTTGGCGGCCATGGAAGGTCCTTAAGCGAAGGAAAGCCAGAAAAGAAGGGGGGAAAGGGGGAAACGCGAAGAACACGAAGAACGCGGAGAAGGCGTTTCCCGGCTAGGTTCGCTGGACCTGGAGGCGGTGCAGATCGACGGAGTGGGCGCCGTCGTACGCGGCGCCGGTGATGCCCGGCACGGCCCGCGACCGGGCGGCGGGCGGCGCCGGGGGGGGGGGGGGGGGGGGGGGGGGGGGGGCTGGCGCTTATACACATTCTGACGCTGCCGACGAAGAGGGGAGTGGAGATGTAGGGGGGTGCGGAAGGAGTGAAGTAAAAAAGAGGGTAAAAGGAGTGGGGGCGGCAGAGGGCGCAGACAGAACGCACGAAGGGCGGGGACGTGGAGTGCGAGCGGGGGCGGCGGCAGCGGGTCGGTGGCGGTGCCCGGGCCGACGTGGCAGGTGCTGCCGGGTCGTTCGGCATCGACCATGTCGATGGGGGCCGCGGCCGTCGGGGCCGTGAGCGGCCGGACGAGGGTCCGCGTCACCGGGCTCCGCTCGGCGCGGTGCTCCGCGGCGGCGGGCACGGTGAGGCCGAGGGCGCACAGCAGGGAGACGATGACGAGCGCGCAGCCGGAGACGGCGGCACGTCTGGTGTCCCCGCCCGGTCTCCGGCCGGGTCTATGACCGGGTATTCGTATCGTCGTCATCGTCGGCCATCGTACTCATCCGGCCGCGCGGGCCAAGGCCCCCGCGGGCACCGGGGGCGGCCGGGGCGCCGCACACCGTTACCGCCGGGTTCGCCGCCGCGCGGCCCGTCGGCCGGTAGCGTGGGAACGGCTTCGCGCCACAGGTGAGTTGTGATCCATTGATGTGAAGGACGCTAAGGAGACGCCGGGATGGTATTCAAGAAGTTGCTCGGAGCGCTCGGCGTGGGGGGTCCCTCGGTGGACACGGTCCTCAACGGCGGTGCGGTCGTCCCGGGTTCGGCCCTGGCCGGCCAGGTGCTGGTGCGCGGCGGCTCGAACGACGCGGAGATCACGCATGTGACGCTCCACTTCGTGGCCCGGGTCGAGGCCGAGGGCGGGGACTACGAGACGCAGGGCACGGTCGCCTTCCACAGCCAGACGGTCGGCGGTGGCTTCAAGCTGGGCGAGGGGCAGCAGTTCGCGGTGCCGTTCTCCGTGCAGGTCCCCTGGGAGACGCCGATCACCGAGGTCTACGGCCAGCCGCTGGGCATCGTGCTGGGGGTCAAGACCGAGCTGGCGGTGGCGGGCGCGGTGGACCAGGGCGACCTGGACCCGCTGCTGGTCCGGCCGCTGCCCGCGCAGCAGGCGATCCTGGAGGCGTTCGGGCAGCTCGGCTTCGGTTTCAAGTCCGCCGACCTGGAGCTGGGCCGGATAGGGGGAACGGGCCAGACGCTGCCGTTCTACCAGGAGATCGAGATCACGCCGCCGCCGCACTACGCGCACGCGATCAACGAGATCGAGATCAGCTTCATCGCCTCGCCGTCCGGTGTGGAGGTGGTGCTGGAGGCCGACAAGCGCGGTGGCATGTTCACCGGCGGCGGCGACTCCCTGGGCCGGTACACGGTCAGCCACCAGAGCGTCGCCACCACCGACTGGAACGCCGAGGTGGACGGCTGGGTGCGCCGCCTGGCCGAGCGCCGGCGCTGACACCCGCCGCCGACGCGGACGCCTGCCGCCGCCCGGACCGGAGCCCGCGGGGCCCGGCCCGGGCGGCGCCGTTCCCCGGCCCCCCTCACTCCCCCGGGTGAGACCGGGCAACGCGGCCCGCCGCTTCGTCGTCCCTCGTCCGGGTCAGGCCGTCGCGCGCGAGGGCGGGCCGGAAGCCCCCGGAATCGCGGGAAAATCCCCGTGGCGGTATTTCCGCCGGATGAACGGGCGTGAATTCGGTGCCGTTCCGGGGTTTAGCCTCGTGCGCCATGACCCTGCTCCGGAAAATCAACAAGACGCTCGGCTCCGCCCCCGGATTCCAGATCCGGCGGGTCCGGCCCAGGCCCGCGGCGGCGACCGCCGCGCCCGCCGCGCCCCGCGCCGCCCGGCCGGTGGCCCTTGGCCGCGCGCAGCCCGCCGCCGTCGTGCGACCGCCGGGCGACCCGCGCGTCGACCGCCTGCTGCGGCAGCCGGTGTTCATCATCGCGCCGGTCCGGTCCGGTTCGACGCTGCTGCGCATGATGCTGAACGCCCACTCCCGGCTCCACGCGCCGCACGAGCTGCATTTCCGCCGTCTGGAGGTCCATTTCTCCACCGGGCTCGCGGAGAAATCGCTGGCCGCTCTCGGTCTGGACCGGGGCGACGCCGAGCATCTGCTGTGGGACCGGCTGATGCACCGCGAGCTGGTGAAGTCGGGGAAGTCGGTCCTCGTCGAGAAGACCCCGGGGAACGCGTTCGCGCACAAGCGGCTCGCCGCCTGCTGGCCGGACGCCCGGTTCGTCTTCCTCCTGCGGCACCCGGCCTCCATCGCCAGGTCCTGGCACGAGGCGGATCCCGGCCGGCGCGGCCCGGAGGAGGCGGCGCTGGACGCGCTGCGGTTCATGAACGCCGTGGAGCGCGCCCGGAAGCGGCTGACCGGGCACACCGTGCGGTACGAGGAGCTGACCGACGACCCGGCGACGGCGCTCAAGGGCATCTGCTCCTTCCTGGAGATCGAGTGGGAGCCGGGGATGCTGGAGTACGGCGACCACGACACGGGGGTCGTCGCCAAGGGGCTCGGCGACTGGAAGGACAAGATCCGCTCCGGCCGCGTCCAGCCGGGCCGCGCGCTGCCCGCGCCGGGCGAGGTGCCGGACGCGCTGCGCGGGATCTGCGCGGCGTGGGGCTACCCGGCCGGGTCGGCGGTCGCGTGATGGCGCACGCGGAGCTGGACCGGGTGTGGCCGCGTGACGGCAGGGTCCGGCTGGTCGGCCGCCTCCACGGCCGGGCCCCGGCCGCCGGCGAGGCGTGGGAGCTGCTGCTGACCCTGCGGGACGGCGACGGGCGGCGGCTGCGGTACCCGGCACCGCTCGACGGCCCGGCGTTCGACGTGTCGCTCCCGGTGGGTGACCTCGCGCCGCGGGACGTCGCGCTCCCCGCCTACTGGGACGCCCACCTGGCGCCCGGCCCGGCCGCCACCGCGCCGCGACTGCGCGTGGGGCGGCTGCTGGACGACATCCGGGGCAAGAAGCACGTCATGGTCTACCCCGGTCAGACCGTCGCGGCGGACGGCAGGACGGCGCGCGTCCGGCCGTACTACACCGTGCGGGACAACCTCGCGGTCGAGGTCCGCGAGGTCCGCGAGGACGGGGAGGGCGTGGCGCCATGAGGATCCGCTATCTGCTGCTGCACGCGTACGGCATGGGCGGAACGATCCGCACCGTGCTCACCCAGGCGAACACGATGGCGGCGGCCGGCCACGACGTCGAGGTGGTGAGCGTGGTGCGGCGGGCGGGCGAGCCGCCCCTCGCGGTCGATCCGCGGGGACGGCTCAGCGACATCGCCGACCTGCGCGGCCACGCCGCCGCCCCCGGGCCGGCGGGCCGGCTGCGCGCGTGGCGCGAACGGCGGCGGGCGGCCCGTCCGCCCCGGTACGTGCCGGGCAGCGAGCCGGGGCACAAGGCCATCAACCGGGCCGTGGAACGCGCGGTGATCGGCTATCTGCGCGGGCTGCGGGACGGCATCCTCGTCACCACCCGGCCCGCGCTGAACATCCTGGCCGCCGAGTTCGCCACCGGCGGGGTCCTCCGGGTCGGCCAGGAGCACATGAACCTGGGCACCCACCGCCCGGACCTGCGGGCGGCCATCGCCCGCTGGTACCCGCACCTGGACGCCGTGGCCGTGCTGACCGGCCGGGACCGCGACGACTATCTGCGGCTGGCCCCCGGCACCCGCGTCGTCCGCATCCCCAACGCCGTGCACTCGCTGGACCAGAAGCCGTCCACCTGCGCGAACAAGATCGCCGTGGCGGCGGGGCGGCTGCGCCCGCAGAAGGGGTTCGACCTGCTGATCCCCGCGTTCGGGCAGGCCGTCGAGGCCTACCCCGACTGGCAGTTGCGGATCTTCGGCACGGGGAACAAGCAGCCGCGGCTGCGCCGGCTCATCGAGGAGCACCACCTCTACAACCACGTCTTCCTGATGGGCCGCACCGACGAGATGGACGAGGAGCTGGCCAAGGCCTCGATGTACGTGCTGAGTTCACGGTACGAGGGACTGCCGATGGTGATGATCGAGGCGATGGCGCACGGGCTGCCCGTGGTCAGCTTCGACTGCCCGACGGGCCCCTCGGACGTGATCACCGACGGCAAGGAGGGGCTGCTGGTCCCGCCGGGCGATGTGGACGGGCTGGCGGCGGCGATGCGGCGGCTGATGGGCGACGAGGCGCTGCGCGCCGAGATGGGCGACGCGGCGCTCGCCACCGTCCAGGCGTACGGTCCGGAGGCGATCCGGGAGCGGTGGACGGAGCTGTTCGAGGCGCTGGAGCGCGGGAACGGCGTACCCGGGGCTTCGGAGCCGGGGTCCCTGGTGCGCGGACCCCGGTAGGCCGGGCCGGGGACCCCTGGGGGCGGCAAAGATTTCGCCAACTCGTTACGTGTATTAAGCATCTTTATCGTATCGTCGTACGAGGGAGGCCCCGCCACGATCCGCAGCACCACCCCGACAGGGAGCCCGTTTGACCAGCCAGAGCATCGACACGCCCGCACCGGCCCACCCGCGCCCCGAGGCCCCGGCCGTCGTGGAGGTGGCGGCGCCGATGACGCATCCGGAGATCATGCGGGCGCTGTCCGGGCTGCTGCTCGGCATGTTCGCCGCGATCCTCTCCTCCACCATCGTCACCAACGCCCTGCCCCGGATCATCGGCGAGCTGGGCGGCGGGCAGTCCGCGTACACCTGGGTCGTCACCGCGACCCTGCTGGCGATGACGGCGTCGATGCCGCTGTGGGGGAAGCTCGCCGACCTCTTCAGCAAGAAGCTGCTCATCCAGGCCGCGCTGAGCGTCTACGTGGCCGGCTCGCTCGTCGCCGGTCTCTCGCAGAACCCGGCCATGCTGATCACCGTCCGCGTCGTGCAGGGCATCGGCGTCGGCGGCCTGATCGGCCTGTCGCAGATCATCCTGGCCGCGATGATCCCGCCCCGCGAGCGCGGCCGGTACAGCGGCTACCTGGGGGCCACGTTCGCCCTGGCGACCGTGAGCGGCCCGCTGATCGGCGGGGTGATCACCGACACGCCGTGGCTCGGCTGGCGCTGGTGCTTCTACATCGGCGTCCCCGTCGCCCTCGCCGCCCTGGTGGTGCTCCAGCGCACCCTGCGGCTGCCGGTCACCCGGCGCGCGGTGCGGATCGACTGGACCGGCGCGCTCCTGGTCAGCGCGGCCATCTCGCTGCTGCTGATCTGGGTGACGCTGGCGGGCGACCGGTACGACTGGGTGTCCTGGCAGACCGTCGCGATGGTCGGCGGCTCGGTGGCGCTGGGCGCGCTGTTCGTGCTGAACGAGGCGCGCGCCGACGACCCGATCATCCCGCTGCGGCTCTTCCGGGACCGGACGATCAGCCTCACCTCGGCGGCCTCGCTGCTCGTGGGGGTGGTGATGCTGAGCGGCACCGTCTTCTTCAGCCAGTTCTTCCAGCTCGCGCGCGGCCAGAGCGCCACCATGTCCGGGATCATGACGATCCCGTTCATCGGCGGCATGACCCTGACCTCCACCGCTTCGGGGTGGCTCATCACCCGCACCGGGCGCTGGAAGCACTGGCTGGTCGCCGGCGGCGCCCTGATCACCGCCGGGTCGGCGCTGCTGGGCACCGTGCGGTACGACACCCCGTACTGGCGCGTCGCGGTCTCCATGGCCGTGCTCGGGGCGGGGATCGGCATGCTGCTGCAGAACCTGGTGCTGGCCACCCAGAACGTGGTGGACGCGCGGGACCTCGGCTCGGCCAGCTCGGTGGTCGCGTTCTCCCGCTCGCTGGGCGGCGCCATCGGCGTCTCGGTGCTCGGCGCGGTGCTCGCCCAGCGCGTCGGCGGCTACACCCGGGACGGGCTGGCCGGGCTGGGCCCGTCGGACGCGGCGGGCGCCGCCGACGCGGCCGGCGGCGGCATCCCGGACGTGGCCGCGCTGCCCGAACCGCTGCGGACGGTGATCGAGGGCGCGTACGGGCACGGCATCGCCGACCTGTTCCTGTACGCCGCGCCCGCCGCGCTGCTGGCCCTGGTGATCACCGTCTTCGTGAAGGAGACCGCGCTGCGGACCCGCGCCTAGGCCCGCGCGCCCCCGCGCACGCGGGCCCCGGACGCGCCAGGACCCCCGGCCCGTGGCGGGCCGGGGGGCCTGGCGTCGCGGTGGGCTCAGGCGAGCAGGAAGTCCGCCTCGCCGCGCTTGGCTCCCCGGATGAACGACTCGATCTCGGGCTGCGTGTAGATCAGCGCCGGGCCGTCGGGATCGGTGGACTGCCGCAGCGCCACCCGGCCGTCGGCCAGCTTCATGGCCTCCACGCAGTTGCCGCCGTTGGTGCCGCTCCACGGCTTGGCCCAGCCCTCGCTGCCGAGGTTCCTGGCCGGCATCCCGTTGTATATCTCGTCACTCATGCGGGTTCAGAGCTCCTTGCGAATCGCACCGAGAAGGGCCTCGGTGTCGTGAACCGGTGCGGCCTGCGCACCTATACGGTCCAGAACCTCCAGAAAGGCCACGGTGTCGGGCCGCTCGTCGAGGTAGACCCCGCCGGTCAGGCTCTCGGTGTAGATGATGTCGGGCAGCTCAGGGATCTCGAACCGGAAGAGCTGGAACGGCCCGAACATCCCCGGGTGCGGACCGGCGCTGAACGGCATGATCTGGAGCGTGACGTTGGGCAGCGCCGTCGCCTCCACCAGCCGGTCGATCTGCGCCCGCATGAGGTCGGGCGACCCGACCCGCCGGCGCAGCACCCCCTCCTCGATCACGGCCCACAACAGCGGTGCCCGCGACCGGGACAGCAGCTCCTGACGCTCCATGCGCAACGCGACCCGGCGCCCGATCTCCTCCTGCGAGGCGTTGGGGAACCCGGTGCGCAGCAGCGCCCGCGCGTACTCCTCGGTCTGCAACAGGCCGGGCACGCAGTGCGGTTCGTACGCGCGGATGAGGCTGGCCTCGCCCTCCAGGCTCACGTGGAGGCTGAACCAGTCCGGCAGCACGTCGCGGTAGCGGTGCCACCAGCCGGGCCGGTTGGCCTCGTTGACCAGCAGCAGGAACGAGTCGGCCTCGGCGCGCGGCACCCCGTAACGCTCCAGCAGCGCCTTGACGTAGAGGGGCTTGAGGCCGACTTCCGCCTTCTCCATGCGGCGCACCGTGGTGGTGTTCACGCTGAGCGCCTGCGCCGCGTCGGCGAACGAACAGCCGGCCCGTTCCCGCAGATCGCGCAGGCGCAGCCCCAGGACGATCTGTCCCACGGTCGGGCCCGACCGTGCCTCTGCCACGCCGCCTCCCTCGCACGCGAGTTGGCGACGCCAACTCCTGGCAGCAGTCTGCCACACGGGGTAGCGGCATCGACAAAGGTCATTTGTCTTTATGCGAATTGCAGAACTCCCCTTGCGTAATGCGCACCTGGGTGCGCATAGTTGACACGCGACCCGGTCCACCCCCACGGTTCGGCACCCCCGGAGAGGCGACCATGCCCGTGTTCCCGCTTCACGGCACGACGCCGCTCACCCTTCCCGCGCAGGCCCCCACCGCTCCGGGCACACCGCGACAGGGCGAGCGTTTCGCCCTGCCGGCGCTCGCCGAGTCCGTGGCGACCGCGCGCGACCGGGTCGAGCGGCGCTTCGATCACTGGGGACTGCCGCGGGAGGTCCGCGACACCGCCCGCCTGGTGATCTCCGAGCTGGTCACCAACGCCCTCCTGCACACGGACAGTCACATCATCACCTGCCGGCTGGAGGCGAGCCCCCGCCTGGACCGGCTGCGGATCGAGGTGGCCGACGAGGGCCGCGGGCTCGACCGCCGCGCGGCGCCGCGCCCGGCGAGCGCCGACTCCGAGCACGGCCGCGGCCTGGTGCTGCTGGACGCGCTGGCCGCCCGGTGGGGCGTCCTGTGCCCCGACCGGAACGCGGGCTGCACGGTGTGGGCGGAGCTGCGACCCTGACCCCGGGGTCTTGCCGCGCGTCCCGCTCCCGGCGGTGATCAGCGGCCGGAACGGGCTTCCGGTTGCCCCGGCCCCCTCACGCGCTTTTAGTGAGATATGACGCTCTTCTCGCTGGAAGTACGACTACACCGCTCATATCGGCTGTATCGCCTGAACGTCCCATTTCCGTGCGACGCACGCGGTTGGTTACCCTTCCACTCGTCTCCGCGCACTCCGCGCCGTCCCGAGGGAGCCCCGTGGCCGCCTACCCGCCGTTTCCGGCCGAGCCGCCGCACATAGCGCGCCACCGCGCCGTCACCCGCCGCCCGGCGGTGATCGCCATCGGCGTCGCGCTGACCCTGGCCGCGCTCTACCTGATCGGGTCCCTGCTCACCGGCGGCGAGATCGCCGGGGGAACCAGCGTCCAGGGCGTCGACATCGGCGGCATGTCCCCGGGCGCGGCGCGCGACAAGCTCACCGAGGAGCTGGCCTGGACCAGGACCGAGCCGATCGAGGTCACGATCGGCGAGAACGGGGACGTCCAGGAGCTGGACCCCGTCGAGCTGGGGCTGACCGTCGACATCGACGCCACCGTCGACCAGGCCGAGGTGCCGGGGCTGCTCGGATCCCTCTTCGGCACGGGCGGCGGCGAGCTGGAGCCGGTGGTCCGGCAGGACGAGGAAGCGGGCCGCTCCGAGCTGACCGCGCTGGCCCAGGACTCCGCCACCAGCCTCCGGGAGGGCGCGGTGGGCTTCGAGAACGGCGAGGTGTCCGTCACCGAGCCGCGCCCGGGCACCGAGCTGGACGTGGACCGCGCCCTGGACCTGCTGCGGGACCGTTTCCCCGACATCGGTGAGCCGCTGCCGCTGCCGGTGCGGGAGGCGGAGCCCGTCACCGGCCCCGACGAGATCGAACGGGCCGTGGAGGAGTTCGCCGAGCCCGCCATGTCCGGCCCCGTGGTGCTGACGGCTGACGAGGAGCGGATCACCGTCCCCACCGAGGTCATCGGTGACCACCTCACCATGACCGCCGACGACACCGGACGGCTGGAACCGGCGCTGGACGGCGAGGCGCTGGCCGCCGACGAGCGGCTGGCCGACGCGTTCGAGAACGCGGGCACCGAGCCCACCGACGCCACGCTCCGCCTGGAGGGCTCCGAGGTCGTCGTCGCCGCCGACGGCACCCCCGGCACCCGCGTGGTCACCGACGGGCTCGGTGAGACGGTGCTGCCGCTGCTGACCGGACGCGGCGACGAGGCCCGCACGGCGGCCCTCCGGACCGAGGAGGTCGCGCCGGAGGTGACGGCCGACACCTACCAGGACCTCGGGATCATGGAGCAGATGTCCACCTTCACGGTGAACTTCGACCCCGCCCCCTACCGCACCACCAACATCGGCCGGGCCGCCGAGCTGATCAACGGCTCGGTGGTGCTGCCCGGCGAGGAGTGGAGCTTCAACGAGACGGTCGGTGAGCGCACCGAGGCCAACGGCTTCGTGGAGGGCCTCATCATCCTCGACGACCAGTACCAGCAGGCGCAGGGCGGCGGCGTCTCGGCGGTGGCGACCACCATGTTCAACGCGGTGTTCTTCGCCGGCGTGGACCCCGTCGAGTACGGCGCGCACTCCTTCTACATCGAGCGGTACCCGGAGGGCCGGGAGGCCACCGTCGCCTGGGGCAGCCTGGACCTGCGCTGGGTGAACGACTCGGGCAACGCCATCTACGTCGCCGCCGACGCCACCGACACCTCCGTCACCATCTCCTTCTTCGGCACCAAGCGGTACGACGACGTCCAGTCCGAGACGGGCCCGCGCGAGAACATCGAGGAGCCCGAGCGCCGGGAGGACGACAGCGAGGAGGGCGTGCCGCAGCCGCCGATGGAGGGCTTCGACGTCGAGGTGGACCGGATCCTGCTGGACGGCGGCGAGGAGGTCGGCCGCGAGACGTTCCGCACCCACTACGTGCCGCGCGACGAGGTGGTCTGCGTCGGCGGGGACGGCGGGGAGTAGCGCCGGCCCGGGGGCACCAATAGCACCTACACCACGGCTCGTGCCTGCCTTGCCGGGCACGGGCCGTTCATCTTGCTCGGACGCAGTGAAGATCGTCGTGGACGTGTGGGTAACCTCGGGTATCTGGTCGGCGGGGAGCCTGAGCGTGAACGTGATGTCATCGCTGTTCTGGTGCAGGTCGATAGTCAAGTGGGTCACGTCGACCAGACGCCGCTGTAGGTCTTCGGGCGCGTCGGGCAGGCGCAGGCTCAGGGACGGCAGGGCGTCGGGAAGGTCCGCCGCGTCCAGGCTCGGCCCCGTCGGCTCGGCCGCCTCGGCCTTGTCGATGTCGGCCACGACCGCCAGGGTTGCCTTCCGCTGGGCTTCGCGGTCGTTGTAGGTCCGCCTCAGGCCGTCCGCGAAGGGGTCGCCCGGCTCGCAGTCCCGTGCCTGCCGCAGGATGTTCTCCTGCCGCCGTGTGAGGTCGGCCAGGGCCTTCTGGTGGCGTTCCCGCTCGGCCTGGCGTTCCTTCGTGGCGCGGTCGTCCACGCCGGCGATCTCTGCGGCCAGCAGGTCCCGGCGGTGCGGGCCGAATAGCCGGTCGGCGTAGAAGGCGCCTACCGCGTCCATGAGCACGTCCTCGCGCAGATACACGCTCTTGGGGTGACCGGCGTAGGTGTCGGGGCGGCCCCGGTTGTTCGAGCGCGGCCAGCACGTGTAGTACGTGATCGCGTCGCGGTGGTTGTCAAACATGAGCCGTCGGCAGCCGCAGCGGAGCTTGCCCCGGACCGGTCAGCCGCCAGACTCCCGACCGGCTGACCGCACAGCCGCGTCGGGGTATAAGCCGGTCGGGCAGGCCCAACGCCGTGCCCTGCTGGGCGCGGTGGTCGGTGCGGGCCGAACGGAGGGCGGGCAGGGTGGTGGAGTAGTGACGGGATCCGGTGGTGAAGTGGCCGCGACAGCCGAGCATGTGGGCCCAGCGGCGCAGCGGCAGCGGCTCCGAGGCGGGCAGGCCGCCCGGCCACCAGTATGCGCCGATCATGCGCACGGTGTGGGCGCATACAGAGTCAGGGTGGCCAGGTCGGCCCGGTCACCGCACCCGCGTTCCTCCGCTCCGTTGGTGGGGTGCTGGCGACGTAGCCAGCCACGGCCGAGGAGGGCAGCGCCTTCCCGGCGTCAAACGCGGTGATGGGCCGCACGTCGATCTGCGTGCCGAAGCGCAGGTGCGCGGGCCGACGACATCGCAGCCGACCGTGCAGGAACTGGACTAGGCCGACTGCCGGCGGGCGGCGTCGGCCTGGAGATCGGCGTCGCCCGGGTGGGCGGGGCTATCTCGGGTCCGTAGGGGCCGTCAAGAGGGATCACGGTGTGGAAGTGGAGTGCGCGAGCCCTGCCGCTTCTTGGGCATAACGCTGACCTTGTCGAACAGCTCCCGGGTGAAGAGCGACTCGTGAGTAGGCATGGGTGACGGACCCAGTCCTTAGAGTCGTTGTGGCGGCCTCCCTTCTTGGTGGCTCGGCGGCTGCAGACCTGATAGCCGGCGTATTCGGGGCTGTAGAGGATCTCGCGGACGGTGGAGCCGCTCCTGCGCCCCAGCCCTACGTGTGCCCGGGTCGGCAGCGGCGGGGGATACAGCCGGGCCGGAGGCCGTGGCTCTCGGCGATGGCGTCTTAGCCCAGCCCGTCGATGCCACGCACTGGAAGATTCAAGTGACGGCAGGTGTGTGGGCCGGGGCGGCGAACAGGCTGTGCTTGTGCGGCCTTCGGCGTGGCGGGTCAGGACCGGGTGAGGAACCTTCGCGGCGAGGTAGCCGTACGGCGGCTTGCCGGGGTTCCAGCCCGGACGGGTGAGCTCGATAAGGCCGTCCCCAGACAGCTTCAGCATCTGCGGGACGTACCACTCGGAGACGGCCTGCTCAACTCGGCACGTCAGGACCGGGGGCGCGCTTGGCCCGGTGCCCGGTGACGATGGGGCCGTCGGCGGCGCACAGGGGCAGGTCAGCCTGTTCCAACTGATACTCGATTTTGGTGCCCGGGTGGATACGCCGGGCCACCACTCAATCGACTCGCGGATGACGGCGGAAGACTACGGGGCGGAGCCAGGAACAGGGGAGACGTACCGGGCCTTTGAAAGCTGCCACCGCGCAGTAAAACCTCGCGTAACCGGCCTCGGGCCCCCGGACATGTGCGGTAGCGTCCGCGCACGTACGCGGCCGACGAGGTCGTTCAGCAGACACTGGGGGCGCGATGGTACCGCGGCCGGGAGGCGAGGCGGACAAGTTCGGCAACCGCTACGAGGGAGCCTGGACAATCAGACATGCCCTGTACGTGCTCCTGGGCATGGGGACATCGATAACGCTGGAGCCGGGCGCTCCCCTGGGTGACGGCGTCGAGTTTGTCTACCGTCACAACGGCGGGACGGAAGTGCACCAGGTCAAGCGGCAGAACCGGAACGCGAACAGCTGGAACGTGGCCTCCCTCCGCGGCAAGGAGGTCTGGAAGAACCTGGGTTCCCACGTCAACGCGGGCCATGCGTTCCACTTCGTCTCCTTGGTCCCCGCCCGTACGCTCGACGAACTCGCCGACCGCGCCCGTCGCTCCAACGACTTCGCGTCCTTCGAAGCCGAGTGGTTGACCGATGAACTCCAGGGCTCTTTCGACGCCCTTGCCTCAGCCGACATCTACGGCTCTGCCGCGACGGCGTGGCGCATGCTGAGAGGGCTCTGGGTGGAGTGGCACAACGAACGAGACCTCGCAAACACCAACGCGGTCCTGGCGGAACAGGCCCTTGCCGGGGCCCCAGGCCGGCTTGCGGCTGCAGGACTCGGCGACCTCCTGATGGACAACCTGGGAACCACTCTCGACGCCTCGGCCATTACCGCCCGGCTGCCACAGTACGGGTTGCGGCGAGTCAGCCGGGTGGACGGTGACGTAGTAATCGACGCGGTGACCAAAATCACGAGTCGGTGGACAGCGAGTGTCGAACGTGATCTGCTCCGGCCCACGATCCCCCGGCAAGAGGCCGACCAGCTGGTGGAACAGGCCACGAGAGGCACCGAGCAACTCATCCTCCTGACGGGTGCTGCAGGCAGTGGAAAGAGCGCTGTGCTGCACCAAGCCTTCACCGCGCTCGATAGGCAAGCCATTCCGGTGCTCGCCTTCCGTCTCGACCGGCTGGAGGCCTCGGCCTCGACTCATCAGCTCGGGCAACGCATCGGCCTGACCATGTCGCCGGTCAGCGCCCTCGGAGCCGTGGCGGACGGGCGGCCTTGTGTGCTGCTCGTGGACCAGCTCGACGCAGTCAGCCTCGCGTCGGGACGCATTCCGGACACCTTCGACGCGGTGGGCGACCTGGTGGGCGAGGCGGTGGCAAACCCTGCCATGCGTGTCGTCCTCGTGTGCCGCGCATTCGACGTCCAGGCCGATCCCCGCATCCGTCAACTCGCCACATCGGAACGCTGCGCACGCGTCACGATAGGGCCACTCTCCGACACTCAGGTCGACACCGCGGTCATCAATATGGGCCTGGACGCCTCCCAGGTGGCCCCGCCGCAGCGGGCATTGCTGCGGTCACCGCTACATCTGGTCCTCTTGGCGCAGGTCGCCAGCCAGGAAAAGGCCCTCTCCTTCCGTACTACCAGGCAGCTTTTCGACATGTTCTGGGACACCAAGCGGAAGGGGTGCATGCGTCGCCAGCCCTCCGTGCGCTTTCACGAGGCGGTGTCGGCCATCGTGGCGGCCATGAGCGCTCGGCAGCGGCTGTCCGTACCGCACAGTGTGCTCGACCCGGACGACCTGGCAGCGACGGGGGATGTGCTGGTATCCGAGCACGTCTGCGTGCGCGACGGCCGGCAACTTGCTTTCTTCCACGAGAGTTTTTTCGATTACGCCTTCGCGCGCGACTGGCTCCGGCGCGACGAGAGCCTGGTCGCCTTCCTCACCGGTGGAGAGCAGGAGCTCTTTCGCCGTGGACAGGTGCGGCAGGTTCTCGATCACCTGCGCGATCTGGACCCGGAGCGGTTCGTTGAGGAGGTCGAGGCACTGCTGACCAGCCCTGGGATCCGCTACCACCTGAAGGACACGACCTTGGCCATGTTGCGCGGCCTGCAGGCCCCCACGGCTGCCGAGTGGGGCGCCGTCGCGCGCGTATTGGACACCCGTCCTCCCTTCCAGGACCGTCTCGTGAATGCGGTCAGCAACGCGGCATGGTTCCATCGCGCGGACGATGAGTCAGTGATCGAGAACTGGCTCACCAGCGCCGATGCGAGGGAACGCGACTGGGGAGAACGAATGATGGTCGCAGCCGCCAGCACCTGCCCCGACCGGGTGGCCCGCCTCCTGGAATCCCATGCGCTTGATTCCAGGTACGGTTCCTGGTTGGCCAGGGTCGTTCCCTTCGTCCGCCTCGCCGACAGTCGACAACTTTTTGACCTCCTCCTCGATAGCGTACGAGCTGGCCTCTTCACCGGCCGAGATCGCAGTCTCTGGATCTCGGTGGGCGACCTGGCAAGGGAAGAGCCCACCTGGGCGGTCGAGTTGCTCGGTGTGGTGCTGGCGGATCGCCCGGACTCCCTCCAACTCGATGATCAGGGCATGGTCGCCGTGCTGCGGACCCGAGAGCATTCAGCACTCCGTCTGGTGGCGGCCGCCGCGCTGGGCGCTCCCGAGCAGTTCTGTGTCCGGCTTCTGCCCGTGCTACTGGACGTCATGACCGCGACCGCCTGCCCGCCACGAGCCGGTTGGCCCGTCTTCGACAAGCACTTCGCGTTCCGCTATCCCGACGACGAACCCAGTGACTTGGGCGGCGCCTTGTTCGAGGGCGCGGCCAGTGCGCTGCGGATCGTGGCGCGCCGAGACATCGCCCAAGTGCGGGAACTTGTGGCAGGGCTCGTGAGCGTGCCGTATGAGGCGGCGCAGTGGCTCCTCTACCAAGCGCTGACCGAGGCGGGGCCTGCCCTTGCTCCTTGGTCCGCCGAGATTATTCTGCAGGGCGGACACCGTCTTCTGTCGGGCTATGGGGCCAATGTCGTGTGGGGCGCACGCGAGGTTCTCCGTGCCGTCGGTGGCGCCCTTCCTGACGACACCCTTGGTCGGCTGGAGAAAGCTCTCCTCCACCTGCGTATTCCCCCTGATGAAGAGCTTTCGCCCTGGCATGAGTTCACCCTTCTGACGGCACTCCCCGAAGGCCGGCTTTCCGAGCGTGCAGCGCGTCGGCTCGGAGAACTCCGTCGACGTCATGGCGACATGCAGGAGCCGGACGAGCCGCGGGGGATGACGAGTGGGGTCATCGGACCGCCCATCTCGTTGGAAGCGGCCCAACACATGAGTGACGACCAGTGGCTAAGCGCCATGAGAAAGCATAGCCAGGACCGCACCGACTGGGCGACCTTCACAGGCGGGGCCCGGGAGCTGTCTCACTTGCTGCGGAACATGACCGTGGCGGACCCCGGCAGGTTCGCGCGACTGGCCTTGCGGATGGACGCCGAGACGCACCCGGCCTACGGAGCCTCGCTACTCCTGGGTCTTGGTGACGCGGAGCCATACAGCGATCCGAACACCATTTTTGCGGCGGTTCGCCATTTCGCCGGCCAAGGCAGACCGGCGTATGACCGCTGGCTGGGGTGGGCGGTGGGGAAGTACCACCCCAGTGCGCCTCTCGATCTCGTGGAGACGCTCTTGAGCCGCGCTCTCGTCTCCGACGATGTCGGTGACGCGTTCAGTGAGAACAACGGAGACGTGGAGCGCGACCTGCTCACGGCAGGGATCAACAGCGTGCGGGGCAGCGCAGCCTTGAGCCTGGGTAACCTGCTCATCCACGACGCAGACGGGTCACGGGCTGCCGTGGTCGTACCTCAACTGAGCCGACTGGCCGCCGATCCCTCCCTCTCCGTCCGGACGTGCGTGGCCCATGTGTTGCATGCCGCGATACGCCACGACCGCCCTGCGGTGGCCGACGCCTTCACGGTGCTCACGGAGGCACCCGACCAGCTTCTGGCCTCACCGTATGTGACCCGCTTGGTCGTGGCTCTGTGCCATGGAGACCCGGTGGCGGGCAGACCGGTGATGGAACGGATGCTGTGCTCCCCGCTGGCAACGGTTCGCCGGAGCGGTGGGCAGGTGGCCGCACTGGCAGCGATGGAATGGGAGATAACAGATCCGCTGGCGAAGGTGCTTGCCGGGGACGACCAAGCACAGAGACGAGGAGCCGCAGACGTGTGCGCTCAGCGCCTCGTGAACACCGGCGATGCGGCCTTGGCTCACCACGCCCTCGTCCGGTTCTTCCACGACCCAGAGAGGGACGTGCGGGAAGCCGCTGCCGCGGTCGCCGCCGCGTTGAGGGACCAGCGTCTGGGGCCCTTCCGCCGGACAGTGACCGCGCTGATCGACTCTCGTGCCTTCCTATCCGCCCTTCCCCAGTTGCTGATCACTCTGGAGCACGCGCCTGACCGGGTCGACGACCTGGTGCTGACGTGTGTGAAGCGATTCCTCACGGCGCTCGGTCCTTCCTCCGCCGACCTGGCGAGCGGTGCGGCGGCCGCCCACCACATCGGTAAGTTGCTGGTCCGCGCTCATGCCCAGGCCGCCTCGGCCGCGCGCCGGTCCGAGATCCTCGACCTGCTGGACCAGCTGCTGCTCCTGGGGGCCTACGGTGTGGCCGAGGCGATCAGCACCGTCGACCGAGGCTGAGAGAGGACTGGCCATCCCGGCGCTGTCCTGCCCCAGTCGTCGCAGGACCATGGGGCGGCCGACGTCCGTGCAGCAGATATCAGCCGCGTCTCTTCGCAAGTGGAAGGTGAGTGCTCCGGCTATGCGCCGCCGTGCGCCCCGGAGTGCGTTGCTCGCACCGGCGGATCGGCGGAAAGGCACACGGCCGCGTTGGGGAAGTGCTCTGCTGAGCACATGATTCACGGCTCGAACACGGATGATTGCGCGCCGTTCCTCGACACCCTGTCGGGTGGGGAGCGCGCGGCCTTCGCACAGCTGGGCAGCCGACGCCACTATGCCGTGGGGGACGTACTGATCAATGAGGGTGACCATGCGCAGGAGCTGGTTGTGCTCCACCAAGGGCTGGTGAAGGTGACCGCCCGGCTGGACGGCGACCGGGTGTCGCTCATGGACATCAGGATCACCGGGGATGTTGTGGGCGAGGTGGCGGCCATGGACCTTGGGCCTAGGTCGGCCACGGTCACTGCCTGTGGCGACGTAGTCGCCACCGTCGTCCCGAGGCACGAACTCTGGCCTTTCCTTCTCGCCAACCCCGAGGTGTCACTGGCCCTCAACCGGGTGCTCTGTGGCCGCCTGCGTCGGTCCGACCGCTGGCGGCTGGAGTTCGGCGGATACCCGGTCCTGGTCCGACTGGCCCGCGTACTCGTCCAACTGGCGATGTCGTATGGGCGGCACGAACGGAACGCGGTACGCATCGACGTGAACCTGTCCCAGTCCGAGTTCGCCGCCCTCACCGGGTCCACCAGGCACACCGTGCACAAGGCGCTCGCCCAGCTGCGAATGGACAAGATCATCAGCACCGGCCTCCGGCAGACCTACGTACGGGACCTGGCCCGCCTGCGGAAGGTCGCCCGGCTGAGTGTGCCGACCACCTAAAGGCGGCGGCCACAGAATCGCATTAATACGGCTTTCTCGACGGCCCGGTTCCTTCCCCCGCACAGTCTGGGTGTGCACCACACCCAACGACCTTTGGAAGGTGGCCAGTTGTCGTGACCAAGCCCTCCTCCCCCTGGCCGCAGGACGCCATCCCGCACCGCCGACTGTGCCTGGCGGCGGACATGGAGCAGTACAGCCGCCTCGACACCCGGACCCAGTCGGCCGTCCAGTCCGACCTGGTCCGGCTGCTGGACGAGGCGGCGACGCTGACCGGTCTGGACCGGGCCACCTGGGCTCGTCAGCCGCAAGGCGATCAGGAGTTCGCCGTTCTCCCCGAGGCCACACCGGAAGCCGCCGTGCTGGGGCCCTTCATGCACCACCTGACGGCCCGCCTCGGCGTCCTCAACGCCCGACTGGCTGCCCCGCGTGTCAGGCTGCGGCTGGCCGTCGACACCGGTGTCGTCGCGGCCGCCGCTCTCGGCCACGCCGGGCCCACACCGGTCGCCGTGGCGCGCTATGTGAACGCGCCCCAACTAAGGGCCGTACTGGCCTCCCTCACCTCGGCGGATCTCGCCGTCATCGTGTCGGACCGGCTGTACCAGGATGTCGTGCGGTTCGGGCACCCCGACCTCCACCCGGCCCAGTATGTCCGGGCCCACGTGCGGGTGAAGGAGTTCGGTGGTTACGGCTGGATCCGGGTGCCGGGCCACGGGCCGGACGAGGTGCGGCCGTCCGTGGAGAGTGTGAGCGGACCCCTGCCGTCGCCGGACGGAGTCGCCCTGAGCCGGACGACGCCCTCCCAATACGTCCACCAGGGTGTCGCCGTTGGCGGTGATGTGAGCGGCGGCCTCACCGTCGGCCTACCCATGGACCCTCCGCCAGCGGGCCCCGGGCACGCCTTGTGACGGCCCCGTACAAGGCTTCGCTCCGGCTCGAAGGGGACGGCATCCAGTGGGCGGACTACGGGGTGAACGTCGGCCACGACCTGTACGGCGACATTCACATCCACCCGCCCACCCCGCCTGACGGGCTGTCGCGGCCCCGGCGCGAGACGGCGAGCCCGGTCTCGGAGACGCGTCAGGCGGCTGCGCTTTCGGCTCTGTTCGCCCTTCTGAGTGCCTGCGAGCAGGCTGCCGCAGCGCTATCGGTCTTCAACCGGCCCGATGAGGCCGGAAAGGAGGAGGAGTGATGACATCGACTGCCCCTAAGGGCGTATTCGCCGTGATCGACAGGAGGCTTTCTGGAGCGCTCGACGGTATGCGGCTGCCCCTCTCGTTCAGCATCGGCCAGCACACGGTGAGGCTGTCTCCGGACGAGAGCAGGAAGGCAATGTATGGGCCGCAACGCGATGAGGCTCTGCGAACGGCGATCTGGCGACAGGCGGTTACGGAGGCCCGGCGGGAGCCCGAGGACAGCGACGGCACGGGGCGGTTGCTCGTCGTCTGGTTGGCGCTACCCGGGTTGTACCGGAACCTGCACCGAATCATGTGCCGGTTGAGGGTCGAGCGGGCCGACCTTGAGGCAGAGGCCGTCCTGGCCCTACTCGCGGCCCTCGACACGGCAGATCCGGACAGTCCGGACACAGGCGGCCGCTTGATCAAGGAGGCGGTGAACGGGATGTGGGCCTATGCGAACCGCGTCAGGCAGGAGGTTCCCGTCGCGGACATCGCCGCCATCGCCGAAGCCCGCAACGCCACGGCTCCGCCGGAGGAACAACCACGGCCGGCCGACGGGTGGGAACTCCACCTCACGCCCCCGCCCCGCAGCGACGGGCTGGCCGCGACGCTCCGTTTCGCCGAGTCGCGCGCCCGGCGGGAAGGGGAACGTCTCGGAGCGCTCGCGCACCGCGCGGGCTTGCCCGACCTGGCGTTCCGAGCCCGCCGTCACGAGGATGCAGACCTCATCGGCACGCTGGTGCTCCGCCCCTTGGGAGCCCGGCGGTGAGCGCGCGGTCTGGCCCGGCCCTGGGTTTCGCAGAGGCCTTCGACCTGCCCTTGAGCGTCGACCTGCGCACGGCTGCCCGCGCCTTCGGAGTTTGCCCCGGTACGGCGTACAAGCTGATCCGCCTCGGCACCTTCCCTTGTCCCGTGCTGCGCGTCGGCCGACGTTACCGCATCCCGACGGCGTACCTGTTGCGTTCCCTCGGCATCGAGGAGCGACCGGTGTACGCCGCCGACCTGGAAGCTGGCGCCGCGCACGCCGCCCGGCTCGACGACACCCACGCTCATGGAACGGAGGACCCCGCATGATCGCGTCACTGGCTCTGGGGCAGAAGGCCGACCGGCCCCGCACGTGTTTTGTCATCGGCCCCATCGGCGACCCGTACGCCGCGCACGGCAGCTCCGAGCGTGAGGCGTACGAGCACCACCTCGGGATCTTCGAACAGGTGATCGCTCCTGCCTGCAAGAGGTACGGAATCACCGCCGTGCGCGGCGACGGCATCCCGCACGCCGGTGACATCAACGAGCAGATCTGCCGGCATGTCATCGAGTGCGACCTGGTCATTGCGGATGTCAGCGGCGGCAATCCCAACGTGATGTACGAGCTGGGGCTGCGTCATATCACCGGCAAGCCGACGATCCACATCGGGGAGGCTGGGCTGCTGCCCTTCGACATCGCATCGATCAGGACGATCCGGTATCAACGGGCGCGTAGTCACCTGACCGGCGCGCGCAAGGAGATCGAGAGCGCGCTGGAAGTCGGGCTCCGGGACGGCTTCGAACTCCTCACCCCAGCGCGGGTGCTGCGTGGACTCCAGACCATCGAGGGACCGTCGTCCGCTGCGGAGAGCGGGGACACGGAGGACGAGGACTCGCCCGGCTTGCTCGACGACTTCGTCGCGATCGAAGTCGGGCTGGATGAGATGACCGCGGACATGGAGGCGATCACCAAGACCATCGAGACAATCGGAGCGCTGACCGAACAGACCAATATCGAGATGCTCGATCTGACCCAGGCGAATGCACCCGCGAGCGCACGGCTCGCGGCGGTGGCCCGGTATGCGCAGTCGATCGGCGCGCCGGCCGGGGAACTGAACGCTGTCGCCGGGGATTTCGCAGAACGGATGGCGACCCTGGACAGCGGGGTGAGGGCCGCGCTGGGTCTCATTGAGGTCACTCCGCTCGACGAGCGTGGCGAGGAAGCGGAGGAGTTCCTGGGGCAGCTCATGGCATTGGCTGAGTCTGCTCAGGAGGGCATGGCACAGCTCGGGTCCTTTGGCACGTCCGCGGGCGGCATGGTCGTTGTGAGCCGACACCTCCGCAAGCCAGTGAAGGACATCTCCGCCGCGGTGAAGCAGATGACCTCGGCCATCACATGCATGGGGGAGTGGGCAGGCAAGGCCCGCGCTCTGGCGCACAGCACCACCGAGTGACACTGCCGTGGCGGGGGGGCGGGGGCGGGGGGGCCGCCCCCCCCCCCCCCCCCCCCCAGCCCCCCCCCGCCCCCCCCCCCCCCCCCCCCCCCCCCCCCCCCCCCCCCCCCCCCCCCCCCCCCCCCCCCCCCCCCCCCCCCCCCCCCCCCCCCCCACCCCCCCCCCCCCCCCCCCCCCCCCCCCCCCCCCCCCCCCCCCCCCCCCCCCCCCCCCCCCCCCCCCCCCCCCCCCCCCCCCCCCCCCCCCCCCCCCCCCCCCCCCCCCCCCCCCCCCCCCCCCCCCTGGCCCCCCCCCGCCCCCCCCCCCCTCTGTCTTTTACACACATCGAGTGGTGAAAAGGAGAGGGCGGGGGGCCGCCTGGGGGCCAAACGCGATGCCCAAGGCGGCGCGGGGGGCGCCCTCCAACTCNGTGAGGGCCGCGCTGGGTCTCATTGAGGTCACTCCGCTCGACGAGCGTGGCGAGGAAGCGGAGGAGTTCCTGGGGCAGCTCAGGGCATGGGCTGAGTCTGCTCAGGAGGGCATGGCACAGCTCGGGTCCTTTGGCACGTCCGCGGGCGGCATGGTCGTTGTGAGCCGACACCTCCGCAAGCCAGTGAAGGACATCTCCGCCACGGCCATGCGAGGAGTGGAGACACGCATTACAGCCCGGCCAGCTCCTCATCCGGCACCTACCGCAACGCCAGCACCCCACCCCAGCCACAGCAAGCTCGCCGTGCCGATGCACGCATCTACAGCGCCCGCCGTATCCGTCGGAAGGTGGGACACGCTGAAATCCGGACTCGGACCGGCCGACCGGCACATGGGCGACTGGGATCCGCAGGAAGTCCGCCCGCAGACCACACACGCCAGGCCATCGGCCTGTAAGGGCACAGACCCTTGATGGTCTCCCCGGGATTCATCGAGCCTCACCTCCCTGGCAGCGGCGCGGGCGCTTCCGCTCAATCGCCATCGTCGCGGAGACGACCAGCTCACGAGCGGTGCGGCTACTTGTAGATACTGTTCGAGCCGCGCCGGGGGCTCACACGCTGAGCGCCCGGCGGACGGCCTGCTCCGCGTCCGCGTCGCCCGCGCCGGAGGAGGTGACGCGGCCCGCCTCCAGCACGTAGTACCGCCCGGCCGCGCGGAGGGCGAAGCCGACGTGCTGTTCCACCAGCAGCACCGACAGGCCGCCGCGCCCGCTCAGCTCCAGGACGGTCCGCTGGATCTCCGCCACGACCGAGGGCTGGATGCCCTCGGTCGGCTCGTCCAGCAGCAGCAGCCTGGGCCGGGTGATCAAGGCGCGGGCGAGGGCCAGTTGCTGCCGCTGACCGCCGGAGAGCAGCCCGGCGCGCCGCCCGGCGGCCCCGCGCAGCGCGGGGAAGAGGTCGAGGGCCTCCGCGAGCGCCGCGTGGCCGTCCTTGCGGCCGTCGGCGACGAGCCGCAGGTTCTCCATCGCGGTCAACTGCGGGAAGCTCTGCTGCCCCTGCGGCACGTAGGCCATCCCGCGCCGGACCCGCCGGTGGGCGGGCAGCCGCGTGATGTCCTCGCCGTCGAGGAGGACCCGCCCCTCGCGGGGGCGGAGCAGCCCCAGGGCCGTCCGCAGCAGGGTGGACTTGCCCGCGCCGTTGTGGCCGAGGACGGCCGACACCCCGTCCTCGGGCACCGACAGCGACACGCCGTGCAGCACGTCGCCGCGGCCGTAGCCCGCCACCACACCGGTGATCTCCAGCATCACGCCTCCTCTCCCACCGCGTGGCCGAGGTAGACCTCCTGCACCCGCGGGTCCGCCCGCACCTCGGCGACGGTGCCCTCGCTGAGCACCCGGCCGGCGTGCAGCACGGTGACGCTGGTGGCGAAGGACCGCATGAAGTCCATGTCGTGCTCGATGACGACGACGGTGCGGTCCTCCCCCACCGTGCGCAGCAACTGCCCGGTCGCCTCGCGTTCCTCATGGCTCATGCCCGCCACCGGCTCGTCCAGCAGCAGCAGCCGCACGTTCTGCACGAGCAGCATGCCGATCTCCAGCCACTGCTTCTGGCCGTGCGCGAGGCTGCCCGCGGCGCGGTCGCGGTGGGCGGTGAGCTTGATGGTCTCCAGGGCCTGTTCGACCTCTTCCGGCACGCCGCGGCGCTGCCGCAGCAGGGTGTGCGGGCGGCGCCGCGAGCCCGCGGCGATGTCCAGGTTCTGGAGGACGGACAGGTTCTCGAAGACGGTCGCGGTCTGGAACGTGCGGCCGATGCCGAGCCGGACGATGCGGTGCACCGGGCGGCCCAGCAGTTCACGGCCGCCGAACCGGACCGAGCCGGTCGCCGGGGCCAGCCCGCTGACGGCGTCCACCAGGGTCGTCTTGCCCGCGCCGTTGGGCCCGATGAGGAACCGCAGATCGCCCGGGCCGACCCGCAGGCCCACCCCGTCGACGGCGGCGAAGCCGTCGAACGTCACCCGCAGGTCCTCGATCTCCAGGCCCGCCAGGGGCTGTTCGGTTCTCCCCGTCACGGGTGTCATGCCGCGGCCACCACCCTTCCGGTTTCCCCGGCGCGCGACCGGCGCCGACGCGTGGCGAGGTGCCACAGCGAGGCCAGGCCGCCGGGCAGGAAGGCGACCACGACGACGAACAGGCCGCCCTGGAAGTACGTCCAGCCGGCGGGGAATTCCTCCGAGAGCGTGGTCTGCGCCCAGGCCACCGCGACGGCGCCGAGCACCGCGCCCGCCACGCTGGCCCGGCCGCCGATGGCCGCCCCGATGACGAACTGGATGGACGGCACGATCCCGACCAGCGCGGGCGAGATGATGCCGACGGCCGGCACGAACAGCGCCCCGGCCAGGCCCGCCATCCCGGCCGAGAGGGTGTAGGCGCCGAGCTTGACGAGCGCCGGGTCGTAGCCGAGGAAACGGACCCGCTCCTCGGAGTCCCGTACGGCGACGAGCAGTTCACCGTAGCGGCTGAGGAAGAGCTGCCGGGTCAACAGCATCAGCGCCAGCAGGGTCCCGGCGATGATGAAGTACACCATGCGCCGGTTGACGGGGTCGTGGAGCGAGAACCCGAAGAACCCCCCGAAGTTGGTCAGGCCGTTGGTGCCGCCGGTGGTGGCCTGCTGGCCGATCAGCAGGATCGCGAAGGCCGCGGCGAGGGCCTGGCTGAGGATCGCGAAGTACGCGCCGCGCACCCGGCGCCGGAACACCGCGTACCCGATGGCGGCGGCCAGGGCCATCGGCAGCAGCACCACGGCGGCCAGCGCGACCGCCGGTGAGCGGAACGGCTCCCACCACCACGGGAGTTCGTCGGTCGAGCCGTACAGCAGCATGAAGTCGGGCAGGTTGCCCGCTCCCGCGTCGGCGAGCTTCATGTGCATCGCCATGGCGTAGCCGCCGAGCCCGAAGAACAGGCCCTGGCCCAGCACCAGCATGCCGCCGCGTCCCCAGGCCAGCGAGATGCCGACGGCGACGATGGCGAAGCACAGGTAGCGGGCGAGCTGTTCGAGCCGGAAGTCGCTCATGGCGGCGGGCGCGACGGCGAACAGCAGGGGCGCGGCCAGGGCGTAACCGGCCAGTGTGGTCCGCCGCTTGAGGAGGTATGCCGTCATGCCAGGCTCCTGGTGCGCACGGTGTGGATGCCTTGGGGACGCCATTGCAGGAAGGCGACGATCGCGACCAGCACGACGACCCGGGCGACGCTGACGGTGGTGGAGTACTCCAGCACCGACTGGAGGACGCCGAGCGCGAACGCGGCGATGACCGCGCCCTTCAACTGGCCGATGCCGCCGACGACGACCACGAGGAACGCGTCGATGATGACGTTGGTGCCCATGGTCGGCCCGATGGGCCCGACCAGGGTGAGGGCGACACCGGCCAGGCCCGCCAGGCCCGAGCCGATGAGGAAGGTGACCCGGTCCACGCGGGCGGTGGGGATGCCGGACGCCTCGGCCAGGTCGCGGTGCTGGACCACGGCCCGGATGCGGCGGCCCAGCGGGGTCAGCCGCAGGGTGAGGGTCAGGGCGACGACGGCGGCGAGCGCCAGGCCGAGGATGAACAGCCGGGCGTGCGCCAGCGTCAGCGGGTCGTCGCCGCCGATGAGGGTGACGCGCCCGGAGAGCCAGTCGGGCGCCTCGGTGTGGACGTTGGGCGCGCCGAACAGGTCCCGCGCGAGCTGCTGGAGCATCAGCGAGACGCCCCAGGTGACCAGGAGGGTGTCCAGCGGCCTGGTGTAGAGCCGGCGGATGAGGAGCCATTCGAGCAGCACCCCCATCGCGCCGGCCACCGCGAACGCCACGGGCAGGGCGACGAGCAGGGAGAACCCGGCGGAGTGGATCGGGCCCTGGAGCATGTAGACGGTGTAGGCGCCGGCCATGATGAACTCGCCGTGGGCCATGTTGATCACGCCCATCTGCCCGAAGGTGAGGGACAGGCCCAGGGCGATCAGCAGCAGCACGGCGCCGATGCTGACGCCCGTGAACGCCTGGGTGAGGATGACGGTCATTCGTTCTCCGCCGCCGCCGCCTCGGCCAGGCCCTCGGCCCAGTCGTACTCGCGCAGGAACGGGTCGGGCCGGATCGGTCCCTCGGAACTCCACACCTCGGTGATCAGGCCGTCGGCGCCGATGCGGCCGATGCGGCTGGTCTTGTAGAGGTGCTGGGTCTCGCCGTCCACGGTGACCTCCCCCTCGGGAGCGTCGAAGGTGATGCCGTCGGCGGCGGCGCGGACGTCCTCGACCTCGAACGAACCGGCCGCCTCGACCATCGCGGCCCACAGGTGGACCGAGGTGTAGGCCGCCTCCATCGGATCGGAGGTCGGCTTGTCGGCGCCGTACCGCTCCTGGTAGGCGGCGACGAAGCGGTCGTTGGCCTCGCCCTCGGTGGTCTGGTAGTAGTTCCAGGACGTGAGCTGGCCCTCCAGGGTCTCCGCGCCGATGCCGCGGACCTCCTCCTCCGCGATGGACACGGACATGACGGGCATGGACTCGGCGGTCAGCCCGGACGCCTCGTACTCGCGGAAGAAGGAGACGTTGCTGTCGCCGTTGAGGGTGTTGAAGACCGCGTCGGCGCCGGACGCCTCGACCTTGTTGGCGATGGTGGAGAACTCGGTGGAGCCCAGCGGCGCGTAGTCCTCGCCGACGATCTCGATGCCGTACTCCTCCGCGTACGCGTTGATGACGCGGTTGGCGGTGCGCGGGAAGACGTAGTCGCTGCCGACCAGATAGAGCGACTCGACGCCCTCCTCCCGCAGGTAGTCCAGGGCGGGGATGATCTGCTGGTTGGTGGTGGCGCCGGTGTAGAAGATGTTGGGCGACTGCTCCAGCCCCTCGTACTGCACGGGGTAGAACAGCAGCGAGCCGTTCTGCTCGAAGACGGGGAGAACGGCCTTGCGGCTGGCGGACGTCCAGCAGCCGAACACGGCGGCCACGTGGTCCTGCTGGATCAGCTTCTCCGACTTCTCCGCGAAGGTGGGCCAGTCGGAGGCGCCGTCCTCGCTGATCGGCTCGATCTGCTTGCCGAGGACCCCGCCCGCGGCGTTGATCTCGTCGATCGCCAGCAACAGGGCGTCGCGTACGGTGACTTCGCTGATGGCCATGGTGCCGGACAGCGAGTTGAGCAGGCCGACCTTGATGGTGTCGCCCGATGTGTCGATCTCCGCGGCGCTGCCCGACGATTCCTCGTCGGTCCTGGCGCCGCAGGCCGACAGCGCGACCGCGGTGGCGAACGCGAGCGCGATCGCGGTGTATCGGGTTCCCCGGGCTCTGGGCATGACCATCCTCCTGATCCCCGTGTCGGACGCGGGGAGTTGTGAGAGGGGGCGGGTAACGCCGGGCCACGCCGCCCGGCGCGGGCATGCCACAGCCTCGGAGCGAGCTGTTTCCCCGGCATTGCCCGACCGTTAACACTTCCGCCCGGAAGCATCACGGGGACGTCACACCCGGCTGCTCCAGGCGTCCAGATCGGCGGTGACCGCGAAGTCGAGGCCGTCCGCCTCGGCCAGGTAGATGCGTTGCCGCACATGACGGCCCCTCAGCCGCAGCAGCCCCCGGGCCCCTTCGTAACTGACCTCCCCGGCCGTGCCCTCGATCGCGGCGACGTCCCAGGAGCGGGCCCGGGTGACCAGCGCGGCCAGCAGCAGCACGCCCTCGTAACAGGACTCCCCCAGGGCGCTGGGCGCCGGGGAGCCGGGGCCGAAACGGGCTCCGTAGCGGCCGTGGAAGTCGAGGGTGTCGGCGGTGGCGAGGGAGCCGAAGAACCCGGCCGTCGCGCTCAGTCCGCGGGTGGCGTCGGCACCGCTGGCGACCAGCATGTTCTCGTCCATGAGGGTGCTCAGGCGCAGGCAGCGCTGGTCCAGCCGGGAGGCGGCGAAGGCCCGGTTGAACCGCACCGCGTCACTGCCCACCAGCAGCATCAGGACGGCGTCCGCGTCGGCGTGCTCGACGCGGCGGAGCGCGGCGGGGAAGTCGTGGGTGCCCAGCGGCAGATAGCTCTCGCCGCAGATCCGGCCGCCGCTCTCGCGGGCGTAGGCGTGGGCGGCCCTGGCGGTACGGCGCGGCCAGACGTAGTCGTTGCCGATCACGTACCAGCGGCGCACCCGCCGTTCGGCGGCCAGCAGCCGCATGGCGGGCCGCAGTTGGCCGTCGGGGGTCTCGCTGGTCAGGTAGACGCCCTGGGAGTTCTCGCCGCCCTCGTACAGCGCCGTATACACGTAGGGCACCCGGTGGGCTATGCGCGGCGCGAGGGCCTGCCGGACCGAGGAGATGTGCCAGCCGGTGACGCCCCGCACGATCCCGGCCGCGACCAGCGCCTCGACCTCGTCGGCGACCTGCCCCGGCGGGGCGCCCCCGTCCACCATGACCAGCCGCACCTCGCGGCCGAGGACGCCGCCGGCCGCGTTGACCTCGTCGGCGGCGAGCCGCGCGCACAACTCGCAGGCCGGGCCGAAGATTCCGGCCGGGCCCTGCCGGGGCACCACCAGGGCGACGCCGAACGTGCCGGGCTCGGCCGCCAGCGGCCCCCGGCGTCCGGCGTCGTGGTGGTCCCCGCACATCACCGGCCCATCATGGCGCGTGTGTGCGAATGCCGTGCGGAATAGCCGGGGAACGAGACAAACGCCTGCGGACCGCCCTTCCCGCCCGCCGCGTTCCCCCCGCTCGCGCCCGCGTGGCGCCCGTACGATGGAGGGGCCGTCGGCCCGAGGAGCGCAGCGACATGTCAGAACCGCCCGCCGTCCATCGCGCCCACGATCTGGTCGGGTTGCTGACCCGGGCCGAGCGGCTGTCCGTGCGACGGCTGCGGGCGGTGCTGTCGGAGACCGGGTGCTCGGTCGACGCCTGGCGCGTGATGTCGCTGCTCGCGGACGGCGAGGGGCACGGGATGACGGCGATCGCGGAGTGCGTGCTGCTGCCGCCGCCGACCCTGACCCGGCTGGGGGACCAACTCGTGGACGACGGCGGGGCGCGCCGCCGCGTCGACCCGCTGGACCGCCGCCGCATCCTGGTGCATCTGACGCCGCGCGGCATGGAGTTCTGGCGGCACCTGGACGAACGGGTGCGCGCGAGCTGGGAGTCGCTTCCGGCCGGAGCCGGGGACGACGAACTGCTGGGCGCGCTGCTGCGACGCCTGATCACGGAGCTGGAGGGCACCCCCGCCGACCGCGCCGCCTCCCCGGCCGCGTAGGAGCGCGCCCCGGCCCCGGGGAAAACGGCGGCCGTTGCGGGTCCGGGGCCCGGGGGATGCCCGGCGACGCCGAGTGCCGCCCGCTGACCGCCGGTCATGTCGCCCCGGGCCGCCGGAGTCGGCGCCGGACACGGAGCCGCCGTGGTGCTCCGCCGGGTTCCGGGGGACCGCGGCGCGTCCCACCAGGGTCGTCCCTCCCGGCGGGCGTCCGCCGGGGCGACGACGACACGGCTCCCGACCCGGCGCGCGCGGCGCCTCCTCCGGTCACGGGTCCTCCTCGATGCCGGGGGTCCGGTCGCCCCGGTCCCCGCCGGCCCGGCGGAGCGGGTGCCACGACCGTCGTCGTCCTGGGAGACCGGCGGCGACGGCCCGGCGCGCGGGGACCCACGGGGCCTTCCCGGCCGGTCCCGCGGGCCGCGCCGGGGGCGTGACCAGTGGGCCGCGCGCGGTAGTTCGAGCCCGGCCGCCGGTGCCCCGATCGGGTCCACGCGCCCGGAAGGACGTTTGGCCCGGCTCACGCAAGGAACCCGGCAGGAGCCATGGCAGACGACGAAACGCGCGAAAAGCGCGAACAAGACGAAGAGCGGCGGAGCGGGACGGCTCCCGGCTCGCGGCCGGTGCTGGACGTGATACGCACGGCCGGCGCCGAGTTCACCGAACTCACCGGTCTGCGCGCCGAGGCGGTGACCCGGTTCGAACGGGACACCGACGGCTGGGTCCTGGAGACGGAGGTCACCGAACTCGCCCGTGTCCCCGACACGATGAGCCTGAGGGCGACCTACGAGGTCACCACGGACCCCGACGGACGGATCACCGGCTACCGGCGCGTCCAGCGCTACGAGCGCGGCCGGGCCGACCGGCGGTAGCACCGGCCGGCCTCGCGCCGCCGCCCCGAAAGGCCCTGACAGGCCCCTAGAAGGAGGCATCCGAACATGACCACAGCGGTCGCACCCCTGCAGCAGTCCTCGGGCTCCCGGTCCGGCACCCTGTACGACGTCCTGGAACTGATCCTGGACCGGGGGCTGGTGATCGACGCGTTCGTCCGGGTGTCCCTGGTCGGCATCGAGATCCTCAAGATCGACGTGCGCGTCGTGGTGGCGAGCGTGGACACGTATCTGCGGTTCGCGGAGGCGTGCAACCGGCTCGACCTGGAGGCCGGACCGGCCAAGGACCCGGGTGTGCCCGAACTGGTCGGCGGGCTCACGGAGAACGGCGCGCGCGGCAAGACCAAGGGCGCGCTGGCCGGGGCCGCCGAGACGATCTCCGACGCCTTCAAGAAGGGCAGAGACGGTCTGACCTCGTCCTCGTCCGGTGACGACGACGAGGCGGAGAAGGAACCGACGAAGTCACGCCGGACCACGACGTCGCGGCGGGAGAGGGAATCCGAGTGACCACGTATGTCTACGGCATCGCCGAGGCCGACCTGCCCCGCCTCCCCGGGGGGCTGGTCGGCGTCGGCGATCCGCCACGTCCGGTGCGCGTCCTGCGCGAGAGCGGCACGGCCGCCGTCGTCAGCGACTGCCCCGAGGGGCTGCGGCCCAAGCGGCGCGACCTGTTCGCCCACCAGCGGGTGCTGACGGCCGCCGCCGCGGCGGGCGCGGTGCTGCCGCTGCGGTTCGGCAGCACCGCGCCCGACGACGACGCCGTCCGGGGCGCGCTGGCGCGGCACGCCGAGCTGTACCGGGGGCAGTTGGCCACGGTCGCCGACCGCGTCGAGTACAACGTCAAGGCCCTGCACCGGGAGGACGTCCTGCTGCGGGCGATCCTGGCCGACAGCCCGGAGATCAGGAAGCTCAACGAGGCGACGCGGGTCGAGGGCGGCGCGACGTACCAGGACCGGCTGCGGCTCGGGCAGCTCGTCGCGGACGCCTTGCGGGAGCACGAGACGCGCGACTCCAGGACGGTCGAGTACGCGCTCGCCACCCACGCCGAGCACCACCGCCGGGGGCCGGAGGGCTCGGGCCGCGTGGTGAACCTGTCGTTCCTGGTGGGCCGCGACGAGGCCGCGGGCTTCCTCGCCGCGCTGGAGGAGCTGAGGGCGGCGAGCCCGCACCTCGACGTCCGGGTCAACGGGCCGCTGCCGCCGTACAGCTTCGTGCGGACCGAGTCCGTCGAGGCGGCGTGAGGCGGCCATGGGCCTGCTGAGGGAGATCCTGCTGCTGCCACTCGCCCCGGCCCGTGGCGCGGGCTGGGTGCTGGAGCAGGTGGTCGCGGAGGCGGAGCGGCAGTACTACGACCCGGCGGTCGTGCAGCGTGAACTCGTCGCGCTGGAGGAGGAGCTGACCAGCGGCCTGATCGACGAGGAGGAGTTCGACCGCAGGGAGGACGAGCTGCTGGACCGCCTGAACCCGACACACGATTGGCTGACACGATGACGAGCGACAGCAGAACCACCCTCGCCGCCGCCGTGGCCGTGGCCGCGGGCGCCGGTTACGTGCTGGGCCGGGTCCGTTTCCCCGGCGCGCTGCTGGCCCGGCTGCCCGTGGGCGCCGTGACGCGGCGGCTGCGGCAGGGCACGGACGCGGTGACGGAGACGGCGAGGGAAACGGCCGGGGCGGCGCGGGACGCGGCCGGGAAGGCCGCGGACGCCGCCGGGGAGACGGCCCCGCGGAAGGCGGCGGCGAAGAAGACGGCGGCCAAGAAGACGGCCGCGAAGAAGACCGCGGACGCCAAGAAGACCGCCGCGAAGAAGCCTCCGGCCAAGAAGAGCCCGGCCAGGAAGACCGCCGCGGCGAAGAAGGCCGCCGCGAAGAAGAGCACCGGCCCGGCCGGGAAGACCTCCCGGACCGCCAAGACGGCCACGACGTCCGGACGCGCCCCGGCGGGGAAGGTTAAGGCCGACGATCGCGGTGAGGCGGAACAGTGACGCCCCCCGCCCGGCCGGGGCGTCGGCGGAACGCACCGACACGCTGAGGGCAGGAGCACCGACACCATGAAGATCGCGGAGATCACCGGAAGAACCACCAAGAAGGCCGCCGAGAGCACCAGCGCCGTGCGGTCGGCCGTGCAGGCGGGCACGGCCGGCCTGAAGGACAGGATCGCCTCGACCGGTCTCAAGGACAAGATCGCCTCGACCGGTCTGAAGGACCGGATCACCCCGAGCGGCGGCGGGTTCCTGACCGTCATCGAGGACATCGACGTCGGCGTCCCCGTCCGCGAGGCGTACGACCAGTGGACGCAGTTCCAGGAGTTCAGCTCCTTCGCGGACGGCGTCGAGGACGTGGAGCAGGTCGACGACACGACGACCGCCTGGCGCGCCAAGGTCATGGGCGTGACCCGCACCTGGCGGGCCCGGATCACCGAGCAGATCCCCGACGAGCGGATCGCCTGGACCACCGAGGGCGGCCGGGGCACGCTCAAGGGCGTCGTCACCTTCCACCCGCTGACCGACACCCTCACCCGGGTCCTGCTGGTCATCGAGTACCACCCGCAGGGCCTGCTGGAGCGGACGGGCGCGCTGTGGCGCGCGCAGGGCCGCCGGGCGCGGCTGGACCTGAAGAACTTCCGCAGGTTCGTGACGCTGCGCGGCGAGGCCACCGGCGAGTGGCGCGGCGAGATCGAGAACGGCGAGGTCGTCGCCGGTGACCGGGAAGCGGTCGCCGACGGGGACGGCGGGAACGGGACCGGCGGGGACGCGCGGTCATGACGTCGCCGGCCGTGTCCGGACCGTACGGCCTGCCCGGCCCACCGGCCGGGGGCGGCGGCAGCGCCAACCTGGCGGACATCCTCGAACGGGTCCTCGACAAGGGCGTGGTGATCGCCGGGGACATCAAGATCAACCTGCTCGACATCGAGCTGCTCACCATCAAGCTGCGGCTGCTCGTCGCCTCCGTCGACAAGGCGAAGGAGATGGGCATCGACTGGTGGGAGCACGACCCGTCGCTCTCGTCCGGCGCCCACCGCGACGGCCGGCGGGAGCTGGCCGAGGAGAACGAGCGGCTGCGCGAGCGCGTCGCCGCCCTGGAGAGGCGGGAGGAGACCCCATGAGCGCCACCGACCCCATGACGACCGCGCCCCTGCGGTACGTCTACGCCATCACCCGTGACGGCGCGGGCCCGTTGCCCGGCGGCCTGCGCGGTGTGGACGACGGGCCGCTGACGGCGGTCGCGCGGGACGGGTTGGCCGCCGTCGTCAGCCCGGTCGCGGACCGGGACTTCGCCGAGGAGCCGCTGCGGGCCCGGCTGGAGGACCTGGCCTGGCTGGAACGGACGGCGCGGGCCCACCAGCGCGTGGTGGACGGCCTGACGGGCGCCGACGGCGGCGTGCTGCCGCTGCGGCTGGCCACCGTCTGCCGCGACGAGGCCGGGGTGCTGCGGCTGCTGGCGGTGAACCACGACCGGTTCGCCGCCGCGCTGGACCGCCTCGACGGGCGCGCCGAGTGGGGCGTCAAGGTGTACGCCGACCCGGCCGACGCCGCCCCGGCGGCCGTCCCCGCCGCCAGGCCCGCCTCCGGCCGCGACTATCTGCGGCAGCGCGGCCGGCAGCGGCAGGCCGAGGGCGCGGCGCGGCAGGCGGCCGAGGAGGCCGTCCGGTCGGTGCACGACACGCTGGCGCGCGCGGCCGAGGGCACCCGCCTGCACCCGCCGCAGGCCGCCCGCCTCTCCGGCGAGCCGGGGCAGAACCTCCTCAACGGCGCCTATCTCGTCCGCCGTGAGGACAGCCGGGCGTTCTGCGCGCTGGCCGGTGAGCTGGCGGGGCGCCTGACCGGGCTCCGGCTGAGCCTGACCGGCCCCTGGGCGCCGTACTCGTTCGCCGCGACGGCGGGCGCGGCCGAGGAGGCGGGGTCGCGGTGAACGAGCCGATACCCGCGGCGCCTTACACCTCCGGGTACGCCCCCGGCGACGCGCCGGGCGCGGTGCCCGCCGCCCGCCGGATCGCGCTGGTCGACCTGCTGGACCGGCTGCTGGCGGGCGGCGTCGTCCTGGTCGGCAACCTGACGCTGAGCATCGCCGACGTCGATCTGGTCCGCGTCGATCTGCGGGCGCTGATCAGCTCCGTCTCCGGGGACATCGGATGACGGGCGGCCGGGCGGCGGGCGGCCGTACGGGAGAACGCGCGGGCGGGCGCATCGAGCTGGACCGCGACACGGTCGAACGCGACCTGATGCGCCTGGTCCTGACCGTGATCGAGCTGCTGCGCCAGCTCATGGAACGGCAGGCGCTGCGTCGCGTCGACCAGGGCGACCTGACGGAGGACCAGGAGGAGCGGATCGGGCTGACCCTGATGCTGCTCGCGGAACGCATGGACGAGCTGTGCGCCCGCTACGACCTGACGCCCGAGGAACTCAACCTGGACCTCGGCCCGCTCGGCACGCTGCTGCCGCCGCCCGGCACCTGACCGGCGCGCGGCGCCACCCGGCGCAGCGGCACGAAGCGCAGCGGCGTGCCCGGCGCGGCCTGGGCGGCGGCGGCGAGGTCGGCGGCGGGCACCACACCGACGACGGGATAGCCGCCGGTCGTCGGGTGATCGGCGAGAAACACCACCGGGCGCCCGTCCGGCGGCACCTGCACGGCGCCCAGCACCATGCCCTCGCTGGGCAGCTCGCCCTCCCGGGAACGGACCAGCGCGGGCCCCTCGGTGCGCAGGCCGACGCGGTTGCCGGCGGACGACACCCGGTACCGGCCGGTGGCCAGCGTGCGCGGGGCGGCGTCGGTGAACCAATCGTCGCGCGGACCGAGCCTGAGCCGCAGGACGAGTTCGCGCGGCGGCGCGGGCTGCGGCGCCACGTCGAGCGGGGGCGGCGGCGCGGCCGGCTTCCCCAGCGGCAGGACCGTTCCGTCGGCCAGCGGCTCGGGGCCGAGCCCGGAGAGCAGGTCGGTGGCGCGGCTGCCGAGCACCGGCTCGACGGCCACCCCTCCCGCGAACGCGAGGTAGGCGCGCACCCCCCGGACCGCCGGGCCCGCCGCGAACACCGCCCCGGCGGGCCCCCGGACGGCCGCTCCCCCCGGCGCGGGCCGCCCGTCGCTCGTGACCGCGCTCGGCGCGCCGGTCACCGCCGCCGTCACGGCCCGGTGGGCGCGGACCGCGCAGCCGTCGAGGGTGGTCTCCAGGGTGGCGGCCCCCGGCGCGTTGCCGACGAGCCGGTTGGCCAGCAGGTGCGCGGGCAGGTCCAGGGCGCCCGAACGCGGCACCCCCAGGTGCGCGGACCCGGCGCGGCCGGGGTCCTGGGCGGTGGTCAGCGCCCCCGCCCGGACCACGGTCAGGGCCGGGCCCGTCACGCCGGCCGCCCGCGTTCCGCCGGGGCGTCCACCGCGGTGAACCGCACCGGGGTGCCGGGCGTCAGCAGCGCCGCCGGTTCGCGGGCCGGGTCCCACAGCACGGCGTCCGTGGTGCCGATGAGCTGCCAGCCGCCCGGCGAGGCGCGCGGGTAGACGCCGGTGTACGGGCCGGCGAGGGCGACCGACCCGGCCGGCACCCGCGTCCGGGGGGTGTCGCGGCGCGGCACGGCGTACCGTTCGTCCAGCCCCGTCAGGTAGCCGAACCCGGGGGCGAAACCGCAGAACGCGACGCGGAACCGGGTCGCTGCGTGGACGCGCGGCACGTCCTCCGGCGCGACGCCCCACAGCGCGGCCACGTCGGCGAGGTCGGGGCCGTCGTACCGCACCGGGATCTCGACCGTCCCGGCCGCGTGCGCGGGCGGCGGCGGGATGTCCCAGCCGGTCAGGCTCCGGGCCAGGCCGCCCGGATCGGTGACGCCGTCGAGCAGCACGGTCCTGGCGGCGGGCACGATCTCCGTGACCGGCGGCAGGGTCCCGGCCGCGCGGCGGCGCAGCAGTTCGGCGTGGAGGGCCTGGGCGTCGTCGCCGGTGGGCAGCTCCACCAGCAGCGCGTCCTCCCCCACGCGCAGCACCCTCACGCGAACCGCTCCAGCGCCACCCCGGCCCGCTCCAGCGCGGCCCGGACCCGCAGGGCCAGGTCCCGGGCCCCGGGAGTGTCGCCGTGCAGGCACAGGGAGCGGGCCGCGACGGCGACCCGGGTGCCGTTCCGCGACGTGACCGCGCCGTCCCGCGCGATGCCGACCGAACGGTCCACCACCGCGTCCGGGTCGGTGATCACCGCGCCCGCCTCGCCGCGCGGCACCAGCGTGCCCTCGTCCGTGTAGGCGCGGTCCGCGAACGCCTCGGCCACCACCGGCAGGCCCGCCCGCGCGGCGGCCTCGTGCAGTCGGGAGCCCGGCAGGCCGAGGACGGGCAGCGACCGCCCGGCGAGGGCGACGCCCTCGACGACGGCGGCAGCCTGCGCCTGGTCGCGCACGGTCCGGTTGTAGAGCGCGCCGTGCGGTTTGACGTAGGCCACGCGGGAGCCCGCGGCGCGGGCGAAGACCTCCAGGGCGCCGATCTGGTAGGCGACTTCGGCGGCCAGCTCGTCCGGCGGGACGTCCATCGCGCGGCGGCCGAATCCCGCGAGGTCGCGGTAGGACACCTGGGCGCCGATGGCCACGCCCCGCTCGGCGGCCAGCGCGCACACCCGCCGCATGGTGGGCGCGTCGCCCGCGTGGTACCCGCAGGCCACGTTGGCGCTGGTGACGACGGAGAGCAGGGCCTCGTCGTCGGTCAGCCGCCAGCGGCCGAAGCCCTCGCCGAGGTCGGCGTTGAGGTCGATCGACGTCGTGTCTGTCATCGGTGACGAACATATACCCCGGCATATACCCCGGCGTACGCGCCGCCGTGAACGGCCACCGGCCGTCGCGGCGGTGCGCCACCTAGGCTCATAGCATGATCAGACAGGTTCTGGCGGCGCTCCGGCTCTGGTTCTCCCCGCACCGCCTGCGGGCGGAGGGGCCGACCCCCGACTACCGCTTCAGCCTGGCCAACGAGCGGACGTTCCTGGCGTGGCTGCGCACCGCGCTGGCGCTGCTGGCCGGCGGGATCGCGGTGGACCAGTTCCTGACGGAGCTGCGCTGGGCGGTGCGCACCACGGTCGCCGTGCTGCTCCTCGCGGGCGGCGCGCTGTGCGCGGTACGGGCGGTCAACCACTGGGTGCGCTCCGAACGCGCGATGCGCCGGGGCGAGGACCTTCCCGCGAGCCGCTTCCCCGCGCTGCTGGCGGTGGGCACGGTGCTCACGGCCCTGCTGGTGATCTGCGCGGTCCTGCTGGGCTGGGCCGCCCCATGAGCGGCGGCCACCGGGACCCGGGGGCGCAGCCGGAGCGGACGCGGCTGGCGTGGCGGCGTACCACGTTGTCGTTCGCGCTCGTCGTGGTGCTGGCGGCGCGGGGGCTGGTCACCGCCGACGGGGGGCTGGCTCTTTTACACCTTTCCGAGCTGTGCCTCTTTTTTCTGTGTCATCACTCTGCCCTCACCCTCATCTCTCCGCTTCGTCGGCCGCGTAGGGTCGGATGTGTATAAGCGACAGGCTGCTGTGGGTGGTCTTCCTGGTGCTGGCCCACCGCCGGATCCAGGCGCTGGCCACCGGCCGGCCGCCGGGCCCGCCGGCGGGCGGGACCGTGCTGGGCGCGGCCGGGGTGGTGGCCGCGGCGGCGCTGGTCGGAGCGGTGGTCCTGATGGTCCCGCGCTGATGACGGGGACACGCCGACCCGTATGCTGACGGCATGGCTGAGCCGAGGATTTTCACGTCGCCGGAAGAGCTGCGGGCCGCGGGCGGCGAGCGGTTGGGGGCCAGCGACTGGCTGGCGGTCGAGCAGCGGAAGATCGACCTCTTCGCGGAGGCGACGGGCGATCACCAGTGGATCCACGTCGACCCGGAGCGGGCGGCGGCCGGCCCGTTCGGTACGACCATCGCGCACGGCTATCTGACGCTCTCCCTGCTGCCGGTCCTCGTGCCGCAGATCGTGCGGGTGGACGGGGTGCGGATGGCGCTCAACTACGGTCTGAACAAGGTGCGGTTCCCCTCCCCCGTGCCGGTCGGCTCACGCATCCGGGCGAGTGCCGCGATCGCCGACGTCACGGACGTGGGCGAGGGCGTGCAGGTCGCGCTGGCGGTGACCGTGGAGCGGGAGGGCGGGCCGAAGCCCGTCTGCGTGGCGGAGGGCGTGACCCGCTACTACTTCTGAGCTCTTCGGGGCGTCCGAGCCTTCCGGGCCCGGGCGCCGGGGCGGGCGGGTCACACTGCCGTACATCCAGGGGTCGTTCATGCGTTCACCGTCAATCGGTCGTCCCTCAGGCACCACTTGAAGGCGACCGATCACCGGAAAAGCAACCCGATCGTGTGATCTTGGGGCATATCAGGGCTCCTCTGTGCCCCCATGCGCCCTGTTGCCCCGGTCCGGTGGCGTGAGACCACAGGACCATGACGAACCGGCGCGGCCCGAACTACCGACTGCGGGCCCTGCTCTCCGAGGCCGGCTGGACCCAGGAGGCACTGGCCCGAGCGGTCAACGCGCTGGGCACCGAGATCGGCGCCGCCCTGCGGTACGACCGCACCGCCGTCGCGCACTGGCTGGCCGGGACCCAGCCCCGGCACCCCGTGCCGCAGCTCGCCGCCGAGGCGCTGTCGCGGCGGATCGGCCGGTCTGTGGCGCCGGAGGCGGCCGGGTTCCCCTCGTACGCCCGCGACGCGCCGCCCGCGGACCCGGTGGCGGGCTTCACCGCCCTGTGCCGCGCCGACGCGGACGCCGGCCGCCGGGTGCCGCTGCACCAGCGCCCGTACCGGGTGGCCGACACGGTGGTGCCGAGGCCCCCGGAGGCGCGGTCGCCCGAACGGCCCCTGGGCGGGCGCACGGAGGGCACCACCGCCCTGCACGACGCCGTGGAGTTCTTCGCGGCGTCGATCGACCCCCACGGCGGGCGGCACGCGCGCAGCGCCCTGTCCGCGTATCTCGCCGACGACGTGAGCCCGCTGCTGACCGCCGCGCCGCAGGGCCGGGGGCGCGGCGAGCTGCTGGTCGTGGCCTCACGGCTGGCGTTCCTGCTGGCGCGGATGTACGAGGACGGGCTGCTGCACGGCGTGGCCCAGCGGTACTACACGTACGCGCACCGGCTGGCCGGTGAGTCCGGTGACCGCGTCGCGTGGAGCGTCGTGGTGCGGGCGATGAGCGCGCAGGCCCAGCGGCTGGGCCACCTGCCGTCCGCGCTCCAGCTCGCCGAGGCCGCCCAGCGCGGCACCCGGGGCGCTCCCGGCGCCCACCAGGCGTACATCCAGGCGCAGTTGGCGGTCGTGCTCGCGCTGAGCGGCGACCGGCGCGGCGCGCTGGCGGCCGTGGCGCAGGCCGAGCGGGCGGCGGAGCGCGCGACGGGCGGGACGGCGCCGTTCGACAGCTATCCGCAGGCCGCGCTGCACTTCCAGATCTCGGCGGTGCTGGAGGCGCTGGGCGACCTGCCGGGCGCGCTGGCCGCGCTGCGGCGCGCGGCGGGCGAGCGGGCCGCGGCGGACGTGCGGGGCCGGGCGCTGACCCAGGCGCGGTTCGGGCAGCTCCTGCTGCGGACCGGGCATCTGGACGAGGCGTGCGCGGCGTGGGAGGTGTTCCTCGCGGCGCAGGAGCGGTTGCGTTCGGGCGACGCGGAGCGCGCGCTGCGCGACATGCGCCAGGCGCTCCAGCCGTACCGGAACCGCAAGCGGGTCGCGGAGCTGCTGGCGCGGACGGTCAGGACGGCACACGGTCGTTGACTTGCGCCCCCACCATTCCTATGGTCGGACGAATGAATGGTGAGGCGGCGGGAGTGCGCGATGGACACGGCCGGAACGGGCAACGCGACGGGCGACTCCCCGGCGGCCTCCCCGCCCCGCGCGCCGGTCTACTCGCCGGGCTTCGGCAACGAGCACAGCGGTGAGGCCGTCCCCGGGGCGCTTCCCCGGGGACGGAACTCGCCGCAGCGCGCGCCGCTGGGGCTGTACGCGGAGCAGCTCAGCGGCACCGCGTTCACCGAGCCGCGCGCCCGCAACCGCCGGTCCTGGCTGTACCGGATCAGGCCCTCGGCCGCCCACCCGCCGTTCCGCCGCGTGCCGGACGGCGCGCTGCGTTCCGGGCCGTTCGAGGAGACCGGGCCCGACCCCAACCGGATGCGCTGGGGCCCGCTGCCCGCGCCGCCGCCCGGCACCGACTTCGTGGCCGGCCTGTGGACCCTGGGCGGCAACGGCGATCCGCGTCGGCGCGCCGGCATGGCCGTCCACCTGTACCGCGCCAACGCCCCGATGACCGACCGGGTGTTCGGCGACTCGGACGGCGAGCTGCTGATCGTCCCGCAGCGCGGCGCGCTGCTGCTGCGCACCGAGTTCGGCCCGCTGCTCGCCGCCCCCGGGCACATCGCGCTGATCCCGCGCGGGGTGCGGTTCCGGGCCGAGCTGCCGGACGGCGAGGCGGCCGGGTACGTCTGCGAGAACTACGGCGTCCCCTTCGCGCTGCCGGAGCTGGGCGTCATCGGCGCCAACGGCCTGGCCGCGCCCCGGGACTTCCTCGCCCCCACCGCCGCCTACGAGGACACCGACCGCCCGGTGCGGGTGCTCAACAAGTTCTGCGGCGGCCTCTGGGCCGCCGACTACGACCACTCCCCGCTGGACGTGGTCGCCTGGCACGGCACCCTCGTGCCGTACCTGTACGACCTGCGCCGGTTCAACGTGCTGGGCTCCGTCAGCTTCGACCACCCCGATCCGTCGCTCTTCACCGTACTGACCGCCCCGGCCGCCGACTTCGCCGTCTTCGCGCCCCGCTGGCTGGTCGGCGAGGACACCTTCAGGCCGCCCTACTTCCACCGCAATGTGATGAGCGAGTACATGGGCCTGATCGAGGGCTCCTACGACGCGAAGGCCGAGGGCTTCGTGCCCGGCGGCGGCTCGTTGCACAACATGATGTCCGCGCACGGGCCCGACCGGGAGACGTTCGAACGGGCCAGCGCCGCCGAGCTGCGGCCCCAACGCGTGGACGAGGGACTGGCGTTCATGTTCGAGACCGGCTGGCCCGTGCTCCTGACCGCGCAGGCGGTGACCTGCGGACACCGGCAGCGCGGATACGACGAGGTGTGGGAGGGTCTGAGACGGAACTTCCCTTCATAACATCGTCGACCCGGAGCGACCGCTGTGACCGTCTTCGCCCCCGACTCGCTCGCACTGAACCGGAAGCTGCCGTTGTGGTACCAGGTGTCGCAGTCGCTGCGCGCCTCGATCCTCGGCCGCTCCCCCGAGGCGCCGCTCCGGCTGCCCACCGAGGAACAGCTCGCCGAGCACTACGGGGTGAGCGTGCTCACCATGCGCCAGGCCCTCAAGGAGCTGGAACTGGAGGGCCTGATCACGCGGTTCCGCCGGCGCGGCACGTTCATCGAGCCAACGGCCCGGCACAGCGCGCCCGTCCGGCTGCTGGGTTCGGTGGACACCATCGTGGCGCAGCAGTCGGGCGAGACCACGACGCTGCTGGACCACGGGCCGGTCCCGGTGCCGCCCGAACTGGCCGAGCACTTCCCGGGTCTCGGCGAGGTGGTCCGCTTCCGCCGGGTGCGTCACGACCGGGCCACCGGCGATCCGGTCAACTGGGCGGAGAATCTGCTCCATCCGGAGATCGCCGACCGCATCGACCCCACGGCGCTGGAACGCTGGCCGATGACGAGAGTGCTGCGGGACGTGGCCGGAGTGACGGTCAGCCGGATAGCCAACACCGTGCAGGCGCGGCTGGCCGATCCGCCGACCGCGCAGCTTCTCCAGGTGCCGCTGCTGAGCCCGATCCTGCACATCACCGGTGTCGAGTACGACGAGCGGGAGCGGGCGGTGGATGTCGCCCGCATCCATTACCGCGGCGACCGCTTCTCGTTCGCGGTCACCATGGACGCCTCCCCCGAGTGACCCCCCGCACCCCGGGGTGACGCACGGACAGGCCGCCGGTCCCGCCCGGCGGCCACCGTCACGTCAGCCGCGACCGCCCAGCAGGGTCCGCCGCAGCCGCCGCAGAGGCGTGAACAGCCGCACGCGCGCGCTCCGGGTCGTGCGGGCGCCGGTCCTGTCGCGCTGGGTCAGCTCGCGCATCAACAGCGTGGCCTCCTCGGCCTGGCGCTGCGGCACGGCCGGGCCGGAGAGCACGCTCAGGTGGCGGTCGAGACGCGAGCTGCTCGCGCCGGTCCCGCAGTTGATGGCAGGGACCCGTGGCGGCCTGCCCCGCACTGTTATCTGCTCCATGACTCTCCCACCCGTACAACGACACCCGGTCCGGGCAGGGTAACCCTAACTCCCCGCACCGACGCATGGGTATCCCGGTCCCGTGATTCACCTTTCCCCGCAACGGGGTTGACGCACACCGCGGGACAGGCGTTCGCCGGGAAACCCCGTGCGCGCGGGGCGGGCGTGCCGGATCATGGGGTGTATGCGTCCCGAGAATCCTTCCACCCCGAAGGAGGAATCCCCGATCCGGTTCACCGTGACCGAGGCCGATTCCCCGGCCGACGCCATCGACATGCTGCTGCTCACCGACTTCGCGTCGGGCGCGCTGCCCTTCGCCCAGGGCCAGCGCCTCCAGCGGGTCAAGGAGCACCACACCCTGCTGCCCGAGGGCGCCGGCATCCGGCGGATGACGCGCGACACCGACACCGAGACGGTCCTCGCCTCCGGCGACGGCTGGACGCTCCGCGCCCGCCGCTGGCGGTTCGGCGCGCATGTGACGGTGATCGCGGAGAGCGACGCGCTCGCCGGGCAGATCCTGAAGCAGGCCGTCGACGGCGCGGAGGAGGAGCCGGAGACCGAACCGACCAGCGTCACCATGGGCTTCTGGCACTTCTCGCCCGGCGGTCGCGGCCCGGTGCGCACCACGCGCAAGATCTCCGCCGACGCCTGGCCCGACGTGCGCGCCGGGTACTCGGCGCCGGTGGCCGGCGCGATGGACCGCCTGCTGGCCCTCACCCCGGAGGACATCTCCGCCCGCCTGCTCCTGCTGCACGGCCCGCCCGGCACCGGCAAGACCTCGGCGCTGCGCACCCTGGCGCTGGCGTGGCGGGACTGGTGCCAGGTCGACTGCGTGCTGGACCCGGAGCGGCTGTTCAACGACGTCGGGTACCTGATGGACGTCGCCATCGGCAAGGACGACGAGCAGGAGCAGTGGCGGCTGCTGCTGCTGGAGGACTGCGACGAGCTGGTCAGGGGCGGCGCCAAGAACGGGGCGGGGCAGGCCCTGTCCCGGCTGCTGAACCTCACCGACGGGCTGCTCGGGCAGGGCCGCCGCGTTCTGGTCGGCATCACCACCAACGAGGACCTGGAGCGGCTCCACCCGGCGGTCGTGCGGCCGGGCCGCTGCCTGGCGCGGATCGAGGTCGGGCCGCTGACCCGCGCCGAGGCCGTGGCGTGGCTGGGCACGGAGGAAGGCATCGGCCGGGAGGGCGCGACCCTGGCCGAGCTGTACGCGCTCCGGCGCGGCACCGGCCCGGCGGGCGCGTCCCCGCCCCGGGACCCGGAGGCGGGCCTCTACCTGTGATGCCCTGCCGCGTCGGCGGCCCGCGTTCTACCCTGCTGCCCATGAGCGAACGCGGCGCGGGGACCAGGGCGGGCGCGGCACGGGCGGGAGGAGGCGCGGTCGTGGCGGCGGCCCTGGGGCTGGGGCTCCTCGCCGGCTGCTCGGGCGGCTCCGGGGGCGGCGCCGGGACGCCCGCCGGGACGCCGGAGCCGTCCGAGGCGTCCACCTCGCCGGAGGCACCGGAGTCGTCCGGGACACCCGACACCTCCGGGACACCGGGGGCGGGGGACGACGACGGGCCGCCGCCGGAGGCGGACTCCCCCTGTTACGACGGGGAGTGCGAGATCACCGTCGCGGTGGGCACCGAGATCGCGGTCGATCCCGCGGCGTTCGGCGTGACGCGGCTGGTCGTCACCGGCATCGAGGAGCAGGAGCTGGCGGCCGGGTTCAGCTCGCCCGCCGTCCTCTACGACGTGTACGACGGCTCCGAGGTGGTCGCGACCTTCTCCAGCGGGGTCGGCACCTCCTCCACGACCAACGACTCCCTCACGGTCTTCCCCGCCGACGTGGACGTCGCCGGGGGCAGCGCCCGTCTGGAGATCACCCCCCGACCGCCGGCCCGGTGACGCGCGTGCGCCCGGCGTCCGGCGCTGTGGGAGGGTGGCCGGGTGACGCTGGAGGACCTCGTCCGGCTGCGCCGGGCCCGTGACCTGATGGATCGCGACTACGCGAAGCCGCTGGACGTGCCGGCGCTGGCGCGCGCCGCCCTGATGTCGCCGGGCCATTTCTCCCGCAGCTTCCGCGCCGCCTTCGGCGAGACGCCGTACAGCTACCTGATGACGCGCCGCGTCGAGCGCGCCAAGGCGCTGCTGCGGCGGGGCGACCTGTCGGTGACGGAGGTCTGTTTCGCGGTCGGCTGCACCTCGCTGGGGTCGTTCAGCTCGCGGTTCACCGAGCTGGTCGGCGAGAGCCCCAGCGCCTACCGGGCCCGCCGCCACGACGAGGGTGCCGCCATCCCGGCCTGCGTCGCCAAGATCCACACGCGACCGGTCAGGAACGGAGAAGCGAAACGCCCGCCCCGCCCGTAGCGTGCGACGCATGGACATCAAACTCTCCCAGTGCTTCCTCGCCGTCGACGACCATGACAAGGCGATCGCCTTCTACCGGGACGTTCTCGGCCTGGAGGTGCGCAACGACGTCGGGTTCGAGGGGATGCGCTGGGTCACCGTCGGCGCGCCGTCGCAGCCGGACGTGAACATCGTGCTGGAACCGCCCCTCGCCGACCCGGGCGCCTCGCCCGCCGACAAGGAGGTCATGGCGGAGCTGCTGGCGAAGGGCCTGTTGCGCGGGGTCATCTTCGCCACCGACGACTGCGACGCGACGTTCGAACGCATCCGCGCCGCGGGCGGCGAGGTGTTGCAGGAGCCGTTCGACCAGCCGTACGGCGTCCGCGACTGCGCCTTCCGCGATCCGTCCGGCAACATGCTCCGCTTCAGTCAGTCCCGCGCGCGGTGACCCCCGGCCGGGCGCGGGTCGGCGGTGCGCCGTCGCGGCCCGGCCCGGTTCCCGGGCGCTGAAGCCATGGTGAAACCGCGCTGAATCCGCCCCGCAGCAGGCTGTGCGGCATGACTACGACACCGGACGCCCCCGCCATCGCGGCCAGGGGGCTGCACAAGTCCTACGGCGGGAAACACAGCGGGAAGGACGGCGGAAAGGGCCCGAAGAAGGTCCTCGACGGCATCGACCTGGCCGTGCCGCGGGGCACGATCTTCTCCCTCCTGGGACCCAACGGCGCCGGGAAGACCACCGTCGTCAAGATCCTCTCCACCCTCGTCACCGCCGACGCCGGCGACCTGCGCGTCGGCGGCCACGACCTGGCCGCCGATCCGCAGGCGGTACGGGCCATGATCGGCGTCACCGGGCAGTTCTCCGCCGTCGACGGCCTGATCACCGGCGAGGAGAACATGCTCCTCATGGCGGACCTGCACCATCTCCCCCGCCGGGAGGGCCGCCGCACCGCCGCCGAGCTGCTGGAGCGCTTCGATCTGGTGGAGGCCGCGAAGAAGCCCGCCTCCACCTACTCCGGCGGCATGAGGCGCCGCCTCGACATCGCCATGACACTGGTCGGCGCCCCCCGGATCATCTTCCTCGACGAGCCGACCACCGGCCTGGACCCGCGCAGCCGCCACAGCATGTGGGGCATCATCCGCGAGCTGGTCTCCGGTGGCGTCACCGTCTTCCTCACCACCCAGTACCTGGAGGAGGCCGACGAACTCGCCGACCGTATCGCGGTGCTGAACGACGGCCGGATCGCCGCCGAGGGGAGCGCCGACGAGCTGAAGCGGCTCGTCCCGGGCGGGCACGTGCGGCTGCGGTTCACCGACCCGGCCGCGTACCGGTCCGCCGCCGTCGCCCTGCGCGAGGTCACCCGGGACGACGAGGCGCTGTCGTTGCAGATCCCCAGCGACGGCAGCCAGCGCGAGCTGCGCTCCATCCTCGACTGGCTGGACTCGGCCGGTGTCGAGGCGGACGAGCTGACCGTGCACACCCCCGACCTCGATGACGTGTTCTTCGCCCTGACCGGCGGCACCGACCAGCGTGAGGATGTCCGATGAGTTCCCTGACCCTCGCCGTTCGCGACTCGGCCACGATGCTGCGCCGCACCGTCCTGCACGCGTGGCGCTACCCGTCGCTCACCCTGAATCTGCTGCTGACGCCGATCGTCCTGCTGCTGCTCTTCGTCTACATCTTCGGCGACGTGATGAGCGCGGGCATCGCCGGCGGTCACGCCGACCGTTCCGCGTACATCGCCTATCTCGTCCCGGGCATCCTGCTGATGACCATCGGCGGCACCGTGGTGGGAGCGGCGGTGTCCGTGTCCATGGACATGACCGAGGGCATCATGGCCCGCTTCCGCACGATGGCGATCCACCGCGGGTCGGTGCTCATCGGGCATGTCGTCGGCAGCGTGCTGCGGGCGCTCGTCAGCGTGGTCCTCGTCGGCGCCGTCGCCGTGGCCATCGGCTTCCGGTCCACGGACGCCACGGCCCTGGAGTGGCTGGCGGCGTTCGGGCTGCTCGCGCTGGTCGCCATGGCGCTCACCTGGATCGCGGTCGGGCTGGGCATGGTCAGCCCGAACGCCGAGGCGGCCGGCAACAACGCGATGCCGCTGATCGTCCTGCCGTTCGTCTCCAGCGCCTTCGTCCCGGTCGACGCCATGCCGGGCTGGTTCCGGCCGGTCGCCGAGTACCAGCCGTTCACACCGGCCATCGAGACCCTGCGCGGGCTGCTGCTCGGCAGCGAGATCGGCGGCGACGGGTGGCTGGCGGTCGGCTGGTGCCTGGGCCTGGCGGCGCTCGGCTACCGGTGGTCGACGTCGCTGTTCAGCCGCGACCCGCGATGAGCGCGCGGGCCGCCGCCCGCAGCCCGTCCCGCTCCAGGGCGGCGTACTCCGACCCCGCGTCGGCGTACGCCGCCCGGTCGGCGTCCTCGGCCGCGCGCCGGGCGCGGTCCGCCGACATGGTCGGCTGGAACTCCCGCAGCACGCCCAGCCGTTCGGCCAGCGCGATCATCCGCACGGCGGAGGCGTCGCCGGACGCGAGTCCCGCCATGCCGAGCGCGTGCAGCACCGTGCCGAACACGGGAAGTTCCATGGGCGAGCGGGACGGGCCGGTCAGCAGCGTCCGCAGCCCCTGCCGCAGCCGGTCGGCCGGCTCCGCGACGAGTCCGGGACGGCCGGCGTGCGCGTGCGCCGTCACCGCCGCCGACTGGATCTGCAACGCCCACGGGTCGAACCAGGGATCGCCGCCGTGCGCCGGACCGGCCTGGGACATCCGGGCCACGGCGCCGCGCCACAGGCCGAGCCCGACCTCGGTCAGCCCGCGGGTGAGCGCGATCTCGGCGCGCGCGCCGAGATCGGGGTTGTAGAAGAGGTCCTGCTGCGCGGTGCCCGCGTTCTCCGCCTGCCTCAGCCAGTACTCGGCCTCGTCGGGGTCGCCGCGCTGGAGGCAGGCGAGGACGAGGGCCGAGCGGATGCCCAGGTGGTCGTGCTCGTCGCCGAGCCGCGGCAGCGCCGCCAGCGCGGCTCTGAGGTGCCCGTACGCGATCTGTCCGCGGCCGGTCCGCAGGCACAGCTCGCTCAGCCGGGCGTGGCCGATGACCTGCGTGGCGGGGTTGTCGATCGGCGCCAGCGCGGCGATCATCCGGCGGGCCGAGGCCAGCGCCCGGTCGATGTCGTGCTCGCTCTCCCGGCGCGCGGACCGTGGCCCATGAACAGCGTCGCCGTACCCACCACGGCGGCGGCGCGGGCGACTTCGACATACTCGGGCCCGGGGCGGTAGTGCGACAGCGGCGGGCCGGGGTCCGCGGCGAGGGCGGCGAGGCGGGGGAAGTTGGACTCGGTGGACCACAGCGCGCCGAGGACCGCGGTGAGGGCGGCGATGGTGGGCCCGTCCGTACGGGCCAGGGCGTGCCGCAGGGCCGGTACGAGGTTGTCCTGCTCGGCCCTGATCCGCTCCCACGCGGCTCGCGGCTGCGCGCCGAAGAGCCACGCGTGGTGCGCCACCCCGAAGTCCCGCGCCCAGGCGAGGAACCGGCCCACGGCCTCCTCCTCCTCGCCCGCCTCCGCGCGCCGGGCCGCGCTGAACTCCCGTACGGTCTCCAGCATCCGGAACCGCACACCGGCCGGGGTGTCGGTGACGGTGAGCAGCGACTGATCGGCCAGCTCCTCCAGCGGGCCCAGCGCGTCGTCGCCCAGCACCCGTTCGGCCGCCTCGCCGGAGAAGCCGCCGGGGAAGACGGACAGCGTGCGCAGCGCGGCCCTGGCGTCCTGGGTGAGCAGGTTCCAGCTCCACTCCACGACCGCGCGCAGGGTGCGGTGGCGCTCCGGCGCGTCCCGGGCGCCGCCGCGCAGCAGCGCGAACCGGTCGCCGAGGCGGCGGGCGATCTCCGGCACCGACAGCGCCCGTACCCGCGCCGCGGCCAGTTCCACGGCGAGCGGCAGCCCGTCGAGGTGGCGGCAGAGTCCGGCCACCGTGTCGGGCGGCAGCTCCACGCCGGGCCGGGCGGCACGGGCCCGTTGCGCGAACAGCTCGACCGACGTGTCGAGCCCCAGCTCCGGCAGCGCGTACACCGCCTCGGAGGTCAGGCCCAGCGGCGCCCGGCTGGTGGCGAGCACCCGCAGGTCAGGCGAGGACGAGACCAGGGCCCGTACGAGGTCGGCGGCGCCCCGGACGACCTGCTCGCAGTTGTCCAGCACCAGCAGCGCGGGGCCCGGGCCGAGCATGCCGCGGATGCCGGCCACCGGATCGGGGAGGTGGCCGCTCAGGGCGCCGTGCCGCCCCTCCCCCGCGCCGAGCGCGGACGCCACCTCCGTGGCCACGTCCTCGTCCGCGGTGACGCCGGCGAGCGGCACGAAGTACACCACGCGCTGCCCGGCCCGGCGGCTGACGGCGTGCGCGAGGCGGGTCTTGCCGAGGCCGCCGGGGCCGAGGAGGGGGACGGCCCGGGAGGCGCGCAGCGGCCGGCCCACCGCCGCGATGTCCTCGTCGCGTCCCAGCAGCGGGTTCGGCTCGTGCGGCACGCCGTGCCGGACCACGGGCTCCTCGCCGCTCAGCAGTTCCCGGTGCACGGCCCTGAGCCCGGCGCCCGGGTCCGTGCCGAGCGCGTCGCGCAGCTCGCGGCGGTACGCCTCGTACCGCGTCAGCGCCGTGGACGGGCCGGCCGTCGCCGCCTCGCCGCGCAGCAGCTCCGCGAGCACCTCCTCGTCGCGCGGATGCCCGGCGGCGACCGCGGCCAGCGGCCCGGCGGCCTCCGCGTGCCGTCCCAGCCGGGCGAGCGCGAGCGCCCGCGCGCGCAGGAGCGTGGCGCGCACGGGCGCGCGTTCGGCGCGCAGCGCGGCCACCGGATCGTCCGGGTCGCCGGGCTCGTCAGGGGTGCCCTCCCACAGCGCGAGCCCGGCGTCGGCCGCGGCCAGCGATCCCGCGTGGTCCCCGGCCCTGGCCCGGTCGGCGCTCGCGGCGGCGTGCAGCAGCAGGGCGGAGCTGTCGATCCGGTCCTCGGCGAGGGCGAGCCGGTACCCGGCCGGGGTGCTCGCGATGACGTCGGCGCCCAGCAGCGCCCGCGCCCTGGAGACGAGGACCTGCACCGCCTTCCCCGGCCGCTCCGGCAGCTCGTCCGGCCACAGCCCCGCCACCAGCCGCTCGGTGCCGCAGCCCGCGCGCACGTCGCCCGCGAGGAGCGCGAGGAGTGCGCGGAGCCGGGGCGCGGTGACCTCCTGTCCGCGATAGGCGACGCGCGGCAGCAGGGTCAGGTCGGTGGTCACCCGTGCAGGTTAACCAAGGCGCCGGCCGCCGGATCTCCCGCGAACCGGCGCCGGAAACGCGGTGGAGCCGCGCCGGTCGCGCTGGCTAGGGTCGCGGGATGACGACTCGTACCTTCCGTATCACCGTCCGCGGTGTCTTCGCCGGACTCGACCCGGATCAGCGGGCCGAGCTTCTGGCCCGTGCCGCCGAGCACGACATCCTCCGGGCGTCCTTCACGCCCGAGGGGCACCTCAGTTACGACCTGTCCGCGCGGTCCGCGTTCACGTTCCGCTTCCTGGACTCCGGCGAGAAGGAGGAGGACATCGTGGTGGCGACCGAACGCGCCGAGGAGGCGGCGCGGGCCTGGCTGACCGAACGCGGCTACGGCTTCCAGCACCTCAGGAGCAGCGCCGAGGACCTTTCCCGGGCCCCCCTGGGCAAACGGCAGCGCCGCGCCGAGGCCCGGCGCAACGCCTGATCCACCGATCCTTGACTGCTCAAGCATGCTGATATGCTTGAGCAGTCAAGGAGGTGGCAATGAACGACGCGCTGGACGTCTCCCTGCGTCTCGTACGGGCCCAGACGGCCCTCGTGAAGCGGTTCGACGCGAGCCTGTCGGGGCTGCATGGCGTGAGCCTGGCCGACTTCACGATGCTGCTGCGCCTGGGGCAGGCCCCCGGCGGGCGCATGCGCCGCGTGGACCTGGCCGAGAAGCTGGGGCTGACCGCCTCCGGGGTCACCCGGGGACTGGCACCGCTGGAGCGGATCGGGCTGGTCACGCGGGAGTCCGACGCCCGCGACGGACGCGTGGCCTACGCCGCGCTGACCGGCACCGGACGCGAACGCCTGACCGACATGCTCGCCACCGCCGAGCGGATCGCCGCCGAAGTCTTCGCCGCCCCCCTGTGGAGCAAGGAGGACATCGGCCAGTTCTCCACCCTGCTCACCCGCCTGGGCGGCACCGGACTGCCCGGCCACGGCACCCCGCCCCCGTAACCCCGCAGGAGCACCCATGGAAACCGCCCCCGCCCGCCCACGGCAGCCCGTCACCCCGGCCGGCACCGCGACGGCCATCCGCACGGAGGGCCTGCGCAAGGTCTACCGGCGCGGGCAGGACACCCTCGTCGCCCTCGAAGGACTGGACCTCACGGTCGCCCAGGGCGAGTTCTTCGGCCTCCTCGGCACCAACGGCGCGGGCAAGTCCACCACGATCGGCATGCTCACCACCCTGGTCACGCCCACCGCCGGGCGCGCCTGGGTCTCCGGCCACGAGGTCGGCGCCGACCCGGTCGGCGTGAAGTCCCGCATCGGCGTCGTCCCCCAGGCCAACACCCTGGACCGCGCGCTCACCGTGCTGGACAACCTCGCCTTCCGCGGACGCTACTTCGGCATGTCCGCCCCGGCCGCGCGCCGCCGGGCGCTGGAGCTGCTGGAGCGGCTCGGCCTCGCCGGCACGGCCGGGGCCAAGGCCCATCAGCTCTCCGGCGGCCAGGCCCGCCGGGTCATGATCGGCCGGGCCCTGATGCACGTCCCCGAGGTGCTCTTCCTGGACGAGCCGACCGCCGGCGTCGATCCCCGGGCACGCGAGGACCTCTGGCAGCTCATCGGAGACGTGCACGCGGCCGGGCAGACCGTGGTGCTGACCACGCACCACCTCGACGAGGCCGAGGCGCTGTGCCGGCGCCTCGCCGTCATCGACCACGGGCGGCTGCTCGCCTGCGGCACCCCCGAGTCGATCAAGGCGGCCGGCGGCGCCCGGTCCGTCATCACGGTCCGGTACGACGCCGACTCCCGCGCCGTCGAGGACGCGGCGCGCCGCACCCCCGGCGGCCCGCACGAGATCGTCGTCGACGGCCCGACCGTACAGGTGCGCACCACCCACCCCGACGGCGTGCTGGGTCACCTGGTGCGCGCGGGAGGCGCCGCCGGGCTGACCGTCCGCGACGCCACCACCACACCCCCCAGCCTCCGCACCGCCTTCCTCACCCTGACCGGACATGACTACCCTGTCTCTTCTACCCATCTGACGCTGCCGACCAAGCGGATAGTCGAGGTCTCACAGAGTGCCATCACATAGCGCCTAAGAACGCAGTACACCTAGTAAACAAGAGTGTTTACTTAAGCAGTGGGGGAAATCCCAGGGCTCAACCTGTGCTCTTCGTCGTGAGCGGCGTGTGTGTACGACCTGCGGGTCCTGAGCCGCAACGTTCCGGCCCTCCTCGTGCAGGTGGGTCTTCAGCCGCTGCTCTTCACCTTCGCCTTCGCGTACGTGATGCCCGGCATCGGCGGCGGACCCGGCGGAACGACGTCCTTCCCCACGTTCTCCACGATCCTGCTGCCCGGTCTGATGGCCGGCACCCTGATGCTCCAGAGCATCATGTCCGTGACCGGGCCGCTGGCCGCCGAACTCGGTCCCGGCCGCGAGATCGCCGACCGCGCCCTGGCCCCGCTGCCGCTCTGGGCCCTCGGCCTCCAGAAGATCACCTCGTCCGCGGTCTTCGGCCTGCTGTCGTCCCTCGTCGTCGTCCCGATCGTGTGGCTCGTCCACGCGCCGGGCGCCGCGCCCCGGGCCCAGGTGGACAACTGGCCGCTGCTCGTCGTCACCCTCGTCCTCAGCGCGCTGCTCGCGTCCACGCTCGGGCTGCTGCTCGGCACGGTGATCGACGCCTCCGCCTTCGGGGCACTGCTCGGCCTGCTCCTGGCCGCCGCCACGATGCTGGGCTGCGTCTACTACCCGTGGGCCGCGCTGGACCCGCTCGGCTGGGTCCAGGTCCTCACGCTCGCCAACCCGCTCGTGTACATGAGCGAGGGCCTGCGCGCGAACCTGACACCCGCCGTCGGCCACATGCCGACCTGGGCCTACCTCACGGCCCTCACCACCGGCACCGCCGCCCTCGGCCACCTCACCCTGCGCCGCTTCACCCGCCAGGTCCGCACCTGACGTCCCCGGCACCCACGAGCGGCCCCCACGAGCCCTCGCCGCCCGCCGCGCCCATGCTCATCTCCGCCGCGAGGGAGTGGCGCCACTCACCTTCGGGTGACCGGGGAGCGACAACGCCCCCGGGGGGTGCGCGGGAATGCGTAGGGTCGCCTCCAGAGCGCTGTACGGGGAGTGATGACCGGATGGGCGGGGGTCGCGAAGCGATCTCCGTGCGGGACGGCGGGTGGGGATGAGGGGCGGACGCGAACAGGCAGTGATGTTCGGGTCGGTCGCGGTGGTGTTGTTGGCCACGGCGGCCGTTCTGGGGGAGCCCGCGCTGCCGGGGGCGGATAGGAGACTGGTCGTGGGGCTCGCCTCGCTGGCGCTGAGCGTGTGGTCGGGACGGCTGGCGGTCCGGGCGGGGCGCTGGCAGGACACCGGGACGAGGGAGGTGGCCGACCGTCTGGCCGTGGAGGTGCTCGCCGCGGAGCGCGCGGCGTGGCGACAGTTGCTCGGGGGAAGCGACCGCGCCATCGATGTCCCGTTCGTCCACCACCCCGCGCCCGCGCACGACGCGGCCGGTGCCGCTCCGTACGGTCGGCTGGAGGAGGTCGCGGACTACTACCGGCGGTTGCGCCCGGGGCGGCTGGTCATCACCGGCGCGCCGGGCGCGGGCAAGACCGTTCTCGCCCTGCGGATCATGCTGCTGCTTGTCGAACAGCGCTCGGCCGGGGATCCGGTTCCGGTGCGCCTGTCACCGGCTTCGTGGGATCCCGGCATGCCGCTGGAGGAGTTCGTGGCCCATCATCTGGTGGAGACGTACCGCCTGACCCGGGCGGCGGCCGACGCGCTGGTCAAGGACCGGCGCGTGCTCCCGGTGCTTGACGGCCTGGACGAGATGGACGCCGACCCCGAGCCGGGCTACGGCTCCCGGGCCGCCCGCGCGCTGGAGGCGCTGAACGCCTATCACCAGGGTGTGCGGAAAGCCCAGTTGATCGTCACCTGCCGCAGCGGCCCCTACTCCGCGCTGGAAGCGCTGCGGGTGTGGGCGCACGACGCCGCCCGGGTCGAGATCACCCCGCTCGACGCCGTCACCGTGCGGCGATTCCTGGCCGACCGGGTCAATGACCCGGCGCGCTGGCGGAATGTGCTCGATCGCCTCGCCGCCGACCCCACCGGGCCGCTCGCCACCGGGCTGGCCACGCCGTGGCGGCTGACGCTGGCCGCCGGCGTCCACGAGCAGCGTCACCCCGGCGGCGCGTTCGCGCGCCATCCCGACACTCTCCTGGCCCCGGCCGTGGACACCCCGGACGCGGTGCGCGATCACCTGTTGGATCTGTTCGTGCCCGCGGCGACCGCGGCCTGTCCGCCACCCAGCGGCGCCGACTGGACCCCCGACCAGATCCGCGCCTGGCTGTCGGTGCTGGCCCGCTATCTCGACGGCGACGGCGCCACCGGCCGCTCGCTCGCCGGGCGGGCGCTGCCGGGCACCGACATCGTGCTCCACGAGCTGTGGCCGCTCGCCGGTCGCCGCGGCCGGGCCGTGAGCGCCGTCGTGCCCGTGGTGGTGTGGCTGGCCGGTTGCGCGGTCCCGCTCAGCCTGGCCCCCCTCGACACCCGGAGTCGGCTCGTCGGCCTGGTCGTGGCCACCGCGCTGGCGGTGCTCTTGTCCTGCGCGTCCTGGCGCGCCCTCTGGCCGGAGCCGGGCCGGATGTATCTGCGGCGGCGGAATGCCTCCGCCGAACGGCGTAACCTCGGCCCCGGGATCGCCTCGGGTGTCCTGACCGGTCTGGCGTTCGGCACCGCGTTCGGGCTCGGCTTCGGTCCGGTGATCGGCCTGGCCTCCGGCCTCACGCTGGGGGCCGCGGTCGGGCTCGTGGTCAGCCTGGGGACCTCCGGGGCCGTGGGCGCCGTGAGGCCCCGGGACATTCTGCGGAACGACCTGCTCGCCGGAGCAGCGGTGACCGTCGCGGCCGGGCTGGCGTTCGGCCTGGTGGTCACGCTGGTCGTCGGGCGCCCCTCCGGGTTCGCGTTCGGATCAGCCTTCGGGTTCGCGTTCGCCTTCGGGACAGGCATGCCTGGTGGCCTGGTCGGCCTGCGCTACGCCGGTTTCCTGACCGGGACGCGGAAGGGCTCCGGCCGGTGGCTGCCCTGGCGGCTGGGCCGGTTCCTCGACTGGTGCGAGGAGGCGGGCCTGGTGCGGATCGCGGGCGTCGGCTACCAGTTCCGGCACCGCGAACTGCAGGACCACCTCACCGGCCACCGCGCCGCGGCTTCGCACCCCTCACGGGACGACGCCCCCGCCTAGAAAGGCTTCCGCGTGGCACGTGACAGGCCCAAGTGGCGTTACTTCGGTCATGCCCCCGGCCTGAGCCCCGGGCGGCTCGGGCTGAGTCCCGCGTCCAGGTCGACGATCGTGACGCGGCCGAGCTGGACGACGAGCTGGGAGGCGAAGACCCAGCACATGCGACCGATGACGCCGTAAGCACGGAACCGCCCACTACCGGGGACGAACCGGAGGTCGCCGCACAGACCGCTGCCGTCCGCACACGATGTCGTCACACCGGGAAGAGCTGATCGACGGACACGACCGGTCCGCCTCACAGGCGGTGCCGGACGCGTTGCGTCCGGACACCCGGCGGGCGGAAGCAACGTGTTCGGCGTTACATGCCAGGTGCGGGGCAGTGCGCCAAGAGTGTGCGGTAGGTGGTGCTCATGGTTTCGGGGACGTGGCCCAGGCCGGCCCGGTGCACTTGGTGGAAGTACGGCACGAGGCGGAGGAAGGCGGGTCGGGCCTGCCAGAAGGCGCGGGGTCGGGGGAGTCGGCAGCGCTGCCGGTGAGGTGGCCGAGGATGACGATCTTGTCGGCGGTAGCGGCGTGCAGGAGCCACGGCGTGATGGTGAGGGTGGCAAGGCGGCGGGCGGTGTTTGCCTGGGTGGGCTGGTTGAGGACGTCGTGCTCAGCATGGAGTTGATGGACAAGTGCCAGGACGTCGGGGCCGCAGTATGGAAACTCTGACCGCCCCCTGGAAGTCGACCTCCTCGGTGCCTGGCGCCTGGCTGACGCGGTGGTTCCCCATATGAGGAGCGCCGGCTACGGTCGCATCGTCAAGGTCTCCAGCAACCTCGGCTCCCTCAGCCTGATGACCAGCGGCAGCGAACCCGCGTACCGCGTCTCCAAGGCCGCGCTCAACGCCATGACCCGCTTCCTGGCCGCAGACCTCACCGGCACCGGCATCCTCGTCAACGCCGCATCCCCCGGCTGGGTAAGGGCCGACATGGGCGGCCCCGGGGCGCCCCGCCCTCCCGAACAAGGCGCCGACACCCCCGTCTGGCTGGCCACCCTCCCCGACGACGCAACCACCACCGGCGGTCTCTTCTACGACCGCCAGCCCCTGCCCTGGTGACCGCGACCGGCGAGAGCCGGACCGAATGTCCAATCGATCGGCTAGGGAACAGCCGGCTCCTCGCAGCCCGTGGCCGAGCCGGGCCCGCAGGCACGGACGTAGAGCAGGCCGCCGCGCGCCGCTGCCGCCGCGCAGCCGCTTCCGTCCGCGTGCGAGGTGGGAACGGCCCCGGCCTCCGGCGAGGTCCACACCACCACCTCGGGGGGCGGGGCGCCGTCGCCCGAGACGTTCCCCAGCAGCAGCAGGTCACAGCCCTCCGCGCCCGTGGCGTGCTCGATCCACAGCACGTCGCGGTCCTCGATGTACCGCCCGTGCTCGGCCACGTCTCCGATGCACGCCGCCCGCAGCGCGTGCTCGGCCTCGGCGCAGCGCACCGCCAGTGAACAGACGGCACCCGCGGCGGGGCGTATTCCCTCCCGCTGCGGACGCGACGACTTCTCGAACATTTCTGCCTCCCGGACGAGCGGACTGGACGGAGCCGGAGCGCTGCGCGCCGGCCGCGGGCGCACAACGGCGGCCCGCCGGAACCTGGAACGGCCTGGTGAGCGCGGAATCCGTCGGTGCCATGCCCGACCTGGCGGTCCACGGATCCGCGTGGGGGGAAGGCGTTCGCGCAGACCTGCGCGATGGCCACCTCGCTGCGCCTCGGTCCGGAGACCCGGCCCAGGAGCGGACACGGACCTCGTCGCGGCCCGGCGGGCAGTCACGGCCCTACGGCCAGGGGCAGAATCCGCCGTCTTCGGCAACTGATCTCGCGGCTGCGCGGTAGCCGCTTCGCCGTGTTCCGGACAGCCTCCGGCCACACAGACTCACCTGCACGATCGGCTGAAACACCCGCAGCCAGCACCTCGCCGCAGGAAGGGAAACCGCGGAGATGGGCATCCGCCCCGCGCTCGACCACAGCCGGGCGAGCCGCGGTGGCGGCTCGCCCGGCTGGGCCGGGTGCCCGGCCCGTGCGCTTCCTCGCCTGGGCGGGCAGCGCCGGGCGCGGGCCGCGGCGTGCGACCGGGCCGTCGTGGGGCCGGGCCGGCCGTGCGCCGGGGTTCTCCCCTTGTGGGGGTGTCAGGCGGTGGTACGGCTCCTGGCGTTGCGGCGGCGGGGGACGCCCAGGGTGGCGGCGCCGGCGGCCAGCAGGATGGCCGCGGTGGCGGCGAGTGCGGTCAGGCCGTCGCCGTCGCCGCCGGTGGTGGCCAGATCGGCGTCCGGGGCCGCGCTGTCGGCCGTTTCCCCCGCCGGTGAGAGGCCCGCGTCGCCTTCGCTGCCGGAGGGGTCGGCGGCGGGGCCGTCGTCGCCGGTGGGGTCCGCGACCGGCGTCTTAGACATATCTGACGCTGCAGTCGAGGAGGCTAGAGTGGGCCTGGGGGGGGCCCTGATGTGCACAGGAGAAAGACGATGTATGTCGCATCTGTGTCTTGTTTGTTTATCCCGTGATCCGGATCACCGGCGGCAGGGGATTCCGTGCCGCCGGTGATCCGGATGGTGGCGGTGTCGCCGTCGGTGGAGACGGTCTCGACGGTGATGCCGCTGGTGTGGTCGGTGACGCTGGCGCCGGGGACCAGGCCGTTGCTGTCGTTCTCGTTGCTCTCGGGCGTGGGGTCGACGACCTGGGAGGGGTGGTAGGCGTCCGGCCGGGTGAGGTGGAGCTGGACGCCCGTGTCGGCGTCCACGTCGAGGGTCTGACCGTTGGCGCGGTAGGCGACCACGAGCCGGTCGCCCTCGTCGTTGCGGGGAATCTCCAGGACGCGGGTGCCCTCGGCCTGCGCGGGGGCGTGCAGGGCCCGCAGGGTGTAGGTGCCGGCGGCGGTGGTGGTGACGTGCCGGGCCTGGGGGACCCAGCCCATGTGCAGCAGTTCGGGGGCGGACAGGCCGCTGCCGGCGCCGCCTCCGCCCATGGGCGAGGAGCCCCGATAGCCCGCGTCGGAGCAGTTGTCCAGGGTCCCGGGGTCGCAGGTCACGGCGCTCAGGTGGCGGAAGCCGAGGTTGTGGCCCAGTTCGTGGATCAGGGCGCTGGTGCCGCCGCCGGTGGGCATCCAGGTGGTGCTCCCCGGCTGCTGTCCCAGTCCGCCCCAGCCGCAGTCGGCGCGGAACCAGATCGAGAGGTGGGCGTAGTCCTCCTCGGGGATGCCCTGCGCGGCGAGGGCCTGGCGGGTGCCGCTGTTGATGGCGCCCGCGTCGCAGGTGTTCGCCAGGTCGAGGCCGACGGGCCCCAGCACCTCGGGCCGGCCCTCCAGCGGAACGAAGGTGAGCTGCCCGTCGCTCGCCTCGCCGTAGTACGGCGCGAGACCCTCCGGACCGAAGAACAGGTCCTCCATGCGGGCGCGCAGCTCGTCGGGGTTCTCGATCGGGGCGTCGGTGAAGTCGACCATCACGGCGGCTATCGGCCTGGGGCACAGCCCCGCCGGCTCGACGTTATACACACCTGGCGCTGCCGACGGAGTGGCGGCTATAACACGCGCGGCGAGACCGAGGGCCGTCGCGGCGGCGCTTCCGGCCAGGAGTGCGGCCCGGGCCCGGAGTTTCAGGGAAGGGCGGTGCATGGGGATTGCCTTTCGGTGGTCCGCGGCCCGCCGGCTGTGCGGCCCGCGGTACGTGCCCAACAGTGCGGTACGTGCCTGACAGTGACGTGTTCTGCGGCGGCGCCCCGCGCGGCCCTCACGGGCCGCGGGCGGGCGCCCTGCTCTCGTCGGTGGGTGGCGGGTCGACCATCCTCACCGGCACATCGTTCCGGGGCGGCCGGCGGCCACGGAGGCTTCGTCGAGCGTGCCCCGTGGCGCCCGGGCGGACCGGGCCAGCGCCCGCGTCCAGGCGGAGCGGTGGCGTCGATCCGGTGCCGCGCACCCCTGTGATGCGCACCGGGTGACAGGCGCAGCGCCGTTCCTTGGCCGCCGCGGGAAGAGCGATCGTTTCCGCCCGCGCGGTATGGCGGGGGGCCGGTCGCGCTGATTAGCCTGTCCGGCCGACACCGACAGGGCGGAGGTAGGACATGCCGGGCCACGCGCCGGAGGGGGACCAGGATTTCGCTTCCGTGCTGCGGGCGGCGATAAGCCGCAGCGGACTCGGGCTGGAGCGCGTCCGGCACCGGCTGGCGCAGCGGGGGCACGCGCTGAGCGTGTCCACCCTGAGCCTCTGGCAGACCGGGCAGCGCAGGCCGGAGCGCCGGGAGTCCCTGGTCGCCCTGGCGGTGCTGGAGGACATCCTCGCGATGCCGAGCGGATCGCTGACCTCGGCGCTGGGGCCACGGCGGCTTCGCGGGCCGGGCCCCCAAGGGCAACGGCGGGTCCCCGCCGAGACGATGTGGCCTGCGGACCCGCAGATCCCGTCCCTGCTGCGGGACGTGAACGCCGACGACGAGTTCCTCGTGCGGCTGAGCCACCACGACTTCGCGACGCTCGGGCCGCAGCGCAGCGAACAGTCCATGCGGGTGCGGCTCGTGCTGAGGGCCACGCGGTCCGGGGTGTCCCGGTTCCCGGTGGTGCTCGCGCCGGACGACCCGCAGGCGCGGCGCCCCCTGCTCCGTCCGCTGCGGCACTGTTCCGTGCGGTCGGCGAGCTATTTTCCCGAACAGGGCTATGTGATCGCCTCCCTGGAATTCGACCGCGAGCTGACCCGCGGCGACGTCATCATGGTGGAATACGAAGTGCTGTACACGCCCGCCTCGGCCCGGTCGACGCGATTCGAGCGGAAACTCGCCTTTCCCGTCCACGAGTACTTCGCGGAGATTCAGTTCCACGAGGACGCGGTGCCCGCGCGCTGCAGATGGACCTTTCACAGCGAGACCGAGGCAGTGCGCGGCGGTGACCTTTCCCTCGACGGGGCGCACGGGGTTCAATTCGCCGCCTCCCAGGCGAGCCCTGGCCGTTACGCGATTCACTGGGAATGGTGACGGGCCGTTCCCGCGGCCACCGGGCCGGGCGGACGGCCCATCACCGCGTCAGGCCGCCGCCGTCGTCGTCGCGAGCTGTCCGGAGTTGGACAGGATCCACTGGCGGTAGGTGAAGACGTTGACGTGTCCTGACGTGCCCGCCGACGTGTCGCCGTAGGAGTGGACGCCGATCAGCCGGCCGTTCTGGAAGACGGGCCCGCCGGAGTCCCCGGGCCCGGTGTAGCCGTTGATCCGCGTGGCGTCGATGTAGGCGGAGGAGACTCGGGTGATCCTCATGGACGCCACCTTGAGGTAGCGGGAGTCACGCGCCGACTCCGTGCGGCCGAACCCGTACACCTGCTCCGTGCTGCCGACGGAGGGCTGGGTCGTGGTCAGCGCGGCGTAGGTGGTGGTGACCGGTGAGTCCAGCTCGTACAGGATGATGTCGGCCGAGGGATGCGCGATGGCACGTACCGGGCGGCGCACCTGGCCCGCGTTGCGGTCGGTGCTTCCTATCAGGAACGTGTTGCCGGCGTTCGCGCAGTGCCGCGCGGTCAGCACGTACCGGGGGGCGATGATCGTCCCGGAGCAGTTCTGCTGGCCGTTGACCATGATGGCCACGGCCCAGGGGCCCTCCGAGGCGAAGCCGCCGCCGATGATCGGCTGCGGGGCGCCCGGCTTCGGGGCGTCGGCCGACGCCGGGACAACGCCGGCGAGCGTTGCGAGGAGGACTCCGCACAACGCGATCAGGTACCGTTTGATGCGCACGAGACTTCTCCAATGAGTGGGGGGCTGACCGCGAGAAGACGCGTCAGTCGAAGAGACACGGCGGAACGCCGGCAATTCGCCATTCCGTGCTACGAAATGCCGCTCACCGCCCTCTCGTACACACGGTCGGCGAGCGAGCAGAACGCTAGAAGCGCCGGCCGCACGGCACAAGGGCGAAAGCCGGGGCCTATGCGGTCGCACCCTCAATGAGCAGGGATTTTCCCGGCAATCTGTCAACAGTAAAAGACGCGGCGCGGCCGGCGGCGCGAACCCGACCACGTCGCTGCCGACGCCTGGCCCGTATCCGGCGCCCCCTCCGATCTATCGACCGCTTCGTTCACCGGCGCCGCACGCGGACTCCGTCCGCGTGGCCGGCTCGCCGCCCGCCCTCGGCAACAGATGCCGCCCAGGACCGCGGCGAAGGCCATTCGTCCCGGCTGACCGGGCGGGAGCGCCGTACGGTAAGCCCCTCATTCCGGCTGGCCCTCCTGATACCCCGTCAGGAAAGTCAGCATTGAGTCAGCATTGAGTCAGCACAAGGACTGCCAGACGTGCCGACAGAAGGCCGGACCCGCGACTCGCGCCCCGTCAGAGTACGCAGCGGACGAGAGCCCACCGGATCCTCCGGGCGGCCCGACTCCGCACTGGGGCGACGGAGCCGGGGCCTCATCTCTTCGGGCACAAAAAACCAGGTCAGCGCGCGCGACCGCGCGGCTTGAGGGGCAAAGCGGGGAGGGCCGGGGCGGGGAGGCGGGTGCCTTCGTAGCCGTGGACCTCGCCGAAGCGGTCGCCCGTGGCCCATGCCTCGCGGGCGGCGGCGATCTCCTCGCCGGTCCGGGCGACGAAGTTCCACCACATGATGATCTTCTCCTCGAACGGGACCCCGCCCAGCAGCATGAACGAGGCGTCCGTGTCGGCGCGGACCGGGAGTTCGCGGCGACCGCAGCCGAGGTAGAGCAGCGAGCCGACGGGGAGCGGGACGCCGTCCACCACGGCCTCGCCGGACATGGCGAGCGCGGCGTACTCGAAGTCCTCCTCGACGGGCAGCCGGGCGTCGGTTCCGGCGGCGGCGGTGACATCCGCGCCGACCAGCGGGCTGTACGTGGTGCCGGGCGAGGTGGCGCCGTCGAGGGAGCCGAGGATGACGGTGGCGCGCAGGCCGTTGCCCCCGGCGACCCCGGGCAGCACGGCGTGGTGCTCGAACGCGGGGGCGGTGTTCCGGTGCTCGTCGGGGAGCGCGACCCAGAGCTGGGTGCCGTGCAGGATCGGCGCGTTGGTGTGCGGGCGCGGGGACTCCTCGGAGTGGGCGATGGCCCGGCCCGAGGTCATCAGGCCCAGCTCGCGCGGGCGGACCAGTTGGAGGCTGCCGACGCTGTCGCGGTGCAGCACCTCCCCCGCGTGCAGCCAGCTCACGGTCTGGAGGCCGATGTGCGGGTGGGGCGGGACCTGCATGCCCGGCTCGTCGGCGATGTCGTCGGGGCCGTAGTTGTCGACAAAGCACCAGGCGCCGACCATCCGGCGGCCGAGCGTGGGCAGCAGCCGGCGGACGAGGGTGCTTTCGCCGAGGGTCACCTCGCGGCCCGCGATCAGGTCGCGGACCGGCCCGGTGCGGGCGGCGCCGCCGCACTCGGTGGGCGCGGGCTTCAGGTCAAGATTGCTCATACCACGCATCCTCCCTCATGCGCCCTGCCAGCTTTCCGTGTCCATGGCGAAGAAGTAGGGCGTGGCGGCGCCCGCGCCGCCGCCGCTGGTACGGAACGGGTCGCCGTCGTCGTCCACGCGCACGGTGCCGCGCTCGTCGCCGGCGCTCCAGTCCAGCTCGATGTACCAGGCGCAGTCGCAGCGCGCGGTGGCGGCCTCGACGCGCAGGGCAAGCGGTTCGTCGGCGGTGACGGCGAACGGCAGGGCGGGGGCCCTGTTTCTTACACACATCTTTGAGGCCAAGTGACAAGCAGAAATCTCCTATGTCGTTGTCTGCTTGCGAAAAAATACGGATGGTGCGAGCGTTCATCGGAATAACTGGTCGACACGGTCACTCAGGCGTGTTGCGCATGCCGTTACGCCGCCGCGTGGACGCGCTGATCGTGCTCAACCTGCCGCTGTCGGCGGCGGAGTGCGAGGCGCTGGTGTCGATGGAAGTCCCCGTCCCGCGTTCCAGGGATACCGCATCGTCGCACGTCAGACCAACCGCGAACGTTCCCGCGTCCCTGATCGGCGCGGAACCGTTGCCTCGGCGCCGCCGTCGTCCGCAGGCTCGTCACCGGACGCAACCGCACCGAGTCCCAGGGGGGACCCCATGAAGTTCACCGCTTTCGGCCGCCGTTCCGCGGTGGCCGCCGCCATCACCGCCGCCTGTGCGCTGGCCGTCCCGGCCGTGGGGGCGGCCCAGGCGTCCGCGGCGCCGGAGCGGGCCGGTGCCCGGGTCGCCACGGCGGCGTTCCTGAGCGCCTCACAACTGCCGCCGCACGACGGCGGCTGGGTCGCCGACAGCCCGGCCGCCGGTCTGCCGGAGACGCCGGTCTTCTGCTTCGGCGAGGAACTGCCGGCCGACGGCGCGTGGCACCGGGAGTTCCGCACCGACCTCGACACCGGCGCGGTCCAGGTGATCGTCGAGACCGGCGACGCGGCGGAGGCGGCCGAGCTGGCCGACACGCTGCACGAGGCGGCGGCGGACTGCGCCGCCGACTGGCTGCGGGAGAACCCCGGTTCGGCCGCCGCCTGGGACGACTACGGCACGGTCTCCGTGCGCGGCACGGACGGCGCCCGCATCGTCGGCGTGCACACCGCGCCGCCGGAGGCGGGCATGGACGTCGAGCTGTTCGGCATCGGCCGGGACGGCACCCGGGTGACGCTGGTCGACTGGGGGCAGATGGGCGACCTGGCGCATGCCCCGGTGGCCGACTTCCGCGTCACGATGCGCGCCGCGCTGGGCAAGCTCGCCCGCTGACCGGTCCGTTGGGCCGGCCCCGATCGTCCGGTTCCTGCCCGCACGGGGGCGGGCAGGAACCGGACGATCTTTTCATGTACACGTTTACATCATCCGTTTCAGCCCCGCTGACCTGGCACTTCGCTGTCAAGACCCTCAACTGCCGTACGAAATCGGCGAGATCCCAAGATCTTTTCATGTAAACGATTGCATTACCTCCGGGATCGGCAGTACGTTCGGCGCACTGCCGTGATCGGAGGGTTATGGCCGCCAGCATCATCGATGTCGCCCGGCGCGCGGATGTCTCGACCGCGACCGTCTCCCGTGCTCTGCGCGGGTTGCCGAACGTCTCGGAAGCGACCCGGGAACGGGTGCTGCGCGCGGCGGAGGAGTTGCAGTACTCGATCTCCCCGCATGCCTCCTCCCTCGCCTCCGGCCGGACCGGAACGGTGGGCGTCGTCCTGCCGTTCGTCAACCGGTGGTTCTACAGCCAGGTCGTCGCCGGCATCGACTCGGTGCTGCGCGCCAACGACCACGATCTCCTGCTGTACAACCTCGGCGACGAGCGTGTGCACGAGCGCTTCTTCGCGCGCATGCCGTTACGCCGCCGCGTGGACGCGCTGATCGTGCTCAACCTGCCGCTGTCGGCGGCGGAGTGCGAGGCGCTGGTGTCGATGGAAGTGCCGGTCGCCGTGCTCGGCACCCGCATACCCGGCTGCTGGCACGTCTCCATCGACAACGCGGAGGGGGCGAGCACGGCAGTCCGCCACCTCATCAACCTCGGGCACCGGCGTATCGGGATGATCACCGGCGCCCTGGGCGACCCCCGCGGTTTCACGACGCCGATCGTGCGGCAGCACGCGTACCGCACGGTCCTGGCGCAGGCGGGCATTCCGTACGACCCGGACCTCGAAGCCCCGGGGTACTTCGGCATCGAGGAGGGCGCGTCCGCCATGGCGCAGCTCCTCAGCCTCCCCGACCCGCCGACGGCGGTGTTCGCGGAATCGGATCAGATGGCGTTCGGCGCGCTGCGCACGCTGAACCGGATGGGTCTGAAAGCGCCCGACGACGTCTCCGTGATCGGTTTCGACAACCACGAGACGGCCGAGCTGCTCGACCTGACGACCATCGCCCAACCAGTAGCCCACCAGGGAGAGTTGCTCGCCCGCCAGATCCTGGACGCGTTGTCCGGGGCGAGCGAGGAGCCCACCCGGGTGGTGGTGCCCACACGCCTCGTCGTGCGTGGCACCACCGGCGCGGCCCGCGTCGCGCGTCCGCAACACCGACACCCCTCACCACGGCCGGGACCTGAACCGGACCAGCACGACCGCACTACTGCGCGGTGAGCCGCTAGAACCGCGCATTTTCCAGGGTCAACTCGCAAGAGGAATGGAAGATACGTGCCCCGCACCCGCATTCACGAGAACACGGCCGCACCCTGGTGGCGCACCGCCGTTGTCTATCAGGTCTACATCCGCAGTTTCGCCGACGGCAACGGCGACGGCATCGGTGACATCGCCGGGCTGCGTGCCCGGCTTCCCTACCTCCGGGAGCTGGGGGTCGATGCCGTCTGGATCAATCCGTGGTACCCCTCCCCGATGGCGGACGGCGGCTACGACGTGGCCGACTACCGTTCCATCGACCCGTCGTTCGGGACGCTGTCCGAGGCCGAGGAGATGATCGCCGAGGCCCACGCCCTCGGTATGCGCGTCGTCCTCGACATCGTGCCGAACCACACCTCGAATCAGCACCACTGGTTCCTGGAGGCGCTGGAGGCGCCGGCCGGTTCGCCCGAGCGCGACCGGTTCGTCTTCCGGGACGGCCGGGGCCCGGACGGTTCGCTGCCGCCCAACGACTGGCGCAGCCGCTTCGGCGGCCGTGCCTGGACGCGGGTCACCGAGCCGGACGGCACGCCGGGCCAGTGGTATCTGCACCTGTTCGCCTCGGAGCAGCCGGACCTCAACTGGGCGAGCCGCGAGGTCCGCGCCGAGTTCGAGTCCATCCTGCGCTTCTGGTTCGACCGGGGTGTGGACGGGTTCCGCGTCGACGTGGCCCACGGCCTGATCAAGCACCCGGACCTGCCCGACCTGGGCATCCCGGAGCACGCCCTGTTCGACCACGAGCGGCGCCGGGCCGACCACCCGCACTGGGACCAGGACGACGTGCACGAGATCTACCGTTCGTGGCGGAAGATCGCCGACACGTACGCGGACGACCGGCTGTTCGTCGCCGAGGCGCACGTGCGCGACGATCGGCTGCCGCTGTACGTGCGGCAGGACGAGTTGCACACGGCGTTCAACTTCCCGTTCCTCAAGGCCGCGTGGGACCACGAGGAGCTACGCGCGGTGATCGATCGATGCGTCACCTCGCTCGCCGAGGTCGGCGCGCCCCCGACCTGGGTGCTCTCCAACCACGACGTGCCCCGGCACGTGACCCGGTACGGGCGCAAGATCACCCACACCCGCGAGCACGACGTGGACGGCGGGCCCGCCGACCTGGAGCTGGGCCTGCGCCGGGCGCGGGCCGCGGCGCTGCTGATGCTGGCGCTGCCGGGCGGCGCGTACATGTATCAGGGCGAGGAACTCGGCCTGAACGAGGTCGAGGACCTGCCGGAGGAGGCGCTGCGCGACCCCACCTGGGAGCGTTCGGCGCACACGGTGCGCGGGCGCGACGGCTGCCGGGTGCCGCTGCCGTGGTCCGGGTCCGACAGCCCGTTCGGCTTCGGCCCCAGGGGCAGCAAGCCGTGGCTTCCGCAGCCGGCCGCGTGGGAGGCGGTCACGGCGCAGACGCAGTCCGGCACCCCGGGATCGACGCTGGAGCTGTACCGCTCGGCGCTCCGGCTCCGCCGGGAACAGCCCGGATTCGCCACCGAGACGCTGCGCTGGCTGGACGCCCCCGAGGGGGTGCTGGCCTTCGAGCGCTCGCCCGTGCTGCGCTGCGTGGTGAACCTGTCGGACCGGCCGTTCGCCCTGCCGAGGAACTGGGGCGTGCTGCTCTCCAGTGACCGGCTGATCGGTGGCCAGCTCCCGCCGGACACGACGGCGTGGCTGTGGGGCGGCGGAGCGGCCCGCCGGGCCTAGTCCGCGGCTGTCTCCGCGGCCGTACGCGGAGTCGCGCCCGCAGCCGTATCCGAATCCGTATCCGAATCCGAGTCCGTATCCGAGTCCGTATCCGAGTCCGTATCCGAGAAGACAGCCCGGAGCGCGTCCTGGACCGCGGCCAGTGCCGTTGCGCGGTCCAGGCCGAGTCTGCGCGCGCGCCGGGCGTACTCCTGGGCCGCCGCCGCTGCCTCCCGTGCGGCGGCGTCCCTCGCCGTGGCGACGAAGGTCCCGTTGCGGCCCTTCGTCTCCACGACCCCGTCCGCCTCCAGCGCCCGGTACGCCTTGGCCACGGTGTTGGGCGCCAGGCCCAGCTCCCCGGCGAGGCCCCGGACGGTCGGCAGCCGGTGCCCGACCGGCAGCGCGCCGGACCGCGCCTGCTCGGCGATCTGGGCGCGAAGCTGCTCGAAGGGCGCCACGGGCGAGTGGGGATCGAGGAAGACCTGCATCCGGTTCACCCGGCTGATTCTGCCGCAGCGCGCCGGGCGAACGGGGGGCGGACCGGGGCCATGAGTTGTCGATGGTGGTGCCGGTGGGCAGCGAGGTGACGGCGTACGGCCTGGACCGCGGTCGTGGCTTCGCCAAGCCGGTCACACTCCTCTCCCTCCACCGGGCCCGCGCCAGGGGCCACGTTCTCGTCTGCGCCGGAAACCACGCCGCAAACGTTCCCGTGCCGGAAAAAATCGGCGAACGGCCCGCCGGTCAGGTGCCGGTGTCGCGCAGGCGGGCGGCGACCTCGGTCAGGGCGTCGGCCAGCACCGCGAGCCGGTCCCGGTCCAGGACGTCGATCAGGGCCTCGCGGACCCGCGCGACATGGCCCGGCGCCGCCTCGCGGAGCGCGACGGCGCCCGCCTCCGTCAGATGGGCGCTGACGCCCCGGTCGTCCGACAGGCAGGCGTCCCGCGTGACCAGGCCGCGCTTCTCCAACTGCCCGACCTGGTAGGTCAGTCCGCTCTTCGACGTGATCAGGGATTCGGCCAGCTCGGTCATCCGCAGCCCGGCGCCGCCCGCCACGGCGAGCTTCACCAGGATCTCGTACTGCGGGTGGGAGAGTCCGGCGTCCTGCTTGAGCTGCTGCTCGACGGCGCGGAACACCCGATGGCTGGCCTCCAGGAACGCCGTCCAGGCCGCCAATTCTCCCTCGTCCAGCCATCGAGTCTCCACCATGCCTCCATCATAAGCAGTTGTTCAAATTCGAATGACTGGGTACGGTCGGCATCGTCCCGCACATTCCCACGAACGATTCCCGGTCGGAGAGCCGTCATGAGATCCCCGTCGCCCACCACTCCCGCGTATCCCGCCGCCGACATCGGCCTGCTGCTCCTGCGCCTCACCCTCGGCCTGCCGATGGCGGCGCACGGCACCCAGAAGCTTTTCGGCTGGTTCGACGGTCCCGGGCTCGACGCCACCGGGGAGTCCTTCGAGTTCTTCGGCTATCCGTCCGGCCGGACCATGGCCCTGATCGCGGGCCTGTCGGAGACCTTCGGCGGCCTCGCCCTGGCCCTCGGCCTCCTCACCCCGCTCGCCGCCGCCGCGGTCCTCGGCACGATGATCAACGCCGCGGTGGCCGTGCACTGGGAGGGCGGGTTCTTCGCCCCGGAGGGCATCGAGATGCCCCTGCTGTACGGCCTGGGCGCCGCCGCCCTCGCGCTGACCGGCCCGGGACGGTACGCGGCCGACACGTTCGTCCCCGTCCCGGCGCGGCTGGCCTCCTACCGCCCCGCCCTCGGCCCGGCCGCCCTCGCGCTCGCCGTGGTGGCCGCCACCGTCGTCCTGCTGCTCCGCGACTGACCGGCGCGACCGACCGGAAGGAGAACCAGGGGGAACAGGACAACCGGGGGGCCGGAAAAGAGGAGAGGGACCGCCGTGAGCGACCGCATGCCCGTCCTGTACCTGAGCCACGGCGCGCCGCCGCTGGCCGACGACGCGCTGTGGACCGCGCAGCTCGCCGCCTGGTCGGCGGAGCTGCCCCGCCCGGAGGCGATCCTCATGGTCTCCGCGCACTGGGAGTCGGCCCCCCTCACCCTGGGCGCCACCACCACCGTGCCGCTGGAGTACGACTTCCGGGGGTTCCCCCAGCGGTACTACCGGGTGACCTACCCGGCCCCCGGCGCCCCCGCGCTCGCCGACCGGGTGCGCGGCCTGCTCGCCGGGCCGGGCACCCCGGTCCACGAGGCGCCCGCGCGGGGGCTGGACCACGGCGCCTACGTTCCGCTGGCCGAGATGTACCCGGACGCCGGCATACCGGTGCTCCAGCTCTCCATGCCCACCCTCGACCCCGAACGGCTGCTCCGCCTCGGCCGCGGGCTGGCGCCGCTGCGCGACGAGGGCGTGCTGATCGTGGGCAGCGGCTTCTTCACCCACAACCTCCGCGAGCTGTCCTGGGGCACCGGGCCGGACGAGGCGCCGGCCTGGTCGAAGGAGTTCGACGCCTGGGGGTGGGAGGCCCTGGCCCGCGGGGACATCGACGCGCTGCTTGACTTCGAGCACGCCGCCCCGGCGGGCCGGATCGCGCACCCGCGCACCGAGCACTTCGCGCCGCTGTTCGTCAGCCTGGGCGCGGGCGAGGCTGACCTGCCCGGCCGGCGGACCGTGATCGACGGCTTCTGGGCGGGCCTGTCCAAGCGCTCGCTCCAGTGGGGCTGACCGGGCCCACGCCGTTCCGGCCGGGTCGAACTCCCCCTGGAAGGACGGGCCTTCCCGTGCTTGCATGGGCGCCATGGTGTCCACCGACCGCTTGCTCGCCTTCGCGGCCATGTCGTTCCTGCTGATCGTGGTCCCCGGCCCCAGCGTGCTGTTCGTGGTCGGGCGGGCGCTGGCGCAGGGGCGCCGCGCCGCGCTGACCACGGTGGTGGGGAACACGCTCGGCTCCTACGTCCTCGTCGTGGCCGTGGCCTCGGGGATCGGCTCCCTCGTGGAACGGTCCGTGCTCGTCTTCACGGTGCTCAAGCTGACGGGGGCCGCCTATCTGGTGTATCTCGGCGTCAGGGCGTGGCGGGAGCGCGGCGCGCTGCGGGCCGCGTTCGCCGCCGATGGGACCGCGCACGGCGGTTCGCGCACCTTCTGGGAGGGGTTCGCGGTCGGCGTGTCGAACCCCAAGACCATCGTGTTCTTCGCCGCCGTGCTGCCGCAGTTCGTGGACCGCGCCGAGGGGCATGCCACGGCGCAGATGCTGGTGCTCGGCCTGGTCTTCAACGTCATCGCGGTCGTCTCCGACTGCGGGTGGGGACTGGTCGCGGCAACCGCGCGGGACTGGTTCGCCCGCTCGCCCCGGCGGCTCTCCCTGGTCGGCGGGGCCGGTGGGCTCACGATGATCGGCCTCGGCGTCCCCGTGGCCGCGACCGGGCGCAAGGACTGAGCGCCACCCGCGCGGCGCGGTCGTCTCACGCCACGTCCAGGTTCCCGGCCGGGCCGACCGCGCCGGGCCCGAAGCGGCGGCGGGCGCGGTCGGCCGCCGCCTCCGCGCGGCGGCGGCGGTCGTCGCCCGGGTCGAGGGAGAGCTGACGGGTCGCCCGCGCCGTCTCCGTCAGCTCCTCGGCGCGCAGCGCGACCGCCCTGACCCGGGCCCGCTGAAGGCCCAGCGCGTCGTGCAGGGCGTAGGCCGTGCCGGTCAGCGCGGGAGTGTGCGCGGTCGGTTCGGGGAGCCTGCGGCGGCGGGTGGTGGCGGAGCGGTCGGCGTAGCGGACGGTCAGGGTGAGCGCGCGGGCGGTCTGCCCCTCGCCGCGCAGCCGGTAGCCGAGTTCGTCGGCGAGGGTGAGCAGGGCCCGCCGGCGCATGCCCGCGTCGAGTTCGTCGTGGCCGAACCGGTGCTCCGCCGCCACCGAACGCGGTGGCGCGCCCGGGACGACGGGTGTCGGGTCCAGGCCGTGGGCGAGGGCGTGGACGCGGCGGGCGGTGGAGGCGCCGAGGATCCGTTGCAGCGTCCCGGGCGGCGCGGCGGCGATCCGGCCGACCGTGTCGAGGCCGTAGGAGCACAGCGCGCGGGCGGCGGGGGCCGCGAGCCCGGTCAGGGCGGCGGCGGGCCCGCCGGCGAGGAACGCGGCCCCGGCCGCCCGCCCGGAGAGCAACACGGAGTCCCCGGGGACCCCGCGCGCCCCCGCTGCCATACCCGCCACGCACCGGGTCGCGGCGGCACCGACCGCGGCACGCGCACCGCGAGAAGCCGCACCACCTCGGGGGATCGGAGAGGTGTATAAGAGACGGGCCCCCCGGCCGCGCCGTCCTCCGCGCCCCCCGCGACGCGCACGTACAGCACCCCGCCGTTCATCCCGCGCTCCCGGGGCTGGAGTGCCACAGTTTGCGCGGCGCCTTCGCGGGGTCGCCCGGAGGCTTCAGGTCGGCCCAGGGATGCAGGGTGTAGCCGGTGGACATCTCGATCCGCCGGTCCACCGGTCCGGGCTCCTCCCGCTTCTCCTCGCCGTCGTTCCCGCCGCCGGACCCCCCGGCCGGCCCGCCGTCGCCGCCCGCGAGCCGTTCCGCGACCGCGTCGAGCCCGCCGGTGCGGCGCAGCTCGGCCAGCTCCGCCAGATCCCAGGCGGCCTGGCCGACGACGCTCAGCGTGCGCGGCCCGCGCCGCTGGACCGTGCCGCGCACCAGCAGCAGCCAGGAGTGGAAGACGGTACGGGCGCAGGCGGCGTGGCTGTCCTCGAAGAACGCCAGGGCGACCCGGCCGGAGGCGTCGTCCAGGGTGGCGAAGATGACGCGCCTGCCGGAACGGATGGGCGGGGTCTGGGTGGCGACCTTCGCGCCGGCCACCAGCACCGTCTCGCCGTGCCCGGCGTCGCGCAGGCGGCGGGCGGAGAGCGCGCCCAGTTCGTCGAGGAACGCCCGGTGGCCCGCCATGAGATGGCCGGTGGTCTCCATGCCCAGCGCCTCCAGCTCGGCGTCGAGCCGTTCCCCGTCGGTCAGGTCGGGCAGCCCGGCGGGGGCGGTCTCCTCGCCGTCCCCGAGCGGGAGTTGCGGGCCGCCCTCCCCCGCGAGCGGGAGGCACCCCCAGCCGGGGCCCGGGGCGGCGCGGCGCTGCCGGTGCAGCTCGGCGATGCGCAGCAGCAGGTCGCGGCGGTTGCCGCCGAACGCGTCCAGGGCGCCGACCTTGGCGAGCCGTTCGGCGACGGGCCGGGAGGGGGCGGCGCGGGTCATCAGGTCGGTGAGGGAGGCGTACGGGCGGCCGGCGGCGATCCGTTCCGCCTCGGCCTCGGTGATGCCGTGGACCTCGCCGAGGGCGAGGCGGATCCCCCACACCCCCGATTCGGACTCCAGTTCGATTCGATAGGCGGCGTCGGACCGGTTCACGTCCAGCGGCAGCACCGGGACGCCGCGCCGCCGCGCGTCCGCGAGCAGCAGCCGCTTGGGGTACATGCCGGGGTCGTGCGTGAGCAGCCCGGCGAAGAACGCGGCCGGGTGGTGGGCCTTGAGCCAGGCCGACTGGTACGTCGGCACGGCGAAGGCGACGGCGTGCGCCTTGCAGAAGCCGAAGCTGCCGAACGACTCCACGATCTCCCAGGTGCGGGCGACGACCTCCGGGTCGTAGCGCCGGGACGCCTCCTCGGCGAACCACGCCCGCACCCGCCCCAGCCGCTCCCGGTCCGACAGGGCGCGCCTGGCCTCGTCGGCGAGCGCCCGGTCGCAGCCGGTCAGGATGGCGATGATCCGGATGACCTGCTCGTGGAAGACCACCACGCCATGGGTCTCGCGCAGCACGGGCTCCAGGTCCCGGTGGGGGTAACGGGCGACCCGCCTGCCGTGCCTGGCCTCGATGAACGGCCGCACCATGTCGGCGCCGACCGGGCCGGGCCGGAAGAGCGATATGTCGACCACGAGGTCGTGGAACGTGGCCGGCTGGAGCCGCCCGACGAGGTCCCGCTGGCCCGGCGACTCGATCTGGAAGCAGCCCAGCGTCTCGGTGGAACGGATCAGCGCGTACGTCCGCCCGTCCACCGGCCCGGCCGCCCCGGGGGCGAACGGCGCGTCCACGTCGATCCGTTCCCCGGTGGCCCGCTCGACCTCGTCCACCGCGTGCGCCATCGCGGACTGCATCCGCACCCCGAGCACGTCGAGCTTGAGCAGCCCGAGGTCCTCCACGTCCTCCTTGTCGAACTGCGACATCGCGAAGCCCTCCCCGCTGCTGGGCACCACGGGGGTACGGGCGCGCAGCGAGGAGTCCGAGAGCAGGACGCCGCACGGGTGCATCGCGACCGCGCGCGGCAGCCCGTCCAGGGCCTCGACCAGCTCCCACATCCGGGGGCCGCCGTGGGCGTCCGGGTCGAGGCCGCGCAGCTCGGGCAGCTCCCGGAACGCGGCGCGCGCGTCGGCGGCCCGGATGTGCGGGAACGCCTTGGCCAGCCGTCCCGTCGCCTCCGGGTCGAGGCCGAGCGCGAGCCCGACGTCCCGGATCGCGTGCCGCACCCGGTAGGTCTCGGGCATGGCGAGGGTGGCGACCCGTTCCTCGCCGAACCGCTCGAAGATCGCCCGGTACGCGTCGAGCCGGCGGGCGGACTCCACGTCCACGTCGATGTCGGGCAGCGCGCCCCGGCGCGGGGAGAGGAACCGTTCCATCAGCAGGCCGTGCTCGACGGGGTCGGCGTGGGCGATGCCGAGGAGGTGGTTGATCAGCGACCCGGCCCCCGAGCCGCGGGCCGAGACCCGGATGCCCAGGGCGCGGATGTCGTCCACGACCCGCGCGACGGTGAGGAAGTAGGAGGCGAACCCGAGCCGTTCGACGGTCCGCAGCTCCTCCTCCAGACGCCGCCAGCGTTTCTCGTCCCGGTCGTAGCGGCGCAGCACCATGCCCGCGGCGCAGCGGGAGCGCAGGGCGCGCTGCGCCGTCCGGCCCGCCGTGCCGGCCAGGTGCGGCTCGGGGAAGTGGACACCGCCCATGCCCAGATCGCGCGCCGGGTGGACCCGGCAGGCCGCCGCGGTCTCCTCGGTGCGGGCCAGCAGCCGGTGCGCGACGGACCGCCCGTGCCCGGCGGCCTCGGCGATCCCGGCCGCCGCCGAGGCCATCGCGGCCGGGTCCTTCAGCCAGCGTTCGCCGTTGTCCAGCGGGCCGCGCGGGTCGATGGGAACGAGCCGCCGGGCCGCGTCCAGCACGTCCGCGACCGGGCCCTGGCCGGGGTCGGCGTAGCGGACGGCGTTGGTGAGGACGGGATCGACGCCCTGCTCCAGGGCGAGGCCCAGCGCGCGGGCGGCGGTCCGCGCCGGGCCGCTGGCGTCGATCTCCAGCCGCAGGGCGTCGCCGAACAGCTCCCGCCAGGGGGTGAGCAGCCGGGCCGCGAGGTCGGGGCGGCCCGCCGCCAGCGCCCGGCCGGGCTCGGGCTCCGGGCCGAGCAGCACGACGAGCCCGTCGAGCCCGCCGCGCGTCAGCTCGGCCCACGGCAGCACGGGCCGCGTTTGCCCGCCCGGGCCCCCAGCCGCGTGGGCGGCGGTGACCAGGCGGCAGAGCTGGGCCCAGCCCGCGGCGCCGTCCCTGGCCAGGAAGACGGCCCGGGGCGCGGACTCGTCGCCGAAGGCGCCGCCCCGCACGGGGGTTCTCAGCCGTTTCCGGCCGGTCCCGTGCCGGGGGGCGACGGCCAGATCGACCCCGTACACCGGACGCACCCCGGCCCGCGCGCACGCCTTGGTGAACCGGACGGCCCCGGCCAGGGTGTCCCGGTCGGTCAGCGCCACCGCGCCCATCCCCCGCTCACCGGCCCGCTCGACCAGCCGCTCGGGGTGGGAGGCGCCGTACCGCAGGGAGAACCCGGACGCGACACGCAGATGCGTGAAGTCCATCCTCGGCACCTCCTGTCACGCCCGGCCCCCTGTCCCCGATGTCCGGTCCCACCATAAACCAGCCATCGAACACATGTCCGAACATGACGAAGTGGCAGGTCACGTCCCTGCCCCCTCTCCGGCCCTGGCCGAAAACCACGCGGCCCCCGGAGAGCGGTTACGGGACCAGCCGCGCGACCGCGCCCGTCTCCAGCGCCGCCCACAGCGCCCCGTCCGGCCCCACCGCGATGCCGTGCGGCTCGGAGGCGGGCGACGGCAGGTCGTACCCGGTGATCACGCGGTCCACGCCGATGTGCCCGATGCGGTTGGCACCCCACTCGGTGAACCAGCAGTCCCCGGCGGAGGCCGCGACGATCGCGTGGGGCCTGGCCGCCGGGTCCGGCGGCGGGAACTCCTCGATCCGGCCGTCCACCGAGATCCGGCCGATCCGGCCCGCCCCGATCTCGGTGAACCACAGCGCCTCGCCGTCGCTCGCGATCCCCACCGGCCCGGCCCCGGCGGTGGGCAGGCCGTACGTGGTGACCCGGCCGTCGACGCCGATGCGACCGATCGCGCCGGCCTGGTTGAGGGTGAACCACAGCGCCCCGTCCGGCCCCGCCGTGATCGCCGCGGGGAACGCGCCCTCGACGGGCAGCGGGAACTCGGTGAGGTCGCCGCCGGTCGTGATCCGGCCGACGCGTCCGGCGTTCATCTCCGTGAACCACAGCGCGCCGTCCGGACCGGCGGCGATGCCGAACGGTCCGCTCTCCGGCGTCGGCACGGGGTACGACCGGGCCTCGCCGCCGGTCGTGACGCGGCCGATGCGGTGGTCCTGGGACCGGGTGAACCACAGGGCGCCGTCGGGCCCCGGGGTGATGACGGCCGGCCGGCAGTCCGGCGCGTCCAGGGGGAAGACCGCGAGATCGCCGTCCCCGTCGCCGTCGGGGGTGAGCCGGGCGATGCCGCCGCTGTGCGTGAGCGTGATCCACAGGGCCCCGTCGGGACCGGCCGCGATGCCGTACGGGCCCGACCGTTCGTCCCCCACGGGGATCTCCCGGATCCGCGGGCCGTCCTCGGCGTTCCGCCGCACAGCGGCTCCCTTCGTCGGTGTTCATGACAGCGTCGGTGTTCATGACAGCCGCAGCCGCCCCTCGCCGAGGGCCGCGAGCACCGCCTCGGCCGACTCCTCCGGGGTGAGCCCGGTGGTGTCCAGCGCGTGCGGCTCGTACGCGCCGAGGTCGGCGAACTGCGCGTACATCGCCAGGATCGGCCCGGGATCGGTCAGGGGATGCCCGGCGCGGGTGGTGCCGCGTTCCAGCGTCGTGCGTTCGTCGGGGCGCAGCACCGCGTAGTGCGCCGCCACCCCGTCCGCCCGCGCCGCCGCCCGGTACGCGTCCACGAACCACGGCCCGACGACCCCGTCCACGACCACCGCGTAACCCCCCGCCGCGTAGCCCGCCGCCGCCCGGGCGGCGACCCCGACGACGGTCTCGTTCTGCCGCCGCGCCTCCGGCAGGAACGGTGGCACGGCGCCCTGCCGGATGACGTCCCAGAAGTCGTCGGTGTGCAGGTGGACCGTGGCCGGCCCGAGCTGTCCCTCGTCCGCCAGCAGCCGCGCCACCGTGGACTTACCGGCTCCGGGCGGCCCGGACAGGACGATGATCTGCCCCTTTGTCGTCATCCCGACAGGTTAGGCTGCCGGAGTGACTGATCTCCCCATCGACCTGGTGATCTTCGACTGCGACGGCGTGCTGGTCGACAGCGAGCACCTCGCGCTGCGCGTCTGCGTCGAGCTGGGCGCGGAGCTGGGCTGGCCGCTCACCGAGGGCGAGATCGTGGACCGCTTCCTCGGCCGCTCCGAGCGCGCGGTGCTGGCGCAGATCACCGAACGCCTGGGCGAGGAGACGGCGGCCCGCTGGGGCGAGGCGTACCAGCGGCGCCTGGAGGCGGCGATCGACACCGAGCTGACCGAGGTGGACGGCATCAGCGAGGCGCTGGACGCGATCACGCTCCCGCACTGCATCGCCTCCAGCGGCAGCCACACGAAGATGCGCCGCACCCTGTCCCGCACCGGCCTGTACGACCGCTTCGCGGGCCGGATCTTCAGCGCCAGCGAGGTCGCCCACGGCAAGCCCGCCCCCGACCTGTTCCTGCACGCGGCCGACCGCATGGGCGTCCCCCCGGCCCGCTGCGCGGTGATCGAGGACAGCCAGTACGGCATACAGGCGGCCCGCGCCGCGGGCATGCGCTCCTTCGGCTACACCGGCGGCCTGACCCCACCGGAATGGCTGACGGGCGAGAACACGGTCCTCTTCGACGACATGCGCAAGCTCCCCACCCTCCTCGCCCCTGCCTGACCGCCGGGCTACCGCAGATAGGTCCGCTGCCACTCGGCCGAGGACATGTCCTGGGCCGCGTCCGCCAGTTGGATCGCGGACGGCGTCTTCAGCTTCGCCCGCGTACTGTCCACCCACTCCCGGGCGTTGCGGTATCCCTGCTCCAGATACTCCAGCCCCTGCAGCATGCACTCCAGCCGGTCCGCGTCGTGGGCGACGAGCACCTCCAGGGACTCGCCGTTCTCGTACTCCGCCACGATCGCCTTGATCCCGGCGGCCACGACCGGGTGCGCGTCCGCCACTTGATCGGCGGTCACGTCCTCGTTGCTCGCGGCGGTCAGGTAACGGCGCCCGATCCAGGGGATGTCACCGACCCGCGTCTCCTGCGTGTCGTGAAAGGTGCACAGCAACGCGACCTTCGCCGGATCGGCCCCCTCCAGCATCGCCAGCACGGAACCGATGACCGCCGTACGGAAGCTGTGCTCGGCGATCGTCTCCGGATCCTTCACCCCCGCGATCCACCACCCACTGCGCTTCCCACGCTTGAGAGCCCCCATCTCCAGGAGATAGGTGACCGATCCCCGGGCGTGCGCGTCATCCGTCATGCGAAGTCCTCGTTTCTGTGGGTCCGTTCCGCCTCATGTCCCGACCGTCAGGGCGTGCCTGAGACGGTCGGCTTCCGGTACGGCCCGTACGCGGTCGTGGACGGCCGTCGCCCGTGCCCGCGTCAGGCCGCTCCGGTAGGAGACGGGGAGTTCCCCGTACGCGCGTGCCGCGACGTCGGCGGCTTCCGGGAGTTCGCCGTCGTGGGCCAGGCATGCCGCCCGGTCGATGGAGATCAGCGCCCGCGTCATCACGCTGGGGCGCCGGGACAGTTCCAGGGCGCGTTCCTGGTGGGCGTACGCGCGCCTGGTCTCACCCAGCAGGGTCAACGCCTGGGACAGGTGCACGTGGTGCTTCTGTATCGGATAGCCGAACCAGGTGTCGGCCGACTGGCCGTCCGACAGCCGCTCCATGATCCGGTCGGCGTCCGCGACCGCTGTCAGGGCCCGGTCCCGGTGCCCGCTCGCCGCGTGGGCACGCGCCGCGACCGCGCAGGCGAGCGCCTTCGCGGCGGTGGGTTGCTCTCCGGCGAGGGCCTGAGCGCGTTCGGCGAGGCGCTGAGCGACCGCCGGGGCACCGAAGTTGAGCGGAACCATGGCCTCTCGTGCCGTCACCCAGGCACGGAGCACCACGTCACCGCTCTCCTCCGCCGCCCGTCCGGCCGTGTGGAACCACCGGGCGCTCTCCCGGTGGTCACCCAGATCGTGCAGAACGATGGCGGCCATCCCCATCAGCCGACCCGTCACATGGGACAACCGGCTCCGGGAGGAAGCACTGCGGGACGCGTCGAGCGTCGGCGTCAGTTCGAGAAAATCACCGAACAGATCCGTCAGAACCTCACCGGGAGCACGCCCGTTGTAGCCGTACCCATACCGTTCCACCGTCGATTCCCAGGAGGAGAGGTCGGCCATGTCCCGGTCGGTGAGAGCCGCCGACAAGGCCACGACAGTCGGCGCGGTGATCCCCGTGGCCACCGCACCCCGCAGGACCGAGCGTCGTTTCAAGGAATCCTCCCGCCCTCGTCCTTCTCTCTGCCCCGCCCCGCCGGAAGGGAAGCTCACCCGGAGGGGTCAGGGGCGTTGGGCGATGGTGAGCAGGTGGGAGCTGGCGGCCAGGAGTTCGGGGTAGGGCTCGGCCATGCGGGCGGCGGTCAGGGCCGATTGGAACAGGGGGGTGTCGATCAGGCAGTCGCCGGTGTACTGCTCGGTCGCCTTCAGCATGGCCCAGGTGGGTCCTTCGACGCCGAAGACCCGGGCCTGCCGGAACCCGGCGTGTTCGGTCTCGTCGCGCAGTTCGTCCGCGCTGTGGAAGTAGGCGGCGGTGAAGGACTTCTTCCCGTCGTGGACACGGGACTTCAGGATGCCGGTGATGCTGCGCTCGACGCTCTCCCGGTGGAGGTGGGCCAACGCCGTGTGCTCGAACAGCGAGGCGTAGCGGTTGATTCCGGCGGCGGCCAGGAGACCGCCGGGCCGCAGCACGCGGTACGCCTCGGTGAGCGCCCGGTGCCGGTCGGCGGCGTCGATGAGGTGATACAGCGGGCCGAGCAGCAGCACCACATCGAACGACGCGTCGGGGGCGGCGAGTTGGCGGGCGTCACCGAGTTCGGCCACGCAGCCGGGCACTTGCCGGGCCTGCTCGATGTGCCGGGGAACGGGATCGACCAGACGCACGGTGTACCCGTCCTCGATCAGCCACCGGGCATGCACCCCCGGCCCGCCCCCGACATCGAGAACCTCCGCCGGCGGACCGGGCAGGTAGCGGCGCAGCAACTCCTGGGTGCGCACCAGCTCCAGCCTGCCGTCGGCCGACGACGACAACCGGTCGGCCTCGGTGATGGTGGACTGGTAGAAGGCCATGACCTCGGCAGCCAGGGCGAACCGCTCAACCGTCATGGCCACATCCTGACTCCTCCGGGACTGGAGTGACAGCATCGGACCGGTAACGTGACCGGTTGACCTGACCACCTTACTGGGAGCAGCCCATGCCACAGCTCAAGTACGAGCAGATCGCGGATCACTTGCGCGCACGCATCACCGATGGGGAGTTCGGTCCGGGCGACACGCTCCCTTCGGGGCGTGACCTGTGCGAGCAGTTCGGCGTTTCCCGCGCCACGGTGGTGAAAGCCATGGACGTTCTGCGCGCCGATGGCGTCGTGGTCGCCCGTCAGGGCGCCGGGTTCATCGTGGTGGAGACGCCGGTGGCGCGTCCCGCCGGTCGGCGCGGCAGCGGTCCACGGGTGTCCGGAGGCCAGCCGTTCCGGCGGCTCGGTAAGCCGACCAGGGAACGACCGTCGCGGCGTGTGGCCGACGCTCTTCGCCTGGGCGAGGACGAGTTTGCCTTGCGTCGCACGAGGTTGGTCCTGCTGGAGGACGGCACACCCTTCACCCTGGTCGACGCCTGGTTCCCGCCGGATATCGCTGACGTCTGCCCGCGGCTGTCCGGTGACGGACCGATCGCGGAGGGCACCACCGCCTATGTGGCCCGCACAGCCGGGCGCTCGCCAGTGCACGGCGCCGATCTCTGCACGGTCCGTCTGGCGACGCCGGAGGAGGCCGAACTGCTTGATGTCTCCCGACCGGCGGCGGTAGCCGTCGTGCTGCACACCGCGTGCGATGCCGAGGGGCGCCCGCTGGTCTGCGAAGAGGGCGTGACGCCCGGCGACCTGTGGGAGCTGGCGGACGATTACCCAATGGGGTCGTGATGTAACAGAAGCCCTTGACTGGACCGGTCAACCGGTCCAGTCTGTGAGGCGTCGTCACAGACTTCCTCACGGTTGGATGAGCTGATCATGACCAAGTCGATGCCGGACCGGCTACCACGCAGCGGCAGCTACCTCGCGCAACTCAGCGCTATTTGCCATGGGTTGGGAGCCACCACCCTTTCCGGTCCCGAAGGCGACCGCGTCACGCTCGGTCCGGCACGGCGATCGAACAGCGCCGACGTGCGCAGGAGGGGTCGATGAACCACGCCCCCTCAGGCGGACGGCCGGGCGTCGAGGAGTCAGCCCCGCTCCTGCCCCGCATGCCCGGCGCCGCACCCGTGACCGACCCGAAGCCCACAGCCTGGTTCATGACGGCGAACGCCGAGGACATCCACCAGTGGCGACAGCTTGTCACCGGCGTGCTGGCTGAGTGGGGTGCTGCGCGTGCGGCTGGGGAACTGGTGCGCCTCGGGGTCTGGGAGTTGCTGAGCAACGTCATCAGGCATGCCGGGGACCGGCGGTGTCGTCTGACGCTGGAACGCTCCGGTGCGATCGTGACCGTCGCGGTCCTCGACCGCTCACCCCACCTCCCGGTGATCACCGAGCCGGAGTGGGACGCCGAGTCCGGGCGTGGTCTGTGGCTGCTGCGACAGATGGCCGGTCCCGGCGACTTCGGACACCGCCCGGCCACGCCGCCCTGGGGCAAAGCCGTCTGGTTCCGCTGCCACCTGACAGACCCCTGCCGCCACCCCGAACTCACACCGACCACCGAGGGCAGGAGATGCACCTCCTGCGGCGCCCTGATCTACCTCACCACTACACCCCGCGACGAGTCCCGCCCATGCCCATCCGCGTGACCCACCACCACGCGTACCCGCACCTCGCCACCGCCCTCACCCTCACCGGCTCCAGCTCCGCCCCAGCCGCCTGAAGCGAAGGTCCCTATCCCCCATGCGCACCCACACCTTGGGCCGCCTCACCCTCACCCTGCCGACCCTGGACGATCTACCCCCCGCTGTCCCCCTCACCACCGACAAGGACACCCACCTGGACTTCCACTACACCGGCAGCGCCCCGCGCACCCTCCATCTGGACGGCGCCCGCCTGATCTCCGGTCGTATCACCGGCCTGGCCACCCACCACACCCAACTGCACAACACCCGGCTCGACGGCGTCGAGTTCACCGACTGCGACCTCGGCTCCCTGCACTGGACCGACAGCACCCTCACTCACACCGTCTTCCGCGACTGCACCCTCACCGGCGCCCGCCTCGACCGGCTCACCCTCGACAACGTCCTCTTCGAGAACTGCGCCCTCGACTACGCCACCCTCCACCACCTCCGCGCGACCGGCCCCCTGGCCCTCGTCAAGTGCGACCTCACCGAAGCCGCGGTGCACCACTGCGACTTCACCAACGCCCACCTCGAAGCCTGCGGCCTGCACCACACCACCTTCACCGCCGGCACTTACCACCACACCGACCTACGCGGCAACGACCTGTCCACCCTCCGGGGCGCCATGGCCCTGAAAGCGGCCATCATCGACCGCCCCCAACACCCCGAACTCACCCACGCCCTCACCACGGAACTCAACCCCACCTTCCCCGACACCCTCGACGACTATGAGAGGTAGCCCGGAAGCTGATGACCGCCCCGCTGAAGACGCTGAACGAACGGACGATCCAGCTAGCGTATCGGTGCCCCTAGACGGCGCCGCTAGCCGGCCCGGGCGGTCTGGGTCCGTGGATCACTCATTCGGGTACCCAACGCGGGCTGCGGTTGACACCATAGGTCCATGTCGGACATCGAGACGGACCTCAGTGACCTGCTGCTTCGCGTCGCCGCTACGTACGATCGGTCGATGAGGACCGTCAAAGGAGCTCCTGGGCAGGAGTTGCTGCGCGGGGTGAGCCGAATGTCGCTGCCTCTGCCCATAGGTACGATCGCCAGAGGGTATGGAGGCAATGGCGGTTCCGCGTTCTGCCCGTGGATAGGTGTCTTTGACCCCGATATCAACGAGAAACCCCGCGAAGGGCTGTATCTGGCATACATCTTCGCCAAGGATCTTAAGTCGGTGACGCTCACTGTGCAGCAGGGCGCTGAGGGGCTGGCGCGTGACCTAGGTAAGACCCAGAAAGCCCACATGCGGCTCCGGGCCAATGCCGAGAGGCTTCAAGCGGCCATGCTCCAAGAGGTGCTTGATGGTTGGCGAGAGAAGCCACGGCTTGGCGTGGAGAAGACGGACTGGCGGCCGACCGCCTATCAAGAGGCGAGTATCGCCGCCCGTCGCTACGAGATACCGCATCTCCCAGCCGAGGCGGACCTCCGCGATGACCTTTGGGAAGCGGCAAGGATTCTGCAATTGGCCGCTGCGGTTGATCGCGAGACGTGGCACTCTGATGCGGAGGAGCAGCCACCCACGCGCACGGTGAAGAAGTGGACTGAGCAGCCGCCGAGTAAGAGGCTCAGCGGGTTCCGGCCCAAGAGTGACAGCGACTACATAGCCCACACGCCCGAACGCACCCAAGTGCGAACCCGCCGCCACGAGACCTTGATAAGTGAATTCGGGAAGTACATTCAGACTCAAGGGTTCGAGGCGAATACCCAGGTGCATCCCAGGGACCTCATGCTGACGACCATCACCGAAGAATGGCTAGTCGAAGCTAAGGTCGTCACCAATCAGAACCCCACGAAGGCCGTCCGGGAAGCTGTAGGCCAGCTTTTCGAATATCGACACTTCTTCTGTCGTGAGAGCGATCCCCACCTCCTGGCGCTCTTCACTGAGGATATCCTCACCTACGCCGACTACCTAGAGACCTTGGGAATCGGCTCAGCTTGGAAGACCCCCGAAGGCTGGTCTGGTTCCCGCTCGGCCATCGAGTGGGGAATCGTCGGCCCCTGACCGTATGCGCTCCCGCGACAGCACCATCAGGTCTGTGCTCGTTGCCACGGCCAGGGTGCGGCCGGTGGGGGAGAAGCCGAAGGTGCGTAGGGGGGCATGGGTGGTGTGGTGGATGTGCCACCAGTCGCCGCCGGCCGGGCCGTGGTAGAGGCCGCCGTCCGTCGAGAGCAGGACGCGGTGGTGGGGCCAGTCCGGGCTGACCACGTCCAGGGTCCAGCCGTCGTCCGTCGTCGCGTGCAGGCCGCCGCCGTGGAGGCCGGCGATCGGGATGGGAGTGCCGGTCAGCGGGCCGAGGCCGGGGCAGGTCAGGTGCGGGCCCGTCGGGTCGGTGGTGCCCGGGTCGGGGTCGCGGTCGCGGGCCAGGCGCGCGCCGGTGGCCGCGTCGAACAGGCCGTGGCCGTCCAGGGAGACGACCATCACCAGGTCGTGGCCGGTCTCCGGGTGCCGCGCGAAGCCGATGCCGAGGAGGCCGCCGATCCGGATCGCCGGTGCGGCCGGGCCGAACACCGGGTGCCACGGGGCCGGGGCAGGGGAGACGGGGGCGGCGAGGAAGCGCTCCCGGAGCTGGACTTCGTACTCGGTGAACATCGCGCTCCATCCCACGCTTTCAGTGAGTATGACGTTACGGTCGGTCGTCGCGACGCGCTAGACAGGCAACGTTCACCTAGCCGGTGCCTACCGGTCACACACCGAGGGCGCCGCACGGGCACAGTCGGGGATATGAAGGTCAGGCTGCGACCCGGAAGTGTGGCACGCGCGGAAGATCTGATCACCGCGTGTGTGCGTGAGTGCGCCGGCTACCTCATGGGGCTGGACACGCTGGACGGCGCAGCGGCGCCGGAGCGGACCAAGCTGGTGTCGGCCATCGGGACGCTCGTCGCGGAGCAGGCCGCGTACGAACCGTCCGCCGACCGTTCCTTCGACGCCCTGCTGAACGTCGGCCGTCTCGCGCTCGACGCCGGCGAAGTGCGGCTCGCGCGCCGCCTCGCCGACGCGGGGGGGGCGCTGCGCAGCCGGTCGGGGGATGCCTGGCGACTGCGCGCGCAGGCCCTGGCGGCGGACGGGCGCGAGGCCGACTCGGTCCACGCCTACGGCCGCTCGGAGGAGTTCGGCGGGGAGCAACGGCACATCGGCGTGGAGGAGTTCCGCGCCCGGATCGCCGGACGCGCGGTCTGCGTCGTCGCCAACGGCGAGCACGTCGCCGCCGGTGGCATGGGCGGCGAGATAGACGGCTACGACGTGGTCGTACGGCTCGACTCGTTCCAGACCCACACCCCCGGCACCGGCGACCGCACCGACGTGCACGCCGTCTCGCACCGCAGCGAGGGCCCCGGCTGGCGGCGGCGCGTGGAGACGCGGCTGGTGTTCGGCGACAAGCCCGCCGAGTGGCAGGCCGCCATCGCGCGGAAACTCGTCCCCGGCGCGCAGGCCCACGTCGGGGACCTGTCGTTGAGCCGCCCCCTCCGCGACCCGGCCCTGATCGGGGAGCCCCACTGGGCGGCCGACGCCGGCACCGGGTTCACCGTCGCACGGCTGCTGGACTTCCTCGACGTCAGTCCGCGCCTCGACCTCATCGGCTTCGGGGCACCCGGCTCGCTCCGCCCCGAGGAACGTCAGTGGGTCCTCGCCCGCGCCCGCGGTCGCAGCGCCGACGGCATGCGCATCAGCCTGCGATAGCGAAGCCGAGGTCGGAACGGGCCGCCGCGATCGTCGGCGGTCCGGCCAGCTTCCTGTGCCGCCGTACGCGGTCGAGGAGTTCACGCTCGCGGGCGGCGAAGTCCGGCCCGGCGGCCTTCCGTTCGGCCTGCTCGCGCAGCAACGCCAGGGACGTGGCCGCCGCCTGGTAATCGGCGACCGCCCGCCAGCCCGCGTACCCGTGCTCCTTGCGCGCCAGCCGCCGTGACAACGAGCGCCGCCGCGGCGACACCAGCGCCGGCAACTCGGCGGCCGTCAGCCACCCCGACGCCACGTACAGCGGCAACATCTCTTCCACGACGCGCAGTTGGCGCCGCCGCGTCCAGGTCGCCAGCCAGCACAACAGGCAGAACACCGGAATCATCACCAGCCCGTAGACCAGGCAGACCCCGAACACGTCCATCGACGCCGACGCGTTCCACGCCGAGTGCAGCCCCATCGCCGCCGCCAGCCCGGCCAGCGGCAGCAGCCCCCGCGCCCGGCGCCGGTCCCGGGCCAGCACCGCCGCCAGGCCGAACCCGACGCCGGTCAGCGCCGTGAACACCGGGTGCGCGGCGGGCGCGAGCACCACGCGGATGAAGAACGTCACCGCCGTGCGCGACCCCAGCAGGTCCACTCCGCCGAGCCCCGCCGCCCGGTCCTGCGTGAAAGCGCTGCCCAGATAGAGGATGTTCTCGGTGAACGCGAAACCGGTCGCCGTGACACCCGCCGTCACGATGCCGGCCAGGATCCCGTGGAACGCGTGTGGCCGGCGCAGGAACAGCAGCAGCACCGCCACCGCCTTGCTCGACTCCTCCACCACCGGGGCGATGACGGTGAGTTCGAGCGTGTCGGCGTGGGTGGGCGCGATCGTCGCCGCCTCGTCCGTCAGCAGCCGCACCAGTAACCCGTTGGTCACCAGCGCGAACAGCGTGGCCGCGCACGCGCCCCAGCCGAACGCGAACGCCAGCGCCCGCCACGGCTTCGGCGCCTGGGCGTCCACCCAGCGCAGGGCGCCGAGCAGGAACGGCACCGGCAGCAGCGCGAGCAACAGCCCCGCCGAGAAACCCTCGAAGCCCGTTTCCCGCCAGATCAGTCCGGCCACGATCAGCCCGCACAGCGGCAGCGTCACGGCGACCGCGCGGCGCGCGGGGAGGTACGGGGAGAGGCGCTCGAAGAAGCGTGGGGCGAACGATGGGCGCACCCGACGACCTTACGGTGCGCCGGGGACGATCAACAGCCGGTCACGCCACCGGTTTTGGGAAGGCGGAGACGAAACACGAGGTCCCGCACGACGTGCCCCTTGGCCAGGCCCTGCCGTTCGAAGCGGGTCAACGGCCGGTCCGCGGGCCGTCGCGCGAATCCGCCGCCGTCCGCCGTGTTGGTGAACGACGAGCCGGCGCTGAGGACTTCGAGCATCCACTCCGCGTACGGCTCCCAGTCCGTCGCACAGTGCAGGAACCCGCCCGGGGCCAGCCTGGAGGCGACCAGCTCCACGAACTCCGGCTGCACCAACCGCCGTTTGTGGTGCCGCTTCTTCGGCCACGGGTCCGGGAAGAACACCCGCACCCCGGCCAGCGCGCCCGGCGCGATCATCTCGCGGAGCAGGATGACCGCGTCGCCGTTCGCCACCCGGACGTTGGTCAGGCCGCGTTGCTCGGCCAGCCGCAGCAAGTTCCCCTGGCCGGGGGTGTGCACGTCGGTGGCGAGGATGCCGGTGCCGGGGTCGGCCGCCGCCATTTCGGCGGTCGCCTCGCCCATCCCGAACCCGATCTCCAGCACGACGGGCAACCCGTCGAACAGCGCGCCGAGATCGAGCCGCTCCCGCCCGTCGATCTCCAGGCCCCAGCGGGACCACAGCCGCAGCAGCGCGTCCCGCTGCGCGGACGTCACCCGGCTGCGGCGCGGCTGGAAGCTGCGGATGGTGCGTTCGTACCGCCCGCCGACCGGATCGGCGGCGGGACCGGCGCCCGGCGGGAACATCGGGGCCCGCTCGGACGTGATACGCGTGAGACGGCTGCTGCTGTCGGTCATATCGGTCACAGTGCGTCCGATTTTACGGCGATACGGTGATGCGGGCGGAACCGGTCGGTGAGCCGCCGACGTCGGACTCGATGACGAAGCTGGTGACCCGGGGGAGTGTCATGGCGGAGGGGAACAACCGCACAGGGATGATCGCGCTGCCCGTGGGGATGGCCATGCTGGCGCTGCTGACCGTGTACGTCGTGGTTCTCAGCCGTGAGGAGGGGCGCACCGCCGCCCAGGAGGTGGACGGCGGCCTGGTCGCGGGCACGGCGGCCACCACGGCGGGCGAGGAACCGCCTGTCGAGCTGACCCAGCTCTGGCGAGCGCCCGCGGTCCCGGGCGGAACCGGCCCGGCGGACGCGTTCGCGACCCGGTTGTGGCCCGACGGCGAGACGGTGACGGTCGTCTCGACGGCGGGCGTCACCGCCTTCGGGGCGACCGACGGCGAGGTGCTGTGGGAGGCACCACTCCCCCCGGGCGCGACCCGCCCCTGCGCCGCGGCCGACCGACTCGGCGCGACCGGCATGGGCGCGGTGCTCTACACCTCGGCGGATGCGGACCCGGATGCGGATGAGGGCGCTGATGCCGGTACCGACACCGGTACGGATAGCGATACGGACACGGACACCGGTACGGATACCGATGCGGACGCCGACAGCGATGCCGATACGCATACCGACAGGGATACCGATACGGACACCGACAGGGACACCGGTACGGATACCGATACGGGCGTCGGCAGCGATGCCCCTACGGATACCGACGGGAATACCGATACGGATACCGACGCGGAAACCGATACGGACACCGGTACCGACGACGCTGACGCGGACGACGCGGATACGGACTCGGGCACCGCAGGGAGCTGCTCGGTGCTCGGTCTGATCGACACCGGGACCGGCGAGTTGCTCTGGTCCACGAACCTCGGCACGCCCGCCGGGCGGCCGGTCGCGCCGGAGGATGTCACGGTGACGGTCGGGGACGCGACGGTCAGCGTGAACCTGGACGCGGCCGGCACCCCGGCCGGGTTCCACCGTTTCGAGATCGCCTCGGGCACCGAGCTGCCGGCCCCGCAACCGCCGGACGACCCGGCGGGGGAGTGCGCGTCCGACCGGCAGACGCTGGCCATCCGGCACGCCGGCTCCCGCATCGTCGCCCTGACCCGCTGCGACGGGTCCCGCGACCTGAGCGTGTACCAGGCGGACACGGGCGCGCTGGAGTGGACGCACCCGGCGACGGACCCGGAGTTCGGCTTCGCGGACATCCTCGCGGGCGATCCCGTGCTGCTCCACCAGGACGACGATCTGGTGGCGTACGCGGAGAACGGCGACGAGCTGTGGCGCCGCCCGATGTCCGGCCTGGTGCCCGAGGAGTCGGCGGTCGTCGGCGAGATCCTCGTCGCCCGCGTCCCGCCGACCGCCGCGGACCCGGAAGCGGACCTGGGAGCCGATCCGGAAACGGGCGCGGACCCGCCGGCGGAGGCGGCGGTCTTCGCGGGCTACGACCTCACCGACGGCACCCGGCTGTGGACCACGGAGCTGCCGGAGGCGGCCCAGCTCCTCGACGTGGACGACAACGGCCGCGTCCTGCTCGGCCACCCCGAGGCCGACACCCTGCACCTGCTCGCCCTCGACCCGGTCGACGGCACGGACATCCCTGCCGGAACGATTCCCCTGGACGCGGGCCGGGCGACCGACGTGCCGTATGTGATCCACGACGAACGCCAGTTGTACGTGATGGCCGCCATCGAGACGGACACCACCCGGGGCCTGCGGCTACGGGCCTACGACCGCTGACGGCCAGAACCGACCGCTCGCCCGAGCGCCCGTCGCCCGTCATCCGTCCTCGTCGAGCCGCCGCAGCAGCCGCGACGCCACCTCCCGGCCGATCGGGAGGCAAGCCGTCGCCGCCGGGGACGGCGCGTTGAGGACGTGCACGGTGTGCGGCGCCTCCTCGATGCGGAAGTCGTCCACCAGCGTGCCGTCCGGCAGCACCGCCTGGGCGCGCACGCCCGCCGGAGCGGGCTCCAGATCGTCCTCCGTCACCTCCGGCAGCAGCCGCCGCACGGCCGCCGTGAACGCCGACTTCGACCACGAACGCCGCAACTCCCCGGCCCCCGCCCGCCAGTGCCGCCGCCCCATCCGCCACAGCCCGGGGTACGTCAGCGCGTCCGCCAGGTCGCGCGGGCGGACCGTGCGCCAGTCGTACCCCTCACGCGCCAGCGCCAGCACCGCGTTCGGCCCGATGTGCACCTCGCCGTCCAGCCCGGCCGTCAAGTGCACCCCCAGGAACGGAAACGCCGGGTCCGGCACCGGGTAGACCAACCCCCGCACCAGCCCGGAACGTTCGGGCCGCAGCCGGTAGAACTCGCCCCGGAACGGCACGATCCGCAGGCCGGGGTCGTCCCCCGCCAGCCGCGCCACCCGATCGCTGTGCAGCCCCGCGCAGTTCACCATCGCCCGCGCCCGCAGCACCATGCCGTCGGCCGTCCGCACCGCGACGCCCCGCCCGACGCGGCGGTCGACGGCGACCACCTCCGCGCCCGTGCGCACGGTCACCAGCCGCGCCAACTCCCGTGCCACCGCGACGTAGTCGCACTGCCCGGTCGTCTCCACCCGTAGCGCCGCGACGCCGCGCACCGCCGGCTCGTGCTCCGCGATCTGCGCCGGGCCCAGTTCGCGCACCGGCACACCGTTCCGCCGGGCGCGCTGCGCCAGTTCGTGCAGCCGGGGCAGCTCGTCGGGCCCGGTGGCGACGATCAGCTTTCCCGGCACGGCGTGCGGAATGCCGTGCTCCGCGCAGAACTTCACCAGGGCCGCCGCCCCGCGCACCGCGAACGTCGCCTTCAGCGAGCCGGGCCGGTAGTACACCCCGCTGTGGATGACCCCGCTGTTCCGCCCGGTCTGGTGGCGGGCGGGTCCGGACTCCTTCTCCAGAACGGTCACGCTCAGCCCGGGGCGCGCGGCGCGCAGCGCGTGCGCGGTGGCCAGGCCGACGATCCCGCCGCCGACGACCACCACGTCGCAGTCGAACCGGCCCGCGCCGCGCGACGGTTCGGCGCCGGGCGACGGTTCGGCCCGGCCGGACCGGTCCCGAGATGTCCTTGTCATGCGCGCCATCATGCCGGAGCGCTCAGCAGCGGACGCGCCCGCTCCTGCAACTCCCTGACCAGCGGCTCGTCCCCGTAGGGCGCGAGGCGGTGCAGCAGGTTCCGTACGTAGTCCGTGGTGCGCGCCGACGAGATGCGTCCGGCCACCTCCACCGCCCGCGTCCCGGCCGCGCACGCCGCGTCCAGATTCCCCGACTCCAGCTCCGCGACGGCGGCGACCACCAGCCGCAGCCCGTGCGAGCGGACGAACTCCTCGGTCGGCTCGGACAGCGCCTGCTTGGTGAACCGCCGCACCTGGCCGGGGACGTTGAGGTCGATGTAGCACTCGGCGGCGTCGGCGGCGAGCCGGTCGTACGCGTAGAAGTCCAGCCAGCCCGGGTCGCCGTCGCCCTCGCGCGAGCGCTCCAGCCAGCCCTCGGCGGCCGACAGCGCCGAACCGCAGCCCGCCGCGTCGTTGGCCTTCGCCAGCGCCCGCGCCTCGACCAGCTTGAAGAAGCTCATGGTGCGGGCCGTGGCCAGCGAGCGGTTCCGCTCCAGGGCCGCCTGCGCCAGGTCCACGCCCTCGTCGGCGAAGCCGCGGTAGACCGCCTGGAGCGCCATCGACACCAGCACGTAACCGCCGAGCGGCACGTCGGCGGCGGCCCTGGCCAGCCGCAGCGCCTGGATGTAGTACCGCTGGGCCGCCTCGTGTTGCCCGGTGTCGAACGCCATCCAGCCCGCCAGCCGCGTCAGTTCGGCCGTGGCGCGGAAGAGGGAACGGCCCACGTCGTCGGTGTAGCGGCCCTGGAGCAGCGGCGCGGCGTCCGTGCGCAGGCACTCCGGCACCATGGACGAACGCCAGTCCCCGCCGCCGTATTTGGAGTCCCAGCGGCGGGCCTCCTCGGCCGCCTCGCGCAGCTTGGAGACATCGGAGTGCCCGACCCGGCCCCACGCGCCCGCACCGGAACCGGGGGAACCCCCGGAACCGCTCGGACCACCGGCCGCACCGGAGTCACCGCACCCTCGCGGGGCGCCCCCGGGACGGGACGGAGCCGCCTCGCGGGCGACGGAGGCGTCGGCCGGCGTGATCAGCCACCGCGATATCGGGGTGGCGTACGCGCTCACCGCGAACGACCCGGCCAGCGACTGCCACAGGCCCTTGCCCGGCGTCACGTCGAGCCGGAACAGCTCGGTCGCGGAGTCGACGGCCGAGGCCACGTCGCGCGGGAACGCGAGCCCCACCTCGGGTGCCGGATCGGTGTCGGCGAGGCCGATCTCGTGGAGCGGCACCGGGCGGCCCAGCTTGCCACTGATGGCGGCGGCGATCAGATGGGGCGCGGCACCCTGCGGCACCATCCCCTTGGTGACCCACCGGGCGACCGATGTCTTGTCGTAGCGCAACGTCAAACCCCGCTGCGCGCCGAGGTCGTTGACGCGCCGGGCGAGTCCGGCGTTGCTGATTCCCGCAAGGGCGAGAATCGCCCCCAGCTTCTCGTTCGGCCCGCGTTGCTCCCTGGACATGCGCGCACCCCTGCCACACCAACGGCAGCCCCGCGACCAGCGCAGGGCCTTCCCGTGTCTCCGCGAACCCAGCGTAGTTCGGTGCCTGCTGACCGTTAAGGGGCTGGAAACCGGATGGCGGATTTGTGACCGTACGGGCGTACGAGCGCTTCCCCGGACCGGCATCGTGCTCCCGCCATGTGGCCGTGCGCCCGGCTGTGCGCCGTGGGCACGGCCGGCGGCGGGCGCTTGGATGGAAAGGCGTGGGTCGGCCTGCTGCCCTGACGGATCCAGTGGGCCGGGGGAAGCCGTCGTCTCATTCCCCGCGGACGGCGGTCTGGTCCGGGAGACGACCAGCGTCTCCCGGACCACAGCACTCCTGCCCCACCCGTTGACCTGCCATGAGCCGTTCTCCGGCCAGACTTTGGCCGGAAACGATCGGTTTCCCGGCGCCTGTCGCGCGTCACACTGGAAGCCGGTCAACGCGTCGTGTAGTTCGTCATGCGGACGAACTACCACCCTGCCATGCCCCGTTCACACCCGTCCCATGGCAGCATGGGCGTACACACCTACGCGGCGGTCCAGGGAACCTCATTGGGGGAGGCGGCGATGCGGTGGTTGGTTGGGTGGTGCGGGGCCTCGGCGAGTGCTGCCCGCGACATCCAGCCCCTCGGCGCCCAGCTCCTGTGGGAAGGTCCCGACCCCCTGTGGGCCGTCGGCGACTGGCGTTCCGACGAGATCCGCCTCGTCCACGCCGACGGTGACACGCACCTGGCCGTTTTCGGGTACTGCGGGGCCGACGACGTCACGCTCCGCCGCTCCCTCGTCTCCGCCCGCGCCGGCGCCCTGCGCCAGCTCACCACCTGGCCCGGCAGCTACACGGCCGTCGCCCGGTTCGGCCGCCGGACCGTGATTCCGGCCGATCTGGCCGGCACCAAGCCCGTGTTCCACACCACGTGGGCCGGCGGCACGGCCTACGCCACCGCCGCCCTCCCGCTGGCCGACCTCACCGAGGCCCAGCTCGACGTCGCCCACCTCGCCGCGCTGCTCGCCTGCCCCGAGGCCCCGGAGGCGGTCGGTACCGGCACGCCCTACCGCGGCGTCACCCGTGTCCCGCCCGGCCACGCGCTGCGGCTGCGCGAGGGCGGCAGCCGCGACGTGCTGGACTACGAGCCGGCCGCGCCCTCCATCGTCGCCGCCCCGCCGGTCGAGCGGGAGGCCGCCGTCGCCGGGGTCCGCGAGGCCCTGGTGGAGGCCGTCCGCACCCGGCTCGCCGCCCCGCGTCACGCGCCCGAGCGCGACGGCGGCCCCATCCCCGGCATGGGCCCCGCCGACCGGCGCGCCGCCCGGCTCGGCCCCGAGCCCGCGCCCGGCGTCGGCGCCGACCTCTCCGGCGGCAGCGCGTCGGCGACCCTCGCCCTGCTGGCCGCCGGGCTGCCCGGCATGCCCGGCACCGTGTTCGGCACGGGCGCCACGCTCGCCGGGGAGCGCCTGCTGGCCGTCACGTTCAACGACCTGACCGCCCCCCGCGGCGGCCCCGGCGGCATCGCCCGCGCCGCCGAGATCGAACGGGCCCGCGTCATCGCGGAGAACCCCCGCCTCCACCACGTCGTCGTCGCCGCGGGCGAGGAGGCCCTGCCGTACGCCGACCTGGAGGGCGGGCCGCTCACCGACGAGCCGGGACCGGCCCTCGTCACCGCCGCCCGGCACCGGCAGCGGCTCGCCGCCGGCAGCGCCGACCACCTCATCGGGCACGGCGCGCGCCAGGTCCCCGACGCCCACCCGGCCCGCCTCGCCGACCTCCTCATCGATCGCAGACGCCGCCACCTGCTGCGCCCGGTCACGGCCCTGGCGAAGGCGAGCGGCGGCGGCAGCCGTTCCATGCTCGTGCCGTTCACCGTCTACCGCGCGGCCCGCAGACTCGCCCGCACCCCCTACCCGGAGGGCCTGTCCGACGCGGCCGTCCTCCTGCGCCGGCCCCTCGACGACTCGCCGCTCGCGGACGGCGCGCTCGGCGCCTCCCTGGCCGCGCTCGCCTGGTGCCGGCCAGGACCGGCCGCCCGCTGGCTGACCGGCGAGGCGCTCGCGGAAGTATCGATTCGGCTCGAAGCGTTCGCCGCCCGGCCCAAAGCGGCCACCGTCACCGGCCGCCCCGGTGTGCAACGCGCCCGCGCCGTCCTGGCCCGGCACGCCGCCGACTACCGCGTGTTCGAACAGGCCGCCGAGGTCCGCCACCAGCGGCTGCACGCCCCCTTCTACGACAACCAGGTGGTCCGCGCCTGCCAGGCCCTTCCCGAAACGCTCCGCGTCCAGCCCGGGGCGCGCGCCGATGTGCTGCGCGCCGTCCTGGAGGGCGCGGGCGTGCGCGACCTGCCGCCCGGCTGGGGCGCCACCACCCACCTCTCCCACGCGGACTCGGTCCGGGCCGGACTGCGCGCGCACATAGGAGAACTCGTCGGTCTCTTCGACGCGCCCCTACTCGCCGACGCCGGACTCATCGAGGCCCGCGTCGTCCGCAAGGCGCTGCGCGCCGCCGCCGAGGGCGAACGACTCCCGCTGGACGGGCTGGCCGAGCTGGTCTCGACGGAGGTCTGGCTACGCCGCCTCCTCACCCGCCGCGGCTCCTGCTGGACCGCCGAGGGCAACCACGACCCCAGAGCCGTCACCAGCGGCGTCAGCCCCTGACCACGGTGGCCTGACGGGTCACCCCGACGGATCCCCTGCCCGGGATGCCCGACCGTGGTCGCCCCGACTGCTGTCCCTCTGAGACGTCACCTCACCGCGGTCACCCGGACCGGGTCGCTCTGACGGGTTCGCTTCGATAAGGGTCACCTTGACGCCGGCAGCCTTCGGCCGTGGTCGTCTGACGGCGGTCACCCGGTCCGGGCCGCTCTGAGGGGTTGCTTCGATCGTGGTCACTCTGACGACGGTGGCCTTCGGCTGTGGTCGTCTGACTGTGGTCGTTGTGACCGGGTCGCTCGGTTGCGGTTACTCGGACGGGGTTCTCGACCGTGGTTACGCCGACCGTGGCCGTCTTGGCGGGTCGTCTGACGGCGGTCACTCGGTCCGGGTCGCTCTGACGTATCGCCTCGATCGTGGTCACCCTGACGACGGCAGCCTTCGGCCGTGGTCACCCTGATGACGGTCACCCTGACCGGGGTCACCCCGACCGGGGACACCCTGACGCGTCAGACCCTGACCGTGGTCGCCCGGCTGTCGTCGTCCGGCTGCGCGGTCACTCCGACCGAGGCAACCGGCCGCGCTCACCCCGGGCCTCGGTCACTCGCAGAGGATCTCCGACTCTGCCCAGTCCGCCAGCGCCAGCGGGCCCAGGGCGCTGTCCGGGCGCACCGCCAGGCGCAGTGTCTCGACGCCGGTCAGCGGTACGTTCACCGGCACGGCGTCTTCGTCCCCGCGCACGGTCGGTGACGACCACAGCTCCACGCCGTCCCCGTACACGCTGAACACGGCCGCGCCGAGCCCCTGGGTGAGGCCGTCCAGCCCCGCCGACGCCCGGTAGGAGACGCACGGACGGTTGAGGTCGATGGTCACCGAAGACAGCGCCGAGACGGTGATCCCGCCCGCGTACGCCTGGCCGTTGACCGACAGGTCGTCCCGCTGCCACACCGGGCTGCTGCCGACCAGCCGCACGGCCGGCTCGTCACCGGTGCCGAGGACGTCGAAGTCCAGCTCCCTCAGCTCGAACGGCTCCGGTGCGGGCGGCGGCTCCACGGGCGGTGACGGTTCGGGTTCCGGCTCGGGCTCGGGTGACGGCTCCGGCTCGGGAGCGGGCTCGGGCTCCGGTGTGGGTTCGGGCGCGGCGGGTTCGGGCTCGGGCTCCGGCACGGGTTCCGGCTCCGGCTCGACCCGGGGAACGGTCTGCGGCGCGGGCTCGGGGTCCGGCTCCGGTTCCGGCTCGGGCCGGGGCTCCTGCCCGACGGTGGGCGGCGGCTCGGGCGCCGCTTCCGGTGGCGGCGTGGCGGCCTGGGGACCCTCGTCCGGCCCGCCGCCCATCATGGCGATCGCGAGCGCCGCCGCCACGGCCGTCGCCAGCATGCCCGAGGCCAGGCCCGCCTTGACCGGTACGCCCAGCCCCGCGCCCGCGCCCCCGCCGCCGCCCCCGGGGGGGCGAGGCGGGGGCGGGGGGGGCGCCGGGGGGGGGCGGGGGGCCCCCCCCCCCCCGCCCCCCGC
>NZ_LN929894.1:0-146435 GCF_001493375.1 Streptomyces specialis
CCCGCCCGCCCCGGTGCACCCGCCGCGCCCCCCTCGCGGGTGCGGGCCGTCGCGCTGCTGCCGGTCGACTACGGCGTGCTGTGCGCCGTGTTCGTCCTCCTCGGCAGCGAACGCGCCTTCCGGTTCGGCTACCTGGTGCTGTGCGCGGTCTACGTGCTCTTCTGCGCCGCGTTCTCGGTGAAGTGGTTCCGCGAGCTCTCGGCCCTCAACGCGTCGAGCGCGCCCCTGAGCTGAGTGCTGGACGTGTGCACGGTGTAGGGGAAGTAGACGATCTCCACGCCCACCGTCGCGAAGTCCCGCTCCAGCTTGTCCCCCTTGGCGGTGCCCCGCCAGTCGTCGCCCTTGAACAGGACGTCGAAACGGACCTGCTGCCAGGTGTCCAGCTTGTCCGGGACCGTCTCCACGAACGCCGCGTCCACGTACCGGATGCTGCGGACGATCTCCAGCCGCTCCACGAGCGGGATCACCGGCGGGCGCCCCTTCGCCAGCTCGGCCATCTCGTCGGAGACGACGCCCGCGACCAGGTAGTCGCATCTGCTTCTCGCGTGTCTGAGCACGTTGAGGTGCCCCACATGGAAGAGGTCGTAGACCCCCGGCGCGTAACCTACAGTGTGCGGCATATGCCCGAACCCCCCACTGGTCCCCGGCCCGTCCGGACCTTCGGCTCATGAGCTGATGAACGAAAACCATAACGCCCGATCGACGGCGGGGGAGGTCCGCATGCTGACACGCGGTGGAGTTCTGCCGATAGGCTGGATACTCATCGCTGTCGGGGGAGGCGTATCGAGGGGGAGGAGTATCACCATGCGCGACGACACGCCACGCTCCGGCGGCGAACGACTGCTGCTCGTGTCCACGAACTACGCGCCCGAGCAGGCCGGTATAGGCCCGTACGCGACGCAGATCGCCGAGCACTTCGCGGCGGAGCGCGGTGCCGAGGTGCACGTGCTCGCCGGCATGCCGCACTACCCGGCCTGGCGTGTGGACCCCGCGTACCGGGGGAAGTGGCGTGTCCGCGACGAGCGCGCCGGGGTGCTCGTGCACCGAAGACGCCACTCCGTTCCCGCCCGCCAGACGGCCGCCCGCCGCGCCCTGTACGAGGCGTCGATCCTCGCCCACGGCCTGCTCGCGCCCCCGCGCATATCCCGCCCCGACGCCGTGCTGGCCCAGGTGCCGAGCCTGGCCGGCGGAGTGCTCGCGGGCCGTCTCGCCCGCCGGTACGGAGTTCCGTATGTACCCGTCGTGCAGGACCTGATGGGCGCCGCCGCCGAGCAGAGCGGCATCAGCGGCGGCGGCCGGGCCGCGTCCGCCGCGTCCGCCGTGGAACGCCGCATGCTGCGCGGCGCCACGCTCGTCGGCATCATCCACGAGACCTTCCGCGCGCGCGTGCGCGCGCTCGGCGTGCCCGAGGACCGCATCCGCCTGGTGCCCAACTGGTCGCACGTCAGCGGCCCCTCGGTGCCGCGCGAGAAGACCCGCGCCCGGCTGGGATGGCCGCCCGGCCAGACCGTGCTGCTGCACTCGGGGAACATGGGCCTCAAGCAGGGCCTCGAAGTCCTGGTCGAGACCGCCCGCCACGCGCCCGAGCTGCGCGTCGTGCTGATGGGCGAGGGCAGCCAGCGCGCGCGGCTGGCCGAGCTGGCCGCCGGAGTGCCCAACATCGAGTTCCTGCCGCCCGCCGACACCGAGGACTTCCCCGATGTCCTGGCCGCGGCCGACGCGCTCGTCGTCACCCAGCGGGCCGCCGTCCTCGACATGAGCGTGCCGTCCAAGCTCACCTCCTACTTCGCCGCCGGCCGGCCCGTCATCGCCTCGGTCGCCGCGGGCGGCGGCACCGCGCAGGAGATCCAACGCTCCGACGCCGGCCGGCTGGTCCCGCCGGAGGACCCCGCCGCCCTGGCCACCGCCGCCCGCGAGCTGGCCGCCGACCCCGCCGCCGCCGACGCCATCGGGGCCAGGGGCGCCGGGTACGCCCGCGACCACCTGTCCCGCGAGGCGGGGCTGGCCCGTGTCACCGCACTGCTCGACGAGGCGCTGGCCCTGGCCGGGCGGCCCGTCCGGAAGGGAAGAGACGCATGAGCGCCGCGCGCGAGGACGGCCGCGGCTTCGCCGGCCAGGGCGGCCCCTCCGGGCACCCCTACGACGAGCCCGACCTGCTGCGCGACCAGTTCCGCCAGTTGCTGCGCTACCGGCTGCTGATCATCTGCGGCATCCTGGTCGGCCTGGCCGGCGGCGGCTGGCTCGGTGTGAGCAGCAACGACACGTACATCGCCACCAGCGAGATCACCGTCCGCATCCCCACGGCCGACCCGCTGGCCGAGACGACCGCCGTCGACCGCGTCGTGATGGGCTCCGAGCGCCGCACCGCCGTCAGCAACCTGGTCGCCCAGCTCGCCGCCGAGGCACTCGGCGTCCCCACCGACCGGGCCAAGGGGCTCAAGAGCGGCCTCCAGGTCACCAATCCGCCCAACACCGAGGTGCTGCGCTTCGCGTACTCGGCGGACGACCCGGACGTGGCCGCCGAGCGGGCCAACGCCTTCGTCGACGCCTACCTCCAGAACCGCGAGAACGACGCCCTGGCCAGCCTCCAGCGCACCATCGACTCCTACGAGCAGCAGCGCGAGCCGCTGCTGGAGCGCCGCGCCGAGCTGGAGGACCGCCTCGCGGTCAGCCTGGAGGGCACCACCGGCTACGACCGGACCATCGCCGACCTGTCGGGCGTCAACGACGAGATCTCCGACATCAACGCCAACATCGCCGCCCTCCAGGCCCTGGACACCAGCGGCGGCCAGGTCATCACCGAGGCCACCCCGCCCGGCAGCCCCTCCGGCCCCGGCCTGCCGCTGCTGCTCGGCCTCGGCTATCTCGTCGGTATCGGCATCGGGCTGCTCGCCGCCTGGGTCCGGCTGGTGTTCGACCCCACCGTCCGCTCCTCGGGCGACGTGACCCGCGCCCTGCGCGCCCCCGTCCTCGGCGTCCTGCCCCGCACCGGGCGCGGCCCCCCCGACCAGCTCCTCGCGGAGGGCAGGCTGGCGGAGGAGTACCGCTCGGTCGCGTTCCGCCTCGCCTACGACGAGACGTTCGCCCAGCGCCGCCGCCTGTTGGTGGTCGCGCCGCGCGGCAGCATCGGGACGCCGCTGGCCGCGTCGGTCAACCTCACGGCCGCCTTCGCCGAGATGGGCATGGACGCCCTGCTCGTCGAGGCCGACCTGCGCACCCCCACCCTCACCGACCAGCTCCGGCACGCCGACGGCGTCCGCCCCGGCTGGGCCAGCTCGCCCGGCGGCGTGGACGGCGGCTGGCCGGCCGGCATGCGCGTGCCGATAGACGCGGGCGAGTCCGGGATCTTCGACCTGGTCCCGGGCCGCCGGGTGCGGAACGTGCCGCGCGCCCTGACCTCCCCGGCCGCCACCCAGCTCATCGCGCACGCCGACACCAAGGGCTCGGTCGTCGTCGTCCTCGCCCCCGCCGTCCTGTCCTACGCCGACGCCATCGCGCTCATCGACCGCGTCGACGGCGTACTCGTCGTCTGCGACCCCAGCCAGGTCCGCCGCGACGACCTCGCCCGTGTGCGGGAGCTGGTCGTCGGCGCCGGCGGCATCCTGCTCGGCGCGGTGCTGCACTCCTGGGGCAGCGGCAGCGGCGAACTCCAGCAGCACGGGGGCGAGACCGCCGGCCCCGCCACGACCGGGCTCGTCGCCGGGCCCCCCGGCGGCCGGGCCGCGGCGCGGGCGCGCGCCGCCGACGACCGGATCAGGTACCGCGACGCCCCCGCCAGGGACCGCGAGCGGGAGCGGGAGCGCCGCGTGCCCCGCCCGCCGGACGCGGATCTGCGGGACATCGGCTCCGAGACGCTGGGTCTGCGCATCCTCGACCCCAGCGAGCTGGAAGACGGCTCCCCCCGGCAGTGAGCGGCAGACGCAACGCGGCGGCCCTGGCCTCGGTCGCCGACCAGGGTGTGGCCGCGCTCACCAACATCGCGGTCGTGGTGTGCGCGGCCCGGCAGTCCACCGCCGCCGACTTCGCCTCGTTCGCCGTCGTCTACACGGTGTTCGCGCTGCTCCTCGGCTGCGCCGGGGCGTACGTCGGCCAGGCGCTGGTGCTGCGCCGGGGGCCCGCGCCCGAGCTGCACCGGCACTGCGTGGAGTCCGGTGCGTTCACCCTGTACGCCTCGGCGGTGGTGGGCGCGGTCCTGGCCGCCGTCACCTGGCCGCTCTCCGGCGGCATGCCCGAGGGACTGACGGCGCTCGGGCTGGTGCTGCCGGTCGTGCTCACGCAGGACACCCTGCGGTACGCGTTCGCCGTGCCCGGCCGCCCGCACCTGGCGCTCGCCGCCGACACGCTGCGCTGCGCCGTCGCCGTCCCGGTCCTCGCCCTCCAGCCGTACGGCACCGGCCCGGGCCGGATGGTGCTGGCCTGGGGGCTGTCCGCGCTGCCCGCCGTGCTGCTGTCGGTGCTGCTGCTGGCCCACGTCACACGGGGCGCGGTGCGCGGTGCCCGCGCCCGCGCGCTGCTCGACCGCGGGCATCTGGGGCGCCGGTTCGCCGTGGAGTTCGGCGTCGGGAACGCGGCCTCGCAGCTCGCCATCGTCGGCCTCGGCGTCTTCGGCAACCACCTGGCGGTCGGCGCCCTGCGCGGCGCCACCACGCTCTTCGGGCCGATGAACGTGCTGTTCAACGCCGCGACCGGCTTCGGCCCGCCGTTGCTGGGCCGGGTCGGGACCCCGCACCGGCAGGCCCGCGCCGCCGCGCTGGCGGGCGGTGGACTCGCGGGCGTCGCCGCCCTGACGGCGGCCGGGCTGGCGCTGCTGCCCGACGGGCTCGGCCGTGAGCTGCTCGGCGACACGTGGGAGCCGGCGGCCGGGCTGCTGCCCGCGACCGGCAGCCAGTACGCCGCGATGGCGCTGGGCACCTGCGGTCTGCTGCTGCTGCGCGTCCTGGTGCCGCGCGCCACGCTGCCGATCCAGGTGGTGTTCTCGGCCGTCTCGGTGGCCTGCCTGATGACGGGGTACGTGGTCGGCGGCATCCAGGGCGCGGCGTGGGGTCTGTGTGTCGGCTCGGCCGCCAAGGCGGGCGCGGTCTGGCTGCGGGTCGGCCTGGAGCTGCGGACGGTCGTCAGGCACTGACCGCGTCGGCCGGCGTCGCGGCCCTCCGGGGCGGACGCCTGGCTCAGGTCCGGTGCGGGCGGACCCAGTCGTGCTGCTCGCGCACCACGGTGACCCCGGCCGACCGGTAGAGCGCCACCGCCGCGTCGTTCGTGGCCGGTGTCGCGCCGGCGACCGCGCTCGCCCCGCGCCGGGCGAGGGCCGCGCACGCGCCCAGCACGGCGTCGCGCCCGTAGCCGTGCCCGCGGTGGCCGGGACGGGTGCCGACCGGTTCGAGCAGCCCGCACCTGCCGACGCCCGCGACCCATCCGGTCGCGGCGGCGGCGGGCTCCCCGTCGGGCGTGCGCACCAGGACCTCCTCGGCCAGCCCGCCCGCCGGGGACCGCTTCATCGCGCGCCACCGTTCGACGGTGAACGTGGAGCCCTCGAACGCGGACCGCTGCACCAGCACCCGATCGGCGGCACCGGCCTCACCGACCGGCTCGGCACGGCTGGTCACCGGCCGCGGGGTCCACGCCAGGACGAGCCAGGGGGTCTCCCGGTCGGGCCGCCACCCGGGCAGGGGCAGGCCGTCGGACCAGTCGTCGCCGGGGCCGAGCAGGTCCCCGGCGTCGGCGGCGAGCGCTTCCAGGCCGGCGCCGGGCGCGGCGGTCACGCGCAGCACGGGTCCGTCGAGGAAACCGGCCGCCACCGGCACCGCGTCGTCGGTCCAGAGAAAGACGGCCGCGTCGTCGTACCGCAGATACCACCCCACGTCCCCGGGATGGAGGCCGCCGCCCGGGGCGTCGGCCGGTGTCCACGCGCACAGCGCGCGCAGCGCCGGGCCGGTTCCGGCGGGGGACAGGCGGTGCCGCGCGAGGACCATGGACGGAACGCTAGCCAGCGCGCCGGAGTGTGGCGACGGCTTTTCCGACCGGCCGGGAACCGGCCGGGGCGCGGTCAGGCAGTGAGTTCCCACACCGCGTGGGCCAGGGCGTCGGCGGTGCGGTCGAGGGCGGTGTCGGAGACGTTGGCGGTGTCGTCGCACACCCGGTGGTAGCAGGGGTCGAACGGTTCGCCCGCGGTGCCGCCCCACCGGTCGGCCTGCTCCTCGGTCATGGCGAGCCCGGCGCCGGTGAACAGGCCACTGACCGGGATGTCCGCGGCGAGGAACGGGGCGTGGTCGCTGCGGCCGGACATCTCGTGGGCCGGTTCGGTGGCGATGCCGCGCGTGTCGAACCAGTTGGTGAGGACGGTGGCCAGCGCCGGGTCGTCGTCGTACACGAAGTACCCGGCGTTGGCGGAGCCCACCATGTCGGTGTTGAGGTAGCCGGTGACGGCGGCGCGAGCGCCGTCGTCCAGGCCGTCCACGTAGTGCCCGGAGCCGACCATGCCCAGCTCCTCGGCGCCCCACCAGGCGAACCGCACCCCCGCCCCCGGCCGGGCGCCGGTCCCGGCGAGGGTCAGCGCCAGTTCCAGCAGGACGGCCGCGCCGGAGCCGTTGTCGTTGACGCCTAGCACGCCCGGCACGCTGTCCAGGTGCGCCCCGGCCATCAGCACCTCGTCGGTGGCGGACCCCGGCCACTCGGCGATCAGGTTCCATCCGGTGGCCCCGGCGTGGGTGAACTCCTGCCGGGTCGTGGTGTACCCGGCCTCGTCCAGCAGGGCCTGGACGTGGTCCACGGCCGCCGCGTATCCCGGGCCGCCGTGGGCGCGGTCGCCGCCGTTGGCCTCGGTGAGGGCCGCCAGGTCGTTCAGGTGGGAGCGGACGTCCGCCACGTCGATGTCGGGCGCGGTCGCCGTCGCGGCGGGCCGTGGCGCGGCGGCGGTGCCGGCGGTGCCGGTGCCGGTCAGCAGGAGGCAGCCGGTCAGGACGGTGGCGGCGGCGCGGGCGGCGGGGCGGCGGAAGCGGGTCACGGCCCGCATCGTGCCGTGCCGGACCCGCGCCACGCGGCCCGCCTCACCGCAACTGCGCCCTCGGGTCCCCGCGCAGGGTGGTCACCAGGGCCAGGCAGAGCAGCGCGATCCCGATCCGGCCGGACGCCTGGAGGAGCGAGCCGCGCAGCAGGATGAAGCTGTACCCGGCGAGGACGGGGACGACGACGGCCAGCACGTTTCCCGGCGACGGGTCGTGGACCGTCCGCTGCACGTACTTGCGGTCGGTGCGGGCCGCCAGATATCCGACGCCGAGGAAACCGCCGATCATGCCGGGCGCCCCGAAGTCGAGCCACAGCTCCGCCCACAGCGGGGAGGACAGATTGGCGCTGTTGGTGCCCATCCAGCCGCCGACGAGGAACCCGGTGTCCTGCGGCTTGCCCTCCCACACGCTGCGCGGCACGAAGAACAGCGCGGCGCCCGCGACCTGCTTGCCGTACGTGTGGCCGTTGCCGTCCGCCTCGTAGGTGATGGTGTTGGCGAACATGTTCACCTGGTCGTAGTCCTTCACGACCAGGGGCTCCAGCCAGGACTGCGTCTCCACCTCCTGCCGGCCCTCCTCGTCGTAGCGGAAGCGGTCGGTGAACGGGAAGACGAGCAGCGCGAAGATCACGCCCAGCGCCAGCGCCGCCCGGTACATGACGGGGCTGCGCGGGAAGACGGTGAAGAGCAGCGCGAAGAGGACGGTGAGGAACCAGTACCGGGGGTTGGAGATCGGGTTGTTGACGATCGCGTTGATCACCAGCAGCCCGGCCCAGGGCAGCAGCACGCTCGGCCGCCGCCGCGCCGACCGCGACGTCACCATCCAGCGGGTCAGGAAGAGCAGCGCGAGCATCGCCGGGACGGTGCCGAAGCCGCGCAGCAGGGCGTTGCCCGCCTCGCCGCCGGTGGAGTCGGCCGCCTCGGCGCCGGTCGCCTCGCTGAGGCTGGCGCTGATCTCCTGGCGGCTGGCGAAGAAGACCGAGGGGCCGCCCAACTGGACGATGAGCAGCGCGCTGGCGACGTAGGCGATGGCGACCAGGATGTAGAGCCGCTGCCGGTGCACGGTGGCGGGCGGGCGGCGCCTGCCGCGCAGCGAGGGCCGGTGCCGGGCCAGCAGTGCGCCCAGGTCGAAGGCGAACAGGCCGCACAGCACGTACGCGGTCGCGAGCTGGGTGTCGCCGCGCGGGCCGAGCACGGGCGTCGGGTCGCGGCCCAGGACGCTCTGCGCGAGCGGCGCGATGCCCATCGCGAGATAGGTGAACAGCCAGAAGGAACCCTGGATCAGCCGCCGCTGCCCGGAGAGCACCATCGCGCACAGCCGGATGCCCGCGTAACCGGCGACCACGAGCTGGAGGTAGAACGTGGCGTCCCGGACGCCCTCGCCGGGCTGCGCGGCCACCGCGAGGGGCAGCACGCCGACGACTCCGGCGATCAGCGGCACCGACAGCGGCCGGGACAGCACCGCCCGCCCGGGCACCTGCCGCGCCCGCGCGGCGAAGTCCACCGCCACCGCTCCACCCCCTGCGCCTTCGTGTTCCCCCCGGCCGGACGGCCAGTCTAAGCGCCCCCCGGAACGGCCGTCGCCGCCCGCGCGCCGGGCCCTTCCGGTCTTACGGCTCAACGCCCGGTGAACACTGGCCGAAGCCTCACCGACCGGGTCCGCGACGGCGGCTCCGCCCTCGTATGTTGGCGTGCGCCCCCCACCCTTGATGATCAGTGGCGCTCGCACGAGGCGGAGGCGGATGCGGTCATGGACAACTTCCCCTGGGACGTCACCCTCGCGGTCCTCGGTATCGTCGTCCCAGTCATCGCGGCGCTCTACGAGTTCGTCCTCGTGGGCCGCAAGCGCCTCGGCTACCGCGTGCAGATGGACACCACCGCCACCGAGGAGGTCCACTCCTCGTACGCGGGCGCGCTCCAGGAGTTACGCCGCGACGACGGGACACCGCTGGCCGACCCGTCGTTCGTGCTGCTGCGCGTCGAGAACAACGGCGCCGTCCACATCGACACCAGCGACTACGCCGTCCTGGACGACGACAAGGTCGGTATCCGTGTCCGCTTCCCCGGCCGCCGGGTCGCCGGGATGGTCGTCACCGAGCTGAGCGACACCTTCCTGCGCCACTCCTTCGGCGACGGCTCCGGCCTGAGCGTCCGTGACGGGGTGATCGAACTCCCCAAGGTGCCCATGAACCGCGGCGCCCATTACAAGGTGCTGGCGGCCCTGGAACGCGCCGACGGGGCGCCGCTGCCCGACGGCGCGCGGCGTGACGCGTTCCCGGACGCCGAGATCATCGGCGGCATCAAGGGCGGGGTGGGCAACGGCGGCATCCAGGAGACCCACAGCCGCACCGGCACCTCCCGGCAGTCCGTCGCGCTGATCTGTTTCCTCGTCCTGGTCATCCTCGGCCAGCTCGGCCTCGCCCTTGGCGACGACGTCCCCGCGCCCCTGGACTGCGCGAGCGGCCACCTCACCCTCACCGGCTCCACCGCCTTCGCGCCCGTCCTGCGCGAGGCCGCCGCCGCGTACGAGGAGACGTGCCCCGACGCCCGTTTCACCATCGAGACCCAGGGCAGCGCCGCGGGTCTGCGCGACCTGGACCGGATCGGCCGCGAGGACGCCGCCGACGGCGCGGCCCGGATCACCTTCTCGGACGGCGTCAAGACCGAGGGCTACCCCCGGCTTCTGCCGCGCCCCATCGCGTTCTCCTTGTTCACCCTCGTCATCAACGAGGAGGCGGGCGTCGAGGACCTCACCCTGGATCAGGTCCGGCGGATCTACGCCGGGGAGATCACCAACTGGAGCGAGGTCAACGGCAACGACGTGCCGGTCCGCCTCGTCAGCCGCCACTCCGACTCCGGCACCCGGAAGACGTTCGAGCAGCAGGTCCTCGACGGACAGCGCGAACCCGGCGACAACTCCGACGACTGCCGCGAGGTGGCGCCCGGCGAGACCGGCGTGGTCCGCTGCCAGGTGGACTCCACCGGCGACGTCCTGGACATCGTCGCCCGCACCCCCGGCGCCCTCGGCTACAGCGCGGTCGGCGAGGCGGCCGACGCCGGGGACGGGCTGCTGCTCGTCCGGATCGACGGCCAGGAGGCGACGCTGGAGGCCGCGGACCACGGGGCGTACCCGTTCTGGGAGACCGAGTACGCCTACACCTACGGGGAGCCCGACGCCGACTCCCTGGCCGCCGGGTTCCTGCGTTACCTGACCAGCGAGGTCGGCCGGGACATCGTCCGCGCCCATGGCCACCGTCCGTGCGCCGAGCTCAGCAACCCCGTTCTGTGCCGCCCGACATGACCACCGGAGCCGTCACCGACGGCCGTTCCGCCCCGCCCGCCGGGTCCCGCGGATGATGGGGCAGGATGAGTTCATGGCGGACACTCTCTCCACGTCGTCCTTCCGGCGGGCGGGCGAGCGGTGCGCGGTGACGCTGCTGGAGGAGCGCCTTGCGCGTCGTTGAGCTGCACACCTACCCGGTCAAGGGCTGCGCGGGCGTTGCGCTGACGACCGCGACGACGACGCCCGCCGGGCTGGCCCACGACCGCGCGTTCATGATCGTGGACGCGGACGGCGTCTTCCGCACCCAGCGCCGCGATCCGCGCCTGGCGCTGATCCGCCCCCGGGTCTCCGGTGACGGCGGGGAGTTGACGCTGACGGCCGGAGGTCTTCCGGCGCTCGCCGTCCCGGTGCGGGTGACGGCGGCGCGCCGCGCGGTGCGGCTGTTCGGGACCTGGTTCACCGGCGTCGACCAGGGCGAGGCGGCGGCCGACTGGCTCACGGAGTTCATCGGTTCAACGAGCCGCCTCGTCTGCGTCCCCGAGGACCACCACCGTGTGACGGACGGCGAGACCCCCGGCACCTCCGGCTACGCGGACAGCAGCGCGGTCCACCTCACGACGCGGGTCTCGCTGGCCGCGCTCAACGACCGCATCGGCGGCGGGACCCTGCCCATGGCCCGCTTCCGCCCCAACATCGTCCTGGACGGCCCGCCCGGCGAGCCCCACGCGGAGGACCGGTTGCGCCGCCTGACGCTCGGCACGACGCGGCTCGCCTTCACCAAGACGGCGATCCGCTGCTCCGTCACGCTGGTCGACCCCGCCACCGGCCGCCGCGCCGGCCCGGAACCCCTGCGCACCCTGGCCGCCTACCGCCGCGCCCCGGAGGGCGGGGTGGCGTTCGGCGCCAAGTTCTCCGTGGTCCGGTCCGGCGAACTGTCGGTGGGGGACGAGGTGACCGCCGCCGAGTGGTGGGTACGGTGATCAACGGGCCCGGCCCGGACGTGTGAGAGGCGTCCGGGCCGGGCCCGTTGATCACCGTACCCACCACCCGGCGGCGGGCACCGCGTCCCCCACCCCTCTCTTTTCCACATCCACAAGCCCCCGAGACACGCGGAAACACCGCATGGTGGGGGGGGAAGGTGGTGTCAGCGCCACCGTGCGCGGCGAAGCGGCGAAAGAGGAGAACGGGCATGATCGCTCCGGACGCGGACGGCAGAGCCGGGCGGTCGCGTCCGCCGGAGACAAGACGGGCGCGACGCGGCCTGCCGGACCTGCCGGACCTGCCTGACCTGGGCGTTTACGTGGTGGACGACGAAGGACGGATCGTCGACGTGAACCGCCGGGCCGAGACGCTGCTGCGGCGGGACGCCGCCGATCTCCTCGGCCAGGACGCCCACGATCTGCTGCACCGGGACAGCAGCGGGCACTCCCTGCCCCGCGCCCAGTGCCCGATGATGCACGCCTTCCTCGACCGCAGGACCGTCCAGGCCGACCGGGGATGGTTCCAGCGCGGCGACGGCTCACCGCTGCCGATGGCGTGGATGGTCACCCCCTACGAGATCGGCGGGAAAGCGGCCGGCGCGATGGTGCTCTTCCACGAGACCACGTCCGCCGAGGTCACCGAGTGGGAGCGGCACGACCCCGCCGCGCCGCTGTCGGAGCTGGACCGCCTGGCCCTGCTCGCCGAGACGACGACGCTGCTCACCTCCACCCTCGACACCGACGAGGCGCTGCGGCGGCTGGTCCGGCTGGTGGTGCCGCGCCTGGCGGACTGGGCGGTGGTGGACCTGATCACCGAGCACGGCGAGGTCTGGCGCACCGCCGTGGTGGGCCACGACAACGGCGTCCTGGCGCCCCGGGAGGATCTCCAGGGGCCGATGCCGCCCGTTCCGCCGGAGTCCCCGATGCCCCTGTCGCGGGCGCTGCGCGGCGCCGCCTCGACGCTGGCCGGGCCGGAGAACTACCAGGGCCCCCCGGACTCGGGCATCGCGGTCGCGCAGGCGGAGCTGTTCCGGGCGACGGGCATGCACTCCGCCGCCATCGCGCCGATCCGCGGTCTGCGGGAGGTCATCGGCGCGCTGACGCTGGGCCGCTCCGGGCCGTCCGGCGCGTTCGGCGGCGTGGAGCTGTCGCTGCTCAACGACATCTGCCGCCGCGCGGGACTGGCGCTGGACAACGCGCGCCTGTACCAGCGGCAGCGCCGGGTCGCCGAGACGATGCAGCGCCATCTGCTGCCGCAGCTCCCGGACGTGCCGGGCCTGGAGATGACCGCGCGCTATGTGCCCGCGCCGCAGGCGTCACAGGTCGGCGGCGACTGGTACGACGCGTTCGTCCTGCCCAACGGGGTGACCGCCCTGGCGATCGGCGACGTGGTCGGGCACGACCTCGACGCGGCGGCCGGCATGGCGCAAGTGCGCAACATGCTGCGGGCCCACGCCTGGTCCCACGGGGAGCCCCCCAGCTCGATCGTCGAACGGCTCGAACAGTCCGTGGTGCACCTGGCCGAGGCGTCGCTGGCCACGCTGGTCTTCGGCCAGTTGGAGCAGCTCACGGACGGGACGTGGCAGCTCCGCTGGACCAACGCGGGGCACCCGCCGCCGCTGCTGATCGAGGCCGCGGGGCAGTCCCGTTTCCTCGACGCCGGGGCCGGTCTGCTGCTCGGCACCGGCATAGCCGCGGTCCGCACCGACGCGGTCGTGTGCCTGCCGCCCCTGGCGACCCTGGTCTTCTACACCGACGGCCTGGTCGAGTCACCCGGCCGCTCGATCGACGAGGGCCTGGCGCGCCTGCGCCGGCACGCCGCCGCGCTGGCGCACCGCCCGCTGGACACGTTCTGCGACCTGCTCCTCGACCGCGTCCGGCCGGTCGCCAACGAGGACGACGTCGCCCTGCTCGCCCTCCGCATCCCCGTCCCCGGCGGTACCCCGTCCCTCCGGCCCGGGACCGGCCGGGCCTGACAGGGCGCGGCGCCGTTCGGGGCCGTCAGCCGTGTCGGCCACGAGCCGTGGCCCCGGCCCGGCCGGTGAGGGCTTCGGAGCGGTACTCCCAGCCGGCCCTGACGAGCCGGTGGCGCAGGTCGGGGCCGCCGCCGGTGTGGGCGCAGACCCAGTCGAGTTCGTCGTCCAGGGTGATGCCGAAGAGGCCGGGGTCGTCGGTGGAGACGACGAACGGGAGGCCGGCGGCCAGGAACCGGTGCACCGGGTGGCGGGCGGGGTCGGTGATGCCCGCGATCCTGCGGTTCGACGTCGGGCAGACCTCGATGACCGCGCCGGAGGCACGGACCCGGCCCATCGCGAACTCCTGGCGGCGGCCCACCTCTTCGAGCCGCGCGGTGTCGTAGGCGACGGTGACCGTCGCGGTGGCGGGCAGCGCCGCGAGCCGGGCGAGTTCCGCGCGCAGGGCGGGCGGATCGACGGGGACCCCGTGGGCGCGCAGGGCCTCGCCGTGGCGGAGGTCGTAGGCGATCTGGTCCCGCCGCTCGGCCACGGACTCCTCGCGGGTGTGCGTACCGAACAGGCGGGGATCGACGCCCAGCGCGATGGCGTGGCCCAGGCGGTGCGCCCCGGCCTCGGCGGCCTCCTGCACCCACCGCACGGCGCTCTCCAGGCTCTTGTCGGTGAAGCTCTCGCCCACGTGGTAGAGGATGGCCAGCGCGCGTTCGGGGTGGACGGCGTTGAAGTCCCGTACGGCGGAGAAGAACGCGGCCTTGTCCTTCGGCGGCCGGCCTTCCTCGACGCCGCAGAAGTCGATGCCGGTCAGCGCGTGCCCGTGCGGGCCGAGCGCCAGTTCCCTGACGTGTTCCCAGCCCGTCCAGGGGTCCTGGCGGTCGAGGGTGATGGCGAAGCGCTCGATCACGCTCGTGCCGCTGCCGCCGGACAGCGCCGGCAGCATGTCGGCACTGATCCTCAACTCCGCGTACGCCAGGCCCTGTCGCGCCTGATCGGCGCGGATGCCCGCGGCGAGGTCCGTGACGTCGGTCGGCGTCACCCACAGCAGATTGGCCTTGGCCTGGAACCGGGCGAACGTCCCGGCGTCGTCGTCGCCGAACACGAAGAGCTTCTCGAAGTCCGCCTCCGCTCCGGCGTCTCCGCGCCGGTACCGCTCGACCACCTCCCGGGTGGGCGGCACGGCCCCGTAGGCGGCGGCCATCTCCGTCTCGTACCAGTCCCACAGCACGCGGTCTCCCGCGGCGAGGCGGCGCAGGTGGTCCGCCGGACGGACACAGCCGTGGAAATGCAGGTGCGATTCGCTCAGCACGCGCCCACCCTCACACCCGACGGCCGCGGCGGGCAACGGATTTCCGCGCGCGACCGCGGTAACACGGGCGCCCGGCCCGGACGTGTGAGAGGCGTCCGGGCCGGGCGTGCGAGGGGGTGGTGCGGGTCAGGAGCCGGGGCAGGAGCTGCGGGATTCCTCGACCGCGCTGCTGGGTGCGGGGGGCGGGCAGAGGAACTGCTCGTAGCGGGTGTCGTTGTCGATGTACCGCTTGGCGAAGGCGAGGGTGTACTGGCCGATGGTGGGGTCGTAGCTGGTGGGGGTGAGGTGGTCGGCCGGTGCGTTCAGCTCGATGTAGAACCGCTCCTGGGCGGAGGTGAGGGTGTTGTAGAACGGTTCGGCGTGGTCCTCGACCTCGGTGACGGTGTCGTTCTCGGCGCCGAAGATCATGGTGGGAACCGTGACCCAGGACCAGTTCTTCCAGGTGTGGTACGGGGTCAGGGGTATGGACGCCTGGAGGCTGGGGCGCAGGTAGGACGCGCGCAGGGCACCGCCGCCGCCCATGGAGTGACCGGCCACCGCCAGGCGGTTGGGGTCGATCCGGCTGCGCACGGAGCTGGTCTGCGTCAGGTAGTCCAGCGCGTCCAGCAACTGCTCACCACGGGCGTTCGGCTGGTCGTAGTTGGTGTTCTCCACATCGATGGTGAACACCACGAAGCCGTTGGACGCCAGCAGGCGGCCGTACCAGGCGATCGAGTTCTGGTAGCCGGTGTAGCCCGGCGAGATCGCGATGGCGCCGAACGTGCCCTGGCTGGTGTCCGTCGGGTAGTAGATCGTCCCACCGTCGTACGTCGCCTGGTCGGGCACGGTCACCGTGGCGTACGCGAACGGCCCCTCCTGGGCCTGGAGCGAGGCCAGGGTCGGGTCCGGCCCACGCCGGTACTCCTGTTCGGCCGCGGCTGCGGTGCCGGAGAGGGCGGGAAGGGTCGCCACGCCCAGCAGAGCGGAGGCGGCGGCGATGCAGGCCAGGACGGTTCTGGACCGCAGCCCGAGAACGCGGCGGCCTCGCGTCCGGTGTCGCATAGTGAACTCCCTTGTTCCATGCTGGTGTTCGAGGGTGTGTCCCACCAGGAGGCCGGAGGCATATGCCACGGGCATCCCGGGCGGGTCGAGGACACTGTCCATCACCGGCACGGGAACGCGGAACTGTCGCGTTGGTTGTGTACCTAATGTGCCCGTGGACGCCGGGTGCCGCCCGCACCCGGCGTCGCGCGGGCGTCACTCAGGGGCGCGGCACACCGATCGGATTGGGCATCGGGATCACGCCGCTGTCGATCAGATGGCGGCTCAGCGGCACCGCGAGCCGGATCGCCTCCTCCACGCCCTCGCGGCCGAGGTGCGTCACGGGTTCGGCGGCCAGGCGGTCGGTGTCCTCCTCGACCGTCAGGCGCAACGCGTGGCCGCGCTCGGTGAGTCCGCCGTCCGCGTCGAGCAGCCCTCTGGCGGCGAGCCGTTCACGGGCGCGGTCCCACTCCTCGTCGGTCCAGCCCCGGCTGGTCTGGATGACGTCCCGCGCGACATCGCCCGTCGCCACATGCGTCATCCCGGCCTCGACCCCGTTCAGGCCCGCGTGCACCAGCGCCACCACATGCCCGTCGCCCCGGTGTTCGCGCAGCACGGTCGCCGCCAGCCACAGCCGTCCGACCAGCGCGGCGGGCCGGGGCACCGAGGCCCAGGCGGCGGCCAGCGCCCGCCCCTCGTAGCCGCAGCCCTGCACGGCGCGCTCCAACAGGACGACCAGCCGTTCCAGTTCCGGCGGTTCGACGGGCGGAAGCGTCCGTTCCAGCGCCGCCTGAGCGGCCTCCATGTGGCCGCGCAGGATCTTCTCCGGCGCGGCGAACGACCAGGCGTCGGGCAGCGCGCGGCTCACGCGGCGCGGCGGGAACGCGAAGAACAGCGCCTGCGCCGCGCCCGGCCCCAGCGGCCCGGCCGGGGCGACGCGGCCCGCGAAGTACCCCATCCACCAGCCCTTGAGCCCGTTGGCGCGCGCCGCCTCGGCGGGTTCGGACGCGAAGTACACCACCGCGTGAATCGGCTCGATCGCCTTCCACAGCCGCCTGGCGAGCGTGTCGGTCCCGGCCACGTTCTCGCACCACCCTTCCGTCCTCGCGGGTGCCATGAAGGACACATCATCCGACGGCCGCCCCCGGAACGGGAGTGGGCCTTCGGCGCTGTCGGGGGGTGAGACTCCCCACAGCCGGCCGGCGGCCCGGGGCGTCCGCGCCGACCGGGGGGCACGAATCGGTCTCGAATGCCCGCGCGACCTGAGATCATCGTGCGAGCACACCGTAACGTTGGGGTGCCGGAGGAGGGGAGCGGTCGTGAAGGTGCTGCATGTGGTGACGCTGCACACGCCGACGCACGAGTTCGGGGGGCCCACGCGGGTCGCCCTGAATCTGTGCCGGGGGCTGCGCGAGCGCGGGGAGCAGGCGGTGCTCGTCGCCCTGGGCGACGGGTTCGACGAGGGACGGATGCCGCGGGACGTGGACGGCGTGCCCGTGCGGCTGTTCCAGGCGCGCCACGTGCTGCCGCGATTCGAGGTCAGCGGTATCACCTCGCCCGAACTGCTCGCCCGTGCCTGGTCGTTCGTCCGGTCGGCGGACGTCGTGCACGTCCACCTCATGCGGGACCTGATCACGCTGCCCATCGCGCTGCTGGCCCTCCGGGCCGGAACGCCGCTGGTGCTCCAGACCCACGGCATGGTCGACCCCACCGAGAAGCGGGTCGCGCAGCTCGTGGACGCGCTGGGGGTGCGGCGCGTGCTGCGGAAGGCCGACGCGGTGCTCTGCCTCACCGATCGCGAACTGCGGGAGACCGCCGAGGTGGTGGCGCCCGAGCCGATCGCGCCGCAGTTCCGGCTCGTCAACGGGGTCGCCGCACAGGAGAAGCGCCGGGTCACGGCCGGCCCGCCGACCGTGCTGTATCTGGCGCGCGTGCAGGCGGGGAAGCGGCCGGAGGACTTCGTCGGGGCGATGCCCGCCGTCCTGGAGCGCCACCCGGACGCCCGGTTCGTGCTCGCCGGGCCCGACACCGGCGCGCTGGAATCCACGCTGGCCAGGGCCGAGGCGCTGGGGGTGCGCGGTTCGCTGCGCTACGTGGGGGCGCTGGACGGCGACGAGGTGATGGAACAGCTCCGCGCCGCCGACGTGTTCGTGCTGCCGTCCATCCAGGACGCGTTCTCGGTGTCCGTGCTGGAGTCGATGTCCGTGGGCACGCCCGTGGTGGTGACGGCCACCACCGGCCTGGCGCCCGACGTCGAACGGGCGGGCGCCGGGCGGGTCGTGGCGAGCGTGCCCGACGCCGACAACGGGCCGCTGGTCGCGGGCGCCGTGCTGGAACTGCTCGACCGGGAGACCAACGAGAGGGCCTCCCGCGCCGCGTTCGATCTGGTGCGGGAGAGCTTCACCATCGAGAGCGTGCTCGACACGCTGCTCGGCGTCTACGCGCGCCTGCGGGCGTGACGGTGTCGTGCGCGCTCACCGTTCCCACCCCTTCCCGGAACGGTGGGCGCGCACCGACGCCTACGAGGGTGACGACCAACCGCCGCGCATCTCCCGGGCCTTGAGCCCGATCTGCCAGCGGTAGAAGCTCATCGCCAGCGCGTAGTCCAGCCCGGCCCGGCCGTCGAGGAAGCCCCGGCGGTAGACGTAGGCGTAGGCGAACGACACCAGCGGCTTCAGCGGCGCGCGGTGGAAGAGCTGGCCCTGCCGGGTCTTGGCGGTCCGTATCTGCTCCCGCGCCTCGGGGTGCTCCTCCAGCCACGCCTCCCAGTCCGAGTACCGGTTGTGCCGGTCGAACCAGGTGCGGACCGGGTCGAGGTCCATGTGCTCGATCGGGGCGTCCAGCCGGTACACCGGATCGGCCAACGGCTGGTAGTGGCCCTCCTGTTCACCCATGCCGGGGGCGTCCAGGTCGTCCGGCTCGGGGAACCGGGCCCGCGTGCGGTCCAGCAGCGCGCGCTTGACGATGGTGTAGCCGTGCCGCAGCCGCTTCCCGCCGAACCAGTAGCCCAGCGGTATGTCGAACGCGGCCGGCTTGACCGGCCGGCCGTCCAGGAAGATGCGCCGCAACTCCGCCAGGAGTTCCTCGCTGGGCATCTCGTCACCGTCGATGAACAGCATCCACGGGATGTCGGGACGTACGTGGTCGAGGCACCACTGCTTCTTCTTGGGGTACTTGCCGTCCCACGTGTAGGGGACGACCTCCGCGCCCTCGGCCTTGGCGAGGGCGCGGGTGTCGTCCGTGCTGTCGGAGTCGACGACGACCACGGCCACGAAGTGATCGATGACCGAACGCACCGTGGTGGTGATGTTGGCAGCCTCGTTCTTGGTCGGTATCGCCACCACGATCGGTAGACGGGTCACGCTTCTCCTCGTGCGGTTGTTCGCGTTGACTGGGGGCTCATCGACTGGGGCTGACGTGCTCGAAGTGCCTGCCGGGTCACCCGGACTCGGCGAGCAGGTCGGCGTATTCGGGACACAGGTGCTCGACGGCGGCCTCGGCGTCCGGGATCTCGCCCTCGTTCAGGGCGTCGGCCACCCCTTCGGGGTCGTGCCGCTCCAGGTAGCCGAGCCGGTCGCATGCCTCCTGGCCGAGCCCCAGGATGGCCGCGGGATCCGCGCCCGCCGGCACCCGGTCCGTCAGGTACTCCCGCTGCTCTTCGGTGAACTCGCCCTCGGGGGGCGTCAGTTCGTCGGTGGGGACGGTGTCCTCGGGAATGCCGTCGTCGGTGGGCTCGCCGCTGCCGCCGTCCTCGCCCTCGATCGAGGGGGAGGCGGCGGGGTCGGCCGCCTCGGCCGGGTCGTCGCTCCCGCCGCTGCAGGCGGAGGCCGACAGGGCCAGCAGCGCCGCCGCCGCGGCGGCCGTGAAGGCCGCCGCGGCACGGGATGCCCGCGCGGGACGCGTCAGGCGAAGGTGCATCAGGGTGCTCCGAAGGTCAGCAGAAGCTGGGGACGGTAGCTCGCGGTTGAGTACTCACCGGACCACAGCCACAGGCTGTCGGTGCCGGTGCTGGTCAGCGCCATGTCGTACTGGGTGCCCAGGGCCGATCTGATGGTGTTGAGATCGAGCTGGACGCTGTGCGAACCGCCCGGTGTGTCCGGCGCGTTGAGGGTGCCCAGCACCGTACTGCCCAGCGCCGGGCGTGTCGCGTACGTGGTGCCGGTCTCCGTCCAGGCCCCGTCGATCGGCACGACGGTGAAGTCGTCCACCGATCCGGCGACCGAGTCGCTGCTCACCCGCACCCGGAGCGCCGCGCTCTTCAGCACCTGACCCGGCGGGGCCGACGGCAGGGTGAAGTTGAGGTAGCTCTCGTACGCCGACGAGCCGCGGACCGCGAGTTGCGTGTTGTTCCCGTAGTTGGCGCTGGCCGCCGCGCCGTTCACATAGGTGTCGGCGGTCGGCTCGACCGTGGTGACCGTGTCGGTCGGGGCCGTCGCCGCCGCGTAGTGGGCGGCGATGCGCGACTGGGAGAGCTGCGTGCCGTAGACGGCGACCTCGTCGATCTGGCCGGCGAAGAAGTCGCTGGTCGGCCGGTTGGGCCAGCCCAGCAGGCTGTCGCCGCCCACGCGCCAGTAACTCGTCGCGTTGCGGGCCGAGGTGGTCAGGATGCTGCTGGCGACCTGCTGCCCGTCCACGTACAGCCGCATCCCGTTGGCGCCGACGGTGGCGGCGACGTGGTGCCACTGGCCGTCGTTGTACGAACGGGGGCTGGTGATCGTCCGGTACGTGGTGTTGTACAGGCCGAACGTCAGACGCCCGTCGTTGAGCATGTAGATCTTGTTGTCGCGGGTCGTGCTCTCCTCCAGGGTGCGGTTGCCCTGGCCGATGAGCTGGCCGCCGGAGGTGGTCGAGGTCTTGAACCACGTCTCCAGGGTCAGCCGTGTCACACCCGAGTAGATCCGGTCGCTGTAGGTGTACGCGTCCTCGCCGTCGTAGGCGATGCCGGTGGCGTCCAGGCCGGGCACGGCCGGCGGGGTCACGCCGCGCGTCGGGCCGCCCCGGTGGACACCGCCGCTGTTGTTGCCGGAGGAGTCGGAGGCGAAGGTGTTGGCCGGCTCGTTGAACTGCCAGTACAGCAGCGGGTTGTCGGCGCGGACCGCGTTGGCGTACGGCTGGCCGCTGCTCGCCGCGGTGATGGTGACCGGCGTGGACAGCGCGCTGGTGTTGCCGGCCGCGTCGGTGGCGGTCACCCGGTAGGTGTGGGACTCGCCGGCCGTGACGTCGGTGTCGGTGTAAGTCATCTGGGTCCGCACCCACGGCAGCGAGGAGGCGTCCACGGTGTGGACCGGGGTGGTGCCGCCGTCGCGGTAGACCCGGTAGGTCAGCTTGCTGTCGTCCAGGTCGAGGCTGGGCCGCCAGGTGAAGTCGATCCGGCCGGGGACCAGGCTGGTGGCGTGCGTCTCCGGCGTCGAGGGGGTCTCGGTGTCGGGCGCGCTGGCGAACCGGGTGAGGCCCCACTGCGCCTCGCCGTTGACGGTGGTGAAGCCGCCGCCGATCCACAGGAAGTCGCGGTCGTCGGACGGGTGGTCGGTGGTCAGCGCCATCACGCGCGGGCCGATCGCCTCACCGAGACCGTCGTTGGTGTTGGGGAACCAGCTCAGCTTCGTCTGGTTCGTCACGTCCTGCGCGAACATGTGGTAGCGCGACTGGTTGGGGAACTCGCCCATGGAGGAGCAGTCGTGCGCGTGGTGCACGCTGTACAGGGCGCCGTTGTAGGGCAGCACGTCCTGGGTGGCGCCCAGGCAGGTGTCCCGCCAGCGTTCGTTGAAGTCGCTCAGGTTGAACGCCGTCCGGCCGTCGAACACGCCGCCGCCGGTGCCCTCGTTGCCCGTGTAGAAGCTGGTCGAGTCGACGGCGATGGCCTGCACGGTCGAGTTGGTGTGGAAGAACCCCACCGGGTACGTGCGGACGTTGGCGCCGGTGGAGGCGCTCACGATGGCCAGCGCGTGCGAGTCGGCGCCGTTCATGCGGAAGAAGTCGCCGCCGAGGATGACGTTCTTGCCGTCCGGGGTGAGGGCGATGGCCTTGCCGATGTCGTCGGCGTTGGCCGTCCAGCTCAGCACGTCGCCGGAGAGGTTCACCGCGCCGAACCGGGACCGGGCCTCGCCGCTCAGCTCCGTGAAGTCGCCGCCGAGGTACACCCGGTCGGCGCCCGCCTCGATGGCGCGGACGATGCCGTTGGCCGACGTCGGGAACGACTTGCGCTCGCAGGTCGGGATGTCGAACGCCGCCAGGCTGCTGGCGCCCGAGCCGTTGACGGAGCCGAAACTGCCGCCGACGTACAGGGTGTTGCCGTCGGGCGAGACATCCAGCGCGCGCACCTGCGCGATGCCCGAGCCGATGGTGAACGACAGGTCGCAGCCCTCCACCGGTTCACCCGTCGCGGCGTCCAGGGCCGCGAAGTTGACCGCCGGCTGCTCCTGGGTGCCGGACGCGGCGCCCGGCGGGCGGATGGTGGAGAAGGTACCGCCGACGTAGACGACGCCGTCCGACTCGGCCATCGCGTAGACGATGCCGTTGGTCTGCCACGTCGGCAGCTCTTCCGCGGTCATCCCGACCGGCGGCGTGAGGGCCTCGGCGGTCGGGCCGTTGAGGACGTTCGTCCCGGCCACCACGCCCGCGGCCAGCGCCAGTACGGCGCCGACGGCCACCCCGGCCCGCAGGCCACGCCTGCGGTGTCTCCCCCGGGGCGTGCCCTCTGCTTGTCGTCGAATCCTCATCGCCTCACCCATTTCCAGCTACCCCGGGTACCCCGGACTTTCGCGCACTCGATGACCAACGGACCAGGCGGCTGGTTGTGCACTTGTTGTTACGCTTCCAACGCGAATCGGTAACGCTCATCGGTCGATCCGGACCCGCGCCCCGCTCAGTTCGGCGTCCAGCGCGGCGATGTCCGCCTCCACCATCAGTTCCGCCAGCTCACGCCAGCGCACCGCGGGCTCACAGCCGAGCAGGTCGCGCGCCTTGCTGGCGTCGCCGACCAGCGCGTCGACCTCGCTGGGCCGTTCGTACTTGGGGTCGAACAGCACATGCTCGGTCCAGTCCAGCCCGCCGGCGGTGAACGCGGCCTGGAGGAAGTCCCGCACGGTGGCGGGGACTCCGGTGGCCACGACGTAGTCGTCCGGCACGTCGCGCTGGAGCAGCCGCCACATCGACTCGACGTACTCGGGGGCGTAGCCCCAGTCGCGGACCGCGTCCAGGTTGCCCATGTACAGGCGGTCCTGGAGGCCGGCCCGGATACGGGCCCCGGCCCGGGTGATCTTCCGGGTGACGAACGTCTCGCCCCGGCGGGGCGACTCGTGGTTGAACAGGATGCCGTTGACGGCGAACATCCCGTACGCCTCGCGGTAGTTCACCGTCGACCAGTAGCTGTAGACCTTGGCGCAGCCGTACGGGCTGCGCGGGTGGAACGGCGTCTTCTCGTTCTGGGGCGGTGGGGTCGCGCCGAACATCTCCGAGGACGATGCCTGGTAGATCCTGGTGTCGATGCCGCTGGCCCGGATCGCCTCCAGCAGCCGCAGCGTGCCGAGCCCGGTCACGTCCGCGGTGTACATGGGGGCGTCGAAGGAGACCCGGACGTGCGACTGCGCGCCGAGGTTGTAGACCTCGTCGGGGCGCAGCTCGCGGAGGAGGTTGACCAGGGCGACGCCGTCGGACAGGTCGGCGTGGTGCAGCACCAGCTTCCTGCCCGGCTCCTGCGGGTCCTGGTAGATGTGGTCGATCCGTTCGGTGTTGAAGGTCGAGGAGCGGCGCACGAGGCCGTGCACCGTGTAGCCCTTCTCCATGAGCAGCTCGGCCAGGTACGACCCGTCCTGGCCGGTGACACCGGTGATCAGCGCGGTTTTACCCATGAATGATCCCCTAAATGAATCTGGTGTGGTCATTGTGTGAGGGGTGCCTGGCACAATCCGGTGCCATGACAACTCTGCTTCAGCCGGCCGCCCGGATATTCGTCGCGGGCCACCGAGGTCTGGTCGGTTCCGCCATCGCCCGCGTCCTGACGGACGAGGGCTACGACGTCGTGACCAGAACACGGTCCGAGCTGGATCTGCGGGACGCGGACCGGACGCGGGAGTACCTGCGCGACGTCCGGCCGGACGCCGTGGTGCTGGCCGCCGCCACGGTGGGGGGGATCATGGCGAACCAGACGTTCCCTGTCCGCTTCCTCGAGGACAATCTGCGGATCCAGCTCAGTGTGATCGCCGGGGCGCATGCCGCCGACGTCGACCGGCTGTTGTTCCTCGGCTCGTCGTGCATCTATCCCAAGCTCGCCCCGCAGCCCATCACGGAGGACGCGCTGCTGACGGGACCGCTGGAACCCACGAACGAGCCGTACGCCCTGGCGAAGATCGCGGGGATCTCCCAGGTGCGCTCCTACCGCCGGCAGTACGGACGGTCCTACATCTCCGCCATGCCGACAAATCTCTACGGGCCCGGGGACAACTTCGACCCCGAGACCTCCCATGTGCTGCCCGCGCTGATCCGCCGCTTCCACGAGGCGAAGCGGGACGGCCTCCCGGAGGTGGCGCTGTGGGGCACCGGCACGCCCCGCCGGGAGTTCCTGCACAGCGACGACCTGGCCCGCGCGTGCCTGCTGCTGCTGCGGGACTACGACGACGAGTCGCCGGTCAACGTCGGCTGCGGCGAGGACCTGACGATCGCGGAGCTGGCCGCGACGATCGCCGACGCCGTCGGCTACACCGGCCGCGTCGTGTGGGACCCGGCCAAGCCGGACGGCACGCCGCGCAAGCTGCTGGACATCGGCCGGCTGCGCAAGCTGGGCTTCGCCCCGCGCATCCCGCTGGCGCGGGGTGTCCGCGAGACGTATGCCTGGTGGCTGGAGCATGGTACGCGGGCCCCCTAGTACGCGCCGCGACCGTCGACCACGGCGCGCAGGGTGCGGGCCAGCACGTCGAGGTCGCCGGTCACGGACCAGTTGTCCGTGTAGAAGAGGTCGAGCGCCAGCCCTTCGTCCCAGGAGAGGTCCGAGCGCCCGCTGACCTGCCACAGCCCGGTCAGGCCCGGCCTGACGCCGAGACGGCGCAGCTCCACCGGGCCGTAGCGGGCGACCTCGTCGGGCAGCGGCGGGCGCGGGCCGACCAGGGCCATCTCGCCGCGCAGCACGTTGACGAGCTGCGGCAGCTCGTCGAGCGAGGTGCGGCGCAGGACGCGCCCGAGGCGGGTGACGCGCGGGTCGCGGCGCATCTTGAACAGCGGCACGCCCGGGTGCTCGTTCGCCGCCTCCAGCTCGTGCCGCCGCTGGTCGGCGTCCGGGACCATGGTGCGGAACTTCCAGAGGGTGAACGGCTCGCCGCGGAACCCTACGCGGGTCTGCCGGTAGAGGATCGGGCCGCGCGAGTCCAGCCGGACCGCCAGCGCCAGCGCGGCCAGCACCGGGCTGAGGAGGAGCAGGATCACCGCGGCGGCGACCCGGTCGAGGGCGGACTTCAGGACGGGCTGCGCGCCCCGGCGCAACGGCGGCGCGACGTGCAGCAGGTTGAGACCCGCGATGGCGGAGACCGAGAGCCTGCGCAGCGCGACGTCCGAGAGCCCGGACGCGATCGCCAGCGACAGACCGGCGTCCTGCACGGCCCAGGACAGGCGGCGCAGCCGTTCCCCGGTGAGCCGGGAACCCGGCACCACCAGCACCAGATCGGCGTCCTGGCGGCGTGCGGCGGTCAGCACGGTGGGGCCGTCGAGGCCCTCGGGTATGAGGTCGGGGACGCCGGGCTCCGGAACGGGCGCCGCGTCGTCCGACGGGTCGTACAGCCGGCCCAGCTCGGGCACGCCGCTGGTCAGCTCTCCCGCGCCGACCGGCACGGTGCCGATGACGACGAAGGCGTGGTCGGTGCGGGCGGCGAGGCGGGAGGTGACCGCGTCGGCGGTGGCCGGCTCGCCGACGACCAGGACCCGGCGCAGGGCGTGCGCCTGGTGGCGCTGCTGGGTCAGGTGGGCGTGGATCGCCGCGCCGGTGAGGCCGGTGATCAGCAGCGCGGGGGTGAGACCCAGGACCGCGGAGGAGACCTCGGAGGACTCGCCGGTGACCGCGCGCAGACCGGCGAGCAGACCGAGCAGGATCAGCCAGTCGTTGACGGTGGCGAGGAGACCGCGTGACTCGCCCAGGACACGGGGGCGGTAACGGCGGCCCAGCAGGCGGACGGTGAGCCAGCAGAACGTGGCGGCCGTCGCGGAGGCGAAGGGGCGCGATTCGGACGCGAGGGCGTAGGCGAACGAGACGGGGACGAACACTCCGAGCGCGTCGGCGGTGACGGCGACCAGGGGATACCAGCGGGCGGTTCCCCGGCTGCGGACCGAGCGGCGTCCGGCCACGGGTGGTCTTCGTATGGTGCCGGTGCGCGACGGGTGTGGATGACGCATGAACCCCCCAAGGCCAGAATGCGACAACACTGCGGAGACAATGTAACGACCTGCGGCGACAAAGAAGGCGCGCAACCATCTCCCCGTGAGTGCGCGCCTCTGCCGCTGGAAAAGGTTAGGGCATCCAACAACCGTTTGGCTCTCGTTTGTTGTAACTTTCCGAAACCGCCCGGTTCTTCGCCCGGATTGCCCCGACCCGTCCCCCCGCGATGTGCGCACGGCCACAGCCTGTTCGCCTCACGTTGCTCACCGCGCGCACACTCCTGTGCCCACGAAACGCGAAGAAAACGTGAGGGATTGTTTGAAGCGGCGGAAGCCCTACCAGCCGGTCGTGCCGGCGCTCCGCAACGCCTCCGCGAACGCCCTGACCGGCAGCGCGGCGGGCGGTTTGCCGTACACCGCGAGCGACACGCGGCGCAGATCGCCCGGCAGCCGGTCCGTCCGCACCCCCGGGTGGCGGTGGGCGGCGAGCGCCAGGCCCGGCAGCACGCCGACCCCGAGACCGGCGGCCACCAGTGCCTGCACGGCCACGTAGTCGTCCGTCTCGAACGTGATCCGCGGTACGAACCCGGCGCGTTCGCACAGCGACGCCAGATGGGTCCGGCACCGTTCGCAGCCGGCGATCCAGTTCTCGCCCGCGAACGACGCGAGTTCGCCGCGCGGCCCGGCGAACTCCCCGCCGGCCGGAGTCACCACGTACATCGGCTCCTCCAGCAGCGGCGTCACCGTGGTGTTGCGCCGGTCACCCGGCACCGGCTCGCCGTGCTCGAAGATCAGCGCCGCGTCCACGTCCGCGTTGCGCAGCGCGGTCAGCGCCTCCGGCGGCTCCGCCTCGGTCAGGGCCAGCTCGATCCCGGGGTGGTCCGCCGCCAGCTTCGCCGCGGCCGGCGGCACCAGCGTCGCCAGCGCCGACGGGAACGCCGCCAGCCGCACCCGCCCGGTGCGCAGCCCCGCGTGCGCGGCCCGCTCGGCGCGCGCCGACTCGACCTGGCCGAGGATCTCCTCGGCGCGGGCCACCAGGAGCCGCCCGGCGTCGGTGAGCATGACCCCGCGCCCCGCCCGCCCCCCCCCCCCCCACGAGAACGAGGGGCGGCGCGCGCCGGGGGGGGGGGGGGCCGGGGGCCCCCCCCCCCGGCCCCCCCCCCCGCCCGGCGCCCCCCCCCCCGCGCCCCGCCCGCCGCACCAGGACCACCCCCACCTCCGCCTCCAGCTTCGCCAGGTGGTGGCTGACCGAGGGCTGCGCGTAGTGGAGGGACTCGGCGGCGGCGGTGACCGAGCCCTCACGGGCCACCGCGACCAGGACCCGGAGCCGGGTGAGGTCGAACACGCTGGAACTATAGACAATGTCGATGGGTCCAGAGAAAACCGGCATTGGATCTATTGGTCCAGTTCATGGCACGGTGCCCCTATGCGACCGCCGACCATCACCGACGCCCTGCGGGCCCGCCGCCTTCTGGCGGACCACCTGCCGCCGACGCCCATGTGGTCCTACCCGGCGCTGGACGCCGCCGTCGGGGCCACCGTCCTGGTCAAGCACGAGAACGTGCAGCCGACCGGCGCGTTCAAGGTGCGCGGCGGTCTCACCCTCCTCGCCGGGATGGACCCGGCCGAGCGCGCCCACGGCGTCGTCGGGTACTCCACGGGCAACCACGCCCAGTCCCTCGCCTACGCCGCCGCCCGGTTCGGCGCGCCCTGCGTCATCGTGATGCCGGAGCACCCCAACCCGGTCAAGGAACGGGCGGTCAGGGCGCTGGGCGCCGAGCTGATCGAACACGGCCCCGACCTCGGCGCCGCCGCCGAGCACGCCGCGAAGGTCGCCGCGGACCGCGGTATGCGGCTGGTCAGCGCGGCCGACGAGCCGGACCTGATCGCCGGGGTCGCCACCGCCTACCTGGAGGTCTTCGAGGCCGAACCGGCGCTCGACGCCGTCGTGGTGCCGGTCGGCGGGGGCAGCGGCGCCGCGGCGGCCTGCATGGTCGCCGCCGCCGTGGCGCCAGGCTGCCGGGTCATCGCCGTCCAGTCCGCCGCCTCGCCCGCCGCCTACGACTCGTGGCGCGCGGGCGTGCCGCTGACCCGCCCCAGCCGGACCCGCGTCGAGGGCCTGGCCACCGGCTCCGGTTTCCCGCTGACCCAGGCGATGCTCCGCTCCCACCTGGCCGACTTCACGCTGGTGGACGACGACGCCATCGCCGAGGCCCAGTGGACGCTCATGCGCGACGCGCACACCCTCGCCGAGGGCGCGGGAGCCGCCGCGCTGGCCGCCGTGCTCGCCGACCCGGCGCGGTTCGCCGGGCAGCGGGTGGCCGTCATGTGCACCGGCGGCAACGCCGGCGAGCGCGAGATCCGCGCCTGCGGCGGCCTCACCGCCGCCTGAGCGCGCTCAGCAGTCGCACGAGCAGCAGCAGCCGTCGCCGCAGCAGCTCTCGGAGCAGTTGCACCCGCAGTCGCAGGCGTCGCAGCAGTCGCTGCACCTGTCCCACTTGTGGCACCAGCCCTGGCGCTGCTCGCCGTCCCACGGGTCGAAGTACGGGTCGCCGCAGCAGAGCTGGCCCGTGCAGAACAGCCCGGTCCACACCCCGCAGCCCGCGATCAGCCCCCGCCGCCGGCCCCGGCGCGGCGGCTCCGGCGGCGCGCCGCCCGGCCCGCCCGGGCCGAACGGCGGGTACGGACCGTACGGACCGGGCGCGCCGTGCGCCACCTGAGCCCCGTGCCCGGCGTGACCGTGCCCGTGCGCCGTGCCGAACGCCCGGTCCACGGCGCGGCGCAGCTCGTGGTCGAGCAGGATGTGCGCCAGCTTCCGGTCGGTGAACTCCACGTCGCGCAGCGCCAGCCGCACGCCATGCGTGGCGTCGTCGCACAGCCGCCGCACCTCGGGCAGCGAGGTGCCCGTGGCGGTGATCGGGTTCCACGCGCCGGACGCGGCGTCGGCCGTCAAGTCCTCGACGGCGTCCAGCAGATGCGCGATCCGCCCGAACAGCCGCCCGGCCTCCGCCAGCGGCTCGGCGTTGCCCGGCCGCCCGGCGAGCAGCGCGGTGTGCGCGAACGCCGCGCCCGTCGCCGTCTCCGTCGGCTCGGTCACCGCCACCAGCGGCGCCCCCGGCCCGGCCAGCCCCTCGATGCCCTGCTGCCGGTCCACGGCCTCCACCAGCACCGCCGTGTCGAACCCGACGGCCGCGCCGCCCCGCGCCCCGGCCGCGTCCCAGCCCCGCGCCACCCGCCGCGCGGCGGCGGCCAGCGAACGCCGGGCCAGCACCCCGTCACCGTCGAGCACATGGTCCCTGATCTTGGCGGACGCCAGCACCAGCGAGACCGCCGCCGCCAGGTTCGCGCCCTCGCCGCGCGCCACCGGCGCGGGGCGCATCGCGCGCAGCGGGCACGGGCCCGCCGTTCGCCGGGTGGCGGACGACCGTTCCGTCTGGGCGTCGAACAGGACGGATATGAGCAACCCGTCGTAGTTGGTGGCCACCCGCGCCGCCTGGCCGTGCGTGCCCCGCAGTGCCAGGCACAGCCCGCACAGATGGGCCAGCCACTCGGTGGCCAGCCCGTCGGGCAGCCGATGACGGCAGGGCCTGATGATTCCGAACACGCGTGTTTCCCGCTTCCCCCGAGTGCCTTCCCCGAATTCCGGGGGCACCCTACAGCGCCAAGATCCAGCGCCCGAACCCGGGTTCGGGATCTCCCGGCCCGCGTCAGCCCTTCACCGCGCCAGCCGTGAGCCCGGAGACGACGGCGCGGCGGAAGACCAGCACCAGCAGGGCGATCGGCAGCACCGACACGGTCGCGGCGGCGAAGATCGTCCCGTACGGGATCGTGAACTGGCTGCCGAACAGTGCCAGACCGACCGGCATCGTGCGATACCGGTCGGCCGTGTTGAGGGTCAGGGCGATCAGGAACTCGGTCCAGCAGGCCGTGAAGGTGAAGATCGCGGCGGTGAACATCCCCGGCCTGGCCTGCGGCAGGATCACCGACACCACCGTCCGCAGCGGCGACGCGCCGTCCACCCAGGCCACTTCCTCCATCTCCTTGGGGATCCCCAGGAAGAAGTTCCGCAGAATCCACACCGCGAACGGCACGTTGAGCGCCGTGTACACCAGGATCAGCCCCTGATAGCTGTTCAGCCACCCCAGCTCCCTCATCAGCAGGAAGAGCGGCGCGGCCAGCGCGATCGTCGGGAAGAGGGAGATCATCAGCAGCGCCACCATGATCGGCGCCTTGCCCCGCAGCGGCAGCCGGGCCAGCGCGTACCCGGCGAACGAGCTGAGGCCGAGGACCAGCACGGTCGCCACGACAGCCACCGCCACCGAGTTCAGCAGGTAGGTCCCGAAGTCGTTGTCGAGGAACGCGTCCCGGTAGTTGGCCAACGTCCCGTCCTTCGGCCACGCGTCCGGCGGGCTGGCGCCGATCTCGGTCCGTCCCTTGAGGGAACTCGCCGCCATCCAGTACAGCGGCGCCGCCACGAAGGCGGCGATCAGCAGCGCCGCCCCATGCGTCCACGACAGCCGGATCCGTTTCAACGCCCCGCCTCCTCGTCGCCGACCCGGGCCCTGAACGCGCGCAGGAAGAGCAGACAGCCGACGAGCACCAGCCCGGCCGTGCTCGCGGCCACCGCGGCGCCCGGCCCGAAGTCGAGGTTGGTGAACATCGCCTGCCAGCCCAGCAGGGCCAGCGACTCGGTCGCGTCCCCCGGCCCGCCGCCCGTCAGCACGAACGGCAGGTCGAACAGGCCGAACGCCTGGAGGATGCGGAACAGCACCGCGATCGTCAGCGCCGGCCGCAGCAGCGGCAGCCGCACCCGCCAGAACGCGGTCCACGCCCCCGCCCCGTCCACCCGCGCCGCCTCGGTGACGTCGGACGGCAGCATCATCAGCCCCGCCAGCACGATGATCGCCACGAACGGGGTGGTCTTCCAGATGTCGGCCACCGCCATCGACAGGATCGCCGGCACCCGGGTGCCGAGGAACTGCACGGGCTCGCCCGTCACGTTCTCCGACAGGGTGGTCAGCACCCCGTAGACCCCGTTGTACATGTAGGCCCACAGCTGCGCCGAGACCACGGTGATCATCGCCCACGGCAGCAGCAGCAACGCCATCATCCAGCCGCGCCCGGCCCCGCCGAGCCGCTCCAGGACCAGCGCGATGAGGGTGCCGAGGAGCAGCTCGACCAGCACGGTCCCGATCGTGTAGAGCACCGTGAACATCAGCGCGTGCCGCCAGCGCTCGGAGCCCAGCACCAGCCGGTAGTGGTCGGCGGTGAACCCGGAGAGGCGGAAGCCGTCGGCCGAGACCTCCACGTCGCTCAGGCTCATCGCGATCGAGAAGCTCACCGGGAACAGCGTGACGGCCAGCACCACCAGCAGCGCGGGCGTCGCGAAGCACCACCCCAGGCGGGCGAACCGGCGATCCAGCAGGGAACGCCCGCTGCCGCGCCTCTCCCCGCCCCGGCCGGGCCGCCCGGTGACGGGCGCGCCGGAAGGCGGCCGGCGGGGCCGCGCGCGGGCGGGCACGGGCGTGGGCACGGAGCCGGGCTCGGGCGTCGGCACCGGGTCGGGCGTGGCCCCGGACAGCGGACCGGGCGGGGCGTCGGGCGGCAGCGGGGGACCGGTCCGCCCGTAGGCGGTCACCGGTTCGTCGTCATCCGGCTGCCCGGCCCCACCCGGGGAGACATCACTCACGGCATCATCACGCTCGCTTCTCCGCCCACGCGGCGATGTGCGGGTGTGGTGGGTGCGTGCGGCTCGGTGGCCGCGTGTCCGTCGCTCGCTGCGGACGCCCTGTTCGCTTCTCCGGTCACGCGGCGATGTGCGGGCGTGGTGGGTGTGTGCGGCTGGGTGGCCGTGTGTCCGTCGCTCGCTGGCATCATCACGCTCGCTTCTCCGCCCACGCGGCGCGACGCGGGCGTCGTGTGCCCCTGCGGCTGGGTGGCCGCGTGTGCGTCGCTCGCTGGGGACGCCCTGTTCGCTTCTCCGGTCACGCGGCGGATCGCGGGCGTGGTGGGTGTGTGCGGCTGGGTGGCCGCGTGTCCGTCGCTCACAGGGCGTTGTCCTCCAGCGCCCGCTGGATGTCCCCGGCGGCCGATCTCAGGGCCGCGTCGGGCGCGGCGGAGCCGGCCAGCGAGCCGTTGACGTTGGTGAAGATGCCGTAGCTGACCTGCGGATAGCGGGGCGTGGCGGCGGGGCGGGCGACCAGCGGCACCTCGGCGGCGGTGGCCAGGACCGGGTTCTCCCGCTGGAGCGCGGTGTCCGCCAGCACCTCGGCGGACGCCGGGATCACCGAGTTCTCCGCGAGCATCCGCTGCGCCTCAGGGCCGGTCATCCACTCGATGAACGCCAGGGCCGCGCCGATGGCCTCGCTGTGCGGGTTGACCATCAGGTTCCAGCCGCCGACGCCGGACGGGCCGGGCCGTTCGGCGCCCTCGAACGCGGGCAGCGGCGCGATGCCGACCTTCCCCGCGACGCGGGAGGCGTCCGGGTTGTTGGCGTCGCCGTAGGCGTACGCCCAGTTCCGGTGGAACGCCGCGTCGCCCTCCACGAACGTCTGGAGGGACTGCGGCTCCTGGAAACTGGTCGTCGCCGAGGCCGCCACCCCGTCCCGGAGCATGTCGCGCATGAAGTCCAGCGCCCGCCGGTTGGCCGGGGAGTCGATCTCGCTGTGCTCCCCGTCCTCCGAGACGCTGCGCCCGCCCGCGGCGGCGGACATCTCGGTCCAGTTGACGGTCAGCCCCTCGTAGTTGGCCCACTGGGCGACGTACCCGTACGGCACGTCCCCCGCGTCCTGGAGCACGGCGGCGGTCTCGGCCAGTTCCTCCCACGTCTCGGGCACGGGCAGGTCGTGCCGCCGCAGCAGGTCCTCGCGGTAGTAGAGGAAACCCATGTCCGTGTAGAGGGGAGCCGCCACGTGCTCCCCGTCGTACTCGGCCACCGCGGCGCGCTGCTCGGGGAACCGGTCCCAGAAGTCCTCCGGCAGGTGCTCGTCCAGCGGCATCGCGAGGTGGGCCGCGCCGAACTGGGCGGGCCAGATGACATCGCCGCTGTAGACGTCGATGCTGCCGGAGCCGCCGGAGATCTCCGTGGTCAGCGTGGCCCGCACGGTGTCCGTGTTGTTCGGCGCCGCCTGGAAGTCCACCGTGATGTCCGGGTGGTCCTCCTCGAAGGCGTCGATGAGCCGCTGCGGCAGCCCTTCCGGCCCGAAGTTGATGGCGTACCAGGTGATGGCGCCGGACGCCGGACCCACGTCGCGCGGATCGACCGACGCCGATCCGGCGGCGGAGCCGCAGGCGACGGCGGCCAGCAGGACGGGGACTGCGCAGAACGCCCTTGCTCTGCGGATGGAGGTGCCCAGGACGTACTCCTTGTGGATGACGCGTACCTGGGGGTCAGCCTTCCGCGTCCACATCCCCACACAAAGCGGAAAACGCTCTTATCGGAAATCTTCACCGGAAAGGCGCCCGAGGGGTTGCGGGCGCCCGGTTCACGGCAGTGTCAGGATCTCCGCGCCCGTGTCCGTCACCAGCAGGGTGTGCTCGAACTGGGCCGTCCGCCGCCGGTCCTTCGTGACGACCGTCCAGTTGTCCGCCCACATCTCCCACTCGTGGGTGCCCAGCGTCAGCATCGGCTCGATGGTGAACGTCATCCCCGGCACCATCACCGTCGTCGCCTCGGGATCGTCGTAGTGCGGGATGTACAGCCCGGAGTGGAACGCCGTGTTGATCCCGTGCCCGGTGAAGTCCCGCACCACCCCGTACCCGAAGCGCTGGGCGTAGGACTCGATCACCCGGCCGATCACGTTGACCTGCCGGCCCGGCCGCACCGCCTTGATCGCCCGGTTCAGCGACTCCCGCGTCCGCTCCACCAGCAGCCGCGACTCCTCGTCCACCGCCTCCTCGCCGCCGACCAGGTACGTCGCGTTGGTGTCGCCGTGCACCCCGCCGGTGAACGCCGTGATGTCCAGGTTCACGATGTCGCCCTCGCGCAGCACCGTGGAGTCCGGGATGCCGTGGCAGATGACCTCGTTGACCGAGGTGCACAGCGACTTGGGGAAGCCGCGGTAGCCGAGCGTCGAGGGGTAGGCGCCGTGGTCGCACAGGAACGTGTGCGCGATCCGGTCCAGCTCGTCCGTCGTCACCCCGGGCGCGATGTGCGTCGCCGTCTCGGCCAGGGCCCGCGCCGCGATCCGCCCGGCCACCCGCATCCGGTCTCTCATCCCCTTCCGACGCCGGCCCCCGGGGAGGGCAGCGGCCGTTCACGTCGGCCTCGCCATCCGTCCAGATCTCACTTTGCGCCGCATCCGTGCGTATAAGAGACGGGGGAACGGAGCGCGCGGGGGAGATCCTGCCGGGGGCGACAAGTGACTGGCCAGACATGCAACCGAGTCTACGGGCGGGCAGGATGAGGGCATGGCTGCTCTGTTCAGACGAAAGCCCGCCGGCCGCGAGGGCGAGTGGTACTACTGCCTCAAGCACCGGAAGGTCGAGGAAGGCCCCGAGTGCCCGGCGAAGGACCGCTTCGGCCCGTACGCCACGCGCGGCGAGGCCGAACACGCGATGGACACCGCCCGCGAGCGGAACGCGGAATGGCGCACCGACCCGCGCTGGAACGACAAGGGTGACAAAGAATCAGCCGGGGAGGGTGACGGTCACGACAAAGGCACCTGAGCACCGAAGTGGGAGGATTTTCGTATGACTAGTGATGACGCTGCGCCGAAGCCTCCCGCGAAGGACCCGTGGGACCTGCCCGACGTCTCCGGGCTCGTGATCGGAGTGCTCGGGGGCACCGGCGACCAGGGCCGGGGACTCGCCTACCGGCTGGCCAGGGCGGGGCACGAGGAGATCATCGGATCCCGCGCCGCCGACCGCGCGCGGACCGCCGCCGACGAACTCGGCCACGGCGTCCGGGGCCTGGACAACGCCGCCCGCGCCCGCGAGAGCGACGTGATCATCGTCGCCGTGCCGTGGGAGGGGCACGCCAGGACCCTGGAATCGCTCCGCGAGGAGCTGACCGGGAAGCTCGTCGTGGACTGCGTCAACCCGCTCGGCTTCGACAAGCAGGGCGCCTACGCGCTCGTCCCCGAGGAGGGCAGCGCCGCCCAGCAGGCCGCCGCGCTGCTGCCCGGCTCCCGCGTCACCGCCGCCTTCCACCACCTGTCGGCCGTCCTCCTCCAGGACCCGGCCATCGAGAAGATCGACACCGACGTCATGGTCCTGGGCGACGACCGCGCCGACTGCGCGATCGTCCAGGCCCTCGCCGGCCGCATCCCCGGCATGCGCGGGGTCTTCGCCGGCCGGCTGCGCAACGCCCACCAGGTCGAGTCGCTCGTCGCCAACCTGATCTCCGTCAACCGCCGCTACAAGGCCCACGCGGGCGTCCGGCTGACCGACATCTGAGCCGCCGGGGGCGTACGGGACAATGGAACCCGTCCGCCACCGCCGACGACGATCCCGGAGCCACCGCCATGCCCCCGCGCCGACTCGCCCTGTACGCCACGACCGTCTGCCTGCTCGCCGTGGCCGCCGCGGTCGTCTCCTTCGTCAAGGGGAACTGGCTGGGCGTCGCCTGGATCATGGTGGCCGGTGTCTCGTCCAACATGACCGTCTACTACGTGAAGAAGGCGAAGGCCCAGCGGGCCGCCTGACGACAGGCGACCCGCCGGGTCCCGACCCGTGCGGGTCAGTGGAAGGCGTGCTCCTCCGCCGGGTACGCCCCGCCGACGACATCCTCCGCGAACGCCCGCGCCGCGTCGCCCAGCGCCTCCCGCAGCTGCCCGTACTGCTTGACGAACCGCGGTGTCCGGCCGCCGGGCCAGTCCGTCATCCCGGCCATGTCCGTCCACACCAGCACCTGGGCGTCGCACTCGGCGCCCGACCCGATGCCGACCGTCGGGATGTGCAGGATCCGCGTCACCTCGGCGGCCAGCTCCGCCGTCACCAGCTCCAGCACCACCGCGAACGCGCCCGCGTCCTGCACCGCCTTGGCGTCCCGCAGCAACTGCTGCGCCGCCTCCTCGCCGCGGCCCTGCACGGGGTGGCCCCCGTAGGCGTGGACCGACTGCGGCGTCAGCCCCACGTGCGCCATCACCGGGATGCCCGACTCCACGAGCAGCCGGATCTGGTCGGCCGAACGCTCGCCGCCCTCCAGCTTCACCGCGCCCACCCCGGCCTCCTTGACCAGGTGCGTCGCGCTGCGCAGGGCCTGGATCGGGCCCTCCTGGTAGGAGCCGAACGGCAGGTCGCCGACGATCAGCGCCCTCCGCGTGCCCCGCACGACGGCCGCGGCCAGCATGGTCATCTGGTCCAGCGTGACGGGCACCGTGCTGTCGTACCCCAGGTGGGCGTTCCCCGCGGAGTCGCCCACGAGCATCACCGGGATGCCCGCGTCGTCGAAGACGGAGGCGGTCATCGCGTCGTAGGCGGTCAGCATCGGCCACTTCTCGCCGCGCCGCTTGGCCGCCGCTATGTCCCGGACAGTGATCCGGCGGCTGCTCTTGCCGCCGTAGAGGCCCGGCTGCTCCGGCTTCGCCGGTGCCTGGGCAGGCGTGTGGAGAGTCATCGTGCGTGCTCCTGTTCGTCGTCTCGAGGCGCCATGACGGCGTCCCCGGATCGACATCCATCCTCCCACCGTCGGGCACGGGCGGAAAGAGGCGGGAGGAGGGCGAAGAAGAGTGCTGATATAACGGACCCCCGCGCCCCGCCGTGACCGTCTTGAGACCACAGACGTCGGACCCAGACGTTCTCCGGGCCGCGCGGGTGCCCGGGGGGAGCGCGACGGTCAGCGAGGGAGCGGATGGCACGCTTGTACACCCCGGAGACCAGGCCGGACGACGGCGCCGGCAACGGCGCCGGGGCCGGGGACAACGGCGGTGCCGGCGGGCCGGAAGGCCCCGGCGGGGCCGGGGGCGCCGGGGGCGCCAGGCCCCGGCCGCGCTGGCGGGACCGCGCCGGCCGCTGGCGCCGGGGCTGGGTGGTGGCGGGCCTCGCCATCGCCCTCGCGCTGCTGATGACGCTGCACTCGCGGATTCCCAACACGATCGGCAACCTCGGCAGCCTGCTCCAGACGTTCCTGCCCTGGCTGGGTCTCGCGGTCCCCGTCCTCGCCCTGTGCGCCGCGCTGCGCCGCTCGGTGACGGCGCTGGTCGCGCTGCTGGTCCCGACGCTGGTCTGGCTCAACCTCTTCGGCGGCCTGGTGCTGGACAAGTCCGGCGACGGCGGCGCGCTGATGGTCGTCAGCCACAACGTGGACGCGGGCAACGCCGACCCGGCCGGGACGGCCCGCCGCCTCGCGGAGTCCGGCGCCGACCTGATCGCCCTCCAGGAGCTGCCGCAGGACGAACTCGCCACGTACGAGGAGGCGCTGGCCGCCACCCACCCGTACCACGACGTGCAGGGCACGGTCGGGCTGTGGAGCCGGTTCCCGCTGAGCGACACCCGGCCCGTGGACATCGGCATGGGCTGGACCCGCGCCATGCGCACCACCGTGGACACGGCGGCCCTGGGCGATGTCGCCGTCTACGTCGCGCACCTGCCCTCGGTCCGCGTCCAGTTCCGGGCCGGCTTCACCGCCGGGCAGCGCGACGACGCCGCCGACATGCTGGGCCGGGCCATCGCCGCCGAGCCGCTGGACCGCACGCTGCTGCTGGGCGACCTGAACGGCACCATGAACGACGGCGCCCTCGCCCCGCTCACCTCCCAGCTCCGCTCCACCCAGGGCGCGGCCGGCGCCGGTTTCGGCTTCAGTTGGCCCGCGGGATTCCCGCTCGCGCGGATCGACCAGATCCTGGTCCGCGACCTGGAGCCGGTCTCGTCGTGGACGCTGCCCTCCACCGGCAGCGACCACCTCCCGGTCGCCGCCCGACTGGACCCCTGAGCCGTCGTTCCCTACGTTGGATATGTGACCCGTACCCGATATGTCCCGGATGGCGGCCTGACCCGGCGCATGGTGCTCACCATGTTCCTGATCGGGCTGCTGTACGTGGTCTTCACCGGGTTCCTCGTCGCGGCCCTGGGCAAGGCGTGGCCGCTGGTCGTGGTGCTGGTGGGCGGGCTCTTCGTGGCGCAGTTCTGGTTCAGCGACCGGATCGCCGCGTTCAGCATGGGCGCCCGCGAGGTCACCCCCGAGCAGCAGCCCGAGCTGCACGGCGCCGTGGACCGGCTGTGCGCGCTGGCCGACATGCCCAAGCCGCGCGTCGCCGTCGCCGACACCGACGTGCCCAACGCCTTCGCCACCGGCCGCAGCCGGGACAAGGCGCTGGTCTGCGCCACCACCGGGCTGCTGCGCCGCCTGGAACCGGAGGAGCTGGAGGGCGTTCTCGCCCACGAGCTGTCGCACGTCGCCCACCGGGACGTGGCCGTGATGACCATCGCCGCGTTCCTCGGCGTGCTCGCCGGCCTGATCACCCGGATCGCGCTGTGGACCGGGCTCTTCGGCCGCGGCGGGCGCGGCAACCAGAACGCCGCGCTGCTGCTGATCCCGCTGATCAGCGCCGTCGTCTACGTGATCAGCTTCCTCCTGACCCGGCTGCTGTCCCGTTACCGCGAGCTGTCCGCCGACCGCGCCGGGGCGCTGCTCCCCGGCCGGCCGTCCGCGCTGGCGTCGGCGCTGACCAAGGTCTCCGGGCAGATGGCCCGCATCCCCACCCGCGACCTGCGGCGGGCCGAGCCGTTCAACGCGTTCTTCTTCGCGCCCGCGCTCTCGCCCGGCGCGAGCCTGGGCAAGCTGCTGTCCTCGCACCCCACCCTGGAACAGCGCCTCGACCGGCTCGCCCGGCTCTCCGCCCAGCTCGGCGGGTGACGGCGGCGGTGGGTTTCCTCGACGCGATCCTCGGCCGTTCCAAGCCGGTCCGCCCCGACCTCGACCAGCTCTTCGGCCTCCCCGCCGCCGCCGTCACCCTCCGGGCGGGCGCCGGTTTCGCGCCGACCGGCCTCGGCTCGGTCTGCTTCGCGAGCGTGGAGGGCGGCGCGTTCGCGCGGGCCCGGCAGGAGGTGGCGGAGCTGCTCGGCGAGACCGAGTCCGCCGAGGACCCCTACGGGTACACCTGGCTGGTGCTGCGCCACCCGCCCGATGACCTGCCCGGCCTGGTCAACGACCTGCACGCGGCCAACACCCTGCTCACCGACGCCGGGTTCGGCCCGCAACTGCTGTGCTCCCTGACCGTGTTCCGCGACGCCGAGGCCCGCCCCCTGGCGCTCGTCTACCTCTACAAGCGCGGCGCGTTCTACCCCTTCGCCCCGCTGCCGGGCGCGGCGGAGCGCAGGGACAACGCGCTGGAGCTCCAGGTGCGCGGCCTGCTCACCGACGACCTGCGGCTGGAGAAGGACCTGACCCGCTGGTTCCCCGTCTGGGGAGCGCCGGGTCTGGACCCCGGACCGGCGTGAGGCGGCCCGCCGCCGGGGTCCGGGCCGGGTCAGCCTCCCTCGCGCCAGCGGTTGGTGATCGGCAGGCGGCGGTCCTTCCCGAAGCCCTTGGGGGAGATCTTCGTGCCCGGCGGGTACTGGCGGCGCTTGTACTCGGCGGTGTCCACCAGCCGCAGCACCCGGGTCACCAGCTCCGCGTCGAACCCGGCCGCCACGATCTCCTCGCGGCCCCGGTCGCGGTCCACGTACAGCTCCAGCACCCGGTCCAGCACGTCGTAGTCGGGCAGCGAGTCCGTGTCCACCTGGCCGGGGCGCAGCTCCGCGCTCGGCGGCTTGCTGATCGAGTTCTCCGGGATCGGCGGGACCTCGCCGCGGCGCTCCGCCGCCTCGTTGCGCCACCGCGCCAGCCGGTAGACGCCCGTCTTGTAGAGATCCTTGATCGGCCCGTAGGCCCCGACCGAGTCGCCGTACAGCGTCGAGTACCCGACGGCCAGCTCGCTCTTGTTGCCCGGCGCGAGCACGAGGTGGCCCTCCTGGTTGGACACCGCCATCAGCAGCGTGCCGCGCAGGCGGGACTGGAGGTTCTCCTCGGCGAGCCCGGTCAGCTCCACCGCCGCCATATAGGCGTCGAACATCGGGCCGACCGGCACCGTCCGCAGGTTCAGCCCGGTGCGGCGGGCGAGATCCTCGGCGTCGCCGCGGGAGTGCTTCGACGAGTACCGCGACGGCATCGACAGGCCGTACACGTTCTCCGGGCCGAGCGCGTCGCAGGCGATGGCCGCGCACAGCGCCGAGTCGATCCCGCCGGACAGACCGATGAGGACCGAACGGAAACCGTTCTTCCGAACATACGCCGCCAGGCCGGTGACCAGCGCCCGGTACATCTCCTCCGCGTCCTCCAGCCGCTCCGCCTCGCCGCCCGGGTGCTCCGGCTCGTACGCCGGGAACGGGTCGGCCGACAGCGTCACATGCTCGATCCGCAGCCCGTCGGCGACCGAGCCGGCCGGCGGCGTGACCGGCGCGGCGGGCAGGTCGAGGTCCAGCAGCAGGCACTCCTCGGCGAACTGCGGGCCGCGCGCGATCACCGTCCCGTCGCGGTCCACCACGATCGAGTCGCCGTCGAAGACCAGCTCGTCCTGGCCGCCGGCCATCGCCAGATACGCCAGCGCGCAGCCCGCCTCCCGGGCGCGCCTGCGGACCAGCTCCAGGCGGGTGTCGTCCTTGTTCACCTCGTAGGGCGAGGCGTTGATCGCCAGCAGCAGCCCGGCGCCCGCCGCGCGGGCGGCCGGCACCCGGCCGCCGTCCTGCCACAGGTCCTCGCAGGTCGCCAGCGCCACGTCGACGCCGCCGACGCGGATCATCGGCAGCGTCTCGCCGGGCACGAAGTACCGGAACTCGTCGAAGACCCCGTAGTTGGGCAGGTGGTGCTTGGAGTAGGTGAGGACCACCTCGCCGCGGTGCAGCACGGCGGCAGCGTTGCGCGGGGCGCCCGCGGGCTGGCCCAGGCTCGGCCGCGCGTGCTCCGCCCGGTCCAGGTGGCCGACGACGACCGGCACCTCGCCCAGGCCCTCGGCGGCCAGCCGGGCGGCCAGCTCGCGCAGCGCGGACCGGCTGGCGGCGACGAAGGAGCCGCGCAGCGCCAGGTCCTCGACCGGATAGCCGGTCAGCATCATCTCGGGGAACGCGACCAGGTGCGCGCCGCGCTCGACGCCGTGCCGGGTCCAGCGCAGCACGGCCTCGGCGTTGCCGGACAGGTCACCGACGGTGGAGTCGATCTGGTTCAGGGCGATACGTAGCTGTGGCACGGATCCGAGTCTAATCGTCCGATTGACATTATGGGGGCGGGGGCGCCCGATCAGGCCCGGGTACGCCGTGGCGCGCGCCCCCGGGCGGCGCCGATATGAAAGGCCGGTCATATCCGGTCACGATGAGCCGCTGTCCGATTGCGGAGGCATGTGCCAGGGCAGAGCTACCCCAGCCGCAGACGCGGCAGAGCTGACCCACGCCCGAAAGGGGGGTGGCATGCCGCTGGACGCTGCTTCCTTTCTACCCTTCGAGCCCCGCAGCAATCCCGACACCGACCGGGCGCGCGCCCGTCACCTCGACTGGGCGGTGGACCACGGCCTGGTGCGCGGCGCGCAGGCGCTGCGGCGGTACGGCGCCTGGCTGCTGACCGACCTCGCGGCCTGGGCCTTCCCCGACGCCACGGGCGCGGACCTGGACCTGGTGACCGACGCCGTCTGTCTGGGCTTCTCGCTGGGCGACCGGCTCGACCCCCCGCTCGGCCGCCGGCCCGACCGGGTCGCGTGGCTGTGCACGGAGCTGGCCGCCGTCCCGTACCGCGCGCCCGGCACCCGGCCGATGCTCGACCTGCCGGTGACCCGCGCCTACGCCGACGTGTGGCGGCGCGGCCAGGCCGGGATGTCACCGGCCTGGCGGGAGCGCGCGGCGGGGAACCTGACGCGGTTCTTCCGTTCCTTCGTGCAGGAGGCCCAGTACCGGCACCTGAACGCCCCGCTCGACGAGGACGCGTACCTCGCGCTGCGCCGGCAGGCCGCCGGTACCGCGCCCGCCTTCGACCTGATCGAACGCGCCGGGCCCGCCGGGAGCGGGGAGGTGCCGGCCGGCGTCTACTGGAGCCGCGAGGTGCAGACCCTGACCCGGTGTGCCGGGGACGTGGTGCTGCTCTGCGACGACCTGCACGCGGCGGAGCGCGACGAGGCGTGCGGCGACCCGTACAACCTCGTCCTCATCCGCCGCCGCGACCTCGGCTGCTCGCGGGCGGAGGCGACCGCGCAGGTGACCGCCCTGGTCGCCGACCGCGTCGCGCTCTTCCTGGAGGTGAGCGAGCGGCTGCCGGAGCTGTGCGACAGGTGGCGTGCCGGCCCGCGCGGCACGGCGGCGGCCGAACGGTACGTCGACGGCCTGCGCTGCTGGATGGCCGCCGTCCGCCGGTGGGGGACCGTCTCCGCGCGGTACGCGGACCTCACCGCCGCCGACCCCGGCGGCGTCACCGGCCGCGCAGCCGGCTCAGCAGCCCCCGGGCCCGTTCCCGTGCCCGGACCGGCCCCGGTTCCGGCGCGGGCGCCGGCCGCCCAGGCGTGACCGCCGCGGCCGGGGAGCCGCCGCCGAGCGGCCGGACGGGGCCGAACGTCACGGGCAGCGCGGCCAGCCGCCGCGACCACGTGGACGCCGACCACGGCAGCTCCTCCGGCGCCACGGCCGGCCGGATGGCCGGCAGCCGGGCCAGCAGCGCCTCGACCGCGGTGACGCCGATGACCCGGCCGATGTCCTGCCCCGGGCACTCGTGCGGCCCGGCGGCGAACGCGAGATGCGACCGGTTCCCCGCCATCGGCGCGCCCGGCGCCGGGCGGACCAGCGGGTCCGCGTTGGCCGCCGCCAGACCGAGCAGCACCACGTCGCCCCGCCGCACCCGCTGCCCGCCCAACTCCACGTCACCGGTGGCGAACCCGCCCGGGCAGACCGCGAGCGGCGGCTCGTCCCACAGCACCTGCTCCACGGCCGCCGGAACGCCGCCCGGCCGGCCGTACGGCGCACACCGCGCCGCGTGCCCGGCGAGCAGCGTCCGCAGGGTGGAGGCGATGAGATTGGCCGTGGTCTCGAGCGCGACGAGGAACACCAGCCGCAGTTGGTGGCGGATCTCGTCGTCGGACAGGTCGGCCGGGTGGGCGATCAGCCAGGACGCCAGGTCGTGACCCGGCACCGCCTGCCGGTGCGCCACCAGCTCGTGCATCGCCCGCCGCAGCCGGCGATCGGCGGCCAGCGCCGCCGCGGTGCCCGCCGACAGCCGGCGGCCCTCCTCGGCCAGGCGCGAACCCGACTCGGGGAACAGCCCCAGCAGCCGGGTCAGCGCCGGCACCGGCAGCTCCCGCGCGTACTGGCCCACCAGATCCGCCCGGCCCCGCCCGCAGAAGCGGTCGATCACCTCGTCCGCCGTCCGCTGCACCAGCCGCCGCAGCCCGCGCCGGTCGAAGCGCTGGAGGCTCTCGGCCACCGCGCGGCGCAGCCGCAGATGCGCGGCGCCGTCCTGGTGCGCGCAGTCGGGGGACCACAGCAGCACCGGCGCCAGCGGCGAGTCGGGCCCGACGCGGCCCTCCCGCCACTCCGTCCAGTGCCGCGCGTCGCGGCTGAAGCGGCCGGTGTCGCGGGTGACCCGGCGGGCCTCCTCGTAGCCGAGGACCAGCCACGCCGGCACGTCGCCCTCCAGCAGCACGGGGGCGACGGCGCCGTGCCGTTCCCGCAGCCCCTCGTACCGCCCGTCCGGCCCGGCGGCCTCGGCGGCGGCCGGGCCGTACAGCCGCCGCGCGCCGCACACCGGCGGTCGCGGCGGCCGTCGCGCCGAGGAATCCGCCGGTGTGCCTCGGCGGGGGGTGTCATCTGTGGCCTCCGGGATCGCGCGGTCTCGGCCGGCGACGTCACTGTGAAGAGTCGGCATACGGCACGGGCACGCTCGGCGGCCCGGCGGGAAACGGACGCGGAACGGGCGGCTGCCCCGGAGGCGCGCTGCGGCGACCGGCGGTGACGCCTCCGATCCACGGTGTGACTCGGAGCGTAGAGGCCGCCCCCGGCCGTCGGCAGGGCCTTGCGCAAACGTCCCCCGAACGGGCACCGAACCCCCGCGCCGGTTGTCTCGGTCGGACGGGTGAATAGCCCTTGACCTGGGGTTTGCGCCCGTGGATTCGGTGAAAACGGCCCCGTATAGTCGTGGTCAAGGATTGGTCCGTTCGCCTCAACCGCGATGTCCCACAATGGGGACGGGCCGTCCGGTCGCGCGTGCGCAACGCCGCGGAAATCCTGTGATGGGATGCTCGGGAGCCCCGTGCGCCCCGCGGCCGGGGACAGAGCCGTCGGACCAGCGAGGATGGGTGGAGATGGAGAAGCAGCAGGAGTTCGTGCTCCGTACGCTGGAGGAGCGGGACATCCGCTTTGTGCGGCTGTGGTTCACGGATGTGCTCGGCTTCCTCAAGTCCGTGGCCGTCGCCCCCGCCGAGCTTGAGCAGGCGTTCGAGGAAGGGATCGGCTTCGACGGCTCGGCCATCGAGGGCTTCGCGCGTGTGCACGAGTCCGACATGATCGCCAAGCCCGCGCCGAGCACCTTCCAGATCCTGCCCTGGCGCGCCGAATCCCCGGGCACCGCCCGGATGTTCTGCGACATCCTGATGCCCGACGGCTCCCCGTCGTACGCCGACCCGCGCTATGTCCTCAAGCGGGCCCTGGCGAAGAGCTCCGACCTCGGGTTCACCTTCTACACCCACCCCGAGATCGAGTTCTTCCTGCTGGACGAGAAGCCGGTGGACGGCTCCCGGCCCACCCCCGCCGACACCTCCGGGTACTTCGACCACACCCCGCAGAACGTCGGCATGGACTTCAGACGCCAGGCGATCACCATGCTGGAGTCGATGGGGATCTCCGTCGAGTTCTCCCATCACGAAGGCGCCCCCGGCCAGCAGGAGATCGACCTGCGGTACGCCGACGCGCTCTCCACGGCGGACAACATCATGACGTTCCGCCTCGTCATGAAGCAGGTCGCGCTCGAACAGGGCGTCCAGGCCACGTTCATGCCCAAGCCGTTCTCGGAATACCCGGGTTCCGGCATGCACACCCACCTCTCCCTCTTCGAGGGCGACCGCAACGCCTTCCACGAGACCGGCGCCGAGTTCCAGCTCTCCAAGATCGGGCGTTCGTTCATCGCCGGACTGCTCCGGCACGCGGGCGAGATCTCCGCCGTGACCAACCAGTGGGTCAACTCCTACAAGCGCATCTGGGGCGGCACCCAGCGCACCGCCGGCGCCGGCGGCGAGGCTCCCTCGTACATCTGCTGGGGCCACAACAACCGTTCGGCGCTGATCCGCGTCCCGATGTACAAGCCCGGCAAGACCGGCTCCACCCGCATCGAGGTCCGTTCCCTGGACTCCGGCGCCAACCCCTACCTCGCCTACGCCGTCCTGCTGGCCGCCGGCCTGAAGGGCGTCGAGGAGGGCTACGAACTCCCCGCCGGCGCCGAGGACGACGTCTGGGCCCTGACCGACCGCGAACGCCGCGCCCTGGGCATCGAACCCCTCCCGCAGAACCTGGGCGAGGCGATCCAGCTCATGCAGCACAGCGAACTGGTCGCCGAGACACTCGGCGAGCACGTCTTCGACTTCTTCCTCCGCAACAAGCGGCAGGAGTGGGAGGAGTACCGCTCGGAGGTCACGGCGTTCGAACTGCGGAAGAACCTCCCGGTGCTGTAGCCGCCGGCCGGCGGGGCGCGTTCGGCGGCGTGCCCGCCGTGGTGCTCCGGCTCGTCGGCGCCGTGTCGGTGCTAGAGGTGGGTGCAGACGCGGAGGGTGAAGCCGGGATCGGCGTGGCCGAGGTACTGGCTGAGCGTCGTCGTCTTTCACCTCTTGGGTGAAGTGACTGAGTTCCCGCTCAGCTTGCCGTCACGGTGGCCAGGTATGCGGTGACGGCGGCTGCGTTCTGGGTGCGCAGTCCGATGTGTCCGTCCGGGCGGACCAGGATGAGTTCGCCGCCGTGAGCCTGATACGCCGACCGTGCCGTGGCGTGCGGGTCGAGCAGGTCGGAGCCGATCGAGTAGGCATGGACCCCGGCGAGGTCGGGCAGTGGGCCGACGCCGAAGTGGTAGAGCGTCCAGTCGCCGCCGCGCTGCAGCTCGAACAGGCGCGCCGGGCGCCCGTCGGGCCAGGAGCAGAGCGCGTCGGGGCTGCGGTCGCCCGGGTGCGGGCCGGCGCCGTCCCAGGGCGGGCTGAGCGGGCCGCCACGGTAGGTGATCCCAAGGCCGGACATCGCACCGAGGTCGGAGTCCTCGAACCGCGCGAAGCGCGTCAGCAGCTCCTTGGAAAGGCCCAGCACGGCTGCGGCCATCGGCAGCCGTTCTTGCTCGTAGGTGTCCAGCAGCGGCTCGGGCGCGCCGTTGAGGACCGAGGCCAGTTTCCACCCGAGGTTGATCCCGTCGTGGATGCCGGTGTTCATGCCCTGGGCGCCCGCGGGTGCGTGGACGTGGGCGGCGTCTCCGGCGAGCAGGACGCGCCCGATGCGGTAGCGGTCGACCATCCGCTCGTTGTAGCGCCAGCGCGAGGTCCACAGGGCTTCGCGGAGCGTGACGACTCCGCGGCCGTAGGCGTCGTCGACGAGAGCCTGGCAGGTGGCGAGTGTCGGCTCGATGTCGCCGTCGCTCTCGTCGATCTCGGCGTGGAGCACGAACGAATCTGTCGCGGGCAGCGGCACCAGCGACAGGCGCTGACCACCGGATCGGCGACGGGCGTGCCACCAGTCACGGTCAACGCCGTCGAGGCGGAAGTCCCCGAGCAGCATCTGCCGTTCTTCGCGGGTCACCCCGAGGAACGACACGCCCGCGAGCTTGCGGACGGTGCTGGACCCGCCGTCCGCGCCGACCAGCCATCCGGCGCGCAAGCGCTCGCCTGAGGAGAGTTCGACGGTGACCTCGTCGTCGCCGGGCCGCATGCCGGCCAGGCTCGTGCCGAACTCGACCCTGACGCCGTACCCCGCGAGCAGGTCACGCAGGGTTTCCTCCAGTCGCCACTGCGGCAGAACCACCGGGCGGGCGAACGGTGTGGTCGGTGTCGGCTCGACACCCTTGGTCATGTCGTGCTCGTGCACGCTGCCGTCGGGGTCTACGTACCGGATGACCAGGCGGGACCGTCCGGCGGCGAGCAAGCGCCCTGCCACACCGAAGCCGTCCAGGAGTTCGAGCATGCGCGGCTGGACGCCCTTGCCCCGACTCCCGAGCTGCGGTCCGGGTTGAGCGTCGACGATGCGCACCTTCACCCCCTTTCGGGCCAAGGTCGCAGCGGTGATCAGGCCGGTCGGGCCGGCTCCCGCGATGAGAACTTCGGTGGCTGTCATGCGCGAACTGTAACGCTAACAGGTTAGGAATTCATAACAAGGTAGGCTTTGCTACCCTGGTCCGATGGATCCGAAGGTGGGGCGCCGGGAGCGCAAGAAGGCGGCGACGCGGAACCACATCGCGGAGGTCGCGCTGCGCCTCTTCGTGGAACACGGCTATGACGAGGTGGGCATGCGCGACGTGGCACGGGAAGCGGACGTCGCCGTGACCACCGTGTTCTCACACTTCGCCTCGAAGGAGGCACTGGTCTTCGACCAGGACGAACACCACGAAGAACGCCTGGTCGGCGCCGTAGCGAACCGGAGCCCCGATCAGTCACTGCTCGACGCGCTGCGCGCCGAAGCGCTCAACGCCGCCCGATGGTTCTCCACACCGAAATCCGTCTCGTTCTGGACCCTCGTCGAGAGCTCGGCCGCGCTGCGCGGCTACGCCTCCCACATGCGGGCGCGGCACGAGCTGGCCCTCGTCTCCGCCATCACGTCAGACCCCGAGGCACCCACGTCCACCACCGCCTGTCGTGCGCTCGCCCGCTTCACCCTGGACGCCTACTCCCTGGCCCGGGACGCCGAAAACCCGCTGGCCGCAGTGGAGGAAATCTTCGATCTCATCGAGCCCGGCTTCGCGCCCGCAGCGGGCCGACAGTCAGCGAAGCCACCGCGGTAGCAGTAGCAGGAGCGGCTCTTCCTCACGCCCGGGCTGCGACTTCGATACACGGCCTAGCCGGGCACGGGCCATGGGCTGCCCGAAAGTCCGCTGAGCCTCGCCGCGGTCGTCCTGGTCGCCCGTGAACGTGGGGAGCCGAGCGAGAACGGGTCGCGCTTGTCATGTCGGCGGACGTCGAACACCGCATCGCGGGCCGGCCGCCGGCGCGGCGTCGGCCTTCGTCACTGCCTTCGCGGCCTGCCCCTCGTGCGGGACGTGGCGGCGCTCCGGCCGCGCGTGGCTGTCCGCTCCACGTGCCCTCTGGCAGGCCGCGACTCTGCGCACGTATTCTGCGCACCGCAGATTACTGACGGTTCGGGTGCGCTCAACGCTCCGGCGTTGCCAGGAGAGTGGCGGCACATCACCAGCAAGGCCGACAGGGGAGACGCGAGATGCCCGAGTTCGACACATCGGTCCCGCACTCGGCGCGGATCTGGAACTACTGGCTCGGCGGCCGGGACAACTTCCCGGCCGACCAGGCGGCTGGTGACGCCTACCGGGAGCGGTTCCCGGACATCGACGAGTGCGCCCGCGTCTCGCGGCACTTTCTCAACCGCGCCGTGCGCTACCTCGCCGGCGACGCCGGCGTCCGGCAGTTCCTCGACGTCGGCACCGGCCTGCCGACCGTCGACAACACCCACGAAGTCGCCCAGCGCGCCGACCCCCAGGCCCGCATCGTCTACGTCGACAACGACCCCATGGTCCTGGCCCACGCCCACGCCCTGCTCAACAGCAGCCCGCAGGGCCGGACCGACTACATCGACGCCGACCTGCGCGAGCCCGAAACGATCCTGCGCGCCGCCGCCCGGACCCTGGACTTCGCCCGGCCGGTCGCGCTGATCCTGTCCGACGTCATGGGACACATCCCCGACCTGGACCAGGCGTACGACATCGTCCGCCGCCTGACCGGCGGACTGCCCCCCGGCAGCTACCGGATGCTCAGCCACGGCGTGCGCGGTGAGGCCCACCTGAACGCGGCCCAGGACGAGTACAACGACTCGGGGGCCGTTCCCTACATCCTGCGCACCCCGGAATAGATCGCCGGCTTCTTCCACGGCCTGGAACTGATCGAGCCCGGACTGGTGCCCATGCCGGACTGGCGACCCGACGCCCCCGCACTCACCGAGCCCCCCAGCGGCGTCGGCATGGGCGCCGTCGCCCGCATCTGACCGGCACGGGGATCGCGGTGCCGCGCGGGGGCATGTCGTTCGGTGCCGAGGGCCGGGTGCGTTAGCTTCCCGGGATATGAAGGTGCTGATTTCTGTCGACATGGAGGGCATCTCGGGGATCGTGCACCCCACCGAGACGAATCCGGATCACTATGACTACGAGCGTGGTCGGGCCCTGATGACGGCCGAGGCGAACGCTGCCATCGCCGGTGTTCTGGATGCCGAACCCGAGGCCACGGTGTGGGTTGCCGACGCGCATGGACCGTTCCGTAACCTGCTGCCGGAGCAGCTTGATCGACGGGTGCACCTGGTTCGTGGCAGGCCGCGTCCGCTGGGCATGCTCGGCGGGCTCGACGAACACACCGACGCGGTTCTGTTCGTCGGCTATCACGCTCGTGCCGGTGGCGGCCCGGCCGTGCTGGCGCACACCATGAGCGACGCCATCCTGGACGTTCGCGTGGCCGGACGTTCCCTGGGCGAGATCGGTCTCAACGCCGCCATGGCCGGGCATTGGGGGGTGCCGGTCGTGCTGCTCAGCGGTGACGACGCCGCCTGCGCCGAGTTGGGTGACCTGGTCCCCTCGGCCGTCACCGTCACGGTCAAACAAGCCCTCGGGCAGGCCGCCGCCGTCGCCCCGCACCCCGAAAAGGCCCGGGAGCGGCTGCGCCAGGCGGTCACCGACGCCATCACGCGGCGCGCGGCGGTTCCGCCGCTGGCCCTCGCCGGACCGCTCGACGTCGAAGTCGACCTGTACGGCCCGTACATGGTCGACCTGGCGACCCTCGTGCCGGGCGTCTCCCGCGCCGCGGGCGGCCGTACCGTCACCTTCACCGCCGCCGACTTCGCCGACGCCTACCGGCTGGTGACGCTGCTCGTGCAACTCGCCACCATCAAACCCGGGTAGCCAGGCATCACACGGGAAGGGCGCGAGGGCTCATCGTCAGGGGCCGCGGCAGGCTTCCCTGCCCGGCCGCGCCCTGCCTCGCCTCGCTCAGCTCCGCGCGCCGCCGCGCGCCTTGTGCGGGTGGTGGGGTCGTGCCGGCTCGGGTCGGCGGGTTAGCGTGCGGCCGTGGACAATCCCGCCGCGCCCGAGCCGCCTCCTCAGCCGCCGTCCGGGCCGGTGAACTCCGGGGCGCCGAGGGCGGTTCCCGGCCGTGGGCGGCGCCGGGTCCGGGCCGCCGTCGCCGTGGTGGTGCTGCTCCTGGTGGTGTGGTGCGGGGTGCGGGTGTACTCGTGGGTCAAGGGGGAGCCGTTCCCGGTCGCGGACCCGGACCGGACGGCGCGGGCGCTCCAGGACCACTCGCAGGAGATATACCTGGCCCTGGCCCTGCCCGCCGGTCGGACCGAGGTGAGCGGCAACCGGCTGATGGGGCTGGAGTGCGACCCCAGGGACTGGACCATGGGGTTCGAGGCCGACCCGGACCCCGTCCCGGGTGTCGTGCAGGTACAGCACACCTGGGACGTCACCGGGCTGAGCACCGACCAGGCCCGGACCGCGATCTCGCAGGCCGTCGACGCCCTGGTCGCCGACGGGTGGCACCTGGAAACACGGCGCGACGAGCCGGGCTACTTCCTCACCGTGCTCCTCACCCGGGACGACCACACCTCCGCGCTGGAGTGGGTCCACCGCGATCAGGTCCTGGAAGTGGTGACGACGGCGCCGTGCGGCCGGGCCCCGGAGGAATCGCGCTGGTATCCGCTCCTGAACGGGGAATGGTCCGGTTCGGACCGGGACGCGGACGTCACCTGGGAACCGGACAGCCCGCGCCCCCCGGACTGACAACCGACCGCGTCGCGTCACGTCACGGTTGCGGCGCGCTGGTCGAGTCAGGGTGCCGTTCGCCGGAGGCCGAGGAACTTCGCCGAGCCGCAACGGGGTTCGGCGCCCCGGACCACCGGCACGGCGACCAGGGCGCCGACGGCCTGCGAGATCGCGGTCCGGGCCTGGTCGGTGCTCAGCCCGGTGACGTCCCAGGTGTGCTGTACCTGCACGACACCCGGGACGGGGTCCGGGTCGGCCTCGAACCCCATGGTCCAGTCCCGGTGGGGCCCCTTGATGTCACCGAGAGGTCATGAGTAACGCACCCAGGACAGCGGTCGACGCATGGCGTGGCGAAGTCAGCCACCAGCAGGCCGCCGCCGAGATCAGGAGAGCCGGGTACGAACCGTTGGAGGACTACCCCGGCCGGACCGGTGACCCCTGGCGCATCCGCTGCACAGCCCCCGAATGCGGGCAGGAACGCCGGGTCCTGCTCAGCCACGTCCGGCTGGGGCTGCGCCGTTGCGGCCACCGCAAGCCTGTCCGCCCCCCGGTGGACCATACGGCCGCGGCCGGGGAACCGCGGGCGGCCGGACTCGAACCGCTGGAGGACTACCCCGGCCGTGCCGACATCCCGTGGCGCATCCGTTGCACCGTGCCCGGCTGCCCGGCCGGGGATCTGCACGTCGCGCTGGAACGCGTCCGGGCCGGCCAACGCTGCCGCCACCGCAAACAGCCTCCCCGCACTCCCGAGGAGGCCGCACAGGAGATGCGCGCGGCGGGCTACCTGCCGCAACAGCCCTACCCGGGCACCATGGTCGCGCCCTGGGCCTCCCGCTGCGCGACGTGCGACCGGCCCCGCTTCACCTCGCTCAGCGCGGTACGCCGGGGCGCCCGCTGCGCCCACCGGGTGCCATCGCAGTGCGGCCCTGGTCCACGGACCGGGGGATAAGCACCCAGCGATGAGGTCGATGGAGCCGTGAACACGCAGCGGCCCCACGTACGCGTCCTTCCGGTCCGCACGGACCAGGACCGCTCGCCGACCCAGCTCGGCCGCAGCGGGTATGCCGTCGAACCGGGCAGACGGTCCGCGGCGGCGGTCCACGCCGTCGATGCCAGGGCAAGAACGGTCATTCCCATTCGGGAAGTCGGCCGCGAAAGTCTTGGCGTCGCCCACCTCGTCGGGCGGAAGAGAGCCTTCCCCTGTGACTCTCATTGCGCCTCGCGGCGGCAACTGCCTAATTTGGTCACGGACTTATGAGCGGCCGAGGCGAGCGCAGCGGCAGTGACGGGGGATGGTCATGGGGAGCGGCAAAGGGTTTCCAGATCCGAGGATGGTGGCTTGGCTGGGGTTGGCAGGAGCAGCGATTACGGTGCTGACGTTCTTCGGCATCAGTAACTTCGAGGAGCTTCAGCAGGCGCTTGACGAGGACGCAGGAGCCTCCCAGACCACGGGTTCTGTCACAGGCGGCGCCGGCGGCGCCGACGACATCGAGGACGGCGACGCATACGGCAGTGGCGCGGACGGCGGCGCCGGTGATGACGGCTCCTCAGGCAGCGCCTACGGCGGCGACGACATCGACATCGACACCGACGCGGACAGCGGCAGCGGCGATACCGGAGCGCCGCCCAGCCCGACTCCCGAACCCGATCCGACACTCGACGCCTTCCAGGCGGTCAGTGCTGGTGATTGCCTCCACAACTGGATGGTCTCCAGCGACCGGTGGGCCAGCGAAGTCCCCAACACCGTCTCCTGCTCCGCGGACGGCGCCGCCGTGTACGTGACCGGGGTCTCGGACAGCACGGGTTCGTGTCCGGTCGACGCCGGCCGGTCGTATCTCTCCTACCAAGGCGAGGAGGAGACCGCGGTGCTCTGCGTAACCCGGCTGTTCGAGGCCGGTCAGTGTTTCCTCGGCAGCCCCGACAACAGCGCCAATCTCATGAGCTGGGTGGACTGCGAAGCGACCAGCGTTCCGCAACCCTACGACCGGATCTACAACATCACCGGCTACTACAACTCCTCCTACGGAACCAGCACCGCCGTGTGCCGCCGCGCCGCCGACGACACGACCACGTACATCAACTGGGTCGTCGACCAAGGCGCGGCCGTCCTGTGCGCAGTTGTGCACCGGAGCTGAGGACGGCAGGAGGTAGCCGGTGCCGATCACTTCAGTGGGGGCGGCCGGCAGTGAGGGTTGCGCGGGTCGCGGCGGGTGATTCCGATGAACGGGCGCCGACCGGTCGCGCGGTTCCGGGTCGCCGGTGACATCGCGCATCGCTCACCGTGGCAAGGGCGTCACCGTTGATGACCGGGGTCGGGTGTGTTGCGCGCGCCCCGGCCGGCCGTTGCCGGGGCGCGCGCCGATGTGGGCCCGGGGGGTTCCCCGTCCGGGCCGTCCGGTCGGGGGGGGGTGTCGGGTCAGGTCACATCGTGTACCAGGTGCTTGATCTCCTGGAACTCCGCCAGCGCGTGGGGCCCGTTGAGGCGTCCGACGCCGCTCTGCTTGAAGCCGCCCTCTTCCATCTGGTCCCGGATGACGCCCCACCCGTTGATCCACACGGTTCCCGCGTCGATCTCGCGGGCGACTCGCAGCGGACGGTCCACGTCGCGCGTCCAGACCGACGCCGCCAGGCCGTATTCGGTCGCGTTGGCGCGGGCAACGGCCTCGGCCTCGTCGGCGAACACCTCGAAGGTGGCGACGGGGCCGAAGACCTCATGCTGGACCAGCGGCGCCGTCACGTCCGCGACTTCGACGAGACTGGGGCGCAGAAGGGCGTCCCCGCCATCCGGATTGACCAGTCCACCGCATACGAGGACCGTGCCGTACGACTGGGCGTCGGCGACCAACGCGTCGATGCGCAGGGCCTGTTCCCGGTCGATGACCGGTCCCATGCCTGTCTTCGGATCGTCCCCCGGGCCGACGACCACGCCGTGCAGCGCGGACGTCATCCGTTCCCTGAGCCGGTCCGCGATGCCCTCCTGGGCGAGGACGCGGCTGCCGGCCATGCAGAACTGCCCGGCGAACGTGGTGACCGCCGCCGTGAGGACCGGTACCGCCGCGTCGAGGTCGGCGTCGTCGAAGACGATCATCGGCGACTTCCCGCCCAGCTCCAGCGAGCAGGGCTTGAGGTGGCGGGCGGCGTCGGCCATGATCCGCCGCCCGACGGCGGTGGAACCGGTGTAGCTGATCACGTCCGTGCCGGGGTCGGACACCAGGAGCGGAGCGCCCTCGTTGCCCGACTCGGTGAAGGCGTTCAGTACGCCGGGCGGCAGCGACGGTGTCTCCGCGATGATCTCGTAGAGAAGCCCGTTGGTGAGCGCGGTCTGGGCCGGCATCTTCATGGCCACGGTGCAGCCCGCCGCGAGCGCGGGAGCGAAGGAGCGCACGGCCAGGATCACCGGGGAGTTCCACGGCACGATCACCGCCGCGACCCCCAAGGGCTGATGCAGCGTCATCGAATAGGAGCCGGGGCGGAGTTCGGCCGCCCGGCCCGTGTCCGTGAGGGCGAGGGCGGCGTTGTAGCGCAGCTTGGGGATGGTGGAGTCCACCTCCATGGCGGCGTCGGCCGGCTTCTTGCCGTTCTCCCGGGAGAGCAGCGCCACGAGCTCGTCGCGGCGTCGCTGCATCCGGTCCGCCATCTCGTGCAGCGCGCGTGCCCTCAGCTCTCGGTCGCGCGCCCAGTCGGTGGTCGCGAAGGCGTGGCGTGCCGCATCGATCGCCGCTCGGGCGGTCACCGCGCCCGCGTCGGCGAAGGTGCCGATGACCTGACCGGTCGCGGGGTCGTGCGACTCGCCGATCGCGTGGCCGTCGACCCACCGGCCGCCGATGAGATTGCGTGCGTGCATAGGGCTCATGAGTGCGCGTCCTGCCGCGGGTTCTGGGTGTCCTGTGCGCCGCCGAAGCGGATCACGGGCTTGACGGTGCGGCCGGAACGGGCGTCGGCCACGGCCCGGTCGAGTTCGTGCGGTGCGTAGAACCGCACGAACCTCTCGTACGGGAGCCGCCCTTGGCGCGCGAGGCGGACCAGCGCCGGGATGAAGGTGACGCGGTCGCTGCTGCCCTCGGCGACGCCACGGATCGTGCGCCCGTCGATGAGCGAGTTGATGTCGAAGGAGGCGCGGCTGCCCGCTGCCGGCGCGCCGATCACCGCGACGGTTCCGTACGTCGTGATCGCGGTCGCGGCCAGCTCCAGGAGGGCAGGCACTCCGGTCGTCTCGACCACGTACGTGACCCCGGCACCCCCGGATATCCCGGAGAGGCGTTCGCCCAGATTCTCGCCGCGGGTGTCGATGGTGTGGGTCGCGCCCAGCTCGGTCGCCAGGGCGAGACGCGAGGGGACGACATCGGCGACGACGATGTCCCCGGCGCCGCTCAGCCGCGCGGCCATCACGGCGGACAGCCCGACGGCCCCGGCGCCGAACACCGCCACCGAGTCCCCGGGGCGGGGCCGCAGCACGTTCAGGACGGCGCCGACACCGGTCTGGATCCCGCAGCCGACCGGCGCCAGCAGGGCCAGCTCGTCGTCGTCGGCGGCGTCGACACGTACCGCGCACTGCGCGGACACGAGCGCGTGCCGTCCCAGGGACGACTGGCCGAAGAAGAGACCGCCGAGCGGCTCCCCGCCCTCGGTGGCGATGGGGGTGGAGCCGTCCCCGCGGCCGGCACCGAAGTTGCGGGGAAAGTACGTGCCGCACCGGGTCGGTGCTCCGGTGCGGCAATGGGCGCACTGACCACAGGAGTTGAAGGTGAGGACGACCTTGTCACCAGGGGAGAGCCCGACGACGTCGCGACCGACGGACTCGACGACGCCGGCTCCTTCGTGGCCGAGCACGGCGGGCAGTGGGGTGGGCAGGCGGCCGGCGAGAACGGAGAGATCCGTGTGGCACAGGCCGGTGGCGACGAGCCGCACCAGGATCTCGTCGGGGCGCGGGTCGTCGAGCAGGACGCGTTCCCAGTGGAACGTGTCCTGTCCGGCGCGCGCGACGGCCGCCGTTGTCGGTGTGGGCACGGAGTTCCTTCTCTCTGGGGGATGTCGGTACGGGGACGGGGGCTGTCCGCGCGGGCGCGGGGGCGCCGCGATGGCCGGGCGGGTCAGACGAGCGGGGTGATCCTCTCGTCGACTCCGAGCAGGGCCTTGCCGTAGACCTCGAAGGCGACGCTCGGCGCGGCGACCGCGTGGCGGCCCGCGGTGTTGGCGTCGCGCCAGATCCGCTGGAGCGGATTGACCTCGGCGAACGACGCCGCGCCGTGCACGGTGACGAGGGTGTCGATCGCCTCGAGGGTGTTCTTGATGACCCAGCCGGTGTCGGCGCGGACACGGGCCCGCCGGGTGAAGTCGGGGTAGACGCCGTCGCGGGCGGCCCCATCGATGTCCGCGGCGGCGCGCTCGGCGTGCAGCCGGGCGGTGTCGAGCTTCATCGCCGCCTCGGCGATCTGCATCTGCACGGCGACGGACTCGGCCTGGGTCGCGTAGAAGGTGTACGAGATCGGCTTGCGGTTGGCCTTTTCGGTGACGTACTTCAACGCGGCGCGACCCAGACCGAGTTGTGGTCCCGCCAGCACCAGGGCGAGCACCGGGACGAGCGCCGAGCGGGCCATGGTCTCGTCCTTGTGCTCGGTGGGGTACGTGCCCTCGATGGCGGCCGGCACGGACATGACGCGGTGCCCGGGAACGAAGACGTCCTCGGCGATCAGGCAGTTGCTGGCGGTGCCCTTCATGCCCGCCACGAACCAGGTCTCCTCAAGGGACAGGTCCGCACGAGGGACGAGGACCAGCCCCTGGTCGACGACATCGCCCCCGGCGTCGGTGAGGGGCACGCCGAGCACGGCCCAGTCGGAGTGCGGCGACCCGGAGTTGTAGTACCAGCGCCCCGAAACCCGCCAGCCTCCCTCGGCCTTCGTGGCCGTGGACGTCGGGGAGAGCACGCCGGTCACGCGGGCCTCGGGGTTGGCGCCGAACACATCGTCCTGCGCGGTGGAGGGGAAGAGACTCGTGAGCCAGTTGCACACGTTGACCAGGGTGACCACCCAGGAGGTGGAGCCGTCGCCCTCCGCCAGCGCGGACGACACGTCGAGCATCGTGCGCATGGACGTCTGGTGACCGCCGTACCGTCGCGGGGTGGCGAGCTTGAACAGTCCGGCTTCGGCGATCGCGTCGATCACCGTGTCCGGCACCCGGCGCTCGTTCTCCGTGGTCGCCGCGTGCTCGCGCAGCAGCGGCTGCAGGGCCTCGGCACGAGCGACGAGCTCGTCATGGGTCGTCATCGTGGTGCGTTCCTTCTGTTCGGCCGTCGGGCGGCGATCCTGGGGTGGGTGAGAGGCCGGGTCAGCGTGCGCAGGCGGCCACCTGGTCGCCGATGGTCCGGGACGGGCGGCGCGCGTAGGCCGAGTGCGTTCCGAACGTGCGGAACCCGTAGACGAGCGGTGGGGCGAGGGTGGCCCGGCCATGGGCCACCGTGCCGAGGAGCAGCAGGTGGTCGCCGCCCTCCACGACGTCGGCCACGTCGCACACCAGCCATCCGGGGGCGGCGCCGAGGCGGGGCAGACCGTGATCGAAGTGCCAGTCGGTTCCCGTGAACCGGTCGGCTCCGCGCCGCGCGAAGAGCACGGCGAGATCGTCCTGTCCCCGGCCGAGGACGTTGACCCCGAAGCGCCGGGTCGCGGTGATGCGGGACAGAACCGCCGAACCGCGGTCGAGGGCCACGGTGATCATCGGAGGGCGCAGCGACAGTGACGCGAAGGAGCTGACCGTCGCGCCGAACGGCAGGTGCTCCGCCGTGGCCGTGACGATCGTGACCGGGGCGCAGACTCCGGCCATGAGATCGCGGAACGCCTGCTCGCCAAGGACCGGGGCCACAGGATCTCCATTCGTCATGATGATTATGGGGATGCTGCACCGGGGTTTTCCGGGCTGTCAAGAGGTGCGAAGCTATTCATCATGATGAATCCGGGACGTGTGGCGGGGAGGCGGAGGGACCGTGGCGGTGTGGGGCGAGGACGCGTGGCGCGCGACGCGGGACATGGCCGGCGACAGGAACGCCGATCCCCCCGCGTTGCGGCGCGCGGAGTGGGGGCGGACAGGAGGCGGCTCACGGGCGGAGGAGGCGGCCGACGTGGTGGCCCGCCTCGCGGCCGGTGTCGAGCCGGGCACCCGCCTGGGCACCAAGGACGAACTCCGGGCCCACTGCGGGGTGTCGGTCGGCACGTTCAACGAGTCGCTCCGGCTGCTGCTGACCCGGGGCGTCGTCACGGTGCACCGCGGGCCGCGGGGTGGGCTGTTCGCCGCCGAGCAGAGCCCCATGGCGAGACTCGCGCAGACGGTCCTGGCGCTGGACGGTGGCCAGGCGGACGTGAACGACGCGCTGCGGATCCGCAGCGCGCTGGAACCCCTGCTGTGGCAGGACGCGTTGCGGCACGGCTCCCCGGCCGACGTGGAGAACCTTCGCGACGTCCTGGCGCGCATGAGGGAGGCCGCGCGGGACGGCGACGCCGACGCGTTCGCGCGAGCCGGCCGGCACCTGCACGGAAGAGTCGCCGGCATCACCCCGAACGCGCTGCTCGGCTCGCTCTACGAGAGCCTGCTCCGGCTCGTCGAACGGCACGCGCCCGGAGTGCGGCCACGCGCCGGGATCTCGCTCGGACAGCACCTCGATGATCGCTACGCGTTGCACGTGGCGCTCGTCGATGCCCTGGACGAGCGGGACCGGGCCGGCCTCGTGCGGCTTGCCGTGCGGCACGACACGACGGGAAGTGTGAACGCGGAGGGGTAGGCGAGGACGGGTACGGCGTTCGTGGGCCGCGTCGGGACGGACCCGGGACTCGCGGCGGCGGCCGGCGCCGGCCGCCGCGGAGCAACGTTCACTGATCGTTCGTGAGCGGCACCCCGGCGGGTCTCGTTCCGGGACTAGCTTCCTGGTCCGCACCATTCAGGCACACAGGAGACTCACATGACCCCGGACATTTCCCGAAGAGGACTGATCGGCGGCGCCGCCGCCGCGGCCGTCGCGGGATCGCTGCTTCCCCCGTCGCTCCAGACGGCCCTGGCCTCCGAGCCGCCGGCCGGCGGCCTGGACGCCATCCGGCATGTCGTGATCCTCGTGCAGGAGAACCGGTCGTTCGACAACTACTTCGGAACCCTGCGCGGGGTCCGCGGCTTCGGCGACCGCAACGCCATCGAACTGCCCACCGGCCGCCCGGTGTTCGAGCAGCCGGCCATCGGCCGCACCGTGCTGCCCTTCCCGGTCCGGGAGGCGGCCGAGGCGCAGCGCCGGGACCTGCAGTACATCGGCGACCTCGACCACAGTTGGAACGGCGGCGCCGCGGCCTGGCGCGACGGCTGGATGGACAACTGGGTGGCCGCCAAGTCCCCCGCGACCATGGCCTACTACGACCGCCGGGACCTGCCGCTGCACTACGAACTGGCGGACACCTTCACTGTCTGCGACGCCTACCACTCCTCCGTCCACACCTCCACCAGCCCCAACCGCAACCACCTGGTCAGCGGCTGGACCGGCTTCGAGGCCGACGGCCGGCGCGCCGTCACCAACGACGCCTACGCCGAGGGCACTCACCCCGGCTACCCGTGGACCACCTACGCCGAGCGCCTGGAGCGTGCGGGCCGCAGTTGGAAGACGTTCCAGGAGTGGGAGAACTTCACCGACAACAACCTCGAATTCTTCGCGTCCTTCAAGGCCGTGGCCCGCAAGGCCCTCGCCCGCGCCGGGGACTTCACCTACATGGAGGCGTTCTACGCCCGGGTGCGCGACGCGGACCCGGCCGAGCGGCAGCGACTGCTCGGCCTCCTCGACGAGGGCGTCGCCCCCCTCACCGACGCGGAGCGCAGCCTCTTCGAACGGGCCCTGCGCCGTGGCGAAACCGGCCGCCTGGCCGCCGACTTCCGCGCGGACGTCGCCGCCGGACGGCTGCCCGAGGTGTCGTGGATCGTGCCCTCGGCCGTCGACTCCGAGCATCCGGGCGCCTCTTCGCCGATCGCCAGCGCTCACCTGGTCTACGACCTCCTCGACGCCCTGGCCTCCCACCCCGACGTCTGGCGGCGCACCGCCTTCTTCCTCACCTACGACGAGAACGACGGCTTCTTCGACCACGTTCCGCCGCCCGTCCCGGCCCCCGACGGCCCCGGCGGCGCGGACGAGATCTGGGAAGGCCGGCCGGTCGGCCTCGGAATCCGCGTCCCGATGCTGGTCATCTCGCCGTGGTCGGTGGGCGGTTACGTCTGCTCCGAGGTCTTCGACCACACCTCCGTCGTGCGCTTCATGGAGCGCTGGCTGGGCATCGCGGAGCCGAACATCACCGACTGGCGGCGCCAGGCCGTCGGCGACCTCACCTCCGCCTTCGACTTCCACCGCGCCCGCCGCGCCCCCGAGGTGGAACAGCCGGGGCCCGTCCCGCCCTTCACCGGCCGCTGGCGTCCCGAGCCGCCGGCCGAGCAGGAGATGCCGGCGCAGGAGCCCGGCACGCGCCCGGCGCGCCCGCTGCCGTACCAGCCCGACGCCCACGGCCGCCTGGACGGCGACACGCTCCGGCTCTCGCTCGCCAACGCGGGCAGCTCCAGCGTGCACTTCGCGCTCTACCCCTACGCCGGCGAGTTCGCCGTCCCCCAGCACCGGGACGTACGCCGCACCGGCACGTGGGAGGTGCCGGTGCGCGGCGGTGCCTACCGCTTCCCCGTCACCGGCCCCAACGGCTTCCGCCGTGAGTTCGCCGGTACCGCCGCCGACCGCGCCGAGGTCACCTCCCGCGTGGACGGGCGCACCCGCGAGATCCGCCTCGCCCTGGTCAACACCGGCAGGACCGGCACCCTCACCTTCACCGTCCGCCCACTGGCCTACACCGGCCGCCCGCGGGAGATCGAGGTCCGCCCGGGCGGCAGCGCGACGTTCACCCACCACACCGCCGACGCCCACGGCTGGTACGACCTGGAGGTGACCGCCACCGGATCCGGCTCGTTCCGCCGCCGTCTGATGGGCCACATCGAGAACGGCCGCCCGAGCGTCTCGGGCTGACCACCGCCGGGCGGGCGGCCGGTGTGTCCCGGCCGCCCGCCGCGGCACGGGCCGCTCGCGGCCCTTCCTCGTGCCGAGAGCGCCGCGACCGCTGCTGCGACGCGGAGCACGGGCCCTCAGAGCATGCTGAGCGCCCGCATCGCGTCGTGTTCGACGCGGTGCAGGTCGTGGAGGAGGGAGCCGGCCCGCGTGAGGGGTTCCGGGTCGCCGGTTTCGCCCGCTGTCGTGATGAGTTCGGCCACCTGGGTCCAGAGGACGGCGGCCTCGGCGTACAGGCGGTGGCCGGTGCGCAGGTGGCCGCTGTCGATCAGTCGGGCGGACTCGGCGAGGAAGTCCCGGTAGAGGTTGCGGAACAGGGCGCCGCCGGTGCCGGCCTTCTCCATGAGGGCGGCGGCCCGTGGCAGGTCCTCCCGCGGATCGGCGGCGCGTCGCAGCCACTTCGGCACCTGCTGGGCGGTCTTCTCGATGCCCCGGTGGCCCAGGTTCACGATGGGCGGGTTCAGGAAGGCGTCGGCGCACGCCTTGATCGCGGGGATGATCCGGTCCCGTGGTGACGGCGGGCCGCTGGGCGCCGTGAGGGTGAAGGAGCGGTGCCTGGCGGTCATGGGGCCGCGCTCGGCCCTGGCCCTGGCCAGGGCGGCGAGGCTGGTCGTGACGGCTCCGCCCTGCGGGGCGGTGTCCACGAGGTAGGCGTGCTGGTCGTCGTAGCCGTACATGGCCACGACGTGTCCGCCGAAGTGCGCCTTGGTGCCGAAGTAGTCCAGGTGGTAGCTGTCGAGCTGGAGGCCGACCGGCCGGCCGGCGTCGAGGGGCGCCGCCACGTTCTGCCATGCCTTGCGCGGGGAGGTGGTCTCCTCGACCCGCAGTTCGAGCCCGAGCGCGGCGGCCAGGTTCCTGGTGAGCTCGAACGGCTTGACCCGGCCTCCGAGGAAGGGGAAGCCCATGTTCTTGCTGTCCCAGTAGATGAAGGACAGTCCGGAGCCGAGCCCGAACAGCATGGGCTCGGACAGGTCGAGTCCCTCGTGCCGCAGCAGCACACCCAGCGCCGTCGTCTCGCAGTGCCGCGTATCGCGGACATCGATGTCCTTCACCATGGCCATGCCACTCATTCTCCGCCCTCACCGGGACGGCCCGCCGGTACGGGACCCCCGTCCGGTGGCCCGCGCGCAGCCCGTTGTGGGGGGCGAGGGCGCCGCCGTAGGGTCGGCGGCATGTCTTTGCGTCTTCGTATGCGTCAAGCACTGCCGGAGGCGATGCGCGCCGGTGACAAGGCCGCGGTGAGCGCCCTGCGCGCGACACTCGCCGCGCTGGACAACGCCGAGGCGGTGCCCGTGGACGAGGCCGGGCTTCGCGGCGTGGCCCTTGAGCACGCGCCGGTCGGTGTCGGTGCCACCGAAGTGGCGCGGCGCGAGGTGAGTGAGCGCGGGGTGGAGGACATCGTGCGCGCCGAGGCCGCCGAGCGGCTGGAGGTCGCGGCGCGGCTGACCGCGCCCGCGCACGCCGGCCGGGCCGCGCGGCTGCGCGCCGAGGCCGCCGTGCTGCTGCGCTTCCTCGACGGCCCCGGCACCGAGTAGCCGGGCTGCCCGCGCCGGTCCGGCCGGTGGTGGGGCGAGATTTCCGGTTTTGTGCTGTTTCGTCTTCCTGGGGGACTGGTTACCCGCACCGCGAGCCCGCAAGGCAGGACCACAGGACAAGGAGACAGCACCATGATCACCAGGGAGCAGATACCCACCGTGATGAACCATCCCGTCCACGGCGCGGGTGGCAGCAAGATCGGCAAGGCCGAGCACGTCTTCATCGACGACGTGACCGGAAGGCCCGAATGGGTCGGCGTGAAGACCGCCATGTTCGGCGGCGGCGACACGCTCGTGCCCATCCGGGACGCGACCGTGGTCGGGGACCACCTGGAGGTTCCCTACCCCAAGGACAAGATCAAGGACGCGCCGCAGGTGGACGTCGATTCCACCGGCCACCTCTCCGAGCAGGGCGAGCACCGCCTGTACGACTACTACGGCATCGACCGGAGCGCGTCCGGGCAGCGTGCCGGCAGGCCGGCCCCCGGTCCCGCTCCGGCGGCCCGGAACACCGACGACGCCATGACGCGCTCCGAGGAGCACCTGCGCGTGGGCACCGAGCGCCGCGCCTCCGGCCGCGCCAGGCTGCACAAGTACGTGGTCACCGAGGAGGAGCAGCAGACCATCCCGCTCCGCCACGAAGAGGCACGTGTCGTGCGCGAGCCCGTCACCGAGGCCAACCGGGGCCCGGCCGAGGCCGGACCCGAGATCTCCGAGGCCGAGCACGAACTGACCCTGCACGCCGAGCGCCCGGTCGTGGAGACCAGGGCCGAGCCCGTGGAACGGGTCCGCCTGACCACGGAGGAGCGCACGGAGCAGCAGACCGTCAAGGGCAAGGCGCGCAAGGAGCGCATCGAGGCCGACATCGAGGAGGAGGGCAAGGGCCGCCGGGCCTGATCAGCCCCCGCTCCCACCGCACGGTCCCACCGGCGGGCGCGCCCGCGCCCCCCGGGGCCGGCGGGGGGCACCCCCGCACCCCCGCCCCGCCGCACCACTGCGCCGCCGCACCCGGGTCACCGCTTCGCGGCCGGTCCGCTCCGGGCGTCGCCGACGACGGTGGCGATCACGTCGAGCGCCGCGTCGACGGGGGGCAGGCCCGCGCCGTGGTGGAGGAAGCCGTGCAGGACTCCGGGAACGGTGAGCTGCCGCACGTCGACACCGGCCAGGGCCAGGGCGGCGGTGAAGGATTCGCCGGAGGGGCGGAGGTCGTCGTACTCGGCGTTGAGGACCAGGGTCGGGCAGAGACCGGCCAGGGCCGCGTGCCCCGGCATCGCGTAGCCGTCCGCGCCGCTCGGCGGGCCGCCGAGGTAGTTGACGACGCACCCCTCGATGTCCTCCGGGGTGAAACGCGCGATGGGTGGCGCCTGTGTCATCAGTCGGATCAACGCCGGCGAGGCCGGAGGGAGGTCGGCGTGGAGCAGCGGGTAGGCCACCACCAGACGCGCCGGCAGCCAGGCGTCCTCGTCGCGCAGCCGCAGCGCGGCCCCGGCCGCGAGGTTCGCTCCCGCGCTGGCCCCGCCCAGGGCGGTCGCCGCCGGATCGGTGCCCAGCCCGGCGGCCCGGTCCCGCGCCCAGCGCACGGCCGCCACGACATCGTCGAGCGGCACCGGGTAGCTGACCTCTCCGACGGCCAGCCGGTAGTCGACGCTGACCACCACGGCGCCCGCCCGGGTGACGATCTCACGGGCGACCCAGTCGGCCTCCGCGATGTCGAGGTCGCCCGCGACGAAGCCGCCGCCGTGCAGCCAGACGAGACACGGCCGCCCGGTGCCGTGCTCCTCGGGTTCGTACACGCGCACCGGCACCGGCCCGTGCGGGCCCGGCGCGTACTCCATCCGGCTCGGGACGGCGGGCGGCTCGACGACGGAGGTCGCGCGGTGGTAGGCCAGGACCCGGCCGAGGATCTCCGGGTCGTGTTCGGCGTCCGCGAACGAGCGCACCCCGTCCAGGAGGTGCAGGTTCTCGGTGAGCAGGGGGTGGAGGGGCATGTCGGACGGCTCCTTTGTCAGGGAAGGGCGGGCAGCCGCAGCCCGGCGGCATGGGGGAACGCCGGGTTCCGGGCGTCGAAGGGGACGTCCTCCCGCTGGCGGCGGACGTCGTCCATGGACGCGGGCAGCTCGAACGGCAACCGGCCACCGGCCGGGGCGCGGCCGAAGAGGACGTCGAGCACGGCGCGGTCCCCGGCGCCGAAGTCCCCGACGAGGGCGGCGACCCGGTCGGTGAAGGGGCTGACGATGGCCGGGCGGTCCAGGAACACGACCAGGACGACGAGCAGGCGCTCCGCGAGGCGCAGGATCCGGTCCCGCTCCTCGCCGGGGAACTCCAGGGACCCGGCGTGGAAGAACGTTTCGAAGCCCTCGGTGCGCGGCTCGAAGGGCGCGCCGACGCGCAGCAGGGCGACGTCGGCGTCGTCCGGGTCCCCGGTCACGTCGGCGTAGGCGGCGGCGACCTCGGTGTCGACGCCCTCGACGTAGAGCCGGCAGCCGTTCCGGAGCGGGACGACGGGCCCGTCGGCGCGCGGGCCGGGGCCGTTGGTGAGGACGACGAGCGAGCGCCGCTGGGCGTCCACGCCGGCGGCGACCGCCGCCGGTGAGCCGACCAGGTCGTCGACGGCGTCGACATCGACCGTGCGCCGTTCGAACAGGCCGAGCCGGAACTTCTCGGCCAGGATCCGGCGGACGGAGTCGTCGAGGCGCTCCTCGGTGATCCGGCCGGCGCGGACGAGTTCCACGACGAGTTCGGGCGCGTACTCGCCGCCGAGCTGGTCGCAGCCGGCGTTCAGGATGCGCTCGACCCGGGCGAGCCGGTCCAGGTGCTCGACGCCCCAGGCCCGGGCCGGCATGGGGCTGCCCAGGATGGTGCCGTCGGTGACCAGTCCCCAGTCGGTGCAGACGATGCCGTCGAAGCCGAGCTTGCCGCGCAGCAGCCCGGTGATGATGTCGTGGTTGAAGCCGAAGCCGACCTCCTCGACGTCGTCGAGGCCGACCGGCATGCCGTAGTAGGGCATGATCTGCGTGGCTCCGGCGGCTATCGCCCGGGCGAACGGTTCGAGGTGCAGGTCGAACCGGCCGCCCGGGTAGACCTGTTCCCGGCCGTAGGGGAAGTGGGCGTCCTCGCCGTCCTTCTGCGGCCCCGCGCCGGGGAAGTGCTTGACCATCGCCGCGACCGACGTCGGGCCGGGCCTGAGCCCTCCGAGCCCTTCCAGGTAGGCGACGGTGAGTCTGCCGGCCAACTCGGCGTCGGCGCCGAACGTTCCGGCCGCGCGGGCCCAGCGGGGGTCGCTGGCCAGGTCGGCCATCGGGCCCAGCAGCACCCGGATGCCCACCGAGGTGAACTCGCGCCGCACGACATCGGCGTGCGCGCGGACGAGGTCCACGTCGCGGGCGGCGGCCAGCCCGAGCGGCTCGGGCCACTGGGAGAACCGCCCGGCGGCGGCGCTGGTGGCCGGGTTGTCGACGAAGCCGTGCCGGGGGTCGGAGGAGAGGGTGACCGGGATGCCCAGCCGCGTCTCGCGGGCCAGTTCCTGAAGGGTGTTGTGCCAGACCGCGATGTCGCGCGGCGTGGCTTCGCCGACCACGTTGAAGTGGGAGATCCGCTGGTCGGTGATCTGTTCGGCGATCCGCTCGACCGGCAGTCCGGCCCCCTGGCCGGGCCCGACGAGCCCGCCGCCGGGGCCGACCGCGGCCAGGCTGTGGAAGAGCAGGCCGGCCTTCTCCTCCAGGGTCATGCGGGGGAGCAGGTCTCCCACCCGCGCGGGCACGGGCAGGGCGGGGTCCTCGTAGGGGTGCACGTTCGGTCTCCCGGTGGCAGGCGAGGCGGCTCAATGCTGAACGGCTGTTTCAGATTAGGGCGCCGAACGTAACCGGTCCGGCGCCGGTTGTCCAGCGCTTCGGCGTCCCCATGGTGAGTGATGAGCCGATTCGGATGTGGTTCTGGACACACCGGGACCGCGCGGCTACCGTCTCCAGCCAATCCCGAACGGCCGTTCAGCATTGGCCTTCGGCTGGACCGGACGGCGACGTCCTGACACTGGAGTCAGCGATGACCACTTCCTCCCTTCCCGACCCCGCCCCGGCCGCCGCTCCACCGCGCACGCCGGAGGCACGACCGGCCGGGTCGGTGGGCACGGCCCGGTTCGCCGTGATCCTGCTGGCCCTGATCTGGCCCGCGCAGCTCCTCACCGCGGCGGGCGTGGCCACCGGGATGACGACGGCGGGCATCACCCAGGCGTTCGCCACGACGCGGGTGGCCTGGTTCGCCCTCGCCTACACGCTGGTCGCGACCCTGCTGATCCCCGTGGCGGCCCGGCTCGGGGATGTCTACGGCAAGAAGCGGGTCATGCTCGTGGGCGCCACCATAGGTCTGGTCGGCGACCTGCTGGTGGTCCTGGCCCCGTCGTTCTCCCTGGTGATCGCGGGCCGGGCGCTGGCCGGCTTCTACGGCCCGATCGGCGCCCTGGTGTACTCCGCGGCACGCGACGTCTTCCCGCCCCGGCACGTGGGGATGGCCAGCAGCCTCATCGGCAGCAGCGTCGGCCTCGTCACCCTGTTCGCCCCCCTGGTCTCCGGGCAGCTCCTGGACCACTTCGGCTTCCGCGGCCCGCTGTGGTTCGTCGTCTTCGGGACCGTGGTGGCCATCGGGCTGCTGTTGCTGCTGCCGGAGACGCCGCGCCGGGCCTCGACGGCGCGCTTCGACCTGCCGGGTTCGGTGCTGCTGGGGCTGGCCACGGCCGCGCTGGTCTGCGGCGTCAGCCAGGGCGAGGAATGGGGCTGGACCGGCGCCCGCGTCCTGGGCCTGTTCGCGTTGACGACCGTCGCCGCCGTCGCGTTCGTCCTCGTCGAACGCCGCCGGCCCGAGCCGTTGATCGACATCCGGTGGGCGCGGCGCCGCGGCGTCGCCACCGTGCTCACCGCGACCGCGCTCCTCCAGGGGACGGTCTACTCGATCGCGCTGCTCGTGACGCTGCTGACCCTGTCCCCGCCCATCCCGGGGGTCTCGGCGGGCCTCGGCTGGACCGGTACGAAGACCGCCCTGGTCATCGCGGCCGGCCAGGTGCTGGTGTTCCTCGGCGGCTTCCTCGTGGGCCGGATGAGCACGCGGTGGGACCCCCGCCGTCCGTGGCTGGCCGGCTCGGCCGTCACCGTGCTCGGCCTGGTCTCCTACGCGTATCTCCATGGCAACGAGTGGGAGGTCGCCTTCTCCGCGATCGTGTTCGGCGTCGGCGTCGGGCTCGTCGCGGGCAGCGTGCCGTTGCTGATCCTGGGCACGGTGAGCCATGAGGAGCAGGGGATGGCCAACGGCACGCAGATTCTGCTCGTCGGGGTGGTCAACGCGGTGACCACGGCGGTGTTCTTCGTGGTGCTGGCCGCCTCCGGTGTCGTGGCCGAGGGCACGCTGTTCTACAGCGACGAGGGCTACCGCGACGCCTACCTGCTGGCCGCCGCCATCGTGGCCGCCTCCCTGCTCATCTCCTGCGCCATCCCCAGGGTGCTGAGAACCCACGAGATCCGCTCGGGCGGAGTGCCGATCTGACGTTCCCCGCCCCCCGCCGGCCCGCCCGGCCCGTCCGCGCGACGGGGCCGGAAGGGCCGGCGCGGCGGCTCCCTATGATGGGGTCCCCGGCGCAGGGACGGAGGAACGACATGGCCGCAGCCGCTTCGCGGGGGCCCCGTGGTCCGTACGCCGCCGGCCGGGAGGCCCAGCGGTGCATCGTCGACGCCGCCCGCGAGGTGTTCGCCGAACGCGGCTACCGCGGCGGCTCGTTGCGGGACGTCGCCGAGCGCGCCGGGGTCAGCGCGGCCAACATCGTCCACCACTTCGGGTCGAAGGAAGGGCTGCTCGTCGCCGTCCTGGAGGCGCGCGACGCGAACACCGACCTCATCGAACGGGGCCGGCGCGGCGACATCGTCGAGGGCATGCGCCTGCTGGTCCGCACCAACCAGACCCAGCGTTCCATCGTGGGCCTGTACGCGGTGCTCTCCGCCGAGGCCACCGACCCCGCCCACCCCGCGCACGACTACTTCCGCGAGCGCTACGCCAGGGTGCTGCGCATCGCGGTCACCGCGGTGGAGGCGGCCCGGGCCAAGGGCAACCTGCCCGCCGGCCCGCCCGCCGAGCAGGTGGCCGCGGGGCTGCTGGCCGTCATGGACGGGTTGCAGAACCAGTGGCTCTTCGACCCGGAGTTCGACATGGCCGCGGCGTTCGACGCCCACCTGCGGATGATCGGCGCCCGCTTCACCTCCGACGACGCCTGAGCCTCGACGCCCCCGCCGGACCGGCGAATCGGACCTGGCCGCGCCGCGCGGAAACGCCCGCGCGGCCTTTTCGTCGTGGTCGCTGGTCACCGCGCCCGGTGTCCTTTACGCTATTCCATGGATTAATGGAGGATGCTCATGGTGGACCCGGAAGCCGAAGCCAAGGCACGGCTGTACGACGCGTTCGCGGCCAGTGGCAAGGCGCTGGCCAGCGGGAAGCGACTGGAGTTGCTCGATCTGCTCGCGCAGGGCGAGCGGACCGTCGACGCCCTGGCCAAGGCGGCCGGGCTGAACCTGACCACCGCCTCGGCGCACCTGCAGACGCTCAAGCAGACCGGGTTCGTCGCGACCCGCCGGGAGGGGGTGCGGATCCACTACCGGCTCGCCGGTGACGACGTCGCCCACCTGTTCACGCTGCTGCGCAAGGTCGCGGAGCGGCACCGGGCCGCCGTGCCCGTGGCCCGCGACGCCTACCTCGGCCGGGACGCCGCCGCCGAGATCACCCGTGAGGAGTTGCTCGCCCGCGTCGAGGCCGGGGGCGTGGTGGTGCTGGACGTGCGGCCGGCGGAGGAGTACACCGCCGGGCACATCCCCGGCGCCGTCTCCATCCCCGTCGACGAACTAGCCGACCGTATCGGCGAGTTGCCCGAGGACACCGAGATCGTCGTGTACTGCCGCGGCGAGTACTGCGTCTTCGCCCACGACGCGGTCCGTCTGCTCACCGACCGCGGACGGCGCGCGATCCGCCTCACCGACGGCATGCTCGAGTGGCGCCTCGCGCGGATGCCCGTCGTGGCGGGGGGCCCGGAGTGACCGGCCTCTCGCTTCCCGACCGTTTCCTCCCCCCGGCTCCGGCCGCGGCACGCCGGGGAAGACGCCCGTGACGAGCACCGCGCCGGCCGCGACCGCCGGCATATCGCCGCCGCCCGCCGTCCAGCGCCGCGTCCTGGCCGTTCTGGTCATCTCCCAGGTCCTCAGCGGGGCCGGGCTCGCCGCGGGCATCACCGTCGGGGCGCTGCTCGCCCAGGACATGCTCGGCTCCACCGACCTCGCCGGGCTGCCCAGCGCCCTGTTCACCGCCGGCTCCGCGCTCGCCGCGGTCGCCGTCGGCCGCCTCTCGCAGACCCGGGGGCGCCGCCCCGGGCTGGCCGCCGGATACCTCGCCGGGGCCGTGGGCAGCGCCGGGGTCATCGCCGCCGCGGTCGCCGACAGCGCCCTCCTGCTGTTCATCGCGCTGTTCGTCTACGGCTCCGGGACCGCCACCAACCTCCAGGCCCGCTACGCCGGGGCCGACCTCGCCGCCCCCGCCCACCGGGCCCGCGCCGTCTCGACCGTTCTGGTCGCCACCGAGACGGCGCGGGCCCGGTGGAGGTCATGCCCGCCGCATCCGCCGACAGCCCCCTCCGCCTGCGCGTCGCGCCGTTCGTCGCCGGCTCCGGGCCCGCCACCAGCCTCCAGGCCCGCTCCGCCGGGGCCGTCCTCGCCGACGCCCTCGGCATCCCCACGCTCGCCGGGCCCTTCCTCCTCGCCGGCGCCGCCTACGCGCTGGCCGCCCTCATCCTGGCCCTCTGGCTGCGCCCCGACCCCCTGCTGCTCGCCCGCGATCTCGACCGGAGGCAACGGACGGCGCCCGCCGAGCACGGCCCCGCGCCCGCCCCCGTCCGCACGCGCGGCCCGGGGCTGATGCCCGGCGCGCTGACCATGATCCTCACCCAGCTCGTCATGGTCGCCGTGATGACGATGACCCCCGTCCACATGCACGACCACGGCCACGGCACGACCGCCTCCGGCCTGGTCATCGCCATCCACGTCGGCGCCATGTACCTGCCCTCGCCGCTGACCGGCCGGCTCGTCGACCACCACGGCCCCACCGTCATCGCCGCCGCCTCCGGCCTCACCCTCCTCGCCGCGGGCATCACCGCCGCAGCGGCCCCCGCCGACTCCGTCGCCCTCCTCGCCTTCGCCCTCGCCCTGCTCGGCATCGGCTGGAACTTCGGGCTCGTCTCCGGCACCGCCATGATCACCGACGCCGTACCGCTCGCCACGCGTGCCAAGACCCAGGGCATGGTCGACGTCTCCATCGCCCTCGCCGGCGCCACCGGCGGCCTCGCCTCCGGCGTCGTCGTCTCCACGGCCGGCTACCCCGTTCTCGCCCTCACCGGCGGCGTCCTGGCCATGGCCGTCCTCCCCGTCATCGCGGCGACCGCACACGGCCGGTGAACGAGCCGGCCCCCCGGCGCCGCCCTGACCGTCGGCGCGGCGGTCAGGGGACGGGCCGGTCGGTCACTTCCGCCAGAACAGATGGTGGGTCACGCCGCTCGGGCTGGGCACGACCTCCAGGTGGAACCGGTCGAGCAGTTCCTCGGGCGACTCCCACAGGCGCAGCCCGGACCCCAACTCCACCGGGGACACCGCCACATGCATGGTGTCCACGAGGTCGGCGTCCAGGAACTGCCGGATGGTGCTGACCCCGCCGCCCAGCCGGACGTCCTTGCCCCGCGCCGCCTCCCGCGCCTGCTCCAGGACCGTGGCCGGGTCGCCGTCGACGAAGTGGAACGTGGTGTCGGAGAGCGTGAACGAAGGCCGCTTGTGGTGGGTCATGACGAACACCGGCGTGTGGAAGGGCGGTTCGTCGCCCCACCAGCCGCGCCACTCGTGGTCGTGCCAGGGCCCGCGCTGGGGCCCGAACTTGTTGCGGCCCATGATCTCGGCGCCGATGCCGTGCGCGAAGTCCCGCGTGAAGTAGTCGTCCAGGCCCCTGCTCCCTCCGGGCTCGGTGCGGTTGGGCCAGCTCGCCGTGGCCCCGGCCCACGCGAACAGCCTGGCCGGGTCGACGGCCCGGCCGAACGGCCTTTCAAGGCTCTGGTCCTCACCGGCACCGATCCCGTCGCTTGAAACGCTGAAGTTCTGGACTCTCACCAACTGAGCCACGTGTTCCTCCCGGTGTGGTCGACAACAGTGATGAGACCCCCCGGACCACGAAAACTCATCGCCACCTCCCGGACCGACCAGAACGCGGAGCGGCCCGGTGGGGTCAGGGCGTGGTGAGGATGACCAGTTGCTGGGTTGCCCGGGTCATCGCGACGTAGCGGTCGACCGCTCCTTCGGTGCCTGCGCCGAAGTTCTCCGGGTCGATGAGGATGACCAGGTCGAACTCCAGGCCCTTCGACAGTTCCGGGGTCAGTGACCGGACGCGGGGGGTCGGGCGGAAGGTGGGGTCGCCGATGACGCAGGCGATGCCGTCGGCGTGGGTGGTGAGCCAGGTGTCGAGGATCGTGTCCAGGTCCGTGACGGACCCGTGCACGACGGGGAGGCCGCTGCTGCGGACGGAGGTCGGCACGTTGGCGTCCGGGAGCACCGTCCGGATGACCTGCTCGGCCTCCGTCATGACCTCTTCCGGCGTGCGGTAGTTGATGCTCAGGGAGGCGACGGTGGCCCGGTCGAGGCCGACCCGTTCGAGCCGTTCCGTCCACGACTCCGTGAACCCGTGCCGGGCCTGGGCGCGGTCGCCGACGATGGTGAAGCTCCGCGACGGGCAGCGCAGCAGCAGCATCTGCCACTCCGCGTCGGTCAGTTCCTGGGCCTCGTCCACGACGACGTGCGCGAACGGGCCGGCCAGGGGTTCCGGGTCGATGGCGGGCAGCGCGCTCTCGTCGACCAGGCTCTCCCGCAGGTCCTCACCGCGCAGCATCGTCACCGCGCCCTCGCCGTCGGCGTCGGCCTGGAGCAGGTTGTCGATGACGCCGGCCATGCGCTCGCGCTCGGCGGCGAGGGAGGCGTTGTGCCGGCGCTTGCGCAGCGCCGTTCTCGGGTCGCCGAGCCGCTGCCGGGCCGCGTCCAGGAGCGGCAGGTCGGACACCGTCCACGCCTGGCCCTCCGCGCGCCGCAGGGCCCGGACCTCGTCGGGGGTGAGCCAGGGGGCGCACATCCGCAGATAGGCGGGGACCGACCACAAGTCGCTGACGAGGTCGGCCGCTTCGAGCAGCGGCCACGCGCGGTTGAGGGTCGTGGTCAGCTCCCGGTCCAGCCTCAGCGCCCTTCGGAACAGGTCGGGCGGGACGTCGGCGTCCAGCTTGTCCCGCAGGATCGTGAGCAATTCCTCCCAGATCTGCTCGCGCGCCTCGTTGTGCGGCGTGCCCGGTTCCACCGCCTCGAACGCCTCGGCCCAGTCGTCGGGGCTCAGCCAGATGTCGGACCAGTCGGTCGTGACCGTCATCCCCTCGGCGGGCGGCTCCTCGTAGAACCTGACGGCCGTCTCGATCGCCTTCACCATCCGGGCGGACGACTTCAGGCGGGCCACCTCCGGGTCGGTCTCGACCGCCGCGTCGGCGCCCTCGGCGACGAGATCCCGCAGGGTGCAGGTCTGCACGCCCTCCTCCCCGAGGCTGGGGAGGACGTCCGCGACGTAGGCCAGATAGGGCTGGTGCGGGCCGACGAACAGGACGCCGCCCCGGCGGTGGCCGAGGCGCGGGTCGGAGTACAGGAGGTAGGCGGAGCGGTGCAGGGCGACGACGGTCTTGCCGGTGCCCGGGCCGCCGTCCACGACGAGCGCGCCCCGCGATCCCGCCCGGATGATGGCGTCCTGGTCGGCCTGGATGGTGGCGAGCACGTCCCGCATCCGGTCCGACCGGTTGCCGCCCAGGCTCGCGATGAACGCGGACTGGTCGTCCAGCGCGGCGTGCCCCTCCAGCCCGTCGGTGGTGAACACCTCGTCCCAGTAGTCACTGATCCGGCCGCGTGCCCAGCGGTACCGGCGGCGGCTGGCCAGACCCATCGGGTTGGCGTGGGTCGCCGCGAAGAACGGCTCGGCCGCGGGGGAGCGCCAGTCGATCAGCAGCCGGCGCCCGGTGCTGTCGGTGAGGCCGAGCCGTCCGATGTAGAGGGGCTCGGGGTCGTCCGCGCCGACCATGTGCCCGAGGCACAGGTCGAGACCGAAACGGCGCAGGGCGCGCAGGCGGCCGGACAGCCGGTGGATCTCCGCGTCCCGGTCCATCGCTCCCCGCCCGACGCCGCCGGGCGCCTTGCGTTCGGCGTCGAGGCGGTCGGACAGTTCGGCGATCGTCTGGTCGAGGGTCTCCGCGATGGCCGCGAAGTGCCGCTCGTCGTCCGCGATCAGCGCCGGATCGGCCTTGGCGGAGAGGCGGTCGGGGAGGTCGAACGCACTGGTGATCTTCCGGGAGTTCATGATCGACGGCTCCGATCCGGGGCCGTTCCCGCCACCGGCGCGACCGCGCCCCGCGAACCATGAACCGACAACAACGTACACACTTCGTGAATCTCCCATTTCCGCAGCTTCTGGCCTCGGCCAGTGATTCTGCGGCACGACCCGGGCCTTGCCGCAAGCCCCCCGGTGCGCTATACGTTGAGAGTGGAAAGGAGTGGGCGCTCCTCCTTTCCCCTCTGATCCCCTTCGCAGCCCCCCGGACGACCGGCTAGCGGGCGCGCAGGAGCAGGTGGCCCCGGCGGAATCGTTCGTCCTTTTCGGGTTCGCGCAGCATCCGGCCGATCTCGGTGAAGCCGGCCTCGTGGGCCAGTGCGGCGAGGTCGTCGATCGGCCAGCGGTAGGCCGTCACCACCTTGTGGTCGAACGGGGTCACCGGCCCGCCCTCGGCCTCGAAGAAGGCCAGCAGGAGCGTGCCGCCGGCGGCCATGACCCGGCGGAACTCGGCGAGGTACAGCGGGAGTTCCGGCGGCGGGACATGGATGACCGAGTACCAGGACACGATGCCGCCCAGCGTGCCGTCGGCCAGGTCCAGGGCGTCCATCGAGCCGGTCTCGAACCGCAGGTCCGGGTGGGCCGCGCGGGCCAGGCCGATCATCACCGGCGACAGGTCGACGCCGAAGACGTCCAGCCCCAAGTCCCGCAGGTGCGCCGTCACATACCCGGGGCCGCAGCCCAACTCGGCGACCGGCCCGGCACCGGCCGCGCGCGCGAGGTCGGCGAAGGCGGCGAGCACCGCGCGGTCCAGGGGAAGCCGGTCGAGCGCGTCGTGGAAGAGCTCGGCGTAGAGAACGGCGACGGCGTCGTAGGCGTCCGCCGTCACGGCCAGGTGCGGGGGGAGTCCGGTCACGGGGACGACACTAGAACGCGACCGGCCACCCCCGCCGACCGGTCCCCGCGCGCCGTCACGGTGTGGTGGGGAACTCCCGGACGCTGTCGCACCAGCGGTTCAGCAGGACCCGGTCGTGGCCGACGGCCAGCAGGGCGGCGTCGTGTTCGCGTCGGTAGTCCTCGACGACGGCGACGAGGGCGGCGGTGGTGGAGGCGTCCAGCATCGCGGTCATCTCGTCGCAGATCAGCAGCCGGGGGCGGAGCAGCAGGGCGCGGGCCAGGCAGGCGCGCTGGAGTTGGCCGTCGCTGACCTCGGGGGGGCGGCGGCGGAGCAGGTCGCCACCGAGGCCGACGGCGTCGGCCAAGGCGTCGGCGCGATCGGCCAGTTCGGTGAACCGCCCGGTGGCGCGGGCGGGGTCGGCGATCAGGGCGCGCAGGGTGAGCCGGGGGTCGGCGGCGAGACGCGGCTGCTGGAAGACGACACCGACGAGGGTGCGGCGCGCCCGGGGCGCCCGGAAGCGGAAACCGCGCACGGGCTCGCCCGCCAGGACGACGGTGCCGGCGTAGGGGCGGTGCAGCAGGGCGGCGACCCGGGCGAGCGTGGACTTGCCGCAGCCGCTGGGGCCCAGCAGCCCGAGCGCCTCGCCGTCCGCGACGGTGAGCGAGAGGTCGCGGACGACGGGGGCGCGGGGGGTGTATCCGGCGGTGATGTGGCTGAGTTCAAGCATGGGCGGCCTTCGGGGCGTGGTGGCAGGCGACGCCGCCGGTGAGGTCGGGCAGTACGGCGCAGCGGTCGGTCGCGCGGTCGCAGCGGGGGGCGAAGGCGCAGCCGTCGGGGAGGGCGTCCAGTTCGGGCGGGAGCCCGGGGATGGGCGCGAAGTCGCGTTCGGGCAGCGCCGCGAGCAGACCGCGCGCATAGGGGTGCCGGGGGCCGGGGGAGCCGAAGAACGGCGCCGCGTCGGTCAGTTCGACGATGCGGCCCGCGTACATGACGGCGATCCGGTCGGCGACGCGTTCGGCGGCGGCCAGGTCGTGGGTGATGACGAGCAGGCCGTGGCCGTTGTCCGCGTGCCGGCGCAACTCGCCGACGGTGCGGTCCACGAGGTCCCGGTCGAGGCCGGTGGTCGGTTCGTCGGCGATGAGCAGCGGCGCGTCGGCGACGAGGGCGAGTGCGGTGGCGGCGCGCTGGGCGAGGCCGCCGGAGAGCTGGTGCGGGTAACGGTCGAGGTGGTCGGTGGGGAACGCGGCCCGCGCGGCGGCGGCTTCGGCGGCGGCCCGCAGTGCGGCCCGTCCGGTGCCGCGCAGTTCGCGGACGGTTTCCTCCAGTTGCGCGCGCACGGTACGGACCGGGGTCAGGTGGGCGGCGGGGCTCTGCGGGATCAGCCCGACGCGGCGCCCGCGCACGGTGCGGGCCAGGGTGGCCTCCCCGGCGGTGAGCACGTCCAGGCGGTCCCCGGCCGGTCCGAGCCACGCGGCGCCCCGGGTCCGCGCGTTGCCCGGCAGCAGCCCGAGCAGCGCGGCGGCCAGCACGGACTTGCCGCAGCCGCTCTCCCCGACCAGGGCCAGGCATTCCCCGGCCGCCAGGTCGAAGGAGACGCCGTTGACGGCGGCGACGTGGCGCCCGCCCGGCATCAGGAACCGTACGGACAACTCCCGGACCGACAGCAGCGGTTCCGGGGCCGCGGTCTCGTGTCCGGCGGTGTTCGCGGCACGTCGGGGGTCGTTCACAGCACCAGCTCCGATCGGCGGCGGGGGTTGATCCGTTCGCGCCAGGCGCCCGCGAGGCCCGCCAGCGCCAGGGTGGGCACGACGATGAAGAGGCCGGGGAACAGCGTGGGCCACCACTCGCCGGTCACCAGCGAGCCGCGGGCGCCGTTGATCATGGTGCCCAGGCTGGCCTCGTGGGCGGGGATGCCCAGGCCCAGGAAGGACAGCGCCGACTCGTGCCAGATGGCGTGCGGGACCATCAGCACGGCGGCCAGGCCGGCTTGCGGGAGCACGCCCGGCACCAGATGCCGGGCGGCGACCCGCAGCCGGGAGGCACCGCCGGAGATCGCGGCGTCGACGAAGGGACGCGCGCGCAGCGACAGCACCTCGGCGCGGACGATGCGGGCGGTGGACACCCAGTGGGTGAGCCCGACCGAGGCGATGACGGGCCAGATCCCGGGACGGAACATGGCCACGATGAAGATGCCCATCAGCAGGTGCGGCACGGCGGTGAACGTGTCCACCAGCCGCATTGTCAGCCGGTCCGCCCGGCCGCCCAGGGCGCCCGCCGCGCAGCCGACGGCCAGGCCGATGCCGCTGGCCACCAGCGCGGCGACGACCCCGACGAGCAGCGAGACGCGCATCCCGTAGACGCAGCGCAGCAGCACGTCCCTGCCGACCTCGTCGGTGCCGAACGGGTGGGCCCAGGAAGGCGGTTCGAGTTTGGCGGTCAGATCGACGGCCTGCTGGTCCAGCGGGAACAGCGGGGGCACCAGCAGCACCGCCAGCACGGTGGCGCCGATGAGGGCGCCCGAGACGGCGACCCGCACGGCGCGGGTGCGGCGGCCGTCGCCGCCGGGGGCGTGCCAGGGCCGGTCAACGGCGGGCCGGGGCGCGGCCGTTCCGTTCCCCGGTGCCGTCTCCACGGTCGCGTCCCCGCCTTCCGGCTTGCCCATGTCGTTTCTCACGTCTCGTCTTTCACATCTCGTCGTGGTCGACGCGCGGGTCGGCCAGCCCGTACAGCAGGTCGGCGAGCAGGTTGCCGGCCAGGACCGCGAGGGCGGAGAGCACGGTCAGCGCGGCGAGCAGCGGGAAGTCGGTGGCGGTCGCGGCCCGGACGGTGGCCGAGGCGATGCCGGGCCAACTGAACACCGTCTCGACGAGCAGGGCGCCGGTGATCAACTCCGGGACGCGGGTGCCGATCAGGGTGAGGACGGGCAGCAGTCCGGAGCGCAGGGCGTGGCCGAGGAGGACGGTCCGCTCGCGCAGTCCCCGGGCGCGGGCGCCCCGCACGGGGTCCTCGTGGAGCGCGTCGGAGACGCCCTGGCGCACGTACAGGACGAACCACGGCAGTTGGGAGATCGCCAGCACACCCGCGGGCAGCGCCAGGTGGCGGATCACGGAGCCCGCGGTGACGGTGTCGCTGCCGGTGTCGGTGAGCCCGCCCGCCGGGAGGACGTCCAGGCGCAGCGCGAACAGCCAGATGGCGAGCAGGGCGAGCCAGAACGGCGGCGCGGCCTGGAGGGTGTAGCTGACCGAGGTCACGACGCGGTCGAGCACGCCGCCCGGTCGCCGGGCGGCCAGCACGCCGAGGGCGGTGCCCAGCAGGATCGCGACCACGAAGGCGACCGAGCACAACAGGACGGACCAGCCGAGGCGTTCACCGATGACCTGGCCGACGGGCTGGCGCAGGGCGAGCGACTGGCCGAGGTCGCCGCCGGCGGCGGAGCGCAGCCAGGCCCACCACTGCTCCACGAAGGTGCCGCTGGTGCCCAGGTTCTCGCGGAGGGTGTCCAGGGTCTCCTGGGAGGCGCCGAGGCCGTCGGAGCCGATGTACTGCCGTACGGGGTCGAACGGTGAGGCGGCGGCGACGGCGAACATGCCGAGGGTGACCAGGGCCAGCACCGGGACGGCGGCCAGCAGCCGCCGCCCGGCGAGCCGGGCCATCCCGGCCCAGGGGGCGGTCACGAGCGGATCCGCCAATCCTCCACGTTCCACCAGGGACCGTGACCGAGGCCGTGGTCGTGCGGCTCGATCTGGGTGGTGACGCCGTCCCAGTGGTCGGCCATGACGTAGACGTGGTCGATGTGGGTGAGGAAGGTGTAGCCGGGGTCCTCGGCGAGTTCGCGCTGCACCGCTTCGTAGGCGGCCTCCCGCTCGGCCGGGTCGCCGCTGCGCCGGCCGGTCTCCAACTGCTCGTCCACGGCCGGGTTGTCGTAGTGGCCCATGTTGTTCCAGCCGTCGCCCGCGAGTTCGGAGTGGAGCAGGCCGTAGAGGTCGAAGTCGGGGTCGGCGGGGTTGCCGCCGCCGCTGAGGACCGCGTCCTGGGCGAGGCGGCCCTCGATGACCTCCCAGGAGCCGGACTCGACGGTGGCGTCGATGCCGATGTCCCGGGCATCGGAGGCGTAGGCGAGGGCGTGTTCCTGCCGCAGCCGGTCCCCGGCCGGGTACCAGAGGGTGAACTCCGCGCGCCTGCCGTCCTTGACGCGGACGCCGTCCTCGCCGGTCACCCAGCCGGCTTCGTCCAGCAGCGCGCGGGCGGCGTCCGGGTCGTGGGGCCGCTCGGTGCCCTCGGCGAACCAGGGGCTGGCGGTCGGCACCGGGCCGTAGGCGGCGTGCCCGGCGCCCTCCAGGATGCTGTCGACCATCAACTCCCGGTCCACGGCCAGGTCCAGGGCCAGGCGGATGTCCTGGTCGCCGGTGACGGGGTGGCCGGTGGGGAGGGTGACGGCGCGGAAGTCGGCGCTCTCGGCGGTATGGGTGACCAACCCCTCCTCGCCGGCGAAGGAGTTGGCGAGGTTGGGCGGCAGCACGGCGGCGTCCAGGTCGCCGGAGCGGAGCCGGGTCGCGCGCACGTCGTCGTCGGGGATGACGGCCATGGTCAGCCGCCGCACCTCGGGCTCGCCGCCCCAGTAGCCGGGGTTGGCCTCGAAGGTGAGCCGTTCGCCCCGGGTCCAGCCGGTGACGACGTAGGGACCGGTGCCGATCGGTTCGGTGTTGTACGGGCCGGTGTTGACGTCCTGGCCGCCGGCGGCGTCGGCGGAGGCGATGGGCAGCACGGTGCGTTCGGCGAAGGGGGCGTAGGGATAGGCCAGGGTGAACACCACGGTGTGGTCGCCCTCGGCGCGGACGCTCTCGACGGCGGCCAGGTCGTCCTTGGCCGGGTTGTTGGTGTCCTCGTCGAGGATGGTCTCGTAGGTGAAGACGACGTCCCGCGCGGTGAACGGCGTTCCGTCGCTGAACTCGACTCCTTCGCGCAGGGCGTAGGTGTACGTCAGCCCGTCGTCGCTGATCTCCGGCAGCGCGGTGGCGAGCGCGGGCTGGAGCTCCAGGTCCTCGTCGTGGCGCAACAGGCCGTCGAAGATCTTCGAGTTGCCGTCCTTGCCGTAGCCGAGGAGCGGGCTCAGCGTCTCCGGCTCGTTGGCTATGCCGACGACGAGTTCGTCGTATCCGCCGTCGCCGCCGCCCTCCTCGCCGGGGGCGGAGCAGGCGGTGGCCGTCAGCAGTGCGGCGGTCACCGCCGTCGCGGCGATCCCTGTCCATGTCCGGGCGGTGATCCGGGCCGTCATCGGGCACACTCCTGCCGGGTATCGTACGTAATTGCGAAGCGCTCGCAATTAAACAGTAGAGGCGACAAGCTTCCTCCAGGGGGCCCGGTCGCGGGCCCCACGGCCCGGTGGCGGCGGTAGGGCGGCCCCGGGGTGACCGAGGGGACGGCCCCGGCCGCGCACCCGGCTCCCGGCGGTGACGAGGGCGGCGTCCGGCGTGGACCGGGCCGGGCGCGGCGACCGGGCGCGGGTTCTACCGGGCGGTTCGCGATACCGCCATGCCTTCCGGCCGCTTTTCTTCGCTCGCATGAGCGAATTGATCGCTTCGGGGCGGAGTGTGGCAGGAATCCGTGGGGAAGGCCCGATCATTCGTGGTCATGAAACGGTCGGAAATAACCACGGATTCGGGCGCGGCGCTCAGCGGGCGACATCCCCACCCCCGCCCCAACGCGACAATCCCGCCTGCGGATTGGCCGACTTTGATATCTGCGGTTCCGGTGATTAGCGGTGGGGTAGGTGGCGCGCTACCGTGCCCATGCGCAAGGCCCCGGCGGTTGTCAGCCAGAAACCGGGGCCCCGCTGGAACGGTTCGAGAACGAAGGAGATTCGCATGCCCGAACACTTTTCCGTGCCATGCCCCGGAGGGGCTGGCACGGTTCATGACAGTAGCAGGGAGCGGGAATCCGGCGCGGGTTTCAGTGCTGTCTCTGTCATCGTGCCGGTGGGGCTGGTGCTGGTGCTGCCGGTGCTCACTGCCGTGGTGATCTGCGGCGCGCGGCCCGCGCTCGCCGACTGGCTGCTGATCGCCGGCCTGGTCGGGGGACTGCCGTCCGGGCACTGCTCCTACCAGCGGATTCGCCGGACCGGGTGATGCCCACGCCGGCCGGCGGAAACGCGACTTCCGCCGGCCGGCGCGCGGGCGCGGCGCCCAGGAAAGAGAGCGGAGGCGGCTCTTCCATTTCTGTCGTCGGGTGCGCGGAACGGAGCGGACACCGGGTGAGAAATAGCGGAGGGGATTCCGATGCCGTCTGACGGTCCAGCCGTCGAGCCTCCCGTCGAGCCGTGCCGCGTCTGCGGTCGCCCGGTACCGCAGCAGCGGCGGGGCCGGACCAAGCTGTACTGCGACCCCGGATGCCGGCGGCGGGCACAGCGCGAACGCGCCGTCTGCGTGGAGAAGGACCCCCTGCCGGCCGCGCGGCGGGCCGAATCCGTCGCGGAGGACCTGCACCTGCTCACCGGGCGCCTGGTGGCGGCCGAGGAGGGGGAGCGGGACCTGGAGGTGCTGCTGGAGTGCGCCCGGCGGCTCGCCCGCGGCGTCGACGTGTACATCGCGGCGGCGGTGAACGACGCCCGCAACGCCAAGATGACGTGGGAAGCGGTGGGGCAGGCGGCGGTCACGACCGCGGCGGCGGCCCGTTCCCGGTGGCACGCGCCGGAGGTGGAACGCAAGCTGGCCCGGTGGGAGGAGGAGAGCGGCGCCTTCCTCCCGCCCCGGCGGAGAAAGCGGGCCGCCGTCCCGGAGGCGGAGGTCGCCACCGAGACGGAGACGGGCGAGAACGGCCGGTCGCGCGCCGCGGGCTATCTGGCGGCGGCGCTCACCCAGATGTACAAGATCAGCGGCCAGTCCCACCGCGAACTCGCCGCCGCCCTCGGGGTGTCGCAGTCCTACGTCACGCGCATCCTCGCCGGCCACCGGGTGCCGGCCTGGCACGCGGTGTGCACGCTGGTGGAGGCCCTGAAGGGCGAGCCGGGGGAACTGCGGGTCCTGTGGGAGATCGCCTGGGGCTTCAACCCCCCGCCGAGGTGGCCCCGGGACGAGGCCGTGGACCGGCTGCACGCCGTGCTGCGGGGCCTGCACATCGCCGCCGGGTGGCCCCCGGCGTCCGTCATCCGCCGGAAGACCGCGAGCGAGGCGGGGATCGAGGTGGACGAGGCGTCCATCGACCGGATGCTCAACGGCCGGGAGGTCCCGGACTGGGAGACGCTCGCCGCCCTGGTCCTCGCCCTCGACGGCCGCGCGGAGGACTTCGTCGGCCTGTGGCAGGACGTGGACTACGCCTACCTGATCGCCACCGATGGCGGCGGCAACGGCGGCACCGAACGCCCGGTGACCAGCCCACGCGCCCGGCGGGGCCGCCGCCCGGTGGGCAAACGCCGAAGGCGCTGACGCACATGACCGAACCCGTACGCGTCTTCCAGGGGAGGCTTCGCATGATTCCGCCGCAGCCCGATCCCGGCCCGTTCCGCACCGGGCCCGCCGGAGCACCCGAGGTCATCGGGGTGGGTTCTCCGCCCGTACGGCTGCGCCTGCCCGTGGAGTTCGCCGCCTTCTGCGCGCTGCACCACGGCCGCTACCTGCGGTACTGCCGGCTCCGGCTGCCCGGGACGGCCGTCGCGGAAGCGGTCGTGGAGAGCGCGCTGGGCGAACTGGCCACCCGCTGGGCCGCCGCCCTCGCCACCAGCCCGGCCGCGCTGGCCTGGCACCTGCTCGGCCGGCGGGTGGACGCCGAGGCCCGGGCGGCCGGCCAAGGCGACGTCCTGCACCGCCTGTTGCCGGCACCGCAGGCCGACGCGGTGCTCCTGCGGCGGCGCCTGCGGATGAGCCTGGCCGAGACCGCCGAGGTGATGGGGCTCGCCCCGCGCGACGTCACCTGGCATCTGCTGCTGGCCGAACGGCGTCTCGCGCCGGGGCTGACCGGCCCGGCCTGAGACGGCGCCCCGCGTTCCGGCGCTTTCACGTACTCCGTGTCGCCCGTGCGCGCGCCCTCGGTGCGCATCCCCGCCGTGTGCGCCGGAGCACACACGTCCCCTCCCGGCCGATCTCACGATTCTCCGCCAACCCGCCTGGCAGCGCTTTACGATGGGCGTTTTCGTATACCGATAATGCCCACTTCAACGATCAGGCGAGGCCCCCCACTGCATGGACGATGACACCCTGCCCCTTTCTCCCCCCGACGTAGGCGTACCGACCATCGCGCGCATGGACAACTACCTGCTGGGCGGCAAGGATCACTACGAGGCCGAACGGCAGGCATCCCACCGCCTCCTGACGATGGTCCCCACCGCGCGGACCGTGGCGGTCCACCGCCGCAGATTCCTCGAACGCGTCGTGCGCACCCTCGCCCGGGAACTCGGCATCCGCCAGTTCATCGACCACGGATGCGGCCTGCCCGCCCTGGACAACGTCCACGAGATCGCCCAGCGCGTCCACCCGCACGCGCGCACCGTCTACGTGGACGACGATCCGGTGGTGGCCAGTTACGGCCAGGCGTACCTGGAACGCGACGAGCGGACCGCCTTCCTGCGCGCCGACATCCGCGAACCGGCGGCCGTGCTGGATCATCCCCGGGTCCGCGAACTGTTCGACCCGCGCGAGCCCGTCGCCGCCCTCTTCGTCTCCGTGCTCCACTGCGTTCCCGACCAGGACGACCCCGCCGGGATCATCGGCACGGTTGCCTCCCGGCTCCCGTCCGGCAGCGCCGTGGTCATCAGCCATCTGGTGAGCGACGAGGAGGACGTCCGCGAGCGGGTCACGGACTTCATGCGGCGCCGCACGCGGGGGAGTTGGGGGCGGGTGAGATCCCGGCAGGAGGTGGAACGTTGCTTCGCGCCGCTGGAGATCCTCCACCCGGGAGTCGTCGACGTCTGTGCCTGGCGCCCCGATTCGGAGCTGGCCCGGGTGGTGGGAAGCGGCCGGTGGATGGAGTACGGCGGCGTCGGCCGCGTGCGCTGAGGGAACGGCGTGTCCTGGGCCGGACGCGGGAAGGACGCGGCCGGCCCGGGGCAGCGTCAGTGATACCGCCAGGCCGCTCGCTTCAGCATGGCCAGGCTCTCCTGCTTCGACTCGGCGCCGCGGCTGATGTCCTCCATGATGCGGAGGTACTCCTCGGTGCGCCGGGGCTCCTCCAGGTACAGCGCGTCCGCCGCCTGCTCCAGGTAGATGATGTCCGGCAGATGCGGCGCCGGGAACCTCAAGTGGGTGATCGGGCCCCCCGCGTGCCCGGGGCCACCGAAGTCGAACGGCACGACCTGGAGCACCACGTTGGGCAACTCGGTCATGGCGATCAGATGGTCGAACTGCTCGGCCATCTCCGCGTTGGTGCCCATCCTGCGCTGGAGGACCCCCTCGTCGAGGATCGCCCACAGGTGCAGCGGATCCCGCTGCCGGGTCAGCAGGTCCTGGCGCGCCAGGCGCAACTCCACCCGGCGCTGCACCTCTTCCCGCGTGACCCGTCGCCTCAGACGCGACAGACCCGCCCAGGTCACGGTCCGCGCGTACCGCTCGGTCTGCAGCAGGCCGGGCACGTGGTGCGCGTCGTACACGCGGATCTGGGAGGCCGCGGACTCCAGGCCGAGGAAGGTCTCGAACCACTCCGGCGTCAGGTCCGCGTAAGCGTGCCACCAGCCCGGCGCGTTGGCGCGCCGGACCAGCTCCCTGACATCGTCCAGCAGCCGCCGGTCCTTCCGGCCGTAGAGGGCCAGGAGGCTGGCCACCTCCTGCCCCGACAACTGGGACTGGCCGTGCGCCGTTTCCATACGGCTGATCTTGGATTCCGAGCAGCCCAGGTGCCTGGCGGCCGCGCGTGCGGATATCCCCCGCTGCTCACGCCAGTTGCGCAGCATGATGCCGAGGGCGACCCGCAGCACCGTTGGCGTATTCGCCGGCCGGCCGAGAAGGTCCACCATCGACGGCACACGGGCTGGCTCGCTCGCCATGCACGTCTCTCCCTTACGTCGTGAGACTCCAACAGTCCCTGGATGTCGCTACATTGAGACACAACAGGAACACAGAGTCCCACGAACCCGGGGGTTTTCAAAGAAGGTCGTCAAATTCCCCCAGCTTCACCCCCTGCACGAAAGCGGCGATCTCCCCGGGCGTGTAAATCAGCGCCGGACCCTGCGGATCACGCGAGTTCCTCACGGCCGCGCCTCCGCCGGGCAGGGCCGCCACCTCCACGCAGTTGCCCAGCGCGCTGCTCGCCCGGCTCTTGCGCCATACCACGCCTTCGATCATGTCCGCGGACACGCCGTTGCTGTATCGCTCACCCATATCTCTCTCCACCGTGCTGAACTCCCAGCCGCTACTGGGTAGTAATTGAACAGATGGTCGCTCTACCGCACCCCCACACGGGTTTATGTACCCGCACTTGCAGCCCGCACGCACGATCCGGAATAGTGGCCCGACACCCTTTCCCCTCTCTCCGCCCCCGGGAGCCGACCTGTGACGGCGCACCCGCATGCCGCCGCGAGCCGCATCTCCGGCTCTCCTCATCGCTTTTCCGTGAGCCGGGCGCGGCGGGCGAAGTGAATATGCCTTCGGAATCCGCTCATCGGTTCACCGCACGCATGTTCGCCGCGTTACCCGTCGACCTCTCGTCCGCCCGGCATTTCACCACCGTCACCCTGCAACGGTGGCGCCTGTTCACCACGGTGGACGACGCCGCGTCCGTCGTCTCCGAACTCATGGCCTGGGCCATGGCCGACCCCGCCTACGACAATGTCTGGCTCGGACTCGCCCACCATCAGGCGCTGTTGTGCGTCGTCATCCCCGGCACGGTCCCCGGCGCCGCCGTGAGCGGCCCGCGCACGGGAACCGTCCACCACCTCGCGGCGGGCACCCGCCACCGGCGCCGCATCATCGACGCGCTCACCGACGAGTGGGGCCGGACCCGCGACACACACAGCACGATCCTCTGGGCCCGCGTCCCCACCCGCCCCCCCACCCCGTGAGCCCGTTCCGTGCCGTCACGGCGGTGTTCCGGGTGGGGCTCGGGCCGGTTTTCCGGATGGTGTGTCCCGGTGGTCGTCGATGACTTGCCGTGGGGCCCGGTGTCTACCCGAGGGCGGGGGCGAGCGTAGGCACGGGCGGTGCCGGGAGGCGCGGTGAGGGGCGTACGATAACGGGGAGGAGAAGGGCAAGAAAGTGGACGGGGGATGGGATGGGGAGAGGAGGAGGGGTATAGGAGACAGGGGGCGTGGGCAAGCTGCGGTACTCGTCGCGGTGCCGGCGGCCGGTCGGGCCCGCGGTCCCCGGCGGCCAGGGCCGCCGCGGACGGCGGGCGATGTCCCTGCCCGCGCTACAGGACGGTGTCCCACAGGGCGAGCAGATGCTGGTCGGCGGAGGTGGTGACGCTGAAGTCCTCCAGGCCGGGGGAGCCGTCGGCCTGCCAGCGGATGATCTGGTCCTCGATGCGGTCCCACAGGGGGTACGCGGACTGGCGGACCGTCCACTTCTCGGCGTGCTCGCGCAGCGCGGCCCACACCTGGGCCTCGGGGTCCCAGTACAGATGCCCGTCGGGCAGCCCGATGTCCTGGATCCACGGGGCCGCCGCCTGGGCGACGAACCGGGCCGTGGGGTCGTTCAGGTCGATGGGCGTGATCAGGGCGGGGCGTTCCCCGGAGCGGCTGGTGTCCGGGGGGTGTCCCTTATACACATCTGACGCTGCCGACGAAGGGGGTAGGGGGGAGGTCGGGGGGTGAGGAATGCTGAAAAAAAAAACGAGGAGAAGCGAGAAGGACTGGTAAGAGCGTGGACGTGCCTGAGTAACAGGATGAGGCAGAGGCGGCGGCTTGTGGGGCTGGGCGAGTTCGAGTCCGGCGCCCGCGGGGCTGATCAGCCGGCCCACGGCCGCGGCGGGCTCGCTCAGGGTGCCGCCCTCCTCGCCGGTGAGCCGCGCGCGCGCGGTCGCGCCGAGCCAGCCGCCGAGGGGGGCGATGATCTCGCCGCCGGGCCGGAGGAGGGCGAACCAGAGCCAGGGGATGGTGATGACGGCGCAGGTGGAGATGATGCGGTCCCACTGGCCCAGGGCCCCGGGCCATCCCGTCACGCCGTCGCCGTCGATCACGCGGGGGTGGTGACCGGCGGCGGCCAGGGACTGGCGGGGGCGGCGCGCGATGTCGGTGTTGATCTCGACGGTGGTGACGAGGTCGTCGCCCAGCCGGTGGCTGAGCAGGGCGGTGGTGTAGCCGGTGCCGGTGCCGATGAGCAGGACGCGCATGCCGTCCTCGATGCCGGCTTCCTCCAGGATCCGCACCGCCTCGCCCGGGGCGAGGCCGGTGTGGGTGGGTTCGCGGTGGATCACGCTCCCGATCTCGTCGGGGCGGATGCCGGCGACCCGGGTGACGGCGGGCTCGTCGCGGTAGCAGAGCGCCTGCCAGTCGGGATGCGCGGGGGTGATCGGCTCCCAGCCGGCGCCTCGGCGGCGGAAGACGCCGTCACGCAGGAAGAGGTGCCTCGGGACGGTGCGCACGGCTTGGCGCCAGGCTTCGGTGCGCAGATGTCCGGAGGCGGTGAGCGTGTCGGTCAGCTCGGTGCGCAGGGCCTGTTCGCGATCGTCGTCGGCTGTCATGGTTCGTCTCCGTGGTCCAGCGGCCCGGGACCGGGGCGTCCGCCCGGTCGGTGAGTGGTGCGGGGTGGAGCGGCGAGGTGCGTCTGCCACCCGTTCGGGCGGGGCGAGGGTACGACGTCACCCGAATCGCATGGTGGTCCGAAAGCCCGGTCATGTCGATGGCCCCGGCACCGTTCGGGGCGGGTGTCTACGCGGCGGGGAGGTGGATGTGCGGGCTGGACACCCGGTCCGTCGCGTCCCGGCTGCCCGTGGGTGCCGTACCCACGGGGTGTCGGCCGCACGCGTGGGACGGCCGGGGGCGTAGGCTGTCTCTTATACCCGTCTGACGCTGCCGGCGAAGGGTGTACGTGAGGGGTCTGTCGGACGCCGCGTGTTGAGTCAACACAGACTGTGGGGAGGAAGAGTGAAAGAGATAGACCAGGGGAGCCGGAGCCGTCGCGGAGCCGGAAGGAGCCGGTGTTCCCGGAGCCCACGCCGTGGCCGGAGACCCGCGACGGCGACGAGGCGTGCGGGGGCGACCCGTTCGATCCGGACGCGGTGGTCGCCTACTCCCCGGACGGCCCGGCCTACGAGGGGACCGGCCCGCACCCGGCCGTTCTGCACAAGGTGGGCGTCGTTCCGGAGGTCGATCTGCCGCTCCTGCCCACCGCGTGGGCGCCGTCCCCCTACAGCGGGTTCACGGAGCTGCTCGTCTGCCAGTACACGGACCGGGAGTTCACGGGCGAGAAGGTCGGTGACTGCGCCTACCTCGGGGGCACGCTCGGCGACGCGAACCCCGAGGTGTGGTCCGCGCGGTACGTGTACCGGGTGTTCGAGGCCAGGACCGGGGAGCTGGTCGGCGAGTTCGCCCTGGACGGCACCACCACCCCCGACGAGACCTGCCCGGAGACGTCGTACGCGCCGCCCTCGACGTACCGGCAGTTGGTGGAGAGCGACGCGCTGGAGGAGGAGCTGCGTCCCCTGGTCGAGGGTCCCGCGCCCGGCTGAGGGGCGGGCGGCGGGCGGAGGCGGCGGAAATCCGTTCCCCCCGCCGGTGACCGGTTCCCTAGGGTGACGTCCGTGGACAACGGACGAGGGGACATGATGAGCGGGGACCGGGTCTGGTTCGTCACCGGGACGAGTTCCGGCTTCGGCCGGGAGCTCGCGCGGGCGGTCGTCGCCCGCGGCGGGCGGGTGGTGGCGACCGCCAGGGACGTGGAGGCGATCGCGGATCTGGCGGCGCTCGCGCCGGACCGGGTGCGGGCCGTACGGCTGGACGTGACCGACGAGGCGTCGGTGCGGTCGGCCGTCGCCGGGGCCGAGGAGACCTTCGGCCGGATCGATGTGCTGGTGAACAACGCGGCGTTCGGGCTGCTGGGCGCGTTCGAGGAGCTGACCGACGAGGAGTTGCGCGGCGCGTTCGAGACGAACCTCTTCGGCGCGCTGGCCGTCACCCGCGCCGTCCTGCCGGGGATGCGGCACCGGCGGGCCGGCCGGATCGTGCAGATGTCGTCGGTGAACGGTGTGGTGCCCGGGCCGGGCGGAACGGCGTACGTCGGGACGAAGTTCGCGCTGGAGGGGATCTCCGAGGCGCTCGCGGCCGAGGTCGCGCACCTCGGGATCCGCGTCATGATCGTCGAACCCGGCCCGTTCCGCACGGACTTCGGCGGCCGGTCGCTCCGCTGGGGTGAGCCGATGCGGGACTACGCCACGATCATCGCGCCCGCGCGGGAGGCGTTCGAGGCCACGCACGGCACCCAGCCGGGCGACCCGCGCCGAGGTGCCGAGGCGATCATCGAGGCGGTCGGCCTGGACGAGCCGCCGCTGCGACTCCCGCTGGGAGCGGAGGCGTTCGGCTGGCTGCGCTCCTATCTCCGGTCCCGGGTGGACCAGTTGGACGGCGTCGAGGCGCTGGGCGCGGACACCGCGTTCCGCTGACGGCCGGCGCCGCACGGTCAGTCCGGTCCGGCGGCGGCGACGCCCCGGCAGGTGAGGGCGAGGTGGCCGGCCGGGTCGGGGGCGAGGGCGGCGTCGATGCCGAAGACGTCGCGCAGCCTGCCGGGTGTCAGCACGTCCTCGGGGGCGCCGGTGGCGACGAGGGTGCCGTCGCACATCAGCAGCAGCCGGTCGCAGTAGCGGGCCGCCAGCGACAGGTCGTGCAGGGAGACCAGCACGGTCTGGTCCGTTGCCGCGAGCAGCTCCATCAGCGCCAACTGGTGCTTGATGTCGAGGTGGTTGGTCGGCTCGTCCAGCAGGATGCCCCAGGGCTGCTGGGCCAGGGCGCGGGCGAGGTGGGCGCGTTGGCGTTCGCCGCCGGACAGGCTCCGCCAGGTGCGGGTGGCCAGGGCGGTGAGTCCGGCGTGCCGCAGGGCGGCGTCCACGACGGCCCGGTCGGTGGCGTCCGGCCCCCGCCACCGGCCGCGGAACGGGGTGCGGCCGAGCGCGACGACGTCGGCGACCCGCAGATCGCTGTCGGCGTCGGCGGACTGCTCCACGAACGCGATCCGGCGCGCGACGCGGCGGGCGTCCCAGCCTCGGATGTCCTCGCCGTCGTAGCGGACCGTGCCGGTGGTGGGGGCGCGCAGGCCCGCGACGCAGCGCAGCAGCGAGGACTTGCCGGAGCCGTTGGGGCCGATCAGGCCGACGGTCTCGCCGGGCAGGATCTCGGCGTGGACGTCGCGCACGACGGTGGTGCCGCGCGCCGACCAGCTCAGGTTCTCGACCGTGATTCTCACAACTCGCCCCGTTTCCGCAGGATGAGGAGGAACAGCGGCACGCCGAGCAGCGCGGTGAACACCCCGACCGGCACCTCCCGGGGCGTGAACGCGATCCGCGCCAGCGCGTCCGCCCACACCAGGAACACCGCGCCGGCCAGCGCGGTGAACGGCAGCAGCACCCGGTGCGTCGGCCCGACCAGGAACCGCACGCCGTGCGGCACGATCAGGCCGACGAAGCCGATCGCGCCGACCGACGCCACCGCCACCGACGTCATCAGCGCGGTCACGACCAGCAGCGTCGCGCGGGTGGCGCGCACCCCGACGCCCAGCGACGCGGCCGTGTCCGCGCCGAACGCGAAACCGTCCAGGGCGCCCGCGCACGCCCACGTCACGGCCAGCCCGACCACGGTGGTGACCGCGCCGATGACGACGACGTCCCAGCGCGCCGATGCCATGGACCCCAGCAGCCAGTGCGTGATCGCCCGGGTGGTGTCGGCGTCGCCGGACGCCATCAGGATCAGCGCCGTGACGGCGGCGAAGAACTCGCCGACGATCACCCCGGTCAGCACGATCCGCAGCGAGTCCAGGCCGCCGCGCCGCAGCAGGATCAGCAGCAGCCCGAACGACAGCAGGGCGCCGGTGAACGCGCCGCCGGTGACGCCGAGAGAGCCGGCGCCGATGCCGAGGACCACGACGACGACCGCGCCGGTCGAGGCGCCCGAGGAGACGCCCAGCAGGTAGGGCTCGGCCAGCGCGTTGCGGGTGACGGCCTGGAGCACCGCGCCGCAGACGGCCAGCGCGGCGCCGACCAGGGCGGCCAGCAGCACGCGCGGCAGCCGCAGGTCCCAGATCAGGCTGTCGAGCAGCGGCGGCAGCGGCTCGACGGCCAGGCCGAGCCGCCCGCCGAGGGCGCGGCCCAGCTCGCCGTAGCCGACGTCGGCGGAGCCGATCCGCACCGACGCGGCGACCGAGAGCAGCAGGGCCGCGGTCCCGAGCAGGCCGAGCGCCGTACGGGACAGCCTGCCGCCCGTCGCCACCGGCGGTGGCGTGACCGGCTGTGGCCCGGGCAGCGCGCGGGCCGAGGGGTGCAGCACGCCCAGCAGGTCGCGCCCGGACCCGGCGGGGGCGCGGCTAACCGGCATAGCCCAGGTCCCGCAGGCCCTCGGCGACCAGGCGCAGGGTGTTCACGCTGCGCACCGAGGGGTCCATCTCGATGCCGGGCACCTCGATGATCCTGGTCTCCCGGACCGCGTCGAGCCGGGAGACGACGGGGTGGTCGCGCAGCATCGTGAGCTTCTCCTCGGCGCTGTCACCGGGCGCCCCGCGTTCGGACAGGTCGCCGATGACCAGCAGGTCGGGGTCCCGTTCGGCGATCTCCTCCCAGGTGACCTCCGGCCACTGCTCGTCCACGTCGTCGAACGCGTTGACCACGCCGAGGCGTTGGCTGATGTCGCTGGGTATGCCGCCGTTCCCGGCCACGTACGGCAGGCCGTTGAACACCGAGTACAGCCACACCACGGTCGGCGGGTCCGTGACCGTCTCACGGGTCTCCTCGGCCTCCTCGACCACCTGCCGCTGCTCGGCGATCAGTTCGGCGGCACGGTCCTCGACGCCGAAGATCCGGCCGAGGTTCTCGTAGTCCACGAAGAGCCGGTCGAACGGGGTCAGCCCGGCCTCGTTGTCCTCCGGGCAGTCCACCGCGCTGACGTACGAGGGCAGTCCGAGTTCCGCCAGCTCCTCGCGGGTCCCGGCGCGGTCCCTGCTGTACAGCGCGGCGAACGAGGCGACCGTCACATCCGGTGTCGCCTCGCGCAGTTGCTCGCCGGTGAGGATGTCGGGGCTGAGCACGGGCACCTGTTCGTACGCCTCCCGGTACCGCGGCGCGATGTCCGTCACCAGATGGGCCGTTCCCACCATGCGGTCCTCAAGGCCCAGCTCCAGCAGCATTTCCGTGGCGCCCTGGTCGAGGGCGACGGCCCGTTCCGGTGCGCGGTCGAACGACAGGTCCCGGCCGCAACTGGCGACCGTCACCGCCCCGTTGGAACCGGACCTGTCCTGCCCGCCGGAGTCGGCGCAGCCCGCGGCGACCAGGGCGAGGGCGAACACGAGGCCGGCGCGGGCGCGTTGCGGCATGGAGGTACCTCCGGACGGGCGGGGAGCGGTCGAACCGGCCGGAAACGCGCGGTCCTCCACGCTCATGCGATAGTGACGCAGATGCTAGTCATATGCAGGAAGCCTCGATGAGGCGGCCACCCCGAACGCCGGACACGGCCCTGGGCGCCGCCCGGGCGGACCCGTCCCTCCTGCGGGACGGGCCGTTTCTGCGCCTGTGGTCGGGCACCACCGCCTCCGGACTGGCGACGTGGGCCATGCCGTTCGTCCTCGGGCTCGCCGTACTGGACCGCTCCCTGTCCGCCGGGGGGCTCGGCCTGGTGCTGGCCGCCCGCACCGCCGGGTTCCTCGTCGCCGTGCCGGTCGGCGGCGTGCTGGCCGACCGGCACGCGCGCCGGGGCGTGGTGCGGGGCGCGGCCCTGGCCGCCGCCGCGGCGACCCCGGTGGTCGCGGCGGGACTGGGCCGCTCGGTGGCGGTGATGGCCGTCGCGGCCGTGGTGGTCGGCGCCGGACAGGGCGCGTGCCGGCCCGCGTTCCAGGCGCTCCCCGCCGAGGTCGTCGCCGCGCCGCGCCGCCGCCGCGCCAACGCGGCCATGTCGCTGGCGGTGCGGGTCACCACCCTCGTCGCCCCCGCCGGGGCGGCCCTGCTCGCCGTCGTCCTGAGCCCCGCCGCGCTGCTGCTGGGCACCGGCCTGCTGTGGCTGGCCCCCGCCCTCCTCCCGCCCCCGGGAACGGGCACCCCGCGCGCCGACCCGGCGGCCGAACGGGTCCCGTTCCACGCGGAGTTCGCCGAGGGGGTCCGCGAGGCCGGGCGGCACCCGTGGTTCCTCGCCGGGCTGGCGGCGCTGACGACCGTCATCGCCACCGGCTACTCCGCCACCGGCGTCATCCTGCCGCTGGTCAGCCGCGACCGGTACGGCAGCGAGGCCGTGCTCGCGGCGGCCCTCACCGCGTACACCGTCGGCGCGCTCGCCGGGGCCCTGCTCGTCGCCCGCCGGCCGGCCCGCGCCGAGGGCTGGGCCGCGCTGGCCGGTCTGGCCTGCTACGGCTTCGCGCCGCTGGGGCTGCTGCTCCCCGGGCCCGCCGCCCTGGTCGTCGTCGGCTACTTCCTCGCCGGGGCGGGCATCGAACTGTTCAACGTGCCCTGGTTCACCGCCACTCAGCGGGAGGTGGCGCCCGACCGGCTGGCCCGGGTGTCGTCGCTGGACTTCCTGCTCTCCTACGGGCTGGCCCCGGTCGGCCTCGCGCTCATCGCCCCGGCGGCCGACACGTTCGGCACCGGGCCGGTCCTGGGCGTCTGCGCCCGGCTGCGGCAGCTCTTCCCGACGCGGCTGCGGCACTCCCGCGACGGGAAGCCGGTGCACCTGCACGCCGACAGCTTCGACGTCGTCGTGGACACCGGCGGCGCGCCGGTCCGCCGCCGCGACCCCGACGAGGACCACGTGCTGGTCCAGTGCGTCACCGCGGCGCCCTCCGGCGGCGGGTCGTTCGTCCTGGACGCCTACCGGTTCGTGGACGAACTCGCCGAGACCGACCCGGAGCTGTGGGAGTTCCTCACCACCGCCGACGTCGATCTGTACGGGGCCTGGGCCGACCTGCGCGGCGTGCCCGCCGTGCCCCGCGTGGGCCGGCACGTCGAGTACACCCGCGCCGGGCGGCGCGTCGTCCGCCGCCCCGACGGCGCCGCCCCGCTGCACCGGGACCCGGACGAGGACCATATCCGGGCGATGCTGGCCCGGTTCGGGGAACGCGTCCACGCCCTCGAGCCCCGCCTGCCCCGTTTCACGCTCGCCCCGGGCGAGGTGCTGCTGCTGGACAACTACCGTTGCTGGCACGGCCGCGACGCCCACACCGGTGACCGTGTGGTCCGCATCCTCACCCTGCGCACCGACGAGGCCCGCTGAGCCGGGCGGCCCCGGTCAGACCCGTTCCGCCGGGGGGAAGCCGTGGCGCCGGGCCACGGCGGCCGTCAGCAGCGAGACCGCCAGCAGCGCGCACGCCGTCCACGGCAGCGCGCCCGTGCCCGCGCCCGCCAGAACGGCCCCGCCGAGGAGGGAACCACCGGCCATCCCGACGTTCCAGCCCGTGACCCACAGGGAGTTGGCCGTGTCGGCGTCCCGGGGAGCCGCCCGTACCCCGGCGGTCTGCATGAGCGTCGGGATGCCGCCGTGCGTCACCCCCCACAGCGCCGCGGCCGGCACCACCACCGCCGTGACGTGCCCGCACGCACCGAAGGCCGCCAGGCACAGCGCGGCCAGCCCGAGCAGCCCGAGGAGCGCGGCGCGCGGCCGGCGGTCGGCCGTGGCCCCGGCCAGCCAGACCCCGCCCATGGAGCCGAGTCCGAAGACGAACAGCAGCGTCCCGGTGCCGACGCCGATCCCGGCCCGTTCCACGAACGGCGCGATGTACGTGTACAGCACGTAGAAGCCCAGCACCATCGCGAGCGACGCGGCGTTGACCGACACGATCCCGGGCGTCCTGACCGTCCTCATCAGCCCCGCGCCGTGCCCGGCCGCCTCGCCCGGCAGAGGCGGCAGGTACCGGAGCGCGAGGGCGGCCAGCGCGGCGGCGAGCGCGGTGAGGAGCCAGAACGTGGCCCGCCAGCCGACGAGTCCGCTCAGCGCCGTCCCGGCCGGGATGCCGAGGGACAGCCCGGCCGTCATCCCGGCCAGCGCCGTGGCGATGGCCTTGCCGGCCGCGTGCGGCGCCAGCCGCGCGGCGTAGGCGGGGACCATCGCCCACAGCAGCCCGGCGCACACCCCGGACAGCACCCGTGCCACCAGCGTCACCGCGAAGGCGCCGGACACCGCCGTCACCGCGTTGGTGGCCGCGAAGCCGAGCAGCAGCGCCACCAGCAGCGCCCGGCGGGGCAGGGCCAGGGTCCAGGCGGTCATCGGGATCGCGGTACCGGCCGCCGCCAGCGCGTACACGGTGATCAGCAGCCCGGCGCGGGACTCGGTCACGCCGAGTCCGGCGCTCATCGCGGGCAGCCCGCCCGCCGGGAGCGCCTCGGTGAGGATGGTGACGAAGGCGGCGGCGGCCAGGACGAGCAGCCCGCGCAGCGGCCACCCCGGCGAGGCGGTGGCGGCCGGGGCGTGGGGGGCGGGGGCTCGCGTTTACTCACAGCCTCTGCCCCCCACCGGACGGGTCCGGCTGGTGTAGGGGGGGGCAGCGGCGTGTCGCGCCTCCTCATTTTTATTTTCACACAGCGCGGCGCCCTCCAAGCCCGCGCGTGGGAGGAGAGAGAGGAGTGTAAGAGAGATATAAGAGACACCCCCGGCGCGGTCCCCGCCGCCGTGCGCGCCGCGCCGAGGTAGGCGTCGATGGCGTCGCGGTTGCGGATCAGGCACCGGATCCGCCGGTCGAGCTGCTCCCGCTCCCGCGCCACCTGATCGAGCATCTCCGCGCACGGCACCCTCGGCAGCAGCTCCGCCGGGCCGTCGAGGTACGGGAGGATGTCGCGGATGATCCGGGTCGGCAGGCCGCAGTCGATCAGGCCCCGGATCTGCCGCACGACCTCGTCGGCGCCGTCGCAGTAGTCGCGGTACCCGTTGCCGCCGCGCGCGGGGCGGATCAGCCCCTCCTCCTCGTAGTAGCGCAGCGCCCGGACGCTCACGCCCGTCATCCGCGACAGCTCGCCGATCCTCATGTGACGCACCTCATGGGTCCTCGGATTGACCCTCACGTTGACGTGAGGCTTTTACGTTAACGCTCCTCAGCCGCACCGAGGAAGACGGAGGGCACATCGTGCGAACCGACCCGGGCGTCACCGGCCGCATCGACCCGGACGTGCGCGAGGGCCTCAAGGCCCTGCACGCGCTGACCGGGCCCGGTGGCCTGGTGAACCACGCCATCCCGCGCCAGCGCGAACTCTACGAGGAGATGAACCGGGCGGCCCTCGCCGCCCAGCCGCCCGACGACCGGGTCGAGCACGAGGACCTCACCGTCCCCGGGCCGCCCGGCGCGCCCGCCGTGGCGGTACGGGTCTACCGGCCCGCCGGGAGCGCGGGCGGCGACCCGCTCCCCGGCATCCTCTACATCCACGGCGGCGGCATGATCACCGGCAGCGTCGACACCGACCACCGGCAGGTGCTGCCGCTGGTCACGGGCGTCCACGCGGTCGTCGTCTCCGTCGGATACCGCCTGGCGCCCGAACACCCGGACCCCGCACCGGTCGAGGACTGCTACGCGGCGTTCGTGTGGCTGGCCCGCGAAGCCGGCCGGCTCGGCGTGGACCCCCGGCGGCTGGCGCTCTACGGCGGCAGCGCGGGCGGCGGCCTGGCCGCCGGCGTCGCGCTCCTCGCCCGCGACCGGGGAACACCCGGGGCGGCCTTCGTGATGCTGCCCTACCCGATGCTCGACGACCGCAACACGACACCCTCCAGCCACCAGATCACCGACGTCGGGATCTGGGACCGCGCGGCCAACCTCCAGGGCTGGCGGGCGCTGCTCGGCGACCGCGCCGGCACCGCGGACGTCAGCCCCTACGCCGCCCCGGCCCGCGCCGAGGACCTCCGCGGCCTGCCGCCCACCTACCTGGACGTCGGCGACCTCGACCTGTTCCGCGACGAGGACATCGACTTCGCGGCACGGCTGGCGCGCGCCGGGGTCCCGGTGGAGCTGCACGTCTACCCCGGAGGCGTCCACGCGAGCGAACTCCTCGCCCCCGGCTCCGAACTCGGCACCCGCGTCACCGGCTACCGCCTGGCCGCCCTCAACCGGGCCCTGAACCCCCCGGCCCGGTGACACCCGCGCCCTGACGGCACCGCGTTCCCGTCGTCAGGATCGCGTATACCGGGCGGTCACCGGCCCGGGGATGTGGTTACGCTTCTTGGGGACCCCGGCCCGGCCGGGGCCCCTGGGACAAGGGCGACCAGGAGCGCAGAGGGGACGAGCCGTGCCGGTGGGCGGGCGACGTGACAGCCGTTTCGGACAACTGCTGCGCCGGGGCTTCACCGACCCCAGAACCGCCGAACGGCTCCTCGACGACCCCGTGCTGCGGCCGGTCGCGCACGATCCCGTGCTGCTCGACGGGCTCGGCGCCACGGCCGACCCGGACCTCGCGCTGCGGGCCCTGGTCCGGCTCGTCGAGGCGCAGCCCGAGGCACGGCGGGCCGACCTGCTGGACACGCTGATCGCCGCCGAACCGCTGCGGGCCCGGCTGCTCGGCGTGCTCGGCGCCTCCGAGGGGCTCGGCGACCAGCTCGCCCGCCACCCCGGGCAGTGGCAGGCCCTGATCGCCTTCGACACCGAGGCCGACCCGCACCCCGGCGTCGAGGAGTTCGAAGCCGCCCTGGCCTCCGCCCACGACCCCGACGCGCTGCGCGTCGGCTACCACCGGGTGCTGATGACCATCGCCGCCCGCGACATCACCGGCTCCCTCGGCTTCGCGGAGACCGCCGCCGAGCTGGCCGACCTGGCCACCGCCACCCTCCGCGCCGCCCTGCGGATCGCCTCGGGCGAGGCGCCGCAGGACGCGGAACGGTGTCGGCTCGCCGTCCTCGGCATGGGCGAGTGCGGCGGCCGGGAGCTGAACTACGTCTCCGATGTGGACGTGATCTTCGTCGGCGACCCCGCCGAGGGCGTCGAGGAGGGCCCCGCCCTCCAGGCCGCGACCCGGCTCGCCGCCCGGATGATGCGGATCTGCTCCGACACCACCGCCGAGGGCACCATCTGGCCCGTCGACGCCAACCTCCGCCCCGAGGGGCGCAACGGCCCGCTGGTCCGCACCCTCAGCAGCCACCTCGCCTACTACCGGCGGTGGGCCAAGACCTGGGAGTTCCAGGCGCTGCTCAAGGCCCGCCCGGTCGCGGGCGACCTCACCCTCGGCGGCGACTACTGCGCCGCCGTCGCCCCCCTGGTGTGGCAGGTCTCCGAGCGGGAGAACTTCGTCGCCGACGTGCAGCAGATGCGCCGCCGCGTCGAGGAGTCCCTGCCCGCCAAACAGGCCGAGCGCGAGCTGAAACTCGGCCCCGGCGGCCTGCGCGACGTCGAGTTCGCCGTCCAGCTCCTGCAACTCGTCCACGGCCGCACCGACCCCGAGCTGCGCCACGCCACCACCCTCGACGCGCTGGCCGCCCTCGCCGCCGGCGGCTACGTCGGCCGCCAGGACGCCGCCTCGCTCGACGCGTCCTACCGTTTCCTGCGCTCCGCCGAGCACCGCATCCAGTTGCACCGGCTGCGCCGCACCCACCTGATGCCGACCGAGGAGGCCGAGCTGCGCAGACTCGGCCGCTCGCTGGGCTTCATGGGCGAGCCCGTCCAGGAGCTGACCGCCGTCTGGCGCCGCCCCACCGCGGGCGTGCGCCGCCTGCACGAGAAGCTGTTCTCCCGGCCGCTGCTGGACGCCGCCGCCCGCCTCGACGGACAGATGCGCCTGGGCGAGTCCGCCGCCAAGGAGCGCCTGGAGGCCCTCGGCTACGCCGACCCCGCCGCCGCGCTCCGCCACCTGTCCGCGCTGGCGTCCGGCGTGTCCCGCAAGGCCGCCATCCAGCGCACGCTGCTGCCGGTGCTGCTGGCCCGTTTCGCGGACTCCGCCGACCCCGACTCCGGGCTGCTCGGCTTCCGCAAGGTCTCCGACGCGCTGGGCACCAGCCCCTGGTACCTGCGGCTGCTGCGCGACGAGGGCGCCGCCGCCGAGAACCTCGCCCGGGTGCTGTCCGCCGGACGTCTCGCCCCCGACCTGCTGCTCCGCGCCCCCGAGGCCGTCGCCCTGCTCGGCGACCCGGCCGGGCTGCGCCCGCGGACCCGGCGCGCCCTCACCCAGGAGGTGCAGGCCGCCGTCGGCCGCGCCGACTCGCCGGAGGCGGCCGTCACGGCGGCGCGCGGCGTGCGGCGGCGCGAACTGTTCCGCACGGCGGCGGCCGACATAGTCGGCGCCTACGTCACGCCCGAGGTGACCGGCGCGGACGCGGCCGAGCCCGCCGAGGAACCCGGAGCTGTCCTCGACCGGGTCGGCGACGCGCTCACCGACATCAACGCCGCCCCCCTCGCCGGCGCCCTGCACGCCGCCACCGCCTCCTACGGCGCCGACGGCCTGCCCACCCGGCTGGCCGTCATCGCCATGGGCCGGTTCGGCGGCCACGAGCTGAACTACGGCTCGGACGCCGATGTGATCTTCGTCCACGAGCCGATGGACGGCGCCGGTGACCGAGAGGCCGCCGAGGCCGCCTTCGCCGTGGCCAACGAGATGATCCGGCTGCTCCAGCTCCCCAGCATCGACCCGCCCCTCCTCGTCGACGCCGACCTGCGGCCCGAGGGCAGGAACGGCCCGCTCGTCCGCACCCTCAGCAGCTTCGCCGCCTACTACCGCCGCTGGTCGCTGGTCTGGGAGAGCCAGGCCCTGCTCCGCGCCGAGCCGGTGGTCGGCGACCCGGGCCTGGGGGAGCGGTTCATCGAGCTGATCGACCCGCTGCGCTACCCGGCCGGCGGACTGTCCGACGCGTCGGTGCGCGAGATCAGGCGCCTGAAGGCCCGGATGGAGGCGGAACGGCTGCCGCGCGGCGCGGACCGGACCACCCACACCAAGCTGGGCCGCGGCGGCCTGTCCGACATCGAGTGGACCGCGCAGCTCCTCCAGCTCCAGCACGCCGGTACCGAGCCGGCGCTGCGCACCACCCGCACCCGGCGGGCGCTGGCCGCCGCGGCCGGACTGGGCCTGCTGGACGCCGGGGACGCGGCGGTGCTGGACGAGGCGTGGGTGCTGGCCTCGCGGGTGCGGAACGCGGTGATGCTGGTGCGCGGCCGGCCGCTCGACACGTTCCCCACGGACCCGCGCGAGTCGGCGGCGGTGGCGCGTTTCCTCGGCTACGGGCCGGGCGAGGTCGGCCGGATGCTGGACGACTACCGGCGCACCACGCGGCGGGCCAGGGCCGTGGTGGAGCGGCTGTTCTACGAGAGCTGAGGCCGCCGTCGCGGCGGCGGCGCGTCCGCGACCCGCCGGGGCAGCCGGTAGCACAGGCGCCCGTACCAGAGGCGGGCGACGAGATACCCGAAGGCCAGGCAGATCATGCCGCCGACGGCGTCGAGCCAGAAGGGGTTGGCCGTCGCCACGATGACCAGCAGGGTCAGCGCCGGGTAGAGCGCGCCGAGCAGTTTCAGCCACCAGGGACGGGCCAGCACGGCGAGGGTGAGGCCGCACCACAGGGACCAGCCGATGTGCATGGACGGCATCGCGGCGTACTGGTTCGACACGGAGGCCATCTTGGTGCCCTCGGCGGAGAGGGAGCCCCAGGTGTGGTGCACGGACGCGGTGTCGATGAAGTCCATGCCCTCCATCAGCCGGGGCGGCGCGAGGGGATAGAAGTAGTAGCCGATCAGGGCGACGGCGGTGGTGGCGAACAGCACCGTGCGGGTCGCGCCGTACCGGCCGGGGTGGCTGTGGAACAGCCAGACCAGGACGGCGATGGTCACCACGAAGTGCAGGGTGGCGTAGTAGTAGTTCATCGACACGATCAGCCAGGTCACACCCGCCACGGCGTGGTTGACGGACCGTTCGAAGGCGAGGCCGATCGAGTCCTGGAAGTCCCAGATCCAGCGGGCGTGGCTCTGTGCCTGGTCGACGCGGGTCGGGGCGGCGTTGCGGATCACCGAGTAGACGCCGTAGCTGACGGCGATGAGCAGCAGCTCGAACCAGAGCCGGGGGCGCCGGGGTGTCCGCAGCGAGTCCAGCGGTCGCGCGGGGGCGGCTGTCTCCTGATCCCGATCGGTCACGAGCCCTGCCGTATCCACTCGCTCTTCTTCCGGCCTGACGCTTGTTGCCCCCATGGGCCCACAGTCTGCCAGAGGACTGACGCCGACCCGATCATCCTCCGGTCTGCTCTTCACTCCGGCATCTTCCCCCACGCCCCATCCCCCCCGTCCCTCATATCAATCCGACGCTGCCGCCGACGAGGTAAACGTACAACTTAGTCGCCACCGTACGCTCCTCTTAATCACTGTACTCCAGGGGGGCGACCCCCGTGCCCCCGGCCGCGCGTCGTGGTGGTCAGGCTTGCTGTATGACGGGCGCGGTCGCCGTGGAACCCCGGACCACCAGCTCCGGCATGCTGCGTTCTTCCGGGGGGCGACCCCCGTGCCCCCGGCCGCGCGTCGTGGTGGTCAGGCTTGCTGTATGACGGGCGCGGTCGCCGTGGAACCCCGGACCACCAGCTCCGGCATGAAGACGAACTCGCTGTGCGGGGCCGGTGTGCCGCCGACTTCCTCCAGGAGGGCGCGGACCGCTGCCTGGCCCATCGCGAAGACGGGCTGGCGGATCGTCGTCAGGGGCGGGTCGGTGAAGGCGATCAGGGGCGAGTCGTCGTAGCCGATCACCGAGCAGTGCTCCGGCACGGACAGGCCGCGCTGCCGTGCCGCGCGGATCGCGCCGAGGGCCATCATGTCGCTGGCGCAGACGATCGCCGTGCAGTCCCGGGCGAGCAGGGCCAGGGCCGCCGCCTGGCCGCCCTCCAGGGTGTAGAGCGAGTGCTCGATCAGCCGCCGGGCGTCGCCGGAGACCATGCCGAGCTCCTCCTCCATGGCCCGCAGGAAGCCCTCGATCTTCCGCTGGACCGGCACGAACCGCTCCGGCCCCAGGGCCAGGCCTATCCGCCGGTGGCCGAGGGAGGCCAGGTGGGTGACGGACAGCCGCATCGCGGCGCGGTCGTCGGGGGAGACGAACGGTGCCCGCACCTTCGGCGAGAAACCGTTGATCAGCACGTAGGGGACGCCGCCCGCGCGCAGCCGCTCGTAGCGCTCCATGTCGGCGCTGGTGTCGGCGTGCAGGCCCGAGATGAAGATGATGCCCGCCACGCCACGCTCGACCAGCATCCCGGTCAGCTCGTCCTCGGTGGACCCGCCTGGGGTCTGCGTGGCCAGCACCGGCGTGTAGCCCTGGCGGGTGAGCGCCTGGCAGATCACCTGCGCGAAGGCGGGGAATATCGGGTTCTCCAGCTCCGGCGTGATCAGGCCGACCAGGCCCTCGCTGCGCTTCTGGAGCCGCACCGGCCGCTCGTACCCCAGCAGGTCGAGAGCGGCCAGAACGGATTCGCGGGTGGCGGTCGCGACGCCGGGCTTGCCGTTCAGGACCCGGCTGACCGTTGCCTCGCTGACGCCCGCCTGGGCTGCGATGTCGGCTAGCCGTGCGGTCACAGTTCGGGACTGTACCCGCCAGGGATCGACCTGCCCACTGTCGAGGGAAAACTGTACCGGAATGTATGAATTTGGGTGCTTGCATTCTGGTTGAGACGTGTTCCCAGCGCCTCAGAAGCCACCCGAACGGCCCCGCGTAACGTCCTTGCTGAAAATTGCCGCAAGCTCTTTCCAAAGTTTTTCGCCACTGTTACGTTCCTGCTCGGCCCGGCGCGGCGGAGGCGCGGCGCATAGGGTGGACATAGCCCCCTTAACCCGGGCGTAACGCTTGGAGGAGTTCACATGCGGCGCAGCATAGGAACGACGGCCGTCGTTGCGGCTCTGGCACTTGCGGCAACGGCTTGCGGAGACGACGGCGGGAGCGGGGGGGGAGGGGGCGCGGGCGCGGACGGCGAGCTGTCCGGCACGGTCACCTTCTGGGACACATCGAACGAGACCGAGGCCGAGGTCTTCGAGGCGGTCGCCCGGGACTTCGAGGACCAGCACCCGGACGTCACCGTCGACTACGTCAACATCGGCTTCGACGACGCCCAGAACCGTTTCAAGAACGCCGCCGGCGCCAACGAGGCCCCCGACGTCATGCGCACCGAGGTCGCCTGGGTCGCCGACTTCGCCAACCTCGGCTACCTCTACCCGCTCGACGGCACCGCCGCGCTGGACAACCAGGAGGACTTCCTCCCGACGGCCTGGGCCAGCACCCAGTTCGAGGGCGAGACCTACGCGGTGCCGCAGGTCACCGACACCCTGGCCCTCTTCTACAACAAGTCCCTCCTGCGGGAGGCCGGCGTCGAGGTGCCCACGTCGCTGGACGAGATACGCGACTCCACCGAGGCGTTCGAGGACATCGGCACCACGCCGCTGTACGCGCGCGGCGACGACGCGTACTGGTTCCTGCCGTACCTCTACGGCGAGGGCGGCGACCTGGTGGACGCCGAGGCGCGCGAGGTCACCATCGACGATCGGTCCGGCGTCGCGGCCTTCGAGCAGTTGAAGGACCTGATCGACTCCGGCGCCGCCACCACGGACACCAGCGACGGCTGGGAGAACATGATGTCCTCCTTCGCCGACGGCGACGTCGCCATGATGATCAACGGCCCCTGGGCCCTCGCGGACGCCACCGCCGCCCTCGGTGACGACCTGGGCGTCGCCCCGGTCCCGGCCGGTTCGCAGGCGCAGGGCGCCCCGCTCGGCGGCTGGAACTACGGCGTGTACGCGGGCACCGCCGACGCCGACGCCTCGTTCGCCTTCGTCCAGTACATGAGCTCCGCCGCGACACAGCAGCGGATCACCGAGGAACTGGGGCTGCTCCCCACCCGGCAGTCCGTCTACGAGGTGCCGGCCGTCGCCGACAACGAGATGGTGCAGTTCTTCAAGCCGGCCGTGGACGTGGCCCACGAGCGGCCGTGGATCCCGGAGGCCCAGTCGCTCTTCGAGCCGCTGCTGACCTCCCTGGAGGCCATGCTGACCGGATCCGCCTCCCCCGAGCAGGCGGCGTCCGACACCGGGGACGCGTACCGCGACCTCCTCGAGGACTGGAACTGAGCGGCGCGGACCGAGGCGAGGGATGAAGGGGCGAGACCATGGCTGACGCTGTGAACCCCCGCGCGACGGCGGCCCCGGCCGCCCCCGGGCGGCTGCGCCGGAGCCTGACCGCGCACTGGTACGCCTGGGCCATGATCGCGCCGGTGGTCGGCGTGATCACCGCCATCATCGGCTGGCCGCTGGTGCGGGGCGTCTACCTGTCGCTGACCGACGCCGACGAGGCGAACGTCGAGCGGCAGATCGGTGTGAACAAGATCCCGGCCACCTACGACTTCGTCGGCCTGGACAACTACACCGCCATCCTGAAGGACGAGGTCTTCTGGGACCGCCTGGGCTGGACCGTGCTGTGGACCGTGGCGTGCGTGAGCGTCACGTTCCTGCTCGGCCTGGGCCTGGCGAACATGCTCAACCGCTCCTTCCGCGGCCGGACCGTCTACCGCATGGCGCTGATCCTGCCCTGGGCCATTCCGGCGTTCGTGTCGGTCTTCGCCTGGCGGATGCTCTACAACGAGCGCAACGGCCTGCTCAACAGCCTGCTGGACGGCGGTGGCGTCGAGGGCGTCTCCTGGCTGTCGGACCCGACCATGGCGAAGGTCTCCGTCATCGCCGTCAACGTCTGGCTCGGCGTGCCGTTCATGCTGATCGCGATGCTCGGCGCCCTCCAGTCGATCCCCGCCGAGCAGTACGAGGCGGCGGAGATGGACGGCGCCAACGCCTGGCAGCGGTTCTGGAACATCACGCTGCCCGGCGTCAGGTCCGTGTCCATGACGGTGGTGCTGCTGAGCACCATCTGGACCTTCAACATGTTCCCGGTGATCTTCCTGCTCACCCGAGGCGGGCCGGCGGGATCCACCGACATCCTGGTGACCGAGGCGTTCCGGCTGGCGTTCGTCAGCAGCCCCCGGGACTTCGCGAACTCCGCGGCGTGGGGCGTGCTGATCCTGCTCCTGCTGGCCCTGTTCGCGGTCGCCTACCGCAGGGCACTGCGCAAGCAGGGAGAGGTGTGGTGACGATGGCTACCGACACGACGCCGGTGAGCGGACCGGCCGAGCAGGCCCCGCGTCCGGCGCCGGCCTCCGTGCCCGGCGCGGGGCTGCGCGCGACCGCCCGGCCGCCGGGGAAGAAGGTCCGGCGGCGCGGCGAACGGAGCCGGGCCGCCTCCATCGGCCTGCACGCGGCCCTGCTGACCGCCGCCGTGATCGCGGTCTTCCCGCCGTTCTGGCTGCTGGTCACCTCGTTCAAGCCGAAGACCGACACGTTCACCCGGTCACTGGTCTCGGGCTTCACGCTCGACAACTACGACCACGTGCTCAACGACACCGAGTTCCTCACCTGGTTCGGCAACTCGGTGCTGATCGTGGTGACGACGACCATCATCGGCGTGCTCATCTCCTCCACCACCGGGTACGCGCTCAGCCGCTTCCGGTTCCCCGGCATGCGCCCGCTGATGTGGGTCCTGCTCATCACCCAGATGTTCCCGGTGGCCGTGCTGATCGTGCCGCTGTACAACCTCATGTCGCGCTACGGGCTGCTGAACCAGCCGGTGTCGCTGATCGTCACCTATCTGACGATCGCGGTGCCGTTCTGCGCCTGGATGATGAAGGGGTTCTTCGACACCATCCCGGTGTCGATCGACGAGTCCGGGCGGGTCGACGGCCTCAACCCGTTCGGCACGTTCTGGCGGTTGATCATGCCGCTGGCCCGGCCCGGCATCGCGGTGACCGGGTTCTACACGTTCGTCACCGCGTGGGCCGAAGTCGCCTACGCCACGGCGTTCATGACCGGCGAGGAGAACCTCACCCTCGCCGGCGGTCTCCAGACCTTCGTCAACCAGCACACCCAGGACTGGCACTTGATGACCGCCGCCGCGGTGCTCATCGCCGTGCCCGCCACACTGGTCTTCGGATACGCCCAACGGCACCTCCAGTCGGGACTCACGGCCGGCGCGACCAAGGCATGACTTCGGGCTCCTACGTTTCCACGCCTCAGAATTCCAGGGACGACATGACGCAGCATCTCGCTGACCGCACCCACCCGAGCGGCGAACCCTCCGGGACGGCCGGCGGCGGCCGGCCGGACTGGTGGCGCCACGCGGTCATCTACCAGGTCTATCCGCGCTCGTTCGCCGACGGCAACGGCGACGGCATGGGCGATCTGCCCGGCATCCGCGCCCGGCTCCCGTACCTGGCCGAACTCGGCGTGGACGCGGTGTGGCTGAGCCCGTTCTACGCCTCCCCACAGGCCGACGCGGGCTACGACGTGGCGGACTACCGCGCCATCGACCCGATGTTCGGGGACCTGCACGACGCCGACGCCCTGATCCGCGACGCCCACGACCTGGGCCTGCGGATCATCGTGGACCTGGTGCCGAACCACTCCTCCGACCAGCACGAGTGGTTCCAGCGGGCGTTGCGGCAAGGCCCAGGCACCCCGCTGCGGGACCGCTACCACTTCCGCCCCGGCAAGGGCGAGCACGGTGAACTGCCGCCCAACGACTGGGAGTCCATCTTCGGCGGGTCCGCCTGGACCCGGGTGGCCAACCCCGACGGCTCCCCCGGCGAGTGGTATCTGCACCTGTTCGCGCCCCAGCAGCCGGACTTCAACTGGAACAACCAGGCCGTCCGCGACGAGTTCCGCTCGCTGCTGCGCTTCTGGCTCGACATGGGGGTGGACGGTTTCCGTATCGATGTCGCCCACGGCATGGTCAAGGCCGAGGGCCTGCCCGACATGGGCTCCACCGGGCAACTCCGGCTGCTGGGCGCCCAGGTGCTGCCGTTCTTCGACCAGGACGGGGTGCACGAGATCTACCGCTCCTGGCGCCGCATCCTCGACGAGTACCCGGGGCAGCGCATCGGCGTGGCCGAGGCGTGGACACCCACCGCGGACCGCACCGCGCTGTACGTGCGCCCCGACGAGCTGCACCAGGCGTTCAACTTCCACTACCTGAACACCCCGTGGGACGCGGACGCGCTGCGCCGCGTCATCGACGGCTCGCTCGACTCGATGCGGCCGGTCGGCGCCCCCTCCACCTGGGTGCTGTCCAACCACGACGTGGTACGCCACCTCACCCGCCTCGGCGGCGGCCTGGCCCGCGCCCGCGCCGCGACCCTGCTGATGCTGGCCCTGCCCGGCTCCGCCTACATCTACCAGGGCGAGGAGCTGGGCCTGCCGGAGGTCACCGACCTGCCCGACGAGGTTCGGCAGGACCCGGCGTTCTTCCGGCGCGGCACCGGCGACGACGCGGCGGACGGCCAGGAAGGGCTGCGCGACGGCTGCCGGGTGCCGATCCCGTGGACGGCCGAGGGCGCCTCCTTCGGCTTCGGCGACAACGGGAGCTGGCTGCCGCAACCCCCCGGCTGGGGCAAGCTGTCGGTCGCCGAGCAGACCGGCGACCCGTCCTCCACGCTCGCGCTGTACCGCGCCGCGCTGGCCGCGCGCCGCGCGCACCCCGCGCTCGGGGCGGGCGACAGCGTCACATGGCTGCCGGCTCCGGCGGGCGTGCTCGCGTTCCGCCGGGAAGGCGCGGACGGTTCCTGGGTGATCTGCGCGGTCAACACCACGGACACGCCGGTGGCCGTCGCGGACCTGCTTCCGCGCACGGGACAACTCCTGCTCGCCAGCACCCACTTCGCCGGGGGCGACGTCCTGCCCGCCGACACCACGGTGTGGTGGCGCGACTGACCGGCCCCGCGCCCGCCGTCCCCCGGCGAAAGCCGGGGACGGCGGGCCCCGGCTAGACGTCCCAGGACGCGCGCCAGGTCGCCGGGCCGACGGCGCCGTCCACGGTCAGGCTCCTGATCCGCTGGAACTCCTGGCACACGGCCTTCGACTCCGGCCCGTACCGCCCGTCCACGCCGATCGTCCAGCCGATGGCCCGCATCCGCTGCTGCCAGGTGGTCACGCTCGCGTGGGTGGTGACGGGCGGATACACGAAGGTGACCCCGGGCCAGGCGGGCGCGTTGCCCGTCGCCGGTTCCAGGGCGCCGCTCGTGACATACGCCGAGAGCTGCCCCGGGCAGGCGGTGGGCAGATGGTCCAGATGCCGGTTGACGCCGGTGCCCGCGCCGCCCGACCGGCGCAGGTTCCAGACGGACCAGCGGAACGCGTCGAGGAGTTGAGCGGTCACCGCGTCGTACGTGCCGGACGCGCCGCCGACCAGGCCGCACACGGCGTACCAGTCCTGGTTGCCGGAGGTGGTGCCGTTGGCGGCCGTCCGGATGCCGGGGCCGCGGCCCTCGAAGACATGACCGTGCCCGCACGTCAGGTACGTGTAGGCGATGTCGTCCCAGCCGTTGGTGTCCATGTGGTGGTTCTGGATGCCGCGCACCTGGCCCGCGCAGTCGGCGTGGTCGGCCCGGGCCACCGGGACGCCGTCCACGTAGTGGACCGTCACCCCGCCGTTCTGCGGTGTGATGCTGGTGCTGCGGGCCCGGGGCGCGCGGGCGCCCCACTGGGAGCGGGAGACGAAGAGGGCCATCAGGCCCCTCCCCGCGGCAGGCCGCACGCCACGCTCGCGTTGAGCGGCTCGCCGGACCGGCCGGAGCCGAACTCGGCGCCGGGGTGCTCGGGGAACGTCACGACGGGAAGCTCGCGGGGCGGGCCGGTGGCCGAGGCCCGGCCGGAGCAGATGACGGGCAGCGCGGCGGCGCCACCGGCCGCCGCCACCAGGAAGCCGCGCCGGGACGGCGGGTCGCCCGCCGGATTCGCTGACGAGAGGGACAAGACTCCTCCTGCGCGTCGCTGTGGGGGACAGGCGAACCGACCCTTCGCCCCCACAGGCTCCCCGGCCGGGCACCGCGCCAAACTACGCGCGTCACCCCAAGAGGCGCCCGGCGCACGGCCGTTGAGTGCACCGCCGTCGAGCACACGGCCGCTGAGCACACGGCCGCGCGGCCCGGCGCCCGCTCAGCCGAGCATCGCCAGCCCGCCGCCGCCCGCCGGCCCCGCCGTGAGGCCCGCCTCGGCGCCCCCCTCGGCGGGCAGGGCCGCCGTGCTGCCCCCCGCCCCCCCGGTGACACCGCCGGACGCGGTGATCCCGGCGACGTGCTCGCTGCCGGCCGCCCGCAGATACCAGGAGTCGGCCGGTGACCGCCACCTCACGCCGCTGAGCACCGCGGGGAAGCGGAGACCGCACGACGGGTTGTCCTCGGCGGTCGCCGTCACCACGCCCGGCTCGTCCGGCGTCGTCGGCGGCGGCAGGAACTGCGTCATCGTGCGGCTGCCCGCGCCCCGCCAGGTCTCGGTCCTGGTGCACATCCACTCGGCGGTGCCCGCGCCGTCCGGCAGGCTCTGCTCGGCGAAGTTCCAGGCGTTCACGGCCCGTACCCCGCCGCCGCCGACCGCGGGCAGGTGGCAGGCGATCCGCGCCCACCGGTCCCGCGCCTCGGTCGCCCCCGCGATGCCCGCCCGGTCGCCGGGCTCGCCGTGCGTCAGCAGCGCGGGCGTCAACTCGCCCAGATCGGCCAGCAGATACGGCCGGTCCGCGCCCTGCGCGGTGATCTCCAGCGCCTGGAACTCCGCGCACTCCTCGGCACCCGCCGTGGTCCGCACCGCGTCCGTCACACCGTCCTCGCCCACCCCGAGGGCGACCGCCTCCGCGTCCGGGTCGGTCAGGTCGGACGTGGCCGCCCCGCTCACCCACGGCGCCGTCAGGAAACGGGTGTTGCCGTCGCCCCGCGCGATCACCACGGCCGAGGCGCCGATCAGGACCGCGCCGTCCACCCGGGCGAAGTCCAGCACCACCTCGCCGCCCCCGGCCCCGGACGGCTCGGCGTACCGCACCAGCCGCAGCCCGTCGTACAGCAGCACCACCGACGCGCCGCCCGCCTCCCCGGCGAACAGCAACTGCGCCGGGCCCGGGGCCGGTCCGCTCTGCGTGCCGGGCGTCGCGGAGACCGTCACGTCCTCGCCCGGCCTGGCCCAGACCGCCAGCGCCCGGCGCAGCAGCGCGGTGTCGTCCACGGCGGAACCGCGGGCGGGCCAGACGGAGAAGTCGGTGCGCGACGACTGCCGTACTGGCGGCGCCGCAGCAGGTCGGTCGGGTGGGCTCGAAGGTCGCAGGGGTCCGGCAGCGGGGCGGCGCCGGTCACCGTGGCGGCGGCCCGCAGCGCGGCCCGGACGTGCCGCGCGTGCCGCCCCGCCGCGCCGCGGGCAGCGCGGGGGGCGGCGGTGACCAGCGCCTGCCGCCACACGTCGGCGGGGATGCGCCGCAGGCCCTGCGGGTCGAGGGCCGCCTCGGCGGCGGCGTTCTCCGCATAGGGCGGCGCGGCGGCGCCGTCCGGGCCCCAGCCGACGGGCAGGAACGCCAGCGCCCCGGCGGCGACCGCCAGCGCCACCGAGCCGAACAGCGCGGTCCTGCCGTACTGGCGGCGCCGCAGCAGGTCGGGCGGGTGGGCTCGAAGGTCGCAGGGGTCCGGCAGCGGGGCGGTGCCGGTCACCGTGTCGGCGGCCCGCAGCGCGGCCCGGACGTGCCGCTCGGACACCCCGGCCGTGGTGAGGACGCGGCGGATGACGGCGTTGTCCAGCCCGTCGAGGCGGCGCAGCGCGTACACGGCGCGGGCGGGCGCGGTGAGCCCGGACAGCTCCTTCTCCAGGGCGAGTTCGTCGGAACCGGCGGCCCGGGGGAGCAGCCGCAGCCCCAGCACGCGCGGCAGCAGCGGGGAGGTCCGGCGCAGCCGGGTCAGCTCCCGGCCGGCGAGGCGCGGCGGCCGGCCCGCCTCCAGCGCCCCGGCCACCACGCGCTGCCGCAGATAGGCGTAGCCGGAGTCGGGGACCTCGCCGTCCGGGCGCCGGTCGCCGCGCTGAGCGGGCAGTCCGGAGCCGTTCCGCTCCGCTTTCCGGCCGGGCAGGGCCCGTTGGGCGACGGCGTGTGCGCCGAGCACGCGGCGGTGGCGGCCGAGGGCGGGCGGAAGCACCACATAGGCGAGCCGGACCAGTCGCGCGTAGTGCTCGACGAGCGCCGCCTCGGCCTGATCGAGACCCGGGGTCCGGGGCTCCGAGGCCGGCTTCGCATGACGGGAGGAGACTTCGCTGGGAGACACATCCGGCAAAACGAGCCCTGCTCCGCCGGGTTACGCGCACCCGCGCGTGACCCGGCGCGGCGCGGGGGGTGCGGGGATCAGCGTTCGAGGTACGCCAGCACGGCCAGCACGCGGCGGTTGTCGTCGTCGGACGGCGGCAGGCCGAGCTTGGCGAAGATGTTGGAGGGGTGCTTGGCGACGGCCCGCTCGGTGACGACGAGCCGCTCGGCGATGGCCGCGTTCGAACGGCCCTGCGCCATCAGCTCGATCCCCTCCAGCTCGCGCGGGGTGAGCCGCTCCAGCGGCGAGTCGTGGGTGCGGCGGGCCAGGAGCTGCTGGAGGACCTGCGGGTCCATGGCGGTGCCGCCCGCCGCCACGCGCCGCACCGCGTCCACGAACTGCCCGGCGTCGAACACCCGGTCCTTCAGCAGATAGCCGACGCCGCCGGTGCCGTCCGCCAGCAGCTCGTGGGCGTAGAGGCGTTCGACGTGCTGGGAGAGCACCAGGACGGGCAGGCCCGGCCGTTCGCGGCGCGCGGTCAGGGCGCACTGGAGGCCCTCGTCGGTGAACGACGGCGGCAGCCGGACATCCACGACGGCGACGTCCGGCCGCAACTCGGCCAGGGCCTTGGACAGTTCGGGCCCGTTCTCCACGGCGGCGGCGATCTCGAAGTCGTGGGCGGCCAGCAGCCGCACCAGGCCGTCGCGCAGCAGGAACAGGTCTTCGGCGACGACGACGCGCGGGCGCCGGGGCTCGGTCATGGCGCCAGGGTAGGCCAGCCCGGCACGGCCGGCCGTCCGGTCCCGCGTGCCGGGTGTCGTCTCAGCGGGCGGGCGCCGGTGAGCAGGGGATCTCGATGGTGACGAGCGTGGGTCCGCCGGGCGGGCTGCTGACGGCGAGCACGCCGTCGAACGAGCCGAGCCTGCGTTCCAGACCCCGCAGCCCGCTGCCGGCCTCGGGGTCCGCGCCGCCGCGTCCGTTGTCGGTGATCGCGACGCGCAGGGTCCGGTCCTGGTGGCTGTAGTAGACGTCCAGCCACGCCTGACCGGCGGCGGAGTGCTTGGCGGCGTTGGTGAGGACCTCGCTGATCGCGAAGTACGCGGCGGACTCCACCGCCTCGTCCAGCCGCCCCGGCAGGTCGACGTCCACCTCGACCGGCAGCCGCATCCGCAGCGCCAGCGCGCGGACCGCGTCGCCCAGGCCGCGTTCGGCCAGCACCGGCGGGTGGATGCCGCGCACCAGATCGCGCAGCTCCGCCAGGGCCTCGGCCGAACTCTCCCGCGCCTGGGCCAGCAGCTTCTTCGCCTGCGCCGGGTCCTTCTCGATCAGCGCCTCGACGGCACCCAGGTTCATGCCCATGGCGACCAGCCGCGCCTGCGCGCCGTCGTGCAGGTCGCGTTCGATGCGCCGCAGTTCGGCCGCGGAGTCGTCCAGCGCGTCGTGCCGGGTCTCGGTCAGCCGGGCGACGCGCTGGGCCAGCAGTTCCTTCTCCGAGGCGCCGATCAGGACGCGCGCCAGCAGGAAGTGGACGCGGATCAGCCACGGGTTGACGGCCAGCGCGAGGACGGCGAAGCCGACGCCGGTCAGGGCGGCGAGGAAGGCGGTGGTCCAGTCCTGGACGGGGACGAAGGCGAACCAGTACGTCCCGCCCGCGTCCACGATCGGCCGCCAGACGCCGGCCGCCAGGACCAGCCCGAAGAGGAAGTAGCCGGGCAGGGCCCAGGGGAGCAGCGCCAGGACGAACCCGGCGACGGCGTCGGTGAGCAGCCACAGCAGGTCCCGCCAGGTCGCCGGGTCCTTCAGGAGGTGCACGCAGCGCTCGACCTGGCCCGCGATGCCGGGCCGCCGCGCGCCGGCGGCCGGGTACGGGCGGTAGCCGGCCGGGATGGCCATGCCCGCCCACTGCCGGGCGTAGAACCGGCGCTGGCCGGCGTGGGTGCGGACCGCGTCGGTGACGACGGGCGTGGTGAAGAGGCCGACGCCGATGGGGACGAGGCAGAGGGAGACCACGAGGAGGACGAACAGGACGAGCGAGATGCCCAGGGAGAGCAGCGAGAGCAGCAGCCCGCGGGCCGCCGCCAGCCCGGCGTCCCGTACACGGTGTCCGATCATGCGGCCCACTTCCACCCGTACCGTCCTTGCCCTCACAGTCTGCTGTGCGGACCAACCGCGCGTCACGGGGGCGGGCCGCCCGGTGGCGGTGTACCCAGGTACACCGAGGGCGCCCGGCCGGTCGCGGCACGGGCGCCCTCGGTGTCTCCCCGGAACGACGCCCGAGCTGCACCGGCCGTGGGCCGGGGAGACGATCGGACGGGGGCCGGGTCAGACCAGGCCGGCCGCTTCCAGCTTGGCGCAACAGGTGTCCACCAGCAGGCGGGTCACGACGTACGGGTCGCAGTTGGCGTTGGGGCGGCGGTCCTCGATGTACCCCTTCTTCTCCCGCTCGACCTGCCACGGGATGCGGACGGAGGCACCCCGGTTGGACACGCCGTAGCTGTACTGGTCCCAGGGCGCGGTCTCGTGGGCGCCGGTGAGGCGGTCCTCGACGCCCATGCCGTAGTTCTTGATGTGCTCCAGCGGCTTGCCCTCGTCGCCGAGCGCGTCGCAGGCGGTGATGATCGCGTCGTAGCCCTCGCGCATCGCCCTGGTGGAGAAGTTGGTGTGCGCGCCCGCGCCGTTCCAGTCGCCCTTGGCGGGCTTGGGGTCCAGGGTGGCGGAGATGCCGAAGTCCTCGGCGGTGCGGTACAGCAGCCAGCGAGCGATCCAGAGCTGGTCGGAGACCTCCAGCGGGGACAGCGGGCCGACCTGGAACTCCCACTGGCCGGGCATGACCTCGGCGTTGATGCCGGAGATGCCGAGACCGGCCTTCAGACAGTTGTCGAGGTGCGCCTCGACGACGTCGCGGCCGTAGATCTCGTCGGCGCCGACGCCGCAGTAGTAGCCGCCCTGCGGAGCCGGGAAGCCGTTCTCGGGGAAGCCGAGGGGGCGGGACCCCTTGAAGAAGGTGTACTCCTGCTCGATGCCGAAGATCGGCTCCTGGGCGGCGAAGCGCTCGGCCACCGGGCGCAGCAGGGCGCGGGTGTTGGAGACGTGCGGGGTGTCGTCGGCGACGTTGTAGACCTCGTTGAGGACCAGGATGTTGTCCCCGCCGCGGATCGGGTCCTTGAAGGAGGCGACCGGCTTGAGCACGCAGTCCGAGGCGTGGCCCTCGGCCTGGTTGGTGCTGGAACCGTCGAAGCCCCAGGTGGGCAGCTCGGTGGCGTCCGAGAGGATCTTGGTCTTCGAGCGCAGCTTGGCGGTGGGCTCGGTGCCGTCGATCCAGATGTACTCGGCCTTGATGGTCACGGTCGTGCTCCTCCAGGAGTCTTCGCGGGTGCGTGCGAACGCTGTCGTCACCCTCGCGACCAGCAGTTTCCCGCCCATTGCCCGTCTGTTAAGGCCCTGTGAACTACGTTTGGCGCCGAACCGTAGGCTGTTGTGCGGCGGCACGGCGTGACATCGGCAAGCGGCAGAGAGGCGACCGGCCATGAGAATCGGCCTGCTGGGAACCGGCCCCTGGGCCCGGCTCACCCACGGCCCGGCCCTGGTGGAGCACCCGGAGACGGAGCTGGCCGGCGTCTGGGGCCGGCGCCCCGAGGCGGCGGCGGAGCTGGCCGGACGGCTGAACACCCGGGTGTACGACGACGCCGACGCGCTGTTCGCGGATTGCGAGGCGGTGGCGTTCGCGCTGCCGCCGGACGTGCAGGCGCCGCTGGCGGCGCGGGCGGCGGCGGCCGGGGGCCATCTGCTGCTGGACAAGCCGGTCGCCACGTCGGTGCCGGCGGCCCGCGCGCTGGCGGACGCGGTGTCGGCGGCGGGGGGGGGGTCGGTGGTGTTCTTCACGCTGCGCTTCGCCCCCGAGTCGGCGGCGGGGGTGGCGGCGCAGAGCGCCACGGACGGCTGGGTGACGGGGCGGGCCGACTGGTTCTCGCCGGTCTTCGGCGGCTCCGCCAGCCGGTACCAGGACTCCCCGTGGCGGCGGGAGCGCGGCGCCCTGTGGGACCTCGGCCCTCACACGCTGTCCCTGATGCTGCCGCCCCTGGGCGACGTCGCCTCCGTCACGGCGGCGCGCGGCCCCGGTGACATGGTGCACCTGGCGCTGCGCCACGCGTCGGGGGCGTCGAGCACGATGACGCTGACGCACACGGTGCCGCCGCAGGCGTCGTCGGTGACGGCGGAGCTGCGCGGCGCGGCGGGCGTCACGACCCTGCCGGAGCGCGGCGAGGGCGGCGCGGTGGGCTCCCTGCTGCGCGCGCTGGACGCCCTGGTGGCCTCGGTCCGCACGGGCGAGCCCCACCCGTGCGACGTGCGGTTCGGCGTGCGCGTGACGGAGATCCTGGCCGCGGCGGAGGCCGCTCTCCCCGCGCCGGACTGACGGCGGCCGGCCGCCGTATACGACCCGCTCGCGCCCGTGACGGCGCACGCGCGGGGGCGGCGACCCGGTGTGGAAGGTCGCCGCCCCCGGGGCGGTGTCAGGCGCGCGGTTTGCGGCCGAGCGCGTCGGCCACCTCCTGCACGTTGGCGTAGGCGTGTCCGGGCGGCAGTTCCTCGACGGTTTCGACCAGCCGGTCGGGGGCGTGGGTCTCCGACAGGACGCTCAGCAGTTCCCCGCGCTCGGCGGGGAAGACGCTGCGCCGCAGGTGGCGGGCGAGCTCGAAGCGGAACGCCTCGTTCTCGGCCTCCTCCGTGGTCGTCGCGCCGCGCGGCGGGACCGGGCCGTCGACCAGATCGGGGTCGTCCTCGGCGGGCGGCTCCTGGTCGCGCCACTCCTCCGCCCGCGTCGGGTGATCACCGCGCAGCATGCCTTGCAGCTCGTGCTTCATGACGTCGTCGCGGTGGACGTTGAGACGGTCGCTGCCCCGCTGTTGCATGGCTTCCTCCTCGCGTCGGGAGCCTGTCGGGTACCCGCCCGGGCCGTGCCGACACGAGTGTGAGCGGTGACACGTTCGGAGTGTTCCTGTTTCGCTCCCGGGCCTCGGGGCACCCGCGTCTTCGGCCGAGCGAGCGGCCTCGCGGGGACGCGACGGCTCCGGGCGAGGGAAATCAGGGGTCCCGTCCCGGAGCCGGTCCTTTTCCGGAGCCGGCACCGGTATCGGTGCCGGCTCCGGAGTCCGCGTCCGGCCGGTGGGTGCCGATGAGCGAGTCGATGACCGAGTCCAGGTAGCGCCGGTCGTCCTCGCCGTGGGGCAGCAGGTCGGGGACGCTGTGCGCGAGGTGCGCCCGTCCCAGGTAGCCGGAGTACGCCTGGAGGCCGCGGTACCGGGCCTCCGTCTCGGACAGTCCCAGGTCGCGGAAGAGGCGGGACAGGCAGTCGAGCCGGTGGGTCGTGACCCGTTTGATCACCGCCGCCACCCGCGGGTGGTCGGCGTGGGCGAGCAGCGCCAGTTCGGTCGGGTCCCGCGCCGCGTCCCGGGTCACGCGGTGGTACAGCTCCCGGATCCGCGCCCGCGGGTCCGGCTCCGGGCCGACGGCGGCGGCGACCTCCTCGGTGCGCAGCCGTTCCCAGCGGGCGAGCGCGGCCTCGACGAGCGCCTCGCGGTTGGCGAAGTGCCAGTAGAAGCTGCCCTTGGTGGCTCCCAGGCGGGTGGCGATCGGCTCGATGGCGATGGCGTTGAGGCCGCCCCCTTCGCGCATGGCGGCGAGCGCGGCCTCGGCCCAGTCCGAGGCCGTCAACCGGCTCCGGGAACCCCGCTGTTGTGGCATGCCAGAACGCTAACGCACGGTATCCCCGTACGACGGCGTACGGACATGCCACGGGCACGTTCCGTAGCCGGATCTCCGGGCCGCCGCCCCGCCGTTCAGTCGTCGCGGGCGGCGGCGTCCGGTCCCTGGGAGCGCACGCGCTCCACCTGGGCGAGGGAGTCCCGCAGCTCGGTCAGCCAGTCGTCGGCGTTCCGGCGCACGAGGCGGACGCACCAGGCCAGCGCGTCGCTGCGGCTGCGGGCCACCCCGCCCGCGATGAGGGTGTCCAGGACCTGGCGCTCCGGCTGGCGCAGCCGGGTCATCACCGGGGCGGCGACATGGGTGAACAACGTCCGCTCCCCGCCGCACTCCACGCCCCAGGACACCTTCCGGCGGAAGCGGCGTTCGGCGGAGCGCGCCACGTGCGAGCGCTCGTCGCGGGTGCGGGAGCGGAACTCGGCGACCCGGCCCTCGCGGGCCGCCTCGCGTTCGACGGCGGAGGCGCCGGGGCTGACCTGGGGGTCGGGAATCCGCCCGATGACGGTGATCTCCTCGCGGTCGGCCGTCACCTCCACCAGCTCGGTGAAGAGCCCGTCGGGGAGCCGCCCGGCGACCCAGCCGCGCAGCTCGTCTCTTTCTCTCTCAGTAAGCATGTAATGAAGATTACCAGTTGATCGGAGTTACTTTCCGGCGAAATACCCAAATGGGTCATAAAGGTGCATAGTGGAAAGTGCCCATGAACAGATCTAAGGAGGCAAGTCGCAATGACCGAGGTCTCACACCGCCGACGGGCGGACCTCGCTGGTCACCCCGATGAGATGGAGATGCGCGAGCGCTACTCGCGGATCCTGGGCGGGCGCGACGTGGTGTTCGTCGACGGACCGTTGTTCCTGGCCGGCCTGTGGGCCGCCATCTCTCCGTGGGCCGTGCACTTCCACGACAACCGCCCGGACCTCACCGTCAGCAATCTGATCGTGGGCATCGCCGTGGCCCTGCTCGCCCTGGGCTTCAGCCGCGCGCCCGAGCGCATGTACGGCATGAGCCACGCGCTGTGGGTGATGGGTGCCTGGCTCGCGGTCTCGCCGTGGGTCGTCGCCGACGATCCGGGCGCCCGGCTGATCGCCAGCAACCTCATCACCGGAGGTCTGATCTTCCTCCTCGGTCTCGCGGGAGCCCTGACCGCGATGAAGGCGGCCAAGAAGGCCAAGGGAGCCACACACAAGGCATGACGGCATGACCCCGTGACAGGTGAGGGGGCACCCGGCCCGGCCGGGTGCCCCCTCACCGCTGTCTCACCGCTGGCGTTCGCGGAAGCGGTACGTCGCCCGCTGGTGGCGGTGGATGGCCTTCCACCGTTCCGTGCGTTCGGCCCGGAGCCTGGCGTCGGTCCTGGCCGCCGCCCAGGCGTTCTCGCGCAGCAGCTTGCGGTAGCTCGTCAGCCGGCGCTCGGGCAGCTCGCCCGACGCGATCGCCGCCAGCACCGCGCAGCCCGGCTCCGCCTCGTGGGCGCAGTCCGCGAACCGGCAGTCACCGGCCAGTTCCTCGATCTCGGCGAACACCTGCTCGATGCCGTCCGCCGCGTCGTGCAGTCCGACGCCGCGCAGCCCGGGGGTGTCGATGAGGACGCCCCCGCCCGGCAGCGGGAGCAGTTCGCGCCGCACGGTGGTGTGCCGGCCCTTGCCGTCCCGGTCGCGGACCTCGCCGGTGGCGAGGGTCCCGCCGCCGAGCAGCGCGTTGCCGAGGGTCGACTTCCCCGCGCCCGACGCGCCGAGCAGCACGACGGTGCCGGTGAGCAGGGCGGCGAGCGCGTCCATGCCCTCGCCGGTGACCGCGCTGGTGGCCACCACCTCGACGCCGGGAGCCGCCGCGGCGGCCTCGGCGATCGCCTCGGCCGGATCGGCCGCCTGGTCGGTCTTGGTCAGCACCACGACGGGACGGGCACCGCTCTCCCAGGCGAGGGCGAGCAGCCGTTCCAGCCGCCCGGCGTCGAGCGGCACGGCCAGCGAGACGGCGACCACGACGGTGTCCACGTTGGCCGCGAGGACCTGGCCGTGGGAGTCCCGGGCGGCGCTGGAACGGACGATCGCCGTGCGGCGCGGCAGCAGCGCCACCAGCCGCGGTTCGCGCCCCGCCGTACCGGGGTCGAGGGCGGCCCAGTCGCCGGTGCACGCGGCGAGCCCGGCGGTCGCGGCCCGCAGCGGGCCGTCGTCGGTGACCGCGTCGCACAGACCGCGGTCCACGCCCGTGATCCGGGCCGGTACGAGGCCGGCGGCGCGGTGGGGAGCGAACTCGCTCTCCAGGACGTCGTCCCAGCCGTGGACGGACAGCGGAGAGGAAGAAGAAGAGGGGGATGAAGACGGAGAACTCAAGGTGAGAGACCCTTTGGGAAAAGGGGCCCCGAGAACAGGACGTGGAGTGTCAGACCGGGGCCCGGGACGTGAGGATGGTCCGGGCGCTGCGCGAGGCAGCGGTCTTCTCGACAGCCATCAAACTCACCTCCTGGGTCTCAACCGGCGGCCCTGTGCCACACGTTCGGCCCACCCTACCACGCACGGCCCCACCCGCTCCCAGGCGGTCACCCCCGGTCCGCCGGGCCCGGCGGCGGCAGCGCGCGGTCGCCGAGGCGGTGGACCAGCTCCAGCGCCAGGGACAGCGCCAGGCGCCGCTCGGCGACCGGATGGCCGAGCAGCGCCTCGGCCCGCGCGACGCGATGCAGCACCGTGTTCCGGTGGGTGAGCAGCCGCTGCGCCGCGCGCGGCGCGTTGCCGCCCTCCTCCAGGTACACCCGGACGGTGTCCCGCAGCGGCCCCAGCGCCGGGTCCTGGCCGCTGAGCGGGCCGAGCGCGGAGGCGACGAACTCCCGCATCTGCTCCTCGTCCCGGCCGACCAGCGCGGCCACCTCGACCTCGTGATGGGCCGTCAGCCGCTGCCCGCCCGGCACGCCCGCCAGCAGCCGCTGGGCCGCCACCGCGGCGGCGTGGCTGCGGCGGAAGCCCGCGATCCCGGCGCGCGGCGGGCCGAGCACCACCCGGACCTCCGGCGGCGCCGCCTCCTCCAGCGCGGCGCGCAGCGCCGCCCAGTCCGGGTCCTCGCGGACCGCGATCCACGCCCACAGCGCCGACGCCCCGGCGGGCAGCATCAGCGGGCGCCGCGCGTGCGCGGCGACGGCCAGCGCGGTCGCGGCCTGCTCCAGGACGCCGTGCGCGTCGCCGGGCGGCTCGGTCCACAGCACCGCCGCGAGGTGGCGGGCCGCGAGGTCGTGGTCCAGCCGCCGCCCGGCCCGTTCGGCGCTGATGGGCGCGCCGTCCAGGAGCAGCCGCACGGTCTCGGCGCGCCGCGCCAGCGCGCCGGTCAGCAGCCCCGCCCGCTCCTCCTCCATCCGGGCCAGCACCGCGCCCAGCATGTCGTCCACATAGCCGAACATCAGCGCGGACGACGCCTGGAGCAGGTCCACCAGCGCCCCCCGGTCCTCCACGGTGGCCACCGCGACGTCCATCCACTGCCGCCACGCCACATACACCCCGGCCCGGTACGACTGGACCAGCGCCTGAAGATCGACCCCGCGCCGCAGCAGCGTCCGCGCCAGGTCCAGGGTCTCCGGCAGCGGGTCGTCGGACGGCTGCTCGCCGGGGTGGCGCCGCATCGCGGTCAGCCAGCGCAGCACGTTGGCCCGGCTGCTGGCCCGGCTCTCCGCCGCCAGCGTCGGATCGTCGGCCAGCACCGGCGCGACCTTGAAGATCGCCCGGTCGATCTCGGGCAGCAGGGCGTCCACGTCGTCGAGGATCTGACCGGCGACGCGCTCGATCAGCACGGCCGTCGCCGGAGCCGTCGGCTCCATGCCCGAACGGTACGGCCGCGCCTTCCCGCCCGCACAACGGGCCCCCCGCTTCCTGGGCGACCGCCCATCGCGCGACCGGACCACCTGGCTCTACCGTTACGGCATTCTCCGGCGGACAAGGGAGTTGCCGTGACCGATCTGGACGTGCTCGACCTGGACCTCACCGTGCTGCGGGCCCACGCCCGTGACTGGATCACCACCCCGACGGCCGACAAGCGGCGGCTGCTGCGCACTGTGTACGAGGCCACCGCCGAGGTCGCCGAGGAGTGGGTGGCCGCCTCCTGCCGGGGCAAGGGCATCGACCCCGGCAGCCCGGCGGCGGGGGAGGAGTGGATGAGCGGGCCGTACGCGCTGCTCGCCGCCGTCGCCGCGCTGGAGCAGACGCTGTTCCGGCTGGAGACCGGCCGCAGCCCGCTGGACGACGCCAAGCTCCGCCAACTCCCCGACGGGCGGGTCGCGGTGCGCGTCTTCCCGTTCACCGCACGGGACTTGACGCTGCTCGGCTACAGCGGCGAGGTGTGGCTGCGGCCCGGCGTCACCGCCGAACAGGCCGCCGGGGCGGCCGGCGCCGCGCTGCGCGACCGGGGCCGGGCCGGCGAGGTGGGGCTCGTGCTGGGCGCGGGCAACGTCAACTCCATCCCCCCGCTGGACGCGCTGGCCAAGCTGTACCAGGACGGCGCGGTCGTGATGATCAAGCTCAACCCGGTCAACGACTACCTCGCGCCGATCCTCGCCCGCGTCTTCGCGGCCTTCACCGAACGCGGGTTCGTCCGCATCACCACGGGCGGCGCGGAGACCGGCGCCCGCCTCGTCGGCCACCCGGACGTGGACACCATCCACATCACCGGCAGCCGCCAGACGCACGACGCGATCGTCTTCGGCCCCGGCACCCCGGAGCCGGGCACGCCCCGGACCCCGCTGATCGACAAGCCCATCACCAGCGAACTCGGCGGCGTCGGCCCGGTCGTCGTCCTGCCCGGCCGGTGGAGCGACGCCACGCTGCGGCGGCAGGCGCGGCACGTGGCGACCCAGCGGCTGCACAACTCCGGCTTCAACTGCATCGCCTCCCAGATCCTGGTCCTGCCCGAACGGTGGCCGCAGGCCGACCGGTTCCTCGACCACCTGCGCCACGCGCTGCGCGACGCCCCCGCCCGGCCCGGCTACTACCCCGGGGCCGCCGACCGGCAGCGCGCCGCCGTCGAAACCCACCCCGGCGCCGAGCTGTTCGGCGGCGACCCGGCCGTGCGCCGGACCCTGCTGCCCCGCCTGGACGCCACCGACCCGGACGAACCGGCGTTCTCCACCGAGTACTTCGGCCCGGTGCTCGGCGTCACCCGGCTGCCCGGCGCCACCGCCGGCGAATTCCTCGACAACGCCGTGGACTTCTGCAACGACCGGCTCTACGGCACTCTGGGCGCCGGGCTCATCGCCGACCCCGCCACGCTCCGTTCGCTGGGCAGCGGCCTCGACGCGGCCGTCTCCCGCCTGCGGTACGGCACCGTCGCCGTCAACTGCTGGGTCGGCGTGGGCTATGCCCTGCCCCGCGCCACCTGGGGCGCCTACCCTGGCCACGACATCCACGACGTCGGCAGCGGCATCGGCGTCGTCCACAACGCCCTGCTGCTCGACCCCGAGCAGGTCGAACGCACCGTCGTGCGGGGCCCGTTCCACCCCCTGCCCCGCGCGACTGCGACATACGGCTTCTACACTCTCCTCCTCGGCGTCGGCACCAGATGGGTATAAGAAACCCCAACCCCACCTCGATCCCCGCCGCCCAGGACGCCGCGAAGGCACTGGCCGCGTCGGTCGGCGGCTACCCGTTCAGCTTCCTCAGCGAGGTCGCCGACATCCCGGTGACCGCCCACTTCCTCGGCGGCTGCGTCATCGGCGACAGCCCCGAGCACGGCGTCGTCGATCCCTACCACCGCCTCTACGGCCACCCCGGCATCAGCGTCGTGGACGGCGCCGCCGTCTCCGCCAACCTCGGCGTCAACCCCGCCCTCACCATCACCGCGCAGGCCGAACGCGCCATGGCGATGTGGCCCAACAAGGGCGAGCCCGACCCGCGCCCCGCGCAACACCAGCCGTACCGCCGCGTCCCGGCCGTGCCGCCGGCCCACCCCGCCGTCCCGGCCACCGCCTTCGGCGCGCTGCGCCTGCCGCTGCTGCCCGTCCCGGCGGTTCCCCCCGTCCCGGGCCCGCGCCCGGCCGAGCCGGGACCCGTCCCGGCTCTTATACACCTCTCCGAGCCCACGAGACAGGCAGAAATCTCGTATGCCGTCTTCTTCTTGAAAAAAAAAAAAAAACAAATGAGGCGGATATGACCCACCACACACCCAGTAATCGAGACACTCAGTCACCAGGTGTATAAGAGCCAGCGCCTGGTCCGTGGCCAACCGCACCGCCCACACCACCGGCGCCCACATCACCCGCTTCGCGGCCGAACCCTCCCTGGCCAGGGCCCTGCCGCACGGCATGGCCGCCCTCGTCTCGTCCCTGCGGGGCTGACGATGAGCGCGGCGGACAGGGCGTACGACTACGACGTCGTGGTGGTCGGTTCGGGATTCGGCGGGGCGGTCACCGCGCTGCGGCTCACCGAGAAGGGATACCGGGTCGCGGTGCTGGAGGCCGGACGCCGCTTCCGCCGCGACGAACTGCCCCAGGACTCCTGGGACATACGGAACTACCTGTGGGCACCGGCCCTCGGGCTCTACGGCGTCCAGCGCGTCCACGTGCTCCCCGACGCGGTCGTCCTGGCCGGCGCGGGCGTCGGCGGCGGCTCGCTCACCTACGGCAACTCGCTGTACGTGCCGCCGGACGCGTTCTTCCGCAACCGCCAATGGGGGCACATCACCGACTGGCGGGAGGAACTCGCCCCGTTCTACGACCAGGCGCGGCGGATGCTCGGGGTGCGCGCCAACCCGGCCGTCGAGGCGGCCGACGCCCACCTCAAGGACGCGGCGGACAAGCTGGGTTACGGCGGCACGTTCCGCCCCGCCCCGGTCGGCGTCTTCTTCGGCGACGGCCGGGACGCCGACGGCACCGTCCCCGCGGCGCCGGGACCCCCGGCGCCCGACCCGTCCTTGGGGGGCGCGGGCCCGTCCCGCCACGCCCGCTCCGAGTGCGGCGCGTGCCTGACCGGCTGCCGCCCCGGCGCCAAGAACACCCTCAACGAGAACTACCTCCACCTCGCCGAACGCGGCGGCGCCGAGATCCACCCCCTCACCACCGTCACCGCCGTCCGCCCCCTCGGCGACGGCTTCGCCGTGGACGGCCCACACCGCCCAGTGCCCCGCCACCCTCTGCGTCGGCAGCGTAAGTGGTGTATAAGAGCCAGAACCGCCCCCGCCGTCCGAGGACTGCCTGTACCTCAACGTCACGGCCCCGGCCGGGGCTTCGGGGCGGCCGGTGCTGCTGTGGGTGCACGGCGGCGGCTACCAGAGCGGCAGCGGCACCGACATGGCCGGTGACGGCGCGGCGTTCGCCCGGGACCACGGCCTCGTCGTCGTCACCTTCAACTACCGTCTCGGGGCACTGGGGTTCCTCGCCGTGGAGGGCGAGGAGCACACCGGCGCCCACGGCCTGCACGACCAGGCCGCCGCACTGCGCTGGGTACGCGAGAACATCGCCGGTTCCGGCGGCGACCCCGACCGGATCACCGTCTACGGCCTGTCGGCGGGCGCCAAGGCCGTCGCCAACCCCCTCGCCTCCCCGCTGCCCCGGGGCATGATCCACCGCGCCGCCTCCTCCAGCGGCGGCGCCGACCACGTCGCCCCCCCGGAACAGGCCGCCCGCCTGGCCCGCCGGCTCCTGCGCCACCTGGGCACCACCCCCGACCGCCTCCGCGCGGTGCCCGCCACCGACATCCTCGCCGCCCAGACGGCCATCGGCAGCGGCCTGCGCGCTTCCTGGATCTGGCGCCCGGCCATCGACGGCCTCGCCCTCACCACCCACCCGCTGCGCGCCATCGCCGCCGGCTCCGCGGCCGGCGTCCCGCTCCTCGCCCAGAGCTGCGCCGACGAGTCGGCCCTCTACCAACTCGCCGTCCCGGACGCGGACGAGCAGACCGACCGGGTCCTCACCGAGTACTTCGGGCCCACCGGCCGCGACGAGATCCTCGCCGCCTACGCCGCGCCCCGCCCCGACCCCACGGCCCTGCGCCTGGCCGTGATGTCCGACGAACGCTACGGCGTCCCCACCACCCGCCTGGCCGACGCGCAGTCCGCCCACGCCCCGGTCTGGCGCTCCCGCTACGACGGCCCGTTCACCGGCCTGGCCCCCGGGTTCGACTTCCTCGCCGGCCAACTCCACGCCGCCCACGGCTCGGACGGCACCGCGATCTGGCAGGGCGGCACCGGCCTCGCCGCCCTGCTCCACGAGGCGTTCGGCGCCTTCGCCACCGGCCACCCCCCGGCCGCCGACGGCCTCCCCGACTGGCCCGGCTACATGACCGGCGCCCGCACCACGATGATCCTCACCCCCGACGACCCCCACCCGGCCGACGACCCCGGCCGCGCGGAGCGCGAGGCGTGGACGGGCCGGAACTGGCAGTCGGGCACCTGGTGGCAGTTCGACGGGATCTGACCCCCGGGCCGCGCGACTACGGGGCGGCGACGCCGAGTTCGGCCGCCCATCGCCCGGCTCATCGACCCGGCCCCCGTCGCGGAGGGCGGAGAACACCGTGCCGGGCAGCGACTCGGCCGCCGGGTCACACCTCGCGCCAGCGGGCCTCCACGAAGGAGAAGAGGCCGAACAGCGCCAGTCCGACGGCGATCGCCACCAGCAGCCACGGGCCCGCCGGGGTCTCGGCGAAGGAGCGCAGCGTGTCGTCCATGCCCTTGGCCCGGTCCGGGTCGTAGTCCACCGCCGCCGCCACCGCGAAGCCGCCCGCCGCGGCGAAGAAGACGCCGCGCGCCACGCCGCCCCCGACGCCCAGGACATCGACCCCGCGCCGGACCCCGCGCGGCATCGCGGACAGCCGCAGATGCTTGCGGTACTTGCGCAGCACCGCCCGCAGGGCGATCCACACCCCGGTCCCGGCGATCACCAGCCCGCCGGCCGCCACCAGCCACTGCCCGCCCGGCATGCCCAGCACCTCGGCCGTCACGTCCTCGGACTGCTTGTCACTGGACCCGCTGCCGCTGCCCTGCTCACCCGCCGCGTACGACAGCACCGAGTACGCGACGACGCCGTAGAACACGCACCGCCCCGCCGACAGGAGCCGCTTGCGCGCCTTGTGCCCGTCCGGCCCCGCCGCGCCGAACAGCGCCTCCGACAGCCGCCACAGGGCCATTCCCACCAGCCCGATCGCCACGGCCCAGATCAGGAAGCTCCCCAGCGGCTTGTCCGACAGCCCGCGCAGCGCGCCACCCCGGTCGGCCTGCTCGCCGCTGCCGAACGCGACCTGGAGCGCCAGCAGCCCGACGAGCAGGTAGAGCACGCCGCGCGCCGCCAGCCCCGAACGGGCCGCCGCGCCCATGGCACCGCTGTTCGCCGCCCGCCGGGCGGCTCCCCGCCCCGCGGTCCGGCCTCTCATACCGCGTATCGCCGCCGATGCGCCCATGTCCGCTCCCGCCTCCGTCCCAGCCCGGTGTCCCCGACTCGGCTGCCCCGGCTCGGCGGGAGGAAACGGACGCTCGACCGCCCGGAGCGGGACTGTCAGACCCCCCGGCGAAGATGTGACCATGACTGGCACGCCCCCGAACGACCGGCAGCTTCCCGCCTGGGCCCCCACCGTGGGCCCCGGCTGGGCCACCCTGCTGGAAAGGCTTCATCAGCGGCTTCTCGCCCTCGCCCCGGACTACCGGGTCGAGTCCTGCGAGCGGAACCTCGGGGGGCTGCGGATCTGTGTCGCCGACCGCTTCGACGAGCAGGGCTACTTCGACGGGCACTGGGCGGACGCCGCCGCCCTGCTCACCGACGAGGCGGAGATAGCCTCCGGCCGGACCTGCGAGATGTGCGGGGCGCCCGGCCGCCCCCGCTTCCGCGGCGGCCAGCACGGCTCGTGGATCACCGCGCTGTGCGACCCCTGCTCCGCCGACGCCAGAACCCACGCCGCCCCGCCACCGGCCCGACCGCGCCAGGAGGACAGCGACCTGGAGACGCCGTTCTCCGCCTGACGACGCGCCCGGCCACGACCCGCCAACGGCCCGGCCCCGGGGGGAAATTACTCACCGAGGCCGCATCCCGCCGCGCCACCGGCTCCGTTCGGGAGAATCGGCGGATCATGCCTTGACCACCGCAAACGGCGCACCTAGCTTCGCCTGGGAAACGGGGGGTGGGGACCGCGTGCGTTTCATTGTCTTCCGCTCTCCTCCGGTCGAGAGAGAGGGACAGCACGTGGACGTCGGCGCGAAGAGAACGAGACGGCGGAGAGCGGTGACGGTGGTCGCCGGCACCGCCCTGCTGGGCGGTGCCCTGGTGGCCGGGACGAGCACCCCGGCCTCCGCCGATCCGGTGGCCCTGACGCTGGACTACGTCTGCGATGTGCCCCGGGTGGGGGAGCGCACCGTCGAGGTGGAGTTCACCACCGATCTGCCGCCGACGGTCCCGGTCGGTCAGCAGATCCGGTCCTTCGAGGTCGCGACCCACTGGACGTTCGACGCGGCCACCCGGCAGGCGCTGCGCGACGCCGTCGTCGGCGGGTTCGGGGAGGGAGCCGGCACCGGAGACCTCGCCTTCACCGCGCCCGGCCTGACGCTCCCCCTGTCGTTGCCGTACACGGTCGACGCGTCGACGGACGACTTCTCCTTCGACGCCGCCGCCTGGTCACCGAGCCTCTCGGTGACCCAAGCGGGCGAGTACACGATCACCGCCGAGGACTTCGCCCTGTCCCTGCCGCTGCTCGACACCGGCGGCTACCCGATCGCGGGCGACCCGGCCCCGCTGGCCTGCTCCGTCGCGCCCGGCCAGGACAACCGGCTGGCGCACTGGGAGCTCGGCCCGGCCGAGCCCGGCACCTACAGCTACGCCCTGGAGGGCGCCGTCCACCTCCGCCCCGGCGAGGAGGGCGAGACGGTCACCGGGGACATCGAGCTGCGCTTCGACGACGCCACGGGCACCGTCCAGGGCGAGTCGACGCTGCTCCCGACGACCGCCACCCTCACGGCGTTCGGCGTCCTGCCGGTCACGGCCCAAGCCGAGTTCGACACCGGCACGACCACCGGCACCTTCGCGGACGGGCGCCTCGCCGGCACCACGCCGACGGAGATCCGCATCCCCCGGATCGAGATCCGCGGCATCGTCGTCGGCGGCGGCCCCGACTGCCGGGCGTCGGAGCCCACGATCATCGACCTGTGGTCCCCCGAGGACCAGCCGTTCGTCCCGGAGACCGGCGGCCACCTGAGCGGCACGTACGACATCGCCCCCCTGGAGAACTGCGGCCCGCTGACCTCCCTGATCAGCTCCTTCGCCACCGGCGAGGACTTCGGCATCGAACTCGACCTCGACGCCGGCCCCCCGGATGACATGGACTGACCACCCCGCACGGCACGGAGCCCCGCCGCTCTCCCGGTGCGGGAGGGCGGCGGGGCTCAGGTCATCCGTGACGACGCTCGTGACGGCGCCGGCTCACACGTCGAAGTACAGCTCGAACTCGTGCGGGTGCGGCCGGAGCTGCATCGGGGCGATCTCCTTCTCCCGCTTGAAGTCGATCCACGTCTCGATCAGGTCGGACGTGAAGACGCCACCGGCCTGGAGGTACTCGTTGTCCTGCTCCAGCGCCTCCAGGACGGCCGGCAGGGAGGTCGGGACCTGCGGCAGCTCGGCGTGCTCCTCGGGGGCCAGCTCGTACAGGTCCTTGTCGATCGGCTCGGCCGGCTCGATCTTGTTCTTGATGCCGTCCAGACCGGCCAACAGCAGCGCAGCGAACGCCAGGTACGGGTTCGAGGACGGGTCCGGGGCGCGGAACTCGACGCGCTTGGCCTTCGGGTTCGAGCCGGTGATCGGGATACGCATGGCCGCCGAGCGGTTCCGCTGCGAGTAGACCAGGTTGACCGGGGCCTCGAAGCCGGGGACCAGGCGGTGGTACGAGTTCACCGTCGGGTTGGTGAACGCCAGCAGCGACGGCGCGTGCTTGAGGATGCCGCCGATGTAGTAGCGGGCGGTGTCCGACAGCCCGGCGTAGCCCTGCTCGTCGTAGAAGAGCGGCGTGCCGCCCTGCCACAGCGACTGGTGGACGTGCATGCCGGAGCCGTTGTCACCGAAGATCGGCTTGGGCATGAAGGTGGCGGTCTTGCCGTTGCGCCACGCGACGTTCTTGATGATGTACTTGAACAGCATCAGGTCGTCGGCGGCGGCGAGCAGCGTGTTGTACCGGTAGTTGATCTCGGCCTGGCCGGCCGTGCCGACCTCGTGGTGCTGCCGCTCGACGTGCAGACCGGCCGCGCTCAGCTCCAGGGACATCTCGGCGCGCAGGTCGGCGAAGTGGTCCACCGGCGGGGCGGGGAAGTAGCCGCCCTTGTAGCGGACCTTGTAGCCGCGGTTGCCGCCCTCCTCGATGGCGCCGGTGTTCCAGGCGCCCGCGACGGAGTCGATGTAGTAGTAGCCCGCGTTGGACTTCGTCTCGAAGCGCACGTCGTCGAAGACGTAGAACTCGGCCTCGGGCCCGAAGTAGGCGGTGTCCGCGATGCCGGAGGAGGCGAGGTACGCCTCGGCCTTCTTCGCCACGTTCCGCGGGTCACGGCTGTACGCCTCACCCGTGATCGGGTCGTGGATGAAGAAGTTGATGTTGATGGTCTTGTCCTTGCGGAACGGGTCCACCCGCGAGGTGGACAGGTCCGGGACGAGCGCCATGTCGGACTCGTGGATGGCCTGGAAGCCACGGATCGACGAGCCGTCGAACATCAGGCTCTCGGCCGGGTCGAAGCTCTCGGCCGGCACGGTGACGTGCTGCATGATGCCCGGCAGGTCGCAGAACCGGACGTCGATGAACTTGACGTCGTTGTCCGCGATGTACTGACTGATCTCGTCGGCGTTCTGGAACATCCGATCGTCCTCCTAGTCCCGACCCGTGCGGGGGCGGGAAGCGCAGCTCGGGAACGGCCCACCAGTGCGTGGGCCTGCCGGGGCCGACCCTAAAGAGGTGCCATTTCTCAAGCGTGACCCACTTGTTTCGCTGATGTTAACCGGACTTCTCATCTGATACCGGTGAGGGGCCGGGCGGGTGACCGCGATACCGTGGGAGCGTGGACATGCGGCAGGCAATCGGTTCGTGGCTCTCGGGTCCCCGCGCGGCGGCCGAAGAAATGGGGGTGGACTTCGGCTATCGGGGCGAACGCCTCGGTCTGCCGGAGGAAGGACCCGGCTCGATCGCGCCGTTCGGCCGACGTGTCGCCGCGATCTTCCTCGACTGGGGCATGTGCTCGCTGATCGCATACGGTCTGCTCGCTCAAGGCCGGGCGGCCGACGTCCCGAACTGGACCCTGCTGGTCTTCACCGTCATGGTGGCCCTCACGGTCGGCACCGTGGGGATGACCCCGGGCAAGCGGATCTTCGGCATCCGCGTGGTGCACCTCAGCGGCCGTCGCCTCAGCTTCCCCCGCGCGGTGCTGCGGACGCTCCTGATCGCCCTGCTGCTGCCGCCCCTGATCTGGGACCGCGACAGCCGCGGTCTGCACGACCGCTTCAGCGGCGCGGTGCAGGTCCGCGCCTGACGCGCCGCCCTGCGAACGCCGCCGCCCGCCCTCCCCGGGCGGGGACGGGCGGGCGGTGCGGCGTTCTGGTGCTTCCAAGCGCGGCGGCGGGGGAGCCGTGGTCAGCGGCCCCGGCGCTGGGCCTTCGGCATCCGCAGTCCCTTCGGCATCGGGCCCTTCGGGAGCGGCAGGTTGTTCATCAGGTCGCCCATCGCCCGGAGCCGGTCGTTGACCTCGGTCACCCGCGCGCCCGGCAGGACCCGGGGGAGCTTCAGGATCTTCGAGCGGAGCTTCTTGAGCTCCACCTGACCCTCGCCGTTCCCGATGATCATGTCGTGGACCGGGACGTCCGACACCACCCGGTTCATCCGCCGCTTCTCGGCGGCCATCAGGGTCCGCAGCCGGTTCGGGTTGCCCTCACCGATCAGCACCACGCCGTACTTGCCGACCGCGCGGTGCACCACGTCCTGGTTGCGGTTGATCGCCACCGCCGGGGTGAACGCCACGCCCCGGCGCATGTTCTCCAGGACCGCCGCGGCGGCGCCCGGCTGGCCCTCCATCTGGCTGAACGCCGCGCGCTCGGCACGGCGGCCGAAGACGATCGCCGTCGTCAGCAGGGCGACCAGCACCCCAAGGATGCCCAGATAGACCGGGTGCCCGATCGCGAAACCGATGGCGAGGACCACACCGAACGTGCCCAGGCCGACTGCCGAGAGGACCCACCCGATCCAGCGGTCGCCCCGCCGGGTCATCTTGTAGGTCAGGGCGATCTGCTTGAGCCGCCCCGGGTTCTCGGAATCCTGTTCCTTTTTTTCCTTCCTCGCCATGCGGCAAGTCTACGGGGCGGTGGAGCCCCGCCTCGCACCGGCCGGAGCCCCCGGGCCCACCGCCAGCAGCGCCCGTTCGGCCTCGGCGCGGCTCTCCGCGCGGGCGCGGTCCTCCTGGACCGCGGCCCACGCGTTCCGCACGGCCGTACGGTGACCCCGCCGCAGCAACGCCTCTTCCAGAGCCCGCAGCGTGCCGGTCACGGTCGGACGTGCCGGACTGACGAACTGCATGGCCAGCCCCCTCCCCAGGCGGGTCGACCGCGATCGGACGACGTGCCCTTATCGTTGTCGAACGGTATTACCGGCCGATGACCTGACGGTCAAAACCGGTGGAAGTTCCCGGCTCCCCGGCCGCCCGCCGCTCGACGGCCTGCTGGTACAGCCGGCCCGCCCGGTACGACGAACGGACCAGCGGCCCCGACAGCACGCCCGCGAAGCCGATTTCCTCGGCCTCCTCGCGCAGCTCCACGAACTCCTCCGGCTTCACCCACCGCTCCACCGGGTGGTGCCGGGGCGTCGGCCGCAGGTACTGGGTGATCGTGATCAGCTCGCACCCCGCGCCGTGCAGGTCGCGCAGCGCCTCGCTGACCTCCTCGCGGGTCTCGCCCAGGCCCAGGATCAGGTTCGACTTGGTGACCAGGCCCTCCTCACGGGCCAGCGTCAGCACCCGCAGCGACCGCTCGTACCGGAACGCCGGGCGGATCCGCTTGAAGATCCGGGGCACCGTCTCCACGTTGTGCGCCAGCACCTCCGGCCGGGACGAGAAGACCTCCGCGAGCTGCTCCGGCACCGCGTTGAAGTCGGGGATCAGCAGCTCCACCCCGGTGCCCGGCATCAGGTCGTGGATCCGGCGGACGGTCTCCGCGTACAGCCACGCGCCACCGTCCGCGAGGTCGTCGCGCGCCACGCCCGTGATCGTCGCGTACCGCAGCTCCATCTGCCGCACCGACTCCGCCACCCGGCGCGGCTCGTCGCGGTCGAACGCGGCGGGCCTGCCCGTGTCGATCTGGCAGAAGTCGCAGCGCCGGGTGCACTGCTCGCCGCCGATGAGGAACGTGGCCTCCCGGTCCTCCCAGCACTCGAAGATGTTGGGACAGCCGGCCTCCTGGCAGACGGTGTGCAGACCCTCCCGCTTCACCAGGCCCTGCAACGCCTGGTACTCCGGGCCCATCTTCGCCCGCGTCTTGATCCACTCGGGCTTGCGCTCGATCGGGGTCTGGCTGTTCCGGACCTCAAGACGAAGCATCTTGCGGCCGTCTGGCGCGACAGCGGACACGTCCGGCTCCCTACCTACCACTTGCGAATCCTCGGCGAACCCCAGCGTACGCCTCTGTTTGCGAGCCCGGGACGGGCCTCGGCCTCACGCCCGGCCCCTCACGCCCGGCCCCTCACACCCGGGTCTCATACCGCGCGCGGCAGCGGCACCGACGCGCCCAGCACCTCGCCCAGGTGCCTCTCCACCGCCGGCAGCACCTCCGCGACCGTCACCCTCCGGCCCAGCTCCTGGGAGAGCGACGTGACGCCCGCGTCCCGGATCCCGCAGGGCACGATGCGGTCGAACCACGTGTTGTCCGGATCGCAGTTGAGCGAGAAGCCGTGCATCGTGACGCCCTTGGCCACCCGGATGCCGATCGCGCACAGCTTGCGGTCCTCGCCGCGCTGCCCGGCGTTCGACGGGGCGTACTCCGGGCCGCTCATCCGGGGGTCGAACTCCTCGTCGTGCAGCCGGGGATCGAAGTCGAGCGCCAGACCGCCGAAGGTGCCCCGGTCACCGCCGTCGGCGCTCTCCCCCAGCACCCACACGCCGCTGCGCCCCTCGACCCGCGTCGTCGCGAGCCCCAGCTCGGCACAGACGCGGATGATCGCGTCCTCCAGCCGGCGCACGTGCGCCACCACATCCACCGGACGGGGGAGTTTCACGATGGGATACCCGACGAGCTGCCCCGGACCGTGCCAGGTGATCTTCCCGCCCCGGTCCACATCGATGACCGGGGTGCCGTCCAAGGGACGCTCGCTGTCCTCCGTCCGGCGACCGGCCGTGTAGACCGGCTGGTGCTCCAGCAGCAGACACGTGTCCGGGATCTCGTCCGCGAACCGGGCCGTGTGGACCCGCCGCTGCTCCTGCCACGCCTCGTGGTACTCCACGGCCTCAGCGCCGAACCCCAGATGCACAAACCGCAGCTCGCTCACGCGACTGCTCCTTCTTTTCGCACAAACGCTCTGTACCGAGTGTCGCCCCCACTCTAAGCCCGCGGTCCGCCAATCCTCCGGTGCCCCCGACCTCACACATATGGATGAATCCTTCGTCCAGGGGCCGACGAAACCGGGCAGGACCGTTACATTCGCGCCGTTCCAGCCGCACAGCCGTAAGGCAGGAGACCGCATCGCCGATGTCCACGGAACGACCCGGAGGCCCGGCCTCCGCCACGCAGTCCCCCCCTCCGCGCACCCCGAACCGCCAGCTCGCCGCCCTCATCGCCGAAGCGGGTTTCTCCCACGCCGGGCTGGCCAGGCGCGTCGATCAGCTCGGCCTCGAACACGGCCTCGACCTCCGGTACGACAAGACGTCGGTCACCCGCTGGCTGCGCGGTCAGCGCCCGCGCGGCACCACCCCGGCCCTCATCGCCGAAGTGTTCACCCGGCGCCTCGGCCGCCGGCTCTCCGCGCAGGACCTCGGCCTGGAGGCGTGCGCCCCGGTGTACGCGGGCCTGGAGTTCGCCGCCAGCCCGGCGGAGGCGGTGGACATCGTGGCCGGGCTGTGGCGCAAGGACTCCGGGAGCTACGCGGAGCTGCGGAAGATCGCGTTCACCCCGGCCGGACTCGTCGTCCCCAGCCGGGACTGGCTCATCGGGCGGCCCGACGAGCGCGTCGCGCGCGGCGACCCCGCCGAGGGCGGCGACGGGCCGCCCGGGCCTCCGGCCCCGGGCCACCCCGTTCCGCACACCACCGCGCACCCCGCTCCGGCCCATGTCGCGGCCCACGCGCCCCCCGGCCACTGATCCACGACCGGAGCCGACTACGAAAAGGATAAGACGCGACTCATCATTAGAGACCGTCAAAACACCAGAAGCAAGTGTAACAGCTATAAATTCACTCAGTATATGTCCTGCAAGAAAAAGACGGCTTACGAGATTTCTGGCGGTCTCGTGGGCTCGGAGATGTTTATAAAGAGACAGCCCCGCCCCGGCCCGCTGCCCGCCAGGGCGGGCCAGCTCGACCGCGTCGAACGCGGACCGGGACAGCGCGTCACCTCCAGCGACATCGCGGCGCTCCGCTCGGTCGCCGACCTCTTCCGCACCCTCGACCAGGCGTACGGCGGCGGCCATGCCCGCCAGGCGCTGGTGCGCTACCTGGAGCACGAGCTGGAGCCGATGCTGCGCGGCAGCTACGGCGAGCAGACCGGCCGCCGGCTGTTCGCCGCAGCCGCCGACCTCACCCGGCTCGCCGGGTGGACGGCGTACGACATCGCCGCGCACGGCCTGGCCCAGCGCTATTTCGTGCAGGCGCTGCGGCTGGCCCAGGCGGCCGGCGACCGCGGCTACGGCAGCTATGTGCTGGTCTCCATGAGCCGGCAGGCGGTCTACCTGGGGCACGGCCGGGAAGCCGTGCAGCTCGCCCGCGTCGCCCAGCAGGGCATGGCCAGCTCGGTCGCGCCCGTCGTCCAGGCCCTGCTGCACGCCGTCGAGGCACGCGGCCACGGTCTGCTCGGGGAGGTCCGTTCCTGTACCGCCGCTCTCGCCAGGGCCGAGCGCGCCCTGGAGTCCGCGCGGCCGGGCGAGGACGCGCCGCCGTGGGCCAGGTTCTTCGACGAGGCGCAGCTCGCCGACGAGTTCGGGCACTGCCACCGCGACCTCCAGCAGTACCGCGCGGCGGCCCGGCACGCGGAGCGCTCGCTCCAGCTCCGCAGCCCGGCGCACGCCCGCAGCAGGCTGTTCTGCCGGGTGGTCCTGGCCTGCGCGAGGCTCGGTCTCGGCGACGTCGACCAGGCGTGCGCGCTCGCCGCGGAGGCCGCGCAGCAGGCCACCGAGATGCGCTCGGTCCGCGCCCACGAGTATCTCCAGGACTTCGAACGGCGCCTGGAGCCGTTCCGCGACGCGGCGGCCGTGCGCGCGTACCGGGAGAAGGTCGCCGCCCTCGCGTGACGACGACCCCGCCCGTTACCGGGCCGCCGGGGCGGCCGGACGGATCCGCGCGTCGGCCAGCAGCGCCGCCGCGGCCCGCCGGGCCGAGGCCAGGTCGCCCGCCGGCCCCGGCGTGTCCCGGTGGTCGCCGCAGATGTAGAGCCCGTCCAGCAGCCGCACCGGACGGACCCCCGCGTACGGCGGCGGCACGGCCGGCACCGCGTGGGGATCGTGGTGCGCGGCCAGCAGCTCCCAGTCGTCGGCCGCCGTGTCGTACATCTCGCTCAGCTGCGGCCTGGCCGCCTTGTCCAGCAGCTCGGCCGGCTCGCCGGCCCGCGCGCCGAGCACCACCGACGTCACCAGCGTCCGCCCGGCGGGGGCCCGTGAGGGGTCGGCCGCCGACACCGCCAGGGTGTGCGAGACGGGCCCGCGCCCGGCCGCGTCCACGATCAGCGTGGCGCCGGGCGGCAGCGTGCCCTCGGCGGCGTGGTGCAGCACGGTGACCGGGCGGAAGCCGGGCACCCGCAGCCCCGGCAGCAGGTGCGCGGCGGCCTCGGCGCCGGTGGCCACGACCACGGCGCGGCAGCGGAACGTGCCGTGGTCCCGTGTCCGTACGGCCGTCGTCGCCACGGACTCCGCCCGCACGCCGGTACGGACCGAGCCCGGTGGCAGACCGGCCGCGAGCAGCTCGGGCAGCACGGCGGCACCCCCGGCGGGCAGGGACAGCCCGCACCGGGCGAACGCGCGCAGCGCGAGGTCCCCGACGTGGCTCGACGTGGCCAGCTCGGCGTCGTGGAGCAGCGCGGTGAGGAGGGGGCGCAGGGCCCCCTCGGCTATGCGGCGGGGGATCGCGCGGGCGGCGAGCGCCTCGGCGGCCGTCGGCTCGGGCCGGGAGCCCGGGCGCGCGTCGGGACATCGGCCGGGACCGGTCAGGCCGGCCCGCAGCCACCCGTGGTCGGCGGCCTGACCGTCCCCGGCTGCGGAACGTCCGGGGCGCCGGGGATGCCCGGCCACCTCGCCGATCCGCTGCGTGTGCCCGGCGCCGCGCAGCAGGACGCCGCCCGTGAGACGCCGCACGGGCAGCGGGCGCGGCAGCCGCCGCAGGTCCGGGGAGTCGGGCAGCGGGAGCTGGGCGGCGCGGTCGAGGCGGAAACCGTCGCGGTGGTCGGTGGCCATCCGGCCGCCGATCCGTTCCTCGGCCTCCAGGACGGTGACGGTGAGGCCGGCGCTGCTCAGGTGGAGGGCGGCGGCGAGCCCCGCCGGCCCGCCCCCGATGACGACGATGTCGGATTCCGGATCGGAGGACGCGCGGTGCGTCCGGCTGCTGAGCACGTGGCCTCCTGGTGAGGTGGTCGGTGCGTCGGAGCGGAGGGCGGGATCGTTGGCTACAGGTTGGCCTTGAGTGCTGATGCCCGCTGCGAAAGGGACAATTCCCGACCCGGCCGACCTTCTCACGCGGGCCGGGACACGGCAGAGCGCACGGACCCGGGCACGGGTGCGCGCGCAGGTCGCACGTCGGCGCGCCGGTCGCGGCCGTCAGGCGCCGTCGGCGAGCGCCGCCCGCACGGCGTCCTCCACGGTGGGGTGGGCGAAGGTGAAACCCGCGGTCAGCAGCCGGGCGGGCAGCACCCGCTGGCTGCTCAGCACGTCCTGCGCGAACTCGCCGAGCACCAGCCGCAGCACCGGCGCCGGGACGGCGAAGAACGCCGGCCGGCGCAGCGCGCGGCCCATCACCCGGGTCACCTCGCGGTTGGTCGCCGGTCGCGGGCCGGTGAAGTTGACCGGGCCGGACAGGGCGCTGGGGTCGTCCAGCAGGAAGCGGAGCGCGGCGAGGTGGTCGTGCAGCGAGATCGCGCTCCAGTACTGCCGGCCGTTGCCGAGCCGGCCGCCGATCCCGGCACGGAAGACGGGGAACAGCCGGGCCCAGGCCCCGCCGGACCGGGCCACGACCAGGCCGGTGCGGATGAACGCCGTGCGCACCCCGGCCCGCACGGCCGGCTCCGCCGCCGCCTCCCACTCCCGGGCCAGCTCCGCGAGGAAGCCCTCGCCGGGCGGCGCGTCCTCGTCCACGGCCCGGTCGCCGGTGTCGCCGTAGAAGCCGATCGCGCTGCCCGAGAGGAACACGCGCGGCGGCGAGGTCTGCGCGGCGATGGCGGTGGCGAGGGCCGCGGTGCCCAGCACGCGGCTGTCGCGCAGCTCCCGCTTGTACCGCTCGGTCCAGCGGTGCTCCGCGCCGCCCGCGCCCGCCATGTGCCCGACGGCGTCGCAGCCCCGGATCGCCGCCGCCGTCAGTTCGGGGTCCTTGCCGGCCGGGTCCCAGCGCGCCTCGTCCGGGGCGGCCGGCGGCCGGCGCACGAGCCGCACCACTTCGCGGCCCTCGGCGCGGAGCGCGGCGACCAGGGCGCCGCCGATCAGGCCGCCGGTACCGGTGACGGCGACACGTTGCGGGCGGCGCGGGCGTTGCGGGCGGGGCGGGTCATGCGGGGTCGGCTCCATGGAACCATCCTCGTGGGTCAGGACACCGCCCGGTCCGCCGGGGTCCCCGGCACCCGGAACCGCGCCCACAGGCGCGGGCAGGCCGCCGCGAGGGCGTCCGGGTCGTCGAGGTCGAGGGGGTCGCCCGCCGGCGCGTCCGGCGGCTCGGGCAGGCCGGGGGAGGGCAGCTCGGTGCCGGTGAGCTGCTCGTACGCGTCGTACGCCGTGTAGCCGATCTCCTCGGCCTCGCCGTCGGTCCGCGCGTCGAAGCCGGGGGGCAGCAGGCCGGCGAGCGCGTCCGGCTCGTGCAGGGTGCCTTCGAAGACGTGCCGGCCCTGGCCGATCAGCCAGCACCGGAAGTTCTCGAACGTGATGTCCCCGGCGCCGCCCAGCAGCACCCGGGCGGCGGCCCGGACGTCCCACCGGTCGGCGCGGTGGAAGCGGGCCTCGAAGTGCCGGGCGAAGTCGGTGACCCGCACCGGATCGAGGGCGGTGAGGCGTTCGACGATGAGGTCGGCCTGCGCGTCGGGATCGCCGCCGGCCGCCTCCCGGGCGCGGTCGACGATCTCCCAGAACTCCGTCTCGTCCATCACGGCACCAGCATCCGCGCTGGGCGGCCCGCCCGCACGCCGGGACGCGCCGGAAAAGCCGGACAGGGGTTGTCGGGTATGCCTGGCAGGGTCGGGGCCATGAGCACAGGAAGCGAGCTGAACGGCAGGATCGCCCTGGTCGCGGGCGCGACGCGGGGCGCGGGACGGGCCATGGCGGTGGCGCTGGGCGAGGCGGGCGCGACGGTGTACGTGACCGGCCGCACGACGCGGACCTCGGTGAGCGAGGTGGGCCGCGCCACCGAGACGATCGAGGAGACGGCGGAACTGGTCACGGCCGCGGGCGGCGAGGGCATCGCCGTCCCGACCGACCACCTTCAGCCGGACCAGGTCCGGGCCCTGACGGAACGGATCGACCGCGACCACGGGCGGCTGGACGTCCTGATCAATGACGTGTGGGGCGGGGACCACCTGCTGGACTTCCCGTTCAGCGGCAAGATGTGGGAGTACGACCTGGACCGGGGGCTGAGGATGCTGCGGCTCGGCGTCGAGACGCACATCGTGACCAGCCACTTCGCGCTGCCGCTGCTGACGCGCCGGCCGGGCGGCCTGGTGATCGAGGTGACGGACGGCACGGCGGAGGCGAGCCGGACGTACCGCGAGCACTTCTACTACGACCTCACGAAGACCGCCCCGATCCGGATGGCGTACGCGCTGGGCGAGGAGCTGAGGGAGCTGGGCTGCACGGCGGTCGCGCTCACCCCGGGCTGGCTGCGGTCGGAGGCGATGCTCGACACGTACTTCAAGGTGACGGAGGAGAACTGGCGCGACGGGATCGCCCAGGACCCGGGCTTCGCGATCTCCGAGTCCCCGGCCTACGTCGGCCGCGCGGCGGCCTGCCTGGCCGCCGACCCGGAGGTCGCCCGCTGGAACGGCCGGTCCCTGTCCAGCGGCGGGCTGGCGAGGGAGTACGGCTTCACCGACACCGACGGCTCCCAGCCGGACGCCTGGCGCTATCTGGCGGACGCCGCGAAGGAGGGCCCCAAACCCGACCCGGCGGACTACCGCTGAGCTTCCCGCCCGTCGTGTCCCGCCCGCCCCGCCGGTCCCGGAGGCGGGCGGGCGGTCAGCGGTACTGGTCCGCCATCCGGGCCGCCGCCGCGGACAGGCGGGCGCGCAGCGCGGGCGGCGACAGCACCTCGGCCTCCGGCCCCAGGGCCAGGAGCTGGGAGTACGCCACGTCCAGCGACTCCACCGCCAGCCGCACCGTCACCCGGCCCGTGTCGTCCGGCGCCTCCGCCGCCGCCAGGGCCTCCTCCGCCGCCGCGCGGTCCGTCAGGTGGCGCAGGAGGCGGGCGCCCTCCGGGGTGAGGCGGACCCGGACCTCCGCGCGCAGGATCGAGCGGGCGAACTCCGCCGCGCGGGACGTCCAGAACGCCGGGAGGTCGAACGTCTCGTCGCGCTCGAACCGGGTCCCGTCCGTCTCCGCCGTCTCGAACCGCGCGACCCGGTAGACCCGGTGGTCGTCCGCCGCCCGGGCCGCCAGGTACCAGACGCCGGCCTTCAGGACGAGGCCGTACGGCTCCAGGTCCCGTTCCACCGTCGTGCCGTCCCCGCGCCGGTACCTCACGCGCAGCCGCAGATCGTCCCAGACCGCCTCGGCGACCGAGGGCAGCAGGTCCGGGGCCTCCGGCGGCTGCCACCACCCCGGCGCGTCCAGGTGGAAGCGCTGGGCCGCGCTCGCGGGCGCGTCCCGCAACTCCGGCAGCAGCGCAGCCGACACCTTCAGCCGGGCCGCCGACGCCGCGTCGGCCAGGCCCATGTCACGCAGCGCGGACGGCACCCCGGACAGGAACAGCGCCTCGGCCTCGCCGCGCCCCAGGCCGGTGAGCCGGGTCCGGTAGCCGCCGATCAGCCGGTAACCGCCGGTCCGGCCCCGGTCCGCGTAGACGGGGACGCCGGCCTCGGAGAGCGCGAGGGCGTCGCGGGCGACGGTGCGTTCGGAGACTTCCAGCTCCGCCGCCAGCTCGGCGGCCGTCATCGCCCGCCTCGTCTGCAACAGCAGCACCATCTTGATCAGCCGGGCAGCGCGCATACCCTCATCATTACTACGATGAGCACACCCGTTGAGGGCCGGGTCCCGTCGTTGGCGCGACATTCGGGACCCGGGCCTCGGGGTGGGAACCGCGCCGCAGGGCAGGACAGGGGCTGTGCGGCGCGGTTCACTTACGTCTGCGACTGTATGCCCCTGATCGATGATCGATCAAAGCTTGGGAAGCAAAAAGTCGAGGAATCGAGAAAGTTGGCATCGGGTGCCAGGGCATACCGGGTGATAACCCCGGAGATCAGGCACTTGGTGCACAGTTCAGCACGTGCGCCTTGACCAGCTCACCGACCCGCGGGTCCCGCCGCGCGAAGGCGTCGATCAGCTCCTGGTGCTCCTCCGCGTACGACCGCTGGCGCGTCCCCAGCCACCGGATCGACAGGGCCGTCCAGACCTCGATGCCCAGCGACTCCCAGGTATGGAGCAGCACGCTGTTCCCCGACGCCTTCACCAGCTCGCGGTGGAACGCCACCGTGTGCCCGACCTGGCCCTCCGCGTCGCCCGACCGGTCGGCCTCCTGGAGCGCCGCGACCTCCGGCTCCAGCGCGGAGACGTCCTTCGCCAGCCGGTCGGCGGCCAGCTCGGCGGCGATCTGCTCCAGACCCGCCCGCACCGGGTAGATCTCCTCCAGGTCGGCGGCGGCCAGCGCCCGGACCCGGACACCCTTGTTGGGCACCGACTCGATCAGCCGCAGCGCCTCCAGCTCGCGCAGCGCCTCGCGCACCGGCGTCTGGCTGACCTTCAGCTCCGCCGCGATGCGGCGTTCCACGATCCGCTCGCCGGGCTGCCAGCGCCCGCTGACGATCCCCTCCACGATGTGCTCGCGGATCTGCTGGCGCAGTGAGTGGATGACGGGTGTGTTCATCGCACCCTCACCCTCCTGTCTGGTGGTGGCGACAGGCCGACGCCCCGCCCGGAAGGGGTCCGGGCGGGGCGCGCGGCCGGTTTCGGGTTGCTGCTCGCGACGACGGCCGTGCCTACAGGCCCAGCTCGCCCTCGAACTCCCCGGCTTCGAGACGGGCCTTCACGTCCGCCAGGTAGCGGGCGGCGTCCGCGCCGTCCACGATCTGGTGGTCGTAGGACAGGGTCAGGTAGACCATGTCCCGGATGGCGATGGTCTCGCCCAGCTCCGGGTGGTCCACGACCACCGGGCGGCGCACGGTGGCGCCGATGCCCAGCTCCGCGACCTGCGGGTAGTTCACGATGATGGTGTCGAACAGCGCGCCGCGCGAGCCGGTGTTGCTGATCGTGAACGTACCGCCGGTCATGTCGTCCGGCGCCAGCCCGCCGCTGCGAACCTTCTGCGCCAGCTCCGCGGTCTTCTTGGCGATCCCGGCGATGTTCAGATCGCCCGCGCCCTTGATGACCGGGACCATCAGGCCCTTCTCGGAGTCGACGGCGACGCCGACGTTCTCCGTGTCGTGGTACGTGATGGTGCCGTCGTCGTTGATCCGCGCGTTGATGACCGGGTGGGTCTTCAGCGCCTCGGCGGCGGCCTTCACGAAGAACGGCATCGGCGAGAGCTTCACGCCCTCACGGGCCGCGAACCCGTCCTTGGCCCGCGCCCGCAGCCGCATGATCCGCGTGACGTCCACCTCGACGACGGTCGAGAGCTGCGCCTGGCTGTGCAGCGCCTTCATCATGTTCTCGCCGATGAGCTTGCGGATGCGGCTCATCTTGACCGTCTGGCCCCGCAGCGGCGACGGCTGCGCCGGCGCCTTGGCGGGAGCCGCGGCGGCCTGCGCCGGGGCGGGCGCCGGGGTGGCGGCCCGGGCCGCCTCGGCGGCGGCGATGACGTCCTGCTTGCGGATCCGGCCGCCGACGCCGGAGCCCTTCACCTCGGCGAGGTCCACGCCGTTCTCCCCGGCCAGCTTGCGCACCAGCGGCGTCACGTACGCGCCGTCCGTGGCGGGAGCCGGGGCGGTGGCCCTCGGCGCGGGAGCCGGAGCGGCCTGAGCCGGTGCCGGTGCCGGGGTGGGCGCCGGCACCGGCTCAGGCTCCTCTCGTCTCCTTACCTCGTTGTACCTGTTTTTTTCAAACGTGGCGCGCCCCTCCGGTCCCCCTCCTCTCCTCTCCGCCGCCGGCTTCGGGTGTTTTTAGGAGACGGGCCGAGCTTCGCGCCGACCTCGGCCGTCTCGTCCTCGCCGACCGTGATCTCCAGCAGCGTCCCCGCCACGGGGGCCGGGATCTCGGTGTCGACCTTGTCGGTGGAGACCTCCAGCAGCGGCTCGTCGGCCTCGACCTCCTCGCCGACCTCCTTCAGCCAGCGGGTGACGGTGCCCTCGGTGACCGACTCGCCCAGCGCGGGCAGCACCACGTCGGTGCCCTCCGCGCCACCGGCCGGGGCCTGGGCGGCGGGCTCCGGCGCCGGCTCGGGCTCGGGCTGGGCCTGCGGCTGCTCCGGGGCGGCCTGCTCCGGAGCCTGGTCCTGAGCCGGAGCGGCCTCGGCGGCGGGTGCGGAGTCCGCCGCCGGGGCGCCCGAGCCGTCGTCGATGACGGCGAGTTCGGCGCCGACCTCGACGGTCTCGTCCTCGCCGACCTTGATGGACGACAGGACGCCCGCCGCCGGGGCCGGGATCTCGGTGTCGACCTTGTCGGTGGAGACCTCGAGCAGCGGCTCGTCGGCCTCCACGTGCTCACCCTCGGCCTTGAGCCAGCGGGTGATGGTGCCCTCGGTCACGCTCTCGCCGAGCGCCGGAAGGGTTACGGAAACCGCCATGGTTTCTGTTGCTCCTTACGAAAAGTTGGCGGATGGTGTCGCGCTCTGGGATAACGCGGCCGGTCAGTCGTGGGAGTGCAGCGGTTTGCCGGCGAGCGCCAGATGGGCCTCGCCGAGCGCCTCGTTCTGCGTCGGATGAGCGTGGATGAGCTGCGCCACCTCGGAGGGCAGCGCTTCCCAGTTGTAGATGAGCTGGGCCTCTCCGACCTGCTCGCCCATCCGGTCCCCGACCATGTGGACGCCGACCACGGCGCCGTCCCTGATCCGCACGAGCTTGATCTCGCCCGCCGTCTTCAGGATCTTGCTCCTGCCGTTCCCGGCGAGGTTGTACTTCAGCGTGACCACCTGGTCCGCGCCGTACAGCTCCTTGGCCTTCGCCTCGCTGACACCGACCGAGGCGACCTCGGGGTGGCAGTACGTGACGCGGGGCACGCCGTCGTAGTCGATCGGCACCGGCGTCAGGCCCGCCAGCCGCTCGGCGACGAGGATGCCCTCGGCGAAGCCGACGTGCGCGAGCTGGAGGGTGGGGATGAGGTCGCCGACGGCCGAGATGGTCGGCACGTTCGTCCGGCAGTACTCGTCGACCAGCACGAAGCCGCGGTCCATGGCGACCCCGGCCTCCTCGTACCCCAGGCCCTGGGAGACCGGGCTGCGGCCGATCGCGACGAGCAGCACCTCCGCCTCGAAGGTCTTGCCGTCGGCCAGGGTGACCCGCACCCCGTCCGCCGTGTACTCGGCGCTCTGGAAGAAGGTGCCGAGGTTGAACTTTATGCCGCGCTTGCGGAACGCCCGCTCCAGCAGCTTCGAGGTGTCCTCGTCCTCGGCCGGGACGAGGTGCTTGAGCCCCTCGACGATGGTGACGTCGGTGCCGAACGACGTCCACGCGGAGGCGAACTCCACCCCGATGACACCACCGCCCAGCACGATCGCGGACTTCGGCACCCGGCCCAGGACCAGCGCGTGGTCCGAGGAGATGATCCGGTCCCCGTCGATGGTCAGGCCGGGCAGTGACCTGGGCACCGAGCCGGTGGCGAGAAGGACGTGCCGGCCGGTGTAGCGGCGGCCGGCCACATCGACGGAGGTGGGGGAGGAGAGCCGGCCCTCGCCCTCCACATAGGTGATCTTGCGGGAAGCGACCAGGCCCTGGAGCCCCTTGTACAGGCCGGCGACGACGCCGTCCTTGTACTTGTGGACCCCGGCCATGTCGATGCCCTCGAAGGTGGTCTTCACCCCGAACTCGCCGCCCTCGCGGGCGGCGTCGGCGACCTCTCCGGCGTGCAGGAGGGCCTTGGTGGGGATACAACCGTTGTGCAGACAGGTGCCGCCCAGCTTGTTCTTCTCGATGAGCGCGACATCAAGGCCGAGCTGCGAGGCACGCAGGGCCGCGGCGTACCCACCGCTGCCGCCACCGAGAATCACTAGGTCGAAAACGGTGCTGGCGTCGTTCGCCACGTCACGTTCCTCCAAGGATGGGGTTCGCCGGCCGGGTCGACGCTGACCGGTCGGCGCTCTGTGTTCACCGCTGGTCGCGGCTTGCTGTGGCTCGCCTCGACGGCCGAGCCTGGCCCTGTCCTGCCGGAAACCCATCTTCGCACTTGCGCGGCGCCCGTGGGACGCCGGGCCGGATCCGCCACCGTCAGCCGGCCAGCTCGCCGGCCGCGGCGCGCTCGGCCAGACGCAGCAGCGTGCGCACGGCGGAGCCGGTGCCTCCCTTGGGGGTGTAGCCGAACGGCGAGCCGTCGTTGAACGCCGGGCCCGCGATGTCCAGGTGCGCCCATCGGGTGCCCTCGGCGACGAACTCCTTGAGGAACAGCCCGGCGGACAGCGCGCCGCCCATGCGTTCGCCCACATTCGCGATGTCCGCCACCGACGACTTCAGGCCCTCGGCCAGATGGGCGGGCATCGGCAGCGGCCACGCCGGCTCCCCGGCCTCGGCCGCGGTCTCGTGCAGCAGGTCGCGGAACGCGTCGTCGTTGCCCAGCACGCCGAACGTGCGGCTGCCGAGCGCCACCATCATCGCGCCGGTCAGCGTCGCCACGTCCACCACCGCGTCCGGCGACTCCTCGCAGGCGCGGGCCAGCGCGTCGGCCAGCACCAGGCGGCCCTCGGCGTCGGTGTTGAGCACCTCGACGGTCTTGCCGCTGTACATCGTCAGCACGTCGCCGGGGCGGACGGCCGAACCGGACGGCATGTTCTCGGCGAGGGCCAGCCAGCCGGTGACGTTCACCTTCAGGCCGAGCCGGGCGGCGGCCAGCACGGCGGAGAACACGGCGGCGGCGCCGCTCATGTCGCACTTCATCGTCTCGTTGTGGCCGACCGGCTTCAGCGACAGGCCGCCGGAGTCGTAGGTGATGCCCTTGCCGATCAGGGCGAGCGTCACGGACGCCTCGGGGTGCGTCCAGCCGACGCGGACCAGCCGGGGCGGGGACGCCGAGCCCTGGCCGACGCCGAGGATGCCGCCGTAGCCGCCGTCGGTGAGGGCCGTCTCGTCGAGGATCTCGGTGGTCACGCCGTACTCGGGGGCCGCGGCCTCCACGACGGCCGCGAAGTCGGCGGGGGCCAGCGCGTTGGGCGGGGTGTTGACCAGGTCCCGGGCGCGGGCCACCTCCTCGGCCAGCACCAGCGCCCGTTCCGCGGCGGCGGCGTGCTCCTCGTTCCCCGCGTCGGCGTCCAGGACGGTGACGCGGGCCAGCGGCGCGTTCGCCGCGCTCGCGCCCGCCCGGCCCCGGAAGGCGGTGAACGCGTAACTGCCCAGCAGCGCGCCCTCGGCGACGGCCGCCACGTCCCCGGCGCCCGACACCGGCAGCGCGAAGCTCGCCTCCTCGGAGCCGGCCAGGGCCCGCGCGGCGGACCCGGCGGCCCGGCGCAGCGTCTCCGCCGGGTATCCGTCGCCGTCCTCCGGCACGGGGCCGAGACCGACCGCCACCAGCAGCGGTACGGCCCAGCCGGCGGGGGCGGGGATCCGGGTGACCTCGTCCGCGGCGCCCTTGGCGCCGAGCGTGGCGAGAGTGGCGGCCAGGGTGCCGCCGAACGCCGCGTCGACGGCCGCCGCCGCCTCGGAGCCGGGGGCCGGGACCGGCCCGGACTCGCCCTTGGCGACGCCGATCACCACGGCGTCCGCGGGGACCGTCGTCGCGGGGAGATTGCTGAGGGTCAGTGCAGTCACGGTGAGAAGTTCCGTTCCGTCTTCGGTGTCTGGTCTGAGTCGTGGGGGCCGTCCCGATCCGGCAGCAGACTACGCCGCCACCGTCAGGTGGCGCCCACGGCCAGGACCAGCAGGGTCACGGTGGCCGCGGTCTCCGCCACGGCGCCCAGCACGTCGCCGGTGATCCCGCCGAACCGCCGCGCGCAGTGGCGCAGCAGCAGCTCGGCCGCGCTCAGCGCCAGCAGCACCGCGCAGCCCCCGACGACGACCCCGCCGAGCGCCGGATCCCCGGTCAGCGTGCCCGCTGCCCCCGCCGCCGAGGCGGCGGCCACGGCGGCGGCGAGCGCCGCCGGTACCGGCACCTCCCCCGCCCCGTCTCCTCAAGACAACTGACGCTGCAGACTAAGCGGATAGAGGAGAGCCACGTTGTCGCCGTATCGTTACATGTGTGATGTTAATGCTCACGGCGAACAGTGTAAAGCTATCAGATGTAGTGATAACAAGT
>NZ_LN929894.1:147881-237937 GCF_001493375.1 Streptomyces specialis
AGCGTGTGAGATGACGAGTGTTCTGTTTGTGTTGAAGAGGAAGAAGAGGGAATGTGTTAGTCCGGCGTGCCTGGGGGGGTGGGAAAGGTTAAAAAAAGAAGGGAGAAGCCCAGGGGACAGGCGGACGTACTCATAAGGGGGAGGGCCACGCGCCATCGACACGGCGCACGTCCCGGAAACTGCCGTCCTCGACACGGCGGGACACTTCCCGCCACTCGCGGATCACTCTCCGTCGGCCGTCCGGAATGGCGGGCCAGTCGGTACGAGTGGTCCGCTTGCCCGCATAGACGGGTTCCCACGCGATCGCATAAAAAGGTCCGAGGTCGGGCAGCAGGGTCGCGAGGGAGTGAACCGTGCGGCGGTGGAACCACTTGCTGATGGCTGTGATTCTCCATCCGGACTCCAGCGCCTCGCGCAGGAACGGGAGGGCGAACTCCACGTTCTGCCACGTGTTCGTAGACCTGTCCTCATGGCGGATGACGGAGTCGGGGACGCCACGCTCGATGAGCAGCCTGCGGAACTCGCTGCCTTCCACGATGCCGTTGTGGCGGTTGACGCCACCTGTTGCGATGATCAGGGGCGCCAGCCCCCGGTGGTACCGCTCGGCCGCGATCTCGACAGGCTGAAGCCGGTTGGTACCGAAGAGGAAGTGGGCGGTCGGCTCCCCCTCCGGCGGTGACGCCTCGATGTCGACAAATCTGGTGATTTCATCGACCTGACCAGGACTCAGTTCCTCTTCGCTCATGTGCGACCCCCAAGATTCTCGGCTGTCTCCGGGCCTTCGCGTTGACGCCTCTGGCCGGTCCGACGTCGGATCACCGGGGGAGCGTCACCCTGGAAGATCCTCGATAAATGTGAAGATGTCGGCGTCGGTTTCGCGCTGCCAATCCGGCAGGTCATCCCAATCGGCGACGTAGCTCGGTTTCGGGTCAGGGATGTGCTTGTGAATCTGCGCGACCCAGCAGACGGCCACGAAGCGCCCTTTCTGCTCGCGAGTGAGCTTCGAAGTCTTACCGTCGCTGATCTCGATGAACTGGCGCACCTGTTCGTACACGGCTGCGGCGGCTTGTTTTTCCCATGCGGGCATCTCTTCCCACGGTGCGATGTAGCCCGGCTTGGGCTCGCCCGGGAAATGTTCCTTCACGCCACGGATCCACGCTTCCCGAAAGAGGCGCCCCGGCTCGTCGGTCATGTCATCTCCTTATCGGTGCTGCGGTTACCCGACCAGGCCCTGTCCGCGACCAGCCGGGTGAATCCCTGAAGGCGTCGTACATCGGTGAGGCGATAGCCATCGAAGAGGTCCACGAATTGCCATGGAGGTGGCGCCCAGGAGGCCCGAGTGGCAGGCAGGTAGGCAATCACCCGGTCTGCCGGGTATGCGTCCATGAGAGTCAAGGCTTGAGGGGATGCGCCTTCGATCAGCAGTGAGCGTGCTCCCGCCTGCTGGCAGCCTTCCAGTGCTTTGCTCGGATCATCGGAGATCGGCCCGGCAGGCACGGTGAAGACATCCGGATTGTGGTTCCCGGGGTGGCCTTCTTCCAGCATTCCTTGCCGGGTCAGCACGAGGTCATGTGAGGAGCGAAGCGCCAGGGTTTCCTCGGCTACCGGGCCGATGACGGCGACGTCTGGGCTGCCGTCCGAGGCTGCCCCGTAGACCCAAGTAGTGAAGGGCCGTCCGGTATGGGTGGATGCCAGCCATGGACCTAGCACGAGGAGTGCTTCCTGTGCGAGAACGCCTTGTTCCACATGGATGCCGGCTTGTCGAAGCACAGCGGCACCGCCTTCGCCGCGCGAGGTGGGATCCATGACGGCAATGAGGACTTTGGCCACCCGGGCGTCGATGAGGGCTTGTCGGCACGGCGGAGTGCGACCGTAATGGTTGCAAGGCTCCAGAGTCACGACCGCTGTTCCACCGACCGCGCGTGGCCCGGCGGCAGCGAGCGCGTTGACTTCGGCGTGGGCCTGCCCTTTTCGCAGGTGGTATCCCTCGCCGATTGCGTTTCCTCGCTCATCGAGAATCACGCACCCCACCGGCGGGTTAGGGCTGGTGGATCCTAGCCCTTGGGCTGAGATCACGATCGCACGCCGCATCGCGGCCAATTCTTGCGTGTTTGCCATCTCAACACTCCGCAGAGACACCTCGGTATCAAGGGGTTCGGTGGTCTAATCTGGTCCCAGATGCCCATTACTTGTATGCAACCTTCAGGGAATGCAGGGCGTTGTCCAGGAGTGGATATCCAGAGACCCCCTTCCTGCTTTTTTCGGGCAGGGAGGGGGATTCCTCGTTTTGTCGGCTTCGAGGCCCTGCGGTCGGCTGTTCGGTGCGGAAGCCGAAGGCTAGCGGTCGAAACCTTGCGACCGAACAGCCGATACGAAGGATGCGAAGGATGCTGCCGAAGCCAAGATTATCGGGCCATGATCTGCCTTCTTGCTGTCGTGGATCGGAACCATGCCGGCAACTCCGTCCGCTACCTCGACGCAATCGCCGTTGTTCATCCCGCCGCCCTGGCGATAGCTGCTCTTCCGCCAGTTGAGGCCATCGGGAATCAGGTTCTCGCTCATTCGAACTCCATCACGTAGTCTCTGATCATGTCCAGGAATTCGATTACGGAAGCGGAGCTGCTATCCGCGCGTGCGGATGGCGATCCCGGATGGACCGTCAAGCTGAATGACTCTCGATCGCTTCGAAGATCTCCGTATCAGTTTCTCGCTGCCATTCCGGCAGGTCGTCCCAATCGGCAACGTAGCTCGGTTTCGGGTCGGGGATGTGCTTGTAGATCTGCGCGACCCAGCAGACGGCCACAAAACGTCCCTTTTGCTCACGAGTAAGCTTCGAGGTCTCACCATCACTGATTTCGATGAACTGACGAACCTGCTCATGTACGGCTGCGGCGGCTCGTTTTTCCCAGTCTGGCATGTCTTCCCATGGCGCGATGTAGCCCGGTTTGGGCTCGCCGGGGAAATATTTCTTTACCCCACGGATCCATGCATCACGAAAGAGGCGGCTCGGCTCGTCGGTCATGATCTCTCCTTTGGCAAGTCATCCCACATGACGAAGTGTCGAGATCTGGTCATTCAGTTGCAGAATTCGTTGATCGGTGAGTAGCGGCGCCAAGCGAACTTGCAGAGCTTGCAACTTACGCCCGACATATCCTGAGCCGGTTCGTTGAGCTAGCTCAACAGCCGCGTGAGCATAAGCCAGTATTTTCTCGACGTCTCGCTGCTGAATTCCAGTATCTGCCAGGTCGACAAGTACACCGCCTCTTCGACGCGAGGAAAGAGGTTGCTTGAGTGCTTCTGTCAGCGCCGCTTCCGCTTGGTCGGGCCTATCCAAGGCTGCGAAACACGTACCACGCTCCTCGGCAAGTCTGGAGCCGTCGAACCGCAGCCATCCGCCATTATGCATGCCACTACCGAGTGAGCGTACTTGCTCAGCTTTATCCAGTGAACGGCTACACGCCTCGTAGTCTCCTACTTTTGCGAACACTTCCGCCTGCACGGCAGCCACCCAGTGGCGAGTAGACAATTGACTGTCTCCACGCCGCGCGATTCGCTCGGCAGTTTCCAGCAAATGCACAGTGGTACTGTACGCGCCTTCATAAAGCCCGACGAAGGCATGTCGCGTAAGTGCGCATGCCCAAAGATCGAATGCGCCGGCTTCTTTGCTCGCGCTCGCGGCCACCGTGTAGCAGTGGGCTGCCTCGGTGTAGTGATTGCTGTCGAAAAAAATCTCTCCGGCGAGCTGGAAGAGATTCCCAGCAGCGCCACATAGACGCCTGTGTTGTTCTTCATCGGCGGCATTCTTCAGACCGTCCACGAGTCCCGCTAGCTGCCCTCTCACGACGGGATAAACCGCGTTCTTAGACGAGGAAAGTGCGAATACCTGCCAAAGGTGCGAGTTCATGCGATCACAATCCTCGATGAAGCCTCGACTATCGGCGGCAGGAAGACGCGTCTCGCAGAGCATGTTCACTTCGGGGGCTACAAGAGAAGCATTTGCTATGCTCATGAGCCGCAAGAATTCTCGCCTGATCATTTCGTCCAGAACGCTCGCATCCAGATAGTCCTCTCCCCGAGACGACGGGAACTTCGCTGCTGCACTTTGCGGTGAGGAATATGCTGCGACCTCACGCGAGGGACGTTCCTGGGAGGAACCCTCCCATGGCCTTCTCGGCAGGCCGAGCATTTCTCCGGGGATGCCGAAACCATCGGCAATGCGTTCGATGACGTGCTGGCCTCGAATGCCCCGAACCCCGCGAATCACGTCACTGATACGCGAATTGGTCATCTTGCCGATGGCGGCTGCCATATCAGCGTAGCTGGAGCCGGTACGTCGGTTGACGAGTCGGAAGATTTCCCGGAAGTCGCGGGCCTCGCAGGCTCGTCGCATGGCCTCGCTATTGAGCAACGCGGCGGGGATCGTGAGCGGGTAGCCGCTCCGCTGGGCTTCGCGTTCGTCCATGGGCCACCTCGCGGGACGGGATTGGACCAGTCCCAGGATAGTGCGTGGCCCGGGTGCGGGGTTCCCCAAAGCCGGTGGCACCGTTCCCCGTTCGCGGTTCCGTCCGAGGCTCCACCGCCTAGAAGCTCGTGGGACAGCGCATTCGTGCGGAACCAGCACCCCCGCGACCGGTCCGTGTCGGTCCGGGGCATGGACCACCTGAACGAAGGACAGGCAGTCATGACAAAGCCTTCGGCCCGAGGGGCCGGACTCGCCCCGCCGCCGGGCCTTCCGGTCGACGAGGAGGCGTTCTTGCGGTTGGTCTACGCCGACCTCACGCCCCGGCTCGGTTCCTTCCGCCTCCGCCGGGTCCGTGACCGGGCGACCGGGCGGGAAGGCACGTTGCGGGAGGCGTTCGTGCGTTTCACGACCGACAGCATGGGTCGGCGCAAGCGGGCGGACACCGAGATTTACATTCGTCCCACCGGCGGCGGATGTGAGTGGTGCACGGCTCCCGAAGAGATCGAGTTTCTCGGGGAGACGTCATGAACCTTCCCGTCGTGCGCCCCCGGTCGCGCAGGACCGCGATACCCACCCTGATCCACGTCGTCATCATTCGGGACCACCACCCACGGACGCAGAAGGACAGGGAAATGGGCAGCCGATGCGGGCACCACGGTTCTCACCTGGAAGATTCACCGGAGGGCAAGCGGTGCCCTCACTGCAAGACGGTCATCTACCTCCCCCGGGAACGCCACGTTCCCGCCGGTACGGAACAACGATCCGAAAGCGGGGAAGGCCAAGGCCCGGCCCACCACCGGAGCGGCGAGGACGCCCGCGCGTGGGTGGTCGCCCACAAGAAGCATGTCGTGGACCGCTACCTCCTCGATGAGGAGCCGATGAGCCGTCTCGCGCGGAGCCTCAACGTCTCCGCCACGTGGCTTTCGCATCAGTTCGACGCCTGGGGAGTGCCCCGGCGTGGAAGGGCGGAAGCCGCCGTGTTGCGAGGCCCCGGCGTCAATCCGTATCAGGGCCGGTAGAGAAACGGGCGGCGAGCGCCCGGGAATCCCGTCCCCCCGGGAGCACGGGCCTCACCTGTCGAATCAATGCGTAAGGCGAAGATGAATTCCCCCGATATCCGTGTCGTCGTCCGTGTTCTTGTCATGGCGATCGACGCGCCCTCCATCCTGTTCGTGCGGCTCCCCGGGGAGACCGGGCCGGTTCTGCCCGGGGGCTCCGTGCCTCGACGCACCCCTGTCAGGGAGTGCGCCGCGGACTATCTGCTGGCCCAGACGAACCTGCCCATTCCTGTGGGGCGACTCCTTGTCTTCGATCAGACCTTCGGGGACGGCCCCGCCGAGCAGCCGGAAACGCACACCTTGGTCATGGCCGCGGCGTGGGTGGACCGGGCGAAGATTCCCGTCACACTCCCCGCCGCGACCGAATGGCTCTCCGTCGAGAGCCAGGCCACATCCTCCGGAATCGTCAAGTACGCGGTGTACGCGGCGGGGGCCCGCGTCCCCTTCTCCGCCGTCCTGCTGAACGGCGAGGGGACCGACGAAGAACGACGGCAGGCGCAGGGGCCGTTCGCGCCCGCGTGAGAACTCGGTGCCGGCTGTTCGGCCTAGGCTGGGGGTATGACCGCTACGCGTCCCGAGGGGGCCGGTGGGCGACCGGTGCGAGTCGTGCTCGTCGATGACCAGGCGTTGTTGCGCAGTGCGTTCCGGGTGCTGGTCGAGTCCGATCCGGGCATGACCGTGACCGGTGAGGCGTCGGACGGTGCCGAGGCGCTGGAGGTGATCCGCGAGCGGGGCGCGGACGTGGTGCTGATGGACATCAGGATGCCGGGGCTCGACGGGCTGGCGGCGACCCGGGCCATCGGCGCGGATCCGGCGTTCGACGGGGTGAGGGTGGTGATCCTGACCACCTTCGAGTCGGACGACTACGTGGTGGAGGCGCTGCGGGCCGGGGCGTCCGGGTTTCTCGGCAAGGGCGCCGAGCCCGCCGAGCTGCTGAGCGCGATCCGGCTGGTGGCCGCCGGGGAGGCGCTGCTGTCACCGGCGGCGACCCGGGGGCTGATCGCGCGCTTCCTGGAGCAGCGGGACGACGGGCAGCGGGCGGCGCCGGACGCGTCCGCGCTGGACGTGCTCACGGTCCGCGAGCGCGAGGTGCTGGCCGAGGTGGCGGGCGGGCTGTCGAACGACGAGATCGCCGGCCGCCTGTCCGTCAGCCCCCTCACCGTCAAGACCCACATCAACCGGCTGCTCACCAAGCTCGCCGCCCGCGACCGCGCCCAGCTCGTCGTCCTGGCCTACGAGACGGGCCTGGTCCGCCCCCGCTCCGCCTGACGGGTCAGTCCAGCAGCCGCAGCGCCGTCTCCAGCGCGCTGTCCCGGCCCTCGGACAGCTCCTCCTCGGTGAAGACCGGGGTGAGGTGCTGCGGCGGGATGCCGGTCACGTCGTAGGTCGTGCCCTCGGCGGTCCGGTACTCCTCGTTGGGCAGCCGGAACTGCCAGCCGTTGGGCAGCGCGCGGTCCATCGTGTCGGAGAAGACGCCCTGGGTGTTCTGCCCGATCAGGATCGTCTCGGCGGGGCGTTCCGTCAGCGCCTGGGTGAACGTCTCGCCCGCGCTGATCGTCAGCGGCCCGGTGAGCACCGCGACCGGGCCGGTGTAACGGGGGCCCGGGGCCGGCCGGACGGTGATGGGCCGGCCCGCGGTGTACCCGGCGGGGTCGTCCGGGTCGTTCCGCACGTACTTGGTGTAGGCGGTGTAGGTCCGGCCGGTCAGCCGGGAGGCGATGCTCAGGGCCAGCGGGTCGGCGCCGCCGCCGTTGACCCGGACGTCCACGACGAGTCCGTCGAGCCGCCGCCAGGGGATCTCGTCCAGCGCGGTCTCCAGCTCCTCCTCCCACCGGACGTACGACGGTTCGTCGCTGAAGCCCACGAAGCGGGTGACGCGCAGGTAGCCGGTGCCGTCCGGCAGGCGGGCGAAGGAGAGCGCGCCGTTGGCGTAACTCGTCAGCGGGACGCCGACCGCCTCCTCGACGGCCGCGTCGATGCGGGCCAGGTCCTCCAGGTCGAAGGGCGGGGTGTCCTCCCGCATGCCGTTGAACTCGCGGTCGCCGCCGTCGGAGAGGCCGGTGTGGGCGTCGTGCAGCGGCTCGATCATCGCCCGCAGGACGGCGAACAGCTCGTCGTCGCCGGTGTCCTCGCCGATCAGGGGCCGGTACTGGTCGCGCACCGCCTGCCAGTCGACGCCCCGCTCGTCGAAGAAGGGGTAGTGCTCGGCGTAGGTCTGCCAGAAGACGTCGAAGACGGCGAGCGGATCGGTGTCGGGCTGTGTCCCGCAGATGTCCGGCAGTGCCGGGACGCGGTGCAGGGTGCGGGTGCCCACGCTGGAGGCGATGGCCAGCGTGGCGCTGCCGTCCCGGCTCGGGGTGACGGTGATCCGGCGGTCACCGGCGGCGGTGTAGCTCCGGGCGCCGTTCCGGCCGGTGGCGTCGGCCGACCGCTCGGCCGCCATGGTGCCCGGCAGGCAGCTCACGGCCGTGAGGTCGTACGTCGTGAGGCTGTCGGGGCCGACGACCACGGCCATGCCGTAGCCATCGGTCTGCCAGACGCCCTCGACCGACGGCGGAGCGGCGTGCGGCGGTGGGGCGGCGCCGGTGGCCGCGAGGGCGGCGACAACGGCGACGGAGGCGGCGAGCGTCTTGGCATGCATGATCGAATCTTTCCGTGGCGGGCCGGTGCGCGTCCATCCTGTTTGGTCGCGGCGGTCGGGGACGATGGCGCGAGCCCCCCGGCGGGGGCCGGGGGGGGGCCCCCCCCCCTTTCTTTTTCTCCTCCGGCGCCGGCCGCGGAAGAGGATAGTTGTGTTTCTGTGGGGTTGCGGTGGTTAACAACTGCGCTGGCTCCTCAGCCGGTTTCTTCTTTGCGTGACTCTCTTCCTTCTGTCGAGCACCTTCACAGGCCCCCTCCGTCACAAGAACTGGACCGACGGCAGGTACGGCGCGGGCGGGCGCCTGCCGCGCAGGCACAGGTAGCCGTCGGCGGACAGGTCCAGGCCGGCCGCGAACCCGACGTCGAGCGCCCACTCCTGTTCGGCGGTCAGGTGCCGCACGGTGGCCGTGGCGCCGGGCGGCAGGCTGAGCAGCGCCGATGTCAGCAGCCGTACGGCGATCCGGCGGGAGGTGGCGGCGAGGAGTTCGACGGTGCCGTCCTCGTCGAGGTAGCAGTACCCGCTGCCGGCCAGGTCGTCGGCCACGACCACCCGGCAGTGCAGCAGCAGTTCGCCGTGGTCGGGGCCGTGGGCGGCGCCGCGCAGCCGCCGGTCCACCGAGTCCATCAGGTCCCGCTGCGCCGGGCCGCCCTCGATCGCCGGGCCGTCCGGGACGGTGAGCCGGGTGGCGTCCACCGTTCCCGACAGCCGCATCGTCGGGTGCAGGCTGAACCCGGCGGCCCGGTAGACGCGGGCGGCGCCGGAGTGCGGCCGGGCGCAGATGACGCCGCGCAGCGTGCCCCGGCCGTACGCCGCCGCCCGGCGCATCAGCTCGGTGCCCACGCCCTTGCCCTGCGCGCCGGGCACCACCGCGAGCAGCGACAGCCCCCACAGGCCCTCGCGCAGGGACGCCAGGGCCACCCCGACCGGGTCGCCCGCGTCGTCCTCGGCGAGCCAGCACCCGGCCGGGTCGGTCCCGGCCAGGTGCCGGACCCGGCGCGTGAAACGGACGGTCCGCCGTTCGCTCCACTCGTCGCCTCCGAAGGCGGCGGCGGTCACGGTCCGCACGGCCTCGGCGTCCGCTCGGTTGTCTCGTACCCGGCGCAGGATCATGCGGTCCATGGTCGCCCGGAGCGCGGCGGGCGGGCTACGGCAGGGCGAGCATCCGGTCGAGGGCGAGCTTGGCGAAGTGCTCCGTCTCGGGGTCGACGGTGATGCGGTTGACGACCTTCCCGTCGGCCAGCGACTCCAGGGCCCACACCAGGTGCGGCAGGTCGATGCGGTTCATGGTGGAGCAGAAGCACACCGTCCGGTCGAGGAAGACGATCTCCTTGTCCTCGGCGGCGTAACGGTTCGCCAGCCGCCGGACCAGATTGAGTTCGGTGCCCACGGCCCACTTGGAGCCGGCGGGGGCGGCGTCCAGCGTCTTGATGATGTACTCCGTGGACCCGACGTGGTCGGCCGCCGCGACGACCTCGTGCCGGCACTCGGGGTGGACGAGCACGTTGACGCCGGGGACGCGGGCGCGGACCTCGTTCACCGAGTCGACCGAGAAGCGGCCGTGGACCGAGCAGTGGCCCCGCCACAGGATCATCCGGGCCCGGCGCAACTGGTCGGCGGTCAGCCCGCCGCCCGGCTTGTGCGGGTTGTAGACGACGCAGTCGTCCAGCGACATGCCCAGGTCCCGCACGGCGGTGTTCCGGCCGAGGTGCTGGTCGGGGAGGAACAGGACCTTGCCGTCGCCGTCGCCCCGCTGGGAGAACGCCCACTCCAGCGCGCGGGTGGCGTTCGAGGAGGTGCAGACGGTGCCGCCGTGCCGGCCGGTGAACGCCTTGATGTCGGCGGAGGAGTTCATATAGGTGACGGGGACCGTGACATCGGCCACGCCCGCGTCGGTCAGCACGTCCCACGCCTCGGCGACCTGCTCGGCGGTGGCCATGTCGGCCATGGAGCAGCCGGCCGCGAGGTCGGGGAGGACGACGGCCTGGGCGTCGGAGGTGAGGATGTCGGCCGACTCGGCCATGAAGTGCACACCGCAGAAGACGATGTACTCGGCCTGCGGCCGGGCAGCGGCGTCGCGGGCCAGCTTGAAGGAGTCCCCGGTGACGTCCGCGAACTGGATGACCTCGTCCCGCTGGTAGTGGTGGCCCAGCACGAACAGCCGCTCGCCGAGCCTGGCCTTGGCCGCGCGGGCCCGTTCCACCAGATCGGGGTCGGACGGCGCCGGCAGGTCGCCTGGACAGTCCACCCCGCGCTCGCTGGCCGGATCGGCGTTCCGGCCCAGCAGGAGGAGGGCGAGCGGGGTCGGCTCGACGTCGAGGGTCTGGGCGGTGTTCACGGCTCCCACCCCTTCTTTCTGTGCGCGTCCGACGCCTTTTCGTCGGATTGACGTTATGGATCATAACCTCTTCGCGTCAGCTTGACGATGGCCATAGCGTCACTGTGACGCATTCCGCGACGCGCCACGGTGTGCGAGCATGAGGGAAACGAGAAGAGACGCGCCGCGGCCGGAATGAAACCGGCCGGACTTCTGTTGGCGCACTCGGCAGAGCACTCCGCACACAGTGCACCCGGACTACTTGGGAGATACGCAGATGTCCGTAACGGAAGAGACCGTTAAGGACGGCATCGTCCTTTCCGACACGGCCGTGGCGAAGGTCAGGAGCCTGCTGGAGCAGGAGGGGCGTGACGACCTCGCGCTCCGCGTCGCGGTTCAGCCCGGTGGATGCTCCGGTCTGCGCTACCAGCTCTTCTTCGACGAGCGCTCGCTCGACGGCGACGTCGTCAAGGACTACGACGGCGTGAAGGTCGTCACCGACCGGATGAGCGCCCCCTACCTCGGTGGCGCCTCGATCGACTTCGTCGACACCATCGAGAAGCAGGGCTTCACCATCGACAACCCGAACGCCACCGGCTCCTGCGCCTGCGGCGACTCCTTCAGCTGATCGGCACGGCGGAGGCGGCGGACCGATCCATCCGGTCCGCCGCCTCCGCCGTCGCTTTTCCCGGTCCGCTCAGCGGACCGGGATGGGCTCGCCCCGCTCGTCCACCAGGGTGCGGGTCCCGACCGGCTCGTCGAGGGAGATCTCCGTCGTCTGCTCCTCGGCGACCAGGATGCACTGCCGGGTCGGGTCCGGGTTGGTGGCCTCCAGGGTCACCGTGATCTCGTCGTCCGACTCCTCGGCGACGGCGGCGTACTCGTCGCACACGCCGCCCCAGAAGCGCAGGGTCAGCTCCGTGTCCGACTCCTCGTACGGCGCGACCGACCAGCCGGTCTCCGTGACGTCCGGGCTCTCGCCCGGATCGCCCGGCTCGGTGCCCGCGCCGGAGCCCGGGTCGGCGGGTTCGGCGGGCTCCGCGGGTTCGGCGGGCGCGGGGGTGTCGGGCGTTCCGCCGGTCGTTCCGTACTCGACCGCCACCGCCGGGTGGCTCACCACGACCGGCACCCCGGCCGTCAGCGTCCCCGCGAAGAGCCAGGACGGCACCAGCACCGGCTCCTGCCCGGAGTAGTGCAGCGCCAGTCCGAACTCGGCCGTCACCTCCGTCGGCGCGGGCTTCTCCCCGTCGGACGGGCAGGCGGGCGCCGTCTCCGGCTCCGCCGGCGGCACCGGCTCGCCCGGCTCGGCCACCGGCTCCTGCTCGGCCGCCGGCTCCCGGGCGTCGTCGGGCGCCGGCTCGGCGCAGGCGATCTCGGGCACGGGCAGGTCGCCCAGCGTCTCGTTGTACTCCTCGACGGCCTCGGCCGCGCCGCGTGTGACCTCGCGCTCCTCGCCCGCCTCGGGCGCCGCCAGCGCGCCGGTGGCGCTGGTCACCTCGCCGTCCGCGTCCACGTGCAGCTCGGTCGCCAGGCCGTGCACCGGCAGCCCGTCCACGACGGGGAACGCCCGTACGACGCGCTGCGACGCCACGGTGAGCGTCGCGTCCAGCTCGGCGCCGGACAGGCCCAGCTCGTCCAGCAGCGGTCCGGCCGCGTCCAGGGCCTCCCGCTCGGACGGCGGGGAGCCGCCCGCGTCGTCCACCGGCATCTCCGGGCTCGCGACGGAGGCGTCCGGGTCGGCCGGGTCCATGTCGAGGTCGCTGGTGAAGATCGCCCCGCCGTACGACCAGGAGCCGGGCGCCTGGCCCGTCACGGTCAGCGACGCGCCGTCCGGCTCCGAGCCGGGCACCGTCCACGCCGTGCCGCCGTCGCCCGACACCTCGCCGTCCAGGCCGAAGACCTCCGCCAGCCCGGCGACCTGCTCCTCGGTGACCTCCGCGAAGCCGTACGCCGCCGCCCGCTCCGGGCCGTCCGGCGGGTCCCCGGCCAGCCGCAGGGCACCGGGGCCGGCCAGTTCCAGGGCCGTGTCCGCGTCCCACTGGGCGTCGACGCGGGACGCGGCGAGGCCGTCCAGCAGCAGGGGGGCCGACGCGTCGCCGGCCACGGTCCCGGCCGGGGCACCGTCCTCGTCGCCGTCGCCGCCCAGCAGGCCGCTCACTCCGTACAGACCGCCCGCGACGACCGCGACAGCCACCGCCACGCCCGTGATCACCGGCCACCGGGCGCGGCCGTTCCCGTCCCGGCCCTCGGGGGTGTCCGCGTCCTCGCGGGTCTCCTCGTCAGCCACGTCATCGCTCCTCGGATCAGCGGATGGTATGCCGGTTGGACGGGGCGGCCAGCGCCCCGGTTCCACCGCCAACCGGCGCTTCACACAGGGCCGGTAGCCTGGTGCCCCCTGTCACCTGACGCCCTCGGGAGCGGAACCGCCGTGCGTATCGCCGTCTCGGGCTCGATCGCCCATGACCATCTGATGACCTTTCCCGGCCGGTTCGCCGACCAGCTCGTCGGGGATCAGCTCCACACCGTCTCGCTGTCCTTCCTCGTGGACTCCCTCGAAGTGCGCCGGGGTGGCGTCGGCGCCAACATCTGCTACGGCATGGGCCAGTTGGGCGCGTCCCCGATCCTCGTCGGGGCGGCGGGCGCGGACTTCGAGGAGTACCGGGCCTGGCTGGACCGGCACGGCGTGGACACCGCCTCGGTCCGCATCTCCGAACTCCTGCACACCGCCCGTTTCGTGTGCACCACCGACGCCTCCCACAATCAGATCGGCTCCTTCTACACGGGCGCCATGAGCGAGGCCCGGCTGATCGAGCTCCAGGCCGTCGCCGACCGGGTCGGCGGCCTGGACCTGGTGCACATCGGCGCCGACGACCCGGAGGCGATGCTCCGCCACACCGAGGAGTGCCGGACCCGGGGCATCCCGTTCGCCGCCGACTTCTCCCAGCAGCTCGCCCGGATGGAGGGCGACGAGATCCGGACCCTGACCGAGGGGGCGGCGTACCTGTTCCACAACGAGTACGAGAAGGCGCTCGTCGAGAGCAAGACCGGCTGGTCGGCCGATGAGGTCCTCGACCGGGTCGGCACCCGCGTCACCACGCTCGGCGCGCGCGGGGTGCGGATCGAGCGGTCCGGCGAGGAGCCGCTCGAGGTCGGCTGCCCCGAGGAGGAGACCAAGGCCGACCCGACCGGCGTCGGCGACGCGTTCCGCGCCGGTTTCCTCTCCGGCCTGGCCTGGGGCGCCTCCCTCGAACGCAGCGCGCAGGTCGGCTGCATGGTCGCCACGCTGGTGATCGAGACGGTCGGCACCCAGGAGTACACGCTGCGCCGGGGCCCGTTCCTGGAGCGCTTCGCCAAGGCGTACGGCGCGGACGCGGCCGACGAGGTCCGCGAGCGCCTCGGCTGAGCCGCCGCCCCCGCGCGCCGGGGAGCGTCAGGACACGCGGCGGACCCGGTAGGCCGTACCGGGCCCGTCGCCGTGAGGGCTCTCGCCCCCGTACTCCTGGCCGCGCATCGCGCACCAGGCCGGGATGTCGAGGCGGGCCGCCGCGTCGTCCGACAGAACGGTGATCACACCGCCCACCGGCACGCGGCCGATCGCCTTCGCCAGCTCGATCACCGGGATCGGGCACCGCTTGCCCAGCGAGTCCACGGTCAGCGCGTCCCCGGCCCCCTCCCGTTCGTCCGGCACCACCGAGGGCCGGGCCGGAGCCGGGGCCGGCGGGGCGAGCGCCGCGCGGACCGAGGCGACCGCGCCGGGCAGCGCGGCGAGGAAGCGCTCCACGTCCTCCTCCGCCGTCCCGGGCGGCAGCGACAGCCGGACGTTGCCCTCCGACAGCACGCCCATGGCCCGCAGCACATGGCTGGGCGTCAGCGTGCTCGACGTGCACGACGAGCCGGACGACACGGCGAAGCCCTCCCGGTCCAGCGCGTACAGCAACGCCTCCCCGTCGGCGTACAGGCAGGAGAACGTCACCAGGTGCGGCAGCCGGCGCACCGGGTCGCCGACCACCTCCACGTCGGGCACCAGCTCCGGCACCCGTTCCCTGATCCGGTCCACCAGCGTCCGCAGCCGGGCCGCCTCCGCGTCCGCCGTTTCCCGCACCGCCCGCAGCGAGGCCGCCGCCGCGACCACGGCCGGGATGTTCTCGAAGCCCGCCGCCCGGCCCGACTCCCGCTCGTCCACCGGCCGCGCGGGCGCGAACCGCACCCCCTTGCGCACCGCGAGCAGCCCCACCCCGGGCGGGCCGCCCCACTTGTGGGCGCTGGCCGCCAGCAGCGACCAGCCGTCCTCCACCGGCCCCCAGGCCAGCGACTGCGCCGCGTCCACCAGCAGCGGCACGCCCGCCGCGCGGCACACGGACGCGATGGCGCCCACCGGCTGACGGGTCCCCACCTCATGGTTGGCCGACTGCACGCACACCAGCGCCGTGTCGTCGCCCAGCGCCGCCGCCACCGCCTCCGGCGCGACGCGCCCGGCCCGGTCCACGCCGACCTCGGTGACCTCGCCGCCCGCGTCCCGGTGCGCCCCGGCGGCGTGCAGCACCGCCGAGTGCTCCACGGCCGACACCACCAGCCGCCGCCCGGCCCGCGCCCGGCCCGCGAGCGCGCCCGCCACGCCGGTGTGCAGGGCGCGCGTCCCCGAGGAGGTGAACGTCAGCTCGTCCGGGCGGCAGCCCACGGCCTCGGCCGCCGTCTCCCGGGCCGCGTCCAGCAGCATCCGGGCCCGCCGGCCCTCGCGGTGCGGACGGGCCGGGTCCGCCCAGCCGTCCTCCAGCGCGGCGGCCAGCGCCTGCCGGGCGACGGGGTGGAGCGGGAGCGAGGACGCGGCGTCGAAGTAGGGCACGTCCGCCACGCTAACAATCCCCCTGTTCCGCCACCCCGGCGCGTTGGGTGACCCTCCCCGCGTGGCCCCGGGGGACGTCCAGTAGGGTTTGGTCCGCATAAACATCCAAACCCCTGCCCGTGTCAGGGCCGGCCCCGCTCCGCGCGAAGGCAGCCCGGACCATGGGCGAGACTCTCGGGAAGGCGCTACGTGAGTCCCAACGGCTCCGACCGCTCGTCGCGGCGCCCGATGCGGCGGATCCTGCCGCAGGCGCTCATCGCGGGCCTGGTCCTGGCAACCGCGACAGGTTGCACATCGGAGGACTTCCCCCGCCTCGGCATGCCCACCCCGGTGACGGAGGAGGCGCCCCGCATCCTGTCCCTGTGGCAGGGCTCGTGGGCCGCCGCGCTCGCCACGGGGGTGCTGGTCTGGGGCCTCATCCTGTGGAGCGTTTTCTTCCACCGCCGCTCCCGGACGAAGGTCGAGGTTCCCCCGCAGAACCGGTACAACCTCCCCATCGAGGCCCTGTACACGCTCGTCCCGCTGATCATCGTCTCGGTGCTCTTCTACTTCACCGCCCGGGACCAGACCGAGCTGCTGGAGACCTCGGACGAGCCCGATCACGTGATCAACGTGGTCGGCTTCCAGTGGAGCTGGGGTTTCAACTACATCGAGCACGTGGGCGACCACGAGGGCGACGCCCGGGAGGCGTCCGAGCTGGAGGCGATCCCCGACCGCATCCAGGAGCGCTTCCCGGCGGACGCGAACGGCGTCTACGAGATCGGCACCCCCGCCGACCGGAACCCCGACACCGGCAACCCGGGCCCCACCCTGGTGCTGCCGGTGGGGGAGACCGTCCAGTTCGTCCTCACCTCCCGCGACGTCATCCACTCCTTCTGGGTCGTGCCGTTCCTGATGAAGCAGGACGTCATCCCCGGGCACACCAACACCTTCGAGGTCACCCCCACCCGTGAGGGCACCTTCCTGGGCAAGTGCGCGGAGCTGTGCGGCGTCGACCACTCCCGCATGCTCTTCAACGTCCAGGTCGTGTCGCCCGAGGAGTACGACGCGTACCTGGAGGACCTGGCGGAGCAGGGCCAGACGGGGTACATCCCGGCCGGTATCGAGCAGACCGACGCCGCCCGCAACTCCCAGACCAACGAGGGGCAGTCGTGAGTATCCTCGAAAAGAACCAGGAGTCGGACGTCGCGCCCGCGATCCGCGCCGCCGCGCGCCGCCCGCAGCCGGGGTCCGTCGTGGTCAAGTGGCTCACCACCACCGACCACAAGACGATCGGCTCGATGTACCTCATCACGTCGTTCTTCTTCTTCATCGTCGGTGGCGTCCTCGCCCTGCTGATGCGCGCCGAACTCGGCCGGCCGGGCAACCAGTACCTGAGCAACGAGCAGTTCAACCAGCTCTTCACCATGCACGGCACGGTGATGCTGCTGCTCTTCGCGACCCCGCTGTTCGCCGGCTTCGCCAACTGGATCATGCCGCTCCAGATCGGCGCCCCGGACGTGGCGTTCCCCCGGCTGAACATGCTGGCCTACTGGCTGTACCTGTTCGGCGGCCTGATGGTCGTCGGCGGCTTCTTCACCCCGCAGGGCGCGGCCAGCTTCGGCTGGTTCGCCTACACCCCGCTGTCCGACGCGGTCCGCTCGCCGGGCGTCGGCGCCGACATGTGGGTGATGGGCCTGGCCCTCGGCGGCTTCGGCACCATCCTCGGCGCGGTGAACTTCATCACCACGATCATCTGCATGCGCGCGCCCGGCATGACGATGTTCCGGATGCCGATCTTCACCTGGAACGTGCTGCTCACCGGTGTGCTGGTGCTGCTGGCCTTCCCGGTGCTCGCCGCCGCCCTGTTCGCGCTGGCGGCCGACCGGGTCTTCGGGGCACATATCTTCGACGCGGCCAATGGCGGCGCGATCCTGTGGCAACACCTGTTCTGGTTCTTCGGCCACCCCGAGGTGTACATCATCGCGCTGCCGTTCTTCGGCATCGTCTCCGAGATCATCCCGGTCTTCAGCCGCAAGCCGATCTTCGGCTACATCGGCCTGGTCGCCGCGACCATCATGATCGCGGGCCTCTCGGTGACGGTGTGGGCGCACCACATGTACGTCACGGGCGCGGTGCTGCTGCCGTTCTTCTCCTTCATGACCTTCCTGATCGCGGTCCCGACCGGTGTGAAGTTCTTCAACTGGCTCGGCACCATGTGGAAGGGCTCGCTCAGTTTCGAGACCCCGATGCTCTGGTCGGTCGGCTTCCTGATCACGTTCCTCTTCGGTGGTCTCACCGGTGTGATCCTGGCCTCGCCGCCGCTGGACTTCGCCATCTCCGACAGCTACTTCGTGGTGGCCCACTTCCACTACGTGGTGTTCGGCACGGTCGTCTTCGCGATGTTCGCCGGATTCCACTTCTGGTGGCCGAAGTGGACGGGCAAGATGCTGGACGAGCGGCTGGGCAAGATCACCTTCTGGACGCTGTTCGTCGGTTTCCACACGACCTTCCTCGTCCAGCACTGGCTGGGCGCCGAGGGCATGCCGCGCCGCATCCCCGACTACCTGGCCGCGGACGGGTTCACCGCCCTCAACACCGTGTCCACCATCGGGTCGTTCCTGCTCGGCATGTCGATGCTCCCGTTCTTCTACAACGTCTGGAAGACCTGGAAGTACGGCGAGAAGATCACCACCGACGACCCGTGGGGCTACGGCCGTTCGCTCGAATGGGCGACGTCGTGCCCGCCGCCCCGGCACAACTTCACCACGCTGCCCAGGATTCGTTCCGAGTCCCCGGCGTTCGACCTGCACCACCCCGAGGTGGCGGCGCTCGACCAGCTTGAGAACGACGCCCGCCACGAGGCCGAGGCGCTCACCGGAAAGGAGGCCGGCCAGTGAGGGTGCAAGGGCATCTCTTCGCCTGGGTCGCGGTCTTCATGCTCGCCGTGGCCGTCGTCTACGGGCTGTGGTCCAAGGAGCCGGTCGGCACGACGGCCCTGTTCCTGTCGTTCGGCCTGACGGCGATGATCGGGTTCTACCTGATCTTCACCGCCCGCCGGGTCGACACGGGCGCCCAGGACGACAAGGACGCCGACGTCGCCGACGACGCGGGCGAGCTGGGCTTCTTCAGCCCGCACAGTTGGGCCCCGCTGGTCCTCGGCGCGGGCGCGGCGGCGGCGTTCATGGGTCCGGTCTTCGGCTGGTGGTTCCTGTACTTCACCGCGCCGCTGGTCGCCATCGGCCTGTGGCTGTGGGTCTTCGAGTACTACCGCGGCGAGAACCAGAACCAGTGACGCCCCGCGCCGGACACGGCGCTCCCGCGTGACATGGGGTGGCCCCCCGGAGGCGAGTCCTCCGGGGGGCCACCCCATTCGCAGCAAGCCGACGCGCCCTTTCGGGCCAATGTTCTTAGTTTGTGGCTATGAGTCACATATCTCGGACCACGCTCAGCGCCGCTCTGCTGGCCGCTCCGCTGCTGGCCGGGCTGACCGCCTGCGGTGAAGGCGACCACCCCCTGTCGGCCGACCCGTACGACGCCACGGAGGCCCTCTCCTTCGGCGCCGCGGACGGCGACGAGGCCACCGCCGTCGATCCCGACTCGCCCCTGAAGATCAGCGCCAAGGGCGACGACACCCGCATCACGGACGTCGTCGCCACCGACACCACCGGCCGCCCCCTGGCGGGCGAGCTGGCCGCCGACGGCCGCGGCTGGCGCAGCACCTCGCCCCTGGCCGCCGACGCCACCTACACCGTCCGCGTCAGCACGGAGAACGGCGGCGGCGCCCCCGGACGCGGCGTCCACAGCTTCACCACCCGCGCCTCGGACACCAAGCGCCTGGACGTCAGCTTCGGCCCGGAGGCGGGCACCTACGGCGTCGGGCAGCCCATCACCGCGACCCTCAGCCGCGCGATCTCCGACGAGAAGGAACGGGCGCTGGTCGAGGCGGCCCTGACGGTCCGCTCCGAGCCCGCCGTCGAGGGCGCCTGGCACTGGGTGGACGACAAGGAGCTGCACTACCGGCCCGAGGAGTACTGGCCCGCCCACGCCCGCATCTCCGTGGCGTCCAACCTGGAGGGCCTCAGCATCCGGGACGGCCTGCGCGGCGGCAGCGGCGAGCCGCTGGAGCTGCGGACCGGCGACCGGGTCGAGGCCGTCGCCGACATCAGCTCCCACACCATGACGGTCTCCCGCAACGGCGAGGAGCTGCGCACGATCCCCATCACCACCGGCAAGGAGGGCTTCCGCACACGCAGCGGCAAGAAGGTCGTCCTCGGCCGCGAGGCGCGGGTGCGGATGACCGGCACCAGCATCGGCATCCCCGCCGGCAGCGCCGACTCCTACGACCTGAACGTCGAGTGGGCCGCCCGCCTCACCTGGAGCGGCGAGTACGTCCACGGCGCCCCCTGGTCGGTCGGCTCCCAGGGCGTGGACAACGTCAGCCACGGCTGCACCGGACTGAGCACCGCGAACGCCCGCTGGTTCTACGAGCTGATCAAGCCGGGCGACATCGTGGAACACGTCAACGGCTTCGGCGAGGACATGGCCCCGTTCGGCAACGGCTTCGGCGACTGGAACCTGTCCTGGGACGCCTGGCTGGACGGCAGCGCCCTCCAGGGCGGCGACCACCCCGCGGCCGGCCCGGCCGAGGGCCGGCTCGCGCCGGGCATCTGAAACGGCGGCCCGCCGTGCCCCGCTCAGACCGCGCTGGGCAGCCGCCCGCGCAGCAGGGACGCCAGGGACGAGGCCAGCTCCGCCGGGTCCACCGGGTGCGCCACCGCGGCCTCCGCGCGGCTCCAGGTGGCGAGCCAGGCGTCCTGCGGGCGCCCGATCAGCAGCAGCACCGGCGGGCACTCGAAGATCTCGTCCTTGATCTGACGGCACACGCCCATGCCCCCGGCCGGCACGGCCTCGCCGTCCAGCACGCAGACGTCCACGCCGCCCTTCTCCAGCTCCGACAGCACGGCCGGCAGGGTGGCGCACTCCAGGTACTCGATCGCCGGGACATCGTCCGCGGGACGCCGCCCCGCCGCGAGGCGCACCTGCTCGCGGGTGTTGGCGTCGTCGCTGTAGACCAGCACCGTGGCGGTGCTCTGCATCGTTCCTCCGCGGGGTCGGGCGGGTGTCGTCGCCGCGGATGCTACTCCGTCCAGGCGGCCCTGGGCAGGCCGTCGGCGTGCCGCCGGGTCACGGGGACGCGCCGAACCGGACCCCCGGGGCGAGCCCCGGAAAACCGCCCGACATAATGACGGGCGTGGCGACAGCAACAGCAGTAGATACCGGGCACGCGATCCCCTCGGTCAACAGGCCGAACGTCACCAGCGTCGGGACCGTCATCTGGCTGAGTTCCGAGCTGATGTTCTTCGCGGCCCTCTTCGCGATGTACTTCACCCTGCGGTCGGTGATGGGTGCGGAGTACTGGCAGGAGAGCGCGGAAGCGCTCAACCTGCCCTTCTCCGCGCCAATACGACGATCCTGGTGCTTTCCTCCCTGACCTGCCAGCTCGGCGTGTTCGCCGCCGAGCGCGGGGACGTGAAGAAGCTCCGCGGTTGGTTCGTGGTCACCTTCATCATGGGAGCCGTCTTCATCGGCGGCCAGGTCACCGAATACGTGGAACTGGTGGAGCACGAGGGCATCTCCCTCTCCTCCGGTCCCTACGGTTCGGCGTTCTACCTGACGACCGGCTTCCACGGTATGCACGTGCTGGGCGGACTGATCGCCTTCTTGTTCGTGCTGGGCCGGACCTACGCCGCGCGGCGCTTCACCCACGAACAGGCCACCACGGCCATCGTCGTGTCGTACTACTGGCACTTCGTCGACGTCGTCTGGATCGGCCTCTTCGCCACCATCTACCTGATCCAGTAGCGGCCGGTCGACGCACTGTACGTACTTATCAAGCACCGACGCAGAAGATCCTGACACCGGGGTAATCCGTGAAAAAGCTCTCCGCACGACGACGCCATCCCATGGCGGCACTCGTCGTCCTCCTCCTCGCGCTGGCGGCCACAGGGGGGCTGTACGCCGCGTTCGCGCCCGCGGACGAGGCCAAGGCCGACGACGCGGCCCAGTCCCTCGCCATCGAGGAGGGCAAAAGGCTCTACGACGTCGGCTGCTCAAGCTGCCACGGCGCGGGCGGCCAGGGAAGCAGCGACGGCCCCAGCCTGGTGGGCGTCGGCGCCGCGGCCGTCGACTTCCAGGTCGGCACCGGCCGTATGCCCATGCAGCAGCCGGGCCCGCAGGCGCCCGACAAGCCCGCGGTGTACACGCAGGCCGAGATCGATCAGCTCGCCGCGTACATCGCCTCGCTCGGCCCCGGCCCCGCGCAGCCGAACCCCAGCGCCTACGACCCCGCCGAGGGCAACGCGGCGGAGGGCGGTGAGCTGTTCCGGACCAACTGCTCGCAGTGCCACAACTTCACCGGTCAGGGCGGCGCCCTGACGCACGGGAAGGAAGCGCCCGGGCTCGACGACGTCGATCCCCGGTACATCTACGAGGCCCTGCTCACCGGCCCGCAGAACATGCCCTCCTTCCCCGACTCGACTCTCCCCGAGGAGCAGAAGCAGGACATCATCGCGTTCCTCCAGGAGGTCAACACCTCGGAGTCCGAGAACCCGGGAGGCTTCACGCTCGGCGGCTTCGGTCCCGTCAGCGAGGGTCTCTTCGCCTTCACGTTCGGCATCGGCGCCCTGATCGCCGTCACCGTGTGGGTCGGCGCCAGGACCGCGAAGGCCAGGAAGTCATGAGTAGCAACGACAACGAACGAAACGACCAGGTGCTCTCCGACGACCACCTGCCCGCGAGCCCGGAGGGGAAGAGCCAGGTCGCCGTCGCCGACGACCCGTTCGCCGACCCGGGGCTGCCGCACCACGAGCCGCGCCGCCAGGACATCGACGAGCGCGCCGCGAAGCGCTCCGAGCGCACGATCTCGCTGCTCTTCACACTGGCGATGCTGTCCACGGTCGGCTTCATCGCGGTCTACTCGACCGTCAGCGTCGAGAAGATCGTCTACATCTTCCCGTTCGGGCACGTCAGCGCGACGAACTTCGGGCTCGGACTGACGCTCGCCCTGGCGCTGTTCGCCACCGGCGCCGGCGCCGTCCACTGGGCCAGGACCCTGATGTCCGACCTGGAGGTCGCCGACGAGCGGCACGCGGTCGAGGCCGCGCCCGAGGTCCGGCAGAAGGTCTTCGACGACTGGAAGCAGGGCGTCGCCGAATCCCAGTGGACCCGCCGGAAGATGGTCCGCAACACGATGCTCGGCGCGCTCACCCTGGTCCCGCTGACCGGTGTCGTGCTGCTGCGCGACCTCGGCCCGCTGCCGTACAGCAGGCTGCGGCACACGGCGTGGGAGGAGGGCTCGCTGATCATCAACGAGGCCACCATGCAGCCGCTGCGCCCCGAGGACATCGTGGTCGGCTCGCTCACCCAGGCCATGCCCGAGGGTCTCGACCCGCACGCCGAGGACTTCCACGCGGAGATCGCCAAGGCCGCGGTCATGCTGGTGCGGCTGGAGCCCGAGGACATCAAGGACGCGCGCTCGGCCGAGTGGGGCCACGAGGGCATCCTGTGCTACTCGAAGATCTGCACGCACATCGGCTGCCCGGCCACGCTCTACGAGCAGCAGACGCACCACGCGCTCTGCCCCTGCCACCAGTCGACGTTCGACCTCGCGGACGGCGCGCGGGTGCTCTTCGGCCCGGCAGGCCACCCCCTGCCGCAGCTTCGCATTTCGGTGAACGACGAAGGCTATCTCCAAGCGCTCGGCGACTTCGAGGAGCCGCCCGGCCCGAGCTTCTGGGAGCGCGGATGAGTACGACAACTGACGCCCCGAAGACGAGGGGCAAGGCCGGCCCGGGCGAGCGTCTCGCCGACTGGACCGACGGCCGGCTGGGGCTCTACACCCTGGCCAAGGCCAACATGCGGAAGATCTTCCCGGACCACTGGTCGTTCCTGCTGGGCGAGATCTGCCTCTACAGCTTCACCATCCTGATCCTCACCGGCACCTACCTGACGCTCTTCTTCGTGCCGAGCATGGCCGAGATCGAGTACGACGGCCCCTACGTGCCGATGCAGGGCGTCATGATGACGGAGGCGTACGCCTCGACGCTCGACATCAGCTTCGAGGTCCGCGGCGGTCTGCTGGTCCGGCAGATCCACCACTGGGCCGCGCTGATCTTCGTCGTCGGCCTGCTGTTCCACATGTTCCGGGTGTTCTTCACCGGCGCGTTCCGCAAGCCGCGCGAGCTGAACTGGCTGTTCGGCTGGACGCTGCTGATCCTGGCCATCTTCACCGGCCTCACCGGCTACTCGCTGCCGGACGACCTGCTCTCCGGCACCGGTATCCGGTTCATGGAGGGCGCGATCCTGGCGACACCGGTGATCGGCACCTATCTCCAGATGTTCCTGTTCGGCGGGGAGTTCCCCGGGCACGACATCATCCCGAGATTCTTCGTCATCCACGTGCTGCTGCTGCCGGGCATCATGCTGGGGCTGGTCGCCGCCCACCTGATCCTGGTCGTCTACCACAAGCACACCCAGTACGCCGGGCCCGGCAAGACGAACACCAACGTCGTCGGCATGCCGTTCCTGCCCGTGTACATGGCGAAGGCCGGTGGCTTCTTCTTCCTCGTCTTCGGCGTCATCACGGCGATCGCGGCGACCGTCACCATCAACCCGGTGTGGGTGCTGGGGCCGTACCGGCCGGACCAGGTGTCCACCAACGCCCAGCCGGACTGGTATCTCGGCTTCTCCGAGGGCCTGGTGCGCCTGATGCCCGGCTGGGAGTGGGTGCTGCCCGGCGGGTACACGCTCAACCTGGGCCTGATGATCCCGCTCGGCGTCTTCCCGGGCATGCTGGTCCTGATCGGCCTGTACCCGTTCTTCGAGTCCTGGGTCACCAAGGACCGGCGCGAGCACCACATCGCGGAGCGCCCGCGCAACAGCCCGACCCGGACCGGCTTCGGCGTGGCGTGGCTGACCGCGTACGTGGTGAGCCTGATCGCGGGCGGCAACGACGTGTGGGCGGTCAACTTCAACCTGTCGATCAACGCCATCACCTGGTTCTGCCGCGTCGGATTCTTCGTGCTGCCCGTCCTCGCGTTCATCGCGACCCGGCGGATTTGTCTCGGCCTCCAGCGGCGCGACATGGAGAAGGTGCTGCACGGCCGCGAGACCGGCATCATCAAGCGGCTCCCGCACGGCGAGTTCGTCGAGGTGCACGAGCCGCTGCCGCCGGAGCGGCTGTACACGCTCGTGGCGCACGACCAGCAGAAGCCCGCCGAGCTGGGTCCGGAGACGGACGAGAACGGCGTGCGGCGCAAGATCAGCCCGCTGGAGCGGCTCCGGGTCCGGATCAGCCGCGGCTACTTCGGCGAGCACGCGCAGATCCCGAAGCCGACCGCCGAGGAGTACCGCGCCATCACCAGCGGCGAGGGACACCACTAGGCGACCCGCGCGGCGGCCGAGGGCCGTGGTCACCGCCCGTTCCCGGGCGGCGGCCACGGCCCTCGGCGTTTGGCCCTAGGCTCTGCTCCGACGAGACCGACTGCCTGCCCAGGAGTGAAGTCCCATGAGCGTTGTGACCCCGGCCGGAGGCGACCCCGCGAGCGCGCGCACCTGGCCCGACCTGCTGGCGTCGCTGATGGCCGGCCGGGATCTGACGGCCGACGACGCGGCCTGGGCGATGGACCGGATCATGCGCGGCGACGCGTCGGACGTGCAGATCGCCGGCTTCGCCGTCGCGCTGCGCGCCAAGGGCGAGACGGTCGAGGAGGTCACCGGCCTGGTGCGGACGATGTACGCGCACGCGAACCTGATCGAGGTGCCGGGACCGGCCGTGGACATCGTCGGCACCGGCGGCGACCGCGCCAAGACGGTCAACATCTCGACCATGTCGGCGATCGTCGTCGCCGGGACGGGCACCCGCGTCGTCAAGCACGGCAGCCGGGCGGCGTCCAGCGCCAGCGGCGCGTCGGACGTGCTGGAGAAGCTCGGCGTCAACCTGGACCTGACCCCGGAGCGGGTGGCGGAGGTCGCGGTGCGGGCCGGGATCAGCTTCTGTTTCGCGGTCCGCTTCCACCCGGCGCTGCGCCATGTGGCGGGGGCACGGGCGGAACTGGGGGTGCCGACGACGTTCAACTTCCTGGGCCCCCTCACCAACCCGGCCCGCGTCGGCGCCCAGGCGACGGGTGTCGCGGACGCGCGGATGGCGCCGATCATGGCGGGCGTGCTGGCCGAACGCGGCACGTCGGCGCTGGTGTTCCGGGGCGACGACGGCCTGGACGAGCTGACCGTCACCTCGACCTCGACGGTGTGGGTCGTGCGCGACGGCAAAGTGCGCGAGGAGAAGTTCGACCCGCGCGACGTCGGTGTGGAGCCGGCCCCGATCGAGGCCCTGCGCGGCGCGGACGCCGCCTACAACGCGGAGGTCGCCCGCCGCCTGCTCGACGGCGAGCGGGGCCCGGTCCGCGACGCCGTCCTGATGAACGCGGCGGCGGGCCTGGTCGCCCTCGATCCGCGCGACACGCCGCTGCCGGAGCAGATCGCGGCGGGCATGGCGCGGGCCGCCGAATCGATCGACTCGGGCGCGGCCAGGGCGGCGCTGGAACGGTGGGTCGCGGCGAGCCGGGCGTGACCCGCCCGGTGCCCCGAGGCCCCCGCGGTACGACGCGGTCCCGCCGGCCGGCGGGACCGCGTCACGCGTCCAGGCCGATCGAGAAGGCGGCCTCCAGGTCGTGGCGCGAGTATGTGCGGAACGCGATATGGGTTTCGGTGGACTCCACTCCCGGTACCTTGCTGATGCGGCCCGGGATCACCTCCGCGAGGTCCTCGTGGCAGCGGACCCGGACCAGGGCGATAAGGTCATGGGGGCCGGTCACCGAGTAGACCTCGCTGACCCCCTCCAGCGCCGCGATCTGCTCCGCGACCTCCGGGACGCGGTCCACGCTGGTCTTGATGAGCACGATCGAAGTGATCACGGCTGAGCCTTCCCTGTGCGGCGACGCGGTACGCAGGGCTCACCTTAGCCCGCTGTCCGGGCCGTGGCGCGGGCGTGGCGCGTAGGGTGACAGTGGATAACGACAGGGCTGACGGACGGTGTGAGCGGTGGCGGATCCCACGGATGACGACGAGGTGAGGGGACGGCCCGAGCCCGATTCCGGGGAGCCGGCCGAGACCCTCGACCGGCCGCTGCCCGAGCGGGTGCGGCACCGCGTCATCCTGCTGGCGGGCGACTCCTTCGCCGGGATGACCATCGCGGAGCTGCCCGTCACTCTGCGGCAGTATGCCCGATTCACGCCCTCCCGGCGGGTGAAGTTCGGCGGCAGCGCCATGGCCGCCGCCCTGGAGAACGACACGGTCTTCCGGCAGCGCGTCGCCGCCCGGCTGCGGGCCGCCGAGCCGGAGCTGGCGGATGCCGTCGAGCAGGGCAGCCCGCCGCCCGCCGCCGACCCGGTCGAGGGCGCCGCCGCCGCGTTCGGGCTCCGCCCGCCCCGCTGGGCCAAGCCCGTGGCCGCCGCGGGCGAGGAGGCGCAGCGGGCCCAGGCCGAACGCGCCGAGCAGGAACGGGAGCGGGAAGTCGCGCGGCTGCGGGAGGAGCTGGCGCAGACGCAGGCGGCCGCCCGCGCGGACGGCGAACGGCTGCGCGCGGAGCTGGATCTGGCCCGTAAGGAGGCGGACGCCGTGCACCGCAAGCTGCGCAGCGCGGTCAGCGACGTCCGGCGCGGCGAGGCCACGGCGCGGAAGCTGCGCGCGGAGCTGGAGGAGGCACGGGCCGAGGCGGCGAGCGCCAGGGCCGCCGCGGACGGCGAGGCGAGACGGCTGCGGGCGCGGCTGGCGCAGGCCGAGGCGGCGCTGGAGGCCGGCCGCAAAGCGGTCCGTGAGGGACGCGGCATCGAGGACATGCGGCTGCGGCTGCTGCTGGACACGGTGCTGGACGCCGCGCAGGGCCTGCGGCGCGAACTGGCCCTGCCGCCGGCCCGGTTGAGACCGGCCCAGACCGTGGACGCGGTGGAGCCGGGCGGGATGACGCCGCAGGACGTGGCGCAGCGCGCGCTGGCGGAGGACGACCCGGCGCTGCTGGACCAGTTGCTCGCGCTGCCGCAGGCGCATCTGGTCGTGGACGGCTACAACGTGACCAAGACCGGTTATCCCGCGCTGCCGTTGGAGAAGCAGCGGCTGCGGCTCCTGGGCGGGCTGGCCGTTCTCGCGGCGCAGACCGGCGCGGAGATGACGTGCGTCTTCGACGGCGCGGAACTGGCCGCCCCCGTGCTGGTCACTCCGCCGCGCGGCGTTCGGGTGCTCTTCAGCAGACCGGGCCAGACCGCGGACGAACTCATCCGGCAGTTGGTGCGGGCCGAGCCGCGCGGGCGCCCGCTGGTGGTGGTCTCCTCGGACCGCGAGGTCGCCGACGGCGTCGCGGGCGCCGGCGCCCGCCCGGTCGCGTCGGCTCTGTTGGTCAAACGGCTCGCGCGGACGTAGCGGCGCCGCCCGGACCGCGGCGGGCGACTGTCCGTTAGGCCCGTTCCGTCGCACTCGCCCCCCACGGAGGGTGCTGGGGCGACCGCGCCCGGTGTGAGCTAAGTAAAAATTACTTGCGAGGATTTGAACCTGGTAAACCTCCCTCGCTAGGGTCGGGCGTCGAACCTTCGCGCGGGAGCCCATCCGACCCGGGTGGCCGTGAGGCAGCGCCGGTTCCGCGGCAGTTCGCGCGGAGCGGTGGCTGAGGAAAAACTGAGGAAAAAGGAGCGCGCTCCAGTGGCGTCTCACCGTCGTCCCAAGTCTCCTGGCCGGGCCCGTGTGACCATCTTCGGTGCCACCGCAGCCGCCACCGTCGCCATCACCTCGCAGACCGCGCAGGCCGACCCCGAGCCGACGCTCGACGAGGTGCGGGAGCAGGTGGACGACCTGCGTCACGAGGCCGAGGTCGTCACCGAGGAGTACAACGGCGCCAAGGAGCGGGCCGAGGAGCTCCAGGCCGAGGTGGACGAGCTCCAGGACTCCACCGCGCGCGGCCAGGAGGAGCTCAACGACCTGCGGTCCGGCCTCGGTTCGGTCGCCGCGGCCCAGTACCGCAACGGCGGCATCGACCCGTCGCTCCAGCTCTTCCTCTCCGCCGACCCCGACGCCTATCTCGACCAGGCGTCCACCCTCGACCAGGTGAGCGACAAGCAGGCCGAGACCCTGCGCCTGATCGAGGACCGGCAGCGCACCCTGGACCAGCAGCGCCAGGAGGCCGGCGACAGGCTCGCCGAGCTGGAGGAGCTGCGGTCCCAGCTCGACGAGCAGAAGGAAACCATCCAGGGCAAGCTGAACGAGGCGCAGTCGCTCCTCAACCAGCTCACCCAGGAGGAGCAGGACCGGCTCGCCGCCGAGGAGGCGGCCGAGGCCGAACGCGCCGCCGACGCCGCGCGCGCCGACCGCTCCTCCGACACCCGCACCGAGATCGTCGACCTGCCCGGCTCCTCGCGGGGCGAGGCCGCGCTCTCCGCCGCCGCCGGCAAGATCGGGGCGCCGTACGTGTGGGGCGCCACCGGCCCCGGCGCGTTCGACTGCTCGGGCCTGACGTCCTGGGCCTACGCCCAGGCCGGTGTCTCCCTGCCGCGGACCTCGCAGTCCCAGGCCGGCATCGGCACCCGCGTCGGCCTCAACGAACTGGCCCCCGGCGACCTGGTGTTCTACTACGACGGCCTCACGCACGTCGGCCTGTACGCCGGCAACGGCCAGATCCTCCACGCCCCTTCGTCCGGCTCGTTCGTCCGGTACGACTCGGTGACGTCCATGCCGTTCCAGTTCGGCGTCCGGGTCGGCTGAACCACGCGTCCTGCCACCGCCCTTCCTGGCGGTATCGTCTCGTCCGATGCGTAAGACGTTGATCGTGACGAACGACTTCCCCCCGCGCCCCGGAGGGATCCAGGCCTTCCTGCACAGCATGGCGCTGCGTCTGGACCCGCGGCGGGTGGTGGTGTACGCCTCCACCTGGAAGCGGGACGCCGAAGGACTGCGCGCCACCGCCGAGTTCGACGCCGAGCAGCCGTTCCCCGTGGTGCGGGACCGGACCACGATGCTGCTGCCGACCCCGGCCGTGACCCGGCGCGCCGCCGGGCTGCTGCGGGAACACGGCTGCACCGCCGTGTGGTTCGGCGCGGCGGCGCCCCTGGGCCTGATGGCTCCCGCGCTGCGCGCGGCGGGCGCCGGGCGGATCGTGGCCACCACGCACGGCCACGAAGCGGCCTGGGCGCAACTCCCCGGCTCCCGCGCCTTGTTGCGGCGCATCGGGGACCACACGGACACCGTCACCTACCTCGGCGAGTACACCCGCTCCCGCATCGCGCGGGCGCTGAGCCCGACGGCCGCGGCGCGGATGACGCAACTGCCGCCCGGCGTGGACGAGAAGACGTTCCACCCCGACTCGGGCGGCTCGGCCGTCCGCGCGGCGCTGGGTCTGACCGACCGGCCGGTCGTGGTGTGCGTGTCGCGGCTGGTGCCGCGCAAGGGGCAGGACACGCTGATCCGGGCGCTGCCGCGGGTCCTGGCGGCGGAGCCGGAGACGGTGCTGCTGATCGTCGGCGGCGGGCCGTACCGGGCGGACCTGGAGAAGCTGGCGTCCCGGCTGGGCGTGAGCGCCTCGGTGCGGTTCACCGGCCCGGTGCCGTGGGAGGAGCTGCCCGCGCACTTCGGGGCCGGTGACGTCTTCGCGATGCCGTGCCGGACGCGGCGGCGCGGCCTGGACGTGGAGGGCCTGGGCATGGTCTACCTGGAGGCGTCCGCGACCGGCCTCCCGGTCGTGGCCGGCGACTCCGGCGGCGCCCCCGACGCGGTCCTGGACGGCGAGACGGGCTGGGTGGTCCGCGCCGGCGACGCGACGGCCGCCGAGGAGACGGCCGACCGCCTGCTGGCCCTGCTGTCCGACGCCGAACTCCGCCGCCGCATGGGCGAGCGGGGCCGCGCCTGGGTGGAGGAACGCTGGCGCTGGGACCTGCTGGTGGACCGCCTGCGCACCCTCCTGGACTGAGCGCCGGATCAGCGGTACAACGCGTCGATCTCCGCCGCGAAGTCCTTCGCCACCACGTGCCGCCTCAGCTTCAGGGACGGCGTCAGGTGACCGGACTCCTGCGTGAACGCGCCCGGCAGCACGCGGAACGCGCGGACCGACTCGGCGCGGGAGACCGCCGCGTTGCCGCTGTCGACCGCCTCCTGGACCGCCGCCAGCAGCCGGGGGTGGGACGTCAACTCCTCGCGGGACAGGGCGGACAGGCCCCGCGCGTCCGCCCAGCGGGGCAGGAACTCGTCGTCCAGCGTGATCAGCGCGCCCACGAACGGGCGACCCTCGCCGACCACCATGCACTCGGCCACCAGGGCGTGCGCCCTGACCCGGTCCTCGATCACGGCGGGCGCCACGTTCTTGCCGCCCGCCGTCACCAGGATCTCCTTCTTCCGGCCGGTGATCGTCAGATAGCCGTCCGCGTCCAGGGACCCGAGGTCGCCCGTGCGGTACCAACCGCCGTCCATCGCCCGCGCGGTGGCCTCGGCGTCGCGCCAGTACCCGGTGAACAGGTGCTCCCCGCGCACCAGGACCTCGCCGTCCTCCGCGATCCGCACCGACGAGCCCGGCAGCGGCAGGCCCACCGTGCCGATGCGGGGCGCGTCCCACGGGTTGAACGTGGTCGCGGCGCACGTCTCCGTCAGGCCGTACCCCTCCAGCACGGTGAAGCCGATGCCCCGGTAGAAGTGCCCGAGCCGCTCGCCGAGCGGCGCGCCGCCGGAGATGGCGTGCGTGGCCCGGCCGCCCAGCGCCGCCCGCAGCCTGCGGTACACCAGCCGGTCGAATACCCGGTGCCGCAGCCGCAGTCCGGCCGACGGGCCGGACGGCGTGTCCAGCGCGCGGCTGTACGCGATCGCCGCGTCGGCGGCCCGGTCGAAGATCCGGCCCCTGCCGCTGTCCTGGGCCTTGGCCCGCGCCGCGTTGTACACCTTCTCGAAGACCCGCGGCACGCCCAGCACGATCGTCGGCCGGAACGAGGCCAGGTCCGCGGTGAGCGAGCGGATGTCGGGCGTGTGCCCGAGCCGGATCGGGCCGAGCAGCGCCGCCACGGCGACGACCCGGCCGAATACGTGGGCCAGCGGCAGGAACAGCAGCACCGAGCTGGAGCCGGTGCGGAACAACGGCCCCAGCGCCGCGACGATGTTGCCGCACTCGGCGAGGAACGCCCGATGGCTGAGCACGCAGCCCTTGGGCCTGCCGGTGGTGCCCGAGGTGTAGATGACGGTGGCGGGAGAGGCGGCGGTCAGGCCGGCGGTCGCGGCGTCCAGCGCCTCGTCGGTCACGTCCGCCCCGGCGGCCCGCAGCAGCGCGACCGCGTTCTCCTCGCCCGGCACCTCCAGGCACCACACCCGGAGCGGCCCCGGCAGCGTCCCGCGCGCGGACTCGACGGCCGCCCGGTGCCCCGCGGTCTCGACGACGACGCCGGCCGCGCCGGAGTCCCGCAGGTTCCAGCCGACCTGTTCCGGCGAACTGGACTCGTACACCGGGACGGTGACCGCGCCCGCCGACCAGATCGCGAAGTCCAGCAGCGTCCACTCGTAGCGCGTACGGGACATCAGGGCGATCCGCTCGCCGGGCCGCACGCCCCGCGCGATCAGCCCCTTGGCGACGGCCCGCACCTCGGCGCGGAACTCCGCCGCCGTCACGTCCTCCCACACCCCGCCGCGCCGGCGGCCGATGACCGCGACGTCCGGATGGCGCTCCGCGGTGGTGCGCAGCAGGTCCACCAGGGTCGCGCCCGGCGGCACTTCACAACGGGCCGGAAGGCTGGATTCCCGCACTGCCGCTGCTCCTCACCTGTGGTGTTCCCGGCCCCCGCGCGCAGCCTACTGTGCCGCTCCCGTGATGGCCGGACGAGTCGCGCGCGGTAGCCTTCCCCCGGACGGCACGGGGAGAGAAGCGCGAGGAGCCACGGCGATGGCGGAACACACCAGGTCCAGTATCACCATCGATGCCACGCCGGCCGATGTCATGGCGGTGATCGCCGACTTCGGCCGCTACCCGGAGTGGACCGGGGAGGTCAAGGAGGCCGAGGTGCTCGCCACCGACGCCCGGGGCCGGGCCGAGCAGGTGCGGCTGCTGCTGGACGCGGGCGCCATCAAGGACGAGCACACCCTCGCCTACACGTGGAAGAGCGGCGAGGAGGTGAGCTGGTCGCTGGTCAAGTCCCGCATGCTGCGCGCCCTGGACGGCTCCTACCGGCTGGCGCCGGTCGCCGGCGGGAAGCAGACCGAGGTCACCTACCAGCTCACCGTGGACGTCAAGATCCCCATGCTGGGCACCATCAAGCGCAAGGCCGAGAAGGTCATCATCGACCGGGCCCTGGACGGCCTGAAGAAGCGGGTGGAGAGCTTCCCCGCCCAGCCATGACCGGCACGGCCCCCGGGCGCACCCTGTTCGTCACCGGCCCCGGCGGCGACGGCGCCACCACGGTGGCCGCCGCGACCGCGCTGGCCGCCGCGCGCGCCGGGCGGTCCACGCTCCTGCTGAGCCGGGAACCGGCCGCCGGGCTCGCCCCCCTCCTCGGCGCCGCCCCGCCCGCCTGGCCGGACGAGCCCGCCGAGGTGGCGCCCGGACTGCACGTGGCCGCGACCGACCCGGCCGCCCGCTTCCGGGCGGGCGTCCTGGCCGCGCAGCGGCACGCCAGGCCCGCGCTGGACGCGCTCGGCGCGGTGACCCTGGACGACGACGAGCTGACCGAGCTGCCCGGCTCCGGCGCCGCCGCCCTGCTGACGGCCCTGAGCGCGGCCCACGCCACCGGCCGGTGGCGGCTGGTCGTGGTCGATCTCCCGCCCGCCGCCGACGCGGTCCGGCTCCTCGCCCTGCCCGCGCAGGTGAGCCGTTATCTGCGCCGCCTGCTGCCGCGCGAGCGCCGGACCGCCCGCGCGCTGCGTCCGCTGCTCGCCCAGTTGGCCGGGGTGCCGCGGCCCGCCGAGGGCCTGTACGAGGCGGCGGACCGCTGGGAGGCGGGTCTGGCGGCCGTGCGGGAGCTGATCGAGGGGCCGGGGTCGGCCGTCCGCCTGGTCCTCGACCCGGGCGACCGTTCCGCCGGGGCGCTGCGCGCCGTCCGCGCCGGGCTGGCGCTGCACGGCCTGGCCGTGGAGTCCCTCGTCGCCAACCGGCTGCTGCCGGAAGGCGCCGCCGACCCGTGGCGGGCCGCGGTCGCCGCGCGCGGGGGCGGGGCGCGCCCGGCGCCCCGGCCGCTCCCACCGGCCCAGCGGCGCCGCATCCGCAGCGACACCCCGGGCGCGGGGCTCGCCGCCCTGTCCGCCGCCACCGGCCTGGCCGCGCCGCATCCCGTGCCGCACCTGGGGCGCGAGCCGCGGCTGCCGGACCTGGCGGAGCTGTCCGTGCCGCCGCCCGGCGACGTGGGAGCCGCGTCCCGGCCGGAGCCGGAGCTGACCGACCGGCTGGCCGGGGACGGCGTCCTCGTCTGGCACCTGCCGCTGCCGGGCGCCACCCGCGACGGCCTGGGCCTGGTCCGCCGGGGCGACGAACTCATCGTGGACACCGGGCCGTTCCGCCGCGTGCTGTCGCTGCCCCCGGCGCTGCGCCGGCGCTCGGTGGCGGGCGCGTCCTACGTCGGGAACGGCGGCCTCGCCGTCCGTTTCGCGCCGGATCCGGACCGCTGGCCGGAGCGGGCGGGGCCCGACAAGCGCCCGTTCGGGTAACGTCGGCCGTGACGGTCGAGTCCCAGGAGGCCGCGATGAGCGACGACACCGAACAGCCCAGCCCGACCACCCCGCCGCCGGACCCCGACGCCTGGGCCACGGCGTGCGAGGAGGACCTCGCCGCCGAGCGCGCCCGCCGGCGCGAGCGGTACGGCGCCCCGCCCGGCGATCCCGCCGCCGAACTGCGGGCCCTCGCCGACACCGTGGCCGAGCGGATCCCCCGCCTCGGCGCGGCCCTCGGCCCGGGCATCGGCATGGCGGCCGGACCGCTCGCCGACCGGGCGCGGGCGGCGCTCGACCCGGTGATCGAGCGGAACGCCGACGCGTTCCAGCACCTCGCCAACGCCGGACAGGAGCTGCTCGCGGCCTACCGGGCGACCGTGCTCGGCCACGAGCGCCGCTGGTCCCGCCCGGACCCGGGGGAGCCGCGCGGGGCCAATCGGGACGATGGGGGAGAAGCCGGGGAGGGCCCGGGCTCCGAGCGCATCGACCTCGACTGATCACGGGGTCCACGCCGTTCACCCTCCGGTACGGTGGTCGCCAGGCGGGATCCACTGACTTCACTTGAGGGACATATGGGACTGACCATCGGTGTCGACATCGGCGGGACGAAGATCGCGGCCGGGGTGGTCGACGAGGACGGGACGATCCTCGACATCTCCCGGGTGGCGACCCCGCCGACCCCCGAGGGCGTCGTGGAGGCCATCGCCGACGCGATCAAGACCGTCGGCAAGGGCGTCTCCGCGGAGGCCGTCGGCATCGGGGCGGCCGGATATGTGGACGACAAGCGCGCCACGATCCTGTTCGCGCCGAACATCCTGTGGCGCCACGAGGCCCTCAAGGACAAGATCGAGCAGCGGGTCGGCCTGTCCGTCGTCGTGGAGAACGACGCGAACGCCGCCGCGTGGGGGGAGTACCGTTTCGGCGCGGGCGCCGGCTACGACGACGTCATCTGCGTCACCCTCGGCACCGGGCTGGGCGGCGGCATCATCATCGGCGGCAAGCTGCGCCGCGGACGGTTCGGCATCGCCGGGGAGTTCGGCCACGTGCGGGTCGTGCCGGACGGGCTGCTGTGCGGCTGCGGCAGCCAGGGCTGCTGGGAGCAGTACGCCTCCGGCCGCGCCCTGGTCCGCTACGCCAGACAGCGCGCCACCGCCACCCCGGACGCGGCCACGATCCTGCTCGGCCTCGGCGACGGCACCCCCGAGGGGATCGAGGGCACGCACGTGAGCGCCGCCGCCCGGCAGGGCGACAAGGTCGCGATCGACTCGTTCCGCGAGCTGGCCCGCTGGGCGGGGGCCGGACTGGCGGATCTCGCCTCGCTGTTCGACCCGTCCGCGTTCATCGTCGGCGGCGGGGTCTCCGACGAGGGCGATCTGGTGCTCGACCCGATCCGCAAGTCGTTCCGGCGCTGGCTGGTCGGCAGCAGGTACCGGCCGCACGCGCAGGGCCTGGCGGCCCGGCTGGGCGGCCGGGCCGGCCTGGTGGGCGCGGCGGACCTCGCCCGCCAGGGCTGACCGGCGGGGACGGGCGCGGGGGGCACGGAGATCCGTCTGCTGCGCTACAACGTCCGTTCCCTGCGTGACGACATGGGGGCGCTGGCCCGGGTGATCCGGGCCTGTGCCCCCGATGTCGTCTGCGTGCAGGAGGCGCCGCGCTTCCCCGGCTGGCGCCGCCGCACCGCCCGGCTGGAGCGGGCCACCGGCCTCGGGTACGTCAGCGGCGGCGCGTCGTCGTGCGGCACGATGATCATGTCGGCGCTGGGGCCGACGGTCGAGTACGCGGGAGACGTCACCTGGCCGCTCACCCCGGGACAGCACCGGCGCGGTCTGGCGCTGGCCGTGCTGCGCTTCGGATCGGGCGCGCGGCTCGCGGTCGTGAGCTGCCACCTGAGTCTGCTGGCGGCGGAGCGGTACCGGCAGGCGGAGCTGCTGCTCGAACGCCTTGGCCTGCTCGCCGCCCGGATGCCGGGCGTGGTGGCCGGGGGCCTCAACGAACGCCCGCACGGCCGCGCGTTCCGGCTGCTCGCCGGGCGGCTGACGGACGCCGGGCGGCACGCCCCCGAGGGCGGCCCGTTCACCTTCTCCTCCGCCGCGCCGGACCGCAGGATCGACGCCGTGCTGTGCACGCCCGGCGTCGAGGTGCTGGGCTGCGGCGTCCCGGCGGACCTGCCCGGCACGCGCCCCGGCGATCCCGTCCGCGCCACGGACCACCTCCCCGTCCTCGCCCGGCTGCGCCTGCCCCCCGAGCGGCCGTCCGGCGCCTAGACGACGGCGCCGCTGCCCGGGTCGGCCCAGTCGTCGTCCCGGCCGTCCCGCATCCGTGTCACCAGCGTGGCGAAGCCACCGAGGAAGCCGCCCACGCCCAGCGTCACGATCCACCACGTCATCTGCCGCTGGAGCAGCACGGTCAGGATCAGCAGCAGCGGCCCGCCGAGCACCGCGATCCACGCCAGTTTGGTCGCCAGGTCGGCCGCCGGGAGCGGTGGGGGCTCCGGGGGGACGAAGTGCCCCTCGTCCTCGTCCTCCGCGGCCTCCCAGTCGCGCGGCCCCTGCGCGGGTGGCACGTCCACGGCGGTGCCGGGCAGGTCGTCCGCCGTCAGAGGCACGCCCAGCGGCCAGACGCCCGGCGGATCGGCGGGCTCCTCGCCGTATCCGGCGACGATCTCGGCCCAGGCGGCTTCCTCGTCGATCGGATCGCGGCCGTCGCCGCGCTCCTGGTCACGTTCCGTCACGGGCTGTCTTCCTTGTCACGAGGCGGGTGATGAAGGCGTCCGTCTCCTGAAAGATACGCTCCGCGTCGTGGTCCAGGGTGGCCACGTGGTAGCTCGACTCCAGCACATGCTCGGTGACGTCGGCCGACGACACCGACGCCAGCACGGCCGCCGAGTCCGAGGGCGGCACGACATGGTCGACGCGGCTGTGCAACAGCAGCAACGGCTGTGTCACCTGGGCCAGTTCGCCCCGCACCAGCGCGAACAGGGCGCGCGCGGAGTGCGCGGCGTGCAACGGCACACGCTCGTACCCCGACTCCTCGACGCCTTCCCTGGCGATGTCCGAGATCAACCCCCGCGCGCTGGGCACCAGATGGCGCAGCACCGGCAGCGCGTAGCCCTGGAGCCGTGGAAATGTGATCGCCGGATTGACCAGCGCGACGCCGCTGACGGCGGACCCGTGCCGGGCGGCGAGCCGCAGGGCGAGGGCGCCGCCCATGGACAGGCCGCACACGAAGACCTGCTCGCAGCGCCGGGACAGGGCGCGCAGCTCGCGGTCGACCGTGGCGTACCAGTCCTGCCAGCCGGTGCGTTGCAGGTCCTGCCAGCGCGTGCCGTGGCCGGGCAGGAGCGGCAGCGACACCGTCAGGTCCCGGGCGGCGAGGTGCTCGGCCCAGGGGCGCAGGGACTGGGGGGAGCCGGTGAATCCGTGACAGAGCAGGACGCCGGTCGGCGAACCGTCGTGTGTGAAGGGCTCGGCCCCGGGAAGAAGCTGTCGCATCGGCTCGCCTCCGTCGGTGGTGGGCGCTTGTCACCCTACGCGCGCGGATCCTGACCGCGCCATGCCCGGCTGCCCAGTAGGGTCGGCGGGACGATTCGGGAGGTGGCGCGGTGCTGTACGGCGCGATGAAGGTGTCCGTGGGGGCCGGTCTGAAGCTCGCGTTCCGGCCGTGGGTGGAGGGCGGGGAGCACGTTCCGGACGAGGGGCCGGCGATCCTGGCGAGCAACCATCTGTCGTTCTCCGACTCCTTCTTCCTGCCGGCGGTGCTGGACCGGAAGGTGACGTTCATCGCCAAGGCCGAGTACTTCACGTCGCCGGGGCTGAAGGGGAAGCTGACGGCCGCGTTCTTCAAGGGGGTCGGGCAGCTCCCGGTGGACCGCTCGGGGGCGCGCGGCGCCGGGGAGGCGGCGATCAGCAGCGCGATCGCGGTGCTGGAGCGCGGCGAGCTGTTCGGCATCTACCCGGAGGGCACCCGTTCCCCCGACGGCCGCCTGTACCGGGGCAAGTCCGGTGGCCTGGCCCGGGTGGCGCTGGCCACGGGCGCGCCGGTGATCCCGGTCGCGATGATCGACACGGAGAAGATCCAGCCGCCCGGCAAGGTCGTCCCGAAGCTGATGCGGCCCGGCATCCGGATCGGCGAGCCGCTGACGTTCGACCGTTACCGGGGCATGGAGAACGACCGCTTCGTCCTGCGTTCGCTGACCGACGAGGTGATGTACGCGATCATGCGGCTGTCCGGCCAGGAGTACGTGGACATCTACGCCACGGCCGCGAAACGGGCCCTCGCCGAGGAGGCGAAGAAGCGGCCCCAGGGCGGGTGAGCCCGCCCGTCCGCCCCGCGCGGATGAGGGCGGACGGGCGCGTCGCGCGTTCAGCGGGGTGACGGCACCGCGTCCGGGGTCAGCAGGTGCCGGACGATCCCCGGGCCGTCCAGCGTCAGCACGGACTCGGGGTGGAACTGCACGCCGGCGAAGCCGGGGCCGCGCAGGGCGTGGACCTCGTCGGTCGCGGGGTCGCGGCTCACCGTGACGCCCCGCCGGGCCAGGTCCGCGGCCGTCGCCGCGTCGCACCGGGCGGTGTACGAGTTGTAGAAGCCGACCGTCTCCCGGCGGCCGAAGAAGTCGATCCGCTCCTGGGCGCCCTGGTACGGCCGCGCCTTGCGGACCAGGGGGAGGCCGATCCGCGCCGCGAGCAGTTCGTGGCCGAGGCAGACGCCGATCACCGTGTGCGCGTGGCCCGCCAGCAGGTCCCCGGCCAGCGCGCCCAGCAGCCGCATCCTCGGGTCGGCGGTGTCGCCCGGGTCGCCGGGTCCCGGACCGAGGACCACCGGGCCCGGGTGGGCGAGGGCCCGTTCCCGCAGGCCGGGCGCGTCGTACCGCGCCACGTCCACCTCGGCGCCGGTGGAGCGCAGCAGGTGGGCGAGCATCGAGGTGAACGTGTCCTCGCCGTCCACCACCAGCACGTGCCCCGCGTGCCCGGCGCCGCCCGCCGGGACCGGCTCCCGCATCCGCAGCCAGAACGGCGCCAGCCCGGACGTGCGCTCGGCCAGCGCCGCCCGCACCCGCGGGTCGTCGGCGAGCCGGGGAGCGGCCCGCCCGGCGGCCGGGGCCGCCGCGCCCGGCCGCACGCCCAGCGCGGCCAGCACGCCGGCCGCCTTGGCGTGGGTCTCGGCGACCTCGCTCGCCGGGTCGGAGGCCCGTACCAGCGTCGCGCCCACGGGGACCCGCAGCCGGCCGTCCGTCGCGTCGATGTCGGCGGTGCGGATCAGGATGGGGGAGTCCAGCGTGGGGGCGCCGCCCGCGTCGCGGCCCACCAGCGCCAGCGCCCCCGCGTAGTAGCCGCGCCCGCCGCGCTCGTGGCGGCCGATCACGCGGCAGGCGTTCTCCACCGGGCTGCCCGTGACGGTGGCGGCGAACATCGTCTCGCGCAGCACCTCCCGCACGTCGAGCGTGGTGCGCCCGCGCAGCTCGAACTCGGTGTGCGCCAGGTGCGCCATCTCGCGCAGCCGTGGCCCGACGACGACGCCGCCCCGGTCGCCCACGGCGCACATCATCTTCAGCTCCTCGTCCACCACCATGGACAGTTCCTCGGTCTCCTTGCGGTCCCCGAGGAACGCCAGCAGCCCGGCCGTGTCGGGCCCCTGCGGCGGATAGCGGTAGGTGCCGCTGATGGGGTTCATCACGACCGTCCCGCCGCTCATCCGGACGTGGACCTCCGGGCTCGCGCCGACCAGCACCCGCCGCCCGGTGTGCACGACGAACGTCCAGTACGCGCCGCGCTCGGCGGCCAGCAGGCGGCGGAACAGCGCCAGCGCGTCGGCGCGGCCGAAGCCGTCCACGCGGCCGGTGAACGTGCGGCGGATCACGAAGTTGGCGCCCTGGCCCGCGCCGATCTCGTCGCGCACCACGTCGGCGACGATCCGGGCGTACGCGTCGTCGGGCACGTCGAACGCGCCGTCGCGCACCTCGACCGGATGCCGGGGCAGCGCGGCGAGCACGTCGTCCAGCGGCAGTTCGCGGATCGCGCCGGGCAGCAGCACGGCGAGCGGGGTGCCGTCGTCGGTCACGGCGAAGCCGCGCTCGGCGATCTGCCGGAACGGCACCAGCGCCAGCGCGCCGTGGTGGTCGGGGATCTCGGCCAGCCGGTCGATCTCCACGACCGGGCCGGTGAGGACCTCGACGAGACCGTGGTCGCGGCCGGGCGTGCGGCGGCGGAGCAGGGCGAACGGGGTGTCGTCCGTCACCAGCCGGCGGATCACGGCCCCGGCGGATTCCGGGGCGGCGGGAACGTCAAGGGCGGCGTGTCGCATGGGGCGTGGTCCCTTCCGGTGCGGTGGCAAGAGGGGACGGCCCGCGAACGCGCCGAAGGCCGCCCCTCGGGCGGCCTTCGCGTCGATCGTCTCGTGGAACGCGCAGTCAGTGGGCCGCCGGGTGAGCGGTCCACCACCAGTTCCGGGTGTGCTGCGCGATCATGCGGCGCACCCTATCGCACCGCCGCACCCGTGCGCGGGTGTCTCACTCCCCGATCGGCCGGGAGCACGGCGCGGCGCACCCCGTAATCTGGACGGCGTGACCGTGAACGCTGACAGCAGCACATCGATCGCCACCACCTCCTGGCGAGACCTCCCCGCGGCGCAGCAGCCCGATTACCCGGACCTTCAGGCTCTGCGCGCTGTGATCGCGGACCTCGAAACCTATCCGCCGCTCGTCTTCGCGGGCGAGTGCGACGCGTTGCGCGCCCGGCTGGGGGCTGTCGCCCGGGGTGAGGCGTTCCTGTTGCAGGGCGGTGACTGCGCCGAGGCGTTCGACCAGGTCGGCGCGGACCAGATCCGGGCCAAGCTGAAGACGCTGCTCCAGATGAGCGCGGTGCTCACGTACGCGGCGGCGGTGCCGGTCGTGAAGGTGGGCCGGATCGCCGGGCAGTACTCCAAGCCCCGCTCGAAGCCGACCGAGACCAGGGACGGCGTGACCCTGCCGTCGTACCGGGGCGACTCGGTCAACGGCGCGGAGTTCACCGAGGCGGCCCGGGTGCCCGACCCGGAGCGGCTGCGGCGGATGTACCACACCTCGGCCTCCACGCTGAACCTGGTGCGCGGCTTCACCACCGGCGGCTACGCGGACCTGCGCCAGGTCCACGCGTGGAACCAGGACTTCGTGCGGAACTCGGCGTCCGGGCAGCGGTACGAGGCGCTGGCCCGCGAGATCGACAACGCGCTGAACTTCATGAAGGCGTGCGGCGCGGACCCGGCCGAGTTCCACTCGGTGGAGTTCTACGCGTCGCACGAGGCGCTGCTGCTGGACTACGAGGGCGCGCTGACCCGCACCGACTCGCGCAGCGGCTCGCTGTACGACGTGTCCGGCCACATGGTGTGGATCGGTGAGCGGACCCGGCAGCTCGACGGCGCGCATGTCGCGTTCGCCGCCTCGATCCGCAACCCGATCGGCGTGAAGCTCGGCCCGACCACCACGCCGGAGGAGGCGCTGACGCTGATCGACCGCCTCGACCCCGAGCGCGAGCCCGGCCGGCTGACGTTCATCACCCGCATGGGCGCGGACAAGGTCAGGGACCGGCTGCCCGCCCTGGTCGAGAAGGTGACCGCGTCCGGCGCCCAGGTCGCCTGGGTCTGCGACCCGATGCACGGCAACACCTTCGAGGCGGCCTCCGGCCACAAGACGCGCCGCTTCGACGACGTGCTGGACGAGGTCAAGGGCTTCTTCGAGGTGCACAAGGGCCTGGGCACGCACCCCGGCGGCATCCACGTGGAGCTGACCGGCGACGACGTGACGGAGTGCGTGGGCGGCGGCGACGAGATCTTCGTCGACGACCTGCACCAGCGGTACGAGACGGCCTGCGACCCGCGGCTGAACCGCAGCCAGTCCCTGGACCTCGCGTTCCTGGTGGCGGAGATGTACCGGTCCTGAGCCTGCAAGGGAAGTGCCCCGGAGTGTGGCTCTCGCCACTTTCCGGGGCACTTTTCCGTCTTCTCCGGCGCGGGGTAAGGTTAGGTTTACCTCAGTACGCCACCGGAGGGGTGAAGCGTGTACGTCTGCTCGTGCTTCGGTATCACGGAGCAGCAGGTGCGTGACCACGCCGCGGCCGGAGCCTGCACTCCTCGCCAGATCGCGTCGGAGTCCAAGGCCGGCACGGACTGCGGTTCGTGCGTGCGGCGCATCCAGGGGCTGCTGGGCCGTGGCGCCTGCCCGCGCGACCGCTCCGCGTCAGTGGCCGGCGCCCCGGTGAGCGCCGTACCCGCCGTGGCCTGAGCCGCCGTCGTCGCTGGGCTGCTCGATCTGCTGCGCGATGTACAGCGGCTCCCCCAGCTTCGCCACGAGTTCGAGCTGGGAGTCGAGGTAGTCGATGTGGTGCTCCTCGTCGGCGAGGATCGCCTCGAAGATGTTGGCCGAGGTGATGTCCTTCTTGGCCCGCATCACCTCGATGCCGCGCCGCAGGCGGTCGATCGCCTCGACCTCGACCTGCCGGTCCGCCTGGAACATCTCGGTGACCGTCTGCCCGACGCGGACGTGGAAGAGCCGCTGGTAGTTCGGCAGCCCCTCCAGGAAGAGAATCCGGTCGGTGAGCACCTCCGCGTGCCGCATCTCGTCGAACGACTCGGCGCGGGTGTACTTCGCGAGCCTCGTCCAGCCGAAGTGCTCCTGCATCTTCGCGTGCAGGAAGTACTGGTTGATGGCGGTCAGCTCGGCGGTGAGCTGCTCGTTCAGGAACTCGATGACCTCGGGGTCGCCCTGCATGGCGGCGCGCTCCTTCCCTGGGCGGGGGCGTTTGTCCGCGCATCGTGGCACCGGGAGAGCGGCGCGTCCAGTAAGTGAAGGCTTACCGAAACGCCCGGATTCCCGGTGTTCACCAGGGTTTTTGGCCCTTTCCCGGGAGGTGGCCCCGGCGTGGCGGGGTGGCGGTGCGAGCGCGTCGCGGGGGTCTGTCACCATGGAGGCATGGGTCAGCCGGACAGCCGCGCGGGGGAGGCGCCGCAGCGGCGCGCGGACGACCGTCTCCCGCCGGGCCAGCGCCCCCAGCGCGGCTGGCCGGTCACGCACTACGGCCCGGTGCCCAGGTTCCGCGCCGAGCGCTGGGAGTTCCGCGTCTTCGGGGCCACGGCGGACGGCGACAAGCACTGCTGGACCCACGAGGAGTTCGCCGCCCTGCCGTACGAGACGGTGGTGGCGGATCTGCACTGCGTCACCAAGTTCAGCCTGCTGGACGTCGAGTGGGGCGGGGTGCGCGCGGCCACGGTGCTGGCGCTGGCCCCGCCCGCGCCGGACGTCACCCATGTGATGGTGTGGGCCGAGTACGGCTACAGCGCCAATCTGCGGCTCGCCGACTTCGCCGACGCGCGCACCCTCTTCGCCACCCACCGCGACGGGGAGCTGCTGACCGCCGAGCACGGCTTCCCGCTGCGCCTGGTCGTACCGCACCTGTACGCCTGGAAGGGTCCGAAGTGGGTGCGCGGCGTGGAGTACATGACGGCCGACCGCCGCGGCTTCTGGGAGGAGCGCGGCTACCACAACGTCGCCGACCCGTGGCGCGAGCAGCGCTACTCCTACCAGGAGGAGCCGGGCGACGGCCCCGAGCAGTGAGCCCCGCCGCGCGGCGCCTCAGCCGCCGCGCAGCTCCTTGAGCCGGGCCACGTCGGCCGCGTGCCCCTCCTTGCCGCCCGGTGTCTCGATGATCAGCGGAACGCCCTCGGTGGCCGGGTGCCCGAACAGGTCCGCGAACGGCCCGGCGCCGATGTGCCCGGCCCCCACGTTGGCGTGCCGGTCCCGGTGCGCGCCCGCCACGTCCTGGGAGTCGTTGGCGTGGATCAGCCGCAGTCGGCCCGGCCCGGCGGTCTCCTCCAGCTCGTCCAGCAGCGCCTTGACGCCGCCCGGGGCCGCCAGGTCGTGCCCGGCGGCGAAGACGTGGCAGGTGTCGAGGCAGATCCCGAGGCGGGGGTGCCGGTCCAGGGCCGCCAGGTAGGGCCCGAGGTCCTCCACGCGGGAGCAGAGCGACGCGCCCTGGCCCGCCGTGGGCTCCAGCAGCAGCGGCGGGTCCTCGTCGGGCAGCTCGTCCAGCAGCGGCAGCAGCAGCTCCCGCACCTGGGACAGGGCCGTCTCACGGCTCCGGCCGCCGGTCGCGGAGCCGGTGTGGACGACGACGCCGCGCGCGCCGATGGCGCGGGCGCGGCGCAGGGAGTGGCGCAGCGAGACGACGGAGAGCCGCGCGGTGTTCTCGTTGTGCGAGCCCGGGTTGATCAGGTACGGCGCGTGCACGTACGCGGGCAGGTCCGCCTCGGCGCAGGCCGCGCGGAACAGCTCGTCCTGGCGCGGGTCCCCGGCCGGGGTGGCCCAGCCGCGCGGGTTGGCCACGAACACCTGGAGCGCCTCGGCGCCCATCGCGCGGGCGTAGGGAACGCCGACGGCGGCCAGGCCCCCGGCCACGGGGACATGGCCGCCGACGGGATTGCGGTCGCGGGGGCCGGGCCGACGCCGTTGTGCTGCGCTCACCCTTCCAGCATGCCAGCCCGGAGCGGTACGTCCCGGGGGGCTCAGTACGCCCCGAAGACGTTGTCGATCGAGCCGTAGCGGTCGGCCGCGTAATTCGCGGCGGCGACGAGATTCGCCACCGGGTCGTAGATGTCGTACGGGGTGCCCGGGACGTAATACGCGTCGAAAGTCGGCTGGATCACCTGGAGAAGTCCGATGGACGGGGTGCCGTTCATCGCGTTGATGTCCCAGAGATTGATCGCGTTCGGGTCGCCGCTCGACTCGCGCAGGATATTCCGGTGCAGGCCGTCGTACGTGCCGGGAATTCCGTTCGCCGCCATGATGTCCAGCGCCTCACGGATCCAGCCGTCGAGGTCGTCGGTGTAGACGGGGGCGGGCGGCGCCGCCGGCTCGGCGGGGGCCGCGGGGTCGGCCGGCACCACCGGTTCGGTGGAGACGGTCGTGGCCCGCGCCACCGCCTGATCGGCGTCGAGCCGCGCGGCCTCGGCGGCGTCGCCGGCCCGTGCCGCGGCGTCGGCGTGCCGCCGCTCGGCCGCGCCGGCCAGCACGGATCCGGCCTCCGTGGCGCGCTCGGCGCGCTCCGCGGCCCGCCGGGTGTCACCGTCGGACGCCGGGCGCTGGCCCGGTATCCCGGCGGCGGCCAGGTCGAACGGGACCGCCCGGTCGTTCTGGACGCGGACCGAGGGCCGCTGCCCGGAGTCGGCGGCGGCCGGGACGGCGGTCGGGGCCAGGGCCGCCACACCGGCCGAGGCGAGGGCGGCGGTGGCGGCACCGCGCCCCCGGAGGGAGCGGGGCTTGGGGGTGCTGCGGAAAGCGGGCATTCGGGGGGACCTTACGTTCTCGTCCGGTCTGCGGGTGGCCCCTTCGTAACAGCCCGGGAAAAGGGAAGGCAAAGACCCCTCGTACTACCCGGCATCGTTCCCGGCGTGCTGCCGGGAGCGCGGAAATGCCCGGAATTCGGGGCGGAAGGCGACGGGAACGGGGACGGCGCCGGCACTATCCCGTTTCGTAGAGGACCTTGGTCCTATGACAGGGCTCACAGCGCGTCGGCCCGTTCACGGCGGCGAAGCGGCGGCGGGGCGGCGGGTCGCGGGTCAGCGGACCCAGATGGTGATGGTGGAGCCGCGCGGGGCGCTGTCGCCGCTGTGGACGGACTGGTTGAACACCTCGCCGGTGAAGAACAGCCGGTTGACGTCCACCTCGAAGCCCGCCTCCTCCAGGACGTCGCGCGCCTCGTCCTCCTGCATGCCGCGCACGTCGGGCACGACGATCATCTCCGGCCCCTTGGACAGGGCCAGCCGGACGGTGTCGCCCTCCCCGGCGCTCTGCCCGGCGCGGACGGACTGCTCGGCGACGGTGCCCGCGTCCTCCTCGGAGTGCACCCGTTCCGGCTCGACCTCGGCCTCCAGGCCCACGCCCTCCAGCGCCCGGGTCGCCGCGGCCTCGCCGAGGCCGGTGACGTCCGGCACGGTCACCTCGCGGCCCTTGCTGACGACCAGGTCCACGGCCTGGTTCGGGCGCCGCTCCTCGCCCGCGGGCGGGTCGGTCTCGATGACCGAGCCGCGCGGCACCTCCTCGGAGTACCGCCCGCTCTCCTCGCCCGGGGTCAGCCCGGCCTCCTCGATCTCCCGCCGCGCGTCCGCCAGCGGCATGCCCCGGACATTGGGCACCTCGGCCACCTCGGGGCCCAGGGAGACGGTGATGGTGACCGTCGCGTTCTTCCGGATCCGCTCACCGCGCCCGGGATCGGTGGCGATCACATGGCCGGGCTCCACCGTCTCGGAGAAGTCCTCCGCGACCCGCACGTCGAGCCCCGCGTCCCGCAGCACCTCCTCGGCCTCGGCCCGCGGCAGGTCGTACACGCCGGGGGTGCGCAGGAACTGGCCCGAGTTGATGTACCAGATCCCGAGGCCGCCCAGGACCAGCACCAGCGCGGCGGCGATCAGCGGCACCAGGCGGCGCCGCGGCATCCGCCGGCCGGGCGCGGCGGCGGGGGGCAGCGGGGGCGGGGGCAGCGGCGGCAGGTCGATGCGGGCGGTGACGCCGACGCCGTCGGCGCCGTGGCCCGCCGCCGGGCGTGCCAGGACACCGGTCGGGTCCTCGGGGCCGACCGCGCCGTCGGGGGCGGTGTGCCCGGTGGCCCGGGGCGGCTCGGTGTCGAGCTGCTCCCCGGTCAGCGCGGCGCGGACGGCGAGCGTCAGCGCCAGCAGCGCCTCGGCGTCGGCCGGGCGGACCCTCGGGTCGCGCGCGGTGGCACGCGCCACCAGGCCGTCCNCCGGGCACACCGCCCCCGACGGCGCGGTCGGCCCCGAGGACCCGACCGGTGTCCTGGCACGCCCGGCGCCGTGGCCCGCCGCCGGGCGTGCCAGGACACCGGTCGGGTCCTCGGGGCCGACCGCGCCGTCGGGGGCGGTGTGCCCGGTGGCCCGGGGCGGCTCGGTGTCGAGCTGCTCCCCGGTCAGCGCGGCGCGGACGGCGAGCGTCAGCGCCAGCAGCGCCTCGGCGTCGGCCGGGCGGACCCTCGGGTCGCGCGCGGTGGCACGCGCCACCAGGCCGTCCAGTTCGGCCGCCAGCTCCGGCACGGCCAGGGACGGCGGCGGCACGTCCTCGTTCACATGGGCGTACAGCACCCGCGCCGGGGAGTCCCCGGTGTGCGGCTTGGCGCCGGTCAGCGTCTCGTACAGCAGCACGCCGCAGGCGTAGACGTCGGTGCGGGCGTCCACCGTGCCGCCGTCGATCTGCTCGGGCGCCAGGTAGGAGACGGTGCCCAGCAGTGATCCGGTGGTGGCTGAGGTGTGCGTGTCGACGCCGCGCACCAGGCCGAAGTCGGCGACCTTCACCCGGCCGTCGTCGCCGATCAGGACGTTCTCCGGCTTCATGTCGCGGTGGATCAGGCCCGCGCGGTGGGCGGCGGCCAGCCCGGCGAGCAGCGGTTCCAGGATGTCGAGGGCCGCCCGGGGCGACAGCGCCCCACGGGCGCGCAGCACGTCCCGCAGGGTGCAGCCCGCGACGTACTCCATGGCGAGGTAGACGTACGGGCCGTCGGTGCCCTGGTCGAGGACGCCCACGATGTTGGGGTGGTCCAGCCGGGCCGCGGACTTCGCCTCGCGGATGAACCGCTCGACGAACGCGGCGTCCTCGGCCAGCGCCGGGTGCATCACCTTCAGGGCGAGCACGCGGTCGAGCCGGGTGTCGAGCGCCCGGTAGACCGTCGCCATGCCGCCCACGGCGATCCGCTCCTCGACCCGGTAGCGGCCGTCGACAACGTGCCCGATCAGCGGGTCGTGAAGGGTGGCGTCCACGGCACACGAGTGTACGAGGAACGCAACGGGCCCCCGCCGCCCCGGACCGGTCCGGAGCGGGACTGAAGCCGAACGGTGACGGAAGCCGCCGCGCGGCCGTTCAACGGCCCCCTCACAGACCCGTGCTGAGGCCGAGGACCGAGCGGATGGCGATCTCCCGGTCGACGCCGAGGAGGCCGTAGCCGTCCTCGACCGCCGCGTCGAACGCGGCCACGCCGGGCGCGTCCGCCGCGTCCCGCCAGCGGCGCAGGCTGTCCTCGCGGGCCCGGACCAGATCCGGCATCAGCGCGCCGACCTCGGCGGACCAGCTCTGGTCCGAGAGCTCCTGGATCTCCCGCTCGATGTGCCCGGCCATCTCGCCGGCCCACTCGCGGCGCTCGGACAGCCCGGTGCCGCCGGGCGGCTCGCCCCAGATGCACAGCTCCAGCGGCGTGGTGATCTCCAGGTAGCGCGTGGCCTCGGGGCCCAGGGCGCCGGCGTCGCCGCGCAGGCTCCCGGTGAGTTCCGGGCCCTCGGCGTGGCCGAGGAAGCACAGGACCTCGCGGTCGCCGTACTGCCAGGTCTCGGCGGAGGGGAAGTAGTAGTAGGACGAGACCTCGTAGGGCAGTTCCCAGGTGTCGAGGATGTAGCCCTGGAGCAGCTCGTCGCACCGGCCGAGCGAGACGTCGCTGATCTCGTCCTCGCCGGGGAAGGCGTCGTAGCCCTCGATGCGGGTGGCGCCGTACGCCTCGGCCTCGTGCGGTTCGTCGCAGGGCAGGCGGGTGACCGTCATCTCGCCCGGGCCGTCGCCGAAGCTGTCGAGACCTATGCCGGAGTCGAAGCAGTCGCCGACGCCGAGGTCGAAGACGTCGATCTCGGTGCCGCCGGAACCGGGGCCGGAGCCGGGGTCGTCGGGGCCGCCGTTCTCGTCGGGGCGGTCCTCGCTCAGCGCCTCACTGACGAACTCGCCGTCGTGGTCGGGGATGAAGAAGCCGAGCGGGACGGCGACGGCGAGCATCAGGATCTGCGCGGAGGCGATGACGACGGCGGCGACGGCGAGGCCCTTGCCGCGCCGGGGCGGCGTGGCGAGGCGGGTGAGGGCGAGGATGCCGAGCACCAGCCCGGCCGGGAAGACGAGCAGCGACAGGACGAACGCGGTGATCGCCATCCCGCTGACCGGCACGGCCACCGGCGGCCCGGGCCACGGCGGAACAGCGGGGTAGGCGCAGTGGCCCCACTCCGGCGGCGGGGGCGTCGGGTACGCGTCCGGTGCCGCCGGGGACGTGGGGGGCGTCCCGGGACCGGCCCGCTCGGGCTCCGGCTCCGGAGCCCGCTCCGGGGGCATGCCCGGGGGACCCTGTTCCGGATCCTGTGGTGTGCTCACGAGTTCCCCCACAAAACGTCCAGTCCCCCCGGCGACAGCGTGGATCGTATATCAGTACGAGAACGCCGGCCGTTCCGGATCCAGCGCCGCCAGGCCCGTGACCGGCGACGACGCCTCCGCGAAGTGCCGGCGGGGAACCCTGCCCGCGGGGTGGGCCAGGCGGCCCGCCGCCACGGCGTGGCGCATCGCCGAGGCCATCATCGCCGGGCGCTGCGCCCGTGTCACCGCCGAGGCCAGCATCACGCCCGCGCAGCCCAGCTCCATCGCCACCGCCGCGTCCGACGCGGTGCCCGCGCCCGCGTCCAGGATCACGGGGACGGAGGCGCGTTCGACGATGAGCTGGAAGTTGTGCGGGTTGCGGATGCCGAGGCCCGAGCCGATGGGGGAGCCCAGCGGCATGATCGCCGCGCAGCCCGCGTCCTCCAGCCGCCGGGCCAGGACCGGATCGTCGTTCGTGTACGGCAGCACCGTGAATCCGTCGTCCACCAGCGCCTCCGCCGCGTCCAGCGTCGCCACCGGGTCGGGCAGCAGCGTGCGCTCGTCGGCGATGACCTCCAGCTTGATCAGGTCCGTGCCCAGCGCCTCCCGCGCCAGGCGCGCCGTCAGCACGGCCTCGCCCGCCGTGTAGCAGCCCGCCGTGTTCGGCAGCGGGCTGATGCCCAGGTCGGTGAGCACGGACAGCACGGAGCCCCGCACGCGCGGGTCGAGGCGGCGCATCGCCACCGTCGTCAGCTCCGTGCCGGACGCCACCAGCGCGTCGCGCAGCACGTCGAGGCTGGGCGCGCCGCCGGTGCCCATGATCAGGCGCGAGGACAGCCGCAGGCCGCCCAGCACCAGCGCGTCGGTGTCGGTGGTGTCAGCGGTGGTCCCGGTGGTGGTCCCGGTGGTGGTGTCGGTGTCGTTCAACTCAGCCTCCCTGCACGGCGGTCAGCACCTCGACGCGGTCCCCGTCGGCCAGGGCCGTGTCCGGCCACCGGCCGCGCGGGACCACGGTCTCGTTGACGGCGGCGGCGACCCCGCCGGACGCCGTCGTCAGCTCCGCGACCAGCGCCGCAAGCGTGGTGCCGGCCGGGACCTCGCGGGGCTCGCCGTTCACCGAGAGCGCGACGGACCTCACGCCATCACCTCCCGGGCGGCGCGCGCGAAGCGGTGCGCGTGGAACGGACGGGCGTAGTCCGGCAGTTCGCCCGTGGTCAGGGACGCGGCGAGCGCGTCGCCGGTGACCGGGGCCAGCAGCACGCCGTTGCGGTGGTGCCCGGTCGCCAGGAACAGGCCGGGCAGCTCGCTCGGGCCGAGCAGCGGCGCGTTGTCCGGGGTGGTCGGGCGCAGCCCGGCGCGGGTCTCCACCAGCGGCAGTTCCGTGATGCCCGGCACCGGCTCGCGGGCGTCCCGCAGCAGTGGGTAGACCCCGCCGGCCGTCACCGCCGTGTCCCAGCCGCGCTCCTCCGACGTGGCGCCCACGACCAGCTCCCCGCTGACGCGCGGCACCAGATAGATCTGCCCCCCGCGCCCCACCGCCCGCACCGTGCGGGAGAGGAACGGCGTCAGCTCGGGCAGCATCCGCAGCCGCAGGATCTGCCCCTTCACCGGCCGCACCGGCACCGTCCCCCCGGGCGGCAGCCCCGCCAGGTCGGCGCTGCGGGAGCCACCGGCGAGCACCGTCCGCCCCGCCGCCACCGCCGTCCCGTCGTCCAGCACGACCCCGGTGGCCCGTTCCCCGGACCCCGACAGCGTCAACTCCCGCGCCTCGCGCCGCCGGAACACCACCCCGGCCCGCTCGCACGCGGTCAGCAGCGCGGCCGTCAGCAGCCGGGGATCGGCCTGGTGATCGCCGTCCACGCGCAGCCCGCCCCGGATGCCGGGCGCCAGCATCGGCTCCAGCTTCCGGCACTCCCGGCCCGTCAGCCACTGCGTGTCCAGCCCGCAGCGCCGCTGCAACTGGTGCAGGTCCCGCAGCAGCGCCCGGTCGTCGGCGTCCAGCGCCACCGCCAGCGTGCCGCACTCCCGGTACCCGGTGCCCGTGCCCGCCGCCTCCGCCAGCTCCGCCGCGAAGTCCGGCCAGCGGGCGGCGGACGCGAGATTGAGGTCGAGCAACGCCTCCTCGCCGTGGTGCAGTTCGGTCACGGCCGCGAGCATCCCGGCGGCCACCTGCGCCGCCCCGCCCCCGGGCCGCGGATCCACCACGGCCACCCGCGCGCCTCGCTGCGCGACCCGCCAGGCCGTCACCAGCCCGATGACCCCGCCCCCGACGACCACCACGTCACACGCCGTCAACGCGACTCCTCCCTTCGCCGGCATGACCCGGATCAGGTTCGTACGGTCGGAGGCCGGCCAGCCTCCCTCTCAGCCCGGTCGTCCGGGCTCCCGCGGTGCCTTACCGCCGTCTCAGCCTAGTACGGGCCGCGCCGCGGCGTCCCCGGTGCCCGGTCGTAGGCTGGCGGCGTGACGCGGAACGGGATGGCGCAGGAGCGCGTGGTCGTCGCCGGAGCCGGGCTGGCCGGGGTCCAGACGGCCGTCGAACTCAGGCAACGCGGCTGGGAGGGCGGCATCACCCTCGTCGGCGCCGAGCCGCACCGGCCCTACGACCGGCCGCCGCTCTCCAAGGACGTGCTGCTGGGCACCGCCGACAGCACCGCCCTCGACGTGGACTTCGCCGCCCTCGGCGTCGAGCTGCTGCTCGGCCGCACCGCGACCGGCGTGAGCGTCGCCGAACGGCTGCTGCGCACCGACGCCGGCCCGCTGCCCTACGACCACCTCGTGCTCGCCACCGGCTCCGAACCCGTCACGCTGCCCGGCACCGCCTCGATGCCCGGCGTGCACGTGCTGCGCACGCTGGACGACGCCCGCCGCCTCAAGCCCGTCCTCGACGCGCGCGGCAGCGTCGTCGCGGTCGGCCCCGGCTGGATCGGCGCCGAGGCCGCCACCGCCGCCCGCGCGGCCGGCTGCCGCGTCACCGTCGTCGAGGCCGGGCACCACCCGCTGGCCGGGGCGCTGCCCGGCGAGGTCACCGAGCCCATGCGCCGCTGGTACGCCGACGCGGGCGCGGAGCTGCGCACCGGGCAGCGCGTCACCGCCGTCCGCGACGGCGAGGTGGAGCTGGCCGGCGGCGAGGTCCTCGGCGCCGACGCCGTCCTGGTGGGCATCGGCTCCCGCCCGGCCACCGGCTGGCTGGCTGGCTCCGGCATTGGCCTCGCCCCGGACGGCTCCGTCCGCGCGGACGAACGGCTCCGCACGGACGCGCCCGGCGTCTGGGCGGCGGGCGACTGCGCCTCGTTCCCCTCGGCCCGCTACGGGCGGCGGCTCCTCGTCCACCACTGGGACAACGCGCTGACCGGCCCGCGCGCCGTCGCCGAGGGCATTCTCGGCGGCCCGGACGCCGCGGACGCCGTCCACGATCCGGTGCCGTACTTCTGGTCCGAGCAGTTCGGCCACCACGTCCAGTACGCCGGGCACCACGGCCCGGACGACCGGCCGCTGTGGCGCGGCGAGCCGGGCGGCGCGGACGGCTGGACCGTGGTGTGGCTGCCCGGCGACGGCCCCGGCACCCCGCCGGCCGCCGTTCCGACGGCCGTGCTGACGGTCGACCGGCCCCGGGACCTCGCACAGGGCCGCCGCGCGATCGAACGCGGCACGGTCCTTGATCCGGGCCGCGTCGCCGACCCGTCCGTACCACTCAAGGCCGCCGCCCGCTGACGACTGTCGGTGGGAGATGGCAGGCTTGAGACGTGACCGAGATTGATGCAAGGATCGACGCTCTCGTCCCCGCCTGGCTCACCCTTCCCGATATCGCCGAGCAGCTCGGCGTCGAGGTGACCCGCGTCCGGCAGTTGGTCAAGGAGGGCCAGCTCATCGCCGTCCGCCGGGGGGAGAACCGGGTTCTCCAGGTGCCCGCGGCCTTCCTCGACGGCGAGAAGATCGTCAAGGGCCTGGTCGGCTGCCTGACCCTGTTGCGGGACGACGGCTTCACCGACCAGGAGATGCTGGAGTGGCTGTTCACCCCCGACGACAGCCTGCCGGGCACGCCCGCCCAGGCCCTGGGTGAGAATCGCGGGACCGAGGTGAAGCGCCGCGCCCAGGCGCTCGCCGTGTGATCCGGCCGAGCGGCGGCGCGGACGGGCCCCGCCCGCGCCGCCGCCGACCCGTACCGCCGTACCCGTTCCCGCGGTGTCCGTCACACCGCTGTGCCCGCTGACCGACCCCGGGGGAGACGCATGCTCGCCGACGCACGGCTCTATCTGTGCACCGACGCCAGGAAGAAGCAGGGCGACCTGCCGGATTTCCTGGACGCCGTGCTGGCGAACGGCGTGGACATCGTCCAGTTGCGCGACAAGGGCATGGAGGCCGCCGAGGAGCTGCACTGGCTGGAGGTGTTCGCCGAGGCGTGCCGGCGGCACGGCAGGCTCCTCGCGGTCAACGACCGGGCCGACGTCGCGCACGCGGCCCGGTCCGACGTGCTGCACCTGGGCCAGGGCGACCTGCCCGTCCCCGCCGCCCGGGCCCTCCTGGGCGGCGAGGTGCTCATCGGCCGCTCCACCCACGCGGAGGCCGAGGTGGACGCGGCCGTCGCCGACCCGGCGGTGGACTACTTCTGCGTGGGCCCCTGCTGGCCCACGCCCACCAAGCCGGGGCGCCCCGCGCCCGGCCTGCCCCTGGTGCGGTACGCCGCGTCGGCGGCCGGTGAACGGCCGTGGTTCGCGATCGGCGGTATCGACGCCGGGAATCTCGACGAGGTGCTCGACGCCGGGGCCCGGCGCGTGGTCGTCGTGCGGGCGCTGACCGAGGCCGGTGACCCGGGCGAGGCGGCGGCCGGGCTGGCCCGGCGGCTGCGGGAGCGTCCGCAGACCGGACGGGAGGGGATCTGAAGGTGCCGCGTGGGTAACCTGCGGTTATGGCCCTTGGGATTCCCAGCACGATGATAGGAAGTGCGCGGACGGTGCGCGAGCTGCTCGCCGCCGGGGAGCGCACCTTCTCCTTCGAGTTCACCCCGCCGAAGACCGAGCAGGGCGAGCGCACGCTGTGGAACGCCATCCGCAGGGTCGAGGCGATGGGGCCGACATTCGTCTCGGTCACCTACGGCGCCGGTGGCTCGTCGCGCGAGCGGACCGTGCGCGCCACCGAGCGGATCGCCACCGAGACGACGCTGACCCCGGTCGCCCACCTGACCGCCGTGAACCACTCCGTGGCCGAGCTGCGCAACATCATCGGGCAGTACGCGGGCGCCGGCATCCGGAACATGCTGGCACTGCGCGGCGACCCGCCGGGCGACCCGATGGGCGAGTGGACGCGGCACCCCGAGGGCGTGACGTACGCGGCGGAGCTGGTCAGCCTCATCAAGGAGTCGGGTGACTTCTGCGTCGGCGTGGCGGCGTTCCCCGAGATGCACCCCCGGTCCACGGACTGGGAGGCGGACGTGCGGCACTTCGTCGCCAAGTGCCGCGCGGGCGCCGACTACGCGATCACCCAGATGTTCTTCTACCCGGAGGACTACCTGCGGTTGCGCGACCGGGTGGCCGCGGCGGGCTGCGACACGCCGATCATCCCCGAGGTCATGCCGATCACGAGCGTGCGGCAGATCGAGCGGTTCACACAACTCAGCAACGCGGCGTTCCCTCCCGAGTTGGAAAGGCGCATACTCGCGGTCAAGGACGACCCGTTGGCTGTACGCTCGGTCGGGATCGAGTTCGCCACGGAGTTGGGCGCGAAGTTGATGGACGAAGACATCCCCGGGCTGCACTTCATCACGCTGAACACGTCGGCCCATTCGACGGCGACGCTGGACGTCTACCGGAACCTGGGGCTGCACCAACGCACTTAGACCGCCGCGGAGAGGGGCGCACATGGGCTGGACGGTCCTCTACATCGCGTTCGGAATCGTCGCCCTGTGGCTGCTCGGTGAGGTCCTGCTCCAGTACAAGGCGAGACTGCGCTGGCGTGTGCTGGCGTTCAGCGGCTTCCTCGGCGTGGTGCTGGGCGTGCTGATGTCCTCGGTGTTCGTGATCGCCCTGGGCGCCGTCGCCTTCGCCACCGGCCAGACGTTCGTGACGCTGTCCTTCCGGCGCGGCTTCTCCACCGGCTGGGCCCTGGGCGGCAAGCCCCGCACCAGCCGGCGCCGCCGCCCGGTCGCCCCGGGCGCCGCCGCCCCCCCTCCGCCGCCGCCGGTCCCCGACGAAGTGCCGGACTTCGCCCCGGAGTTCACGCCCGAGTTGACGCAGGAGCTACAGGCCAGGGACCTGGCCGACGACACCCCGGCCGAGGGCATCCGATTCCAGGCGTTCGGCGCCGACGAGATATACCTCCAGCCCGATCCGGCCGCGGCCGACCCGTACCAGGAGATGTACGACCCGGCCACCGCCTACGTGGACCCGTACGCCGCGGCGGCCGGGGCCCAGGGCTGGGACGACTACGCGACCCAGCAGCAGGCGGCGGCGCCGTACCCGGCGGAGTACCCGTACCACCAGGAGACCCCGCCCGGCGGCGTCTGGATGCCCCACCAGCGCGAGACGGCCCCCGAACCGGCCCCCGGCACCGGTGGCTACGGCTACCCGCCGCCCGAGGAGCACCCCCACCACAGCGGCTACGGCTACGACACATCGGGCTACTACTCCACGGACGACCAGCGCTACTGACCGCACTGACCGCGCGAGGTCGCCGGCGGGGCGTCCGGGGCTCAGTACGAGCCGCGCCAGTCGGGGCCCTCCACGATCAGTCCGGCCACCAGGGCACCGGACATGCCCGTGTGGGCGAGGCCGCCGCCGGGGTGGGCCAGGCTGCCGGCCCGGTAAGTGCCGGGGAGACGGCCGGTGTTGGGGGTGGACAGGAAAGCGCCGGAGCGGCCCGCGAGGGCGGGCGGCGTGATGACGCCGCCCGGCGCGCCCGTCCGGCGTTCGACGTCGAGCGGTGTGCGGGTCCGGTGCCACAGGACGCGTGACCGCAGCCCGAGACCGGCCGTGTCGGCGGCGGCCAGGAGCCGCTCGGCGAACGTCTCGGCGGTGCCGGGCACCGTCCAGTCCGGCGAGCCCGCCCCCGGCACGGGCACGAGTGCCGAGAGCACCGCCGTCTCGTACCCGGGCCCGGGGCGCAGGGCCGGGTCGTCGGGGCGGAGCACGGACACGGTCAGGTCGCCGGTGTGCAGCAGCGTCCGGTGCGGCGTGCCCGGCGGGCGGGCGCCGCGCAGCGCCAGCAGCAGCGTGAACCGGCTGGCGCCGGACGGCGGCCGGCCGACCCCGGCCGCCGCCCACACCACCGTGTCGGCCGGGTACCGCGTGCCGCCGTCCAGTTCGACGCCCGCCGCGCGGCCCTCGGCCGCCAGGATCCGGGCGGCGGACGCCCGGAAGACGAACTCCACGCCCCGCTCCCGGCAGCGCTCGCGCACCGCGTCGGCCAGCGCCCGCATCCCGCCCGCCGGGTACCACGTCCCGAACGTCTGCTCCGCGTACGCGAGGATCGCCGCGCTCGCCGGGGCCGTCGCCGGGTCGCAGCCGTAGTCCTGGACGACGCCCGTCAGCATCGCGGCCAGCCGGGGGTCGCGCAGCTCGCGGCGGGCCAGCGCGGCCAGGGTGGGGGAGTGCGCGCGGCGGCGGAAGGGGCCGCCGCGGACGGCGGGGTACGGATCGTCGGCGAACGCGGCCAGCCGGCCGGGGTCCGTCAGCGGCTCCTCCAGCAGCGGGCGGCGGGTCGCCTCCCAGGTCTGCCGGGCGCGGCCGAGGAGCGCGGCCCAGCGTTCGCCCGACCCGGCGCCGAGGGCCGCGTCCAGCGCCTGGCGGACGCCGCCGAGGGCGGCGGGCAGCAGGACGGCGGTGCCGTCGGGGAAGCGGTGCTCGACGGCCGGGTCCACCCGCGCCAGATCGACGCACTCGGCCAGCTCCCGCCGGCCGGTCTTGACGAAGAGGTCCCGCCAGACGGCGGGGAAGTGCAGCAGCCCGGGACCGGTGTCGAACGCGACCCCGTCGTGCTCGAAGCGGTCCAGCGCGCCACCGTGGGTGTCGCCGCGTTCCACGACCGTCCCCCGGGGGCCCGCCGTGGCCAGCCGGGCGGCGGCAGCCATGGCGCCCATGCCGGCGCCGACCACCACGATGCGTGCCATGGGCCGGAACTCTACCCGGGGCGCCTGGCGAGGCCGCCCCGGACCAGGGGGGAGAGGGCGGCGCGTACGTCCTCTAAGGAACGGCCCGGGTGGAAGGACTGCCAGTCGAGCGCGCCGACGACCACCATGCCCACCAGCGCCCCGGCGGTGATCTGGATGTCCAGGGACGGGTCGAACTCGCCGGACTTCACGCCCTCCTGGAGCACCTCCTCGACGGCGCCGGACACCTGCCGGTGCACGTCCAGGAGGGTCGGCTGCCAGGAGCGGTTGGTGCGCCACTGCTCGGCCACCAGCAGCCGCGTGAAGTCCGGCCGGGATATGACGAAGTCGAGACCGGCCGCCGCCATGGCCTCCAGGGCGTCGGCGGCGCCGCCCCCCGCCGCGTACGCCGACCGCGCGGCCGAGCGCAGCGCGACGGTCAGCGGGGTGACGCCGTCGCGGAGCAGGTTCTCGAACAGCTCCGTCTTGCTGGCGAAGTTGTAGTAGACCGTGCCCTTCGCCACGCCTGCCCGCTCGGCGATCTGGTCGACGGTGGTGGAGGAGAAGCCTTGTTCGGCGATGAGGGTGACGGCCGCGTCGAAGAGCCGCTGCCGGGTGGCACCGCGCCTGGTGCTGGAGGGTGTCATGGAGGGATTCTCCACCGGGGCCGCCGCGTCGGGCCCCTCCCGGCGCACCACAGGCCCCTCCCGCATCCCCTCCCGGCGCACTCCCGACGGATTGTCAGTGCCATGGCTCACCATGAGCACAGACGCGCATACCGCGCGGATTTGCCGCACCTTACGGAGGTTCGTCATGACCGGACTCCCGACCGACGTGCACCCCGTGCCGGGCCGGGCTTCCTCCCCGGGGCCCGACTCCAGGACCCCGTCCGGGAGCCGTTCCCGGGGGCTGCCGCCCACGCCCGCCGCGCTCGACCTTCTCCACCAGGCCGACCGCGGCCTGGAGGAGGCCGCGTCCCTGTCCGACCCGGGCGAGGCGTTCGTGACCGCCCACCTGGCCGCGCTGCGCGCCGCCGCGGCCGTGCTCGCCGTGCGCGGCCGGCCCGAGGCGACGGCCCGGGGGCGGCGGCGGATCCGCAGCGGGTGGGAGGTGCTGCCGGAGATAGCGCCCGAGCTGGCCGAGTGGAGCGTGCTGTTCGCGGCGAGCGCCGAGCGGCGGGCCAGGATAGAGGCCGGTATCCGCGGGGTGGCGACCCGCGCCGACGCGGACGACCTGCGCCGCGCGGGCGGCTTCTTCCTGCGCCTGGTGGAGGAGATGCTGCTGAGGCAGCCGGTGCTGCGGGTGGACCGTGAGCCGGAAGGGCCGGCCGGGAAGTAGGGTGGTGGCGCCCGGCCCGCCGGGCACCCCGCTCGTCCGTCCCCCGCCCGTCCGCTCACCGGACCCAGCGCACCGAGGAGCCACCCGCATGCCGTCACAGCCGAGGGTCCGCGTCGCGGGCGGTCCGTTGTCCGGTCCGCACGCCCTGCTGCGCGCGGGTGTGGTGTGGGAGGTGCTGCGCGAGGCGCTGGCGCAACGGGCCAGGGCCGCCGGGCGCGCGCGGCTCGACGTGCTCGACCTCGGCGGCGGCAGCGGGCGCTTCGCCGTCCCCGTGGCCGGGCTCGGGCACCACGTCACCGTGGTGGAGCCCAGCCCGGACGCGCTGTTCGCGCTGGAGCGGCGGGCCGCGGAGGAGGGCGTCGCCGACCGGGTGCGGGGCGTGCAGGGCGACACGCAGGACATGCTCGACGTCGCCGGCCGCGAGGGGTTCGACATGGTCCTCTGCCACGGCGTGCTGGAACAGGTGGAGGACCCGGCCGTGGCGCTGCGATCCGTGGTCGGCGCGCTGCGCCGCACGGGCGGCACGCTGAGCCTGCTGGCGGCCGGGGTGGGCGGCGCGGTGCTCTCCCGGGCGCTGGCCGGGCGCTTCACGGAGGCCCGGCACGCCCTTGAGGACCCGGCCGGGCGCTGGGGCGAGGCGGACCCGGTGCCGCACCGGTTCGCCGTGGCCGAGCTCACATCCCTGGTGACGGGGGCGGGACTGGTCCCCGGCGAGGTGCACGGCGTCCGGGTCTTCGCCGATCTGGTGCCCGGATCGCTGGTGGACACCGAGCCCGACGCGCTGGCCGAGCTGATCCGGCTGGAGACCGAGGCCGCGGCCCGGCCCGCGTTCCAGGCCATCGCAGGTCAGCTCCACGTGCTGGCCCGGCTTCCGGACGACCAGTAGTCCGGTTCCTCGTATCATCGGGGAAGAGCCCTGCGGCATGATCCGGGGCCCGCGCGGGAAAGTGTTGTGCAATCCCCGCGGGGCCTGGATGCCGGGTGTGGTGGGCGAAATTGGCGTACAGGGGTGGGTTTCACAGGGAGGCATCCCTGCCTATCCTTGAAGAGTCGGATCGGGTCGCCACCGCGACCGACGAGTAGGAGGACTCCGTGCCGCTCTCGGACCACGAGCAGCGCATGCTCGAACAGATGGAGCGCGCGCTGTACGCCGAAGATCCCAAATTCGCGACAACGCTCGAGGGCACCGAGCTGCGCACGTACACCCGTAAGCGGGTCTACCAGGCGATCGTCGGTTTTCTGGTGGGCATCTGCCTCCTCATGGGGGGCATGGTCGCCCAGTTCATCGCACTCAGCGTGGTGGGATTCCTGGTCATGCTCGGCTGTGCCGTGGTCGCCGTGACGGGCTGGCGCAGGACGCCCCCGGCCGGAGCGGCCCCGGCCCGCGGGACCGGCGCCGGGCGGCGGCAGGGGCGCGGTCAGCGGCAGCGCCGCTCGATGATGACCCGGATCGAGGAGCGCTGGCAGCGGCGCCGCGACGAGCGGGACGACTGACACGGACGACGTAACGGTGGGGCCGCCCGGTGATCCGGGCGGCCCCCTTGTCGCGTGCCGCGCCTTGGGGCGCGCGTGCTCTCAGGCCCGCCGCCAGGGGCGGCGGGCGGACAGCCGCGCCACCCTGGCCCTGAGCCCGGCGACGGCGGTGGCGCGCCGCTCGGCCGCCGCCTCGGTCACCCGCAGGGCCGAACGCGGCAGCAGCAGCGCCCGCAGCCGCTCCAGGCGCCCGGCGCCGCCGCGCAGGCCCTCCCGCGCGGTGCGCACATCGTGGACCAGCCGCCGTTCCGGACGGGCCCCGCGCGGCGCGTACAGCTCCTCCTCGACGGCCAGCGCGCCCCGCCCGACCGCCTCGGCCGGTTCGCCGGTCAGCCCGGCCACCCGCACGACCCGCGCCGCCGCCTGCCGGGGCGTCTCCGAGGCCAGCGGCGTGATGCCGTAGTCCCAGGCGGTGTCCACGAGTTCCCGCCAGGCCGGCAGCGGTCCCGCGTCCGGCAGCAGCCGCCGCGTCCGCACCCGGGACCGCCACAGCAGCGGCCCGGCGGCCAGGCAGACGGCGAGCAGCCCGCCGCCGCCCCAGAGCAGCGGCCAGAGCGCCGGGCCCGCCTCGTTCTCGTCGTCGTCCGGGGTCTTCGGCCGTTCGCCGCAGTCGCCGCCGGCCTGCGGGTCGCACCGGTCGGGGGCGCTGGTGGAGGGGCTGGGCTCGCTGGTGGACGGGCTGGTCTCGTCGTCCCTCGGCTCCCGCGGGGTGCTGTCGCCGGGGCCGGCGGTGTCGGGCCGCGTGTAGGAGGGCAGGCTGCCCTGCCCCGGGGTGGGTTCGAAACGGACCCAGCCCACCCCTTCGAAGTACAGTTCGGGCCACGCGTGGGCGTTGTGGATGCCGACCTCGTAGGTGCCGTCCGGCTGCCGCGTGCCGGGGGTGAAGCCGACCGCGACCTGGGCGGGGATGTCCAGCGCGCGGGCCATGGCCGCCATCGCGAAGGCGAAGTGGACGCAGAACCCCTCGCGGTCCTCCAGGAACCGCACGATGGCCTCGCCGCCGGTCCCGGATTCCACGGCGGTGTCGTAGCGGAAGCCGCCGTCGCGGGTGAACCAGGTCTGGAGGGCGACGGCCCGCTCGTAGTCGTTGGCGGCGCCCTCGGTGACCTCGACGGCCGTCGCGCGGACCTCTTCCGGCAGGTCCCCGGGGACGCGCGTGTAGTAGTCCGTGACCTCCGGCGGCGGCGCGGGCGCGTTCGCGAGCTGTTCGGCGGTGGGCTCGACCAGCAGGTGGCTCACCTCGTAGGTGCGGCCCTGGGTCGTCAGCCCCTCGCGGCCCGCGATCAGCGTCTGCGAGCCCCGGTCGTACCACCAGTCGCCGTCCGTCTCGATCGACTGGGCGGGATACGGCACGGGCAGCGACGTCTGGCGGTGGGTGTCCTCCGCCTCGATCACCGTCGTCACCCCGGTCACCGGCACGGTGGACGCCAGCCCGGGGACCGGCCACGGCGGCGCGGGCGGCGTCGCCTCGTGCCACTCCGAGGAGCGCCACTCCGTTCCGTCGAACTCGTCGAGCGCCACCACCCGCAGATACAGCTCCGACGGCTCGGGGCTGTCGGTCCGGTAGGTCAGGAGGCGCTGGTCCTGCGGGCGGTTGAGCTGGTCCTGGAGCGCGATCACCGGGTTCACCGAGGTGACCGCGGACGAGTCGCCCGTGCCGGGGCCGTCGTCGCCGTCCAGGTCGAACAGCCCCTCGCCCAGCGACGGCAGCAGCACCGGGGCGAGCACCGCGACGCCGAGCGTCACCGCGCCGATCCGGCGGCCCGCCCGCACCCGGGCACCGACGACGATGCCCTGGTCGTTCACCCGCGTCCGGCCCTGCCCCGGCCCGGTGAAGAAGCGGCCCCACCGGCCGAGCCGCCCCCGCCCCCCCGCGAGCAGCAGCACCAGATAACCGGCCGCCGCGACCAGGAAGTACGGCCAGCCCGCGTCGTCCCGGGCGACCCCGGCGGCCACCGAGTACAGCGCGAGGAGCGGCAGCCCGGCGGAGGCGGCGCTGCGCAGGGTCACCGCCAGCACGTCGGCCAGCAGCCCGATGAGCAGGACACCGCCGAGGACCAGCAGCATGATGCCGTCGGTGGCCGGGGCGGGCGCCGGGGAGTCGCCGATGTCCTCCGCGCCGGAGGAGATCAGCCGCCCGAACCGGTCCCCCACGTCCGGCCCCGGCAGCAGGCCCCCGACCGCGTCGTCACGCGCGCAGACCAGGGTCAGCAGCAGCAGCGACACCAGGACCTGCGCGCCGACCGTCACGGCCGCCGGGATCCCGCGCCGGCGCGTCAGCATGCCCGCCGCCGTCTGCGCGGCCAGCAGCAGCGCGGCGCTGACCAGCCAGTCCGCGCCGTCGATCAGCGGCAGCAGCGCCCCGGCCGCGGCCAGCGTGGCCAGCCAGGCGGCGCAGGCGAGGCGTATCCCGCCGTCCATCAGGCCGTTCATCTCCCCGTCCATCTCAGGCGGCCCCTCGGCCCCATCCGCGCGCACGGTACGCGCGCCCGCTCAGTACGGACCCCGGCCGGGGCCGGACAGTTCCAGCGACGCCTGCTGCCACAGCCGGGCCAGCGGCACCCCGGGGTACTGCGCCAGCACCGTCCACCCCGCCGCGCGCAGCGCGCGCCGCCGGCCGGACTCGTACACCGCGTCGTACTGGCCCGCCGCCACGAACGCCACCGCGCTCCCCGCGCGCCTCCGCAGCCGGGCGAGCACCGCGACCTGCTCGGTGTCCGGCGCGCCGACGAACGCGATCAGCAGCCCGCCGCCCCCGCGCAACTCGGTCAGCGCGTGCTCCAGGCCGCCGCCCGGCGTGTGGTCCACGACCGCCAGGGTGTCCAGGATCAGCCCGGTCACCTCGGCCGGATCGGACGCCTCGGTGTCGGGCCCCGGCACCATCGCCCCGGAGCCGGTCAGCAGCCGTACCGCGTACCCCTGGGCCGCCACGTGCGCCACGACCGACGCGGCCCCCGCCACCGCCCGTTCGAACGGCGACTCCGGGCCGCTCCCGACATAGCCGGCGCGCCTGGTGTCCAGGATCACGGTGCAGCGCGCCTTGAACGGCTGCTCCTCGCGCCGCACCATCAGCGACCCGCGGTGCGCCGTGGACCGCCAGTGCACGCGGCGCATGTCGTCGCCGTGCCGGTAGTCCCGGGGGATGATGTCGTCGTCGCCCGCCACCGCGCCGGTGCGCTGCCGCCCGTCCCCGTGGCCGTCGCTGTCGCCGCCGAGCCGCACCGCGGGCAGCGTCTCGATCCGGGGCAGCACGGTCATCACGTCGTAGGCGTTGAACGACCTGCTCAGCTCCACCATCCCGAACGGGTCGGCCAGCCGGAGCTGGAGCGGCCCGAGCGGGTAACGGCCGCGCAGGTCGGAGCGGACGCGGTAGGTCACCTCGCGCCGCCCGCCCGGCTCGATGCGGTCCAGCACGAACCTCGGCCGCGGGCCCAGCACGTACGGCACCCGGTCCTGGAGCAGCAGCAGCCCGCTGGGGACGCGGGCCACGTTCTCCACCCGCAGGTGCACCCGCGACTCGCTGCCCGCCGGCACGCGCGCGGGCGTGAGCCGGCGCGCGGCGGCGACCCGGCTGCGCGTGCGGTGCAGGACCAGGACGCACAGCACCGGCAGCGCGGCCAGCAGCATGCCGACGCGCAGCAGGTCGGGCTGGCCCAGGGTGTACGCGCAGACGGCCGCGGCACCGCCCGCGGCCAGGAACGACCGGCCGCGCGTCGTCAGCCCGCCGAACGCGGCCCGCAGCGGCCCCCGGTCGTCCTCACCGCCGCTCCCGCCGGCGGCGGGAACGCCGGGCCCCGCCATCTAAAGGCCCCGCAGCCGCTGGGCGGCGTACGGATCGGGCACCGAGGTGCGGTGCAGGATCTCGGTGACGAACTGCTCGGTGGTGTGCCGGTTGAGCTGCGCCTGCGCGGACGGCAGCAGCCGGTGGGCCAGCACCGGCACGGCCAGGTGCTGGACGTCGTCGGGCAGCACGAAGCCGCGCCCGGCCAGCGCCGCCGCGGCCTTCGCCGCGCGCAGCAGGTGCAGCGTGGCGCGCGGCGAGGCCCCGAGCCGCAGCTCGGGGTGGCCGCGGGTGGCGGTGGTCAGGTCGACCGCGTACCGGCGCACCGCGTCCGACACGTGGATCTCGCGCACGGCCTCGATCAGCTTCTTGATGTCGTCGGCGTGCGCGGCGGGCCGCAGTGCCTCCAGCGGCGAGAACCCGCCGTGCGTCTCCAGCATCCGCAGCTCGGCCTCGGGGCTCGGGTAACCCACCGAGACGCGGGCCATGAAGCGGTCGCGCTGCGCCTCGGGCAGGGGGTACGTGCCCTCCATCTCGACCGGGTTCTGGGTCGCGATGACCATGAACGGCGACGGCAGCCCGTACGTGCTGCCGTCCGCCGTGACCTGCCGCTCCTCCATCGCCTCCAGCAGCGCCGACTGGGTCTTCGGCGAGGCGCGGTTGATCTCGTCCCCGATGACGATCTGCGCGAACACCGCGCCCGGCTTGAACTCGAACTCCCCGCGCCGCTGGTCGTAGACGCTGACGCCGGTGATGTCCGACGGCAGCAGGTCCGGGGTGAACTGGATGCGCTGCACCGAGCAGTCGATGGACTTCGCCAGCGCCTTCGCCAGCATCGTCTTGCCCACCCCGGGCACGTCCTCGAGCAGCAGGTGCCCCTCGGCGAGCAGCACCGTCAACGAGAGCCGCACGACCTCCGGCTTTCCCTCGATCACGCTCTCCACGGCGCGGCGCACCTGCTCCGCCGTGGCGCTCAGATCGGTGAGCTTCGTTTGCTCCCCATAGGTCGTCACCCGGCCCTCCTCGGTCCCTCATCCCATACCCGGCCCGACACGCGGCCCTCGGCGGCGCCGACCACGCGTCGGTGACCGCGACACCCGAACGGGCCCGTACGGTTGCCGCCCCGCAGCATTCTTCACACTACGGGGGGCACACGTCACGGGGTGGGGGTGTTCTCCGGGTCGATCTCGCGCAGCAGACCGGTCGTCACGTCGAACACGAAACCGCGTACGTCATCAGTGTGCGGGAGAAAAGGCGAGGTCCGCACGCGGGCCATGGACTGCCGGACGTCCTGGTCGAGGTCCTTGAACGACTCGACCGCCCACGCGGGCTTCTGGCCGACCTCCAGCTCCAGATCGTGCCGCCACTCCTCGGAGAGGTTCAGGAGCCCGCAGCCCGTGTGGTGGATGAGCACGACGGCGTTGGTGCCCAGGCCGCGCTGACTGATGGTCAGCGAGCGGATGACGTCGTCCGTCACCACGCCGCCGGCGTTGCGGATCGTATGACAGTCGCCCAGTTCGAGGCCGAGGGCGGCGTGGAGGTCGAGCCGGGCGTCCATGCAGGCGACGATGGCCACCTTGCGTACGGGACGCGCGTCCATGCCGGGGTCCTTGAACCCCTCGGCGTAGCGTTGGTTGGCTGCGACAAGCTCGTCAGTGACCGTATGAGACATGTCCGTGAAGGTAATACGGGTCCGGGGTGCTCGTCTCGCCGGGGCGGGTGACGCGGGTCACAATTGCCCCCGGACGCCGGGCGCGCTCCGCCCCGGCGCGAAACGCCGCACGCGATCAACCTCAGTGATTGACCGGGAAAACTGGTGGGCTAATGTGACGCGGACTGGGAGGCGTGCACAGGCCGCCGTCTTCGCCCGCCACCTGCCTCACCTCCCCTTCGGAAGGCGCATGACGACCAGCAACGACCGGCCGCCGGAAGCCCGGCACCGCCCCGTCTTGCTCCAGCGCTGCCTGGACCTGCTGGGCCCGGCGCTGCACGGCCGGGACGCCGTCGCCGTCGACTGCACCCTCGGCCTGGGCGGCCACAGCGAGGCGCTGCTGACCGCCTTCCCCGCCCTCCGGCTGATCGCCCTCGACCGCGACCCGGCCGCGCTGGAACTCGCCGGCGAGCGCCTCGCCCCCCACGGCGACCGGGCGACCCTGGTCCACGCGGTCTACGACGAACTCCCCGCCGTCCTCGCCCGGCTCGGGGTGGCCTCGGTGGCCGGGGTCCTGTTCGACCTCGGCGTCTCCTCGATGCAACTCGACGAGGCCGACCGGGGTTTCGCCTACGCGCAGGACGCGCCGCTCGACATGCGGATGGACCAGTCGGCAGGGCCGAGCGCCGCCGACGTCCTCAACACCTACCCGGCGGGCGAACTGGTCCGCGGGCTGCCCCACTACGGCGAGGAACGGTTCGCCCGCCGCATCGTCGACGCGGTGGTCCGCGAACGCGCCCGCGAGCCGATCACCACCAGCGCCCGGCTCGTCGCCCTCATCCGCGAGGCCCTGCCCCAGGCGGCCATGCGGACCGGCGGCAACCCCGCCAAGCGCACGTTCCAGGCCCTGCGCATCGAGGTCAACGGCGAACTCGCCTCGCTGGAACGCGCCGCCCCCGCCGCTCTCGACGCCCTGGCGGTCGGCGGCCGGATCGTCGTCCTGTCGTACCAGTCGCTGGAGGACCGGCTCGTCAAGCGGGCACTGGCCGAGGGCGCGCGGAGCACCGCCCCGGCGGGCCTGCCCGTCGTCCCCGAGCAGTACCAGCCCCGGCTGCGCCTGCTCACCCGGGGCGCGGAGCTGCCCACCCCCCGGCTCTTATACACATCTCCCAGCCCACGAGACAGGCAGAAATCTCGGATGCCGTCCTCTGCTTGAAAAAAAAAAAATCTCTATCAAACATCACATCCCCACCCCAGTATAATATGGAGGGGTTATTTAAGGTAGAAGTGAAAGATCCGGTATTATGCTGGGTGTTGCATCTAGGACTGCATCACTATAGTAGGCGACCGGGGAGTAGGATGCCGGGAGTAGTGGTGAAGAGCCCTGCGCCTGGGCAACCCGCGCCCCCGCCTGCGGCTCATCGGCTTCGCGCTGACGCTGGTCATGCTCGCCTTCGGCATCCGCCTGATCCAGGTCCAGGCCGTCGGCGCCGCCGGCTACGCCGAGCAGGCCGCCCTCAACCGGTACGTCACCGTCCCGCTGGCGGCCCAGCGCGGCGACATCACCGACCGCAACGGCACCGCCCTCGCGACCACCGTCGACTCGTACGACATCACCGCCGACCCGCTCCTGTTCACCGAGGCCGAGACCGGCGTCACCGACGCCCCCGAGCAGGCCGCCGCGCTCCTCGCCCCCATCCCCGGCCGCGACCAGGCCGAACTGGCCGCCCTCCTCGACGACGCCGACTCGCGGTACGCCGCCCTCGCCCGCCAGCAGACCCCGCAGACCTGGCGGCAGATCCAGGACCTGCGCACCGCCCTGGGCGAGCAGGCCGCCAAGGGCACCGGCACCCAGGTGCTCGCTGGCGTCTTCGCCGAGGAGAACAGCAAGCGCGTGTACCCGAACGAGGACCTCGCCGCCGCCGTCCTCGGGTTCGTCAACGCGGAGGGCCACGGCGGCGGCGGCCTCGAAGCTCAGTACGACGAGCAGCTCTCCGGCGAGGACGGCACCGTCACCTACGCCCAGTCCGGCGGCCGGCGGGTGCCCACCGCCGGTGAGGACGAGCAGCCCGCCGTGCCCGGCACCGACATGGAGCTGACCCTCGACCGCGACATCCAGTGGGCCGCCCAGAGCGCCATCACCGAGCAGGTCGAGGAGTCCGAGGCCGACGGCGGCTACGTCGTCGTCCAGGACACCACCACCGGCGAGATCCTCGCCCTGGCCAGCGCGCCCGGCTACGACCCCAACGACATGGCGGAGGCCGACGCCGAGGGCCTGGGCAACCCGGCCCTGGAGGACGCCTTCGAGCTGGGCTCCACCAGCAAGGTCATCACCATGGCCGCCGTGCTGGAGGAGCAGGCCGCCACCCCGGACACCCACGTCACCGTCCCCAACCGGCTGCCGCGCGCCGACCGCAACTTCGCCGACCACGAGGAACACCCGACGCTCTACCTGACCCTCGCCGGGGTCCTGGCCCAGTCGAGCAACATCGGCACCATCCTCGCCGCCGAGGAACTGGGCGACACCCAGGCCGAGGCCAACTCCGTCCTGTACTCCTACCTGCGCGCCTTCGGCTTCGGCGAGCCCACCGGCCTCGGCTTCCCCGGCGAGACCCCCGGCATCCTCGCCCCGCCCGAGGACTGGGACGCCTCGCAGCAGTACACGATCCCGTTCGGCCAGGGCCTGTCCGTCAACGCCGTGCAGGCCGCCTCCGTCTACTCGACGATCGCCAACGGCGGCGAGCGGATCACCCCCAGCCTGGTCCGCGGCACCACCGGCCCCGACGGCCAGTACGAGCCGGCGCCCGAGCCCGAACGGACCCGCGTCGTCAGCGAGGACACCGCCCACCAGCTCACCGAGATGCTGGAGACCGTCGTCGTCGACCCCGACGGCACCGGCAGCGCCGCCCAGATCCCCGGCTACCGGGTGGCGGGCAAGACCGGCACCGCCAACCGGGTGGACCCGGAGTCCGGCCGCTACGAGGGCTACACCCCGTCGTTCGCCGGTTTCGCGCCCGCCGACGATCCCCGCGTCACCGTGTACTGCGTCGTGCAGAACCCCACCGCCGGCGGCTACACCGGCAGCGGCGTCTGCGGCCCGGTCTTCAACGAGGTCATGCGGTTCTCGCTGGCGGCCCTGGAGGTCCCCCCCCCCGGCGAGGAATTCGACGGCCTGCCGGTCACCTTCGATCCCGACGCCTGACGAGCGGAGCACGCGCACGTGAGAACCATCCCCGACGGGTCACCCTCGTTTCGCCCCACCCCCGGCACGCCCGGTACGCTCACCGCCGTGCCACACGCTGATCAGTCCCGCCGGGCGCCGCGCCCCCGGAACGTCCGGCCCGTGCCGCTGGCGGAGCTGGCCCGGTCGCTCGGCGCGGACGACCCCGCCCCGGGGAGCGGACGGGCCGTCACCGGCATCACCCACGACTCGCGTTCCGTCCGTCCGGGCGACCTCTACGCGGCGCTGCCCGGCGCCCGCGCGCACGGCGCGGACTTCGCCGGCCAGGCCGCCGCGCTGGGCGCCGTCGCCGTCCTCACCGACCCCGCGGGCGCCGAACGCGCCGCCGCCGCCGGGCTGCCGGTGCTGACCGTCCCCGACCCGCGCGGCGTGATGGGCGCGCTGGCCGTCACCGTCTACGACGACCCGGGCCGCGACCTGCTCCAGATCGGCGTCACCGGGACGGCGGGCAAGACCACCACGACCTACCTCATCGAGGGCGGGCTGCGCCGGGCGGGCGACGGCGACGGGAAGACCGGGCTGATCGGCACGGTCGAGACCCGCGTCGGTGACGAGCGCGTCAAGTCCGAGCGCACCACCCCCGAGGCGAGCGACCTCCAGGCCCTGTTCGGCCGGATGCGGGAGAGCGGCGTCCGTTCCGTCGCCATGGAGGTCTCCAGCCACGCGCTCACCCTGGGCCGCGTCGACGGCTGCGTCTTCGACGTGGCGGTCTTCACCAACCTCAGCCCGGAGCACCTGGACTTCCACGCCGACCTGGAGGACTACTTCCAGGCCAAGGCACGGCTGTTCACGCCCGAACGGTCCCGCGCGGCCGTCGTCAACCTCGACGACGAACACGGCCGGCGGCTGGCCCGTGAGGCCGGTGTCCCCGTCACCACCTACTCCGCCGAGGGCCACCCCGACGCCGACTGGCGCGCCGTGGACATCGAGCCGGGCCCGCTCGGCTCCACCTTCACCGCGCTCGGCCCCGACGGCGTCCGCGTCCGGGCCGCCGCCCCGCTGCCCGGCGCGTTCAACGTCGCCAACGCGCTGGCCGCCCTGGCCGCCCTGGCCGTCGCGGGCCTCGACCCGGTGGCCGCCGCCGAGGGCATCGCCGCCGTCCCCGGCGTCCCCGGCCGCCTCGAACGGGTCGACGCCGGGCAGCCGTACCTCGCCGTCGTGGACTACGCCCACAAGCCCGACGCGGTCGAGTCCGTGCTGCACGCCCTCCGCAAGGTGACGACGGGCCGGCTGCACGCCGTCCTCGGCTGCGGCGGCGACCGCGACCCCCACAAGCGGCCCCTGATGGGTGCCGCCCTGGCCCGGCTGGCCGACACCGCCGTGCTCACCTCGGACAACCCCCGGTCCGAGGACCCGCTCGCCATCCTGGCCGCGATGCTCGCCGGCGCCGCCGAGGTCCCCGCGCACGAGCGCGGCACCGTGCTGGTCGAAGTGGACCGCGCCGCCGCCATCGCCGCCGCCGTGGCCCGCGCCGAGCCGGGCGACACCGTGGTGGTGGCCGGCAAGGGGCACGAGCAGGGCCAGGACATCGCCGGAGTCATCCGGCCCTTCGACGACCGTGAGGAGCTGCGCGCGGCCATCGGGCGCGGCTCGCACACCCACCCGTCCCCGAGAACCGACGCCAGGCGAGGCCCGCTGCAGTGATCCCCCTTCCCGTTGCTGAGCTCATCACGGTCGTGCGGGGAGAGCCGCACGACATACCGGAGCCGCCACCCCACGTCACCGGGCCCGTGGTCATCGACTCCAGGCTGACCGAGCCCGGCTCACTCTTCGCCGCCCTGCCCGGCGAGAACGTCGACGGCCACGACTTCGCCGCCGCCGCCGTCGCCGCGGGCGCCGCGGCGGTGCTCGCCACCCGTCCCGTCGGCGTGCCCGCGATCGTCGTGGACGACGTGACGGAGGCGCTCGGCGCGCTCGCCCGGCACGTCGTCGCCGGTCTGGGCACCACCGTCGTCGCGCTCACCGGCTCGGCCGGCAAGACCAGCACCAAGGACCTGATCGCCCAGCTCCTGGAGCGCGCGGGCGAGACGGTCTGGACACCCGGCTCGTTCAACAACGAGATCGGCCTGCCCCTGACCGCGCTGCGCGCCACGGACTCCACCCGGTTCCTCGTGCTGGAGATGGGCGCCCGGGGCATCGGCCACATCCGCTATCTGACCTCGCTGACACCGCCCCGGATCGGCGTCGTCCTCAACGTCGGCACCGCGCACATCGGGGAGTTCGGCGGGCGGGAGGCCATCGCCATCGCCAAGGGCGAGCTGGTCGAGGCGCTGCCGTCCGCCGCGGACGGCGGCGTGGCCGTGCTCAACGCGGACGATCCGCTGGTCCGCGCCATGGCGGCCCGCACCTCCGCGCGCACGCTGCTCTTCGGGGAGTCCCCGGAGGCGGCGATCCGCGCCGAGGACCCACGCCTCACGGCCGACGGCCGCCCCTCGTTCCGCCTGCGGACCCCCACCGGGTGCGCCGACGTGACCATGCGCCTGTACGGTGAGCACCACGTGTCGAACGCGCTTGCCGCTGCCGCTGTGGCGCATGAGGTAGGCATGTCCGCGACGGCGATCGCCGAAACCCTGTCCGCCGCGGGCGCGCTGTCCAAGTGGCGCATGGAGGTCACCGAGCGGGCGGACGGCGTGACCATCGTCAACGACGCCTACAACGCCAACCCCGAATCCATGCGGGCCGCGCTGCGCACCCTCGCCGCCATGGGCGAGGCCGCCCGCGCGCGGGGGGGCCGTACGTGGGCGGTGCTCGGCCGGATGGCCGAGCTCGGCGACGACGCTTTCGCCGAGCACGACGCGGTCGGGCGGCTCGCCGTCCGGCTCAACGTCAGCAGGCTCGTGTCGGTGGGCGGCCGGGAGGCCGCCTGGCTGGACATGGGCGCCAAGAACGAGGGTTCGTGGGGTGAGGAGTCGGTGCACGTGTCCGACGCTCAAGCAGCGGTCGAGCTGCTGCGCGGTGAGCTGCGGCCGGGAGATGTGGTGCTGGTGAAGGCGTCCAGGGCGGTCGGCCTGGAACGCGTGGCCCTCCGGCTCGCGGACGACGCGGCGGGCGGCGCCGAGGGCGAGGTCGCCGCCCGATGAGGCAGATCCTCTTCTCCGGTGCCATCGGACTCTTCCTGACCCTGATCGGGACTCCGCTGCTCATCAAGCTGCTCGCCCGCAAGGGATACGGGCAGTACATCCGCGACGACGGCCCGCGTGACCACCACAGCAAGCGCGGCACGCCCACCATGGGCGGCATCGCGTTCATCCTGGCCACGCTGATCGCCTACGCGGCGACCAAGATCATGCCCAGTGAACAGCCCACCATCTCGGGCCTGCTGGTGCTGTTCCTGATGGCCGGCATGGGCCTGGTCGGCTTCCTGGACGACTACATCAAGATCGTCCGGCGGCGCAGCCTGGGCCTGCGGGCCGGCGCGAAGATGCTCGGCCAGTTCATCGTGGGCGTCACGTTCGCGATCCTCTCCCTGAACTTCGCGGACGCCCGCCAGCTCACCCCCGCCTCCACGCACCTGTCGTTCACGCAGGACTTCGCGTGGAGCATCGGGCCGGTGCTGTTCGTGGTGTGGGCGCTGTTCATGATCCTGGCGATGTCCAACGGCGTGAACCTGACCGACGGTCTGGACGGCCTGGCGACCGGCGCGTCCGTCATGGTCTTCGGCGCGTACGTCTTCATCGGTGTCTGGCAGTACGGCCAGACCTGCTCGGAGTTCGCCACCGCCGGGGCCTCCTGCTACGAGGTGCGCGACCCGCTCGACGGCGCCATCGTCGCCGCCGCCCTGATGGGCGCGCTCTTCGGCTTCCTGTGGTGGAACACCTCGCCCGCCAAGATCTTCATGGGCGACACCGGTTCCCTCGCCCTGGGCGGCGCGCTGGCCGGCCTGGCCATCGTCTCCCGCACCGAGCTGCTGATGGCCGTGCTGGGCGGGCTGTTCGTCCTGATCACCATGTCGGTGGTCATCCAGGTCGGCTCCTTCCGGCTCACCGGCCGCCGCGTGTTCAAGATGGCGCCGCTCCAGCACCACTTCGAGCTGAAGGGCTGGAGCGAGGTGCTGGTGGTCGTCAGGTTCTGGATCATCCAGGGCATGTGCGTGATCGTCGGCATCGGCATCTTCTACGGCACGTGGGTGGCGGACTGGTGACCGGGACACCGTCCTTCGCGGGCCGGCGCGTCACCGTCGCCGGGCTCGGCGTCAGCGGGGTCAGCGCCGCCCGCGCCCTGGCCGGGCTCGGCGCCCTGGTCACCGTCGTGGACGCCGGAGAGGGCGAGCGGCAGCGCGCCCGCGCCGCCGAACTCGCCGCCGACGGGATCGAGGTCAGGCCCGGCGACGGGGACACCCTGCCGGCGGGCACCGATCTGGTGGTCACCTCGCCCGGCTGGCTGCCGGACAGCCCGCTGTTCGCCGCCGCCGCGGCGGCCGGGGTGGAAGTCGTCGGGGACGTCGAGATCGCGTGGCGGCTGCGTGGCGAGAACGGGCCGCCCTGGCTCGCCGTCACCGGCACCAACGGCAAGACCACGACGGTCCGCATGCTCGCCGCCATCCTCACGGCGGCGGGCCTGCGTACCGCCGCCGTCGGCAACATCGGCACCCCGATCATCGACACCGTGCTGGCCGACCCGCCCTACGACGTGCTCGCGGTGGAACTGTCGAGCTACCAGTTGCACTGGGCGCCCTCGGTCCGCCCGCACTCGGCGGCCGTGCTCAACCTGGCGCCCGACCACCTCGACTGGCACGGCTCGATGGCGGCGTACGCGGCCGACAAGGGCCGGGTCTACCAGGGCAACCGGGTCGCCTGCGTCTACAACGCCGCCGACCCGGCGACCGAGGCGCTGGTCCGCGAGGCCGACGTGGTGGAGGGCTGCCGGGCCGTCGGATTCACCCTCGGCCCGCCCGGCCTTTCCGAACTCGGCGTCGTGGACGGCATCCTGGTCGACCGGGCCTTCGTCCCCGACCGGCGTCACACGGCCCAGGAGCTGGCCGAGGTCTCCGACGTCCGCCCGCCCGCCCCGCACAACATCGCCAACGCCCTGGCCGCCGCCGCCCTGGCCCGCGCCTACGGCGTGGAGCCCCGGGCGGTCCGGGACGGCCTGCGGGCCTTCCGCCCCGACGCGCACCGCATCGCGCACGTCGCGGACGTGGCGGGCGGGGCGTACGTGGACGACTCCAAAGCCACCAACACCCATGCCGCGCAGGCGTCCCTGAGTGCCTACGAGCCGGTCGTGTGGATCGCCGGCGGACTGGCCAAGGGCGCCACGTTCGACGAGCTGGTGGCCGGCGCCGCGGGGCGGCTGCGCGGCGCGGTGCTCATCGGCGCCGACCGGCACCTGATCGCCGCGGCCCTGGCGCGACACGCGCCGGATGTCCCGGTGGTGGACCTCGACCGGACCGACACTGGGGCGATGGCGGCGGCAGTGCGCGAGGCGTCCCGGCTCGCCCGCGAGGGGGACACCGTCCTGATGGCTCCGGCCTGTGCCTCGATGGACATGTTCACGAACTACACCGAGCGGGGCGACGCCTTCGCCGCCGCCGTCCGCGACCTGGCACGAGAAGAGCAGTAGCCCGCGGACCCGCCGGCGCGGGACGAAGGAGGGGCCGACGATGACGGCTGACCACCGGGCGACGCCGCCCGGTGGTCAGCCGTCATCGTCGGCCCCTCCTTCGTAGATTTGTGTAACAGTCAGGTCAGAGACCGGTGCCCCTCCCGCCGCGCGCCCCTCGCCCACCCCAGTTCCTGGTCCGCGCGCGCCGGGCGTGGGACCGGCCCCTGACGGCCTATTACGTCATCATGGGCACCGGTCTGCTCATCACCCTGCTCGGTCTGGTGATGGTCTTCTCCGCCTCCCAGATCCAGGCGCTGCGTTACGACCTGCCCGCCACGTTCTACTTCCGCAAGCAGTTGCTGGCCGCCGTGCTCGGGACCGGGCTGCTGTTCATCGCCTCCCGCGTGCCCGTGCGGCTGCTGCGCGCCCTCACCTACCCGTTCCTCGCCCTCACCGTCGTCCTGCTGGTCCTGGTCCAGGTGCCCGGCGTCGGGGTCGAGGTCAACGGCAGCACCAACTGGCTGGCGATCGGCGGCTCGTTCCAGCTCCAGCCCAGCGAGTTCGCCAAGCTGGCGCTGGTGCTCTGGGGCGCCGACCTCCTCGCCCGCAAGGGGGACAAGCGGCTGCTGACCCAGTGGCGGCACCTGCTGGTCCCGCTCGTCCCCGGCGCGCTGCTGGTCTGCGGCCTGGTCATGGTCGGCGGCGACATGGGCACCGTGATGATCCTGACGGCGATCCTCTTCGCGCTGCTGTGGCTGGCCGGCGCGCCCACCCGGCTGTTCTCCGGGGTGCTGGGCGCCGCAGCGGTCCTCGGCGCGCTCTTCATCGCCACCAGTCCGCACCGGATGGACCGGCTCGCCTGCATGGGCGCCACCGATCCCGGCGAGAACGACCGCTGCTGGCAGGCCGTCCACGGGATCTACGCCCTCGCCTCGGGAGGGTGGTTCGGTTCCGGGCTGGGGGCCAGTGTGGAAAAATGGGGTGAACTCCCGGAGCCGCACACGGACTTCATCTTCGCCATCACCGGGGAGGAGCTCGGCCTGGCGGGTACGCTGTCGGTGCTCGCCCTCTTCGCGGCTCTAGGCTATGCGGGTATCCGCGTGGCCGGACGCACGGAGGACCCCTTCGTGAGGTATGCCGCGGGAGGGGTGACGGCCTGGCTCATGGTCCAGACCGTGATCAACATCGGCGCGGTGCTGGGCCTGTTGCCCATCGCCGGGGTGCCCCTGCCGCTGTTCTCGTACGGGGGTTCCGCCCTGCTGCCCACCATGTTCGCCGTCGGTCTGCTGATCGCGTTCGCGCGCAGTGACCCGGCGGCGAGGGCGGCCCTGGCCATGCGGGGACCCGGGCTGAGATGGAAGACGATGGGACGGCGCGTGAGAAGGGCGCTGTCCGGAGAGCGGTGAAATTCGGTGCATGTTGTCCTCGCCGGCGGGGGGACCGCCGGCCACATCGAGCCCGCGCTCGCCCTCGCGGACGCTCTGCGCAGGCACGATCCGACCGTGGGCATCACCGCCCTGGGCACGGAACGCGGCCTGGAGACGCGGCTGGTGCCCGAACGCGGCTACGAACTGGGCCTGATCCCCGCCGTGCCGCTGCCCCGCAAACCGACCCCGGAGCTGATCACGGTCCCGGGCCGGCTGCGCGGCACGATCAAGGCGGCGGAGGAGATCCTCGAACGCACCAAGGCGGACTGCGTGGTCGGCTTCGGCGGCTACGTCGCGCTCCCCGGCTATCTGGCCGCCAAGCACCTGCGGGTGCCGATCGTGGTGCACGAGGCCAACGCCCGTCCCGGGCTCGCCAACCGGATCGGCGCGCGGTACACGAAGTTCGTCGCCGTCTCCACGCCGGAGAGCAAGCTCCGGCACGCCCGTTACATCGGCATCCCGCTGCGCCGCTCGATCGCCACGCTGGACCGCTCGGCGGTCCGGCACGAGGCCCGCGCGTTCTTCGGCCTGGACGCCAACCTGCCCACGCTGCTGGTCTCCGGCGGCTCGCAGGGCGCCCGGCGGCTGAACGAGGTCATCGCGACGGTCGTCCCCGCCCTCCAGCGCTCCGGCGTCCAGGTGCTGCACGCGGTCGGTCCGAAGAACGAACTGCCGCAGATCGACACCATGCCCGGAATGCCGCCTTATGTCCCGCTATCGTATGTGGACCGCATGGACCTCGCGTACGCAGCGGCGGACATGATGCTCTGCCGCGCGGGCGCGATGACCGTGGCCGAACTCTCCGCCGTCGGGCTGCCCGCCGCCTACGTCCCGCTGCCGATCGGCAACGGCGAACAGCGGCTCAACGCCCAGCCGGTGGTCAAGGCCGGCGGCGGACTGCTGGTCGACGACGCGGAACTGACGCCGGAATGGGTCAGGAGCTCCGTCCTGCCGGTCCTCACCGACCCGGGACAGCTCCTGTCGATGTCCCGGGCCGCCGCCGAGTTCGGCCGCAGGGACTCGGACGAGCTGCTGCTCGGCATGGTGCACGAAGCGATCGCGGCGCGCAGGGCGTAGCCGCGGACCGGGGAGATGAGAGAGCGTGGCCGGAGCGACGACCGCCCAGCGCGGTGGTGAGCGACGTCGGTCGGACTCCGGCCCGCGCACACCGCCCCGGCGCGGTCCGCGCCCGCTCCCGCGGCGCGTCCGCCTGCTGCTGGTGGTGCTCGCGGTGACGCTGACCGTGGGTGGCTTCGGCACCTGGGTGCTGTACGGCTCGGACTGGCTGCGGATCGAACAGGTCTCGGTGCGCTGGGACGAGGACAGCCCGGCGAAGCTGACGGAGGACCAGGTCCTGGCCGCCGCGGGCGTCTCCCTGGGCTCCCCGATGGCGTCCCTCGACCAGGACGCCGTCAGCGACCGGATGCTGGAGGCGCTGCCGCGCCTGGCGTCGGTGGACGTGGTCCGGGCCTGGCCGCACGGGGTTTCGCTGAAGGTCCGCGAGCGCGAGGCCGAGGTGCTGATCCCGGACGACGGCGCCTACGCCGAGGTGGACGCCGACGGCGTGCGGTTCGGCGAGGTGGACGAGGCCGTGGCGGGCGTGCCGTTGCTCGAACTCGACCTGGACGACAGCCCGAGCACCCGCCGGTTCGGCGAGGACCGTATCCGCGCCGAGGCGGTGACCGTGGCGGCGGCCCTGCCGGAATCCGTCCGCCGCGACACGCGTGTCATCCGGGTCACCTCTTACGACTCCATCACTTTGGAGTTGTCGGACGACCGCACCGTGCGGTGGGGAAGTGCGGAGGACTCGGCAGCCAAGGCCGAGGCACTCGGCGTAGTCATGCGTGCGGCCGGTGATGCCCGCCACTTCGATGTGAGTGTCCCCAGTGCCCCTGCGGTGGTGGGAGGTTGACGTGCCCCGCGCGTGATCACATAGGGTGAAAAGAAAAACAGGAGGTTCGGCGTGTTCGTTGAACGCGTACCACTTGTCGACTTAGTGTCCGTTCCGAGGATTCCAAGGAACGGCGAGCACAGGTAACCCTAAACTTGAGCGTTAGGGTTCGGGGCGGCTTATCCCTCCGCCCCATCGGCATGAGTCGGCGCACTGCGGCACCCGCGGAGCGACGACACGTAAATCGAGGCGAGAGGCCTTCGACGTGGCAGCACCGCAGAACTACCTCGCAGTCATCAAGGTCGTCGGAATCGGCGGCGGTGGCGTCAACGCCATCAACCGGATGATCGAGGTCGGTCTCAAGGGCGTCGAGTTCATCGCGATCAACACCGATGCGCAGGCGCTGCTGATGAGCGACGCCGACGTCAAGCTCGACGTCGGCCGTGAGCTCACCCGCGGGCTGGGCGCGGGCGCCAATCCGGACGTCGGTCGCAAGGCTGCCGAAGACCACCGTGAGGAGATCGAGGAGGTCCTCAAGGGGGCCGACATGGTCTTCGTCACCGCGGGCGAGGGCGGCGGCACCGGTACGGGTGGTGCTCCGGTCGTGGCGAACATCGCACGCTCCCTGGGCGCGCTGACCATCGGCGTGGTCACCCGTCCGTTCACCTTCGAGGGCCGCCGTCGCGCCAACCAGGCGGAGGACGGCATCGCCAGCCTGCGCGACGAGGTCGACACCCTCATCGTCATCCCCAACGACCGGCTGCTGTCGATCTCGGACCGCCAGGTCAGCGTGCTGGACGCCTTCAAGTCCGCCGACCAGGTCCTGCTGTCCGGTGTGCAGGGCATCACCGATCTCATCACCACCCCCGGCCTGATCAACCTGGACTTCGCGGATGTGAAGTCCGTGATGTCCGAGGCCGGTTCGGCTCTCATGGGCATCGGCTCGGCCCGCGGCGACGACCGCGCGGTGGCCGCCGCCGAGATGGCCATCTCCTCCCCGCTGCTCGAGGCGTCGATCGACGGCGCCCGCGGCGTGCTGCTGTCCATCTCCGGCGGCTCCGACCTCGGTCTGTTCGAGATCAACGAGGCGGCGCAGCTCGTCAGCGAGGCGGCCCACCCCGAGGCGAACATCATCTTCGGCGCCGTCATCGACGACGCGCTCGGCGACGAGGTGCGGGTCACCGTGATCGCCGCCGGTTTCGACGGTGGCCAGCCACCGGCCCGGTCCCGGGACAAGGCGCTCGGGAACTACGGCGCCAAGGAGGAGCCGGCCCCGCCGGTGCAGGACCGGGTCGCGGCCGAGCCGGAGCCGGAGCGGCCCGCGTTCGGCGGCCTGGGCGCGCTGCCCTCGCGCGAGGCGGGCGTGCTCGCCGACCGCGACGGCTCCGCCGAGCAGGCCGAGCCGGCCCGCGAGCCGCTGAAGGGCGGCGCCCCGCAGGTTCCGTCGGCCCGGCCCTACGACGGCGGCCAGGTCGAGGAGCTCGATGTGCCCGACTTCCTCAAGTAGGAGAAGCTGTCTCCTATGACGCTTGTGAACGAAGCCGGGCCTCAGTGATAGATCGCCTCAGCACGACGAGCGGCGCCCGTTTCGCCTTCACCGACAGGTGGGGCGGAGCGAGCGCCGCTCCGTATGACACGCTCAATCTCGGCGGCGCCGTCGGTGACGACCCCGCCACCGTGCGCCACAACCGGGAGCTGGCCGCCAAGGCGCTCGGGCTCGACCCGGCCCGGGTGCGCTGGATGAACCAGGTGCACGGCCGGACTGTGGTGATCGCCGGGGGAGACGAGCCGGGCACCGCCGGGCGGTCGCCCGAGGCGGACGGCGTGGTCACCGCCGAGCGGGGGCTCGCGCTCGCGGTGCTGACCGCCGACTGCACTCCCGTGCTCCTGGCCGACCCGGTCGCCGGAGTCGCCGGCGCCGCCCACGCCGGGCGCCCCGGTCTCCTGGCCGGTGTGGTGCCCGCGACCGTGGCCGCGATGCGCTCCCTCGGCGCCGAACCGGGCCGGATCGTGGCCCGCACCGGGCCCTCGGTGTGCGGCCGTTGCTACGAAGTGCCGGCCCGGATGCGCGAGGAGGCCGGGCGGACCGTGCCCGGCAGCGCGGCCACCACCCGCCGGGGCACCCCGGCCATCGACATCCCGGCGGGCGTACGGGCGCAGTTGACCGCGTGCGGGATCACGGACATCGCGCTCTCACCGGTCTGCACCCTCGAATCGCCCGACCACTTCTCCTACCGCCGCGACCGGACGACGGGCCGGCTGGCGAGTTACGTCTGGGTGACCGCGTGAGCGTCGGACACCGGGCCGCCCGTGAGGTGGAGTTGGCCGCCGGGCTCGCCCGGGTGGAGGAGCGCATAGCCCGCGCTTGTGACGTGGCGGGGCGCGCGCGGGAGGACGTGACTCTGATCGTCGTCTCCAAGACCTATCCCGCCGAGGACGTCCGGCTGCTGGCGGAGCTGGGGGTCCGGCAGTTCGCCGAGAACCGTGACCAGGAGGCGGCGGCCAAGGCCGCCGCGTGCGCGGATCTCGGGCTGACCTGGCATTTCGTCGGGCAGTTGCAGACGAACAAGGCCCGTTCGGTCGTCGCGTACGCGGACTGCGTGCACTCCGTGGACCGCGGGCGGCTCGTCGCCGCGCTCTCCTCGGCGGTGGTGAATTCCGGACGCGCGCCCCTGGACTGCCTCGTGCAGGTCGCGCTGGAGAAGGAGTCGGGCTTATACACACCTGCCCGTGCCGACGAAGAGGCTATGTCTGCTCTCCATGGTACCCGCCCCAGCATACACAAAGCACACGCTCCCACGCTAACACTCGCGCTTCACTCTAACGTATCAGCTCGACTGACCGTGCTGCCCTGCACCGTAAAGCCGCCGCGTCGCTGCCCCCGTCGCCCACGCCCTCGCTGGCGTCGGCGGGTGCCCCGGCCGGTCCCGGTGGTGGCGCGATGGGCGGCCACCAGTCGCTCGGCTCGTCCCAGCAGATGGGTGGTCACGGCTCCCACGGGACGCACGCCGGTCACGGTGGCCCGAGCGCCGCGCCGTCCTACGGCGGTGGCGGGCAGCAGCAGATGTCGCCGGCGATGACGCAGCCGATGGCGCCGGTGCGGCCCCAGGGGCCGCAGCCGATGCAGCAGGCGCCGTCCCCGATGCGGGGCTTCCTGATCGACGAGGACGACAACTGACGCGTGTGACAGCGTGGTTGAGGGGCGGGGCCCGGACTCGATGAGTCCGGGCCCCGCCCCTTCACCGTCCCCCGCGTCAGGCCCGGCGCAGCCGGAACGTGACGCCGAGGGCCTCGTCGCCGAACGTGGCGCCGTAACCGTCGTCGTCGCTCCCGTCGCCCTCGGCGAAGTCGACGGCCAGGACCTCGGAGCTGATCAGCGCCTGGTGGTCGGCGAGCGCGCGGCCCGCCTCCGGGTCGGTCGCGCGCCAGCGCACCGCGATCCGGTCCGCCACGTCCAGGCCGCTGTTCTTGCGGGCGTCCTGGACCAGCCGGATGATGTCGCGGGCCAGCCCGGCCCGGCGCAGCTCGGGGGTGATCTCCAGGTCGAGCGCGACCGTGGCGCCGGTGTCGGAGGCGACCGACCAGCCCTCGCGGGGCGTCTCGGTGATGATGACCTCCTCCGGAGACAGCGGCACCCGCTCCCCGTCGACCTCGACGGCGGCCGTGCCGGCGCGCAGCGCGGCGGACAGCTCCGCCGCGTCGGCGGCGGCGATGGCGGCGGCCACCGGCTGGGTGCCCTTGCCGAAACGCCGGCCGAGCGCGCGGAAGTTGGCCTTCGCGGTGGTGTCCACCAGCGAGCCGCCCATCTCGGCGAGCGTGGCGAGGGAGGCGACGTTCAGCTCCTCGGCGATCTGCTCACGCAGGTCGTCGCCGAGCAGTTCGAAGCCCTGCGCCGCGACCAGCGCGCGGGACAGCGGCTGCCGGGTCTTGACGCCGGACTCGGCGCGGGTCGCGCGGCCCAGCTCGACCAGGCGCCGCACCAGCAGCATGTCCTGCGACAGGTCCGGGTCGATCAGCCCGGGGTCCGTCTCCGGCCAGGAGGCCAGGTGCACCGAGTCGGGGGCGCCCGGGGTGACCGGCACCACCAGGTCCTGCCAGACCCGTTCCGTGATGAACGGGACCAGCGGGGCCATCAGCTTGGTGACCGTCTCCAGTGCCTCGTGCAGGGTGCGGAGCGCGGCCGGGTCGCCCTGCCAGAAGCGGCGGCGCGAGCGGCGGACGTACCAGTTCGACAGGTCGTCCACGAACGTCGAGATCAGCTTGCCGGTGCGCTGGGTGTCGTAGTTCTCCATGGCCGTGGTGACCATGTCCACCAGCGCGTTCAGCTCGCTGAGCAGCCAGCGGTCCAGCAGGGGCCGGTCGGCGGGGGCCGGGTCGGCGTCGCCGGGGGCCCAGCCGCTGGTCCGGGCGTACAGGGCCTGGAAGGCGACGGTGTTCCAGTAGGTCAGCAGCGTCTTGCGGACGACCTCCTGGATGGTGCCGTGCCCGACCCGGCGGGCCGACCACGGGGAACCGCCGGCCGCCATGAACCAGCGCACCGCGTCGGCGCCGTGCCGCTCCATGAGCGGGATCGGCTCCAGGATGTTGCCCAGGTGCTTGGACATCTTGCGGCCGTCCTCGGCGAGGATGTGGCCGAGGCAGACGACCGATTCGTACGACGACTTGTCGAAGACGAGGGTGCCGACGGCCATCAGCGTGTAGAACCAGCCGCGGGTCTGGTCGATCGCCTCGCAGATGTACTGCGCGGGATAGCGCTTGGCGAACTCCTCGCGGTTGCGGTGCGGGTATCCCCACTGGGCGAACGGCATGGCGCCCGAGTCGTACCAGGCGTCGATGACCTCCGGGACGCGGCGGGCGGTGTGGGCGCAGCCGTCGGTGACGCAGGGGAAGACGACCTCGTCGATGAACGGCCGGTGCGGGTCGAGGCCCGACTGGTCGGTGCCGGTCAGCTCGCTCAGCTCGGCCAGTGAGCCGACGCAGGTGAGGTGGCCGTCCTCGCAGCGCCAGATCGGCAGCGGGGTACCCCAGTAGCGGTTGCGGGACAGGGCCCAGTCCACGTTGTTGTTCAGCCACTCGCCGTAGCGGCCGTGCTTGACGGATTCCGGGTACCAGGCGGTGCGCTCGTTCTCCCGCAGCAGCGCGTCCTTGACGCGGGTGGTCCGGATGTACCAGGACGGCTGTGCGTAGTACAGCAGCGGGGTGTGGCAGCGCCAGCAGTGCGGGTAGCTGTGCTCGTACGGCAGGTGCCGGAGGAGCAGGCCGCGGGCCTCCAGGTCCGCGACCAGGGCCTCGTCCGCCTTCTTGAAGAACTGGCCGCCGACCAGCGGCAGTCCGTCCTCGAAGGTGCCGTCGGGGCGGACCGGGTTGACCACGGGCAGGCCGTAGCGGCGGCAGGTGAGGAGGTCGTCCTCGCCGAAGGCCGGGGCCTGGTGGACCAGGCCCGTGCCGTCCTCGGTGGTGACGTAATCCGCCGTCACCACGTAGTGCGCCTCGGCGCCGCCGAAGTCGACGAGGTCGAACGGGCGCCGGTACGCCCAGCGTTCCATCTCCGCGCCGGTGAACGACGGGCCGGTGGCCGTCCAGCCTCCCCCTGGGCCTGACGGCCCGGGCGGTGCCCCCACGCCCAGCGCCTTGCCGACCAGGGCCTCGGCGACGACCAGCCTGGTCGCGCCGTCGGTGACCACGGTGTAGGTGACGTCGGGGTGGGCGGCGACGGCGGTGTTGGAGACCAGGGTCCAGGGGGTGGTCGTCCACACCAGCAGGTCCGCCTCGCCGGCCAGCGGCCCCGAGACCAGGGGCAGCCGGACGTAGACCGAGGGGTCGACCACCGTCTCGTAGCCCTGGGCCAGCTCATGGTCGGACAGGCCGGTCTCGCAGCGGGGGCACCAGGGGGCCACCCGGTGGTCCTGGCCGAGGAGGCCCTTGGTGAAGATCTCCTTCAGCGACCACCAGACCGACTCGATGTACTCGGGGTTCATCGTGCGGTAGGCGTCGTCGAGGTCGACCCAGTACCCCATGCGGGTCGTCAGCTCGGAGAAGGCGTCGGTGTGGCGGGTCACCGACTCGCGGCACTTGGCGTTGAACTCGGCGATGCCGTACGCCTCGATGTCCTGCTTGCCGGAGAAGCCGAGCTCCTTCTCGACGGCCAGCTCGACGGGCAGGCCGTGGCAGTCCCAGCCCGCTTTGCGCGTGACGTGGAAGCCGCGCATCGTCCTGTAGCGCGGGAAGACGTCCTTGAAGACGCGCGCCTCGATGTGGTGGGCGCCGGGCATGCCGTTGGCGGTGGGCGGGCCCTCGTAGAACACCCACTCCGGGCGGCCCTCGGACTGCTCCATGCTGCGGTTGAAGGTCTTGTTGTCCCGCCAGAGGTCGAGCACCTCGTGCTCGAGCTGTGGCAGGTCGACCTGGGCTGGGACGTGGCGGTACTGGGTCATCGGACCGTCCTCCGGCGGACAGCGGCTGGCGTTCTCCGTCGGAGGGACGAGAGCGCGCGCGCTCCCGCGGTACCACCCTCCTTGGCCGGGACGAAACCGCCGTCCGCGACCCGCTCGTTGGGTCCGCGACTGCCGGGTCTACTCGCTCGTCCGAGCTTTCTTCCGGCGGCTCCGGGGTGATCTTCGCGTCGCGCTCGCCCCCGGGCTCACACCGTCCCCGGGTCGCTCACGGCTGCCGACGACGCTACTCGTCCCCATCCTCGCCTTTCGCTGACCCCAGTGTAGGGGCAGGCGGAGGGGGTCGCTGACCGGTTATCCGGGGTCCGGGCTGGGCACATCCCTGGCAGACCGGCGCGCCCCGTTGCCGCACGGCCCGAGTCGATTTATCGTTCCGGTCACGTTTCGCCAGCAAGATCACACAATGCGAAGATATCGTCCGTCGCGGTGGTGGGGAGGACGGACGGCCAGGCCCCGCAGGGCGGGAAGACGGGAGCTGAGATGGTGGCTGCGAAGAAGGGCACGACCGAGGACTCGTCGGCCGCGGTGGCGGCGGCCCCCGTCACCGTGCCCGCCGATCCCGGCGGTCTCGCCGTGCGGTCGGGCGAGGACCCCTGGACCGCCGAGGAGGTGACCGGGGCGCGGACGGCGCTGACGGCGGAGGCCGACCGGCTGCGCGCCGAGATCAGCGCCGCCGAGGAGGCGCTGTCCGGGCTGATGCGCGACTCGGGGGACGGCGCGGGCGACGACGAGGCCGACACCGGCAGCAAGAACGTCACCCGCGAGCACGAGATGGCCCTGGCCAGCAACGCCCGCGAGATGCTCTACCAGACCGAGCGGGCCCTCGGCCGGCTGGAGGCGGGCACCTACGGCCTCTGCGAGACCTGCGGGAACCCCATCGGGAAGGCCCGGATGCAGGTCTTCCCCCGGGCCACGCTGTGCGTCGACTGCAAGCAGCGGCAGGAGCGCCGTTTCTGAGGGGTTCCCGTCGATCTTTCCGGTGATCGCACCGGCGTGGCGTACCCTCGTCCCGTGAGCGAGGCGGAGCGGACCATCAGGACACCCGACGACGGAACGGGCGAGGCGGGCGGCACGTCCGGCGCGCCCGCCGCGGCCGGGGACGCCCCGGACGACCGCGCCGCCGGCCGGCGGCGCGTCGCGGTGCTGGCGAGCATCGCCGCTCTCGCCTACGCGCTTGACCTGATCACCAAGCTCATGGTCGTGGAGTGGCTGGAGCACGAGGAGCCGATCGAGGTCTTCGGCGAATGGCTGCGGCTGGAGGCGGTGCGCAACGGCGGCGCCGCCTTCGGCATCGGCGAGGCGCTGACCGTGGTCTTCACGCTGATCGCCGCCGCCGTCATCGTGGTCATCATCCGGCTCGCCAAGCGTCTGTACAGCACCCCGTGGGCCGTCGCGCTGGGCCTGCTGCTCGGCGGCGCCCTCGGCAACCTCACCGACCGGCTCTTCCGCGCCCCCGGCGTACTGGAGGGCCACGTCGTGGACTTCATCGCCCCGAAGTACTTCGCGGTGTTCAACCTGGCGGACAGCGCGATCGTCTGCGGCGGCATCCTGATCGTGCTGCTGTCCTTCCGCGGGCTGGACCCGGACGGCACCGTGCACCGGGACTGAGTCCGCGTCCGGCATACTCGATCACGTGAGCACCCTTCCCGAGACCCGCGCACTGCCCGTACCGGAAGGGCTGGAGGGAGAGCGTGTCGACGCCGCTCTGGCCCGTATGCTCGGCTTCTCCCGCACCAAGGCGGCGGAGCTGGCCGCGTCGGGCAAGGTCCGGCTGGACGGTGCCGAGGTCGGCAAGTCCGAGCGGGTGACCGGCGGTTCGTGGCTGGAGGTCGAGATGCCCGCGCCGGCCGTGCCGGTGCGGATCGTCGCGGAGCCGGTCGAGGGCATGGAGATCGTGCACGACGACGACGACCTCGTCGTCGTGGACAAGCCCGTCGGCGTGGCCGCGCACCCCAGCCCCGGCTGGAGCGGGACCACCGTCATCGGCGGCCTGGCCGCCGCCGGGTACCGGGTCTCCACCTCGGGGGCGGCCGAGCGGCAGGGCGTCGTGCACCGCCTGGACGTCGGCACGTCGGGGCTGATGGTCGTGGCGAAGTCGGAGCGGGCGTACACGCGGCTGAAGCAGCAGTTCCGCGACCGGACCGTCGACAAGCGCTACCACGCGGTGGTGCAGGGGCACCCCGATCCGCTCAGCGGCACCATCGACGCCCCGGTGGGACGGCACCCGCAGCACGACTACAAGTGGGCCGTCACCGCCGACGGGAAGCCGGCCGTCACCCACTACGACCTGATCGAGGCGTTCCGCGCGGCCAGCCTGCTCGACATCAAGCTGGAGACCGGCCGCACCCACCAGATCCGCGTGCACATGTCGGCGCACCGCCACCCCTGCGTCGGCGACCTCACCTACGGCGCCGACCCGACGCTGGCGAAGCGGCTGGGGCTGACGCGGCAGTGGCTGCACGCGGTGCGGCTGGGCTTCGCCCACCCCGACGACGGGCGCTGGGTGGAGTTCACCACCGGCTATCCCGCGGATCTGCGGTCCGCGCTGGAGACGTTGCGGGCCGAAAGCGCCTGACCGGGCCCGGCACGTGGACCAGCTCTCGCTGTTGTTCGTCCTGCTGTTCGGCGCCGTGTTGACGGTGCCGCTCGGCGAACGGCTGTCGCTGCCGCCGCCGGTGCTGATGACGGTGGCCGGGATCCTGGTGGCGTTCCTGCCGTTCGTGCCCGAGGTGGACCTGCCGCCGGAGTACATCCTGCCGCTGGTGCTGCCACCCGTGCTGTACGCGGCGGTGCAGCGCACGTCCTGGCGTCAGTTCACCGCCAACGTGCGGCCCATCCTGCTGCTGGCCGTCGCGCTGGTCTTCGTGACGACGGCGGCGGTCGCCGTCGTGGCCCAGGCCGCCGTGCCGGGGCTGCCGCTGGCGCCCGCCATCGCCCTGGGCGCGCTGGTCGCGCCGCCCGACCCCGTCGCCGCCACCGCCGTGGCGGGGCGGCTGGGGCTGCCCCGCCGGATGGTCTCCATCCTGGAGGGCGAAGGGCTGTTCAACGACGTGACCGCCATCACCCTGTACCACGTGGCCGTCACGGCCGCCGTGACCGGCAGCTTCTCCGCGACCGGCGCCGGGGCCGAGCTGGCGCTCTCGGCCGGGGTGGCCCTCGCCGTGGGGGCGGTGGTGGGCTGGGCCACGACGTCCATGTTCGGGCTGCTGGGCGATGTGACGCTGCGCACCGGGCTGACGCTGCTGGCGCCGTTCGCGGCGTACGTCCTGGCCGAGGAGCTGTCCGGCTCGGGCGTGCTGGCGGTCCTGGTGACCGCCCTGTGGCTGGGCGAGCGGGGCGCGGACGCCGACGACGTCACCGGGCGGCTCACCGGGCGGAGCTTCTGGGCGGTGATCGACACGCTGGTGACGGGCGTCGCGTTCGGGCTCATCGGCCTGGAACTGCATCTGGTCCTCGACACGGTCAGCGGCCGGTGGGGCGAACTGCTGCCCGCCGCCGCGCTGGTTCTCGCGGTCGTGGTCGCGGTGCGGCTGCTGTGGCTGCTGCCCGCGACCTGGCTGGCCAGGCGGCTGCACCGGCGCACCGACTACGCCGAGGAGATCCCGCTGACCTGGCGGGAGACGGTCGTGATGTGGTGGTCGGGGATGCGGGGAGTGGCGTCCGTCGCGGAGAACTCACTGGCGCGCTACGAGGCCAGAACCACGGACCTGGCCCGCGTCCGGCAGTTCCGCACCCAGCTCGCGATGCTCCGCCGGGTCGTCACCCCCATCCTCACCGTCGTCGCGGTCGCCGTCACCATTCTGCTGCTCTTCCCGAACCTGCGGGCCCTGGGCACCTCGATGCTGGCCTCGGCCGGTGTCATCGGTGTCATCGCCGGTGTCGCCGCCCAGTCCATGCTGAGCAACCTCTTCGCCGGGCTGCAGATAGCGTTCGGCGACTCGGTCAAGATCGGCGACACCGTCGTCGTGGACGGCGAGTGGGGCACGGTCGAGGAGATGTCGCTGGCGTTCCTCACCGTCCGGATCTGGGACGACCGGCGGCTGACGATGCCGGTGTCCTACTTCAACAGCAAGCCCTACGAGAACTGGTCGCGCGGCGGCAACCAGATCACCGGCACGGTCTTCATCCACCTCGACCACACCACCCCCGTCCCGGAGCTGCGCAAGCACCTCGGGGACTTCCTGACCGGCCGCGACGACTGGGACCGCCGCCACTGGGACCTCGTGGTGACCGACACCACCCCCACCACCATCCAGGTACGGGCGTCGATGTCCACCCGGAACGCCGACGACGCCTGGTCGCTGCGCTGCGCGGTCCGCGAGGAACTGATCGCCTGGCTGCGCGACAACCACCCCTACGCCCTCCCCCGCGTCAACACCTCCCCCGCCGAGGTCCGCCCCACCGACACCGCCCCGCGCGAAACCGTGTCGGACCGCCCGATCCCCGGCCAGTCCCCCAGCACGGACACGTAGCCCCCCACCGCACGCCGCACCACGAACCCCGCCCCGGCACCGGCCCCGACCGCAGGTCCCACGCCCCGGCCGGACCGTCCCACCACAACCCGCTCTTCCAGTGGGCCGCCCGGGCCCAAGGCACGTGCCCCCGATCCCCGCCCGTGACCGGGGAAACGGCCCCCGGCCTGCGCCCCCGCGCAGAGGGGCCCCTCACTCCTCGCCGGCGGTGCCCCGGCGGCCGTGCGGGAGGCTTCGTTCGTCCAGCTCGCGCAGCACCCGGTCCACGACCTCCGGGTCGGCGCCCGGCTCGCTGCGCGCGTCCAGCACCTCGTGCCGGGCGGCCGACAGCAGCTCGGCGTAGAGGTGGTGGACGCGCCGCATGCGCTCGGCGCGCGCCGCGACGTTCTCCCGCCGCTCGTCCGCCGCGATCCGGGGCGAGATGCGCACGCCGATGTCGTACGCCCGCCGGGCCAGCGCCTCGGAGATCTCGTCGGGAACGTCGTGCTCCCGCTCGATCTCCCGCAGCCTGCGCTTGGCGGCCTTCGCCGCGCGCACCGCCAGTTCGTGCTCCAGCGCCTCCTCGGCGTCGCTGTCGGCCCGCACGCCCAGCCGCCCGGCGAGCCACGGCAGGGTGAGCCCCTGGAGCAGCAGCGTTCCGATGACCACCACGAAGCCGATGAAGACGAGCGTGCCGCGCTCGGGGAACGCGCCGCCGCCGTCCACGGTCAGCGGAAGGGCCAGGGCCAGCGCGACGGACGCCACTCCCCGCATCCCCGACCACCACATCACGACCGTCTCCCGCCAGGTCAGCGGGATCTCCTCGGCGTAGTCGGTGCGCCGGTGCAGCCGCCTGGCCAGCCAGGTCGCGGGCAGCAGCCACAGCAGCCGCACCGCGACCACGACCGCGAGAACCAGCGCGGCGGCGGGCAGCAGTTCGCCCCACCGGCCGCTGACCGTGTCGAGGACCAGATGCAGTTCCAGGCCGATGAGCCCGAACGCGACGCCCGTCACCAGCGTGTCGATCACCGCCCAGAAGCTCCGCCCGGTGAGCCGCCCGGTGACGTCGTCGGCGTCCGCGCCCCGCTCGCCCAGCCACAGGGCGGTCACCAGGACCGCCAGCACGCCCGAGCCGGACAGCTCCTCGGCCAGGACGTACGCCGCGAACGGCGCCAGCAGCGTCAGCCCGGTGCGCAGCGTCACATCGCCCAGCAGCCCGAACATGGACGTCGTGGCCCAGCCCACCACCGCCCCCACGGCGAGGGCCACCCCGGCCGAGAGCGCCAGCTCGGCCCCGGCGCCGGTCGCGGAGAAGCTGCCGGTCACGGCGGCCGTGACGGCCACGTGGTACAGGGTGATGGCGGTCACGTCGTTGAACAGCCCTTCGCCCTCCAGGATGGAGACCATCCGGCGGGGCAGCCCCAGCCGCCCCGCCACGGCGGTGGCGGCGACGGGGTCGGGCGGCGCGACCAGCGCGCCCAGGGCGATGGCGGGCGCCAGCGGCAGCCCCGGCACGGCGGCCT
>NZ_LN929894.1:238512-511012 GCF_001493375.1 Streptomyces specialis
GCGGCGTGGGGCGCGGGCGGCGGGCGGGGCGGCCGGGACGACGGCGGCGCGGGCGGCGGCGGCCAGCGACAGCGGCCGGAAACCGGCCGCGACGGCGGCGCGCAGCAGTCGCACGAGGGCCCGTTCGCCGCAGCGCAGCCAGGTCGCGGCGAGGAGGCCGACGGCCAGGTGCGCCGCGAGCAGCAGCCAGGGCGCGGCGGGATCGGCGCCCGTGGTGCCGGCGAGCGGGCTCAGCGGGTCGCCGAAATCGCCGCCGGCACAGACCAGATCCACGCCGAGCATCCGCAGCGGGCCGGTGACCGGCCCGCCGCCGGGCCCGTAACAGGCGGTCTGCCCGGCCGTGAAGACGGTGTCCGCGCCGAGCTGGAGCGGGATCAGCAGGGCGGCGATGGCCCCGAACCCGCGCTCGCGGTCCCCGGCGAGCGCCAGGGCCGGCGCCAGGACGGCGGCCGAGACGGCGACGACGGGCACGGCGGGCAACGGAGCGCCGGAGAGCAGGACATGGGCTCCTACGGACAGGGTGACGCAGAGCGCGGTGAACACCACCGCGCGCGTCACCCGGATCCAGAAGGCCGTCATGTCCATCGGGAAGGAGTGTGCCACGGTGTCGTGTACGGGGGCGATAAGGGGATCGCGTTGACCTTGGACGTTACCGTTCACGGCCCCTCTGACCTGCGGAAACGCGCGTGTTACGAGTCCGGGTGGGGGCGGTCGGCGGGCGGGTGGCGGATGTAGGGTTCGGGTATCCCTGACCCTGCTGCGGAAGGCCCGTGGAGTGACCAAGCCCTTCACACACCTGCATGTGCACACCCAGTACTCGCTGCTCGACGGAGCGGCGCGGCTGAAGGACATGTTCAAGGCGTGCCAGGAGATGGGCATGTCACACATCGCGATCACGGACCACGGCAACCTGCACGGCGCGTACGACTTCTTCCAGCAGGCGCGCGGCGCGGGCGTCACACCGATCATCGGGATCGAGGCGTACGTGGCGCCGGAGTCGCGGCGGCACAAGCGGCGCGTGCAGTGGGGGCAGCCGCACCAGAAGAAGGACGACGTCTCCGGCTCCGGCGGTTACACGCACAAGACGATCTGGGCCTACAACAAGACCGGGCTGCACAACCTGTTCCGGCTCTCCTCCGACGCCTACACCGAGGGCTTCTTCGTCAAGTGGCCCCGGATGGACAAGGAGACCATCGCGCAGTACAGCGAGGGCCTGATCGCCTCCACCGGCTGCCCGTCGGGCGAGGTCCAGACCCGGCTGCGGCTGGGGCAGTACGACGAGGCCCGCAGGGCGGCGGCCGAGTACCGGGAGATCTTCGGCAAGGAGCGGTACTTCCTGGAGCTGATGGACCACGGCCTGGAGATCGAGACCCGGGTCAGGGACGGGCTGTTGAGGATCGGCAAGGAGGTGGGCATCCCGCCGCTGGTCACCAACGACTCGCACTACACGCACGCGCACGAGGCCGGCGCGCACGACGCGCTGCTGTGCGTGCAGACCGGGAAGAACCTCTCCGACCCGGACCGTTTCCGGTTCGACGGCACGGGCTACTACCTGAAGTCGCCGCAGGAGATGTACGCCATCGACTCCTCCGACGCCTGGCAGGAGGGCTGCGCCAACACCCGGCTGGTCGCCGAACAGGTGGACATCGACGGCTGGTTCGAGCCGCGCGACCTGATGCCGCGCTTCGACGTGCCCGAGGGGTACACGGAGGTGACCTGGTTCCGGGAGGAGGTCAAGCGCGGCATGGCCCGCCGCTACCCGGGCGGGGTGCCGGAGGACCGGCAGAAGCAGGCCGAGTACGAGATGGACGTCATCATCCAGATGGGGTTCCCCGGGTACTTCCTCGTGGTCGCCGACTTCATCATGTGGGCCAAGGAGCAGGGCATCGCGGTCGGCCCCGGGCGCGGCTCGGCGGCGGGTTCCATCGTGGCGTACGCGATGGGCATCACCGACCTCGACCCGATCGACCACGGCCTGATCTTCGAGCGGTTCCTCAACCCCGAGCGCGTCTCCATGCCGGACGTCGACATCGACTTCGACGAGCGCAGGCGCGGCGAGGTCATCCGTTACGTGACGGAGAAGTACGGCGCCGACAAGGTGTCGATGATCGGCACCTACGGCACCATCAAGGCGAAGGCCGCCATCAAGGACGCCTCCCGCGTGCTGGGTTACCCGTACGCGATGGGCGACCGGATCACCAAGGCCATGCCCGCCGACGTCCTCGGCAAGGGCATCCCGCTCTCCGGCATCACCGACAAGGACCACCCGCGCTACAGCGAGGCGGCCGAGGTCCGGGGGATGTACGAGAACGAGGCGGACGTCAAGAAGGTCATCGACACCGCGCGCGGACTGGAGGGCCTGGTCCGGCAGATGGGCATGCACGCGGCCGGCGTGATCATGTCCAGCGAGCGGCTGGTGGACCATGTGCCGCTGTTCGCGCCGAAGAACGACGGCGTCGTCGTCACGCAGTGGGACTACCCCACGTGTGAGGCGCTCGGGCTGCTGAAGATGGACTTCCTCGGCCTGCGCAACCTCACGATCATGGACGACGCGGTCAAGCTCATCAAGAAGAACAAGGGCGTCGAGATCGAGCTGCTGAAGCTGGCGCTCGACGACCCCAAGACGTTCGAACTGCTGGGCCGCGGCGACACCCTGGGGGTGTTCCAGTTCGACGGCGGGCCGATGCGTTCCCTGCTGCGCATGATGAAGCCCACGGACTTCGAGGACATCTCCGCCGTCGGCGCCCTGTACCGGCCGGGCCCGATGGGCATGAACTCGCACATCAACTACGCGCTGCGGAAGAACGGCCAGCAGGAGATCACCCCGATCCACCCGGAGCTGGAGGAGCCGCTGCGGGAGGTCCTGGACGTCACCCACGGCCTGATCGTGTACCAGGAGCAGGTGCAGAAGGCCGCGCAGGTCCTCGCCGGGTACTCGCTCGGACAAGCGGACCTGCTGCGGCGGGCGATGGGCAAGAAGAAGAAGGAGATCCTCGACAAGGAGTTCGTCCCCTTCCAGCGCGGCATGCGGGACAACGGGTACTCCGACGAGGCGATCCAGGCCGTGTGGGACGTGCTGGTCCCGTTCTCCGGCTACGCGTTCAACAAGGCCCACTCCTCGGCGTACGGCCTGGTCACCTACTGGACCGCGTACCTGAAGGCCAACTACCCGGCCGAGTACATGGCGGCGCTGCTGACGTCGGTCCGCGACGACAAGGACAAGTCGGCCGTCTACCTCAACGAGTGCCGCCGGATGGGCATCCGGGTGCTGCCGCCGGATGTCAACGAGTCCGAGGCGCACTTCACGCCGCGCGGCGACGACGTGATCGTCTTCGGTCTCACCGCCGTCCGCAACGTCGGGCAGAACGTGGTGGATTCGATCGTCGCGACGCGGAAGGCGAAGGGGAAGTACAGCTCCTTCCCGGACTTCCTGGACAAGGTGGAGGCGGTGGTCTGCAACAAGCGGACCATCGAGTCGCTGATCAAGGCGGGCGCGTTCGACACCCTGAACCACACCCGCAAGGGCCTCACCGCGCACTTCGAGTCGATGATCGACAACGTGGTGCAGGTCAAGCGGAAGGAGGCCGAGGGGCAGTTCGACCTCTTCGGCGGCATGGACGAGGACGGCGGCGGCGACGGTCCCGGCTTCGGCATGGACGTCGTGTTCTCCGAGGAGGAGTGGGAGAAGACCTATCTCCTCGCGCAGGAACGGGAGATGCTCGGTCTCTACGTCTCCGACCACCCGCTGTTCGGCATCGAGCACGTTCTCGACGAGAAGGCGGACGCCGCGATCTCGGCGCTCACGGGCGGGGATCACGCGGACGGCGCGATCGTCACCATCGGCGGCATCATCTCGACTCTCCAGCGCAAGATGACCAAGCAGGGCAACCCCTGGGCGATCGCCACCGTCGAGGACCTGGCCGGCTCGATCGACTGCATGTTCTTCCCCGCCAGCTACCAGCTCGTCTCCACCCAACTCGTCGAGGACGCCGTGGTGTTCGTCAAGGGGCGGCTGGACAAGCGGGAGGACGTGCCCCGGCTGGTCGCCATGGAGCTGATGGTGCCGGACCTGTCGGAGGCGTCGGCCGACGCGCCCGTGACGATCACCATCCCGGGTGTGAAGATCACGCCTCCGCTGGTGGCCCAGTTGCGGGAGGTGCTCAGCCAGCACCGGGGGCCGACGGAGGTCAGGGTGAAGGTCCAGGACAGCCGCACCACGCGGGTGCTGAGGCTGGACCGGGACCGGGTCCGGGCCGATCCCGCGCTGTTCGGTGACCTCAAGGCGCTGCTCGGACCTGCGTGTTTGGCCGGTTGATGCCCTGCTTGGCCGGTTGATGCCCGCGTGTTGGCGGGATGATGGAAGTGGCTTTACCTGAACGCGGCGCACTCCACACTACCTTCGAAAACGGAGCGAAATCGCCGTGTGAGGGGTGGAAACGCCATGGATGTGCGGATGGTCAGAAAAGCAATGTTTCTGATCCGTGAAGTGCACGCGTCCCGCCAGGACGCCGTGCACGCCCTGCTGGAGTACTTCCCGGGATCGGCCTTCGAGGACCGGCTGCGCTGTGTCCACGAAGCCTGGGACATGCTCAGCCGGAGCGCGCACCGCGTGTGACGGAGGCGGACCGGTGATCGCGGAGGGGCGCACCCCGCTCGGTGCGCCCCTCTTCCGTGTCCGCCCACGGGTCCGGCGCGCGCGGTCAGTTGTGCCCGAACCGCTTCTCGCGTTTGCGGGACTTCGCCGTCTCCGCCGGTGCTCCCGCCTCCGACGTGCGGGTCTGCCCCGGCGAGGGCTGGGGGGTGGCCGGGCGGCTCCGGTTCTTGTTCTTGGCCATGATCGCCTCCTGATCACTTCGTTCCGTGGCGTGGAACGCTTTGCCGCGTTCAGATTCGCACGGCGGTGCATACTTCGCATTCCGGACAAGGTGGAGGGTGGATTCGCCACGCCGAAGATCGAGTTGGCACAGATAACGGCGGCCGGGTCGGGCAGACTCTGGGAAACCGTTTCCGGTGAAAGAAGGTGCAACGTGGACCGCTGCGTCGTCCTGGTGGACGCCGGGTATCTGCTCGGTGCCGCGGCCAGCCTTCTCGCCGGTGAAGCCGCCCGCCCCCGGATCTCCGTCGACCACAGCGCGCTCATCCAGGGCCTGCGCGAGCGGGCCGAGGCCGACACGGGCCGTGATCTCCTCCGTATCTACTGGTTCGACGGCGCCCCGGACCGGGTTCCCCAGCCGGAGCACCGGCGGCTGCGCGTGATGCCCCGCGTCACCGTCCGGCTCGGCGCGCTGACCCGCACCGACGGGCGCTGGGCGCAGAAGGGCGTCGACGCCGCGATGCACGCCGAGCTGACCGAGCTGGCGCGGAACCGGGCCTGCGCCGACATCGTGCTCGTCACCGGCGACGGCGACCTGCTGCCGGGGCTGATGTCGGCCAAGGAGCACGGTGTCGCCGTCCACCTGTGGGCCGTCCAGGCCGCGGGCGGCGACTACAACCAGTCCGAGGACCTGGTCGCCGAGGCCGACGAGCGCCGGGTGCTGGACCGGGCCTGGATCACCCGCGCCGTCCGCGTCAACGAGGCGACGGTCCCCGCGCCGCCGCACACCGTGACCCGCCCGGAGATCGCCGCCATCCTGGCCGCGCCGTTCCCCGACCCCACCGCGCCGTCCACCTCGCCCACGCCGCGCGAGCGGCCCGCCGCGGCGAAGAACGGCGTCCACCGCGAGAACGGCGAGCACCCGTTCCCCCCGGCGGACCGCGACCCGGGGGCGACGCCCGTCAAGGGGGTGCCGACCCCCAAGGACCTGGCCACGCTCGGTCGTTCCGTCCAGCCCGCGGCGACGGCCACGCTGCGCTGGTCGTCCGACCGGGGCTGGGTGGACCGGGGCGTCCCGGAGGAGCCCGCCGAGATCGCCGCGCTGCCGATGCTCTCCCAGCTCACCACCGCCGAGCAGCGGTGGGCCGACCGGGAGGAGGACATCACGGCCGTCAGCGGTGACCCGTTCGAGGTCGGCCAGGTCTTCGCCCGCCGCTGGGCCGAACGGCTCGCCAACACCGCGCACTTGCAACGCCTGTCCAGCGAGTACCCCCGCATCCCGCACCGCATCGACGGCGAACTGCTGCGGTACGCCGCCCGGTTCGGGCTCCTGGCGCACAAGGACGACCAGATCGACGAGCAGGACCGGTACGCGATCAGAGCCGGTTTCTGGCGCGAGGTCGACGCCAGGACGGGCACCGAACGCGCCTCCTGACGTCCGCCGCGGCGCGCGGCCGCGACATGTCCGGAACGTACCCCCGGATCCCGGCACCCGTGTGACCCGCGTAGGCTCGTGCACCGTGGCCTCATCTATCGCACGGCCCTGGCCCGGGCTCGCGGCACCCGAGCACACCCCGGACGGCACCGCGTCCGCCCCGGCGGCGTTCACCGTGCGCGGCCTGACCAAGACCTATCCGGCCCGGCGCCTCAAGCGCTCCCGGACCGCCGCGGAACCGGCGGCGCCGGCCAGCGACCGGATCACGCTCGACGTGGCGCGCGGCGAGATCTTCGGACTGCTCGGCCCCAACGGCGCGGGGAAGACCACACTCGTCAAGCAGCTCACCGGGCTGCTGCGGCCGGACTCCGGCGCCATCACGCTGCTCGGCCACGATCTGGTGCGCCACCCGCGCCGCGCCGCGCGGCTGCTGGCGTACCTGGGGCAGGAGTCGACGGCGCTGGACGAGCTGACCGTCGCGCTGGCCGCCGAGACCACCGCCCGGCTGCGCGGCCTGGACGCCGGGGCGGCGCGCCGGGAACGGGACGCCGTCATCGAGGAGCTGGGCCTGGGGCCGATCGCCTCCCGGCCGCTGAAGCGGCTCTCCGGCGGGGAGCGCCGGCTGGCGTGCGTGGCCGCCGCCCTCACCGGCAGCCGTCCGGTCCTGGTGCTGGACGAGCCGACCGCGGGCATGGACCCCGTCGCCCGCCGCGCGGTCTGGGCGGCCGTGGACCGGCGCCGCGCCCTGGACGGCACGACGGTCGTGCTGGTCACGCACAACGTCATCGAGGCGGAGACCGTGCTCGACCGGGTCGCCGTGCTGGACGCGGGCCGGGTCATCGCCTGCGACACCCCCGACGGCCTGAAGGCGCTGGTCGGCACGGAGGTGCGGCTCGATCTGGTGTGGCGCGGTGAGCCACCGCTCGCGGTGCGGGAGATCGCGGCGTTGCGGCACCTGGCGGCGGTCGCTGGCCGCCGCTGGACGCTGCGGCTGCCCCCCGACCGGGCGCGTGCCGTGGTCGCCGCCGTCACACAGGGCCCGGCGTTCGCGGCCCTGGACGACTTCACGCTCGCCACGCCCAGCCTGGAGGACGTCTACCTGGCCCTCGGCGGGCGCGGTGAGGGGCTGGTCAGGTCATGACGGCGGTGGTGCCGCCGGCGCCGCCGGCCCGGCTGTGTCCCTCGCTGGCGGCCGTGTACCGGGCGCAGCTCTCGCGGGCGCGGGGGGCCCGGATCCCGCTGCTGTTCGTCGCCACCTTCCAGTCGATCGGGATCATGGTCCTGATGCGCGGCGTCGTGGACGGCGGCGACGGGGACGAGGCGCGGGCCGTCGTCGCCGGGTCGGCCGTGCTCGTCGTGGCGTTCGTCGCGCTCAACCTCCTCGCCCAGTACTTCGGGCAGCTCCGGGCCACCGGAGGTCTGGACCACTACGCCACGCTCCCGGTGCCCGCCGCCGCCGTGGCGCTGGGCACGGCGGCGGCCTACGCGTCGTTCACCGTGCCGGGTGTCGTGGTCACGGCCGTCTGCGGCGCGCTGTTGTACCAGCTCCCGATGGGCGGGCTGTGGGTGCTGCTGGCCGTCGTGCCGCTGGCCGGGGCCGCGCTCGCCGGGCTCGGCGCCGCGCTGGGGCTGCTCGCCCCGCGTCCGGAGCTGGCCACCCTCTGCGGGCAGCTCGGCATGTCCGCCGCGCTGCTCCTGGGCGTACTGCCCGAGGCGCGGCTGCCGGAGCCGGTGCGGTGGCTGCGGGACCTGCTGCCGTCCACCTACGGCGTGGACGCGCTGGCCACCGCGCTGGAGCCGGGACCCGACTGGGGTTCGGTCGCCGCCGACCTCGCGGTCTGCGCGGGGGTGGGCGTCGCGGCGCTGGCGCTGGCCACCTGGGCGTACCGGCGGGCCGCTCTGCGCTGAGGCGCGTGGCGGTGTGACGATACGCCCGCGCGCTGGTCGGGGCCGCCCTCACCGCCGAACGGCCGTCCCGTAAGCCGAACAGACGCCCGACCTGGCAGGATGACGGGGTGACCGTTCCGCAGCCCACTCCGGACCACCGTTCCGCCGCCGCCGCCGAGGCCGGCGCCGAGACCCCGGGCGGGGGGCGGGACCCCGGCGTCCCGGCCCCGGCGTCCCGGGCGGCCTGGGGACGGGAGATACGCGAGGCCCTGCTGGTGGCCGTGCCGGTCGCCGCGCTCACCGGTCTGGTGCTGGGCCTGGTGTGGCTGTGGCGCGCGCCGCGCGTGCCGCTGGTCTCGGACGGCGAGGCGGTGCTGCCGGCCAACGCCGAGGGGCAGCAGGCGATCGGCGCGGACGGCACGGTCCTGCTGATCGGCCTGGTGCTCGGCGCGGTCGCCGGGGGCGTCGTCTTCCTGCTGCGCCGCGCGGGCGGTGTGGCCGTGGTCCTCGGGCTCGCGGTGGGCGCCGGGCTCGGCTCGGTCCTCGCCTGGCGCCTGGGTGTGTGGCTGGGCCCGACCGACGACATCGCCGGGCACGCCCGGTCGCTGGGGGCGGACGTCGTGTTCGACGCCCCGCTGGGGATCGGCGCGAAGGGCGTGCTGCTCGGACTGCCGTTCGCGGCCGTGGCGGTCCACATGTTCTGCCTGTCCGTCTGGGGTCCGCGCGACCCGGCGCCGCTGCCCGCCGAGCTGCCCCACTGGTACGAACCGGCCCGGGACGCGGGCGCCGGGCGGACCGGGGACTGAGCCGGTCCGCAGCCGTCAGGCGCGGGCGATCGGCGCCACCAGCGCGCCGGTGAGGCCGATCAGCGCGGCCGGGGCGAGTTCGATCTCCAGCCCGCGGCGGCCCCCCGAGACGAAGACCGTCGGGTGACCCGTGGCCGAGGCGTCCACCACCGTGGGGAGCCGCTTGCGCTGCCCGAGCGGCGAGATGCCGCCCAGCACGTAGCCGGTGGCGCGTTCGGCCGCCGCCGGGTCGGCCATCGCCGCCCGCTTCCCGCCGACCGCGGCGGCCAGCGCCTTCAGACCGAGCGAGGCCGCGACCGGCACCACCGCCACCGTCCACGCGCCGTCCACCTCCGCCACCAGCGTCTTGAACACACGGCCCGGGTCGGCGCCCAGCGCCCGGGCCGCCTCCTCGCCCCACGACGGGGCGGCCGGATCGTGCGCGTACGCGTGGAGGGTGAACGCCACCCCGGCACGGGTCGCCGCCACGGTCGCGGGCGTTCCGCCGGCCGTGGTGCCCCGCTGCCTCTTCCCCACGCGGACGGTCCCGCCGGTCAGTTCAGGCTCGTCGGGCGGGTCGTGTACTCCGCGCCCGGCACCGACGGGAGCTTGCTGATCAGGGCCGTCTCCTGCCGCAGGATCCGCAGCTCCTCGGCCAGCCGCGTCGCGGTGTCCTTGGCCTGGAGCAGCCGCTGCTTGTCTCCCGTGTGGAGCATCGTCGCCGCCGCCACCAGATACGACACCACCGAAGGGTCCTCGGGCAGGTCCTGGCCGGGCGCCAGGGTGCGTTCGTTCGCGCCCGCCAGCACCTTCTGGTACGACCGGAACGCCCGCAGCACCCCGGACGCCAGCGCGCCCGCGCCCTCCCCGGCGACCTCGGGCAGCGGCTCGACCTCGGCCTTCAGATACGGGCCGCTCGCGTCCACCGACAGCAGCCGGAACCGGGTCGTCCCGGTCGCCAGCACCTCGTAGCTCTCGCCCGCCTCGCCGCCCTCGCCGGGGCCCGAACGCTCCCTGATCGTGGAGGCGTCGGCGACGCAGCCGATGGCGTGGAAGGAACGCATCGGGTCCCCGGAGGCGACCCCGGCGCCCGGGCCCGCCTCGGTCGTCTCCGTCGGGTCCGGCAGGCCGATGCCGCTGGGCGCCACCTCGTGCCCGTCCCTGATCGCGATCACGCCGAACGGCCGGGGACCGTCCTCCGGCAGGGCCAGCAGATCGCGCATCAGTGCCCGGTACCTGGCCTCGAAGACGTTCAGCGGCAGCACGAGCCCGGGGAACAGCACGGTGTTCAGGGGGAAGAGCGGCAGGCGCGTGGTCGTCACGACCGGCCAGCCTATCGGCTGCTCTCCCGGGGCCGGGCCCGCATCGTGAAACGCGACGGCGGCCCGCCGCGCCGTTCTGCGAGACTGGTGAGGTGCTGAACCGAATCGATCTGCGCGGTTCGTCTCCCGCCCCCGGCGGGATCGACCGCGACCTGCTGCCCCGCGCCGAGCTCGACGTCGAGGCCGCCCTGGAGAAGGTGCGGCCCATCTGCGACGACGTGCGCCATCGCGGCACCGCGGCGCTGATCGAGTACGCGCGGCGGTTCGAGCAGGTCACCATCGAGCGCACCCGGGTCCCGGCCGAGGCGCTGACGCGGGCCCTGGCCGAGCTGGACCCGGCCGTGCGGGCCGCCCTGGAGGAGTCCATCCGCCGCGCCCGCCTCGTCCACCGCGAGCAGCGGCGCACCGACTCGACCGTGCGCGTGGTGCCCGGCGGCACCGTCACCGAGCGGTGGGTGCCCGTGGAGCGGGTCGGGCTGTACGTGCCGGGCGGGCGGGCCGTGTACCCGTCGTCCGTCGTCATGAACGTCGTCCCCGCCCAGGAGGCGGGCGTCGCCTCCCTCGCCGTCGCCTCGCCGCCGCAGAGGACCCCGGGCAACGACTGGGGCACCGGCCTGCCGCACCCCACCATCCTCGCCGCCTGCGCGCTGCTGGGCGTCGAGGAGGTGCACGCCGCGGGCGGCGCCCAGGCCGTGGCGATGTTCGCCTACGGCACCGAGGAGTGCCCGCCGGCCCGGCTGGTCACCGGCCCCGGCAATGTGTACGTCGCGGCGGCCAAGCGGCTGCTGAAGGGCGTCATCGGCATCGACGCCGAGGCCGGGCCCACCGAGATCGCCGTCCTGGCCGACGACACCGCCGACCCGGCGCTGATCGCCGCCGACCTCATCAGCCAGGCCGAGCACGACGTGCTGGCCGCCGCCGTCCTCGTCACGCCGTCCGTCGCGCTGGCCGACGCGGTGGACGCGGAGCTGGCGGTCCGGGTCCCGGCCGCCAAGCACCACGACCGCATCGCGGAGGCCCTGGCCGGCCGGCAGTCCGGGGTGGTGCTGGTGGACGACCTGGACCACGGACTGGCCGTCACCGACGCGTACGCGGCCGAGCACCTGGAGATCCAGACCGCGAACGCCGCCGAGGTCGCCGCCCGGGTCCGCAACGCGGGCGCCGTGTTCATCGGCCCCTGGGCGCCGGTCTCCCTGGGCGACTACTGCGCGGGCTCCAACCACGTGCTGCCGACCGGCGGTTGTGCCTGCCACTCCTCGGGCCTGTCCGTGCAGTCCTTCCTGCGCGGCATCCACGTCGTGGACTACAGCCGCGACGCCCTGGCCGAGGTGGCGCACCATGTGGTCGCCCTCGCCGAGGCGGAGGACCTGCCCGCCCACGGCGCCGCGGTGAAGGCACGGTTCGAGACCGGAGAGGTTCCGCACAGCAAGTGACCCGCATCGACGATCTGCCCATCCGGGACGAACTGCGCGGCAAGACCCCGTACGGCGCGCCGCAGCTCGACGTCCCCGTCCGGCTGAACACCAACGAGAACCCGTACCCCGTGCCGGACGCCCTGGTCCGGCGCATCGCGGAGCGCGTCTCGGACGCCGCCCGCACGCTCAACCGCTACCCCGACCGGGACGCGGTGGTGCTGCGCACGCAGCTCGCCGCCTACCTCTCCCGCACCGCCGGGTACCGGGTCGGCCCGACCCAGGTGTGGGCGGCCAACGGCTCCAACGAGGTGCTCCAGCAGCTCCTCCAGGCGTTCGGCGGCCCCGGGCGCACGGCGCTCGGCTTCGACCCGTCGTACTCGATGCACCCGCTCATCTCGCGCGGCACCGGCACCGGGTGGATCTCCGGGCCCCGCACCGAGGAGTTCGGCATCGACGTGGAGGCCGCGGTGGCGGCGATCCACGAGCACCACCCGGACGTGGTGTTCATCTGCTCGCCCAACAACCCGACCGGTACCGCCGTGGCGGCCGAGTCCGTTCTCGCGCTGTACGAGGCGGCGCAGGCCGCCGCGACGGGCGGGCGGGGCGCGCTGGTCGTGGTGGACGAGGCGTACGCCGAGTTCAGCCACCGGCCGTCGCTGCTGCCGCTGATCGAGGGCCGGCCGACGCTGGTCCTGACCCGGACCATGTCGAAGGCGTTCGGCGCGGCCGGGCTGCGGCTGGGGTATCTGGCCGCCGATCCGGGCGTGGTGGACGCGGTGCAACTGGTGCGCCTGCCGTACCACCTGTCCGCGATCACCCAGGCCACCGCGCACGCCGCGCTGGAGTTCGCGGATACGCTGCTGGGGTACGTCGCGGAGCTCAAGGACGAACGGGACCGGATCGTCGCCGAGCTGACGGCCCTGGGGTGCGATGTCACCGAGTCCGACGCCAACTTCGTGCAGTTCGGCCGCTTCGACGACGCGCACGACGTCTGGCGGCGGCTGCTGGACCACGGGGTGCTCGTCCGGGACAACGGCGTGCCGGGCCGTCTCCGGGTCACCACCGGGACCCGCGAGGAGAACGACGCGTTCCTGGATGCGGTACGCGCAGTGAAGAAGGAGATCGGCCAATGACCCGCGTGGGCCGCGTGACCCGCAGCACCAAGGAGACCTCGGTCGCCGTCGAGATCGGCCTCGACGGCACCGGAAAGGTCGACGTGTCGACCGGCGTCGGCTTCTTCGACCACATGCTCGACCAGCTCGGCCGGCACGGGCTGTTCGACCTCACCGTCAAGACCGAGGGCGACCTGCACATCGACAGCCACCACACGATCGAGGACACGGCGCTCGCGCTGGGGGCCGCGTTCCGGCAGGCGCTGGGCGACAAGCGGGGGATCGTACGGTTCGCGGACGCCTCGGTGCCGCTGGACGAGTCACTGGCGCAGGTGACCGTGGACCTGTCGGGGCGGCCGTATCTGGTGCACCGCGAGCCGGAGGGCATGGCGCCGATGATCGGCGCGTACGACACGACGATGACCCGGCACATCCTGGAGTCGTTCGTCGCCCAGGCCCAGATCGCGCTGCACGTCCACGTGCCGTACGGGCGCAACGCGCACCACATCGTGGAGTGCCAGTTCAAGGCCCTGGCCCGCGCCCTGCGGTACGCCAGCGAGCTGGACCCGCGCCAGACGGGGATCCCGTCGACCAAGGGCGCCCTGTGAGCGGCGGAGAATCTCACCGGAAGGATGCCGTGAGCGCCGCGCACGCGGCTGCCGGGGTGCGGGTGCGGGTGATGGCCGCGCGGTGCCGCGTGGGCGGAGAAGCTTACGAAAAGGATGCCGTGAGCGGCGCGCACGCGGCTGCCGGGGTGTGGGTGCGGGTGATGGCCGCGCGGTGCCGCGTGGGCGGAGAAGCTCACCGGAAGGATGCCGTGAGCGGCGCGCACGCGGCTGCCCGGGTGCGGGTGCGGCGGGGGAGGGTGCTGTGACCGGGTCGGCCGCGCTGTTCTTCGCCGTGGGGCTCTTTCTTCTCGGTGGGGTGTACTCGTTCGCCAAGCAGGGGCTGCCCAGAGGAGTCGTCGTGCTTCTCGGGCTGGCCTGTGCGCTGTGTCTGCTCGCCGGAGCGCTCCGGCTGGAGGTGTGAGCGGTGGGGACCGGTAAGAAGAAGGTCGTCGTCTTCGACTACGGGTTCGGCAATGTGCGGTCCGCCGAGCGGGCCGTCGCCAGGGCGGGGGCCGAGGTGGAGATCACCCGTGATCCCGACGCGGCCATGAACGCCGACGGGCTGCTCGTGCCGGGTGTCGGCGCGTTCTCGGCCTGCATGCGGGGCATCCGTGAGGCGCGCGGCGACTGGATCGTCGGGCGGCGGCTGGCCGGCGGCCGGCCCGTGCTCGGAATCTGTGTCGGGATGCAGATCCTCTTCGCGCGCGGCATCGAGCACGGCGTGGAGACCGAGGGCCTCGACCAGTGGCCGGGCTCCGTCACGCCCCTCCAGGCCGACATCGTGCCGCACATGGGCTGGAACACGGTCGAAGTGCCCGAGGACTCCGCGCTGTTCGCCGGGCTGCCCGCCGACACCCGGTTCTACTTCGTGCACTCCTACGCCGTGCACGACTGGGAGTTGCCGGCCGACAGCGGCGGGACGACGACCTCGCTGGCCGTGCCCCGCGTCACGTGGTCGACGCACGGCAAGCCGTTCGTCGCCGCCGTGGAGAACGGCCCGCTGTGGGCCACGCAGTTCCACCCCGAGAAGTCCGGCGACGCCGGCGCCCGCCTCTTCACCAACTGGATCGAGACGCTCTGAGATGTCCACGCTGACCCCCACGCTGGAACTGCTGCCCGCCGTCGATGTCCGGAACGGCCAGGCCGTGCGCCTGGTGCACGGCGAGTCCGGCACCGAGACCTCCTACGGCGACCCGCTCCAGGCCGCCCTGACCTGGCAGCGCTCGGGTGCCGAGTGGCTGCATCTGGTCGATCTGGACGCCGCGTTCGGCACGGGGAACAACCGGGAGCAGATCGCGGAGGTCGTCCGCGCGATGGACATCCGGGTCGAGCTGTCCGGCGGTATCCGCGACGACGACACGCTCGCCGCCGCGCTCGCCACCGGCTGCACCCGCGTCAACCTGGGCACCGCCGCCCTGGAGTCGCCGGAGTGGGTCGCCAAGGCGATCGCCCAGTACGGCGACCGGGTGGCCGTCGGTCTCGACGTGCGGGGCACGACGCTGCGCGGCCGGGGCTGGACCCGGGACGGCGGCGATCGGTACGAGACGCTGGAGCGGCTCAACTCCGAAGGCTGCGCCCGGTATGTCGTCACCGACATCAACAAGGACGGCACGCTGCAGGGCCCCAACCTGGAGTTGCTGCGGAACGTGTGCGCCGCCACCGACCGGCCCGTGGTGGCCTCCGGCGGGGTCTCCTCGCTGGACGATCTGCGGGCGCTGTCCGGCCTGGTGGGTGAGGGCGTCGAGGGCGCGATCGTCGGGAAGGCGCTGTACGCCGGGGCGTTCACCCTGGAGCAGGCGCTGGAGGCCGTGGCCGGATGAGTGTCGAGCGCGCGCCGGACGCGAGCCCCTGGGACGAGGCCCTCGGTTCCGCACGCGCGGTCGCGGCCGGTGAACTGGTGCTGGTCGGCGGGACGTTGCCGTCCGTCGCCGGGGCCGCCGGGGGCGACCCGTACGAGCAGGCGAGGTCCGCGCTGACGGAGGCGCTGGGGGCGCTGGAGCCGTTCGGGCTCGGCGCCGACTCGGTCGTCCGCACCCGGATGTACATCAGCCACGCCCGCGACGCGGAGGACGTGGGGCGGGCCCATCACGAGTTGTTCGGGTCCGTCCGTCCGGTCACCACGCTGGTGCTGGTGGCCGGGTTCGCCGACTCGCGGGCGCTGGTGCAAGTGGAGCTGGAAGCCTATCGAGGAGCCGCGACGTGAGCCTCGCCGTACGAGTCATCCCCTGCCTGGACGTGGACGGCGGCCGGGTCGTCAAGGGCGTCAACTTCGAGAACCTGCGGGACGCGGGCGATCCGGTGGAGATGGCGAAGGTCTACGACGCCGAGGGCGCCGACGAGTTGACGTTCCTCGACATCACGGCGTCCTCGGGGAACCGGGAGACGACCTACGACGTGGTGCGCCGGACGGCGGAGCAGGTGTTCATACCGCTCACGGTGGGCGGTGGGGTCCGCACGGCGGAGGACGTGGACCGGCTGCTGCGCGCGGGCGCGGACAAGGTGGGCGTGAACACGGCGGCGATCGAACGTCCGGAGCTGATCCGGGAGATCGCCGAACGGTTCGGCAATCAGGTGCTGGTGCTGTCGGTCGACGCCAGACGCTGCCCCGAGGGGACGGCGGTGACGTCTTCGGGTTTCGAGGTGACGACGCACGGCGGGCGGCGCGGTACGGGGATCGACGCGGTGGAGTGGGCGCACCGGGCGGCCGAGCTGGGCGCGGGGGAGATCCTGCTGAACTCCATGGACGCGGACGGCACCAAGGACGGGTACGACGCGGCGATGATCGCGGCGGTGCGGAAGCATGTGACGATCCCGGTGATCGCCTCGGGTGGCGCGGGGCGTCTGGAGCACTTCCCGCCGGCGATCGAGGCGGGCGCCGACGCCGTGCTGGCGGCGTCGGTCTTCCACTTCGGCGATCTGCGGATCGGTGAGGTCAAGGCCGCGCTGCGGGAGGCGGGTCACGCCGTTCGCTGAGCGTCGGTGGCCGGGCGTGCGACGGTGTCGGGGGGCGAGGGTGGTGCACGGGGGCGGTCCTCCGGCGCGGGGATCCGAGCCACTCCCCAGCGTGACCGCTGGGAGGTGTCCCCGCCGTTCCGGAGGGACCGCCCCCGCGTTCTGGGGGTTACGCGCCCTTGCGGAGCGCCCGCAGGTACTCGCGGTTCATGGTGCTGATCGAGGAGAGCGGGATGCCCTTGGGGCAGGCCGTGGCGCACTCGCCGGTGACCGTGCAGCCGCCGAAGCCCTCGTCGTCCATCGTGGCGACCATGTCCAGGACCCGGCTCTCGCGCTCGGGGCCGCCCTGCGGCAGGGAGTTGAGGTGGACGATCTTGGCGGAGGTGAAGAGCATCGCCGAACCGTTGGGGCAGGCCGCCACGCAGGCGCCGCAGCCGATGCACTCGGCGTGCTCGAACGCGGTGTCGGCGGCGGCCTTGGGGACCGGTGTGGCGTGTGCCTCGGGGGCGCTGCCGGTGGGGGCGGTGACGTAGCCGCCGGAGCCGATGATGCGGTCGAACGCGGACCGGTCCACGACGAGGTCCTTGACGACGGGGAACGCGGCGGCCCGCCACGGTTCGATGTCGATGGTGTCGCCGTCGGAGAAGTGCCGCATGTGGAGCTGGCAGGTGGTGGTCCGTTCCGGGCCGTGGGCCTGGCCGTTGATGACCATGCCGCAGGCGCCGCAGATGCCCTCGCGGCAGTCGTGGTCGAACGCCACGGGCTCCTCGCCGCGCAGGATCAGCTCCTCGTTGAGGGTGTCCAGCATTTCGAGGAACGACATGTCGGGGGAGATGTCCGCGACCTCGTAGGTGGTCATCGTGCCGTCGGTGTCGGGGCCCTGCTGGCGCCAGATGCGCAGGGTGAGGTTCACGCGTAGCTCCGCTGGGTGGGGTGGACGTGTTCGAAGACGAGGTCTTCCTTGTGCAGCACGGGGGCCTGGCCCGGTGCGGTGAACTCCCAGGCCGCCGCGTAGCAGAAGGTGTCGTCGCGGCGGGCGGCCTCGCCGTCGGGGGTCTGGCTCTCCTCGCGGAAGTGGCCGCCGCAGGACTCGGCGCGGTGCAGCGCGTCCAGGCACATCAGCTCGGCCAGCTCCAGGTAGTCGGCGACGCGGTTGGCCTTCTCCAGCGACTGGTTGAGGTCGGTGCCGCTGCCGGGCACCTTGATCCGCTCCCAGAACTCGGCGCGCAGGACCGGGATACGGTCCAGGGCCTTGCGCAGTCCGGTCTCGTTGCGGGCCATGCCGCAGTGGTCCCACAGCAGTTCGCCCAGCTCGCGGTGGAACGACTCGGGGGTGCGGTCGCCGTTGTTGGACAGCAACTGGTAGAGGCGGTCGGTGACGGCGAACACCGCCTCGCTGACCGCCGGATGGTCGGCGGGCACCTCGTCGGCCGGGGTGCGGGCGAGGTAGTCGGCGAGGGTGGCCGGGAGGATGAAGTAGCCGTCGGCCAGGCCCTGCATCAGCGCCGAGGCGCCCAGCCGGTTGGCGCCGTGGTCGGAGAAGTTGGCCTCGCCGATGGCGAACAGGCCCGGCACGGTGGTCTGGAGGTCGTAGTCGACCCACAGGCCGCCCATCGTGTAGTGGATCGCCGGGTAGATGCGCATCGGGACGCGGTAGGGGTCCTCGGCGGTGATCCGTTCGTACATCTCGAAGAGGTTGCCGTACTTGGCGGCGACGGCGTCGCGGCCCATGCGGGCGATGGCGTCGGCGAAGTCGAGGTAGACGCCCTGGCCGCCGGGGCCGACGCCGCGGCCCTCGTCGCAGACGTTCTTCGCGGCGCGGGAGGCGATGTCGCGGGGGACGAGGTTGCCGAAGGCGGGGTAGATCCGCTCCAGGTAGTAGTCGCGCTCGTCCTCGGGGATGTCGGCGGGGGAGCGGGTGTCGCCGGCCTGCCGGGGGACCCAGATGCGGCCGTCGTTGCGCAGCGACTCGCTCATCAGCGTCAGCTTCGACTGGTGGTCGCCGGAGCGCGGGACGCAGGTGGGGTGGATCTGGGTGAAGCAGGGGTTGGCGAAGAACGCGCCGCGCCGGTGGGCGCGCCAGATGGCGGTGGCGTTGGAGTTCTTGGCGTTGGTGGACAGGTGGAAGACGTTGCCGTAGCCGCCGGTGGCGAGGACGACGGCGTCCGCGAGGTAGGTGTCGACGCGGCCGGTGATCAGGTCGCGGGCGACGATGCCGCGGGCCCGGCCGTCGACCACGATCAGGTCCAGCATCTCGGTGCGCGGGTGCATCTCCACGTTCCCGGCGGCGATCTGGCGGGAGAGCGCCTGGTAGGCGCCGAGGAGGAGCTGCTGTCCGGTTTGGCCGCGGGCGTAGAAGGTGCGGGAGACCTGGACGCCGCCGAAGGAGCGGGTGTCGAGGAGGCCGCCGTACTCGCGGGCGAACGGCACGCCCTGGGCCACGCATTGGTCGATGATCTCGACCGACACCTGGGCGAGCCGGTGGACGTTGGACTCGCGGGCGCGGAAGTCGCCGCCCTTGACGGTGTCGTAGAAGAGGCGCCGTACGGAGTCGCCGTCGTTGCGGTAGTTCTTGGCGGCGTTGATGCCGCCCTGGGCGGCGATGGAGTGGGCGCGGCGCGGGGAGTCCTGGTAGCAGAACTGGACGACGCGGTAGCCCTGTTCGGCGAGGGTGGCGCCGGCGGCGCCGCCGGCCAGGCCGGTGCCGACCACGATGACGGTGTGCTTGCGCCGGTTGGCCGGGTTGACCAGCTTGGCCTCGAAGCGGCGGCGGTCCCACCGTTCGGCGATCGGGCCGCCGGGAACCTTGGTGTCCACGAGGGCGTCGCCCGTGGTGTAGTCCAGGTAGCTGCTCACACTGATCACATCGCTCACTTGACGATTCCGGTCATCACGCCGAAGGGGACGGAGAGGAAGCCGACGGTCAGGACGAGGGCGAGACCGTTGCCGGTGGCCCTCAGCGCGCGGTCGCGGGTGCGGCTGCCCGCGCCGAGCGTCTGGGCGGCGCTGTGGAAGCCGTGCTGGACGTGCAGGCCGACCGCGATCATCGCGACGGCGTAGATCACGTTGCCGTACCAGGTGTCGAACGTGGCGACGATGTTCTCGTACGGGTGGCCGCTCTCGCCGTTCGGGTTCACGGTGCCGGTGGTGAGGTCGAGGATGTGCCAGACGATGAACAGGGCCAGGATCACGCCGCCCCAGCGCATGGTGCGGGTGGCGTAGGAGGCGCGGCGCCCTCGGTGCGCGTACTTCACCGGGCGGGCCGCGATGTCCAGGCGGCTGAGCTGCCAGGCGGCCAGCCCGTGGGCGAGGACCGCCGCGAGCAGGACGACACGCAGGATCCACAGGAACCACTCGTGGTGCAGCACCGGCTCGCCGAGGGTGCGCAGCCAGTGGGCGTAGCCGTTCATGTCGTCCGGGCCGAAGAAGACCTTCAGGTTCCCGATCATGTGGGCGATCAGGTAGAGGAGCATGATCGCTCCGCTGACGGCCATCACCGTCTTCTTGCCGATCGTCGACCGCCACAGCCGGGCGGCCGTGCCGGCCGGCCGACGGTCCGTGCGGGTCGTCGTGCGGGGCCGCGTCGCCAGTGCCATGTCCACGACGGTAGGGCCGCCGGAGGAGATCGGTCCAAGACATAGCGGAGCTGATTTCGATAGGCTATCCCTATCGTGCTGTCGCCATCGTGCCTGTCGCGCGGGCCGGGCTCCCGGCCGGCCGCGCCGCCGGAAAGGGGTTGGCCATGCAGCTCCAGCAGCTCCGTTACTTCACGGCCGTCGCGGAGACCCTGCACTTCACGCGGGCCGCGCACCGCGAGCACGTCGCGCAGCCGTCGCTCTCTCAGCAGATCCGCGCGCTGGAACGGGAGCTGGGGGCCGAGCTGTTCCACCGGGCGCGCGGGCACATCTCGCTGACCGACGCGGGCGCGGCGCTGCTGCCGCTGGCCCGCCGCATCCTCGCCGACACCGAGACCGCGCGCCGCGAGGTGCAGGAGGTGGCGCGGTTGCGGCGCGGGCGGGTGCGGCTGGGGGCGACGCCGAGCCTGTGCGCCAGCCTGGTGCCCGGGGTGCTGCGGGCGTTCCGCGACGCCTATCCGGGCGTCGAGCTGTTCGTGCACGAGGACGGCTCGCAGGACCTGGTACGGATTCTGGCCGCCGGGGAGCTGGACCTCGCGCTGATCATCACCCCGCTGCCGGGCCAGGCCCCGGCGCTGGCCACGCGGGAGCTGCTGCGCGAGGACCTGGTGGTGATCTCGTCCCCGGCCGCTCCGGCACCGGTGACGGGCCGGCGCATCCGGGTGGCGGATCTGCGGGACCGGCCGCTGGTGATGTTCCGGCACGGGTACGACCTGCGGGAGCTGACCCTCGCGGCGTGCCACGGGGCGGGCTTCGAGCCGTCGTTCAGCGTGGAGGGCGGCGAGATGGACGCGGTCCTCGGCTTCGTGCGGGCCGGTCTGGGGGTGGCCGTGGTGCCGAGCATGGTCGCCGAGCGGTCCGGACTGCGGGCGACGCCGTTCGTCCCGCCGGGGCTGCACCGGACGATCTCGGTGGCGCACCGCAGTGACGTCTCCCCGCCGCGCGCGGCGCGCGAGTTGCAGCGGATCCTGCTGACGCACCGGCGCGGCCCGCTCTCCGGACCGGCCTGACCGGGGCCGCCGCCTCAGCCGTCGAGCCGGACGATGCCGAGACCGACGTCCGCCAGCAGGCCGGGGATGTCCCGGACGGCCTGCCGGTCCTTCTCCCGCGCGTCCTCCGCGAGGCGTTCCCAGGGGACGAGGTCGGGGTGGCGCCTGGCCGCGCCGTCGCGCCGCTCGCCGTGGGTCCAGCCGGCGGCGACGCGCTCCGCCGTCCACCGCCGGTGCTCGTGCTCGGACAGCCGCTCGATCTCGGCCTCGCGGTACTGGAAGGCCGCCGTGGTCTCGTCCCGCAGCGCCAGGGAGCAGCCGATCGTCCGCAGCTTCGCGCCGATGTCCCGGGCCTGGCGCCGGTTGGCCTCCTTGAGGACGGGCGACAGCTCGTGCCACGGCACGGTGGAGGGGGTGCCGGCCGGGTCCCCGCCCTCGGCGGCGCGGGCGCGGACATACCGTTCGTGGAGGGCGCGGGCGACGATCTCGGTCAGGTCCTCGTCGATCACCCCCGGATCGTGGGCGAGGTCGGCGACACCGGCCATGTGCAGGCGTTCACCGACGGCGTCCAGGAGCCGGCCGCCGTCCGCCGCGTTCCCGAACGCCTCGCCCACGCCGTCGAGCCCGTCGAGACGCACCACCACCGAGCGCCGTCCGCCGTGCCACAGGCGGGTGGTGGTGAGGGCGGTCCGCAGCGCCGCCTCGTTGTCCTCCTGGCAGATGTAGACCCGGTCGGGCGGCGGCTGCCCCCGGTCGGCCCGTTCCCGCAGCAGCCGCGCCAGGTCGCCGTCGTGGACGGTGAGCGCGCAGGTGTCCGCGAGGAAGGCGTAGCGCGCGGTCAGGTCCCGCAGCACGCCGCGCGCGTCCGGGTCGAGGACGGTCAGCCGGATCCGGCGGGCGGGGGGGCCGCCGGCCGCCCGCCACTGCCGCGCCGTCTCGACGAGAACGCCCCGGCCGAACGCGGTGAGTCCCGAGACGACCACGTCGGGGGAGGACACCCCCTCGGGGACGGGCCGGTGGTGGCGCAGCAGCACCCGGGCGGCCAGCTCGTCGGGGCTGAAGAAGTCGACCGCCGGGCCGGGGGCGGCGGCCTGGCTCCACCGGCGGGCGCGGAAGGCCATGCACAGGTCGGGGTCGTTGACGCGGACGAAGACCCGCAGGTCCGCCGGGGACCGGTGTCGGGCCCGGGTGGCGGCGAGGGCGACGGCGATGTTCCGCGCGCTGTCCTGGCCGCACACGTACAGGGTGGACGCGCCCTCGATCCCGGCCGCCCGCAGGGAGCGCGCGTCCTGGGGGTCGCCGCGCACGGTCGTCAGCCCGGCGTCCGCCGCCTGGGGCCGCTGCCCGACGCGGACGACGCGCAGGCCCCGGGCGCGGAGGCGGTCGGCCAGGATCAGGCTCGCGGCGTCGTCCCCGCACACGATGGCGTGCCGGGACAGGCGCCGGGTCCGCACCCTGCGCCACTCGGCCGCGAACAGCAGCCGGCCCGCCTCGAAGAGCGCGTAGACGGTGACGGCGGGCGCGGCGAACATCGCGACCCGGAGGGTCCAGGGGACGGGCTCCCGCCCTTCGAGCGGCGTGGAGCTGAGCACGAACAACTGGAGGTCGTAGTAGAGGATGTCGAACGGCCCGTGCTGGAACGCGGTCCGGCCGTCCAGATGGGTGCTCAGGCCCGCGTAGCCGAGGACCAGGGCCAGGACGGTCAGGGCGCCGAAGCAGAGCCGGGCCGCGGTGAGCACGTACGCGGGCCGGTCGTCGCCGTCGTCACCCACCGGTGGAGAACTCCGGGGAGGTGGCGGCACCGGCCGGGCCCGTGGTCAACTCCCCGGCGGGGGCGAGTGGTCGGGGCGTGGCGCTGATGCCGTCGGGGGCGGCCGTGACGCGGTCCATGGTGCCGTACGGTGCCACACCCGCTCCGGTCCGGGCGAGCCCGCCCGTTGCCCTGGCGCGGTCGGCGTTGCGATCATGCCGTTGGTCCGCCACCCCTGACCGCTGGAGAACGGCATGAGGCACCTGGGCATCCTCGGACACAGCACGGAGGGCGCGGCGCTCTGCTTCCGGGCGTTCTGCCAGGAGGGGTTCCGGCGCCTGGGGCCCGACGAGCACCCGGACGTGACGCTCGACGTCATCGCGCTGGCTCGCAGCATGCCCGGCTGGGAGGCGGGCGATCACGCGTCGGTGCGGGACATCCTGGCCGTGAGCGTGGAGCGGCTCGCGCGGGCGGGGGCCGCTTTCTTCGTCTGCCCGGACAACACCGCGCACCTGGCGCTGGAGCTGCCGGGCACCCAACTGCCGCTGCCGGGCCTGCACATCGCGGAGGTGGTGGCCGGGCAGGCGGCAAGTGAGGGGCGGAAGCGGGTCGGTGTGCTCGGCACCCGCTACACGATGGAGGGCCCGGTGTACCCCCGGGCGCTGGCGGCCCGGGGCATCACGGCCGAACTGCCGCCCCCGGCCGACCGGGCGATCGTCCACCGGATCATCTTCGAGGAGTTGCTGAACGGTGTGCTCCGGGAGGAGTCGCGCCGGGAGTACGCGCGGATCATCGGGGACCTGGCGGAGCGCGGCTGCGACGCGGTGGCGCTGGTCTGCACGGAGATACCGCTGCTGGTGACGCCCGGCGTCTCGCCGCTGCCGACGCTGGACTCCACCCGTCTGCTGGCCCGCGCGGCGTTCGACGTGGCGGTCGGCGAGCGGCCGTTCCCCGTCTGGCGGGGCGGCCCGGTCACGGGGTGAGCGTCGCGCGGCCGGGCGTCAGGTGCTGCCGACCGGGTCGGGGTCGAGGCGGGCCAGGAGCTGGGCGCGGTGCAGGTCGGCGACGGACGCCGTCAGATCGGGGTGGCGCATCAGGGTCGCGGCCTGCCGGTCGCGTTCGGCCGGGAAGGTCAGGCGGCGGAACTCGATCGGCATCTCGGCGGCGTGCTCCCCGGCGGTCACCGCCGCCACGGCCTGCTCGGCCAGGGCGGGCGAGCTGAGCAGGCACGCGGCCCAGCTCGCCACGGCCTCGTCCACCCAGGAACGCCACGCGACCTCGTCACCCTCGGGGAGCACGGTGTCCGCGCCGACGACCCAGTCCAGCCGGGCCGAGCCGCCCGGGCCCGCCATCGCGACGAGCGCGGCGTCCACCGGCGTCGGGTACCGCAGCCAGGCCGCGACGGTCACCGCCTGGCGGGCCTGGACCTCGGCGAGCACCTCGCTCAGGGCGCCGTCGGCGGCCGGGTAGGCGCGCAGCAGCCACTGCGTGGTGGCGGCTATGACGGGGGACAGATCGGCGCACACGGACGTAACACCCTCCCGATCCTGCGTGCGAAACGTGGCAAGCGTACTCCCGGGTTCCGGAAAACGGGATGACGGACGTCACGTTCCGTTGCCCTTTCCGGTCGGCTTTCGTCAGCCTTTCGGCCTAGTCCGAGGTGCGACACGCCCGGCGGTCACGCACGGTAGCGGCTGGGACGCGCATCGCGTCCCGGACCTCAGAAACGGAGTGCCACCGTGATACCTGCCCGACTGGCCGCGAGTTCGCTGGCCGCCCTCTTCCTCGTCGGCGCCTCGGCCGGCCTCGCCCGCGCGGACGGAACGGACTCCGGGATTTCCCCGGCGGACGCGACGTTCCTCAAGAGCGCCCACCAGGGCAACCTGGCCGAGATCGCCGCCGGCACCGACGCCGGGCGGAACGCGACCACCGCGTGCGTCAAGGAAGTCGGCGCCGCCCTCGTGACCGACCACACGACGCTCGACGAGGCGGTCCCCGGCCTCGCCGACCGGCTCCCCGTGCCCCTGCCGGAGGAGCCGACGCCCGAGCAGACGAGCACCCTCGAAGAGGTGCGCGCCAGGGCGGGCACCCCCGCCTACGACGAGGCGTGGCTGGCGGCCCAGGACGCCGCGCACCGCGAGACGCTCGCCCTGATCGACCAGGAGCTGAGCGACGGCGAGAACGCCGAGGTCAAGGCCGCGGCGAGCGCGGCGCGGCCCGTGGTGGAGGCGCATCTGGAGAGGGTGGCGGGCGGCGAGTGCCATCTCGACGCCGGTTCCGGCGCGGTGGCGGACCCCTCGCGGGTGCCCGCGGGGTTCGGCGGCCGGGCGGACGGCGCGGACGGGGGCCGGTCGGAGGCGGGCGTGGCGGCGGTGACCGGCGGCACGCTGCTGACCGGCGCCCGCGGGGGGCGGGCCCCCGGGGGGGCCCGGGGGGCGACGACCGCTTCCCCCGTCCCGCTTTTTTTCACCTCCTCGGAGCCACCACGACGGCCGAAAACTCCTTTGGCCGCCTCTTCCGGCGCGGACGGGGGCCGGTCGGAGGCGGGCGTGGCGGCGGTGACCGGCGGCACGCTGCTGACCGTCGCCGGCGCGGTGTGGCTCGCGCGGCAGCGCGAGGCGGAACCGACGGATCCCCGGTGACGGCGCGGTGCCGCGCGGACGCCCGCGGGGACGCCGCCCCGCCGCGGTCCTGACGTCGTGCGGGGTCTGCGCGGCACTCGCCGGTTCGCTGCTGCTGTGGGCCGAGCCGGCCCGGCTCGCGGACGCGGGGGCGCTGCCGGGGCTCGTCCCGGACCGTGCCGGGGCGCAGCCCGCCGCGCTCCCCCCGTCGCCGCCTCAGCTCCTCACCCTGCCCGGCCGGTCGCGGACCCCGGTGGTGCCCGTGGCGGCCGGGGCGGACGGGGCGCTGCGCCTGCCCGAGGCGCCGGACGAACTCGGCTGGTGGTCGCTCGGCGCCCAGCCGGGCGCCCCGCGCGGCACGGTGCTCATCGCCGGTCATGTGGACACGGCGGACGGCGGGCCCGGGGCGTTCGCCGCGCTCGCGGACGTCCCGGTCGCGGACCGGGGCGGGGTCACCACGGCGGACGGGCGGCGGCACGGGTACCGGATCCCCGCGCGCCGCGTGTACGACGGGGACGCCCTGCCCGCCGACCTGTTCACCACGACGGGCCCCGCCCGGCTCGCGCTCGTCACGTGCGCGGGCCCGTACGACGACCGGGCCGGCCGTTACGAGCAGAACCTCGTCCTCTACGGGCAACCCGTCTAGCCCGCCCGCTTCCCCCGCCCGCACCGCCTGGGGCGGGGGTGGGCCATGTTTCCGCCGCGCACGGCCGGTTACCCGGTGGTGCACGGCCATCACCGCGAAGTGCTAGGGAAAGGCAGGGAGTCATGGGTCACGAGGGAGACATCATCCGGGAACTGGTCACCGATCACGGCGAGGTCGAGGAGATGTTCCGTGAGATCGAGCGCCTGCCGCGGGGCGAGAAGCGGCGGAAGCTGCTGGCGGATCAGGTGACCATCGAGCTGATCCGGCACTCGATCGCGGAAGAGGTGCACCTGTACCCGGCCGTCCGCGAGCACCTCACGGACGGCGACCGCATCGCGGACAAGGAGATCGACGACCACGCGACCGCCGAGCAGATCATGAAGGAGCTGGAGGGCCACGACGCGGACGATCCCGAATTCGACCGGCTGATCGACCAGTTGATGATGGAGATCCGCAGCCACATCCAGGACGAGGAGGACAACCTCTTCCCGGCGCTGCGACTGTCGTGCCCGGAGGAGGAGTTGGAGCGGCTCGGTGACAAGGCGCGGCACACCAAGAAGACGGCGCCGACCCGCCCGCACCCCGCCGCCCCCGACAAGCCGCCGTTCAACAAGCTGCTCGCGCCCGGCACCGGCCTCGTGGACCGCGCCCGCGACGCCCTCTCGGGACGCGGCAAGGAGCAGTAGCGGGAAGGGCCGGCCAGGAGCGGGCCGCCGCCGCGCCGGCGGCCCGCTCCTCGCCGGCGGGACGGCCGGGGGCCCAGGGGCCGGGGGAGTGTTTGCTGGCCGTCGCGGGGGCTCGGAGATGTGTATAAGAAGCAAGTTCAGTCGGGGGCGGTGACGCCGAGGGCGCGGGCGACGACCACGTGCACCAACTGGTCGTGGGGCGCGCGGTTCTCCGTCAGCCGGTCCAGGTCACCGGGGCCGAACCACCCGAAGCGCGGGTGCTTGGCCCATTCCAGGTCGGGGCGGTCGAGGTCGCCGTCCACCTCGACCACGTAGTCCGCCTCGTGCCGCACCCCGAGGCCGTCGTCGCCCCGCCACGTGATCACGCCGAGGAACCGGCGCACCCGGCACACGCGCCCGGCCGGTCTCCTCGGCGACCTCGCGGACCAGGCAGCCGAGCGGGCTCTCGCCCGGCTCGACATGGCCGCCCACCAGATCCCAGCAGTCCGGGAAGGCCGCCGGCCCAGGGCGCGGTACTGGGCGAACGCCTCGCCGCGCGCGTCGAGGATCACCGCGCCCACGACCCACGTCCGGCCGGGGTCCACGGCGGGGAACTCCACGCCCGCGTCCACCGTGACCCGGCCCGTGACCCCGCCGGGGTTCTCCTCCGTCACGCGGCCCACTCCGGGTCGGTGAAGTGCGGGGTCAGGCTGCCGGGCAGCACCTCGCGGCGGCACGCGCCGCACACCACGACCGGCTCCACCCGCGCGCCGCAGTCGTGCGCGAAGGTGACGGGCGGCACCTGCGTCAGGTAACGGTCGCCCCAGGCCATCAGGGTCAGCAGCACCGGCCGCAGGTCCTGGCCGGCCTGGGTCGGCCGGTACTCGAAGCGCTGGGGACGCTCGTTGTACGGGACCCGCTCCAGGACGCCCGCCTCGACCAGGCGGCGCAGCCGGGCGGCGAGGACGTCGCGCGGGGCGCCGACGTTGCGCGCGATGGCGTCGAACCGGCGGACGCCGAAGAAGATCTCCCGGAGCACGAGAACGGAGTACTTCTCGCCGATCACGCCGAGCGTGGCGGCGATCGAGCAGGGGCGCTGGGTCTTCATGCGGTCCAGCGTAAGCCACCCGCCCGAGTCCGTTTGATTTTCCAACCTACCCCGCTATAGTCGTACCCGCGAGTAGGTCCAGTTTTCAAACTCGCTGGTTTCTCCGTCTCGTTGTCCCCGCTCGTCAGCCTCAAGGAGGCGACCGCCATGCGCGACGCCGTCATCGTCGAAGCCGTCCGCACCCCCATCGGCAAGGGCAAGCCGAACGGGGCGCTCGCCGGTGTCCATCCCGTGGACCTCCTCGGCCACACGCTCCGCGCGCTCGTCGAGCGCAGCGGCATCGACCCCGCCCTCGTGGACGACGTGATCGGCGGCTGCGTCGATCAGGTCGCGGAACAGGCCATGAACACCACCCGGCTCGCCTGGCTCGGCGCCGGGCTGCCCGAGTCCGTGCCCGCCACCACGGTCGACCGGCAGTGCGGCTCCTCCCAGCAGGCCGCGCACTTCGCCGCGCAGGGCGTCATGTCCGGTGCCTACGACCTCGTCGTCGCCTGCGGCATCGAGTCCATGAGCCGGGTCCCGATGTGGTCCAACGTGCCGCCCGGCGCCGACCCGTTCGGCACCGCGCTCGCCGCCCGTTACCCCGAAGGGCTCGTCCCGCAGGGCATCAGCGCCGAACTCATCGCCGCCAAGTGGCCCGTCGGCCGCGAGCGGATGGACGAGTTCGCCGTCACCTCCCACCGCCGCGCCGCCGCCGCGCACGCCGCCGGCCTGTTCGCCGACGAGATCGTGCCCGTGCCGACCGAGGCCGGCCTCGTCACCGCCGACGAGTCCGTGCGCCCCGGCTCCACGCCCGAGGTCCTGGCCGGACTGCGCCCGTCGTTCGCCGACCCCGCCTACGCCGAGCGCTTCCCGCAGATCGAGTGGTCCGTCACGGCGGGCAACAGCTCCCCGATCAACGACGGCGCCTCCGCCGTGCTGATCACCAGCGGCGAGACCGCGCGACGCCTCGGCCTGCGCCCGCTCGCCCGTCTGCACACCTTCGCCGTCACCGGCTCCGACCCGCTGCTGATGCTGACCGGCGTCATTCCCGCGACCGAGAAGGTGCTGCGCCGGGCGGGACTGAAGCTGAGCGACATCGACCTGTTCGAGGTCAACGAGGCGTTCGCCAGCGTCGTCCTCGCCTGGCTCCAGGAGACCGGGGCCGACCCGGCCCGGCTCAACGTCAACGGTGGCGCCATCGCCCTCGGCCACCCGCTGGGCGCCAGCGGCACCCGCCTGATGACGACCCTGACGCACGCCATGCGGCAGCGCGGCGCGCGGTTCGCGCTCCAGACCATGTGCGAGGCGGGCGGCCTGGCGAACGCGACGATCCTGGAGAACCTCGCGACCGCCGACTGACCCGCCCACCGGGCGCCGGTCAGGCCGGGGGCACCGCGCTGTCGGGGGGCAGCGCGGTGCCCCGGGCGTACTGCGCCGCGAACTCCGCGTCGCCCAGGGCCTGCCGGGCGCGGGCGGTGATCCGGTCGATGTCGCCGCGTTCGGCCGGGGGCAGGGGAGCGCCCACCGTGGCGCGGGTCGCCGCCGCCGCGCCCAGGAGACGGGCGGCGACGGCCGCGTCGCCCGCCGCCGCGTGGGCGCCGGCCAGACCCTCCAGGGCCAGGGCCACCGCCCGGGGATCCCCGACCGAGCGGGCCGCCGCGTAGCCCTCCCGGTGCAGGCGCAGCGCCTCCCCGGCGTCGCCGCGCAGCTCCGCGACGAACCCCAGTTCGGCCAGGACGAACGCCACGCCCGACGTGCCGCGCACGCCGCCGAGCCAGGTCAGCCAGCCGCGCAGGTGCCGTTCCGCGTCGTCCAGGCGGCCCTGCCGCCGCGCCACCAGGCCGAGACCGACCTCGGCGAACTCCTCGGCCGGCTTGTCCGAATGCTCGATCGCCAACCGCCGCCCGCGCTCGTGGAGTTCCGCCGCCCGCGCCAGGTCGCCGGTGAGCAGCGCGATCCGGCCCAGGCCCGAGACGCGGAACGACGCCTCGGTCCACATGCCCAACTCCTCCGCCAGGCGCAGCCCTTCCCGCTGGAGTTCGGCCGCGCGCCGGTAGTCGCCGCCGATCTCGGCGAGGACGCCGAGCGCGTACCCGGCCTCCAGACGGCCCCAGGTGTCGTCCAGCGCGTCGAACAGCTCCAGGCTCCGCCGTGCGTCGCGCTCCATCCCGGCCAGGTCCGCCCGGCCCAGGCCCAGCCTGGCCCGGGTGGCGCGGGCCGCCGCCTCGCCCCAGCGGTCGCCCAGCGCGCGGAACGTGGTGAGCGCCCGGTCCACGGCGCGCCGGTGGGCGTCGTAGTCGCCGTAGGCCCAGTGCGTCAGCGTCAGGAACCACTCCGCGTACGCCCGCCCGGCCGGGTCGCCGGCCTCGTCGAACAGGGCCATCGCCCGCCGGCTGTCCACCGTGTGCCCTGTCGAGGCGGCCGTCACCCCGGCGTGCCAGGCCAGCGCCGCGGTCCGCGCGGCGGCCGGTGCCCGCCCCGGGACCGCCAGCGCCGTCGCCAGGGAACGGCGCGCCTCCCCGTTGCGCCCGCGCAGGAACCAGTACCAGGCCAGCGCGCCGACCAGCCGCAGCGCGCGGTCCGCCGCGCCCGTGGCCGCCAACCAGTCGAGCGCGGCGCGGAAGTTGGCGGCCTCCTCGTCCAGCCGCCGCAGCCACGCCAGTTGACCCGAGCCGCGCAGCAGCGGCGCCGCCCGTTCCGCCAACGCCGTGTAGTGCGCGGCGTGCCGGTCCCGCGCGGGTCCCTCCTCGCCCGCCTCGCGCAGCCGTTCCAGGGCGTACGCGGCGACCGACTCGAGCAGCCGGTACCGGCCGCCGTCCGCGACGACCAGCGAGCGATCCACCAGACGGGCGAGCAGTTCCATCGCGTCGGGCACCGCGCAGACGGCTTCCGCCGCGTCCAGGGCGCAGCCGTCCACGGCAACCGACAGCCGCCGCAGCGCGACGCGTTCGGGCTCGGTGAGCAGGTCCCAGCTCCAGTCCAGCACCGCGCGCAGCGTCCGCTGCCGGGCGGGCGCGTCCCGGCGCCCGGCGGCCAGCAGCCGGAACCTGTCGTCCAGCCGGGCGGCCAACTCCCGCACCCCCAGCGCCCGGACGCGGGTCGCGGCCAGTTCGAGGGCGAGCGGCATGCCGTCGAGGCGGCGGCAGATCGCCGCCACGGCCGCCGCGTTGTCCGCGTCCAGCGCGAACCCGGGCGCCGCCGCCCCCGCTCGGGCCACGAACAGCCGCACCGCGCTGAACTCCTCGGTGGCCGCCGTGCCGTCCGGTGGCGGCCGGAGCGGCTCCACGGCCTCCAGCCGCTCGCCGGTGACCCCGACCGGCTCCCGGCTGGGCGCCAGGATCCGCACCCCGGGCGCCGCCTTCAGCAGCCGCTGCGTCAGCCCGGCCACCGGCTCGACGACGTGCTCGCAGTTGTCCAGCACGAGCAACGTCCGCCGCGCGGCGAGGGCTTCGGCCAGCCGGTCGGCCAGCGGCACGCCCGAGGCGTTGTCGCGCACCCCGAGCACCGCGGCGACCGCGTCGACGACCTCCTTGTCCGTCACCGCCGCCAGCTCCACCAGCCACACGCCGTCCGGGAACTCCCCGCCAGCCGCCGCCCGTTCGGCCACCGCCAGGGCGAGCCGCGTCTTGCCCACCCCGCCCGGGCCGGTCAGGGTCACCAGCCGGGCCGAGGCGAGCGCCGACCCGGCGGCGGCGAGCGCGTCGTCGCGGCCGATGAGATCGCTCAGCGGCGCCGGCAGGTTGGTGCGCGCGCGGGTGGCCAGCGCCGGGTCGTGGCCGAGGATCCGCCGGTACAGGTCGGCGAGTTCGGGCCGGGGATCGACGCCCAGCTCCTCGGCCAGCGCGGTCCGCAGCTCCCCGTACGCGGCCAGCGCCGCGTCCTGCCGCCCCGCCCCGTACAACGCGCGCATCTGCGCGGCGCGCAACCGTTCCCGCAGCGGCTCGTGGGCGACCTGCTCGGCCAACTCGGCGACGAGCGCGTCGTGTTCACCCAGTTCGAGACGTGCCTCCGCCCGGTCCTCCAGCGCGGTCAGCCGCTGCTCCTCCAGCCGCGCCACAGCCGCCTCGGTGAACTCCTCGTCCGCGAAGTCCGCGTACGCCCGGCCGCGCCACAACTCCAGCGCCTCGCCCAGCAGCAGCGAACGCGCCCGGGGCTCCCCACCGGCCCCGGCCCGCGCCACCAGCGCGCCGAACCGGTGGGCGTCCACTGCCTCCGGCGCCGCGCGCAGCGCGTAACCGGCCGGGCCCAGCACCACCAGATCGCGGGCGCCTGGCTCCGCGTCGTTCAGCGCGCGGCGCAGTTGCGAGACGCGGGCCTGGAGCGTGCCGGCCGGGTTGCGCGGCGGGCGGTCGCGCCACAGGGCGTCGATCAGCCGGTCGGCCGGGACCGGCCGGCCCTCCGCCACCAGCAGGGCGGCGAGCAGCGCGCGGACCTTGGTGTCGGGCACGGTGACGGGCGTGCCGTCGTCCGTCCACACGGCCAGCGGGCCGAGCACCCCGAAACGCATTCCGCCAGGTTAACCGCGGGCCACGGGCCGGCCGCGCCGCGCCCGAAGTCCGCCCGTAGAGATCCCGAAGGCCCGCCGCGCAGAGTGCGACCCACACGGACGAACGAAGAGTGAAAGAAGGAACGTCATGGCGACACGCGAGCCGGTCACCGTCATCGGCCTGGGCGCGATGGGCTCGGCGATGGCCGGGGCCTTCCTGGCCGCCGGCCACCCCACCACCGTGTGGAACCGCACCCCGTCCCGCGCCGACGCCCTCGTGGCCAGGGGCGCCACCCTGGCCGCCTCGCCCGCCGAGGCGCTGGCCGCCGCCGGTGTCACCGTCCTCAGCCTGGTCGACTACCAGGCCATGTACGACATCCTCGGCACCACCGACCCCGCCGCGCTCGACGGCCGGGTCCTGGTCAACCTCAGCTCCGACTCGCCCGAGCGGCTGCGCGAGGCGGCCCGCTGGGCGGCCGGACACGGCGCCGAACTCCTCACCGGCGGCATCATGGTCCCGCCGCCCGGCATCGGACAGCCCGGCGCGTACACCTTCTACAGCGGCCAGAAGGCGGCGCTGGAGGCCCACCGCGCGACGCTGGAGGTCCTCAGCCGCGTCGACCACATCGGCACCGACCCCGGCCTGGCGATGCTGTACTACCAGGCGATGCTGCACATCTTCTGGTCCACGCTGACCAGTTACTTCCACGCCGCGGCCCTGCTCGGCACGGCCGGTACCGGTCCCGCCGCGCTGCGGCCCTATGTGGACGGCATGCTCGCCGACCTCGCCTCCGAAGGACCGATGGGCTTCCTCGGCATCGTGACCCGCGAGATCGAGGAAGGCGTGTACCCCGGCGGGGAGAACAACCTGCACATGCAGGCCGTCGGCGCCGAGCACATCGTGCACGCCTTCCGCGACGCGGGCATCGACACCGGCACCGCGACGGCCCTGCGCCGCCTCTTCGCCGCCGCCGACGCGGCCGGTCACGGCGCCGACGGCCTGACCAGCGTGATCGAGGTGATCAAGAAGCCGGTGTGAGACCCGTCATCCCAGCCCGAGCGGCGCCGACCGCGCCTTCGCGACGGCGTCGTCGTCGCCCGACAGCTCCACCCGGGCCGCCTCCTGCCGCCCGTAGGCGAACAGCAGCAGCTCTCCCGGGTCCCCGGTGACCGTCGCCACCGGCAGGCCCTTGCGCGCGACGACCGTCTGGCCGTTGGGCCGCCGCAGCACCAGACCGACCGGGCTGCGGCGGCCGAGCAGCTTCGCCACCGTCTCCAGCCGCTTCCACAGCGCGTCCGCGAACACCGGGTCCAGCGCGCGCGGCGCCCAGTCCGGCTGCGCCCGCCGCACGTCCTCGGCGTGGACGAAGAACTCCACCGTGTTCGCCGCCTCGTCGAGCTGCTTCAGCGCGAACGGCGACCGGCGCGGCGGACCCGTCCTGATGAGCTGGATCAGCTCGTCGTAGGGCCGGGCCGCCGTCTCGGCCCGCACCCGCTCGGCGCGCGTCGCCAGCGGCCGGACCACCACGGACGCGATCGGCTCCACGTTCCGCTCCCGCACCACCAGATGTGCCGCCAGATCACGGGCCGACCACCCCTCGCACAGGGTGGGCGCCTCCGGCCCCACGGTCTCCAACTGGTCCGCCAGCAGAAGGCGTTCGCGCTTCGCATGAGTCGACATGCGTTCACCCTACGGGCCACCGGGGTCCCGCGCCCGGTATACGTCCCCCGGAAGGGCGGCAGAATGAGGGCATGTCCAGCAGCACACCCGGCGCCCCCGGCACCCCCACCCTCGATCCGGCCATCGCCGCCCGCCTCAAGCGCACCGCCGACGGCCTCGTGCCCGCCATCGCCCAGCAGTACGACACCGGGGAGGTGCTCATGCTCGGCTGGATGAACGACGAGGCCCTGCGCCGCACCCTGACCACCGGCCGCTGCACCTACTGGAGCCGCAGCCGCCGCGAGTACTGGGTGAAGGGCGACACCTCGGGACACGTGCAGTACGTGAAGTCCGTGGCCCTCGACTGCGACGGCGACACCGTCCTCGTCCGCGTGGACCAGGTGGGCGCCGCCTGTCACACCGGGGACCGCACCTGCTTCGACGCCGGGCGCCTCCCGCTCGACACCCCCGGAAAGTAGGCTCGGCCGCCATGACGACGCCAGACCTCGCGCACTTCCGGATCCTCGCGAAGGACCGCCGGGTCATCCCGGTCACCCGCCGCCTCCTGGCCGACGGCGACACCCCGATCGGGCTCTACCGCAAGCTCGCGGGCGAGCGCCCCGGCACGTTCCTGCTGGAGTCCGCCGAGAACGGCCGCACGTGGTCCCGCTACTCGATCATCGGCGTCCGCAGCTCCGCCACCCTCACCGTCCGCGAGGACGGAACGGCGCGGTGGCTGGGCAGCCCGCCCGTCTTTGTGCCCACCACCGGCGACCCGCTGGACGTGCTCCGCCGGACCCTCCAGGCCCTGCACACCCCCAGCTCCCCGGAGCTGCCGCCCTTCACCGGCGGCATGGTCGGCTACCTCGGCTACGACATCGTCCGCCGCCTGGAATCCATCGGCGACAGCGCCGAGGACGACCTCGGACTGCCCGAGCTGACTATGCTGCTCGCCTCCGACGTCGCGGTCCTCGACCACCGCGACGGCACGGTCCTGCTGATCGCCAACGCGATAAACCACAACGACCTGGAGACCGGCGCCGACGAGGCGTGGGCCGACGCCGTCGCCCGCCTCGACGCGATGACCGCCGACCTCGCCCGGCCCGCGCCCGCCCTGCCGGTCGCCGAACTGCCCCCGTCCGAGCTGCCGTCCTACGAGGCGCTCTGGGGCGGCCCCGACTACCAGCGGGCCGTCGAGACCGCCAAGGAGTACATCCGGGCCGGCGACGCGTTCCAGGTCGTCCCCTCGCAGCGCTTCCAGACGCCGTGCCCGGCGAGCGCCCTCGACGTCTACCGGGTGCTGCGCGCGACCAACCCCAGCCCGTACATGTACCTGCTGCGCTTCGAGCACTGCGACGTCGTCGGCTCCAGCCCGGAGGCCCTGGTCAAGGTCGAGGACGGGCACGCCATGCTCCACCCCATCGCCGGCACCCGGCCGCGCGGCGCCACCCCGCAGGAGGACGCGGCACTCGGCGAGGAACTGCTGGCCGACCCCAAGGAGCGCGCCGAGCACCTGATGCTCGTCGACCTCGGCCGCAACGACCTCGGCCGCGTCTGCGCCCCCGGCAGCGTCGAGGTCGTCGACTTCATGGCGATCGAGCGCTACAGCCACGTGATGCACATCGTATCCACCGTCACCGGACGGCTGGCCGAGGGCCACACCGCCTTCGACGCGCTCACCGCCTGCTTCCCGGCCGGGACCCTCTCCGGCGCCCCCAAGCCCCGCGCGATGGAGATCATCGAGGAGCTGGAGCCCACCCGGCGCGGCGTCTACGGCGGCTGCGTCGGCTATCTCGACTTCGCCGGCGACGCCGACACGGCCATCGCCATCCGCACCGCGCTGCTCCGCGACGGCATGGCGTACGTGCAGGCCGGGGCCGGTGTGGTGGCCGACTCCGACCCGGTCGCCGAGGACACCGAGTGCCGGAACAAGGCCGCGGCCGTGCTCAGGGCGGTCGCCACCGCGGGGAAGCTGCGCGGTAGCGTGGACGGGTGACTCCCGACCCCGCCGACCCCGCGGACATCGGCCCCGCCGACCCCGACGGCCCAGACGGCCCCGGAACGGACACCCGGACCACCCCCGGAGCCCCCACGCCCACACCCTCACCACTCGGGTGTTAGTTCCTGGCGCACACACTCGTCGAGCTCCACGGTGTCGTGACACGTGATTGCGCCCGCTTTTTTGTTAAGAAGCCGGACCCCCGGGAGAGTTCCATTCGCCCCGCGGCAGCGTCGGATGGATGTGTATAAGAGCCAGCCCCCGGACCACCCCAGGATTCGGCACCGACACGGATGCCGCCCTCGGTCCCGACGACGACCCCGCCGACGCCGGTCCCGGCGTCGGCACGACCCGCCGCACGCTCGCCGTGGCGCTGCTCTCCGGCGCCGCCGGCGCCGCCGTCGTGCTGATCTCTGCGGGCCAGACGTGGGGCGAGGCCGAGACGGCCGTCGCCGGCGCCGAGCTGCCGGTGACCGCCAGCGGCAGCGCCGTCTCCGGCCTGCCCAGCGCCCTGGCCCTGGTCGGTCTCGCCTCCCTGGTCGCGGTCTTCGCGGTCCGCCGCACCGGCCGGGCCGTCGTCGCCTCCGTGCTGGCCCTCAGCGGGGCCGGCGCCATCGGCGCCGCGCTGCTCGGCTCGGGCGACACCGACGCGCTGGAGGCCAACGCCGCCGAGGCCATGGGCCTCACCCAGGCCGCCGTCACGGGCGTCAGCCACACCGGCTGGCCGTGGCTGTCGGCCCTGGGCGGCCTGCTGCTGCTGTGCGCCGGGCTGCTCGCGCTGAGCTACGGGCAGCAGTGGCCCGCGATGTCCGGCCGGTACGAGCGCCCCGGACGGCGGCCGGTCGCGGGACGGCGGACGGCCGGCGCCGGGACAGCCGGGGGCGCGACGGACCCGGACCGGCCGGAGGACATCTGGCGGGCCCTGGACCGGGGCGAGGACCCGACGTAGAACGCGTCACACCCGGGGGGACCCCGCCCGGGATCGCGGCAGCGGCCTGCCACAATGGCTGAGGGCGCGCTCAAGGCGGCGCCCCGCGAATCCTGACCGACGAGGAGCACACACATGCCGGGCCCTTACCACCACGGAAACTCTCCGGCCGCCTGGACCGGTGTCGTCATCGCCTTCATCGGGTTCGGCATCGGCGGTGCCTTCACGGTGATGGCCGAGCCCCTGGGCGGGGTGGGGGGCGCGGTCGTCGTCGGCCCCGGCGGGGTCGTCGGGCTGGTCCTGCGGGCCATGGGACACGGCCAGCCGCCGGCCAAGCTGCACGCCTCCCCGGCGCAGAAGGCCCAGGCGCAGGCCGCGGCGGCGGGCGTCACCGTCGGCGAGGACGGCGTGCCCCCGCCCGCCTCGTCGCCCGAGTCGGAGCGGTCGGCCGTCAACGGCTGACCGGCGACGGGGACCGGGCGGCGCCCCCTCGCCTCCACCGCCGCGCCGCTGGCGGCCCTGGCCGCCGCGGGCGCGGCGTTCGGCTGGGTGGCGGCCGTCGATCCGCGTGAGCCCGGCCACTACCCGGCCTGTCCCGTGCTGGCCCTCACCGGGCTGTACTGTCCCGCCTGCGGCGGGCTCCGCAGCGCCCACGACCTGGCGCACGGCGATCTGGCGGGCGCCCTGGGCGCGAACGCGGTGGCCGTCGCCGGTTTCGCCGCCCTGGCCGTGGGGCTGGTGGCGTGGCTGGTGCTGGTGTGGCGCGGGGCCGCGTTCACGCCCGTGATCCGTCCGGCGCACGGGTGGGCGGCCGGCGGGGCGCTCGCGGCGTTCACCGTGGTGAGGAATCTCCCGTTCGGCGCCGCGCTGATCCCCTGACCAGCGGCTTGACAGGCGGATGCGAACCCTCCGCCGTTTGGCGGATACCATCGAAGGGTCTGGTCGCCCGGACCAGACAGGAAGGGGCCGGTCGCGTGAGTGTGCTCGACGAGATCATCGAGGGAGTCCGCGAGGACCTCGCCGAGCGGCAGGCGCGGGTGAGCCTCGACGAGCTCAAGGAGTCCGCCGCGAAGGCCCCCGCGAGCAAGGACGGGGTGGCCGCGCTCAAGGGCGACAGCGTCACCGTGATCTGCGAGGTGAAGCGCTCCAGCCCGTCGAAGGGCGCGCTGGCCGCGATCGCCGACCCGGCCGGGCTCGCCGCCGACTACGAGGCGGGCGGCGCCGCGGCGATCTCCGTCCTGACCGAGGGCCGCCGCTTCGGCGGCTCCCTGGAGGACCTGGCCGCCGTCCGGGCCCGGGTGGACGTCCCGCTGCTGCGCAAGGACTTCGTCGTCACCTCCTACCAGCTCTGGGAGGCCCGCGCGTACGGCGCGGATCTGGTGCTGCTGATCGTCGCGGCGCTGGAGCAGGAGGCCCTCGTCTCCCTGGTCGAGCGGGCGGAGTCCATCGGGCTCACGCCGCTGGTCGAGGCGCACGACGAGGAAGAGGTGCGCCGCGCGGTCGACGCGGGCGCCAAGGTCATCGGCGTCAACGCGCGGAACCTGAAGACGCTCCAGGTGGACCGTTCCACCTTCGCCCGGGTCGCCCCGGAGATCCCCGACCACATCGTCAAGGTCGCGGAGTCCGGTGTGCGCGGCCCGCACGACCTGATCGCCTACGCCAACGAGGGCGCCGACGCCGTCCTGGTCGGCGAGTCCCTCGTGACCGGCCGCGACCCGCGCGCCGCCGTGGCCGACCTGGTCGCCGCCGGCGCCCACCCGGCCCTGCGCCAGGGACGCTGAGCACGGTGCGCGCGGCGAAGAACCCGTTCCGGGGCACGCGGCCACGCGGCTGCCGCGCCCCGGCCCGGCGTGTGCTGGGCCGCCGCGTGCGCTACCACATCGGCTGCGAGCCCGGTCAGATCAACGGGCGCCGATGGCCCGCCCGGTCCGGCGGCCCCACCCCGCGCCACTCCCGCGGCCTGCCGCGCGCCTGAGCCGGCGTCCGCCCTCCGGGTGGGCGTCCGCCCGGCCGTGACGCGGCCCGGAGGGGCGCGGCGGCGCGCGTTTCCGCCCATGGCGGTCCTCACGTCTCCGCCCGGCCCGGGTCCCGGCGTTTCGCCGTGCCCGCGCGCCGGCGCCGCCGTCGTACCGTCGTGGTCCGGCCGCGCGCGTCCGCCCCGACGTCCACCGCACCGACGTTCCCCGCACCACGCCTGAAAGGCAGAGGAACTGCATGTCCGCACATCACTTCTTCCCCGATCCCGAGGGTCAGGTCCCCGACGCCGGGGGCTACTTCGGCGACTTCGGCGGCACCTTCATCCCCGAGGCCCTGCGCGCCGCCGTCGAGGAGGTCGCCGCCGAGTACGAGAAGGCCAAGGCCGACCCGGCGTTCGCCGCCGAGCTGGACGATCTGCTCGTCCACTACACCGGCCGTCCCAGCCCGTTGACCGAGGTGCCGCGCTTCGCCGAACACGCGGGCGGCGCCCGGGTCTTCCTCAAGCGGGAGGACCTCAACCACACCGGCTCCCACAAGATCAACAACGTGCTGGGCCAGGCCCTCCTCACCCGCCGGATGGGCAAGACCCGCGTCATCGCGGAGACCGGCGCCGGTCAGCACGGCGTGGCGACCGCCACCGCCTGCGCGCTGTTCGGCCTCGACTGCACCATCTACATGGGCGAGATCGACACCCGGCGCCAGGCGCTGAACGTGGCCCGGATGCGCATCCTCGGCGCCGAGGTCATCCCGGTCACCTCCGGCAGCCGCACCCTGAAGGACGCGATCAACGAGGCGTTCCGCGACTGGGTGGCCAACGTGGAGCACACCCACTACCTGTTCGGCACGGTCGCCGGCCCGCATCCGTTCCCGACGCTGGTGCGCGACTTCCACCGCGTCATCGGGGTCGAGGCCCGCCGCCAGATCCAGGAGCGGGCCGGGCGGCTGCCCGACGCGGTCGTGGCGTGCGTGGGCGGCGGGTCGAACGCCATCGGCCTGTTCCACGCGTTCATCCCGGACACCGAGGTCCGTCTGGTGGGCTGCGAGGCCGCCGGGCACGGCGTCGAGTCCGGTGAGCACGCCGCGACCCTGACCGCGGGCGAGCCCGGCATCCTGCACGGCTCGCGGTCCTACGTCCTCCAGGACGACGAGGGGCAGATCACCGAGCCGTACTCGATCTCCGCCGGTCTCGACTACCCGGGCATCGGCCCCGAGCACGCCTACCTGAAGGACCTCGGCCGTGGCGAGTACCGCCCGGTCACGGACGACGAGGCGATGCGGGCGCTGCGGCTGCTGTCGCGCACCGAGGGCATCATCCCGGCCGTCGAGAGCGCCCACGCGCTGGCCGGCGCGCTGGACGTCGGCCGCGAGCTGGGGCCGGACGGCCTGATCGTGGTCAACCTCTCCGGCCGGGGGGACAAGGACATGGACACCGCCGCCCGCTACTTCGGGCTCTACGACGACGGAGACGACCAGTGAGCGGCGCGCCCCGGGCCGGGGACGGTGGATCGGTGACGGTTGGTGGGTTTGCCCGGGGGGCGGAGAAGCGAACGGAGGGTCCGGTGAGCGGCGCGCCCCGGGCCGGAGATGGTGGATCGGTGACGGTTGGTGGGTTCGCCCGGGGGGCGGAGAAGCGAACGGAGGGTCCGGTGAGCGGCGCGCCCCGGGCCGGAGACGGTGGATCGGTGACGGTTGGTGGGTTCGCCCGGGGGGCGGAGAAGCGAACGGTGGATTCGGTGAGCGGCGCGCCCCGGGCCGGAGACGGTGGATCGGTGACGGCTGGTGGGCTCGCCCGGGGGGCGGAGAAGCGAACGGAGGGTCCGGTGCGTGGGCAAGCGCGGGCGCTGGGTGCCGTGCTGGCGGGGGCCAGGGATGAGAACCGGGCCGCTCTCATCGGGTACTTCCCGGCCGGGTTCCCCACCCTGGAGGGCGGCATCCGGGCCGTGACCGCGATGGTCGAGGGCGGCTGCGACATCATCGAGATCGGTCTGCCGCACAGCGATCCGGTGCTGGACGGCCCGGTCATCCAGACCGCCGACGACATCGCGCTGCGCGGCGGCATCCGGATCTCCGGGGTGCTGCGCACGGTCCGCGAGGTGCGGGCGGCGACCGGCGTGCCGGTGCTGGTGATGACGTACTGGAACCCGGTGGACCGGTACGGTCCCGAGCGGTTCGCCGCCGAGCTGGCGGAGGCGGGCGGCGCGGGCTGCATCCTGCCGGACCTGCCGGTTGAGGAGTCGGAGGCGTGGCGGAAGGCGGCCGAACGGCACGGGCTGGCCACGGTGTTCGTCGTGGCGCCCAGCAGCAAGGACGCGCGGATCGCGGACATCACGGCGGCGGGCAGCGGCTTCGTCTACGCCGCGTCGCTGATGGGCGTGACCGGGACCCGGGAGTCCGTCGGCCGGGACGCGGCGGAGCTGGTCGGGCGTGTGCGGGGGACCCCCGAGCTGCCGGTGTGCGTCGGGCTCGGCGTGTCCGACGCGCGGCAGGCGGCGGAGGTCGCGGCGTTCGCGGACGGCGTGATCGTCGGATCGGCGTTCGTGCAGCGGCTGTTGGACCATCCGGACGACGAGGCGGCGGGGCTGGCGGCGTTGCGGTCGCTGGCCGCCGAGCTGGCGTCGGGCACCCGCAGGTAGCACGCGCGGCGCGGGGCGGTTCCCGGCCGGTACGCGGTGCGTACCGGCCGGGGGCGGCGCCCGCTACCCTCGTGACCATGGGGATTCAGGGGGCTGCGGAAAGCGCTTCGTGGCAGGCGCCGACGGCCGTGGAGCAGGGCCTGTACGAGGCGGGGAGCGGCGAGAACTGGCCCGTGTTCTTCGACATCCTGGCCGGTACGGACCTCTACTTCCCCATGTCCCGCGAGCTGATGGACGCCGTTCCCGGCAGCATCCCGTTCCGGCCGTTCCGCGACCCGAAGTTCGACGGGCTGGCGCTGGCCGTGTTCACGCGCGGCATGCTGGAACCGCCGGTCGGGGACCATGTGTTCGAGCGCAGCGATCTGCGGTCCCTGGCCCGGGTGTGGCCCAAGTCGGTGCGCTGGCTGGCGGTCAACCCCGGCACGCCGGTGGAGGCGTTCCTCCCGGCCGATCCCAAGCGCTGGAAGCGGCACGCCAAGAACCCGCCCACCGAGCCGCAGTTGAAGACGCTGTGGACCGGTGACCGGCACGGCCCGCTCGCGCACGGCATGGCGTGCGGCGCGATGCTGCTGGTGAACAACGGCTCGATCTGGAACCACCTCGGCTGGCAGTGGGGCGGCTACACCGAGGAGAAGGAACTGCTGCGCAAGTGGTGGGGTGTCACCGGCCGCGCCGAGTGGCTGGAGACCGTGGAGCGGCTGCTCAACGGTGAAGTGGTGTCCCCGGCGTGGGAGTTCGTGCTGCGGGTGCGGCAGGCGCTGGTCCTGGAGTACGGCGTGCTGCCGGAGGCGTCGCAGTGGCGCGAGACGGCCGAACGGGTGCTGGTGTCCCGGACCGCCGAGGTCGTGGACCAGACCGGCAGGCCGCCGGAGTTCGATCTCGACGCGGACATCGAGCTGGTGCAGGAGCTGATCGGCCGGGTGCTGCGGTACGAGGCCCGTTTCCGCGCGGACGGGCTGCTGGACGGCGGCCGGTGCGTCCGTTCGGTCATGGCCTGGGACTTCGGGCGCGCGTCGTGCATGGCACGTTGGGGCCTGGGCGCCCGGTACGGCGAACGGGACGAGACGGAGCGGGCGTTGCTGCGGGTGGGGGACGCCAGCCGCCAGGTGTACCGGTCGTGGGCGGAGTTCGCGGTCGGGTTCGTGCTGGGGCGCTGTCTGCACTTCGACAGCGAGGAGTTCGGCGACTGGTACACCGACATGGTGACCGTTCATCAGATTCTCAGCACCGAGCCGGACAGTCCGTGGCTGAGCGTGCCGTGGGAGCAGTCGCCGGCGGATCTCACGGAACGCTGACGGCCGCGCCGCGCCGCGCCTGCCCCGCCCGCGGGTGCGGGCTGGCTAGCGTGGCGGCATGCGCGTACTGGTCACCGGCGGAGCCGGGTTCATCGGATCGCACGTCGTGGCGGAGCTGCTGGCCCGTGGCCACCAGCCGTCCGTGCTCGACCTCGCCCCGCCGGAGCCGCCGGGACCCGGTGTGGAGTGGACGGTCGCGGACATCCGCGACCCGGCCGCGCTGGCGCGGGCGGTGCGCGGTGTGGACGCGGTCTGTCACCAGGCCGCGAAGGTGGGCCTGGGCAGGGACTTCGCGGACGCGCCCGACTACGTGAGCGTCAACGACCACGGAACGGCGCTGCTGCTGGCCGCGATGGCCGGGGCGGGGGTGGGCGGCCTGGTGCTGGCCGGGTCGATGGTGGTCTACGGCGAGGGCCGTTACGACTGCGTCCGGCACGGCCGGGTGCGGCCGGGGCCGCGCGCTCCCGGTGACCTGGCGGCGGGCCGTTTCGAGCCGCTGTGTCCCGGGTGCGGCGCGGAGTTGACGCCGGGCCTGGTGGAGGAGGACGCTCCGGCCGACCCGCGCAACGTGTACGCGACGACGAAGCTGGCGCAGGAGCACCTGGCCGCCGCCTGGGCCCGTTCGACGGGCGGCCGGGTGATCAGCCTGCGCTACCACAACGTGTACGGCGACCGGATGCCGCGCGACACCCCGTACGCCGGGGTGGCGTCCTTCTTCCGCTCGGCGCTGGAACGCGGCCTGCCGCCCCGGGTCTTCGAGGACGGCGCGCAGCGGCGGGACTTCGTGCACGTGGAGGACGTGGCGGCGGCCAACGCGGTGGCGCTGGCCGGTCTCGGCGAGGTGCCGGCCGGGACGCTGCGGGCGTACAACACGGGCAGCGGCGAGCCCCACACGGTGGGGGAGATGGCGCGTGCCCTGGCCTTGGCGTTCGGCGGCCCGGAGCCGGTGGTCACCGGCGCGTACCGGCTGGGCGACGTCCGCCACATCACGGCCAGTTCGGCGCGGTTGCGGGACGAACTGGACTGGCGTCCGCGGGTGGCCTTCGACGAGGGCATGGCCCGCTTCGCCAAGTCGCCGCTGCGGTGAGGGGCTTCTCGCGGGCGGCGCCCCCGGCCGCGGGCCGGGTGGTGCTCAACCGCCGTCCGCCGCACCGGTGATGCGCGGCAGCAGGTCGTCCGTCGCGTTGGCGCCGGTGATCACCAGGGCGGTCACGCCGTCCCGGCCGTCACCGGCGTACTCCGGGTGGTCCAGCAGCGCCGCCATCGCCGCCGCGCCCGAGGGCTCGGTGAGCACCCCGCAGGAGTCCCACAGCGCGCGGGCGGCGGTCAGCAGTCGGTCCTCCCCGACGAGCACGAACTCGTCGAGCACCGCCCGCAGTACGCCGACCGCCTGCGGCACCGGGACCCGGGCGCACAGGCCCTCGGCGATTGTCCGGAACGGCGGCCCGGGTACCAACTCCCCGGTGGACCAGGCCCGTTGGGTCGCGGGGGCGGCAGCGGGGCCGATGCCGATCACCTGGGTGTCCGGGCTGACCGCCCGCAGCCAGGTGCCGAGGCCGCAGGCCAGCGATCCGTTGCCGACCGGCACCAGCACCCGGCGCAGCTCCGGGCCGTGGCGGCGGGCCAGTTCGACGGCGATCGAGGCGGCGCCCTCGGCGAGGGCCGGTTCGCGGCCGTCCTCCACCAGCCGCCAGCCGTGTTCCGCCGCGAGCCGCGCCGCACGCTCCTTCGCCGCGTCGAAGTCGCCGTCCACCAGGTGCACATGGGCACCGAGCCGCTGGACGCGCCGCAGTTTCACCGGGTTCGCGGTCCGGGCCGCGACGACATGCGCCGCCCGGCCGTGCCGCCGCGCCCCGTAGGCCACGCCCTGGCCGAGGTTGCCCGCCGAGGCGCAGACCAGCACCTCGCCCGGCGCCGCGCGGCGGCCCAGCCAGTCCCCGCCGCGCCCCTTGAAGGAGCGGACGGGATTGAGGGTTTCGAGCTTCAGCACCACCCCGGGGCGCAGCGTGACCTCCGGGCTGTCGCGGAACACGGGATCGATGACGCGCGCGGCCTCCTCGACGGCGGCGAGCGATATGTCGAACGGCACGCTGGGACCGTACCGGCGGCGGGTCCTGCCGTCACCCCGCCGCCGGCGGGATCCGCCCGGACCCGGAGCCACCCGGCACGTTCCGTACATCCGTGCGCCCCACGTGCGCCTCCACCCTCACGCGCCGGGCGCGGGGCGACGCCGTCGGGGTTTCGCGGGGAGCAGTGTCCGTAAATGCCCGGCTTGTCTCCGTAGAGTAAGGGCCGTGACCAACTCCCCGCATACAACGGGTGACCTGGTGTTGCCCTGCCTGAACGAGGCCGAGGCCCTGCCCTGGGTGCTGGGCCGTGTCCCGGACGGCTGGCGGGCCGTGGTCGTGGACAACGGGTCCACGGACGGCTCGGCCGCCCTCGCCGAACGGCTCGGCGCCCGCGTCGTCCACGAGCCGCGCCGCGGTTTCGGCGCCGCCTGCCACGCCGGACTGCTCGCCGCCACGGCCGACCTCGTCGCGTTCTGCGACTGCGACGCCACCCTCGACCCGGCCGAACTGCCGCGCGTGGCCGCCCCGGTGCGCGCGGGCGCCGCCGATCTGGTGCTCGCCGGCCGCCGCCCCACCGCGCGCGGCGCGTGGCCGCTGCACGCGCGGCTCGGGAACCGCGCCCTGTCGCGGATGCTGCGCCGCCGCACCGGGGTGCGGCTGTCGGACCTCGGCCCGCTGCGGGTCGCCCGCCGCCCGGCCCTGCTCGGCCTGGGCCTGACCGACCGGCGCAGCGGCTACCCGCTGGAGATGGTGGTCAGGGCCGCCGACGCGGGCTGGCGCATCGAGGAGACCGAGGTGGACTACCGGCCCCGCACCGGCCGTTCCAAGGTGACCGGCACCTGGCGCGGCACCTGGCACGCGGTCAACGACATGCGGGCGGTGCTGAGATGACCACCCTCGTCGTCATCGCCAAGGAGCCGGTGCCCGGCCGGGTGAAGACGCGGCTCACCCCGCCGTTCACCCCGGCGGAGGCCGCGCTCCTGGCCGAGGCCGCCCTGGCGGACACGCTGCGGACGCTGCTGGACGTGCCCGCCGGGCGCCGCGTCCTCGCGCTGGAGGGGCGTCCCGGGCCGTGGCTCCCGGCCGGGTACGAGGTGGTGCGGCAGTGTGGCGGCGGCCTGGACGCACGCATCGCCGCCGCGTTCGCCCACTGCTCCGGGCCCGCGCTGCTGGTCGGCATGGACACCCCGCAGGTGACTCCCGCGCTCCTGGCCCCGGCCACCGGGCCCCGGTCGTGGCCCGCGCGCCGCGCCTGGTTCGGCCCGGCCGCCGACGGCGGTTTCTGGACGCTGGGCCTGGCCGAGCCGCGCCCGGAGCTGATCCTGGGCGTCCCGATGTCCACCCCCGCCACCGGCGCGGTCCAGCGGCGGCGGCTCGTCGAAGCGGGCCTGGACGTGCGGGACTTGCCGCTTCTGCGGGACGTGGACACGGCCGCCGACGCCGCCGAGGTCGCGGCGGCGGTACCGCCCGGCGGCCGGTTCGCCGCCGTGTACACCCGGCTCGGGCAGCGGGAAGGCGTGGCCCGATGACGTGGGCCGGGGCCGCGTACGCGGCGGCCCTGCGCCACGGCCGGGGCCCGCTGTTCCTGCACCGTGCCGACGGCGGCAGGCTGCCCCTCGACGTCGAACGCTGGTGCGCCGCGCCCGATCACGCCGACCGCACGGTGCTGGCGCGCTGCGCGGGCAGCGTCCTCGACATCGGCTGCGGGCCCGGCCGGATGGTCGCCGCGCTGGCCCGCGCGGCGCGCCCGGCCCTGGGCATCGACACGGCTCCCGCAGCCGTCGCCAGGACACGCCGGGCAGGCGGTTCGGCGCTGCTGCGTTCGGTGTTCCAGGACCTGCCGGCCGAAGGAGGGTGGGGGAGTGTGCTGTTGATGGACGGCAACGTGGGCATCGGCGGCGATCCGGCCGCGCTGTTCCGTCGCGTCCGGCGACTCCTCGCGCCCGGCGGCCTGTTGATCGCCGAGGCCGCGACGGCCGAGGTGGACGAGCGGTGCGACGTCACCCTGGACGCGGGCGACGGCCCACTCGGGCATCCGTTCCCCTGGGCCCGCCTCGGCCCGTCCGCGCTCCGCTCCCACGCGGAGGCGGACGGCTGGACGACGACCGGCCAGTGGTCGATCCACGGCCGTACCTTCCTGGCCCTGCGTGGCTAGCACGCGTACGCCGCCGGACGATCATCGACGCCTGCCGCACCGCCTGACCCGTCCGGTGCCTCCGCCCTCCCGGGGCGGAGGCGTCCCGGGCGGCGGGGCGGGTCACCAGCGCGTCAGCCACAGGGAGTTGACGCAGAACGCCAGCACCGCCTGGGCGGCCAGCCACCACCGGGCGTGCCGGTAAGGCAACAGCGCCGCGGCGGGCAGCAGCCACACCGCGAACGGCAGCCAGATCCGTTCCGTCTCCGCCTTGCTCATCCCGGAGACGTCCGCGAGCAGCATCGCGCACAGCGCCGACCCCACCAGGACCGTCAACGGGCCCCGCCACGACCGGCGCAGCGCCGCGCGCCGCAGACCGGCCACCGCCGCCAGGCCGACCGACGCGACCTGGACGGCGAGATTCGCCCATACGAAGTACGCGTAGGGGCGGTGGCCGCCCGCGCCCGCGTAGTACCGGTCCACCAGCGTGAAGTAGCCGTCGAACCACCAGAACCCGGCCGCCGTGAACGCCACCGCCCACGGCACGACGCCCAGCAGCAGCCACGGCAACGGCCGCCACTCGCGGGCGAGATACAGCACCGCGAGCCCGACGACCCCCATCAGCACCAGCCCGTACGACAGATACAGCAGCAGCCCGAAGAGCAGCCCCGAGCCGAACGCCGCCGCGCGCGGGGCCCGCACCGAGCGGGTGGCCGCCAGCGCCAGCAGCGCCACCGCCCGCGCCGCCCCCGCCGTGAACCAGGCGTCCGCCGACACCCCCAGCCACACCGCGGCGGGCGCCACCACCATGAACGGCGCGGCGCGGCGCGCCAGTTCCTCCCCGGCCAGCGCCCGCACCGTGATCAGCACGGCCGCCGCCCCGCCGGCGGCGGCCGTGACGCAGAACGCCGTCGCCCAGCCGCCCCCCGCCAGCCCGATCCGGTCGAGGACGACGAACGTCAGCGTCGCGCCCGGCGGATGACCGGCCACGTGCGCGGGCCACTGGCCCGGCGCACCGTCCGGGATGTGGTCGGTGAAGGTACTCAGGAAGTCGTGGATCCCGCCGATCCGGTCCATCACCGTCAGGTACTCGTGCCCGTACGCCAGCGTGCCGTAGATGCCCGGACGCCAGCCGTCGATCAGCGCCAGCGACCAGATCCACGCCAACGACCCCCCGGCCGCCGCGACCGGCACCCACCGCCAGGGCAACCGCCGTGCCAGCGGCGGCCCGTACAGCACGGTGAGCCCGGCCACGACGAGCGCGGCCGGGGTGCCGGGCCCGGTGTGCGGCTCCCACCGGGCGAACAGCGGCGGCCAGGCCAGCACCAACCGTTCCCCGCCGTAGCCGACGGCCCCGACGACCGCCGCCGCCGCGAAGAACAGCGCCGCCAGCGCGGCCGTCACCAGATCCGGCGTGGAGGACTTCCGTACGTTCACCCCGCTCACGCTAGGCGCCGGAGAGCCGCCGGCCCGCCGTCAACGGGCGGGTGTCACCGCATCGTCCGATCGGGCCGGGGCGTGTCCTGGCCGGGCCCGGTTCGTTGGCTCAGGACGTGAGCGAACGGAATCGTGAGGGAAAGCGCAGCGCCCGCGAACGGCTGCGCGAGGAGCGGGAACGGGAGAAGGCGGCCGAGCGCAGGAAGCGCACCGCCAAGGTCGCGGGCGCCGCCGTCGCGGCGCTGGCGATCGCGACCGTGGTCGGCGTGTTCGCGGCGAACGGCGGTGAGACGACCGAGGGCCCGGCGGTCGATCCCATCTCGGTGGGGGACAAGGATGCCCCGGCGACGCTCGCGGTCTACGAGGACTTCCGCTGCCCGGCCTGCGGCCAGTTCGAGACGACGTTCCGGGACACGATCCACGAGCTGACGGACGCCGGGAAGCTCCGGGTGGACTACCACCTGGTCACGATCATCGACGGCAACATGGGCGGCACCGGCTCGCAGAACGCGGCCAACGCGGCGGTCTGCGCGGACGACGAGGGCAAGTTCCCCGAGTACCACGACGTCCTGTTCGAGAACCAGCCCGCCGAGACGGACGACGCGTTCGCGGACAAGTCCCGCCTGATCGACCTGGCCGGCGACGTGGAGGGCCTCGACACGGCGTCGTTCCGCGCGTGCGTGGAGGACGGCGACCACGACCAGTGGGTGGACACATCCAACGCGGGCTTCCTCGACTCGGACTACAACGCGACCCCGACGATCCTGCTGAACGGCGACACGATCTACGGCCAGTCCTCCGACCCCCTCACCCCCGACGCCCTGCGCGAACGGGTCGACGAGATCGCCGCCTCCGAAAGCTGACACCACCCGGCGGCGGGACCGGAGCAACATTGCGATTCGATCTCGCCGCCCGCTGGTCTAGTCCTTATCGTCTGCCTATATGCGGATCTTCCCCCCGTAGGTGACGTGTCATCAGCAAGTCACCATCTTGCGTCGAAGGCGTGAAGGCGTGAACGCTGATCCCACGCGTCTCAATGATCCCTGGGGGATTCCGTGCGCCGTGCACGTCGGCTCGCCCTGCCCGTCGCGGCACTCATGGCAGCCCTGACAGCCCTGGACCCGGCCGCCGACGGCACCGCCCCCGAGGAGACACCGGGTCAACTCCCCCTGCCCGTCACCGATTCGCGCTCCGGGCAGCCGGTTCCCACCGGTGGGATGCCGTGACGCGGAGGGGAGAGACGCCATGAGCGGCTTTCACGCGCTCACCGGCATCATGCCGCCGCACGAGGGCGCGGGGGACCGACTCGACTGGGACGAGGTCGCGAGACACTGGGGGACGCGCTTCCCCGGGGATTACGTCGACTTCGTGGGCACTTACGGCGAAGGGGCGATCGAGGACTTTCTCAGTATCCAGATTCCGCTCTCCCGGCGCTTCTCGCACGACCAGTACGGAATGGCCTTCGAGACGCGCAATGCGCGAGGCACATGGCCGGCCGCATCGGCGTCCGCCGCCCTGGCCGACTTGGCAGGCACGGACCTCATCGCTTGGGGGGTCGACGCGGCCGCCGACATCCTCTGCTGGAAGGCGGACGACGAGGACCCGGACCAGTGGCCGGTCGTGGTGTACGAACGACACGGCAGTCCGAGCTGGGAGAAGTACGCATGCGGCATGACCGAGTTTCTCGTGCGGACGTTCACGGGGGATCTCCCCGCATGCCCCCTGAGCGGTACCGATCTCTGGCGGAAGGAGCGGCCCAGGTTTCTTCACTGGCGTGAGGAGGACCGGCTTCTGGCCGAGGGCATCGATCCATGGACAGGGGAGCCCGACCCCTATGCGGGCATGTTCGACTGATGCGAGCCGCCACGGTGATCAGGGTCGCCGGTGATGATCCCAGGCGGTGGGTCAGGTGAGCGGGGGAGCGCTCACGGCCGTGGCCGCCAGTGCGGCCGACCGCCCGACGTCGAGCACCTACCTCACCGGTACCCAGATCAACGCGACCCGCGGCTGCACCTACGACCGGGCCCACCACCTCACCTCCTGGTCCCACGGCACCGAGACCCACACCTACACGTGGGACACGGCAGGCCACCGCACCTCGGTGGGGCGGCCCGGCGGCCCCCTACGACGTACTGCGCGGGCGACAGGACGGTGCCCGCGGCGTTCCACCGAATCCGCTTCACAGCCCGGCGGCCGGCTGGCGGAACCTGGGACCGGGGACAAGATGGGGTCAGCCCGTACCGACCGGTGCGACCCCCTGGTAAGAGGTGAGGCCCGGTGCCACCTACTGACGACCTGGCCGATGTGATGCCCCCGCATGCGGGGGCGGGCGATGCCGTCGACTGGCGGGAGGCCGAGAGACTGTGGGGGACGCCCTTTCCCGACGACTACCGGCAGTTCGTCGGGAAGTTCGGCGAGGGTGCCATCGAGAACTATCTGGCGACGCTTGTCCCGATGAACTCCTGGTACGGGGGCGAGGACGGCATGTCTGAGGAGACGGAGAACGCCCGGGGCACCTGGGCGGGGGAGTCCGTCGACAGCCTGCCTGCGGGCGTGGACGGAACGTCACTCATCGCGTGGGGGGTGGACGCGAGCGGTGACATTCTATGCTGGGCGGCTGGAGGGAAGGACCCCGACCGCTGGCCCGTCGTCGTGTTCGCGCGTCAAGGTTGGCCGACGTGGAGGGTGTCTGAGTGCGGAATGGTCGAGTTCCTGTTGAAGTCGATTCGGGGCGAGTTCGAGGATTGTCCGCTGAGCGGTACCGACATCTGGGCGATCAACAGTCCTCGCTTTCTGCACCGCCGTGAGGAGCAGAGGATCCGGAATGTGACCGGGCGGAGTCCATGGCTCGACGATCACACCTGACAAGGCGCCACTCCTTTCCCTGGTGAAGCTCCTGCGATTCCGGCAGAGATACGCATGCGGGCATTCGGGACTGCGGGCTTCGAAATGAGTTGCGTGGTCTACAATCGTCCCACTGGCGGATGCGACTGTGAGGATGGGTGACCGTGGAAATTTCGGCGTTCGTGGAGTTTTTCGGTCCTCCGCTGTACGACCGGTCTGTTGAGAGAGATTGGGAGGAATTCGAGAATCTCGTCGGGATCCAGATGCCGTCGGACTACAAAGAGTTCGTCTCGGCTTACGGTCCGTGCTGCATCAATGACACGCTGCTGATCTTCCATCCAGCAGCCCCGAGAGACGGCAGCCTCAACTTGTTCGAAGAGGTCGGAAATGTCGTCGATCAGTATCGCTTTTTGCGTGCTGTGCAGAGTTATGAGAAGCCCTACCCGATCTATCCCGAGCCAGGTGGGTGCATCCCAGTTGCGCGGACCACGGGCGGAAATCAAGTATTCTTGAAGCCTCCGAGCGGTGAAGCTCCAACATGGAGTCTTGTCGTGGAAATGGGAGAATGGGTGGACTTTCCTTCTGATTTCACCTATTTTCTCTATCGGGCGACAGTCGGCGACCTGTACGTGCCCTTTATGGTGGATTTGGATGTTTCGTTCGAAGCGGTGGGGCGATTGGGTGATTGAGTCGCGGGGCGCGGTCGCTTCGACGGAGTGCCGTTTCGACGGCCGGTGCTGAAATTCTGCACAGCCGATGGCCTGATTCCGCTGCTCTCCACGGACAGGGGGGAGACTTTTTTCTGGGCGCCGGCTGTTTCGCCGCCCACGGGGTGCATCTTCGTTTTCTCAGTGGTTCTACCGTTACCTCAGCGGTGAGGACATGTCCGGCCCGGAGAGTGGATTGGATGCGTCCGGGCCGATTATGTTCGAAAATCTCCCGATGGTGCACGATGAGGAATTCGTGACGTGGTTCGGTCCGGAACGTGACGAAGGGGCCGCAGCGTTCCGCAACCGATGAGGTGGGAGCGCGACGCGGTCACGGTCTTCAGCCGCTTCCACGCCCGGGCACGCCACTGTCCTTGGCGACAGCGTCCCGGTGCGCGGCCGGATCCGCCGGGGCGGGGCCGGTGAGGTGCGTGAACGCCGTGTGACACAGCGGGGGGAATGCGGGCCGCGGTTCGGTCATCCGTGCCGGGCACGGTAGCGTCGGGCACACCATGGAGATCCTTGCCTCAATCCCCAGTCCCGGCGAGAGCGAGATCCATCTCGGACCGTTCCCGCTCCGCGGCTACGCGCTGTGCATCATCCTCGGTGTCTTCCTCGCGATCTGGCTCGGCGGGCGGCGCTGGGTGCGGCGCGGCGGACAGCCGGGGACCGTTGCCGACATCGCCGTGTGGGCCGTTCCCTTCGGACTCGTCGGCGCCCGCGTGTACCACGTCGTCACCGACTACCAGCTCTATTTCGGTGACGACCGCGACTGGGTCGACTCGTTCAAGATCTGGGACGGCGGTATCGGTATCTGGGGCGCGATCGCCGGTGGTGCCCTGGGCGCCTGGATCGCCTGCCGCAGGCGCGGCATCCCGCTCCCCGCGATGGCCGACGCGGTCGCGCCGGGCATCGCGTTCGCGCAGGCCATCGGCCGCTGGGGGAACTGGTTCAACCAGGAGCTGTACGGCAAGGCCACCGATCTGCCCTGGGCCGTGGAGATCGACAACGGCCTCCACGACGGCACCTTCCACCCGACCTTCCTGTATGAGTCGCTGTGGTGCCTGGGCGTCGGCCTGCTGGTGCTGTGGGCAGACCGGAAGTTCCGGCTGGGGCACGGCCGGGCGTTCGCGCTGTACGTGGCGGGCTACACGGTCGGCCGCGCGTGGATCGAGTACCTGCGGATCGACGAGGCGCACGAGTTCCTCGGTCTGCGCCTGAACAACTGGACGGCCGGACTGGTCTTCCTGGCGGCCGTCGCCTATCTGGTGATCTCGGCCAAGCGCCGCCCCGGCCGCGAGGACATCGTGGAACGGCTCCCGGGCGACGACGGCGACGACACGTCCTCGGCGGACAACCAGCCGAACGCGGAGGCGACACCGGAAACGGACCCGACCCGCACCCCGGAGAGCACGGCCCCGGAGACGGACGGGCAGGCCGAGGCAGCGACGGTCGTTGACGGGCCTGCGGACACGGGAACGGACGGGCAGGTGGAGTCGGAGCAGGTTCAGCCTGTTGCGGACGAGTCGGCCCAGGGAGCGACGGTGGTCGACGGACCCGCGCCCATGGGAACGGACGGCGAGGTCGAGTCGGAGCGGGTTCAGCCTGTGGCGGACGAGTCGGCCGAGGCAGCGGCGGTGGTTGATGGGCCTGCCCCTAAGGGAACGGACGGCCGGGTCCAGCCCGTCGCGGACGGGCAGGCCGAGGCAGGGACGGTGGTTGACGGGCCTGCCCCTACGGGAACGGACGGGCAGGTCGAGTCGGAGCAGGTCCAGCCCGTCGCGGACGAGTCGGCCGAGGCAGCGGCGGTCGTTGACGGGCCTGCGCCCACGGAAGCGGACGGCCAGGTCGAACCGGCCGAGGCCGGGGAACCGGTCGCCGCTCAGCCGGACGCCGCCCAGGCGGGGGTCGAGACGGCTGTCGCCGACGCCGGACCGGCCGCCGCCGCGGGGGCGACTGTCGCCCCGGCCGCCGGTGGCGGCGACGAGGCGCCCGCCGGGAAGCGGCTTTGGGGGCGGCGGAAGACGAAAGCCGCTGGTCAGCGCGGTTAGTACGGCCTGCCTTGCTGGCCGCCGCGCGGAATGGGTGCCACGCTGCTGAGCGTTGAACGAACGTACGACCGACGCTCGTCGAGAAGGGCCCGCACCGCCATGGCCGCAGAGGCGCACCACGATCACCGCGACGTCAACGGGGGCTGGCTCCGCCCCGCCGTGTTCGGGGCCATGGACGGGCTCGTCTCCAACCTCGGGCTGATCAGCGGCGTCGCCGGCAGCTCCGCCTCCTCGCACGCCATCGCCGTCGCGGGCATGGCGGGGCTCGCCGCCGGGGCGTTCTCCATGGCGGCCGGGGAGTACACCTCCGTCGCGTCCCAGCGGGAGCTGGTCCTCGCCGAGATCGACATCGAGCGCCGCGAGCTGCGGCGGCATCCCGAGGACGAGCTGGCCGAGCTGACCGACATCTACGTCGGGCGCGGGGTCGAGCCGGGCCTCGCGCGGGAGGTCGCGCGGCAGCTCTCCGCCGATCCCGATCAGGCGCTGGAGATCCACGCCCGGGAAGAGCTGGGCGTGGCGCCCGACGATCTGCCGTCGCCCATGGTGGCGGCCGTCTCGTCCTTCGGGTCGTTCGCCGTCGGGGCCGTCCTGCCCCTGCTGCCGTATCTGCTCGGCGCCACCGCGCTGTGGCCCGCCGTGGCGCTGGCGCTGCTGGGACTCTTCGTGTGCGGTGCCGTTGTGGCGCGTGTCACGGCCAGGCCGTGGTGGTTCAGCGGGCTGCGTCAGCTCGTGCTCGGCGCCGCCGCCGCGGGTGTGACCTACGTCATCGGATCCGCCTTCGGTACCGCCCTCGGCTGAGGTCCCGCATGGCGCGGGCCTGCCCCGGGAATACGACGGGAAGCCCGGGCGCTATCACCCGCACACGAGCTTTGTTTCCAGTGGGTTTCATTTGATTGAACCCAGGGGATGTGCCTTCTGGTCCGCGAGCATCGACGCCCGCGCCGGTCAGAGCCAGCGGCGGGCATATCCGCCATCTCCGGCACGGTCTCGCGGCGACAGGGCACCTCAAAGTCCGCATCGCGGACAGTGGTATCCGCTTCCCGGGATCCGGGCCATCGTGTAACCTGCACGAAAATTTAACGCACCAGGGCCAGCGTCGTCCCTCGGACCGTGCACACCACCAAGACGACGACGGGAGAGCCGATGCGTTCTGCGTCCCACCCGGTACAGCAGGGGATGTACGACCCTCGCCACGAGCACGACGCATGTGGTGTCGGCTTTGTCGCGACGCTCACCGGCGAAGCCAGCCGCGAGCTGGTCGACCAGGCGCTCACTGTGCTCCGGAACCTCGAACACCGCGGTGCCACCGGGGCCGACCCGGACACCGGTGACGGTGCCGGCATCCTTCTTCAGGTGCCCGACGCCTTCCTCCGCGAAAGCGTCGCCTTCGACCTTCCCGCCGCCGGCGCCTACGCCGTCGGTCTGGCCTTCCTTCCCACGGCCGCCGACGCGGCGACCGCCGCCGTCGACCAGGTCGCCGCCATCGCGGCCGAGGAGCGTCTGACGATCCTCGGCTGGCGCGACGTTCCGGTCACGCCCGAGCTGCTCGGCGCCGCCGCCCGCGAGACGATGCCGCTGTTCCGTCAGCTCTTCGTCGCCGACACCGAGCGCGGCAGGACCGGGCTCGACCTGGACCGCGCCGTCTTCGCGCTGCGCAAGCGTGCCGAGCGGGAGGCCGGGATCTACTTCCCGTCCCTGTCCGCGCGCACCCTCGTGTACAAGGGCATGCTCACCACCGGCCAGCTCGAGCCGTTCTTCCCGGACCTGTCGGACCGGCGCATGACCACGGCGATCGCCCTCGTCCACTCGCGGTTCTCCACGAACACGTTCCCGAGCTGGCCGCTGGCCCACCCGTACCGCTTCGTCGCCCACAACGGCGAGATCAACACCGTCCAGGGCAACCGCAACTGGATGCGCGCCCGCGAGTCGCAGCTCGCCGGCGACCTGTTCGGCGACCCGGCGAAGATGGAGCGGCTGTTCCCGATCTGCACGCCCGACGCGTCGGACTCCGCGACCTTCGACGAGGTGCTGGAGCTGCTGCACCTCGGCGGCCGTTCGCTGCCGCACGCCGTGCTGATGATGGTCCCCGAGGCGTGGGAGAACCACGAGTCGATGGACCCGGCCCGCCGCGCGTTCTACCAGTTCCACTCCACGATCATGGAGCCCTGGGACGGCCCGGCCTGCGTCACCTTCACCGACGGCGTCCAGGTCGGCGCGGTCCTGGACCGCAACGGTCTGCGCCCCGGCCGGTACTGGGTGACCGACGACGGTCTGGTCGTGCTCTCCTCCGAGGTCGGCGTGCTGGACATCGAGCCCTCGCGCGTGGTGCGCAAGGGCCGTCTCCAGCCGGGCCGGATGTTCCTGGTGGACACCGCCGAGCACCGCATCATCGAGGACGCGGAGATCAAGGACCGGCTCGCCGCCGAGCACCCGTACGCCGAGTGGCTGGAGGCCGGGCTGATCGACCTGGCCGGGCTGCCCGAGCGTGAGCACGTCACGCACACCCACGCCTCGGTCACCCGCCGTCAGCAGACGTTCGGGTACACCGAGGAGGAGCTGCGGATCCTGCTCGCGCCGATGGCGAAGACCGGCGCCGAGCCGATCGGCTCGATGGGCACCGACACGCCCATCGCCGCGCTGTCGGACCGGCCGCGGCTGATCTTCGACTACTTCTCGCAGCTCTTCGCGCAGGTCACGAACCCGCCGCTGGACGCCATCCGCGAGGAGCTGGTCACCTCGCTGCTGTCGTCGCTCGGCCCCCAGGGGAACCTGCTGGAGCCGACCCCGGCCTCCTGTCGCAGCGTGTCCCTCCCCTTCCCGGTGCTGGACAACGACGAGCTGGCCAAGCTCATCCACATCAACGCCGATGGTGATCTGCCCGGTTTCGCCGCCGTCACACTCTGCGGTCTGTACCGGGTCGCGGGCGGCGCGACGGCCCTGGCCGACCGGCTGACCGAGATCTGCGCCGAGGCCGACGCCGCCATCGCCGACGGCGCCCGTCTCATCGTGCTCTCCGACCGGCACTCGGACGCCGAGCGCGCGCCGATCCCGTCCCTGCTGCTGACCTCGGCGGTCCATCACCACCTGATCCGCACCAAGCAGCGGACCCAGGTCGGGCTGCTGATAGAGGCCGGTGACGTGCGCGAGGTGCACCACGTGGCGCTGCTGATCGGCTACGGCGCCGCCGCCGTCAACCCCTACCTGGCCATGGAGACGGTCGAGGACCTGGTCGCGCGCGGCACGTTCCTGACCGGCGTCGACACGGCCACCGCCACCCGCAACCTGATCAAGGCGCTGGGCAAGGGCGTGCTGAAGGTGATGTCCAAGATGGGCATCTCCACGGTCGCCTCCTACCGCGGCGCGCAGGTCTTCGAAGCGGTCGGTCTGGACGCGGCGTTCGTCGACACCTACTTCCACGGCACCACGACCAAGATCGGCGGCGTCGGCCTCGACGTCATCGCCCAGGAGGTCGCGGCCCGGCACGCCAAGGCGTACCCGGCGACCGGGGTGGCCCCGGCCCACCGGGACCTGGAGATCGGTGGCGAGTACCAGTGGCGGCGCGAGGGCGAGCCGCACCTGTTCGACCCCGACACGGTCTTCCGGCTCCAGCACTCCACGCGCGAGCGCCGGTACGACATCTTCCGCCAGTACACCCAGCGGGTGAACGAGCAGTCCGAGCGGCTGATGACGCTGCGCGGCCTGTTCCGGCTGAAGGAAGGCGAGCGGCAGCCGATCCCGCTGGAGGAGGTCGAGCCGGTCAGCGAGATCGTGAAGCGGTTCTCCACCGGCGCGATGAGCTACGGCTCCATCTCGCAAGAGGCGCACGAGACGCTGGCGATCGCCATGAACCAGCTCGGCGCCAAGTCGAACACCGGTGAGGGCGGTGAGGACCCCGACCGTCTCTACGACCCGCGCCGGCGCAGCGCCATCAAGCAGGTCGCCTCCGGCCGCTTCGGCGTGACCAGCGAGTACCTGGTCAACGCCGACGACATCCAGATCAAGATGGCCCAGGGCGCCAAGCCCGGCGAGGGCGGCCAGCTCCCGGGGCACAAGGTGTACCCGTGGGTGGCGAAGACCCGGCACTCGACGCCTGGCGTCGGCCTGATCTCGCCGCCTCCGCACCACGACATCTACTCGATCGAGGACCTGGCGCAGCTCATCCACGACCTGAAGAACGCCAACCCTTCGGCCCGCGTCCACGTGAAGCTGGTCTCCGAGGTCGGCGTGGGCACCGTCGCGGCCGGCGTCTCGAAGGCGCACGCCGACGTGGTGCTGATCTCCGGGCACGACGGCGGAACGGGCGCCTCGCCGCTGACCTCGCTGAAGCACGCGGGCGGCCCGTGGGAGCTGGGTCTGGCCGAGACGCAGCAGACGCTGCTGCTCAACGGGCTGCGCGACCGGATCGTCGTGCAGACCGACGGCCAGCTCAAGACGGGGCGCGACGTGCTGATCGCGGCGCTGCTGGGCGCCGAGGAGTTCGGCTTCGCGACCGCGCCGCTGGTCGTGGCGGGCTGCGTCCTGATGCGGGTGTGCCACCTGGACACCTGCCCGGTCGGTATCGCCACCCAGAACCCGGTGCTGCGTGAACGGTTCACCGGCAAGCCGGAGTTCGTGGTGAACTTCTTCGAGTTCATCGCGGAGGAGGTCCGCGAGCTGCTGGCCGAGCTGGGCTTCCGCACGCTGGAGGAGGCCGTCGGCCGCGCCGAGCTGCTGGACGTGACGCGGGCGGTGAACCACTGGAAGGCGCAGGGCCTGGACCTGGCCCCGCTGCTCCACGTGCCCGAGCTGCCCGAGGACGCCCCCCGCCACCGGGTGACCGAGCAGGACCACGGCCTGGCCAAGGCACTGGACAACGAGCTGATCCGGCTGTCGGCGGACGCGCTGTCCGCTGCCACCCCGGAGGAGGCGCAGCCGGTCCGCGCCCAGATCGCGGTCCGCAACATCAACCGCACGGTCGGCACGATGCTGGGCCACGAGGTGACGAAGAAGTTCGGTGGCGCCGGTCTGCCGGACGACACGATCGACATCACCTTCACCGGCTCGGCGGGGCAGTCGTTCGGCGCGTTCGTGCCGCGCGGTGTCACGCTGCGGCTGGAGGGCGACGCCAACGACTACGTCGGCAAGGGCCTGTCGGGCGGCCGGCTGATCGTCCGGCCGGACCGGGGCGCCGACCACCTGCCGGAGTTCTCCACCATCGCGGGCAACACCATCGCCTACGGCGCGACCGGCGGCGAGATCTTCCTGCGCGGCCGGGTCGGCGAGCGGTTCTGCGTCCGGAACTCGGGCGCGACCGTGATCGCCGAGGGTGTCGGCGACCATGGCTGCGAGTACATGACGGGTGGCCGGGCCGTGGTGCTGGGCACGACCGGGCGCAACTTCGCGGCCGGCATGTCCGGCGGCGTCGCGTTCGTCATCGACCTGGACCCGGCGAACGTCAATACCGAGTTCGTCAAGGTCGAGGAGCCGGACGCGGCCGACGCGGAGTGGCTGCACGAGCTGGTCCGCCGCCACGCCGAGGAGACGGGCTCCACCGTCGCCGGGAAGCTCCTGAAGGACTGGGAAGCGGCCCTCGCCCGTTTCAGCAAGATCATGCCCACCACGTACAAGGCCGTGCTCGCCGCCAAGGACGCCGCCGAGCGGGCGGGACTCTCCGAGTCCGAGACCCACGAGAAGATGATGGAGGCGGCGACCCATGGCTGATCCCAAAGGCTTTCTGACCACCCAGCGCGAGGGCGCCAGGAGCCGCCCCGTCGGCGAGCGGGTCAGGGACTGGAACGAGGTGTACGTTCCGGGCTCGCTGCTGCCGATCATCAGCAAGCAGGCCGGGCGCTGCATGGACTGCGGCATCCCGTTCTGTCACAACGGCTGTCCGCTGGGGAACCTGATCCCCGAGTGGAACGACTTCGCCTACCGGGGCGACTGGCAGGCGGCCAGCGAGCGGCTGCACGCCACGAACAACTTCCCGGAGTTCACCGGGCGGCTGTGCCCGGCACCGTGCGAGTCGGCCTGTGTGCTGGGCATCAACCAGCCCGCGGTGACCATCAAGAACGTCGAGGTCACCATCATCGACAAGGCGTGGGAGGCCGGTTCGGTCACCCCGCAGCCGCCGGAGCGCCTGTCGGGCAAGACCGTGGCCGTCATCGGCTCGGGCCCGGCCGGACTGGCCGCCGCGCAGCAGCTCACCCGGGCCGGCCACACGGTCGCGGTGTACGAGCGCGCGGACCGGATCGGCGGGCTGCTGCGGTACGGCATCCCCGAGTTCAAGATGGAGAAGCGGCACATCAACCGCCGCATCGAGCAGATGCGCGCAGAGGGCACCAAGTTCCGCACCGGCGTGGAGGTCGGCCGGGACACCGACGCGGCGAAGCTGCGCAAGCGGTACGACGCGGTCGTCATCGCCGCCGGCGCCACCACCGCGCGGGACCTGCCGGTGCCGGGCCGTGAACTCAAGGGCATCCACCAGGCGATGGAGTACCTGCCGCTGGCCAACAAGGTGCAGGAGGGCGACTTCATCACCGCGCCCATCTCCGCCGAGGGCAAGCACGTGGTCGTCATCGGCGGCGGCGACGCGGGAGCCGACTGCGTGGGCACCGCGCACCGGCAGGGCGCGGCCTCCGTCACGCAGTTGGAGATCATGCCCAGGCCGGGCGAGGACCGGCCGGCCAACCAGCCGTGGCCGACGTTCCCGATGACGTTCAAGGTCACCTCGGCCCACGAGGAGGGCGGCGAGCGGGTCTACTCCGTCTCCACCACCCGCTTCGAGGGCGACGAGGACGGCAACGTGCAGTGGCTGCACCTGGTCGAGGTCGAGTTCGTGGCCGGGAAGCTGACGCAGAAGCCGGGCACCGAGCGGCGCATCCCGGCCCAACTCGTCACGCTGGCCATGGGCTTCACCGGCACCGACCAGGAGAACGGGCTGGTCGAGCAGTTCGGTCTCGCCCTGGACGAGCGCGGCAACATCGCGCGGGACGCCGAGTACGCCACCAACGTGGACGGCGTGTTCGTGGCGGGTGACGCCGGGCGCGGCCAGTCGCTCATCGTCTGGGCCATCGCGGAGGGCCGCGCCGCCGCCCGCGGTGTGGACCGCTACCTGACCGGCCAGAGCACCCTGCCCTACCCGGTCCGGCCGACCGACCGCGCGCTGGCGGTCTGAGCCCGGCCCCGAGACGGTCCGCACAACGGCGTGCGGACTCCCTGTGACGCGGCGCCCGCCCCCCGTTCCGACCGGGGGGCGGGCGCCGCGTTCGTCCGCGCGCCCGCGTCGCGCCCCGGCGGACCGCCAGAGGTCCAGCCCACAAACGGTGCCGTTCCGTGATGTCACGCTCTGGTCCGGGTGAACGCCGCGCTGTCACAATCGACGCTCAGCCGGCGCGATGTCTGCGGACCTCACAGACGGGACTGGTCATGCGGAATTCCCCCACTGCCAGGAGACGTTCCCCCCTCGCGCGGACGCGGCGGCTGGTCGCGGGCGCGGCCGTGCTCTCCCTCGGCGCGCTCACGGCCTGCGGCGACGGCGGCGGCGACGACGTCACCACGCTCGAAGTCTGGATCATGGAAGGCACCAATCCGGACGCCGGGCCGTACGCCGAGGAGCTGGAGGCGGCGTTCACCGAGCGGACGGGCGCGCGCCTCGACGTGCAGTTCATCCAGTGGGCCGACGCCCATGACCGGTTCACCACCGCGATCGCGGGCGGCGAGCTGCCGGACGTCGCGGAGATCGGCACCACCTGGGCACCGGAGTTCGGCGCGGCGGGGGCGCTGACCGACCTCGCGGGGAACATCGAGGCCGACGGGCTCGGCGACGACCTCGTGCCGGGCCTGTACGAGGCGGCCACGGTGGACGGCGCGGTGTACGGCATGCCGTGGTACGCGGGTGTCCGCGCGCTGATGTACCGCGCGGACGTCTTCGCCGAACACGGTCTCGAACCGCCCACCACCTGGGACGAGTTACGGGACGTGGCGCTGCGGCTGGCCGATCTGGAGCCGGACATGATCCCCTTCCCGGTCATCGGCGGCAGCGAGTACGGCGTCGATCCGTTCATCTGGGGCGCGGGCGGCGAGATCGCCGAGCGGACCGGGGACGGCGAGTGGCGCTCGGTGATCAACTCGCCGGAGGCCGTGGCGGGCATCGAGTTCTACACCTCGCTCGCCACCGAGGACGGCCTGTCGGTCTCGGCGGCGGAAACCTGGCTGGAGACCGACCAGTTGGAGAGCTTCCAGAACGGCGACGCCGCCATGATCATCTCCGGCAACTGGACGGTGAACACCCTGCTGGCCGACGACCCGGGCTGGGCCGACCGGATCGGTGTGGTGCCGATCCCCGGCCCGGACGGCGGCTACAGCCCGTCGTTCGTCGGCGGCTCGCTCCTCGGCGAGTTCACCAGCGACGAACCCGAACTCGCCTGGGAACTCATCCGGATGATGACCACCGGCGAGCACGCAGCGGCCTGGGCCGAGCAGTCCGGGTACTTCCCCGGACAGCAGTCGCTGCTGGAGGAGGTCCAGGCCGCGAACGACCCGCTGGTCGCGCCGTTCGCGGAACAGATGCTGGAGGCGGGCACCGGCCTCCCGGTGACCGAGTTGTACGGCCAGATCCAGGGTGAGCAGGTCGTCCAGGGCATGCTCCAGTCCATCCTGGCCGGTGACCAGTCCGTGCGGGAAGCGGCCGACGAGGCCGCCGCGGCCATGGACGAGACCTTTGGCGGCTGACCCGGCGAAGCTCCCGGCCCGCGCCACCGCGCCCGCCCGCCGCGCGGCGCGGACGCGCGCCCTGCGGCCGTGGCTGCTCCTGGCCCCGGCCCTGCTGGTGCTGGCCGTGCTGCTGTTCTGGCCGCTGGTGCGGGTGGTGACGCTGTCGTTCCAGGACTACGGGCTGCGGGAGCTGAACACCGGCGCGACCGACTACACAGGTCTCGACAACTACCGGGAGATCCTCGGGGATTCCTTCCTGTGGCGGCAGGTCCTGCCCAACACCGTCCTGTTCGCCGGAACCTGCGTCGTCCTCACCCTGGTGGTGGGGACGCTGGTCGCCCTGCTTCTCCAACGGCTGGGCCGCACTTGGCGGTTGATCTGCTCCAGCGTGATCATGACGGCCTGGGCCATGCCCGCGGTGACCGGCACCTACGTGTGGATCTGGATCTTCGACCCCCTCGACGGCGTCGTCTCCGGCGGCCTGGACGGCGCGGGCCTGATCGAGCCGCGCGAGACCAACTGGTTCACCGACCGCTGGTCGTTCTACGCCATCGCCACGCTGAACGTGGTCCACCACGGCTTCCCGTTCGTCGCCATCACCGTCTACGCGGCGCTGCTCACCATCCCGAGGGAGCTGCCGGAGGCGGCCCTGATGGACGGCGCCGGGGCCTGGCAGCGGTTCTGGCGGATCACCGTGCCCACCATCAGGCCGGTGTTCCTGATCGTCGTCATCCTGTCCACCATCTGGGACTTCAAGGTCTTCGCGCAGGTCTACCTGATGCCCGGCGGCTCCGGCTCCAACCCGGACGTCCTCAACCTCGGCGTCTGGTCGTACGTGGAGTCCTTCCGGCGCAACGACTACGGCATGGGATCGGCCGTCGCCGTCCTGCTGACGCTGCTGCTGCTGGCCGTCACGGTCGTCTACGTCAAGGTGCTGTCGAGGGAGAGGGACGAGCTGTGACCCGCACGACGCCCGCCGGACGCGTGGGACTGGGGATCGCCGTGGCCGCGCTGCTGGCGTTCACGCTGTTCCCCGTCTACTGGATGGTCAGCTCCGCCTTCGACCCGGAGGCGGACCACCGGGGTGCGGACGTGCTGCCCTCCGGCTTCACCCTCGACCACTTCCGGTACGTGCTGGACACCGGCGAGTTCGGCCGCTATCTCACCAACTCGGCGATCGTGGGCCTCGGTACGGTGGTGCTGTCGGGCCTGCTCGCGCTGTTCGCGGCGACGGCCGTGGCCCGTTTCCGCTTCCGGCTGCGCACCCAGATGCTGGTGATGATCCTCGTCGTGCAGATGGTGCCGCTGGAAGCACTGGTCATCCCGCTGTTCCTCCAGATGCGGGACCTGGAACTGCTCAACAGCCTGCTCGGCCTGACCGTCGTCTACCTCGCGTTCTCCCTGCCCTTCGCGATCTGGATCCTGCGCGGCTTCGTCGCGGCGGTGCCGGAGGAGATCGAGGAGGCCGCCTATCTCGACGGCTGCGGCTGGTGGCGGATGTTCCGCTCGGTGCTGCTGCCGCTGGTCGCGCCCGGCCTGGTCGCCACCGGCGTCTTCGCGTTCATCGTCGCCTGGAACGAGTTCGTCTTCGCGTTCGTCTTCATGCAGGACGACACCATGTACACGGCGGCCGTGGGCCTGCACCGCTTCTTCGGCGAGTACTCCACCGACTGGGGTGCGGTGATGGCCGGTTCGACGCTGATCACCCTGCCGGTCCTGATCTTCTTCGTCCTGGTCCAGCGCCGGCTGGCGGGGGGCCTGGCGGCCGGCGCGATCCGCTGACGAGCCGGCCCGGCCGCTGTGAGAGACTGACTGGCCCCGCGAGCGACTACGAGGTGTGGCTTGCCCGTCAGAACACCGGCTCCCGAGCTGCCCGTTGGTCCTCGGGCGGCCTTGATCATCGCCACGTCGGCCTATGACGACCCCGCGCTGGCCCGGCTGCGCGCCCCCGCCCAGGACGCGGTGGCCCTCGCGGGCGTGCTGGGCGACCCCCGGGTCGGCGGCTTCGACGTCACCTCGCTGCGCGACCCCGGCGTGCAGCGACTCCGCGTCGCCGTCGAGGAGTTCGTCACCGGCCGCGGCACCGACGACCTGGTCCTCGTCTATCTGTCCTGCCACGGCGTGCTCGACCGGCGCGGCAGGCTGTACTTCGCCGCCTCCGACACCCGCAAGAACCTGCTGGCGGCCACCGGCCTGGAGGCGGACTGGCTGACGAGCCTCCTCGACGGCTGCCGCGCCCGGCGCCAGATCCTCGTCCTGGACTGCTGTTTCAGCGGCGCGTTCGCCCGAGGCGGCGCCAAGGGCGAGGACGCCCTCGGCCTGGAACGGCGCCTGGTGGGACACGGCCGCGGACGCGTGGTGCTGACCGCTTCCCGGGCGGGGGAGTACTCGTTCGAGGGAGAGCCCCTCCCGGGCACCGCCGCCCCCGCGGGCTCGGTGTTCACCACCGGCCTCGTCGAGGGGCTGCGCACCGGCGACGCCGACACCGACCTCGACGGCCTGGTGTCCGTCGAGGACGCCTACGCCTACGCCGCCGCGCACGTCGGCGCGCACGGCGCGGAACAGACGCCGCAGCGCTGGCTCTACGGCGCCGAGGGCAGCATCTGGCTCGCCCGGAACCCCGCCGGAATCCCGGTGGTGCCCGCCGAGTTGCCCGACGGGCTCGGCCTCGCCCTGGAGAGTCCCCACCCGGCCGTGCGGGCCGGTGCCGTCACCGCGCTCGGCGAGTGGCTCCTGCACGACGACCCGGCCCGCGCCCTCGCCGCGCGGCTCGCGCTGGTCCGGGTCGCGGACACCGATGTCCCCTCCGTCGCCCGCGCGGCCCGCGCCGCCCTGGCCGCCGCCCCCGACACCTGGCGGCCGGACGGCCCCGGGAGCGACGCGCCCGCGGAACCCGGCGGTGAGGAAGGGCCGGACGACGCGCGCCCGTACGAACGGGCGCTCGCCGACCTCACCCGTGCCGTCGAACTCGACCCCGACGACCACTCGGCGGTCGGCCGCAGGGCCGTGGTCCTGCGCCAGATGGGGCGTTACGAGGAGGCCCTGGTCGATCTGGACCGCGCCATCGGACTGGAGTCGGGAGAGGCGTGGCTGTTCGGCCAGCGAAGCGTGGTGTACCGGCTTCTCCAGCGGTACGACGAGGCGCTGTCGGACGTGGGCCGGGCCATCGAACTCGGGCCGGAAGACGGCTGGTTGTTCACCGAGCGCGGCGAGCTGATGCGGAACCGCAGGGAGTTCGACCGGGCGCTGAAGGACTTCGACCGCGGGCTGGAGCTGGACGCGGAGGACTACCTCGCGCTCGGCAGGCGGGGCATGGCCCTGCGCCAGTTGGGGCGTTACGAGGAGGCGCTGGCCGATCTGGACCGCGCCATCGCGGTCGAGTCCGGGGAGGCGTGGCTGTTCTGCCAGCGGAGCGTGACGCGCCGCTTCCTGCACCAGTACGACCAGGCGCTGGCCGACGCCGACCGGGCGATCGAACTGGACCCGAAGGACGCGTGGTTGTACACCGAGCGGGGCGAGGCCCAGCGCTCGCGCAGGGAGTTCGACCAGGCACTGAAGGATTTCGACCACGCGCTGGAGCTGGACCCCGACCACTACACGGCCTGGGGACGCCGCGGCCTGACGCTCCGTCAGCTCCGCCGCCTGGACGAGGCGCTGGTCAATCTCAACCGCGCCGTCCTGCTGGAGTCGGGGGAGGCGTGGCTCTTCGCGCAGCGCGGCATCGTGTTCCGCATGCTGCGCCGTTACACGGAGGCCCTCGCGGACCTCGACCGGGCGATCGAACTGGACCCCGGGGCGTCCTGGGTCTTCAACGAACGCGGGGAGACGCTGCGCCTGCTGCGCCGCTGACCGGCTGTGGAAGACTGGTCGGTCCCTGAACGGCGATGACGGCATGACGGCGAGGACGGCGACAGAGGGGGAAGTCGATGGGCGCGACGGAGTCGGTCGTACTGCGGGTGACGGGCGCCGGTGACGCGGAGGCGGACCCGGAGGAACTGGCCGAGCAGGCGCGCGGGTTGCGGGTGGAGCTGCTGGACCTCGATGTCGAGGCCGTGGACCCGCTGGAGGAGGCGGACCTGCCCGACGGCGCCAAGGGCCTCGGCGCGGTGGCCGGCGGGCTGCTGGTCCGGATGGGTGTCACCGCCGGGCTGCGCGCGGTCGTCGCGGCGGTCCGCCGCTGGGCGGCCCGCGACGCGGGCCGGTCGGTGGAGATCAGCTTCGGCACCGACGTGCTGAAGGTGACCGGGATCAGCTCGGAGCAGCAGGAGCGGCTGATCGAGCTGTGGCTCGCCCGTCAGGACACCGGCGCCTGACCGGGCCGTCCGGACCGTCCGGACGCCGCCGGGGCGACGGTACGGATTCGGCCGGATCCGTACGGTCAGCGGCGGAACGCGGGAGCGTGCCGCTCACGGCCGCGGCATAAGGTGACCCTCATGACCCGCATCGACGACCTTGACGACGCAGTGCGCACGGAGCTGAGGCAGCTCCGGGAGAGCATCGACAACATCGACGCCGCCGTCGTCCACATGCTCGCCGAACGCTTCAAGTGCACCCAGCGCGTCGGCCGTCTGAAGGCCGAACACGCCCTCCCGGCCGCCGACCCCGCCCGCGAGGCGCGGCAGATCGCCCGGCTGCGGCAGCTCGCCGAGAACGCCAACCTCGACCCCGGTTTCGCGGCGAAGCTCCTCAACTTCATCATCGCCGAGGTGATCCGGCACCACGAGACCCTCGCCGGCCGCACCACCGCCGAGCACTGACGCACCCGGCGGCGCACCTCGCGTGCGCGCCGCCGCGCCTCTGGGGCACCATGGCCCCCATGCCCCCTCTGACACGCCCCGAAGCGGAAGCCCGCGCCCGTCTCCTCGACGTCCAGGGCTACGCGATCGACCTCGACTTCACGCGCGGCGACGCCACGTTCGCCTCGACCACCGTCATCCGCTTCTCGGCGCGTCAGGGCGGCGACACCTTCGTCGAGCTGCGGCCCGTCGCGCTGCACGGCGTCACCCTCGACGGCCGCGCCCTCGACCCGGCCGCGCTCGCCGACGGTCGGCTGCCGCTGACCGGGCTGGCCGCGGGCGACCACGAGCTGCGCGTCACCGCCGACATGCCGTACTCCCGCACCGGCGAGGGCATGCACCGCTTCACCGACCCGGCCGACGGCCTCACCTACCTGTACTCGATGTGCTGCCTGTCGGAGGCCCCGGGGGTCTTCGCCGCGTTCGACCAGCCGGACCTGAAGGCCGCGTTCGACGTCACCGTCACCGCGCCCGCCGACTGGACCGTGCTGGCCAACGGCGTCGCCACCCCCGTGGCCGGCGAGCCGGGCCGCTGGCGGTGCGCGACGACGCCGCCGATCAGCACCTACCTGATGGCCGTCGCCGCCGGGCCCTACCACTCGGTGACCACCGAGCACGCGGGCCTCCCGTTCGGCATCCATGTGCGGCGCTCGCTCGCCGAGCACCTCGACAAGGACGCCGAGGAGATCCTCGACATCACCCGCCGCTGCTTCGACCGGTACCACGAGATCTTCGACGAGCCCTACCCGTTCGACTCCTACGACCAGGCGTTCGTCCCGGAGTTCAACGCGGGCGCCATGGAGAACCCCGGACTGGTCACCTTCCGCGACGACTTCGTGTACCGCTCCGCCGTCACCGACACCGAGCGCGAGACCCGCGGCGTCGTCATCGCCCACGAGATGGCCCACATGTGGTTCGGCGACCTGGTCACCCTCCGCTGGTGGGACGACATCTGGCTCAACGAGTCCTTCGCCGAGTACATGGGTTACCAGGTCCTCACCGAGGCCACCGGCCACCGGCCGTGGACGGAGTTCGCCCTCAGCCGCAAGGCGTGGGGCTACGAGGCGGACCAGCGCCCCTCCACGCACCCCGTCGCCCCCGCCCCCGACGCCGTGCCCGACACCGCGTCCGCCTGGCTCAACTTCGACGGCCAATGTGCGTTTTCGTTTTTTTCCAAGCAAAAGCCGGCCTCCGAGTTTTCTCCCTGGCTCGTGGGCTCGGAGATGTTTATAAAAGAGCCAGACCTGGCTCGGCGAGGCCGACTTCCTGGCCGGGATCAACGACCACTTCGCCCGCCACCGCTTCGGCAACGCCACCCTGGCCGACTTCATCGACTCCATGGCCCGCGCCTCCGGCCGCCCGGTCCCCGCCTGGGCCGACGCCTGGCTGCGCACCAGCGGCCCCGACACCCTCACCCCCGAGGTCACGGACACCGCCGACGGCTGGACCCTGCGCCTGACCCACACCGGAGGCCGCCCCCACCGGCTGCTCCTGGGCACCTACGGAACGACCGGCACCGGTGACGCCGAACGCGCCACCCCCGGCGCGCGCCACGACATCGAACTGGCCGCGTCCGACGCGCCCGCCACCGCCACCGCCTCGGTCACCGAGCACGCCTTCCCCGGCCCGCGCCCGGCCCTCCTCGTCGTCAACGACGGCGACCTCACCTACGCCAAGGTCCGCCTCGACCCCGCCTCGTGGGACACCGCGCGGCGCACCCTGTCCACGCTGCCCGACGCCCTCACCCGCACCGTCGTGTGGAACGCGGCCCGCGACATGGTCCGCGACGGCGAACTCGACCCCGCCGCCTACCTGGAGACCGCCGCCCGTCACCTGAAGGACGAGCCGTCCACCGCCATCGTCCAGGGCGTGCTGGCCTTCGCGCGCGGCCGGATCGCGGACCTCTTCCTCGCCCCGGAACGCCGCCCCGCCGCCCTGGAGACCCTGTCCGGGCTCGCCCGGCGCCTGCTCGGCCCCGACGTCACCGATCCGGCCCGCCGCCTGATCGCCGCCCGCGCCGCCATCGGCTCGGCCACCGCGCCCGACGAACTGCGCGCCTGGTGGAAGGCGGGAACGGTGCCCGGCGGCCCGGCCCTGGACCCCGAGCTGCGCTGGAACGTCCTGCACCGCCTCGCCGTCCTCGGCGCCACCACCGAGGCGGAGATCCGGGCGGAGGCCGACCGCGACCCCACCGCCACGGGCGAGGAGAGCGCGGCCCGCTGCCGTGCCGCGCTGCCCGACCCGGCCGCGAAGGAGGCCGCCTGGAACGCGATGTTCGACCCGGCGGACCGCTTGTCGAACTACCTGTTCATCGCCACGGCCGAAGGTTTCTGGCACCCCGAGCAGCGCGACGTCCTCGCCCCCTACGTCGCCCGGTACTTCCCGGCCGCCACCGCCCTGGCCGCCCGCCGGGGCCACTCGCTGGCCATGGCGGTCGGCCGGTGGGCGTTCCCCCGGGGCTTCACCGAGCCGGAGACGCTCCGGCTCGGTGAGGAATGCCTGGCCGCCGGGGGGCCGGACGGGCCGACCCCGGCGCTGCGCCGCGTGCTGGCCGACCAACTGGACGACCTGCGGCGGGCGTTGCGGGTGATCAGCCGGTGACGGCCAGATGCGTCCCGCGATGCCGGGGCGCGTCGGCCGCCTCGTCGAGCAGGGCGACGGCGAAGTCCGCGTAGGAGACGCGGGCATCCGCGTCGCCGTGCCCAACGACCCGGTACCGGCCGGTTCTTCCGCCCCCGTGGTCGAAGTCACCGGCCGGGCTCGCGTACACCCAGTCCACGTCGCCGCCCTCCTCGGCCAGCACGGTCAGCCCCGCCTCGTGGGCCCGGCAGAAGGGCGCGAACTCCCGGGGAAAGCCGGGCGCGTCCATCAGCCGGACCCCCGACGCGTCCGTCAGGAACGACGAGAGGCCGACCACGACCAGCCGCGCCGTGCCGCCGTCCGCCCTGATCCCCGCGAGCAACGCCCGCGCCGCACCGGGGAAGAACGCGCCGGGGTCCGTGCCCGCGCCGTACACGGCCGCCGCGTGGATCACCGCGTCCCGGCCCGCGACCGCCGCCGCGACGCCCGCCGGATCCGTGACGTCCCCGGCCACCAGCCGGGCCCCCTCGTGCGCCGACTCCGCGTACTTCGCGGGGTCACGGACCACCGCCGTCACCCCGTGCCCGCGCCGCAGCGCCTCCGCGACGGCCTGCCGGCCGGCCCGGCCGCCCGCTCCGAACACCACGATCTCGCTCATGTGTTACCTCCCGGCCCGGACCGTAACGGGGAGGCCGGTTTCCCGAGGGATACCTGACAGGGCCGGAGTTAGGCTCGGGGGCATGAGGCGACCGCTGGAACCGGACATGTTCGACGAGTTGTGCCCGTCCGGGCTGCTGCCGTTCCGGTTCGGCGACAAGTGGGCCGCGCTGATCATCCGTTGTCTGGAGGACGGCCCCCGGCGTTTCTCCGAGCTGCGTGTCCCGCTGCGCCGCGTGACGCCCAAGGTCCTCACCCGGACCCTGCGTTCACTGGAACGCGACGGCCTGGTCAGCCGCACCGCCCACGCCGGACCGGCGCCGCGCGTCGAGTACGCCCTGACGCCGCTGGGCCGCAGCACGCTCGCCCCCCTCGCCGCCGCCTGCGCCTGGTCCGCCGAGCACTGGGACGAACTCCTCGACGCCCGCGAGACCTGGGATTCCCGCACGCGCCGCGCCTAGCCGGCGGGCGGTCGCGGTTTCGGGCGTCCGGGACCGGGCATCTGTCTCCTCCACAGGGGTTCACCGGCTCCGCTATCGGGGCTCCCGGAAAGCTCAAAAGAGCGGCCCCCCGCTCATTTTCGACTTGTGGACGTCTCTTTAAAAGATGGCCGCCGTGTGGTCGCTTTCCGATATCTCTCTACTGGTTGGTAACTCCTAGGGTTGTCGGTATGCGCCGAGCGAAAATCGTTTGCACACTTGGTCCCGCCACCGACTCATACGAGCGCATCGCAGCGCTGGTCGAGGCGGGTATGGACGTGGCGCGGCTCAATCTGAGCCATGGCGGCCACGCCGACCACGAGTCGCGGTACCGGCGTGTGCGCCGCGCCGCCCGGGAAATGGGGCGGAGCGTCGGAATTCTGGCCGACCTCCAGGGGCCGAAGATCCGGCTCGGCACGTTCCGCGAAGGCCCGGTCCTGCTCGAAAACGGTGACGAATTCGTCATCACCACCGACGAAGTCGCCGGTGACCACAATCGCTGCGGCACCACGTACGCGGGCCTGCCCGCCGACGTGTCCCCCGGTGAGCGCATCCTCGTGGACGACGGCCGCGTGGCCCTGGAGGTCGTCGCCGTCGAGGGCTCCGACGTCCGCACCCGCGTCGTCGAAGGCGGCCTGGTCTCCGACAACAAGGGACTCAACCTCCCCGGCGTGGCCGTCTCCGTCCCCGCCCTGTCCACCAAGGACATCGACGACCTGCGCTGGGCCCTGCGCACCGGGGTGGACGTGATCGCGCTGTCCTTCGTCCGCAGCGGCGACGACATCAAGGACGTCCACCGCGTCATGGCCGAGGAGGGCCGCTTCCTGCCGGTCATCGCCAAGGTCGAGAAGCCCCAGGCGGTGGCGAACCTCCAGAGCATCGTGGACGCCTTCGACGGCATCATGGTCGCGCGCGGCGACCTGGGCGTCGAAGTCCCCCTGGAGGACGTGCCGATGGTGCAGAAGCGCGCCATCCAGCTCGCCAAGCGCAACGCCAAGCCGGTCATCGTCGCCACCCAGATGCTGGACTCGATGATCGAGTCCTCCCGGCCCACCCGCGCCGAGGCGTCCGATGTCGCCAACGCCGTGCTCGACGGCACCGACGCCGTGATGCTCTCCGGCGAGACCAGCGTCGGCCGCTACCCGCTGGAGACCGTCCGCACGATGAGCCGCATCGTCGTCGCGGCCGAGGAGGAGATCCTCGCCCGCGGCCTGACGCCGCTCACCGAGAGCGGCAAGCCCCGCACCCAGGGCGGCGCCGTGGCCCGCGCCGCCGCCGAGATCGGGGACTTCCTCGGGGCCCGGCTGCTGGTCGCCTTCACCCAGAGCGGCGACACCGCCCGCCGCCTCTCCCGGTACCGCTCGCCGATCCCGGTCGTCGCGTTCACGCCCGACCCGGCGACCCACGCGCAGCTCACGCTGACCTGGGGCGTGGAGAGCCACCTGGCGCCGACCGTCCGGACCACCGACGAGATGGTGGCCCAGATGGACGAGCAGTTGCTGGGACTCGGCCGCTGTCTGCGGGGCGAACTCGTGGTGATGACGGCCGGCTCGCCGCCCTCCACGCCCGGCACGACGAACCTGGTGCGCGTCCACCACGTCGGCGAGGACGACGGGCCCCGCTGAGCCCGGGGGCCGCTCTGTGCGCATCGTCACAGGGGCGGCGCACCGGTCGGCGCCCCGGTCGGGGCAAAAGCCCCCGAATGAACAGAAAGTGCCGGGTGCGGGATTCGAACCCGCAAGCCCTCACGGGCAGAGGTGTTTGAGACCTCCGTGTATGCCGTTCCACCAACCCGGCTCCGGCGGCGCCCGGTCAGTCTAGCGGCTTCCCCGGTGGTGGTGACTAGTACTCTCATTGATGCCCCCACCTGGCAGAAACGACAGGAGCATCGTGAGCACCCCCGACGTCCCCGACGAGCCCACCGCGCCGGCGGAACCCTCCGGCGCGGCGGACATCGCTCATGTCCCGCCCACCGTCACCCGTGTCGTCATCGCCGAGGACGAGGCCCTCATCCGTCTCGACCTCAAGGAGATGCTCGAAGAGGAGGGGTACACCGTCGTCGGGGAGGCGGGCGACGGCCAGCGCGCCGTCGAGCTGGCCCGTGAACTCACTCCCGACCTGGTGATCCTCGATGTGAAGATGCCCGTCATGGACGGCATCTCCGCCGCCGAGAAGATCGCCGGCGAGACCATCGCGCCCGTCCTGATGCTGACCGCCTTCTCCCAGCGCGATCTCGTCGAGCGCGCCCGGGACGCGGGCGCCATGGCCTATCTGGTGAAGCCCTTCAGCAAGAGCGACGTGGTCCCCGCCATCGAGATCGCCGTCTCCCGTTTCAACGAGCTGAAGACCCTCACCCAGGAAGTCGCGGATCTCGCCCAGCGGCTGGAGACCCGCAAGCTCGTGGACCGCGCCAAGAGCATCCTGCAAACGCAGTACGGCCTCAACGAGCCCGCCGCCTTCCGGTGGATCCAGAAGACCTCGATGGACCGCCGCCTGTCCATGCACCAGGTCGCCGAGGCCGTGATCCAGGACGCCGAGGAAAAGCGCCAGAAACAACAGCAGAAGTAACGACGGAAGCCGCGCGCCCGACGGCGCGCGAGCCGCCGGAGCGCGCCCGGGACATGTGTCCGGGCGCGCTTTGCTTGTGCGGAGGGCCCGGGGTCCGGGATGAGCGGGTCTTGTCCGGATCGTCCGCTCACCGGTGCCCCATGTTCTGTTACCGGCGTGTACCGGAGGTCACGAGGCGATCACATCTGTCGCGGCGGTGTGTTCGAGCAGCTCCTCTGGCAATAGATTCCGCTGCACGCCGCACCGGTGTGCCGTATGCACATAGGAGCTGTGCGGTGACGACACGTCTGGCTCGCTCCAGGGGGTTCTCGAAGTGCCCAACAAAAACATCGTGAGGCTCGCGATACCCGTCGCGGTCGGCGGCCTGTTGCTCACCGGTTGCAGTAGTGACGACGGTGGTTCGACCATCAAGATCGCTTATCAAGGCCCCCTTTCCGGCCAGAATGTCGGCCTGGGGGAGAACATGGAACGCGGCGTCCAGCTCGCGATCAACGAGGCCAATGCGTCCGGTGATTACGATTTCGAGCTGGAGTATTTCGCGGCGGACGACCAGGGTTCGGAGACCGAGGCCACGGCCGCGGCGCAGAGCGCCATCGACGACACGGACGTGGTGGCGGTCGTCGGTCCCGCCTTCTCCGGTCCCACCGAGATCTCCGCCCCGCTCTACGGCCAGGCCGGACTCGCCGCGGTCACGCCCTCCGCGACCAACCCCACGCTCACCGAGCAGGAGTTCGGCACCTTCCTGCGCGCCGTGCCCAACGACAACGCCCAGGGCGCCGCGATGGCGGACTTCCTCGCCGCCCAGGACGGCGTGGACAGCGTGATGGTGATCGACGACGTGACCCCGTACGGCGAGGGCCTCTCCGATGTCGCCGTGGCGAGCCTGGAGGAGGCCGGTCTCGACGTCCAGCGCCAGCACGTCCCGCAGGAGACCGTCGACTACGGCAACGCCGCCCGCGGCGTCGTGGAATCCGGTGTGGACGCCTTGATCTACGCGGGTTACTACGAGGCCCTCGGCCCGTTCACCACCCGTCTCGACGAGGCCGGCTTCGACGGCATCGGGATCTCCGGCGACGGCTCCAAGGACGAGGAACTGGTCAACCTCGGCGGCGACGCGACCGAGGGCTGGTACCTCACCTGCCCGTGCACCGACGCGACCGAGGAGCCGGGGCTCGCCGACTTCGCCGAGCGCTACGAGGCGGAGTTCGGCCTGGCGCCGGGCACCTACTCGGCGGAGGCGTACGACATCACCAACATGATCATCGAGCAGATCGCCGGACTCGGCGGTGACCCCAGCCGCGAGGAGCTGTACCAGGCGCTCGCCGGGGTCGAGTACCAGGGCCTCACCAAGTCGTTCTCCTTCGACGACGCCGGTGAGTTCACCAACGAGGCGGTCTTCTTCTACCAGGTCACCGACGGCGTCATCGGCTACCTGGGTGGCACCGAAGAGCTGATCGGCTGACGGACGGTCCCGGTCCGGCGGGGGCGGAGCGCGACCCGTCGAAAGCCCCCGCCGGACCAGGCCCCGGCCCGCCCTCGTTCCCCCAAGGGAGTCAGTCCATGTCCCTTTCCGATATCTGGGACGTACTCGTCCTGGGTGTGGTGCTCGGCTCGCTCTACGCCGTCATCGCCATCGGCTACACCCTCGTCTACGGCGTGCTCCAGCTCCTGAACTTCGCGCACAGCGAGGTCTTCATGTCCGGCGGATTCGGCGGTGTCATCGCCCTGACCCTCGTGGAGCCGGCCGCCGGCCCCACCGGACTCCAGTCGGCCGGCTACGTCCTGCTCGGCATGGGCGCCGGAGCCGTCCTCGGCGGCGCCGTCGCGTTCGGCCTGGAGAAGGCCGCCTACCAGCCGCTCCGCAGACGCAACGCCCCGCGCCTCGTCTTCCTCCTGACGGCGATCGGCGCCTCGTTCTTCCTCTACAACCTCGCGGGCAAGCTGTTCGGGCGGTACCCGATGAAGATGCCCACGATGTACGAGAACAAGAAGCTGTTCGAGGTCTTCGGCGCCGGCGTCAGCGTCACCCAGCTCATCATCGTGCTGGCGGGTGTGCTGATGCTGCTCACCGTCGACCTGGTCGTGAACCGCACCAAACTCGGCTCGGGCATCAGGGCGGTGGCGCAGGACCCGGAGGCCGCGGCGCTGATGGGCGTGGACATCGACAAGGTGGTGTCCCGGACGTTCGTGCTCGGCGGCCTGATGGGCGGCGTGGCCGGTTTCCTGTTCGGCACCAATCTCCAGGTCGACTACACGATGGGCTTCCTGCCCGGCATCACCGCGTTCGCCGCGGCGGTGCTCGGCGGCATCGGCAATGTGCGCGGCGCCATGCTCGGCGGCCTGACCCTCGGCGTGGTCGAGTCGTTCACCGTCGAGATCTGGGGCGACGCCTGGCGGTACGTGGGCGCGTTCGCCGTGCTGGTGCTCGTGCTGATGTTCCGCCCGACCGGCCTGCTGGGCGAGCGCGTGGGGAGGACGGCATGAGCGGCGTTCCGGCGACTGCGGCCCGGACGCCGCTGTCCGCGGCGGCCCGGCTCCGCAAGGGCAAGTGGTACGAACAGCCGCGGTGGCGCCGGCTGGGCGCGCTGCTCGCGCTCGCCGTGCTCATGGCGCAGGTCACCGGCGAACAGGGCGTGCGCAACGACCTGTTCCACGCCCTGGAGCAGAACTTCAAGGGCGGCGGCGTCGGCGTGTGGGTCGGCATCGCGGTGGCGGTCTGGCTGATCCGGGAGTTCTTCGACGACGCGGTGGCACGCGGCGTCTCCCGCCTGCGGGAGCGGGCCGGCGGGCCGGCGCGGACGGTCCGCGCCACGTCGGGGCGGCTGTTCGGGCGGCGCGGGTACCGGTGGGGCGCGCTCGGCGCGCTGCTCCTGGTGCTGATCGTCCTGCCGCTGACCGTGACGACGTTCTGGCAGCAGGTGCTGGTCGACCAGATCGGCGTGTACGTCATGCTCGCCGTCGGCCTGAACGTCGTCATCGGGTGGGCGGGCATGCTGGACCTGGGCTTCATCGCGTTCTTCGCGATCGGCGCCTACAGCTCCGCGTACTGGACCGGCGGCCTGCCCGTCGAGCCGCCCGTGGAGCTGAACAACTTCCTGGTCATCCCGGTGGCCGTGGTCACCTGCCTGGTCGCGGGCGTCCTGCTGGGCGCGCCGACGCTGCGGCTGCGCGGCGACTATCTCGCCATCGTGACGCTGGGGTTCCACGAGATCGTCTACCTCGTCGCCAAGAACTACGCCGAGTTCACCGGCGGCACGCGCGGCGCCAACGGCCTGGACCGCTTCTCGCTCGACCTCGGGTTCTGGTCGTACGACTGGACGCTGGACCCGGTGCCGTACTACTGGATCCAGCTCGGTTTCGTCGTGGTGATCATCGTCCTCTTCCTGCGGCTGGAGCACTCGCGCGTCGGCCGGGCCTGGACCGCGATCCGCGAGGACGAGGTCGCCGCGGCGGCGACGGGCGTGAACACCGTGCGGTTCAAGCTGCTGGCGTTCGCGATCGGCGCGTCCACCTCCGGCGTCGCCGGGGTGATCTACGCCAGCAAGCAGGCGTTCGTGAACCCCGAGCAGTTCGTGGTGCTCTTCTCGATCCTGGCGCTGTCGTACGTCGTGTTCGGCGGCATGGGCTCCGTCCCGGGCGTGCTGGTCGGCACGGCGTTCCTGGTGTGGCTGCCGCAGTTCCTCCGGGACCGGGTGGACCCCCAGGACCGGTACATGTATCTGGGCGCGCTGCTGGTGATCATGATGATCTACCGGCCGCAGGGCCTGTTGCCCTCGCGGCGCCGGCAGCGGGAGCTGAGGATGGCCGGGGAAGGCGTCTCGGGCGCGGACGCGCTGGGCGCGCGGCCGGGAGGTGAGCGGGGATGACGGCGAAGGCGACGACGACGGACGACGACGTGCTCGACGCGTCGGGCGTCACCCTGCGCTTCGGCGGCCTGACCAGCCTGGACGACGTGGCCCTGCGGATGGGCCGCGGCGAGATCCTGGCGGTCATCGGCCCCAACGGCGCGGGCAAAACGTCCCTGTTCAACTCCCTGACCGGCGCGTACGTGCCGCAGGAGGGGACGATCACCTTCCGTTCGCGCACCGGCGGCGCCCACGAGCTGCGCGGCCGGAAGCCGTACCGGGTGAGCCGTCTCGGCGTGGCCAGGACGTTCCAGAACATCCGCCTGTTCGGCGCGCTGACCGTGCTGGAGAACGTGAAGATCGCCGCCGAGACCCGGCAGCGGACGGACGCGATCTCCATCATGCTCGGCCTGCCCAACGCCCGCCGCGACGAGCGGGCCGGCGACGAGAAGGCCCACCGGGTGCTGTCGTTCGTCGGCCTGGAAGAGCGGATCAACGAGCTGGCGTCGTCGCTGAGTTACGGCGAGCAGCGGCGTCTGGAGATCGCGCGGGCGCTGGCCACCGACCCGGAGCTGCTGCTCCTGGACGAACCGGCGGCGGGCACCAACCCGACGGAGAAACGGGACCTGGAGCACCTGATCCGGCGGATCAACGCCGAACTGGGCGTGAGCGTGCTGCTGATCGAGCACGACATGAAGCTGGTGATGTCGGTCGCGGACCGCGTGGTGGTGCTGAACTTCGGCAGGAAGATCGCCGAGGGCACCCCGGCACAGGTCCAGCGGGACGCGGCCGTGATCGAGGCGTACCTCGGCGCCTCCGCCGAGGAGGACCGGGCCGCGGTCGCGGACATGGTCGCCGAACAGACCGACGCCGGGCCGTCCGCCGGTCCGTCCGCCGGGAGTCCGCCGGAGAAGTCGCCGGAGAAGGAGGAACGGCCGTGAGCGGCGTCGGACTGGAGAAGGACACCGGGCCGGCCCCGGAGGCGGCGGGCGCGGCCGGGGCACTGCTCGAACTGCGCGACCTGCACGTCTGCTACGGCGCCATCGAGGCGCTGAAGGGCATCAGCCTGACCGTCGCGGAGGGCGAGGTGGTCGCCCTGCTCGGCGCCAACGGCGCCGGCAAGTCGACCACCCTCAAGGCCGCTTCGGGGATGCTCGCGCCGCGCACGGGCGAAGTCCTGCTGCGCGGCGAGCGCGTGGACGGCATCAAGTCGCACGAACTGGTCCACTTCGGCATCGGCCATGTCCCCGAGGGGCGGCGGGTCTTCGCCCGGATGTCCGTGCTGGAGAACCTGCGGATGGGCGCGTACCGGCTGCGCCGCCCCGACCCCGACGACCTGGACCGGGTGTTCAGCCTCTTCCCGGTGCTCGCGCGGCGGCGCAAGCAGGTCAGCGGCACCCTGTCGGGCGGCGAGCAGCAGATGCTGGCCATCGGCCGGGCGCTGATGGGCAAGCCCGAACTGCTGCTGCTGGACGAGCCCTCCATGGGACTCGCGCCGCTGATCGTGCGGCAGATCTTCGAGATCCTCAAGGAGATCAACGCCCAGGGCACCACGCTCCTGCTCGTCGAGCAGAACGCCTCCCAGGCCCTGCGACTGGCCGACCGGGGCTACGTGCTGGAGACCGGCACCGTGGTCATGGCCGACGCCGCGCCCGCCCTGCTGTCCGACCCCCGGATCCGCGCCGCCTACCTCGGCGAGGTCCCCGAGTAGGTCACGCGGCGGGCGGAGCCGGGTCCGCCGCCTGGTCGGGGGCCTGCCCCTGCTGGGCGGCGGGCCGCAGCGCGCACGTCAGCCGCGCCGTGCACACCCGCTTGTCCCGCTCGTCGGTGATGACGATCTCGTACGTGGCGGCGGTCCGCCCCGTGTACGCCGGCGTCGCGACCCCGGTGACGACGCCCGAACGCACCCCCCGGTGGTGCGTGCAGCTCAGATCCACGCCCACGACCATCTTGTTCGGCCCGGCGTGCAGCATCGCGCCCACCGACGCCAGCGTCTCCGCCAGCACCGCGGACGCGCCGCCGTGCAGCAGCCCGTACGGCTGGGTGTTGCCCTCGACCGGCAGCGTCCCGACGACCCGCTCCGGGGACGCCTCCAGGATGCGCAGACCCATGCGTTCCCCCAGCACACCGGCGGAGAACAGCGCGTGCAGGTCGATGCCGAGTCCTGCCCACTGGTCGATGATGTCTGCCGGAAAACGCGTGGCCGTTGACTCTCCCATGGGCAGCGTTCTATCAGGTTTGATCACGGACCGGGCCCGGTCACCGGGGTGAGCCGGATCACCAGCGACCCGCCCGCCGGCGGACGCGTCGGGCGGCTCCGCTCACCGGGCGGGGAGTGTCAGTGGTCCGTGGGAGGATCGGCACCGTGGCTGAGAACGCATCGCAGACGACCACCGCCCCCCGCCTGCTCCTCCTGGACGGGCACTCGCTGGCCTACCGCGCCTTCTTCGCGCTCCCCGCGGAGAACTTCACGACGACCGTGGGCCAGCCGACCAACGCGATCTACGGCTTCACGTCCATGCTGGCGAACACGCTGCGCGACGAGGCGCCGACGCATCTGGCGGTCGCCTTCGACGTCTCCCGCACCACCTGGCGCTCGGAGCGCTTCGCGGAGTACAAGGCGACGCGCTCGGCCACGCCCGACGCGTTCAAGGGCCAGGTGGAGCTGATCGGCGAGCTGCTGGACGCGATGCGGGTGCCGCGGTTCGCGGTGGCGGGCTTCGAGGCCGACGACGTGATCGCCACGCTGGCCACCCTCGCCGCCGACGAGGGCTTCCACGTGTCGATCGTGACGGGCGACCGGGACGCGTTCCAGCTCGTGAGCGACCGGGTGACCGTGCTGTATCCGACGAAGGGCGTCTCGGAGCTGACGCGCTTCACGCCGGAGAAGGTCCAGGAGAAGTACGGTCTGCCCCCCGCGCTCTACCCGGACTTCGCCGCCCTGCGCGGCGACCCCTCGGACAATCTGCCGGGCATCCCGGGCGTCGGGGAGAAGACGGCGGCCAAGTGGATCAACCAGTTCGGCTCGCTGGACAGCCTGGTGGAGCGCGCGGACGAGGTGAAGGGCAAGGCGGGCGAGGGCCTGCGGGCGCATCTGGAGTCCGTCCGGCTGAACCGGGTGCTGACCGAGCTGGCGCGCGACGTGGACCTCGGCTGCGGCCCGGCCGACCTGGCGCGCGAGCCGTATGACGTGGCGGCGGTGACCGGCCTGCTGGACGCCCTGGAATTCCGCAACCCGAATCTGCGGGAGCGCCTGTTCGCGGTCGATCCCGGCGCGGCGGGCGAGGAGGCGGCGGCCGTCGCGGGCGGTGTCGAGGTGGACGGGGAGGTGCTGGCCGCCGGCGCGCTGGCGCCGTGGCTGGCCGCGCACGGCGGGGAGCCGCTGGGCCTGGCCACCGTGGACTCCTGGAAGCTCGGCGCGGGCAGCGTGCAGGCGGTGGCGCTGGCCGCCGCCGCGGGGCCGGCCGCCTGGTTCGACCCGGCGGCCCTGGACGAGGCGGACGAGCGGGCGTTCGCGTCCTGGGCGGCCGACGCCGCCCGGCCCAAGGTGCTGCACAACGCGAAGGCCGTGCAGCGGGTGTTCGCCGAGCACGGCTGGCAGGTCGCGGGCGTCGGGATGGACACGGCGCTGGCCGCGTATCTCGTCCAGCCGGGCCGCCGTTCCTTCGCGCTCGACGCGCTGAGCGTGGAGTTCCTCGGCCGCGAGCTGGACCGGCCCGCCGACGACAGCGGACAGCTCGCGTTCGGCGCGGACGACACGGCCGAGGCCGAGTCGCTGATGCGGCAGGCACGGACCGTCGTGGACCTCGGCGACCTGTTCCGCGCGCGGCTGGCCGACGTCGGCGCCGCGGAGCTGCTGGACGATCTGGAGCTGCCGACCTCCGCGCTGCTGGCCCGGATGGAGCGGGCCGGTATCGCCGCCGACCGGCCCTGGCTGGAGCGGCTGGAGCAGCAGTTCGCCGCCGCCGTGCAGCAGGCGGTCACCGAGGCGCACGCCTCGGTCGGCCACGAGTTCAACCTCGGCTCGCCGAAGCAGCTCCAGGAGGTGCTGTTCGGTGAGCTGGGCCTGCCGAAGACGAAGAAGACCAAGACGGGTTACACGACGGACGCCGACGCCCTCGCCTGGCTCGCGGCCCAGACCGAGCACGAGCTGCCGGTCATCATGCTGCGCCACCGGGAGCAGGCCAGGCTCCGCACCACGGTCGAGGGCCTGATCAAGACGATCGCCCCGGACGGTCGCATCCACACCACGTTCCAGCAGACGGTGGCGGCCACCGGCCGTCTGTCGTCCACCGATCCGAACCTGCAGAACATCCCGGTCCGCACCGACGAGGGCCGGGCCATCCGGCGCGGTTTCGTCGTCGGCGAGGGCTTCGAGTCGCTGCTGACGGCCGACTACAGCCAGATCGAGCTGCGGGTGATGGCCCATCTCTCCGAGGACGCGGGCCTGATCGAGGCGTTCACCTCGGGGGAGGACCTCCACGACACGGTCGCCTCGCAGGTCTTCGGCGTGGCCCGGGACCAGGTGGACCCGGAGATGCGGCGCAAGATCAAGGCCATGAGCTACGGCCTGGCGTACGGCCTGTCGGCGTTCGGCCTCTCCCAGCAGCTCTCCATCGGCGCCGACGAGGCGCGCAAGCTGATGGACACCTACTTCGAGCGGTTCGGCGGTGTCCGGGACTATCTGCACCGGGTGGTCGAGGAGGCCAGGGCCACGGGATACACGCAGACGCTGCTGGGCCGGCGCCGTTATCTGCCGGACCTCACCAGCTCCAACCGGCAGCGCCGGGAGATGGCCGAGCGGATGGCGCTCAACGCGCCGATCCAGGGCACCGCCGCCGACATTGTGAAGATCGCGATGCTCCGGGTCGACGACGCGCTGCGCCGCGAGAAGCTCGCCACCCGGATGCTGCTCCAGGTCCACGACGAGATCGTGCTGGAGGTCGCGCCCGGCGAGCGGGAGCAGGTCGAGGAGGTGGTGCGGCACGAGATGGCGCGCGCCGTGACGCTTCGCGCCCCCCTGGACGTCTCCGTGGGGTCGGGCGTGACCTGGGAGGCGGCGGCGCACTGAGGGGACCAGACGGCACGGAAGGGACTTACAGGGATTCAGCGGAATTCCCGGATAGTGAAGTTCTTCCTGCTCGACCGTCACACCAGTGACACTTTTCCGTCCTGGCCCGTGTCGAGCACGTGTCGTACTGTCGTTCCGGTCAGTGAAGACAGCACCACCCAACACCAGTTGGAGGGGAACGCACGTGGGGTTGCGTAACGGCAGGATCCGGAAGGGACTCTCGGGGTCGGCGCTCGCGGCGGCGGCGATGGCCGCGCTCACCGCGTCGCAGGCGCCCGAGATGACGGGCGGCGACGGCGCCGGCCCACAGGAGGCGCGGGATCGGGCCGCCGCGGAGGACCCGGACATACCCGAGGACTCCGCCGGGGACCGGCCCGAGCTCCCGTACCACACCGATCTGCCGCCACTCGACACGGCGGACCCGGGCAAGGGCGGCACGGACGACACGGACGGGGACGGCGGCACGATCATCACGGGCCCGGCCGAGGCCGGCATCCCGGCGACCGTGCTCGACGCCTACCGCCGGGCCGAGGCGACGATCGGCGAGACCACGCCCGGCTGCGCGCTGGACTGGCGTGTGCTCGCGGGAATCGGCAAGGTCGAGTCGGGCCACGCCAGCGGCGGCGCGGTGGACGCCGACGGCACCACCCTCTCCCCGATCCTGGGCCCGGTCCTCAACGGCGACGGCTTCGCGTCCATCAGCGACACGGACGGGGGCCGCTGGGACAGCGACCAGTTGTTCGACCGGGCGGTCGGCCCGATGCAGTTCATCCCGTCCACCTGGCAGATGTGGGGCGCGGACGGCAACGGCGACGGCGTCGCCGACCCGAACAACGTCTACGACGCGGCGCTGGCCGCCGGTGACTACCTGTGCGCGTCGGGCCGCGACCTGTCCGTCTCGGCCGACCTCGACAGCGCGCTGCTGAGCTACAACCACTCGTGGGACTACGTCCGCACCGTCCGGGCCTGGATCGACTACTACCACACGGGCGTCCACGAGGTTCCCGACGGCGAAGGCCCCCTGCCTCTTATCCACATCTGACGCTGCCGACGAAGCGGAAAGGGGCGCATCCCGGCGGGAGTGCCCGACGGACCCGGCCGAGCCCACCGACCCGGCCGAGCCCACCGACCCGGAGACGCCCGGCGAGACGCCCGAGCCGACCCCGACGCCCACCGACCCGGGCACCGGCGAGCCGGACCCCGGCACGGAGCCGACCGACCCCGGCGAGGGTTGCGAGACCCCACAGGAGCCGACGGACCCGGCCGAGCCCACCGACCCGGCGGACCCGGAGACCCCCGAGCCGTCGCCCGGCGCCACCGGGTCCGAGGCGACGGCGACCCGCCGCGCGGAGTGACCCCACGGGCCGGGCAGCCGCAGGGCCGCCCGGCCCGTCGCGTCGGCCCGGTCCCGTCGAGCACCGCGGGATCCGGACGACGCCGCAGGTCAACGGGGGTGCGGAAGGAATATCCGCCGCACCCGTGCCACGCGGCGGCACCGTCCCGTAGGCTGTATGACCCCGTGCGCGGCCCCGCCCGGCGCGGCGCGGTGTGACGGGCGACTCACATGCCGCGTGAGCTGGGATGTGTCACTTTTGGCCCGATAGTGACCCTCGTGGGGCGAACCGCGCATTGACCCTGCCTGTCTGCGCCCGTATGCTATAAGGCGCGCTGCGGGCCTGCGCGCCTCGGACGGAGCAGGTCGCGCTCGCATCTGTTGTATGTCCCCTCGGTTGTCGAGGCGCCTCCGGTTTTCGGACCGTATGGAGGCCGCTTCCTAGCTGTCCGGCTTCGGCAGTGCGATACGGGCTCCGGCGTAGCAGTGCCTACGAAACATGTCCGTACCGGAGCCCTTTACCACATGACGAGCAGCACCGAGACTCCCGTGACCACCCCGCAGGTTGCGGTCAACGACATCGGTTCCGAGGAAGCCTTCCTCGCCGCGATCGACGAGACGATCAAGTACTTCAACGACGGCGACATCGTCGACGGCGTCATCGTGAAGGTCGACCGGGACGAGGTCCTGCTCGACATCGGTTACAAGACCGAGGGCGTCATTCCCTCGCGCGAGTTGTCGATCAAGCATGATGTCGACCCGAACGAGGTCGTGGCCGTCGGCGACGAGATCGAGGCCCTTGTTCTCCAGAAGGAGGACAAGGAAGGCCGGCTGATCCTGTCCAAGAAGCGCGCCCAGTACGAGCGCGCCTGGGGCACCATCGAGAAGATCAAGGACGAGGACGGCATCGTCACCGGCACGGTGATCGAGGTCGTCAAGGGTGGTCTCATCCTGGACATCGGTCTGCGTGGCTTCCTGCCCGCGTCCCTTGTCGAGATGCGCCGCGTCCGCGACCTCCAGCCGTATGTCGGCAAGGAGCTCGAGGCCAAGATCATCGAGCTGGACAAGAACCGCAACAACGTCGTCCTCTCCCGCCGCGCCTGGCTGGAGCAGACCCAGAGCGAGGTCCGCCAGACCTTCCTCACCACCCTCCAGAAGGGGCAGGTGCGCTCCGGCGTCGTGTCCTCGATCGTCAACTTCGGCGCCTTCGTGGACCTGGGCGGCGTGGACGGTCTCGTCCACGTCTCCGAGCTGTCCTGGAAGCACATCGACCACCCCTCCGAGGTGGTCGAGGTCGGCCAGGAGGTCACGGTCGAGGTCCTGGACGTCGACATGGACCGCGAGCGTGTCTCGCTGTCGCTGAAGGCGACCCAGGAAGACCCGTGGCAGCAGTTCGCCCGGACCCACCAGATCGGCCAGGTCGTTCCCGGCAAGGTCACCAAGCTGGTGCCGTTCGGCGCGTTCGTCCGGGTGGACGAGGGCATCGAGGGCCTGGTCCACATCTCCGAGCTGGCCGAGCGCCACGTGGAGATCCCGGAGCAGGTCGTCCAGGTCAACGACGAGATCTTCGTCAAGGTCATCGACATCGACCTGGAGCGGCGCCGGATCAGCCTCTCGCTGAAGCAGGCGAACGAGAACTTCGGCCCCGACCCGATGGCGGTCGAGTTCGACCCGACCCTGTACGGCATGGCCGCGTCCTACGACGACCAGGGCAACTACATCTACCCGGAGGGCTTCGACCCCGAGGCCAACGACTGGCTGCCCGGGTACGAGAAGCAGCGCGAGGAGTGGGAGCGCCAGTACGCGGAGGCGCAGTCCCGCTTCGAGCAGCACCAGGCGCAGGTCATCAAGTCCCGCGAGGCGGACGCCCAGGCCGAGGCCGAGTCGGCCGGCTCGGGCGGCGGCCAGCCGTCGGGCGGCGGTGGCGGCGCGTCGTCGTACTCGTCGCCGCAGTCGGACGACGCGGGTGCGCTCGCCTCGGACGAGGCGCTGGCGGCGCTCCGCGAGAAGCTGGCCGGCGGCCAGAGCTGATCGCCCGGCACAGGCACTGCTGACGTCAGGCCCGTCCCCGTTCGGGGGCGGGCCTGACGCCGTTCCGGCCGCCGCCGGCGCGGGGTGCCCGGGCTGACGCGGGGAATGGCTTCGCGGTACCGTGCGTTGTCCTCTGCGTACGCGACACAGCGGAAGGGGTGCGGAGACGGTGCGAGATCCGCAGGAGTTGTTCGCATGGGACCCTGCCGGTCTGGCCCGGGTCGACGAGGTCACGGGTGGCGCGGAGAGCGCCGGGCCGGTGCTGCTGTACCACTTCGACGGATTCATGGACGCCGGTGAGGCCGGTGCCCAGCTCGTGGAGCTGCTCCTCGAAGGCCACGGGACGACGACCGTGGCCCGTTTCGACCACGACCGGCTCGTGGACTACCGCGCGCAGCGCCCCGGCATGACGTTCCACCGCGACCGGTGGACGGGGTACCAGGCCCCCAAGCTGGAGCTGCTCCTGGTGCACGACGCGACGCACCAGCCGTTCCTGGTCCTGACCGGGCCGGAGCCGGACGTGGAGTGGGAGGCGTTCTGCGCCGCCGTGCTGCGCATCGTGGAGCGGCTGAACGTCCGCCTGCTGATGACGTTCCACGGGATCCCGATGGGCGTCCCGCACACCCGCCCGGTCGGGCTGACCCCGCACGGCAACCGCGCGGATCTGATCCCCGGCCACCGCAGCGTGTTCGAGGAGGCGCAGGTCCCGGGCAGTGCCGCCGCCCTGCTGGAGCTGCGGCTCGTCGAGGCCGGGCACGACGCGATCGGCGTCGCCGCCCACGTGCCGCACTACGTCGCCCGTTCCCGCTACCCGGACGCCGCCCTCGTCGTCCTGGAGGCCGTCACGGCCGCCACCGGCCTGGTCCTGCCCGACGCCGCCCACGCGCTGCGCAGCCGGGCCCTGAAGACGCAGAACGAGATCGAACGGGAGCTGGCCGAGGGGGACTCCGAGTTGGTCGCCGTCGTGCGCGGCCTGGAGCAGCAGTACGACGCGATCGCGGGCGCCGCCAGCCGGGGCAGCCTGGTCGCGGAGCCCGTCGAGCTGCCGTCCGCGGACGAACTGGGCGCCGTCTTCGAGCGGTTCCTGGCCGAGCGCGAGGACGGGGACGGCGACCGGTAGCCTGCCCGCATGCTGAATGTGGGACTGACCGGCGGCATCGGGGCGGGCAAGAGCGAGGCCGTGCGGCTGCTGGCCGCGCGGGGCGCGGTGATCGTGGACGCGGACCGGATCGCGCGGGAGGTCGTCGCGCCGGGCACACCCGGACTGGCCGCAGTGGTCGAGGAGTTCGGCGAGGGGATCCTCACCCCGGACGGCGCGCTGGACCGCGAGCGGCTCGGCCGTATCGTCTTCGGCGACGATGCCAGGCGCCAGGCGCTCAACGCGATCGTCCACCCCCTGGTCGGTGCCCGTTCCGCCGAACTCCGCGACGCGGCACCGGCGGACGCGATCGTCGTGCACGACGTGCCGCTGCTGACGGAGAACGGTCTGCGCGACGCCTACGACGCGGTGGTGGTCGCGGACGCCGCCGAGGCGACCCGCCTGGACCGCCTCACCCGCCTGCGCGGCATGCCGGAACCGGACGCCCGCGCCCGTATGGCGGCCCAGGCCACGCGTGAAGCGCGCCTGGACATCGCGGACTTCGTCCTGGACAACGACGGCACGGTGGAGGACCTGACGCGCCAGGTGGACGCCCTGTGGATCCGCCTGGGCGAGTTGCGGACCGCCGTGGACGCGCGGCGCCGGTTCGCGACGCTGACCACGGCCCATGTGGCGGACGCCTGCGTCCGGGCCGGTGTCCGGGTGCGCTGCGCGTCCCGGCGGGCCGTGGAGCCCGGCGCCCGGGGGGCGGGCCGGGTGCTTCCCGCCCGGCACGTGGGCAGCGTCGACGTCTTCCTCGAAGCCTTCGAGGGCGCCACGCCCGGCGACGTGCTGGTGGTGGACAACGGTGGACGCACCGACGAGGCGTGCGTCGGGGCCCTCGCGGTGCTGGAAGCGGAGGCCGCGGGCCTGGCGGGCGTCGTCATCTGGGGTCTGCACCGCGACCCCGCCGACATCCGCGCGATCGGCCTGCCGGTCTTCAGCCTCGGCGCCCTGCCCACCGGACCGCTGCGCCTGGACCCGCGTCCGGCCGACGCGCTGTCGTCCGCCCGGGTGGGGGACTGGACGGTGACCCGCGACGACCTGGCCCTGGCCGACGACGACGGCGCCCTCTTCGTCCCGGCCGCCCGCGCCGACGAGCTCCTCACCCTCGCGGAGTCGATCCGGGACACCGAACGCCGCCAGGCGGACCGCATCCGCACCGGCACCACGCTGCGCGAGCAGGTCCGTTTCGCCGACTACCTGACGGCCCGCCGCGAACGGCCCTCCCTGTCCTTCCGCGAACACCTCCGCACGGTGGGCGCCGCGATCGAGGAATGACCGCCCGGACGCGGCCCGGACCCGGGCCGCGCCACCGTGGTGCGGCCGTCACCCCAGCCGGACGGGCAGCGCGGCCACACCGCGGAAGCGGGCGTTGGAGTACCAGCGCGGCGCCTCGCCGGGTCGCGCGAGGCGCAGGCCGGGGAAGCGCCGCAGCAGGTGGGTGAAGGCGATTCCGGCCTCCAGCCGTGCCAGCGGGGCGCCCAGGCAGTGGTGGATGCCGTGGCCGAACGCCAGGTGCCCGCCCGCGTCACGGGCGATGTCCAGCCCGTCCGGCTCGGCGAACCGGTCCGCGTCCCGGTTGGCGGAGGTCAGCGCGACGTGCACGAACGAACCGGCCGGGATCCGGGTCCCCGCGATGACGACGGGCTCCTCCGTGTAGCGCAGGGTCGCCAGATTGACCGGGCTCTCCCAGCGCAGGAACTCCTCGACCGCGCCGGGTATCAGTGCCGGGTCGGCGCGCAGCGCGGCCAGTTGCTCCGGGTGGGTCAGCAGCGCCCAGGCGCCGTTGGCGATGAGGCTGACCGTGGTCTCGTGGCCGGCGAGCAGCAGCAGGAAGGCCATTGAGATGACCTCCCGTTCGGAGAGCCGGCCTTCGTCGTCCCGTGCCCGTATCAGCTCCGACAGCAGGTCGTCGCCCGGCCGTTCGCTCTTGGCGTGCACCAGATCGGTCAGGTACCGGGCGGATTCCGCGAACGCCTCGCGGTCCCGGCCCGTCATCATGCCCGTGCCGCGCACCTGGAACGCGGCGCGGTCGGCGTAGGGGACGCCCAGCAGTTCGCAGATCACCATGATCGGCAGCGGCATCGCGAACGACTCGACCAGGTCCGTCTCGTCCGCCTCGTCCGTCGCGGCGGCGGCCATGGCGTCGAGCAGGCCGGTGGTGATCGCCTCGATCCGGGGCCGCAGTTCCGCGACGCGGCGGGTGGTGAACGCCCGGGTCACCAGCTTCCGCAGCCGGGTGTGGTCGGGCGGATCGGAGTTGAGCATGTGCGCGGGCAGCGCCGAGGCCGGACCGCCACCGGCCGGCGGTGTCCGGCCCAGGGCCCGCAGGAACGCCTCGTTCGCCGCGCCCTTGCGCAGGCGGGGATCGGCCAGGGCGGCCCGCGCCTCGGCGTATCCGGTGACGACCCAGCCTTTGACCCCGCCGGGGAAGACGACGTGCCGCGCGCCGCCCTCCTCGCGCCATCGCCGGTACGCGGGATGCGGATCCGCGAAGAACTCCTCGTCCCGCGCCTCGGGTTCACCCGCCGTCATCGCGCCCTCCCTGGTGTGGCGACCTCCGGCCAGGCCCGGACAGGGCCGTCCGGCGCGGTTGTTCGACAGCGAGCGATCCTAGGCGGTGCGGTGTCCGGCGGGTAGGGCGCCGGGAGGCCGCGCGAACGGTGGGCCATTGGCGTCCGGTTCGCTACCGTGGCGTCATGGACGTAGCATCCGCGGTCGCCCTGGTGTCGGTCGCCGCCGGGAGTGTCGCCACCGAGGCCGGGCGGCAGGCGTGGGAGTCGCTGGTGGCGCTGACCCGCCGCCTCGCGGGACGGGGTGAGCCCGATCCGGGGGACGAGGCGGCGGTGCGGGAGTTGACCGTACTGGTCGATCAAGAGGCGCGGGCGGACGGGGAGTTCGCCGCTGAGCTGGTGCGCTGGGCCGAGTCGCACGGGGGCGCGCTGGTGCGGCAGCGGCGGGTGGGGAACAGGGTCTCCGGCAACGCCCCCGTCCACGGCCACGTGATCCAGGCCGACACCATCCAGGGCGGCCTGCACTTCGGCGCCTAGCCGGCCGTCCGGCGTTTCCTCAGCCAGCGGGGCTGGTAGCGGCGCAGGCGGGGGAAACGGGCGTGCTGTTCGCGGGAGTAGCGGTCCAGTTCTTCCGCGAGGCGCAGGGACCGTTTCTCCATGTCGAGTTCGTCGAGCATCCGGTCCACGTCGGCGAGCAGCGATCCGTACAACTGCCAGTGGCGCGGGTGCTCCTGGACGGTTCCGAGCAGGATCTTGGCGATGTGCTCGCGGCTGGTGCGGGCCGCGTCCAGCTCGATCGCCAGGAACGATTCCGCCTCGTCGGCCTGGGCGCTGACCTGGCTGGTGATGAGGGTGGCGAAGCTGTCCACCGCCCCGGCCAGGTTGGCGAAGACCTCGCGCAGCGCGGGCGCGACGTCGGTGGCGAGGAGCGGTTCGTCGCCCCGGCGGGCGGCGAGGTCGGTGAGGCTGCGGGACATCGTGCGGAGGATGACCGCGCAGACCTCCAGGGTGTCCAGACCGGTGCGCAGCACGAGGCGCGTCATCAGCGGTTCCTTGACGCGGGGGTTGAACCGCAGGCTCTCCTCGGCCTGGATGATGGAGGCGTCGACGCGGGCGATGTCCTGGTCGAGTTCGCGGGCGCGTTCCAGCTTCTGCGCGACGCGCTGCACCGGCAGCCGTTCCTCCTCGGCCTCCTCGCCGAGCTGCACCAGCAACGTGCGCATGCGGTGGGCCTGTTGCTCGATGTCCTCGCTGGCGGAGCCGACCCAGACCGGCGGGACGAAGATGATGTTGAACAGCAGTCCGACCACGGCTCCGATGATGGTCTCGACCACCCGGTCGAGTGCCGTCTCCGCGATCTGCGTGACGCCGAGGACGAGCATGCCGCTGATCGCGACCTCGGGCACGAACTCGTCGACGCGGATCAGGTGTCCGACGACGAGCGAAGTGAGGATCAGCAGGCCCAGGCTGTACCAGGTCAGGCCGACGACGGAACTGAAGCCCGCCGAGACGAGGACGCCGGCCACCACGGCGACCACCCGGCGGACGCCGGTGGTGAGGGTGGCGAACAACGTGACCTGGACGACCAGCAGGGCGGTGAGCGGGGCCAGCAGCGGCGCGGTGACGTCGGTGAGCCACAGAGCGGCGAGGTAGGCGAAGGTGGCGGCGACCGAGGAGCGGAGCGTCTGCACCACGATGGGTTCTCTGCCCCGCTTCTTGGCGAGATCGATGATTTGCTCGGGTACATCCGGCACGCCTATGCCCCTTTCGCTGCAAAAGGCTCGAATCAACGAAAAAGATGTCATTACCCTCCCTGATCGGAGGTGAACCGGCTCGGCCCGGTTTCCTGATCGGCTGCGGAGCACCCATCCGGGGCAGCACGATGTGTCCGTGAGTGATGACGAAACGGAGCTGGTCGACCCGCATCACGTCATCCGGACGTCGCGTTCCGGCGGCCCGGTGTGGGTGATCGCCGACACGGAGGGGTGGCGGGCGAGGGAGCGCCGCCCCGAGACGCGGGCGTGCGAGCCGCTGTTCGTCGTGGCCGGGCGCGAGCCGGAGAGCCGGTGGCGGGTGCTGACGGACGGCGTGGTGATGCCGCGGAACGCCCGGGACCTGCTGGCGCAGGAGTGAGTCGGCGGGGAAGGTCCGGACGGCCGCCGCCGAGCGGCAGGACCGCGAGAAGCTGGACGAACTCGCCGTCCTCGGCAGCCGGTTCAGGATCGCCCGGGGAGAGGCGTTCGTCAGGTCGGGACCGGGCGGCCCGCAGCGGCCCGGGCCGGGCGACGCGGACGCGACGCCGATCGGGAAGGGTCGCGAGGCACCGTCACGGACGCGGGGGTTCCTGATCGATCCGTCGGCGGTGACGGGCGTGCACGGAGGTGGCGGACACGCCGCAGGCCGCCCGGGACGCGCTGCGGTCGCGTTTCACGGGCCTGCTGCCCGCCGAGCTGCGCCCGTCCGGGGGCGGCGAGCCGCCCCGGCCCGAGGAGTAGCCGCTGAGACCGGGCCGGGAGCGGCTGGACGACGAGCGACTCCAAGCCCTCGCCGGGGCCGCCGCCCGGTTGGCGCGCGAACGGCCGGACGGGGCCCGAGTGCTGGACCGCGTCCACCGGATCGTCCGGCCGGAGCGGATGATCCGCGTCGGCACGGACGGTCCCGAGCCGCCCAGGCCGCACGACCGGGACCCGGAGCTGCCGGTGGACGTGCGGATCGAGCGGGACCGCGCGCGGGGGATCGTGTACCTGGAGGACGACGTGGCGCGGGACGCGGGGCCGTCGCCGGACGCGGTCTAGCGGCTGGTGTCGATGACGCAGAAGCGGTTGCCCTCGGGATCGGCGAGGACGACGAAGTCGGGGGCCTCCGGGTACAGGGCCCAGTCCACCCGTCGCGCGCCCAGGGCGATCAGGCGTGCCACCTCGGCGGCCTGCTCGGCGGCGTCGGCCGCGTACAGGTCGAGGTGGACGCGGGGGTGCTCCTGCGCGGGCGAATCGCTCAGTCCGAGGGCGATCCCGGGCCCGGGGCGGCCGTCGGCGGGCACCAGCACCGTCCAGTCGTCCGCGATCCCGTCGCGCGGCGTGTAGGCGAGTGCCTCGATCCAGAACGCGGCGGCCCGCCGTACGTCCGCCGCGCCCAGCACGATGGTTCCGATGCTCAGCATGGGCCGATGGTAGGCCGGGTGCGAGAGTGGGGCCATGCGACTGGAGGCGATCACCTGGGAGCGGCTGACCGAGGAGCTGGCCGGGCGTGTGGCGGAAACGCCCCCCGCCGGGGGCGGGACGTGGGTACGGGTCCTGGTCGACGGGGCCGCGGCGGCGCGACCGGGCGTGCTGGCGGGGGAGTTGGCGCAGGCACTGCGGCTGCGGGGACGGCCCGCGCTGGTGGTGGGGGCGGACGGTTTCCTGCGCGCGGCGTCGTTGCGCTTCGAGCACGGGCGGCGGGACGCGGACGCGTTCCACGATCTGTGGCTGGACACGGGCGCGTTGTGGCGGGAGGTCTTCACGCCGCTGGAACCGGGCGGCAGCGGGCGGGTGTTGCCGGATCTGTGGGACGCGGAACGGGACCGGGCCACCCGCAGTCCGTACGTTCACCTGCCCGCCGGTGGCGTGCTCCTGCTGCACGGGGCGCTGCTGCTCGGGCGGTGGTTCCCCGCCGATCTGACCGTTCATCTGAGCCTGTCGCCGGGGGCGTTGGCGCGCCGGACGCCGCCGGAGGAGCGCTGGACGCTGCCCGCGTTCGCCCGGTACGAGGAGGAGGTCGGGCCGGGGGCGGTGGCCGATGTGGTGGTGCTGTCTCTTGTATACATCTGCCGCCTCCGACACAGACGGTGGTGACGACTGCCGCCGGGGCTCCCCAGGGGGGGGGGGGGGGGGGGGGGGGGGGGGGGGGGGGGGGGGGCCGGGGGGGGGGTGGGGGGGGGCCGGGCCGAATCGGTCCGAACTGGTCCGTAGGGTCCGCCCCGCCTGCCAGACTTGGCGCTCGCAAGGACGGCGAGCGGTGAACGGGCGGTGGCGTGACGGTGGATGACGTGGTCAGGCCCTACACCTCGGACGAGGTGCTGCACGCGGTGGCGCTGATCCAGGCGCACATCGCGGAGGACGAAGAGGCCGTCGCGGCCCTCCAGGACGAGAGCGAGGAGAGCGCCCGGCAGTGCGCGCGGGCGATGTTCGCGCTGGCGCACGTCATCATCTTCGGCCAGGTGATCCCCGAGATGTGGGTCATCAAGGAAAACCTGGACTTCGGGCACACCAGTCACGTGCCGGAGCTGAACCTCGCCATCCACGTGCTGAAACGGATGGAGGAGCGGATCTCGCTGGCCCATGTCCACCCGGTGGTGGGGGCGTTGTCGGCGGGCGACGTGATGGACCTGATCATCCAGTGCACGGGCACGAAGATGGAGGACGTGCCCGCGTTCCTCGACGCCGTGCGGGAACGGACGCTGCGCTCCTCTGAGTTCTGAGGCGTTCCGGTCCTCAGCGGCCGGGTACGTAGTGGCGCGGGTCGTTCCGGTGGGGGAGCGGCGGCAGGTTGCGGGCGGGGGTCTCCACGAGCGGGGCGTCGGCCGGGACGCGGCCCCGGGCGCGGCGCCAGGCGTCCCGGGCACGGGGGTGGAAGCGGTACTCGAAGGGGACCAGGCGCCAGCCGTGGCGCACGGCCCGGCCGAGCAGCCGCAGTCGGCGCTCGTCGCGGTCGGTCCAGGTGAAGCCGAGACGCTCGCGGACGGCCGGGTGGTAGATGCCGGCGGTCAGCCAGAGCAGGAGGCGGGCGGCGGGGCGCCGCGCCGCGGGGCCTGTCTCCTTTACACATTGGCCGGCGGCGGCCGAGGGGGAAGGGGGGAGCTCCGGTGTCGGCGTGTACATCGCGATGAGACACCGACGGGGCCCGCGACGCGCTGCTGACCGGGCTGCGGCTCCAGCTCGCCGACCCGGCCACCGCGCACCGCGAGGACGTGGGCCAGCTCGTGACGCACCTGGCGACGCTGGACCGGGGCACCCGCGCGCCGGCCCACCTCCTCGCCCTCTATCCGGCCTCCGCCGCCGCCATCGCCGCCCTGCCCGCCTGCGCCGGGTGCTGGTCGTGCGACGCGCCCGGCCTGTGCGACACCGGCAGCGCGGGCGGCGCCCTCGTCTCCCATTACGGCGCGGCCACCCCGCACGCCGACGAGCTGGCCGGGCACCTCCCGCTGCTGGCCGCCGCGGGCGAGCCCGCCGCCCTGGGGCGCGGCGCGCGGTACGCGGGGCAGGTGTGGGAGCGGCAGGACCGTGTCGAGGAGGCGGTCCGGCTCTGGCACTGGGCGCTGGACCAGGGGGCGCGCGATCCGGTGATCTTCAACCGTCTGTCGATGCACCACGAGCGCCGCCACGACCACGCCACGGCCCTGGCCGTGTGCGAGCGGGCGCTCGCCACCCGTCCGGAGACCGGCACCGCCCGCGCCACCTGGGACGCGATCACGCGCCGGGCGTCCCGCTGCCGCCGCCACCTGGCGGCGGTCGGCCGGGGCGGGACCCCGCCGCTGCGGGGGACGGCCGTAAGGGGATCTTGTTCCGCGCGGTGCCGTGGGGTGCCGCGCGGTACCGGGCGGGTGCCCGGGGCGCGGCGTGTCGAGACGAGGAGGCCGGTGGTGGCGGAGTCGGAGCGGGACCTGGAGGAGATGCCGCTGGAGTGGCGGCGGGCGCTGGCGATCGTCGCGCATCCCGACGACCTGGAGTACGGGGCCGCCGCCGCCGTCGCGGAGTGGACCGACGCGGGCCGCGAGGTCGCGTATCTGCTCGTCACCCGGGGTGAGGCCGGGATAGACACCCTCGCGCCCGGCGAGAGCGCCCGGGTCAGGGAGGCCGAGCAGATCGCCAGTGCGGCGGTCGTCGGCGTCGGCTCCGTGGAGTTCCTGGACCACCGGGACGGCGTGATCGAGGAGGGTGTCGCGCTCCGCCGCGATCTCGCCGCCGCGATCAGGAGGCACCGGCCGGAGCTGCTGATCACCCTGAACCACCGTGACACCTGGGGCGACCGCCGCTTCTGGAACACCCCGGACCACCGCGTCGTCGGCCGGGCGGTCCTCGACGCGGCGGGGGACGCGGGCAATCGCTGGATCTTCCCCGAGCAGCTCACCGGGACCGGGGACGCGGAGGGCGGGAACGGAAGCGGTGGCGGCCTGGAGCCCTGGGACGGCGTGCGGTGGGTCGCGGTGGCGGGCTCCCCGGAGGCCACCCACGCTCAGGCGGTCGGCGCGTCCGCCATGGCCCGCGCCGAGGCGTCGCTGGCCGCTCACCGGGCGTATATCGCGGCGCTCACCGATCAGGACCCGGCCGACTACGCCCGGGAGCTGCACGCGGAGATGGCCGACGCCGTCGCGACCCGGTTCGGCGGGCGCCGGGGCGTCGCTTTCGAGGTTTTTCCACGGTGAACAACGGCTCCGGAAGTGGTGCTCACCACAGGCTTTCAGTGGCCTACTAGGCGCCCTAGGAGCCGAATAGGACAAAGGGCCGGGACTTTGGTCCCGGCCCGCCGGGAATTCCGGCGGGGGAACCGGTCGACTTTCGGTTCCCGGCGGGATTGCCCAGGTGGGAGCGGTGCAGGTGGGAGCCGGTGGGCGCCGGGGCCGTGCGGGGGGCGCCCGGAGCGGTTTCCCGGGGCGCCGCCAGGGGGCTTATTTCCTCGGAATTCACTACGGGCCGGCCTAGTAATAGCGCTGCTTGTCGGGGCCGAACCGGGCGGTTATCAATGAACTCGTCCGGCCGGTTCGGTCGGTTTCCCCGAGAGTCAGAGGTAATCCCCCATGCCGAGCACCACCACCATGAACCGCGCCCCCAAGACCGCCCGTATCCGCGCCCGTGCCGCTGCCGTCGTGACGGCCGGCGTGTGCGCCTCGGTGGCCCTGACGGGTGCGGCGGTGGCGGCTGAGGGCGCCCACGCCGACGTGTTCGCCGCGCAGACCGCCACCACCCTCGCCGAGGCCACCCAGGCCCAGGCCGAGGCGCAGGAGAAGGCCGCGGACGCCGCCGAGAAGAAGGCCGCCGCCGAGGCCGAGGCCCAGGAGAAGGCGTGGGTCTCCCCGATCTCCGGTGACTACGCGCTGTCCGCGACCTACGGCAACAGCGGCGACCGCTGGGCCTCGACCCACAGCGGTCAGGACTTCGCCGTGCCGTCCGGCACCGAGGTCCACTCGGTCCACAGCGGCACCGTCGTCAAGGCCGGCGGCAACGGCGCCGGCGACGGCCCCGCGTACGGCAACGCCATCGTGATCAAGCACTCCGACGGCACCTACACCCAGTACGCGCACCTGTCGAAGATCGAGGTCAAGGTCGGCCAGACCGTCTCCACCGACCAGGAGATCGGCCTCTCCGGCAACACCGGTAACAGCAGTGGCCCCCACCTGCACTTCGAGGTCCGGACCACGCCCGACTACGGCTCGGCCATCGACCCCATGAAGTTCCTGCGCGACCACGACGCCGACGTGTGAGCCGACCGGCACCTCAGCCGGTGAGCGCGGCGGCCCGCTGCCTGCGGCACTCCGCCGCGAGCGCCGGACGGGCCGCCGCGATCGCGCCGACAATCCGCCCGGTGAGCAGCCGACGGCCTTCCGTCCGGCCGCGACCGGGCGGCAGCGCTTCCAGCAGCAGCGTCAGCTGGGCCGGCGAGTCCCGCAGATACTCCACCCGCCGGCGGGCCGGCTCGCCGGGGGACGCCGACTCGGCCGAGGCCGGGCTCGGCCGGTGCCCCCAGGAGCGCGTGGCCCGCCGCGCGTCCCGTGGATTCCGGTGCCGGTCCGCGCGGTCCGCCGGCTCCGGCGGGGACAGCCGCGGCAGCTCGGCGGGCGCGGTCCGGATCGCCTCCAGGGCCTCGTCGCGCCGCCTGGGCATGGCCGCCCCCGCCCTCGCCGCCCGGCGCCGCCGCGGCCCGCGGGCCGCGAGGAACGCCGGCCGCCGCTCGGCCTCCCCGACCCGCGCCACCGGATAGAGCGCCTCCGGCGCCGCCACATCCGGCCCGCCCCGGAACGCGCGCGGCGGGAACGGCGTTCACCCCCGTGCCCGCAGGGCGTCGGCCGAGCAGTACGACCCGGGGCGGGCGGCCGGGGTCAGCTCCTCGGGCCGCGCCGTCGTCGCCCCCTCCCGTTCCCGGAGGTCATGCCCAGGCGGCGCCTGACCGGAACCCTCAGAACATCGGCCGCGGCAGGACCCCCTCCAGCGCCAGCAGGGCCCGCTTCGTCTCCAGACCCCCGCCGAAGCCGCCTATGCCCCCGTCCGCCGCCCCCCCCCCCCCGCCCCGCCCCCCCCCCCCCCCCCCCCGCCCGCCCCCCCCCCCCCCCCCCGCCCGCGCCACGTCCTCGACATCACCGGGATGCCCCGGCCTCCCGCGCAGCGCCGCGTGCCACAGGGGGGCGGGGAGGCGGCGCAGCGCGGGAGGCCGGGGCATCCCGGTGATGTCGAGGACGTCGCGGGCGGGCTTGTTGTCCTCCAGGCCCTCGCGGCACATGTGGTCGTAGTAGGCGAGGAAGGCGTCCCAGTCGGGCGGGACGGGCCGCATGCTCATGCCGTACAGGCGCCACCACTGGATCGTCTCGGTGTAGTAGCGCCGCTTGTCCTCCTCGGTGAGCGGGGTGCCGAAGTACTCGGCGACCAGGACGGGGACGAGGACGAAGGTGGCGTGGGCCCAGAAGAAGGTGTCGGGGTCGAGGGCGTGGTACCGGCGGCCGTGCCGGTCGGTGCCCTTGATCGTGAGGTGGTAGTCCCGCACTGCGCGGGCGGTGGCGGGGGCGCGGTCCCCGTCGTAGATGACTCCGGCTATCGGGTAGAGCGAGCGGAAGAAGCGCTGGGAGCGTTCCTCGAAGAAGCGGGAGTGCTCGGCGACGCCCGCGCCGAGGTGCGGATGCATGTTCTGCATGGAGCCAGCCCAGAGGGAGAGCAGATTGCCGCGCCAGTCGCTGAAGAGGCGCCAGGTGAGGGAGTCCGGGCCGAGGGGCTGGGGCGCGGGTGGTGGGGAGGCGGGCTGCTGCTCGGTCACGGGTGACTCCTTCGCGGCTCGGCCCAGACTGATGACGGGTGTCGTCAGGTTAGGATCCGGGGCAGCGGTCGTCAACGTTCCGGAGAGTGCCGTTCCATGACGCAGGAGCCACCGGCCGCGCGGACCACCTGGGCAGGCACGACGCTCGACGCCCGCCGCGCCGCCCGCCGTCGCGCCCTCCTCGACACGGCGCTGGACCTCGCGGGGACGGACGGCTGCGCGGCGGTGACCGTGCGGTCGATGTGCCGCACGGCGAAACTCACCGACCGGTACTTCTACGAGTCGTTCGCCTCCCGGGACGATCTGCTGCTCGCGCTCTACGACGAGGTCGCGGCCGAGGCGCTGGCCGCGCTGCGGGCGGCGTCCCCGGACACGCGGGCCGCCGTCGAGGGCTTCCTCGCCGTCCTCGCCGACGACCCGCGCAAGGGGCGGGTGCTGCTGCTGGAACCCCTGACGGACCCGGTGCTGGGGCGCCGGGGCAGCGAACTCATGCCCGTCTTCGCGGATCTGGTCGGCGCCCACCTCGGCATCGACCCCGTCGCGCCGGACACCCGGATGACGGCCACCGCGATCATCGGCGCCCTGACCAGCCTCTTCACCCGGTGGCTGGAGGGCGCCCTGCAGGCCGACCGGGAGCGGCTGACGGCGTACTGCGTGCGGCTGCTCAACGCCGCGGCGGCGCTCGCCCTGCCCCCGGAGGAGCCCGGCGCGGTGACCTGACGGCCTGTCACCGCGCGGGAGCCCGCCGGGGACAGCCCCGGGGGCGCTGTCAGTGCCCGGCGATAGCGTGTCCGTCATGGAGCGCATCGAGACAGCCGAGATCCCCGGCCGGTCGGGTCCCGCCGCCACCGCAGAGGTCCGGCCGCGAGGGGTGGGGCCCGTCCGCATGACGTACGCACCGGATCCGGACGGCGACCCGGATCCCGGGGAGATCGTCTGGACCTGGGTGCCCTACGAGGAGAACGACGGGCGGGGCAAGGACCGGCCCGTGCTCGTCGTCGCCCGTGAGGAGGCGCGGGACACCGTCCTCGCCGTCCAGCTCTCCAGCCGCGACCGGGCCGGCGACGCCGAGTGGCTGCCGCTCGGCTCCGGCCCCTGGGACCGCTCCGGAAGGGACTCGTGGGTGGACCTGGAGCGCGTCCTGCGCGTGCACCCCGGCGGCATGCGGCGCGAGGCGTGCGCCCTGGACCGCGCGCGGTTCGGCCGCGTGACGCGGAGCCTCCGGTCCCGTCACGGCTGGCGCTGAGCCCATGCCCCACGCCATACCCACCGGCCTGGTGGCGGACCGCTTCGTCGTGCTCGACTGCGAGACGACCGGGTTCAGCCCCGAGCGCGGCGACCGCATGGTCTCCCTCGCCCTGGTCACCGTCGAGCGCGGTGTCATCACCGAGCGCTGGACCAGCCTGGTCGACCCCGGCCGCGACACCGGTCCGGTCCACATCCACGGCATCACCAACGCCGAGGCCGCCGCGGCCCCACGCTTCGCCACCCTCGTGCCGGAAATCCTGCGTCGGCTCGACGGCGCCGTCCTCGTCGCGCACAACGTCGGCTTCGACCTGCGTTTCCTCTCCATGGAGCTGGAGCTGGCCGGCACCGACCGCCTCCCCGAGATCGCGCTCGACACGCTGCGGCTGGCCCGGCGCTTCCTGCCCGAGCTGGACAATCACCGGCTGACCACGTGCGTCGCCGCCCTCGGCATCCCGCACCGCGCCCACCGGGCGGACTCCGACGCCGAGGTCACCGCCGTCCTCCTCACCGAGCTGCTGCGGCGCGCCGCCGAGGACGGGCACACGGATTTGAGCCGGCTCAGCGCCCCGGCCGAGGATGTGCTGCGGCAGGAGCGCCGCAAGCGCGTGCGCTGCGACGCCGAGACCGAGGGCCTCACCACCGGGCACCGGGAGGCGCATCTCGTCATCGCCGAGTGGTGGGGCGGCGCCGGCGGCTGGCTGGCCGCGCTGGAGACCCTGCGGGCCGAGGGGTGCCCGGAGGCGGGGCGGCTGTGGGGCTGGTTCGGCGGCATGCTCTGCGGCGAGACGTCCGTCTTCGGCCCGCCCAGCCCGGTCAGCAGGGTTTCCCCGGGCAGGTGTTGCCGGAGCTGGCGGCGTCCGGATCACCGACCCGCACGGCCAGCTCCCGGTACCCGACCACACTGCCGAACGGCACCGACGCCGCCAGCTCCCGCAACACCTGCCCGGTGAAACCGGAGACCAGCGACCAGTCCAGCGGCAGCCGGAAATCCTTCAGCCCGCCCGCGAAATACGCCTCCAGCTCGGCGACCGCCCGCGCCAGCACCGGATCGCTCCCCGGCTCCCCGGCCGGGACCGGCCGCACCCCCAGACCGGCCGCCAGCCCGGCCAGGGCGGCACGGACCGCGCGCTCCCCGGCATGGAACCCCACCCGCACCAGGCCGACCCCGGTGGCTGCGAGGAACAGCGGCCCGATCGGCGTCTCCCGCACCACCCACGAACACTGTGTGTCACCCCTCATGCCCGGAAGCGTACGGGGAGCCACTGACAGCGGCGGGGTGCCGTCAGCGGGCCGAGGAGTCCGCGCCCTCCAGGGCGGCCAGGACGATGTCCGGGTAGTTCGTGATGACGCCGTCCACCCCGAGCGCCGCCGCCTGCTGCGCCGTCGGCCCGTCGTTCACCGTCCAGGTCTGCACCACCACCGGCTCGCCGTGCGGCCCGACGGCCGACTGGAGCGCCGCCACGTAGTCGGCCGTCAGGTCGCCGACGCGCGGGTTGATCTGGTCGGCGAAGGCCGCGTACTCGGCGATGTCCGCGACGTCCGGCGTGCCGATGAAACCGGTCGCCACCTCGGGTGCCAGCTCGTGCACGGTTCGCACCGACCCGGCGTCGAAGCTCTGCACCACCAGCCGGTCCCCGGGGCGCGCCTCCCGCAGCCAGCCCTCGGCCTCCAGCACGGCGAGGATCTCCTCCTCGATGCCCGGGTACAGCTCCGGCCCCTTCATCTCCAGCAGCAGCCGCTGCCCGTTCGCGTCCAGCCGGTCCAGGAACTCCGCCAGCGTCGGGACCCGCTCACCGGCGAACTCCTCGCCGAACCAGCTTCCCGCGTCCAGCCGCGCGATCTCCTCGGCCGTGAAGTCCGAGACGTTCCACGGCGCCCGGTCGGGGAACACCTCCTCGACGTCGGTGGTCCGCTCCAGCGTCGTGTCGTGCAGCAGGACCAGCTCCCCGTCGGCCGTCCGCTGGACGTCCGTCTCGACCCAGACGGCGCCCCGCTCGGCCGCCTCGTCGGCGGCGGGCAGCGTGTTCTCCGGCGCGTAGCCGGAGGCGCCCCGGTGCGCGACGACCGACGGGCCGGACAGCGGGACCACCGGCGCGGTCGCGGCGGCCGGCCCGGTGGGGGCGCCGTCGTCGGTGGCGGCCGTGCCGAGGACGGGGACCGCCCAGAGGACGGCCAGGCCCAGCAGCCACCGGGCCCAGTCGGCGGCGGATGTGTGCGGCATGGGGGGACTCCTCGCTTCCGTGCGGGGCCGGACGCCGGAAGACTCCCCGCCGGGCGGAAACGGGCGGGGTCGGAGGCGGTTACCGCGAGCTGAACAGCGTGGGACCGTCGGCCGGTGGGACCCGGTTGTCAGTGGCGGGCCGTACGGTGGAGTGCATGCGGCCCGTTTCCAAGATCGAACGCACCACGGCACCCTTCGAGGTCGTCAGTCAGTACCGGCCCAGCGGCGACCAGCCGGCGGCCATCGACGAGCTGGAGAAGCGGGTCACGGCAGGTGAGAAGGACGTCGTGCTGCTCGGCGCGACCGGCACCGGCAAGTCGGCCACCACCGCGTGGATGATCGAGCGCCTCCAGCGGCCGACGCTGGTCATAGCGCCGAACAAGACGCTGGCCGCCCAGTTGGCGAACGAGTTCCGCGAGCTCCTGCCGAACAACGCGGTGGAGTATTTCGTCTCCTACTACGACTACTACCAGCCGGAGGCGTACGTCCCGCAGACGGACACCTACATCGAGAAGGACTCCTCGATCAACGAGGAGGTCGAGCGGCTGCGCCACAGCGCGACGAACTCGCTGCTCACCCGCCGCGACGTCGTCGTGGTCGCCTCCGTCTCCTGCATCTACGGCCTGGGCACCCCCCAGGAGTACGTGGACCGGATGGTGCCGCTGAAGGTCGGCCAGGAGATCGACCGCGACGCGCTGCTGCGCCGCTTCGTCGACATCCAGTACACGCGGAACGACATGGCGTTCACCCGCGGCACCTTCCGGGTCCGCGGCGACACCATCGAGATCTTCCCGGTGTACGAGGAGCTGGCCGTCCGCATCGAGATGTTCGGCGACGAGATCGAGGCGCTGTCCACGCTCCACCCGCTGACGGGCGAGGTGATCTCGGACGACGACCACCTCTATGTCTTCCCCGCCTCGCACTACGTGGCCGGCCCCGAGCGCATGGAGCGCGCCGTCGCGGGCATCGAGGCCGAGCTGGCCGCGCGGCTGGCCGTCCTGGAGCAGCAGGGCAAGCTCCTGGAGGCCCAGCGGCTGCGGATGCGCACCACCTACGACATCGAGATGATGCGGCAGATCGGCACCTGCTCCGGCATCGAGAACTACTCGCTCCACATCGACGGCCGCGAGACCGGCACCCCGCCGCACACCCTCCTGGACTACTTCCCGGACGACTTCCTGCTGGTCATCGACGAGTCGCACAACACGGTGCCCCAGATCGGCGCCATGTTCGAGGGCGACGCCTCGCGCAAGCGGGTCCTGGTCGAGCACGGCTTCCGGCTGCCGTCCGCGATGGACAACCGGCCGCTGAAGTGGGAGGAGTTCCTGGAGCGGATCGGCCAGACGGTGTACCTGTCGGCCACCCCCGGCGCGTACGAGCTGTCCCGGGGCGACGGTGTGGTGGAGCAGATCATCCGCCCCACCGGCCTCATCGACCCGGAGGTCGTGGTCAAGCCCACCGAGGGCCAGATCGACGACCTCGTGCACGAGATCCGGGTTCGGGCCGAGAAGGACGAGCGCGTTCTCGTCACCACGCTCACCAAGAAGATGGCCGAGGACCTCACCGACTACTTCCTGGAGCTCGGCATCCGCGTGCGGTATCTGCACAGCGACGTGGACACCCTGCGCCGCGTGGAGCTGCTGCGGGAGCTGCGCTCCGGCGAGTTCGACGTCCTCGTCGGGATCAACCTGCTGCGGGAGGGCCTGGACCTTCCCGAGGTGTCGCTGGTGGCCATCCTCGACGCCGACAAGGAAGGCTTCCTGCGGTCGGGCACGTCGCTGATCCAGACGATCGGCCGGGCCGCGCGGAATGTGTCGGGCCAGGTCCACATGTACGCCGACCGGGTCACCCCGGCGATGGACCGGGCCATCGACGAGACGAACCGCCGCCGGGCCCGGCAGATCGCGTACAACGAGGCGCACGGCATCGATCCCCAGCCGCTGCGCAAGAAGATCAACGACATCGTCGCCACGATCGCCCGCGAGGAGGTCGACACCCGGGAGCTGCTCGGCAGCGGGTACCGGCAGCCGGGCGAGGCCAGGAAGGGCAAGGCGCCGGTGCCGACCGCGGGCACCAGGCGCGCGCCGAAGGAGCTGACCGACCGCCCGGTCGCCGAGCTGGCCGAGACGATCGAGCAGCTCACCGAGCGGATGCGGGCCGCCGCGGCGGAGCTGCAGTTCGAGATCGCCGCGCGGCTGCGCGACGAGGTGTCCGACCTGAAGAAGGAGCTGCGTCAGATGCGAGAGGTCGGCCTGAAGTGAGTGTGAACCTGAGCAAGGGACAGGCCATCAGCCTGGAGAAGTCCGGTGGTGGCGGCCTGTCCACGGTCCGGATGGGTCTGGGCTGGCAGGCGGCGGCCCGCAAGAAGGGCGGGCTGCTGAAGCGGCTGATGGGCGGCGGGGACATCGACCTGGACGCCTCGGCCGTGCTGTTCTCCGGGGGGAACGCGGAGGACGTCGTCTATTTCGGGAAGCTCAGCGACGACGCGAACTCCGTCCTCCACACCGGGGACAATCTGACGGGCGGCGCCGGGCAGGAGGACGACGAGTCGATCGTCGTCATGCTGTCGCGGCTGCCGCAGCGGATCGACCAGATCGTCTTCACGGTGAATTCGTTCACCGGGCAGACCTTCACCGAGGTGGAGCGCGCGTTCTGCCGGCTGCTGGACGAGGACACCGGGGAGGAGCTGGCCCGGTACACCCTGGCGGGCGGCGGCTCCTCCACGGCGATGATCATGGCGAAGGTGCGCCGCCAGGGCGCCGGATGGCAGATGACCGCGATCGGCGCCCCGGCGACCGGCCGCACGTTCCAGGATCTGCTGCCCGCGATCACCCCGCACCTGTAGCGGCCCGGGGCGTCAGGGCGCGGTCACCGTCACCTCGGCCCGCCGCGACCTGTCGCCGACCGTCACCTCGACGGTCACCGTGCCGGGGCGCCGCGCGGTCAGCTCCCCCGTGGCCGGGTCGAGGGCGGCGATGTGCCGCCCTCCCGCGCTGTCCGGGTCGCCCATGTGCAGCCCGGACGAGCCGGACCAGTCCGCGCTGACCGGGAAGGCCACCGGCACCTCGCGGACCGTGCCGTCCGCCGCGTCCTGCGTCACCGTGGCCGTGACCCGGTCCGTCGCGCCCACGGTCAGCGCCGGGGGCGCGGCGAGCGTCAGCCCGTCCACGTGCGGCCTGGTCTCCACCGACAGCCGGTCCGCAGCGGTGGGGACGGCCGGGTGCGGGGCCGCGTCCGCCCGGTCGACGCCGACGAGAGTCCAGCCGGTGAAGCCGCCCTCGTCCGGCGGTGCGGCGGGGGCCGTTCCGGCGCTGCCGCCGACGACGTAGGGCACGCCCTCCAGGTGGTAGGCGTCGAAGACTCCGGCGTGCGCGCCGATGAACGCGACGCCCTTGCCCGTGTCCCGCCGGAACCCGGACAGCCATGTCTCCAGCAGGGCCGCCTCCCGGCGGTCGGTGAGCCGGCCGGCCGGCCGCGCCGTGGGGTCCCTCGGCGGGACGTGCCCCAGCACCACCACCGAGCCGATCGCCGGGTCCCGGGCGGCGTCGTCCAGCAGCGTCCGCAGCTCCCGGATCTGCTCGTACCCGCCGCCGCGCAGCGTGAGGGACGATGTGTCCAGGGTGATGAACCGGGTGCCCCGGTGGTCGAACGTCCGGTGCGCGGGGCCGAACTCCTCCTCGAACGGGCCGATCGACCCGCCCGTCACCTCGTGGTCGCCCGGCACGTAGTACCAGGGCAGATCGGGCCCTAGTTCCTCCTCGATCACGCGCCGGGCGAACGCCAGATCCTCCGGTGTGCCCTCGTCCACCCAGTCGCCGTTGACGACGACGAAGTCGGGGTCGGCGGCCCTGACCTCCCGCAGCGTCCGGCGCGCGGACGCCACCGGGGCGCCGTCCGGGTCCCCGGCGACGAGCCGCGCGTCCGACACCACCGCGAACCGCCAGTCCCGTGCCGCGACCTCCGCGCCCGGCGCCACCAGCGGATCGGCGGGCGCGGGCTCCTCGGGCAGCGGCACCTCCGCGGGGGCGTGCGCCCGCAGGCCGTCGAGGACGACCCGGCCGGTGTAACGCTGGTCCGGGCGCGTCTCCGCGAGGTAGAGGCGCCGCACCGACACGGGGAACGCCAGGCCCTCCGGCACGTCGAACGTGACCTGCCGCCACCCCTCCCACGTGATGTGCGGCGCGCGCAGCACCTGGGAGGTGCCGTGGGCGTCGGTGAGCTGGAGGGAGGGCCAGGCGCCGTGGCCGTCGCCGTCGATCCACAGCGTGAAGCTCTGGGGCTGCCCGGGGACGGGGATGTCGGCGGGCGGTGTGGCGTACGCGGCGCGGGTGGCGGTGCTCAGCCCGAAGTCGTACGTCATGGCCAGCGCCGCCCCGTCGTGCCCCTCGGGTTCGGGGGCGAGCGAGCCGGCGGCCCGCGCCTGGGTGAACGTCCACGCGCCGGCGTCGTCGAAGTCCGCGACGGCGGTCTCCTCCAGGCCGACGGTGACGGCCAGCGTGGTGGTGATCCCGGCGACGGTCACGGTGATCGTCCCGGAGGCGGCCGGATCGTCCGGGGCGGTGGGGGCGGCGGTGACGCGGAAGCCGCCGCGCGCCGGGTCCGGCTCGACGGTGAACAGGGAGGTGTCGTAGGCGAGGGTGGCGTCGGCCGGTTCGACGGGCGCCGTGTTCCCGGCCGCGTCGTGGCCGACCAGGCCGAACGTGGCCGCGGCGGTGGCGTCCGCGAGCCCGAGACGGCGGGTGGTGGGTGTGACGCGGGTCAGCTCCCCGAGCACGGTCAGCTCCAGCGAGCCGGTCGCCCGCCCTCCGGTCGCGGCCTCGGCGGTGACGGCCGTGGTGCCGGGGCGGGCGGCGTGGAAGACGCCGTCAACGTCCACCCGGCCCACGGCGGGCCGGTCGGCGCGCCACCGCACGGCACCGGCCTCGGCGGGGCCATAGGTCTCGTCGTGGGGTGTGGCCGTCAGCCGCCGGGTCAGGCCGGGGAAGACGCGGTCGGGGTGGCCGCCCGGCACGGCGTCGGCGGTGGGGGCGGTGGCCGGGTCGACGGCGGTGGCCACGCGGAACCCGGCCGGGACGCCACTGCCCTCGGGTGCGGTGACCGCGAGCCCGTTGGGCACCTCGCGCTCCTGCCCGTCCGAGGGGCTGTTGACCAGGTGCGGAGCCGGGTCGCCCGGGGCGCGGGCCAGGAGGGTGGTGGAGCCGCCGCCGTCGAGGTTGAGGGCGCTCCAGGCACCGAGGTCGGCCATCATCACGGCCAGCTCGGTCAGGGTGGTGCCGCCGGAGTGCTCCTGGCGGCCGTCCACGGTCAGGACGAACATCTCCTGGCCGTCGCGGGAGAAGCCGACGGCGGTGCGCGGCGCGGTGGCGTTGTTCGGCCGGCCCTCCCAGTCCTGCGGCGCGCCGTCGACGACCAGCACGCCGCGCCCGCCGACCGCCGTGCCGGGCAGGGGCCCGCCGTCGCCGGTCGTGGCGTCGTACTCGACGGCGACGGGGTCGCCGGCGTCGAGCGTCGCGAGGGTCGCGGCTCCGGCCTCGCGGCCGAGGAGCACCGTGGCGCCGTCCGGGACCGGGCCCCGGCCGGGCTTGTCCGAGACGGTGGTGACCTCGCCGTCCTCGACCACGACCTCGGTCACGTCGTCGGCACCGGCCACGGCCGGCGCCCGGTCGGCCTCGCCCCACCGGGCGGTGTACAGGCCGATACCGCCCTCGGGCACGCCCGCCGCGTTGTAGCCGTCGAGGTCCGCCTCGCCGGTGGGCAGCGTCAGGGTGCCGTCGAAGTACACGTCCAGGACGCGGCCGGCGCCGTCCGGGCCGATGCCCACGGCCTCCACGGCGGTGCCCGTGCCGGAGTGGACCAGCTCGCCGCCGGAGATGCCGGGGCCGAGCGGGGCGCTGGAGCCGTTGATGTCGAAGAAGTCACCGTTGATCGCGGCCACGACGGCGCGGCCCTCGCCCGGGTCGTGGGCGGCGACCAGCTCGCTGAGCGGCGCGGCGGCGGCGACGGCCTCGGGGGCGAGGTGATCGACGCGCAGGTCGCTCGTCAGGTCGATGCTCAGCGCCTGGGCGCTCAGCCACTTGTCGGACTCCAGGCGCTGGAACGTCGTCAGCTCGGCGCCCGGCGCGATCGTCTGGTCCGTGCGCGACAGTTGCATGCCGTCGCGCTCGGCGATCGTGGCCGGGACGGCCGGGGGAGCGGCGCCGGACGCCTCCGGCGGCACCGGGACGGCCGCCAGCGCCGCCGCGACGGCGACCAGGGCGAGTGAACGGGCGCGGACCCGGCGACGACAGTGGACCCCGGCGACGGCGGCTCCCGGCATGGGCGGCTCCCTCGGACGCTGGCGCCGTCCGCGCGGCGAGCGCGGCCGGCGGCTCAGCGTCCCAGGGGAGGAGCGGACCGCACCAGAGGGCCCGTCCGAACGCCGGGCGAACAATCCCGGGCCCGGTCAACTCCCCGGCGCCGCCTCCTTCTTCCGGGTGGCGGCCCTCTTCCGCGCGGGCTTCGCGGCGACCGGCGGGGCGTCGGTCACCGCGTCACCCAGGATGTCCCGCAGGAACTTCCCCGTGTGGCTGGCGGTCACCGAGGCGACCTGCTCCGGGGTGCCCTCCGCGATCACCAGGCCGCCACCGGAGCCGCCCTCCGGACCCATGTCCACCACCCAGTCCGCCGTCTTGATGACGTCCAGGTTGTGCTCGATCACGATCACCGTGTTGCCCTTGTCGACCAGATCGGACAGCACCGAGATCAGCTTGCGGATGTCCTCGAAGTGCAGACCGGTCGTCGGCTCGTCCAGCACATACACGGTGCTGCCCGTGGACCGCTTCTGGAGCTCGGAGGCGAGCTTCACCCGCTGCGCCTCACCGCCCGACAGCGTCGGCGCGGGCTGCCCGAGCCGGACATACCCCAGGCCGACGTCCTTCAGGGTCCGCAGATGCCGGGCGATCGCGGGCACGGCCTCGAAGAAGTCCAGCGCCTCCTCGATCGGCAGGTCCAGCACCTCCGCGATGGACTTGCCCTTGAAGTGCACGTCCAGCGTCTCCCGGTTGTACCGGGCGCCGTGGCACACCTCGCACGGCACATAGACGTCCGGCAGGAAGTTCATCTCGATCTTGATCGTGCCGTCGCCCGAGCAGTTCTCGCAGCGACCGCCCTTCACGTTGAACGAGAACCGGCCCGGCAGATAGCCCCGGACCTTCGCCTCCGTGGTCTCCGCGAACAGCTTGCGGATGTGGTCGAAGACGCCGGTGTACGTCGCCGGGTTCGACCGGGGGGTCCGGCCGATCGGGGACTGGTCGACGTGCACCACCTTGTCCACCTGATCGTCGCCGGTGACCCGGGTGTGCCGCCCGGGGACGGACTTCGCGCCGTTCAGCTCGCGGGCCAGGTGCGTGTACAGGATGTCGTTGACCAGGGTGGACTTGCCGGAGCCCGAGACACCGGTGACCGCCGTCAGCACCCCGATCGGGAAACTGACGTCGACGTCCCGCAGATTGTGCTCACGCGCGCCGTGCACGGTGATCCGGCGCTTCGGGTCCACCTGCCGCCGCTTCGGCGGTGTCGGGATGGCCCGCGCGCCCGACAGATACTGCCCGGTCAGGGACTCGGTGTTCGTCAGCAGCTCCGCCAGCGGCCCGCTGTGCACGACCTTGCCGCCGTGCTCGCCCGCGCCCGGCCCGATGTCCACCACCCAGTCCGAGGTCCTGATGGTGTCCTCGTCGTGCTCGACCACGATCAGCGTGTTCCCCAGGTCGCGGAGGCGGACCAGGGTCTCGATCAGCCGGTGGTTGTCCCGCTGGTGCAGCCCGATCGACGGCTCGTCCAGCACATACAGCACCCCGACCAGCCCGGAGCCGATCTGCGTCGCCAGCCGGATGCGCTGGGCCTCGCCGCCCGACAGCGTCCCCGCCGCGCGGTCCAGCGACAGATAGTCCAGCCCGACGTCCACCAGGAACCGCAGCCGCTCGTTGACCTCCTTGAGCACCCGCTCCGCGATGGTCTTCTCGCGGTCGCTCAACGTCATGCCGCGCAGGAAGTCGGCGCACTCGCTGATCGACATCCCGGCGATCTCGGCGATCGACTTCCCCTGCACCGTCACCGCGAGAACCAGCGGCTTCAGCCGCGTGCCCCGGCAGGACGGGCAGGGCGCCTCCCGCATATAGCCCTCGAAGCGCTCCCGGCTGGAGTCCGTCTCGGCCTCGGCATGCCGCCGCCGGATGAACGGCACCACGCCCTCGAAGGCCGTCGTGTACGCCCGCTCCTGGCCGTGCCGGTTCTCGTAGCGGACCTCGATCTTGGTCTTGTGCCCGTACAGCAGGGCCTTGTGCGCGCGCTGCGGCAGCCCTTCCCAGGGGATGTCCGTCCTGAAGTTCAGCGCTTTGCCCAGGGCGCCGATCAGCAGGTTGAAATAGCCCTTGGTGTGTCCGTGCGACCACGGATGGATCGCGCCCTCGTCCAGCGTCTTCTCCGGGTCGGGGATGATCAGCTCCGCGTCGACCTCCATCCGGGTGCCGATGCCGGTGCACTCCGGGCAGGCGCCGAACGGCGAGTTGAACGAGAAGGAGCGCGGCTCCAGTTCCTCGAAGGACAGGTCGTCGTACGGGCAGTACAGATGCTCGGAGAACATCCGCTCCCGCTGCGGGTCGTCCTCCGGCAGATCCACGAAGTCCAGCACGACCATGCCGCCGGAGAGCCCCAGCGCGGTCTCCACCGAGTCGGTCAGCCGCCGCTTCGCGCTCTCCTTCACCGTCAGGCGGTCCACGACCACCTCGATGGTGTGCTTCTCCTGCTTCTTCAGCTTCGGCGGGTCGGTGAGCTGGACGGTGGCGCCGTCCACCCGCGCTCTGCTGTACCCCTTGGTCTGGAGGTCGGCGAACAGGTCCGCGAACTCGCCCTTCCTCTCCCGCACCAGCGGCGACAGCACCTGGAAGCGGCTGCCCTCCTCCAGGGCGAGCACCTTGTCCACGATGGCCTGCGGCGACTGGCGCGCGATGGGCCGGCCGCACTCCGGGCAGTGCGGCTTGCCGATGCGGGCGAACAGCAGCCGCAGATAGTCGTAGACCTCGGTGATCGTGCCGACCGTCGAGCGGGGATTCCGCGAGGTCGACTTCTGGTCGATGGAGACGGCGGGTGAGAGGCCCTCGATGAAGTCCACGTCGGGCTTGTCCATCTGGCCCAGGAACTGTCGCGCGTACGCGGAGAGGGACTCCACGTAGCGGCGCTGGCCCTCCGCGAAGATCGTGTCGAAGGCGAGCGAGGACTTGCCCGAACCCGACAGCCCGGTGAAAACGATGAGGGAGTCGCGGGGCAGGTCGAGCGAGACATTCCGCAGATTGTGCTCGCGAGCGCCACGAACGATAAGTCGGTCGGCCACGCCGGATGGCACCTTTCCTGATGACTGCAAGGGGGAACTCGCCCGATGCGAGCAACCCCGCTCAAGAGTAGGGGCGGCATCTGACAATCACGGACTCTATAGTACGCGCGTTCGAATACCCGGGATTTCCCCTCTCCTTCACCCGAAGGAGTGGCACAGCGCGGCGGGCGCGTTAGCGTGGTGATCATGAACGATCCCGCAGCGGACCTTCTCGGTCTCCAGGACTCCACCGACCGCCTCCTCGCCACCGTCGCCGGTCTGGACGACACCGCCGTCGCCCGGCCCTCCCGCCTCCCGGGCTGGACGCGCGGCCACGTCCTGGCCCACCTCGCGCGCAACGCCGACGCCATCGTCAACGTGCTCGCCGGACGCCCCATGTACGCCGACGACAACGCCAGGAGCGCCGACATCGAGCGCGACGCCGCCCGGCCGGCCGCCGAGCACCTGGCCGACCTCCGCGACAGCGCCGCCCGCTTCGCCGCCGCCGCCGACCGCCTCACCGACCAGGAATGGCAGACCACGGTCACCCTGCGCAACGGCGTCACCGACCTCGCCGCCGCCCTCCCGCTGCGCCGCTGGGTCGAGGTCGAGCTGCACCACATCGACCTGGACGCCGGCCACACCGTCGCCGACCTCCCCGGCGCCTTCACCGACGGCGCCCTGCTGTACCTCGCCGACCGCTTCACCGGCCACCCCGCCCTGCCGCCCATGGAACTGCGCGCCGAGGACGGCCGCGCCTGGCCCACCGGCGGCGACGACGGGCCCGGTCTCGTCATCGCCGGGACGCCCGCCGCCCTCGTCGGCTGGCTCACCGGACGCACCGACGGGACCGGCCTGACCCTCGGCGGCCAGGGCGGTTCCCTGCCCGTGCTGCCGCCCCTCTGACACACTGACCGTCATGTCGTACACCGGAAACGTCACCGTCGGCGGCCCGGCAGGCGTCCACGAGCTGGCCAAGCTGATCATCTCCAAGGCCGCCGTCGGCCCCATGGAGAACAACGCCTACCTGCTGCGCTGCCGCGAGACGGGCGAACAGCTCCTCATCGACGCCGCCGCCGAGCCCGCCACCCTCCTCTCCCTCATCGGCGGCGACGGCATCACCGGCGTGGTCACCACCCACCGCCACCCGGACCACTGGCAGGCGCTCGACGAAGTGGTGCGCGCCACCGGCGCGCGCACGTACGCCGGCCGGTACGACGCCGAGGCCATCCCGGTCGCCACCGACGTCCTGGTCGAGGACGGCGACGAGATCCGCGTCGGAACCTGCCGCCTCACCGCCCGCCACCTCGTCGGCCACACCCCCGGCTCCATCGCCCTCGTGTACGACGACCCCGACGGGCACCCCCATGTCTTCACCGGCGACTGCCTCTTCCCCGGCGGCGTCGGCAACACCCGCGGCGACGCCGCCGCGTTCACCCGGCTCCTGCACGACGTCGAGACCAAACTCTTCGCCGCGCTCCCCGACGAGACATGGATCTACCCCGGCCACGGAGCCGACACCACCCTCGGCACCGAACGCCCCCACCTCCAGGAGTGGCGCGAACGAGGCTGGTGACCCGACACCGGGCGCCGCCCCAAGTGCCGTCCGGCTGCCGCGCGGTCGTCGCTTGCTGTGTCCTATGCGCTCGCTTCTCCGCCCGCGCGGCGGCCTGCGGGTTTCGTTGTTCAAGTGCCGTCCGGCTGCCGCGCGGTCGTCGCTCTCCCTTCTCCCTGCTCGCTTCTCCGCCCGCGCGGCGGCCTGCGGGTTTCGTTGTTCAAGTGCCGCTCGGCTGCCGCGCGGTCGTCGCTCCCCCTTCTCCCTGCTCGCTTCTCCGCCCGCGCGGCGGCCTGCGGGTTTCGTTGTTCAAGTGCCGCCCGGCAGCCGCGCGGTCGTCGCTCGGGGTGTCAGTGGGCCGCAGTAGGGTGGCGACCATGGCCGACCCCTCCAGCTACCGCCCGAGGCCGGGCGAGATCCCCGACTCGCCCGGGGTCTACCGCTTCCGCGACGATCACCGCCGGGTGATCTACGTCGGGAAGGCGAAGAGCCTGCGACAGCGCCTTTCGTCCTACTTCCAGGACATCTCGGGCCTGCATCCCAGGACGGCCACCATGGTCACCACCGCCGCCTCCGTCGAGTGGACCGTGGTCTCCACGGAGGTCGAGGCCCTCCAGCTCGAATACTCCTGGATCAAGGAGTACGACCCCCGTTTCAACGTCAAGTACCGCGACGACAAGAGCTATCCGTCGCTCGCCGTCACCATGAACGAGGAGTTCCCCCGCGCCCAGGTCATGCGCGGCCCCAAGCGCAAGGGCGTGCGGTATTTCGGGCCCTACGCCCACGCCTGGGCGATCCGGGAGACCGTGGACCTCCTGCTCCGCGTCTTCCCCATCAGGACCTGTTCCGCCGGTGTCTTCAAGCGCGCCACCGCCGTCGGCCGCCCCTGCCTCCTGGGCTATATCGAGAAGTGCTCCGCCCCTTGCACCGGCCGCGTCTCCGCGGAGGAGCACCGCGAGCTGGCCGAGGAGTTCTGCGACTTCATGGCCGGCCGCACCGGCACGTATCTGCGCCGCCTGGAGGAGCGGATGCACGAGGCCGCGGAGGAGCTGGAGTACGAGCGGGCCGGCCGGCTCCGCGACGACATGGAGGCGCTGCGGCGCGCCATGGAGAAGAACGCGGTCGTCCTCGCCGACGCCACCGACGCCGACGTGATCGCCCTCGCCGAGGACGAGCTGGAGGCGGCCGTACAGATCTTCCACGTGCGCGGCGGCCGGGTCCGCGGCCAGCGCGGCTGGGTCACCGACAAGGTCGAGCAGGTCACCACCGCCGATCTGGTGGAGGACGCCCTCCAGCAGCTCTACGGCGAGGAGCGCGGTGACACCGTGCCCAAGGAGGTCCTGGTCCCCGCCCTCCCGGAGCCCGCCGGGCCCGTCGGCGAGTGGCTCAGCGAGCGCCGCGGCTCCCGGGTCAGCCTGCGCGTCCCGCAGCGCGGCGACAAGAAGGACCTGATGGCGACCGTCGAGCGGAACGCGCAGCAGGCCCTCGTCCTGCACAAGACGAAGCGCGCCTCCGACCTGACGACCCGCTCCCGCGCCCTGGAGGAGATCGCCGAGGCTCTCTCCCTCGACTCGGCCCCGCTGCGCATCGAGTGCTTCGACATCTCCCATCTCCAGGGCGATGACGTGGTGGCGTCCATGGTCGTCTTCGAGGACGGCCTCGCCCGCAAGAGCGAGTACCGCAGGTTCCAGATCAAGAGCTTCTCCGGGCAGGACGACGTCCGGGCCATGCACGAGGTGATCTCCCGCCGGTTCCGCCGCTATCTGCGCGAGCGCGAGAGGACCGGCGAGTGGGCCGTCGAGGAGCCCGGCGAGGACGAGACCCCGGACGCGTTCCCGGACGGGACGCCGGCCAGGGACGAGGACGGCCGCCCCAAGCGCTTCGCCTACCCGCCGCAGCTCGTCGTCGTGGACGGCGGGCAGCCGCAGGTGGCCGCCGCCCGCCGGGCCCTGGACGAGCTGGGCATCGACGACGTCGCCGTCTGCGGCCTCGCGAAGCGCCTGGAGGAGGTCTGGCTGCCCGGCGACGACGACCCCGTGATCCTGCCGCGCACCAGCGAGGGGCTGTACCTCCTTCAGCGGGCACGTGACGAGGCCCACCGCTTCGCCATCCGCTATCAGCGGGGCAAGCGGTCACAATCGATAAGAAGGGGTCCTCTCGACGCCGTGCCCGGCCTCGGGGAGACCCGTAAGAAGGCCCTGCTCAAGCACTTCGGCTCGGTCAAGCGGCTGCGCGCCGCGACGATCGAGGAGATCTGCGAGGTTCCCGGGGTGGGCCGCAGGACGGCGGAGACCGTCGCCGCGGCCCTCGCCCAGGACAGCCGGCCCGCTCCCGCGGTGAACACCGCGACCGGCGAGATCATCGAGGACTGAGCGGGGGCGGCACCACCGCACCACGGACACCGCACCACGGACACCACCACACCAGACACCCGGCACGAACGAGAGGCACACGGGGGGACCGCATCATGAGCGAACAGATCAGCGGCGCAGACGAGCCGACCGCGACGGCCGACGACGAGGTGCTGACCACCCCGGAGCTGGTCATCATCTCCGGCATGTCCGGCGCGGGCCGCAGCACCGCGGCCAAGTGTCTGGAGGATCTCGGCTGGTTCGTGGTGGACAACCTGCCACCGGCCCTGATCCCCACCATGGTCGACCTCGGCGCCCGCTCCCAGGGGAACGTCGCCCGCATCGCCGTCGTCGTCGACGTCAGGGGCCGCGGGTTCTTCGACAGCCTGCGCCAGTCCCTGACCGACCTGGACGCCAAGGGCGTCACCCGGCGCGTCGTCTTCCTGGAGGCGTCGGACAACGCCCTCGTCCAGCGGTTCGAATCGGTGCGCCGCCCGCACCCCCTCCAGGGCGACGGCCGCATCGTGGACGGCATCGCGGCCGAGCGCGACCTGCTCCGCGAGCTGCGCGGCGACGCCGATCTGGTGATCGACACGTCCAATCTCAACGTGCACGAGCTGCGCGCCAAGATGGACGCCCAGTTCACCGCCGGCGCCGAGCCCGGGCTGCGGGCCACGGTGATGTCGTTCGGGTACAAGTACGGCCTCCCGGTTGACGCCGACCATGTGGTCGACTGCCGGTTCCTGCCCAACCCGCACTGGGTGCCCGAGCTGCGCCCCTTCACCGGCACCAGCGAGGAGGTCGCGGGCTATGTGTTCGACCAGCCAGGCGCCAAGGAGTTCCTCGACCGGTACGCCGAGCTGCTCCAGCTCGTCGCCGCCGGATACCGCCGCGAGGGCAAGCGGTATGTGACCATCGCCGTCGGCTGCACCGGCGGCAAGCACCGCAGCGTCGCCATGTCGGAGAGGCTCGCCCGCCGGCTCTCGGCCGAGGGCGTCGAGACGGTCGTCGTGCACCGCGACATGGGACGCGAGTAGGGATGCCGCTACGAGGCGTCCGGCAGCGCCGGACAGCGGAGAGCGAGAGCCGGGCCCGGCGCGCGGTCAGGTCGCCGCGCGGCGGGCGCCGCGCCGCCCAGCCCAAGGTCGTCGCCCTCGGCGGCGGCATGGGTCTGTCCGCCTCGCTCACCGCGCTGCGGCGCATCACGGGCGACCTGACCGCCGTCGTGACCGTCGCCGACGACGGCGGGTCCAGCGGCCGGCTGCGGGACGAGCTGGGCGTGCTGCCCCCCGGCGACCTGCGCAAGGCGCTGGCCGCCCTGTGCGGCGACGACGAGTGGGGCCGCACCTGGTCCGAGGTGGTGCAGCACCGCTTCACCAGCGGCGGGGCCCTGCACGACCACGCGGTGGGGAACCTGCTGCTGGTGGCTCTCTGGGAGCAGCTCGGCGACCATGTCCGCGCCCTCGACCTGATGGGCAAGCTGCTGGGCGCCCACGGCCGTGTCCTGCCGATGTCCGCCGTGCCGCTGGAGCTGGAGGCCGTGGTCAGGGGGCACGACCCCGCCCGCCCCGACGAGCTGGGCCGGGTCCGCGGCCAGGCCGCCGTCGCCCTCACCCCCGGCGAGGTCCGGCAGGTGGTGCTCGTCCCGCACGACCCGCCCGCCGTTCCCGAGGCGGTACAGGCCGTCCTTGACGCCGATTGGGTGATCCTCGGCCCCGGTTCCTGGTTCTCCTCCGTCATCCCGCATCTGCTGGTGCCCGACCTCCTCCAGGCCCTGACCGACACGAAGGCACGCCGCGTGCTGTCCCTCAACCTCGCTCCCCAACCCGGCGAAACTGATGGGTTCTCCCCGCAGCGTCATGTGGAGGTTTTGGTACAACACGCCCCTAAACTCGCCTTTGACGTGGTGCTGGCGGACCGCGCCGCCGTGCCGGACGAGGAGAGTCTGCGCCGGGCGGCGAAGCGGCTGGGGGCCGGAGTCGAGCTGGCGCCGGTGGCCGCGCCGGACCGTTCCGCCCGGCACGATCCGGAGCTGCTGGCCGCCGCGTACGACCGTATTTTTCGGATGCATGGAAGGATCGGCCCATGGCGATGACGGCTGCGGTGAAGGACGAGATTTCCCGGCTTCCCGTCACCCGCACCTGCTGCCGCAAGTCGGAGGTGTCGTCGATCCTGCGCTTCGCGGGCGGCCTGCACCTGGTCAGCGGGCGGATCGTGATCGAAGCCGAGCTGGACACCGGGATCGCCGCGCGGCGCCTGCGCCGGGACATCCTGGAGATTTTCGGCCACTCCTCCGACCTCGTGGTGATGGCCCCCGGCGGGCTGCGCCGCGGCAGCCGTTACGTGGTGCGCGTGGTGGCGGGCGGCGACCAGCTCGCCCGGCAGACCGGCCTGGTCGACGGCCGCGGCCGGCCGATCCGCGGCCTGCCCCCGCAGGTCGTCTCCGGCGCCACCTGCGACGCCGAGGCCGCCTGGCGTGGCGCGTTCCTCGCCCACGGCTCCCTCACCGAGCCCGGCCGCTCCTCCTCCCTGGAGGTGACCTGCCCCGGCCCCGAGGCCGCCCTCGCCCTGGTCGGCGCGGCCCGCCGGCTCCAGATCGGCGCCAAGGCCCGCGAGGTCCGCAGCGTGGACCGCGTCGTCGTCCGCGACGGCGACGCCATCGGCGCCCTCCTCACCCGGCTCGGCGCCCATGACTCCGTGCTGGCCTGGGAGGAGCGCCGGATGCGTCGCGAGGTGCGCGCCACGGCCAACCGCCTGGCGAACTTCGACGACGCCAACCTCCGCCGTTCCGCCCGCGCCGCCGTCGCCGCCGGTGCCCGCGTCCAGCGCGCGCTGGAGATCCTCGGTGACGACGTGCCCGAGCACCTGGCCGCCGCGGGGCGGCTGCGCATGGAGCACAAGCAGGCGTCGCTGGAGGAGTTGGGCGCGCGGGCCGACCCGCCGCTGACGAAGGACGCCGTCGCGGGCCGCATCCGCCGCCTGCTGGCCATGGCCGACAAGCGGGCGCAGGATCTGGGCATCCCGGGCACCGAGGCGTGCCTCACCGAGGAGATGGTCGGCTGAGCCGGTCGGCCCCGCCCGGCCCGAACACGCATGGCCAATGTCACCGGCGAAACCGGGGCGCGGTAGGGTCGGAAGAGGTCGGGGACATCCCAAATACAGTTTCGCCGGTGTTCGTTTCACCGGCGTACCAACGAGGAGATCGGTTCGTGACGATCCGCGTAGGAATCAACGGCTTTGGCCGTATCGGTCGCAACTACTTCCGCGCGCTCCTTGAACAGGGAGCGGATGTCCAGATCGTCGGAGTGAACGACCTTACCGACAACGCCACCCTGGTGCATCTGCTGAAGTACGACAGCATCCTCGGCCGCCTCAAGGAAGAGGTCACCCACACCGAGGACACCATCACGGTCGGCAACCAGACGTTCAAGACGCTGGCCGAGCGCGACCCGGCCGCGCTCCCCTGGGGCGAGCTGGGCGCCGACATCGTCATCGAGTCCACCGGCATCTTCACCAAGCGCGACGACGCCGCCAAGCACCTCGCCGCCGGCGCCAAGAAGGTCCTCATCTCCGCGCCCGCGAAGAACGAGGACATCACCGTGGTGATGGGCGTCAACCAGGACAAGTACGACGCGGCGGCCCACGACGTCATCTCCAACGCCTCCTGCACCACCAACTGCGTGGCGCCGATGGCCAAGGTGCTCGACGAGAGCTTCGGCATCGTCAAGGGCCTGATGACGACCGTCCACGCCTACACGAACGACCAGCGCATCCTCGACTTCCCGCACAACGACCTGCGCCGCGCCCGCGCCGCCGCGCTGAACATCATCCCGACCACCACCGGTGCCGCCAAGGCGACCGCCCTGGTCCTCCCGCAGCTCAAGGGCAAGCTCGACGGCATCGCCATGCGCGTTCCGGTCCCCACCGGCTCGGTCACCGACCTGGTCGTGGAGCTGGACCGCGAGGTCACCAAGGAAGAGGTCAACGCGGCCTTCAAGACCGCCGCGGAGGCCCAGCTCAAGGGCATCCTGGAGTACACCGAGGACCAGATCGTCTCCTCGGACATCGTCAACTGGCCGGCCTCCTGCACCTTCGACTCCTCGCTGACCATGGCGCAGGGCAAGCAGGTCAAGATCGTCGGCTGGTACGACAACGAGTGGGGCTACTCCAACCGTCTCGTCGACCTCACCGTCTACGTGGGCGAGCGGCTCTGACCGTTTTGTAACGCAGGGCTCGCAGGGCGCGTCACCGCGCGCTGCGGGCCCTGCGCCATACGGCGCCCTGCGGCGCCCGCGGAAGGCAAGCGGCAATAGCGGCCAGAGAAGCCTCTAGGAGTCCAGACAACCATGAAGACGATCGACGACCTCCAGGTCGCCGGGCAGCGGGTCTTCGTCCGCGCCGACCTCAACGTTCCGCTCGCGGACGGGACCATCACCGACGACGGCCGCATCCGCGCCGCCGTCCCGACCATCGCCAAGCTCGCCGGCGCGGGCGCGAAGGTGATCGTCGCCTCGCACCTGGGCCGCCCCAAGGGCGCGCCCGACCCGCAGTTCTCCCTCGCCCCCGTCGCCGCGCGACTGGGCGAACTGCTGGGCACGAGCGTGGCGTTCGCCCACGACACCATCGGTGACAGCGCCCGCGACACCGTCGCCGGCCTCGCCGACGGCGGCGTGGCCCTGCTGGAGAACCTCCGGTTCAACGCGGGGGAGACCAGCAAGGACGACGCCGAGCGCGGCGCGTTCGCGGATCAGCTCGCCGGGCTGGCCGACCTCTACGTGGGCGACGGCTTCGGCGCGGTGCACCGCAAGCACGCCTCGGTCTACGACCTGCCCGCCCGCCTCCCGCACGCGGCCGGTGGCCTGATCGCCACCGAGGTCGGCGTGCTGCGGAAGCTGACCGACGACGTCAGCCGGCCCTACGCCGTCGTCCTCGGCGGCGCCAAGGTCTCCGACAAGCTCGGCGTGATCGACCACCTGCTGGAGAAGGCCGACCGCATCCTCATCGGCGGCGGCATGGCGTACACCTTCCTCAAGGCCCAGGGCCTGGAGGTGGGCGACTCGCTGCTCCAGGAGGACCAGGTCCCGGCCGTCCAGGAGTACCTGCGGCGCGCGGCGGAGCGCGGCGTGGAGTTCGTGCTCCCGGTGGACGTCGTGGCCGCCAAGGACTTCCCGGACCTGAGGACGAAGGCCCCCGCCGACCCGGTGGTGCTCGCCGCCGACGCCATCCCGGCGGGCCTCCAGGGCCTCGACATCGGCCCGGCGACCCGCGAGCTGTACGCGGCGAAGCTGGCCGACGCGGCCACCGTCTTCTGGAACGGCCCGATGGGCGTCTTCGAGCACCCGGACTTCGCCGAGGGCACCAGTGCCGTGGCGCGGGCGCTGCTCGACAGCCCGGCGTTCACCGTGGTGGGCGGCGGCGACTCCGCCGCCGCGGTGCGCATCCTCGGCTTCGACGAGAACGCTTTCGGCCACATCTCGACCGGCGGCGGGGCGAGCCTCGAATACCTCGAGGGCAAGACGCTCCCCGGCCTCGCTGCATTGGAGGACTGACGACCATGGCGTCGCGCACCCCGCTCATGGCGGGCAACTGGAAGATGAACCTCAACCACCTCGAGGCCATCGCCCACGTCCAGAAGCTGGCCTTCGGGCTGTCGGACAAGGACTTCGACGAGGTCGAGGTCGCCGTGCTGCCGCCGTTCACCGATCTGCGGTCCGTGCAGACCCTGGTGGACGGCGACAAGCTGAAGATCAAGTACGGCGCCCAGGACATCTCGGCGCAGGACTCCGGCGCGTACACCGGTGAGATCTCCGGGCCGATGCTCGCCAAGCTCAACTGCACCTACGCGGTGGTGGGTCACTCGGAGCGCCGGCAGTACCACGGCGAGAACGAGGAGATCTGCAACGCCAAGGTCAAGGCGGCCTACCGGCACGGGCTCACCCCGATCCTGTGCATCGGCGAGCCGCTGGAGGTTCGCCGGGCGGGCACCCACGTCGCGCACACCCTCGCCCAGCTCGACGGCGGCCTCGCGGACATCCCGGCCGAGCAGGCCGCCACCGTCGTCATCGCCTACGAGCCCGTCTGGGCCATCGGCACGGGCGAGGTCGCCACCCCGGAGAACGCGCAGGAGGTCTGCGCGGCGATCCGGGCGCGGCTGGCGGAGCTGTACGACGGGGCGCTGGCCGACAAGGTCCGCATCCAGTACGGCGGCTCGGTCAAGTCCGGGAACGTGGCGGCGATCATGGCCCAGCCCGACGTGGACGGCGCCCTGGTGGGCGGCGCGTCGCTGGACGCCGAGGAGTTCGTCAAGATCGTGCGGTTCCGCGATCAGTAATCCGTGACGGCGCGGTCCGCCGCGCTCGCTGTACCCTGTCGGGGGCCGGACCGTACGTGTCCGGCCCCCGGTCCACCGTTCGTCCGTCGAGAGAGTTGGTCCAGTCGTGGAAACGGCGTTCCAGATCGCCCTGATCGTCTTCAGCTTCCTGTTGGGACTGCTCGTGCTGATGCACAAGGGCAAGGGCGGCGGCCTTTCCGACATGTTCGGCGGCGGCATGCAGTCCTCGGTCGGCGGTTCGTCCGTCGCCGAGCGGAACCTGGACCGGATCACCGTGGTCGTGGGCCTCATCTGGTTCTCGATCGTGGTGGTACTCGGTCTTCTCATGAAGTCCTAAGTCAGTAACTCGTAGCACTGGACGTGCGTTGTGCCTTGCATAGACTGAGGACTTCGCAGGACGTCAGGCAGGGAGTAACGACCGTGGCAGGTGGCAACGCGATCCGGGGCAGCCGGGTCGGGGCGGGGCCCATGGGTGAGGCCGAACGCGGGGAGTCGGCGCCTCGGCTGAGGGTCTCCTTCTGGTGCGCGAACGGGCACGAGACGCAGCCCAGCTTCGCCAGCGACGCGCAGATCCCGGACACCTGGGACTGTCCGCGCTGCGGCTTCCCGGCGGGCACGGAGCGCGACGCCCCACCCGCTCCGCCCCGCACCGAGCCGTACAAGACGCATCTCGCGTACGTCCGCGAGCGCCGCAGCGACGCCGATGGCGAGGCCATCCTGGCCGAAGCCCTGGCCAAGCTCCGCGGCGAAATCTGAGACAAAACCCCCCGTGCCCGGCCCCCGCTCCCCGAGCGGTCGGCCGGGCACCGGTGCTTTCCGGCTACTTTTTCCGCCGCCGCACTCCATACGCCTGCGTATGCCCGTTTTGGTGGTGTGGACGGGTGTGCGAGCGGTCTCTACGGTTCCTCTGGATCTGCGTGCTCCACGTGAAGCGCGTGTGGGTGCGGGGGAGGGGCTGGGATGGGAGCAGGAACGCGTGGCTCGCTGCTGCGTGGCGGGTTGGGGCTCGCTCTGGTGGTGGGTCTGCTGGGCGCGGCGCAGCCCGCGCACGGCGCGGACCAGGCCGGCGGCATCCCGGCACGCAGCACCGAGGAGCCCGCCGAGCCCGCCGCGCCCGGCGCCGAGGCCGGTACCGGGGCCGCGACGGAGGACGAGGCGCTGGCGGAGGCCGCGCGGACCGGCGAGCCCGTCGAGGTGCTGTCGCTGCGCGGCGAGAGCAGCGATGTCCACGCCACCCCGGACGGCACGCTGGAGGCCCGGGAGTACCTGCGCCCGGTCCGCGCCCGCGTGGACGGCGTGTGGCAGGACATCGACACCGACCTCGCCCCGGCCGGCGGCGGGATGGTCGCCCCGGCGGTGACCACCGTCGACCTGGCGTTCTCCGGCGGCGGTGACGAGCAGCCGATGGCCCGGATGACGCGCGCGGGCCGGACCCTGGAACTCCACTGGCCCGGCACTCTGCCCGCGCCGCGCCTGGACGGATCGCTCGCGGTCTACGAGAACGTGCTCCCCGATGTCGACCTCCAGATGGGCGCCGAGGCCGACGGCTTCACCCAACTCCTGGTCGTCCACACTCCCGAGGCCGCCGCCGACCCCGGACTGGCCGAGCTCTCACTGCGGTTGGAAGCGGACGGCATGACCGTCCAGATCGCCGCCGACGGCGGCCTGGAGGCTGTCGACGACGGCGCCGGCACGGCGGTGTTCGAGGCGCCGGCCCCGCTGATGTGGGACTCCAGCACCGGCGAGGAGACCGCCGCCCGCTCGGCGGCGGCGACCGAAGCCGCGACGACCGCGACCACGACCACCGCGACGACGACGGACGAGCAGGTCGGTGAACCGGGAGCGGGCGAGTCGGCGCGGCAGGGCCGCGTGGACGTCGAGGTGACGGACGACCACCTCGTCCTCACCCCCGACGAGGAGATCCTCCACGGCGAGGAGACCACGTACCCCGTCTACATCGACCCGCAGTGGTACAGCCCCCGGGCGTCCGCCTGGACCATGGCCTCGCGGTACTGGCACGACTCCCCGCAGTGGCTGTTCAACGGTGAGAACAACGCGGGTATGGGTTACTGCGGCTGGGACGGCTGCATGCCCAAGGACCTGAAGCGGCTGTTCTACCGCGTCCCCACCTCGCGTTTCGCGGACACCGACATCCGGTCCGCCGAATTCGTGGTGCCCGCCGTGCATTCCGCCTCCTGCACCGCCCGGGAGGTGCAGCTCTGGCGCACCCGGGGCATCAACTCCGGCACCACCTGGGACAGCCAGAACGCGTCCGGCTTCTGGGTCGACCACCTGGACACCCGGTCGTTCGCCTACGGCTGGGACGGCTGCGCCGCCAGAGACGCCGAGTTCGACGTCACGTCCGCCGTCCAGCAGGCCGCCGACGGCCGCTGGTCGACGCTGACCTTCGGCATGCGGGCCACCAGCGAGGACGATCCGCTGACCTGGAAGCGCTTCTCCGACAACGCCCACCTGCGCGTGGAGTACAACCGTCCGCCCGGCCAGATCAGGACCTCGCAGCTCAGCATGGAGTACGGCGGCACGTGCAAGCCGCCTTCCAGCCCGGCGATGGTCGCCACCCGCGGCAAGCTCTACGCCGTCAACGTCACCGACCCGGACGGCGATCGGGTGAGCGTGGAGTTCGCCGCGCGCTGGGACACCGGCGACGGCCAGGGCAACATCATCCGCTGGTCCACGACGACCACCGCCAAGGCGTCCGGGTCCACCTTCTCGGCGACGCTGCCCTCGACCATCCCGCAGAACCGCCGCATCGAGTGGGCGGCCCGCGCGTACGACGGCGCGCAGTACGGGGCGTGGTCCTCCACCGGCGCACCCGAGCGCTGCGCCTTCGTCTACGACACCACCAAGCCCAGGGCCCCGGCGGTGACATCGCCGCAGTACCCGGAGCCCGACACGGCCGACCCCGACGACCCCTGGTACGACGGCGTCGGCAAGTACGGCAGCTTCACGTTCGACGCGGCGGAGACAGACGTCGTCCGTTACGAGTACCGCGTCATGGCACCGACCGGTACGACGACGCCCACCACGTCCGTGACCACCAGCGGCGGCGGCGCCAGGACCGTGCAGGTCCTGCCGGAGACCGCGGGCGTCAACCGCATCGTCGTCCGGTCCTTCGACGGCGCAGGCAACGGCTCGGAGGAGCGCACCTACCTGTTCGCGGTGCGCGCCGGGGAGCCCGAGCGGATGGTGTGGGACCTCGACGAGGAGAGCGGGGCGACGGCGGTGACCGGCCAGGGCGAGCCATGGGACGCCGCCCTGTCCGGGGACGTGACGGCCGGTGCGGCCGGGGTGCGGGGCGAGGCGCTGGAGTTCGCCGGGCAGAACGGCTACGCCTCGACGGTGACGCCCGTCCTGGACACGTCCAAGAGCTTCTCCGTCTCGCTGTGGGCCCGCCTCCCGGAGACCGGGCTGACGCGTGAGGGGACCGCCGTCGCCGCGAGCGGGATGAACACCTGGGCGTTCCGCGTCACCGCCCACCCCACGGACGGCTGGGTGTTCTACCGTTCCAGCGGGGATACTGCTCCGACCACCACCGGCTGGTTCGCGAGGCAGGACACGCCACCCGTGCTGGGCCAATGGACTCATGTGGTCGCGGTCTTCAACAACGTCACGCAGCAACTGCTCCTCTACGTCGACGGCCAGCTCGCCGACTCCTCGCCGGTCAGTGGCGGTCCCTGGGAGGCGCGAGGCGCCACGACGCTGGGCGCGACGCTGGGCAGCACGAATCCGGGCGCCTTCTTCAACGGCCGACTGGACGAGGTGCAGTTCTACGACTACGGCCTCAGCGCCGCGCAGGTCACCCAGCTCCACGCCCACCAGCCCATCACGCAGACCAGCCGCCCGGCCAAGACGATCTGGTCCCTGGACGAGCCCGCCGACGCGGTATCCGTCGTGGGCCACAGCCAGCCGACCGAGGCCCAGGTGCACGGTGCCGCGCAGACGGGCGAGGCGGGGTTGCGGGGCCGCGCGGTCTCGTTCGACGGCTCGACCGGCCACGCGGCGACCACCCAGCCGGTGCTCGACACCTACCAGTCCTTCACCGTTTCGCTGTGGGCGAGGCTGCCGGCCGACAAGGAGAACCGCGTCATGGTGGCGGCGGACCAACTGGGCCTCCAGCAGCACGGCTTCGCGCTCTACCACCGGGCGGACGGCCTGGGGTGGTCGTTCCTGCGCTCCACCGCCGACACCGCGGACGCCTCCCACGTGCGCGTCAACCAGAATCCTTGTTCCGCCACCACACCCAACTGTCCGGCGGCGGGCCTGGGGACCTGGACCCATGTGGTGGGCACCTACGACATGGACGCCCAGACCATGCGGCTCTACGTCAACGGCGAGCTGGAGGGCACGGCCTCGTTCACCCAGCGCTGGAACGCGACCGGACCCGTGCTGCTCGGGTCGGCGCGGAACAGCGCCGGCCTGTACAACCAGATGGAGGGCACGCTGGACGACGTCCGGTTCTTCGACCGGACCGTCACCGCCACCGAGGTGCGGCAGCTCTTCGAACAGCGCCCCGTTCTCACCGCCCGCTGGCAGTTCGAGGCGACGAACCCGGGCGGGGACGGCGGAGTCGTGACCCCGGACGCCTCGGCCTCCGCCAACCCGCTGCGGCTCGGCGGCAACCCCGTGGTCGGCCCCGGCTGGGTCGACAGCGGCGCCCTGACGCTGGACGGCGTGGACGACCACGCCGCCACGACCCGCGTGCCCGTGGACACGACGGCCAGCTTCACCGTCGCGGCATGGGCTCAGGCGGCGGCGGCCCCGGACGGCGCGGTGACGCTGGTCAGCGCGGCGGGCACGACACAGAGCGCGTTCTCCGCCCGCTTCGTGCCCGATCCGGAGTTCCCCGGCTGGGGCTCGTGGCAACTCGCCCTGCCCAACGGCGATTCGGCGACGGCGACCGTCACCCGGGTCCATCACAGCCAGGCGCCCGATGTCCGGGACTGGAATCATGTCGCGCTCGTCTACGACGGGTTCCGGCGCGAGGCCCGGCTCTACGTCAACGGACGGCTGGCCGGCAGCACCTGCGCCGACGAGGGCGACGCCGCCTGCGAGCCCGGGTCCCTGGCCGAGAACGTCCTGACGTTCCGCGCCGGGAACTCCCTGCAAGTGGGGCGCGCCCGCACCGGCGGAGCCTGGGGCGAGTACTGGCCCGGCGCCATCGACGACCTCTGGACGTTCCAGGGCACCCTGTCGCCCTCGCAGATCGCGAACCTGGCGGCGGGCATCCCCGACGCCCCGACCGAAGTGCCCTGACAGACGTCCCGTACCGCCGGTCCGCCACGAGGCCCGGCCGACGTTCTCGACAAAGGATGAGTGACGGATGAACGGCACGGTCCGCCCGCACCGGGCGAGCGGGGTGACGCGGCGGCGACTGGCGTGGTTGCTCTCGCTGATGATGGTGGCCTCGCTGCTGCAGGCCCTGACGCTGCCGTCCGCGATCGCGGCGGACAGCGACGACTTCGGCAGCCACCTCTCGGACGAGGAGCCGGTCGGCGGCCGGGACGGCATCCCCGTGGAGCCGCGCCCGGAGGAGGAGACGCCACGCATCCCTCAGGAGGAGCCGCGCGGCGCCTGGCCGGAGCCCGGGACGGGCGCCGTGCGGCTGACCGGGGAGCCGGCCACCGCCCAGTCCGCGCGCTCCGGCGAACTGCCCGTGCGGCTGGCCGCCGACGAACCGGCGGACACCACGGCCGAGGTGCGGGTCCTGGACCAGGACGCCAGCGCGGCGGCGGGCGTCGAGGGCGTGCTGCTGACCGTGCAGCGGCGGGACGGCTCGCGCGGGCGGCCCGAGGGCGTGGACGTCGAGCTGGCGTACGGCGACTTCGCCGGCGCGTACGGCGGCGGCTACGGGTCGCGCCTGACGTTCTACGAGTTGCCCTCCTGCGTGCTGCGGACGCCGGACGAGCCGGAGTGCCGGGAGGCCACTCCGGTGACGTCCCGCAACGACACCGAGCGGGAGACCCTGACGGCCAGTGACCTCCGGCTGGCGGGGGGAAGGCCCGGTGGTGCTGGCGGCCGTGGCCGACGAGCAGGGCGTCGAGAGCGACTACACCGCCACCGAACTGGCGCCCTCCTCGACCTGGGACGTCGGCCTGAACACGGGTGACTTCCAGTGGTCGTACGAGATGCCGGTGCCGACCGTGCCCGGCGGGCTGATGCCGACCGTGGGGCTGTCGTACTCCTCGGGAGCCATCGACGGCCAGACCGGTGGGACCAACAATCAGGCGTCCTGGGTGGGCGACGGCTTCGACCTGTGGCCCGGCTACATCGAGCGGACGTACCAGTCGTGCGCCGAGGAGGGCGTGGAGAACGCCGACGGCAACGAGGTCGGGGACCTGTGCTGGGAGTACGACAACGCGTTCATCTCCTTCAACGGCCACGCCGGTGAGCTGGTCCCGGCCGGCGGCGACACCTGGAAGTTCCAGCAGGACGACGGCACCCGCATCCGGCACCTGACCGCGAGCGCGCGGGCCAACGGCGACAACGACAACGAGTACTGGGAGCTGACCACCCCGGACGGGACCCGCTACTACTTCGGCTACCACCGGCTGCCGGGCTGGGCCTCCGGCAAGGAGACCACCGACTCGACGTGGACCGTGCCGGTCTACGGCAACGACGCGGGGGAGCCCTGCCACGCCTCCACCGTGGCCGCCTCCTCCTGCACCCAGGCGTGGCGCTGGAACCTCGACTACGTGGTGGACGTGCGGGGCAACGCCATCGCGTACTACTACGACACCGAGACCAACACCTACGGCCAGTTCCTCGACAAGACCGACAACGCCTCCTACATCCGGGGCGGCTCCCTCGACCGGATCGAGTACGGCCTGCGCTCCGACACCGTCTACACCACCCCGGCCCTGGCCAAGGTGGACTTCACCGGCAGCACCCGCTGCCTGCCGCAGACCGGTGTGGACTGCTCGGCGTCCGCCATCGACGCCAACGAGCTGTACTGGTACGACACTCCGTGGGACCTCGACTGCGCCGCCACCGAGGACTGCGACACCGGGCGGTACTCGCCCACGTTCTGGACCCGGTACCGGCTGACCGGCGTCAGCGCCCAGGTGCTGCGTTCCGGCTCCTACGCGCCGGTCGACTCGTGGGCGCTGACCCACCGCTGGGGCGCGGCGGACGTCGACTACCAGCTCCTGCTGGACAGCGTTCAGCGGACCGGCCAGGGCACGACGTCCCCGATCACGCTGCCCAAGGTCTCGTTCACCTACGACCAGCGGCCCAACCGGCTGGACGCGGTCGGGGACGGCTACGCGCCGTTCGTCAAGGAGCGGCTGGCCACGGTGACGGACGAGTTCGGCGGGCAGATCGACGTCGAGTACTCCGGGGAGGCGTGCGACGCGGGGAACCTGCCGACGCCCGAGACCAACACCACCCGGTGCTTCCCGCAGTACATCGGTGGCGGCGGGGACATCGCGCCCGACCTGGAGTGGTTCAACAAGTACGTGGTGACGTCCGTGACCGCGACCGACCGTACCGGCGGCTCACCCGATCAGGTGCGGCGGTACCAGTATCTCGGGGGCGCCGCCTGGCACTTCGACGACGACAACGGGCTGGTCCCCGACGACGAGAAGACATGGTCGCAGTGGCGCGGCTACGGCCAGGTGCGGGTGCAGACCGGCGGCCAGGGCACGGACGGCATGATCAGCCAGGAGGACACGTTCTTCCTGCGCGGCATGGACGGCGACCGGCTCAACGAGTCCGGCGGCACCAAGGACGTGTCCGTCGCTCTGCCCACGGGCGAGGGCGACCCCATCACCGACCACCCCGCGACGCAGGGTTTCGCCTACCGGACGGTGACCTATGACGGCGTCGGCGGTCCCGTGCTGGAGAAATCGGTGACCAGGCCGTGGCACCACGAGACGGCGCGCAGCGTCCGCGACTGGGGCACGATCACCTCCGACTTCACCGGCGAGGCCCGGACCACCGCGTGGACCTCGCTGGACGGCGGCGCGGGCGCCCAGTGGCGCACGACCCGCGTCGACCACACCTACGACACCGTCGCCGGGCGCCTGACGGAGACCAACGAGCTGGCGGACACCGCCACCACGGCGGACGACCGGTGCGTCCGCACCACGTACGCCACGAACACCGGCGCCAACCTGCTGACGCTGCCCAGCAGGACCGAGACCGTCGCCGTGGCCTGCGGCGCCACACCGGACCGGGACACCGACGTCATCACGGACGAGCGGTTCGCCTACGACGGCGGCACGTACGGCCAGGCACCCACCGCGGGGAACGTCACCGCGACCGCCGTGCTGAAGAACCACGACGGCACCACCGCCACCTACCTGGAGAGCGGCGCGACCTACGACACGTACGGCCGGATGCTGACCAGCACCGATCTGACCGCGAACGTGACGGTCACCGGGGGCACGCTCACCCGGACCGCGCGCACGGACGGCCGCACGACGACCACCGCCTACAGCCCGACGACGGGCTTCGCGACGCAGGTGACCGAGACGTCGCCCCGCGCCAATCCGTCCGTGGCGACCTCCACCCAGGTCACGGTCACCAAGCTGGACGCGCTGCGCGGCCTGCCGACCGACATCACGGACACCAACAATCTGCGCACGGTCACCCAGTACGACGCGCTGGGCCGCGCCACCAAGGTCTGGCTTCCCAACCGCCAGACGACGCAGGTCCCCAACTACCAGTTCACCTACCGGATCAACGACGGCGAGCCGGTCTCCGTGGGCACCCGGGTGCTCGACGCCGACGGCACCCAGATCATCTCCTACGGCCTCCTCGACGGCTTCCTGCGGGAACGCCAGACGCAGCAGCCCGGACCGGGCGGCACCCGCCTGCTGACGGACGTCCTGTACGACGAACGCGGCCTGGTCGCCAGGACCAACGCCACCTACTACACCTCCGGCGCGCCGAGCGAGACGATCTTCGTGCCCGTCGAGGTCGACAAGGTGGAGACCCAGACCCGGCACACCTATGACGCGCTGGGCCGGGAGACCGAAGCCCGCGTCATGGCGGGCAGCACGGACGGCGGCGACACGCTGGCCACCACCACGACCAGCTACCGGGGCGACCGCACCACCGTCATCCCGCCCGAGGGCGCCACCGCCACCACCACGCTGCTCGATGCCCGGGGCCAGGTCACGGAGCTGCGCCAGCACCACAGCCGGTCGGCGACCGCCCCGTACGACACCACCCGCTACCGCTACACCCCGGCCGGACAGCTCGCCGAGGTCACCGACCCGGCCGGGAACACGTGGACGTACACCTACGACCAGCTCGGCCGGAACACCGCGACCACCGACCCCGACGCCGGAAGCAGCGTCAGCACCTACGACGACCGGGGGCTGCTGACCAGCCGCACCGACGCCCGTGACGTCACGCTGGCCTACGTCTACGACGGTCTCGGCCGCCAGACCCACCTGCGGGAAGGCACCGCGACCGGCCCGCTGCGCGCCGAGTGGGTGTGGGACACCGTCTCCGGCGCGGAGGGCGAACTCGCCAAGTCCATCCGCCACGAGGGCGGCGCGGCGTACACGCAGGAAGTCACCGACTACGACTCCCTCTACCGGCCGGCGCGCACCCAGACGGTGATCCCCTCGGCGGAGGGGGCCCTCGCCGGCACCTACACCACCCAGACCCAGTGGGACCTGTCCGGGACCGTCCGCAGCGTCGCCTACAACGCGGCGGGCGGCCAGGCCGGTTACGGCTACTCGTACCTGTACGAGGCCGACACGCTGCGGCCCACCGTCATCGACGGTCTGGGCGATCCCGGTCTTCTCGTCAACGTGGGGTACAGCCCGACCGGCAAGCCTCTCCAGTACGTCATGTCCGACCGCGGCGGCGGCGATGTGACGGTGGCCAACACCTACGAGTGGGGCACCCAGCGCCTGGCCACCACGCAGATGCGGCGGGAGAACCAGCCCGGCTGGGACCGGGGCGAGACGTACACGTACGACCAGGCGGGCAACGTCCGTTCCATCGCGGACGTGTCCCGGACCGGCACCGATGTGCAGTGCTTCCGGTACGACTACCTGCGCCGCATGACGGAGGCGTGGGCGCAGGGCACCGAGGGCTGTGCGAGCACGCCGTCCGCCGCCGCCATGGGCGGGCCGGCTCCGTACTGGCACTCGTACACCTATGACGCGGTGGGCAACCGGCTGACCGAGAACCTGCACGAGCAGGACACCGAGCGGGCCTACGACTACCCCGACCCGGGGACCGCGCAGCCGCACACCCTGACCTCCGTCACCGAGGACGCCCCGGGCGTCCAGTCGCTGGAGGAGTACACCTACGACGCCGGCGGGAACACGCGCACCCGCCAGATCGGCGGCGACACCCAGACGCTGAGCTGGGACCCGGAAGGGCACCTGGCGTCGGTGGAGGAGGCCGGCGGTTCCACGACCGAGTACCTCTACGACGCCAACGGCCAGCGGCTGATCGGCCGGACCTCGACCGAGACGACCGTCTACCTCGGGCACACCGAACTCACCCTGGCCACCGGTTCCTCCACCGTCCAGGCGACGCGTTACATCGACCTGGGCGGCGGCCACACGGCCGTCCGGAAGAACGACGGCTCCGTCTCCTTCACCCTGGCCGACCACCACGGCACCGGCCAGATCAGCGTCGACGCGGCCACCTCGGCCGTCAGCCAGCGACGCACTCTGCCGTTCGGCGACGTCCGCGGCGACGCGCCGACAGCCTGGCCCGGCACCCGCGGCTTCGTCGGCGGCACGACGGACACCGCCACGGGGCTCACGCACCTCGGCGCGCGCGAATACGACCCGGCGCTCGGGCGGTTCGTCTCGCTGGACCCGGTGATGGACCTGGCCGACCCACAGCAGATCCACGGCTACACGTACGCCGCCAACAACCCGGTCACCTTCTCGGACCCCAGCGGCCTGCTGTACATCCCGAGGCTCCCGGCCGGCTACGGCAAGGGCTCCGGAGGCGGTTCGAAGAACAGCGGAAAGCAGACCGTGAGCGGCTCGCGCGGCGGATCGAGCAGCTACAGCAAGGGCTCACTCATGCCGGCGACCTCGTCCGTCGCCCCCGCCGTCGCCAGCTCGGGAGGCGGGGGCCGCGTCCAGGGAATCGACTGGGAGATCGACATTCCCGGAGTGCCGGACGACGACCCGTGGGGGGTCACGGACTTCATCGAGGAAGGCGTCGGGCGGGGCCTGGCCTTCGTGGAACAGGGATCGGAATTCGCGGTCGAGCTGCTGATTCCGGATATCCCGGGTGCGATCGATTGTGTGACCGGCGAGAATGTCCACTGGGGCTGCATCTCGACGCTGCTTGATTTCACGCCGCTCAAGATCAAGAAACTGCAAAAGCTTTACGACAAAACCAGTGATGTGCTGCGCAGGGGCGACGACGCGGCAGCGGATGCCCGCCGTGCCGACCCACCCAGTTGCCGGAACAGCTTCGTCCCCGGCACCGAGGTGCTGATGGCGGACGGGACGTACAAGCCGATCGAGGACGTCGAGATCGGCGACGAGATCCTGGCGACCGACCCGGAGACCGGGGAAACGGAAGCGAGAACGGTCACCGCCGAGCTGATGGACGAGGGCACCAAGCACTTGGTCACCCTCACGGTCACCACCGACGATGGCGAAACGGAAACCCTCACCTCGACGGCCGCCCACCCCTTCTGGACACCGGGCTCGCAGACCTGGACCCTGGCGACGGACCTCGCCCCCGGCACGTGGCTGCTGGACGACACCGGCACCCGAGTACGCATCACCGCGGTCAGCCACCGCTCCACCACGACAGCGGTGCACAACCTGACGGTGGAGGGCCTGCACACGTACTATGCGCTCGCAGGCGGGACTCCGATCCTGGTTCACAACTGCAATGGGCGGGATCCGAGTACGGGAGGTCTTCGCGACGCGGACTATGATCGGATTGAGAGTGCTCATGGTTCAAACGTCGCCGAAGGTGTGGACTATCAGGTACAGCGTATGCACGATGGTTCGAGTACAGCAGCAGATCACGTGATCCCTGGTATTGGCCACGATGCGGATGCCCTGGGCGATTACTTCGCTTCATGGCGTGGTCAAATGACGCACGTGGATACTCGAACCGGTTCGCGTGTCGCGTATGACCAGACGAGAGGAGTCCTGATAGTCGAGAATTCCTATATGATTCACGGCTATAGGTACAATTACGACACCTTCGCGAATAGTGGGAGATATAGGACGCCGTGAGAACAACCCTGCGTGTCAGGCTAGAAGGGCATCTCTACTTGCTGGGCCTCGGAGAGCCACAGCGCGACTTGATTCGAGAGGTGCTGTTGTTCTTGAGGGATCGCGGTGATGGGGATACTGCCTCCGTGGTGCGTGCCGGGGTCGATCAAGCGAGTTTGGGGCGGATAGAGGAAAAGCTGGCTGGCGGCGATGTTGGGCTTTCGATCGGGGAGGTGCATGTCCTTTTCTCTGCGCTAACTGCCGCCGCCGTAGTGATTCCATCCGAGCAGGAATTCTTCACCAGGATTGGCTTCTTCAAAGACCAGGCAGTGTCACTAGCAAACGCGCTCGTACGAGACATCGCATCTGCAGTCGATTCGCGGTAAGCGGGACTGTGCGTAGTGCGAGCGTCGACCGGGTGTTATCCCTGCTGATCATCGCATCCGTGCTGTGGGTGGTGGGTGGTGGCTCGCTGACTCAGATGAGCAGGTCAAGCAGCAAGTTGCTGGATGGGACTCTTCTTTCGTTCCCACGGCCTACGAAGTTGCGGGTGAGGCGTGACGGCGAGTTGACCAGGACGGGTGGCGAGGCGGAGGTGGAAAGTGTGGGGTGGGATGTTTACCTCGAAGACCAGAACCACAAGCGTGGCGACATCGAGAGAGGGGCGGGTCGGTGGATCGCTGATGTCCTGCCGCTGGTGAGCTCCAGTTGCCCCCTGTCGGGGGTCACTGAACATGGGGACACCATGTTCAACGTCCTGCAAGTCAGACGGATCATCGAAGACCTTTCCGGCGTTCTCCTCTCTCATCCAGGCCGCGCCGAGCAGGTGGCGGGGCTGACGGAGGTACTGGAACGAGCGGTTCGCCTGCGGGGGTACGTCTGGATCTCGGGGGACTGATCCTGCGAGTCGGGGGCCCGTGATGCGGACGGCCGGGGCCTGTCGGCCGACCGCCGAGACGCCGAGGTTGCTTCGCGGGCCGGTCCGGGCGTATCGATCCGGATGTATCGACGCGCATCGACGTCTACGACGGGAGCAGTGTCCCGATGGCCCTGATTCATTCCGCTGATCCTGACTTCATCGTCAGCCAGATCAGTTTCCGTACGCTGCTCGACATCCAGTGGGAGGCGCAGGAGCGGGGGTGGGCGACTCGGTGGACATCGGTGGACGCGCTGCGTAGCCAGGTCAAGGAGGGGACCGTCCTCCTCCAGTCGCTGATGCGCGAGGAGCGAGGAGGGGTCGTGCGGGCCTACCGGTGTCTCGTGCTCTTTCCGACCGTGGACGGCAGCGACGCCGGCGGGGGTGCCACGATCGATCTCGATCCGGGGAGGGTCGCATCGCTGGAGCGGCTCGATCGAGATCCGGAGGTCCGGAAGGCGCTCGCCCGGGTGTTCTCCCTGGCGGTGGGTGGGATCTCCACGGTCTCGAAGAGATAGTGGGCGCATTTACCCCACTTCCAGGCCCCGCGACCGGCAGAAACATCGTTAGCCGGCGTTTGCTTGACGAATGAACGCTGCTGACCGGGCCAGGCTTGATCGGATGCCGGAGTGGAACGCGCTGGCGAAGCATCGTGAGGGGCTCGGGGAGGTGGGGCTGCGGGAGTTGTTCGAGCGGGATGGCGGGCGGGCCGCGCGGTACGGGGTCCGGGTCGGGAATCTCTTCATCGACTATTCCAAGCAGCTCGTCACCGACGAGACGCTGCGGCTGCTGCGCGAGCTGGCGGAGGCCGCCGGGGTGGCCGGGTTGCGGGACGCCATGTTCCGCGGCGAGAAGATCAACGTCACCGAGGGCCGGGCTGTTCTGCACACCGCGCTGCGCGCGCCGCGCGGCGCCGTGGTCGAGGTGGACGGGGAGAACGTCGTGCCGGCCGTGCACGCCGTGCTGGACCGGATGGTGGCGTTCGCGGAGCGGGTGCGGTCGGGGGAGTGGACCGGGCACACCGGGAAGCGGATCAGGACGGTCGTCAACATCGGGATCGGCGGCTCGGATCTGGGCCCGGCCATGGCGTACGAGGTGCTGCGGCCGTTCACCGCGCGGGAGTTGGGTTTCCGGTTCGTCTCCAACGTGGACGGCGCCGACCTGCACGAGGCCGTGCGGGACCTGGACCCCGCCGAGACGCTGTTCATCGTGGCGTCGAAGACCTTCACCACCATCGAGACCATCACCAACGCCACGTCGGCGCGGCGGTGGCTTCTCGACGGGCTCGGCGGGGACGAGACCGCCGTCGCCAAGCACTTCGTCGCCGTGTCGACCAACGCCGCGAAGGTCGGCGAGTTCGGCATCGACACCGCGAACATGTTCGAGTTCTGGGACTGGGTCGGCGGCCGGTACTCGTACGACTCGGCGATCGGGCTGTCGCTGATGGTCGCGATCGGGCCGGAGCGGTTCCGGGAGATGCTGGACGGGTTCCGGCTGGTGGACGAGCACTTCCGCACCGCGCCGTTCGAGGAGAACGCGCCCGTGCTGCTCGGCCTTCTCGGCGTCTGGTACGGCGCGTTCTTCGACGCCCAGGCGCACGCCGTGCTGCCCTACAGCCACTATCTGTCGCGCTTCACCGCCTACTTGCAGCAGTTGGACATGGAGTCCAACGGCAAGTCCGTGGACCGCGAGGGACGGCCCGTCAGTTGGCAGACCGGGCCCGTGGTATGGGGCACGCCGGGCACCAACGGGCAGCACGCGTACTACCAGTTGCTGCACCAGGGGACGAAGCTCATCCCGGCGGACCTGATCGGGTTCGCGCGGCCGGTCGCGGAGCTGGAGCCGTATCTGGCGGACCAGCACGACCTGTTGATGGCGAACCTCTTCGCTCAGGGACAGGCGCTGGCCTTCGGCAAGACCGCCGACGAGGTCCGGGCCGAGGGCGTCCCGGAGGAACTCGTGCCGCACCGGACGTTCCCGGGGAACCGGCCGACGACCACCATCCTGGCGGACGAGCTGACGCCGTCGGTGCTGGGGCAGTTGGTCGCGCTGTACGAGCACAAGGTGTTCGTCCAGGGCGCGGTGTGGGACATCGACTCCTTCGACCAGTGGGGAGTCGAGCTGGGCAAGGTCCTCGCCAAGCGCGTCGAACCGGCCCTGGTGGAAGGGGCCGAGGTACCGGGCCTCGACCCCTCCACCGCCGGGCTGGTCGCCAAGTACCGCGAGCAGCGCGGCCGTTGACCCCCGGCGCCGTCTAGGCGGCCGGTGCCGCCGCCCGGTCCAGGAGCCACAGGGTGCGTTCCGTGCCCCGGACGCGGGCGGCGGGCGCCGACGGGTCGGCGCCCGACAGGGCGGCGGCCACGGCCTCCGCCTTGTCCTCGCCCGCCGCCAGCAGCCACACCTCGCGGGCCGACCCGATCGCCGGCAGGGTGAGGCTGACCCGGACCGGCGGGGGCCTCGGGGCGTCGTGCACCGCGACCACCGTGCGGTCGGTCACCTCCAGCGCCGGATGGCCGGGGAACAGCGACGCCACATGCGTGTCCGGCCCGACGCCCAGCAGTACGACGTCGAACGGACCGGTGGCGGTGGCCAGTTCGGCGGCATACGCGTCGGCAGCCGCCGCCGCCGAGGCGACCGCGTCCGACGGCGGCACCGGGTACACCCGGGCCGGGTCGAGGGGAACCGCGTCCAGCAGCGCCGCGCGGGCCTGCGTGTGGTTGCGGTCCGGGTCCCCGTCCGGCAGGAACCGTTCGTCGCCCCACCACAGGTCGAGGCGCGCCCAGTCCACGGCGTCCCGCGCCGGGGAGGCGGCGAGCGCGGCCAGCAGGCCGTTCCCGTTCCGCCCCCCGGTCAGCACGACCGAGGCGGAGCCGCGCGCCGTCTGGGCGTCCACGATCGCCGTGACGAGCCGGGCGGCGGTGGCCCTGGCCATCACGTCCTTGTCCTCGTGGACGACCACCTGGCCGGTCATGACGCCGACTTGGCGGGGGCCGCCTTCTTGCCCCCGGGCTTCTTCGCGGCCGGGGCCGACGGCGCCGGGGCGGCGTCATCCCCGTCATCCCCGTCCTCCTGCGGGGTGCGCAGCGCGCCCACACCGAGCCGCACCGCCTGCGCGTACGCCTCGTCCGGGTCCAGCCGCCGCAGCTCCTCGGCGATCAGCTCGGCCGTCGCCCGCCGGTGCAGCGCCACGTGCCGGTCCGGCTGGCCCGGCACCGAAAGCGTGGCGAGCGCGCCGTCCGGCCGGTCCAGGCAGATCGTGCCGTCCTCCGTGGACAGCTTCACCGCCGTGATCCCCGGGCCCGCCGAGACGGCCCGTTCCACGGGCACCCCGAGCCGTTCGGCGATCCACAGCGCGAGCAGCTCCGTGCTCGGGTTGTACTCCTCGCCCTCCACCCGCGCCGAGGAGATCTTCGCCTGCTTCTGGTCCAGCGCCGCCGCCAGCACGCTGCGCCACGGGGTCAGCCGGGTCCACGCGAGGTCGGTGTCGCCCGGCGCGTACACCTCGGCGCGCAGCCGCAGGGCCGCGACCGGGTCCTCGGTCGCCGCCGCGTCCGTGATGCGCCGCTGTGCCAGCGTGCCGAGCAGGTCCTCGGCCGGGTCGCGCGGCGCGTCCTCGGGCCACCACACGACCGTCGGCGCGTCGGGCAGCAGCAGCGGCAGCACCACGCTGTAGGCGTGGGCCGCCCGCTCCCCGTGCAGCCGCAGCAGCACGGTCTCGCCGTTGCCGACCTCGCCGCCGACCCGGACCTCCGCGTCGAGCCGGGCGGTGGCCCGCTCGCGCGGGGAGCGGCCCGGGCGCTTGATGACGACGAGGATGCGGCAGGGGTGCTCCTTGGACGCCTCGCTGGCCGCCTTCAGCGCGTCGTAGTGGTTCCCCTCGTCGGTCACGATGACAAGGGTCAGGACCATGCCGATCGCCGAGCCGACCGCGCGGCGCGCCTGGATGAGGGCTCCGTTGATCTGGCTGGACGTGGTGTCCGTGAGGTCGATTTTCATGGCCGCCTCCAGCTCCGCCCGTCGCGGGCGAGCATGTCGTCCGCCGCCCGGGGGCCCCACGTGCCCGCCGTGTACGGCTCGGGCTTGCCGTGCTCGGCCCAGTACTCCTCGACCGGGTCGAGGATCTCCCAGGACCGCTCGACCTCCTGGTGCCGGGGGAACAGGTTCGCGTCGCCCAGCAGCACGTCGAGCAGGAGCCGCTCGTACGCCTCGGGGCTGGACTCCGTGAAGGACTCGCCGTACGCGAAGTCCATCGTCACGTCCCTGATCTCCATCTGCGTGCCCGGCACCTTGGAGCCGAACCGCACGGTCACGCCCTCGTCCGGCTGTACCCGGATGACCAGCGCGTTGTGGCCCAGTTCCTGGGTGTCGGTCGCGTCGAACGGCGAGTACGGCGCGCGCTGGAAGACGACCGCGATCTCCGTGACGCGCCGCCCGAGCCGCTTGCCGGTGCGCAGGTAGAACGGGACGCCCGCCCAGCGGCGGTTGTCGATCTCCAGCCGCATCGCGGCGAACGTGTCGGTCACCGACGCCGGGTCGATGCCCTCCTCGTCCAGGTAGCCGCGGACCTTCTCGCCGCCCTGCCAGCCCGCCGTGTACTGCCCGCGCACGGTGTGCCGGCCGAGGTCGGCGGGGAGCTTGACCGCCTGGAGCACCTTCAGCTTCTCGGTGACCAGGGCGTCCGCGTCGAACGACGACGGCTCCTCCATCGCGGTGAGCGCCAGGAGCTGGAGCAGGTGGTTCTGTATGACGTCCCGGGCGGACCCGATCCCGTCGTAGTACCCGGCCCGGCCGCCGATGCCGATGTCCTCGGCCATCGTGATCTGCACGTGGTCGACGTACGACCGGTTCCAGATGGGCTCGAACATCGTGTTGGCGAAGCGGAGCGCCAGGATGTTCTGGACGGTCTCCTTGCCGAGGTAGTGGTCGATCCGGAAGACCTCGTGGGCCGGGAAGACGTCGTGCACGACCCGGTTCAGCTCCTGCGCGGAGGACAGGTCGTGCCCGAACGGCTTCTCGATCACCGCCCGGCGCCAACTGTTCTCCCGGCCCTCGGACAGGCCGTGCTTCTTCAACTGCCGGACGACCGTGGGGAAGAACTTCGGCGGCACCGAGAGGTAGAACGCGAAGTTGCCTCCGGTGCCGCGCTCCTTGTCCAGTTGCTCCATCGTGGTGCGCAGCGTCGCGAACGCCTGGTCGTCGTCGAACACGCCGGGGACGAAGCGCATCCCCTCGGCGAGCTGGCGCCACACCTCCTCACGGAACGGGGTGCGCGCGTGCTGCTTGACGGAGTCGTGGACGACGGCGCAGAAGTCCTCGTCCGCCCAGTCGCGGCGGGCGAAGCCCACCAGCGAGAAGCCCGGGGGCAGCAGCCCCCGGTTGGCGAGGTCGTAGACGGCCGGCATCAGCTTCTTGCGGGACAGGTCGCCGGTCACCCCGAAGATGACCAGGCCCGACGGCCCCGCGATGCGCGGGAGCCGTCGGTCCTGCGGGCCTCGCAGGGGATTGCCGGCGCTGGGGCTGCCGCTCACCGGTGCCTCAGTCCTTCCCGCCGGCCAGACGCTCCAGCTCGGCCTGGGTGGATTCGAGCAGCCCGTTCCACGCCGTCTCGAACTTATCCACGCCCTCGTCCTCCAGGAGCTGGACGACCTCGTCGTAGGAGATACCGGCCTTCTCCAGCGCGTCGAGGTCGGCGCGCGCCTGCTCGTAGGTGCCCGCGACCGTGTTCCCGCTGATCTCGCCGTGGTCCTCGGTGGCGGACAGGGTGGCGCCCGGCATGGTGTTGACGGTGCCGGGGGCGACCAGCTCGGTCACGTACAGCGTGTCCGGGTAGGCCGGGTCCTTCACGCCGGTCGAGGCCCACAGCGGGCGCTGCGGGTTGGCCCCGGCGCGGGACAGCGCCTGCCAGCGGTCGGCGGCGGCGACCTCCTCGTACGCCTGGTACGCGAGCCGGGCGTTGGCCAGCGCCGCCTTGCCGCGCAGCGCCGTGGCGTCGCCGGTGCCCAGGGCGTCCAGCCGCTTGTCGATCTCGGTGTCGACGCGCGACACGAAGAACGACGCCACCGAGTAGATCGTGGCCAGGTCCAACCCCTTGGCCTGCGCCTTCTCCAGGCCCGCCTGGTAGGCGTCCATCACCTCGCGGTACCGCTCCAGCGAGAAGATCAGCGTGACGTTGACGCTGATGCCGCGCGCGATCGTCTCGGTGATGGCGGGCAGCCCGGCGCGGGTGGCCGGGATCTTGATGAAGATGTTGGGCCGGTCGACCAGCCACGCCAACTGCTTGGCCTCGGCGACCGTGGCCCGCGTGTCGTGCGCCAGGCGCGGATCGACCTCGATGGAGACGCGGCCGTCGAGACCGCCGGTCGCCTCGTACACCGGGCGCAGCACGTCGGCGGCGTCACGGACGTCGGCGGTGGTGATCATGCGCACCGCCTCCTCGACCGTGACCCGGCGGGCGGCCAGGTCGGCGAGCTGCTCGTCGTACCCCTCGCCCTCCGAGATGGCCTTCTGGAAGATCGACGGGTTGGTGGTGACGCCCACCACGTGCTGCTGGTCGAGCAGCTCGGCCAGGTCGCCGGACGTGATCAACGTGCGCGACAGGTCGTCCAGCCAGATCGCGACACCCTCCTGGGAGAGGCGCTTGAGTGCGTCGGTCATGGAAATCGCATCTCCTGCTGTCTCGTGTATCGGTGTCAGCGCTCGGCGACCGTGAGGGATTCCCGCGCGGCCAGCGCCACGGCGTCGTGGGTCAGGCCGAACTCGCGGTACAGCGTCTCGTAGTCGGCCGAGGCCCCGAAGTGCTCCAGGGACACCACGCGTCCGGCGTCGCCCACATACCGGTACCAGCTCATGCCCACTCCCGCCTCCACCGCCACGCGGGCGCGGACGGCGGGAAGCAGGACATGGTCGCGGTACCCCCGGTCCTGCTCCTCGAACCACTCGGCGCAGGGCATCGAGACGACCCGGGTGGGAACGCCGTCGGCCTGGAGCTCGTCGCGGGCGGCCAGGGCGATCTGCAGCTCGGAGCCGGTGCCGATGAGGATGACGCGGGGGGTGCCGCCCTCGGCCTCGGTGTGGATGTAACCGCCCAGCGCCGTGTTCTCGTTCGGCGCGTACGTCGGCACGTTCTGCCGGGTCAGGGCCAGGCCGTGCGGGGCGGGGTGGGTGCCCTGCCGCTTGATGATCTCGCGCCAGGCGATGGCGGTCTCGTTGGCGTCGGCCGGGCGCACGATGTTCAGCCCGGGGATGGCGCGCAGCGCGGACAGGTGCTCGATCGGCTGGGGCGTCGGGCCGTCCTCGCCCAGGCCGATGGAGTCGTGCGTCCACACGTAGGTGACGGGCAGCTTCATCAGCGCGGCCAGCCGGACGGCCGGGCGCATGTAGTCCGAGAAGACCAGGAACGTGCCGCCGTAGATCCGGGTGTTGCCGTGCAGCGCCACGCCGTTCATCGCCGAGCCCATGGCGTGCTCGCGGATGCCGTAGTGCACGGTGCGGCCGTACGGGTTCGCCTCGGGCAGCGGGTTGCCCTCGGGCAGGAACGACGAAGAGGCGTCGATCGTGGTGTTGTTGGAGCCCGCGAGGTCGGCCGAGCCGCCCCACAGTTCGGGGATGACCCCGCCCAGCTCCTTCAGCACCTGGCCGGACGCCTTGCGCGTGGCCACGGCCTTGCCGGGCTCGAAGACGGGCAGGACCTTCTCCCAGCCGTCCGGCAGCCGCCGGGCGCGGATCCGGTCGAACTCGGCGGCGCGCTCAGGGTTGGCCTCGCGCCAGGCGGCGAGCCGCTCCTCCCAGGCGGCGCGGGCCCGCTGCCCGCGCTCGACGGCCGCCCTGGTGTGGGCGAGGACGGCGTCCGTGACGTCGAAGTCCCGCTCGGGGTCGAAGCCCAGGACCCGCTTGGTGGCGGCCACTTCCTCCGCGCCCAGCGCCGAGCCGTGCGCGGCCTCGGTGTTCTGGGCGTTGGGGGCGGGCCAGGCGATGATCGAGCGGGCGGCGATGATCGAGGGCCGCCCGGTCTCCGCCTTGGCGGCCAGGAACGCCTCGTGCAGCGCGTGCGGGTCGAGGTCGCCGCTCTTCTTCGGCGCGACGCGCTGGGTGTGCCAGCCGTACGCCGCGAACCGGGCCAGCACGTCCTCGGAGAACGCGGTGGCGGTGTCGCCCTCGATGGAGATGTGGTTGTCGTCGTAGAGCAGGACCAGGTTGCCCAGCTTCTGGTGGCCGGCGAGCGAGGCGGCCTCGGCGGCCACGCCCTCCTGGAGGTCGCCGTCACCGGCGATGACCCACACGGTGTGGTCGAACGGCGAGTCGCCCGGGGCGGCGTCCGGGTCGAACAGACCGCGCTCGTACCGGGCGGCCATCGCCATGCCCACGGCGTTGGCCACGCCCTGGCCCAGCGGGCCGGTGGTGGTCTCCACGCCGTCGGTGTGGCCGTGCTCGGGGTGGCCCGGGGTCCGGGAGCCCCAGACGCGGAAGGACTTCAGGTCGTCCAGCTCCAGGCCGTACCCGGCCAGGTAGAGCTGGATGTACAGCGTGAGGCTGGTGTGACCCACGGAGAGCACGAAGCGGTCGCGACCGGTCCAGTCCGGGTCCGACGGATCGTGGCTCATCAGCTTCTGGCAGAGGAGGTAGGCGGCGGGCGCCAAACTCATCGCCGTGCCGGGGTGGCCGTTCCCGACCTTCTGCACGGCATCCATGGCCAGTACCCGGGCGGTGTCCACCGCCCGTTGGTCAAGATCGGTCCATTCGAGGTCTGAAGTGGTCGGCTTGCTGCTCACCCTGCGTCAGGGCTCCTTCCCGCATGTGTCAGGCCCGGCGGCCCGCCCTCCCCCTGCGGCGGGCACGGCTCATCGGGCGCGACCGAGCCTACCTTTCGGATCAACGGGCCGACCGCCGACGTTTCCAGGGTGCCCCAGCCCGGCGGTTCCGGCACGCGCGGCAACACGGGGGACCCGGCGACAAGCGGCGCAAGCCGGGCGTCTAGAGTGACGAGGTACTTGCCCGCAGCGCCTTCCGCTGATGTCGCACAACCATGAGGTGTCCGTGACGGCCGTCGATTCCCGTCCCGCGACGGAGCCCGGACCGGGCTCCGACCAGGGGACACCGGGAGCCCGGGTCAAGGCGTTCATCGCACTGACGAAGCCGCGCATCATCGAGCTGCTGCTGATCACCACCGTGCCGGTGATGTTCCTGGCGGAGCAGGGTGTGCCGGACCTGTGGCTGGTCCTCGCCACCTGCTTCGGCGGCTATCTGTCGGCGGGTGGCGCGAACGCGCTGAACATGTACATCGACCGCGACATCGACGCGTTGATGCACCGCACGCAGAACCGGCCCCTGGTCACCGGTGCCGTCCGGCCCGGCGAGTGCCTGGTGTTCGGCCTGGCCCTCGCGGTCCTGTCCACGCTGTGGTTCGGGCTGCTGGTCAACTGGGTGTCGGCCGCGCTGTCGCTCGGCGCGCTCCTCTTCTACGTGCTGATCTACACGCTGTGGCTCAAGCGCCGCACCGCGCAGAACATCGTGTGGGGCGGGATCGCCGGGTGCATGCCGGTGCTGATCGGCTGGTCCTCGGTGACCGGTTCGCTGTCGTCGGCCGCGGTCGTCCTCTTCCTGGTGATCTTTTTCTGGACGCCGCCGCACTACTGGCCGCTGTCGATGAAGGTGAAGGACGACTACGCGCGGGTGGGTGTGCCGATGCTGCCCGTCATCGCGGCGAACACGGTCGTGGCGCGGCAGATCGTCGTCTACAGCTGGGTGATGGTCGCGGTGTCGCTGTCGCTGTGGCCGCTGGGGTACACCGGCTGGTTCTACCCGGTGGTCGCCGCGCTCGCCGGTGGCTGGTGGCTCTGGGAGGCGCACGCGCTGTCGGCGCGCGCCCGCGCGGGGCTGAAGGGCGCGAAGCTGAAGGAGATGCGACTGTTCCACTGGTCGATCACCTATGTCTCGGTGCTCTTCCTGGCCGTCGCCATCGACCCCTTCCTGCGCTGATCTCTCCCCGACCCCCCTCCCCGTGGAACTTACTGGCCGGTAGGATGCGCTCATGACTGACACCGCTGAAGTGACCGAGGAGCCCGGCCCCGCCCGTCCTCCCGTGAACGGGCGCGAGGTGAAGCGCCTGACCCGCCGCATCCGCTCCTTCTCCGCCGCGCACGGCGGGCAGGCCGAGGGGCAGATCGCCTACCTCGGCACCCGGGGCTACCGCCTGGTGCTCGTCGGGTCCGACGGCGCCTGGGGTGACGTGGTGAACGCGCACCGCGAGGCGCTGGAGGAGGCGGCCCGGCAGAGCAGGGTCGAGCTGCGCGAGACGTTCGACGGCGACCTCGCCGCGCGGGTGAAGACCGGACCGTACGAATGGTCCCGGATGGCCGGCATCCAGATCGGCGGCCCGAGCAACAACGCCTGAGCCACCGGGACGGCTCCCTCCTCGACCCCGATGGACCGGTGCGGCCACAGGGAGCCGGTCCTCGGCGCCTTCGGGCGGAGGCCCGCGTCGTCCGCCGGATCGCGGGCCGGACTGCCCGGCCGCCGGCCATCCGTCCGGGCGCCGATGAGGCCACCGCGCGGGACGAGCCGGCCCCGGCGACGGGCGGTCGGCCCCACGGGCTGGAAAGCCTGAACGGCTCCCGGCGTGGGCCGGGGGGCGCCACCGGTCGCCGTCGGCGCGGGCGGCGTACGGAGGGCGGCCCGCCCGGACCGGCGCAGGTACGGCAGGCGGCCGGCCGCTCCGGCGCCGTGCGTACGGACCCGGCCCCGCTGCTGCCCCAGCCATCTGACGGCGGCGTCGCGGGGCCGTTCCAGCCGATGCGCTGGGCCGCGTGCACACCCCGGCGGACGCCGAACGGGCCGAGGCCGGGCACTCCACGATCCAGGATCCGGAAGGCAGACCCTAGGCCGGGACCGGGGTCTCCTCGGCGCTGTCCTTGATCCGTTCGGGGGCGTGGCCGGGGGTGGGGGCCTGGCCGCGGTCGCGGGTGGCGAGGAGCAGGCGCAGGACCGCGATCCAGACCAGGGTCGAGCCCAGGAGGTGGAGCGCCACCAGGCCCTCGGGCTCGTCCAGGAAGTACTGGGTGTAGCCGATGACGCCCTGGCCCATCAGCACGACGAACAGGTCCCGCGCCCTGGCCAGCGTCGCCGGGGGGGCGTCCATGGTCCGCAGGGCGATCCAGACCGCCGCCGTGCCCAGCACCACGGCCCAGGCCAGCAGCGAGTGGACGCGGGTGATCCACTCCCAGTCGAACGGCATCCGCTCGATGTCGCTGCTGTCGCCCGCGTGCTCACCCGTGCCGGTGACGGCCGTGCCGACCACCATCAGCGCCCCGGCGAGCCCGGTCAGTGCGACGACGGCGCGGCGCACGGGGACGCCGACGAGGGGCCGGGGCGTGTCGTCGCCCTCACGGACGCGCTGCCACGTGAGCGTGGTCACGGTGAGCAGCGCGATGGCGGCCAGGAAGTGGCCGGCGACGAGGAACGGGTTCAGCTCGGCGAGCACGGTGAGGCCGCCGAGCACACCGTTGAACATGACGACCCAGAACTGGGCCCAGCCCAGCCGCGTGACGCCGCGCCGCTCGGGCTTCGCGGCCCGGGAGGCGATGATGACCCAGCCGACGGCCGCGCAGACCACGTAGGTCAGCATCCGGTTGCCGAACTCGATCAGCCCGTGCACGCCCATCTCCTGGGTCGCGACGAGGCTGTCGCCGCTGCACTTGGGCCAGGTCTCGCAGCCGAGCCCGGAGCCGGTGAGCCGCACGGCGCCGCCGGTGATCACGATGGCCACGCTCATCACGAGCGAGGCGAGCGCGGCGCGCCGTACGGTCCGCGGGCTCGGGGTCCAGCGGGCGGCGATGAAGGCGAGGGGGTTTCGCACTGCTTTCAGCACCCGCTCATGGTATGCCCGCGCTTGTGCACTCCTTCACGAGGGGGCGGACGCCGTCACTCCCAGCGGAAGAAACGGGCCGCCGCCGCCAGGCTCGCCGCGGCCCACGCCGTCAGGACACCGGCCTGGGGCCAGGGCATGGGGCCGCCGTCGCGCAGGACCTCGCGCAGGCCCTCGGCGAGGGCCGTCACCGGCAGCAGTTCCAGCACGTCGCGCACGGTGGCGGGGAAGTCGTCCAGCGGGACCACCACGCCGCCGAAGAACACCAGCAGGACGAAGACGAGGTTCGCCGCCGCGAGGGTCGCCTCCGCGCGCAGCGTCCCGGCCATCAGCAGGCCCAGGCCGGACATCGCGGCGGTGCCCAGCAGCATCAGGACGGCCACGGCCAGCGGGTTCCCGCGCGGGGACCAGCCCAGGGCCAGCGCCACCGCCGTCAGCAGCGCGGTCTGGAGCGCCAGCGTCACCAGCACCGCGCACGTCTTGCCGCACATCAGCCCCCAGCGCGGCAGCGGCGAGACGGCGAGTCGTTTCAGCACGCCGTAGCGCCGTTCGAAGCCGGTGGCGATGGCCTGGCCGGTGAAGGCGGTGGAGAGCACCGCGAGGGCGAGGATGCCGGGCGCCAGGAAGTCGACGCGCTCGCCTCCGGCCCGTTCCTCGGCGGACACGTCGATGATGTCCACCGCGCCGAACAGCACCAGCAGCAGCGTCGGGATGACGGCCGTCAGCAGGAGCTGCTCGCCGTGCCGCAGCAGCATCCGGGTCTCGAGACCGGCCTGGGCGGCGATCATCCGGGCCAGCGGCGCCCCGCCCGGGCGGGGCGTGTGGCGGCCGGTGGTGAGGGTCATGAACGCAGCTCCTTGCCGGTCAGCTCCAGGAAGACGTCCTCCAGGGTGTGCCGCTGGGTGGTGATCCGGTCGGCCAGCACCCCGTGCTGGGCGCACCAGGCGGTGACGGTCGCCAGCAGCCGGGGGCCGACGTCGCCGGTGATCCGGTAGCTGCCGGGGCTCGGCTCGGACGCCTCGCTGCCCAGCGGCAGCGCCGCGCGCAGCGAGATCAGGTCGAGACCGGGGCGGCCGGAGAACCGCAGCACGTCGGAGCCGCCGCCCCGGCACAGGTCGGCCGGGGTGCCGCGCGCGATGACGCGGCCGGAGTCCACGATGGCGACGTCGTCGGACAGCTCCTCGGCCTCGTCCATCAGGTGCGTGGTCAGCACGGTGGTGACGCCGTCGGCCCGCAGCTCGCGCACGAGCTGCCACGTGGCGTGCCGGGCCTGCGGGTCGAGGCCCGCGGTCGGCTCGTCCAGGAAGACCAGCTCGGGCCGGCCGACCACGGCCAGCGCCAGGGCCAGCCGCTGCCGCTGGCCGCCGGAGAGCCTGCGGTAGGGCGTGCGCCCGCAGGAGCCGAGGCCGAGGCGTTCGATCAGGTCGTCCACGTCGAGCGGGTGGGCGTGCAGCCGGGCGACGTGCCGCAGCATCTCCTCGGCCCGGACGCCGGGGTAGACGCCGCCGTCCTGGAGCATCACCCCGATGCGCGGGCGCAGCGCCGGTCCTTCGGTGACCGGGTCCAGGCCGAGCACCCGCAGGTGTCCCGCGTCGGGGGCGCGGTAGCCCTCGCACAGCTCGATGGTGGTGGTCTTGCCCGCGCCGTTCGGCCCGAGCACGGCGGCCACGGTTCCGCGGGCGACGGTCAGGTCGAGGCCGTCGATCGCGGTCGTGCGGCCGTACCGCTTGACCAGGCCGAGTGCTTCGACCGCGGGTTCCGCCCCTGCGTTGCGCATGGGGGCGAGTCTAGGAACCTTTCGCGGCGGCCCGTGCGCCGGTCCCGCAGGTTAGGTATGCCTTACGTGACACACTGCATTGCGGCTGGTCAGAACGCGGCTTGCCCGTGTCGCCGGAATTACGCAACAATGGCGTTGTGAAAAACGGGAGCGGACGGCGGACGACGCCGGTGGCCGAGGGTGCCGCCGGTGGACCCGCGCTGTCCGCGGCGCCCGAGGAGCAGTCCGGCACGCGCCGCCGGGTCGCGCGCTCCATTCTGGACCACGGCCCGTCCACCGCGGCCGAGCTGGCCGACCGGCTGGGGCTGACCCAGGCGGCGGTGCGGCGCCACCTGGACGCACTGGCCGCCGACGGCCTGGTCGAGGCCCGCGAGAAGCGGGTCTACGGCTCGCGCGGCCGGGGGCGCCCCGCCAAGGTCTTCGCCCTCACCGACGCGGGCCGGGGCGCTTTCGACCAGGCTTACGACGAGCTGGCCGTCGAGGCGCTGCGCTGGATCGAGGCCGCCGCGGGCGGCGGCGAGAAGGGCGCGGCGGCCGTGATGGCCTTCGCGCGGGCCAGGGCCGAGGAGCAGGCGGAGGCGTACCGTCCGTTCCTGGAGCGGGCCGAGCCCGAGGGCCGGGCCCGGGCGCTGGCGGAGGCGCTGACGCGGCACGGTTATGCTGCGGCGACCCGGGGCGTTCCGGCGCCCGCGGGGGAGCAGCTCTGCCAGCACCACTGCCCGGTGGCGCACGCCGCCGCGCGGTTCCCGCAGCTCTGCGAGGCGGAGACCGAGGTCTTCTCCCGCCTGCTCGGCAGCCATGTGCAGCGCCTGGCGACCATCGCCCACGGCGACGGCGTGTGCACGACGTTCGTGCCCGGGCCGGAGCACCAGCCGCACCCGGTCCCACCGGCCGGGACCGAGAACGAGACCTCGTCCGAGACCACCGCATCACCACGCAACGCCGGGAGGAACCCCGCATGACGCTCCCCACGGAGACGGCCCACCCCGAGCTCGAAGGGCTGGGCAAGTACGAATACGGCTGGGCCGACTCCGACGCCGCCGGAGCCGCCGCGAAGCGGGGCCTGTCCGAGGCCGTCGTCCGCGACATCTCGGCGAAGAAGGCGGAGCCGGAGTGGATGCTGAAGCTGCGGCTGAAGGGGCTGAAGCTCTTCGGCAAGAAGCCCATGCCCAATTGGGGCTCCGACCTCAGCGGCATCGACTTCGACAACATCAAGTACTTCGTGCGGTCCACCGAGAAGCAGGCCCAGAGCTGGGAGGACCTGCCGGAGGACATCAAGAACACGTACGACAAGCTGGGCATCCCCGAGGCCGAGAAGCAGCGGCTGGTCGCGGGCGTCGCGGCGCAGTACGAGTCGGAGGTCGTGTACCACCAGATCCGTGAGGACCTGGAGAAGCAGGGCGTCATCTTCCTCGACACCGACACCGCGCTGAAGGAGCACCCGGAGCTGTTCCAGGAGCACTTCGGCACCGTGATCCCGGTCGGCGACAACAAGTTCGCCGCGCTGAACACGGCGGTGTGGTCGGGCGGCTCGTTCATCTACGTGCCGCCGGGCGTGCACGTCGACATCCCGCTCCAGGCGTACTTCCGGATCAACACCGAGAACATGGGCCAGTTCGAGCGGACCCTGATCATCGTCGACGAGAACGCGTACGTGCACTACGTCGAGGGCTGCACCGCCCCGATCTACGACTCGGACTCGCTGCACTCGGCGGTCGTGGAGATCATCGTCAAGAAGGGCGGTCGCTGCCGCTACACGACGATCCAGAACTGGTCGAACAACGTGTACAACCTGGTGACCAAGCGCGCCGTCGCCTACGAGGGCGCCACCATGGAGTGGGTCGACGGGAACATCGGCTCCAAGGTCACCATGAAGTACCCGGCGGTCTACCTGATGGGCGAGCACGCCCGGGGCGAGACGCTGTCCGTCGCCTTCGCGGGCGAGGGCCAGCACCAGGACGCCGGCGCGAAGATGGTCCACATGGCCCCGCGCACCTCGTCCAACATCGTCTCCAAGTCGGTGGCCCGGGGCGGCGGCCGGACGTCGTACCGCGGTCTGATCGAGATCGGGGAGGGCGCCGAGGGCTCGCGGTCCAGCGTGCTGTGCGACGCGCTGCTCGTGGACACGATCTCCCGCTCCGACACGTACCCGTACGTCGATGTCCGCGAGGACGACGTGACGATGGGCCACGAGGCGACCGTCTCGAAGGTCAGCGACGACCAGCTCTTCTACCTCATGAGCCGCGGCCTGTCCGAGCAGGAGGCGATGGCGATGATCGTGCGCGGCTTCGTCGAGCCGATCGCCAAGGAGCTGCCCATGGAGTACGCCCTGGAGCTGAACCGGCTGATCGAGCTCCAGATGGAGGGCGCGGTCGGCTGACCCGGCCGCCCGCGACGACCCGACAGACCGGCAGACCGGCAAGCGTTCGATCAAGAGAGTGAGCACGACGAGACCCATGGCTGAGGCCCAGAGCATCCCGGCCGGAGCGACATCCGGAGGGGCGATCGCGGTGGCCGCCGATTCCACGGTGGCCACCCGGATGAGCGCCCCGCCGTCCTTCGACGTGGCGGACTTCCCCGTGCCGCACGGCCGCGAGGAGGAGTGGCGCTTCACCCCGCTCGACCGCCTGCGGGGGCTGCACGACGGAACGGCGACGGCGGACGGCTCGGTGAAGGTCGTGGTCGACGCGCCCGACGCCGTCACCGTCGAGACCGTCGGCCGCGACGATCCCCGGATCGGCAAGGCCGGCAAGCCGGTGGACCGGGTGGCCGCGCAGGCGTTCAGCGCCTTCGAGAAGGCGACGGTCGTCTCGGTGCCCGCCGAGGCGGTGCTGACCGAGCCGGTGCGGGTGAGCCTGCACGGCGAGGGCGGCGTCACCTACGGGCACACCGTCTTCTCCGTCGGGGCCTTCGCCGAGGCCGTCCTCGTCCTGGACCACACGGGTGACACCGTCCGCTCCGCCAACGTGGAGTTCCAGGTCGGCGACGGCGCCAAGCTCACCGTCGTCTCCGTGCAGGACTGGGACGGCACCGCCGTGCACTGCTCGCAGCACAACGTGCTGATCGGCCGCGACGCGTCGTTCAAGTCGGTCGTCGTCACCTTCGGCGGTGATCTGGTCCGCATCCACCCGCGCGTCACCTACGCCGCCCCCGGCGGCGAGGCCGAGCTGTACGGGCTGTACTTCACGCACAACGGCCAGCACCAGGAGCACCGGCTGTTCGTGGACCACACCGCGCCCAACTGCCGCAGCGACGTGGCCTACAAGGGGGCGCTCCAGGGCACCGACGCGCACGCGGTGTGGATCGGCGACGTGCTGATCCGGGCCGCCGCCACCGGCACCGACACCTACGAGCTGAACCGCAACCTCGTCCTCACCGACGGCGCGCGGGTCGACTCCGTGCCGAACCTGGAGATCGAGACCGGCGAGATCGTGGGCGCCGGCCCCGCCTCGGCCACCGGCCGGTTCGAGGACGAGCAGCTCTTCTCCCTGATGGCCCGCGGCATCCCCGCCGAGGAGGCGCGCCGCCTGGTCGTGCGCGGCTTCTTCGCGGAGCTCGTCCAGCAGATCGGCGTCCCCGACGTCGAGGAGCGGCTGATCGCCAAGCTGGAGGCCGAGCTGAAGGCGTCGATCGCATGACCGCCGCCGCATTCGTCAAGGTCTGCGCGCTCGGCGACCTGGAGGAGGACGTCCCCCGGCGCGTGGAGGTCGGTGACGTGCCCGTCGCCGTCGTCCGCACCGAGGGCGAGGTCTTCGCGGTCAACGACATCTGTTCCCACGCGAACGTGTCCCTGTCCGAGGGCGAGGTGGAGGACTGCCAGATCGAGTGCTGGCTGCACGGCTCCAGCTTCGACCTGCGCACCGGCAAGCCCTCCGGCCTGCCGGCGACCCGGCCCATTCCCGTTTACCCCGTCAAGATCGAAGGAGACGGCCCCGACGCGGCCGTGCTCGTCTCCCTCACCCAGGAGTCCTGAGAGATCCCCATGGCAACGCTTGAGATCCACGACCTGCACGTCTCCGTCGACGGCGAAGGCGGCCCCAAAGAGATCCTGCGCGGGGTCGATCTGACCGTGAAGCAGGGCGAGACGCACGCCATCATGGGCCCCAACGGCTCCGGCAAGTCCACGCTGGCCTACTCGCTGGCCGGGCACCCCAAGTACACGATCACCGGCGGCTCGGTCGCGCTGGACGGCGAGGACGTCCTGGCGATGTCCGTGGACGAGCGGGCGCGGGCCGGTGTCTTCCTCGCCATGCAGTACCCGGTCGAGATCCCCGGCGTCTCCGTCTCCAACTTCCTGCGCACCTCCGCCACCGCCGTCCGCGGTGAGGCCCCCAAGCTGCGGACGTGGGTCAAGGAGGTCAAGGAGGCGATGGCGCGCCTGGAGATGAACCCGGCGTTCGCCGAGCGCAACGTCAACGAGGGCTTCTCCGGCGGCGAGAAGAAGCGCCACGAGATCCTCCAGCTCGAACTGCTGAAGCCGAAGATCGCGATCCTGGACGAGACCGACTCGGGCCTGGACATCGACGCGCTGCGCATCGTCTCCGAGGGCGTCAACCGGGTCCGCGAGTCGGGCGAGGTCGGCACCCTCCTCATCACGCACTACACGCGCATCCTGCGCTACATCAAGCCCGACCACGTCCACGTCTTCGCGGCCGGGCGGATCGTCGAGTCCGGCGGCCCCGAGCTGGCCGACAAGCTGGAGGCCGAGGGCTACGAGCAGTACACCAAGGGAACAGTGGGGTAGGGCCATGACCCAGACACATCCGGGTCCGGTATTGCCGGGCCTGCTCGACACCGAGACGATCCGCAAGGACTTCCCGATCCTGCACCGCACGGTGCACGGCGGGAAGCCGCTGGTCTATCTGGACAACGCGGCCAGCTCGCACAAGCCCCGCCAGGTCCTCGACGCGCTCAACGACTACTACGAGCAGCACCACTCCAACGTCCACCGCGGCGTGCACGTGCTGGCGGAGGAGGCGACCGCGCTCTACGAGGGCGCCCGCGACAAGGTCGCCGCGTTCATCAACGCGCCCAGCCGCGACGAGGTGATCTTCACGAAGAACGCCTCGGAGTCGCTCAACCTGGTCGCCAACATGCTGGGCTGGGCCGACGAGCCCTACCGCGTGGACGCCCGCACCGAGATCGTCATCACGGAGATGGAGCACCACTCCAACATCGTGCCGTGGCAGCTCCTCGCGCAGCGCACCGGTGCCGAGCTGAAGTGGTTCGGCCTCACCGACGACGGCCGGCTCGACCTGTCGGACATCGACCGGATCATCACCGAGCGGACCAAGGTCGTCTCGTTCGTGCTGGTCTCCAACGTGCTCGGCACCCTGAACCCGGTGGACCGCATCGTCCGCCGCGCGCAGGAGGTCGGCGCCCTCGTCGTCATCGACGCCTCCCAGGCCGCGCCGCACATGCGGGTGGACGTGCAGTCCCTCGGCGCCGACTTCGTCGCCTTCACCGGCCACAAGATGTGCGGCCCGACCGGCATCGGCGTGCTGTGGGGCCGCCAGGAGCTGCTGGAGGACCTGCCCCCGTTCCTCGGCGGCGGCGAGATGATCGAGACCGTCACCATGAGTTCCTCGACGTACGCCGCGGCGCCGTACAAGTTCGAGGCGGGCACCCCGCCGATCGCCCAGGCGGTCGGGCTCGGCGCGGCCGTGGACTACCTGAGCGGCATCGGCATGGAGAAGATCGCCGCGCACGAGCACGCCATAACCCGGTACGCGCTGGACCGGCTCGCCGAGGTGCCGGACCTGCGGATCATCGGCCCGGTGACGGGCGAGGACCGCGGCGCGACCATCTCGTTCACCCTGGGCGACATCCACCCCCACGACGTGGGCCAGGTGCTGGACGAGCAGGGCATCGCGGTGCGGGTCGGCCACCACTGCGCCCGCCCCGTCTGCCTGCGGTACGGAATTCCCGCGACCACACGGGCGTCGTTCTACCTGTACTCGACACCGGCCGAGGTGGACGCCCTCGTCACCGGTCTGGAGTACGTGCGTCGCTTCTTCGGATGAGGGTGGTTTGAGGACGTGCAGCTCGAATCGATGTACCAGGACGTGATCCTGGACCACTACAAGCACCCGCACGGCCGCGGCCTGCGCGACGGCGACGCCGAGGTGCACCACGTGAATCCCACGTGCGGCGACGAGATCACGCTGCGGGTGCGGTACGAGGGCCAGGTCGTCGCCGACGTGTCCTACGAGGGGCAGGGCTGCTCGATCAGCCAGGCCAGCGCCTCGGTGCTGAACGAGCTGCTCGTGGGCAAGGAGCTGCCGGAGGCGCTGGGCATCCAGGAGACGTTCCTGGAGCTGATGCAGTCGCGCGGGCAGGTCGTCCCGGACGACGCCATGGAAGAGGTGCTGGAGGACGCGGTCGCGTTCGCCGGCGTCTCGAAGTACCCGGCGCGTGTGAAGTGCGCGCTGCTGAGCTGGATGGCTTGGAAGGACGCGACGGCCCAGGCGCTGGGCGACGCGGGGCTGAAGGACAGCGCACCGAAGGGAAGGACCGCATGAGCGAGACCGCGACCACCGCGCCGGCGAGCGAGGAGGAGATCCTGGAGGCGATGATGGATGTCGTCGACCCGGAGCTGGGGATCGATGTGGTCAACCTCGGCCTGATCTACGGCATCCACGTCGACGACGAGAACATCGCGACCGTGGACATGACCCTCACCTCGGCCGCCTGTCCACTGACGGACGTGATCGAGGACCAGGCCAAGTCGGCCACCGAGGGCCTGGTCAGCGAGCTGAAGATCAACTGGGTCTGGATGCCGCCGTGGGGCCCGGACAAGATCACCGACGACGGCCGCGAGCAGCTCAGGGCCCTCGGCTTCAACGTCTGAGCCGTCCCGCCGCGTCCTCGTCAGTCGTGGTTCCGGGCGGCGGCGACGGGGTTCCTGGCCGTCGCCGCCCGGTGTTCGCCGTTCCGGCTGTCCGTCCCGGCCGTCAGGCGTGGTCGACGAGCTGGGCGTGTCCCTGGGTGCGGGCGCAGTGGGCGCAGCAGAAGAAGTGCCCGTCCTCGGTCTCCAGGCCGTGGCCCATGATGCGGCACTGGCAGTTCTCGCAGATCGGCGCCATCCGCTGGACGGCGCACTCGAAGCTGTCGAAGACGTGGACCTCTCCGGCGGCGCGCACCTCGAAGGCCATCCGGTAGTCGTTGCCGCAGACCTCGCACTCGGCCATGGGTTCCTCCTGTCTCTTCCGTGGTGATTTGTGGTGATTTGACGGCGTGTGTCGTGCTGTCGCGCCGCAAGGATCGCGGGCGGGCGCGGCGCGTTTCCGGCAGACGCGCAGGGCGGTCACTCCATCGGCCGGTCGTTATGTACGCTTGTACACATGGTGTATCTGACGCTGGCCGCCGCGATCACGGCGGAGATCATCGGGACCATGCTCATGAACCAGAGCGACGGGTTCAGCAGGCTGTGGCCCAGCCTGGGCACCCTCGCCTGCTACCTGCTGGCGTTCACGCTGCTGGCCCAGACGCTGAAGACGATGGAGGTCGGCGTCGCCTACGCCATCTGGTCAGGCGCCGGGACCGCCGTCGTCGCCGTCATCGGTGTGCTGTTCCTCAACGAGAACGCGTCCCTCCCCAAGGTGCTCGGCGTCCTGCTGGTCGTCGGCGGGGGCGCGCTGCTCAACCTCGGCGGGGCCCACTGATGCCCCGCCGCGACGATCCCGACCGCAGACGACGCCTGGGGGCCGCGGCCGTCGAGGGCGTCGCCGAACGGGGCATCGACGGGCTCACCCCCCGGGCCGTGGCCGCCGCCGCCGACGTGCCGCTCGGCTCGACCACGTACCACTTCGCGGACCGCGACGAGCTGCTGACGGCCGCGCTGGAACGGATCAACGACGCCTGGCTGGCCCACCTCGCCGCCCGGCTGGAGGGCGTGGGCCCCGCCCGGCCGCTCGCCGCCGCGCTGGCCGACCACCTCGGCGCCTGCCTCGGCCCCGACCGGACCGCGACGGAGCTGGCCTACGAGCTGTACTTCGCGGGCCTGCGGCGGCCCGCCCTGCGGCCCCTGGCCACCGCGTGCCTGGAGCGCACCGCGGAACTCCTGCGGTCCCGGGTGCCCGACGCGGCGACGGCGCACGCGCTGGCCGCGGCGGCCGACGGACTGCTGATCCAGCACCTGCTCACCGGGCGCCCGTACGTTCCGGAGGAGGCGCGCGCCGCCTTCGCGTGCCTGGTGTCCGGCATCGGGACGGGTTCGCCGCCGGACGCGCCCACCCGTTAGCGTCTGGGGCATGACCGACGCAACGTCCCTCCCGTCCGGCGCCGTCGCCGCCGGGCTCGCCACCGTCGACACCGACGGCACCGTGCTCGACACCTGGTTCCCCGCCCCCCGGCTCGACACCGAGCCCGGCCCCTCCGGCACCGAGCGGCTGACGCCGGAGCGCGCCGCCGAACTGCTCGGCGACGAGGCGCCCCGCGCGCTCGGCCCCGACCCCCGGCGCGGCGTCGAGGTGGTGGCGGTGCGCACGGTCATCTCGGACCTCGGCGCCAAGCCCCTCGACACGCACGACGTCTACCTGCGGCTCCACCTGCTCAGCCACCGCCTGGTCCGCCCGCACGGACTCAGCCTCGACGGCATCTTCGGTCTGCTGGCCAACGTCGCCTGGACCAGCCTCGGCCCGGTCCCCGTCCACGGCGTGGAGCGGGCCCGCCTGGCGGCGCGGGCCGAGGGCGCGCACCTGGCGGTCACCAGTGTCGACAAGTTCCCCCGGATGACGGACTACGTGCTGCCGACGGGCGTGCGGATCGCGGACGCCGACCGGGTCCGGCTCGGCGCGCACCTGGCCACCGGCACCACCGTCATGCACGAGGGCTTCGTCAACTTCAACGCCGGCACGCTCGGCGTCTCCATGGTCGAGGGCCGCATCAGCGCGGGCGTCGTCGTCGGTGACGGCTCCGACATCGGCGGCGGCGCGTCCATCATGGGGACCCTGTCGGGCGGCGGGAAGCAGATCGTCTCGATCGGTGAGCGCTGCCTGCTGGGCGCCGAGGCGGGCATCGGCATCTCGCTCGGCGACGACTGCGTGGGCGAGGCCGGGCTGTACGTCACGGCGGGCACCCGGGGCACGCTGCCGGACGGCGAGATCGTCAAGGCGCTGACGCTCTCCGGCGCGGACAACCTCCTCTTCCGCCGCAACTCCACCACGGGGGCCGTCGAGGCGTTGCAGCGCACCGGCCACTGGGGTGGCCTCAACTCCGTGCTGCACAGCCACAACTGACGTCCCGGGCGGTATCTCCCGCGCGGGCCGGTCCGGCGGATCGGTGGATCCCCGGAACGGCCCGCGCGGGGGCGCTCATGCCGCCGGCGCGGACCGTCGGCCCCGACCGCTGCCCGGACAACAGCCCGCGCGGCACCGCGAGTTAATCAGTTGCCGCGGGGCACGGAGTGACGGACGCTGCCATGGTGTTCTCGGATGCCGATGCCGCCGCGCTGTACGACCTGCTGAACCCCTGGGATCCCGACACCCGGCCCGACGACGGCTTCTACTTCCCGCTGGTCATGGGGGCGGAGTCGGTCCTCGACGTCGGTTGCGGCACCGGCGCCATGCTGCGTCTGGCTCGTGAGCGGGGCCACCGCGGGCGGCTGGTGGGCCTGGACCCGGACGCCGCCGCGCTGGACAGGGCCCGGCGCCGGGCCGACATCGAGTGGGTCCTGGGAACGGCGGCGGAGAGCGAGAGCGGCGTCGGCTTCCGTCTGGCGACGATGACCGGCCACGCCTTCCAGAGCCTGCTGACGGATCACGACGTCCGCGCCTCGCTCGGCGCGATCCATGGCGCGCTGCGCCCCGGCGGGCGTTTCGTGTTCGAGACGCGGCATCCGCAGGCGCGCGCCTGGGAGGGGTGGACGCACACGAACCCGGACGACGTGGTCGATGTCGTGGACGAGACCGGCCGTGCCCTGCGGTACTGGCATGATGTCGAATCCGTCGACGGCGACGTGGTCACGATCACCGGGACGGTGGCCCAGCCGGACGGCACGGTCCTGCGGGTGCTCAGAGAAGGGCTGCGGTTTCTCGACATCGCGGCACTCAACGGGATCCTCGCCGAGGCGGGCTTCGAAGTGGAGGCCCAGTTCGGTGACTGGAACCGGGAACCCGTCACCGGAGCCAGCCGGGAGATCATCACCATCGCCCGTCGTGGATAGAGCGCGGGTGGTCGCGGCCCACCGGGGTGAGGACCGGCCCTCGGCGTAGCCGGGCGGCCCCGCCGGGGAGCCGGATCCGGCCGAAGCGGAACGGGTTCACGCCGTGGCGCGTGATCCCGGAACCTGGACGGGGGCGTGAACGGGGCTCGACGGGCGCTAGCCTGACCGCCGTGCGCGATGCGATGACAGGGCTGCGGTTCATGCTGCTGGGGCAGCGTTGGGTTCTGACGAACCGGAGGTGGTTCGGCTTCGGGCTGCTGCCGGCGCTGATCACCCTGGTGATCTACGCGGCGGCGCTGATCCTGCTCGCGCGGTGGGCCGACGACATCATCACCTGGGCCACGCCGTTCGCGGACGACTGGAGCGACCTGAGCCGGACGGTGGTGCGCGTCCTGTTCGCGGCGCTGCTGATCGGCGGCGCGCTGCTGACGGCGGTGCTGACGTTCACCGCCGTGACGCTGCTGGTCGGGGACCCGTTCTACGAGAAGCTGTCGGAGCGCGTGGAGCGGGCCGAGGGCGGCCCCGGCGAGAGCGCGCCCGGGGTGCCGTGGTGGACCGAGGTCGCGGACAGCGTCCGGGTGCTGCTGCGGTGGGCCGTGTTCGGCGTGCCGCTGTTCTTCCTCGGCTTCGTACCGCTGCTGGGGCAGACCGTGGTCCCGGCGGTCGGTGTCGCCGTCACCGGCTTCTTCCTGACCATAGAGCTGACGTCGGTGCCGATGGCCCGCCGGGGTCTGCGGCTGCGGGACCGGATGCTGTTCTTCCGTCAACACCCCGCGCTGGCCCTGGGGTTCGGCGTGCCGCTGGCGCTGCTCTTCCTGATCCCGCTGGCCGCCGTCGTCCTGATGCCGGGCGCGGTCGCCGGCGCGACGCTGCTGTCGCGCCACGACGCCGCCCCCTACCGCGCGCTGAACCGGCCGCCGCTGTAGCGACGAAGCTCCTCAGCCCTCCCACACGGGCGAACCCAAGGCGGTCTTCAGGGCGTCGACCAGCCGTCCCGTCAGCTCCTCACCGGCCGGCAGCAGCGGGGCGCGGACCGGGCCGCCCGGCAGCCCCGCCACCCGGCACAGCGCCTTGCCCGCGACCGTGCCCGGCCCCTCGCCCATCACCGCCCCGACCAGCGGCAGCAGAGCCCCGTGGCGCCGGGCCGCCGGCGCGTGGTCCCCGGCGGCGAACGCGTCGAGTACCGCCCGCCCCTGGCGGCCCGCCACGTTGGCGACGGTGCTGACGCACCCGGCGGCGCCCAGGGCCAGCAGCGGCAGGTTCGTCTCGTCGCTGCCCGAGTAGTACGCGAGGTCCGTACCGGCCATCACCAGCCCGGACTTCAGGGGATCGGCCGCGCAGTCCTTGCCCGCCACGATCCGCTCGTGCTCCGCGAGCCGGTGCAGTGAGGCGGCGGTAAGAGCGGTGCCCGTTCCGGTGCGGGCCGGGATGTCGTAGAGCATGACGGGCAGCCCGGTGCCGTCCGCGACGGTCAGCAGGTGCTGGACGATCGCCTCCTGCGTCGGCCGCGAGTAGTACGGCGTGACGACCAGCAGCCCGTGCGCCCCGGCCGCCTCGGCGGCACGGGCGAGCGCGAGCGTGTGCCGGGTGTCGGCGGTCCCCACCCCGGCGACGACGGACGCCCGTTCCCCGACCGCCTCGACCACGGCCCGGACCAGCGCGGCCTTCTCGGCATCGGTGGTGGTGGGCGACTCCCCGGTGGTCCCGCTGACGACGAGGGCGTCGCACCCGCCACGCCCGACGAGATGAGCGGCGAGCCGCTGAGCACCGTCGAGGTCGAGCGAGCCGTCCTCGGCGAACGGCGTGATCATGGCGGCGGCACAACGGCCGAAGGGTCCGGTAGACATGGCCCGAGTCTGACCCCCCACCCCGCCCGAGGTCCACTGAGCACCACCGCGCGGTTCAGTCCAGCGGCACTACTCGTTCGTCTCGGCTTCGTGCTCTTGGCAGGCGACCATGTCGTAGGTCGCGGCCATGAAGGGCTGGATGAGCTCGGACAGTACCCGCTCGGATTCCTCGTCGTCGCCGGGGTGTTCGGCTTCGAGGACGATCGTCAGGGTCTCGATGAAGTTCGCACCGGCGATGCCTGGAATGGTGCAGGGCACGGTGGCCATGGCGACCCCGGGCCAGACAATGGCCTGATGGTCGCCCGGCACGACCGTGCCGTCTTCCTCCGTCATCTCCAGGCCGCGGCTGCTGATGGCGTCCGCGTAATCGTCGTAGCCCATTGCCTCCGCACGGAAGATCTCCTCGTCGTCCACGGACAGGACGCAGTAGCGGGATCCTGAGTGTTCTGAGAAGTCACCGAAGGATGGCCAGGAATGCAGCGCGGACCCGGGTGGAAAGAGGGGTTCGTAGAGTTCCTCGGGCACGTCCACCCCGCAGAGCGTGTCCGGTACGGCGTACTCCCTTTCGGTCGGCCCGCTCTGGCAAGCGACGGCCGACGAGGACAGTGCCAGCAGTGTGAGACTCATGGCCGTTTTTCGGCGCATTTCCATACCTCTCGGGCTAGTTCTGCGGCGCTCCTGACGGGGTCCAACCGATCTGCGCGCCGAAGAACAGGGTCACTGTCCTCGTGGCCGAGTTCCTGAGATGGGCAGGGGCATTGCTGTCCTCGTCGTAGCGGCCCTCGGTGGCCAGATCGACGGCATTCTGAGCTGCGCCGATGGCAGCTTGATAACCCTCGTCATAGGCGTTTCCGGCGTCCTCGGCGGCCTGCTCGCTGTTGTCCCGCTGAAGGGTTTCGAAAACGCTGCCGGAGAGCTCCCCTACACCCCAATCGATGATCGGTCCCGCAAGCGGGTACCTGTCGGTCGCTACGCCGACCGCCGTGTCGAGTACGATGCCCGTCCATTGCTCAACGGTTCCGAGGGTGCTGTTGAACTCCTCATCGCCCGCGATGCCCGCGTCATAGACCGCGCCTGCGCGGGCCTCGCTCATGATGCCCGCCATCTGGGCCCCGGGCGACACCGCGTTCTCGATGGCGTTGTCCAGGCTGATGTCCGCCTCACGCGGTTGGTTGATCGCCAAGTCCACAGCCACCGCGGTGTATGCCTGCTGGGCACCGGTGATGATCCCGTGGGCCTCCGAGTCCCTTCCCAACTGGCCGAGGAAGTCCCGGATATCCCGCGCGTCAAGTTCTGCGTAGCCCTCCGTCCCCTCCATGATCGTCAGATCGCTCAGCCCCATCTGGAAGTCGCCCATGTACGCCGCCGTCATTCTGGCCAGTTCCGGGCGCAGCGTGGCGAATTTGCCGTCGTCGGCGATCAGATCCTTGCCGTCGTCGGAGAACTTCTCGACCACGTCGTGCACGATCCGGCCGCCGGCCTCTGTGGGGTTGAGGCCGGTGATGGTGGGGCTCTGGTCGGCTGGGACGCCGGTGGTGGCTGCTTGGAGGGCCGCGCCGAGGCCCTGCATGTCGCCCGGGACGCTCAGCAGGGGGCCGCCGGTGGCCATGTTCACCTGGGAGTACCAGTCGCGTTCGTCCAGCAGGTAGTCGAGGCGGCCGTTGCCGTCCTGGGGGTCGAGGTAGGCCGTGGCGACGTCGGGCTGGTGGCCCATCACGCCGAGCACCGCGTCCATCGGGTCGGCGGTGAACCACTCCTGCTCGTCCGCGTCGAGGCCGTCCGCGCCGAGGTCGTCGCCGCGCAGGCGCCAGATGTCCTCGTCGCCGCCGAGGGACGGGTCCTCCGCCGCGCGGATGTTGTCGGCGAGGTCGTGCAGGAAGCGCTGGGAGTAGTCCGGGTCGTCGGTGCTCATCAGGCTGGTGAGCAACTGATAGCCGCGCACGTCCTGTTGCGTCAGTGAGTCGACCTCGTACCCGGCCATTCCGGCCTCGTGCAGTTCGTCCATGAAGCGGGCGTAGAACAGTCCCTGCTCGGTCTGCGCCCACTGCCCGTGGTCCAGCGTGCCCGGCTCCAGCGTCGGCACGTCGGTGCCGGCGGCCAGCGCGGTGGCCAGGTGGTGCTGGAGGCTGGTGAAGCTCTGCCGGGCGTCGCCCTCGCCGCCGATGACCTGATCCGCGATCCGGGCCGACAGGCTCACGAAGCCGTCCCCGCCGAGTCCTTCGAGCAGGGAGCGGGCGAACAGCGGGTCGGCGGCCTCCAGTTCCAGCAGGTGGTTCAGCTCCGACAGCTCCTCGCCGGACAGGTTCCCGCCGTCGGCCAGTCGGCGGGCCAGTTCCTCGGCGCGTCCGGCCAGCACCTCTTCCGTGCTGTCCTCCGCGCCGCCGTTGAAGATGCCCGCGCGGCGGCCGTCCTCGCCCTCCACGATCTGCGACAGGGCGAGGCGCAGGCTGTCGTCGGCCTGGGAGACCCCCTCGACGGCCCGGTCGAGCCTGCCCTGCCAGGTGCTTCGTTCGCGTTCCAGGCGTTCGGATTCGGTGTCGTTGGCCCATTCGGGGTTCAGGGTGACGCGGCCGTCGCCGTCGATCCCGAATCCCTCGGCCCTGATCTCGGCGGCCACGTTCTCCAGTTCGCCGCGCAGGCGCAGCAACTCGGCGTGGCCGTCCCTGATCACGCCCGCCAGGGAGCGGGCCTCGGCCTTGGCCGCGTCCAACTCCCCTTCGGTCTGGGAGAACTGGAAGCTCGCGGCGCCCGCGCTGTCCCCGACCCACAGTTCGTCGTGGTTCGGCAGGGACGCGACGCGGGTGCGGTAGGTGTCGGCGGCCCGGGCGAACCCGTCGGCGGCGGCGTCGAGTTCGGTGGCCCCGGCGTCCAGGGCGGCGAAATCCTGCTCGATGATCTCGTGGTACGTCGGCACGGTGGTCAGCTCACTCCGTGCCGTCGATCGAGCGGAGTTGGTACGTGATCTCCAGGTCCTCGCCCTGGAAGCCGGACGCGGTCGCCCGCAGGGCCTCCGTCTCCGCCCGCAACTGGGTGTCGAGGGCCCGGGACTTGGCGGCCCAGCTCTCCGCCACGGCTGCCAGGCCGGCGGCCGAGGCCCAGCCGCGCATCCTCGCGGCGGCCTCGGCCAGCTCGCCCAGCGGCTTGGTGCCCGCCCGCACCGCGTCCGGCAGCACCTCGCCCTCGACGACGTCGGCCGCCGCGCGCTGCGCGTCCCAGCTCGCGACGAGCCGGTCCCGCGCGCCTGTTCCGCCGCCTGTCGAGGAGTTGAGCCGGGTGTGGGTCTCCTGCTCCCTCGCGGCTGCTCGCAGCGCGGCCCACTCCTCGTCGAACGACCCCACGTCACGCTCCCCCTGAGCATCCGTCACGCGGTACCGCCGGGGTATCCGCAGGCATCGGGATCGTAACAGGCCGTGTGCGCGCGGCGCTCGTCGGTCAGAGGGTGTCGGACACGAGGGTGGCGCCGGCGGCCGCGGCGCGGTCGCCGATCATCGTGTTGAGCCGCGTCTGCACGCCGTCGAGGTAGGGGACGTCGCCGACCGAGATCGGGACGATCGGCCAGCAGCCCAGGGCGGGGGGCAGGATGCGGCACGGGTGTCGGCGGTTCGCACCCCGCGACGTCAAGCGCCCCTTCCCCGTGGTGTCGTCAAGGACGGGTGCCGATGCCTCCTAGCGGGTCAGTGCTCGGCGCCTGGATATCCGTGACGTAGTGGTTCAGGCGGTGATACCAAGGTCTTCGTGCGCGCGGCGGAGAAAGGCGCGCACCGAGGGTTCGCGGTGCCAGGGAGTCAGTGCGGCCTTGAACTCGCGCACGTAGTCCAGAGCACGGCTGGACCGGACCCCGGCGAGGATGTCGACCGAGCGGTTGCCCAGTTCCAAGCCGCGGTCAAGGTCGCGGGTCTGCAAATGGGCGGTCCCCACAATCGCCAGGCGCATGCCGACCGAGCGGGTGAACGCGCCCTGTGACATGGCGGTTGCCTGCTGATTCCACGCGAGCGCGGCTCGCGGATTCCGCAAGTCCCGGAAGATTTCGGTGGCGTCGGCCGAGAGGCGGGCATGGTGGTAGAAATCGATCCACGACGGTTCGTCGGTGGTGCTGTCGTCCGCCCGGCCGAGGAAGCTCTCGGACGCGCTCAGAGCGCGGGAGGCGGCTCGCGCGTCGCCCGCACGGGCGTGCGCGCGGGCCTCGATGAGCTTCGCGAACGCCAGAACCCGGGGCGTCGCCCGGCTCTTGGCGCGTTCGAAGGCACCTTGCGCCATGTCGACGGCCTCACCGGCGAAGCCTCGCATGAGGGACTGCATGGCCATGGTGGTGAGCACGTAGCAGCCCAACGGGACGTCTCCGCCCGCGCGGGCGAGACGAAGAGCCTGGATGAAATGACGCTGAGCCACTGGGTGCTGTCCCCTGTCGAATGCGGTCCAGCCGGCCAGCCTCGACAGTTCGGCCGTGACCGAGAACAACTGGCGGCCGACGCCATCGGAGAAGGAGCCGCTCAGCAATGGGGCGGCGCGGTGTTCCAGACAGGCAGTGACCGAAGTGGCCTTCCAGCTTCCGCCACCATATTTGGAGTCCCATCGCCGGGCGTCGTCGGCGGCCTCGCGCAACTCGACGAGATCCGTTCGGCCGACCTGCCGTCCCCCGCTGTGGCCGGCGGTCTCGTCCGCCGGGGTGACAAGCCAACGCGTCACGGGGGTGGTGAACGCGGAGGCGGCGAAGCCCGATCCGGTGAGGAAGTCTCGGCGATTCACGGCGCTCCAGAATGAGGTGGCAACGCGCACCGCGTCGCTGGGTTCCCGTGGAAAATCCAACCCCACCTCCGCGACGGGTGTTCCCGCCTCGTCCATACCGATCTCCGCCAGCTCAACCGGCCGACCGAGCCGTTCCCCGATCGCTTGGGCCAACAGCTTCGGTACCGGCCATTTCGGCGTCATGCCTCGGCGGCACCAGTTGGCTACAGAGGTGTGCGAGTAGTCGGTCCGCGTCCCGGCGGTACGGGCGAGCTGATTGACGCGATGGGCCAGCGCTTTGTGACTGGCACCGCTGGCCTCGATGAGCCGGGCGAGATCCATGTTCGGCGGACGGGTCCGGCGCGCAGTTGATGCCATGGTTTTCCTCTCGTCCGACGCGGCGGCAGACGGAGGGTACATGCTGCCCGCGCGGTCCGTTACGCACTGGAGGCTGTCAGGTAACCGAGGGTAGCGCCCTGTGGGCTCCTCGGTGAATCCGGCCTACGAGCTGTGAGCCCCCTTGTGAGCCCTGCCCGTCAGGCGCAGGAGCCGGTTGTCTGGCACAGGGCCATCAGCGATGGGACACGTGGATAGTGCTCGGAGGTGTACGAGATGTGCGGAATCGCAGGGCTGGCGGGACCTGACGCCGTCCGGCATGCGGGGACGGTAGGTCAGATGGGGCACACCCAGCACCACCGGGGACCGGATGGCACCATGCATACCGCCGCGATCGACGGGCGCGCGGTGCTGGCCATGAACACACTTCTGATCGTGAACCCGGCTGCCGAACACGGCCCTTACATCGACCGGGCAAGCGGCCTGATGCTGTCCTTCAACGGGGAGATTTACAACTACCGGCAGATGGCGTCGGCCTGGGGCGTCCCGCTGGGCGCCGGAGAGAGTGACGCCCACTTGGTCCTCCGTGCATGGGCGAAGCTGGGGCCCTCTTGTCTGGACGGGCTGGACGGCATGTTCGCCCTGGCGATCTACGATCCCCGCGTCGGCAGACTGTTCCTGGCGCGCGACCGGCTGGGGGAGAAGCCGCTCTATTGGCGTCTGGACGGGGCGCGCCTGGCGTTCGCCTCCGAAGTCACCACTTTGAGTGGCTACGGGGCCGCGCCGCTGGTCGTTCGCCCGGAGATGCTCGCTATCGAGACGCCTGTGGGTGTGGACACTCCCTTCCAAGGCATTCAGCTACTGGCCCCGGCGACCGTGCTGACATTCGACACGGCCACCGGCTCACTGGATCAACGGGCCTGGTGGTGCCTGGAAGCATGCGAACCCTTCGAGGGCGACTACGAGACGGCTCTCGCTTGCTTCTCGGTCACGCTGGCCGACCAAGTCCCGCTCCGAGGTCCGGGGGGAGACTTCGCTCTGCTGCTCTCCGGGGGGCTCGACTCATCCGTCCTCGCCTACCTCTTGCGTCCGCCGGTCTGCGTCACCGTCCGGTACCGCGACCAGGATGGCTTGGACGAGTCGCGAGTGGCCGCCGCCGTTGCCCGTGAGATCGGGGCCGAGTTGATCATCGTGGAACCGGACACCGATGACTTCATCAGCGTCCTGCCGCAGATCGTGGCGGCCCTCGACTACCCGATGGGCAACGCCTCGACGTTCTCAGAGCACATGGCCTATCGGGCGGTCTCCGATCACGGTATCCGCGTCGTGGTGGGTGGCTCGGGCCCGGACGAATTCCTCATGGGCTACGTCCGTCAGGCGCTCGTCCTGTTCGGCCCGAATGCCGTTCTCGGTGCCGGACTGAGCGCCTATCGGCCGCTGGCCAGCAAGCTCCTGAGCACTGCCGACGAGCCCTTGGAACCGAGTGAGGCCATCGCCCGGCTGATCCTTCGCGGTCCGGACCCACAGGGGCGCGTCCGCGAGTTGGTCGCCGAGGCATTCGTCCGCGCGGGCGGGAACCTCTCGCGTGGGCTCACACTGGCAGAGCTGGCGACGGCCTGGAGGCCACTGGTCGTGACGAGTGACAAGCTCGCCTCCAGTTTCGCCCTGGAACGACGATCGCCCTATCTGGCGCGGGACCTCGTGGAACTGTCGTATCGGTTGCCGACTGACCACAAGATCATCCGTCCGGGGGGAGGCAAGCGCATCCTCCGCGACGCCGCCAGAGCACTGGGGCTGCCCCGTGAAATCTGGGCCAGCCCGGAAAAGGTCGGCTTCGCCAGCCCGGTCCCGTCCTGGTTGACTGGTCGCCTCGCTGCTTGGACCGATGCCCAGATCCGTGCGTGCCTCGCTGATGCCCCGACGATTCTCCGTCCCGTGCTGGAAGCGGGGTTGAGCCCCCGCGGCGGTTTCGATCGCACCCGGACGCAGGCACTCATGACTGCGGCCTGGTTCTCGGATCACAGGGTGAGGGCCGCCGCCGCGTGACGGGGAGATGTGCCGCTAATTTGGGTGGATGCCATCGCGTGCCAGAGCCCAGGAGCCGACCACCGCCGACCCGCGTGGGGCGGTCGCCATCATTGTGAACGACCGAGGCGACCTGCTGATGCACCTGCGTGACGACATCCCGGACATCGTCTGGCCGGCCCACTGGAGTCTGTTGGGCGGTGGCGCCGAAGAGGGCGAGACCCCGACCGAAGCCGTTGTCCGCGAACTCGATGAGGAGGTCGGCTTGATGGTCAGTGGCGTCACCGAGCTGTTCGAGATCCGAGACGAACTGGGCTCGGGGCAGATCGTCACCTTCTTCGTCGTCGCCTGGGACGGAGAACCGCAGACTCTTCCGCTGAGGGAGGGCGTCAGGCTTGAGTTCTTCGCTCCCGGACACCTCCGCACGCTCACCATCCCGCCCTTCATCCGGGATGGAATCGATCGCTACCTGGCCGCCCGGCGGACCTGATCACCGGTTCTTGTCGCTGAGAGCCCTCCGTCGAACGGCCTGACTGACTCGCTGATTTCAAGGACGTCTACGTGAGGCTCACCGTCATCGGCTGTGGCTACCTCGGTGCCACGCACGCGGCCTGTATGGCCGAACTCGGCCACGAGGTTCTCGGCATGGACACTGATTCCGACAGGATCGCCTGCCTGAACCGGGGGAAGGCTCCCTTCTTCGAGCAGGGACTGGACGACCTGTTGGCCACACATACGGCCACAGGGCGACTCAGGTTCACTGACTCGTACACAGAGGCCGCCGACTTCGCCGAGCTGCACTTCCTCGGTGTTGGTACTCCACAACTGCCTGGGGAGGGTGCCTATGATCTCTCTCAGCTCTTCGCCGCCGTGCGTCAGCTTGTCCCTCGCCTGAACGGCCCTGCCGTCATCGTCGGCAAGTCCACCGTTCCGGTCGGTACAGCGGCTCTCCTCACCGCGTTGGTCCGCGAACTGTCCCCTGCAGGTGACCGGGTGGAGGTGGCCTGGAACCCGGAATTCCTGCGTGAGTCCTGCGCCATCGAGGACACCCTGTGCCCCGACCGTCTCGTCATGGGCTTCTTCGCCGAACGGACTTGGGCGGAGTCGATGCTGCGGCAGGTGTTCGCGGAGATCATCGAGGCAGGGACGCCGACGATTGTCACCGATCTGGCCACCGCTGAACTGGTCAAGTCCGCCGCCAACGCCTTCCTGGCCACCAAAATCTCCTTCATCAACGGTGTGGCCGAGATCTGTGACCTTGTGGGGGCGGATATCCGGCGACTTGCCGAGGCGCTCGGCCACGATGACCGGATCGGTATACGAGGGCTCCGACCCGGGCTGGGATTCGGCGGTGGCTGCCTCCCCAAGGATGTCCGCGGCTTCATGGCAAGAGCCGGGGAACTGGGAGCAGAAGGGATGCTGTCGTTCCTCCGCGAGGTCGACGCCATCAACAGCCGCTGTCGAGAGCGCATGGTCGACCTCGCCCGGGAGCAGTGTGGCGGTGTCATCCGCGGCAAGCGCATCACGATCTGGGGTGCCGCTTTCAAACCCGGCACGGACGACATTCGGGATTCTCCGGCTCTCGCCGTCGCGCAGCGCCTGCACGAAAACGGCGCCGAGGTTGTCGTCTCCGATCCCATGGCTCTGGACAACGCCCGCAAGGCTCACCCGGAACTGCACTACATCGATGATCCAATCGCAGCCGTGGACGGTGCGGACCTCCTGCTGCACCTGACGGAATGGGCAGTGTTCGCGGACATCGATCCGAGGCGACTCGCCATGCATGCCGCCGCGCTCAAGGTCATCGACGGCCGTGGCGCGCTCGACGCCGATCGGTGGTCTGCGGCGGGATGGGTCTACCGGGCACTGGGACTGCCATCACTCCCGGATGATCGGGAGCAGGTGTCGCGTCGTGGGTAAGCGTGAGCCCAATGCCGGGCTGGCGAAGGTGCTTCGGGAAACCGGCATGACCGGGGGCCAGCTTGCCAGGGGGATCAATCGTGTGGCCGGGCAGGCAGGTATGTCCGTGTCCTACGCGCAGCCGTCGGTGAGCAACTGGCTCGCAGGCACGCTGCCGCGCAGGGAAGTGCGGCCGTTCGTCGTGGAGGTGCTGTCGGCGAGGCTGGGCCGGGTCGTCACCCACGCGGAGTTGGGATTTCCCGCGCCGACCGGGGACGTGAGCGCCCGGGCGGGTATCGGTATCTGCGAAGAGTTGGTGGATCTGGCGAGGGGGGATATGGATCCGGACCGCCGGGAGTTGATGGGAGCAGCGCTATTCTCCGCCGCCCTGCCGGTTCCCGGCTGGCATGACGTCGTCGGGCGCGTGACGGCTGTGCGGTCCGGGCGGGCGCGTCGGATCGGTATGGCGGACGTGGACGTCGTCACGGCGGTGACCGAACAACTCGCGGAGGTGGACAACCAGTTCGGCGGTCGTCATGCCAGGCCCCTGGCGGTGGGCTTTCTGCTCCACTCGGTGACGCCCTATCTTCAGGCGGGCGGAACGGACGACGTGCGCAAGGCGATGCTGTCGGCCGCTGCCCGACTGTGCGATCTGACCGGGTTCATGGCCGTGGACGAGCACCTGCACGGCCTTGCCCAGCGGTACTACGGCAAGGCCCTGGAACTGGCCGGGGCCGCCGAGAACCCTGTGAGTTACCGGGGTACTCTGCGGATGATGAGCGTCCAGGCCCTGGACCTCGGCCATGCCACGCGGGCTCTGGGACTTGCCGAAGCGGCTTGGGAGGGCAGGTCGGGCATCAGCTCGCGCATGGAGTCCTTCCTCGCCGGGCAGGTGGCGCACACGCATGCCGTGGCCGGGAACCGCAAGCGTGCCCTCGATCTCATCCGGGTGGCGGAAACCGCCCTGGGCAAGGCCGAGGACCAGGATGAGGGGTTTGGTCCGGGCAGTTCCTCCTACAGCCGCTCGTCGCTCACCCTCCACTTGGCGGAAGTCAGGAACGCGCTGGGTGACGTGGCCGGCTCGGTCGAGTCGCTCACCGAGTCGGCGAGGCTCCGGACACGGATGCCCCGGCGGCGGAACGGGATCCGGTACCGGTCGCTGCTCGCCGAGCGGCAGTTGAGGATGGGGCATTTGGAAGCGGCATGCCGGACCTGGGATGCCGTCCTCGACGACTATCCGTTCGTGCGGTCGGGTAGTGCGGACCGGAAGATCGCCGACGCGAGAGCTCTGCTGCGGCCGTATCGCCACAACCGTTTCGCGCGTGCGGTGTACGAGCGAGCGCGGGGTGCGGTACGGCCGTGAGCGTCAGAGGGTGTCGGACACGAGGGCGGCGACGTGGGCTTGGCCTGCCGCTGTGGGGTGCATGGGGGCCGCGTCCAGGAGGGGGAAGGGGCCTTCCACCCATTTGCGCCAGGGGAGGAGCTGGCAGGCGTCGTGGCCGGTCGTCTCGCCGGGGTTGACGAAGGTGGCGCCGGCGGCTGCGGCGCGGTCGCCGATCATCGTGTTGAGCCGCGTCTGCACGCCGTCGAGGTAGGGGACGTCGCCGACCGAGATCGGGACGATCGGCCAGCAGCCCAGGGCGGGAGGCAGGATGCGGAGGTAGCCGACGACGACGATCTCCGCGTGCGGGGCCTGTTCCCTGATGCCGGCGAGGACCGCGTCGAGCTTGGGGGCGGTGGCCGCGATGCGGTCGGCGAGCTGGTCGGTGCCGCCGGAGGTGAAGCGCTGCTTGCAGGGGGAGCCGAGGGGGTTGGTGATGCTGTCGGTGCCGCAGACGGCGGCTATGGAGCCGAAGCCTATGTCGTTGCCGCCTATCGTCAGCGTCACCAGATCGGTGTCCGGGGTGAGCGCGGCGAGTTGGGAGGACAGGACCCCGTCGGTCACCGCGCCCGCGCAGGTGACGTCGGTGAAGACCGCCGGGTCCAGCTCCTCGGCCAGGCGCGAGGGGTAGTTGTCGGTGGCCCGGACGCAGCCGGTCTCCGGGTCGGTGTAGTGCGTGGACGCGCTCCCGAGGGACGCGTAGGAGTCGCCCAGGGCGACGTACTCCAGGGACGCTTCCTCGGCGGTGGCGCTCGCCGTGGCCGGGACCGCGAGCAGCATGCTCAGCAGTCCGGTCGCGGCGAGGGCAAGTCTCCAGGGTGAGCGCATCGTTGGGCCTCCTCTTACCGGTGGGTAAGGAAAGGTATGGGCCAATCGGGGCGCCGTCAATGGATCGGGCGCGGGGGCTTGCGCGCCCCCGCGCCCGTTCGTTGCCCGGTCAGGGGCGGAAGCGCAGGACCTGCGGGTCGTGGTCGCTGGCCTGGTCGGCGAACTCGGCGTTGATGTGCACGATGTCGTAGTCGTAGCGGCGGATCGCGGGGGAGACCAGAGTCTGGTCCAGGACCTGCGAGTTGCCCTGGAAGACGTACGTGTAGCGCTCGTCGCGCGGCAGGGAGTGGACCGCGCTCTCCAGCACACCGCCCGCCGTCAGAGCCTCGGTGGTCGCGGAGAACTCGAAGTCGTTGATGTCGCCCAGGACCACGACCCGGGCCGTCCGCTGCGCCGCCAGGATGTCGCGCACAAAGTCGTTGACCACCTGGGCCTGGCGGAGGCGCTGGTCCTCGGAGGGGCGGGCGGGTGGCTGGAACCGCCCGTACAGCGGCTGGTCGCCGCCCTTGGAGGTGAAGTGGTTGGCGATCACGAAGACCGTCTCGCCCTGGAAGGTGAACTCGGCGGCCAGCGGTTTGCGGCTGTCCTGCCACGCCTCGTCCGCCGGGGCGATCCGGCCGGGGGAGGCGGTCAGGCGGGCCCGGCCGCGCTCCTTCACCACGCCGGTCGCGGAGGTGGCGTCGCCGCCCGCGCGGTCGGTGAACGAGACCCGTTCCGGGTTGAAGAGGAAGACGTTGCGGATGTTGCCGCCCGGCTGGCCACCGTCCTCGCCGTCCTCCGGGTCGATGGCGCGCCACTCGTAACGCGGGCCGCCCGCCGCGACGATGGCGTCGGTGAAGCGCTGGAGCGTCTGGTCGGCGGCCACCGTTCCGTCGTCCGTGGAGCCGCTGTTGTCCTGTATCTCCTCCAGGGCGACGATGTCCGGCGAGGCGAGGTTGTCCGCCACGGCGGCGGCCAGCCGGTCGAACTTCTCCTGCGAGTCGCCCGGGTGCAGGTTCTCCACGTTGTACGTGGCCACGGCGAGTTCGCCCTCGCGCTGCGCGCGGGTCGTCTCCGGCTCCAGGCCGCCCGGGGCGACCTCGCCCAGGTCGCGGGCGGCCAGCACGTAGCCGCCGAACTCGTCGTAGTCCAGCGGTCCGGAGGTCGGGCCGGTGAGCACGTCCCCGACGTTCGCCGCGGGGAACGGCTCCTGCGCGACCGGCACCAGCGACTCGACCTTCAGCCGGCCCGGGTTCTGCGCGGTGTAGGAGGCGTACCGGGTGCCGCCGCCCGCCGTGGGGTTGCGCTCCGGCTCCAGCGTCACCCACAGCTCGTGGAACGAGGTGCTCGGGCCGGCCACGGCCGCGTCCCGGATCTCGACGTTCATGCCCTCCAGGGACTCGTACAGGTCCAGGGCGTAGACGTCCGGGGCGAGTTGGAGGCCCTCGACGCTGTTCCCGGCCGCCGGGTCGCCGTCCGGGGCGTAGCGGCGCGGTACGGCGTCGGCGTCCAGCACGACGGGCGCGGGCAGGGCGTTGCCGGAGGAGCGGACGGTGACCGTGGGCCGGGTTATCTGGGTGACCGACTGGTTGCCGGACGCGGCGCCGCCGTAGTAGTACTCGCCGACCGTGCCGGAGACCAGCACGTCGTCGCCGACCGCGACGCGGGGCGTGGAGCTGGTGAAGACGAAGATCCCCTCGCTGGTGGCAGTTGAGCCGTCCGCCCGCGGGTCCTGGATCCAGAAACCGCGCGAACCGTAGGCGCGCACGCCGGTGACGATGCCCGACACATTCGTGACCTGCTGCCCGGCGTACGGCGACAGGCGTGTCGAACCCTGGATGTCGCGGACGCGCGGGGCGTCGGCGGTCCCGGCCGCCGAGGAGGCGGGCGGCGCGAGCAGCGTGCCGCAGAGCCCGGCGGCGACGAGGGCGCCGACGGCGACGGATCTGCGGTGCGGGCGGAAACGACGGGCTGCGGCGGACTGGGCTGCGGACAAGAGTGCCTCCGGGCGGGCGCGTGGCCGAGTGCTGCGTCTACGCGCGTAAGCTCCCGTAGGAGTCGCAACGTTGTCAACGGACCCCGGTGATCCGCCGGGCCACCGTCGCGGATCCGCCCGGGAACGTCCGGGTGAACGGGCGGCCGGAGTTGGCCTGGCGGGGCGTCAACATGCCTGCGGCATATGGGTGTTCGCGCGATCACCGGAGAGGCCGTCTCGCCGCGCGGCGTGGCGTCCGCTGATCTAGGCTGGTGATCGCCCAGCTCGCCGCGTTGAGGAGCGATCGTGAACCCCGGTGACGACCGTCCCGTCATGCCGCCCGTGCGGCTTCCCGCAGAGGCCGAGCTGGCCCGCGCCGCGCTCGCCGCGCCCCTGCTGGCCCGCGCCGCCTCGCTCGCGCGCTGGGCCGCGCCCGGCACGCCGGTCGGCGCGGGCGGCGAGCTGCTCGACGCCGAATTGAAGGGCGCCGTGACCCATCTGGGGCTCGACGAGGACGAGGACGGCGAGACGCTCGCCGCCGACGCGTGGCACTTCGCCGTGGACACCGGCCTGGTGAGCGTCAGCGAGAACGACGACGACAGTGGCGGCGGCGCCGCGACCGGCGGTGAGCGGGCGGCCGGCACGGCCGGGCCGGGGGAGGAGCTGGCGCTGCTCACCGGCGGCGGTCCTGGCGACGTGCTGGACATCTGGGCGGCCGGCGTGGACGCCGTGCTCGCCGACGCCGCGACCCCCACCTTCGAGGAGATGCTCGGCGACCTCGCCGGTCTCGACGGCGCGGTGAGCCCGGACGGCGAGATCGACCCGGACGCCATCGACCTGGACGCGCTGGCGTGGGACCAGGAGGAGGCCGCCGGGTTCCTCGACGCGGCACTCGGCAGCCTCTACCTCTTCGCCGCCACCGACGAGGCGGGACAGGCCGCCTCGATGGTGCCGCTGCCGATGGTCGCCGCCGCGTCGCTCGTGCCGGAGGACATGGAGGAGCTGTCCGCCGAGGCGCTGGAGGAGCTGTCCGACGCGGTGCTGCGGCTCGACGGACAGTTCCGGGCGCTGGCCGGGACCGGGCTGCTGGAGTACCGGCCGGTGGACGAGTCGGTGCTGATCGACGCCGGTCAGGACGAACTCGCCGGGGACGGCGAGGACGTCGCGGCGGAGCCGGAGGACTTCGACGGGGACGAGGAGGACCTCACCCGGTACGGGCTGGCCCGGCTGACGCCGCTGGGGCTGTGGGCGGTGCGTCGGCGGATGCGGGAAGCGGGCCTGGAGGTCCCGGTCGTCGGCGAGTTGGCCGGGCGCGACGCGGCGGCGCTGCTGTCGGCGCTGCCGTTCCGCCCCGAGCCGGCCGCGCACGAGGAGGCCGAACTGTGGCTGGCGGGCCGCGAACCGGTCGGGGCGGCCCGTGAACTGCTGGCCGCCGCCCGGGGCGTGGACCCGGAGGCGCCGGGACGGCGCTTCGGCTGCCAGCTCGTGCTCTCCCTCCTCGACCTGACCGCCGAACCGGCGGCGCGCGAGGTGCTGGACGACCGCGAACTGGGCGGCCTGGCGCGGGTCTGGCTGGCCGAGCGGGGTGTGGCGGACGTGCCGCCGCCGGATGAGGACATGATCTTCTGGCTCACGGTGGACACGCTGGCCGCGCAGCTCCTGCCGTTCGGGGCGGAGGAGGACGCGGCCGAGCTTCAGGAGCTGGTGTCCGGACTGGCGGACCAGCACAGCGAGTTCTTCGACCGCGCCTGGCGCTCGGACCACCCCGCGACGGCGGACGTCCTGGAGGCCGTGGGCCGGGTCCACCCGGACAAGCACCTGGCGAAGCGGGCACGCAAGGCGGCCTTCAAGGCCCGGTCCCGCCGGGGCGATTGACCGGCCGGGCGGGCAATGGCCCTGTCGGGCCCGGCGTTCACGGTGTCCACATCGGCGGGTCGGTCGTGAACACGCCGCCGAGGTGGGCGTGTCCGCCGCCGCGCTCGGCGGCCGTCAGCGCGGCGGCGAACGGTTCGGAGTCGTCGGCCGGTTCGTAGCCGAGGGCACGGGCCGGGCCCAGGTCCCAGACGGCCCGGGTGTTGGCGGACGAGCCGAACACCACGGTGTGGCCCACCCGTTCCGCGCTCAGCGCGGCGTGCACCAGACGGGCGGCGTCCGCCGGGCTCAGCCACGTCGACAGCTCGCGCACGGTGGCCGGCGCGGGGGAGCAGGTGCCGATGCGGATCGACACCGTCTCCAGCCCGTGGCGGTCCCAGTACAACTGGGCCAGGTCCTCGCCGAAGCACTTGGACAGGCCGTAGAACGTGTCGGGCCGGTGCGGCGTCCCGGCCGGGACGGGCGGGGCACCGGGCGCGGGCCACGGGGTGAAGCCGACCGCGTGGTTGCTCGACGCGAGGACGACCCGCCGCACGCCCGCCGCCCGCGCGGCCTCGTACAGCCGGTAGGTGCCCACGACGTTGGCGCGCAGGATGGTCTCGAACGCCGCCTCCACCGGTATCCCCGCCAGGTGCACCACGGCGCCGGCGCCGCGCAGCGCCGCCCGCAGGGCCTCGTCGTCGGCCGGGTCGGACAGGTCGCAGCGGACCGCGCCGGGGTCGCCGGGCACCGGGCGGACGTCCAGCGCGCGCAGCGCGTGACCGTGGCGCGGCAGCCGCTCCCGCAGCATCGTGCCGACGGCGCCCGCCGCGCCCGTGAGCAGTACGGTCCTTGCGGTGTCCATCTCCCCATGATGTCCACGCCAAGAACGCGATTCCGTAACGGTGCGGCATCCTGTGACCGGCGGGAAACAATTCCCGCACATCCGGCGGGGGAGAATCCTCGCGTTCCTGAACCGTCTCGTGAGGATTCCGCATGCCGGTGCGACGCCTGGACGACTTCTTCCGCATCTCCGCGCGCGGCTCCACGGTGGGCCGTGAAGTGCGCGGCGGGTTCGCCACGTTCTTCACCATGGCCTACATCCTGGTGCTGAACCCGATCATCCTCGGCGGCGCCCAGGACGCGAACGGCGACCAGCTCGCGTTCGGGCAGATCGTCACCGTCACCGCCCTGGTCGCCGCGATCATGACCGTCCTGATGGGCATCACGGCCAACCTGCCGCTGGCGCTGGCCGCCGGGCTCGGCATCAACGCGATGGTGGCGTTCCAGATCGCGCCGCGCATGTCGTGGGCGGACGCCATGGGGCTGGTGGTCCTGGAGGGGATCATCGTCTGCGTGCTGTCCGCGACCGGGCTGCGGGAGGCGGTGATGAACGCGATCCCCGCACCGCTCAAGCAGGCCATCGGCGTCGGCATCGGCCTGTTCATCGCCCTGATCGGCTTCGTGGACGCCGGGTTCACCCTCGGCCACGAGGGCTCGCCGCCGCTGAGCCTGGGCACCGGGGGCGAGTTGACCGGCTGGCCGGTGCTGGTGTTCTGTCTCGGCCTGCTGCTGACCCTGGCGCTGCTCGCCCGCCGCGTGAAGGGCGCGATCCTGATCAGCATCCTGGTGACGACCGTCTTCGCGATCGTCGTCAACGCCGTCGCGGACGTGGCGGACGAGGCGTGGGGGCTGACCGTTCCCGAGGTGCCGGACGACGTGGCCGCCTCGCCGGACTTCGCGCTGCTGGGGGACTTCAGCCTGTTCGGGGCGTTCGGCGAGGTCAGCGTCGTGACCGCGGTGCTGCTGATCTTCACGCTGTTCCTGACCGACTTCTTCGACACCATGGGCACGGCGGTCGCCGTCACCTCCGAGGCCGGGCTGCTGGACGAGGAGGGGCGGGTGCCGCGCCTGGGCCGGCTGCTGTTCGTGGACGGCCTGGCCGCCGCGGCCGGTGGCGCCGTGTCCGCCTCGTCCAACACCTCCTACATCGAGTCGGCGGCGGGCGTCGGTGAGGGCGCCAGAACGGGCGCCGCGAACCTGGTCACCGGCGGGCTGTTCGCCCTGGCGCTGTTCTTCGCGCCGCTGGCCGTGGTGGTGCCCGCGCGGGCCGCCGCGCCCGCGCTGGTCGCGGTGGGCTTCCTGATGATGACGCAGGTCGGGCGGATCGACTGGAGCGACTACGCGGTGGGCATCCCGGCGTTCCTGGCCATCGCCGTCATGCCGTTCACGTTCTCGATCACCAACGGCATCGGCGCCGGTTTCATCGCCTGGGTCGTGCTGCGGGTGGTCCTGGGCCGGGCGCGCGAGGTGAGCTGGCTGCTGTGGCTGGCGGCCGGGCTGTTCGTGGTGTACTTCGGGATCGACCCGGTCGAGCAGCTTTTCGGGGTGGACGACTGATGCGGTTCCCCCGGCGGGTGGCCCGGCGGACGGCGCGTGTGCTGCTGCTGGACGGCGCCGACCGGCTGCTGCTGTTCCGGATGCACGACGGTCTGTGGCTGACACCGGGCGGGGGCGTGCGGTGGCACGAGTCGCTGCGCGCGGCGGCGGCACGGGAGTTGGGAGAGGAGACGGGGCTGCGGGTGGTTCCTTCGGCGCTGGGGCGGCGGGTGGCGTGGACCGGCGGTCACGCCGATCTGGGCTGGAAACGCGGCGTGTTCGAGGACCACTTCTTCCTGCACCGGGTCACCGCGCACGAGGTGGACACCAGCGGCATGGAGGAGTACGAGAGCGGCGCCACGACGGAACACCGCTGGTGGCCCCTGCCCGAACTGGCCACCACGACCGACGCGGTCGTCCCGCTCGGCGTGGTCGCGTTGCTCACCGGCATCCTGTCCGGCGCCGCGCCACCCCGCCCGGTCCGGCTCCCCTGGCACCACTGATTCCGCCGCGCGGCCCCCTAGGCGATTTCGCCGGGGGTGACGAAGCCGTGTTCGTAGGCGGTGATCACGGCCTGGGTGCGGTCGCGGGCGTTCAGTTTGGTCAGGACCGTGGCCACGTGGGTCTTCACCGTCTGGGTGCCGACCGTCAGGCGGGTGGCGATCTCCGCGTTGGTCAGGCCCTCGGCCATCAGGCGCAGCACCTGCGCCTCCCGGTCGGTCAGGCGGGCCCGCAGTGCGTCGGCGCGGGTGGCGCGGGTGTGGTGCGCGGCCAGGGCGCGGACGGCGGCGGGGAACAGCAGCGAGTCGCCGCGTGCCACCAGCCGCACCGCGCCGACCAGTTCCTCGGCCGCCGCCCGTTTCAGCAGGAAGCCGCCGGCGCCGACGCGCAGTGCCTCGTAGACGTAGGCGTCGTTCTCGAACGTCGTCACCACGATCACGCGCGGCGGGTCGTCCATGGTGCGCAGGAGCTGTTCCGTGGCGCGGATGCCGTCCACCTCCGGCATGCGCACGTCCATCAGTACGATGTCGGGCCGCAGTTCCCTGACGACCGACACCGCCTCGGCGCCCGTCGCCGCCTCGCCGACCACGGTCAGGTCCGGCTCGGCCCCGAGGATCGCACACAACGCGCTCCGGACGAGCCGCTCGTCGTCGGCGACGACGATGCTGATCGGCGGCGTGCTCACGGTGCCAGGGTAGGCCCCCGCGGCGTCGCGATGAACGCGTTCCACGAGCGGGCGGGGACGGCGAGCACGGCACGAGGGGAGGCTGCCGGCCAAGCCCCCGGTCTGCTTGCCCTGCGCGGGGGGTCATGGCTTGTGGATGCGGGGGAACGGGGCGTGCGACTCGAGTTGGTAGGCGAGGTCGAGCAGGGTCCGTTCGGCGCCGCGGGGGGCGGCGGGGGGGGTGGGGGGGGGGGGGGGGGGGCGGGGGGCGGGCGGGGCCGCCGCCGACGTTGTTCAGCGGGGTGAATCCCACGTACTCGGTGAGCTTGGCGAGCAGCTCCTCGAACGGCTGCCCGGGGTGGTGTTCGCCGATGCGGGGCGCGGGATGCGACACAACGGGCGTGAGGAGGACGTCGATGCCGGCGAACTGGGCGTCGTGGACCCGGATGCCGCCGCGCAGCCGGCGGATGGCCGAGGCGAGGGCGAGCGGGTCGCGCGCGGCCATGCCGGCCAGGCCCCTGGTGAAGGGGTCGAGTTCGCGGGGGCGGAAGCGCCGCCCGTGGGTGAGCGTGCACGACAGGCTCATCAGGACGGCGAACATCGCCCAGTAGCGGGTGAAGTCCCCGACGAACCGGGGGTCGCCCCGGAGCCGGGTCTCGGTGACGTCGTGGCCCAGCGCGGCGAGGGCCTTGGCGGCCGACCGCACCACCCCGGCGGTCTCGGGGTGGGCCGGGCGGCCGAGCAGGTCGTGGGTGACGAACCCGATCCGCAGCCTGCGGCCCGACGGGCCCTCGACCAGACCGACCGGCGGCAGGGCGCGGTTCGGCCGGAAGCGCTCGGCGGCGGCGAGGTAGTGCGCGGTGTCGCGGACGGTCCGGGTGACCACGCCCTCGGTGACCAGGTTGACCGGCAGGCGGCGGACACCGGGCTGGTCCAGCAGCCGGCAGCGGGTCGGTTTGAGACCGACGAGGCCGGTGACGGCGGCGGGGATGCGGATCGACCCGCCGCCGTCGTTGGCGTGCGCGAGGGGCACGGCGCCGGCGGCGACCAGGGCGGCGGCCCCGCCGGAGGAGGCCCCCGTGGAGTAGCCGGTGTTCCAGGGGTTGCGGGTGGGTGCGCGGTCGTGGAACTCCGTGCTCGCGGTGAGGCCGAACTCGGGCATCGTGGACTTGCCCAGCACCACGAAGCCCTGCGCGAGGAACTGCTCGGCCGGTGCGCGGGTGCGCGGCGCCGGGCGCGGCACGAGGGCGGCCGAGCCGTGGCAGGTGGGCAGCCCGGCGACGTCGACGTTGTCCTTGACGAAGGAGGGCACTCCGGAGAACACCCCGCCGGGGGCCCGGTCGGCGCGCTCCCGCGCCCGGCCGGAGCAGTCGGCCTGGACGGCGTTGAGCAGGGGGTCGACGTGCCGGACGCGGGCGATCGCGGCGTCGAGGACCTCGCGGCGGCCGAGGGTGCCCGCGCGGATGGCGGCGGCCAGCGCGACGGCGTCGAGGTCCCCGAGGGCGTCGTCGGTGAAGGCGTGGACCGTGGTCATCGCGTGTCGTTCTTTCGCAGGTAGGCGCGGTGCGCGGGGCGCGCGACCCGCTCCAGGGCGGGCCGGACCCACCGGATCAGGGCGGGGGCGAGCATGCCGGTCCTGATCAGCCAGCCGTCGTGGCGCGGCAGATTGGTCTCCAGGCGGGGGCGGCCGAGCCGGGCGGTGACCGCGTCGGCCACGGCCCGCGCGGACAGCGGGGTGCTGAGGAAGTTGAGCGGGGAGCCGCCCGTGGCGGCCTCACGCCGGAGCATCGGGGTGTCGACGGCGCCGGGGTTGATGATGCTGATCCGGACGCCGGTCTCCTTCTCGCGCATGGCCAGGGCGAGCAGGAAACCGCGCAGGCCGAACTTGGACGCGCTGTAGCCGGGGCTCTGGGCGAGAGGCAGTTGGGAGGCGAGGGACACCACGGCGACGATGTGGCCCGAGGACTGCCGCAGCAGCCCGAAGAGGGCTCGGGTGAGCAGGATCGGAGCGTGCAGGTTGACCTGCTGCTCGCGGGCGATCTCCTCGGTGGTGGCCTGCTCGAACGGTGTCGTCACGCACACCCCGGCGTTGTGCACCAGCACGTCCAGGCGCCCGGCGCCGGTGAGCGCGGCGGCGATGTCGCCGGGCGCGGCGGGGTCGGTCAGGTCGTGGCAGAGCCGCGTCACCGGCCCGGGCAGCCGGTCGAGGCCGTCCCGGTCGACGTCGACCGCGACGACGCGGTAGCCGTGTTCCAGCAGTGCCGCGCAGGTGGCGGCGCCGATCGCGCCGGCCGCGCCGGTCACCAGGGCGACCTTCACGACCGCACCTCCGTGTCGCGGGCTGCGGCCGCGCGGACGCCGTCGAACATGCCGGGTTCGAGGCCCGGCCAGCCGACCCGCTCGCGCACCCGGGTGAGGCAGTGGCGCAGCGCGTGGGCGTCGGCGTAGGCGGTGTGCCGGGCCGACGGGACGAACCGGGTCCCGCCGGAGAGGTCGGGGACGTGCCGCGCGATCAGTCCGTCGAACGCGGCGGCCCGGCCGGGGGCGTGCCGCTGGTCGTGCAGATACCGCGCGACCAGGTCGCTGATGTGGTCGAACAGGGTGTAGGCGCTGGAGTTGACCTCCAGGTAGCCGACGCCGAACAGGTTGCGGTGCGCCCGGCTGAAGGCGGTGAGGTACAGCTCGGGGCGGCCGTCGCGCCAGGCGAAGTACCGCTCGGGCACGTACGGGATGGCCCAGTCGTACCCGGTCGCGTACAGCACGAGGTCGATCCGCTCGCTGGTGCCGTCGGTGAACACCACCCGGGCCCCGTCGAATCCCGCGACGTCGGGCTTGACCGTGACATCACCGTGCTGGAGGTGGTGCACGAGCCGGCTGTTCAGCAGCGGGTGCGACTCGAACAGCTTGTGGTCCGGCCGGGGCAGCCCGTAGCGGGTGAGGTCGCCCTGGACGACCCGCAGCAGCGCGGACATCAGGGGCCGGGTCAGGCACAGCGGCAGACGCGGGCCGCGGTGGTCGAACTCGTCGGCGGGCACGCCCAGCACGTGCTTGGGGATGACGTGGTAGCCGCGGCGGACGCTGACGAACGCGGCGTCGGCCGCCACGGCAGCGTCGCAGGCGATGTCCGCCCCGGAGTTGCCCAGACCGACGATCAAGACGCGCCGGCCGCGGAACTCCTCGAGGCGGCGGTAGGTCCGCGCGTGCCGGATCGCTCCGGTGAACGTCCCGGGGTGGCGCGGGACGCGCGGGTGCCAGGTCACGCCGGTCGCGCACACCACGGCGCGGTAGGTGTGCGTGGTGCCGTCGTCCAGCTCGACCGCCCACGCGTCGCCGTCCCGCTCCACGCGGGTGACGGCGGTGCCGAACCGGATCGTCCCGCGCAGCCCGTAGGCGTCCGCGAACGCCTTGGTGTACGCGAGAATCCGCCGGTTGTCCGGGTAGTCCGGGTAGGTGCCGGGCATCGGGAAGTCGAAGAACCCCGAGACCCGGCGCGAGGAGATGAAGTGCGCCGACTCGTACATCGGGGTGCCGGGGTTGTCCAGGTCCCAGATGCCGCCGACGTCGGTGTGGCGTTCGTACTGGTCGTAGGCGATGCCCAGGCGTTTCAGCGCGCGGGCCGTCGACAGGCCGGCCGGCCCGGCGCCGACCACGCACACGCGGTCAGGTGCTTCCGTCATCACGGCTCCCTTCTGGCACCCGCATCGCACCGCCCCCCGCCGGTTCGTGGGGAGGGCGCCGGCGACTACGATGGGGGGGAAACCGGACACAGCGGGGACAGGGCCGGGGGTGCGATGCCGGACACCGAGCCGCGGCTCACCGCCGCGATCGTCCCCATGTCCGTCCTCGCCGGGCTGGTCGACCTCGCGCGACGGGAGGGGCACCGCCCGGACGGCTGGTTCGCCGGGACCGGCCTCACGCCCGGCCATGTGGCCCGGCCCGGCACGCGGGTGTCGTTCCGCCAGGCCGCGGCCATCCTGCGGCGGGCGCTGCGCGACCTGCCCCCGGGCCCGCACGGCCTGCGGGTCGGTGGGCGCGACGCGCTCGTGACGTTCGGCATGCTCGGCTTCGCCATCCGCTCCTGCCGTACGCTGCGCGAGGCCATGGACATCGGCCTCGAACTCCACCTGGCCTCAGGCAGCCTGATGGACGTCGAGGCCGAGAGCTTCGGCGACCGGATCGCCCTGCGGCTGTACGAGCGTGCTCCCGAGCCGGAAGTGCTGCCGTTCCTCTGCGAGGAGGCGATGAGCAGCTCGCTCATGCTCATCCGGTCCGCCCTCGGCTCGGACATCACGCCGACCCTCGTCGAGCTCGGCTACCCCCGGCCGGCCCACGCCGCCGACTACCACCGCTTCTTCCGCTGCCCGCTGAGGTTCGGCGCCGACGCCCACCGCATGACGTTCCCCGCCTCACTGCTCGACCGGCCGATCCCCACCTACAGCCCGGCCAGCCGCGAGGCCGCCGTCGACGCCTGCCGCCGTCTCCTGCGCACCGGGCGGGACGCGCCGCACGACATCGTCGCCGCCGTCGAGACCCTGCTCGCGGAGAACCCGCGGCGCCCGCTCACCATGGCCCGGACCGCTGAGCACCTGCGCCTCACCGAACGCGGTCTCCGCCGCCGCCTCAGCGCCGCGGGGACGCGGTTCAGCACCATCCGCGACCGGGTCCGCCGGCGGCGTGCGACGTTCCTCCTCCGGGAGACGTCGCTGCCGGTCGCCCGGATCGCCGAGGAGGTCGGCTTCAGCGACGCGCGCGAGTTCCGCCGCGCCTACCAGCGCTGGACCGGCCAGCCGCCCACCGCGACCCGGCGCGCACCCCGGCCCCGCCCCTGAGGCGTGGCGGGGAGGGCCCGCGCGCCGCGGCCGGTCCGGGCCGTCAGCGGGCGGGTCCCAGGGGGGGGATCTAGAGTGGCCTGGGAGCGTCAAGGGTGAAAAGGGGGCAGGAGGCAGCCATCGTCAGGGTCAGTGCCTCGTCGTCGGTGGTGAGGCGCAGGGTGACGGGGACCGGGCCGGCGTGGCGCAGGGCGTTGGACAGGCCCTCCTGGACGATCCGGTACGCCTCGCGGGAGACCAGTGCGGGCGGGGGCCGGTCCCCGTCGCGGGTCAGGGTGACGGGGACACCGGCGGCCCGGATCCGGGCGAGGAGTCCCGGCAGGTCCGCGAGGGTCGGCGCGGGCGCGGTGGCGGTGGCGTCCTCCTCGCGCAACAGGCCGAGCACGGCATCGAGTTCGGCCACGGCGTCACGGGCGGTGGCCTCGATCGCGGCGAGCGCCTCGCGGGCGAACCCCGGGTCGGCGTCCAGCACCCTGCGGGCCGCGCCCGCCTGGAGCGTCACCGTGCTCAGCGCGTGGCCGACCGAGTCGTGCAGTTCGCGGGCGAGCCGGTTCCTGGCGGCGAGGTCGGCGGCCCGTTCCTCGGCCGCCGCCAGCCGGTCGGCCGGGGTGGGGCCGAGCAGCGCCGGGGCGGGCCGGGCCAGCAGCGCGCCCGCGCCCGCCGCGCAGCCGGTGAGGGCGGCGAGCAGCGCGGCGCCGTACAGGGGCGCGGCCCAGGGGTGGCCGGGCAGTCCGGCGAACCCGTCGGCCCAGCGGCTGTCGCGCAGCGCGCCGGAGAACGGCAGGGCCGCCAGCACGGCCGCGGCGGGCGGGACGGCGAGCGTCATACCGCTGACCAGTCCGCCCAGGCCGAGGTGCGCGACGAACCAGGCGGCCGTGCGGCGCCTGGCCGACCGGGAGGCGGCAGGACCGGCGGCGAGCAGCCGGCCGTCCACGCCCGCCAGCGCCCGGACCACCTGCGTCTCCACCGTCCGCACGACGGGGAAGAGACCGCTGACGGCGACCAGGGGAAGCGCGACGGCGAAGGCGAGGAACTGCGCACCCGGGCGGGTGAGCGGGTCGGTGCCGGGCGCGACGACGCCGAGGACGACCGTGACCAGCAGGAAGTACGGCATGAGCAGCGCCCCGCCGAGCAGCAGGTGCACCCAGCGCAGCCGCAGCGTCCGGATCATCCCGTCGAGGCCCGTTCGGCGAAGAGGCGGGCGCCGACGGCGACGGTCAGCGTCCCGATCAGCATCTGGCCAGCGTAGAGGAGGCCCAGGAGCGGGGTCAGGCGCGTGTCCGGGTCGGGGGCGTTCCCGCTCAGGGCGGTGGCCAGCAGCAGCCAGCCGCCCCAGGCGGCCAGGGCCGCGCCGCCCGTCCACGTCAGGGCGGCGGCGGTGGACAGCCGCACCCGGCTCCAGCGGCGGGGGCGGAACGCCAGCAGCAGCACGCCGGAGGCGGCGGCGAGCAGGAACAGGACGTCGGCGGAGGTGGTGATGTGGAAGACGGCGTCCCGGTCGTCGACGCGCCGGGCGGTGAGCCCGGCGGTGCCGCCGGCCAGCCACAACAGGCGCGGAACGAGGCCGGCCGCGCACAGCAGCGCGGCGGCCACGGCGGCCACGGCGGTCGTGCGCCGCGCGGCGGTCGGGGAGGCGGGGAGCGCGGCGAGGCGGCCGGTCAGCAGGTGGCCCCAGCGGTCGCGGACGTAGAGGGCGAAGAGGCCGCCGAGCGCGACGGCCTGGAGGCCGAAGCCGGAGTAGACGACGGTGAAGACCCAGGGGGCGAGGAACGCCTCGTCGCCGGAGCCGTCCGTTCCCTCGCCGCTGCCGGTGAGCGGGGTGTCGGTGAAGACGTCCGCGAGCGCGCCGGCGGGGAATCCGATGACGATGGGGGCGAGCAGCCCGGTGGCCACCCACAGCGGACCGGCGACCAGCCAGGCGGGCAGCCGCCTGCCCCAGGGGCGGGTGAGCGCGAACACCAGCAGGATGACGCCGGCGTCCATGCAGGCGGTCAGCGCGTTGGCGGCGAACAGTGTGTTCTCCCCCTCGGGTTCGCGCAGTTCGCTGCCCTCGGGGATGCCGAGGTGACTGCCGGACAGCCAGGCGATCTTGAGGCTCAGGTAGGGCACGCAGGCGGCGATGGCGAGGGCGCGCAGCCACGCCTTCGTACGGTGCCGGTCCCCGGTGGGCGGCGGGGCGGCGGGGGCGGTGGTCGTCGTCATGACTCCACGCTCCCGCCGGGGGTGTTTCCGGCGCGTCATGCCGGGTGGTGAACCGCCTCCCCCGCGCGGGGGAGGCGGCATCGCCGGGGAGGCGCGCGGGGGGCTCCAGGTGAACCCGGGCGGTGAATCACCCGTATGAGTGAAGGTGGTCCTTCGTTCACCTAGGTGGCTACTCCGGGTCATCGGCCGCTCCTAGCCTCACGGGAGCATCACCGACGGCACACATGAGCAAGTGAGGATCCGCGATGTCAGGACTGCCACCGGTATTTCCCGCGATCGATCCGGATGACGTCAGCTCGAACGGCTCGGCGAACCGGACGTTCGGGGAGGTCGTCGAGAAGCGGATGTCCCGCCGGGTCGCGCTCAAGGGCGGGCCCGCCGCCGCTGCGGGGTTCCTGGTCGCCGCGCCCGCCGGGACGGGGCCGGCCGCCGCTGCCGGGCAGTCCGGGCAGTCCGCCACGGCGGCGGCGCGCGGTGGTGGCGGGGGGCGCCCGCCGAGGGCGCTCCTCGGGTTCCGGGCCGTGCCGACGTCCACGGCCGACACGTTCACCGTGCCGGAGGGGTACGAGACCCAGGTGATCATCCCCTGGGGCACCCCGATCCGGCCGGGCGGCCCCCGGTGGCGCAAGGACGCCGGCAACTCCGCCGACGAGCAGGCGCAGCAGGTCGGCATGAACCACGACGGCATGCACTTCTTCCCGCTGGGGTCCGGCCGCCAGGGCAGCCGGCGCGGCATGCTGGTCCTCAACCACGAGTACGTGGACCAGGAGTTGCTGTTCCCCGACGGCTCCGCGACGATGACGCCCGAGAAGGTGCGCAAGGCGCTGGCCGCGCACGGCGTCAGCGTGGTCGAGATCGAGGAGCGCGACGGCGAGTGGCGCGTCGTGGACTCCCGCCGGGCGCGCCGGATCACCGGCTCCACGCCGGTGAGCTTCTCCGGGCCGGTCAAGGCGAGCCACCCCAGCCTCCAAGCGGCCGACGAGCCGCGGGGCACGCTGAACAACTGCTCCAACGGCTGGACGCCGTGGGGCACTTACCTGGCGTGCGAGGAGAACTGGAACAACTACTTCGGCACCCAGGACCCGTCCTGGCAGCCGACCGCCTCCCAGCTCCGGTACGGCGTCTCCAAGAGCGGCGGCGGCTTCCGCTGGCACCTCGCCGACCCGCGTTTCGACCTCGCGGCGAACCCCAACGAGATCAACCGGTTCGGCTGGATCGTCGAGATCGACCCGATGAACCCCAACGCCAAGCCGGTCAAGCGGACCGCGCTCGGCCGCGTCAAGCACGAGGGCTGCACGGTCACCGAGTCCCGGGGCCGCGTCGTCGCCTACACCGGTGACGACCAGGACGGCGACTACATCTACAAGTTCGTCGGCCAGGGCCACTGGCGGGCCCAGCGCGCGCTGGGCCGCAGCCCGCTGGACCACGGCACGCTGTACGTGGCGCGGTTCGAGGACGACGGCACCGGCTCCTGGCTGCCGCTGGCCCACGGCACCGGGCCGCTGACCACCGCCAACGGCTGGGCCGACCAGGCGGATGTGCTGCTGCGCACCCGCGAGGCGGCCGACGCGGTGGGCGCCACGAAGATGGACCGGCCGGAGTGGATCGCGGTCAACCCCGAGAACCAGGACGTCTACTGCACGCTGACCAACGGCAGCGGCTGGAACAGCGCGGTCAGCCCGCGCAAGCCCAACCCGTACGGCCACATCGTGCGCTGGACGGAGAAGAACGGCGACAACACGGCCACGACCTTCGACTGGGACATCTTCGTCCTGGCCGGCGACCCGGCGTACGACGCGCAGGCCGGGACCGACGAGTCGAACGTCTTCGGCTCGCCCGACGGGCTCGGGTTCGACGGCGACGGCCGGCTGTGGATCATGACCGACGTCTCCAACTCGTCGCAGAACCTGGCCTCCAAGGGCTACGACAACATCGGCAACAACCAGATGCTGGCCGCCGATCCGCGCACCGGCGAGATCCGCCGCTTCCTCACCGGCCCGCGCGGTTGCGAGATCACCGGCCTGGCCTTCACGCCGGACCAGCGGACGCTGTTCGTCAACGTCCAGCACCCGGGAGAGGCGACGACGGCCTGGGGCACGCCGACGCCGGAGAACCCGCGAGCGGTCAGCAACTGGCCGGACTTCGACCCCGAGGGCCGACCGCGTTCGGCCACCGTGGTCATCCGCCGCACGGACGGCGGCGTGATCGGCGCCTGAGCGGGGCCGAGGGGGACCGAGGGGGACGGGGCTCTGGACTTCCGGCCGACCACCGGGAGTCCAGAGCCTCGGTGCTGTGCTGTGCTGTGCTGTGCTGTGCAGTGCTGGGCGCGGCGGCGCGGCGTGGTGGGCGTCAGACGTCCGCCGAGCGGCCGTGCCAGTCGAGGCAGACCACCATCGCGTCGTCCTCCGGCAGCGGTCCGCCGCGGTGCCCGGCCAGCTCCGCGAGGATGGCGCGCGGCACCTGCGCCGGGGGCAGCAGCCGGGTGTTCATGATGGCCCGCGCCAGCGCCTTCTCGCCGTACCGTTCGCCGACGGGCGAGGAGGCGTCGTAGACACCGTCGCTGACGAAGAACAGCCGGTCGCCGGGGAGGGTGGTGAAGTCCTGGGCGGTGTACACCGTTTCCTCGAACATCCCGAGCGGGAGCTGCGCTTCCAGCTCCACGTACTCGGCGACCCCCTGGCGCAGCAGCCACATCCGGGGCGAGCCCGCGTCGATGATCCGGGTGCGGCCGGTGGCGAGTTCGAAGCGGAGCAGGAGGGCGGAGACGTGGGCGAGGCCCCGGTACTGGCCGTAGATCGCTTGGTCGGCCAGGTATGCCTGCTCGGCGAGGTCGAGTCCGGCCCGGCGGGCGTTGCGCAGGGCGCTGACGCCGAGGCCGGTGAGCAGGGACGCCTCTATGCCCTCGCCCATGCCGTTGATGACGGTGAGGGTGAGGTGGTCGGCGGAGGTGGACCAGTCGAACGTGTCGCCGTGGACGGCGTAGGCCGGTTCGAGCTGGCCGCCGAGTTCGTACTCGGGGCGGGAGCAGGAGCGGCCGGGCAGGAGCTGCCACTGCATCTCGGCGGCGAGGGTGAGGCGTTCGCTCCTGCGGGCCTGCAGGTACACGTCGGTGTCGCGCTCGGCGACCATGATCTCGTGGCCCAGTATCCCGGCGATCTCGGTGAGTTCGTCCAGGACGGCGGCGCCGAAGCGTTCGCGCGGCATGCGGACGGTGAGCACGCCGATGCGGTCGCCGCGCACGCTGACCGGGAGGTGGGCGGTCAGCTCGGGCAGTCCCTCGGCGGGCTCCACGTAGGGCAGTTGGGAGCCGAAGGCCCGCCCGGCCGGTCCCATGTGCACGGGAAGGGAACGGTCGGCGGGGGCGTCGACCGGTCGCAGCGACGTCACCCCGTAGTCCGCGACCATGAGCGTCGCGTCGCTCACGGAGTAGCACCGGACCAGCACGGCCCGAAGACTTTCGAGCAGTGCGTGCGGAGCCGCGTGACGCAGGGCGCGTTCAGCGGCCGCGAGTCTGTCCACCGTGTGTGTTCGCCTTCTGGGGGAGTGCCGGCCGGGAGAACCGGTGAGGTTTGGGAGGACGCCGGAGCGGACATCCGGGATGACAAGCCTGATCCTGAGTGCCAGAGTGAGATGCGTGAATCCACTGCCTCCACACCGGCCCCCGGATGCCGCCCTGGCGGCTTCCGAGGTGATCGAGTTGCTGGAGGTCCTGTGGGAGCGGGGGCGGGACGCCGCCTCGTCGGCACCGGTTTCTTCCTCCCAACTCCGGGTCCTCTACATCCTGGAGCGCGATGAGGGCATCAATCTTCGCGGGCTGGGGGAGCTGCTGGGTTCGGCGCCGTCCTCGGTGAGCAGACTCTGCGACCGGCTCCAGGCCCTCGGGTTCGTGGAGCGGACACCGAGTCAGGCCAGTCGCCGCGAGCTGGAGCTGTGGCTCACGCCCCATGGCCGTCGCTACCTCCAGGACCTCAGAGAGCGCCGGGAGAAGGCGCTGCTGACCGCCATCGCCGCCATGCCGCCCAGCACCCGGAAGGCACTTGTCGAGGGACTCGCGGGCTTCCGGGACGCGGTGGCGCAGTCCGTGCCGAACCGCGAGCGGGCCGCCGACCGTTCCGCCCGCTCGGCGTAGAGGGTGCGTCGGTGACATGCGGGCTCCTGACGTGACCGGCCGCGTGCCGGACCGGCGGGGGCGCCGGGTGGCGGGCCGCCAGGGCACAGCGTGTGGCTGCGATACTACTGTTGTCAAATGGAAACTGTTGTGTGTTGGGCGGCGACGGCGGGAAACGCGGAGCCGGTGACGGCCTGTTGTCGGCGTCCGGGGGTAGGGGACTACCGGGCGGTCGCCGGCGCCGCTAATGTTTGTCACGCGACAACTCATGACAAAACGCATCAAGTGCATACCCGGAAGAAGACGTTGATGTGCCGGGCAGGGAGACATCGACGGCGAGAGGTTCTCTTGTGACTGCCACCGAATCCGCGGCGCGCGAGCGGCTCACCAGCGCGCTGCGCGACCACGACCAGGACATCGCCGACCGGTGGGTCCGGCTCCAGATCGAGCAGGAGGGGCTGGGCGCCGGCATCGGCGAGGACGAGCTGCGCGGAGAGGCGGACGCCCTCCTCGCCGCGCTCCTGGCGGGCCTGGAGAGCGGGCTGCCCGTGAGCCGCGTCGTCACCTCGCACGCCGAGCTGCGCGGCACCATCACGGAGCTGTCGATGCGCAGGGCGCGCGCGGGCGTCACGCCCACGGCGACCTCGCTGGCCGTGCTGGCGCTCAAGGAGGTGCTGCTGGAGGTCCTCCAGCGCGCCACGCGGGACGCGGAGGAGCTGTTCGAGGCGGCGGTGCTGATCAACCGGCTGCTGGACGCGGCCGGTGTGCTGTCGTTCGACGCCTATGTCTCCAGCCGGGAGGAGATCATCTCCCGGCAGAGCCGCCAGCTTCTGGAGATGTCCACGCCGGTGGTCCGGCTCTGGCGCCATGTGCTGGCCGTGCCGCTCATCGGCACCCTGGACACCACTCGCACGCAGGTGGTGATGGAGAGCCTCCTCCAGGCGATCCAGGCCGACGAGGCGAAGGTCGCCATCATCGACATCACCGGCGTCGCGGCGGTGGACACCTCCGTCGCCCAGCACCTGATGCAGACCGTCGCGGCCGTGCGCCTGATGGGCGCGGACTGCGTCATCAGCGGCATCCGGCCGCCCATCGCCCAGACCATCGCCCAACTCGGCGTGGACCTCTCCGAGATCCTCACCCGGGCCACCCTGGCGGACGCGCTGACGGAGGCCGTCAAGATCACCGGGCAGCCGGCGCTTCCCACGGGCGACGCGGTCCGCCGGTGAACGGCCAGAAGCCGGCGAGCGTGCCGATCCTGCGTCTCGGCGACGTCCTGGTCACCGGCCTGCTCGACGAGCTGGACGACAAGTCGGCCATGGCGTTCCTGGACGAGCTGACCGAGCGGATCGCCGCCGACGCGGCCACCGGCGTGCTCATCGACATCTCCCGGCTGGAAATCATCGACTCGTTCGTCGCCCGCACCCTCAGCGAACTCACCACCACCGCACGGCTGCTGGGCGCCCGCGTCATCGTCGCCGGCATGCGCCCGCCCGTCGCCATCACCCTGGTCGAGCTGGGACTGCGACTCGACGGTGTGGAGACGGCCTTGAACGCGGAGCAGGGCATGGCCGCCCTCGGCTGGTTCCGCACCACAGTGTCCGGGGAGGGTCCGCACCGTGATGACGCCCCATGATCCGGCGGCGGGCCTCACCCGGGAGTGGCTCCCCGAGCCGGACGCCGGCGCGGACGCCGCGCCCCGCGTCTATCCCGTGCGCACCGAGGAGGACCTGCTGGAGGCCCGGCACGCCGTCCGCGCCGCCACCCTCGCCGCGGGCTTCGGCCTGGTCGACCAGACCCGCGTGGTCACCGCCGCCAGCGAGCTGGTCCGCAACGCCTACATCCACGGCGGTGGCGGCACGCTGACCATCGAGCGGCTGCGCCGGTCCGGCTTCCGCGGTGTCCGCCTCACCGTCTCCGACCAGGGGCCCGGCATCCCCGACGTCGAGGCGGCCCTGACCGACGGGTACAGCACCGGCCCCGGTCTCGGGCACGGCCTGGGCGGCGCCAGGCGGCTGATGCACGACTTCGAGATCCGCACCTCGCCCGGTGGCGGCACCACCGTGAGCGCGACCCGCTGGACCCAGGGCTGACCCGGCCGTGTATCCCTCACCCCGCCGGGAACCCAGCGCGCAGGTGCGCATCGACCACCACAGCGCCGTCCACCTCGCCGTGGTCACCGCGCGGAGCCTGGCGCGGCGGTGCGGGCTGACCGGTGCCCTGCCGGAGAAGGCCGCCGTCCTCGCCAGCGAGCTGGCGAGCAACCTCGACAAGCACGCCCGGGACGGCGTCGTGTATCTCCAGCCCCTGCCGCTGGGCGCCGGCCTGGACATCGCCGCCGCCGACCGGGGGCCCGGCATGGTGGAGCTGGAGCGCTGCTTCGCCGACGGCTACACCACCAGCGGCACGCTCGGCGCGGGCCTCGGCGCGGTGCGCCGGATAGCGACGGACTTCACCATCCGCACCCAGCCGGGCGACGGGACCGTCGTCAGCGCCCGCCTCGCGCCGCCGGAGCACGCCGCCGCGGCCAGGGCGTCCGTCGGCGCGGTCTGCCTGCCGCTGGAGGGGGAGGACGTCAGCGGCGACGCCTGCGCCGTCACCGACGGCGACACCGGCCGCACCGCCCTGGTGGTGGACGCCCTGGGGCACGGGGCCGCCGCGGCCGACGCCGCCGGGGCGGCCATGGCCGCGTTCTCCCGCGAGCCGGACCGGCCGCTGCCGGTCCTGATGGCCGCGCTCCACAAGGCGCTGCGCCGCACCCGCGGCGCGGCCGTCGCCCTGCTCCGCCTCACCCCCGGCCGCGCCGACTTCTGCGGCACGGGCAACGTCCGCCTGTCGCTGGTGAGTTCGGACCGGGTCCGGTCGGGCCCCCCGGCGCCGCCCGGTATCGTCGGTTACAACATGCCCCAGCCGACCGTCCACAGCGTCGACCTGGCCCCCCGGGAGACCTGCGTGCTGCACCCCGACGGCATCGACCCGGGATGGGCCCGCCACGCGCGCCCGTTCCTGCTGCGCCTGCCCCCGTCCCTGCTCCTGTCTCTTCTACCCATCTGACGCTGCCGACGAAGAGGATAGTGTAGTCCTCGGCATCCGTCGCCCACTTTCTACAAACAATGTCTGACGTCCGCCGACCCACTAGCACGACCCCCCCCCCCCCCCCCCCTGCCGGCGCCGGAGGCGGCGTCGGATGTGTACAAGACCCAGCCCCCCCCCCCCCCCGCCCTCGCGCACCGGCACCGGGTCGTCCGTGACGACGCCACCGCCCTGGCCGTCGCGTCCCCGCGCTGAGGCCCGCCGCCATGACGACGACCGACAGCCGGCACTTCCGCGCCCAGGCGGAGCTGCGGCACGCCGTGCGCCAAGTGGCCCGTACCCACCGCCTTCCGGTCGATCTGCGGGCCCGGCTCGTGGTCTCGGTGACCGCCGTCGCGGGCTCGGCGTTCGCGGCGGGCGCCGCCGTTCACCTGGAGACCTCGGTGCGGCGGGCCGGTGACGGGCACCCCGGGACGCTCGCCGTGGTCTGCCGCCCGCAGGGCGCCGTGGGGCAGCCCGAGGCGGCCGAGCTGCCGCTGCCGCCCGAAGTCACCCCGGACGGCGGCGCGGTGTGGCGGGTGCCGCTCCCGCCGCGTCCGGCGGCGCGGACCCTCGGCGGCCCGGCCCGGTCCAAGGCGGCGCCCGAGGCGGCGCCGGAGACCGAACGGGAGGCGCTGGAGCAGGAGTTGCAGCAGGCGATGGCCCGCGCCGACGCGCTGGCCGCCGACCACCGGCGGCTGAAGCACGAACTGGCCGAGACGAACAGCGGCGTGCTCGCCCTCTACGTGCAACTGGAGGAGCGGGACGAGCGGTTGCGCCGCGCGCACGGCAAGACGCTGCGCGAGCGGGAGGACGCCCTTCGTCCGCCGCCGCTGGACATCGACGGCCTGGAGCTGGCCGTGCACTACGCCCCGGCCGGCACCGACGCCCCCACCGGCGGCGACCTCTACGACTGGTTCCGGCTGCCGGACGGCACCGTCCACATCACCGTCGTGGACGCCCTCGGCCACGGCGTCACCAGCACCCGCAGCGCGCTCAACGTCACCCACGCCGTGCGCACCCTCGCGCTGGAGGGGCACCGGCTGGACTCGATCATCGCCCGCGCCGACGAGGTGATGCGCCCGTTCGACCGGGACGTGATGGCCACCGTGCAGCTCGTCCGGATCGACCCCGCCACCGGTGAGCTGCTGCTCGCCAACGGCAGCCATCCGCCGGGGCTGTTGATCCGCTCCTCCGGGGAGCACGCGTACCTGGAGGTCAAGGGCCGGGGCATCGGCTTCCCGCTGCCGGGCAGCGAGAAGCTGCTGCGCGCCACCCTGGCGCCGGGGGACCTGCTGCTGCTCTACACCGACGGTCTCACCGAGAGCCGCCGCGACCCGCTGGAGGGCGAGGCCCGGCTGATCCGGGCGGCCCGCCGCCACGCGGCCCTGCCCATCGCGGACGTCCCGCGCGCCATCGCCCGGGACATGCACACCGTGATCCTCCACCCCGACGACACCCTGGCCCTGGCGCTGCGTCTGCCGCCGGGCCCCGGCCGTGACCAGCAACCGAACCAGGAGAGTGCGCCATGACCGGCACCGCGAAGCGACCGATCCTCGTCACCGGTCTGCCGCGCAGCGGCACCAGTTGGGTCGGCAAGATGCTCCAGGCCGGCGGCGAGGTGGTGTACGTCAACGAGCCGCTCAACCCGAGCCGCCCGCCCGGCCGTTCGCCCGGGGTGCTCAACGCGTCGGTCACGCACGCGTTCCAGTACATCTGCGAGGACAACGAGGAGCCCTGGCTGCGGGCGTTCCGCGACACCGCGCGGCTGCGGTACCACCCGCTCGCCGAGCTGCGAGCCAACCGGGCGCTGCCCGATCTCGCCCGCCTGGTGAAGAACTTCTCGGCGTTCACCGCCGGACGGGCGCGCGGGCGGCGGGCGCTGCTGGACGATCCGTACGCGGTGCTGTCGGCGGCCTGGTTCGCCCGCAGGCTGGGCGCGGTCGCGATCGTGCTGGTCCGCGATCCGGTGACGTGGTCGGGCAGTTGGCGCAAGCTCGGCTGGACGACGTACTTCCACGAGCTGCTGGAGCAGCCGCTGCTGGCGCGGGACCTGCTGGGCGAGCACGCCGGTGAACTGCGGGCCCTGGTGGGCAGTCAGGACGAGCTGGCGAAGAACGCGGCGCTGTGGCGTTTCACATACGACGCGGTGGACTCCATGCGGAAGAACACCGAGTCCCTGCACGTCGTGCGGTACGAGGACCTGGCCGGTGACCCGGAGACCCGTTTCGGCGAGCTGTACGCCACGTGCGGGCTGACGTGGGACGCGTCGGCGCGGCGGGCCGTGCGGGAGGCGACGCAGGCGGAGAACGCGCCGACGCGGGCGATGTCCTGGAGCCTGAAGGGCGGTCTGTCCCGGACGGCCTATCAGCCGATGGACAGCAAGGCCGCGCTGGTCACGTACCGGGACCGGCTCGGCGAGGAGGAGATCGCCCGCGTGCGGGAGCTGACGGCGGACGTGCGCGCCCGCTACTACGACGCCTGACCGCGCCGCCGCAGCGAGAGCAGCGGCCGGCGCGCGGGCCGGACCATCAGCTCGTCCACGAGGGCGCCGAACCGCCGTACGGTTTCCGGCAGTTCGCTGATCTCCGGCCGGGCGGCGAATCGTTCGGGGCGTTCCAGGGCGGCCGTCAGCAGGAGCCGGAAGTCGTGCTCGGTGCTCGCGGCCCGGATCAGTCCGGCCTCGTCCAGCCGCCGGGAGAACCGCACTTGGTGGTCGTCGACGTGCTCGCCCAGTTCCGGGCGGCGGGGCACGACGATGGGGATACGGCCCGCGCCGCGCGCGTCCATGATCGAGCCGGGGCCGCCCTGGCAGACGACGACCGCCGACTGCCGCAGGGCGGCCTGGAGTTCACCGTGCGGCAGCATCGCGGTGGCCTCGATGCCGGGTGCGGCGGCCGGTGGCGGCGTGAAGCCGTGCTGCACCGTCCAGTTCAGGGCCGGGCCGTCGGCCTGCCACCGTTCGATCCAGGTCATCAGCCTGGTGAAGTGGTGGTGGTCGGTGCCGACCGTCACTAGGACGCGGGGGGCCGCGCCGAGTTCGCCGGGCATGGAGGTCACATCACCTTTCCGACCACGACCGAGCCGTCGTACAACTCGCGCTGGTCTTCCCACTGGACGAGGAACAGATCGGTCACCGGGCGGCACAGCCGGCCGGTGACGGTCCGGCTGTCGATGCGGTCGAAGACCTCCAGGTAGGCCGTGCGCGCGCCACGCAGCCTGGCCACCCAGAAGAACGGCACGGCGACGCCGGCGCCCGAGCTGACGACCAGATCGGGCGCGTACCGGGGAACGAGGCGGAGGGCCAGCCACAGGTTCCGCAGCAGATTGGGGATGTTGCGGGTCGTCGGGTGGTACGCCCAGCGGACATTCTCGCCGTCGAGCAGCGAACGCGCGTCGGTGGTGTCGAAGGTGACCCACATCCTCTCGTGCCGGGTCCACCAGGGGGCCAGCTTGTGGAGCTGGGCCAGGTGGCCGCCGGCGGAGCAGACGATCAGCACCCGCAGGCGCCGTCCGTCCGGGCCGTCCTCGTGCTGGCTCATCGGGTGGTTCGCCCCCTGAGTCGGTAGCCGTAGCGGAGCATGCCGGGCGCGGTGAGCGCGGTGACGACGGCCCGGTCGCCGGGGGGCATCGCGGACCGCCAGGCGTCGTCCACGCGCAGCGGGACCGGGCCGTTGGTGAAGCGCATCGGGTTGCCGGAGACGCTGTGTTCGGCCGACAGCCGCAGCCCCGCCTCCTGGACGAAGTCGAGGTCGCCGGGCTTCAGTTCGCGCCCGGCGAGGGCGGCCACGCGGGTGAGGGCGGCGGCCGGGTCGGCGACGAACCGCTCGTAGCGCAGGCCCAGGGCGTTCCGGTGCACCAGCCGCAGGACGTCGAACAGGCCGTTGAACGCGGACCAGCGGGCCGCCAGCCTGGGGACCGGGATGTTCGCCATGTAGGCGTCCTGGTCCACGACTTCGGGCCGCTTGACCTTCTTCGCCCAGGAGTGGGCCACGCCCCGGCTGTCGCGGGTGACGTGCAGCAGCCGCAGATCGACGGACGGGACCCGGCGGAGGGTGGCGGCGTAGGAGACGTGCTTGGAGGAGTCGACCACGACCGCGCAGCCGCTGACCTCCTGGATCGCGGTGTAGAGCCGGCCGAGGAGCGCGGTCAGCTCGCCGAGTCTGAGCCGGAAGTCGCGGCCCGGGTCGGGGGTCAGGAGCCGGGGCAGGTAGCGGGTGCGGTCCACCGCGTGCTGGAGCGCGGTGACCCGGGCGGGTTCCGCCGCCTCCCAGCCGCCGAACGCCCGCTTCCCGACGTCCGACCAGAACGGGCAGTCCAGGAACCGGGCGCCGCAGCCGCACAGTTCGTTGCGGGTGGCGCCGCGGGACCACAGGAACACGAGTTCACCGACGTGGAAGAAGCCGGGCAGCTCGCCGAGGGCGCGGGAGAGAACGGTACTCCCGCTGCGGCCCACTCCTCCGATGTAGAGAACGCGGACGGGTTCGACCATGCGCAGAAGTCTCGGGGTGCCACGAAGTATTAACCAGTATTACAGCCGTAAGAACACATAATTGATGCATGTGTGGATGGACTGAAACCGGGAAATGCCGTCCCGCCGGATTCCGTACCGATCCCGGAAATACGGCGGGGCCCCTCGCGCGGACCCGTCGCACGAGCCACTATGCTGCCCCCCCCGGCCCGGACCCGATCCACGAGACTCCACGAGACTCCATAAGGCTCCACGAAACGACGAGCGAGGGATTCCGTGACCGCCCCCACCGCCTCGACCCCCTCGACCAGTCGTTGCTCAGCACTGTTTCTGCCTCTGTCGTACTTCACGTGCTTGCTATTGTGGAGTTCCCTTCCGCTCCCCGCCGGCTGCGGACGACTGGCCGACAGATCCGGGACGGCGGGCGGGACCCGCGCCGTGGCGCGGAGCGGCGCGCTGGGACTGTTCGGCGCGGGGGTGGCCGCCGTCGGCGGCTTCACGCTGACCGCCGTGGTCACGCACGGTCTCGGCGCGGCCGGCGCGGGCGTCTTCTTCGAGGCGTTCGCGCTCTTCACGATTCTCGCCGCCATCGGCACGGCCGGCGCCGACACCGGGCTCCTCTACACCGCCACGCGCAGCCGCGCGCTGGGCCGCGTCGCCGAGCTGCGCCGGGTCATGGCGGTCGCCTTCGGCCCGGTCGTGCTCGCGGCGACCGTGCTGGCCGTCTCCCTGTACGCCGCCGCGCCCGGCCTGGCCGGGCTGCTGATGGACGAGGCCCACCGCGACCAGGGCGCGGACCAACTGGCCCTGCTGGCGCCCTTCCTGGTGTGCGCGATCACCGGCCTGGTCGCGGTCCAGGCCACGCGCGGCTTCGGCGGCCTGCGGATCTACGTGGGGCTCCAGCAACTCGCCCTGCCGCTGGGCCGGGTGGCCCTGGTCGCCGCCGTGCTGGCGTTCGGCGCGCGGGGGTTGGCGGTGCCGCTGGCGTGGGCGATCCCGCTGCTGCTGACCTGCCCGCTGGCCCTGTGGGCGCTGTACGGACAACTCCGGCGCACCGAACGGGCCCTGCTGCCCGCCTCCGCCCCGGCGCGCCCGGTGCGGGAGATCGCGCGGGAGTTCTGGTCGTACGCGGCCGGGCGGGGGTTCGCGCAGGCGTTCACGCAGTCGATCGTCTGGTTCGACGTGATCATCGTCGGCGCGATGCGCTCGGCCCACGAGGCCGGGATCTACGCCGCCGCCAGCCGGTTCGTCACCACGGGCACGCTGGCGATGCAGGCGATGCGGCTGGCGATCCAGCCGCAGGTGGGCGCGGCGCTGGCGGTCGGCGACAAGCGCCGGGCGGAGGACCTCTACCGGGTCTCCACGCAGTGGATCACCGCCTCCTCCTGGCCGCTCTACCTGGTGCTGGCGACGTTCGGCCCGCAGGTGCTGCGGGTGTTCGGCGAGGAGTTCGCGGACGGCGCCGACGCGTTGAGCGTCCTGTCGGTGGCGATGCTGCTCAACCTGGCGACCGGGAACGTCAACACGGTCCTGCTGATGGCGGGCAAGAGCCGCTGGACGGCGGTCAACACCGTGGTGGCCCTGGTGGTGAACATCGGGCTCAACCTGCTGCTCGTTCCCGGGCACGGCATCGTCGGCGCGGCGATCGCGTGGTCAGCGAGCATCGTGTGCGAGCAACTGATGGGCATGTACGAGGTCCGCGTCCTGCTGGCCCTGCGCGGGCACGGCCGCGGCTTCGCCGTATCGGCGGCGATGGCGGCCCTGGTCTTCGGCGGCGGCGGCCTGGCCCTGCGCCTGGCCCTGGGCACGGACCTGTGGGTCCTCGCCCTCTACCTCGCGCTGGCGGTCCCGCTCTACGCGGCGGCGCTGTGGCGTTTCCGCACCGTCCTCGAACTCCCCGCCCTGCTCTCGGCGGTCGGCAGACGCCGCCCCGGGCGCCACGCCCGCACCACCGGCTGAGGCGCCACCGGCCGGGGGGCTGTGGGGCTGAGGGGCGCGCCGGCCGTCGGCGCGCCCCCGGCCGTTCAGACGCGGGTGTGCCGGGCCGTGGAGGCGCCGGCCGGCACCACCAGGGCACAGCCCGCGACCGGGGTGTCCAGCCGTTCCAGGGCCGTGGCCAGGGCTTCCACGTCGGCCGTGTCCGTCTCCCGGGACTGGGCCACGATCACGGCCGCGCCCGCCGTGCCCGCCAGGGTGACGACCTCCGAACGGGTCAGGCCGCCCGACGCGTCCAGCACCACCCAGGTGCCCGCGGCGGTCAGTTCGGACACCAGCGCGCGGAACTCCTCGCCCGCGATCAGCTCCCGCGGGACCCCGTCGGCCGCGTCGCCGTGCGCCACCCGCAGACCGGCGACGCCCGTGGTGTGCAGGGTGACCTTCGCGGTGCCGCCGGCCGCCGCCAGGGGAGCGAGCGCGGGGGCCGGCGCCCCGGTCCGGCCCGGGCTGAGCAGGACCACGTCGCCCAGCGCCTCGGCCAGCGCGGTCGCCAGGTTGGCGCCGGGCAGCGCGCGGGGGGCCGGTCCGGTGAGGTCGGCGACCAGCAGCACGCGCGTGCCGCGCCGCCGCAGGGCGGGCACCAGCAGCGCGCGCAGCAGGCGGTAGGACTCGGCGGCCGGCCCGGCCGGGTCCTCGACCAGCGCCAACGCGGCCGGCCCGGCCGGGATCTCGGCCAGCAGCGGCGCCCCGGCCGCCTCGGCCGCCTCGCGTCCGCCGGACACCCGCCCGTCGAACCGGTCGCGCGCGAAGGCCGCCGCCAGCCCCAGGATCAGCGCCGCGAGGACACCCCCGCCCAGGAACAGCGGATCGCCGGCGGGGGACGCGGCCACCGCCCGGTCCGCCTCCTCCAGCACCGAGCCGGGCATGAACGAGCCCGCCCGCAGGTCGTTCCGCCGGTCGGACAGGCCCTGGACGTCCCGCAGCGCCACCTGCCGGTCGGTGTCGGCCGCGCGCGCCTGGGCCGAGTCCGCCGCCGCCGACGCCAGCGCCTCCTCGGCGGCGGGCAGCGCGGCCCGCGCCTCGTCCAGCGACTCCGTCAGCCCGCGCAGCAACTCCTCCTGCCTCGCCCGCCCCTGGGCCTCCCGGTGCGCGAGGTAGGCGGTGGCGAGGGCGTTGGCGCCGTCGATCGCCGCCTGCCGGGAGGCGGCGTCGTAGGTGAGGCGGAGCGTCGCGGTGTCGGCGGACGGCGTCACCGTCAGGTGGGAGCGCAGCGCGTCCGGTTCCCGCCCGCCCGCCAGCGACTCGGCGGCCAGCGCGGCGACTTCGGAGGAGCGCGCGATCTGGGCCTCGCTCTGCGTGTTCACGAGCTGGTCGGGCGTCTTGCCCGACTCGAAGGGGTTCGTCCCGATCGGGTCGACGCGCACCACGGTCGTCGCCTCGTACGACGACGGCGCCAGCGCCGCGTAGCCCGCGACCCCGGAGACCCCGGCCAGGGCCACGGCGAGCACCGTGCGCCACCGGCGCCGGGGCACCTCGCCGTAGCGCCTCACATCGACGGACCGCACATCAGCCGTGCCACTGGTGCCACTCATGAGAACCTTTGCTCGCGCTTTGCTTGCATATCGACAACTGAGTACTCCGGCCGCCCCGGACGGTGCCGGAACGATCCGCTGGGGCGTTCCGGCGGAGATCGCGTGAATACCGTGTGCGCCCTGGAAAATGTGATCACCGCGTTAACAACTCCGCGTCGGGGAAAGCGTGGTGTATCGCCTTCCGGGCGAATACCCCTCTCCAACGCCAATGATCCGGATGATAATCTCACCGCCTTGGTCTCTGGCAAGTAATGGAGACGTGTAACCGGCGAAGCTCAAGCCGGAGGCCCGGAAACCGCAAGCGTCCGGCAAGCGATGAGGTCACACCATGAGCGAGAGCGCCGTGGCACCGGAATCCCCGGCGGCGACGACCAGGCCCGCCCCCACCGTCAGCGTCGTGGTCCCCACCCGGGACCGCCCCGAACTGCTGCGCCGGGCGGTCACCGCCATCCTGGGCCAGCGCTACGCCGGCCCCGTCGAATGCGTCGTGGTCTTCGACCGCAGCGACCCCGTCCCGGTGGACGTGCCCACCGGCGACGGCCGCACCCTGCGGTACCTGCGCAACGACCGCACCCCGGGCCTGGCCGGCGCCCGCAACACCGGCATCCTCGCCGCCACCGGCGAACTCGTCGCGTTCTGCGACGACGACGACGAGTGGCTGCCCGGAAAGCTCGCCTCCCAGACCGAGTTGCTCGAACGCCACCCCGAAACCCCGCTGGTCTCCGCCGGGATCATCGTCAGCTACGGCGACCGCGACATCCCCCGGCCGGCCCCCGACCGGCCGCTGTGGCGCGCCGACTTCCTGCGCGACCGGATCATGGAGATCCACCCCAGCACCGTCCTCGTCCGCCGCGCCGCCCTCCTCGACCGCATCGGGCTGGTGGACGAGGAGATCCCCGGCGGGTACGGCGAGGACTACGAGTTCCTGCTGCGCGCCGCCGACGCCGGTGGCGTCCGCGCCGTGCGCGAACCGCTGGTCCGCGTCCTGTGGCACGCCCGGTCGTACTTCTTCGACCGCTGGCAGATGATCATCTCCGCGCTGGACTACCTGCTGGACAAGCACCCCGACTTCCGCACCGATCCCGTGGGCCTGGCCCGCATCGAGGCCCAACTCGCCTTCGCCCACGCCGGACTCGGCGACATGCCGGGCGCCCGCCGCCTGGCCGTCCGCGCCTTCCGGCACAACTGGCGCGAACAGCGGCTCTACGCCGCCCTGCTGGCCAGCACCCGCCTGGTGAAGGTCGACACCATCGTCACCCTCGCGCACCGCGCCGGCCGAGGGATCTGATGCCCGCCTCCCTCCCGCGGTGGCCGATGTACGCGCTGTTCGTCGCGTTCCCGCTCTGGTGGACCCTCGGCCTCGGCGACATGATCTGGCCGCTGGTCGCCCTCCCCATGACGGTGCTGCTGCTGCGCCGGCGCCGGTTGCGCGCCCCCAGGGGCTTCGGGCTGTGGCTGCTGTTCCTGGTCTGGATGTTCGCCTCGGCCGTCCAGATCGACACCGGCGGCCGGATGATCGGCTTCGTCTACCGCGCGCTGATCTACCTCGCCGCCACCGTCATCTTCCTGTACGTCTACAACGGCACCGAACGCGACCTGCCCGCGCGCCGCGTCGCCCTCGTCCTCACCGCCTACTGGGCCGCCGTCGTCGCCGGCGGCTACCTCGGCGTGCTGTCCCCCCACGGCTCGCTCCACACGCCCATGGCGGCCCTCGTGCCGGAGGGCCTCCAGAGCAACGAACTGGTCGCCCACATGGTCAACCCCCGCTTCACCCAGGGAGATCCGGACGGCTTCTGGCAGAACGAACCGCGCCCGTCCGCCCCGTTCGCCTACACCAACGGCTGGGGACACAACTACGCCGAGCTGATCCCGTTCGTGCTCGTCGCCCTCGCCCACCTGCGGCGCGGCCCGTTGTTCCGGCTCGTCCTGGTGCTGCTGCCGCTCTCCCTCGTCCCGGCCTATCTCACCGTCAACCGCGGCATGTTCCTGGCCCTCGGCCTCGGTCTGGGCTACGCCGCGCTCCGCATGGCGGCGCGCGGCAACGCCAAGGGCCTGCTCGGGCTCGGCGCTCTCCTCGTCGCCGCGCTCGGCGTCAACACCGCCATCGGCGTGCAGGACCGCGTCGCCGACCGCGTCTCCAACAGCGACACCAACGAGACCCGGCTCGCCGTCTACCAGGAGGCGTACGAACGCACCCTGGAATCCCCGCTGTTCGGATACGGCGCGCCCCGCCCGTCACTGCTCGGCGAGGCCGTCCCCTCGGTGGGCACCCAGGGGCAGTTCTGGAACGTGCTCTTCTCGCACGGATTCGTCGGCGCCGCCCTGTTCCTCGGCTGGTTCGGGTGGCTGTGCTGGCGCACCCGGCGCGCCCCCACCGGCACCGCGCTGTGGACCCATGTCGTCGTCGTGATGACGACGGTGATGATCTTCTACTACGGCCTGATGGACTCCGGCCTGGTCATCGTGATGATCGCCGGCGCGCTCGCCCTCCGCGAGGCCGAACGCCATCCACCCGTCCGGCCCAGAGCCGCGCCGCTGCTCGCCACCGCGAAGGAGCCCGCCCCGGCTCCCGCCTGAAACCCCCACGACCCGTAAGGACATCCCCGGTCATGAGCCAACCCGTGCCCGCGCGCCGGACGGCGCGCCGCCGCCGATGGCGTGCCCTGGCCACCGCCGCGCTCGGCCTCCTCACCCTCAGCGCCTCCACCCTCCCCGCACCGGCCGCCGAACCCGCCGCCGCCTGCCCGCTCGACGAGAACCTCGTCCCCGAATGCGGCCTGCTGTGGGGGATCTACACCACCGCGGCCGAACGCGGCGACGACCTTCAGGCCACGATCACCAGCATCGAGTCCGACATCGGCCGCACCTTCGACATCGTCCACCGCTACCACGACTTCTCCGGCACCGGCGCCTCCGGCGTCTTCCCCGACGAGCAGGAACAACGGCTCGCCGCCGACGGCGACCGCCTCCTTCTCCTCAACTGGACGACCCGCGTCCACGGTGAGGACGAACGCGCCCGGTGGAGCGACGTCGCCGACGGCGCCTACGACGACGAGATCGTCCGGCCCGCCGCCCAGCGGCTCAAGGAGTGGGACCAGCCCGTCTTCCTGGCCTTCGACCACGAGGCCGAGGGCAAGCGCGACGCGGACCAGGGCGACGGTGCCGACTACGTGCGCGCCTGGCGCCACATCCACGACGTCTTCGAGGAGGAGGGCGTCGACAACGTCACCTGGGTGTGGGTCTCCGTCGGCTGGCTCGGCCACGAGGACGTCATCGAGGAGTTCTACCCCGGCGACGCCTACGTCGACTGGATCGGCTACGACCCCTTCAACTACTACGACTGCCGGGACAACGACTGGCGCACCCCCGGCGAGACCATCGGCCCCTGGTACGAGTGGCTGATGGACAACGGCTTCTCCGACAAGCCGGTCATGCTCGCCGAGTACGGCACCGTCGCCGACCCGGAGAACGACCAGGCGCAGGCCCAGTGGTACCGCAACCTCGTGCCCGCGCTCACCAAGTACCCCAACATCAGGGCCGTCAGCGTCTTCGACACCTTCAAGGTCTGCGACACCCGCGTGTCCCACAAGCCCGGCGTCCTCGACGCCTGGGGCGACGCCGGGCGCGACCCGTACATCCTGCCTCTTATACCCATCTGACGCTGCCGCCCACGCGACTAATGTTCAACCTACATGTAACGCATTCTCTAGAGTAACCCTAACTCATTACGCAGCGCCCACCTACGTCAACCCGCTCCTCCGCGCCGACAGCGTCCTATGTGTATACGCACCCCCACCCGCTCCACCCTCCGCCCACAAGGAGAGTCCGTCATGAAGTCCCCATGCCCGTACGCCCGTTCCTGTCAGCGCCCCGTCCGGGTACCGCGGTCGCGCCGCCGCCCGGCCGGGGCCCGTTCCACGGCGACAGTGCACATATGATGTCCCGCGGCCCACGACAGGGCGCCCTGCCCCTGCCCGTTCTCCCGATCCCGGCCGGGCGGCCCGGCCCGTCGCGCGCCGGCGTCGCGCGGGGGAGGGGCGCCGCCAGGACGCAGCGCTGGAAGCGCCGTTACACCGTGCTCCTCCTCGGCGCCGACGCGGGCGTCGCCGTCATCGCCGGAGCGGCGGCCTCTGCGGCCCGGTTCGGCGGCTTCGGCAGCGGAATCGGCACCGGCTACCTCCTGTTCAGTGTCACCGTCTTCCCCCTCGCGTGGATCGTCGCGCTCGCGCTGAGCCGCGCCTACGACCACCGTTTCCTGTTCATCGGACCCGACGAGTACCAGCGCACGCTGATCGCGGGCGTCGCGCTCACCGCCGCCGTCGCCGTCGTCTCCTACGCCGCCAAGCTGGAGATCGCCCGCGGCTACGTCGCCCTGGCGCTGCCGGGCGCCCTCCTGCTCGACCTGCTGTGCCGCTTCGCCGCCCGCAAGTGGGTCCACCGGCACCGGGCGGAGTCGTCCCGCTTCATGCAACGGGTCGTCGCCGTCGGCTACGAGCAGTCGATCGCCGTGCTCGCCACGGAACTTCACCGCCACCGCTACCACGGCATGCGCGTCGTCGGAGCCTGCCTGCCCCCGCACCGGCCCTACCGGCGGCGGATCGGGGACTGCGACATCCCGGTCCTCGGAAGGTTCGCCGACATCGCCGAGGCGGTGGAACGCGCCAACGCCGACACCGTGGCCGTGCTGTCCTGCCCGGAGTTGCAGGGCCACGAACTGCGGCGCCTCGCCTGGGAACTGGAGGAGAGCGAGGTCGATCTGCTGGTCGCGCCCGCGCTGATCGACGTCGCCGGACCGCGCACCACGATCCGCCCGGTGGACGGCCTTCCGCTGGTCCACGTCGACCGCCCGTCGCTGTCCGGCGGGCGCCGGGCGGCCAAGGAGCTGATCGACCGCGCCGGCGCCGCGCTCGCGCTCGTCGTCCTCGCGCCGCTGCTGCTCGTCATCGGCGCCGCGATCCGCCTCACCAGCCCGGGGCCCGCGCTCTTCCGGCAGACCCGGGTCGGGAAGGACGGGGTGCCGTTCCGGCTGCTGAAGTTCCGCACCATGTACGTCGAGGCGGAGGCGCGCGTCGCGGAACTGCGGGCGGCCAACGGCCACGACGGCGTGCTGTTCAAGCTCCGTGACGACCCGCGCGTCACCCCGCTGGGCAGAACGCTGCGCCGCTACTCCCTGGACGAACTCCCGCAGTTGGTCAACGTCCTGGCCGGCCGCATGTCCCTGGTCGGCCCCCGCCCGCCCCTGCCCGACGAAGTCGCGCGGTATCCCAGCGACATGTACCGCCGCCTGGTGGTGAAACCGGGCATGACGGGCCTGTGGCAGGTCAGCGGCCGGTCCGACCTGTCCTGGGACGAGTCCGTCCGCATCGACCTGCGCTACGTCGAGAACTGGTCCCTCGCCCTGGACGCCATGATCCTGTGGCGCACCGTGTTCGCGGTCCTGCGCTCCCGGGGCGCGTACTAGCCGGACTCCGCTCCGCCGCCGCCCGATTCCCGCGCGGCGGCGGCGCGGAGCCGGGGCGTCAGGAGGCGGGTCGCGGAAGGAGGCCCGCCGGGGGAACGCGGTCGATGTCCCGCAGGCTGTAGCCGTAGGCGTTGGCCCGGTCCTCGAAACGCTCGCACAGCCGGCGGAACCGGCGGCGGCCGAACGGGTCGGTGGCCTCGGCCAGTTCGAGCCAGCGCTCCCGGTAGCCGCCGCTGCGGTCCCGCACCGCGCCCGCCGGGATCGGGCCCGACAGGCCCAGGAACTCCCGCACGCCGTCCAGCGTCCGCTCCGGACTGGTCACCAGGCTCTCGTAGGTGAGCAGATGCAGGTGCTCCACGCGCGCCGCGTCCTGCCGCAGCAGATCGTGCGCCCGGAACCAGTTCTCGAAGAGCGTGGAAAGGCGGGTGCGCGGCGCCCACTTCTTCGTCGACAGTGTCACGATCGCCGGGTGCCGCATGATGACGATGAAACGCGCCTCGGGGAAAAGCTTCTGGAGGAACCGCGTCATGACGAGATTCGCGGGAGATTTCTCCACCAGGAATTCACGGTCCATGTCCCAGTAGCGGCTCCAATCGGCGATCAGCCGCTCCCGGTTGGCGGGATCGGCCAGGGGTGAATTCTCCGTGATGTGGGCCGCCGGCGAAAGGGCGAACCGGCCGGGCCCCGAGCGCGTCCGGGCCGCCGCCGTCGGGTAGACCGACTGGAGGTACTGGCCCTCGTCCTCCATGGCGCCCGTGTCGTGGAAGCCGCTGACCTGCGGATGCCCGGCCAGCGTACGGGCCAGCGGCGTGGTCCCGCTGCGGTGCAGGCCCCCTATGAACACGAACCGCTGCCCGGGGCGCGGCACTTGTCCTGACGCCGTGTCTGTCATGGGATCGGTCACTGCGCAGTCCTTCGCGAGTCGTTGTCGTCCTCCGCCTCACCGCCGATTCTGTCGCACGCGCCGCGACGGCCGGGGTCCGGCCCCGGCCGTCGCGGCGCGTGCGTTCCCGGCTCAGCGGACGGGCGTGAAGTCCCGCGCGCCGATGAATTCAGGACGGCGTACGGGCGCGGCGAACGGCTCGACCGCCGCGTTCTCCACGCTGTTGAAGACGATGAAGACATTGCTGCGCGGATAGGGCGTGATGTTGTCGCCGGAACCGTGCATGCAATTGCAGTCGAACCACGTCGCCGAACCGGCCCGGCCCGTGAACAGCCTGATGCCGTGCCGGTCCGCGAACCCGGTCAGCGCCTCGTCGGACGGCGTGCCGGCCTCCTGCATCTGGAGCGACCTCTTGTAGTTGTCCTTCGGCGTGGCGCCGGCACAGCCCAGGAACGTCAGATGCGATCCGGGCATGATCATCAGGCCGCCGTTGGTGTCGAGGTTGTCGGTCAGCGCGATCGACACCGACACCGTCCGCATCCTCGGCAGACCGTCCTCCGCGTGCCAGGTCTCGAAGTCCGAGTGCCAGTAGAACCCGCTCGCGCCGAACCCGGGCTTCACATTGATCCGGCTCTGGTGCACGTAGACGTCCGAGCCGAGGATCTGCCGGGCGCGGCCGACGACCCGCGGGTCGCGGACCAGGCCGGCGAACACCTCGCTGAGGCGGTGGACTTCGAAGACGGACCTGATCTCGCCTGAGGCGGGCTCGACGATGGAGCGTTCGTCACCGCGCACCGCCGGGTCCGCGATCAGCCGGTCCAGCTCCGCCCGGTAGGTCAACACCTCCTCGGCGGAGAGGAGTCCGTCCACGGCGGCGAACCCGTCCCGTTCGAACGCGGCCAGTTCGCCGGGACCGAACGGGCCCGGCGTCCCCGGCGGGGACCACACCACGGAATCCTGGCGCGGGGTGGCCACTTCGGTCCGGCCACGGGTCGGGTACAGGTCGGCGGTGCGCTCGGGCGCGGTGGTCATGGGGGCAACTCCCTTCCGGTCGGGGGCTGGAGACGCTCAGCTCTCGGTCAGCAGCGGGTAGACACCGTTCTCGTCGTGGTCCTCGCGGCCGGTGACCGGCGGGTTGAACACGCACAGCGCGCGGAAGTCGGTCCTCGGGCGCAGCGTGTGGCGCTCGTGGCCGTCCAGCAGGTACATCGTGCCGGGCGCGATCCAGTGCTTCTCGCCGGTCTCCTCGTTGGTCAGCTCCGCCTCGCCCTCGACGCAGAAGACGGCCTCGACGTGGTGCGCGTACCACATGGAGGTCTCCGTGCCCGCGTAGAGCACGGTCTCGTGGAACGAGAAGCCGACCTTCTCCTGGGCGAGGACGAGGCGCTTGCTGCGCCATGTGCCGGACGCCGCCTCGACGTCCCGGTCGGTGCCCTCGATGTCGGCGATGGATCGGACGATCACAGGTGCTCACTCCTTTTCTCTTCGTCGCTGTCGGCCCCGGCGCCGGGCGCGGTCACCGGCGGGGCCGTCTCACGCGGTGTCGCGCACGGCCCTGGCCAGCACGCGCAGGCCCTCGTCCAGCTCCTCCGGGGCGATGGTCAGCGGCGGGATCAGCTTGACGACCTCGCCGCGCGGCCCCGACGTCTCCAGCAGCAGCCCCAGCTCGAACGCCCGCGCGCAGACGGCGCCGGCCCGGTCCGCGTCGTCGAACTCCAGGCCCCAGATCAGGCCCCGGCCCCGGTACGACGCCCCGGCGGACGCCTGCTCGGCGACGATGCCGCGCAGCACGGCCTCCACCTGCTCGCCGCGCCCGATGGTCTGCTTCTCCATCTGTCCGTCGGTCCAGTAGGCGTCGAGTGCCGCCGTGGCCGTGACGAACGCCGGGTTGTTCCCCCGGAAGGTGCCGTTGTGCTCGCCCGGCTCCCAGATGTCCAACTCGGGCCGGAACAGCGTCAGTGACATCGGCAGTCCGTAGCCGCTGATGGACTTGGACACCGTGATGATGTCGGGCACGATGCCGGCCTCCTCGAAGGAGAAGAACGGTCCGGTGCGCCCGCAGCCCATCTGGATGTCGTCGACGATGAGCAGCATGTCGTGACGCCGGCACAGGTCGGCCAGGGCGCGCAGCCACTGCGGGCGGGCGACGTTGACCCCGCCCTCGCCCTGCACGGTCTCGACGATGGCGGCGGCGGGCTTGTTGAGCCCGGACCCGGAGTCCTGGAGGAGCCGCTCGAACCATATGAAGTCCGGTGTGCGGCCGTCGAGATAGTCGTCGAACGGCATCGGGGTGCCGTGCACCAGCGGGATGCCCGCCCCGGCGCGCTTGAAGGCGTTGCCGGTCACGGCGAGCGAGCCGAGCGACATGCCGTGGAAGGCGTTGGTGAACGAGATGATCGACTCGCGGCCCTTCACCTTGCGGGCCAGCTTCAGCGCGGCCTCCACGGCGTTGGTGCCGGTCGGGCCCGGGAACATCACCTTGTGGTCCAGGCCGCGCGGGCGCAGCACCACGTCGCGGAAGGACTCCAGGAAGGTGCGTTTCGCCGTGGTCGACATGTCCAGGCCGTGGGTGATGCCGTCGCGTTCCAGATAGTCCAGCAGGGCCCGTTTCAGAACCGGGTTGTTGTGCCCGTAGTTGAGCGAGCCGGCGCCCGCGAAGAAGTCGAGGTAGGGGCGGCCGTCCTCGTCGTAGAGGTAACTGCCGCGCGCGCGGTCGAAGATGACCGGCCAGCCACGGCAGTAGCTGCGCACCTCCGACTCCAGGGTGGTGAAAACGCTGGGTTCGGGCTGGGTGAGGAGGGTCACGGCGTTCTCCTGTGTGCTCAGGGGTCGTTCGGTCGGACCGGGCCGGGCGGGCGTGGGGCGCGGGTCCAAGGGGCCGGTGTCAGGGCATGGCCGCGAGCGCCAGCGGCCCGATCCGGTACAGCACTTCGGGCTGGTGCCCGCGCTCGGGGAAGGCGGCGGCCTCGAAGAGCACTTCGCGCGTCAGGGGCGCGTCGTGCCGTTCGGCGAAGGAGGCGAAGAGGCGGTCGGAGGCGGCGTTGTCCGGCGTGACCGTGGTCTCCAGCGCGCGGACGCCGAACTGGGTGACGGTCCGGCGGGCGAGGGCGTCCAGCATCGAGGCGGCCAGGCCGCGTCCGCGCCGGTCGTGGTCGACGGCGACCTGCCAGACCAGCAGCGTGTGCGGGGCGCGGGGGCGGACATACCCGGTGATGAAGCCGACGGGGGCGCCGGCCGTGTCCCTGGCCACGACGGAGGTGTGCGCGTAGTCGCGGCACCAGAGCAGGTAGCTGTACGACGAGTTGAGGTCCAGGACGCGGGAGTCCCGGGCGATGCGCCACATGGCGGCCCCGTCGCCGGGGCGGGGTCTGTCGAGCGTCAGTCCTTCGGGAATTTCCAGCAAATCGTGCGGGGCGGTCATGTCGATTCAACCTACCCACCGACGATGCGAATCGCACTGGCCTTCGGTCTTAACAAGGCGGGGTCGGGCGTGTTATCGCGCGTGCGCGGGACATCGCCGTCGCGCACCCGATAAATGCCCTGATCTGTCCGTTAGTTACCGGACAAAGCGGGCATGGATGTGGAGTCCGTCACACAGGGGCAACGCCGTTGTGAGGTTCGGGAAATCTGTGAAGTCTCCGTTTGGTCCTCGGAAAAGCGGGCAGAAGCGGCCCGTGCGCTGTATCCCGGGAACCCCGGTAAACCGTTGCGGAATTGCGCGGGAAAACGGGGATAACGCGGCTAGTCCCTCCCGGGGCGCGGCCCACCGGTCCGTGGGCCGCGCCCGGCGAAGGGACCGGGTGGGATCAGGCGGCGTCCGCCGTCTCCGTGGGTGGGCAGGTGAGGCCGCAGTTGATCACGGTGCCCAGGGAGCTGATGGGGGCGAAGACGCAGGAGTTGACACCGGCGCCCCCGTCGACGGTGCCCGCGTTGCTGCCGTCGGGCGGGGCGGGCGCGCCGGCCGTCAGCGTGATGACGTCGTCCAGCGGGCCGCCGGTCCCCGTGCCGCCGACGACGTTGGCGACGCCGCCCGTGGTGGTGCCGTCGCCGCCGGCGATGTCGATGGTGTTCACGCCGTCCCCGCCGGTGATCTCACCGGCGTTGCCGTCGCCGCCCGTGGCGCCCGCGCTGTCCGCGCCCTCCACCAGGATCGTGGTGTCCCCGGGACCGCCCTCGATCAGCCCGGAGTTGGCCGGGGGAGGCGCCGGGGCGGCCGGGTCCAGCGCGTCGCCGCCCGCGACGGTGATCGTGGTCGGCAGGGCACTGGTGGCCGTCACGGTGCCCGTGTTGCCCGCGCTGCCCTGTGCGCCGTCGCCGCCCGTGACGGTGATCTCGGTCGCGCCGACGCCCGGCGCGCCGCCCGCGGCGATGACGCCGGTGTTCCCCGCGCCGCCCGACGCCAGGCCCAGCCCGTCGCCGCCGTCCGCCGTGATGGAGCCGCTGTCGCCGCCGGTGATGGCCCCGGCGTTGCCGTCGCCGCCGGAGTCCGCGGGGCCGTCGCCCTCGCTGTCGCCGCCCTCGACGAGGATCTCCGCGTCGGCGGCGCCGCCGGTGATGCCGCCCGTGTTGCCGTCGCCGCCGTCGGCGGGACCGCCGTCCCCGCCGATGACGGTGATGTCCACGGTGCCGGCCTGGGCGCTGATCGTTCCCGCGTTGCCGACCGCGCCCGGCTGCCCCGGCGCCTCGGGGTCGCCGGCGATCACGGTCAGGTCGGCGGACTCGCCCAGCAACTCCACCGTTCCGCCGGGGGCTATGCCGTCCCCGACGAGCGGCGCGACCTCGATGGTGTCGTCGGCGCCCTGGGCGATGATCGTGCCTTCCACCGGGCCGTTGAGGGTGAGCGTGGTGGTGCCGCCGGCCACGGTCGTGATCGTGTCACCCGCGGCCAGACCGCAGGAGCACACGATCGTGTTGTCCACACCGGGGACGCCGATGATCGTGTTGCCGTTCGCGTCGGAGGCGGACTGCGCCTCGCCGTTGACCGTGCAGACCGTGCCGAGCGCCTGGGCCGGTGGCGCCGTCATGACGCTCGCCGCCAGGGCCGCCGCGGTCACCATGGCCAGGCGCGCGCCGCGCCGCCCGGCGGCGGACCGCCGGGGGCGGCGGCGCCATCTTCGTCTCGTGCCGCCGGGGAAGAAGGGCGCCGCGTCGGGCGGCGGGATGGCGGGGGGTGTCACGGTGATGCTCCTTACCGACCGGGTGAGAGGACAGCGTTCCGGCTCCCGGGAAGGGACGCGGATACGCTCCGGTCAGTGCTCAGCACACCGCGTGACCGCCCGCCTCGCATCCCGGCGGCAGCCGAGCAGGGTGCACCCGGGTGGGCCGCGCCGGGTGAGGGATGGCTGCCGATCATGGAGAAACGTTTTTCTCCGGCCTCCGCGACCCCCCGGTCGGCGCGCGTGTGACGATGGGGCGCGTGTCTGTACTGCGCATCAAGGGACGCGTGCTCGTCGGCCCGGACGACGACGTGCGCGATGAACTGTGGGTGATCGGCGGGCGGATCACCTTCGAACGGCCCGTCGCCGCCGGGGACGTCACCACGATCGAGGGCTGGGCGCTGCCCGGCCTCGTGGACGCCCACTGCCATGTCGGTCTCGACAGGCACGGCGCGGTCGACGACGCCACCAGCGAGAAGCAGGCGCTGACCGACCGCGACGCCGGCACGCTGCTGATCCGCGACGCGGGTTCACCGGCCGACACCCGCTGGATCGACGACCGCGAGGACCTGCCGCGCGTCATCCGGGCCGGCCGGCACATCGCACGCACCCGGCGTTACATCCGCAACTTCGCGCACGAGGTGGAGCCGGACGACCTGGTCGCCACCGTGCGGCGCGAGGCGCGGCGCGGCGACGGCTGGGTGAAGATCGTCGGCGACTGGATCGACCGCGACCTCGGTGATCTCGCGCCCTGCTGGCCCGCCGACGCCGCCCGCGCGGCCATCGCCGCCGCCCACGAGGAGGGGGCGCGGGTCACCGCGCACTGCTTCGCCGAGGATTCGCTGCGCGATCTGGTGGAGGCGGGGATCGACTGCGTCGAGCACGCCACCGGGCTGACCGAGGAGACGATCCCGCTCTTCGCGGAGCACGGGGTCGCGATCGTGCCCACCCTGGTCAACATCGCCACGTTCCCGCGGCTGGCGGCGGGCGGCGAGGGCAAGTTCCCCCGCTGGGCGGATCACATGCTCCGGCTGCACGCGCGCCGTCACGACACCGTGCGCGCGGCCTGGGACGCCGGGATCGCCATCTTCACGGGCACCGACGCGGGCGGTTCGCTCCCGCACGGGCTGATCGCCGGGGAGGTGGCCGAACTCGTCGCCGCGGGCATCCCGGCCGAGGACGCGCTCGGCGCCGCGACCTGGCGGGCGCGTGCCTGGCTGGGCCGGCCGGGACTGGTCGAGGGCTCCCCCGCGGATCTCGTCGTGTACCCGGCCGACCCGAGACAGGACGTGCGCATTCTGACGGAACCGAGCCATGTGGTGCTCAGGGGGCGCAAGTTCTGATGAGAGGCGAGTGGGTCCTCTGTCAATAATGTGATGAAAACTCACTCGATTGTGTGAAGATACGGAAGACTACTGACGTTTGAGGTTCTAAACCTCGATGATGGCGCACGTCCCAGTCACCGGTTCCGGATTCCCCTGTCCGGCCGCTCCGGTGACGTCAAGCCATACCAAGGGGTACCACACGTGTACAACTCTGCCTACCGCCGACTCGGTTCGCGCCGGTCTGCGGTGCTGGTCGCCACCACCGCCGCGCTGCTGGGGTCCGTCTCCCCGGCTCTCGCGGCCGAGGGCGACCAGGACGAACGGGGCACGGCGAGTGCTGCGGTGCTGCGCACCGCGCTGGATGTCTCGCTGCTGAACGGCACCGCCCAGGTGCCGCTCAACTTGACGCTCAACGAGGTGACCGCTCCGGAGAGCGAGGACGTCGCCCTGCTCACCGCCCAACTGGACGGTGTCCACAACGGCGAGACCTTCGAGGTGCTGGACGCCGCTGTGGCGTCCGCCAGCGCCGAGTCGGACGAGACGGGGTCGCGGGCCGATGTCTCGCTGGCCGACGCCATGGTCCACGTCCCCGGCCTCCCGGGGACGTCGGTGATCGAGATCGAGGCCGTGACCGCCAGTGCGATCTGCGCCACGGGGGAGGCGCCGGTCGCCGAGGCCGACTTCGGGGCCGAGGCTCTGGTGCTCGGTCAGGAAGTCGACCTGGAGGTCGAAGGCACCACCGAGGTCGACGTGCCCGGTGTGGGCGTGGTGACCCTGGCGCTGTCGAAGACGGAGACCACCGACACCACCGCGGCGGCCACCGCCCTTGACCTCGCGGTGTCCATCAACCCGGGTGCGCTGAACGTCGCGACCGTGGAGGGTCAGATCACCCTGGTCGAGGCCGAGTGCACCACCGCGGCCGGCAACGGCGGTTCCGCCTCCGGCGGTAACGCCACCGAGGGCACGGACTCCGAGGGTGCCGACGGTGGTTCCGCCACCGAGGGCACCGACGGCGACGACGCCGGCTCGGGTTCCGCCACCGAGGGCACCGAGGGCACCGACGGCGACGACACCCAGTCGGTCGCCGGTGGTTCCAGCGCCGAGGACGGCGGTCCGGACCTGGCCGAGACCGGTAGCGACTCCAACATGCCGCTGCTCGCCGGTGGCGCCGTGGCGCTGCTCGGCGCCGGTGCCGGGGCTCTGTTCCTGGCCCGTCGTCGCGCCGCGCGCACCACTGCGGCCGGCTGACGGTAGCAAGGCACACTGAGGGGGGACCCGGCTCCATCGGGTCCCCCCGACGTCTTTCCCGCGATGGTCCTTCCCTACGCCGCCGTGCCGGCCGTGCCGTTCTCGCCGTCCTCGTCCGCGAGGGCCCCGGCCAGCGCCGCGACGAGCGCGTCGGTCGTCGTCCGGTCCCTGACCGCGAGCCGCAGCCAGCCGGGCCCGAGCCCCGGGAACGTGTCACCGCGCCGCACCGCGTAGCCCCGTTCCCGCAGCCGCAGCCGCAGCGCCGCCCCCCGGGGGTGGTGCACCAGCACGAACGGCCCCGCGGAGGCCGCCGTGGCGGTCCGCAGCGACGGGAACGCGCCCAGCCGGGCCAGGAGATGGGCCCGGTCCGCGGCCGTCTCCAGCGCCGCCTCGGCCGCCTCGGCCAGCGCCCGCCCCGACGAGCACGCCTCGGCCGCCGCCAGCGCGGGCGCCGACACCGGCCACAGCGGCTGGGCCTGTGCCAGCGCCTCGATCAACTCCGGCGCCGCCAGCACGTAACCGATCCGCAGACCGGCCAGCCCCCACGTCTTGGTGAGGCTGCGCAGCACGACCAGTCCGGGCAGCGTCCGGACGGCCGGGACCAGCGTCTCCCGCTCGCCCGGCACCGCGTCCATGAACGCCTCGTCCACCACCAGCACCCGCCCCGGGCGGGCCAGTCGGGCGATGCCGGCGGCCGGGTGCAGCACCGAGGTCGGGTTGGTCGGATTGCCGACCACGACCAGCCCGGCGTCGTCCGGCACCGCGTCCGGGTCCAGCCGGAACCCGTCCGCCTCGCGCAGGATGACCCGCCCCACCTCGTGCCCCGCGGCCCGCAGCGCCGCCTCGGGCTCGGTGAACTGCGGGTGTACCACGACCCGTCGGCCGGTCACCCGCAGCGCCCTGGCCAGCAGCACGAACGCCTCGGCGGCGCCCGACGTCAGCAGCACGCACTCCTCCGGCAGCCCGTGCCGCCGGGCGACCGCGCGACGGGCCGCCCGGCCGTCCGGGTAGGCGGCCAGGGACGTCAGGGAGGCGGCGATCCGGTCCCGCAGCCAGGGCGGCGGGGTGCCGGTCCGTACGTTGACCGCGAGATCCACCAGCTTCACGCCCTCGGTGTCCCGCAGTTCGGCGTCCCCGTGGTGGCGCAGGTCCGCCGCCCCGGCGGGGTCAGTGGGCGTGGACATGGCCGTGCTCGTGATGGTGGTGCCCGTGCCCGTGGTGATGGCCGTCGTCGTCGGGGTGGTGGTGCGGCTGCTGCGGCGCCCCGACCTTGTCCTCGAAGCCGGGCAGCGTGACGCGGTACACGCAGGCGTCGCAGTTCATGCGGATGTCGCCCTCGATCGCCTCCCGGTACCTGGCGAGCACCAGCGCCGCCAACTCGTCCGTGGGGCCGATGACATCGGCACACCGCACGTCCGTCTCCGGCCGGTCCGCCGCCCACGCCCGCGCCTGCTCCCGCACCCGCTCCGGCAGCACCCCGGTGAACAGGAAGTACGGCAGCACCACGACCCGGCGGGCCCCCAGCGCCCGGCAGCGGTCCAGACCGGCGGCCACGTCGGGAGCGGCCAGCGACACGAACGCCGTCTCCACGCCCGCGTAACCGCGTCCCTCCCACAGCAGCCGGGCCGCCTTGAACCCCTCGGCGTTGGCGTCCGGGTCGGTCGAACCGCGCCCCCCCCTGCGCCTGTTCGTCCGCGCCTGCGCCCCGGGCCTGACCCGCGCCCGCCCCCGTATCGTACACCCATCGCCCGCTGGCGCAGATCGGAGTGTATAAGAGACGGCTCCCCCCCCCCCCGCGCCCCCCCGCCCGCCCCCCCCCCGCCGCTCCAGCACCGACAGCAGCGACGGGTGCGGACCGAGCGGACGGCCGTAGGCGAACGACACGCCCGGCTGCCGCAGCTTCTCGCGGGCCAGCGCGGCCGGGATGTCGCCCTTGGCGTGCCCGGCCGCCACCAGCATCAGCGGAACGGCCGCGAAGCGCCGCACGCCCCGCTCCACCAGGCCGGCCACGGCCTCGGTGAGCGGCGGCGGCGACAGCTCGATGAAGCCGCCCGCGACCGGCACGTCGGGGAGGTGCCGCGCGCCGAGGTCGTGCACGAACGACCGGAACGCGTCGGCCCCTCCGTCGTCCCGGGTGCCGTGGCCCACGACGAGCAGGGCGGGCGCGGACGGAGCTGAGGGTGTCACTGGTACTCCTCGGGAGGTGCGGATGAGGGGGTGTAGAGCAGGGCGTTGAGGGCGGCGGCGGCCACGGCCGAACCACCCTTCTCGGAGATGTTGCTGACGGCGGGCAGGCCGCTTTCGCGCAGCGCCTGCTTGCTCTCCGCCGCGCCGACGAAACCGACCGGCAGGCCGATGACGAGCGCGGGCGCGGCGTCCAGGGCGATCAGCTCGAACAACGCGGTGGGCGCGCAGCCGATCACCCACACCGCGCCCGGACCGACCTCGGCCAGCGCCAGCCGCACGGCGTGCGCCGAACGCGTCAGCCCGGGACCGGCCTTGGCGTCCGCCAGCCGGCAGACGGTCTCCCGCCGGGTGATCCCGGCCGCGACCATCTCCACGTCCGTGACCACCGGCGCACCCCCGTGCAGCGCGCGGTGCGCGGCGCGCAACGCGCCCTCGTCGGCGACCAGATCGGTCAGGTAGCCGAGATCGGCACTGGAGTGGATGACCCGCTCCACGACGGCCCGGGTCAACGGCGGCAACCCGGAAGTGTCCACGCGGGAACGGAGGATGCGGTAGGACTCCTCCTCGATGGGATGAACGACACGCGTCACGGCATCTCCTGGTAGGGGCGGGACGTCATCCGCGGCCCGCCGGCCGGGGGTTCGTCGGTCAGGTCGATCGCGTCCACCGGGCACACCTCGACGCACTCGGCGCACCCCGTGCACAGGTCGGCACGGACCAGCAGGGTGCCGCCGAGCGGGCGGATCGCGTGCGTGGGGCACGTCAGCAGGCAGGCGCCGCAGCCCGCGCAGCGGTCGGTCACCCGCACGGGCGCGGTGGCCATCACGCCTGCCACCGGTAGCCGCGCGGCGTGACCATGCGTCCGGCCACGACGCGGGTCGCGGAGTTGCCGACCAGCACCACCGTCATCATGTCCACCGTTCCCGGGTCGAGCGCGGCCAGCGTCGTCAGCGCCCACGACTCGTCCGGCCGGGACGCGTTGCGCACCACCCCGACCGGCGTGTCCGGCGCGCGGTGACCGGCCAGCAGCTCCAGCGCCTTCGGAAGCTGCCAATCCCGGCCCCGGCTGCGCGGGTTGTAGAACGTCACCACCAAATCGGCGGACGCCGCCGCCCGTACCCGGCGCTCGATCACCTCCCACGGCGTGTGCAGGTCGGAGAGGCTGATCGAGACGTGGTCGTGCCCCAGCGGAGCGCCCAGCACGGCCGCCGCGGCCAGCGCGGCCGTCACGCCCGGGACGCCCACCACGTCGATGTCCTCCGACGCCCCGGCCAGCGCGGGCGACGCCATCGCGTACACGCCCGCGTCGCCGCTGCCGACCAGCGCGACCGCGTACCCGGCCCGCGCCTCCTCGACGGCGGTGCGGGCCCGTTCCTCCTCGGCGCCGAGCCCGGACTCCAGCACCCGGGCGCCGGGGCGGATCAGGTCACGGACGCGGTCGAGGTACTGATCGAGCCCGACCACGACCGCCGCCCGCCGCAGTTCGTCCGCCGCACGCGGCGTCAACAGGTCCCGCGCGCCCGGCCCCAGGCCCACCACGGCCAGCCGCCCACGCGGGCGCCGCCGGGCGACCGCGCAGGTCGCCATGGCCGACTTCCGCTTCTCGGCGACCAGTTCGCCGCCCGGGCCGGCACCGGTCAGCGCCGCGGCCTCCGCGACCGACGCGGTCCCGACGGCGGCGAGCGGCGCGTCCGACGGGTTGGGCACGGACACGGCGGCCAACTCCTCGGCCGGGTAGGTCCACAGCTCCACCCCCAGCCGCCGTGCCGCCTCGTTCAGCCCGGCCTCGTCGGCCTTGGCGGTCACGGTCGCCAGCGCGGCCACGCTGCGCCCGGACAGTCCGGCCGAAGCCAGCGTCTCCTCGACGAGGGTCAGCACCTCCTCCGCCGCCACGCCCCGGCTGGCGCCCACGCCCACGACGAGGGACGGCGGGCGCAGCACGGCGGTCGTCCCGTCGTCCGGTGCCAGGAGCCGGTCGGTGACCGCGAGCGTCCACGAACCCGGGGCGGCGGCCGTCACGTTGGGCGGCAGCGCGGGCCACGGCCAGGTGGCGTCGGCCCGCAGCGTCACCGGCTCGCCGTCGAGGATCGCCCGCGACACGGCGGCGGCGGCGCCCTCGACCGGCAGGCCCAGCGTGTCGAGCCCCGGGATCCCGGCCGCGTCCGTCGCCGTGGTGACGACGGGGTCGCAGCCGGGCAGCGCCTCGGCCCCCGCGCGCGCCAGGTCGTTGGCGCCGCCCGCGTGGCCGCCGAGCAGGGCCACGGCGTGGCGGCCCGCCTCGTCCACGCAGACCACGCCGGGATCGGCCGACTTCTCGGTGAGGAGCGGCGCGAGGAGCCGCACGGTGGCGCCGGTGGCCAGGAAGCAGACGAGCTGGTCGCACTCGGCGAACGCGCGCCGCACCGCGTCACCGGCGGGCCCCTCGTAGACGCGGGTGCGGTCGGGCCACACCGTCGCCAGCCGGTCGCGGGCGGCGGCACCTGCGGCGGTGGCGGAGATCAGGCCGATCACGGGAGTGCTCCTTCTTGTCGCGGTTGCGCTCGATGCGGTTGCGCTCGCTGCGGGCCGGGGCGCGGAGCGCGCGAACCCCACAGGACGAAAACGGGGTTGACGGCGGCCAGCCGCGTCACATCGCCGGGCAGCGGGGCCAGCCGGGCGGACTGGAGCAATACGCCGTCGGGCACCAGGCCCCCGGCCGCCAGCGCCTCCCGGGCCGCCGCCACGCGGTCCAGCGCGGCCAGCGTGACGACGACCGCGCGGCGCGCGCGGCGCGCGCAGGCCGTCACGATCGCCGCCAGGTCCGCGCCCCCGCCGCCGACGAACACGGCGTCCGGGTCGGGCAGTTCCTCCAGCGCGCCGGGCGCGGTGCCGTGCACGGCCTGGACGTCCACGCCGTGCGCGGTCGCGTTGGCCAGGCAGCGGGCGACGCCGTCGGCGGTCCGCTCCACGGCGATCGCCGCCGCGCCCAGCCGGGCGCACTCCACGGCGACCGAGCCGGAGCCCGCGCCGACGTCCCACACCAGGTCTCCCAGCCGGGGCCCGAGCCGGGCCAGAGCGAGTGCCCGCACCTCGGACTTGGTGACCATCGAGTCCCGGTGCGCGAACGCGGCCTCCGGCAGCGCCCATCCGTCCGGGCCGGGCGGCGGGCCGCCGATGGTCCGCTGCGCGGGCGCCACGGCCCGCGTCCCGTCCAGGCACAGCACCACGTGCCCGCTCTCCGGCCAGTGCCGCGCGGCGGCCTCGGCGGGGGAGAGCCGGACGACGCGCTCGCCGCCGTCCGGATCGCCCCGGGCCGTGGCCACGACGAGCGTGCGCGGCACCCCGGCGGTCGCCAGCGCCGCCCCCAACTCGCCCGGCCCGGCGCCCGGTCCGGTCAGCACGGCCACCTTGGGCCGGGCCCGGCAGACGTTGACCGCGACGCGCGGGTCGCGGCCGTGCGCGCTGACGACGACGGCGTCGTCCCACGGCAGCCCGGCCCGGGCGAACGCGACGGCCACGGCGGGTGCGGAGGGCCGCACGTCGAGCGCCGCGGACCCGAACCGGTCGGCGAGCACCCGCACGATCCCGAAGAACCCCGGGTCCCCCGACGCCAGCACCACGACCCGGCCGCCGGCCCGCACCCGCTCCTCGATGGTCGTCAACGCAGGGGCGAGCGGGCCCAGTTCGACGCGCTCCGCGTCCGGTGGCAGGGTGGCCGCCGCGAGGTGGCGGCGGGCGCCGACCACCAGCGCCGCGTCGCCGACGACCGCGCCGGGGCCGCCCGTTCCCACGCCCAGGACCGTGATCACGGCGCCTCCCGCAGCAGTCCGCCCGGCGGGGCGGCGGCGATCAGCGTCTCGCCCGTGAAGTCCACCATCGCCGCCTCCGCGACGATCCGGCCGTCCACGAACCGCTCCAGCACCCGCGCCACCCGGCGGCACAACTCCTCACCGGCCGTGGCCAGCAGACCGGCGGACTCCCACAGTTCGTACGCGTGCCGGGCCGTGTTCGCCGCCGCCACCGCGTCGGCCAGCGACGCGGGGCCGCCCACCGCCCCGGTGACCTCGGCCAGCACGCCGGTGTCCACCTTCGATCGCGTGTAGTGGGTCATCAGCACACCCGACGCGAGCTTCGTCAGCTTCCCGATCATCCCGACGAACACCACCCGGGGCAGCCCGCCCTCCACCGAACGCCGCAACGCCGCGCCCGTGAAGTCGCCGACCTCCACGAACGCCACGTCCGGCAGCCACGGCAGCATCCGCATCGCGCCGCGCTCCGTCCGGCCGCCCGTGCACAGCACCATGGCGGGCACGCCCTGCGCCGCCGCCACGGACACCGCCTGCTCCACGCTCGCCCGCCATGACGCCGTGGAGAACGGCCGCACGATGCCCGTGGTCCCCAGGATCGAGATGCCGCCGATGATCCCGAGCCGCGCGTTCGTCGTCTTCCGCGCCCGCACCTCGCCGTCCGGCACGCTGATCGTCACATCGACACCGTGCTCCGCGACGTCGATGACCTCCCGTACCGCCTGGTCGATCATCCGGCGCGGCACCGCGTTGATCGCCGGGCCACCGACCTCGAGTCCCAGGCCGGGCCGGGTCACCACACCGACACCGACGCCGCCGTGCAGCGCCAGCCCGGGCCGCTCGCGCCAACTCACCGTCGCCGTCAGACAGGAGCCGTGCGTCACGTCCGGGTCGTCGCCCGCGTCCTTCACCACGACCGCCTCGGCGCGCCCGGCGCGCAGCAGTTCGGCCCGGTCCACGGCGAACGTCACCCGCTGCCCGGACGGCAGCGCCACCTCGACCCACCGCTGCGGCTCGCCCGTCGTCAGGTGCAGCGCGGCGGCCCGCGCCGCCGCCGACGCGCAGGTGCCCGTCGTCCACCCGGTGCGCAGCGCCCGTTGCCGGGCCTTGGCGGTTCTCGGCAGATCCGGCTCGCGCAGCTCGGGGCCCTCCTCCGGCCGCCCCTCACTCATCGTGGCCCGCCTTCGCCGCCCGCAGCACGTCCCTGGCGCCGCGCTCGGCCCGCCGGAAGCCGTGGAAGTGGCCGGGGTGATAAAGGTGCGAACGCGTGCCGGACGCCGCGAGCGCCGGGCCGACCAGGAACAACGTGTGCTTCCACAGCCGGTGTTCCTTGACGGTCTCCTCCAGCGTCTCCACCGTGCAGTCCAGGATCAGTTCGTCCTCCCACGTCGCCCGGTACGCCACGATCACCGGTGTCCGCGGGGCGTAGCCGCCCGCCAGCAGCTCCCGCGCCAACTGCCCGGAGCGCGCCGCCGACAGGAACAGCGCCATCGTCGTGCCGTGCCGCGCGAACTCCCGGACCTCCTCCCCGGCCGGCATCGGCGTCTTGCCGCCGCCCAGCCGCGTCAGGATCACCGACTGCGCCACCTCGGGAATGGTCAACTCCCGCCGCGCCAGCGCCGCGACGGCCGAGAACGCCGACACGCCCGGCACGACCTCCACCTCGACGCCCAGCTCCTCGCAGCGGTCGATCTGCTCCTGGGTGCCGCCCCACAGGGCCGGATCCCCGGAGTGGACCCGCGCGATCCGCGTCACCTCGCCGCGTGCCGCGCGCTGGTAGACGGCGATCACGTCCTCCAGCGACATCGCCGCCGAGTCCATGATCTCCGCGCCGGGCCGGGCGTGCCCGATGACATCCGGGTGGACCAGGCTGGCCGCCCAGATCACGACATCCGCCTCGGCGATGGCCCGCGCGCCCCGGAACGTGAGCAGATCCGCCGCCCCCGGCCCGGCCCCCACGAACGTCACCTTGCCGTGCCCGGCATGTCCCTCGACAGGCTCCTCGTTCACAGCTTTCCTCCCCTTCCCGTCCGGCGTGCCGGAGCGATCAATGTGGACAGGTAGGGGAGTTCACCGTTCTCCGGCAGCTCCCCGGCCGGGCGGATCGACTCCTCCGGCAGGCCCAGGGCCGAGCCCCACACCGCGCCCTCGGCCCGGCCGGTCTCGTGCAGCGCGGCGACCACCTCGCCCGCCAGGCGCCCGAACTTGTAGGCCACGACGGTGCCGGGCCCGCGCAGCGCCTCCCGCAGCACTTCGGCCCCGGCGGTCACCGGCACCAGCGTCAACGGCTCGGTGCCCTCGGTCAGTACGGCACCGCCGCGCGCCGCGAGATCCTGCATGGCGGTGATGCCCGGCACCGTCTCCACCCGCAGTCCCGGCACCGACTCGCCCACGGTCTGCGCGAGATACGTGAACGTCGAGTACACGTTCGGGTCGCCGATCGTGGCGAACGCCACCGAGCCGTGCTCCCGCAGGAGTTGGGCGACGCGTTCGCCCGCCGCGTCCCACGCGGCCTCCCGCCGCGCCCGGTCGGTGCGCTCGTTGAGCGCGAACACGACCCGCACCACCCGCTCGGCCGGCACGTAGTGCAGCACGGTCGCCTCGGCCCGCCCGCGTTCGCCCGTGTCGAGCACGGGCACGACGACGACGGCCGCGCCGCGCAGCGCGTTCACGCCTTTCACGGTGACCAGTTCGGGATCGCCGGGGCCGACGCCGACTCCCGTCAGCAGGGGGACGGGCTCTGCGGTGCTCATGGGGTGCTTCCTGTCGTGAGGGTGTGGGCGGCGGCGCGTTCCACCAGCCGCCCGGCCGCCGAGGGCACGGCGGCCCAGTGTGTGTGCAGGTACGAGGCGTGCACCCCGTCCCGCACGAAGCCTTCGGCGCGGCGCTCCGGGTGCGTGACGCCCCACGCGGGCCGTTCGCCCGCGCCCGGTTCGACGACGGTCCGGTGGAACTCGTGTCCCCGCACCCGCGTTCCGGCCGCCACCAGCGCGTTGTCGCCCAGCGCGACCGCCGCCCGGTACCCGAGGGTCAGCCGTTCCGACATCCGGGCCGTGGCGTCCAGCACGCCGCACATCGGCTTGCCGTCCAACGACCGCGCCAGGTACAGCAGTCCGGCGCACTCGGCCGCCACCGGCGCGCCGCCGGCCGCGAGCGCGGCCACCGCCGCGCGCAGCGGCTCGTTCGCGGACAGCTCCGCCGCGTACACCTCGGGGAACCCGCCGCCGACGACCAGCCCGGCCGTGCCCTCCGGCAACGCCTCGTCGCGCAGCGGGTCGAACACCGCGACCTCCGCGCCCGCCGCCCGCAGCGCCTCGGTGTGCTCGGCATAGGAGAACGTGAACGCCGCCCCGCCCGCGACGGCGATCACCGGCCGTTCCGGAAACGTCCGTTCGGGCCGAGGCGGGGACCAGGCGTCCGGGGGCAGCGGTGGCGCGCTCCGTGCCAGCGCCCACACGGCGTCCAGGTCCACGCCGTCCCGCACTTGTGCCGCGAGCGTCGCGACGGCCGCGACCGCGTCGGCCTGCCGCTCGGCCACCGGCACAAGTCCCAGGTGCCGGGCGGGAGTCCGCACCTGCGGCGCGCGCCGCAGGACACCCAGCACCGGCACCCCGGAGGAGTCGAGCGCCTCGCGCAGCAGGCTCTCGTGGCGTGCGGAGCCGACCTTGTTGAGGATCACGCCCGCCAGCCGCACCCCGGGGTCCCACGACGCGAAGCCGTGCACGAGCGCGGCGACGGAACGCGACTGCGACGACGCGTCCACCACCAGGACGACCGGCGCCCGCAGCAGCTTCGCCACCTGCGCCGTCGAGCCCAGCTCGCCCTCGCCCGCCGCGCCGTCGAACAGGCCCATCACGCCTTCGACCACGGCGAGTGAGGCACCGGCCGCGCCGTTCACGAAGAGCGGCGCGATCAGTTCGGGACCGCACAGATAGGGGTCCAGGTTCCGGCCGGGGCGGCCGGTCGCCAGCGCGTGGTAGCCCGGATCGATGTAGTCCGGGCCGACCTTGTGACCGGAGACCGTCGTCCCGCGCGCGGCGAACGCGGCCATCAGGCCGGTGGCGACGGTGGTCTTGCCGCTGCCCGAGGCGGGCGCGGCGACGACCAGGCGGGGCAGGGTCAGCACGGGCTCACCATTCGATGCCTCGCTGACCCTTCTGCCCGGCGTCCATCGGGTGCTTGACCTTGCCCATCTCGGTCACCAGATCGGCGGCGTCCAGGAGCGCGGCCGGCGCGTTCCGCCCGGTGATCACCACGTGCTGCGTGCCCGGCCGGTCGCGCAGCACCGACACGACCTCGTCGGTGTCGACCCAGCCCCAGTGCATCGGATAGGCGAACTCGTCGAGCACGTACAGCCGGTACGTCTCCGCCGCCAGGTCGCGCTTGACCTGTTCCCAGCCTTCGCGGGCGGCGTCCTCGCTGGTGGCGATGGAGCGCTGCACCCACGACCAGCCCTCGCCCATCTTGTGCCACGCCACGCTGCCGCCCTCGCCGCTGTCGCCGAGCACGCGCAGCGCCCGCTCCTCCCCGACGCGCCACTTGGCCGACTTGACGAACTGGAACACGCCGATCGGCCAGCCCTGATTCCAGGCGCGCAGCGCCAGGCCGAACGCGGCCGTCGACTTCCCCTTCCCGGTGCCGGTGTGCACGACGACCAGCGGCCGGTTGCGGCGCTGCCGGGTGGTGAGTCCGTCGTCGGGAACGACGGACGGCTGTCCCTGGGGCATCAGGCGGCTCTCCTCACGTCTTTGACGAGCGCGGTCACCGTGTCCGCGCGCAACTCGTCGAGGGTGACGGCCGGTCCGCCCAGCTCGCGCGCCAACGCGCCCGCCAGGCCGAGCCGTACCGGTCCGGTTTCGCAGTCCACCACGACCGACGCGGTTCCGTCGGCGGCCAGCAGGCGCGCCGCGCGGCGGGCCCGGTCCACCGGCTCGGGTCCGCCGGTGGCGCGCCCGTCCGTGATGGCGACCAGCAGCGGGCGGCGCGCCGGGTCGCGCAGCCGCTCCACCCGCAGAACCTCGCGGGCCCGCAACAGCCCCTCGGCCAGCGGTGTCCGTCCGCCCGTCGGCAGCGACTCCAGGCGGACGGCGGCGCCGTCGACCGACGAGGTGGGCGGCAGCACCACCTCGGCGGCCGACCGCCGGAACGTCACCAGGCCCACCTTGTCGCGCCGTTGGTAGGCGTCGAGCAGCAGCGACAGCACGGCGCCCTTGACGGCGCTCATCCGCTGCCGCGCGGCCATCGAGCCGGAGGCGTCCACGACGAAGAGCACGAGGTTCGACTCGCGGCCCTCCCGCACCGACTCCCGCAGGTCGTCGCGCCGCAGGACCAGGCCGGTCCCGGACCGGCCGCGCGCCCGCTGGGGCGGCGCGGCGGCGCGCAGGGTGGCGGCCACGTGGAGCTTGCCGAGGGTGCCCCGGGGGCGGCGGTCGCCCGTGGTGCGGCCCCTCTCTCTTCTACACATCTGACGCCGCCCACGGAGAGGGCGGTGGAGGACTCGGAGGCGGTTTCCTCGATCAAAATAAACACGTTAATTACCACTCTGTGTTGTATGACCGTCTGGTAGATATTATGGCACGGGGGCCGCCGTCCCCGGACGGCTCGGGGGCGTCCCGGCCGTCGTCCCGGCCACCGTCCCCGTCGTCGTCCCGGCCGCCGCCCGGGGGAGTCGGCTCGGGATCGTCGTCGCCGTCGTTCCCGCTCCCGCCCCGCGCCTCCTCCAGGGCCTCGTCGAGCTTCTCCTCGTCCAGCCCGGGCGCGTCGAACGGCGAACGGCGCCTGCGGTGGGGCAGCGCCAGCAGCGCCGCCTGCCGCACGTCCTCGGCGAGCACATCGGTCCGGCCCGCCCACGCCGCCAGCGCGGTCGCGGTGCGCGCCATCACGATGTCGGCGCGCATGCCGTCCACCTCGAACGCCGCGCACGTCGCCGCGATCTGCCGCAGCGCCGCGTCACCCAGCCGCACCGAGGGCAGCAACGCCCGCGCGGCGGCGATCCGTTGCCGCAGCGCCTCCTCGTCGTCCGCCCACCGCGCGGCGAACCCGTCCGGGTCGTCGTCGTAGGCGAGGCGGCGCCGTACGACCTCCACCCGCTCGTCGGTCTCGCGGGACGCGGCGACTTCGACGGTCAGCCCGAAGCGGTCCAGCAACTGCGGGCGCAACTCGCCCTCTTCGGGGTTCATGGTGCCGACCAGCAGGAAACGCGAGGCGTACCGGACGGAGACGCCCTCGCGTTCGACGTAGGCGGTGCCCATGGCGGCGGCGTCCAGCAGCGAGTCCACCAGGAAGTCGCTGAGCAGGTTCACCTCGTCCACGTACAGCACGCCCCGGTGCGCCTGGGCCAGCAGCCCCGGCTCGAACGCCTTCACGCCCTCGGCCAGGGCCCGTTCGATGTCCAGCGCCCCGACGAGCCGGTCCTCGCTCGCGCCGACCGGCAGTTCCACCAGCCGCGCGGCCCGGGTGGTCGCGTTCCCCTCGGCCGGGTGCGGCCCGTCCGGGCAGCCGGGGTCGGGCGCGGCCGGGGCGCAGGAGAACCGGCACCACGCCACGACCTCCACCGGCGGCAGCAGCGCCGAAAGCGCCCGCACGGCCGTGCTCTTGGCGGTGCCCTTCTCGCCCCGCACCAGCACCCCGCCCACGGCGGGGGACACCGCGTTGAGCAGCAGGGCGAGCCGCAGATCGGTCATGCCGACGATCGCGGTGAACGGGTAAGCGCTGGTCATGCGTCGCCCTCCAGGTCGCCTTCGAGTTCGAGGTAGGTCCGACGCAGCCGGTCCAGCGTCTCCCGGTCCGGCTCGGCCCACAGGCCCCGGTCGGCGGCCTCCAGCATCCTTTCCGTGATGCCGCGCAGCGCCCACGGGTTGGACTTCTTCATGAACTCCCGGTTCTCCGGGTCGAAGACGTACTCCGCCGCGAGCTTCTCGTACATCCAGTCGTCCACGACGCCCGCTGTCGCGTCGTAGCCGAACAAGTAGTCGACGGTGGCGGCCATCTCGAAGGCGCCCTTGTAGCCGTGGCGCCGCATCGCGGCCATCCAGCGGGGGTTGACGACGCGGGCCCGGAACACCCGGTTGGTCTCCTCGCTCAGCGTCCGGGTCCTCACCTGGTCCGGCACCGCGCTGTCGCCGATGTACGCCTCCGGCGACTCCCCGGTGAGGTGGCGCACCATCGCGACCATGCCGCCGTGGTACTGGAAGTAGTCGTCGGCGTCCGCGATGTCGTGCTCCCGCGTGTCCACGTTCTTCGCCGCGACCTGGATGCGGCGGAACGCCGTCTCCATGTCGCCGCGCGCCGGGCGCCCGTCCAGCCCGCGGCCGTACGCGTAGCCGCCCCAGACCGCGTACACCTCGGCCAGGTCGGCGTCGTCCCGCCAGTTCCGCGCGTCGATCAGCGGCAGCAGGCCCGCGCCGTACGCGCCCGGCTTGGAGCCGAAGATCCGGGACGTGGCCCGCCGCCGGTCACCGTGCCGGGCGGTGTCCTCGTCGGCGTGCGCCCGCACGAAGTTGGTCCCGGCCGGCTCGTCCAGCTCCGCGACCGCCCGCACCGCGTCGTCGATCAGCGCCACCACATGGGGGAACGCGTCACGGAAGAACCCCGAGATACGGACCGTGACATCGATTCTCGGCCGCCCCAACTCCTCGGCCGGCACCACCCCGAAGCCGGTCACCCGCCGCGACGCGTCGTCCCACACCGGGCGGCAGCCCAGCAGCGCCAGGATCTCCGCGATGTCGTCGCCCTGCGTCCGCATGCAGGACGTGCCCCACACCGTCAGCCCCACCGACGCCGGGTAGGTGCCGTGGTCGGCCAGGTGCCGCGCCAGCAGCGAGTCCGCCAGCGCGCTGCCCACGTCCCACGCCAGCCGCGACGGGATGGCCTTGGGATCGACGGAGTAGAAGTTCCGGCCCGTCGGCAGCACGTTGACCAGGCCGCGCGTGGGCGACCCCGACGGCCCGGCCGGGACGTAACCGCCCTCCAGTGCGTGCAGCACGTGCGTGATCTCGTCGCTCGTCCGCGCCAGCCGCGGGATCCCCTCGTCCGCCGCGAACTCCAGGACCCGCACGGCCTCGGGCACATCGGCGCCGACCGCCTCCCGCACGGCGGGCCCCGCCGCCTCCCGCGCCCAGCCGCGCGCCTCCATCGCCTCCACGACCCGGCGCGCGACGCCCTCCAGCAGATCGACGGCGTCGGACGCGGTCCGGCCCTCGCCCAGCGCCTCCGGCACCGCCAGCCGCGCCCCCGGCTCCGCCAGCAACTCGGCCTCGACCAGCCCGTGATGCGCGGCCAGCGCCGCCCGCAGCCCGGGCAGCGCCCCGGCCACGCCACCCCAGACCTGGGCCGAACGCAGCACCGCCAGCGCGAGATTGACGCGCGCCTCGCCCTCCGGGCCGGCGCCCAGGATGTGCAGGCCGTCGCGGATCTGCACATCCTTGATCTCGCAGAGCCAGCCGTCGAGATGGAGCACGAACTCGTCGAACTCGTCCTCGTCCGGCTGCTCCTCCACGTGCAGGTCCCGGTGCAGCTCCGCCGCCCGCACCAGCGTCCAGATCTGGGCCCGCACCGCCGGCGCCTTCGCCGGGTCCAGGTCGCTCACCAGCGCGTACTCGTCGAGCAGTTGCTCCAGCTTCGCGAGATCCCCGTAGGAGTCGGCGCGCGCCATCGGCGGGACCAGATGGTCCACCACCGTGGCGTGACCGCGCCGCTTGGCCTGGGTGCCCTCGCCCGGGTCGTTGACGATGAACGGGTACACCAGCGGCAGTTCGCCGAGCACCGCGTCCGGCGCGCAACTCCGCGACAGCCCCAGCCCCTTGCCGGGCAGCCACTCCATCGTGCCGTGCTTGCCGAGATGCACCACGGCGTCGGCGCCGAAGGTGTGGTCCAGCCAGCGGTACGCGGCCAGGTAGTGGTGGGACGGCGGCATGTCGGGGTCGTGGTAGATGGCGATCGGGTTCTCGCCGAAGCCGCGCGGCGGCTGGATCATCAGCACCACGTTCCCGAACCGCAGGCACGCCAGCACGATGTCACCGCCGTCCACGTACAGCGAGCCCGGCGGTTCGCCCCAGTGCTCCCGCATCGCGTCCCGCAGCTCCGGATCGAGCCGTTCGAACCAGGCCACGTAGTCATCGAGCGGCACCCGCGCCTCGGCGGCGGCGAGTTGCTCCTCGGTGAGCCACTCCACGTCGTGACCGCCAGCCGCGATGAGCCGGTGGATCAGCTCGTCGCCCTCGCCCGGGTGGTCCCCGATCGTGTACCCGGCCTCCGCCAGCGCCGTCAGCAGCCGGACCGCCGAGGCGGGGGTGTCCAGGCCGACGGCGTTGCCGACACGGGAGTGCTTCGTCGGGTAGGCGGTGAAGACCAGCCCGAGGCGCTTGTCGCTGTTCGGCTTGTGCCGCAGCGCCGCGTACCGGACGGCGATCCCCGCGACGCGCCCGGCCCGTTCGGGGTCCGCGACATAGACCGGGACACCGTCCGGGCCGTCCTCCTTGAACGAGAACGGCACGGTGATCAGCCGCCCGTCGAACTCCGGGATCGCCACCTGCATCGCCGCGTCCATCGGGGACAGCGCCGCGTCGGACTCCTCCCACGCGGCGCGCGAACCGGTCAGGCACAGGCCCTGGAGCACGGGCACGTCCAGCTCGGCCAGCGCGCCGACGTCCCACGCCTCGTCGCCCCCGCCGCTCTTGCCGCCCGCCGCCAGCACCGTGGCGACCAGCGCGTCCGCCCGGCCCAGCAGCTCGTACAGCCCGGGGTCGGCGCCGCGCAGCGAACCGCAGTACACCGGCAGGGCGTTGGCGCCGTGTTCCTCGAGCGCGTCGCACAGCGTGTCCACGAACGCGGTGTTGCCCGCCAGTTCGTGCGCCCGGTAGAACAGCACGCCCACGGTCGGCCGGTCCGGCTTGTGCGCGCGGGCCCCGTGGGTGCCGAACGCGGGCATGGGCCGGGGCGGCGCGAAGCCGTGGCCGGTCAGCAGCAGCGTGTCGGACAGGAAACGCGCCAGCTCCGCGAGATTCTCCGGGCCGCCCGCCACCAGATACGCCAGCGCCTCGGCGACCACCCCGGCGGGCGCCGTGGAGGCCGCCATCAACTCGGCGTCCGGCGTGGACTCGCCGCCCAGCAGCACGGCCGGCAGCCCGGAGCCGAGAACGGCGGCGCCGCCGTCCTCCCAGGCCCGCAGCCCGCCCAGCAGCCGCGCCACGACGAGGGCCGCACCCGCCAGCAGCGTGGGCAGATCCGAACCGGCGTCCACCCGGGAGGGGTTGGCGATGCGGTAGTCGGCGCCCGAGGCGCGGGCGGCCAGCAGATCGGTGTCGGCGGTGGACAGCAGCAGCACGGTCGTCATGGCGCTCCCGGCGGGATGAAGGGGAGGCCGTCGGGGACGCCCTCCTCGATGAGCCGCAACAGGGCGGCGGTGTCGGCGTGTTCCTCGATGAGATCGCCCAGCCGGTCGAGCTGCTCCTCGCGCAGCGCGCCGAAGCTGGTGTCCGGGGCCGGGACGAACGCCCGGCCGGTGTCCGCCGCGATCCGGGTCAGGAACGCCCGGCGGAAGTCGTCGCTCTCCAGCGAGCCGTGCCAGTGGGTGCCCCACACGGACCCGGCGCGGCAGCCGTCGAGGAACGGCTCGCCGCCCCGGACGTCCGCGACGCCATGGTGGATCTCGTAGCCCTCCACGGGGTGACCGAGGGCCCGGCCGGACGGCCTGGCCAGGGTCTTGCCGGGCTCGAACCGCACATGGACCGGCAGCAGGCCCAGTCCTTCGACCCGGCCCTCCCGGGACTCGACGTCGTCCTCGATGGTCTCGCCGAGGATCTGGAAGCCGCCGCAGATCCCCAGCACCGGCCGCCCCTCGGCGGCGCGCCGCGCGAGGGCGCCGGCCAGGCCGCGTTCCCTGAGCCAGGCCAGCGCCCGGACGGTGCCCCGGGTGCCGGGGATCACCACGAGGTCCGCGTCGGCGAGTTCCTCCGGCCGGTCGGTGAACCGGACGGCGACGCCCGGCTCGGCGGCCAGGGCGTCCACGTCGGTGAAGTTCGACATCAGCGGGATGGCGACGACGACGACCCGCAGCACGTCCCGGCCGTGCGGCGGGGCGGCGCTGGTCTCGCGGACGGTGCCGCGCAGCGACATCCGCAGCCCGTCCTCCTCGTCGATGCCCAGGCCGTTCCGGTGGGGGAGTACCCCGAGGACCGGCCGCCCGGTCAGCCCGCGCAGCATGTCCAGTCCCGGCGTCAACAGGGTCGGGTCGCCACGGAACTTGTTGACGACGTAGCCCGCGATCAGCCGCTGGTCCGCCGCGGACAGCAGGGCGGTGGTGCCGAAGAAGGAGGCGAAGACGCCGCCCCGGTCGATGTCCCCGACGACCACGACCGGCAGCCCGGCGGCGCGTGCCAGGCCCATGTTGACGATGTCGCCGCTGCGCAGGTTGATCTCGGCCGGGCTGCCCGCGCCCTCGCAGATCACCGCGTCATGCGTGGCGCGGAGTCGGTCGAGGCAGTCGGTGACGGTCGGCAGCAGCCGGGTCCGGCGCCCGGTGTGGTAGCCGCGGGCGGTGACCTCGCCGACCGGCCGGCCCAGCAGGACGACCTGACTGCCGCGGTCGCTGCCGGGTTTGAGCAGCACCGGGTTCATCAGCGCGCTCGGCTCGACACGGGCGGCGGCGGCCTGCATGGCCTGCGCCCGGCCGATCTCGGCGCCGTCGCGGGTGACGAACGAGTTGAGCGACATGTTCTGCGCCTTGAACGGCGCCACCCGCACGCCCTTCCGGGCGAGCCACCGGCAGATCCCGGCGGTGACGACGCTCTTCCCCGCGTCGGACGTGGTGCCGGCGACGAGCAGCGCGCCTCCGCGCCGGCCGGTGTCGTTCACCTTCGCTCCTCCCGCAGATGGCTCACCGCGCAGCACGCGGCGAGAGTCAGGACCGCGACCCGGCGCGAGAGGCGGACCGCGCGGTCGATGTCCGCGATCTCCACCGCCCGCCCGGGGGAGTTGAGCACCGGGCGGTGCTCCACCCGCCCGGCGTAGGAGAGCGTGCCGCCCAGCCGGACGCCCAGCGCTCCCGCGAACGCCGCTTCCACCGGGCCCGCGTTGGGGCTCGGGTGGCGGTGCCCGTCGGCCCGCCAGGCCCGCGCGGCGTCCCGCGGCCGGGGCCCGGCCAGGGTCGCCAGAACGGCGGTGAGCCGGGCACCCGGCCAGCCCGCCAGATCGTCCAGCCGGGCCGAGGCCCAGCCGAACCGCCGGTAGCGGGGCGAACGATGGCCGACCATCGCGTCCAGGGTGTTGACCGCGCGGAACGCGGCGAGCCCCGGCACCCCGGCGAGCGCGCCCCACACCAGGGCACCGACCACCGCGTCCGACGTGTTCTCCGCCACCGACTCCACCACGGCCCGCGCCAGGGCCGGTTCGTCCAGGGCCCGCGGATCGCGCCCGCACAGCCGGGGCAGCAACTCCCGTGCCCGCGCCACGTCTCCGGCCGCCAGCGCGTCACCGATACCGCGCGCCTCCCGCACCAGGCTCGTGCCACCCAGAACGGCCCACGCGGTGACGGCCGTCACCGCCCCGCGCCCCGCGCGCCCGCGCGCGAGCCCGGCGAGCGCCGCCGCACCGGCGGCCGTTCCGCCGACGCACAGCGCGGCGTGCAGCACCCCGGCGGCGCGGGGGTCGCGCCACAGGTGACGTTCGAGGGCGGCGGCGGCGCGGCCGAAGGCGGCCACGGGATGTCCCCGGCGCGGGTCACCGGTCAGGAGATCGCCGAGAAAGCCGAGGGCCAGGCCGTACGCCGTCGCATGAGAGGCGCGCATGAGGTCAGCCGGCCTCCGTCGCACCCCGGACGGGCACGGCGGCACGGCGAGGCCGCCGCGGGCGCGGGGAGACCAGGAAGAAGGGGCCAGTCATGGCGGTGTGTCCTCACTCAGGGTCCGCGCCCTGGTTCGACGTGACCGGCGGTGAGAGTCTCCTGGCTTCCGGATCGGCGCTATCCCCCGGCCTTCCAGCCCCAGGCGGGACCGTGACGTTCGGGTGGGGGAGCACTCCCCGGTGACAGTGGCGGGACCGCGCCGGATTCACCCCGGCTTCCTCTCCTGCCGCCGTTTGGCATCGATGAGTCCACCATGGGCCGGAAGCGGCGTCAACTCCCTGTTGAAGCCGCTTCCGGCCCACGGGTCAGGTCGCGACGATCCAGATGCCGTATCCCACGGCGGCGGCACACGCCGTGAAACAGAGGTAACCGGCCGAGCGCAGCGGCGACTTGGCGCCTCCGGTGCGGATGCCGACGGAGAACAGGCCGACCACGGCCACGGTCAGCACCACCGAGACGACAATCACTTGGCCGAGCGTGGCCCAGTCCACCGTCACAGCGACACCTCCGGAGCGGCAGCGGGAGCGGCGACGGAAGGAGCGGCGGGAGCGGCGGGAGCGGCGGGCGCCGGGATGACGACCCGCACCGGCCCGGGAACGGCCGCCGCCCCGGACCCGCCGGGCCCCGAACCGGCAGAGTCCGCCACGTCGTTCACATTCGAGTGGTCCACCGGCCGGCGCCGGGACAGCACCCAGATCCCGGCCGAGGCCCCGACGAGCAGCGCCGCGACCACGCCCACACCCCAGTCGCCACGCTCCGCCAGCAGCGCGCCCGCCGCGCCGATCAGCCCGGCGGCCGGCAGCGTCAGCCCCCACGCGACCACCATGCGCGTCGCCGTGGACCAGCGGACCACGGCCCCCTCGCGGCCCAGACCGCAGCCGAGCACCGCGCCGGAACAGACCTGTGTGGTGGAGAGCGCGAACCCCATGTGCGAGGAGGCGAGGATCGTGGTGGCCGCGCTGGTCTGGGCGGCGAAGCCCTGCGCGGGCTGGATGTCGGTGAGGCCCTTGCCCATCGTGCGGATGATGCGCCAGCCACCGAGGTACGTGCCCAGCGCGATCGCGGCGCCCGCCGACGCGATCACCCACACCGGCGGGTCGGAACCGGGGGCCAGCGCGCCGCCGGCGATCAGCGCCAGCGTCATCACGCCCATCGTCTTCTGCGCGTCGTTCGTGCCGTGGGCGAGGGAGACGAGCGCGGCGGAGGCGATCTGGCCCGTGCGGTACCCCTTGGCGGCGGCCTTCTCGTCGGCGCCGCGCGTGACGCGGTACGTCAGGCGCGTCGCCAGCAGCGCCGCGCCCCCGGCGACCAGCGGCGCGGCCACGGCCGGTACGAGGACCTTGGTGACGACGGCGTCCCCGTTGACGGCGCCGGTGCCGACCGAGGCCAGCGTCGCGCCGATCAGGCCGCCGAACAGCGCGTGCGAGGAACTGGAGGGGAGGCCCGCCAGCCACGTCAGCAGGTTCCATACGATGGCCCCGGCCAGCCCGGCGAAGATCCCCTCGGGCTGGACGCCCGCCTCCTCGTCGATGATGCCGCCGGAGATCGTCCGCGCGACCTCGACCGACAGGAAGGCGCCGAGCAGGTTCAGCGCCGCCGACATGGCCACGGCGGCCTTGGGCCGCATGGCGCCGGTCGAGATCGTGGTGGCCATGGCATTGGCCGTGTCGTGGAAGCCATTGGTGAAATCGAAGGCCAGAGCGGTGATGAGCACGATCGCGATCAACAGCGTGATGTGTTCCATATACCCGGACAATCGTTCGGCGGGCGGGGTGACAAACGCCGTTAACGTAAGGTGAACAGGTGAACGAAAGATGAACTGGCGGCATCGGATCGCTCCCCGCCCGAAAGTCCCGTCCGCGTGGCGCGACGCCTGGCGCGAACTCGTCGCCCACGCCCGCCGGACCGTCACCGAGGGCCTCGTCGTCGGCACCTCGGGAAACCTGTCGGTCCGCGTGGACGACACCGTCCTCGTCACCCCGTCCGGCGTCCCCTACGACCGCCTGGGCCCCACCGACCTCCTCGCCGTGGACCTCACCGGCCGCCCCCGCGCCGGCACCCTCGCCCCGACCAGCGAACTGCCCATGCACCTGGCGATCTACCGCGCCACGGACGCCACCGCCGTCGTCCACACCCACGCGGTGCACGCGACGGCCGTCTCCACGCTCGTGGACGAACTCCCCGCCGTCCACTACATGACCGCCGCCCTCGGCGGCCCGGTCCGCGTCGCCCCCTACGCCACGTACGGCAGCGAGGAACTCGCCGCGCACATGCTCACGGCCCTGGAGGACCGCACCGGCTGCCTCCTGCGCAACCACGGCACGATCGTCCACGGCCACGGCCTGCGCCAGGCGTACGACAACACGGCCCAGTTGGAGTGGATGTCCCGCCTCTGGCTCACCGCCGCCGCGATCCCCGGCCGCACCCCCACCCTGCTCCCCCCGGAGGAGCTGACGAAGGTGGCGCGCAAGCTCCGCCACTACGGCCAGACCCGCTGACCCCGCCCGAATGGCGGAGTCCGCCCGGTGCGCCCATGCTGGAGTGCATGCGTCGGCACACGACGGCGGCCATGGCCGCCACCACACTGCTGGGTGCCGGAGCGGCCGTGGCCACGGTCGCCGCCGGCCGTTGGGCCGCCGGGGCCGCCCTGGGGGCCTCGCAGCCGCCACGGCCCGCCGGATTCGGGCGGGAACGGCTCACCGTGCACGCCACCGGCCCCGGCCGCGTCACCCTCACCCGCACCGTCCGGTCCGAACGCCCCGGCGTCTACGGCCTCACCGCCCCGGACCGGCACGCGATCGCCGGCCCGGTCATCGGCGACGTGTTCGGCGGCCCCGACACCGTCGTCCGCACCCTGGAGAGCGGCGACCTCACCCCCGGCTCCACCGTCGAGCTCACGCCCCGCCTGCACACCGGCGACCCGCGCACGGCCCTGGACATCCCGTTCACCGACGTGTCCGTCCCCGGCGACAACGGCCCGCTGCCCGCCTGGTTCGTGCCCGGCCCGCGCACCACCTGGGTCGTCGCCCTGCACGGCCTGGGCGCGACCCGCGAACACCCCCTGAACCTGCTCCCGTTCCTCCACGCGCACCACTTCCCGGTCCTGATCCCCGCCTACCGGGGCGACGCCGGAGCACCCCGCCCCGGCGACCGCGTCCACCACCTCGGCGCCACCGAGTGGCACGACGCCGAGGCCGCCGTCCGCTACGCCCTCCGGTACGGCGCCGAACGCGTCGTCCTCCACGGCTGGTCCACCGGCGCCACCATGGCCCTGCGCCCCGCCGTCCAGCCCCCGCCCCACCAGCGCGTCGCGGGCCTCGTCCTCGACTCGCCCGTCCTGGCCCCCGCCGCGACCTTCCGCTCCCTGGCGTCCGAACGCGGCGTGCCCGGCCCGCTCCTGCCGTTCGCCCTCGGCGCCGCCAACGGCGGCTTCGGCCTCGACACCGGGGACCGGCCCTCCGGCCACCCCCCCGGCCACGGCGGCGCGCCCCTCCCGGTCATGATCTTCCACGGCCCCGACGACACCGTCGCGCCCTGGCGGACCTCCCGCGAGATGGCCGCCGCCCACCCCGAGGCCGTCCCCCTCCACACCGTCCCGCACGCCGAGCACGCGGCCATGTGGAACGCCGACCCGGCCGCCTACGAGGAGCGCCTGCGCCGTTTCCTCACGCCTCTCATGTGAGCCGCCGAGCGGGAGGTTTGGGCTTTCGCGGCCCCAGCGGTGAAACTGCTCACGTGACGTCCCGAACTCCGCGTGAGCCCCGGTTGCGACTTGTCCCACAAACGCCTCAACAGCGCGCCGCCGCGTACCGGCGCACGCCCCTCGGCAGACGTACTCCCGCCCCACCGCCCCGGGGCGTCGCCCCGCAGGACCAGCTCGCCCGCCAGGCCCGCGCGCTCCTGACCGACGCGGTCCGCCTCGCCCACTGGGCGCAGCGCACCGGCCGCTCGCCGGAGGCCGCCGCCGACCAGGCCGCGGCGGACCTCGGCCTGACCCGGAACGCGGTCCGGGACCAGTGGGGACGCGCCCGCCTCGCCGGCCTGATCGAGCAGGCCCCCGACGCCGCCGACGGCGGGGTCCGCGCCGGCTGGCGGCTGCGGGCCTGGCACCGCGACGACACGGCGGCCCTGCGCGGCTGGGTAGCCCTCTTCGACGCCTGGTCCCTGGCCCGCCCCGCGCCACCGGACGCCGACCCCGGCACGGTGGCCGACGTCGTCGCCGCCGTCCCGCAGCTCCTGTCCGTGATGCAGCTCTCCGACGGACCGGTCACCGCGGCGGGCCTGATCGCCCTGCTCCTCCAGCGCATCAAGGAACTGCGCGCCGACCGCGATCCGGCCGCCGACCCGGCCCGGCCGGCCGACCCGCACGACCCCCGGGGCATAACGACGGCCCCCCCCGACGAACTCGTCCGCCCCCTCGGCTGGGCCCGGGACGCCCTCGCCTCGGTCGGCGCCCTCCCCCCCCACGCACGCGGCCGGCAGCCCGTACGGGCCCGCCTCACCGAGCTGGGGAGCTGGGCCATGTGGACCAAGCTCGAACACATCTGCATCGCCGCCCAGAGCCCGGCCGGGAACATCGAACAGTCCGCCGTCGCCATGCTGCGCGGCTGCGCCAGCCTCACCCCCGGCCCGGCCCGCGCCGAGTACCGCGCCTGGCTCGCCGCCCGCCCCACCGGCCCGGCCGTCACCGAGCTGCTCGACGCCGCCCGCGGCGAGGACGCCCTGATCCGCGGCCTCGCCTTCGAGGCCCTGCGCGTCGTCGGCGCGCCCGCCCTGCCCGCGATACGGACCGCCGCCGCCGAACCCGTCCTGCGCCCGTACGCGCTGCTGTGGCTGGCCGACCACGAGGCGGGCGACCCGCGCGACGCCACCGACGACCCGCTGGACGTCCTCACCCGCGCCGAGGCCACCTGGCTCTGGGTGGACACCGCCTCCGCCGCCCACGAGCACGGCGCCGAGCACCTGCTGCTCGACCACCTCGACGCCGCCCCCCAGCCCTCCGTCACCGAACTGGTCGACGAGATCCGCGTCTGCGGCCACCCCCGCACCGTCCAGGTGCGGGGGTGGCCGCAGACGCGGATCTCGTCGACCAGTTCGGTGACGGAGGGCTGGGGGGCGGCGTCGAGGATGCGGATTGATTAGGTGGATGTGAAAGGCTCGTGCGCAAACGGGCAGGGGCATCTGTTTCTTCAGGAATGGGGGGCACGACAAGAGCTACCCTATCCACTTCGTGGGCGGCGTCAGATGTATATAGGGAACAACCGCTCCTCCGCGCTCCCCGCCGCGCACCCGGCCGCGCGCGGAAAACGCGTTGCGCCACGCCGTTAGAATGCTTCGCATGGACACGGACACACCGCACATCGCGCACTAGCGGACGTACCCCCGCAGCCCGCAGGCCCGTACGTCCAGTCCCGCCCGCCTCTGGAGTCCGTCCATGATCACCGCCACCGGCATCGAGTTGCGCGCCGGAGCCCGCATCCTCATCGAGTCCGCGTCCTTCCGCATCGCCACCGGCGACCGCATCGGCCTCGTCGGCCGCAACGGCGCCGGCAAGACCACCCTGACCAAGTGCCTGGCCGGTGAGGGCACCCCGGCCGCCGGCACCATCACCCGCGGCGGAGAGGTCGGCTACCTGCCGCAGGACCCGCGCACCGGTGACCTCGACATCCTCGCCCGCGACCGCATCCTCGCCGCCCGCGGCCTGGACAGCGTCCTGCGCGGCATGCGCGAGAACGAGCAGCTCATGGCCAGCGGCCAGGGCGCCGTCCAGGACCGCGCGATGAAGAAGTACGAGCGGCTGGAGACCGAGTTCCTCACCCGCGGCGGCTACGCGGCCGAGGCCGAGGCCGCCACCATCGCCGCCAGCCTCGGCCTGCCCGACCGGGTACTGGGCCAGCCCCTGCACACGCTCTCCGGTGGCCAGCGCCGCCGCGTCGAGCTGGCCCGCATCCTGTTCTCGGACGCCGACACGCTGCTCCTCGACGAGCCGACGAACCACCTCGACGCCGACTCCATCGTCTGGCTGCGGGACTTCCTCAAGACCTACCGCGGCGGCCTGGTCGTCATCTCCCACGACATCGCCCTGATCGAGACCGTCGTCAACAAGGTGTTCTACCTGGACGCCGCCCGGTCCCAGATCGACGTCTACAACATGGGCTGGAAGCAGTACCAGATCCAGCGCGAGGCCGACGAGAAGCGCCGCAAGCGCGAGCGCGCCAACGCCGAGAAGAAGGCCGCCGCCCTCAACGCCCAGGCCGACAAGATGCGCGCCAAGGCCACCAAGGCGGTCGCCGCGCAGAACATGGCCCGCCGCGCCGAGCGGCTGCTGTCGGGCCTGGAGTCCGAGCGCCAGGCCGACAAGGTCGCCCGGCTCCGCTTCCCCGACCCGGCGCCGTGCGGCAAGACCCCTCTCACCGCCGAGGGCCTGTCCAAGTCGTACGGGTCGCTGGAGATCTTCACCGACGTCTCCCTCGCCATCGACAAGGGCTCCCGCGTCGTCATCCTCGGCCTCAACGGCGCGGGCAAGACGACGCTGCTGCGGCTGCTCGCCGGTGTCGAGAAGCCCGACACCGGCCAGGTCACGCCCGGCCACGGCCTGAAGCTGGGGTACTACGCGCAGGAGCACGAGACCCTCGACCCCGACCGCACCGTGCTGGAGAACATGCGGTCGTCCGCCCCCGACCTGGACATGGTGGAGGTGCGCAAGACGCTCGGCTCGTTCCTCTTCTCCGGCGACGACGTGGACAAGCCGGCCGGGGTCCTGTCCGGCGGCGAGAAGACCCGCCTGGCGCTGGCGACCCTGGTGGTCTCCTCCGCCAACGTGCTGCTGCTGGACGAGCCGACCAACAACCTCGACCCCGCCAGCCGCGAGGAGATCCTCGGCGCGCTGCGCGGCTTCACGGGCGCGGTCGTCCTCGTCACGCACGACGAGGGCGCCGTGGACGCGCTCCAGCCGGAACGGATCATCCTGCTCCCGGACGGCGTCGAGGACCTGTGGAGCGCCGACTACGCCGATCTGGTCGCCCTCGCTTGAGCCCCCCGGGGTCCGTCGTTTGTGATCATGCCCGGTGGATCATTCGGCCCACGCTTGATCAGTCATCTGAGTGAGGGCCGACGTATCCCGGCGTGTCGCCGCGACGGCGCCGGGGCGCGCCCTGGCACCGCGTTGACCTGCGCCTTCGCCGTCCCGGACGGGGGGCTGGGGACCCGTTTGCCCCGGCCGTAAGCGGAGTCTGCGGTCCGCTTGTCGTATGGACGTGTACGAATGGGTGGCCAGGAAGATGGATAGGGGTGATCATGAGAGTCCAGAGCGCACTTCCATGAGGAGGCACGGGTGGCCGAGACTCTGAAGAAGGGCAGCCGGGTGACCGGCCCCGCGCGCGAGCAGCTCGCCGCGGATTTGAAGCGTAAGTACGAGTCGGGCGCGAGTATCCGCGCGCTGGCCGAGGAGACCGGCCGGTCGTACGGCTTCGTGCACCGCATGCTCAGCGAGGCCGATGTGACCCTCCGCGGCCGTGGCGGCGCCACGCGCGGCAAGAAGGCCGCCCCGACCCCCTGACGCGCGACGCGCGCCGACGGGTTACTCTGCGGACAGAAATTACCGCTGAGTAACTCACGGAGGGGCCCCGATGAGCCTGCTCGACAGGGACGGCGTGCGCGTCACCGTCCACAAGGCCGTGGCGACGGTCACGCTCGCCAACGGCGCCAAGCGCAACGCCCAGACCCCGGCGCTGTGGCGGGCCCTGGCCGAGACCGGCCGGATCCTGCCCGGCGACGTCCGCGTCGTCGTCCTCCGCGCCGAGGGCGCCTCCTTCTCCGCCGGGCTCGACCGCCGCGCGTTCACGCCCGAAGGCATCGACGGCGAGCTGAACTTCATCGAGCTGGCGCGTGAGAGCGACGACGTTCTCGACGCGACCATCGCCACCTACCAGGAGGCGTTCACCTGGTGGCGCCGCAACGATCTGGTGACCGTCGCGGCGGTCCAGGGCCACGCGGTGGGCGCCGGATTCCAGCTCGCCCTCGCCTGCGACCTGCGGGTCTGTGCCGACGACGCCCAGTTCTCCATGCGCGAGACGTCCCTCGGCCTGGTCCCCGACCTGACCGGCACCCACCCCCTGGTCTCCCTGGTGGGCTACGCCCGCGCCCTGGAGATCTGCGCGACGGGCCGCTTCGTGCACGCCGCCGAGGCCGAACGCATCGGCCTGGCCAACATCGTGGTCCCCGCCGCCGACCTCACCGCCGCGACCGACGACCTGGTCGCCGCCCTCATCGCCGCGCCCCGCGACGCCCTGATCGAGACGAAGGCCCTGCTGCGCGCGGCCCCGGAGCGCACCTACGACGCCCAGCGCGCGGCGGAACGAGCCGCCCAGGCCCGCCGCCTCCGCGACCTGGCCGGCTTCGCCGAGTAACGGTCCGCTCAGGCCGGTGCGCGGATCTCCCCGATCAGCACGGTCACCGGGGCCTCCGTCACCGCCGTCACCGCCGAGGCGGCGGCCCGGGCCACGTCCACGGCGCGGCGCGACGCGTCGGCCGTGAGCTGCACGCGGACGCCTCCGGCCGTGACCTCCACGCCGCGCGACGGGCCGCCCACCGCGCCGGACAGGCCCAGCACGCCGGGAACGGCCAGCACCGCCGCCGCCACCGCCGCGCCCGTGCCCGACGCGGGCCCCACGCCCGGCGCGGGCGGCTCCGGGGCGGCGGCCACGTCCGGCGGCGGCGCCTGGGGCAGCAGGCCGCTCACCTCCACGTCGACGGCCACCACATCGAGCCCCAGCCGCTCGTCCGCCGCGGCCGTCAGCGCCGCCCGCACCTCGGCGGCGGAGTCGGTCAGCGGCCGGTCCGCGCCCACCGCGACGCTCGCCCCGATCCGCAGCGGCCCCGGCGGCAGCGCGCTCGGCGGCGGCGGCACCACGGCCTCGCCCCCGTCACCCGCCGGACCGATCCGCAGCCCCTCGGCCCGCACACCGGGCAGCGCCGCCACCGCCCGCAGCAGCGCCGCGCCCGCCGCGCGCTCCGTCACCCAGGCGCCGTCCTCCGGCAGCCCGAGCGGCAGCAGCCGGCCGAGGCCCAACTGCCGCCGCACCTCCCGCAACAGGGGATCCGAACCCATGTCCGCCCACCTTCGTCTACCCCGGCCGCCATCAACCGTCCGGAGTGGGGTACACAGCATCTCGTACGCATGGACCGCCCGGACGGGGGTTCGTTCCACCGCCACCCGTTCGGGATGCGCCATCGCGTGGAGTGTCCGTGCGGGCACTTAGGGTGGCATTGGGGTGGCGGGCCCGACCGCCGCCAGGAAAGGGGCGAAGGCGAAGTGACCGAGACCAGCACGGAGGGGACGAACACCACCACCATCGACGGTCCCGGCCGTCAGGTGGCCCGCCGCGGCAGCGGCGATCCGGCCACCCGGGGACGGACCACCATCGCGGACGGAGTGGTGGCGAAGATCGCGGGCATGGCGGCGCGGGACGTCGTCGGCGTCCACGCCATGGGCAGCGGGCTGGCCCGCACGTTCGGCGCGGTCCGCGACCGGGTCCCCGGCGCGAGCAAGTCCGCGACGCGCGGCGTGAAGGCCGAGGTCGGTGAGGTGCAGACCGCTCTCGATCTCGAAATCGTTGTGGAGTACGGCGTTTCCATCGCCGATGTTTCCCGTACGGTACGGGAGAACGTCATCGCGGCCGTCGAGCGGATGACCGGTCTCGAAGTCGTCGAGGTCAACATCAACGTGGGCGACGTGAATCTGCCCGAGGGCGAAGAGGACGACGACGAGCGGCCTCCGCTGCAGTAGCGGCCGGCAGCGGAGCGGGAGCACATCATGAGCATGGCTGTGGTCGGCATGATCGCCGGCATGGCGCTGGGCTTCGCCGGGTATTTCGGCGGCTTCGGGGCGTTCCTGCTGGTGGCGTCGCTGGGCACCATCGGGTTCTTCGCGGGCCGGTTCGCCGACGGCGACCTGGAGCCGGGTGACTTCTTCCGTCCCCGGGACCGCGACGACCACCGGCGGCGGTGACCGGCGTGGCGGACGGGAGCGACGTGGCGGACCCGGGCGCGGCGGCGGTCGCGGTGCCGCCGGCGGACCGCGGCGTGACGCGGATCGCCGAACGCGTCGTGGCGAAGCTCGCGGCCCAGGCGGCCCGCGAGGCGCTGCGCGGCGACGCCGACGCGTCGGCGCCGCGCCACCGTGGCGCCGGGCCGCAGGCCACCGCCGTGATCAGCCGCCCGCCCGGCGGCGACGGCACGGGCGGCCTCGCGCGCGTCCGTGTCGCCGTCGAGCTGGGCTACCCTTCCGACATCGGAGCCCAGTGCCGCTCCATTCGTCGTCATATCACCGAGAAGGTCCGGGAGTTGGCCGGAATGGAGACCTCCGACGTGCTGGTCGCCGTGGAGCGGCTGCACTCCGCCCACTTCCACGGCGACGCCACCTCCGGGAGGGTCCAGTGAGCGAACCGGCGCACGACCCGGAGGACGGCACGGGCGCGCCCACGCTGGAGAAGATCCCGGCGACGGCGGAGGAGACCGAGGCCGAGGCGGGCGGCATGTCCCAGGCCACCTCCGCCGCGCGTTTCGACCCGGACGGCGGGAGCGACGGGCCCGCCGGCCGGTTCTGGTCCGTGCGCCGGGTGCCGGCGACCCTCGTCGGCACGGTCGTCCTCGGGGCGTCCGGCCTCCTGCTGTACGACGTCGCGAACGTCCGGGCCGAGCGCCCGGCCGCCGAGTGGCGCCGCAGGCTCGCCGACGAGCTGGCCACCCGCCCGTTCGACGACCCGTGGGTCGTCTCGGGCGCCGCCGCCGCCATGCTGATCGGCGTCTGGCTCATGGCCCTCGCCGTCACCCCGGGGCTGCGCGGCCTGCTGCCGATGCGGCAGGAGAGCGACGCGATGCGCGCCGGGATAGAACGGTCCGCCGCCGCCATGGTGCTCCAGGCGCGGGCCATGGAGGTCTCCGGTGTCCAGACGGTCCGCGTCACGGTCGGCCGCCGTCGCGTCCGCGTCTCCACCGAGGCGCACTTCAGGGAGCTGGACGTCGTCCGCTCCGACCTCGACGCCGTGCTCGAGCAGGGCATCAGGGACCTGGGCCTGGCCCGGCAGCCCGCGCTCAGCGTGCACGTCCGCCGCCCGCCGAAGCGCTGAGCCAGAAAGAGAAGCCGGAGACCATGCTGCGCGTCGTGAACCGGGTCCTGATCGGCCTGACCGGTCTCGTCCTCTTCTGCACCGGCCTCGCGGCCGTCGTCGCCGCCCTCGACGTGCCCCACCGGATGGGCGTCGACATGCCGGACGGCTGGTCCTGGCGCGCCCCAGAGGACGTGCTGCTGACCCACGCCGACCGCACGCAGTGGCGCGGCGAGAGCTGGTGGTGGCCCGTGGTCATCGGCGGCCTCGCGCTGCTGGTGCTGCTCGCACTGGGGTGGCTGCTGGCCCAGCTCCGCAGGCGTCGCCTCACCGAGATCCTGGTCGACAGCGGCGACGGCGTGGGCGCCCTGCTGCGCGGCCGGGCCATGGAGGACGTGGTGGCCGCCGAGTCGGAAGCCCTGCCGGGCATCGACCGCGCCCGGGTCACCCTGATCGGCCGCCGCGACCGCCCCCGCATAAGGATCGGCCTGCTGCTCACCCCCCAGGCGAGCCCCGCCACCCTGGTCCACCGCCTGCGCACCGAAGCGGTCGACCACGCCCGCCTCTCCGCCGGCCTCCCGGCCCTCCCCACTGAGGCCCGCCTCCGCGCCACGAAACACACCCCGGAACGGGTGAGCTGAAGCCGCCCCGCCGTGCCTTCCCCACGGCGACCGTCCCGTGGGCTGCGCGGGTCACGCCCCCGTGTCCGGCCGGGCCTTCCCCCCGGTGGCGCGTCCCCGCGCCGCGAAACACTTCTCGAAAGCCCGCTTCCAGGGCTGCGCCCGTGTGCCCGGCGGATGCGCCGGTCTCTGCCGTGGAGGCCCGTTCCATGCGGCGTGCCCCCGGGGGGCGAAGCCGGTCGGCGGTTGTCCCGTGGACCGCGCGGCTGACGCCTGCGTGTCCGGCCGGTCTGCCGGGCCTTCCCCACTGAGGCCCGCCTCCGCGCCACGAAACACACCCCGGAACGGGGGCGCTGAAGCCGCCCCGCCCTTTCGCCGCGCCTTCCCCACAGCAGGCCGCACGGCGACCGTCCCGTGGGCTGCGCGGGTCACGCCCCCGTGTCCGGCCGGGCCTTCCCCCCGGCGGCGCGTCTCCGTGCCGGGAAGCGCTCCCCGGCACGGGTGAGCTGAAGCTGCCCCCCGCCCTCGCCGTGCCTTACCTACGCAGGCCCGCCTCCGTTCCGCACAGCGACCGTCGCGTGGACCGCGCGGCTGGCGCCTGCGTGTCCGGCCGGTCTGCCGGGCCTTCCCCCCTGGCGGCCCCTCTCCGCGTCGGTAAGCACTCTCCGGGGGCCCGCTCTCGGGGCTGGACCCGTGTGTCCGGCCGCTCTGCCGGGCCTTCCCCCCTGACGGCCCCTCTCCGCGTCGGTAAGCACTCTCCGGGGGCCCGCTCTCGGGGCTGGACCCGTGTGTCCGGCCGCTCTGCCGGGCCTTCCCCAGTGCACCCCGTCCCCGCGCCGGGAAGCGCGCTCTCCGGGGCCCGCTCCCCGCGTGGCGGACGGGCTTGCCCCGCGGAGGTGCGCTCCGTGCGGCGCTCCCCAGGGCTGACGTCGGCGGGCCTGCCACGGGGCCCGCTTACGCGCTCACGCCCCCGGGGCTCACCCGGCGGAAGTCGCCCCCACCGACTCCTCGGGCCGGGCGGCAGCGCCGGGCGTTCCGGGCCGGCCGGGCTTCTTCGCCTCGCGGGCCCGCGTGTCCTGGACCTCGCGTCGCAGCAGCAGGAACCAGCCCACCGGCACGCCCCCGGCGAACATCCACCACTGGATCGCGTAGGCGAAATGCGACCCGATCCCCGTGTGGTCCGGCTCCGGCAGCAACTCCGGCTGCTCGTCCGCGTCCGCCGGGGCCGGGGAGGTCTCCGTCAGCTCCAGATAGCCGCCGAGCATCGGCATGCCCGCCGCCTCGGCCCGCTCCTGGCTGTCGATCATCATGATCATGCCGTCCGGCAGCCCGTCACGGTCCCTGATGCCGGTCGTCCCGCTGCTCTCGTCTGCCATCAGCCGCCCGGTCACCGTCACCTCGCCCCGGGGCGGCTCCGCCACGTCCGGCAGCCGCGTGTAGTCGTCACCCGCGGGCACGAAGCCCCGGTTCACCACCACGCCCGTGCCGTCCGCCTGCACCAGCGGCGTGAGCACGTAGTACCCGACCTCGCCGTTCTCGTTCGTCCGCTGCCGGACCACCACCTGGGCGTCCGTGTCGTACACCCCGGTCGCCGTCACCGGCCGGTACCGGTCGTCGGGGTCGGGCGCGCCGCCCGGCGTCGTCAGCTCGCTCATCGGCACCGGATCGGCGGACAGGCTGTCGCTGATCAGGTCGTTCCGCTCCACCCGCTGCTCGTGGCGGTGGAGCTGCCAGAAACCCAGCCAGATCAGGCACGGGATCATGGCCAGGGCGACGAGGGTGAGGAGCACCCACTGCCGGGTCAGCAGAAACCGGTACACAACCACCGACCGTACCGGAGCGGTCTCAGTCCCCGGCCGCCGGGGCCGCCGGAGCCACGTCGCGCAGGAGCTGGGTGAACGCCGCCTCGTCCAGGATCGGCGTGCCGTACTCCCGCGCCCGCGCCACCTTCGTGGTCGCCGCCCCCGGGTCGTTGCTCACCAGCAGGCTCGTCCGCCGCGACACGCTCGTCGCGACGTGCAGCCCCGCCTCGACGGCCTGGTCCTCCAGCACGTCGCGCTCCACCGACGTGTCACCCGAAAAGGCGACCCGCATGCCCTGCGTCAGCCGCCCGCCCGGCTCGTACCGCCCGGGGTTGGGGTGCGGGCACGGCGGGCGCCGCCGCGTCTGCCGCCACCCGGGCCGCCACGCCGTCCGGGCGGCCCGCTCCGCGCCTTCCGCACCGGCCGGGGACTGGGTCCACCCGGTGATCGGCAGACACGCCAGGAGCGGCAGCCGCAGCCCCCGCGCCGCCGCCCGGTGCAGGCTCGGCCGGAACGCCTCGGCCAGCACCCTGGCGTCGTCCAGCGCGTGGTGCGCGCGCCGCTGCGTGACCCCGAAGTGCGCGGCCAGCGTCTCCAACTTGTGGTTCGGCAGCGGCAGTTCCAGCTTCTTCGACAGCAGGATCGTGCACAGCCGCTGCTCGACGGGCACGGTCAGGGAGGCCCGCGCGAACTCGCGGGCGATCATCGACCAGTCGAACATCGCGTTGTGCGCGACGAGCACCCGGCCCGCCAGCCGCTCCGCGAACTCCCCGGCGATCTCCGGGAAGAGCGGCGCGTCCGCGAGCATCGCGGCCGTGAGCCCGTGGATCCAGGTGGGCCCGGGATCGCGCTGCGGGTTCACCGTCGTGTACCAGTGGTCCTCGACCTCGCCGGTGGCCGTCAGCCGGTAGACCGCGGCGGACACGATGCGGTCCTCGCGCGCGAGACCGGTCGTCTCGACGTCCACCACGGCATAACCGTCCGGATAGTCCGCCGGCCAGATCCGGGCGTCGGACTGCTGGGCCGGGACGCGGGCCACGGCCGCCTGGTGGTCTTCGAGCATGGTCACCGAGGATACGTGCCCACACCGACACCGGCCGTACCACGGGCCGGAGTTGAGTCACCGTCGGAAACGGCGAAGGCCCCTATATCACCCCATCCTCCCTAGATCAACTCCCGGCCGGGCCGCGCGTCGCGTACGCTGCCCCCCATGTTGCTCGACACCTACGGGCGGACCGCCACCGACCTGCGGGTCTCGCTGACCGACAGGTGCAACCTCCGCTGCACGTACTGCATGCCGGAGGAGGGGCTGTCCTGGCTGGCGAAGCCCGACCTCCTCACGGACGACGAGATCGTCCGGCTGGTGGGGATAGCCGTCACGCGGCTCGGCGTGACCGAGGTCCGGTTCACCGGCGGCGAGCCGCTGCTGCGCCCCGGCCTGGTCGGCATCGTCGCCCGCTGCGCCGCGCTCAGGCCCCGGCCGACGCTCTCCCTGACCACCAACGGCATCGGCCTGGAACGGACGGCCACCGCCCTCCGCGCGGCCGGACTGGACCGGGTCAACGTCTCGCTGGACACCACCGACCCCGCCGTCTTCGAGCGCATCACCCGCCGCAAGCGCCACGGCGACGTGCTGCGCGGCCTGGCCGCCGCCAAGGCCGCCGGGCTCACTCCCGTCAAGGTCAACGCGGTGCTGATGCCGGGCCTCAACGACACGGAGGCCCCCGACCTGCTCGCCTGGGCCGTCGAGCGGGGCTACGAGCTGCGGTTCATCGAGCAGATGCCGTTGGACGCCCAGCACGGCTGGCAGCGCGCGGACATGATCACCGCCGGGGACATCCTGGCGTCCCTGCGGACCCGTTTCACCCTCACTCCGGAGCACGACGCCGAACGCGGCTCGGCCCCGGCCGAACGCTGGCTGGTCGACGGCGGCCCGCATCGCGTCGGCGTCATCGCCTCCGTCACCCGCCCGTTCTGCCGTACCTGCGACCGCACCCGGCTGACCGCCGACGGGCAGGTCCGCACGTGCCTGTTCGCCCGCGAGGAGTCCGACCTGCGCGGCGCCCTGCGGTCCGGCGCGGACGACGCGGAGATGGCGCGACGGTGGCAGGCCGCGATGTGGGGCAAGAAGGCCGGCTCGGGTCTGGACGACCCGGCGTTCGTGCAGCCGCGGCGCCCCATGTCAGCGATCGGCGGCTGACTTCTCCCACTCGGCGAGCGGCACGACGTCCTTGAGGAAACCCCGCAGCCCGAGGAACTTCGACAGGTGCTCGCGGTGGTCCTCGCACGCCAGCCAGGTCTTGCGGCGCTCCGGCGTGTGCAGCTTCGGGTTGTTCCAGGCGAGCACCCACCCGGCCGTCCGGCGGCAGTCCTTCGCCGAGCAGATCAGCGGGTCACGCGGGGATTCGCTCGTCACATCCGGCACAGAACCCCTCCAGAATCATCACGGACAAAGGGCGACGCCGGGCAGCCACGGGGGGAGCCGCCCGGCGTCGGTCCGTCGCTCCGACGGGGGATACGGAGCGCTCTTGAAGTATGACATGCAATGCACCCACCGATGCACCCGAAGGTCCGAATTGGGCCGGGCTTTTCCTGACCTTGACGCCGCTCCGGCGCGCCGGAACTCGCAACTCCATTTGTGATCATCGAGCTTGGTGTCAGGCGTCGGTTTCGGGTGCCGGAACCGGGCCCCCCGGAGGCAGCGACCGCCGGGCGGCACCCGGCAGATGCGTGGAGGGCAGCGACGGCACGTTCTCCCGGCCCGCGTTGGCGATCACCACCGCCACGTATGGCAGCACCGCGCCCAGCACCAGCGTCACGGCCGCCAGCGGCGTGCTCACGTGCCACAGCAGGACCGTGAGGAGCACCGCCACGGTACGGATCAGCATCGAGATGACGTAGCGGCGCTGCCGCCCGCGCACATCGTCGTCCAGGCTCTGCCGGGCCTGGGTGATCCGGTAGACCGCCGTCGGCCCGGTCGCCGTCCTGCGTCGCAGGCTCATCGCCATCGCCACCACCACCATCCGTCTCCAGGCTAGCCCCGGATCAGCGCCAGCTTGCGGCCGGCCTTGAGGTAGATCCCGTCCGGCGTCCCACCCGCCGAGGCGAGCTGCTCGGCGACGACCTCACCCAGCGGGCGCAGGGCGTCCGCCTCCGGCAGCACGACGGAGGTCTGGTCCCCGCCGGTCTCCATCACCAGCCGCAGGCCGTTCTGCTTGGCCAGCCGCCGGGCGGCCGAGGCGCTCGGCGTGAACTCCAGGACCTTGCTGAGCACCGTCGCGATGCCCTCGCCGCCGTGCTCGGCCAGACCGACCTCGGGCAGCGTGGCGACATCCGTGAAACTCTTCCGCGAGAACTGCGCGGTGAAACCGGCGCGCGCCGCCATCGCCGCCTCGACCCCGTGCAGCACGGCGACGACCTCGCCGGCCAGGACCTTCTTCAGGTCCATCGGGTGCAGCGAGCCGTCCGCCAGCCGCGCGCTCACCGCCGCCAGCTCGGTGTCGGTCCACTCGGTCCACGCCCGCAGGTAGGGCTCCATGAGCCGGTCCGGCACCGACATGACCTTGCCGAACACGTCATCGGCGGGGGAGGAGAGCGCGACGTAGTTCCCCTTCGACTTCGACATCTTCGCGCCGGAGCCGTCCGTGCCCTCGATGAGCGGCATGGTGACGATCATCTGCGGCTCCAGGCCGTAGATCTCCATCACGCGGCGGCCCATCTGGATGTTGAGCAACTGGTCCGCGCCGCCCAGCTCCACGTCCGCGTCGATCTCCGCGGAGTCGATGGCCATGGCGACGGGGTAGATCAGCTCCGACATCGACAGCCCGTGCCCGGCGTCCAGACGGGTGCGGAAGTCGTCGCGCTGGAGCAGCGCGGACGCCGACACCTGGGAGAGGATGCCGATGAGCTTCGGCAGCGTGACCCCGGCCAGCCACTCGCTGTTGTGCCGGACGCGGACCCGCTCGAAGTCGAAGAACGGCTTCACCTGCGACCGGTACCCGGCCAGGTTCCGCGCGATGTCCTCGTCCGTGAGCGGCGGGCGCTCGCTGGACCGGCCCGACGGGTCACCGATCTTGGCGGTGATGTCGCCGATGATCAGCGTGACGTCGTGGCCCATCCGCTGGAACCGGCTGAGCACGATGATCGGCACCGCGTGCCCGAGGTGGACGTCCACGGCCGTGGGGTCGATGCCGAGCTTGATGTGCAGGGCGCCCTTGCTCCCGATCCGCTCGGCGAGCTTCTCGACGGACGGCAGCACGTCGACGGCCCGCGACGCGATCAGCCCGGCCTGCTCGGCGGGGGAGAGGTCCGTCAGATCCAGATAACGCCGGGCGCCGGTCTCCTCCAGCAACTGCCGCACGATGGTGTCGGAGGAGAGATCCTGAGCCAGCAGCGCGGAAGCGCGCTGCACGGATGCGCCGAGGCGTGTCACGTCATTGTCCTGGTGGATGCGGGGAATCGGGTTCGCCTCATCCTACGGCGACCCCACCGGGACCCCGAGGCCGAGCAGCGGAGCGGCGGCCAGGACGCACAGAGGCTCACTGCCCCCAGGGGCCCTGACGTGACGTGTCCCACAGAAGCTCGGCGATCTTGAAGCGGCAGGGGTAGTCAGCCGTCGCGCCCTTGTTGATCACGAGGAAGCCGTCCGCTTCGCGGAAGACGAGCCGCCCCTGGGGGGACGTGGGGTGCCGGGGCTTGTAGCTGTACGCGTGGTGCCACAGAGCGGCGAGGGCCTCCTCACGCGTCCCGCCCATCTCGGCGAGGAGCCGCGCTCCCCACCTCTGGCCTTGTCCCCAACTGACGACTTCCTCCACGATCAGCCCCCACCGCACCATGCGCCCACTCCCCGTGACCTGTGTCGTCGTTCCCAACACACTGCGGAATCACCCTAGTTCAAGCCTTCCGTGGTGCTCGCCGCCCCGTTCGTCACGGTCCGCCACGTCCGCCTGGGTCCCCGTGACCTGGACTGCGATGCCGAGCAGCGCCGCCAGCACGGTGAGCGCCACCCCGAACGCGGCGCCGCCCCGCGCGATCGCCTGCGGCACGGTCGCCCCGCCCACGGCGGCGAGCAGCCCGGCGACGGCACCGATCAGGAGCGCGAACAGCACGGCGGCCTGGACGGCGAAGAGGAAGAGAGCCAGTGAGGAAGTCATGCCGGGAAGATGCGCCGAACCCGGTGCGCCGCCGTTCGGCCTGAACGAAAATGAACGGATGCAGGGGGACGGGCACCGGGCGGCGGCACTCGAAGAGCTCAAAGACACGCTCCGCCGCCTGCGCGCGGCCCGCCGCATCCCGATGACCGCCCTCCCCGGCCGGGCGGGGCTGGGCCGGACGACGGTCAGCCAGGCCCTCAACGGCCCGAAGGTCCCCAGCGTGGACACGATCAGCGCGCTGTGCATCGCGCTGGGCGCCAACCCCCGGCCGTTGCTCGAACTCCGCCGCGCGTCCCTGCCCCCGGCGAAGGCCGCCGAGGACCCGGTGACACGGTTCGAGAACCGGTACCGGGAGTACGTGGCGCACCGGTTCGGCAAGCTGTCCGTCATCGGCCTCGACCTGGCCCGCCCCGAACGCTCCCACTGGCCCCTGGACGCCGCCTACTTGAGCCTGGAACTCGCGGGAGGAACGTTCGACGGCCGCCCGGCCATGGCACGCGCGGCCAGGGCCGAACAGGCGCTGGCGGGCTACCAGCGGGTCCTGGTCCGGGGACTCGCGGGCAGCGGCAAGACAACGCTGCTGCACTGGCTGGCCGTTGGCGCCGCACGCGGGGACCTGCCGGACGAACTGGACCATCTGCGCGGCTGCGTGCCGTTCGTGCTGCGCCTGCGCACCCTCGTCCGGGCCGAGACGCTGCCCGCCCCCGAGGGCTACCTCGCCGCGGTCAACTGCCCGCTGGCCGCCGCCCAGCCGCCCGGCTGGGCCGACGGTGTGCTCGCCGCCGGCCGCGGTCTCGTCCTCGTCGACGGCGTGGACGAGGTCCCCCAGCACCAGCGGGCCCGCACCTCCGGGTGGCTGCGCGATCTGCTGGCCGCCTACCCCGACAGCCACTTCCTGGTGACGACCCGCCCGTCCGCCGTGCCCGAAGGCTGGCTCGCGGACTCGCACTTCACCGAACTGACCGTCCAGCCCATGGCGCCCCGGGACGTCTCCGTGTTCCTCACCCGCTGGCACAGCGCCGCCGCCGCGGACGCCGGGGACGAGGAACGCGCCTACCTGGCCGAGCTGGAGGAGAAGCTCAAGGACGCCGTCCGCTCCCAGCGCGGCCTGGCGCAGATGACCACCACCCCGCTGCTGTGCGCGCTGGTCTGTGCCCTGCACCGCGACCGGCACGGCCATCTGCCCCATGGCCGCATGGACTTGTACGCGGCGGCCCTCGCCATGCTGCTGAACCGGCGCGACCGCGAACGCGACATCCGCGCCGTGGAGAACCTGGAGATCGGTGAGCGCCAGACCGTCCGCCTCCTGCAACGCCTGGCCTACTGGATGGTCCAGAACGGCCAGGCGGAGATGGACCGTTCGGACGCGCTGCACCTCATCGACGAGGCCCTGCCCGCCATGCCGGACGTCGCGCGACAGGGGAACGCCGAGGAGGTCCTGCGGCATCTGGTCGCGCGCAGCGGCCTGTTGCGTGCCCTGGACGACACCACGATCGACTTCGTCCACCGCACCTTCCAGGACTACCTCGCGGCCAAGGCCGCGATCGACTCCCGCCACTTCGGCGTCCTGGCCGGCCACGCCCACGACACCCGCTGGGAGGACGTGATCCGCATGGCCGTCGCCCACGCCTCCCCCGAGGAGGCCGCCAACCTCCTCCGCCGCCTGATCGCCCGGGGCGACCGCAACACGGCCAGTGTGGACGTCCGGAACCGTCTCTACGTGCTGGCCACGGCCTGCCTGGCCTACGCCCCCGAACTCGCCCCGGACGCACGCCGGGAGGTCGAGACCCGCACCGAAGCCCTCATCCCCCCGCGTTCCGTGGCGGAGGCTCGCGTACTCGCGAACGCGGGACCGGTCATTCTCGACCTCCTGCCCGGCCCCGAGGGCTTGTCGGAGGACGAGGCCCACGCGGTGGTGGTCACCGCGCTCCAGGTGGGCGGCGACGCCGCTCTGGCGTTCCTGAAGAGGTTCCGGGAATGCACGCAGGAAGTCGCGCTGGTCGCTCTCGCCCACGGCTGGCAGGACTTCGACAGGGGCGAGTACGCCCACGAAGTCCTCGCCCATGTACGCCGTCTGCCGGTTCTGATGGTGGAGTCCGCCGAGGAGGCAAGGGAGCTGCCGCATGTGCGAGTGCCCACCGAACTGTGGATTCACGGCAATCACCCCCTTCCGGCCCCGGTCCTCTCACCGTTCCATCCGGGGAACCTCGTTCGTCTGCACCTTGAGCAGAACAACCTCCTGTGGCATCTGGAGTTCCTTCGTGGCTGTGACCGCCTGACGACGGTGAGGATCGAACGATGTCCGAGCCTGGTGGACATCACCGCGCTCGACGAGGCCCCGGTCGAGTCGCTGGCGATCCTGCGATGCGAGCGGATCGATCTGCGGGGGCTGGTCGGCTGCACCGCACTCAAGCGCCTCGAACTCGGTCTGCCGGGGCTCACGCACACGTACCGGGACCTCGCCGCGCTGCCGCTGAACGCGGAGCTGGAGGAACTCACTCTCCGCGCGGCGTGCGCCGATGTCTCGCTGGTGGGCGTGCGGCGCTGGACCGGCCTTTCCCGGCTCGCCCTCGCCGAGCGTCGCCTGACGGAGGAGGAGGCCGGGGAACTGTCCGCCCTGCCCCGGCTCGGAAGCCTCGCGCTGGACGCCGAGACATGCCGGAGCCTGATGACGTGCTCCTCACGGATCGACCGCGTCCGGGACCTCACCCTCCGCACCCAGCGGGAAACCGATCTGTCCCGGGTGCCCGAGGTGTTGCCCGGTCTCCGGCATGTCACGATCCTCCTCACTCGCCCCCAGGCGGTGGACCTCACCCCGTTCCGCCCGATCCCGGACCTCAGCATCACGATCCGCGGAACACCCACGACGGTCCACGGCGCCGAACACTTCCCGCCGGAGGCGGTGACGCGGCGGCCGTACTGAGGGGGAACGGCCCGGGACCGTCCCGGACCGGCAGACCCCCTGGTCGGCTAGCGGACCGCGAGCGCGCAGGCGACGGTCGCGTCGCCTTCCCGCACCCCATACGACTTGTGAAGCCTGTCGACACAGTTGGCATGGGAGATATGGCCGTCCGCAGTGCCCCGGCACGTCTTCTGCAAGGCCGTGTCGGGGTCGTCGTAGCCCTGGACCATCAGATAGGCCAAGCACTCGTTGGCGGTGGCGTGGGCCGGGGCCGCCAGGCTCACCGTTCCGGCGGCGAATCCGAGCGCTATCGCGCAGGGGGCGAGCATGCCGATGACGGCTTTCCTGGTGATCATGTGAACTCCTTCTTCTCGCGGGCCCGGACCTGTTCCGTGACACGCCGCGAGTCTTCCGGCGGGGCACGGACGAGTCGCTGACGCCCAGTCGCGCCACCCCGACGTTCCGTCGCCGGTGCCGGGTCCTGGCTCCGCGCGTTCTGTCGGGACTCCACAGGGCCGCGCCGGGCCCCCTGTGACGGACCCGCTTCTCATCGCCGTGACGGGCCGGATAGCGTTTGTGCGAAGCGCACGACGCGGAGACATCGACGCACAACGCAGAGAGAAGGTGGTCCCTTGAGCCGCTCGGTACTCGTCACGGGAGGCAACCGCGGGATCGGTATGGCCATCGCCCGTGCCCTCGCCGAGGGCGGCGACAAGGTCGCCATCACCTACCGCACCGGTGAACCTCCCAAGGAGCTCACCGAGCTGGGCTGCCTGCCGGTGAAGTGCGACATCACCGACCAGGAGCAGGTCGACCAGGCGTACAAGGAGATCGAGGCCGCGCACGGCCGGGTCGAGGTGCTGGTCGCCAACGCCGGCATCACCCGCGACCAACTGCTGCTGCGCATGAGCGAGGAGGACTTCACCGCCGTCCTCGACACGAACCTGACGGGCACGTTCCGCGTCGTGAAGGCCGCCTCGCGCGGCATGCTGCGCGCCCGCGCGGGCCGTATCGTGCTGATCTCCTCCGTCGTCGGCCTGCTGGGCTCGGCGGGCCAGACCAACTACGCGGCGGCCAAGGCGGGTCTGGTCGGCTTCGCGCGTTCGGTCGCCCGCGAGCTGGGGTCCCGGAACATCACCTGCAACGTCGTCGCCCCCGGCTTCGTCGACACCGAGATGACCCGGGCGCTGGGCGAGGAGCGGCGCGCGGAGATCGTCGCGCAGGTCCCGCTCGGGCGTTACGCCCAGGCGGAGGAAGTCGCCGCCGCGGTGCGCTTCCTGGCCTCCGACGAGGCCGCGTACATCACTGGAGCCGTCATCCCCGTTGACGGCGGATTGGGCATGGGGCACTGAACATGAGCGGACTGCTGGCCGGAAAGCGCGTCCTCGTCACCGGCGTGCTGCTGGAATCCTCGATCGCCTTCCACACCGCCAAGCTGGCGCAGCAGGAGGGCGCCGAGGTGCTGCTCACCGGCTTCGGCCGGATGAGCCTCGTGGAGCGGATCGCCAAGCGGCTGCCGAAGCCGGTGCCCGTCATCGAGCTGGACGTGCAGAACCAGGAGCACCTGGACACCCTCGCCGACCGCGTCTCCGCGCACTTCGGCGAGGGCATCGGCCTGGACGGCGTGGTGCACTCCGTCGCGTTCGCGCCGCAGGACGCCCTCGGCGGCAACTTCCTGAACGCCCCCTGGGAGTCGGTCGCCACCGCGGTCGAGGTCTCGGCGTACTCGCTGAAGTCGCTGACGATGGCGCTGCTGCCGCTCATGGAGCCGCGCGGCGGCTCGGTCGTCGGCATGGACTTCGACGCCCAGGTGGCGTGGCCGAAGTACGACTGGATGGGCGTGGCCAAGGCCGCCCTGGAGTCCACGTCGCGCTACCTCGCGCGGGACCTCGGCGAGAAGAACATCCGGGTCAACCTCGTCTCGGCCGGGCCGATCAAGTCGATGGCCGCCAAGTCGATCCCCGGCTTCGAGGAGCTGGCCGACGTGTGGAACACCCGCGCGCCGATCGGCTGGGACCTGAACGACCCGGAGCCCGCGGCGCGCGGCGTGGTGGCGCTGTTGTCGGACTGGTTCCCCAAGACGACGGGCGAGATCGTCCACGTCGACGGCGGGGTCCACGCGATCGGCGCCTGACCCCGCGAACCTCCGCCCGCCCCGCGTGCCCCGCCGTCGATCAGGCGCCGGCGCGCGGGGCGACGGCGTGGCAGACCAGCGCGTACGAGCCCGCCTCCGCCGCCGCCGTGTCCGCGTCCGAGGCGCGGATCGCCGCGACCAGCCGCGAGTGGTCCACATGGCCGTCCGGCCGCAGCTCGTCGCCGACGCCCTGCCGCAGCGACTCGCTCACCACCGTGCCCAGGTCGGCGTAGAGGGCGGTCAGCACCTCGTTGTGCGACGCCCTGACGACCGCCATGTGGAACGCCACGTCCGCCGCCACGAACTGCCCCACGTCCCCCGCCGCCCATGCCGCGTCCCGCCCCGCGAGCAGCTTGTCCAACTGCCGCAGCTCGCCCGGCGTGCGCCGCAGCGCGGCCAGCCGCCCGGCCGCGGCCTCCAGGGTGCTGCGCACCTCGGCGATGTCGCGCGGCTCCGCCTCCGCGAAGCGGCGGTGCATCACCCCGGCCAGCTCGCTGGTGGCGATCACATACGTACCCGAGCCCTGCCGGATGTCCAGCAGGCCGTTGTGGGCCAGGGCGCGGATCGCTTCGCGCACGGTGTTCCGGGCGACGCCGAGCTGCTCGACCAGTTCCGGCTCGGTCGGGATGCGCGAGCCCACGGGCCAGGCGCCGGACGTGATCTCGTGGCGCAACTGGCCGATCACCTGATCGGCCAGGGCGGAACGGCGGGGCGCGGTCAGTGACATAACTCTCCCGGGATCTCCGCATCCCTCGACGGAGGGATTCATCCCATGATTCTATGATGATGTTCATGGAGTTGACGAAGGACGACCGTACTCTCCGACAGATTCCCCCCGCGGCGGCCCCCCGGCGCGGCGCGGCGCCGTGGCTCGTCACGGCCGGGCTGATCCTGGCGGCGTTCAACCTCCGGCCCGCCATCGCCGGACTGGGCCCGGTCCTCGCCGAGGTCCGCGCCGACCTCGGCATGAGCGGCGCCGTGGCCGGGCTGCTGACCTCCGTGCCCGCGCTGTGCTTCGGACTGTTCGGCGTCGCCGCGCCCCGGCTCGCCGCCCGCTTCGGCCCGGTCGCCGTCGTGGTGGCCGGCCTGGCGGCCGTCAGCGCGGGCCTCGCGCTGCGCTCGCTGGCCGGCTCCACCCCCCTGTTCCTGGCGACCACCGCGCTGGCGCTGGCCGGCATAGCCGTCGGGAACGTGCTGATGCCGGTCCTCGTCAAGCGGTACTTCGCCGACGACCGGGCCGGCCCGATCACCGGCCTGTACGCCATGGCCTTCGCGCTCGGCACCGCCTGCGCCGCCGCGCTCACCATCCCCGTCACCGACGCCTCGGGCGGCAACTGGCGCCTCGGCCTCGGCGTGTGGGCCGCCGCCGCGGCCGTGGCCGTGCTGCCCTGGCTGGCCGTCCTCCGCCGCGACCGGCACGACCCCGCCCGGAACAGCACCGACCGGTACGCCGGGCGCGACCGGACGGCGGGCCGCGTTCCCGTGCCGCGCCCGGCACCGGAGGCGGCGGTGCCGCGTTCCCTGGCCCGTTCGGGCACCGCCCGGGCGCTCGCGCTCTTCTTCGGCCTCCAGGCCACCGCCGCCTACGTCACCCTCGGCTGGGCCCCGCAGATCTTCCGCGACGCGGGCGTCTCCGCCACCACCGCCGGGCTGCTGCTCGCCGTGATCATGGGCGTCGGCGCCCCCCTCGGCTTCGTCCTGCCACGGCTGGCGGTCCGGCTGCGCCACCAGGGACCGCTGGTGGCGCTGCTCGGCGCCTGCGGCCTGGCCGGCTACGCGGGCCTGTGGTGGGCGCCCGCCGGCGGCGCCTGGCTCTGGGCCGTGCTGCTGGGCGTGTCGAACTGCGCCTTCCCCGTCGCCCTCACCCTGATCGGGCTGCGGGCCAGGACCGCCACCGGCGTGGTCCGGCTCTCCGCCTTCGCCCAGAGCACCGGCTACCTCCTCTGCGTCCCCGGCCCGCTGCTGGTCGGCGCGCTCAACGAGGCCACCGGCGGCTGGCACGCGCCGCTCGCCCTGATGGCCGCGCTGATGGTCGCGCAGATCGCGGTCGGCGTCCGCGCCGGGCGGGACCGGTGCGTCGAGGACGACCGGTGAGTGGGAGAATCCCTCCCATGCCAGTCCTCGACCCCAACCCGACCGGCGGCCAGCGCAAGCTGCTCCTCGTCCTGGGCGCCATGCTCGCCATCACCGTGCTCATCGCGATCGTCGCCACCATCGCCGCGCCCTGACCCGGGGGTGGGGGTAACCCCACCGTCCCCTAGGGGGCCAGGATCAGGGCCCACTGGGTGGGTCACCGGATGGGCCGCGCGGCGCCGGGTCCGTAGGTTCGTCGATACGACGGTCCGACGCGACGGACGGAGACCCCCATGGCCGCTCGCACCCCCCGATCCGCGACGGAGATCCGCGTCCGCTGGTGGATCCTCGCCCTCCCGGCGATCGCCTTCGCCGCCCTCCTGACGCTCCAGTTCTCCGGCACCGGCACCCACGCCGCGAGCGACCGCCAGCCCGTCACCGAGCTGGTCGACCACGTTTGGCGGACCTGGACCTCCTGACCGGGTGCCCGATTCCCAACCCCCCGCGCCACACGGCATCTTTCGTGCGAAGCTGGGGCACATGAGCGTCGAAGTTCCCCGCAGGATCGTTCTCCTCCGACACGCCAAGGCCGACTGGCCCGAGGTGCCCGATCACGACCGGCCGCTCGCCGAGCGGGGCCGGAAGGACGCCCCCGTGGCCGGACGCCGGCTGGCCGAATCCGGCATCAACCCCGAGCTGACCCTCTGCTCCACCGCCGTCCGCGCACGCGAGACCTGGAAGCTGTTCGCCCCCGAGCTGCCCCGTCGCCCCAGGACCGTCTACGACGAGCGGCTGTACGAGGCGTCCGTCGGCGAGCTGATCGCCGTGATCAACGGCGTCGACGACGAGATCAGGGACCTCCTGATCGTCGGCCACAACCCCGCGATCCACGGCCTGGCCGACGCCCTCGCGGGCCGGGCCGAGGGCGACACCCTGGCCCGGATGAACCGCGGCGGCTTCCCCACCTCGGGCGTCGCCGTCCTGTCCCTCACCGGCGGCTGGAAGTCCGTGGAGCACAACGTGGCCGACCTCGTCGCCTTCTGGACCCCGCACGAGGCGTGACGGACACCGCGACGGCGGCCCGCCGCGCGGGCCGGGTCAGCCCTGCGCGTCCGCGGCCTCGACTTCCTCCCGGGTGATCCCCAGCAGGTAGAGCACCGTGTCCAGGAACGGAACGGTCACCGCGGTGTGCGCCGCCTCCCGCACCACGGGCTTGGCGTTGAACGCCACACCGAACCCGGCCGCGTTCAGCATGTCCATGTCGTTGGCGCCGTCGCCGATCGCCACCGTCCGCGACAGCGGCACCCCCGCCTCGGCGGCGAAGCGCCGCAGCAGCCGCGCCTTGCCCGCCCGGTCCACGATCTCCCCGGTGACCCGGCCGGTCAGCTTGCCGTCCACGATCTCCAGCGTGTTGGCCGCGGCGAAGTCAAGCCCCAGACGGACCCGCAGCGCGTCGGTCACCTGGGTGAAGCCGCCGGAGACCACGCCGACCTGGCAGCCGAGACGTTTCAGCGTCCGGATCAACGTCCGCGCCCCCGGCGTCAGCCGCACCTCGGCGCGGACCTTGTCCACCACCGACTCGTCCAGCCCCGCCAGCAGCGCCACCCGGGCGTGCAGCGACTGCTCGAAGTCCAGCTCGCCGCGCATCGCCGCGGCCGTGACCGCCGCGACCTCCGGCTCGCAGCCCGCGTGGGCCGCGAACAGCTCGATCACCTCGTCCTGGATGAGCGTGGAGTCCACGTCCATCACCACCAGCCGCGGCGCCCGCCGGTGCAGCCCCGAGGCCACCACCGCCACATCGACCGCCCGCGCCGCCGCCTCCGCGGCCAGCTCGGTCCGCAGCCGCTCGGTCGGCACCCCGGACACGTCGAACTCCACAGCCGTCACGGGGTACTTCGCCAGCCGGTTGATCCGGTCGATGTTGCCGCCCGCGACCGTTATCCGCGCCGCGATGGCCGCCGCCACATCGGCGGTCAGCGGATTGCCGAGGACGGTCACATGGGACCGGCCGCGGCCGCGCGAGGGGTTGTCACCGATACCCGAGATGATCTCGGCCTGGAGCCGCGCCGATCCCGCCCAGGTGTGCACGGTGGCCCGCAGCTCGCCCTCCGAGCCGGGCCCGGAGCCCCCCGGCGGCGCGGTCACCAGCGCGCACAGCGTGATCCTGCCGCGGGTGACGACCTGCTCGATGTCGATGACGTCCACCGCGAAGGCGGCCAGGGTCTCGAAGAGCCCGGCGGTGAGGCCGGGCCGGTCCTTGCCGAAGATCTTCACCAGCAGAGTGGGGATGTCCTCTTCGGCCGAGTGCGTAGAGATCATGGTGCTTTTCACGGTAGCCGGTACGGGCCTGAGGGCCGTGCCCTGTCCGGCCCCTGGACACGGCAAGGAGATGAACGTCACGGACCCGCTGACACCGTGCACCAGCTTCGTCACTTTCGGGGGGCGGGTTCCCGTCACGGCTCGCGGCCTGGAATAGTTCCCCCACGATGCAACCATCCCAGACCTCCCGTCGGAGGTCTCTCGGGGGACAATCTTTGGGGCATGGAGTGCCGGAACTCGTACTCGAATTGAACGGACAAACCTGGACGTTGGATCCCACCCGGGCCTACCACGTGGGCCGGGATCCGCAGGGTGACTTCGTGCTGCAGGACGCCCGCGTCTCCTGGCGGCACGCCACGGTGCGCTGGGGCGGACAGAGCTGGATCGTGGAGGACCACGGCAGCACCAACGGAACGTACATACAAGGACAGCGCGTCCAGCAGGCCGCGCTCGGGCCGGGCGCGGTGATCAACCTCGGCAACGCGACGGACGGCCCCCGTCTCACCTTCTCCGGGGCCCCCTCCATAGCCCAGCACCAGGCGCCGGCCGCGGCCATGGCCGGCCAGCCGCCGGCGATGCCGCCGCAGGGGCAGCCGGCGTTCGCGGGGCAGCCGCAGCACGACTGGGGAGGCACCGGCGCCATCGACCGCGGCGCGACCAGCCTCCACATGCTCGCCGTCGGCCAGGTGACGCGGATCGGCCGTGCGCTGGAGAACGAACTGGTCGTCTCCGACCTCCAGGTCTCGCGTTTCCACGCCGAGTTCGTCGCGCACGCCGACGGCCGCTTCGAGATCCACGACCTCGGCAGCCACAACGGCACGTACGTCAACGGCCAGCAACTGGAGAAGAACGCCCGCCGCTACATCGGGCCCACCGACACCGTCGGTATCGGCCACTCGACGTTCCGGCTCGTCGGCAACCAGCTCCAGGAGTTCGTCGACACCGGTGAGGTCTCGTTCTCGGCCCGCCACCTCACGGTCAAGGTCAACAACGGCCAGACGACGATCCTCAACGACGTCTCCTTCGGTGTCCCGGAGAAGTCGCTGATCGGTGTCATCGGCCCGTCCGGGTCCGGCAAGTCGACGCTGCTGCGCGCCCTGACCGGCTACCGCCCCGCGACCTACGGCGAGGTCCTGTACGACCACAGGAACCTCTACACGCACTTCGCGGAGCTGCGCCACCGCATCGGCCTCGTCCCGCAGGACGACATCCTGCACACCGCGCTGCCCATCCGGCAGGCGCTGCGGCTGGCGGCCAAGCTCCGCTTCCCCGGCGACGTCGGGGAGACCGAGCGCAACGCCCGCGTCGAGGAGGTGCTCGCCGAGCTCAAGCTCAGCCCGCACGCGACCAAGCGCATCTCCTCCCTCTCCGGCGGCCAGCGCAAGCGCGTGTCCGTGGCCCTGGAGCTGCTGACCAAGCCGTCGCTGATCTTCCTGGACGAGCCCACCTCGGGCCTCGACCCGGGCATGGACCGCGACGTGATGCAGCTCCTGCGCGGCCTGGCCGACGACGGCCGCACCGTCCTGGTCGTCACGCACTCCGTGGCCGAGCTGGGGCTGTGCGACCGGGTCCTGGTCATGGCACCCGGCGGCGGCGTGGCGTACTTCGGCCCGCCGGACGAGGCGCTGGAGTTCTTCGGCTACGACAACTGGGCCGACGTCTTCTCCGCCTTCGAGAACTACCGCGACTTCGACTGGATGGGCCGCTGGCGCGGCTCGCAGCACTACCAGATGTACGCCGCCGACGTGGACGCGGTGCAGCCGCAGGCGGCCCCGCCGCAGTTCCATCCGGTGTCCGTCATGCAGCAGAAGGCCCAGACCTGGGGCTCCCAGGTCTGGACGCTGATGCGGCGCTACGCGGCGGTCATCGTCGCCGACAAGGGCTTCCTCGGCCTCACCCTGGCGCTGCCCATCGTCCTGGGCGTCGTCAGCGCGGTCATCCCCGCCGAGCACGGCCTGGGCCCGGGCGCCCGGGAGAACGGCCACCGCAACGGCGACGCCAGCATCATCCTGCTGATCCTCGTCGTCGGCATGTGCTTCACCGGCTCCGCCAACGCGGTCCGCGAGCTGATCAAGGAACGCGTGATCTACGAGCGGGAACGCGCCGTGGGCCTGTCACGCTCCGCGTATCTGATGTCGAAGGTCTTCGTCCTCGGCTTCGTCACCGTGATCCAGGGGCTCATCCTCGGCCTGATCGGCCTCGTTCCCCGGGACATTCCGCTGGACGGCGTGATCTTCTCGCCCATGGCGGAACTGATCATCGTCCTCATGGTGCTGGGCTGCACCTCGATGATGGTCGGCTTGGTGATCTCGGCCCTGGTCCGCACCTCCGAGATGACGATGCCGCTCCTGGTGATGATCTCCGTCGTCCAGCTCGTCTTCACCGGCGCTCTCTTCAAGGTCCACGGCAGCCTCGGCGTGGAGCAGATCGCCTGGCTGATGCCGTCGCGCTGGGCCCTGGCCGGCACCGGCTCCACGGTGTACCTCAACGAGCTGACCCTGCCCGCGAACCCCGAGGACGTCGACCGGGACCCCCTCTGGGAGCACGAGGTCGGCTACTGGCTGCTGGACGTGTCGATGCTGATCGTCATCGGCGTCGTCTGCGGCTTCCTGGTCATGAGGTTCCTGCGCCGGCACGAGCCGGAGGTCATGCGGAACTGACCGGGACGACCCCGCCCGCTTCCGCACCCGCGCACGACAGTGGCGGGCACCCCGACCGGGGTGCCCGCCACCGTCATGTGCCGCTGTCCGTCAGGACGCGCCGGACCTGTCAGTACCACTGGTTGGCCTGCCAGAACGCCCACGCGCCGCACGGGCTGCCGTAGCGCTCGTTCATGTAGTCCAGGCCCCACTCGATCTGGGTCTCGGGGTTCGTCTTCCAGTCGGCGCCGGCCTCCGCCATCTTCGACGCGGGCAGGGCCTGCACCAGGCCGTAGGCGCCGCTGGACGCGTTGGTCGCCGTGTGGTCCCAGTCGCTCTCGTGATCCACGATGTTCGCGAAGCACGCGTACTGGGTGTCGTCGTCGATCATCTCCCGGGCGATGTCCTGATTGCTCTCCGCGGCGCTCGCGGCGCTCGCGGTGCCGGAGACACCGGTGACACCGAGCACCGCGGCGGACGCGGTGACGATGCCGGCGGTGACGATCCGGCGGGCGCGGGACGGGGTCGGGCGCAGCGCGGTACGAAGGGACATGAAGTCTCAACCTCAGCTTCCGGCCGTCTCGGAGACGGCTCGATCGGGGACGACGCCCATTCTTAGCGACCCCGGAAAAGCGGGGCAAAGACCCCCATTACTACCCCGCTTCGGAGACCCCGGACCCACCCGGGACCGTCCCGGCACGGGCCCCGCACGGCCCCTGCCTCTCATACACATCTCCGCGCCCACGAGACAGGCAGAAATCCCGTATAGATGGGTATAAGAGCCCCCCCCCCCCACCCCCTGCGCCCGCCCGATCCGGCGCGGCTCCCCGGCGCGTTACGGTTCCCCCATGGGCCCCAGAACCGGACTGGCCGCCGTGAGCGCCGCCCTGCTCGCCATGAACCGCACCCTCCAGGTGCGCGACGTGCTGCAGACGATCGTCGCCTCGGCCCGCGAGCTGCTCGACGCCCGCTACGCGGCCCTCGGCATCCCCGACGGCAACGGCGGCTTCGCCCAGTTCCTCGTGGACGGCATCAGCGACCGGCAGTGGAAGGCCATCGGTCCGCTGCCCCGCCAGCACGGCATCCTCGCCGCGATGCTGCACGGCGCCACCCCCGTCCGCCTCACCGACGTCCGCCAGGACCCCCGGTTCGAGGGCTGGCCCGCCGCCCATCCCGAGATGACGGACTTCCTCGGCATGCCCATCGCCGACGGCGAGGAGGTCCTCGGCGCCCTCTTCCTGGCGAACAAGCGCTGCCCGCCCGGCCGCCGCCGCCCCGACGGCTGCGCCTTCACCGCCGCCGACGAGGAGCTGCTGCGCCTGCTCGCCGAGCACGCCGCCATCGCCCTGACCAACGCCAGGCTCTACGAGCGCACCCGCGAGCTGACCATCGCCGACGAGCGCGCCCGCCTCGCCCACGAGCTGCACGACGCCGTCGCCCAGAAGCTGTTCTCGCTGCGCCTGACCGCCCAGGCCGCCGCCGCCCTGCTGGAGCGGGACCCCGCCCGCGCCCGCAGCGAGCTGCGCGAGGTCGCCACCCTCGCCGCCGAGGCCGCGGACGAACTGCGCGCCGCCGTCATCGAGCTGCGCCCCGCGGCCCTGGACGAGGACGGCCTCGTCGCCACCCTGCGGGCCCAGATCCAGGTCCTCCACCGCGCCCACCCGGCCCGCGTCACCTTCCACTGCGAGGACACCCGCGCCCTGCCCCCGCGCCAGGAGGCCGCCCTGCTCCGGGTCGCCCAGGAGGCCCTGCACAACGCGCTGCGGCACGCCGACCCCACCCGCGTCGAGGTCACCCTCTTCCGCCGGGGTACGGCCACGGTCCTGCGCGTGGCCGACGACGGCACGGGCTTCGACCCCGCGGCCGTCCGCACCGCGGGCCGCCACCTGGGCCTGGTGTCCATGCGCGACCGCGCCGCCGGGGTGGGCGGCAGCCTGACCGTGGAATCCGCGCCCGGCAAGGGCACCGTGATCGAGATGGAGGTGCCCGGTGGCTGACACCATCCGCGTACTGCTGGTCGACGACCACCAGGTCGTGCGGCGGGGCCTGCGCACGTTCCTCGAAGTGCAGGGCGACATCGAGGTCGTCGGCGAGGCGTCCGACGGCGCCGCGGGCGTCGCCCTCGCCGAGGAGCTGCGCCCCGACGTGATCCTCATGGACCTGAAGATGCCGGGCAGCGACGGCATGGACGCGCTGTGCCGCCTCAAGGAGCTGGACACCCCGGCCCGCGTCCTGATCGTCACCAGCTTCACCGAGCAGCGCACCGTCGTCCCCGCCCTGCGCGCCGGCGCGGCCGGCTACGTGCACAAGGACATCGACCCCGACGCGCTGGCCGGCGCGATCCGCGCCGTCCACGCCGGGCACGTGCTGCTCCAGCCCGAGGTGGCCGGAGCCCTGCTGGCCCAGGACTCCGGCGGCGGAAACGGCGGCCGGGCGGGCTCGCTGACCGACCGGGAGCGCCAGGTGCTCGCCCTGATCGCCCGCGGCCGCTCCAACCGCGAGATCGCCCGCGCCCTGGTGCTCTCCGAGAAAACAGTGAAGACCCATGTCTCGAACATCCTCATGAAGCTGGACCTCGCCGACCGGACCCAGGCGGCGCTCTGGGCCGTCCGGCACGGGGTCTCCGACTGACCCCCTACAACACTCGACGGCCCGAACCAAACGGAGCGTTGCATCTCAGGCCAACATTCATACGGTCGGGTGTATGTCACTCGAATAGCGCAACCCCCATGGGCCCCAGCCGTTGTCCAGAACAGCCGCGGCGGACGGTCGCGGCCAACGTGCTCAGGAAGGTCCGAAAAGTGAACAACCTCAAGAAGGCCGCCGCGGTCACCCTCATGGTCGGCGGCATCGCCGCCGCCGGTGCCGGCGTCGCTTCCGCCCACGCGGGTGCCGCGGCCGTGCACTCCCCGGGCGTCGTCTCCGGCAACAACGTGCAGGTGCCGGTGGACGTCCCGGTCAACGTGACGGGCAACACGATCAACGTCGTCGGCCTGCTCAACCCGGCCTTCGGCAACGGCTCCGTCAACCACTGACGGCCCCACCACGCCGGTCTGCTGGGCCGATCGTGCGTAACGGGCAGCCTGCCCGTGCCGCGCGGTCGGCCCGTGCGTTGTGCAGCGCGCGGCTTCCCGACCGGCAGCCGCGGCAAGCGACGTCCAGGAGGAATTCCCTTATGAACACTGCCAAAAAGGCCGTTCTCGTGCTGGCCGCGGCCGGCGCGGTCGCCGGCGCCACCACCGGCACGGCCGCCGCGTCCGGCGCCGACGCCCAGGCGGCGGCCGTGAAGTCGCCGGGCGTCCTCTCCGGCAACAACCTCCAGATCCCGATCGGCGTCCCGGTCAACGTGGTGGGCAACTCGATCAACGTCGTCGGCATCCTGAACCCGGTGTTCGGCAACACCGGCATCAACGACTGACCGACGCGCGAGGCGTACCTTCGCCGGCACCCACGAGGCCCCCGGACACCCCAGATCCGGGGGCCTCGCCACGCCACCGGCCGACGAGCCGCCCGGCCGCCCCCCCCCGGGGCCCTAACCGCCCTGCCGCTCCAACTCCTCCGCGTACGCGTTGTACGCCGCCACCCGCTCATACCCCTCTCACGCTGCCGCCGAAGCGGCGCGTGTTAGTCTCGGTCGCCGCCAGCTCACAGCTATCGGTTCGTGAGCGCAGGCAGCGCCCGCCGCAACCCACCCTACCCTCTCCGTCGGCAGCGACAAATGGGTAAAAGCGACAGCGACCAGCGCCCCCGCCCGCTGCGCCAGTCCCAGCCCCCGCCGCCCGCGGCGGATACCCCGGCGCCAGCACCTGCCGCCCCCGCTCCATCCGTGCCCGGTACGCCTCCAGCCGCGTCCGCGCCATCGGCCCCGCACCCGCCACGTCCAGCCGCGTCAGCGCTTCCGTCGCGTCCCGCAGCACCTCCGCCAGCTCCCGCTCGGCCTCGCCCAGCGACGGCACGTCCGCGAGCGGTCCCGGCAGCACCGGCAGACAGCGCCACACCACCTCCGTGAGCACGTCCCCGGCCGGGCCCGCCTCCTTCACCTCCGGCACCAGGCCCATGGCCGGCCCCGATCCCGCCGCCAGCACCGCCTCCCCGGCGGCGAGGGCCGCCACGTTGAACGCCGGCGGCCCGCACAGCCCCAGCGGATGCCCGGGAGCCGGCAGCGCGATCCGCAGCCCCACCACCCCCGACGCCCGCAGCCGGCCGAGCGCCAGCGTCAGCCCCACAGGTCCCGGCTCTTCCGGCAGCCCCACCACCCGGTGCACGGTGTCGTCACCGACCACCCGCGTCGCCGCGTCGTCGGGCGAGACCAGTCCGGCCAACAGCGCATTGCCCCAGGCGGCCAGCCGCCCCGCACGAGGTTCATCCAGCATGTCTCCACCTTAAGGAAACAAGCCCGATGAACCTCCTGACGACCGGACAGCGCACCCGGTGGCGTAAGTTTTGTCATGGGGCCCACTGGCACCGAAACGGCGACCGCAAGGGGAGAGACCGCGCGCATGAGCGATGTACTGGAGCTGGTGGACGTATCCGTGGTCCGCGAAGGCCGGTCGCTGGTGGACAAGGTCTCCTGGTCCGTCGCCGAGGGCGAGCGCTGGGTCATCCTCGGCCCCAACGGCGCGGGCAAGACCACCCTGCTCAACATCGCCTCCAGCTACCTCTTCCCCACCTCCGGCACCGTCCAGATCCTCGGCGAGAAGCTCGGCGCCGTCGACGTCTTCGACCTCCGCCCCCGCATCGGCATGGCCAGCAGCGCCCTCGCCGACAAGCTCTCCCGCAGGCAGACCGTTCTCCAGACCGTCCTCACCGCCGCCTACGGCATGACCGCCGGCTGGCAGGAGCAGTACGACGACGTGGACGAGCGGCGCGCCCGCGCCTTCCTCGACCGGCTCGGCATGGGCGAGTACCTCGACCGCCGCTTCGGCACCCTCTCCGAGGGCGAGCGCAAGCGGACCCAGATCGCCCGCGCCATGATGACCGACCCCGAGTTGCTGCTCCTCGACGAGCCGGCCGCCGGTCTCGACCTCGGCGGACGCGAGGACCTCGTCCGCCGCCTCGGCCGCCTCGCCCGCGACCGCTACGCCCCGTCGATGGTCATGGTCACCCACCACGTCGAGGAGATCGCCCCCGGCTTCACCCACGTGCTGCTGATCAGACAGGGCAAGGTCCTCACCGCGGGCCCGGTCGACTCCGTTCTCACCTCGGCCAACCTCTCCCACTGCTTCGGCCTGCCCCTCGTCGTCGAGCGCCACGGCGACCGCTGGACGGCGCACGGTCTGCCGCTGGGCTGACGGCCCGTCCGTTCCGGCCCTGTTCCGGGGCGCGCCCGCCGATCTACCATGAGTTTGTGGACTTTTGGGTGTGGTGGCTGATCGCCGCCGGAGGATTCGCGATCGCTCTCGTCCTGACCACCATGCCGGAGCTGGGCATGCTGGCCGCGGGCGCCGTCGCCGCCGCTGCCGCGGCCGGCCTGTCCGACAGCCTCGTGGTCCAGGTCATCGTGTTCGCCGTGGTGTCCACGGCGCTCATCCTCGCCGTGCGACCCATCGCCCGCCGCGCCCGCACCCAGCCCCCGGCCCTGAGATCGGGCTCCGACGCGCTCATGGGCCGTTCCGCCGTCGTGCTGGAGCGGGTCGACGCCACCAGCGGACGGATCAAGCTCGCCGGCGAGGTGTGGTCGGCCCGTTCCCTGGGGGAGGACGACTCCTACGAGCCCGGAAGCCAGGTCAGCGTCGTGGAAATCGACGGGGCGACCGCCGTCGTGATGTGATGACCCGGTCACGTCACCAGAGAACAGTTCAACTCGTCTAGGAGCAGGGGGAGTACACGATGGCCATCATCATCGTGCTGGTCATCCTGGTGGTGCTGGTCGTCATCGCGCTCGTCCAGACCATCCAGGTGATCCAGCAAGCCAGCGCCGCCATCGTCGAGCGATTCGGCCGCTACACCCGCACGCTGAACGCCGGCCTGAACATCGTCGTCCCGTTCATCGACCGCATCCGCAACCGCATCGACCTGCGCGAGCAGGTCGTCCCCTTCCCGCCCCAGCCGGTCATCACCCAGGACAACCTGGTGGTGAACATCGACACCGTCATCTACTACCAGGTGACGGACGCCCGGGCGGCGACCTACGAGGTCTCCAACTACATCCAGGCCATCGAGCAGCTCACCGTCACCACCCTGCGGAACATCATCGGTGGCATGGACCTGGAGCGGACCCTGACCTCCCGCGAGGAGATCAACGCCGCCCTGCGCGGCGTTCTCGACGAGGCCACCGGCAAGTGGGGCATCCGCGTCAACCGCGTCGAGCTGAAGGCCATCGAGCCCCCGACCTCCATCCAGGACTCGATGGAGAAGCAGATGCGCGCCGACCGTGACAAGCGCGCCGCGATCCTCCAGGCCGAGGGTGTCCGGCAGTCCGAGATCCTCCAGGCCGAGGGCGCCAAGCAGTCGGAGATCCTGCGCGCCGAAGGTGACGCCAAGGCCGCGGCGCTCCGCGCCGAGGGCGAGGCCCAGGCCATCCGCACCGTCTTCGAGGCGATCCACGCCGGCGACGCCGACCAGAAGCTCCTCGCCTATCAGTACGTGCAGATGCTCCCGAAGATCGCCGAAGGCGACGCCAACAAGCTCTGGATCGTGCCCAGCGAGCTGGGCGACGCCCTCAAGGGCCTCGGCGGCACCCTCAACAAGTACACCGGCGGCCCCAACGGCGGCGGCTTCGACCCCGCCGCCGGCCCTTCCCCCCTGGCCAAGGCCCGTCTCTCATCCCCATCCGACGCTCCCCACGCCGCGGCGAGCGCGACCCCCGATGGGCATCACACGCCAACCTCAGAACAGCCCCCGATACGCACGGTGCACATACAGTAAAGTTCGCTCCTCATCCTATGATCTTCCGTCGATTGTTGTTTTTTTTATAAGTCACGACGCCCCCGGCATTCCACACTATCCTCTTCGTCGGCAGCGTCAAATGTGTAGAAGAGACAGCCCCCGGACCCCGGGAGCGGGCGACGCGTCGTTCAGGCCGTTCAGGCCGAGGCCGCGGTCCTCGGCAGCACCAGCCAGTCCGGCAGCGCGTCCGCGTCCCGCGCGCCCACCGCCAGCAGCAGCGCGTCGGCCGGCGTCGGCTCGAACGGCGGCGCCAGCAGCCGCATCCCCGCCTGGGCGGGCGTGCGGTCCGCCTTGCGGTGGTTGTCCTCCGCGCACGCCGCCACCGTGTTCAGCCACGTGTCCCCGCCGCCCTGCGACCGGGGCACCACATGGTCGATCGTCGTGGCCCGCCGACCGCAGTACGCGCACCGGTGCCGGTCCCGCACCAGAACGCCCCGCCGGGACCACGGGGCCCGTTGTCGGAACGGCACCTTCACGAACCGCCGCAGCCGGATCACCTGCGGCACCGGCAGATCCACCGCCGCCGCCCGCACCCGCAGCCCCGGGTGCGCGTGCTCCACGACGGCCTTGTGCTGGATCACCAGCACCACGGCCCGCCGCAGAGCCACCGTCGACAGGGGCTCGTAGCTCGCGTTGAGCACCAGGGTCTGCCGCATCCCGCCCACCTCCCGGTCACCGCCGCGCCCCCGTGGCGGGCTGGCACCACTGTGCCCCCGGCCCGACGGGCGGACAATGCAATTTCCCAGGCCGGAGGCGACGACCGGGAGAACGG
>NZ_LN929894.1:516012-543609 GCF_001493375.1 Streptomyces specialis
CCGGTTGATATTCCGGTACCCGCCGTGAAGCGCCAGCGCTGAATCTCTTGATGCTAAGCCCGTGAAGCCGCTGGTGATCCCTTCGGGGTGATCCAGAGTGGTGGAGCCGGTGGCCCGATGGGGTAGTAGGTGAGTGATGGGGTGACGCAGGAAGGTAGTCCATCCCGGGCGGTGGTTGTCCCGGGGTAAGGGTGTGGCCCGTCGTGCAGGTAAATCCGTGCGACATTAAGGGTGAGGCCTGATGCCGAGCCGATTGTGGTGAAGTGGATGATCCTATGCTGTCGAGAAAAGCCTCTAGCGATGTTTCATGGTGGCCCGTACCCTAAACCGACTCAGGTGGTCAGGTAGAGTATACCGAGGCGTTCGGGTGAACTATGGTTAAGGAACTCGGCAAATTGCCCCCGTAACTTCGGGAGAAGGGGGGCCGTTCCCGGTGAAGGCATTTTCTGCTGGAGCTGGGGGTGGCCGCAGAGACCAGCGAGAAGCGACTGTTTACTAAAAACACAGGTCCGTGCGAAGCTGTAAGGCGATGTATACGGACTGACGCCTGCCCGGTGCTGGAACGTTAAGGGGACCGGTTAGCCTTTCGGGGCGAGGCTGGGAACTTAAGCGCCAGTAAACGGCGGTGGTAACTATAACCATCCTAAGGTAGCGAAATTCCTTGTCGGGTAAGTTCCGACCTGCACGAATGGCGTAACGACTTCTCGGCTGTCTCAACCATAGGCCCGGTGAAATTGCAGTACGAGTAAAGATGCTCGTTTCGCGCAGCAGGACGGAAAGACCCCGGGACCTTTACTATAGCTTGATATTGGTGTTCGGTTCGGTTTGTGTAGGATAGGTGGGAGACTGTGAAGCGTCGGCGCCAGCCGGTGTGGAGTCGTTGTTGAAATACCACTCTGGTCGTGCTGGATGTCTAACCTGGGTCCGTGATCCGGATCGGGGACAGTGTCTGGTGGGTAGTTTAACTGGGGCGGTTGCCTCCTAAAGGGTAACGGAGGCGCCCAAAGGTTCCCTCAGCCTGGTTGGTTATCAGGTGGTGAGTGTAAGTGCACAAGGGAGCTTGACTGTGAGACTGGCGGGTCGAGCAGGTGCGAACGCAGGGACTAGCGATCTGGCGGAGGCGTGTGGGAGAGCCGACGCTCCACGGATAAAAGGTACCCCGGGGATAACAGGCTGATCTTCCCCAAGAGTCCGTATCGACGGGATGGTTTGGCACCTCGATGTCGGCTCGTCGCATCCTGGGGCTGGAGTTGGTCCCAAGGGTTGGGCTGTTCGCCCATTAAAGCGGTACGCGAGCTGGGTTTAGAACGTCGTGAGACAGTTCGGTCCCTATCCGCTGTGCGCGTTGGAGTCTTGAGAAGGGCTGTCCCTAGTACGAGAGGACCGGGACGGACGAACCTCTGGTGTGCCAGTTGTTCTGCCAAGGGCATGGCTGGTTGGCTACGTTCGGGAGGGATAACCGCTGAAAGCATCTAAGCGGGAAGCCTGCTTCGAGATGAGGACTCCCACCCACTTTGATGGGGTAAGGCCCCCGTGAGACCAGCGGGTTGATAGGCCGGAGATGGAAGCCTTGTGAGGGGTGGAGTTGACCGGTACTAATAGGCCGAGGGCTTGTCCTCAGATGCTCGCGTCCACTGTGAATTTTTAGACCAATACTTCTTCGAGTAACAAGTGAAGAGTGCGCTTGTTCGCTTGGAGCACTTTCGAGTGTTCCGGTGGTCATGGCGGAGGGGAAACGCCCGGTTACATTCCGAACCCGGAAGCTAAGCCCTCCAGCGCCGATGGTACTGCATGGGGGACCGTGTGGGAGAGTAGGACACCGCCGGACAATCTTTATGGGACCTCTGGTTCCCCAGCGTTCACGCTGGGGAACCAGAGGTCCTTTTTTTGTTTTCAGCGCGTTGTGCATTTTCGGAAAGAAAAGATGGGAAACACGTCGATGTCGAATTCGGACGAGGAACGGCCCACAGGATCGGCGCGGGGCCCGCGTCGCGACGACCGGCGTGGAGGCGGGCGGTTCGCGGGGGGGGACCGGGACCGCCGTGACTTCCGCCGTGATGACCGGCCGCGCGAGGGTGGTTACCGGGGCGCCGGCTTCCGGCGCGACGACCGCCCGCAGGCCCAGGGCGACCGGCCGCGTGACTCCTACCGTCGCGACGACCGGCCCAGGGACGACCGCCCCAGGGATGACCGTCGTGATTTCCGGCCGAGCGGTTCCTTCCGTAGGGATGACCGGCCGCAGCGGGATTCGTTCCGTCGTGATGATCGTCCGCAGGGTGACCGGCCCCGTGAGTCGTACCGGCCGCGAGAGGAGCGGCGCGACTTCCGGCCGCGCGATGACCGGCCGCGCGACGATCGCCGTGATTTCCGGCCGCGTGACGACAGGCCGCGTCCGGCTTTCCGGCGGGATGACCGGCCGCAGGGCCCGGGTGACCGGCCGCGTGACTCTTACCGCCGTGACGACCGACCCAGGGATGATCGGCGCGACTTCCGGCCGAGGGATTCCTTCCGTAGGGATGACCGGCCGCAGCGGGATACGTTCCGGCGTGACGACCGCCCGCAGGGTCAGTCCGACCGGCCGCGCGACTCGTTCCGGCGGGATGACCGGCCGAGGGACGACCGTCGTGATTTCCGGCCCAGGGACTCGTTCCGTAGGGATGACCGTCCGCAGCGGGATTCGTTCCGTCGTGATGACCGGCCGCAGGGTGACCGGCCCCGTGAGTCGTACCGGCCGCGAGAGGAGCGGCGCGACTTCCGTCCCCGTGACGACCGTCCCCGCGACTCGTTCCGGCGGGACGACCGGCCGCGTGATGACCGCCGTGATTTCCGGCCGCGTGACGACAGGCCGCAGAGCCAGGGCGACCGCTTCCGTCCCCGCGATGACCGTCCCAGGGACGACCGTCGCGACTTCCGGCCGCGTACTGACCGGCCGCAGGGTCAGGGTGACCGTTTCCGGCCGCGTGACGACCGGCCCAGGGACGATCGCCGTGATTTCCGGCCGCGTGACGACAGGCCGCGTGAGTACCGTTCGGGTGGGCGTGATGTCCGGGGGCGGGACGACCGGGGCGGGTTCCGTCGCGACGCGGGTGAGCGCAGGAGCGACCAGGACAGGTACCGCGACCGGGATCGTGAGCCCATCAGGCGGCTGCCCATTCCCGACGATGTGACGGGCGACGAGGTCGACCGTTCCGTGCGGCAGGAGCTGATGAGCCTGCCCAAGACGCTCGCCACCGACGTCGCCAGGAACCTTGTCATGGTCGCCAAGCTGCTGGACGAGGAGCCGGAGCGTGCCTACGGCTACGCGCGCACCGCACTGCGGCTCGCCTCGCGGGTCGGTGCGGTGCGTGAGGCGGCCGGCTTCGCCGCCTATGGCGTGGCGAAGTACTCCGAGGCGCTCACCGAGTTCCGCGCGGCCCGGCGGATGACCGGCTCCGTTCACCTCTGGCCGATCATGGCCGACTGCGAGCGGGGCATCGGGCGGCCCGAGCGGGCCCTGGCCATGGCCGGGGAGCCCGAGGTGCAGCAGCTCGACAGGGCGGGACAGGTGGAGATGCGCCTGGTCGCCGCCGGCGCGAGGCAGGACCTCGGGCAGGCGGAGGCGGCGCTCGTCACCCTCCAGAGCCCGGAGCTGGCCTCGACCGCGATCCACCCGTGGACCGCGCGGCTGCGCTACGCCTACGCCGAGGCGCTGCTCGCCGTGGGCCGTGAGGACGAGGCGCGTGAGTGGTTCGCCAAGGCGCTCGACGCCGACAGCGGTGGCACCACCGACGCGTCGGACCGGCTGGCCCAGCTCGACGGGATCGAGTTCGTCGACGCGCTGGACCCGGAGGCCGACGACCTCGACGGTTCCGACGACACCGATGCCGACACCGGTGCCGATGTCACCGGCGCGGCGGATGAGTCCGGCGAGGATCGCGACTGAGGCCGGTCAGTTCCATTCGGCGGTGTCGAGGCCGCGCATCAGCAGGCCCGTCGCCGGTTTGGGGCCGAACGACGTCGACTTGTGGGGCATCGTGACGCCCTCCTCCGCGAGGGCGCGCACGGTGCTCTCCGGGACCGGGCGCATCAGGACGGCCGTGCCGCCGTGGCGGCGCGCCTGGGTGACGGCGGCTGTCGCGTCGTGCAGGTAGCGGACGGCGGCCGGGCCGTCGTCCACGCCCCACAACGGGCCGAGGAGGGCGGCGTGCAGCACGGTCGCGTCCAGCTCGCGCCACTTCCTGGGCCGGTCCCGCGGGATCGCGGCGGCGAGGTGTCCGGGGTCGGGGCGGTCGAGCAGGTGGAACGTGTCGCCGCCGGTCAGCACGAACGCGTTGCCCTCCGTTCCCGCCAGGGTGCGGAGGGCGTCCGGCAGGGAGCCGGCCAGCGGGCGGGTGCGGAACGCGCCGTCGGCCCGGGCGAGTGCCTCGGCGGGCGGCAGCGCCGGCAGCAGCCGGTGGATGGGCTGCACGCGCAGCGGATAGCGGGCCGTGTCGACCAGGAGGACCAGGCCGCGGTCCCACGGCGGACGGCCGTGGTGCTCGGCCGCCAGGCGCAGATACGTCGCCCACCGGTGGTGGCCGTCCGCGATGAGGGCCCGTTGGCGCGCCAGGTCCCGGGTCGCCGTGTCGATCTCGGCCGGGTCGGTGACGGGCCAGAGCCGGTGCCGGGTACCGTCCGAGGTCGTCGTGGCGACGAGGGGGAGGCCCTGGGTGGCCCGTTCCACGACACCGGCCGCTCCGGCGCCGTCGGGGCGGGCACCGCGGTAGGAGAGCAGCAGCGGTTCGAGGTTGGCGGCCGTGGCCCGCATCAGGGCGGACCGGTCGGCGACGACGTCCGGTATGACGTCCTCGTGGGGGAGGACCACGCCGTCCTCGGGCGGGGTCAGGCGCAGGGCTCCGATCAGGCCGCGCTGGAGCGTGCCGGCGGCGCGCTGCTCGTACACGTACAGCGCGGCGGGCCAGGGGTCCGGTGCCAGGACGCCGTCCGCGCGCCAGCGCCGCAGGGTCTCGGCGGCCCGCTGGTGGCGCGTGCCCGGGTCGCCGTCGTGGGGCAGGATCAGCCGGACGATGTTGTGCGGGTCGGCGGTCTCCAGCCGGTCCACGCCGTCCGGGCGGACGACGACGTCGTAGGGCGGCGAGGTGACGGCGGCCAGGCTCCCGACTTTCCCGGGGACGTAGCGCAGGGCGCGGAACGGGGCGAGGTCGAGGCCGTCGGGACGCATCCCCGCATCGTAAGTGCTGCCGGGGATGAGGGATCATCGTCAGCGACATGGACGGTGACATGGCTGATGCGACACGGGCGGCACGGGCGGCGGACGCCCCCGGGGCCGCCCCCAGGACGGCTCCCAGCGGCTCCGGGCGGGCGCTGAGCGAGGTCTACGACACGGCGCTGCTGGATCTGGACGGGGTGGTGTACGCGGGCGGCGAGGCGATAGCCCACGCCGTCGACTCGCTGCGCGCCGCGCGGGACGGCGGGATGCGGCTGGCGTACGTCACGAACAACGCCGCCCGCACGCCGGAGACCGTCGCGGAGCATCTGACGCGGCTGGGTGTGCCCGCCGACCCGTCGGAGGTCGTCACCTCGGCGCAGGCCGTGGCGCGGCTGATCGCCGGGCAAGTGCCGGCGGGCGCGCGGGGGCTGGGCGCGGGTGGTGAGGGGCTGCGGGTGGCGCTGCGCGAGCGCGGGCTGAGCCCGGTGGACTCGGCGGACGACGACCCGGCGGCGGGGGGGCAGGGGTACGGCGGGCCTGAGCTGCCATGGGGGGTGCTGGCGGAGGCGTCGATCGCGGTGAACCGGGGTGTGCCGTGGTTCGCCTCGAACACGGATCTGACCATCCCCAGCGGGCGCGGGATCGCGCCGGGCAACGGCGCGGCGGTGGAGGTCGTGCGGATCGCGACCGGGCACACGAAGGACCCGCGGGTCGCGGGGAAGCCGCTGCCGCCGATGCATCGGGAGACGATCCTGCGGACGGGCGCGGTCCGGCCGCTGGTCGTCGGGGACCGGCTGGACACGGACATCGAGGGCGCGCACGCCGGGGGTGTCGACTCGCTGCTGGTCCTGACCGGGGTGACGGACGCGGCCCGGCTGCTGGCGGCGGCGCCCGAGCACCGGCCGACGTTCGTGGCGGCGGATCTGCGGGGGCTGCTGGCGCCGCAGCCGGAGGTGGTGGCGGACGGCGACGGCTTCCGCTGCGGCGGCTGGCGGGCGGCGGCCGGGGACGGCGGCGCGCTGATGCTCGACGGCGGCGGTGACGCGCTGGACGGCCTGCGGGCGCTGTGCGCCGCCGCCTGGACGGCGGCGGGCACGGGCGGCGGCCGGGTGTCGGCGGAACGGGCGCTGGGCGTGCTGGACCTGTAGGCGGCTCAGGCGGTCGCCTCGGTGGCGACCGCCTCCGCGAGGAGGTCCTCCTCGGAGGCGCCGCGCCGCCAGTAGCCGGTGTGGGTGATCCGGCGGCGGTCCACCGCGCGCTCGTTGACGAGGTGGCGGCGCAGGTCGCGGACGGCGCCCGCCTCGCCCGCGAGCCACGCGTACGGGGTGCCGGGCGGGAACGCGCTGTCGCGGACGGCGGCGAGCAGGGCGGCGCGCCGGATGGCGTGGGGGAGCCGGTCGCGGAACAGCCAGGTGATCTCGGCGTCGGCCTCGGTGGGCAGCTCCTGGAGGTCGGCCGCGTGGTCGGCCTCGATCCAGACCGTGGCCCGGGTGCCGGGCGGCAGCCAGGCGAGGATGCCGGCGACGGCCGGGAGGGCGGTGGCGTCGCCGGTGACGAGGACCCAGTCGGTGTCCGGGGGCGGGCGGAAGTCGACGCCTCCGTTGTCGGCCCGGTTGGGGCCGAGGATGGTCAGCGGGTCGCCGGGGCGGGCGTCGCGGGCCCAGCCGGAGGCCGGTCCGGCGATGTCGTGGAGGACGAAGTCGATGTCCAGTTCGCCCGCGTCCGGGCGGTGGTCGCGGACGGTGTAGGTGCGCATCACGGCGCGCTCCTCCGGCGCGAGCCGCTGCCAGGCGGGCCACCAGTCCGTGCCCGCTTCGCGGGGGACGAGCGGCGTGTCCTGGCCGGGGCGGGGGAGGAACAGCTTGAAGCGCTGGGCGCGCCCGCCGCTCGCGAACCGGGTGAGATCCCCGCCGAGGGTGACGCGGGCGAAGCCGGGGCTGACGCGGTCGGTGCGCAGGACGCGCAGGGCGAAGAACTCGAAGGGCGGGTCCGCGGGGGCGGTGGCCATGGTAGTGGTCCTAATCGTCGAGGCGGGTGGCGTTCCGTATGGCGTCGGCGAGTGCTTCCAGCGCCGGGGCGCAGCCGGCGTGGCTGTGCGTGGGTTCGGGGTTCCAGCTCGCGACCTGGCCGGCGCGGACGGCGGGCAGGGCGGCCCAGGTGGGCTTGGTGGCGGCGAGCTGGTCGGGCTGGAGGTTGCTGGTGCGCTGGTCGACGAGGATCAGGTCGGCGGGGTGGGTGTCGACGTTCTCCCAGCTCGCGGTGGCGAAGATGTCGCCGTCCGGCTCGCCGGGGGAGATGAGTTCCACGCCCAGCTCGCGGTAGTACGACAGGTCGGACAGGCGGTCCGGGGAGGCGAACCACACCATGTCGTCGGTGGCGGGGACGGCGAGCACGCGCAGCCCGGGGTTGTCGCGGGTGGCGCGGCGGAGGGCTTCGGCGGCCTCGGTGAAGCGGGTCTTCGCGGTGGTGACGGCGGGGGCGCCGAGGTCGCCGCCCAGGGCGCCGGCCAGCTCCGCGTAACGGTCGATGACGGCGCTCAGGGGTGTGTCCACGGAGTGGATGGCGACGGCGGGGGCGAGGCCGTTGACCTCGTCGCTGACCTCCGGCGGGACGTACCACAGCTCGGGCGTGTCGTGGATGGGGGTGACGAGCAGGTCGGGTTCGAGCCCGGCGAATGTCTCGACGTTGAACTCGCCCCAGGCGTTGCCGACGACGGTCAGCTCCCCGACGTCGAGGTTCGCGGCCTGGACGTCGGGTTCGCCGTTGGCGAGGAGGGTGGGGCCGAAGACACCGACGCAGGCGACGCCGTAGTCGTGGAGGGCGGCGGCGGAGCCGACGTAGGCGACGATCCGCTCGGGGACGCTGTCGCGTTCGACGGTCTCGCCTCGGTCGTCGGTGAACGACCAGCCGCCGGAGGCCGGTCGGCCGTCGCCGGATCCGGTGCCGCCGGAGCAGGCGGCGAGGAGGGTGCCGGCGGCCAGGGAGCCGCCGGTGGCGAGGAACGCGCGGCGGGTGGCGGGGGTGCGGGGCATCGGGTCAGCTCACCTTCCGGGCGGTGCGGAGGGCTTCCGCGAGGTTTTCGAGGAGCGGGGCGCAGCCGGCGTGGGAGGGCACCGGCTCGCTGTTCCAGCCGGTGATCTGGCCGGCTTCGACGGCGGGGAGCCGCGTAAAGGTCGGTTTGTCGGCGAGGTCGTCCGGCTGGAGGGCGACGCCCCGGCTGTCCATCAGCAGCAGGTCGGCGGGGTAGGCGTCGGCGTTCTCCCAGCTCAGGCTCTCGAAGAAGCCGCCCGCGTCCACGTGCTCCGGGACGATCAGCTCGACGCCGAGCTCCTGGAACCAGGCCAGGTCGGCGGCGGAGGACGAGTCGGAGACGTAGAACAGGTCGGCGGCGCCGGAGCAGGCGAGGACCTTGATGCCGGGGTTGTCGCGCGCGGCTCGCCGGACGGCCTCGGCGGCGGCCTCGAAACGGGCCTTGGCCTCGGTGACGGCGGTGGTGGTCAGGTCGGCGCCGAGCGCGGTGGCGAGCTGGGTGTAACGGTCGATGACGTCGCCGAGGCGGATGCCGGGCCGGTCGGCGGTGGGGGCGACGAGGATGCCGAGGGTGGGGGCGAGGCCCGCGATGGTGTCGGCGCTCTCGTCCGGGACGTACCAGAGGGCGCCGGGTTCGAACATGTTGGTGACGAGGAGCTGGGGTTCGAGGACGGTGTAGTCCTCGATGTCGAACTCGCCCCAGGCGGTGCCCAGGACGCGGATGTCGTCGAGGTCGAGGCGGCCCGCCTGCGGGCCGGGTGTGCCGTCGGGGTTGGTGGTGGGGCCGAAGACGCCGACGCTGCGGATGCCGTAGTCGTGGAGGGCGGCGGCCGTTCCGACGTAGGCGACGATCCGCTCGGGGACGGCGTCCAGTTCCACGGTCTCGCCCCGGTCGTCGGTGAACCGGAAGGCGCCGGACGGGGCGTTGGCGTCGGTGCCGTCACCGGCGCTGCCGGTGGGGGAGTTGTCGCCGCACGCGGTGAGGAGGGCGCCCGCGCTCAGGGCGCCGCCGGTGGAGAGCAGGGCTCTTCGGGACAGGCGGGCGGGAAAAGGGCTGTTCATGGTGGTGCCTTGCTCTCCGGGCGCGCTCTGGCCGCCCACGCGATGACCTCGAATAAAGGTTAGGCTAACCTAACCTCCATGTTGCTGGAGAGGTCTACCACGGTGAAGGCCAAGCCGTCACCCCCGCGACGACGACGGGCGGCCGGTCTGCTGGCGGCCGGGGGCGCGCTGCTGCTCGTCACCGCGGCGAGCGTCGCGTTCGGCGCCAAGTCCATTTCGCCGGACGGGATCTGGCACGGCCTCTTCGCCTACACGGGGACCGACACCGACGTCGTGATCCGCGACGTCCGGCTGCCGCGCACGGTGCTGGGTCTGCTGTGCGGGGCCGCGCTCGGTCTCGCCGGGGCCGTCATGCAGGCCCTGACGCGGAACCCGCTGGCCGATCCCGGGCTGCTCGGCGTCAACGCGGGCGCGTCCGCCGCCGTCGTCTCCGCTATCAGCTTCCTCGGCGTCACCTCGCTGACGGGGTACGTGTGGTTCGCGTTCCTCGGCGCCGCCGTCGTCGCGGCCGGGGTCTACGCGCTGGGCGGCAGTCGGGCCGCGACGCCCGTGCGGCTGGCGCTGGCCGGGACCGCCGTCACCGCCGCGCTCTACGGCTACGTCAACGCGGTCGCCCTGCTCGACACCGCCGCGCTGGACCGGATGCGGTTCTGGTCGGTCGGCTCGATCGCCGCCGCCAACCCGGACGTCATCCGGCAGGTGGCGCCGTTCCTGGTCGTCGGCATGCTGCTGGCGCTGGCGCTGGCCCGGCCGTTGAACGCGATCGCGCTCGGCGACGACGCGGCCCGCGCCCTCGGCGCGCACATCACCAGGACCCGGGTGCTGGCCATGGTCGCCGTCACCCTGCTGTGCGGCGCGGCGACCGCCGCCTGCGGGCCGATCGTCTTCGTCGGGCTCATCGTCCCGCACGCGGTCCGCGCCCTGACCGGGCCCGACATGCGCTGGGTGCTGCCCTACGCGATGCTCCTGGCGCCGGTGCTGCTGCTCGGCGCCGACGTGGTCGGGCGGCTCGTCACCCGCCCGTCGGAGCTCCAGGCCGGGATCGTCACCAGCCTCATCGGCGGCCCGGTCTTCATCCATCTCGTCCGCGGGCGAAGGACGGCCCACCTGTGACGGCCCGGAACCTGGTCCTGCGCACCCGGAGCGGCTGGTCGTTGCGCCTGCCCGTCCGGGCCGTGGCCGTGGGACTGCTGCTGTCCGTTCTCGCGCTGGCCGTGGCCGTGGTGCTGGTCGGCACCGGGGACTACCCGCTGTCCCCGGCGGACGTGCTGCGGACCCTGGCCGGGAACGGCACCGCCGCGCAGGAGTTCATCGTCCGGGACCTGCGGCTGCCCCGGGTGCTGGTCGCGCTGCTCGTCGGCCTGGCGCTGGGGGTTTCGGGGGCCGTCTTCCAGTCCGTCGCCCGCAATCCGCTCGGCAGCCCCGACGTGATCGGCTTCGGGCACGGCTCGGCGACGGGCGCGCTCACCGTGATCGTGCTCTTCGGGGGCGGCAGCCTCGCCGTCGCCGCCGGGGCGGTGGCGGGCGGGCTGCTCACCGGGCTCGGCGTCTACGCGCTGGCGTGGCGCGGCGGCATCCACGGCTACCGGCTGGTGCTCGTCGGCATCGGCGCGGCGGCGATGCTCAGCGCGGCCAACGGCTACCTGCTGACCCGCACCGGCATCGTGGACGCCGCGCGGGCCGTGCTGTGGCTGACCGGATCGCTCAACGGGCGGGACTGGGGCGAGTTCTGGCCGCTGCTGGTGGCCTGCGCCGTGCTGCTGCCGGTGACCCTTGCGCAGGCCCGGCCGCTGCGGATGCTGGAGATGGGGGACGACACGGCGACGGCGCTCGGCGTGCGGGTCGAACGCACCCGGCTGGTCGTGGTGGTCGCCGCCGTTCTGCTGACCGCCACGGCGACGGCGGCGGCGGGCCCGATCGCGTTCGTCGCGCTGACCGCGCCGCAGCTCGCCCGCCGGCTGACGCGGGCCACCGGCCCGAACCTGCTGCCCTCGGCGCTGATGGGCGCGCTGCTGATGGCCGGGGCCGACCTGCTGGCGCAAGGCGCGTTCGGCGACCGGCAGTTGCCGGTCGGCGCGGTCACCGGCGTGCTGGGCGGCGGCTATCTGCTGTGGCTGCTGTTCACCGAGCGCCGCGCGGGCCGGATATGAGGCGCCGCGCGGTGCGGGCCCCGGACGACGCGGCGACGACGCGGGAACGACGAGACGACCGAGGAGACTTCGTGAGCGACACCGGACACCCCGAGCAACCCGGACACCCCGGGCAACCCCCCGGCGGGGCACGGCTGCGGGCCGAGGACGTCACCCTCGGGTACGACCAGCGGATCATCGCCGAAGGGCTCACGGTCGCCGTGCCCGACCGGTCGTTCACGGTGATCGTCGGGCCCAACGCCTGCGGGAAGTCCACGCTGCTGCGCGCCCTGTCCCGCATGCTCAAGCCCGCCGCCGGGGCCGTGCTGCTCGACGGCCGGGCCATCCGCGACGTGCCGGCGAAGCGACTGGCCCGTGTGCTGGGCCTGTTGCCGCAGTCGCCCGTCGCGCCCGACGGGATCACCGTCGCCGACCTCGTCGCGCGGGGCCGCTACCCCCACCAGGGCCTGCTGCGGCAGTGGTCCCGCGAGGACGAGCGGATCGTCGCCGAGGCGATGGCCGGGACCGGCATCACGGACCTGGCGGACCGCCACGTCGACGAACTGTCCGGCGGGCAGCGCCAGCGCGTGTGGATCGCCATGGCCCTCGCCCAGCGGACACCGCTGCTGCTGCTGGACGAGCCGACCACGTTCCTCGACATCGCCCACCAGATCGAGATCCTCGACCTGTGCGCGCGGCTCCACGAGGAGCAGGGCCGTACCCTCGTCGCCGTGCTGCACGACCTCAACCACGCCGCCCGCTACGCCACCCACCTGATCGCCATGCGCGACGGCCGGGTGGTCGCCGAGGGGCCGCCCGGCGAGATCGTCACCGCGCGGCTCGTCGAGGAGGTGTTCCGGCTGCCGTGCCGGGTCATCGACGACCCCGAGACCGGCACCCCGCTGGTCGTTCCGGCGGCGCGGCGACCGGCCGGGGTGGGCACCCGGTAGCGTCGGGGGCATGCACGAGCCCCACGACGCAGCAGTACAACCCCCCGTGGCCCAGCCGGAGAACGAGCCCGACGACGGGCCGCGCCCGCTCGGCGTGGGCGTCGAGCCCACCGGGCACCCGCCGGTCGACGCGCACCTGCGCCGCCTGGCCGACGCCGACCGCCTCGACGTCGCCGGGCACCTGGAGGTGTACGAGGACGCGCACCGCGGCCTGCGCGACACGCTCGCCGAACTGGACAGGGGCTGAGACGTCCGTGGCAGCCGCGACCCAGCGCCGCCTCGCCCGCCTCGACGCCGAACTCGTGCGCCGCAAGCTGGCCCGTTCCCGCGAGCACGCCAGGGACCTGATCGACGCCGGCCGGGTCACCGTGGACGGCGCGACCGCCGCCAAACCGGCGACCCAGGTCGCCACCAGCGCCGCCCTCGTCGTCCGGGCGGACGACGACGACCCGGACTACGTGTCGCGCGGCGGGCACAAGCTGGCCGGTGCCCTGGCCGCCTTCACCCCCCGCGGCCTGCGCGTCGCCGGCCGGCGCGCCCTGGACGCCGGGGCGTCCACCGGCGGCTTCACCGACGTGCTGCTGCGCGCGGGCGCCGCCTCCGTCACCGCCGTGGACGTCGGCTACGGACAGCTCGCCTGGTCCCTGCGCGCCGACTCCCGGGTCACCGTCAAGGACCGCACGAACGTACGCGAGTTGACGCTCGACCACCTCGGCGGCGAGCCGGTGGACCTCGTCGTGGGGGACCTGTCGTTCATCCCGCTCGGCCTGGTCCTCCCCGCCCTCGTGCGCTGCGCCGCGCCCGGCGCCGATCTGGTGCTGATGGTGAAGCCGCAGTTCGAGGTGGGCCGCGAACGCCTCGGCAGCGGCGGCGTCGTCCGCAGCCCCGCGCTGCGCGCCGAGGCCGTGCGCGCCGTCGCCGACCAGGCCGCCGGCCACGGGCTGGGCGTGGCCGGGGTCACCGCCAGCCCGTTGCCGGGTCCCTCGGGCAATGTTGAATACTTTCTGTGGCTGTGCGCCGGGGCACCCGCACTCGACCCGGCCGACGTCGACCGCGCAGTGACGGAGGGGCCGCAGTGACCACCACCACGCCGCAGCAGCCGGACGGGGAGCCACGCACCGTCTTCCTGCTCGCGCACACCGGCCGCCCGGCGGCCGTCCGCAGCGCCGAACGCGTCGTGCAGGGGCTCCTCAGCCGGGGCATCGGCGTCCGGGTCCTGGCCGAGGAGGCCGCCGACCTGTCGTCGCTGCCGCCCGAGGTCGAGCGCATCGACAAGAACGGCCCCGACTGCGGCGCCGTGGACGGCTGCGAGCTGCTCGTCGTGCTCGGCGGCGACGGCACGCTGCTGCGGGGCGCCGAGTTCTCCCGCGCCTCGGGCGTGCCGCTGCTCGGCGTCAACCTCGGCACCGTCGGCTTCCTCGCCGAGGCCGAGCGCGACGACCTCGACAAGGTCGTGCACCGCGTCGTCTCCCGCGCCTACGAGGTCGAGGAGCGGATGACCCTCGACGTGCTGGTCCAGGACAACGGGCGCGTCCTGCACACCGACTGGGCACTGAACGAGGCGTCGGTCGAGAAGGCCGCCCGGGAACGGCTGCTGGAGGTCGTCATCGAGGTCGACGGCCGTCCCGTCTCCGGGTTCGGCGGCGACGGTGTGGTCTGCGCCACGCCGACCGGCTCCACGGCGTACGCGTTCTCGGCCGGCGGCCCGGTCGTGTGGCCCGAGGTCGAGGCACTGCTGATGGTGCCCATCAGCGCGCACGCCCTGTTCGCCAAGCCCCTCGTCACCGCGCCGGACTCCGTGCTCGCCGTCGAACTCAGGCAGCACACGCTGCCGGGCGTGCTGTGGTGCGACGGGCGGCGGACCGTCCCCCTGCCGCCCGGCGCGCGGGTCGAGGTGCGGCGCGGGGCCGTTCCGGTGCGGCTGGCGCGGCTGCACCACGCGCCGTTCACGGACCGGCTGGTCGCCAAGTTCGCGCTGCCGGTCGCCGGCTGGCGCGGCGCCCCGCACTGACGGACGGCCCCCCGCCACCGGTTCCGCACAGAAGTACGGAGACCTTCGTCGCCAGGGGGCCGCCGAACCTCGTATGGTCGTATCCGTGTTGGAGGAGATGCGGATCAAGGACCTGGGCGTGATCGACGATGCCGTCGTCGAGCTGTCCTCCGGTTTCACCGCGGTGACGGGTGAGACCGGCGCGGGCAAGACCATGGTCGTCACGAGCCTGGGCCTGCTGCTCGGCGGGCGCGCCGACGCCGCCTTCGTGCGCGGCGGCGCCCAGTCCGCCGTCGTGGAGGGCCGGATCAGCGTCCGGCCCGACTCCGCGGCGGCACGCCGCGCGGGGGAGGCCGGCGCCGAGCTGGACGACGGCGCGCTGCTGATCAGCCGCACCATCTCCGCGGAGGGCCGCTCCCGCGCCCACGTGGGCGGGCGGTCCGTGCCCGCGGGGCTGCTCGGGGAGCTGGGCGAGGACCTGGTGGCCGTGCACGGCCAGACCGACCAGCAGGGGCTGCTGCGCCCGGCCCGGCAGCGGCAGGCCCTGGACCGGTACGCCGGGGAGGCCGTCGCCGGACCGCTCGCCGACTACCAGGAGACGTACCAGCGGCTGCGCGCCGTCGCCGCCCGGCTGGCGGAGCTCACCACCCGCGCCAGGGAACGCGCCCAGGAGGCCGACCTGCTGCGCTTCGGCCTCGACGAGATCGCCGCCGCCCAGCCGCGCCCCGGCGAGGACGCCGAGCTGGCCGCCGAGGCCCAGCGGCTCGGCCACGCCGAGGCACTCGCCTCCGCCGCGGCCCTGGCCCACGGCGCCCTGGCGGGCGACCCGGCCGACCCCGAGGCCGTGGACGCCGGCACCCTCGTCGCCGGGGCCCACCGCGCCCTCCAGGCCGTGCGGGACCACGACGCGGCCCTCGCCGACCTCGCCGACCGGCTCGGCGAGGTCGGCATCCTGCTGTCCGACGTGGCCGGGGAACTGGCCGGCTACGCGGACGGCCTGGACTCCGACCCGCTGCGCCTGGCCGCCGTCGAGGAACGCCGCGCGGTCCTGGCCCACCTCATCCGCAAGTACGCCGCGCCGGACAGCGCCGCCGACGGCTGCTCCGCCGTCCTGGAGTGGGCCGACCGGGGCGCCGCCCGTCTCGCGGAGCTGGACGGCGACGACGACCGCGTCGGCGAGCTGATCGCCGAACGCGACGCCCTGCGCGCGCGGCTCACCGACCTGGCGCGCGCCCTGACCGACGCCCGCGTCGAGGCCGCCAAGCGGTTCGCGGACGCGGTCACGGGAGAGCTGGCCTCGCTCGCCATGCCGCACGCCCGGATCCAGGTCGACGTCCGGCAGACCGAGGCGGCCGACGGCGAGGACGCCGTCGTGCTGGACGGCCGCCCCGTCGCCTACGGCCCGCACGGCGCCGACGAGGTCGAGCTGCTGCTCGCCCCGCACCCCGGCTCCCCGGCCCGGCCGATCGCCAAGGGCGCCTCCGGCGGCGAGCTGTCGCGCGTGATGCTGGCCGTCGAGGTCGTCTTCGCCGACGCCGCGCCCGTGCCGACCTATCTCTTCGACGAGGTGGACGCGGGCGTCGGCGGCAAGGCCGCCGTCGAGGTGGGCCGCCGGCTGGCGAAGCTGGCGGACGCCGCCCAGGTCGTCGTCGTCACCCACCTGCCGCAGGTCGCCGCGTTCGCCGACCGGCATCTGGTGGTGGAGAAGACCAGCGACGGATCGGTCACGCGCAGCGGCGTGCGGTCCGTGCACGGCGAGGGCCGGGTGCGGGAGCTGTCCCGCATGCTGGCCGGGCAGGAGGACTCCCGGCTGGCCCGCGCCCACGCCGAGGAACTGCTGGCCACCGCCGCGAAGCTCGGCGCCGGGCGCGGCCGGGAGAACCCGGACGGGGACGCGCGGTAAGGAGCCTCCTCACCCATGCGGGTGTCGCTCGCTATCGCCGGGCGGTCCCGGACTGGCATCCTTGACCGCGTTCCGCCCCACCGGACTTGAGCGTCGCCGTGGGCAACGGCGGGCGGGACACGGTGAGACGGAGAGGACCCCGTGAGCAGCTCGACCGCACCAACGCACGGCCGCGCGCCGTTGCATGTCGTGCAGCTTCTCGGCGGGGGCGGCGTGGGCACGGGCACGCACGTCCGTTCCCTGTCGGCCGGCCTGGTGGCGCGCGGGCTGCGCGTCACCGTCGGCGCCCCCGCCTCGGCCGAGCGGCGGTACCGCTTCACGGCGGCCGGCGCCCGGTTCGTCCCGGTCCCGGTGCCCGCGAGAACGACGCCGGCCGCCGTCGGCCTGCTGCGGGCCGTGGGCCACGACGCCGACCTGGTGCACGCCCACGGCATGCGCGCCGGGATGCTGGCCGCGCTGGCGCTGCGCCGCCGCACCGTTCCCCTCGTCGTCACCTGGCACTCGCGGTCCGCGCTGCCGGGCATGCGGGCGCGGCTCCGGCTGGTGACCGAGCACTGGGTGGCCCGCGCCGCGTCCGTGGTCCTCGGCGCCACCTCCGATCTGGTGGACCGGGCGCGCAGCAGGGGCGCGCGTGACGCGCGGCTCGCGCCGGTCGCGTTGCCGCCGCCGCGCGCCGCCGACGAGGCCGCGGCCGGCGTCGACCGGCACAAGATCCGGGCCGAACTCGGCGCGGTGGACCGGCCGTTGCTCGTCGCCGAGGCGGCGCTCGACCGGGCCCAGGACCTCGGCCACCTGCTGACCGCCACCCGCGCCTGGCGCAGCCTGACGCCTCAGCCGCTGGTCGCGGTCGTCGGCGACGGCCCCGAACGCCCCGCCCTCCAGCGGCGCATCGACCGCGAGGAACTCCCCGTCCGGCTGCTGGGCACCGGGACCGACCGCGCCGCGCTGATCGCCGACGCCGACGTGGCCCTGCTGATCGCCCGCTGGGCCGCCCGCGCCCCGCTCGCCGAGCAGGCCATGCGCCACGGCGTGCCCCTGGTCGCCACGGCCGTCGGCGGCGTCCCGGAGCTGGTCGGCGACGCGGCGGTCCTGGTGCCCTACGCAGACCCCGCCGCGCTGGCCCGCGCCGTGGAAACCCTGCTGACCGACGCGCCGCGCCGGGCGGCCCTGGCCCGGGCGGGCCGCGCCCGCGCCGGAAGCTGGCCGACGGAGGACACCACGGTCGCCCAGGTCCTCAGCGTCTACGACGAGCTGGCCGCGACGGGCTGAACACCCCCCGCACGGGTGAACGCCCCCGGACGCGGCGAAGGCGCGGAACGGAGTGGTTCCCGTCCCGCGCCGTCGTGAACTCCGGCGGGGGTCAGCCGCCGTAGGCGCCCGACGCCGTGAGGCGCAGGGCGGTGTCGATCAGGGGAACGTGGCTGAACGCCTGCGGGAAGTTCCCCACCTGGCGCATCCGGCGGGGATCCCACTCCTCGGCCAGCAGACCCAGGTCGTTGCGGAGCGCCAGCAGCTTCTCGAACAGCTTGCGGGCCTCCTCCACCCGGCCGATCATCGCCAGGTCGTCGGCCATCCAGAACGAGCAGGCCAGGAACGCGCCCTCGTCACCCTCCAGGCCGTCCACGCCCGCCTGGGCGCCGGCCGTGGGGTAGCGCAGGATGAACCCGTCCAGCGTGGACAGCTCCCGCTGGATGGCCTCTATGGTGCCGATCACCCGCTTGTCGTCGGGCGGCAGGAAGCCCATCTGCGGGATCAGCAGCAGCGAGGCGTCCAGCTCCTTGGAGCCGTACGACTGGGTGAAGGTGTTGCGCTCCTTGTCGTAGCCGTGCAGGCACACCGACCGGTGAATCTCGTCGCGCAGATCCCGCCACCGGTCCAGCGGGCCGTCCACCTCGCCCGATTCGATCAGCTTCACCGTGCGGTCCACCGCGACCCACGCCATCACCTTCGAGTGCACGAAGTGCCGGCGCGGCCCGCGGACCTCCCAGATGCCCTCGTCCGGCTCGTCCCAGTGCTCCTCCAGGTACTGGATGAGCTTGAGCTGGAGCAGGTTGGCGTGGTCGTTCCTGGCCAGGCCGGTCATGTGCGCCAGGTGCAGCGCCTCGGTGACCTCGCCGTACACGTCGAGCTGAAGCTGTCCGGCCGCGCCGTTGCCGACGCGGACCGGCTGCGAGTTCTCGTAGCCGGGCAGCCAGCTCAGCTCCGCCTCGGCCAGCTCCCGCTCGCCCGCGATGCCGTACATGATCTGGAGGTTCTGCGGGTCGCCCGCCACCGCGCGCAGCAGCCACTCGCGCCACGCCTTGGCCTCGTCGTGGTAGCCGGTGCGCAGCAGCGACGACAGCGTTATGGCGGCGTCCCGCAGCCAGGTGAACCGGTAGTCCCAGTTGCGGGAGCCGCCGATCTCCTCGGGGAGCGACGTGGTCGGCGCCGCGACGATGCCGCCGGTCGGCTCGTAGGTCAGCGCCTTCAGCGTGATCAGCGAGCGGACCACGGCCTCCCGGTAGGGACCGTGGTAGGTGCACTTGGCCACCCAGTCCCGCCAGAAGTCCTCGGTCACCCGCAGCGACTCCTCCGGCTCCGGCACGGGCGGCGGCTGTTTGTGCGAGGGCTGCCAACTGATCGCGAAGGCGACGCGGTCACCCGGTGCCACCGTGAAGTCGGCGTAGGTGGTCAGGTTCTTCCCGTACGTGTCCACGCTGGTGTCCAGCCAGACCGAGTCCGGGCCCGAGACGGCGACGGTGCGGTCGTCGACCTTGTGGACCCACGGCACGACCCAGCCGTAGGAGAACCTCATGCGCAGCGCCGAACGCATCGGCACCCGGCCGCTGACGCCCTCCACGATACGGATGAGCTGCGGCGCGTCCCCGCCGCGCGGGGGCATGAAGTCCGTCACGCGGACCGTGCCGCGCGGGGTGTCCCACTCCGATTCCAGAATCAGCGAATCCCCCCGGTACCGCCTGCGGCTCGCGGGCGGTGGCGGCACGTCCTTGCCGTGTGCGGGGCCGAGCCGCCAGAAGCCGTGCTCCTCGGTCCCCAGCAGCGCGGCGAACACCGCATGGGAGTCGAACCGGGGCAGACACAGCCAGTCGGCTGATCCGTCCCGGCAGATGAGTGCGGCGGTCTGCATGTCCCCGACGAGTGCGTAATCCTCGATGCGCCCGGCCACTTCCATCTCCAGTCGAAAGGTGCTCCGCCCCGTAGGACGTGCGGTTTTCCGTCGCCCATTCGAGCGTCCGAGCAGAATACGACGAGGTTCATGGATCTGCTTTACGTTCGACGTAGATCGGCATGACTCTCCGGGTCGGGTTGTTCACCTTCGGTGCGATATGTCGAGGCTTCTTCACGGGACCCACTTCGGCGACACTTCCGGTTCCTCCCGCTGATACCCTGGTAGCCCGTGGACCGGAGGGCAGTGAATCCCCCGAACCCCCCACGACGAATCCCCCGGCGGGCAGTGAATCCCCCGAACCCCCCACGACGAATCCCCCGCCGGGAGGCCCCCAGGGCGCCCAGGGGTGTCGTGCATCCAACCTCGCGACCACGGGAGCACCTGGCCATGCCGCCCAGCACCACGACGACCAAGCACATCTTCGTCACCGGCGGGGTCGCCTCCTCGCTCGGGAAGGGGCTCACCGCCTCCAGCCTCGGGGCCCTTCTCAAGGCGCGCGGGCTGCGCGTCACCATGCAGAAGCTGGACCCGTATCTCAACGTCGACCCCGGCACGATGAACCCGTTCCAGCACGGCGAGGTCTTCGTCACCAACGACGGCGCCGAGACCGACCTGGACATCGGCCACTACGAGCGCTTCCTCGACGTCGACCTGGACGGCAGCGCCAACGTCACCACCGGCCAGATCTACTCCACCGTGATCGCCAAGGAGCGCCGCGGTGAATATCTGGGCGACACCGTGCAGGTCATTCCCCACATCACCAACGAGATCAAGCACCGCATCCGTCGCATGGCCACCGGCGACGTCGACGTGGTCATCACCGAAGTCGGCGGTACCGTCGGCGACATCGAGTCCCTCCCGTTCCTGGAGGCGGTGCGCCAGGTCCGGCACGAGGTGGGCCGGGACAACGTGTTCGTCGTCCACATCTCCCTCCTGCCCTACATCGGCCCCTCCGGCGAGCTGAAGACCAAGCCGACCCAGCACTCCGTCGCCGCCCTGCGCAGCATCGGCATCCAGCCCGACGCCATCGTGCTGCGCGCCGACCGCGAGGTCCCCACCGCCATCAAGCGGAAGATCTCGCTGATGTGCGACGTGGAGGAGGCCGCCGTGGTGGCCGCCATCGACGCCAAGTCGATCTACGACATCCCCAAGGTGCTGCACGGCGAAGGGCTCGACGCCTACGTGGTGCGCCGCCTCGACCTGCCGTTCCGCGACGTCAACTGGACGCAGTGGAACGACCTGCTCCAGCGCGTCCACCACCCCGAGCACGAGGTCACGGTCGCGCTCGTCGGCAAGTACATCGACCTGCCCGACGCCTACCTGTCCGTGACCGAGGCGCTGCGCGCCGGCGGCTTCGCGAACAACGCCCGCGTCCGCGTCAAGTGGGTCACCTCCGACGACTGCCGCCCGCCCGGCGGCGCGGCCGAGCAGCTCGCCGGCGTGGACGCCATCTGCATCCCCGGCGGCTTCGGCGACCGGGGCGTCGAGGGCAAGATCGCGGCCATCGCCTACGCCCGGGAGAACCGGGTGCCGCTCCTCGGGCTCTGCCTGGGCCTCCAGTGCGTCGTGATCGAGGCGGCGCGGACGCTGGCGGGCATCGAGGGCGCCAACTCCACCGAGTTCGACCAGGGCACCGCCCACCCGGTGATCTCCACCATGGCCGAGCAGCTCGACATCGTCGCGGGCGAGGGCGACATGGGCGGCACGATGCGGCTCGGGCTCTACCCGGCGAAGCTCGCCGAGGGCTCGATCGTGCGCGAGGTGTACGGCGGCGAGCCGTATGTCGAGGAGCGCCACCGCCACCGGTACGAGGTGAACAACGCCTACCGCGCCGAGCTGGAGAAGGCCGGCCTGATGTTCTCCGGCACCTCCCCGGACAACAAGTTGGTCGAGTACGTCGAGTACCCGCGCGAGACCCACCCGTATCTGGTCGCCACCCAGGCCCACCCGGAGCTGCGTTCGCGCCCCACCCGGCCGCACCCGCTGTTCGCCGGACTGATCCGGGCCGCCGTCGTCCGCGGGTCCGAGGGGGACCGGGCAGACTGAGCGCATGAGCGACCAGCAGCGCGACCTCCTCGCCGACACGCCCGAGAGCTGGACCGTCACCGGCACGAGCACGCCGTGGACCGGCGGCAAGACCAGCGTCCGCAGCGACGACGTGGTGATGCCGGACGGCTCCACCGCCCGCCGCGACTACCAGGTCCACCCGGGCTCCGTGGCCGTCCTCGCCCTCGACGAACACGACCGCGTCGTCGTCATCGAGCAGTACCGGCATCCCGTGCGGCACAAGCTGTGGGAGATCCCCGCCGGGCTCCTCGACGTCCCCGGCGAGAACCCGCTCCACGCGGCCCGGCGCGAGCTGTACGAGGAGGCGCACATCAAGGCCGAGGACTGGCGGGTCCTCATCGACCTGTTCACCTCGCCCGGCGGCACCGACGAGGCCGCGCGCGTCTTCCTCGCCCGCGGGCTGTCCGACGCCGAGGGCGAACGGTTCGCAGTGGAGCACGAGGAGGCCGACATGCGGCTGGCGCGGGTGCCCGTCGAGGACCTGGTGCGCGGCGTGCTCGCCGGACGGCTGTGCAATCCGTACGTGGTGAGCGCCTCGCTCGCCGTCCAGGCCGCCCGCGCCGGCGACGGGTTCGACGCCCTGCGCCCGGCCGACGCCCCCTGGCCGGCCCGCCCGTTCGAGCCCTGACGTGTCCTGACGTGTCCTGGGCCGGCCCCACCGGGCCGTGGCTTACGCTCGCCCCGTGACGGACGTGACGGAACAGACGGTCACCCCGGGGCCCAGGCGCCCCGGGTTTCTCGGCCGCCACCGGGAGCTCTCGATACTCCGTGCCGACGTCGAACGCGCCGGACTCGACACCCTGGCCGGCCGCCCGGCCGCCCGGGGCCGGGTCCTGCTCGTCGCCGGCCGGCCCGGCACCGGAAGAACCACGCTGGCCGAGGAGTTCGCCGCCGAACTGCTCGCCGGCGGCGACTACCCGGACGGGGTGCTGCGCGCCCGGCTCACCGACCCGGACGGCAAGCCCGCGCCCGCCGAGCGGACCGTCCGCGCCCTGCTGGCCGGGCTGGGCGTCGACGGCCCGCCCGGCGCGGACGACGACGAGCTGACGGACGTCCTGCGCGAGGCCCTCCAGGAGCGCCGGGCCGTGCTGCTGCTGGACGACGTGGGCACCGCCGAGCAGCTCCTCGACCTGATCCCCGACACCCGCCACTGCCTGGTGCTCGCCGTCGCGCGCGGCCCGCTCACCGGCGTTCCCGACGTCCGTCCCTGCACGGTCGGCGGCCTGGACCGCGTCGCCGCGGCCACGCTGCTGGAGCGCGGCGCGGGCGACGTCCGCGTCACCGTCGACCCGGGCGCGGCCGAGAGCCTGGCCGAAGCCTGCGGCTGCCTGCCCGCCGCGCTCACCCTGGCCTCCGGCTGGCTGGCCGCGCACCCCGAGGCCGCCATCGCCGACGCGGTGCGCCGCATGCCGGCCGCCGCCGAGGACCCCGCCCCCGCGGCCCTCACCGGCCACCCCGCGCCCGCCGCCGCCGACGAGCCGCTGCGCCGCGCCCTGGCGCTCGTCCACCCGTCGCTGCCCGCCCCGGCCGCCCGCCTGCTGCGGCTGCTGCCGCTGGCGCCCGCCGGGCTGGTCGACGCGCACACCGCCGCCGCCCTGGCCGGCTGCCCGGTGGACACGGCCCGCGACACGCTCGCCGGCCTCGCCGCGTTCGGGCTGCTGCGCCCCGACGGCCCGGCGGGCGAGGGGCGTTACCTCGTGCCCGGCTGCCTGGACCCGTTGCTGCGCGGGCTGCTGGACGCGCTGGAGAAGCCGTCGGAGGCGCTGCTGGCACGGGCCCGCATGCTGGAGCGGACCGTCAGCCTGCTGCGCGCCTGCCAGGCCGTCACCGAGCCGCAGGGCTCCCCGGCCCGCGCCTGGCTGGCGGGGCTGCCCGCCTGGCTGCGGTTCGCCGACCGCGCCGCCGCCGCGCGCTGGCTCGCCTCCCGGCAGCCGGCGCTGCTGGCCTCCGCCCGCCTCGTGGTGGCCGACGGCCGGCTCGACACGCTGGCCAGGCGCCTGGTGTCGGCCCTCAGCCGGGCGCTGATCGCCCACCGGGGCGCCGAGGGCGCCGCGCCCGAGCTGTACGCGCTGCACGAGCTGGTCCTCGACGTGGCGACCCGCCAGGGTCTGTCCCGGGAGCGCGCCGCCGCCCTGCTCAACCTCGGCGACCTCGATGCCGCCACCGGCCGGCTGACGGCGGCTCTGGAGCGTTACCGGACGGCCCTGGAGGCGGCCAGGAGCGAACGCGACTCCGAACAGCCCGCCGTGGGCCGGGCGTTGGAGTCGATCGCCGGCACGTACGGCGAACTGCGCGACTGGCAGCGCGCCGCCGACTGGTACGGGCGGGCGCTGACCCTGGCCCACGCGCGCGGCGATGTGGCGGCCCAGGCGCGCGTCCAGGGCCGCCTCGGTGCCGCCCTGACGCACGCCGGGCAGTGGCCCGAGGCGCTGCGCGCCTGGCGGGCCGCCGGGGCGGCGCACCGAAGGCGCGGGGACCTCGCCGCGTACGCCGGGGTGCTGGTGGAGACCGCGTGGGTGCACGAGTGCGCCGGGCGGGCCGAGGAGGCGCTGCGGACCGGCGCCGAGGCGCTGCGGCTGGCCGACCGGACGGGCGACCGGCGGCTCCAGGCGGCGCTGCGGCTGCGGCTGGCGGAGAGCGCGGACCGGCTGGGCCGCGCCGCGGTGGCCGCCGTGCCCCGCCAGTCCGCCGAACGGCTGCTCGCGCTCGCCGGGCCGGACGCGGAATCCTCTGTGACAACAGAGGGATACGGTTACGAAACGCAGATAGCATCGGCGGGGAATGACTGAAAGCAAGGCTGCGCCCCGGTCGTTCCTTCATTAGGATGGGAAGGGTCCCGTTCCGTGACGCAAGGACCGTGAGCGACGTGAAGGTCGGCATCCCCCGCGAGGTCAAGAACAACGAGTTCCGTGTGGCCATCACCCCGGCCGGCGCTCATGAGCTGGTCACCGGCGGCCACGAGGTGTTCGTGGAACGCGGCGCCGGCCTCGGGTCGGCCGTCCCCGACGAGGAGTACGCCGCGGCGGGCGCCGCCGTCCTGGACGGCGCCGACGAGGTGTGGGCCCGCGCCGATCTGCTGCTGAAGGTCAAGGAGCCGGTCGCCGAGGAGTTCCACCGGCTGCGCAAGGACCAGGTCCTCTTCACCTACCTGCACCTGGCCGCCTCGGCGGAGTGCACGCACGCGCTGCTGCGGGCCGGTACCACGGCCATCGCCTACGAGACCGTGGAGGCGCCGGGCCGCGGGCTGCCGCTGCTGGCGCCCATGTCCGAGGTGGCCGGCCGCATCGCGCCGCAAGTGGGCGCGTACCACCTGATGCGCCCGTCCGGCGGGCGCGGTGTGCTGCCCGGCGGCGTGCCCGGCACCCCCGCCGCCCGGGCGGTCGTGATCGGCGCGGGCGTCTCCGGGTGGAACGCCACGCAGATCGCCGTCGGCATGGGCTTCCATGTGACGCTGCTGGACAAGGACATCACCAGGCTCCGCGAGGCCGAACGGGCCTTCGGCACCCGCGTGCAGACCATCAGCTCCAACACATTCGAGCTCGAACGGGCCGCCCTCGCCGCCGACTTGGTCATCGGGGCGGTGCTGGTGCCGGGCGCGCGGGCGCCCAAGTTGGTCACCAACGAGCTGGTGTCCCGCATGAAGCCGGGGAGTGTCCTTGTCGACATCGCGATCGACCAGGGGGGTTGCTTCGCCGACTCGCGTCCCACGACACACGCCGAACCCACGTTCCGTGTCCACGACTCGGTGTTCTACTGCGTGGCGAACATGCCCGGCGCCGTGCCGAACACCTCGACCCGGGCGCTGACCAACGCCACCCTGCCGTATATCGTGGAGCTGGCCCGACACGGCTGGCGGGAGGCACTCCGCCGGGACCCGGCGCTGGCCCGCGGGCTCAACGTCCATGACGGGCAGGTCGTGTACGGTCCGGTCGCGGAGGCGCACGGTCTGCCGTACGCCGAGCCGGCCGAGGTGCTCGGCTGACCTTCCGGGGCGTCACCACGGTCAACTCCCGGCGTCAACATCGGGAATGTCACACCAAGCCGGACCCGTCGCGGCGCCCCCCACCGGCCCCGGGGCGGCCCCGGCCGGACACGGCACGGTCCAACTCGTCGTGAACAGAGCCTTTTAACCGATTCGCGCACCGGCGAATCGCCCCACTGACGAGCCCTGCGGCCTTGACAAGCGCATGTTCGACGGCCGACACATCCGTGCCGGTCCGGCGGATTGTGTTGCTGTGAACCACCGACACGCCATAGAGTCGCCAAACGTCGGCATGGTGCAAGCTGACCCTGTCAAGAAGTTACCTGGTCCCCAAGGAGGTAAGACGACTTGTGAATGAGTCGACAATTACTCCCGGGGGAGGACAACCAGGGGCCCCTGAGCGCGGCGAGAGCGCCCCGGGCGTGACGGGCATGGGCTCCGTCGCTGTCCACTCCTACGCAACCCACCAGAGCCAGTCGAGCATGACAGCGCATCAGAGCACGGACGGCCGCGAGGCCACCACCATGGCAGGAAACCGGATGACCGGCGAAGCCGACCGTCTTCCCGACTACGAGGACCTCCCCGACGGGCAGTTCTACGACCCGGACGCGGAGTACGAGCCCGACCCCGAGTACGCGGCCACCATCGCGCCCGACGCGGCCCGGCAGCGCCGCGAGCGCATCGGTCCCACCGGCCGCCCGCTGCCGTACTTCCCGATCCCCGGCCCGCTGACCGAGCGCGGCCCGGCGCAGATCATCGCCATGTGCAACCAGAAGGGCGGCGTCGGCAAGACGACGTCGACCATCAACCTGGGCGCGGCGCTCGCCGAGTACGGCCGCCGTGTGCTGCTGGTCGACTTCGACCCGCAGGGCGCGCTGTCGGTCGGCCTCGGCGTCAACCCCATGGAGCTCGACCTCACCATCTACAACCTGCTCATGGAGCGGGGGATGGCCCCGGACGAGGTGCTGCTCAAGACGGCGATCGCCGGCATGGACCTGCTGCCGAGCAACATCGACCTGTCGGCGGCGGAAGTGCAGTTGGTCAGCGAGGTGGCCCGCGAGTCCACCCTCCAGCGCGCTCTCCAGCCGCTGATGAACGACTACGACTTCATCATCATCGACTGCCAGCCGTCCCTGGGTCTGCTCACCGTGAACGCGCTCACCGCCGCGCACAAGGTGATCGTCCCGCTGGAGTGCGAGTTCTTCGCCCTGCGCGGCGTCGCGCTGCTGACCGAGACGATCGAGAAGGTGCAGGAGAGACTCAACCCCGACCTGCGCCTGGACGGCATCCTGGCGACGATGTACGACTCCCGCACCGTGCACAGCCGTGAGGTGCTCGCCCGGGTCGTCGAGGCGTTCGACGACAACGTCTACCACACGGTCATCGGCCGGACCGTCCGCTTCCCCGAGACCACGGTCGCGGGCGAGCCCATCACCACCTACGCCTCCAACTCCGTCGGGGCAGCCGCCTATCGCCAGCTCGCCAGGGAGGTGCTCGCCCGGTGCCACGCCGAGTGAGTCTCCCGGCGGCCGACGAACTGTTCCGTAACACCGGGGGGGCCGCCGTGCAGCCCTCGACGCCCTCCGAGCCCGCGGCCGACGACACCTCGGCGCGGGTGCCCGCCCCGGCGGGCGAGCAGAGCCCCTCCACCGGGTCCGGGGAGGAGACCGAACCGGGGCAGCGGTCCCGCTCCCAGGAGGAAGCACGGCGGGCCAGGCTCCAGAGCGCGACCGAACGGGCGGGCCGCGAGTCGCCCGTGCCGTCCCAGCCGAGGCGCGAGCCCGCGCCCCAGGCGGGCGGCGGCAAGACCCCCCCGGCGGCCCCGCGCAAGAGCCGCGCGGCCCGCCGCCCGAGCGGGCGGGAACGGCACGACGAGAAGATCACGGTCTACGTCTCCGCCGAGGAGCTGATGGACCTCGAACACGCCCGGCTGGTTCTGCGGGGCGAACACGGACTGGCCGTGGACCGCGGGCGGATCGTCCGGGAGGCCGTCGCGGTCGTCCTGGCCGACCTGGAGTCCCGGGGCGACGCGAGCATCCTCGTCCGCCGCCTGCGCGGTCGCTGACCCCTCGATGAGCACCACCCCGCCCCGCCGCCGCCGGGGGCGCCGGGGCCCGTGCCCAGGGG
>NZ_LN929894.1:544770-561306 GCF_001493375.1 Streptomyces specialis
CCCTGGGCACGGGCCCCGGAGCCCCCGGCGGCGGAGGCGGCCCGGCGGCGGAACCAGCCCTCCCACCGGCGGTCGGCAGCCCCGTGCTGACCGTTCCGCCACCCGCCCCGGAACCCGCGCCGGAATCCGCGCCGGAACCGGAGCAGCGGGCCGGTGACCCGCCGGCGGAACGGGACGGCGACACCGCCGGGGAGCCGGACGACGGGCGGTTCAAGGTCGTTCTGGAGAACTTCGAGGGGCCCTTCGACCTCCTGCTCCAGCTCATCTCCCGGCACAAGCTCGACGTCACCGAGGTGGCCCTGTCGCGCGTCACCGACGAGTTCATGGCGCACCTGCGGGCCATGGGGCCCGACTGGGACCTCGACCAGACCACCGAGTTCCTCGTCGTGGCCGCCACCCTCCTCGACCTCAAGGCCGCCCGGCTGCTGCCCACCGCCGAGGTCGAGGACGAGGCCGACCTCGCCCTCCTCGAAGCGCGCGACCTGCTCTTCGCCCGGCTGCTCCAGTACCGGGCGTACAAGCGGGTCGCCGGCATCTTCGGCGACCGGCTCGCCGCCGAGGCCAGGCGGTATCCGCGCACCGTCGGACTGGAGCCGCACCACGCCGAGTTGCTGCCCGATGTCGTCATCAGCGTCGGCGCCGAGGGCTTCGCCCGGCTCGCCGTGAAGGCCATGCGGCCCAAGCCGAAGCCCCAGGTCTACGTCGACCACATCCACGCCCCGCTGGTCAGCGTCCGCGAGCAGGCCGAGATCGTCATCGGGCGGCTGCGGGAGCTGGGGCAGGCCACATTCGCCGAACTGGCCGGTGACGCCCCCGACACCCTCACCGTCGTCGCCCGGTTCCTGGCGCTGCTGGAGCTGTACCGCGAGCGCGCCGTCGCGCTCGACCAGGAGGAGGCGCTCGGTCCGCTGACCATCCGCTGGAGCGGCGCCGACGCTGACCGCCCGCTGGTCACCGACGAGTTCGACCGGGAAGTCACGCCCGAAGGCGAGGACGCATGAACGAACCACTCAAGCCCGCCCTGGAGGCGGTCCTCATGGTCGGCGACGAGCCGGCCACCGAGGAGCACCTGGCCAAGATCCTCGGCCGCCCCCGCCGCGCGGTCGCGGGCGCGCTGCGCGAGCTGGCCGACGAGTACACCCGCGACGGCCGCGGCTTCGAGCTGCGGCTGATCGCGGGCGGCTGGCGGTACTACACGCGGCCCGAGTACGCCGAGGCCGTCGAGAGCTTCGTGCTGGACGGCCAGCAGGCGCGCCTCACCCAGGCCGCGCTGGAGACGCTGGCCGTCGTCGCGTACCGCCAGCCGGTCAGCCGTTCCCGGGTCTCGGCCATCCGCGGCGTGAACTGTGACGGCGTGATGCGGACCCTGCTCCAGCGCGGTCTGGTGGGCGAGGCGGGCACCGAACCCGAAACAGGTGCGATCCTGTATGTGACGACGCACTACTTCCTGGAGCGGATGGGCCTGCGCGGCCTGGACGAACTGCCCGAGCTCGCGCCCTTCCTCCCGGAGGCCGATCAGGTCGAGGGCGAAAGCCAGGAGGGGGTGCCGTCGTTCGACGTCGACGACCTCGACGCGACCGACAGCGGCGACTCTCCTACGGATCATTGATGCGAAGCAGTGGCAGGAACAGCAACCGGAACTACCGGGGCGCGGGCAACAGCCGGGACGATCGGCGGCAGCCCGCGGGCCGTCCACGCCCCGAGGAGCGACGTTACGGTCAGGGCGGGGCGCCCGGCGGCGCTCCCGGCGGATCGGGCGGCTCCGGGGGCTCCGGCGGCGGCCGGGGCAGGCAGCGGCCCGCACCGGCGCGCTCCCGCGAGTACGACGCCCAGATCGAGGAACGCAACCGCGCCCGCCACGACAAACCCCCGGTGCGGCTGCCGAAGACCTTCGGCGAGCAGGAGGGCGAGCGGCTCCAGAAGGTGCTCGCCCGCGCCGGTCTCGGCTCCCGCCGCGCCTGCGAGGAGCTGATCGAACAGGCCCGGGTCGAGGTCAACGGCGAGATCGTCACCTCCCAGGGCCGCCGCGTGGACGCCGAGCGCGACGAGATCAAGGTCGACGGGCTGACCATCGCCGCCCAGACGCACCTGTTCTTCGCCCTCAACAAGCCGGCCGGCGTCGTCTCCTCCATGGAGGACCCCGAGGGCCGCCAGTGCCTGGGCGACTACGTGCAGAACCGCGAGACCCGGCTCTTCCACGTCGGCCGTCTCGACACCGAGACCGAGGGCCTGATCCTGCTCACCAACCACGGCGAGCTGGCACACCGCCTCACCCACCCCCGTTACGGCGTGACCAAGACCTACCTCGCCGCCATCCAGGGCCCCATCCCGCGCGACCTGGGCAAGCGCCTCAAGGACGGCATCCGGCTGGAGGACGGCTTCGCCCGCGCCGACCACTTCCGCGTCGTGGAGAACACCGGGAAGAACTACCTGGTCGAGGTGACCCTGCACGAGGGCCGCAAGCACATCGTGCGCCGCATGCTCGCCGAGGCGGGTTTCCCCGTCGACAAGCTGGTGCGCGTGAAGTTCGGCCCGATCGCGCTGGGCGACCAGAAGTCCGGCTGGCTGCGCCGCATGACCAACACCGAGGTCGGGCAGCTCATGCGGGAGGTCGGCCTGTGACCGGCGACGGCGGGCCGTTCGGGCGCACTACGCTTTGACGATGCGCACCGCCCTCGTCACCGGTACCGGTCTGATCGGGACCTCCATCGCGCTCGCGCTCACCGCCCGGGGCGTGCGGGTGCACCTGGAGGACCGCGATCCGGACCAGCGACGCACCGCCGCGGCCCTCGGCGCGGGCACCGAGGAGCCGCCCGGGGGGCCGGTGGACCTGGCCGTCGTCGCCGTGCCGCCGGCCCACATCGCGGGCGCCGTGGCCGCTCTCCAGCGGCGCGGCGCGGCGCGGGCGTACGTGGACGTCGGCAGCGTCAAGGGCGGCCCGCGCCGGGAGCTGACCGGCGCCGGGGGGGACCTGCGGAGCTACCTGGGGACGCATCCCATGTCCGGCCGGGAGCGGTCGGGGCCGCTGGCCGCCACCGCCGACCTGTTCGAGGGCAAGCCCTGGGTGCTGACCCCGACGCCGGAGACCGACACCGAGGTGCTGAACCTGGTGCTGGAGCTGGTCGCCCACTGCGGGGCCGTGCCGGTGGTGATGGACGCCGACGCCCACGACCGGGCCGTCGCCCTCGTCTCCCACACCCCGCAGCTCCTGTCGAGCCTGGTCGCCGCCCGGCTGGAGTCCGCCGACGAGGCGGCCGTGCGGCTGTGCGGGCAGGGCATCCGGGACGTCACGCGCATCGCCGCCTCCGACCCCCGGATGTGGATCGAGATCCTCTCCGCCAACCCGGGGCCGGTCGCCGACATCCTGTCCGAGGTCGCCGCCGACCTGGACGAGACGGTCCGCTCGCTGCGCGCCCTGGAGTCCGCTGACGACGCCAAGCGCGGCAGCGGCGCCGCCGGGATCGAGGCCGTGCTGCGGCGCGGCAACGCGGGCCGGGAGCGGGTCCCCGGCAAGCACGGCGCGGCGCCCGCCGCCTACGAGACGGTCGGGGTGCTCATCACCGACCGGCCCGGGGAGCTGGCGCGGATCTTCGCCGATGCCGGGCGGGCCGGGGTCAACATCGAGGACGTCCGCATCGAGCACGCCACCGGGCAGCAGGCCGGCCTGGTCCAGCTCATGGTGGAGCCGGGCGCGGCACCGGTCCTGGTGGCGTCGCTGCGGGAGCGGGGCTGGTCCATCCGGCAGCAGCCGGGCCGGTAGGCTTCCGTACGGCGCCATATGGCGCCCCGGAACGCCCGGGGGCGGTCGGCCCCCGTTCCCCCGAAGTCCCTCAGCGCCTCACGCGCTTGGCAGCGAAGCATGAAAGGTGCGCCCCGCCGTGGCCGATCTTCCCGTCATTCCCGTCATCGTCGCCATCGATGGCCCCTCCGGCACGGGCAAGTCCAGCACCTCGAAGGCCGTGGCCGCCCGCATGGAGCTGGGCTACCTCGACACCGGCGCCCAGTACCGCGCGATGACGTGGTGGATGCTGGCCAACGGCATCGACGTCAACGACCCGGCGGCCGTGGCCGCGGCGTCCGGCAAGCCGGTGATCGTCAGCGGCACCGACCCCAAGGCGCCGACCATCACCGTGGACGGCCAGGACGTCTCGGCGCCGATCCGGGGCCAGGAGGTCACCTCGGCGGTCAGCGCGGTCAGCGCCGTGCCCGAGGTGCGCGCCCGGATCACGGAGTTGCAGCGCGCCATCGCCGCCGCGGCTCCGGCGGGCATCGTGGTCGAGGGCCGCGACATCGGGACGACCGCGCTGCCCGACGCCGACGTCAAGATCTTCCTGACCGCGTCGGCCGAGGCCAGGGCCGCCCGCCGCAGTGCCGAGCTGAAGGGCAGGGAGGCCGCCGACGTGGCCGCCACCAAGGCGGCGCTCATCCGGCGGGACGCGGCCGACTCCGGCCGGAAGACCTCGCCGCTGGCCAAGGCCGGCGACGCGACCGAGGTGGACACCACCGACCTCTCCCTGCCCCAGGTCATCGAGTGCGTCGTCACCCTCGTCGAGGAGCGGAAGCGGCGAGGGCGGTGACCCCGTCCGGCGCCCTCGGCGCCGCGGCGGGCCGCCGGGTGGCGTCCGGTGTCGTCCACGCCCTGTGGCGGCCCAGGACGCTCGGCGCCTGGCGGGTCCCGGCGGCCGGGCCCGTGATCCTCGCCGTCAACCACGCGCACCTCGTGGACGGCCCGTTGGTGCTGGGCACGGCGCCGCGTCCGGTGCGTTTCCTCGTCAAGCGCGAGGCGTTCACCGGTCCGGCCGGCGCGCTGCTGCGCGGGTTCGGGCAGATCGACGTGGACCGTGGCCGCCCGGACCGGACCGCCGTGACCTCGGCGCTCGCCGTGCTCGGCGCCGGCGGAGCGCTGGGCATCTTCCCGGAGGGCTCCCGGGGCGTCGGGGACTTCGCCGCCATCAGGGCGGGCCTGGCGTACTTCGCGCTGCGGTCGGGCGCGCCCGTCGTGCCGGTCGCGGTGCTCGGCAGCGGCGAGCGCCGGGGGCGCGTGATATCCGCGCTGCCGCCGGTGCGGGGGCGGATCGACGTGGTCTTCGGTGACCCGTTCACCGTGGACTCCCCCGGCGGGCGGCGCACCCGGGCGGCGCTGGACGAGGCCACCGCGCGGATCCGGCTGCGGCTGACCCGTCATCTGCAGGACGCCGGGCGTCGCACCGGCCGCTGAGCGACACTGGACGGACAGCATCCGTCACTTCCACCCATCCCAACGGACCGAGGTACAGGACTCCATGAACGACCAGAACCACCCGGGCGCGCTCGGTGACGCCGAATACGCCGAGTTCATGGAGCTCGCCACCCAACAGGGTTTCGACGCCGAGGAGATCGACAGCGAGCTGGCCGCCGCCGACACCGGCCCGCTGCCGGTGCTGGCCGTCGTGGGCCGCCCGAATGTCGGCAAGTCCACTCTGGTGAACCGCATCCTGGGCCGCCGCGAGGCCGTGGTCGAGGACCGGCCCGGTGTCACCCGGGACCGTGTCACCTACGAGGCCGAGTGGGCCGGGCGCCGCTTCAAGATCGTCGACACCGGCGGCTGGGAGCAGGACGTGCTGGGCATCCAGGCGTCGGTCGCCGCGCAGGCCGAGTTCGCCATCGAGGCCGCCGACGCCGTGGTCCTCGTCGTGGACGCGACGGTCGGCGCCACCGACACCGACGAGGCCGTGGTCAAGCTGCTGCGCCGCTCCGGGAAGCCGGTGGTGCTGTGCGCCAACAAGGTGGACGGGTTCTCGATGGAGACGGAGGCCACGTACCTGTGGTCGCTGGGCCTCGGCGAGCCGCACCCGGTGTCCGCGCTGCACGGCCGGGGCACCGGCGACATGCTCGACGCGGTGCTGGCGGTGATGCCGGACGCGCCGGCCGACACGTTCGCCACCGCGGTCGGCGGGCCGCGCCGTATCGCCCTCATCGGGCGTCCCAATGTCGGCAAGTCGTCCCTGCTGAACAAGGTCGCCGGCGAGGAGCGGGTCGTCGTGGACCCGGTGGCGGGCACCACCAGGGACCCGGTGGACGAGCTGATCGAGCTGGGCGGGAAGACCTGGCGATTCGTCGACACGGCCGGCATCAGGCGCCGCGTCCACCTCCAGGACGGCGCCGACTACTACGCCTCGCTGCGCACCGCGGCGGCCCTGGAGAAGGCCGAGGCGGCGGTCGTCCTGATCGACGTCAGCGAGCCCATCAGCGTGCAGGACACCCGCCTCATCACCATGGCGGTGGACGCGGGCCGGGCGCTGGTCATCGCGTACAACAAGTGGGACGTGCTGGACGAGGAGCGCCGCTTCTACCTGGAGCGCGAGATCGAACGCGATCTGGTGCAGGTCGGCTGGGCGCCGCGGGTCAACATCTCGGCGCGCACCGGCCGGCACATGGAGAAGCTGGTGCCGGCCATCGAGACGGCGCTGGCGAGCTGGGAGAGCCGGGGGCCGACCGGGAAGCTGAACGGCTTCCTCGGCGAGCTGGTCGCCGCCCCCCCCCCCCCGGTGCGGGGCGGCAAGCAGCCGCGGATCCTGTTCGGCACCCAGGCGGGAACGCGCCCGCCCCGGTTCGTGCTGTTCGCCTCCGGGTTCCTGGAGGCGGGGGACCGCCGCTTCATCGAGCGCCGGCTGCGCGAGGAGTTCGGCTTCGAGGGGACGCCGATCCACCTGTCGGTGCGGGTGCGGGAGAAGCGCGGCCGGAAGAAGTGAGCGGGGCCGGCGCCACCGCCGTCCCGGGCCGCCGGCGGCGGCTCTAGCGGCTCTGGACGGCCGTCTGACGGCCGTCCGCGCCGGGCTGCGCCCGCGGGTCCCGCCGTTCGCGCGGAGCGTGCTGCTGGTCCTGGCGCGGGACCTGCTGAGGGGCCTGCCGTTCGGCCCGCTGCCGGTCGCTCCCGGGCGGCAGGGCGGCCGGGGCGTACGCGGCGGCGGGCGGGGCGGACACGTCGTGCCGGTGCCGCCCGAACTCGCCGAACTCCCCGAGGCCGCCCGCGCCGTAGCCGGTGAACCCCCGGAAGCGCAGCTCCTCCTCGCCGGTGCGGTCCCCGGGCAGCGCCCGGAACAGCCTGCGGTACTCGTGGCACAGCGAGTCGTAGATCGGTGTCGCGGAGGCGGGGGACCGGTCGTACGGCGGGCGCGTTCCGGGGATGCCCGTGGGCGGGGCGGCGTGGCGCCACCTGGCGGCGGCCGCGCAGGGGGGACGGGTCGTATGGCTGCACGACCCTTCAACGACCGGGTGCCGGGCCGGATGCGGGGCCGGACGGCGGTGCACCTGATCGACCCAGCCCGGCCCGCGCGGTCAGGTCCCGGCCAGCGGCATGGCGGCGGCGACCAGCAGGCCGCCCGCGGCGGCCTTCTCCAGCGCCTCCCGCAGCAGGTCCTCGCGCGGCTGCTGCCCGATCGAGCCGGCCGGGGCGGCGTAGACGAAGACGGTGTTGCGCTGGCCGGCCGTGGCGCGCCAGCCGTCGGTGACCGGCAGCGGCTGGTGCGCCTGCCACCAGGCGCTGGGCTGGCCGCCCGCCGGGTCGCCCTGGAGGACCGCGTGCAGCCGTCCCATGGCCAGCAGCACCGACCAGCCGGGCAGGTGCGCGGGCGCCTTGGCGACATCGGTGACCGGCAGGAAGCCCGCCTCGATGAGCAGCGGCAGGAAGTCGTCGCCGGGGCCGTTGCTGCCGGGCCGGACGATGGGGCCGGTGGGCTCCACGACGATGGCCGGGTACAGGTCGTCGTCGATGAGGATCTGGCCGCAGGTCACGCCGAGCACGGCCTGCCCGGGCGCCGGCTCGACCGCGCGCGGACCGGACTGGGGGGCCGGCGCGTCGGCCGCGCCGGGCGGGACGCTCTCACCGGTGATGGACCGTACGGCGCCCCGCAGTTGGTCCTCGGAGACGGAGACCACCTGCGACGGGATGCAGGAGGCGTGGGCGAAGGCGAGCACGGCCGTCTCGCCGCCCACGAAGAGAACGGTGCTGGTACGTTCCTGCTCGGTGTGGCCCGGTGTGCGGCAGGACGTGCAGTCGTAGCTGCCCGGGGCGTTCTGGCCGGCGAGCAGACGATCGGCTTCTTCGTCGCCGATCTCGGCGCGTACGTCGTCGCTGACGTCGAGCAAGGGGGACACGGTCGCTCCTCGGTTCGGATCTCGCCCCCGCCGCCGCGGCGGGGGCCCCGTGCACAACGGCCGGAGCGCCGCTGGGTCACGCCCCGACGGGCCGGAATCGCCCAGGAGACCGGGTGATGACATGTTCATGAACGTTCACTTCGTTCACCTGGGTGGTGATATCCGCGCCCGGGAAAAACGGTGTCCACGGCCGCCCCGAATTTCCCCGGAGAATTCACCGGGAGGGCGCCCGGGAGGAATTGGGCGCACGCCGTCACGACAGTTCACGCCCGTTACGCCGGACGGGGGAGCGGGGGACCCGCTGTGACACAAGCGTGACAGTTCCCCGGCCCGGACGGGACTTCCGGGGGGCGGGCCAGCGGGGGACCCGCTGTGACACAAGCGTGACAGTTCCCCGGCCCGCCCCCCGGAAGTCCCGTCCGGGCCGGGGGTCGTACGGTGGCGGCATGGCACCCCTTCCCCAGCTTCCGCGCACGCCCGACGACTCCCCGGACGACTATGTCGGCCTCGACGCCGAGGCCGCCGAGCGGCGCGCGCGCGACCGCGGCTGGCCGAAGGTCCGCCGCCTGGCCCCGGACGCGGTGATCACCATGGAGTTCATGCCGGGGCGGCTGAACCTCGCGGTGCGGGACGGCGAGGTCGTGCGCTGCTGGAAGGGCTGACGCCGCCGCGCGGTCAGCGGGTGTTGCCGGAGCGGACCGGATACTCGGGGCGCGCCGGGTGCGGTCGGCCCGGCTGCGGCTGGCGCATGTGGACGCCCGCCATGCCGCGCGGGGCGGCGCCCGGTCTCGCGCCCGCCACCGCCGGCTCGGTGCGGGGCCTGGTCTCCTCGCCGCCCTGCCGGGCCCCCGCGGGAACCGGCCGCGGGGCCACGTCGGCCGGCGGCAGCGTGCCGCGCGGCGCGGCGTCGCCGCGCAGCCGGTCCCTGAGCGCGAACACCCGGCTCTCCACCCGGGCGATCATCGGCTCGAACCACGGCAGGGCCAGCAGGACCAGCAGTCCGGCGGCCCAGCCGAGCAGCACGTCGCTGACCCAGTGGGTGCCGAGGTAGACGGTGGTCCCGCCCACGCCCAGGGCGAAGACCGAGGCGATGACCGACAGGGTGCGGCGGGCGCGGGGGGTGGTCGCCAGGTAGGCCAGGATTCCCCAGGTCACGACGGCGTTGGCGGTGTGGCCGGAGGGAAATATATCGCCGGTCAGGAACATCTCGTTCGAGCCGATGACGTTGGCGTAATGCGGTCCCTCGCGGCCCATCCCGAGCTTGGCCGCGCCGACCGAGACGTTCAGCAGGAGCAGCGCGCAGGCCATCACCAGCAGCGGGCGCAGGGTCCGCTGCCGCCAGGAGCGCCAGCCCAGCCAGGCGGCGATCAGCACGGCGGTGGGGCCGCGCTGCCCGAGCACCACGAAATAGTCGAGAAACGCGTGCATCCCGGGCCACTGCTTATAGGGCCGGAAGAGCATGACCTGCCAGTCGAGGCGGACCAGCCACGACGTGCTCCACACCGCCGCCACGATGACCGCATAGAAGCCCAGGGTGGCCGAGAGCAGGGCCACGCGGGTGCGGCTCATAACAGGAGCCGGCACGTTCGGCGGCTGCTGCTCCTGTTCGAGGCGGGCCAGGAATCGGTCGGTACGCACAGCCGCAAGATTACAGGCGGTGATAGCGGGCTTCCCGCTCCGGCCCGCCTTCGTAATGGCGATGTGATGTATGACGGATATTTTCCGCCATCCTATTTCCCGGCTTCATGAAATGCGGCGGAGCGTCCTCGGAGGGCCGGGGAATTCTGCGGTGGCACTCCGGATTTCCCCTCCGCGCGGTATCCGGAGGTGAACGGAGCCGAGCGCGCGGGTGGCCGGGCGGCCCGGGGGAGGCATGCGGAACCGCGCGCCGGGCTGCCGTAGTCTGTCTGACCATCAGCCCCCCTCACCTGCCCGGCGGACACGCGCCGCCGGGTCTCCCCCTGGTGCGGGCGGCCGGCGCGATACCAGGAGGTGCGTTGATGTCCGGGGCCCCGCCCGGAACCACCGACGACGACCGCAACCGCTGGCTGGTCCTCGTCGTCCTGTGTGCCAGCCTTCTGCTGGTCGCCGTGGACGCCACCGTGCTCCACGTGGCGGTCCCCGCCGTCACCGAGGAACTGCGGCCCAGCGGCATAGAACTGCTGTGGATCGTCGACGTCTACCCGCTCGTCTGCGCCTCGCTGCTGATCCTCTTCGGCACCCTCGGCGACCGCGTCGGCCGCCGCCGCGTGCTGCTCATCGGCTACGGCTGCTTCGGCGCGGCCTCCGCCGTCGCCGCCTACGCGGCCGATCCCGGCACCCTGATCTGCGCCCGCGCCCTGCTGGGCGTCGGCGGCGCGATGATCATGCCCGCGACGCTGTCGATCCTGCGGCAGGTCTTCCCCGACCGCCGCGAACGCGCCGTCGCCATCGGCATCTGGAGCGCCGTCGCCGCCGTCGGCGCCGCGATAGGCCCGCTCGTCGGGGGTGTGCTGCTGGAGCACTTCTGGTGGGGCTCGGTCTTCCTGGTGAACATCCCGCTGATGGCGGTCTGCCTGCCGGTCGGGGCGCTGCTGCTGCCGGAGTCGACCGGTGACCGGTCGGGACCGTGGGACGTGGCGGGCGCGCTGCTGGCGGCGACCGGCCTGTTCTCCGTGATCCTCGCCGTGAAACGGGCCGGTGGCGGCGATCTGTTCACCGCCGGGACCGTGCTGGCGGGCGGGCTCGGCTGCGGGCTGCTGGTGCTGTTCGTCCGCAGGCAGCGCCGCCTCGGCGAGCCGCTGGTCGACCTGTCGGCGTTCTCGCGGCCCGCGTTCGGCACCGCCGTGTGCTGCATCGTGCTCACCGTGCTCGCCCTCGTCGGCCTGGCGCTGGTGGCCGCCCAGTACCTCCAGCTCGTCCTGGGGCTCTCGCCGCTGGAGACCGGGCTGCGGCTGCTGCCGCTGAGCCTGGCCGCGATCGGCGCCGGGCTGCTGGGCTCCCGGATGCTGCACCGGTTCGGCCCGCGCCGGATGGTGGCGTCCGGGTTCGCCCTGACGGCGGTCGCGGTGCTCACCCTGACCGTGCTCGGCGAGCACGACCGGCCCGCCGCGATGACCCTGGGCTTCGTCCTCCTCGGCTTCGGCCTGGAGACCACGCTCTTCGGCTCCTACGAGTCGATGCTCAGCGACGCCCCCGCCGCCGAGGCGGGCGGCGCGGCGGCGATCGGCGAGACGGCGTACCAGTTCGGCGCGGGCATCGGCATCGCCCTGCTGGGCAGCGTGATGAACGCCATGTACGCGCCCGCCGTGCGCCGCGCGGACGGGGTGCCGGGGGTCGGCGCGGCGGACGCCGAGTCCGCCGGGAACTCCCTCGGCGAGGCGTACACCGTGGCCGCCCGGATCGGTGGCGAGTCCGGCGAGGCCCTGCGGGAGGCCGCCCGTGACGCGTTCGTGCACGGGATGCACATGACGCTGGCCGCCAGCGCCCTGCTGCTGGCGTGCGGCGCGCTGGCCGCCCTGCGCCTGCCGCGCGACCTGTGCGCGGGCCACCGCGGGGCGGATGAGCTGGGCGAGAACGCGGATCGCTCACTCTTGCCGACCGGGGTTACTCGCCCGTAGCCTCCCGCCATGGCGACAGACACCAAGCCCCCCTTCGACGCGGCCGATCCGCTGGGCATCGACGATCTGCTCAGCGACGACGACCGGGCGGTCCGCCTCACCGTCCGGCACTGGGCGGACGAGCGGGTCCTCCCGCATGTCGCCGAGTGGTACGAGGAGGGCGAGGTGCCCGGCATCCGGGATCTCGCCAGAGAGCTGGGCTCGCTCGGCGCCCTCGGCATGACGCTGACCGGCTACGGCTGCGCCGGGGCCTCCGCCGTCCAGTACGGGCTGGTCTGCCTGGAGCTGGAGGCCGCCGACTCCGGCATCCGCTCCCTGGTCTCCGTGCAGGGCTCCCTGGCCATGTACGCCATCCACCGCTACGGCTCCCCGGAGCACAAGGAACGCTGGCTGCCCTCCATGGCGGCGGGCGAGACGATCGGCTGCTTCGGCCTGACCGAGCCCGACCACGGCTCCGACCCGGCCGGGATGCGCACCTTCGCCAAGCGCGACGGCTCGGACTGGGTGCTCAACGGCCGCAAGATGTGGATCACCAACGGCTCGGTGGCCGGTGTCGCCGTCGTCTGGGCCAGGACCGACCAGGGCGTGCGCGGCTTCGTCGTGCCCACCGACACCCCCGGCTTCAGCGCCCCGAAGATCCGTCACAAGGGGTCGCTGCGCGCCTCCGTCACCAGCGAACTGGTCCTGGACGACGTACGGCTCCCCGAGGACGCCCTGCTGCCCGAGGCGCAGGGCCTGGGCGCGCCGCTGAGCTGTCTGAGCCACGCCCGCTACGGCATCGTGTGGGGCGCGATGGGCGCCGCCCGCACCTGCTTCGACACCGCGCTCTCCTACGCCCGCACCCGCGAGCAGTTCGGCAGGCCGCTGGGCGCCTTCCAGCTCACCCAGGGCAAGCTCGCCGACATGGCCGTCGAACTGCACAAGGGCGTCCTGCTCGCGCTGCACCTCGGCCGGCGCCTGGACGCCGGGCGGCTGCGGCCGGAGCAGGTCAGCTTCGGCAAGCTGAACAACGTCCGCGAGGCGCTGGAGATCTGCCGCACGTCCCGCACGATCCTGGGGGCCAACGGCATCTCGTTCGAGTACCCGGTGATGCGGCACATGGCCAACCTGGAGTCCGTGCTGACCTACGAGGGCACCAGCGAGATGCACCAGCTCGTGCTGGGCAAGGCCCTCACCGGGCTGGACGCCTTCCGGGGGTGAGGCCGGGCGGCCGGACCCGCCCCGGACTTCACCGATAATCGTGCCCGTGACTCTCCTCGCCGGCGCGGACGCCCCGGCCGTCGCCGGCCCGGCCCTGCGCCGTGCCGCGCCGGCCCTGCTGCTCTTCGCCGCCGTCCGGCTGCTGGGCGTCGCCGTCCTCGAACTCTGGCACCCCGCCGAGGAGAAGGCGGCGGCGCACCTGCTCTCCGAGCGCTGGGACTCCGTCTGGTACACCAGCATCGCGGAGCACGGCTACGGCAGGACCGTCCGGCTGGAGGACGGCGGGATCCACTCCGACCTGGCGTTCTTCCCGCTGCTGCCGGGCCTGGAACGGCTGGTGTCCGCCGTCTCGCCGCTGTCGGCGGCCGGGGCGGGCCTGCTGATCAGCGCGGTCGCCTCGCTGGCCGCCGCCTGGGGCCTGTTCGCCGTGGGGGACCTGCTGTACGGACGGCGCGCCGGCGTGCTGCTGGCGGTGCTGTGGGCGGCGGTGCCGGTCGGGATCGTGCAGTCGATGGCGTACACCGAGTCGCTGTTCACGGCCTTCGCCGTCTGGGCGGTCCGGGCGCTGCTGACCGGGCGGTGGGTCACCGCCGGGGCGCTGTCCGCGCTCGCCGGGCTGACCCGTCCGGCCGGACTCGCCGTGGCGGCGGCGGTCGTGGTGACCGCCGTGGCGGCGGTCGCGTCCGGGCGGGAACGGGCGGACGCGCGCCTGGCGTGGGCGGTGGTCCTGGCCCCGCTGGGCTGGCTCGGCTACGTGGCCTGGGTGGCGGTGCGGACCGGGGAGCCGCTGGGCTATCTGGAGACCCAGGAGCAGTGGGGGAACGGGTTCGACGGCGGGCGGGCGTTCGGCGCGTTCGTCCTGGACCGGCTCACCGGGCCGGCGCCGCTCGCGGGTGTGGGGCTGTGCGCGGGGCTGGCGCTGCTGGCCTGGCTCTGCGTGCGGGGCGCGCGGATGGGCCTGCCGCTGCCGCTGCTGGTCTACGGCGGCGTGATGGTCGCGCTCGCGCTGTGCGGCGCCGGGTACTTCGGGTCCAAGCCGCGGCTGCTGCTGCCCGCGTTCCCGCTGCTGCTCCCGGCCGCCGTCGCGCTCGCCAGGGCGCGTCCGGCCGCCGCGGCGCTCACGGCCGGCGGCGCCGCGCTCGGCGCCGCGCTCTACGGGGCCGTCTGGCTGACCGGCTCGGGCCCGCCCTGACGCGGGTCCGGCTCCGCCCGCGCGGGCGGAGCCGGATCAGCTCTGGTTGAAGAAGCCGCCTTCCGAGGCGTGCCGCGAGTCGCCGCTGACCACCTGGTAGTCGGCCGGGGTCAGCAGGAACACCCGGTTGGCCACGCGCTCGATGGTGCCGCGCAGACCGAAGGTCAGGCCGGCCGCGAAGTCCACCACGCGCTTGGCGTCCGCCGCCTCCAGCACCGTCAGGTTGACGACGACGGGGATGCCGTCGCGGAAGAGCTCACCGATGCGGCGGGCGTCCCGGAAACCGCCCGGGGTGACCGTCGCGATGCGGCTGCCCTGCACCTCCGCCGCCTCGGCCGCCACCCGCAGGCGCGGGTCGGTGGTCCACGGCACGACGTTGTCACCGGGCTCCGGGCCCTCGGCGTATTCGTCGTCGTAGTAACGCATCTCGCGGTCGTCGACGAGGCCCAGCCAGGCACTAGCCTTGCGCACCGATCCCATGGACGCCTCCTCTCTGCTCACGCGGTCCGTCTACCCGTCCGCGCTCACTATCGTCCTGCATGATGCGGACGGTGCGCCAAGTGGATAGCCCCGGATATCGAGTTTCGTAACGATCCTGGTGCATACGACATGGCGCCTCATCAGGCACGTTGCGGTGACGGCACACTGACGGAGAGTGAGTCGTTCACGCCCCGCCAGACGGGTGATACGGGGCGTGTTCGGCGCTGGCCGAAAGGCGTTCTCGACAACGGGGTGAACGCCAGGAATATTCAGGGCAGCGCTTGTCAGGAGCATGGCTTACAGCCCGGCCCCTGATCGTGCCTCACGGACCCGCATACCCAACGGGCCCGGTTTCCTTACTGGAGGAAGAAACAGTGAGTTTGAAGCGCACCAACCCCCACAGACGCATGTCGCGACGCCTGCGGCTGACCGCCGCCGCGTCGGGCCTGCTCATGGCCGCCGTGGCGTTCTTCGTGCCCAGCCCCGCCTCGGCCGCGCCCGTCACCTTCAGCACAGCGCAGCTCACCTCCGCCAGCGGCGCGGTACTCGCCGCCGATGTCGCCGGCACCGCCTGGACGGTCGACAAGTCGACCAACCGGGTCGTGGTCACGGTCGACGAGACCGTCTCCAGCGCCGAGATCGCCGAGATCAGGCGCAGCGCGGGGGCGCTCTCCGGCGCTGTCACCATCGAGCACACCGAAGGCCAGTTGGAGCGCTACATCGCGGGCGGCGACGCCATCTACGCGAGCCTCGGCTGGCGCTGCTCCCTGGGCTTCAACGTGCAGATCGGCTCCGCGTACTACTTCCTGACCGCCGGTCACTGCACCGAGGGCTTCCCGACCTGGTACACCAACTCGTCGCAGACCACGCTCATCGGTCCGACGACGGGCTCCAGCTTCCCGGGCAACGACTACGGGATCGTCCGGTACGACAACACGGCGGTGTCGCACCCCGGCACGGTGAACCTGTACAACGGGACGACCCGTGACATCACCGGCGCGGCCAACCCGGTCAACGGCCAGGCCGTGCAGCGCAGCGGCAGCACCACCGGGCTGCGCAGCGGCTCGGTCACCGGGCTCAACTACACCGTCAACTACGGGGGCGGCGACATCGTCTCCGGGCTGACCAGGACCAACGTCTGTGCCGAACCCGGCGACAGCGGCGGTCCGTTCTTCTCGGGCAACACCGCTCTCGGCCTCACCTCCGGCGGCAGCGGCAACTGCACCACCGGCGGCACGACGTACTTCCAGCCGGTCGTCGAGGCTCTGAACGCCTACGGGGCCGTGGTCTACTGACCGACTGACACCCCACGGGCAACCGTTCACGCTGCCCCCGTCCGGTTCGCCGGACGGGGGCAGTGGCGTGTCCGGCGCCGATGGCGGGGCAGACGTGTCGTATATCACACCGCCGGGACCGGGAGATGGCGGTCTACGGGCGGAGAACGAAACGTCCAGGGGCGCTTTCCGGCCAGGTCCAGACCTTGGCGCGGGGAGCCGACCCAAGGGGGCGCGCCGGTGTTCGCTCGGCGTTCGCGCCCGGGCGCCGCCCGGGTTCTGTGGGCTCACCGCAGGAAAACCCGGAGTGTTCTGGATGGTTTACGCGCATAACCGGTTGCAGTGTGTTCATATGCCTGGGGCAGGATTTCGTTCTTGTGTGCTGCCGGGCGGGCTCGGAATACTCGCGAGTACCGCTTGACATGGATTTGACCCCCCTGACGGCTGGCCAAGTCTGTGCTCTCTCTCCGGAGCCGGATGGCTCCATCCCCCACAGGAGGAATGAGCGTGACACGCCGAAGCACGACATCCCGGCGCCGTGCGGCGACAGCCACAGGGCTGGCCGCGCTGCTCGCCGGAACGTTCGCCATCGCACAGGCGGGCGCGGTGACCCCCACATCCGCCGCCCTACATCCTCATTACGCCCCCCACTACC
>NZ_LN929894.1:561507-569072 GCF_001493375.1 Streptomyces specialis
CGGCGACCAGGCCCGCCGTGTGCAGGCGGCCCCGGCAGAACGCCGCCAGCGAGTCCGGGCCCGTGATCCGCCCGGCGCGGACGGCCGCCTCCGCGCCGCCGGAGTGCGCGTGCGCCCCGGCGGGGAACCGGCCGTCCGCCAGCAGCAGCAGCGCCGCCACCGGCGCGCTCACCGGACCGGGCCCATCGCGACCCCGCCCATCGACGACCCGCCCACCTTGCATCCGCCCACCCTGAACCCGCCCATCAGAAGAGGAAGTACCGCTGCGCGAGCGGCAGTTCGGCGGCAGGCTCGGGGGTGACAGCTTCGCCGTCGATGGTGACGGTGAAGCTGTCCGGATCGACCCGAACGTCCGGGCGGGCGTCGTTGAGCCGCATGTCGGCCTTGGTGACGCGCCGGGTGTCGGCCGCGGCGACGAGCCGCTTGCCGAGCCCGAGCCGGTCGGCGAGCCCGTCCTCCAGGGCGAGCCGGGTGACGAAGGTGACCGAGTTCGCGGCCGGGGCCCGGCCCAGCGCGCCGAACATCGGCCGGGGCAGCACCGGTTGCGGGGTGGGGATCGAGGCGTTCGAGTCCCCCATCTGGGCGTACGCGATCTGGCCGCCCTTGATCACCAGCAGCGGCTTGACCCCGAAGAACGCCGGCTCCCAGAGCACCAGATCGGCCAGCTTCCCCGGCTCGACCGAGCCGATCTCCCGGTCGAGCCCCTGGGCGACCGCCGGGTTGATCGTGTACTTGGCGACATAACGACGGGCCCGCAGATTGTCCGCCGCGCCGTCGCCGGGCAGCGCGCCGCGCCGCCGCTTCATCACGTGCGCGGTCTGCCAGGTCCGCATGATGACCTCCCCGACCCGGCCCATGGCCTGGGAGTCGGAGGAGATGATCGAGATCGCGCCCAGGTCGTGCAGCACGTCCTCGGCGGCGATGGTCGAGGGCCGGATGCGGGACTCCGCGAACGCCAGATCCTCGGGCACGGCCGGGTTGAGGTGGTGGCAGACCATCAGCATGTCGAGGTGCTCCTCGACCGTGTTGACGGTGTGCGGCCGGGTCGGGTTGGTGGAGCTGGGCAGCACGTTCGGCTCGGAGACGACCGTGATGATGTCGGGCGCGTGCCCGCCGCCCGCGCCCTCGGTGTGGTAGGCGTGCACGGTCCGGCCGCGGATCGCGGCGAGGGTGTCGGCGACGAAACCGGCCTCGTTCAGCGTGTCGGTGTGGATGGCGAGCTGGGCGCCGGTCTCCTCGCACACCGCGAGGCAGGCGTCGATGGCGGCCGGGGTGGCCCCCCAGTCCTCGTGGATCTTGAAACCGAGGGCGCCGCCGCGCAACTGGCTGAGCATCGCGTCGCGGGACACGGTGTTCCCCTTGCCGAGCAGCCCGATGTTCAGCGGGTGGCCGTCCAGCGCCTCCAGCATCCGGGCCAGGTGCCAGGGCCCCGGGGTGATGGTGGTGGCCTTGGTGCCCTCGGCCGGGCCGGTGCCGCCGCCGACCAGCGTGGTGATCCCGGACGCCAGGGCCTCGTCGAGGATGCCCGGGGAGATGAAGTGCACATGGGCGTCGATGGCGCCGGCGGTGAGGATGCGGCCGTTGCCGGAGATGATCTCGGTCTCCGGCCCGATGACCAGGCCGGGGTGGACCCCGTCCATGGTGTCGGGGTTCCCGGCCTTGCCCAGGGCGGTGATCCGGCCGTCCCTGATCCCGACGTCGGCCTTGACGATCCCGGTGTGGTCGAGCACCACGACGCCGGTGATCACGGTGTCGGGAGCGCCCTCGGCCCGGGTGGCGCGGGACTGGCCCATCGACTCGCGGATGACCTTCCCGCCGCCGAACACCGCTTCCTCGCCCGCCCGCCCGGGCCCGCCGGACAGGTCGTCCTCGATCCGGATCAGCAGATCGGTGTCGCCCAGCCGCACCCGGTCCCCGGTGGTAGGCCCGAAGAGGTCCGCGTACCGGGCCCGGCTCAGCTCAGCCATGCCCGTCCTCCCGCTCCGACAGGGCCGGCGAGTCCGGCAGGCCGGGCAGGGCGCCGCCCGTCTCGCCGCGCAGCCCGGCGACGACGCGGGCGCCGGCCAGCGGCACCAGCTCCACCTCGACGGGGATGCCGGGCTCGAACCGGACGGCCGTGCCCGCCGCGACGGCCAGCCGCAGGCCCCGCGCGGCGGCGCGGTCGAAGTCGAGGCCGGGGTTGGCCTCGGCGAAGTGGTAGTGGGAACCCACCTGGACGGGACGGTCCGCGACATTGCGCACGGTGAGCCGGGTGACCGGGGCGCCCTCGTTGAGCACCACCGGCGTGTCGGCGTACAGGATCTCTCCGGGGATCACGCTGCCCCTCTCATCGGGCGTCTCGGGCCGTTCAGGCGATGGGCTCGTGCACGGTGACCAGCTTCGTGCCGTCCGGGAAGGTGGCCTCGACCTGGACGTCGTGGATCATCTCGGGCACCCCCTCCATCACGTCCGCCCGGGCCAGCACGCGGCGGCCCGACTCCATCAGCTCGGCGACGGTCCGCCCGTCGCGGGCTCCCTCCAGGAGGTGGACGGTGATCAGCGCCACGGCCTCCGGATGGTTGAGCCGCAGGCCGCGGGCGCGGCGCCTGGCGGCCACGTCGGCGGCCACATGGATCAGCAGTCGCTCCTGCTCGTGCGGGGTCAGTTGCACGCTCTCCACCTCGTCGTCGTGTCTCGCCACTGCCGCGAACCGCCGGGCAGGGGGAGGTTAGTCCGACCTCGTTACGGCGGCGTTACTTCCGTCCGGAAGCATTTCGCGGTGTGACCGTCGTCAAAGAATTGGCCGTCGCCGCCCCCGGCAGTGCAGGGTAGGGGGGCGACGGGACGCGAGAACGGTATGTGAGGAGCCCCATGAAGATCGGGATCGTCGGAGCCACCGGCCAGGTCGGTGGCGTGATGCGGCAGGTGCTGGCCGAGCGGAAGTTTCCCGTCGACGAGCTGCGGCTGTTCGCCTCGGCCAGGTCCGCGGGCAGCACGCTGCCGTGGCAGGACGGCGTGATCACCGTCGAGGACGCGGCCACGGCCGACTACGCGGGCCTGGACATCGTGCTGTTCTCCGCCGGCAAGACCACCTCGCTGGCGCTGGCCGAGAAGGTCGCCGCGGCCGGCGCGGTGGTGATCGACAACTCCTCGGGCTGGCGCATGGACCCCGAGGTCCCGCTGGTCGTGTCCGAGGTCAACCCGCACGCCGCGAAGCGCCGCCCGAAGGGCATCATCGCGAACCCGAACTGCACGACGATGGCCGCCATGCCCGTGCTGCGCCCGCTGCACGACGAGGCCGGGCTGACCGCGCTGGTGGTCGCCACGTACCAGGCGGTCTCCGGCAGCGGCCTGGCCGGCGTCGCCGAGCTGGACCGCCAGGCCCGCGGCGCGGTCGCCCAGGACGCGGCGCGGCTGGCGTTCGACGGTACGGCCGTGGACCTCCCGGCTCCCGAGGTGTACGCGCGCCCGATCGCGTTCAACGTGCTGCCGCTGGCCGGATCGATCGTGGACGACGGCCTGGAGGAGACGGACGAGGAGCAGAAGCTCCGCAACGAGAGCCGCAAGATCCTGGAGATCCCCGGCCTGAAGGTCTCCGGCACCTGCGTGCGCGTCCCCGTGTTCAGCGGCCACTCGCTCCAGATCAACGCCCGCTTCGAGCGCGCGATCACCCCGGAGCGGGCGCGCGAGCTGCTCGCCGGGGCGGAGGGCGTGGAGCTGTCCGACATCCCGACCCCGCTCCAGGCGGCCGGCCGGGACGCCAGCTTCGTGGGCCGCGTCCGCCGCGACGAGACGGTCGACAACGGCCTGGCGCTGTTCGTCTCGAACGACAACCTCCGCAAGGGCGCCGCCCTGAACGCCGTCCAGATCGCGGAGCTGGTCGCCGCCGAGTGACCCGCCCGGGCGGGTCACTCGGCGGCGACCAGCTCCGCGATCTGGACGGCGTTCAGGGCGGCGCCCTTGCGGAGGTTGTCGTTCGAGACGAACAGCGCCAGGCCGTTGTCGACCGTCTCGTCGCGGCGGACGCGGCCCACGAAGCTGGCGTCCCGGCCGGCCGCCTGGAGCGGGGTCGGGATGTCGGACAGCTCCACGCCCTCCGCCCCGGCGAGCAGCTCGCGCGCCCGCTCCGGGGTGATCGCGCGCTCGAAGCGGGCGTTGATCTGGAGCGAGTGGCCGCTGAACACGGGGACGCGCACGCAGGTGCCGGAGACCTTCAGGCCGGGGATCTCCAGGATCTTGCGGCTCTCGTTGCGGAGCTTCTGCTCCTCGTCCGTCTCCTCCAGGCCGTCGTCCACGATCGATCCGGCCAGCGGCAGCACGTTGAACGCGATCGGGCGCGCGTACACCTCGGGAGCCGGGAGGTCCACGGCCGTACCGTCGAACGCCAGCCGCGCCGCGTCCTGGGCGACCGCGCCGCGGGCCTGGCGGTCCAGCTCGGCGACGCCGGCCAGGCCGCTGCCGGAGACCGCCTGGTACGTGGCGACCACCAGCGCGGTCAGCCCGGCCTCGTCGTGCAGCGGGCGCAGCACGGGCATGGCGGCCATCGTCGTGCAGTTCGGGTTCGCGATGATGCCCTTCGGGCGGCGCTTCGCGGCGTGCGGGTTGACCTCGGACACGACCAGCGGGACCTCGGGGTCCATGCGCCAGCCCGAGGAGTTGTCGATCACCACCGCGCCGGCCGCGGCGACCTTCTCGGCCAGCGCCAGCGAGGTGGTCTTGCCGGCGGAGAACAGCACGATGTCCAGGCCCGCGTAGTCGGCCGTGGCCGCGTCCTCGACGGTGATCACGCCGTCCTGCCACGGCAGCGTGCTGCCCGCGGACCTGGCCGAGGCGAACAGCCGCAGCTCGTCGACGGGAAACTTCCGCTCGGCCAGCACCTGCCGCATCACGCCACCGACCTGGCCGGTGGCTCCGACGATCCCGATCTTCATGGGGCTCCTCACATACCGTTCTCGCGTCCCGTCGCCCCCCTACCCTGCACTGCCGGGGGCGGCGACGGCCAATTCTTTGACGACGGTCACACCGCGAAATGCTTCCGGACGGAAGTAACGCCGCCGTAACGAGGTCGGACTAACCTCCCCCTGCCCGGCGGTTCGCGGCAGTGGCGAGACACGACGACGAGGTGGAGAGCGTGCAACTGACCCCGCACGAGCAGGAGCGACTGCTGATCCATGTGGCCGCCGACGTGGCCGCCAGGCGCCGCGCCCGCGGCCTGCGGCTCAACCATCCGGAGGCCGTGGCGCTGATCACCGTCCACCTCCTGGAGGGAGCCCGCGACGGGCGGACCGTCGCCGAGCTGATGGAGTCGGGCCGCCGCGTGCTGGCCCGGGCGGACGTGATGGAGGGGGTGCCCGAGATGATCCACGACGTCCAGGTCGAGGCCACCTTCCCGGACGGCACGAAGCTGGTCACCGTGCACGAGCCCATCGCCTGAACGGCCCGAGACGCCCGATGAGAGGGGCAGCGTGATCCCCGGAGAGATCCTGTACGCCGACACGCCGGTGGTGCTCAACGAGGGCGCCCCGGTCACCCGGCTCACCGTGCGCAATGTCGCGGACCGTCCCGTCCAGGTGGGTTCCCACTACCACTTCGCCGAGGCCAACCCCGGCCTCGACTTCGACCGCGCCGCCGCGCGGGGCCTGCGGCTGGCCGTCGCGGCGGGCACGGCCGTCCGGTTCGAGCCCGGCATCCCCGTCGAGGTGGAGCTGGTGCCGCTGGCCGGCGCCCGCGTCGTCGCCGGGCTGCGCGGCGAGACGGGCGGCGCCCTGCCCGGCCTGCCGGACTCGCCGGCCCTGTCGGAGCGGGAGGACGGGCATGGCTGAGCTGAGCCGGGCCCGGTACGCGGACCTCTTCGGGCCTACCACCGGGGACCGGGTGCGGCTGGGCGACACCGATCTGCTGATCCGGATCGAGGACGACCTGTCCGGCGGGCCCGGGCGGGCGGGCGAGGAAGCGGTGTTCGGCGGCGGGAAGGTCATCCGCGAGTCGATGGGCCAGTCCCGCGCCACCCGGGCCGAGGGCGCTCCCGACACCGTGATCACCGGCGTCGTGGTGCTCGACCACACCGGGATCGTCAAGGCCGACGTCGGGATCAGGGACGGCCGGATCACCGCCCTGGGCAAGGCCGGGAACCCCGACACCATGGACGGGGTCCACCCCGGCCTGGTCATCGGGCCGGAGACCGAGATCATCTCCGGCAACGGCCGCATCCTCACCGCCGGCGCCATCGACGCCCATGTGCACTTCATCTCCCCGGGCATCCTCGACGAGGCCCTGGCGTCCGGGATCACCACGCTGGTCGGCGGCGGCACCGGCCCGGCCGAGGGCACCAAGGCCACCACCATCACCCCGGGGCCCTGGCACCTGGCCCGGATGCTGGAGGCGCTGGACGGCCACCCGCTGAACATCGGGCTGCTCGGCAAGGGGAACACCGTGTCCCGCGACGCGATGCTCAGCCAGTTGCGCGGCGGCGCCCTCGGTTTCAAGATCCACGAGGACTGGGGGGCCACCCCGGCCGCCATCGACGCCTGCCTCGCGGTGTGCGAGGAGACCGGCGCCCAGCTCGCCATCCACACCGACACGCTGAACGAGGCCGGTTTCGTCGCCGACACCCTCGCCGCGATCCGCGGCCGGACCGTGCACGCCTACCACACCGAGGGCGCGGGCGGCGGGCACGCGCCCGACATCATCACGGTCGTCTCCGAGCCGAACGTGCTGCCCAGCTCCACCAACCCGACCCGGCCGCACACCGTCAACACGGTCGAGGAGCACCTCGACATGCTGATGGTCTGCCACCACCTCAACCCGGCCGTGCCCGAGGATCTGGCGTTCGCGGAGTCCCGCATCCGGCCCTCGACCATCGCCGCCGAGGACGTGCTGCACGACCTGGGCGCGATCTCGATCATCTCCTCCGACTCCCAGGCCATGGGCCGGGTCGGGGAGGTCATCATGCGGACCTGGCAGACCGCGCACGTGATGAAGCGGCGGCGCGGCGCGCTGCCCGGCGACGGCGCGGCGGACAATCTGCGGGCCCGTCGTTATGTCGCCAAGTACACGATCAACCCGGCGGTCGCCCAGGGGCTCGACCGGGAGATCGGCTCGGTCGAGCCGGGGAAGCTGGCCGATCTGGTGCTCTGGGAGCCGGCGTTCTTCGGGGTCAAGCCGCTGCTGGTGATCAAGGGCGGCCAGATCGCGTACGCCCAGATGGGGGACTCGAACGCCTCGATCCCCACCCCGCAACCGGTGCTGCCCCGGCCGATGTTCGGCGCGCTGGGCCGGGCCCCGGCCGCGAACTCGGTCACCTTCGTCACCCGGCTCGCCCTGGAGGACGGGCTCGCCGACCGGCTCGGGCTCGGCAAGCGGCTCGTCGCCGCGGCCGACACCCGGCGCGTCACCAAGGCCGACATGCGGCTCAACGACGCCCGCCCGGACGTTCGGGTCGATCCGGACAGCTTCACCGTCACCATCGACGGCGAAGCTGTCACCCCCGAGCCTGCCGCCGAACTGCCGCTCGCGCAGCGGTACTTCCTCTTCTGATGGGCGGGTTCAGGGTGGGCGGATGCAAGGTGGGCGGGTCGTCGATGGGC
>NZ_LN929895.1:0-266679 GCF_001493375.1 Streptomyces specialis
CGTGCTTCAGAGTGTCTGTCTCACTTTGTCAGTCAAGATGTCCTTGACTGCGATGTGTTTCTGTTTTATAACTGCTACAATGACACCGAAGAACTCCACTTTCCTCTTCGTCGGCAGCGTCAGATGTGTATAAGTGAAAACGCTCCCACCCGCCCGTCACGCCTCACCATGACAGCGAATGCCCTGGAGTTACAGTACTGCCACGGAGCGTCAGTTGTCAATGTCTGCGTATCACCGTCATCATGGAAGATGACAGCGAGTGGCGCGAAAGGAATCAGGATGCGCGTGGAAGAGGCCATCGGAGCGCAGATCGCGCGCCTCCGGGAAGCGCGGCGGATGTCGCTGTCGCAGCTCGGCGAGGCGCTGGGGCGGTACCTGGAGCGGCCCTGGAGCCGCCAGGCCGTGCACCAGGCGGAGCGCGGGCGGCGGGCCTTCACCGCCGCCGAGCTGGCCGCGATCGCCCTGGTCCTCGACACCTCCGTCCCCGCCCTGTTCCTCGCCGAGCCGGAGCCCGGATCGGGCGAGCCGGCCGGGATCGACCTCCCCGGCGGCACGGTCAGCCCCGAGGAGTACCGGGGGATCCTCCTGCACGACGCCAAGGACGCCCCGCTCGACGGCATCGAGGAGTTGCTCGTGGCCCTCCACGACATAGGAGAAGTGCTGTCGCGCCCCACCCTGGCCCGCCTGGCGAAGATCGGCCGGGTGGCCGAGCAGGTCGCGAGCCGCCCCACCCCGGCCCGCTCCCCCGCCTGAGCGCCCACCTGACTTTGCGTCAGTCGCGTTCCGGCCCCAACGGCACACCGGAAGTACCGGCATTCCGTCATGCGTTCGGCATTGTCGAACGTCAGTCGGCATGCTACGTTCCACGCTGCCCGACAGCCGCGAAGAAGCCGCGAACGGGATATTCCGGAGGCTACATGCCACGCAACGCTCTGACCGGACGCCTCGCGCGCACCGTCCAACTCGGCCTAGCCGCCGCCCTCCTGTGCGGCTCGGCCCTCATCACCCCCGCCGGCGCGGCGGACACCACGCCGGCCGGCGCCCCGAGCCCGACCCCGATCCCGGACGTGACCGGCCCGATCCCCCAGACGGCCGACTCCCACGCCTTCGGCGCCGCCGCCCACCAGGGCGTCCCCGAGGACCTGCGCCGCTCCGGCTACGTCGAGGAGGAGTACTTCCTCAGCGGCGAGGCCAACGTCTACGACTGGCCCGAGCCCGGCCCCGCCGTCGTCCGTACCGCCGATGTCCCCTACACGACCCGCATGCTGGTCCGCCGCCCCGCCAACCCCCGCCAGGCCAGCGGCAATGTGGTGGTCGAGATGCTCAACCCGTCCGCGTTCTACGACCTCAACATCGGCTGGGCCGCGATGCGCCGGCAGATCATCGAGAACGGCGACGTCTGGGTCGGCGTCACGATCAAGCCCATCTCGATCGACGCCCTCCAGGACTTCGACCCCGAGCGGTACGCGCCCCTCTCCATGGCCAACCCGCTGCCCCCGGACGACCCGCGCAACTGCACGGACATCCAGACCCTCTTCCCCGGCGACAGCACCCAGGCCACCGAGAACGGCCTCGTCTGGGACATCTACAGCCAGGTCGGCGCCCTGCTGCACAGCGACGACCGCGCCAACCCGCTACGCCGCCAGGTCGAACACCTCTACGGCTTCGGCTACTCGCAGACCGGCGGCTATCTCTACACCTACGTCAACGCCGTCCACCCGCTCGCCGTCCGCGGCGACGGCCGTCCGCTCTACGACGGTTACATCGTGGGCGTCTCCGGCGGCGCCTTCGTCGGCTCCGCCCCGATCAACCAGTGCTCCCCCGAGCCGCCGCTCGGCGACCCGCGCCGGCAGTTCGAGGACGTCGGCGTGCCGATCATGCACGCCATGGCCCAGACGGACTTCCTGTGGGGCATCGACAGCAGGCGCCCCGACAGCGACGAACCCGCCGACCGCTACCGCCACTACGAGCTGGCGGGCGCCGCCCACGCCACCGCGGAGGAGCTGATCTACTCGGCCTCCGCCGCCGACGTCGCACAGGCGGGCCGCACCTTGCCCGCGGCGGAATGCAATGAGGGGCCGCGCAGCCGCCTCCCCGGCTGGATCTTCTGGGACGCCATCCTGCGCAACCTCGACCAGTGGGTGCGCCACGACATCGCCCCGCCGCACGCCGACCCGATCCAGATCGCCAACGGCCAACCGGCGCTGGACGAGTTCGGCAACGTGATCGGCGGCGTCCGCTCGCCCTACCTCGACGTCCCGACGAGCACCTGGAACGCCAACTCCACCGGCTCCATCGTCTGCCCCATCGCGGGCCACGAGGTCCCGTTCACCGCTGAGCGCCTGGCGGAGCTCTACCCGACCCACGGCGCGTACGTCCGCGCGGTCACCCGGTCCGCGCTGGGCCTGATCGCCGACCGCCACCTCACCCCGGCCGACGGCATGTACCTGATCCGCGAAGCGGTCAGGGCCGACATCCCGTAGCCCACCGGGCAGGCCCCCGATCGACCCGAATCGGGGGCCTGCCCAGCCGTGATAGGCTGCATCAGCGACAACAGCCCGGCATCCGGGTGATCGCGACAAGCCGGGTCCTGTGGAGCAGTTTGGAGTGCTCGCCACCCTGTCAAGGTGGAGGCCGCGGGTTCAAATCCCGTCAGGACCGCTCCGGCTGGGTAGCTCAGTTGGTACGAGCGTCCGCCTGAAAAGCGGAAGGTCGCCGGTTCGACCCCGGCCCCAGCCACCTTCTTCCCCACCAGCACAAAGGCCCTCGCGGACCCCGTCCGCCAGGGCCTTTCGCGTTGTCCGTCACGCGCCCGGCCTACCCGCTCGTCACCAGCTCGGCCAGGTGGTTCTGGAGCCGCTTCAGCTCCGCGTACGTGGTGATCACGTCGCGGCCGAACTCCACCGGCCAGTTGGTCGCCGCCGTCCACCGGTACGGGACGCCCTTCTCCCGCCACCGCAAGTGGCTGACGCGCCACGAGTTGTAGTGGTCCATGAACGCGAGGTACGAGTCCGGCATGGTCTCGCCGACGATGAGGTGCGCCTTCGAGGACAGGAGGCGCTGCACCTCCTGATTGCGCGGCATGAAGTCCTGGTCGACCCAGAACAGCCAGACGTCGAGGTCCTCGGGCGTGATCGTCCCGCCCGGCCCGAAGACGTACGGCCGCCCCAGATTCCGGCAGAAGTCCTCGAACGACGACTTCCCCTCGTGGACGAGGAAGAAGAGGGGGCCGTACAACTCGCTCAACTGCCTCTCCACATGGGCGAGGCGCGCCTCGCGGCGCCTTCGCAAGCGTTCCGCCCGGGTCGCGAGCAGGTGGTTGGCCAGCCATCCGCCCGCTGTCACCACCGCCGCGATCAGTGCGGCTGCCAGCGTCACGTCCATGCCTGCCCCCTCGTCGTCTCATGCCCTCAGTCCCGGCCGCCCGGGTGGTGGTGGCGGTAGTGCCAGAAGATCGCTGTGGACAGGGTGGCCCAGGCCGTCAGGACCAGGTAGGGCTGGGGGTGGAGGTGGCCGGGGAAGTAGACCGCCGTGTGCTGGGCGTTGACGCAGGCGCCGGGGATCAGCCAGCGGCCGATCGTGCCGAGCAGGGAGGGCAGCAGGGGCCAGGAGACCGCGCCGCCCGACGAGGGGTTGCCGAGCATCACCATCAGAACCCAGGTCGGCAGGATCGCCCAGCGCCCGACCAGGGTGTTGAACATGGTGAAGACCATGCCGGAGGCGAACATGGTCAGCGCGAGTGTCCCCCACGACGGGAGGAACGGCAGCCGCACCGCGTCCAGGACCCAGTCCACCGCCGCCGTGATCGCCAGGCCGCCCAGGGCCGCGTAGCCCGCCGTGAACGCGATCCGCTCGCCGGGACGGAGGGAGGCGGCCTGCACGCCGAGCTGGACCGCGCCCAGGAAGCCGACGATCACGGCCGCGATCGAGACGTAGAACAGGGCCAGGCCGCGCGGGTCTCCCGGGGAGAGCGGTTTGAGGTCCCCGACGGTGAGATCGACGCCGGCCGAGCGGGCGGCGGGGCGGGCCGCCTCGGTCAGCAGTTCGGCGACGGACGCGCCGGCCGCGCTCGCCGTGTCGAGGTGGACGCCGTCGCCGTCCCCCTCCCGGATGACGGCGAAGACGCGCTGTGTCTCCACGGCGTCCACAGCCTGTGGAAAATCGGCGTAGGCGTGGAGCTCCAGCGTCGTGTCGAGGCGGCATTCCAGGGCGGCGACGAACGCGTCGTGGTCGCCGACGACGGCGACCGGCACCTCGCTGGGCGCCGGGTCGGTGATCGCGTAGGTGTACGACCCCGCGAAGAGCCCGGCCGAGACGGCGACGATCAGTCCCACCACCACGGCGGGAAGGTACGGGGAGCGTCGCGGCCCCTCCCGGAGTTCACTCACATCATCACCATAAAGGGACATAACGCCACCAACACGCCCAGCTCAATAACCGGCTCGCCCCCCGCCGCGCGGAGGTGAGACGCTTGAATGCGTATGTCTACCGACCCCGCCCCCGTATCAGCACTGGCCGAGCGGCTGCCCGGACTCATGGCGCGCGACCAGCGGCGGCTCGGCCGCCGCCTCGACGGCGCGCGCCGCATCCGCAAGCCGGCCGACCGGCAGAAGGCGCTCGCCGAGATCGCCGAGGCGCTCGACGCCGCCGAGCGCGTCATCGAGCGCCGGCGCGCCGCCGTGCCCGGGATCACCTATCCCGAGCAGCTTCCGGTCAGCCAGAAGAAGGACGAGATCCTCACGGCGATACGCGACCACCAGGTCGTGATCGTCGCCGGGGAGACCGGCTCGGGCAAGACGACGCAGATCCCCAAGATCTGTCTGGAGCTGGGCCGCGGCGTCCGCGGGCTCATCGGCCACACCCAGCCGCGCCGGATCGCCGCCCGCACGGTCGCGCAGCGCGTCGCGGACGAGCTGCGGACCCCGCTGGGCGAGGCCGTCGGCTTCAAGATCAGGTTCACCGACCAGGCGAGCGACAACACCCTGGTCAAGCTGATGACAGACGGCATCCTGCTGGCCGAGATCCAGCACGACCGCGAGCTGCGCCACTACGACACGATCATCATCGACGAGGCCCACGAGCGCAGCCTCAACATCGACTTCCTGCTGGGCTACCTCGCGCAGCTCCTCCCCCGCCGCCCCGACCTCAAGGTCGTCATCACCTCCGCCACCATCGACCCCGAGCGCTTCGCCCGCCACTTCCGGGACGCCGAGGGGCGGCCCGCCCCGATCGTCGAGGTGTCCGGGCGGACGTACCCCGTCGAGGTGCGGTACCGGCCGCTGCTGGAGGAGGACAGCGAGGCGCCCGACCGCGACCAGATCACCGCGATCTGCGACGCGGTGGACGAGCTCCAGGCCGAGGGCCCCGGCGACATCCTCGTCTTCCTCTCGGGCGAGCGCGAGATCCGGGACACCGCGGACGCGCTGGAGAAGCGGAACCTGCGGCACACCGAGGTGCTGCCGCTCTACGCCCGCCTCTCGCACGGCGAGCAGCAGCGCGTCTTCCAGCAGCACGCCGGGCGGCGGGTCGTGCTGGCCACCAACGTCGCCGAGACGTCGCTGACCGTCCCCGGCATCAAGTACGTGGTGGACCCCGGCACCGCCCGCGTCTCGCGCTACAGCCACCGCACCAAGGTCCAGCGGCTGCCCATCGAGGCGGTCTCCCAGGCCAGCGCCAACCAGCGCAAGGGCCGCTGCGGCCGGACCAGCGACGGCATCTGCGTGCGGCTGTACGCCGAGGAGGACTTCCTCTCCCGGCCGGAGTTCACCGACCCGGAGATCCTGCGCACCAACCTGGCCTCCGTCATCCTCCAGATGAACGCGGCGGGGCTCGGCGAGATCGAGCGCTTCCCCTTCATCGACCCGCCCGACCACCGCTCCATCAAGGCGGGCAGGCAGTTGCTGGAGGAGCTGGGCGCGCTGGACGGCGCGAAGCTGACGCCGATGGGCCGCAAGCTCGCCCAGCTCCCGGTGGACCCGCGGCTGGCGCGGATGGTGCTGGAGGCGGACCGCAACGGCTGCGCCCGCGAGGTCATGGTGATCGCCGCCGCGCTGTCCATCCAGGACCCGCGCGAGCGGCCGGCGGACAAGCAGCAGCAGGCCGACGCCAAGCACGCGCGGTTCCGTGAAGGGCCGGGCGAGGAGTCCGACTTCCTGGCGTTCCTCGCCCTGTGGAACCACGTGCGCGAGCGTCAGCGGGAGCTGTCCTCGTCGGCGTTCCGCCGGATGTGCAAGACCGAGTTCCTCAACTACCTGCGGATACGCGAGTGGCAGGACATCTACGCCCAGCTCCGCACGGTGGGGCGGTCGTTGGGCATCGAGCCCGGTGACGACCGGGAGGACGCCGATCCGCGGCTGATCCACCAGTCGCTGCTGGCGGGCCTGTTGTCGCACATCGGCCTGAAGGACACCGAGAAGCACGAGTATCTGGGCGCGCGCGGCGCGAAGTTCGCGGTGTTCCCCGGCTCGGCGCTGTTCAAGAAGCCGCCGCGCTGGGTGATGTCGGCGGAGCTGGTGGAGACGTCCCGGCTCTGGGCGCGGATCAACGCGAAGATCGAGCCGGAGTGGATCGAGCCGCTCGCCGGCCATCTCGTGAAGCGCGCCTACAGCGAACCGCACTGGGAGCAGAAGCAGGCGGCGGTCATGGCGTACGAGCGGGTCACGCTGTACGGCGTGCCGATCGTGGCGCAGCGCAAGGTCAACTACGGCCGGATCGACCCCGAGAGGTCCCGCGACCTGTTCATCCGCCACGCGCTGGTCGAGGGCGACTGGCGGACGCGGCACCAGTTCTTCCACGACAACCGGAAGCTGCTGGCCGAGGTCGAGGAGCTCGAACACCGGGCCCGCCGCCGGGACATCCTCGTGGACGACGAGACGCTCCACGCCTTCTACGACGAGCGCGTGCCGGCCGACGTGGTCTCCGGCGCGCACTTCGACGCCTGGTGGAAGAAGGCCCGCCGCGCCGACCCCGACCTGCTCACCTTCGAGAAGTCGATGCTCATCAACGAGCGGGCGCGGGACGTCACCAAGGACGACTATCCGGACACCTGGCGCCAGGGGCGGCTCGCCTTCCCGGTGACCTACCAGTTCGAGCCGGGCGCGGACGCCGACGGCGTCACCGTGCACGTTCCGCTCCAGGTGCTCAACCAGGCGACGCCCGACGGCTTCGACTGGCAGATCCCGGGCCTGCGCGAGCAGTTGGTGACGGAGTTGATCCGTTCGCTGCCCAAGCCGGTCCGACGCCACTGCGTTCCCGCGCCGAACTTCGCCCAGCGCTTCCTGCGCGAGACGCCGGAGCCGACGGCCGAGTCGCTGCGCGCCGCGCTGGCGCGCGGGCTGACCCGGATGACGGGGGTCAGGATCGCGCCGGAGGACTTCGACGAGGAACGGATCCCCGGCCATCTGCGGGTCACGTTCCGGGTGGTGGACGAGCGCGGCGGGAAGCTCGGCTACAACGCCGAGAGCAACGCCGAGAGCAAGGACCTGGAGGCCCTGAAGGTGCGGCTGCGGCCCAGCGCGCGGGCCGCCCTCGACCGCGCCTTCACGGCCGCCGCGAGCCGCGACAGCCAGGCCGCGCCCGTGCAGCGCACCGGGCTCACCTCCTGGACGATCGGCACGCTGCCGCGCACCTTCGAGACGCGGCGCGGCGGGCAGCCGGTCAAGGCGTACCCCGCGCTGGTGGACGAGGGCGCGACGGTGGCGGTGCGGCTGTTCGACACCGAGGCCGAGCAGGAGCGCGCGATGCGCCGCGGCACGCGGCGGCTGCTCCTGCTCAACCTCCCCTCCGATCCGGCCAGGTTCGCGCTGCGGCAGCTCGACAACGCGGCCAAGCTCGCCCTGTCCAGCACCCCGCACGGCGGCGTGCAGGCCCTGTTCGAGGACTGTGTGACGGCCGCGGCCGACCAGCTCGTCGCGGCGCACGGCGGACCGGCGTGGGACGAGGAGGGCTTCACCAAGCTGTTCGACGCGGTCCGTTCGGACATCGTGGACCTGACGCTGCGGATCGTGCGCCAGGTGCGGGAGGTGCTGACGGCGTGGCAGGCGTGTGAGCGGCGGCTGGGGTCCCTGACCAGCCCGGTGCTGGCGCCGTCCCTGGCGGACGTCAGGGAGCAGGTGAACGGCCTTGTCGGGCCCGGGTTCGTCACCGAGCACGGGGCCCGGCGGCTGCCGGACCTGCTGCGCTATCTGACGGCGGCCGACCGGCGGCTCCAGCAGTTGCCGCACCAGGCGGAGCGGGACCGGGCCAGGATGGCGAAGGTCCACGAGATGCGCGACGAATACCTGTGGCTGCTGGAGCAGTTCCCGCCGGGCCGGCCGGTTCCGGCGGCGGCGCGGGAGATCCGCTGGATGATCGAGGAGCTGCGCGTGAGCTACTTCGCGCACGCCCTGGGCACGGCCTACCCGATCTCCGACAAGCGGATCATCAAGGCCGTCGACGCCCTGGCGCCCCCGCGCTGACCCGGCGCGGAGGCGATTGGCTACGCGCCCCCGCGCTGCGGTAGAGTCACGTCCGCACGCCGAGGTCCTGTGGAGCAGTTTGGAGTGCTCGCCACCCTGTCAAGGTGGAGGCCGCGGGTTCAAATCCCGTCAGGACCGCTCGTCCCACGAGAATCTGTCAGCCCGGATCCCCCACAAGGGGTCCGGGCTTTCTGTTTGGGTAGGCGTGAGGGGGAGGGACGGCGGAGGAGGATCACCGGGACGCGTACTACCGCAAGATCATCGCTACCATCAAGGCAAGTAGTGTGTGACGGGTGTCACTCAACTCCGTCGCGCACCGAGCTCGTTCGACCCCGTAGAGACACCCGCCAATTTTATATGTGCAATTGCACTGGGTGTACGTAACGTCACCGATACACAAAAAGATCGCGCCGGACCCGGCGGAGTCCGACGCGATCGACAGCCAAGCGGCCCGGAGTGGGGGCTCCGGGTGCCCGGTTCGTGCGGGGTCGTGCTGATCTGCTCAGGCCTCGCCGCGCTGCTGCGGGATGCCCGCGAGCAGTGCGCGCACCTCCGCTTCGCGGTAGCGGCGGTGCCCGCCGAGCGTGCGGATAGACGTGAGCTTGCCCGCCTTTGCCCAGCGTGTGACCGTTTTCGGGTCTACGCGGAACATCGTGGCAACCTCAGCCGGGGTCAGCAGCGGCTCGGCATCAGGGGTGCGAGCGGTCATGAGCGGCCTCCTCGGGAGAACCGAACCATCACGGTTCTTTCCTCTAAATTCTGCACCTTGACCCGCGTTGCCCGAAATGGGCAGGCGCGAGTCGAGTCGGTTATAGGACGAACGGCTTGTCCTCGGCACTACAACTACACCATCCGTCCAGCCGGGTCGGCCAAACCGATGGAATTGCCCTCTCAGGTGTTCAACCTCGGCGGAAGCCGACTGGACTATGCCAGAACGGACAGTCACTCGCCCATAACGGTCCGTCACCGAGCGATGACTCGCCATCGACCTTGCCGAGAAGGAGCCCCTCCGAACTCCTTGTCCTATTTTGACACGAGGAGACTACTTGAAGGCAAGAGTTCCTTACAGTGCCTTCCATCACGCTTGAGGCATAAGTCCGGGATCAGTTGGCGAACTGCCGCTCCCGGATCGCCATCCACCGATCGGTGAGCTCCTCGTAGACACGGCTCGCGCGCTCCAGGTCGCCCGCGGCGAGCGCCGCGAGCCCCTCGGACACCTCGGCCGCCGAGTGATCGGCCGCGAGCTGGTCCTCGGAGATCGTATAGATCAGCCCCCCGTAGTCCAGTTCGACCAGTGAGCGCGGGTGGAACTCCTCCAGCCACCGCCCCACATCGGTGAGCGCCTCCACCAGAGGCCCCTGCGGCATCGCCTCCCGGACCGTGCGCAGCCCGCGCGCCACCCGGCGCCGCGCCTGCACCATCGGCGTCCGGTACGTCAGCCCCGCCACCGCGGTGTCCGCCGGCCCCCGCTCGGCCGGTGCCTCCCCCGCCTTGCGGAAGACCCGCTCCTCGTCCGTGAAGAGCGCGAACCACCGCACCGGGACGTGCCACAGCGCCGAACGGATCCACGGCCTGGCGTCCGGGTTCCGCTCCCGCCAGCGGGCGTAGTCGGCCGCCGCGCGCCGCCGCACGCCCGGCGGCAGCGCCGCGTCCAGCACCGAGTCCGGCATCAGCCAGTGCCCCACCTCGCCCAGGGCCTGCCAGGACCGCAGCCGGGTCCGCCACGGACAGACACACACCACGCCGTCCACCGCCGCCACGAAGGCGTCCGCGCTCTCCCGCGCCGGGGCCACCCGCGGCGGCATCGCCAGCAGCCCCGCCAGCGCGTGGCCCACCTCGTCCTGCGCGGTGGGCAGCCGGTCGCGCCGGGCGTACTCGGCCCAGTACGAGCGCTCCGGCTCCGGAAAGGCCGCCAGCGGCTCGTAGACCCTGAGATACGCCGCGTACGGAACCTTCGCCACGCCACCCTCCCTCTGCCCGTCGGCGCCCGCGGCCGACCTCCCGATCGTGTCAGCCGCCCCGACCCGCGGCACCCCGCGCGCCCTGATCGCCGTAGTCTCATCTCATCAATGCCCTCACAACCAACCGGGGGCATCCGCCTCGACATACAGGAGTCACCACCGTGACTGACGTACGTCCCGCCGTCACCGTCGACGGCCCCGCCGAGGCCGGCCTGTTCGAGACCCTGTTCCAGTCGGACCAGGGCGGCCACGAACAGGTCGTGCTGTTCCAGGACCGGCCCACCGGCCTCAAGGCAGTGATCGCCCTCCACTCCACCGCCCTGGGCCCGGCCCTCGGCGGCACCCGCTTCCACGCCTACGCCGACGCCGCCCGGCCCGAGGAAGCGGCCCTGCGCGACGCGCTGAACCTCGCCCGGGGCATGAGCTACAAGAACGCCCTCGCCGGCCTCGCGCACGGCGGCGGCAAGGCCGTCATCATCGGCGACCCCGAACGGATCAAGACCGAGGAACTGCTGCTCGCCTACGGCCGCTGCGTGGCCGCGCTCGGCGGGCGGTACGTCACCGCCTGCGACGTCGGGACGTACGTGCGGGACATGGACGTCGTCGCCCGCCCCTGCCGCTGGACCACCGGACGCTCCCCCGAGCACGGCGGCGCCGGGGACTCCTCCGTGCTGACCGCCTTCGGCGTCTTCCAGGGCATGCGCGCCTCGGCCGCGCACCGCTGGGGGTCGCCCGACCTGTCCGGCCGGACGGTCGGCGTGGCGGGCGTCGGCAAGGTCGGCCACCTGCTGGTGGAGCACCTGGTGGGGGCCGGCGCCCGGGTGGTGATCACGGATGTCCGGCCGGACGCCGTCGCCCGCGTCCTGGCCGCCCACCCGGAGGTCACCGCCGTGGCCGGGACCGAGGAGCTGATCACCACCGAGGGCCTGGACGTGTACGCCCCGTGCGCGCTCGGCGGCGCGCTCGACGACCGCGCGGTGGCGCTGCTGAGGGCGAGCGTGGTGTGCGGCGCCGCGAACAACCAGCTCGACCATCCGGGCGTGGAGAAGGACCTCGCCGACCGGGGCATCCTCTACGCCCCCGACTACGTCGTGAACTCGGGCGGCGTGATCCAGGTGGCGGACGAGTTGCACGGTTTTGACTTCGCACGTGCGAAGGCAAAGGCGGCGTTGATCTACGACACGACGCGGGAGATCTTCGAGCGCGCCGACACCGAGGGCGTGCCCCCGGCCGTCGCCGCCGACCGGATCGCCGAACACCGGATGGCCCAAGCGCGGGGCCGCTGAACGCGCGTTTACGTAAGACATGTCACCCCCCGCTGGCGAGTCGCGTCCCGAAAGAAGGTAAAATCGCGTCTGACCAGCAAAGAGAGGTCTGTCGGGCATCGTGCGCGCGGCCCGGTCCCGCGGACGGCGTACCGCGGGCCCGGATAAGCAGGTACGGTTGAAGGCCGATGGATCGGGCTCTCGTCCGAGAGCCCGCTCTCGATCATGAACGGATGTCAACACTCCGGGGCCGTCGTGCCCCGTCGTTGAGGGGGTCGAGCCAATGGGGCGCGGCCGGGCCAAGGCCAAGCAGACTAAGGTCGCCCGCCAGCTGAAGTACAACAGCGGCGGGACGGACCTTTCTCGCCTGGCCGAAGAGCTGGGTGCATCGTCAACGCCTGAGGCGCCGCCGAACGGCGAGCGGTTCGAGGACGACGACGATCTGGACGACGACCTGTACGCACGGTACGCGGAGATGTACAACGAGGAGGATGACGACGAGGACGAGTCCTCGCCCGACGCCCCCTCGAAACGGCGTGGAGCCTGAGCGCATCTCGGAGCGGAACAACATCACGACCAGTCGCACCCGACCCGGTTCGGCGACCGCCGGACCGGGTTAAGTGCGTCCGCATGCCCGCCGGGACGCCCCGGTCCGGCCCTTCCGGGACCGGGCCGGGGCGTCCCGTCTCAGGTCGCGTACGCGCCGGTCAGCGTGGCCGCCGCCGGGGGCAGCTCCTCGGTCGCGGGGGTGATCTCGCCGGCCACCCAGGCCGGGACGCCCCGGTCCGCCAGGACCGCGAGCGCCGCCGCCTCCGCCGCCCGCGGAACCACGGCGACCATGCCGACACCCATGTTCAGCGTCTTTTCCAGCTCGCCGCGCTCCACTCCGCCCAGCTCGCCGACCAGGCCGAAGACCGGCGGCGGCGTCCACGTCGCGCGGTCGATCCGGGCGTGCAGCCCGTCCGGGACCACCCGGGCGAGGTTGGCCGCCAGGCCACCGCCCGTCACATGCGCGAACGCGTGCACCTCCGTCGCGCGGGTCAGCGCGAGGCAGTCCAGGGAGTAGATCCGGGTGGGCCGCAGCAGTTCCTCGCCCAGCGTGCCGCCCAGCTCCGGGACCTCCCGGTCCAGCGCCCAGCCGGCCCGGTCGAAGAACACGTGCCGGACCAGTGAGTACCCGTTGGAGTGAAGGCCGGAGGCGGCCATCGCGATCACCGTGTCACCCGCGCGGATCCGGTCCGCGCCCAGCAGGTCGTCGGCCTCGACGACGCCCGTGCCGGCGCCCGCCACGTCGAACTCGTCGGGGCCGAGCAGCCCCGGGTGCTCGGCCGTCCCGCCGCCGACCGGGGCGCAGCCCGCCAGCACGCAGCCCTCCGCGATGCCCTTGACGATCGCCGAGACGCGCTCGGGGTGGACCTTGCCCACGCAGATGTAGTCCGTCATGAACAGCGGCTCGGCGCCGCAGACCACCAGATCGTCCACGACCATCGCCACCAGATCGTGACCGATGGTGTCGTACACGCCCATGCGCCGCGCGATCGCGACCTTCGTGCCGACGCCGTCGGTGGCCGAGGCGAGGAGGGGGCGGCGGTACCCCTTGAGGGCGGAGGCGTCGAAGAGCCCGGCGAAGCCGCCGAGGCCCCCCACGCTCTCCGGCCGCTGGGCCTTGCGGACCCACTCCTTCATCAGCTCGACGGCGGTGTCGCCCGCCTCGATGTCGACGCCCGCCGCCGCGTAGCTGGCTCCGGGCACGTTCTTGGTCATCGGGTCTCTCTCGTGCTCGTGAAGATACGCGCGCGCCCTACGGACGGCGCAGCGCGTCGGCGCCGCCGGGGTGTCCGGTCAGCAGGGGGAGCGGCTCCCGGGGCTCGCCGCCGTCCTGCGGCTGCTCCAGCACGTCCTTGCCGAGGACCGCCGGGTCGGGCAGCTCCATCGGGTAGACCCCGTCGAAGCAGGCCCGGCACAGGTCGGGCTTGGCGATGGTGGTCGCCTCGACCATCCCGTCCAGCGAGATGTAGGCGAGGGAGTCCGCGCCCAGCGAGGTGCCGATCTCCTCGACCGACAGGCCGTTGGCGATCAGCTCGGCGCGGGTGGCGAAGTCGATGCCGAAGAAGCACGGCCACTTGATCGGCGGCGAGCTGATCCGGACGTGCACCTCGGCCGCGCCGGCCTCGCGGAGCATGCGGACCAGGGCCCGCTGCGTGTTGCCCCGGACGATCGAGTCGTCCACGACGACCAGGCGCTTGCCCCGGATGACTTCCTTGAGGGGGTTGAGCTTCAGGCGGATGCCGAGCTGCCTGATGGTCTGGCTCGGCTGGATGAAGGTCCGGCCGACGTAGGCGTTCTTCACCAGGCCGGCGCCGTAGGGGATGCCGCTGGCCTCCGCGTACCCGATGGCCGCGGGCGTGCCGGACTCCGGGGTCGGTATCACCAGATCGGCCTCGGCGGGCGCCTCGGCCGCGAGCCGGCGGCCCATCTCCACCCGGGAGAGATAGACGTTGCGGCCGGCGATGTCGGTGTCGGGCCGGGCGAGGTAGACATACTCGAAGACGCAGCCGCGTGGCTTCGCTTCCGCGAACCGTGTGGAACGCAGCCCGCGCTCGTCCACCGCGATCATCTCGCCGGGCTCGACCTCGCGGACCACGGAGGCGCCGACGATGTCCAGCGCGGCGGTCTCGGAGGCGACGACCCAGCCGCGCTCCAGGCGGCCGAGGACCAGCGGGCGGATGCCCTGCGGGTCGCGGGCGGCGTAGAGCGTCGACTCGTCCATGAAGACGAAGCTGAAGGCCCCGCTCACGCGCGGCAGCACCTTCGGCGCGGCCTCCTCGACGGTCAGGGGCTCACCGTTCTCGTCGCGCTGTCCGGCGAGCAGCGCGGTGACGAGGTCGGTGTCGTTGGTGGCGGCCACGCGGTGGCGCGGGCCGCGACCGCCGGGCAGGGCGGAGACGAGCTCGGCCAGCTCGGCCGTGTTCACCAGGTTGCCGTTGTGGGCCAGGGCGATGGAGCCGTGGCCGGTCGCCCGGAAGGTGGGCTGGGCGTTCTCCCAGGTGGAGGCGCCCGTCGTCGAGTAACGGGCATGGCCAACGGCGATATGCCCGGAGAGGGAGCCGAGGGACGTCTCGTCGAAGACCTGGGAGACCAGGCCCATGTCCTTGAAGACCAGGATCTTGGAGCCGTCGCTCACCGCGATGCCCGCTGACTCCTGTCCCCGGTGCTGGAGTGCGTAGAGGCCGAAGAACGAGAGCTTGGCGACCTCTTCGCCGGGGGCCCAGACTCCGAAGACGCCGCATGCGTCCCTGGGGCCCTTCTCACCGGGGTCGAGGTCGTGGTTGAGGAAACCGTCACCACGTGGCACAACCCCGAGTCTAGGCCAGGTCGGGGGGGCACCGAGAACCCCGCGGTGGTGAGACATGCCCCATAGGGACAGCGCGCGGTCAGCCGAGCACGGGCAGTTGCGCGGCGAGCGCTCCGGCCCGTTCGCCGCCGGCCCGGAGGCGGCCGGTGGCGGTGGCCGCGTCCCACGTGGTGCGGCCGGTGGCCAGCCGCACCCAGGTGACGGGGTCGGTCTCGACGACGTTGGGCGGCGTTCCCCTGGTGTGCCGGGGGCCGGGGAGGCACTGCACGGCGGCGAAGGGCGGCACGCGGACCTCCGTCGAGGAGCCGGGTGCCTTGGCGGCGAGGGCGTCGGCCAGCACCCGGACCGTGATCGCGAGGGCCTGCCGGTCCAGCCGGACGGCGACGGCGGTGGCCCGCGTCAGGTCGTCGCTGTGGACGACCAGTTCCACGATCCGGGTGACCGTGAAGTCCAGTGCGCGCATCGCGCCGAAGCGGTGCGGGATGAGGACGTCCTCGCGGACCGCCGTCTCCAGGACGGCCTCCATCTCCTCGGCCGCCGCGTCGATGGCCGCGATCTGGTCGGGGGTCGCCTCGGCGTCGCGCCGCGTCGTCCGGTCGAGGTCGTCCGCGACGGCGGCGGTGGAGACGGCCCAGCGGTTGAGGTCGGTGGCCGGCCGGGCGACGGCGGGCGCCGGCTGGGCCAGCAGGCGCGGCAGCGCGTCGATCTGGCCGGCGATGTGCGCCAGCAGCGTGCGCACGTCCCAGCCGGGCAGCCCCGACGGCTTCTCCTGCTGCCCCTGGCTCAGTCCGTGCGCGGCCAGCCGGACGAACTCGAGCTGGGCGAGCAGCGCGTCGCGGACCCGATCGGGGTGGTAGGCACGGGGCTTGCCTCGGACTGCGGACATACGAGGGAGCTTACGACGAAGATCCCCGGCCGGAAGGTGACAAGGTCATACCGAGTGGGCCGGCCGGACGCCGCGCCTTGGGGCGCTGTGCCACCATGCGCGCATGCCTATATCGGACCGCCACCTCGCCGAGGACGAAGAGCTGATCTACGAGACGCGGCAGCACTGGACCACGATGGTGGGCGAGTTCCTCCAGCTCTGCCTCATCGTCGCCGTGGCCGCCGTCCTGATCGCGGCTCTGCCGGACGGCGAGGACCGGAACGGGACGGCCGTGTGGGCGATCCTGGGCGTCGCGGTCGTCGCGGCGGTCTGGCGGTGGCTGGTGCCGCTGCTGAAGTGGCGGTCCACGGTCTACTTCCTCACCACCAAGCGGCTGCACAAGCGGGCGGGATTCCTGACGAAGACCGGCACGAGCATCCCGCTGAGCCGGGTGAACGACGTGACGTTCAAGGCGACGCTCTGGCAGCGGATCATGGGGTACGGCACGCTGCGCGTGCAGTCCGCGTCCGAGCACGGGCAGATGACCCTGCGGGCGGTGCCCGAGCCGGAGGCGCTGAAGAACCGCGTCTACCAGGCCATCGACGAGCTGGAGAGCGACGACCCCGGCCACTGACCCGGGGACCGGCCCGGACGTGACCGGGCACGCCGCGAGGTGAATCGCCTCGGCCCCGGCGGGTACTCCGTCGGCATGGCTGGAATCGAACTACGCAGCACCGCTTTCAACGACCAGACGCCCATCCCCGACCGGTACACCAAGGACGGGGAGAACCTCTCGCCACCCCTGGACTGGTCACGGCCCCCGCCGGGCACCCGGGAACTCGCCCTGCTGTGCGAGGACCCGGACGCGCCCTCGGGCACGTTCCTGCACTGGCTGGTGACCGGCATCGACCCGGCGAGCGGCGGGGTGGCGGTCGGCGAACCGCCGCGAGGCGGCACACCGCACACCAACGGCTTCGGCGACCGGGGCTGGGACGGACCCAGGCCGCCGGTCGGCGACCGGGCACACCGTTACTTCTTCCGCCTCTACGCGCTCCCCGAGCACGTGGAGCTGCCGGAACACGCCACGGCCGCGGACGCGCACCGGATGCTGGACGGCCGGAGCCTGGCCGGCGGCACGCTGCGCGGGCTGTATCAGCGACGAGATCAGCGATGAGGAGGACACCCGTATGACTTCCACCGATGTCGGCGAGATCCTGCGCGCGGTCAAGAACGTGGACTTCCCGGCGGGCAAGGAGGAGCTGATCCGGGAGGCGAAGCGGGCCGGCGCGTCCGAACCGGCCGTCAAGGCGCTGCGTGGCATCCCGCCGGAACAGTACGACAGCCGCGCCGAGGTGGCGCGCTCCGTGCGGGTGCCGGCCGACTCCGACCTCGGCCACAGCCCGGCCCAGCGCGCCGAACAGGCCCGCGAGGGCGGCAGGCACGGGCAGGCGCAGCAGTTGCGCGACGTGCCGAAGCCGCCGATCCAGGAAGAGCTCGATCGCTGAGAGGAGGGCGTGCCATGGTGCGCAAGAAGGTCGAGGGCGACGAGGACCAGCGCCGCGCGTGGGCGCGCGAGGCGGAACGGGTGGGCGAGCTGCCCAGCGGCCGGGGCACGACCACCGGCGCGTCGAAGCAGCGGACCCACGTGCCGCACCGGTCGTCGCTGACGCACGACGAGAAGACCGAGCCGCTCGGGCGCGGCAAGCAGCGCCAGGAGCAGGAGGAGGTCGCGGCGGAGCGCCGGGCGGACCGGCCCACGCCGCCGGTGGGCCGGACGTTCACCGGCCGGGGGCGTCCCGAGTACGGCGCGGACCACGAGAAGGTGTTCCAGGCGCTCGGCGACGCGGAGCGGCGGCACGGCGGCGAGGCCGTGTACGTGCAGGAGGTCGCCCGCACGGCCGGGCTGCCGGACGAACGGACGCGGGTGCTGCTGCACGATCTGGTGTCGACGCACCGGCTGGTGACCGAGTTGCAGGGAACGGACCGGCCCGACCTGGGTCCCCGTTACGAGACCAGGCCGGGCCGTTGATCCGCTGATCCGCCCGCCGGGCGGCTCCCAGGCTCGCCGTCAGGCGAAGAGCCCGGGAAGCGTCCGCTCGTGGGCCTCGCGCAGCTCCGCCAGGCCGATGGTGAACGCGTCCTGCACCTCGACGGCGTCCCCGTCGATCACCCCGACGCGGGTCGCCGGCAGGGCGCGGGCGCGGCACATGTCCGTGAAACGGACCTCCTCGCCGCGCGGGACGGCGACGATCGCGCGGCCGGCCGACTCGGAGAAGAGGAACGTGAAGGCGTCGAGGCCGTCGGGCACGACGAGCCTGGCGCCCTTCCCGCCGCGCAGGCAGGACTCGGTGACGGCCTGGATCAGGCCGCCGTCGGACAGGTCGTGGGCGGCGTCGATCATGCCGTCGCGCGAGGCGGCGATCAGGATCTCGGCGAGCAGCCGCTCCCGTTCCAGGTCCACGCGCGGCGGCAGGCCCCCGAGGTGGCCGTGGACGACCTGCGACCAGGCGGAGCCGCCGAACTCCTCGGCGGTGTCGCCCAGCAGGTACAGGAGCTGGCCCTCCTCCGCGAACGCCATCGGCGTGCGGCGCGTGACGTCGTCGATGACGCCGAGCACGCCGACCACGGGGGTGGGGTGGATGGCCGTGTCACCGGTCTGGTTGTAGAGCGAGACGTTGCCGCCGGTGACCGGGGTGCCCAGTGTCCGGCAGGCGTCGGCCAGGCCCCGGGTGGTCTCCGCGAACTGCCACATGACGGCCGGGTCCTCGGGCGAGCCGAAGTTCAGGCAGTCGGTGACGGCGAGCGGGCGGGCGCCGGTGGCGGCGACGTTGCGGTACGACTCGGCCAGCGCGAGCTGGGCGCCCGCGTACGGGTCGAGCTTGGCGTAGCGGCCGTTGCCGTCGGTGGCGATCGCGACGCCGAGGTTGGTCTCCTCGTCCACGCGGATCATCCCGCTGTCCTCGGGCTGGGCGAGCACGGTGTTCCCCAGCACGTAGCGGTCGTACTGCGCGGTGATCCACGTCTTGGCGGCCTGGTTCGGCGAGGCGACGACCTGGAGCACCTGGGCGCGCAGCGCGTCGCCGTCCGCCGGGCGGGGCAGCCGGGCCGGGTCGTCGGCCTGGAGGGCGTCCTGCCAGGCGGGCCGGGCGTAGGGCCGCTCGTAGACCGGGCCCTCGTGGGCGACGGTGCGCGGCGGCACGTCCACGATCTGCTCGCCGTGCCAGAAGATCTCCAGCCGGTCGCCGTCGGTGACCTCGCCGATCACGGTGGCGATGACGTCCCACTTGGCGCAGATCTCCAGGAACCGGTCCACCTTGTCCGGCTCCACGACGGCGCACATCCGCTCCTGCGACTCGCTCATCAGGATCTCCTCGGGGGAGAGCGACGAGTCGCGCAGCGGGACGGCGTCCAGGTCCACGCGCATGCCGCCGGAGCCGGCCGAGGCCAGCTCGGACGTGGCGCAGGACAGGCCGGCGCCGCCGAGGTCCTGGATGCCCGCGACGAGCTTCTCCGCGAAGACCTCCAGGGTGCACTCGATGAGCAGCTTCTCCTGGAACGGGTCGCCGACCTGGACCGCCGGGCGCTTGGCGGGCTTGCCGTCGTCGTCGAAGGTCTCGGAGGCGAGGACGGAGACGCCGCCGATGCCGTCGCCGCCGGTGCGGGCGCCGTAGAGGATGACCTTGTTCCCGGTGCCGGACGCCTTGGCGAGGTGGATGTCCTCGTGTCGCATGACACCCACGCACAGCGCGTTGACCAGCGGGTTCCCCTGGTAGCAGGGGTCGAAGACGACCTCGCCGCCGATGTTGGGCAGGCCCAGGCAGTTGCCGTAGCCGCCGATGCCGGCGACGACGCCGGGCAGGACGCGGCGGGTGTCGGGGTGGTCGGCGGCGCCGAAGCGCAGCGGGTCCATCACGGCGACCGGGCGGGCGCCCATCGCGAGGATGTCGCGCACGATGCCGCCGATGCCGGTGGCGGCGCCCTGGTACGGCTCGATGTACGAGGGGTGGTTGTGCGACTCGACCTTGAACGTCACCGCGTAGCCCTGGCCGACGTCGACCACGCCGGCGTTCTCCCCGATGCCGACCAGGAGGGCGTCGCTGGCCGGGGCCTTCTCGCCGAACTGCCGCAGGTGGACCTTGCTGGACTTGTAGGAGCAGTGCTCGGACCACATCACGGAGTACATGGCCAGCTCCGCGCCGGTGGGGCGGCGGCCGAGGATCTCGCGGATCCGCTCGTACTCGTCCTGCTTCAGGCCGAGTTCGGCCCAGGGCTGGGCGGTCTGGGGGGTGCTCGCGGCGTGCTTGACGGTGTCGAGCGCGGGGGAGGTTCCGGGCATCAGGCGACCAGCTTCCTGAGAACCGAGGTGGTGACGGAGGTGAAGAAGGCGAGGCCGTCGGTCGTCGGGCCGGTCAGGGCCTCGACGGCGTGCTCGGGGTGCGGCATGAGGCCCACGACATTCCCCGCGGCGTTGGTGACGCCGGCGATGTCGCGGCGGGAGCCGTTGGGGTTGCCGCCGAGGTACCGGAAGACGACGCGGCCCTCGGCCTCCAGCTCGTCCAGGGTCCGCTCGTCCGCGACATACCCGCCCTCGCCGTTCTTCAGCGGGACGGTGATCTCGTCGCCCTCGGCGTAGTCGCGCGTCCAGGCGGTGTCGGCGTTCTCCACGCGCAGCCGCTGATCGCGGCAGATGAAGTGAAGATGGTCATTGCGGGTGAGCGCGCCGGGCAGAAGGTGTGATTCACACAGCATCTGGAAGCCATTGCAGATGCCAAGGACGGGCAGCCCGGCCCGCGCCTCTTCAATGATCGTCTCCATCACGGGCGAGAAACGCGCGATGGCGCCGCAGCGAAGATAGTCCCCATAGGAGAATCCGCCGGGCAGGATCACGGCATCGACCTGCCGCAGCGATTTGTCACCATGCCAGAGCGCGACCGGCTCGGCACCGGCGAGCTTTACGGCGCGCTGGGCGTCACGCTCGTCGAGCGAGCCGGGAAATGTGACGACTCCCACACGAGTGGTCACCGGGACTCCTCCTCCGTGACCTCGACGCGCACATCGAAGTCCTCGATCACGGTGTTCGCGAGAAAGGTCCTCGCCATCTCCCGGACACGGTCGAGAACGGTGTCGTCGACCGGACCGTCCATCTCCAGCTCGAACCGTTTGCCCTGACGGACGTCCCGGACGCCGTCAAAGCCCAGCCGGGGCAGTGCGCGCTGCACCGCCTGGCCCTGGGGGTCGAGGATCTCCGGCTTGAGCATGACGTCGACTACGACGCGAGCCACTGGTACTCCCGGTGGTGGTGCGGTGGTGTTGTGCGAGACGCTGCACGGCTCTCAGCCTACCCGGCCAGGAAATCTACGCGGGTAGAAAGGGCAGATTCGGTCACGTTAAGGTATCGAGGGCGGAAAACGCCTCCAAGAAACGGCCAAGAAAAAGTAAGGTCCCCGGTGGGGGAACGACGCGCGGTCGGGGAATTCATCCACTGGGTATTTACCGTCCGAGCGCGCACGGATAAAAGAACCATAGTCGCGAACTAGTGGGAGCGTCAGCATCGCGGCAGGCGAATCGCCGGTGACACCGCCCGGCGGCGTCGCACGGTTGCGAGCCTCCAGGAAGGACCGATACCCGTGGCACAGCGTGTAGTGGTCAGCCTCGCCGACGACATCGACGGCGGGGAAGCATCGGAAACGGTCGCCTTCGGACTTGACGGAAAGACGTACGAGATCGACCTCAGCTCGCGCAACGCGGAGAAACTGCGGACCGTTCTCGCCCCCTTTGTGGAGGCCGGACGCAAGCGAGCCCGTTCCGGCAGGACCTTCCACCACACCGAGGTGGCCCCCGACCCCCGGACGGTCCGGGCCTGGGCCGGCTCGAACGGCATGGGCGTACCGGCCCGCGGGCGCATCCCCAAGAAGGTGTACGACGCCTTCAACGAGGCCCACGCGCCTGTGCATTGAGCCGAGTTGCCATCAACCCCCCGTGTTCCGCTAGAGTCTGGAGTGCGCCGAGGGGCAGGGCCGAAAGGCCGAAACCCCGGGAGCCGCGCGGGTGTAGTTCAGTAGCAGAACACCCTCTTTCCAAGAGGGAGGCGCAGTGTGCGATTCCTGTCACCCGCTCCAGCCGCTGACCCGGCTCCGAGGACACTCGGGGATCAGGTACAGTAGGTGTCGCCCCGCCCGGTCACGGGTGGTGCGCAGGCGGACGTGGCTCAGTTGGTAGAGCATCACCTTGCCAAGGTGAGGGTCGCGAGTTCGAATCTCGTCGTCCGCTCCGCGTGAAGGGCCCGGTCCTGTTGGACCGGGCCCTTTCGCTGTGCTGTCGGGGACTTTCAGGCCGATCAGGTGACTTTCAGGCCGAGGGCCGTGGCGAGGGTGACGGCCTGCTCCAGGCCGATCCGCGCGCCGGCCAGTTCGACGGTCAGGGGGTCGAGGCTCGACAGATCGCTGCCGCGCAGATCGGCGCCGGTGAGCTTGGAGCCGTGCAGCATCGCCCCGGACAGATCGGTGCCGGTGATCACCGCCTTCTCCAGCCGGGCGGCCGTGAGGTCGGCCTCGCGCATGCGGACGCCGTCGAAGACCGCCTCGCGCAGATCGGCACCGGGAAAGCCGACGAACGACCAGTCGCCCCGGACGACGCGGAAGAGCGTGTAGTCGCACTGCTGGAAGAGGCTGCCGACCAGCTTGCAGTCGGTGAAGTCCGTGTCGAAGAAGACGCAGCGCCGGAACGTGCAGTTGGTGAAGGCGGCGGCGGTGTGGCGGGAGGCGTTGAACCGGACGCCGGAGAACACGCAGTGGTCGAAGACCGCGCCCTCGTCGGTCACCTCGGTCCAGTCGGTGTCGATGAAGCTGTGGTGGTCGTAACGGCGGCCGGAGATGTCCTGGCCGTACCAGTCCTCGTCGCGGATCACGAGCGCGGGATCGGGCACCGGCGGCTCGGGGGAGACGGGATCGATATGGGCGCGGGGGCGGGCGCGGTCACGGTCGTGGTCGGAGCGGGACATGACGCTATTCGACCACCTTTTCGAAGCGGGGGTGGTCCGGCCTGCGGCCGTGTCCGGGTGAGGGCCGGACCTTCGGCGAAGGACAGACACCCGGCGCCGCATGACGGGAGTCCGGTCGACCGCTATGGCGAGGGAGGTACTGGACCGCACGGCTCTGGCGGCGTCCCCGAAAGACGCTGCGCGTCATCCGCAGGCGGTGGGGGTGGTCCGGGCCCGTGGTCGTGTGCCTCACCCGCGCGGCGAGGCCCTGGCGTCGCAAGGTTGCGGCGGGGGGGGGGGGGGGCCGGGGCGGGGGGGCCGGCTCTTTTACACATCTCCGCGCCCCCCAGGAAGGGGGGAAAAACCGTTGCCGGCTTCTTGTGGGTAAAAAAAAAAAGCAGCAGACCGACTGACCTCTCCCCTCGCGTCACCGCCGCGCCAAGCGGGCGGGGGCTCGGCGCGGCGGTGACGCGAGGGGAGAGGTCAGTCCCAGGACTGGCCGGTCAGCAGGCGGTACGCCTCGGTGTAGCGGGCGCGCGTCTGGTCCACAACCTCCTGCGGCAGCGCGGGGGGCGGGGTGTCGCCGGTGCGGTCCCAGGCGGCCTCGGGCGAGCTGAGCCAGTCGCGAATGAACTGCTTGTCGTACGGCTTCTGCCGGCGGCCCGGCTGCCATTCGTCCTTGCGCCAGAACCGGGACGAGTCCGGGGTCAGCACCTCGTCGGCCAGCACCAGCGGGTCGTCCGGGCCCGCGTCGTCGGTCCGGCCGAACTCGAACTTCGTGTCGGCCAGGATCAGGCCGCGGTCCCGGGCGATGTTCCGGGCGCGGTTGTAGAGCGCGACGGTGGTCTGGCGCAGCTTGGCGGCGATGTCCGCGCCGACCTGGCGGGCGACCTCCTCGTAGCTCACGTTCTCGTCGTGCGAGCCGACGGCGGCCTTGGTGGCGGGGGTGAAGATCGGGCCGGGCAGCTCGGAGCCGTCGGACAGGCCCGGGGGCAGGGCGAGGCCGCAGACCGTGCGGTCCCGGTTGTACTCCTCCAGGCCCGAGCCGGTCAGATAGCCGCGGGCCTGCCTCCTATTCAAATCTGCCGCTGCCGACGAAGCGGATAGGGACCTTTCTCGGGTGCACATCATACTCTTACAACGAACAGACGGGCTAGAAAGTCGGATGGAGCAGTTACGTACACTGGCTTCAGAGTACGTAGTGGACTAGCGCGGGCCAGATCGGCGAGCTGGTCGAACCACCACAGCGAGAGTTTGGTCAGGATCCGGCCCTTGTCCGGGATCTCGCTGCCGAGCACCCAGTCGTAGGCCGAGACGCGGTCGCTGGCGACCATGACGAGATCGCCGGCCTCGTTCCGGTAGAGATCGCGCACCTTCCCGGTGTGCAGGTGCACAAGTCCCGGCACCGGCACGGGCTCGGGCTTCTCAACGAATCCTGGCACAGTGCCTCCTGGCTAACTTGGGGTGGATGAGCCGCGCCGAACCATTGTCACGCAGGCCGGTGTCCGTTTCGTCGCGGGGGCGCGAGGTGCCGTCAGTCGCGTTTGCAGATGCGGTCCAGGAGGTTCGCGGTGGCCCGCTGGATACGCGCGTCCGTGTGCCCGGGGCGGCTCAGGGCGGGTGACCACGCGAAGGTTCCCGACGCGAACACCCAGGCTCCGCTCGGCGCCCGGTACAGCGACGTCTCCTGGTGGCGGCGGGCGCCCGACTCGTCGCGGTACGGCGAGGGGGCGAGGAGGACGCGGCTGAGCGAGTCGGGCAGCGGCGTGCGGGGGTGGTAACGGTCGGCCTCGCCCGCGACGAGGCCGGGTACTTCGTCGCCCTCCCGGGCGCCGGTCGCCTCCCACAGCCAGTGCCCCGCGTTGCGCACGATCAGCGGGTGCGGGCGCGGGACGCGGCCGGCGTACTGGACGCCGAGGAGGAGCTGTTCGGGCCGGCCCTGCTCGCGCCAGAGGACGGCGCGGCCGGGGCCCTGGCGTTTGCGGCAGCTCAGCAGCCGGTCCTCGTCGCCGGAGGGCAGCGGGCCGAGCGACACCTGCCAGTACATGCTGTTGGCGGAGAGGAAGACCAGGGAGGTGCCCGCGTCCCTGGCCTCCTCGACGGCGGTGCGCATCGGCACCGACCAGTACTCGTCGTGGCCGCAGAAGATCAGGCCCCGGTAGCGGGAGGGCACGACGCGTCCGGCGTGCAGGTCGCGGGCCGTGGTGTACGCGAGGTCGTACCCGTACCGCTCGGCCCAGCGGATGAAGTCGTAGGCGTGCCCGGCGTGCAGGGGCAGCCCCGAGCCGGCGTAGGGGCGGTCGAACGAGACGGTGACGGCGGCGTCCCGCTCGCCCAGCAGGCGGCCGACGCCGTCCCACGCGTGGTAGAGGCTGGCGCCGCTGCGGCCGTCCTCGGGGAAGAGGTTGTACGCCTGCCAGGTGATGTCGGGCAGGACGAGCAGCAGGTCGGCGGGGCGGTCGTCCCGGACGGTGAACGGAATGTGCGACCTGAACTCGCCGTCCGCCGTGGTGAGGACGGCGACATGCGCGCCTGGCTGCCAGTCGTCGGGCACCTGGAGGCGCCAGGAGAGCCACCAGTGGTGGCAGGAGACGGTGCGGCCGGCGATCAGCGGGGGCGGCTGGCGGATGCCCATCAGCTTCGGGCTGCGCAGGAGCAACTGGGCGCCGTCGTTGTCGAAGTGGCCGATCCGGTAGATGTCGATGGTGAACTCGCCCGGCGGGTCCACCGTCACGCGGAAGTCCAGCGGCCGGCCGGGCGCGACGACTCCGTCGTCGGCGGCGAATCCCTTGATCTGGCACTGGAAGTCGTCGGCGGTGCGGGGCCCCGCCGGGCGGCGGGCCGACCCCCGGGTGGCCTGGGCGGGCAGGGCGGCGGGGCCGCTGCCGGAGAGATGCCCCTCACCCGCCCGGAGCCAGGGCAGCGGTCCCTGGCCGAACGGGTCGGAGACCGGATGCGTGAACGCGCCCGACTCCCAGCGTCGGATGCGCTCCGTGCTTTCTCTCAAGCTCCCCTCCCTGCGCCTCCGGACAGTGAATGCCGGAACCCAGCACATCACATATGGCAAGCGGGCGATCACCGCTCGTCGCGGGAACGGCGGGAGGTGATGGCCTGATACTGGCGCCGGGGGCGAAGTGTGTCGAGTACCCGTGAAGGGGAAATGTCGCGCCCGCCTTGTCCGTTCGGCGTGCGCGCGCCGTCGCGTCAGACGAGGCGCACCGGCTTGTCGGGGCGGACCCCGGCATGGGCGAGCCAGTCCAGCAGCGGCGCCGGGTCGCCGTCGTCGACGAGGCTGTGGACGGGCGCCGACAGGCCGTCGTGGCGCCGGCCGTCGAGGAGGAGCACCGGGCCGTCCAGCCAGTCGAGCCCCGGGGCCGCGTTCGACGTGTCGGCGGCGGCGCAGCAGACGGCGGCGGCGACGTGTTCGAGGAGCAGGTCGCGGTCGCTGCGCGGCGCCTGCAGCGGGAGCGGTATCGGGAGCGGCGCGCCGCCGGGCGGGCCCGCCGGCTGGGCGACGGGCGGGGCCTCGGCCCGCGCGGCGTCGGCGCCGAGGCGGGCGGCCAGCGCGTCCGTGCCGTCCGCGACGGCGGCTGCGTCCACCAGGCCCTTCAGGGCGCGGTCCAGGGTCGGGGTCTCGGCGGCGTCCAGCACGGTGAAGAGGCGGGCCGCGCGGTCGCGCCAGACGCGGTCCACGACCTCCTCGGGGTACGCGGCCCAGTCGACGGGCGCCCACGCGGCGCCGGGACCGGAGGGGATGCCGTGGAAGAGGCGGGCGGCGAGCAGCGAGATCTCCTCGTCCACCGCGCCGGGCTCCTCCAGCAGGTCGCAGGCGGGGCGCTCGGCCAGCCGGGCGGTGAAGCCCTCGGCGAGCCGGTCGCGGCGGGACAGCTCGGTGAGCGCGGCGGCGGCGCCCGCGTCCAGCCGTCTGGGCCAGCGGCCGATGCGCCAGGCCGGCAGCGCCACCCGGGTCAGCAGCCGGTCCCAGCCCGCGTAGGCGAGGCCGACCTGCTCCTGCGCGACGATCCGCAGCCCCTGGTCGACGCTCTGGGCGCGGGCCGAGGCCGCGGCGGCGACCCCGCGTTCCATCTCGGTGCTGTGGCCGGCCGCGGCCCCGAGCATGATCCGGGCGACGCGGGCGGACAGGGCGAGCAGCGGGCGGCGGAACGGCGAGGTGCCGGCGGCGAGACCTATGCAGGCGTCCCAGGAGCGCAGGCAGCGGCGGGCCGAGGCGATGTCGGGGTGGGCGGAGGGCCCGGTGCCCGCGACGACGGGCGCCAGCAGGGCGCGCAGCTCCGCCACCCGCATCCACCACAGGAACGGCGAGCCGATGACCAGCGTCGGGGCGACGGCCCCGGCCGCGCCGCCGCGGGGCGGCGGGCCCGGCGGCTCCTCCAGCCAACTGTCGCAGTCGGGGGTGAGGGCGATGGCGCTGGGCGGCGGCACGTCGAGGCGCTCCGCCAGCTCCCGTATCAGCCCGTGGAGAGCGGGCGCCGAGCGCTCGGTCACCTCGATCGTGGGGGTGACGGCGGGCCGGGCGCGGGCGATAGTCAGCCCGGCGGCGGCGGCCACGGCGCCGGTGAGGACGGCGACGGCGGCGGCGGGCCAGCGCAGGGTGGCCAGCGGGCCGCCGCTGCCGGCGAACAGGACGACGGCGAAGGCCGTGGGCAGCAGGCCCACGGCCAGCGCGTTGTTCCGCACGCGGAGCACTGCCAGGGCGTGATCCTGCGCGGAGTGTGTGCGGTCGCGCGACGCTTCGTGCTGCACCATGCCCTGCCCTCCGCTTCGCCGAACCCCGGCCGAACCCCACGAGTGCCCACTCCGCGCGGTCCGAAAGACCGGCGGCTCTCCCACTGTGGCACCGGCCGCTGACATCGCAATGCGCGGTGAGCCGAACGCCGTAGGGCGGGGCGGCAGCTGCCTCTTATACACCACCCCGCGCACACGAGACCGGGTCAAACACCGTATGCCGTCTTCTTCTTGAAAAAACAAGCTAGCGCGTGCACGTCAGCCGCTCAGCCCCACGGTCACTCGATGGTGGGGCTTTGGGGAGAGGAGGGAACCGCGCCGGCGGCCCGCGCGGCGATGTCCGTGCGGTGGTGCGACCCGGCCAGCCGGACGCGGGCGACGGAACGGTAGGCCAGCGCCCTGGCCTGCGCGAGGTCCGGTCCGGTGGCGGTCACGGACAGCACCCGGCCGCCCGCGCTGACGACGCGGCCGTCGGCGTCGAGCGCCGTCCCGGCGTGCAGGACGTACGCCTCGGGGCCGTCGTGGGCGGCCACGTCGTCGAGGCCCTCGATCGGGTCACCGGCGCGCGGCGCCTCGGGGTATCCCCCGGCGGCGATCACGACCGTGACGGCCGCGCCGTCGCTCCAGCGCAGCGGCGGGAAGTCCGCCAGTTCCCCGGTGGCCGCGGCGTGCAGCAGCCCGGCCAGCGGCGTGCGCAGGCGGGCCAGCACGACCTGGGTCTCCGGGTCGCCGAACCTGGCGTTGAACTCCACGACCCGCACGCCGCGCGAGGTGAGGGCGAGCCCGGCGTAGAGCAGCCCGGAGAACGGGGTGCCGCGCCGGCGCATCTCCTCGACGGTGGGCCGCAGGACGGTCTCCATCACCTCGTCGGTGAGCTTGGGGTCGGCCCACGGCAGCGGCGAGTACGCGCCCATGCCGCCGGTGTTGGGGCCGGCGTCGCCGTCGAGGGCCCGTTTGAAGTCCTGGGCGGGCTGGAGCGGTACGACGGTCACGCCGTCGGTGACCGCGAAGAGGGAGACCTCGGGCCCGTCGAGGTACTCCTCGATGACCACCCGGTCACAGGCGCGGGCGTGTGCGCGGGCGCTTTCGAGGTCGTCGGTCACCACGACGCCCTTGCCCGCGGCGAGGCCGTCGTCCTTCACCACGTACGGCGGGCCGAAGGCGTCCAGCGCCTCGTCGGCCTCCTCGGGGGTGACGCAGACGTAGGAGCGGGCGGTCGGCACGCCCGCGGCGGCCATGACCTCCTTCGCGAACGCCTTGCTGCCCTCCAGTCGGGCGGCGTCGCCGGACGGGCCGAAGACCGGGATCCCGGCGGCGCGCACCGCGTCGGCGATGCCCGCCACCAGCGGGGCCTCCGGGCCGACGACGACCAGGTCGGCGCCGAGCCGGCCGGCCAGCGCGGCGACGGCCGCGCCGTCGAGCGCGTCGACCTCGTGCCGGGTCGCCACGGCGGCGATTCCGGCGTTGCCGGGGGCGCAGTGCAGCTCACTGACGGCCGGGTCGCTGATCAGTGCGTGGCACAGGGCGTGTTCGCGGGCGCCGCCGCCGATGACAAGAATCCTCACGCGGGGCAGCCTAACGGCGGCGCTCGGCGGCCCACTCTTTCGGGTGAGGGGGTGGGGCCCGGGGCGGTCGGCCCGCCGCCGGTTCGTGCCGGTTCCGCCCGGGTCGGCGCGGAACGGGCGGAGCGGGGAGCGGTGCCGGAAACGGTAAGAAATGCGCTTATGCCCCCTGATCAGTTCGAGACACACGAGGAGTCCGAGGGCGTCGGCCGGAACGGCGGGACCGCCGGTAACGCTGCGAGCGCCGACGACGCCGGGGCGGCCCGGCTGGCGCAGCTCTACACCTGGGCGGAGGCGGAGGCGCTGCGGACCGTCGAGTGGTACTTCGCGGACCGGCTGTGGAAACGGCGGGCGGCCCGGCTGCTGCGGTCCGGGACGGTGGCGGGCGTGGCGGGCGGCGTCGCGCTGCCGCTGTTCGGCTCCGGTCTCGAACGCTGGGCCTGCCTCGCGCTGCTGGGCGCGGCGTTCTGCCTCGGCTGCGACCGGTACCTCGGGCTGACGTCGGGGTGGATGCGGGACGTGGCGACCGCGCAGGCGGTGGGGCGGCGGCTGACGGCGCTGCGCTACGACTGGGCGGCGGAGGACGTGCGGGAGCCGGAGGGCCCGCCGGGCGAGGCGGCGGAGCGGCGGCTGGCGGTGCTGCGGCGGTTCTCCGAGGACGTCACCGAGTTGGTGCGGACGGAAACGGCCGCGTGGATGCGGGAGTTCGGCGGGAACGCGGTCCCGGCGGCGGACCGGGCGCCGGGCGGGCCGGGGGCCGTGGAGGGCGAGCAGCCGCGCAGGCACCGTTACCCCGGCTTCTCCGGCGAGTTCGCCATGCGGCCGAGCATGCCGCGCCAGCGCCCCGGCGAGCCGCCCCGGCCGTGAACCGGTGGTGAACCGGTCGTGAACCGGGGCGGGGGCGGCTAGCTGAAGACGATCATCGAGCCCTGGGCGAGGCTGCGGGTGGCCGCCGCGTGGAGGCCGAGCCAGACGTGGCGCTCCTGGGCGAACGGACCGTCTCCGTAGCCCCGCAGCGCGGCGGGGGGTGGCGCGGGTCGATGTCCAGGACCGGGGCGACCAGCTCCAGTTCGCGCAGCAGCCCATGGCTGGAGCCCAGCGGGCCGCCGCCGGACAGCAGCGACTCGTTGACCAGCGGACGCGGGAAGTCCACCGGGACGTAGGCGCCCGCGTGGTCGAAGTGCCAGACGAGGTGCGCTCCTTGGGCGTTCGCCTCGAACATCTCCAGCAACTGCTGGTAGTCGCCGTCCAGTTCTTCGGCAGGCGTCACGGGCAGCCCGCTGAGCTGGAGCAGGTACGCCCGGCGCAGCAGGTGGAGCGCGGCGTAGTCGAAGCCGGCGACCGGGGCGACGGCTCCCGATGTGCCGGGGACGTACCCGTGGACCGGCACCGGGGGCAGTCCGGCCTCGGCCAGGGCCCGGTCGTACTCGGCGAGTTCTTCCGCGAAGGGGTTGTCGGGGCTGTGGCACAGCACATCGACGAGGGGGACCAGCCACAGGTCACAGGCCACGAAGCGGCTCTCTCTCGGCGCTTGGTCGGACGTTCGGCAACTGCCAGCCTAGTCGGCGAGTTGCACGGCGAGGGCCAGCGCGTGGGTGCGGTGGGCGCGGAGCAGCCGGTCGGCCTCGGCGGTGTCCCGGCGTTCGACGGCGTCGGCCAGTTCCAGGTGGCCCGCCCACAACCGCCCGGCCAGAGCGGTCGGTTGGCGGCGCAGGTGCGGCACGGCGAACGCCCAGCAGGCGACGCGCAGCCGGTCGAGGAACTCCCCGATGTGCGGGTTGCCGAGCAGCGCGTCCAGCTCGCGCCAGAAGCGGAGGTCGTAGGCGACGAGGATGTCCAGATCGCCGGCCAGGGCGGCCTGGCGGGCGGCGGCGGCGCGGCGGCGGATGGAGGTGAACGCCTCCGGGACCGCCTCGCGCAGGCTTAACGCCGGGTTCCCGTGCAGGATTCCGTCGCTGACGAGGGTCTGGGCCTCGATCATGTACCGGAAGTCGGCCAGCGAGAACCGCCTGATGCGGAAGCCGCGGTGCTGTTCCACCTCCAGCAGCCCCTGCGCCGACAGATCGACGAGGGCTTCGCGCACCGGGGTCGCGGAGACGCCGTACTGCTCGGCGATCTCGCGGACGGTGAACTCCCCCCCGGGGGCGAGCCGCCCGGCCAGGATCTCTTCCCGCAGGGCGTCGGCGAGCTGCTCGCGCAAGGTGCTGCGTTGAATCACGGCAGCACAGCCTACAGACGCCCCCGATGATTGACAGAATGCTGTCTAAGCGACAGAATCCTGTCATCGACATCGCCACCAGGAGGCACCGTGCGCACCACCCCCAAGTCCCCCGACTCCCGGCCCACCGTTCATCTGGCCGTCTACGACACGCTCGCCGACTGGGAGACCGGCCACGCCGTCGCCGAGCTGGCCCGGCGCGGGTACCGGGTGCTGGCCGTGGGCCCGACCACCGAGCCGGTCACCACCGTCGGCGGGCTGCGCTGGCTGCCCGACCTCGCCCTGGCCGACCTGCGGCCCGAGGACAGCGCGATGCTGATCCTGCCCGGCGCGGACCTGTGGATGACCGGGACGGCGCTGACGCCGTTCGCCCGCGCCGCGCGCGACTTCCTCGCGGCCGGTGTGCCGGTGGCCGCGATCTGCGGCGCGACGGTCGGGCTGGCCCGCGAGGGCCTGCTCGACGACCGCGCGCACACCGGCGCGGCGGCGCAGGTGCTGGCGCTCAGCGGTTACGCGGGCGGCGCGCTGTACCGGGAGGCCGACGCGGTCACCGACCGGGACGTCGTCACGGCCGGGCCGACCGACCCCGAGGCGTTCGCCCGGGAGATCTTCGCGCGGCTCGGCGTCTTCGGACCGGAGGTGCTGGACGCCTGGTTCCGCCTGTTCGCGCACTCGGACGCGTCGGCGTACGAGACCGTGGCGGCGGCCGGATGAGCGGCGACACCCACCGGCGCCAGGAGCTGCTGTCCGGCACCGCGCTGACCGCCTTCCGGCTCAACGGGCAGTTCCTGTCCGTGGCCGAGCGGCTGGCGCGGCCCGCCGGGCTGACGGCCGCGTGGTGGCAGGTGCTGGGCGCGGTGCTCGACGAGCCGCTGCCGGTGGCGGGCATCGCGCGGGTCATGGGCATCACCCGGCAGAGCGTGCAGCGCGTCGCCGACCTCCTCGTGGCACGCGGCCTGGCGGCGTACGAGCCCAACCCGGCCCACCGCAGGGCCAAGCTGGTCACCCCCACCGCCGAGGGCCGGGCCGCGATCCGGCGCATCGGCCCCGGGCACGCGGAGTTCGCCGCCCGGCTGGCGGAAGCGCTGGGCGGGGAGCGGGAGTTCACCGAGGCGCTGGACGCGCTGACGCGGCTGTCGGACGCGCTGGACCGGCTCGACGGCGGCGGGACGGTCACCGGAACGGCCTCCCCCCGAAGCGCCCGGTGACCCGCATAGGCTGCCGGGGCGTTCACCTCTATCCTCGGTGAGGCAACCAACGACACATCGGGGGAGCTGCTCCACATGGACCGGCTGATGCCAGACGACCCGCGCCGGATCGGTCAGTACCGCCTGCTCGGAAGGCTCGGGGAAGGGGGGATGGGGCAGGTCTTCCTGGCCCGCTCCGAGCGCGGACGCACCGTGGCCGTGAAGACGATCCGCCGCGAGCTGGCCCAGGAGCACGACTTCCGGCGCCGGTTCGCGCTGGAGATCACCGCGGCCCGCCGGGTGGGGGGCCGGTGGACCGCGCCCGTTCTCGACGCCGACACCGAGGCGGCCACGCCCTGGGTGGCCACCGGTTACATCGCGGGACCCTCGCTGCACGAGGTGGTCGGCCGCGACTTCGGCCCGCTGCCCGAGCGCAGCGTGCTGCTCCTGGCCAACGGCCTGGCCCACGCGCTGCGCGACATCCACGGCGCCGGCCTGGTCCACCGGGACCTGAAGCCGTCCAACGTGCTGGTCACCATCGACGGGCCGCGCGTCATCGACTTCGGCATCGCCCGCGCCCTGGAGTCCACCGGCGAGTCCGTGACCAGGACCGGCGCCACGGTCGGCTCCCCCGGCTTCATGTCCCCCGAGCAGGTGCGCGGCCAGCGGCTGACCCCCGCCAGCGACATCTTCTGCCTCGGCTCGCTGCTCGCCTACGCGGCGACCGGCCGCACCCCGTTCGGCGCGCTCGACTCCGGCGTGCACATCCTCATGTTCCGCATAGCCGAGGAGACGCCGGACCTGACGGAAGTCCCGGAGAACCTGCGCCGTCTCATATCCGGCTGTCTCGCCAAGGAACCCGAGCGCCGCACCACCGTCGAGGAACTGCTCGCCGCCACCGGGCCCGACGGCTCCCGCGAACCCTGGCTGCCCGGCGAACCCGTCGCCCAGCTCGGCCGCCACGCCATCGAGCTGCTCGACTCCGAGAACCCCGAGAGCCGCACCGACACCCCCGCCGTCAAGGCGCCGTAGGGGAGTAGGTTGGTATGAATTGAATGGCGGTGGGGCACCTGTAGTAGGCGTTGGCCTCTGCTTAGGCTGCGTGAGGAGGGAAAGAGAGACAGGCCCCCTCCCGGCGTAACTCGGGGGGCTATATGGAGATGTCGCCCTACGCCTCGCAGCCCCTCCCCCAGCAGCGCCGCTCCCGCCGCACGCCCGTCGCCATCGCCGCGGTCTCGGCGCTGGCGGTGCTGACGGTCGTCGGTGTGGTCATCACCCAGCAGTCGGCCGGCTCGGACGACTCCGCCATCGACGAGGCGTACCTCGGCGCGTGGCAGGGCGAGTACACCAACGAGAGCGACGAGGTGAAGGAGCTGCGGTTCGAGATCCACCAGGGCGGCGAGGGCGACATCATCGGCACCGCCATGACCCTCACCGCCACCACGCTGTGCGCCTACCAGATGGAACTGGACTCCTTCGGCGGCGAACTGGCGTTCACCGAGCAGTCCGACTGGGCGATTCCCGAGGACCAGGCCGACGAGTCCTGCCGCGACAACAGCACCATCCAGACCCTGCGCCTGTCCGAGGACGGCTCCTCGATGGAGTGGCGCTACAGCAGCCAGAGCGCGACGCTCACCTCGGCCCCGCGCAGCGGCACCGCCGACGTGCCCGAGACGCTGGTGGGCGAGTGGCGCGACGAGGGCACGAACGACGACGACGAGGACATCGAGGACATCATCACCATCAGCCAGGGCTCGATCGGTGACGCCGTCCTGCGCTACGCCAGGTCCGTGGACGGCGAGCCCACCTGCGTCTGGGAGAATCGCCTCGTCAAGGTGGAGGGCAGGGAGATCACCCTCGGCCCCGACGTCGTGGTCGAGAACCCGGGGGACGAGACATGTCACGCCTACGCGAGCTTCCGGCTGTGGAGCGAGGAGGGTGACGACGACACCATCCGGCTGCTGTGGCTCGACGACCTGGACGCCGACCCGGCCGAGATCGACCGCAACGACTAGGTAAGCCCCAGGTCACAAGTACGGCACGGGACCCAACCTCGCGACAGGACCGGGAACCGATTACGGTTCGGCCTCTGTCCCCCTCATTGTGTACGGGCGCCCGTATTCTCGTGGGGCTTACCGGAGCGAAGAGGAGTACGACAGCATGAAACCGCTCGGGCCGACAGATCCCCAACGCGTGGGCCACTACAGGCTGCTGGGGAAATTGGGCGCCGGCGGAATGGGCAGTGTTTATCTCGCCCGCTCCGACCGCGGGCGCACAGTGGCCGTCAAGCTGGTCCAGCCGGAGCTCGCGGCACAGCCCGAGTTCCGCCGACGGTTCCAGCAGGAGGTCGAGGCCGCGCGCGCGGTCGGCGGCGACTGGACCGCGCCGGTCCTGGGCTGCGACACCGAGGCCGAGACGCCCTGGGTGGCCACGGGGTATGTCGCGGGACCCTCGCTGCACGAGGTCGTCGCCCAGACGTACGGCAGGCTGCCGGAACGCACCCTGCGCATCCTGGGGAACGGCCTGGTGCGGGCGCTGCGGGACATCCACGCCGCCGGGCTCGTGCACCGCGACCTCAAGCCGTCCAATGTGATGATCACCATCGACGGGCCGCGCGTCATCGACTTCGGCATCGCCCGCGCCCTGGAGGGCAGCGGTGACGGCCTGACGCGGACCGGCGCGGCCGTGGGGTCGCCCGGGTTCATGTCGCCCGAGCAGTGCCGCGGCGAGGTGCTCACGGCGGCCAGCGACATCTTCTGCCTCGGCTCGGTGCTGACCTTCGCGGCCACCGGCCGGACGCCGTTCGGTGACGCCAACACGGCGATGACCGCGCTGATGCTGCGGATCGTGCAGGGCCAGCAGGACCTGACCGAGGTGCCGGACGGCATCCGCCCGCTGATCGAGCGCTGCCTCGCGCAGCACCCGGCCGACCGCCCCAGCCTGGACGAGCTGCTGGAGCTGACCTCGTCGCCCGACGACGACGAGGAGCCGTGGCTGCCCGGCGCGCTGATCGCCAAGCTGGGCCGGCACGCCGTCGAGCTGCTCGACTCCGAGGACCCCGCCTCTTATACACATCTGACGCTGCCGACGAAGAGGATAGTGCAGAGATGGGTAGACACGGGACGAAGAGAAAGAACGACGGCGACCAAGCAAACGGTTACGGCACGCCCCCGCCGCCCGGCGCGGGCGGCTACGGCTACCCGCAGGGGGCGCCCGGCACCCCGGCGTACGGCTATCCGCAGGCCGGTACGCCCGAGGTGGCCGGTCCGTACGGGCCCGGTTACCCCGGTGGTCCCGGCCCCGGTGGTCCTGGCGGCCCCGGCGGTCCCGGCAAGAAGAAGAACCTGGCCGCGATCATCGTCGCCGCGGTCGCCGTCCTGGCGATCGGCGCGGGCGTCGCGGTCTTCGCGCTCGGCGGCGACGACTCGGACGACAAGGCGGGCAGCGGCGGCACCACGGGCCAGCCCACCGACCAGCCCACCGACCAGCCGACGGACCAGCCGACCGATCAGCCCACCGATCAGCCGACGGACCAGCCCACCGACCAGCCCACGGACCAGCCGACCGACGACCCGCAGGTCGACCCGAACGCGACGGTCGGCAGCGAGTACATCGGCGCCTGGGAGGGCCCGGTCCTCGACGAGAACGGCGACGAGGTCGGCTACTACCAGCGCATCGAGATCGAGAGCGGTTACGGCGGCGACACCGTCGCCACCCAGTGGACCGTGCTCAACAACCTCCTGTGCGAGGAGCAGGCCCAGCTCGTCTCCTCCTCCGACGGCCTGGCGCTCAGCGGCACCGGCATCACCGGCGCCTATCCCGACGGCGCCACCTGCAACCCGTACACCTCGCAGACCCTGCGGATGAACGGCGGCTCGCTGTCGTGGGCCTCGGGCCCGTGGCACGCGGAACTGACGCCCGCCGAGATGCAGCCCGACTCGGACGGCATGCCGTACGACATCCACAGCCAGACGTACGAGGGCTCGGGCTACTCGATCGAGACCGAGACCACCAGCTACGCCGGCGTGCTCGCCCTCACGTGGTCCGACGGCTCCTGCACCTGGGAGTCCCCGATGATCTCCGGCGGCCTCCAGGCGTCGTCCATCCTCGTCGGGCCCGGCAGCGTGACGTCCGGGAGCTGCGACCCGCTGCCCTCCTACGTCATGGAGTGGGAGCCGGCCGAAGACAAGGCCGAGACCATCACCTTCACGCCGTACGCCGGCGACGGTGAATCGTTCACGGTGAACCGCCAGGTCCCCTGACCAGGGACGGCGGCGAGAACGGCCGAGGGCGGGTCCGGTGCGCCGGATCCGCCCTCGGCCGTTCCCCGCTACACGAACGGGTTGATCTCGATCGTCTCGTCACGCCCCGGGCCGACGCCGATCGCGGAGATCGGCGCCCCGGAGAGGTCCTGGAGGGCGAGGACGTACGCCTGCGCGTTCTTCGGCAGATCCTCGAACGACCTGGCGTCGGACAGGCTCTCCGTCCACCCCGGCAGGTACTCGTAGACGGGCACGGCGTGGTGGAAGTCCGTCTGGCTGTAGGGCAGGTCCTCCACCCGGCGGCCGTCGATCTCGTACGCGACGCAGACCGGGATGCGCTCCCAGCCGGTGAGCACGTCGAGCTTGGTGAGGAAGAAGTCCGTCAGGCCGTTGACCCGCGTCGCGTAGCGGGCGATCACCGCGTCGAACCAGCCGCAGCGCCGGTCGCGGCCGGTCGTCACGCCGAACTCGCCGCCGATGGTGCGCAGGGCCTCGCCGTCCGCGTCGTGCAGCTCGGTGGGGAACGGGCCGGCGCCGACGCGCGTGGTGTACGCCTTCAGGATGCCGATGACGCGGGTGATCCTGGTCGGGCCGATGCCGGAGCCGGTGCAGGCGCCGCCGGCGGTGGGGTTGGAGGAGGTGACGAAGGGATAGGTGCCGTGGTCGACGTCGAGCAGGGTGCCCTGGCCGCCCTCCAGCAGCACGACCTTGCCCTCGTCCACCGCCTGGTTGAGCACCAGCGTGGTGTCGCAGACGAAGTCCTTCAACTGCTCGGCATAGCCCAGCAGTTCCTCGACCACCTGCTCGGGCGCGATCGCCCGCCGGTTGTAGAGCTTGGCGAGGACCTGGTTCTTCTGGTCGAGCGCGGCCTCGACCTTCTGCCGCAGGATCGATTCGTCGAACAGGTCCTGGACGCGGATGCCCTGCCGGTTGATCTTGTCGGCGTAGGTGGGGCCGATACCGCGTCCGGTGGTGCCGATCTTCCGCTTGCCCAGGAAGCGTTCGGAGACCTTGTCCAGCGTCTGGTGATACGGGGTGATCAGATGCGCGTTGCCGCTGAGGAGCAGCCGCGAGGTGTCCACACCCCGGTCCTGGAGCCCTTTCAGCTCGGCGAGCAGCACCTTCGGGTCGACGACGACACCGTTGCCGATCACGGGGACGCAGCCGGGGGAGAGGATTCCGGAGGGCAGCAGATGCAGCGCGTACTTCTGGTCGCCGACGACGACGGTGTGGCCGGCGTTGTTACCGCCCTGGTAGCGCACCACGTAATCCACCGAGCCGCCGAGCAGATCGGTGGCCTTGCCTTTGCCTTCATCACCCCACTGAGCGCCGAGCAGCACAAGTGCGGGCACAGGCGTACACCCCTTTCGAGCGGGGCATCTACGCAAGGGCTGCCCCGGATCGACGAAAACCCCTGGCGCGCAATCGCGACAGGGGCTCTTGCACAGAGAGCTTACGGGAGACGCAGCCGGGAGGCGAACAGTCAGGTGCTCATCGTCATCGACCCGACGGCGCGGCAGACGGACGGGGAAGCGGTGCGGATCGCCAGGGATGTCCTGTGCGCGGGGACGGGCGCGGGGGACGTCAAGGTGTGCGTGCTGGACCAACCGCAGGCGATGACACGGGTGCTGGCCCGCGCGGGTGGCCGCCGGGTGGTGATCGTCGGGGACGACGGCGCGCTGCTGCGCGCGGTGCGGCTGCTGCTGCGCAGCGGTGACCTGGGGGCCCACCCGCTGGGGCTGGTGCCGGTCGGCCCGGGCGAGACGCTGGTCGTCGCGCGGGCGCTGGGGGTGCCGACCGACGCGGTCCGGGCGTCGCGCGCGATCCTCGCGGGCGCGGTCCGCCCGGTGGACGTGCTGACGGACGACGCCGGCGGGGTGGTGCTGGGCGCGCTGGGCATCCCGGCGCCGCGCGCCCGCGCCTCGGGGCCGGCCCTGTGGTGGCGGACGGTGCACCGGCCCCGGCAGCGGCTGCGTGTGGAGGCCGACGGGCGGGTGCTGGCGGACGGGGACCGGCCGGTGGCGGGGATCTCGCTGCGGGCGGCGAACGGTCTGGCCGAGGTGGTCGTCAGCCCCGGCACGGCCGGGAACGGCGATGTGCGGGCGCGGGCGACGTCGGTGACGGTCTCGGGCCCGGCGTTCAGCTACCGGGCGGACACCGAGGACTCCGGTCCGACGCGGGCGCGGACCTGGACGGTGCGGCCGGGCGCGCTGCGGCTGGCGGTCCCCATGTGACCAGCCGCCCGGACATCAGGTCGCCGGACATCAGGTCGCCGGACATCAGGTCGCCGGGCGGCCGGAGACTGCGGCGCGGTGCTCGCGCCAGCGCTCCAGGATGCCGTGCAGCTCGGACAGCAGGAACTCCATGAACTCCTCGGTCTCCGCCACCCGCCGGCCCGCCGTGCTGGCCGGGCCGACGACGTCGATGCCCGCGCGCATGGTGGACCCCCACCGCCGCAGCACGGCGTCCCGGTTGGCGATCGACTCGTGCCAGGCGTTGGGGAGCAGCCGGTAGCGCTCGCGCCGGGAGCCGGGCTCGCGCTCCCGGGTGACCAGATGGACCTGCGCCAGATACCGCACGGCCCCGGAGATCGCGGCGGGCGAGATGCGCAACCGCTCGGCCAGCTCGGCGGAGCTGAGCGCGGCCTCGTCCGACACCAGCAGGCAGGCGAAGACCCGGGAGGCCATGCGCTGCATCCCCGCCTCGGTGAGATCGGCGGCGAAGCGCTCGACGAACGCGGCCATCGGCTCGGTGTACTTCGGCACGTCATCCTCCCACCCGGCATCTTCCCATCTCCGCCGCCGGACCTCCGCTTCCATATATTCACAAGTTTATGAACTTACAGTAGATTCGGAAGCATGACCAAGGCAAGCAACGCCATCACCGTCTCGGGCCTGGTGAAGACCTTCGGCAGGACCCGAGCCCTCGACGGCCTGGACCTTGAGGTGCGGACCGGCGAGGTGCACGGCTTCCTCGGGCCCAACGGCGCCGGGAAGTCGACCACCATCCGCGTGCTGCTCGGCCTGCTGCGGGCCGACTCCGGCACCGCCCGGCTCCTCGGCGGGGACCCCTGGTCGGACGCCGTCGAGCTGCACCGGCGGCTCGCGTACGTGCCCGGCGACGTCGAGCTGTGGCCCAACCTCACCGGCGGCGAGGCCATCGACCTGTTCGCCCGGCTGCGCGGCGGCCTGGACCGGCGGCGCCGGGACGACCTCCTGGAACGCTTCGCCCTCGACCCGGGCAAGAAGGGCCGCACCTACTCCAAGGGCAACCGGCAGAAGGTCGCCCTGGTGGCCGCCCTCGCCTCCCACGCCGAGCTGCTCCTCCTCGACGAGCCGACGGCCGGGCTCGACCCGCTGATGGAGGTCGTCTTCCAGGACGTCGTCGGGGAGGCCAAGGCCGCCGGCAAGACGGTGCTGCTCTCCAGCCACATCCTGGCCCAGGTCGAGAAGCTGGCCGACCGCGTCAGCATCATCCGGCTCGGCAGGATCGTGCAGTCCGGGACGCTCGGCGAGATGCGCCACCTGACCAGGACCACCATCGAGGCCGAGACCAAGGAGCCCGCCACCGGCCTGGACGGGCTGCCCGGCGTCCACGACCTGCGCGCCGACGACGGCAAGGTCCGTTTCACCGTGGACGGCGCCCACCTCGACGGCGCCGTCCGGCGGCTCGCCGGCTTCGGCCTGACCAGCCTCGTCAGCCACCCGCCGACGCTGGAGGAGCTGATGCTGCGCCACTACGGCGACGAACTCGACGCCCTGGAGGGCGACCACCGGCGCGCGGGAGCGGAGCGATGACGGCCGCGAGCGCCGCCACCGCCGCCGGAAGCGGCAGCCGCGCCGGACGGCACGGCGGCGCGCTGACCGGCACGGGCGCGCTCATCCGGTTCGGGCTGCGCCGGGACCGCGTCCGGCTGCCCGTCTGGATCGCCGCCCTGCTGTTCGGCACGGTCTCCTCCGTCTCCAGCTTCGAGTCGCAGTACACCACCGCCGAGGACCGGGCCTCGCTCGCCGAGACGCTCAACGGGCCGGCCGGCCTGGCCATGTCCGGGCCCGAGCACTACCTCGGCGGCGACTACGGCTACGGCGCGATGACCGGCCACCAGCTCCTCGGCTTCTTCGGCATCATGATCGGGCTGATGAGCGTCCTCACCGTCGTCCGGCACACCAGGACCGAGGAGGAGACCGGCCGCGCCGAGCTGCTGCGCTCCCACGTGGTCGGCCGCCACGCCCACCTGACCGCCGCGCTCACCCTCGCCGTCGCCGCCGACCTCCTCCTCGGACTGCTGCTGGCGGGCGCGCTGGCCGGGACGGGCCTGGCCGGCGTCACCGCCTCCGGGTCCCTGCTGTACGGCGCGGCCAGCGCCGCCATCGGCGTCACCTTCGCCGCCGTCGCGGCCGTCACGGCGCAGATCACGCCGTTCTCGCGGGGCGCCTCCGGCCTGGCCCTGGCCGCCATCGGCGCGGCGTACGCGCTGCGGGCCGTGGGCGACGTGGGGACCGGCGCGTTCTCCTGGCTCTCGCCGATCGGCTGGGCGCAGCGCACCTACGTCTACGTGGACGACCGCTGGTGGCCGCTGCTGCTCAACGTCGCGCTGACCGCCGTCTGCTCCGCCGCCGCCTACGGGCTCAGCACCCGCCGCGACGTCGGTGCCGGGCTCAGGCCGCCGCGCCCCGGCCGGCCGTCGGCCTCCGCCGCGCTCACCCGCCCGGTCGGCTTCGCGCTCCGGCTGCACCGGGGCGTGCTGACCGGGTTCGCCGCCGGGGCGCTGCTGTTCAGTCTCATGTACGGCTCGATCCTGGGCGACGCGGAGGAGCTGCTGGAGGACAACGACACGCTGCGCGAGAGCGTGGCCGCGCTCGGCGGCGACATCGTCGAGTCGTTCGCCTCCGTGATCATGAGCATCCTGGCCATCGTCGCCGCCTCGTACGTGGTGATGGCCGCGCTCCGGCCGCGCGCCGAGGAGAGCGCCGGGCGGGCCGAACCGCTGCTCGCCACCGGGCTCTCCCGCGTCCGGTGGGCCGGCAGCCATCTGGTGGTCGCGCTGACCGGCGGCACGCTGATCATGCTGGCCGCCGGGCTCGGCTTCGGGCTCTCCGGCGCGGCCTCCGCCGACGACGGCGATCTGGTGATGAAGCTGACCGGCGCCTCCCTGGCCTACGCGCCCGCGCTGTGGGTCACGGGCGGGGTGGCGGTGGCGCTCTTCGGCTGGTTCCCGCGCGCCTCGGCGGCTGCGTGGATCGTTCCGGCGTACGCGTTCGTCGTGGTCTACCTCGGCGAGCTGACCGACATGCCGGACGCGCTGAGCAACCTCTCCCCGATCGGCCATGTGCCGCAGGTGCCCGCCGCCGGTCTGGAGTGGACGCCGCTGCTGGTGCTGACCGCGCTGGCCGCGGCCCTGATCGCCTGCGGGCTGGCGGGCTTCCGGCGGCGTGACCTGGAGTCGAAGTGACGGGCGCGGCCCGGAGCTGAACGCGCGTCAGCCGGCCCGGCCCCCGCCTTCCCGCGGGCGGCCGGGCCGTCGCGTTGCCCCGATGGAGCAGCGCGCCACCCGCTGGGACGCACTCCGGTCGCGGATCCGATAACGGGCTGTTCGCATAGGTGACAACCCGTCACGCCACCTCGCGTGCGGCAGACGACCGGAGGTCACCCGTCCATGAAGTCCCTGCACCCCCGAGCCAGCCGGCTGGCCGCAGCCGCCGCCACCGCCGTGATCGCCCTCGGCATCGGCGCCCCCGTGGCCGCCGGCCTCGGCACGCCCGCCACGCTCGTCGACGACGGGGCCAACCCCGTTCAGACCACCACCAGCCCCCCCCCCGCCCCCGCGCCCCTCACCATCTCGCCCAGCTCCGGCGGCGCCAACCCCGCCGTCACCGTCAGGTCGAGCTGCGCGCCGAGCGGCCCGGCCACCTCGGACGCGTTCCAGCAGAGCATCACGCTCCAGCAGAGCGGCAACCAGTGGGTCGGCACCGGCCGCATCAGGACCAGCGGTCTCACGGTCGGCCGGACCTACACCGTCACCGTCCGCTGCACCGACGGCGTGACGCTGAGCACGTCGTTCACGTACACCTCGACCACGCCCTCCGGCGGCGCCTCGGCCGGGTTCGGCGGCGCGGCCGGCGGCGCGGGCGGCGCGAGCACGGCGGCGACCATGCTGGCCGTCGGCGGCGGACTCGCCATCGCCGGAACGGTCGGCTACGCCTTCTTCAACCGGCGCCGCCGCGTCGGCAGCCACTACTGAGAGAGGCGGGCGTGCCCAAGATCCCGTGGCTCCGGCGGCTGAGGCGGCCCAAGGGCTCCGAACGGCCCGCGCGGGTCAAGACGCCCAAGGCGCCCAAGGCCCCGAAGGAACCGAGGACGCCGAAGGCACCGAAGGTGTCCAAGCCGCCGAGGACCAAGGGAGTCGAGGCCAAGGCACCGAAGCCGCCGAAGGCACCCAGGATGCCCCGGGCGCCGAAGACGCCCACGGCGCCCGGGGCGCCGCGGGCCGGAAGGCCGCGGCGATCCGGGCCGCTGGGCCGCGCCGAGCGGATCCCGGGCGCCGGGCAGCCCGGACGCGGCAAGCACCGGAAGCGTTCCAGGAGCCCCGGGAAGCCCAGGAGCCTCACCGGGCTGAAGGTGCTGAACGCGCCGAAGGAGCCGAAGAGCGCGAAGGGGCCGAAGGGCCCCCGGCGGGCCGAACGGGCCAAGCGGCCCGCCCGTCCCCGCCGCGCCGGATGGCGGCCGTGGCCGGGGCGGCCCCGGCGGCAGGAACGGCTGCGCCGGCCCAGGCCGGTCAAGCCGCGCGCGCGGCTGCGGCCGGTCCTGCGGCGGCAGGCCGGGCGCCTGCGCGTCCTGGTCAGGCCCCTGCACCGGCTCGGCGAGTGGTACCGGCGGACCGTGCCCCTGCTGGGGGCCAGGTGCCGGGCCCGCGCCGGACGGGCCGCCGCCACCCTCCGGGCCGCCGCGCGGCTCGGCCCGGCACCGGCACGGCCCCCGGCGCCGACGGACACCCCCGACACCGGCACCACCCGGGCCGCACCCGATCCTGGCTCCTATAGCCATCTGGCGCCGCCGACGTCACGGGTAGCGCATCTGCGGTGTGGCGCGTCAGTTCCAACCTACGTCCACAAGAGGCAGTACGAAGCTGTGCTACGCGCACCTCGGGAAAAGACGGCATACGATATTCCTGCCTGTCTCGTGGGCGCGGAGATGTGTAAAAGAGCCGGACCCGGGCCGCACCCGATCCCCCCGCTCCCGGCCAAGCCGCTCCCACCGCTCCCGCTCCCGGTGCCGGGGAGCCGCGCCGGCCGGCCGCGCCCAGCCGGGCCGGCCGGCTCGTCGGCCGGCTCCTCCGGGTCGTCGGGCTCGGCAGACGCCGCCGCAGACCGTCCCGTCCGCCCCGCCCCGTCGTCCGCCCGTCCGCGCAGACCCGGCAGCAGCGGCTGGCGATCCGCTGCCGCCGCCTGGAGACGCTGGCCGCGACCAGCGCCGTCACGGTGGGCCTGCTCGCCGGAATCCTCGGTCCCGACCCCGACGACGGCGTCCGGGAGGCCCGCGCCTCCAGCAGCATCGCGGAAGGCGTCTCCCGCCCCGGCGCGGTCGACGCGCCCGGCGCCGCACCCGACGCGGGCTCCACGGCCGACCTCGACCAGTCGCTGACGGGCGAACCCTCCTCCGTGGTGGCCCCGCCGCTGATGCGATCCGCCCCGACCCGGGTCCGTATCCCGCAACTGGCCACCGACGTCGAGGTCTTCGGCGCCGATCTGGCACCCGACGGGGCACCGCCCTCGCCGTCCGTCGAGGACGCGATGCGCGCCGCCTGGTACGCGGGCGGAGTGGCCCCCGGCGAACGGGGCGCCGCCATCCTCGTCGGACACCTGGACACCTACGACGGCCCGGCCGCCTTCGCGGGGCTCGGTTCGCTGCGTCCCGGCGAGAACATCGAGATCGACCGGGCGGACGGCACCACGGCCGTCTTCACCGTCGACTCGGTGGAGCAGTACCCGAAGACCGACTTCCCCGACGAGCGGGTCTACGGCTCGGTCGACACTCCGCAACTCCGGCTGATCACCTGCGGCGGCCGGTGGACCCAGGACGGCGGCTACGACTCCAACATCGTCGCCTACGCCCGGCTCACCGGATCCAGCAGCGGCTCCGGCGGCCAGCCCCAGGGCTCCGGCGGCCCGGGAACGACCGGCCCCTAGCGAGACCCGGTGGGCCCGGCGCACGGGGCCGGGCACGCGAAAGGCGCCCCGCGCGTGCGGGGCGCCTTCCGCCGTCCGGTGCCCGGATGCTCAGGACAGCGTGTCGGCGGCGGTGGGCGAGCTGTCCCGCAGGAACTGGGAGCAGCGCTCGTACTCCTCCTGCTCGCCGATGGCCTGAGCGGCACGGGCCAGGGCGTGCAGGGCGCGCAGGAAGCCGCGGTTGGGTTCGTGCTCGAACGGGATCGGCCCCTGGCCGCGCCAGCCGCTGCGCCGCAGCGCGTCCAGACCCCGGTGGTAGCCCGTGCGGGCGAAGGCGTAGGACTCGACGGTCCGGCCCTCCGCGAACGCGTCGTCCGCGAGCTGCGCCCAGGCCAGGCTCGACGCCGGGTACTTCGCCGCGACCTCGCCGGGAGCCGTGCCGGCCGCCAGCAGCTCGCGGGGTTCGGGATCGTCGGGCAGGTGGGTCGGGGGCGGACCCCCGAGGAGGTTCTCGTGAATGGCCATGGTGTCCAGTCTGCCGTTTCTCCCCCGGTTGCGGCCCGGTCGTCCCCGGGCGCGGGCGTTACTTCAGCTTGGTGGCGGTGGAGCGCAGGTCGGCGCACGCCTGGGTGACGCGCTTGGCCATACCGGCCTCGGCGAGCTTGCCCCAGCTCCGCGGGTCGTAGGTCTTCTTGCTGCCGACCTCGCCGTCCACCTTGAGGACGCCGTCGTAGTTGCGGAACATGTGGTCCGCGACGGGCCGGGTGAAGGCGTACTGCGTGTCGGTGTCCAGGTTCATCTTGACCACGCCGTTGTCGAGCGCGGTGGCGATCTCCTCGCGGGTGGACCCCGAGCCGCCGTGGAACACGAAGTCGAACGGGGCCGGCCGGCCGTACTTGGCGGCGACACCCTCCTGGAGGTCCTTCAGCAGTCCGGGCCGCAGCACGACGTTGCCCGGCTTGTAGACGCCGTGCACGTTGCCGAAGGAGGCGGCCAGCAGGTACCGGCCCTTCTCCCCCAGGCCCAGGGCCTCGGCGGTGCGCAGGGCGTCCTCGACGGTCGTGTACAGCTCGTCGTTGATCTCGTGGCTGACGCCGTCCTCCTCACCGCCGGTCGGGGTGATCTCGACCTCCAGGATGATCTTGGCGGCGGCGGCCTGGGCGAGCAGCTCCTCCGCGATCTCCAGGTTGTGCTTCAGGGTCTCGGCGGAGCCGTCCCACATGTGCGACTGGAAGAGCGGGTTCTCACCACGGGCGACACGCTCTGCCGAGAGGGCGATCAGCGGGCGGACGTACCCGTCCAGCTTGTCCTTGGGACAGTGGTCGGTGTGCAGCGCGATGTTCACCGGGTACTTCTTGGCGACCACATGGGCGAACTCCGCCAGCGCCGTCGCGCCGGACACCATGTCCTTGCTGTACTGACCGCCCAGGAACTCGGCACCGCCGGTGGAGATCTGCACGATCCCGTCGCTCTCCGCCTCGGCGAAGCCACGCAGCGCGGCGTGCAGGGTCTGCGTCGAGGTGACGTTGATGGCCGGGTAGGCGAACTTGCCTGCCTTCGCCCGGTCGAGCATCTCGTTGTAGACCTCGGGGGTCGCGATGGGCATCTGTCCGCTCCTTCGGGGTGAGGATTGCGTTCGACTGCGCGAATATCCTCCCAGACGGCCTCTGCGGCCGGGACGGCACGCGACAGTTTCACGTGAAACCACTACGCGGCGTGAGGGCCCGGTCCGGCCGGGTGGGGTTGTCCGGGTCAGTCGAGATCGGCGAGCGCGTACGCCTGGTAGTACGGCAGTCCGGCCTTCTCGATCGCGGGGGCCGCGCCGCGTTCGACGATGACCGCCACCGCGACCACCTCGGCGCCCGCCTCGCGCAGCGCCTCGACGGCCGTCAGGACCGAACCGCCGGTGGTCGAGGTGTCCTCCACCGCCAGCACGCGGCGCCCGGCGATGTCCGGTCCCTCGATCCGCCGCTGAAGGCCGTGGGCCTTCCCGGCCTTGCGCACCACGAACGCGTCGAGCGTCCGGCCGCGCGCCGCGGCGGCGTGCAGCATGGCGGTGGCGACCGGGTCGGCGCCCAGGGTGAGGCCCCCGACGGCGTCGTAGTCGAGGTCAGCCGTCAGGTCCAGCATCACCTGGCCGACCAGCGGCGCGGCGGCGCCGTCGAGGGTGATCCGGCGCAGATCCACATACCGGTCGGCCTCGCGGCCGGAGGAGAGGATCACCTTGCCGTGGACGACGGCCTTGTCCTTGATCTGCCGGAGCAGTTCGTCACGCACGCTCATGGCTCATGACCCTATGACAGCCGTCGCCACGCCCAGGTGGTGGATATCTCCAGCGGCTCCAGCGGGGTGACCAGACGCGGGTGGGTGTTGAGACCGTTGGGCGGCCCGGACTGCGGCTCGACGCAGACCGCGTCGGCCGTCTCGTCGTAGATCACCACCCAGGGGCTGCGGCTGGTGACCGTCAGCTCCAGCTCCCCCGGCCAGGTGAGGGTGACCGCGACGCCGTCGGCCATCCCGAAGCAGTCGTCCCAGGGGCCGGGCAGTGGGGCGACGCGGCGGCCGGTGGGCAGATGGTCCTCGCCGCGCTCCTCCTGCCAGTCGGCGGCGAAGGAGAGTTCAGCACCCCGGCCGCCGGGCGTCAGCACGCGCGTGAACCAGGGGTGCCAGCCCGCCTGGGCGGGGAACGAGGCACCGTAGGTCTCCACGCCCAGCATCAGGGTGACACTCGCGCCGTCCTCGGCCAGTTGCACGGTCTGGGTGACGCGGCCCGGGTAGGGCCATGGATCGGTGAGGTCGCAGAACAAGGCGGCGCCGGTCGCGTCGGCCCGCGCGATCCGCCACCGGCGGTCGCGGACCGTGCCGTGGAGGGCGTGCGGGCCCGCGTCGGCGGGGAGCTGGTGGATCGTGTCGCCGTTGCGGAACAGGCCGAACCCGGTGCGTCCGCACCAGGGCGCCATCACGAAGGAGCCGAGCCGGGCGCCCTGACGCAGCAGTTCGGCCCCGCCGACCCGCAGGGACGCGATCCGGCCGCCCTGGTCGGGACGGAGGACCAGCTCGGCGTCGGCGGCGCTCAGACGGAGGCCGCGCTCGGTGTCATGGGTGGTCACCCCACGACGATAACGATCCGATCAGCCGACAGCCGCATGAAAACAGGGACCGAGGGGAGGAGAGGCCGGGGCGGTGCGCTACGGGCGGCGGCGCAGGGCCCGGCCCGCGCGCACCGCCGAGGCCAGGGCGACGGCCGCGGCGGGCGCCGCCCAGCGCAGCTTCGCCACCCTGGCCGGGGCGGCACCGGGGGCGGGCGCCGGGGCATACCGTCCGCGCGGCGGCGCGTGGTCGACCTCTTCGGCGCTGCGGCCGATCATGGTGCGCCGCGCGAAGTCGGCCTCCGGCTCGGGAACGACGGCGGCCACGGCGGGCTCCTCGTCCTCCTCCGGGCCGAGCGAGGGCGGCGGGATCTCGATGTCCGGCAGGGCGGCGCGGAAACCGGCGTCCGGCTCCGGCTCGGGCGCGGCCGGGATGCCGGGGATGGCCCGCTCGTTGTCGTCGGGCTCGCCGATGCCGCCGGCTCCGCCCAGGGCGGCGGGCGGCGGGGCCTCGGCGCCCGTCAGCTCGTCGGCCAGCGCCTCGGCGAAACGGTCCAGCAGCCGCCGCCCGGCCGCCTCGCGCTGCGCGGCGGTGAACTCACCGATGCGGCCCTTGGCCTCGATCACCGCGCTGAACGCGACCGTGGTGCCCGAGCCGTCCTCGACCGGGCGCGGCACGGCGGTGATGATCAGGCTCACCGTGCCCGAACCCCGCGCCTCGGTGCCCTCGGCCTCGGCCGTGACGCCCTCGCCCCGCTCGCTCAGCGTCAGCCCGCCCCGGTAGGTGATGGTGGAGGAGCCGATGCGCACGCGCAGCCTCCCCTCCGGCCGGGCCGGGTCGGTCTCCGGCTCCATCTGGAGCCCGGGCACGCAGCGGGTCACCAGCTCCGGGTCGGCGAGCGCGCTCCGCACGGCGCTGACGGCATACGGCAGGAAGACCTCGTGCTCCATGGCGCGGAGCCTACCCACTCGGCGGGGCATATAGCACCGGTGTGACCCGCGACGCCAATCGCGCCGCGGCGCCCTCGTCCACCGGCCCCGCGGCCGCCTCGGCGACCGGCTCGGGCGTCACCTCCGGGGTCACCGGGCGGATCAGGGCCCGCTCGGCGGCCCGCTCCAGCGGGCCCACCGCGGGGACGCAGGCCAGCAGCAGGGCCGTCACACACAGGTTCAGCAGGAGGATGCGGCGCCTGGTGCGCCGCGAGAGGTCCTCCCGGAAGAGCCAGAGCACGACGACGGCGCCGGCCAGCGCGTTGACCACGCCGGTGCACAGGGCCGCGTTGAGCCGGCCGAGCAGCGGGAGGAGGAGAAAGGGGAACGCGAGCCCGCCGAGCAGCGCCCCGACATAGTCCGCCGCGGAGAGGTCGGCCACCGCGCGGCCCGCGTCCTGCTCCCGGATGCGCTGGATGAGCGTCATCAGCAGCGGCATCTCGGCACCGATGAGCACGCCTATCGCGAGCGAGAAGGCGACCAGCAGCGGCCGGGCCCCGCCGAACCACAGGAGGCTGAGATAGAGGACGGTCGCGGAGGAGCCGCCGATCAGCGCGAGCATGGCCTCGATCACCCCGAAGCCGACCGAGGCCCGGCGCCGCAGCCGCTTCGCGCCCAGGGACCCGATGCCCATGGCGAAGACCATCGTGGACAGCACGATGGAGGTGTGGGTGACGGTGTCGCCGACCAGATAGTCGGCGAGGGCGATCAGCTCCAGCTCGTACACCAGGCCGCAGGCGGCGCACACGAAGACGGCGACCAGCACGAGGAATCGCCCGATCCCGGCCGACACGGGCAGCGCGACGACCGGTGAGTGCTCGACCGTTGAGCGCTCGGCTTCGGGCGTCTCGATCATGAACCGAACGTTACGTCACACTTCGCGTTCACCCTGTCACCCACAGGAGTGGACTTCTCCCGCTCCCGCGTGCCGCTCACCCGGGTACGCGTCGCGACCAGGCGCCGTTCGCGTGGATAGGCGTGCCAGGTGCGCCAGTGGACCTGGCCTCCCCGGCGCTGGGCCAGCAGGGCGGTGAACGCGTTGGGGTCGCCCGGGAAAAGCCCGGCGAGGCCGTGCGGATGGTCGGCGACCAGTGCGAGCAGTTCCTGCGCACGGCCCGCGAAGGAACCGGCGCTCAGGCTTTCGACCCGGGCGGCGAATTCATATTCGAAATTCCCCAGGCGCTTGGAAACGCCCAGCGGCAGCGGGGTATTACTGCCCGGCATGCAGGCGACGGTCTCCGAACAGGTGCCTTCCCGCGAGTCAAGCAGCACCTGGTGCGAGGCTCCCAGCACGCGCAACTGCACACGGGCGTCCGCGAGGTCGAGATCCAGGGTGGCCAGGGACGGCAGGGGCTCCTGCCCCAGGGCCCAGGCGAGGTCGTTCGCCCGGGTATCGGTGTAGGCGGTATGGATAGTGGTGAGCATGGGTCGGCTCCCGCGTGCGCGCAGTCGAGGGTGGCGCGGACCGCCCCTCCGGGGGCAACGGGAACACCGAATCATGTAACGCGCCGCCCCCACAGCGGTTTTACCCATCTTCGTCGGATTTCCATCCCGACGGGGAGGGGATGGGTCACCTGTTCACCATTCGGCCGACCGCATGACGAACTTTTATGTTCGTTCAACGTACGAAGAGCAATTCCTGTCGCGCCAATCGCTCCGGAAATGCACCGGATTCCCGGCGACCACTCACCGTTCTTCACGCGGCGGCCACACAAAGGGCACCTCCGGCCCGGACCCGGCTCCGCCGCCCGGGGGTCCCGTCCGCCCCGCGACGGCGGGCGGGCCCCGGAGCGGCGCCGGTGGCAACTGCCAACGGCAACCGTCCTGTTGCCTGTTTCCCCGGGGACGGGGATTTCACGCCCCCCGCGCTACGACGGCGGCGCGAGCAGCCGTTCGATCCGCTCGACCTTGGTGGTCAGCCCGTCGGTGACGCCGTCGCGCACATCGGCCTTGAGGACCAGGCTGACCCGCCCGGACCGGGCGCGGACCGCCTCCACGGCCCGCTTCACCACGTCCATGACCTCGTCCCACTCGCCTTCGAGGCTGGTGAACATGGCGTCGGTGCGGTTCGGCAGGCCGCTCTCGCGGACCACGCGCACGGCCTCGGCCACCTCCTCGCCCACGTCCTCGCCGGTGCCGATGGGCGTCACGGAGAAGGCGACGATCATGCCCCGGCCTCTCCACCGGCCGTGTCGTCACCGGCGCCACCGGCATCATCGGCGTCACCGGCGTTCCGGGGGCCTTCGGCCGACTCCTCGACGTCCTTGGCCAGGCCGAGCCGCTCCACGATCCACTTGTCGAACTCGCCGGCCGCGCGCACCCAGCTCACGACCGTCGCCACGAAGTGGTCGAACGCGACGCCGGCCCCGAGCAGCAGGTGGAAGTCCCCCACCATCCGGACGACGCCGTCGTCCTGGGTGTGGGTGTAGACCTTCGGCCACAGGGACGAGTGGTTCCACTCGTCGACGCTCTCCAGCAGCCGCGGCTTGTCGTCCACGCTGTGCGGATACCCGTAGAACGTCCGTACGATCAGCACCCGCTGGCGCTCCTCGCCGCGGAACATGAAGTAGACGCGGAAGTTCTTCCAGGGGGCGACGACATCGCCCTCCTTGTCCACGATGTACTTCACCTTCATCCGGTCCAGGAGCTGCTTGACGAGGTCCTGGTTCGGCGTGACGGGCCCGGTGGGCTTGGCGGCCTGCGGGGCGCTCGGCGGGGTGCTCTTCCGCTTGTCCTGCGAGCCCCCGAAGTTCGGGATCGCGGACGGATCGACAGACACGGGACGATTCCCTTCGTACGACTGCGGGCTTTCCCCATCCTCCCCCATACCGGCTTCCGGCACATCATCGGACCATCGGGCCGGAGCCGGTACGGGAGCGGGGCGGGGCCTAGCGCACGGCCTCGATCGCGAGCCCGCCGTCCACCGCCGCGTCCACCCGGACGGTGTCGCCGTCTCTTACCTCGCCGGCGAGGATCTTCCGGGCGAGCGGGTCGCCGATCGCGGTCTGCACCAGCCGCCGCAGCGGCCGGGCGCCGTACGCCGGGTCGTTCCCCTCGGCGGCGAGCCAGCCGAGGGCCAGCTCGGTGACGTCGAGGGTGAGCCGCCGGTCGGCCAGCCGCCGCTGGAGCGAGCCGATCTGGAGCCGCGCGATACGGCCCAGTTCCTCGGGCCCGAGCGCGCCGAAGATGACGACGTCGTCCAGCCGGTTGAGGAACTCCGGCCGGAACGCGGCCCGCACCGCCGCCAGCACCTCCTCGCGCCGGTCGGCCGCCTTGGTCAGGGGGTCGATCAGGTGCTGGCTGCCGAGGTTGGAGGTGAGGATGAGGATGGTGTTGCGGAAGTCGACCGTCCGGCCCTGTCCGTCCGTCAGCCGCCCGTCGTCCAGCACCTGGAGCAGCACGTCGAACACCTCGTGGTGCGCCTTCTCCACCTCGTCCAGCAGCACCACCGTGTACGGGCGCCGCCGCACCGCCTCCGTGAGCTGGCCGCCCTCCTCGTACCCCACGTATCCGGGGGGCGCGCCGACGAGCCTGGCCACCGAGTGCTTCTCGCCGTACTCGCTCATGTCGATGCGGACCATGGCCCGCTCGTCGTCGAAGAGGAAGTCGGCCAGCGCCTTGGCCAGCTCGGTCTTGCCCACGCCGGTCGGGCCCAGGAAGAGGAACGAGCCGGTGGGCCGGTCCGGGTCCGCCACGCCGGCCCGGCTGCGGCGCACCGCGTCGGACACGGCCCGCACCGCCTCGGTCTGGCCGATCAGCCGCTTGCCCAGCTCCTCCTCCATGCGGAGCAGCTTCTCGGTCTCGCCCTCCAGCAGCCGCCCGGCCGGGATGCCGGTCCAGGAGGACACCACGTCCGCGATGTCGTCCGGGCCGACCTCCTCCTTGACCATGGTGGTCGCGGCGGCTTCCTGCTCGGCCTCGGAGGCGGCGGCCAGCTCCCGTTCCAGGGCCGGGATCTCGCCGTAGAGCAGCTTGGAGGCGGCTTCGAAGTCACCGTCGCGCTGGGCTCGTTCGGCCAGACCGCGCTGCTCGTCCAGGCGCTCCTTCAGCTCGCCGACGCGGTTGAGGCTCTGCTTCTCCTTCTCCCAGCGGGCCGTCAGGCCGCGCAGCTCCTCCTCGCGGTCGGCCAGCTCGCGCCGCAGCCGGGCCAGCCGCTCCCGGGAGGAGGGGTCGGACTCGTTGGCGAGCGCCATCTCCTCCATCCGCAGCCGGTCCACCGAACGCTGGAGCTCGTCGATCTCCACGGGCGAGGAGTCGATCTCCATCCGCAGCCGCGACGCGGCCTCGTCCACCAGGTCGATCGCCTTGTCCGGCAGGAAGCGTGACGTGATGTACCGGTCGGAGAGCGCGGCGGCGGCGACCAGGGAGCCGTCCGCGATCTGCACCTTGTGGTGGGCCTCGTACCGGCCCTTGAGGCCGCGCAGGATCGCGATGGTGTCCTCGACGCTGGGCTCGGCCACCAGCACCTGCTGGAAGCGGCGCTCCAGCGCGGCGTCCTTCTCGATCCGCTCGCGGTACTCGTCCAGCGTGGTCGCGCCGACCATCCGCAGCTCGCCGCGCGCCAGCATCGGCTTGAGCATGTTGCCCGCGTCCATGGCCGAGTCGCCGCCGGCGCCCGCGCCGACGACCGTGTGCAGCTCGTCGATGAAGGTGATGATCCGGCCGCCGCTGTCCTTGATCTCGGCGAGCACGGCCTTCAGCCGCTCCTCGAACTCGCCGCGGTACTTGGCCCCGGCGACCATGGCGCCGAGGTCCAGGGAGACGAGCCGCTTGTTCTTCAGCGACTCGGGCACGTCCCCCTTGACGATGCGCTGGGCGAGCCCCTCGACGACGGCGGTCTTGCCGACGCCGGGCTCGCCGATGAGGACCGGGTTGTTCTTGGTGCGGCGCGAGAGCACCTGGACGACGCGGCGGATCTCGTGGTCCCGGCCGATCACCGGGTCGAGCCGGCCCTCGCGGGCCGCCGCCGTGAAGTCCGTGCCGAACTTCTCCAGCGCCTTGTACGTGCCCTCCGGGTCGGCCGTGGTGACGCGCTGTCCGCCGCGGCCGGCCTGGAAGGCGTCGAGCAGCTTGCGGTCGGCGGCGCCCTGGCCGGTGAGCAGCTCCCCGGCCTGTCCGCCCTTGGCGGCGAGGCCGATCAGCAGGTGCTCGGTGGAGACATAGGCGTCACCCAGCTCCTGGGCGCGCCGGGAGGCGTCGGCGAGGACGGCCAGCAGCTCGCGGTTGGGCTGCGGCCGGGCGACGGACGCGCCGCGCACGCTGGGCAGCGCGGCGAGCAGCCGCTCGGCGCCCGCGCGCAGAGTCGCCTGGTCGGCGCCGACGGCGGCGAGGAGGTCCTGCACGTTCTCGTTGTCCTGGCCGGAGAGCAGGGCCAGCAGCAGATGCGCGGGGGTGATGTCGGGGTGGCCGCCGGTCAGGGCGCGGTCGTTGGCCGCGCTGATCGCGTCCCGGCTCCTGTTGGTCAGCTCGGCGTTCACTGGGCCGTTTCCTCCGTAAGCATATGATCTTGAGAGCTAAGCCTGCTAGATCCAACGTACGATAAGTTGAGTCTATTCCACTCAAGACGCTTACGGTCCCCCTCGGGGGCACATCACGCTCCGGCGGCCCCCGCCGTGGCGAGCAGGGCCCGCGCGGCCTCGGGGAACGGCCGGCCGACCACCTGGCCGTCGCCGCTGCCCACCGACATCACGGCGACCAGCGTCCCGGACTCGGTGGCCTCGTCGTACTCCTCCAGCCACGGGCCGCCGCTCGACCCGGCCGTCATGTCGCAGTCGTTCAGCAGCAGCCCGCCCAGGTTCGGCTCCTGCGCCTCACCCTCCGTCAGCACGTCGGTCTCGCCCGCGCAGTACCGCAGCGACTCGCCGTCGTACGGCGCCGCCGCCGGGTACCCCAGCGCGGTGACCGGATCCCCCTCGCGCAGCGGTTCGAACGCGATCCGGTTCGCGCCGTGCGCCTCCCGCACCGTCCGCCCGTCCTTCTCGGCCAGGGTGAGGAACGCGTAGTCGTGCGGCAGGATTTCGGCCGTGGGCCGCGTGACGTCCCAGCCGTCCGGCGTGTGGAACGAGGCGACCCGCCAGGCGTCCTCGCGCCACGCGTCGCCGGCGTGGTCGTAGCCGGGCACGAACCACACCTCTTCCGGCGGCTCCGGCTGCTCGCGGGTCCGCACGCAGTGCGCCGCCGTCGCGACCACACTGCCGTTGGGCGCGTCCACCACCGCGCCCGAACAGAACCCGAGCCGCCCGCCGCCCGCGTCCCAGATCAGCTTGCCCACGGTGGAGACCGCGCCTGTCTCCCACGGCTCGGCGGCCACGGCCGGCGGCGCCGCGACGACCAGCAGGACGGCGGTGAGGGCGGCGGGTATCGGCAGGCGGGTGAGACGCATAGGGACCACCCTGTGATCACCGCTCCGGCATGTCCAGTCACCGTCCGCCGAACGGGTATGACACAGGCCCGCGTTGACGGACCGGCGCCGGCCGGTCGCCGCGACTAGAGTTGCTCAGCATGCCGCAGCGCCGCTTCCTCACCGCCTCGGCCGCCGCTCTCGCGCTGGCCGTGCTGATCGCGGTGGTCACCGCACGCGGCGACCACCCGTTCGCCCTCGACACCGCTCTCCACGACTGGGCGCTGGAGCACCGCTCCCCGGGCTGGGTCGACTTCTTCACGGTCGTCACCGACAGCGGGAGCCGGGGCCTGCCGCATCTGCTGGCCGCCCTCGCCGGTGCCCTGACGGTGCCCCGCGGCCGGCGGTGGGCGGGCGCGATCGTGGGCGCGGGGGCGCTGGTGCTGGCGCAGTGGCTGCGGTACGTGCTGGTCACGGCGGTGGACCGGGCCAGGCCCCCGGCGGCCGACTGGACCCGGCATGTCAACGGCGACGCGCTGCCGTCCGGCCACGCCTCCACGGCGGCGCTCACCGCGATCGGCCTGGCCGTCGCGCTGCTGCCGCACTGCCACCGCACGGTGACCCGCGCGCTGGCCATCGGCGTGCCCGCCGCCGGGGCGGTGGCGGTCGGCGCCAGCCGCGTCTCCCTCGGCGTGCACTGGCCCACCGACATCCTGGCGGGCTGGCTGTTCGCCACCGTCGTGACCTGCGTCCTCCTCCCGCCGCTCGGCCGCGCCCTGGGCCGGACGCGGGAGTGACGGAACGGGCGCGGGCGAAGGGTCAGCCCCGGCGGTCCGGGCGCCACACCACGATCGCCGCCGAGTGGCGCACGTCCTGGTACGGCACCAGATCGCGGCGGTAGGACGCGTGCACCTGGGCCTCGCGCTGCCGCATCGCGCTGGCGGCGCCCTCCACGGCCTGCTGCAACTCGGCCACCGTCGCCTGGAGCGCGGCGACCTGCTTCTCCAGCTCGATGATCCGCTTGATGCCGGCCAGGTTGATGCCCTCGACCTGGGACAGCCGCTGCACCTCGCGCAGCAGCCGGATGTCCCGGGCCGAGTAGCGCCGGCCACGACCGGCGGTCCGGTCCGGGGAGACCAGACCCAGCCGGTCGTACTGGCGCAGCGTCTGCGGGTGCAACCCGGAGAGCTGCGCCGCTACCGAGATGACGTACACCGGAGACTCGTCGGTCAGTTCGTAGGGGTTGCTGTGTCCGTTCCGGCCGTCCATCTCTCGTTACTCTCCCTTCGCGGCCTCGAACAGCCCTGCCCGAGGATCCTCGTCCCGCACCGCCGCGCGGTACTCCTCAAGGGCCTTCCTCGCCTCGTCGCCCAGCTCGCGCGGCACGGCCACCTCGATGGTGACCAGCAGGTCGCCCCGGGTGCCGTCCTTGCGGACCGCGCCCTTGCCCCGCGCCCGCATCGTGCGCCCGCCGGGGGTGCCCGGCGGCAGCTTGAGCGTCACCGGCGGGCCGCTCAGGGTGGGCACCCTGATCTCGGCGCCGAGGGCGGCCTCCGGGAAGGTCACCGGCACCGTGATCGTCAGGTTGTCGCCCCGGCGGCCGAAGACGGGGTGCTCGTCCACATGCACCACGACGTACAGGTCGCCGTTGGGGCCGCCGCGCTCGCCCGGCGCGCCCTTGCCGCGCAGCCGGATGCGCTGCCCGTCGTCCACGCCGGGCGGGATGCGGACCTGCATGGTGCGCGAACTGGTCGCCCGGCCGCTGCCCCGGCACACCGGGCACGGGTCCTGCGCGATCAGGCCCCGGCCCCGGCAGTCCATGCACGGGTCGGTGAGCGAGAACCCGCCCCCGCCGCCCCGGCTGACCTGCCCGGTGCCGACGCACGTCGGGCACACCCGCGGCGTGCCGTTCTTGTCGCCGGTGCCGGAGCACGCCTTGCAGGCCGCGCTGGACGACATCCGCAGCGGCACGGTCGCCCCGGCCACCGCCTCGGTGAAGCTGAGCGTCACCTCGGACTCGATGTCCTGACCGCGCCGCGGCTGTGTGCGCGTCCCCGGCCCGGTCCGGTTGAACAGGCCGCCGAAGACGTCCCCGAGCCCGCCGCCGAAACCACCGGCCCCGGGGCCTCCCGGCCCGCCGGGACCGGCGGGACCGCCGGGCTGGGTCCCGCCGAACAGGTCGCCGAGGTCGAAGTTGAACTGCCCGCCCCCGCCGGGACCGGGGCGGAAGCCGCCGTTCCCGAAGAGGGCGCGCGCCTCGTCGTACTCCTTGCGCCGCCGGGCGTCACCGAGCACGTCGTACGCCTCGGAGACGCTCTTGAAGCGGTCCTCGGCCCGGGCGTCCCCCTTGTTCGCGTCCGGGTGGTACTCCCGGGCGAGCGCGCGGTACGCCTTCTTGATCTCCGCCTCGGTCGCGTCCTTCGGGACGCCGAGGACCTTGTAGTAGTCCTTCTCGATGAAGTCCTTGGTGCTCATCCCCGGCGTCCCTCCTTCCGCTGCCTCGCGTCACCCGGCGCGTCAGCCCTCGTCCGGGCCACCGCCGTCTTCCTTCTCCGGCGTGCTCTCGTCCTGGTCCGCCGGCTTGCCCGGCTGCGGCTCGGCGACGCCGACCCTGGCGGGCCGGATCGTACGCTCGCCGATGCGGTACCCAGGCTGGAGGATCTGCACGCACGTCGTCTCCGTGACGTCCGGCGAGTAGCTGTGCATCAGGGCCTCGTGCACCATCGGGTCGAAGGGCTCGCCCTCCTTGCCGAACTGCATCAGGCCCATCTTCGCCGCGACCGTCTCCAGCGACTCGGCGACCTGCTTGAAGCCGCCGACCAGCTCCCCGTGGTCCCGGGCGCGGCCGATGTCGTCGAGCACCGGCAGCAGCTCGGTCAGGAGATTGGCCACGGCCATCTCCTTGACCGCGATCCGGTCCCGCTCCACCCGGCGGCGGTAGTTCTGGAACTCCGCCTGGAGCCGCTGGAGGTCCTGGGTGCGCTCGGTCAGCGCCGAACGCGCCTGGTCGAGCTGGGCGGTCAGGGCGACGTCCTGACGGTCCTTCGCGTCCTTCTGGTCCGGTGACGCCTGCGGCTCGGCGGAACCGCCGTCCTCCTCGGGGGCGGCCCCCCCGCCGAGTTCGTCGGACGCGGCGGACTCGACGGGTGCCTCGGGGGTCGCCGCCTCGGCGTCGGGGACCTCGGGCTCCTTGTCGAAGCCCTGCGGGTCCTGGGTCACGCCGCACCACCCTTCGGCTTGTCGTCGTCCACGATCTCGGCGTCCACGACGTCCTCGTCGGCGCCGCCGGGCGCGGCGCTCTCGGTGCCGCCGGGCTCCGCGTCGCCGGCCGCTTGCGCCGCCTGGGTGTCGGCGTACATCGCCTGGCCCAGCTTCTGGCTGGTGGCCGCGACCTTCTCGGACGCCTCGCGGATGGCGGCGGTGTCCTCGCCCTTCAGCTTCTCCTTCAGGTCGGCGATGGCGGCCTCGACCTCGGTCTTGACCTCGCCGGGCACCTTCTCGGAGTTCTCCTTGATGAAGTTCTCCGTGGAGTAGACGAGCTGCTCGGCCTGGTTGCGCGTCTCGGCGGCCTCGCGGCGGCGGGCGTCCTCGTCCGCGTACTGCTCGGCGTCGCGCATCATCCGCTCGATGTCGTCCTTCGGCAGCGCGGAGCCGCCGGTGACGGTCATCCGCTGCTCCTTGCCGGTGCCGAGGTCCTTGGCGGAGACGTGCATGATGCCGTTCGCGTCGATGTCGAAGGTGACCTCGATCTGCGGGACGCCGCGCGGCGCCGGGGGCAGGCCGGTCAGCTCGAACATCCCGAGCTTCTTGTTGTACGCCGCGATCTCGCGCTCGCCCTGGTAGACCTGGATCTGCACCGACGGCTGGTTGTCCTCGGCGGTGGTGAAGATCTCCGAGCGCTTGGTCGGGATCGTGGTGTTCCGCTCGATCAGCTTGGTCATGATGCCGCCCTTGGTCTCGATACCGAGGGACAGCGGGGTGACGTCCAGCAGCAGGACGTCCTTGACCTCGCCCTTGAGCACACCGGCCTGGAGGCTGGCGCCGATGGCGACGACCTCGTCCGGGTTCACGCCCTTGTTCGCGTCCTTGCCGCCGGTCAGCTCGCGCACCAGCTCCGCCACGGCGGGCATCCGGGTCGAGCCGCCGACCAGGACCACGTGGTCGATCTCGGACAGGTGGATCCCGGCGTCCTTGATCACGTTGTGGAACGGGGTCTTGCAGCGCTCCAGCAGGTCCGCGGTGAGCTGCTGGAACTGCGCCCGGGTGAGCTTCTCGTCCATGTGCAGCGGGCCCTCGGCGGACGCCGTGATGTAGGGCAGGTTGATCGTGGTCTCGGTGGACGAGGACAGCTCGATCTTGGCCTTCTCGGCCGACTCGCGCAGCCGCTGGAGGGCCATCTTGTCCTTGGACAGGTCCACACCGTGCGCGTTCTGGAACTGGCGGACCAGGTGGTCCACGACGCGCTGGTCCCAGTCGTCACCACCGAGGTGGTTGTCACCGTTGGTCGCCTTCACCTCGACGACGCCGTCGCCGATCTCCAGCAGCGAGACGTCGAAGGTGCCGCCACCGAGGTCGAAGACCAGGATGGTCTGGTCGTCCTTCTCCAGGCCGTAGGCCAGGGCGGCGGCGGTGGGCTCGTTGACGATGCGGAGCACGTTCAGCCCCGCGATCTCACCGGCCTCCTTGGTGGCCTGCCGCTCGTGGTCGTTGAAGTAGGCCGGGACGGTGATGACCGCGTCCGTGACCTTCTCGCCCAGGTACGCCTCGGCGTCCCGCTTCAGCTTCTGCAGGATGAACGCGCTGATCTGCTGCGGGTTGAAGTCCTTGCCGTCCAGACCGATCTTCCAGTCCGTGCCCATGTGGCGCTTGACCGAGCGGATCGTCCGGTCCACGTTGGTGACGGCCTGGCGCTTGGCCACCTCGCCGACCAGCACCTCGCCGTTCTTCGCGAAGGCCACGACGGACGGCGTGGTCCTGGCGCCCTCGGCGTTGGTGATGACGGTGGGCTCACCGCCTTCGAGAACACTGACGACGGAGTTCGTCGTGCCCAGGTCGATGCCGACCGCACGTGCCATTTCGATATCCTCCAGCTACTAGCTTGAGCGCTACAGGCTCAAGAGTGCCGCAGCCGGGAACCCTCGTCAAATGTCCTGAGCGGATGTGGCTCAACTATCGTCCGGCGGCCCGGCTCAACCGTCCGGTCGCAGCGCCAGCAGGGCCACGTCGTCCGTGATCCCGGCAGCGAACCCGGACACATCCCGCCACACGGACTCCACCAGCGCCTCCGGCTCCGGCCCCCCGGCGCCCAGCCGGCCGGTCACCCGCTCGGCCAGCGGATAGAACGTACCGGCCCCGTCGCGCGCCTCGATCACCCCGTCCGTGTAAGCCAGCACCAGATCGCCCGCGCGCAGCGGCACCGCCCCGGGCCGCGGCGGCACCGGCGCCCCGGCGCCCAGACCGAGCGGCGGCACCGGCTCGGCGGCCAGCTCCCGGGCCCGCCCGTCCCGGATCAGCAGCGCGGGCGGATGGCCGCACGCCACCAGCCGCATCTCGTCGCCGCGCTCGGCGAACTCCAGCAGCAGCGCGGTGGCGAACAGTTCGGAGACCTCCTCGTTCCCCGAGGCCCGCGCGTCCACCACCAGCCGCCGGTCCAGCCGGGCCGCGACCCGCCCGAGGTCCGGCTCGTCCAGCACCGCCTCCCGGAACGCCCCGAGCAGCGCCGCCACCGTGCCGACCGCCGCCAGGCCGTGCCCCCGCACGTCCGCCACCAGCGCCCGCACCCCGAACGGCCCGGCCCGCACGTCGAACAGGTCCCCGCCGACCACCGCGCCGACCTGCGCCGCCCGGTACAGCCCGGCGCCCCGCCCCCGCCCGACCCGCTCCGGCAGCGGCGGCAGCACGGCCCGCTGCGCGGCCTCCGCGACATCCCGTACGACGACCAGATCGCGCGTGTACCGCGTCCGGATCGCCGAGACCAGCACGCCGAAGACCGCGATGGCCGCCACCGCGCCCAGGTCGGCGTCCGAGACGTGCGGGGCGCGCGTGGCGGGCAGCACCAGCAGCGCCATCACGGCGGAGGCCAGCAGCGCGGTCGCCCACGGCCCGTAGATCAGCCCGGCCAGCGGCGGCAGGGCGGCGAAGACGAACCCGAGCTGCACCCAGTGCGGCGAGGCCCACTGCGTGACCGCCACCGCCGCCAGCAGCAGCGGCGGCAGGGCGAGCAGCCAGTGGGGCACCAGGCCCGGGGCCGCTCGCGTCATCGGCCGCGGCACCCGGATCCCCGGCCTCAGCGCCGGCCCGCCATGCGCGTCCGGGCCGCCTCGGCACGGATCTCGGGCAGGGCGGCGTACAGGGCGTCACCGGGGCAGTGCGTGGGCACCAGGTCACGGTGGCCGGAGATGACGTCCAACTCGGCCGGCTCGCCCGCCGGCACCCGGGCGGCGTCGTTGGTGGACACCAGCCGCACCCGGCCGCGCGGGTCGGTGCCGGCGCGCAGCTTCCAGGCGGCGATCTTCGCGATGGCGGTGACCAGCTCGGGTGGGACCTCCCGGCCCTCGGGGTAGTCGCCGAGCACGGCGACGCCCACGGTGTCGGAGTTGAAGCCGCTGGTGTGCGCGCCCATCACGAACCGGTCCAGGCCACCGGCCCGGCCCTCGTAGATCCGGCCGCACTTGTCGACCACGAAGTTGTAGCCCAGGTCGTCCCAGCCCTTGGCCAGCACGTGGTCGGCCTGCATCGCGCGCAGCATGGCGGGCACGTCGGCGCAGTCGTAGTCGTCGGGGTGGTTGGTGTGGTGCACGAAGAGCGCGCGGGCCGCGCCCGTGTAGGTCACCGCCTCCCGGCGGAGCGACTCGTCGGCGCCCCACGACTCGCGCGTGATGATCTCGGGCGCCGGCGCGGTCCGTTCCACCGCCGGGCGGCCCGGCTCGGCCCGGGGCGGCGTCCCGGTGACCGGCGGCGGCGTCAGCGGCGGGGCGCTCCAGGTCAGCACGGCGACGAGTGGCGTCAGGGCCGCCCACAGCGCTGTCCGTCGGGACCACACGGCGCTCACCCGGTCTCAGGCCAGAATCGTGATGGCGCTCGACCAGTTCAGGCCGAGGCGCTCCTGGGCGGCCATGTGCAGGAGCTGGAGGCCCTCCAGCTCACGGGCCCTGCGCAGGGGCCCGACGTCGAGGGGGCGCAGTCCGCCCGAGGAGGCCAGCGCGGCGACGGCGCGTTTGCCGTCCTCGTCGTCCCCGGCGATCAGGACGTCCAGCGGCCGTCCGGCGACCCGGCCCTCGATCAGGGTGCCGGCGAAGGTGGTGTTGAACGCCTTCACCACGGGGACGCCGGGCGCCGCCTCGGCGGCCATCTGTTCCGCGGCGGAGGTGCCCGCCGGGACGGTGAGGGAGTCCAGGGTGGCGAAGTCGACGGGGTTGGAGATGTCGACCAGCACCGAGCCGGTCAGCGCCGTGCCGTACTCGGCCACCACCGCGCGCCCGGCCGGGTACGGCACGGCGAGCACCACCAGGTCGGCGTCCTCCACGGCTATCGCGTCGGACCGCGCGACATCCGCGTCCGGGTCGGCGCGGCGCAGGTCGTCGGCCAGGTCGGCGGCCTTCTTGGCCGACCTGTCCACCAGCCGCACGCCGTGCCCGCCGGCCAGGGCTCTGGTCGCTATGCCACGGGCCATGGCGCCCGCGCCCACGATCGTCACCTTCATCTCTCCATGCCAGCACGCCCCCCGGCGGGCCGCATCTCCGGCGGCCGGGGGGCGTGCGGTCCCGAGGTTGCCGGTCCGGGTCCGCCGGTCCGGGGCTGTCGGGCCGGGATCTCGGGCCGGGGTCTCTCAGGCCGGGGGTGGGAGCGGACGGTCCTCGCGCAGTGCGGCGAGTATGACTCGAGTGTGATTTTGTTGTAAGCACAGGGGCGAGCCGGGAGCGCTGTGGGGTGATGGTTAGAGGGGGCGTGGGATGGGTATAAGGGGCAGGGCGGGGATGGTGCGGAACGTCAGCCCGCCGTCCGGAACGGCCTGGATGTCCCGCACGAGACGGCGCAGTTCGTCCAGCGCGTCGAGCCCGGAGTCGGCGGTGATCGCGGGGGTCACCGCCTCCAGCACCGGGTAGAGGCGGGCCGGGTTGGCGAGCGTCCCCGCGTCCGCCCGCTTCTCGTGGGGCAGGCCGCGGAACTTCTGCTGCCGGGCGAGCCGGTTGAGGTCGCTGCCGTCGCCGACGTGGACCCGGGCGCGGGCGTAGGCCAGCGCCTGGTCCCCGTCGAGGAGGTGGCGGCCGGCGGACAGGTCGTGGCCCACGTTCGGGTCGTACTCGGCCTCGGCCAGCTCCACCTCGACGCCGCCCACCGCGTCCACGACATCGGCGAACCCCTCGAAGCCGAGCACCAGATGATGGTCGACGCGGACGCCGGTCATCCGCTCGAACGTACGGATGGTGCAGGCCGCGCCCCCGTACTGGTAGGCCCAGTTGAACTGGGCGGCGCGCGCCTCGCTCGTGCCGCCGTCGCCGGTGCGGCACGCGGGGATGTCGACCACGATGTCGCGCGGCACGTTCACCGCGTCGGCCCGTTTCCCGTCGGCGGAGAGGTGGAGCAGCAGGACGGTGTCGGAGCGCGCGTTGCCCGTTCCGGAGCCCCAGTCGTCGCCGATGAGCAGGATGTTCCGCGCCGTGCCGGCCGGGGTCGGCCGTTCGCCCGCGTGTTCGTCCAGCGCCTCGGCGGCGGCGCGATCGGTGCGGATGTTCCCGTCCAGGCGCTGGTAGGCCCACAGGGCGGTGCCCGCGGTGATCGTCAGCAGCACGCCGAAGGCCAGCAGCAGCCACCACCAGACCCTCTGACCGCGCGTCATATGGACAGCCATGGCAGCCCACCCTTCCGGCTCGCTTGTGGTGCTCCATCCTGCGGGCCGGAAGGTGCGTTATAAGGCATTTGGGCTTATTGTTCGACACCTTCCACCGATCGGACGCGGGCTACGACCCGTACGGTCGGGCCGCTCGGGCCGCGCGGAGGGCGCCGCCCCACCAGGCGAGCTGGTCGAGCATGGTCTTCGCCGCGCCGCCGGCGCCCTCCGCGTCGAGGGGGCGCCCCTCGTCGTCGAACGCGCTCCAGGCCAGGTGGAAGCTGACCGTGTCCCGGACCGTGACGGCGTGCAGCTCGGCGAAGACGCCGCGCAGGTGCTCCACCGCGCGCAGCCCGCCGGAGAGACCGCCGTAGGAGACGAAGCCGACCGGCTTGGCGTGCCACTCCTTGTGATGCCAGTCGATGAGGTTCTTCAGCGCGGCCGGGTAGCTGTGGTTGTACTCGGGCGTGACGACGACGAACGCGTCCGCCGAGGCCAGCCGCGCGCCGAGCCCTGGGCCCTCGCCCGGCGGCGGGGCGGACATCTCCAGCGGCAGCGTCGCGGCGACCTCGGCGGAGTCCACGGTCTCCACGACCATGTCGCCGCGGGCGGCGGCCCGCTCCGCGAACCAGCGCGCGACGGTCGGCCCGAACCGGCCGGCCCGGACGCTGCCGACGGAGAGGGGCGTGGAGGACGCGGGGGTGGGGGGGCGCTGAAGAGAATGGAGTGCGGGGTGGGGACGGGCGGGGCAGCGGGGGAGCCATGCGGTCCGGGAGCCGGGTGGTGGCGGAGGGGGGGGGTCAGGGGCGGCTGGGTGGCGCAGGGCGGGTTGGGGCGGGCGCGGCAGTGGGCATGACGTTCTCCTCGTGATCGGCGTCAGCGATCCCCGTCCGGCGGGTGCCGGGCGGGTGAGAAGCAGCGTCATACTTCAAGGAACCTTGAAGTCAAGCAGGGCGGTCGCGCCCCTCCGCGGCGAACGGGGCGACGCGGCAAGTTACCGCCTAGTAAGATGGCGCTGGGCTATGTTGCTAGCCCTGCTCGCCCCCGCCCGCAGGTCCGAGGAGCCGACATGCAACTCGCCGCGATCATCGTCTCGCTGGTGCTCACCGCGATCGCCATCGCCCTGTTCAGCAGGGCCGTCATGGAGATCGTCCGTTTTCTGCGCATCGGCCAGTCCCTGCCCGCGGGCGCCCGCACCGACGATCCCACCGCGCGCAGCATCACGCTGACCAAGGAGTTCCTCGGTCATACGCGCATGAACCGGTGGGGCATCGTCGGCGTCGCGCACTGGTTCGTCGCCATCGGCTTCCTCACCCTGGGCCTGACGATCGTCCAGGCGTACGGCCAGCTCTTCGAGGCCGACTGGACGCTGCCGGTCCTCGGGGGCTTCGTTCCCTACGAGATGTACATCGAGTTCATCGCGGCGATGACCGTCCTCGGCATCGTGACGTTGATCACGATCCGGCAGCTCAGCGTCCCGCGCCGCCCCGGCCGCAAGTCGCGCTTCGCCGGCTCGACGACCTGGCAGGCGTACTTCGTCGAGATCGTCATCCTCACCATCGGCGCCGCGATCATGGTCCTGCGCGGCCTGGAGGGCGCGCTGCACCACGTGGACCACTACGAGCCGGCGTACTTCCTGTCCTACCCGCTCGTGCTCGCCTTCGACGGGCTGAGCACCGACACCCTGCACACGCTGGTCTACCTCGTCGCCATGATCAAGCTCGGCACGACGATGATCTGGGCCATCACGGTCGCGCTCAACACGGACATGGGTGTGGCGTGGCATCGGTTCCTGGCGTTTCCGAATATCTGGCTGAAGCGGAACGCGTCGGGTGGGACGTCGCTGGGGCCGTTGCTGCCGATGACGTCGGGCGGGAAGCCGGTCGATTTCGAGGACCCGGGCGAGGAGGACCAGTTCGGTGTCTCCCAGGTCGAGCACTTCTCCTGGAAGGGCCTGCTGGACTTCTCCACCTGCACCGAGTGCGGCCGGTGCCAGTCGCAATGCCCGGCCTGGAACACCGGCAAGCCCCTGTCACCCAAACTGCTGATCATGTCGCTGCGCGACCACGCCCACGCCAAAGCCCCCTACCTCCTGGCCGGCCAGAACACCGACACCACCCCCGCCACCGCCCTCACCGAGGCCCAGCGCCCCCTGATCGGCACCGCCGAGGAACACGGCGTCATCGACCCCGACGTCCTGTGGTCGTGCACCACCTGCGGCGCCTGCGTCGAACAGTGCCCCGTCGACATCGAGCACGTCGACCACATCGTCGACATGCGCCGCTACCAGGTCATGATCGAATCGGCCTTCCCCAGCGAGGCCGGCACCATGCTCAAGAACCTCGAACGCAAGGGCAACCCCTGGGGCCTGGCCAAGAAGAAGCGCCTGGAATGGGTCAGCGAGGTCGGCTTCGACGTCCCGGTCGTCGGCAAGGACATCGACGACCTCACCGGCATCGACTACCTGTACTGGGTCGGCTGCGCCGGCGCCCTGGAAGACCGCGCCAAGAAGACCACCAAAGCCTTCGCCGAACTCCTCCACATCGCCGGCGTCAGCTTCGCCATCATGGGCGGCGACGAATCCTGCACCGGCGACTCCGCCCGCCGCCTGGGCAACGAGTTCCTCTTCCAGCAGCTCCGCCAGAACAACGTCGAGATGCCCGTCACCGCCCTCGGCGACACCCCCGCCTAACGGATCTAGGCCACCTGCCCCCACTGCTTCAACACCCTGGCCAACGAATACCCCCAGCTCGGCGGCCACTACCAGGTCATCCACCACACCCAGCTCCTGCAGACCCTCATCGACGACGGCAAACTCATCCCCGTCACCCCTGTCGAGGGCCTGATCACCTACCACGACCCGTGCTACCTCGGCCGCCACAACAAGGTCTACACCCCGCCCCGGGAGATCATCGGCCGCGTCCCCGGCCTGCGCAACGAGGAGATGCACCGCCACAAGGAACGCGGCTTCTGCTGCGGCGCCGGCGGCGCCCGCATGTGGATGGAAGAACGCATCGGCAAACGCATCAACGAAGAACGCGTCGACGAAGCCCTCGCCCTCAACCCCGACATCGTCTCCACCGCCTGCCCCTTCTGCCTCGTCATGCTCTCCGACTCCGTCAACGGCAAGAAGAACGAAGGCAAGGCCAAGGACGACCTCAAAGTCGTGGACGTGGCACAACTCCTTCTCGAATCCGTACAGCACACCCCCGAAACCGCACCCGAAGAACCCGACACGGTACGTTCATAGGCGTGGCCGGATTCCGAAGGAAGCGCGACGACCAGCAGCCGTACCACCAGGCTCCTCCGCCGTACCAGGCTGCGCCGCCGCCGTACCCGTACAACACCGCGGACTACGGCGACGGCGCCGCGCCGGAGCCCCCGGCGCCGGCTCCGCTGCCGCCGCTGCGGTGGCAGGAGCTGCTGACGGGCATCGTGTTCCGCCCGAGCCCGACGTTCTGGCGGATGCGCGACTACGCGATGTGGTGGCCGGCGCTGATCGTCACGTTCCTCTACGGCATGGTCGCGGTCTTCGGCCTGGACGAGGCCCGCGAGTCGATCCTGGACACGACCGCGTCCACGGCCGCGCCGTACCTGCTGTTCACGGGCGTGGCGATGGTGCTGGGCGCCCTGGTGCTCAGCACCGTGACGCACAACCTGGCCCGCCAGTTCGGCGGGAACGGCCTGTGGGCGCCGACCGCCGGCCTGGCCATGCTGATCATGGTGCTGACGGACGTACCCCGCCTGGCCCTGGCCCTCTTCCTCGGCGGCGCCGACCCGGTCGTCCAGGTCCTGGGCTGGGCCACATGGCTGTTCGCGGGCGTGCTGTTCACCATGATGGTCAGCCGCTCCCACGAGATCCCGTGGCCCCGCGCCCTGGCCGCCTCGGTCATCCAGCTCCTGGGCCTGCTGATGCTGGTGAAGCTCGGCACGATCTGACGGCCCCGACCGACCCGTCGGACGACCACCATCTCCCGTACGGGTAACCTCGGGGCGTGCTTCTGTCAGACAAGGACATCCGTACGGAAATCGACGCGGGACGAGTGCGGATCGACCCTTACGACCCGACGATGGTCCAGCCCTCCAGCATCGACGTCCGGCTCGACCGCTTCTTCCGGGTCTTCGAGAACCACCGCTACCCGCACATCGACCCCTCGGTGGAACAGCCGGACCTCACCCGGACGATCGAACCGCCGGGTGAGGAGCCCTTCATCCTCCACCCGGGCGAGTTCGTCCTGGCGTCCACCTACGAGGTGATCTCCCTCCCCGACGACATCGCCTCGCGCCTGGAGGGCAAGAGCTCCCTGGGCCGCCTCGGTCTGCTGACGCACTCCACGGCCGGCTTCATCGACCCCGGCTTCTCCGGCCACGTCACGCTGGAGCTGTCCAACGTGGCCACGCTCCCGATGAAGCTCTGGCCCGGCATGAAGATCGGCCAGCTCTGCCTCTTCCGCCTGACCTCCCCGGCCGAACGCCCCTACGGCTCAAGCGGAGTCGGCTCCCGCTACCAGGACCAGCGAGGCCCCACGGCCTCCCGCTCCTACCTCAACTTCCACCGCACGCGCGTCTGACACCGGCACGGCACTCCGCAACCGGGCACACCCCGGACACCGCAACAACCGCCCCGGCCCGATCCGCTCCCGCCCCAACCGCGCCAACGGAAACCGCGCGGTACGGAACACATGCCCCTCGGCACAGCGAACAACGGTGCTGGTGGTCGTCTCCAACGCTTCCCTCTTCCCTACCGGTTGACAAACGAACGCCAACATTAGGGGATGAACCCGACACCCCCCGGCACCGGCACTCCGCCGTACCGACCCAGTCCCGGGATGCGGTAGGCTGGGACCCGACGATCAGCCTTCGGGCGATCTTCGGCGGGCGTAGTTTAATGGTAGAACATGAGCTTCCCAAGCTCAGAGCGCGAGTTCGATTCTCGTCGCCCGCTCCACCGGTAAAGGCCCAGGTCGGGGACATGGTCCCCAGCCTGGGCCTTTGTGTTGTCCAGACCGATTTACCCCCCGCGTGCCAGATCCGTGCCAGATTCACCGGCCGCCGCCCGCTGCGCCTCGACCCGGGCGTTGATCCCGGCCGCGACCTCCCGCTGACGTTCGTGGTTCGAGTGCTGGTAGATCATCGCGGCCTTCTCCGAGGACTGGCCCGCGCGGACCATCGTGTCCTTCAGCGTCGCCCCGCTCTGCGTCGAGAGTGTGTGTCCGGTGTGCCGCAGGTCGTAGAAACGGAAGTCTTCCGGCAGTCCGACCTTGACCCGAGCCTTGCGCCACTTCCGCCCGAAGGTGGACCGCCGGAACGGCTTGCCCTTCTCCCCCACGAACAGCAACCCGTCCGGTGCCTTTTCGGCGTACCAGTCGAGATGCCGACGCAGGTCCTTCTCCATGAAGGCGGGGAGCGTGATGAACCGCTTTCCGGCGGCCGATTTGGTATCACCCACGACCCCCGGATCGTCCGGGACGCTGACCACTTGATCCCCTGGTGAATCCCACTCAGGGCCGCCACCGGGCGGACGCAGCCACACCCGACTCAACTGCCGTCCCACAACCCGGCCGACCGTGCCCCGCGACAGGTTACAAGCCAGCGAGCCGATCTCCGGGGTCTCCTCAGCCATCACGACAGCGCCTCCGCGCCGTGAATCCAGCGCGGCCCCACGTCCATCCCGTGAGTGGCCAGCCACAGCGTCCGACGCCGCTCGCGCCGCAGGCGCTCGGCCCGCTCCGCGTCGCGCCGCTGCCGACTTTCTTCCGGCGTCAGCATGTACGGCCGGACCAACGCCACGGGCGAGTCAGGCGCCACGCGCGGCAGCACCATCGTCGCCCGGTCCTCGACGGGGGCAGCACCCTCAGCAGACGCTCGGTGCCAACCAGGCGCCGGGAACAACAGTCTGAGCAGCGGCTCGACCAGCATCGCCACGGCCGCAGGGTTACTTCGCTGCGTGATCCTCGCGTCACCGAACGGGACGTTGGAACTACGGCCGAACACCACTTGGGGACGTCCCGCGTCGGGTAAACGTCCCGAGTGCCGTCCTGAGATGCCGAGAGAGACTGTGACGCCCAAGGAGAGGCTACGAGCTGTCATCGCAGCCGACGGCTGAACCCACGCCACCCTTGCGGCGAAGGTCGAGGTGGACCCGAAGTCCGTCGAACGATGGGTGAACCTCGATCGTGTTCCACGCCGTTCCACGGCCCTGCTGGCAGCGGAAACGCTAGGAGAAGACGTGCACGCACATGGCCGGCGCTCCGCCAGGCGCGCCCCGCCCGAGCAGTCAGCCCGGAACTCGTGGCGCTCTACGACCAGCGCGCAGACATCCCCGCAACGACGTTCGTGGATTCGCTGGCCAGGCCGGGGAACACATCGACGTGCTGGTGTACGCGGCCGTGTTCCTGCACGAGGCGTTTCCCCGCCTTAACGCCCACCTCCGCGAGCGCGCCGCAGCGGGCGCGACGATCCGCATCGCCATCGGTGACGCCGACAGCCCGAACGTCCGGCAGCGCGGCGGAGAGGAGCGCTTCGGCCACGGCATCGAGTCCCGGTGCCAACTGGGCCCCGATGCACTACCGGCCACTGGTCGGCATCCCGGACATCGAAGTCCCACCCACGGCACCACGCTCTACAACTCCCTCTATCGCGGCGACGAGCAGATGCTTGTCAACGCCCACGTCTGGGGCGTGAACGCCTATGCCGCCCCGGTGTGGCACCTCCGCCGCAGCGACGCAGGCGGGATATTCGACACCTACGCCGAGAGCCTCAACGCCGTCTGGGCCACCGCGTCCCCGTCGGGAACACTGAACCATGGCACGAACCGAGTACTACGACGACCCCAACGCCCCGGAGCCCAACAGCATGCTCGTCGCCGCCTCCGCCGTCGTCACGGACGACCAGGGCCGCATCCTGCTCCAGCGCCGCCGCGACAACAACCTGTGGGCACTGCCCGGCGGCGCCATGGAGATGAACGAATCATTGCCCCAAGCGGCGATCCGCGAGGTCAAAGAAGAGACCGGCCTGGACATCGAGATCACGGGCCTGGTCGGCACCTACACCGACCCCCGCTACATCATCGCCTACTCAGACGGCGAAGTCCGCCGCCAGTTCAACATCTGCTTCCGCGCGCGAATCACCGGCGGTAAACTCGCGATCTCAGATGAGTCAACCGAACTCTGCTTCGTCCCCCCGGAAAACTGGTCGACCTATCGATGCACCACACCCAACGCCTTCGCCTGAACCATCACCTACAGGGCGCGCCCCTTCCCCATCTCGGATAGATATAGCCACTAGGTACTCAAAACACACGCATCCGGGCATACACGCCCATTTAGCATCAATCAGACAATATGAATTCCACCCAGACCGAACTGCATGAGGAAATGTGACCACACAAGAAAATACCCCTTCAGCCTACCCGAAGGAGATCGCCAGCATACTCTCACTCAATGGATTTCAGGTAAAGAGTTTCGATCCTTCGCGGATCATAATCACACGCAATGACGCAACAAGGCCCTACGATTCGCACATGATTCCAACTGTCGAAATTGAAACTTTGCGCCGACAGCTCCGGTCTCCCATTTCCCCCCTCTCTGAGTATGCTGGCTTAACAATTCCAGCAGATCGCTACTTTGAGATGCCAGTACAGAACATATCGATAAGGGCGAGAAGGCTCGATCCTCGCATCCGGATCAAAGAATCGGAGCAGCCCCCTTGCCGCCATTCGTCCGGCGAACCGCTTCCTTCTGTTGTCCCACCCAATTATCAAACCAACGGTACGGTAGACGCGGTTCCACGGGTTCAAAAACTGCACCTAAGCGACCCCCGCCAGGATACGTGTATTGAAATATCATGGGCATCCCCGTGCGGAATCCTCTGGGGGCCGCCGAATTCGCGCTCGTGGACCGAGCGCTTTATGTCAAGCATGTCAGTTAAGATAGAATTCGGGGATACGACCACTCCGGCAGAAATCGAAACGAAGGGAAAAGAACTCGCCTATTCTCTCCTGTATGAACTGAATATCCGTAACGGAGTCGCACTGGAGCCAATCTCGCTCGCGGAATTCGAGCAGAAGAACAGGTACACACCCAGAAAGCCCACACCACCGGCCAGATTCCCAAGCACGGCCATAAAAAAGGAAGTTGCCGAACTGTTCATGTTCGCCGAAGGCGCGAGGGCCAATCCAAGTCTCGCGTTTCTGTCCTATTATCAAGTCCTGGAATACTTCTTCCCTTTTGCCGTGCGCCGCAGCACCCTCAGGAAAGTGCGCAAAGAGATTTCAGACCCCCTCTTCGACAGAAGTTCCGATGATTCATTGATCAGGATTCTATCTGTCGCCGAGGCGGCGACTCAGACGTCTGAAGCGACACAGATATCTGTACTCATTACGGAGTCCGTCCGCGACGACCTGTTGCTGGAATTCTTCGGAACAGACAACGATTGGGGTCAACATTTCAGCAGCTCCGGCCCCATATCGGGCGTCGAGTCAATTAATCTCAAGAATAAAACCAAAACCCTGCAAGCGCAGGTTGCCGATAGGGTCTACAGGATAAGAAATCGCATCGTACACGCGAAAGACGACCCGAAGTACGCAAACGTTCGAGTCCTTTTGCCGAAAAGCCGAGAGGCTTACGCTCTGGAACCGGATATCCAATTGGTCCGGCTCTTGGCTACCGAGGTCATCCTTGACTCTCAGGCCTCATAGGGGGACGTGGTCTGAGAGCGCCTACCTCTGCGGAAGCGTGCCAGATACATGCCAGAACGGCCGGGGAGCAACGGTCAACAGCGGGCATCATGGAGAGGGCTGGGAGCCCAAGTCCCGGCGAGTTCCAACAGGCCAGAGGCCACATGGAGGCAGCCGCACCTGTGATTCCCAAGCTCAGAGCGCGAGTTCGATTCTCGTCGCCGCTCCACGACAAAGCTTCAGGTCAGCGGCCTGGAGCTTGTTTGTTGTCTGGACCTATCCAGACCCCTCGCACCACTTGCGCACCACTGGATGACTGTCCGCAGTGTCCTGGCGGGCCGCCAGCATGCGGGTGTTGAAACCCCGCGCCACTCACCCGGTACCCCTGGAACCGTGAGAGGGAGCAAAGGGCCCGGCGCCGACGACGGGCCGCGTGTGTCTATTGGCCTCCGGTGCGGACCGCCTCCCACAGCGCCGGCCGCCGGAGACTGGCCGACCCTTCGTCCCAGTCCGCGTCGGCGGGCTGGGAGGGCCGACGCCAGTGGCCAGCACGGCCCACGGGGCGGTGTGCCGAGTGCCGTCGCCCGACGCGACTGTCCACGCCGTTCAGCCAGCAGCCGATGGCGTTCGCTGGGCCGCTGGAAGACGAGCGGGAAACACGGGTCACCGTGTGCGTCGAACCGCGCGATCGCTGGGCGCCCTGGGCGTCGGGACGCCCGTCAGGCGACGTTTATCCTTCGAGAGCATCGAGTGCGGCCGCCTCAGTCGTTGTCTGCTCTGGCTTGTCAGCCAGCTCCCATTCGAGGGCACTGATGTCAAAGCCGAATCGGGCGTTTTCCTCCAGAAAAACATCCTCACGGAAGACGAGAACAGGTTTGGGGCCGGGCCCAGAACCCTTCGCTTCTTCCCAGATGGTCCGCACAGGGGAATCACGAAACGCCTTCAATTTTTCGTCACGCTGCTCACCCGCCTCCATCAGCGAGATACCGATGCCGTCCAAAATAAGCTTTTCCATTTCAGTACCGCTGTAGTTGCGGTTGCAGAGCAGCCTCGCCGCCCGCTTCCGTCCCGGGTGGATTGAATCCCAGACTGAGCGAGCGTTCCTCCGCCCCTGGCCAGGCGGGTTACCCCCGAACCCGGTCATCACGGTATTCCAGAGCACAGGACTATAGGAACGCAGAAGGGCTCGCTCACCCAGAACTATCCAGATGTCATCGAGGGTCAGACATCTGACGTCGAAATCCGAAGCAGCAAGATTGGCGACCTCGTTGATGCTTCTACGGTGATCTCTTATTCGGCCGAACAGCTTTCGTTCGGCCATGTTCGGCGGGTCTCCGTAGCTGCTATCGCCAGCCGAAGCTTTCCCAACGTAGATGGGAATATCCCGCCCCTTCAGCCCTTTATAGATGTCGAGATCACCCTTGTAGTAGAGCGCATATAGTCCCGCGCCCGGGAACGGCTTAACTTCATCCAGGGGGACGCGCGGTCGCCCGTCCATCTCCTCCCGGAGATTGCGGCCAAGCAAGTCAAGGCCCAGCGGGTTGAACTGTGGCGATGTCACGCCATCGGGGTTGGGAGCCATGGGCGGGATTCTACTCACCGCCGTAGACGCCGCCCTCGATCCTCGACGTTCGGTCAAGAGGCGGGGCACGCGAGTCGACGGTTGGCTCTTTGGATCATCTCTTCATGTTCGACCCACTCATCCGGAGCCGTGCCGATCGGGTGACGAGGCTCGCACGGCTGATATCACCCGCGCGGCGGCCGCATCGGAGACCTCGTGCTCCCAGACGCGAATGACCGTCCAGCCGGCCTCACGCAGGCGGCGATCCGTCTCCGCGTCCCTGGCCCGATTGCCCTCGATCTTGCTTCGCCAGAACTCGGCGTTCTTGTGTGACTCCCGAAGGTGTTCCGGACAGCCGTGCCAGAAGCAGCCGTCGACAAACACCGCGATCTTGGGCCGAGAAAAGATCAGGTCCGCGGTGCGCCGCAGTTCGGGAAGGGGGCGTGCCGCCACGCGATATCGGAGGCCCTGCTTGTGCAGCAGCGATCGGAGCCTGAGTTCAGGTCGGGTGTCCTTGCTCCGGTTGGCTCGCATCACCGCGCGTACCGACGGCGAGGAAGCCCAGGATCCCCCCGCCGGTGGTTCCTCGGTGAGAAGGCCCTTCTCCCAGGCCATCCTCCAACCCTCGGCGAGGTTCGCGGCCCGGGTCTCGCGCTCGACCTGTCCGAGGTAGCGGGCAGGAGACTTGCCACCGTCGGACCAGCGCAGGTACGCGCGAATGCGTCGCGTCTCGGGAAGGACCTTCAGCTCCACCGACGCCCGGGCGAACCGTCCCTCGCCGAGATCCACAGAGCGCCTGTGGCGACCACCGGCGGCCCGATCCTGTTCCGCCGCGATGGCGGCCCGGGTTCTGCCGGGCCGCCCTTTCCACGCCCGGTCGGGCGGCAGGTCGTGTTTCCAGCCGCTCTGCGCCCTGCTGGTGGGCCCGGTCACCTCTGGCGCTCCTCCGCCTCATCCAGGACGGTGGCGACCGCCTTGGCGAAGACCTCGCCCAGGGCAACGGGCACAGCGTTGCCGAGCTGACGCATCTTCTCCCCTCGCGGCCCCTTGAGTTCCCACGTGTCAGGGAACGTCATGACGCGAGCCGTTTCGCGGACCGTCATGTACCTGTACTTATACCGAACGCCGCCCCGCGCGGCCTTGTCGGCCACCAACTCGTCCAGGAGCATGACCGACTCACCCCCGGGCACACCGTGCACACCGGCCTTGACGGTTTTCGCCGGACGGTCGAGCTCGTTGGGGGTGTGCCCGTCGTAGACGCGAGCACCGGGCCAGCCGATGTGTTCCGTGAACCCGCCGAGCAAGTGCTCGGTACGGTCCAACCACTCATCTGGCACGTCCGGCAGTGGCTTGTTGTCACCGATGCCAGCGATCGCGTCGCGCAGGGTGCGCCAAGGGAGCAGGCCGTCATCCATCGGCATTGTCCTCGGGAGGCGGGCAATGACCCACTCGCGCACATGGTCAGGCACATTCGAGTGCCGCTTCCAGTACTCCCCGTCCTCCTCCATGGAGCGGACGAGGGCGGCCTCGGAGTGTGTCGGCTTCACGAGTTCCTTGAACAGCTCGATGTCGACGCCCAGGTCGCGACGGAACGCGACGATGATCACGCGGTAGCGGATCTGGGGAACCCCGTAGTCGGCGGCGTTCACCGGCATCATGACGATGTCGTACCGCTTCCTGGGATCGTCCGGCACCTTCTCGCGCCGCTCCAACAGGTACTCGTAGTGCCGCTCCCAGTCAGTGCCCTCGGCTCGTTCCTCGAAAGGCAGCTCCAGTTCGCGCTGGATGTAGTCGAAATAGCGGCGGAACGAGGGCCTGAGCAGGCCGCGCACGTTCTCGCAGATCACGGCCTTCGGCTGGATCTGCCGAACGGCCCTGAACATCTGCGGGAACATGTTCCGCTTGTCCTCGTCACCCTTGGCGACGCCACCGAGGCTGAACGGCTGGCAGGGGGGACCGCCGGCGAGCACGTCCACCTGGCCCGCCAGGTAGTCCAAGTCGAGGTCTCGGACATCGCCCGCCACGAGGGGCACCTTCTCGTCGGGCCCGGGGGCTCGGGTCGGCCTCTGGCCGTCGGGCAGTCGCCGAGCCCCATTGGCCTCCAGGGTCTCGCACGCCCGCTTGGCGAACTCGTTGAAGAGCAGGGGACGGAATCCAGCGCGGTGGACGGCCATGGCCAAGCCGCCAGCGCCAGCGAAGAGTTCGACGCCCGTGCGGTCCTTCTTCGATCCTTCTCGCAGTTCGGCCACTTCAAAAGCATACCGCGGAGTTGTCGATAATCAAGCCACCTCGAGCTGAACGTTCGGCCACGAGCACTGGCCACCGATAGGGTTTCCGAGATCAAGTCGACCAAGGGAGCGGGACGAATGACGCCGGTGGTGGGCTCCGAGGACGGGACGCGGTACCACAAGGACTTCACCCTCAGCATCACCAAGGCGCTCGGCGACCAGCTGGCAGCCGCGCTCAAGGGACTCGACAGGGCTCCCCTCACTGAGGAGAACATCGCGCGGCTCAAGGAGAAGCCCGGGGTCTACCAGCTGTACCTGAACGGCGAGTTCGTCTACGTCGGCAAGGCCGACAAGTCCCTGCCGGCCCGCCTCCGCAACCACCTCCGCAAGATCTCGGGACGCCGCAACATCTCCCCAGCCGAGATGGCCTTCTCTTGCCTGTACGTAGCGGAAGACTTCTCCGCCCTCGCCCCGGAACAGCTACTCATCACTCACCACAAGGGCCAGGGCAACATCCCCTGGAACAACAACGGCTTCGGCAACAAGGACCCCGGCCGCCAGCGCGACCACACGATCCCGAATCGCTTCGACGTGAAGTTCCCCATCGACCTGGACCGGCCGGTCGAAGGGCTGTCTCCCGGCGAAACGACGCTGCGCGAACTCCTGGAGACGATCAAGGTCGGCCTCCCATACAACTTCAGGTATGGGACGTCGGAGGAGTTCAAGACCCGGAGCGTCCACGTTCCGGCGGCCGGCTTGACGGCCGATCAGGTCTTTCGGCTGGTCTCCGCGGAGACGCCAGCCAAGTGGCAGATCACCGCCCTCATGGGCTACGTGATCATGTACGACGACAGCCCCAGCACATACAGGAGCGCGTGGCGGTACTACCGCGACGGCCAGATGATAAGCGCCCAGCCAGAGGCGGAGCTGGCAGGGAGCGTCGCGATCGATCCACCGACGCTGGACCACTGAGTAGACCGAATAGGGACACAGCCCCTCAGGGCGGGGTGACCTACGCGTCCGCGGGCGACGCGTCATATCCGGTGACAAGGCTGTCACCAGGAGCCGCCGTCGTACACAGCGATGGCGACCGGCACGCCGTTGTCGGCCGGACAGACGACGCAATCCGAGACCTGCCGCGGAGCGGTTCGCTGTGTTCCAGCGAACGCCGTGTGGTCGCGGTTCTGGCCGCGTCACCCCGTCCAGGTCATCCGAGCGAAGTCACCCCGAACGCTCCGCCGCAGGTCAGTATGCGCGCGGCCCGACCGGGACTCCCCGTACGGACAGATGGAAAGCAGTCGAGGCTTCGCCCGCACAGTCACACACCGTGGCGCACGTCATCCCCATCAACGACCCACGAGCGACGGCAACTCAAGGAACACGGAAGACGGAGCAGGAACCCGTGGCAGGGAAGGAAGGAACGATCCGCATCGTGGCGCGGCTCGCCGACCACACGCATCGGTACGGAAGTGGCCCGGGTCATTGACCGCGGCCTCCCCCATTTTCCAAGCCCGTCATACGGGTCACATACGAAGGTGGCGGGAGGCCGCCAGGCAGGAGGAAAGCCAGGTCGCCTCCGCACGGTTGATGATCAGGTCGGCGACGGTGATCATCCCGTCGATCTGACCGTCAACCCGTATCGAGTGATCGCCGACGCGGAACATCTCCCAGTCGGCGTCGCTGTGCCAGAGCCGCGCGGTCTTCTCGCCCCGGTGTTGAGCGAAGACAAGTTCCTCACCATATTCGTTCTGGAAGTAGCCGACGTAGTCCTCGGCCGTGATCACACCACCGCACAAACTGGCCAGGAGGGACTCGATCTCCGAAAAGGTGTGGGTCATCGGACGGCTCCTAGTTCGGGTCGGAGGGGTCGGAATGCTGTCGTGTCGAGGAGAAGGCCAGCATCCGCTCCGCCGAATCCAACAGACCCTCGTAAGTGATCACTTCTATGCGTACCGCATGGGCGTTATAGGTCCGCAGCGTTTCCGCGATCTCCTGTCTTGTGACGCCCCCATTCACATACCGAGGGTGACCGATAACGACTGTTGCCGAGACCCTGCGAGTGTCCACGCCGTAATCCGCGAGGATCGAATGGCGGTTCTCATCCATGATCCTCAGGTAGTTCTGCGCCTGGGAGACCGCATGATGTGCCGGGGCACCCGGCATGAGGTGGCCGCTGCGTCGGATGACCAGATCGTTGATGTTGGCGCGCTTGAGTTCCACCACGTGCAGGGAGCCATCGCCGCGTAGCAGCGGGATGTCCAGGATCGCGTCTGGGGTGTACTGCCGACGGGCCAGCTCGGCCACGTAAGCTCCTCCAAAAATCCACTCCTGATTCTTTAGACAGGCATGAAGGGCACTCTCGGAGCTTTTCGAGTCCTCCACCGCAGCACGCAAGGCCGCGAGGCCGACTCGCCTGGCCTGCATTTCGAGCAGTTGGGCCAGCAGTCCGGCGTCGATGTCCGCCAGGACATCACTCATCATCCGGGCCGCCTCGGGGGAAGCTGGCCGAGGCAAGCTCCGGAGAACGATCTCCATGTGTCCGAACTGTTGCAGACGTCTCACTTCCTTGGTGGATAGCTGGATCCCGCCCTCGCCGCTTCCGAGTCCCAAATGGTCCCCAGACTGGGCGATGCCACGAAAGAGATCACGGGCGTCGCCGGCGGTCGCATCAGGCTGGTCTCGGCACAGCACGTCCAAGGCAGCGGCGGCTCGGTCGGCTCCCATGGCGACCATCCTCCGCATTTGCTCCTCGCTGCGCTGCCGTGCCTTTTCGTCGTAATAGTTTTCCAGGATCTCGAGGAACAGGTCACCCCGAGCGTAACCGGCAAAGTGCTGAAAGCGCCGGGCGAGACCTATGTCCTCCCGCAGAAGGGCCTCTTGGGCAACGTCTTCCAAGGCGTCCACCAGGCGTCTACCTTTGCCATATGTCCCACCAAAGCCGCCCATGACGCTGAGCACCGCGTCGATACGCTCCCGCACCGTCACCTGCTCAGTGAGGTCCCGTGTCGCCTCGACCATGCGCCAGAGCGTGAAACCCGAACGATATCTCGCCATGCGGGTCATCTTAGAAGTGGGCACAGACAACCGCGCTTGCCGAAGTTCGAGCACCCCAGGCCGACGGAAAGAGCATGCCCGTCAGCAGGGCGGCGGCAGTCGCCAAGGCTCCCGAGGGCTCACAGATGACCACGGACCGCGCGAACGCGCCCCAACCGCACCAGATCGAGCGGGGAACAGCGAGGAATCACGGTGAAACGAAGCGATGTCCGCGAAGCGGTAGCCCAACGATCCGCCCAGGTCAGCGCCCGAACCGGCCTCATACGATCGCAGCTTCCCAAGCTCAGAGCGCGAGTTCGATTCTCGTCGCCCGCTCCGCAGTGAAGGCCCAGGTCGGTGGCCTGGGCCTTGTTTGTTGGGGGTGCTCGGTTCCTCGTTGGTTTGGGGGGCGTGGCTGTCTGGGGGGGGCCTCGTCATGTGGCGTTTTCGCGTAGGAATGTCTCGAGGTGGGCGGTGAAGTTCGGGGCCGACGGGACGAAGTGGCCGGCGCCTGGGTGGGTGGTGCGTTGGGCGTCGAGGGTGTTCGCGAGGGCGTCGCAGATTCGCTCCAGGGCGGGGGCGTGGTTTCCGGAGGCGACGAGGGTCGGGACGGCGGCGTCGCGGATGGCGGTGAGTTGTGGGCGCGCCTCGCTGGCCGGTCGGCCGCCGTGGGCCCGGCGGACTCCGGCGATCACGCTTGCGGGGAGCGGGCCGTCGTCGATGGGCGCGCCCGCGATGTGGAGGAACTCGCGCAGTTCGGTCGGGTCCGTGTCCATGCCGTGGGTGAGGACCGCGTCGCCGATGTGCGCGAGCCGGGCGACCTCGGGGTCGTCGGGGACCAGGTAGGTGAGCGGTGGTTCGATCAACGTGAGGGAGCGCACGCTGCCCGGCGCGGCAGCGGTCGCGATCAACGCTCCGAGGACGCCGTAGGAGTGGGCGACGACGTGCGGGCGGCCGGCGAGCAGCGGTGCCAGGTCCCGGGCGTCCACCTCGAAGTCCTGGCGCTCCCGCGGTGGTGGGCTCGGCGGGTAGCCCCGGCGATGGACGTATGCCAGGGTCCAGCGGTCGGCCAGCGGAGCGAGAGCGCCCCACGTCGTCCGCGGGCCGGCGCCGCCGTGCACCAGCAGGATCTCCGGCCCGGAGCCGTCGCGCACCACCACGATCTCGCCCACGGAGGCGAGCATAGCGGCGTACGGTGAGCGCGACTCCGGGCGAATGGTGGCGAAATCCTGGTACGCGCCCTGGTGTCCCCTCTGTTGGTCGCAGCGGGGTCAGCCAACTGTTCTCGCGTGCGGAGTGGCCGCTGAGCACACATTCGCCGCTTCGGCCATCGGGTTTCGGGTCCGCGTCGCGTTGTCGTCGCTTCGTGCGTTCGTGAGCCGTTTCATCGGTGAGCCGTCCGGTCCCTGAGCCGTGTGGGTCGCTGTCCCGGGGTGGTCGCTGAGGTGGCCGCTTCGATCAGGGCTTGGACGACGCGCAGGATCAGGGCCGGGTGGCACCGCGACGTGACCGAGCGCCTGATCCCCGGGGCCGTCCCCGGATGGCCCGCGCGGGGTGCGGCGGGTCCGGGGGTGAGCCACGATCGACGTGCCGCGGCGATCAGGTGCCGGGGTCGGGGCGGCCTCGGGCCGCGCGGGAGAGGTGGAGCCTGGCATGAGGACGATGCTCATCGCGGAGTTCGACACGGACAAGGCGAACGAGGCCATCAGGGATCAGACCATGGCCCGGGTCATGGGCGGCACTCTGGAGAAACTGAAGCCGGAGGCCGCCTTCTTCGGGTCCAAGGACGGCGCGCGCACCGGTTTTCTGGTCTTCGACCTGGACGAGCCGGCCAGGATTCCCGAGGTCTGCGAACCGCTCTTCCAGGAACTCGGGGCGAAGATCACCATGTTGCCGGTGATGACGTTCGACGACGTCAAGGCGGGGCTTCAACGGTACGCGGCAGGCTGAGACTCCGCCGTTCCTCCGCCGTGTGGTGGGCGAGGGTGGTCGTGGCGCGGTGGTGCCCCCGGTCAGCCGACGAGGGCCAGGAGTTGCTTCGTGTGGCCGGGGAGTTCCGCTTCCGCGAGGCCGGTGAGGAGGGCTCGGAGGGGAACGGGCCGGTCGAGCACGGCTGTCGCGTGGGACAGCAGCAAGGTGGGCACGGGGGTGTCGAGTTCGGGTTCGGTCAGCATCGGGCCGGTGAGGGCGCACAGGGCGTCCGCCTGGAGGCGGAGGCGGTTCCGTAGTCCCGCGTTGTCGCCGGCCAGGGCGATGACGCGTTCGATGGTCCAGGTGTCGTGCGTCGACCGGTTGTCGTACGTCGCGTTGGCTCCCGACGCGACGGTCGAGACGGCGGCGAGAGTGGTGGCGGTGACGAGGGTGACGTGCGCCAGGATCTGGTCGGCGTTCCACTCGCCGGGTGGTGGGACGGGGGGTGTGCCGGCGGCGGCCACGGTGGCCGCGGCGTCGATCAGGGCGCGGTAGGCGTCCCGGAGGGGCGTGCTGTCCATCAGGCTCCTACTTCCCGCCGTCGTGCGCGCGGTACATCTCCCATGGCGCCTGCGGGAGCACCTCGCCCGTTTCGAGCAGCGATTTGAGGTTCGCCAGCACGGCCGGCCATCCGTGGGAAATGCCGTTCAGCATCGCCTCGTTGGGCAGGTTCTCGTGGGTCACGGTGAGGCGGACGATGTCGTGGTGCGGCTCGATGACGAAGGTGACCAGCGAGGGTTCGCGCCGCGACGCGGTGTCGGGGGCGTCGTCGAAGGTGATGACCAGGCGTGTCGGGGGCTCGGTCTCGATCACCCGGCCGACGACGTCGACGACGTCCGATCCGTCGACGCGTCGGTGCTCCCAGGGTGAACCGGGCTGCCAGTCCGAGACGTTGGCGTGTCCCCAGTAGCGCGCGGTCAGGTCCGCGTCCGTCAGGGCCCGCCAGACCTGCTCCGCGCTCGCGCGGATGTAGGTGACGTAGACGTAGGTCGGCACGGTGGTGGGTTCGTCGGTCATGGCGTACTCCTCTGCCTGTCTCTTGATGGCGCTGATCGCTCGGAGGCGGGGCTTGTCGAATCCCGAGATCCAGCGCTCCTCGATCTCGTGGAGCGGCGCTGGGTTGAGGTAGTGGAGCCGTTCCCGTCCGCGTCGCACGACGGTCACCAGACGCGCCCGCTCCAGGACTTCGAGGTGCTGGGTCGCCGACTGGCGGGTCATGTCGAGGCGTTCGCACAGCTCGCGCAGCGTCTGGCCGTTCCGCTCGCGCAGGCGGTCGAGCAGGTGCCGTCGGGTGGGGTCGGCCAGCGCTTTGAAGACCGGGTCCATCGCTCTCGCTTCGAGGCTCACGGACCGATTATGCAGGTAATCACCTGCATATTGTCAATGGCGTCACCGACGATCATTCCGGTAACGGATTGGCAACCCGGCGTACAGGTCCGATCACCACATCGATACTCTTGACCCGCGTCGCGCACAGAAGGTGCGCAGAGCCGCCACATCCGAGGAGAATTCGTTGAGGAAGCCTGTCCGTGCCGTCGTCGCGGCCGTTGCCGCGGCGTGTGCCGTCGTACTGATACCGGTCCAGTCCGAGGCCGCCGAGTACAGCTCGGCGTTGAAGATCCGCGGAGTCCAGTACGACGCGCCCGGCCGGGACTCCAACAGTTGCTCCTCCGGCAACACCGACGAGGAGTACGTGACGATCAAGAACTACTCGTCGACGACGACCGTCAACCTGCGGAACTACGTCATCAAGGACGCCGCCGGCAACCGCTTCGTCTTCCGCGCCGACCACTATCTCCAGCCCGGGGACTACGTGAAGCTGCGCGGCGGCAACGGAACGGACTCAGACAAGAACAACGTGGTCTACCGCGACAACTGCAACTTCCTCTGGAACAACGACCGCGACACGATCTACCTGTACAAGCCCTCCGGCAGCCCGGCGGATTCCCACTCCTACACCAGGAGCGGATCCGACGCCGACGGCAACGGCTACGTGAGCTTCCACGGCTGAGCCGCGTCCCGCGGCTCCGGTGCGGGTCAGGAACGCGGTCGGCGGGGCTCTTCGCCCCGGGCCGCGTTCTTCTCCTTGACGCGCGCCGCTTCCTTCCGGACCTCGGCCTGGGTGGCGCGTTCCCGCCGCAGCCACTCGGGGAGTTCGCGCTTCAGCGCGTCGATCTGCTCCGTGGTGAGGGCCTCGGTGATCCCGCCCCGTGCGAGACCCGCGATGGAGACGCCCAGCTTCGCCGCGACCACCGGCCGGGGATGCGGACCCTCGCGCCGCAACTCCACCAGCCACTCGGGGGGATCGGCCTGGAGCGCGCTCAACTCCTCGCGCGAGACGACGCCCTCCTGGAACTCGGCGGGAGTGGCCTGGAGGTAGACACCCAGCTTCTTCGCCGCGGTGGCGGGCTTCATCGTCTGGGAGGCGTGGTGCGACGTCATGGGGTCAAGGGTAACGAGCGTGTGCGCCGCCTTTCGACCACGACCGGATAGCCTGGCACGGTGACAGGCTCGGAAGCAGCTCCTTCGTTCCGCCTCGCGTACGTTCCGGGCGTGACGCCGGCCAAGTGGGTGCGGATCTGGAACGAGCGGCTGCCCGAGGTCCCGTTGTCCCTCGTTCCGGTGGCCGCCGCCGAGGCGTCCGGCCTGTTGCGGGGCGGCGGTGCCGACGCCGGCTTCCTGCGGCTGCCGACCGACCGGACGGACCTCAGCGCGATTCCCCTGTACACGGAGACGACGGTGGTCGTGGTCCCCAAGGACCACGTGGTGGCGGCGGTCGACGAGGTGACGGCCGCCGAACTCGCCGACGAAATCGTGCTGCACCCCCTCGACGACACCCTCGCGTGGGAGCGCCCGCCGGGGCGGCCGGCGAACGAGCGTCCCGCCACGACGGCCGACGCCGTCGAACTGGTGGCGGCCGGCGTGGGATTGCTCGTCGTCCCGCAGTCACTCGCTCGCCTGTACCACCGCAAGGACCTGACCTACCGGCCGCTTTCGGACGTCCCCGAGTCGCGCGTCGCGCTGTCGTGGCGGGAGGACCGCACCACGGAGTGGGTGGAGGACTTCATCGGGATCGTCCGGGGGCGGACGATCAACAGCTCGCGCGGGCGCCCGACTCCGCCCCAGCCGAAGCGCAAGCGCCCCGACACCGGCGATGCACGGCGGACCCCCACGGCCGGGAAGCCGACCGGCACATCGGCCGGGAAGTCAGCCGGAAAGTCCGCCGGGAAAAAGCCGCGCGGCGGTTCCGGCGGCGGCGGCGCCAAGGGCGGCGGGCGCGGCAAGCCCCGCCGCCGGGGGCGCTGAGCGGAGATCCGCCGACGCCCCACGACGCGATGCGCGCCTTTGAGGAGGTGGCCCGTCCGGGGGCCTGTGGTACGGGCGGCTGCGCGAAGTCGCTTTGTCCCTCGCTCGGGTGGCCGCCGCCGAGGCGTCCGGCCTGCCGCGTTCCTCCTCCGTTTCTCCTCCGCGTCGTCCCCGAAGGACGGAACGCGGACCCGGCTCCCGCCCGGGGCAGGCGTTGTCACGGAGTGGTGGGACGCGTCCTGCCGAGGAGGTAGCCGGTGAGGATCGCGGCGGCCGGGGCCAGGGGGACCAGGGCCCAGGTGACGCCGTGGGCGTCTTCCGTCCAGCCTTCCCAGCAGTCCGAGAAGTTGTCGAAGAACAGCTCGAACGCGCCTTTCGCCCCATCGGTCGCCTCCGAACCGAGCACGGCGGTGGCGAACGTCTCGCCCAGCAGCATCGCGACCAGCGCCATGGCACCGGCGAACCAGTAGGTCCCGGCCTGGCCCGGGGCCAGCCTGGCGGCGGGCAGGCCGATCAGGGCGCCCATCGCGGCGGCGAGCCAGGTGAGTTGCGGGATGTCCAACTCGGGGTCGCCCGACTCGATCGCGTCCTCGGCCAGTGATTCGAAGTCCACGACCAGGCCCGTGAGGAAGCCGTACAGGAGCAGGACCGCCACCGCGACGGCGGCGGTCAGCGCGATGGCCGCGCCCGGCTGGGAGCGGCGGGCGGGCGGCGGCATGGGCATGGGCATGCCCGCCCAGCCGCCGGGCGCCGGATAGCCGTAGTGTCCCGGTCCCGGTGGTGGCGGCTGCGGCTGCCAGGGCTGGCTCATGAATCCCCCGAGGTTCGCGGCGATATCGCTGTCTGCGCCGGGCTCATCCGCTGTACACCACGGCGCAGAGGAGAACCGTGTCGTTGTCCACGGTCCACCAGTAGTAGCTGTTCTGGTCGCCCGACGACTGGCGGCATTCGTAGCCCTGGACCTCCGCGGGGGCGGAGTAGACGCCGGTGACGTTGTAGGTCTGGCTGTACGGCGCGGGAACGCTCTGCGCGCAGTCCACCCAGCTCATGAGATTGGCGGTGCCGTCCGCCATGCCCAGGAAGCACTGGCCGACCTCGAACTGCCGGGTGACGCACAGGGCTACGGTCTCCAGACCGGAGCTGTAGGAGAGGTACGAACGGCCCGCGTCCACGGGGCAGTCACTCGTCGTGTCGGAGGTCTGGGACACCCACACACCGGCGCCGTCGTCGTCGCAGGGAACGATCTCGGGGGTGGAACTGACCCAATCGGTCTCCGAGATCATCCAGTTGTTGAGGCAATCACCCGCGCTGACCGCCCGGTAGAGGTCCAGGGTCGGGTCGTACGGCGTGGTGGGCGAGGGAGTTGGCGTCGGCATGGGGGGGGGGGTCGCCCCGCCGGATCCGCCGGACGCGCCCGCGTCACCGAAGCCGCCGGATCCGCCGGAGGTCAGGCCGTCCGGGTCGGGGATGCCGCCGAGGCCGCCGTCGTCCCCGAGCCCCGGGCCGGTGGGCAGGGGCGCGGCGGCCGTGCCGCCGCCCCTGGTGTCGGCGCCGGTCGCCTTCGCGAGGCCGAAGGAGAGACCGACGATCACCGCTATGACCAGCAGCAGGATGCCGAGGCGCTGCCCGTCGCCGCCGTTCCTGACCGGGCCCGGCGCGGGCGCGGGACCCGCGCCTGGCCAGCCGTGTATACCGCTCATCGTTCCCCCGTACCGTTTGCTCGGGCCAGGCTAGCAACCCGGTGGGGCGGGCGGCACGAACGGGGAAGCTCCCGGGGGGACTTGCGGAACACGTAACCCACTGGTTACGTTTTGGTCCATGGACGGGTCCCTGGACGAGCTGAGCGATGTCGCCGGCGCGCTGGCGGATCCGGTGCGGCGGGAGATCCTGGCCATGCTGCGCCACACCCCGCTGGCGGCGGGGGAGATCGCCCGCGCGTTCCCGGTCAGCCGTCCCGCCGTCAGCCGGCATCTGCGCGTGCTGCGGGAGAGCGGGCTCGTTCGTGACGAGCCTGCCGGAAGGCAGCGGCTGTACACGCTCGTTCCGTCCGGGATCACCCGACTCGCCGCGTGGCTGGGCCAGTTCGATGCGCCGCCCGGCTGGGAGCAGCGTCTCGACGCCCTGGGGACCGAGGTGCGCCGCGCCCGTCGCGACCGGACGGCGGCCCCGCGCGCGGTGGATCACGACAGCGAGGAGCGATCGGCATGAACCCCACTCCCACGGGCCGCCTGGTGCGTACCGCCGAGGGCTACGACCTGGTGCTGACCCGCACCTACCGCGCGCCGCTCGCCGACGTATGGGCGAGCGTCACCGAACCCGAGCGCACGGCGCGGTGGTTCGGCGCGTGGCGCGGTGACGCGGCGCCCGGGCGCGTGATCGAGGTCCAGTTGGCGTTCGAGGATGACGCCCCATGGTGCGAGATGCGCGTCGACGCCTGTGAGCCGCCCCGCCGTCTGGCCGTCTCGATGCGCGACGAGGCGGGGTACTGGCCGATGGAGCTGCTGCTGAGCGAGTCGGGCGGCGCGACGGAACTCCGGCTCGTGCACCACCGGCCGGCCGGCGAGGGACTCGGTGACATCGGCCCCGGCTGGGAGTTCTACCTGGACATGCTGACCGCCGCCCGTGAGGGCGCCGAGCCGCCCCGTTTCGGCGACTACTACCCGGCGCAGAAGGCGTACTTCGAGGCGCTGCCCGCCGAGGGGGCCGGGAGATCGTGAGCCCGGCGGTGAACGCCGGTCGCGGGCGGCCCGGTTCGCACCCGTGTCCGTATACGGTGGAGATGATCGTCGTACGTCACGAGGCGGGGGGCCTGTCATGGCGCTGTTCGGGAACGCGCACAGTATCGATCCGGGGTCGGCGCAGCAGCAGTACGCGCGCCTGCTGGGGCAGGGGGAGCAGGTCTACGCCGCATACCTGCTGATCCGGGACACCATCCTCTTCACCGACCGGCGGCTGATCCTCATCGACAAGCAGGGCATCACGGGGAAGAAGGTCGAGTACCACTCGATCCCCTACCGGAGCATCACGCACTTCGCGGTGGAGACGGCCGGGACGTTCGATCTCGACGCCGAGTTGAAGATCTGGATCTCGGGGACCTCGGCGCCGGTGGAGAAGACGTTCACCAAGGGCGTCGACATCTACGAAGTGCAGGCGATCCTCACGCAGTTCGTGGCGAGGTAACCGGCCCGTGTCGGTCCTTCCTCCCGCCGGGGGCATGATCGTCTGTGGTGACGACGCGCTGGCCGCACGGCTCGCCGGGGAGTTGCACGGCGTGTACCGGGAACGGGTCACGCTGGTCGTGCCGTCCGCCCGGGAGTCCGAGGGGGTGGCGGGGCGCGTCCGCGCGTCCGCGCTGCTCGGCCGGATCTCCGCCGCGATGAACCGGCCCGCCGGCGTCACCGATCCCTGGTCCAGTGGCGAAGTCGTGCTGCCGATACGGGAGATGGCCGCCCCGGAACCCACCGAGGAGGTGCTGCGGCAGGCCGGTGCGGAACGGGCCACCGCGCTGGCTCTCGTCTACAACGACGACGAGACCAACGTCCGCGGCGCGTTGGCCGCCCGGCGGCTCAATCCCCGGCTGCGGCTGGTGATCCGGCTCTACAACCGGAAGCTGGGCCAGCACCTGGCCGAACTCCTCGACCAGGCCGCCGCGGTGGGCGGCTCGGTGCGGGACGCGTCCACGACCGTGCTCTCCGACGCGGACACGGCGGCGCCCGCGCTGGCCGCGACCGCCGTCGCCGGGACCAGCAAGGTCCTGCACGCGGACGGCCTGATGCTGCGGGCCGTGGAGCGCCCGCCCTCCGGGGACGGGGAGGCCGCCGAGCCGGGGCTGTGCACGCTGGCGTTGCTCTCGTCCACCGTCAACGACCCGGCGGGCACGGAGGGTTCGGACCGCAGCGGCCCACAGGGCCCGTTGCTGCTGCCGGACGACGACGCGGTGGCGGCGGCCACCGGGCGGGGCGCGCTGGTGCTCCAGACCGTGACGCACGCCGTGCCGCGCTCGGCGCGTGGCCTGTCGGGACGGGGGGCGCCGCTCGGACGGTTCTTCTCACGGCGGTTGCGCTGGGCGGTGTTCGGGGTGATCGCCGCCGTGTTCGGGCTGGCGGTCGCGTCGTGGTGGATCACGGGGGACGAGCCGCTGCACGTGACCTATGTGACGCTGCTCGACCTGTTCGCCATCAACGACCCGGCCGTCGGGGAGTCCACGTCCCGGCAGGTGCTGCAACTGCTGTCGGGGCTGGTCGGGTTGGCGTTGCTGCCGCTGCTGGTGGCGGGCGCGCTGGAGGCGCTGGGCGCGTTCCGGGCGGCGTCGGCGCTGCGCCGGCCGCCGCGCGGGCTCTCCGGCCATGTCGTGCTGCTGGGCCTGGGGAAGATCGGCACGCGGGTGCTGGACCGGCTGCGGGAGTTGGGCATTCCGGTGGTGTGCGTGGAGAGCGATCCGGAGGCGCGGGGCCTGCCGCTGGCCCGGCGGCTGCGGGTGCCGGTGGTGCTCGGCGACGTGACGCAGGAGGGCGTGCTGGAGGCCGCCAAGGTCGGCCGCGCGCACGCGCTGCTGGCGGTCACCAGCTCCGACACCACCAACCTGGAGGCCGCGCTGTACGCCCGCACGGTCAACCCCGAACTGCGGGTGTCGCTGCGGCTGTACGACGACGACTTCGCCACCGCCGTCTACCGCACCCTGCGGACCGCGCACCCGGCGGCCAGGACCCGGAGCCGCAGCGTCTCCAGCCTCGCCGCCCCCGCGTTCGCGGGAGCGATGATGGGACGTCAGATCCTGGGCGCCATACCGGTGGAGCGCAAGGTGCTGCTCTTCGCCCGCCTCCAGGTCGCCGGACACCCGGAGTTCGAGGGGAAGACGGTCACCGAGGCGTGCCGACCGGGGGCTTGGCGCGTGATCGCGCTGGACACGGCCGGGGCGGGCGACAGTCCGAGCGGGCTGATGTGGCACCTGCACCCCGGCTATGTGCTGGGGCCCGACGACCAGGTGGTCATCGTGGCCACCCGGCGCGGCCTGGCCGAGCTGCTGACGTGACCGCCGACGGGTGCGCGGGCCGAACCGCCGGGTGACGCCCGCCGGGCGGTGCGCTCTGCCCTCAGCCGATCTGCCGCGGGCCGATACGACGGATGCGCCGGGGTGACCGGGCCGAGACTCGGAAGGGAGCGGCGAGGGCCGCCGCTCCCGGAAGAGGGAGGTTTCCCATGGCGCTGCTCACCACCGGCCGGGGTCCGGCCGCGATGCCGCGGGCCGAGGAGGGCGACACGCCCCCCACGCGGTTCGACGACCACCTGGCCACGGAGTTGCTCCGGCAGCGGATCGTGTTCCTCGGGACGCAGGTCGACGAGGTGTCCGCCAACCGGATCTGCGCCCAACTGCTCCTGCTGTCTGCGGAGGACCCGCGGGCCGACATCGCCCTGTGCGTCAACTCCCCCGGCGGATCGGTCACGGCCGGGCTGGCGATCTACGACACGATGCGGCTGATCCCGAACGACGTCTCGACGCTCGCGATGGGATTCGCCGCCAGCATGGGCCAGTTCCTGCTGACCGTCGGCACGAAGGGCAAGCGGTACGCGCTGCCGAACGCGCGGATCATGATGCACCAGCCGTCGGCCGGCATCGGGGGAAGCACCGCGGACATCGCGATCCAGGCGGAGAACCTGGCGTACATGAAGCAGTCCATTGAGCGGATCACCGCCGAACACACCGGTCAGAGCGAGGAGACGATCTCGCGCGACGGCGACCGCGACCGGTGGTTCACGGCGAAGGAGGCGAAGGAGTACGGCATGGTCGATCACGTCGTCCAGTCGCTCGCCGACATCCGCCCGGCCGGTGGCTCGCAGCGACGGATGGGGTTCTGACATGGGCCAGTACACGATCCCGACGGTCCTGGAGCGGACCCCGAACGGCGAACGGGCCTACGACGTCTACAGCAGGCTGCTGTCCGAACGGGTCATCTTCCTCGGCACCGAGATCGACGACGGCGTCGCGAACGTCGTCATCGCGCAGTTGATCCACCTGGAGGCGTCGAACCCGGACCGCGAGATCGGGATCTACATCAACTCACCGGGCGGCTCGTTCACTTCGCTGATGGCGATCTACGACACGATGCGGTACGTCGCCGCGCCGATCTCGACCATCTGCGTCGGGCAGGCGGCCTCGACGGCGGCGGTGCTGCTGGCCGGGGGCGATCCCGGGCGGCGCGTCGTCCTGGAACACGCCAGGGTGCTGCTCGGGCAGCCGGCGAGCCCGGGCCACCGGGGGACGGTCTCCGATCTCAGCCTCCAGGCCAAGGAGATGCTGCGCATCCGCGCCCAGGTGGAGGAGGTCCTCGCCCGGCACACCCCGCACGATGTCGCCACCCTGCGCGCGGACATGGACCGCGACAAGGTCTTCACCGCGCCGGAGGCCGTGGCGTACGGACTGGCCGACCACGTGCTCACCCGGCGGGTGCCGGCCGCCTGAGCCGGCGGGGCTCAGGCGGCGAGCAGCATCGCCTTCGCCTCGGGAGCGGTGGAGCGGGTCGTCCTGGCCGGCCTCGGGTGCGCCACGGGGCCGGTCAACTCGCTGTGGGCTCGGGCCAGCAGGTCGGCCAGGCGGAGGCCGAGGGCGCGGGCCGCCGCGGCGAGGACCTCGGAGGACGCCTCCTTCCGCCCGCGTTCCAGCTCGGAGAGGTAGGGCATCGAGATGCGGGCCGCGTCGGCCACGTCCTTGAGGGTGCGCTCCTGGGCGAGGCGCTCACGGCGCAGGACGTCACCGACGAGGTGCCGCCACAGGGGCTCTTTCGGCTCCGCCGCCTTGGCGGGGCGCAGCGGGATGACACGGGCGTGGTCCGGCGCGTGGTTGCTCACCCCTTCAGCGTAGAAGCGCCGGGCCCCGCCGCCACGCGGGCGGGGTCCGCCCTCCGCGAAATCGCGCGGCCGGACACCCCGGTGCCCTCCGCCGCACCGGCCGGACGGCGGGTGGTACAAGAAAGCTGATCATTCGCGCGAGTCCCGCAACTCCTCGTCCGTCACAGGCGTCTGGGACCGGAGGGCACCGTGGTGTCCTCGTCCGCGCACAGCCGACTGGAAGGACGCCTCCGATGCCCGCCCTTGACCGGATCGTGATACGTGGCGGGGTCGCCGCCCTGCCGCTGCTGCTCGCCGCCGCGCTGCTGACCGGCTGCTCGGACGACGCCGACTGCGACAACCGGGCGGCGGCCCCGGAGGGGGCCGCCGACGAGGTGGCCCCGGTGGCGGCGCCGGAGCGGATCAGCGGGGGTTCCGGTGGCAGGAGCGGCGGTTCGGGGGGCCGGAGCGGCGGTTCGTCCACTCGGTCGGGCGGCACGTCCTCGGTTTACACCGGGAGCGGCGACTGCGACGACTGAGCGGACGGGCGGCGGGAGGGGCGTTGTCGCCTCGGTGTGAGGTTTTCCATCGTCTCCGGCCTCTTGTAGGAACCGGAGGCATGGGTCACTCTGTCGCTGGCAACGCGGAGCGCACTACTACGCGCGTAAACCCGCATTGTCATGCGCATGCGCTCCCCCACATCCCCCCACACCCAACGACAAGGACCCCCTCGATGCGAGGTTCACGCCGCTCCGGGCGAAGACTCGCGGGAACGGGCGCCGTCAGCGCCGCCGTTCTCGCGATCAGTCTGTTCTCCGCGCTCCCCTCGGGCGCCGCGCAGCAGCCGGAGGGCCGGATCCAGAACGCGGGCGCGTCCGGCGCGATAGCCGGCAGCTACATCGTGATGCTGGACGAGAGCGACGTCCGGGCCGGCACGGGCGCGGGCCGCGACCTCGCCGAGGAGTACGGCGCGGACATCACCGAGACGTACACGGAGGCGCTCAACGGGTACGCCGTCGAGCTGTCGGAGCGGCAGGCCAGGCGGCTCGCCGCCGATCCGTCGGTCGAATCCGTCGTCCAGAACCGGACGTTCACCATCGACGCGGCCCAACCGGCCCCGCCCTCCTGGGGCCTCGACCGGATCGACCAGCGGGCGCTGCCGCTCAACCAGTCCTACAGCTACCCCGACACGGCCGGGCGGGGCGTCACGGCGTACATCATCGACAGCGGAGTCCGCGTCTCCCACCGCGACTTCGGCGGCCGGGCCAGGAACGGCTACGACGCCGTCGACGACGACAACGTCGCCCAGGACGGCAACGGCCACGGCACGCACGTCGCGGCCACGGTGGCGGGCACCTCGTACGGCGTGGCGAAACGGGCCGACATCGTCGCCGTCCGGGTGCTGGACGACTCCGGCTCCGGCACCACCGCGCAGGTCGTCGCGGGCATCGACTGGGTGACGCGAAATGCGGTGAAGCCGGCCGTCGCCAACATGAGCCTGGGCGGCGGCATCGACAGCGCCCTCGACACGGCCGTCCGCAACTCGATCGCGTCCGGCGTCACTTACGTGGTGGCCGCGGGCAACGAGAACGCCAACGCGTCCGGTTACTCCCCGGCACGCGTCACCGAGGCCATCACCGTCGGGGCCACCACCAGCACCGACGCCCGGTCCGGCTACTCCAACTACGGGAGCGTCCTGGACCTGTTCGCGCCGGGCTCGAACATCGTCTCGGCGTGGAACAGCGGCGACACCGCGACCCGCGTGCTGTCGGGCACCTCGATGGCCGGCCCGCATGTCACCGGAGCCGCCGCGCTGTACCTGGCAGGCAACCCGGCCGCGACGCCCGCCGCCGTCAGCGCCGCGCTGAAGAACGGCGCGACGACCGGCGTCGTCACCGACCCGGGAACCGGCTCCCCCAACCGCCTGCTGGCCACCGGCGCGGGTTCCGCGCCGACCAACGCCACCGATGTCGCGATCCGCGACCACGCCACGGCGGAGTCCCGGATCACCGTCACCGGCGTGTCCGGCAGAGCCCCCGCCGCCCTGGGCGTGCCGGTCGACATCGAGCACACCTACAGCGGTGACCTGCGCGTCCAGCTCGTCGCGCCCGACGGCACCGCTTATCTCCTCAAGGACTACGGCGTCGGCGGCAGCACCGATCACGTGCTCCGCACCTACACGGTCAACGCGTCGAGCGAGGCGGCCAACGGCACCTGGCGGCTGCGGGTCACCGACAACTCCTCGATGGACACCGGGAAGATCGACTCCTGGGGCTTGCGGTTCTGACCGGACCGCTCCCCCGGGACCACGGCCGGCGCCGGTCCCCGGGCCACCACACCGGCCCGGAACCGCCGGCGCGGACCATCCATCCGCACCTGGACGACGAAGGGTTCCCCACCATGAAGTTCCGTTCCGTCCTTACCTCGTTCGCCCTCGCCTGCGCCGCGCTCCTCGCGGTGCCGGGTGCCGGGGCGGCGACCGCCTCGGCGGCCGACGTCACCCCGTACGCCACCAAGATCAGCCACGCGCAGGCCACCAGCATGTTCCGCGAGGTCGGCATCACCTGGTCGTCCTCCGGCGGCTGTTCGGACCGCTACAACTCCACGTGCACGTCCTTCGAGCAGCTCAACCTCGCCAGCGCGCAGGGCGCGCAGACCCTGAAGCGGGCCAGCGGCTGCGCCCTGAACATCACCGGCGGCACCGAGACCGGGCACGCCAGCGGCACCTACAGCCACTGGAACGGCTACAAGCTGGACTACGCGCTCGGCACCTGTATCAACTCCTATGTGACCAACAACTTCACCTACATCGGGCTGCGCGGCGACGGTGCCCCGCAGTACCGGTCGGGTTCGGGCAACATCTACGCCCGCGAGAGCAACCACTGGGACGTCCTCTACTACAACTGCGGCGGCTGCTGAGCCGTCCGGTGATCTGCCGTCCGGCCGCCGGGAGTTGTCACCGGCGGCCGGTGCGGTCCCGGACCCGCGCACGGAGTGCGGGCGCCCGGCGCTGGAGGTGGCGGGGACGCCGCTGATCCGGCCCCCGATGGGAGGGCCGGACGGGCCGCCGGTGGCGAAAAATCTGCTGCCGGGCACCCTGACGGCGGCACGCGCCGGGACGAACCGGCGCCCGGGGCGGACATCCGGCCCGCGCCGCCCCGGGGGGCGCTCATCGGCTGCGAGAGCGGCGGCGACCCGCGGTTCACCGAGCCGTTCGGCCCGGCCGCGGCCATGCTTCACAACGGCGCCGAGCTGGTCACCACCGCGCCCTGGACGCTGCCGACGAACCTGGCGTTCCACCGGTACGGCGGTGTCGCCGCGACCGAACGTCCGCCGGCCGGGGCGGTCGTCGCCGTGGACGCCGCGCACGACGGCGAGGACCCGGTCGCCGCGCTGTGCGGCCGGCAGCGCGACCGCCTGGCGGACTGGCGGAACGGGCGCGGGGTCGCCCACTCGCCACCGCTCCGGGCGGCGGTGGCCACGGTCGGCGCGTAGCCTCGGCGAGAGAGGTACGAAAAGGTACGAACGGGAGGAAATAGCCCATGGGTACGCGTTCGGACACGCCGTCCCGCGCCGGGGAACTGCTGCGCGGCGCCGCCGCCGGGGCGGCGGGGGCCGCCGCGCTCAACCTCGTGACCTACCTCGACATGGCGACCCGCGGCAGGCCCGCCAGCCGGACGCCCGAGGAGACGGTGGAGAGGCTGTCGTCGGTGACGCACGTCCCCGTGCCGGGCGAGGGCGCGACGCGGAGCAACCGCGTCTCCGCGCTGGGCGCGCTGACCGGGCTGATGGTCGGGGTGGGGGTCGGCGCGGCGCTCGGCGCGGTCCGCACCGGACCGGTGCGGACCGGCCTGGCCGCCGGGCTCGGCGCCATGGCCGGCAGCAACGGCCCGATGGCGGCGCTGGGCGTGACGGACCCCCGCGCGTGGAGCCGCGAGGACTGGCTCAGCGACGCCGTGCCGCACGCCGCCTACGGCGCGGTGACGGCGGGCGTGCTGCACGGGCTGCGGCGCGGCCAGTCGGCCTAGCGCCGCTTTCGCCCCGGTCCGTCCGGACGCAGGGTGGGGACAGGGTGGGGACGAGGACGCGCGGCGCGGCCGGACCGGCGCGCGCCGCGACGATGCGACGGGAGCCCCCATGGAACCGATCGAGCCCACCCGGCCGGTGCCGCCGGCCGACCTTCCGCCGCCCGTCGTCCGCCGCCCCCCGGAACGGGCGGTGGACACGGCGGCCCTGGAGCGGGCCCTGCGCGAACGGGTCGGCGGCGAGGTGCGGTTCGACGCCGGGACGCGGTCGGTGTACGCGACCGACGCGTCCAACTACCGGCAGGTGCCCATCGGTGTGGTGCTGCCCCGCACCCCGGAGGACGCCGAGGAGGCCGTGGCGGTGTGCCGCGCGCACGGCGCGCCGCTGCTGTCGCGCGGCGGCGGCACCAGCCTGGCCGGGCAGGCGTGCAACGCGGCCGTGGTGCTGGACTGGAGCAAGTACTGCGACCGGCTGCTCTCCGTCGATCCCGAACGGCGGCTGTGCGTCGTGGAGCCGGGCATCGTGCTGGACGACCTCAACCGCCGGCTCGCCCCGCACGGCCTGCACTTCGGGCCCCGGCCCGCCACCCACGCCAACTGCACGCTGGGCGGCATGATCGGCAACAACTCCTGTGGTTCCACGGCCCAGATGTACGGCAAGGTCGTGGACAACGTCCGGCGTCTGGAGGTGCTGACCTACGACGGACTGCGGATGTGGGTCGGCGAGACCACCGACGAGGAGCTGGCCAGGCTGACGTCGGGCGAGGGCCGCCGGGCCGCGATCTACCGCCATCTGGTGGAGATCCGGGCCCGCTACGGCGATCTGGTGCGCGAACGCTACCCGCGCATCCCGCGCCGCGTCTCCGGTTACAACCTCGACTCGCTGCTGCCCGAACACGGCTTCGACGTCGCCGGACTGCTCGTCGGCTCCGAGTCCACGCTGGTCACCGTGCTCCGCGCGGAGCTGGAACTGGCGCCCGCGCCCCGGCACATCGCGCTGGTGGTGCTCGGCTACCGGGACATCGCCACCGCCGCCGACCACGTCCCGGCCGTGCTGCGGCACGAGCCGTACGCGCTGGAGGGGATCGACGAACGGCTGGTGGACGCGCAGCGCCGCAAGCACCTCAACCCGGAAGCCGTCCGGGAACTCCCGGACGGCGGCGCCTGGTTGATGGTGCAGTTCGCCGGTGACTCGCGCGAGGAGGTCGCCGCCAGGGCACGGGCGCTCATCGACGCCAAGCCCGAGGACGTGGGCCACTCCTGGTACGACGACCCGCGCCGCCAGGAGGAGATGTGGCTGGTCCGCGAGTCGGCGCTGGCGTCCACCGCGCACGTGCCCGGTGAGCCCGATACCTGGGAGGGCTGGGAGGACGTCGCGATCGACCCGGCCCGGCTGGGCGGCTATCTGCGCGATCTCCAGGCGCTGTACCGGGAGTTCGACTACGACCACCCGTCCGTCTACGGCCACTTCGGGCAGGGCTGCGTGCACACCCGCATCCCGTTCGACCTGGAGTCCGCCGACGGTGTCGCCGACATGCGGGAGTTCGTGGAACGGGCGGCCGATCTCGCGGTCTCCTACGGCGGTTCGCTGTCGGGCGAGCACGGCGACGGGCAGTCGCGCGCCGAGTTGCTGGACAAGATGTACGGGCCGGAGCTGATCGAGGCGTTCGGCCGGCTCAAGGCCGTCTTCGACCCGGCCGACCGGATGAACCCGGGCAAGCTCGTCGCGCCCTTCCGGCTGGACGACAAGCTGCGGCTCGGCGGGGACTACGACCCGTGGGAGCCGGCGACGGTGTTCGCGTTCCCGCACGACGACGGCTCGTATCGCCGGGCGGCGGCCCGCTGCATCGGCGTCGGCAAGTGCCGTTCCCTCCAGGGCGGGGTGATGTGCCCCAGCTTCCGCGCCACCCGCGAGGAGGAGCACTCCACGCGCGGCCGGGCCCATCTGCTGTTCGAGATGGTGCGCGACGGCTCCCCCGTGGACGACGGCTGGCGCTCGACGGAGGTCCTGGACGCCCTCGATCTGTGCCTGGCCTGCAAGGGCTGCAAGACGGACTGCCCGGTCAATGTCGACATGGCCACGTACAAGGCCGAGTTCCTCCACCACTACTACGCGGGACGGCCGCGCCCGCGCGCCCACTACGCGATGGGCTGGCTGCCGGTCGTGGCGCGGCTGGCCGCGCGGGCGCCGCGCGCCGTCAACGCCCTCGCGGCGGTCCCGTCACTGGCCCGCGCCGGGAAGGCCCTCGCGGGGGTGGCGCCGCAACGGGAGCTGCCGGTCTTCGCGGAGCAGCGGTTCACCTCGTGGTGGCGGGCGCGCGGCCCGCGCGGCGGCGCACAAGACGCACACGGTGAACGCGGCACTGTCGTGCTGTGGCCCGACACGTTCACCGACCACTTCCACCCTGCGGTCGGCCGGGCGGCCGTGGAGGTGCTGGAGGCGGCCGGGTTCCGGGTCACGGTGCCGCGCGAGGCGGTGTGCTGCGGGCTGACCTGGATCTCCACCGGCCAACTGAACGTCGCCCGGCGGGTGTTGCGCCGGACACTGGACGTGCTGCGGGAGGATCTGCGGCGCGGCACGCCGGTCGTCGGCCTGGAGCCGAGCTGTACGGCGGTGTTCCGCTCCGACGCCGCCGAACTGTGGCCGGACGACCCCGACGTGCGCAGGCTGCGCGACCAGACCCGCACCCTGGCCGAGCTGTTGGCCGAACGCGCCCCCGACTGGCAGCCCCCGGCCGTGGACGCGCGGGCCGTCGTGCAGCGCCACTGCCACCAGTACGCCGTGATGGGCTTCGACGCCGACCGCGCGCTGCTGGAACGGGCCGGGGTCACGGCCGAGGTGCTGGACGCCGGTTGCTGCGGCCTGGCGGGCAACTTCGGCTTCGAGACCGGCCATTACGAGGTGTCCATGGCCTGCGCCGAGGCCGGGCTGCTGCCCGCCGTCCGGGCCGCCGACCCCGGAACGCTGGTCCTGGCGGACGGGTTCAGTTGCCGCACCCAGGTGGAGCAGGCCCACACCGGCCGCACCCCGCTGCACCTGGCCGAGGTGCTCGCCGCCGGGCTGCGCGGCCGGGACGTCCGCGAGGCGCCCGAGCGCCCCCGCGCCGTACCGGCCGGGCACCGCGCGCTGCTGGCACCGGCGCTGGCGGCGGGCGCGGCGGCGCTGGCGTTCGAAGCGGTCAGGAGGCGGCGCTGACCCCCGGCGCGGCGGCGAGCAGCCGGGTCCTCGTCCTGGACGCGGGCTCCGCCAGCCTCCACATCACGCTGTCAGGACCCGACGGCACCGTGCTCGCCCGCCACGACACCGAGGCGCCGCCGGGCCCCGGAACCGCCGGTGAGCTGCGCGAACTCCTCGCCCGCGCGCCGAGCCCCGACGCCGTCGGCCACCGCCTCGTGCACAGCGGCCCCCACCTGCGCGGTCCCGTGCTCGTCGACGACCGGGTGCGGGCCCTGCTGGACGAGGCGGCGCCGCTCGCGCCGCTGCACCTGCCGCCCGCGCTGGCCGCCCTGGACGCGGCGCGCGAACTGCTCCCCGGCGTGCCGCACGTGGCGTGCTTCGACACCGCCTTCCACGCCGCGATGCCGGAACCGGCCCGCACGTACGCCGTTCCCGAACGGTGGCGCACGGCCTACGGGGTGCGCCGCTACGGCTTCCACGGCCTGTCCTACGCGTGGGCGCTGGACCGCGCGGCGGCGCTGCTGGGCCGCCCGCCCGGCTCGGCGCACGCCGTGCTGCTGCACCTCGGCGGCGGCTGTTCGGCGGTCGCGGTGCGCGACGGGCACGGCGTGGACACCACCATGGGCCTGACCCCGCTGGAAGGGCTGGTGATGAGCCGCCGCAGCGGCAGCGTCGATCCGGGCGCGCTGCTGTGGCTCCAGACGCGGCACGGCCTGGACGCGCGGGAGATCGAGGAGGAACTGAGCCGGCGGTCGGGGCTGCTCGGCCTGTCCGGCACCTCGGGCGACACCCGCGATCTGGTGGCGGCGCGGGCGGCGGGCGACGAGCGGGCCGCGCTGGCGCTCGCCTGTTTCACGCACGCCTGCCGCCGGGCCGTGGCGGCGATGGCGGCGTCCCTGGACCGGCTGGACGCCCTGGTGTTCACCGGGGAGATCGGCCAGGACCAGCCGGAGGTCCGGGAGGAGGTCTGCGCCGGGCTGGCCGTGCTGGGGGTGCGCGGCGGCCTGACCGTTCCCCGCGCGGGCGACGAGGACGCGTTCCGCGTCTCCCCGCCCGGCGCGGAGGTGCCGGTCGTCGTCGTGCCCACCGGCGAGATCCGGCAGGTCGCCGCCGAGACCCGGGCCGTGCTCGCCCGGCAGCCGGCGGGCCGGGGGCGGGAGGAGTGACCGTCCCGGACCGGTCGCGGGGGCCGCCGGTCCGGGACGGGGTACCGGGCGCGGGCGGGACTCAGGCGCCGACGCTCTGGGCGAAGCTGAAGGCGTTGTACGGGTCGTACCGGCGCTTCACCGCGACCAGGCGGCTGTAGTTCTCCGCGTAGTACGAGGCGCGCCAGTCGGGCAGCGCCGGGTCGATGAAATTCTGGTAGGTCTCGCCGTTGGAGTACGGGTCGCCCGTCGCGAAGCCCCGGTCCACCCACGCGTGGGCGACGGCGCGCGCCTCGTCGGTGACGGTGCCCTGGCGGATCGTGGACAGGAAGTTCAGCGTGAACAGGCTGTCGCGGTGCACGTAGGCGGTGGCGGTACGGCTCAGGTCGCCGGCCGCGCCGCCGGTCGGCAGCACCTGGAGCTGGTGGGTCTGGCCGGCCAGACGGTCGGCGTCGAAGACGGCCACGATCCGCTCCCACGCGGACCGCGCGGGCGCCCCGCCGAAGAAGCGGCTGCGCTCCAGGCCGAACAGCGGGCGCGGGAGCTGGCCCTCGGGGGTGGCGCCGACCCGGTGGCACTGGGACACCGTGCGGGTGGCGCAGCCGTAGACGCCCATCATGAGGTTCACGTACGGCAGGACGTTCGCCGACCGGGACGCGGCGGGGCCGGTCAGCGACAGCAGGCGGGCGACCTCGGACTCCAGTTCGGCGCTGGTGCCGGTGGAGACGAGCTGGACGACGGGCACCGGCACGCCGCCGGGCGCCGCGTCGGGCAGGGTGATGATGCCGCCGCCGCCGATGGTGCGCGGGGCGTCGGTCAGCCACTGGGCGTAGCCGTGGAGCATGTCGACCGCGCGGTCCCAGGTGAAGGAGAGGTTCGCCGTGGCGACCGTGGTGAGCGGGTCGGGGGTGACGGTGTACGAGGTGACGATGCCGAAGTTGCCGCCACCGCCGCCGCGCAGCGCCCAGAACAGGTCGCTGTGCTCCTGCGCCGAGGCCGTGACGGTCCGGCCGCTGGCCAGGACGACCTGGGCCGAGGTGACGTTGTCGCAGGCGATGCCGAAGGAGGGGGTGAGGAAGCCGATGCCGCCGCCCTGGATGAAGCCGCCGGCCGCGACCGTGGGGCAGGCGCCGCCGACGACCGCGAGGCCGCTCGGGGCGAGGGCGTTGAGGATGTCGACGTTCTGCGTGCCGGTGCCGACCTTCACGGTGCCGTCGCCGAGCGTGATGCCGTTGAGCCGGGAGACGTCGATGACCAGGCCCCGGCTGGTGGAGTAACCGCCGCCGCTGTGGCCGCCGCTGCGGGCGGCGAACGGCAGGCAGTTGTCCTGGGCGAACCGGAGGGACGCCGCGACGTCGCCCGTGGTCTCGCAGTAGACGACGCCGCTGGGGTCGACCTTGTCGTACTCGACGGTGTCGAGCTGCTTCGCCGTGGCGTACGACGCGTCGGAGGGGAGGATCAGGTCTCCCGTCAGGCGCCGGCGGAGCTGGTCCCACGGCGGGGAGGAGGTGGCGGAGCGGGTGCCCCCGGCGAGCACCGGGCCGGCCTGGAGGACCGAGTACGCCGTGGCGGCGGACCCGGCGCCCAGTATCGTTCTTCGACTGATCATGCGAGCACGATGCCGCAGCGCCCGCGTCAATTCTTTAGCAGTGAGTCGCCAGTCTCTTTGCTGTGTGTCCTCCCCCTCTTCACCGGGTGAACACGGTGTCCGGCCCGGCCGTGACCCGGTGCGCGGCCTCCCAGGTCAGCACCGGGGAGAAGGCCGGGAGAGGGGAGCGAATAACCTAGCGTACGGATAGCGTTTACCATATGGACACTCACGCGTATCCTGACGCGCCGCTCACCTGTCTACGGTGCGTTTGTCCTGTTCACAGCCCCTGGAACCCCGGTGCCCAAGCTCTCTGTCATCGTCGCCTGCCACAACGTGCAGGACTTCGTCCCCACCACGCTGCGCAGTCTGGCCCGCAATGCCGGGCCGGAGACCGAGTTCATCCTCGTCGATGACCGCTCCACCGACGCCACAGGCGAGATCCTCGGCCGGGCCGAGGGGGAGCTGCCGGGAGCCAGGGTCATCAGACACGACCAGAACCTGGGCATCTCCCGGGCGCGGAACACAGGCATCGACGCGGCAAAGGGCGCGTACCTCACCTTCCTCGACGGCGACGACTGGTACGCGCCGGGCTATCTCGACGAGCTGGTCGCCGCGATCGACGGGCTGGGCTGCGACTTCGTGCGCACCGACCACGTGCAGTCCAACGGCAAGCGCCGCACCATCGCCCGCGCGCCCGCCCCCCGCCGGGGCGAGGTCATCGCCCCGCGCGACGCCATCGCGCCCGCCGACCGCAAGACGATGGTCGACTACCCCTTCGTCTGGGCCGGGATCTACCGCCGGGAGCTGTTCGAGGGCGGCCTGCGCTTCGAGCCCGGTCTGCGCACCGCCGAGGACCGGGTGTTCACCTGGCAGCTCCACCTGCGGGCCGAGACGTTCGCCGCCGTGGGGCTGCTCGGCGTGTTCTACCGGCGCGGCGTGACCACCTCGCTCACGCAGATACGCGACGACCGCCAGCTCGACTTCGTTCCCGCCCACGACCTGATCCTGCGGGAGGTCGTGGCCGACGCCGAGGCGGACCGTTTCCTCCCCAAGATCATCAGGACCTACTGCGCGATGATCGCCTTCCACGCCGCCAACGCCGACCGCTACGAGCCCGAGGCCGCGCGGCGGCTGAAGCAGGAGTCGGCGGCGGCGATGCGCCGCTTCCCCCCGCAGCTCCTGGAACGGACGCTGGTGGCCATGGGGGAGGACCGCGAGCGCGTGCTCAGGCGGCTTCTCGGCCGGGCACGGAAGGTGGCGGCCTGAGCCATGGCTGATCACGCCCGCACCATCCAGATCTTCGAGGTCTCCACGCTGTACGGCGCCGCCACGCTCGCCGCCGCGCTGGACGCCGGCCAGTTCGGGCCGCGCGGCGACTCCCGCCGCGTGCTGCTCGTCAGCAACAACGCGACCATCCCCGAGACGGCCGCCGACCTGCGTGACATGGCGGGCTGGCGCGGGATCGCCGCCCGCTTCGACACCGTCCTCGACTGGAACGACACCATCCGCCCGCACCACCCGAGCGACTGGGGTCCCTCCGACCGCGACGCGCCGGTCTGGGAGCGGATGCTGCGCCGCTTCTGGGACCTCGGCGACGGCCGCGTCGAGCTGATTGTGGAGTCCGTCCACGCCAAGCCGGCCGCCGCGCTGGCCGTGATCTTCGCCGACGCCGACGTGCACGTGTACGCGGACGGGCTGATGAGCTACGGCCCGACGCGCGACCGCCTGCCGGGCGACACCGCGATCCGCGTGCAGCGGCTGCTCCACCTCGATCTGGTGCCCGGGCTGCGCCCGCTGCTGCTCGCCGAGCACGGCGTGCCGTCCGAGGTCGTGCCGGACGACGCGTTCCGCGCGGTCCTGGACGAGATCAGCGCCGAGAGCGGGCCCACCGGCGAGGAGGCGCCCGCGCGGGTCGCCGTGATCCTCGGCCAGTATCTGGCGGCGCTGGAGATCCTCACCCCGCGCGAGGAGGAGGCGCTGCACGAGCGGATGCTGCGCGGCGCCGCCGCCGCGGGCTTCCGCGCGGTGGTCTTCAAGCCGCACCCGACCGCCCCCGCGCACTACTCGAAGGTGCTGGAGAAGGCGGCGGCGGACGCCGGGGTGCGGCTGACCGTGCTGGACACGCCGATGCTGGCCGAGACGGTCTTCGAGCGGTACCGGCCGGGGCTGGTGGTGGGCTGCTTCTCGACGGCGATGTTCACCGCCTCCGCGTACTACAAGGTGCCGATCGCCCGCGTCGGCACCGGGCTGCTGCTGGAACGGATCGCGCCCTACCAGAACAGCAACCGCGTCCCGCTGACCATCGTGGACGCCCTGGTCCCCGACCTGGAGCGGAAGGCGGCCGGGGAGGTCGTCACCGACCGGGCCGACGCGGCCGAGCGCGTCGGGCCGCTGGTGCGGACCGTCGGGTACTGCATGCAGGGCAAGCTCAACCCGGGGCTGCGCCCCGAGGCCGAGGCGTGGCTGGACGCCCACCTGAACGAGGAGACCTGGCGGTACTTCAAGCGCGCCCGGCTCACCGCCCTGGCGCTGCCCGGCGGCTTCGGGTCCGCCCTCACCCGCCAGCTCCCCGGCTCGGGCGCGGCACTGCGCATCGCGCGCCGGGTACGGAAGGCGACCCTGCGGGAGAACAAGAACGGCAAGGCCAAGCGCTAGCGACGCGCGAGGGGCGGCGGGCCATCCGGCCCGCCGCCCCTCGCGTGGTGTCCCGCCCCGGGTGTCAGCCCAGGAAGCGCCGCAGGCCGAAGCGGCCCCACAGCAGGCTGACGGCGTACGACAGCGCGATGGTCATCGACGCCGTCACCACCAGCAGCACCGTGCCGTCCGCCGGGCCCATGTCCGGCGAGATCATCCGCCTCACCAGTTCCTCGACGAAGAAGATGTGCACCAGGTACGCGCCCAGCGCCGCGCCGGCCACCTGCTTCAGGCGCGGGCGCCACCGCTCCGGCACGCGGAGCCGGAGGACGAGCACCAGCACGGCCAGCGTCATGAGGGCGACGAAGGGGTGCGCGTTGGGGATGACGTAGTGGATCCGCGTGTCGTACCAGACGCAGCCGGCCACGGTCAGCAGCAGCGCGGCCAGCACCCAGGGCCGGTAACGCGGCGGCAGGCCGTTCGGCAGGGCGAGGATCAGCGCGCCGACGGCCGCGTAGACCACGGAGTAGGTGCCGAAGCCCCAGCCGACGGTCGGTGTCGTCCAGCCGGTCACCTCGCCGACCGTGGACACCAGGGAGGGGGCGCCGGCGATGACGGCGAGCGCGATGCCCAGCCCCCAGGGGCGCTGCCCGGACCGCATCAGGACGAGGAACGCGAACAGCATGGTGATCGGGATGTACGCGTACATGAACCACAGGTGGTACGCGGGCTGCACCGAGCCGAAGACGCCGTCGAGGGCGAGGTCGGAGGCCGGGTCGTCGTTGGTGTCGCGCAGCCGGCCCCAGGCGATGTAGGCGGCCGTCCACACGAAGAGCGGCAGGCCGTTGCGCCGGATCCGCTGCCACATGCGGGCCTCGTTCCTCGGGGGCGCGCCCATCACCACCGTCCAGCCCCCGATGGCGAAGAACAGGGGCACCGCGAAGGAGCTCGCCGCGTCGCCGATGTGGCCGATCCAGTACGCGCTGCGCCCGTTGGACTCCTCGTTGCCCACCTCCCCGATGAACGCGGCGGAGACATGGGTGAAGATCACGGCGCAGGAGCCGATCAGCCGCAGCAGGTCGATGTCGTACCGGTGCTCATTCTCCGGGGTGGACCGCGGCGCGGGGGTGGGGGCCGGCGCGCTCTCCGCCGGCGCGGGCGCGGGGTCGGTCTTGGGGTGCATGGTTCCGATCGCTGGCTCGGTGATGATGCCGGACCTGGCTTCCGGAATCCGTTGCCCGCGAACGAGGAGCCGTTCACCGGAAATGGTCCGCCGCGGGAAGATTATCATCCGGTGACCGCACCGGTTCCGTCGGAGCGGCGGCCGGTGAGGGAAGGGAGCGCGCGGTGGAAGCGTTCGGCGCGGCGGTGCGCCGGGTCTCGCGGCGGCGCGGGGTCAGGGTCGCGGCGGTCGTCACGGCCGTGGTGCTCGCCCTGGCCGTGGCGGGTGAGCTGGCGGGCCGCGCGATGGTGCAGCGGCGGATCACGGAGGCGGCCGAACGGGACCTGGGCGGCGACGTCGAGGTGGACGTCGGGGACGGCCTCGCGCTGCTCTCCCTCGCCGACCGGCGCCTGAACTGGATCGAGGTGCGCGCGGACGGCGCCGAGGTCGGCCGCGTCAACGGCGCCGACGTGCGGGTACGGGTGGACGACGTGCGCCTGAACGGGCTCGGCTCGGGCAGCGGCGGCACGGGGGCCGGCAGCCACGCCGAGGGGATGGTGCCGACCGAAGCGCTGCTGGAGCTGTCCGGCGAGGCGGGGGGCGGCGCCCCGCCGATCAGCGCCGCCCGGACGGACCCGGCGGCGGGAACGGTGGTGCTGGACGTCGGCGGCGGCCTGGGGCAGGTCACGGTGATGCCGGAACTGCGGGGCGGGCGCGTCGAGTTCGAGGTGACGGACGCCTCGTTCCTGGGGATGCCGGTGCCGGGCGCCCTGGTGGAGCGGGTGGCGGAGGCGCTGTCCGACCCGACCGAGGAGGAGGAGTACCCGCTGGAGATGGCGGCCACTTCCGTCGAGGTCACCGGCCGGGGCGTCGAAGTGGTCCTCGACGGCGGTCCGGCCGCCCTGGAGGGCGACGACGCGGCGTAGCACGCGTCGCGGGCCCCGGCCCGGCGGGTGACCATGGACAGATGCTGCTGGCGGATGTCGCGCGCACCTCGCGGGAGGTCGCGGCCACGGCCTCGCGGACCGAGAAGGTCGCCGCGCTGGCCGCGCTCTTCCGCGCCACCGCGCCGGACGAGGCGCCGATCGTCATCACCTATCTGGCCGGACGGCTGCCGCAGCGCAGGATCGGCGTCGGCCCCCGGGCGCTGGGCGACCGCCCGGCGCCCACCGCCGCGCCCCGGCTCACCGTCCGGGAGACCGACGCGGCGCTGACCGCCATCGCCGGGGTCACCGGCTCCGGCGCCGCGGCCGGGCGGCGCGGCCTCCTGACCGGGCTGCTGGCGGCGGCGACCGGGGAGGAGCAGGACTTCCTGGTGCGGCTGCTCGGCGGCGAGCTGCGGCAGGGCGCGCTGGACGCCTTCGCGGTCGAGGGGCTCGCGGCGGCGGCGGGCGCGGACCCGGACGCGGTGCGGCGCGCGGTGATGCTGGGCGGCTCGCTCGGCGCGGTCGCGGGCGCGCTGCTGGCGCGGGGCCCGGCGGCGCTGGGGGAGTTCACGCTGCGGGTGGGTCGGCCGGTGCTGCCGATGCTGGCGCAGAGCGCGCGGGACCTGGACGCCGCCCTGGACCGGCTGGGGCCGTGCGTGATCGAGGAGAAGCTCGACGGCATCCGGGTGCAGGTGCACCGGGACGGGGACACGGTGCGGATCTGGACCAGGACGCTGGACGAGATCACCGGACGGCTCCCCGAAGTGGTGGGCGCCGCGCGGGAGCTGGCCGCGGACCGGGCGGTGCTCGACGGCGAGGTGATCGCGCTGGACGACGACGGGCGGCCCCGCCCGTTCCAGGAGACGTCCGGCCGGGTCGGCTCGCTGCGCGGCACGCTGCCGCTGGAGCCGGTCTTCTTCGACCTGCTCGCGGTGGACGGCCGCGATCTGCTGGACCTGCCGACCGAGGAGCGGCACGCCGAGCTGGCGAGGATCGCCCCCGCGCCGCGCCGGGTGACGCGGCTGGTGGCCGAGGACCCGGAGAACCCGGAAGTCCGGGCGACGGCCCGCGAGTTCGCCGACGCGGTGCTGGCGCGCGGTCACGAGGGCGTGCTGGTGAAGGCGTTGGGGGCGCCGTACAGCGCGGGGCGGCGCGGGGCGTCCTGGGTGAAGGTGAAGCCGGTGCACACGCTGGATCTGGTGGTGCTGGGGGCCGAGTGGGGGCACGGCCGGCGCACCGGGAAGCTGTCCAACCTCCATCTGGGCGCGCGGGGCGCGGACGGCTCGTTCGTGATGCTCGGCAAGACGTTCAAGGGGCTCACCGACGCGCTGCTGGCGTGGCAGACCGAGCGGCTGAGGGAGTTGGCGGTCGCGGACGACGGGTGGGTCGTGCGGGTGCGGCCGGAGCTGGTGGTGGAGGTTGCGTTCGACGGCGTGCAGCGCTCCACGCGCTACCCGGCGGGCGTCACTCTGCGGTTCGCGCGCGTCGTGCGCTACCGGGAGGACAAGGCTCCGGAGGACGCCGACGGGGTGGACGCGGTCCTCGCGCTGCTGCGCTGACCCCACTGGCACGACCGACCCCACTGACCCCGCTGACAATACGGTCGCGTATCCGTGGCCGCATCGTTATGGCTCCGGGCGCAACAAACGGGTTGGTTCGCGCATCTTCACCTATGAGGTCCTTTGAGGCCCGATGAGGTCCAGTAACTCCAGGGGGAACAGTGGTACGCGCCGCGCTCTTTCGAAAGTCCGTCCTCTCCGCCGCCGCGGCGCTCGCCACCGGTGCTCTGCTGCTGACCGGCTGTTCCGCCGAGGGGCAGGAGCCCACCGAGCGGACGCCGGCCGGGGAGTCCACCGAGGAGGCGTCCGGCGGCGGTGACGACGCCCAGGGCGGTGACGACGGCGAGGACGGCGGGGCCGAGGAGACCGAGGAGCCGGCCGAGGAGGTCGTCCTCGACTTCGGCGACGAGTCGGAGCAGGTCCGCGAGTTGCAGGCCCGGCTGGAGCAGCTCGGCCACTTCGTGGCCCAGCCCACCGGTTACTACGGGGACGTGACGCTCGGCGCCGTCTCGGAGTACCAGCGGGAGGCGGGCCTCGAAGTCTCCGGCACGGTCTACGCGTCCACGTGGGCGGCGCTCACCGGCGAGACCGAGACGCCCGGCGAGGACGACATGTACCCGCCCCAGCAGGTCATGGGGTACGGGGACAACTCCGAGCAGGTCCGCGAGCTCCAGGCCCGCCTGAAGCAGCTCGGCCACTTCGAGGAGAACCCCACGGGGTACTACGGGGACGTCACCACCGAATCGGTCCGCGCGTACCAGGAGTCGGCCGGCATCGAGGCCACCGGCACGGTCTTCGAGCCGACGTGGACGGCGCTGACGGCCGAGACCGAGACGCCCGCCGAGGAGGACATGTACCCGCCGCTGGACGTTCCCGACGTCCAGCCCGCCCAGGACCTCGACGAGCGCTGCATGACCGGCCGGGTGCTGTGCATCTCCAAGACCACCCGCACGCTGTCGTGGGTCGTCGACGGCGAGGTCCGGATGACGGTGGACGTGCGGTTCGGCGCGGAGGAGACGCCCACCCGCGAGGGCGAGTTCGAGGTGTACTGGAAGTCGCGCAACCACCACTCGACGCTGTACGACTCCCCGATGCCGTACGCGATGTTCTTCGACGGCGGCCAGGCCGTGCACTTCTCGGCCGACTTCGCCGCGAACGGGTACAACGGGGCGTCCCACGGCTGTGTGAACGTGCGGGACGAGGCCGCCATCGCCCAGCTCTTCGACGTGGTGAACGAGGGCGACAAGGTCATCGTCTACTGGTGACCCCGGGTCCGGGCCCCGGGCTTCTCCGGGGCCCGGTCGAACGTTCGAGCGACACCCGCGACAATGCCCTCATGCGCTACATCATCATCGGGGCAGGGGCGGTCGGCGGAGCGATAGGCGGGCGGCTCCACGCGAGCGGACACGACGTGGTTCTCGTGGCGCGCGGCGCGCACGGCCGGGCGCTGCGCGAGAGCGGGCTCCGGCTCCAGACGCCCGACGAGTCGCTGACGCTGCCGGTGCCCGTGGTGGAGGGCCCGGAGGAGGTCCACCTCCGCCGCGACGACGTGCTGGTGCTCGCGGTCAAGACGCAGGACAGCGTGGCCGCCCTCGACGCGTGGGCGGCCCGCCCGGTGGCCAGGGGCGGCACGGCCGGCGAGTCGCTGCCGGTGCTGTGCGCGCAGAACGGCGTGGCCAACGAGACGATGGCGCTGCGCCGCTTCCGCCGCGTCCACGGCGTCTGCGTGTGGCTGCCCGCCCAGTTCCTCGAACCGGGCGTGGTCACCACCTCCACGGCGCCGCTCACCGGGATGCTGCACCTCGGCCGTTTCCCCGGCGGCGTGGACGACACGGACCGCCGGGTCGCGACCGCCCTGGAGAAGTCCCGCTTCCTGGCCCCCGTGGTGCCGGACGTGATGCGCTGGAAGTACGGGAAGCTGCTGGCGAACCTGGCCAACGCCATCGAGGCGCGGGGCGGCCCGGTCCGGCAGCCGCCGCTGACCGACCTCGCCCGGCGGGCCCGCGAGGAGGGCGCCGCCGTGCTGGCGGCGGCGGGCATCGCGTACACCCCGGAGGACGAGCAGGCCGCGGCGCGCGGCGACCGGCTGGAGCAGCGGCCGGTGGCGGGCGCCGAACGGAGCGGCGGCTCCTCCTGGCAGAGCCTGCGCCGGGGCACGGGCTCGATCGAGACCGACTGGCTCAACGGCGAGATCGTGCTGCTGGGCCGGCGGTACGGCGTGCCCACCCCCGTCAACGAGCTGCTCCAGCGCCAGGCCGGCGACTTCGCCCGCCGGGGCCGCCCGCCCGGCTCGCTGCCCGTCGCCGAGCTGGCCGCCGCCCTCGCGCCGTGACCCGGCGGCAGGTCAGTCCGTGCCGTCGGGCACGCGCTCGGTGAGCCGGGCGTACCGCTGCCGGGCCGCCTGCGGCGTGCCGAGCCCCAGCCCGAACGCGATCTCCTGCCACGTCAGGCCCCGCCCTCTGGCCATCGTCAGCAGCCCGGCCTCCAGCTCGTCCATCTCGCCCCGGGCACGCGGCACCAGGCTCAGCGCCGCGGTGATGTCCGCCCGGTCCACCTCCGGCTCGCCCTCCTCCCGCTGCGCCGCGCCGCTGAGCAGGAAGGCCACCAGCCGCACCGCCTCGTGCGGCGCCAGAACGGCCGGATGCGTCTGCCGCGCCCGCCACGCGCCGGTGGCCGCGTGCCGCTCCGCGATGCGGAACAGCGCCGCGTGGGCCCGGTGCGCCCGCGCCCGCTCGGGGTCGGGCGGGGTGAAGGGATCGCTCGTCTCGGTCATACGCCCAGCCTGACGGTCCGCATGACACGTTGTCAACGGATCGATGCAAACGGATCGTTCATCACGTGTCAGCCGTGCCCCGCCGCCCGGTCCCGCGCGTACGCGTCGATGCCGCGCGGCTCGCGTCCGGTCAGCTCCCGCACGGCCGTCGTCACCACGTCCATGCCGCCGGCCGCCATCTCCGCCCACAGCTCCAGCACATCGGCGGTGAACCCGGCGGGCAGCCCGGATCCCCGCATCCCCGCCGCCGCGTCGGCGGGCGGCACGTCGAGGTAGCCGACGCCGAGCCGGGCCGCGATCTCCCGGTGCGTCAGCGCCTCGGGCCCGGTCAGGTCGTACGCCTCGCCGACGCCCCGCCGGCCGTCCCCGGTCAGCAGCGCCGCCGCGCAGGCGGCGATGTCGTCGGCGTCGATGTATCCCACGCGCCCCTCGCCGAACGGCCCGGCGATCCGGCCGTCGGTGATCAGGCCGCCGGTGCCCGTCGTGAAGTTCTGGAAGAAGCCGCTGGGGCGCAGGGACGTCCAGGGCACGCCGGACCGCTCCAGATGCCGCTCGATCTCCCAGTGGGCGCCGATCGCGAGCTTGCCGCCCGGCCGAGGGCCGAGGACCGACACCTTCACCACGTACCGGACCCCGGCGGCGCGGGCGGCGTCCACGGCGGTGATCTGCCGGCGGATCATCGGCTGCGGCGCGCCGTCCGGCACCGGAACGGCGCCCGGGCCGTTGAGAAAGAGGCGGTCGACGCCGCGCAGCGCGGCGGCGACCGAGTCCGGGTCGTCCAGGTCGCCCACCACATACCGGCAGTCGAGCGCCGCGCCCCGCTCCGCGTCCCGCACGAACGCGGTGACGTCCGCGCCCGCGTCCGTCAGCCGCCGCACCAGCCGCCGCCCGATGGAGCCGGTGGCTCCCATCACCAGAATCACTGCGCTCCCCTAACATGAGGCTCCCTCGGGAACACGATATCGAGGACCCCTCGACATAGGAAGGCCAGGCACCGCCGATGAGCCCGCCCACCGCCCCGGACCGCCGGGCCCGCCCCCTGCGCGCGGACGCGCGACGCAACTACGAACGGCTGCTCACCGCCGCCGAAGCCGTTTTCAGGGAACGGGGCACCGGCGCCTCCCTCGAAGAGGTCGCCCGCCGGGCCGGCACCGCGATCGGCACCCTCTACGGCCACTTCCCCACCCGCCAGGCGCTGTTGGAGGCGCTGCTGCGGGACCGCCAGCAGGCCGTCTTCGACCTCGGGGACCGCCTCCTGGCACAGCCGGGCGGCACGCCGGAGGAGGCGCGCGCCGCGCTGGTCGAGTGGATCACCGCCGTCACCGGGCACGCCGCCACCTACAGCGGCCTGGCCGGCGCCCTCCTCGGCAGCCTGGACGACGAGACCTCGGAACTGCACGCCGCGTGCGCGCGCATGTCGGCCGCCGGCGAGGCCCTGGTCCGGGAGGCCCGCGCCGCCGGGGCCGTCCGGCCGGACGTCACGGCCTCCGACGTCTTCGCCCTGATCAACTCGGCGGCCTGGCTGCGCGGCCAGGTGCCGCGCGACCAGGCCGACCGCCTGCTGACCGTGATGCTGGACGGACTGCGCCCGCGCTGAGCCCGCTCAGCCGAGGCGGGCGGCGCGGGCCATCCCGCGCAGGCGCTCGATCTGGTGGCCCGACAGCTCGATGCTGCGCCGCATGTACTGCACGACGACGGCCAGCTCCTCCTCCGAGTTGTCCTCGAACCGGGCCTCGAACGCCTCGCTCAGGAAGTCCCACAGCGACTCCAGCCGACGCTCCGCCTCCGGCAGCAGGCTGACCAGCGTCCGCCGCCGGTCACGCTGATCGCGCCGCCGCGCCAGGTACCCCGCCCGCTCCAGCCGGTCCACGAGACGGCTCGCGGCGCTGCTCGTCACGCCGGTCATCTCCGCCACCCGGCGGGTGGTGAGCGGGCCGTCCTCCATCGATATCAGCCGCAGGCACTGCACATCCGTCGGATGCAGCCCCAGATGGTCGGCCACGGCCTGGTTGAACAACGCGTACGACGCGAGATGCCGGGGGCCGTAAGCCCTGATCTCCGCCAGCCGGTCCGCACGAGACATGCGTGTGCCCCTCCCCGTTTCCCCTGCTGCCCGCGCAGACGAAGACGCCAGGCGGGGGCTCGGCGGGCTGCGCGCCACCCACACCACAAAACCACGCGCTGTGAAGCGGCCCTACTACACATGTTCACCGTGCGCCCCTCCCCTTGTCCACGCCTCCGCCGTGTCAGTGGCGGGAGGCAGACTGGGGGCATGTGCCGCAGCATCAAGACCCTCCGCCCGCCCGCGACGACCGACGTCACCGACGACGACATCCGCGCGGCGGCCCTCCAGTACGTGCGGAAGGTGTCCGGGTTCCGGGCCCCGGCCGCGCACAACCGCGCGATCTTCGACGAGACGGTGGCGGCGGTGACGGCCGCCACCCAGCATCTGCTGGACCATCTTCAGGTGCGGGGCGCCGGAGGTCAGACCCGGTCGAACGGCTCGGCGTAGCGGAAGGTCCCGCGCACCGCCGGGTCGTGCGCGGTGAGCGGGCGCACCTGGAAGTACCGGCCCCAGGCCGGGTCGGGTGCCTCGATCCCGTGACCGGCGGCGGGCCCGAAGCCGAACCTGCCGTAGTACTCGGGACTGCCCAGCAGCGCGACGAACGGCTCACCCAGCGCGTCCGCCGCCCCCAGCACGGTGTGCACCAGCGCGAGCCCCACCCCGCGCCGCTGGTGCTCCGGCCGCACGCTGAGCGGCCCGAGCCCGACGCCCGGCCGCTCCCCGACGTACCCGCGCGTGCCGACCACATGCCCGACGACCTCCCCCTCGACCACCGCCACGCACGACAGCGCGGGCAGCCACCCGTCGCACTCCCGCAGCGCCTCCAGCAGCACGGCCTCGACCGGCGGGGGGCCGGCGTCCTTGCCGAAGGCGGCGCGGGGGACGTCGTGGACAGCGGCACGGTCCCCGGGGACCTCACGTCGGATCAGCACCGGCCCAGTCTGGGCAGGACGGGCGGGCGAGACAACGGGATTTCCCCCGTGTCGCCCGTCGTTCCATCCGTCGCGGGCGGCCGTCACCCCAGGGCGCGGGGAGGGGACGCGCGCTGTGTCATCCTCGTACAGCAGGCAGCTCCGACGAAGATCAGAAGGCACAGGTGTTCGAGGACCTCATCGGCCGGGATCACGCCGCGGGGATCCTGCGCGCCGAGATCGCCCGGGCCGACGCCAGCCACGGCGGCCTGGTGCTCGTCGCCGGGGAGCCCGGCATCGGCAAGACCACGCTCGTCACCGGCGCGGCCGAGGAGGCCAGGAAACGCGGCGCCCTGGTCCTGGGCGGCTCCTGCTGGGACTCGGAGAACGCCCCGGGCTACTGGCCGTGGACACAGGTCGTCCGCGCGCTGCGCCGGTCGGCCACCGCCGGGGAGTGGTCGGCGGCCCGGGAGGCGGCGGGCGGCGGGCTGGCCCCCCTGCTCGGGGAGACCGGCCCGCAGCCGGAGACCGGGGACTTCGAGCTGTACGACGCGGTGACGACCGCGCTGGTCACCGTCTCCCACCACCGGCCGGTCGTCGTGGTCCTGGACGACCTGCACTGGGCCGACACCGCCTCGCTGCGGCTGCTGGAGTTCGCCGCCCAGCACACCTGGTTCGAGCGGCTGCTGCTGGTCGGCACCTACCGCGACGCCGAGGTCGAGCCGGCCGACCACCCGCTGCGCCCGCTGATGATGCCGCTGGTGGCGCGCGCCACCACCCTGACGCTGACCGGGCTGACGGCCGACGAGGTCGGCGCCCTGATGGCCCGCACGGTCGGCCGCGCGCCGGACCCGGACCTGCTCGCCGAGGTGCACCGCCGCACCGGCGGCAACCCGTTCTTCGTGGAGCAGACCGCCCGGCTCTGGCACAGCGGCGGCGCCGTCACCGCCATCCCGCCCGGCGTCGGCGACGCGGTACGGCGGCGGCTCGGCCTGCTGCCGGAGCGGGTGGTGTGGCTGCTGACCGGCGCGGCCGTGCTCGGCCGCGAGTTCCACCGGCAGGTGCTCGCCGCGGCGCCCGGGGCGAGCGCCGCCGAGGTGGACCGGCTGCTCGGGCACGCCGTGGCCGCCCGCCTGGTCACGCAGCGCGGCGGGGGCCGCTTCGCCTTCGCGCACGATCTGGGGCGCGAGACGCTCCACGACACGCTCGACGAGGACGAGGTGCGCCGCCGGCACGCCGCGGTGGTCCGGGCCCTGGACCGCGCCCCGGCGCTCGCGGACCGCGTCCCGCCCGCCGACCTCGCCCGTCACGCCCACCTGGCCGGGCCCGAGCTGGACCCGGCCCGCACCCTGGAGCTGCTACGGGCCGCCGTGGACGACGCGAGCGGACGGATCGCGTTCGAGGAGGCGCTCGGCCACCACCGCCGCGCCTACGAGCTGGCCGCCGCCGTCGATCCCCGCCGGCGCGTCCTGATCGGCCTGGAGTTCGCCCACGAGCTGTGGCACGCCCGCGCCCGGCAGGAGTCCCTGCGGATCTTCGACGAGGTGGTGAGCGAGGCCCGTGCCCTGGACGACCCGGGGCTGCTGGCGCGGGTGGCGCTCTCGGTGTTCCGCGCCCAGGGCCCCGGGTTCCACGGCGAACTCGGGCCGCTCAAGGCCGCGTTGATCACCGAGGCCCACCACCGGATGGGCGGCGGGACGGGACCGGCTCCCGCCGTGGGCGAACCGGCCGCCGTGGAACGGCTCGCCCGCGAACTCGCCGTCAGGTCCGCCGTGCTGGCCCGGCGCGGCCAGGACGACGACGCCCTCGCGTTCAGCCTCTGGGCCCGCCACGACGCGATCTGGGGGCCGGGCACCGCGGCCGAACGCGAGGCGCTGACCGACGAGATGCTCCTGCTGGCCCGCCGCAGGGGCGACCACGAGCTGGAGCACTTCGCGGCCTCGCTGCGCTGGGTCGCGCTGCTCGAACAGGGCGCCCCCCGCTCCCTCGACCAGCTCGGCGAGTTCATCGCGACGGTGGACCGGCTGGCGCTGCCGCGCTACCGCCTCTCCTCCATCGTCGACCAGTGCCTCATCGCCATCATCCAGGGCCGCTTCGCGCACGCCGCGGCGCTCCGGGAGGAGGTGCTCGCGATCGGGACCGGCCACGAACACGTCGAGGACTACCTCCAGTACGACCACCACCTGCGCTGGACCATGCTCCAGGCCCAGGGCCGGTTCGACGAACTCGACGCGTTCCACCGGTCGCTGACCAAGCGGGACTACCCGCACCCCGAGCTGCTGGAGGGCGTCACCGCGGCCCAGAAGGGCGACGCCGCGACCGCGCTGCGGCTGCTGGACGTCGCCGAGGACGTGGACTACCCGTCGTACGTCGAGGCGCTGTGGCTGCGGTTCCAGGCGCAGGCCGCGGCGGCGTCCCGCGATCCCGTGCTGTGCGCGCGGGCCAGGGACGCGCTCGCGCCGTTCACCGATCAGTGGGCGGTGTCGCTGTTCGGCTTCGACATCAGCGGCCCGATGGTGCTCTGGTCGGCGGTGCTCGACGCCGCCGAGGAACGCTGGGACGCGGCCGTCGCCGGGTTCACCGCCGCCGCCCGCTCGGCCGACCGGCTGCGGGCGCGCACCTGGTCCGTCGAGGCCCGTTCCCACCTCGCCCGCGCGCTGCTGGCGCGTGGCGCGCCCGGCGACGCGGACGCCGCGGCGGCCCTGTCGAACGAGGTCGCCCGCGAGGCCGACGAGCTGGGCATGCGCCACATCGCGGCCCGCGTCGCCCGGATCGGCCCCCCGGCCGGCCCCGCCGGCGCGCCCCCTCCGCGCGCCGGACGGGCCGGACCGGCCGAACGGACCGGTGACACGTTCCGCTTCGACGGGACCGTGTGGAACCTGACCTACGCCGGGCGCACCGTCCACATGCCCGACGCCAAGGGCCTGCGCGACCTGCACACGCTGCTCGGCCACCCCGGCACCGACATCCCCGCCGCCCGGCTGCTGAGCCCCGGAGGTGCCCGGCCGCTCGGCGGCGATCCGGTGCTGGACGACGAGGCCAAGGCCCGCTACCGCAAGCACCTGGAGCTGCTGGACACCGAGATCGACCGCGCCGCCGAGACCGGCGACGACGCCCGCGCCGCCGAGCTGGACCGCGAACGGGCCGCGCTGCTGGACGAGTTGCGCGCAGCCGCCGGGCTCGGCGGGCGCGACCGCCGGCTGGGTGACGAGGCGGAACGCGCCCGGAAGACGGTCACCGCCCGCATCCGCGACACCCTCCGCCGCCTGGACCGGCGCCACCCCGAACTCGCCGCCCACCTGCGGGCGACCGTCACCACCGGGACGATGTGCGCCTACCGGCCCGGCCGCGACCAGGGCAGTCACTTCCGGTTGTAGAGCCGCATGGTCAGCGTGCCGAACACGGCCACCAGCACCGCGCTCGCCACCAGCACCCAGCCGATCTCGCCCACGTCGGTGCTGCCGTCCATCATCCCGCGCGCCGCCGCCACCAGGTGCGTCACCGGGTTGACGTCCACGAACGCCTCCAGCCAGCCCGGCATCGTCGCCGGCTCGACCAGGATGTTGCTCAGGAAGGTCAGCGGGAACAGCACCATCATGCTGGTGCCCATGACGGACTTCTCCGAGCGCAGCAGCAGCCCGAACATCGTCCAGATCCACGAGAACGCGAACGAGAACACCACCAGCAGTGCGATCGCCCCGACCACGCCCACCACGCCGCCGTCCGGCCGGTAGCCCATGATCAGGCCCACGACCAGGATCACCACGGACGCCGTGGTGTAACGGAAGGCGTCGCCCAGCAGGTACCCGACCATCGCGGCGGGCCGCCACACGGGCAGGGTCCGGAAGCGGTCGAAGACACCCTTCGTGATGTCGTTGTTGACCGCGACCCCCGTGTACATCGTGGTCATGACCACGCTCATCACCATGATGCCGGGCAGCAGGTACTGGAGATACTCACCGGTCGATCCGGCGAGCGCGCCCCCGAACAGGTAGGTGAACATCAGCGTCATCATGATCGGGAAGATGGTCACGTCGAAAAGCTGCTCCGGGACGTGCTTGATCTTCAGCATCGCCCGCCAGCCGAAGGTGATCGAGGCGGACAGCGCGCTGGGCCGCGACGGGCGCTGCCCCTTCGCCAGAACGGCCTGGAGCGCGTCGGCCGCCGGTATGTAGTGCTCGTCGGCGGCCTCGTCGGCCTCCGCCTTCTTCTTCGTCGCGGTGGTCATGCCACGGCCTCCTGCTTCTTCCCGGTCTTCTTCTCGGTCAGGGTGAGGAACACCTCGTCCAGGCTCGGCTGGCCCAGCGAGAAGTCGTCGACGGTGATGCCCGCCGCGGCCAGCTCCGCGAGGGCCCGCGACGCCAGCTCGGCCGGGCCGGCGGTGCTGTCCTGCGGCAGGAGCCGCGCGGTCAGCGCCACCGGGTCCGCCTCGATCCGCACGGACGTCCGCAGCGCTCCCGCCAGCAGCCGCTGGGCCTCCGGGCGCTGCCGCCCGTCCCGCAGCCGCACATGGACCGCGCCGGAGCCCACCGACGACTTCAGCTCGCCCGGCGTGCCCTCCGCGATCACCCTGCCGTTGTCGATGACGGCTATCCGCCCGGCCAACTGGTCGGCCTCCTCCAGGTACTGCGTGGTGAGCAGCACCGTGGTGCCCTGCGCGACGACGGCCCGCACGATCTCCCACACCTGGTTGCGGCTGCGGGGGTCGAGGCCCGTGGTGGGCTCGTCCAGGAACAGCAGGTCCGGCGTGTTGAGGATGCTGGCCGCGATGTCGAGGCGCCGCCGCATGCCGCCGGAGTACGTCTTCACCTGCCGCCCGGCCGCCTCGGTCAGCCCGAATGCGTCCAGCAGCCGCGCCGCCCGCTCCCCGGCCGCCGCCTTGCGGTGCCCGAGCAGCCGCGCGAGCAGCACCAGGTTCTCCGTGCCGGTCAGGTCCTCGTCCACCGACGCGTACTGCCCGGTCAGGCTCACCCGGCCGCGCACGGCGTCGGCCTGGCGCACGACATCGAGGCCGAACACGCGGGCCTGGCCGCCGTCGGGGCGGAGCAGGGTGGCGAGCATCTTGACCGTGGTCGTCTTGCCCGCGCCGTTCGGCCCGAGCACCCCGTAGACCGTGCCGGCCGGGACCGTCAGGTCCACGCCGTCCACGGCCCGTTTCTCACCGAATGTCTTGACGAGTCCGACGGTCTCGATCGCCGGCTCGCCGCTGCGCGCGCTCATCTTCTCTCCTCCGGATCCGCTCTCCCGGGTAGACCCCGGAGGCCGCCGGAACTCATCGCCCCGCCCGGTCCTTCTTTCACCCTCTGGGCGCGAGACGGGAACCAGCGGTCGCGAGACCGGATCTGGCGAACGGCGGAAGAGCGGCGGGACCGGCGAACCGGCGGAAGAGCGGCGGGCGGCGCTACTCGTGCGGAGGCGCGCAGCGGGGGAACGCCTGGCAGGCGTAGCCGCGGCCCTTGCAGTGCCAGCAGTCGTGCGGCGCGGCCACCCCCTGGGCGCGCCCGGAGGCGGGGAGGTACAGCGTCTCGCGGAACTCGACGCGCTGCCCGGTGCACGCCTGGCACTGGCGGTGCGGCCCGGCGCACTCGTCCCTGTCGGGTGGGCCCATAGGAGCATCTATACCCCGCCCGGCGGACCCGGCATGCGGCCGGGCCCCCGGGGGTCGGTCACTCGCCGGCGGTGACCCGGATCTTCGACTGCCCGTGCGGCAGTTTCTCCCAGTCGTGCATGAACCGCGCCCGCAGGCCGTGCCGTTCGGCGAGGGCGACGAGCGTCTCGGTGCGGTAGTAGAAGTCCTCGCGCAGCACGTGGTGTTCGCGGCCCTCGGTGCGGTCGAAGGTGAAGTCGAAGAACCCGCCGGGCGCCAGCACGCGGCCGACGTGGGCCAGGCACTGGTCGATCACCTCGATCGGGGAGTGTGAGAAGACGCTGTGCGCGTGCACCACGTCGAAGTGGCCGCCGGGCAGGAAGTCGAAGGTGAGGTCGCCGGTGAGCGTCAGGTGCGGGAGCTTCGGCTGGAGGTCGTAGGTCACCAGCGTCTTCTTGGCGCTGATCAGGATGTCGGGGGAGATGTCGATGCCGTAGTAGCCGCCCGGGTCGAGGTAGTCGATGAACCGCCAGCCCGCGCGGAGGTTGCCGCAGCCGATGTCGAGCATGCGGTGTCCCGGCTCCAGACCGTGCCCCTTGAGGTAGTCGAACTGCATCTGCCCCAGCGCCAGCCAGCGTTCCCGCGTCCGGCTGCCGACCGCGACCCCCGGGTCGCGGGCCGCGTCGGAGGCCATCACCGCGCGGTAGTACGCGACATGGTCGCGGTGCCTCAGCCGCAGCCAGGTGTCGCGGCCCAGGCGCCGCAGGTACGGCTTGACGCGGGCCGGATTGCGGGCGGCGTAACGGAGCTTGTGGGCGAGGGCGGCCCTGTTCACGGACAGTTTGCGGCGGTCACTGTGCATGACCCCCAGCTTGCTCCGGATGGCCCACCCCCGGCACGCCGACGCGCGGCCACGGGCCGGTGATCGGCGTGGCGGGAGAGTTGACGCGGCCCGGTCCGGAACCGGTCACCGGTAGGTTCACGTTGGAACCCCCGGCACGGGGTACGGATACGGCAACGAGAAGCAGGGGTGACGGACGGCATGGCGATGTGGGACAAGATCAAGGACCAGGCCAAGAGTTTGCAGTCGCGGGGCGCCGGACAGCCGCCCGGTTCGAAGGCGCCGGGCGCCGGCGGCACGAAGGCGCAGCTCGTCAACACGCTCAAGACACAGCTCACGGCGGTGAAGGCGGAGCTGAAGAGCGGCGCGTTCCGGGACGCCTCCATGGCGATGTGCGCCCTGGTCGCCGCCGCCGACGGGACGGTCGACGCGACCGAGCGGCAGCGCGTGGAGACGCTGATCCTCAGCAACGACGTCCTTCAGAACTTCCCGCCGGACACACTGCGTCAGCGCTTCAACAAGCACGCCGACCAGCTCTCGTCGAACTTCCAGTTCGGCAGGTCGGAGGTCATGCAGGAGATCGCCAAGGTGCAGAAGAAGCCGATGGAGGCGCGGGCGGTGGTCCAGATGGGCGTCGTCATCGCCGCCGCCGACGGGTACTTCGCGCAGGCCGAGCAGCACGTCATCCGCGAGGTCTGCGCGATGCTGGGCGTCTCCCCCGCCGAGTTCGACCTCTGACCGGCCGTCACGGTCCGGCCTTCGCGGACCGGCCTTCACAAGGGTGAAGTCGGGTCGTACCGGGCCGGCTTGACCTGGGTTGACTCGCTTTGACGAGACCCTTGCCCCGGGCCGCATCCGGCTTTGCCCTTCATTGCCGGGTGTTTGACCCGGGGCGGGGATCGTGTGCTCATGCGCACCTTCATCCGTGCCCGCGCGGCGACGGCAGCGGCCGTCAGCGGGCTTCTCATCACCGCGGTGCCGACGGGCGTCCAGGCCGTCACCTCCGCCGGGAGCCACGGCCACAACCCGACCAAGCAGGAGATCCGGGCCCTGTTCACCACGTGGAACGAGGCACTGGAGAGCGGCGACGCCGAGCAGGTCGCCGCCCTGTACGCGCCGCAGGCGGTGCTGGAGCCGACCCTGTCCAACGTCATCCGCCACGATCACGACGGGATCCTGGACTACTTCGAGCACTTCCTGCTCCAGGACCCGTCCGGCGAGATCAACGAGTCCTACGTCGAGATCCTCGGCCATGACGCGGCGGTCGACTCCGGCAGCTACACGTTCCACCTCACCGACCCGGCGACCGGAGAGCGGTACGACTTCACCGCCCGCTACACGTTCGTCTACGAGCGGAACAAGCACACCGGGGAGTGGCTGATCGTCGATCACCACTCCTCGGCGACGCCGCCGAGCTGACGGCCCGGCGGGCTACTCGGTCGGGGCCGCCTGGGCGGCCTTCGCCCGGCGCGCCGAGTCCCGGATGCTGATGTGGAGCTCCCGCAGGCGGCTTTCGTCCACCTCACCGGGGGCTCCCATCAGCAGGTCCTGGGCGTTGCCGTTGAGCGGGAAGGCGATCGTCTCGCGGATGTTCGGCTCGTCGGCCAGCAGCATCACGATGCGGTCCACGCCCGGGGCGATCCCGCCGTGCGGCGGGGCGCCGAAGCGGAACGCCCGCAGCATGCCGCCGAATTCGCGCTCCACGTCCTCCCGGCTGTACCCGGCGATCTCGAACGCCTTGTACATGACGTCGGGTTCGTGGTTCCTGATGGCGCCCGAGGACAGCTCCACACCGTTGCAGACGATGTCGTACTGCCAGGCCAGCACGTCCAGCGGGTCCTTGCTCTCCAGCGCGGCGAGGCCGCCCTGCGGCATGGAGAACGGGTTGTGGGAGAACTCGACGGCGCCCGTCTCCTCGTTCCGCTCGTACATCGGGAAGTCGACGATCCAGCAGAAACGGAAGACGTTCTCCTCGAACTGCCCGGCGCGGCGCGCGGCTTCGACGCGGACGGCGCCCATGACGCGCGAGACCTGGTCGAAGTCGCCGGCGCCGAAGAACACGGCGGTGCCCGGTCCCGCGTCGAGCCGGCCGAGCAGCGCGGTGACATCGCTCTCGGTGAGGAACTTGGCGATCGGTCCGGTCAGCGACCGGTCCTCGCCGACCCGCACCCACGCCAGGCCCTGGGCGCCCTGCTCCACGGCGAACTCGCCGAGCTGGTCGAAGAACCGCCGCGGCTGCCCGGCCGTGTCCGGCACGGCCAGCGCCCGGACGTGCTTGCCGGCGAACGCCTTGAAGCCGGAGCCGGCGAAGATGTCGGAGACGTCGGTCAGTTCGAGCTTGGCCCGCAGATCGGGCTTGTCCGAGCCGTACTTGACCATCGCCTCGCGGAACGGGATGCGCGGGAACGGCGAGGTGACGTGGCGTCCGCCGCCGAACTCCTCGAACAGCTCGGTCATCACCTTCTCGATGACCTGGAAGACGTCCTCCTGCTCGACGAAGCTCATCTCCATGTCGAGCTGGTAGAACTCGCCGGGCGACCGGTCGGCCCGCGCGTCCTCGTCGCGGAAGCAGGGCGCGATCTGGAAGTACCGGTCGAAGCCGGCGATCATCAGCAACTGCTTGAACTGCTGCGGCGCCTGGGGCAGCGCGTAGAACTCGCCGGGGTGGAGCCGCGACGGCACCAGGAAGTCGCGCGCGCCCTCGGGGGAGGTGGCGGACAGGATCGGGGTGGCCAGCTCGGTGAAGCCCTCGGCCGTCATCTTGGCGCGGATCGCGCCGATCACAGCGGAGCGCAGCATGATGTTGCGGTGCATCCGCTCGCGGCGCAGGTCGAGGAAGCGGTACTCCAGGCGGCGTTCCTCGTTGACGCCGTCCTCGGCGTTGATGGTGAACGGCAGCGGGTCGGCGGCGCCGAGCACCTCCACGTCGGCGACCTCGACCTCGATCTCGCCGGTGGCCAGCTCGGGGTTGATGTTCTCCTCGCCGCGTCCGACGACATGTCCGTCGACGCGGATCACGGTCTCCTTGGAGAGCGAGCCGAGCCGCTCGCCGACCGCTTCGCCGCCCGGTGTGTCGGGGCGGACGACGAGCTGCACGACGCCGTGGTGGTCACGGAGATCGATGAAGAGGATGCCGCCCAGGTTCCGCCGGTTGTGCAGCCATCCCGAGAGCCGGACATCCTTGCCGATGTCCGCGGGGCGCAGCTCACCGCAGGTGTGGGACCGGTACCGATGCATCGTACTTCCAAGTCGTCGACACGGGTTCGTGGTGGTCGTGCCTCAGACTACCGTCCTGGCCCAGTCCTGCTCGTCGCGCGCCGATTTATGGACATACAGTACGAAGATATGCGCACCGAGGATGTCCTGGCCGCCACCGCGGTCGGGGTGTGGGAGTGGGACGACGTTCGCGGCGTGGCCACGACGGACGCCGTCTCCGCCGAGCTGCTCGGCCTGCCGCCCACCCGCGCCACCTTCCCCGAGGCCACGCTGCGCGCCCGTTTCCACGTGGAGGACTGGACGGCCGCCCAGCGCGCGATCGGGCTGGCCAGGACGGAGGGCCGGGTCGGGGAGGCCGAGCTGCGGGTGGTGGACCGGGAGGGCGCGGTGCTGCGGACGGTCCGGCTGCGGTTCCGCACGCCGCGCGGCGAGCCGGCGCCCGATCCGTCGCCGCCGGGCGATCTCCTCGGGACCATCAGCGAGGTGTCCCCGGCCCTTCCGCCGCCGCCGGAGTCCGACTGGGACGAGCGGCGGGCGCGCGAGGCGTTCGTGCTGGACACCGGGCGGGCGCTGTCCGAGGTGGCCACGGTCGAGGAGGCCGTGCGGGTGCTCGGCGGCCTGGCCATGCCGGGCTTCGCGCCGGACGCCGTGGTCCTGGTGGGGCGGGGGGGGGGCTGGCTCGTATACCCCACCGGCGCTGCCGGCGCAGGGGGGCGTGGAGGAGCGGGTGGTGCGGGCGGCCCGCGCTTCCTGGTGCCGCTGGACGCCCGCCACCCGGCGGCCGAGGCGCTGCGGGCGGGCCGGGCGGTCTACCTGCCGTCGCCCGGCGAGTACCGGCGGCGGTACCCGGACGTGTGGGCGGCCCCGCACGGCACCCGGCGGCGGGCGTGGGCGTACCTGCCGCTGGTCGTCGCGGGCCGGACCATCGGCGTCTGGCTGGCGGCGTTCGGCCACGAGGTGCCGTTCACCATCGTGGAGCGCTCGACGCTCTCCACCATCGCCCGGATGCTGGCCCAGGCGCTGGCCCGGATCTCGCTGGCCGACACCGAGCGGGAGCTGACGGCCGACCTCCAGCACACGATGCGCCCGCCGCCCACGCCCAGCGTGCCGGGGATGTGGGTGGCCGCGCGGTACGTGCCGACCGGCGGCGGGCTCCAGGTCGGCGGCGACTGGTACGACGTCATCCCGCTGCCCACGGGCCGGGTCGCGCTGGTGATCGGCGATGTGCAGGGGCACGACGTGCGGGCCGCCGCCGTGATGGCCCAGCTCCGGATCGCGCTGCGGGCGTACGCCTCCGAGGGGCACCACCCGGACGCGGTGCTGTCGCGGGCCTCGCGCTTCCTCGCGGCGCTCACCGCCGGCACGGCCGGGGACCCGGACGCGCCGGACGACGACGCGCGGTTCGCGACCTGCCTGTACGTGGAGGTGGACCCGCCCTCGGGCACGCTCGTGGTGGCCCGCGCGGGCCATCTGGACCCGGCGATGGTGCTCCAGGACGGCACCGTGGTGACCCGGCCGACGGTGGGCGGGCTGCCGCTGGGCCTGCTGCCGCAGAGCGACTACCCGACGACGCGGCTGGTCCTCCAGCCCGGCGAGACGCTGCTGATGTGCACGGACGGGCTGCTGGAGGCGGGCGGCCGGGACGTGGACGCGGGCTGGGGCCGGCTGCGGAAGGCCGTGGCGGGCCTGAGCGACCTGCGGCTCGACGACCTGGCGGACACCCTGGTCGAGACCGTGTACGTGCCTCCGCCCCGGCGGACCACCCCGCCGCTGGCCGACGTGAACCGCGACGACATCGCGCTGCTGCTCCTGCGCCGCCCGCCCGCCGACCGGACGCGCCCGGCGGGGGACGCGCCGGTGCGGCGGGGGGTGCTGACGATCGCGCAGTCGGAACCGGCCCGGGTCTCCGACGCGCGCCGCCAGTTGGGCGCGCTGCTGCACGACTGGACGGACCCGGAGCGGGTCCACGGGGCGATGCTGATGCTGTCCGAGGCGGTGACGAACGTGCTGACCCACACCGACGGCGACGCGCTGCTGGTCGCCGAGATCAGCGGACGGCGCGGCGAGCGGCTGCTGCGGGTGGAGGTCAGCGACCCGAGCGACGAACTGCCGCACCCCCGCGAGCCGGGCGAACTGGCGTCGTCGGGGCGGGGGTTGCTGCTGATGCGGTCGCTCGCCGACGCCTGGGGCTGGTCCCCCCGGGGCGTCGGCAAGACGACGTGGTTCGAGCTGGGCGAGGAGCCGCCGGACTCCGGCGGCTGAGGGATCGGGGTCTCAGCGGGGGGTGCGGGCCGCCGGGATGCGCCCGAGGCGGCCCGCCTGGAAGTCGTCGAACGCCTGGGCCAGTTCGGCGTGGGTGTTCATGACGAACGGGCCGTAGTGGGCCATCGGCTCCCGGATCGGGAGGCCGCCGAGCAGCAGGATCTCCAGGTTCGGGGTCGGCTCGTCCTGGACGGTGCCGGCGCGCACCGTGAGGGTGTCGCCGGCGCCGAAGACGACCGTCTGCCCCAGCTCGACGGGGTGCCCGTCGGGCCCCGCGCCGCCCCGGCCGGCCAGCACGTAGCCCAGCGCGTTGAAGTCCGGGCGCCAGGGCAGCGCGATCCGGGCGCCGGGCGCGACCGTCGCGTGGATCATGGTGATCGGGGTGTGGGTGACGCCCGGCCCGGCGTGGCCGTCGAGTTCGCCGGCGATCACCCGCAGCAGGCCGCCGCCGTCCTCGGTGGAGAGCAGACGCACCTCGCCGCCGCCGATGTCCTGGTAGCGGGGGGTGGTCATCTTGTCCCGGGCGGGGAGGTTGACCCAGAGCTGCACGCCGTGGAAGAGGCCGCCGGCCACGACCAGCTCCTCCGGCGGCGCCTCGATGTGCAGCAGCCCGGAGCCGGCGGTCATCCACTGGGTGTCGCCGTCGCGGATGACGCCCCCGCCACCGGCGGAGTCCTGGTGCACGAGGGTGCCGTCGAGCAGGTACGTGACGGTCTCGAAGCCCCGGTGGGGGTGCCACGGCGTGCCCTTCGGCTCGCCGGGCGCGTACTCCACCTCACCCATCTGGTCCATCATGACGAACGGGTCGAGGTGCCGGTAGTCGATCCCGGCGAAGGCGCGGCGGACCGGGAAGCCCTCGCCCTCGAATCCGGTCGGGGCGGTGACCACGGTGCGCACCGGCCGGGGTATGGCGGTGGGCGCCTCTACACCTCTTACGCTGCGGACGGGCGGGGGAGGGGGGGCATCGCGGGCCGGAGGGTACACACACCATAAGAGCAAATGCGGACAGAGAGTAGAGTTCCCCCCTCTCCGTTTCTTCGGCAGCGTCTGATGTGTATAATAGACAGTCTCGACGGTGATCGCGGGCATCGGGGTCTCCTCGTCGGCTGCGCACTGGATAGTTGAATAGTAAACAGCAGCCGGGGCGGTGGTTGTTCCACCGACCGCTCAGCCGTACATGCGGCGCATCGTGTAGTCGACCATCTCCTCCACGGCCTTGGCGTCCATCACGATCCGGTGCTCACCCTCCATGTCGAGGGCGAACCCGTACCCGGAGGGCAGCAGGTCCAGCACCTCGCCGCCGGTGACCGTGAAGTACCGCGACTCCTTGCCCGCGTACCGGCGCAGCTCCTTCAGGGAGGTGAAGAGCGGGATCACCGGCTGCTGGGTGTTGTGCAGGGCCAGGAAACCGGGATTCTCGCCGCGCGGACAGTAGATCTTGGCGCCGAGGAAGATGTCGTGGAACTCCTCGCTCGACATCGCGCCCGAGGTGTACGCCCGGAGCGCGTCGGTGAACGAGGGAGGCGCGGGAGGCGCCGCGGGGGCGGCCGGCTGCTGCTGTTCGGGATAGAGCTGCTGACCGCCGTAGCCCGTGGCTGCGGCAGGGGGCTGCTGGGCGCCGTAGCCCTGCTGGCCGGGATAGCCCGACTGGTCGTAGCCGTACATGTGAGCAAGCGTACTGATCCACGACCCACGGATGTCCGACAACGGCTTGCTTCTTATTACCGGTGGGTAGCATCATGGGAGGTACTTCACTACCCCGAACCTGCTACGGAGTCGTCGCCATGGGGCACTACAAGTCGAATCTCCGCGACATCGAGTTCAACCTGTTCGAGGTCCTTGGCCGCGACGCGGTATACGGAACGGGACCCTTCACCGAGACGGACACCGACACCGCCAAGACCATGCTGGCCGAGCTGGCCCGCCTGGCGGAGAACGAGCTGTCCGCCTCCTACGCGGAGGCCGACCGCACGCCGCCCGTCTTCGACCCGGAGACCAACACCGCGCCGCTTCCCGAGGCGTTCAAGAAGAGCTACCGCGCCTACATGGACGCCGAGTGGTGGCGCCTGGGCATCGGCGAGGAGCTGGGCGGTCTGACCGCGCCCCGCACCCTGCTGTGGGCCATGGGCGAGCAGGTGCTCGGCTCGAACCCCGCGATCCACATGTACGCCTGCGGCCCGGCCTTCGCCCGCGTCCTGTGGGACGAGGCCACCGAGGAGCAGAAGAAGATCGCGCACCTCATGGTGGACAAGGGCTGGGGCGCCACCATGGTCCTCACCGAGCCGGACGCCGGCTCCGACGTCGGCGCGGGCCGTACCAAGGCGGTCCGCCAGGAGGACGGCACCTGGCACATCGAGGGTGTCAAGCGCTTCATCACCTCCGGCGAGCAGGACCTCACCGAGAACATCGTCCACTTCGTGCTCGCCCGCCCCGAGGGCCACGGCCCGGGCACCAAGGGCCTGTCGCTGTTCATCGTCCCCAAGTACCACTTCGACTGGGAGACCGGTGAGCTGGGCGAGCGCAACGGCGCCTACGCCACCAACGTCGAGCACAAGATGGGCCTGAAGGCCTCCAACACCTGCGAGATGACCTTCGGCGCCAACCACCCCGCCAAGGGCTGGCTGCTCGGCGAGAAGCACGACGGCATCCGCCAGATGTTCAAGATCATCGAGTTCGCGCGGATGATGGTCGGCACGAAGGCCATCGCCACCCTCTCCACCGGCTACCTCAACGCCCTGGAGTACGCGAAGGAGCGGGTGCAGGGCGCGGACCTCACCCAGTTCGCCGACAAGACCGCCCCGCGCGTCACCATCACGCACCACCCCGACGTCCGCCGCTCGCTGATGACGCAGAAGGCGTACGCGGAGGGCATGCGGTCCCTGGCGCTCTACACGGCCGCCATCCAGGACGACATCATCGTCAAGGAGCACGCCGGCGAGGACATCTCCACCCTCGACGCGATCAACGACCTGCTGCTGCCGATCGTCAAGGGCTACGGCTCGGAGCGGTCCTACGAGCAGCTCGCCCAGTCGCTCCAGACCCTCGGCGGCTCCGGGTACCTCCAGGAGTACCCGATCGAGCAGTACATCCGGGACGCCAAGATCGATACCCTCTACGAGGGCACCACGGCGATCCAGGGCCAGGACTTCTTCTTCCGGAAGATCGTCCGCAACGAGGGCAAGGCCCTCACCGCCCTCTCCGAGGAGATCAAGAAGTTCCTCGCCGAGGCCCCCGGCGGCGAGGAGCTGGCCACCGCCCGCGACCAGCTCTCCCGCGCGGTCGGCGAGCTGGAGGCCACGGTCGGCGTCCTGCTCACCGACCTGGCGGCCACCGAGAAGGACGTCAGGTCCCTCTACAAGGTCGGCCTCAACACCACGGCCTTCCTGATGTCGGCCGGCGACATCGTCGTCGGGTACCTGCTGCTGCGCGGCGCCTCCGTGGCCGCCGCCAAGCTGGCGGACGCGACGCCGAAGGACAAGGCGTTCTACCAGGGCAAGATCGCCGCCGCCCGGCACTTCGCGGCCACCGTGCTGCCCGAGGTCGCCGTGCACCGGGTGCTCGCCGAGAACACGGACCTTTCCCTCATGGAGCTGGACGAGGCGGCGTTCTAACCCACGCCCCGCCGCCTCCGACGGCCCCCCGGGCCCCGGTCCCCGCCCATGGGACCGGGGCCCGTCGCCGTCCGGTGACGGCGCGGTGGCGGGGGCGCGTTCGTATCCTGACTGCATGACTGCACCCTTCGACCGCGCGCACACCGACGACCTCATGGGGTTCCTCACGGCCTCGCCGTCGCCCTACCACGCCGTGGCCACCGCCGCCGCGCGGCTGGAGAAGGCCGGGTTCCGGCAGGTCGAGGAGACCGCGGTCTGGGACGGCGAGGCCGGAGGGAAGTACGTGCTGCGCGGCGGGGCGCTCATCGCCTGGTACGTGCCCGAGGGCGCCACGGCCGCGACGCCGTTCCGGGTCATCGGCGCCCACACCGACTCACCGAACCTGCGGGTCAAGCCCCTCCCCGACACCGGGCGCGCGGGCTGGAAGCAGATCGCCGTCGAGATCTACGGCGGCACCCTGCTCAACACCTGGCTCGACCGCGACCTCGGGCTGGCCGGGCGGCTCGCGCTGCGGGACGGCTCCACCGCGCTCGTCAACGTGGACCGGCCGCTGCTGCGCGTGCCGCAGTTGGCCATCCACCTCGACCGCGCCGTCAACGAGGGGCTGAAGCTGGACCGGCAGCAGCACATGACGCCCCTGTGGGGCATCGGCACCCCCCGCGAGGGCGAGCTGATCGAGTTCCTCGCCGCCGAGGCCGGGCTCGCCGGGCGCGACGTCCTCGGCTGGGACCTGATGGCGCACAGCGTCGAGCCGCCCGCGTACCTGGGCCGCGACCGGGAGCTGCTGGCCGGTCCCCGGATGGACAACCTGCTGTCCGTGCACGCCGCGACCGCCGCGCTGGTCGCCGTCGCCGGGAGGGAGCCGGCGCACATCCCGGTGCTCGCCGCGTTCGACCACGAGGAGAACGGCAGCCAGTCCGACACCGGCGCCCAGGGGCCGCTGCTGGGGACCGTGCTGAAACGATCTGTCAGCGCCCGCGGCGGCGGCCACGAGGAGCGGGCACGGGCGCTGGCCGGGTCGTTCTGCCTCTCCTCCGACACCGGGCACGCCGTGCACCCCAACTACGCCGAGCGGCACGACCCCACGCACCACCCGATGGCGAACGCCGGGCCGCTGCTGAAGGTCAACGTGAACCAGCGCTACGCCACCGACGGCACCGGCCGCGCCGTCTTCGCGGCGGCCTGCGAGGCCGCCCGCGTGCCCTACCAGACCTTCGTGTCGAACAATTCCATGCCCTGCGGCCCCACCATCGGCCCGATCACCGCGGCCCGGCACGGCATCGCCACCGTCGATGTCGGCGTGGCCATTCTCTCCATGCATTCCGCACGAGAACTCTGCGGCGCGGACGACCCGTTCCTCCTCGCCAACGCCATGACCGCCTTTCTTACCGGCAGTTGAACCGGCCGTCATCCGCGAGCCGACCGTCGCGCACTTGGCGACGCCCCGTCATCGAGTCGTGAAACGCGGCCGTAATCCTGAAGGTCAGGGGCCGGGCGGCACCGCACTGCACGGCGGAATCGTCCGGCCCCGCCACCGCCCCGCAGGTGGCTGGCGGCACGGCCCGACCCATAGGATTCGTCTTCAGAAAGCATTCACCGGCCACGCCCGCCCGGCGTACCGTGTGAACACCCAAGCCCAGCGACGAACCGCCACGAGGGGTCCCGTGACTGTCCACACGAGCCTGCAACCGTCTATCGATGCATGGACCCAGTCCATCGAGGCGATATCGGAGCTCGTCTCCTCACTCGTGGACGGTGAGTGGAACCGGCCCACCGAGTGCCCCGGCTGGTCGGTCAGGGACGTCGTCTCGCACGTGATCGGCGGCGAGTGCGAGGCGCTGGGCGACCCGCGGCCGATCCACACGCTGCCGCGCGACCTCTACCACGTCACCGACGAGACCACCCGCTACCTGGAGGTCCAGGTCGACGTCCGCCGGCACCACACCGGCCCCGAGATGACCAGCGAGCTGGAGTACACGATCATCCGCCGCTCCCGGCAACTGCGCAACGAGCGCCGCAAGCCGGAGGACATCATCTCCTATCCCCTGTACGGCAAGATGGCGCTGGCCGACTTCCTCCAGATGCGCGTCTTCGACGTCTGGAGCCACGAGCAGGACCTGCGCCGCGCGCTGCGCCGCCCGGGCAACCTCACCAGCCCCGCCGCCCTCGTCGCCCGCGACGTGCTGCTCCAGCGCCTGCCGAAGACGGTCGCGGAGACGGCCGCCGCGCCGAAGAAGTCGGCGGTGGTGTTCGACGTGCACGGGCCGGTCGAGTTCCTGCGCACGGTCCGGGTGGACGAGAACGGCAACGGCACCGTGGACAGCGCCCCTTCGCTCGGGCCCGTGGTGACCTTCACGACCGACTGGGAGACGTTCACGCGGCTGGCCGGTGGCCGGGTGCGGCCCAGGAAGGTCGCCGACAAGGTGAAGATCGAGGGCGACACGGACCTCGCCGAACGCATCCTCGGCGGCTTCCCGGTCGCGCACTGACGGGCCGGGGTCCGGCTCACTCCTCCAGGGGCTCGTAGCCCGTCGAGACGGTCAGCACGATCGGGCCGTCCTCCTCCGGGTTGTACGGGCCGTAGGCGCGCGGCGACTGGTCCACGACCATGCCCTCGCCCTTGAGGACCTCGTCCTTGTAGACCAGCTCCTCGTCGTAGCTCCAGCCCGCGTCGCGTATGCACTCCTTCACGCTGTCGATGTGGATGTCGTAGAAGTCCGGCATCATCACCGCGCCCGGGTGGTTCTCCTGGTCGCCGTAGTCGACCGCGCCGACACACTCCGAGGAGTTGATCGTCCGCGTCGGGTCGCCCTCCTGGTAACGGCGCTCCGTCCGGCCGCCGTCGTCCCCGCCTTCCGGTTCGGTGGACTGCTCCGTCCCCGTGCCGCCGTCCGCCTCCGCCGTACCGCCGTCGCCGCCACCGTTGTTGAGCACCACGACGACCGCCACGGCCGCCACCACGGCTATCGCGACCACGGCCGCCAGCACCACCGCCCAGGTGCTGTTGCGCCCCGAGCCGCCGTCCGCGCCCGCGCCGACCGTCGTCGGCGCCCCGCCGTACGGGGGCGGCGTCGCCGGCCGCCCCTGCGGATAGCCGTAGCTCCCGGCCGGCGGGGTCGGCGCGTACGGCGAGGTGACCGGGGCGCCGAACTCCGGGAAGACGGCCTGCGCCACGCCCGCGCCGCTGCCGCCCGGCCGCGGCGCGCCCGGCACGATGCGCGGCGCCGCCGCGCCCGGCGCGATCGTGTCGGACAGGCCCAGGCACTCCGCGCGGAACGCGGGGGCGGACGGATGGCGCTCGTTGGGGTTCTTCCGCAGCGCCCGCGCCACCAGCGCGTCGATGGCCGGCGGGATCGCGGCGTTGAACGACGACGGCGCCGGCGGCTCCTCCTGGACGTGCGCGTAGGCCATGGCCAGCACCGAATCCGCCTCGAACGGCAGCCGCCCGGTGAGCAGTTCGAAGAGCATCACGCCCACCGAGTACAGGTCGGACCGCGCGTCCACGCCCCGCCCCAGCGCCTGCTCGGGCGACAGGTACTGCGGCGTGCCGACGACCATGCCGGTCTGCGTCATCGCCGTCACCCCGGACTGCGTGGCCCGCGCGATGCCGAAGTCCATCACCTTGACCACGCCGCGCCGGGTGAGCATGACGTTCCCGGGCTTGATGTCCCGGTGGACCAGACCGGCCTCATGGCTGATCTCCAGCGCCGCCAGCACGTCGCAGGTGACGCGCAGCGCCTTGTCGGCCGGCATCGCGCCGTGCCGGGCGATGTCCTCGTCCAGCTCCGTGCGCAGCGGCTTGCCCTCGACGTACTCCATGACGATGTACGGCACCTGGGCGTCGTCCACCCGGTCCTCGCCGGTGTCGAAGACGGAGACGATATTGGTGTGCGCGAGCCGGGCGACGGACTGCGCCTCCCGCTTGAACCGCTCGCGGAACGCGTCCTCGCGGCTCATCGCGGAGTGCATGGTCTTGACCGCGACGTGCCGGTCGAGCACGGTGTCCCTGGCCAGGTACACCGCCGCCATGCCGCCGGTGCCGAGCACGTCGAGCAACTGGTACCGGCCGCCGCCGACCGAGCGGCCCCTGAGATCGGCAGGCGGCTGCGCGTGGTCACTCATCGGCTTTTCCCCCTGGGCGGCGTCCCGGTCCGCCTCCGCGTCCGGGCGCATCGATCCGTTGTCCTTGCCTGTCCTCGCTTGTCCTTGCCGCGCATCATACGGACCGGTTCCGACGCGGGGACCGGCCGGAGCGTCCCGGCACGTCAGGCGCGCTGTCCGTCCGGCACCGGCGGCACCCCCGCCCAACTTGTCAGCGTGGCCCCGGAGCGGGTTTGATTGCCGGGGAACCCAGCGACTACGGCGAGGACTGATGGCACAGGAGCAAGGCGCCTCGGGCTCAGGCGACGAAGAGCCCGGGGCGACCGGCAGCGAGGTGCCCGGGCCGCCGACCGTGTGGAGCCGCAACCGCCTTGTGGGCGACGGGCGTTACCGGCTCACGCACCGCCTGGGCCGGGGCGGCATGGCGGAGGTCTTCGCCGCGGAGGACGTGCGGCTCGGCCGCCCCGTGGCGGTGAAGCTGCTGCGCTCCGACCTGGCCGAGGACCCGGTCTCCAAGGCCCGCTTCACGCGCGAGGCGCAGTCGGTCGCGGGGCTCAACCACCACGCGGTCGTCGCCGTGTACGACTCCGGCGAGGAGCCGGTCGGCGACAGCGTCGTGCCGTACATCGTGATGGAGCTGGTCAACGGCAAGACCATCAGGGAGCTGTTGATCGACGCCGAGGCGCCGCCCGCCGAGCAGGCGCTGATCATCGTCTCCGGCGTGCTGGAGGCCCTGGCCTACAGCCACCAGCACGGCATCGTGCACCGGGACATCAAGCCGGCCAACGTGATCATCACCGAGACCGGCACCGTGAAGGTGATGGACTTCGGCATCGCCCGCGCCCTGCACGGCGCCGCGCAGACGATGACGCAGACCGGCATGGTCATGGGCACGCCGCAGTACCTCTCGCCGGAACAGGCGCTGGGCAAGGTCATCGACACCCGCTCCGACCTGTACGCGGTCGGCTGCCTGCTGTACGAACTGCTCACGCGGCGCCCGCCGTTCGTCGGCGAGTCACCGCTCGCCGTGGTGTACCAGCACGTGCAGGACACGCCCCGGCTGCCGTCCGACGTGGCGCCGGAGGTGCCGCCGGAGCTGGACGGCCTGGTGATGCGCGCGCTCGCCAAGGACCCGGACGACCGGTTCCAGTCCGCCGAGGAGATGCGCGGTCTGGTGCAGTACGCGCTGCGGATGCTCCAGGAGCACGGCGGCCACACCCGCGGCCTGTGGAACACCGGCGCCGTCGCGGGCATGGGCACCCCGCCGATGGGCACCGCGACCTCGGCGATGGGCCGCTCCGACACCCCGACCGGGCCGTACGCGGCGCCGCTGCTGCTCGGCGACCCCAAGGGCGGCGCGGGCGACCGCGACGACCACGGCGAGGGCGACGGCCGGCGCGGCCGGACGATCCTCGTCGCGCTGCTCGCCCTGCTCGCCATCGGCGCCGGCGTGCTCGTCGCGGCCAACCTCGGCGAGGACGGCGACCCGGCCGACTCCCCCACGCAGGGGGAGACGTCGACGCCGGACAACGAGACGGAGACCGAGGGCCGGGAGACGGACCCGGAGACGCCGTCCCCGCCGGATGACACCCAGGCGCCGACGGACGACGACTGGACCGAGCCCGAGACCCAGGACCCGACCGAGCCGGAGACCACGCCGCCGACCGAGCCGGAGACGACCCCGCCGACGGACCCGGAGACCACACCCCCGGCCGACGAGGGCGGGACGGACGTCGGCACCGCCGAGGGCGGTGCGGGAGCGGGCGGCACGGATGAGGGCAGCACCGAGAACGGCGGGGCGGACCAAGGCACTGCCGAGAACGGCGGCACCAACGACGGCACTGCCGACAACGGTGGCACCGACGAAGGCACTGCCGAGAACGGCGGCACCAGCGTAGGCACTCCGGACCCCAACAGCCCCGGTGGCACCGGCTGATCCGGCGGCCGGGCCCTCCGTACGCACCCTCACCGCACTGCTGAGCCGCTACGGCGCCGGAGAGCCCGTCGCCTGCGCGCCGGTCGCCGAAGGGCTGCTCAACCGGGGGTACCGGGTGGCGACCACCCATGGCCTGTTCTTCCTCAAGCACCACCTCGGCGGCGACCCGCAGGCGGTGATACCCCTGGCCGGCCGGCACCGCGCGACGGCGGCGCTGGCCGAGTTGGGGCTGCCCGTCGCCCCGCCGCTGGCCGACCGGGACGGGCACACCGTCGTCGTGCACCGGGGCGACCACTACGCGCTGCACCCGTGGGTCGAGGGCAGGCACCGCGACGGGGGGCAGCTCAGCCGGACGCAGAGCCGCCGTCTGGGCACGCTGCTCGGGCGGGTGCACCGGGCGCTGGAGAAGGTCATAGTGCGGTGGTCGCCGCGGCGGTTACCCGAGCGGGAGGCGGCCAGGACCGCCGAAACGCAGGCGCTCATAGACCAGCTCCTGGTCCGCGTCCGCAGCCGCCCGTGCCGCAGCCGCTTCGACGCGCTGGCCGAGCAGCGGCTGCTGGAGCGCCGCACGCTGCTGTGCGACCACGCCCATCTGCGGCCCGGCCGCGCCGAGGTGCCCGCCGAGGGGTGGGTGCACGGCGACTTCCACCCGCTGAACCTGCTGTACCGGACGGAGGGGCCGGTGGAGCCGGTGGCCATCGTGGACTGGGACCGGCTCGCGGTGCGGCCCCGGGCGGAGGAGGCCGTGCGGGCGGCGGCGATCTTCTTCCTCCGGCCGGACGGCAGCCTGGAGCTGCCGAAGGTGCGGGCCTACGCCCGCGCGTACCGTTCCGCGACCGGTGCCTCGCCGGTGGAGCTGGCGGCGGCCGTGCACCGCGTGTGGTGGGAGCGGCTGAACGACTTCTGGATGCTGCGCTGGCACTACGAACGGCAGGACCGCCGCGCCGACCACCAGTTCCCGGCCGCCGCCGCGCTGGTCGGCTGGTGGACGCGCCACGCGCCCGCCGTGCGGGACAGCTTCTGCGACTGAGCGCGCGCCCCGGCTCCTAGGCGGCGCCGCGCACGGCGGCGAAGCGGGGGGTGAGGCACAGGTAGGCCGGCTCCAGGTCCCCGGGGCGGGGCCGGGCGGGCGGGAAGGCGGCGCGGCGCGACGCGTCGGGGTCGGCGAGGGTCGCGGTGCCGATGAGCTGGGCACCCCAGGGCGGGCCGTCGCCGCCGTGGTTGTTGGCCTCGTACGCCACCACCGAGCCGTCCAGGACGCGGGCGCCGGCCCGGCCGGTGGGGACGCGCAGCAGCACCAGGCCGCCGGTCACCACGTGGCAGGCGGGCACGACGCGCGGCAGGGCGTGCCACGTCACGGCGGCGTGGCCGTGCGGGACGCGGGGCAGCAGCCGCAGCGCCCGCGCGAGCAGGTCGTCGGGGTCGTGGGGGGCATCGGGCTGTCTCTTTTACCCAGGCCCGTACGTCCTCCCGGGTGACGACACCGTCCTGACCGGTCGGCCTCACCGACGCCAGATCGATCCCCAGATCCTTCGCCAGCTTCCGCACCGGAGGCTTGGCCAGCGGCTTCCCGGCCTCGGGAACGTCCTCCCGCGCGGCCGGGACCCGGGCCCCGGCCTCCGCCGCCGGGGACGCGCGGCGCGGACGGCGCTTCGCCGCCGCCGTCGAGACGCCGTAGCCGACCAGCACCGGCTGCCGGCCCTCCGGCGCCGCTTCCCCGCCGGCGGCGCCTCCGGAGGCGCCCCCGGGAGCGTCCGGGGCGCTCTCCCCGGCGGGGCCGGTGTCGATCCTGATGATCGGCGTGCCGACATCGACCGTGGTCCCCTCCTCGAAGAGGAGCTCACGGACCTCGCCGTCGTACGGAATGGGCAGCTCGACCGCGGCCTTGGCGGTCTCGACCTCGACCACCACCTGGCCGTCGGTCACCGTGTCACCCGGCCGGACCAGCCACTTCAGGATCTCCGCCTCCGTGAGCCCCTCGCCCACGTCCGGCATCTTGAACTCTCGGTAGCGCTGTGCCTCAGCGGCCATCGTCACGACTCTCCTCAGCCTTTCCTCAGTACGCCAAGGCGCGATCGACGCACTCCAGCACCCGGTCCAGCCCGGGGAGGTACTCCTCCTCCAGCCGGGCCGGCGGATACGGCGCGTGGAACCCGCCGACGCGCAGTACCGGGGCCTGAAGGTGGTAGAAGCAGCGCTCCGTGATCCGGGCCGCCACCTCCGCACCCGCCCCGAAGAAGACCGGCGCCTCGTGCGCCACCACCAGCCGGCCGGTCTTCTCCACCGACCACTGGAGCGTGTCGAAGTCGATCGGGGAGACCGACCGCAGGTCGATCACCTCCAGCGACACCCCGTCTTCCTCGGCCGCCACCGCCGCCGCCAGCGCGGTCTTCACGGTGGGACCGTACGCCACCAGCGTGAGATCCGTGCCGGGCCGGACCACCTTCGCCGCGTGCAGCGGCCCGGGGATGCCCGCCGTGTCCACCTCGCCCTTGTCCCAGTACCTGGCCTTGGGCTCGAAGAAGATCACCGGATCGTCGCACTCGATGGCCTGCTGGAGCATCCAGTACGCGTCCGCCGGATTCCCCGGCGCGACGATCTTCAGCCCCGCCACATGCGCGAACAGCGCCTCCGGCGACTCCGAATGGTGCTCCACCGCGCCGATGCCGCCGCCGAACGGGATGCGGACGACGACCGGCAGCTTGACCTTCCCCAGCGACCTGGCGTGCATCTTCGCCAACTGGGTGACGATCTGGTCGTAGGCGGGGTACACGAACCCGTCGAACTGGATCTCCGCGATCGGCCGGTAGCCGCGCAGCGCCAGCCCGATCGCCGTCCCGATGATCCCCGACTCGGCCAGCGGCGTGTCGATGACGCGGTCCTCGCCGAAGTCCTTCTGCAACCCGTCGGTGATCCGGAAGACGCCGCCCAGCTTGCCGACGTCCTCGCCCATCACCAGCACCTTCGGGTCGCTCTCCAGCGCCTTGCGCAGCGAGGAGTTGAGCGCCTTGGCCATCGCCATTCTCTCGGCAGCCATGTCTGTCAGACCCCCTCGTGCCCGTGGCCGGCCCCGTGGTCCGCGAAGCCGGCCAGATACGCCGCGTACCCGGCCCGCTCCTCGTCCACCAGCGTGTGGCCGTCGGCGTAGGTGTGCTCGAAGATCGCCATGCCATCGGGGTCGGGCATGGTCCTGATGGCCTCCCGGACCCGCCGGGCCATCGTGTCGCTCTCCCGCTCCAGATCCGCGAAGAACGCCTCGTCCGCCGCGTCCTCGCGCTCCAGGCAGCGGCGCAGCCGCAGGATCGGGTCCTTCGCCTCCCAGACCTCCAGCTCCTCGTCGCGGCGGTAGCGGGTCGGGTCGTCCGACGTCGTGTGCGCGCCCATCCGGTACGTGTACGCCTCCACCAGCATCGGCCCCTGGCCGGTGCGCACGTGCTCGGCGGCGGCGCGGGTCACGGCGAGCACGGCGAGCACGTCGTTCCCGTCGACGCGGACGCCGGGGAAGCCGTACCCGGCGGCCCGCTGGTAGAGCGGGACGCGCGACTGGCGCTCGGTGGGCTCGGAGATGGCCCACTGGTTGTTCTGGCAGAAGAAGACGACGGGCGCGTTGTACACGGCGGCGAACGTGAACGCCTCCGCCACGTCGCCCTGGCTCGACGCCCCGTCACCGAAGTAGGCCACCACCGCCGAGTCCGAGCCGTCCTTGGCGACGCCCATCGCGTACCCGGTCGCGTGCAGCGCCTGCGAGCCGATGACGATGGTGTAGAGGTGGAAGTTGTTGCTGTTCGGGTCCCAGCCACCGTGGTTGACGCCCCGGAACATGCCGAGCAGCAGCGTCGGTTCCACCCCGCGGCACCAGGCGACCCCGTGCTCGCCGGAGGTCGGGAACACGTAGTCGACGTCGCGCACCGCCCGGCCCGAGCCGATCTCGGCCGCCTCCTGGCCCCGCAGCGAGGGCCCCCGGCCCCGTTCGCCCCCGCGCTCGAGCGCGGTGGCCTCGGCGTCGAACCGCCGGGTGAGGACCATGTCCCGGTACAGGCCGCGCAGTTGCCCGGGGGTGGTCTCCAGCGCGTAGTCGGGGTGCTCGACGCGTTCTCCCTCGGGGGTGAGAAGCTGCACCATCTCGGGGCGCGGGGGCCGCTTCCGCGCGGCGGCGGTCGTCGTCTTCTTTGTCGCGGCCCGGCGCGGCTTCGCGCGCGGCGCGGTGCGTTCCACGGTCACTCGTGCTCCTCCGTCGGTCCGGCCCCCGGGGTCCCGGGCGGCCGGGGCGTTGGTCCCGTTTCCCGTGCGCGGGGCCGCGCTCAGCGCCGTTTCTCGGCCTGGAGCCTGGCGACGTAGGCGGCGGCCTGCGAGCGGCGTTCCATGCCCAGCTTGGACAGCAGACTGGACACGTAGTTCTTGATCGTCTTCTCGGCGAGGTGCAGCTCCTCGCCGATCGCCCGGTTGGTCAGCCCGTCGCCGATCAGGTCGAGGATGCGGCGCTCCTGGTCGGTGAGCCGGGCCAGCCGGTCGTCGCCCTCGCCGGGGCCGCCGCGCAGGCGGGCCAGGACGCGCTGGGTCGCGTCGGGGTCGAGCAGCGACTTGCCGGCGGCGACGTCGCGGACGGCGGACAGCAGCTCCGTCCCCCGGATCGCCTTGAGGACATACCCCGAGGCACCGGCCATGATCGCGTCGAACAGCGCCTCGTCGTCCGCGTAGGAGGTGAGCATCAGGCAGCGGATCGACTCGTCGCGGGAGCGGACCTCGCGGCAGACCTCGACGCCGCTGCCGTCGGGGAGCCGGACGTCGAGCACGGCCACGTCGGGCCGGACGGCGGGGATGCGGGACAGGGCGTCGGCGGCGGGGCCGGCCTCGCCGACCACCTCGATGTCGGGTTCCATGGCGAGCATCTCGTGCACGCCGCGGCGGACCACCTCGTGATCGTCGAGGAGGAATACGGTGATTGATCCGTTTTCGCCCACAGGGCCAGTCTCACACAGGAGCCGGGGCGGCGCTCCTTCCCGCCCTGCCCGGCTCTTCCCGCGACCCGCCCGGCCGCGTTAACGTGCAAGGGTCCCAGCGTCCTGCAAGGCTTGGACCAGTGCCGTTCCACGACCTCGACAACTACTTGGATTTCCAGGTAAATCCGCAGGTCAGGGGCGCTTTCTCGGGTTGAGATCCGACTGGATACCGTGCTCTTATGGGGCCATCGAACGGGACACGAACGGACACGACACCGCTCGGTTCCGTCCGCGCCGCACCCCACCCCGTGCGCCGTACGGGACCGGACGAGCCCGTACCAGGCCGCCCGGAGACCCCGGGGGCCGGACCGACGGAGGAGCACGAGTGACCGTGGAACGCACCGCGCCGCGCGCGAAGCCGCGCCGGGCCGCGACAAAGAAGACGACGACCGCCGCCGCGCGGAAGCGGCCCCCGCGCCCCGAGATGGTGCAGCTTCTCACCCCCGAGGGAGAACGCGTCGAGCACCCCGACTACGCGCTGGAGACCACCCCCGGGCAACTGCGCGGCCTGTACCGGGACATGGTCCTCACCCGGCGGTTCGACGCCGAGGCCACCGCGCTCCAGCGCCAGGGCGAACTGGGCCTGTGGCCCTCGCTGCTGGGCCAGGAGGCGGCCCAGATCGGCTCGGGCCGGGCGCTGCGCGACGACGACTACGTGTTCCCGACCTACCGCGAGCACGGCGTCGCCTGGTGCCGCGGCGTGGACCCGACGCTGCTGCTCGGCATGTTCCGGGGCGTCAACCACGGTGGCTGGGACCCGAACAGCAACAACTTCCACCTCTACACCATCGTCATCGGCTCGCAGGCGCTGCACGCGACCGGGTACGCGATGGGCGTCGCCAAGGACGGCTCGGACTCGGCGGTGGTGGCCTACTTCGGTGACGGGGCGTCGAGCCAGGGCGACGTGGCGGAGGCGTTCACGTTCGCCGCCGTGTACAACGCGCCCGTCGTCTTCTTCTGCCAGAACAACCAGTGGGCCATCTCCGAGCCCACCGAGCGCCAGTAGCGCGTCCCGCTCTTCCAGCGGGCCGCCGGGTACGGCTTCGCCGGGGGCGGCGGCGGCGGGAGCGAGGTGCTCGCCGTGCTCGGAGTGACCCGCGCCGCCGCCGAGCACGTGCGCACCGGCCAGGGGCCGATGCTGGTGGAGGCGTACACGTACCGGATGGGCGCGCACACGACGTCGGACGACCCGACCCGCTACCGCCGCGACGAGGAGCTGGAGGTCTGGGAGGCGAAGGACCCGATCCTGCGGCTGCGCCGCTGCCTGGAGCGCGAGGACGCGGCGGACGAGGCGTTCTTCGCGGATCTGGAGCGGGAGAGCGACACGATGGCCCGGCGGGTCCGGGAGGCCATCAGGACCATGCCCGACCCCGATGGCATGGCGATCTTCGAGCACACCTACGCCGACGGCCACACGCTGGTGGACGAGGAGCGGGCCGGGTACGCGGCGTATCTGGCCGGCTTCGCGGACCACGGGGCCGGCCACGGGCACGAGGGGGTCTGACAGACATGGCTGCCGAGAGAATGGCGATGGCCAAGGCGCTCAACTCCTCGCTGCGCAAGGCGCTGGAGAGCGACCCGAAGGTGCTGGTGATGGGCGAGGACGTCGGCAAGCTGGGCGGCGTCTTCCGGATCACCGACGGGTTGCAGAAGGACTTCGGCGAGGACCGCGTCATCGACACGCCGCTGGCCGAGTCGGGGATCATCGGGACGGCGATCGGGCTGGCGCTGCGCGGCTACCGGCCGATCGCGGAGATCCAGTTCGACGGGTTCGTGTACCCCGCCTACGACCAGATCGTCACCCAGTTGGCGAAGATGCACGCCAGGTCGCTGGGGAAGGTCAAGCTGCCGGTCGTCGTCCGCATCCCGTTCGGCGGCGGCATCGGCGCGGTGGAGCACCATTCGGAGTCGCCGGAGGCGCTGTTCGCGCATGTGGCGGGGCTGAAGATCGTCGCGCCGGGGAATCCGGCGGACGCGTACTGGATGCTCCAGCAGGCCATCGAGTGCGTCGCTCCGGTGATCTTCTTCGAGCCCAAGGCCAGGTACTGGGACACGGGCGAGGTGGACCCGGCGGCCCTCCCCCGGCCGGTGCCTCCGGCGAGGGTGGTCCGGCCCGGCACGGATCTCACGCTGGTGGCGTACGGTCCCACCGTGAAGACCGCGCTGGCGGCGGCGGTGGCGGCCGAGGAAGACGGGGTGTCGCTGGAGGTGATCGACCTGCGGTCGGTCTCCCCGATCGACTTCGACACGCTCCAGTGGTCGGTGGAGAAGACCGGCCGGCTGGTGGTGGCGCACGAGGCGCCGGTCTTCTTCGGGGCGGGTGCGGAGGTGGCGGCCCGGATCACGGAGCGCTGCTTCTACCACCTTCAGGCCCCGGTACTGCGCGTCGGCGGGTTCCACGCGCCGTATCCGCCGGCCCGGCTGGAGGAGGAGTACCTCCCCGGGCTGGACCGGGTGCTGGAGTGCGTCGATCGCGCCTTGGCGTACTGAGGAAAGGCTGAGGAGAGTCGTGACGATGGCCGCTGAGGCACAGCGCTACCGAGAGTTCAAGATGCCGGACGTGGGCGAGGGGCTCACGGAGGCGGAGATCCTGAAGTGGCTGGTCCGGCCGGGTGACACGGTGACCGACGGCCAGGTGGTGGTCGAGGTCGCGACCGCCCACGCCCCGGCCGAGCTGCCCACTCCGTACGACGGCGAGGTCCGGTAGCTCCTCTTCGAGGAGGGGGCCACGGTCGATGTCGGCACGCCGATCATCAGGATCGACACCGGCCCCGCCGGGGAGAGCGCCCCGGACGCTCCCGGGGGCGCCTCCGGAGTCGCCGCCGGCGGGGAAGCGGCGCCGGAGGGCCGGCAGCCGGTGCTGGTCGGCTACGGCGTCTCGACGGCGGCGGCGAAGCGCCGTCCGCGCCGCGCGTCCCCGGCGGCGGAGGCCGGGGCCCGGGTCCCGGCCGCGCGGGAGGACGTTCCCGAGGCCGGGAAGCCGCTGGCCAAGCCTCCGGTGCGGAAGCTGGCGAAGGATCTGGGGATCGATCTGGCGTCGGTGAGGCCGACCGGTCAGGACGGTGTCGTCACCCGGGAGGACGTACGGGCCGCCGCCGACCGGCCCACCCCCCAGGCCATTTGCTGCTGCATGCATTATACATCACAGACTGTGAGTCCCACTATCCTCTTCTTCGGCGGCGGCAGATGTGGACAATGGACAGGTTCTCCCCCGTCACGGCGGCCCCCGAGGCCGCCGAGGTCCCGGAGGCCGCCGTGACGGCGGAGCACGGGGAGCGGCGGGTGCCGGTCAAGGGGGTGCGGAAGGCGACCGCGCTGGCGATGGTGGACAGCGCGTTCACCGCGCCGCACGTCACGGAGTTCGTGACGGTGGACGTCACCCGCACGGTGAAGCTGGTCGAACGGCTCAGGCAGGACCCCGACATGGCCGGGCTGCGGGTGAACCCGCTGCTGCTGGTGGCCAGGGCGCTGCTGATCGCGATCCGCCGCAACCCGGAGATCAACGCCTCCTGGGACGAGGAGCGCCAGGAGATCGTCTACAAGGACCGCGTCAACCTCGGTATCGCGGCGGCCACGCCCCGGGGCCTGATGGTGCCGAACATCAAGGACGCGGCGGCGTTGACCCTGGCCGGGCTGTCGCGGGCGCTGACCGAGCTGGTCACCACGGCCAGGGAGGGCAGGACGCCACCGGCGGCCATGCGCGGCGGCACGGTGACGATCACCAACATCGGGGTCTTCGGCATCGACACCGGCACCCCGATCCTCAACCCCGGCGAGTCCGCCATCCTCGCGTTCGGCGCGATCCGGCAGCAGCCATGGGTGCACAAGGGCAAGGTCGTACCGCGCCACGTCACCACCCTGGCCCTGTCGTTCGACCACCGGCTGGTCGACGGCGAACTGGGCTCGAAGGTGCTGCGCGACGTCGCGGACGTCCTCGAACGCCCCCGACGCCTCGTCACCTGGGGCTGAACGGCCCGCGCGGACCCGCGCGGCGGCCCCCGGAGCGCCGATCGCTCCGGGGGCCGTCCCGTCGCGGACGGATCCGCTACAGGTAGGGCCCCGAGCGGGCGCCGCCGCGCGTGTCGCCCTGCTCCCCGCCCTCCTCGCCCAGCGCGCCCGGCGGCAGCGCCCTGCGCATCTGTTCGAGCTGCGCGCGGGCCGCCATCTGCTGGGCGAAGAGCGCCGTCTGAATTCCGTGGAACAGCCCTTCGAGCCAGCCGACGAGCTGCGCCTGGGCGATCCGCAGCTCCGCCTCGGTCGGCACGCTGTCGTGGGTGAACGGCAGCGACAGCCGTCCCAGCTCCTCGACCAGCTCCGGCGCCAGGCCCTCCTCCAGCTCCTTCACGGAGCTGGCGTGGATCTCCTTCAGCCGGGCCCGGCTGGCCTCGTCCAGCGGCGCGGCCTTGACCTCCTCCAGGAGCTGCTTGATCATGCTGCCGATCCGCATGACTTTCGCCGGCTGTTCCACCATCTCGGTCAGCGGGGTCTCCCGCGACTGTCCCTCGTCGCCCTCGCCACCGCCCCGGGCCATGGCGCCGCTGAGCGCCATCCCGTCCGGTCCCACGACCAGGATCTGCGAGTTCTCGTGCGGTGGTTCGTTCCTCGGCTGAGTCATACCCCCATCATGCAACGCGCCTCACCCCGCTCGCCGCGCGAGGTGGACACGGGAGCGGGTCAGGAGCGCCGCGAGCCCGCAGGCGAGCAGCGGCACCACCACGATGAGCTGCGCGAACGTCGCCCAGGGCAGCTCGATGAACAGCTCGGGTTTCGCCCCGGTCATCCATCCCCCGGCCCACCCCCGCTCCCACTGGTCCACCTCGAACCGGTGCTGGGCCAGCCGCAGGCCGATCGCCGGGATCAGTCCGGAGACCGCGCCGAGCAGGACGCCCATGGCGGCGATCAACCCGCACTGAAGTCCGGAGAGGGTACGGCGGACGCGGGGTGACGCGCCGACCGACGCCAGCGTGGCCAGGTCGGCCTCGGAGTCGGCCTGGGCCAGGCCGGTGGCGATCCCGGCGGCGCCGAGGGTGATGACCAGCGCGGCGAGGGTGAGGATCAGCAGGGTCGTGTCGGACCCGCCGTCGTAGCCGTCCTCGATGTAGCTCCACGGCGCGACGCCGAGTGCCGTGAGGGAGCCCTCGAACGCGCTCTTCTCGCCCCGGGAGGGCACCTCGGTGGTCGAGTAGAGGGTGCCGGTCTCCGTCACGGTCAGCCCGGCGGCCTCGGCGGTCTCGGGCGTGATCAGGCCCGGCACGCCGTAGCTCTCGCCGTCCACCCGGTGCGCGGTGAAGGCGGCCGTGATGTCGGGCGCGGACGCCTCGTTCCCGTCGGGGGCGTCGTGGCGCCACACCTCCAGCGTCACCTCCCCGGACGGTGACACGTACCGGTCGCCGAAGACGACGGCCTCGCCCCGGTCCAGGGCCTCCGCGGCGCGGCGGACCTCGCCGTCCGCGACGCCGAGGACGCTCAGCAGTTCGGGGCCGCCCACGTACAGCGTGGTGCTCCCGATCCCGAGGGACTCCTCGTCCGCGCAGCGGGGATCCTGGTCCAGCGCGCGGCGCTCCTCGACCGGCAGGTTCTCCGCGCCGGTCTCCGACAGCGGGCAGAGCTGTCCGGGGGCCACGGCCAGACTCACGGTGCCGCAGTCCGCGCCGGCGAGCACGTCGTCCGCGTCGCACACCGCGTCCACGGACCTCACCTCGCCGTAGTCGGCGCGCTCGGCGACGGGCAGCTCCCGTTCGGCCACCTCGCGGGCCCCGTCCAGCGACTCCCGCTCCTCGACGGAGTAGGCGATGAGCCGCACCGTGCCCTCGGGAAGGATCGCGGTGTACTCGGCGCGGTTCTGGGCGTCGTCGCTGACGAGGATGGTGGACACCGCGACGGTGCCCGCGACGGCGGCCAGCACGGCCGCGACGGCGGGCGCGGTGCGGCCCCGGTTGCGGGCGGCGTCGCGCAGCGCGAGGCGGCCCGCCAGGGGCAGCCGGCGGCCCAGCCGGCCGCAGGCGCCGACCAGGGCCGGGGTGAGGGCGACGAGGCCCAGTTCGGCCGTGACCGCGCCGAGCGCGACCAGATCGGTCCGGTCGGAGACCAAGCCGCCGAAGAGGGCCACACCGGCCCCCGCGACCAGCATGATCGAGCCGATCACGGGCAGCGCGCGGCTCCCGCGGCGGACCCCGCGGCGTCCGCCGAGCGACTCCAGCACGCTGCCGCGGGCGGCGTTGTACGCCGGGATGGCGGCGGCGAGCAGGCCGACGACGACGGCCAGCACGGCGATCCCGGCCAGCTCCGCCGGGCGGAAGTCCCAGGCGCCGAACCGTTTCCCGGTCCGCTCCTCGATCAGCGGGTGGGCGGCCAGGGTGAGGGCGATGCCGCCCAGGACGCCGATGACGGCGGCGACGGCGCCGAGCACCACGCCGCCGGAGAGCATGATGGCCCGCAGGTGGCGGCGGTCGCCGCCATTGGCCCCGACCAGGCCGAGCTGCCGTCGCGAGCGGCGGGCGCCGACCGCGAAGGCGGGGCCGGCCAGCAGGCAGATCTCCAGGACCACCAGCGAGACGGCGGTGACGGTCGCCGCGACGAAGGTGGTGTCCACGCCGGGCCGGTACCAGTCGGGGGAGCCGCCGTCGGCCCACAGCGGCACGTCCGCGTCGGCGGGCGGGTCGGCGAGCACGTCGCGGGAGACGGCGCTGAGACCGTGCTCGTTGGCGGCCACGACCGTCGGCCAGGGGACGCCGCCCCCGGGCACCACGGCGAGAACGGTGGGCAGCGGGTCCCAGACGGCGGTCTGGTCGGACAGCGGCAGCACGCTGGCGGGCGGCGCCACGAGCTGGGAACCGTCGAGGTCGTCCGGCAGCTCGTAGACGCCGGTGATCCGGAACGCGCCCTCGCGGCCCGTGAAACGCAGCTCGGAGCCGATGTCCAGACCGCTGTCGGCGAGGAACCCCTCGGTCACCGCGACCTGCCCGGCTCCCTCCGGGAAGCCGCCGCGCAGCAGGGTCATCATGCCCTCGGTCACCGGGTGGGCCGCGTCCAGCTCCCTGATCTCGGTGTTCAGCAGTCCGGAGCCGGTGTCGACGACCCCCTCGACCGTGAAGTCCGTCAGCAGCTCGGTCCCGTCGGGCAGCAGACCGGCCAGGGTGTCCTCGACCTCGTCCATCGGGCGTTCGGCGGTGGTGGCCCAGTCGTCGTCGGTGAGGAACTGCATGTCCATGCCGTCGGGCGACTGGAACAGCGGACCGCCGGGGGTCTCCACGGAGAACCGCGCGTCGGCCTGCCCGATGTCGCGGGTGAGCTGCTCCGCCCCGGACAGGTCCCCGCTGCGCACGGCCAGGTCGGCGGCGGTCACGCCGAGGATCGGCAGCGCGATCATCGCGACGACCAGGGCACTGCGGCCCTTGGCACGCCGCGCGTCGCGCCGCGCTATGCGCAGCGCGAGCCGCCAGGAGGAGAACCGGCTCACCGGGTGCCCCCGCCGGCCAGCAGCGTCTCGGCCGACCCGGCGGCGGTCTGGTCCACGATGGTGCCGTCGCGCAGGAAGACGACCCGGTCGGCCCAGGCGGCGTAGCGGGACTCGTGGGTGACCAGGACGACGGCGGCGCCCTCGTCGCAGCGCCTGCGGAGCAGGGCGAGAACAGCCTCGCCGGTCTCGGAGTCCAACGCCCCGGTGGGCTCGTCGGCCAGGACGAGGCGGCGCTCGCCGACCAGGGCGCGGGCGATGGCGACGCGCTGCTGCTGCCCGCCGGACATCTCGTCGGGGAAACGGTCGGCGAGTTCGGACAGCCCGATCTCGTCGAGCGCGGCGAGCGCCTCGCGGCGCGCGGTGCGGGCGGCGACGCCGTCCAGTTCGCGGGGGAGCGCGATGTTCTCGGCGGCGGTCAGGGCGGGGATCAGGTTGTAGTCCTGGAAGACGTAACCGACGCTGGTGCGCCTGATCTTGGCCAGCCGGGCGCGGCTGAGCGCGCCGAGGTCGTGCCCCTCGACCAGGACCTGGCCCCCGGTCGCGGTGTCCAGCCCGCCCGCCAGGGTCAGCAGCGTGGACTTGCCGGATCCGGACGGGCCCATGACGGCGACGAACTCCCCCGCGTGGACGGAGAGATCGACGCCCTTCAGGGCGTGCACGGCGGTGGGTCCCGAGCCGTGGACGCGGGTGAGCGCGGCGAGCCGCAGGACGGGTGTGGCGGTCATGACGAGGTCCCCCCTCGGGCCTTCGGCCGGTCGTCGGCCGGCGCCTGGGCGTCGGCCGGTGGGCGCGGGGCCGGTTCCACCGGGCGCGGGCGGGCGGCGAGCCGCAGCAGGCGGGACTCGCAGTGGTCCAGCCAGCGGCTTTCGGCCTCCGCGAAGAAGATGAGCTGTTCCAGCACCAGCAGCCAGGCGATGTCGTCGCCGCTCTCGGGCTCCGCGGCCAGGGCGCGCGCCTTCAGCCGGGTGTAGTCCTGCATGGCGGCGAGCGTGTGGCGGCGCTGCGCCTGGATGATGCGGGCGACGTCGACGCCGGGGGTGCCCACGGCCATCGCCAGCTTGATGGCGAGTTCGTCCCGGGACGGCTGGGTGCGGTCCACGGGCTGGCTGAACCAGTCACCGAGTTCCCGGCGGCCCTCGTCCGTGATGGCGTAGAGCTGCTGCTTGGCGTCGCCGCCGCCCTCGGGGACGATCAGGCCGTCCCGTTCGAGGCGGCCCAGTGTCGTGTAGACCTGGCCGATGTTGAGCGGCCAGGTGGCGCCGGTGCGGGTCTCGAACTCGGTACGGAGCTGCGAGCCGTAGCGCGGCCCCTGTTCCAGGAGGGCCAGCAGCCCGTATCTGATTGACATACCGAGTATGTATACCGAGTATGCGCCCGGCCGTGCAAGGGCTACGGAAGAAGGGGTTCCTCGGGGGCGGGCGGCTTCAAGGCGGGGTTCAGACCTGGCGCAGGCGCAGGCCGAGTGCTCCTATCCCCAGCCCCAGGCAGGCCAGTCCGGCGCCGAGCGGCAGGACCGGCAGCACCTCGCCGCCCTGCGGCCGGGCCGCGAACCGGCCCGGCTCCGGCACCGCCGGCGGCTCCCGCAGGGGTTCGAGGCGCGCGGCCGACCGCGCGGCGGGGACCGCCTGCGCGGGCGAGGCTGTTTTTTATACACATCTGAAGCCGCCGGAGGAGAGGATAGTGGGGTCCTTTGTTGGCGGCCAGTCCCTTACTCGAAACTGTCACTTCGCCTTTACTGGTCCATGATAGTGCGTGGTCCTTTTACTCAACAGACATCCATCTGTCACTTTACGTCCAGCACCTTACCGACCGCGCGGCGGGGACCGCCTGCGCGGGCGAGGAGGACGGGGAGGGGGCGGGGGACGGCTGATGGCCGAGGGCCGTCGAGGGCAGCAGGATCGCCAGCGCGGAAGCCGCCAGCACCACCGCGATTCCCGCCCACAGCCTCACAGTTCCCGACCCTTCGCGCCATGTCGTCCGGATATCGTCCTGATATCGCCCAGTCCGGCGATGTGTCCAGCGTCACACACCCGAACGGATCCGGCATCCTCAGCGGGTCAGGACGATCTTCCCCACGTGGCCGCTCGCCTCCATCACGCGGTGCGCCTCGCCCGCCTCGGCCAGCGGCAGCGCGCGGTCCACCACGGGCCGCACCCGCCCGTCCGCCAGCAGCGGCCAGACGTGCTCGCGCACGGCGGCGACGATCTCCGCCTTCCCGGCCGACGGCCTGGCCCGCAGGGAGGTGGCGGTGACGGACGCCCGCTTGGCCAGCAGCGCGCCGAGGTTCAGCTCGGCCTTGACGCCGCCCTGGAGGCCGATGACGACGAGCCGCCCGCCGGGTGCCAGCGCCCGCACGTTCCGCTCCAGGTACTTGGCGCCGACGATGTCGAGGATGACGTCGGCGCCGCCGGACAGCTCCGCGGCGAAGTCCTGCTCGCGGTAGTTGATCAGGATGTCGGCGCCCAGCTCGCGGCAGCGCTCCAGCTTCGCCGCGCTGCCCGCCGTGACCGCCACCCGCGCCCCCGCCGCCTTGCCGAGCTGAACGGCCAGCGTGCCGATGCCGCTGGCCCCGCCGTGCACGAGCAGCGTCTCGCCCGCGCGCAGCCCGGCCGTCATGAAGACGTTCGACCAGACCGTGCAGGCGACTTCGGGCAGCGCGCCCGCCGTCACCAGATCGACGCCCGCCGGCACCGGCAGGAGCTGCCCGGCCGGCACGGCGACCCGTTCCGCGTAGCCGCCGCCCGACAGCAGCGCGCACACCTCGTCACCCACCCGCCAGCCGGTGACGCCGGGGCCGAGGGCCGCCACCGTGCCCGAGCACTCCAGGCCCGGATAGGGCGAGGCACCGGGCGGCGGGTCGTAGAAACCCTGCCGCTGGAGCACGTCGGCCCGGTTCACCCCGCAGGCCGCCACCTCGACCAGCACCTCGCCCCCGGCGGGCACCGGATCGGGCACCTCCGCCCACACCAGCGCCTCGGGACCGCCCGGCTCGGGAATCGTGATCGCACGCATGGCACCAGACGCTACCGCCCGCCGCCCGCCCGGGTCGTTCAGAGGTAGATCTGCCGGTGGCAGTCCGTGCAGAACGTCTTGCCCTCGTGCTTCTCCAGCTCGCGGTGCTCGCACAGCCGCCGCAGCCGCAGGTCCGCCCGGCGCTGCTCCTCGCGCACGGTGTGCATCAACTCGGCGATGCACTGGCCGCATCCGTACATCTCGCCGTCCAGGTACGGGGTGCGGATCGGTCCGATCCACAGCACGCTGACGTCCTCCCGGCGGCAGTAGAGCCAGCACCGGCCGGTCTTCCACTCGTTCCCGCTCTCGCTCCCCGGGGGCACCGGCCAGTCGCTCGCACCGGAGAACTCCACGCCCCGCAACGCCACATGAACCATCACGCCGCCACCGCCCCGCGGGGGTGACAGCTCGTACTGGAAACCGGTTCAGGGGGTTCACTGCTCGTCATGTGACTCTCCTTCAGCGATGGGTACTTACCTTGCGTACTCCAACCATCACCCTCCGGGGTGCCCGGAACACAGGGTTTTGGGGTTTCCCACGAATCCGGAAAGTCAGGGAAGCGAACAGGTGAACGTCTTCAGCGGTAGTGAATCGAGCGACGGCTATGCCTATTTCGGCTGCGAGGTCCGCGAGGCCCGGCTGCACGCGAAGCTGACCCAGAAGGAACTGGCGGACGAGACGCACTACCAGCCGCCGTACATCAGCAAGGTGGAGAACGGCCTGCTGCTCGGCAGCGTCCAATTCGCCGCCGCGTGCGACCGCGTGTTCAACACCTCGGGATTTTTCGCGCGCATGCGCGAACGCATCAGCCGGAGGGAACATCCGTCCTGGTTCGAGCCGTACGTCCACCTGGAGGCGGAGGCGGAGCGGCTGCTCGACTACAGCGCGAACCTCGTCCTCGGATTGCTGCAAACCGCGGACTATGCCTATGCCATTTACCGGACGTCCCACCCCACGGCCTCGGAGGAGTGGGTCAACCGCAAGGTCGAGGCACGGCTGCGGCGGCACGAGATCCTCACCCGCGAGGCTCCCCCACTCCTCTGGGTGATCCTGGACGAGAGTTGTCTGCGTCGTCATATCGGGGGACGGGACGTCATGCGCGCCCAACTCGGCCATCTCCTGGGCGAGGCGGAGTCCCCGCACATCACTTTCCAGGTCCTTCCCTTCTCCACGGGGGCACCACCGGCGGCGGAAAGTTTCACGCTGATGACGTTCGCGGACGAACCGTCCCTGCTGTGGGAAGAATCATGGACCGGTGGGCATGTGGTCGACTCGACCCCGTCGGTGCAAGCGGCGAGCGCCATCTACGATCGGTTGAGGGCCGACGCGCTGTCGCCCGACGATTCACTGGCATTCATCAAAAAGGTGATGGTGGAGGAGTACTCCTGATGAAAAGCACGTTCGACCTCTCCGGTGCGCGGTGGACGAAGTCCACGTACAGCAGCGGCACCGGCGGGCAATGCGTCGAGTGGGCACAGAACCTGGCCGCCGCGACCGGGGTGGTCCCGGTGCGGGACTCCAAGGCTCCCCAGGGTCCGGTTCTCGCCTTCACCACGAACGGCTGGAGCGGCTTCGTGTCCGCCGTCATGTCCGGGGACCTGCACGCCCACTGACCCCGGCGGCACGCCGAAGCCCCGCTGCCCCCGACAACGTTTCGGGACAGCGGGGCTTCTCCGTTCCGCGGTGTCGCGGCGTCAGGAGGCGGCGTCAGGAGGAGTAGAACAGGCCGGAGAGACCGCCCTTGCGGCGGTGGCCGTAGTGGCCGCCGTGGTGACCACCGTGCTGCGGGGCACCCCAGGCCGGGCCGGGCTGCTGGTAGTGCGGCTGCTGCGGGGGCGGCGGGGGCGGGGCCGCCTGCGGAGCCCAGTTGGCCTCGAGCTGGGTGATGTGCTCCAGCTCGCCGTAGTCGAGGAAGATCCCGCGGCAGTTGGCGCACTGCTCGATCTGGACCCCGCTCCGGTTGTACGTGTGCATGGCCCCACGGCACTTCGGACACTGCATGTTCGGCTCCATGGTCGACTCGCTGGCGGTCCTCACCCTACGGCAGCGCGGCTATCCGGACACAGGAGTCGACGAGAGCTTCCCCGGCCTCCTCAAGGGCCGTGCCGTCCACGCTGGCCCGCGCCAGGGCCCGCGCCGCCAACTGGGCGGTGAGCGCGCGGGCCGGGACGTCGAGACCGGGCCAGGGGTCCTGGCCCGTCGTCCCGGCCGCCGCCTGGTAAGAGCCCAGCAGCCGGTTCCACTCCTCCGGCCCGATCAGCGCCGCCGCGTACCAGGCGGCGGGCCGGGCCAGGTCCCACGCCGGGTCGCCGAGGCCGGCGTCGTCCACGTCGATGAGGCGCCACGGCCCGCCCGGCACCGGGTGGCGGACGAGCTGCCCGAGGTGGAAGTCGCCGTGGCACAGCACCGCGCCCGGCCCCGGCGGGCCGGGGAGTTCGACGCGCGCCCAGGCCCGTTCGACGGCCTGCCGGGCGGCGGCGAACCGGCGCCCGTCCACCGTCCGCCGCATCCGGGCCACCGCCCGCACGGCCCGCAGGGGCCCCCTGGCCGCCGGCAGCGGCCCGAGCGCGCGCAGCGCCGCCACCGGAACGGCGTGCAGCCGGGCCAGCAGCGCGCCCGCCGCGTCCCACGGGATGTCGCCGTCCACCGGCGCGCCGTACGGCCACCGGGTCACCGCCCGCCCGCCGGGCGCCCGCTCGACGACGGCGGGCGGCAGCGGCGGCAGCAGGGTGCCCGCTACGGCCGGATGGGCGGCGACCGCCAGCCGCAGCGCCAGCGCCGCCGGGTCGGTGTCCGGGGCGTGGGTCTTGGCGACCGTGCCGCCGACGCGGATCACCGTGCTCTCGGGCCGGTCCGCGAGGACCTCTTCCGCCATCGCCTTCCGTCCCCTCAGCGGCGCGGGATGCGCCAGGAGCCGGGGCCGCCCTCGCGCCGGTCCTTCTCGGCGGCGGCCGTCCGTTCGGCCGCCGCCCTGTCCTCGGGGCGGACCCGGTGGATGACGACGAGCCGGTCGGTCAGCTCCAGCTTCGCGACGTCCGGGTCGTCGAAGGGCAGCAGCCGGTGACCCCGTATCACCGACACCACCAGATCGTCGCACTCCCGGGGGGAACGGCCCGCCTCGGCCTTGGTGACCGGCCGCTCGCGCAGGCTCAGGCCCCTGCTGTGCTGGATCAGGTCCTCCATCACCGCGCCCGAGCTGGGGCTGATCATCGACAGGCCAAGCAGCCGGCCGACCGCGCTGGCGCTGGTGATCACCGAGTCGGCGCCGGACTGCCGCAGCAGCGGCACGTTCTCCTCCTCGCGCACCGAGGCGACGATCCGCACCGACTTGCTCAACTGCCGCACGGTCAGCGCCACCAGCACCGCCGTGTCGTCGCGCTGGGTCGAGATGACGACCTGCCGGGCCCGGTCGGTCCTGGCGCGGATGAGCACGCTGCTGCGGGTGGCGTCGCCCACGACGCCCGCGTAGCCGTCCGCGTTGGCCTGCTCGACGACGCGGCTGCTGGGGTCCACGATGACGATCCGGTCCTGGCCGAGGCCGCCGCTCATCAGGGTCTCGGCCGCCGACCTGCCCTTGGTCCCGAAGCCGACGATGACGGTGTGGTCGCGCACGTTCCTCCTCCAGTGGGCCTGACGCCACTGATCGCGGGTCCGTTCGGTCAGGACCTCCAGGGTGGTGCCGACCAGGATGATCAGGAACAGCACCCGGAGCGGGGTGATCAGGAAGGTCGTGATCAGTCGCGCGCCGTGGCTGGCCGGGACGATGTCGCCGTAGCCGGTGGTGGAGAGCGACACGGTCACGTAGTACAGGACGTCCCAGAAGTTGACGTGGCCGTCGTGGTTGTCGTGGTAGCCGCCCCGGTCGGCGTAGACGATGACGACGGCCAGCGCCATCACGGCGCCCGCCATGCACAGCCGCCGGATCACCTGGACCAGCGGGCCCGCCAGATAACGGGGCAGGTGGACGCCGGACGTCTGGTCGTCCGGTTCGCCGCGCGGGGGCTGGGAGCCGGGGAATCTCATGCGCGGGGGAGGTCGAGCAGGCGGACGCGGTCACCGGCCTCCGCGCCGCCGGGCGGGACGACCGCGAGGGCGGAGGCGGCGGCGATGCCGCGCAGCATGGCCGGGCCGGCGTAGCTCAGCGGCCTGGCGTGGCCCGGCTCGGGCGTGTCGACCGGCACCAGCCGGGTGTCCCTGGGGTGGCCGCGCACCGCGTCGGTGAGGGCGGCGCGCCGCTCGGCGGGCATCGGCCGGTCCGCCAGCGCGCACAGCAGCGGCGCGGCCAGCGTCAGCAGTCCGGAGACGGCGGCCAGCGGGTTGCCGGGGAGGCCCACCAGCGGCCTGCCGCCGGGGAGTTCGGCCAGCAGCATGGGGTGTCCCGGGCGGACGGCGACGCCGCTGACGAGGAGCTGGGCGTCGAGGCGGCGCAGCACCGCGCGCAGGTGGTCCACGGGCCCGGCGGCGGTGGAGCCGGTGGTGACGACGAGGTCGGCGCGGCTGGTGGCGACCGCCTCGCGCAGGGCGTCGGCGTCGTCGCCGAGGCGGCGGGTGACCAGGACCTGGGCGCCGAGGGCGACGAGCCAGGGGCCGGTCATCGGGCCGAGCGCGTCGCGGATGCGGCCGTCGTGCGGCAGGCCGCGGAAGAGCAGTTCGTCGCCGAGGATCAGCACCTCGACGCGCGGCCGGGGGCGGACCGGGAGCTGGTCGTACCCGGCGGCGGGGGGCAGGCCGAGGGTCACCGGGGTCAGGGGGGGGCGGGCGGCGAGCAGCTCGGTGCCGGTGCGGCACTCCTGGCCGCGCGGCCGGATGTCGGCGCCGGGCTGCGGGGTGGTGCCGCGCAGCCGGTCCCCGGCGGTGGTGCCGTGCTCGGAGCGGAGCGCGGCGGTGGTGCCCTCCGGGATGCGGGCGCCGGTGGCGATCGGCACCGCCTCGCCGTCGGTCAGGGCGCGGACGGCGGGGGCGCCGGCCAGGGCGCCGGTGGCGTCGGTCAGCCGCCAGGGCCCGGGGCCGGCGACGGCCCAGCCGTCCATGGCGGAGGTGTCGAACGCGGGCAGGTCGGTGAGCGCGGTCAGGGGCGCGGCGAGCGTGTGGCCGAGCGCGAGGTCGATCGGCAGGCGGCGCGGCGGCAGCGGGCGGACGCAGCGGTGCGCGGTGGCGCGGGCGCTGTCCCAGGCGGGGCTGACGAGCGCGCAGCCGCTGGCTCTTATACACATCCCCGAGCCCACGAGACAGGCAGAAATCTCGGATGCCGGCTTCTGCTTGGAAAAAAAAAAAGCGGAACTGAGGAAAGCAGCGGATGCAGGATAAGTTCGCTGTCCCCTTACCGGGAAGCGCGACGTGTGTATAAAATACAGGGCCGTTGGCGAGCGCGAGGGCGTCGTCGAACTCGTCGATCACGGCTGCGGCCTCCGCTGCTCCGGCTGGGGGTCCGGCCGCCGGTCCTGTTCCCGCGCCTGGTCCTGTTCTTGTTCCTGTCGCCAGGTCTCGCTGAGCGCGGAGATCCTGCGGGCCGCGTCGGCGGGGGTGATGCCGTGGAGGGCGGCGGCGTAGCCCATGAGGAAGGTCGTCAGCGGAGCGGCCGGGCGGGCCACGCCGTGGGCGGCGTCGCGGGCGGCGGCGAGCAGCGCGGTGGTGTCCATGTCGGGGTCGATGCCGAGTTCGGCCTTGACCGCGGCGATCCATTCGTCCAGCACGGACCCATCGTCCCTGATCCTGGCGCGGGCCGTGGCGATGTCCGTCCAGGTGTCGCAGTCGAGGCTGCCGGGGGTCGCCACGCGCCGCAGCGTGAGGTTGGCGAGGGTCAGCCGCAGCGGCAGCCCGGCGAGGGTGCCGTACTCGGCGCGCAGCAGCGCGAGTTCGCGGCGGAGCGGCTCGGCGCGGTAGACGGCGGTGAGCGGTTGGTCGCGGCCGGAGCCGTCGGTCAGCAGGGCGCCGCCGGCGTCGGGCGGGAGGTCGAGGAGCGCGCGGAGGGTCTCCGGGGCGAGGAACGGCAGGTCGGCGGCGAGGACGGTGACCAGGGGCCGGGTGGTGTGGCCCAGCCCGGCGTCGAGGGCCGCCAGCGGGCCGCCGCCCGGCGGGTCCTCGCGCGCCCACACGACGGGCAGGGCGGTGGGGCGGCGTGGGCCGACGACGACGCGGCGCTCCGCGCCGGCCCCGGCGCAGGCGGCGAGCACCCGGTCCAGCAGGGTGCGGGCGCCGATCCGGACACCGGGCTTGTCCGCGCCGCCGAGCCGCCGCGCGGCGCCGCCGGCCAGGATCAGGGCGTCGTGCGGGGCGGCCTGCGCGGACTGTCGGGGTGCCATACCGGCACCGTACCCGCCGTCGCGCGCCGCGCGGACGCCGTGGTCGCGGCGCGTTCCCGCCGACGGTGCGCCGGGGGCCGGGCGCCTGGTCAAGGTCCCACCGGGCAGGTGCCGTTGGCCCGGGCCCTGGCGTCCTCGTCGAGGTGGAAGTTCGGGCTCAGCTCCGCTGCGTCGTAGTAGCGGTGGAAGACCGGGGTGACGCCGCCGGAGAGCGGGGGCACGATCCAGCTCCAGTCGGCGGGCACGGTCCGGCCCTGCGCCTCCTCGCGCGCCAGGTGGGTGAGGAAGCGGCGGGACTCGGTGTGGTGGTCGGTGATCCTGACGCCGGCCGCCTGGAAGGAGTGCAGCACGGCGACGTTCGTCTCGACCAGCGCGCGGTCCCGCCACAGGGTGGACTCCGAGCGGGTGTCGAGGCCGAGGAGGCGGGCGACGACGGGCAGCAGGTCGTAGCGGTCGGGGTCCACGAGGTTGCGGGCGCCGATCTCGGTGCCCATGTACCAGCCGTTGAACGGGGCGAGCGGGTAGTCCACGCCGCCGATCCGCAGCCGCATGTGGGAGACGGCGGGCACCGCGTACCAGCGCAGGCCCAGTTCGGCGAAGCGGGGGAAGTCCGGGTGGCTCAGCGGCACTTCGAGGACCAGCTCGCGGGGGATCTCGTAGAGCTGCGGCTTGTCGCCATGGGTCTGGATGACCAGCGGCAGGATGTCGAACCAGCCGCCCGGCGCCCGCCAGCCCAGGCGGCGCACGGTGTCGGTGAAGCCGGTCTGGGCCCGGTCGCCGATGGGGGTGCCGTCCGCGGCGCGGTAGCCGGCGTAGCGGATGAGCTGGCTGTTCCACACCAGGGGCGCGGAACGGAACGGGGTGGCGGGCGCGAAGACCGAGATCACCGGGCGGATCCGCCCGTGGTTGGTCGCCAGCCGCAGGTGGTCGCAGAGACCGGCGTGGATGTCGTCGGGGGTCACCGCGTTGCGGCGGTCGATGACGCGCAGGCTCTGCCAGTACAACCGGCCTATGCAGCGGCTGGAGTTGCGCCAGGCGACGCGGGCCCCGAAGTCGAGTTCGGCGCGGGTGTGGCGGTAGGTGCCGTACCTGTCCAGGTGGTCGGCGACCTGGCGCAGGCGCGTCAGCAAGGGCACGGGCTGGTCGGGGTGTTCGGCGTGGAAGAGCCGGATGAACTCCTCGGCCTCCGACCGGTCCGGCATCCGCCACTGGTCGTACCGCATGAGCTCCCCGGTGTCGCGGCGTCCGCTTGCGTCACCCCGTCACGCGGCAGCGTAGTTGATGGCCACCGGCCGGAAATCACCGCCCCGGGACGGGTCATCGGCCGCTCGGCTGGGTGCCGGCCCGCCAGAAACGCCAGTTGGCGTCCAGCACGTCGGCGTTGCGCTGCTCCCACTCGGTGGCCGCGCGGACCGCGTCGGCCGGACAGGCCCAGGGCCGGCCGCGGCCGGCCAGCGGGCGGAGCCTGAGCCGCGCACCGGTCCGGCCGGTGATCCGGCCGATCCTGCCACTCCTCATGTCGACCACGCATGCGTCGTCAGCCCAGGCCATCACGGCTCCCTCGCGTTCCGTTCCGCGTTGTGCCGGGGACCACTGTGGGGGCTTTCCGTGTCGGCCGGTGACGTCTTTCCGCCGCCTTGCGCAACGGAAAACTCCTTCGGGGGACGCCCACGGGGTGAGAAAGGTCCACGCGTTCGACCCCGCGACCGTGAGCGGACATGGGAGGCTGCGACCCTGGGAGCGCGGAGGAACGGCCCGCGCGACCACCACCGTGACCGCGACCGAAAGCGAGGACGCCCGCCCCCATGAGCCCGATAAACCTGGAGAAGGTCACCGCCACCGCCCCCGATCTGGTGGACCTGTACAAGTCGGCGGGCGTCAGCCTCGGCAAGCGGCGGCTGCTGGGCGTGCGCGCCGCCGTGTATCTCGTCCTGGACCGGTCCGGCTCGATGAAGTCCTTCTACCAGGACGGCACCGTGCAGCACCTGGCCGAGCAAGTGCTGAGCCTGGCCGCGCACTTCGACGACGACGGCGTGGTGCCGACCGTCTTCTTCTCCACCGACGTCCACACCCGCGCCGATCTCGTGCTGGGCGCGCACCGGGGGCGGGTCGCCGAGATCCACGAGGGCCTGGGGCACATGGGGAGGACGTTCTACGCCAAGGCGATGCGGGCCGTCCTCGACCACTACCAGGCGTCCGGCACGAAGGACCCGGCGTTCGTCGTCTTCCAGACGGACGGCGCCCCCAAGGACAAGGGCGCCACGGCGGCGCTGCTCGCGGAGGTCTCTACGCTGCCGCTGTTCTGGCAGTTCGTCGGCTTCGGCGACGACCCGTTCACCTTCCTGCGCAGGCTGGACGAGTTGTCCGGCCGCGCCGTGGACAACGCCGGGTTCTTCGCGGCCGGTGCCGACCCGCGCGCCGTGCCGGCCGAGGAGTTGTACGACGCGCTGATGAACGAGTTCCCGCAGTGGCTGGCCTCGGCGCGCGCCGCCGGCGTGCTGCCCGCCTGACGGCCGGGAGGCGGCGGTGACGCACACGGTCGCGGTGGTCGCCCTGGAGGGCGTCATCCCCTTCGATCTGGCCACGCCCGTCGAGTCGTTCGGCCGGGCGGCCATGCTGCCGGGAGGCGTTCCGGCCTACCGGGTGGTCGTCTGCGGCACGGTCGCCGAGGTGGACGCGGGCCTGTTCACGCTCCGGGTCCCGCACGGCCTGGAGGCGCTGGCCACGGCCGACACCGTCGTGCTGCCCGGCGTCGCCGACCCGCTCGCGCCCGTGCCGGAGGAGTTGACCGTCGCGCTGCGGGCGGCGGCGGACCGGGGCGCGCGGATCGCGACGATCTGCGTCGGCACGTTCGTCCTCGCCGCGACGGGGCTGCTGGACGGGCTGCGCGCCACCACCCACTGGCTGGGGACGGCGGAACTGGCCCGCCGCTACCCGCGGATCACGGTGGACCCGGACGTTCTGTACGTGGACAACGGGCAGTTCCTCACCTCGGCCGGCGCGGCGGCCGGGCTGGACCTGTGCCTGCACATGATCCGCCGCGACCACGGCTCGGCGGTCGCCGCCGACGCGGCCCGTTTCTCCGTGATGCCGCTCGAACGGGACGGCGGGCAGGCGCAGTTCATCGCCCACCCGGAGCCCGACCCGGACGGTGCCTCGCTGGAGCCGGTGCTGCGGTGGATGCGGGAGAACGCCCACCGCGAGCTGCGGCTGGACGACATCGCCCGCCGCGCCAAACTGTCGCCGCGCACCCTCAACCGGCGCTTCCGCGAGCAGACCGGGACCACGCCGTTGCAGTGGCTGTACCGGGCGCGTGTCCGGCGGGCGCAGTATCTGCTGGAGACGACGGGCGACTCGGTCGAACGGATCGCGCGCCAGGTGGGGTTCGGCTCGCCGACGGCGTTCCGCGACAAGTTCAAGTCCCTGGTGGGCACCAGCCCCCTGGGCTACCGGCGGACGTTCCGGGCGTCGTCGTCCTGAACGGCGGGCCGGGTCCGCAGCGCCCACAGTCCGCCGACGCCGGGCACGAACACGCGCGGGCGCGCGGCCCTGGGCATGTCCTCGCCGGTGAACGCGGCGGCGATGGCGACGAGATACGCCGACCCGTGCACCGGTCCGGCGACCGAGGCGACCGTCGCGTGGTGGACGGTGAGCAGGTTCCCCAGCAGGACGGCCAGTGACACGGCCTCGACGACGGCGGCGGCGCGCAGCAGCGGCGACATGGTGTCACGCTCCCGTCGAGGAGCCGGGGCGGACGATCATCAGGACGACGACGATCGTCCACAGCAGGTTGAACACGCCGGTGGTCATGCCGAGCCGGGCGGTGTTCGCGGGTCCTCCGGCGAGGGCGGTGCGCTGGGCGGGCAGCACGGCGGCGAACAGGACGGCGGCGGCGACGGCCGTCAGCGCCATGGCCACCAGCAGCCACGCGTCGGTGAGGACGTCCATGCTGAGCGCGGTCGCCAGCCCGAAGACGGGCACGGTGACGCCGAACACCGCGTAGACCCGGCAGACGCGGTGCAGCACGGCGGCGACCGCGGGATTCCCGCCGTCGCGGACGGAGGCGGGGAACATGCTGGCCGCGACGGTCACCGGTCCGACGGCGACGATCGCGGCGAGGACGTGGATGCTGAGCAGGAACTTGGACACGGTGGTGACCGTAATCCCGCAGGTCAGACCCTGGAAGTGGCAAGAATGCCGGAGTTCGACGGATTCCCGCCAGGCCCCGGGGTGACGGAGCCGGGCGGCGTCCTCACCGGGGCGGCGCGGTGAGGCCGTCGAGGACGCGGTCCAGGCCCCAGCGGAACTGGTCGGTGGTGACGTACCGGGCCATGACGTCCGCGCCGGCGGCGGTGCGCGGGTAGGTGTCGGCGGGGACCGCGTCGAAGGCCGCCCGGCGGGCCGCGACGCGGTCGGTGTCTGTCACTTATACACATTTCCCGGCCCCTGAGACAAGCAGAAAGGTTGTATACCGGCTTCTGGTTGAAAAAAAAAGAAGGTAGCAAGCGTTATCCGGAATTATTGGGCGTACAGCGCGCGTCTGCGGTGTGCTGGCGAGTTGGTCGCTCGATTGTTCAAGTTCGGGGCGGACACCCGGGATGGGTTGGCAACCCCTTTGGTGGGGAGCGTGAGAGGTGTATAGGAGGCAGGGGGCGGGTCGGGTCGAGTTCGGCGGCCTCCAGCGCGACCGAGCCGAGGACGTGGACGATCAGCACGTACGAGGCGCGGGCGGCGTCGCGTTCGCCGAGGCCGCCCTCGGCGAGGAGTCCGAGCAGCGCCTCGCCGAGGGCGAGGGCGCGGGGTCCGTCCATGGGCGCGCCGAGCAGCACGGCGGTGGCGCCGGGGTGGGCCAGCAGGCGGGACCGCAGCCGCAGGGCGAGGTCGTGCAGCCGCTGCCGCCAGGGCACGGCCGGGTCGGTCAGGGCATCGAGGTCGTACTCGCCGAGGAGGCGGTCGGCCATGGCCCGCAGGACGGCGGCCTTGTCGGGGAAATACGTGTAGAGCGCGTTGGGCGCGCACCCGGTCTCGGCGGCGATGGCCCGCATCGAGACGGCGTCGGCGCCGCCCCGGTCGAGCAGCCGCAGGGCCGCCTCCACGATCGCGTCCTCGGTCAGGGTGCGCCGCGGACCGGGCCGTCCGCGCTGGGCCTTCGTCATCGGGGACCTCCTCTTGACTCGATCACTGTACGCCGTCCAGAATCTCTGTACGCCGTACAGTCTGTACGGCGTACAGAGATATTCCGTACCGTCGCGTACGGACAGGAGGAGGGGCCTGTCATGCCCACGAGGTCCGCGCACACCGTCACCGGCGCGCTGCTCATCGGCGGCGCCTTGATCGTCAACGCCGCGTTCGTCCTGCTGGGCGGGGCGTTCGACTACCCGGACGTGCTCCAGCGGCCGGGCGCGGAGGTGCTCACCCGCTTCCACGCCGACGCGCCGCTGATCGCCGCCCTGTTCACCCTGCTCGCGCTCGGCGCCGCGACGCTCGCGCCCATCGCCCTGCGCACGGCGCGGCTGGCCGGCGGGGGGCGTACGGCGCGGGCCGCCGCGGTCACCGGCGTGGCCGCCGCCGCGGTGCAGGTGGCCGGGCTGCTGCGCTGGCCGCTGCTCGTCCCGCCGCTGGCCGCCCGCGCGGCCGACCCCACCCGCCCGGCCGCCGAACGGGCGGACGCGGTGGACCGGTTCGAGACGTTCCACACCGTGCTGGGACAGCTCGTCGGGGAGACCCTCGGCTATCTGCTCACGGCCGCCTGGACCGTCCTGATCGTGACCGCGCTGCGCCGCGCCTCGCTCATCGGCCGCCCGGTCGCCGTACTGGCCCTGGTCTCCGTGCCGTTGATCCTGGCCGGACTGCTGGTGCCGCTGGGCGCGCCCGGCGCCGACCTGGCCAACTTCGCCGGGTACGTGCTCTGGAGCCTGTGGCTGATCGCGCTGGGCGCCGGGTTCCTGCGCCGCCGGACCCGGTGAGGAGGCTCACGGCCCGGCGGCGCCGTGCGGCAGGGGCTGCTCGGCCCAGACCGTCTTCCCGGCGTGCCCGTAGCGGGAGCCCCAGCGTTCGGCGAGCTGCGCGACGAGGAACAGGCCGCGCCCGCCCTCGTCACCGACCCGGGCGCGGCGCATCCTCGGCTGCGTGTTGCTGCGGTCCGACACCTCGGTCACCAGCACGTGGTCACGGATCAGCCGCACCCGGTACGGGCCCTCGGCGTGCCGGATCGCGTTGGTGACCAGCTCGCTGACGATGAGCTCGGTGGTGAACGACAACGCCTCCAGGCCCCACGCCACCACCCGTCCCGTGACCGCCCGGCGGACCTCCGCCAGCGACGCCGGGTCGCTGGCGACGTCCCAGTCGGCGACGGTGTCGGGGCCGAGACCCCGCCCCCGCGCCAGCAGCAGCGTCACGTCGTCACGGCGCGGCGGGTCGGTGGCGCCGGCCAGCAGCTCCCGGACGACCGTGTCGAGCGGCGCGCCGGGCCCCAGGGCGGCGAGGTGCCGCGTCACGCGCCGGGTGCCGGCCTCGGTGTCGGGGCCGTGCAGCGCGGTCAGGCCGTTGGTGTGGAGCGCCAGCACGGTGCCGGGTTCCAGACGGGTCTCGGTGACCTCGAACGGCATGCCGCCGACGCCGAGCAGCGGCCCGGGGTCGAGGGGGACCAGCTCGGTCGCGCCGTCCGGGCGGAGCAGGACCGGCGCCGGGTGCCCGGCGGAGGCCATCGCGCACTCGTGGGTGACCGGGTCGTACACGGCGTACAGCAGCGTGCCGCCGACGCTGTCGCGGTCCCGGGGCGCGGCCTCGGCGGCCAGCCGCTGCACCAGATCGTCCAGGTGCGTGAGCAGCTCCCCCGGGTCCAGCTCCAGATCGGCCAGCGTCTGCACGGCGGTCCGCAGCCGCCCCATCGTCGCCGTGGCGTGCAGCCCGTGCCCGATCACGTCCCCCACCACCAGCGCCACCCGCAGCGACGGCAGCGGGATCACGTCGAACCAGTCCCCGCCGATCCCGGCCCCGCCCCCGGCCGGCACGTACCCGCCGACCGTCTCGGCGCCCGGCGTGTCCCGGGTGGCGCGCGGCAGCAGCCGCTGCTGGAGCGCGGTCGCGGCCCGGTGCTCCCGCCGGTACCTGCGGGCGTTGTCCACGGCGATCGCCGCCCGGGAGACGATCTCCCGCAGCAGCTCCACGTCCTCGTCGGTGAACGTCTCCGGCTGCCGCCCGGTGCGCCACAGCAGCACCATGCCGAGGAGCAGCCCGCGCGCGAAGAGCGGGCCGACCGCCACCGAGTGCCCGTCCTCCGGGACGTACGCCCGCACGAGTTCGGGATCGCCCAGCCAGTGGATGGCGGCCTCCCGGTCGGACACCATGATCGTCCCGCCGTGCTGGACCTCCCGGGTCTCCGGGCTGTCGGGCAGCGGCGGCATCGCCGCCCCCAGGGGCAGCAGCGTCGCGGGCCACGGGCCGGACGAGGAGCCGACCGCGCCCCGCCGCTGGTGCTGGTCGCCGCCGCCGGTGATGGCGGGCGGGTCGTCCCCCCGCAGCACGGCCTCGGCCAGGGAGACGCTCACCAGATCGGCCATCGAGGGCAGCAGGACGTCCACGAGGTCCTCGGCGGTGCCGACGACGTCGAGGGAACGGCCGATGCGGATCGCGGCCTGGTACCGGGCCTCGTAGTGCCGGCGGCGGCGCCGTTTCCCCATCGGGTCCATGTAGAGGACGACGACGCCCGCCGCGCGGCCGGTGGCGTCGTCCAGGCAGAGCGCCGCGTGCGGGGCGCGGACCCGTTCCTCCCAGCCGACGGCCCGGTCGCCGGTGTCCAGGACCCGCCGCAGGGCCGTCTTCTCGACCTCGGTGTCCGGCGGCGACATCAGGTCGCACAGGCCGCGCCCGACGGCCGCGGACAGGCCGCGGGGCGGGGCGTCGGCGTTGGCGCGGACGACCCGCAGGTCCCCGTTGAGGATGGCGGCCCCGACCCGGTGCGGGCCGAGGAGGGCGCGCACCAGGGTCGCGGCCCGGTCGCCCTCCCGGCCGGGGGTCAGGCTGCGCTCCGCGACGGCCAGCAGCAGGAACTCGGGCCCCTCGCCGCCGCCGACCAGGCGCATCGTGCGCAGCGCCACCGCCACCTCGCGCCCGGAGCGGTGCCGCAGCAGCGCCGGGCCCGGCGGGGGAACGCCCGCGCCACCCGGCCCGTCCTGACCCGGGGCACCCGCGAACAGGTCGGCCGCGGGACGGCCGCAGACCTCGGCCGCCGTCCGCCCGGTGACGGTGACCGCGTCCCTGGACCACCACCGGACCACCCCGTGCCCGTCGAGCACGGCGGTGACCATGTCGTCCAGCATCGAGGGTTCCGCCGGGGGCACGTCCGTCACATTCCCGCTCCCTCGCCCTCGACGCCGCGCAACGCGATCCCACGGCCATCATGAGCGCGCCGCATCGGCCCGGCCCGCGTTCGGCGGCCGAACGGTGGACGCGGGTCAGCGCGGCGTCCCGGCCCGCCAGTGGTAGAGGGTCATGGCGACGCTGGTGGCCAGGTTGTAGCTGGAGACGCCGGGCCGCATCGGCAGCGAGACCAGCTCCGTCGCCCGCGCCCGGGTCGCGTCGGACAGTCCCGCCCGTTCCGAGCCGAAGGCCAGGACCGCGCCCGGGACCGGGCGGACCGAGGCGATGTCCCGTCCGGCCGGGTCGAGGGCGTACAACGGCCCGTCCGGCGGGGACGCCGCGTCGCGGCGGCTGACCGGCAGCGCGTAGTGCAGGCCCGCGGCGGCGCGCAGGACCGCGGGGTGCCAGGGGTCGGCGGTGCCGGTGGTGACGACGCCCGCCGCCGCCATGCCCGCCGCCAGCCGGATCACCGCGCCCATGTTCCCGAGGTGGCGCGGGTCGTCCAGCAGCACCACGGGCGCGGTGCGCCCGGGGGCGGCGGCCGGGGGGCGCGGGTCGGGAACGGCGAGGGCGGCGACGCCCGTCGGGTGCGGGCGGGGGACCAGCCGGCGCAGGCCCTCCGCGCCGGTCTCGGTCAGCAGCGCGTCCAGCGGCCCGGCCAGGTCGGGGGCCAGCCGGCGGGCCCGGCCCAGCGCGGCGGCCTTGTCGGCCGCCACCGCCAGCGGGACCCGCGCGCCGAAGCGCAGCGCGTGCTTCAGCGCGTGGAAACCGTCCAGCAGCACGGTGTCCTGGGCGAGTTCGCGCCAGCGGTCGTCGGTCACTTCGCCCAGGCCGGGGCGCGGTCCTGCCGCTCCGGCTCCCGGGCGGCCCCGGCCCCTCCCGGTTCGGGCGGCGTGCGCCGCAGGCGGCGGCGCACCGGCTCGGTGACGCGCCGGGCGCGGCTGCCGAGCCACAGCAGGAACGCGGGGGGCAGGAAGACGCTGTCCATCGAGATCATCGCCAGCGAGAAGAACGGCAGCCCGAGGAGGACCGCGATCCCGATGTGCTCCCCGATCATCAGCACCAGCAGGATGTTCTTCGCGCGCCGGTTCAGCAGCGTGAACGGGAACATCACCTGCATGAAGACCGTGGCGTAGGTGAGGGCCATGATGATCGGCCCGCTGTCGACCAGGATCTTCGTGACCTCGGGCCACACGTTGAAGTAGTCGAGCTGCATCGGGTAGTAGACCGCCGTGCCGTCCTGCCAGCGCGAGCCCTGGATCTTGTACCAGCCGGCCGTGGAGTAGATGACGCAGACCTCGGCCATGATCACCAACAGGGCCGCGTTGTGGACCACGTTGGCGACGATGTCGGAGACGAGGCGCGGCTCGCCCGGCGCATGGCGGCGGATCAGCCACCAGAAGCCGTGCACCAGCCACATGCCGGTGAAGAACGCGGTCCATATGCCGCTATCCAGTTCGCCGCTGATCAGCGTCGCCGTCAGCAGCACGCCCATCACGGCCCACAGCGCGATGCCCACCGGGTCGGCGCCGGGACGCCCGTTCTCGCGGATCTCCCGCTCCTCGCGGCGCGCGCGGCGCGCGTCCAGCGACCAGACCTGGCCGCAGCGGGTGAGGACCAGGTACATCGCCATCAGGTGGATGACGTTGTCGCCGCCGTCGCCGAGGAAGATGCTGCGGTTCTGGAGCGACAGCACGCCCACCATGAACAGCAGGGACATCGCCCGCGTCCGCCACCCCAGCAGCAGGCCGACGCAGGAGAGGATCACCAGGTGGTAGACCAGCTCGAACCAGAGCGTCGAGTCCGACCACAGCAGCACGGTCAACGCGCCGTTGCCGGAGACGTGCCGGGTCGCGAGGTCGAAGCCCCACGGCGCGTCGGGCCCGTACATCACGTGCCGGTGCTGCCACTCGTGCAGCAGGAACAGCAGCACCGTGGTGGCGAAGCCGATGCGGACGATCGCCGTCTGGTACGGGCCGAGGGCGCGCCGGGTGATGTGGCCGACGCCGCGGCCGAGGGCGGCGTCGAAGCTCCTGCCGAGGCCGCGGAACGGCGACGGCGGGTCGGCCGGGCCGTCCGCCGGAGCCGCCGGGGTCTCCCGGGAACGCTGCGGGGGAACGGTCACGGCTGCTCTCCTTCGTCGTCCTGGGCCAGGGCGCCCCGCGGGAGGTCCTCGGTGGTGACGACCCACCAGTCGAGTTCCTCGTAGGACGTGGCGGTGTCGAAGTCCTCGCGGCGCCAGGCCGGCGACGGGACGCGGGCGGTGGACGAGCGGAGCTGGACGCGTTCGACGTCGTCGAGGTCCACGTCCGTCGCCTCGCCCAGCCGCATCAGCGCGATGCGGTGCACGAAGCTCGCCGACAGCTCGCCGCGCTGGCCGACCGGGTCGCCGTTCTCGTCGTGGGAGCCGACGTAGAAGTCCCAGGCCCGGCGCGTCAGGTTCTGCGCGGTGTGGCTCGGCAGCAGGTTGTGCCGGATGCCCTCGACGTCGAGGGCGCCGAGGTCGAGCCACTCGGTGACCCGGGTCCCGCCGTCCTCCTCACGCACCTCGGCCCGGACCGACAGACCCTCCTGGCGCTGGAGGGGGTTGGGCGCGAACAGCTTCCAGTTCTGCTCGAACTCCGGGTAGATGTAGCCCTGGACGGTGTCCTGGTAGTCCTCGCTGAGCGTGTTGGACGGGGCCACGAAGAGGAAGATCATGGTCAGGTGCCAGACCGTGAGGACGGCCATGGCGCCGACCGCGACGGCGATGATCATCCGGGCGGGCAGGGACAGCGCCCCCAGCCTGACGGATTCCGTCGGCACGTACGCGGTCCGGACCGCGCGGAGGGCGTCGTGTTCGGCGTCGTGCTCCGGTGCCGGGTCGGATGGCAGCATGCTTCGGCTCGTTCCACAGGACTACGGGTCTGCTCAAGGGTTGACCCGTGAACCGTACCTGCCACCGGGCCGCGTTGGCAGGCCCGGTGCCGGACACCACGGCACACCCCTGCCCCGTGCCGCCCTGCCCCGCCCTAGGGTGGGGCCATGAGTCGCGCGAGCGAGATCTCCATCTTCACCGAGATGACCGAGCTGGCCGCCCGCACCGGCGCGGTCAACCTCGGGCAGGGCGTGCCCGAACTCGACGCGCCGCCCGCCCTGCTGGCCGACGTGTCCGCCGCGGTGCTGGCCGGCCGGAACCAGTACCCGCCCGCGTCCGGCTTCCCCGCCCTGCGCGAGGCGGTCGCCGCGCACCAGCGCGCGCACTACGGCCTGGAGTACGCGCCGGACGGCGAGGTGCTGGTGACGACGGGCGCGACCGAGGCGCTGGCCTCGGCGTTCCTGGCGCTGACCGGGCCGGGGGACGACGTCGTCACGTTCGACCCCTGCTACGACGCCTATCCGGCGGGCGTGCGGCTGGCCGGCGCCCGGCTGGTGCCCGTGCCGCTGGCCGCCGACGGCGACGGATTCGCGCTGGACGCGGACGCGCTGCGCGCCGCCGTCGCCGGCGCGCGCCGCCCCAGGCTGCTGGTGCTGAACTCGCCGCACAACCCGACCGGCAAGGTCTTCACGCCCGCCGAGCTGGCGACGGTCGCCGAGGTCTGCCGCGCCCACGATCTGACGGTGGTCACCGACGAGGTGTACGAGCACCTGGTGTACGACGGCGGGCGGCACGTGCCGATCGCGACGCTGCCCGGGATGCGGGAGCGGACGCTGGTGATCTCGTCGGCCGGCAAGACGTTCAACGCCACCGGCTGGAAAGTCGGCTGGGTCTGCGGGCCGGCGCGGCTGGTGGCGGCGGTCGCCGGGGTCAAGCAGTGGCTGACGTACGCCTCGGGCACCCCGTACCAGGAGGCCATCGCGCGGGCGCTGGGCTCGGTGCGGGAGTGGTCGGCGGGGCTGCGCGCGACGCTCACCGCCAACCGGGACCTGCTGGCCGCGGGCCTGACCGAGGCGGGGCTGCGGCCCTACCGGGCCGACGCGGGCTACTTCGTGCAGGCCGACATCAGGCCATGGGGGTTCACGGACGGGTCGGGGTTCTGCCGTGAGCTGCCGGAGCTGGCCGGGGTGGTGGCGATCCCGACCTCGGCGTTCCGGCCGGGCGCGGACCCGGCGCCGTGGCTGGTGCGCTTCTCGTTCTGCAAGCGGCCGGAGTCGATCCGCACGGCGGTGGAACGGCTGGCCGCCGCCCCGGCCGGGGTCACGCGACGAACGGCTCCCCCGCGTCGCTGACCAGCGCCCGGCCCGAGTCCTCCCAGGCGTGCAGGCCGCCGTGCACGTTGGCCGCGTCCAGGCCCTGCCGCACCAGGTACGCGGTGACCTGCGCGGACCGGCCGCCGACCTTGCACACCACGTACAGCCGCTGGTCCCCGGCGTGCTCGGTGATCTCGTCGATCCGCTCCACGACCTGCCCGATGGGGATGTGCAGCGAGCCCGCCACGTGACCCGCGGCCCACTCGTCCGGCTCGCGGACGTCGAGCAGCGGGGCGCCCTCGGGCACGGCGTCGGCCGTGACGGCCGGAAGTGCGAAGCTCATGCCCCGACCCTACCGGGCGAGCAGGGTGGCCAGTTCGGCTTCCTTCCCGGTGACCCGGCGGCGCAGCTCCTCGGCGATCTCGGCGAGCATGGCGTCGGGGTCGTCGCCCGCCATCCGCAGCATGGAGCCGATGGCGCTGTCCTCCAGCGCGGCGGCGGCGTCGGCCAGGAGTTCCTTGCGCTCGGCCAGCCACTCCAGGCGCGCGTACAGCTCCCCGGCCGGGTCGTGCTCGGGCGCGCGGGCGGGCCCCGGGCCGCCGCGTTCCCATTCGGCGGCCAGCTCGCGCAGGGTGTCCTCCTCGCCGCGCGCGTACGCCTGGTTGACGCGGGTGAGGAAGGCGTCGCGGCGGTCGCGCTCGGTGGCGTCGGTCACCAGATCGGGGTGGCAGCGGCGGACCAGCTCGCGGTAGAGGCGGCGGGCCTCCTCGCCGGGCCGGACCCGGGGCGGCTCCTGGACGGACTGGCCGGTGAGCATGGCGTACGCCTCGGGTCCGAAGCCGTCGGCGTCGAGCCAGCCCTGGAACAGTTCGGCGACGCCCGGCATGGGGGCGACGGCGGCGCGGGCCTCACGGGCGCGGCGCAGGTCCTCGGGGGCGCCGGTGCGGTCGGCGACGGCCTCGGCGATCAGGGCGTCCAGCTCCTCCAGCCGCGCGTAGAGCGGGCCGAGGCGCTGCTCGTGGAGCCGGGAGAAGTTCTCCACCTCGATCCGGAAGGTCTCCACCGCGATCTCGAACTCGATGAGCGCGGTCTCGGCGGCGCGGACCGCGCGCTCCAGCCGGGCGGTCGCCTCGTCGGCCCCGGCCGGGCTTCCCGTCTCGCTGTCGTCCATCACCCGGCCAGACTATGCGCCGGGCGGCGCCGCACTGAGCCGGGTCGGTCGCCGGGTCGGTCGCCGGGTCAGGGGCGGAACTCGTCGGGGCAGTTCTTGGCGTCCTCGGGCAGGTGCGACTCGGCCCAGCGGGTCAGCTCGGCCAGGGCCGGGCGCAGCCCGAGGCCCGCGTCGGTGAGCCGGTAGCTGACGCGCAGCGGGGGGCCTTCCTGCACATGGCGGGTGACCAGGCCGGCGTGGGTCAGCTCGCTGAGCCGGTCGGACAGCATGCGCTCGCTGATGCCGGGGACGGCGCGCTTCAGCTCGGCGAAGTGGCCGGGGCCGCTCATGAGGGCGGCGATGACGACGCCGGTCCAGCGTTTGCCGAGCAGCGCGAAGACGCGCCGGAGCGCGGACTCCGGGACCGCGCAGAGCCCGTCGTCCGCGCACTCCCCGGTCCCGGTCCCGTTCTCGCCGTCTCTCGCCGCGTCGGCCTCCAGCATGATTTCAGCCTACCCGAAGGAGAGTGGATGCAGAAAAGTAAGTTCATGTGTTATTACTAGTACCGCACGGGCTTGCAGTACCTAATCTACTTGGTCCGCTTGATCTACTCGTTGGAGCACCCCATGGCCACGCTTCTGCACCTCGACTCCTCCCTGAACGGCGAGAACTCCGTCTCCCGCGACGTCACGCGCACCTTCCGCACGGCGTGGGAGGAGCAGCACCCCGAGGGCACCGTCGTCTACCGCGATCTCGCCGCCTCGCCGCTGCCCCACATCGACGCCGGCGCGTACTACGCCTCCTTCACCCCCGCCGACCAGCACACCCCGGAGCAGCGCGCGCAGTTCGCGCTCCGCGACGAGCTGGCCCGCGAGCTGGAGACGGCGGACGCCGTGGTGATCGGCGCCCCGCTGTACAACTACGCGATCGCCTCCTCGCTCAAGGCGTGGCTGGACCACGTGATCATCATCGGCCGGAACGCGTCCACCGCGGACTCCCCGCTCACCGGCAAGCCGGTCGTCGTCGTCTCCAGCCGCGGCGGCTCCTACGCCCCGGGCACCCCCCAGGAGGGCAACGACTTCGCCGAGCCGCACCTGCGGTTCGTCCTCGGCACCGCCCTCGGCATGGACGTGCAGTTCGTCGTTCCCGAGCTGACCCTGGCCCGGACGACCCCGGCCATGGCGCACCTCACCGACGCGGCCGACGCCTCCCTGGCCCAGGCCCACGAGGAGGCCCGCGCCAAGGCCAAGGCGCTGGCGGCGCGGCTCGCGGGCTGAGCCGCGCGGGTCCTACCGGGCGGCGGGGCGGCTCAGCCCGGCGGGCCGGTCCGCGCCCTGGCCCGGCATGCGCGGGGCGGCGGCGGACCGCCGTCCCGGCACGTCCCGCAGGTGCCGCACCAGGCGCCCCGCGGTGAACGACACGCCGTGCACGAACCGCATCGCCGGGCCGAAGGACGGCGCGCTCAGCAGCCCGGCGAAGAACAGCCCCGCCCGGGACGACTCGAACCCCCCGCTCAGCGCCGGCGCCCGCGTGCCGCGCACGGTCCGCAGGCCCTCGCGCAGCGCCGGGTCCAGCAGGTCGAGCCGCCGCAGATCGGGCACGAACCCGGTCGCGGCGATCACATGCCCGGTCTGATACGTCTCGGGGTTGCCCCCGGCCGAGGCCACCGTCAGCCGTACGCCGGACCCGGCCGGCTCGGCGCGCAGCACCCGCAGACCGAGCCGCACCGGAACGACGCCCTCGAACCGTTCGCGCAGCCACCAGGCGCCGGCCGGGCCGAGGGCCGTGGCCACGACCCGCGCGCGGGCCGCCTCCGGCAGGCGGCGCACCGCCCACGGCAGCTCGGACCACACCCATGTCGTCCAGCCGGTGCCGAGCCCGCTGTGCGGGGCGCGCAGCGCGGCGAGCGCGCGGCGCCGCAACGGCACGGGCGGGGTGTTCCAGCGCAGCCGCGTGGCGCGTGCCACGACGGTGGGCCTGGCCCCGGCCTCGGCCAGCAGCGCGGCGGTCTCCAGGGCCGCCTGCCCGGCGCCGACGACTGTCACGTCCACGCCCCGGAAGCGGCCGAGGTCGCGGTGGTCGCTGCTGTGCGAGGCGAGGGGTCCCGGCAGCCCGCGCAGCGCGCCCGGCAGGTGGCCGAACGGCATGACGCCGACCGCCAGCGCCACGTTCCGGGCGGTCAGCGTCCCGCCGTCCGCCGTCCGCACCACGAAGCCGCCGTCGCGCGGGGCCACGGCGGTGACCTCCCGTTCCTCCACGGGCAGCGGCAGCCCCTGGGCGAACCACGTGCCGTACCGGGCGAACGTGTCCACCGGCAGCGGGACGCCGTGCTCCGCGCGCAGGCCCTGATCGGCGCAGTAGGCGGCGAGGGTCCGCCGCCGGCCCGGCTCGGACAGGTCGGTGGCCCACGGCTCCGACTTCAGGAACATCCCGGCCGGCATGTGGTCGCGCCAGGACGCCATCGGGCGGCCCAGGACCCGCGCGTCCAGCCCGGCCGCCGCGGCGTGGGCGGCGACCGACAGTCCGTACGGGCCGGCGCCCACCACTACGAGGTCATGCATGTCGCCTCACCGCTCACTCTCGTCTCGTGCTTCTGGTGCTTCCCGGGGTCGTGCGGCCGGTGCCCCCCGGACGTCACGGGCATCCGGCTCCGCGGGCCGGGGCGCGCCGCCCCTCCGGCCGCGCCCGCCAGCCGCCGCCCGAGGGACAGCGCGCCCCGGCCCAGCCAGCCGCCGGTCATCGCGAGGAACGGCGCCGGGTCGTCGGCCGCGAACCACGCCCACTCCACCTCCCGGCGCCCGGCAGCGACCGTGCCGCGCGGGAGGCGCCCGCCCGCGGCCAGGGCGGCGAGCGGCCCGTAGTTCTCCGCCACGAAGACCCGCCCGGCGACGGGCCGTCCTGGCCGCACCGGCCGGCCGGTCAGGTCGAGGTGCAGGGCGCGGACCACGTCGAGCCCGGAGCCGTCCGTGAACAGCCGGAACTGCGCGCCGGGTCGCGGGTTGAAGCCCAGCAGGTGGTGGACGCCGGTCGCGGCGTCGCGCCGGAAGTCGAGGTCCGCCACGCCCCGGAAGCCCAGGTGCCGGGCCAGCCGCCGCGCCACCGCCGCGATCTCCGGGCTCGGCCGCCCGCTCCCCACCGCCGTCAGCCCCGCCCGCACCGGCCAGGACAGCTCCTTGCGGCCGGTGCCGCCCATCAGGCACTCGCCGCCGGCCCCGAAGCAGCCGTGGAAGAACCAGTCCGCGCCCGGCCCCCCGGGCACCAGCCGCTGGAGCAGCAGCCGGCTGCCCGCCAGCGGCGCCGCCCGGAACAGCTCGCGCGCCTGCGCGGCACTCGTCACCAGCGTCGTGCTGCGCAGCCCGCCGCCCGGCGGCAGCAGCCACGGGCGGCTCCACTTGGCGACGGTGGGCAGCCCCAGGCCGGTGACGGCCGCCGCCGCCTCGGCCGCGCTGGACGGCATCAGGGTGGTCGGGTGCGGCACCCCCGACCGGGCGCACAGCGCCGCCAGTTCCGCCTTGTCCGCGACGCGCTCGGCCAGCCCGTCCGGCAGCGCGGGCAGCAGGAACCGGCCGCCCAGCCGGCCCGCCAGCCGCGCGGCCGTGACCGCGCCCACGTCGTCCATCGGGATCAGGACGGCGGGCCGCCCGATGCGCGCGGCGGCGGCGAGCAGCGCCCGTTCCACGTCCGCGGCGGACGCGGGGTCACCGGTGAAGACGTGGGCGCGCCGCAGGAAACGGGAGCGGCCGAGCGGCGTGCCCGGTCGCTCCACGAAGGCGTGCACCTCGACCCCGGCCCGCCCCAGCGACCTGACCGCGCCCAGCGAACCGTGGTGGAACGGGTTGCGGTCGAGCCGGAGCAGCAGGGCGGGCACCTCGGTGTCGAGCGGTGACATGCCACCGATCCTCCCCGGCGGGTACCGGCCCGGTGGGCGACGCCTCGATCGGCCTACGGGAAAGCGTTCCCCCGGCGCATTGAAAGGATCGTGTGCTTAATGCGGTGGCGGCACGGGCGAGCATGCCGGGCGGGACCGCACGAACGGGTGAAGTTGCCTTGCTTTGCTGTCATTTGGAGCGATGGTCTGTTTACCGTCCGGTGCATGGATGAACAGCGCGAAGCTCCCGGCGGCCGGGCTCCCCGCGAGGGCGCCATCGACATCGACGACTTCGTCCACGCGGCCACCGGGACCCGGGTGCGGCGGCTGACGATGCCGGACGGCACCCACTGGTTCCCGGCGGCGGACGTGCTCCGCGCGCTGGGGTACGCCAACCCCGACAGGACGTTCAGGGAGCAGGTCCCGGCGGAGGCCCGCACCTCGCTCGCGGCCCTCACCGAGCGGTACGGTGTCGCCGTTCCGCCGGGTCAACGGCTCAGGAAGTCCCTGCGCATGGTGGACCTGGCCGGGCTGCTGGTCCTGGTGGCCGGCTCCACCGAGCCGGCCACGCGGCCCTTCAAGCGGTGGGTCGCGCGGGTCATCGCGACCGTCCGGCGCGAGGGGTCCTACGCCCTCGACGAGGCCGAGATCCAGCCCGCCGCCGCGTCCGGGGCGCCCGCCGCCCACGCGATGCCCCGGGAGGTCGCCGACGCCCTCGTCCGGCTGGAGCGGCAGGCCCTGGACGGCGACGGGACGACCGTCGACGTGCCGCGGACCGTCGCCGAGGCGCAGCGGCGGTCGGTGCTGGCGATGCGGGATGTGATGGTGGACGTCGCCCGTTCCATGTCCCGGCTGGCGGACTCGGTGGAGGATCTGGTCGACCGGATGCCGCCGCGCCCCGCCGCACCGCCCGCCGAGCCGCGCGTGCCGCGCCGGGGCGGGCCCGTGCTCAGCGCCGGGCAGGTGCTGACGGCCTGGCGGGCGCGGCTGACCGTCACCGACGACGCGTGGGCCGTCGCCGTGCTCCTGGCCCCCGCGCTGGCCGAGCGCGGCGAGGTCCGGCTCGGCGTCGGGACGATCGCCGCCCGGACCGGCCTCACCCCGGACCGGGCGCGCGACGGCCTGCGCTCCCTGCTGGAGCACGAGTGCATCCGGCGGATCGGCACCGTGCACGACACCCCCGTGTACGAACTGCGCCGCGCCTAGCCGTTCAGGCGATGATCCCCGCGTCGCGGGCGGCCTTCAGCCAGGAGGGGAACTCCGACAGCAGCCGGTCGTACAGCTCCCCGTCCGGGACCCCGCCGATGTCGTCCACCGAGAAGAAGCCGACGTTGTCGATGGCGCGGCCCGGGAGGGTGTCGAAGCGTTCCAGGACGCCGTAGTTGGCGCGGCCGAGACCGACGAACTGCCAGAACACGGGCTCGGCCGCTGCCGCCCGGAGCTGGGCCTCGATCTCCCGGTCGCGGTAGACGCCGCCGTCGGAGAAGAAGAGGACGAGGGTCGGCACGGCGGCCGGGTTCTCCCGGACGAAGGCGCGGACCTCCTCGATGACCTTCTGCTCCTCGTTCTGGATGCCCACGGCCTTCATGTCGACCTGTCCGGGCGCCAGGTCCCGGCCCGGCCGCTTGCGGCGGCCCCCGAAGAGGCTCAGCTCGCCGACCCGGACGTGGAGCCCGAGCCAGTGGGGCAGTTCGGGAAGGCGCAGGTCGGGCAGGCGGGCGGGCCGGGAGGCGAAGGTCCACGCCTGCATCTCGCCGTCGTCGTCCAGCGCGGCGGCGACGGCCGCCATCCGTTCCACGACGTCCGCGACGACGCCGTCCCGGTAGAGCGCGGTCATCGAGCCGGACGCGTCGAGGACGAGCACGACCCGCGCCCGCACGCCGGGCACGCCGTGCTTGCCGAGGCTGACGGCGACCTTCTCCTTGCGCAGCGACAGCCGCTTGCGCATGTCCACCGGCAGCCGCTCCAGGGACGGTTCGGCCGAAGCCGAAGCTGGCGCCGGGGTCGGGGGCCGACGCGGTGGAGGTCGATCTCGCCGCCCTGGAGCCGGGCGTGGAGCGGGTGGTCCTCGCGGCCTCGGCGGACGGCGGGACGTTCGGGCAGGTCAGCGGGTTGCGGCTGACGCTGTCGGACGCCGGGACCGGGGCGGAGGTCGCGGTGTTCGACATGGCGGCGACCACGGAGACGGCGTTTGTGAGCGGCGAGCTGTACCGGCGGGCCGGCGCGNGCGCTGCTGCTCGGCGCGGACGGACGGGTGCGCGGGGACGGCGACTTCGTCTTCTACAACCAGCCCCGGCACGCGTCCGGCGCCGTGCGGCACACGGGGAAGCGGTCGGGGGCCGACGCGGTGGAGGTCGATCTCGCCGCCCTGGAGCCGGGCGTGGAGCGGGTGGTCCTCGCGGCCTCGGCGGACGGCGGGACGTTCGGGCAGGTCAGCGGGTTGCGGCTGACGCTGTCGGACGCCGGGACCGGGGCGGAGGTCGCGGTGTTCGACATGGCGGCGACCACGGAGACGGCGTTTGTGAGCGGCGAGCTGTACCGGCGGGCCGGCGCGTGGAAGTTCCGCGCGGTGGGCCAGGGGTACGCCTCCGGACCTGTCTCTTTTTCACATCTTCCCGCCCCCGAGACCGGCAGGAAACTCGTTTGCCGTCTTTTGCTTTTAAACCAACAACCTACACAACTAAACATATAATATATATCTGCTCACTGAAACAATTAAAACGTCATGCACGTGATATTTCAGTGAGCAGATATATATTATATGTTTAGTTGTGTAGGTTGTTGGTTTAAAAGCAAAAGACGGCAAACGAGTTTCCTGCCGGTCTCGGGGGCGGGGAGATGTGAAAAAGAGACAGGTCCGGAGGCGTACCCCTGGCCCACCGCGCGGAACTTCCACGCGCCGGCCCGCCGGTACAGCTCGCCGCTCACAAACGCCGTCTCCGTGGTCGCCGCCATGTCGAACACCGCGACCTCCGCCCCGGTCCCGGCGTCCGACAGCGTCAGCCGCAACCCGCTGACCTGCCCGAACGTCCCGCCGTCCGCCGAGGCCGCGAGGACCACCCGCTCCACGCCCGGCTCCAGGGCGGCGAGATCGACCTCCACCGCGTCGGCCCCCGACCGCTTCCCCGTGTGCCGCACGGCGCCGGACGCGTGCCGGGGCTGGTTGTAGAAGACGAAGTCGCCGTCCCCGCGCACCCGTCCGTCCGCGCCGAGCAGCAGCGCCGACGCGTCCACGTCCGGCGTCCCCGCACCGCCCACCGACCACGACAACACCGCGCGCACCGACGCGGCACCCACCGGAACGTTCGCACCCTTGCTGAGGGACATGGCAGTCATGCGGCCAAGTGTGCCCGAGGGGACCGGCGTCACGGCCCCGGACCGTCGTGGAGCGGGGCCACGACGGTCGGGGCGGGCCGCGCGACGCCGGTGGTCAGTCCGCCATGGGCAGGTAGACCCGCCCCCCGGCCTCCGCGAACTCCCGTGACTTGGCGAGCATTCCGGCCTCGACCTCCGCGTCGCTCAACTCCCCGGCCCCGTCGGGCGCGAAGCGCTCCGCGATGCCGCGGCTGATCTTCATCGAGCAGAACTTCGGGCCGCACATCGAGCAGAAGTGCGCCGTCTTGGCCGGCTCGGCCGGGAGGGTCTCGTCATGGAACGCGCGGGCCGTGTCCGGATCGAGGGAGAGGTTGAACTGGTCCTCCCAGCGGAACTCGAAGCGCGCGTCGGACAGGGCGTCGTCCCAGACCTGGGCGCCGGGGTGCCCCTTGGCCAGGTCGGCGGCGTGGGCGGCGATCTTGTACGTGATCACGCCGGTCTTCACGTCGTCCTTGTCCGGCAGGCCCAGGTGCTCCTTGGGCGTGACGTAGCAGAGCATCGCCGTGCCCCACCAGCCGATCATCGCCGCGCCGATGCCGGAGGTGATGTGGTCGTACCCGGGGGCGACGTCCGTCGTCAGCGGGCCGAGGGTGTAGAACGGCGCCTCCTCGCACAGCTCCTGCTGGAGGTCGATGTTCTCCTTGATCTTGTGCATCGGGACGTGCCCGGGGCCCTCGATCATCGTCTGCACGTCATGTGCCTTGGCGACCTTGGTGAGTTCGGCCAGCGTCCGCAACTCCGAGAACTGCGCCTCGTCGTTGGCGTCCGCGATGGAACCCGGACGGAGGCCGTCGCCGAGCGAGAAGGTGATGTCGTACGCGCGGAGGATCTCGCACAGCTCCTCGAAGTGCGTGTACAGGAAGCTCTCCTGATGGTGCGCCAGACACCAGGCGGCCATGATGGAGCCGCCGCGCGAGACGATGCCCGTCTTGCGGCGCGCGGTCAGCGGGATGTAGCGCAGCAGCACGCCCGCGTGGACCGTCATGTAGTCGACGCCCTGCTCGGCCTGCGCGACGACGGTGTCCCGGTACAGCTCCCAGCTCAGGTCCTCGGCCCGGCCGCCGGCCTTCTCCAGGGCCTCGTACAGCGGCACGGTGCCCACGGGGACCGGCGAGTTGCGCAGCACCCACTCGCGGGTGGTGTGGATGTCGCGGCCGGTGGAGAGGTCCATGACCGTGTCGGCACCCCACCGGGTGGCCCAGGTCATCTTCTCGACCTCCTCCTCGACGGAGGAAGTGACCGCGGAGTTGCCGATGTTGGCGTTGACCTTCACCAGGAAGTTCTTGCCGATGATCATCGGCTCGCTCTCCGGGTGGTTGACGTTCACCGGCAGCACCGCCCGGCCCGCCGCGATCTCGTCGCGGACGAACTCCGGAGGGCGGTTCTCCCGGATGGCCACGAACTCCATCTCCGGGGTGATCTCCCCGCGCCGCGCGTACGCCAGTTGCGTGACGGCGGGCGTCCCGTCCGCGCGGCGCTCGGCGATCCAGTCGCCCCGCAGCGGCGGCAGGCCCCGGCGGACGTCGGTGGTGACGGCCGGATCGGTGTACGGGCCGGAGGTGTCGTACAGAGTGACGGAGTTGCCGTCCGTCAGGTGCACCCGCCGCACGGGGACCCGCAGATCGGGACGGCTTCCGGTGATATATCCCTTGTGTGAACCGATGACAGGCGTGCTGATGCGTGCGTCGTCCTGCGTGGTCATCAGATCTACTCCCTACGCCGGCATTACCCGGTAACAGGTTCGGCGGTCGGCGCGGCGTCAGCGCCCTCTCAGCCCCGTGCCCGGAGCTCCCGCGATGTGCGAATCGCGCCACCCACGCTAACGGCACACCGGACCGGCTGAACAGAGGGCCGGGCCTTTTACGCGATGATCGGAACGTGACGGCACCCGAGGACAACCACCCCCACGCCCACGGGCACTCCCACGCGCACGCCCACCACCACGGCCCCGCCGCGCCGGTCTCGGCCCACCTGCGGCGGGTGATAGCGGCGGTGCTCATCCCGTTCGCGGTCGTGATGGTGGCCGGCCTGGTGGTGCTGTGGCCCGGCGGCGCGCCGGAGCAGGACGAGCACACCGGCGTCGGCTTCGACCAGCAGCACGAACGCGCCCGCGTGACCGAGGTCACCGAGGTCCCGTGCGAGGACGTCGGCGTGCAGGTCCCCCAGGGCGTCGAGGGCGCCTGCCAGCGGGCGACCGTCGAGGTGACGTCGGGACCGGACACCGGGCGCGTCTTCGAGGAGATCGTGCCCCCGGACGCCACCCAGCGGTACGAGTCCGGCCAGGGGGTGATCGTGGCCTACGCGCCGGACGCGCCGGAGGAGTTGCAGTACAGCGTCACGGACGTGGAACGGAAGGCCCCGATGCTGCTGCTGGCCGGGATCTTCGCGCTCGCGGTCGTCGCGGTCGGGCGGCTGCGCGGGCTGCTGGCGCTGGCCGGGCTGGTGGTGAGCTTCGTCGTGCTGACGCTGTTCATCCTCCCGGCCATCCTGCACGGCTCGAACCCGCTGCTGGTGGCGGTGATCGGCGGCAGCGTGATCATGCTGGTCACGCTCTACCTGTGCCACGGCGTCAACGCCCGCACGTCGGTCGCCGTGCTCGGCACGCTGGTGTCGCTGCTGCTGATCGGCGTGCTGGGCTCGCTGTTCATGGACTGGGCGCACCTGACGGGCAACACCGACGACCAGACCGGCCTGGTGCACAGCCTCTACCCCGGCATCGAGATCCAGGGCCTGCTGCTCGCAGGGATCCTCATCGGGTCCCTGGGCGTGCTGGACGATGTGACGGTGACCCAGACGTCCGCCGTCTGGGAGCTGAAGCAGGCCGAGCCGGGCGCGAGCTGGCGGCGGCTGTACCGGGCCGGGATGCGCATCGGCCGCGACCACATCGCCTCGGTGGTGAACACGCTGGTGCTGGCCTACGCGGGCGCCGCCCTCCCCCTGCTCCTGCTGTTCACGATCGCACAGAGCAGCGTCGGGACCGTCGCGTTCAGCGAGCTGGTGGCGGAGGAGATCGTCAGGACGCTGGTGGGCTCGGTGGGCCTGGTGGCGTCCGTGCCGGTGACCACCGTGCTCGCGGCACTGGTGGTGAACGCGGACCGGCACCCGGCCCCGGGCGCGGGAGGGGCCGCTACCAGCCGCCACCGGAGGAGGGCGAGGAAGAGGTGACCTTGCGGACCAGGTAGATCAGCCCGGCCACCACGGCGACGCCGAGCAGGACCCGGAACACCACGGCGACCAGCCATGCCACCACGCCGGCCAGCAGGACGCCGAAGACGACGAGCGCGGCGGCGGGGAGGGCGACCCACCGCAGCCACCACGGCAGGGTCATGAACGCCTTCTTCATCGCCACGGCTCCCTCTCCCGCCCCCGGTTGTCCAGTGCCCCGCACTGCTGTCGATGCCGTCGATGCTAAGCGCGCCGGACCCGCGCCGGGAGGGCGGACGGCCCCGGTCCTCCCCTGACCGTCCCCTGAGCGCGACCCTGAGAAGGGGCCCGGGAAGGTCACCCCTCGGGCGGCGAGAAGACCACCATGACCCGCAGGTCCTCGGCGATGTGGTGGAACCTGGCCGGCGTCCCGGCCGGCACGTAGACCACGCTGCCGCGCGCCACGGTGGTCGTCTCGGCGCCGACCGTCATCGACGCCCGGCCGCTGACGACGAAGTGGAGCGTGTCCTGCGGGTGCGGGCGCTGCGTGTCCTGCTGCCCGGCACCCAGCGCGTAGAGCCCCGCCGAAAGGTTGCGTTCGCGAAGAAAACGGAGGTAGGCGCCGTCGTTCGCGATCCGCTCCGCCTCCAGCAGGTCCAGCCGGAACTCCTTCATCGCGCCCAGTCCCCTTGCGCCCGTGCGGCCATCTGAAACGATCTCTCTATGACAAGCATCCTGTTCCGGTTCGTCGCCAACGCCGTGGCGCTGGCAGCCGCCGTCTGGCTGGTGGGCGGCATCGCCCTCGGCGACGACGACGCCGGCGACGGCGGCAAGACCGCCACCCTGCTCGTCGTCGCGCTGATCTTCGGCGCGGTGAATCTGATCGTCAAGCCTCTCGTGACGTTCCTGACCCTGCCGCTGGTCATCCTGTCCCTCGGTCTGTTCACGCTGGTGATCAACGCCCTGATGCTGATGCTGACCGACGCGCTCGCGGGCGACCGCTTCGAGGTCGACGGCTTCTGGCCGGCCCTGCTGGGCGGCCTGATCATCTCCATCGTGTCGTGGGCGGTCAACATGGTGCTGGACAGTGACTGACCGCCGCGCCGCACGGCGGGCCGACACCGGGCGGGGCCGATGACCGGGGACGGGACCCGCGCGGTGCGGGCCGGGCTGCCGGAGGCGGAGCCCTACGGGCCGCCCATGCCGGGGCCGGTGCTCGCCTCCCACTTCCACCTTCCGGGCGACCCGGCCGTCGCCCCCTACGGCTACGGCCGGGAGGGCAACCCGACCTGGACCGGTCTGGAGCGGGCCATCGCCGAGCTGGAGTCCCCCGGCCAGGAGGCGCATGCCGTCGTCTTCCCGTCCGGCATGGCCGCCACCTCCGCCGTCCTCACCGGGCTGCTGCGGCCGGGCGAGACCGCCGTGCTGCCGTCCGACGGCTATCAGCTCCTGGCCCGCGTGCGCGACCGGCTGGCGGAGTCCGGCGTCCACGTCCGCACGGCCCCCACCGACGACGACGCCCAGCTCGCCGCCCTCGCCGCCGACGACCGGGACGGTTCCAGGCCCGGTGCGCCGAGGCTGCTGTGGCTGGAGACCCCCGCCAACCCCGGTCTCGACGTCTGCGACATCCGCCGCCTGGCCGACGCCGCCCACGGCCGCGGCACGCTCGTCGCCGTGGACAACACGCTGGCCACCCCGCTCGGGCAGCGCCCGCTCGACCTGGGCGCCGACCTGTCCGTGGCCAGCGGCAGCAAGGCCCTCAACGGCCACGGCGACGTGCTGCTCGGCTACGTCGTCACCCGCGACGCGGAGCTGGCCGCCGTGATCCGGCGGTGGCGCACCACCACCGGCGCGATCCTCGGCCCGATGGAGGCGTGGCTCGCCCACCGGGGGCTCGCCACGATCCACCTGCGGGTGGAGCGCCAGCGGACGAACGCGCTGGCCGTCGCCGCCGCGCTCCGCGAGGCGCCCGACGTGACGGGGCTGCGGCACCCGGGGCTGCCCGACGACCCCGGGCATGCCGTGGCCGCGCGCCAGATGCGGTCGTTCGGCTGCGTCGTCTCGTTCGTCCTGCCGGACCGGGAGCACGCCGAACGGTTCCTCGCGGCGCTGCGCCTGGTGGACGACGCGACGAGTTTCGGCGGCGTCCGCTCGACGGCCGAACGGCGCGGCCGGTGGGGCGGTGACGCGGTGCCCGAGGGCTTCGTCCGGCTCGCGGTCGGGGTGGAGGACCCGGAGGATCTCGTCGCCGACGTACGGCGGGCCCTGGCGGCGGCGCGGACGGAGGTTTCACCGGGGACGCGCGGGGCCACATGACTGGCATGACCCCAGCACAACCCGTGGTCAAGCGCACCGCGCGCGCCATCCTCCTCGACGAGGCGGACCGTCTCGTCGTCATCAAGCGGACCAAGCCGGGCCGCCCGCCGTACTGGATCACGCCGGGCGGCGGTGTCGAGCCGACGGACGCCACCGTGCTGGACGCCCTGCACCGCGAGGTGTTCGAGGAGCTGGGCGCCGAGATCACCGACGTGGTCCCGGCGTTCGTGGACACCGTGCCGTGCACCCAGGACGACGGGGACGGCCTGCCGCCCGGCCTGAAGGTGCAGCATTTCTTCGTCTGCCGGCTCGTCTCCATGGACCTGTCGCTGCGGCACGGGCCCGAGGTGGAGGCGCCGCGCGGCACGTACGAGATCGTGCGGCTGCCGTTCACGCCCGAGGGGCTGGCCTCGGTCGATGTCGTGCCGTCCTCGCTCAGCCGCTACCTGGCGGCGAACGTCCCCGGCATCCGCGCCCTGCTCGCCCGCGACTTCGCCTGACGCCGCACGGCCCCCGCGCCTCGGCCTCAGCCTCAGCCGAACCAGCCGCCCGACGACCCGCCGGCCCCCGCGCCCCGGCGTCGCGCCAGTTCCAGCGCGCGCCGCGCCTCCTCGCGCCACGCCTCCGCGTCCGGTGGCCGGGGCGCCCGCTCCTGGGCCGCGCCCGGGGCGGCGGCGGGCACGGACCGGCCGTGCAGCTCGCGGGTGCGGCGCACCTGGGCCTCGCGGGCGGCGCCGAAGAAGTCGCCGCCCTTGCGCTTGTGGTCGTCGGTGCCCCAGTCGCGGGCGGTGCCCCGGGCGGCCTTGACCAACCGCGGGATGTGCTTGGCGCAGTGGATGTACGCCTCCTCCACCTCGATCCGCACCCACAGCCCGGCGGCGCGGCCGGGCGCGGTGTCCCGGGGCAGTCCGGGGTGGGCGGCGCGGAGTTCGGCGTCGGGGACGATGGCGGCGCGGCCGTTGATGTGCAGGCCGATCCGGGCCCGGTCGAAGTCCATCAGGAGCAGGCCGGCCCACGGGTTCTCGGTGATGTTGCCCAGCGAGGCGTGCACCCCGTTGCCCCGGTACTCGGGGTAGGCGACGGCCTTCGGTCCCAGCACGTGCAGGAAGCCGGGCGGGCCGGCCCGGAAGCTGTTGTCGCACGCGCCGTGGCGGTCGGCGGTGGCCAGGAAGAACATCTCCTGCCGGGCGACGAAGTCCCGCATGCGCTCGTTGAGATGGTCCAGGACCTGCTCGTCGTAGAAGCGGTCCGCGCGCTCCTCGGTGCCCAGCCGCCGCTGGAGGGCGTGCTCCCCGTCGCTGCCGGGACGGCGCTCCGCGTCCGTCCGCGTGGTCCCGCCCGTGCGTGAACTACCCATGCCTGACATGCCGTTGCTTCACTTCGCGCTTTCCGTGTGTCCCGTGCCCGCCTCGCCCGGGAAGTCGTGCCGTATCCGGTCCTCCGGGATGCCCGAGGACACCAGGGCCTCGACGCCCTTGCGGATCATCGGCGGTGGCCCGGACAGATAGCCGTCGAACTCCGGCCAGGGGCCGAACTTCCGCACCGCGTCCGGAAGTTGCCCGGAATAGCCGCGCGTCGCGTACTCGGCGACGACCGGGCGCACCGCGAGCCACGGGTGCCGGCGTTCCAGGTCCTGGAGGTGGTCCAGGTCGTACAGTTCGGCGTCGCGGTTGGCGCCGAAGAACACCTCGACCCGCCGCCGCCCGCCGTACTCGGCGGCCTCCTCGACCAGCGCCCTGATCGGCGCGATGCCGGTGCCGCCCCCGACGCAGAGCACGCCGTGCCCCGAGGAGTGGTCCAGGGTCATCGAACCGCCGGGCGGGCCGAGCCGCAGCACATCGCCGACCCGGGCGCGGTGCACCAGCGCCCGTGAGACCCAGCCCGCGGGCACGGCCTTGACGTGGAACGACAGCAGCCCGTCCGGGCGCGGACAGGACGCGAACGAGAAGCACCGCCACTCGCGCGGCCACCACGGCGTCTCCAGCGTGGTGTACTGCCCGGCCCGGAACGGATACGGCTGGTCGGGGCGGACGGTGACCACGGCGACGTCGCTGGTGCGGCGCTCGTGTCCGACGATCTCGGCGTGCCACCAGGGCGGCGAGCGCAATTCGGCCTCGGCCGCGGCGTCGATCATGATCTGGGAGATCAGCGTGTACGCCCGCACCCACGCCGCCTCGGCGTCGGCGCCCCAGGAGGCGGGGGCGTAACGTTCCAGCGCGGCCATCAGGCACTCGCCGACGGTCGGATAGTGCTCGGGCCGGGTGCCGTATTTCCGGTGTCCCCGGCCGAGTTCGCACAGATAGTCCGTCAACGCGGCGCGGTCGTCGATGCGTTCGGCGGCGGTGAGAAGTGCCCTGAAGATCCGGTCGCGTTGGCCGGTCATGGCGACCGGGAACATGTCGCGCACTCCCGGGTCACGGACGAAGAGCAGCGCGTAGAAGTACGCGGTGGCCTCGTCCGCGAGCGGCCGGATCTCCGCGAGTGTGCGCCGGATCACCATCGCGTCGGGCGATGGCGCGTTCTCCCTGTTTCCCTTGCCGTGTGCGGCCATGGTGGCACCGTCGCCGGCCGGTATCGCGGTCATGCCCCTGCCTCGCCTCGATCAGCTCCCGGTCGCACAGCGTGTCAGCATGCTCACCCCGGGCGGGTGGTCAACCGGGAAACCCGCCGTCGAGCCCCGCGCCACCCATAAAATGAACGGCTTCGCGCCGCCCGGGCGCGTAATCGACCCTACCGTTATACGGCTGAGACACAAGCCCCCTCCTGGAACGTGAGGTTCGCGCGTTTTCCCCTGTTTCCTAGACTGCCGGTTATGGATATCACTCTGCGGCAGGCGATTTCCGCGGACGTCCCCGAGATCGTCGCCATGCTGGCGGACGACATCCTCGGCGCGCGGCGCGAGAATCCCGCCGAACTCGACCCTTATCTGGCGGCGTTCGAGCGCATCGACGCCGATCCGAATCAGCTTCTGCTCGTCGGTGAGCGCGCGGGCCGCGTGGTGGGAACTTTGCAGCTCAGCATTCTGCACGGCCTGTCCCGGCGCGGTTCGTCCCGCGCGCTGATCGAGGCGGTCCGGGTGGCGGCGCCGGAACGCGGCGCCGGGCTGGGCGGCGAGCTGATCCGGCAGGCGGTCGAGGAGGCGCGGCGGCGCGGCTGCGTCCTGGTGCAGCTCACCTCCGACGCGGCCAGGACCGACGCGCACCGCTTCTACGAACGGCTGGGTTTCCGGGCGACGCACGTCGGTTTCAAGCTGGCGCTGTGACCGGATTCACGTCCCCTTTTTCCCCGGCGAGCGGTGGAAAAGGGGTCGCCCGGGGGTGGCCGGTCGGTCACGCTTGAGGCCGTGACCCCGACGCCCGCACCGCCCGTCCGCCGCCTCACCCTCGCCGACCTCCCCGCCTGCCTCGACCTGGCCGCCGATCGCGGCTGGCCGCCCGAGGAGCACAAGTGGCGGCTGCTGCTGTCCGCCGGACAGGGCTACGGCCTCGACGCCCCGCCCGGTGACGGCGGCGGCCTCATCGCCTCCGCCGTCGTCACCTCGTACGCGGGCACCTGCCACTGCGTGAGCATGGTGCTGGGGGCCGCCCGCCACGCGGGACGCGGCCTGGGCCGCCTGCTGATGCGGCATGTCGTCGCGGAGTGCGCCCCGGCCACCACGTTCCTCACCGCGACCGACAACGGACGGCCGCTGTACGAGCAGCTCGGGTTCAAGGCGGTGGGCGCCGTCACCCTGCTGCGGGGCCGCTTCACCGGCGACGTGCCCGGCGCCGGGACCGACGCGGCGGTCCGCCCGGCGACGGCCGCCGACCTGCCGGACGTCCTCGCCCTCGACCGGCCCGTCTTCGGCGCCGACCGGACCGGACTCCTCGCGCGGCTGCCGTCGTTCGCCGACCAGTTCCTGGTGGCCAGGGCACCGGACGGCCGCCTGGCCGGCTACGCGGCGGCCTGGCCCAACCTCACGACCACCGTCGTCGGCCCGGTCTGCGCCGACGACACCGCCACCGCGCAGGCGCTGATCGCCCGCCTCGGCTCCAACGCCCCGCTGCCGCTGCGCTTCGACGCCGACGACCGCCACCCGGACCTGGCCGCGTGGCTGCGGGCCAACGGGCTCACCGGCACCAGCCGGTTCACCCTGATGGTGCTCAACGCGCCCGACATCCCCGGCGACTTCACGCGCCGCTTCGCGCCGTACTCGGTGGCCCTGGGCTGAGCCGTGCCGCGCCCTACCAGACCGGGCGCAGCGGGGGCGGCGGGGCGCCGCCGGGTTCGCGGGCGGCGGCGGCGAGGCCCGCGCGCCGCCGGCCGGGGTCGGCGCGGCCCGCGGGCCGCGCGGTCAGTTCGTTCTCCAGGCCGTGCAACAGGTCCCCGGCCACGGCGAGATGGCGGTGGGCGGCCTCGGTGAGGACGACGAGCTTGCGGCGGCCACCGGCGGGGTGGGGCTCGCGCCGTACGTAGCCGCGCCGTTCGAGGTCGTCCACGATCTGACCGGCGGCCTGTTTGGTGACGCCGAGGCGCCGCGCCAGTTCGCTGCCGGTGGCGCCGGCCGGGCGCAGCGCCTGGAAGGCGAGGCCGTGGACGGGCCGCAGGTCACCGTAACCGGCGTCCGCGAGGCGGCCGTTGAATTCGCCGAGCAGGAGCTGGAAGGCCAGTCCGAGAAGGAACAGCAGCTCCAGCTTTTCCAGTTCGGCCGTGGCGGGTGGTGTGGGGGCTTCCTGGTGCACGGGTCCATGGTGACACACGCGGGTCAAGGTGCTTTACTCGTCCCCGTCCGGATGAGTAAAGCACCTTGACCCACGTCGGCTCGCCGCCACCCACCGAGGGGACCACCGCCATGCACGTCCACACGCCCACCGCCGCCGACGTCTCGACCACCCCGAACGCCGTGATGACCAGCCTGGCCACGCCCCGCCGGGGCACCGCCGAGATCAGCGCCTGGACCGTCCGCATGGAACCCGGCGCCGCCGGGCCGCGCCACGCCATGGACCGCGAGCAGATCTGGCTGCCGCTCTCCGGCGCCATCACCGTCACCACCGACGACGGCGTCCGCGAGGTCGGCCCTGGTCAGGCGGCCGTCCTGCCCGCCGGTGAGGTCCGGCGCATCGCCACCTCGGGCGACGCGCCCGCCGAGATCGTCGTCTGCATGGCCAACGGCGGCCGGGTCACCGTCGCCGACACGGGCGAGATCAGGACCGCTCCCTGGACGGAGTGACGGCCACCGGTCCGGCGGGCGTGTGCGCGGCGACGACCGCGCCCGCTCCCGCCCGCCGCGACCCGCCGGTCCGCTCCATCCGCGCGGCGAACAGGGCCAGCAGCAGCGCACCGGCCGCCATCGCCGCGCCCACCAGGTTCGGCAGGGTCGGGCCGCCCCCGGCGGCGAGCACCAGCCCGCCCAGCCAGGCCGCTATCGCGTTGCCCAGGTTGAACACCCCGATGTTCACCGCCGACGCCAGCGTCGGCGCGTCGGACGCGTGGTCCAGGATCCGCTTCTGCAACGGCGGCACGGTCGCGAACCCGAAGGCGCCGATCAGGGGCAGGGTCACCGCCGCCCCGACCCTGTCGTGCGCGGTGACGGTGAAGACCGCCAGCGCCACCGCCAGCGCGCCCAGCGACGCGTAGAGCATCGGCATCGGCGCCCGGTCCGCGTACCGGCCGCCGACCAGATTGCCGACGACCAGCCCGACGCCGAACAGGACCAGCAGCCAGGTGACGCTGCCCTCCGCGTAGCCGGCGGCCTCGGTCATCATCGGCGCGATGTAGGTGATCGCGGCGAAGACGCCGCCGAAGCCCAGCACCGTCATCGCCATGGCGAGCAGCACCTGCGCGTCGCGGAACGCCGCCAGCTCCCGCCGCAGCCCCCCGGACGCTTTCGAGCCGGGCGCGGCGTCCCCGACGCCGTAGGGCACCAGCACGGCCACGCCGATCAGCGCGACGACGCCGACGACGGTGATCGCGGCGAACGTCAGCCGCCAGCTCACCTGCTGGGCCAGCAGGGTCCCGGCGGGCACGCCGACCACGTTGGACACGGTCAGCCCGGTGAACATCAGCGCGATGGCCCCGGCCCGGCGCTCCGGCGCGACCAGGGTGGCCGCCACCACCGAGCCGATCCCGAAGAACGCGCCGTGCGCGAGCGAGGCGATCACCCGCCCGGCGAGCAGGACGCCGAAGGCGGGCGCGACGGCGGAGACCGCGTTGCCCGCGATGAACAGCGCCATCATCAGCATCAGCATGCGCTTGCGGGGCACCCTGGCCCCGGCGATGGCCAGGACCGGGGCGCCGACCATGACGCCGAGCGCGTAGCCGGAGGCGGTCAGGCCGGCGGTCGGGACCGAGACGCCGAACTCGGCGGAGACCTCCGGCAGCAGGCCCGTGACGACGAATTCCGTGGTGCCGATCCCGAAGGCTCCGATGGCCAGGGCCAAGAGCGCGAGTGGCATGAGCCGACCCTCCCAGGTCTGTGCAGGCAAGCATTACCAGCTCAGACAATAATTGCAGACGCGCTATATACGCAAGCGCGGTCTGTTGCGTTGCTGCGTTAGACTCGGCGGAGGCACGGCAAGGGAGGAAGAGGCCGATGACACGTCCGGATCCGGGCCTCGCCCAGGGCTGGTGCGCCCTGTCCGCGCTGCACGACCGCATCGAGGCGCACATCGAGCGCGCGCTCCAGGCCGGTCACGGGCTGAGCGTGCGGGAGTTCTCCGTACTGGACGTCCTCAGCCAGCAGCACGACGGCGACGGCGGCCACTTCCGGATGACCGAGCTGGCCGACGCGGTGGTCCTGAGTCCGAGCGCCACCACCCGCCTGGTGAACCGCCTGGAGGACCGCGGCCTCCTCACCCGCTACCTCTGCCCGACCGACCGGCGCGGCATCTACACGAACGTGACCGAGGCCGGGCGCGTCCTCCTCGAAGAGGCCCGCCCGACGAACGACGCGGCCCTGCGCGAAGCCCTGACCGAAGCCGAACGCCGCCCGCCCCTCGCCCCCCTGGTGGCGGCGGTCCGCACACTGCACTACGAGTCGACGAGCCGGCCCGCCGGCCGGTGACGGGCGGGCGGCGCCCCTACAGGTGGGTGGGCAGCCGGCATACGCTATTTCTGCCTGTATCGTGGGCTCGGATATGTGTGTAAGAGAGAGGTACAGGTGGGTGGGGGGTGGTGTGCCGGGGGTCCATTCTCCGCGTTCGTGGGCTTGCCTGAGTTGTTCCGCCCTGCGGTGGTCGGCTTCGGTGTAGAGGGCTTCGCCGCCGAGGCAGACCGGCAGGGCTTTGCCTCCCCCGGTGTAGAGGGCGGAGGTGACGGCGTATTTGGTGATGCCTTCGGCGTGCATGATGTCGGGCAGTTCGGCCCAGCGCATCGGGGCGGCCGGGGTGAGGGCGCCGGGTTCGGCGTATCCGCCGGCGAGGACGTAGGTGAGGGTTTCGGGCTGGTGGGTTTGGGGGTTGCGGGGGGTCTGGTCGAGGGCGACGGCCCGCATCACGGTCCTGCGCAGTCCGGTCTGCTCGGCGAGGAGTTGTGCTCCTCGTTCGAGGATCAGTTGGCCTTCGTGGACGAGGCCGCCGGGCAGGTCCCAGTCCGGTGCCCCGGGGGGGCGTAGTTGCAGTACGCCGTACTGGTCGCCTCCTGCCAGGACGAGGATGCTGACCTTCACGGTGCGGGTCGTGCTCATTGGTCGTTCACCTTTCCTTGTCCGTCCTGGGGGATGACCAGGACGGGGCGTCGTCCGGGGGGTCGCATGGTGGTGCCGGCTTCGAGCAGGAGGGTGTGCACGTTCTGCGGGCGCCGTCCGTGCCGCCGGGCCAGTTCGCTGAGGGAGGCGCCGTTGTCGTATCCGGTGCGCAGCAGGTCCGCGACGCGGGCCCGCCATCCCGTCCGCCGCCGCAGCGGCAGGCATGTCCGTCCCGTCCCGGGGTCCAGTCCCTGCCCGGTCAGCATCACGGCGACCTCGGCGGGGTCGATTCTCAGGAAGTGGCCGATCTCGTAGGGGGTCACCCCGCAGCGGAACATCCCCGCCGCCTTCCTGCTCACCTCGTCCGCTTCCGGCATGCGCCTTCTTGCCTTGTCGTGGGGTGGGTGGTCTGTTCGCGGACGACGGCCGCCGCGTAGATGAGCGCGTCACACGCCGCGCACCGCTTCCCCTCCGGGGTCACGGCCAGCTCGCCGCTGTGCGTACACGGGCCGTTGTCGTGCTCTGGCGGTTCCGGGCTTTGCTCCACGTTTCCTCATTTCTCATTCCTCACTTCCAGGGGCCGATTTCCCGGATGAGGAATATGAGGCAGCGGCATCCGCGCAGTTCCGGCAGCAGGCGGGGCATTACTCCGCCTCCTTCGCACCGCACGCGCACGTGATGTGCCGGGGCTCGGTGTCCCACTCACGCCCGTCACGCCGGAGGAACACCTGCACCTCCTGCCGCCCGTCCCGCTCCCACACCAGAACGTCCGTCAGGACACCCGAGCTGCCGGTCGCCATGTCGGTCACCTCGTGACCCCGGTGACACATCACCGGATCACTCACCCCTGAGAGCAGCTTCACCCGCTCAACCACCCCGATAACCGGACTCACCGCTCGCCCCCAACAGTGGAGCCGCGCCGTGCGGGAAACACATCAACCAGTGCGTTGGATGTCCGCTTCAGGTTCTGTGACATCGCCTATCCCAGCTCGTCAGGTGCTTACTTCTGCTCCGAGGATCGGGTCGCGCTGAGGCATTGCACGACCCTGTTCCCTTGGGATGGTTGGCCGTGCATACTCGCAAGAAGTCCCGGGCAAACAGGGAGTTCGCAGGTAAGGCGTGCGGAGTATGCCTCCGAACGCTAGAGCGATGCGCCACACGGTCGTAGCATGAAAGCACGGCCCAATGCGACCGAGGAGGCCAGCCGTTGGCTACTGGCAAGCACTACCGCAGCCGTCGCGCCGCTGTTGCCGCGCGCGCTGCTCAGCTTCACGCGAACGGCTGGAGTTGGGGTGACGTCGCCGCGTCCATCCAGCGCGAGCAGCGGGTGAACGCTCGGGTCGCCATGCGTCTGGCGCGTGGATGGAGTCAGCAAGCCGTGGCCGACCTATGGAATGAGCGGTTCCCTCATGCCTGCGGTGAGCGACCTCTTACAGCTAAGAAGCTGTCGTACTGGGAGACTTGGCCGCAGTCCGGCCACGAGCCCACGCTGACGACGCTCAGCCGATTGGCTCAACTCTATGGGTGCACCACCAAGGACCTTGTAGACGCCGATGTGCCGCCCTCTGCCGAGGAAGCACAGCCGGTGGCAGGGAATGCAACCAGTGTGGTTGCCAATCCCGCGCTTACTGATTCACATATGGCGTCATCGGCTGTTCTCTCTGCTGCGGCAACCAGGGATTTGGCGCGGCAGGTCGAGACCATAAGCCTGAATGACCTTGCCCAGGAAGTGCTTACGTGGATAAGGCTGGGGTACCTGGATATGAACCGTCGTGACCTGCTCCAAAAAGTAAGTACTGCGCTCACTGTGGCCGCCGCCGCACCACTGTTTGACATGGTTGAGGCGGATGGCCGTGACCGTTGGGTCCCGGCAGTCCGGGATCATCCGCGCCGTGTTGACGCCACGATGGTCTCCGAAGCCGAGCAGGCGTTGTTGCAATACCGAAAACAGGGTGACGTACTCGGCTCACAAGTCGCCTTGCAATCGGCTCTGGCGCAACGCGAATTCATCGCCGGGTTTCTGGCTGATGCCCCAAGCGCGCTCAAGCCACGCCTGTTGTCTGTCTATGCCGAGCTGAGCCAGACGGTCGGTTGGCAACTCTTCGACCTGGGAGACTACCGGGCGGCGCAGTATTACTACGACGACGCGAGGACTGCGGCCCACGATGCCGAAAATGTCGAACTCGTCTCGTACGTGCTGTGCACCATGAGCCAGATGGCCACGTGGCAAGGAAAGCCCCGCGTCGGAATCGACCATGCCGTAGCGGCTCGTTCCTGGGCTGAAGAGACAGGGAGCTGGGCAGCACGGGCGTATGCGGCTGATGTGGCCGCCCGAGCCTATGCCGCCAACGGGGACGGGTCCAAGACACAGCGTGCCCTCGATGACGAACGCGCCGCTTACGCCAGGATCCATGACGCCGCTCAACCGCTGTCATCATGGTGGTATTTCTACGACGAATCGTTCTACTGGTCTATCCGCGCCGAATGCGGCTTGCGGCTTGGCAACCCTGATGACGCGCTCTATGCCATCGAAACAGCCGTGCCGCTGTCCGACCCCACGAACTTGCACGACTACGCGCATGTCCTGGTGAAACAGTCGTCGGCGCATATCCTGCAAGGGGATATCGACCGCGCCAGCGAGATTGCGGGCTCGGCCGCCAAAATCACAGCCGTTACCCGGTCGCCCCGAACTATCGGCCGCGTGAGGGAATTGCGCGCCACCCTTTCTCCATGGCAGCAAACACGCGCCGTTCGAAACCTCGATGACGTGCTACGTGGTTATGGAGTCTAAAGGTTAGCGAGTCCTGCCCCTACGTCACCGAGGCCGTGGATGTCCTCACGGCATCATCGACGTGCTGAGCGGCACGACCATTCCCTACTGGGATGCGGCGGCACAACCCGCAGCACCGGCGATAGTTGTGAGTGAGCTGGACGACCTGAGACGGGCGACGGAAGCTGGGACTCGGACGGCTCCGAAGTCGTCCGAGTCCCCGGCGATGATCACAGCTATCGCCGGTGAGGGTGGGTAGGTATCCAGAGCTTGTTCAGCCGTGCCCACAATCGGGGGAACGCGTATCGATGATCAGGGAAGTTGATCTCAGCACCGCCCAATGGGCCAAGAGTGACTTGAGCAGTGGTGGCGCCAACTGCCTGGAGGTCGCCTTCGTTGGTGACGTTGTGGCACTGCGCGACTCGAAGGACGTTGGCCGCCCGGAGGCCGCGGTCCTGCTCCTCTCCATAGAGGACTACAGGGCGTTCACCGGGGGGATCCGGCAGGGACAGTCGAACCTTCTTGCCCCTTAGTCTGCGTCCCCTGTTGGGCGGCCATCCGCCTCGGGGTGGAGGACCGCACTGTCTCTGAATCTCAGGAAGGCTGGTTTCATGGGAAAGAGTGGGAAGACGCCGGTCGGCAGGTCGTTTGACTGGCGTACGAGCAGCTACACCGCCGGGAGCGGCCAATGCGTCGAGGTCGCCTCCGGTGGGTCCATAGTGCTCGTGCGCGACACCAAGGACCGAGGCCGGGCGTACACCCGTACGTCGGCTGAGGCGTGGATGGCGTTCTTGCCCGTGCTCAAGGCAGGCAAGTTCTAGCGCCGTTGGGCCGTGGTTGACGGAGCCCCCTGCGTTCGGTGAATTCCAGGGGGCGTTGCCACACAGAGATCAACTGGCTGTGGCCAGGAGCTTAGCGAGACGCTCGGCTGGGGTTTCCCAGCCGAGCGTTTTGCATGGCCGGCTGTTCAGCTCGGCTGCGACGGCCGCCACGGCCTGGGGGGTGAGCGGCCAGGCCGGTACCGGCAGAGCATTACTCGCCTCCTTCGCGCCACACGCGCGGGCGACGTGCTGCGGCTCGGTGTCCCGGAGGAACACCTGCACCTGCCGCCGCTGCTCCTCCCGCTCCCACACCAGAACGTCCGTCATCACGCCCGTGCGGCCGGTCGCTCGTTCAGGTGGTCCACGCCCCCGGACCGACGCACATCGGTCGCGGGAGTTCTTGTCTCATCTGCCATGCCTCGCAACCGAGTGATCGCGCGGAAGGTGACGCCGCTTGACTACTGCTGGAGGCATCAACGCCTCAACTCCCAGAGGTTCACGATGCGTGACTTCGCCGATCTTGCACGCAGGGCACTGCGGGACAGCGGTTACTCGATGAAGGCTGCCGCTCGCGCGTTGAACTACGACCCGGCTCATCTTTCGCGAGTGCTCAACGGCAAGCAGAAGCCGTCCGCGAAGCTGGCCTCGTCGCTCGACTCACTCGTCGGTGCGGATGGCGCGTTGGCGGCGGCAGTTTCCGAAGAACCCGCGGTGGTCGGCCCGTTGGCCATGGGCGAGACGGCCGACGACGAGTTTCACGCGTGGGAACTCACGCGCCGGATTCAGGCCACCGATGTGGGATCGGAGACGCTGGATCGTCTGGAGAACGCCTTCGACGAATTGGCCACCGCCTATCCGGTCGCGTCACCACAACAACTCCTGCGCCAAGTCCGGCTGCATCTGTCGTATGTGACCCGGCTTGTGGACGGCAAGAAGACTCTGGGGGAGCATCGGCGCCTCCTGGCCGTCGGCGGATGGCTGAGCCTCTTCGCAGCGACGCTTCATATCGACCTGAAGCAGGGAAAGCCCGCCGCGGCGTGTCTCCACACCGCGACCTCCTTGGCCCGGGAGGCGGGAGAGCCGGAGATCGAGGCATGGTGCTTCGAGACCGAGGCATGGCGGGGCCTGACGGCGGGTGATTACCGGCGCTCCGTCGAACTCTCCCGCGCCGCACAGGATCTCGCGCCTTCCGGAAGTTCGGCGCTCGTTCAGTCCACGGCACAAGAAGGCCGGGCGCTCGCCCGTCCCGGGCAGTCCAGGGAAACGTACTCGGCCATCGACAAGGTGCAGGAACTGGCGTCGAGACTGACTCTCTCGGGCAGTCCGGGACACCATTACCGCTACGACCCGGCGAAGTTCCTCGCGTACGCCACGACCACCCTGGCCTGGCTGGGCGATGTGGCGGCGGAACCATACGCACGGGAGCTGATCGCGCGGCTCGGGCCCAGCAACGACGTCACGGAATGGCCGCGCCGTGTCGCCTCGGCCACCATCGATCTGGCGCTGGTTCTGATGAAGAACGGCCGGATGGACGAGGCATGCGACGCGGCACAGAAGGCCATACTGAGTGGCCGGGTCGTTCCGTCGAATCACTGGCGCGCTCTGGAAATCGTCCAGGAGGCCGAGACCCGCAAGCTACCCGAGGCATCGGACCTTCGAAGCGCCTACCAAGGAATTTTCGAGATGTGAGGCGCGGTGCCGGGCCCTCACCGGGGCGGAGGGTCTCGCTGTTTCCGGGTACGTTACGGCCAGCGTTGAAGGGAGTGCTGTGAGTGAGCTGGACGACCTGAGTCGGGTCGATGGGAGCTGGGTGTGGCAGCGGCTGGACGACGGGCAGTTGCGCGAGTTCGCGGAGGATTTCCGGTTCGCCTTGAAGGGGGTCCGCCTGACCTACGAGGTGGAGCCGCTGGCGGAGGTGGTCAGGACCTGGTGGACGGTCGTGGGAGGGCCGACCGACGCGGCGGACGCCGACCGGTGGCGGTCGCTCCAGGACGCGACGATCACCCGGCGTCCGCACCCGCCGCAACAGGACTTCACACGGTGGGTGGACCGCACCGGCCCGGCCATCCGGGCCGCGCTCCCCGACAGCGCGCGCACCGACTTCGAGCGCGCCTTCGGAGACGCCTTGTGGGCATGCGAACAGTACTGGGACCACCGGCACCTCCTGCGAGTGCTGCACGACTGGTGGCCGGTGGCGCACCAGACGGCCAATCCCGAGCAGATGGAGAAGGACCTGGCCACCGCCCGGCGGGTCCAGGCCGGTGACACCGGCATGATGATCCCCCGAGCGCGGACATCATGACGGCGTGTACACGCTACGGCTCGTGGACCGAGCCGAACGCCGGTCGGCGCCCCTTCCGGAGATCCGCGCGAGGCCGTCGACGAGCTTCTGGGCGAGTCGAAGAAGGATCCTCGGAAGAAAGCCCAGCGCGGCAGCAACGACACCTGGTGGCGCGACTTCGAGGGCGGCCAGGTGCTCTACATGATCACCGACCGATACGCGCGGGTGACGCAGCGAACTGCGGGATTTCCTAACGCTCAATATGAGTGTTAGAACTCCTGGGCGAGGGCTCGTCGTCCACACCCGCCGCGCCGTACTCAATCTGGGCATGCTGCTACGGGACAGCAACGTCGCACGTCAGGCACGGTTTTACTCCTCAACACAGAGGAAGCCGGGCGCCTGGCACCCCCCACGCCCCCTGTGGACAACTTCATCCACAGCCTTGCGGGCGCTGACCTGACAGGCATCCCGCCATGGCGAAACGGCCCGAAACCGCAAGGCGAAGTTGCGGCTTCGGGCCGCGCGCATCTTAGCGATCAGAAGGCGAGCGGTCCGGACACCGCACAAGGTTTCCCGGCCTGGGTGGTCGGCCGATTCGTTCACGATTCCGGTGCTGTCTTCGACTCGATCGCGTCGGCGTCGTCACCGACGATCGGGGAGCCGCACGTCGAGGCCGGGGCAGCAGTGGTGGCGCCAACCGCCCGGCTGGCGCGTTGCCGTGGCGGTGCGGGAGGCCACGTGGGCAGGGAAAACGCAACTTCGACAGGGCCCGCCGAGGCGGCTACCTTCGCCTGGTCCTCGGCGATCGCCCACGGTCGCACAGCCACCCGCGAACGGGATGAGTAGGGCACGCCCACGCATCCTCACGCCCACCGGGCAGCACCGAGCAGGGAGAGACGCATGACCCACCTCGCGCTGTACACATTCGGCGTCCTGAAGTCACCTCTCGCCGATCCCGCGCCTCTCACGCGCGAGTTCCACGACCGCGGCGAGGTCGTCTACCGGAAGATCGGCCGGCGGCCCGGGTACCTGGCTCGTGCCGAACCGGCGGACGGCCACCGGGGCACACTGTTCGACGCGGACTGGGGCGCCTGGGGAGAGTTCGCCGTGCCGGCCTGGTACGACAAGGGCCGTACGGTGGAAACCACCGCCCTGGCCGCGACCCTCTCCCTCTGGACCGGCCTGCGCCCCGCCTCCGACGCCATCTACACCGGGCCGCACCGTGAGGCGCTGAACAGGCGTTACGACTGGTTCGTAAGGACAGGGCACCCGAGTCACGTGTGCTGGTGGGTCCCCGAGGGCGTGATACCCACCTGGCGGGACGGTGTTTCCAGGCTGGAACACCTCCACGACCACGGCCCCGCGCCGCGCGGCTTCACCTTTCACCACTCGTTCGCCCCGGAGGGAACTCCGACGAGGATCGACGGCGGCCCCTCGGCCCGGTGACCGATTCGTTCAAGACTCCGGGGGTGTGCGGTGCCTAGGCTGCCGGGCATGACACCTCGACTCGATCTCATCGGCATCGTCACCGACGATCTCGCCGCTTCGCTCGCCTTCTACCGCCTTCTCGGCGTGGACGTCCCCGACGGCGCGGAGCGGGAGCCGCACGTCGAGACCGTGCTGCCCGGCGGGGTGCGGCTCGCCTGGGACACCGTGGAGACCATCAGGAGCTTCCGGCCCGGGTGGACGCCGGCCCCGGGCGGGCAGCGGCTGGGGCTTGCGTTCCTGTGCGACGGCCCGGCCGACGTGGACCGGCGGTACGCGGAGCTGACGGGCGCGGGCCACGCGGGGGAGACCGCGCCGTTCGACGCGCCGTGGGGGCAGCGTTACGCGGTCGTCTCGGACCCGGACGGCAACAGCGTGGACCTCTTCGCGCCCCTCGGCTGAACGGCGGACACCGGCGCGCCCGTCAGCCCCTTCACCTCCCGCGCCAGGTGCGCCTGGTCGGCGTAGCCGGCGCGGGCCGCGACCTCCGCCAGGGGCAGGCCCGTCCGGGCCAGGGCCAGCGCCCGCCGCATCCGCAGCACCCGGGCCAGCGTCTTGGGCCCGTAGCCGAACGCCGCGAGGCTACGGCGGCGCAGTTGCCGCTCGCTCAGGCCCAGCAGCGCGGCCGTGTCGGCGACGCCGAGGCCGCGCCCGAGCGCGGCGACCGCCGCGCGCCGCCACGGGCCGGGCGGGTCCGCGCGGCGCGGCCGCCCGGCCGCCACCGCCTCCAGCGCGGCGCCGGGGTCGGGGGCGGCGGCGACGCGTTCGGCCAGCTCGCGCACCCGCTCCGGCGGCCAGAGGTCGGCCAGGGGCACCCGCAGGTCGGTGAGTTCGTCGGCGGGGACACCGAAGACGTCGGGCCCGGCCCCCGGCTCGAAGCGCACCCCGGTGTACCGGGCGCCGACCGTCCGTCCGAACAGGTGGGCCCGCGTGTCCGGGCCCGCGACCAGCAGCAGGCCGCCGTTCCAGATCAGATCCGTGCAGCCGTCCGGCAGGATCCGCCCGGTCGGCCCCGGACCGCATGTCCACACGACCGTCCCGCCGCCGAGCCGCGAGGGCCGTTCCCGGTACATGCCGTCCAGGATGGCACGCCACCCCCGTGCATCCGTTATGCCCGTATTGCGGCACTTCGTGGGCCGGGTTAGAACGGAGGCACCGGCGGGGGGGCAGCCGCACCCAGGGGCGGACCATGCGCGACACGGAGTTCCAGACCCGCCCCGGCGACGCGTCCGCCCCCCTCACCCCGGTCCTCGCCTTCCAGCTCTCCGTGGACGGCCTCCCGGCCTGTCTGTGGCTCAAGCTCGAGTCGCACAACGCCCACGGCTCCGTCAAGGACCGCACGGCGCTCGCCCTCTGGCGCGACGTCGCCCCCCGCGTGCACCCCGACACCGGCCTCATCGAGTCCACGTCGGGCAACCTCGGCGTCGCCCTCGCCGCGATCGCCGCCGACCACGGCGTGCCGTTCACCGCCGTCACGGACCCCCGCAGCCCGGCCTCCGTCGTCGCCGCCATCCGCGCCCTGCGCGGCACCGTGGTGACCGTCGACCGGCCCGACGGCGCCGGCGGCTACCTCCTCAGCCGCCTCGCCCACATACGCGAACGGCTCGCCGCCCAGCCCCGCCTCGTCTGGCCCAACCAGTACGCCAACCCGGCCAACCCCCGCGCCCACGCCGAGGGCACCGCGCCCGAACTCTGGTCCCAGACCGGGCGCCGCCCGGCCCGCGTCCTGGTGGCCGTCTCCACCGGCGGCACCCTCGCCGGCTTCCGCGACTTCGTCGCCGGCGCCCGCCCCGACTGGGAGCTGGTCGGCGTGGACGTCACCGGCTCCGCCGCCCTCGGCGGCACCCCCGGACGCCGTCTGCTGTCCGGCATCGGCGCCAGCCGGCCGTCGTCCTTCCTCCCCGGCGGCCACCACCCGGCCGTGCGGGTCACGCCCCGGGACGCGGTCGGCGCGTGCCTGTGGTTCGCCGACGCGACCGGCGTCGCCGTCGGCGCCAGCTCCGGCGCGCTGATCGCCGCCGCGCTGCGCCTGTTCCGCGCCGCCCCGGGCCGCGCCGACATCGCCTGCCTGTGCCCCGACGGCGCCGCCCCGTACGGCGAGACGGTGTACTCCGCGCACTGGCGCCGCCGCAACGGCGTCGATCCCCCCGGCGACTTCGCACGCGGCGTCCACGTCATCGGCTCCGGCCGGCCCCCCGAGCGAGCCCCCGCCGGAACCGGGCGGACGCCATGACGCGCGACTGGTACGAACGGGCCGGGGTCCGCACCGGTCCGCGCCGCCGTCCCGGCGCCGGACTGCGCGACGAACTCGACGCCGGGCGCCTGTACTTCCCCCCGGACCTGGTGCCGTACCACGACCACCCGCTGGTCCAGGCCCTGCCCGCGCGGCGCCGCGACGAGCTGCTCGCCCGGCACCTCTTCCACTACCTCACGTTCACCGCCCACTTCGAGACCCGCGTCGTCAACCGCGCCACCGAACGCATCGCCGGCGGGCGCGGCGGCGTCGAGACCGGCACCGATGTCCGCCTCGACGCCTACCGCATCTACTGCGACGAGGGCTACCACTCCCTCTACAGCCTCGACGTCGTCGACCAGATCTCCACCGCCACCGGCATCGCCCCGCTGCCGTACGCCTTCGACCCGTTCCTGCGGCGCCTGGACGCCACCGGGGCCCGCGCCTTTCCCGAGAGCCCCGTCCTCGCCCAGCTTCTCCAGGTCGTCGTCTTCGAGACCCTGATCACCGGCATCCTCAGCGACATCCCGCCGGACGACCGCGTCCTCACCGTGGTCCGCGACATCGTCCGCGACCACGCCCGGGACGAGGGCTGGCACCACGCGTTCTTCTCCCGCTTCTTCCGCGAGCTGTGGGCGCAGCAGTCCGCCGCCGACCGGGCCCGGATCGCCCGCTGCGCGCCCGCCCGGCACGTCGAGGGCGCCGCCTGCCGTTCCCTCGCCATGCCGGGCGCCGTCGAGAGCGACGACGGGCCCGCCGCCTTCGGCCTGAAGCTGATCAACGCCGCCACCAGCAACCCCGGCCACGGCCACGAACGCGCCGGGGGCGTGGCGTTCCTCTTCGACCCCGAGACCGCGCGCCCCCGGGTCCTCGCCGAGGCCGGGTGGCTCAGCGCCGCCCGCACCGCCGCGTACACCGTGGTCAGCCTCACCCACCTCGGCCCCCGGCGCTGGGACGCGATGACCCTCGTCGGCTGCGGCACCCTCGCCCGCGCCCACATCGACCTCGCCGCCCGCGCCTTCCCCGGCCTCGCCCGGCTCCACCTCCACGACCTCGCCCCCCCCCGCGCCGAGGCACTCGCCGACAGAGACCGCGATCCCCCAACGATCCCCCCTCCCCCCGCCCCCGCCAGCGCCCGAGGTTAATAAGGCACCCCGGCGGACCCGACGCCGGCCACCGCCCCGCACCGCCAGGAGAGATGAGACGCCCATGCTCAACCCCGCCCGCGTCCTCACCTACCAGCACCTCACCGCAGGCGACCTGATCCCGCCCCCCTCGCCCCGGGTCTTCTTCGACCCCGCCGACACCGAGACCGGCGTCTGGGTCGCCCGCGACCTCATCACCGAGGGCTGCTCCGTCCTGGACCTCGGCGCCGGGAGCGGCGCCGCCGCCGCGGCCATGGCCCGCGCCGGAGCCGCCCGCGTCCACGGCGTCGACTCGGGCCCCGAATCCGTCGCCTGGGCCGCCGAGCACTACGCCTCCCCCGGCGGCGACCCGCGCGTCACGATCGCCCAGGCCGACTTCGCCCGCCTCACCACCGACGAACTGCTCGCCACCGTCCCCGGCCCGCTGCCCCGGCCCCTCGTCGTCACCAGCAACCCGCCGTACGTCCCGCTCGCCGAACGAGCCGACGCGCGGCGCCCGTCCATCAGCGGCGGCGCCGACGGGCTCAAGTGGGTGCCCGCGATCATCGGCCACGCCCGCGCCCTCGGCAGCGACCTCGGACTCACCGTCGCCAGCTACTCCACCCCGCGCCGCGCCGCACACCTGCTGCGCACCGCCGGGTACCGCATCGCCGGGATCACCCTGTGCCCGCTGCCGCTGGGCGAGTTCACCCTCCGCCACCTGGAACAGATCCTCGCCCTCGAACAGAGCGGCGAAGCCGTCCTCTGGCGGCGCCCCGACGACCCCACCCCCCCCCCCCCCCCCCCCCGCCCCCCCCCCCCCCGGCCCGCCCCCCCCCCCCCCCTCCCCCGCCCCCCCGCCCCCCCGCGCCCCGCCCCCCCCCCGGACGCCGCCCCCGCCTCGGAAAAAAACATACAGAACCAAAGCATGACCCACCCACACTGGCTCTCCACCCACATATGACAACATCCTCAAATACGACCTCGCCCGCCCCCGCGCCGAGGCACTCGCCGACTGGATCCGCCACCACCACCCCCGGCTCACCGCCCACGTCCACGACGACCCGCGCGACGCCGTACGCGCCGCCACCGTGCTGGTCACCACGACGACCAGCGACCGCGGCTGGCTGCCCGCCGCGTGGCTGAGGCCGGGCACGTTCATCGCGCACGTCTCGCTCGACGACCTGCTGCCGGACGTCTTCCACGGCGCGCGGGGCCTGTTCGTGGACGACATCGGTCTCGTCCGGGACAACCCGCGCCGGGTCCTCGGCCGCCTGATGCGCGACGACGGCGTCACGCCCGACGGCACCCTCGGCCAGGTCCTCACCGGGCGCGTGCCCGCCGTACGGCCCACCACCGGCCATGTCGTCAGCAACCCGTTCGGCATGGCCGTCCTCGACGTCGGGCTCCTCGACGCCGTCCACCGCGTGGCCCGGGCCAAGGGGTACGGGCACGACCTCGCCCTCCTGTGAACCGGCCGCGCCCAACCCCCAGCCCCCGCACGTGAGATGAGAAGCCCATGGACGACACCCCCGCCACCGGCCTGTTCTCCCTGGCCGACCTGGACCCCGCCACCGTCACCGCCCTCGCCCGCCGCTCCGCCGCCCTCCACCGCGACCCGCGCGACCACGACCGCCCCCTCGACGGGCAGGCGGCGGGCGTCCTGTTCACGAAGCCCTCCACCCGGACCCGGACCGCGTTCACGGTCGGCGCCCTCCGCCTCGGCGCCACCCCCGTCACCTACGGCCCCGACGACCTCCAGCTCAACACCGGCGAGACCGTCGCCGACACCGGCCGGGTCCTCGGCGCCATGCTCGACCTCCTGGTCGCCCGCACCGCCGGTCCCCTCGACGACCTCCGCGCCCTGTCCCGCGCCGGGCGCCTGCCCGTCGTCAACGCCATGGCCGCGCAGGAGCACCCCACCCAGGCCGTCGCCGACCTCGCCACCCTCCTCACCGTCCACGGCACGGACCTGACCGGCATCCGCCTGCTCTACGTGGGCGAGGGCAACAACACCGCCGTCGCCCTCGCGCACGCCCTCGCCGCCGTCCCCGGCGCCCACGCCACCTTCGCCTGCCCCGCCGGATACGGCCTCCCCGAGGCGGCGCTGAAGGCCGCCACCCGCCGCGCCGGCACCACCGGCGCCGTCGTCGAGCAGATCCACGACCTCGACCTGGCCCCCGACCACATCGACGTGCTCTACACCACCCGCTGGCAGACCACCGGCACCGCCAAGCCCGACCCCGACTGGCGCGAGGTCTTCCGCCCCTTCCACGTCGGCCCGCGCCTCATGGACCGCTGGCCCGGCGCCGCGTTCATGCACGACCTCCCCGCCCACCGGGGCGACGAGGTCGCCGGGGCGGTCCTCGACGGCCCCCGTTCCCTGGCCTGGACACAGGCCGCGATGAAACTGCCCGGCGCCATGGCCGTCCTGGAATGGACCGCCCACACCGCCCACACCATCCGTACCCGCCTCTTCTACTCCTCTGACGCCGCCGCCGTCACCGCCCGCACCTCCCGTCCTTATTATTATGTTTCGCAAAGCAGAAGTCGCCAAGGGAGTTTGCGCCCGGTTAGGTGGCCCGGAAGATGTTTATAAGGGAAAGTGGGTGTTCGCCGCGCCCTCCCGCAGCGACGTCTCCACCAGCGCCCGCACCAGCCCGGCGAACATCTCCGCCTCGTCCACCCGCACCTGCACATCCACCGCCCGCACCTCCAGCGTCGGGTACCGGTCCGACAGCCGCGCCTGCCAGTAGAGCTGGCCGCGTCCGCGCACCACCCCGGAGCCCAGCAGCGCGCTGACGCGCCGCTCGTAGTCGCCCACCCCCGCGAACACGGGCGGCGGCCCGCTCACCGGCCACCGCCCGAAGACCACCGTCCGCCAGCTCGCGAACCCCGTGTCCCGCCCGTCCGCCAGCGGCGAGTTCGCCCCCATCGCGACCAGCACCGGAAGCCACGGCCGCACCCGGTTCAGCGCGTCCACCCCGGCACCGCGGCCCGGCACCCCGACATGGACGTGCATCCCGTTGATCGCGTGCGCGTGGATCACCGGCGGCGTGTCCTGGGCCAGCGCCCGGTACCGGGGTTCGTCCGTCACCAGCGACGACGCCCGGCCCTCGAACGGCTCCGAGCCCGTCATCGCCACCCGGCACCCCACCGCCACGGCCGCCTCGCCCGCGACCCGCCGCAGCCGTGCCAGATGCCCGGCCACCTCGTCCAGGTCGCCGCAGACCGGGGTGGCCACCTCCACCTGCGAGCGCAGCAGCTCCGCCCCCACCTCGCCGCCCGCCAGCGCCCGCACCCGCGCCGACCGCGCCACCGGGGCCCCGTCCGCCGGGTCCAGCAGCAGATACTCCTCCTCGACACCCACCGTGATCATGCCTCGCATCATGACGCAGACCCGCCCCGGGCACCGCTCACGGCTTTACATCACCGATTTACATAAATACTTGATACGATCGCGGTGTGACCGCCCACCCCGACCCCGCCGAGCTGGACGTCGCCGAACTGACCGCCGTGCTGGAGGACTTCACCCGGGTCTTCATCACCCTCCCGAGGGTGGAGCGGCTCAGCTTCACCACGCTCTCCGTGCTCCACACCCTCCGCCACGACGGGCCCAAGCGGCTCGGTGAGCTGACCGCCGGCGAGCAGGTCACCCAGCCGGCGATCACCCAGATCGTGACCCGGCTGGAGCGCGACGGCCTGGTCGAGCGCCGGCCGGACCCCTCGGACGGCCGCGCCGTCCTGGTCCGCGTCACGCCGAGGGGCGCCGAGGTCGTGGACGGCCGGCGCGCGGACCGCACGGCACGCCTGGCGGAGCTCACCGCCGGGCTCACCCCGGCGGACCGGACGGCCCTCGCCGCGGCCCTGCCCGCCCTGGCGCGCCTGACCGCGCTGCACCGGCGGCGCGCGGGTGAGGACGACGCGGGTGACGACGACGCGGGTCAGCACGACGAGAGGACAGGACGACGATGAGCCACCGCACCGGACCCCGCCCGTTCCCGCTGAAGCCGACCCCGATCCATGTGCCCGACGACGTGCTCACCGACCTGCGGCGGCGGCTCGACCTCACCCGCTGGCCCGACGACGCGGGCAACCGGGACGGCTTCTACGGCGTCGACCGCGTCCGCCTGCGGGAGCTGGTGGACCACTGGCGCACCGGCTACGACTGGCGCCGCGCCGAGGCCGCGATCAACGCGTACGAGCACTACCGGGTCGAGGTCGACGGCGTACCGGTCCACTTCATGCGCCGGCCAGGAGCCGGCCCCGACCCGACGCCGCTGATCCTCACGCACGGCTGGCCGTGGACGTTCTGGCACTGGTCGAAGGTCGTGGACCCCCTCGCCGACCCGGGCGCGTACGGCGGCGACCCGGCCGAGGCGTTCGACGTGATCGTGCCGTCCTTCCCGGGCTTCGGGTTCTCCACCCCGCTGCCCGACCACCCGGACATGAACTTCTGGAAGGTCGCCGACCTCTGGCACACTCTCATGACCCGGACCCTGGGCCACGCCAAGTACGCCGCCGCCGGCTGCGACGTCGGCGCCCTGGTCACCGCCCAGCTCGGCCACAAGTACGCGGACGAGCTGTACGGCATCCACATCGGCTCCGGGCTGAAGCTCTCCCTGTTCAACGGGGACCGCGCGTGGGACATCAGCGGCGGCCGGCCCCTCCCCGAGGGGGTCCCCGCCGAGGTCAGGGACCGGATGGTCACCCTGGAGAAGCGCTTCGCCGTCCACCTCGCCGCCCACATGCTCGCCCCCAGCACCCTCGCCCACGGGCTGTCCGACTCACCGGCCGGGATGCTCGCCTGGCTCCTCGAACGCTGGACGAAGTGGAGCGACAGCGGCGGCGACGTCGAAACCGTCTTCAGCAAGGACGACCTGCTGACCCACGCGATGATCTTCTGGGTCACCAACTCCATCGGCACGTCGATCCGCACCTACGCCAACAACAACCGCTACCCGTGGACCCCGTCCCACGACCGGTGGCCGGTCGTCGAGGCACCCACCGGCATCACCTTCGTCGCGTACGAGAACCCGCCCGGCGTCACCACCGACCAGCGCGTGCGGCACTTCCTCGACAGCGACCGGGCCGACTGGTACCACCACGTCAACCTCACCGTCCACGACCACGGCGGCCACTTCATCCCCTGGGAGATCCCCGACGCCTGGACGACCGACCTCCGCCGCACCTTCCGCACCCGCCGCTGACCCTCAGGCCGGGCGCGCAGGGCCGCGCGCCGGGCCGGTCAGAAGCCGCCCTCCATGTTCACGAAGCGCGAGTAGTGGCCCTGGAACGCCACGGTGATCGTCGCCGTCGGGCCGTTCCTGTGCTTGGCCACGATCAGGTCCGCCTCGCCCGCCCGGGGGGACTCCTTCTCGTAGGCGTCCTCCCGGTGCAGCAGGATCACCATGTCCGCGTCCTGCTCGATCGAGCCCGACTCGCGCAGGTCCGACACCATCGGCCGCTTGTCGGTGCGCTGCTCCGGACCTCGGTTGAGCTGGGAGAGCGCCACCACCGGGACCTCCAGCTCCTTCGCCAGCAGCTTCAGGTTCCGCGACATCTCGGAGACCTCCTGCTGACGGCTCTCCGGCCGCCGGCTCCCGCCCGTCTGCATGAGCTGGAGGTAGTCGATGATCACCAACTGGAGGGCGTTGCGCTGCTTCAGCCGGCGGCACTTCGCCCGGATCTCCATCATCGACAGGTTCGGCGAGTCGTCGATGTACAGCGGGGCCTCGTTCACCTCGGCCATCTGCCGGGCCAGCCGGTTCCAGTCCTCGTCCGTCATGCTGCCCGACCGCATGTGGTGCAGCGCCACCCGCGCCTCCGCCGACAGCAGCCGCATCGCGATCTCGTTCCGCCCCATCTCCAGCGAGAAGATGACGCTCGGCAGCTTGTGCTTGATGGAACACGTCCGCGCGAAGTCCAGCGCCAGCGTGGACTTGCCCATCGCCGGGCGGGCCGCGATCACGATCATCTGCCCGGGGTGCAGCCCGTTCGTCAGCGAGTCCAGGTCGGTGAATCCGGTGGGCACGCCCGTCATCTCGCCGCTGCGGTTGCTGATCGCCTCGATCTCGTCGAGGGTGCCCTCCATGATCTCGCCCAGCGGCAGATAGTCCTCCGACGTCCGCTGCTCGGTGACCGCGTAGACCTCCGCCTGTGCCGAGTTGACGATGTCGTCCACATCGCCGTCCGCCGCATACCCCATCTGGGTGATGCGGGTACCGGCCTGCACCAGGCGCCGCAGCACCGCCCGGTCGTGCACGATCTCCGCGTAGTACTCCGCGTTCGCCGCCGTCGGCACCGTGTGGACGAGCGAGTGCACATAGCCCGCGCCGCCCACCTTCGCCAGCTCGCCGCGCTTGGTCAGCTCCGCCGAGACGGTGATCGGGTCGGCCGGCTCGCCCTTCGCGTACAGGTCGAGGATCGCGGCGTAGATCGTCTCGTGCGCCGGCTTGTAGAAGTCCTGGCCGCGCAGCACCTCCACCACGTCCGCGATGGCGTCCTTGGACAGCAGCATGCCGCCCAGCACCGACTGCTCGGCCGCCAGGTCCTGCGGCGGCACCCGCTCGAACGCCGCGCGGGCCTCGCCCCCGCCGTCCCCGGGGTCCCCGGCGTCCCGCGAGTCGAAGCTCCGGCGCGGCCGGGACACGGACAGGGGCTGATCCGCCTCGCCGTCCCACGAGGGCCCCGCATGCTCGTCGAGCTCGGTCACCGACCCCGCCTCCTCCCGGCCGCAGCCGCCGCGTCACCGCTCGTCCTCACGACACAGCTCTTTCCTACGGCACAGCTCTGACATTTCCGCGCCGGGCGGGGACCTACGGTACGGCCCGGGAAGGACAGGACCAACCAAGTTATCCACAGGCTATGTGGATTTCAGATCGGTCCCTGTGGATGACTCGGCGATTCCTGTGGACGAAGCGGGGGACGACGCTGTGGAGAACTCCGGCGCCCCCCTGGCACGCCCTCGCTGACCTGCGGTTTCTTCATCCACTGCCTGTGTGCGGGAAAAAGTTGGCACCGCGTGCGCCGATCCTGGCACCGAGGGCGGACCATCACACCGCGGCGACCCCCAAGTAAGGGCCAGTGAGCCCTTGCGTCCATTACCTGTGGATGTTTGGATCGGACCATGTCCCCAGCGTCACCGAGCATGCGCCGCCACGACCGGGAGATACTCGCCCTCGCCCTCCCCGCCTTCGGAGCGCTGGTCGCCGAGCCGCTCTTCCTGATGGCCGACAGCGCCATGGTCGGCCACCTCGGCACCCCCCAGCTCGCCGGTCTCGGCGTCGCCGCCGCCCTGCTCACCACGACCGTCAACGTCTTCGTCTTCCTCGCCTACGCGACCACCGCCGCCGTCGCCCGCAGCGTCGGCGCCCGCGACCTGCCCGCCGCCATCCGGCAGGGCATGGACGGCATCTGGCTCGCCGTCGTCCTCGGCGCCGTCCTGGTCGCCGCCGTGCTGCCGACCGCCTCGGCCCTCGTCGACGCCTTCGGCGCCTCCGCCACCGCCACCCCGCACGCCGTCACCTACCTGCGGATCAGCGCGCTCGGCATCCCCCCGATGCTGGTCGTCCTCGCCGCGACCGGCGTGCTGCGCGGCCTCCAGGACACCCGCACCCCGCTCTACGTCGCCGTCGGCGGCTTCGGCGCCAACATCGCGCTCAACGCCCTGTTCCTCTACGGCCTCGGCTGGGGTGTCGCCGGCTCCGCGTGGGGGACCGTGCTCGCCCAGACCGGGATGGCCGCCGTCTACCTCCGCGTCGTCGTCCGGGGCGCCCGCGCCCACGGCGCCGGCCTGCGGCCCAGCGCCGCCGGCATCCTCGCCGGCGCCAGGGCCGGCGTACCGCTGCTGATCCGCACGCTCTCGCTGCGCGGGGTGCTCCTCATCGCCACCGCCGTCGCCGCCCGGATGGGCGACACCGACATCGCGGCCCACCAGATCGGGCTGACCGTCTGGATCCTGCTGGCCTTCGCGCTGGACGCCATCGCCATCGCCGGCCAGGCCATCATCGGGCGCTACCTCGGCGCGGACGACGCGGACGGCGCGCGGGCCGCCTGCCGCCGCATGGTGTGGTGGGGAACGGTGACCGGGGCCGGGCTGGCCGTGCTGGTGGCGGCGTCCAGCCCGCTGATCCTGCGGCTGTTCACCGGCGACTCCGAGGTGCGGAACGACCTGCTGCCGGTGCTCCTGGTGATCGCGGTGACGGCGCCGCTCTCGGGCGTCGTCTTCGTCCTCGACGGGGTGCTGATGGGCGCCGGGGACGGGCCCTACCTCGCCGGGGCGATGCTGCTGACGCTCGCCGTGTTCGCACCGGCCGCGCTGCTGGTGCCGGTCCTCGGCGGCGGCGTCACCGCCCTGTGGTGGACGATCGCCGGGCTGTCGATGACCGTCCGGCTCGTCACCCTCACCCTGCGGGCCAGAACCGGCCGCTGGCTGGTGACCGGAGCGGTGCGGACCTGACCGGCCACGCCGCGGGAACGGCCGCGACGGCCCCAGGACGGCCGGGAAGGCCGCGCCCCCGGCGCGGGGGCGCGGCCTCCAGCGGTGTCACTTCGCGGACTCGACCTGGAGGCCGACGTTCGCGACGACCTCGGGGTGCAGCCGGACCGAGATCCGGTGCGTGCCGAGGCTCTTGATCGGCGTGCTCAGCTCGATCCGGCGCTTGTCGACATCGGGGCCGCCCGCGGTCTTCACCGCGGAGGCGATGTCGGCCGGGGTGACGGAGCCGAAGAGGCGACCGCCGGTGCCGGCGCGGACCTTGAGCCGGACGGTGACGCCTTCGAGCTGGGCCTTCACGTCGTTGGCCTGCTCGACCGAGGCGATCTCGCGGATCTTGCGACCGCGGCGGATCTGCTCGACGTCCTTCTCGCCGCCCTTGGTCCAGCGGATGGCCACACCGCGGGGCAGCAGGAAGTTACGGGCGTACCCGTCCTTCACCTCGACGATGTCGCCGGCGGTACCGAGGCCGGAGACCTCACTGGTCAGGATGATCTTCATGACGCTTCGGTCACCCTTCCTTAGCGAGCGGTGGAGGTGTAGGGCAGCAGCGCCATCTCACGGCTGTTCTTCACGGCGGTGGCGACATCGCGCTGGTGCTGGGTGCAGTTGCCGGTGACCCGGCGGGCACGGATCTTGCCGCGGTCGGAGATGAACTTCCGCAGCAGGTTCGTGTCCTTGTAGTCGACGTAGGAGATCTTCTCCTTGCAGAACACGCAAACCTTCTTCTTGGGCTTGCGCGCGGGCGGCTTCGCCATGGTGTCTCTCCGGTGAAATCAAAAGAAGTGTGAGTGCGGGGTCGAACGCGCCCGTCAGAAGGGCGGCTCGTCCGAGTAGCCACCGCTCGTTCTGCTAACCCTTTTCGCCCATGTATACAGTACAACTTTTTTTTTTTTTGCAAGCAGAAGACGGCATGCGAGTTTTCTGCCTGTCTCGTGGGTTCGGGTATGTGTATAAGAGACAGGACCGCCGCGGGCGGCGGAACGGGTGACCTTGGCGGTCGCGCTGCGCAGGCTGGGGCCGACCTCGTCGACCTCCAGCTCGAAGACCGTGCGCTTCACACCGTCCCGGTCCTCGTAGGACCGCTGCTTCAGCCGGCCCTGGACGATGACGCGGGTGCCCTTGGTGAGCGACTCCGCGACGTTCTCCGCCGCCTGCCGCCAGACCGAGCAGGTGAGGAACAGGCTCTCGCCGTCCCGCCACTCGCTGGTCTGCCGGTCGAAGACACGCGGCGTGGACGCGACACGGAACTTCGCGACCGCCGCACCGGATGGGGTGAAGCGCAGCTCGGGATCGTCGACCAGGTTGCCGACGACCGTGATGACGGTCTCGCCTGCCATTGGGGGTACCTCTCGGCGCGGGTTAACTGCTGATGCTGCGATGATTACTTATGGCACTGACAGTGCTACTCGGCGTACCCGGACGCTCGCTGAGCGGTAGGGCCCTGGAGCCCCGGACTCAGTGGGTCGCGGGGCGGAGGACCTTGGTCCGCATGACCGACTCGTTCAGGTTCATCTGCCGGTCGAGCTCCTTGACGACGGCAGGCTCGGCCTGGAGGTCGATCACGGAGTAGATGCCCTCGGGCTTCTTGTTGATCTCATAGGCGAGACGGCGGCGGCCCCACGTGTCGACCTTCTCGACCTTGCCGTTGGCCTCACGGACGACGGAAAGGAAGCTCTCGATCAAGGGGGAGACCGAACGCTCTTCGAGATCGGGGTCGAGGATGACCATCACCTCGTAGTGACGCATGCGAAAACCCACCTCCTCTGGACTCGGGCGGCCACGGACGATCCGTGGCAGGAGGGTCGTGATGCGATTCCGCTCCGCGGGAGACGCGCGCGTTCCCCAGGAGAGCGGAAAGTACACCGTACCCGCTTGTCTCCCCGGGTTGAAATCCAGTGCGAGAACGGAGCAATCTGGACATCTCGGGGATTCACGGCGAGGAGGTGCCTCATGGCGCACACGGCGCACCACGGCCCGATGGCCCGGGTGGGTTCGTGGCTGAACACGGACGGCAGGCCGCATCCGGTGGAGAACGGTCTCGCGGCGGTGACGCTGCTGCTCGGGGCGGTCGCGGTGATCACGGCGATCTTCCCCGCACTGCACGCGGTGAGCTGCTGGACGGGTCTGGTGGGGATCGCGACGGGCGGCTGGACCCAGTTGATCTCGGCGACGACGGCGCAGCGTTTCGTGGCGGTGACCGGGCTGGGAGCGGCGGCGGTCGGGTTCTACCTCGGGATGGCGAACGGCGGCATGTTCGGCTGATCCCGGGCGGGCGGGCCCGCCACCGCGCGTCCCGGCCGGGGGGCGGGCGCCGTTAGGCTTCCGGCAGACCCTGCGATTGATGCCGGAGGAGCGCCCCCGTATGAGTCTGACCCTAGGGACCATCAGCCGCGAGCAGCATGTGGCCTATGTCCGGTCGCTGCCCTCCGCCAGCCATATGCAGGTGCCGGCCTGGGGGGACGTCAAGGCGGAGTGGCGTTCGGAGTCGCTCGGCTGGTTCGGGCCGGGCGGCGAGATCGTGGGCGCGGGGCTGGTGCTGTACCGGCAGATTCCCCGGCTGAAGCGGTACTTGGCGTATCTGCCGGAGGGTCCGGTGATCAACTGGTACGCGCCGAACCTGGACGAGTGGCTGAAGCCGATGCTGGCGCACCTGAAGCAGCAGGGCGCGTTCTCGGTGAAGATGGGCCCGCCGGTGGTGATCCGGCGGTGGAACGCGGGGGCCGTCAAGGCGGGTATCCAGAACCCCGACGCGAAGCGGCTGCGGGACGTCGAGGCGACGTTCATCGAGCCCCGGGCTTTCGAGGTCGCGGACCGGCTGCGGCGGATGGGCTGGCAGCAGGGCGAGGACGAGGGCGCCGGATTCGGGGACGTGCAGCCCCGGTATGTGTTCCAGATCCCGCTGAAGGACCGTTCGCTGGAGGATGTCCACAAGGGCTTCAACCAGTTGTGGCGGCGGAATATCAAGAAGGCCGAGAAGGCCGGCGTCGAGGTCGTGCGGGGCGGCTACGACGATCTGGAGACGTGGCAGCGGCTGTACGAGGTGACGGCGGAACGGGACCGGTTCCGGCCGCGTCCGCTGGGCTACTTCCAGCGCATGTGGCGGTCGCTGAACGCGGAGGACCCGGACCGCATGCGCCTGTATCTCGCGATGCACGAGGGTGAGGCGGTGGCCGCCGCGACGATGCTGATCGTCGGTGGCCACGTCTGGTATTCGTACGGGGCTTCCGCCAACCACAAGCGGGAGGTCCGCCCGTCGAACGCGATGCAGTGGCGGATGCTCCAGGACGCGCACGCGCTCGGGGCACACGTGTACGACCTACGGGGGATCGGTGACTCGTTGGAGGACACCGACCATCTCTTCGGCCTTATCCAGTTCAAGGTGGGGACGGGCGGTGAGGCGGCGGAGTATCTCGGCGAGTGGGACTTCCCGCTCAATAAGCTTCTCCACAAGGCGCTCGACATCTATATGTCGCGGCGCTGAATCTTCCCTCGCAGAGGTAGCGAAAAGAAAGGGTCTCACCGGCCATGGCGCTCACCCTTTATGTCGACACCGACCGCTGGCGGGCGCACCAGCGGTCGGTGGTCGCCGATTTCCCCGACCTGGTGCCCGTGTGCAAGGGCAATGGTTATGGCTTCGGCCATGACCGGCTGGCGGAGGAGACGTCCTCGCTGGAACTCGACACCCTGGCCGTGGGCACCACCTATGAGGCCGAGGCGATGAAGGACCGGTTCAGCGGGGACATCCTGGTGCTGACGCCGTACCGGCGGTCCGAGGAGCCGGTGCCGCTGCCGGACCGGGTGATCCGCTCGGCGTCGTCGGTCGACGGGGTGTACGGGCTGGTGGGGTCCCGGGTCGTCGTCGAGGTGATGAGTTCGATGCGGCGGCACGGGGTGCTGCCGTCGGACCTGGGGAAGCTGCAGTCGGCGCTGGAGGACGTGCGGCTGGAGGGGTTCGCCATCCATCTGCCGCTGGACCGGACGGACGGGACCGACGCGGTGGAGGAGGTCATCGGCTGGATGGACCGGCTGCGGGCCGCGCGGTTGCCGCTGCACACGATGTTCGTGAGCCATCTGACGTCGGAGCAGTTGGCGCGGCTGCGGCAGCAGTTCCCGCAGACGCGGTTCCGGGCGCGGATCGGGACGCGGCTGTGGCTGGGGGACCACCAGGCGACGGAGTACCGGGCGGCGGTGCTGGACGTGACGCCGGTGGGCAAGGGCGACCGGTTCGGGTACCGGCAGCAGAAGGCCCCGGGCACGGGCTGGCTGGCGGTGGTGGCGGGGGGCACGTCGCACGGGGTCGGTCTGGAGGCGCCGAAGGCGCTGCACGGGATGACGTCGCGGGCGAAGGGGATGGCGCGGGCGAGCCTGGCGACGGTGAACCGGAACCTCTCGCCGTTCGTGTGGGACGGCAAGCAGCGGTGGTTCGCGGAGCCGCCGCACATGCAGGTGTCGATCCTGTTCGTGCCGGACGACGCGAAGGCGCCGAAGGTGGGGGACGAGTTCCGGGTGATCCTGCGGCACACGACGACGACGGTGGACCGTTTCGTGGACCGCTGAGGCACCGCCGCCGGGCGCGAGGGGGCCCGGCGGGAACACGCGAAGGCGGCGGCCCCGGGATGACCGGGGCCGCCGCCTTTCCGCCTTGCGCGCCTTCTCGGCGTGGGCCGCCGTGGGCCGGGCGCGGTGTCAGCGCGGGATCAGCTCTCCAGCTCGCCGCTGATGAACTTCTCGACGTTGTCGCGGGCGACATCGTCGAAGACCTGCACGGGCGGGGACTTCATGAAGTACGCCGACGCGGAGAGGATCGGGCCGCCGATGCCGCGGTCCTTGGCGATCTTCGCGGCGCGCAGGGCGTCGATGATGACGCCGGCGGAGTTCGGGGAGTCCCAGACCTCCAGCTTGTACTCCAGGCTCAGCGGAACGTCGCCGAAGGCACGGCCCTCGAGGCGGACGTAGGCCCACTTGCGGTCGTCGAGCCAGGCGACGTAGTCCGACGGGCCGATGTGGACGTTCTTCTCGCCGAGGTCCCGGTCGGGGATCTGGGAGGTGACGGCCTGGGTCTTGGAGATCTTCTTGGACTCCAGCCGGTCGCGCTCCAGCATGTTCTTGAAGTCCATGTTGCCGCCGACGTTGAGCTGCATCGTGCGGTCGAGGATGACGCCGCGGTCCTCGAAGAGCTTGGCCATCACGCGGTGGGTGATGGTGGCGCCCACCTGGGACTTGATGTCGTCGCCCACGATCGGGACGCCGGCCGCGGTGAACTTGTCGGCCCACTCCTTGGTGCCGGCGATGAAGACGGGCAGCGCGTTGACGAAGGCGACCTTGGCGTCGATGGCGCACTGCGCGTAGAACTTGGCGGCGTCCTCCGAGCCGACGGGCATGTAGCAGACGAGCACGTCGGCGCGCGTCTCCTTGAGGACCCGCACGACGTCGACCGGGTCGGCGTCGGACTCGACGATGGTCTCGCGGTAGTACTTGCCCAGCCCGTCGTGGGTCTCGCCACGCTGCACGGTCACGCCGGTGGGAGGCACGTCGCAGATCTTGATGGTGTTGTTCTCGCTGGCGCCGATGGCCTCGGAGAGGTCGGTGCCGACCTTCTTCGCGTCGACGTCGAAGGCGGCCACGAACTCGATGTCCGAGACGTGGTAGTCGCCGAACTGGACATGCATCAGACCCGGGACCCGGCTGTCCGGGGCGGCGTCCTTGTAGTACTCGACGCCCTGTACCAGCGATGCGGCGCAGTTGCCCACGCCGGCGATGGCTACGCGAACCGAACCCATTCCGGTTGCTCCCTGTGTGTGTTCTCGACATGACCCCGCTTCGTCGCGGGGAGGTTAGGTGGTGCTGTCGCCGGAGGGGTCCGACGGGTCACGCTCGCGGGCGCCGCCGCGGTCGCGTCCTTCCCGCTCGCTCTCGATCAGCTCGTTGAGCCAGCGGACCTCGCGCTCGACGGACTCCATGCCGTGGCGCTGGAGTTCGAGGGTGTAGGCGTCCAGCTTCTCGCGGGTGCGGGCCATGGACGCGCGCATCTTGGCGAGGCGCTCCTCCAGGCGGCTGCGGCGGCCCTCCAGGACGCGCATCCGCACGTCGCGCGAGGTCTGGCCGAAGAAGGCGAAGCGGACGCCGAAGTGCTCGTCCTCCCAGGCGTCGGGCCCCGTCTGGTCGAGGAGCTCCTCGAAGCGCTCCTTGCCCTCGGCCGTGAGCCGGTAGACGATCCGCGCCCTGCGGTTGGACAGGGGGGTGGCCCGGGGGTCGTCGGCCGCACGGCCGGACTCCTCGGCCAGCCAGCCCTGCTGGACGAGCGTTTTCAGGCACGGATAGAGGGAGCCGTAGCTGAACGCCCGGAAGACCCCGAGCGAGGTGTTGAGCCGCTTCCGCAGCTCGTAGCCGTGCATCGGGGACTCGCGCAGGAGACCGAGAACGGCGAACTCCAGGACACCGGAACGTCGGCTCACCTGGGGGATCACCTCCGTCCTCATCGGTCGTGCCTTGCCTTTCGAGCCCTCTAGTGTGGTGCGATGCATTGAGCCGATGTATCAGCTCGATACATCAGCACGATAGAACGAGTCGGCGGGCTGAGCAAGCAGGGGACCGGTGAAGGGGGTCACATCTTCACTTCGCACCGCACACAATGCCGGTATTGCCCCTTTCTTAGGGAAAGTTGGCACTTTGCGGCTGCGTAGGCTTGGGTCCGTGCAGACCACCACGGCTGGGAACCTTGGGGCGCCTGGCGGCGTCCTTGTTCCAGGTGCAGTGCGCCCGCATCCGGGGACGGACCGCACATCGGGGGACTGGATGCCACAGGAAGTACCTGCCGTCTACAGACACTTGTGTCTGTCCGAGGAGTAGCTGTCCATGAGCGAGCACCGTCGCAAGCCGCCGCAGGGCCGCGGTCGTCGCGCAGCGGCACCGTCCGGCCGCCGGGCGACTCCCCCGCCCGGGTCGCCCGCGGGCGACCCGCCGGGCGCGACGCGGGACCGGCCGTACGGCAGCCGGGCGGAGGCACGGCGGGCCGCGCAGCGGGGTGGCGGCAGGCGGCGGGCGGCCACGCCCGCCGAGGGCGTGACCGGCGGCAGGCGCAGGCGGGCGGAGCCGGAGCGCCGGAGGCGTTTCATCGACTACCCGCGCTCCGGGTACAGCGGGATGCGCCGCTTCGTGCCGTCGTGGAAGCAGGTGATCGGCTCGTGCGTCGCGTTCACCGGGATGTTGATCGGGCTGATCGGCATCGCGTACGCCATGACGGACATCCCCACCGCCAACGACATGGCCGTCCAGGAGAGCAACGTCTACTACTGGGCGGACGGCTCCCGGATGGTCGTCGCCGGCGCGAGCAACGTCAACCGGCAGAACCTCGACCTCCAGGACATCCCGCAGGCGATGCAGGACTCGGTGGTCTCCGCGGAGAACGCCACCTTCTGGGAGGACCCGGGCATCGACCTGATGGGCATCGGCCGCGCCGTGGTCAACATGGCGCGCGGCGGCGAGACCCAGTCGGGCTCGACCATCACCCAGCAGTTCGTGAAGAACATGTACCTCACCCAGGACCAGACCCTGGAGCGCAAGGGGCGTGAGCTGCTGCTGTCGGTGAAGGTCGGCGCGGAGTACTCCAAGGAAGAGATCATGGAGGGGTACCTCAACACCTCCTACTTCGGCCGCGGCGCCTGGGGCATCCAGGCCGCCGCCCAGGCGTACTACGGGAAGGACGCGAAGGACCTCAGCGCCAGCGAGTGCGCGTTCCTGACCGCCCTGCTCAAGGGCCCCGACCTGTACGACCCGTACGCGGGCGGGGACACCGAGGGCATCAACGACGAGAACCTCGCGCGCGCCGAGGAGCGGTGGTCCTGGGTGCTGGACCGGCGGATAGAGGTCGGTGAGGGGCTGAGCACGCAGGAGCGCCAGGAGATCGCCGAAGTGGGCTTCCCCATGCCGAACGAGCCCACCAAGGCGATGGAGAAGGCCGGACAGATCGGCTACCTGACGGACCTGGTCGACCAGTACCTGATCGCGAACGACGTCCTGTCGAAGGAGGAGCTGGAAGCCGGCGGCTACCAGATCTACACCACCTTCGACGAGGCGATGGTGAACGAGATGGAGGCCGCGGTCCAGCAGATCTCCGAGGAGAACATCGACCCGGAGCTCCGCGACGAGGACCGGCACGTCCAGTTCGGCGGCGCCGCCGTGGTGCCGGGTGACGGGGCGATCCGCGCGATCTACGGCGGCGTCGACTGGACCGAGCACTACGTCAACAACGCCAACAACCCCGGTGCCCAGGTGGGTTCGACGTTCAAGCCCTTTGTGCTGGCCGCGGCCATGCGCGACGGCGTCCGGGACCCCGAGGGGCCCGTGGAGCAGAGCCGGGAGGAGCGGACGCAGGTCTCGCCGGACAGCGTGTACCGCAGCGAGGACGAGCTCCTCATCCACAACTACAACGGCGACCCCGTCATGGTGGACGACGAGGAGACGGGCGAGTCCGTCCAGTGGCGGCAGAACAACTTCGAGGGCGGCTCGCAGGGCGACATCACCCTGCGCGAGGCCATGGAGGTGTCGGCCAACGCGCCGTTCGTCCAGCTCGGCATGGACGTCGGGCCGGCCACGGTCGCCCAGGCGGCCATGGACGCGGGCCTGTTGGAGGACAGCCTCGGCAGGGCCGACGACACCGTCCCCACCTTCGCGCTCGGTGTCTCCACTCCGGGTCCTATCCGGATGGCGGCGGCGTACGCGACGTTCGCCGCCAGCGGCGAGCAGGCCGAGCCCTACTCGGTGGTCAGCGTCGAGAACAGCCGGCTGGACTTCACCTGGGAGCACCGGAGCGAGACCACCCAGGCGTTCGACTCGGTGGTGGCCGACAATGTGACCGACGTCCTCACCGAGGTCGTCCAGGGTGACGAGGGCAGCGGCGAGCGCGCCCAGGAGCTCGGCCGCCCCGTCGCCGGCAAGACCGGCACCACCGACGACAACAAGAGCGCCTGGTTCGTCGGCTACACCACCCAGCTCTCCACCGCCATCGGCATGTGGCGCCTCCCCGACTCCGAGGAGGACCTCGTCGGCGACGAGGAGATGGGCTTCATGCCCATGTACGGCACGGGGGGCAACGAGAGGAACAACGGCAGCAACATCCCGCTGTCGATCTGGCTGGCCTTCATGGAGGAGGCGACCGCGGGGGAACCGATCGAGGAGTTCCCCGAGCCCGGTGAGATCGGCGAGGTCCTCTGGGGCGGCGGCGCCGAGAGCCCGCCTCCGGCACAGCAGGAGCCGCGGGAGACCGAGGAGCCCGTGGAGCCCGAGGAGAGCCACTCGCCGGACCCCACGGAGGAGCCGACGGACGAGCCGACCACGGTGGAGCCCACCACACCCGACCCCACCGACACCTGCGGGCCGTTCGACCCGGACTGCGGGGACGGCGGCACCGACACGGGCACCGACGAGGGCATCGAGGGCGGTACCGACGCCGGCACGGATCAGGGCACCGACCAGGGGACCGACCAAGGCACCGACCAGGGAGCCGGCAACCAGGGCAACGACGGAGGACTCTTCGGCGGCGGCACGGGATAGCTGTGCCCTGACGCCCTGACGGTGGGCCGTGCGGCAGGATGTGGGCATGGCACAACCCCTCCCGCGCGCGGCGGCGCGGCCCACCGACCAGGACGACACGGCCGCCGCGGCCAGCGAGCTGATCGGCGGACCGGCCGGCCGGCGGGCCGTTTCCGCCGGCGGCTGGTGGAACCCGGTGCGGGTCGTGGCCCTGGTGATGATCGGGATGTTCGCGCTCGGCATGGCGCAGAAGGCCCCGTGCTACGAGAGCGGCTGGTTCCACGGCCCGGCCGACCAGTACACCCATGCCTGCTACTCCGACATCCCCCACCTCTACCGCGGGCGCGGCTTCGCCGATGGGCTCGTGCCGTACTTCGACCGCATCCCCGCGGAGCTGTCCGGCGGCATGGAGTACCTCGAATATCCGGTGCTCACCGGCCTGTTCATGGAGGTCGCGGCCTGGTTCACGCCGAACGGATCCACCGACCCGAGCCCCGGGCAGATCTACTGGCTGGTCAACGCCGGGCTGCTGATGATCTGCGCGGTGATCATCGCGGTCTGCGTCGCCCGCATCCACCGCGACCGGCCCTGGGACGGGCTGCTGATCGCGCTCGCCCCCGCCCTGGCGCTCACCGCCACCATCAACTGGGACCTCCTGGCCGGAGCCCTGACCTGCTGTGCCCTGCTGATGTGGTCACGCGGTCGTCCCTTCGCCACCGGTGTCCTGCTGGGGCTCGCCACCGCCGCCAAGTTCTACCCGGTGCTGCTGCTGGGTCCGCTGCTGGTGCTGTGCTGGCGGGCCGGGCGGTGGCGGGAGTTCCGCGCGGCGGCCGTGGGCGCGATCGGCGCCTGGCTGGCGGTCAACCTCCCGGTGCTGATCGCCGCCCGGGAGGGCTGGGCCCAGTTCTACACGTTCAGTGAGGAACGGCCCGTCGACTTCGGCTCGTTCTGGCTGATCATCGCCCAGCGCACCGACGCGGACCTCGGGGCCGTCAACACCTACGCGGCGGTGCTTGTCGCCCTGGGCTGCGCCGCGATCGGCCTCCTGGCCCTGGCCGCGCCCCGCCGTCCCCGGCTGGCGCAGCTCGCTTTCCTGGTCGTCGCGGTCTTCGTCCTCACCAACAAGGTGTACTCCCCGCAGTACGTGCTCTGGCTGATCCCGCTGGCCGTCCTCGCCCGGCCCCGCTGGCGGGACTTCCTGATCTGGCAGGGCTGCGAGGTCCTGTACTTCCTGAGCATCTGGATGTACCTCGCCTTCCTCAATACCGACGACCGGCACGGGCTGTCCGTCGGCGGCTACCAACTCGCCATCTTGATCCACTTGTTGGGCACCGCCTATCTGTGCGCCATGGTCGTCCGCGACGTGCTGCGCCCCGAGCACGACGTCATCCGGCGCGACGGCTCCGACGACCCGGGCGGCGGCGTGCTGGACGGCGCGGCGGACATCTTCACCCTGCGCCGCCCGCGACCCGCCCCGGCGGCCCCGGCCGCCTTCGTCGACTGGGGCACCTCACCCCGGCTCCCGGCCGACACCGGCCGGACCGAGCCGGAGGCATGACGTTTCACGTGAAACTTGTAAAACATGGAAGACCCGGACAACGCACCGGCGACCGCGCCGATCTGCGTTCCCTGCTGCGCCTCCCCGGTTTCCGGCACCTGCTGACCGTCCGGCTGCTGTCCCAGTTCGCCGACGGCGTCTTCCAGGTCGGGCTCGCCGCCTATGTGGTCTTCTCTCCCGAGCAACAGACCAGCGCGGCGGACATCGCCGCCGCGATGGCCGTTCTGCTCCTGCCGTACTCCCTCCTCGGCCCCTTCGCCGGGGTCCTGCTGGACCGCTGGCAGCGACGCCAAGTGCTGTTCCACGGCAACCTCATCCGGAGCGTGCTGGCGGCCGGCACCTGCGCGCTGGTGCTCTCCGGGGTGCCCGACTGGCTCTTCTACCTCTCCGCGCTGTCGGTCACCGCGGTCAACCGGTTCATCCTGTCCGGGCTCTCCGCCGGACTCCCCCACGTCGTGGACACCGAGCGGCTCGTCGTCGCCAACTCGCTCTCCCCCACGGCCGGCACGCTCGCCGCCACGGTCGGCGGCGGCATGGCCTTCGCGGTGCAGATGCTCGCCCGGAGCGAGGGCGTCGAGAACGCGCTGGCACTGCTGCTCGCCGCCGCCGTCTACGCCGCGGCGGGCCTGGCGGCGCTCCGCATGGCGCCCGGACGGCTCGGGCCGGACGAGGGCAGGCCACCGGAACGTCTGGGCGCCGCGCTCGCGGACACCGTGCGCGGACTGGCCGCCGGACTCCGGCACCTGGGCACACGGCCGGTGGCGGCCTGGACGCTGGGCGCGCCCGGCCTGATGCGCTTCTGCTACGGAGCGCTGCTGGTGACCGTGCTGATGCTCTGCCGCTACGCCTGGTCGGACAGTGGGAACGGCGGGGACAGCGAACCCGGCGGGGACGGGGACGGGGGGCTGGCCTGGCTGGGCGTGGCGATCGGCGTCTCCGGGGCCGGGTTCTTCCTCGCCGCGCTCCTCACCCCCTGGGCGGTGAGACGGCTGGGCCGTCTCGGCTGGTTCACCGCCTGCGCCGGGCTCGCGGCCGTGCTGGTACCGGCCTTGGGGCTGCCGTTCCGGCCGGTGCCCGGCATGCTCGCGGCGTTCGTGCTCGGGCTCGTCTCCCAGGGCGCGAAGATCGTGACCGACACGGTGGTGCAGTCGTCGGTGGAGGACACGTTCCGCGGCCGGGTGTTCTCCCTCTACGACATGATCTTCAACATCGCCTTCGTCGGCGCGGCCGGACTGTCCGCCCTGATGCTGCCACCGGACGGCCGTTCCGCCGCGCTGCTGCTGACCGTCTCCGCCCTCTACGCGGCCACCGCCGTCCTGACCTCCCGGCTGCACCGTTTCACGTGAAACGGACGAGTCGGACGGGCAGGACGGCAGCAGGGGGCAGGGGTCGCGTGATCAGGCCGGGGACTGGGCGGCCCACCACTCCTTGAGCGCGGTGATCGCGCCGTCCCGGCCCATCGGGCCGTTCTCCAGGCGGAGCTCCAGCAGGTGGCGGTAGGCGCTGCCGATCTCCGGACCCGGGCCGATGCCCAGGATCTCCATGATCTCGTTGCCATTGAGATCCGGCCGGATGGCGTCCAGCTCCTCCTGCTCCTTGAGCTGCTCGATCCGCTTCTCCAGGCTGTCGTACGCCTGCGAGAGGGCCAGCGCCTTCCGCTTGTTCCGGGTGGTGCAGTCCGAGCGGGTCAGCTTGTGCAGCCGGTCGAGCAGGGGGCCGGCGTCGCGCACGTAACGGCGCACCGCCGAGTCGGTCCACTCGCCCGTGCCGTAGCCGTGGAACCGCAGGTGCAGTTCGACGAGCCGGGCGACGTCCTTGATCATCTCGTTGGGGTACTTGAGCTTGGTCATGCGCTGCTTGACCATCTTGGCGCCCACCACCTCGTGGTGGTGGAACGAGACCCGGCCGTCCTTCTCGAAGCGCCGCGTCCTGGGCTTGCCGATGTCGTGCAGCAGGGCCGCCAGCCGCAGCACCAGGTCACGCTCCGGGCCCTCCAGGGCGATCGCCTGCTCCAGCACGGTCAGGCTGTGCTCGTAGACGTCCTTGTGCCGGTGGTGCTCGTCGCGCTCCAGGCGCAGCGCGGGCACCTCCGGCAGCACCCGTTCCGCCAGACCCGATTCCACGAGCAGCGTGAGGCCCTTGCGCGGGTGGTCGGCGAGAACGAGCTTGTTCAGCTCGTCCCGGACCCGCTCGGCGGAGACGATGTCGATCCGCTCGGCCATGTCCGTCATCGCGGCCCGCACGGGCTCGGCGACCGTGAAGTCGAGCTGGGCGGCGACCCGGGCCGCGCGCAGCATGCGCAACGGGTCGTCGGAGAACGACTCCTCGGGGGTGCCGGGCGTGCGCAGCACCCGCTCGGCGAGGTCGGTGAGCCCGTGGTGCGGGTCGATGAACTCCTTCTGCGGCAGGGCGACGGCCATGGCGTTGACCGTGAAGTCCCGCCGCAGCAGGTCCTCCTCCAGGGAGTCGCCGTAGGCCACCTCGGGCTTGCGGGAGGCCCGGTCGTAGTGCTCCGACCGGTAGGTGGTGATCTCCAGCAGGTAGTCCTTGTGGCCGCCGTCCACCGCCTCCGCCGGGGCGGTCTTCCGGCAGCCGACCGTGCCGAACGCGATCCCGACCTCCCAGACGGCGTCCGCCCACGGCCGCACGATGCGCAGGACGTCCTCGGGCCGCGCGTCGGTGGTGAAGTCCAGGTCGTTGCCCAGCCGCCCCAGCAGCGCGTCCCGGACCGAGCCGCCGACCAGGGCCAGGGAGAACCCGGCCCGCTGGAACCGGGCGGCGAGGTCGTCGGCGATGGGGGAGACCCGCAGCAGCTCGCTCACGGCCCGCCGCTGCACCTGGCCGAGGCCGGCCGCCTGGCGGGGCTCAGTGTCATTCCTGTCGTTCGGCACAACAGCACAGCGTACGGGGCGGCGCCGCCCCCGAGTGCCCCCGGTGCTCCCGTCCACGGCACTCCGACATGCCGATCATCGTTACCATGAGGGCGGGTTGTTGACTCCAGGGAACGGGGCTGGCGCGTGGCGGTGGCGGGCGGACGAAGGCGCGGCGGCCGGCGGCTGGCCTCACTGCTGGCCGCGGTGATCGCCGTTCCCCTGCTGACCGGTCTGGCGCCCGTGCCGGCGGCGAGTGCCGCCGCGCCCGCCGCGGAGGCCGCCACCGGTGACCGGACGGCGACCGTCTCCATCACCGATCTCGAACCGGCCGTGCCCGGCGAGGACGACACCCTCTCCATCCGCGGCACCATCACCAACGAGGGTGACTCCCCGATCGTCGGCAGTTCGGTCGCCGCCCGGCAGGCCGTCCCGCTGCGCAGCCGCGCGGCCATCGACGCGGCGGTGGACCGCACCGGCTTCGACCTCGGAGCCGACGGCCAGATAGTGCGAGGCCACGGTCAGGACATCGGGACGATCCAGCCCGGCATGTCGGCCACGTTCTCCCTCACCGTCCCGGTCTCCGCGCTGGCCCTCGGCGAATCCGGTGTCTACCAGCTCGGCGTCGGGCTGACCGGCCGGACGGAGGCCGAGAGCTGGGGGGACCAGGTCCTGGGCCTGGGCCGGACCGTGCTGCCCTGGCAGCCGGACGCCGGGGTGGACGCCCCGCAGACCCGGCTCACCGTGCTGTGGCCGCTGATCTCCACCACCCACCTCACCTCCCAGACGGACGGGGACGAGGAGCAGACCCCCGCCTTCCGCAACGACGACCTGCTCCACGAGATCTCCCCCGGCGGCCGGCTCCACCAGCTCGTCTCCCTTGGCGCCGACCTGCCCGTCACCTGGGTCATCGACCCCGACCTCCTCGCCTCCGTGGACGCCATGCGCGAGGACTACCTCGTCGAGACGGACGACGGTCTGGTCCCGGGCGACGGCCAGGACGAGGCCCTGGCCTGGCTGTCGATGCTCAAGCAGGCCGTGGAGGACGACGAGGTCATCGCCCTCCCGTTCGGGGACCCCGACATCGCCTCCCTCGCCCACCAGGGCCTGGACGTGCACGGCGCCCTCTCCCAGTTCGCCACCGCGAGCGCGACCGCGGGCCCCACCGTGGAGACCGTTCTCGTGGACTCGGAGCCCAGCACCGACTTCGCGTGGCCGGTGGACGGCGCCATCGACCCCTCCATCGTGTCGGTCGCCACCTCGGCGGGCGCCACCCACGTCATCACCCGCAGCGACAGCCTCCGCCCGGGCGAGGGCCTGTCGTACACCCCGACCGCCGCCCGCCCGCTCGGCGGCGGCACCACGGCGATCGTCGCGGACGCCGGGCTCTCGACCCTCTTCGAGGGCGACATGACCAGCACCGGCTCCGTCGCGCTGGCGCGGCAGCAGCTTCTGGCGCAGACACTCGCGATCACCCTGGAGGAGCCCGCCAACGAACGCAGCGTCGTCCTCGCCCCGCAGCGGATGCCCACCGCCGCCCAGGCGCAGGCGCTGGCCTCCGCCGTCCAGGGCCTCCAGGACGACGCCGGCTGGGTCGCCTTCGCCGACATGTCCGAGGCCGCCGCGGCCGAGCCCGACCCGGCGGCGAACCACCAGGTGCCGTCCGCCGAGGCGTACCCGGCGGACCTGCGCGAGCAGGAGCTGTCCACCAGCATCTTCCAGTCGATGCGCGAAACGCAGCGGACCCTGGAGGACTTCCTGGTCATCCTCACCATCCCGGACCGGGTCGAGATCCCCTTCGGCAACGCCATCAGGCGCGAGATGTCCACCTCCTGGCGCGGCGACGGCGAGGCGGCCGAGGAGTACGGCAACGCCGTCCAGGAGGGCCTGGTCGCGCTCACCGAGCGCGTCCACCTCATCCCGAAGTCCGACATCACCCTGTCCGGCCGCAGCGCCACCATCCCGGTCACCGTCCAGAACGACCTCGTCCAGGACGTGCAGAACCTGGAGCTGCGCCTGACCTCCCACCGCCAGCTCGGCCTGGAGGTCAGCGGCACGCAGGAGGTGCGGATCGAGGGCGGCCACAGCCAGTCGTTCAAGTTTTCCGCCACGGCCCGCGCCAACGGCGTCATGCCGCTGTCGGCCCGCCTCTTCACCTCGGAGAAGGAGGCGTACGGCGAGGAGATCTCGTTCGAGGCCGAGGTCACCGAGATCACCCCGCAGGTGATGATGGTCATCGCGGGCGGCATCCTGCTGATGGTCCTGGCGGGCATCCGGATGTTCAGCCAGCGCAAGCGCGCGGCGCGCAGGGCCGCGGCGGCGGACAGCGGTGGCGGGACCGCCGACGTGGAAGCCGCCGACGCTCAGTCCGCCGACACCGGGACGGCCGGGGTGAGCGCCACCGGAGCCGGCCCGGACCCGGGCGAGAGCGGCACCGACACCGGTGCGGACGTCGGCGGCACCCCGCCCGGGAGTGAGAGGCTGGACCCCAACGAGTGAGCCGCCAGCCGGAGGGTCACCGCCGGTCCGGGAATTCGAGGTGGGGTAGCGATGCAAGCGCCGTATGACCGTGAACACGGCCAGGCGCCGGGTGGTGGAGATCCGTCCGGCTGGCCGGAGGACCAGCAGGGCCACCCCGAGCAGCCCCCCGCTTACGAACCGCCGGCCTACGAACCGCCCGTGTACGACCCGCGCGGCTCCTACGACCCGTCGGTCTACCAGCCGCAGCAGCCGGCCCACGACCCGTACCTCGCGGACACCTACCGGCACGACCCCTACGCCGCGCACGATCCCCTGAGCGGGCCCCCGCTGCCGCAGGAGGGAGCGGGCGAGGGCTACTACGACCGGTCCACGCCGTACCACCAGCAGCAGCCCCCGGCCGCCGGATACGCGCCCGATCCGCGGCAGTGGTACCCCGCGCCCCCCGCCGGGCCCGAGGGCGGCCTCTTTTACACATCTCCGAGCCCCCGAGCCAGGCAGAAAACTCGTATGCCTCCGGTCCTCTTCGCCGAAACGGCGATGTGTATAGGAGCCAGCCAGATGGGTATAGGAGCCAGCCTCGGCACCGCCCGCCCCGAAGAAGGGCGGCAAGGTCGGCGGACTGCTGCGCTCCAGCGCCATCATGGCCGCCGGCACCCTCGTCTCCCGCGTCACCGGCTTCTTCCGGCAGCTCGTCCTCGTCGCCGCCCTCGGCGCGGCGGTCCTCGGCGACACCTACACCGTCGCCTGGTCCCTGCCGGCCATGATCTACATCCTCACCATCGGCGGCGGACTGAACTCCGTCTTCGTCCCCCAGCTCGTCCGCGCCATGCAGAACGACGAGGACGGCGGCGACGCCTACGCCAACCGGCTCCTCACCCTCGTCATGGTCGTGCTCGCCGGCCTGGTGATCGTCGCGGTGCTCGCCGCACCGCTGCTGATCCGCATGATGTCCGCCTCCATCGCGGGCAACCCGCCCGCCAACGACATCGCCGTCACCTTCGCGCGGTACTTCCTGCCGACCATCTTCTTCATGGGCGTCCACGTGGTGCTCGGGCAGATCCTCAACGCCCGCGACCGCTTCGGCCCGATGATGTGGACGCCGGTCCTCAACAACATCGTGGTGATCTTCACCCTCGGAATGTTCCTGTGGGTCTACGGGACCCAGCGCACCTCGGGCATGAGCGTCACCACCATCACCCCCGAGGGCGTCCGCCTCCTGGGCGTGGGCACGCTCCTCGGCCTCGTCGTCCAGGCGCTGGCGATGTTCCCGTACCTCCGCGCCGCCGGATTCCGCTTCCGCCTCCGCTTCGACTGGCGCGGCCACGGTCTGGGCAAGGCCGCCACGATGGCCAAGTGGAGCGTGCTGTTCGTCCTCGCCAACCAGGCCGGGCTCGTCGTCGTCACCCAGATCGCCACCTGGGCCGGCGAGAACGCCGAACGCGACGGCTACGAGGGCACCGGCTTCATCGCCTACAACAGCGCCCTGCTCATCTGGCAGATGCCGCAGGCCATCATCACCGTGTCGGTCATGGCGGCGCTGCTGCCCCGCCTCTCCCGCTCCGCCGCCGACGGCGACACCGCCGCCGTGCGCGACGACCTCTCCCAGGGGCTGCGCACCTCCGCCGTGGCGATCGTCCCCACCGCCTTCGCCTTCCTCGCCCTCGGCGTGCCGATGTGCACCCTGCTCTTCGGCTCGGCGGGCGAGGAGGGAGCACGCTCCTTCGGCTACATCCTGATGGCGTTCGGCCTGGGCCTGATCCCCTTCTCCGCCCAGTACGTCGTGCTGCGCGCCTTCTACGCCTACGAGGACACCCGGACGCCGTTCTACAACACGGTCATCGTCTCCGCCGCCTGGATCGTGCTGTCCGTGCTCGGCTTCCTCGTCCTGCCGGACCGGTGGGTCGTCGCCGGCATCGCTCTCGGGTACGGCATCGCGTACGCGCTGGGCGTCTCCGTCGCCTGGCGCCGCCTGCGCCGCCGGATGGGGACCGACCTGGACGGCGCCCGCGTGGTGCGCACCTACATCCGGCTCATCGGGGCCAGCATCCCGGCCGCTCTCCTGGGCGGCGCGGCGGGCTTCGCCGTGCTCGGCGCGGTCGGCGAGGGCCTCCTGGGCTCCCTGGCGGCGCTGAGCGCCGGTGGCGTCATCCTGCTGGGCGTGTTCTTCGTCGCCGCGCGCCGGATGCGCGTCGAGGAGCTCAACGCCCTGGTGGGCATGGTCCGCGCCCGTCTGGGGCGCTGAGCACCGCTTCCGCCGCCGGATCGCCGCCCGCCGAGCCGGCGTACGCAACCCCGGCGCCACGCGCCGTACAACCTGCGGCCGTACTCACATGTCGTGCAGGGTGACGGAGTACCGGCACAATGAATCTGGCAGGGTCAGCATCCGGCAGCCGAGATCGGGGAGGCGGGAACGACGGTGGCGGAACGGAGCACGGCGACGAGCTCACCGCAGCGTCCAGCGAGCGCCCAGCACGCCACGGACTCTGACGACACCCAGGCGGCCGGTCCGGTGGCCCGGGCCGCCACGGCCGGGGGTTCCACCCCGTCCGCCGACGACTCCGCCGACTCCGCTGACATCGAGGACGCCCCCGTGCCACCCGAACTGCACAGCGGCCACCGCCTCGCCAAGCGGTACCGGCTGGAGGAGTGCATCACCCGTTTGGACGGCTTCAGCAGTTGGCGTGCCGTCGACGAGAAGCTGCGCCGCGCCGTCGGGGTCCACCTGCTGCCCGCCGGACACGAGCGCGCCGAGGCCGTGCTCTCCGCCGCCCGCTCCGCCGCCCTCGTCGGCGATCTCCGTTTCGTGCAGGTCCTCGACGCCGCCGAGGAGAACGGCCTCGTCCACGTCATCCACGAGTGGCTCCCGGACGCCGTGCCGCTCAGCACCGTGCTCCAGACCGGCCCCCTCGACGCCTTCGAGGTCTGCGCCCTGGCCACCCAGGTCTCCCAGGCGATGGCCGCGGCCCACCGCAAGGACCTCGCGCACCTGCGGCTGACCCCGGGCACGGTCCTGCGCACCGGCCCCGGCCAGTTCCGCATCCGCGGCCTCGCGGTCGACGCCGCGCTGCGCGGCATCACCTCGCGGGAACCGCGCCGCGCCGACACCGAGGCGATCGGCGCCCTGCTGTACGCCGCCCTGACCCAGCGCTGGCCCTACGGCGACGGCGCGTACGGCCTGCGCGGCGTGGCGGGCCTCGGCAAGGGCTCCCGCGACCCGCTGGCCACCCCGGAGCAGGTCCGGGCCGGTGTGCACCGAGGGCTCTCCGAGCTCGCGATGCGTGCCCTGGACAACAACGGCGCCACCGCGGCCAGCCATGAGCCGCCCTTCACCACGCCCGAGGAGCTCAGCGCGGCGCTGACCGTCCTGCCCCGCATCCCGCCGCCGGACCCCACGCCGACGCATCTGGTGGGGTACCAGCACACCACCTACCAGCGCGGCACGCTGGCGGCCCACGGCGTCGCCGCCCGTCCCGTCACCGCGGCGCCCGCCGCGGCGGCGGTCCCCACCCTGCCGGGCCGCACGGGGGCCGCCCTGAAGTGGGGCGTCTCCGCCCTCCTCATCGCCGCTCTCGGTCTGGGGAGCTGGCAGCTCGCCGACGCCCTGCTGAAGGGCGACGCGCCCGCCGAGGCGGCGCCGGTCGCCCCGCCCGTCTCCGCGGGGCGGGAGGAGCCGCCGATCCCGGAGCTGGTGAGCATCGAGAGCGTCACCGAGTTCGACCCGTACGCCAGCGGCACCGGGGGACAGGACCCGGAGTCCACGCCCCACATCATCGACGGCGATCCCGAGACCTACTGGCAGACGAAGAACTACTTCGGCCCGTCGTTCGCCAACCTCAAGCCGGGCCTCGGCCTCATCCTCGACCTGGGCGAACCGCGGGAGATCTCCTCCCTCACCGTCGACGCCGTCGGCTCCACCACCGTGGAGTTCCGCGCCGCCCCGGGAGCCGAGACCGCCCCCTCCACCATCGACGGTTTCGCCGCCCTCGACGAGGCCACCGGCGACTCGCTCACGCTGAGCGCGGAGTCCCCGGTCGAGACCCGGTTCGTCCTGGTCTGGCTCACCGAGCTGCCGCAGGGGCCCGACGGCAACTACCGTGGCCGCATCACGAACGTGGCCGTCGCCGAGTAGCCGGAACACAGGTCCCGGTGGTGCATCAGGAAGGGGGAGGGTCCGCCATGGGCAGACGCCTGCCTCACGAGCCCGCCGTCGCCGGAGACCAGGAGCTTCTGGACCGGCACGTCGCGGGCGACCCGGACGCCTTCGCGGAGCTGGTCCGCCGCCACCGCGACCGGCTCTGGGCCGTGGCGCTGCGCACCCTCGGAGACCGCGAGGAGGCCGCGGACGCCCTCCAGGACGCCCTCGTCTCCGCCTACCGGGCCGCCCACACCTTCCGCGGCCAGTCGGCTGTCACGACCTGGCTGCACCGCATCACCGTCAACGCGTGCCTGGACCGCGCCCGCAAGGCCAGGACCCGGCGCACCTCCCCCATGCCGGAGCCGGAGCGGCTGGAGACCCTGCTGGAGCCCCATGAGTCCGCGGAGGTTCCCGCCGAACGCCAGGACCTGCGGCGCGAGCTGAGTCTCGCCCTCGCCCAGCTCCCGGCCGAGCAGCGCGCCGCCCTGGTCCTCGTCGATCTCCAGGGGTACCCCGTGGCCGAGGCCGCCCGCATCCTGGAGATCCCGATCGGCACGGTCAAGAGCCGCTGTGCCCGCGCGCGGACGCGTCTCCTGCCCCTCCTGCGCCATCTGCACCCCCGGGCGACCGAGGAGGCGGCGGAAAGGAACCAGCCGACGGGCGCGTCCGTCCCACCCCCGAGGGACCAGGGCGAGAGCCGGACCGTGCGGGGAGGAGGGGCGTCCTCATGAACAGCGTCCACCCCGAGCCCGCCGAGATCGCGGCGCTCGACGAGGACCTGCTTTCCCCCGCCGACACGGCGCGGTTGCGCGCCCACCTCACCGAGTGCGCCCTCTGCGCGGAGGTCAGGACCGACCTGGCCGTCCTCCGCGACGAGCTCGCCGCCCTCCCCGACCCGGGCCCCCTCCCGGACGACATCGCCCTCCGCATCGACACGGCTCTCGCCGCAGAAGCCGCTGCCGAGGCCGCTGCCGAAGGCGTTTCACGTGAAACCAACGGAGCACGTGAAACCAACGGAGCACGTGAAACACAGGCGGCGCGTGACACGCGAGGAGGCTGGAGGCTGCGGTGGGCGCTGACGGCCGTGGGAGCCGTGGTCGGGCTGGGGCTCGGTGCCGTGGTGCTGCAATCGGTCGACAGCGGCGGGGGAGCGCACTCGGACGAGAACGTGACCGAGGCGCTCGTCGAGGACTCCGACACGGAACGCACCGCCGCCGGGGTCGAGGCGGAGGTGCGGGAGCTGCTCGCACGGACCGAGGGCTCCCCCGAACTCACCGCCGAGTCGACCGAAGAGGGCCAGCCACCGCCGGAGAGCGACCGGCTCCCGGAGACCATGGATCTGGCCGCGCCCGAAGTGCCGTCGTGCGTGCGGGCGGCGATCGGCCGTCAGGAGGCGCCCCTCGCCGCCGAGGAGGAGGACTACGAGGGCGTCGACACCTATCTCGTGGTGTTCCCGCACGCGGTGGATCCGAGGCGGGTGGACGCCTATGTCGTCACCGCGGCCTGCGTCACCGCCCCGTCCGCGGACTCCGGGGAGATCCTCCTCCAGGAGAGCTACCCCCGCGACTGACCGGAGGCGCGGCAGCGGGAATGTCTGGGACCCTAGGATCCGTTATTGGACTACGGACCCCGCCGGGGTCGCGGCCGACCCGAGACAAGGAAGACTCCCGTGAGCGACGTCCGCAACGTGATCATCATCGGCTCCGGACCTGCGGGCTATACCGCCGCGCTGTACACGGCACGCGCCTCGCTCAGCCCCCTCGTCTTCGAGGGCTCGGTCACCGCGGGCGGTGCGCTGATGAACACCACCGAGGTCGAGAACTTCCCCGGCTTCAAGGACGGGATCATGGGCCCGGACCTGATGGACAACATGCGGGCTCAGGCCGAACGCTTCGGCGCCGAGCTGGTCGCCGATGATGTCGTCTCGGTCGACCTGAGCGGCGAGATCAAGCTGGTCACCGACGGCGCGGGCACGGTGCACCGGGCGAAGGCCGTCATCGTGACGACGGGCTCGCAGCACCGCAAGCTCGGCCTGCCGAACGAGGACGAGCTCTCCGGCCGCGGAGTGTCCTACTGCGCCACGTGCGACGGTTTCTTCTTCCGCGAGCAGGAGATCGCGGTGATCGGTGGCGGTGACACCGCGATGGAGGAGGCCACCTTCCTCAGCCGCTTCGCCAGCACCGTCCACGTCATCCACCGCCGGGACACGCTGCGCGCCTCCGCCGCCATGCAGGAGCGGGCCTTCGCCGACCCGAAGATCAAGTTCGTCTGGGAGAGCGAGGTGGCGGAGATCCACGGCACCGACGGCAAGCTGTCGGGTCTCACCCTGCGCAACACCAGGACCGGCGAGACCTCGGCTCTTCCCGTGACGGGCCTCTTCGTGGCCATCGGACACGACCCCCGGGTGGAGCTGTTCGCGGGGCAGCTCGATCTGGACGCCGAGGGGTACCTGAGTGTCCATGCCCCCACCACGCGGACCAACATCCCGGGTGTCTTCGCCGCCGGCGATGTCGTTGACCACACGTACCGCCAGGCGATCACCGCGGCCGGCACCGGATGTGCCGCGGCGCTGGACGCCGAACGGTACCTCGCCGCCCTGGCCGACACCGAGTCGATCACCTCGGACCTCCAGGTCTGATCGCCGGGCTCTGCCACTTCACCCCACCCGTAGGACCCCGTAAGGCCCTGTCAGGCCCCGTAAGAGAAGGAGAAGCACCATGGCTGGTGCCACCGTGAACGCCACTGACGCCGACTTCGAGGAGAAGGTCCTCCAGAGCGACAAGCCGGTGCTGGTCGACTTCTGGGCCGAGTGGTGCGGTCCCTGCCGCCAGGTCGCCCCGGCCCTGGAAGCCATCGCCGCCGAGCACGCCGAGAAGCTCACCGTCGTCAAGCTGAACATCGACGAGAACCCGGTGACGGCCGCCAAGTACGGCATCCTCTCCATCCCGACCATGAACGTCTACCAGGGCGGCGACGTCGTCAAGACGATCGTCGGCGCCAAGCCGAAGGCCGCCATCGAGCGGGACCTGAGCGACTTCATCGGCTGAACCGCGCCCCTTGGTCCGGCCGCCTTGGTCCGGGCACGGAAATGACGGAGGCCGGTGGCGTTTCACGTGAAACGCCACCGGCCTCCGTCATTCCTGCGTCTCAGGAGCGCCGCAGAGCGGGGATGGGCTTGGGGCCGCCGAGCAGCCGGTCGAGCGCCAGCTCCATATCGGTCCGCCACGACACGGCCCGGCGCAGTTCGAGCCGGAGGCGGGGATACACCGGATGCGGGCGGGTGACCTCGAAACCGACCGCCCGCAGATGGTCGGCGGGCAGCAGGCACCTCGGCTGCGGCGAGCGCGCGTCGCCGAACGCCTCGATCGCCCGGACCCCACGGCCGATCAGATCCTTCGCCATGGCCTGCATCATGGTCCGGCCCAGCCCCTGCCGCTGGAACTCCGGGGCGATCCAGCCCGTCATCAACTGCACGGCATCGGCCGCGACGGGGCTCGTGGGGAAGGCGTCGGAACGCGGCACATAGGCGGGCGGCGCGTAGAGAACGAACCCCACGGGGCTGCCGTCCACATAGGCCACCCGCCCGCAGGTGCCCCACTCCGAGAGCAGCGACGAGATCCAGGATTCCTTCTCCGAGGCCGACTCACCGTCCCGCTCCGCTCTCTCCCCGCTGACCGGATCCAGTTCCCAGAAGACGCAGGCACGGCAGCGGGACGGCAGATCCGAGAGGTTGCCCAGCGTGAGCGGAACAAGCCGACGCCCCATGGAACCCATCGTATCCATGGGGCGTCGGCCACGACCGGGCACTTCAGTCGCTCTCGTCCTCGTCGGTCTCCCGTTCCGGCCGGTGCTGATCGAGCACCGGACCCTCACCAGGCGCCAACTGGCCGAGGATGCGCTCCAGATCCTCTATCGAGGCGAACTCGACGACGATCTTTCCCTTCTTCTGCCCCAGATCGACCTTCACCCGGGTCTCGAACCGGTCGGAGAGCCGGTGGGCGAGATTGTCCAGGGCCGGTGAGATCCGCCGCCCCGCCCGTGGCCCCCGGCCCCGTGCGACGTTCGTCCTCGGGTCCGAGCCCTGGAGGGTGACGATCTCCTCGACCGCCCTCACCGAAAGCCCCTCGGCCACGATCCGGGTCGCCAGCCGGTCCTGCTCCGCCGGATCGTCCACCGAGAGCAGTGCCCGCGCGTGCCCCGCCGACAGGACGCCCGCGGCCACCCGGCGCTGGACCGCCGGCGACAGCCGGAGCAGGCGGAGCGTGTTCGACACCTGGGGCCGGGAGCGGCCGATGCGCTCGGCCAGCTCGTCGTGGGTGCACTTGAAGTCCCGCAGCAACTGGTCGTAGGCGGCGGCCTCCTCCAGCGGGTTCAACTGCGCCCGGTGCAGGTTCTCCAGGAGCGCGTCGAGGAGCATCTTGTCGTCGTCGGTGGCCCGGACAATCGCCGGAATGGCGTCGAGCCCGGCCTCCCGGCACGCCCGCCAGCGCCGCTCGCCCATGATCAGCTCGTAGCGGTCCTGGCTCAACTGCCGCACCACGACCGGCTGGAGCAGGCCGACCTCTCTGATGGAGGTCACCAGCTCCGCCAGCGCGTCCTCGTCGAAGACCTCGCGCGGCTGCCTCGGGTTGGGGGTGATGGCGTCCAGGGGCAGCTCCGCGAAGTGCGCCCCGGCGACCTCGCCCCCTGCCCCGGCCGGGGCGCCGGCGGGCTCCGGCGTTTCACGTGAAACGCCGTTCGCCGCGCCGTTCGCCGCGCCGTTCTCCGCGCCGTTCTCCGCCGAGGGCGGGGCCGTGGGGATCAGGACGGCTCGGTCGGGTGCCAGCACCGGCACCGCCGCGGGCGATACGGCACCCGGATCGATCGCGGAGACCGCGTGCTCGTCCAGCCCTGTCGGTGCGGGCGGGATCAGCGCACCGAGCCCTCGGCCGAGTCCTCTCCGTCGTTCGGTCACGACGCCCCCTTCAGCGGGTTGTGCTGTCCTTGCCGTGTCGCGTCCTGCTTGGCACCACGCAACGCGATCTCCCGCGCCGCTTCCAGGTAGGAGAGAGATCCGCTGGAGCCCGGGTCATAGGTGAGGACCGTCTGCCCGTAGCTGGGCGCCTCCGAAATCCGCACCGAGCGAGGGATGTTGGTCCGCAGCACCTCTTCGCCGAAGTGGCTCCTGACCTCGTCCGCCACCTGCGAGGCGAGACGGGTCCTGCCGTCGTACATCGTCAGCAGGATGGTCGAGACATGGAGCTGGGGGTTGAGGTGACCCCGCACCAGCTCCACATTCCGCAGGAGCTGGCCCAGACCCTCCAGCGCGTAGTACTCGCACTGGATGGGGATGACCACCTCGGCACCGGCGACCATCGCATTCACGGTGAGGAGCCCGAGGGAGGGCGGGCAGTCGATGAAGATGTAGTCCAGCGGCTGCTCGTAGGAGCTGATGGCCCGCAGCAGCCGGCTCTCCCGGGCCACGACCGACACCAGCTCGATCTCCGCGCCGGCCAGGTCGATCGTCGCCGGGGCGCAGAAAAGCCCCTCGACATCGCGGACCGGCTGGACCACCTCGGCGAGGGGCTTGCTCTCCACCAACACGTCGTAGATGGAGGGCACATCGGCGTGATGGTCGATCCCCAGGGCAGTCGAGGCGTTGCCCTGCGGGTCCAGGTCGATCACCAGCACCCGCGCCCCGTGCAGGGCCAGCGACGCGGCCAGATTGACCGTGGTGGTGGTCTTCCCGACGCCGCCCTTCTGGTTGGCGACGATCATGATCCGGGTCTGCTCCGGCCGGGGAAGGCTCCCGCCCGACCGGTACATGGCCTCGACCGCCTGCTGGGCCGCCCGACCGGGTGACTCCCCCACGGGCGGCGGGGCGACGGGAGCGATGTCGACCGCACCCCCCGGAGCGTCCGTTGGCTCGGACCGAGGGCCGGGGACCGGATCGGCCGTCGACCCGGCGATGTTGGCTTCGGACCGCAATGGTTCACTCTCCTCGACACGTGCAGCCTTGGTGGATTCAAAGACTGCCATGTCCTGGGGGTCGCGAACCAGCGAAGGCCAGGTACTTGTGGATGAGGGGTCGTCTGTGGATACCGGCGCCCCCCCTTTGGGTGTTCTACGGGAAGGTTTCCGGTCGCGCGGCTCTGCGGCGGCGCGCCCACGGCTGATGATTCCCTGAAGCAGCGAGCGGCGTTTCACGTGAAACACGATGCCCACGGGCCCGGCGCACGGCCGGGACGACACTCCGCATCAGGGATATATTCGGCTCTATTGCCGTCGCAATCGGACGAATCCCCGCGTCCCACACGGATGTCACGGCGTGGGAGGCAGGGATTCGTCCGAAGGAAAGGTCCGTCAGTGGGAGCGGCGGGCGCCGCGCCGGGCCGCCTTGGCCCGCTTGGCCGCGAACCGGACACCGCCGGGGCTCTCCCCGACCTCCACCCGCACCAGCGTGGACGGGGGATCCACCAGCCCGGCCCCCACCTGGAGCACCGAACTCCTCACGACGCCGAGCTTGCCCAGCGCACCGCGGGCGTTCTTCAGCTCCTCCGCGGCGGTGTCCCCCTTGATGGCCAGCATCTCCCCGTACGGCCGCAGCAGTGGCACTCCCCAGCCGGCCAGCCGGTCCAGGGGAGCGACCGCGCGCGCGGTCACCACATGCACCGGAGTCAGGGTGCTCAGCACCTCTTCGGCCCGGCCGCGCACCACGGTCACCTGATCCAGCCCCAGAAGCTCCACGACCTCCTGGAGGAAATTGGTGCGGCGCAGCAGCGGCTCCAGCAGCGTGATCCGCAGGTCCGGCCGGACCAGGGCCAGCGGAATCCCCGGCAGCCCGGCTCCGGAGCCCACGTCGCACACGGTCACGTCCTCCGGCACGGCCTCGGAGAGGACAGCGCAGTTCAGCAGGTGCCGCTCCCACAGGCGCGGCACCTCACGCGGCCCGATGAGCCCGCGCCGCACCCCGGTCTCCGCGAGGAGTTCCGCGTACCGGACGGCGTCGGACAGCCGGTCCCCGAAGATCTCCAGTGCCGCCGGGGGTGGCTCGGGCAGCCCGGGCTCGGCCGGGCCCGCCGACGCCGCGCTCACGGCAGGACGACGACGCAGCGCTGCGGCTCCTCGCCCTCCGACTCGCTGCGGAGACCGGCGGCGGCCACCGCGTCGTGCACGACCTTGCGCTCGAACGGCGTCATCGGCTTGAGCTTCACCGGCTCGCCCGACGCCTTCACCTCCTGCGCGGTCTGCGCGCCCAGGGCGGTGAGCTTCTCGCGCTTCCGGGCCCGGTGCCCGGCGATGTCCAGCATCAGCCGGCTGCGCTCGCCCGTCTCCCGGTGCACGGCCAGACGGGTCAGCTCCTGAAGCGCCTCCAGGACCTCCCCGTCCCGGCCGACCAGCTTCTGGAGGTCGCGCGAGGGGCCGTCGGCGACGATCGACACCGCCGCCCGATCGCCCTCCACATCCATGTCGATATCGCCGTCGAGGTCCGCGATGTCGAGGAGCCCCTCAAGGTAGTCGGCCGCGATGTCGCCCTCCTGCTCCAGGCGGGTCAGGACATCGGTGTCCTCGGTGGCGGCGGCGGGTGAGGTGGTGTCCGTCACGGGTGGGGCTCCTTCTGAAGCTCTCTCTACTTCTTGGTCTTCGCGGACGGCTTGCCGGGCTTCCCCGGCGGGGTCTTCTTGGCCGGCTGCTTCTTGGCCTGCTGCCCCTGGACCGGGCCGCCCTGGCGCTGCGACTTGGACTGCCGCTTCGGCTGCGTGCGGACGGAACGGGCGGCCTCGGCGGCCTTCGCGGCCTCCGTCTCGGCGGGCTCTTCCTTGAGCTTGCCCTTCTTCCGCAGCCGCTCCTGCCGCTGCTGGTAGGCGACGCTGCCCGGGGTGGGGTTGCGGTTGATCACGAAGAGCTGCTGGCCCATCGACCACACGTTGGTGGTCAGCCAGTAGATCAGCACGCCGACCGGGAAGTTGATGCCGAAGATCGCGAACATCAGCGGGAAGACGTACATCAGCATCTTCTGCTGGTTCATGAACGGCGTCTTGACCGACAGGTCGACGTTCTTCGTCATGAGCTGGCGCTGGGTGAAGAACTGCGACGCCGACATCAGCACGATCATGATGATCGTGACCGTCCGGACCTCGGTCAGCGTGGCGCCCAGCTGCGCGACCTTCTCCGCGCCGTCCATGAACCGGGTGGCGATGGGCGCCCCGAAGATCGTCGCCTGCCGGGCGCTGATCACCTGGTCCTGGGTGAGGACACCGACCTTCTCGTCGTTGGCGATGTGGCTCAGCACCTGGAACAGGGCGAGGAAGAACGGCGACTGGGCGAGGATCGGGAGGCAGCTCGAGAGCGGGTTGGTGCCCGTCTCCCGGTACAGCTTCATCATTTCCTCGGACTGACGCTGCCGGTCGTTCTTGTACCGCTCCTGGATCTTCTTCATCCGCGGTTGCAGCGCCTGGAGGTTCCGCGTCGCCTTGATCTGCTTCACGAAGAGCGGGATCAGCGCGATCCGGATCACGATCACGAGGGAGACGATCGACAGACCCCAGGCCCAGCCGCTGTCCTCGGCGAAGACGAGGCTGTAGAAGCGGTGGAACAGGACGATGATCTGGGTGACTACCCAGTAAAGGGGACTGAGGATCGAGTTGATCGTGTCCACGGATCAGGCTCCTTGGGCATTGTTGGGGGCACCCCCGGGCGAGGCGTGGGACAGGACGCGGGGCCGCAGACGGTCGCGCAGCCGCCGGTGCCACACCGGGCGCTTCCGGGCGGGGACGTGATCGACCCCGCCGGGCGACCAGGGGTTGCAGCGCAGGATGCGCCAGGCCGTGAGCGCGGTCCCCTTGACGGCACCGTGCCGGTGGACGGCGGTGTACCCGTAGTGGGAGCACGACGGGTAATAGCGGCAGACCGGGCCGAGCAGCGGACTGATCGTCCACTGATACAGCTTGATCAGCAGCAGCAGTGGGTACTTCATCTCCGTACCCCTCCCAGCAACCGCTCCAGCGCGGTGTCGAGCTCCCGGGCGAGCTGAGCGTAGGCGGCGTCGCCCGCACCCGGCAGGGCCCGCACGACCACCAGGCTACCGGCGGGCAGCCCGGCCAGCCGGTCCCGCATCAGGTGCCGCAGGCGCCGCTGGACGCGATTGCGGACCACCGCGTTGCCCACGGCTTTGCTCACGACGAAACCCGCACGCGGCGGAGAGACAGGCTCTCCCACCGGGTGCGGGTCCGTACCATCGCTCAGATGGACGACGAGGTGCGGGCGTCCGGCCCTGCGCCCTCGGCGCATCGCGGTCGCGAAGTCCTCGCGCCGCCTCAGCCGGTTCTCGGAGGGCAGCACCGCATGGACCTGGTCGACGCGATCAGGCCGACAGGCGGGCGCGGCCCTTGCTGCGACGGGTGGCGATGATGGCGCGGCCGGCCCGCGTCCGCATCCGCAGCCGGAAGCCGTGGGTCTTGGCCCGGCGCCGGTTGTTCGGCTGGAAAGTGCGCTTGCTCACTCGGGGGCTCCAGAGATCTTCAGTGCCCGGCACCGAACGTGTACCGGGCAGGGTGTGGACCGCCGACGGCTGCCACCGTTCGCCCACGAGGAGCCTGTAGCGCCCGAAGGCAGGCGGCAGCAGCCGTCGAAGACTCGACCTCGCCACGGTACGCGCGAGCCCTCCCACGGGTCAAACTCGCGGGGCACCCCTTTGTACACACCCTGTGGACAATGACTTGATGTGCGTACGCCGCGCTGACTACCGTTGCTGAACTCGGGATCCTTTCCCTACCGATCCGCCCTCACACACCCGGGCGAACGCAGGCGCCAGCACCATCCTCCCCGCAGGCGGGAGGCCCCCCAGACGAGTGAGAGAGCGTGTTTCGTGGCTGACCTTCCCGCAGACCTCTCCGCGGTCTGGCCACGTGCTCTGACCTCCATGCTCGCCGACGGCCAGCGTCTGGAGGCGAAGGACCACCGCTGGCTGGAGGACTGCCAGCCGCTCGCGCTGGTCTCCGGAACGGCCCTGCTCGGCGTCTCGAACGAGTACGCGAAGAGCGTGCTGGAGGGGCGGCTCGCCCCCCTGATCAGCGACACGCTCAGCCGCGAGTGCGGCCAGCCCGTCCGGCTGGCGATCACCGTCACCGCACCGCCGCCCGACCCCCAGGACCAGCACGCCCAGAACCGGCACGCCCAGCACCCGCACCCACAGGACCAGCACCCGCAGGACCCGCACACCCGGGACCAGCACCCGCAGGACCGGCACGGGCAGCCTCACCTGCCGCAGCAGCGGCCCCGGCAGCGGGGCCGGGCGCCCGGAGCCGCGGACGCCGCCGCCCCCGCCGCGCCAGGTCGTACCGGCCCGGCCCGACCCCCCGGCGCGTGCCCCGCGTCGGTCGGTGCCGCCCGCTCCTCCGCGCTGTGGGGCGGTGCATGGCGGGCGCGTGTCGGCTAGGCTGGGTGTATGAACGCTGCGTGGTGACCCAGCACCTAATCTCGTCGGCAGCGTCAGAGGTGTATAGGAGACAGGGAGACAGCGTCGGGGCCCCCCGAGCCGACCGCGCGGCTGAACCCGAAGTACCTCTTCGACACCTTCGTCATCGGCGCGTCCAACCGCTTCGCGCACGCCGCCGCGGTGGCGGTCGCCGAGGCCCCGGCCAAGGCGTACAACCCGCTGTTCATCTACGGGGAGTCCGGCCTCGGCAAGACGCACCTGCTGCACGCGATCGGCCACTACGCCCGCAGCCTCTACCCCGGCACCCGGGTGCGGTACGTGAGCTCCGAGGAGTTCACCAACGAGTTCATCAACTCCATCCGGGACGGCAAGGCCGACGCCTTCCGCAAGCGCTACCGCGACATGGACATCCTGCTCGTCGACGACATCCAGTTCCTGGCGAGCAAGGAGTCGACGCAGGAGGAGTTCTTCCACACCTTCAACACCCTGCACAACGCCAACAAGCAGATCGTGCTCTCCTCCGACCGGCCCCCCAAGCAGCTCATCACGCTGGAGGACCGGCTGCGCAACCGCTTCGAGTGGGGGCTGATCACCGACGTCCAGCCGCCGGAGCTGGAGACCCGCATCGCGATCCTCCGCAAGAAGGCGGTGCAGGAGCAGCTCAACGCCCCGCCGGAGGTGCTGGAGTTCATCGCCTCGCGCATCTCGCGGAACATCCGTGAGCTGGAGGGCGCGCTCATCCGCGTCACGGCCTTCGCCAGCCTCAACCGGCAGCCGGTCGACCTCGGCCTGACCGAGATCGTGCTCAAGGACCTCATCCCCGGCGGCGAGAACGCCACCCCGGACATCACCGCGGACGCCATCACCTCGGCCGTCGCCGACTACTTCGGCCTCACCGTCGAGGACCTCGCCGGCTCCTCGCGCAGCCGCATCCTGGTCACCGCCCGGCAGATCGCCATGTATCTGTGCAGGGAGCTCACCGACCTCTCGCTGCCCAAGATCGGCCAGCACTTCGGCGGCCGGGACCACACCACCGTCATGCACGCCGACCGGAAGATCCGCGCGCTGATGGCGGAGCGCCGCTCCATCTACAACCAGGTCACCGAGCTGACCAACCGCATCAAGAACGGCTGACCCACCCGCCGTTCCGGGCGCTCCCACACCTCCCCGGCCTCTCCCCGGCCTCTCTCCGGCCTCTCTGTGGCCCTTCTCCGGCCCTTCCTCGACCCTTCTCCGGCCCCTCTTCGACCGCGGCGCCCCCGGGACACCCCGGGGGCGCTGTTCGATTACCGGCAGGACACGGCCCGTTCTCCACAGATCTGCCAGGTTTCTCTCGTCCACACCCTGTGGGAACGGGAAGTTGTCCAGAACTCCTTCCACAGGTCACCGCCGGATCGGATGATCGCGCAGGTCACCTGCCTGTGGAAGTGTGGAAGACGCTCATCCACAGACTGTGGACACCGCCCGGGCCCCACCGCCGCCCCGGAGCGTTGTCCACTGCCCGCCCACAGGGAAAGGGCAGTTGTGCACAGTCAATCCACAGAGTTATCCACTGTTCGGCAACGCAACGCGCGGTCTCACCGGGTCGAGTGAAACAGGTCACACGGCGGCCCGCCGAAGCCTGTTGAGAACCCGTCCGGATCTGGGGACAGAGCTGTCGATAACTCGGGGCCGCCTGGGGACGAGCTGTGCACAACGGAGCGGCATCCACAGGCACCCCTGGTTCATCCACCGCCCCACCCACAGGGCCTGTGCACAAAAAACCGCCGCTGAGCTGGGAAGACGGGGTTATCCACCGTATCCACAGGGCCTACTACTACGACTACGGTTATAAGCCGCGAGACTCGTTTCGAAGTGGGGGCTGTGCACAACCGGGCCCTGGCTCGGTCTACCCAGCGCGAGTCGATTTGACTCGCCTGAGCACCTACTGTCAGTGCCGTGGGTCAGACTGGTGGCCCGTAAGACGCCAGCAGGGCGAGCGGCCAGCGACAGCGGGAGGCGGCTGAAGTGAAGATCCGGGTGGAACGCGATGTGCTCGCGGAGGCGGTGGCATGGGCCGCGCGCAGCCTGCCGGCCCGACCCCCGGTGCCGGTGCTCGCGGGCCTGCTGCTGAAGGCCGAGGATGGTTCGCTGAGCCTCTCCGGCTTCGACTACGAGGTGTCGGCGCGCGTCTCGGTCGAGGTGGACGTCGAGGAGGGCGGCACGGTCCTGGTGTCCGGCCGCCTGCTGGCCGACATCTGCCGCGCCCTGCCGAACCGGCCGGTGGAGATCTCCTCCGACGGCGTGCGGGTCACCGTGGTCTGCGGCTCCTCGCGGTTCACACTCCACACCCTGCCTGTGGAGGAGTACCCGGCGCTGCCCCAGATGCCGGTCGCGACGGGCACGGTCTCGGCCGAGGTGTTCGCCTCCGCCGTGGGCCAGGTGGCCATCGCCGCCGGCCGTGACGACACGCTGCCGGTGCTCACCGGCGTCCGGATCGAGATCGAGGGCGACCGCGTGACCCTGGCCTCCACCGACCGGTACCGGTTCGCGGTGCGGGAGTTCCTGTGGAAGCCGGAGGCGGCCGACGTCTCGGCGGTGGCCCTGGTCCCGGCCAAGACGCTGCTGGACACGGCGAAGTCGCTCAGCGGCGGCGACACGGTCTCGCTGGCGCTGGCGGGCGCGGGCGCCGGCGAGGGCCTGATCGGCTTCGAGGGCGCGGGGCGGCGCACGACGACCCGGCTGCTGGAGGGCGACCTCCCGAAGTACCGGACGCTGTTCCCGACCGAGTTCGCCTCGGTCGCGGTGCTGGAGACCGGGCCGTTCGTCGAGGCGGTCAAGCGCGTGGCGCTGGTGGCCGAGCGGAACACCCCCGTCAGGCTCAGCTTCGAGCAGGGCGTGCTGACCCTGGAGGCCGGGTCGAGCGACGACGCACAGGCTGTGGAAAGGGTGGACGCGCGGCTGGAGGGCGAGGACATCTCGATCGCCTTCAACCCGGCGTTCCTGCTGGAGGGCCTGAGCGCGATCGACTCGCCGGTGGCCCAGCTCTCGTTCACCACCTCCACCAAGCCGGCGCTGCTGAGCGGCCGGCCGGCGATCGACGCCGAGGCGGACGAGGCGTACAAGTACCTGATGATGCCGGTCCGGCTGTCCGGCTGAGGCGGCACCGGTCTCCGCGGGTGCGTATGGCGGTGCGGGCGTAGGCTCGGCTTCAGGTCATATCGCAGCGAAGGAGTCCCTGATGGAGCTCGGTCTCGTCGGCCTCGGCAAGATGGGCGGGAACATGCGGGAACGCATCCGCCAGGCCGGCCATACCGTTGTCGGGTTCGCGCCGCACACGGCGGGCGCGGACGTCGGCAGCCTCAAGGACATGGTGGACGCGCTCGCCGCCCCCCGCCTCGTCTGGCTGATGGTGCCGGCCGGCGCCGCGACCCAGTCGGTGATCGACGAGCTGAAGGGGCTGCTGTCCCCCGGTGACGTCGTCGTCGACGGGGGAAACTCGCGGTGGACGGACGACGCCCGCCACGCGGAGGAACTGGCGGCCGTGGGCGTCGGTTTCGTGGACTGCGGCGTCTCCGGCGGCGTATGGGGCCTGGAGAACGGCTACGCGCTGATGTACGGCGGCGAGCCGGAGCACGTGGCGCGGGCGCAGCCGGTGTTCGACGCGCTGAAGCCGGCGGGCGAGGCCGGCGCGGTGCACGCGGGCAAGGTCGGCGCGGGCCACTTCGCGAAGATGGTCCACAACGGCATCGAGTACGCGATGATGCAGGCTTTCGCCGAGGGCTGGGAGTTGCTGGAGTCGGCGGACGTGGTCACCGACGTCCGGGAGGTGTTCCGGTCCTGGCAGGAGGGCACGGTGATCAAGTCCTGGCTGCTGGACCTGGCGGTCCGCGCGCTGGAGCAGGACGAGCACCTGGACCAACTGCGGGGCTACGCGGCGGACTCGGGCGAGGGCCGCTGGACGGTGGAGGCCGCGATCGACCACGCGGTGCCGCTGCCGGCGATCACCGCTTCGCTGTTCGCGCGGTTCGCGTCCCGGCAGGAGGACTCGCCGCAGATGAAGATGGTCGCCGCCCTGCGGAACCAGTTCGGCGGGCACGCGGTCGAGGGCCCGAAGGGCACGTGACGATCCGTAGCGGCGGCGGTCGCGCACAACTCGGAGCACAAGCGGTGAACGCGCGAACCGGCGCGGGAACGGGGGAGGTCGGCCTTCGGTGCACGTGACGCATCTGTCGCTCGCCGACTTCCGTTCGTACGTCACCGCCGAGGTGGAACTCGGCCCCGGCGTCTCGTCGTTCATCGGGCCCAACGGCCAGGGGAAGACGAATCTGGTGGAGGCGGTGGGGTATCTGGCGACGCTGGGCAGCCACCGGGTCTCCTCGGACGCCCCACTGGTCCGCATGGGTGCCGATCGCGCGGTGATCAGGGCGGCGGTGGTCGAGGGGGAGCGCCGTCAGCTCGTGGAGATCGAGCTGAACCCGGGCCGCGCCAACCGCGCCCGGCTGAACCGCTCGACGCAGGTCCGCCCGCGCGATCTGCTGGGCGTGGTACGGACGGTGCTGTTCGCCCCGGAGGACCTTGAGCTGGTGAAGGGCGACCCCGGCGAGCGGCGGCGGTTCCTCGACGAGCTGGTCACGGCGCGGGTGCCGCGGCTGGCGGGCGTGCGGGCGGACTACGAACGGGTGCTGAAGCAGCGCAACTCGCTGCTGAAGTCGGTGGCGATGGCCCGGCGGCACGGCGGCCGGGGCGCGGATCTGTCGACGCTGGACGTGTGGGACCAGCATCTGGCGCGTTCCGGCGCGGAGTTGCTGGCGCAGCGGCTGGCGCTGGTGGCGGCGCTGCGCCCGCTGGCGGACAAGGCGTACGAGCGGGTGGCGCCGGGCGGCGGGCCGGTGGGCCTGGAGTACCGGGGCTCGGCGGCGGAGGCGGCCGGTGAGGACCCGGCCCTGCCGGCGGGCCCGGCGTCCCGGGAGGAGCTGGCCGCGCTGCTGCTGGCGGCGCTGGCCGAGGTGCGGCCCCGCGAGATCGAGCGCGGAGTGACGCTGGTGGGCCCGCACCGGGACGATCTGGTGTTGCGGCTGGGGCCGTTGCCGGCGAAGGGGTACGCGAGCCACGGGGAGTCGTGGTCGCTGGCGCTGGCGTTGCGGCTGGCGTCGTACGACCTGCTGAAGGAGGAGGGGCCTGAGCCGGTGCTGGTGCTGGACGACGTGTTCGCGGAGCTGGACGCGCGGCGCCGGGAGCGGCTGGCGGAGTCGGTGGCCGGCGGGGAACAGGTCCTGGTGACGGCGGCGGTGCCGGAGGACGTGCCCTCGGCGCTGACCGGGACGCGGTTCGCGGTGGCGGACGGAGGGGTCGAGCGTGAGTGAGGCGTTCCCCCAGCCGCCCGGACCCCAGCCGCCCGGATCTCAGCCGTCCGGACCGGAGCCGTCCGGGGTGGACCTGGCGCGGGTCGCGCTGCGGGCGGCGAAGGAGCAGGCGCGGGCGCGCGGCGCGATGGCGCAGCAGCGGCGGCAGGCGCGGTGGGGCGGCGGTCTGCGGTCGCGACGCCGCCGCCCGCGACGTGCCGGCTGAGGGTAGGTGCGCCGACAGCGTTTGTGTCAANACCGGATCGGCGGGATCCACGACTTCCTGAGTACCTTCACCGACCACATCCCGGACGGTGCGCCGGGCCAGTGGCCCGCGCACGTGGCCGGTCATCCGCCGGGCGCGACGCTGACGTTCGTCGTCCTCGACCGGATCGGGCTGGCGGGGGGCGGCTGGGCGACGGCGTTCTGCGTCACGGCCGCCGCCGGCGTGGCGGCGGCCGTGCTGATCACGGTGCGGGCGCTGGCCGGGGAGGAACGGGCGCGCCGCGCCGCGCCGTTCATGGTGGTGGCGCCCGCCGCGGTGTGGCTGGGGGTGTCGGCGGACGCCTGGTTCACGGCGGTGGAGCGGCTGTCGGAGGAGCGCGGCTGGGAGATGCCGCTGGCGGTGGGCGGCGTGCTGGGCCGCTGGCCCGAGCTGGTCGGCCCGGAAGTGGCGCAGCACTGCGCGCCGACGGGGTACGACGAGGAGTCGCGGGTGCTGACCGTGCGCTGCGACTCGACGGCGTGGGCGACGCAGCTCCGGCTGCTGACGCCGCAGTTGCTGGGCCGGCTGAACGCGGATCTGGGCCGGGGCACGGTGCGGTCGATCAAGGTGGCGGGACCGGCCTCGCCGGTGCGGGGAGCGGGACCACTGCGCGCCCCGGGCAGCCGCGGCCCGGGCGATACGTACGGCTGACACCGCCCTTAGCACAGGTCGGCGGGCCCGGTGATGGTGATGCCGGTCACGTTCGCAGAGGTTGACAGGCGGAAGCGCTGAGCGCCCCTGTGAGCGGATCAGAGGCCCAGTCCGTATATAGGGAGTCACCGGATGCCAGTTCAGGGCGGCACATGCGGACTCAGACCCCGGCAAGCCGCCATTGTGCTTTGCGTTACCGGTAGACTGAAGTGACCCGCCCCGTTGCGGACACTGTCGAACGACACAGCCGCTCCCGTATGCCGGAGTTGGCTCGTGCTGTGCCAGAAAGGGCGCTTCGTGGCCGATTCCGGCGATGCCAACAAGAACACTCCCCGCCCCGCCGTGCCCGCGGACGGAGCCTCGTCGTACGACGCCAGCGCGATCACGGTGCTGGAAGGTCTCGACGCGGTCCGCAAGCGGCCGGGCATGTACATCGGCTCGACCGGTGAACGTGGCCTGCACCACCTCGTCTACGAGGTGGTGGACAACTCGGTGGACGAGGCGCTGGCGGGTCACGCGGACAGCATCGACGTGACGCTGCTCGCGGACGGCGGCGTCAGGGTCGTGGACAACGGCCGCGGTATCCCGGTGGGCGTGGTCCCGTCGGAGGGCAAGCCGGCGGTCGAGGTCGTGCTCACGGTGCTGCACGCGGGCGGCAAGTTCGGCGGCGGCGGGTACACGGTCTCCGGCGGTCTGCACGGCGTGGGCGTCTCGGTGGTCAACGCGCTGTCGCGGCGGCTGGCCGTCGAGGTCCGCTGCGACGGGTACCGGTGGACGCAGGACTACCGGCTGGGGGTGCCGACGGCGCCGCTGGCGCGGAACGAGGAGACCAGCGCGACCGGCACGACGGTCACGTTCTGGGCGGACGGCGACATCTTCGAGACAACGGACTACTCGTTCGAGACACTGTCGCGGCGTTTCCAGGAGATGGCGTTCCTGAACAAGGGGCTGACCATCTCGCTCACGGACGAGCGGGAGGCGGCGAAGCAGACGTCGGGCGCCGACACCGCGACGGCCGACGAGGACGACAAGCCGCGCACCGTGACGTACCACTACGAGGGCGGCATCTCGGACTTCGTGCGCCACCTCAACTCCCGCAAGGGCGAGCCGGTGCACGCCTCGGTGATCGAGATCGAGGGCGAGGACCCCGAGCGCAGGATCTCCGTGGAGATCGCGATGCAGTGGAACACCCAGTACACCGAGGGCGTCTACAGCTTCGCCAACACGATCCACACGCACGAGGGCGGCACCCACGAGGAGGGCTTCCGCACCGCGCTGACCTTCCTGGCGAACAAGTACGCGCGTGAGAAGAAGCTGCTGCGCGACAAGGACGACAACCTCACGGGCGAGGACATCCGCGAGGGTCTGACGGCGATCATCTCGATCAAGCTCAGCGAGCCGCAGTTCGAGGGCCAGACCAAGACCAAGCTCGGCAACACCGAGGCGAAGGCGTTCGTCCAGAAGATCGTCAACGAGCACTTCGCCGACTGGCTCGACCGGAACCCGACCGAGGGCGCCGACATCATCCGCAAGAGCATCCAGGCGGCCACGGCCCGCGTCGCCGCCCGCAAGGCGCGCGACCTGACCCGCCGCAAGGGGCTGCTGGAGACGGCGTCCCTGCCGGGCAAGCTCAGCGACTGCCAGTCCAACGACGCGACGAAGAGCGAGATCTTCATCGTCGAGGGCGACTCGGCCGGCGGCTCCGCCAAGTCCGGCCGCGACCCGCAGTACCAGGCGATTCTGCCCATCCGCGGCAAGATCCTCAACGTGGAGAAGGCCCGCATCGACAAGGTGCTCCAGAACACCGAGGTCCAGGCGCTGATCTCGGCCTTCGGCACGGGCATCCACGAGGACTTCGACATCTCCAGGCTCCGCTACCACAAGATCATCCTCATGGCCGACGCGGACGTCGACGGCCAGCACATCAACACGCTGCTGCTGACCCTGCTCTTCCGTTTCATGCGCCCCCTGGTCGAGGCCGGGCACGTCTTCCTCTCCCAGCCCCCGCTGTACAAGATCAAGTGGGGCCGCGACGAGTTCGAGTACGCGTACTCGGACCGCGAGCGCGACAGCCTGATCCGGCTCGGCCGCGAGCGCGGCAAGCGCATCAGGGAGGACTCGATCCAGCGCTTCAAGGGCCTGGGCGAGATGAACGCCGAGGAGCTGCGGGTGACCACCATGGACCGGGCGCACCGGGTGCTGCGCCAGGTCACGCTGGACGACGCCGCCGCCGCGGACGACCTGTTCTCGATCCTGATGGGCGAGGACGTCGAGGCCAGGCGGTCGTTCATCCAGCGGAACGCCAAGGACGTCCGCTTCCTGGACATCTAGGCAGCCCGGATCGTCCCGGCAGCCTGGACATCCCAGGCCCGGTCACCCCCCCAGCGGCTCGAAAGGAATCCGACGCAACTCATGGCCGACGACAACTCCACCACTCCGCCCGAGGACGGGGAGCCCCTGCTGAACTCGTCGGGCGCCCTGCGCATCGAGCCGGTGACGCTCGAGACGGAGATGCAGCGCTCCTATCTCGACTACGCGATGAGCGTCATCGTCTCCCGCGCGCTGCCGGACGTGCGCGACGGGCTCAAGCCGGTGCACCGGCGCGTGCTGTACGCCATGTACGACGGCGGGTACCGCCCGGAGCGCGGGTACTACAAGTGCGCCCGCGTCGTCGGCGACGTGATGGGGACGTACCACCCGCACGGCGACACCTCGATCTACGACGCCCTGGTCCGCCTGGCGCAGCCGTGGGCGATGCGCATGCCGCTGGTCGACTCCAACGGCAACTTCGGCTCGCCCGGCAACGACCCGGCCGCCGCGATGCGGTACACCGAGTGCCGGATGGCGCCGCTGGCCATGGAGATGCTCCGGGACATCGACGAGGAGACCGTCGACTTCCAGGACAACTACGACGGCCGCAACCAGGAGCCGACGGTCCTGCCGTCCCGCATCCCCAACCTGCTGATCAACGGCTCGGCCGGGATCGCGGTCGGCATGGCGACCAACATCCCGCCGCACAACCTGCGCGAGGTCGCGGCCGGCGCGCTGTGGTTCCTGGAGCACCCGGAGGCGGGCGCCGAGGAGCTGCTGGACGCGCTCGTCGAGCGGATCAAGGGCCCGGACTTCCCGACCGGCGCGCTGATCGTGGGCCGCGGCGGCATCGAGGAGGCGTACCGCACCGGCCGCGGCTCCATCACGATGCGCGCGGTGGTGGAGGTCGAGGAGATCCAGGGCCGCCAGTGCCTGGTGGTCACCGAGCTGCCGTACCAGGTCAACCCCGACAACCTCGCGCAGAAGATCGCCGAGCTGGTCAAGGACGGCCGGGTCAGCGGCATCGCGGACGTCCGCGACGAGACGTCGTCGCGGACCGGGCAGCGGCTGGTCATCGTCCTGAAGCGGGACGCGGTCGCCAAGGTCGTGCTGAACAACCTGTACAAGCACACCGACCTCCAGACCAACTTCGGCGCGAACATGCTGGCCCTGGTCGACGGGGTCCCGCGCACCTTGTCGCTGGACGCGTTCATCCGCAACTGGGTGGCGCACCAGATCGACGTCATCGTCCGCCGCACCCGGTACCGGCTGCGGAAGGCCGAGGAGCGCGCCCACATCCTGCGCGGCCTGCTCAAGGCGCTGGACGCGATCGACGAGGTCATCGCGCTGATCCGGCGCAGCGCGACGGTCGAGGTGGCGCGCGGCGGCCTGATGGAGCTGCTGACGATCGACGAGATCCAGGCCAACGCGATCCTGGAGATGCAGTTGCGCCGCCTCGCCGCGCTGGAGCGGCAGAAGATCGTCGCGGAGCACGACGAACTCCAGCAGAAGATCGACGAGTACACCGCCATCCTGGCCTCCCCGGAGCGGCAGCGCGCCATCATCGGCGAGGAGCTGACGGCGATCGTCGACAAGTTCGGCGAGGACCGGCGCACGGCGCTGATCCCCTTCGAGGGCGACATGTCCATCGAGGACCTGATCGCCGAGGAGGACATCGTCGTCACGATCACCCGTGGCGGCTATGTGAAGCGCACGAAGACCGACGACTACCGTGCCCAGAAGCGCGGCGGGAAGGGCGTGCGCGGCACGAAGCTGCGCGAGGACGACATCGTCGACCACTTCTTCGTCTCCACCACGCACCACTGGCTGCTGTTCTTCACCAACAAGGGCCGCGTCTACCGGGCCAAGGCGTACGAGCTGCCCGATGCCGGCCGCGAGGCGCGCGGGCAGCACGTGGCGAACCTGCTGGCGTTCCAGCCGGACGAGCGGATCGCGGAGATCCTGGCCATCCGGGACTACGAGGCGGCGCCGTACCTGGTGCTGGCCACGAAGTCGGGTCTGGTGAAGAAGACCGCGCTGAAGGATTACGACTCCCCGCGTTCGGGCGGCGTCATCGCCATCAACCTCCGCGAGATGGAGGACGGCCGCGACGACGAGCTGATCGGCGCCGAGCTGGTCTCGCCCGACGACGATCTGCTGCTCATCAGCAGGAAGGCGCAGTCGATCCGGTTCACGGCGACGGACGACGCGCTGCGGCCGATGGGCCGGGCCACGTCGGGTGTGAAGGGCATGAGCTTCCGCGAGGGCGACGAGCTGCTGTCGATGAACGTCGTCCGGGCCGGTACCTTCGTGTTCACCGCCACCGACGGCGGATACGCCAAGCGGACGCCGGTCGACGAGTACCGTGTCCAGGGACGCGGCGGCCTGGGCATCAAGGCGGCCAAGATCGTGGAGGACCGCGGCTCTCTGGTGGGCGCGCTGGTGGTCGAGGACACTGATGAGATCCTCGCCATCACGCTCGGCGGCGGGGTCATCCGGACCCGCGTCAACGAAGTCAGGGAGACCGGCCGTGACACCATGGGCGTCCAGTTGATCAACTTGGGGAAGCGGGACGCCGTGGTCGGCATCGCCCGCAACGCCGAGGCCGGCCGCGAGGCCGAGGAAGTCACCGAGGAAGGCGCCGGGGACGGCGAGGCTCCCGACGCCGAAGCCGGGGCCGCGGAAGGGGCCGGGTCGGTCCCGGTCGATGAGGAGTAAGGCGTGAGCGGAACCAGGGGCGCCCCTCCGGGCGGCGGTACGGCGAACGACGGGCAGCCCCTGGCGCCGGTCCCGGCGGCCCGGGGGGCGTCCGTCCCCGGGGCCAAGTCCCAGCAGCGACGACTCGTGGGGGGGCCACGATGAGCAGTGCACGACCCGCGGACTCCTACGCGCGGGGCCAGGGGGACCCGTCGGCGCGGGACTCGCAGCACTACCACCCCCCGCAGGCGTACCCGGCGCCGCCCGGGGGCTCCCCGGGCGTGGGGCAGCAGCAGGCGCAGCAGGCCGTGCGCCGCCCCCGCACCGACGCCCGCACGGTGCCGCGCACCCGGCAGGCGCGGCTGCGGGTGGCGAAGGCCGACCCGTGGTCGGTGATGAAGGTCAGCTTCCTGCTGTCGATCGCCCTCGGCGTCTGTACGGTCGTCGCCGTCGCCGTCCTGTGGATGGTGATGGACTCGATGGGCGTCTTCTCCACGATCGGCGAGACGATCAGCGAGGCCACCGAGACGGACACCGACAGCGGGTTCGACCTCCAGGGGTTCCTGTCGCTGCCCAGGGTCCTGATCTTCACCACGGTGATCGCGATCATCGACGTGGTGCTGGCGACGGCCCTGGCGACGCTGGGGGCCTTCATGTACAACCTGTCGGCCGGCTTCGTCGGGGGCGTCGAGGTGACGCTGGCGGAGGACGAGTAGGGCCGGTCCCGCCGCCCGCTCACCGATTTTGGTGGCGGGGTGTTGATGCGCTAGCCTTTCCGTGCACGCGGGGCTATAGCTCAGATGGTTAGAGCGCATCCCTGATAAGGATGAGGCCACAGGTTCAAGTCCTGTTAGCCCCACGCTCGCGGCTCGGTCCGGCTGAAGATCCTTCGGTCGGACCGAGCTGTTTGTGTCGGAGTCGTGTGCCGCGGCCGTTGGGTATCATCGGGCGCCAGATGGCCTGATCATGGCGCGACCATCACGTTCCGAGGGCGTTTCAGCACGTCACGGCATGCCGAAGTACGTTGACGCACGTAGATGCACGTTGAAGAAGGACGAGGAACCACGGTGAAGAAGCTCCTGCTGCTCTCCCTGGTCGCGGTCGGCGGCCTGTTCGTTTACCAGCAGCTCGTGTCGAACAAGGCCGAGCAGGACCTGTGGACGGAGGCGACCGACTCCGTTCCCGGTGGTCCCGCCGGGAGCTGACGCGGCGAATCCTCCGCGATGCGACGCGGGGCCGTCACCTTGTGACGCCCCGCCCTTTTTGTATACGTCTGTAGGTGTGCGTCTGCGAACACGAGCGGTGCACGACGCCGTCGTCGTGCACCGCGGCGCCGCGCCGGTCAGCCCTGGTGGTTCTCGTAGTGCTCGACGGCCTCGCGGGTCCGGGCGACGCCGTAGACGCGGAGGAACTCGGCCAGTTCGGGGTGGCTGTCGGACAGCAGCCGCGACGCGCTCTGGATCTCGGTGGCGTCCGAGACCGAACGCAGCAGCGCCTGGATCTCGCGGACCACACGCTTGGTGGGGTTGGCCGGGACGCCGATCGAACCGGACCTGGTCGCGGTGGAGTTCGGGCTCAGCACATTGCCCCCGGATGTGCGGCGGATCTCGTCCATGGCGGCGGTCGCCTCCGCCGCGCTGATCCGGCCGGCCCTGACCTCGGCGGCGAGATCCTGGAGGGAACGCACCCGCTGGACGACGGCCGGGTTGCCGATCTTGGCCCGCTGACCGCTCATGAGCTGCGACAACATCGGCGCCGACAGGCCCAGGACGACCGCGAGCCGGGCCTGGTTGAGCCCCAGATCGGCGATGAGGCGGCGGAAGAGCGTCCCCAGAGGCTCTCCGTACCAGGTCGTCTGCTGCTCTCTCGCCTTTTCCGTGGACTCCTGTTGTGCTGCGTCCATCGTCTCTCCCCTGTTCTCCCCTGATCGCTTCACGTGAGCGAAGTTGCGCGTCATCCTACGGAGGGAGCGGTGCCCGGGGCGATACCCGGTCGGAATCCGGCGACAAGATTGGGTAACCTTGGACGTGGCCCTGCTCAGGGGCTGCGGGGCCTTAGCTCAGTTGGTAGAGCGCCGTCTTTGCATGGCGGATGTCAGGAGTTCGACTCTCCTAGGCTCCACCCGTCGCGGGATCAGTCCGCCGTCACTCCGTCTCCCGGAGTTCCTCGGGAGGCGTCCGCATCTCGTCCACATCCTCGGTGCGGACCAACTCGCCCCAGACCACGTAGCGGTGGCGCGAGGTGTAGAGCGGGGTGCAGGTCGTCAGCGTGATGTAGCGGCCGGCCTCGGTGGCGCCGGACTCCTCGGGGATGGGCGCGAGGACCTCGGTGTTGTACTTCGAGGTCTCCGGGAGGATCGCCGAAGTCCGGTAGACGTACCAGGTGTTCTCGGTCTCGAAGACGATCGGGTCGCCCACGTCGATCTTGTCGATGTCGTGGAACTTGGCGCCGTGGCCGTCCCGGTGGGCGGCCAGCGAGAAGTTGCCCTCCTCGTCCCACGGCATCGCCGACGCGACCGGGTCCTCGTAGTACCCGGCGACGCCGCCGTTGAGCACGTCGAGGCCGGTGCCGGGCTTCACCAGGATGTCGTCGCCGGTCATCGCCGGTACGTGCAGGAAGCCGATGCCGTCCTGGGGGTCGTACGCGGGCGGCGGCGTGGTGTCGTCGCCGTCGTCGTCGGGGGCCGCCTCCCAGTGCTCGCGAACGGCGCTGCTGTCCCGTTTCGCCTCCTGGTTGGCCACGACGTTGGTCCACCACAGCGAGTAGGCGACGAAGAGGCCGAGCACGACGCCGCCGGTGATGAGGAGTTCGCCGAAGACGCTGACGGCGGTCGCCATCCGGCGGCGCCACGGGCTCGGGCGGCGGCGCGAGGGGGCGGTCCGGGTCTTCCCGGCCGACTCCTCCGCCGGGGTCTCCGCTTCAGTTGACGAGGGCATCCGGCTTCCCTTCGCTCCGCGGGCGTTCCTCAGTCATCTGACCCCACACGATCATGCGGTAGGTGGAGGTGAACTCCGGCGTGCAGGTGGTGAGGGTGATGTAGCGGCCTGGTTCGGTGAACCCGCCCTGGTCCGGGACGGGATCGAGGACGGCGATGTTGGACGGCGAGGTCGAGTCGAGCCGGCTGGTCATCTCGTAGGTGTAGTAGGTGTCCCGGGTCTCCACGACGATCGGGTCGCCCGGCTCCAGACGGTTGATGTAACGGAACGGCTCGCCATGGGTGTTGCGGTGGCCGGCCAGGCCGAAGTTGCCCTCCTCGTCCCACGGCATGGCCGTGGGGAGGCGGTCCTCCTCCGTGTAGTGCCCGACCATGCCGTTGTCGAGGACCTCCGCGGGATCGACGGACTCCGCGATGGGGACGCGGACGTCGAGGGTGGGGAGGTAGAGGATCGCGAAGCCCTCGCCGGGCGTGAACGCGCCCGGGTCGCGGTCGTCCTCCCCCGGCTCGGCGTTCTCCCACTGCTCCTGGAGGCTGTCGGCCTCGTTGTTCGCGTGTGCCCTGGCCTCGACGTTGGTCCACCAGAGCTGGTAGACGACGAAGAGGAGCAGCAGCACGCCGGTGGTGATGAACAGCTCGCCGATCACGTTGCTGATCGCGGTGCCGGTCTGCTTGGCGGCCTTGGCCGCCGCCTTCGCCGCCTTGCGCCGGGCGGCGCGGCCACCGGTCAGCGGCGGCTCCTCGGCGGGCGCCGCCGGTGCCGCCGCGCCGGCCTTGCGGCGCGCGGCGCGACCGCCACCCGGCCCGGTGGGCCCGGTGGACCCGGCGGATGTCGAGGGTGGCGCGGACGCGGCCCTGCGCCGCGCGGCACGGCCGCCGTCGGGCGGAACGGAGGCCGCCGTTCCACCCGGGGCCCTGGCGGCCCTGCGGCGGGCCGCCCGACCGCCCTCGGGGCCGCTCTCGCCGTCGATCGAGGGCAGCGCGGCCGTCCGCTCCGCCGCGCTCTCCCGAGGGCCCTGGGCGGCCCTCCGGCGGGCGGCACGGCCGCCGTCGGGCGGAGCGGAGGCTCCGGTTCCGCCGGGGGCCTGGGCGGCCCTGCGGCGGGCCGCTCGCCCGCCGTCCGCGGGGGCGGGGAACCGGTCCGGGCGGCGCAGACCGATCGTCTCCGGGTCGGCGGGCGCCGGGGGGCCGGGAAGCGGATCCGTCAACGGGTCCTGGAGTCCTTCGACCGCCGCTCGGTAGGCGTCGTCGTCCGACCCCCATCCCGTGGTCACGCCGGGCGCCCCACGACGGGGGCGAGTCCGTGCGAACGGCCGACCGCGCCCGCGTCGCCGCAGACCGTCAGCCAGTTCGCCAGCATCCGGTGGCCGCCCCGGGTGAGCACCGACTCGGGGTGGAACTGCACGCCCTCCACCGGGAGTTCACGGTGGCGCAGACCCATGACGACGTCCCCGGCGCGGGCCGTCACCTCCAGCTCGGCGGGCAGGGTCGCCTCGTCGGCGGCCAGCGAGTGGTAGCGGGTCACGGTCAGCGGGGTGGGCAGCCCGTCGAAGACGCCCGTGCCGGTGTGGCGCACCTCCGAGGTCTTGCCGTGCAGCAGCTCGGGGGCCCGGCCGACGACGCCGCCGTAGGCCACCGCCATCGCCTGCATGCCGAGGCAGACGCCGAAGACGGGCGTGCGGGTGGCGGCGCAGTGGTGGACCATGGCGACGCTCACCCCGGCCTGCTCGGGGGTGCCGGGGCCGGGGGAGATCAGCACGCCGTCGAAGCCGCCCGCGCCCACCCGGTCGGGGGTGACCGCGTCGTTCCGCACGACCTCGCACTCCGCGCCGAGCTGGTAGAGGTACTGGACGAGGTTGTAGACGAAGCTGTCGTAGTTGTCGACGACCAGGATGCGCGCGGGGCTCACTGTCCGGTCTCCTGTCCCTCGTCCACGGTCACGTCGTTGAAGGGCAACAGCGGCTCGGCCCAGGGGAAGACATACTCGAACAGCAGGTAGACCGCGCCCAGGGCGAGCAGCAGTGAGATCAGCGCGCGCACCAGCACGTTGCCCGGCAGATGCCGCCAGATCCAGCCGTACATGGCTTCGCGTTCCCCTCCTCGGTACGTCCCGCGCGTGACGGCGCGTGGTCCAAGCGTACGACGAGGGGGACGGAGTGATGTGTGCTCATTCGGCGGGCCGTGCCTGGCGGAGCGCGATGCCCCCCTCGTAGCCGGGCAGTGTGGCCTCGGCGTGCTGCTCGACGCGCCAGCCGAGCCCGTACGCCTCGACGTACTGGCGATAGTCGCGGATCGCGGGGGAGGCGTCCAGGGCGGCGCGGAGACGGCCGGGGTCGCCGACGGCGGTGACCGTGTAGGGCGGGGAGTACAGCCGGCCCTGGAGGATCAGGGTGTTGCCGACGCAGCGCACCGCGCTGGTGGAGATCAGCCGCTGGTCCATGACGCGGACGCCCTCGGCGCCGCCGGCCCACAGGGCGTTGACGACGGCCTGGAGGTCCTGCTGGTGGATGACGAGGTCGTTGGGGGACGGCTCGGGGACGTCGGGGACGAGGGCGCCGGCGTCCGGCGGGGCGTCGGTGAGGGTCACGGTCAGGCCGGGGCCGGTGAGTTCGGTGAGGCCCGCGGCCTGTTCGAGCCCGGCGAGGCGGCGGCGTTCGTCGGCGGCGCCCGGGTCGTCGGTGCCGTCGGGGCCGGTGCTCCCGGCGAGGGCGTCCAGGTCGTCGCGGAGCGCGGCGTTGCCGGACTCCAGGGCCTCGATCTGCCGGGCGCGCTCCCGGACGAGGTCGGACATCTGGAGCAGGGAGTCGTCGGTGCGGATGTTGTTGCCCCGGGCCACGTGGAAGCTGAGCCAGAAGATCAGGCCCGCCAGCGCGAAGACGGCGACGCTGCCCAGCCGCCTGAGCCGCGGGCGCGGACGGGAGCCGATCACCGTGACCCTGCTCTCCTTAATCGGGCGGGGAACCACTACGCTAACGGACGATCCCACAGCTCCGCGCTGACCGGCGCGATCAGACAGCGCGATCGACAGGAGAGCCACTCGTGCCGAAGTCCCGGATCCGGAAGAAGAAGGCCGACACCTACGCGCCGCCCGAGAAGCGGACGCCCACGAAGATCGACATGGGCGGTGGTCGCCGCTGGGTGGCGCCGCTGATGCTGGCGCTGTTCGTGATCGGCCTGGCCTGGATCGTGGTGTTCTACATGACGCAGGGCGACCTCCCGGTGGAGTCCCTGGGGAACTGGAACATCGTGGTCGGCTTCGGCTTCATCGCGCTGGGGTTCGTGGTCTCCACGCAGTGGAAGTGACCGCCCCGGGCGGTACGGCGAGTTATCCACAGCTCGCCGGAACATCACAAGATCTGTGGATAACTGAGTGAACACGGGAACGCCCGTCCGAGCCGCGCGGGCCACCGTACCCCTGTTCGCCTGCGGAAACGCGGGTCGGCGCAGGTCAGAGGCGGCCTCGACGCCCCGCACCGGGATCGCCACCGCCTGTGGATGACTGTGGATAACTTTCCGCCCGAGGGCATGCGTCCCGGCCGGGCACCCATGCCCCCCGGCCGGGCCGGCCCGGTCAGGCCAGGAGCTGCGCGGTCCTGATCGCGCAGGCGACGACGAGGGCGGCGACCACCACCGCGCACGTCCCGGCCTGGACGAGGACCCGCCGCCGGCGCGGCGCGGCGACCATGCCGTAGGCGATCGCGGCTCCCGCGACCAGGCCGCCGATGTGGGCCTGCCACGCGATGTTCGACCAGGCGAAGGTGATCACCAGGTTGATCGCCAGCAGGATCGCGATCGGCTGCATGTCGGCCCGCATCCGGCGCATCAGCACGGCGGTGGCGCCGAAGAGCCCGAAGATCGCGCCCGAGGCGCCCAGCGAGAGCTGGAGCCGGTCGGCGAGCAGGTAGAACAGCGTGCTGCCGGCCAGCGCCGAGATCAGGTACACCGCGAGATAGCGGACGCGGCCCAGCGCGGTTTCCAGGGGCGGGCCGAGGAACCACAGACCCAGCATGTTGAACGCGATGTGCCAGAGCTGCTCGTGGAGGAAGGCCGCGGTCAGCAGCCGGTACCACTCGCCGTCCGCGACGCCGATCCGTTCGCCCGTGAAGGGATCGCCCGCGTACCCCAGCATGCCGAAGTCGGTGACGAGACGGTCGCCCGCGACCAGGACGGCCACGAAGACCGCGAGGTTGAGCCCGATGAGGATCTTGGTGACCAGCCGGGAGTCCTCGGCGACGGCGCCGCCGGCCAGCGTGCGGGGGCGGGCGGCGCGGGCCGCGGGAGCACCGCCCCGGACGCAGTCCGGGCACTGGTAGCCCACCGGCGCGGCGATCATGCAGGAGGGGCAGATGGGCCGGTCGCAGCGGGCGCACCGGATGCCGGTCTCCCGGTCGGGGTGCCGGTAGCAACGCGCCAGACCGTGCCGCGACCGCGGCGTACCGTGCTGCTCCGCCATGACGTCCCTTCCGCGGCCACCTCCGGCCCCCTGATCCTACGGACAGGGGGCCGGAATGGTTCCGGCCGGGTCAGCCCTCGCGGCGGTCGATGACGACCGACTCGATCACCACGTCCTGCACCGGGCGGTCGGTGCGGCCGTCGGTCGCGGTGGTGGCGATGGCGTCCACCACCTGCTGGCCGGCGGGGGAGGCGACCTCGCCGAAGATGGTGTGCTTGCCGGTCAGCCACGTGGTGGGCGCGACGGTGATGAAGAACTGCGACCCGTTCGTGCCGGGACCCGCGTTGGCCATGGCCAGCAGGTAGGGGCGGTTGAAGGACAGGTCGGGGTGGATCTCGTCCCCGAACTTGTAGCCGGGGCCGCCGGTGCCGTTGCCCAGGGGGTCGCCGCCCTGGATCATGAAGCCGCTGATCACCCGGTGGAAGACCGTGCCGTCGTACAGCTTCTCCGTGGACTTCACGCCGGTTGCCGGGTTGACCCACTCACGGGTGCCCTCGGCGAGTTCGACAAAGTTCTTGACCGTCTTCGGCGCGTGGTTCGGGAAGAGCCGGACCTCGATGTCGCCGCGGTTGGTCTTCAGGGTGGCGTAGAGCTGCTCAGCCACGATCTACCTTCCGTCTACGTCAGTGACGGTCCCCGATCCTGCCATGCGCACGCGACACGCCGCCCCGCCGGATGCTCGTTCCGCGCGCCGCGTCGCGGCCCACCCGGCATGATTTGCGCATGAATTCCGCATGATTTCCCCAAGGCTGGACAACACGACAAGGCAGTGGGAAAACGCCACCAAGGAGCACAAGGAGGAGCAATCCATGAGCCACAACGGGAAGTCGGGGGTGCGACAGGCCGCGGACGTGGTCACCCCGTACGCCGTGACGGCGAAGGACAGCGCGGTGCAGGCGGCCCAGCAGGCGGGGGCGTACCTGGCCCCGAAGGCCCGTCAGGCGGCGTTGCAGACCCGCGTCACGTACGCCGCGCAGGTCGCCCCGCGGGTGGAGAAGGCGATCGCCGCGGCCGTCCCGGTGAAGGACGAGGCCGCGGCCAGGTCCCAGGCGGCGCTGTCGGCGCTGCGCGGCGAGCTGAGCCCCCGTGAGCTGCGGGCGGCCGTCCGGCGCGGCCGGCGCCGGGCGCGGGCCGGACGGTTCGTCCGGCGCACCGCGCTGCTCGGCCTGGTGGCGGGCGGCGGGTACGTCGCCTGGAAGTGGTGGAGCGGCCAGACCAACCCGGACTGGCTGGTGGAGCCCTCCCCCGCCACCGAGGAGCCGGAGGAGGGCACCCTCGGCTGACGCGCCGGGGCGTCGCCAAGACGCCGATGTGGCGGGCGAGCGGCGGTCAGTCGCCGAAGAAGTCGCCGAAGCCGCCCTCGCCGCCGTCGTTGTTCCCATTGCCGTTCTCTTCCCCGTTGCCACCGTCCGTACCGCCGTCCTGGCCGCCGTCCACGGCGCCCGGGTCGTAGGTGTAGAGCGTGACGGTGGCGGCGGGGTCGGCTTCCTCGCCGCCGTTCGGTGTGGTGTACATCACCATGGCGGTGGCGGTGTCCGGGCCCTCGACCGCGATGGCGGTGAACCCGGCCTGCTGGAGCGCCGCCCTGGCATCGGCCAGGGACTGGCCGCCCACGTTCGGCACCTGGGCCGTGGCGGGCTCGGTGGCCGACGGGATCGCCACGTAGAGCGTGATCACCTCGTTGGGCTGGATCTCGGAGCCGGCGCGCGGGTTCTGGCTGATCACGGTGTTCTCTTCGCGCGAGTCGTCGATCTGGTCCTGGCGGGGGACGACGAATCCGGCCTGCTCCAGCTCCTGCTTCGCGGAGTCGAAGTCGTCCCCGACCACGTCCGGCACCTCGACGCCGGCGATCTCGGCGGCGACGGTGAGCGTGATCTCGGTGCCGGTCTCGGCCTCCTCGCCGCCGTTCGGGTCCTGGTCCAGGACCGTGCCCGGGTCCTCCGCGTCGGTCTCCTCGTCCTCCCGCTTGACCTGGAAGCCCAACTCCTCCAGCTCGGCCTCGGCGTCCTCGTAGTCCTGCCCGGTCACGTCGGGGATCTCGACGGTCTCGGGGCCCTCGGACACGATGACGGTGACGGTGGAGCCGCGGTCGGCCTCGGTGCCGGCCTCGGGGTCGGTGGCGCAGACGGTGCCCTCGTCGGTCTCGCAGGGGCGGGCATCGCCCTCGACCGGCTCGAACCCGGCGTTCTCCAGCTCCCGCATCGCCTCGTCCGGCGACTGGCCGACGACGTCGGGGACGGTCAGGCCGCCCTCCGGGGGGTCGGGGGCGAACAGCGCCCGGCCGATGAAGATCGCGCCGATCAGCACGAGGATGCCGGCGAGCACCAGCAGGATGGTGGAGGTGTTCCGGTTGCGCTGGCGGCGGTCGGCCCGGCCGCCGTAGTCGTCGTACCCGTACCCGTCGGGGTCGCCGACCGGCGGGATCATCTGGGTGGCCGGGTCGGCGGCGCGCAGGGCCGTGGTGGGGCGGTCGTCGTAGCCGTAGGGGACGGCGCCCATCGCGGCCGTGGCGCCGACCGGGCGGCCGTCGAGCGCCGCCTCGATGTCGGCGCGCATCTCGTCGGCCGACTGGTACCGGTAGTCCGGGTCCTTCACCAGCGCCTTCAGCACGATGGCGTCGGTGTCCGGGGTGATTTCGGGGTCGTAGACGCTGGGCGGCTGCGGCTCCTCGCGGACGTGCTGGTAGGCGACGGCGACCGGGGAGTCGCCGATGAACGGCGGCCGGACGGTCAGCAGCTCGTAGAGCAGGCAGCCCGTGGAGTACAGGTCGGAGCGGGCGTCGACGGCCTCGCCCTTGGCCTGCTCGGGGGAGAGGTACTGCGCGGTGCCGATCACGGCCGCGGTCTGCGTCATCGTCATGCCGGACTCACCCATGGCGCGGGCGATGCCGAAGTCCATCACCTTGACCTGGCCGGTGCGGGTGAGCATGACGTTGGCGGGCTTGATGTCGCGGTGGACGATGCCGTTGCGGTGGCTGTACTCCAGGGCCTGGAGGATGCCGATGCACATCTCCAGGGACCGCTCCGGCAGCAGCTTGCGGCCGGAGTGGAGCAGCTCGCGGAGCGTGGAGCCGTCGACGTACTCCATCACGATGTACGGGATGGAGATGCCGTCCACGTAGTCCTCGCCGGTGTCGTAGACGGCGACGATCGCGGGGTGGTTCAGCGAGGCCGCGGACTGCGCCTCGCGGCGGAAGCGGGCCTGGAACGTGGGGTCGCGGGCGAGGTCGGCACGGAGCGTCTTGACGGCGACGGTGCGGCCCAGACGCGTGTCGTGGGCGAGGTAGACCTCGGCCATGCCCCCGCGGCCGAGCACCTGGCCCAGTTCGTACCGCCCGCCGAGGCGACGCGGCTCTTCCATGATTCCAGCCCTCTCCGTTTGGTCCCGGGTCGTACCCCCTGGTCGGCCCTCGGGGCCAGGGACGCAGGCCCTGGCTTACGGTACCCGGCGGGGAAGGACCCACCGGACGGCGGATGGCGGCCGATATCCAACCGGTATCGCCGGTACGGCCCCGACCGGCCGGAAGACCGGTCGGGGTGTATGACGTGTGTTCCTCGGTATCCGTTGCGCCACGCCGGTCACATGGCGGAGATCACCCGGCGTTCTCGCCCTCCAGCACGGCCTCGATGACGTCGATGGCGATCGGGGCGGCCAGGCCGCTGCCGGAGATCTGGTCGCGCTCGTCGGAGCCGTCCTCGACGACGACGGCCACGGCGACGGGCGAGCCCTCGTCGGTCATGGCGTAGGAGATGAACCAGGCGTAGGGCAGCTCCTCGTTGTTCTCGCCGTGCTGGGCGGTGCCGGTCTTGCCGCCGATCGTGGCGCCCTCGACGGAGCTGGTGTCGATGCTGCTCTCCTCGACCATGTACTCCATGGCGTCCTGGAGCTGCTGCGCGGTGTCCGCGGACATCGGGCGGCTCATCTCGTCCGGCTCGTGCTGCTCGACCACGTTGAGGTTCGGGGCGACGAGCTGGTCGACCATGTATGGCTGCATGAGCGAGCCGTCGTTGGCGACGGCGGCGGCGACCATGGCCATCTGGAGCGGGGTGGCCCGGTTGGACGCCTGGCCGATGCCGGCCTGGGCGTTCTGCGGCCGGTTGTCCTCGGGGTAGGAGCTGGCGGTGGCCCGGACCGGGACGAACAGCTCCTCGTTGTAGCCGTACTGCTCGGCCGCCTCGATCATCGTCTCGTTGCCGAGGTCGTTGCTCAGGCCGGCGAAGACGCTGTTGCAGGACCAGCGGATGGCCTCGCGGATGGAGGCGTCCTCGCAGACCCCGGCGATCTGGTTGGGCAGCTCGACGTCGTTCGTGTCCGGCAGGATGTACGGATCGGGGTAGTCGAGGTTCTCGTTGACGTCGTCCACCAGGCCGTTCTCCAGGGCGGCGGCGGCGGTGACGATCTTGAACGTGGAGCCGGGCGGGTAGGTCTCGCGCAGCGCCCGGTTGAGCATGGGGTCGTCCGGGTTGTTCTCCGGCTGGAGCGCGTCCCAGGCGTCGCTGTCGTCCCCGCTGCCGCCGGCGAAGGTGGAGGGGTCGTAGGACGGGGTGGAGACCAGGGCGAGGATCTCGCCGGTGCGCGGGTCGAGGGCGACGACGGCGCCCTTGTTGTCGCCCAGGCCCTCGAAGGCGGCGCGCTGGGCCTCGGCGTCGAGGGTGGTCACCACGTTCCCGCCGCGCTGGTCCTCGCCGGTGAGCATGTCGATGGTGCGGTTGAAGAACAGCCGGTCGTCGTCGCCGGTGAGGATCGAGTCGTAGACGCCTTCGAGGAAGGTGGTGCCGTACACCTGCGAGGCGTACCCGGTGACCGGGGCCCACATCTCGCCGTCGGTCCAGGTCCGCTTGTAGGCGAAGTCGCTGCCCTCGGTCTCGACGGAGCCGGTGATGGGCTCGCCGTCCACGATGATGTCGCCGCGCGGGTGGGCGTAGCGCTCGATGGTGACCCGGCGGTTGTCCTCGTGGTTCTGGAGGTCGTCGGCCTGGACGAACTGGACCCAGTTGACCCGGACCAGCAGGGCCAGGATGAGGAGGCCGCAGAAGACGGCCACCCGTCGCATCGGTTTGTTCATGTCGTCCGGACCACCTGAGTCTGTTCTGCGTCGAGGGAGGGCGCCGGCGCCGGCGCGGGCCGCCGGGCGGTGTCGCTGATCCGCAGGAGGAGGGCGACGAGCGCCCAGTTGGCGATGACCGAGGAGCCGCCCTGGGCCAGGAACGGCATGGTCATGCCGGTGAGGGGGATCAGGCCGGTGACACCGCCGGCGACGACGAAGACCTGGATGGCGAAGATCCCGGAGAGGCCGACCGCCAGGAGCTTGCCGAACGGGTCGCGGGCGGCCAGCGCGGTGCGCATGCCGCGCTCGATGAGCAGGGCGTAGAGCAGGATGACGGCCATCAGACCGGTCAGGCCGAGCTCCTCGCCGACGGTGGCGAGGATGTAGTCGCTCTTGGTGGCGATGCCGCCGATGAGCCGGGAGTACCCCTGGCCGAGGCCGGAGCCGAAGAGGCCGCCGGAGCCGAAGGCGAACATGGCCTGGGCGGTCTCGGTGACCTGGCCGCTGCCGGGCGGGTCGTTCTCCAGTGGGTTCAGCCAGTTGTGGACGCGCAGGCCGACGTGGGAGTTGGTGTTCGCGACGAAGACCGCGCCGCTGGCCGACAGCAGCAGGCCGAAGATGATCCAGCTCGTGCGCTCGGTGGCCACGTAGAGCATGACCACGAAGATCCCGAAGAACAGCAGCGAGGTGCCGAGGTCGGTCTCGAAGACGAGGATCATCAGGCTGATCGCCCAGATGACGAGGATCGGTCCCATGTCCCGGCCGCGCGGCAGGTAGACGCCCATGACGCGGCGGCTGGCGAGGGCGAGGGCGTCGCGCTTGACCATCAGGTAGCCGGCGAAGAAGACGGCGATGATGATCTTGGCGAACTCGCCGGGCTGGAGGGAGCCGACGCCGGGGATGGAGATCCAGATGCGGGCGCCGTTGATCTCCTCGCCGACGATGATCGGGGAGGCGAGCAGGATCAGCGCGACGACCATCGAGATGTAGGTGTAGCGCTGGAGGATGCGGTGGTCCTTGAGGAAGATCAGCACCGCGAGGAAGAGCGCGACGCCGACGGTGGACCAGATGAGCTGGTCGGGCGCCATCGGGCCGCCGAGGGAGTCGGTGGTGATGCCGGGCTCCTGGTCCAGGCGCCAGATGAGGACCAGGCCGAGGCCGTTGAGCAGGGTCGCGATGGGCAGCATCAGCGGGTCGGCGTAGGGCGCGTACCGGCGGACGACGAGGTGCGCGACGCCGGCGAGCAGGCCGAGGCCCAGGCCGTAGCCGAGCATGCCGGCCGGGAGCGTCTCCTCCTTCGCCAGGCCGACGTTGGCGTAGGCGAGGACCGGGATCAGCACGGCGAAGACGAGCATCGCCAGCTCGGTGTTCCGGCGGCTCGGGAGACCGCCGGTGGAGACGGTGGTGTTGCTGGTCTGGCTCATTGCCTTCCGGCCTTCGGGAGTCAGCAGTCCCGGGCGAGCTCGCGCTGGCGCCCGGACATGGACCTGCCTCTTATACACAGCTGACGCTGCCGACGAAGAGGATCGTGTAGACCTAGTTGGACGACAGCGTCATCAAAACACACGCAAGGACAT
>NZ_LN929895.1:268125-522909 GCF_001493375.1 Streptomyces specialis
CTTCTTGGTTTCCTCTTTTTGCGTCAGACCGTGGCTGCCTCACCATACTTCCCCCTTCCCCTCTCCGTCGGCGGCGTCACATTGGTAACTGAGACAGTCTGGGGGGAGGTCGCCTCCTTGCCGTCGCCCTCGTCGGTCTGCCCGTTCTGCTCGTTCTGCTCCTCGGGCTCCGGCGCGGCCTCTTCCTCCTGCTCGGCCAGCAGCCGGCACGCCTCGGCCTGCTCGGCCAGCACCGCGATGCGGGTCTCGGCCTCTTCCAGGCCGCTGACGGAGAAGGACTCCTCGACCTGGCCGCGGGTGGACGCGGGCAGGTGGGCGAGCCGGATCTCGGGGTGGTCCTGCTCGACGCTGCTGAGGCTGAGCGGGCCCAGGTCCTGGCTGATGCCCTGGTAGAGCGCGACGTGGTCGCCGTTGGCGCCGATGTAGTACTGGTCCTGGGTCCAGCGGTACCCGGCGTACAGGCCGCCGGCCACGACGACCAGCGCGACGCCGACGATGGCGGCGCGTTTCCACGCGCGGCGGCCGGAGCGCGCGGGCAGGTAGTCGTCGTCGGTGAACGCGCCGCCGAGCTGGCCCGCCCCCCGGCCGCGCCCCCCGGCGGCGCGGGAGGCGGGGGTCTGCGGGATGCCGCCCGCGCTCTGGGCCTGGGCCTCGGCGACGGCGCGTTCACCGACGACGCCTACCTGCCCGCGCTCTGGGCCTGGGCCTCGGCGACGGCGCCGACGATCTGCGGGGCGTCGTAGAGCTGGCGGGCGAGGGTGTCGCTCTCCTGGGTGTCGAGGTCGAGGACGTCCGCGACGATGCAGGTGATGTTGTCCGGGCCGCCGCCGCGCAGGGCCAGCTCGATCAGCTCGCGGACGGTGTCCTGGGGCGGCGCGAAGGTGCTGAGCGTGTCGCGGAGGGTCTCGGCGCTGACGACGCCGGAGAGGCCGTCGGAGCACAGCAGGTACCGGTCGCCGGGGCGGACCTCGCGGATGGAGAGGTCGGCCTCGATGTGGTCGGCGCTGCCCAGGGCGCGCATCAGGAGGGACCGCTGGGGGTGGGTGGTGGCCTCCTCCTCGGTGATCCGGCCCTCGTCGACCAGCCGCTGCACCCAGGTGTGGTCCTGGGTGATCTGGTGCAGCTCGCCGTCGCGCAGCAGGTAGGCGCGGGAGTCGCCGACGTGGACCAGGCCGAGGCGCTGGCCGGTCCAGAGCAGGGCGGTGAGGGTGGTGCCCATGCCGTCCAGGCGCGGGTCCTCGGCGACCATGGAACGGAGCTGGTCGTTCGCGCGCTGCACGGAGGTGTCGAGCGAGGTGAGGACGTCGGAGCCGGGGATGTCGTCGTCGAGCTGGACGAGGGTGGAGATGACCTCGGAGCTGGCGACCTCGCCCGCGGCCTGCCCGCCCATGCCGTCGGCGATGGCGAGGAGCCGCGGGCCGGCGTAGCCCGAGTCCTCGTTGTGGTCCCGGATCATGCCGGTGTGGGATCCGGCGGCGAATCTCAGTGACAGGCTCATGCGCGCCTTTCCCACCCTCCGGTCGTCATGGTGTTCGGCCCTACTTCCGCAGCTCGATGACGGTCTTGCCGATACGGATCGGCGTGCCGGGCGGGATGGGCACCGGGGTGGTCAGGCGGCCCCGGTCGAGGTAGGTGCCGTTGGTCGACCCGAGGTCCTCGACGATCCACTGGCCGTCACGGTCGGGGTAGATCCTGGCGTGCCGCCCGGAGGCGTAGTCGTCGTCCAGCACGATCGTCGAGTCGTGTGCCCGGCCGAGCGTAATGGTCTGGCCCTGGAGGGCGACAGTGGTTCCGGCGAGCGAGCCCTCGGTGATCACCAGCTTGGTGGGGGCGCCCCGGCGCTGCCTGCCGCGCTGGGGCTGCGGGGGCTGCTGGGGACGGCGCTGCTGCTGGGGGGCCGCCTCGGGCCGGCGGGCGACGGCGCGCTGGGTGACCCGGGTGCCGAAGAGGTCGCTGCGGATCACCTGGACGGCCACGATGACGAACAGCCACAGGACGGCCAGGAAGCCCAGCCTCATGACCGTCAGGGTCAGCTCTGACATTGCCCCCCGCTTACCCTTCGGCTTGCCGGTAGATGACTGTGGTGCTGCCCACGACGATCCGTGAGCCGTCGCGGAGCGTAGCGCGTTTGGTGTGCTGTCCGTCCACCACGATGCCGTTGGTCGAGCCCAGGTCCCGGATGGTGGCCGGGTCGGTGGCCTGGATCTCGCAGTGCCGGCGGGAGACGCCGGGGTCGTCGATGCGCACGTCGGCCTCGGTGCTGCGGCCGATCACGAGGCTGGTGCGGGAGATCTGGTGGCGGGTGCCGTTGATCTCGACCCAGCGCCGGACGCGGCCGGGCTGCCCGTACGGCGCGATCGTCGGCTGGTGGCCGCGCGGCGGCGAGGGCGGTGGCGCGACGGGCGGCTGCGGATACCCGGCGCCGCTCGTCGGGGCGCCGGGCGGGGTCTGCGGGCGGCCGGGTCCTCCGGCGGCACAAGCGCGTGGGGAACGTGGCACCGTCACTGCTTGCTGTTTGTGTGTGCCTCTTTTCGCATGCAGCTTATGTGTTTTTTTTTGAAAGGATACGGGATTGCATGAGAGCAGCGGAGGAAAGAGAGAGAGGAGGGGAAGAGGGGTATAAGAGACAGTTCGCGTACTCCTTGACCATGGCGGCCAGTTCGTCCCCGAGCTGGCCCGCGTACGGGGAGAGGCGCTCGAAGTCGCCCGCGCCCAGCTCGACGATGAAGTCGTTGGGCACGACGGTGCGTTCGCGGTTCCAGATGGTCGCGTTGTTGTCGCACTCGCGCTGGAGCGCGCCGGCGATCTCCACCGGCTGCACCTCGGACTTGAAGACTTTGGCGAAGGTGCCGTTGACGAGGCCTTCCAGCCGCTGCTCGAAGCGCTTCAGTACTCCCATGTGCACCTCCTTCTCCGATGTCCGGGCGCGGCTGAAGTGGTAGGGCTTACTGATCGTATCCACGCCCGGGACGATCAGGTGGTTCCCCTCTCGATACCCGTCTTCCCCGGGATCGTAGGGGGGAGTCCGGACCAGTGTCGCGCATGTGCGGAGGGAATGCGGAGGGGATGGGGGGGAGCGTCCGCGGTGCCCCCGATACGCGGGTGAGGGCACGCCCGGGAGCGTGTTAGCCTTCTGCATGTCGGTGGCGCTCCCGCCCGGACAGAACGGTCCGGCAGGGGGCAGTCCTTCGGCAGCACCCATGCGCGGGTGGCGGAATAGGCAGACGCGCTGGATTCAGGTTCCAGTGCCCGAAAGGGCGTGGGGGTTCAACTCCCCCCTCGCGCACCACACAGTGAAGGCCCCTGGTGACAGGGGCCTTTCTGGTGTTCTCCCGTGTTCCGGATCTCTCTCGGAATCCTCTTGTATGTAAATCACAGCATGCATTTTTGTGCCTGGTTCGCGGCGTTATGCGTGATTTCCCATTTGATTTCTGTCATGGTTTTCCCGCCTGCCGGAAAGTTCGCCTGGAGGGTGACCATGCACCGTCTGACCTGCGACGACGCACGCGAGGACCGGGCGTGCTGACCGTATTGCACTTCGCCCAGCCGGTCGACGGGGGCGTCGCCCGGGTCGTCACCGATCTGGTGCGGGCGCAGACCGGGGCGGGAATGCGCGCGATCGTCGCGTGCCCGCCGGGCGGAACGCTGGAGAGAACGGCCGCGATGGCCGGGGCGCGGGTCCGGCTCTGGCTCGCGGAGCGCGGGGCCGGGGCCGACCTGCCGTGGGAGATCGCGTGCGCGGCCCGGATCGCGCGCCGCGAACGGCCCGATGTCGTGCACCTGCACAGTTCCAAAGCCGGTCTCGCCGGACGGCTCGCGCTGCGCGGACGGCTGCCCACCGTCTTCCAGCCGCACGCCTGGTCGTTCCTGGCGGCATCCGGTCCGACCGCCCAACTCGCCCTGCGCTGGGAGAGGTTCGCCACACGATGGGCCGATCGCGTGCTGTGCGTGAGCGAAGCGGAACGGCTCGGCGGCTGCGAGGCGGGCCTGTCCGCCCGGTGGGAGGTGATCGCCAACGGGGTCGATCTGGAACGGTTTCCCGTCGCCGACGGCGTGGCCCGCCGCCAGGCCCGCGCCGCGCTCGCCACCGTCCACACCCTGCCGCAGCGCGCGCCGCTCGTCGTCTGCGTCGGACGGCTCTGCCCGCAGAAGGGACAGGACCTGCTGCTGCGCGCCTGGCCCGCCGTCGCCGCCGCCGTTCCCGGCGCCCGGCTCGCCCTCGTCGGCGACGGGCCCGACCGCCGCGCGTTGCGCCTCGCCGCCGGTCCCGACGTCCTCTTCGCCGGGCACACCGACGACGTCCAGCCCTGGTACGCGGCGGCCGATGTCGTGGTGCTGCCGTCCCGCTGGGAGGGGATGGCGCTGGCGCCCCTGGAGGCGATGGCCGTCGGCCGCCCGGTGGTGGTCACCGACGTCGGCGGCGCCCGCGAGAGCCTGCCGCCGGGCCACGTTCCCCACGCGCTGGTGCCGCCGGAGGACCCGGCCGCCCTCGCCGGGGCCCTGACCGCGCTGCTCGCCGATCCCGTCCGCCGCCGGGCCCTGGGCCGGCAGGCCGCGCAGCACATCAGGGGCACCCACGACGTACGCCGAGCCGCCGCCGCGTACGCCCGGCTCTACCGCGCTCTGGCGGACCGGGAGCCGGGCGAACCGGCGCCCGAGGCGAGGGAGTTCAGCAGCCCATGAGCACGGAAGGCATGACCGGCACGACCCGCGCGGCCTCCCCCGTCAGACCCGCCTCCGTCGTTCCGCCCCGGGGTCCGCTGCCCGCCCCGGCGCCGTCGCGCGGGCGCCGCGCCCCGTGCCGTTCCGCCGCCGCGGCGCTGTGCGTGGCCGACGTCCCGGCCGCCGCCGCCGCGCTGCGGGCCGCCGACGCCCACGCCGCCGCCGTCCTGCTGGTGCCGGGGCTGACCGCCGTGCTCAACGCCGCGGGCGGCCTGTACCGCCCGGCGCCGATGACCACCGCTCTGGACGACCTGCCCCGGCTGCTCGGTCACGCCGCCGTCGCCTGGTGCGCCGCCGCCGCGCTGCTCGCCCCGGCCCGCCCGTGGCCGGAGCTGCTCGCCCTGATCACCGCGCACGCGTCGCTCGCCGCCGCCGCCCCGGGCGGCGCGCACCACGCCCGCCGCCGGGCCGCCAGGCGCCGCCCGCGCCCGGCGCTCGTCGTCGGCACCGGGCCCGCCGGGCAGCGCGTCGCGGACGTCCTCGCGCAGCACCCCGAGTACGGGATGCGGCCGGTCGGCCTGGTCGGGCCCGTGCCGCGGCGGCTGCCGAACAGCGTGCCGCTGCCCGTCCTCACCACCGCGCGGGAGGTCGGCCGGGCCGTCGTGCGCGGCGCGGTCCGGGACGCGGTCTTCGCGCGGCGGCCCGAGGAGGCGCTCGTGCGGCTGTTCTGGGCGCGGGGCTGCACGGTGTGGCTGGTGGCCGCCGAACCGGGCGCCGCCGGGCTCGCCGGGGCCACCGGGATCTGGGGCCGGGGGGCCGTGGCGGGTCACCTGTGGGGGTTCGCCTGCCGCCGCCTCGACCCGCCGCCCGGTGCGGCCGGTCCCCGCCAGCCGGGCACGTCCGCCTGGTCCGCCCGGTGGGCCAAGCGCGCCCTCGACGTCGTGGTCGCCGCCACCGCCCTCACCGCCGCCGCCCCCCTGTTCGCCGGGTGCGCGCTGGCCGTGCGGCTGGGCGACGGGCCCGGCGTGCTGTTCCGGCAGGAGCGGATCGGGAAGGACGGCCGGCCGTTCGTCATGCTGAAGTTCCGCACCCTGCGGCCCGGTGACGCGCGGGAGGCCGCCACCCGCTGGAGCATCGCCGGGGACGAGCGGATCACGCCCGTGGGGCGGTGGCTGCGGCGCACCTCGCTGGACGAGCTTCCCCAGTTGTGGAACGTGCTGCGCGGCGACATGAGCCTGGTCGGCCCCCGGCCGGAACGCCCGCATTTCGTCGAGCGGTTCAGCCGGCTCCACCCCGGCTACGCCGACCGCCACCGGATGCCGGTCGGGCTCACCGGGCTCGCCCAGATCAGCGGGCTGCGCGGGGACACCTCCATCGAGGACCGGGCCCGGTTCGACAACCTGTACATCGAGACCTGGTCGCTCTGGCAGGACGTGCGGATCATGCTGCGCACCACGGCCGCCTGCTTCCGCCTCGGGGGGAGCTGATGACCGCCGTGCGGGAGGCCGTCCGGGCGGCGCGGGACCGCCGGCACCTGTGGCCCGCGCTCGCCACCGTGCTGCTGTTGGCGCTGCCCGGCGGCCGGTGGCAGGTGGCGGGCGGGCAGATCGCCGTCGCCGACCTCGCCTCGGTGGCGCTGGTGGCCGGCGGCGCGGTGGTCCTGGCGCGCGGCCACCGGCCGCCGCCGCACCCGGCCGCCGTGCTGCTGCTGGCCGCGCCCGCCGTCGCGTTCGCCGTCGTCACCATGGCCTCCGGGGACCCGGTGGGCAGCCTGCCCGGGTTCCTGCGCTGCCTCCAGGTCTTCGTGCTGGTGCCGCTGGCGGTGGTGCTGCTGCCGCGCGACCGGCGTGACGCGCGGCTGGTCGCGGGCGCGCTCGTGGTGCTGGCCCTGGCCCAGGGCGCGGTCGGCACCGCGCAGTACGTCACGAAGACGGGCGCCTCGTACATGGGCCAGGACGTGCGGGCGGTCGGCACGTTCGGGCCGTTGAGCGTGATGGGCATGGCCACCGTCGTCTCCTACGGGCTGATCGCCGCGCTCTGCCTCGGGCTCGCGGGGCCCGGCCGGCCCCGGTGGCGCGCCGCCGCCCTCGGCGCGGCGGCGGCGCTGGCGCTGCCGCTGGCGTTCTCCTTCAGCCGGGGCGCCTGGCTGGCCACCGCCGCGGCCGTGGCGACCGTGGTGGCCGTGCCGCTCGTCGCCGGTTCGCGGCCGGCCCGGCGCGTACTGCTCCCGCTCCTGCTGTGCGGCGGCGCGCTGCTGGCCGGGGGCGCGGCCCTGGGCTCGGCGGGGATGATCGGGGAACGGCTCGGCTCGATCGGCGACGTGACGGGAACGCCCGACCAGTCGGTGATCGACCGCTACGCCATGTGGGACGCCGCCTGGTCGATGTGGCGCGACGCGCCGTGGACCGGCACCGGGCCCAAGGGTTTCGCGGAGTACCGCGACAGCCACGCGTCGCTCGCGCTCTCCGGCGGCAGCGACACCGGGGGCGCCGGATTCGGCTTCCAGCGCCAGGAGTTGCTCTCCCCGCACAACATGTACCTGCTGCTGCTCAGCGAGCAGGGCCTGGTCGGCGCCACCTCGGTCCTCGGCTGCTGGGCCGCGCTCGCGGCGCGCTGCCTGGTCCGGCTGCGCCGGGCCGCCCGGGGCGGCGGGCCGCTCGACGTCGGGCTGCTGGCGGTGGGGCTGCTGGTGTGGCAGGCCGTCAACTTCCTGTACGCCGACATCGGCGGGGCGGCCACCGTCCTGACGGCCGTGGCGCTGGGGCTGGCCGCCTGGTGGGCGTTCTCCCCGGCGGCCGTGGCCCCGGCCGTACGGGAGAACGGGTGAGCGCGGCCACCGGGACCGACCGGGCCGAGAGCACCGACCGGTTCGTCGCCCGCGCCGCCGCCGTCACCGCCGCGCTCACCGCGGCGGGCGCGGTGGTCGGGCTGCTGCGGGACCAGATCATCGCCACGCTGTTCGGCGCGGGGCCCGCCACCGACGCGTTCCTCGTCGCCTGGACCGTGCCCGAGTTCGCCGCGACGCTGCTGATCGAGGAGGGCGCGGCGCTGGTTCTGGTGCCCGCGTTCAGCCTGGCGCTGGCGCGGGCCGGGGCCGGCGGGGCGCGCGAGTTGTGCGCGGCCACGTTCCCCAGGCTGCTGCTGGCGCTGGCGGTGGCCGCCGCGGCGCTGGCGGCGGGGGCGCGCCCGCTGGTGGCCGCCCACGCCCCCGGGCTGGCGGAGCGGGGGCTCGCCGTGGACTGCGTGCGGCTGCCCGCCGTGAGCGTCCTCACCTTCGGCGTCGCCGGGTACTTCAGCGCCGCCCTGCGCGCCCACCGCGATTTCGTGCCGCCCGCCGCGATCTACGTCGTCCACAACGCGGGCATCTTGGCCACCGCGCTGGCGCTGCACGCCTGGTGGGGCATCCGGGCGGCGGCGGCCGGGGTGGCGCTCGGCGGGGCGCTGATGGCGCTGGTGCAGTTGCCGTTCTTCCTGCGCCGGTTCCTGCGGGGACGCCCGCGCGGAACGCCGCCCGCGCCGTCGTCGGCGCCGGTACGGGCCGGGGGCCGGGTCTCGCTCCTCGCGGGCGTCTCGGTGGGCGTCGTGGCGCCGGTCGCGCTCTTCGCGCTCAGCCGCCAGTCCCAGGTGCTGGTCGAGCGCTGCCTCGCCTCCGCGCTGCCCGCGGGCGCCATCTCGCACCTCAACTACGCGCAGAAGGTCGCCCAGATGCCCATGGTGCTGTCGATGATGATCTGCACCGTGACCCTCCCGCTGGTCGCCCGCGCGGTCGCCGACGGCGAGACCGAGCGGGCCCGCGAACGCGTCGAACGCGATCTGGTGCTGGCGGGCGTGGTGGTGCTGCTCGGCGGCGCGTTCGTCGTCGCCTGCGCGCCCGCGATCATCGAACTCCTCTTCCAGCGCGGCGCGTTCGACGAGCGGGCGACGGCGGCGACGGCCGGGGTGATGCGGGTGTACGCGCTCGGTCTGCTCGGGCACACGCTGGCGGGCGCGTTGACCCGCCCCTTCTTCTCGGCCGCGCGGCCCGCCTGGTTCCCGCTCGCCGCCATGGCGCTCGGCCTGCTGATCACCGTCGCCGGGGGGCTGGCCGCCGTGCCGGTGTGGGGCGTACGCGGGATCGCCGCCGCCAACGCGGCCGGGATCAGCGTCACCGCCCTCCTCCTGCTGCGCGCCCTGCCCCGCAGGACCTCCATCCCCGTCGACGCCCGCCGCGTCCTGGGCCGCCTCGCGCGGCTCGCCGTGGCCGCCGCGCTCGCCGCCGGGGCGGGCTGGGCCGCCACGGCCCTGCCCGGCTGCTCCGCTCCCCTGCCGGCGGTCGCCCTCGGCTGCCTGCTCGTCCCCGCCGTCTTCGCCGTGGCCGCGTGCGCGCTGCGGGTGCCGGAGGCGGCGCTGCTCGTGTCCGCCCTCAAGCAAAGGCTCGACCATGCGCGTTGCCACTGACTCCGCCGGACCCGGCCTCAGCCCGGTGTGGCTGCTGATGTACCACTCCGTCTCCTACACCACCCCCGACCCGTACCGGATCACCGTCACCCCCGACCGCCTGCACCGGCAGCTCGCCTGGCTGCGCCGCAACCGGCTGCGCGGCGTCTCCGTCGGGGAGCTGCTGCGGGCCAGGGCCGCCGGGCGCGCCGGGCGCATGGTCGGGCTGACCTTCGACGACGGCTACCGCGACTTCCTCGACACGGCGGTCCCGCTGCTGCGCGGCCACGGCTGCACGGCCACCGTGTTCGTGCTGCCCGGCCGGCTGCACGGCAGCAACGTGTGGGACACGGACGGCCCGCGCAAGCGGCTGCTGAACGCCGACGGCATCCGGGCCGCCGCCGAGGCCGGGATGGAGATCGGCTCGCACGGGCTGCTCCACCGTTCGCTGCCCGGCCTGGACGCGGCCGAGTTGGAACGGGAGGTCGCGCACAGCCGCGACCTGCTCGCCGAGATCACCGGCGAGCCGCCGCAGGGCTTCTGCTACCCCTACGGCGCGGTGGACCGGCGGACCGCCGACGCCGTGCGGGACGCGGGCTACGCCTACGCCTGCGCGATCGACCCCGGCCGCCTGACCGGGCAGTACGCGCTGCCCCGGGTCCATGTGGGGGAACGGGACATCGCGCCGATGATGCGTCTCAAGCGGCTGCTGCACCCCTGGCGCCGCCGCCCGCTGCCGCCGCTGCCCGCCCCCGCCCGGCCGGTCCGTGCGGATCGTTCGGGTCGTTCGGATCGTTCTGGGCGTCAGAACGAGGCACCGGCGTCATGAGGCGGGCGCTGCATGTCATCACCGGGCTCGGAGCCGGGGGCGCGGAACGGCAGCTGCGGGCGCTGGTGCGGCGGCTGCCGCTCGTCTGCGATGTCGCGACCCTCACCAACCCCGGTGCCGTGGCGCGCGAACTGCGGGGCGACGGCGTACGGGTGGCCCACCTCGGCATGGCGGGCAACCGCGATGTCGGCGCACTCCCCCGGCTGGCGCGGCTGATCCGCGACGGGCGGTACGACATCGTGCACACCCACCTCTACCGGGCCTGCGTCTACGGCCGGATCGCCGCCCGGATGGCCGGGGTGCGGGCCGTGGTGGCGACCGAGCACTCGCTCGGCGCCCACCGCATCGAGGGGCGCCCGCTGACGCCGGGGACGCGGGCGCTGTATCTGGCGACGGAGCGGCTGGGCACGGCGACCGTGGCCGTGTCCGCGACCGTCGCGGGGCGGCTGCGGGCCTGGGGCGTGCCGGACCGGCGGATTCATCTGGTGCCCAACGGGATCGAGCCGGACCGGTTCCGTTACGACCCGGCGGCGCGCGCCGGGGTGCGGGCCCGGTTCGGGGTGCCCGACGACGCCGTGGTGGTGGGCGCGGTGGGGCGGCTGGTGCCGGACAAGCGGTTCGACGTGGTGGTGCGGGCCGTGGCCCGGCTGCCGGAGCACGTGTGGCTGGTGGTGGCCGGGGAGGGGCCGGAACGGGCCGCGCTGGGGGCACTGGCCGGGCGGCTGGGGCTGACCCGGCGGCTGGTGCTGACGGGCGCCTGCCCGGACGTGCCCGGGCTGCTGTCGGCGTGCGACCTGTTCGTCTCGGCGTCGGAGGAGGAGACGTTCGGGCTGGCGGTGCTGGAGGCGCTGGCCGCCGGGCTGCCGGTGCTGCACGTCGCCTGCCCGGCCGTCGAGGAACTGCCGCGCCACGAGGCGCCCGGCGCGCGGCGGGTCGGGGCGGGTCCGGCGGATCTCGCGGACGCGCTACGGGCCGAACTCGCTCTGGGGGTGCGGCGGTTGTCCGTTCCCGAGGCGGTGCGCCGGTACGGCGTGGACCGGGCGGCGGACCGTCTGATGGCCGTCTACGAAGGGGTGTGCCGGTGACCAGGCCGAGGTGGTGGTGGCCGCTGGCGCTGTGCGCGCTGCTGGGCGCGGTGTGCGGCGCGGCGCACGGGCTGCTGGCGGACCGGCAGTACGCGGCCGGCGGGCAGGTGCTGGTGACGCCGGTGGAACGCGGTGACGCGGCGGCGGCCGTGGGGCTGGCGCAGGCTCTCGGACGGGTGGCGACGGGCGAGGCGGAGCTGCGCACGGCGGCGGCCGACGCGGGCGTTCCGGCGGGAACGCTGCGGAGCCGGGTGCGGGCCGTGACGTCGCCGGACGCGCCGGTGATCGAGATCACCGGGACGGCGGGCCGGCCCGAGGACGCGGCGCGGGCGGCGAACGCGGTGGCGCGGGCGCTGGTCGCGCGGGGCAACGACGCGCGGGAGGGCGGCGCTGAGTTGTCGGTGCTGGCCGAGGCGCACCGGCCGTCCGTGCCGACCGCCCCGGTGCCGTGGGTGTCGGTCGCGACCGGTCTGTGCGCGGGCGTCGTCGTCGGGGGCGCGGCCTTGGCGGCCCGCGGCGGACGTGCCGGTGGCGGTGGTGGCGGGGCCGGCGGCGGGGGGCGTCCGGGGGTGCCCGCGCGGCGGGCCGGGCCGGTGCGGCTGGTGAGTCAGTGGTGGGACGGGGGCCGGTGGGTCAGTGACCGCGTTCCGCTCCGCCGTTGACCTGGATGACCTGGGACGTGATGTGGCTCGCGGCGTGGGAGGCCAGCCAGCGCAGGGTCTCGGCGACGTCGCCCGGGGTGCCCGGGCGGCCGTCGAGGGTCTGTGCGACGAGGGTGGCCCGTCGTTCGGGTGTCATCGCGTCGCCGAAGAACTCGGTCTCCTCGATGTAGCCGGGGGCCACCACGTTGACCGTGACGCCTCGCGGGCCGAGGTCGCGGGCCAGGTCGAACGCGTACGGGTGCAGGGCCGCCTTGCTCGCCGCGTAGGCGCCGGTGCCGGAGCCCCGGTAGGCGGCGATCGAGCTGAGGAAGAGGACCCGGCCGCCGGGGGAGGCGAGGCGGTCGCGGAGGGCCTCGGTGAGGAGGACGGCGGTCAGGGTGTTGACGCGGAAGGCGACCGTCCAGGCGTGGGCGGTCGCGGCCAGCGCGCCGCCGGGGGCGTCGGCGCCGCCGTTGTCCGGGCCCGGTTCGAGGAGGCCGCTGCCGCCCGCGCTGTGCACCAGGACGTCCACCGTGCCGAAGCGTTCGGCGACGAAACGGGCGACGCGCGCGGCCTCGGCCGGGTCGGTGAGGTCGGCGGGGAGGGCGACGGCGGTCGCGATGTCCGCCGCGGCCCGTTCCACCACCTCGGCGCGGCGGCCGACGAGCACGGGCGTGTCGCCGTCCCGCGCGAACGCGCGGGCCGTCGCCAGGCCGATGCCGGTGCCGCCGCCGCTGATGATCACTGTCCGTCCGGCCATGTCCGGACCGTATCCCGTCAGCGGGGCACGTGCCAGGTCACCCGGGTGCCGGTGCCGCCGGGGCCGGGGCCGGCCTCGGCGGAGCCGCCGAGGGCCTCGGCGCGCCGGGCGAGGTTGCGCAGGCCGCTGCTGCGCGTCTGTCCGGGCGGGATGCCGACGCCGTCGTCGGTGACGGTGAGCCGCACCGCTCCGGCGCCGTGGTCCTGGTCCCCGGCCGCCGCCTCGACCGTGACCTCGACGCGGGAGGCGCGGGCGTGGCGGGCGGCGTTGGAGAGGGCCTCGCGGAGGGCGGCGACCAGATCGCGGGCGACGCTCTCGCCGGTCAGCGCGTCCACCGGCCCGGTGAAGGAGACGGACGGGGTGAAGCCGAGGGTCCCGGCGGCGGCGCCGGTCTCCCGCAGGACGCGGGTGCGCAGCGAGGTGGGGGCCTCGTCGGGCTGCTGCTGGAGGGCGAAGATCGCGGTCCTGATCTCCTGGATGGTGGCGTCGAGTTCGCGGGTCGCGGTGTCGATGCGGTCGCGCACGGCGTCCGGCGGGTCGGCGCGGCGGGCGCTCTCCAGGGTCATGCCGACCGCGAACAGCCGCTGGATGACGAGGTCGTGCAGGTCGCGGGCGATCCGGTCGCGGTCCTCCAGGACGGCGAGCTGTTCGCGGTCGTGCCGGGCCCGGCCGACGACGACGGCGAGCGCGGCCTGCTGGGCGAACTGGGTGGCCAGGGCGCGTTCCGGCACGGTGTAGGGCGCGGCGCCCGGCGGGCGGGCGAGGGAGAGGGCGCCGAGCGGGGTGCCGTCACCGGCCAGCGGCAGCAGCATGCTCGGGCCCTGGTCACGGCCGGGCCCGGTGACCAACCGGGGGTCGGCGGCCGGGTCGTCGATGAAGACCGGATCGCCGTCCAGGACCCGGCGTGCGGCGGGGCTGTGGGCGGGGACGGTGGTGCCTTATTCACACCTGTCGCTGCCGACGAAGAGGAGAGTCGGGGTTTTGGTGGGCGCGTCTGGCGTCCCACTAGTCACCCGCACTTAGAGTAGTGCAACAGAGCTCGTCATACCGCACACAGCATACCGGCGGCGGGGGAGGTCGAGGCGGCGACGACCTCCAGGCCGCCGTCGGGGGTGGGCGTGAGGACGGTGCTGGTGGCGGCCCCGGCAAGCCGTCTGGCCTGCTCGGCGACGACGGCGAGGGTGTTGTCCTCGTCGGCGTCGCCGGCGAGGAGGGCGGTGGACAGCTCCAGGCTGCCGTCCATCCAGCGGGCCTGCTGGCGGACGGCCGCGTGCAGGCGGGCGTTGCCGATGGCGATACCGGCCTCGGTGGCGAGGATGCCGACCATCTGCCGCTCCTCGTCGGTGAAGCTTTCGCCGGGGGCCGCGGCCAGGTGGAGGGCGCCGAAGCGGACCCCGTGGACCAGGACCGGCACCAGCAGCGTGCCGGTGCCGTCCCGGGCCGGGGGGCCGGGCCGGGTGCCGTCCAGGAGCATCCGGGTCAGCGGCTCGTGCCCGTCGTCCGGGGCGGGGTCCGGCCCGTGGCTGACGAACCGGCCGATGCCGTCGCCGTCCTCGTTGAGCACGGCGAGCGCGGCGTGCCGGGCCCCGGCCAGCTCGGCGGCGGTCCGGACGATCCGCTCCAGCACGGCCTCCGGCGCGATGTCGCCGCCGATGGCCTCCATCGCCCGGAGCAGCCGGGGCATCTGCTGCATGCCAGCGAGCGTAGTCACGCCCGATTCGTCGCGAAAGTCGGTGTCCGCTCGCGGTCCAGCAGGGTGCGGAACGGTCCGTCGGCGGTGGCCAGCTCCGGGTAGGGGCCGCGCTGCACGGTCCGGCCCGCGTCCAGGACGAGGATCTCGTCCACGGCGTCGAGGCCGGTCAGCCGGTGGGTGATCAGCACGGTGGCCCGGCCCTCGGTGGCGGCGAGGAGGTCGGCGGTGAGCGCGTCGGCGGTCGGCGGGTCGAGGTGTTCGGCGGGCTCGTCGAGGATCAGGACGGGGAAGTCGGCCAGCAGCGCGCGGGCCAGCGCGAGGCGCTGGCGCTGGCCGCCGGAGAGCCGGGCGCCGTGCTCGCCGACCGGGGTGTCCAGGCCGCGCGGCAGCCCGTTGACCCAGTCGAGGAGCCGGGCGGCGGCCAGGGCCGCGCGCAGGGCGTCGTCACCGGCGCCGGGCGCGGCGAGGCGGAGGTTCTCGCGGAGGGTGCTGTCGAAGACGTACGCGTCCTGGGCGCACAGGCCGACGACGCGGCGGACGGTGTCACCGTCCAGCGTGGTCGCGTCGGTGCCGCCGAGGCGGTAGGTCCCGGCGGCGGGGTCGAGGAAGCGCAGCAGGCAGTGGGCGAGGGTGGTCTTCCCGGCGCCGGACGGGCCGACGACCGCGATCCGGCGGCCCGGCGTGATCTCCAGGTCGAGATCGCGCAGCGCGGGCGCCCCGGACCGGCCGCCGGGGTGGCGGGCGGTCAGACCGCGCACGGTCAGGGGGAACGGGTCGGCGGGCGCGGGCGCCGGGTGCTCGGGCTCGTGGGCGGGTTCGGGGGCGGCGACGACGTCCCGGACGCGCGCGGCGAGCGGCACGAGGACGACGGTGGCGAGCCAGTCGCAAAGGCGACATTCGAGCTTGCGGCCTGCGTCGGGGGCTCGGGGATGTGAATAAGAGGCGGGCTCGGGCTCGTGGGCGGGTTCGGGGGCGTCGACGACGTCCCGGACGCGCTCGGCGGCCCGCCGCGCGCGTTGCCGGTGCTGGACGGCGAGGGGCAGCCCGGCGACCGCCTCGAACGCGGCGAGCGGCACGAGGACGACGGTGGCGAGCCAGACGCCGTCGAGACGGCCGTCCGCGACGGCGGGGACCGCCGCCCAGGCCGCCGCCGTGGCGGTGAGGCCGGTGAGCAGGGCCGTCAGCCCGCCGCTCAGCGCGGTGACGGACGCCGAACGGGCGGCCAGCGCGGTCAGTTCGGCGTCGGCGGCGCGGACGGCGGCGTGCCGGGCGGGGAGGGCGGCGGCGACGGTAAGTTCGGCGGTGCCGGTGAGCAGATCGACCGTCGGGGTGGCCAATTCGCCGCGGGCGGGGGCGAGCCGCCGTTCGGTGCGCCGGGCGGTGGCGGCGGCCAGGGCCGGGACCCCGGCCCCGGCGGCGAGGAGCCCGGCGGCGAGCGCGGCGCCCGCGGCGGGCAGCAGCAGACCGGTGCCCACGACGGCCGCCGTGCCCACGACTCCGGCGGCGACGGCGGGCAGCAGCCAGCGCAGGAAGTAGTCCTGGAGGGCGTCCACGTCGGTGACCACCCGGGAGAGCAGGTCGCCGCGCCGGGCCCCGCCGAGCCCGGCGGGGGCGAGGCGTTCCAGCCGCCGGTAGACGCCGACGCGCAGGTCGGCCAGGACGCGGAGTACGGCGTCGTGGCCGACGAGCCGTTCGGCGTACCGGAAGACGGCCCGGCCGATGCCGAACGCGCGGGTCGCGGTGACGGCGACCATCAGGTACAGGACGGGCGGCTGTTGCGCGGCCCGGGAGATGAGCCATCCGGAGGTGGCCATGAGGCCCACGGCGCTGCCCAGCGCGGCGGCGCCCAGCAGCGCGGCCAGCGCGAACCGGCCGGTGCGGGCGGCGCCCGCCGCGCGGACCCAGGTCAGGGCGTCGGCGGTCCTCGTTCCGGCGGCGGGCTCCGGAGGCCCTGTGACGGGCCCTGTCACAGGCGTCGTCACAGGCGTCGTCACGGGCACCGTCGCGGGAGCCGGGTCACGGGTGGGCGTCGCCGCCGTCACCTGATCGGCCTCGGCGACCGGCGCCGGTTTCACGTGAAACACCCGGTCGGCCACCGCCAGCAGCGCCGGACGGTGCGTCACCAGCAGGACCGTGCGACCGACGGCCAGACGGCGGATCGCCTCGACCACCTCGGCCTCCGTCGTGCCGTCGAGGGCCGCCGTCGGTTCGTCCAGCAGCAGGACCGGGCGGTCGGCCAGAAACGCGCGGGCCAGGGCCACACGCCGGCGCTGGCCCGCCGACAGGCCGGTGCCGCCCTCGCCCAGCCGCCGGGCCGGGTCGAGGTCCCCGGCCGCCGCGTCGCGCAGCGCGCGGGCCACCGCCGCGTCGTCGGCGTCGGGGCGGGCGAGTCGTACGTTGTCGGCGATGGTGCCCGCGAACAGGTGCGGGTGCTGCGGGACCCAGGCGACCCGCCGGTGCCAGGCGGCCGGGCCGAGGCCGGCCAGGTCCCGGCCGCCGACCAGGACCCGGCCGGCGGAGGGGCGGACCAGGCCGAGCACGGTGGCGAGCAGCGTGGACTTGCCGCCGCCGGACGGACCGGTCAGGGCGACCGTCTCGCCGGGCGCGACGGTCAGGCTGGTCTCGCGCAGCGCCGGGGCGGCGCGGTCCGGGTGGTGGACCGTCACCTGGTCGAGTGACAGGGCCGGGGCGTCGGGAACCGGGTGGGTGCCCCGCTCCGGGGGCTTGGTCTCCAGCGCCGCGAAGACCTCGGCCGCCGCCGACAGGCCCTCCTGGGCCGCGTGGAACTGGGCGCCGACCTGCCGCAGCGGCAGATACGCCTCGGGCGCGAGGATCAGCACGACGAGCCCGGTGTAGAGGTCCAGATCGCCGTGGACGAGCCGCATGCCGATGCCGACCGCGACCAGTGCGACCGAGATCGTGGCCAGCAGCTCCAGCGCGAACGACGAGAGGAACGCGATCCGCAGCGTGCGCAGCGTGCAGCGCCGGTGGTCGTCGGTGATGGCGCGGATGTTGTCGGCCTGGGCCTTGGCCCGGCCGAAGACCTTGAGGGTGGCCAGCCCGGACACCACGTCCAGGAAGTGCCCGGAGAGCCGGGCCAGCCGGTGCCACTGCCGGTCGGTGTGGGCCTGTGTGGCCCACCCGATCAGCGCCATGAAGAGCGGGATCAGCGGCAGGGTGGCGGCGATGGTGGCGGCGGCGATCCAGTCGTCGGTGACGATCCGGGCCAGCACGGCGACGGGCACCACGGCGGCGAGCCCGAGCTGCGGCAGGTAGCGCGCGAAGTACCCCTCCAGGGCGTCCACGCCCCGGGTGGCCAGGGTCGTCAGCTCGCCGGTGGAACGCCCGCCGAGCCCGGCCGGGCCGAGCCGGGTGGCGTGGCCGAGGAGCCGGAGGCGCAGCTCGGAGATGACGGCGGCGCTCGTCCGGTGGGCGGCCAGTTGGGTGAGCCAGGCCACCAGCCCCCGGCCCGCCGCCGTGGCGGCGAGCGCGGGCAGCGGCGCGAGCGAGACCTCGGTCACGGCCGAGGCGATCAGCACGGCCTGGGCGATGACCAGGCCGGCGTCGGCCAGGCCCAGCGCGACGGTGGCGGCGAGGAAGCCGCGCGTGGCCCGCGCGTGGCGCAGCAGACGCGGATCGACCGGCCCCCGGCTCATGACGGGCTTTATGACGGGCTTCATGACGCGATGTGCTGGGTGCCGATGCGCTTGCGGAACACCCAGTACGTCCAGCCCTGGTAGGCCAGCACCAGCGGCGTGACCAGGACGGCGCACCAGGTCATGATCCGCAGCGTGTACGGGGTGGAGGCGGCGTTCTCCACGGTCAGGCTCCACTCGGCGGCCAGCGAGGACGGCATCACGTCGGGGAACAGCGCCAGGAAGAACGTCGCGACGACGGCGACCACGGTCATGCCGGAGAGCGCGAACGCCCAGCCCTCGCGCCCGCGCCGGTTCGCCGCCAGCGCGCCGGCCAGGGCGGCGACGGCGGCGGCCACGGCGACGAGGCTGCGCGCGTTGCCGCTGTCGGCCTGCGTCCACAGCAGGAACGCGCCGCCCAGCGTCGCGGACGCCACGCCGAGCCCGTCCGCCGCCCGGCGGGCCCTGACCCGGATGTCACCGACCGTCTTCAGCGCCGTGAACACCGCGCCGTGGAAGGTGAACAGCGTCAGCGTGACCACGCCGCCCAGCAGGGCGTACGGGGTGAACAGGTCGAGCAGACCGCCGGCGTACTCGCGGTCCGCGCCGATCGGCACGCCGCGCACGACGTTGGCGAACGCCACGCCCCACAGGAAGGCGAGGAGGACGGAGCACCAGAAGATGGCGTTCTCCCAGTTCCGCTGCCACCGCTCCTCCGGCCGCTTCGCCCGGTACTCGAACGCGACCCCGCGCACGATCAGGCAGACCAGGATCAGCAGCAGCGGCAGGTAGAAGCCGGAGAAGAAGGTGGCGTACCAGTCGGGGAAGGCGGCGAACGTGGCACCGGCCGCCGAGAGCAGCCAGACCTCGTTGCCGTCCCAGACCGGGCCGATGGTGTTGATCAGCACCCGGCGCTCGGCACGGTCACGGGCCAGGGTGCCGGTCAGCACGCCGACACCGAAGTCGAAGCCCTCCAGGAAGAAGTACCCGGTCCACAGCACCGCGATGATGAGGAACCAGAGGTCGGGAAGGTGCATCGTGGGCTCCTCGCGGCTCAGTAGGAGAAGGCCATCGGCCGGTCGGGTTCGGTCTCGTGGTGGTCGCCGCCGATCCGGGTGGGCGGGTTCCGGTCGGACGCGGTCAGCTCCGGTGGACCGGCCTTGATGTACTTGATCATCAGCCGCACCTCGACCACGGCGAGGGCGCCGTACAGCAGGGTGAAGACGGTCAGCGAGGTGATGACCTCGGCCTGCGACACGCCGGGGGAGACGGCCGCGTCGGTGCGCAGCAGGCCGTAGACTACCCAGGGCTGGCGGCCGGTCTCGGTGAAGATCCAGCCCCAGGCGTTGGCGATGAGCGGGAAGAGCAGCGTGAGCACGGTGCCGCGCCAGAACCAGGTGGTCAGGGCCGGGCCCAGCTCGTGGTCGCGGGTCAGGGCCAGGCGGGGCCGTTCGTCCGGGCCGGTGCGCAGCGCGGGCGCCAGCCACAGGCGGCGGCGGGTGAGCCAGAGCCCGGCCGCGCCCAGGGTCGCCGAGGCCATGCCGAAGCCGATCATCCAGCGGAAGCTCCAGTAGGCGAGCGGGATGTTGGGCCGGTAGTCGCCGGGGCCGTACTGCTCCTGAAGGGCATCGTTGATGTCGTTGATGCCGGGGACGGCCTCGGAGAAGTTGTCGTGGGCGAGGAACGAGAGCAGGCCGGGGACCTCGACGGCCACGGTGTTGTGCCCCTGTTCGACGTCGCCGACCGCGAAGAGGGAGAACGGCGCGGGCGCCTCGGTCTCCCACAGGGCCTCGGCGGAGGCCATCTTCATCGGCTGCTGCTCGTACATGATCTTGCCGAGGCGGTCGCCGGAGAAGGCGGTGAGGAGCCCGGCGACGACCATGGTGATCAGGCCGAGCCGCAGCGAGGCGCGCATCACGGCGACGTGCCGGTGGCGCAGCAGGTGGTAGGCGGCGACACCGGCCATGAAAGCGCCGCCGGTGAGGAACGCGGCGGTGATGGTGTGGCAGAACTGGGCGACGGCCGTGTTCTGCGTCAGCACCTGGAGGAAGTCGGTCAGCTCGGCCCGGCCGGTCTCCTCGTCGACGCGGTACCCGACCGGGTGCTGCATCCAGGAGTTGGCGGCGAGGATGAAGTACGCCGACAGGACGGTGCCGGCGGCGACGGTCCAGATGGTGGCGAGGTGCAGCTTGGGCGGCAGCTTGTCCCAGCCGAAGATCCACAGGCCGATGAAGGTGGACTCGAAGAAGAAGGCGATGAGGGCCTCGAAGGCCAGGGGGGCGCCGAAGACGTCGCCGACGAAGCGCGAGTAGTCCGACCAGTTCATCCCGAACTGGAACTCCTGGACGATGCCGGTGACCACGCCCATCGCGATGTTGATCAGGAAGAGCTTGCCCCAGAACTTGGTGGCCCGCAGGTACTTGTCCTGCCGGGTGCGGACCCACGCGGTCTGGAGGCCGGCGGTCAGGGAGGCCAGGGATATCGTCAGCGGGACGAAGAGGAAGTGGTAGACGGTGGTGATGCCGAACTGCCACCGCGCCAGGGTTTCCGGTGCGAGCGCGAGGTCCACGGTTCTTCTCCTCCGCGGGTGGTGCGAGTGAGCTTGTGAACGTATTCACATTCACAAGCCATTATGGCCCACACGCCCGCCCGCCCCGGCACGGGGGGTGGCGCGTGGGGTGTGACCTCGGTCGCTTCCCGCCCGGACGCGCGTCCTAGCGCCGCTCGCGGAAGCGCGCGGCCGTGCGCAGCAGGATGTCGTTCGCCTCCGGCTCGCCGACCGTGACGCGGACGCCCTCCCCCGCGAACGGCCGGACCGTCACGCCCGCCCGTTCACAGGCCACCGCGAACGCGCCCGCCTCCTCCCCCAGCCGCAGCCACACGAAGTTCGCCTGCGACTCCGGTACGTTCCAGCCCTGCTCCGCCAGCCCGGCCACGACCCGCGCCCGCTCGGCCACCAGCGCGTCCACCCGCTCCCGCAGCGCCGCCTCCGCGCCCAGCGACGCGATCGCCGCGTCCTGCGCGATCCGGCTCACGCCGAACGGCACCGCCGTCTTCCGCAGCGCGGCGGCCACCGGCTCGTGCGCCACGGCGTAGCCGACCCGCAGCCCGGCCAGGCCGTACGCCTTGGAGAAGGTGCGCAGCACGCACACGTTGGGCCGCTCCCGGTACAGCTCCAGGCCGTCGGGCACCTCGCTGTCGCGGACGAACTCCCGGTACGCCTCGTCGATGACCACCAGGACGTCGGAGGGCACCCGATCGAGGAAACGCTCCAGCGCCGCCCGCCGGATCGCCGTGCCGGTGGGGTTGTTGGGGGTGCAGACGAAGATCAGCCGGGTCCGTTCGGTCACCGCGCCGGCCATCGCCGGCAGGTCGTGCTCCTCACCCACCGTCAGCGGCACCCGCACCGAGGCGGCGCCGGAGATCTGCGTGATGATCGGGTACGCCTCGAACGACCGCCACGCGTAGATCACCTCGTCACCCGGCCCGGCCGTGGCCTGGAGCAACTGCTGGGCGACCCCGACCGAGCCGGTGCCCACCGCCAGATGGGACACCGGTACCTCCAGACGCTCCGCGAGCGCGGCCAGCAGGCCGGAACAGGCCATGTCCGGGTAGCGGTTGAACGAGCCCGCGGCGGCGATGGCCGCTTCGAGCACCCCGGGCAGCGGGGGGTACGGGTTCTCGTTCGACGACAGCTTGAAGGACCCGGGCCCGTCACCGGCCGGGCGGCCGGGCGCGTAGGCGGGGATGTCCTCCAGCGCGGCGCGCAGCCGAGGGCCGCCGCGGGCCGGGGCAGTGGCCTGGGCGGGGGCGGGGTGCTGAGAAGATGCGGTCATTTCGCACACCCTAGAAGCAACCCGCGGCCGGGCGTAACCGTGGGGCGGAACGGCGGGCGGCACGCGGCACGCGCCCCTGGCGTGCTCCCTGGCGCGCTACCCCCGTGGGAGTGAGGACGCGGCCGTTGAATTTCGCGCGGCAACCCGGAGGGGGTGCGCGTCCACCGGCTCCGGGCCGGGTGCATGCCCTCGATCGCCTTGCGATCCAAGGTACGGCGAGCCGCTCGCCATGCAAAAACGTACTGTCATGGAAGCGTCCGGAAGCTGCTGTAGCCCCGTCCGGCCGGGCCTACGATCAGGTCGCCATGACAGCAGCGAAGCATCAGGTGACGCGGACCCCCGGTCGCCGAACAAGCGGGCGGGCCGGCATCAGGGATGTCGCCGCCGCCGCCGGTGTCTCGATCACGACTGTCTCCGACGCGCTCAACGGCAAGGGGCGGCTGCCGGAAGCCACCCGCCGCCATGTCCGCACCGTCGCCGACCGCCTGGGGTACCGACCCTCCGCCGCCGCCAGGACCCTGCGCACCGGCAAGTCGGGACTGATCGGTCTGACGGTGACGACCTACGGCGAAGAACCGTTCACCTTCACCGAGTTCGCCTACTTCGCGGAGATGGCGCGCGCCGCCACCTCCGCCGCGCTGGCCCGCGGCTACGCGCTGGTCATCCTCCCCGCCGCCTCCCAGCACCGCGACTTCGACGTCTGGTCGAACGTCGCCCTCGACGGCACCGTCGTCATCGATCCCGCCGACAACGACCCGGTCGTCACCGAGCTGGTCCGCCAGGGCATCCCGGTCGTCTCCGACGGCCGGCCGGGCGGCAGCCTGCCCGTGACGGCCTGGGTGGACAACGACCACGAGGCCGCCGTCACCGGGCTGCTCGACCACCTCGCCGCCGCCGGGGCCCGCCGCATCGGGCTGCTGACCGGCACCAGCACCGACACGTACACGCGGCTGTCCACCACCGCCTACCTCAACTGGTGCGAGCGCGCCGGCCAGAGCCCGGTCTACGAGGCGTACCCGGCGCACGACCCGTGCGCCAGCGCCGTCGCCGCCGACCGGCTCCTCGCCCGCCCCGACCGGCCCGACGCGGTCTACGGGCTGTTCGACCCCAACGGCACCGATCTGCTGGCCGCGGCCCGCCGTTACGGCCTGCGCGTCCCCGACGACCTGCTCGTCGTGTGCTGCAGCGAGTCCAGCGTCTACGCCACCACCGAGCCGCCGATCACCACGCTCTCCCTCAAACCGGGCCGCATCGGCACCACCGTGATCCAGCTCCTCATCGACGCCATCGAGGGGACCACCGGCCGGCCGCAGGGCGAACAGGTGATGCCCACCGAGCTGATCGTCCGCGCCTCGTCCCACCGGCCGCCGCACTGCCGGCCGCACGCCACGGTGGCGGCGCCGCGTACACCCCCTGCCGTTGACCAGTAGGTTCGGGTAGACAGGTACGCGGCGGTTCCGAGGACGGCGCCGCGTGGGCCGGAAGCGAAAGTCCGGCCCCGGGTGTCTCACAACCGGGCGCCGGGATTCCTATGATGGGCGAATGGCACGGCGACCGGCCCGGCGGGCGGGCCGCCGGGCTCTCATGCGGCGCGTAGTGGTGGAGGGGTCGATGGCTCAGGGGGCCGGTCAGGGACCGGACGTATGGCACGGCGCGCAGCCGGGCGTGCCCGCTCCGCACGCGCCGGATGTCTACTCTCCGACGCTGCCCGACCTGCCGATCCCGGTTCCCGCCGCGCCACCGGCTCCGGACCGGGTCCCGGCCCCCGCGGCCGGGGACGCGCTCGACGGCACCGGCCCGCTGTACGTGGTCGGGGACGTGCACGGCTATCTGGACGAGCTGCGCGCCGCCCTGCGCGCGGCGGGCCTGACGGACGAGAACGACGGCTGGGCGGCGGGCACGGCGCGGCTGTGGTTCCTCGGGGACTTCACCGACCGGGGCCCCGACGGCGTCGGCGTGATCGATCTGGTGATGCGGCTGTCGGCCGAGGCCGCCGCCGCCGGTGGCTACTGCAAGGCTTTGCTGGGCAACCACGAGCTGCTGCTGATCGGCGCGAGCCGGTTCACCGACGCCCCGGTGGAGTCGGCGGCGGGCACCGCCTCGTTCCAGGCGGCGTGGCTGCTGAACGGCGGGCAGCGCAGCGACATGGAGCGGCTCCAGGACCACCACATCCAGTGGATGTCGCGGCTGGACTCGATGGCCCTGGCCGACGGGCACCTGCTGCTGCACTCCGACACCACCGCGTATCTCGACTACGGCAGCACGATCGACGACGTCAACGACTCGATCTGGCAGGCCCTCCAGCGCAACGACGTGGAGGTGACCTGGGACCTGTTCCGCAAGTTCACCAAGCGGTTCGCGTTCCGCGACGAGGAGTCCGGGCCGCGGGCGGTGCGCGAGCTGCTCGACACCTACGGCGGCGAGCGCGTGGTGCACGGCCACAGCCCGATCCCGTATCTGACGGGGGAGACCGGCGCCGACGCCGACGCGGCGGGCGGGCCCGGCGGGGACGCGACGCCGCGCGTGGACGGGCCGCACGTGTACGCCGACTCGCTGGCCATCGCGATGGACGGCGGGGTGACCATGGCCGGAAAGCTGTTGGTGGCGCGGCTGCCACTGGCCGGGTGACGCGCCGCCGCGCCGGGGACCGATTCGGGTAATTCCCTGTCATCCGGCGCGAATGCGTTCTACCATCGTGGGTCCCTCATCACCTGGTTGACACCCGGACGCCCGCGCGGCTCCGGGGACTGGGGACACATATGAACAGCCCTGATGGTTTGGAAGGTTTGCCGCCCGAGGACCGCGCCGATTTCGAACGCGTCCTCGACGAGACCCTGTTGAGCGCCCGGCTGACGTCGGGCGTGGACCGTTCCGAGACCGACCGGCTCCGGGCGCTGGCCCTCGACGCGCTGCCCGGCATCGCCTCCGCCGCCGAGGCCGAATACCGGCGGTACACCCGGCTGCGGGCCGAGTCCCGCGCCGACCGCTCCCGGCGTCCCGCCGGCCCGGCGGCTCCCGGCACGCGAGAGGACGACGGGGCCGGACTGCTCACCGTCGCCTTCGTGCTGGTGCCGGTGCTGGCCGCGATCGCCGCCGTCGTCTTCCTGCTGCTCGGGTACGCGCTGGGCGTGACCGGCTCCGAGCCCGCCGTCGCCCGGCCGATGCGGCAGGCGGGCTGGGTGTTCGCGGCCGTGGCCGGGGCGGGCGGGCTGGTCGCGGTGGCCGGGCTGGTGGTCGCGGCCGTGCGCAACGGCGCGTCCACCGCGATCCGCGCCTCCGCGTCCGCCGACGAGGTGGCCCGCGCCCGTGAGGAGTGGCGGCGCGCCCTGCACGACCGGGGCGTCGTGCCGTTCCTGCGGGAGCGCACGCCCGGCCCGCGCCGCGCCGACGCGGCCTCGCGCGCCGGGTTCGTCAGCCCGCGCTTCAGCAGCCCGCACTTCTCCAGCCCCGCCGACAGCGGCGCGGACGGCGACCGGCGGCGGCGTTAGATCCCGTTCGCCAGCAGCTCCTCGATGACGGCGTCGCCGCCGTCATCGGCGGGGGCGGCGGGCGCACGGGGGTCGAGCCCCGGCCCTTTTACAAATCTGACGCTGGCGGCCAAGGGGGGAGGAGGGAGATGCGGCGGGTGAGGCGGTGTGATAAGAAGAGCAGTAGGCACAAGCGACGTAAGGAAGAAAATAGTAAATAGAGGGAGTCAGACATAAAAGAGCAGATGCGGGAAATGAGGGAGAATTTATGTTGAGACGGCAGACGAGATTTCTGCCTGTCGCGTGGGCTCGTGGGCTCGGAGATAAGTATAAGAGACAGAACGCCACCACCTCGTCCGGCCGGATGCCGAAACGGAGGCACCGGGCGGCCAGGGTGCGGGCCTTGGTGACGCCCGGCGCGCTGATCTCCAGCAGCGCGGTCGGGCTGGACCGTGTGAACGTGCCGTGCTCGCCCGCCACTTCGTCGCCCAGCGCCAGGAACGCGTCGGGGTCCTGGGCGTCGTGGTGGGCGAGCAGCTTGAGGATGGGCAGATCGGGGACGCCGGGGCCCGGCGCGATCAGCTTCTCGATCGGCGCCACCACCGAGATCGGCTCGAAGTCCAGCGAGGGCCACCCGGGTTCGTGGTGGAAGTCGGTGGTCCGCTCCACCCCGAAGGTCACCCCGGGCGCCGCCCCGCGCAGCGCCCGCGCGATGAGCAGCGCCTGTTCCCGCAGGAGGGGCCGGGTCTCCACGATCTCGTCGCGGTGCAGGTCCACGACGGCCGCTCCGTTGGCGCAGATGGCGATGCCGTGGCCGTGGACGTGTTCCCTGACGATCTCCATCCACCGCACCGGGCGGGCGGTCACGAAGATGACCTGGACCCCGGCCGCCTCGGCCGCCGCCAGGGCGGCGACGGTGCGTGGCGACACGGTCCCGCCGGGGCGCAGCAGCGTGCCGTCGAGGTCGGTCGCGATCAGGCGGGGCAGTCGGCGGGACGCGGGCGGGGGCGATGCGGGGTGCGGGTCCACGGTCAGCCAGCATAGGCGCGCGCGTACACCCGTGCGGGGCGCGTCCGGCGCGGGGCGCTCCCGGCGTTCACCGGCCGCTTCCGCCGAAGCGCTCCAAAGGCGGCGGGATTGGGCTTACCCTTGCTGCCCATGGCTGTGTCCTCCGAGCTGCCGCTGCGGCTGTCCACCGTGATCCTGCCCGTCCACCGCTGGACGGAGGACGGGCGCAGAATCTGGTGCCGGGCCGAGGAGTTGGGGTTCCACGCCGCCTACACGTACGACCATCTGACGTGGCGCGGCTTCCGCGACCGGACGTGGTTCGGGGCCGTTCCCACGCTGACGGCCGCCGCCGCCGTGACCGAGCGGATCCGGCTCGGCACGCTCGTCACCTCGCCCAACTTCCGGCATCCGGTGACGCTGGCCAAGGAGCTGATCACGCTGGACGACGTGTCCGGCGGGCGCGTCACCCTGGGCATCGGCTCGGGCGGCACCGGCTTCGACGCGACGGCGCTGGGCGCCGAGGCGTGGTCGCCGCGTGAACGGGCGGACCGCTTCGAGGAGTTCACCCGGCTGCTGGACCGGCTGCTGAGCGAGGGCGGCGCCCCGTCGGGCGGTACCAAGGGGGTGTCGTACCAGGGCGAGTTCTACTCGGCGCACGAGGTGCGGAACATTCCCGGCTGTGTGCAGCGCCCCCGGCTGCCGTTCGCCGTGGCGGCCACCGGGCGGCGCGGGATGCGGCTGGCCGCGCGGCACGGGCAGGCGTGGGTGACGACCGGCGACCCGGCGACGTTCGAGGGGTCGGCCGCCGACTTCCTGGCCGGGCTGGCGCGGCAGACCGAGCGGCTGGACGGCGTGTGCGAGGAGACCGGGCGCGAGCCGGGCGGGCTGGGCCGTATCCTCCTCGACTCCAGCCTGACGCCGGCGGGTGTCTCGCCCCTGTCGTCGGTCGCGGCGTTCGTGGACTACGCGGGGGCGGTCGCCGCGCTGGGGTTCACCGAGCTGGTGCTGCACTGGCCGATCCCGGACTCGGTGTTCGAGGCCGATCAGGACGTCTTCGAGCGGATCGTCACCGAGGGACTCCCGCAGCTCGCGCGGCCCTGAGCCGGCGCGGGAACGCCCCTAAGGGGAGCCCAGCCCACGTCCGACCAGAGAGTGACGCGCCCGGCGAGCGCCTGCGGCTAGCGTCGGTCGCGTGAGCGTGAGCGTGATTCGAACCGAGCGCCTGACCAAGCGGTACCCACGGGTGACCGCGCTGGACGGGCTGACCGTGGACATCGGTCCCGGAGTGACGGGCCTCGTCGGCGCGAACGGCGCGGGCAAGTCGACCCTGATCAAGATCCTGCTGGGCCTGGCCCCGGCCACCGAGGGCACCGCCGCCGTGCTCGGCCGGGACGCCGCCCGTGAGGGCGGCGCCATCCGCGAGCAGGTGGGGTACATGCCGGAGCACGACTGCCTGCCGCCGGACGTGTCGGCGACCGAGTTCGTCGTGCACATGGCCCGCATGTCGGGGCTCCCGGCGAGCGCGGCCCGTGAACGCACCGCGGACACGCTGCGCCACGTCGGCCTGTACGAGGAGCGGTACCGCCCGATGGGCGGCTACTCGACGGGCATGAAGCAGCGGGTCAAGCTGGCGCAGGCGCTGGTGCACGACCCGAAACTGGTGCTGCTGGACGAGCCGACGAACGGCCTCGACCCGGCGGGGCGCGACGAGATGCTGGGCCTGATCCGCCGGGTGCACGCCGACTTCGGGATCTCCGTCCTGGTCACCTCGCACCTGCTCGGCGAGCTGGAGCGGACCAGCGACCACATCGTCGTCATCGACGGCGGCAAGCTGCTGCGGTCCCAGGCCATCGCCGCGTTCACCGAGGTCACCGCGTCGCTGGCGGTCGAGGTCACCGACAGCGACACCCACCCGGACGGCGCGGCGGCGCTGCTCGCCGCCCTCGGCGGGCGCGGCCTGGCCGCCACCGCGGGGACCGGGCACCTGGTGCACGTGGACGCCGCCGACGAGGCGGCGTACGACGTGGTCCGGGACGTCATCGCCGACCTCGGCCTGGGCCTGATCCGCATGGAGCAGCGCCGCCACCGCATCGCCGAGGTCTTCCAGGACGCACAGGAGGCTGTCCAGTGAGCACCGGGACCGGGACCGGCGGCGTCCGCGACGCCCGTATCCACGACATCGGCTACCGCCACTACGAGGGCCGGCGGCTCGGCCGGAGCTACGCCAGGCGTTCCCTGATCACGCATTCGCTGCGCGGGGCCTACGGGTTGGGCCGCTCCGCGCGCCACAAGGTGCTGCCGTTCGGCCTGTTCGGGATCACGGCGATCCCCGCGATCGTGATGGTCGCGGTCGCGATCACCACGGGCCTGGACGAACTGCCCATCGAGTACACGAGCTACGCGCTGTTCATGCAGCCCATCCTCGGGCTCTACATCGCTCTGGCCGCGCCGCAGATGGTCTCGCTCGACCTGCGGTTCAAGACGATCCCGCTGTACTTCTCGCGGCCCGTCGAGCGGAACGACTACGTGGCGGCGAAGTTCGCCGCGCTGTCGCTGGCGCTCTTCCTGTTCGTCTCCGTCCCGCTGCTCATCGCCTACGCCGGCGGTCTGCTGGGCAAGCTGGGATTCGCCGAGCAGACCAGCGGCTTCGCGCGGGGCCTGGTCGCCGCCGCGGTCTTCGCGGTGCTGCACGCCGCGATCGCGCTGCTGGTCGCGTCGCTGACGCCGCGCCGAGGCTTCGGTGTCGCGGCGGTCATCGCCACGCTGACCGTTCCCTACTTCGCGGTGACCGCCGTCCAGGTCGTCGCCAGCGAGCAGGGCAGCCCGGGGGCGGTGGAGTGGCTCGGCCTGTTCTCGCCGGGCACGCTGCTGGACGGCATCCAGGCCGCGTTCCTCGGCGGCGTCAGCGAGTTCCCCGACGAACTCGAACCGTCCGGCGCGGCCGCTGCCTGCTACCCGCTGGTCGCCGCCGGGCTCGTCGTTCTCTGCTCCTACCTGCTGACGCGCCGCTACCGGAAGGCGGGCCTGTGACCACCCTCCATATCTCCGCCGCCTCCCGCTGGTTCGGGAACGTCGTCGCCGTCAACGACGTGACGATGGACATCGCGCCCGGTGTCACCGGCCTCCTCGGGCCCAACGGCGCCGGCAAGTCGACCCTGATCCACATGATGAGCGGATTCCTCGCCCCCTCCTCCGGCTCCGTCACGCTGGACGACCGGCCGATCTGGCGCAATGAGAAGGTGTACCGCGAGATCGGCCTCGTTCCCGAGCGCGAGGGCATGTACGACTACCTCACGGGCGCCGAGTTCGTGCTGGCCAACGCCGAACTGCACGGCCTGAAGGACCCGGAGGGCGCCGCCCGCGCCGCGCTGGAGACGGTCGAGATGACGGGCGCCGCCGACCGGCGCGTCTCCACCTACAGCAAGGGCATGCGGCAGCGCGTGAAGATGGCCTCGGCCCTGGTCCACGAGCCGTCCGTGCTGCTGCTGGACGAGCCGTTCAACGGCATGGACCCCCGCCAGCGCATGCACCTGATGGAGCTGCTGCGCAGGATGGGCGACGAGGGCCGCACGGTCCTGTTCTCCTCGCACATCCTGGAGGAGGTCGAGCAACTCGCCACCCACATCGAGGTGATCGTCGCCGGCCGGCACGCCGCGTCCGGGGACTACCGCAAGATCCGCCGCCTGATGACCGACCGGCCGCACCGTTACCTGATCCGGTCCAGCGACGACCGGACGCTGGCCGCCGCGCTCATCGCCGATCCGTCCACGACCGGCGTCGAGTTCGACGCGGGGGAGGGCGCGCTGCGCGTGCAGGCCGTGGACTTCATGCGGTTCACCACCCAACTTCCCCTTCTGGCCCGTGAGTCCGGTATCCGGTTGCTGACGGTGTCGCCCTCGGACGAGTCCCTGGAGAGCGTCTTCTCCTATCTGGTCAGCGCGTAAGGAGACGTTTGATGATCTACAACTCCACGGTCGCCCGGCTCACTTACCGGGCGCTGCTCGGCCGTCGCCGCGCGCTGATGCTGCTGGCCCTGCCCGTGCTGCTGCTGGTGATCGCCGTCGTCATCCGGGCGCTCGGCGGCGCCGACGACCGGGCCGCCACCGAGATCCTCGGCGGCTTCGCCCTCGCCTCGATGGTGCCGCTGATCGGCGTCATCGCCGGAACGGGCGCGATCGCCCCCGAGATCGACGACGGCTCGATCGTCTACCTGCTGTCGAAACCGATCAGCCGCCGCACGATCATCACCACCAAGCTGCTGGTGGCGATCAGCGTCACCATCGCGTTCACCACCACGCCCATCCTGCTGGCCGGGATGATCCTCAACGACAACAGCCAGCAGATCGGCAGCGCCTACACGGTGGCGGCGGGCGTCGCGTCGGTCGCCTACAGCGCGGTCTTCCTGCTGCTGGGCACCGTGTCGCGGAACGCCGTGGTCTTCGGCCTGGTCTACGCCCTGGTCTGGGAGGCGCTGTTCGGCAGCCTGGTCCCCGGTGCCCGCACGCTGAGCATCCAGCAGTGGTCGCTGGCCCTGGCCGAGCGCGTCGCGGCGGACGGCGCCGACATCACCTCGGACGTGGCCCTGCCGACCGCCCTGATCCTGCTCACCGCCGCCACGGTGCTCGGCACCTGGTACGCGGGCCGGCGGCTGCGGGTGCTGAAGGTGGCGGGCGACGAGTAGCCGCTCGCGCGGCGCGCCGCACCCATGGCTCTCACCCGGCCCCGGCTCCGGCGCCGAATGTCCGCCGGTACGCGGACGGTGAGATGCCGAGCGCGGCGCGCATGTGCTGCCGCAGCGAGTTGCCCGTGCCGAACCCGGCCCGGTCCGCGACCCGGTCGACCGACAGGTCCGAGGACTCCAGCAACTCCCGTGCCAGCTCGATGCGCTGAGCCGTCAGCCACTGTCCGGGCGGGATTCCCACCTCGGCCTGGAAGTGCCGCGAGAAGCTGCGCACGCTCATCCCCGCGTGCGCGGCCAGCTCGGACAGCGTGATCGGCCGCCCCAACTGCTCCAGCGCCCACGCCCTGGTGGCGGCGGTGCCGTTCGACTCCGGCCCGGGGACCGGCCGTTCGACGTACTGCGCCTGCCCGCCGTCGCGCCACGGCGGCACGACGCAGCGGCGGGCGACCTGGTTGGCGACCCCGCTGCCGTGGTCGCGGCGCACCAGATGCAGGCAAAGGTCCACCCCGGCCGCCGCGCCCGCCGAGGTGAGGATGGTGCCGGCATCCACGAACAGCACGTCCCGGTCCACCCGCACCCGGGGGAACGTCCGCTGGAAGTGCGGGGCGTCCCGCCAGTGCGTGGTGGCCGGGCGGTCGTCCAGCAGCCCGGCCGCGGCCAGGATGTACGAGGCGGTGCAGATCGACGCGACGCGGGTGCCCGGCCGCAGCCGCGTGAACGCCGCGGCCAGCCCGGGCGGCGGCGGTCCGCCCTCCCGCATCGCGCCGAGCCGCTGGGTCGGCGCGAGGACGAACGTGTCGGCCCGCTCCAGCGCCGACGCGTCGTGCTCGACGGCGATGGCGAACCCGGCGTCGGAGCGGACCGGCCGCCCGTCGAGGGTGCAGACGATCACCTCGTACAGCGGCTCGCCGGCCGGCCCCTCGGCGCCGCCGAAGATCGCGGCCGGGATGCCCAGCTCGAACGGGATCACCCCGTCGAGGGCGAGGACGACGACACGGTGCGGGGCCGTGGACCGGGGCGGGGCCATGGCCAGATCCTGTCACATCATGGCCATCCGGCCAGTGCCGAGGGCGCGTCCCCCCGCGCAGGCTGGTTCCATGAACGAGACCATGCGCGCCATCAGCCCCCGCACCTGGGGCGATCCCGATGTCCTCACCCTGATCGAGACCCCGCGGCCGGTCCCGGGACCGACCGAGATCCTGGTCCGCGTGCACGCCGCCGGGGTCAACCCGACCGACTGGAAGTCCCGGCGGTACGGCGGCCTCGGCCTGTGGAACGATCCGGTGATCCTCGGCTACGACGTCTCCGGCGTGGTCGAGGCGGTCGGCGTCGGCGTGACCCTGTTCCGGCCGGGCGACGAGGTGTTCGGCATGCCGCGCTTCCCTCACCAGGCGGGCGCCTACGCGGAGTTCGTCACCGGGCCCGCGCGCCACTTCGCCCCCAAGCCCGCCGCGCTCGACCATGTGCGCGCCGCCGCGCTGCCCCTCGCCGGGCTGACCGCCCTCCAGGCCCTGACCGAGGCCGCCGCTCTCCGGGCGGGACAGCGGGTCCTGATCCACGCGGCGGCCGGCGGCGTCGGCCACCTCGCGGTCCAGATCGCCGCGTCGCTGGGCGTCCATGTCACCGGTACCGCCTCGGCGGCCAAGCACCCGCTGCTGCGCGCGCTCGGCGCGGACGAGCTGATCGACTACCGGACCACCGACTTCACCACGGCTGTCCGGGACGTGGACGCGGTCCTCGACACGGTCGGCGGCGACTACGCGACCCGCTCGCTGCGTGTCCTGCGCCCCGGCGGCACCCTCGTCACGCTCACCTCACCGGACGACGTCCCGCCCGCCGGCCCGGGGAGCGCCGGGCTCAGGACCGGCTTCACCATCGTCGAACCGGACCACGCGGGTCTGCGGACCCTCACCGAGCTGGTGGCGTCCCGCCGTCTGCGCGTCGAGATCGACACCGTCCTGCCGCTGGAACAGGCGGCGAAGGCCCACGAGTTGAGCGAATCGGGCCGTGCCACCGGCAAGATCGTGCTCCGGGTCGCCGAGTAGCGCCGCCGTCCGCGCCGGTCAGCGCAGGGCGCGGTCGAAGAAGGCGGCCAGCTCGGTCCGTTGGGCGGCGAGCGCGCGGCCGGGCGGGGTGGTGCCGATGTTCCTGGTGACGGTCTCGCGGGGCAGGTCCAGGTGGCGGGCGAGCTGGGGGACGAGGGCCTCGGCGTCGGTGAACGAGGCGTGGGCGGTGCCGGTGAGGGTCACGGTCCGCCGCCACCCCGTGCTGGTGGCGCACAGGGAGTCCCAGGAGGGCACGGTGGACGGGGAGTTGCCGTCCTTGCCCAGCAACAGGAACGGCCGGTCCAGGCCGTTCGCGGCGACGGGCGCCAAGTGTCCGGCCTCGCCCGGCTCCTGGACGTAGGCCAGCACCCCGTCCAGGTTGGCGCCCGCGCGGACGCGGTCGTCCTCGTACATCGTCTGGAGCGCGGCGAAGCCGCCCGCCGAGTGACCGAACATCCCGGTGCGGCCGAAGTCCAGCGCGCCGCGCAGCTCCCCGGGCAGGGCACCGGGCAGCGCGTCCAGCACGAAACGGATGTCGGCGACCCGGGTGTCGAGGGTCTTCCTCAACAGCGCCCGCACCCGCTCCGGGTCCGGGTACGCGTTGGCGAACTCCCCCGGCAGAACGCTGTGTTCGACGCGGCCCCGCTCGCCTTCGCCCGGGAACTGCACGGCGGTGGCGTCGTAGGTGTGGTCGACGGTCACCACGGCGTGGCCGCGGGAGGCGAGGTCGTCGCAGAGGGTCGTGCCCATGGAGCGGGGGTCGGCGACCCCGGGCGAGTGGAGCACGACCGGGAACGGCCCGCCCGTCCGGCACACGGGCGCTCCCAGGTGGGCGTGGGTGGGCGTGGCCGCCCAGTCGACGGCGTCGCCCGGGATGTCCGCGAGGTTGTTGAGCGCGGCGAATCCGGACGCCTCGCCGGGCAGCATGTGCGGCGCGACCGGGAAGGCGGCGGCCTCGGCGGGCGGCACCGGGTAGCGGACGCCGACCATCAGCTCGCGGAACGGCTGGTCCGCGCGCCACGGGTCGGGGCGCGCGGTGTCCACGAGGCGGAACGCGACCGCCCCGACGCGGTACGGCCCGGTCGGCGCGGGCAGCCGCAGCGTCGGCCGCGTGGTGGCGGAGGCCGCGGCGGCGGGCGCGGCGGCCGTGGCGGCGGCGAGGGCGAGGCCGGGGAGCACGACGGCCCGGCGTGAGCGCATGACGGTGAATCCCCCGGGGCAGGTGGCGAGTTGGCTACTGCGAACGGTGTGGCGGGGCCAGCCTGTCAGACGGTCCGGTGCCGTTTCCATCCGGTGGACCCACCGGCCGGGCGGGGGATAACCCGACCCCGGCGGGACCCGGGCCGGCGGAATCGGCGTGCGGCGCGGGCGTGTTGTGCGGCAGGCTGGCGGGAATCATGGACGACGGACGAAGCACCCGGATATCGAAGTACCTCTCCCGGCACCTGCGGCACGACCCCGCGCGGATCGGGATCACCCTCGACCCGCGCGGCTGGACCGACATCGGCGAACTCCTCGCGGCGGCACGGCGGGACGGGTTCCCCATCAGCCGCGCCGAGCTGGACCACGTGGTGGCGCACAACGACAAGCGCCGCTACGCCATCGACCCCGGCGGCACCCGGATCCGCGCCAGTCAGGGCCACACGGTCGCCGTCGATCTGGGCCTGCCGCCCGCCGAGCCGCCCGCGTCGCTCTTCCACGGCACGGTCGCCCGGTTCCTCCCCGCGATCCGCGACGAGGGACTGCGGCCCATGGCCCGCCGGCATGTGCACCTCTCCGCCGACCGCGAGACGGCGGCCCGCGTCGGCGCCCGTCGCGGCCGGCCGGTGATCCTCACCGTGGACGCGGCCGGGATGCACACGGCGGGCCACGTGTTCCACGTCAGCGACAACGGCGTCTGGCTCACGGCCGCCGTCCCGCCCGCGTTCCTCCGCCTCCCCGCGCCATGACGGCGCCCGTACCGGTCAACCGGGCTGTGGACGGCCGGTGTTGACATCCACAGGGGAAACGCGTCCGCGCAGGTCACCGGCCGTGCACAGCCTGTGGATAACTCAGCGCCTGACGGGCCGGAGCAGCGGCTCCAGGGTCTGCGCGATGCCGTCGGCGTCGTTGCCCGCCGTGATCTCGTCGGCCATGGCCAGCACTTCGGGATGCGCCCCGGCCATCGCCACGCCGTGCGCGGCCCATGCCAGCATCGGGATGTCGTTGGGCATGTCGCCGAACGCGATCGTCTCCGCCGCCTTCACGCCCAACCGCCGGGCCGCCAGGGACAATCCCGTGGCCTTCGTCAGGCCCGGCGGCGTCATCTCCACCAAGTCCCGCCCCGACACCACTATCGTCACCCGCTCCCCGACCGACGCGCGGGCGGCGACGGCCAGTTCGTCCTCCGACAGGCCGGGGCACCGGAGGTAGAGCTTGATCAGCGGCTCCGCGAACAGCGGTTCACGGTCGATCGCGGCCGTCGCGAGCGGCGCGCGGTCGGCGCCGGCGAAGCCGCTGTGCACGACCGGGTCGAACCGGTCGTCCATCACGATCTTCCCGTCCAGCCCGTCCCGGTTGACGGCCACCGCGATCGGGCCGAGGTCGGCCTCCAGACGCTCCACCGCCCACCGCGCCACCGCGCGGTCCAGCGTCACCGACGTCAACAGGCGGTGCTCCCCGGCGTGGTAGAGCTGCGCCCCCTGGCCGCACACGGCCAGACCCCGGTACCCGAGGTCGTCCAGGATGTGCCGCGTCCCGGCCACCGCCCGGCCGGTGACCACCAGATGCTCCGCGCCCGCCGCCTGCGCGGCGACGAGCGCGTCACGCGTCCGCTGGGAGATGGTGTGGTCGCTGCGCAGCAGCGTCCCGTCGAGGTCGGTCGCCACCAGCCGGTACGGGAACCGCTGCGCGAACGACGCCTCGGGACTCACTTCGCCACCGGCTCCAGCACCTCGCGCCCGCCGAGCCAGGGCCGCAGCACCGCCGGGACCCGGACCGAGCCGTCGGCCCGCTGGTGGTTCTCCAGGAGGGCGACGATGGTGCGCGGGACCGCGCAGAGCGTGCCGTTGAGCGTGGCGAGCGGGCGGATGCCGGCGTCCTTGGTCCGCATCCGGATCGCCAGCCGACGGGCCTGGAACTCGGCGCAGTTGGACGTCGAGGTCAGCTCCCGGTACTTGCCCTGCGTCGGGATCCACGCCTCGCAGTCGAACTTCCTGGCGGCCGACGCCCCCAGGTCGCCACTGGCCACGTCGATGACCCGGAACGGCAGCTCCAGCGACGTCAGCCACTGCTTCTCCCACTCCAGCAGCCGCGCCAGCTCGGCCTCCGCGTCCTCCGGGGCGACGTAGGAGAACATCTCCACCTTGTCGAACTGGTGGACGCGGAAGATGCCCCGGGTGTCCTTGCCGTAGGAGCCGGCCTCGCGGCGGAAGCACGGTGAGAAGCCCGCGTACCGCAGGGGGAGTTGGTCCGCCTCCAGGATCTCGTCCATGTGGTAGGCGGCGAGCGGGACTTCGGAGGTGCCGACGAGGTAGAAGTCGTCCTTGTCCAGGTGGTACACGTCCTGCGCGGCCTGGCCGAGGAAGCCGGTGCCCTCCATGGCGCGCGGCTTGACCAGGGCGGGCGTGAGCATCGGAACGAACCCGGCCTCGGTCGCCTGCGCGATGGCCGCGTTGACCAGGGCCAGCTCCAGCAGGGCGCCGATGCCGGTCAGGTAGTAGAAGCGGGAGCCCGAGACCTTCGCGCCGCGTTCGGTGTCGATGGCGCCGAGGATGTGGCCGAGCTCCTGGTGGTCCCTGGGGGTGAAGCCCTCGGCCTCGAAGTCGCGGATCGTGCCGTGCGTCTCCCGGACGGTGAAGTCCTCTTCGCCGCCCACGGGAACGTCGGGGTGCACGATGTTGCCCAACTGGAGCAGCAGCCGCTGGGCCTCGGCCGCCGCCTCGTCGCGCTCGGCGTCGGCGGCCTTGACCTCGGCGGCCAGCTCGCCGGCGCGGGCCAGCAGGGCGGCCTTCTCGTCGCCCTGGGCGCGCGGGACGCGCTTGCCGAGCTGCTTCTGCTCGGCGCGCAGCTCGTCGAAGCGGGAACTGGACGACCGGCGCCGCTCGTCGGCGGAGATCAGCGCGTCGACGAGGCCGACGTCCTCTCCACGGGCGCGCTGGGAGGCGCGCACTCGGTCGGGGTCCTCACGGAGCAGGCGAAGGTCAATCACGGGCCCAGGCTACCGGGGTGGGTGCGAGGGGCTGAACCGGAAAAGCCAGGAGCGGCTTTTGGGGTGTTTTGCCGGAATGGCAGCCGTGGAGAAATCCACAGGTCAGCGCGGGGACGGCCCAAGTTATCCACAGGCTGGTGGGGGGTTGTGGATGACGCGGTGGACGGCCCGGGGGGCCGGCGGTGTGCGGCGGAGAATTCCCCACCCGAACCCCCTTCACACACGCCTGCGGAGGGAAATATGTCACGCGCAGGGGTTACTCCGGATGCGTGGGGTGACGAATCGTGATCCGCACACCTGTGGGTCGCTTCATAATCGAAAGGGCCACATGTCGATAATGTCCGGTTCGCCGTGTCGACTTGTACACAGGCACGGAGGGTGTCCTGTGGATAACTTTCCGGACACCCCGCGGCCCGCCGGACGCCACCCCCGCGACCGGCCCGGTTCAGCCCTTCCGCCCGCCCGGCCTGCCGTCCAGGCAGCGCGTCAGCCAGTCCGCCGCCCGCAGGAAATCGGCGTCCGTCGTCCCCGTCATCACCGTCGGCTCGACGCTGTCGTGGCGCGGATACGACCCCAGGTACCGCACATCGGCGCACAGCCGCTTCAGGCCCATCAGCGCCTCGCCGACCCGCCGCTCCGAGATGTGCCCCTCGCAGTCCACCGAGAAGCTGTACTGCCCGATGCCCCGGCCCGTGGGCCGTGACTCGATGCGGACCAGGTTCACGCCGCACGTCGCGTACTCCTGGAGCGCCTCCAGCAGCGCGCCCGGGTGGTCGGCCCGCAGCCACAGCACCACCGACGTCTTGTCCGCGCCGGTCGGCGCCGCCGGCCGGGCCGGGCGGCCGACCAGCACGAAGCGGGTGGTGGCGTTGTGCGCGTCGTGGATGTCGGTGACCAGCGGTTCGAGGTTGTAGGTCGAGGCCGCGAACTCCCCGGCGAACGCCGCGTCGTACCGCCCCTCCTGCACCAGCCGCGCGCCGTCCGCGTTCGACAGCGCCGACTCCCACTGCGCCTCCGGCAGGAAACGCTCCAGCCAGCCCCGCACCTGCGGCTGCGCCACGGGGTGACCGGTCACCGTCTTGATGTTCTCGATCACCGTGCCGGGCCGGACCAGCAGCGCGAACGCGATCGGCAGCAGCACCTCGCGGTAGATCATCAGCGGCTCGCCCGAGGCCAGCTCGTCCACGGTGGCGGAGACCCCGCCCTCCACCGAGTTCTCGATCGGGACCAGCGCGCCCGCCGCTTCCCCCGAGCGCACGGCGTCGAGCGCGGCGGGCACGGAGATCATGGGCACCAGCTCGCGCGTGGCGGCCTCGGGGAGGGTGCGGAGCGCGGCTTCGGTGAAGGTGCCTGCGGGGCCGAGGTAGGTATAACGGCTTGCGGCTGTCATGGCGCAACCGTAGCCCCGCCGGTCCGTTCCCTGCCCGCCGTCTCAGTCCCTGAACCTGGAGGGTGTCCGGACCGTCACGCTCCTTCGAGCAGGGCCTGCCCCACGTACTCCCCCTCCGCCGCGCCGCCCGGCACCGCGAACAGGCCGCTGGCCTCGTGCCGGATGAACGGCGACAGCGCGTCGCCCCGGTCCAGCTTCCGCTGCACGGGGACGAAGCCGCGCAACGGATCGGCCTGCCAGGCGACGAAGAGCAGCCCGGCGTCCGGTGCTCCGTCGTCCCGGAAGCCGTCGTGGAACGAGAACGAGCGGCGCAGCATCGCCGCGCCGCCGTTCGACTCGGGCGCGGTGACGCGGACATGGGCGTTGGCGGCGATGACGGGCGTGCCGTCGGCGTGGGTGGCGGCCAGATCGACGGGGGTGGTCTCGCTGTCGCCGGTCAGCGGCGCACCGTCGGCCTTGCGGCGCCCGATGACGCGTTCCTGCTCCTCGGCCGGGCGCTCCTCCCAGTCGTCCAGCAGCATGCGGATGCGGCGGAAGACGGCGTACGAGCCGCCCGCCATCCAGGCGGGGTCGCCGTCGGCGGGGACGAAGATCCGTTCCTCGAAGTCCTCGTCCTCGGGCCGGGGGTTGTTGGTGCCGTCGAGCTGGCCCATGAGGTTGCGGGTGGTCATCGGCCGGTCGGTGGCGCCGGGGCTGCGGTTGAACCCGGTCATCTGCCAGCGCAGCGCGGCGGTCTCGTCGGCGGCCCGGTGCAGGGCGCGCAGCGCGTGGAACGCCACCAGGGCGTCGTCGGCGCCGATCTGCACCCAGATGTCGCCGTGGGAGCGGCGCTCGTCGAGGGCGTCGCTGGAGAAGCGCGGCAGCGGGTCGAGCCCGGCGGGCCGGTGGTCGGTGAGGCCGGTGGCGTCGAAGAAGCTGTTGCCGAAGCCGAAGGTGACGGTGAGGGACGACGGGCCGGCGTCGCGGGCGACGGCGGTGTCGGTGCCGGTGGCGCGTCCGGCCATGAGGTCGGCGGCCAGCTCGGACCAGCGGCGCATCAGGGCGGCGGCCTCGCGGCGCCCGGAGGCGGGGGCGAGGTCGAACGTCACGAGGTGGCCGTGGGCCTGGAGCGGGGTGGTGATGCCCGGCTGGCGGGTCCCGTGGAAGGGGACGGCGGTGCTGCCGAGCGTGGACAGGGCCGGCTCGTCGTCGGCGGTCGCCGCCGAGTGGGCCAGGGCGCCGGTGGTGGTGCCGACGGCGAGTCCGGCCGCTCCCGCGCCGCCCGCGGTGGTGAGCAGGCGGCGGCGGGAGAGCGGGGTGGAACGTTCGGTCATGGTGCTCACTCGATGGGAAGCGTGATGGTCTCGGTCACCTGGTCGATGTCCGAGGTGCGGAGCGTCAGGGCCAGCTCCCAGGCGCCGGGGCGGGGGAACTGGAGCCCGGTGACGGTCCACTGGCCGGCCTCGGTCCGCAAGGGCTCGAAGCGCAGCGGGCCGATGTCCTCGTCGGGGAGGGTGACCGCGACGCGGACCTCCTCGGCGGCGGCCGGGCGGCCCTCGGCGTCGACGAGCTGGATCTGGAGGGTGTTGTCGCCGGTGCGGGCGGGGGAGACGTCGATCCAGGCGGTGCCCTGGCCCGCCTCGCCGCCGGTGTCGTAGGGCAGCTCGACGGAGACGGGCTCGGGCGCCTCGTAGCCCATGGACCTGGCGTCGTCGTCGGCCTCGGTGTGGGCGGGGGTGGTGGCGCTGAGCCAGGTGGCGACGGCGAGGACGACGGCGGCGATGGCGGCCTCGGTGAAGACGGAACGGCGCAGCGCGGCCCGTTCCGGATCGGCGTCGCGGGCCTTGCGGTCCCGGGCCCGCAGCACGGCGGCCCGCTGGCGGGCGAGCTGCGCGGCACGGCCGGGCCCGGCGTCCCCGTCCGCCTCGGCCTCCTCACGGGCCTCCTCACCGGCCTCCTCACCGGCATCGGGAACGGCGTCGGGCCCGGCCTCGGGCGCGGCCGTGTCCCCGAGGCGGGCGGTCCAGCGGCGGGAGGTCCAGGCGACCGCGAGCAGCGCGCCGACGAGGGCGACCTTGAGCAGCAGCAGCCGCCCGTACTGCGTCTCGGTGAGCGCCGACCAGGACCAGCCGACCTGCCGCCACGCCTGGTACAGGCCGGTGACCACCAGGACGGAGACGCTGGTGAGGGCGAGCGTGGAGAAACGGCGGACGGCCTCGCGCGGCACGGCGGGCCCGCCGCGGAGCAGGGCCAGCAGGGTGGCGAGCCCGCCGAGCCAGGCGCCGACGGCGAGCAGGTGGAGGATGTCCGCCGGGATGGCCACGGAGGTCTGCCGGCCGGTGGAGGCGTGCTCGGCCAGGGCCCAGGTGGCGGCCAGACCGGCGGCGAGGATGGCGCCGCCGAGCGCGAGACCGAAGGTGAGGTCGCGGACGCGGACGTCGTGCTCCTCGTCGCGGTCGTCGGGCGGGGCGGTGACGATGCGGGCGTAGCCGCCGTGCAGGAGCGCGATGAGCACCCCGGCGGCGGCGACCAGCAGGAGCCGGGTCACCAGGGCGGTCCCGGTCTTGGTGTCGATGACGTCCCGCAGACCGCCGAGGTCGAAGGCGTCGGCGAGGCGCCCGGTGGTGGTGTAGGGGGTGCGCAGGAGCAGCAGCGCGATGGTGGCGGCGGTGAGCGTGGTCCAGCCGGTGAGGGTGACGCGCTGGACGACGGGCACGGCGGCGGCCTCGCGGCGGCAGAGCAGGACGAACGCGCAGGCGCCGGTCAGCAGCACGAACCCGGCGTAGGCGGCGTAACGGGCGACGTCGTACAGGAGCCCGACGGTCCCCTCGCCCACGGCCTGGTCGGGGAGCTGCACGCTGGTGGCCGAGGGGGCGCCGATCGAGAACGTGAACGCGCCCGAGACCGGGTGGCTGTCGGCGGAGATCGCCTGCCACGCGACGGTGTACGTGCCGTCGCCCAGACCGGCCCGGAGGGTGACGCTGTGGGTGTTGCCGCCCTCGTCCGTCACGTCGCCGCTGTCGACGCGCTCGCCGGCGGGGTCCAGGACGCGGATGGCGTCGCCGGAGACGGCGACCTGTTCGGAGAAGCTGAGGGCGACGACTCCGGGCGCCGTGTCCACCACCTCCCCGTCCGCCGGGTTGCTGCCGATGAGCGAGGAGTGCGCGGCGGCGGGCGTGGCGCCCAGCAGCACGGCGACGAACGCCGTGACGACGGCGATCAGTAACGGCACGGCCGGTGAGCGGCGACGAGCGGGGGCGGTGGTGGTCATGGCTGGCGGGTCACTCCCCGGTGTGGGTGGCGGCTTCGACCGGCACGTTCAGGGTGATCGGGTCCGAGGTCGCGAAGTGCAGCTCGACGGACACGGTGTCGCCCTCGGCCGGCTGGTGCGTGAGGTCGAGGAACATCAGGTGGTTCCCGCCCCGGGACAGGTGCAGCGCGCCGCGGGCGGGGACGGGCAGCGAGTCCACCCGGCGCATGGCGTTGTCGACGGTCTCGTGGATCTCGACGCTGCCGGCGATGTCGCTGGTTGCGGCGACGAGGGCGTCGTCGGTGTCCCCGGCGTTCTCGACGGTGAGGAAGCCGCCGGCCATGTCGCCGGTGGCGGGCTCGGGGATGAAGGCGCCGGTGACGGTCAGTTCGGGACCGCCCCCGTCGCCGCCCCCGTCACCGTCGCCGTTTCCGCAGGCGGTGAGGGTCAGGGCGCACGCGAGGGCGGCGGCGGCCGTCGCGGCGCGGGCGCGCGTCGCGGCTGTCACGGCAGCTCTCCGGCGAGCAGCGCGGGCAGGTCCCGCTCGAACGTCTGGGCCGTGACGCCCTCGGTGTAGATGACGTGGGCCTTGTCGTCGGTGGGCAGGAAGGCGACGACCTGCGTGCCGTGGGTGGAGACGATCTCGCCGTTCTCGTCCTCGTAGGACGGCTCGATATGGACCCCGAGGGCGCGGGCCGCCTCCTGGACGGTGGCGAAGTCGCCGGTGAGACCGGTGAAGTCCGGGTCCTGGGCCTGGAGCCAGGCGCCGAGCGACTCGGGGGTGTCGCGTTCGGGGTCGGTGGTGACGAAGACGACCCGCAGGTCGGCGCGCTGCTCCTCGCTGAGGGTGGCGGCGGCGACGGCGATGTTGCTCATGGTGAGCGGGCAGATGTCGGGGCAGTGGGTGTAGCCGAAGTAGAGCAGGGTGGCGTGGCCGGCGGTCTCGGCGACGAAGTCGTACGGGTCGCCGTTGGTGTCGGTGAGGACGAGTTCCGGCTTGTCGAAGGGCTGGTCGAGGACGGTGCCCTCGTCCTCGCCACCGCCGCCGGAGACCTCGGCGGCCGAGCCGTCGTGGGCGTGGTCGCCGTCGCCGCCGTCGTCACCGCCGTCGCTTCCGCAGGCCGCGAGGGCCAGGGCGGTGACGGTGGCGACGAGGGCGGTGCTGATTCTGCGCAGGTGCATGATCGGGTGTCGATTTCTGTCGGTTGCTGTTCGTGGGGGGTGCGGGGCGGACCGCTGACGGGTGGTCCGCCCCGCTGGGGAACGACGGGGAACGACGGGGAACGAGGGTCAGGACCCCGTGGTGCGGCGGCGGCCCGCGAGGACGCCGAACGCGACCCCGGCCACGCCCACGGCGATGCCCATACCCGCCAGGACGCGGGCGGTGGTGTCGGTCGCGTCGTCGTCACCGGACTCGGCGGCGGCCGTGTCGTCGTCGCCGTTCCCGGTCTCGTCGTCCGCGGCGTCGGCGTCGGTGTCGGTGTCGGTGTCGTCGGCGTGGTCGTCGGCGTCCTCGTGCCCGCCGTCCGCGGCGTGGTCGTCGCCGTCACCGGCGGTCAGGGAGAGCACGGCCGCCGGGTGCTCGGGCTCGGGCTCGCCCTCGACGGGCTCCTCGATCCAGCGCACGACCTCGTCGTTGTCGTAGGTCTGGATGGCCTTGAACAGGAGCTGGTCCACGTCGTCCGGCAGCGGCCCGACCGAGATCGGGAACTGCTGGAACATCCCGGGCTCGATCTCGCCGCCCGTCCACCTGATGACGCTGGGCACCTCGGTGATCTCGCTGCCGTGGACGTCCAGCGGCTCGTCCAGCTCCGCCGTCTCGATCTCGATCTCCCATCCGGGCACCGGCTGCGGCTGCACGGAGGCCACCGGGTGCTCCAGGTCGAGGTGGACCTCCAGGCCGACGGTCGAAGCGTTGTCCCGCTCGTTGGGAACCCTGATGTTGATGGTGCTGTAACCGCCCTGCTCGGCCTGGTCGGGGTCCACCCCGACGTGCGCGGACGCGGCGGGAGCGGTGAACGCGAGGAACGCCCCGGCGGTCAGGGCGGTGGCGACGGAGCAGGCGACGACGCGCGTGCGGGTCATATGAGCACTCCACAGAGAGGTGTGGTGGACGAAAGGGATGTCGAACGCGCGGCGACGACACCCTCGTCCGTCTCCGTTCCGGCGAGCCGGGGAGCGGAGGTCCGGGGAGTGCGTCAGGCCGCGAGAGTCATACGGTGCGCCGCGCACGCGGGCGGACCGCGGCGGCTGACGGCGCTCGCCAGCACGGTCCCGCGCGCGGCGGGCAGCAACGCGCCGTCGGCGGCGCGCGGCAGACACGGCGCGGGCGCGTACCCGCGCGGGCCGCCGCCGGACACCACGCGCGCCAGGCGCAGCGCGCGCCGCAGCGGCGGCAGGTGGGTGGAGAGCCGCACGAGCCGCCACAGGGCGGCCTCGCCGCGCCGCAGCAGCCAGCCGGCGGCGATGGCGGCCAGCAGGTGGCCGAACAGCATCGGCCAGGAGGCGAGGGAGGCGATGGCGTCCCCGAGGCAGCCGACGTTCCCGGTGGCCGCGGCGGCGTTCGTGTGGCCGTGCCCGGCGTGCGGGTCGAGCCCGGCGGCCCGGAGCATGCCGATGGCCTGGGCCTCGCTGAGGTTCGCGGTCCCGTCGCTGCACAGCAGCCGGGCGGCGAGCCCGGCCGCCCCGGTGCCGCCGTTCGCCGCCCCGGTGCTGCCGAGGACGCCGAGCGTGCCGTGCTGGCCGAGGTGGTACAGGACGTGGAGGGCGAGCTGCGCGACGCCGAGGACGGCGGCGAGCGCGGGCGCGGAGCGGCGTTCGCGGCCGGCCAGCGGAAGCGCGACGGTGAACGCGGCGGCCCAGCCGGCGGCCATGATCCAGAGCGGAACCGCGAGGCCGGTCGCGGACAGATGCCCGGCGGCGGCCAGCGTGGCGCAGGCCGCGGCGAAGACCGCGGCTCGCAGCAGTCGCATATCAGCTCCGGCACGCATGGCGGCGTCATCATCTCACCGCACCATCGCTTGGCAAGGCACCGGGGCCCTGACCTCGTACGGAAGTGCGGATCATCACCCTTACCGGAGTGTGGCTATATCGACCTCTAGGCCCCGATACATCCGCCGAACGAGGGGTGTTCAGGGGGGCGAGCGCTTACGGTCCACCGAGGTAGGCAATACCTACAGATATGTCGAGCCGCGGCCAGGAGGCTGGAGCATGAGCATCTGGTGGTCTCTCCAACTGCGGCGCGAAGCGGCCAGCGTCCCGCTCGCGCGGCGGCTTCTGCTCGGCGCCATGGAGACCGCGGGGGTGGACGCCGACATCTCGCACGAGGTGTGTGTCGCGCTCTCCGAGGCGTGTTCGAACGCGGTGCAGCACGCCGGTGACCACACCGAGGTGTACCGGGTGACGGCGTCGATCCACGGGGACGTCTGCCGGATCGAGGTGACGGACGGCGGACCCGGCTTCCCGGCCGGGGCGACCATCCCGCTCGCCGGGCGGCGCGAGCCGCGGGAGCTGGCGACGGGCGGGCGGGGGCTGCGGCTGATCGAGGCGCTGGCGGACCGGGTCCGTTATGACAGCCAGCCGGGGACGGGCGGGGCGGTCGTGACGTTCGACAAGGTGCTGAGATGGCGCGAGGGCGCTCTGCTCAAGGCGTCCTGACCCGGCCTCGGCGCGTCCCCTGGCTCCGGCCGGCCGTCCGTTCCCGGGCCGGGTGAGCCGGATCACGGCGCGGTGCGCTTGTGACCGCGACCGCCTCCACAATTAACTAGCAATGCTAATTTGTGGGCGGTGGCCGGACCGACGCCGACCGGACAGAAGCGGAGCGACACGCATGCAGGCTCACGAGGGGCACTACATCGACGGCGCCTGGCGCCCGGCCGCCGGCTCCGGCGAGGTGATCGAGGTGGTGAACCCGGCCACCGAGGAGGTCATCGCCACCGTCCCCGCGGGCACCGCCGAGGACGTCGACGCGGCCGTCGCCGCCGCCCGCTCCGCCGCCGGCGCCTGGCGCGCGACCCCGCGCGACGAGCGGCTCGCCGCCCTGACCCGGCTGCGCGACGGAATCGCCTCCCACCAGGACGAGATCGCCGCCACCGTCGTGGCCGAGCTGGGCTCGCCCCTCCGGCTGGCCCAGGCCCTGCACAGCACGCTGCCGGTCGCGGTGGCCACGTCGGTCCTGGAGGTGCTGGCCGAGTTCCCCTTCGAGGAGAAGGTGGGGAACTCGACGGTGTACTACGAGCCGGCCGGCGTCGTCGGCGCGATCACCCCCTGGAACTACCCGCTGCACCAGATCGTCGCCAAGGTCCTGCCCGCGCTCGCCGCCGGCTGCCCGGTGGTCCTCAAGCCCGCCGAGAACACACCGCTGACCGCCCGGCTCTTCGCCTCGATCGTCCACGACGCGGGCCTGCCGGCCGGCACGTTCAACCTGGTCACCGGCCTCGGCACGGTCGCGGGCGCGGCGCTGGCCGAGCACGACGGCGTGGACGTCGTCTCGTTCACCGGCTCCACGGCCGTCGGCCGCCGCATCGGCGCCGCCGCGGGCCGGGGCATCAAGCGGGTCGCCCTGGAGCTCGGCGGCAAGTCGGCCAACGTCATCCTGCCCGGCGCCGACCTGACCCGGGCCGTGAAGGTCGGCGTCGGCAACGCCTTCCTCAACGCCGGGCAGACGTGCAGCGCCTGGACCCGGATGCTGGTCAGCGACGCCGACTACGACCAGGCCGTCGAGCTGGCCGCCAAGAGCGCCGAGGGCTACGTGCCGGGCGACCCCACCGACCGCTCCACCCGCCTCGGCCCGCTGGTCAGCGCCGTGCAGCGGGAGCGCGTACGCGCCTACATCGAGACCGGCGTGCGCGAGGGCGCGCGCCTGGTCGCCGGTGGCGCCGAGGCGCCGGAGGGCCTGGACAAGGGCTACTACGTGCGGCCCACGGTCTTCGCCGACGTCGAGCCCGGGATGACCATCGCCCGGGAGGAGATCTTCGGCCCTGTCCTGTCGATCCTGCGCTACCGGGACGCGGAGCACGCCCTGGAGATCGCCAACGGCACCGACTACGGTCTGTCCGGCGGCGTCTGGGCGGCGGACCCGGCCGAGGCCGCCGCGTTCGCCCGGCGGATGGAGGCCGGGCAGATCGACATCAACGGCGGCGCGTTCAACCCGGCGGCGCCGTTCGGCGGGTACAAGAACTCCGGGGTGGGGCGCGAGATGGGCCGGTTCGGGCTGGAGGAGTTCCTCCAGACGCAGTCCCTTCAGTTCTGACGCCTTCCCGCGCTGTGCCGCGTCTTCCGAGTCGTCCCGCGTCTTCACCGCCGCTGAGAATCGAGGAACACCCGATGGTCCAGGCCGTTCTGCTGCCCGCCGTGGGCGCCCCGCTCGAACTCGTCGACATCGCGCTGCCCGAGCCGGGGCCGGGCCAGGTCCGCGTCAAGGTGGCCGCCGCCGGTGTCTGCCACTCGGACCTGTCCCTCGCGAAGGGCGTGCTGCGCACCCTCGCCCCGGTCGTGCTCGGCCACGAGGGCGCGGGCACCGTGGTCGCGGTCGGCGAGGGCGTCGAGTCGGTCCGGCCCGGTGACGCCGTGCTGCTCAACTGGGCGCCCGCGTGCGGGAACTGCCACCTGTGCGAGCTGGGCGAGCCCTGGCTGTGCGAGCACGCCCTCGACGGCGCGGCGGCCCCGTACGCCACGCTCGGCGACGGCACCCCGGTCTACCCGGGCCTGGGCACCGGCGCGTTCGCCGAGGAGACCGTCGTCGCCGAACGCGCGGTGCTGCCCCTGCCGCCCGGCGTGCCGCTGACGACCGCGGCCCTGCTGGGCTGCGCGGTGCTCACCGGCTACGGCGCCGTCCACAACGCGGCGCGGATCCGCGCCGGCGAGTCCGTGGTCGTCTACGGCCTCGGCGGGGTCGGCCTCTCCGTGCTCCAGTCCGCGCGGATCGCCGGGGCCGACCCGGTCATCGCGGTGGACATCTCCCCGGAGAAGGAGGAGCTGGCGCTGCGCCACGGCGCGACCGCGTTCCTGCTCGCCGACGACCGGACGGCCCGCGCGGTCCGCGAACTCACCGGCGGCCACGGCGCCGACCACGCCATCGAGTGCGTCGGCCGGGCGGATGTGATCCGCACCGCCTGGTCCTCGACCCGCCGCGGCGGCCACACGACGGTCGTCGGCGTGGGGGGCAAGGACGACAAGCTGACGCTCTCGGCGATGGAGATCTTCCACTTCGCCCGCACCCTGTCCGGCTGCGTCTACGGCAACAGCGACCCGGCCCGCGACATCCCGGTCCTCGCCGATCTGGTCCGCACCGAACGCCTCGACCTCGACGCCCTGGTCACCGACCGGATCGGGCTGGGCGACGTCCAGGAGGCGTTCGACCGGATGGCGGCGGGCAAGGGCGGCCGTTCCCTCGTGATCTTCTGACCGGACCACGGCGGAATCCGATTCTTATGTTTTTGTCCGACTTTGACCGGTCGGGCCCCGGTGTATTGGCCGGGGATTTGTGTCATCTTTACCTGGGGCGCGCTACCGTGGCGCCTGATATGGGACGTTCGGTTACGTTCCCTTGGAGGTGGAAGTCATGGGTCAGATCGGTGCCAGGGAGCTCATTCTCCTCGCCATCGTCGTGCTGCTCGTTTTCGGGGCGAAGCGCCTGCCGGACATCGCCCGCTCGCTGGGCAAGTCCGCGCGCATCCTCAAGAGCGAGACGGCGGCCTTGAAGGCCGAGAGCGCCGCGACCCCGCCCCAGGGGGGCGAGCCGCAGGCTCCGACGGTGGCGAAGACGATCCAGTCCGCGCCCGGCGACGTGGCCGGCGCCCGGCCCGTCGAGGAGCCGAGGCCGGCTCAGCAGAGCTGAGGCCCCGCGGCCTCAGCGGTGGGCGTCCCGCCCCTGGCCCGTCGCGGCCTGGGGCGGTTCGGCGTTCCCCGACGCGGCGGTGCTCCGGCCCGCGCGCCGGGCGCGCAGGTACTCGATGGCGATCGGCACGACCGACAGCAGCACGATGAGGATCAGGATCAGCTCGACGTGCTCGCGCACGAAGTCGACCTTGCCCAGCGCGGCGCCCAGCAGCGTCACGCCCGCGCCCCACAGCACACCGCCGATGATGTTGAACGTGACGAACGCGCGGTAGTCCATCCGGCACACGCCCGCGATGATCGGCGTGAACGTGCGCACGATCGGTACGAAGCGGGCCAGGACCAGCGACTTCGGGCCGTGCTTCTCGAAGAACACGTGGGCCTTCTCCACGTTCTCCTGCTTGAACAGGCGGGAGTCCGGCCGGTTGAAGAGGGCCGGGCCGACCTTGCGGCCGAAGAGGTACCCCACCTGGTCGCCGAGCACCGCCGCCACCGAGATCAGCACGCACATCAGCCACAGCGGATAGTGCAGGTACTGGTCGGTGGAGACCAGCAGCCCGGCCGTGAACAGCAGCGAGTCGCCCGGCAGGAAGAAGCCGATGAGCAGGCCCGACTCGGCGAAGACGACGACCAGGATGCCGATCAGGCCGAAAGCCTCGATGAGCTGCTCCGGGTCCAGCCAACTGGGACCGAGAGCGAGAGAATCCGTCAAGAGGAACCCCTGATGCGCGGGCGATGGGTGTCCCGCCAGGCTATCAACCTCCGTGCCCCCGGCCCCTCTTCCCGGACGCCTGCCCGGTGCCTGCCCTATGTCTTCCGTGATGCCTTCCGTGGTGCCTTCCGTGGTGCCGTCCGCGGCGTGGCACCGGGCGCGGCGAAAGTCGTCCGCAACATTCTCCCGGCCCCACCGCATCAACAGGGGTAACGGGGCGAGCCGCGGATCACCGGCGGCGAGCCGAGACCGACGGAGGGGTACGGGAATGATCAACGGGGTAGCGGGACGCAAGCCGCGCTGGAGCCGGCGCCTGGGGCTGTCCGCCGCGATAGCGACGCTCGCGGCGGTGAGCACGGCCGCCGCCATCCAGCCGAGCTACGGGGCGGAGGGGTCGGAGACCCCCCGCACCGGCGAGGAGCTGATCGAGGCGCTGACCGCGCTGCTGCCGGAGGGTGTGGAGATCACGGGTTCCGAGGGCGAGGGCCTGGACGTGGTCTCCGACCCGTACGCGTCGCTTCAGGTCGAGGACGGCGCGGGCGGGGCGTCGGTCGACCTCGGGCTGTACCGGTGGGCGACGGACGACTGGCGGGCGGACTCCGGCTGCGCGTCGTGGGGGCTTGTGCCGGAGGACGGTGCCACCTGCGAGGAGACCGAGCTGCCTGACGGCTCCGTGCTCTCGCTGATCACCTGGGAGTGGGACGAGGAGGGCGTTCCCGAGGAGGGCGTCGATCCCTGGTCGGGCCGGAGCTGGGACGTCTACCTGGAGGGCCCCGGCGGTTCCGGGCTGGACGAGCCGGGCGGTCGCGCGGTCTCGCTGTCGCTCTACAAGGACTTCACGGAGACCGGTGACCCCGGTTCCTACACCCCGCCGGTCGACATCGACGAGCTCGCGGAGATAGTCCAGGAGCCCGTCTGGCAGGACGTGCTGGACGCGGCGGACGAGCAGTACGGGCCGCCGGAGGACTGGTCGGACGAGCCCAGCAGCGACATCCCGGCCGCCGAGCTGCGCGCGACCTTCCGCGAGCTGGCGCCGGAGGGCCTGGAGATCACCGACGGCGAGGACGACGAGCCGGGCTGGGCGTCGCTGACGATCGACGACGGGAACGGCCCGGCGCAGATCGACATCACCACCTGGGACGCGGACAGCGGGCTGAGCGCCATCGAGGAGGGCGAGTCGGCGGCCGAGCTGTCCGTGGAGTCCTACGAGAGCGAGGTCGACCTCTCGGCGGTCGGTCCCGACGGGATCGAGGGCGGCGACGGTACCGAGCCGGCCGGGACCGAGGGCCCCGACTGCGAGACCGAGGTGCTGAACGACGGCACCGAGATCGTCTCCTGCTCGTGGCCGTCGACCGGCGAGGACGACCCGGTGGCGCTGTGGTGGGCCGCGGTCTACTACCCGGACGGTTCCTCGCTGGACATCACCCAGAGCGATGACACCGGGGACAACGCCGCTCCCCTCACCCTGGCGGAGCTGACCGGCATCGCCTCCGCCGACGAGTGGCGCGCGCTCCTCGGCTGACCGGTCACGGACCGGACCCGGCCGGAAAAGGATGGCCCACTGGTGCAACATAAGTGACCGGCTCACGCATCAGTAGGAGTGCAGGGGCACGACAGGGCAGGCCGATCGCGAGGGGGAGCGGATGAAGAAGCGTGATCTGGAGGAGTTCCACGACTTCGCCACACGCCGCGGATCCGCGCTCTACCGGTCGGCCTGCCTGCTCACCAGTGGGGACACCCACCTCGCGGAGGATCTCGTGCAGGAGACCCTCGGCCGCATGTACATTGCGTGGGGCCGGAGGAAGTGCATCGACAATCCGGCCGCCTATGCCCAGACCGTGCTGGTCCGGGTCTATCTGGCGCACCGCAGGCGCCGCAGCAGCGGTGAGAGTCCGGTGGTGCGCCTCCCCGAGCAGACGGTCGAGCAGGGGGACTCACCGCTGCGGGTCACGCTGCTTCAGGCGCTGGCGGAGCTGCCGCGCCTGGACCGCGCCGTCCTGGTGCTGCGGTTCTGGGAGGACCTCAGCGTGGAGCAGACCGCCGAGATCCTCCGCACCAGTTCCAGCGCCGTCCGCACCCGGAGCAGCCGCGCGCTGAGCAAGCTCCGCACCCAGCTCGGTGACACGGGCTTCGCGGAGCTGACCGCTTGAGCAGGGCCGACGCAAGCCCAGGAAGGAGGACCCAGCGATGACGAACGACGACTACACGGATCTCGAGCGGGAGTTCAGCGCCATGCTGCGCCAGACGGGGAACGGGTTTCATCACGATCCCCAGGCCCTGGCGGAGAGCGGGATGCGGCGAGGCCGGGCGCGGCTGTGGCGGCGCCGGGCCGGAGTGCTCGGCGGCACCGTCTCGGCGACGGCGATCGCCGTGGGCGCCGTCTATCTGCCGGGTCTGGGGGACGACGGCCAGGTGACCGCGGCTCCGCCGGAGACCGGTCAGGACATGATCGAGACCCTGACCGAGATGCTGCCGGACTCCTACACGGTGAGCGAGGTGCTGGGCGCGGCCGGACCCGCGACCACCGCCGACCCCCATGTGTCGCTCGTCGCCGAGGACGGCGCGGGGGTCAGCTTCACCATCGATCTCGACCTGACGCGCTGGCAGAGCGAGGACTGGCGCGCCGACGCGGGCTGCTCGGTGTGGGACGAGGAGGCGGGCGCGACCTGCGACCAGACCGAGCTGGACGGAGGGTCCCTGCTCGTCTCGCGGACCATGGACTACAGCGCCGAGGACCTGTCGATCGGGGCGCCGGACGGAGTGCCGGTCGGCGACGACTCGATGGCCCAGCGGTCCTGGGGGGTCGGGCTGGAGAGCCCGAGCGGCCCGGCCGCGGAGGCCGAGGGCTTCCGCTCGGTGACCATGACGGTGACCGCGGAGGGGACCGAGGGCGCCGCCGGGGTTCCGGACGTCCCGCCGGTGGAGCTGACCCTCCTGGAGGAGATCGTCCAGGACGCGGTGTGGCAGCGGGTCTTCGACCAGGTGGACGCGGAGTACGAGGCGCCGGAGGCATACGCCGGGTGGAACAGCTCGGTGGAGCCCCAGGAGCTGCTCGCCCTGTTCCGCGAGCTGGCCCCGGCCGGGCTGGAGATCACCGACAGCGGCGACTCGTATCCCGGCTATGCCGCGCTGGAGGTCGGCGACGGCGAGAGCACGGCGCTGGTGGAGATCAACGCGTGGGCGCCCGGCTCGTTCCCCGACGGCTGGAGCATGGACGACGGTGACCTGGAGGACCCGTCCGGAATGGGCGACGCCGGCTGCGAGCCGTATGCCACCGGCGACGAGAGCACCGAGGTCCTGCGGTGCCCCGACCCGGAGGCCGGCACCTGGATGATCGACGTCTACTACGCGGACGGCTCGTCGCTGGACATCACGGAGACCGTGGAGGTCCCGGCCGGTGCCGGTGAGGAGGCCGTCGGCCCGCTGAGCCTGGACGAGCTGACGGAGATCGGTGCCTCACCGGAGTGGCGGGCGCTTCTCCAGGACTGAGGCGGAACGCGCAGGACGGGAGAGGCGTGGGCGCGCGCCCGTGGTGCATGATGTGGCTGCGCACTCCTGTACGAGCATTCGGAAGGCTGGCGACATGATCCGCTCCCACCGGCGTCTGGCGACGGCGTTCCTGTGCGTCGGGCTGCTGACGCTGACCGCTTGCGGTTCCGAGGACGGGACCGGGTCCGGGTCCGGCGCCGACAAGGGCTCCGACGCCGTCCCGCCGGGCGCGTCGGAGAGCACCCCCGCCGAGGGGCCGGGCGGTTCGCCGACCGACCCGGCCGGCGTCGAGGTGCCGGACGTGTCCCGTGCCGTCATCCACACCAGCGAGGGCGACATCGCGCTCACCCTCTTCCCCGAGCAGGCCCCGCTGACCGTGACGAACTTCGCGGGTCTCGCCGACGGCTCCATCCAGTGGTCGGGGCAGGAGGACGGCGAGCCGCTGTACGACGGCACGATCTTCCACCGGGTCATCGACGGTTTCATGATCCAGGGCGGTGACCCGGAGGGCACCGGCATGGGCGGGCCCGGGTATCAGTTCCAGGACGAGTTCGACCCGGAGCTGACGTTCGACGAGCCTTACCTGCTCGCCATGGCCAACTCCGGCGAGGACACGAACGGTTCGCAGTTCTTCATCACCGTCGCCCCGACCCCGCACCTCGACCAGTTGCACACCGTCTTCGGTGAGGTCGCCGACGAGGAGAGCCGGGCCGTTGTGGACGCCATCGCGGCGACCGAGACCGACGCGCAGGACCGCCCGGTCGAGGACGTGGTCATCGAGTCGATCACCGTCGAGTGATCCGCGGGGGACGACCCGGGCGACCGGTCAGACCGGCTGCCGCTCGCGCATCGACTCGATGTGCGCCATGTGCCGCTTCCCCCAGGCGCTGAGGGGCTCCAGCGCCGCGTTGAGCGAGACGCCGAGCGCCGTCAGGGAGTACTCCACGCGCGGCGGCACCTCGCGGTAGACCTCGCGGTGCACGATCTCGTCCGCCTCCAGCTCCCTGAGCTGCTGGATCAGCACCTTCTCGCTGACCCCCGGCACCATCCGCCGCAGCTCGCCGAACCGCCGCGCGCCGTCGTGCAGCGCCCACAGGATCAGCACTTTCCATTTGCCGCCGACCACGTCGATGGCCGCGTCGATACCGCAACTGTAGGCACGCTTCGGCATGTTGGTCTCCCGCCCATACTGACCTGGAGGTAGGTACCTGACAAAATAGTGGGTACTTGCCGACTGTACAGCCATGGATGAGCCTTGATCCCGTCACCCCCACACCCTTCCGAGGCGGCTTCCGAGCGGAGCTTCCCGGAGCATCTTCATGACGAGGACAGGACGACCATGACCGACAGCAGGACCCCGGTGACCGTGATCGGCCTCGGCGCGATGGGCACCGCGCTGGCCGAAGCCCTCCTGGCCGGCGGACACGATGTGACCGTGTGGAACCGCACCTCCGCCAAGGCCGAGCCCCTGGCCGCCAAGGGCGCCCGCGCCGCCGCCACCGTCGAGGAGGCCATCGCCGCCTCCCCGCTGGTGATCGCCTGCGTGCTCGACTACCCGGCCCTCCACGCGACCCTCGACCCGGTCGCCACCGCCCTCGCGGACCGCGTCCTGGTCAACCTCACCAACGGCACCCCCGAGCAGGCCCGTGCCACCGCCGACTGGGCCACCGAGGCCGGCGCCCAGTACGTCGACGGCGGCATCATGGCCATTCCGCCGATGATCGGCCACCCCGGCTCGACGCTGCTGTACAGCGGCGCGCGGGAGGCGTTCGACACCCACCGCGAGACGCTGGAGCGGTTCGGCGTCGCCACCTACCTCGGCACCGACCCCGGCGCCGCCCCGCTCCACGACCTGGCGCTGCTGTGCGGCATGTACGGCATGTTCGGCGGCTTCTTCCACGCCGTGGGGCTGGTCGGCACCGAGGGGGTCAAGGCGAGCGAGTTCACCACCACGCTGCTGCTCCCCTGGCTGAACGCGATGATGACGGCGATGACCGAGTTCGCGCGCCTGATCGACGCGGGCGACTTCGAAAGCCGGGATTCCAACCTCGCCATGCAGTCCGCCGGCTACGTCAACCTCATCGAGGCCAGCCGCGCCCAGGGCCTGCGCACCGAGCTGATCGAGCCCATGCGGAACCTGATCGACCGCGCCGTCGCGGAGGGCAAGGGCGGCGAGGACCTGCCGGGTCTGATCACCCTCCTCTCCGCCACTCCCTCCTCCTGAGCCCCTCCTCCTGAGCCGCTCCGCCCGAGCCGCTCCTCCAGGCCACCCGGGGCGTCAGACGGGCTGCGGCCCCATCAGCCGCACCAGCAGGTCGTCCAGGCTGATCAGCCCGGTCACCCGCCCGTCGGCGCCCCGCACCACGGCCAGCGACGCCCGGCGCTGCCGGAGCTGCTCCACCGCGAACGCCACCGTGTCGTCCGCCGTCAGCTCCGGCACCGGCCGGGCCAGCTCCCTCGCGGACACCCGGCGCCCCGCCGCCCGGGCCACGATGGCGTCCCGGACGTGCACCGAACCCACCACCCGCGACCCGTCCCGCACCAGTAGCCGCGTGTGGTCGCTGGCAGCGGCGGCGGCCAGGACCGCGTCCGCGCCCGCCTCGGCGGACACCTCCGCGATCCGGTCCGCCGGCACCTGAATGGCACCGACCGGCGACTGCGGCTCGGTCAGCGAGCGCGTGATCAGGCCCGAGTCCGTCTCGCTGATCAGCCCCAGCCGCTGCGACTCCGCGACCAGATGGGTGAGCTGCTCCCGGTCGTGCACGGAGGTCAGCTCCTCGCGCGGGGTGACGCGGCACAGCCGCACCAGGGCGTTGCTGATCTCGTTCAGCACCCAGATCAGCGGCCTGACCGCCCGCACCAGCGCGCGGAACGGCGGCGCCAGCAGCATCGCCGACCGCTCCGGGTGCGAGATCGCCCACGACTTCGGCGCCATCTCGCCGACCACCATGTGCAGGAAGACCACCACGGTCATGGCGACGACGAACGCGATGCCGTACGACAGTCCGCTCGGCAGCCCCGCCGCGTGCAGCAGCGGGTCCAGTTGGTGCGATATGGCCGGTTTGGAGATGCTGCCCAGGCCCAGCGTGCAGACGGTGATGCCGAGCTGGGACCCGGCGAGCATCAGCGACAGCTCCCGCATCCCGGCCAGCGCGGCGCGCGCCCCGCGCCGGCCCTCGGCCCGCGCCTGTTCCATCCGGTGGTGCTTGGCGGCGACCAGCGCGAACTCGGCGGCGACGAAGAAGCCGCTGCCGACCAGCAGACCAGCGGTCACCAGCACGGCGGCCTGCGGACTCATGAGGGCTGCCCCTCCCGCTCACGGACGCGCACCGGCTCGGTGACCACGGCCTCCCCGGCCTCCCCGGCCACCGTCCCCGGCCCGGCCTCCGGGGCGGGCTCCAGACGGACCCGCTCGGGCACCCGCCGGTCCAGCGACAGCACTTCCAGCCGGGCGAACGAGCCGTCCGCCAGCTCCACCACGATCCGGTCCCCGGCCACCGGGAACCGGCCGCAGTGGTCGATCACCAGACCGGCCAGCGTCTCGTACGCGTCGCTCTCCGGCAGCGCGACACCGGTGGCCTCGGCCACCTCGTCCACGCGGCGGCTGGCGTCCACCAGCCAGCCCTCGCCGTCGCGCTCCGCCGTCGTCTCCACGAGGTCGCTCTCGTCGGCGATCTCGCCCACCAGTTCCTCCGCGATGTCCTCCAGGGTGACGATCCCCGCCAGCCCGCCGTACTCGTCGAGCACCACGGCGAACTCCTCGGCCGCCGCCTGCATCTGCTCGACCGCGCCCGGCAGCGGCAGCGTGTCCGGCAGCAGCAGCGCCCGCCGCGCCAGCGCCCGCGCGGTGCGGCGCCCGACCCGTTCCGGGCTCATCCGCATCAGCTCGCGCACGCCGACGACACCGACGATGTCGTCGATGCGGTCGCCGACCACCAGATAGTGGGAGTGCCCGTGCGCGCCGATCAGCGTCACGACGTCACCGGCCGGCGCGGACGCCCGCACCGAGATCACGTCGACGCGCGGCACCATGACCTCGGCTAGCGTCCGTTCCGAGAAGCCGAGCGCGTGGTCCAGCAGCGTCGCCGTGGCGTGCGGAAGCTGCCCGTGCTCGTGTGACTCGTCGATGAGGTGGCCCAGCTCCTCCAGCGTCGCGCCGTGGTGCAGCTCCTCCACCGGCTCGATGCCGACGCGGCGCAGCAGCCGGTTCGCGGACGCGTCGAAGACCCGGACCAGCGGCCCGGCCGCTTTCAGATACAGCAGCGTGGAGCCGGCCAGCGACTTCGCCAGCCGCTCGGGCACGGCGAGCGCCAGGTTCTTCGGGGCCAGCTCGCCCAGCACCATCTGGATGCCGGTGGCCAGCGCGAACGCCAGGACCAGCGCGATACCGGGCACGGCGCCGTCCGGCACCCCGACCCCGGACAGCGCGGGGCCGATCAGCGCGGCGAGCGCCGGCTCCGCCAGGAAACCGACGACGAGGCCCGTCACGGTGATGCCGAGCTGCGCGCCCGACAGCATGAACGACAGCCGCTCCTGCACCATCATGGCGCGGGCGGCACGCCGGTCACCGGCCGCGGCGTCCCGTCCGAGCGCCAGCCGGTCGGCGGCGACGAACGCGAACTCCTGGGCGACGAAATAGCCTGTGCCGGCCGTGAGGATCAGCACGGCGAGCAGGCCGAGTGCGGCACTCAACTGACACCACCTCGCCGTGTGCCGCGGCACGCAGAGTGCTGGCGAGGTGGTCCGGGACTATGCCCGTCAGGGTCCGTCGACTGGGCGGACACGGGGTCTCCTTCCGAAAGAAGCTGAGACATTCAACGTGTCTGATCATGTCCGTGTTCCCAGGCTGTACCCGGAATCGTCCCCGCGACACCTGACCGTCAGCCCGGACGGACGTCACTCACCCGCCCGGGCAGCCCGGCACCGCGCGAGGCCACCGACAGCGCCCCGCGGCACGCCGTCCACAGCGCCCGGACCGTCAGCCGCGCACGCCCAGCTCCGCCATCCACGCCTCGACATCCTCGGCGCGGCGCGGCAGCGCGGCGGAGAGATTGCGGTTGCCGTCCTCCGTCACCAGGATGTCGTCCTCGATCCTGATCCCGATGCCCCGGTACTCCTCCGGCACGGTCAGATCATCGGGCTGGAAGTACAGCCCCGGCTCCACCGTCAGGCACATGCCCGGCTCCAGCGTCCCCTCGACATACGTCTCGCGGCGCGCCGCGGCGCAGTCGTGCACGTCCATCCCGAGCATGTGGCCCGTGCCGTGGAGCGTCCAGCGCCGCTGGAGCCCCAGCTCCAGCACCCGCTCCACCGGGCCCTCCAGCAGGCCCCACTCCACCAGCCTCTCGGTCAGCACCCGCTGGGCCGCCTCGTGGAAGTCGCGGAACTTCGCGCCCGGCCTGACCGCCGCGATCCCCGCCTCCTGCGCCTCGTACACCGCGTCGTAGATCCGCCGCTGCAACGGGCTGAACCGGCCGTTGACCGGCAGCGTCCGCGTGACGTCCGCCGTGTACAGCTCGGTGGTCTCCACACCCGCGTCCAGCAGCAGCAGGTCGCCGGGGCGGACCGGGCCGTCGTTGCGCACCCAGTGCAGGGTGGTGGCGTGCGGACCGGCGGCGCAGATCGAGCCGTAGCCGACGTCGTTGCCCTCGACGCGGGCGCGCAGGAAGAAGGTGCCCTCGATGTACCGCTCCGAGGTGGCCACGGCCTTGTCCAGCACCCGCACCACGTCCTCGAAGCCGCGCGCCGTCGACTCGCAGGCGCGGGTCAGCTCGGCGATCTCGAAGTCGTCCTTGATCAGCCGCATCTCGGAGAGGAAGACCCGCAGCTCCTCGTCGCGCTCGGCGGTCACCTTGTCGGTGAGCGCGGCCTCGACGCCGGCATCGTGCGAACGGACGACCCGGACCGGGCCGCGCGCCTTGCTGAGCAGGTCGGGAACGGTGCGGACGTCCTTGACCGGCAGGCCGTAGAGCCGCTCGGCCTCGGTCGGGCTGGTGCGCCGCCCGACCCACAGCTCGCCCTGCCCGCTCAGCCAGAACTCGCCGGACTCCCGGTCCGAGCGGGGCAGCAGGTAGAGCGTGGCCTCATGGCCGCGCTCGCCGGTGGGCTCCATGACGAGCACGCCGTCCTCGGTCTGGTCCCCGGTCAGGTACGCGTACTCGACGGCGGCGCGGAACGGGTACTCCGTGTCGTTCGAACGGGTCTTGAGCCGCCCGGCCGGGATGACGAGGCGTTCGCCGGGGAAACGCGCGGACAGCTCGGCGCGGCGGCGGGCCGTGTGCCCGGCCTGGGGAATGGGGGCCAGGTCGCGCCGCTCGGTGTCCGCCCAGCCCTGCCGCATGTTCTCGGCGAGCTCGTCCGACACCTGCCGGGTGACGCCGTTCTTCCGCTCCTCCCGGTCGGCGGGCCCCTCGGCGGTCTCCTGCGTCCCCTCGGTGTCCCGCGCCTCCCGCGCTTCCGCCCGCTGCTCTTCGGCCACGTCGCGCCTCCTCGATGCTCACCGGCTGACCGGTCGGAACCGGAGCCTCCATCGTAGGTGCGGGGCCGGGCCGGGGGACAGCGCCTATCCGGCGCACGCCCCTGTCGCCGCGCGGGCCGTCCCGGCCCGTGCGGTCACAGGAAGCGGGCGGCGAGCAGGACGACGTCCTCGCCGCCGTTCCTGCCGCCCCGCGCCTCCTGCCCGCCGTCCGCGCCGCCGTCCGTGCCGAGGTCGGGCAGCATGGTGCGCAGGATGTGGTCCACGAGGGCCTCCGGGTCGGCCCGGTGGGCGGGGGTCGCGCTGAGCGCGGCGTCGCGGAGCCGGGCGAACGCCAGGTCCAGCGGTTCGCCGGTGCGGTGGAGCAACCCGGCGCTGTAGAGCAGGACCGTTTCTCCCTCGTCGACCCGCACCTGGACGCTGGGCGCCTCCCAGCAGGCCAGCATGTTGAGCGGCGCGGACAGCGTCGTCTCGGCGAAGTCGGCCCGGCCCGCGCCGATCACCAGCGGCGGCGGGTGCCCGGCCGAGGCGAGCACGATCCGGCGGGCGGCCGGTTCCGCGTACCCGAAGACGGCGGTGGCGGGGCGCCCCGGTTCGGTCAGCCGCAGCAGCAGCTCCAGGTCGGACAGGACCGCCACCGGGTCCTCGCCCTCCATCACCGCGTACGCCCGCAGGCCGGCGCGCAGCCGTCCCATCGCGGCCAGCGCGGACGGCCCGGCGTCCGGGGTGCCGCCGACCGCCAGGCCGAGGGCGCTGTCGGGCAGGGCGAGGGCGTCGTAGAAGTCGCCGCCGCCGCGCGGCCCGGTGTGGTGCCGGACGGCCAGCGCGACACCGGGCAGGAACGGCAGCCGGTCCGGCAGCAGCCCCTCGTGGACGGCGCGGACGGCCGCCGTGGCGCGGCTGAGTTCGAGCCGGTTGGCGATGTGCTGGGCGGCCTGCCGCAGGTAGAGGGCGAGCAGGTGGCGCTGGCGCGGGTCGGGCTGCCCCGGCTCGTCGTACAGCCAGACCGCCGCGCCCAGCGGCCCCGGCGCGTCGGCGGTGAGCGGTACGGCGTAGCTCGCGGCGAAGCCAAGCCGCGCCGCGACCTCGCGGTGCCGGGGGTCGAGGGCGTCCTCGCGGGCGATGTCGCCGTGCACCACTTCGGACGGTTCGCCGCCCGCGTCGCGCGGCGGCTCAAGTCCGCTGGGGACGGTCTCCAGGTGGCCGAGGTCGGCCCGGCCGAGGCCGAGGCCCGCGAGCCGCTCCGGGCCGAGGCCGTCGGCCGGGCGGAGGGAGACCAGACCGCGGCGGGCGCCGACCAGCCCGGCACCGGCGCGGAGCGTCTCGTCCAGCGCGTCGCCGAGGGTGCGGGTGCGGCCGATCCGTTCCTGGAGGGCGTGCAGCGTGGTCAGGTCGGACATCCAGGAGGCGAGCCGGTCCTGCGAGCCGCCGGGGGGCAGGGCTCCCGGTCGGCCCCCCGGGAGCCGGCCGCGCGGCGCGCGCGCCTCGGCGCCCGCGCCGGTCCCGGTGCCCTCGACAGGCGCGGAAGTCTGCGGCACCGTGGCCAGGGCCTGGTGGATTCCGGCCACTTTCGGTGGGGGCGAGGTACTCATGGGCGAGGCGAACCCCCTTGTGACGTGCGTCGCGATCGGACCATCCACGGGTATGGGTGCGCGGGCGGATGTCCAGTATTGTCCTGCCGTGATGGATGATGCCCAGGTGATCGGTGCGTTTCCGGCGCGACAGGCCGGGCCGGGGTCACTTTGGCGGAAGTTTGGCGGAAAAGGGGCGCAGAGGCGCCGGGCACGCGATCGACTGGACATTCCCGGCGGCGGATCGAGCCGGGCGGGCTGGGTACTTATCGGAACGGATCGCCGGTTTCCCGGCGACCTGACCGAAGGCGGCCAGGCCCTGTGCGCCCGCCGCTCCTCGCTTATGCGACCCGCTACGTACGGTGATCTGAGTTCCACGTGGTGTGACTGACCCGCGAAGGAAGGGAACGAGCGCCGATGCGCGAGATCCTCGGAGAGCGACGACGCAAGAACGGTAAGGACGACGGGAAGGGCGGCGATCCGGCCCGCGCGGCGCGGGGTGCCGCGCTGACGTTCGCGCGGCGGTGGCGGTGGCCCGTCCTGCCGGGCGCCGAGCTGCGGGCGGACGGCCGCTGCGGCTGCCTCCGGGCGGACTGCGCGGTTCCGGGGGCCCACCCCCAGGACCCGGGGCTGCTCGCCGCGACGACGGACGTGCGGATGGTGAGCTGGTGGTGGACGGAGCGACCACGGGCCCCGATCGTCATGGCCACCGGCGGGCGGGCGCCCTGCGCGCTCAGCCTGCCCGCGGCGGTCGGCGCCTCCGCGCTGGCCCAACTGGACCGCGCGGGCGTCCGCGCCGGCCCGGTCGTGGCGGCGCCGACGCGGTGGCTGCTGCTGGTGAGGCCGTACGAACTGCCCGAGCTGGGCGAGCTGCTGTACGTCCGGGACCGGGTCCCCAGCTCCCTGCGCTTCCACGGCGTCGGCGGCTATGTGCCGCTGCCGCCCTCGCGGACGGGCGCCGGAACGGTGGGCTGGGCGCGCGAGCCGGAGGCGGAGCGGCGCGGCGGGCGGCGGACGGTGGCGCTGCCACGGGCCGCGGACCTGCTGGACGTCCTGGTGGACGCCGGGCTGAGCGCCCCTGATCAGGGCAGCAGGCTGTCCTACTGAGTCCCCGGGTCCGCCGGGGCGTCCTGCGACGTTCCGCGGACATGGGCGGACCCGATCGCTGGCGACGGGGGATGCACCAGCGACCGGGCCCACCTCAGAAGGTAACAACTCATCGGGGATTCGCAAATCCCGCGTGACGGCCTCCCGGCCTGATCTGGCGTCAGACGGGGGGAGTTGTGACCGGAATCACTACCTCCGCACGGGGGAGCCGCGTCAGTTCAGCGTGATCTGCCGGTTGGTGAGCCCGCTGCGCGCGCGACGCCCGTCCGCCGTCAGCGGCGCCGTCGCGGCCAGCGCCTCCGCCAGCCGCCCGCCGAACGCGGTGGCGGGCTTCTCGCACTCCTCCGCGCCCATGGCGGTCGGCAGGTCCCACACCGGAACGGTCAGCCCGTGCGCCCGGAACGAGCCCACCAGCCGGGTCCCCTCGCCCAGCCCGGAGGCGCCCGCGGCGTGCAGCCGGGCCAGCGCGTCGAGGAGCTCCTCCTCGGGGTGCGGCATCACCCAGCGCAGGTGGTTCTTCTCCGGGGTCCGGCACCAGTAGGCGGCGGTCACCCCGGTCAGCCGGGCGGTCGGCGTGACGGCGGCGTTGGCCCGTTCCAGCGAGGCGGTCACGTCGGGCGTCGCCTCCGCCGCGTCGTCCAGCCAGAACTCGAAGCCCTCGTGGACCTCCGGCTCGAACGGCGCGGCCGGGTCGAGCAGATCCTGGAGGCGCGGCCCGTCCGGCGCGGTGCGCCCGGCCGCGACCGGGCTGCCGGGCTTCGCCGCCAGCGCGCGCGTGAGCACGTCGGCGAGGTCGCGGCTGAGGTCGCCGGTGGCGGTGTCGTTCTGGAGGGCGAGCAGCACGGCGCCGTCGTCGCGGCGGAGCGCGGGCCAGGCCATCGGCAGCACGGTGGCCAGCGTCAGCGAGGGCACGCCGTCGGGCAGGCCGTCGCGCGGGGTGAGCCGCACGGTCGCCGCGGGCACCAGCTCCCGGAGCGCCACCCAGTCGCACTCGGCGGGCAGGCCCTCGAAGGGGCGGCGGACCAGCTCCGTGGCGGCCTGGGCGGCGGCGCGGCCGTGGCAGGCCTTGTAACGGCGGCCCGAACCGCAGGGACACGGCTCCCTGGCGCCGACGACCGGGATCTCGCCATCTGCGGTGCGCGGCGTGGCCGCGGCGCTGGTCGGGGGACGAAGGCGGCGCTTTTTGGCCATAGTGGGCGGATCTCCTGCGTGCGTAAGGCGGTACGACTGTGCGGCGAGCCTAACCGCCCTGCCCGCCCAGCACCGCCCATACGGTCACCGCTCCGCCGGCCTCCGCCTCGCGCACGCCCCACGCCCTGGCGAGCGTGGTGATGATCGTCAGCCCGCGTCCGCCGCGCGCGGTCACCGACGGCACCGACGGGCTCGGCCGGGTGGGTCCGCCACCGTCCGTCACCGCGATCGTGACCGACCCGTCGCCGTCACGGCTCCAGGCCGCGCGGATCTCCTGGCTTTCGTCCAGCGGTCGCGCGTGACGACAGGAATTACTCAGCAACTCGGAAAGAATCAATACCGCGTCATCGACAAGCGTTTCTCGCGTACCGCTTTCGCGCAATTCCGCGCGCATTCGCCGCCTTGCCAGCCCCACGCCTGACGGGCCGTGGGGCACCGACATGGACGACGACGTCGGTACCTGCTGTGTGACCACCAACGCCACCCCCGAGACCTCCTTTGCCCCACGCCATGGGATTCGTGCCCTCCGCGCACTCGCCGGAAACCGGCCGTGCGGGATCCGTTGACGCAGTCGTAATGATCGGATACGAAGCGAATGCGCCGGGGCACGCCGTGTAAGAATTTCCGCGATTCCGGAGGTCAGCCGAGCCGCGCGAGCTGATCACGCACCGTACGCGGGCGGTTGGTGATCACCGCGTCCACACCGAGCTGCGCGCACAGCTCCACATCCGGTTCGTCGTCCACGGTCCACACGTGGACCTCGTGGCCCGCCCGGTGCGCGCGGGCCACGTACTCCGGGTCGCGGCGCAGGATGCGGATGCCGGGCCCGGCGATCCCGTTGCCCGGCGGCAGCCGGCCCGAGCGGTGGCGCGGCAGCAGGAACTGCATGAGGAACACCGTCGGCACTCCGGGCGCGGCGAGGTGGACGCGGCGCAGCGAACGCGCCGAGAAGCTCATGATCCGCACCTCCCCCGGCAGCGGGTGGTGGTCCAGCAGCCGCACGAGCCGCTCCTCCACCTGTCCGGCCCAACGGGTCGGGTGCTTCGTCTCGATGGCCAGGTCCACCGGGCGGCCGGCGTCGGCGACCAGCCGCAGCAGTCGTTCCAGCGTCAGGACGGTGGTGCGCTCGGGATCGGCCGAGTCCGGGGTCTCGGCCCGGTCGGCGGGCGCTTTCCAGGAGCCGAAGTCGAGTTCGGCGAGCTGCGCGAGTTCCATGGCGGAGACGGCGCCGCGGCCGTTGGACGTGCGGTTGACGCGGCGGTCGTGCACGCAGACCAGATGCCCGTCGGCGGTGAGCCGGACGTCGCACTCCAGGCCGTCGGCGCCGTCCTCGATCGCCTTGCGGTACGCGGCCAGACTGTGCTCGGGGGCGTCCTCGGACGCGCCCCGGTGCGCGATGACCCGAATGGGCTTGCGGTCGGCAGTCACCGCGACATGGTGCCACGCGGGTTTATGTCCGTCTGACAGATCATGGGAAAGACTGCCCGCATAGCCTTGTCGTGTACCCGAGGAGAGAGCTGTGAGCACCGAGAACGAAGGCGCAGGCAAGCCGGAGCAGCCGGCCGCCGCCCCACCGCCGGCCGCGCCTCCCCTTCCGCCCCCGCCGCCGGCCTTCGGCCCGGGCCCCTGTCTCATATCCCCCTCTGCCGCTGCCCACCCAGAGGATCACCACTCGACCGGCGCTCCAGTCTCTCTCGACCACAAAATGGCCTCCTCGCGGGAGTCGTCGCCGCCACCCTCATCGCGGGCGGCGTCGGCGGCGGCGTCGGCTATCTGGTGGCGGACGGCGACGACGACGGCTCCTCGTCCTCCACGATCAGCTCCGGCACCGACCCCGACACGGCGGCCCGCCCACCGGAGTCCGTCGCCGGAATAGCCGAATCGGCCCTCCCCAGCGTGGTGACCATCGAGGCCGGCAGCGGCTCCGAGGCGGGCCCCGGCACCGGCTTCGTCTACGACGAGGAGGGCCACATCATGACGAACAACCACGTGGTCGCCCCCGCCGCGGACGGCGGCACGCTCACGGCCACGTTCTCCGACGGCGAGAGCTACGAGGCGGAGGTCGTGGGCCGCGCCGAGGGGTATGACGTGGCGGTGATCAGGCTCATCGACCTCGGCGACCGGGACCTCGAACCCCTGCCCATCGGCAACTCGGACGAGACCGCCGTCGGCGACGCGACGATCGCGATCGGCGCCCCGTTCGGCCTCTCCGGCACGGTCACCACGGGCATCATCAGCGCGAAGGACCGCCCGGTCGCCTCTAGCGACGGCCAGGGCGGCAGCTCCTCCTACATGAACGCGCTCCAGACCGACGCCTCGATCAACCCCGGCAACTCGGGCGGTCCCCTGCTCAACGCCGACGGCGCCGTCATCGGGGTCAACTCCGCGATCCAGTCCACGTCCAACGGCATGACCGAGGCCGGCAGCATCGGCCTCGGCTTCGCCATCCCGATCAACCAGGCCCAGCGCGTCGCCCAGGACCTGATCGAGACGGGCGAGCCGATCTACCCGATCATCGGCGCCACCGTCGAATCCGGCGGCACCACCGGCACGGAGGGCGCGCGCATCGCCGACACGGCCCCCAACAGCGCCGACGGCGTCACCCCCGGCGGCCCGGCCGACGAGGCGGGCCTCCAGTCCGGCGACACGATCATCCGCTTCGGCGACCGCCTGATCGACAGCGGCCCGACCCTGATCAGCCAGATCTGGACCTACCAGCCGGGCGACTCGGTGGAGATCACCTACGTCCGCGACGGCGAGGAACGCACGACGACGATCACCCTCGGCGAACGCGCCGGCGACCAGTGACCACCCGCTAGGCTATCCGGGTGCGCGGCCCACCCGCGCACCCGGAGGCGTGCCCGAGCGGCCGAAGGGAACGGTCTTGAAAACCGTCGTGAGGCAACCCCTCACCGTGGGTTCAAATCCCACCGCCTCCGCAGGCAAACGGCCTCTGACCAGCACCAACGGTCAGAGGCCGTCGCCGTCTCCGCTCCCCGCTGGTAGCCGCGACTCCCCGTTTATTGCCGTCCGTTGGGGCACATGAGGGGCACGGCGTAGCTTCTGATCCGTAGCTCTACACGGACCGGTCATTAGGGGGCATACGCGCTACCGGAAGGGCGGTGAAGGATGGTGTTGGGTGCCAAAGATCGCCGGGGTTGCTGTACCTCCACTGAGACGTGTCGCGCGCTCAAGCGCGGCGCCATGCTTCACAAAACCGCTCGCGATCCTTCGACGTCTCATTCACCCGCCGACTGGCTAGGAGGACGTGCCACGCGCTAATCTCTGCATCTCGTAGCCATAGCTCGCCTACATAACGGCCACTAACGCCGATGGTGTCACTGTCGAGGGCTGAGCCGACGACCTCTACCACAGCTGTGCGCTGGGGTGGCGTCAGCTCCTCGATGAAGCTGAGGAACCGGGAGGCGATGCCACCTTCACTGCTCTCTCGTGTGCGGTCGAAGAAGGGGCCGCCCATGTTGCCAGGGCCGATGTATAGGGCCGCGCTGCCCCCAGCATCGCCGAGGCGCTTTCAGAGGCTCTCCCCTTCTGCAGTCCCCGGCAGTGGGAGAGCAGCGAGCAGGTCGATCAAGTGACCATTTGCTGCTTGGCTGTACGCGACGTCGCAGCAGCAGCGATCCTGACCACGTGGCCAGCAGTGAGGCCGCTGTCCTCAGACCAATCGAGCAGCATATTGAGCTACTGGGTGAGGTGCTGTTCTAGCTCGTCGTACTCGTCAGGCTGTCCGCTGCTCACACGCCGGTTCACGATCACGCTGTCCCCCTCGGGCTCCGGTCCGATACTCGGAGCTACCAGCATGCCAGCGCGGGTAGCCTCGGCGTGGCGATTTAGGACGACTTGGCTCCGCACCACCAACCTCGCCTCAACCGAGCGACCGCTTCAACGCAACGAGCACTGAGCGCGTGAATCACCGGCTGTTCACCTGTGACTCCGGAGCTGACCAGTAGGGGCGGGCACTGACGGCTGCCCCGGGCAGCGACGTCAGTACCGTCATTGACCGCCGTGGCCACCAGTCGCCTCGGCCTGATACGAGTCGGCTGACGTCATCGTGGATGCTGTACTTCGCTGCTATAGCAGCAACCGAGCTCCGCCGCATCTCTGGCGTGCATGGGATGGCTAACCGTCTGCAAGCTCCATCCCGAGTCTCGTCCTATGGCAAGCCAGCGGGTTAGATGACCGCACATAGGCCGCAACAGGCGTTCTTCGGCGAACTTGCCCGTATCGGGATTGATTTGCTGTATCCTGCGCCTCCACGGGGAGAGGAGTTGGTTGTGGCTGAGCGCATCCATGGTGACGTGGTTCGAATCGCTTTGGATAAAGCTGAAGGGTTCCCCTTCGAGCGTTTCGCAGTCTCGTTCTATTCCGCTCTCATGGGAACGAATTTCGTTCCCATGGGTGGAATTAAGGATGGCGGCGCCGATGCACGCGATGGCAGTATCTACGCAGATGCAGGGCGTTCGGAGACATATTACCAAGCCAGCGTGGAGGTCGACACTGAGGGGAAGATTCGGCGAACCGTTGAACGCCTTCGCGAGTTCGGAAGGGAACCGCGTACTCTCTTTTATTTGACCTCCCAGACTGTCAAATACTCGGATCGAGTAGAAAGAGAACTGTCCGACGAGCTTGATGTAACCATCATTATCCGCGATGGCAGCTATATTGTCGCTCACGTTAATGATGACCAAGGGGGGAGGGTTGCGTTTGAGGAGCACCTGAGGCATTACACGGATTTTCTTCGCAGCGTGGGATCTTCTCGTTTGATCAGCCCGTCGAAGCATGTCAAAGATCCCGCAGTCTTTGTTTTCTTGTCGCAAGAGCTGGAACGTCGGTCAGGTAACGAAAAACTGGTTAATTCTGTCGTTGATGCGCTAGCTTTGTGGGCATTGGAAGGAACAGACCCGGATGCTGGGATCCTCTACGAAGCTACGAAAGTCTTGAGCAAGATCAATGAGCAATTGCCCAGCGTTCAAGCCTTGGTAGCGCCGCGTCTTCGCCAACGGCTTGAAGCGATGTCTAGCAAGAGCTACACGGGCGGCAGGGCGGTCAATTGGCATCGGAAAGAAGATGTCTTTTGCTTGCCTTATGAGACTCGCCTTCGCATCGAAGAGGAAAACACGGCCGACGAGACTCTACGACTTGAAGTTCTCGCTAGCTTCCAGGATCGCCTTAGGGAGGCACAGCTTTCTGGAATGGGCAACGTTCGGCGGCGACAGGCCGGGGATGTAGCCCTGCGCACTCTTCAGTTGGCGTTTGAGCGGAATGGACTTGAGTTTTCCTCCTTTCTTCGGGAGGCTGATGCTGGTGAATATTCAACAATCACTGATTGCCTCGCCGTCGCCCTACGTGAACATGGCCTGACCGGAAAGGTCGGATCGCTGGTGGGGGATGGGGCTTTTCTCGTCTTGCGAGGAGTGCTCTATGAATCGAGGGATCCGGAAAGACTGTATCTGCAAAGACTGTCCCGGACCTATGCATTGCTCTTCACGCTTAACACTGAGCCGCGCCTTATTGACTTCTTCCAGGAGATGACCGGCGAGTTCCGTCTCTATGTGGGGTCTGATCAGATAGTGCGAGCGCTAAGCGAGCACTACCTTAATGAAGCAGACCGTATGAGCCGGAACACTCTACTGATGGCGGCAGAATTGGGCGCGAAGCTCATCCTCACAGAGCCTGTATTGGAAGAGGTGGTTCACCATCTTCGGGCTTCTGATTTCGAATATCAGAATCACCTTGCCGGGGTGGATGAATATATGAATTTCGATATTGCCCGCAACGCTCCACACATAGCGCTACGAACATACCTCTACGCAAGGATCAATCCGAACCTGGGTGCGAGTAGGCCTAAGAGTTGGCCTGCCTTCGTCAATCAGTTCTGCAGGTATGACGATCTGCATAGAGCGTCGGCTTTTGATGACATGCGCCGATATCTCCAGTTGAAGTTTTCGTTGGAATTCGAATCGTCTGACGATCTGGAATCGGTTGTCGATCTAACTCAAGTTGACGCGTTGGCCGATAAACTAGCTCACGTCAAGCGTGGAGATTTGAGGCTTGCGCGAAACGATGCTCTTCTCGCTCTTGCGGTGTACGGGCACAGAAAGAATCGCCGAGAGGCTTCTAATTTTTCCGAATTCGGGTACGCCACTTGGTGGTTGACTTCCGAATCTGCGATTCTTAAGCATACGCGCGAGATCGTCGCGGAGAATCGGGCCAGGTATGTGATGCGGCCGGATTTTTTGTTGAATTTCCTCACCCTGTCTCCAAGTGGCGCGGCGGCTCGGGAGACTTTCAAAACCGTGTTCCCGAGTCTATTGGGTGTCAGATTGGCTCGGAGAATGCAGTCTGAAACCTTCAACGAGATCATGGATTCAGTAGCAGAAGCGGAAGAGCTTGACGAAGCTCGTCGGGCTGTGGAGATTGCCCGGATCGCGGATCGGCTCAAGAGCGATTTCACTCGACAGTACACGGCGCTGGGTAATAATGGCTCTTTCAGTAGTTTGGACGCTCTCGCAGAGAAAGCGGAGTTCAACAGGAAGCAGAATTGAGGTCGGTGGAGCGGGTTTGGGCGGTGTCCTGTCGGGGTTGGGGTCGGGCATGGGCAGGGAGCCGTACGCTTCCTCAGCTGATCGGGCGGGGCGGAGCCCTGCCCGGTTAATCCGGCCGAGGGCCCCCTGGCCTTGCCCGACTCGGGCCCCGAGCCCGGCAGGTGCGTAAAGCCGTGGAGCCGACCCCCAGCCACGACGGCCCCCCCTCTCACCGCAACCAGGTTCGTGCTGTGCTGGTGCGCGGTCGGCGGGCTCGGGTCGGAGCGGGGCGGGAACAGGAGCGGCGGCCCGGGGCCGCCGCTTGCCGCGCGCGCCGCGCCAGGGGCGCGGCGCCTTGAAGTCGTAGAAAAGGTTGTTACTCATCTCGGCGTCGGGTGCGTGATCGCAGGTCGGCTTCGATGGTGCGGGCTGCTGCCTCGGCTTGGGTTATGGCGTATTGGAGTCGGTTGAGGATGTCGCGGCGGGCTGTGGAGACGAGTTCGGCTGGGCTGGCGTTCGGGTCTGGTGGTGTCCAGACGGCTCGGTAGGTGTGGTTCATCAGGACGTGGTGGCAGGCCCGGACCACTGCGTTCATGGTCGTGGTGATCTCGGTGCGGTAGCGCTGTTCGGCGTCGTCGGTCATGCGGTCTTCCCTATGGGGCGGGGCTGGTGGTCAGCGTGGGTGGGGCCCTCTGGCCGTGGGGTCGGGTGGGCCGGTCAGGAGTTCGGCGGTGACGGTGTGGCCGGTGGGGTCGCGGCGGATTTGAACCGTGGTGGCGAGGGCGGTGACGAGTGCGAGGCCGCGTCCGCCCTGGGCGTCGAGGGTGGGGTGTTCGATGTGGGGTGTGGTGGCGGTGCCTCCGTTGTCGGTGACGGAGATGGTGACTGTCTGGGGGGGCGGGTGATCTGGAGGCGGAAGGTGGTCTTGGCGCTGTCGGTGCGGGTGATGGCGTTGGTGCCGGGCCAGGAGCCGTTGCGCTGGTCACCGATCCACGGCGCCCAGGACACGGTGACGGCCGAACTGCGCGGCCGGGCCTTCATCGCCGGTATCTGGCCCAGGACTTCCGGTGCCCAGGACGACGCCGCGGCCCACTACCAGCAGCTCGCCGGCACGTGGCTCTCCTGCCTCCTGCACGCCGCCGCCCTCGACGGCGCGTCGCTGCGCCACGTCCTGCGCTGGGCCAAACGCCCAGAGGACCCCGCGCCACGGCAGATTCTCCAGCACCACCCGGGCGCCGGCCCGCAGTGGGCCGAGGCCCTGATCGACGTCACGACCGGCGACGAACGCGCTGTCGGCAACACCCGCTCCACCCTCAGCAACGCCCTGGCCGCCTTCGCCCACCAGCCGGTCATCGACGCGGTCGACGTCGCCGCCGAACACGCCACCGCCCTCGACGGCCGCCTACGCCAGCCGCTGGTACGCCGAGCTGGAAGACTTCCACCTCGCCTGGCCACCAGCCTCGGCCCCGACTCCCCCTGCCTGCACGCAGGCCACGACGATCTGCCCGGCCGCTACGCGTCCGACACAGCGAACCTGGCCATCAGCAGGCGGATCGCCGGCTCGACGCGACACATGCCGCCGGCGGGTTGAACCGCCTTGCGGCGCTGGGGAGTGCGCGGCTAGATTCCGGTGGGTGTTCGGTTGATCACACACCGGGGGGTTGTGGGTGGTGCGTGCTTCGGACTGGTCGCCGGTGGACATGGACTCCGACCCCACACCCGGCCGGCCGGAAGAAGTCCGGGAACTCGCGGAGGAGTTGCAGGAGTTCGCCGACGATGTCGGTGAGGCGCTCGGCCAGATCCGGGGCATGGCCTCGGACCGGGCGGTGCTGGACTGGGCGGGGCTGACGGCGGACGCGTTCCGTGCCGAGTTCGACGGTGTGCCGGAGAACCTGACCAAGTTACAGACCTCCTACGGCATGGCGGCTGAGGCGCTGGCGCGTTACTGGCCGGTGCTGGAGAACGCGCAGGGGATGGCCGACCGCGCTTTGGAGCGGGCGATCGCCGCGCAGGCGGACCTCCAGGCCGCGCGGACGCAGTTGGCCGACGGCGAGGACTGGCTCTCGCGCGCGGGGGAGGAGGCCGAGCGGCTCCAGGAGGAGGACGAGGCGCCCGAGCCGCCCTCCGAATCGGACGTCCGCAGCGCGGTGCGCGACCATCAGGCCGCGCAGGCGGCCGTGACCGCCGCGCAGGACAGTGTCTCCGCCGCGGAGGAAGCCCTGGCGGCGGCGCGGGAACTGGCCCGGCAGGCACAGGAGATGCGCGAGGACGCCGCCCGGGAATGCGCGCGTGACATCGACGCGGCCTCCGACGCGGGTATCCACAACCGGCGTTGGTGGGAGCAGGCGATCGAGTGGGTCCGCGACAACTGGGACACCATCGTCGAGGTCTGCAAGCTGGTCGTCGCCGTTCTGGGCGTGGTCGTGATGATCATCGGCGGCCCCCTGGCCTGGGTCGTCCTGGCCGCCGCCCTGATCGTCCTCGCGGACACCCTCGTCAAATACGCCAGAGGCCAGGCCACCCTGCTCGATGTCGCCTTCGCGGCACTTGACTGCATCCCCGGTACGAAGGGGCTGACCACCCTGGGTGGCCTGGCCGCCGGCTTCCGGAGTCTGGCCCGAGGCGGTCTGCGGGAAGTAGCCCAGACCGTTCGTCAGACCGGTGGCTCGCTGCGCCGGGTGCGCGGCAACGCCGACTTCGAATACGAGTGGGCGGATGAGGCTTATGCGTCGATCCGGAACTCCGACGACATCGACGCCGTCGCGTCAACCGCTGCTCAGTATGGTTTCTCCCGCCAAGAGATAGCCCAGATCAAGTCCCACCTCTTTGAGGAAGAGCATCTGCTCGACAGCCACGTGCACTTGGGGTACCCGGCGGAGATGGCGCGGTTCGACTCGAATCCCAGGATCGCCGAAGCATGGGATCGCCTGCGGAACGGCGATCCGCACCCGGCCGACATCGACCTGCTCCGCCATGAACTGCACGAATCCACCTACATGAGAGAGACTGGCAACCCCAGTTACAGTGAGGCCCACCGTGCCACCAACGACGCTGGCTTCACCTGGGATGAAGAGGCCGCTGCCCGTGACGGTCGCGGCTTCCGCCGCTGAAAGGAGATCCGTCATGCAGTCATTTCTTGCCGCCCTGCTGCACAGTGCGGAGAATGCCCACTTCTACCGTGTGCACCTCGACGGTGGAAAAAGGACCGCACATCTCCTCATGGACGAGCAGGCCCAGCAAGTCGTCTCCGCCACGCCGGAGGGAGAACCGACTACTGAGATGAGGCTTTCCCTGCAAACAGGAGAGATGGAACCCTCATCAGAAGGAAGCGACTTCGAAAGGGCTCCTGGCGGCATCAGCCGCGAGGAGTTCTCCCGGGTGGCGGTTCATCTGCGGGCTCAGTACCTCAGAACCGGATCCCCGCCGGACAAGGTCGCGAAGCACTATGCCTGAACCTATCTCCATTATGCGCGGTGGCTGGCCGCCTGAGCGCGACTCGACGGCTCGCCTCAGGGCAGCCCTGGAAGGCAGAACAGCCAACTGGGCCCAGCCCTGAGGTCCGGTCACTTCCGCCAGAAGAGGTGGTGGGTCACGCCGCTCGGGCTGGGCACGACCTCCGGGTGGAACCGGTCGAGCAGCTCATCGGGTGACTCCCAGAGGCGTAGTCCGGATCCGAGTGTCACCGGGGATACCACCACGTGCATGGTGTCGACGAGGTCGGCGTCCAGGAACTGCCGGACGGTGCTGACCCCCGCCGCCGAGCCGGACGCCCTTGCCCCGCGCTGCCCCGAAAGGAACCGACGAAATCCGCTCGCCTGCTCGGCAGACCGTGGCTGCCTCCCCGTACGGGCCGTGCGGCTCGTACGGCTCGATGCAGCGAAATCCGCAGGGGCTTCCCGGTCTACCCGGATGGGGGCGTGGGACACCGCCGCCCGGTGGGCCGTGCGGGCGCGCACCGGCCCGTCACCGCCGACCGGCGTTCACCCGGCGGCAGCATGGGTGGCATGGCAACGCGTCACGACAGGGATACGCAGGAACGGCGGCGCCGGCTCCGCGAACGGCAGGAGCGCGAGCGCCGGGAGATGCGGCGGCGTCAGCAGGAGCAGACGGCGGCGCTGCATGAGATCGACGGCGCCGTCGAACGCCTCGACGCGGCGCGGGCCGCAGTGGCGGCGGCGGTGGCGCGGGGCGTCGACGTCTTCGGTTCGGCCGACGCGCTGGCCGAGGTGGTGCCGTTCGACGCGAAGGAGATCCGGGCGTTCGAACGGCACCACCGGCGCCAGCGGCCCGTCGCGGAGCCGAAGGTACCCGCCCCGGCGCCGCCACCCGCCTCGGGGGAGGGGACCGCGGCGGGCTGATCGGTCAGCGTTCGGCGCGGGCCTGGGCGATGGGGCGTTCGGGGTGGCGGCGGGAGACGGACAGTTCGCGGGCGACGCGTTCGGCACGCGTCTCCCCGCCTGCGGCGAGCGCGCGGCGCACGTGGTCCAGGCGCTGCTGGGCGAGCTGGTGGCGTGGGTCGTTGGAGCGGTCCCGGGGACGGCTGTCGGTGGCTCCCACGGGCCTTCCGCCACCGGCGCCCCGGCCGGGGCGCGAGGCGAGCCACGCGGGGATGGTCCTGCGGTAGAAGTGCGGCACGCCGAACACCGTGCGGTCGGGGCGCGGGCCGGTGCCGTCGGAGATGTAGCTGCGCCAGGTCTCCTCGGTGGGGCGCTGCTCGGCGGGGATGGTCTGGCGGGCTTCTTCGGTGTCGAGCAGGTCGTCGGGGTGCGGGGTGTCCGGCAGAGGCGGGACCGGGCGGCCCTCGACGGCGGCGAGGAGCTGTTCCTCGTCCCAGATCCGCTGGCGGGCGCCGGGGCGGCTGAGGGTGGGCGGCAGCTTCTCCCACGCCCGGCGGTTGCGGAAGGTGCCCAGCGCGATACCCATCAGCCGGGCGGCGCGCGCGGAGTCGGCCGGTGTGCGGCCGGCGGGGATCATCGCAGTCCTCCCTCCGGGACCCCGCCGGACGACGGGGAGAACGGGACCAACGCTGATCCATGATCGGGCATGGAGGCGCGCACACGCATGTGCCCGCCGGGAGCGGCGGGCACGGTGTGTGTGGCAACGACCGGAAGGCTCCAGAAGAGAGGCGCTTGTCCCGGGGGTGGCGCGGCGGGACCGGGCCCGTCAGACGCTCCCGGCCGGGCGATGAACAGCCGGTAGCGGGGCGCCCCGCTCCATGGCGGCAGGTGGCGTTCGTCCCGGCGGGCTCCTTCTCCCATGGCGAGCTCCTCGCCATGGGAGCAGAAGGCACCGGCGCCTACGGCGTCGAGATCGCCCGTTTCCTACGCTGGAACGGCGTCGGGATCGCCGGGGTCGGCTGGTCGGCGTCGGGCTTCTCAGTCGGTCCTTGCCCGGAGGCGTTCGCTCAGCACGACCTCATGCGGCAGCCGTTCCAGCTCGTGCGGCTCCACGTCCACGCCCCGCTGTCCGAGGACGCCGGCCAGGTAGCCCCAGTGGTCGGCCGTCATCTGCTCCTGCGTCCTGCCGCCGAACGGCTCGTCCGGTCCGACCACCATCCGGGTCGTTCTGTCGACTTCCCCGGCTGAAATCCGTACTCGACCGTCCGGGCCGCCCGAGCTGCTCCAGCCGCGATCGTCGAGCAACACGACGCTGCGACCGTCCGCGAGTACGGCCTCGAGCCGTGCCGTCACCGAGATTCCCTGGGCGTCCGGGGCGCCGTCGTCCAGATCGGCGTGGGTGACCAAGCCGGTCACGACCGTCATGCCGCCTCCCCTGGTTCGTCAACGCCCGGCCCAGGCCGTCCCGTACAAAGGCCACGGTATCCGGAGCACCTGATCAGTAACCTGCCCGCCGCTGCGGCGGGCAGCCGGGCAGATGCAGAGCGCGGCTTCATCGGGCGATCGGCGTGGCACCGGTGGCGGCGAGAGACGTCGACCAGAGCCGGGCGGCCTCGTCGGGGGCGATGGCGTAGGCGCGGACGCCGCCGTCGTCCATGGGGGTTCCGGGGGCGGAGACGCGCGCGATGTCGCAGTCCTCCAGGTAGAGGCCGCCCCGGTTGTCGAGGAGTGGGGAGGTGGCGGCCCACAGGCCGGTGGCGGCGCCCTGGGAAGGGGTCTTGAAGCCCTCGCCGATGACATTGCCGTGCTGGTCCACCCAGCCGCGGTCGATCTGTTCCTTCAAGGCCATCTCGCGCTGGAGGCCGGTGATGATTTTGCCGGGGTGAAGGGCGAAGGCCCGGACGCCGTCGCCTTGCCCGATGGCGTCCAGGTGCACGGCGAACAGGGCGTTGGCGGTCTTGGCCTGGCCGTAGGCCAGCCACTTGTCGTAGCCGGTACGGAAGTGCGGGTCGTGCCAGCGGATGCCGGTCAGGGTGTGTCCGGCGGAGCTGTTGACGACGACGCGCGCGCCGTCCGCGGCGGCCAGGAGGGGATAGAGCTCGCAGGCGAGGGTGAAGTGCCCGAAGTGGTTGGCGGTGAGCTGGCCTTCCCAGCCGGGCCCGACGCGCCGCTCCGGGGTGGCCATGACGCCGGCGATGGCCATCAGGACATCGATCCGGTCGAGCCGGTCGCTCATGTGCGCGGCGGCTGAGCGGACACTGGCGAGGTCGGCCAGGTCCATGGGGACGACCTCGCAGTTCTTCACCTCCCGCAGAGCGGCACGGGCAGCGTCGGGGCGGCGGGCGGGAACGATGACCCGGGCTCCGGCGGCCGTCAGCGCCAGGGTGGTGGCCAGGCCGAGCCCGGAATAGCCCCCTGTCACCACGGCCGTCTTCCCGGAGAGGTCGAGGCCGGCCACGATGTCCTCGGCGGTGGTGGAGGCGGAGAAGGGCGAGCCGAGCGGCTGCTGATCAGTGATGGTCATGCCGCGGACGCTACGATCTAGAGCGAGGTCTAGATCAAGCCGAGGGGTGAGCGGGATGACGACCAGCGAGGCTGCCGCGCAGTCGCTGAGCATCGGTGAGGTGGCCGAGCGCACCGGGCTGAGCGTGCACGCGCTGCGCTTCTACGAGCGCGAGGGCCTGCTCGTCGGACCCGTCCAGCGGACGTCGGGCGGCCGACGGCGCTACACCCCCGTCGACGTCGAATGGCTGCTGATCTGCGTCAAACTCCGCGAATCCGGCATGCCGCTCGCCGACCTCAAACACTTCGCCGAACTGGTACGCCAAGGACCGGGCAACGAAGCGGAACGCCTGCACCTGCTCGACACCCATCGACAGCGCGTCGACGCACAGATCCAGGCGCTGGAGGAGTGCCGGTCCGTCATCACCTGGAAGGTCGCCGTCTACAGCGAGCACCTCGCCCGCGGTGCAGCCGACGGACTATGGGCCCCGACAACCTGAAGCCACCTCCTCGGGAGCGGTGCGCCAGCCATGGAGCGACGAGCCCCGGCACACCGCAGCTGCACGGATATCCCCTGCCAGGAGCGTCAACAACGTCATGCCCCGCAACAGCTAGTCTGAAGACTCTGCGTGCCTTCCCTTCAACGGTCGGGCGCGTGGTTCGCAGGAACGGCGGCCGGGCCAGCCTCCCGCGCGGGAGGTCCGTCCTCGTGGCGGACGGCCGCCGTTCCGGTAGCTGCCTGTCAGGCGGCTTCGCCCGCTGCCGGTGCGGGCTTGGTCTTCCCGGGCGCGGGACGCGTCTCCTGTTCGATCGCGCTGAGCGTGTAGCCCTCGGACGCCAGGAACGCGAGCCACTGCCGCAGGTCGCCGCCCGGATTCCGCCACGCGTGGTCGTGCATGATCTCGCTCTCCATGACGGCCGCGACCTGGGCGAGCAGGGGGCGCCAGCGGCGGGTTCTGCCGGTGCGGGCGATCACCGTCCGTTGCCAGTCCCGGGCGTGCTCCGGGTCCCGGATGCCGAGGAACCGCGCGGTGAGGTCGGTGCGGTGCCTGCCGACGTAGCGGGCGTACGTGTGGCCGCCTCCGGTGACGGTGGACAGGATCAGCGCCCAGGCGGCGTCGGACGCGGTCTTCCGGCCGCACAACTCGGTGATGAACTGCCACCGGACCTCGCGGGCAGCGCGCCACGCCTTGTTGTGGGCGATGACGCGCCTGCGTTCGGCGGCCTTCTCGGCCCGGTCGGCGGGCTTCCCGCCGTTTCTTTCCGCGTCCTGGCTGAGCCGGTGCCGTTGCCACGCGGTGCACACGTAGACCGGCTCGATGGTCTCCGGGTGCAGGGCCGCGGCGTGTCCGGGGCAGTCGGCCGCATGGTGGCCGGGGGTGATCTCGTTGCCCAGGGCGGTCCGCAGGTCCGTCAGCGGCCGTGTCCGGCTGTGCGCCCAGTGGTACTGGAAGGCGACGATCGGCACCCGCGCGGCGGTCAGCGCCTCCCGGACGGCGGCCCGCTTGTGCTCGTCGGCCTTCTGCTGCCGCAGGAGTTGCAAGGCGTGTGCCCAGTGACCGCGCCGTCCCCGCTTCGCCTTGCGGTCGTCGGCCCTGGCCTTCGTCAACCGGCCCAACGCGCCGGGCACGTCCCGCACTTCGGCGTAGTCGGCGGCTTCCAGCAGGTCGAACTCGGCGGCGAGCGCCGATCTCAGCTCCTCGTCCGTGAGCTTGGCCGCCCGGTTCGCGCAACGGATCTCCGCCGGGTGGTAGCCCAGGGCCTTGGCGTGCCGGGCGCGCTTGGTGTCGCTGATCTCCATCAGCGACAACTGGGTCAGCGCGTCGATGTCGTCCCGTTCGCCGGCGGCCCGGCGGTGGGTGTTCTCCGTCATGCTGGCCACCAGCGCCTCGTCGTCGGCCTCGGCCAGATCGTCCCGGACCAGGCAGGGGACCAGCGCGTAGGGGCGCTGGTCCTTCTTCGCCTCGGCCGCGACGACCAGCGCGGCACCCAGGCGGCGCTGTCCCCAGACCACGCCGTACGTCGCGCCGTCCGCCTGGGGCCGGACCAGCAGCGGCACCTGCACGCCCGCCGCCCGCACGCTCGCGACGAGCTTGGCGTCGGGCTCCGTGGCGTCACCGGTCCGGCGCTTCTTGCGGTGGTTGAACGGGTCGATCACCAGGGCGTGCGGGTCCAGATACTCCAGCCGCCCGATATCGAAGCGGACGGTCGCGGGCTGCGCGGTGGCCGGGGCCTGCGCGGGCTTCTGGGTCCTGGTGGCTGCCTTGCGGGGCGTTGTCTTCTTCGCGGCGGTCTTCACGACTGTGGGTGTCATCGCTCGCGTCCCTTCTTTCTGTTGACGGCGCATGGTTCGCGCAGTGCCGGGCGGCGGGGCCAACCGCCGCCCGGCACTGGGTACTTCAGTCCTCGTCCGGCAGCTCCACCGTCAGGACCGGCTCACCCGTATCTCCCGGCCCCATCGAGGCCACCAGCAGCGCGCGGCGCGCCGCCCGGGCCGGCCCGTGACGCGGGACCCGGTAGAGCTCGACAACGCACCGCGAACTCCTGCCCGAACGGCGCATCGCGTAGCGGGTCATGGCCAGCACGTCCCACAGCCGCCCGGCTTCGTCCTGGCACGTCCCCTTGCGGGTGTCGTCCTCCTCGCTCCAGGCGACGCAGTCGGCATACGCGGCAGCGCTCAGCGCCACCGGCACCCGCAGCCCGGCCTCCCGGGCCATCGCCTCCGGGACGGGAACGAGCCCCCCGTCGCGGATCGCGTCGGCGCGCGAGCAGGCGCCGACCGGGCCGAGGGCCTTGGGAAAGAGGGCGAGCGTCGACGGGGTCCGCTGCGCGGGAACCCAGCGCACCGCGTCGCCGCTCACCGTTCCATCGGGCCCGGCTCCGCCGTCATGGTCGAACGGTGTGGTCATGGGGTGCTCTCCTTCGAGACCGGGTGCGTGATTCGCGCCGAAGCCCGGGGCCAACCAGAACTCCGACATGAACAACAATACCAATCTCTACTCACCTCGGGAAGAGCGACACGCACTGTCTCTTATAAACATATGACGCTGCCGACGAAGAGGATAGTGTAGGTCTCTTTGGGTCACGTTTTATCCAAAATAAAAATAATGCTACACCCACCCCTCTCACAGCACACTCAAACTAATCTATTGGATATCAACCAGTTGCTTCTCGATTTGACTCAAGCAACCCCCCCCGCATCTCCACCCTGCCCCCTGCGTGGGCAGCTGCAAAGGTGAATAAGAGACAGACGTAAGCCGCCCACAGCCGCCGCACAACGGAAGCGACCAATCACGGACGCTTCTCGCGCCAGCGCCTCACGCAGTCCCGCCAGCCCTCTTTCGACGGCCCGTGACAGGACTCCCGGCATCGGGAACAGGCGTGCGTGAGCACCAGACAAAGATGAGCGACCACTGCCCGATCTGGGACAGCCCCGCAGGCGCGGGGAGCGGATGACCGTGTCCGCCAGCGGGATTTCACCCTGGGGAAGAGCCCCGCAGGCGCGGGGAGCAGTACCAGGCCCGCGCCAAATGACTCTGAGTGATGGGAACAGCCCCGCAGGCGCGGGGAGCAGTGCCGGATCGCCCGGAATTCGGCACGCTGGGTGGGAACAGCCCCGCAGGCGCGGGGAGCAGCCCAAGAACGGCAAGGGCAGCCCGCAGCAGCCGGGAACAGCCCCGCAGGCGCGGGGAGCAGCGGCCGACGATCGCGACGCCCCGCAGAACCCCGGGAACAGCCCCGCAGGCGCGGGGAGCAGGCGACCGAGGCCGAGTGGTACCGCGTCGAGAAGGGAACAGCCCCGCAGGCGCGGGGAGCGGGAAGACGAGGGCCGCCAGGTCGCCGCCGACGAGGGAACAGCCCCGCAGGCGCGGGGAGCGGAGCAGTTGATCTGCGGGTTTATCTGCGTGGGCGACTGTTTTTACTTACCTTGCCAACAGTTGGCATTGCTCTCCTTATGCTTGAAACGTCCATAGCAGCATAAATGCCGCTCGCGATTCCTCACCTGCCGCCGTATCTCCTTCGCTTCGCTGCCTTGCTCCAACCCGGCGTCCGCTGGCTGCCCGTCGGTTCCTGCTGTGTCCGGCCGGGAGGCTTGCGGGAGGGGCGGTGGATGAGGGTGAGGCCCTCGTGATCGGTGGGGTGCCATGCGTGCTCGTGGGTCCTGAAGGTGTAGCCCTGCTCGTTGTTGCTCTGGTAGGCGAGCAGGGCGCGGCCCTGGCCGGCGTATTGGCGGACTTCTTCCCACAGGATGTCGCGGACGCGGGCGCTGGGCGCGCCCAGGAAGACGCCGGGGGATATCTCCAGGAGCCACCGGGTGAGGAAGCCACGAAGTCCGGCCGGGCAGTTGGTGAGGACGATGACTGTCACCAGATGACCTCGTCGGGGAACGTGCCCGTCGCGTGGTTGTGGCCGGAGGCCAGGTGCGCGCCGCCGTCGGACTGCACGGTGACGCGGTCGTCGGATCCGGTCGTATCGCGGGTGCCGTCGTAGCGGAGGAGGGTCCTGATGTCCTGGACACAGCGGTCGAGGAGGCCGGTGCGGTTGATCCGGTCGCGCAGCGCGCGGCGGGGGCGGGCCGCGACATCCTCGTCGCCTTCCATCGCCGCGTCGAAGGCGGCGGGGATGGCGACATCGGTCTTGTAGAGGTCCGCGATGTCCATCACGAAGGAACGCTCGTGACCCGAGTGGACGAACCCCAGGCCGGGAGAGCAGCCAAGTGCGACGACCACCCCGTGCGCGATGCCGTACATGCACTGTGCGGCTGCGGTGATGCCCTGATTGGGGGCGTCCCCTGCCGAGAAATCGCCGGGACGGTACTCCCGGCGCCGCCAGGGGACTCCGGTGCGGGCGGACTCGCGGCGGTAGCACTCCTTGAGCCGATGCCCCTCGGCGCTGAGAAGCTCCTGCCGGGTGCGGCCGGCGGGGTCCTCGTCGGGAAAACGCAGCCGGTACATGGCGCGGGCGACGTCCAGGCGGGTGCGGCGGTTGGCCCAGAGCGTGGCCTGGGCCTCGACCAGGCCGGAGGAGCGGGTCAGCGCCCGCCCGCCGGCGTAATAGCGCACGCCGTGTTCCCCGACCCAGGCGACTCCGGCGCCACACTCACCGAGCACGCTCATCGCCTGGTGGGTGATGCGGGTGCCGGGGCCCAGCAGGAGGGTGCCGATGGTGGCGGACGGGATATGGGTGACGCCGTCGGCGTCCTCGGCGGTGATGGCGTTGTCGTCCCGGTGGACGGTGCAGCGCTCCAGGTACACGAAGGAGACGCGGTCGCCGCCCCTGGCGAGTTCACCTGGGGAGGAGGCCCCGCGCTGACTGACGTGGGCCACCGGGGGCCGAGCGGTGGCGGGAAGGCGATGCTCCGGAGCCACCGTCGGAATCGGATGTCCGCGACGTTGTGAGCGACCATCAGGCCGCTCAGGCGACTGTCACGGCGGCAGGACCAGGTGTCCGCGGCGGAAGAAGCCCTGCCGGCGTGCGGGAACCGGCCCAGCCAGCAGAGGAGATGCGGAGGATGCCGTCTACGAATGCGTCCGCCTCAGCGGGAAGGGCATCCGCTGGGGCGGACGCCCACTCGCAATCGCAGTCTGAGCTTTGAGCGCCACTACCACCTTCGACCGGTACTTGGCCAGTTCCTTGGCGTCACCAGTCAGCCAGGCGTCCGCGATCACGTAAGCGGCCATGGGAGCCGACCCGATCCGGAAGCCGGGAGCCAGGGTCAGGACCTGCCAACCTGGCGGCCCTTTGGGGCCGGAGCACTGATTGTGCCGGTGCCGCCGGAACTCGGTGTGCTGAACGATGCCTCTGTCAGTGCTCCACATCGTGATCGCCGGCAAGGGGGCCGCGGCCACCGTAGCTCGTGCGCCGGGGATGATGAAGAGTCCGAGATACCGCAGCCTGGGAACCGGCTTCACTGTTCCCGCCCCGTCATCGTCCGGAATGGGTGTTTCGATGGTTAGGTCCGATCCTGTGGAAGTGCTCGAGAACATGGACCTCCCCGGATAAACACCCTGCTCATCGAGTGTGCTCCCCGCCCGCGCGGGGATGGTCCCGCGAAGGGCGTGAAGGGCCGCGTCGAGGTGCTGTGCTCCCCGCCCGCGCGGGGATGGTCCCACGAACCCGCCGCCGTCGAACTCATCGGTGCCGTGCTCCCCGCCCGCGCGGGGATGGTCCCAGGTCGTCGGCGCCCAGCGGGCGGTTGGACCAGTGCTCCCCGCCCGCGCGGGGATGGTCCCGAGCTATGCGTCTCGCGGTACAGCCTGGCGTGGTGCTCCCCGCCCGGGCGGGGATGGTCCCTTCCGGGAGTTCGTGGCGTCCGCGCGGGAGAAGGACTTTCCGCCCGCGCGGGGTGAGTGGGTCAAAGCCTGACAGTATTTGATTGATTCGCTCTTCACATCCACTGAAAGCGATCGTAATTGCCGCGCTAGCTCCTGTTTTCGGTGATCCTCTTACTCGTCCGCCCACTCCGTGTTGAATGAGTCCGTGAGTCACGAGGGGTCACCGGTGCGTGGTTTGGGCGAGCGGTTGGTCGGTGCTGTTCGGACGGTGTGGGCGAAGCATGACCGGGAGTCGGATGGGTGGCTGCCGCTGTGGCGGCATATGGCGGACAGTGCCGCCGTTGCTGGTCTGCTCTGGGACCATTGGGTGCCCCGCAACGTCAAGAATCTGATCGCTGGTCCGCTGCCGGGCAAGGTGGCTGACGCTCGTCGTCTCGCCGTGTGGCTTGCCGCTGTACACGATGTCGGGAAGGCGACGCCGGCCTTCGCCTGCCAGGTCGATGTACTGGCGGAGCAGATGCGTGCGGCGGGACTCGACATGCCTCTGCGCAAGCAGTTGGGGGACGACCGGCGAATCGCTCCTCATGGGCTGGCCGGTCAATCGCTCATGCGGGACTGGCTCGTGAGCGGTCATGGCTGGTCCGGCCGTTCGGCAGCCCAGTTCTGCGTCGTCATCGGTGGGCATCACGGCGTGCATCCGGCGCATTCCCAGATTCACGACCTCGATCTGCACCCCGAGTTGCTGCGCACACCGGGCGAGAGCGAATCGCGCTGGCGGCAGGTCCAGACGGAGCTGCTCGATGCCTGCGCCGACACCTACCGTGTCAGCGACCGCTTGGCCGACTGGCAGCCGGTCAAACTTCCGCAGCCCGTCCAGGCATTGCTCACCGCTCTGGTCATCGTCGCCGACTGGATCGCCAGCAATCCCGACCTCTTCCCCTACTTCCCGGAGGATGTGCCCCGCACCGACTCCGAGCGTGTCGGCGCCGCGTGGCGCGGTCTGCGCCTTCCGCCGCCGTGGTCGCCTGCCGAGCCGGCCGGGTCGGCAGACGCACTGTTCGCGGCCAGGTTCGATCTGCCGCCCGGGGCGCGCGTCCGGCCCGTGCAGGAGGAAGCGGTGCGGCTGGCGCGCGCCATGCCCGAGCCGGGACTGATGATGATCGAGGCGCCGATGGGGGAGGGGAAGACGGAGGCGGCCCTGGCCGTCGCCGAGACTTTCGCGGCCCGGTCGGGCGCCGGTGGCTGTTTCTTCGCGCTGCCCACCATGGCCACGGGCAACGCGATGTTCCCCCGTCTCCTCGACTGGCTGCGACGCCTGCCCGAGGACGGTCTGCCGACGGCTGCCCCGGCCGAACGGTCCGTTCTGCTGGCCCATTCCAAGGCCGCACTCAACGAGCGCTACGCGGACCTCATGCGGCAGGGCCGCCGAACGATCGCCGCCGTCGACCAGTTCGGCTCGGAGGGCGATCACCGGCCGTCCTCCGATGTGCGAGCCGACTCCGCCGAACTCGTCGCGCACCAGTGGCTGCGGGGCCGGAAGAAGGGGTTGCTGTCCTCGTTCGTCGCGGGGACCATCGACCAGCTTCTCCTCGCCGGGCTGAAGAGTCGCCACCTCGCGCTCCGCCACCTCGCTGTCGCCGGCAAGGTCGTCATCATCGACGAGGCCCACGCCTACGACACCTACATGAGCACCTATCTCGACCGGGTGCTCGCCTGGTTGGGGGCCTACCGCGTTCCCGTGGTCATCCTCTCGGCGACCCTGCCCGCCACCCGTCGCCGCGAAATCGCCGAGGCATACGCCGGCGGCGCGTCGCGCGCGGACTCCATGGCCGCGCTGGAGGAAACGGACGGGTATCCGCTGCTGACCGCGGTGGCTCCCGGTGAGGCGCCGCTGATCGCCCGGCCGGTCGCCTCCGGCAGGCGCACGGACGTGGTCGTCGAGCGGCTCGGTGACGAACTCGACGTCCTCACCGACCGGTTGGAGGAGGAGCTGGCCGACGGGGGCTGTGTCCTTGTCGTGCGCAACACCGTGGACCGCGTCCTGGAAACCGCGGAACACCTGCGGCAGCGCTTCGGTACCGGGCAGGTCACCGTGGCCCACGCCCGGTTCCTCGACCTCGACCGCGCGGCCAAGGACGCCGAACTGCTCTGGCTGTTCGGACCGCCGGACCCGGCGGGGGGTACGGCGAACCGGCGCCCCGCGGGGACACACATCGTGGTCGCCAGCCAGGTGGCCGAGCAGTCCCTCGACATCGACTTCGACCTCCTGGTCACGGACTTGTGCCCGGTTGACCTGCTGCTGCAACGCATGGGACGGCTGCACCGTCATCTGCGCGGCGGCACGGCGCAGACCGAACGTCCCCCCCGCCTTCGCACCGCTCGCTGCCTGGTCACGGGCACCGACTGGCAGGCCGTTCCGCCGCAGCCGGTGAAGGGATCCCGCCGTATCTACGGCGCGTACCTGCTGCTGCGCTCGCTCGCGGTGCTGGATGGGCATCTCGACGGGAGCAGGGCGGTCCGGCTCCCCGAGGACATCAGCGACCTCGTGCAGCGGGCCTATGGCGGCGCACCTCAGGGCCCGCCCGGCTGGGCGGACGCCATCGACACCGCCCGGCGCGACCACGAAGCTCACCGGCAGCGTCAGCGCCGAGCCGCCGACGCCTTCCGCCTGGACGAGGTGCGCCGGGCGGGCCGTCCGCTGATCGGCTGGGTCGACGCGGGCGTCGGGGGCGCGGACGACACCCGCGCCGGCCGGGCTCAGGTCCGTGACAGCCCGGAGAGCCTGGAAGTTCTCGTCGTGACGCGCCGGGCCGACGGCACGCTCACCACCGTGCCCTGGCTGAACGAGGGCAAGGACGGCGGCCTGGAACTGCCCACCGACGCCACGCCGTTGCCCCGCGCGGCTCGCGCGGTTGCCGCCAGCGGCCTGCGGCTTCCCTTCCACTTCTCCTTCCCCGACGTGCTCGAACGGGCGTTGGGGGAGCTGGAGGAGCTCTACGTGCCGCACTGGCAGAGCAAGGAGTGCCACTGGCTGGCCGGGGAGCTGATCCTCGCTCTCGATGAGGACTGTCAGACCCAACTGGCAGGCTACGCACTCCATTACAGCCCCACCGATGGACTCAGGGTGACCCGTGAAAGCTGATATGGGCGGTGCCGCGCCGTCCTTCGATCTCACGTCGCGCCGATGGCTGCCCGTGCGGCTCCTGGACGGTACCGAAGCGGAGTTCTCCCTGCGGGAGATCTACGACCGGGCCGGCGACGTGCGGCGGCTCGTCGGTGATCTGCCCACGCAGGAGTTCGCCCTTCTGCGTCTGCTGCTGGCCCTCGCGCACGATGCCCTCGAAGGTCCCGAGGATGTCGAAGCCTGGGAGGAACTGTGGGAGTCCGGCGAGCCGTTCGCCCCGGTGGCGGGCTATCTCGACCGGCACCAGGACCGTTTTGACCTGCTGCATCCGGTCGCGCCGTTCTATCAGGTGGCAGACCTCCGCACGGCGAAGGACGAGGTCGCCTCGCTCAACCGCATTGTCGCCGACGTGCCCAACGGCGACCCGTTCTTCACCATGCGCGCGCCCGGCGTCGAGCGCCTGAGCTTCGCGGAGGCCGCCCGCTGGGTGGTGCACGCCCATGCCTTCGACCCGTCGGGCATCAAGTCCGGTCCGGTGGGCGACCCCAGGGCCAAGGCCGGCAAGGGGTACCCCCAGGGCGTCGCGTGGCTGGGCAATCTCGGTGGCGTCCTCGCGGAGGGTGACACCCTGCGGGAGACGCTGCTGCTCAACCTCATCGCCGCGGACACCGGCACACTGCGCATCGAGAAGGAGGACCGCCCCGCCTGGCGGCGCGAGCCGGCCCGCCCTGGCCAAGCCGGCGACCTCGATCTCGGCGCCCGGCCCACCGGCCCGCGCGACCTCTACACCTGGCAGTCACGACGGCTGCGCCTGCACTACGACGCACACGGTGTCCACGGCGTCGTCCTGGCCTACGGCGACCCCCTCGCCGCCTCCGCCGACATGCACCGCAGTGAGCCCATGACGGGCTGGCGGCGCAGCGAGCCGCAACAGAAGAAGCTGGGGCGGCCAGTGATCTACATGCCGCAGACCCACGACCCCGCTCGTGCGGCGTGGCGCGGCCTGGAGAGCCTGCTCCAAGCCGGCTCCCCGGCCGGCGCGGCACAAGGCCGGGACGCACCCCAGCGCCTCCGCCCACGCGCGTTGGACTGGCTCGCCCGCCTGAGCACCGAGGAGGTTCTGCCGCGCGGGCGGCTCATCCGCGCTCGCACGTTCGGCGCGGTGTACGGCACTCAGCAGTCCGTCATCGACGAGGTGGTGGCCGACCACGTCACCCTGCCCGTGGTCCTCCTGCACGAGCGGGATCTGCGGTTCGGGCAGGCGGCGGTGAGCGCCGTGTCGGACGCCGAAGCGGCCGTCAACGAACTGGGAGACCTGGCCGCCGTTCTCGCCGAGGCCGCCGGAGCCGAGAAGGAACCACGCCGGAGCGCGGCGCGTGATCTCGGCTTCGGCACCCTCGACGGGCCGTACCGCGACTGGCTGCGCCACCTCGCCGAGAGCGACGACCCGTACCGCGAACGCCGGCGGTGGCAGAGGCTCGTGCACCGGATCGTCAGTGGCCTGGGCGACCAACTGCTGGACGACGCCGGGCTCGCCGCCTGGGAAGGGCGCGTCGTCCAGACCCGCGACGGCTGGCGCTGGCTCAACGACGCCTTCGCCGATCTCCGTTTCCGGACCCGCCTCAAGAAGCATCTCCTTGACCCCTCCCCCTTGGCCGCGCACGCGCCGGGCACGCCGGGCGCGTTGACGTCCGGCGTAGACACTCACGAAGGCCCACAGGTGACCACGACTGCCAGCGCCCCCAACTCCCCGCCCCGGTGGCGCCCTCGGCGTGACGTCGTCGGCATCGCCGTCAGTAAGCACATCGCCGGGCTCCAGACCGGCTACCTGAACGACCGGAGCGCCTCCGTGGCCACCCTTGCGCGTCTCCGGCGCGGCGTCGGCAAGTCCGCCCACGAGGAACCCGATCTCTGGGGACTGACCGGCACCGAGGCTCTCCACGAGGAGTGCGCCGGCGGCAGGCTCCCCGAAGACCTTCTCCCGCAGGCCGAGGAAGCCGCCCACACCGCCCTCACCCTGTGGTCGATGCACCAGCAGTCCCATCACCGCGAGCGGATGCACGTCCCCGGCGGCCTGGAATTCGGCGCCGCGGTGCGGCGGCTGATGCCGAGCGCCGAGCCGGACGAGCCCATCCGTAAACGGTTCGTGCGAGCCGCCACAGCCCCTTCGCCGGCCATCCTCGCCCAGCGGCTGCGGGACATCGTCGTCCTGCTGCGGCGCGACGGAATCGCCCTGGACTACGGGCTGCTGGCCGACCAACTTCTCGAATGGCAGGAATCCGGCGGCCCCGAGCGAGTTCGTCGCTCCTGGGGCCGCGCCTTCCACTCCCACCGGCCGCAACAGGCCGGCGGTCCGTCCCCCGGCCCCGACGACCCGGCTGACCCCGGACATCCGGGCGATCCCGACACCCCGACCGACCCCGATGACGGCACCACGAACCAGAAGGACACCCCGTGACCCGGACCATCCTCGACGTGCACGTGCTGCAGACCGTCCCGCCGAGCAATCTCAACCGCGACGACACCGGCTCGCCGAAGTCCGCCGTGTACGGCGGTGTTCGCCGCTCCCGGGTGTCCAGCCAGGCGTGGAAGCGGTCGACCAGGCACGCGTTTGCCGACCTGCTCGACGCCTCCGATCTGGGCGTCCGCACCAAGCGGGTCGCCGAGCTCCTGGCCGGCAGGATCACCGCCCTGCGGCCGGAGTTGACCAACGCGGAAGCACTCGTCCTCGCCGCGGAGACTGTCCATGCTGCCACCGGCAGCAAGATCGAGGTGCCCAAGCGCAAGGCCGAAGCGGCGAAGAAGAGCGGGAAGGAGGAGCCCGCGCCCGAGTCCTCCTACCTGATGTTCCTCAGCGCCCGCCAGCTCGACGGCCTTGCGGAGCTGGCCGTTGCGGGGGCCGCCGACATCAAGGCGTTCCTCAAGGAGAAAGAGAACAAGAACCGCGCGCGGCAGATCGCCGACACCCGCCACTCGGTCGACATCGCCCTTTTCGGCCGGATGGTCGCCGACTCCGCCGACATCAACGTCGACGCCGCCGCTCAGGTCGCACACGCCATCAGCGTTCACCGCGTCGAGAACGAGTCCGACTACTACACGGCCGTCGACGACCGCAACACCGACGCCGAGCCCGGCGCCGGCATGATCGGCACCGTCGACTTCAACTCCGCCGTCCTCTACCGCTATGCCGCGCTGGACGTCGACCGCCTGCGCGACAACCTCGGCAAGGGCCTGCGCGAGGACGAGCCGGTCACCGAACCGACACGGCGAGCCGTCGAGGCGTTCGTCCACGGCTTCATCGCCTCTCTCCCCACCGGCAAGATCAACACTTTCGCCCACCACACCCTCCCGGACGCTGTCATCGTCAAAATCCGTGGAGCCCGCCCGATCAGCTTCGTCTCGGCCTTCGAACGGCCCGTCACCATGGGCCAGGACGGCGGCTACCTCCTGGGAGCGTGTGAACGGCTGGTCGAGTACATCCCCGGCATCGAGCACGCGTACGGCGTCGAGGCGGACGCGACCTGGGTCCTGCGAGTCGGCGCGGGCACCGAGAAGCTGTCCGCCCTGGGCGTCGAGTTGAGCCTGCCCGACCTGATCACGGCGGTCGGCAAGGCCGTCACCGACCGGCAGGGCGGCCACGAGGAATGAGCGTCCTCACGCTGAAGCTGGCCGGGCCCCTTCAGTCGTGGGGAGCCTCGGCCCGTTTCGCCCGCCGCACCACGGAATCGGCACCGACCAAAAGCGGAGTCATCGGGCTGCTCGCGGCGGCGCAGGGCCGGGACCGCACGGCTGACCTCACCGACCTCGCGGCCCTGCGCTTCGCCGTCCGCGTCGACCAACCGGGCACGCGCGTGCGGGATTTCCAGACCGCGCACCACTTCGACAGCGACAAGGCGATGCCCGTCTCCGATCGCTTCTACCTGGCCGACGCCGTCTTCGTCGCGGCCGTCCAGGGCGACGATGCGCTCCTCACCGACCTGCACCGCGCCCTGCGCCGCCCCGTCTACCTGCCCTTCCTCGGCCGCCGCTCCTGTCCTCCCGCCGAACCGGTCGACCTCGATGTCCACCACGGCGACGACATGCTCGGCGTTCTGGCACGGGAACACTGGCACGCCTCCGACTGGTTCCAGGCACGCCACCGTGACGAATCCCTCGTGCGGCTGGAGGTGGTGGTGGAGGCGGACTCGGGTGACGCCACCCGCGACCAGCCGCTCAGCTTCGCCCCCAGCCACCGCCGCTACGGACTGCGCACCGTCCGCACCGAGACCGTGCACATTCCCAACCCCCGTGCCCGGCGGCTCCGTCCACGCCGCGGCCCGACACGCCCCGACCACGACCCGACCACCCTGTTCGAAGGCGACGACTGATGTTTCTGACCCGCTTCCGCCTCAACACCGCGCGGGTGGGAGCCCGCCGGTTGCTGTCTTCCCCGCAGGTCCTGCACGCCGCCGTGATGGCCTCGTTCGCCGAGGCGCCCTCCCACGGGGGGCACGGGCCACGGGTGTTGTGGCGGATCGACCGCAACTCCAAGGCGGAGACGCTGCTGTATGTCGTCAGCCCGGTTCGTCCCGACCTGACCCACCTTGTCGAGCAGGCGGGCTGGCCGGCGACACCGACCGCCGGCTGGAAGACGTATGACTACGCCGACTTCCTGTCGAAGCTGGCGGCGGGGGACACCTGGTCGTTCCGGCTGACGGCCAACCCGGTTCACAGCATCCGGCGCAAGGACGGCGAGCCGACCAAGCGGACCGCCCATGTCACCCCGCGCCACCAGAAGCAGTGGCTGATCAAGCATCAGGAGAACGCCGGCTTCCGCGTCCTGGAACGGCCCGCCGAGCGGCAGGTGTTGCCCGACGGCGGCGACGCGTACGAACTCATCGTCCACGATCGGCGCGATCTCGCCTTCGGCAAGACGGAGCAGCCCTCCGGCCGCCTGAACCGGGTCACCCTCGCGACGGCGACGTTCGACGGTCGGCTCGCCGTCACCGACCCGGACGCCCTGCGCAGGACCCTCACCTCAGGACTGGGCAAGGCCAAGGCCTATGGCTGCGGGCTGATGACGCTCGCCCCCGCGAGGTGACCGCGCGATGACGACGATCAGCAAACGGCGCCTGTCCGGCCCGCGCGACCTGACCCGGGTGGGCGACCGCCTCTCATTCGTCTACCTGGAACGGTGCGTCGTCCACCGGGACGCCAACGCCATCACCGCCGAGGACGCCGAAGGGACCCTCCACCTCCCCTCCGCCACCATCGGCACCCTGCTGCTCGGCCCGGGAACCCGTGTCACCCACCAGGCGATGAGTCTGCTCGGCGAGAGCGGCGCGGGCGTGGTGTGGGTCGGCGAACACGGGGTCCGCTTCTACGCGGGCGGCCGGTCGTTGAGCCGTTCCTCGGCTCTGATCGAGGCGCAGGCCACGCTATGGGCCAACCGCCGCAGCCGCCTTGACGTCGCCCGCGCGATGTATCGCAAGCGTTTCCCCGACGAGGACCCGTCCGGCCTGACCCGGCACGAGCTTCTCGGCCGCGAGGGCAAGCGGATGAAGGACTGCTACCGCGCCCAGGCCGCCCGCACCAAAGTCCCCTGGCACGGCCGCCAGTTCACCCCCGGCGACTTCACTGCCGGCGACGCGCCCAACCAGGCTGTCACCGCGGCTGCCCAGTGCATGTATGGAATCGCCCAAGCCGTGGTCGCCGCCCTCGGCTGCACGCCGGGCCTGGGCTTCGTCCACTCCGGACACGAACTCTCCTTCGTGCTGGACGTGGCCGACCTCTACAAGACGGACATCGGCATACCGGTCGCCTTCGACGTGGCGGCCGAAGGCGACGAGGACATCGGCGCCCGCACCCGCCGGGCACTGCGCGACAAGGTCAACGAAACGCGTCTGCTGGAGCGTTGTGTCGCGGACATCAAGCAACTCCTGCACGTCGCACCGGCCGACGACTACGAGGACCGGGTCACACTCCAGTCCGACCGCGACCAGCAACTGCCATCCGGCCGGAACTACGCGGACGGCGTGATCTGGTGACCATCATCGTCCTCACCAACTGCCCGCCCGGCCTGCGCGGCTTCCTCACCCGCTGGCTGCTGGAGATCTCGCCCGGAGTCTTCATCGGCGGCCCCTCCGCCCGCATCCGCGAGGTGCTGTGGACAGAGGTCAAGCAGTACGCCGGCCAGGGCCGCGCCCTGCTCGCCTACAGCGCGGCCAACGAGCAGGGCTTCGCCTTCGAGACCCACGACCACAAATGGCACCCTGTCGACCACGAAGGTCTCACCCTGATCCGCCGCCCCAAAGACCCGCCGACGGCTTCCACGACACGGCCCGCAGGCTGGAGCAAGGCATCCAAGCACCGCCGCTTCGGCAACCGATAGGCCCACGCCCCAAACGCCCGACTCGACGAAACCACTCCAAACCGCTCCCCAGCCCGAATGAACCCCCAGGTCACCGAGCCTGCTCCCCGCACGCGCGGGGATGGTCCCCGCGCGATCAGGCCCTTGATGAGCGTCCCGGCCTGCTCCCCGCACGCGCGGGGATGGTCCCGGATGCCCGCACCAGTCGCACCGCAGCGGCAGCTGCTCCCCGCACGCGCGGGGATGGTCCCGCCCTGTTCGGCATCGGCCTGTAGCTCACACGCTGCTCCCCGCACGCGCGGGGATGGTCCCCGAACCGGCGCGAACGCCTCCGCCAGGCCGATCTGCTCCCCGCACGCGCGGGGATGGTCCCGAGACGGTCGTCCCGCTGGCGAACGGCGTCGGCTGGCCCCCGCACGCGCGGGGATGGTCCCTCAAGGAATACACCGCGAACTTCGATGAGAAGCTGGCCCCCGCACGCGCGGGGATGGTCCCAGCTCTCCCTGCTCTCCGCCCCCGGCCCGCCTCCTGCTCCCCGCACGCGCGGGGATGGTCCCAGCTTGATCAGGCCGGGCAGGGCACAGATGGCCTGCTCCCCGCACGCGCGGGGATGGTCCCTACATGGAGGCCCACGCGCGGCAGGCGGCCCGCTGCTCCCCGCACGCGCGGGGATGGTCCCAGGAAGGAGGTGAAAGAACGATGGCAGACCGGCTGCTCCCCGCACGCGCGGGGATGGTCCCGGCGGCGCCGAGTGCCTGTGGGTCGCCGCCCGCTGGCCCCGGCACGCGCGGGGATGGTCCCTCCCCCGCCAGGTGGCGGGTGTCATCGGTCGTGGCGGCGGTGGAGTCCTGTCACGGGCACAGGTCGTGTAGTTCTACCCGCTCGCATGAGGGGCAGGTCGTGGGGACCACTCAGGCCCAGAGCCACTCAAAGTGGGATTAAGAGGACGCTATGGATGCCATGTGGCCGCCGCTGCCGGCCGGGGTAACAGGTTTCCGGGAGGCCGGGGCTCCGGAGCTGCCCGAGACGGATCTTCGGCGTTTCACAGGTGCTTGCCACGCGGCGGCCCGGGCGGCTTCGCTCGACGTAAGAGAAGTGGCCGAGGCCAGGCCGTACACGACTTACTACACTGCGTCGCTGACCTCCGTACGGGGCGACCACATCATCGTCGTGTGTCATCGCCACGTGCCCTGGGTGGCGTTTGCCGCGCCCGACGATCGTGTCGCCCTGCGTGAGCGATTTCTGTCGCCTCCGCAGTGGGCGGATCAGTTCACCTGGGTCGGGTTCACCGTTCTCGCTCCGGACTTCCTCCAAGCCAGGGCTTCGCTTGCCGATATGTCGGCCCTCACGTCGTCCGACCGCCATCAGGTGCGTTATTGGAAGCCGGCGACCATCGGTGACATCGTCTTCAACGACTGGGATTGACGTTCCCCGGCCTCGGGGACGGCGGCCCGCACCATCTCATGGCCGCGGCTACGAACGCGGGTGTCCACCCCGCGGTGGCCGGGCCACCGCGCTTCGCCCCGGTCGACTACCGCGAGCGTCATACGGTGGAGTGTGGGATCAACCGCCTCAAGAGGAACCGCGTTGTCGCTACGCGATACGAGAAGCTCGCGGTCCGCTACGAGGCGACTGTCCTCAACGTTGCCATCGACGAATGGCTATGACCCCCGCGGTCACGCGCTGGGATCCCCGTTCCACAACGCAGGAAGATCGTTGCCGCGGAAGACGCGGACGAAGTCGTCGTCTTCTACCTCTTGGGTGAAGTGACTGAGTTCCCGCTCAGCTTGCCGTCACGGTGGCCAGGTATGCGGTGACGGCGGCTGCGTTCTGGGTGCGCAGTCCGATGTGTCCGTCCGGGCGGACCAGGATGAGTTCGCCGCCGTGAGCCTGATACGCCGACCGTGCCGTGGCGTGCGGGTCGAGCAGGTCGGAGCCGATCGAGTAGGCATGGACCCCGGCGAGGTCGGGCAGTGGGCCGACGCCGAAGTGGTAGAGCGGCCAGTCGCCGCCGCGCTGCAGCGCGAACAGGCGCGCGGGGCGCCCGTCGGGCCAGGAGCAGGGCGCGTCGGGGCTGCGGTCGCCCGGGTGCGGGCCGGCGCCGTCCCAGGGCGGGCTGAGCGGGCCGCCACGGTAGGTGATCCCAAGGCCGGACATCGCACCGAGGTCGGAGTCCTCGAACCGCGCGAAGCGCGTCAGCAGCTCCTTGGAAAGGCCCAGCACGGCTGCGGCCATCGGCAGCCGTTCTTGCTCGTAGGTGTCCAGCAGCGGCTCGGGCGCGCCGTTGAGGACCGAGGCCAGTTTCCACCCGAGGTTGATCCCGTCGTGGATGCCGGTGTTCATGCCCTGGGCGCCCGCGGGTGCGTGGACGTGGGCGGCGTCTCCGGCGAGCAGGACGCGCCCGATGCGGTAGCGGTCGACCATCCGCTCGTTGTAGCGCCAGCGCGAGGTCCACAGGGCTTCGCGGAGCGTGACGACTCCGGGGCCGTAGGCGTCGTCGACGAGAGCCTGGCAGGTGGCGAGGGTCGGCTCGATGTCGCCGTCGCTCTCGTCGATCTCGGCGTGGAGCCCGAACGAATCTGTCGCGGGCAGCGGCACCAGCGACAGGCGCTGACCACCGGATCGGCGACGGGCGTGCCACCAGTCACGGTCAACGCCGTCGAGGCGGAAGTCCCCGAGCAGCATCTGCCGTTCTTCGCGGGTCACCCCGAGGAACGACACGCCCGCGAGCTTGCGGACGGTGCTGGACCCGCCGTCCGCGCCGACCAGCCATCCGGCGCGCAAGCGCTCGCCTGAGGAGAGTTCGACGGTGACCTCGTCGTCGCCGGGCCGCATGCCGGCCAGGCTCGTGCCGAACTCGACCCTGACGCCGTACCCCGCGAGCAGGTCACGCAGGGTTTCCTCCAGTCGCCACTGCGGCAGAACCACCGGGCGGGCGAACGGTGTGGTCGGTGTCGGCTCGACACCCTTGGTCATGTCGTGCTCGTGCACGCTGCCGTCGGGGTCTACGTACCGGATGACCAGGCGGGACCGTCCGGCGGCGAGCAAGCGCCCTGCCACACCGAAGCCGTCCAGGAGTTCGAGCATGCGCGGCTGGACGCCCTTGCCCCGACTCCCGAGCTGCGGTCCGGGTTTAGCGTCGACGATGCGCTCCTTCACCCCCTTTCGGGCCACGGTCGCAGCGGTGATCAGGCCGGTCGGGCCGGCTCCCGCGATGAGAACTTCGGTGGCAGTCATGCGCGAACTGTAACGCTAACAGGTTAGGAATTCATAACAAGGTAGGCTTTGCTACCCTGGTCCGATGGATCCGAAGGTGGGGCGCCGGGAGCGCAAGAAGGCGGCGACGCGGAACCACATCGCGGAGGTCGCGCTGCGCCTCTTCGTGGAACACGGCTATGACGAGGTGGGCATGCGCGACGTGGCACGGGAAGCGGACGTCGCCGTGACCACCGTGTTCTCACACTTCGCCTCGAAGGAGGCACTGGTCTTCGACCAGGACGAACACCACGAAGAACGCCTGGTCGGCGCCGTAGCGAACCGGAGCCCCGATCAGTCACTGCTCGACGCGCTGCGCGCCGAAGCGCTCAACGCCGCCCGATGGTTCTCCACACCGAAATCCGTCTCGTTCTGGACCCTCGTCGAGAGCTCGGCCGCGCTGCGCGGCTACGCCTCCCACATGCGGGCGCGGCACGAGCTGGCCCTCGTCTCCGCCATCACGTCAGACCCCGAGGCACCCACGTCCACCACCGCCTGTCGTGCGCTCGCCCGCTTCACCCTGGACGCCTACTCCCTGGCCCGGGACGCCGAAAACCCGCTGGCCGCAGTGGAGGAAATCTTCGATCTCATCGAGCCCGGCTTCGCGCCCGCAGCGGGCCGACAGTCAGCGAAGCCGCCGCGGTAGCGGCTCTTCCTCACGCCCGGGCTGCGACTTCGATACACGGCCTAGCCGGGCACGGGCCATGGGCTGCCCGAAAGTCCGCTGAGCCTCGCCGCGGTCGTCCTGGTCGCCTGGATGACTGAGGGAGGTGTCTTGGGCATGAGGGCGATTGGCTTCAGGACGAGGGCGGCGCCCATGATCGAGTCGTTCCACATGATCGGGGCCGCGCAACTGTTCCACCCGGGCATGCACTCCTGGAGTCCGAGGGCGTATCCGCGGTCGCGGATCTCCGCGAGGGATGCGAGCAGTTCGTCGTTGTCCCGGTAGACGCCGGGGCCGGCCTCATCCGGGACGGGTTCGGCCAGCACGCGCTGCTGGATGGGTTCGGGGAGGTAGGCCAGGATGGAACGACCGCTCGCTTCACAAGAGGGCAAGGCCCAGCCTACTTCGATGTCCTGGCCTCCGGCGAACGCCCGGAGATCACCGGGCAGATCGATGCCCGTTCCTTCGAGCAGGCGTTCAGAGAATTTCGGTCGGAACTGCGATAAAGCAACATCCTGGGATCGTCGCGGTAGCAGGGGAATGAGTAACGAAGGCCGACAGCGATGGTCCATTTCGACCGGCCAGGCGTTGCGGGATGCGGGCTGGTTCTCGGGCCGGTCAGTGACAACCACGGCGTGGGAAGACGTTCTGCGTGAGCTCGGCGATTTCGAGACATACGAGGCGACACGGCCATTCCTCACCGGCTGGCTGTCGGCGTCGATGTGCTCCTGCTGGGCCGACCTCGGCGAGGTGGTGGGCGGTGGTCAGGAGGAGCGGTCAGGTCCGCTGCGGGTTATGGACGTGGATGGGTAGTTCGTCACCTACGACAACCGCGGGCTGGACGCGGCTCGCGCGGCCCGGGGCCCGCGTCCCGATCGAGCTCGTGGACCTCGATGCGCCGCATTCGGACTCGGCGACGGGGCGGACGTGGGCCCGGCGGTTCCAGCGTCGGTTCCACGACACGAGAAAGAGGAGGACGGGCGGCGTGGTGCCCCAGAGCGGACTATCGGAGCGGCCCGTGGTGCAATGTCCCGGAGATCGGCGGTGAGTCCATCATCCCGCTCTGGGAAGAGGGACAACTGCCCATCAAGGACGGTCTGTACCTGGCCTCGGGCACGTCGGTGGCGGCGGATCTGGCACCGGCCTCCCAGACTGGCGTGGCGTTTTGGGAATCCTTCGACCTCGGCGCCGAACTGCGGGCCGGCCCGGAGTGGGTGACGTCGATCGACGTGACGCGGAAGCTGCCCTTGGCGGACAGGACCGCGTCCTGTGTTGCGGTGACGGCTCCCACGGCTCGGAGGGTTTCCTCGCCTGTACGCGGAAGGACGGAACTCTCGAGTGGGTGATGTACTTCCAGGAGTGTCCAATCCCTTCATGGACAATGCCTGGGAGGGCAGCAAGGCGACATTCCGCTCCACCTCGGGCATCCGGATCACCGCCGACATCGAGGCCCCCTGGCCGAGCTGAGGGACACCGGCGGACGACGACCCGTTCCGGCGGAGTGTGACAGCCCCAGGGGAAAGGGGCCGCCTGACTGCCGGAGGCTGACCAGTTGGTGGCGTCTATGTCTAAGGGAGATGCGACGAGTTCCTGCACATCTACCAGCCGGACTTACCGTACGGCGAGGTGGACTCGGTCCAGCAGGACGAAGTGTTCGTGCGGACACCGCGGATGTTGCGCGCGCCGTGGGCTCGTCGATACTCGTCGATAACGGACGTCATCGACGGCACGTCCGAACTGCTCTCGTTCGCCAGGTTCTGGCACCGCCGCGACGTGACAGCCCCATCCTCGTGGTCGGTGGCGGTGACGGATGCCCGAGCGGATGAGCGGTACGACTTCGCGGGCCGGTTGACCGACTCCCTGGACCTGCCGGACCGGTTGCGAACCCACCTGGGCTGATGACGACATGAGCACCGTCACCTACGTCGTCGGCCTGGTCCTCGGTTGCGAGCCCACCTGGGCCGATGACGACAAGCGGTCCACGGCGTGCGCGACCTCGGCGTGCGGGAAGCGTTGCGAGCCCACCTGGGCTGATGACGACCGGAACCTGACGCAGGGAGACCTGGCGGAGCTGCTCAAGTTGCGAGCCCACCTGGGCTGATGACGACGGCCGGGCTGCCGCTGCTGCTGGCGGCGTCCGGCATCCGTTGCGAGCCCACCTGGGCTGATGACGACCGCCGCCCGCGACGAGAACGAGCGCCTCACCCTCATGATGTTGCGAGCCCACCTGGGCTGATGACGACCCTTGGTCAGCTCCACGTGGCCTACGTGCCCGTACCGTTGCGAGCCCACCTGGGCTGATGACGACCGCCATGGGCGAGATCATGCTCGTCGCCCCTGCGGCAGGTTGCGAGCCCACCTGGGCTGATGACGACCCTACCTCTCTCGGATTGAGCGGGGGCAGCGCAACCGTTGCGAGCCCACCTGGGCTGATGACGACGAGGAATCGCGGTGCACGTTCTCCCTCGCGCCGCTGTAGTTGCGAGCCCACCTGGGCTGATGACGACACGGATCCCCTCCCCGGGACTCACACCTCGTGGCCACGTTGCGAGCCCACCTGGGCTGATGACGACGTGCACCTGTCGTCGTCCTACTACGCGCCATACGTGATGTTGCGAGCCCACCTGGGCTGATGACGACCCCCAATTGGGGAAGTCGAAGACGAGGTTGTGGACGCGTTGCGAGCCCACCTGGGCTGATGACGACCCGGCTGCGCCACCGCGCCGAGGTCGCCCGGTTCTTGTTGCGAACCCACCTGGGCTGATGACGACCCCACACGTGGCCTTCGGGGTCGAGGACGTAGAGCCGTTGCGAACCCACCTGGGCTGATGACGACTCGGCCGTCGTCCATCCGGCGGTCGGCGTCGGCTCCAGTTGCGAACCCACCTGGGCTGATGACGACTTGGTGTTGGACCCGGGAGGGTCCTCACCTATCCGTTGCGAACCCACCTGGGCTGATGACGACTGCGGCCCCCAGGCGGCCATCAGCCGTCCAGGTGTTCTGGTTGCGAACCCACCTGGGCTGATGACGACTCGACGCCGCACCCGGCACCATCCGCAACACCCTCGGGTTGCGAACCCACCTGGGCTGATGACGACTCGTCCCCTCGGCGATGTCGTCCGGCTCACCCAGCGTTGCGAACCCACCTGGGCTGATGACGACGGCCGAACAGCGCGCTGCGGACGTGCTCGCCGGGGCGTTGCGAACCCACCTGGGCTGATGACGACCTGGGTCATCCCGCCAGGTGTGTACGGCAGGCCGACGTTGCGAACCCACCTGGGCTGATGACGACAGGAGAGGGACGTGCCCGAGTCGTGCTCGTAGTGGTTGCGAACCCACCTGGGCTGATGACGACCGGGCCGCCCTCGGCCAGTGGGTCGCCGCCTTCGCCCAGGTTGCGAACCCACCTGGGCTGATGACGACCGTCGTACCAGCGCAGCTCAACCCACGTGTCGGCCGTGTTGCGAACCCACCTGGGCTGATGACGACCCCGATGGTAAAGGCGCTGGTAGGGACCACCGTCGGGGGGCCTCTCGGCGGCGAATCTGCAGCGTTCCTCCGATAGTGCAGCGGTGCAGGTCAGAGGCTCGGACCGAGGTGACCACAGCGTGGCTGTCAGTGGGCGCTGCTTAGCTTAGGGCTCGGTCGGACCGATAGTTGGGCACCTGGGCCTATACCATAGATTCTAGCCTTTTGTGGGCTTTGGTCAGAGATGACCTCTTCCTCTCTTTCGTTCCGCTAGGGTTCCTGGGTGAGCGAGGACAGCTCGCTGTTGGTAACTGGCGCTGAGTCCTTCCGAGTTGGGGGTGCCGTGCGGGTCAGGGTGGACGTTGAGGCGGACGTGCCGAGTTTGCGGTGGGAGGACGTGCACGGGCCGGCGCGGGCGGTGGTGTACGGGTTGCTGGGAAGTGAGGACGCCGCTCTGGCCCGGGCGCTCCACGACGAAGGTTGGAATGGGCATCAACTGAGGCCGCTGGGACTGACTGCTCCGCAGTTTCGAGGGGCTCCGCGTAAGGGGGGCGCGTACACCACGTCACGAGACGGGTCCCTGTGGTTCGGTTCTCCGGTGCCACAGATCGCCGCCGTGCTGGTGAAGGCGCTAGCCTCCCGGTCCGAGATCCTGTGGGGGAAGGCCCGGCTTCGCGTGCGCGGGTTCATGCTGGACGTCGATACACCTGCCGGTGACGGGCCGGTTGAGTTGGCCACCGCCACGCCCGTCGTCGTGAAGTACCAGAGCCGCTATCTGCTGCCGGGGGATGAGCGTTACATCGAGTGCCTGCAGCACAATCTAGCGCACAAGGCTGACGTTCTCGGTCTTCCGGTGCCACGGGACTTGCGTGTGGTGGAAGCCGGGCCCCGGCGGCGGTTCACCGTCCGGGGTGCCCCGCGGATCGGTGCGCAGGTGCGTGTGTCGATGGAGTCCGACGACCGTTTCGTCCAGGCGCTGCGCTCCTGGGGGCTGGGGCTCGACACGATCCAGGGCTTTGGATGGATTCGATGAACGCGCCGACCGTCACGGCAGCGGCGCTGGCTCTCACGAGTCACCCCTTGCAGCGCGCGGGCGCGTGGGCCGCCGCGGTGCTGGCGGAGCGCCCGACCCCGCGGGCGGTGACCGAGCAAGACCTGGACAGGGTCGTGGCCCGTTTGGTCGAGGACGTGTGCTCCGCCGCCACCGCGGGCAAGAGCGAGCCGGCCTACGACTGGTGGAAGGTCCTGTTCGCGCTCTATCCGAACTCGAAAGCGACGCATAGCAAACGGCCCTCCGACCGCGAGTTGTTGCGGGCGGGGATCGCCGAGTTGTTCGTGCCCGACGTGGCACAGTCCGCGAAGTACCCGTGTGTGTTCTGCGGGAACCCGGCCTCGGCGGTCTGGACGAAGGCGAATCTGCCGATGTTCGATACGAACAAGGCACTCAACACGTTGCCGCCTGCCGTTCCGGGCTGGCCGGTATGCCGTGGGTGCCGGATCGCGGCTTGGGCACTGCCGTACGGGGCATGGGTGACCGCGGGCTCGGCCACCGTTTTGTCGTGCGAGAGCGAGTCGGCTGAACGCCGGTTCGCGGAGCGCAACGTGCTGCGGGCTCGGCGCGTGATGCAACTGGGGTTCACCAGTCTCAAGGCGGGGGCTCGCCCCGAGCTGGTGGCATTGCACGCGCTGAAGTCCGTGGGCGCGGAGCTTTCCGCGACGACGCTGTGGAGCTTCAAGAACGACAATCAGGAGCCCTGGCTGCGCGTCACCCGCACCCGTCGCGCGGTGCCCCGGTTTCTCGCTGTTGTGCAAGGCAATGTGCCCTTGCGCAGGGGCTGGCGGCTGCTCGAGTCGGCTCTGACCCGCCGGGACGCGAAGGGCGCGGTGGTCATCAGTGGGCCGGCCGAAGCCGCGCGGCTGCTCTTCGAGGCGGAGGACGGTCGCAGCCGCTCCTTTCCCTTCCAGCTCCACCGTGTGCTGCACGATTCCGGTCGTCATTGGAGCCCTCAAGCACAGGCGGACCTGACGCGCCTCGCCTTCACCTACGCCAAGGAGGTCTTGGACATGGAACCCGATTTGAAGCCCGTGGCGACCTTGATCGCCGACTGGATCCAGTTCGGGAGCGGCAGTCCGCGAGGCCGTCTTGCGGAATACCGGAACGTCGCGCTGAGCGGCTACAAGCTGGGTGCCCTGCTGACGGATGCCAACTTCCGCCTGATGCTCGACGGGCGCGAGGCGGCCGTTGGCCCGGAGGACTGGAAGCCGTTGATCCGGCAGCGGCCAGGGTCCTGGGAGCAGCGGATGCTGCTGAGTGCCAGTGTGCTGCAACTCCTCCGGGAGCGCGGTATCGCTGTGGCCGACAGACCCGCGGACCCGGAGGAAGAGGCGCGGGTGGAACGGTTGCTGGAGCGGCCGTTGCTCGATGACGAGATCGACGACGAGATGGAGCCTGCGTAATGGCGTACCTGGCAGGAAAGATGGTGCTCTCGGTGCAGGCGAGCGCGCCGAACAACGGCAAGGGCGAGGCGACGACAGGCCGGGTGAAACTCGCCCGCATCCGCGGCGGGTCTTACCCCTACGTCTCAGCTCAGGCTGTGCGGCGCTGGGTGCGCGAGAGCATGGTGGAACTCGGTGCTGTGCCCTCGCCGGTCACCCGGGTGGGCAAGTCGCAGAACAAGGCCCAGAAAGCCAATACCGCCGCGGACCCCGTCCGTTACGCGGACGATGACCTGTTCGGCTACATGAAGGCTGGTGCCAGCAAGGACGGGGAGGCCACGACCCTGCGGGACAGCCCGTTCATGCTCGGGACCTTGATGTCGGTCGAACCCGCCCGTCCGACCGAGGACTTCGGTGTCATGGCACGCGGGGTGACCGAACCGGTGCTGCACGGGCATGAGTTCTACACCGCGGACCTGGCGGCGCCGTTCCTGCTGGACGTGCCCAGGATCGGGACGTTCACCCTGCCCGACAGCAGCGGAGTGGGCCGGTCGAACTACCTCAGCGTGGAGCAGGCACTCCAGGTGGCCGAGGCGGCGGCGGCCGGGGCGACGACGACCAAGTTCCGTGATCAGCCCGCGGTGCGGCTGCCCATCGAGGAGCGCCGCTCGCGGATGGCGATGCTGCTGGAGGCCCTTGCGCAACTGAGCGGCGGTGCGAAGCAGGCACTGCACTACGGTGACCGGGTTCCTGATCTGATCGTTCTGGTGCCGTTCAAGGGCGGGGTCAACCCCCTGGCCCACTGCGTCGACGGCGAGCCGGGCGTCGGTCTGCGGGTTCGCGGCGAGGTTCTGCGCCAAGAACTTGAAGCGTGGCAGGGCGAGTGGGAGCCGCCCGTGCGGATCGGGTGGCGCCCCGGATTCCGCGACGAACTGCGCGAGAGTTTCGAGAAGGAATGCGCCCAGGAACTGGCGGACGGCACGATCCTCGTCGACCACCCTCGCACCATTCTGCGGGGGCTGGCGGCCGAGATCTGCGAGGGCGGGCTGGACTCCTGGTTCGACGACCCCATTCGCCGGTGATGCCGGCGAACTCCGGAACGCTGGTGACCTGGAGGGCCGAGTTCTTCGCCCAGGTGGCTTCCTTCCGCGACCCTCTGTTCCCGGGACTGACCCGTGGCCTGCCGCTGCCTCCACCATCGACGGTCCGCGGACTGCTGGCAGCGGCCACCGGCGAGACCGCCGAACCGCTGCCGTTCGGGATGGCGGCGTGGGCCCAAGGCTCCGGCGTGGACACCGAGAAGTACCATCCCATCGCCGCCGACGGCTCCAACCCGGCGGTCGCCGGACGGGTGCGCGCGGGCAAGGGCGGCATGACCGTCCGCGACCGGGCCTTCCTCACGGGCGTTCACCTCGTAGTCTGGCTGCCCGGCCAGGACGGGGAACGCGTCGCCGCCGCGCTACGCCGACCGCGCTGGCCGCTGCGCCTCGGTAGGTCCCAGGACCTCGTCCACCCCGGCCCAGTGCGGCAGGTCACGCTGGTGCCGGCCACCGAGGCAAACGTCGGCCATGCTCTCGCCCCCCTGGGCGGACACGACATCGGGTGGGCGCACGTGCACCGAATGGCGGCCAGCGTCTCCGCTGATCGTCTGGCGACTACCTGGGCCGACTACCTCTGGTGCGACGTCCCGGCCGGTCGTACCCCGGTCTCGGGCGCCTACCGGGAAGTGAGGGAGCACGACGGCCGGGCGTCGGACGTACAAGTGCCAGAAGATGAGGGCCAAGCGGTATGGCTGTTGACTCCGTGACTCCCAAGGCTCAGGCACGGACCCTGGCCGATGTCCGCGCCAAGTCCCGGCCGCACGCCGATCCCGAACGTCTGACCACGCACTCCCGCATCGTCCACGACACGGTGGATCAGATCGAAGCGCGCGTGGCGAACGCCGGGATCCTGGCCTGCGAACCCGCCTTCTGGAGCCGCGTGCGCCGGGCCGCCGTGCTCCACGACGCAGGAAAGATCGCCAGAGGGTTCCAGCGTCAACTGCCCCCGGGCGCGCCACCCTGGGGGGAGCGGCATGAGGTGCTCTCCCTGGCGTATGTCGATCTGTTGGCCGAGGCCGCGGGCTGGAGCGACGCGGACTTGCTCATGGTCGGCACCCTTGTGGCGACCCATCACCGGGCTCTGCATACTTCGTCCTCAGGCGCCGGGGGCGGCAAACAGCCACTCGCGGAGATGTACAGCGCTCACACGCAGTGGAACGAGGCCTTCACTCTCACCCCGACTCCCGACGGCCCGCTGGTGCAGGTCCCGCGGGGACTCCATCGCGAACTGCTGGCCTGGCTCGCGGGGGTGTTCGCCACCGATCCTCCGGCCCAGACCGCCGGCAGTCCCACGCTGGCCGACCGCGCCCGGCACCTCTTCGAGCTTCTCCTGCGGACGTGGCAGCAGCCGGTCAAGCCCGACCGCGGGCTCCTTGCCGTCCTCGCCCAGGGCGCGCTGACCCTCGCTGACCGGGCGGGGTCGGCCCATGTGCCCTTGCAGACCCATATGCCGCTCGACCCCGACTACTTCCACCGGCTGCCCCACGAGCCGTACCCGCATCAGCGGCAGGCCGCCGACACGGACGGCCACCTGATCCTCATCGCACCCACCGGCAGCGGCAAGACCGAAAGCGGTCTGGCCTGGGCCGCACGGCAGATGGCGACGATGCCGGGCCTGCCCCGTGTGGTGTGGACGCTGCCCTACCGGGCATCGCTCAACGCGGCGCGCCTGCGGCTTCAACGCGACCTGGTCGCCGCCCCCGGAGAGAAGAAGGCCGACATCGGGCTCCTGCACGGCACCGTCGCCCACACCTTGCTCATGCAAGCGATGGAGGACGACTGCGGTGAACAGTGTGCCGTGCCGACAGCCGCAGACGCCCGAGAAGCGCGCGTTCGTACCAGCGCCATGCGGCTGTTCACCCAGCGCCTCCGCGTAGCGACGCCCCACCAGCTCCTGCGCGGCGCGATCGCGGGTCCGTCCTACTCCTCAGTCCTGCTGGAACAGGCCAACTCGCTGTTCGTCCTGGACGAACTCCACGCCTACGAACCCGAGACATTCGGCCGCCTGTGCGCTGCTATGGCCTTGTGGGAGCGTCTCGGCAGCCGGGTCGCCGTCCTGTCCGCGACACTCGCCCCGCCGATGACGAAACTCATCGATGAGAGCCTCGCCCATCCCGTCACCTGCCACCGCGCCCCGCCGGGCACCAGCCCCGTCCGGCACCGCCTCGTTCTCGATCACCACACACTCCGAGATGCCGAGAGCATCACGCGGTTGCGTGAATGGCTCGCCGAGGACCACAGCGTTCTGGTCGTCGTCAACACGGTCGCCAACGCACAACATCTCTTCGCTGAGCTGGCGGACGACGCCCGAGCAGCCCGGCCCGGTGACCCGGACGCTGCCCTGCTGCTGCACTCCCGGTTCAAGAACCGCGACCGCAATGTGATCGAGAGACGCCTGCTCGCGAGACACCCGGAACGTCGTGCGAACGAGACGCGCCGACGCGGCGGGCTCGTCGTGGCCACCCAGACCGTCGAGGTGTCCCTCCAACTCGACTTCGACCGGGGCGTGGTGGAATGCGCCCCCATCGAGGCGGTGGCCCAACGCGCCGGACGTGTCAACCGCCGTGGCCGGCACCCCGACGGACCCGCCGAGTTCCGCGTTCATCGCGCGACCGGCCACCTTCCCTACGAGGAGAGGGCCATGGAGACGGCCTGGACCGCTCTGACCGATCTCGTCGCGGAAGGCATCGACACCCTGAGAGAACAAGACATTGACCGCCTCCTCACCGCCGCCTACGACACCAAGTGGGGCGAGGAATGGGAGAAGAATGCCCGCCGTGCCCGCGACGAGTTCACCGCCGGCTTCCTCACCTTCACCGACCCCTTCCACGACAGGACGGAGTTCGCCCACAAACTCAGCGAGCAATTCAACAGCGTGGACGTCCTACTGCACGAGGACATCAATGAATATCGCGCCCTGACCACCGGCCGAAACGGCGACCCCTTGCTCGCCGCCGGCCTGCTCATCCCCCTGCGCTACCACCAACTCAGCACCTACGACGCCCGGTACGATCGCACGCTGAACGTGCACGTGATCGAGGGCGAATACGAGGAAACCACCGGCCTGAAGCCTCCACAAGAAGGGGAAACCATCTTGTAGCGGCTCCCCGTACGACTCAGCCGGGCAGCGATCACCTGCCTACGCACTTGCTGGGGGAAGAGGTACTGCCGTCCCACGCTGTATCGGGGAGTCCCGGACGAGGTCCCGCTGGCTGCCATGGAAGCCGGTCCGTATGCTGACAGACGCCTCGCTGCCTCAAGACAGCCGGACCTGTGAACGCCCGGAGCTTAGACGTCGTTTCGTTTGGTGGGATGGGTCGTTGTGCTGGGCATGGCGAGGCTTGTCGAGCGGCTGGTGCCGGATGAGTTGTGGGAGTTGTTCCGTCGGGTAGTACCCGAGACGGTGGTGATACGCCCGCAAGGAGGCGGACGTCGGCGCGCCGGGGACCGTGAGTGTCTGGCCGCGATCGTGTTCGTGGCGACGTCGGGCTGCACGTGGCGGCAGGTCCCGCCGGTGTTCGGGCCGGCATGGCCGACCGTCTACCGTCGCTTCGCGCGCTGGAGCGCGGACCGGGTCTGGGCCCGCCTGCACCGGATCGTCCTGGACGAGCTCGGCTCCCGCGGTGAGCTGGACTGGTCGCGCTTCGCCATCGACTCGGTGAGCGTCAGGGCCCTCAAAGGGGGCCCCTGACCGGACCGAATCCGACCGACCGTGGCAAGAACGGATCGAAAATCCACCTCGTCACCGACCGGTCGGGCCTGCCGGTCGCGGTCGGTATTTCCGCGGCCAACACGCACGACAGCCTCGCCCTGCGGCCGCTCGTCGCGTCGATACCGCCGGTCCGCAGCCGGCGCGGGCCACGCAGACGCCGACCGGGCAAACTGCATGCGGACAAGGGCTACGACTACCCCCACCTGCGCCGATGGCTGCGCGAACGAGGTATCACACCCCGTATCGCGCGTCGCGGCAAAGAGACCTCACGGCGCTTGGGCCGCCACCGCTGGGTGATAGAGCGCACGATGTCCTGGCTCGCCGGCTGCCGTCGGCTCCACCGCCGCTACGAACGCAAAGCGGAACACTTCCTTGCCTTCACCGCACTCGCCACCACACTGATCAACTACCGCCGACTCACCAAGTGAAACGACGTCTTAGCGCTCTGACCTGCACTCCTGCACTACCGCCGAGTCGCTGCAAATCCTGTCCCTCGCAAGCCGGCAGGACCCAGGCTGACCAGCGATTTTACTCTCGGGCCGTCATCCACCCTGGAGGGTTCGGAACGCGAACCTAACGGGAACTCACCAGCTCGCTACGCGCGGGCCGTCATCCACCCTGGAGGGTTCGGAACGCGGTTGATGCGGTCGAGCAGCTTCATGATCCCGCCGTCATCCACCCTGGAGGGTTCGGAACTCCAGTTGCTCGGCCACGTACAGGACGGCCGGGAGGCCGTCATCCACCCTGGAGGGTTCGGAACCCAGGAACCCGCCCGCGAACGGCACGGGCAGCTCGCCGTCATCCACCCTGGAGGGTTCGGAACCTGTGCGGGCCGCTGTCGGCCCTGGGCGCGGTGGCGTGCCGTCATCCACCCTGGAGGGTTCGGAACTCTGGACCGAGCACGGCCACGGCCTGGCCATGGCCAGCCGTCATCCACCCTGGAGGGTTCGGAACTCGATCGTCGAGCGCCCGGTCTGCCCGGCCCGCTCGTGCCGTCATCCACCCTGGAGGGTTCGGAACTACTCCGAGGACATGATCCGGGTGGCCTTGTCCATCCCGCCGTCATCCACCCTGGAGGGTTCGGAACACGTCTTCCAGTTCCAGCGCGGGACCGATGGTCAGGCCGTCATCCACCCTGGAGGGTTCGGAACAGATTCTTCAGCGAATCCGTGATCCGCTGGAAGGTGGCCGTCATCCACCCTGGAGGGTTCGGAACATGACGCGGTCTACCCGTTCCTCGCCCGCAACAGGGGCCGTCATCCACCCTGGAGGGTTCGGAACACGCCCTGTACGACGAGATCGTCCAGCACCTCGCGCGCCGTCATCCACCCTGGAGGGTTCGGAACACGGCGTGCTGACCGAGCACGGCGGGACGTACAAGCCGGGCCGTCATCCACCCTGGAGGGTTCGGAACCCGTCCCGCCCTGACGGGTCGGTGCGGGCCGGTCGCGGGCCGTCATCCACCTTGGAGGGTTCGGAACGCCAGCTCCTGGCGGCTGATCTCGGTGGCGCCGAGGGCCGTCATCCACCCTGGAGGGTTCGGAACGCGTTCGGCCGCTTCGCAACGGCCGCGGCGAGGTAGGCCAGGCCGTCATCCACCCTGGAGGGTTCGGAACACCGGACCACCAATGCGACCGGTCCTCTCACCCAGGGCCGTCATCCACCCTGGAGGGTTCGGAACGTGAGGCCGGCCGGGCAGGCGGCCACGTTCTCGTAGGGCCGTCATCCACTGGAGGGTTCGGAACATCGACACCGTCGTCCAGAACGTCTTGCGGGGCGGTGCCGTCATTCACCCTGAAGGGTTCGGAACCACTTCGGGCAGCGCACGCCGTACACGCCGCGCTGCTGGCCGTCATCCACCCCGGAGGGTTCGGAACTCCAGTTCGGCGGTCCGGGTCGAGTCCGTCTTCCTGGGCCGTCATCCACCCTGGAGGGTTCGGAACCCGAGCGGATCACGCTGCTCGTGGCCGTCGCGCTGCTCACGCCGTCATCCACCCTGGAGGGTTCGGAACAACGCGAGGGGTTCGTGGCGTACGTGGCGATGATGGAGGCCGTCATCCACCCCGGAGGGTTCGGAACGTCCGCGCTTCGGCCAGCTCCTGGCGCAGCTCGGCGCCGTCATCCACCCTGAAGGGTTCGGAACACCTGCGCCCGCAGCGTGCGGACATCATCCGCCAGGCTGTCATCCACCCTGGAGGGTTCGCAACCACGGGAACTGGAGGGCGCCGCGCGGACCTACGCTGCGGGCCGTCATCCACCGTGGAAGGTTTGGAACGCCTGGACCACCTCCAGGGCACGCGCTCCGGCCACCTACCGTCGTCCACCCTGGATGGTTCGGAGAGGTGAGATCGATGACAACGTGGGACATCGGCCGCAGGACACTGGCCATTGTCCAACCTTGGGTAGTTCCCCATCAGGTGCTGCTCTCGCTCCAGTTGGCGCTATCACCGACGGGATCCCGCTGAGGCTGACGCCTGTAAGCCCGACATGCGACGTGCTGTCTGGAAAGCCTGCTCGGTTATCGAAAGGCGGCGACGCCGGCTAGGAACAGGCCGAATGTCGTAGCGCTGACCGTAGCGCCCGCCTTGAGAGCTGTGACCCCATGGGCTCCGAGTAGAAATAGGGCGTTCCCTGCGATGAAGCCAGCGATGATCGAACATAGTAGGCCGATGGCCAACATGCTCTTGGCTGTCGGCGTCATGTCTGAGGGCCTGGGCAGGTTGGAGTGGAAGAGGTAACCGGGCGCATGCTGTCTTCGCCTCCCATGGTGACTTACCGCCGACGTTGAGAGGGCGGTTGTGATGCCGTGGATGTGGTGTAGGAGCGACGACCAGCTCAGCTAGAGTGTGCAACCGGAGCGGTTCCATGTGTGTCGTGCTCTGGTACAGGCAGCGCCTGCGCGTCTCTACAGCTCTTACCTGCTCTGGAGAGTTGGGAAAAAGCAACTACCGCAGCTGTAGTCCACCGCTGCTCGTCCTTCATTAGCCCTAGAGGGTTCCTGCGGGGTTCGGCTTTGCTATGCCACGCTGCGGGGTGTGGTTGAGCTACGGCAGGTAACGGCCATCGTGTGCGCAATGGAACTATGAGGAGTGGGCTGGCCGGGAACGGAATTCACTTCCGTCTTCCCGAGACGTGGCGCAGGCGCCGGGGGCAGTCCATCTCGTACGGCGGCGGAATCCATCTGATAACCGTGAACTACCTCCTTGACGTGCTCAGGTCGGGGTAGGGGCGAACTGCCGCCGCAGCCACCGTTTGTCTGATTCGACCCTAACGGGCCGGTGACCTGTTTGTCTGGGCAGTGACGATCAGTACCTGACGGATTCACCCATACGGCCTCGATCGGCCGTCACTAGAGCTGGAGTAGTTGCTTCGAAAGACTTCTGGTCCCGCAGGAGCAAGTGCCGAGTCGTTTTTCCACTCAGATGTATGCCTGGCCACTTCTGATATGGCCTGTGGTGTGGTGCCAAAACTTCGCGAGGCGTCAGGTGCAGTACCCGGCTGCGCGGCGATGTTGGCCATGAGGGGCCGGGGGGGCAACGGGCTATCAGGTTCAGGCCAATTGGGAATCTTCTTGGCATTGCCATGGTGGCAATCGGGTATGGGGCCAAGCTTCTTGCCTACCCCCGGATGCGCGGTCAGCGGGCGTGACTCATCAGAAGCGTCAAAGGATCTCGCCTGGGCTGCCACGCCAGAGGCCGAGGGTGGAGGTCTCGACGAGATCCGGGGAGCGGGTGGTGTACGTCACGATCGTGTCGTGATCCGGGTCGATGACTGCCTCAAGGGCAGCCATGAGGGCACGGTACTGGGCGGAGGAGAGTTCGCCTTGGAAGACGCTGCGCTGAGTCCAGTGCAAGTACTTGCGGCAAGTCTTGAGCACTTTCGGGTTGCGCTCCACGGCGGTGTCGTAGACGAGGATGACGAAGATCTCGGATCACCACCACGGACGGAAGGGCTTGTAGGTAGTTCCCTCAAGGCACAGTCGTACGATTTTCAGGGCTTCGAGGTGGATGAGTTCCTCGTAGCTGACCTTTCGCTTGAGCGTTCGGTGGTGAACCGTTGTCGCGAGTTCTTCCTTCATCATGGCGGCGACCTTCTTACGGCCGTCTTTGCTGAGTGACGCCCTGCCTACGTCCGTCTCGAAGTCCGAGCTCTTCAGGCTTTTCTGACTCGCGGCTCGTCTCAGCAGGCGCTCGGCGAACAGCGGCTTGAAGGGCTCGGCCAGGTCCAAGGCCAGAGTGTTGCGGCGGCGGTCGGTGTCCGAGTGGAGGAAGCCGATCGCCGGGTGCAGAGGCGTGGCGCGCAGAGCGGTCAGAACTCGTGAGTACACGAGTGCGTTGAGGTAACTGATGAAGGCGTTACCCGCATTCGTCGGTGGCCGGCGGGTTCGGCCGTTGAGGCGTAGCCACGCGGGGAGCAAGGTGTCGAGGGCGGCCCATCCGGTGCGCCGGTAGTTGCCCTCCTGGCCCATGATCTCGTCGCTGTCCTTGCAGTCGGGCAGAGCACCGCGCAAGGTCAGCAAGGCGGATTCCAGGAGGTCGGTGTCCAAGGCCCAGCGCAGGTTCTCGGCCGTGGCCAGGACAAGCGAGCGGCCGACGGCTGCTCGCTGCTCGGGGTCGGCGGTGAGCTCGACTTGCCGCCGGACGACATTCGCTGATGACATGGACTCGGCCGGAGAGAAGTGACCGGCGTGGTTGCCGTAGTGGTCCAGGACATGAAGAGTCACGCCGTGGCGGCTCAGTAGTGACAACACGGACGTGTTGACGTCCACATGGTCGAAGGCAACAAAGTCGCGGATGTCAGTGACGGGAATACGGACGGGGCTGCCGTCAGCGCGCTCGACGCGGACGCTGTTGTCCTCGCGACGAATGCGGCACGGCTCGGTCAACCAGTACGTGCGGCCAACAGCGGGCATCAGTCTCCCCAGCAGTAATCAAGGTACGAGCAGCCACGGCACTTCGCCCGCGGCAAACGGGCTGGTGCTTCCGCGGCAGCGACGACGGCGCGGGCTCGACTTTCGGCTTCCTCGGCTTGCGCTCGCGCCTCGGCGTCCCAGGTCACATCAGTGGTGCGGCGAACAAGGGGGTAGTGCACGACGCCGGCCCGGACGGCGACACCACGGCGTTCCAGCAAGAGGCAGTAATGGCGGACTTGGGCTGCGTGAGCAGGGTCGGGAGCACGGGAGGACTTCGTTTCGTGGACGACCGCGCCCGTCGTCACCCAGTCGATCTTTGCTTCGCCGAGGTCGACGTCTCGCCGGCGGGTGAAGGTAGTCTCGTCGACGACCTCCCCGAAGGCGACGAGGTCACTGCGCTGCTCGGGGCGGTAGCCATGGCTGTACAGCCATAGCTGGCGGGGGCAGTGAAAGAGGTACTTGATATGGACGCCGCCGACCGGGCTTCCGTCTTCGTCGGAGTCACGAGTCTGGTGCGGCAAGGAAGCGTCTCCGGTTATGGCAGAGGAAGATCGGTGACGGCATCGTAGTCCTCTTGCTGTGCGGGGGTGGGCAACTCCGTGGGTGTGGTGCGGTGTTACACCGGCGGGCGGTTGCGACAGCCGAGCGCGTGGATCCCCCCGTGGCAAGTGGTGCTCATGGGGCATCTCGGCGGGGCTCCGTGAGATGAGGCAGGTGGCGCCAAGACCCCGCGCAAACGGGTGAGACAGAAGGAGCCGAAGAGCGCCGGGGCCGTCCACGATCGTGGCGCAGCTCTGGAGGCTGCTCTCGGGTAGGGGGTGGCCACCGTGGTCAAGTGTGCGAAGGTCGGGAGCGAGGTTGCGATGCTGCCCGCAGGAGCTGACGTCGTCGTCGCCTTCGACGCGGGTGCGTCCATTGCCGGCCGGGAGCACCGGCACTGCCCGCCCGAACCCCAGAGCACGGTTCTTGGTCTCCCCGAAGATCCAAGTAAGAGTTCAGGGCATCTGTGGGCCATCTGTGGGCCAGGGCGGCAGAATCTGGCTCTGGTGAGGGTGTTTCCCCAGGTTAGCGGGCCCTGAGCGGCTGCGTGCGGCCTGGTCTTGAAAACCGTCGTGAGGCAACCCCTCACCGTGGGTTCGAATCCCACCGTGCTGCGTGGTCCCCGTTCACTGCTGCGGTTCCCCGGGTGATCGGGACGGACAGGTGTCCGTGCTTGTCCGCCGTGTGCGTGGACGTTGTCACGCACGTGGGGACCCGGCAGTGGGGTGTCCTACAGTCGCCGCATGCGGCGATGGACGGGACTGGCGGTAGCCGGGGTCGCGGCCCTGGCCTGGGGCGAGTGGTTGAACTGGCGCTGGTCTCGGGTTCTCGTGGGGGACAGCGGGGTGGGTTCGGTGGCCGTGGTGGTGTTGGGGTACCGCAATCCCCAAGCGACGGCGAACTTGATCAACCGATGGCGAGTCCGTGCCGGGATTCGCTCCATCGCCGCTGACGGTGCGCAGGGGAGCCGCGTGATCTTCAGCGGCGGCGCGACGGGCACGGGCGCCACGGAGGCCCAGGTGATGGCTCACTACGCGAAGTCGGTGCTGGGGTTCGACGGCACGGTGCTTCTCGAAGACCGAAGCGCGACGACGTGGGAAAACATCACGAACGTGATCCCACTGCTTGAAGACGTGGACCGCGTCAAAATCGCCTCCCAGCCGGCTCATGCGCTCAAGGCCCGCGCGTATCTGCGGCGGCAGCGCCCCGATCTCGCCGGGAGGTTGGTGCGCGCGGATGACTACCGCCCTGGCGAGTGGATGCTCGTCAAACCGCTGCTGGCTCTGTACGGACTGTGGACACTCCGCGGTCTCACGGCCGACGAACGGAAGGTTTCGCCGTAGGCAGCCGCTGTCGCTGGGCGTCAGAGCATGGTGGTTCCCGAGCTGGTGCCAGTAGGTCATGCCCGAGCCGAAGCCGAGCATGCCCCGAACACCCGCCGGTCCGGATCCCGCTTGCGCCCGGGTGCCGAGCCCGCCGTGCAACTTTGGGCATCGTGGGACCGGGTTTGGGAGAGCCCCGGGTCTGAGTGGTGAGGTCGGTGTTCGTGGCCTGGCCTCGACAGGTAGGTTCCGGTGGTGCGTTGGAAGCACTTCGCGGGGGGAGGCACCGGTGGACGTCGTGGCGATCATGGAGGCACTGGCTGAGCAGGGCATCACCGTGGTCTTCAAGGCCGACGCCGAGCGGATGGCGGAGCGGCGCGAGCCCTGGACGTTCGTGGCCAGTGGCGCTCCTTCGCGTGACGACGTCCTCGTACGAACCGATGCGGCCTCGGTCGAGCAGTGCCTCGAAACCTGCCTGCCCCGCCTGCGCGAACTGGGCTTCGCGCTGCCCCGGTAACGCGAGGGACGTGCCGGCGCACCGGGTGTGGTCCCCGTTCAACGGGGGAAAGGCCGGTCAGCCGCCGGCCCCCGGAAGGAGAATGGACGCATGCCGTCGCTGGACGCGCTTTTTGATTCGCTGACCGAAAGACGCGTCACGGGCGTCGACATCCCTGGCTACCTGGACCGAGAGCACGGCCATCCAGTGTTCTGTCCTTGGTCGTGGTCGGCTTGTCTGCGGATGGACTCGGGTTTCCTGCGGCTCGACTCCACGGGCAGCGGAGGGCAACTGGCTCTCGCCGTGGTGGACAAGGTGGAGGTGCCCGAGCCACTGCTGGAGGGGGACGAGGAGTTCGCCACGACGGACTATGGCCACCTCTTCCTCGCGGAGGCGACGCCGCGCCGCATCGTCCGGGTTCGGTACGCGACCAACGCCGAGTCGGTCCCTGGACTCACCGTGCGCTGTGCCGAGTTCACGTTCGAGCCGCACGCCGTCCTGTTCGCCGACCCGATGTGGACGTTCGGTATCCGGCTGAGTGGGGAGGGCGCCTACGACCGGTGGGTGGCGGAAACGCGGGAGAATCCTGAACTTCCCTATCAGGAACGCGAGTGGGGATGAGCGCGGGAAGGCATGCGGGCGAGGGCGGGCGAGTCCGTCGTGAGGCAACCCCTCACCGTGGGTTCGACGGTCCGGGATGGTCACCAGGCTGTCGCGATGTACTTGGTCTCCAGGTACTCCAGCAGGCCGTCGTGGGCGCCCTCGCGGCCGGTGCCGCTTTCTTTCCAGCCGCCGAAGGGGGCGGCCGGGTCGGAGACGGCGCCGCGGTTGATGCCGACCATGCCGACGTCGAGCCGGTCGGCCACGCGCAGGGCCCGGCCGAGGTTCTGGGACTGGACGAAGCCGACGAGCCCGAAGACGGTGTCGTTCGCCAGCGTCAGCGCCTCGTCGTCGTCCTCGACGACGACGATCGGCGCGACCGGGCCGAAGATCTCCTCGGTCAGGGCCGGTGATCCGTGCGGGACGCCGGTGAGGATCGTCGGGGGGAAGAAGGCGCCCGGTCCGTCGAGGGCCCGGCCGCCGATCACGGTCTCGGCGCCCTCGGCGACCGTGGCGTCGACGATCCGGCCGATGTCGGCCACCGCCCCGTCGTGGATCATCGAGCCGAGGTCCACGGCGGCGTCGAGCCCGTGGCCGATCCGTATCCGGGCCATCGCCTCGGCGAACCTGGCCGTGAACTCGTCCGCGACCCGCCGGTGGACGTAGAAGCGGTTCGCCGCCGTGCAGGACTGGCCGCCGTTGCGGAGCTTGGCGACCATCGCGCTGTCCACCGCGGTGCCGATGTCGGCGTCCTCCAGCACGAGGAAGGGCGCGTTGCCGCCCAGTTCCATCGAGGTGCGGACGACACGCCGCGCCGCCTTGGCGAGGAGCAGCCGGCCGACCTCCGTCGAGCCGGTGAAGGAGAGCTTGCGGACGCGTGGGTCCTCCAGCATCGCGTTGACGACGGCGCCGGCGCGCGTCGTCGGAACCACGTTCACGACGCCGTCCGGCACGCCCGCGTCGCGGAACACCTCGGCCGTCGCGAGGGCGGTCAGGGGTGTCTCCGCGGCCGGTTTCAGCACGACGGTGCACCCGGCGGCGAGGGCCGGGCCGATCTTGCGGGTGGCCATCGCCGCCGGGAAGTTCCACGGGGTGACGAAGACGCTGACGCCGACCGGGCGCAGGTCGGTGATCATCCGGCCGTTGCCGTGCGGCAGGGGGCCGAAGGCGCCCAGTGCGCGGCATGCCTCCTCGGAGAACCAGCGCAGGAACTCCGCCGCGTAGTCCACCTCGCCGAACGCCTCGGCGAGCGCCTTGCCGCTCTCGCGGGTGATGAGCCGGGCGAGCGGGTCGCGGCGCTCCCGCATCAGGTCGAACGCCCGCCTGAGCAGCTCGCCCCGCCGCCGGGGCGGGGTCGCCGCCCAGTCCGTGGCCGCCGCCGAGGCGGCGGCGACCGCGTCGACGGCGTCCTCCGGCGCGGCATCGGCGACGGTGGCGAGCTGTTCGCCGTTGCCGGGGTCGAAGACGGCGAACGTCGCGCCGCCGCGGGCCGCGGTCCACTGCCCGTCGATGAAGGAGGCGCCGTGGGGAAGGGAGAGACCGGTCCCCGGGACCACATCGGTGGTGATCATGAGCATGCCTTGCTGTCGGGAGTGGTGTCAGGCCGGGAAGCGGCCACGGAGGAACTCGCTGTCCGGCAGATCCGTCACGGGAAGCCCGGCGGCCGACAGCCCGGCACGCAGGGTGCGCATGTGGCGGTCCGGCGCCCGCATGGCGGGGGCCCGCCGCGGCCCGCCGCCGAATCCGGCGAGCCAGGCCTGGTACTTCCAGATCGTCCGGGTGAGCCCGCCGGTGGCGCTCAGATAGCCGCCCGTCCCCGCGTCGTGGGCCTGCCGGGGGGGGTTGCCCCGCCAGTAGTCCTCCATCGCCTCGGCCCAGCGGCCGGCGCGTGCCTTGGCGAAGGCCGCGGGGAAGTACGTGCTCATCCACTGGGTGTTGCTGGTGCCGGAGAAGCGCAGGTCGAGCACGTCCATCAACGGGACGCAGTGGCCCTCGATGGGGCAACTGATGACCACCTCACCGGCGAAGTGGTGGTACGTCTCGATCACGCCGGCCGGCAGCGGGTAGCCCTGCTCGGCCTTGATCGCGACGATGTTCGGGATGGTGTCGAGCATCCGGCGGATCAGCGCCACGGACATGCCCGCGGGGTGGAACCGTTCGAAGCCCCAGCTCGGCAGCGGGAAGATCATCACACCGAGTCCGGTCTGCTCGCAGAATCCGCGGGTGTACTCGTAGACGTCGTCCTCGGACTCGGCGCGGAACTGCGGTGGGTACGACAGCAGTGCCAGGTCCGCGCCGGCTTTCTCGGCGAGCCTGGCGGCGCGGATGTTGTCGGCGAGCGTGCCGAAGGCGGCGTGGAAGAACAGGCCGAGCCGGTCACCCGCGGTGTCCCGCGCGATCGCGGTGAACTCCGCGTTCTCCTCGGGGGTCAGGTTGACCTCGGCCATGACGAGGGTGTGATCGAAGCCGAGACCGATGATGTGCTCGATGTCGTGGGCGATCGCGGCCCGGTTCAGCCGGGTCAGGTCCGCGGTGAAGGACGGGATGGTGACGCCGGACACTCCGGTCAGGTTCTCCAGCGCCCATTCGCGCGCTTCGCCGGGTCGGTAGGCGGGCATGGTGGCTCCGCTCCCTTCGCTGTTACTTGGTGACGGGGGTGACGAGGGCCGGCAGGCGGCGCCCGATCCCGCGTTCGGTGGCCTCGCGGTAGAGGTGCTCGGCCAGGACGATGTCCTGGAGGGCGGAGCCGACGGACTTGTAGACCAGGATCTGGTCGGGTGACGACCGTCCGGTGACGCGACCGCTGATCAGGTCCGCGAGCGGGACGAGCCGGGCGTCGATGTCGATCCCGGCGGCCCGGGCGGCGATCATGTCGCCGCTGTCGTCGCGCACTTCCTCGACGACGTCGGCGACGATCAGGTCGGCCCGGGCGATGGTGGTCGTATCGGCCTCGCGCTGTTCGGGGAGGGTGGACCCGATCGAGACGAGCGTCGTTCCGGGCCGCAGCCAGGCGCCGTCGATCACCGGGGTCTCGTCGCGCGACCGCGCCGCGCAGATGACCAGGTCCGCTTCCCGTACGGCCGCCTCGGGGGAGTCCACCGCCCGTGCCCGGCCCGTGACACGGTCCCGGGCGCGCGCGGCGAAGCGCTCGCGGTTGGCCGGGGTGGGGCTGAACACCCGCAACGCGCCGATGTCCCGCACGGCGGCCAGGGCGTCGACGTGGTTGGTGGCCTCGAACCCGGCGCCGATCACCCCGACGGAGACCGGTCCGGCCACGGCCAGCCGGTCCGCGGCGAGCGCGGAGGTCGCGGCGGTGCGCAGACCGGTGACGTGGTGTCCGTCGATCACGGCCAGCAGTTCGGCGGTACGGCGGTCCTGGAGCGTGATGACGTAGCTGACCTCGCCGGTGGCCGTGGCCGCGGTGATGAGCTTGGCGCCCACGACGTCCCCGGACGTCGACACCGCGGTGAGGCCGCGCAGCCAGACTCCGTCGCCCCGGGCCATGGTGCGCGGCGGCACCATCTCCGTGGTGATGGTGCCGCCGTACGCCTCGGCGAGGACGTCGACGGTCCGTTTCCACGCGGTCAGCTCCAGGACGTCGGCGCTGGACAGCGCGAGGGTCGAGGCGCGGGGCGCGGTGGTGTCCATGGTGTCGATCCCCTGCCGGTTCAGAACGGTTCCGCGAGCGTGGCGACGGGCTTGCCGGGGCGGCCGGGCGCGATCCCCTCGCCCGCGTGATCGCGGGTCGGGAGTGCGGTGCCGCCGCCGGTGATGAGGGGGTGGGGCATGGGAGGTGCTCCTTGCTGGTGATCGGGGCCGGCCGTGGGCGGCGTCCGCGCGGCCGGGAACCGGGCCGGAGCGCGGTTCGCTCCGGTACCGGCGGGCGGGATCAGACGGGGGGCGGGGGGGAGAGGCCCTTGTCGACGTCGTTCATCATCTGGCCGTAGACCTCTTCGGCCAGCGGCCCGGCCGTACCCCACTGGTCCTGTGTCTCCGGCTCGGTCACGTCGAGCACGTGTGGGTGCCAGGTGTCCTCGTCGATCGTCGTGAGCTCGGTCGTGTACTCGATGACGTTGCCGTGCGGGTCGAGGAAGTACGAGAAGGTGTTGTCCCCGATGCGGTGCCGGCCGGGGCCCCAGAGCTTTTCGGCGCCCGCGCGCAGCAGGCGGCCGGTGCCGCGCATGTACTCGTCCAGGCCCCGCATGTCGAACGACATGTGATTGAGCGAGACGTGGGGGCCTTGCGCGAGCCCGATGCTGTGGTGGGCGCTGTTGATCCTCATGAAATAGAACAGATCGCCGTTGACCGGGTGGGCGAGGGTGTCGGTGTGCCGGAGCGTGAGGTGCTTCTCGTAGAAGGCCCGGGTGCGCGCGATGTCGGGAGAGTTGAGAACGACGTGGGACAGCTTGACCGGGATGGACTCGCCCGCCTCGATCTTGCGGTGCTTCCGCGTCTCCACGTCGGCCGAGATCTCGACCACGCGGCCGTCGATGTCGAAGAAACGGAAGCCGTATCCACCACCCGGCGTCTGTACGGCATCAGGCTCAGTGATGAGCTGGATGCCGTCGGCTTCCAGGTCCGCCGCGAGTTCGTCGACCTCCGCGCGGTCCTCGGCGCCGAACGCGACGAGGTCGAGCCGCTTCTCCTCACTCCCGCGCAGCCGCACCGAGTACTGCTCGGGCGAACCCTCGGCCGCCAGGAAGACGAGGTCCTTCTCCACGTGGACCGGCGTGAGTCCCCATGTCCCGGTGTAGAAACGGGTCTGCGCCGCCAGGTCCGGCACCGCGATGTCGACATGGCGCAGATGGGTCAAGCGGTAGCCGCTCATGGCTCGCCCTCCGGGTCCAACGGGGCTGTGTGGTTCTCGTCACCTGGAGTATCGACGGGGCGACCGTCGCTGAGAACCCCGAATCTCCTGATCCGAGGTATCAGTGCTGCTTATGCTCCTGTCGTGGAACTCGGCCGGCTCGATCTCAACCTGTTGGTCCCTCTCGACGCGCTTCTGCGGGAGCGCGGCGTCACCCGCGCGGCAGCCCGCCTCGGACTGAGCCAGCCCGCGCTCAGCGCGTCCCTGCGGCGGTTGAGGCGGCATTTCAACGACGAACTGCTGGTCCGCAAGGGGAACTCCTACGTCCTCAGCCCGTTCGCCGTGCAGTTGCGGCACCGGCTCACCGAGGCGCTCGGCTCGATCGAGAACGTCTTCGCCGAGCACCCGTCCTTCGATCCCGGTGCGTCCACCCGTGAGTACCGGATCATCGCGTCGGACTACGCGATTTCCATGATCGGCGGACGGCTGGTCTCGGCGCTCTCCGCGGTCGCGCCGCACGCCCGCGTGCGTTTCTCGCGCTGGGACCTGGTGACGGCACTGGTCGCGGGGACATCGCTCCTCGACGACATCGACGGCCTGATGCTGCCCCACGGGTTCGTTTCCGAGTTCCCGTATCTGGATCTCTTCGCCGACACCTGGACGGGGCTGGTCGCCGTGGAGAACAGGAGTGTCGGCGACGCGCTCACCCTTGAGCAGGTCAGCTCCCTGCCGTGGGTCGTCGCCTTCCGCGACGACGGGCTCGCCAGCGCGGCGGAGCGGACCCTGCGCCTTCAGGGGATCGAACTCAACGTCACCGTCGTGGTCGACAACTTCATGTCCATGCCGGATCTGGTCGCCGACAGCGACCGCGTCGCCCTTGTCCCGACCCGCCTCGCCCACAGGGCCTCCGCGACCTCCCGGGTCCGCATGGTCGCGCTCCCCCGGACGCCGCCGACGATCATCGAGGCGTTCTGGTGGCACCGTTCACGGACCGGTGACCCGGAGCACACGTGGCTCCGCGGTCTGGTCCAGGACGTGGCCGCGTCGCTGGAACCCGCCGGAGCCCCGGCCGGCACCGGCGAGGGCCCCTGAGCGTCAGGGCACGGATCAGGCCCGCCAGGTGCCGAACGGCGTACCGGACCGTGTCCCGCGGGTCATGCCCCGGACGGGTTTGACTCGCGGCTGCCGTAGGTAAGTTGACGGTGTGATGTGCGTTGAACGGTCGCGCGCTGTCCCAGGCGCCGCGACCGGGTGCGACGTACGTCCTCGGGGGAAACGGAAAGCGCCGCACGGGCGGCGTGGCCGGGGAATTGACCCAAGAGGGCGTGCCGCACCAGCGCAGGGCCGACGGCGTCAAGGACTCGGACGTTTCCCTCGATCGACATCGAGGAGGACCCAGTGCCGTCGAACGAGCAGCAGGTTCCGGGCGATGGCGCGCCCGGCAGGAAACCGCGTCGCACCGGTGAGCCGGGTTCGCCCGTTGCCCTGCGCACCCTTGAACTGGTCGGATTGCTCGCGATCCTGACCGTCTGCGCCGTTGTCCACACCCTGGCGGGCGCGGCGGCCTTCGGGGCGGTCACCGCCGTCACAGCATCGTTCTTCGCCGCCTGGCGCACCCGCCGCTGAACGGACCGGAGCGCGTTGTCAGGAAAGGGTGGAAGCAACACCGGTTCCCTGCCGCCGTGTTGACGCTCCCGGACCCCCCGCCGAGCATGGCGTCAGGTGGCCGGTGTCGTGTCGGACGGAGTCGCACATGAAGTCGTTGGCCGGGGTGGTGGCTTGTGCCGCCGCCGTCGTGGGGTTGGCGAGTGTTCCGGGGACCGCGATAGCGGCCGAGCCGGGCGTCGCCGAGCAGTTCACAGTGCAGGTCGTGACGTTGAGGCCGTGCGCGATCCGCACCTTTTCGGTCGGGTCGGTGACCTTCGAGAGCGACGAGCGGGTCAGGGTGAGCGGCGTGCTGGGAGCCTGGGCGCCGGAGGAGTTGTGCACCCCCTCGTGGGAGCCGTCGAGCAGCAGCCTCGTGATCTCCGCCCGCAACTACCTTCCGAACAGCGTCGCCGCGGACACCACGAGGATTCCGCTGGAGGCGGCGAAGGGTCCGACCGAGTGGGTGGCCTTCCAGCGCTATGACGTGACGCTGACCGCGGACGAGTGGGAGTCCATCGTGGGCGTCTCGATCAGCGCCGAATGGCGCCAGGGCGACCACACCATGCATGAGTACGAGGGCGAACCGGTGTACATCCCCCTGACCCCGTCCCCGGACGGGACGTGAGGCGCCGTCCCGTCGTCGCCTCCCTCAGTCCCGCGGCCGTGTCGCGACCACCACCGTGGCGGGTGGGTCCTCGGAGGTGGCCAGGTGGGGGAGGAGGCCCGCGTCGGTGAGGGCGTGGGTGGCCAGGGGGGCCTGGGCCTCTGTCTCTTATAAACAACACCGAGCCCACGGGACAGGGAGAAATCCCGTATGCCGGCTTCTGCCTGAAAAAAAAAACATAAAGACCCGAGACGGTGGCTACAACCGTGACGTGTATACGCATGTATTTGTTTTGGCGGCCCCGCACGTCACCGCCCTGCCCTCCGCCCGCACGGTCAGGGGGGTGAAAGCGACGGCCCCCGGCGGGGGGGGGGGCCCCCCCCCCCGGGGGGGGGGGGGCGGGGCCGGCGGGGGCGGGGGGCGGGGGCGCAGCAGCCGCCGCCGCTGTCGGCGCCCGCCTCGTCGGACAGACCGGCGCCGCCGCACACGCCGGTCTCGGGCAGGGTCAACTCCACGCGACGCGCCGCCTCGTGGTCACCCGCCAGCGCGGCGGCGATCGAGCGGACCTGCTCGTGTCCGGTCATCGCGAGGAACGTCGGGGCGCGGCCGTAGGACTTCATCCCGGCCAGGAACAGCCCCTCCTCGGGGTGGGACAGCTCCGTGACGCCGTGGGGGCGGACCGTGCCGCAGGAGTGGACGTTGGGGTCGATCGACGGCGCCAGCGCGACGGGGGCGGAGAGCCGCTCGTCCAGGCCGAGGCGGACCTCGGAGAGGAACGACAGGTCGGGGCGCAGCCCCGTCAGCGCGATCACCTCGTCGACCGGCCCGGTGCGGCGGCCGTCGTCCGCCACCAGGACGAGCCGCTCGCCGTCGCGCTCCACGGCGGCGGTGCGGAACCCGTGGACGGCGGAGGCGTGCCCCGCCTCGACCGCCGCCCGGGCGCGCAGGCCCAGGGCGCCGCGGGCGGGCAACTGGTCGGCCTCGCCGCCGCCGAAGGTGTCCTCGCCGAGGCCCCGGCGCAGGACCCACACCGCGTGCGTGCCGCTCTCCTCGCGGGCCAGGTCCGCCAGCCCGGCGAGCGCGGTGAAGGCGGAGGCGCCGGAGCCGACGACGGCGGTGCGCTTCCCGGCGTAACGGGCGCGGACGGCCGGGTCGTCCAGGTCCGGCACGCGGTAGGCGATCCGGTCGGCCGCCGCGCTCTCGCCCGCCGCCGGGTAGCCGTCGGCGCCCAGCGGGCCGGGCCCGGCCCAGGTGCCGGAGGCGTCGATCACGGCGCGGGCGGTGACGCGTTCGCCGGTGGCGAGGTGGACGGTGAACGGCCGGCTGTCGCGGCCGGCGTCGACCACGCGGTCGCGGCCGGCGCGGGCCACCCCGGTCACGCGGGCGCCGTACCGCACCCGGTCGCCGAGGGCGTCGGCCAGGGGCTGGAGATACCGCTCGGCCCACTCGGCCCCGGTGGGGTAGGCACCCGCCTCCGGCCTGACCCAGCCGGTGGGGGCCAGGAGCTTCGCGGCGGCCGGATCGATCAGCTCCGCCCAGGTCGAGAACAGGCGGACATGCCCCCATTCCCGCACGGCGGACCCGGCGGCGGGGCCCGCTTCGAGCACGAGCGGGGTGATGCCGCGCCCGGCGAGGTGGGCGGCGGCGGCCAGTCCGACGGGGCCCGCGCCGATGACGGCGACGGGCGGGCGGGTGGTTTCCGACATGAAGGGCTCCTTCGCTCCGCGTCTCCGCTGAGGTCTCGTTGGATCGATATCCATCGATGCAGGGAACCTTGCCATCGGTATCGACAGACGTCAACATAGACGCATGTCGAATACGAGACCGGTGGAGCTGCCGCTGCTCCCCTCCGGGGACACGGACCAACGGGACACGGTGCCGTGCTGTCCGCCGCTGACCTCGGGGGAGTTGTCGCGGGCGGACGCGGAGCGGATGGCCGTGATGTTCAAGGCGCTGGGCGATCCGGTGCGCCTGCGGCTGTTCTCGAAAATCGCCGCCCACCCGGGCGGCGAGGCGTGCGTGTGCGACATCCAGGACGTCGGGGTCTCCCAGCCCACCGTCAGCCACCACTTGAAGAAGCTGCGCGAGGCGGGCCTGCTGACCTCCGAGCGGCGCGGCACCTGGGTCTACTACGCGGTCGCGCCCTCCGTCGTCGCCGCGATGGCCGCCATGCTCGACCTGCGCGACGCCTGACCCGCGCGGGGTCCTTCGCCGTACGGGCCGCTGAGCCCCGGATGCCTCGCGCGCCCTGCCCGGGGGAGCGGCGCGGCGCCACCCCGGCCGGATGGATCCGGCCGTCTCATGGGCACGTCGAATGCCCTCGAACCGGCGCCGCGACCGCCCTGGCGACGGCGCCCGGCCGTCCGGTCGGCCGCCGCCAGGCCGCCGGCCGCGCTGCCGCCCCGCCGGGCAGGGCTGCCTGCAACGTGCCCTGACCGCCGCGCTGTTGCGCCGCATGGGCGGCTCCTGGCCCACCTGGTGCACCGGGGTGCGCGTCGCGCCGTTCCGGGCCCACGTCTGGGGCGAGGTGGACGGCGTGCCCGTCGGCGCGGCGGCGCACCATCGCGGTGAGGCCGGACCGGGTGCGGGCCTCGGCCATCAGGAGGCGGGCCTCGTCCTCGGCGAAGACGCAGCCGGCGGAACGGAGTTCGGCGACAATGCCGGAGAAGGAGTGGGAGAAGGAGTCGGAAAAGGACATGAAGGGGCCCCTCGGGGGTGCTCCGGGCGCTCCCTCAGCCGGCCTTCGGTGAGAGCGCGCCACCTGGACTGCTGGTGGTGATCGGTCTCACCTCCTCCCGCGCTGTCGTGTCGCCCACACCCTAGCCGAGTCGCGACCCGGCCCGGACGGCGATCTGTACGCTGTGGTCCCGCCGGACGGCCAGGGTCATGGCAATCGTTCGTCTTTTCCGTAACGCTCAGGCTCCTTTCCGTAAGATCTGTGCCCCCAGTCGTGCATGATCGGTGCCCACCGGTCCGTGTACGCCCCTTGTCGTCGATGGAGACCGAAGAGAGGACCCGAAGGTCCGTGATGGTTCAGCTCGTTGGGGACGCCCCGCGCCGGGAGGCGCGGCGGTGACCGATCCGCTTCCCGCGCCCCGCGGCGCGGCCCCCCTGTCGTCGCTCCCGCCGCTTTCCGCGGACTTCCGCGCGTTCCACCAGTTGTACCGGCCCGCGTACGTCCGCTGGGCCGAGCTGTTCCTGGGGGCGCGGGCCGACGCCGAGGAGGTCGTCGATCGCACGTTCGAGCAACTCGCCGCCGAGTGGCCGGACGTGCTGCGGCTCGACGGCCCCGCCGGGCACGCGTGGTCCGTGCTCAAGCGGCACACCGTCGAGGCCGCGCACGCCCGCGGCCGGCGGGCGGTGGTGTCGGACACGGCGGCGTTCGAGACCCGGGCCCTGCGCTACGCGGTCGATCCCATAGGGGAGTTGGCCGAAAGCCTCTCCATCTACCAGGCGATCCGGGAGCTTCCCGAGCGGCAGCACGACGTCATCGTGCTGCGGTACTGCGTCGGTTACAGCACGGAGGAGACGGCCGACATCCTCGGCATCAGCGTGCCCGGCGTACGGTCCACCGCGCGGTACGCCCGGCACCGGCTCAAGGAGGTGCTCGGCCTGGACGACGGCGACCGGCCGGAAGCCGAACGGTGGGACGTGGCACGGGAGGTGAGCGGCGACGATGCCCAGGTCCATTGACGACGCGCTGGCCAGGGCGGTTTCGGCGCACCGTCCCCACACGTACACCGAGCAGGAGATCGAGGCCGCCGAGGCGCGCATCGCGGCCCGGGTGGAGGCCCGGCTCGCCGACCGCGTGCCGGGCCAGCGGCGCCGGGCGGACGCCGTTCCGGGCCGCGACGCCGTCGCCGGTCACGACGCGGACGCGGCGGGGCAGTTGGGCGTCCTGTGCCGGACCGTGGTCGGGCAGGAAGGCGCGCTCCAGCACCTGGCCGCCTTCCTGGCCCGGCGCATTCCGCACCCGGACGGCGCGCGGGTCCTCGGCTGCGTACTCCAACTGGCCGGGCGCGAGGACAGCGCGCGCTTCTGGTGGCAGTACGCCGCCGGAGCCGGGGACGCCGCCGCTGCCTACTGCCTGTATCTGCACCATCTGACGCTCGGCGAACGGTGGGAGGCCGAACTCTGGCACCGGCAGTCCGACCGCCCCGGCCGCGACGTCCGCGGTGGCCGTCACGACGAACCCACGGCGGGCGACGGCAGCAGCCCGGCCCTTGTGCTGCGCGTGCTGACGCTGCTGCGCGGCGACAGCGCGTATCTGACGGAGGCCGCCGCCGCGGTGGTCCACTACGTGCCGGACGCCGTCCAGTTCGTCGACGAGATCGAACTCCCGTTGCCCGCCGCCGATTTCGTGAAGAGGATCGAGGAGCTGACCGCGACGGGCTGAGCCAGGTTTATCCGGCGCTCGTCATTCATGCGAGCGAATCGCCCCAAGCCGGACGATTCCCCGGGGTTCACGTGGGCAACTCTGGAGCGCGACGTCGCGTTCCACCACCACGTGACTGCTCACGGAGGAGATGAATGGCAAGCAACCGCACCGCGCGGGTTCGTACCGCGCTCGCCGCGGTCCCTTTGGTCCCGGGCGCCGTCGGCGGCGCGTCCCGGGCCCGCACCACCGTCCCGGCGGTCATCGCGCCGCGCCCGTGCCCCGCCACCGTCGCCGGAGCGTCCGGCGCGAGCGCCATCGCCGGTGCGGACGGCGGCTGCGCCGGCCCGTCGCGCGAGCCTCTCGTCCGGGTGGTCACCGGCTGAGCCGTGCGGGCCGGTGACGCTCTGGGGTGTGTCGCCGGGCCCGGTCCGGAAGGGTCACGCCGCGCGGGCGCACCGGTCACGGAGCGCCCGCGCGGTCGCGCGACCCGCGTGACCGGTGGTGCCGGACGGGCGGGCATCAGGTGAATCCCTGAGCGCGACTGAGGGTAAGGAGGAGAAGCCCTCCACCTCTGGGAGGTGGTGTCGGGGTCCCGTCTACACCCTGGGGCGGAGGTGGCATCGCGACCTGTGGCCGATCCATTCCGGCGGTAATGTCACCTAATTTGTAAGGCATGACCACGCCCAGGACAGCCCAGACGGGCACGCCGCCGACCTTCACCTCATATGTGCAGGCACGCGGCGCGGTGCTGCTGCGCACGGCCCGCTCGCTGACCTCGAACCCCAGCGACGCCGAGGACCTGCTGCAGACCGCCCTCACCAAGACGTACCTGGCGTGGGAGAGGATCGAGGACCACCGGGCCCTCGACGGTTATGTCCGCCGCGCGCTGCTCAACACCCGGACGTCGCAGTGGCGCAAGCGCCGGGTGGACGAGTTCGCCGTGGAGGAGCTGCCGGAGCCCGACCCGGTGCCGGCGCCCGACCCCGCCGAGCAGCAGGCCATGCGCGACGCGATGTGGCGGGCCGTGGGGAAGCTGCCCGCCCGGCAGCGCGCGATGGTCGTCCTGCGGTACTACGAGGATTTGAGCGAGGCGTCGACCGCCGAGGTCCTGGGCGTCTCGGTCGGCACGGTGAAGAGCGCCGTCTCGCGGGCGCTGGCCAAGCTCCGCGAGGACGAGGAGCTGGCCGAGGTCGCCTCCCGCGCCCCGCAGGGCAGCCAGGCCGACCAGGCCATGGCCGCCTGACATCCGCGAGGGCACCCCGGCCCCGGCCGGCCCCCGCGCCCGGCCACGGTTTCCGGCCCGATCCCGCACGGGGGTGGTGCGCCGACGCCTCACGCCGCCAGAATCACCGGTGACCCAGCTCGCCCATGTCCGCGCGTGACGACGCGCGTCACGACGGGAGGCCACCGTGTTCGGCATGATGCAGGACGTTCCCCTACTGGTCAGCCGCATCCTGCGGCACGGCTCCACCATTCACGCCGGGTCCCTGATCACCACGTGGACCGGTGACACAGCCCCCGCCCGCCGCACCTTCGCCGAGGCGGGAGCGCGTTCCGCCCAGCTCGCCCACGCACTCGCCGACGAGTTCGGCATCCGCGACGGCGACCGTGTCGCGACCCTCATGTGGAACAACGCGGAGCACCTGGAGGCGTACTTCGCGGTTCCCTCCATGGGCGCCGTCCTCCACACCCTCAACCTCAGACTGCCGCCCGAGCAGCTCACGTTCATCGTCAACCACGCCGCCGACCGCGTCATCCTGCTCAACGGCACGCTGATCCCGCTCCTCGCGCCGCTCCTGCCCGGCCTCGGCGGGGTCGAGCACCTCGTCGTCGTCGGCCCGGGCGACATCGCCGAGCTCCGGGCCGCCGCGTCCGGCACCGGCGCCGCCGTCCACGCGTACGAGGAGCTGATAGCCGGCCGCCCGACCTCGTACGACTGGCCCGACCTGGACGAACGGACCGCCGCCGCCCTCTGTTACACCTCCGGCACCACCAGCGACCCCAAGGGCGTCCTCTACACCCACCGTTCGGTCTACCTGCACTCGATGCAGGTCAACACGGCCCAGTCGATGGGCCTCACCGACGCCGACACCACGCTCCCGGTGGTGCCGATGTTCCACGTGAACGCGTGGGGCATCCCGCACGCCGTCTTCATGTCCGGGGCGAGCCTGCTGATGCCCGACCGCTTCCTCCAGCCCGCCCCGCTCGCCGACATGATCGCCGCCGAACACCCCACCCACGCCGCCGCCGTCCCCACCATCTGGCAGGGCCTCCTCACCGAACTCGACACCACGCCCCGCGACATCTCCTCCCTCGCCCGCGTCACCATCGGCGGCTCGGCCTGCCCGCCCGCGATGATGAAGGCGTTCGAGGAACGGCACGGCGTCCGCGTCTGCCACGCCTGGGGCATGACCGAGACCTCGCCGCTCGGCACCAACTCCAGCCCGCCGCCCGGCCTCACCCCCGAGGAGGAGTGGCCCTACCGCGTCAGCCAGGGCCGCTTCCCGGCCGGTGTCGAGGCGCGGCTGGCCGGCCCCGACGGGTCGTTCCTGCCGTGGGACGGCGTCTCGGCCGGTGAGCTGGAGGTGCGCGGCCCGTGGATCGCCGCCGCGTACTACGGCGGCGCGGACGCCGGACCGCTGCGCCCCGAGGACCGGTTCGCCCCGGACGGCTGGCTCCGTACGGGCGACGTCGGCGTCATCTCGCCCGACGGCTACCTCACGCTGACCGACCGAGCCAAGGACGTCATCAAATCGGGCGGCGAGTGGATCTCGTCGGTCGAGCTGGAGAACCACCTGATGGCCCACCCGGCCGTCGCCGAGGCCGCCGTGGTCGCCGTCCCCGACGAGCGGTGGGGCGAACGGCCGCTCGCCGCCGTCGTCCTCGGCCCGGACCCGGCCGGGGCCGTCACGTACGAGGAGCTGCGCGCGTTCCTCGGTGAACGGATCGCCCGCTGGCAGTTGCCCGAACGCTGGACCACCATCGAGGCCGTGCCCAAGACGAGCGTCGGCAAGTTCGACAAGAAGGTGCTCCGGGCCCGTTACGCCAAGGGTGAACTGACGGTCACCACACTGGCGTAGCCACCCGGCCGCCGCCGCGTCGGCGCGCGCCGGCCGTTCAGTGCGCGCCGGCCCTTCAATGGGCGCCGATCTTGGTCAGCAGGTCGACGATCCGGGCCTGGACCTCGGGGTTGGTGGAGCGCTCCGCGAGGAAGAGCACCGTCTCCCCCGAGGCCAGCAGCGGAAGCTGGCCCGGGTCCATCTCGGCGGCCGTGTAGACGACGAACGGCGTGCGGTTCAGCAGCCCGTTGACGCGCAGCCAGTCGATGATCCCGGCCCGCCTGCGCCGGACCTGGTTGAGGTCCATGACCACCAGGTTCGGCCGGATGCGCGCCGCCACCTCCACCGCCTCGGTGTCGGAGGCGGCGTGCGCGGACTGCATGCCGCGCCGCTCCAGCGAGACGGCCAGCGCCTGCGCGATGGCCTGCTGCTCCTCCACCAGCAGCACCCGCGGCGGGTGCTGCTCGCTGTCCCGGGGCGCCAGGGCCTTCAGCAGAACGGCCGGGTCCGCGCCGTACGCGGCCTCGCGGCTCGCCTGGCCCAGACCGGCCGTCACCAGCACCGGCACCTCGGCCGCCACCGCCGCCATGCGCAGCGACTGGAGGGCGGTCCGGGTGATCGGCCCGGTCAGCGGGTCGACGAAGAGGGCGGCCGGGTAGGCGGCGATCTGCGCGTCGACCTCCTCGCGGGAGTTGACGATCACCGGCCGGTAGCCGCGGTCGGTCAGGGCCTGCTGGGTGGAGACGTCGGGCTCGGGCCAGACCAGGAGCCGCCGGGGGTTGTCCAGCGGCTCGGGCGGCAGCTCGTCGTCGGCCGGGGCGGACAGGCGGCGCAGCCCGCGGCCGTCGGAGTGCGCGTCGGTGACCTCGACCGCGCCGTTCGGCCCGTCCAGCGGGGCCACGGGGGTCGGCCGCAGCGCCCGACCGGCCTAGCGGGCGCGGTGCCACGCGGCGTGCTGGCCGCGACGAGTCGGGTCCGCCGGAGGAGGAACTGTGCGTCCAATATGTCGTGCAGAGGCTGTGTTGGAAGGTTAAAAGGGACACACAGATCTGCACCACCAGCTGCGTCGGAGGCGTCGGAGGGGGATAAGAGACAGCCGCACGCCCGCGCCCGAGGCCCGCCGCCCCGCACGACCCCTTCGGGGATGCCGGACAGGGTGACGGTGACCTGGGCGAGCGAGGAGCCGGCGTCCGGGCACGGGCGACGGTGATCCGTACCCGCGCCTCTCCGGCGGGGGTCGTTGATGCCGATTCCTCGATGAACAGGGTGATCACGGCGGAGATCGCCATTCGTGTCGAACGCATGGCAGACCTCCCTCGTCGACGTGCGGCTCCGCCACGTCCCACGATAGGCCGTACTTTCCGTACTGTCTAGTACTTCACATATCAGTCCGCACTTCCGGTACGGCCAACTCCCGCGCCAGCGCCCGCAACTCGTCGGACGGCACCGGGCTCATGGCCACCAGATCGGACACGAGCTGCTTGACGGCGGGCTTGGCGCGGAACATCTCCGGCAGCAGATCCCGCACCTCCACCAGCGCGGACACCGCGTCGGCAACTTGTCGGCGCTGGGCGTGCGCCGTGGCGAGGTCGATGCCGAAACGGGCCTGCCGTTCGGTGGACAGCCCGGAGGCGTCCACGGCTTCGGCGGCGCGCAGGGCGACGCCCGCGTCCCCGAGGTCCACGGCGACGGCGACTTCATGCAGGGCGACGTTGGTGGGGCCGAACTCGGTGTTGTAGTCGTTGCGACCGTCGCCCACCCGCTCGGCCATCTCCCGGGCCTGCCGCAGGTAGGCGTAGGCCTCCTCGGCCCGGTTCAACCGCCCTGCCGCGAGCGCGCGTTGCAAGGTCAGCGCACCCCGCAACGCGACGGCCTCGACCTGTCCGTCCTCCGCCGGCGGTCGCAAGGCGTCCGCCGCGCTGCCGGAGACCTGGGCGGCCTGCTCGTAGTGGCGTGCGCCGAGGAAGACGATGGACAGCCGGAACTCCCCGGCGGCCATCAGCAGCGGGTCACCCGCCCGTTCGGCGGCCACGATCGCGCGGTCCGCCGCGATCCAGGCGACTTCCGGCTCACCCATGTTCGCCAGGGCGGCGCTGCACGTGTGGTACATCGCGGCCAGCAGGCGGAACAGCTCGGGCCGTTCGTCATCGGTGCCCGCGCGGGTGGCGGATTCGAGCCGGGGCACGAGCCGTTCCAGCAACTCGGTCAGGTCCGCGTACGCGCCCTCGTGCGTCAGCGACCAGGCACGGTCCACGTCGGCCCGCAGGGCCGGAACGTCCGGCGGCTCCACCTGCCCCAGGACCGCCTTCAGCGAGTGCGCGCCGCTGAGCACCAGGCGCAGGCGGCTGGCGCCGGGGCCATCCCCCTCGGCCACGGAAGCCACGATGGGCGCCTCGGCCGCCAGTTCCGCGACCGGGACGTTGAGAACCTCGGCCACCTTCTCCAGAACGGTCATCCTGTCGACCCGCCGCACACCCCGTTCCACCTGGGACACCCAGGCCTCCGACCGGTCCAGCAGGCCGGCGAACTCCTTCTGCGACAGGCCCCGGCGCTTGCGGTGGAAGGCGATCTTGCGGCCGAGGGCCTTCTCGTAGTCAGCGCTCACCGTCAACACCCTTGCCGGACACGAGACGCAGCCGATCTACCTCGGTGGCGGACAGGTATTGCTCCCGCTCGGCGAGGAAGGCCCGCACGTAGTCCTGCTCCTCGTGGACCCGGAAGGCCGCCTCGTCCCGGTACAGCTCGTAGAAGACCCGCTGGAGCGGCCGACCGTCCACGCGGTGCACCGCGTAGACCACCGTCCCCGGCTCCTCCGCGCGAATCCGCGCTCCGGTCCGCGCCACCAACTCATCGAACGCGGCAGCGGCGTCCTCATCCTTGCAGGTGAACCGCACCATCAGTCCGTACATCCCGGTTCCTTCCTCACTGGCGTCTCGGGGTGGACACCGCCGTCAAGCCAACGCTACGGCCACCCATCCGCACGAAAAATACGGACTGATACTTCCGGCGCTCGCATATGAGGTACGGTGCTAGTACTTATTCTACGTGTCATGGCGGTCCGCGTCAGCCGACTCCCGAGCCGACAGCCCGAACCGCACGTGGACAGGGACGGAGAACTCCCATGCCGACCTACCACCGCACCTCCTCCGGACACCCCGAAGAGGTCACCCACTCCCGCGGCCACACAGTCACGGGCCACCTCCACACCCCGGCATAAGACCCATGAACTCTGGATCGAGGCCGGGTCCGCCGTCCCCTGGCCGGCCCGCCGCCCATCAGCATGGAGACACCCCTATGAACGACCACGCTGCGCGCCCGGAGCCCCAGGCCCTGACGGCCAGGGGAAGGGTGCCACACATCACTCAGTGGAGCGGCGAACACCCCGCGGAGGTACGGGTCGTGGAGCGGCGCGGACGCCTGGCCTACGCCGACGAACGCTTCTTCGACCGTGACACCGGTGGCGTCCTGTGGCGCCGCATCCCCTCCACCCCCGGCAGAGGGGAACCGGAGTTCGGCGCGGTACACGCTCTCCGGCAGCGCGTCGCAATGACCGGCCTGCTCTGCCAGGTGTGCGGCGCCCCCGCCGACCGCAACGAACACGGCGTCCTGTGGCTGATGGGCGAAGCCTCCGACGCGCCAGGCTCCTGGCCCCAGGGGTTGGAGACCGCCCATCCCCCGGTATGCCGCCCCTGCGCTTCCCTGGCAGTCCGGGCCTGCCCCCACCTACGCCGACGCCACGTCGCCTTGCGAGTCCAACGCTGCACTCCGGCCGGAGTCCACGGAGTCCTCTACCGCCCCACCCCCGAAGGCCCCGTCCCTGTGTCTTATACACATCCGACGCTGCCGACGAAGAGGCCAGATCCGACTCTGGCGCTCCCCGCGTCCCGAAATAAAAAAGCCAAGTGTCCACCACCTTGAGAATTCGCACACAACAGAGAGACAATCAACCGCACAGATTCGACCGCGCGGGGCGGGGCGCGGGGGCCTGCCCCGGAACCTGCGCCCGCGGCTGCGCCGGCTGCGTTCCCTGAGCGGGAGCCGCGAGCTGCGAGCCGACCGGAACGCCCTGCCCGAGCGTCTGCACGCTGACCCCGGATGCCCGGGGGCCGGCCTTCATCCGCTCGCTGCCCGGCATGGGGAGCGCGCGCACCTGCGGGCGCGGGGGAACGGGCGGGGCGCTGCCGTCGAGGATCGGGCTGGCCGCGACAACGGTGTGCTCGACGACCTGCGGCTCGTCGCTCTCCTCGGCGCCGTTCTCCGCGTCGTTCTGCGGGGCGTTCTGCGGGGCGTTCTGCGGGGTGTTTTCCGCGCCGTTCTGCGGGGCGGGCCCGGGGTCGGCCGACTGCTGTGGCGGCTGCTGTTGCTGTGCCGCCTGCGGGACGGCGGGTTCGAGCGCGGCGGCACCGGCGGGTTCCGGCGGCGCCTGCTGGGGCTGCTGTGCTTGCTGGGGCTGCTGGGGTGACGGGGCCGGCTCCGCCGGGCCGAGCGCGAGCGGCTCCGGTGCCTGCGGGGCCGCCCTTCGGCGCCGCCCGGTCGGCTCCGGCGCCTGCCGCTCGGGCACGGGCCGGGCCTGCGGGGGCACGACCTGCGCGGGCGCGGGCGGTGCCTGCCGCACGGCGCGTGGTGGCTGGGGCGTCTGCCGCACGGGCTGCGGCGGGTGAGGCGCCTGGGGCGGCTGGGGCGCCTGCTGGGGCATCTGGTGCGCGGACTGGTGCGGCACGGGGATGGGACCTGGCGCGGGCACGGGCGACGCGGGCACGGGCCCCGGTGCCTCCTCGGCCGGTCCGAGCGCCCGCCGCCGGCGGCCGTGCCCGGGGCCGAATTCCTGCCCCTGCCCCTGACTGTCCCCCTGCTCCGGCACGGGCGCCGCCGCACCGGAGTGCCTGCGCCGCCGGCCGGTCGGGGTGTCGGGCACCGGCTCTATGGCCATCGGCGTCCTGCCCGCCGTCCCCCGGACGGGCTGCGCCGGAACGGGCATCACCGTCGTGTCCCCGCTCGCGTCACGCGCCGGGACCGCGCGGGGAGCCGTTCCCCCGGCCGCCAGCACCGGCACCTCCAGCACATACGCGGACGAACCGCCCACCTGATGCGTCTGGAGCACACCGCCGTGCTGCCGCACGATGCCGCGCACGATCGGCTCGTGCACCGGATCACCGCCGGGATACGGTCCGCGCACCTCGATGCGCACCACGTCACCGCGCTGCGCCGCCGCCACCACGATCGTGGAGTCGGCACCGGGCGACAGCGCGGCGGGAACGGCCTGCCCGGTGGCGTCCACCCCCGCGACCCCGGCGACCAGATGCGCCAGCGCCTGCGCCATCCGCTCCGGGTCCACCTCCGCCTCGATCGGCGGAGCGTGCACCGCGAACTGCGCGCGCCCCGGCCCGATCAGCTCGGTCGCGCCCTCCACCCCGGCGGAGACGACGGTGTCCAGCGAGATCCGCTTGAACGACAGCTTCTCCCGGCCCTCGTCGAGCCGCTGATAGCTGAGCACGTTGTCGACCAGCGTCGTCATCCGGGCGTACCCGGCGGCGAGGTGGTGCAGCACCTGGTTCGCCTCGGGCCACAACTGCCCGGCCGGGTCGGCGGCCAGCGCCGACAGCTCCGTCCGCAGCGAGTCGAGCGGCCCGCGCAGGCTCTCGCGCAGCACCGCCAGGAGCTGCGCGTGGCGGGCGGCGAGCGCGTCGTAGGAACGGCGGTCGGTGAAGGCGAGGACCGCGCCGACCAGTTGATCCCCGTCCCGCACCGGCGCGGTGGTCAGGTCGACCGGCACCGCCCGGCCGTCCCGCGTCCACAGCACCTGCCCGCGCACCCGGTGCTTGCGGCCGGAGGTGAGGGTGTCGTGGAGCGGGGTCTCCTCGAACGCCAGCGGCGTGCCGTCCGCCCGCGAGTGCTGGACCAGCGGGTGCAGCTCCTGGCCGCCGAGCTGGCTGGCGCGATGGCCGAGGATCTGCGCCGCCGCCGGGTTGACCAGGACGATCCGGCCGGCGGTGTCGACGCCGACCACGCCCTCCGATGCGGCGCGCAGGATCATCTCGGTCTGCCGCTGCTGCCGGACCAGCTCGGCCTCGGTGTCGAGGGCGTCGGAGAGGTCGCGGATGATCAGCACCAGCAGTTCCTCACCGGCGTGATCGTCCGCGAACGCCGCCTCGATCGCGGACGCGTACGGCGCGTGACCCGCGTTGAGGCCGGCGCTGGTCACCTCGACCGGCAGCTCGACCCCGTCGGTCCGCCGCGCGACCATCCGGGTGGGCTTGGTCCGGACGCTCGGGTCCTCCTCCGGGCGGCGCATCGAACCGGGGATACGGCGCGGATCGAACTCGGGCACGATGTCGAGGAGTCCGCGACCGATGAGCGGGGCGCCCGGCACCTCCAGCGTGTCCACGGCGATGGCGTTCGCGTTGACGACGGTGCCGTTGCCATTGACGAGCAACAGCGCGTCAGGCAGCGCGTCGAGTATGGCGGCGAGGCGAGCAGCGCCCCTCGCTGGCCTGCTGCTCACGACGTCGGTTCCTCCCTTGACCCACGTGTTCCTGGTGCACGTAACCCGTGCGTGTCATCAGAGGGAGTCTACGGGCAGCCGCGCCGGACGCGGCGGTGCGTTCGAAAGAAGCAGCTCAGGGCCGCTCAGCTCAGCGCGGGGGGGGCGGGCACGAGGGCGTCCCAGCGGGCGATCTCGCACCCGTTGGAACGGCTGAACTCCGCCTGGACCGGCTGGCCTTCCCACACTCCCTCGATCGTGGCGGTGGCCGGGCCGCCGTACATGTAGGTGCACAGGGTGTCCGCCGAGACCGGCTCGAAAGGCGCGGCGGCCCGTTCGATCGCGGCACACGCGTCGGCCGGCTCGGGGTGGTCGCCCCCGGCGGGCGCACAGGTCAGCTCGAAGGTGCCGTCCGTCTCCCCGGTGCCGGTGACGGTGATCTCCAGACGATGCGTGTCGGCGCCCTCGTCCTGGGCGGTGGCGACGGCCGGCAGGGCGGCCGACGCGGCGAGGGCGAGAGCGGTGGCGAGGGTCGTGAACGGCATGGGGGCGCTCCTGGTGCGAGTGGCGATGTGGCGAGGGGAGGCGCCTGGTGCCTCCGCCCGCACTGCTAACGCTCCTCGGCCCGTTCCGTTGCGCAACTCGACGCGACGGCGACACCCCCGTAGGGTGGAATCCGGTTGGCTGCGGCCGTTCGGGCTGTGGCATCATTTGCTCGCACGCGGCGCTCGCGCTGCTGTGCGAGGAGGCTTCGCCTAGTCTGGTCTATGGCGCCGCACTGCTAATGCGGTTTGGGGTAACCCCCCATCCCGGGTTCAAATCCCGGAGCCTCCGCCGGTGGAACAAGATCACGCACACACGGAAGCCCTGGTCGTCACCGACCAGGGCTTTTGCTTGTTTCCGCAGCTCAGACGGGCTGCCCCGATCTGATTTCACCAGGACGGCCGGGTCATGTAATGTTGTCCCCGCACCACGGCCCCCGGGCCGGGCGCTCGTAGCTTAACGGATAGAGCATCTGACTACGGATCAGAAGGTTGCAGGTTCGAATCCTGCCGAGCGCACAGCCAAAGCCCCGTTTCCTTCGCGGAACGGGGCTTTCGTGTATGGCGTGGTGGCGGCGCTCCGGGAGTGGACCCGGGGCGGTATCGCGGCATCGGATGACCCCGGTGCCCGGGCCGCCCGTCACCGGCCTCCCCTTCGACCACCCCGCCACACGCTGGATCATCGCCGCCCAACTCATCATGCGCCTCGACCACTTCACCTTCACCGACATCAGCACCGAGACCGAGTAACAACCTTCTCCACGACCTCAGGTCGGCTCGCTCGGCTCCCCGCGCGGGGCCCAGGCCCCGGCCGGGCCTGCCGCCCGTGCCGCGCTCACGGCGATCAGCCGCCTTATGCCAAAGGAGGGGTGCGTGGTGGCCGGGGCGGTCGGCTCCACGGCTTTACGGAGCCACTTTGGCGCGAGCCTCGGAGATCGTGGCCCCAACGTCGTGCCTTACCGGACTGGTCCACAGACTGCCCGACGCGCCGGCAGCTTACGGGGCCATGATTGCTCGCGCCAAAGCAGCTCCAGCCCAAAGCCGCCCCACCGACCTATACAGAGATGTGCTCGCCGCTGACCACAACGGCTACGTCACTCTGACGCCTGTGGCATGGAGGCCAGATACGGAGCAACCATTCCTCCGTCTTCATACACCTCCAGTGACGCACGAATCTCAGAGTACAGCGCCTCTATCGAGGCATTCAGGGCTATATAGCCGTCCTGATAGAAGAAGGACACCGGCGCAAGCGCGTGGAGACCTCGAACCAGGCCCTCTAGCTCGCTCTCAGCTCCCGTCCAATTATCCGCAATCATCCAAGCATGAAGATGCTGAATCTTCGTAGCGACCGGCTTATCGCTAAACTTTTCGAGGACCTGAACCAATCGATCAATCCGGGGTCGAGGAACCGAGACACTCGCTTCTTGCTGCTTAATCCAGGCAGCAGTGTCCGCCGGCGAACGAAGGTCGAACAGTGGCCTAATTGAAGCGGGGGACAATCCTTGCAGCGGAAATACTTCGACTAGCTTTGCAAAGTCGGCTACGCGGATAGGAACGATGTCGTCGTTCTCGCAAACTTTAGACAACAGAGCTTCAGGATCCTCTGCGCCTTGAAAATCTGGAGCAACAACTACCGTAAAGCTAGGCTTAATCTCGACGGATGCATCCTTCACCAAACTCTCGCGATGCACCCGAAGGATGGATGTCCTGGCCGTGTCGGCCCGAATTTTGGCTACCTTCGAGGTGTTCTCTATCGGGATCTCAACGCCGTCGTCGTCGAGATGGATGACAACCGATTCACCACTCGACTTCGCATCGTAAGTGAATGCGTAGCTGGATGATTGAGCATTTTCGTGACGCCGCCCAAGTCGAGCTGTTACGATCCCATCCGTCCCGTGGCTTGCGCCTCCCCGTTTGACTACATGGAAACCCAGTATGGAAAAGGCATCCGCAACCGCGTCTTCTAGATCATCTTCCCTGTTGCGCGCATCATTCAGGTGCTGAGCAATCACCGTGGCCGACCTCGGGTATCGTTTAACCAGTGCTCTGAGGAACGAATCTCGCCGTCGCATAACACGCTCAACGACTTCCGGAGCCACATTCTCGTCAAGCATGTACGCCTCGGTCAGCAGCTCAGTGAGGCCTAGGAGGCGAAGAGGCTCATCGACCTTCTTAGCGTCCTTATAATTTGCTACGAACGGGTGCGACTCGTTGAGAACTACAGTTTTGCGGACCGGATCGTAGGAGACGAAACGCGCACTGGACACCTGCGGTTCCATGACGATCTTTTCCACTAGATCGTCTTTGCTGTCCACCGCATTGGCCATATCCTCCTCTTGAGAAGGAATAATGCCAAGACTGTCTTGAACTACGCTATCGCCCTCTGCCGCACGCCTTAGCATTCGACGTAGCGGCCCCTGACTCAACGCCAGGGGAGGATCAGCAAGCCTGTTGTCTTTCCCGAGTCGACCCAGCTTGTCATCCCGGTCCTTTTCCTGAGCTATCGTGCGCGCCCTATTGAAGACCGCCTTTAGATAAGACTTGACCTCATCCAGCGCAAGAGACTCTTTGATGCTTTCTCGTGCGCTGGCCACCCCTTCATCGAGTCCGTCGGCCCACACTTCCATGAAGAAGCGGCTCAAGGTTCCATGGCGCAGCTCAACATCAAGATCGAAGTCTGCCGCCTCCACTCCCAGGTTGATGAGCCTCCCTCGAACCCGGACGAAGAAGCCATGGCTTCTCTCAATACGTTCACTCTTACCCGAATTGATGGGATCCTTGAAAAGGATGGCTTTACCGGCGATAGGCCCAGCGTGAGGCAACTGGAGAGCGCTAGCCGTAGAACCATCCGGCAGTTGAATCTCCGAGGTCGCCAGTTGTGCCCACTCGGATTTCTTCCCTTTCCCGTGAGCCGGAAGCTGTCCCTCGTCCTTACCGACTACGAACTCCCAAAGCCGCTCTTTGTCAGCCTTGGTTGACTCCAAGTCCTCTGCATTATAGTAAAGCTTGAAATCGGGATGCAGAGGCAACGCAGTTCGAAGAATCCACCTCAGCCTACCAAGTTCAATTTCTGAAGCGGCAGGCTTCAGATCGGCAAGAATTACTGCTGTCCAGTGATCCGGCTCATTACCTCGAATCACTTCAAGGAACGCATTGTTCTCACCTAGGGAGATGAAGGCATTCTCCATCGCCGAGAGAGCATCTTCTCGACTCAGCTCGACCATATCCAATTGAAGGTCGATGGTATTTAGAAGCCCGGCGGGGGCATTTTCCAGGATAGAAAAGTCCATAGTAATAGCCCTATAAACCCCTCCTTGATACACCAAGTAGGTGAGGGATCGAGCAAGGACGTAAGTGGCGAGTTTACCGATCCCAAACTTTCCAACAGGGTTCTTACGTCCAGCCGGCGGACTTTGCGTCCTTTTCTTTGACTCGCCAATCTTCCAAAGATCATGGAGGTCGCTTTGCCCCATCGACTCGCCGTCATCGCCGACGACTACCACTGCCCCGGAGGCCGCGAGATCATTGGGAAGTGCCACCCAAACCCGCTTAGCGCCAGCATCATACGAATTGGTGATCAACTCTTCGAAGGCTTTATTAGGAGAGCTATAAAGTCCTTCAGAGAAGCGCTCAATGATGCCAAACGAGAGCTGAAGAGGAACACGGTCAACTAGCGAGCCACCACTGATAAGAGATGAGACCGGAACAAGATGTTCCACCTCAGCAGCCTGCGTAGCGGCTTCGTCCGACTGCCGAAATTCTGCGGTCACAGGTATTTCCCCCGGGAGAATATGGATTCCTGTATGCCAGTGAACTAACGCACTCTCGGGCTCTCAACCGTCAGGACTACCTCTTTGCGCATCCGCTTCGCCATCGAGGAAGATGGGTTAGCTGATGACACGGGAAGATACCTGCGGTTCTCCGGTAGAGCTCTTTCAGTTTGATCGATCACACGAAACCCAGATTCCTTGTACGCAAGGCGCACAAGGGAATCATTCTGGATGTAGTTACCACGCAGGGTTGAGTTACCGATCACTGTGACAACTCTGGCACCAGGTTTGCTAACCCTACGCAATTCGTCGCCAAACATGCACAAGTCTCGCGCGTATCTCGTGATTGTCGCAATGGGCAGCAGGCCCGGGTTCGGCACGGACGCCTTGATGGAATCAACCATTGTTTCGACTCGCTCAGTCGACGGTTCGCCCAAGGCACGTTCCGCGCCGATGCTGCTGGAGCGAATTTTTCGCAGTTCAGGGATAGAGTACCCGAGCCAAATAAGTGACAGTTTGTGACCGCGCAGATAATCAATGGCGTTCAGGTAAGGGGGCGAGGTAATTACCAGATCAATTGACTCATCTTCTACTCGCAACGAGCGAGCGTCGCCGCGCCTCACTAGAGCGGTACCCCGAACTTCTCGCTGGTCAAGAAGGCGCTTAAGCTCTTTAACTGATTTAGTGAAGCCACTCAAGACATCGTACTGGGATTCCAGAATTACCCTGTGTGGACGACTGTGTGACGTATCGGCAGCAAGAGAAGCCCGTGGAGATTTGGTGACAATTGTTCGACTCAGCGCGATCTGAAGGGCTTCCCTGATCGAGATATCTTCAAGACCATTAATTACCCTGGAGAGTCGGTTCAACTGTGCCCGCTGGTTTTGACCAAACCAATACTCCGCAAACTTGACGGTTTCCTCGTCAGGCCAAGGTAGAGAATTAGTCCGCGAGCGCCCAGCCAAGGAGACCGCGCGTGCCGCTTCTTCGGTCATGTTCAGCGTATCGACGTGCTGGGTAGCGACTTTGCTCATCAAGACCGCGAGCGGATCGACGTCGAACCCTTGAGCTCTATGCCCATTTGCTGTTGCTGCTGCCAACACGGTGCCCGATCCGCACATGGGATCCAGTACAGCTAGAGAGCCGCTCGCAGTGTCACCCTTAAGGTGGTCGATGGCGATATCCGGAGCCATCCGAGCCGGGAATGGATGGATCGTTCTGGCGCTCAAGCTGCACTCCTCCGTGTCGCCTGCACGGCAGGCTTAAGCATGCTGCAGGCATTCAATCAGCGTCGATCTTTCCAGTCAACATGCATTTAGCCAGGTTCAGTGATGGACGAGGTTGCCGCGCTCACCACACCGTCAGAGGGCGGGTAGCAGGTCAGAGCTTCGATGTGTAGAACCAGCACACCCCTTACAGTGGCACAACTTCGGACAGGGTCCAGGCACCGTCTGTGCAGGGCAAGCTGTACTGCTGCGGCAACGCTGGACGGCAGTACAGGGCCAGCCGCGCGACCGATCCAGTTGCTCGGATGCGGCTGGTCGGTGGTGACCATGAGCGTCATGCCCGGCATGTCCGCATGCTCGACCGCGAACGTGCATGGCGACCAGGCCAAGCCCTGGAAGTACGTCGGCCTGCCTCGCAGCCGCCAGCGGTAGGCCGTGCCGTCGACAACCTTCCGTCGTGATTCCTTGCGGACCAGTGCCATCACACCCCCTCCAACAGCGACGATGCTAGCGAGCCCGACCCCACCGTCCGTCTCAGTTTCCGTCTCATTCAGCACCGTTCCGGGCCGTTCAGACGAGACCGGTGGCGGTAGCCACCTCCGCGACTTCACGATCCGGAAGCACGTCCTCTGGGAGTCCGAGACGGCCACCAAGAGTGAAGAGCTGCGGAAGGAGATCGAGCTCATTTTTGAGCACCGATCGAACGACCCTCGCGTCGGGTACAACCAACGGCCGGCATGCCGAGCCCCTGTCGATGAACTACCTGTCTCGCTCTGAGAGCGGCTGGCGTACAGCAACGTAGTACCGCAACCGCAGTGACCGGCTGCGGCCGATCGCGGCCGTCACCAGTCCCACGATGACCGTTACGGCCGTAGATGACCAATCCGCTTTGAGCTACGGATCAGAAGGTTGCAGGTTCGAATCCCGCCGAGCGCACAGCCAGAGCCCCGTTCCCACTGCGGAACGGGGCTCTTTGGTGTGGCGCGGCGGCGCTGCTCAGGGAGTGGACCCGGGGTGTGGTCCTCCAGTGTCCGCGAGTGCCGTGGGATGTGCTGCGCTCTCTCGGGGGTGCACCTTCCGGGCGGTCAGGAGCGAGGGCGGTTGCCGGGTGTTTCCGCGCGGGTTTCCCCCACCCCCGCCTGCCGGGCCCGGACGGTCGAGTGCCGCGCGAGGTGCGCGGACGAGATCATGCTCCGCCGGTCCTGTCATAGCTCACCGGCCGCCCGCTTCGAGGCAGGAAGTCGTCTGAGTCATCGGCGAACCTGGTGGTGTGGGTGCGGTGGTGTCTGGGCCGTTCGGGTTCCGGTGGGTGGGGACGGTGGCGTGCGGGGTTCGGCGCTTTCGCGGGCTGTCTCCGTCCTGGCGGGGGCTGTGGGGCGGTCTCAGGTCAGGATCTTCCATTGCCGGCCGTCGATGAGTTCTCGGGCCGCGTCGAGATGGCCCGCGTGGCACGCGGTCTCGGTGATGACGTGCAGCAGGACGTCACGAACGGTGTGCAAGTGTGGTTCTCCGAAGAGGTGGTGGGGCCACCAGGCCAGGGGAGTGTCCGCGGTCGTTTCGGTCATGGCGGTGTTGGCGAGGTCCGCCTCCGTGCGATAGCGGTCGAGGACTTCGGTGTGCGGGACGTCGGGTGCCACCTGCCAGGCGTCGTCGATGTCGTCCAGGGCTTTGATGACGGCCGGGTCGCCGGTGACGACGGCGCGGAACCAGAACCGCTCGACATCGAGGGCGAGATGCTGGACGAGTCCCAGGCAGTTCCATCCGGACGGCAGCACGGGCCGCCGCAGTGCCTCTGTGTCGAGCCCGTCGAGTGTGCCGAGGACGTGGCGGCGCTGTCCGTCCAGGGCGGACAGGAGTGCTCGGATCTCGGCGTTCGATGCCGCGGTTGTGGTCGTGGTCACTGTGCGTTCTCCCCAGATGTGACCGCCTGGATCGCGGACGTCGGCGGTCCGTGTTCCCCGGGGCCGGTCCGTCGGACCATTGAACAGCGTCACGCCGCGGACGGCCAGCACTCTGCTCGGGGGATGGCGGGGACTTCTCGGGGTTTCGCTGAGGGGTGCCCCGGGCTTCTGACGGCCCGGTGGGGCACCGCCGTTATCTGGCCGAACTCGGCAAGCCCTTTCACCTCGCGCGGAACCGTGTGGCTTCGGGGCCCTCGCCGGTCGTGCGGCGGACCGGGTCCGGGTGACCGGCCGAGTCGGTACGGATCAGCACGGCCACGATCTCGGGGTTGTTCCACAGGTGATGCGCCAGGAGGTGCGCTTCGAGCGCCGGATAACGGCCGACCGGTGTCCTGAACAGGATCTGTGCCTCGGCCTCAAGCCGGGCCTCCACCACCCCCCGGGCCAGTTCCTCGGCCGTCTGCACGCAGTCGGTCATGGCCAGAGGCTACTGACGGCCGCCGCGTTCTCCGTCAGCCGCGCCAACTGGGCTCACCTCGTTCGCTCGGGGGACATCCAGCGTCGTTGTCAGTGGGCGCCGCTATGGTCCGATCATGAAGGTCATCTACATGATCACCTACCCCAACGGGAAGATCTACGTCGGCTCCGATCTCACCGACAGCCGGCTGACCTACTTCGGAAGCCCGTCGAAGGAGCTGCTTGAGCGCGACTTCGACCGCGAGGCTCTCCGTGACTTCACGATCCGGAAGCGCATCCTCTGGCAGTCCGAGACGGCCACCAAGAGCGAAGTGCTCCGGAAAGAGATCGAGTTCATCCTGGAGCACCGATCGAACGACCCCCGCATCGGCTACAACCAACGGCCGAAGTACCGGGTTCCTGTTGACGAACAGCCTGTCTCGCTCGGAGACCGACTGACGTGACAGCACCCGGTACCACGTCGTGGAATGGGGATCAGGTGTCGCAGGCTGTGCCGTCGTTGTCGCGGTCCAGGGCGGCGCGGTAGCCGGGGTCGCCCTCGTGGAGGGGGGCTGCGCCTGCTGCTCGGGCCGCGTCGCAGTTTTCGTAGTAGACGAAGCCACCGTCGTCTTCCTCGTCCACCGTCGGTTCCGGTTCGGGTTCCGGGGTGGGGCCCGTCCCTTATACACATCTGACGCTGCCGACGAAGAGGGTAGGGGGGGTGTTGGGGGCCGCGCCGACACTACAGCAAACGGTGAGTCGAGACCCGTTACTTCTGGGCGGCGTCGGATGTGTAGAGGGGACGGGGCCGGGATGGTGCCGGGGTCGCGGAGTTCTTCGCCCGCCGCCGGGGACTGGAAGCACACGACCCAGTCGTCGTGGCCGGCCGGGAGGGTGACGTCCGTGTAGGCGCTGTCGGCCTCGATGTCGGTCAGGCCGATGTCGCGCAGCGCGCCTTCGGCGTCCGCGTACGGCAGGCCGGTGACGTCGGGGGCCTCCGGGTGGGTGACGGCGGCGCCGTCGCGGGACGGGCAGGGGGTGCCCTCCGGCACCACGGCGAAGTCGATGGTGGTGCCCAGGGCGGCCTCCGTGCCGGCTGCCGGGGACTGGAAGCAGACGGACCAGTTGCCCTCGACCCGCTGGGCGGCGTCCTCGTCGGTGGCGTCGTGCGACATGGAGTCGAAGCCGGCCTCGCGGGCGGTGTCGCCCGCGGTCGCCAGGTTCTCGCCGGCGAAGTCCGGCACCGCGGTCCGGGTGACGGGTTCCGCCGCCTCGGTGGGGGTGGAGTCCGCCCGGTCGTCGTCCTTCTCGTCCTTCGCGTCGTCCGAGGGAGTGAACACCAGGAGCGCGAACCAGAGACCGGAGACCACGGTGGCGATGATCTTCTTCCGCTGCGGCCAGTCGCAGAGCCAGACGATGACGATGCCCGCGGGCGGGAAGACGATCAGCAGCGTGATGACGACGGCCGGGTGCTGCCACTTGGGTCTCGGCGGCAGGGGGAGCGGCGGCGGGGGCGGCAGGTACGGGGGATGCACGGCGGTGGTCTGTCCCTCGGCTCGGGCGGGATTCGGACCGCGCACGTTATATGACGGTCGGTAACAGCCGGGGGTGACGCCGGGTGACGGTACGGAAACGGCGGGCGGTGCGGTGAGCCCGCGCCGCCCGCCGTCGCCGTGGCCGGTCAGGGCAGGAGTTCGACGTACCCGTCGGTCCCGTGCACGCGGATCCGCTGACCGTCCCGGATCAGCCGGGTCGCCTGCTCCACGCCCACGATGGCCGGCAGGCCGTACTCCCGGGCGATCACCGCGCCATGGGTCATCAGGCCGCCCACCTCCGTCACCAGGCCCGCGATGCCGGGGAACACGGGCGACCAGCTCGGGTCCGTGAAGGTCGTGACCAGGATGTCGCCCGTTTCGAGATCGGCCTCCGCCATGTCGAGGACGACGCGGGCCCTTCCCTCGACGGTCCCGGCGGAGACCGGCAGGCCGACCAGGGCGCCGGCCGGCACGTCGTCACGCCGGTACGCCCCGGTGAGGGCCTCGCCGTCCGAGGTGAGGACCCGGGGCGGTGTCAGCGCGTGGTACGAACGGAACGCGTCCTTGCGCCGCCGGATGAGCCGGTCGTCCACCTGGTGCGAGCGTACGGCGTCGTGGAACTCCTGGAACGTGAGGTAGAAGACGTCCTCCTTCTCGGCGAGCACCCCGGCCCGCACGAGGCGCCCGGCCTCCGTCAGCAGGGCCCGCTTGTAGACGAAGTAGCGGCTGACGATGTTGTACTTCGGGTACTCGCGGTACCCGGCGAAGGCCCTGACCTGGTCGATCATCCGCTTGGTCTCGTCGGCCTTCCGGTCCCCGTCCGGCAGGGCCCGCAGGCGTGCCAGCACGTCCTGTTCCTTCTGCCGCGCCTTCTGCCGCCCTTGCTCGAAGCGCTGGGCGGCGGCGCCGGGCTGGAAGTTTCTGACATTGTCGAGGATCGCGGGCACGAGCGTGGTGGGGCGCTCGCGCCAGCGTGGCCTGGAGATGTCGATCTCGCCGACGCAGCGCATGCCGTACCGGTCGAGGTACGTCTCGATGGCGTCGCGTGCTTCGGTCCCGCCCGGGAGCTTCGCCAGATCGTCCAGGAAGTCCTCGTCCTCGTGCTCCCCGCCGCCGCCGGTGCCGAGGTCCCGCAGGAACGCCACCACCTCGGGATGCGGGCGGATCACGTCCGCGACGTCGAGCAGCGCCAGGCCCATCTCCGACGTGATGTTGTCGGGCGCGGACAGCGTCAGCGTGTCAGCGGCGTTCTTCTCGCCCAGCCACTCCCACAGCTTGTCGTTGAGCCACCAGGCGGCCTCCATCCCCGCCATGATGGCCCGAAGGTTCAGCGGGTCGCTGAGAACCCGCTTGTGCTCCTCGAAAGCCTCCAGCAGGAAGTCGAACAGCGCCGGTCCGGTCTTCGTCCGGATGTCGCGCTCCAGGGCGGCGACGGACGCCTCGCTGCGCTCGATCAGCTCGGTGACGATGGCCGGATCGGCCTCGGCCGGGGCGGACGCACCGCCGGCCGGCGGCCCGCCGGGGCCCGTGTCCGGGAGCGACGGAACGAAGTCGCCGTCGAGGACGGTCTCCAGCGCGTCCCTGACCAGCGGATCGCCCCTGCCCATGGTGTCCAGGAGGGCGGCGCGGCTCGCGGGCGAGGCCAGGCGCGGGGTGATGTCGACGAACAGCCTTCCGCCGGCCTCGTGCATCGGCGTCATGGCCGTCAACTGCCACATGGAGAGCCCCAGGGGCCTCATGGGGTCGGTCATCATCTGCCCGTGGCCGACGGAGACGTAGACGTGGTTCTCCTCGTCGCCGGTCTCGGGGACGGGGAACAGCGTCGTGATCGGCCGGCTCTGGACGATCTGGAAGCCCTCGTCGTCCAGGCACCATTCGATGTCCTGCGGGCGGCCGAAGTGGGCCTCGATCCGCCGCCCGAGCTCCACCAGCCGCACGACCTGCGCGTCCGTCAGCGCGGGCCGCTCCCGCCGCCCGGGGTCGATCGCCACTTCCTCCGTGCCGCCGGCCGGCCGGGCGTGCACGGCGCGCTGTTTGGCGGCGATCGTCCTGGCGACGATCTCGCCGTTCCGCACCGTGAAGACGTCCGGGTTGACCAGGCCGGAGACCAGGGCCTCGCCGAGGCCGAAGCCGGCGTCCACGGTGGCGACCTTCCGGTTGCCCGTGACGGGGTCGGCCGTGAACAGGACGCCGGCCGCGTTCGGGAAGACCATCCGCTGCACGACGACGGCCATCTGGACCGTGCGGTGGTCGATGCCGTTCCGTCGGCGGTACGTCACGGCCCGCTCGGTGAACAGCGAGGCCCAGCACCGGCTGACGTGCCGGAGGACCGCCGCGGGCCCCACGACGTTCAGGTACGTGTCCTGCTGGCCGGCGAAGGAGGCCGTCGGCAGGTCCTCCGCCGTCGCGCTGGACCGGACGGCATACGCGGCCTCCTCGCCGGACCGGGCGAGCGCGCCGGTGATCGCCGCCGCGAGGTCGCCCGGGAGGGGGATCTCCTCGATGGTCCGGCGGATCCGCGCGCTGAGCGCGCGGATCGCCTCCCGGTCGTCCGGGTCCACGCGCGACAACTCATCGAGCCGGTCGCCGAGCGACGGCGCCTCCGCCATGACCCGCCGGAAGGCGTCCGTCGTCACGCAGAAACCGTCCGGCACGCGGACGCCCTCGATCCGGGACAGCGCGCCCAGGTGCGCGCCCTTGCCGCCGACGTCCGCGATCCGCGTCTCGTCGATCTCCCGGAGGCCGTACACGTACTGCCCGGTCATCGCGACACCTCCGGGACAGCCGCGCCGCGTCGCCTCGCGGTGGCCGGCCGCGCTGGACCTGATCGCCCTCCCACCCGCGACCGCGCCGCCGGACTCAGCAGCGGTTCGACGTCACCGCGTCCCCTGTACGCCGACCTCAACACACGCACGTCGTGCCCTCGTTTCCGCAGGTTGTGGCTTGGGCCGACGATTCTGCGACGTGACGGGGGCCTTGTGGCAAGCCCCCCTGTGCGCTATACGTTGAGAGTGGCAAGGAGAGAGCGCTCTCCTTGCCTTTGTCATGTGGGTCAGGCGCGGCGTTTCGCTTCCTGTTTCGTCGCGCGGACCCGGGCCAGGGACGCGGGGTCGGTGATGTCGGCGACCGAGCGGTACGAGCCGTCCTCCCCGTACGGGCCGGCCGCCTCGCGCCAGCCGTCGGGGGTCACGCCGAGCCGTTTGCCGAGGAGGGCCACAAAGATCTGGGCCTTCTGCCGGCCGTAACCGGGCAGCGCCAGCAGGCGGCGCAGCAGGTCCGCGCCGTCCGCCGCGCCGCGCCAGACCTCGGCGGCGTCGCCGTCGTAGTGGTCGACGAGGTACTGGCACAGCGCCTGCACCCGTTTCGCCATCGAGCCGGGGTAGCGGTGCACCGCCGGTTTGGTGGCGAAGAGCGCGGCGAACGCCTCCGGGTCGTACGCCGCGATCTCCCCCGCGTCCAGGTCGTCGCGGCCCATCCGGGTCGCCAGGGTGTACGGGCCGGTGAAGGCCCACTCCATCGGGATCTGCTGGTCGAGGAGCATCCCGACGAGCGCCGCCAGCGGGCTGCGGGAGAGCAGTGCGTCGGCCTCCTCGCGCTGGGCGAGCCGGAGGGTGTGGTGGTTCATTCACCCATCATGGCCGGTCAGGCCGGACGAGACGGACAGGCGCGGGCGGTGTGGTCGGCGGTCACCGGATACGCGTGGGCGCCGCCCGCCGTGCGTCACGTTCGCGTCCGCGAACTCCCGGGCGGGGTCGGCCGCCTCGTGTTCCCGGATGCCGCGGGTGCCGGTGGCCACCGTGATCCGGGAGGTGGCGGCGCGGATGGGGACGGCCCGCGCGACGCCGGGGCCGCTGCCCGGCCGGATCGTGCGTAGCCCAGTTCGTCCAACTCCCGGGCGGCGTCGGCGATCTCGGTCCGTCGTGCCGGGGCCTCCGAGCGCGGGGCGCTGATCGGACGGCGACATGGCCGAGGTCCCCGGCGAGGTTCCTCACGCGTGTGGCCTGCCCGGGGAGTCCGACCGTGGGCTGCGAGTGGATTGTTCGGGGGTCACTCCGGGACGGCCGTGACCACCTGATCGTCCTCGATCCGCACCGGGATGGGCGGCAGGGGCGCGTCGGCGGGGCCTTCGAGGCGTTCGCCGGTCGCCGCGTCGAAGACCGAGTCGTGGCACGGGCAGTGCAGCCTGCCGCCGTCGGGCTGAACGGTGCAGCCGGCGTGGGTGCAGATCGCGCTGAACGCGGCGACCGTGGTCTCGTCGGCCCGGAACAGCAACGCGTCCCCGCCGTTGGGGGTCTTCACGGCGACGGCCTCGCCGACCGGCACGTCGACGAGGGCCGCGATCGGCCCCGCGCCCGGGTCGGCCGCGTCCTCACCGTCCTCCACGCCGCACGCGGTCAGCGCGAGGGCCCCGGCCGAGGCGGCGGAGGCGGCCAGAACGGTGCGGCGCCGAGGGCAGGCGGCCTGCCGTGGCTGGTGTGACTGGTGTGGTGGCGTCGTCGTCATACCCGAGCACACGGTGCCGACCGGCCCCCGGTTCAACGCGGCGCCGCGCCGGCGCGGGATGGTTGAACCCCGTGCGCGTCCGGCCCGTGTGGTGGGTGAGGGCGCGGCGGGAACGAGGGAGCGAGCCATGGTGGTCGGCTGGGCACTGCGGGCACTGACGGCGCTCGGCCTGCTCGGCTCGGCCTGGACGCATCTGGTGGTGTGGCGGGACTGGGCGCGTGACGACGCCGTGGTCGGGCCGTTGTTCCTGGTCAACGTGGTCGCCGGACCGATCCTGGCGCTGGCCGTGCTGCTGTGGCGCGGGCACTGGCTGCCGGAGCTGGCGGCCGTCGCGTTCGGCGCGGTGACGCTCGGGGCGTACGGTCTGTCGCTGACGGTCGGCTTCTTCGGTGTGGAGGAGCGGTTCAGGACCGACGAGGAGGTGTGGGGCGTGGTCACCGAAGTGGCCTGCGTGGTCTGCGGCGCGGCCCTGCTCGCGCTCCGGCCCGGTCCCCGCGCCCGGCCCGGGGGGCGCGGATGAACGATCACCCGCGGGAGGAGCGGGAGCACCTGCCGGAGGCGCAGTTGATGCGGGCGCTGCACGACGAACACGCGGCGGCGCTCTGGGCGTTCGCCCTCCAGCTCACCGGCGGCGACCGGGAGCGGGCCGAGGATGTGACGCAGGAGACGTTGCTGCGGGCCTGGCGTCATCCGGGCGTGCTCGACCAGACGACGCGTTCGGCACGTACCTGGTTGTTCACCGTCGCCCGGCGCATCGTGATCGACAACTGGCGCTCGGCGGCGGCGCGCGCCGAGATCAGCACCGACGCGCCGCCCGAGCTGCCCGTGCCGGACGACACCGAACGCGCCGTCCAGGGCTGGCTGGTCGCCGACGCGCTGGCCGAACTGACCGAGCGCCACCGCGAGGTGCTGGTCCTGTGCTCCTTCCACGGGCTGTCGGTGGCCGAGGCCGCCGCCCGTCTCGGGGTGGCGGAGGGGACCGTCAAGTCGCGGACGCACTACGCCCTCCGCGCGCTGCGCCTGGTGCTGGAGGAGAAGGGGGTGACGCGATGAGCGCCGATCCGTTCGCGATGTACGACGCGGCGTACGTGCTCGGCGCGCTCTCCCCGCAGGACCGGGCGGCGTTCGAGGAGCACATGCGCGGCTGCGACACCTGCGCCCGGGCCGTGGGGGAACTGGCCGGGCTGCCGGGGCTGTTGGGGTTGCTGAGCCAGGGCTCGTCCGGGGAGGAGGGGCCGGCGCCGCGCCCGGAGCCGCCCGCCGTGGTGCTGCCCGCGCTGCTGGCCCGGGTCGCCGGGGAGCGCAGGCGGCGGCGGGCGCTGGCCGCGCTATCGGCGGGCGCGGTGGCGCTGGCGGCGTGCGTGGCCCTGGTGTTCACCCTCACGGGTGCTTCCGGCGCCGGCGGGGAGTCCGAGAGCGGGGAGTCGGAGGGCACGGAGTCGGAGGGCGCCACCGCGATGACGCCGCTGGGGCACTGGCCGGTGACCGCGAGCGTCGAGCTGATCCCGGCGGGGAGCGGCGGCGGCACGCGGGTGGAGATGGAGTGCAGCTACACCGGTGGGCGGGAAGGCGACTACGTGCTGGTCGCGATCAGCGGCGACGGCGCGATCGACGAACTGGCGCGGTGGCACGCGCTGCCGCAGGACACGGCGCGGCTGGCGGTGAGCACGTCGCTGCCGCGCGCGGACATCGTGACGCTGGAGATCAGGATTCCGAGCGGGCTGCCGGTGCTCCGGACCGACCTGCGCTGACGGCACCGGATTCGCTAGGGTCGGCAGGCATGGCTCACAATCCGCACGCGCCCCAGGGTCCGCAGGACCACGACCCCGCGGGCAGCACCCAGATGTTCCAGGCGTTCGTCGACGACCAGGACCGGAACCGGCCATCGGCGCCCGCCGCACCGGCGGCGGTCTCCTCCGGGCCACGCGCCGGGGTGATCGCCGGTGTCGTGCTGGCGCTCGTGGTCGTCGTCGCCGTGGCCTGGCTGGCCCTCGCCTGACGGCCCGTCCGGGCGCGCGCTCCCCGGACCGGCGACGCGTCCGCCGGTCCGGGCCCGGTCACTCCTCGGCGGTCAGCCCGTCCCGCAACTGCGCGAGGGTGCGGGTCAGCAGCCGGGAGACATGCATCTGCGAGATGCCGACCTCCTCGCCGATCTGCGACTGCGTCATGTTCGCGAAGAAGCGGAGCATGATGATGCGCCGCTCGCGGGCGGGGAGCCGCGCGAGCAGGGGCTTGAGGGACTCGCGGTACTCGACGCCCTCCAGGGCGGTGTCCTCGTACCCCAGGCGGTCGGCCAGCGAGCCCTCGCCGCCGTCCTCCTCGGGCGAGGGGGAGTCCAGCGAACTGGCGGTGTACGCGTTCCCCACGGCGAGGCCGTCCACGACCTCGTCCTCCGTGACGCCCAGGCAGGCGGCCAGCTCGGGGACGGTGGGGGAACGGTCGAGCCGCTGGGACAGCTCGTCGCTCGCCTTGGTGAGGGCGAGCCGCAGCTCCTGGAGCCGGCGCGGGACCCGCACGGACCACGAGGTGTCACGGAAGAAGCGCTTGATCTCCCCGACGACGGTCGGCATCGCGAACGTCGGGAACTCCACGCCGCGTTCGCAGTCGAAGCGGTCGATGGCCTTGATCAGACCGATGGTGCCGACCTGGACGATGTCCTCCATCGGCTCGTTCCTGCTGCGGAAACGGGCCGCCGCGTAGCGGACCAGCGGGAGGTTGAGCTCGATCAGGGTGTCCCGCACATAGCCGCGCTCCGGGCTGTCCGCGTCGAGCGTGGCCAGCCGCTGGAAGAGGGAACGCGAGAGTGTGCGGGTGTCGAGGCTGTCGGTGTCCGCGGGAGCTTCCTGCGGCGACGAGGGCGCGTGCGGCGACGAGGGTGCGTGCTGCGCGGGTACGTGCGGCGTGCCGGTCGTGTCGAGCACCTTGGAGCTGCCCAGTTCTACGGACATGCCACCCCCTTGAGGTCGTGGACGGGTCGCGGCGGCGCGCTTCCGACAGTGACTCCCGACGAGAAGGTGGCGCCTCCTCGGAGATACCGGTCCTGCCGCCACGGCAAACGCGGTTTCCACAGAATGTCACAAGTCATCAACGCGACGTAGCTTCATGTCGATAAAACGGTATAGCTGATGGGGGAGTTCCCGGAGTTGGAACCCCATGTGACTTACGTCTCGATCAGATTTGCGGCGCGGAGCCGGGTGACGCTGCGGGCCAGCAGGCGGGACACGTGCATCTGCGACAGGCCCAGTTCCGCGCTGATTTGCGACTGCGTCAGATTGCGGTAGTACCGCATGAGGAGGATCCGCTGTTCCCGCTCGGGGAGTTGGACCAGCAGGTGCCGCACCAGCGCCCGGTGCTCGACGCCGGCCAGCCCGGGGTCCTCGTAGCCGAGCCGGTCGGCCAGTCCGGGACCGCCCTCGTCCCGCTCGTCGCCGGCGTCCAGCGAGCAGACCCGGTACGCCCGGGTCGCCTCCGCGCTGGCGCGGACGTCCTCCTCGGGAACGCTCAGCCGCCCGGCGATCTCCGCCGTCGTCGGCGTGCGGCCCAGCGCGGCCGTCAGCTCCTCGGTGGTGGCCCGCACCCGCGCCCACAACTCGTGGGTCCGGCGCGGCACGTGCACCCCGCGCACGCCGTCCCGGAAGTACCGGCGGATCTCGCCGACGATCGTGGGCATCGCGAAGGTGGGGAACTGGACGCCGCGCTCGCGGTCGAAGCGGTCGATGGCGTGGATCAGGCCGACGGTGCCGACCTGGACGATGTCCTCCATGGGCTCGTCGCGGCCCCGGAAGCGGGCGGCGATGTAGCGGACCAGGGGCAGGTTCGCCTCGACGAGGGCCCCGCGCACCCGCGCGTGCTCGGCGGTGCCGGGCTCGCAGCACGCCAGACGTTCGAACAGCGCCTGGGTCAGGGCGCGGGCCTGAGCACCCCGGGTCTGCGTCACCGCCACCTGCCGACCACCCCTTCGCTGGGAGAAGCGGTCATAGCATCACAAGACATTTCCACCCTGCGCAAGCACCCGGTCACCCCGTGTTGATGCCGGACGCACGGCGAAGGGCCCGGTCCGCCGGACCGGGCCCTTCGCTTCGCGTTACTCGCGGCGGTAGCGGAGGGATTTGAACCCTCGGTGGAGTTGCCCCCACACTCGCTTTCGAGGCGAGCTCCTTCGGCCGCTCGGACACGCTACCGGGAGAAAGCCTATCCCACCCGGTGGCGTGGTCGTGAACGGGTTACCGGTCACCGGCCGCGGAAGAAGTCGGTCAGCAGCCGGCCGCAGTCGTCGGCGAGCACCGAGCCGATCACCTCCGGGCGGTGGTTGAGCCGGCGGTCGCGCAGCACGTCCCACAGCGACCCGGCCGCCCCCGCCTTCGGGTCGATCGCGCCGTACACGACCCGGTCGAGCCGCGCCAGCACGCCGGCGCCCGCGCACATCGTGCACGGTTCCAGCGTGACGACCAGGGTGCAGCCCGTCAGCCGCCACTCGCCCAGCCGGCCGGCGGCGGCGCGCAGCGCGAGGACCTCCGCGTGGGCCGTCGGGTCCCCGGTGGCCTCGCGCTCGTTGCGCCCGGTGCCCAGCACCGGGCCGTCCGGGCCGCCGGGGCCCAGGAGGACCGCCCCCACCGGCACGTCCCCCGTTCCCGCGGCGGCGGCGGCCTCCGCGAGCGCCCGGCGCCTCGCCGGGCGCCACGGGTCGCGCAGCGGATCACCGCCCCCCGCTGTCATGCCGTCATGCCGTCACACCGTCCGCGTCCTCACCTGACCGCCTCCAGCACCTCGGCGCAGCCCAGGGTGTCGGCGATCTCGCTGAGCGCGTCGTCCGGGGTGAGCTTCAGGACGGTGCCCGCGTCGATGCCGAGGTCCGCCAGCAGATCGGCGTCCCCCAGCGGGCCGCGCGGCACCGCTTCCGAGCCGCCGGGGGCGGCGCTCTCCTCGTCGTCGACCACGTCCTCGACGCCGTCCTCCGTGCCGTCCAGATCGACCATCTGCTCCAGGGTGCCGGGGTCCTCCGGCTCCCGGCCCAGCAGCTCGTCGGTCAGCAGAATCTCGCCGTACGCGCTGCGCAGCGCGCGTGCGGCGTCGGAGACGAAGACCCGCGGGTCGTCCTCGCCGTCCACGCGGACGAGGCCGAACCAGGCGCCTTCCTGCTCGATGCAGACGAGAACGGTCTCGTCATCGGGAGCCGCCGCGCGGGCCAACTCGGCCAGCTCGTCCAGGCTCTCCACGTCATCGAGCTCTGTATCACTCGCTTCCCAACCATCATCGGTCCGCGCGAGCAGTGCGGTGAAGTACACCGTGACTCTCCCCACTCGGTTCGGCTGTGCCACCTGCATCGTGGCAGATAAGGGGTGCGCTGTCGGGTAACTCGGCAGTTCACCAACGGAATGTCCGCCCGCGTCATTCCCAGTGCGGGCGGGCGGTACGGGCGCGGTGCGGCGGGACGCGGACATACCCTGCGGCCGGATCGCGGGTCTGCGGCTCACCGGGTCGCGGCATATGCCCTCTCCTCCCTCCATGCACCACTCTCCCCGCCCCCGACGGCGTTTGTCCACCAGGGGTCCCCGACGGGAAACGCGCCGGTCAGTCCGGCGCTGTCGGTCACGTTCGGTACTGTCGGACGCATGCGGACCCATGTCGTCGACCACCCGCTGGTGGCGCACAAGCTGACCACGCTGCGCGACGCGCGTACCGATTCACCGACGTTCCGGCGGCTGGCGGATGAGCTCGTCACCCTGCTCGCTTACGAAGCGACCCGTGATGTCCGCACGGAGCTGGTCGAGATCGCAACTCCGGTGGCGGCGACCACGGGTGTGCGACTTTCCCACCCCCGTCCGCTGGTCGTGCCGATCATACGGGCAGGTCTCGGCATGCTCGACGGCATGGTCCGGTTGCTGCCCACCGCCGAGGTCGGGTTCTTCGGGATGATCCGCGACGAGCGGACGCTGGAGGCGTCCACCTACGCGAACCGGGTGCCGGAGGACCTGTCGGGGCGGCAGGTCTACGTGCTGGACCCGATGCTGGCGACCGGCGGGACGCTGGTGGCGGCCGTCCGGGAGCTGCTGGACCGGGGCGCGGACGACATCACCGCGATCTGTCTGCTGGCGGCGCCCGAGGGCGTCCAGCGCCTGGAGCGCGACCTGGCCGGGGCGCCGGTGACGGTGGTGACCGGCGCGCTGGACGAGCGGCTCGACGACAAGGGCTTCATCGTGCCCGGTCTGGGTGACGCGGGCGACCGCATGTACGGGACGGCCGGCTGAGGCGTACGGCGCTCCGCGGCGGGTTCCGCCGGTCAGCAGGCGGGGGTCGTCGGGGACGCGGTGCCGGGGGCGGTCAGCTCCGCGAGGCGGCGTTCGGCCTCGCCGGCGGCGGTCAGCTCGGTGAACGCGTCGCCGATGACGAAGTCGACGACCGTGTCCTCGCCGGCGTCCTCGCCGGTCCTGGGGTCGCCGGTCTCGGCGCCGTCGAGCTGGGCGGCGAGCATGGCCAGCGCGCCGGACTCCGCGGCGGCGGCGGTGCCCAGGAGCAGTCCGGGGGCGTCGACCTGGCCGTCGAGGTCCTCGGGGGCGTTGCCGACCTCGCCGATGGCGAAGCCGCGCTCGGCGAGCGTGTCGGCGGTCTGCTGGGCGAGTCCGGTGCGGCTGGTGGCGTTGTAGACGTTCACGGTGATGGTCGCGGGGTCGGGCAGCTCCGCGGTGTCGCCCGTCCGCGTGTCGCGCGCCGGGGGCACGCAGTCCTCGTCGGCGGGGCCGGAGCGGGCCCGGGTGGTGTCGGAGCCGCCGTTGTCGTCCCCGGAGAAGACGTCGATGAGCTGGAGGGTCCCGTAGCCGAGCAGGGCGAGCACGGTGACGGCGGCGAAGACGGCCAGACCGAGGCGTCCGCGGCGCCGGCGGGGGCGCATCCTGGGATACCGGTCGCCCGTGACGCGGAACTTCTTGCCGCCCATGCCAGGGGGCGTCAGCATGCTCATGGCCGCAGCGTAGTCAGGGGATCGGCGGCGGCCTAATAAATGATCAGCTCAGATGAAGGACCGACCCGATCGGGGCAATCGGCGCGCGGCCGGGCGGCGGGGTCAGTCCAGCTCCAGCACCCGCGCGTGAAGCACCTGGCGCTGTTGCAGGGCGGCGCGGACGGCCCGGTGCAGGCCGTCCTCCAGATACAGGTCGCCCCGCCACTTCACGACGTGGGCGAAGAGGTCACCGTAGAAGGTGGAGTCCTCGGCCAGCAGCGTCTCCAGGTCGAGCTGCTGCTTGGTGGTGACCAACTGGTCGAGGCGGACCGGGCGCGGCGCCACGTCTGCCCACTGCCGGGTGTGCTCCCGGCCGTGGTCAGGGCAGGGTCGTCCGTTTCCGATGCGCTTGAAGATCACACGGAGAGCCTACCGGGCGGGACGCTTCCGACGCAGCCTCCTGTCGTGGTGACGGGACGGACCCGCGTCACCGCGCGCGCCCCGTCACGGGCCGGTGGGCGGGGGGCGGTTCCGGCCGGGGTCCGGGCCGTGGTTCCGGCTCCGGCAGGCGCCAGGCGTAGCGTCCGACGGCGTGCGCGATCACCTTCGCGCCGATGTCGAGCGCGGTGGCGCTGATGTTGCGCAGGTCGTCGCAGGCGGCGTGGTAGCACGCGTCGTAGGGGGCGCCCGCGGTGCCGCCCCACAGGCTTGCCTCCGCCTCGGACTTGACGCCCTCGGCGCCGGTGAAGACGCCCCCGGCCGGGATGCCCGCCGCGACGAACGGCCCGTAGTCGCTGCGCCCGTCGAGGGGCGCGTGGCCGGGGGACAGGCCCCGTCCCTCCAGGAACGCCGTGATGTCGCGCCGGACCGGCTCCGAGCCCTCGTAGACGAACAGGCCGTAGTTGGGGGAGGCGATCATGTCGAAGTTCAGGTAGAGGGCGACGGCGTCGCGGGCGTCGGCCGGGAGGTTCGCCACGTAGTGCTCGGAGCCGAGCAGGCCGAACTCCTCGGCGGACCACAGGGCGAACCTGACGCGGTGCGGGGGGCCGTCCGCCGGGGCGGTGGCGGCCAGCCGCAGCGCGGTCTCCAGGATTCCGGCCGCGCCCGAGCCGTTGTCGTTGAGGCCGGGGCCGCCGGGGACCGAGTCCAGGTGGGCGCCGGCCATCACCACGCGGGACGGGTCGCCGCCGGGGGTCTCGGCGATGACGTTCGTGGTGGTGCGTTCCTCGGCCAGCTCCGCCAGTTCGAGCCGGACGGTCACCTCCTCGTCCGCCGTGAGGGCGGCGAGCAGTTCCTCGCCGTCGGCGCGTGAGATGCCGCCGGTCGGGATGGCGGCGTGTTCCGGGCCGCCGAGGGTGCCGGACAGTTCGCCGGGCACGTTGTTCCGGATCAGCGCCCCGGCGGCGCCGGCCTCCGCCGCGTTGGCCTGCTTCTCGGCGAAGGTGCACGTGCCGCGTTCGATCAGCGCGATCCGGCCGGTCAGCGGCCCGGGGCCGAAGTCGGCGGCGGCGCAGCCGGTGCCGGCCGGGGTGAGCGCGGCGGTGAGGCCGCCGGGCGGGGTGGCCGGGCTGTACGTCATCACCCGCACCGGGATGTCCCGTTCCTCGGGGGTGAGCCGGGTCAGCCGCTCGGTGAGCGGTTCGCGGTAGGGGAACGCGAAGCGCTGGTACGTGACGTCGTATCCGGCGGCGGCCAGGAGCGTCCCGGCGTAACGGGCGGACCGTTCGTGGCCGGGGGTGCCGGCGGCGCGGGTGCCGTCGCTCGCGTCCGCGATCCGCTGGAGGGCGGCCAGGTGGCGCAGCGCGCCCTCGCCGGTGACCGCCTCGGCCAGCGCGTCGGCCGGTCCGCCGCTGTCGGCCCCGGCGGCGGGGGAGGTGACGGGCGCGGCCAGGAGCAGCGGCGCGGTGACGGCGGCCACCGCGAGGGCGGCCGGCGCGCCGCGGCGGAGGCGGCGGGCGAAGCGGCGTGCGAGGGGATGTGTCACGGAATGGCACGTTATCGCCCGTCACGCGGGTGCCCGGCGTGCTCGTCCGGCATGTCTCGCCATCCGAGAGCCCATTGACCGGGCGGGGCGCGCGGCCGAGAGTGCGCGTATTCGATTACGCGGAGGGTGGCGTCGTGGGCGGGGTCTTCACCGGCTTCACGATCATCGCCACCGTCATCGCCATCGGCTATCTCCTGGGCCGCCGGGGGCTGCTGGGCGAGGACGGGCGGGAGGTCCTGACCCGGCTGGCGTTCCACGTGGCGAACCCGGCGCTGCTGTTCGTCATCCTCGCCGACGCCGATCTCGGGGTGCTCTTCTCGCCGTCGCTGCTGGCCACGGCACTGAGCACGGTCGCCACCGCCGCGATCTTCGTCGCGGTCGGCACCGTCCGCCGCTGGGGCACGGCCCGGGTGACGATCGGCGCGCTGTGCTCCGCGTATGTGAACGCGGGCAACCTGGGCATCCCCATCGCGCTCTACGTGCTGGGCGACGCGTCGCTGGTCGCGCCGATCCTGCTCCTCCAGCAGCTCGCGTTCACGCCCGCCGCCCTCACCGTGCTGGACATGACCGCCGTGCGCGGCGGCGAGGGCGGGCGGGGAACCGTCGTACGGCGGCTGACCACCCCGTTCCGCAATCCGGTCGTGGTCGGCTCGCTCGGCGGCATCGCGGTCGCCGCCTCGGGGCGCACCCTGCCCAGCGCCGTCATGGAACCGCTCGCGCTGGTCGGCGACATGGCGGTGCCCGCCGTGCTGCTCGCCTTCGGCATCTCGCTGCGCGGCAGCGCGCTGCCGGGGCGGGGCGAGGAACGCGGGCCGGTGCTGCTGTCGGTGGCGCTGAAGTCCGTCGTCCATCCGCTGCTCGGGTGGGCGACGGCCGCCTGGCTGTTCCGCCTCGACGCGGCGGACCAGCTCACCGTGGTCGTCACCTCCGCCCTGCCCGGCGCGCAGAACGTCTTCACCTACGCGGCGCACTACGGCACGGGCGTCCGGCTGGCCCGGGAGTCGATCCTGCTCACCACGGCCCTGGCCGGTCCCGCGGTCGCGCTGGTGGTGGCGCTGCTCGGCCCGTGAACGGGCGTCAGGCGCCGGTCGCGTGGCGGACGGCCAGCGAGCCGAGGACGATCAGCAGCAGCGCCGGGGGGTAGAGGCTCGCCCGGTTGAAGACGGCCATCGCGTTCTCGGGGTAGGGCTCGCGCAGCAGCCGCAGGCCGGGGGCGAGCAGCGTGTACAGGCCGGCCAGCGCGGCGCCCGCGACGCCGAGCGCGCCGCAGGACGGCCAGGCGGCGGCGGCCATGCCGGTGCCGCAGACCACGGCCAGGGCCAGGAACCAGAACGTCAGCAGGCCGCTGACCCGGTATCCGTAGACGACGGGGACGGTCCGGACGCCGAGGTGGACGTCCTCCTCCACGTCGGCCCAGTCGTTCACGATGTTCCGGCCGCCGATCTCCCAGGCCGCCAGCCAGGCGCAGAACAGCCACAGCAGCGGCCGGTCCACCTCCGAGGAGACCGCGAACCAGCCGACGCAGCCGCCGAGCGCCACCATCACGCCGGTCAGCAGGAACTTGAACGGCGTCACCCGCGCCAGCGCGCAGTACGCCGCCTCCAGCAGCGCCGCCGCGACCAGCAGCGCGGCGCACACCCAGCTCAGCATCGCGGACAGCGTCAGCGCCACCGCGCCCAGCGCGGTCACCCAGACGGCGGCCGTCGCCGGGCTGAGCCGGCCCTGCGCCAGCGGGTGGCGACCGCCCGCGCTGTCGATGTCGAAGCCCTGGTAGGCGCGGACGTAACGGAACCGCTGCCGGTCCAGCCGGGCGTCGATGAGGTCGTTGGCGGCGAACACCGCGAAGTACCCCGCCAGGGAAGCCGTCAGGACCAGGCCGAACCGGGCGGGGGGCGGGCTGCCGTCCGCCAGGAGGACGCCGAGCAGCGGCTGGGCCACGCTCAGCGTGGCCTGTGTGCCCCGGGAGAACCCGTACAGCGCCCGGACGTTCTCGGTCAGCACCGCGGTCACGGCCACCCGTCGTCCCCGGTGTCCTCGCCCGCGCCGGAGCCGACGTACTCGTGGGCGAACGCGGTGGCGTGCGGCCCCGGCTCGCCGAGGCGCTCGATCGCCGCGCGCCGCAGCCGCAGCGCGTACGCGGCGTCGCCGTCCTTCTCCGGCGGCAGGTGCAGCAGCCGCAGCAGCCGGTCGGAGAACTCCTGGGCCCGCCAGATCCGCGGCAGCCGCCGGGCGCCGTAGGCGTCGAGGGCGCCGTGGTCGCCGTCCGTGTAGCGGCGCGTCAGGGCGCCGGCCAGGGCGGTGGCGTCGGCGATGGCCAGGTTCATGCCCTTCGCGCCGGAGGGGGTCAGCAGGTGCGCCGCGTCCCCGGCCAGCAGGAGACGGCCGTGGCGCAGCGGCTCGGTGACGCTGCTGCGCATCCGCAGCACCTGGACGTCGGCGAAGCCGGTGATCTCCGGCAGCCGCGCGAGCCGGGCGCGCAACCGCTCGTGGATGCGGCGCGCGGGCCAGTCGCGGGCCGGGTCGCCGGGGGCGCACTGGAGATAGAAGCGGCTCAGGCGGGAGGTGCGCGGCATCATGCCGGCGAAGCCGTCGGGGTGCACGGCGTAGACGACTCCTTCGGCGGGACGGGCCACTTCGGCGAGGACGGTCAGCCAGTCGTACGGGTAGCGGCGGCGGAAGACACGGTGGCGGGCGGCGGGGAGGGCGGCGCGGGAGGCGCCTCGGTGGCCGTCGCAGCCGACGACATACTCGCACTCGATCTCGATGCCGTCGCACACCAGCCGCGGGCGGTGGGTCGAGATGTCCTCGACGGCCCGGACCGTCTTGGAGAACATCGGCGGCGGCCCGTGTCCGGCCAGCGCGGCGATCAGGTCCCTGACGAGCCACTGCTGGGGGTAGACCCAGTGCCGCCGGCCGGTGAGGGCGCCGTAGTCCACGCGGACGTCGTCGCCCAGGCAGCGGAAGGCGCACCAGCCGTGCTCGACACCGTCGTCGAGGAGCCGCCCGGCCAGGCCGGAGCGGCGCAGGGACGCGACCACGCGGTGTTCGAGGAGGCCGGCGCGCGGGCGGTGCTCCACGTGCTCCCGGGACTGGCGTTCGACCACGCGGCAGGCCACGCCGGCCCTGGTGAGCAGGTTGGCCAGCACCAGACCGGCCGGGCCCGCGCCGATGATGCCCACCTGGGTACGCGACCGCCGCATCAGGACCGTGCCATCTCACGCCGCCGGAACGGCGGACGGGTTGAAGAGTTCGTTGATCAGTGCCAGCGGGTCGTCGCCGTGCCAGACGAGGTACGTCTTGTAGGCCGCGAGGCGCCAGTGGCCGTCCTCGTCCGTCCAGGGGCGGCGGCCCGCGTCCAGCAGCGTGCGGCGGTACCCCGTGCCGGCCGCGGTCAGGGCCGGGCCGAGGGGGATGGACCTGCTGGTGAGGCAGGGTTCGAGGCCGGGCGCGAGGCCCAGCCTGGCCACCACGTGGTTCACGGACAGGGCCTGCCCCCCGGTCCGTGTGGTGGCGGAGTAGCGCACGAGAACGTCCCCGCCGCCGTCGATCCGGAGCAGCGCGGGCACGCCGTTCCCCGTCTCGCGGGCGGGGGTCCGTAATTGGGCGAGACAGGTCAGGTGCAACGATTCGCCAGCCATGGATTCCAGAAGAGTGGTGGTCAGACCCTCGCTGCTGAGCAGCATGCGGGTCACGGGAGAGGCGAAGTGCCGGATCCGCTCTCTCGGGTCGGCGGGGCCGTCGAGAGCGGCGCCGAGTATCGCGTCGAGAGGCACGTCGAGGGGCACGTCGAGGGGGAAGGTCCTGGGGAGAACCCCGCATGACGTCGGCACCGACATCTGATCACTCCTCACCGCCGGGCATCTCAGATGTCCAACGGCGCCGGACCCGTCAGGTCACGGCCAGGCTCCTATCCACTTCCCGCCGTGCGCCCGCAGCCGCTACCCTAGCTCTCCGACCCTCTCTCCTGACCGTGGGCGGCGTCGGTCGTTGATAAGCGACGGGGGGGCCGCGGTCACCCGCTTCAGGTCGCCCGCCGCCGGTCGCCCGCTCCCGGTTGCGCGCGCCGGGGGCGCGGCCGACGATGGCGGGCATGACGCGCCGCCGCTGCCTGGTCACCGGCGCCACCGGCTATCTCGGCGGCCGGCTGGTGCCCGCGCTGCTCGACGCCGGGTACGCGGTGCGTTGCATGGCCCGCACCCCGGAGAAGCCCCGGGACCGGCCGTGGGCCGGCCGCGTCGAGACGGTGCGCGGTGACGCCACCGACCCGGTGTCGGTCGCCGCCGCGCTGGAGGGCGTCGAGGTCGCGTACTACCTGGTGCACGCCCTCGGGGCGGGGAGCGGCTTCGAGGAGAAGGACCGCCGTGCCGCCCGCGTCTTCGGCGGGGCGGCGCGCGCGGCCGGGGTGCGCCGCGTCGTCTACCTGGGGGGCCTGACCCCGGCGGGCGTGCCCGAGCGGGAGCTGTCGCCGCACCTGCGGTCGCGCACGGAGGTGGGGCGGATCCTGCTCGGCTCGGGCGTGCCGACCGCCGTGCTGCGGGCGGCGGTCATCATCGGTTCCGGCTCGGCGTCGTTCGAGATGCTGCGGCAGCTCACCGAGCGGCTGCCCGTGATGGTGACGCCGAGCTGGGTGCGCACCCGCGTCCAGCCGGTCGCGGTCCGGGACGTGCTGCGGGTGCTCGTCGCCTGCGCGGAGCTGCCGGACGGCGTGAGCCGGACGTTCGACCTGGGCGGGCCCGACGTGGTGACGTACCAGGACATGATGCGGCGCTACGCCCGGCACACCGGGCTGCGGCGGCGGCTGATCGTGCCGGTGCCCGTGCTCTCCCCGTGGCTGTCCAGCCTCTGGGTGGGGCTGGTGACGCCCGTGCCGGGGGCGATCGCGCGCCCGCTGGTGGAGTCGCTGCGGCACGAAGTGGTGTGCGGGGAACGGGACATCGAACGGTACGTGACGGTGCCGCCGGGCGGGTTCCTCGATCTGGACGGCGCGCTGCGGGCGGCGTCGCGGCAGGTCGCGGGGACGACGCCGCCCACGCGGCCGGCGCCGGGCGATCCGCTGCCCGGCGACCCCGGCTGGGCGGGCGGCAGCCTGTACACCGACCGGCGGGAGCGGGCCGTGGACGCGTCGCCCGCCGCGCTGTGGCGGGGGGGCGGGGGGGGCGGCGGGGGGCGGGGGCGGGGGCCTTGCTCTCTTTATAACCCCCCGCCCCCCAGGCCCGGGAGAAAGAACCTTTGCGGCCTTTTGTTCGTTAAAAAAATTATACCGAACAGTGGCTAGTGACCGCCGTGTGATTCATAGCTCGTGCGCTCGAAGATGGAAAACAGATCCGGGCCCCGGCGCCCCGTCCCGCCAGAAGTCCAGGTGGTCCCCGACCCGCAGCCGCCCCGGGGCGGCTGCGGGTCGGGGACCACCTGGACTTCTGGCGGGTCGAGGCGCTGGAGCCGGAGAAGCTGCTGCGGCTGCGGGCCGAGATGCGGCTGCCGGGGCTGGCGTGGCTGGAGCTGACGGTGTCCCGCGACCGGACGGGCCGGACGGTGTACGGGCAGCGCGCCACGTTCCAGCCGCGCGGGCTGGCGGGGCACCTCTACTGGTGGGGGGTGGCGCCGTTCCACGCCTGGGTGTTCGGGGGCATGGTCCGCAACATCACGGGTGCCGCGCGCCGGGGTGGTTGAGGCCGCGGGGCCCCGCGGCCTAGTCGCCGCCTCCGCCTCCGCCGCCGTCTCCTCCGCCCCCGCCGCCGTCGCTGCCACCGCTGCCGCCGCCGTCTCCTCCGCCGCCGTCACCGCCGTCGGACCAGCCGTCGCCGCCTCCGCCGGGGCCCGAGTCGTCGCCGCCCCGGCCGAGTCCGGTGAACCAGGGCTCCTCCCACACCCGCGGCTCCTCCGGCTCCGGCAGCCGGTGGCGCGTGCCGAACCGGATCGTGCCGGTGGCGTCGCCGAGGCCGAAGACGACGGCGAAGAAGTGCGCGACGACCGCGTCGAGCGGGTCACCCGTCTCGTGCCGGACGTCCGCCAGCGGCAGCAGCACATCGCCCCGGCCCGCCGTCGGCGCCGGGCGGCGCAGCAGCGCCACCGGCCGGCCGTCGCGCAACAGCCGCGAGGCGCGGGCGTCGTGCCGCCACAGCTCCCAACGGCCTTGCGCGGCCTGGACGATGACCGTCCGCTTGGACTTGCGCCAGTTCTGCACGAGGGTGATGTGCGCGGGCATCTCGCCGAGCGTCACCACCAGGGCGGGCGGAACGTCGGTCAGCCCGGCGGGCATTCCGTACGGACCGCGCAGCCGGGCCACGGGCAGCCCGGGGGTCCACACGTCGGCCCGGACCAGGCGCCGGTCGACGGCGACCACGACCGGACCGGCGGGTCCGTGCGCCACGCGACGCGCCATCCACAGCGGTACGCCCTCGTGCGCGGCGCGTTCGGCCGCCTGCGCCACCGCGTCCCGGCCGCCGCTCAGCCGGACCGCCAGGTCACCGAGGACGCGGACGAACTCGGCGGCCCGGCGCACCCGGACGGGTTTGGCGGCGCCGGTGGCGCGGATGACGGGCACCGTGCCGGCGCCCGCCGGGATAGCGGACAGCGGCCGTTCGGAACCGCCGCCGCCGAGCCAGCCGCCGCGGAGGTAGGCGTCCGCCATGGCCGGGAGGTTCAGCTCGGCCAGCGGCATCCGGCGTGTGCCCACGCGCAGTTCGCCGTCGGTCAGGTTGACGCTGACCGACAGCGGATTCCAGGATTTCTCCGCGTAGATGACGTTGCTCATCGTTCCCCCGTGACGCCCCAGTTCACCGCCATCGTAGCCACCTGCCGGGGAGCGGAGGGCAGTTGGGCGGGCGGCCGGACGAAACCCTTCACCTGACGCCGTCCGGCGTCCCGGGGCCGGCGGATTCACCCACATGGGGGGTTTGGCGGCGGCGGCCGGTCCGGGTGGCGTGCGCTCGGGTCACCCTGGGCGCACCGGGACCGCGACCCACGGAACACGGAAGGCGCGTCATGGCACAGCCCTTCGAACTGCCCGAGTTCTACACCCCCTACCCCGCACGCCTGAATCCGCATCTGGAGGAGGCGCGGGAGCACTCCCGGCGGTGGGCCCGCGAGATGGGCATGCTGGAGGGCTCCGGGATCTGGGAGCAGAGCGATCTCGACGCCCACGACTACGCGCTGTTGTGCGCCTACACCCACCCCGACGCGTCCGCCTCCGATCTCGCGCTGGTCACCGACTGGTACGTGTGGGTGTTCTTCTTCGACGATCACTTTCTGGAGACGTTCAAACGCAGCCAGGACCGGGCCGGCGGCAAGGCGTATCTGGACCGGCTGCCCGCGTTCATGCCGATGGACCCGGCCACGCCGATGCCCGAGCCGGTGAACCCGGTGGAGGCGGGGCTGGCCGACCTGTGGCTGCGGACCGTGCCCGCCATGTCGCCGGAGTGGCGGGCCCGTTTCGCCGAGAGCACCGAGAACCTGCTCAACGAGTCGCTGTGGGAGCTGTCCAACATCAACATCGGCCGGGTCCCCAACCCCGTCGAGTACATCGAGATGCGCCGCAAGGTCGGCGGCGCGCCCTGGTCGGCGGGGCTCATCGAGTACGCGGCCCGCGCCGAGGTCCCGGCCGTGATCGCCGGTTCGCGGCCGATGCTGGTGCTGCGGGACGCCTTCTCGGACGGGGTGCACCTGCGCAACGACCTCTTCTCGTACCAGCGGGAGGTCGAGGACGAGGGCGAGTTGAGCAACGGGGTGCTGGTGCTGGAGACGTTCCTCGGCTGCTCCACGCAGGAGGCCGCCGAGGCCGTCAACGACCTGCTCACGTCGCGTCTCCAGCAGTTCGAGCACACCACCGTGACCGAACTGCCGCCGCTCTTCGCCGAGCACGGGCTCGGCCCGGAGGCGGTGACGCGGGTGATGGCCTATGTGAAGGGGTTGCAGGACTGGCAGTCCGGCGGCCACGAGTGGCACCTGCGGTCCAGCCGGTACATGAACGAGGGCACCCGGTCGCGGGCGCCGCTGGGGATGGCGGGGATCGGCGCGGGGCCGGGGATCGGGCTGTCGGCCACCGACATCACGCTGACCACGCGGCGCGCGGAGACCGCGCGGGTGCGGAACTTCACCCATGTCCCGTTCCGCCGCGTCGGGCCGTCCCGACTGCCGGACTTCTACCTGCCGTTCACGCCCCGGCTCAACGCGAACCTGGCGGGCGCCCGGGTCCGCCTGGTCGAGTGGTCGCGGCGGATGGGGCTGCTGTCCGAGGGGGTGTGGGACGAACAGGGGCTGCTCGACTTCGACTTGCCGCTGTGCGCGGCCGGGCTCGATCCGGACGGGTCGGCCGATGAACTCGACCTCGGGTCGGCCTGGTTGGCGTGGGGTACCTACGGCGACGACTACTACCCGGTGCTCTTCGGCGCCCGCCGTGATCTGGTCGCCGCCAAGGTGTGCACCGACCGGCTGGGGTTGTTCATGCCCGTGGACGAGCCGGCCGCCACGCCGCCGCCGGCGAACGCGCTGGAACGCGGCCTCGCCGACCTGTGGCAGCGGACCGCCGGGCCGATGGACGGGCCGGCGCGGCGCGCGTTCCGCGAGGCCGTCGACCGGATGACGGAGAGCTGGCTGTGGGAGCTGGTGAACCAGGCGCACAACCGGGTGCCCGACCCCGTGGACTACATGGAGATGCGGCGCCACACGTTCGGCTCCGACCTGACGATGAGCCTGGCCCGGATCGGGCACGGGCGGAGGATTCCCGACGCGGTCTACCGCAGCGGGCCGATGCGTTCGCTGGAGAACGCCGCCGTCAACTACGCGACGCTGATGAACGACGTCTTCTCGTACCAGAAGGAAGTCGAGTTCGAGGGCGAGTTCCACAACGGGATCGTCGTCGTGCAGACCTTCTTCGACTGCGACTACGCCACCGGGCTGGCCATCGTCCATGACCTGATGACCGAGCGGATGCGCCAGTTCCAGCATGTCGCCGCCAATGAACTGCCGATCCTGTACGACGACTTCGGGCTCGACGCGGAGGCGAGGAAGATCCTGGACGGCTATGTGCGGGAGCTGGAGAACTGGATGTCGGGCATCTACGTCTGGCACCGCGACTGCCGGCGGTACCGCGAGGAGGACCTGATCCGCCGCTTCGCGCGCCAGTGGCCGCTGAGCGGCCCCACCGGCCTCGGCACGTCGGCGGCGCGGCTGGTCACCGCGCGGGCGGGGGTCCGGTAGGGCCGTCCCCCGCTTGGCTGCTCCGGGATGGCCGGGTCCCGGGCGCGCGACCACGATCGGACCTACCGCGCACCGGGCGCGGGGAAACGGAGTCCGACATGCGCAGACGCGTCCTCACCGTCCTGGGCCTGGCCGCCCTGATGTCCCTGCCGCCGACGGGTGCCGTGGCCCTGGACGACGAGTGGGCCTCGGTGCTCTCGCCCGGCGCCCTGCTGCCGTTCCAGGTGCAGGAGATACGGGCGGCGACGTACACGTTCCACGAGCAGGAGGCGGCGACCGCCGCCGGTTACGCGCCGGTGGGCGCGTGCGTGCCGGGCTCGGGCCACCACTACGTGCGGTCGGTGGCCGAGGGGCAGGACGATCTGGTGGTCGGCGAGCCGAACCTGCTCGTGTACGCGCCGCTGGCCGGGGGCGGTCAGGAGCTGGTGGCCGTCGGGTACGCGTCGAAGACGCCCGCCACGCTGTTCGGCCAGGCGTTTGAGCCGCCGGGCGACGGCAGGCCGTACCACACGCTGCACGTGTGGGCGTGGAAGGTGAACCCGGACGGGCTGCTCAACCGGACGAGCCCGCGCGTCGCCTGCGACGGCTGACCTCGTCCCGCCCGGCGGGCCACAGCAGCCCGGCCGCGGACAGCGCGCCCCAGCCGACGGACACCGCGACGGCGGCCCGGCGCCGCCCGCGCCCCGGCAGCGTCGCGCCGAGCAGCGCCGCGTCCCCGAGGTCCGCCGCGATCCGCAGGACGGCGGCGGTGCGCAGCGCGGGCCCCTCCGGCGCGGGGGCCAGGGCGGCGCCGCCCGCGGCGCCCCGCCAGCCCAGGGGGCGCAGCGAGGTCCGCGTCGAGGCGTCGTCCGCCAGTCCCGAGGGTGTGGCCAGCAGCTTCGGCCACACCGCGACGGCGATCCCGTACGCGGCGGTGGCCACGCCGACCCTCCGCAGCAACCCGACCCGCATGTGCGCCTCCTTCGTCGTGCGTGCCTCGTGCCTCGTGTGTCGTGCCTCGTGTGTCGGTGCGATGGTGCGTAGGTGCGTGGGCGGCCCGCTCAGCGGGCGTCGCCTCCCACGTAGGTGCGCAGGTGGCGGGCCGTGAGGGTGTCGGCGTCGGCTATGAGGGCGGCCGGGGTGCCGGTGAACACGACCTGGCCGCCGTCGTGTCCGCCGCCGGGGCCGAGGTCGATGATCCAGTCGGCGTGGGCCATCACGGCCTGGTGGTGCTCGATGACCACCACCGTGTTCCCGTCGTCGACCAGCCGGTCCAGCAGGGCGAGCAACTGGTCCACGTCCGCCATGTGGAGCCCGGTCGTGGGCTCGTCCAGCACATAGGTCGAGGACTTCTCCGCCATGTGGATGGCGAGCTTCAGCCGCTGGCGCTCGCCGCCGGACAGGGTGTTCAGCGGCTGGCCCAGGCTCAGGTAGCCGAGCCCCACGTCGGTGAGCCGCTCCAGGATCGCGTGCGCCTGGCCGGTCGGGAAGAAGTCGCGGGCCTCGGCCACGGACATGCCGAGGACCTCGCTGATGTTCTTCCCGCGGAGCGTGTACGTCAGGACCTCGGGGGTGAACCGCTTCCCCTCGCACCGCTCGCAGACCGACGCGACCCCGGCCATCATGGCGAGGTCGGTGTAGACGACGCCGATGCCGTTGCAGTTGGGGCAGGCGCCCTCCGAGTTCGCGCTGAACAGGGCGGCCTTCACCCCGTTGGCCTTGGCGAACGCGGTGCGGATCGGGCTCAGCAGGCCGCTGTACGTCGCGGGGTTGCTCCGCCGGGAGCCGCGGATCGGCGACTGGTCGGCCACCACCACGCCGTCGCGGCCCGACAGGTAGCCGTGGATCAGCGAACTCTTGCCGGATCCGGCGACGCCGGTGACCACGGTCAGCACGCCCAGCGGGATGTCCACGCTCACGTCCCGCAGGTTGTGCAGGTCGGCGTGGTGGATGGAGAGCGAGCCCATCGGCTCGCGGGTCCGCTCCCGCAGCCGCGCCCGGTGGTCCAGGTGCCGCCCGGTGAGGGTGCCGGAGGCGCGCAGCCCGGCGACGTCCCCGCTGTAGCAGATCCGGCCGCCGTCGGTGCCGGCGCCGGGGCCGAGGTCCACGACGTGGTCGGCGATGGCGATGACCTCGGGCTTGTGCTCCACGACGAGCACCGTGTTCCCCTTGTCGCGCAGCCGGAGCAGCAGGCCGTTCATCCGCTGGATGTCGTGCGGGTGCAGGCCGACCGTGGGCTCGTCGAAGACATAGGTGACGTCGGTGAGGCTGGAGCCGAGGTGGCGCACCATCTTGACGCGCTGGCTCTCGCCGCCGGAGAGGGTCGCCGAGGTGCGGTCCAGGCTCAGGTAGCCGAGGCCGATCTCGACCAGCGAGTCCAGCGTCTGCCGCAGGGTCGCCAGCAGCGGGGCGACGGACGGGTCCTCGATGGTGCGGACGAACGCGGCGAGGTCGCTGATCTGCATCGCGGAGCACCGCGCGATGTTGACCCCCGCGATGGTGGACGACAGCGCGGCGGCGCTCAGCCGCGAGCCGCCGCAGTCGCCGCACTCGGCGAACACCACGGCCCGGTCCACGAAGGCGCGGATGTGGGACTGCATCGAGTCGCGGTCCTTGGTCAGGTAGAGCCGCTGGACCTTGCTGACGAGCCCCTCGTACGTCATGTTGCCCGAGCCGATCTTGACCTTGGTGACAGGCTTGTGCAGGAAGTCCTCCCACTCGGCCGGGGTGAAGTCCCGCAGCTTCTTGTCCGGGTCGTAGAACCCGGAGTGGGCCATGATCTGCCAGTACCACGAGTCGACGGCGAAGCCGGGGGCGGTGATCGCGCCCTCGTTGAGGGAGAGGTCCCGGTCCACGAGCTGGTCGATGTCGATCGTGGAGACCTGGCCGAGGCCCTCGCACGCCGGGCACATGCCTTCCGGGCTGTTGAAGCTGAAGGCGCTCGACGTGCCGATGTGGGGGGTGCCGAGGCGGCTGAAGATGATGCGGAGCATGGTGTACGCGTCGGTGGCGGTGCCGACGGTGGACCGTGAGTTCGCCCCCATCCGCTCCTGGTCGACCACGATGGCCGCGCTGAGGTTCTCCAGGGCGTCGACGTCGGGGCGGCCGAGGCTCGGCATGAACGACTGGATGAACGCCGTGTACGTCTCGTTGATCAGGCGCTGCGACTCGGCGGCGATGGTGCCGAAGACGAGCGAGGACTTGCCGGAGCCGGAGACGCCGGTGAAGACGGTGAGGCGGCGCTTGGGGATGTCGAGCGAGACGTCCGCCAGATTGTTCTCCCGGGCGCCGCGCACCTTGATGAGGTCATGGCTGTCCGCGGGGGCTGCGTGGGCGGTCGGGGTGGTCTCGGCGGACATGCGCGTCTCCCGGGAATCGGCGGCGTCGTCGGACAGCGGTGGGCGGACATCGATGGACCCGAGTATGACCCGGGCCACTGACAGTGGCGGTTTCGTTCGGCCCGGCCCGGTTTCCGGGCGGGCCACCGGGCCGTTCCGCCGGGCCGTTCCGCCGGGTCAGGGGTCAGGGGCCAGGGGTCGTTCAGGGTCAGGGGCCCGGCGTCGCTCCGGCGGCCGTGAGCTTCGACTCCATCCACGCCACGCCGAACCGCGTCGCGTCGGCCGCGTCGAAGAGGTGGGAGGTCGCCGCGCCCGTCGTGCCGCTCGTGCCGATGCCCGCCGCGAGCATGTCGCGGGCGATGGCCGTGAACGGCCACTCCACGTCGGCCGGGACGACGCCGGAGTAGTCGAACGCGCCGTCGCTGGAGTCGATGTCGCGGAAGCGGCGCCACACCCGTTTCCCGTCGACCGTGATCGGCTGCTCGAACTCCACGAAGCGCTTGCCCGGCGCGTCGGCCAGGGCCTCGGCGTGGTGGAGCAGGGTGAACGAGTCGAGCGGCGCGCCCAGCATCAGCACCTTGCCGCGCGCCTCCACCAGATGGGCCAGCGGGCTGCCCGGGCCGTGCGGATGGTCCCACGGGTGGTCCGCCATCAGCGCGTGCGCGTCGGCCCCGAGGGCGGCGAAGCTCGCGTCGGGGTGGCGGCTGCGCACGGCGCCCGGACGGCGGCGCAGGGCCTCGGGGAGGCGGCCGTTGGCGTGGTCGGCCTCGCTGAGCAGCGGGTCGTAGGCGGGGTGATGGGCGCGCACCGCGTCCTGCCAGGCCCGGGGCCAGGTGGGGAATTCGTACGGCAGGGCGTCGTTCCAGCCGCAGGTCACCATGAGCGTGCCGCGGGGGCCGACCACGTCCAGCAGGGCGCCGATGACGGCCTGGGTGCCGCCGGCGACCCAGCCGAGCGCGGACATCCTCGTGTGGAACATCACGGTGTCACCGGTCCCGAGACCGAGGTCGCGCAGTTCCCGTCCGAGCCGGTCCTGGGTCACCGGTCCACCGGAACGGCGCAGCAACTCCCTTTCGTCCATGGGCGGAACTGTGCCACGCGGCATGATCCCGTGCTTCCGGATTTTTCCGCGCGTTGACCGGATGACAATGAAAATGATTATCGATAGTCTTCCCGGCGGCCAGGTCCATGTCACTGGAAGGGCGCACCGTGGGACATCTGCTGATGATCGAGAGCTGGGTCGGCTCCATGAGCCGGCTGTTGCCGCGCGCGATCGGGGAAGCGGGGCACCGGTTCACGTTCCTCACCCGTGATCTGCACCATTACCTGCGCGGGGCGTCCTCCGCCGCGCCGCATCCGCTGCTCGCCGCCGCGAACGTGCTCACCGCCGACACCAATGACACGGACGCGCTGCTGGACCACGCCGCCCGGACGCACGAGGTGCTCGGCTTCGACGGGGTGATCTCGTCGTGCGACTACTACCTTCCCGCCGTCGCCCGCGTCGCGCGCCACCTCGGACTGCCCGGGCCCGCGCCCGAGGCGGTGGAGGCCGCCTGCCACAAGGACGCCACCCGCCGGGTGCTCGCCGGAGCGGGGGTGCCGGGGCCGGACCACGCGGTCTGCCGGGACTGGCCGGAGACGGCGGCGGCTGCCGCGCGCATCGGATATCCCCTGGTGATCAAGCCCGTTGACCTCTGCGCCGGGATGTACGTCCGCGAGGTCGACGGCGAACGGGCGCTCGCCGAGGCGTACAAGGCGCTGGGCGACTTCCCCGTCAACGCGCGCGGCCAGCGCCGCTCGCCCGTGGTGCTCCTCGAAGAGCTGCTGGTGGGCCCCGAGTTCAGTGTCGAGACGGTGTCGTACGACGGCACCTGCCACGTGGTGGGGGTGACCGACAAGAGCGTGGGCGGGGCGCCGGCGTTCATCGAGACCGGGCACATGTTCCCGGCCGCGCTCGACCCGGCCGCCACCCGGGCGGTCGCGGACACGGCGGTCGCCGCGCTGACGGCGCTGGGCCTGGACCAGGTGGTCGCCCACACCGAGATCAAGCTCACGGCGGACGGCCCCCGGGTGATCGAGGTCAACCCCCGCCCGGCGGGCAACCGGATCACCGAACTGGTCCGGCACGTCACCGGCATCGACCTGCCGGGCGCCGCCGTGGACGTCGCCCTCGGCCTGACCCCGGACGTCGCGCCGCGCGAAACGGGCGTGCGCAGCGCCGCCATCGGCTTCCTGCTGCCCGAACAGGCCGGTGAACTCGCCGGGTTCGACGGCGTCGAGGACGCCTCCTCGGCGGCGGGCCTGCGGGAGCTGGAACTCGCCGGCCCCGGCCGCGCCGTGCGGCCGGCCGCCAGTAACAACGACTATCTGGGCCACGCCATGGTCACCGCCGACGAGACCGGCGCGGCGCGCGGCCGGGGCGAGGCCGTGCTCGCCGGGCTGTGTCCGCGCTACGCGCCGGCGGACGGTGCGGCGTGAGGTCGGTCGCCGAACTGGAACGCCGCGGGCTGGCCGGGGAGTTCGGCCCCGACCCGGCCGGACTGCGGATATCCGTGGCCTTCACCCCCTGCCAGGCCGTGCGGCACCGGGACCGGTCGGGCGGCTACCGCAACGAGGTCCTCAGCCTGCGGCTGGCCGGGTCGGTCGGCTCCTGCGCCGTGGAGCCCGGCGCGCTGCCGGCCGCCACGCTGGACGACTGCGTCGGCGCGGACGTCGCGTCGCTGCTGGCCCACCCGTCGCCCGCCGTGCGGATCGCGGCGCTGGACGCGTACCTCGCGCACGTGCTGCCGCACACCCCGGAGAACGGCGCCCGCCCGTATCCGCTGCCGGACGGCGACAGCCTTCGCAAGTCCCGGGCCCGCGCGCGGGCCGTGGTGGACCTGCTGCCCGAAACGCCCGCGCCGCGCCGGGTGCTGGTTGTCGGCGTGGTCAACTCCCTGCTGGAGCGGCGGCGGGAGCGCGGCACCGGCTACGTTCCGTGCGGCCTCAAGGGCGGCACCACCGAGTGGGGCGAGCCGGTCCGCCGGGACGCCGCCGCCGAACTCGACGGCTGCGACGCGCTGCTGGTCTCCGGGATGACGCTGGGCAACGGCACGTTCGAGCCGCTGCTGGAGCACGCGCGGTCCACCGGCAAGCCGTTGGTGCTGTTCGCGCAGTCGGGCAGCGCGGTGCTGCCGCGTTTCCTCGGCGCCGGGGTGACCGCCGTGTCGGCCGAGCCGTACCCGTTCTTCTGGCTGGACGGCGGGCCCGGTGTGCTGCACCGCTACGCCGTGGGCGGAGGTGCCGTATGACCGTCGTCGCCACCGAACAGACCGGGCACGCGGGGCCGGTGACCGCGCGGCCCGAGATGCTGGCGCTGCTCGGCCGCACGCCGATGGCGCGGATCACCGTTCCGCTGCCGCGCCCGCATCCCGGGTTCTGGGCGAAGCTGGAGGGGCTGAGCGCGGGCGGCCTGAAGGCGCGCGCCGCCGTCGCCATGCTGCGCGGCGCCCGCGAGCGCGGTGAACTGCGGCCCGGGGCGCCGGTGGTGGAGTCCACCTCCGGCACGCTCGGCCTCGGCCTGGCCTTCGCCGGACAGGCTCTCGGGCATCCGGTGATCCTCGTCGGGGACGCCGAACTGGAGCCCGCCGTCCGTGCGTTGCTCCGCGCTCACGGCGCCGGGCTGGAGCTGGTGGAACGGCCCGCCGCCCGGGGCGGCTGGCAGGCCGCGCGCATCGCCCGGCTGCGCGAGCTGCTCGACGCCCTGCCGGGCGCCTACTGGCCGGACCAGTACAACAACCCGGACAACGTCGCCGGTTACGCCACGATGGCCACCGAGATCGGGGACGCGCTGGACCATCTCGACGTCCTCGTGTGCAGCGTCGGAACGGGCGGCCACAGCGCGGGCGTCCCCGGCCCGCTGCGCCGCCGCTGGCCACGACTGCACGTGATCGGCGTCGACTCGATCGGCTCCACGATCTTCGGGCAGCCCGCCCGGCCGCGTCTGATGCGCGGCCTCGGCTCCAGCATCCACCCGCGCAACGTCCGCCACGACATCTTCGACGAGGTGCACTGGGTCGGCCCGGCGGAGGCGGTGGACACCTGCCGCAGGCTGGCCAGGGGCTGTTTCGTCAGCGGCGGTTGGAGCACCGGCGCGGTCGCGCTCGTCGCGGCGTGGGCCGCCCGCACCCGGCCGGGCGCGGTCGTCGCCACCGTGTTCCCCGACGGACCGCACCGCTACGTCGGCACCATCTACGACGACGACTACTGCCTGCGCCACGGCATCGGCACCCAAGGGCCGCCCGCCGCGCGCCCGTTGGAGATCGCCCACCCGCGCGCCGTGGAGGCGACGGGCTGGACCCGCTGCCGCACCGTCGTCGATCCGCTGCGGAGCCCGGCATGAGACTCACCGTGAGGACCGCGACACTCGAACTCCGCACGCCGCTGCGCATCTCACGCTCGGTGATGGCCCGCCGTGACGCGGTGTGGCTGGCGGTGGAGGACGACGAGGGCGTCACCGGGCACGGTGAGGCCGTCAGTTCGGTGTATCTGGGGCTGACCGCCGAACGCGCCAAGCATGCCCTGCTCGGCCACGCCGCTCCCGCGCTGGCCCGTCAACCCGACCCGGAGACGGCCCTGTCGGCCCTGCTGGACGGCACGCTGCTGCCGCGCGGCTTCCCGCCGGGCGCGATGGCGGCGGTCGATTCGGCGCTGCTCGATCTGGTCGGCAAGCGGGCCGGCCGGCCCGTGCACGGCCTGCTCGGCGAGAGCGAAAGCGGGGACGGGGACGATGGCGGTGAGGTGGTCGCGGCGACCGCGCGCACGATCGGGATCACCGACACGGCCGACGCGGCGGCGCAGGCGGGCGAGTTGGCCGCCCTGGGCTTCACGGTCCTGAAGATCAAGGCGGGATCGCCCGATCCGGCGGACGACCTCGACCGGGTCGCCGCCGTCCGCGACGCCGCGCCCGGCGTCCGGCTCCTGCTCGACCCCAACGGCGCCTGGACGCCCACCGCGGCCGGGGAGTTGCTGCCGCGGTTCGCCGCGCTCGGCGTCGAGGCGGTCGAACAGCCCACCGCGGCGGGCGATCCGGAGGCGCTGGCCCGACTGGCGGAACGCTCGCCCGTGCCGGTGATCGCCGACGAGGACGCGGCCGGGTACGAGGAGGCGCTCCGGCTGGCGGGCCGCGTCCACGGCGTGAACATCAAACTCGCCAAGTGCGGTGGCGCGCACCAGGCGTTGCGGATCCGCGCGGCGCTCGACGGCAGCGGCACCGAGGTGATGCTCGGCTGCCTGGCGGCGTCCTCGCTCGGCATCGCCCCGGCCGTCCACCTCGCGGCCCGCGCCCGCTGGGTCGATCTCGACGGTCATCTGCTGCTCGCCCACGACCCGTGGCAGGGCATCGGCGGCGCCGACGGAACGGTCCGGGCCGCCGCCCGGCCCGGGCTCGGCGTCGGCCCGGCGCCCGGAACGTCCCGGCCGGAAGGAGACCCGGCGTGAGAACCCTGCGCGCCGTACGCGGCTTCCCGCTGGCCGTACGGCTGTTGCTGGTCAACCAGTTCGGCGTCAACACCGGCTTCTACCTGCTCATCCCCTACCTCGCCGTCCACCTGGAGGAGGACCTGGGGATGTCCGCCGCGCTGATCGGCGTGGTGCTCGGGGTGCGGAACCTCAGCCAGCAGGGCTTGTTCATCATCGGCGGCTCGGCCGCCGACCGGCTCGGCGCGCGCGGTGTCATCATCGCCGGATGCGCCGTGCGCACGGTCGGGTTCGCGCTCTTCGCGCTCGGTGACGCGCTGGCCGTGCTGCTCGCGGCGTCGGTGCTCAGCGGGTTGGCGGGCGCCCTGTTCAACCCGGCCGTCCGCGCCTACATCGCCGTCGAGTCGGGGGAGCGGAAGGCCGAGGCGTTCGCGCTGTTCCAGGTGTTCGCGATGGCCGGGGCGATGGCCGGGCCGTTGCTCGGCAGCGCGCTGCTGCTGATCGACTTCCGCGCCTCGGCGCTCACCGCCGCCGCGATCTTCGCCGTGCTCACCGTCGCGCAGGCCCTCGTCCTGCCCGCGCGCCGCGCGTCCAAGGACCCGGAGCCGGGGAAGTCGGCGGGCGGGGACGGGCGTCGGCCCGGGGTGCTCGCCGACTGGCGCGAAGTGGCGTCCAACCGCCGCTTCCTGGCCTTCGCCGTCGCCATGACCGGCATGTTCACCCTGGAGAGCCAGCTCTACCTGCTGCTGCCGGACGGCGCGAGGACCGCGACCGGCTGGGCGGGGGCGGCCGGGCTCATCTTCCTGGTGGGGACGGTGCTCAGTCTCACCCTCCAGCTCCGTGTCACCACCGCGCTCAAGTCGCGCGGCAGCAGGGGGCGTTGGATCGCCGCCGGACTCGCCTGCATGGGGCTGGCGTTCGTGCCGCCGCTGCTGGTGGCGGACGGTGACGCGCCGGGCGGGGCGGCCGTGCGGCTGCTGCCGGTGCTCGCCGGGGCCGCGTTGCTCTACCTCGGGGTGATGGCGGCGCAGCCGTTCGTCATGGAGCTGATCCCCTCGTTCGGCCGGGAGTCGCTCACCGGCACCTCCTTCGGGCTGTTCTACGTCGTGTCCGGCGTCGCGGCGGCCGTCGGGAACACGGCCGTGGGCTGGGCCATGGACCTCGGCGAGCGCGGCGGCCGGTCGTGGCTGCCGTGGCTGTTCTGCCTGGCCGTGGGCCTGTCGTCCGCCGCCGGGGTCGCGTGGCTGAGCCGCCGGGGCGCGCTGCCCGAACCGGTCACGGCCGGTGTCCGCCCCGCCGGTTCGGCGCGTCCCGCCCGGGAGGCCGTCTCATGACCGGCGGCCCTGCCCCGGGCGGCGACAGCAATCTGCTCACCGACCGGCCCGACTTGTACGAGGCGCGGTTCCCCGATCCCGAACGCCTCGCCGCTCGCTGGGCGGAGGACGTGCTGCTGCGCCACGGCGCCGGGCCGCGCGTGCTGGACGCGGGCTGCGGCACCGGGCGCGACGCCGCTCATCTGCACGGCCTGGGACGGCGGGTCACCGGCATCGACGTCGCCACGTCGATGCTCGCGTACGCCCGCACCCATCATCCCGGGCCCGAGTATCTCCGCGCGGACCTGCGGGACTTCGACCTCGGCCGCACGGTGGACGCCGTGCTGTGCCTGGACAGCGCCCTGTTGTACTGCCACGGCAACGACGAGCTGGACGGGTTCCTCGCCTCCTGCCGCCGCCATCTTTCGCCCGGTGGGCTGCTGGTGGCGGAGATGCGCAACGGCGCGTTCTTCCTCGGTGACAGCGAACTGCTGGACCGGCCCGTGACCCGCACGCTCAGCGACGGCGGCGTCGTCCGCACCTCCGTCACCACCCTGTGGGTCGATCGCGCGGCCCAACTCCTGTGCCGTCGCCGGGTGTGGACCGCCGACGACGGTTCGCCGCCCCTCGAACAGCGGTCCGCGTGGCGGCTGCTGTTCCCGCGGGAGCTGTGCCACTTCCTCGCCGTCGCCGGGTTCGAGGTGCTGGAGCTGCACGACGGGCCAGGACCGCGCACCGAACCGCCCTGGCGGCCCGGCGCTCCCGCGCCCGAGGGCACCACGGCAGACGGCGACCGGCTCCAACCCCCCCCTCCTTACCATCTCGCCCCGCCGACGAACGGGGAACCACTTCTACCCCCGCGCGCCCGCGCGCGTCCCGAACTCCCCACCGACCCGAACTTTTCACCGAAAGAGGAACGATCAGCATGACCGAGCAGTCGCACAGATCCCTCCCGGCCGGCCCGGCCCGTCGTACCGTCCTCGCCGTGGGCGGCGCCTCCGCCGCCGCCTTGGCGCTGACCGCCTGCGGCGGCGGCTCGGGCTCCGGCGGGAACGGTGAGGGCGGCGGCGACGAGCCGCGCCCCGGTGGGCGGTTGCGGGCCGCGTTCGCGGGCGGTGGCGCGAGCGAGACCCTGGACCCGCACCTGACCAACCTGTTCGCCGACGCCGCCCGCGCCAAGGCCCTGTTCGACAAGCTCGCGGACTTCGGCTCCGACATGTCGGCGCAGCCGCGTCTCGCCGAACGCTGGGAGCCCGGCGACGGGTTGGACGTCTGGACCATCACCCTCCGGGCCGCCCAGTGGCACGACGGTTCGCCGGTCACCGCCGCCGACGTCCTGTACAGCTACCGCCGCATTGCCGACCCGGACGGGGCGTTCCGCGCCAAGGCGTCGCTGGAGCCGATCGATCTCGACGCCAGCCGCGCCGTGGACGACCGGACCGTCGAGTTCAAGCTGAAGCGCCCGTACGCCGAGTTCCCCAACGTGCTGGCCGCGTTCGGCGCGTACATCGTTCCCGACGGCGCGGAGACGTTCGACAGCCCGGTCGGCTCGGGGCCGTTCCGCTTCGTCTCGTTCGAGCCCGGCAGTTCCCTCCTCGTGGAGCGCTTCGACGGCTACTGGGACGGCGCCCCGCACCTGGACGAGCTGGAGTTCGTCATCGCCGACGAGGAGTCCGCGCGCATCAACGCGCTGCTCGGCGGCCAGGTGGAGTACGCCCACGAATTGAACCCGGCGACCGCCCGCGCCCACGAGAACGGCGGCCAGGCCCACATCGTGCGGCTGCGCAACAGCGCCATGCAGGGCTTTGTGATGAAGACCGACCGGGCGCCGTTCGACGACCCGCGCGTCCGGGAGGCGTTCTTCCTGATCGCCGACCGGCAGGAGCTGGTCGACGGCGCCCTGTCCGGCGCGGGCGAGATCGGCAACGACCTGTTCGGCAAGGGCTATCAGTACTACGCCGACGACATCCCGCAGCGCGCGCAGGACCTCGACCGGGCGCGGGAGCTGCTGGCCGAGGCCGGTCACGGCGACGGGCTCACCGTCACCCTCGACACCTCGCCGGTCGCCACCGGGTTCATCGAGGCGGCCGAGATCTTCAAGGAGCAGGCGGCGCGCGCCGGGGTCACCATCGAGGTCGCGGTCGGCAACGAGGACACCTACTGGGCCGACACCCTCGACTCCGGCACCCTGGCCTGCACCCGCTCCGGGACGATGCCCATCGAGTCCCACATCTCGCAGCGCCTGCTCAGCGATTCGCCCACCAACGCCACCCACTGGCGGCACGACGACTTCGACGAGCTGTACCGGCAGGCCCAGTCCACCTCCGACGAGGGCGAACGGGCCGCGCTGTACGGGCGGATGCAGCGCCGTCTGCATGCCGAGGGCGGCTTCCTGATCTGGGGCTTCGCCGACTGGATCGTGGCAACGGCCGGAAACGTGCGGGGCGTCGCCGAGGACGCTCCCGCCAACACCCTGGACTGGGCGCGCTTCGACCGGGTGTGGCTGGCGTGACCGACGGCCGTTCCTGGCTGCTGCGGCGGCTGGTGGTCGGCGTCGCGCAGATCGCCGGGGTGGTGGCGCTGGTGTTCCTGCTCACCGAGGCCCTCCCCGGCGACGCGGCCGTCGCGCTGGCCGGGGACGCGCCCGATCCCGAACGCGTCGCGCGCATCCGGGAGATCATGCGGCTGGACGAGCCGGCGGCCGAGCGTTTCGCCGACTGGGCAGCCGGTCTGCTCCGCGCCGACCTCGGCACCTCGCTGGTCTCCGGGCGGCCGGTGACCGGCTATCTGGCGGACGCCCTGGGGCCGACGCTGCTGCTGGCCGGTCTCACGCTGCTGTTGCTCGTGCCGGTCTCGGTGGGGCTCGGGGTGCTCGCCGCGCGCCACGAGGGCGGCCGGACCGACCGGTTGATCAGCACGGTGACCCTCGGGGTGTACGCGGTGCCGGAGTTCGCCCTCGGGGTGCTGCTGATCGTGGTGTTCGCGCTGCGTCTTGGCTGGCTGCCGCCGACGGCGGTGGGGCACGGCACCGATCTGCTCGCCGAACCGGCCGTGCTGGTGCTGCCGGTGCTGGTGCTGCTGGCCCGGCCGGTCTGCTCGATCAGCAGGCTGGTCAGGGCCGGGATGATCGAGGCGATGGCGTCGCCGTACGCGGCGCAGGCCCGGCGGTACGGCGTGCCCGGCCGCCGGGTCCGCTGGGCGCACGCGCTGCCCAACGCGGTCGCGCCCGCCGCGCAGCAACTGGCCAGGACCTGCGACTGGTTGCTGTCCGGAGTGATCGTGGTGGAGGCGCTGTTCGTCATCCCCGGCCTGGGCACGGTCCTGATCGACGCGGTCGCCGCCAGGGACATCCCGGTGGTGCAAGGGCTCGCGGTCGTCTTCGGAGTGGTGACGGTGGTGCTGAACCTGGGGGCCGACGTGGTGACGCGCCGCTTCGCGCCCCGGGCGGGGGTGGCGGCGTGAACGGCCGCGCGCCGGACGGCGGGACGGGCGTCACGGCGGGCCGTGGGCAGGCCGTGCTCGGGCTGGCCCTGATCGCCGTGCCGCTTCTCCTCGCCGTCGCCGGACCGTGGTTCGCGGGTGAACCGGGCCCGCGCGGCGTCTCGTTCACCACCGGCCAGGGGCACTGGCTGGGCACGGACTTCACCGGGCGCGACGTGTGGCGGCAAGTGCTGCTCGGCGGGCGGTCGGTGGTGCTGACGGCGGTGACGGCGACGGCCGTCGCGTATCTGGTGGCGCTGCCGGTCGCGCTGGCCGCCGCGCTGACCCACCGGGCGTGGCTGGAGGAGCTGTTGATCAGGCCGCTGGACGTGGTGCTGGCCGTGCCGTCGCTGTTGCTGCTGCTGATGACGGCGGCGCTGTTCACCCCGGGCCCGGTCGGGCTGGCGCTGATCGTGGCGCTGATCAACGTGCCGGACGCGGCGCGGATCGTGCGGGCCGCGGCGGCGGAGGCGGCGGCCCGGCCGGCCGTCGAGGCGATGCGGATGCAGGGCGAGAGCTGGTGGCGGATGGCGATCGGCTATGTGGGCCGGTCGGCGCTGCGCACGCTGGCCGCCGACGCGGGGGTGCGGCTGACCGGGACGCTGTATCTGGTGGCGACCGCCGCGTTCCTGGGCGTCGGGGTCGCGCCCGACGCGGCCGACTGGGCCGTGATGGTGGACCACAACCGGACCGGGCTGTTCGTCCAGCCGTGGGCCGTGGTGGTCCCGGCCGTGCTGATCGTCGCGTTGACCACCGGCACCAACCTGCTGTTCGACGCCGGGCTGGCGAGGCCGGGGAAGAGAGGGAAACGCCCGTGACCGTGGCGCGCGTGGAGAATCTGCGGGTCGAGATCGGCGGCCGGGCGGTGGTGGACGGCGTCTCGCTGACCGCGTGGCCGGGCCGCTGCACCGCGCTGGTGGGCCCGTCCGGCAGCGGCAAGAGCACCACCGGGCTGGCGCTGCTGGGTGAATACCCGGCCGGGGCGCGGGTGTCGGGGACGGTGACCGTGACCGGCCGCGCCGGGTACGTTCCGCAGCAGCCCGCCGCCGCGCTCAACCCGGCGCGGCGGGCGGGGGCGTTGCTCGCCGACATCGCCCGGCAGGCGGGCGGCACCCGGGCGGAGCGCGCCGAGCGGACGCGGGCGGCTCTGCTGGCGGCGCAGCTTCCCGAACCCGAGCGGGTGCTGCGCCGTTATCCGCACCAGCTTTCGGGCGGCCAGCAGCAGCGGGCCGGTCTGGCGCAGGCGCTGCTGTCGGGCGCGCCGGTGGTGGTCGCGGACGAACCGACCACCGGGCAGGACGCGTTGACCCGGCAGCGGGTGGTGGCCGAGCTGCGCGCGGTGCTGGCGCGCGGCGTGGCGGTGGTGCTGCTCAGCCACGATCTGGACGTGGTGCGGGAGCTGGCCGACGAGTTGGTGGTCCTGGACGGAGGCCGGGTGGTGGAGTCGGGGCCCGCGGACCGGGTCTTCGCGGCGCCCCGGCACCCGTGGACCGCGAAGATGCTGGCCGCCGGGGCGCCGAGGCCGGCGCCGGAACGGGCGGTGCGGCCGCCGGGGGACGAGCCGGGCGGCGCGGGGCTGCGGGCGGTGGGGCTGACCGCGTGGCACGGCGCCCGCCGGGGCGGGAGCACCGTGCTGCGCGACGTCTCGCTGACGCTGGGCGCGGGGGAGTGCCGGGCGGTCGTCGGCCGGTCCGGCTCGGGGAAGACGACGCTGGCGCGCTGCCTGGCCGGGCTGCACCGGCGCTGGTCGGGCCGGTTGGAGCTGGACGGGGTGGCGCTGCCGCGCAGTGTGCGCGAGCGGCGGCGGGAGCAGGTGGCCGCCGTGCAGTACGTGTTCCAGGACGCGCGGGCCTCGTTCGACGAGTTCCGGCCGGTCGCGGCCCAGATCGCGCGTACCGCCGTCCGGTTGCGCGGCGCGACGGAGGAGGCGGCGCGGGCGGAGGCCGTCGAGACGCTGGCGGCCGTGGGGGTCGGGGCGGGGACGGCGGACCGGCCGCCCGGCGGGCTCTCCGGCGGGGAGCTGCAACGTGCCGCGCTGGCCCGCGCCTTGCTGGCCCGGCCCAGGGTGCTGCTGTGCGACGAGATCACCTCGGGTCTCGATCCGGTCACCCAGCAGGGGGTGCGCACGCTGCTGGCCGGGCTGAAGGAGCGCACGTCGCTGGTGCTCATCACCCACGATCTGGCGGTGGCGGCGAGCCTGGCCGACCGGATCGCCGTGCTCGACGAGGGCCGGGTCGTGGAACAGGGTCCCGCGGCGGAGCTGTTGGCCGCGCCGGCGCATCCGTTCACGCGCCGGCTGCTGGCGGCATCGTCGCATTAGGCCGATATTCGATTCGGTTCTCGTGCAACTTTTCGGTTACGTCGTTGGTCGTTGGCCCGCTCGTCGTCATCTCCCGGTTGTCCTTTCATGTCGTTCTCGTTAAACAAAGCCGCGCGTGCGCCCTGGGAGTGAACGATTTATGGAGATGAGCGCGCGTTCACCTGGCGTCGAGAGAGCCGCGCACGCCGAAGTCGGGTGACTGTGTGTGTGGTTCTGACCTGCGGTTGAGCGTTCTCGTGGGTCTGCGGGAGACGCGTGGGGCGGCAGAAGGCCGCCGGGGCGCCGCCGATCGGCCTCCATCTGTGGAGAGATGGCCGCAGCGCCCGCATCTCGGCCACAAATGCAAAATGATTACATCATCTGCTTTTTTGGTGGCGAGTTCCGCTAGTGTGGTCCCGGCTTCACAGCGCCCCCCGGCGTCACCGCTCATGGCGTCGAGGCGGCGCCCACGTGTCCGCACCCGATGGGTGCCACCACGCTCGCTCGCTTCCCGGGGAGGGGAACATGAACTGCTCAGCCGTCAGGGTGAGTCACGCCCCCAGCGGTGGCTGAGGGCCACAGGCCACTGTCGGGTGACGGGTGCATCGGTGCCCCGGAAACCGAGATGATCCGGCGCCACCGGCCGCACGCGTCGCATTCCCCCACGGGCCACGCGTAAAGCGGGACGCCGCACCTTCCGTCGAACGCACGGCTGGGTGCTGCGAATTCCCGGTGACGCTCTCATGAATTCCTGAGTCGGCGGGTCAGTGCTGTCCTGTCCGGAACATTCGACCGTCGGACTGATTTCCCATGCCCGCGCGCATGGGTCAACGGATTCCCGCGCATGGCGCGGCCGTTATTTCGGGCATCGCTCAACGCAGCCGGAGGGGGCTCCCAATGAAGGTGCTGTCGATTGTCATTCCCGCGCTCAACGAGGCTTCCAATCTGCCTTCGGTGATGGCGACGATACCGACGGCGGAACTCGCCGCGTCGGGTTGGAGAACGGAGGTGGTCGTCGTGGACAACGCCTCCACCGACGGCACCGGCGACGTGGCCCGCGCGCTGGGCGCCCGGGTCGTCCTCCAGCCACGGCGCGGCTACGGCAACGCCTACCACGCCGGATTCGCGGCGGCGACCGGCGAGGTGATCGCCACCGGGGACGCCGACCGCACCTACCCGTTCGACGCGTTGCCCTGGCTGGTGGGGACCCTTGAGGTCCGCGACGTCGAATTCATGACGACCAACCGCCTTGTGCCCGGCAACGACGAGGCGATGAAACCGTCCCACGCCATCGCCAATCACGCACTGAGCGCTGTCAGTCGCGCACTGTTCCGAAATGGTCTGCGCGACTCGCAGTCGGGCATGTGGATCTTCCGCCGCTACGTCTGGCACGGCATCGATGTCCGCTCCACCGGCATGGCCTTCTCGCAGGAGATCAAGAACGCGGTGTCGCTGGCCGGTTACCGCTACCTTGAAGTCCCCATCGAGTACCGCAAACGCGGTGGCGAGGTGAAACTGAACGCGATGCGGGACGGTGTGGCCAATCTGCGCCAGCTCGTGGACCACCGCTTCCGCAGGCCCAGGCCCAGGAGCGTGCCGGTCGTGGCCGGCCGCCTCGTCGAGAATGCCGTCGCCGCGCCGCCGACCGAAGAACTCGGAGCCGCATGAGCAGAGTCGACGCCCGCACGTCCGAGGCGGCGCACGACCGGGACGGCGACGCCCCGGCGGGCCCCGCCGGTACCCGGGCGCGCCCGCGCCGCCGTCGCGACCGGCCCCGCGACGGCGCGCGGGCGGGCCGCCGCGCGCTCGTCGCGCTGGTGGCCGCGGTCGTCGGGGTGGCGGCGGCGCTCGCCGTACCGGCGGTCCGCGACGAACTGCGCAACTCGTTCACGCGGTTGCCCAGCGAATACGCCGAGCTGTACTTCACGGCCCTGCCCACCGTCGAGGGCACCACCGCCGTCGTCCCGGTCACGCTCGCCGACCACCACACCGGTACCGGGTCGTACCGGCTGCGCGTGTGGCTGGAGTCGGCCGACGGCGAGATCACGGCGTCGGACACCATCACCGTCGTTCCCGAGGGGGACACGCCCGCGCCGTCCGTGATCCGCCTGCCCATGCGGGGCGACCCGGTCGCCGTGGGCGTCGAACTCCTCGGCCACGACCAGACCTTGCACTACCGATTCGAAACCGGGGGCACACCATGAACGCCACGCCGACGGCACCACCCGCGGGCGGCCGGCCCCCCGCCGTCGTCACCACGAGCTGGGACGACGGCCACCGGCTCGACCCGCGTCTCGCCGCGCTGCTCGACAAGTACGGCATCGGCGCCACCTTCTACATCGCGCCGCACAATCTCGAACTCGCCCCCGCCGACCGGCTGCCGCCCGCCGGCATCCGCGAACTCGGCGAGCGCTTCGAGATCGGCGGGCACACCCTCACCCACCAGCGGCTCCCCCAACTCACCGAGGACGCCGCCCGCGAGGAGATCCGCGCGGGCAAGGAGGAGCTGGAGGAGATCACCGGGACCGCCGTCACCAGCTTCTGCTACCCGCGCGGCGAGTACACCCCCGCGCACGTCCGGCTCGCCCGCGAGGCCGGGTTCACCGTCGCCCGCACCGTCCGGCGCAGCTCGCTCGACCCGGGCGACCCGCTGGAGATGGTCACCACGGTCAACGCCTACGCCCATCGCGTCGACATCCCCCTCGTGCTGCGGCTGGCCCGGATGCGGCCCTGGACCGCCGCCCGGCTCTACCTGCGGTGGGACGACCTGGCGTTGTGGTGGTTCGAGCGGTGCCGTGAACGCGGCGGCGTCTTCCACCTCTGGGGACACAGTTGGGAGGTGGACGCCCGCGGCGACTGGCACCGGCTGGAACGCGTGCTGGACCACATCTCCCGCCGCCCCGACGTCCGTTACGTGCCCAACGGCGAACTGCCCGGCGTTCCCCGCGCCACCGCGCCGGAGGAGGAGGCCCGATGAGCACGATCCTCCAGATCACCCCGTACTACCCGCCGCACCTCGGCGGGCTCGAACGCGTCGTGGAGAGCCTCGCCGCCGGACTCGGCCGCCGCCACCACGACGTCCGCGTGCTCACCACCACCATCGGCGCGGACGGCGCGCCGCCGCTGGCCCGCGACGGCGAGGTGACCGTACGGCGGCACCGCTCCGTCGAGTTCGCCCACACTCCGCTGGCCCCCGGGCTGCTCGGGTCGCTGCTGCGGGCCCCGCGCACCGCCGTGCTGCACCTGCACTGCGCGCACGCCGTGCTGCCGGAACTCGTCGCGCTCACCGCCCGGTTGCGGCGCCAGCGCTTCATCCTCCACTTCCACCTCGACGTGGACGCCTCCGGCCCGCTCGGCATGCTGCTGCCGCCGTACAAGAAGCACGTGTTCGGCCGCGTGCTGCGCGCCGCCGCGGCCGTCGTCGTGCTCACCGACGCGCAGGCCGCGTTCGTCCGCGACACCTACCGGGTGCCCGCCGACCGGGTGTTCGTCGTGCCCAACGGTGTGGACCGGCGGTACTTCATGCCGGTGCGGGAACCCGCGGGCGGTGACCGCCCGACGCGCCTGCTCTACGTCGGACGGCTCAGCCCGCAGAAGAACGTCGGTCGGCTGCTGGAGGCGATGAGCCTGGTCACCCGGCCCGTGGCGCTGACCGTCGTCGGGGACGGCGAACAGCGGGCGCACCTGGAGCGGCAGACGGCCGGACTCGGCCTGGACAACGTCACCTTCGCCGGACAGCGCCTCGGTCCCGACCTGATCGCCGCCTACGCGGACGCCGACGCGTTCGTGCTGCCCTCCGACAAGGAGGGCATGCCGCTGGTCGTCCTGGAGGCGATGGCCGCCGCGCTGCCGATCGTCGCCACCGACGTCCCCGGCAACGCCGAACTCATCGGCGGCACCGGCCTGCTGGCCGCCCCCGAACCCCGGGCGCTCGCCGCCGCCGTCGACCGGATCGCCGAAGACCCCGCGCTGCGCCTGCGGCTGGCGCGGAACAGCGCCGAGCGGGCCGCCGCGTTCACCTGGGACGCGGTCGTCGCCCGCGTTGAGGAGGTCTACGCCACGGCGCTGGCCCCGTCATTCACCCCCGCCCTCACCGAGAGCCGCGCATGAGCCCGACCGCGACGGCCACCGCGACCGCGAAGGCGACGGTCCGGCGCGCGACCAGGCCCCGGTGGCTGCTGGCCGGCGTGGCGCTCGCCCCCGCCGTCGAGATGCTCCCCGGCGTCCCGGCCGTCGCGCTCCCCCCGGCCGCGCTCTGGCTGGTGATCGGCGCGCCCGCCGTCGTCGCGTACCACCCTGTCTCTTCTACCCATCCGACGCTGCCGACGCAGAGGATAGTGTAGATCTCGGTGGGCGCCGGATCATTTATCAACCCACACGATCCACCGACATCCGTATGTCACGCCACACCGCTACACCACTAACAGCACTACCGAGCTCGGACTCGCGGTCACCGGACATCTCGTCGTCGGGCTGGCGCTCAACACCGCGCTGCCGCTCGCCGGTATGGACGATCCGCTCACCCGCCGGCCGCTCGCGCTCGCCGCCGCGCTGGCCGTCGTGGTCGCGGCCCTCGTGTGCCCGGCGCCACCCGGCCCGGCGGCCCGCGGGGGCGGGCGACCGCCGTTGCCCGAGGGGCTGTTGGCCGTCTCGGCGGCCGGAGCCGTGACCGTCGCGCTGTCGGTCGCGGGCGCGATCCGGCTCAACAACGGGCTGGGCTCGGCCGTCAGCGTCACCGCGCTGGTGGCGGTGGGGGCGCTGCTGGCGCTGCTGGTGTGGCGCCGCGGCCGGTACCCGGCGGCCGTGCTGGAGTTCGGCCTGTTCCTCGCCGCCGCCGCGCTGCTGCTGCTGACGTCACTGCGCGGCTGGTACATCACCGGCCACGACATCCAGCGGGAGTTCGGCGTCTACCAGATGACGACCGACGCCGCCCACTGGGACATCGCGGCCTTCCGCGACCCGTACAACGCGTGCCTGAGCATCACCCTGTTGCCGACGTCGCTGTCCGAACTCACCGGCATCTCCGGCACCCACGTCTTCAAGGTGCTCTTCCCGCTGCTCTTCGCGCTGACCGCGCCGCTGGTCTACCGGTCGGTGCGGAACGTCGCGCCGCAGAGCGTCGCGCTGCTGTCGGCCGTCTACCTGATGGCGTTCCCCACCTTCTTCACCGACATGGCGTTCCTCGCCCGGCAGGAGATCGCGTTCCTGCTGATGGCGTGCGCGACGGTCGTGCTCACCGACGGGCGGCGCCCGGTGCGCGCCCGGCGCGTGGTCTTCCTCGTGCTGCTCGTCGGCATCGTGCTGTCGCACTACTCCACCACCTACGTGGTGATCGCCGCCCTGGTGATCGCGCTCGGCACCGACCTCGTCTGGCGGTTCCTGTCCGCCCGCGCCAACCGGCGGCGCGGCGGGGCGAGGCGGCCGCGCCCGGCCCAACGCGCGTTCCTCACCTGGTGGATCGTCATCGCCCCCGCCGCGGCGACGGCCGTCTGGGTGGGTGCCGTCACGCGGACCACGGACCAGCTCGACAGCACCGTCACCCAGACCTACGACGACATCATGGGCAACGGCAGCGGCGAGAGCGGTTCTTCCGACACCGCCTACGGCCTGCTCGGCGGCGCGGCCGTCAGCGCCGAACAGCGGCTGGCCGACTACCGCGCCGACACCCTGGACGAGACGGCCGAGGCGCGGGCCGCCGGGGACTACCTGCCGCTGGACATCGTCAACTCCCACGGCATCACGGCTGCCCAGGAGGAGACACTGCCGCTGACCTCGGCGGGCCGCGCGCTCACGGACGCGGGCGTGGACGTCGAGGCGGCCAACCCCCTGGCCCGCCAGTCCGCCGCCCGGCTGCTCCAGGTCTTCCTGCTCCTCGGCGTCGTCACCACCGTCGTCGGCCGCCGCCGGGCGTTCCGCCCGACCCGCGACCAAGTCACCCTGACCGTGGGCATGGTGGCCGTCATGGGGCTGCTCACGGTCCTGCCGCAGCTCTCCGTCGACTACGGAGTGCTGCGCGCGTTCCAGCAGGGCCTGTTCTTCTTCGCGCCCTTCGTCGCGGCGGGCACGCTCTGGCTGTTCCGCTGGGCCGGGCGGCGCGCGGTGCCGCTGGCGTGCGGGCTGGCGCTGGCGTTCTTCCTCGACCTCACCGGCGTCGTGCCCAAGCTCGTCGGGGGCTACCCGCCGCAGCTCCATCTGGACAACGCCGGTCAGTACTACGACATTTACTACCTCCACCCGGAGGAGCGCGCCGCCATCGACTGGCTGCGGCAGCGGACTTCGGAGGACGAGGCGCACGACGTGCAGTCCGAGATCCAGACCGACCGCTACACCTTCAGCCGGCTCCAGACCCTGATCGAGGGCCGGGCGCAGAACGACATCTACCCGACCCTGATCGGCACCGACAACTACGTCTTCCTCGGCTCGACCACCGTGCGCAAGGAGGAGGCGACGACGTTCTACCGGGGCGATCTGGTGACCTACCACTATCCCGTGGAGTTGCTGGATATCACGAAGGACAAGCTCTACAGCAGCGAGGGGGCGGAGATCTACCGATGAGGCGACCGCGGGTCCTGCTCGTCAGCCACTACTACCCGCCGCACGTCGGCGGGATAGAGAACGTCGTCCGCCACGAGGCCGACCACCTGGCACGCCAGGGCGCCGACGTGACCGTGCTCACCAGCGGGTCGGAACGCGCGCCGCACGCCGCCGACGCGCCGGGCGTGCGCGTCGTGCGCGTCGTGCGCGTCCCGGCGTGGAACGGTGTGGAACGGCGCACGGGCGTGCCGTTCCCCGTCCTCTCGCCGCGTCTCCCGGCGGACGCGCTGCGCTGGGCGCGCTGGGCCGATGTCGTGCACATCCACGACTGCCTCTACATGACGTCCTGGGCCGCCGGTCTGGCCGCCGCCCTGACCCGCACCCCGCGTGTCCTCACCCAGCACGTCGCCCTGGTCGAGCACCCCTCCGCGCTGGTGCGGGGCGTGCAGCGCGCCGTGTACGCGGTGGCCGGGCGCCCGTTGCTGCGTCGCGCCGCCCGCGTCGTGGTGCTCAACGCGACCGTGGGCACGTTCGTCACCGGGCTCGGCGCCCGGCCCGCGACCGTCCGCCACGTCCCGAACGGCGTGGACACGGCCCTGTTCCGGCCGCCGCGCTCGGCCGCCGAACGCGACCGCGCCCGCGACCGGTTGGGCCTGCCCAAGGACCGGGTGCTGGTGCTGTTCGCCGGCCGACTGGTGCCGAAGAAGGGGTACGACCTGCTGCTGGCGGCGGCCGACCCGGCGTACGACCTGGTCTTCGCCGGGCAGGGCGCGGAGGGCGTGGTCCACCTGCCGCGCGCCGGCGTGCACCACCTCGGGTCCCTGCCGGCCGGGCGGCTGGCCGAGGCGTACCGGGCGTGCGACGTCTTCGCCCTGCCCTCGACCGCCGAGGGCTTCCCGCTGACCGTCCAGGAGGCCATGGCGTCCGGGCTGCCCGTCGTCACGACCGACGACCCGGGCTACGCGCCGTACGGGCTCGACCGGGAGAACGTCACGCTTCTCCCGCGCGACGCCGACGCGTTGCGCGCCGCGCTGACCCGGCTCGCCGGTGACGAGCCGCTGCGGCGGCGGATGGGCGAGTATGCCCGGGGGTACGCGACCGGCGGGCTGGCCTGGGAGGAGCACGCGCGGACGCTGCTGCGGCTGTACCAGGAGGCGACCGGGGACGCGACCGGCAAGGAGGCCGGGGACGCGGCCGGGACCGCGCGCACCCCGGTGGCGGCCGGATGAGGACCGTCCTGCTCCGGCCCGCGCTGGAAGTCACCGCCGTGCACGGCCTGTTGGGCTGGTTGTACGTCGCGGCGGTGGCGGCCGTGCGTCCGGACGACCTCACCGTGCCGATCACCTCGCTGCTGCCGCTGCGCCGCGACACGTTCGGCACCTGCTGCTTCGCGGCCTCGGCCGCCGCCGCGTTCGCGCTCCAGGCGGGCGCCAGGAGCCCGTTGCCGTGGGCGCCGGACCGGCCCCGGCGCGCGCCGCGGCCCGGCCCGGTGGACGCGGCGCTGCGGACCGTGCTCGCCTACGGGCTGGTGGTCTGGGCGTACCTCGCGGTCAACTCGCTGACCCACCCGGAGACGATCGCGCTGCGGCTCACCCACTTCGCGCCGTTCCCGACCGAAGGGGCCACCGCCGTCGCGTGCTTCGCGGCCTCGGCCGCCGCGCTCGTCGCGCTCCGGGTCCGGATACGGGCCGCCGCCGGGGGTGACGCGGCATGACGCTGACGCCCGAGCGGGCCGTCCGGCCCACCCTCACCACCCGGCTGGCCGGGCTGCGCGACGACCCGCTGCTCCTCAACTCCTTCTTCCTCATCCTGACCACGGCGCTGGGCGCGGCGGCGGGCTTCGGGTTCTGGATCGCGGTCGCGCGGCTGTTCCCGGCCGCCGACGTCGGGCGCGCGTCGTCGCTGCTGTCCTGCCTGGCGCTGCTGTCGTACTTCAGCCTGTTCGGGCTGAGCAGCACGCTGGTACGGCGGTTGCCGACCAGCGACCGCCCGGGCGAGGAGGTCAGCACCGCCGTCACCACCGTGACCGGCTGCTCGGTGCTGATCGCCGGTGGCTTCGTCGCGCTGATCCCGGTGGCGGCACCGCAGTTGGGGTTCGTCCACGAAACGCCGTGGCACGTCGTGGGGTTCGTGGTCCTCGCGGTCGGGGCGGCGGTCAACCTCCTCACCGACTCGATCTTCGTGGCGTTCCGCGCGACCCGCTCCAACCTGCTGATCAACGGCGTGCTGATGAGCGCGGTGAAGCTCGCGCTGCCTCTCGCGCTCGTCGGCGGCGGGCCGTTCGGCATCTTCCTCGCCAGCGGCATCGCCTCGGTCGTCGCCGCCACCGCGAGCATCGCCACCATCCGGGGCCGGCTGCGGGTGCCGGTGCGGCCGTCGTTCTCCTGGCCGGTGCTGCGGGACTCGCTCGCGTACTCGCTGACGAGTTACGTCTCCAGCGCGCTGAATCTGGTGCCGCAGATCGTGCTGCCCATCATCGTCCTCCAGGGCCTCGGACCGGTCCCGGCGGCGACGTACTTCGTCGCGTTCCAGATCGCCAACCTCGTCAACTCCGCGTCGTACGCGATCGGCGAGGCGCTCTTCGCGGAAGGCTCGTACGAGAAGGCGCCGTTGGGCGACCTGGCGCGGCGCTCGGCGCTCGCGATGCTGGCCGCGACGGCGCCGGTCGCGGCGCTGGTCGTCGTCCTCGCGCACCCGGTGCTGCGGCTGTTCGGCCCCGAGTACGCGGCGAGCGGCACGGCCACCCTGGTCGTGTTCACCGTGTCCTCGCTCGCCGTCGCGTTCAACGCCTGGGCCAGCTTCCTGCTGAAGGTGACCCGGCAGCTCGTGCCGATGGTCGTCTCCAACGTGGTGCTGGTCGTGGTGATCCTGGCCATCGCGCTGGGGAAGCTGGACGACGGGCTGTACTGGGCGGCCGTCGCCTGGGGGATCGGGAACTTCGCGTCCGGCGCGGTCGCCGCGGCGGCCCTGCTGCGCCGCCGCCCCACGGCCGGGAGCGCCGGGAACGGGGTGGGGGCATGAGGATTCTCCAGATCGTCAACATCGGCTTCGAGGCGGGCGGCGCGGAGAAGAGCGTGCGGCTCATCGCGGACGGCCTCGGCGCCCGGGGCCACGAAGTCCGCGTCGTCGCCACGGATCTGCTGGCGTCCGGCCGGGAGGCTGAGCTGTTCGCGGACGACCTCGTTCCGGCCATCGGCGGCAACGCGGCCCGCAGGTTCGCCCGTTACTTCTGGAACCCCGACGCGTACCGCCGGATCCGGGCCGTCGTCGGCGCGTTCCGGCCGGACTGCGTCCACCTGCACACCATCGGCGAGTTCAGCCCGGCGGTCCTGGCCGCCACGGACGGCTGCCGCCGGGTGCTGACCGTGCACGGGCCGGAGGACTGGACCCGTTCCCTCCTGCGGTGGAACCTGCCCAGCGCCACCGCGGGACGCCGGCTGTCCGCCGCCGACGCCGCTCGTTACGCCTATCTGCGGTTCCTCCAACGGCCCGCCTACCTGCCCCGGTTGCGGCGGGTGGACCGGGTGCTGGCGCCGAGCCGTTACTTCGCCGAGGCCGTCGCGCCCGACGTCGGCCGGGTGCCGGTCCACGTCGTGCCCAACGGCATCCCGCGCGGGGCCGGGCCCCGGCCGGTCACCGGCACCGGGCACGTGGTGTTCGTCGGCCGGCTCGAACCGGTCAAGGGCGTCCACGTGTTGCTCGACGCGTTCCGCGCGCTGCTGCCCCGCCACCCCGCCGCGCGGCTGACCGTCGTCGGGGACGGCTCGGACCGGGACCGGCTCCGGGCCGCGGCGGACGACCTGACGGCCGCCGGGCGCGTCGAGTTCAGGGGCTGGCTGGCCCGCGAGGACGTCACCGCCTGCCTGACCGACGCGTCCGTCGTCGTACTGCCCTCGCTGTGGCCGGAGAACTTCCCGACCGTGGCCCTGGAGGCGCTCCAACTCGGCCGCCCGCTGGTCGCGTCCCGCGTCGGCGGCCTGCCCGAACTCGTCGGCGACGACAACGGCGCGCTGGTCGGGCCGGGCGACCCGGCCGCGCTGACCGCCGCCCTCGACGGCCTGCTGGGCCGTCCCGACGTGCTGGAACGCAAGGGCGCGGCCTCGGCGGCGCGCGCCGGACGGTACGGCGTCGAGGAGTTCCTCGACGCGCTGGAACACCACTACGGAGAGGTCGTGGCCGGATGAGGATCGCCCTGGTCAACGTGTTCGAGCGCGGCAACCGCGGGGACGCCGCCCTGCTCAGCGTCACCATCCGGCAGCTCAGACAGACCTTCCCGGGCGCCGAGTTGAGCATCGCCGGCTTCGAGAGACCCGAGGACCGACCGGAGTTCGACGGCGTTCCGACGCTCGGCTCGATCCGCCGCTATGTCGGCGACGAGGACACCGGGCGCGTCACCCGCGTCACCCGCAAGGTCCTGACCCTCGGCGTCGCCGCGTTCGCCGCCCTGCCCGGCACCCGGCACACCCTGCCCGTCCTCGCCCGGCTGCTGCCCGCCGAGATGCGGCGCGAACTCACCGCCATCGCTCGCGCCGACCTCGTGGTCGGCCCCGGCGGCGGCTACGTCAACGCCCGCGACGACTTCCCCTCGGACATCAACATCGCGCTCCTGACCCTGCCGTTGTGGCTCGCGCACCGCTGCCGCGTGCCCGTCGCGCTCGGCCCCCAGTCCTACGGCCCGTTCCCGCGCCGCTTCCAACGCGCCCTGCTGCGGCGGTCGGTGGGCCGCGCCGACCGCGTCATGACCCGCGAGTCGATCAGCGCCGAACGGCTGGAGGCGGCCGGTGTGCCGCGCGAGCGGATCGTGCGCAGCGTGGACGCCGCGTTCGCGTTCACCATCGGCTCCCGGCGCGACTGGCGCGCGGAACTCGGCATCCCCGCCGACGCCACCATGGTCCTGATGACGACCAAGGACGACCTGCCGCCGGACGGCCAGGCCGCGTACGAGGAAGCCCTCACCGCCGCCGTGCGGCACATGCTGGCCCGCCCCGACTGTCACGTGGTGCTCGTCCCGCAGGTCACCTGCGGGTTCCAGGACGACGACGACCGCATCGTCAACGCCCGCCTCGCCGCCGCCGTTTCCAGCCCCCGGCTGCACGTCCTGGACGACGACCGCCTCGACCACCACGACGTCTCGGCGCTCTACCCGTGCGCGGACTACATCATCGGCACCCGGTTCCACGCGGTGATCTTCGGGCTGATCGCGCGGGTGCCGTGCGTCGCCATCGAGTACGACCACAAGACCAGCGGCATCATGCGGGACCTGGGCCTGGAACGCTGGGTCGTGCACATGGCCGATGTGCGGCCCGGCCAACTGATCGGGCTCATCGAGGAGATGATGACCGCGCCGGACGCGTACCGGAGCCACCTCGACGCCGTCCTGCCCGGTTACGCCGAGCGCGCCACCGACTTCGTCGAGAACCTGCGGCGAACCGTCCCCGCCGTCCCGGCCGTTGCCGCCGCCGCGCCGGGCGTGGCGGCGACACGGGAGGTCGTCGGCCCGTGACCTCGGTCCTGCTCGTCACGCCGTACTTCCCGCCGGACATCGGCGGCGTCGAGAACTACGTCTGGAACGTGGCCCGTCTGCTGCGGTCCCGGCACGACTGGCGGGTCGCCGTCGCCGCCACCGCCTCCCACGGCACGACGCCCGGACGGCACGTGGGCCCCGACGGCATCCCCGTGTACCGCCTCCCGGCCCCGGTCACCCTCTCGCAGACCCCCGTCGGCCCGCACTGGCCGAGGCTGTTGCGCGCCGTCATCGAGCGGGAGGGCGCCGAAGTCGTCAACGCCCACGCGCCCGTACCGCTGTTCGCCGACGCCGCGGCGCGGGCCGCGCGGCGCGCGGGCGTGCCGTTCGTCCTGACCTACCACACCGGCCGGATGCGCAAGGGCAGGCCGCTGCCCGACGCGGTGTGCGCCGCCTACGAGACGACCGTGCTGGCCAGGACCGCACGCCACGCCCGCGAGGTGATCTGCTCCTCCGACTACGTCACGACCGACCTGCCCGGCCTCTTCCTGGGCCGCGCCACGGTCATCTCGCCCGGCGTCGACCCCGGACTCTTCACCACCAGCCCGGTGCCGGAGGCGCCGCGCGTCCTGTTCGCCGGATCGCTCGCACGCGCCGCGTCCTACAAGGGACTTCCCGATCTGCTGCACGCGGTCCGCGCCCTGGCCCGTACGACCACGCCCGGCGTACGGCTCGAAGTCGTCGGCGCGGGCTCGTCCGCCGCCGGGTACCAGAGCCTCGCCAGGCGGCTCGGGCTGGCGGACCACGTCACGTTCACCGGGCGCCTGGCCGGCGGCGAACTCGCCGCCGCCTACCGCCGCGCCCGCGTCCTGGCGCTGCCGACCCACTACGACAGCTTCCCCAGCGTGCTGGTCGAGGCCATGGCCAGCGGCCGGCCCGTCGTCACCACGCGGGTCGGCGGCATCCCGTCCCTGGTCGAGGACGGCGGCAATGGCCTGCTCGTCGGCGCGGGCGACATCACGGCGCTGACCGGCGCGCTCGGCGCGGTCCTCGGCGACGACGCCCTCGCCGGCCGGCTCGGCGCGGCGGGGCACGCGCTGGTGCGGCGCGAACTGACCTGGGAGCGGCAGACCGAGCGCACGGTCGAGGTCTTCGAACGGGCCTTGGGCCGGCGCCGCGCCGCCCCGGTGCGCACGGTCGCCGTCGTCACGCCGTACTACCCGCCGAAGATCGGCGGCGTCGAGAACTACGCGTCGCGCGTCGCCCGCGCCGTCGCCGACGACCCCGCGCTGCGGGCCGTCGTCATCACCACCAACACCACCGGGCGGCGCGCCTCGTTCAGCATCGACGGCCCTGTGCCCGTCGTCCGGCTCGGCACCTGGGCCAAGCTGTCCAACACGCCCGTGAATCCGCTGTGGCCGCTGCAACTGCGCCGCTGGCTGCGCCGGTTCGACGTCGATGTCGTCAACGCCCACGCGCCCGTCCCCGGGTTGCCCGATCTGGCGGTCGCCCTGTCCGGGCGCCACCGCCCGGCGGTGCTGACCTACCACGCCGGGTCGATGCGGAAGGGCGACCGGCGCGTGGACCTGCTGATCGGCGCGTACGAACGGCACGTGCTGCCGCGCGTGTTCGGCCGGGCCCGTGCCCTCGTCGGCGTCTCGCCCGTCTCGCTGGCGGCGGGACGCGCGGGCGCCGTGCGGATCACGCCGGGCGTGGACACCGAACGGTTCACGCCCGGCCCGCCGCCCTCGACGCGCCCGCCGGTCGTGCTCTACGTCGGGCGGATGGACCGTTCGTCGGCGTGGAAGGGCGTGGACGTGCTGGTGCGCGCGTTCGCGTCCCTTGCGCCCGGTCTCCCCGGGGCGCGGCTGTGCCTGGTGGGCGGCGGGGACGCCACGGGCGACCACGCCGGACTGGCCGCCCGGCTCGGCGTCGCCGATCGGGTGGACCTGCCGGGCGAGCTGACCGGCGACGCCCTGACCGCCGCGCTGCGCGGCGCCGCCGTGCTGGTGCTGCCGTCGCTGAGCGAGGCCGAGTCGTTCGGTATGGCCCTGGTGGAGGCGATGGCCTGCGGCACGCCGGTCGTCGGCTCGCGGGTGGGCGGCATCCCGTATGTGATCGACGAGGGCGTGACCGGTCTGCTCGTGCCGCCCGGCGACGCCGACGCCCTGGCGGCGGCGTGCCGCCGCCTGTTGACGGAGCCGGCGCTGGCCGACGCGCTGGGCGCGGCCGGCCGCCGGGTGGCGGAGGAGCGGTACGCCTGGCCGCGCCTGACGGATCGCTGGCTGGCGCTGTTCCGCTCGCTGCTGCCGCCACCGGCGGCGGGGGGCCGCTGACCGGACCGCCGGGCGGCGGCCGGTCCGTCAGGTGGCGACCGGTCCGTGTCAGGCCGCGGCGCTGATCGAACGGCGCGGCTCGCCGCCGCTGATGGCGATCTTGCGAGGCTTGGCCTGCTCGGCGACCGGGATGCGCAGCCGCAGGACACCCGCGTCGTACGAGGCGTCGATGCGCTCGGTGTCCAGGGTGTCGCCGAGGATCAGCCGGCGGCTGAAGGACCCGGTGGGCCGCTCGGCCGTCAGCACCTGCGCGTCCTCACCGGCGCGGGACCTGCGCTCCGCCCGCACGGTGAGCACGTTGTGCTCGACGTCGAGGTCGATGCTCTCGGGGTCCACGCCGGGGAGATCCAGCTCCACCAGGAACGTGTCACCCTCGCGCCAGGCGTCCATGGGCAGGGCCGCGGGCCGCGCGGCGGTGCCGAGGACCTGCTGGGCGAGGCGGTCGATCTCACGGAAGGGGTCGGTCTGGAGCAGCATCGTTCGTTCCTCCTTCTCGTCCAGTGAGGGAAGCTCAACCGACACCTCCTTTATAACTCCGGACGAGGAAAGTTGACAAGCTGGCGCTCAGGTTTGTTGCTGGTCCTGCGCGGCGTCCCGGGAGGTCTCGTGGAGAGCTTCGTGGAGGGCGGCCAGGAGCGGGCCGGGGTCGTCGGCGTAGATCCGCAGCACACGGGCCTCGCCGGTCCCCCCGAGGGGGCGCCGGAACACGACCGGCCCGGCCGGCACCACGGTGACGTTCGTCTGGCCGCCCACCGCCAGATCGACCGTGCCGTCCGCGCCGATCCGTACCGTCCGTCCGCCCGGGAAGCGCCGGTCCAGCCGGACGGAGGCGATCCGGTCGGCCGGCACCGCTATGTCGACCAGCGCGCCGTACCGCACACGCAACGACCCGTCCCGGCCGACGACATGCGGCCTGACCGCGCACGAGGCGTGCAGTCCGACCACGAAGAAGATCCCCCAGACGTCGATCGCCAGCACCGCCCGGTGCGCGGCGGGCCAGGGGATGAGCAGCGCCAGCGCCACCGTCTCGACCACCGAGACGAACAGCATCACGAACACGAGAGCCGTCTGCCCGGCCGCGTACGCCACGGCACGGTCGCCCGCCTTGACCCCGTGCGCCGGGCGGCGCCCGATCCAGCGCGCCAGCGACGCCCACAGCGCCAGCTCGTGCCGCACCAACTGGGTCATGACACGCCACGCCCGCACGCCGAGCCGCCCGTTCGCCCTCACCGGCCGTCCTTCCGCAGGAGCCGCATCGCCTGCCGTACCGCCTCGGCCTGGGCCGGGGCCAGGTCCGCGAAGAACGCCTCGGCGAGGCCGGAGCCGCCGCTCGCCCCGGCCGTTCCCTCTTCTTCCCCCACGCCCTCGCCCCAGGTGACGTCCGGTGGCACCGCCGCGACGATCGCCCGCGCCGTCTCCCCGACCCGGGGGTCGTCCACCGGGGCCCCGGCCAGTTGGTCCAGCCGCGCGTACACGTCGTAGGCCCGCGCGAGGGCGTCGCCCCGCAGTGAACGCGTCAGCCCGGCGAGCCACGCCCGCACCTCCGGCCGTTCCGCGCCGTCCAGGAGCACGAGCAGCTCCCGTTCCTTCGCCGCCATCGCCGGCTCCGGACCCGGCATCCGTGCCATCTCCTGGAACAGCTCGGCGAGTTCGGCGGAGACCGGCCCCTCGGGCGGCAGGCCGCGCTCCCGCAGCTCCGCGAGCCGCGCCCGCCGCGCCCGGATCGCCTCCTCCTGCCGCGCCAACGCGGCGTCGAGGTCGGCGAGCACGTCGTCCAGCTCGCCGCCCGCGTCGTCCGCGAGGACGTCCCTGATCTCGTCGAGACCGAGCCCCAGCTCGGTCAGCCGCCGGATCCGGGCCAGCCGGACGGCGTCCCGCAATCCGTACACCCGATAACCGTTGGGCTGCCGCGCCGACTCGGGTAGGAGGCCGATGTGGTGATAGTGCCGGACGGTGCGGGTCGTGACTCCGGCCAGTGCCGCCAGTTCGCCGATGCGCATGAGTCCAGTACAGACGTTGTCGTCGCGACAGGGTCAAGCCGTCACCGAAACCGACCGAGACCGAAGGAGACACCATGGCTCTCACCAAGCAGGAGCGCGAGGAGTTCCTCGCCGAGCCGCACATCGCGGCTCTGGCCGTGGACGCGGAGGAGGGGCGGGCCCCGCTGACCGTGCCGATCTGGTACCAGTACGCGCCGGGCGCCGACCTCTGGGTGATGACCGGCGCCGACTCCCGCAAGGCGCGGCTGATCAAGGCGGCGGGCCGGTTCTCGCTGATGGTCGAGCGCGTGGAACCGACCATCCGCTACGTCTCGGTCGAGGGACCGGTGACCGAGACCTCGCCCGCCACCCTGCCGCAGTTGCGGGAGCTGGCGGCGCGCTATCTGCCGCCCGAGAAGGTCGACGGGTATGTCGAGTACGCCTGGCGGGACCACGGCGAACAGGTCGTCTTCCACCTCCGTCCCGAACGCTGGGTCGCCACCGACCTCGGCACCGTCTGACCCGCCCGCTCAGACGGACGCGGGCTCCCGCTCGTCCTCCTCGCGCCAGGAGGCGGCTATCAGGGCGCGCTCCGTCGCCGCGAGATAGACGGCGGTGGCGAGCCAGGCCCGCGCGTAGCCGTCGGGGTCGCTGTCGGCCAGGCGGCCGAAGACGTCGCGGCCCCGGCGGTCGGCCTCGGCGGTCAGGGCCGCGCACAGGCCGGCGGCCGTGCGCAGCCCGGCGCGGCGCAGCGGGACGCGCGCCCCGGCGTCGTCCCGGCCCGCCTCCGCCACCGCGCGCCGCCCTCCGGCGACGGCCAGCTCGACCAGCCGCCGCACCCGCCACAGCGGCGAGTCGCCCAGCGGGTCGGCCGCCGCGCCGCCGTCCGTCACCCCGGGGGTGGTGGCGGGCGGCAGGTGGGCGCCCTCGACGCGGTCGTACCCCAGGTCCGCCCGGCCCAGCCAGGCGTCGGGCAGCCGCAGCGTGCGCTCCGACCCGGGCACGGGCCCGGCCGCGAGCGGGCGGAGGGTGGCCGTGCGGTCGGGGTCGAGCCGGGCGACCACGCGGACGCACAGGCCGGGACGAGAGGCGAACCGCCGCAGGTTCGCCGTGTGGGCCAGGGACGGATGCCCGTGCGCCGGGACCAGCCGGATGACGGGACCGGCCGGGGCGCCGTCGCGCAGCTCCCGGGCGAACACCTGATCGCCCCGCGCGCCGGTGATCACCAGATCGCAGCCGAGCGGCTCGTCCGCCGCGCCCTCGTCCGCGCCCGTCATGTCCGTCGCGTCCGGCCCGACCGCGAGGCGGGCGGCGACGGCCTCCGCGAGCGGGCGGGTGAACAGCGCGCCCGGCGGGCCCTCCTCCCACGGCCGCCCGGGCAACGGAGTGGCGCGCACGCCGCGCCCCGTGCCGAGGCGGCCCTCGGGCGAAACGGTCGCGCCCGTCACGAGCAGGCCGCCGCGCGCCAGCGCGGCGTGGTCGAGGGCCGGGGCCAGGGCGACCGTGGCCGTCGCCGCGCCGACGGCCCGTGCCGGGCCGCCCGGCCTGACGTCGGCCACGGAGAACCAGCGGCCGTCCTCCCCGACGAGCCGGGTCACCACGCCGCCGTATCTTGTCGCGCTGATCACCGGCTCCCGGAAGACGCCGTGCACGCGCAGGCCGCCGCCCGGCCGGTAGTCCCGGCGGGCGGTGCCGATCAGCGACGGGTCGGGGTCGGCGGCGGCGATCCGGCCGGAGGTGAGGAGAAGATCGCGCAGCGCGGCGGTCAGGTCGGCCAGCCGGTGACCGTCGTGGCCCGCCCGCGCGGCGCGCAGGCCGCGCACCACGCGCAGGGCGGCGGCCTCGGCGCGGAGCAGCCCGGCCAGCCGCGCGGTGTGGGCGGCGCGGAGCACCTCGGCCTGGGCGACGGCGTCGGCGGCCGGGACCCCCGCCGCCAGCACGGCAGCGGCGGCGGCCCACAGCCCGGCGGCGGCCGACCGCCGCGCGGCGCTGGGCGGCTCCGGGACCGGGCTCGGTGCCGGATCGGGGGCCGGTTCAGGGGCCGGGCCGTCCGGATCGGGGACCGCCGCCGGCTCGGTGACGGCGTCCGCGAGCGGGCAGGCGGTCAGCACGGCCGCGCGGTGCGGGCAGCGCGGCGCCAGCAGGCAGGTGCAGCGGGCCTGGTCCGGGTCGGTGATCGCGCCCGAGGGACCGGGCAGGAGCGTGACCTCGGCGTCCTCGCCCCACGGCACCCGGAACGTTCCCCCGTCGTCGGTCACGGGCGTGGCGGCGCACCGTTCGACCGCCGCGTCCAGCTTCTTGCGCAGCCGCGAGGTGAGCCCCTCCACGGCGGAGGCGGCCACGTCGGGGGCGACCGGGGGAAGCGCGGTGGTCATCGGTGCTCTCCTCGGAGACAGTCGCCGACCCAGCGGGCGAGGGCGAGGGGGCTCAGCGCGGCGACCGGCATGCCCGCGGCGGCGAGCTGCCCGGCGACCGGGACCGAGTAACGCGGGGTGCCGGAGTCGTCCAGCGCGGCGCAGCCCATCAGGCGCACCCCGGACCCCGCCAGGGCACGGACCTCGCCGAGCAGGCCGCCCAGCGGATAGCCCTCCTCGAAGTCGCTGACCACCACCACGAGCGTGCGGCCGGGGACCGTCACCAGGGAACGGGCGTGCGCGAGCCCGGCCGCGATGTGCGTGCCGCCGCCGACCCGCACCTCCAGCAGCAGCGACAACGGGTCGCTCACCCGGTCGGTCAGGTCGATCACCTCCGTCGAGAAGGCGAGGAAATGGGTGGACAGGGTGGGGACCCCGCCCAGCACGGCGGCGGTGAGCGCGGACCACACGACGGAGGACTCCATCGACCCGGACACGTCCACCACGAGGATCAGCCGCCAGTCCGCCTCCCGGCGCGATCGCGTGCTGAACACCGGCCGCTCCGGCACCACCACGGTGCGGCCGTCGTCGAGGCGGCGGGCGTGCGCGAGGTTCGCCCGCAGGGTGCGCGGCAGGTCGAGGCGCCCGCCGGGGCGCCGGGTCGGGCGCGGGGTCGCCAGGCCGGTCAGCGCGGGCCGCAGTCGGGTCGCCAGCTCCCGGGACAGCTCGTCCACCAGACGGCGGACGAGCGGGCGCAGCCGCGCGAGCCGCTGCTCGGGCAGGCCGCCCGCGAGGGAGAGGACGGAGGTGAGCAACGCGACCGAGGGGCGCACCGACGCCGGGTCCAGCTCGCCGAGGACATCGGTCCTGCCGTGCTCGGCGGCGCGGGCGAGCACCTCCTCGCGGACCTCCGTGCCGAACAGCGCGTCCAGCTCCTCGGCCCACTCCCGGACGCCGGGGAACGACGCCTCCCGGCCACCGCCGCTCCCGCCATGGAAGTCCCCGAAGTCCTCCGCGCCCTCGCCGCGCCCCGACCCGTACAGCTCGTCCAGGGCGTGCGCGTACCGGCGGGCCCCGGCCGTGAGCCGGTCCCGCTCCCGCCCGAGCAGCAGCCGCCACCGGTCGCCCGGGGACAGCGCGGCCCCCGAGCCGGCCGCCCCCGCACGGGCCGCGTCCAACACGGCGTCCGGCCCGGCGGGAACGGCGTCCGCCGGAACGGCCTCGGCGGAGGCCGGCAGCCGCAGGGCGGCGAGGGCCTCCAGGGCGGCGAGGCCCGCCGCGTCCGCCTCGGCCCACCGCGCGAGGAGCGCGGGCGGCGCGTCCAGCGTCAGGTCCGGCCGGTCCCCGAGGCGCTCGGCGACCTCGCCGAGCAGCCGGTCCCGCGCGGCGGGCGCGAGGATGTCGAACCCCCCGCGCAGCGCGGGCAGCCGCTCCAGGAACCCCTGGTCGGGCAGCGAACCGACCCGGTCGAGCAACGGCCCGAGCGCCGCCGGGGCCGCCTGGAGCAACGGGCCGGCGGCCGTGAGCAGGCCGCGCAGCAGACCCGTCAGCCGGCGGCGGGCCTCCGGCGACGTGGCCGCGTCGACCCAGCCCGCGACCCGCGTGCCCAGCGCGTCGGCGCCGTCGAGCCCGAGCAGGACCCGGGCGGCGAGCGCGGCGCCCTGGACCATCGGCGCCCCGGTGCGGCCCAGCGCGGCCAGCGCGTCGTCCAGCCGCAGGCCGAGACGCCGCTCACCGGCCCGCGCGCACAGGGCGATCAGGGCCGCGGCGTCCTCGGGCCGGTCGCTCCCGGCGAGGCCGGGCAGCGAACGGACGGCCGTGTCGAGCAGGGTGGCGGCGAGCGCGGCGACCGCGGGGGCGCCGTCCGGGGCGAGGCCGGGCAGGTGTCCCCGGCGCAGCGCCTCCAGCAGGTCCAGCGCCTCGATCAGCTCGGCCAGGGTGGCGGTCCCGGGGAACGTGGCCGACGCGTCGGCGAGGCGGTCGGCGACCAGCTCCGGCAGGTCGCACCCGGCGGCGGCGCGCAGACCGGCCAGGGGCTGCGCGCGGGGGGGTCCGCCCTCGGCGGCCTGGCGGCGGACCGCCGCGCGCGGCGCCCGGGCGGCGGCCGTCGCGGCGGTGACGCCGCGCCCGCCCGCCAGGTCGAGCCGCGCGGGCACGGCCGGGGTCCACGCCAGCCGCCAGCGGGTGGTGAGGGCGGCGCCGTCGCCGGTGCCGCTCCCCTCGACCGGCTCGCCGTACCCCGCGCCGCACCCCCCCAGCCGCCGCAGCAGGATCTCGCGGCGGCGGTCGAGCGCCGAACGCAGCGGATCGAGCCTGACCTCGCGCGACTCGGGCCGCTCCGGCCCCGGCAGGCGCGCTTCCGCCAGCTCGGCCTCGACGGACGGGCCGAGACCGGAACGGGGCGCGCCGGGCGCGATCCGGCCCCGGGCGGAGCCGACCAGCACCGTTTCCAGCGCGGCGGCCAGTGCCCGGCCGCGCCCCAGCGGCTCGCCCTGGCCGAGCACGGTGGTGACCGCCTCGACCAGCTCGCCGCGCCCGGGGGCGGGCCGGGCGCGCAGCCGGGCCAGGTCGCACGCCAGCCGCAGCGTCTCGGCGGCCTCGCCGGTGCCCGCCGTGTGCCCGGCGGCGCGCAGCTCCCGGCACACGTCGGTGATGGCGCGGGCGGCGGCGTCGTGGATCAGGGCCGGGTCGCCGCCCGCCGCGAGGACGGCCTGCTGCCAGCGCGGGTCGCGGATGCCCGCCGGGTAGCCGGAGCGGGAGTCCAGCAGCCCGAAGGCGTACGGAACGAGGGAGGTGACGACGGGCGGCGCGGCACCGTCCGGGTCCTGGGCGGGCGGCCCGGGGGCACCGGGCGGCTCGGTGGCGGGCGTGGCCAGCGCCGGGGCGTGGAACGCGCCCACGACGGCCGCCACCCGGCGGCCCCCGGCGGCGGCAGCGGCGAGGACCCGCCGCATGTGCGCCTCGCGGGCCAGGTCGGCCGGGGGCACGCCGTCACGGCGCTCCGCGTCGCGGCGCAGCGCCCAGCCGACGCCGAGGGCGGCCCGCCGGACCGCCTCGGGCGCGCAGCCGGGCGCGAGAACCTCCACGGCGCGGTCCCACATGTCGTCCCCGTCGCGGCCGGTCCCGGCGTCGGCGAGCGCGCCGGCGAACGTACCGCCTCCTGCCGCGTCCCCGCCGTCCCGGTCCGGGGCGGTCGCGTCCCAGCCCGGGTCGGACAGCGGCAGGTCGCAGCAGACCACCTCGGCGCCGTGCTCCCGCGCCCAGCGCAGCGCGGCCAGCTCGGGCGAGAAGTCCGCGAACGGGTAGAAGCCGAGCCGCCCGTCCGGCCTGGTCCCGGCGAGCGCCACGGGCGCGACGGTGCCCGGGTCGGCCAGGTGCGTGAGCCACGGTCCGAAGTCGGCCGGCAGCTCCACGCAGACGACCTCCGGGGCGGCGGCGTCCAGCAGGGCGGGCACCACGGCGGCCAGCGCCGGGCTGTGGTGCCGGACGCCCAGCAGGAACGGGCGGGCCGACGCGGCGAGCGCTTCGACGGCGGCCCGCGGGTCGCCGTCGAGGGCGTCCTGGGTCGCGTCGCGGGGCGTGGTGAGCGTCACCGCAGGCTCTCCCGCAGGTCCCACAGGCGGCGCCAGAGCGCCGAGCCGTCCTCGGCGCGGCGGCGGACCGGGCCGTCCCAGTAGCCCAGCAGCCGGGCGTGGTCGGACGCGTCGTCCTTGCGGACGACGCCCAGCAGGTGTCCCGGCAGCAGGTCCAGGACGTCGCCGCCCGGCAGATACGCGGCGGCCACCCCCAGGGACGCCGCGACCTGCACGGCCTCGGCGGTGGACATCACCGTGCCCGGCTTCTCCACGTCCCAGCCCTCGGCGGACCGGCCGGACCGCAGGTCGCGGAAGACGGTCACGAGCACGTCGAGCACGGCGTCGTCCACCCCGAACGCCGCGCCCGCCCGCCGCACGGCGGCACCGGCCTGCCCGCGCACGAGGGCCGTCTCGGCGTCGGCGTCCGCGATCGGGTGCACCGTCTCGAAGTTGAAGCGGCGCTTGAGCGCGGCCGACATCTCGGACACGCCGCGGTCGCGGAGGTTCGCCGTGGCGATCACGGTGAACCCGGAGGCCGCCGGCACCTGCGCGTCGTCCGTCCCGGCCAGCTCCGGAACGCTCAGCCGCCGGTCGGACAGGATCGACACCAGCGCGTCCTGCACCTCCGGGAGGCAGCGGGTGATCTCCTCGACGCGCGCGACCCGGCCGCCGCGCATCGCGGTCAGCACCGGCGAGTCGACCAGCGCGGCCGGGCTGGGGCCCTGGGCGAGCAGCAGCGCGTAGTTCCAGCCGTAGCGGAAGGCGTCCTCGGTGGTGCCCGCGGTGCCCTGCACGGTGAGCGCGCTGGTGCCGCAGACGGCGGCGGCCAGCAGCTCCGACAGCATCGACTTGGCGGTGCCCGGCTCGCCGACGAGCAGCAGGCCGCGCTCCCCGGCGAGCGTCACGACGCACCGCTCGACCAGAGCCCGCTCCCCGACGAACTTGGCGGGGATCTCCAGCCGCTCGGGCAGGCCGTCGTGCGGCCGGGGCAGCCGCAGCGCCTCGCCGCCGCTGCCGCAGATGAACGTGACGACCGCGCGCGGCGTCAGGCGCCAGCCGGGCGGGCGCGGGCCGTCGTCGGGGGCGGCGAGGAACGCCAGCTCGCCGGCGTGGCGCTCCTCGGCGGGCAGCGTCTGCCGGGCGGCGGGCGCGTCCGCCGCCTCCCGGGACGGGGCCGGGGCCGGGACCGGCGCCGGAGTGGTGGTGGTCATGGGGAATCCTCGGGGGTCGAGTGGTGGTGGGTGTTGCGGTGCCACCGGGCCGGGCCGTGCCGTGCCCGGCCCGGTGGCGGAGTTCAGCGGCGGCGGGCGCGGCCCTTGGGCAGGGCCAGCTCCTCCAGGCGGGGAACGTCCCCCTCCCGTATCCGCCGCCACGCCCGCCGGTACACGTCGGCGGCCGGCTCGACCGGCACGGCCACGTCGAGCGGAACGGCGACGCCACCCGCTTCCCGCACGGTCAGCAGGTCGAACAGCGGGAGCTTCCACCCCTCCAGCGGCACGACGCCCGCCCCGGCGTCGACCCAGCTTCCGGGCAGGAACAGCGACCGCCCGGCCCGGACGCGGGCCCCTTCCACCACCAGCTCTGTGGCGGCCAGCTCGGCGCGCGCGGCCTTGAGACGGGCGGGCTTCCAGCCGGTCCACCGCGCCGCGTTCTTGTCGGTGGGGTCGGGCATGGCCAGCAGCATGAGGTACAGCGCGGCGGCGTCCGGGCCGAGCCCGTACTCCCCGGCCGCCTCGGCCACCAGCTCCGGCACGGAACGGGACGGGTCCTGCGGCCACCAGAAGCCGTCCTTGTCCCGCTCGCCCCCGGCCGGATCGCCGGGGTCGGCGAGCAGCAGCGCGAACCGGGGATCACGCGCCGTCCGCAGCGCCACCTCCATCGGGAACGGGTCCCCGGCGGCCTCGACCAGCACGGTCAGGAACGGGTCGCTGCCCGCCGCGTCGAGCAGCTCCACCCGGATCGCGGGGGAGGGCTCGTCGTCGTGCGTCGCCATGACGACCGCGCCGTACCGCTCGAAGCCGGGGCCGGTCTCGTCCGGGTGTCCGGCCACCTTGCGGAACGCGGGCAGGTTCGCGAACCGCCCGAGGGGCAGCATCAGGCCCGGCGCCGCCAGCCGGTCCCGGACGGCGGCCAGCGCGGCGGGCAGCGCCGCGCGCAGCGGGTCGCCCGCCGGGAGCCGGTGGGCGAGCCAGGCGGCCATGGTGACGACGCCGGTGAGGCTGTCGGCCGTGAAGCCGGGCGTGTCCTCGACGGGCCGGACGCGGTCCTCCCGGATCTCCCAGCGCAGGTCCCGGGCGAGCAGCGGATCACCGGCCGGGTCCAGCAGCGCCGACAGCCACACGCCCGCCCGGTACCTGATCCGGCTCGCCTCGCCGAGCAGCACCTCGGGCACGGACGGCTTGCGGCCCACCTCGCGCAGCCACACCCCGGCCGCCGCGGCGGCGTCCGGGCCGTCCGTCCACAGCCGCTCGGGCCGTTCCGGGACCAGGGCGGCGACGAGGGCGCGCCGGACCCGGACGTCCAGGGCGCGGAGCTGATCCCTGGCGACGGCCGCCTCGGTGGCCTTCACGCCGAGCGTCTGGCGCGTCTCCGGCGGCAGGAAGCTCCGGCCGTCCGCGTCGAGGTGCGGCAGGCCCGCGACGACGAGCGCGGCCAGCGTCGGCGTTATGCCCGTCAGCGCGGCGAACTCCTCCGCGGCGGCCGGGAACCACGGAGCCGGGCCGCGTGCCGCCAGCTCCGCCGTCACCCCGGTGACGCGGCCCGCCCCGTCCCCGCTCGCGGCGGGGGAGGAGCGCCGCGTCGCATAGGGCTCGGGCACCGCGAACCGGCCGGACGGGTCGTGGAACAGCGCGTCGAACTCGTACCCGTCGTCCTTCCGGCTCGTGGTCAGGAAGACGATGAACGCGCCGCCGGCCAGCGGCAGGATGCCGCGCCAGCTCCCGCTGCGGACCGGCGCGGTGGGCCAGGGCGCGCGGTCGAGGAACAGGGCGAAACGGCGCCAGCGGGCCGCCTCGCCCCTCCCCGCGTCGCTCCCGGCCTCCACGAGCCCCAGCTCCGTCAGCGCGGCCAGGAACGCGACCAGCGCGTCCCGGTCCTCCTCGCCCGTCGTCCCCGCCGCCGCGCGGAACGCCACCGAGGCGGCGTTGTCGAGCACCTCGTGCCAGGCGGGCGCGTACGGCAGCTCGGCGCCGTACAGGTGGAGCGTGCCCGCCGGGTCGCCCGGCTCCGGCACGCGCGGCTCCCGCAGGGCCCGGCGCATGGCGTGCAGGGTGCCCATCGTCCCGGCCGCCTCACGGTCCCGGTGGTACGAACCGTGCGCCCACAGCCCGCTCAGCGCCTCGCGGAGCGCGAAGTCGCGGGGGCCCGGGACGGGCCCGGCGTCCGCCGCGTCGCGCCCGCCCGCCTCCAGCGCCGAGGTGAGCCGCGCCGTCGCCGTGTCGAGCGACGCCTGCTGCGTGGCGGCGAAACGCACCACCCCCGCGACACCGGCCACCAGCGCGTCATGCGTGACGCCCGGCAGGACGCGGCGCACCTCGGCCCGGAGCCGCTCCGGCGGCGTCGTGCCGCCCTCGGCGGCGGCCAGCAGCGCCGCGGCGGTGTCGCGGTCCACGCGGCGCAGCACGGCGGAGCCCTCGGGGTCGCGGGGCCGCAGGCAGTGCCAGTACTGGCTGGGCGGCAGGATGAGCGTGCCCTCGGCGAACTCCCCGGGCGGGTCGTCCGTCCTGGCCGTGGCGGTGACGACGCCGTCCGGGTCGATCAGCTCCAGCCGGTAGCTCCGCCCGGTGACGACCGCTGTGGGGCGGTCCGCGCCGGGGAAGACGACCAGGCCGGCCAGCGTGCCCGCGCCGGGCGGCACGGTGACGGTCCGCCCGGCCATGTCCTCACCGCGCAGCGACCCGTCGCCCAGCCGCACCACGCGCCAGCCGAGCAGGCCGTCCACCGGCGCGCTCGCCGGGCCGGCGGTCGCGCCGGGCGTGGGCCGCACCCAGCCGTCGTGGAACCGTCCGCCGCCGGACGCGCGCTCCGCCGAGGCGAGGAAGGCCGGCAGCTCCGCGCGGCCGACCCGCCCGGAGGCCGGGTCGTACACGCACCACCCGGCGTGGTCGCGGCCCGCCTGCTCCGGTGCCCAGACCCAGTACGACACGCCGTCGCCCATCAGCGGCTCGTCGACGGGCACCGTGGTGTCACCCCGGTGGAGGACGCCGCCGCCCGTGACGCGCCCGCCGCCGGGCAGCGGCAGCGTCACCGGCTCCGAGCCCAGGTACCAGTTCATCCGGACGCCTCGCCGCCGGTGCTCACCCGCGTCCGTCATGGGCCGGGGCCGGTCGGCGGCGGTGTGCCAGTACCCGTGGATCCGGCCGCCGTCGTCGCGGGCCGCCCAGTACACCAGCAGCTCGCCGTCCACCCAGTGCATGCCGGGGTCGTCCCAGGTGTGCGTCGCGCCGGCCGGGATCCGCAGGTCGTGGGTCAGCAGTGTGCCCTCGGCGCCGATGACCCGCGCCTGCGCGCGCCCGGAGACGATCAGGTGCGGCCAGGCGTCCGCCACGATGAGGTCCTCGACGTCCTTGGCGGGCACCAGCGACGCCGCCGCCTCGTCCCACGCGGGCCAGCCCAGCTCGTCGAGGAGCCCCGCCCGCAGCGTGTGGGCGAGCACCGGCGCCAGGTCCGTCCCGGCGGCCTCGCGGACCTCGGCCTCGGCGAGGACCAGGGCCTCGCCCGGCAGCCACGCCAGCCTCCGCAGCGTGTCGGGGAGCCGTGGCAGCCCGGCCGCCACCGACTGGCGGGCGACCGCGCGCACCCACTCCGCCAGCATGGGCCGCCCGCCGGGCGACCGGGCCAGCAGCCGCACGACCCGCATGGCCCGGTCGGACTGGCCGAGGCCGTCCGCGGCCTTGTGGAACGGGCGCCGGAAACGGGGATCGGCGGCCACCGCCAGCAGGTCGCGCTGACCCTCGCCGCGCGCCCAGCCCTGCAACGGCAGGTCCTGCCTCGCGTCGAACTCCTCGACCGGGATCTCCAGCTCCAGCAGCAGGTCCAGCAGGTCGAGGTCGTCCGTGACGCGCAGCCGCTCGCCCGACACGGCCAGCTCCGCGCGCACCCGCCCGGCCATCCGCTCCACCAGCCCGTACAGCGCGGGCAGCCGCTCCTGCCGCCACCGTTGCCCCCGCAGCCCGAGGAACCGCCGGAACCAGCCCACCACCCCGTCCACCGGCGCCCGGTCCACCACGGCCCCGGCCACCGGACCGCCCGTGGAGCCGTCCGCCGGGCCGTCCGTGGAGCCGCCCGCCGGGCCGGTCAGCCCGGCCGTGGCGCCGGACTCCTCCAGCACCTGGAGCCACAGCTCCGGCATGTGGTCGTCGCGGCTCGACGGCATCAGGTCGAGCAGCCTGCCCCGCACCTCCGGGTCCTGCCGCGCCAGCGCGGTCAGGGCCGCCCGGTGCCCGGCCCACCAGGCCGCCGAGGCACGCAGCGTGGCGGGCAGCCCGAGCAGCTCCCGCAGATACGCCCGCTCCTCCGCGTCGGCGTCCAGCCCGGCGGCCCGCGCCAGCTTCCGCTGGTCCTTCGCCATCTGCGGCGAGGGCGGCAGCCCGCCGGCGGTGCGCCGCACGCACAGCCGGGTGAAACGGCGCAGCGCGTCGTCCGCCGGTATCCGCGCCGCCAGGTCCTTCGCGTAACCCGAGAGCACCTTCACCGGCAGCGCCCCGGCCAGCGCGAACTCCAGGAAGACGGCGTCCAGCCGCTCCTCGTCCACCGCGAGCCCGTGCTCCGCCTCGGCCCGCCGGGCGCGGGCGAACATCTGCGCCGCGTACGTCGCGTTCTCCACGGCCAGGAAGACCCGCCCGGCCTGCTCGAAGAACGTCGGCAGGAAGTGCGGCACCGAGGCGGCCAGCCGCCCGGCCAGCTCGACATACGCGTCCAGCGCCGCCTTCGGCTTGGACTTCGCCTGCCGGGCCACCCGCTCCAGCTCGGGAACGACCCCGAGCGCGTGCCGCCCGTCCTCCGGGTGATGCGCCAGCACCCACTCCGGGAAACCGAGCGACTGCCGCAGCCCCATGCCCACCACGGCCGGCTCCCCGTCCGGCTCCAGGCCCAGGAAGCCCGCCGCCAGATCCTCCGCCGCGCCCAGCTCCGCCGCGACCAGCCGCACCACGACCCGGTCGTCCAGCGCGGGATGCCGGTACCCCCGGGCGGTCAGCGGCACCGCGCGCTCCCCGGCGTCCTGGGTACCGGGCGGCAGCACGGCCCCGGCCCGCAACAGCTCCTCGTTGGCGCTCACGCGGCCTTCCCCTCCTCGATCACGCGACCGGCGTACAGCGCCGACGCCATCCGCATCCCCTCGGACCACGCCACCGGGCCCACGTCGGCCACACGGAGGGAACGGCCCTCCCGGTCGCGCCAGGACAGGCCGCCGGTCTCGACGTCCTCGTCCCAGTACGGCTCACCGATCCACACCGACGCCTCGACGGTCCCGCCGCCGTCCCGCACCTGGCACGTGGCGTAACCGCCGGAGACCCGGTACCCCAGCGACGAGGCGCGGGCGGCCAGCGCGAAACGGGACGGGAACGCGCCCCCGGCGAACTCCGACACCTCCGTCCGCGCCCCGTCCGCCCCGCCCGCCGCGTCGGCGGGCTTGTGCCAGGTCGCGCGGTGGATCTGCTCGATGCCCTGCGTGATCCCCAGCTCCGCCGCGAACTCGCGCAGCTCCGCCAGGTCGGGCAGCAGCACCGGATGCGGCAACGTCACTCGTTCGGGTGAAAGTCGCACGGTCTCGCCGTCCAGATCGACGATCCGCAGCTCCCCGGCGCCGGACGCGTCCCGCAGGAACCCGACGTCGTCGGGCCCGTCCCCCACAACCACGGCGTCCCGCAGCGCGGCCCGCCACGCCTCGTCGGCCCAGACCCGCGCCAGCAGCCCGGTCGGCACGGGCAGCGACGACACCATCCAGGCGTCCACCTGGGCGAGGCACGCCGTGGCGTGCCGGCCGAGCCACTCGGCGAGCCGCCGCAGCCGGTCCACCTCGGGGTGGTCCTTCAACGCCTTCGGCAGCGTTTTCAACTGCCGCCCGGTTCTCCGCCCGGCTGTGGCCCGCGCGGCCACCCGCCCATCCAGAAGGGCGATCTCATACCCCTCGCCCGCCGGCACCCAGCCCATGGGCCCCCACCTCTCAACCTCACGAAAACACCACGTCAGCACAGCGGAGCCGGGGAATTCCGACACCAGTGTGAAGACGCTGAGAAGGCTAGCGGTGGCTACTGACAGTCAGCCCCACACCGGCCCCGACCCCCTCGGTCGAGGCAACCGTGCGTGCGGACAGTATGTATGACAGTTGATCAGTGTCCCCCGGGGCGGTTTCCCGCCCCTGGCCCCGCCCGTCCGGCGGGGCGCGTTTCCTCCGGGCCGGAGGGCGGCTCAGTACGCGCTGTCGACGTTGTCCATCGAGCCGTAGCGGTCGGCCGCGTAGTTGCAGGCGGCCACGATGTTGGCGACCGGGTCGTACAGGTCGTGCGCGGTGCCCTCGACGTGGTACGCGTCGAACGTGGGCTGGATCACCTGGAGCAGGCCCTTGGACGGGATGCCGTTGATGGCGTTGATGTCCCAGGTGTTGATGGCGTGGGGGTCACCGCTGGACTCGCGCATCACGTTGCGGTGGATGCCCTCGTAGGTGCCGGGGATGTCGTGCTTCTTCATGATGTCGAGCGCCTCGCGGATCCAGCCATCGAGGTTGTCCTCGTAGGTCGGCTCGGCCTGCTCGGCGGACTCCGCCTGAGTCTCCAGGCTCGCCTGCTGGCTGCCTATCGCGTCGCTCAGGGTCTCCATGCGGAAGGTGCTCACATCGGCGGACGCGGTCACGTCCGTGGTCACGGCCGCGGCCTCGGCGGCGGGGGCGGGGCTCGGAAGGATCGAGAACGTCAGAGCGGCAGCGCCTGCGGCGGCGACACCGGCCATGGAGACCTTGCGGCTCCTGCTGGTCGGGCGGGTGCCAAGGGTGCTGGTCGCGGACATGAAGGAGAACCTCATTCTGATCGGGGTAAATGCCGCTTTTGCGGCGGGGGGGATCGTGGGGGGGGGGTTGGGGGTCCCCGGCAAACCGGGGGGCTCCTCACACCCCCCGCCGCCCGCCCCCTGCAAAACTCCTCACCCACCCACCAGAGAGGAAGACAAGGATGCGGCGAGGCACGCGCCACACTAACAAACAATACAATCCGCACACATTCAAAAGCAGAGGCGGCTATCAGTTTTTTGTGTGTTGCGCGTGCGCGCGGAGGTGTATATAAGGATGTGTATAAGAGACCGCCACCGCTCCGTGTCCCCGCGCGGTCGGCTCCTTCCCGGGCCGTGTCACCGCACAGAAGGGGGTCGGGCGAGAACTCACCGCTCCCCACGATCACGAACCGCTCGCACAGAGTCACAATGCTCGAGGCGCGCCCTCCCGCCCCCGCCCGCTCCCGCCGGTCGGCGTCGAGCCTTCCCGCGAGTGCGCGGCGGGCGTCCCTGGGTGCGCGGTCGCACGGCGAAGAAACCGAATGAACGTTCACCCGAGGGTGGGGCCAGGCGTCGGGAACGAGTCCCACCGCATTCCTGATTCTGTGTCCCCACTGCCCCTTCTCCCGGCTCGGCAAAGAGGCAACAGACAACCCCTGAGAACCGCTGTTACGCGGAGGCGCCGCATGCCACACTCTCTTCCGGGTGCCGGGCAAGTGCCCCGGTCTCCCTTCCTTTCACACGCGGCTGCCTACATCCCGGAGGATGGTATTGGTATGAGCGAGTCCCCTAAATTCGGCGCAGAGTTACGCCGCCTGCGCCTTGAGGCAGGTTTCACCCTCAGTGATTTCGCACGGGCCGTGACATACACCAAGGGGCATCTCAGCAGGGTCGAGCGCGGAATGAAGCCTGTCTCCCCCGATCTGGCCGGGCGGTGTGACGCATTACTCGGTGCGGGAGGGAAACTGCGGCGATTAGCCGAACGGGAATCGTCGCGACGTGTCTCCCGACCCGTCAACGACCCATCGCTGGTGAAGCGCCGAAGGGTGCTCACGGCGGGCTCGGGCTCGTTGATCGGGGTCCACCTGGCCACGGGCCAGAACGTCTCATGGCTGGGGGCGAAGTCCCTCACCTCCCCGTTCCTGTCCCAGCTCGACCACATGCGACAACTCGGTCAGAACGCCGATCCGGCAGCCCTCGTGCCCCTGCTGGAGGCCCAGACGCGCATCGTGCTCGAGTTCGCCGCCAGGAGCGGTTCGAGGGATCGGACCGCACTGCTGGTGATCGCCGCCCGCTTCGCCGAGTACACCGGCTGGATGGCTCAGGAAGCGGGTGGCAACGACGCAGCCCTCGCCTGGACGGCGGAGGCGGTCGAACTGGCACAGGCTGGAGGAGATCACCATCTCGCCTCCTACGCCCTCGTGCGCCGCGCGCTGATCACTCTCTACGACTCCGACGCGGAACACACCATCGCTCTCGCCGGCCAGGCCCAGGACGGCGGGTTGCCGCCCAGGATTCGGGGTCTCGCCGCGCAGCGCGAAGCGCAGGGACATGCTCTGGCGGGTGACGAGCGCGCCTGCCTCAGCAGCATGGAGCGCGCGCGTGAACTGCTCGCGTCCGCCGAGGAGGAGGCCGATGGGGCGCCGACGATCGGCATGACACACGTGCCGGACCCGGCGGCGATGGTGACCGGCTGGTGCCTGTACGACCTGGGGCGTCCCCGGGAGGCCGCCGGAATTCTTGACCGAGAGTGCATGCGCATCGCTCCCCGGGCGCTTCGTACCCGTATCAGGTACGGCATGCGGAGATCACTGGCCCATGCCGCCGCGGGAGAGATCGAACACTCCTGCGAGATCGCCAAGGAATTGCTCGGGTTCGCGGCGACCGTGCCTTCCGTCACCGTGAATGCCGACATCCGGCGGCTTGCCCGTGAATTGTCGCGGTTCCGGACGAACCGGGCGGTGTGCAGCCTGCAGCCGGCGCTGGCTGAGGCGCTTCAGTACCCCCCGGGCTGACATCCCGCGGTCGCGTTTCCCGGTCACGAGACCCGCGCGTGCGGCGTCTTGCCCTCTATTCCACACTTCCGGAAAGGGAGTTTGCTATGCCTGAAATATTCGTGAATTACCGCACCGGGGACGAGGAGGGCGTGGCTACCCTGATAGAGCGTGAACTCTCCCGCCGCTTCGGGGACGAGCGCGTGTTTCGTGCCAGCAAATCGATCGCGCCGGGTCATCGCTTCCCGCGTGAACTGCTCAACGCCGTCCGCCGCAGCGATGTGCTGCTCGTGGTCATCGGGCCACGCTGGACCGAAGCGCGGAACCAGGAGGGCCGCCGGGCGCTCGACGACCCCGAGGACTGGACGCGTCGCGAGATCCTGGAGGCTTTCGAGAGCGGCGCCCTGGTCGTTCCCGTACTGGTCGGCAAGGCCACCCGCCTGGACCGCGACGCACTCCCCCCGCCCCTTCTGGAGCTGGCGGACTACCAGTACCGGCGGCTGGACACCCGCAACGCCGAAGCCGATCTCACCCGGCTCGCGAACGATCTGGCCGACCTGCTGCCGCAGTTGGCGGCTGTCGATACCGACCGCCGACGCGAGCGGAATCAGGAGACGACAGACCGCGCGGGCAACGACACGGCGGCCGGCCGGAGTATCCGGACGCAGACGCATGACACCAGGTACAAGCAACGTGGCGGCATCGGCACGCTCAACGGAGACCTTTCCGGCACCTTCGTCAACGAATCGCAAGGACCGATCCACACCGGCCAGGGACACCAGTACTACAGCGCGCACGTTCCCAGTGACAACGTGAACGGCGACCACACCGAGATGCTCGGCCGGAAGCGGCGACGCCCGGACGACGACCGATGAGCGGTGGGGACGGTACGTGGATCCAGGCACCTCGCGGGCCGATTCACAGCGGCCACGGATCGCAGAACATCTACATGCTCGCTTCCGCTGATCGGCTGGTGAGAACCGGCGCTGATCCTCAGCAAGTTGTCCGGAACCGCAGGATCCAGCTCAGCAGGCGGTTCATCCCTCCCCGCGACTACGTCCGGGCCAGTGAGCGGCTGGCCGACCCCGGTTCGGTGGTGCTCCTGGACGGACCGCGCGGCGGCGGACGACGGACTGCGGCGATCATGCTGCTGCACCGACTCGGCGAGTCCGACGGAAGGTTCGAGGAGCTCTCGGGGGAGCGGGAGGAGGGCAGCCTCGACGCTGCCCCGGGAGACCGTTTCTTTGTCGATCTGTCCAACACGGCTGAGGACAAGTACTTCGACGCCCAGCGGACCGTTACCGCCTACCGCACGGCGATCGAGACCTGCGACGCCCGCATGGTGGTCGTCGTCCCGGCAGGCTTGGACTACCTCCTGGATCCGGAACTCGCCACGCTCGTCGTCCGGCTCGGCAGGCCACGCGGTATGTCCGTGTTCCGCCAGCACCTGCGGGTGGACGGTATAAGCCCCGAGCCGGAGCAGTTGACCGCGCCCGAACTGACCGAGCTGCTGGAGCGGTCCCCGATGCGCGAGCTGGCCCGCTTGGCCGACATGGTCCGACGCGCCCGGGACAGCGGGCAGTACGGCGACGACTTCACCTCCTGGTACGCCGAGGCGATCGCCGCGGTCACCAACTGGACGGATCGCGTGGCCAGTCAGGTGAAACAGCATCGTGCCGCGCACCAACGAGCGCTGTTGCTCACTGCCGCCATGTTCAACGGGGCGTCGGCCGATGCCGTTTTCCACGGCTCACGCACTCTGCTGGAGACCCTCGATCACGGTGAGGACGAGACCCCGCGGCTCGCGCAGGCGGACCTGGGCGAGCAGTTGACCGCCCTGGACATCCGTCGTGATCGGGAGGGCCGGATCGGCTTCGATCACCTTGCCTACGACTCGGCCGTCCGGACGCACTTCTGGGTCAACTTCCCCGACCTCCGGGCAGGGCTTCGTACCTGGGTGCAACGCTCGGCGGAGCTGCCCTCCCTCACCGCCGACGACCGGAAAGAGCTGGTCGCCCGCTTCGCCGAGCAGTCTCTCGGTGTCGGCTGCCCCGAGCACCTCTGGACCCTCGCCGAGGCATGGACGCAGCCCACTGCCTCCAAGACCTTGCACCCCGAAGCGGCGGCCGTGCTCGAACACGGACTCAACCACGAACGTTACGCGGCGAAATTCCGCTCACAGATTTATCAATGGGTGACCTCCTCGCGTCTGTCGGCGGACCTCGTCCGCGTTCTGACCGGAGTCTGTCAACAGGTGATGGCCGCGACCCATCCGGACCAGGCCATGGTCAGACTGCACCATCTCGCTGTCCGCGGAGGAGGCGAGGAGCATCAAGTGGCTCGCGCGGCACTGATCGAACTCGCTGCGAGAAGCCGACGCCTGTACAGGCGGCTGGTCGAACGGTTGCAGTCCCGCTTGCACGCACAGCGGGAACACAACCTGGCGCTGCTCACCGAACTCGCGGAGCCCGCGAGTCTGCCGAGGGACATTCCGTGGCCCGAACTCTCCGCCGCCTGGCACACGGTTCTGGCCGAACGACCGATGGCCGACTGGGCACCAGCGGTCCACCGCTGGCTCTCGGCGGTCCACGAGAACGAACGATGGGCCCCGGTGTTGCGCGTTCTGATGGCGGCCACCTCGAACCGCAGAGATCTGCTCGACCGGCTCTACGTGGTCACGTGCGATTGGGCCCTCACCGAATCCCAGGTTGTTCCGTACGACCGCGCAGCCAGGGAAGCGACCGCTGCCCGGCTATGGCAGATGATCGACCTCGCGCAGGGCGCCGACGTCGTGGACGACGACGCCCCTGGCGCATCGGACTCAGGAGAGAACCGTTGATTTCCAGGAACAAAGCTCACGTGGTCCTTCTTGTCTGCGGTCTGACTCCGATCGTCCTGGGAGGTGTACTGGGCTGGCCCGTACTGCTGTGGGTGCTCGTATCGCTCACCGTCATCTCCGGCATCGGCCTGATCCTGATGTGGATGGACGGCTCCGGCGGTGCCGCCCGGGCCGGACAGCGGTCCGCCGACGAGCCCTACGTCGTGCCCGACTCACCGGCCGAGCCTCCGTACCGGGAACTGCCCGTGCACAACGTGACGCTGCCGAGTTCCCTCCCCGACTATGACTTCGTGTTCTCCGCGTCGGTGTGGTGGCGACCTGCCCCGGACAACGCTGATGCCTCGTACCCGAATCTGGCGGGTCTGGCGGCTGCCGCCATCCTCGACCGGGCACAGGGCATCACCCGGCAAGAGCACCCCAGCCGCTGGGAGTTCTCCCGCTACCTGCTCGACGGAGCACTGAGCGTGCCACTGCCGGACGGCTTGGGCCTGGTGACCGCGTTGGCCTCCAACGTCAGGCTCACCCTTGCCCCCGCTGATCAGGAGCGGCTCCAGGAATACGCGAGTCTCCGCAAGGAGGAGGAAGCTTGGGAACGCCAGTGTCAACTTGAGCGGAACAAGCGGGCGTACCTCGGTGACGAGGTGCTCAAGAGCACCGGTAGCGCCGTGGTGTGGTGGATGTCGAGGCACGATGACGAGATCCAGAAGGCAGTTGAGCTGATCGGCCCGCTGGCTCAGATCACAGCCGCCGCGAACGACACGGAAGTGCCCGAGATGTTCCGGCACTTGGTCGTTCAGCATGCTGGACCGGGGACGGCCGGACCGTTCGGCGACTTCGACCGTTCGGGAGCGAACGGAGAGCCATGGTTCTCCGCGGGGTCCGACCCCGGACAGGCGGAGCCGGACGACACCCTGTTCGAGCACATCTCCGGTCTGATGGACGACCTCGGGTTCGCCCATGGCTCCGACGAGCGCAGGGTTTTCATGCACCGCATGGCTCGATCGGCGGAAGCCGCCGGCCGCCGTGCCGCCGCCGAGCGGATCCGGCAGGACCTCAAGGCCGACCGTTCGGGTGCCGACGGACCACCCCCACCGGCGGACGAGACCTCCACCGTTCCTCCCGAGTCCACCACCGATCCCTCGATGGGGAAGCACACCCCTTACTGGGCCCAAACCCAGGCTCAGGGCCCGGACTTCGATCTCGCGGACGACCCCGCGCGCGGCGAGAACGACACCATCTACTTCCGTCCCAGCGCCCCGACCGGCGACCGCCCACCCGCGACGGACGAACCCGACTCGACCACCAGCGACACCGGCCCCGACTGGGCCGACGAGCCCTGACCTCTTGCGGTCTCGGGGAATCGAAACTCAACCGGAGGAAGAAGACTTGCTTCACTGGTCCAGCGCCCTCGACTCCGTCGAGGCGAGCATCGAGGCATCGCAGCCACTCTCCCGGCATCTCCTCGCCGTGACCTCGCACGAGGACAGGCTCCTGCTGAGTCCTGCGGAGGCCCGGGGGGCTCTCTACAGTCGGCCGGTGGACGAGACGCTTGCCGGTGCCATCTGGCACGAACTGGTCCGCAGGGCCCACGAGGAGAGTGCCTCTGACGAACGCTGGCGGCTCATCGCCGTCTGGATGGCGATTCCCGCGCTCCGGCGCACCGGTTACCGGGTGAGCCGGCGGCTCGGCGCGGAACGAGCGGACGTCGAGGCCGCGATGCTGCTGGCCTTCCTCGAACAACTGCGGGTCATCGACCAGGACATCTCCCAGCCCGGGCTGACCCTGCTGCGCGCGGCCGGCCTGGCGGGCTGGAAGGTCGGCCGGAGCGCCGTGGGAACATCGCCGGTCGAGGACATGGAGGGCGTCGTCAGCCGTCTTGTACGGGACGGCCGCGCCTGGCAGTTCGAGGTGCCCACCGGTGACGAGCGCGATCTCACCGCGCCGTTGCGCGTCGTCGTGTCCCAGAACGGGATCGCATCCGCGTGCGCCGCGTCGATCGCGCGGTGGCTGCCGCAGGAGCGGCGACCGCGGCGCGCGCAGCCCGTGGAAGGACGATGATGAAGCGACGGGTCGATCCGCCTCTCACCTTCGGAGAGCTCTACGAGCTTCCGGTGATCCTGGACCTCCGCACAGCGGCACGGGCGTTCGGCGTGGCCCGCGCCACGGCATACCGGCATGTGCGGCTCGGGATCTTCCCGTGCGAGGTGCTCCGCGTAGGACATCAGTACCGTGTCCCGACCACCGCGGTGATGCGGGCTCTCGGCATCAGCGAGGGACCGGTCTACTCGGTCACCACGGACCCCGAGAACACTCCGGTCACAGCGGGTGATTGACGAAGTCGATGGCCGAACCGGCCCGGAGGCGGGGATGATCGGGGGGGGGCTCATCTCGGACTGGTGACTGTCGTTGTGCGTGACTACGACGAAGCCCTCGCCTTCTACGTGGACGTCCTCGGCTTCCGCCTGCTGGGGGACACGCCGCTCGGCGGTGGGAAGCGGTGGGTGGTCGTGGCTCCGGCGGGGGCGCGGGAGGGGGCGGTGCTACTGGCCAAGGCCGGAACCGCCGAGCAGGAAGCTCGAGTCGGGGACCAGACCGGCGGCCGGGTCGGGTGGTTCCTGACCACCGACGCGTTCGACCGTGACTACGAGCGGATGCGGGCGGCCGGGGTCGAGTTCGAGGAGACGCCGCGCCGTGAGGCGTACGGCACGGTCGCCGTCTTCCGCGATCTGTACGGGAACCGCTGGGACTTGATCCAGCCGGACCGCCCCGCTCGGTCCGAAGCATGAGTTCGGTCGTGCGAGCTGAGTTGGACGGCGGCCTGGTCGACGTGGACGCCCTGCAGAGCCTGGCCCTGACCAACTACGGGCACTTCACGTCGATGCGCGTCGACGACGGCCGGGTGCGCGGCCTCTCCCTGCATCTGGAGCGGCTGGCGCGCGACTGCCGGGCGCTGTTCGGTACGGAGTTGGACGTCGAGCGCGTGCGGGTCCTCGCCCGCCGCGTGGTTCCGGGGGGCGGGACCGGCGTCGTCCGGGTGACGATCTTCGATCCCGCCCTGGATCTGGGCCACATCGGCGCGGACGCCCATCCGCGGGTGCTGGTGACCGTCCGGCCGGCGGCGGGCTCGCCGGCGGCTCCGTTGCGGGTGCGGTCCGCCGTCCATACCCGCGACACGCCCGCGGTGAAGAGCGTCGGCCTGTTCGCCTCGCTCCGGCTCCGGCGCGAAGCCCAACGCGCGGGCTACGACGACGTGTTGTTCGTGAACGAACAGTCCGCGATCTCCGAGGGAGCCACCTGGAACGTCGGCTTCGTCCAAGGAAGCCGCGTCGTCTGGCCGGAGGCGGAGTATCTCCCGGGCACCACCATGGAACTCCTGCGACAGGCCCACGAGCACACCACCGCGGCGGTGCCCCTGGCCGACCTCCCGCGCTACGACGCGGCGTTCGCCACCAACGCCGCTGTCGGCGTCCGGGCCATCAGCCGGATCGACGGCGTGACGTTTCCCGGCAACCACGACACCGTCGCGGCCCTGGCCGAGCGGTACAGCCAACTACCCGGTGACCCGCTGTAGTTGATCTTCCGGCGCCCGGTACGAAACGTCGAAGCGCCGCGTCCACTCAATCAGGTGAACCCCTCGGCCTCCCCGCCCGCGAGCCCGGCCGCCGCCGGATAGTGGGTTACCGCCGGGCTGCCACGCCTCTCCGCACCTCGGGTGGCCAACAGCCCGCCGTTCCTGAGCCGTTCCCGCGCCGATCCCAGGCGACCCCGGAAGAGAAGGTGAAGGCCCATGCGCACAGAGGCGATCAACCGCGTCAAAGTCGTGTTCTCCCTGTTCGACGCCGACGGCAGTGGCGCCATCGAGGCCAGTGACTTCGACCTCATGGCGAGCCGGGTCACCGAGGCCGCGCCCGATGCCGACGACGTGGCGAAGAGCGCGCTGCGTGCCTCCTTCCAGCGGTACTGGACGACGCTGGCCGCCGAGCTGGACGCCAACCACGACGGCAGGATCAGCCTGGACGAGTTCGTCGCGTGCGTGCTGTCACCCGAGCGTTTCGACGCGACGATCGCGGAGTTCGCCGAGGCACTGGCGACGGTGGGGGACCCGGACGGGGACGGATTCGTCGAACGCCCCGACTTCGTGGCCCTGATGACCGCGATCGGATTCGAACGGGCCAACATCGACGCCCTGTTCGAGGCCTTCGGTCCGACGGACGGGGATCGCATCGCGGTGACGACCTGGGTCGAGGGCATCAAGGACTTCTACCACCCCGAGAAGGCGGGTATCCCGGGTGACCACCTGGTCCCGTCGGCGGCGTCCTGAGGATGCGCACGGGCACGGCGGCGCTCGCACCACGACCCACGACCAGTCGGCCACGTGGTCATGAACTCGACCCCGGGGAAGCGGCATGGCCGATACGCGACGGCTGACCGCCGGTGTCGAGGGCGGTGTCGGCCAGACCGCCCTCATGGTCGCCGCGGCACGGGCCATCGAGACCCACCGCGGCGACGCCCTGGCCCGGGACACGTTCGCGGAGCACTTCGTGCGCGCGGCGCGGGCGTCCACGAACTGGCCGATCCACCCGGACGAGGTCGCCGGGGGCGAAACGAACCCGCTGTGGGGGCGGTTGGCGCGCTACTTCGGACTGCGTACCAGGGTCTTCGACGACTTCGTCGCCGGTTCGGTCCGAACCGGCGCGCGCCAAGTGGTGCTCTTGGGCGCGGGGTTGGACACGCGGGCTTACCGCCTCGACTGGCCGCCCGGCTGCGTGATCTACGAGGTGGACAGTTCGCAGGTCCTGGCGTTCAAGCACACGGTGCTGCGCGAGCTGGACGCCGCTCCCCGGGCGGTGCGCGTGCCCATCGCGGCCGACCTGTGCGCCGGTTGGGCGGAGACGCTGATCGCGTCGGGCTTCGACCCGGCCGCCCGCACCGCCTGGGTCGCCGAGGGGCTTCTGCTCTACCTCCCGCACGCCGCCGAGCGCGATCTCATCGCCACAGTGGACCGGTTGAGCGCGGACGGAAGCACGCTGGTCTACGAGGTGAAGCTCGACGCCGTGTCGCCGGTGGCCCGGAACGGGCCGGTCTATTCCATGGCGAAGGACATCGGCGTGGACCTGCTGACGTTGTTCAGCGACGAGCCACGCCCCGACTCGGCGGCCGACTTGAGGAAACGGGGCTGGTCCGCGTCCGTTCACCTCCCTTTCGACCACACCACGATCCACGGCCGCGGGCCCCGTCCCGAACCGAACGACGTACTGGCGAGCAACCGTTGGGTCTTCGCGACATCCACGTCCCCATCGGGCCACCGCACCGCCTGAACTCTCCGCCTCCCCGGAACGAGAGGGCCTCCACCGGGCGCTCGGCGACGACGGCGAGCGAGCGTTGACAGAGGCCCTGAGAGCCAACGAAACGGAACTGCTCCGCACCGCCGAACTGGTCATCACCCGCTGGCTGACCACCTGCCTCCGCACGTGACGAAAACCCTGTGCGTCTCACCTGTCGTCACTCGCCCCCGTCGATGCCGGGCTCCCAGCGCAGCAAGTCCCCCGGCTGGCAGTCGAGTACCTCGCAGAGCGCGGCGAGCGTCGCGAAACGCACCGCCTTGGCACGGCCGTTCTTCAACACCGCCAGGTTCGCGGGCGTGATCCCGACACGGTCCGCCAGCTCGCCCACGGACATCTTCCGCTTGGCCAGCATCACGTCGATGTCGACGGCGATCGGCATCAGATCACCTCTTCCAACTCGGCCCGCATCCGCGCCGCTTCGACGTCGCGCGCAACGGCCTGGGCGAGCAGCATCCGCAGCACGAGCACGATAAGCGCCATCCCCAGGACCGCCACGACAGCCCCGCACAACAGCAGCACGATGCCCGGAGCGACGGCCTCCCCCGGCGCCAGAACGACCGCGAGCGCGAACAACAGCACAGCCGCCGCCACGATCGCGCCGATCACGACATGCACATACCGGAAGGCGGCATGCGAAAACACCGTCCCCCGCCGCACCATGGTCACCAGCCGCCACACACAGACCAGCACGACCTGCACCGCCACGACGCCCAGAACCGTGATCACCAGCACCGGAACCGCACGACCGGTGTCCACCTCGTCCAGATCGATGGCCAACAGCGGAACCATCACGGTCTGCACGAACACCGAACCCACGCCCAGCACCACGATCACGGCACGCAGCGCGAGCACTGTCAGATGTCCCATCGTCTCCCCTTCGATCGAGCCACGATCGAAAGCTATCGAAAGTCGATAGGTCTGGCAAGGGTGACCTCGCGGCCGGGAAGCGGCACGGTGTGCTCGACGGGCGGGGAGGCCTGCCCGAGGCGACGGCCGCCCGCAGGAGCCGACCCGGGGGGCTGCCGGATGGGCGGAAGGCTCCGATGTGGATGGCCGCTCGCGCATGGACCCATATATAAGGCTTGTATTACGATCAGCTCCCATGGGGACAGCATCCTTCGTCGTGGTCCACGTCGGTCAGAGCACCGAAGCCCAGCGCAACCTGCAGCACGGCATCGAAACGCGATCGTGGGGATTCCCTCTGTGGAAGCCCGAGTTCCGCTCCGCACGCCCCCGCTTCGCTGTACTGGCCACGGGAGTGGCCCCGCGCGTTCCACTCGACGTGTGGGTCACCAGCAAGATCACGCTCTATCTCTTCGAGGTGGCCGGGGACTTCTACGAGGCGAAGGCCCCCCACTGGCCGGACGAAGAGGCTGAGAACACCATCAAGTACCCTGTGCGCTTCGGTATTGAGCCGTTGGCCGTGCTTCATGAGGTTTCGCTCGACGAGGACGGGCCGCTGACGCTGGCCGGCAGCGACGCCGTACGGCGTTCGGGTATCGAGCGAGGCATCGGCAAGCTCGTCGACCTGGACCCGCAGCCCTTGCTGGACGCCGCGGGGATACACGTGCGCTGGGCGGACCGGCAGATGGTGCCCCTGAACCGAACGCCCGGCATCACCGCGGAGCAGGTGGATACGTCCAAGGCACCGAAACGCCGACGCCGGGGGGCCGGCTTCATCTCCGATCCGAAGAAACGCAAGGCGATCGAACTGCACGCGGAGGACATGGCCGTTGCTCACTATGAGCGGCAGGCATGGACTGTCGAGCGTCTCGGGAAGCCTTACGACCTCCACTGCACCCGTGACGGAGAGGTGCGGTGCGTCGAAGTGAAGGGGACGACGGGCGCTGCCACAAGTGTCGAGTTGACGATCAACGAGGTCGAGCACGCGCGGAAGCCGCAGAACACCGTGGATCTCTACGTGGTGAGCGACATCGAGGTCGACGTGCGCACCGAGCCCTACGTGACGAGCGGGGGCCAGGTGCTGCACTTCCGCGACTGGGTACCGGCTGAGGAAGATCTGAGGCCGAGAAGCTTCGAGTACCGGCTGCCCCTCAACTGACGCGCCCGCTCAGTCTTTCGGGAATCACCAGATCCCCAAGGGCCCTCCCGTCGTCATGTCCGGCTCTCCTACGGAGTTCCCCGTGCCCCTTCTCCGCATGTCCGCACGTGCACTGTTCGAACGCAGCAACGGCGACAGCCTCGTTGAACGCCTGGCGCAGCGGTACCACTCCGTTCTCGCCAAGGAACCGTCGGTGGGTGAGCGCCGCGCCTGGACGGAAAGCCTTCCTGCCCTGGGTGAGGTGCTCTGCGATGCCGGGCTCGATGAGGTCGAGGTGCTGATCGAACAGCGACTCCCCCTCAGCAGCCTGCGCGCGGACGCCGTCCTCGCCGGCTCGCACCCCGCGACCGGCAGACCGTCCTATGTCGTTGTGGAACTCAAGCAGTGGAGTGAAGCCCGCCTTGTTCCGGACGCGGAAGACCTTTGTCTGGTAGCGAAGATGGGGAACCGTCCGTTGCTGCATCCCGTTGCCCAGGTGCGCCGCTACTGCGAGTACCTGCAGGACTTCACCAGCCTGTTGAGTGACGAGCAGGACGTTGTCGCGGGTGTCGCCTACCTTCACAACACCACCGATCAGCACATTGACGAGCTTTTCCGGTTACCCGATGCGAAGGCCCAGCTCTTCACCAAGACGACCTGCGGCGAGTTCAAACGGTACCTGCAGACCCGACTCTCCCCCCTGGACGGATCACTTGAGGCCGATGCTCTCCTGGAGAGTCCCGTCGCTCCGGGCCGCCAGCTCATGCGGGTCGCCGCGGACGAGATCATCCATGGCGGCGAGTTCCTGCTCCTGGACGAGCAACAGGTCGCGGTTTCCCTGGTCAAGCGGGCCGTGGCCCTGTCCCGTCGCTCGGACAAGAAGGAAGTCATCGTCGTCTCCGGTGGACCGGGTTCGGGAAAGAGCGTCATCGCCCTCCACCTCATGAGCTACCTCGGACGCAACGGGCGCAGCGTCGTCCACGCCACCGGATCGAAATCCTTCACCACCACTCTCCGGCACGTGGTGGGCAGGAAGCACAGCCAGATACCCAAGCTCTTCCAGTACTTCAACACCTTCTCAGCCGCCGAACGGAACGGGCTGGACGTCCTCATCTGCGACGAGGCTCATCGCATCCGGCAGTCGCAGGCAGGTCCCGGCACCCCGACCGCGCGCCGCGACAGCCGTGAGCAGGTAGAGGAGCTCATCGACGCGGCAAGGGTCCCGGTGTTCTTGCTCGACGAGCATCAGGTGGTGCGTCCGGGAGAGATGGGGAGCGTCGAAACCATCGCCCGAGCCGCGCACGCGCGGGAGTGTCTCGTCCGGCACGTCGACCTCAACAGTCAGTTCCGGTGCGGTGGGAGCCGGGCCTACGAACACTGGGTTCTCCGCCTCCTGGGCCTCGTGCCCGGTGGCCCCATTCCCTGGCTGGGAGATGAGAACTTCGCGTTGCTCGTCGCCGACTCGCCCCAGGAGATGGAGGATTACCTTCGCGCACAGCACGAAGCCGGCTACACAGCCCGGATGACGGCGGGATTCTGCTGGCCCTGGAGTGACCCACGTGCCGACGGCAGCCTGGTCGATGACGTGGTCATCGGAGAATGGCGCAGGCCCTGGAATCTCCGGAGTGATCGCCCGACAGGCGGTGCCCCCGCGTCGGCACTGTGGGCCACAGAGGCGGCCGGCTTCGGCCAAATCGGCTGCATCTACACCGCGCAGGGGTTCGAGTACGCGTGGAACGGGGCCATCTTCGGTCACGATCTGGTCTGGCGTGGCACGGATTGGCGTGCGGTGCGGTCAGCCAGCGAAGACCGCAGCGTGACTCGAGCGTCACCGCGGGACTTCCACCGCCTCCTGCGCAACACGTACAAAGTGTTGCTGACGCGCGGGCTGGTCGGCACCGTGCTCTACTCGACTGACGCCGAAACGCGGACCATGCTGCGGAGCCTGATCCCTGCCAGGACCGTGTGAAGGGCGCCAGTGCTCAGCGTCCCACGCTCCGCGCGCCCCACGACGCAAAGGCCGTGCCCATGAGAGAACTCCAGGAAATGCTGACCCAGTTCGCAGAGGAGCGTGACTGGGAGAAGTTCCACACACCCAAGAACCTCGCCATGGCACTGGCGGGAGAAGCCGGTGAGCTACTGGAGATCTTCCAGTGGCTCGACCCGGACGAGTCGTGCTCGATCATGCGGTCACCTGAGCGGGCGAAGGCAGTTGAACAAGAACTGGCCGACATCTTCTCGTACTTGCTCCGGCTGGCCGATGTGCTCGGCATCGACTTGGCAGGGGCGTTGAGGGACAAGGTGGAGATCAACCGAACCCGGTATCCGGTGGAGCTGTCGCGGGGCCATGCGCAGAAGTACACCCGGCTGACAGAGGCATGAACCCTCCCGCCGCCGTGGTCCGGGTGAGGCATCTCTCGATCAATGGCGGAAGGCCGTCGAGGCCCACCGCGGCGCGGTGCGGTCGCCGCGTTCCCGTTGGGTCACCGTTCGCACCCGAAGCTGTTGAGCAGGCCGCCGGCCCGGATACGCGCAATTCCCGGATCGGAGGGACTGGCCACCAGCCGGGGCGGGTTATCGCCTCCATGTGAGCCCGGCGCGGGAACTCGGACACCGAGTCCCCGCGCCGGCCACCGCGTGACCGCGTCAGGCGTTCCACCGTCGCTCAAGCTGCTCAGTGACCGCCAGGAAGAACAGGAAGCGGAAGTCGGCCTTCACGGAAAGGCCAGAACGTTACCGCGCGCTCAACCCGCCGCGGTGCCGAACCACTTGGGCAGGTGGTCGAGCAGGTCGCGCTGTTCTTCGCCGGCCCATGCGATGTGGCCGTCGGGGCGCAGCAACACGGCGGGTGCGTCGAGTTCTTCGCTGATGTCGATGACGTGGTCGACGCGGTCGGTCCAGCCTCTCACCGAGAGCCGGCCGGTCTGGTCGAGCAGCAATCCCCGGCCGCTGTGCATGAGGTCGTAGAGGCGTCCTCGCTTCAGCTTCACGTCCCGCAACCGCCGGCCGAGCAGCTCATGCCCCTCGCCGAAGTCGTACCGCACGGAGAGCGCCGTGATCTTCTCGATCAGGTACCGGTTCACCTCCTCGAAGTCCATCAGTTCCGACACCAGTCGTCGTACCGCCTGGGGGCCCGGCTCGGTGGACAGCAACTCCATTTGCGCGCGGGTGTTGTTCAGGACGTCGGCGGCCACCGGGTGCCGTTCTGTGTGGTAGGTGTCCAACAGCCCTGCCGGGGCCCAGCCGTTGAGGTCGGCGGCCAGTTTCCAGCCGAGGTTGAACGCGTCCTGGACGCCGAGGTTGAGCCCCTGCCCGCCGGCCGGCGGGTGAATATGCGCCGCGTCCCCGGCGAGCAGCACCCGGCCGGTCCGGTAGTGCTCGACCAGCCGCGTGGCGTCGCCGAAACGGGAGAGCCAGCGCGGTGAGTGCGCGCCGAAGTCGGTCCCGGCGACCGCCCGGAGTTGCCGGGTGAACTCCTCCATGGTCGGCGGGACCGTACGGTCCTCGGCCACCCCCTCGGCGGGAACGACGAGGCGGTATGTTCCCTCGCCGAGAGGCATGACGCCGAACCGCTTCTCGGTTTCCCGGACTTCGGCCATCACCGCATGCAGCGTCTCCGGCGGCGCGGTCACTTCCATCTCGCCCAGCAGCGTTTCGACCCTGGATGGTTCACCGGGGAAGCCGACGCCGAGCAGTTTGCGTACGGTGCTCCGGCCACCGTCGCACCCGACAAGATAACGCGCGCGCACCTGCGTGCTGTCGGCCAGTTCAACGGTCACCCCTTCGTCGTCCTGCCGGAAACCGACCAGCTCGCAGCCACGCCGGAGTTCGGCCCCGACCTCGATGGCGTGCTCGGCCAACAGGCGCTCGGTGGTGGTCTGGGGGATGCCGAGGACATACGGATGTGCGGTGTCCAAACGGTCCGGCGACGGCTTGGCGATGGCCGCGAAGAAGCCCCCCACCGGGTGCTGCTGCCCGAGCGCGAGGAACCGGTTCAGCAGACCGCGCTGATCCATCACCTCGACACTGCGCGCGTGCAGGCCCAGGGCGCGCACGTACGCGGTCGGCTCGGTCTCCTTCTCCAGCACGAGCACCCGCACGCCGTGCAGCCGCAACTCCCCGGCCAGCATGAGACCGGTCGGCCCACCGCCGACAACAACCACGTCAAACATCAAACCCCCTTATTCGAACGAACAAAGCCGATTTCGGGCAGCGGCCCCGCTCAACGCGGAATTCACGCATCACCGAGATTCCGTGATTTCCGGCCGGGGCCGGCGCGCAACGAAGGCCCCGGTAGCGGAGGGCAGCGGGGCCTTCGTTCAGCCCGGTGCGAGCCGGGCGGAGAACACGGGACGGAACCGTGAAGTCACAACCCGGTCGCCCGCGATCGATCTCCCCAGGGGAACCGAGCCGGATTCACGCGCCTCCAGCCACGCAGGAAGCCGGCCGCCACTCCCAGGAGTCACACATCAACCCGTCGCGGTGCCGAACCACTTGGGCAGGTGATCGAGGAGGTCGCGCTGTTCTTCGCCGACCCATGCGACGTGGCCGTCCGGCCGCAGCAACACGGCGGGTACGTCGAGTTCTTCGCTGACGTCGATGACGTGGTCGACCCGGTCCGCCCAACCTGTCACCGAGAGCCGGCCGGTCTGGTCGAGCAGCAGCCCTCGCCCATCGTGCATGAGGTCGTACAGGCGTCCTCGCTTCAGCTTCACGTCCCGCAACCGCCGGCCGAGCAGCTCATGCCCCTCGCCGAAGTCGTAACGAACCGCGATCGCGGTGATCTTCTCGATCAGGTACCGGTTCACCTCCTCGAACTCCATCAGCTCCGACACCAGTCGGCGCACTGCCCGGGGCCCCGGCTCGGAGGACAACAGCTCGGTCTGGACGCGGGTGTTGTCCAGCACGTTGGCGGCCACCGGGTGCCGTTCGGTGTGGTAGGTGTCCAACAGCCCTTCCGGAGACCAGCCGTTGAGGTCGGCGGCCAGTTTCCAGCCGAGGTTGAACGCGTCCTGGATGCCCAGGTTGAGCCCCATCCCGCCGGTCGGCGGGTGGACGTGGGCCGCGTCCCCGGCGAGCAGCACCCGGCCGGTCCGGTAGTGCTCGACCAGCCGCGTGGCGTCGCCGAAACGGGAGAGCCAGCGCGGTGAGTGCGCGCCGAAATCGGTCCCGGCGAACGCCCGCACCTGCTGCTTGAGTTCCTCAAGGGTCGGCGGCACCGAGCGATCCTCGGCCACTCCATCGGCGGGAACGATGAGGCGGTACACCCCGTCCCCCAGCGGCATGGTGCCGAACCGCGAGTGCTCCTTGCGTACTTCGGCCACCGCCGCAGCCAGTTCCTCCGGCGGCATGGTCACCTCGACCTCGCCCAGCAGCGTTTCGACCCTGGTGGGCTCACCGGGGAAGCCGACGCCGAGCAGTTTGCGTACGGTGCTCCGGCCACCGTCGCAGCCGACGAGGTAGCGCGCGCGCACCTGCGTGCTGTCGGCCAGTTCGACGGTCACCCCTTCGTCGTCCTGGCGGAACCCGACCAGCTCGCAGCCACGCCGGATCTCCGCGCCGAGTTCGGCGGCGCGTTCGGCCAGCAGGCGCTCGGTGGTGCTCTGCGGGATACCGAGAACGTACGAGTGCGCGGTGTCCAGCCGCTCCGGCCACCGCTCGCCGATCCCGGCGAAGAAACCACCGACCGTGAACTGCTGCCCGAGCGCGAGGAACTGGTCCAGCAGGCCGCGCTGGTCCATCACCTCGACGCTGCGTACATGCAGACCGAGTGCGCGGGACTGCCCGCTCGGCTCCGTCTCCTTCTCCAGCACGAGCACCCGTACGCCGTGCAGCCGCAACTCCCCGGCCAGCATCAGACCGGTCGGCCCACTGCCCACAACGATCACGTCAAACATCACAACCCCCTCATGCGAACAAAGCCCCATCCCGGCCGACCGCCCCACGCAGCCCGGCAGCGCGCACACCACACCCCGAGCACGTTGACATAGCGGTATCAAATGCGCGGATCACTGATTTCCGCGATTTCCGGCCTAGGCCGGTGATTCTGCACCACGACCGGGGCCTTGCCACAAGCCCCCCAGTGCGCTATACGTTAAGAGTGGCAAGGAGCGGGTGACCTCCTTGCCTTTGCTTTTGCCGTCCGTCGGCGCCGGGCGAATGCCTCCCAGGGCGCGGTCGCGGAACGACAAGGCCGCCACCACCGGCCGCCGCGCCCCACACCGTCGCCGGGGCAGGCCGAGGCGACACAGAGCTACTGGCGCCGCAGGCGACCACCGCTCAAGCCGCACCTCAACGCCCCGGCATGGCACGCAAGTTGAGTCTTACCCGGCGATGACGCGCACCAGTTGCCTGACGGCATCCGCCGTCACCTTCGCCCGGGCCGCGAGAAGAAATCAGCCTTCCTGAATCCCAGCAGATCCACCGAGCGAGGAGAGAAAGTCTTCCGTTTCCGTGGAGACGTTCGCTCGCGTGATGAAGGACAGCGGCAGCGCGAGGTCGGCCGCTCGGGCCAGCACGCCGGAAGGAATCGTGAGGCGGGCGCCGGATTCCACCTGGCCTGTGACGGCGATCCGGAATTCGCAACCTTCCGCGCGCAGGGCACTCAGTTCGCCCGCGAGAGGCGTCACCCGGAGAAGAAGCTCATCGAAAATCCCCGCGAGGTCGTCCCCGCCGGCGGACAGCGAATCGATGTCCGTGCCCAGCCGCTCGCGGAGAGATTCCGGATCGAGAGCGCCTTCGGTGATCTCCAGTGCCACGCTGAGCGACTGCCACTGCCTTGCGTTGCTTTCCATGACCGCCGCTCCTAACGCTCGCTGGTGCTGACGCCGACTTCCAGGGGAATTCCGAGCGAGACGATACGCGCGATCGTTTCGGACGACAGCTCGACCACGGAACCGTCGCCCACAAAACCGAAGAGCGCAAGCGTCGCATCGTAGCCCTCGTCGATGAGGGAACGCAGTTCGCCGGCCTTGGCCGTGAACACGTCCAAAACCTCGTTCACCTGCTCCGGCAGACTCTTGCGCGTCTCGTGGCACTCGAAGAGCCAGAGCCCGGCCTCGTCCCCACCCGGGCGCCAGCGGTCCGGGCCCGGCAGACGGGTCCTCGTGGGGGCGAGGCCGAGACGCTCCGTGACGGTCCGCGGCTCCAGGTCGTCCTTGCGCACGACGAGGGCGGCGCTCGTCCCCACCCAGGCGTTTTCCGCGCGCGTGTAAGTCCCGTCGATCACAGTGGAATCCTAACGTGGGTCACATCAGCTCCCGGCAGGCCGCCCAGTGGACGTCCCCCATGTTCGAGCCGAGCAGGTCACTCAGGTTGGTGCGGTTCGCGACTGTCGTCGAGTTCTCGAACACGCTGAAACCCCCCGACGGGCTCTGCGGCGCGGCAAGAGTGTAATTGGGAACGACATCTCCGGCGTTGAATACCTCCACCGCACCACCGGGATATACGCCGCCTTCGACCGCTACTCCGTCGAGTCCGTTCAGGGCCTCGCCGTGATTGGCGTAGAACGAGATCGACGTGCCCTCGGGGACGACGAAATCGCCCGCTCCACGCTCAAGAAAACCATGCCCCGCGAAAACGGTCTGCCCGTCGGGGCGGCCCCCGGCGAAAACGCGGGTGGCGTAGTAATGGCCTTGATCGGAAGTGAATGTCCGGCTCGACAGTTGCGGATTCAGATTGCGGAGCGCGTCCTTCACGCCGTCCGTCACCGGTCTGCTGTTGTCGAGACCGCGTACGGCCCCGGCGACATCGAGCATGGCGCCGTCGAAGCCGCGGGCGATCGTGGTCATGCCCCGAGTGGCCAGGCTCCGGGCGGAGTTGGCCAGGCTGCCGAGGTTGCCCGTGATGTTCCTGAGCATGCCGGGCGCGTTCCGTGCCATCGCGAGCAGCCCGCCGGCGGTGGTGAGCCCCTTCATACCCGGGATGCAATCCAGGGCCGCGAAGGCGACATCCCACAGGGATGCCTCTCCTCTGGCGTACTTGACGAGGGTGTCGGCGAGAACGATGAGGGCGGCGGCGAGGACCACCCAGGCCAGAGGGCCGCCGATGATCATCACCACGATGCCGAGGACGGCCACGACGACCTTGCAGATCTCGACGAGCGTGTCCCAGTTGTCGACGGCCCAGTCGACAGCGTCCTCCGACCAACTGCGGTTCTGGATTCCCGCGTCCGAGGCTTCGTCGATCTCCCGGGCGCAGATACGGGCCGCCTCCTCCCGCATCTCCCGTGCCTGCTCGGCCAGGTCACGGGCGGCAGACAGGCGTTCCTCCGCTTCCGCGACCTGGGTCTGGGCCGCGGAGGCGGCGGCCTCGGCAGCCTGGTGATCGCGGACCGCGCCGCGCACCTCCGACTCCGAGGGCGGCTCCGGAACTTCCTGCTCCTGTTCGTCCTGGAGGCGCTCGGCCTCCTCGCCGGCACGGGAGACCCAGTCCTGGGCATCGCCCAACTCGACCTGCGCTCCCGCGAGATCGGCCTGCGCCTCGATGGCCCGCTCCAGTGCCCGATCCGCCATCCCCTGTGCTGTCTGGAGCGTCGGCCAGTACGTCGCCAGTGCGTCGGCCGCCATGTCGTACGACGTCTGCAACTTGGTCAGGTTGTCCGGAACGCCGTCGAACTCCGACCGGAACGCCTCCGCCGAGAGCCCGGCCCAGTCCAGCACGGCACGGTCGGAAGCCAATCCCCGGATTTTGCCGAGTGCTTCCCCCACGTCATCCGCGAACGTCTGTAACTCTTCGGCCAGTTCACGAACCCGCTCAGGATCACCCGGTGTCGGGTCCGACTCCATACCGACCGGACTCCAGTCGGACGGTCGCGCCATACCCAACCCCCTGCGTGGTCAGCCGACTACGGAACCACGCTATGGCCTGTCGGCACTCACCTCAACCACGCCGCATGAGGAAGAACGAGGCTGGGCAACGTCCGACTTGAGCTTGGAACGCCCCCGCCGCGAGCCGCACCGCATGAGCCGCGGCGGTTAGAATCCCTGGCGACATCGCGTGCCGGTCACCGGCTGGGTGAGGCATGGAGGTGTCGGAGATGCCTTCGGAGGCATTCCTTGTCAGTTCAGTTGAACCACACGATCGTCCATTCCCGGGACAACCGGGAGTCCGCGGAGTTCTTCGCGGAGCTGCTGGGACTTGAAGTCGGCACCGAGTGGGGCCCGTTCATCGCGGTCGACTTGGCCAACGGCGTCACGTTGGACTTCGCCACGATGCCCGCGGACAAGATCACCTCGCAGCACTACGCCTTCCTGATCTCCGAGGAGGAGTTCGACGCGGCGTACGCCAAGATCAAGCAGCGCGGCATCGAACACTACGCCGACCCCCACGCGCGACAGCCCGGCGCGATCAACCACAACGACGGTGGCCGCGGCGTGTACTTCATGGACCCGTCGGGCCACGCCATGGAACTGATCACCGTGCCCTACGGCGGCTGGCCGGCATAACCCACCCCCGAGAGCCGCGGCCCCACCCAGGGGCCCGGCCCTCTGCCGAGCCGAGGTCACCGGCCGGAACTAGCGTGCCGCGCGTCGAACCGTGCCCGTGTCCGGGACGGAAGCCTGCGCGTCCTCCATCAGGAAGGTCTCGTCCTCCCCGAAGTCCGGGGCCTGGAAGGGGTTCGTCGCCGGGGGTGGCGATGCCTCGGTGGCATAGGAGGGTGCCCCTTCCGGGGCGGAGAACAGGCAGGGCGGTTCGATGAGAGATCTTCCAATCGTCATAGGGGGAACGGAGCCGGATGCCGGGAGGGCACGGCGGTCCTACAGCTTGCTCATCTTGGTGTACGGACTCAAGATCCGCTCTCGCACCGAGCCGAAATCGACGAGCGCCGCGACTTCGTCCTCGATGCCGATCACTCGGCCGCAGCCGTACGTGTCGTGTGTGACCTGATCCCCCACGGCGAACCGCTCGGGGGGCGGCGTGACCGGTGCCTTGAAGGGGCTGGTGGGCAGGTAGCGCCTCGGGGCGGCTGGCTTTGTCATTACGACCAGTATGCGCCTGCCTGCCGCCATTCGCGCCCGCTGCACGGCACGCCCCTGACGGCGAACGTCCCACGCCGGGAGCGAGGCGGGGTGATCACGGGTCTGACCTGCGGTTCTTCGCGGATGACCGTGGCTCCCTGACGTCCCCCGCCCGACGAGTCACGCGAGAAGGGAGCTGGCGGACGCGCGTCGGCGGCACACGAACGTCCCCGGACGCGCCCCGGGGAAGGCCCAAGACCAACGGAAACCCCACACACCGAAGGCCCCGGCCATGGATGGGCGGGGCCTTCGTTCAGCCCGGTGAGAGCTGGGCAGAGGCTGCCGTTCACCTGCGTCCAACGGCGGCCGGACACCGTAAAGGACATGAGTCGCGGTGCTGTCCGCACGGCCGTGACCGGTGCTGATCGAGACGGGAAAGCCCCGAGGGGCGTCCTGGTGGTCGAGGAGGAGCCATGGCGCTGCCCGCAAGCGGTCAGACGCGTCGTCGTCGACGGCTATTCGCGGTGGAGTACGCGGACGCTCCCGGAGTAACGCTCCTGGTGACCACAGACCATCCGCCGAGTGATGGGGTGGGGCGTGAGGGCCAAGCCGGTACTGCCGTCCGGCATAACCCGGGCGATCCGGCTCACCCTTTGTGCGGGCTGGATTCCAACGACTCCCGGCTCCCCGTTCCGTCCCGGCATGTCTATGGCTTCACGCCCGCGCCCTGATCGAGACAACAGGTTCTGGATCGGGACCCGGTGCCGCCCCCTACTGTCACGGGAGTGGGTGCTCCCGCGTCACTGGGTCCCGGACCAGTGGAGCGTGACGCTCGTCGCAGGCTCCGATGGCGTGGAAGTTCCTCCGGGCTTGGGTGAGACTCAACCGACCGTTGGGGCCTCCGCGAACGCGGTCGGCATCCTGATCGTCCTGGCCGTCGTCCTCCCAGAAGCACACGGGGCAGATCTCGTATCCACCACGCTCGGAGAGCGTGACAAACCCACAGCACGGGCAGGGATGCGGGCCCTCATCGGACCCTTTGCGAACGTTCACGTACATCGTCACCGCACCAGTATCCGGAGTAACTGCCCACGGTGACTGCCTCGTTGCCAACCAGGCGATCGAGTCTTTGAGGTCTGCCGGGGCCAGTTGGTTGACGTCGCTACGGCGACGTCGGGAGCGGTCGGGGTGGTTGCGGTACTCCGTTGCTGTACTGCGCCCGGGGCCCAAGCGAATGTGAGCCCCAGGGCCCGAGCGGTCTCCTCACGCACGTCCGGTGAGACGCAGGGCCGCAGAAGGCCCGTCGTCACCATCTGCCGGATGCCGCTGCGGCAGATGGTGACAGTGAGGACCAGGGTGATCAGGACGGGGGTGAGAGCTGTCGCTGCGTATACCGCGCTCTCGTTCGCCCGAGTCGGCGACCGCGATGGTCAGGGCCTCGTGGGTGCGGGTGAGTGCGAGACGGAAGCCGTCCCCGGGGGCTGTGGGCCAGGGCGTCGGTGCCCGGCTGGGTGACGATCAGCCGCCCCGGCCTGGCCATCGCCGGAGACACCTCCGGCAGTTGGTCCCGCATCCGCACCCCGTACCTGTCGCTCGCCGATGCTGCTGCCCGCTGCGCGGCCTGGGCGAATCTCGTGCCGAACCTGCCCGCGCTCAAGCCCTTCGCGCCGCGGAAGGAGCTGTGGCCGGCAAGGAGACGTCGGAGGCGAAGGCCACGACTAACGCCACCAACTCAGTCCGCGTCCAGGGCGTCAGCTTGCCGCGTGAGTTCTGCGGCGATGTGGTCCCAATCGGGGCCGTGCAACCAGAGGTTCTCAGCGGCCTCCCGCATCAGTGCCGGCTCGTCCGGCCGCTGCAACAGTACGAGTCGATAAGCCAGGTTGCGCACCCAGACCGGCAAGAAGCCGTCGACCTGGAACGGGCTCAACTCATGGAGCATCGCGAGAATCGAGTCCGGGTCGGCGAAGGTCAATTCCTGGATGAAGTAGTGCTCGCGATGCTCGGTCTCGCATCGCGGCGTGGGTCGGTACTCGTCTCCGTAGAGACACCGGGCGTGCTCCGTCAGAGTCCTGTGCACGGCTTGGAGCCTACGAGCCATCGTTCATCCGTGACGGTTTTTCGTCCATTCCCGTCGGTGACCGGAGCCCTTCCACGCGGCCTGATCGACGCGCTCGGCGTCCGCGCCTGGTTCGTCGTGGTGATCACCCGTTCGAGTGCTGCCTCTCCGACACCTCGTGGCCCCCGCCACCGACCGGGCACGCTCCGGAGTCGACATCATCAACGACCAGACGTGACTAGATGTGTAACTCTCCAGTGAGCGGGAACGGCCCGGAGCGGCCTCGATACCGCCAAGCACCCCCGCCGCCCGCGCGACCGCTCACCGGCGCGCCCTCCAGCTCGTGTCGGGGACGCCCAAGACCAATTGAAGACTCCACACACCGAAGGCCCCGGCCGTGGATCGGGTTCCAGAGGTTTGGCCGGTGATGGTGCCGAGGTGGATGTAGCCGCGCCTCGGGACCGGCCCGGTCCCTCAGCTTCTTCACCACCTCCACCAGCCCCCCGGCGGCGTCTGCCGCAGCCCGGACCCATCGCGCGGGATGCTCCCGGGTGTCGTCGGCCGGCCACAACAGTGCCGTTCGTGGACCGTCTTCCACGGCCGTACCGTTCCGGCAGGTTCCGCCGCCGCACCCCGGTCCACACCCGGTGTGCGATTCCCTTGACGGCCTGCCGGTGATCCCGCCATCTGCCCCCACGCCCGTTGCTGACCGGCGAGACGGGCGCGACCGCTCCCACTCCTGGTCGGTCCGAGTCACCCCGACTCGCATCAGGACAACGACCTGGCTGCCAGGCAGTCACATGATCGCCGCCCGGGAGGGAGCTGTCAGAGGCCCAGTGACCTGACGAGGTCGAGCATCTCGGCGCGGTGCAGGGCGGCCGGGTTGCCCGCGACGGGGTGGATGTGGCCGTCGATCTCCAGGGCCACCAGGCCGTGCATCCGGCCCCAGACGCGCAGCGCGAGCGCGGCCGCGGCGGGTGGCACGTCCGGGAGGTCCGCCTGGATCTTGGTGACGTAGTCGGGGTGAAGGTCGGACCAGGAGGTGTCCTCGGGCTGGCGGTGCCGGGCGTGGGGCCATGCGGCGGCCACAAGGCGCGTGAGTTCGCGGCAGACGCGACGTGCCGTCTGGTCCACCGGCCCGTCCTCGGGGGGCTGGTAGCCGGGGATGGGGTGGCCGTAGAAGAGCCGGAAGCTCTCCGGGTGAGCCAGTGCCCACTCCCTCAGGGCCTGGCCCCACGCCAGCAGCCTGCCGCCGGGGTCGGTCTCGGGGACGGCGTTGCTGGCCGTTTCCAGCGCCTCGGCGAGCGAGGCGGCGATTCCGCTGATCAGCGCGGTGATCAGGTCGTTCCGGGTGGGGAAGTAGCTGTAGATCGCGCGAGCGGTCATCCCCATCTCGCGGGCGATGCCTCGCAGTGAGATCGCTCCGGGCCCTCCCTCCGCCATCTGCCGCAGTGCGATGGCCTTGATCTCCCGGCTCGTCTCGATCCGCAGCCGCTGCCGGCGGCTCATCGTGCTCGCGACGTGTCGGCCCTCGTCGATGCTCACCTTGGGAGGTTACAGGGATGCGGTAGTCTCCGCCGTGACATTAGTACACGCCGTGTCCAAAAGAGCTGGGGGAACTCATGCCCGCTTACGTCATCGTCAACGTCGATGTGCTCGACGAGGAGGCCGGCTTGGCCTACGCCCCCGTAGCCCAGCGGTCCATCCTCGACCACGGCGGCCGTTACCTGGTCGCGGGACCCACGCCCGAGCCCGTCGAGGGCACCTGGGACTCCTCCCGGTTCGTGGTCCTCGAATTCCCCGACATGGCCCGGATCCGGGAGTGGTACGACTCCCCCGAGTACCGGCGGGCCCGGGAGATACGGAAGGACAAGGTCCGGGTCGGCATGCTGTTCGTCCAGGGCGCGCCACCCGAGGGCTTCTCCCTCCCGGCCTAGCGGTGCCGCTGACGCGGTGACCGGAAGAGGCTTCAGGGCCTGGGACTCTGTGAAACCGCTGCGGCAACGACCGGAGCCGCCCCTTCGTCCACGGCGCGCATGGGTGGCATCCGAAAGATGTCTGTCCGGGGGCGGTTGCCGGCGTCCCGACCTGCCGCGGAGCCGCCTCGGCGATGAGCTGTGGACGGGGTTGAACGCAGGCGAAGTGCCTGGGGCCCCGTTTTCGTAAGTGCGAGATGACTCCGCCTGACGGGCCGCTGCGACGCATTGAGAGCGTGCCGGGGCCCGAGCAGGGCCCGTGCGTTCTCGGGCGGTGAGATGCCCTGAACTGCTGGGTGAGGATTCGGGGTGGGGCAGGCGATCAACTGGCGGACTTCTCCCGCGGTGGTCTCTGACGCAGAGGATCCGCTGCCGGAGGTATGTGGGACGGCTATCTATGGTTCCAGCGCCATCCGGAGCGAATCCTGGAGTGGTTCGAGAACCACATGCGGTGACAACTCCCCGCACCGGCAGGCGTATACCTGGCAAGTGATGTCAGTTTCTGGAACCGCGGATGGGTGCGGCTCTTTCCGAGTGACGGTGTCGGTCAAGCTGTGAGAGCCCCGTCCAGCCTCAACTCGCTCTCAGATGTGCTCTGCCCGCGTGATGGCAGTGGGTTGCTCGGCGGACGCCGGTCTCGTCGTTGTCTCGGCGATCACGGCGACCATGATCGTTCTTCCCTCTGCCGTCCGAAGCCGGTCGAGGTCCACCCATGGGCTGACGAGATGGCTCGACAAGGCTGCAGGCACTGTCGGCCCACCTCGGCCCTGACCCGCTCATGGCAACTGAGACCAGAACTGCGACCAGAACCGAGACCGCACACACCGAAGGCCCCGGCCGTGGATGGCGGCGGGGCCTTCGGTCAGCCCGGTGAGAGCTGGGCGGAGGATACGAGATTCGAACTCGTGAGGGTGTGAACCCAACACGCTTTCCAAGCGTGCGCCCTAGGCCACTAGGCGAATCCTCCGCCGCACACCTTACAAGACCGCGAACGGTGCTCGCGCTGGTCTCTTATACACATCTCCGAGCCCACGAGACAGGCAGAAATCTCGTATGCCGTCTTCTGCTTGAAAAAAAAAAAAAAAAAGAAAAAAAAAAAAAAAAAAAAAAAACACACAAAACCCGTTGGGTGGGGCCGGGGGTGGGGTGGGGATCCGGTAGGGTTGGGGGCAGCCCCTCACGCGGTGCTATCTCGCTGAACTCCCCCAGGGCCGGAAGGCAGCAAGGGTAGGTGAGCTCTGGTAGGTGCGTGAGGGGCCCTCGTGTGTCAGTGGGGGCCGATATCGTCGGAGTCGTGTCCTCCCTCGCGCTGTACCGCCGTTACCGACCCGAGACCTTCGCCGAGGTCATCGGGCAGGAGCACGTCACCGACCCGCTCCAGCAGGCCCTGCGGAACAACCGTGTCAATCACGCGTACCTCTTCAGCGGGCCGCGGGGCTGTGGGAAGACGACCAGCGCGCGCATTCTCGCCCGGTGTCTCAACTGCGAGCAGGGCCCTACGCCCACGCCGTGCGGGGAGTGCCAGTCGTGCCGGGATCTCGCGCGGAACGGGCCGGGGTCCATCGATGTCATCGAGATCGACGCCGCTTCGCACGGTGGTGTGGACGACGCCAGGGATCTGCGCGAGAAGGCGTTCTTCGGCCCGGCGAGCAGCCGGTACAAGATCTACATCATCGACGAGGCGCACATGGTCACCCCGGCGGGGTTCAACGCCCTGCTGAAGGTGGTCGAGGAGCCGCCGGAGCATCTGAAGTTCATCTTCGCGACCACCGAGCCGGAGAAGGTCATCGGGACCATCCGGTCGCGCACGCACCACTATCCCTTCCGGCTCGTGCCGCCCGGGACGTTGCGGGACTATCTGGCGGAGGTCTGCGAGAGCGAGGCCATTCCGGTGGCCGGGCCGGTGCTGCCGCTCGTCGTGCGGGCCGGGGGCGGGTCGGTGCGGGACTCGATGTCCGTCATGGACCAGCTTCTGGCCGGCGCCGGGGAGGCCGGGGTCACGTACGAGATGGCGACGGCGCTCCTCGGTTATACGGACGGGGCGCTGCTCGACGCGGTGGTGGACGCGTTCGCGGCCGGGGACGGCGCGGCGACGTTCGGGATAGTGGACCGGGTGATCGAGGGCGGGCACGATCCGCGCCGGTTCGTCACGGATCTGCTGGAGCGGTTGCGGGACCTGCTGATCCTGGCGGCCGTGCCGGAGGCGGCCGACAAGGGGCTGATCGACGTCCCGGCGGATGTGCTGGAGCGGATGCGGGCGCAGGCCACCAGGCTCGGCCCGGCCGAGTTGAGCCGGGCGGCCGACCTGGTCAACACGGGCCTGACGGAGATGCGGGGGGCCACCTCGCCGCGGCTCCAGTTGGAGCTGATCTGTGCCCGCGTGCTGCTCCCGGCGGCGTACGGGGACGAGCGGGCGCTGCTCAGCCGCCTGGAGCGGCTGGAGCGGGGCGTGGGCCCGGTGGCGCCCGTGGCGCCGGCACCGGTCGTGGACGTGGCCGGGCCGCCGGTCGGGGTGCAGGTGGAGGTTGCCGCCCCGGCGCCGCCCCCCGCCCCCCCGTGGGCTCGGAGATGTGTATAAAGGCCGGGCGGCGGCCCCCCCCCCGCCCGCCCCGGCTCCGCCGCCGGTCCAGGCCCCGCCACCCCCGCCCGTCGCCGTCGAGGACGACGTGCCGGAGGAGGACGATCCGGACCTGACCGACAGCGCCCTCGCCGGGTATGAGCTGATCGTCAGAGAACTGGGGGCGACCGTTATCGAGGAGTTCCACCACGAGTGAGACCCGGACGGCCCGAGCCCGTAGGCTCAAGGGGTACGCACCGTTGCCGACGAGCCAGGAGTGAGGCCGTGTTCCCCGGTGGTGGGGTCGATATGCAGCAGTTGTTGCAGCAGGCCCAGAAGATGCAGCAGGATCTCGCCGCGGCGCAGCAGGAGCTGGCCGAGACGCCCGTCGAGGGCAGCGCGGGCGGTGGCCTGGTCAGGGCCACGGTCACCGGCGCCGGCGAGCTGACCGATCTGGTGATCGACCCCAAGGCGGTCGATCCGGAGGACACCGAGACCCTCGCGGATCTCGTGATCGCCGCGGTCCGCGACGCGAACCACGCGGCCCAGGAGCTGGCCAAGGTCAAGCTCGGCCCGCTCGCGCAGGGGCTCGGCGGTGGCGGTGGCCTCCCCGGGCTGCCGTTCTGAGAGCAGCACAGCTAGCCACAGGTAGAGGCGAGAGGGCGGGGCGTTGACGTGTACGAGGGCGTAGTCCAGGAGCTCATCGACGAGCTGGGCAGACTCCCGGGCGTCGGCCCGAAGAGCGCTCAGCGGATCGCCTTCCACATCCTCCAGGCCGAGCCCGCCGACGTCCGCCGTCTCGCGCACGCGCTCACGGAGGTCAAGGCGAGGGTCCGGTTCTGCGCCGAGTGCGGGAACGTGGCGCAGGAGGAGCGTTGCCGTGTCTGCGTCGATCCGCGCCGTGATCGTACGGTCATCTGCGTGGTCGAGGAGCCCAAGGACGTGGTCGCCATCGAGCGCACCCGCGAGTTCCGCGGGCGGTATCACGTGCTGGGCGGTGCCATCAGCCCCATCGACGGCGTCGGCCCCGAGGATCTGCGGATCAGGGAGCTGCTGGCGCGTCTGGCGGACGGTTCGGTCACGGAGCTGATCCTCGCCACCGATCCGAATCTGGAGGGCGAGGCCACCGCGACGTACCTGGCGCGCATGGTCAGCTCACTGGGCCTTCGCGTCACCCGGCTAGCCAGTGGCCTGCCGGTCGGGGGAGACTTGGAGTATGCCGACGAGGTCACCTTGGGACGCGCCTTCGAGGGTAGACGGCTGCTTGATGTGTAATGCAGGCGATGCCGGCGCGGGCGCACCGACGGGCGCGCGAATCCACGCGCGGACGGACGCGCACGTTCCGTGTGCGCCCGTCGCACCTGCGAGGACCTTTGGGGAGGCGACCACGTGATGTCCGAAGCGATGCCGCAGCGATCGACCACCGGCGGCCCGGCCACTGACGAAAGCGTCATCGACGGCAACGTCATCGACGGCCGGGTCACGGACCGTCCAGTCACCGGCGGCCCGGTCCTCGGGGCCGGTGGCCTGAGCGCCGGTATCGACGGCCCGGACGAGTTCGCCGTCCAGATCGCCGATCAGGTCGAGAGCTTCATCGTCGCGGTCACCGAGGTCGCCCGGGGTGACGATCCCGACAGCGCCGTACCGTACCTGCTGCTCCAGATTTCCCAAGTGCTGCTGGCTGGTGGCCGGTTGGGCGCGTACGAGGACATCGTTCCCGAGGAGCGGTACGAGCCCGACACGGGCCCCGAGCCGGACATGGACGAGCTGCGCGAGCGGCTGGCCGAGCTGCTGGCGCCGATCGACGTGTACTCCGAGGTGTTCGACCCTTACGTTCCGCGCAGCACGCCCGTTGCCGCGCGGATCTCGGACGACCTGGCCGACATCATCAGCGACCTGCGGCACGGCATGGCCCACTACAGCGCGGGCCGCGTCAGCGAGGCGCTGTGGTGGTGGCAGTTCTCCTACCTGTCGAACTGGGGCCCCACCGCCAGCGCCGCCCTCCGCGCCCTCCAGTCCCTCGTCGCGCATGTCCGCCTGGACACGCCGCTCGCCGAGCTGGACGGTCTGGACACGGACAGCGACGCGGAGGACGGTGACCTGGAACGCCAGGCCGGCCGCGTCATGGAGGCGGAGATCGCCGCCCCGCTGGGGTTGCGGACCACCGCGAAGTCCTGACCGGTCTCCGCCGCGCCCATCACCCGTTCGGCCCAGCGTGGGGGCGAGCCCCTTGGGCCTGGGCGGCACTCCAACGGTTGCCACGGGCACGGCCGCGCAACGCGACGGCGGGCGCCTCCGCGACAGGACGCGGCACGCCAAAGGCTGAGCCCCGAACACTCCGAACTCCGCTGCCCAGGAGGCCACTTGACACACATACGGCCCGGTCGTCCCCAGATGCCGGACTCGGACCAAGCGCTGAAAACCGACCCCCACAGCAACTAAAAGCCCAGCTCAGCAAAGTGCTCCCCGCACGCGCGGGGATGGTCCCGCGGTGACGGTGGCGTCCTCGACCCGGTACCGGTGCTCCCCGCACGCGCGGGGATGGTCCCACCTTCACCGTCCGGCCGTGCACGACCGCGAGGTGCTCCCCGCACGCGCGGGGATGGTCCCTTCCACCGGGGGCGGTGGGCTCCTGTGCGCGCGTGCTCCCCGCACGCGCGGGGATGGTCCGCCGCTTGGCCGGGATCACCGTGACGCCCTCCAGTGCTCCCCGCACGCGCGGGGATGGTCCCGGCACCGGAGTTGAGGCGGCCCGGTTCAGGAGGTGCTCCCCGCACGCGCGGGGATGGTCCTCACGTGCTGCTCAGGTAGGAGAACCGCCTGGGGTGCTCCCCGCACGCGCGGGGATGGTCCCAACTCGACGAACGAGAAAGAAAGAGGTGGACCGTGCTCCCCGCACGCGCGGGGATGGTCCCGGACTGACCCTCAGCATCCGCAGCCAGGTGCCGTGCTCCCCGCACGCGCGGGGATGGTCCCCGGTCACCCTCGTGACTCTGCCGGAGATCGAGGGTGCTCCCCGCACGCGCGGGGATGGTCCCGGCGTGGAGGCGGCGTTCCGGCTGCCCGACAAGTGCTCCCCGCACGCGCGGGGATGGTCCCTCCCGATCGATGAGGGCGATCTCGGGGAGGGCGTGCTCCCCGCACGCGGGGATGGTCCCTCGCTGACCCTGATCGCGGCGGAGGCCGGACAGTGCTCCCCGCACGCGCGGGGATGGTCCCGCGCGTAGCATCACCACTCACCCCGGAGAGCGGTGCTCCCCGCAGGCGCGGGGATGGTCCCCGCCGCGCACAGGACGACGCCTGGCGCACCCAGTGCTCCCCGCACGCGCGGGGGTGGTCCCGGAACCGCCTTGGCGTGGATGGTCGCGGCGAGGTGCTCCCCGCACGCGCGGGGATGGTTGTTTTGGGAACGGCGTAGCTTTTGGGTATGGAGCCGTTGGTGTTCGAGTATGGGGACTTGCATCTGCGGGCTGATCGGGGGGTGTTTGAGCTGTTCGATCTGGCCAGTGGGGGGGAAGGCGGGTTTCGGGTTCCCCTGCGTTGGCTCGGTGTGCTGGCGTACTACAAGAAGCCCGACAAGCCTGGCCAGTTGTTCTTCGGTGTCGTGCGGGATCCCGAGGCCGCGCTCTATGGGACGGATCGGTCCGTGTTTCGGTACAACACCTCGCCGGTGGTTCGGGTGCCGCCCGGTGATGAGGTGTTGTTCCGGGAGTACTTCACGGGTGTGGCCGCGCTTGTCGGTCGGCGGGTGGTCTGAGGTGATGTCGAAGGTCTTCGAGCGCGACGGCGTGCAACTGCGCGTTGACCACGGGGTGTTCGAGCTGTTCCGGCGTTCCGGGGTCATCGGCTCCTACCGCACGCCGTTGAGTTGGGTGAAGGTACGCGCCGAGGCGCGGGAAGGTGGCGTGACCCGGCTGCACTTCGGCCACGTCGAGCAGCTCGACGAACCGCTCTACGCCAGTACGACGAGTTCCCGGCATCTGCTCGCGACCGTGGAGATCCCGACCGCCGACGAACCCCTCTACCGCGCCTTCTTCGCCGAACTCGCCTCCCTGTCCGGCCGCCCGATCGCCTCATGAGCCGCGTCGCGCCGAGCCCGGTTGACGGGCGGGGCTCACTTCAGCGGCGCGAGTGCTCGGCCCCGGGAGCGGGAACCGGCCGCCTCCGGTCACGGCCCAGACGCCTGCCCTGTGTCGCGGGCGACCAGCCACTGGGCGAAATCCGCTGGACGCCTTCCGGGCGTTCCCCGAACATCGGCGCAGTGACAGACGAAGCAGGGCGCCACAGGCCGCTCCCCGTCAGCCCGAAGCGTGTGCGCTTCGTCGAGTTGTCCGGCGAGGTGATGTCCGCTCTGCTCGACGGGGACCTGCCCGAGGCCGGCAGGAAGGCCGGGGTGGCTCTGACCGAGTACTTCGTGAACGACAGGGCGCGGTGGCTGTGGAGGTTCCGGCTCGGTCAGATAGCCGCGGATCCCGACCACGCTCGGTGGATGGCGCGGCAGGCGGTAGTCGGGGACGAGGGCTTCGTCGTGGGGCACGCCGGCTTCCACGGGCCCCCCGATGAGGTGGGCATGGTCGAGATCGGCTACTCGGTCGCTCCTGAGTTCCGTCGCCAGGGGTACGCGCGGGCCATGCTGATCGAGTTGCTGCGCCGGGCCGCCGCAGAGCCCGCGGTCACGACCGTACGGGCGACGATCAGTCCGGACAACGTGGCGTCCTTGGCCACGATTTCCGGCTTCGGTTTCGTGGAGGTCGGCGAACAGTGGGACGACGAGGACGGTCTCGAACTCATCTTTGAGGTCCCTGCCGGTCGAAGTCCGCTCCCCTGACGGGAGGGGCCCGCGCAGGTCGCGGTGGAGGGCCCGGGTCTGGGCGGAGTAGCCGCCCGGGCGTGGTCACGGCAACGGCAACGGCAACGGTGACGGGTCCGGACCTCGGCCACCGGCCACGCCCGCCCCACCCCCGACCCCGCCGCGACGCACCGTTCCGGCAGGCCGTTTCTCATGTTCGTTTTAATGATCCGCCGACCACCGAGATCTACACTATCCTCTTCGTCGGCAGCGTCAGATGTGTAAAAGAGCCGCCCCCACCCCCGACCCCGCCGCGACGCACCGTTCCGGGTCAGGCCGGAACAGGGGCCAAGTCGGCGCCGTCGAAGGGTGGGTAGGTTTCGCTGCCCGTGCGCTCCGCCGCGTCGATGTAGGCGGCCAGGGTCGTGCGGGACTGGGTGAGTTGGTTGATCTGGTCGTCCAGGCGCCGGAGGCGGGAGCGCATCGCGGTCAGCAGCTCCGGGCAGCCGACCAGCTCCGGTGCCTCTCCGAGCGCGCAGGGCAGCAGGTACGCGATGTCCTCGGAGGACAGACCGGCGCCGAGCAGGTGTCGGATCTGCTTCACCCGCAGCACGGCGTCCTCGCGGTACTCGCGGTAACCGTTCGGGCCCCGGTCCGCCTCCAGCAGGCCCTGGGCCTCGTAGTACCGCAACTGGTGGGTGTGGACGCCCGTTCGCCGGCTCAGTTCCCCGATCCGCATCGCGATCCCCCGCTTGACCTTCATACCGGTATGAACGTTGACGATGCTGCCATGGACAACAGCCCCGCAACACCCGTGACAGTCATCGGACTCGGCCTGATGGGCCAGGCACTCGCCGGTGCGTTCCTGAAGGCCGGGCATCCCACGACGGTGCGGAACCGTACGCCCTCCAAGGCCGACCAACTGGTGGCCCGGGGAGCGCGGTTGGCGCCGACGGTCGGGGACGCGATCAAGGCGGGCTCGCTGACGATCGTCTGCGTCACCGACTACGCGGCCCTGTACGACCTGCTCGGCGCGAACGAAGTCAGCCTGAACGGCACGACGTTGGTCAACCTGACCTCGGGCAGCTCGGCCCAGGCCAGGGAAGCCGCGCGCTGGGCGGAACAGCGCGGCGCCCGCTATCTCGACGGCGCCATCATGGCCATCCCGCCGGCCATCGGCACCGCCGAGGCGGTGATCCTCCACAGCGGGCCCCGGACGGACTTCGACACCCACGCGCCGGCACTCGGCGCGCTCGGCACCGTCACCTACCTGGGGGAGGACCACGGGCTGGCGTCGCTGTACGACGTGGCCGGGCTCGCCATGATGTGGAGCGTCCTCAACGCGTGGCTCCAGGGCACCGCCATGCTCCGCACGGCCGGTGTCGACGCCGCGACGTACGCGCCGTTCGCACAGCAGATCGCCACCGGGGTCGCCACGTGGCTCCCCGGGTACGCCGAGCAGATCGACAACGGCTCCTTCCCGGCCGAGGTTTCCGCCCTGGAAACGGACGCCCGGGCGATGGAGCACCTGATCGAGGAGAGCGAGGCGGTCGGGGTGAACGCCGAACTGCCCAAGCTGTTCAAGGCGATGGCCGACCGCGCGATCGCCGCCGGCCACGGCAAAGAGCAATACCCCGTGCTGATCGAGGAGTTCACCAAGCCCCGCAACGACTGACCCCGCAACGACTGACCCCGCGCGCCGACCGACAAGACCGGGAGAACGGAACCGGCCGCGCCCAGCCCCGCACGGGCCGGACACGGCCGGTGCGGGCTCCCATACACATCCGACGCTGCCCACGACGTCGCTCGTCGCGCTCCTGCTCTTGCCATGATCTCTCCCACACACCCTCTCCTCCCTTGCCGCACGCCAACGCCCGAGCGGCCTGGTCAAGATAGCCAAGATCGCTACCAGTCGGTATAGGAGAGGCAGCAACACAATACGTCACCATATTCCTCATCGTCGCAAGAGTCAGGTGTGGATAAGAGACATAACAAGCACCGTGTCCCCGGCGTCCACCCCGAGCCCCCGCAGGTGGTCGAGCGACTGCCACGCGGTCAGCCCGTTCAACGGCAGCGTCGCGGCCTCGACCGCCGTCAGCCCGGCCGGGGCGGGCGCCACGGCGGTGGTGTCCAGCACCACGTACTCCGCGTACGTGCCGAGCGGCAGGTCCAGCCGGTCCCGCAGCCCGATCACACGGTCCCCGGCCGCGTGACCGTCCACCCCGGGCCCCACCGCATCGATCGTCCCGGCGACGTCCCAGCCGATGCCGGTCACCTCGCGCGGCGCCATCAGCCCGGCCTCGACCATGAAGCCGCTGCGCGTCGCGACATCGACCGGGTTGACGGCGGCGGCCTCGACGCGGATCCGGACCTGACCGGGCCCCGGCTCGGGCACCGGCACCTCGACCGTCTCCAGAACCTCCGGCCCACCGAAGCCACGAACGACGACTGCGCGCATGATCCCCACTCACCTTTCCGCATCGAAGAATCGAGATCCCAAGAACCGAAATCCCAGCAACCGAACAAGCACGACCCTAAAAAGAGCTGCTCTCCAAAAGGAAGTAGGCACCCCAAGGTGCGTATCATGCTGCCCGGAGAGAAAGGGATCGCCCATGCCCCCGACCCAGACCGCCGCCCAGCGCCGGGCCGTCCGTGCCGCCGCCTATGACGCGTTCATCGCCCAGTGCCCCACCCGCCAGCTCCTCGACCGGATCGCCGACAAGTGGGTCAGCCTCGCCGTCACGGCCCTCGCGGACGGCCCGCAGCGCTACAGCGAGCTGTCCCGCCGCCTCGCCAGCGTCAGCCAGAAGATGCTCACCCAGACCCTGCGGAACCTGGAGCGGGACGGCCTGATCACCCGCACGGTGATCCCGGAGGTCCCGGTCCGCGTCGAGTACGCGCTGACGCCGCTCGGCGCCGACCTCATGCCGCTGATGCGCGCGATCAAGACCTGGGCCGAGGAGCACATGGATCAGGTCCAGGCCGCCCGCACCGCCTACGACACCCCCCAGGGCGCGACCGGGCCGGAACCCGTCACCCCGCCTGCGGGCTGAGCAGCAGCAGCGCGATGTCGTCGCTCCGCGACGCCGTCTGCCGCGCGTGCCGCAGCAACTCGTCCGCCACGTCCCCCGTCGAACGGTCCGCCGACCCGAACCGCGCCAGATGCCCGGCCAGCTCGTCCGTCGCCACGTCCAGGTCGATGCCGGGCGTCTCCACCAGCCCGTCCGTGTACAGCACCAGCACCGCCCCCGGCGGGAACGGCACCTCGATCGACGGATAGTCCGCCCGTCGCACGATCCCGAGCAGCGGCCCCGGCGCCATCCGCAGCACCGTGACCTCCCCGTCCGGGTGCCGCAGCAACGGCGGCGGGTGCCCCGCGTTCGCCAGCCGCGCCCGCTGCCGCCCCAGATCGATGTCGATATAAAGACAACTGGTGAACAGCCCCGGGTCCAGGTCCGTCAGCAGCTTGTTCGTCCGCGCCAGCACGTCCCCCGGCGGCGCGCCCGCCGCCGCGTGCACCGCCGTCCTGACCTGCCCCATCAACGCGGCGGCGGTCACGTTGTGCCCCTGCACGTCCCCGATGGTCGCCGCCACGGTCGGCCCGCCGTCCAGCCGGATCAGGTCGTAGAAGTCGCCGCCGATCTCCATGCCGCGCGTCGCGGGCAGGTACCGGGCGGCGACCGCCAGGCCGGGGATGTCGGGCAGTTTGCGCGGCAGCAGCCCGTCCTGGAGGCGGCGCGCGAGCGTCTGCGTCGCGTCGTGGAGCCGGGCGCGTTCGAGGGCCTGGGCGATCAGCCCGGCGAGGGACGTGAGAACGGCGCGCTCGTCGTCGGGGAAGTCGCGCGGCTCGTCGTAGGACAGGACGCAGCACCCGACCGGCTTGCCCAGGGTGACCAGCGGCAGGTACGCCCACGCCGCCTTCCGCACGATCGCCGGAACGCCCGGGTACTCGCGCGCCAGCTCCTCCGGGGTGGAGAAGAAACGGGGAACGCCGCTGGTCAGCGCGTTCGTCGCGGGCGTCGGCGGGGTCCCGAGCGGCGCGCCCTCGAACCGTTCCATCGCCTCGTCGCTGTAGCCGCGGTGCCCGACGATGTGCAGCCGTGAGCCCTCGGACATGAACATCACCAGCCCCTGCGCGCCGAAGGCCGGCATGAGCTGGTTCGCGACCAGCTCGACCACCGCCTCCACCCCGGCGGCCTCGCTGAGGGTCGCGGCGAGCTGCATCAGGTGGGACAACGCGCCGGTCAGCGTCGGCGTGCTCACCTCCTCCGAGCCGCCCACCGGCTGCACCGACACGTCCTCCTCGCCCCGGGCCGGAGGCTCGGTCGCCACGATCAGCACGCTGATGCCCTCCGGCCCCGGCCACAGCTCGAACCGCAGCCACCGGTCCGGCGGGCGCCGCGCCGTGAACGACGTCGGCTCCTGGCTCAGCGCCGCCGCCCGGTACCGGTCCTCGTACGTGGCGGCGCTCAGCCACGGCAGCGCCTCCCGGACATACGAGCCGACCAGCCCGGACACCTCCGCCCCCAGCAGCTCGGCCGCCGCCCGGTTGGCGAACGTGATCCGCCCGTCCAGGACCAGCGCGCAGCACCCCGCCGCCAGCCGCTCCGCGAAATCGACCGCCGCCAGCGCCTCCGCCGGCCCCGGCGTCCGCCCGCGCGGCCGGGCGACGAACCGTGGCTCGTCGCCCGCCACCACCGGCCGTCCCGCCTCCGCCGCCGCGGCCAGCGCGCCCGCCAGCCGCCGCCGCGCGGCCTCGATCGCCGCCAGCTCCTCCTCGGCCGGCTCGGGCGGGTGCGCGCCCGACCACAGCAGCACCAGGGCGCCCCAGCACGTGTCGCCCGTCAGCAGCGGCGCGTCCGCGAGGGCGAACGGATACGGCACCGCGACCGCCGCCTGCGGGTAGCGCCGGGCCAGCTCCCCGACGCCCATCCAGATCAGCCGCCGCTCGCGCACCGACTCGGCCAGCGGCGTCGCGATGTCGATCCCGACCCGCCGCCAGGGCCGGGCGAACGACGGCGGCACGCCGGTCACCACCGCCAGCCGCAGCACCCGCGCCTCGCCGTCGCCGTCGCCGCCGGGCGGCGGCAGCAGGAGAACGGCGCCGCCGTAGGCCCCGGTCTCCCGCACCGCCTCGACCAGCAGCGGATCCAGCACCTCAGTGCTCGAACGCGGCGATTCGCCCATACCGGAACAGTACGTGCAGACCGCCCCACCGGCATGCCCGAACGGGCACCGTGGGGACCCCGCCGAACGGACCCGCCCTCCGCCTCGCCCGGCGGCCGGGCACCGGCGTTCGCGCGGGGGGCCGGGCCTGTTTGCGTCGCCCAGTGGCCGAGCACCACGTACAGGTCACGCGCGGGCGCGTTCTCGCCCCCCGCCGCGACCGCCGCCTGCCGGTCCTCCGGCAGCGCGGCCCGGATGCCCGCGATCGTCGTCGGGAGTTCGACGGAACGGCCGCGCACCGTCGTCGCGAACTCCGGCAGCTCCGCGAACGCCAGGTGCGCCAGCGACGCGACGACCGCCTCGCACAACGCGTCCCCGTCCGTCGTCAGCGCGTCCGCCACGACGGGGGAAACGAGCCACTGCCGCCCGCACATCGTCCGCTGCCCGTTCGCCACGCTCACCTTCGCGGCGGGCCAACGCATCAGGCCGTCCACCACGGTTCCCGTCTCGGGAACGGGCGGCCAGCTCTGCGCCGTTCCGCACGGGACCACGAACTCGACTGACCCGTTCGATGGAACTTCCAGCGCCAGCCCCAGCGCCACCCCGTCGTGCCGCAAGCGCTCGATGGCCCCCGTGGCCACCGGCCGCGACACCCGCACGACCTCCCACAACGTCCCGACGGGCACCTCGACCGCCCGTCCCAGCCGCCAGCGCATCCTGGCCTCGTCCCCGCATACCCCGGACTGCACCGCCCACGAAAGAGCGGAAGTTTGCCTCTTCATGCTGCCAAGCTCCCGCGCCGGGCCATACTCTGCGGAGTGACGACGTGGGTACTGACAGTGGGTACGACCCACGGGAGAGGTGACACGATGGCCAGGGACCCCCAACTGCCCGTTGTTTACCGGTACTTCGGCAACCAGTTCCTGTTGTGGCGCAACTTCGCCCAGGTACGCAGGGAAGACATCGCGGAGGCCGGGGGGTACTCCGTGGACACCGTCAAATCCATTGAACAGGGCCGCCGTCCGGTCCCGCGCCGCCTCGCCGAGATCGCCGACGAGATGTGCGGCGCGGAAGGCAAGCTCCTCGCGGGCCTCGGCTACCTGAAGAAGGAACGGAAGTTCCCCGAGCGATCCCGTGACTACTTCGCCCACGAGAGCAACGCCGTGGCGCTCAACTCGTACGAGACCACGCTCATCCCCGGACTGTTGCAGACCGAGGCATACGCCCGAGCGCTGATCGGCAACAGCAGCCCTCCGCAGGATGACGAGACTGTCGAAGCGCAAGTCAGAGCGCGAGTGGACCGCGCATCACTGCTCACGCAGACTCCCCCCGTAGCGTGCAGTTTCGTCCTGTACGAAGCCGCGCTACGGGCTCGGGTAGGCGGTGACGAGGTGCACAAGGCGCAACTCCAGCACCTCCTGCACGTGGCCGGGTTGCGCCATGTCTCCCTTCAGGTATTGCCTTTTGCTCGAACCGTTCCACCAGCTCTGGTCGGCCCGATGGTTCTGCTGGAGATGCAGGACCACGAGCGCTACACCCTGGTGGAGGGGCAAGCATTGAGTCAGTTCAGCTCGGAGCCAGACGAGGTCAGCATGCTGGCCCAGCGCTATGGAATGATCCGCATGCAGGCCCTCAACGCTGAGGAGTCGGTGCGTTTCATCGAGCGATTGGTGGATGAGCTTTGAGCGATGAGCTGACATGGTTCAAGTCCAGCTACAGCGACGGCGAGGGCAACGCCTGCGTCGAAGTCGCGTTGTCCTGGCGGAAGTCCAGCTACAGCGATGACCAGGGCAGCAACTGCGTCGAGGTTGCGACCACGCCGAACACCGTGCATCTCCGGGACTCCAAGGTTCCCGCCGGGCCGCGTCTCGCCATAGCGCCCGCCGCCTTCGCGCCCTTCGTCACGGGCGTGGCCGCCGGTCGCCTGGCCTAGGGATCAGCGCCACCGCCGTCGATCGGCCTGGTGAGCGCCTCGGACCCCACCAGGCCGATCCGGCATGCTGACCCACCGTCAGGGAATGCTCATGCAGACATCGACTGATGGGTGGATGAGCCGTGAACGGTGAACTGACGTGGTTCAAGTCCAGCTACAGCGACGGCGACGGCAGTGCCTGCGTCGAAGTCGCCCTGTCCTGGCGGAAGTCCAGCCACAGCGACGACGAAGGCAGTGCCTGCGTCGAGGTCGCGACCACCCCGCACACGGTCCACCTCCGGGACCTGTCGCTCATACACATCTCACGCTGCCGACGCAGAGGAACGTGTTGTCTTCGCCGCTTCCCCCTTCATTTAAGCATGAACTGCTAATTACTACGTCAACCATACCATTGGACATTATAGGTCTTCATGCTGCTCGTGATCTT
>NZ_LN929895.1:523484-744660 GCF_001493375.1 Streptomyces specialis
GACCGGCGCCGAATCCCCCCTGCCCGGGCGGAAGTCCTTCGTCGTCGTCCGCGAGGGCGGGGCGGGCCCGGGGGCCCCCCCCCCCCCCCCCCCCGCCCCCCCCCGGGCCCCCCCGCCCCCCCCCCCCCCCCATCCCCCCTTCCCACCCGCCGCGTTCACACGGTTCGTCACGGGCGTGGCCGCCGGTCGGCCGGCATAAGGGTCAACGCGACCGCCGCCGCGACGAGGAGCAGGCCGCCCGCCACGGTGATCGGGCTGGTGAGCGTGGCGAGTACGGCCAGGCCGATCGAACCGCCGACCTGCCGTGAGCTGTTGATCACCCCCGAGGCCATGCCCGCCTCGCGGCGGTCCACGCCCGCCGTGGACGCCGTGCCGAGCGGCACGAAGCACATGCCGATGCCGACGCTCGCGATCAGCGTGGGGCCGAGGATGGCCGCCAGGAAGCCGCCGTTCGCGTCGAACGCGGCGCCCATCCACAGGAATCCGAGCGCGGCGAACGTTCCGCCGAGCGTCAGCAGCAGTCGCAGGCCGAACCGGGCGGCGGTCCGCGCCGAGAAGGCCGAGCCGATCACGATGCCGACGCAGAACGGCAGGAACGCGAGGCCGGTCCGCGCCGGTCCGTAGCCGAGGGTCTCGTGCAGGTAGAGCGACGTGTAGTAGAACGCCGCGAACTGGGCCGAGAACAGCAGCATCATGAACAGGTTCGCGGCCAGCACCGGCCGCCGCCGCAGCAGGCCTATGCGCAACAGCGGCTCGGGGGACCGCCGTTCGACCGCCACGAACGCCGCCCGCAGCACGGCCGCCGCGCCCAGCGTGAGCAGGGTCTCCGCCGAGCCCCACGCCACGGTGCCGGTGCGGACGACCCCCAGCCCCAGCGCCGCCGCGCCCGCCGTCACCAGCAGCGCGCCGCCCAGGTCCATCCTCGGTGCCGGGCCCTCGCGCCGGTCCGGTGCCAGCCGCAGGCCCGTGACGAGGGCGAACGCGACGATCGGGACGTTGACGAGCATCACCGCCCGCCCCCCGAACCCCTCCGCCAGCACGCCGCCCGCCAGCACGCCGACCGCGCCGCCCGCCGCCGCCGTCGCGCCCCACAGGCCCAGCGCGCGGCTCAGCGCGGGGCCGGGCGGGAAGCCGGTGGTCAGCAGCGCCAGCGCGACCGGGGTCAGCGCCGCGGCGCCCATGCCCTGCACGGCGCGGGCGGCGATCAGCGCGGCCGGGTTCTGCGCCAGGCCGCCCGCGAGGCTGGCCAGTCCGAAGACGGCGAGCCCGCCGAGCAGCGTGACGCGGCGGCCCGCGATGTCGCCGAGCCGGCCGCCGAGCATCATCAGGCCGCCGAAGGTCAGCGCGTAGGCGTTGACGACCCAGGTCAGGCCCGCGTCGTCGAAGCCGAGATCGGTCCTGACGTCGGGCAGCGCCACGTTCACCACCGAGACGTCGAGCGCGACCATGAACTGCACGGTCAGCACGACGGTCAGCAGTTTTCCGCCCAGCGTCGCCGGGCGTTCGGCCACAGCCATGAGGAGTCCCCCTCGTTCCGGAAGCCATATCACGTACGGCGTACGTAATCTCTTCCCCAGCTCAACACGTACGATGTACGTACGTCAAGCAGCGAGAGGGAGGGGCGTCATGGCCGCACCGCGCAAGTTCAGTGAGGACCGGCTGCGGGCCGCCGCGCTGGCGCTGGTGGACGAGAAGGGGCTCGCGGCCCTGACCATGCGGAACCTGGCCGCCGCGCTCGGCACCGGCGCCATGACGATCTACAACTACGTGGACGGGCGCGACGGTCTCGAACGCCTCCTCGTCGAGGCCGTGATGACCGCCGTCCGCCCGGTGCCCGGCGTCCCGTCCCCGGACTGGCGGGCCGATCTGCGGGCCGTCGCGGAGGCGCACTGGCGGGCGTTCCGCGCGCACCCGGACGTCATCCCGCTCGTCATGACCCGGCGCAGCCTCGACCTGCCGACGCTGGCCGGTGCCGAGGACATGCTCGACGCGCTCGCCCGTGGCGGCCGGTCCGGCGCGCGGCTGCTGATCGCGTTCCGGCTGGTGTCGGGGTTCGTCATGGGGTTCGCCCAGGCGGAGCTGGCCGGACCGTTGTCCATCGCGCCGGAGGAGACGGCCGAGGAGGTCATCGCCCGGGTGCGGGCCCTGCCCGCCGACCGTTTCCCCCGGCTCATCGAGATCGCGGAAGCGGCCCTGGACAGCGGACCCGAGGCGGAGTTCCACGCCGGGCTGGACCTGATCATCACCGGATTGACGAGCGGCTGACCAGCATGTGAGACCGGTGTGTGAGCCTGACCACGTTTCTGTGGTGTTTCCGCGTGTCACGGCCTCCGGGTGGGCATGGCTGGTCGCGGAGACGGGTGACGCGGGGGTCCGCCTCGGTAGAATTCAGCCGATCGTGACCGGTTTATCGGTCACGGAGAGTAAGAGACACGAGGAGCGAGCAGACGTGGGCCTTGTCGTGCAGAAGTACGGCGGCTCCTCCGTTGCCGATGCCGATGGCATCAAGCGCGTCGCCAAGCGGATCGTCGAGGCCAAGAAGAACGGCCACCAGGTGGTCGTCGTGGTCTCCGCGATGGGCGATACGACGGACGAGCTCATCGACCTGGCGAGCCAGGTGTCCCCCGTCGCCTCCGGGCGCGAGATGGACATGCTGCTGACCGCCGGAGAACGCATCTCCATGTCGCTGCTGGCGATGGCCGTGAAAGCCCTGGGCCACGAGGCGCAGTCCTTCACCGGCAGCCAGGCCGGCGTCATCACCGACTCCGTCCACAACAAAGCGCGCATCATCGACGTGACGCCGGGCCGCATCCAGAGCTCCGTGGACGAGGGCAACATCGCGATCGTCGCGGGCTTCCAGGGTGTCTCGCAGGACAAGAAGGACATCACCACCCTCGGCCGGGGCGGCTCCGACACCACGGCCGTGGCGCTCGCCGCCGCGCTCAACGCCGAGGTCTGCGAGATCTACACCGACGTGGACGGCGTGTTCACCGCCGACCCGCGCGTGGTGAAGAAGGCCCGCAAGATCGACTGGATCTCGTTCGAGGACATGCTGGAGCTGGCCAGCTCCGGCTCCAAGGTGCTCCTGCACCGCTGCGTCGAGTACGCCCGGCGCTACAACATCCCCATCCACGTCAGGTCGTCCTTCTCGGGGTTGCAGGGCACCTGGGTCAGCAACGAGCCGCTGGGAGCGAAGCCGGTGGAGCAGGCAATCATCTCGGGTGTCGCCCACGACACCTCCGAGGCCAAGATCACGGTCGTCGGCGTCCCGGACAAGCCGGGCGAGGCCGCGACGATCTTCCGGGCCATCGCGGACACCGGGATCAACATCGACATGATCGTCCAGAACGTGTCCGCCGCCGCGACGGGGCTGACCGACATCTCCTTCACGCTTCCCACCAGCGAGGGGAGCCGGGCGATCGAGGCGCTGGAGAAGCACCGCGACACCATCGGGTTCGACAGCCTCCGGTACGACGACCAGATCGCGAAGATCTCCCTCGTCGGCGCGGGCATGAAGACGAACCCGGGCGTCACGGCCACGTTCTTCGAGGCCCTGTCCGACGCCGGGGTCAACATCGAGCTGATCTCCACCTCCGAGATCCGGATCTCGGTCGTGACCCGCGAGGACGACGTCGCCCAGGCCGTCCGCGCCGTCCACTCGGCGTTCGGACTCGACAGCGAGAGCGACGAGGCCGTCGTCTACGGAGGCACCGGCCGCTGATCACCTGCACCGACCGAATTCGGCCGTATGTGAAGCTTCCGTGACCAACTCGTAGGCCAGAACGGGTTGCTCCCGGTCGATCGGCCGGGAGACCATTTCACTCCCCGCACCGCTTCGTGGAACCAGCGCGGTGCGGGGAGCGTCTTTGTGCCCGCTGCGAGGTCTGCGGCACTCGCATCAGACAGGACATATACGGCAGGCGGTTGGAATGAGATCGAGAGCGACGAACGCCCCCGTCCCGACCGCTCCGTACAACCTTTGCGGGGAAAAGCGTGTCCAACTGGCGTGGCAGAGGTCTTCGAGTTCCCGGCAGCGCTCCCGCGACGCCTTCCGTTCCCCGCGTCGTCGTCCCGAGCAGGAGCCGGGAGCACGCCTGTGACGGCACCGCTGCCCGCGCCCAGGCCGGCCCGTATCCACGCCCCCGCCGCCGAGGATGCGAACGACGCGATGACTGAGGTCGCCGCCGGCACCACGATCGACCACCTGACCGAGACGTACCGCGCGCACTACCGCTCGCTCCTCGGGCTCGCCGCCCTCCTGCTGGACGACACCGCGTCCTGCGAGGACGTGGTGCAGGAGGCGTTCATCCGCGTCCACTCCGCGCGCACCCGGGTCCGCGACCGCGACAAGACGCTCGCGTACCTGCGGCAGACCGTCGTCAACCTCTCCCGCTCCACGCTGCGCCGCCGCATCCTCGGCCTGAAGCTGCTGTCCAAGCCGATGCCGAACATGGCGAGCGCCGAGGAGGGCGCGTACGAGCAGTTGGAGCGCGCCGACCTGATCCAGGCCATGCGCGGGCTCCAGCGCCGCCAGCGCGAGGTGCTCGTCCTGCGGTACTTCGCGGACATGACCGAGGCCGAGGTCGCCAAGGCCCTCGGCATCTCGGCGGGGTCGGTGAAGGCGTACGGCTCGCGAGGCATCGCCGCACTACGGGTGGCCATGGAGGCCGCGCGATGACCGAGCACGAACCCGGCCCGGGGACCCGCCCCGAGCCGGCCCCCGAGTCCGTACCCGAGCCGGTGGCCGACGCCGGGCCGGCGCCGTCCCCGCTGGACGACGAGGAAGCCCTGCGGCAGTTGCTGCGGGACATCGTGGACGACCTCGAACCCTCCGCCGCCTCCCTGGAGCACCTGCGGGCCGCCGTGCCCGCGCGCATGCGGCGCCGCCGCCAGGTGCTGGCCGGCGCCACCGCCTCCGTCGCCGTCGTCGCCGTGGGACTCGTCCTGGTGGTCTCCGCCGTGGCCGACGTCACCGGCGGGGACGACGGGACCACGCTCGACGCGGGCGAGGGACACGCCGCCACCGGCGACCTCGGCCAGTCCGACACCGGCGGCGAACTCGGCGGCTACCCGTCCGGCGGACTCGCCTCCGGCGACGACGCCGAGGCCGGCGGCGACTCCGGCGGCGGCGAGCCCACCGGCGAGGAGGCCGGCGCCGCCGAATCCACGCCCGACGCCTGGGAGACCATGGGCGTCACCTCCCCGTCCTGCGACCGGGGCCAGCTCGGCAGCGTCCAGACGTCGATGTCCCCGCCCGACGCCGAGGGCCGCGTCTACGGCCTGATCCGCGTCTCGAACGTCTCCGACCAGCCCTGCCGCGTCGAGGGCAACGGCGACATGGCCGCGCTGCCGCTCGGCGCCGTCGCGTCCGCCGCCGAGGTGCAGATCGTGGACCGCACCGAGGGCGACGGCGCGCCGCTGCTGCCGCCGCCGGACGAGACCCTCGAACAGCTCGTCCTCCCGCCGGGCGAGGCGTACGAGGTGCGGTTCGCGTTCGTGCCCGACACCGGCGTGGGCAGTTGCGAGGTCGAGGCCCTGCCCGCCGCCGGCTCCGGCGAGGAGCCCCCGCCGCTCGCCGCCGACGACCCCGACACCGCCGTCTCTCCCAACCTGCGCCGCGCCGCGGACGGGGGCGCCACGCTCAGCGACGACAGCGGCTCCGGCGGCGACACCCCCGCCGGATCGGGCGAGGGCGGCGCCACCGAAGGCGGCACCGGGGGAGTCGGCAGCGAGCCGACCGAAGGCCCCACCGAGGAGCCCCCCGGCGACACCGGCGGCACCACCGGCCCCGACGAGGTCGTCCTCCTGCGCTACACCCCGGCCGCCGGCGAGCCGGAGGCGGCCGAGATCCGCCTGGAGGGCGACTGCTCCGGAACGATCTACCGCACGGGTGTGCTGGAGGCCCCCACGGCGTAGCGGTCGCGGCGGCGGAAGTACCGTGGACGCCGTGTACCGGTTCCTCCTGACACCCCGCTGGTGGGCGATCAACCTCTTCGTGATCCTGTCCATCCCCGTCTGCCTCGCGGCGGGCATGTGGCAGCTCGCGCGGTTCGAGGACCAGGTCGATCAGCACAACGAGCAGCGGGAGAAGAGCCGCACGGCCGACGAGGCCCAGGCCCGCCCGCTCGCCGAGTTCCTGCCGCTCACCGCCGAATCGGTCGGCGAACAGGCCGCCGTCACCGGCACCTACGACACCGGGCACCAGCTCCTGGTCCCCGACCGTGAGCTGGAGGGCGAGCGCGGGTTCTACGTGCTGACGCCGCTGCTGCCCTCCGACGGCTCACCGGCCGTGCCCGTCGTCCGGGGCTGGCTGCCCGGCGCGGCCGACGCCGCCGCCGCGCCCGCGCCACCGGCCGGCGAGGTGACCGTCACGGGCGCCGTCCAGGCCGCCGAGTCGCCCAGCGAGGTCCTCACCGCGACCACCGGCCTGCCCAGCGGCCAGCTCGGCGTGATCGGCGCGGCCTCCCTCATCAACGTGCTCCCGTACGACGTCGCGGACGCGTGGATCACCGTCCGCGACGCCGACGAGCCGATGACGGCCGTGCCCGCCACCGCGCCCACCGGCACGGGGCTGGACATGGACGCGTTCCAGAACCTCGGCTACACCGCCGAGTGGTTCGTCTTCGCCGCGTTCGCCGTCTTCATGTGGTTCCGCCTCTTCCGGCGGGAGGTCGAGACCCGGCACGACGCCGAGCTGGGCCTCATCCCCCCGCAGCCGGCGTCGGCTTCGGCGGAAGGTGCCGTTGCGCGAACCGGATCTCCTGCGCCACCTGCTTGATCCGCTCCTCCACGACCAGCGAGCCGTGCCCCGCGTCGTACCGGTACACCTCGTGGACCGCGCCGCGCGCCGCGAGCCGCTCCACGTAGTTCTCGATCTGCCGGATCGGGCAGCGCGGATCGTTCACCCCCGCCGAGATGTAGACCGGCGCCCGCACCTGGTCCACGTACGTGATCGGCGACGACGCCGCCCACCGCTCGGGCACCTCCTCCGGGGTGCCGCCCAGCAGCGTGCGGTCCATCGCCTTCAGGGCCTCCATCTCGTCGTCGTACGCCGCCACGTAGTCCGCGACGGGCACGGCGGCGACGCCCACGGCCCACGAGTCCGGCATCGTGCCGACGCCCAGCAGCGTCAGATAGCCGCCCCACGAGCCGCCGGTCAGCACCAGGCGCTCCGGATCGGCCAGCCCGTACTCCAGGCACCAGTCCCGGACCGCCGCGATGTCCTCCAGCTCGATCAGCCCGACCCGGTGCTTCAGCGCGTCCGTCCACGCCCGGCCGTACCCCGTGGAACCCCGGTAGTTGACGCGGACCACCGCGAAACCGTGATCCAGCCAGGCCGCCGGACCGGCCGCGAAGGCGTCGCTGTCGTGCGCGGTCGGACCGCCGTGGATGTCGAACACCGTGGGGAACGGGCCGTCACCGCCGCCCGGCGGCTTCTGCACCAGCGCGTGCACCGTGCCGCCCGGACCCTCGACCCACACGTCCATCACGGGCACCGAGCCCGGCGCCCGTATCCCCGGCGGGTCCAGCACGATCCGCCCGGCCGTGGACCGCACCTGCGGCGGCTCGGCGGCCGACGACCACAGGTACTCCACCGTGCCGTCGGGGCGGGCCGTCGCGCCCGAGATCGTGCCCGTCGGGGTGTCCAGCCGCACCAGCTCGCCGCCGGACGGATCGTCCCCGGTCAGGTCGTACCGCCAGAGCTGGCTGCGCGCCCGGTGGTCGTGGGCGATCATCAGCCCGCTGCCGTCCGGGAACCACTCGGCGTGCACATCGCCCGGCAGGCTCGACGGCAGCTCCGTCTCCTCGCCGGTCAGCGGGTTCCAGATCATCGGCTGCCAGCGGCCCAGCCGCTGATGCCCGATGAGCAGCCGGGGGTCCCCGGCGACGGGCGCGAAGCCCAGCACCGACAGGCCCAGCTCCTTCGTGCCGCCCTCGGTGTCGTCCAGCTCCGCGACGACACTGCCGTCCAGCCGCGTCACCCGCACCGCCGAGTGCATCGCGTCGCCGTGCTCGGTGTGCTCGATCGCCAGCAGCGTGCTGTCGTGCGACAGGTCACCGACGCCCGCCGACTGCCGGTGCCGGTACACCTCGACCGGCTCGCCGCCCGGCCGCACCACGTGGATCGTGGTCCCGGCCTCGTCGGTCATCCGCCCGACCACGACCGTGCCGTCCCGGCCCATCGCCAGCCCCGCCGGATACGCGGGGTCGAGACCCGGCACCGCCGGCTCGTCGGGGCCGCCGCCGAACGGCTGCCGCATCCACACGCCGAACTCGTCGCCGTCCGTGTCGGAGAACCACCACAGCCACGCGCCGTCCGGGGACAGCGCGCCGTCCACCGTGCCGTTCGGCCGGTCGGTGGCCTGCCGCTGCTCGCCCGTGGACCGGTCCCACGTGTACAGCTCGAACGTGCCCGTCGCGTTCGACACGAAGACGGAACGATCCGGCGCCTCCGGCGCCCAGTGCGGCAGCCCGACGCGCGGCGCCCGGAACCGCTTCTCCCAGTCCGGCATCGACCCCTCGGCCGGGCCGTTCCCCGTCTCGCCCGTCCCGCCCGTCGCGCCCGTCGTGTCAGTCATCGGCCAGCTCCACCTGGATCTCGACCTCGACCGGCGCGTCCAGCGGCAGCACCGCCACCCCGACCGCGCTGCGGGCGTGCCGCCCCCGCTCGCCGAGGACGGCGCCCAGCAGGTCGCTGGCGCCGTTGATCACCTGCGGCTGGCCGGTGAACTCCGGGACCGACGCCACGAAGCCCACCACCTTCACCACCCGCGCGATCCGGTCCAGGTCCCCGGCGACCGACTTCACGGCGGCCAGCGCGTTCAGCGCGCAGCCCCGCGCCAGCTCGTTCGCCTGCTCCGGCGTCCCCTCCGCGCCGACCTTCCCGGTCAGCGGCAGCTTGCCGTCCACCAGCGGGACCTGCCCCGCCGTGTACACGTACCGGCCGGAGCGCACGGCCGGGACATAACTGCCCGCCGGGGTCGCCACGGCGGGCAGCGTCAGACCCAGCTCGCCCAGCTTCGCCTCGACGGCGCTCATGCCGGGGACTTCTCGCGCTTGAGATACGCCACGAGCTGCTCGGGGTTCGGGCCGGGGACGACCTGGACCAACTCCCAGCCGTCGTCCCCCCAGTTGTCCAGGATCTGCTTGGTGGCGTGCACGAGCAGCGGAACGGTCACGTATTCCCACTTCGTCATGGGCCTCACTCTAGCGATCACGCCCGTCCCCGGACCGGCCCCCGGCACCGGCCGCGGAGGCGTTCGCCTAGGCTCGGCGGGGTGAGCAGCAGCAACAGCGCGCGCACCCGGCTGCACGTGGTCAGCGGCAAGGGCGGCACCGGGAAGACCACCGTCGCCGCGGCCCTCGCGCTCGCGCTCGCCGAGCAGGGGCGGCGCACCCTGCTGGTCGAGGTCGAGGGCCGCCAGGGCATCGCCCAGCTCTTCGAGACCGAGGCCCTGCCCTACGAGGAGCGCCGCATCGCCATCGGCCCCGGCGGCGGCGAGGTGTACGCCCTGGCCGTGGACGCCGAACGGGCGCTGCTGGACTACCTCCAGATGTTCTACAAGCTCGGCGGCGCGGGCCGCGCGCTGCGCCGCCTCGGCGCCGTCGACTTCGCCACCACCATCGCCCCCGGCCTGCGCGACGTGCTGCTCACCGGCAAGGTCTGCGAAGCGGTCCGCCGCCGCCCCGATGGCGGCGGGTGGGCGTACGACGCGGTCGTCATGGACGCGCCCCCGACCGGGCGCATCACCCGCTTCCTCGGCGTGAACGATGAGGTCGCCGGGCTCGCCCGGGTCGGACCGATCCACCACCAGGCACAGGCCGTGATGCGGGTGCTGAAGTCGGCCGAGACCGCCGTGCACCTCGTCACGCTGCTGGAGGAGATGCCGGTGCAGGAGACGGCCGACGGCGTCGCGGAGCTGCGCGCCGCCGGGCTGCCGGTCGGCTCGGTCGTCGTCAACATGGTCCGGCCGCCCGTCGCGGACGGCCTCCCGCCGGCCGGGGACCCTTCCGGCTCCGACGCCGACCGGCCGGTGCTGGCCGCCGCCCTGGAACGGGCCGGGCTGCGCGGCACCACGGCCCTGGCCGGGCCGCTGCTCGCCGAGGGCCGCGCCTACGGGCGGCGGCTGGCGCTGGAGGCGGCCCAGCGCGCCGAACTGGCCGGGCTCGGCCTGCCGGTGCGCGAACTGCCGCTGCTGCCCGACGGCGCCGACCTGGCCGGCCTGTACCGGCAGGCGCGCCGCCTGCGCGACCTGGAGTGGTGAGGGCGGTGAGCGATTCGGTGACCGATGTGGCGAGCGGAGGCGCGGAGTTGAGCGAGGACACCCCTGCCGCGGGCGAATCCCCCGTGCTGGCCGTCGATCCGCTGCTGGACGACCCCGGCATCGGCATCGTCGTGTGCTGCGGCGCGGGCGGCGTCGGCAAGACGACCACCGCCGCCGCGCTCGGCGTGCGGGCGGCGGAGCGCGGGCGGCGCGTGGTGGTCCTGACGATCGACCCGGCCCGGCGGCTGGCGCAGTCCATGGGCCTGACCGAGCTGGACAACGTGCCGCGCCCGGTGCCCGGCATCGACCGGTCGGCGGGCGGCGAACTGTTCGCGATGATGCTCGACATGAAGCGGACGTTCGACGAGATCGTGGAGGGCCACGCGGACCCCGCGCGGGCGCGGGCGATCCTGGACAACCCCTTCTACCAGTCCCTGTCGGCCGGTTTCGCGGGCACGCAGGAGTACATGGCGATGGAGAAGCTGGGCCAGCTCGCGGCGCGCGGCGAGTGGGACCTGATCGTGGTGGACACCCCGCCGAGCCGGTCGGCGCTCGACTTCCTCGACGCGCCGCAGCGGCTCGGCTCGTTCCTCGACGGGCGCTTCATCCGCGTGCTGATGGCCCCCGCCAAGGCGGGCGGCCGGGCCGGGCGGAAGGTGATGAGCCTGGGGATGGCCGGGCTGTCGCTGTTCACCGGGACCATCGGCAAGATCCTCGGGACGGCGCTGCTGCGGGACGTGCAGACGTTCGTGGCCGCCATGGACACGATGTTCGGCGGGTTCCGCGCCCGCGCCGACGCCACGTACCGACTGCTCCAGGCGCCGGGCACCGCGTTCCTCGTCGTGTCGGCGCCGGAACGCGACGCGCTGCGGGAGGCCGCGTACTTCGTGGAACGGCTCGCCGCCGACCGCATGCCGCTGGCCGGGATGGTCCTCAACCGCGTCCACACCTCGGGCGCCGCGCGGCTGAGCGCGGAGCGGGCGGAGGCGGCGGCCGAGGTGCTCGACGCGCGGAAGAACCCGGCGCCGGACGGCATGGTGGATCACCCCGCCGGGCAGGATGCCGGTGCCGGTCCCGGTGCCGGTCCTGGTGTCGGCTCCGGCGTCGGGGCGGGCGTCGAGGAGGACGCCGACCGGTTCGCGTCCGCGCTGCTGCGCGTGCACGCCGAGCGCATGCGGCAGATCACGCGCGAGGAGCGCATGCGGGCCCGCTTCACCGCCCTGCACCCGGACGTGCCGGTGGCCGAGGTCGCGGCCCTGGCCGAGGACGTGCACGACCTGGCCGGGCTGCGCGCGATAGGCGACCTGCTGGCGTCGTGAGGCGCGGTGGGGGAGCGGCCGGGGGAGTGGCTGTCTGTGTCGTGGAGTCGTAGCGGAGTATAAGAGACAGGGGGAGCTGAGGGGGCTCGCGGGGGCTCGTTCAGCCGACGTGCGCCAGGTCAGCCGACGTGCGCCAGGTCCTCGAACTTGCCGAAGTCGTCGAAGTCGCCGAACCGGCCGGTGCTGCGTTCGTACTCGGAACGCGCGGTCTCCAGCAGCCGCCGCCAGGACGTGACGGTCGGGCGCCTGCGCAGCAGCGCGCGCCGCTCGCGTTCGGTCATGCCGCCCCAGACACCGAACTCGACGCGGTTGTCCAGGGCGTCCGCGAGGCATTCGGTGCGCACCGGGCATCCGGTGCAGACCGCTTTCGCCCTGTTCTGCGCCGCCCCCTGGACGAACAACTCGTCGGGGTCCGTGGTGCGGCAGGCGGCCTGCGCGCTCCAGTCGGTGATCCAGCTCATGCAGGTGCCGTCCTCTCCCGAAATCGAGGCTCCCCCACGGCGGCAAGTGGCATATTCCGGCTTGCCAGTTGAGGACGTTACGGAAGGGAGGGCAGGCACAACACCCCCAGGGGGTCCATTCTTGGATGGCCCGATCGGACTATGGGCAGCGCGAAGTCACTCTTGTGAGTGACAAAGAGGTGCCTGGTCACCGGGGTGCCGGCGTTTCACGCCTCATCCCCGCGATCTCACTCGTTCGGAGGAGGGCGTACTTGACTCGGCCGAAGCCTTATGTGAACCCGTTAGTAGCTTAGGCGAACGGTTGGCTCCTTGTCCGGCTTTTAAGAACGTAGGCTGTTCGTATGGTGAGAAGGCGTCCGGGCGGCGGAACCAGCGCGGCCCAGCAGGCGGCAAAGCTTCTGGGGGTCAGCGTCCTGTCCGGCGCGGTGCTGGCGGGCCTCGCCCTGCCCGCCGTGGGGGCGCTGGGTCTCGCGGCCCGGGGCACCATGGCGGGCTTCGACGAGATCCCCGCCATGATGGAGCAGCCCCCGCTGAGCCAGAAGACGACGATCCTCGACGCCGAGGGCGGGACGATCGCCGAGGTTTACTCGCGGAACCGGACCGTCGTTCCGCTGGAGGACATGTCCGAGCACGTCCGCGAGGCCATCGTCGCGATCGAGGACGCCCGGTTCTACGAGCACGGCGCCGTCGATCTGCGCGGCATCCTGCGCGCCCTCACCCGGAACGTCGAGGAGGGCGGCGTCGCCGAAGGCGCCTCGACCCTCACCCAGCAGTACGTGAAGAACGTCTTCGTCGAGGCCGCCGGCGAGGACGAGGAGGCCGTGGCCGAGGCGACGACCCAGACCGGCGCCGCGGGCGTGGGCCGCAAGATCCGGGAGATCCAGTACGCGATCCAGGTCGAGCAGGAGCTGACCAAGGACGAGATCCTGGAGAACTACCTCAACATCACCTATTTCGGGCAGCAGGCGTACGGCATCGAGGCCGCCGCCCAGCGGTACTTCTCCAAGCCCGCCGCCGAGCTGGAGCTCCACGAGGCCGCCCTGCTCGCCGGGCTCGTCCAGTCCCCGACCGCGTACGACCCGCTCAACGCCCCCGACGCCGCGCTCGAACGCCGCGACACCGTGCTGACGCGCATGGTCGAGACCGGCGACATCACCCAGTCCGAGGCCGACGAGGCCATGGCCCACGACCTCGGACTCGACGTGAGCGAGCCGCGCAACGGCTGCATCACCGCCGTCAACGACGCGGGCTTCTTCTGCGACTACGTCAAGCAGGAGTTCCTCAGCAACCCGGCCTTCGGCGAGACCCCCGAGGAGCGCAACGCGCTGTGGGCGCTGGGCGGCCTCACCATCCAGACCACGCTCGACCCCGGCGACCAGCAGGCCGCCGCCCAGGCCGCCCGTGACCACGTGTACGAGGACGACGAGGTCGCCGCCGCCGTCGTCCAGGTCGAGCCCGGCACCGGCCACATCCTCTCCATGGCCCAGAGCCGCCCCTACGGCAACGACGCCGAGCAGCACGAGACGGTCATCAACCTGAACGTCTCCCACGACATGGGCGGCAGCACCAGCGGCTTCCAGCCCGGCTCGACGTTCAAACCGTTCACCGCCGCCGCCGCGCTCGAACAGGGCATCTCCCCGGCGCAGCAGTACACCACCGGGTACGAACACTCCGTCCCCTACGCCGACTTCCGCACCTGCGACAACACGCCGTACCCCTCGCCCGACGGCGACCCCGAGTGGACGGTGGTGAACGAGCGCGAGGACGAGACCGGCACCTGGGACATGACCTCCGCCCTCGCCCAGTCCATCAACACGTACTTCGTGGAGCTGGAACGCGAGGTCGGCCTCTGCGAGACCATCACCATGGCCGGCGAGCTGGGCGTCGAGCGCGGCGACGACACCCCGCTGGAGGCCCGCCCCTCCGTCACGCTGGGCGGTCAGGAGACCACCCCGCTGATGATGGCCAACGCGTACGCCACGTTCGCCAACCGGGGCACGTACTGCGAACCGGTCGCCATCACCGCCGTCACCGACGCGGACGGCGTGGAGATGACCGTTCCCGAGTCCGAGTGCACCCGCGTGATGTCCGAGCACACCGCCGACAGCATCAACGTGATGCTCGGCGGCGTGGTCGAGGACGGCACCGGCGCGGCGGTCGGCCTCCAGGACCGGGACAACGCGGGCAAGACCGGCACCACCGACGACCGCGTGGACGTGTGGTTCGTCGGCTACACCCCCGACATCTCGACCGCCGTCCACGTCGGCAGCGACACCGGGCGGCTGCCGATGGAGAACATCTACATCGGCGGACGGTACTTCGAGCAGGCCAGCGGCGCGGGCGTGGCCGGCCCCATCTGGAGCCAGGCCATGACCGGCGCGCTCGCCGACGTCCCGGCATCCAACTTCACCGACGTGGACGTCCCCCGAGGCACCGACCGCCGCGCCCCCGACAATGGCGGCGACGACAACCCCGACACCGACCCGGGCAACGGCGACAACGACACCGGCGGCGACACCGGCGACATCTTCGGCGACGACCCCGGCACGGACACCGGCGGCGACATCTTCGGCGACGGCAACACGGACTTCGACGACTGGCCCGACTTCGACTGGCCGGACGACTGGAACAACGGCAACAGCAACGGCAACACCAACGGCCCATGACCCACCGCCTGCCCGGCCTTCTGCGAACCCGCTGACGGCGGTGAGGCGTTGGCCGCCGTTCCCGGGTATCGACCCGTGCGGGTTGGGCGCGGGCGCGTTGGCTGCCGTTCGGCACGGTCGCACATCCGCTGCCGGCTGCTGTCGGCCACCGTCCCGGCCATGGACCCACGCGGAGGCGGCACCCGCTGACGGCCGTTGGGCGCGGCGCGTTTGTCGCCGTCCCCGTGCGGACTCGGACCCGCCGGCACCTCAGTATCCGGGTCGGTGAAGTGGGCCTGCATGCGCTCGGCGGGGACGCGAGCCGGTCGGCGTCCTCCTCACCGCCCCCGGAGCCTCACCCCGCGTGGCTGCGTCGGCCGCCGCCCGGCGTGGTCGCGTATCCGCTGACGACTGCTGTTGGCCGCCGCCCCGGCCATGGACTCGCGCGGAAGTCCACCCGCTGACGGCTGTTGGGCGCGGGTGGGTTGCTCGCCACTGCCCCGCGCGGCGCGTACCGGCTGACCGCTGCTGGGCGTTGGCCGCCGTTCCCGGGTATCCACCCGCGCGAGGCGCACCCGCTGACGGCTGTGGGGCGTGGCCGGTTTGTCGCCGTCCCCGTGCGGTCTCGACCCCGCCGGCACCTCGGGGTGTGGGGTGGCGAAGCGGGCCCGCACGCACTCGGCGCGGTCGCGAGCCGGCGGCGTCCTCCCCACCGTTCCCCGGCCTCGCCCCGCGCGGGCGCGTCGGCTGCCGTCCGGTGTGGTCGCGCATCCGCTGACGGCCGCCGTTGGCCGCCGCCTCGGCCATGGAACCCGCGCGGCTGCGCACCCGCTGACGGCTGTTGGGCGTTGGCCGCCCTCTCGGGTAACGGTCCGCGTAGTCGCGCACCCGCTGGTGGCTGTTGAGCGTGGCGGGTTTGTCGCCGTCCCCGTGCGGTCTCGAACGCTCGGCGCGGACGGCGAGCCGTTCGGCGTCCTCGCCGCCGCTCCCGGGGGCTCGCCCCGCGCGGCTGCGCTGGGCGCCGTCCCGACCGCTGACCGCTGGTTCGGCCGCGGTCGGCCGTTGACCGTTGAGGGCGGCGGACACACCGTTCCCGGTGGCACGGCAACGTCAGGGCGGCGGAGAGCCGTTGGTCGTTCTCCCCGGAGTCGTCCGCCGTTCCCGTCCGCGCTCCTGGGCGACGGCGAGCGGTGACCGTTGATCCGCCGGGCGGCGTTACTCCGCCAGGGCCCGCTTGACCGACGCCGCGACCCGGCCGCCCTCGGCCCGGCCGGCGACCTTCGGGTTGACGATCTTCATCACGGCACCCATCGCCCGCGGCCCCTCGGCGCCGCCCGCCCGCGCCTCCGCCACGGCCTGCGCGACGAGCGCGTCCCACTCCTCGTCGCCGAGCTGCTGCGGCAGGTACGCCGCCAGCACCTCCCCCTCGGCCCGCTCCCGTTCCGCCTGCTCCGGCCGCCCACCCGTGTCGAACGCCTCGGCCGCCTCCCGCCGCTTCTTCGCCTCCCGCGTGATCACCTTCACGACCTCGTCGTCGGACAGCTCGCGGGCCGCCTTCCCCGCGACCTCCTCCATGGTGATCGCGGCCAGCGTCATCCGCAGAGTGGCGGAACGCAGTTCGTCGCGCTCCTTGATCGCTGCCGTCAGGTCGTTCTGCAGCCGGGACTTGAGGGTCGTGGTCATGGGCCCATTGTGACAGCCGGTACGTACAGGCTCGCCGACTCTGGGACCATGGACCCATGCGCGCCCGATACCGCATTCCCCTCAACGCCGCCCTCACGGTGACCGCGCTCTCCGCCGCCACAGCGGCGTACGCGGCCGGCTACGAGGTCCGCTCGTTCCGCCTGCGCCGCGCGTCCGTCCCGGTCCTGGCCCCGGGCATGAGCCCGCTCCGCGTCCTGCACGTGTCGGACATCCACATGGTGTCGGGGCAGCGGAAGAAACAGCAGTGGCTCCAGTCCCTCGCGGCGCTCCGGCCGGACTTCGTGGTCAACACCGGGGACAACCTCTCCGACCCCGAAGCGGTCCCCGAGGTCCTCGACGCGCTCGGGCCGCTGATGGAGTTCCCCGGCGCGTATGTCTTCGGCTCGAACGACTACTACGCCCCGGTGCCGCGCAACCCCGCCCGTTACCTGGCCGAGCGCGTCTCCGGCCGCCACGGCCTCAACGGCAACGCGGCGCCCCGCAACGTTCCGCGCAACCCCTGGTGGGAGCTGCGCGATGCCTTCGACCAGGCGGGCTGGGCGAACCTCACCAACACCCGCGCCCGCCTCAAGGCGGCCGGCGCCGAGATCGCCCTGACCGGCCTGGACGACCCGCACATCAAACGCGACCGCTACCACGAGGTCACCGGCGGCCCCGACCGCGACGCCGACCTCGCCCTGGCCGTGGTCCACGCGCCCTACCTGCGCGCCCTGGACGCCTTCACGGCGGACGGCTACCCCCTGATCCTGGCCGGCCACACCCACGGCGGCCAGATCTGCGTCCCGTTCTACGGCGCGCTGGTCACGAACTGCGACCTGGACGCGGCCCGCGTGAAGGGCCTCTCCACGCACGAAACGGCAGGCCACCGCACGTACCTCCACGTCTCGGCCGGCTGCGGCACGAACCGCTACACCCCGTTCCGCCTGGCCTGCCCCCCGGAGGCGACCCTGCTGACGCTGACCCCGCGAGAAAGCTGATTTCCCGTACGGCCAACAGGTCGGCTAGAGTAGTGCCCGCTGCACCGGGGTGTGGCGCAGCTTGGCAGCGCGCTTCGTTCGGGACGAAGAGGTCGTGGGTTCAAATCCCGCCACCCCGACACAGGTCAGAGGCCCATTCGCTTAATCGCGAATGGGCTTCTTTCATGCCTGGGGGCCGAACAGAGGCCGAACGGACCTGGTCAGGCCACCGTGTCGCCCTCTTCGTCGGTCTCCGTGTCCTCCCCTTCCTGATCTTCGGCAAAGATGCCATCCCCTCTGCCCCTGGCGCGCGGTGAGACTCGGAGTAGGCACATGACCGACGACAGGCCCGCATGGGCGCGGCGCATCGCTGTCGAACGAGCGGCCCGTGACTGGTCGCAGCGTGACACGGTCAGGGCGCTGCGGGCGCACGCTCCGGCGGAGTTGCCCGCAGAGGGCAGCATGATTCGCCAGTGGAAGCGCTGGGAGTCGGGGCAGATGCCGAACGACTTCTACCAACCGATCATTGCGGCCCTGTTCGGCACCGTAACGCGCGCGCTCTTCCCAGCACCCACGCGGCGGGACGGGAACGCGGAGATCCTGGCAGCGTCCGGCATGGAAACGCTGGAGATCGTGAGCCGTCTCAACCGGTCCGACGTCGACAACGCCACTCTCGATGCCCTGCGAATCACCACGGACCGGCTCGCCTCGGAGTACCCGTTCATGCCGAGCGAGCAGCTCCTCATAGAGGGGCGGCAGTGGCTCCGTCGTGTCGTCGACCTCCACACGAAGAGCCTCACGCTCGCGCAGCACCGCGAGGTGCTGGCACTGTCCGGTTGGCTGGCACTGCTGGTCGGCTGTGTCGAGTACGACGCGGGCGACCGCCACGCTGCTGAGTCGACGCGACAGGCGGCGCTCTCGCTCGCGACCGAGGCTGATCACGCAGAGGTCGCCGGGTGGGCGCATGAGATGCGGGCGTGGTTCGCTCTCACGACCGGCGATTACCGCGGTGTCATCGCAGCGGCGCTGGCCGGAGCCGAGACGGCGGCGCACCACGGCGTTGCCGTGCAGCTCGCAGGCCAGGAGGCCAAGGCGGGGGCGGTTGCTGGAAGGGATGCCGCACCCCGAGAACCTGGACAACCACTTCGTGGTGGACCCTGCCAAGTTCGACTTCTACGCGATGGACTGCTACCGCCTGGTCGGCGAAGACAAACTCGCACGCACGCTCGCCGAAGAGGTGCTGAGAGCGGGAACAGACTTCGACGGCACCGAGCGCTCGCCGATGCGCAATGCTGAAGCCCGCGTCACGCTCGGAGTCACGGCGGCGCGTGAGGGCGACTTGGATCAGGCACTCATCATGGGCGACCGGGCCCTCGAAGGGGACCGTCAGTCGGTGCCGTCGCTCATCATGACCAGCCGCGAACTTGCCGCTGAGATGAAACAGCGGTACGCCGCCGAACCGGCAGCGAGGGATTACTTGGCCCGCTTGCGAACCCTTGGCAGGGAAAAGCCTGGTTTTCTGCCTCAGTAATTGGGCTGCCTCCATACTTGAACCAGACGCTATCTGGCCTGCGGAGATCGCCCCAACCATCTCGTCAAGCTAACTGGTTTGCTTGGCAGTTACCTGCTCAACTATTCGCCAAACTCTGGTGCTCGGGTTGACACCAGGCTCCGAGCTATTGCCCCTGTCGCGAATTTCCGCCCTGACTACCGCTTCCTCAACGCCATCAGCATAGTCGCTAAACCTTAGCCGAGTCTTATCATAATTCGGCAAGTGCTTCCGCACATTGATTAGTGCATTCCTCGTTGTGATGCTCCCCGGATGCTCACAGAAATGCAACAGTAGCCAGTATTCGAAGCAGGGATTGGAGATCGCCAGATTCACATTCCCCCTCTTCGCTTCTGCTACAGCAGTAGATACATCGAAGTCGTCAACATCAAAAACAGCCCAACATTCGTCAAAATCATCACTATTATTTCGGAATGATGAGGCCGCTTTCCTTACGACATGCAGCGGGGACCGCGCATCCGTATCGACCTTGATGGTGACGTTAGGGCTGCGAAAGTGATCCCGCATCCCGTGAAAGTAGTCCTTCTCTGTCTTTACTCCACCGCAGACAATGAGAAGCCTCTTTCGCAACTCTCGGCGAGCCCTGTCGGCTGTTCTCCTCGAAGGAGAGGATCTTCGAAAGTTGGGGCTCACGCAGTATCCCTTCCCCCTGATGCTACGTTCTCGAAGTCTCGTTGATTAATATACGGAACGGCCCCGACGGCTCCGCCGAGATAGCGCTTTTCCCAGTTCAAGCCTGCACGCGGTTTGAAGTCGGTCAAAGGATAGAGCTCCGTACTTCCAGTACTAGCATCCTTCTGCGTGAACCAAATCTCGTCGCGCCGCAGCAACTCTTCGCCACCATGCCTGCCCATGAGAGAAGCATCATGAGTCGTAAAAATCAACTGAGCGCCGGTGCCGTTCGACTCGGCGTTCTGGAAAAGGCGAATCATTTGGGCTAGCAATAGAGGATGAAGGCTTGTATCCAGCTCATCAACAACAAGCGTCCACCCATTTTCCAAAGCTCTCACAACAACACCTGAAATATCAAACCAGGTCTTCGTGCCGCGAGACTCTTGAGAAAGAGTGAAATCCATTGGGGTCTCACCCAGGTGCTTGAATTGCACCAAAATCTCAGACTCCAAGAGATTGCGCAGTCCAGCAGTTAGTTCCGGAGGTGTCCCCCTGTAAAGGATTGCGGTTCGACCACTCCTGTCCCTGCGGATCGTAAGCGATCCATCTTCTACTAGATTCTCAGTATCTTCCTCGAAGTGGAATGTCGAAACATCCTCGGCTCGCGTCTCCTCAATCCCCAGGTCTGCAGCCTTCAAAAGGCTCTGAATCCGCGGAGCCATAGCAGCATCGAGCAAGACTTCGCGAGTGATATGCCGTTGTAGCTGACGACTTTCGTCCTCATCACTCACGAACCATAGAGATTCAGAGAACCAAGCGAATACAGCTGCGGCTTCAGATTGCTTGGCTTTCGCGGCACTAGACAGATAGAGGCTTTTACTGTCCGTGATTTCTTTCAGTAGATTGGCGCGAGCCGAGGCAAAACTCGGACCAAAATAATACTCGTCCCCTTCTCGCTCAAACAGTATCCGCTTCTTCTTTTTAGGAAAGGAGTGAAGCCACTCCTCCACTACCCTCTCTTGAGTCACAGAAAAGCCGTACACATACCGCACACCCTGAACAAGCAAGTCAACGCTAAACGACGATGGCTCATCCTTTGAGGTGTCGTCAAGCAAGAACGGTTCAACGCGGATGCGACCGCGCGTCTTCCAATCGGAATGGTCGAGTACCGCGTCATGCATAAAGCGCAGCCCGCGCAACAGGTTGGACTTGCCTGACGCATTGGCTCCATAAACCGCGGCCACGTTTAGGGCAGGTTCCTGCTGGCCTCCGTAGACGGCCCGCAGGTCGAACTCTTGCGGCTCCTTCAGGGACCTGAAGTTGGCAATCCTGAAGTTGAGCAACATCGTCTTCCTCGTCTCTAGCTGCATCCCCTGCTTGTGAACAAGTGAATTGCACGGATGGCGCTGAAGCCACACTATGACTGCTGGGTGCGTGCGTAAAGATGAACCCGCTCAACGGCAGCCGTCCGAGTGACCTGCCGGCGGTCTGCCGACCTGGCCCACTTCCTCGGAGCGCTCTGGTACGCATCCCCGGCAAGGCTGCCGGGGGCAGGCACGAGGCTCAAGCGCTGACCTGCGCTGACGGGCAACGCTGCGACGGGGCGCTGAACCAACACTCTGGGCTGCCTGACGTCTGAGATGATCCGCTACTGGCCCCTCGGGCATCGGTGCTGTCTGTCCCTGTCGGCAAGAGGCCTTCACAGGCTCCTCTCATCCAAACCGACCCTAGGCGCCACCGCTGCGGTGCCTACCAGCCTCGCCGGGGGCCAAACAGGGGGCCAAAAGCGGCGCCCTGTTGCCGACGGCTATGGACGCCTGTGGACTCTGCCGGAGGCCGTTCGGCCAGGTCGGTGACCGGAGACGCAGGCCACCCGGCGGCTGCTCGCGTTCGGGACGAAGAGGTCGTGGGTTCAATCCCGCCACCCCGACAGAGAAACACCAGGCCAGGGGCCTGACCTGCTAAGGCGGGTCAGGCCCCTGAGTGGTTTCTCGCCCTGTCCGGGGAGCCGTCAGGGATGCGTGTTCGTGTAGCGGCGGACTCACACGACCGGCGCGGGTGGGAACCGAGGCGACCTGGCAGCGCCAGTGGAGCTGAGAACTGCGGCAGCAGTGGGCGAGGATGCTTCGTACACCGCGCGGCCACGCGCTGTATCGAGGTTCATGAGAGCGGCAGCGTCGCTCATGGCGACGATCGGGGCGCATACGGGCGCGCCGTCGCCGGAAGGTCGCGACTGTTCGCCGTCCGGCCCGGCGGGTGGTCGAGCCACCTCTTCGGGGACTGAGGCGACGGGCCGTGAGGCCCCGATGCTGGGACGTGCTGCCGCGGCGGGAACAGGGGGGCCGGTCGGTGCTGTTGCATCGATTGAGGGGACGGTGCTGTGCGGGCGGAGGGTCGTCCGTTCTGGTACGCCTGCCGTGCGCTCGGACCAAGACGTACTTCTGCGGGAGGACTTGTTACATGACTGACCGGCCCTTGACGCTCATGGCGGTGCACGCTCATCCCGACGACGAGGCCACCGGAACCGGCGGGGTCCTCGCGCGGTACGCGGCGGAAGGCATCCGCACGGTTCTCGTGACGTGTACCGACGGCGGTTGTGGTGACGGACCGGGGGGCATCAAACCGGGCGATCCCGGGCACGATCCGGCGGCGGTCGCCCTGGTGCGCCGTAAAGAACTGGAGGCGAGCTGCGAGGTCCTGAAGGTCAGCGACCTGGAGATGCTGGACTACGCCGACTCCGGGATGATGGGCTGGCCGAGCAACGACGCCCCCGGTTCCTTCTGGCGGACCCCCGTGGAGGAAGGCGCGGCCCGGCTCGCGGAGCTCATGCGGCACTACCGGCCCGATGTGGTCGTCACCTACGACGAGAACGGCTTCTACGGCCACCCCGACCACATCCAGGCCCACCGCATCACGATGGCGGCGGTGGAGATGACCGAGCTGACACCGAAGGTGTACTGGACCACGATGCCCCGCTCGGGGATGCGGCGGTTCGAGGAGATCATGCGCGAGTTCTATCCGGACATGCCGGAGCCGGACCCCGCCGAGGCAGCCGCGATGGCCGAGATCGGCCTTCCCGACGACGAGATCACCACGTGGGTGGACACCACCGCGTTCAGCGGTCAGAAGTTCGACGCGCTGGCCGCGCACGCCAGTCAGGGCGAGAACATCTTCTTCCTCCGGATGGGCAAGGAGAGGTTCGGCGAGTTGATGGGCATGGAGACGTTCCTGCGCGTCCAGGACACCACCGGCGCGGCCGTACCCGAGAACGATCTCTTCGCCGGACTGCGCTGACCCACCGCCCGGGGCGGAGCCCGGGAGAGCGGTGGCCGGTACCGGCCGGTGCGGTCCAGCCCGGCGGATTCGGGCTGGATCGCGGGGTGTTGAGCCGTAGACTTCGGCCGTCAACGCCGACGAGGTCCGGCCGACGCGCGTGCTCGCGGGGGAGGAGATCGCATGCAGGACCCTTCGGACCCGGGGGAGATCGCTGAGCCTGAGGAGAACGGCCGGAGCGATACCGCCGACTCACCTGCTGCGGACGATCCGACGTCCGACCCGGACACCGACCCGGCGACGGCGTCGACGGTTCTGGCGGAGGTGCTCCCAGGGGTGGCCGTCGTCGCCGGTGAGGTCCCGCCGGAGCTGAAGCCGGATCTGATCGACTTCGGGATCGTGCCGGCTGCCGACCGCGAGCAAATCTCGGCGATCCTCGCCTCGATCGGGAACGCGGCGACCGTGATCGGCAATCTCGGGAACGCGTTCGTCGGCGTGCGGGGGCTCTACAGGATCGGCGACACGGCACAAGCCCTGCTGAAGAGCGGCGCGACGCTCGCCGTCAAGGACGGCGGGAACCTCGGAACGGTGATGGTTCCCGGCCGCATCCTGCATGCGGCCCGCTTCTACCCCGTGGAAACGGTGAGCAAGGCGCAGACCGCGGCCTCGATCGGGCCGGCGCTGGCCATGGTCGCCCTACAGGTGATGCTGAGCGCGGTCTCGGGTCTCGTCAGGACCAACCTCGCGGTGACAAGCCAGGTGCTCACCACCCTCCGCAAGGAGCAGTGGGCCGAACTGACGGGCCTCGTCGCCGCCATCGATCGCGCTGTCGACCAGGCGCGAGAGATCGAATCGGTCCCGACGTCCCTCTGGGAGGACGTCGCGGGCAGCGGAGCGCTGCTGCAGAAGCAGCTCGAACTCTACCGAGGGAACGTACGCGACCACGTCACGCGGATCGGTCGGTCCGACGCACGCCACCATCGTGAGTATCTGCGGACGAACGCCGAGGCGATCACCTTCGACGCCCACGCCCTCCTGTCCTCTCTCAAGGCTTGGACCGGGTATCACGCGCTCCGGGCCGCGAGGGCGAGAGCGGCTGGGCGCGAAGACGCCGCCGAGGCGCAGTATGCCGAGGTCATCGCCCGTGACACCCGCGCGGAGTTCGACTCCGCTCTCGCCGCGTCGACGAGGCTCATCGACGCGCTGGCGCGGGAGCTGCGGATCACCGCCGAACTCCCCGGCCCCGACGCATGGCAACTGCCGGGGAAGCGGAAGGACGTGAAGGCAGCCCGCGGAATCTCCGCCCGTCTCCTGGAGGCGATCGAGCCTCTTGCCGACGCCCTCCACCCGCCGGCCCCTCCGCTCAAGGCTCCGGGCGTCGTCTGCACACCCCGGTCGCTGGATCTCGCGCCGTACCTGCGCATCCTGCGATGGCTCCTCGCGGACGGCGAGACGCTCCGTGTCCTCGGCTTCCCCGACCAGCTCGACGCCCTCGGTCCCCTTTCCGCGATCGTCGGCGGAGCGAAGGAGAAGCTGGCGGTGGTGAGGGACAGAGCCGCGGCAAGGACACTGGTCGCCGTCACGGACCGCCGCGTCATCACGGCCAGGACGAACGCGTTCCTGGAGCAAGCCGAGATCCGGCAGGACATCCCGCTCGATCACGTGCGATACGTCCGGGCGACGACCACACAGGACAGAGGTGCGCGCTTGGCGATCGACCTCATCACGCGCGACGAGGACATCCGGTGGCTCTTCCCCGCCGACGTGGACACGACTCAGGTGGACGCGCTCGCCGCCGTACTCGCCGAGTCGATGACGATCCCGGACGCCGAACGCGAAGAGCTGCGACGCCGGCACCACGCCGCCATCGAGGCGGGCGAGAAGAGCGAGAGTACTGACACGAGGTCTACCGAACCGACTGACCGGTTCGCGGCCGGGGCTGATGGGGGAACAACCACCGCGTGATCACCGGAGGCCGTGTGGCCTCCGAAGCCGATGCGGCGGACGTGGGCCGGCGTCCCTCACCGCGCGGGGTCGTCCGGGGGTTTGTGGTCGGGGTGGTGGCGGGTGTGCCAGGTGTTCACGAACAGGCGTTCCGCCGGGGTCAGGTCGTTGTGGACGTCCGTCGGGACGTCGTCCACGTACCACGCCGTGCCGGGGGCGTCTCTTATACACATCTCCGAGCCCACGAGACAGGCAGAAATCTCGTATGCCGGCTTCTGCTTGTAAAAAAAAAAAAAAAGAATAGACGATACGTGTTCGTATGTAATTTTGCACGTGCTCTGCTAGATTGGGGAGGGCGGGAACGAGACGGCCGGGGAGGCGTTCTCGCAGGAGTTGATCAGCTCGCTGATGGCGGCGTCACGGCTGGTCGTGGCGATGTCCGCGCGGGCGTTGATCACCGTGGACGAGACGCTGACCTTGACGCTGCCGCAGTTGCGCGGGCTGGTCGTGCTCGACACGAGCGGGCCGGTGCCGCTCTCCGCGCTGGCGCGGGATCTCGGCCTGAGCACCGCCACCGCGCTGCGCATGGTCGCGCGGCTGGAGTCCGCCGGGCTGGTGGAGGGACGGATCGAGCCGGACGCCGGGCCGGAGGTTCTGTTGCGGCTGACGCCCGCGGGGGCCGAACTCGTGGCCGGCTTCTTCGCGCACCGGCGGCGCGAGATCGCCGTGCTGGTCGACCGGCTGCCCGCCGACACCCGGCGCGGACTCGCCGAGGGCCTGCGGGCGTTGACCGCCGTCGCCGACGCCCCGGACCTGCCGACGGTGGCACGGTTCAGCGACGTGCTGGCCGTGCCCGACGGCGGCGGCGACACGGGCGAGCGCGGGTCTTTCTGACCGGGGGAAGGAGCACACGCGTCGTCCCGTCCGTACGTTCCGCGCGGGCGTTCCCGGTCGGCCGCGCCGTCGCGCGGGGTGGGGCCTGGCTCTTATACACATCCCCGAGCCCACGAGACAGGCAGAAATCTCGTATTTCGTCGGCGGAGTCGTATGGGGCCAGTCGCGGGGGGAGGACCTGGGTCACCGTGGCCAGGGTGCGGAGTTCGTCGATCACGATGTCGAAGTCGTGGTCGCCGACGAGGACGAGTGTCTCCATGGCGGGCCGCCTCAGAAGCGCCGGGGCTGGTTGTCGGTGCCGCTGCCTTCCGGGTACGCGCTCGTCGGCACGGGTGGTGCCGTCGTGCCGAGGCGGGGGGCCGCGGTGGACGTGGGCACGACGGTTCCGCGGCCGGGCATGTCCCAGCGCTCGCCGTCGCGCCGGGTCGGGTCGGCGACGACGTACACGCCGCCGGGCGTCGCCGGCGGGGAGGCGGCGGCCGGGGCGGCCGTGGCTCGTTGGTTGATACCGAGATCGCTTGCCATGGGAACTCCCGTGTCGCGGCGGGGCGGGCGGAGCGCGGTTCCGCGGTGAGGGCTGGGACCGACATCCAGTACCCGGACATAAGCCGCGTATTCCCCCGGCGGGTCGTTCCGGGGAACGGGTCTGGCGCGGTCACGTCGGGCCGGTTACGGTGACGCGGTGAACGGTGCGGGGGAGGGCGGGAACACATGTCTGGACGTGGCGGAGAAGAGGGCGGTGGGAAAGTGACGGGGGACCGGGAGTGGGTAACAGGGGAGAGTGCTGAAGGTCAGTCAGTGGAGAGAGTCTTCTACCCCGCCCGCCCAGCTGTCTCGCCACTCGCCTCTCCTCCGCCAGCGTCGTCTGTGTATAAGAGCCAGGCATGGAATCGAACGCCGGCCGGTGGTTCCCGGCCGACTGGCCGGGGCGGATCCGGGCCTTCGTGCGGGGGGAGCTGACGCCCGTGGAGGCGCGCCCGGCCGCCACCGTGATGTTGCTGCGGGACGGGCCGGCCGGTGTCGAGGTGTACCTGTTGCGGCGCCGCGCGTCGATGGCGTTCGCCGGCGGGGCGTACGCGTATCCGGGCGGGGCCGTCGATCCCCGGGACGTGGCGGCGGTCGGCGCCGGGGGCGCGGTCGTCCGGGCGGCGGTCCGGGAGACGTTCGAGGAGGCGGGGGTACTGCTCGCCGGGGACCCGTCCGGCGGGATCGTCGCCGACGTCACGGGCGAGGACTGGGAGGCGGACCGGGCGGCGCTGGTGGCGCGGGAGCTGTCGTTCACCGCGTTCCTGGCCCGGCGCGGGCTGACCGTGCGCACCGACCTGCTCGGGCCGTGGGCGCGGTGGATCACGCCGGAGTTCGAGGAGCGGCGGTATGACGCGGGGTTCTTCGTCGCCGCCCTGCCGCCGGGGCAGCGCGGCCGGAACGCTTCGACCGAGGCGGACCGCGCGGTCTGGATCCCCCCGCGCGAGGCGCTCGCCGGCTACGAGCGCGGTGAGCTGCTGATGCTGCCGCCGACCGTCGCGACGCTGCGCGAGCTGGCGCCCTGCGACACGGTCGCGCGGGCCCTGGCGGCGGCGACCGCGCCCGCCCGCGAGGCGACCGCCGCGCTGCCCGTGATGGCACGGGTCACACTCGTGGGAAACGAGGTGGTGGTGAGCTGGCCGGGGTATGACGAATTCGAACGTCGCGTGCCCGTGGCGGCTCCGGACGGCCCGGGCCAGGCACATACTCGGCATTTCGAGGGGGAGCGGACATCATGAGCGAGTCACTGCGGGCGGGGGAGACTCCCGAGGAGGCCCCCGGCGGGGCCCCGGTGGCGCCGGGGCGGCCGATGCCCCAGCCGCCGGACGGCCCCATCACCGAACGGGCCACGGCGGTGCGGGCGCCCAACCCGTCGCCGATGACGCTGGACGGCACCAACACGTGGGTGCTGGCCGAGCCGGGCTCGGACCTCGCCGTCGTCGTCGATCCGGGCCCCGACGACGAGGGCCACCTGCGGAACGTGCTGGACACGGTGGCGAGCGCCGGACGCCGCGTCGCGCTCACGCTGCTGTCGCACCACCACCCGGACCACGCCGGCGGCGCGTTCCGTTTCGCGGAGCTGACCGGTGCGCCGGTGCGCGCGCTCGATCCGGCGCTGCGGCTGGGCGACGACGGGTTCGTCCAGGGCGACGTGATCACCGTGGGCGGTCTGGAGCTGCGCGTGGTGCCGACGCCGGGGCACACGGCGGACTCCCTGTCGTTCCACCTCGTGGCGGACGGCGCGGTCCTCACCGGGGACACGGTGCTGGGCCGGGGCACCACCATCGTGGCGCACCCCGACGGCCGGCTGGGGGACTACCTGGACTCGTTGCGCAGGCTGCGCGCGCTGACCGTGGACGACGGCGTGCGGACGATCCTGCCGGGGCACGGCCCGGTCCTGGGCGACGCCCAGGGCGCCCTCGACTACTACCTGGTGCACCGCGCGAAGCGGCTGGCGCAGGTGGAGACGGCGGTGGAGAACGGGTTCCGCACGCCGGAGGCGGTCGTGGCGCACGTGTACGCCGACGTGGACCGGGGGCTGTGGCCGTGGGCCGAGCTGTCGGTGCGGGCCCAGCTCGACTACCTCGGCGAGCACGGGCTCCTCTGAACACGGTCCGGGCCGGGAGCGCGACCGTGGGGGCGACACGTGGGTGTAGCACGCACCCGGCCCGTTCCACCGCCGCCTTGACCGCGGGGTGGAACGCGCCGGGGTACGCGCGGCCGGAGGTGCGGCCGGTCGCCGGGAGGACGCCGCTACCGGGAGCGGCGGGCCAGACGCTCGATGTCCAGCAGGATGACCGCGCGGGCCTCCAGCCGGAGCCAGCCACGGGCCGCGAAGTCGGCCAGCGCCTTGTTCACCGTCTCGCGGGAGGCGCCGACCAACTGGGCCAGCTCCTCCTGCGTCAGGTCGTGCACGACGTGGATCCCCTCGTCCGACTGGACGCCGAAGCGGCGCGACAGGTCGAGCAGCGCCTTGGCGACGCGGCCGGGGACGTCGGAGAAGACCAGGTCGGACATGCTGTCGTTGGTCCGGCGCAGCCGGCGGGCGACCGCGCGCAGCAGCGCGGCGGCGACCTCCGGACGGGCGCTGAGCCAGGGCTGGAGGTCGCTGTGCCCGAGGCCCAGGAGCCGCACCTCGGTGACCGCGGTGGCGGTGGCGGTGCGCGGGCCCGGGTCGAACAGGGACAGCTCCCCGATCAGCTCACCCGGACCGAGCACTGCCAGCATGTTCTCCCGGCCATCGGGAGAGGTGCGGTGCAGCTTGACCTTTCCGTCGGTGACGACGTAGAGCCGGTCGCCCGGGTCTCCCTCGTGGAAGAGGGTGTCGCCACGGGCCAGCGTCACCTCGGACATGGAGGCGCGCAGTTCAGCGGCCTGCTCGTCATCGAGCGCCGCGAACAGCGGGGCTCGCCGCAGAACGTCGTCCACGTGTTCCTCTCCTTGTCGGCCGGGGTTCGGCAAGGTGCGGCAAAGGGGCCGCCCCTCATGATGCCGGACACCTCGGCAGTGCTATCAGTCACAAGTTTGACCTACCGGGACTGCCGCGCCCACGCCAGGTCCCCTTTCGCCGGCCGATTCCTCGGTGGGCCGGGCGAATGTCGGTGGGGCCGTTTACGCTGGCCGGGTGGTCAACAGGCACGTGGTGCGCATGAGACAGGACGTGACCACGATGCGAGAGAGGGAGGGCCGGGCGGGTGAGCGCAGCCCAGGATTCCGCTGAGAGCGAACGACCGGCGGCCAGGCGGGTGAGCGGGGCGACCGCGGTGAGCGCCGCCCCGGGCCGGGCGGCGAAGCCGGAGACCCGGCTCGGCATGGTCCGCAGAGCCCGGAAGATCCACCGGGTGCTGGCCGACGTCTATTACTACGCGCACCCCGAGCTCGACTTCGAGAACTCGTTCGAGCTGCTGGTGGCGACGGTCCTGTCCGCCCAGACGACCGACCTGCGGGTGAACCAGACGACCCCCGCGCTGTTCGCCGCCTATCCCACCCCGGAGGACATGGCGGCGGCCGACCCGTCGGCGCTGGAGGCGATCATCCGGCCGACGGGCTTCTTCCGCAGCAAGTCCAAGGCGCTGATAGGGCTGTCGGCCGGGCTGCGCGACCGGTTCGGCGGCGAGGTCCCCGGCCGCCTGGAGGATCTGGTGACGCTCCCCGGCGTGGGCCGCAAGACGGCGCACGTCGTGTTGGGCAACGCGTTCGGCAGGCCGGGCATCACCGTGGACACGCACTTCCAGCGGCTGACGCGCCGCTGGAAGTGGACGGAGCAGAAGGACCCGGAGAAGATCGAGGCCGATGTCGCCGCGATCTTCCCCAAGAAGGACTGGACGATGCTCTCGCATCGCGTCATCTTCCACGGCCGCCGCATCTGTCACGCCCGTAAGCCCGCGTGCGGTGCCTGCCCCGTCGCGCATCTGTGCCCCTCCTACGGCGAGGGCGAGACGGATCCGGAGAAGGCCAGGAAGCTGCTGAAGTACGAGATGGGCGGGCAGCCGGGCCAGCGGCTCAAGCCGCCCGCCGACTACCCGGGCAAGCCCGCCCCGCCCCTAGGAGCCGCATGACCAGTGCCCGCGAGGCCGACCGCGCGCCCATCGGCCCGGACGAGGTCCCGGACTGGCTCCGGCCGCTGGCGGTCGCGGCCCGCACCATCAGGCCGCGCCAGCTCAGCCGCTTCCTGCCGCCCCCGTCCGGCGGCCGGCCGGCGGCCGTGCTGGTGCTGTTCGGCGAGGGGCCCGAGGGCCCCGAGCTGCTGCTGCTGGAGCGGGCCACCAGCCTGCGCGCGCACGCCGGGCAGCCCTCGTTCCCCGGCGGCGGCCTCGACCCGGAGGACGGCGACCCGGAGGGCGAGGGCCCGCTGGTGGCCGCCCTGCGGGAGGCGGAGGAGGAGACGGGCCTCGACCCGACCGGGGTGCGCGTCTTCGCCACCCTCCCGAAGCTGTACATCCCGGTGAGCGACTTCGTCGTCACGCCCGTCCTCGGCTGGTGGGAGCGGCCGTCGCCGGTGGCGCCCGTGGACCCGGCCGAGACGGCCCGCGTCTTCACCGTTCCCGTCGCCGTGCTGGCCGACCGGCACAGCCGCGGCACGGCGATCCACCCCAGCGGGTTCCGCGGCCCGGCCTTCGAGGTGGCGGGCACCCTGGTGTGGGGCTTCACCGCCGGGGTGATCGACCGCGTCCTGCACTACGCGGGCTGGGAAGCGCCCTGGGACCCTCACCGGGAGATCTCGCTCGACCACAGGGCGTGAGACCGTATCGGGCATGAACGGGCTCGACATCCTGCTGCTGCTCGCCGCCGTCTGGTTCGCGGTGGTGGGGTACCGGCAGGGGTTCCTCGTCGGCGTGCTCTCCGTCACCGGCTTCCTCTGCGGCGGGCTGCTCGCCGCCCAGGCCCTCCCGCTGGTGTGGCGGGAGGCCCGCGACGCGGGCGAGCCGGCGGTGATCGGCGCGGTCGGCGCCGTCGTCGTCTGCGCCACGGTCGGCCAGGCCCTCACCACCCACCTGGGCAACCGGCTGCGGCGCCACATCACCTGGTCCCCGGCCCGCGCCCTGGACGCCACCGGCGGCGCCCTCGTCCACGTGCTGGCCATGCTGCTCGTCGCCTGGCTGCTCGGCTCCGCCCTCGCCACCACCACGCTGGGCACCGTCGGCCGCGAGGTCCGCGGCTCCCAGGTCCTGCTGGGCGTCTCGCAGGTCGTGCCCGAGCGGGCCGACGGCTGGTTCACCGACTTCGGCTCGGTCCTCGCCGAGCAGGGCTTCCCGCAGGTCTTCTCGCCGTTCGCCACCGAGCCCATCACCGAGGTCCCGCCCCCCGACCCGGAGGCGGCGGACGGCCGGGCCGTCGCCGAGGCGAAACGGTCCGTCGTGAAGGTGACCGGCACCGCCCCCGGCTGCGGCAAGGTCCTGGAGGGCACCGGCTTCGTCTTCGACGACGGGCGGGTGATGACCAACGCGCACGTCGTCGGCGGCGTCGCCGAGCCCACCGTGCAGGTCGGCGGCGAGGGCCGGATCTACCGGGCCCAGGTCGTGCTCTACGACTGGGAGCGCGACGTCGCCGTCCTCGACGTGCCGCGCCTGGACGCGCCGCCGCTGGAGCTGAGCGACGGGGACGCCATCACCGGGGACGACGCGGTCATCGCCGGGTTCCCCGAGAGCGGCCCGTACGACGTCCGCCCGGCGCGCGTCCGCGAACGCTTCCAGGCGGAAGGCCCCGACATCTACCACCGGGGCACGGTGAGCCGCGACGTCTATGCGCTGTACGCGACCGTCCGCCCCGGGAACTCGGGCGGCCCGCTCCTCACGCCGGACGGCGAGGTGTACGGCGTGATCTTCGCCAAGTCGCTCGACGACGACCGCACCGGGTATGCCCTGACCGCCGACGAGGTCCGCGAGACGATCACGCGGAGCCGCACCGCCGACCGACCGGTCGACAGCCAGGGGTGCGCTATGTGAGTCCTCGGCGGCGGCTCAGCCGCGAGGATGCCGCAGCCGCACGCTGACCCAGCGTGCGCGTCGGCGCAGGATATCCGGAAAACCGATGTGGGGGTCCACCAAGGGGCCGCCCTGGATCCGCCCGACGGCGCCGCGCGCCCGGGCGGCGGCGCCATCGCCGCGTCGATCACGTACCACGTCACGGTAGTCGTGCGTCCAGCCCATACCCACGTCCCTGCCCGGGCTCCAAGGTCAGTAACCTCCCGGGAGCGAACTCGGTCGGCCTATGCCGGAGGCAGGTCGCGAACGGGCCGGGCGCGCCGTTCTACCGGTCCGGTTCGGGGTCCCGCAGCCAGTCGATCAGCTCGGTGCTGAACGCCACCGGGTCCTCCTCGTGCGGGAAGTGCCCCAGGCCGTCGAAGAGCCGCCAGCGGTAGGGGGCCTCGACATACTCGCCGGAGCCGGCCGAGCTGCGCGTGCGCATCACCGGGTCCAGCGAGCCGTGCAGGTGCAGCGTCGGCACCAGCACCGGCCGCTTCATCCGCCGGTTGAACTGCACCCCGTCCGGGCGGACGATCGAGCGGATCAGCCACCGGTACGGCTCGATCGCGCAGTGCGCCGTGGACGGGATCGTCATCGCGCGCCGGTAGACCATCACATCGTCGGATTCCGGCTGGCGCGGGCCCGACCAGTCGCGCAGCAGGCGGCCGACCGCCTCCGCCTCGTCGGCGACGAGCTGCCGCTCGGGCAGCCAGGGGCGCTGGAACCCCCACACGAAGGCGCTGGCGGCGGTCTGCCGCGGGTCGCGCAGCATCGACGCGCGCCAGCTCCGCGGATGCGGCATCGAGACGACGGCGAGCCGCCGTACGAGCTTGGGCCGCATCACGGCGGCCGTCCACGCCAGATACCCGCCCAGGTCGTGCCCGACGAGCGCGGCGTCCGGCTCGCCGAGGGAGCGGATCACCCCGGTCACGTCGAGCGCGAGGTTGGCCGGGTCGTACCCGCGCGGCGTGCGGTCGCTGCCGCCGACGCCGCGCAGATCCATCGCCACCGCCCGGAACCCGGCGCCGGCCAGCGCGGTCAACTGATGCCGCCAGGCCCACCAGAACTGGGGGAACCCGTGGAGCAGCAGAACGAGCGGGCCGTCGCCGATCTCCGCGATGTGGAACCGCGCGCCGTTGGCGGCGACGTCCCGATGCGTCCAGGGACCGTCCCGGAGGATGACCGAGGACCGCGTCCCCGACTGATCGGGATGGGTCATGGGGCGGAGCCCGCCCTGTCCGCCGGAACGGCCCGCGGGTGGGGCTTGACGTGGGTCAGCACGGCGGCCGACGACTGGGCGGACCGGACGGCACGCCCCGAACTGCCCAGGCGGCCGAACTTCCGCACCGCGAACACGACCAGCCCCGCGGTCGCCGCGAGGTACACCCCGCCGACGAGCGCCAGGGTCACGCCGATCGGCCAGCCCCACCACTCGTGCAGCCCCTCCGCCACGGCGAAGCTGAGCAGCGCCAGCGCGAACAGGGCGAGCACGGCTCCCACGGCGACCGCGATGATGCCCCACAGGGCCCGCTGCACGTCCTGCTTGATCTGGGCCTTGGCCAGGGCGATCTCGTCCTGCACCAGCCCGGACAGCTCTTCGGCGGCCGAGGCGACCAGCTCCCCGAGACTGCGGCCCTCTTCCGCTGCGCTCATCGCGTTCTCCCTCTTTCCTCTCCCGGAGGCGGATTCTGTTGTGGTGCACGTGACAGTAGTGGCGCGAGGGTGCGGCGTCAGTAGCTGATATCTCACCGTCGCTCAAGGGGAGTGATGCCGCAAATGGTATAGGGGCGCCCGACGAGCCGTCGGGCGCCCCCGCCTCACCGGCAACCTCGCCGGTCCCCGGTGTGACGCGGCCTCAGTCCTCCGAGGCGGCGGTCGGCAGCTTGGCCTGGATCAGCTCCATCACCGAGGAGTCGGTCAGCGTGGTGACGTCGCCCAGCTCGCGGTTCTCCGCGACGTCCCGCAGCAGCCGGCGCATGATCTTCCCCGACCGGGTCTTGGGCAGCTCGTCCACCGGCAGGATGCGCTTGGGCTTGGCGATCGGCCCCAGCTCCTTGGCGACATGCGCCCGCAGCTCGTCCACCAGCCCCTCGTCCTCGGCCGCCCCGCCGCGCAGGATGACGAACGCGCAGATCGCCTGCGTGGTCTGCGGATCGGTGGCGCCGACGACGGCCGCCTCCGCGATGCGCGGGTGCGACACGAGCGCGGACTCGACCTCGGTGGTGGAGATGTTGTGCCCGGAGACCAGCATGACGTCGTCCACCCGGCCCAGCAGCCAGATGTCGCCGTCCTCGTCCTTCTTCGCGCCGTCGCCCGCGAAGTACTTGCCCTCGAACCGCGACCAGTACGTGTCCAGGTACCGCTGGTCGTCGCCCCAGATCGTGCGCAGCATCGACGGCCAGGGCTCGGTGAGCGTCAGGTAGCCGCCCGAACCGTGCGCCACCTCCGCCCCGTCGTCGTCCACGACGGTGGCCGCGATGCCCGGCAGCGGCACCTGCGCCGCGCCCGGCTTGGCGACGGTGACGCCCGGCAGGGGGCTGATCATGATGGCGCCGGTCTCGGTCTGCCACCAGGTGTCCACCACGGGCGTGCGGTCCGCGCCGATGTGCTTGCGATACCAGATCCACGCCTCGGGGTTGATCGGCTCGCCGACCGAGCCCAGGATCCGCAGGCTGGAGAGGTCGAACTTGGCGGGGATGTCGTCGCCCCACTTCATGCAGGTGCGGATCGCGGTCGGCGCGGTGTAGAGGATGGTGACGCCGTACTTCTGGACGATCTCCCACCACCGGCCGTTGTGCGGGGTGTTGGGCGTGCCCTCGTACAGCACGCCGGTGGCGCCGTTGGCCAGCGGCCCGTACACGATGTACGAGTGGCCGGTCACCCAGCCGACGTCGGCGGTGCACCAGTACACGTCCGTCTCCGGCTTCAGGTCGAAGACGGCGTGGTGGGTGTACGCGGTCTGGGTCAGGTAGCCGCCCGAGGTGTGCAGGATGCCCTTCGGCCTGCCGGTGGTGCCCGACGTGTAGAGGATGAACAGCGGGTGCTCGGCGGGGAACGCCAGCGGCGTGTGCTGCTCCGGCTGACGGGCCACCAGCTCGTGCCACCACAGGTCCCGCCCCTCCGTCCACGGGATGTCCTGGCCGGTGCGGCGCACCACGAGCACGCTGCGGACGCGGGCCGCGCCGGGGCGGGTGAGGGCCTCGTCCACGGTCGGCTTGAGGGGGGACGGCGCGCCCCGGCGGTATCCGCCGTCGGAGGTGATGACGACGCGGGCGTCGGCGTCCTCGATGCGGGTGGCCAGGGCGTCGGCGGAGAACGCGCCGAAGACGACGGAGTGCGGGGCGCCGATGCGGGCGCAGGCCAGCATCGCGACGACGGTCTCCGGGATCATCGGCATGTAGATCGCGACACGGTCGCCGGCCTCGACGCCGAGCTCGGTCAGCGCGTGCGCCGCCTGGGACACCTCGCGCAGCAGCTCGGCGTAGGTGAGGGACCGGGAGTCGCCGGGCTCGCCCTCGAAGTGGAGCGCGACCCGGTCGCCGTGACCGGCCAGCACATGCCGGTCCACGCAGTTGTACGCCACGTTCAGCCGGCCGTCGGCGAACCACTTGGCGAAGGGCGGGTTCGACCAGTCCAGCGTCTGGGCCGGCTCGGTCTCCCAGTGGAGTCGGCGCGCCTGCTCGGCCCAGAAGCCGAGGCGGTCGGCGTCGGCGGCACGGTAGGCGTCGGCGGTCACGTTCGCGTCGGCGGCCACCTCGGCGGGGGGCGCGAACCTGCGCTTCTCCGTCATGAGATTGGCCAGGCTCTCGTTGGTCACGGCGTCTCCTCGGCACGGCGTCAGATGTGTCCCGCAGCACAGCTCATCAGTACGGTCGCCCGTTTGACAAGGCCGGTAGGGCAACTGGTGTAGACCTGTAGAGCCGCCGTGCGAACGGCCGGGACGCCGGAACGCGACGGGCGGTCGCCGGCCGGGGCCGGCGACCGCCCGGAGGGCGCGGACGCGCGTCAGGCGGTGAGGATCTCCTCCCGCTCCTCCGCGGCCTCGGGCCGGACCGCAGTGAACACCGGCTCCGAGCCGTCGACGGGCCGGCTCAGCACGTACGCCTGCGCCGCGCCGACGTCGAAGTACATGCCGCGCAGGTCCAGCGTGCCGTCGGCCAGGCGCTCGGCCACGCACTCGTGCAGCGCCAGATGGTCGAGCTGCTGCAACACGTTGGCCAGGCAGAGCGTCTCCAGCTCGTCGGCCGCCGGACGGCAGTCGACGCGCGGCAGGGACACCGACGGCCGGTCCAGCCGCTCCAGGCTGGGGCGCCCGTGTCGCAGCCAGCGCTCCAGCGAGCTGGCCGGACCGCCGGGCCGCTCCCCGCCGGACGCGGAGTGCAGCGCGTGCATCGCGCCGCAGCCGGAGTGCCCGCAGACCGTGATGGAGGAGACCTGAAGGACCTTCACCGCGTACTCGATCGCGGCGGCCACGGAGTGGTCGCCCGACTCGGTGCCGGGCGGCGGCACGAGATTCCCGACATTCCGCACGGTGAACAGGTCGCCGGGACCGCTGGAGGTGATCATGCTCGTCACCAGCCGGGAGTCGGCGCAGGCGAGGAAGAGCTGCGTCGGGCGCTGCCCCTCCTCCGCGAGCCGGGCCAGCTCCTGCCGCATCCGGGGCGCGGTGGTCCGCTGGAAGTTCCGCACGCCGCTGAGGAGCTGGTCGTGCTCGGGGCGCGGAACGCCCTGGGCGACCGGGACGGCGTCGGTGCACTGGTGGTTGCGCCAGGGCTGCCACGGGCGGCAGTGGTGCTCGGGCTCGTCGATCGGCCGGCCCGCGTCGCCGGTGACCTCGACCCGGCCGCCCTGCGCGGTGTGCGCGGCCTGCCAGTCGTGCAGCGTCTCGTACGCCGCGTGGTCCATGAACGTGCCGTCCAGCTCGACGGTGACGTCCGCCCCGTCCGGGACCTGGCCGAGGACCCGGCTGAGCCGGGGCACCGCGAGGAACGTCAACTGGCCGCGCACGCGCACCTGGTGACCGCCGTCCGGGAGCCGCTCGTGGGTCACCCGGGTGTGGGCCAGGCGGTGCAGGGAGACCGCGACCGCCACGCCGATGCCGATCGCCACGCCCTCCAGCACGCCCAGCAGTGTGACACCGGCGGCGGTCGCCACGTACACCACGACCTCGCGGTGCTTGGTGACGCTGCGGATGTGCGTGATGTTCACCATCTGGATGCCGACCACCATCACCAGGGCGGCCAGCGCGGCGAGCGGGATGAGCTGGAGCGGGCCGACCAGCAGGCCGGTGGCGATCAGCACCCAGGTGCCGTGCAGGATGGTGGAGCGGCGGCTGACGGCGCCGGCCGCCACGTTCGCCGAGCTGCGGACCGCGACGCCGGTGACGGGCAGTCCGCCGAGCAGGCCGGACACCACGTTGGCGGCGCCCTGGCCGCGCAGCTCGCGGTCGAGGTCGGCCTTGGGCACGCGCGGTCCGCCCGCGCGCTGCCGGGCCGCCGCCAGCTTGTCCACGGCGACAGCGGAGAGCAGGGACTCGACGCTGGCGACCAGCGTGACCGTCAGCACGGCGGCGATCAGCCCGAGCACCGGGCCCTCGGGCATGTGCGGCAGCGAGTGGCTGCTCCAGGTCGGCAGATCGACGCGGGGCACGTCCGTGCCGACGGCCCAGGGCAGGACGGTGGCCAGCAGGACGGCGGCGAGGGCGGCGGGCGCGAACTTGCGGAGCGTGACGCCCGCGCGGCCCGGGATCCGTGGCCACAGCAGCAGCACGGCGATGGTCAGGGAACCGACGACGATGGCGGCCCAGTGGGGCTCGGCGAGCTGGCTCGGGAGCTGTCGCGCGTTCTCCACGGCGGAGCTCTCGGGGGAGCCGCCGAGGACGATGTGGAGCTGGGACAGGGCGATGGTGACGCCGATGCCGGCGAGCATGCCGTGCACGATCGCGGGGCTGACGACCAGCGCCGAGCGGGCCACCCGCAGCGCGGAGAGGCCGAGCTGGGTGAGTCCGGCGAGCGCGGTGATGGCGCAGGTGGTGCGCCATCCGTACTGCTGGATGATCTCGGCCGTGATCACGGTCAGGCCCGCGGCGGGGCCGCTGACCTGAAGGGCCGATCCGCCGAGCGATCCGGCGATGATGCCGCCGACGGCCGCGGCCACCAGACCGGCCTGGAGCGGGGCGCCGGTGGCGAGGGCGATGCCGAGCGAGAGCGGCAGGGCGATCAGGAACACCGAGATGGACGCCGACAGGTCGGCGCGGAACCCCGGCGTGCGGAAGCGTGAAGGGGAATGTGAAGAGGAGGGGGCGCAGGCGGACATGTTCCGTCTCCGTCCGTTCTGTATGGGAGGCAAACAGTGGTGGCGTGTATCGCGTCTCTCAAGCGTTGGTAAATGAAGAGTAATGCCACGTAAAGCGTTCGGCTAGCGCGCCCTCTTCTTCTCCCCGCCCCTTACTCCGATCCAGCGAAATAGTCATCTAAAACTCTTGTCCTTCCATCTTTTTTCACGATCGGGAGGGAGGTTTGTCTGGTTATGTGAGGACCGGACGAACCCCTTCGGGGGTGGTGGGAGGACCGATGGCGGCTGTGCGCGGCGGGCGGCGGCGGGCGGCGGGAGCGGCGATCGCCGTGCTCACGCTCGGGGTGACGGTGCTGGGCCCGGTCACCGGCTGTTCGGGCGGTGACGACGGGACGGCGCCGGCGGAGGACAAGGCGGGAAAGGCGGGAAAGGCCGGGAAGACGGGGCGGAAGGAGTCCCGGGTCCGGCTCATCGGGGACGGCTCCACCGCGTATACGGGACGCCAGCCCCATCAGCCGAAGGCGACCCGGCTCGCGCCCGGCGAGGAGCCGCCGCAGTTCGTCGTCTTCTCCTGGGACGGCGCGGGTGAGGACGGCAATGAGCTGTTCTCGCGATTCCGCCAGATCGGCGAAAAGTATGACGCACACATGACCTATTTCCTCTCCGGCCTCTATCTCCTCCCGGAGTCCGAGCGCGCCACCTATCGCCCGCCGGGCCGCTCACCGGGCGAGTCGGACATCGGTTATCTCAAGGACGAGAACATCGAGGCCACGCTCGAACAGTTGCGCGCGGCATGGCTCGACGGCAGCGAGATCGGCACCCACTTCAACGGGCACTTCTGCGGCTCGGAGGGCGTGGCCGCCTGGTCCGTCGAGGACTGGCGCAGCGAGATCGACCAGGCCAGGTGGATGGTGCGGAACTGGAAGACCACCACCGGCTTCGAGGACCTCGAACCCCTGCCGTTCGACTACGAGAAGGAGCTGGTCGGCGGGCGCGCGCCCTGCCTGGAGGGCCAGGACAACCTGCTGAAGGCGGCGGCGGAGGAAGGCTTCCGCTACGACTCCAGCGGCAACGGCCTCCAGGTCTGGCCCGATAAGCGGGAGGGCGTCTGGGACATCCCGCTCCAGTCGGTCCCGGTGCCGGGCCGCTCGTTCGAGACGCTCTCCATGGACTACAACTTCTACGTCAACGACGCCGACGGCGACCAGATGCGCGACGGCCTGCTGGCCGCGTTCGACCGGGCCTACGACGGCAACCGGGCGCCGCTGATCGTCGGCAACCACTTCGCGGAGTGGAACGACGGCGCCTACGTGGACGCCGTCGAGGACGTCATCAAGGAGCTGTGCCCGCGCGACGACGTGCACTGCGTGTCGTTCCGCCAGCTCGTGGACTGGCTCGACGCCCAGGATCCGGCGGTGCTGGAGAAGCTGCGGACCCTGGACGTCGGCGAACGGCCCGAGGACGGCTGGAAGGCGTTCCTCGGTGGCGACGAGGCCGCCGAGCGGGGGAGGTGACGGGAAGTCAGGCGGGCTGCGGGCTCGGCGCGGCCTCCCGCAGCACGAACTCCGGGTCCACCTGGGCCGCCAGATCGGTCCCGGTCCGCTCGTTGCCCCAGCTCGCCGCGTTCTTCAGGTGGAAGTGCACCATCTGCCGCGTGTACCGCTCCCAGTCGCGGCGGGCGTAGGCGGCGTCGGCCGTCTCGTGGAGCGTGGCCAGCGCCGCCGTGTCGGCCGGGTCCAGCTCGCCGAACGGGCGCGGCCGGCCGCGCTCCAGGGCGCGCACCCAGTCGGAGTGGCCGAGGGTCACCACCAGGTCCTCGCCCACCTCCTGCCGCAGGAACTCCAGGTCCTCCGGGCCCTGCACCTTGTTCCCCACCACGCGCAGCGCGACGCCGAAGTCCCGGGCGTACTCCCGGTACTGCCGGTATACCGACACGCCCTTGCGGGTCGGCTCGGCGACCAGGAACGTCATGTCGAAGCGGGTGAACATGCCGGAGGCGAACGAGTCGCTGCCCGCCGTCATGTCGACCACGACATACTCCCCGCGGCCGTCCACCAGATGGTTCAGGCAGAGCTCCACCGCGCCGGTCTTGGAGTGGTAGCACGCCACGCCGAGGTCGTCCTCGGTGAACGGGCCGGTGACCAGCAGCCGCGCGGACGCGCCGCCGTCGAACGCGACCCGGCGGGCGCAGGCGTCGAAGACCGGGTTCTCCTCGTCGAGCCGCAGCAGGCGTGAGCCGGAGCCGGGCGGCGTGGTCTTGATCATGGCCTCGGCGGAGGCGATGCGCGGATTGGCGCCGCGCAGGTAGTCCTTGATGAGCGGCAGCCGCCCGCCCAGCGGGGGGATCGCGGCGGCCTCCTCCTCGTCGAGCCCGAGGGCGACGCCCAGGTGCTGGTTGATGTCGGCGTCCACCGCGGTCACCGGGATGTGCTGTGCCGCCAGATACCGGATGAACAGCGAGGACAGCGTGGTCTTGCCGCTGCCTCCCTTTCCCACGAAAGCGATCTTCATGTTCATTAGGTTAGCGGGGTGCGGCGACCACCCCACCGCGAGGAGTGAACAAGTCCACTCGGACGTGTCGCTCCTGTGTGGCATACCGGGCCTAGGCTCGGGGCCATGGGTGCGAACAACGCCGACACGACCACCGATCCCCTGGTCCCCCTCGCCGGTCTGCCCGGCGTCGCCGAGGCCGTCGACGCCGTGCGCAAGGCGGTCGACGGGGTGTACGGGCACCGGGTGATGCGCCGCCGCAGCCCGGAGATCGCCGCCGAGGCGGCGCTGCGCGCGGCGCGCGGTTCGGCCGCGCTGTCCGGCGCGGACTGGGCGCTGGAAGAGGCGCGCCGGCGCAGCGACTTCGGGAGCGAGGAGGAGGCGCGGACCGTCGGTGCCGCGCTGCGGCTGACGGCGGAGGCCGGGCAGCTCCTGTCCGTCTGGCGCGATTCCCCGCTGCGGGTGCTCGCCCGGCTCCACCTGGTGGCGGCGGGCGGAACCGTTCCGCACGACACCGTGGGCCGGCCCCGGCTGGCGGGCGAGACCGTCGACGAGCCCGGGCTCACGGCCCTCGCCGCCCCGGCGCCCGGGGCCGAGGAGGTCGCGGCGCGGCTGGACGCCCTGAGCGGGCTGATCGTGCGCGGCTCGGCGGCACCGGCGCTGGTGACGGCCGCCGTGGTGCACGGCGAACTGCTGGCGCTGCGGCCGTTCGGCACCCACAACGCCCTGGTGGCGCGGGCCGCGGAGCGCATCGTCCTGATCGGCGCCGGTCTCGACCCCAAGGGGGTGACCCCGGCCGAGGTCGGTCACGCGGAGCAGGGTTCGGCGGCCTATCTGGCGGCGCTGGACGGCTACGCGACCGGCACCGCCGAAGGCGTGGCGGGCTGGATCGCGCACTGCGGGCGGGCGGTCGAGCTGGGCGCGCGCGAGTCGGTCGCCGTGTGCGAGGCGCTCCAGCGCGGCGCGGCCTGACGCGGGAGCGGCGGCGCGGTGGTGCCGCGCCGCCGAGGGCTCACGCCGTCCCGATGAGCGAGCGCGCGGACACCGGCGGCCCCGGCACGCGGCGACGGCTGGCGTACCAGACCAGACCGGCCGCGCAGGCCGCGGCGGCGACGGCGGCGCCGGCCGCGAGCGCGGGGCGCGGCGGCATCCCGAGCGCGGGCAGCCGCTGGCGCAGCCGGACCGGGCGTTCGAACGCGAGCACCGGCCAGCCGCGGGCGACGGCCTCGCGGCGCAGGGCGCGGTCGGGGTTGACGGCGTGCGGGTGGCCGACGGCCTGAAGCATCGGGAGGTCGGTGACCGAGTCGCTGTACGCGTAGCAGCGGTCCAGGTCATAGCCCTCGGAGACGGCCAGCGCGGCGATCGCCTCGGCCTTGGCGGGGCCGTAGGCGTAGTAGTCCACCTCGCCGGTGTAGCAACCGTGTTCGACGACCATCCGGGTCGCCACCACGCGGTCGGCGCCGATGAGTTCGCCGATGGGCTCCACGACCTCGGCGCCCGAGGAGCTGACGATGACCACGTCGCGCCCCGCGGCGTGGTGCTGCTCGATGAGGGAGGCGGCCTCGTCGTAGATGATCGGATCGATCACCTCATGGAGGGTTTCCGCGACGATCTCCTTGACCTGGCTCACGTTCCAGCCCCGGCAGAGCGACGAGACGTACTCCCGCATCCGTTCCATCTGGTCGTGGTCGGCGCCGCCGAGCAGGTAGACGAACTGCGCGTAGGCGCTGCGCAGAACGCCGCGCCGGTTGATGAGCCCACCCTGGTAGAAAGACCTGCTGAAGGTGAGGGTGCTCGACTTCGCGATGACCGTCTTGTCCAGGTCGAAGAAGGCGGCGGTCCGCGGCTGGGCCAGGATTTTCACGATCCGAGCATATGCCCGCCATTCGGCGTACGCTGGTGCGCGTGGGTTTGCCTGAGCGGCCTGTCGGGTACACCATGGAAGTCACGGATCGTTCGCGACCGTGTTAACCCGGTCCGACTCCTCCCCCCCCGAGTCGGCCGAGGAAAGACGACCCCCGCTCTCCCCCCCGGCGGGGGTCGTCGCATGTCCGGGGGCAGTTCCCCCCAGTTCGCAAGCGGTGCGCCGCTGCCCCCGCGCGGTCGGCCCCGGCTTTTCCGCAGGCCGCCCCGCCGCTGCCCCCCGCCGTTCCCCGACTGTCGTCCGTGCCGCGTTCTCCGTCGACCTTGGCCTGACATGTCACTGTCCGTCATGAGCGATGTCGTGTGCGCAACCGTTGCGGTGGCGCATGCGCGGGGCGCGTGTCGGCGCGGGTGAGCGAGTTATCCACAACGCCGGAGTTGTCCACAGATTTCGGCTGAGGCGCCTGGGGGGCGGCGGGAGGAGGCACCGTAAGGGCATGGCTGTCGATGCGCTCGGTGACCGTCCGGGCGCGGTGTGTGAAGGGGGATGGCCGTGGCCGATTCCATTCTGATCCTCACGGAGGACGAGGAGCTTCTCGACGATCTGCTGCGGCTGTGCGCCGCGGCGGGTGCCGAGGCCGAGGTCGCGCACGGGGCGCCCGTGTCGGCCGCCCGGTGGGAGCGGGCCCCGCTCGTGCTCGTCGGCGACGACCGGGCCGCGGCCCGGCCGGCGGCGGGCCGGTGGCCGGGGCGGCGCCCGGGCGTGCTGCTCGTCGGGCGCGACCTCGACGACCACACGATCTGGGCGCGCGGCGGGGCGCTCGGCGCCGAGCAGGTGCTGCACCCGCCCGGTGACGAGCCGTGGCTGGCGGACCGCATCGCGGACGCCGTGGACCATCCCGGCGTCCCGGCGCTGACCGTCGGCGTGCTCGGCGGCCGGGGCGGCGCCGGAGCCTCGTCGCTGGCCTGCGCCCTGGCGGTGACGGCGGCCAGGCAAGGGCGGCGGACCGTGCTCATCGACGGCGACCCGCTGGGCGGCGGGCTGGACGTGCTGCTCGGCGGCGAGCGCGCGCCCGGGCCGCGCTGGCCGTCGTTCGTCACCGCCCGGGGGAGGCTCTCCGGCGCGGCGCTGGAGGAGTCGCTGCCCCGGCTGCACGGGCTGAGCCTGCTCAGCCACGACCGGGCGGACGCCACCCGCCTCCCCGCCGAGGCGATGTGCACGGTGCTGACCGCCGCCCGGCGCGGCGGCGGCGTGGTGGTGCTGGACCTGCCGCGCGCCGCCGACGAGGCGGCGACCGAGGCCCTGGCCCAGCTCGACCTCGGGCTGCTGGTGGTCCCGGGCGAGCTGCGCGCCGTGGCCGGCGCCCGGCGGGTGATCGCCACCTCGGGCTCCCTTGTGCGGGACCTGCGGGTCGTCTCCAGACCGCCGGGACCCGGCGGTCTCGCGGGCCCGGAGCTGGCCCGGCTGCTCGGGCTGCCGCTCGCCGGTGAGCTGCCCGACGAGCCGCGCCTGTCCGCCGCGACCGAGGCGGGCGAGCCACCAGGGGCGAACGCCGGGGGAGCCCTCGCTACGTTCTGCGCCACCCTGCTGGAGCGGGCCCTGCCCGCCTCCGGAGCCGCCGCGTGAACGCCGGGGCCCGGGCCGCCGCGCCGCCGGGCCGGGAGTTGCCGGCCGTGGCACCCGAGCTGCTGGACGCCGTGCGGCTGCGGCTGGCCGAAGAGGGAGCCGAGCCGACCCCGGGCCGGGTCGCCGCGGCCCTGCGCGGCCAGGGGCTGCCGATGGGCGACAGCGCCGTCCTGTCCGTGGTGCGCGCCCTGCGCTCCGAGCTGGTCGGGGCCGGGCCGCTCCAGCCGCTGCTCTCCGAGCCGGACGTCACCGACGTCCTGGTCAACGGACCCGACGAGGTGTGGGTGGACCGCGGACGCGGCCTGGAACGGGCCGCGGTGCGCTTCCCCGACGCCGCCGCCGTCCGCCGCCTCGCCCAGCGGCTCGCCGGGGCGGCCGGCCGCCGCCTGGACGACGCCAGCCCATGGGCCGATGTGCGGCTTCCCGACGGGACGCGGCTGCACGCCGTGCTGCCGCCGGTCGTCGTGGGCCCGCCCTGCCTGTCGCTGCGCGTGGTCCGGCCACGGGCGTTCACCCTGGCCGAGCTGGGCGAGGCCGGCACCGTTCCGCCCGGCGGGGAGCGGCTGCTGCGGTCGCTGATCGCGGCGCGGCTGTCGTTCCTGATCAGCGGCGGCACCGGATCGGGCAAGAGCACGCTGCTGGCGGCCCTGCTCGGACTCGCCGGGCCGGAGGAGCGGATCGTGCTGGTCGAGGACTCGGCGGAGCTGCGACCCGCCCACCCCCACGTGGTGCGACTGGAGACCCGGCCGGCCAACCAGGAGGGCGCGGGCCGGGTGACACTGCGGGACCTGGTGCGCCAGGCGCTGCGCATGCGGCCGGACCGGCTGGTGGTCGGCGAGTGCCGCGGCCCCGAGGTGCTGGACCTGCTCGCCGCGCTCAACACCGGCCACGGCGGCTGCGGCACCGTTCACGCCAACGCCGCCGCCGATGTCCCGGCGCGGCTCGAAGCCCTCGGCAGCACGGCGGGGCTGACCAGGGACGCCCTGCACAGCCAGCTCCGCGCGGCGCTGTCGGTGGTGCTGCACCTGGCGCGGGACCGCGCCACCGGCCGGCGCGTGATCGCGGAGGTCCACGTCCTGGGGCGGGACGCCACCGGCCTGGTCCGCACGGTGCCCGCGGCCCGCTGGACGCCCGGCGGCTTCGCCCCGGAGCCGGGCTGGGACCGGCTGGCCCGGCTCTGCGCCGAAGGCGGGTGCGCGCTGTGACCGGGCAGCTCCCGCAGTTCGCGGCGGCCCTGTGCGCGGGCGCGGGCGCGTGGCTCCTGGCCGACGGAACGCCGTGGCGGCGCCGGCCCCGCACGCGGCCCAGGGGCGCCGGGGTCGCGCCCGCCGCCCGCCGTCGTCGCCCGGTGACCCGGCAGCCGGACCCGGCCGCCGTGCGCGTCGCGCTGTGCTGCCTGGCGGCCGGCGGGCTGCTGGCCCTGTGGGCGCGATCCGTGCTGCCGCTGGGGGCCGCCGCGCTCGCGGCGCCGCTGGCCGTGCGGTGGTGGCGCTCCGGCGTCGCGGAGCGCGCCGCCGACCAGCGGCGGAACGCGGTCATCACCTTCTGCGCCTCGCTGGCCGGCGAGATGCGGGCCGGGCGCCCGCCGGGGGCGGCGCTGGCCACCGTGGGCACCGCCGGACTGGGCGTGCCGGGCGGCGCGGTGCTGGCCGCCGCGCGGTACGGCGGGGACGTGCCCGCGGCGCTGCGGGCCGCCGCGGACCGGCCCGGCGCCGAAGGGCTGCGCGGTGTCGCCGCCTGCTGGGCGGTGGCCGTGGACGGCGGCGCCTCACTCGCCTCCGGCCTGGAGCGGGTGACGGGCGCGCTGCGCGCCGAGCGCGAGCAGCGGGAAGAGCTGCGGGCCCAGTTGGCGGGCCCCAGGACGACGGCGATGGTGCTCGCGGCGCTGCCGCTGTTCGGCCTGGCGCTGGGGGCCACGATGGGTGTCCAGCCGCTGCGGGTCCTCTTCGGCACCCCGGCCGGGCTGGGCTGTCTCCTCGTCGGGTCGCTGCTGGAGTGGGCGGGGGTGGCCTGGGTGCGGGCCATCGTCCGGTCCGCCGAGCGGGAGCCGGCGTGAGCGCGGCCCCCGGCCCGTGGACGCGGGCACGGCGGACCGTCCGGTCCCTCCCGGCCCGGTCGCGGTTCCGGCGGAGCCGCGCGCCGGACGCCCCCGGGCTTCCGCTGGCGGCGGAGCTGCTGGCCGCCTGCCTCGCCGCGGGGGCCACACCGGGCGCGGCGGCCGAGGCGGTCGGAGCCTCGCTCGGCGGCCAGGTCGGCGAGCACCTGTGCCGGGCCGCCACCGAGCTGCGGCCCGGCGGCGAGCCGGCCGTGGTGTGGGAGCGGTTCGGTGGCCTGGCGGGCGCCGCGACGCTGGCCCGCCGCCTGGAGCTGGCCGGGACCAGCGGCGCGCCCGTGGTGGTGGCGGTCGCCGCCGAGGCCGCCGAGTGCCGCGCACGCCGCCGCCGGGCCGCCCAGGCCCGCGGGCGACGGGCCTCCGTGCTCGTCACGGCACCGCTGGGGCTGTGCTTCCTGCCCGCGTTCCTGCTGATCGGCGTCGCCCCCGTGGTGATCGGCCTGGCGTCGGAGCTGCTGTGACGCCCACCCGTGCCACCCCGTCAACCCCTCGCGGCCCACCGATCCATCAAACCCATCAACGCCGATCAACGCCATCGAAGACAGCTCGATTCAACACACCCATCAAAGGCATCAAGGACTTCAAAGGCATCAAAGCCTTCGACACACACACAGGAGGTCGGCCCATGCGGCCAGTCACTCGTTACCGGAAGCCGCTCGCCCGGTGGCGGCGGGACGCCGGGATGTCCACCGCGGAGTACGCCATCGGCACCATCGCGGCGGCGGGATTCGCCGCCGTCCTGTATCAGGTCGTCACCTCAGGGGCGGTGATCGACGCCCTGCGGGAGCAGGTGGAACGTGCGCTCAGCACCTCGCCGTGACCGCCGCGCGGACGGGGGTTATGTCACGGCGGAGAGCGCGATCGTCGTTCCCGCACTCGTCCTGCTGCTGGGGATGCTGCTGTGGGCCCTGGGCGCCGTCGGCGCGCAGACCCGGTGCGGCGACGCCGCGCGGGCGGGGGCCCGCGCGGCGGCCCGGGGCGAGGACCCGGACGCCGTCACCGGCGTGGCCCGTGCCGTGGCCCCGGACGGGGCGCGGATCCGGGTGGCGCGCGAGGGCGAGCTGTACCGCGTGTCCGTCGAGGCCACGACCCCGGGACCCGGGCCGCTGGCCGTCCCGGTGTCCGCCGATGCGGTGGCCCATGCGGAGCCCGAGTGACCACGGCGACCGGGGCTCCGCCACGGTGTGGGCGGCGACGAGCGCCACGCTGCTCTGCCTGGTGTTCGCCGCCGTCCTGGCCCTCGGGCAGGTGGCCGCCGCCCGGCCGCGGGCCGCCGCCGCGGCGGCCCGGGCGGCGCGGGCCGCCGCGGACAGCGCGCTCGCCGGGGCGGAGACCGCCTGCGGCCTGGCCCGGCGGGTGGCCGAGGCCCAGGGCGCCGGGCTGACACGCTGCCATGTGGCGGGCGAGATCGCCGATCTGACGGCCGAGGCCAGGGCCGGACCGTACGCGGTCCTGGCCAGGGCCCGCGCCGGGCCTAGTGACGCAGCAGTTCCGTGAGCAGGCGGAGCGCGCCGGCCTTGTGCAGCGGATCGTTGCCGTTGCCGCACTTGGGCGACTGCACGCACGAGGGGCAGCCGCTCGCGCACTCGCAGGCCGCGATCGCGTCCCGGGTCGCGGTCAGCCACCGCCGCGCCGTGTGGAAGGCCCGCTCGGCGAAGCCCGCGCCGCCCGGGTGGCCGTCGTGGACGAAGACCGTGGGCAGCAGCGTGTCGGGGTGCAGCGCGGTGGACACCCCGCCGATGTCCCAGCGGTCACAGGTGGCGAACAGCGGCAGCATGCCGATGGACGCGTGCTCCGCCGCGTGCAGCGACCCCGGCAGGATCTCCGGGCCGATCCGGGCGGCGTCGAGATGATCCTCCGTCACCGTCCACCACACCGCCCGCGTCCGCAGCGTGCGGCGCGGCAGGTCCAGCCGCGTCTCGCCCAGCACCTCGCCGGTCAGCAGCCGGCGCCGAAGGAAGGAGACCACCTGATGCGTGACCTCGACCGAACCGAAGCACAACCGCGCCGCCCCCCACGGCACCTCCGTGTCGGTCTCCAGCACGGAGATGTCCGTCACCTCGCGGGCCGACGTCGACCACGGCGGGCTGGCCTCGTCGACCAGCGCCACCGACCCGTCGAGGTCCAGCTCCCGCACCACGAAGCTCAGTCCCTGGTGCAGGTGGACGGCGCCCTCGTGGACCGAACTGTGCGCGGCGGCGGCGTCCACGGTGCCCAGCAGGCGGCCGGTGTCCGCCTCCACCACGCGCACCTGCTCGCCGCTCTGGCCCCGGATGCCGACCATGTCGGCGGGCCGCTCCCGCCGCGTCCAGTACCAGGAGGTGCCGCGGCGGCGCAGCAGCGCGCGCTCGGTCAGCTTCGGCAGCAGCTCGGCCGCGGCCGGGTCGAACAGCGCCTGCCCCCCTTCGAACTCACTTTCCGCAAGGGGGAGTTCGGCGGCGGCAGCGCACAGGTGCGGAGCGAGCACGTAGGGGTTGCCCGGATCGAGGACGGTGCTCTCGACCGGCTGCCGGAACAGCGCCTCGGGGTGGTGCACCAGATAGGTGTCCAGCGGGTCGTCCCGCGCCACCAGCACGGCCAGCGCCCCCTGCCGCTGCCGCCCGGCGCGCCCCGCCTGCTGCCACAGCGACGCCCGGGTGCCGGGGTAGCCCGCCAGCAGCACGGCGTCCAGCCCGGCGACGTCCACGCCCAGCTCCAGCGCGGTCGTGGCGGCCAGACCCAGCAGCTCCCCGTCGTGCAGCGCGCGCTCCAGCGCCCGGCGCTCCTCCGGCAGGTAGCCGCCCCGGTAGGCGGCGACCCGCCGCCCGTCGGCGCCCCCGAGCCGCTCCTGCGCGATCAGCGCGATCAGCTCCGCGCCGCGCCGGGACCGGACGAAGGCGACCGTGCGCACCCGCCGGGAGACGAGATCCGTGAGCAGGTCGGCGGTCTCGGCGGGCGCGGTGCGGCGGACGGGCGCGCCCCGCTCGCCCACGGCCTCGGTCAGCGGCGGCTCCCACAGCGCGAAGACCAGCTCGCCGCGCGGCGAGTCGTCCTCGGTCACGGCCGCGACCGGCAGCCCGGTCAGCCGGGACGCGGTCGTGCCGGGGTCGGCCGTGGTGGCGGAGGCCAGCAGGAACACCGGTTCGGCCCCGTAGTGGGCGCAGACACGCCGGAGCCGGCGCAGCACCTGGGCGACGTGCGAGCCGAAGACCCCCCGGTAGACGTGGCACTCGTCCACCACCACGTACCGCAGGGCCCGCAGGAAGGACGACCAGCGGCGGTGGCCGGGCAGCAGGCCGCGGTGGAGCATGTCGGGGTTGGTGAGCAGGAGATTCGCGTGCTCCCGCGCCCAGGCCCGTTCCTCGGGCGCCGTGTCGCCGTCGAAGCCGGCCGGCCGGACGGCCGTGCCCAGCGGCGCGGCCAGCCGCCGGACGGCCCGGAGCTGGTCGGCGCCGAGCGCCTTGGTCGGCGCCAGATACAAGGCGGTGGCGCCGTGCCTGGCCTGCTCCGTCCGGCCGTCGAGCAGGGCGGTGAGAACCGGCACCTGATAGGCGAGGGACTTGCCGGAGGCCGTTCCCGTGGAGAGCACGACGGACTCGCCGCGCAGAGCGAGCTCGATCGTGCGAGCCTGGTGAGCCCAGGGTTGTTCGATGCCGGAAGCCCGAACGGCGTCGATCACCTCGGGGTGTATTCGGTCCGGCCAGGGCGCATGGCGGCCGGGGCGCGCGGGAAGCTGCTCCATGTGGGTGAGCCGCCCGGCCCGTTCCGACTGTCCGCGCAGGAGTTCGAGCACCTCCCGTGGTGACGGGCGGTGTGCCTGGGTGTCGCCCGCTTCGTGCGGCCGGTTCGCGTCGGACATCGGCACCGAGTCTGTCACTGGTCCGACGGACAATGGCTGTAAGACGTCGTCCTGGGCAGGCGGTAAGTGGTTGAATGCCCTGGCGGCTGCCGATCCATGGGGGGCGACCGCTCGTTAGCAAGGTGCTGGAGGATCCGTGGACCTGTCCCTGTCGACCCGAACCGAAGGCGACCGTACGGTCGTGGAGGTAGGCGGCGAGATTGACGTATACACCGCGCCCAAGCTGCGCGAACAGTTGGTGGAGTTGGTCAACGATGGCAACCACCACCTCGTGGTGGACATGGAGCGCGTCGACTTCCTCGACTCCACCGGGCTCGGTGTGCTGGTCGGCGGCCTGAAGCGGGTGCGGGCCCAGGAGGGTTCGCTGCGTCTGGTGTGCAACCAGGAGCGCATTCTGAAGATCTTCCGGATCACTGGCCTCACCAAGGTGTTCCCGATCCACGAATCCGTGGAAGAGGCCATCGCGGCCACCGACTGAAGACACGCCGGGCTCGGCCGTCCGAGCCCGTGGTCGGCAAGAGATCAACACCGCGACCGCCCCGTGCGACGGTGGCGTCGGCAGACGCCGCCGCCGTGGCCCGGGGCGGTGTCTCCGCACGATCAAGGGGGATGGCCATGGCCACCGTCGAACTTCGCTTCAGCGCGTCGCCGGAGCATGTGCGCACCGCCCGGCTGGTGGCCGCGGCGGTCGCCCGGCGCGCCGGAGTCGAAGAGTCGGTGCTCGACGAGCTCCGGCTCGCGGTCGGTGAGGCGTGCAGCCGCGCGGTGGGCCTGCACACCGTCCACGGCCTGGCCACCCCGGTGCGGGTCGTGCTGACCGAGGGCGAGAAGACGTTCTCCATCGAGGTCGGGGACGACGCGCCCAGCGTCGTCCCCTCACCCCGGGACGAGGCGGCGGCCGAGGCCGCCGAGGAGACGGACGAGCTGGGGCTGGCCGTGATCAGCGGACTCGTCGACGACGTCGAGGTCATCTCCGACTCCCACGGCGGCAAGATCCGCATGACCTGGCCGACGGCCACCGCCGCCTTCTCCTGACCGCGTGACGCGCGAGGAGCTGCTGGCGGCCCTGGCCGGCCTGCGGCGGGCGCGGGTACGCGGCCGGCGGGCGCCTCACAAGCCGCTGCTGGTGCTGTGGCTGCTGGGCCGTTTCGCGAGCCGGGGCAGCACGGCCGTCGCGTACGACGAGGCCGAGGAGCCCGTCAGCGGCATGATCAACGACTTCGGGCCGCCCGTCGCGAGCGCGGGCGCGGCCCGGCAGCGCGCCGCCATGCCGTTCGTGCATCTGGAACGCGCCCTGTGGGACCTCCGCGACCGCGACGGCCGGCCGCTCGGCGCCGACGCGCCCGACCGAGGCGCCTGGCTGCGCGCCCGCGGCGCCCACGGGCGGCTCCGCCCGGAGGTCGAGCGGCTGCTCGCCGACCCCGCGACCCTGGCGGCGGCGGCCCGGGTCCTGCTCGACCGGCACTTCACGCCCGCGCTGGAGCCCCCGATCCGCGAGGCGGCCGGGCTGGGCGACCTGACCGCGCTGGAGGAGTCCGCCTACCGGCTGGTGACGGCGCGCCGGCCCCGGGCCGCCGGGTTCGCGGAGGCGGTGCTGCGGGCCTACGCGTACGCGTGCGCCATGTGCGGGTTCGACGGCCGGCTGGGCCGCCACCCGGTCGGCCTGGAGGCCGCGCACATCCGCTGGCACAGCCAGGACGGGCCGGACGAGGTGCGCAACGCGCTGGCGCTCTGTTCGTTGCATCACACCCTCTTCGACCTCGGGGTGCTGGGTCTGACGGACGGCCGCCGGGTCCGTGTCTCCGGCCTGTACGTGGCCGGCAGCGCGGCCGGGCGGACGGTGGCGGATCTCGACGGCAGGCCGCTGGCGGAGCCGCAGCGCGGGAAGCCCGCGCCGGCCGCCGAGTTCGTCGCGTGGCACGGCGCCGAGGTGTTCAAGGGCGAGGGGTCGGTGGCCGCGTGACCCCGCGTGACGAACATCCTGTCAGAGGTGGGACGCACGGGTGAAATTCCGGACAATAGGCCCGGCCGTCACTCGGAAGAGGGATGAACGACGTGTAAGTTCCCGCCCTAGCGGCACCCGGAAGGACAAGGAACGGGGAACGGGGAACGGTGAACAAGAAGCTCGCGGTCACACTGTCGGGTTGCGCGACGCTCGTCGCCCTCACGCTGTCGGCGTGCGGCGGGGACAGCGGCGACGACACGGACGAGTGGGCCAGAAACGTCTGTGAGCAGTTGCAGCCCCAGGTCGAGCGGATCGAGGCCGCCAACGCGGCCATCACGGAGGCCAGCGAGGGCAACCGCTCCCCGGAGGAGGTGCAGGAGGCCGACTCCACCGCGTTCCAGGACGTCTCGGACGCCTACGCCGCCCTCGCGGACGCGGTCGACCAGGCCGGTGACCCGCCCGTCGACAACGGCGCCGAACTGCGCGAGAACGCCGTCGGCGCCCTGCGCGGCCTGTCCGACTCCTACGCCGAGCTGAAGCAGGACATCGACGGTCTGGACACCTCTGACCAGGGCGAGTTCGCCGAGGGGCTGCGGGGCATCGCGGACCAGTTGCAGGAGCTGGGCCAGAGCGGTGACGAGGCGTTGAGCGAGTTGCAGACCGGCGAGCTCCAGGAGGCGATGGGCCGTCAGGAGGGCTGCCGCAGCCCGTCGGCCTCCGCCTCCGCCTCCGCCTCCGCGTCCGAGGGGGAGTGACCGGCCGCCGGAACGGGACGCCGCGGGCGGCGCGGACAATGGTGCGGTGAGCAGCTCTCCGTTTCCGCCGCCCGCCGCCGGTCCCGCCGCCCCCCGCCTGCGGGAGGCGCTGCTGGCCGCCTCGTTCACGCCGGACGGTCTCCTCGACCTCCTCGGCGCCCCCGCCTTCGCCGCCCTGGCGCGCGGCGAGACCGTCCCGGCCCGGCGCGCCACGCGCCGGGACGACACCCCGGCGGCCGTGCTGACCCGGCTGTTCCTGCTGCGGCGGCCCGTCCCGTTGGCCGAGGCGCGGCTCGCCCTGCCGCTCGACGCGGCGCTCGGCGACGGCTGGCTGGCGCGCGACGGCGACGAGGTGCGCGCGACCGTGGACGTGCGCCCCTACGCGGGGGACGACGGCGCGAACTGGTTCATCGTCTCCGACGGGCCGTCGCACCGGGGCGAGGCGCGGGACGTCGTGCTCGGCGTCGGCGGCGCCTCCACCACCCTCGCCGGCCTGACGCCCCGCCGGCCGGTCGGCCGCGTGCTCGACCTCGGCACCGGCTGCGGTGTCCAGGCCCTGCACGCCACCCGGCACGCCGGCCGCGTCACCGCCACCGACGTCAACCCGCGTGCCCTGGCCATGGCCGCGGCCACCCTCGCCCTCTCCGGCGCCCCGGCCGCGGACCTGCGCGAGGGCTCCCTGTTCGAGCCGGTCGGGGATTCCGGAGACGGCGGGGAGGACGCGTTCGACCTCATCGTCTCCAACCCCCCGTTCGTCATCTCCCCCGCCCGTGCCGGAAACGGTGACGGCCTGACCTACCGCGACGGCGGCATGGCGGGCGACGAACTGTGCCGCACGGTCCTGCGCGAGTCGGCCGCCCACCTCGCGGACGGCGGCCTCTGCCAGATTCTGGCCAACTGGCAGCAGACCGACGGCCAGGACTGGCGCGAACGCGTCGCCGCCTGGGTTCCTCCCGGCTGCGACGCGTGGATCGTGCGCCGCGAGGAGCAGGACGTCACCCAGTACACCGAGCTGTGGCTGCGCGACGCCGGTGCCCACCGGGGCGACCCGGCCGCCTACGAGGAGGCGTACGCCGCCTGGCTGGAGGAGTTCGCCGCCCGCCGCACCCACGCGGTCGGGTTCGGCTGGATCACCCTGCGCAGGACCGGCGCCGAACGCCCCTCCGTGGTCGTCGAGGACTGGCCGCACACCGTCGAACAGCCACTGGGCGAAACGATCCTGGCGCATTTCGCGCGGCAGGACTTCCTGCGCGCCCACGACGACGCCGCGCTGCTGCGCGCCCGTTACGTCCTCGCGGACGGCGTCGTCCAGGAACAGATCGGCGCCCCCGGCGACGAGGACCCCGAGCACGTCGTCCTGCGGCAACGCCACGGCATGATGCGCGCCCGCGCCATGGACACGATCAGCGCGGGTCTCGCCGGAAGCTGTGACGGGACACTCACCGCGGGCACGATCCTGGACGCGATCGCACGGTTGCTCGACACCGACGAGGTCGCGGTCCGTAGCGGAGCGCCCCAGTGGCTGCGGCCCCTCGTTGAGCAGGGGTTTCTGATCCCGGAGGAGTGAGCGGCGGAGCGCGCGGGCCGCCCGCGCGGCGACCCGCGCACACCGTGGGTGACTGTCCATGGACAACGCGCTGGCGTCATCGGGCGGCGGGAACGGCGGATCTCGGGTTACCGTTCGAGATGCGGTCGCGGAGTTTTCCCATTTGACACGGAGCAGGGATGTACCGTCACACTCCGCACCGTCAGTACTTTCCCTCTGGGCTGGAGAGAAGAGCGAGAAGAAGTTGTCCCCGACCAGCGAGACCGCGAACGGCGGCCGCCGACTCGTCATTGTCGAGTCGCCCGCCAAGGCCAAGACGATCAAGGGCTACCTCGGCCCCGGATATGTGGTCGAGGCCAGCGTCGGGCACATCCGCGACCTGCCCAGCGGCGCCGCCGAGGTGCCCGCCAAGTACAAGGGCCAGCCCTGGGCCCGCCTCGGCGTGAACGTGGACGAGGACTTCGAGCCGCTGTACGTCGTCAACAGTGACAAGAAGGACCAGGTCAGGAAGCTCAAGGAGCTGCTGGCCGACTCCGACGAGCTCTATCTCGCGACGGACGAGGACCGCGAGGGCGAGGCCATCGCCTGGCACCTCAAAGAGGTCCTCAAGCCCAAGGTGCCCGTGCGCCGCATGGTCTTCCACGAGATCACGCGCGACGCCATCAGAGCCGCGGTGGACAACCCCCGCGAGCTGAACCAGCTTCTGGTCGACGCCCAGGAGACGCGCCGCATCCTCGACCGCCTCTACGGGTACGAAGTCTCGCCCGTGCTGTGGAAGAAGGTCATGCCCCGCCTGTCCGCGGGCCGCGTCCAGTCCGTGGCGACCCGGCTCGTCGTCGAGCGGGAGCGCGAGCGCATCGCGTTCCGCTCCGCCGAGTACTGGGACCTGACCGGCACCTTCACCCCCGTGCCCGGTGACGGGTCGTTCGAGGCGCGGCTGACCGCCGTGGACGGCCTGCGCGTCGCGCAGGGCCGGGACTTCGGGCCGGACGGCCAGCCGCGCAACCCGGGGCAGGTCCAGCAGTTGAGCGAGGACAGCGCCCGCGCGCTGGCCGCCGCGCTGGCGGACACGGCGTTCGCGGTCCGTTCCGTGGAGTCCAAGCCGTACCGCCGCTCGCCCTACGCGCCGTTCCGCACCACCACGCTCCAGCAGGAAGCCTCCCGCAAGCTCGGCATGGGCGCCAAGGCCACCATGCAGGTCGCCCAGCGCCTGTACGAGAACGGCTTCATCACCTACATGCGGACCGACTCCACCACCCTGTCGGACACCGCCGTCTCCGCCGCTCGCGCCCAGGTCACCCAGCTCTACGGCGCCGAGTACCTGCCGGACCGGCCGCGGGTCTACGCGAGCAAGGTGAAGAACGCGCAGGAGGCCCACGAGGCGATCCGCCCCTCCGGCGACCGCTTCCGCACCCCGGCCGAGACGGGTCTGACGGGCGATCAGTACCGCCTGTACGAGCTGATCTGGAAGCGGACCGTCGCCTCGCAGATGAAGGACGCGGTCGGTCAGTCCGTCGCCGTCCGGGTCGCGGGCACCAGCGCGGACGGCCGCGACTGCGAGTTCGGCGCGAGCGGCAAGGTCATCACGTTCCACGGCTTCCTCAAGGCGTACGTCGAGGGCGCCGACGACCCCAACGCCGAGCTGGACGACCGCGAGCGGCGGCTACCCGCCGTCGCCGAGGGCGACCCGCTCGACGCGCGGGACATCACGGCCGACGGCCACGCCACCAAGCCCCCGGCCCGCTACACCGAGGCATCGCTCGTCAAGGAGCTGGAGGAGCGGGAGATCGGCCGCCCCTCCACCTACGCCTCGATCATCGGCACCATCCTCGACCGGCGGTACGTGTTCAAGAAGGGGACCGCGCTCGTCCCCTCCTTCCTCTCCTTCGCCGTCGTCAACCTCCTCGAACAGCACTTCGGGCGGCTGGTCGACTACGACTTCACCGCGAAGATGGAGGACGACCTCGACCGCATCGCGACCGGTGACGCCGAGGCCGTGCCGTGGCTGCGCCGCTTCTACTTCGGCGAGGCCGGCGGCGAGGCCGTCGGCGGCGGCGCGGCGGACGCGGGCAACGGCGACGGCGACCACCTCGGCGGGCTGAAGGAACTGGTCACCGACCTGGGCGCGATCGACGCGCGGGAGATCTCGTCGTTCCCGGTCGGCGAGGGCATCGTGCTGCGCGTCGGCCGGTACGGGCCGTACGTGGAGGCGCCGCCGGAGCCGGACGGCGAGCCCGGCGAGCCGGGGAAGCGCGCCGACGTGCCCGACGACCTGCCGCCGGACGAGCTGACCGTCGACCTGGCGAAGGAACTGCTGGCCAAGCCCAGCGGCGACTTCGAGCTGGGCACCGACCCGGACACCGGCCACCAGATCGTCGCCCGCGACGGGCGGTACGGCCCCTACGTCACCGAGGTGCTGCCCGAGGGCACGCCGACCACCGGGAAGAACGCGGTCAAGCCGCGCACCGCCTCGCTGCTGAAGTCGATGGCGCTGGACGCCGTCACGCTCCAGGACGCGCTGAAGCTGCTGTCCCTGCCGCGCGTGGTGGGCACCGACCCCGAGTCGGGCCAGGAGATCACCGCGCAGAACGGGCGGTACGGGCCGTACCTGAAGAAGGGGACGGACTCCCGCTCGCTGGCCACCGAGGAGCAGCTCTTCACCGTCACCCTCGACGAGGCGCTGGCGATCTACGCGCAGCCCAAGCAGCGCGGCCGGGCCGCCGCCAAGCCGCCGCTGAAGGAGCTGGGCGCGGACCCGGTGACGGGGCGGCCGGTGGTGGTCAAGGACGGGCGGTTCGGCCCGTATGTGACGGACGGGGAGACGAACGCGACGCTGCGGCGCGACGACGACCCGGAGACCATCACGCCGGAGCGCGGCTACGAGCTGCTGGCGGAGAAGCGCGCCAAGGGGCCGGCGAAGAAGACCGCCGCGAAGAAGACGGCGGCCAAGAAGACGGCCGCGAAGAAGGCCCCGGCCAAGAAGACGGCGGCGAAGAAGACCACCGCCAAGACCGCCGCCAAGAAGACCACCGCGAAGACGGCGGCGGCGAAGAAGACCGCCGGTGACGCCGACGCGCCCGCGAAGAAGGCCCCGGCGCGCAAGAGCGCGGCCAAGAAGACCACCGCGGCCCGGTCCGCGGCGGGCGCGCCGGAGTAGCCCGCGACGGCGGGGCCGCTTTCCCGGGCAGATGTTCGGGTACGTGGTTTCGCCGTCCGCGCCGAAGGTTACGCTGGCCGAATGACGCGAGCAGAGCAACCCGAGGTTGTCGACCCCGCCCGCGGCGCCACCGACGAGGCGCTCGCCGCGGACTCACGCGAGCGCGCGCGACGGGCCCTGTTGCAGGTTCCCGAGCTGCGTCGGCTGTGGGAGGCGGCGTTCGCCGGCGGCATAGGCGACGCGCTCGCCCAGCTCGTGCTGATCGTGCTCTCGGTCCAGGCCGCGCTCCACGTCCCGGAGGACGGTGGCGAGCCGCTCTTCGGCGGTGAGTACCGGGGCGTCGCGCTCGCCGTCACCCTCGCGCTCGCCGTGCGGCTGCTGGCCACCGGCCTGACCGGGGTGCTGTTGCTCGGCCCGCTGGTCGGCCTCCTCGCGCCGGCCGGGCCGCTGGACCGCCGCTGGACGCTGGTCGGCGCCGACGCCGTCCGCGCCGCGCTGATGATCGTGGCGCCGCTGTGGATCGACTGGCTGCCCGGCAGCGCGTACGTCTACATCCTGCTCACCGTGTTCATCACCGGTTCGGCGGAACGGATCTGGGCCGTCACCCGCGACACCGTCGCCCCCGCCCTGCTGCCCGCCCCGCCGCCCGAGGGCGCCGCCGTCCGCCCGCTGCCCGACCACCCCGAGGCGCTGCGCCGCCTCTGGCTGCGCAGCGCCTCGGGGCGGCCGGGCCGCGGGCGGACGGCGTCGCCCTCCGGCGGCGGGGCGGGCCGCTGTCTCTTATTCCCACCTCCCCTCCCACGCGCCACCCTCCCCCGCCCTCTTCGGCGGCACATCCAGTGGGGCAAAGGCGCCAGGGCGGCCCGCGCCGCCCGAGGGCGCCGCCGTCCGCCCGCTGCCCGACCACCCCGAGGCGCTGCGCCGCCTCTGGCTGCGCAGCGGCTACGTCGCCATTCCGCTGGCCGCCGTCGCCCTGCTCGGCGCCGCCCTGGTGAGCAACCTGCTGGCCACCGGCCTCGACTGGTTCTCCACCCACCAGGCGGCCCTCGCCTCGTATGTCGCGGCCGGATTCTTCGCCGCGTCCGTCTCGGTGCTGTACTTCCTGCGGCTGCCCGGCACCGCGTCCCGGCGGCCCGGCTCGCCGCTGGAGGGCCTGCGCCGCCCGGCCGCCGGAACCGGCGCGGAGAAGGGCAGGACCGGCGCCGTTCCCGTGCTGATCCTCGGCTGCGCCGCCGTCGCCGCGGCCATCGCCGCGGCCGTCGCGCTCGGTGTGCTGCGCGTCGGGGACCAGGGCGGCGGCCCGGTCTCGTTCGCGCTGCTGGTGCTCGGCCTGACCGGCGGCGTCGCGGTCGGCGTGCGGACCGCCCCGGCCGCGCTGCCCGCGCTGTCGCGGCGCCGGCTGTTCGCGCTCACGCTGGCGCTCACCGGCCTGGGCCTGTTCGGCACCGGCATGATCGCGGACCCGGCGACCGTCCTGTTCACCGCCGCCGTCACCGGGCTGGTGGCGGGCGTCGCCGCCCACACCGGGCACGTGCTGCTCGACCAGGAGACCGAGGCGTTCCGCAGGCCCCGGCTCACCCAGCACCTGCACGCCGTGATCCGCGTCGCCGTCGCGGTCGCGCTGGTCGCCGCCCCGCTGGGCGCGGCGTTCATCGGCCCGCACCGCGTGGAGCGCGGGGACTTCGTCCTCCAGCACGGCGGCGCCGCGTTCACCCTCATGATCGTCGGCGCGCTGATGCTGCCCGTCGCCGCCGTCGTGCTCGGCCGCACCGACGACCGGCGCGGGGTGCCGTTCGGCCGCGATCTGGCCGTCGCGCTGGGCGGCGGCTCGCGGCCGGAGCGGTGGGCACCGGCGGCGGACGGGTTCTTCATCGCCGTCGAGGGCGGCGACGGCGCGGGCAAGTCCACCCAGGTCGAGGCGCTCGCGGAGTGGATCCGCAGCAAGGGCCACGAGGTCGTCGTCACCCGCGAGCCCGGCGCCACGCCGGTCGGTCAGCGGCTGCGCGCCATCCTCCTCGACGTCGCCTCGGGCGGCCTGTCGGACCGGGCCGAGGCGCTGCTGTACGCGGCGGACCGCGCCGAGCACGTCGAGTCGGTCATCCGGCCCGCCCTGGAACGCGGCGCCGTCGTCATCTCCGACCGTTACACCGACTCGTCCATCGCCTACCAGGGCGCGGGCCGCGACCTGTCCGCCACCGAGGTCGCGCGGATCTCGCGATGGGCGACGAGCGGGCTCGTGCCGCACCTGACGATCCTGCTGGACGTGTCGCCCGAGACCGCCCGCGAGCGGTTCACCGAGGCGCCGGACCGGCTGGAGTCGGAGCCGAACGAGTTCCACCAGCGGGTGCGGGCCGGGTTCCTGGCGCTGGCCGCCGCCGACCCGGCGCGGTATCTGGTGATCGACGCGGGCCAGGACCCGGCGTCCGTCACCACCGCCGCCCGGCACCGGCTCGACCGGATGCTGCCGCTGTCCGAGCAGGAGCTGCGCGCCCAGGAGGAGGCACGGCGGCGCGCGGAGGAGGAAGCGCGCCGGCGTGCGGAAGAGGAACGCAAGCGCAAGGAAGAGGAAGAGCGCCTGGAGCGCGAGCGGCAGGCGGAGCTGGCACGGCTGCGCGCCGAGGAGGAGGAGCGCAGGCGGCGCGAGGAAGAGGAACAGCGCCTCGCCGAGGAGGCCCGCCGGGCCGAGGAAGCGCGTCGGCTGGCCGAGGAGGCCCGCAGGCTCGCGGAGGAGGAACGCCGCCGCCGCGAGGCGGAGGAGCGGCTGCGCCGGGAGGAAGAGGAACGGCGCCGGCGCGAGGCCGAGGAGGAGGCGCGGCTGCGCGCGCAGGCCGAGGAGCGGCGCCGCGAGAAGCAGCGGAAGGCCGAGGAGGCGCTGCTGCGCGCCGAGCGGGCACGGCAGGCGGCCGCCGCGGCCGCCGCGGCGGCGGCCGAACCCGCGGCACCGGCCGCCGAACCGGCCGCTCCCGTGGCCGGTGAGTCCGACAGCACCAGGACCGTGCAGCTCCCGCTGGCCGACCCGGACAACGAGGAGACGGCGGTCATCCCGCGCGAGGGAGCGGAAGCGGTCCGCGAGACCCGGCCGATGCCGAAGATTGGCGACGGCGACGGCGGTGACGTCGTGCCTCCGCCTCCGCCGCCCGCGCCGCCGGCCGTTCCGCCCGCGCCGCGCACCCGCCCCGAGTGGGCGGAGGAGACGCCGCTGGACGACGTCCCCTCGCTCGCGGACGAACTGCTCGGCCCGCACCGGGACGAGGACGACGAGAACGGGCCCGGCGGCGGCCGGGGCCGGCGCCGCTGACCGTCAGCCCGCGTCGCGCTCCAGCTCGGACGGGTGACCCATGACGACCTCCTCGCCCGCGGCCACCCGGTACGGCCCGGAGCAGACCGCGTCGGCGTCGGGCATGACGTACCCGTCGGGGACGTCGGCGACGCAGACGTAGGCGTCCATGTCGTCCCGGGGCACGAAGTCCACGCCGCACCGGCCGGCGGCGCCGGTGGCGCAGCTCCCGAGGACGAGACCGGCCTCGTCGACGACCTCGAACCGGACTCCCGCGACACCGGCCGGCGCCGCGCCGCTGTCGGCGGTCCCGTCGTCGGCTTCGTGCGCGACGCCGGTGAGGGTCGCGATCCCGGTGCGGGTGCCGCAGTTGGCGCTGCCGAGGGTCAGCTCGCCCTCCGCCAGCGTCAGATGGAACGCGTTGACGGTCAGCGAGCCGTCGTCCTCGGCGATCTGCTCGTTGAGGACCACCCGGCCGAGGCCGTCGGGCAGGAGGAGCGTGGTGTTCGGCGCCGGGGTCTCGGCGAAGGTCATGTCGGTCCCGGAGGGGACGCCGAGGACGACGTCGCCGAGGGAGACCGCGCCGACCGGGGCCGCGCCCAGGCCCGTCGAGCAGCCGGCGCGGATGTGACCGGTGCGCAGGGCCATGTCGCCGATGCCCAGACGCGCGCTCTCGACCCCGGCCTCGGCGGCGCTGCGGCCCCGTTCGTCGTCGCCTGAGGCGGTCGCGGTGACCTGCTGGACGGTGCCGAGGTCGTCCAGCTCGACGGTCTCGACGGTGATCCGGGCCGGACCCTCGGGGTAGGCGGCGTACGCCTCGGCCACGTCGAGGTCGCCGAGGCGGGCGAAGACGCCGAGGCCGGAGCTGGAGGCGGGGACCGGGGCGTCGTCCGCGACGGCCTGCGACGATCCGGGGACGGTGAGGAGAAGCGCCCCCGCCAGGGCTGCGGTCGCGGCGGCGCGCAGGATGTGCATCATGCGGCAAACGTTCCATATGACGACCCGAATGTGCGCCCAGCGTCACGGTGTCACCACGGGAGGTTCCTCCGAACGGGCCCCGCTGTCAGTGGGGTGCCGCACAATGGTCCCCGGTGCCGGCGGTGGGCCGGCGGTTCCCGTTGCGGTGGGAGGGAGTGCGCGATGGCGGTCTGGGACGATCTGGTCGGTCAGGACCGGGTGGCGGAGCAGCTCGCCGCGGCGGCCCGCGACGCGCACGCCTATGTCGCGGCGGCGTCCGGCGGCGCGGAGCCGGAGCTGTCCGGTTCGGCGATGACGCACGCCTGGCTGTTCACCGGCCCGCCCGGCTCGGGCCGGTCCACGGCGGCGCGGGCGTTCGCCGCCGCGCTCCAGTGCCTCAGCCCCGACCTCGCGCTCGGCGGCCGGCCCGGCTGCGGCTTCTGCGACGGCTGCCACACGGCCCTCATCGGCACCCACGCCGACGTCGAGGTGATCCGCACCGACCTGCTCACCATCGGCGTCAAGGAGACCCGCGACCTGGTCCGCCGCGCGCAGCTCTCCCCGGCCGGCGGCCGGTGGCAGGCCATCGTGCTGGAGGACGCCGACCGCCTCACCGAAGGCGCGGGGAACGTGCTGCTGAAGGCCGTCGAGGAGCCCGCCCCCCGCACGGTGTGGCTGCTGTGCGCCCCCTCCACGGAGGACGTGCTGCCGACCATCCGCTCCCGCTGCCGCCACCTCGCGCTGCGCACGCCGCCGGTCGCCGCCGTGGCCGACGTCCTGATCCGCCGCGACGGTGTCGAGCCCGACGTCGCCCGCGCCGCCGCCCAGGCCACCCAGGGGCACATCGGGCGCGCCAAGCGCCTGGCCACCGACGAGCAGGCCCGCGCCCGGCGGGCCGCCGTGCTCCGGCTCCCCGAGCGGGTGAAGGACATCGGCGGGTGCCTGCGCGCGGCGCAGGAGCTGGTGGACGCCGCCGCCGCGGACGCCAAGCAGCTCGCCGAGGAGCTGGACGAGAAGGAGACCGGGGAGCTGCGCGCCGCGCTCGGCGCCGCCGACGGCAAGCGCCTGCCGCGCGGCACGGCCGGGGCGATGAAGGAGCTGGAGGACCGGCAGAAGCGCAGGGCGACCCGCACCCAGCGGGACGCCCTGGACCTCGCCCTGACCGACCTCACCGCGTTCTACCGGGACGTGCTGGCCCGTCAGTTCGGCTCCACCGTCGCCCTCGCGGGCGGGGAGAGCGCGGCGGCCGTGGAGCGCGTCGCCGCCGCCTCCCGCCCCGAGCAGACGCTGCGCCGGATGGAGGCCGTCCTCGACTGCCGCCGCGCCCTCGACCGGAATGTGGCGCCCCTGCTCGCCGTGGAGGCGATGACGATGGCGCTGCGATGAGCGACTACGCTCGATGACCATGAGCCTCCGCACCACAGGCCGCCTCGCCCTCGGCCTCCTCGCGTCCACGGCCCTGCTCGCCACCGCCTGCTCGTCCAACGACCGCCCGGACGAGCGCGCCCCCTCCGGCATTGGCGAGACCTCCCCGGCGCCGGACGCGCCACCGCTGGAGCCCCTCCCCGAGGAGATCCCGGCGGAGCTGCGGTCGTACTACGACCAGGAGCTGAGCTGGAGCGCCTGCGACGCGGCCGGTTTCGAGTGCGCGAGCCTCACCGTTCCCCTCGACTACGAGAACCCCGACCCGGCCGACGACATCCGGCTCACGGTCACCCGGGACCGGGCGGGCGACGCGTCGCGGCGGATCGGCGCCCTCCTGATGAACCCCGGCGGCCCCGGCGCCTCGGCGGTCGACTTCGCGCAGGGCTCCGCGGAGTACCTGTTCCCCGAGGAGGTCCGCGCGCGGTACGACATGGTGGGCCTCGACGCCCGCGGCACCGGGCGCAGCGAGCCCGTCGAGTGCCTGTCCGGCCCCGAGATGGACGAGTACACGCTGACCGACCGCACCCCCGACTCGGACGCGGAGGCCGACCAACTGCTCGCGGCGTTCGAAGAGTTCGCCACCGGCTGCCAGGAGCGGACCGGCGAGCTGCTGGGGCACATCTCGACGATCGAGTCGGCCCGCGACATGGACGTCCTGCGCGCCGCGCTCGGCGACGAGGACCTGTACTACGTCGGCTTCTCGTACGGCACCAAGCTCGGCGCCGTCTACGCCGGTCTCTTCCCGCAGAACACCGGCCGCCTCGTGCTCGACGCCGCGATGGACCCCCGGCTCCCCACGCTGAACACCGACCGCGAGCAGGCGGGCGGCTTCGAGACGGCGTTCCGCTCGTTCGCGGAGGACTGCGTCTCCGGCCCCGACTGCGCCCTCGGCTCGGAGGACGCCGACGACGCGTCCCGCCGCCTGTCGGACTTCTTCGCCGAAGTCGACGCCGAGCCCCTCCCGTCCGGCGACCCCAACCGCCCGCTGACCGAGTCCCTCGCGACCACGGGCGTCTCGATGGCGCTCTACGCCGAGGACCTGTGGCCGATGCTGCGCGCGGCCCTCACGGCGGCGATCGACGAGGGCGACGGCGGGCCGCTGCTGGAGCTGGCCGACATGTACAACGAGCGCGAGCCGGACGGCAGTTACGGCACGACGATGTTCGCCTTCCCGGCGATCAGCTGCCTCGACAGCCCGGCCGGCAACGAGGACGCCGAAGCGCTGGAGGACACCATCGGCTCGTACGAGGAGGCGTCCCCCACGTTCGGCCGCGACTTCGCCTGGGCCACGCTCCTGTGCGCCGCCTGGCCGGTGGAGCCGACCGGCCACCCGGTGAGCATCGCCGCCGAAGGCGCCACCGACATCCTGGTGGTCGGCACCCTCCGCGACCCCGCCACCCCCTACGCCTGGGCCCAGGGCCTGGCCGACCAGCTCGCCACCGGCATCCTGCTGACTTACGACGGCGACGGCCACGGCGCCTACGGCGGGACGAGCGAGTGCGTCAACTCCGCCGTCAACAGTTACCTCCTGGAGAACATCAGCCCGGAGGAGGGCACCACCTGTTGATGACCTGGGATGATGTCGCTATGCAGTGCATCCGCTACCGCACGGCCATATCGGCCCGCACCCAGAACGCGCCCCTACCGGAGGGGCTGAACGAGCAGGACCTCGACACGCACCTGACGGCCTGCCCGGAGTGCCGCCGCTGGTCCAACCGCCTCCGCACCCTGCGCGAAACGACCGACGACCTGCTCCGCAGAAGGCGTTCCAGCCCACCCCCCACCCCCCCGCGGCCTGTCCCATACCACGCACCCCACCCCCGCCGTCCTCCCCCCCCCCGCACCAGACGCACGCCTCTCCCCCCTGGGTAGGCAGGGTCAGATGTGTATAAGCGGCAGCCCCACCCCGGGGGACCGCACACCCGCCGCCTTAGCTCAGTCGGCCAGAGCGACGCACTCGTAATGCGTAGGTCAAGGGTTCGATTCCCTTAGGCGGCTCGCGGAAGGCCCAGGACATCTTGCTCATGACCTGGGCCTTTAGTTTGTCCGCGATCTTCAGCCGCTCAGACGGTGGTTGGGACGGGACTCCTTGCGTGAGCGATGCGTGAGCGGAGCCTCAGCGATCCCGCCTCTTGCCCTTCCCTTTTCGGTTCTTCTTCTTGCGGTGCTTCGGCTTGTCGTCCCGCTTCTGACCTGCGCGAGGAACCAGCTTGGCGGCTGCCTCGGCCGCCTCCCTGGCGACGTGCGGGAAGACGCTCTGGTAGATGTCGCGCGTGATCCGGGTGTCGCTGTGCCCCAGCGTGTCCGACACGATCTTGATGTCGATCCCCGCGGCGAGCATGAGCGTGGCCGCGCCGTGCCGGAGGTCGTGCAGCCGGATCGGCGGCAGCCCGGAGGAGGCGACCAGCCGCGCGAAGTAGTCTGTGATCTTGCCCGGATGCAGCCATTCCCCATTCTCCTGCGCAAAGACCCGGCCGGTTTCGACCCAGGCCGGCCCCCACTCCTCGCGCTCCCGCTGCTGCCGCTCGCGGTGCCGTTTGAGGACGGCGGCCGTCTCGTCGTCCAGGGCCACGACACGGAACCCGCTGTCGGTCTTGGGCGCCGACTCCGCGACATCCCAGCCGTCCTGCACGAACTGGGTGGTGACGGTGAGCATGCCGGTGTCGAGGCTGACCTCCGACCACGGCTGAGCACACGCCTCGCCGCGGCGTAGCCCCCGCAAGGCGATCAGGTGCCAGAGGGCGTAAAGCCGGTCCTCGGCCACGTGGTCGAGGAAGGCCCCGGTCTGCTGCGGCGTCCACACCATCACCGCGGAGGGCTTCTCACCCGTCAGTTCCCACCTCGCGACCCGCTCATCCGTCCACACCAGCGCCTTGGACTTGCGGACGGGATCCATCTCGACATGGGCTGCCGGGTTGAAGGTGATGATCTGCTGCGCGATGGCATCGTTCAGCGCGGCGCGCAGGGTGGCGCGGATGTGCTGCCGGGTCGCCGGTCCGGTGGTCCGCCGGAAGGGCGGCATCGCGTCGATGGCTGACTTCATCGCCTTGCGGCGATCCCGATTTTCCTTCCCCTTCCAGGGAAGCGTGGCCAATTCCGCCAGGGCGGACCGGCGCTGGGCATTCTGCTCCTCGATTTCCGCGTTGGCATCGGATATCGCGGCGAACATGTCGGAGAGGTGGCCTACACGGAGCCGGTCCAGACGGTGATGGCCGATGCGCGGTTTGAGGTGCATGCGGATATCAACCTCATAGCGGGTGATACCCGATGCGCGTATGCGTTTGGCCCCCAGCCACTGGTCCAGCCAATCCCCGATCGTCAGATAATTCGCCAGGTCCTGGCCGGACGCGAGACGACGGCGGATTTCCTCGACGTTCGGCAAGGGCGTCTTCTCGTCGGCCACTCGCTCCAGCAGTTCGGTGACCTTGGCGACGGCCTCCGGGTCGTCCGCATCCGCGAGGGCGAGGAGCGCCCGCACGTGGTCGAGTGCTGCCTGCGCGTCCTTCAGCGAGGCGAAGCCGGCGCGGCTGAAGGAGCGGCGCGATCCGTCCTCACGAGGCGGCAGCTCTTGGCGGACCGAGTAGTAACCGTGGTTACGCTTAGCCAGGTTCGGGCAACTCTTGCCGAGCGGTTTACCTGTCTGCGGGTCGCGGCAGTAGCAGCGCCGATGCGTTGATCCCTTCATCGCTACCTTCCGTACGGAGTTTCGTTCGCGCGCCCGGGTGAGCTCCGGGCAGGCTGTGCATCCAAGCATGGAAAGGGCGGAATGGGTGGCCGGGGATTCCGTGATATGTGTACTGGCCCAACGACCGCCGGACGGAACAGGAGCTCTCATGGCAACGCACGAAGTCACCACCGCAGAGCAGGGAATGACCCAGGAGGAACTGCTTTCTCTCCCCGCGGCGATCAGCCTGGAAACCGCGAACCGTGCGCTTGCCATCGGCCGCAGCACGGGCTACGCCCTCGCGAAGCGCGGTCAGTACCCCTGCCGAGTCCTCCGGCTGGGCAACGCCTACCGCTCGTGACCGCCGACCTGCTTGCGCTGCTCGGCGTCCAGGGCGAGCAGTGCTTGGCCGAAGCCGCTGCCTGACCCGGAGGTCAGCATGGACTGTTCAGCAGCTATCGACGTAGTGTCCCGGTCGCCCAGACCGGCGGGGAAGGCCAGTCGGCCCCCGGCGCGCCAACGCCGAGGGCCGAGGAGTCCCCAGCCGAACGCCCCGAGCGGGAACGATCGATACGGCGGTGCCCGGGCCTTGCCCGCCCCAGCGCCGCCGGGTGAGGAGCATCTGTGGAGCACCCTACGCGGCAGTCGGCTGCCGCTACACCCCCCACGGCCGCCTGCCCGCAGGCGAAACCCGTCCTGGTCCACGCGGACCAGGACGGGGGCGCGACCGCCGCCCCGGGCGGGTCCACACCGCCGGCGGACCGCACTCCGCGGTCTGCGGACCGGTCCGCGTCCGGTCCACGCGCCGACGGGACGGTCCCCGGATCGGGCCGTGCTACCGTTCCCGGGCTCCCGCCGCGGTCCACGGGCTGTGGACCGGACGGTCCGACGGATCGGTCCACGACCCCGTCCGCGGGCTCCGGAGCGGAACTGCTGGACGAACTACGCGAGTCGATAGCCCGGTTCGTGATCCTGCCGAGCGCCCACGCTCTCGACGCGGTGGTGCTGTGGGTCGCGGCGACGCACCTGCAGATGGCGTTCCAGCACGCGCCGCGCCTCGCGATCCTGGGCCCGGTGAAGCGCTGCGGGAAGTCACGACTGCTCGACGTGGTAACCGAGTCGGTGCACGATCCCGTCATCACGGTCAACGCCTCACCGTCAGCGATCTTCCGGTCGATCACCCATCAGCCGCCCACGCTGCTGGTGGACGAGGCCGACACCCTCTTCGGCACCGTGAAGGCGGCGGAGAAGAACGAAGACCTGCGCGGCCTCCTCAACGCCGGGCACCAGCGCAACCGGCCCACCCTCCGCGTTGGCGGGCCCGAGCAGAAAGTCCTGCGCTTCCCCACGTTCGCCATGGCCGCACTCGCTGGCATCGGGGACCTGCCCGACACCATCATGGACCGGGCCATCGTCATCCGGATGCGCCGCCGGGCGCCGGGGGAGACGGTCGCGTCGTTCCGTTCCCGCCGGGACATCCCTGCCTTCCACCGGCTCCGCGACGGCCTGTCCGCCTGGTCCGCCGAAGTGCTGGAGGCGGCGAGCGCGTCCGAGCCACCCATGCCGGTGGAGGACCGGGCCGCCGACACTTGGGAGCCGCTGGTCATCGTCGCCGACCTGGCCGGAGGCACATGGCCCGCTCGCGCCCGAGCAGCATGCCGGGCGCTGTCCGCATCGGAGGCCCGGCAGACGGAGGACGACGGCCTGCGCATCCGCATCCTCATCGACATCCGCCGCGTCTTCGCCGCACTCGGCGACCCGGACGCCCTGCCCACCGCCCGCCTGATTGCCGCCCTGCGCGACGACGCCGAAGCGCCGTGGAGCGAGCACGGCAACGGCGGACTGACCCCGAGGGGCCTCCAGCTCCTGCTCCGCGACTACGGGATCGCCTCGGCCAATATCCGCTTCCCCGATGGCAGCCAGGCGAAGGGCTTCGCCCGCGGCAGGTTCCTCGATGCGTGGCGCCGGTACTGCCCCGAGGCCGTCACCGAGCCCTGCTGACCCGTACCAGTCGTCCCCGCGCAGACAGGCGCGGGGACGACTCTCTTCCGCGCGACGGGTCCACCCGTACCGGCGGTCCGACTCGTCCCCACGCCGACCAGCCATGCAACGAGTGGGACGACTTCTGTCTCCCTCCCGATCACCGAGGTGCCCGAGCCGTGCATGACGACACTCCCACCGCCCACCAGTCCAGCCATCCCGACGACCGACACCACGCAGCAAGGTATGGCGTTGGACCGTCCAAGGGCCGGTCCAGCGCGAGGACCTCCGCCCCGGGGGTGGCGGAGGAGGGCTGGCTCCTGGGGGAGCCGGCGGGGGAGCGGCGGCCGTTGCGCGCAGCTGTGGCCGCCGCCGAACACCGCCCGCAGCGTCGCCGGAAGCGTCTGCGGAAGCAGCGCACCCAGCGCATCACCGCCCGCTTCAGCGCCGAAGAGGCCGCGGCCATCCGGCACGCTGCCAAGGGGCGGGGGATCGCCGTCGCCCGCATGATCGCCCGCGCCACCATGGCCGATATCGACGGGACAGCCGCGCCGGCCCCGGAGCGGACGACCCTAGACGATCTGATCGACGAGCTGGCCGCCGCCCGGACCCAGGTCTCCAAGATCGGCGGCAACCTCAACCAGATCGCACACCGCCTCAACACGGGAGGCGCCCTCCACGCCGCCGACCAGCCGGTACTGCATCAGGTCAAGGCGGCCCTCGCCGCCGTCGGGCACCTCCTGCGCGCGATCGACGCCGCCGCCGACCGCGCCGCCTCCCGGACCGGCCGGTGATTCCGAAGGTCGGCCGCGCCGGCGCGCGTACGTATGGCGTGCTCGCCTACCTCTACGGCCCGGGCCGCCGCAACGAGCACACCGACCCGCACCTCATCGCCTCCTTCGACGGCTTCGCCCCCGACCCCGGCCGAGACCATACGGCAACCCTCGCCCAGCTCGCCCGTGTCCTCGATCTGCGCGTCAAACAGGCCGGCCACCGCGCTCCGGCGAAACACGTATGGCACTGCTCCCTCCGGGCCGCGCCCGACGACCGGTGCCTCTCCGACGCCGAGTGGGCCGAAGCCGCCCGCCGCGTCGTCGCCGCCACGGGCATTGCCCCCAAGGCGACCCGGACGGCTACCGCTGGGTCGCCGTCCGCCACGCCGACGACCACATCCACATCGTCGCCACCAAGGTCCGCGGCGATCTGAGCGCACCGCGCAACTGGAACGACTACCACCGCGCCAACGCCGAATGCGCCCGCATCGAACGCGAATGGGGCCTATGCCAGGTGGCCCGCGGCGACGGCACCGCCGCGAAGCCGCCCACCCGAGCCGAACAGGAGAAGGCCCGCCGACAGGCGAGCCCACTCACCTCGCGCGAACAGCTCCGGACCCGGGTGCGCCAAGCCGTAGCCCTCGCGGGGAGCGAGCCCGAGTTCTTCCGCACCCTCGACGCGATGGGCGTCCTGGCCCAGCAACGCCAGGCACCGTCCGGCGACATCCTCGGCTACAAGGTCGCCCTGCCCGACGACACCACCGCCCATGGCGAGCCCGTCTACTTCCCCGGCTCCCAGCTCGCTCCCGACCTCCCCCTGCCCCGCATCCGCCAGCGCTTCCCCCCGCCGAGCCACCACCCAGGCCACGACCCCTGGCACTGGGCGACGGCCGCACTCGACGACCTGCCCGCGGCGCTGCTCACCGCGCCCGACGAACACGCCCAGGCCCACATCGCCGCCATCGGCACCCTCCTCGACCTCACCCCCGCGCTCGCCCCGCCCGGCCTGATCAACGAACTCCAGCGCGCCGCCGACGCGTACGAACGCGCCACCCGCTCCCGCATCACCGCCGAACACCGCCGGGCCCGAGCTCTCCGCTCAGCCGCGAAAACCCTTCTGCGCCAGCCACCGCCCCGCGACGGCGCCGCCTTCGCCATGCTCCTGTCCGCCCTCACCCTGGCCGTCATCGCCGCCGCCCACTGGCACCAAGCCCGCCACCACACCCAGCAAGCCGAAGCCGCCCGCCGCGCCCACGCGCACCTCCTCACCGCCTACCAGACAGCAGCAGCCCGGCCGCTGCACCAACTTGTGCAACAAGCACCCGCCCCCGCCACGGCCACCCGGCACGCCAGTACCCTCCGGCACGCCCTCCCGGACCACGCCGACCGCATCCTCACCGACCCCGCCTGGCCGGCCCTCACAGCGACTCTCGCCGCCTGCGAAGCCGCCGGCCACAACCCAACCGCCCTCCTGCAGCGGGCAGCCGGCGCACGCCCCCTCGACGACGCCCACTCCCCGGCCCAGATCCTCATCTGGCGCATCCGTCGCCTCACCTACCACGCACCCCGCTCCGCACCAGCAGCCAGTCACCTCGCTCCACAGCCAACCCGCCCTCACCGCCGCCGGCGCTGACGTCCGCGTCGATCGATCTCCGGGCCGCGGTGCCCCCGCCGGAGCAAGGGGCACCGCGGCGCCGTGGATGCTTCCCTCTCAGCCGAACAGCAGGGTCGGCTCCGCGAGGATGTCCCGCCCCAGCTCGCTCTTGTAGATCAGGTCGATGCTGCCGAAGCGGGCTTCGGCGTAGTCCAGGCCCAGGTCGGCTGTGGCCTTGCGGACGGCGTCCTCCGACGGGCCCTCGATCTCCAGAAAGGTATCCAGGCCCGGCCAGGTGTCCAGGTCGTACGTGATCCCGTCGAGGCGCCACTCCTCGCGGTAGTTCTGCTGGTAACGGACTTGGCGCAGGCCGGTGGCCTTCAGGAGCTCGGCGGTCTTGGCGAGGTCGTTGACCTCGATCTCGATCTCGGTCGTTCCGCCGATGTGGCTGGCATCGCTGACTTGCTTGAGGGTGAGGGTCGTCCTGCCGCCCTCGTCGCGCAGGCGCAGCCACTGCTCGCCCTGGACGGCGTCGTTCTCGAAGATCAGGCGCGTGAACAGGGTGCGGTCGAAGACCCGCTCGGCGCCCGCGTGCCGCAACTGGTCCCGCAGGGCCGACACGTCGATCGCCAGGAACTTCGCCTCGTACTCGTGCTCCGCCATCGTTCTCCTTTGGTTCGGGTGGGGCGGTTGTCTACGCGGTCAGGTCGTGGAATTCCTGCTCGCGGAGCTTCTTGATCTCGTCGCACAGGCCGCTGCCGACGAACTCTTCCACAGGCAGGCACAGGTCCATGCGCTGAATGCAGACGCCGACGTGGAAGGCGCTGGCGGGGTCGCGGTAGAGCCGGAGGCCGTAGTAACCCTCCTGGCAGTCCACGTCGTTGTTGAAGCGGCAGCCCGTACAGGTGCTGGGCAGGCGGAGCGGCCGGATGTGCTTCACCATGAGCCGGCGGCCGTTCGGGAGCCGGTAGGCGATGCGGAAGCCGGAGGAGCCGGCGATCAGGTGCACCTCTTCCGGCTCGGCGCCCAGCTCGTCCAGCAGCGTGTCGATCGCGTCGAGCGACGCGTCACCGTCGGCCAGCGAGGACAGCACGCGGACGGACAGCCTTGGCGAGTAGGTCTCCAGCAGCTGGTGGACGCGAGGGATGTGCGTGCGGTCGGGCAGGACGACGTTGGCGCACGTGCGAAGGCCGAGGTCCAGGGACACGCGGAGAGAGGTGTTGAGCGCCTCGATCTTGGCCGCCGCGAGCGATGCCCGGCGGAACTTGGCGTTCTGCACCTGCGCCAGCTCCTCGGGGTCGGTGCCGAAGACCGAGAAGTTGACGCGCTGGAGGCCGGCCTGGACGCAGCCGGGGAGAATACGCTCGCCATTCTCGCCGTTCGAGGTGACGCTGACCGCGAAGCCCGTGTTGCCCGTCAGCGCGACGATCCTCGCCAGCTCCGGGTGCAGGGTGGGCTCGCCGCCGGTGAGATGGGCCTCGTCCAGGTCCAGGGCGTCACGCAGGCGCTCAAGGGCGCTGCGGAACGAGTCGTCGGCGCGTATGGGCGCCGCCACGAAGCGCGCCCCGTTCGTGGCCAGGTAGATCGAAACGCGGCCGGAGCGCCCGGCCGGCGTGAACGGCCCCGCAGGGCGCGCGTGGTTGTCCGCGCTGACCAGCGTGCCCTCGTTGTGGCAGAACGTGCAGGTCATGCCGCACGAGTCGATGACCTTGATGCGGAGGGTCCGGTCCGTCGAGACCCGGACCGGCACAGCACTACTGAGGCCCTGGAGGGCCCGGTGCTGGAACACGTGACACTTACTCCTTTGCTCGTCGGCGGCACCCGGCTTCGTACCGGAGCGCCACCTGGCTGGAGCCGACCCCGCCCGGGCCAGGGGACGCCGGCGGGCAGGGTCGGCGGCTGTGGGCCACGCGGCGACCGGCTAGGCCGTTGCCCTCAGCGGACGGGAAATCCGGCCTGGGAGGACCGGCTCCGCGCCGTTCGCCGGGACTCGGGCCGATGCCCCGGCCGGATGCGGCTCGATCTCGAACCAGACGACCTTTCCCGCGGGGTGCGGCTCGGTGCCCCAGGCCACGGCCAGCGCCTCCACCAGGAGCAGCCCGCGCCCCGACTCGTCCTCCGCACCGGGGGCCTGGGCCCGGGGCCGTTGGCGGCTGGCGTCGGTGACCTCCACCCGCACGCGAGCACCGGTCCACCGCACGCAGACAGCGCAGGCGGCACCGGAGCCAGCCAGGGCATTGGTGACCAACTCACTTGTCAGCAGCCGCAGATCGTCCAACCGGTCCTCGGCCAGGCCGAGCCGCCAGCCGCGAACGGCCGCGGCCACCCGCCGCCTCGCGACCCCCACCGCGTCTCCGTCCGGCCGCACGCGGAAGCCGTAAGGCGTGTGCTGAGGTAGTCGCTTTGGCACGGCAGATCACACTCCGCTTCCCTTTCGCTGTCGCCCGGGACTCCGGTGCGGAGCTACGACGTTCCACCGTGAGCAGCCAACTACGTAAGGTTTCATGGGGTTTCAACCCCTCGCCCGGCCCTGCGCGGAGGGTGTCCGCCGCGCTACTTTGAGCAGGAAGGCGATGATGGGGAGGCCCCGATGGCTGGTCAGCCAGGAGAACCGCTGCAACACCCGCTGTCCTACGCGCGAGCGATGCTGGGAGCGGGCAAGGCGAGGTTCGCGGAGTTGGTCCGCCTGCACGGGCAGGCCCTCGGCCACAACCTGGGGACGACCCGTTCGACCGTCTTCAAGTGGGAACGCGGTGACCACGCCCCGGACGTCATCACCCAGCTCGTCATCGCTGGCCTCCTCGGCGTCCCCGACTCCGTGCGTCGGTCGGTTCCTTGGCCCCGCTGGCTACCGGCCCGCCCGCAGACATCGTTTGCCACTCCGTGGACACAGGCGGCTACGCTGGAAGCCCTGACCCAACTCGCGGGGACCGGAGGGGCTTTCTCGGCGTCGGCGGCGTCACGCTCGTGGGAGTGGGCGCCCAGTGGGTGGCGGCCGACCCGGCCATCGCTGCTGCCACGTCCGGCGACACCGTCACCCACAGCATCGTCGACCGCATGGCTCAGCGGGTCGAGTCGCTGCGCGCCATGGAGGAGGAGGCTGGCGGGGGCGACTTCCTGGAGTCCGCCCGGACCGACCTCCGGCTCATCACCGGAATGCTGGAGAACGGTCGTTACACCGAGGACATCGCCCGGCGGCTCTACACCCTGGCCGCCGAAGTCTGCTGCCTGCTCGGCTGGATGAGCTACGACGCCAGCCTCCACTCGGCCGCCCAGCAGCACTACAACGTCGGCCTGCGCGCCGCCAAGCTCGCCGGGGACGACACCCTGGGCGCCCACATCCTGTGTTTCATGGCCACCCAGGCCACCAACCAACGCGAGCAGTCCGCCGCCGTCGGCCTGGTGGACGCCGCGGACGCCGTCCGCACCCGCGTTCCGGCCGTCATGCGCGTATCGCTCGCCGGCCACCAGACCACCGTCTACAGCCAGGCCGGAGACAACCGCCGGGCCGCCGAAGCCCTCAACCGCGCCTTCGACGCCCTGGAACAGGTCGATGACGCCGACATCCCGCCGTATCTGCGATGGATCGGCGAAGGGCAGCTCGGCTCGACTGAGGGCCGTTACTTCCTCATCTCCGGCCAGGCCGCCCGAGCGACCGAGGCCCTCGAACGCTCCGTCAGCCGCTCCACTCCCCGCGACCGCGCCGTCCGCTACGGCACCCTCGCCCTGGCCTACCGCCGGACCGGCGACCTGGACGGCGCCCTCGACGCCACCCACAAGGCCGCCGACCTCATCGACCAGGGCATCCACACCCAACGCGGTATCGAACGCCTCCACGAGGTCCGCACCGCCATCGCCACCCACCGCTCCGAACCACGCGTCCGCGAAGCGATGGAACGCATCACGACGCTGGCGGCGTAGCGCGCTGCGATGGCACGGTGAGGGGCAGCCTCATGCCATACGAGGGGACGGCAGCGGCCGCGGTCGGGTCGGTTGCCTGCTGCTGGAGAACGCGGTACACGACGCCGGCCTCGGGCACGACGTCCAGGCCGCCGGAGCCCATGCTGGTGCTCCGGATGCGGCGGGCGATCCGAGCGGCACCACATCGGCAGTGATACGGCTGCGGACGACCGTCACCGGGCCGCTCACCGAATGCGGACCGCTGGCTGCGGCACCGTGCTGCCGCGCGGCCTCGGGACATCAACCCAGTCCGACCGCTCCGCCCCCCCGTTCAAGTTGAAGGTACATCAGGAATGCTTCCGGCGCCTCTTCGAATGCGCTTCACCGGACCTGGGTATGCCTGGAATGCATAAGGCAGGTGCGGAGCACGCTCAGAGGAGCATTACGCCTCTCATCGCCCGCACGGACCTAGCTCCCCTTTTACCTGCTACGGCAAGCGAAGTTCTTCGTCTAGTGGCACGGTCGAGGGAGGGAGTGTCGTGATCAGTAGTTCCTCGGCGGATCTCTTGCCAGAGCGCCCAGCTGCCGAGTAGCGCGTAGAGACCAGCCGCTTACTAATCCGCCACTGGCGTACGCCGAGAGTATCGCGATCAACCTCTGACGGAGTCATTCTGGTTTGTGCATAAAGCCATTTGCTCTGCATGAGTATGGGATGATCATCATAGCTGAGTAGCCAACGGAACTGTGCCTTCGTCCGGAGGTAGCCCGCGAGGCCGAGATGGAGTGCATCAGCACTCGCACGGGAGGAGGCGCCACGTCCATCGCCGCCGTAGCCGCCACGAGGGTCGAACGAGGTTCGGTATAGGAGGGAAGATTTTTCAATGTATGGAGGGTCGAGATATGCGACGACACGAGAAGGCAAGAGCTGCGGGTAGTGCTCGGGAACGTCGTCAAGCGTCTGCCGCCAATCCTTGCACCACACGTCTACTAGACGCCCGATGTCGTAAAGATGACCGATGTACCTAAGCCGCTCGGCGAGTGCGTCTGGATTCCAGCGGCATCCGATCGGGTAGTTGCTTGCCTGAGTGCGTCCGCCAATAGGGCCGGCCTTACCATGCAAGATTCCCGAAAAGGTAGTGCGGTTGAGAAATAGACATTGCGTGGCTACACTTAGGCGACGACTGCGTGCAGTCATCTCTGGGCGCGGGGTCCACTCACGCCAGTAATCCCATCGTTTCACGGCCAATGCTCCACCATCGCGAACATACCTCTTCCATTCCTCGTACATTCGGTCGACGAGCTGCTCGGTATCAGCAGCGGCCGCTTGCCAAAATGCTGTGACGAGGGGGTCGGCATCTGCGAGCAGGATGCGGTCGACGACTCCCTCGCCAATGGCGCGCAGTGATGCCGATGCGCCGCCGGCGAAGGGCTCGACAAGAAGATTCACCTCGGGAACTTCGCGAGATCGCTTGGCTGAAGTAATCACTCGAGAAATTACGGGGGCTAGCGACGATTTTGCGCCTGGGTAGCGCAAGGGAGACTGCCAACGACCGCTGGAGAGCGCATGGGAGATGGGCTCAAGCTGCTGGAGCAAGGGACGAGTCTGGGTATGGATGGCCTCGTCGATGCCGAGAGAAGTGGCAATCCGGGCAGGGCCGCTTGCGGGGGTAGTAGTCACTGACGAGGTCACAGAAGTCACCGTCCCATCTTGCCGGATCTGTGAGTGATCCGGAACATGATCGGGGCTACCCCTTAAAGTACGTTGGTGGTTGCACCGCCTGGAGGTCAGGTTTCAGGCCAGGGATGTTCTGCTGCGCCATCATCGTCAAGACGGAGCGCCCCACACCTAGAGGCAGCGCCGCCGCCGAGTGTGCTAGGGCGATGGGCACGACAGCATGCTGGTACATGCGAGTCCTGAGCGAGTCGAGAATCTCACATATCAGTCGAAGTGTCGGATATGCCTCCCAGCCCTCGACCTCAGGGCTGCCGCCGTCGTACGGTGATAGACCCGCTGCGGGGAGAACCGTGATGACCAGCGGATCGCCGGTTCGAGTGCGGTAGATGAACCGGCGTCCATAGAACTCATCCACGCCATAGTGATTGTTCTCGGGACGTCCCGAAATTTTGTTGATGTAGGCGTTGGTAAGCCGCATGACGTGACCTGGCGGGATTAAATCCTTGATCAACTCTGCATGTTCGACGAATGCACCCGACTTCTCGATGCCTACGACAAGAGGCGCGACGAGGTCGCGTTTGAGGCACCAAGTACTCAGGTCGCCGAGGTGTTCCTCGAACCTTCGCTTAAGCGGGGCAAGCGGACCGAATAGCGCCAGCGGGCCATCAGTGATGAAGAGGGTATGCTGCAGAACTTCTGGTGCAGTGTCGGCGAAGAAATTCAGGTAGCATATGGACATCAATCGCTCGGCGACGGTCATGACGCGACCGAGCGGAGTGAAGTTCGAGCCCTCGACGTTGTATTCTTCGTGAGTGCGCAGAATGTCAGCGAGGTACAGGCGCGCGTGGCATGATGGGCACGAGCCACCCTCCTTGCCCGCCGCAAGCGTGAATTTGGCGTTCGCCTTCTGGCCGCATGCCGGACAGACACGGAGATTGATACTAGTTGCGGCATTGCCGCGAGTTCCGTGGAGCGCTAGAAGCCCGTCTGCGAGGGTCATTTCGGTACTGGAATCAAAACGCGAATTGTGAAGAAAATCTTCGAGCTCGGTTCGCCATGTTTCCACGCCACTCATGCCGGGACGGGTGAGCTGAGATCCCGGCAGAGCAACGTCGAAGGCATATTCAGAGTGGGACTTGCGAACCTCACGCGGGTCGATATGCTTCACTCGTGAAAGCTGGCGAAAGACGTCAAGCCGTACCACCGAGCCGGCTACCCGGAGATATCCAACCTTCACAGTCGGGTGGTCGCGAGTAGTGTCCACCTCGGTATCCGACCCGTCGACCGTGATGGAGAAATCGACTTCGTCGATGTTGCCCACAAGCGGTAGTTCCCCGAGAGGCAAGCACAGCTCGGAGATGCTGGCCTTCCCGCTGGGCCGGGCGCTGGCGATGGTCCAGCGTTGAAGGGCAGCCTTGACCGCCTCGTTCTTCACCGTCTCCACGTGCCCAAGCCTGGAGGCCTTTTCACCCTCATAGGGCACGAGTTACTCATCTCCGATCGTGACGTCGATGCTCGCCAGCCCAGCGGCTTTTCGGGCCCTGTTGACCATATCGTGATCGAATTTGGCGATCTGCACCGGGACGATGTACTTTCCTGAATAGGTCTTCATCCGCGCGAAGCCGACATCCTCGGCTCGCATGATGCTCGGAGCCCAAACTTTGAAATCATAGTAATGCGACAACTCGCGTGTTTCGTGATCGGAGTTGAGGTGGGCGATCAGCCAGTTCGAGGTGTTGGAAAGCATGCGCTTGTCGACGGATGTCACTTCCTGCGTTGCGTAGATCAGCCCCATCCGGTACTTCGCTGCTTCCTTCGAAATGCGGACCCAGGGGTCGTCAGCCACCTCGCGTCCACCACGCTCGAAGAGGTTGTGCGCCTCTTCGACGATGATCTGCATCTCGATCGGATCGTGGTCGGCACGGAACCGCTCGCCCGCCTTGTTCAATAGGTGCGTGACGATGCGTTCGGACATAACCTTGACCACTTTTTCATTCCCGCTGGAGAGGTCGACGATCGCGAGTCGACCCGCCTGCATGTCGCCCCACAAATGGTCACCAACATCGCCGGCAGATTGAGGGCCATGGAAGGGGCGTATACTTCGAATGGCTGCGGTCACACCCGTGTAATTGTACACATTCCAGATCGCGCTGAAGTGGCAATTCTTGGTGTCGTGCCATTTTCGGAAGTCACTTTCCCGCTCTCCCACCCACTCGGCGAGTGCAAGTGCTCCTGCAGGGCCGATTACACGATAGGCTCCCGCTCGGCCAGCCTCTGCCACAGCTCCAGGATGGGCGCTCATGAACTCTGTCATCGGGCCTGACTCGGCCGCGATCACGAGAGGTTGCGGCAAACTATTCGCCTCGAATCCACATTTGGCCAGAAGACCGTAGAACGCAACCGCCGCCCAACCCCAGCGGCTGTATCGGCTACGATCGGTCCGGTCGGGCTCAGAGAGCATGGCCGACCGGAAGCTTTTCCCGTAGTTGGTGTCTACCGGCGCGGTCGCCTCGCTGACTAGGCTCCAAGCCGCTTCCAGTACTTCGCGGTCATAGAAGTTAATGCGAAGAGGTTTCTCGCGACTATCGATCTCGCTGGGCTCCATTTTGTAAATTCGTACCGTCTGCTCATTGTCACCGAGAAGGCGAAGGCCTGTCCGATCCTGCTTATTGACATTCGCGTACTCGCCTTGGGGGTCGAAGATGAGCTGCCCAATGGATCGATTGTGTTCCGAGCCGTACCGATGGACTGCGGTAACTAGGGTCTTGATGGTATTAGATTTTCCAGTTCGGGTCATGCCGAAGACGGCAGTTTTTCGTCCAATGAAGTCAGAGACATTAATGCGGACTTCTGCCTGATCGGTGCCGGCGATCAGGGCTTTACGGCGCGTGGCAGCGAATCGCACCTTTCCAATTGCTAGGGCGTCCTTCTTGTGCGTAGGCTCGGGGTAGGACGCTAGCCATGACAATACGTCAGTTGACGGTAGGAAGACTTGGTAGCGCGCAGAAACAACCACATTATCGATGTCTGCCCCGTACTTGATCGGGGCATCGCGGGTGTCGGTCTCAGTATAGAAAGTGCCCAGAACCTCGCAGTCGAAGGCCGACTGCTGAAGTTCATTTCGTGTGAGCACGTCCGTGACATCGTCAAATCCGACTCCTGATGCGCCAGCGTCGCGGACGACCGCCAGGCGCGTCTGGATTAGCTCCGCTTCGTTGGGGAGGGGCGCGGTACCGCGGACCCGCAGTAGGATCACCTCCTGATCTTCAAGAACGAAACCTGAAGTCGTGTTCTCGCCTGCGACTGCTAGGAGGAATCCTCCTCTGGGAACCCCTCCGGCCTCCTTCTTCTTGAAGTCATCGGTCAGCACCACGGCCGAGTCGTAGTCGAGTCGGTAGATGCCCCCAACTGGCACGCAGCCCTTGTTGACCAACGCAGTCAGCGGCTTCTTGAGCCCAACTGACTGTGAGAGCCCCTCAGTGATACTCAACACGCATCGCTCCTCTGCCAGGCGCCGACAACCCGGCGCGCCCGCTTGGTGGTTGTGGTCCGGGGTCCTCCGGGACGTTACACGTGGCCGCTGACAAGTGTGATGCCTTCGGGGGATGTTGGCGGGCAAGTCTCGACGAGCTGTCGCCCTGGTCGGCATGCTGCCGCCGAGTACGCTTGATCGGTCCCGGCTGCCCGGCTCGGGAGGCAAGGGCGTCGTCTACAAGGGAACGGAAGATCAGCAACCCGGCGCTGCGTGAGCGACGCGCGAGCGGACACGATGGCACGGAGCGGATCAGAGGTGCGCGGACGAAGGCCCCACGTTCCTGATCAGCGGAAACGATAACAAGCGGGTACCAGCGAGTACGACGTGGAACGACTACGTAGGGCTCGTAATGCGTAGGTCAGGAGTTCGATTCCCTTAGGCGGCTCCGGCGCAGGCCCAGGACAGTAGTTCGCTGACCTGGGCCTTCTGCTTTTTCTGGTCTACGCTGGGCGCATGGGACAGGACCAGGACGGTGAGGCGTTCGCCGCGCTGGTCGCGCAGACCACGGCGGTGCTTCTCCCCCGCGGGCTGGAGGTCGAGCCGTTCGCCGTACGCAGCGCGACGGCCGCCGCGGTCAGCCGCATCGCGGCCCGCACGGGCCTGGACCTGGACGAGGCGTTGGTGGTCGTCTCGGCGGAGTCGGTGGCCGAGCTGATCGCGACAGCCGCTGATCCGTCCCCGGAGGGTGCCGAGTCGGTCCACGCTGTCCGTCCGGTTTCCGGCTCGACGACCGGAAAGTCCCTGCGGGAGTCCCGAAGCTGGGCCGTCTGGCGATGGCTGCTGCCCAGGCGGGCAAGTAGGCCGTCCTCAACGGAGACGCGCGCTCGGCGGCACAACTGATGGACTTGGCCACGGAAATCGGTGCAGCGATCACTGTCTTCCGCGAGTCTGCTGGCGAACCGGTGATAACCGTCGGGGTGCTGGCGAATTGGCCGACCTCGTTGAGAAGGTCGCTGAGCGGGTCGAAAAGGGTGGGTGGAGTGCTTGCCCGTGCGGAGAGGAGCACGGTCAGACAGAGATCGATCGGCAGATCGTCGAGATCATGCGCGGTGACGCGGAGTTGGCGCGTGCTGTGGGCGGTAGGGCGGATTCGTAACCGTGCCATTGACGTGCCGAAAACGGGCAGCCAGGACGTCGCGGCCCGCCGCTGTTCACCGTTCTTGGGAAGGGAACGAGGGGTGCTTCTGTTTGGGCGAGTGCGCTGACAGAGCAGGCCGCCACCTGCCTGCGGTGAGTTCCTCGATGCGGCCGGTCGGCTGTGGATGAGGGGGGTGAAGGCGGGCTCGGCGACGGTGGGGTCGCCCACTGGCCGTCGAGACCGGAGGGCGCTCGCGCCCAGTGCCGGGTCCGGTGTGTCTTTATCCCTGGGTGAGGGCTTGGAGGTGTTCGCGCAGGGCGGTGGCCTGGAGGTCGGTGAACTCCGCGAGGAGGGTGAGGGCTTCGGTGCGGCACTGGCGGGCTTGGTCGGGCTGGTGGTTGTCGGTGTGGGCGTCGGCGAGGTGGGTCAGGCATTGTGCGAGGTTCCACGGGGTGAGGGGTGCGCGCAGGATGCGGGCGGCGGTGCGGTGGAAGTCGATGGCTTCTTCCAGACGGCCCAGGGCACGAAGGGTCTGGCCGATGCCGTCGTGGGCCAGGGCTTGTGCAGTGCGGTTGCCGAGGGTGCGCTGGAGGGTCTCGCAGGCCCAGTACGCCTGAAAAGCCTGGTTGTGGTGGCCTTGTTCGCGCAGGACGGCGGCCTGTTCGAGGCGGGTGGCGGCTTCGAACGCGGGATGGGTGCTGTCTTCCAGCAGGGCAAGGGCTTGGTCGAGGTGGGGCTGGGCCTGGTCGGGTTGCCCGGCTTCTCTGGCGATGCGGGACAGCAGAAGCAGGGGGTCGACGTGCAGGTAGGTATCGGCGTGGGTGTCGCGGTAGACGGCCAGGGCCTGATGGGCGAGACGGGCGGCCTGCTGCGGTTCAGACAGGTCGGCGGCAGCGTAGGCGAGGTTGTTCAGGACTGGACCGACCCGGTGCGCGGGGCCGTACTGCTGGTAGAAGGCGAGGGCTTGTTCCAGGCGGGTGCGGGCGGGGGCTGGTTCGTGGCGCCACAGGTGGACCAGTCCCAGGCCGTTGGCGGATTCCGCGACTCCGGCCCAGTCCCGGGTGCGGGTGCGAAGAGCCAGGGCGGCGTGGTGGTGTTCGGCGGCCTGTTCCAAGCGGCCGGATTCCTTGTACGCGGTGGCGAGCGTGTGGTGCATGAAGGCCTGGGCGCGCGGGTCGTCAAGGCGGCTGGCGGCGTGAAGGCCGGTGTCGGCCATGGTGATCCAGTCGTCGAAGGAGCCTCTTGCGATGTGCAGGCCGTGCAAGGTGGCGGGCAGTTGCCACGCGGCTTCTTCCAGCCTGGCGTCGGCGGCGGCACGGGTGAGGGCCAGGAGGTTGGCCTGCTCGGCCTGGTGCCAGCGCAGCGCGTCGGCCCGGCCGGTGAAGGGCAGCGGTACGGCGGTCTCCGGGCCGGTGGGCGGGGCCAGCACGGAGGGGTAGAAGGACTGGGCGGCGGCGCGGGCGGCGTCGGCGGTGTGCAGGTACCACCGGGTCAGCCGTGTGAGGGCGGCGTACTGGTCCTCGATCGTTTCGTCCTGGTGGGCCTGGGCGGTGGCGTACGCGCGCAGCAGGTCGTGGAACTGGTAGCGCTCCGGGCCGGTCTGCTCGATCAGGTGTGCCCCGGCCAGCAGGTCCAGCAGGCTCCGTGTCCGGGCGGGCGGCTCACCGGCCAGGGCGGCGGCGGCCGGGGCGGAGAAGTCGGGTCCGGGGTGCAGCCCGAGCCGGCGGAAGAGGCGGGCGGCCGGGGGGGGGGGGGGGGGGGGGGGGGCGGGTGCGGCCCGCCGGGGCCCGCGGGGGGGGGGGGGGGGGAGTGGGGGCGTGGTGGTGGTAGTTTTGGGGGTAGGTGCTCGCGCTGGCGTCGGGGGTCGCAAGTATCCTCGGCGTCGGGAGCGAGAGAGGTGGATAAGAGGCGGGGCGGGCGGCCGGGGGTGGCAGGGTGCGGTAGGACCAGGCGAACACGGTGCGCACCGCGTCGGCTTCCTCGTCGTCGGGGTCGGACAGCGCGTCCCACAGGGTCGATTCGTCGCGCAGGTTCGCGATCAGCTCGGGCAGGGGCAGCAGCGGGCGGGTCGCGGCGCGTTCGGCGGCGATCCGCAGCGCGAGGGGCAGCCGGGCGCACAGCCGGGCGAGTTCGGTGACGTGGGCGGGGTCGTCGCCGGTGCGGTAGCCGCGGGTCGCGGTGGTGATCAGCTCGGCGGACTCGCTTTCGGTGAGCATGCCCAGGGTGATGCGGCGGGCGCCGTCTCGTACGGCCAGGCCGGACAGGCGGTGTCGGCTGGTCACCACGGTCAGGCACCCCGGGGCGCCGGGCAGCAGTGGGCGGACCTGCCCGGCGCTGGCGGCGTTGTCCAGCACTACCAGCATGCGCCGGCCGGCCAGCAGCGACCGGTACAGCTCGGCGCGTTCCTCCACACCCGCCGGGATCGCCGGCGGCGGGACACCGAGCGCGCGCAGGAACCGCTCCAGCACGGCCTGCGGGGCCAGCGGCGGCCCGGTGTCGTAACCGTGGAGGTTCACAAAGAGCTGCCCACCGGGAAAGCGGGCGCTGATCCGGTGGGCCAGACGGATCGCCAGCGACGTCTTGCCGACCCCGGCGGTGCCGACGATAACCAGTACGGACGCGGCATCGTCGGGTCTCTCGTCGCCGGTCAGCAGCGCCTGGGCCCGGGCCAGCTCGGCGGCCCGGCCGGTGAAATCGGGCACATCGCCCGGAAGCTGACGCGGCACTGGAACCTCCACCCTCACCGAGGCGGGCCCGTGGAAGTGCACCCCACCATGCACGTGGCCGGCCTGCACCACATCCCGCGCCGTCCCCGACAGATCCGACCACACCCCACCCTGCCCGGACTCCTGGCCCGGCTCGCCGGGTAACTCATCGCTCACAAACCTGCTCCCCTCTCTCTTCTACACATCTGACGCTGCCGACGAAGAGGATAGTGCAGATCTCGGTGGGCCTCGTCCCCTCACCAACAAAAAAACGAGACCCACATGCACCCCACTCATAGCACACAACAACTCTTGGCTGTCGGGACTGCGAACCATAACGTATCGATTGCTTTGGTTTTATTTTTTTTTTTTTTAAAAGAAAAAGCCGGTCATTGTGTTTTCTCCCCGGGGGGGGGGGGGGGGAGGGGGGGAGGGGGGGGGGGGGGCCCCCCCCGCCCCCCCCGCCGCAACGGCTCACCCCGGTACGCGTCTTGCGCGCGCCCCCGGCCGCCGCGTAAACGTGGCCATGCCAATCCGCGCGACCCGCAGCGGGGCCAACTAGCCCTGTGGACGGGTGAGTTCGCGTGGTTGGGGAGTGGATGGGGAACTGTGACGCAGGGGGACGCGGACGTGGACGGCGCAGGCAGTGGCCGCTTAGACGACCAGGGCGCCCTCGTACCCGCCCGCCGGGACGGGCACCTCCCCGCCGTGCCCACCGCCCCGCCGTCCGGTGGCAGTCCGCCGACCCAGGGCCCGCCCGGCACGCGGCCGGCCGGGGAACCCAGCCCTGAACGGCAGGCGGCTGAGGCGTTCGCGGCCGAGCTGGAACGGCTGCGCGCCGGGCGCGCACTGACCCGTAACGCGCTGGCCGGCCTGATGGGCTACACCCCGACGTACATCAGCCACATCGTCGCCTGCCGCCAGGCCCCCTCCAGGGAATTCGCCGAGGCCGCCGACCGTGCCCTCGCCTCCGGGCAGACCCTGACCGGGCTGTGGCGGGCCTTCCACACCGCCCGCACCGCCCGGCGCCAGCCGCCCGGCACCGCGCACCCTCCGGACGGGCCCGGCCCAGCTCCTGGCAGCGACCCGACCCGCAACTCCGCAGGTGTGGAGGCGGGGCCGCAACTGCCGCCCGCGCCCGGTGAAGAGGCTGGCCAGTACCGGATCAGCCTGCACGGGGCCAGCGGGGTCGGGTTCCAGTTCGGCGGCAGCAACAACACCCAGCACATCCACCAGCCTCCGCCTGCCCCGCCGGCCGGGGACGAGCGGTGACGCCCGCGTCCCCCGCCGACCCGGACCCGGCCGGCGACGAGCACGACGACACCACCCCCCACCGGCTGGACACACCTCCCGCCGCGGCGGGAGACGGACCGGTGGTAGAAGTGCACGGCTCCAGCGGCATCGCCTTCCAGCTCGGCGGAAGCCACAACACCCAGCACATCCACCAACCGGCGCCCCCGCCGCCCATCCCCCGGGGCAGCGACCTCCCCAGGGACATCGCGGAGTTCACCGGCCGCCACGACGAACTCCAGCGCCTGGTCGAAACGGCCCAGGCGGGACGGACGCCGCTGATCACCATCCACACCGTCGACGGCATGCCCGGCGTCGGCAAAACCGCACTGGCCACCAGAGCCGCCCACCTGCTCACCGACCGCTACCCAGACGGGCACCGCTTCGTCCGCCTGAACACCCACACCACCACCCCCGCCCAGCCCGCCACCGTCCTGGCCGAGCTGCTGCGCAGCCTGGGCATCGATCCCCGCAACATCCCCGACAGCATCGACGAACGCGCGAGCATGTGGCGCGACCGGCTCGCCGGGCGGCGCATGCTGCTGGTCCTGGACGACGCCGCCACCGCCGCACAGGTCGAACCCCTCATCCCCGCCAACCGCGAGTGCCTGGTCATCATCACCAGCCGACGCCGCCTGCTCGACCTCGACGGCGCCCGCCCCCTCCCCCTCGCCCCAATGCCGCCCGACCAGGCCGCGGAACTGTTCGTGCGGCTGTCCCGCCGCACCCCCACCCCCGGCGACCAGCCCGCCATCGACAAAGCCGTCGACCTGTGCGGGCACCTCCCACTGGCCATCACCATCCTGGCCGCACGCCTCGCCGTCCAAGCGGCCTGGACCATCACCGAGTTCGTCGACGAAGTCGCTGCCTCGCAAGACCGGTTGGGCGAACTGGAAGCCGGCGACCGCGCCGTCAACACGGCCTTCGACTTCTCCTACCACCACCTCGGCCCCGACCTGCAACGCCTCTACCGACGCCTCGGACTGCACCCCGGACCCGACACCGACCCGTATGCCACCGCCGCCCTCGACAACATCCCCCACGACCTGGCGCGCCGCCGGCTGCGGGAACTGCACACCCTCCACCTCATCGACGAACCCGCACCTCGCCGCTACCGCCTCCACGACCTCCTGCGCCACTACGCCCACATCCACACCCACCATGACCCCCCGCACGAGCGCGACCAGGCCCTCACCCGCCTGCTCGACTACTACACCCACACCGCCCAGCAAGCCGACCACCACCTCACCCACACCCCTCTACACATCTCACGCTGCCGCCCTCGGCCAGGCCAACACCCTGGCCGACCTGGGTTTGGTGCGGCGGCTGACGGGTGACTACACGGAGGCGGGGCGGCTGGCCCAGCAGGCGTATGACCTTTACACCGGCCTCGGCAACCAACTCGGCCAGGCCAACACCCTGGCCGACCTGGGCCGGGTGTGGCAGGCGACGGGTGACTACACGGAGGCGGGGCGGCTTGCCCCGCAGGCGTCTGACCTTTACACCGGCCCCGGCAACCGCCACGGCCAGGCGTACACCCTGCTCAACCTGGGCCGGGCGCGGCGGGCGACGGGTGAGTACGGTGAGGCGGGGTGGCTGGCCCAGCAGGCGTATGACCTTTACACCGGCCTCGGCAACCGCAGCGGCCAGGCGTACACCCTGCTCAACTTGGGCCGGCTGCGGCGACTGACGGCTGATTGCGGTGAGGCGGCGCGGCTGGCCCAGCAGGCCCACGATCTCTTCACCGCCCTCGGCGACCCCCATGGCCAGGCCAACACCCTGCAACTGCTGGGCCAGACCAGCACCCAGCAAGGAAACTTCCCCCAAGCCGCTGACCTCCTGGACCGCTCCCGCGCCCTGTTCCACGACGTCGGCGACACGCAAGGTGAGGCGGAAACCCTCAACTCCACCGGCGACCTCCACACCGCCACCCACCAGCACCCGGCCGCCCTCGACACCTACCAGCAGGCCCTCACCCTCGCCCGCCAGGCCGGCAGCCCCATCGACCAAGCCCACGCCCTGGAAGGCGCCGCCCGCGCCCACCACGCCCTCGGCCACCCCCAGCAGGCCATCACCACCCTCCGCGAGGCAGTCGCGACGTATCAGCGCATCGGCGCCGCCGAAACCACCACCGCCACCACCTACCTCCACCAGCTCGAAACCGAACACCCCCAACCCCAGCCGCCCGGCCCGGACACCACCGGCCCCGGGCGTGTGCCGTAGGAGCATCGGCCCCTCCGGGGACCCGGTTGCTCGCTGCTCGGCGATCAGGTGGGCGTGGGGCGGTTGCGGGGGACGAGTTGGACGACGGCTTCGGCGGCGGCGCGGGCGAGGTCGTCGAGCACGGCTTGGTAGACCTCGCGGGTGATGCGGGTGTCGGAGTGACCAAGGGTCTCGGAGACGATCTTGGAGTCGATGCCTGCGGCGAGCATGAGGGTGGCGGCGCCGTGACGCAGGTCGTGCAAGCGGACGGGGGCAGGCCGGCGTCGGCGACGAGGCGGTTGAACAGGTCGCTGATCTTGCCGGGGTGGAGCCAGGAGCCGTCTTCGGTGGTGAAGATGCGGCCGGTTTCGACCCAGGCGTCTTCCCACTGCGCGCGTTCGGCCTCCTGCCGGTGGCGGTGGGCTTCGAGGTCGTTGACGGACTCGGCGTCCAGGGCGATGACGCGGATGCCGCTGTTGGTCTTGGGGACGCCTTCGATGATGTTCCAGCCGTCCTAGACGAGCTGGGTGGCGACCGACAGGGAGTGACTGGGGGCGTGGAAGTCGGTCCAGCGCAGGCCGCAGGCTTCGCCGCGTCGCATGCCGCGGAAGGCCATCAGCCTCCACATGCAGTACAGGCGGTGGTCAGCGATGAAGTCGAGGAAGCGGCCGGTCTGTTCCGGGGTCCAGACCATGACTGGAGAGGGGCGTTCGCCGGTGGTTTGCCAGTGGGCGACGCGTTCGTCGGTCCACACCAGGGCCTTGGGCTTGGTGCCGGGCATCAGCTCGACGTGCTCGGCCGGGTTGTAGTTGGGGATGAGCCGCTGGGCGATCGCGGTGTTGAGCGCGGCCCGCAGCGTGGCCTTGATGTGGTACTGGGTGTTGACGCCGGTGACGCGGCGGAAGGGCGGCATCGCGTCGATCGAGGCTTTCAGCGCCTGGCGGCGGGCGCGGTTGTCGGTGCCTTTCCACGGGATGGTGGCAAGGTCGTCGAGGGCGGCGCGGCGCTGGGTGTTCTGCTCCTCGATCTCGATGTTGGTCTCGTTGATAGCGTCGAACATCCGGTTCAGATGGGCGACCTGCAGTTTGTCCAGCCGTATGGAACCCAGATGCGGTTTGAGGTGGATGCGGATGTCCGTCTCGTACCGCTGCCCGCCTGTCCGCAGCCGTTTCTTCCCGGCCAGCCACAGGTCCAGCCACTCGACTACGGTCATCCGCGGGTTGAGGGCTTGTCCTGCGGCCAGGCGGCGGCGGGTTTCGTCGTAGTCGGGCAGCGGCTCGCGCTCCTGCCCGCACTGCTCCAGCATGTCGCTGACCGCGAGGAGAGCGGCGGGGTCGTCGGCGTCGGGGATGGCCAGCAAGGCGCGGACCTTGTCCAGCTCCTCCTTGGCATCGGAGGCGGTGGTGAAGCCTCGCCTGCTCGGTGGCCATCCACTCCAGGTCCAGCGGCTCGTGTGGCGCGCCCGATCCGGCTCGTGATTGGGGGCGCTGGGTCAGGTGCGGGTGAGGAAGGCGGTGGCGCGTTTGTCGAGTTCGGCGGCGGTGCGCAGGCCGCGTGCGCGGTAGGGGGCGAGGCCGCGGCGTATGGTGCGGACGGCTTCGGTGATGCGGGCGGAGGCGGCGGCGTCCATGTGGTCCATGGCTTGGGTCCAAGTGGCGCAGGCTTGTTCGGGGTTGCCCTGGCGGCACGGCGCATCCCCGCAGTCAGGTGCCTCGACAGGCTCTGCATGTGCAGGAGTGTCGAGACGCGCTTCCCAGGAAGTACCGGGTCTCGATGTCTTGGGACGTCTCTTCTGAAGACGCCCCAGGCGGTATGGAGGATCTATCGTGCGATGCTTCCGCGCTACCGGTTCCTGCATGTATATGACGGCCAGCGTGGACGCCGCTCGAGGATCCACTTGGCCATGGGCAAAAAGGATCGATGGCGCAATTGTTCGACTCTTCGCTCGATCAAGTGGCCCTGTTCGGGAAGGGCGTGCGATTCTCCCGGATTCACCATACTCGGTCGTGTGTGATCGGCGAAGATTGGGGTGCGGACATGCCAGATGTTTTCGATCGTATCGAGTGGAAGGTTCGAGACATCTTCGGAAAAGAGCGGGTGTGCGTGCATGTCGGGAATGTTGAGGAGTGTGACATCAAGCGGCATCCTTCTTATCCGAAGTTCCGCGCCGAGGCGATATTGGCGGGGATTCGGTCAGCCCCGACTTCCCGCCTGTGGGAGTCCCTGATTGCCATGGGAAGGCTGTGTGACCTGGAGGGTGATGACACGTGGCGGTTGGTCGTCCTCGACTGCATCGTTCCCTGTTTTCGTTCTCTGTCCGCGAAAATTGCCCGCGATTTTCGAGTCGACCGCGAAGAAATCCGGTCGGCTATGGTGGCGACCGCATTGGAGGTGTGGGCAGACACTGCCATGGGCGTTCCGCCGCGTCACGTCAGGGATCGAATGGTGAAGGCGGCCTTCGATGTGGCCTTCCGCCATGGGAATGCGACCTTGTCGGAGTACTCGACGGACGACATTGAAATATTCACTCCCGAAACACCTGCCCAGGATCCCGGGCTGAGGGCGTCGTCGATCATCGATCTCAACAGTATCCGTGATGCGGATGTCGCAGAAAAGATCAGAGGTGAGCGGGTCGGGGCACTGTTTAAGGCGGCGGGTCACTTCGACGTCGTGCAGGGTTTGCATGAGGACATCCGCTCCGGTCGCCGTTCTGGATCGGTCAGCCAGGCCGTGGTCTCGTCACTGTCGCGATTCCGAATTTCTAACCCCAACTCCTATTATTACGCCTCAGACCTCTACCCCCCGTTCACCGGGCTCCGAGAAGCAGCAGGCGTGATGGGGATTCCCGAATCTGCCGCACACCGACTCGTCAGGGCGGGAGAGTTCCCCTTCCCCGCAGCAAGGGCGGGACGGAGCTACAAAGTCTCGGTCAAGGCCCTCATGCATTTTCATGGACATCCCGGATTCCATTATCCACGTCGATGACGTAGAGAACGGTGCTCTCCATGCGAGCCTCGGCGTACGGTGAGCCATGATGCCGTCAGCCCAATGCCGCACTCAAAGTTGTGAGACGCCGCCGCAGCAACGCTTTGGGCGGCGTAAGCCAAGGGAACCGACTCCTGTTGCAGGATCAGTAGCAGTGTGCAGAAGTCCGGCGGTGTCCGTCGACGCAGGTCAGCCAACAGGTCAGCCCGCAGCGGACACCGCCGGACTTCTGCACACTGCTACTGATCCTGCAACAGGAGTCGGTTCCCTTGGCTTACGCCGCCCAAAGCGTTGCTGCGGCGGCGTCTCACAACTTTGAGTGCGGCATTGGGCTGACGGCATCATGGCTCACCGTACGCCGAGGCTCGCATGGAGAGCACCGTTCTCTACGTCATCGACGTGGATAATGGAATCCGGGATGTCCATGAAAATGCATGAGGGCCTTGACCGAGACTTTGTAGCTCCGTCCCGCCCTTGCTGCGGGGAAGGGGAACTCTCCCGCCCTGACGAGTCGGTGTGCGGCAGATTCGGGAATCCCCATCACGCCTGCTGCTTCTCGGAGCCCGGTGAACGGGGGGTAGAGGTCTGAGGCGTAATAATAGGAGTTGGGGTTAGAAATTCGGAATCGCGACAGTGACGAGACCACGGCCTGGCTGACCGATCCAGAACGGCGACCGGAGCGGATGTCCTCATGCAAACCCTGCACGACGTCGAAGTGACCCGCCGCCTTAAACAGTGCCCCGACCCGCTCACCTCTGATCTTTTCTGCGACATCCGCATCACGGATACTGTTGAGATCGATGATCGACGACGCCCTCAGCCCGGGATCCTGGGCAGGTGTTTCGGGAGTGAATATTTCAATGTCGTCCGTCGAGTACTCCGACAAGGTCGCATTCCCATGGCGGAAGGCCACATCGAAGGCCGCCTTCACCATTCGATCCCTGACGTGACGCGGCGGAACGCCCATGGCAGTGTCTGCCCACACCTCCAATGCGGTCGCCACCATAGCCGACCGGATTTCTTCGCGGTCGACTCGAAAATCGCGGGCAATTTTCGCGGACAGAGAACGAAAACAGGGAACGATGCAGTCGAGGACGACCAACCGCCACGTGTCATCACCCTCCAGGTCACACAGCCTTCCCATGGCAATCAGGGACTCCCACAGGCGGGAAGTCGGGGCTGACCGAATCCCCGCCAATATCGCCTCGGCGCGGAACTTCGGATAAGAAGGATGCCGCTTGATGTCACACTCCTCAACATTCCCGACATGCACGCACACCCGCTCTTTTCCGAAGATGTCTCGAACCTTCCACTCGATACGATCGAAAACATCTGGCATGTCCGCACCCCAATCTTCGCCGATCACACACGACCGAGTATGGTGAATCCGGGAGAATCGCACGCCCTTCCCGAACAGGGCCACTTGATCGAGCGAAGAGTCGAACAATTGCGCCATCGATCCTTTTTGCCCATGGCCAAGTGGATCCTCGAGCGGCGTCCACGCTGGCCGTCATATACATGCAGGAACCGGTAGCGCGGAAGCATCGCACGATAGATCCTCCATACCGCCTGGGGCGTCTTCAGAAGAGACGTCCCAAGACATCGAGACCCGGTACTTCCTGGGAAGCGCGTCTCGACACTCCTGCACATGCAGAGCCTGTCGAGGCACCTGACTGCGGGGATGCGCCGTGCCGCCAGGGCAACCCCGAACAAGCCTGCGCCACTTGGACCCAAGCCATGGACCACATGGACGCCGCCGCCTCCGCCCGCATCACCGAAGCCGTCCGCACCATACGCCGCGGCCTCGCCCCCTACCGCGCACGCGGCCTGCGCACCGCCGCCGAACTCGACAAACGCGCCACCGCCTTCCTCACCCGCACCTGACCCAGCGCCCCCAATCACGAGCCGGATCGGGCGCGCCACACGAGCCGCTGGACCTGGAGTGGATGGCCACCGAGCAGGCGAGGCTTCACCACCGCCTCCGATGCCAAGGAGGAGCTGGACAAGGTCCGCGCCTTGCTGGCCATCCCCGACGCCGACGACCCCGCCGCTCTCCTCGCGGTCAGCGACATGCTGGAGCAGTGCGGGCAGGAGCGCGAGCCGCTGCCCGACTACGACGAAACCCGCCGCCGCCTGGCCGCAGGACAAGCCCTCAACCCGCGGATGACCGTAGTCGAGTGGCTGGACCTGTGGCTGGCCGGGAAGAAACGGCTGCGGACAGGCGGGCAGCGGTACGAGACGGACATCCGCATCCACCTCAAACCGCATCTGGGTTCCATACGGCTGGACAAACTGCAGGTCGCCCATCTGAACCGGATGTTCGACGCTATCAACGAGACCAACATCGAGATCGAGGAGCAGAACACCCAGCGCCGCGCCGCCCTCGACGACCTTGCCACCATCCCGTGGAAAGGCACCGACAACCGCGCCCGCCGCCAGGCGCTGAAAGCCTCGATCGACGCGATGCCGCCCTTCCGCCGCGTCACCGGCGTCAACACCCAGTACCACATCAAGGCCACGCTGCGGGCCGCGCTCAACACCGCGATCGCCCAGCGGCTCATCCCCAACTACAACCCGGCCGAGCACGTCGAGCTGATGCCCGGCACCAAGCCCAAGGCCCTGGTGTGGACCGACGAACGCGTCGCCCACTGGCAAACCACCGGCGAACGCCCCTCTCCAGTCATGGTCTGGACCCCGGAACAGACCGGCCGCTTCCTCGACTTCATCGCTGACCACCGCCTGTACTGCATGTGGAGGCTGATGGCCTTCCGCGGCATGCGACGCGGCGAAGCCTGCGGCCTGCGCTGGACCGACTTCCACGCCCCCAGTCACTCCCTGTCGGTCGCCACCCAGCTCGTCTAGGACGGCTGGAACATCATCGAAGGCGTCCCCAAGACCAACAGCGGCATCCGCGTCATCGCCCTGGACGCCGAGTCCGTCAACGACCTCGAAGCCCACCGCCACCGGCAGGAGGCCGAACGCGCGCAGTGGGAAGACGCCTGGGTCGAAACCGGCCGCATCTTCACCACCGAAGACGGCTCCTGGCTCCACCCCGGCAAGATCAGCGACCTGTTCAACCGCCTCGTCGCCGACGCCGGCCTGCCCCCGTCCGCTTGCACGACCTGCGTCACGGCGCCGCCACCCTCATGCTCGCCGCAGGCATCGACTCCAAGATCGTCTCCGAGACCCTTGGTCACTCCGACACCCGCATCACCCGCGAGGTCTACCAAGCCGTGCTCGACGACCTCGCCCGCGCCGCCGCCGAAGCCGTCGTCCAACTCGTCCCCCGCAACCGCCCCACGCCCACCTGATCGCCGAGCAGCGAGCAACCGGGTCCCCGGAGGGGCCGATGCTCCTACGGCACACGCCCGGGGCCGGTGGTGTCCGGGCCGGGCGGCTGGGGTTGGGGGTGTTCGGTTTCGAGCTGGTGGAGGTAGGTGGTGGCGGTGGTGGTTTCGGCGGCGCCGATGCGCTGATACGTCGCGACTGCCTCGCGGAGGGTGGTGATGGCCTGCTGGGGGTGGCCGAGGGCGTGGTGGGCGCGGGCGGCGCCTTCCAGGGCGTGGGCTTGGTCGATGGGGCTGCCGGCCTGGCGGGCGAGGGTGAGGGCCTGCTGGTAGGTGTCGAGGGCGGCCGGGTGCTGGTGGGTGGCGGTGTGGAGGTCGCCGGTGGAGTTGAGGGTTTCCGCCTCACCTTGCGTGTCGCCGACGTCGTGGAACAGGGCGCGGGAGCGGTCCAGGAGGTCAGCGGCTTGGGGGAAGTTTCCTTGCTGGGTGCTGGTCTGGCCCAGCAGTTGCAGGGTGTTGGCCTGGCCATGGGGGTCGCCGAGGGCGGTGAAGAGATCGTGGGCCTGCTGGGCCAGCCGCGCCGCCTCACCGCAATCAGCCGTCAGTCGCCGCAGCCGGCCCAAGTTGAGCAGGGTGTACGCCTGGCCGCTGCGGTTGCCGAGGCCGGTGTAAAGGTCATACGCCTGCTGGGCCAGCCACCCCGCCTCACCGTACTCACCCGTCGCCCGCCGCGCCCGGCCCAGGTTGAGCAGGGTGTACGCCTGGCCGTGGCGGTTGCCGAGGCCGGTGTAAAGGTCATACGCCTGCTGGGCCAGCCGCCCCGCCTCCGTGTAGCCACCCGTCGCCTGCCGCACCCCGCCCAGGTCGGCCAGGGTGTTGGCCTGGCCGAGTTGGTTGCCGAGGCCGGTGTAAAGGTCATACGCCTGCTGGGCCAGCCACCCCGCCTCCGTGTAGTCACCCGTCAGCCGCCGCACCCAGCCCAGGTCGGCCAGGGTGTTGGCCTGGCCGAGTGTGCGCATCGGCCGCTGACGAAGGAGGCTGCGCGGGACGGCCCGGCCCCGGCTGCTGCCGCCGGGCACGGCGGTGTTCACCGACCGCGAGGCGGTGCTGGCCGAACTGACCGCGCTGGTGGACGAGTCGGAGGCGGCGCGGATCGTGGTCCTGCTCGGCCCTGGAGGTATCGGCAAGACCGCCACGGCCGTGCACTGCGCCCGCGCGCTGGCGGACCGGTTTCCCGACGGCCAGCTCTACGCCGACCTGCGGGGCGCCTCGGCCGCCACGGCCGTGGCGCCTTCCGAGGTCCTGCGCCGGTTCCTGGCCGCGCTGGGGGTGGCGCCGGACCGTATCCCGGCGGACGAGCAGGAGCAGGCGGACGCCTTCCGTGACCTCACCGCGCGCAGGCGGCTGCTGGTGCTGCTGGACAACGCTCACTCGGCCGCGCAGGTCGTTCCGCTCCTGACCGCCTCGGCGACGTCCCTCGTCGTGGTCACCAGCCGGTACCGCCTCCCGGAGTTGGTGCGGGACTTCGGGGCGCGTCTCGTCGCGCTGGGTCCGCTCTCCGCCGCCGACTCGGTGCGGCTGCTGACCCGGATCGCCGGGCCCGCGCGGGTCGCGCAACAGCCGGCGCTCGCCGAGGTCGCGGCCGGTTCGTGCGCGGGCATGCCGCTGGCGCTGTGCGCCACGGGTGCCCGGGCCGCGGAGCGCGAACACCTCAGTTGGGAACGCATCGTGCGGGAACTCTCCGGGGAGGGACGCGACGCCCGGCGCGAGGACGCGTCGCAGCCTGTCTTCCGCGCCACCGACCTTTCGTACGGAGAGCTGAGCCCGCCCGCCGCGCGCCTCTACCGGTTGCTGGGCCTGCGGCCGTGGCCGCAGATCTCCGTGGGCGCCGCCGCCGCGATCGCCGGCACCGGCGGTGAGGACGAGGCCCGCGCCCTGCTGGAGGAGTTGGCCGGTACGCACCTGCTGGAGGAAGTCGCGGACGAGCGTTACCGGTTCCACGACGTGGTCCGTCAGCACGCCGAACGACGGGCCAGGCAGGAGGAGGACCAGCGGGAACTCGCCCTGGCGACGGGGCGGATCGTGCGCTGGTACCTGCGCGGGGCGGCGGTGGCCGACATGGCCGTGCTGCCCGGCCGCTGGCGTCTGGGCCCCGCGTACGCCGCGCTCGCCGCCCGCGCCGACGCCGAACCGGTCACGGCCGCGCGGGGATTGGAGTGGCTCGGGCGCGAGCGCGAGAACCTGGCGGAGGCGGTCGTCGCGGCGGAGGAGTACGGCTTCGACGATCTGGTCTGGCAGATGTGCGAGGCGATGTGGGGCCTGCACCTGAAGCTGGGGTTCCACGAGCAGTGGGCGGACACCCACGCGCGGGGTGTCGCCGCCGCCCGGCGCGTCGTGGACGCGTTCGGTGACGCGCGGGCCGAGGGCCGGATGCGCGTGCAGTACGCCTTCGCGCTGATGGGGCTGCGGCGGTCGGTGGAGGCGGAGGAGGAGTTGCGCGCGGCGGCGGCGGCCGACCGGCGGGCCGGGCACAGGCGGGGCGTGGCCACGGCCGAGGAGACTCTGGGGCTGCTGCGGTTGCGGCAGTGGCGGTACGCCGAGGCCGAGGCGCTCTTCGCGCGGGCCCGGGACACCCTGGGCGGGATCGCGCCCGGGGAGGAGGGCGCGCCGGACGTGCCGCGTGCCACCGCGATCCTGGCGTACCACACCGGGCGCGCGCTGCGCGGGCGCGGGCGGCTGGACGAGGCGGTGCGCCAACTCCTCGAAGCCCTCGCGCTCTTCCGCGACCTCGCCGTCCCCGACCCCTACAACGAGGCCAAGGTGCAGGCGAGTCTGGGGGAGACGTTCCTGGACGCCGGTGACGCGGATGCCGCGCGCCGCCCCCTCGACGACGCGCTGGAGGTGCTGGCGGCGCAGGGGGAACGGCTTCAACGGGCCGAAGCCGCCCGGCTGCGGGCCCGTTGTGCCATGGAACTGGCCGACGCGGAAGGGGAGGTGCGGTTCCTGCGCCTGGCCAGGTCGCTGTACGAGCGCGGGGGTGAGCCCGCCGTTGTCACGCGGCTGGACGCGCGCCTGGCGGAACTTGGCGCCGACGCCGAGTAGTCGGGCAGGTGTTCACCCGGTGATCTCGACCCGCACCCGGTGCCGGGCCCGGCCCGTCACGACGGTGAGCCCATGGGCGGCGGCGTCGGCCAGCGAGCCTCCGTCGCCGAGCCAGGCGTGCAGCGCCGAGGCGTAGGCGGCCGGATCGCACAGGTCCACGCGGCCCGAGGCGTCCGGGGCGGCGGTGAGGCGCGCCGGGCCGTCTCCGCGCGCCCGCACGGTGCAGCGGTCCGGGCCGGTGATGTAGGCCGCCAGCCGGCAGCCCGGATGGCGGGCCAGGATCTCGGCCGTCCACACGGCCGGGGGTCCCACCCGGGGGTCGTCCTCGGCGGCGTAGCACAGGATCACGTCGGCGATGCGGAGCCGGCTGATGTCCCGGGTGTCCTCGTGTACGGCGGTGTGGGCGCCGTCGTGTCCGTCCGTCTCCGGTTCGAACCGGGCGTCGGCGTACCGTTCGACGGCGACCTCCGGCGGGCCGCCGGGGGGGATCCGGGGGAGGACGCGCAGGGGGGCGGTGCGTTCGGGCGGGGCCCGAGTGGGGTTGTGTGCCGCGCCCGGTGGGAGGAGGCGGTCGAGGGTCGCGGGGCGGCCGGCCGGTTCGGCGAGGGCGAGCAGGTCGTAGAAGAGCGCGCGCAGCAGCGCGGCGGACCGGGCGGGCGCGGAACTCACTTGTTGGGACAGCGTGTTGTAGCGCGCGGGGTCGTGACGTTCGATCGCGTCGTCGAGTTGGGCGGCGAGTCCGTCGTGGAGGCGCAGGCGGGGCGCGGTCCGTCCCAGGGCCGCCACGGGGGAGCCGGGGTCGAGATCGGTGCCGAGGTCGGGGTCGGGGAAGGCAGCGAGCAGGACGGGGCGGCCGATGGCGGCGGCGTAGTACGTGACCGAACCGTGGTCGCCGATCACGCAGTCAGCTGCGATCAGGGCCTGCCGCCACGCCTCCAGCGGCGGGATCAGCGCCAGTCCGGCCCGGCGGGCTCCGTCCAGCCAGGCCCGTACCTGCCCGGGGCCGTGGCCGTGCCAGATGTTGGGGTGGAGCACGGCGGCCGAACGGTACTCGTCGGCCGGCAGTTCAGCGGTGAGGCGTGGCAGCAGGCCGAGCAGCGGATCGGGTGGTTCGCCGCCGAAGAGGGAGCGGTGGCCCCAGGTGGAGGTGACCACGATCAGCCGCTGGTCCGTCGCGACGCCGAGCGCTCTGCGGAACCGCTCGCGGTGGGGTAGGGCGGCGAGGAGCCGGTCGTAGCAGGGGTCCCCGGCCAGTACGGCGGTGGGTACGGCCTCCGGGCAGGCGGCGGCGAGCCGTTCGAGCTGCTCGGGGTGGGACAGGACGGTCGTGGAGGCTATCGGCTTCCCGTTCCGCAGCAGCCACTCAGGGCCCAGGCCGAACGCCGCTTGGCGCTTGGCGCTTGGCGCTTGGCGCTTGGCGCTTGGCGCTTGGCGCTTGGCCAGTTTCTTATTGTATCCGACCCCATGAGAAATGACGGCCAATTTGCCCCGTATTTCGTGAAGTTGGCCGCCGTAGCTTGCCGATATCGCGAGGTCCACAGGGAGCTCCACCGCCTGCTTCCAGGGGAGCACGGGAAGTCCCGCTGCCTCCAGGAGGCCGGGTACGCCGTCCAGGAACGGCGACGATTCCGTGCACGTCGCCAGCAGTTGCACGCGGGGGTCGTCCGCGAACAGCGGCAGGACGTCCAGCAGTCGCGTCGCCGAGGTCACGTTGTGCACGACGAACAGCACGCGCCGGCACCCGCGACGGGTCACCCAGTGCTCCGCGTCCGCTCCCACGGGCACCCTGACCTGCCGGATGTCCCCCACTCCCGCTCCCACGCACCTCTCCCGCCCGCCGCCCGGGCATCGGGCGATGCTAACCCGCCGCGTACGACGACGCGGCGGGCTAGCACCGCCCGCTGCCCGGGCGGCGGGCGGGGGGTCTCTTGTTCACATCCGGCGCTGCCGACGCCAGGGGTGAGCGACCGCTGGTCTGGCAGCGGAGCCCGGCCAGTTGTTGGACGGAGCGGGTGAAACGGTGGGGGTCGCCGGGGGGTGTCAGGTGGCGGACGAGGGCGCCGTCGAAGACGGCCAGTAGGCCGTGGGCCAGGAACTCCGCGTCGAGGTCGGGGCGTTCGGCGCCGAGCAGGGTGCTGAGGTGGCGGTGCCAAAAGCGGTAGCTGGGGTCGGCGTACTTGTTCTCGGCGCACGCCTGCTCGTGGGCCGACATCAGGACCGCGTTGTCCTCGGCGATCGCGCCGAGCGCGTCGAGGAAGGCCGACAGCCGCTCGCGGGCGGGCGCGCCGGGGCCGAGGGGCGGCGGGCCGTGGGTGACGGCCTCCTTCAGCGCGCGGGACCGCTCCTCCAGCAGCGCCTGGAGCAGCCCGGCGCGGCTGCCGAAGCGGCGGAACACGGTGCCCTTCCCGACGCCCGCCAGCGCGGCGACGCGGTCGAGCGACACGTGATCGCCGCCGCCTTCCGCCAACAGCCGTTCGGTCGCGTCGAGTACGGCCCGGCGGTTGCGTACCGCGTCGGCGCGTTCGGCGCGCTGTCCGGCCACCGCCCTCACCCCGCATCAATCGGACCATCGGTCCGTATATGCTACCGTGCCTTACCGGACCGATGGTCCGGATCATTCTCGCGGCGAACCAGGAGACGCCATGGACATGCGCGCGCTCGTCGTCGATCCCGGGGCACCCGGTGCCCTCCGGCTCGGCACGGCTCCGGAACCCCGGCCCACTCCCGGCCAACTCGTGCTGGACGTCCGGCATATATCGCTCAACCGTGGCGAGGTGGTCTTCGCCGGCCGGCGGCCGGCGGGCACCGTGCACGGCTACGACGCCGCCGGGATTGTCGTGCGCGCCGCCGCGGACGGCACCGGGCCCGCCGTGGGTGCCCGTGTGGCGGCCTTCGGCGAGGGCGCCTGGGCGCGGCGGATGGCCGTGGACACCGCCTCGGGGGCCGAGGTTCCCGACGAGGTCGGTCTCGCCGACGCCGCCGCCCTGCCGATGGCGGGCGTCACCGCCCTGCGCACCCTGCGGTCCCGCGACATCCTGGGCCGGCGGGTGCTGATCACGGGCGCGGCCGGGGGAGTCGGCCGTTACGCGGTCCAGCTCGCCGCGCTGGGAGGCGCCCATGTCGTCGCGTCCGTGGGCTCGCCCGCCCGCGCCGCCGGGCTGGCCGGACTCGGCGCGCACGAGGTGGTGGTGGGCCTTAAGGGCGTCGACCGGCCCGTGGACCTCGTCCTGGACAACGTGGGCGGCCCGCAACTCGCCGCCGCGTGGGAACTCCTCGCACCCGGCGGGGGCGTGGTGAACATCGGCTGGGCGTCCGAGGAACCGGCCGTGTTCGCGCCGTACTCCCTGTTCTTCGTCGGCCCGTCCAAGACCATGAGCACGTTCGGCGATGTCCACGAGGTGGGGCCCGACCTCGCCACCCTGCTGGGTTTCCTCGCGGCCGGGCGTCTCTCGCCGGAGGTCGACTGGCGCGGCTCCTGGGAGCAAGTGGCGGACGCCGCCCGGGCGTTGCTCGACCGCCGGATCGCCGGAAAGGCGGTCCTGGACGTGGGGCCCGGGGCGGCGGACTGACCGCGCGCCGCCTCGGGCGGGCCCGGTCAGCGGGTGGTCGCGGCCTCGATGCCGTCGAGGAGGTAGTCGAGGCCGGCCGCGAAGTCGTCCTCGTCGTGTTCGTCCGGCAGGCGGCCGTGGGCGGCGAGTGCCGGATACGTGTCCCGGTGCGTCCACAAGTGGGTGTGGACCGCGCGGTGTTCGCCGGCGGTGAGGCGGAACGCCGCGTGGGTCGTGGCCGCGCCGGTGACCTGGCCGCACAAGGCCCAGGTGGCGGCGGTCAGATGACGGCCGGTCAGCCCGGCGCGCACCAGTGCCGCCTGGAGGAACTCCACGCGGGCCAGCGTGTTGGGGCCCAGCATCGGGCGGCCGAGGAGGCACGCGGACCACGGGTGGCGCAGCAGCGTGGCGCGCCAGGCGAGGAGCAGGGTGCGGAGGTCGGAGCGCCAGTCGCCGCCCGGCGCGGGGAGGGGGACCTCGCCGAGGAGCGCGTCGAGGGTGAGGTCGAGGACATCGTCCTTGGTGGCCACGTGCCAGTAGAGCGTGGTCGATCCGGTGCCGAGGCGTTCGGCGAGGCGGCGCATGGTCAGACGCTCGATGCCCTCCTCGTCGAGCAGCGCCATGGCCTCCGCGACGATGCGGGAGCGGCTGAGCGGACGGTCGGCCCGCTGGGGCCGGTCGGCGCGGAGCCAGACGCAGGGGGAACCGGAGTCGTCCCCCGGTTCGGTGCCCGGTCTGGAACCCGGTGTGACGCTCATCTCATCTCTGGCCTGTCTCATGGGCCCCGAGGCTAGCCTGCGGGCATGACTGGATCAATGATCCGGTACCGGACCGACGTTCGAGAAAGAGGGATGGTCCCATGCGCGTGGCCTTCTTCGCCCAGCCCGAGTACTCTCACCTGATGCCCGTCGTGGTCCCCGTGGCGGACGCCGCCCGGCGGGCCGGGCACGACGCCGTCGTCGCCACCGGGCCACACCTCGTCGCGGCCGTGGAGCGCGCCGGACTGCGCGCGCTGAACCTGCCCAACGCCCAGAGCATGGCCACGATCTGGAGCGATCCCGAGCAAATCGACCAATACGGCCTGGACTTAAGCATGCTGGACAAGGTGGCGGTCGAGACGGTCGCGAGCCCGCCCGGCGCCCTCGCCAGGAACTTCGCCGGCCGGCTGGCGCTGCGTTTCGCGCAGGACCTCATCGAGGCGCTGGAGGCGTGGAAGCCGGATCTGGTGGTCCACGAGACCGTGGCCTTCGCCGGCTACTACGCGGCCGAGGCCCTCGGCGTCCCGCGCGCGGTGCTGGACATCTCCCCGATGGTGACGTTCGAAGCGGAGTCGCTGCTGCGGGAGTTGAACGACCAGCGCCGCGCCCTGGGTCTGCGCCCGACGGACGATCCCTGGCACCCCTACCGGACGACGGTCGCCGGGGTGGTGCCCGAGGCGTTCTATCCTCCCGAACGGCGCACCGCCGGGCTGCGCCACTACCGCCCGGCGCTGGTGCCCGCCGGTCAGCGGCTGGACCCGGGCGTCGTGGAACTGCCGGACGACCGGCCGCTGGTGCTGGTCAGCATGGGGTCGTTCGCGCCGCGGGTGCTGGCGCGGCGCCCGGCGGTGCTGGAGGCGCTCGTGGCGGCGATGGGCGAACTGCCCGTCACGGCGGTGGTCGCGCTGGGCGAGGGGCGGACGGCGGAGGACTGGCCGGGGCGGTGTCCGGACAACGTGCACCTGACGTCGTTCGTGCAGCAGCAACTCCTGCTGCCCGCCTGCGACCTGTTCGTCACGCACGGCGGGTTCAGCGGTGTCAGGGAGGCGTTGCACGCGGGCGTGCCGATGGTGGTGCTGCCCCTCTTCGCCGAACAGCCGCAGAACGGGGCCCGGGTCGCCGAACTCGGCCTCGGCGCCACCGTTCCCGTCGAGAAGGCGGACACCGCCGCGCTCGTCGCCGCGTGCCGCCGGGTCCTGGAGGACCCGGGGTTCCGTCACCGGGCCCGCGCCATGCAGCGCCGGTTCCTCGCCCTGCCGGACTTCGGGCGGCTCGCCGCCGACCTGGACGCGCTGGTGCCCGGCCCCCATACACCCTTCTGACCTGCGGAGCTTGTCATCCAGGTGCGTGTCGCGCCGGGCGGGGTACGCGCCCGGAGCACAACTGGGGGCGGCGTTCTGCCGCTCGCCCCGGCGCTTGCGTAGCATCGGCGTCCCTGGTTTGCGAGCCGTGAGGCGGTCTGGGCGATGGCAGGCGTGGAGCCGGATTTCGATGTGATCGTGGTCGGTTCGGGTTTCGGCGGCAGTGTCGCCGCACTCCGGCTGACCGAGAAGGGGTACCGCGTCGGCGTGATCGAGGCGGGCCGCCGCTTCGCCGACGACGAGTTCGCCCGGACGTCGTGGAATCTGCGGCGGTATCTCTGGGCCCCCCGGCTCGGGTTCTTCGGGATTCAGCGGCTGCACCTGCTGAACAACGTCATGGTGATGGCCGGCGCCGGGGTCGGCGGCGGGTCGCTGGTGTACGCCAACACCCTGTACCGGCCGCTGAAGCCGTTCTACGAGGACGGCCAGTGGGCCCACATCACCGACTGGGAGTCGGAGCTGGCGCCCCACTACGACCAGGCCAGCCGCATGCTCGGCGTCGTCACGCGGCCCGCGCGGACGCCCTCGGACGAGGTGATCCAGAAGGTGGCCGCCGACATGGGCGTCGCGCACACCTTCCACCCGACCCCGCTGGGCATCTGGTTCGGCGAGCCGGGCGAGCGCGCCGCCGACCCGTACTTCGGCGGTGCCGGGCCCGAGCGCACCGGGTGCACCGAGTGCGGCTCCTGCATGACCGGCTGCCGGGTGGGCGCCAAGAACACCATGGCCAAGAACTACCTCTACCTCGCCGAGCGCGCCGGGGCGACGGTGCTGCCGCTCACCACCGTGACCGACGTGCGGGAGCGGGAGGACGGGACGTTCACCGTCTCGACCCGCGCGACCGGCGCTCTGCTGCGGCGCGGGCGGCGGGAGTTCACCGCGGGCAAGGTGGTGCTGGCCGCCGGGACGTGGGGCACGCAGTCGCTGCTGCACAAGCTCCGCGACACCAAGGCGCTGCCCCGGCTCTCGCGCCGCCTCGGCGAGTTCACCCGCACCAACTCAGAGGCGATCATCGGCGCCGCGCGCACCAGGGTCGATCCCGAGCACGACTACTCGCGCGGTGTCGCGATCACCTCCTCGTTCCACCCGGACCCCAACACCCATATCGAGCCGGTGCGTTACGGCAAGGGCAGCAACGCCATCAGCCTGCTCCAGACGCTCTCCTCCGACGGCGACCGGCGGATGCCGCGGCTGGCGCAGGTCGTGTTGCAGGCGCTGCGGCATCCGCTGCGGACGGCGAAGGTGTGGCACGGCTACCGCTGGAGCGAGCGCACGGTGATCCTGCTGGTGATGCAGAGCCTGGACAACTCCATCACCACCTTCACCAAGCGGAGCATCTTCGGCCGCCGGAAGATGGCGTCGAAGCAGGGGCACGGCGAGCCCAACCCGACGTTCATCCGGGCCGGTTACGAGGCCAACCAGCTCGTCGCCCAGCACATCGGCGGCACCCCGGGCGGCACGTGGAGCGAGGTGTTCAACATCCCGCTCACCGCCCACTTCCTGGGCGGCGCGGTCATCGGCGCCACGGCCGAGGAAGGCGTGATCGACCCGTACCACCGGGTCTTCGGCCACCCGGGGATATCGGTGGTGGACGGCGCCGCCATCTCCGCCAACCTCGGGGTCAACCCGTCCCTGACGATCACCGCGCAGGCCGAACGCGCCTTCGCCTTCTGGCCGAACAAGGGCGAGCCCGACCCGCGCCCGGCGCAGGGGGAGCCGTACCGGCGGCTGGACATGATCGCGCCCCGGAACCCCGCCGTGCCCGCCCACGCCCCGGCGGCGCTGCGGCGGGGCTGACGCGCGCGGGCGCCCGGCCGGTTCGCAACCGGCCGCGCACCCGCGCCCGTTCGCCGTTCGCCCGGGTGAACGGTCAGTCCTGGTAGATCCGGTTGGTGCCGGTACCGCCGGAGAGCTGGTCGGTGCCGCCGCCGCCGTACAGGGTGTCGTTGCCGCTGTTGCCGTAGACGATGTCCGGGTCCGCTTCGCCGTACAGCGTGTCGTCGCCCGTGCCGCCGCGGATCTCGTCCTCGCCGGCGTTGCCGTGGACCAGGTCGTCGCCGTCCTGGCCGAGGATGTGGTCGGCGCCCGCGCCGCCGTTCAGCTCGTCGCCCGCGGCGCCGCCGACCAGGGTGTCGCTGCCGTCGTTGCCGTTGGCGTCGCCGCCGCCGGCCGTGGTGGACAGGGTGTCGTTGCCCGGGCCGCCGTTGGCGTTCCAGGCGTTGCTGATCGTGTCGTTGCCGTCGTCGCCGAAGTAGTCCTGGAAGCCGGCGCCCGCGTCGATGATGTCGCTGCCCAGGCCGCCGCGGACCACGCCGGTGCCGCCGACGCGGATCGACGCCTCGTCGTCGCCGTCGCCCAACTGGACGTCGAGGTACGTCGAGTCGCCGATGCCGCTGCCGATGACGCAGACCACCGCGGTCGGGTCGTCCGCGTACAGGTGCGCGCAACCCTCGCCCGGGACGATCGGGACGACGTCGTTCAGCAAGTAGCGGCGGCGGGACTGGAGTTCGGTGACGACCAGCTCGTTCTCCTGGCCGTCGCCCGCCACGTAGGTGACGCTCTTGCCCACCTGTGGCGACGAGGCCGTCGCGTCGGTGGACGCGTGGGCCGGAAGCGCCCAGAGTCCCCCGCCGAGCAGCGCCGTGGTACCGAGCACGGTGATCGACTTCCGCATCGAATCCCCCCAAGGATCGCCAAGTGCGGTGCGCTGTGTGGTGCTTGTCGAACGTGTGACCGTTCAGGGGTGCGAAGGGTTGTGCGGTTCGCTCCGCGCGTTCCACCCGAGGTGCAGGATCGCCAGATCGTCGGTGTGCCGGTCGGCGTTGAGCGCGCGGACGGACCGGAGCAGCGCGTCGAGGTGGCTGTCGGGGTCGGGGTGGGCGGTGTCGTCGATGAGGCGGATCAGGCCGTCCGTGCCCAGGCGCCCGTCCGCGTCGTCGCAGTGCCCCTCGATCAGCCCGTCCGTGTACAGCATCAGCGCGCCGGACGGCGGGAGGGCGACCGTCGTCGGGAACCAGTGGTTCAGGCCGGGCGCGATGCCCAGGGCCATGCCGTGTCGGGCGTCCAGCGGCGCGGTGCCGTCCTCGGTGACGAGCAGGGGCTCGTGGTGGCCCGCGAGGTGGATCGTGGCCCGGCCGTTCGCCAGGTCGAGGCTGAGCAGGCCGCAGGTGGCGAACAGGTCGTCCCGGGTCCGTTCCGCGACGAGAATCCGCTCCAGCAGTTCCAGCAGCGCGGTGCCGCCGTGGCCCGCGAGGGTGAGGGCGCGCCAGGTGATGCGCAGGCAGACCCCGAGCGCCGCCTGGTCCGGGCCGTGGCCGCTGACGTCCCCTATCACCGCGTGCACGACCCCGTCGGGGGTGCACACGGCATCGAGGAAGTCACCGCTGAGCAGGGCGCGTTCACGGCCGGGCAGATAACGCGTGATCGCCCGGACCGCCGAGGTGCCGAGCAACGGGCGCGGCAGCAGGCCGCGTTCGAGCCGGGCGTTCTCCTGGGCGCGGGCCCGGTTCTCCCGCAACTCGGCCCCGGCCCGCTCCACCTGCTTGCGGTGGACGGCGTACCGCAGGGCCCGTTGCAGCAGTTCGGGCTCGACCTTGCCCTTGACCAGGTAGTCCTGCGCGCCCGCGGCCACCGCCTCGGCGCCCGCGGCGGACTCCGCGAGGCCGGTCAGCACAATGATCGCGGCCTCGGGGACGGTCCGCAGGATGGTGGTCACGGCGGCCACGCCCGAGGCGTCCGACAGGTGGAGGTCGAGCAGGACGCAGTCCGTCGGCCGGTCCGCCAGCTCGGCCAGCGCCTCGGCGAGCGAGTGCCGCCACCGCAGCGTGTGGCGCAGCCCGGTGTCGATGAGCAGTTCCTCGACCAGCAGCGCGTCCGCCGCGTCGTCCTCGACCAGCAGGATGCGCAGCGGCGCGGCGGCGGGAAGGTCATGGCCGGGACTCCGCGCCGGTCCCCCCGGCGGCCACCGGGTCCGCCTCGTCATCGGCCGGCAGCTCCGTGCCGACGGGCAGCGTGAAGACCATCCGGGCGCCGGGGGAGTGCGTGACATCGACGGCGATGGTGCCGCCGTACGTCTCGACGATCTTCTTGCACATCGCCAGGCCGATCCCGCTGCCCGGGTACGCCTCCTTGGCGTGCAGGCGCTGGAAGATGGCGAAGACCCGCTCGGCGTACTCCGGGTCGATCCCGATGCCGTTGTCGGTGACGGCGAACCGCCACCAGCCGTCCTCCTCGGCGACCGACACGTGGACGCGCGGCGCCCGGTCGGGGGCGCGGAACTTCACGGCGTTCGACAGCAGGTTCTGCCACAGCATGCCGAACTGCGTGGGGTCGCCCACCACGTGCGGCAGCGGGTCGCGGGTGATCTCGGCGCCGGACTCCTCGACGGCGACGCTCAGCGCGTCCGCGGCGCGGTCGAACGCCTCCGCCAGGTCCACCACGGTCCGCTGGGTGTGCAGCCGGCCGACGCGGGAGAAGTCGAGCAGGTCGTTGATCAGGACCTGCATGCGGTTGGCGCCGTCCACCGCGAAGCCGATGTACTGGTCCGCCCGGTCGTCCAACTGCCCGCCGTACCGCCGCTGGAGGAGCTGGCAGAAGCTGGCGACCTTCCGCAGCGGCTCCTGGAGGTCGTGCGAGGCGACATAGGCGAACTGCTCCAACTCGTCGTTGGACCGCCGCAGTTCGCCCGCCTGGTCGTCCAGCCTGCGGCGGGCCTGCTCGGCGAACGCCAGTTCGTCCACCAGTCGGCGCCGCATCTCCTCCACGTCGCCGCCGAGTTGCCGCAGATCGGCCGGGCCGGTCGCGACCAGCGGGTGACCGAAGTCGCCCTGGGCGACCTGCCGCGCCTCGGCCGAAAGGCGTTCCAGGGGAACGGTCACCCCGCGCCGCATGCCCTCGAACGCGAGCACGGCCAGCGCCACGAGGACGGCGGCGATGGTGAGGAACACGGCGTTGCGCAGCCGCATGGCGTCGGTGAGGTCGGCGCGGCCGGCGTCGGCGGCCTCCTCGAAGTGGGCCTGCTGGACGGCGAGGGCGTCCCGCAGCGCGTCGAACTCCGGCTTCCCCGCCTCGGCCAGCTCGGCGGCCAGCTCCGCCGACGCGTCCGGCCCGGCGGCCGTCAGGGGCTCGGCGACGCGCTCCTGCCAGGCGCGCGCCCGTTCCAGGACGAGGTCGAGGTCGGCCCGCGCCCCGGCGTCGCCGGCCGTCAGCTCCCGCAGCCGCCCGGCCGCCGCCTCCTCGTCGGCCCGGCCCTGCGAGTACGGCTCCAGGAACTCGGCGCGGCCGGAGAGCCCGTAGCCCCGGATGCCGGTCTCCTGGTTGACCAGCGCGGTCTCCAGCCGGACCGCCTCGACCAGGGCCGGCGCGCTGACCTCCGTCAGCCCGTCGGTGACGTCGGTGGTCCGGTACAGGGCGGCGGCGCCCAGCGAGCCGAGGATCGCCAGCAGGACCAGCGCGCCGCCGGCGACCACGGTCATCCAGCGCCGCGTCGTCCACCGCGGTCCTCGTCGCGAGCCACCGGCCGTCATGACGTTCTCCCTGTTGCGGTCCCGGGCGGGCGCCGGGCGTGCCCCGGGCCCGGCACAGGATACAGGTGCCTTGACAACCCGAGTTGTCAGCGGGTGGCGGCGGAACCTACGCTGTGCCGCATGCCCGGCATCCACTTCGCCCTGCGCCTCGACGAACGGGAGATCGCGTTGCTCGCCGACGCGGCGATCGACGACGCCGCCCAGCGCCTCGCCGCGCGGGCCTTCGGCCCCCTGCCCGCCGGGCCGGGGCGCAAGACGGCCGGCGACGCCGAGCAGACCGACGCGCTGGCGCTGCTGCACGCCCTGGTGCACCTCCAGCGCGCGGTGGACAGGCAGCTCGACCGGGCGGCGGAGCACGCCGCCCGCGCCGGGGCCGGGTATCCGGACCTCGGTGAGGTGTGCAACATCAGCCGGCAGGGCGCCCGCCGCCGGTGGCCGGGCCTGGTGCCGTCGGAACGGCGCCGCCCCACGACTCACAGGAGCCGACCGTGACCACGTCCGTGCCCCCGTACGACATCCTGCTCGTCGAGGACGACCCGGCCGACGCCATGCTCATCGAGGACGCCCTGCGCGAACGGGGCTCCTCACGCTCGCTCACCCAGGTCCCCGACGGCGTCGCCGCCCTCGACTACCTGCGCGACCCCGAGCGGGCACGCCCCGACCTGATCGTCCTCGACCTCAACATGCCGCGCATGAACGGCCGCGAGCTGCTCGCCGTGCTGAAGGAGGAGGAGGCGCTGAAGATGATCCCGGTGGTGGTGCTGACCACCTCCGCGGCCCCCGACGACGTCGCCGCCGCCTACCGCAGGCACGCCAACGCGTACGTCAGCAAGCCGGTCAACCTGGACGACTTCACCCGCGCCGTGCACAGCATCGACGCCTTCTACCTGGAGACCGCCGCCAAGGTGCCCCGGGACTGACCCCTCCCCGCCATGGCCCCTCACCACTTCGCGCCCGGCCGCCGGGACTGCGCCGCGCCTTTCGCGGGCAGGCGAACCCCTGGTGCCCGGGGGTGTGGCCGAGGAGGTTCGTTGCCGTGGCGGAAGCCGGGATAGAGGACTACGCGCTGCTGGGCGATCTCCAGACGGCGGCGCTCGTGGGGCGGGACGGCGGGATCGACTGGCTGTGCCTGCCCCGGTTCGACTCGCCCGCGTGCTTCGCCGCGCTGCTGCCCGACGAGAGCGCCGGGCGGTGGGCGCTCGCCCCCGAGGCGGGCGGGACGGGCGCCGCCCGCCGCTACCGGGGCGATTCGCTGGTGCTGGAGAGCGAGTGGCGCACCCCCGAGGGCGTGGTGCGCGTCGTGGACTGCATGCCGCCGCGCGGCGAGGCGGCGGACGTGGTGCGGCTGGTCGAGGGCGTCTCCGGCGCCGTGCCGATGCGCATGGAGCTGCGGCTGCGTTTCGACTTCGGGCACATCGTGCCGTGGATCACCCGCGCCGGCGAGGACGTTCGCGCCGTCGCCGGGCCCGACGCGGTGTGGCTGCGCACGCCCGTGGCCACCGAGGGGCTCGACGAGGGCGTGGTGCGGGCCGCGTTCACCGTGCGGGCGGGCGAACGGGTGCCGTTCGTCCTGACCTACCAGTCCTCGCACCTGCCGCGTCCACAGCCTGTGGACGCGCTGTGGGCGGTGCCCGACACCGAACGGTTCTGGGAGTCGTGGATATCCGCCTGCCGGTACGAGGGCCAGTGGCCGGCGGCGGTACGGCGGGCGCTGGTCACGCTGAAGGCCCTCACCTACGCGCCGACCGGCGGCATCGTCGCCGCCGCCACCACATCGCTGCCCGAGGAACTCGGCGGCGCCCGCAACTGGGACTACCGCTACTGCTGGCTGCGCGACTCCGCCTTCACCCTCCAGGCGCTGCTGGAGACCGGGTTCGTGGAGGAGGCCGCGGCCTGGCGGGAATGGCTGCTGCGCGCGGTGGCCGGGGACCCCTCCGACCTCCAGATCATGTACGGCCTCGACGGCACCCGCCGCCTCCCCGAGGCCACCCTCGACTGGCTGTCCGGCTACCAGGGTTCGGCGCCGGTACGGACCGGGAACGCGGCGGCCGGACAGTTCCAGCTCGACGTGTGGGGCGAGGTGCTGGACTGTCTGCACCTGGCCCGGGACAGCGGCCTGGCCGGGGCCGAGACGGCGTGGAACCTGCAACGGGCGCTGCTGGACCACCTGGAGGGAAGCTGGCGCGATCCCGACAACAGCCTGTGGGAAGTCCGGGGCCCGCGCCGCCACTTCACGCACTCCAAGGTGATGGCCTGGGCCGGCCTCGACCGCGCGGTGCGGGCCGTGCGGCAGCACGGCCTGCCCGGCCCGGCCGGGCGGTGGGCCGCGCTGCGCGACCGGATCCACGCGGAGGTCTGCGAACGCGGCTACGACGCCGAACGGAACACGTTCACCCAGTTCTACGGCTCGCGCGGGCTGGACGCGGCGCTGCTGCTGATGCCCCGCGTCGGGTTCCTGCCGTGGCACGACCCGAGGATGCGCGGCACCGTCGAGGCGGTGCGACGCGAGCTGCACGAGGACGGGTTCGTGCTCCGCTACCGCCCGGAGGCCGACGACGGCGTGGACGGACTGCCCGGCGCCGAGGGCGCGTTCCTCGCGTGCAGCTTCTGGCTCGCCGACGCCCTGCACGGCACCGGGCACCGCCGGGAGGCCCGCGACCTGTTCGAGCGGCTGCTCGATCTGCGCAACGACGTCGGGCTGTTGAGCGAGGAGTACGACGTCAAGCGCGGGCGCCATCTGGGCAACACCCCGCAGGCGTTCAGCATGGTCGGCCTGGTCAACACCGCCCGCTACCTCAGCGGCACCCCGATCGGCACCCAGGACAGCGGAGGCGTCGGGGACTGAGCCGCGCCGCCGGTCGCCGCGTCCGTCCGGGTGGCAGCGAGTGTCGCCCGCCGGGTCCGGCGCCCCCGGTGCGGCAGCATCGCGCGTATGAGCGATGGGCCGGCGGCCGGTGACGCCGTGGACGTGGTGATCGTCGGCGCGGGCGCCGCCGGTCTCTCCCTCGCGCACCGGCTGCCGGACACCGCGTCCGTGGTGCTGGTCGACGCCCCGGCCGGGCCGCTGCGCCCGCCGGAACGCACCTGGTGCTTCTGGGAGGAGGGGCCCGGCGAGTACGACGACGCCGTCTCCGCGTCCTGGGACCTCCTGCGCGTGCGCGGCGCGGACGGGCGGCCGGCCCAGGGGAGTGCGGCGCCGCTGCGCTACAAGATGCTGCGGTCACGGGCGTTCGAGGCGCTCGTCGCCGAACGGCTGCGCGGGCGGCCCGCGTTCCGGCGCGTCGAGGCCGCGGTGGACGCGGTGCGCGACCTGCCGGGCGGCGGGGCCGAGGCGCGCGGTGTCGCCGGGGACGGGCGGCGGATCGCGCTGCGGGCCCGCTGGGTCTTCGACTCCCGGCCGCCGCGCCGCCTGCCGCCCGCGCGGACCACGCTGTTCCAGCACTTCCGCGGCTGGTTCCTGCGCGCCGAGCGGGCCGCGTTCGAGCCGGGCGTCGCCGACCTCATGGACTTCCGCGTCCGCCAGCCGGACCGAGGGCTGTCCTTCGGCTACGTGTTGCCGTTCGGGCCGCGCGAAGCGCTGGTCGAGTACACCGAGTTCACGCCCGCGCTCCTCGACCGCGACGGCTACGAGCGGGCGTTGCGGCACTACACGCGGGACGTGCTGGACCTGGGCGCGGTGCGCGTCCCCGCCGTCGAGCAGGGGGTGATCCCGATGACCGACGCCGCCTTCCCCCGCCGCGCGGGGACATCGGTGTTCCGGATCGGCACGGCGGGCGGCGCGACGCGTCCCGCGACGGGCTACACCTTCGCCGCCGTATCCCTCCGACGCCGCCGGCCCAGAGGGTACAGATTCGCTCTCGGGCGGCCCCCTTCGTCCCACATAAGGTGATACACGCCACCCTCTGTCTCTCATACACCACTCTCCACTTCCCCCGTGTCATAAGACGCGATCCCAGCCCGGCCGGGGCGGCGGCCCGCCGCCGACCGCCCGGTCCGGGCCGGGAGGTCGGGGGGAACGGCGGCGCGCGGCCCGGCGGGGCCGGGCGGGCCCGGCTGCTGGCGCCCGCGCGGGGCGGGGCCCGGGCCGGGGACACGCCGCCCGCCGTGGCCGTGGTCGGCGGCGGCGTCGCCGGGCTGGCGGCGGCCACGGCGCTGGCCGAACGCGGCGTGCGCGTCACGGTGTTCGAGCGCGAGGCCGCGCTCGGCGGGCGGCTCGCGGGCTGGGACATCCGCCTGGCCGACGGCTCCGCCGCGACGATGTCGCGCGGCTTCCACGCCTTCTTCCGCCAGTACTACAACCTGCGGGGGCTGTTGCGGCGCGTCGATCCGGAGCTGCGGATGCTGACCGGGCTGCCCGACTACCCCCTCCGGCACAGCGGCGGCCTGTGCGACGGCTTCGCCCGCGTGCCGCGCACCCCGCCGTGGAGCGCGCTGGGCTTCGTCGCGCTCAGCCCCAGCTTCGGGTGGCGCGACCTGCTGCGGATGAACCCGGCCGCCGCTTGGCCGCTGCTCGACGTCCGCGTGCCGCGCGTGTACCGGCAGCTCGACGGGACCAGCGCGGCCGGTTTCCTCGCGGACATCCGCTTCCCGGCGGCGGCGCACCATCTGGCGTTCGAGGTGTTCTCGCGGAGCTTCTTTGCCGACCCGCGCGAACTGTCGGCGGCGGAGCTGGCGTTGATGTTCCACATCTACTTCCTCGGCAGCTCCGAGGGCCTGTTGTTCGACGTGCCGGACGAGCCGTTCCCGCGCGCCCTGTGGGACCCGCTGCGCCGATACCTGGAGAGCCACCGGGCCGTGGTCCGCACCGGGACCGCCGTCGAACGGGTCGCGCCCGTGCCGGGCGGCGGCGTGGACGTCACCGCCGACGGGGGCGGGACCGGGCGCCATGACGCGGTGGTGCTCGCCCTCGACCCGGCCGGGCTCCGCGCGCTGGTGGCCCGGTCGCCCGCCCTCGGCGACGGCAAGTGGCGCGACCGCGTCGCCCGGCTGCGGACCGCGCCGCCGTTCCTGGTGTCCCGGCTCTGGCTCGACCGGCCCGTCGCCCCGGGCCGGCCCGGCTTCCTCGGCACCAGCGGCTACGGCCCGCTGGACAACATCAGCGTCCTGAACGCCTGGGAGGGCGAGGCGGCGCGCTGGGCGGCGCGCACCGGCGGCTCGGTCGTGGAACTGCACGCCTACGCCGTCGATCCCGGCGCGGACCGGACGGCGGTGGAACGGGACCTCGTCGCACGGGCGCGGCACGTCTACCCCGAGCTGGGCGCGGCGCGGACGGTGGACGCGCGGCATGTGTGGCGGGCCGACTGCCCGCTGTTCGCGGTCGGCGGCTGGCCGGACCGCCCGGCCGTGCGCGGCCCGCACCCGGAGGTCGTCCTCGCGGGCGACGCGATCCGCACCGCCCTGCCCGTGGCCCTGATGGAACGCGCCGCGACGACCGGCTTCCTGGCCGCCAACGCCCTCCTGTCCCGCTGGGACCTGCGCGGACACCCCCTGTGGACGGTGCCCGACCGGGGCCGCTCCCCGGCCCTGCGCGCGCTGGCCCGCCTGGGCCGGGGGTGACCACGCGCCCGGGTCAGCCCGGGTCAGCCCAGGTCAGCCCGGGAAGCGGCCGGTCCGGCGCAGGTGGTGGCGGCGCTCGGCGTAGGCCAGGTCGTCCCGCCACAGGCGGGCCGCCGTCGCCCGCAGCAGCGGGCGGAGCAGCGGTGCCGCGCCACGGGCCAGGGCGAAGCCGGGGCGGCCGGAGGTGGCGATGACCGCCTCCACGACGGCGGTACGGCCGGGGGTCAGCGGCGTCGCGTGCGTCTCGACCACCGAGCCGAGGCCCTCGCCGCCGGTGATCCGCATCGTCACCGTGCGCGGCTCCGGCGCGGTGAACACGGCGCGGACCGGGACGACCGCCCGCCCGGCCACCCGGAACGACACCTCCACCGTGAACCCGTCGCCGCCGCCGTCCCCGTCACCACCGTCCCCGGGCGCCCGGACCGTCAGATCGGCGAACGCGTACGGGTGGAACCACGCGCCGTGCCACGGGTCCAGCCGGTTCGCCAGCACGTCCTCCGGCTCGCACGCGCCGACGCCCGTCCACACCGCCTCCAGCGCCCCGGCCCGGTCCGGCCGGGCCGGGATCACCGGGCGCGGCAACGGCTCCTCGCCGCCCGCCGCGTCCAGCCGCACCCACGCCAGCACCCCGTCGTCGTGCGCGGGAAAGGGCTCCCAGCCCGCGAACGGCCCGCCGTCCAGCGCCAGTCCGTGCCAGTGGCAGATCACCCGGCCGCACCGCACCCGGCTGTCCCGCAGCGGCGCCCCCAGATGGGGGCAGGCGCCGGGCCCGGCCAGCAGCCGTCCGGCGCCGTCCCGCCAGGCGACGACCTCCGTCCCGGCGACCGTACGGCCGAACGGCCGGTCCCGGCCGATGTCCCGGGACGCGGCGAGCACGTACCAGTTCCCCGAGGGCCGGGCCGTGGCGCGCTTCAGCGCGGCGGCGATCAGGCCGGGGGAGGCGTCGCGCCAGGTGGGCCGCTGGTCCTCCCACGCGACCGGGCGCCGCAGGCGCAGCGGGAAACGGGCGGAACGACCGGGGTTCACGCGACCCCCTCGCCCTCGACGGCGGGCCCGGCGGTGCTCTCGGCGGCGGGCCGGGCCGCCGAGGCCCGCAGCCGGGCCGCGGCGACGCGGCCCAGACCGCCGAGCGCCACGGCCGCCCGCCTGCGGCGCGGCACCACGGCCCGGCGGTGCAGCACGGCGTAACCGTCGTCCGCGATGGCGTCGAGAATCCCGGCGTACAGGGTGAACGCGGTCGCGATGCACGGCCGCGCCACCGGGTCCAGCAGGGCGACGCCCGGCGCCGCCTCGCGGTAGACACCGCGCGTCAGCTCGGCCGCCGCGACCAGCGCGGCGGTGATCCGCCGGTCGTGCCGTCCCGTGTCGCGGCTCCAGCGCAGCAGCGCGCGGTCCACGCCGTGGGCGGCGAGCAGGTCGGCGGGCAGGTAGATCCGGCCCCGGTCCAGGTCCTCGCCGACGTCGCGCAGGAAGTTGGTGAGCTGGAACGCCACGCCCAGCGCCGCCGCGTGCGGCGCGGCCAGCTCGCGCGGGACGACCGTGCCGAGCACCGGCAGCATCTGGAGGCCGATCACCGCCGCCGAGCCGTGCATGTAACGCCGCAGGTCCGCGTAGGTCGGATAGTCGGTGACGACCAGGTCGTCGCGCATGGAGACCAGGAAGTCGGCGAAGTGGCCGTGGTCGATGCGGTACCGCGCGGCGGTGTCCGCAAGCGCCGTCACCACCGGGTCACCCGTCGCCGCGCCCCGCAGCCCGGCGGCCAGGCGGGCCGCGAGCCCGTCCAGCGCCGCCGCCCGCTCCTCCGGCGTGGCGCCGCCGGCCAGGTCGTCGACCACGTCGTCGGCCCGGCGCGCGAAACCGTACAGCGCGTGGACCGCCGGGCGGCGCGCGGCGGGCAGCAGCCGGGTGGCGAGGAAGTACGTCTTGCCGTGCCGCGCGTTGAGCCGCCGGCACCGCCGGTACGCGTCGCGCAGGACCGGGTCGGTGATGCCGGCCGCGTCCAGCTCCCGCGCGGTCACCGCGCGGCCCCGACCAGCACGGTCCGGCGCCGGGCCCCGGCCGTGCCGGTGATCCGGGCGGCGGCGAGCTTGCCGGACAGCAGCACGGTCGGCACGCCGACGCCCGGCGTCGTGCCGCAGCCCGCCAGCACGGCGTTCGCCGTGCCCCGCACCAGATTCCGCGGCCGGAACGGGCCCGTCTGCGCGAAGGTGTGCGCGGCGGAGAACGGCGTTCCCGCCGCGTGCCCCGCGTCCGCCCAGTCGGCGGGCGTGATGAGGCACTCCGCCTCCACGGCCGCGCCCAGACCGGCCAGCCCCCGGCGTTCCAGCTCCGCGACCAGGCTGTCGCGGTACCGCGCGCCGAGGCCGTTCCGCCAGGCGCGGGCGTCCGGGCCGATGGCGGTGTTGGGGCACGGCGCCAGCACGTAGTGCAGGTGCCGACCGGGCGGCGCGAGCGACGGGTCGTGTGTCGTGGGGCGGGTGACCAGCAACGACGGGTCGCTCATCAGGCGGCCGGCGCGGGTCAGTTCCTCGAACGTGCCGTGCCAGGCGCCGCCGAACGAGAGCGTGTGATGCCCCAGCTCCGGCCAGGTGCGGTCGGTCCCGGCGTGCAGCACCACGGCGGACGGCGCGTGCCGCAGCGCCACCGGGCGGCGCGGGCGGCGGCCGAGCAGCCGGTACGCGACCGGCAGGTCGGGCGTCAGCACGACCGTGTCGCACGGCAGCCGCAGCCCCTGGGCGGTGTGGACGGCGGCGACGCGGGAAGCGTCGCCGGGGGACCGTTCCAGCCGCGTCACCTCGTGGCCGAAGTGGAACGCGGCGCCCGCCCCGGCCGCCGCGCCGGCCAGGGCGCGCGGCACCGCGTGCATGCCGCCGCGCGGGAACCAGACCCCGGCGACGGTGTCCATGTACGCGATCACGGCGTACGCGGCGAGGGCGCGGGCGGGCGGCACACCCGCGTACAGGGACTGGAAGGAGAAGACGCGGCGCAGCCGTTCGTCCGACAGGAACCGGCCGATCCGCGCGTCCAGGCGGCCGAAGCCGCCGAGCGCGGCGAGCCGGGCCAGGTCGGGGTGGAGGAGCTGGAGCGGGGAGTCGAAGTTGGCGTCGATGAAACGGGCGAGCTGCGCCCGGTACACGTCGGTGAGCCACTGCCGCAGCCGCCGGTACCCGGCCGCCTCGCGCGGCCCGGCGAACCGGCGCACCTCCTCCTCCATCGCCTCCGCGTCGGTGTGCACGTCGAGGCCCGAGCCGTCGGCGAACCGGGCGCGGTAGGCGGGGTGCAGGGGCACCAGCGCGAGGTGGTCGGCGGTCGTGGCGCCCACGGCGGCGAGCGCCTCCTCGATCAGCCCGGGCATGGTGAGCACGGTGGGGCCGGTGTCCATGCGGTAGCCGCCCCGGTCCAGGAGCCCGGCGCGCCCACCGGGCACGGCGGCCCGTTCGACGACGGTGACGCGGCGGCCCGCGCCGAGCAGGTGCAGGGCGGCGGCGAGGCCCGCCAGCCCGGCGCCGACGACCACGACGTGGTCGGTGCGCCCGCCGATCCGCCTCACCGCGCGGCCGCCCGGTCCGTGCGGGGGGCTGCGTCGCTTCGCATCGCGCTTCCTCTCGTCGCGTCCGCCGGGCGCCCGGGATGCGGCGGAATGCCGGGAAGGCGCCCTTCGTGCTCTTCCCCGGTGGGGGCGCGGCCGGACGGCGGGAGGCGCGAAGGCGCTCGAACGGGCGCGGCCCGAACGGCGGGACGCCCCGGATCGCGAGAAGGCTCAGGAAGGCAAGGGGGCTCAGGGGGACGAGGAGGGGCGGACGCGGGCGAAGCGGAACTCCAGTCCGTCGAGGAGCGCCTCCAGGCCCGTCTCGAAGGCGCCCTCGTCGATCTCCTGCTGGTGGTCCGCCAGCAGGTGCGCCTGGCCGAGGTGGGGATAGGCGCCGCTGTACAGGCTCGCGTCGGCCGGGAAGCCGGAGGCGAAGGAGCCGAGGGCCGAGCCGGTCACGAAGTACCGCATCAGCGCGCCGATCCGGGTGGCGTGCGGGCGGGGCCAGCCGCCCTCCACCAGCCCGCCGAAGACCGCGTCGGCCAGCCGCAGCGCGCCCGGCCGGCGGCCGGGGCCGCGGGCCAGGACCGGGACGAGGTTGGGGTGGGCGGCCAGCGCCGCGCGGTAGGAGCGGGCCCAGTCGCGCAGCGCGGTCCGCCAGTCGAGGCGGCCGAACATCGAGATGTCGACCTGCGCGAGCACGCTGTCCGCGACCGCGTCGACCAGCTCGTCCATGGTGCGGAAGTGGTTGTACAGCGACGGCCCGCTCACGCCCAGCTCCGCCGCCAGCCGGCGCGTGGACAGCGCCGGCAGGCCCTCGGTGTCCGTGATCCGCAGCGCCGCCTCGACGATGCGGTCGCGGCTGAGCAGCGGGCGGCGCGGCCGGCCCATGACGCACCTCCGGGGCGGGCGAGCGGGATTCCTGGGAGGCTACACGCTTCCCCGGGCCGGACCGGCCGTGTATCGTCCTGTAAAACTAGCAGTGCTAATCAAATGGTCCGATCGTCACGGAGTGCCCGCCATGAACCTGGAGCTCGACGAGGAACAGGTGGCCGTCCGGCGGCTGGCCGCCGAGTTCACCGACCGGGAGATCGTGCCCCACGCCACCGCGTGGGACCGCGCCGAGTCCGTCGACCGCGCCATCGTCGGCAAGCTCGGCGCGCTGGGCTTCCTGGGGCTGACCATCCCCGAGGAGTACGGCGGCTCGGGCGGCGACCACCTCGGGTACTGCCTGGTCCTGGAGGAGCTGGGCCGCGGCGACTCCGCGGTGCGCGGCATCGTCTCCGTCTCCCTCGGCCTGGTCGCCAAGTCGATCAGCTCCTACGGCGACGAGAAGCAGAAGCGCGAGTGGCTGCCGCGGCTCTGCTCCGGCGAGGCCCTGGCCTGCTTCGGCCTCACCGAGCCGGGCACCGGCTCCGACGCCGGGAACCTCGCCACCCGCGCGGTCCGGGCCGGCGCGGACTGGCTGCTGACCGGCTCGAAGATGTTCATCACCAACGGCACCTGGGCCGACGTCGTCCTCGTCTTCGCCCGCACCGGCGGTCCGGGACCGAAGGGCGTCACCGCGTTCCTCGTGCCCACCTCCGCGCGCGGCCTGGAGCGCCGCACCGTGCACGGCAAGCTCGGGCTGCGCGGCCAGCCCACCGCCGAGCTGACGTTCGACAACGTACGGGTGCCCGACAGCGCCCGGCTCGGCGCCGAGGGCCAGGGCTTCAAGGTGGCGATGGCCGCCCTCGCCAAGGGCCGGATGTCGGTCGCCATCGGCTGCGTCGGCATCGCCCGCGCCAGCCTGGAGGCGGCCGTGACGTACGCGGGCCAGCGCGAGCAGTTCGGCAAGCCGATCGCCTCCCACCAGCTCGTCCAGGAGCTGCTGGCCGACATCCGCGTCGAGACCGACGCGGCGCGGCTGCTGACCTGGCGGGTGGCCGACCTCATCGACCGGGGGCAGCCGTTCGCCACCGAGTCCTCCATAGCGAAGCTCTACGCCAGCGAGGCGGCGGTCCGGGCGGCGAGCAACGCCCTCCAGGTGTTCGGCGGCTACGGCTACATCGACGAGTACCCGGTCAGCAAGTACCTGCGCGACGCCCGCGTGATGACCCTGTACGAAGGCACCAGCCAGATCCAGAAGCTCATCATCGGGCGGGACCTGACGGGCGTCAGCGCCTTCTAGGCCACGGCAGACGGGACCCTTACGCACCATGCGCACCGTTCATTTCGTCGCCGCCCGCCGCACCCCCATCGGGCGGCTGCGCGGCGCCCTGTCCACCGTCCGGCCCGACGACCTCGCCGCCACCGTCGTGCGCGGCCTGCTCGCCGACGTGCCGGCCCTCGACCCGGCCCGGATCGACGACGTCTACTGGGGCGCCGCCAACCAGGCCGGCGAGGACAACCGCAATGTCGCCCGGATGGCCGTCCTGCTCGCCGGGCTGCCCGAGTCCGTCCCCGGCGCCACCGTCAACCGGCTGTGCGCCTCCGGCCTGGAGGCCGTCACCTCCGGGGCCCGCGCCGTCGCCGCCGGGGAGGCGGACATCGTGCTGGCGGGCGGCTCGGAGTCGATGAGCCGCGCGCCGTTCGTCGTGCCGCGCCCGGACGAGGCGCTGCCGAGGGCGCTGACGACGTACGACACCCGGCTCGGCTGGCGGCTGACCAACCCGCTGATGAAGGAGCTGCACGGCGTCCTCGCCATGGGCGAGACCGCCGAGGAGGTCGCCGCGCGGTACGGGGTCAGCCGTCAGGACCAGGACGCGTTCGCGCTGCGCAGCCATCTGCGGGCGGCCGAGGCGCGCGGGAAGGGCCTGTTCGACGGCGAGATCCTGCCCGTCACCCGGCCCGACGGCGTCGTGGTGGACCGGGACGAGGGCATCCGCGAGGACACCACCGCCGAGCGGCTGGCCGGGCTCAAGCCGGTCTTCCGCGACGGCGGCAGCGTCACCGCGGGCAACTCCTCGCCGATGAACGACGGCGCCGCCGGTCTGCTGCTGATGAGCGACGAGGCCGTGCGCGAGCTGGGCCTCACGCCGCTCGGCCGGTACGCGGGCGGCGCCAGCGCGGGCGTCCACCCCGACGTCATGGGCATCGGCCCGGTGCCCGCCACCCGCCGGGTGCTGGCCCGCGCCGGCCGGAGCGTCGAGTCGGTCGAGACGGCCGAGGTCAACGAGGCGTTCGCGGCCCAGGCCCTGGCGTCCGTCCGGGAGCTGGGCCTCGACCCGGAGCTGGTCAACCCCGACGGCGGCGCCATCGCGCTCGGCCACCCGCTGGGGTGTTCCGGCGCCCGCATCCTCACCACCCTGCTGCACCGCATGGCCCGCACCGGTGCCCGGCGCGGCCTGGCGACGATGTGCGTCGGCGTCGGCCAGGGCAGCGCCGTGCTGGTCGACCGCGACTGAGACCGCGACCGGGACTGAGACCGGGACTGAGACCGCGCCCGGAGATCGGGTCCACCCACCACCGAGGAGAGTTTCCGTGAGCAGGTTCACCGGCAGGACCGCCGTCGTCACCGGCGCCGCGCAGGGCATCGGCGCCGCCACCGCCCGCCGACTGGCCGGCGAGGGCGCCGCCGTCGCCGTGGTCGACCTGACCGCCGAGCGCGCCGAGCCCGTCGCCGCGCGCATCCGCGAGGAGGGCGGCAAGGCCCTCGCCTACGGCTGCGACGTCGCGGACGAGGACGCGGTGCGCGCCGCGTTCGACCGCGTCGCCGAGGACTTCGGCGGCCTGCACATCCTCGTCAACAACGCGGGCATCACCCGGGACAACCTCTTCTTCCGGATGCCGAAGGCCGACTGGGACGCGGTGCTGGGCGTCAACCTCACCAGCGCCTTCATCTGCGCCCAGGCCGCGCAGGTCCGCATGGTCGAGCAGCGCTACGGCAAGATCGTCTCGCTCAGCAGCCGGTCCGCCCTCGGCAACCGGGGCCAGGCGAACTACGCCGCGGCCAAGGCCGGCATCCAGGGCCTGACCGCGACCCTCGCCATCGAGCTGGGCCCGTACAACATCAACGTCAACGCCGTCGCCCCCGGCTACATCGCCACCTCCATGACGGCCGCCACCGCCGCCCGCGTCGGCGCCTCGGCCGAGGAGCACCAGCGGGCCGTCGCCGAGCGCACCCCGCTGCGGCGGGTCGGGCAGCCGGAGGAGATCGCGGCCGTGGTGGCGTTCCTCGCCAGCGACGACGCGTCGTACGTCAGCGGCCAGACGCTCTACGTCAACGGCGGGGCTCGCTGACGCCCAGCGCCCGGGTGCGCAGCGCCAGCATCGCCTGGAACCGGAACGCCGGATCGGACAGCCGGGTCCCGAACAGGTCCTCCAGTTGCCGGATGCGGTACCGGGCGGTCTGCGGGTGGATGTGCAGCGTCTCCGCCACCTCGGGGGCGGTCCGCCGCCAGGACATCAGCAGCGCGTCCAGCGTCTCGGCGAGGCGGGCCGCCTTCCCCGGCGTCAGGTGCCGCAGCGGGTACAGGGCGCGGTCGGCGACCAGGTTCCCCACGGGCGCGCCGTTGAGCAGGTGCACGTCGACCAGATGATCGGCGGCGTCCACCATGCCCTGCGGGCCGCGCGGCGACCGGCGCAGCAGCTTCAGCGCCAGCCGGGCGCAGTGCAGCGAGATCCACGCCCGCTCCGGCGGCACGGTCGGGCCGAGCACGGCGGGCGTGGCGTCGCCGAGGGCCTGCCGCAGCCGGGTCACCCGCCCGCTCGTCTCGGGGTCGGGCACGATCAGGTGCAGCACGTTGCCGCGCCGCAGCGACAGGATCTCCTCGTCGGAACCGGCCGGGGCCTCCGTCATGGAGGGCACCACGACGCAGGCGACACGCTCCGGCCACGGCCACTTCGCGCGGGCCGCGAGCAGCTCGACCGGCTCGGCCGAACCGGCCGGGCCGGGCTCCAGAAGCCGCTCCGCCAGCAGGCGGCGGGCGCGGGGCACATCGCCGACCATCTTGGCCATGGCCGCCGAGTACCCCCTGACCGCCTCCTCAGACAGGGCGCTGATGTGGACGAGGACCGCGTCACTGAGGCTGATCAGCACTTCTTCGGGGAACGAGGCGGCGCGGGCGACCGCCACGTACTGGCGGGCGGCGACCCGGGCGCCCACGCGGTAGGCGGCCTGGAGCAGGTCGGTGCTCCGCCCGTTGAGGTACTCCAGGCGGCCCAGCCGCTGGAAGTAGTCCGCGTGGTGGTCCTGCGAGCTGTCCGGGTCCTCGATGAGCTCCACGAACTGTTCCAGCGCGCGCCGCACGGTCGTCACCAGGTCACGGCCCACGGCCGAGTCGAGAGGCTGCCGGTAGGCGTCGACCTCTCTTCGGATCGAGCTGATGATCTCGGCCTCGATCTCGCCCAGGCGCGGTCGCAGGAGCCCCGCCAGCGCGGGCGGCAGATCGCGCCAGGGGTTCTGGGTGATCGCGGCTTCGGTGCGTGGCATCGCGGCCCTTCCAGACGACGGACGTGAGGAAACCAGCCACTCCGGTCGGCAGTCGGTGGTCGGTGGCGCCACGGCGGAGGCCGGCCGGCGCTGTTAGTTACTCAACGGTAACGGCCTGATCAGAGCCGGGGAAGAGCGGGGACACGAGACACTGAGCCGGGTGAGCCCTCTGTGCCGCATACCGCTCAGGTCCTTGAGCGGGACCGCGTGAACCTTGCTAAGGCCCTGACAAGTTTCCGCCCGGAGCCTGCCCGGGAGCCGGGCGGGTGGGTCAGGATGCGGCTCCGGCCGGCCGCCCAGGCGGCGGGTGGCGGGACGCCGGGCGGGCCGCGCCGCCGGGCCCGGGTGGCCGTCCGTCCCTCCCTCACGGACGGCCACCCGCACCTCTTTTCCGCCGGTCCGGCTCCGCGGAAGCCGGTTTTGTTCGGCCCGGCCCGGACGGGGTAGCCGCACTCGCGTGCGAACCATTGGTGTAGAGGAAGAATTGCTGCTCGTCGACGCGGAGTCCGCCCGGCCGCGCGCCGTCGCGGGCGCCGTGCTGGCCGGGGCGGACGAGGAGGCCGACGAGGTCGTGGCCGAGCTCCAGCAGCAGCAACTGGAGACGAACACCACCCCGTGCGCCACGCTCCCCGAACTCCGCGCGGAGATCCGGGGCTGGCGCCGCCGCGCCGACGAACTCGCCGCGAAGGAGGGCGCCGAAGTCGCCGCGCTGGGCACCTCGCCGCTCCCCGTCGCGCCCGAGCTGACGCCCGGCGGCCGGTACCGGCGGATGGCCGAGGCGTTCGGCCTCACGGCTCAGGAGCAGCTCACCTGCGGTTGCCACATCCACGTCCAGGTCGAGTCCGACGAGGAGGGCGTCGCCGTCCTGGACCGGATCCGCGTCCGGCTGGCGCCGCTGCTGGCGCTCAGCGCCAACTCCCCGCTCTGGCAGGGCTGGGACTCCGGCTACGCCAGCTACCGCTACCAGGTCTTCGGCCGCTGGCCGACCACCGGGCCGACCCCGGCGTTCGGCTCCGCCGAGGGCTACCACGGCACGGTCTCCCGCCTCCTGGCCACCGGCACCCTGCTGGACCAGGGCATGGTCTACTTCGACGCCCGGCTCTCGGCCCGCTACCCGACGCTGGAGGTCCGGATCAACGACGTCTGCCAGGACGCGGACGACGTCGTCCTGCTGGCGGGCCTGGTGCGTGGCCTGGTCGAGACGGCGGCCCGCGAGTGGCGGGACGGCGTGCCCGCGCCGGAGGCCGACACCGGCCTGCTGCGCCTGGCCGCCTGGCGGGCCAGCCGCTCCGGCCTGGACGGCGCGCTGCTCCACCCGGCGACGCAACGCCCCGCCGCCGCCCGCGAGGTCGTCGAGGAGCTGGTGGACCACGTGGCGGACGCCCTGCGCGACGCGGGCGATCTGGAACTGGTCCGCTCCGGCGTGGAACGCCTGCTGATCGACGGCAACGGCGCCGCCCGCCAGCGCGCGGCCCACCACCGCGGCGGCCCCACCGAAGCGGTCCGCGACGCGGTCGCCCGCACCCGCGCGTAGGGCCGCCGTTCCGGCCTCCGCGGGGCCAGGCGCCCTGGGCGGGGAAGGGACGCGGTTTGGCCGGGCTCCCGGATGTGCGCGAGTACGGCGCCGCCGCGTACGGGCCCCGAGCCGCGCTACCGCCCATGCCCGGGGGCCTGGGACCACGCGGCCTGATCCACCAGGCCCCGGAAGCCCCCGGTGCGCGCCCTTGGCGTTACTCGGGGCGGAACCGGGGCACCCGATCAGTTGTCGCCGGATACACAAAAAGGGGAAGGAGCTGGTCGACATGGCAGCAGGCAAGAGGCTCGTGCGCGGCGCGATCGTCATGCTGGGTGCCAAGGCGCTCCGTTCGCGCCGGCGCCCCGGGACCACGTCGCCCGGAACCCGGGCGGGTGGCGGCTCAGGAGCGGCCGGTGTGGTGAGCCGCCTGGTGAGCAAGCAGTTGCGCGGACGGCGCGGGCGGTACTGAGCGCCGCACGGCGCCGAGCGCCGGACCGCCGGAGGGCACCCGTCCCGGGGTGCCCTCCGGTGTGCTGTGGTCGGGCGGGCCGTGGTCGGGCGGGCTGTCGTCAGTCCCCCGCCGCCCGCCGGTAGCGGTCGGCCAGCCGCCGCAGCGCGTCGGCCAGTTCGGGCTCCGCCGAGGCGTCGAAGTCCACCCCCAGCACGCTCAGCCACTCCGCCATCGTCTCCGGCCGGTCCGCGCCCGTCCGCAGCACGCACGTCCGTTCGTCCACGGCCTCCACCGTCCCGACCCACGGCGGCAGCCGTTCCGCCACGGCCTCCGCCGGGGCGTGCAGCACCACCCGCGCCCGGTACCGCCACGGCGCGGTCGCCACCCCGCGCGAGACGTACGCCGCGACGTCCTCGTCCGGCAGCGGCCTCGGCGCGAACCTCGGGCCCGTCGGGACGCGCGGCTCCATCCGGTCCACCCGGAACGTCCGCCAGTCCGCCCGCCCGGTGTCCCACGCGATCAGGTACCAGCGGCGCCCCCACGTCACCAGCCGGTACGGCTCCACGTCGCGGCGCCCGGCCGTTCCGTCGTGCGCCCGGTAGTCGAACCGCAGCCGCTCCCGGTCCCGGCAGGCCGCCGCGATCGTCGTCAGCAGCTCCGGCGGTACACCGCGGTCGCCCGGCCCCGGCCGCCGGCCGGGACCGACCGCGACCGTGTACGCCTGGAGCGCGCCGACGCGGCGGCGCAGGCGCGGCGGCAGCACCTGCTCCAGCTTGGCCAGCGCCCGCAGCGACGACTCCTCGATCCCCTCGACCGAGCCGCCGGTCGCGGTGCGCAGGCCGACCGCGACGGCGACGGCCTCGTCGTCGTCCAGCAGCAGCGGCGGCAGCGAACTGCCCGCGCCCAGGCGGTAGCCGCCGACCACGCCCCGGGTGGCGTGGACGGGATAGCCGAGCCGCCGCAGCCGCTCGATGTCGTTGCGGATTGTCCGGGTGGTCACCTCCAGGCGTTCGGCCAGGTCGGCGCCGGTCCAGTCGCGCGGCGTCTGGAGAAGGGAGAGGAGGCGCAGCAGGCGCGCGGAGGTTTCGAGCATGTTCCCCAGTCTGCCGCGCGATATAGGAACGGACTGTTCCTAAAGCGCTGGAAGTGTGGTCCCCATGGAGAACACGACTGCATCCACCGACCGGCGCTGGCTCGGCTTCTTCGCCGTCCTCGCCGCGATGATCATGAACCTGCTCGACTCGACCGTCGTCAACGTGGCCGCCCCCTCGATCCAGGCGGACCTCGGCGGCTCCGACGCGAGCCTCCAGTGGATCGCCGCCTCGTACACGCTGGCGCTGGCGGTCGGCCTGCTCACCGGCGGACGGCTCGGCGACATGTTCGGGCGCCGCCGGATGATGCTGATCGGCGTGGCGGGCTTCCTGCTCGCCTCCATGGCGTGCGCCCTCGCCTGGGCGCCGGGCGTCCTGATCGCGGCTCGGGTCGCGCAGGGGCTGTTCGGCGCGGTGATGATCCCGCAGGCGTTCGGGCTGATCCGTGACCTGTTCCCGCCGCGCGAGATCGGCAAGGCGTTCGGCGCGCTCGGCCCGGTCATCGGACTGTCCACGATCCTCGGGCCGGTCGTGGCCGGTCTCCTGGTCGACGCGGACCTGTGGGGCACGGGCTGGCGGATGGTGTTCTTCATCAACCTGCCGCTGGGCGCCTTCGCGCTCCTGGCCGGCCGGGCCGCCCTGCCCTCCCGCCCCGGCGCGGCGGCCGGCGGCATGCGGCTGGACTGGACCGGCGCGCTGCTCGCGGGCCTCGGCACGTTCCTGCTGGTCTACCCGCTGGTGCAGGGCCGTGAGCAGGGCTGGCCGGCGTGGCTGCTGGCGGTCGGGGCCGGCGCGGTCATCGCCCTCGGCCTGTTCGTCGCCCACCAGATCCGGCACGGCCGGTCCGGCGGTACGCCGCTGGTCGAGCTGAGCGTGCTGGCCAAACGGTCGTATACCTCCGGCGTCGCGTTCGTCATCGTCTTCTTCGGCTCGATCGTCGGCTTCTCGCTCGCCCTCGGGCTCTTCCTCCAGATGGGCCGCGGCTTCAGCCCGGTGCGGGCGAGCCTGACGATGGCGTCCTGGGCGCTCGGCGCGTTCTTCGGCTCCGGCTTCGGCGCCACGATGATGGCGCGGCTGGGCCGCCGCATCCTGCACCTGGGCCTGGCGCTGATGGCCACCGGGCTGGTCGGGCTGACCGTGGTGTACGACCGGGCCGGCATGGACATCGACGGCCTGGACCTGGCGCTGCCGCTGATCGTCTACGGGTTCGGCATGGGCATGATTTTCGTGCCGCTGTTCGACATCATCATGGGCGAGATCCGCGACCACGAGGTCGGCTCGGCCGCGGGTCTGCTGGAGTCGTTCCAGCAGTTGGGCGCGAGCCTGGGCGTGGCGGTGCTCGGCACGGTCTTCTTCTCCGCCGGGAGCTTCCTCGACGCGACGCGGCAGGTGACGTTGCTGGCCCTGGGCCTGACGGTGCTCGCGTTCGCCCTGGCCTTCCTCCTGCCGAGGCGGGCCCGCCCGACGGGCCACACCGCGCCGGAGCCCGGCGGCACCGCCGACGCCGGTGACGCCGCCCCCGATGACGACGCGGCCGGGGCGCGGGAAGCCGCCCTGGTCTGACGGACCCCCGCCCCCGACCGGCCCCGTTCCCGCGCCTGACGCTCAGGCGAGAACGGGGTCGGTCACGCCGTGCGGGCACTCCCGGGCCCGCGGCCACCCCGCCAGATCGGCGCCCGCGCGGTAGGCGCTGTGGTAGAGCGCCTGGATGTCGCCGCCCGGGTCCGGCGCGGTCCGGACCGCCTCGTACGGCAGCAGCGCCAGGTGCGACCCGCCCCGGTCCACCCACCGCGCGCCCCCCGGCAGCAGCGGACGCTCCGCGATGCCGTCCGGCTCGGGCGCGGTGTACGTGTAGAACGCGGGCTCGGGCACCTCGTCGTCGCCGAACCAGAAGCCCGAGCTGATGACCTCCCGCGAGTACGCCTCCCGGGTGACCGGATCCGTCGAGGCGTCGCTGCCGACCCGCCGGTCGGAGAACCGGGTCACCGCGAGGTCGAACGTGTGCCAGAAGTGGTGGACCGGGCTGATCTTCCCCGCGTACCCGGCGGCGGCGACCTCCAGCTCCAGGGCGACCCGGCTGAGGACGCGCCAGTACGTGGACACCGCGTCCTGGTCGTACGCGCGGTGCTCGGTGTCCTGCGCGAACGGCCGGTCGGCGTCGGGCAGGTCGAACGGACGCGGGATGTGCGGCCGGACGCCGATCCCCAGATCGGTGAGGGCGGTGGTGACGAGGTCGTAGAACTCGGCGACCGACCGCCCGGCGAGCGGGAACGCGACCTCCTCCCCGGCCAGCGTCCGGATCAGCAGCCGGTGAGCGACGAAGTCGAAGTCGATGGTGAAGATCCGGCGGCTCACGGGATCGCGCGTCGGCCGGGTGGTGACGCCGTTGCCGGTGACGTGGAACGGCACGTGCCACCAGTGGTTCCGCCGCGGCCCGGCGGCCAGCCGGATCTTGCCGACGATCTGGAGGAACCGGTGCACGGTCTCCTTCGTCGGCCGCCACGCGTCGAGGGGGAACGCCGGGTACTGCTCACGCGCCGCGGGATCCACGGCGGCCACGGATCTCATGGGACCCACTGTGAACGCGCCCCCGGCCCCCGGCAACCGGGGGCCGCCGACGGCGACCGACCCCTCGTCCCGGCCGCCGCCCGCGTCCCACGACGCCGCCGACGCGTCGGCTCCGCGTGCCGACGGCGCACAGGAACACACGAAGGATCACCCCGGATGGTTCACCAGTTCAGCGGAAAATCCGCACAGCGGCCTACGTCGCGAGGACCAGCCCGGATGCGCCGGGGGTCCGACGCGGACCGGCGCGGGCCGCGCGTACGGTCGGACGCATGAGCAACGCGACGGCCCCCGCGGCCACCGAAGTCCCTTCTCCCGACGCTCCGTTCCGGCTGGACCTCGACGCGTACCTGGCGCGGATCGGCTGGTCGGGCCGGCGGGGGGCGAGCGTCGGGGCGCTGCGCCCGGGCCCCCGGGCGCACGCCCACGCCCTCCCGTTCGAGAACCTCGACTCGCCGCGCGGCATCGCGCCGTCCCTGGCGCTGCCCGACCTGGAGGCGAAGCTCGTGCGGAGCCGCCGAGGCGGCTACTGCTTCGAGCACAACACGCTGTTCGCCGCCGCGCTGGAAGCCCTCGGCTTCGAGGTGACGCGGCTGGCCGCCCGGGTCCGGGTCGGCGACCCCACCGCGATCCGGCCGCGCACGCACAAGACGCTGCTGGTCGGCGTGCCCGGCGACCCGGCGCGCCACCTGGCCGACGTCGGGTTCGGCACCAACGGCGCGCTGCTGGAGGCGATCCCGCTGACCGCAGGCCCGGAGACGCACGACGGCGACCGCCGCCACCGCCTGCTGCGCGAGCCGCACCACGGCCTTGAGGACCTGTGGGTGCTCCAGGCGTTCCTCGACGGCGCCTGGCGCGACCAGTACGCGTTCAACCGCGACCCGTGGGAGCCGGCGGACTACGAGGCGATGAACTGGCACGTCGCCACGAACCCGCGCTCACCGTTCCGGCACACCCTGCGCGCGCAGCGCACCCGGCCCGACGCCCACCTGTCCCTGATGGGCCGCACCCTGACCGTCACCCGGGCGGACGGCAGCCGGGAGGAGCGCGAGCTGGCCGACGAGGCGGAGGTCCGGCGGGTGCTGACCACGGACTTCGGCATCGACGTCCCGGCCGCCTGAGCGCACCCGCCCCCGCGCCGGCCCGGGGGCGGAACGGGGAGAGAAAAGGTACCGTCCTCGGACGTGACCGAACCCGCATTCCTCCGCGCCACCCGGGCGTCCTGGGACGCTCTCGCCGCCGACTACGCCGAGCGGTCCCGGCACGAGCCGGCGTCCAAGCCGCTGGCACGGGCCATGCTCGGCGCCTTCGCGGAGACGGTCAGGACCGGCCCGGTGGTGGACGCCGGGTCGGGGCCCGGCCATGTGACGGCGTTCCTCGCCGCCCTCGGCCTGGACATCCGGGGCATCGACCTGTCGCCCGGGATGGTCGCCGAGGCCCGGCGCGCGCATCCGGGGCTGCGGTTCGACGTGGGCACCATGACCGCGCTGGACCTGCCGGACGGCGCGCTCGCGGGGCTCGTCGCCTGGTACTCGATCATCCACGTCCCGCCGGACCGGCTGCCCGGGGTGTTCGGCGAGTTCCACCGGGTGCTGGCCTCCGGCGGGCGCCTGCTGCTGGCGTTCCAGGTCGGCGACGAACCCCGGCACGTCACCGAGGTGTTCGGCCACCCCGTCACCCTCGACTTCCACCGGCTGCGGCCCGCCCGCGTCGCGGAGCTGCTGGAACGCACCGGGTTCGTCGTGGACGCACGGCTGGAACGCGCGCCCGACGCGAGCGAGCGGTCCCCCCAGGCCCACATCCTGGCCCACCGGCCCTGAACGCGTCGAGCGCCGCCGATGGGCTCAGCCGAGGCCGCGGGCGTCCTGCTTGAGCGCGATGTCCACGGTCAGCCCGGCGGCCACGACCAGGCTCAGCAGCGGATCGGCCAACGGGCGGTGCATCTGGAGGACGTAGTGGTCCGCCGTGGCGAACATGATCTTCGCCGCACCCTCCCGGGTCCTGGTGATCCGGGCGATCTCGGCGCCGGCGTCGTCCACGACGGCATAGCTCGCCCCGCGCCGGTCCTCGGCCTTGATCACGCCGAGCACCCGGCCGTCGCCCCGGATCGCGAAGCTGACCTCGCCGAAGGCGCCCTGCTGGACGATCTCGCCGACCGGGCGCCCGTCCGGACGCGTCACCAGCACCCGGGACATGGGGAACTTCGCGGGCCGGGTGAGCATCAGCACCGGCTGCTCGTGCGCGTCGCGGATCTCCATGTGGTGGGTCGTGAACTGGTCGAGCCTGCTGAGGAAGCGCGCCACCTTCGTCAGGGGACTCCGGCCGACCTGGACCACCGAGCCGATGGCGCGGCCCTGCTGGTCGGACACGCCGTACTCGTTGATCAGCTCGGTCACCTTGGCCCTCGGGTCCACCGCCAGGACCGGCTCGCCGAACAGCGTGCCGCCCCCGGTCCCCGGCACCGTCCCGGCCTCCTGACGCGGCCTCGGTCCCGGCCGGGTGTGTTCCGTCCACCGGGTGCCGTCCCACCAGCGCATCAGGTCCGGCGCGCCGTGCGGGTCCCCGTACCATCCCGCGGGAACGTTCGTTTGCGCGGTCATGCCGCGCAGGCTACCCCCCGCCCATGTCACACCAGGTTGAGGCCATGGACCCCGAGCACCCCGAGCACCACTGGATCACCACGCCCGTCACCGCCGCTCTGCTGCGCGGCGCCCTCGACGTGGAGCGGACCGCGCGCGGCGTGCTGCCGCACCGGCTGCCCGGCTGGGCCCGCGCGCAGTGCGCCGACGCGCAACTGGCCATGGCCGAGGCGCAGCCCTCCGGCGTCCGCCTGGTCTTCCGCACCCGGGCGACCGCCGTGGCACTCGACGCCGTACCCACCAAACGGGTCTACGTGGGCGCCCCGCCGCGCCCGGACGGCGTGTACGAGCTGTACGTCGACGGCCGCCCGGCCGGGCGCGGCAGCGTGACCGGCGGCGACACCCTGACCGTCGACATGACCACCGGGACCGCCGAGCACCGGCCCGGCCCGCCGGGCACCCTGCGTTTCACCGGCCTGCCCGGGGTCCCCAAGGACATCGAGATCTGGCTGCCGCACAACGAGTCCACCGAACTCGTCGCCCTGCGCACCGACGCCCCCGTCGAGCCCGCGCCGGACCGGGGCCGCCCGGTATGGCTGCATCACGGCAGCTCGATCAGCCAGGGCTCCGACGCGGCCGGCCCCACCAGCACCTGGCCCGCGTACGCCGCCTCCCTCGGCGGCGTGGAACTGGTCAACCTGGGCCTGGCCGGCGGCGCCCTCCTCGACCCGTTCACCGCCCGCGCGATGCGGGACACGCCCGCCGACCTGATCAGCGTCAAGATCGGCGTCAATCTGGTCAACACCGACCTGATGCGGCTGCGCGCCTTCACCCCCGCCGTCCACGGCTTCCTCGACACGATCCGCGAGGGCCATCCCACCGCGCCGCTGCTGGTCGTCTCACCGATCCTGTGCCCGATCCACGAGGACACGCCGGGCCCCAGCGCCCCGGACCTCACCGCCCTCGCCGAGGGCCGGCTGCGGTTCCGGGCCACGGGCGACCCGGCGGAACGCGCGAGCGGGAAGCTGACCCTGAACGTCGTCCGCGACGAACTGGCCCGGATCGTGGCGCGACGGGCGGTCCGGGACCCGCGTCTGCGGTACCTCGACGGCCGCGACCTCTACGGGGAGGCGGACTTCGCCGAACTGCCGCTGCCCGACCAGCTCCACCCGGACGCCGCCACCCACCGCCGCATGGGCGAACGGTTCGCCGCCCTGGCCTTCACCCCCGGCGGCGTCCTCACCGCCGACGGCACCGGGTCCTAGTCGCCGTACCCCGAGGGCGGGTCCCAGTAGCAGGTGGAGTCCCACTCGACGGAGCAGTCCCCGTTCTGGTCGGGCCACTCCCAGACCGGCTCCTCCGGCTCCTCCTCGGTGGGGTCGGGGTCCGGCGGCGGCGTGGTCCGCCTCGGTTCGGGGTCGGGCTGGGTGTCGCGGTCGGTGTCGGGGTCGGGCGCTTCGGCGGTGTCGGCGGGCTGGTTCGCCCCGGGGTCCTGCGCGGGCTCCTGGCCCCCGGCCGGTGCCTGCTCGCTCTCCTCCGGCTCGCTCTCCTCCTCGGAGGGGGGCTCCTCCCCGCTCGCCGGCGGGGCGCCGGTCTCGGGACCCTGGCTCCAGGGCGGGGACGAGAAGGGGGACTCGGAGGGCGAGTCGATCTCCGCGCCGTTGGCCTCGTCGTTGATCGAGATCGGCATCTCGTCGGCGCGGGCCATCACGATGCCGAGCAGTACGCCGCACAGCAGCCCGATGTACAGGAGCTTGCTCCGGGAGGAGGGACCCTCCGGCTCGTCGTCGTCGCCCTCGCGGGCCGCGGCGGCGGCCTCGGCGGCGCGGTCGGCCTCGATGGCGGCGTCCAGCCCCCACGGGTCGGGCTCGCCGGCGGCGAAGGCCCCCGGCAGGGCGGGGCCGTAGGCGGGGACGGTCGGGAAACCGGGGAACGCCGGCTGTGGCCCGGTCTCCTCGGGCGGCGGTGGCGCGAACGCGCCCCCGGCGGGAAGGGCCGGCTCGTCGGGGGGCGGCAGCACCATCACCTCGGCCGGAAAGTCCGGGACCCCGGAAACCCCGGGCGGCAGAGCCGGTACTCCCGGGAGAGGGGCCGTCTCCTCGGCCGCGCTGGTGGGCGTCTCACCGCAATGCGGGCATATCGCGGCGCCGTTGAGGGCTCCGCGGCAGGCGCTGCACGTGTCCATGGCTCCCGATCCGACTGTTGTTTAACCCCGGGGTAGGGACAGCCTAACGACCAAGTAGGGAAATGTGTCCATAACAATTCGGTCGCCGGGCCGAATGCCCGCCTTCGGCGTGTTCATTCCCGGCGTCCCCGTCATTCCCGCGCGAAGACGCCGATGGCGTCATAAGCGTGCCAGGAGCCTTCCGTTTTCTCCAGCGTCAGCAGATTCTCACCCGCCCGGAACACGTCCGCCGGAAGCGGCAGTTCCACGGACGACGGCACGAGCGGGGTGTTCGGGCGGGTCGCGTCGCCCTCCAGCGAGCCCTTGGTGGCGCCGCCCTCGAAGGTGAGCGTGGTGATCTTCCGGCCGTTGACCGCCAGCACGCCCCGGCCCGGGATCGTGGCGTGCGTGTCCGTCATCCACAGCGCGAACCCGGGGTCGGCCACCGGCGCCGCGTCCAGCTCGAACCGCAGCGTGAACCGGTGCGCGCGGCGGCCCGCCCACTGGTCGGCCGGTCCGGGGTGGAGATACGGCCAGTCCGTCTCCGGACGGCTGACGCCGTCGCGGTAGTCCACCCCCGCCGGGAACGCCGTGAGGTAGCGCGCGTTGCCGTTCGGCGCGAGCGCGAACTCCAGGCCCTTGTGGTCGAACGACCCGACCGCCACGAGCGGTCGCCCGGTCGCGTACGAGGCGACCGTGGTCGCGGACGCCCCGGCCGCCCGCCCGCGCTCGCCCGACGCCAGGACCGTCACCACCCGGTAGTGCCAGGTCACCGCCTCCGGGCCCAGCACGCCGTGTGTGAAGTGCGGGTACACGGTCTTCCCGGCCAGCGCGCCCGGCTCCGTCTCCGGCGCCCGGCCACGCGCCGCGTACACGGCGTAGTGATCGACCGGCGGCTCCCACGGCGCCCGTTCCCAGCGCAGGTCGATCGCCGCGACCCGGCCGGTGGCGCGGAGTTCCCTGACGGTCTGTGCCATGGTCAGCCCACTCTCTCCGGGCCGGGACGCCCGGCCTCCGTGACGAAACGCGCGACGGTCGAGACGGGCGCGCCGGCGTCCGCCTCGACGTACGGCACGGACCGGTAGTCGGCGGTCAGCCCGTCCGGTGTGAGGCGGCACAGGGTGTAGCCCCGGCGCGCGTGGTAGAACCGCACCCACGGGTGCCGGGTCCACTCCGCCGCCTGCTCGTCGGTCTCCGCGCCGTCCCCGTCCGACGCGATGGACGACGTGACCAGCTCGGTCCCGACCACCGGCGAGTCCGGGTCCGCGAAGTCGGCGCGCAGCTCGCCCGCGATCGCCCGGTGCGTGTCCCCGGTCAGCACCACCGGGTTGGCGACGGCCGGGTCGGCGAAGGTGTCGAGCAGCCGCTGCCGCGCGGCGGGGAAGCCGTCCCACTGGTCGACGCGGTCGTCCCCGACGCGCATCACCGCGACCTGCTGCGCCAGCAGGTTCCACCGGGCGCCGGAACGGCGCAGCCCGTCCAGCAGCCAGCGCTCCTGGTCCGGGCCGAGGATGTCCCCGCCGGGCGCGCCCGGGTCCCGGTACTGGCGGGTGTCGAGCACGTGGAACGACGCCAGGTCGCCGACCGTCAGCCGCCGGTGGAGGCGGGCGTCCGGGCCGCCGGCCGGCAGCGCCGCCTCGGGCAGTGGCGTGTTCTCGTACAGCGCGCGGTACGCCACCGCGCGGCGCAGCGCGAAGTCCTCCGGCGGGGTGCCGTACCGGGAGGTGTCGGCGCCGTAGTTGTTCTGCACCTCGTGGTCGTCGGGCGTGACGACGAACGCGGTCGCCGCGTGCGCGGCCTGGAGATCCGGGTCGCTCTTGAACAGGGAGTACCGCACCCGGTACTCCTCCAGCGTCACCGTCTCCCGGTCGTGCCCCGCGCCCGGGTCGGCGCCCCGCCGCCACAGGCGGTCGGCCGTGATGGCGTACTCGTAGATGTAGTCCCCGAGGAAGAACACCATCTCCGGGTCGTCCGCGACGAGATGCCGGTACGCCCCGAACCAGCCCTGGTACCACGCCTGGCAGGACGCCGTGGCGAAGGTGAACGCGCCGGGCGTCGTCCCGCGCGCCGCCGTGGTGCGGACCCGGCCGGCCGGGCTGATGTGGTCCCCGGCCGCGAACCGGTAGAAGTACGGCCGCCCCGGGCGCAGTCCGCGCACCCGCGGGTGCACGGCGTGGGCCAGCTCCGGCGTCGCGCGGGCGCTCCCGCGCCGCACCACGCGCCGGAACCCCTCGTCCTCGGCCACCTCCCACCGCACGTCGAACGGCGCGGGCGGCATCCCGCCGTGCCCGTCGGCCGCCAGCGGCTCGGGCGCCAGCCGGGTCCACAGGACGAACCCGTCCTCGGCCGGGTCGCCGGAGGCGACGCCGAGGCGGAACGGGTAGTCGCCGGGGACGCGTTCGCCCGTGTACCCGGCCTCGGCGGTGCCGGGCGCGCCCACGCCGGACAGCAGGGCCGCCGACGAGACGCCGGCGATCCGCAGGAAGGAACGGCGGCGCGGGCGCGCCGGGGGTATCGGTACGGGGGCGCTTGCGTCCATGGCGTGGTGCTGTCCTCGCTCGTGGGGGGCCGCGGGGGGCTTCGCACGGCACGCTCGCCGAGGCGGGTGACGCGCGCGGGGCCCGGCGGCGACCATCAGGGGTCACCGAGGTGATTTCGCCCGGAAGGGGCACGAGCGGGTGATCCGAAGTGACCCGGACCGGTTCGGGCGCGTTGACCCAGAGGTTCACCGGGCCCGGACGGGCCGCGTGGACGGGCCGCATGAACGGAAGGGGCACTGGTCATGTCCGACTTCCCCGAGGGGACGCCCTGCTGGATCGACGTCACGCTCCCGGACCCGAGGGCGGGGAAACGGTTCTACGGCGCGCTGTTCGGCTGGACCTTCGCGGAGGGCGCGGCGGAGTACGGCGGTTTCTACTCCCCGGCGTTCTCCCGCGGCGAGCCGGTCGGCGCGGTGGTGCCGCAGTTGCCGTGGCAGGACGAACCCCCGGCCTGGACGCTGTACTTCGCGACGTCCGACATCAAGGCCACCGCCGCCAGGGTGCTGGACCACGGCGGGTCGCTGCTGATGGAGCCCATGGAGATCGGCCAGTTCGGCAGCATGCTGCTGGCGCGGGACCCGGGCGACGTGCCGTTCGCGGCGTGGCAGGGCGGGGAGCGGCACGGTTTCCGGGGGCGCGACGGGCACGGGATGTTCCGCTGGGCGGAGATCGTCACCCGCGACGCGGACGCGGCCGACACGTTCTTCTCCGCCGTCTTCCCGTTCGAGGCGCGGCCCGCCCCCGCGTCGCGGGGCACGGACCACGTGCTGTGGCACCTCGGCGGTGTGCCCGTCGCCGGACGCGTGCGGATGCCGCCGGACACACCGGACGACGTGCCGCCGCGCGTCGACGTGCACTTCGCGGTCGGCGACTGCGACGCGGCGGTGGCCGCCGTCCGCCGCCTCGGCGGCCACCTCGTCGCGGGCCCGTCCGACGGCCCGCACGGCCGCCGGGCCACCGTCACCGACCCGCTGGGCGCGGGGTTCGTGGTGGTCGATCCGCGCGGCGGCCGGTGAAATCCGACTCCCGTTCCCCGAGCCGCTCTTACGGGCGGCGCGGGTGCGTGGGCCACCGGGCTAGCGTGGACGGCATGGCTGAGCACCATGTGATCCGCGTCCGGTTCGACGGCGGCCCACGCGACGGCCGTACCGTCGACGTCGTCATCACCGACCGGGTTCCGCTGCCGCTGATGCTGGCGGCCCGGCAGGCGCCGGGGTTGTACCACCTGCGGTCCACCGAGGGCCGCGGCACTCGCTACGCGTGGATCGACGACCTGCCCGCCCGTTCCTCCTAGATCCGTTCCGGCTGGGTCCGTTCCTGCTGGGTCCGCCCGGCCCGCTTCCTCACGCGTCCGCCGTGCGGAGGAACGCCTCAAGGCCCGCGAGGTCGTCGGTGTTGAGGTGATCGACGTCCGCCGCGACCAGTTCCCGCCACACCGCCTCGCGCGCCGCGCCGGGCTGGTCGGGCGTCGCCCAGAACCGCACGCGCTGCCCGCGCGCGTGCGCGGTGGCGGTGACGCGGCGCAGCGTGTCCCGTTCCGCCGCCGGCATCGGGCCGGTGCCCTGCCAGGTGAAGGTGCTGTTCCAGTTGGAGCTGATCAGCGGGATGAACGAGGCGGGCGCGGGCGGGTCCGCGAGCAGGTCGTCCAGCCGGCCGTCGTAGAAGGTGTGGCGTATTCGCTCGGCCGCCATCGGCACCCGGGCGGCGCGGTCGCCGGATATCACGGCGGTGACGGCCCGGGCGTGGGTCCGGCCGCCGGCCGCCTTGCTGAGGACGGAGTGGTACGGGCGCAGCCGGCGGGCGAGTTCGCGGTAGGTGGCGTCGCCGGTGTTCTTGATGTCGATCAGGAGTTGCAGCGACACGTCGTGACCCCGGTACACCCGGCCGCCGTTGGCCCTGATCCGGGCCAGCAGCGGGTCGAGGTACAGCGCCTCCAGGGTGCGGGCCGGGTCGAGCTGCCACGCGTCGTGGGCGACGAGCAACTGGCCGTCCACCAGCCAGATGTCGGCCTCCACGCTGGTGAACCCGTGGGCGAGCGCGTCGTGCAGCGGGCGGTCGTGCTCGTAGTCGTTGTGGGCGTGCGCGCGGCGCAGCGGCGTGACGCCCCCGCGCGGGGCGGCCTGCGCGGCGGAGGTCGGGGCGGAGGGGGCGGCGAGCGCGGGTGTGGCGACGGCGGTCGCGAGCCCGGCGGTGAGGGCGGCGGCGGCCCCGATGGCACGGCGACGGCTGGGGAATGTCACGATTCCTCCCGGGCGGTATGGGTGACGCGAGTGAGTATCCGGGGAGGAAGCGGCCAAGTGGCGGGCGTGGTCGAAAAGTTCTTCGAAGGGTCACCCGGGCTTTCCGCGACGCGGGTCTGGTACGCGGCCTACGGATCGAATATGTGGCCGGACCGGCTCCGCCCCGGGCGCCGCCCCGCGCCTCTTTTCACAACTCCCCTCTGCCCCAGGCGAAGGAAGTGGGGGAGTCTCTGTCTCGGCGCAGCCCGTGCAACACAAAGGAGCAGTTGAGCCCACCACCTAGTACCAGCTGCTCCGTCCCCGCGTCGCCGGCGGCGTCGGGGGGGTATAAGAGACACCCCCCCGGCGGCCGCGACCCGCGCCCGCCCCTGCGGTCCGCGCCCGTGACCCTGCCCGGCGTGCTGTACTTCGCCACCGAGTCGGCCGTGTGGACGGGCGGGCGCGCGTTCCTCGACCCGGCCGCGCCCGGTGTCGCCCACGGGCACGCGTACCTGCTGACCGCCGGGCAGTTCTCCGACATCGCCGCCCAGGAGATGGGCCGCCCGCCGGGCGCCGACCTGGACCTGCGCGAGGTGCTGGGCACCGGGCGCGCCCGGCTCGGCCCCGGGCGGTACGAGACGCTGGTGCTGGCCGGGCGGCGCGACGGGTTCCCGGTGCTGACGTTCACCGCGCCGTGGAGCCGCGCCGACGTCCCCGGCAACGCGCCCTCGGCGGCCTATCTGCGGCACCTGGGCGCGGGCCTGATCGCCGCGCAGGGCTGGAACGCGGCCCGCGCTGCCGCGTACCTCGCGACCCGGCCCGGCGCGGCGGGGCACTGGACGGCGGCCTCGGTCGAAACCCTGCTGCGGGACGGCCCGTGACGGCCGCTCAGCCCGCCTGTTCCGCGTGGCGGCGGATCTGGTCGGCGGTCAGCACGTACCCCGTCTCGGTGTCGGTGACGGAACGGGCGAAGACCATCCCGTACACCTGGCCGTCCGTGGTGAGCAGCGGCCCGCCGGAGTTCCCCGGGCGGACCAGGGAGCGGACGGTGTAGATGTCGCGGGTGACGACGCTGTCGCCGTGGATGTCCTGCCCCCGGGCCGCCGTCCGCCCGGCGACCGTGGCGGCGCGCAGGTCCAGGCCGCCGTCCTCCGGATAACCCGCGACGACCGCCGGGTCGCCGCGCGTGGCGTCGTCCGCGAAGTCGACGGCGGGCGCGTCGAGCCCCGGCACGCGGAGCACCGCCACGTCGGTGTCCGGGTCGAACAGGATGATCTCCGCCTCCAGCCGCCGCCCCACGCCCCCGACCTGCACGGCCGTCACGGTGGCGCCGTCCACGACGTGCGCGTTCGTCATCACGCGCTCCGGCGCGTAGACGAAGCCGCTGCCCTCGTGCCCCGAGAGGCCCGCGCTGGCCGTGACCTTCACCGTGGAACGCTGCGCGGCGGTGACGGCGGCCTGGGTCACGTTGTCGCCGGAGGGGGCCGGGACGTCGGCGGTCGGATCGTTCTCGAACGGGTTGAACACCTGGGGGAACCCGGCGTCCGTCAGCGCGCCCGTCGCCCGGCTGAACCACGTCGGCGCCTGCGCGGGCATCCGGTCCTGGACGCCGCCCAGCACCGCCGAGTCCTGCACCGCCTGGTTCAGCCCGGGGGAGGGGGTGGGGACCAGGGCGCTGGCGACGATCCAGGCGACGAGCAGCGCCGCCGCCGCGTTGAACCCCGAGCCGCCCACACCGTCCACCCAGCGGGCCGGGGCGCGCTTGAGCGTCGCGCGCAGCCGGAGGGCCAGCGGCCAGGTGAGCGCCTGCCCCACGGCGGCCGGGACCAGCACGACGACGAGGGCGACGATGGTCGCCGACGCCGAGCCCGGCGTCATCCGCTCGACCACGAACGGCAGCAGCCACACCCCGAGCGCGGCGCCGCCGACGAACCCGGCCAGGGAGATGACGCCCGCGATCAGGCCGCGCTGGAACCCGGAGACGGCCGCGAGCACGACCGCCACCAGCAGCAGCAAGTCCAGCAGATTCACCGGCGGCGCCCCTCAGTCCCGTTTCATCGCAGAAGGAACGAAGTGTGCCACCCGGCGGGTTCCCGCGCGCCCCCCGGCCCCCCGCCGGTCCGGCGGGGGCGGTGTTCACCGGGTTCACCGGCCCCGGTCAGTCGAAGTCGAACAGCGGTCCGGTCCAGGTCAGTCCCAGTTCGTCGCCGGCGAAGGCGATCAGCGCGAACAGCGCCAGCGCCGCCCCGGCCAGCGCCAAGTCCTTGAGGAAGTGGATCATCTCGTTCTGCCGGGCTCCCGCGTCCGTCTCCTTCCAGAACGGGTGCATCAGCAGCGCGGTCGGCAGCAGGAAGAGCGCCAGCAGCAGGGCGCCGAGGTCGGCCCAGACGCCGAGCAGCACGCTCAGCGCCCCGACCAGCAGCAGCACCCCCGAACCGAGGACCGCCGCCCGCGCGGCGGGCACCCCCTTGGACTGGGCGTAACCGGCCATCGCCTTGCTCTGGGTCAGATGGCCGATCGCCGAATTGAGGAAGACGAGGACGAACAGGACACGTCCGATCAGCACTACGAGATCCATCGCGCCTCCTTGGCGGGGCAGACCTCCACTTTGCTTCCGCACCGGTCGGCGGGCAACCGGAGGGGCTCCGGCGCCCGGCCGCGCGCCCGCCCGTGTTTACCCGTTCCGGGGCCGGGCAAGGGAAGAGAGTGCCCAGGACGAAAAGCGCATAAAGCGTAAAAAGGCACTCTCGCGGAATCCGCCGTCGACGCCTTGGGAGATTCGTCATGAGGACCACCGCGCCGCGCCGGCCGGGCGCCCACCGCAGGCGCCGCCGGCCGCACCCCCACCACGACGCGCCGGACACCCGCCGGCAGTTCGAACGGATCGTCGCCCTGCCGGACGGGCCCGAGCGGGAGCGGCTCTGCCAGGAGGTCGTGCGGGCCTGGCTGCCGATGGCCGACCGGCTCGCGCGGAACTTCCGGGATCGCGGCGAGAGCCAGGAGGACCTGGCCCAGGTCGCCGCCCTGGGCCTGGTCAAGGCCGTGCGGGGGTACGACCCCGGGCGCGGCTGCGCGTTCGAGAGCTATGCCGTGCCCACCATCGTCGGCGAGGTCAAGCGGCACTTCCGGGACCACCTGTGGGGCGTGCACGTGCCGCGCCGCACGCAGGAGCTGCGCAACCGCGTGCGCGCCGCCCGCCACGAGCTGGACTGCCGGGTGGACGACCGGCAGCCGGGCGTGGGCGAGCTGGCGGAGCGCAGCGGACTGACGCCCGAGGAGGTCGAGGACGGGATGGCGGCCCTGGAGAGCTTCCGCCCGCTGTCCCTGGACGCGGAGCTGGCGGGCGCGGGCGACAGCTACACCCTGGCCGACACCCTCGGCGAGCCGGAGCCGGGCTACGAGCAGGTCGTCTACCGGGAGGCGGTCCGCCCCCGGCTCCAGGAGCTTTCCGATCGCGAACAGGAAATCCTCTATCTACGGTTCTTCCGGGAGATGACCCAGAGCGAGATCGCGCGCCGCGTGGGCATCTCGCAGATGCATGTCTCCCGCATCCTCAGCCGGGTCTGCGAGCGCCTGCACGACGAAATCGAGCACGCCGAGCACGCCGGGCGGGCCGAGCGCGCCGGGGGAGCCGGGGAGGGCGACGGGCGGGAGCCCCCGGCCTGACCCCGGCCCCGGGTCGCTCACTCCGCGCCGCGCGCCCGCCGCCAGGCCGGGCTGTCCACGTAGTGGTTGTCGAACCGCTCGGACGTCGCCCTCAGCTCCGCCACCTCGGCCCGGCCCAGGTGCACGCGTTCCAGCAGCCGGTAGTAGTCGAACCGGTCCATGCCCGGCGTGAACACGACGAGCAGATCGGCCTCCTCCCCGGCCGCCGGCGCGAAGGCGTGCGGCAGCCGGGGCGGCACCACCAGCAGATCCCCGGCCCCCAGGGTGACCACCTCCTCGCCGGTCAGGGCCTGGAGGGAGCCGCCGAGGACGAAGAACAGCTCGGTCGCCCGGGTGTGGAAGTGCGGCGGCGCCCCGGGCGATCCGGCCCGCAGGCCGGCCCGGTTGACGGTCACCTCGGGGAGGTCGGCGAGCAGCCCGATCAGACTGCTCGGTCCGTCGGCCACCACCTCGGCGTTCGCCGCGCGGACGACGGTGGGGGTGAGGGGGAAGGCGTTCATGTCGGGCTCCCTGCTGTCGTGGTGGCGAGGTCCGGGGTCGGAGGAGGTGTCAGGAGGCGGGGACGGGGGTGCGGACGGCGACGTTGAGGCGGTTCCACGCGTTGATCACCGCGATCGCCAGCACCAGGGAGGACAGCGCGGCCTCGTCGTAGTGCGCGGCGGCCGCGTCCCAGACGCCCTGGGGGACGCCCTCCGGGCTGTCCGCGACGCGCGTGGTCGCCTCGGCCAGCGCGAGCGCCGCCCGCTCGGCGCCGGTGAAGAACGACGTCTCGCGCCACGCCGCCACCGCGTACAGCCGCCGCTCCGTCTCGCCCGCCTCCCGCGCCTCGCGGGCGTGCATGTCCACGCAGAACGCGCAGCCGTTGATCTGGCTGACGCGCAGCCGCACGAGGTCCAGCGTGCCGCGCGGGACGCCGCTGCCCTCGCCGTTGAGGAACGTCTCGGCGGCGAGCAGCCCCCGGTACCCCTCGGCCACGTGCTTGCGGAGTGCGATCCGTGCCTTGTCCATGACGTCTCTTCCTTCTCTTCTCTCGCTATCCAGGATCTTCGATATCCAGATTTGGGTCGTGCGGTGGGCCAGGCCCGCCGCACGGCTCCCGCTCAGGTGCCGCGCCCGGCGAACCAGCGCCGCGTGCTCGCGGGCGTGTCCGGGTGCCGCTCCTCGACCACCGCCTTGATGTCGGCGAGCGTCTGCCCCGCCAGCTCCCTGCGCCAGGCCAGCTCGGCCCGCCGCATGGACTGGGAGATCACGCACGTCTTCCGGTAGTCCACGTCGTCCCGGCCGCCGGGCCCCCGCCGCAGCACCTCGCCGCAGCGGAACGCCTCGGTCGTGCCCTCGATCGCGGTCACCACGTCGAGCAGCGTGATGTGCTCGGGCGCCCGCGCCAGCCGGAAGCCGCCGCGCGGCCCCGGGGTCGAGGTCACGATGCCCGCCCGCGCCAGCGCCTGAAGCTGCTTGTTCAGATAGGCGGCCGGCAGGTCGTAGAACGCCGCCAGCCGCGCCGCCGTCATCGCCTCGCCCGACTCGACCCAGGTGAGGTTCAGACAACTGTGCAAGGCCCATTCGACGCCTTCGCTCATCCGCATAACCTGGATACTAGACGTCCAGAATAGCGGGCGCAACCCCTCTCCCTTGACTTCAACTCCACTTGAGGTTGAAGCCTTGGTCCGGCAGATCGACGACCCGACCGGGACAGAGCAGAAAGAGGGAGCCGGAATGCGCGAGATCCGAGTGAGGGAGTTCGGCGGATCCGAGGTGCTGGTGCCCGTCGACGCGCCCGACCCCCGGCCGGGGGAGGGACAGGTGGTGATCGGTGTGACCGCCGTGGACACGATCTTCGTGGAGACCCAGATCCGCGGCGGCAAGGCCCGGGACTGGTTCCCCGTCGAGCCGCCGTATGTGCCCGGCGCGGGCGCCGGGGGGCACGTCACCGCCATCGGCCCCGGCGTCGATCCCGCCTGGACCGGCCGGGCCGTCATCACCCGCGCGGCGGTCAACGGCTCCTACGCCGACCAGGTCCTCTCCCCGGCCGACGCGCTCGTCGCCGTCCCCGACGGCCTGGACCTGCGCGAGGCGACCGCGCTCGCGCACGACGGGACGACGACGATGGCGCTGTTCGGCCAGGGCGGCATCCGGGCGGGGGAGTGGGTGCTGATCACGGCGGCGGCCGGCGGCATGGGGCTGCTGCTCGTGCAGCTCGCCCGCGCGGCCGGCGCCCGCGTCATCGGCGCCGCGCGCGGAACGCGCAAGCTGGCCCTGGTCCGGGAGCTGGGCGCGGAGGTCGTGGTCGACTACACCGAGCCCGGCTGGACCGACGAGGTGCGCAAGGCGACGGGCGGCGCCGGGGTGGACGTGCTGTGGGACGGCGCGGGCGGCGCGATCGGCACGGCGGCGTTCGAGGTGGCGGCGGACGGCGCGCGCGTCTCCGCGCACGGCGCGCCCGGCGACGCGTTCGCCCCCCTCGACCCGGCGGACGCCGCCCGACGGAACATCACGCTCACCGGCATCGCCGACCTCCAGCTCACGCCCGAGGAGGCGGTGCGCCGCCTCGCCGAGGCGGTGGAAGCGGCGGCGGCCGGGCGGATGCGCCCGCACATCAGCCGGACGTTCCCCCTGGAACGGGCGGCCGACGCCCACGCGGCGATCGAGAACCGCGAGATCATCGGCAAGGCCCTCCTCCTGGCCTGACCCCGGCCCGCGCCGGACGCCGCCGTACGGGAATCCCGTGATCATCGGCGGCGTTGCGCGGTACGTCAGCAGCACAAGGGGAGGGGCTCATCGTGCGCGCCATACAGATCGATCGCTTCGGCACACCGGACGTCCTCGACGTCGCCGAGGTCCAGCCACCCGAACCGGGGGCCGGGGACGTGCTGATCCGGACCGTCGCGACCAGCATCAATCCGGTCGACGACAAGACGCGGGCGGGGGCCATCGGCGAGGGAACGCCGCCGCTGCCGATGACGCTCGGCTGGGACCTGGCGGGCATCGTGGTGGACGGGGGCGACAGCGGGCTGCGCGTCGGCGAACGTGTCATCGCCCTGTCCCACCAGCTCAGCACCGGCCGCGGCACCTGGTCCGACCTGGTCGCGCTTCCGGCGCGGACCGTGGCCGCCGCGCCGAGGGCGGTCAGCCTGGTCGAGGCGGCCACCCTGCCGCTGCCCGGACTCACGGCCCTCCAGACGCTGGACTGGCTCGCGGTGTCCGCCGGGGAGCGGCTGCTGATCGCCGGCGCCGCGGGCGCGGTCGGTGGCCTGGCGCTCCAGATCGCCCGGGCCCGGGGCGTCGAAGTCGACGCCCTGGTCTCCCGGGACGCGCAGGCCGGATTCGCCCGTGACCACGGCGCCGGCTTCGTCACCACGGACCCCGGCGCGCTGCGAGGCCGGGGCTACGACGCGGTGTTCGACACCTTCGGGGCCTTTGTGACCGAGGCGGTGGCCGACGGCGGCCGGTACGCGTCGATCGCCACCCAGGCCGGCCCGGTCCCCGACCTGTCCGCACGCGGTGTGCGCGGCACCGTCCACCAGGTGCGCGAGGACGGCGCGGGACTGCGCGAACTCACGGGGCTGGTCGACCGGGGCTCCCTGCGACCGCGGGTGCACGCCACCTTCGGCCTGCACGAGATCCGGGCCGCCCACGAGCGCTTCCGCCGGGGCGGCCTGGCGGGAAAGATCACCGTGACGTTCTGAGCCACGCGCCCCGGCGGCTCACGACGCGGCGTCGTCCGAGGGCGCGACGGTGACGACTATCTTGCCGACCTGGCCGCCGGCTTCGAGGTGGCGGTGGGCGTCGGCGATGGCGTCGAAGGGGAAGGCGCGGTCGATGACGGGCGTGAGGTGGCCCGCGACGAGGCCCTCGCGGACGAAGTCGACGGCCTTCCGGAGGCGGGTGTCATCGGTGGTGATCTCGAAGAGCGTGAAGCCGCGGAGGGTGAGGCCCTTGAAGAGGACCGCGCCGGTGTCCAGGGGTGTGGGGGCGGGGTCCAGGAGGCCGTAGAGGACGATCGTGGCCCCTGGGGCGGCGGCGGTGACGAGGTCCGCCAGGGCGGGGCCGCCGACCGGGTCGAAGACCAGCTCGGCGCCCTTGCCGCCGGTCAGTTCCCGCACCCGGGCGACGACGTCCTCCTCGGCGGTGGCGATGACGGCGTCGGCCCCGGCCTCCAGGAGCTGCCGGCGCTTGGCGCCGGTACGGGTCAGGGCGACGGCGCGGGCGCCGACCATGCGCGCGATCTGGATGGCGGCGAGTCCGACGCTGCTGGAGGCGGCGGGGATGAGGACGGTCTCGCCTTCCTTGAGGCGGGCGAAGTCGATCAGGCCGCCGTAGGCGGTGATGTACATCATCCACACCGAGGCGGCTTCCTCGAAGGACAGATGCTCGGGGTGGGCGACGACCGCCCGCGCGGGGACCAGGACGTGCTCACCGTGCACCGGGTACTCGGTCATCGGGAAAGCGGGGACGACGCTGACCGCGTCGCCCGGCGCGAGACCGGTGACGTTGTCGCCGACCGCCTCCACCTCACCGGCGGCCTCGTAGCCGATGCCGGAGGGGAAGACCGGGTCGATGCCGTACTGGCCCCGCCGGAACATCGACTCGGCCCGGTTCAGCCCGAGGGCCCGGGTGCGGAGGAGGACCTCGTCCGGCGCGGGGGCGGGAACGGGAACGTCTTCCAGTGACAGGACTTCGGGGCCACCGGTCCGGTGGAAGCGGACAACGCGATTCATCGTGCACCTCTCCAGGGGCGAACGCACGGACACGCGGGGCTGCCCCCCGCGCTCTCCACTAGAGCGCTTATGACGATGGCTGTCAAACTTTGATGCTCATCGACCTTTGAGCGTGACCGGCGTATCGTGGGGGAGACCTGCCGATCGTCCAGCAGCCCCGAAGGAGGTGGCCCCGGTGTCCCGTCCCGACGCGCGGATCCCCGAACATCCGGAACCGCACGAGATCACCCTCCAGGCGGTTCTGGAGGCGCTCGTCGATCCGGTGCGCCGGAGCATCGCCGCCCAGCTCCACCGCGCCGGGGAGGACATCAGTTGCGGCAAGTTCGACCTGCCCGTGGCCCGCTCGACCGCGACCCACCACTTCGGCGTCCTGCGCGAGGCCGGCGTCATCCGCCAGTACTACGTGGGCACCTCGCGGATGAACACGCTGCGCGCCGACGACCTCAACAGCCGTTTCCCCGGCCTCCTCGACGCCTGCCTCCAGGCGGAGACCACCACCCCGGACCCGGAACCCTGACGGCGGGCGGCCTCGCCGCGCGGCCGCTGACGCGGTGCGACGCGGCTCCGGGCGAACTCCGGGGAATCCACCGACTGCCCCCGGGCCGTCCCCGGGCCGTGCGACGACGGCCCGGGGCGACCGGCGACGACCGACGACGACCACGACGGCCCGCCTCCGCGCCGGTCGGAAGCGGGCCGCCGTGAGGTGGCGTCAGGCGGTGGTCACATGTTGATCATATGGCCGGCCAGGCCGTGGATCGCTTCCTTCACCGCTTCGCCCAGCGTCGGGTGGGCGTGGACGTTGCGGGCCACCTCGTGGACCGTCAGGTCCCACTGCTGGGCCAGCGTCAGCTCCGGCAGCAGTTCCGTCACCTCGGGGCCGATCAGGTGGGCGCCGAGGAGTTCGCCGTGGCGGTCGTCGCTGATCACCTTCACGAAGCCCGACGGCTGGCCCAGGCCGTGGGCCTTGCCGTTCGCCGTGAAGGGGAACTTGGCGACCTTCACCTCGAAGCCGCGCTCCCGCGCCTGCTGCTCCGTCAGGCCGAAGCTCGCGATCTGCGGCTGGCAGTACGTGGCGCGCGGGATCATCACGTAGTCCAGCTCCATGGTCTCCGCGCCGCCGATCGTCTCGGCCGCCACGACGCCCATCGACTCGGCCGCGTGCGCCAGCATCAGCTTCGCCGTCACGTCGCCGATCGCGAAGATGTGCGGGACGCTGGTGCGGCACCGGCCGTCCACCGCGATGGCGTTGCGCTCGGTGAGCTGGACGCCGGTGTTCTCCAGGCCGTAGCCGGTCACCCGGGGCGCGAAGCCGATGGCCTGCATCACCTTGTCGGCCTCCAGCACCCGCTGCTGGCCCTTGCCGTCGGTCACCGTCACCCGGACCGGCGCGGACGGGTCGGAGTCGTCGATCCCGTCCACCCGGGTGGAGGTGAGGACCTCGATGCCCAGCTTCCGGTACTGCCGCGCCAGCTCCTTGGACACATCGGTGTCCTCCAGCGGCACCATCCGGTCCAGGAACTCGACGATGGTGACCTTCACGCCGTAGTTGTGCAGCACGTACGCGAACTCGACGCCGATCGCCCCGGCCCCCGCGATGATGATGCTGCCGGGGAGCGCGTCGGTCATGATCTGCTCCTCGTACGTCACCACGCGGTCGCTGAGCGAGGTGCCGGGGAGCAGGCGGGTGGAGGCACCGGCCGCGATGACGCAGTGGTCGAACGTGACCGTCTCGGTCCCGCCGGCCGTCAGCGCGACCTGGAGGGTGTGCGGGTCGGTGAACGTGCCGCGGCCGTCGTACTCGGTGATGCCGTTCTTCTTCATCAGGTAGTGCACGCCGTTGACGCGGCCCTCGGCCACCTTCCGGCTGCGCGCGAACGCCGCGCCGTAGTCGAAGCCGACCTCCCCCTCGACGCGGATGCCGAACGTCTCGCGCTCATGCGTGAACAGGTGAGCCAGCTCGGCGTTGCGCAGCAGCGCCTTGGAGGGGATGCACCCCACGTTCAGGCACACACCGCCCCAGTACTTCTCCTCGACGACCGCGGTCCGCAGGCCGAGCTGGCCGGCCCGGACGGCCGCGGTGTAGCCTCCCGGGCCCGCGCCCAGGACGACGACGTCGTAGTGCGTGCTCATGAACTCTCACGCCTTCTTTCCCGATGACAGACATTTCGCCTTGCGGCTCCCATGACATCACGCGCGGCGCCCGCCCGGGTCGTCAGCCCCACACGGTCCCGGCCAGCGCGACCCCGGCGTACGTCGCGGCCAGCCCGGCGGCGACACCGCCCAGCGCGTTGGCGGCGGCCAGCCGCCGGGCACCGGACTCGGCCAGCCGCAGCGTCTCCCACGAGAACGTGGAGTAGGTGGTCAGCGCCCCGCACAGGCCGGTCCCCAGGAACAGCCGCACCCCGTCCGGCGCGGCGTCCGCCACCACCGCGCCCGTCAGGACACCGGCCAGCGCGCAGCCGGTCACGTTCACGGTGAACATGCCCCACGGGAACGCGGTGCCGCGCCGCGCGCCGACGGCCCGGTCGGTGAGGTACCGGGCCACCGCGCCCACCATGCCGCCCGTGAACACCAGCAGCCAGTTCACCGGCGGATCACCCCGGGCGGCCGGGCCGACAGGCGCCGTGTCGCCGTGGCGGCGAGCCATACCGCCGACAGCGCCGCCGCCAGGGTCGCGGCGGCGTAGGCCAGGGCGGGGGCCGGGCGGCCCGCGGACAGCAGCCGTTCGGTCTCCTGCGCGCAGGTGGAGAACGTGGTGAACCCGCCCAGCACGCCCGTGCCGAGGAACGGACGCGTCAGCGGGTGCGCCGGGCGGCGGCCCTCGGTGAGGGTCACCAGCAGGACGCCGATCAGCGCGCAGCCGGAGACGTTCACGGCGAACGTGGTCCACGGGAACGCGTGCGCGGGCACCGGCCACACCCGCAGGGCGGCGTACCGGGCGGCGCTGCCGAGGCCGCCGCCCAGGGCCACGGCCGCCAGCACCGGTACGGCGGCATGGCCGTGCCCCGGCAGCGGGCGACGCGTCCGGGGCACGGGTGCGGGATCGGGCACGCTCATGGCCGGGCATCGTACGCGCCCGGCCGGGAGCGCGGTCGGGGCGTCAGGACCTGGCGGCCTCCGGCGCCGCGAACTCCCCGGACGATCCGGCCCCCGGCCCGGCCACGATCCCGGAGTCCGCGCCGGCGCCGAGACCCGCGCCGAGGTCGGCGCCGAGATTCGCGCCGAGGTCCGTGGCACCGACGCCCGTGAACGGGTCGTCGTACAGGCCCGGCATCGGCTCGGGCGGCGGCGCCTGCGCCGCCGCCGCGGCGGCCCGGCGTCCCCGGCCGGGCCGGAACGACGCCTTCCCCGCCGCCCGGCCGGACCCACGGCCCGTGCCACGGCCCGGCGTCCTGCCCGAGGGGCGCCCGGCGGGCCTGGCCGGCTGCCGGACCTTCCCCTCCAGCATCGCGCCCAGCCCCTGCACGGCGCACAGGCCCGGCTGGTCCGCGATGGCCACGGGCATCCCGGTGTTGTCCCGGACGGTGCCGACCAGTCCGGGCAGCTCGGCCGCGCCGCCGGTCAGCATGACGCCCCGGTCGGCGAGGTCGGCGACCAGATCGGGCGGGCAGCGGTGCAGCACGCCGCGGATCGCGTCGAGCAGCGCCGTGAACGGCGGCAGCACGGCGGCCCGCAGGCTCTCGGGGTCCACCTTCACGGTCCGGGCCAGACCGGTGGCGACGTCCCGGCCGTTGACCTCGGTGACCTCCGGCAGCTCCCCGGCCAGCGCGGCGTGCAGGGGGCGGACGGCCTGGCTGGGCAGCACCAGCTCGTGGTGGTTGCGCAGGTGCTGGACGAGGGCCCGGTCGAACGACTCGCCGCCCAACTGCACCTTGTCGGCGGCGACGATCTCGCCGAGGGAGAGCACCGCGACCTGGGTGGTCGCGGCGCCGACCTGCACGATCAGCGTGGCCTCCGGCTCGTCCACCGGCAGGCCCGAGCCGACGCCCGCACAGATCAGGCTGTCCACCAGCTCCACCCGGCGGGCGCCGAGCCCGACCAGGGTCTCCAGGGACGCCCGCCGCGCCAGCGGATCGGCGTCGTGCGGGATGCAGACGGCGGCGCGCAGCAGCGGCTTGAAGCGCCACATGCGGCGGAGCTTGGTGCCGACCATGGCGCGCAGCATGCGCTGGGCCATCTCGATGTCGACGACCGTGCCGCCGTTGATGGGTCTGATGACGCGGATGTTGGCCGGCGTCCGCCCGGCCATCCGCTCCGCCGGGGCGCCACAGGCGATCAGGGCGCCCGTCGAGATGTTCACGGCCACGACGGACGGCTCGTCGACGATCAGGCCGTGCTGCTTGACATAGACGCGGGTACGGGCTGCGCCGAGGTCTACGGCGACGGTGCAGCGGCGAAGATGATCAAGGCTGAGGGTCATACTGATCATGTTGTGTGCCCGCACCCCGGGACGCCCGCCGGAGTGCGCCGAGCGGGGGAGTGTCCGACGCACTGTCACCCGACGGGCCGTCAGCTCGCGGCTCAGGAGGCCGGTACCACCACCCCCGGAGCGGTCCCGCCCGCCGTCTCGTCCACCGTCTCGCCCGCCGTCTCACCCGTCGTCTCGAATTGCGTCCGGTACAGCTCCTCGTACCGCCCGCCGGCCGCCAGCAGCTCCTCGTGCGTCCCGCGCTCCACGATCCGGCCCGCCTCCACCACCAGGATCTGGTCCGCCGCCCGCACGGTGGACAGCCGGTGGGCGATCACCACCGACGTGCGCCCCGCCAGGGCCTCGGCCAGCGCCTCCTGCACCGCCGCCTCCGAGGTGGCGTCCAGGTGCGCCGTCGCCTCGTCCAGGATCACCACCCGGGGCTGGGCCAGCAGCAGGCGGGCGATCGTCAGCCGCTGCCGCTCGCCGCCCGAGAGGCGGTAGCCGCGCTCGCCGACGACCGTGTCCAGCCCGTCGGGCAGCCCGGCGACCAGCGCGTCGAGGCGTGCCCTGCGCAGGACGTCCCACAGCTCGTCCTCGCTCGCCCCGGGCCGGGCCAGCAGCAGGTTCGCGCGGATGGTGTCGTGGAACAGGTGGCCGTCCTGGGTGACCATGCCCAGCGTCCGGCGCAGCGACTCGGCCGTCAGGTCCCGCACGTCCACGCCGCCGATCCGCACGGTGCCGGCGTCCGTGTCGTACAGGCGCGGCACGAGCTGGGCGATGGTGGACTTCCCGGCGCCCGAGGAGCCCACCAGGGCCACCAGGCGGCCCGGGTCGGCGCGGAACGAGACGCCGTGCAGCACCTGTTCGCCCCCGCGGGTGTCCAGCGTGGCGACCTCCTCCAGCGAGGCGAGCGAGACCCGGTCGGCGGCCGGGTAGGCGAAGTCCACGCCCTCGAACTCGACCGACACCGGCCCCTCGGGCACCGCGCGGGCGTCCGGCCGCTCCTCGATCAGCGGCTTCAGGTCCAGCACCTCGAACACCCGCTGGAAGCTGACCAGCGCGCTCATCACCTCGACGCGGGCGCTGGCGAGCGCGGTCAGCGGGGCGTAGAGCCGGGTGAGCAGCATGGCGAGGGCGACGACGGCGCCGGAGTCGAGGCTGCCGCGCAGCGCGTAGAAGCCGCCGAGGCCGTAGACCAGGGCGAGCGCCAGCGCGGAGACCAGGGTGAGCGCGGTGACGAACACCATCTGGAGCATGGCGGTCCGCACGCCGATGTCCCGCACCCGCCCGGCCCGCGTGGCGAACTCGGCGGACTCCTCGGCGGGCCGCCCGTACAGCTTGACGAGCGTGGCGCCGGGCGCGGAGAACCGCTCGGTCATCTGCGTGGACATGATGGCGTTGTGGTTGGCGGCCTCGCGCGAGAGCCGGGCCAGCCGGGCGCCCATGTGGCGGGCGGGCAGCACGAAGACCGGCAGCAGGGCCAGCGCCAGCAGCGTGATCTGCCAACTGATGCTCAGCATCACGCCCAGCGTCAGCAGCAGCATCACCACATTGCTCAGGACGCCGGAGAGCGTGCCGGAGAACGCCCGCTGGGCGCCGATCACGTCCGAGTTCAGCCGGCTGACCAGGGCGCCCGTCCTCGTCCTGGTGAAGAACGCGATCGGCATCCGCTGCACGTGGTCGTAGACCGTGGTCCGCAGGTCGAAGATCAGCCCCTCCCCGATGCGCGCGGACAGCAGGCGGGCGAGCAGCCCGATCCCGGCCTCGGCGACGGCGATGGCGGCGATCAGCAGCGCGAGCGTGACGACGGTGCGCTCGGCGGCGTCCGTCGTGATCGCGTCCACCACCTTGCCGGCGAGGACCGGCGTGGCCACGGCGAGCAGGGCGGTGACGACGCTGAGCAGCAGGAACGCGACGAGCGCGGCGCGGTGGGGCCGGGCGAACCGCGCGATGCGGCGGAACGTCTCGCGGGTGAAGGGGCGTTGGTCGTCCTTCGCGTGGCGGGCGTTGTACAGCGCGTGCCACGCGGTCATCTCCATGCTCATACGGCGGAGCCTAGAATCTCAAGGAAACTTGAAGTCAAGCGCCGCCCAGGGGCGCGCGGCCCGGCCGGACGGGCGCCGTGATGGAGTCGCGTCATGCGGAACATCATGGAGGCCACCACTGACAACGGCACCCGCCGCGTGGTGATCGTCGGCTACGACGACGCGCAGATCCTGGACATCGCCTGCCCCAGCGGGGCACTGGACATCGCCAACCGCTACGGCGCCCTGCCGCCCTACACGATCGAGGTCGCCACCCTCGACGGCCGCCCGGTGCGCAGCTCCGCCGGTGTCGCGCTGGCCGCCGCCCGCCCGCTGACCCCCGTGCGCGGGCCGCTGGACACCCTGATCGTGGCGGGTGGCAGGGGCCACGAGGCCGCCGCCGCCGACGGCAGGCTGCTCGCCGAGGTGCGGCGGCTGGCCGCGCGCAGCGGCCGGACCGCCTCGATCTGCACCGGCGCCACGGTGCTGGCCGCCGCCGGGCTGCTCGACCACCGCCGCGCCACCACGCACTGGGCCCACGCGGAACGGCTCGCCGCCCGTTTCCCCGCCGTGGCCGTCGACCCCGCGCCGCTCTACATACGCGACGGCCGCGTCTACACCTCGGCCGGCGTCACCAGCGCGCTGGACCTCACCCTCGCGCTGATCGAGGACGACCACGGCCCGACCCTGGCCCGGGCGGTCGCCCGCGAACTGGTGACGTATCTGCACCGGCCGGGCGACCAGGCGCAGATCAGCCTCCACCTCGCGGCGCCGCCGCCCGCCGACCGGCTCGCCCGCGACCTCGTCGGCTGGATCGCCGGGCATCTGGACGCGGCCCTGTCGGTGACCGCGCTGGCCGCGCGGGCGGGGGTGACCCCCCGCCCCCTGGCCCGCCTCTTCGCCGCGCCCCGGGGCACGACGCCGACGCGCGCGGTGCGGGCGGCCCGCGTCGAGGCCGCCGCCCGGCTGCTGGCCACCAGCGCACGCCCCGTGGCCGCCGCCGCCCGCCGCTGCGGCTTCCGCTCCACCGAGACGCTCCGCCAGGCGTTCCTGCGCGTCCACGGCACCACCCCGGCCGGGGCCAGGGCGGGAACCGGTGCCGCGGAACGGACGGGCTCCGCAGGAAGCCGGACATCGCCGGGGCGCGGCGGCGGACGGACCGTCACGCTGCCGCCATGACCACCACATCGACCACCCGCCGCACCCTCCTGCGCGGTGCCGCGGCCGGCGCCGGGCTGACCGCCCTCGGCACCGGCCGGGCCCCCGCCGCACCGGGCCCCGCACCGGGCGCCCCGCCGGACGCGGCCGACGACGGCCCGCACATCGGCGTCCTGCTCTACGACGGCTTCAGCCTCCTCGACCCCACCGGCCCCGCCGAGATCCTGGCCCGCCTCCCCGGCGCCCGCGTCACGATGATCGCCGAACGCCGGGGCCCGGTCCGCACCGACACCGGCGACGTGGCGCTGGTCGCCGAGCGCACGACCGCCGAGACCTCGCGCCTCGACGTGCTCCTCGTCCCCGGCGCGGGCGAGCGTGGCACCGTCGCGTGCGTCGAGAACCCGGCGCTGCTCGACTGGATCCGGCGCGTGCACCGGCACACACGCTGGACCACGTCCGTGTGCACCGGCTCGCTGATCCTGGGCGCCGCCGGGCTGCTGCGCGGCCTGGACGCCACGACGTACTGGGCCTCCCGCGACTACCTGGAGAACGAGTGCGGCGCCCGCTACCTCCCCGAGCGGTATGTCCGCGCCGGGAAGATCATCACGGCCGCCGGGGTGTCGGCCGGGGTGGACATGGCGCTGTACCTGGCGTCGCTGATGTCCGGCGACACCGTCGCGCAGGCCATCCAGCTCGCCGTCGAGTACGACCCGCGGCCCCCGTTCGACACCGGCACCCCGGACAAGGCCGGCCCCGAGTTGCGGGAGCTGGCCCTGCGCCTGCTCGCCGACTCGCAGACCTGACCGGCCCGCCACCGCCGGCCGGGGCGGACGCGGGCCGGCACCCCGGACAAGGCCGGTTCAGTCGCTCTTCTCGGCGAGCACCACCCACACCGGCCCCGGCGCGAACCGCATCGGGTCGCCGTCCGGGGTCGTGTACGTGGTGCCCTCGTCCTCGGCCGTCCGCTCCCACTCCGCCGGGAACGCCTGCCCGTCGCGCAGCACGGTCGCGTCGCCGGAGCCGACCGTCTCGGTGTACGGGGTGAAGCTCCCCAGGAAGTCGTGGAACTCGGACTGGCGGACCGTCACCTCCTGGACGACGACGGTCGCCGCGCCCACGCCGGTCCCGGTGCCGTCCATGGCCACCTGCCACCGCTTCTCCCCGGCGGACCAGGTGAAGGAGAACCCGGCGCTGGGGAAGTCCACGTCGTACGCCTCGGTCGGCTCACCGCCCCCGGCCGGGGCGTCGCCGAAGCGGAAGCCGATGTCGGACGCCTCGCTCGCGTCCGGCGCGGCGTCGAGGATCTTGCCCGGGTCCACGTAGAGGTTGTACGGCGCCTCGCGCGCGTCGTCGCGCTGGTAGGCGTCGGGTGCCGCGTCCGGGGACTCCGCGAAGAGCGGGGCGTCCGCGATCAGCGGCTTGAGCTTGGTCTGCACCCCGGAGTACGCCAGCGCCGGCTCGCCGAACTGCCGCAGCAGCTCCAGATCCGACTCCCGCGCGCTGCGCACCGGGCCCACGCGGTCCGGCAGATGGCCGGAGTACACGGCGATGAGCCGGCTGAGACCGGCCTCCACCTGCTCGACATAGACGATGTCCGCCTGATCGAGTCCGGTGTGCGGTCTGGCGTCGGGCGAGTTGTCGATCTTGACGGCCACCACCGGGCCGCCCTCCGACTCCTCGCCCGTGAACGGCGAGACCTGTCCCCGCTCCGTCCGGTCGCCGCCCTGCTCGGCGCCGTCGTCGTCGCCGCCTCCGCACCCGGCCACCAGCGCTCCGAGCGCCAGGGTCACGGCGAAGGCCCGTATGCTTCCAGCCACCTCAATCACCCCAATAGCCCCTTTTGTCCACAATGCACCAGTGCACCACGGATCGGCGTGTCGCGCCTCTCCCGGAGGAGATGCCCGGACGCGGGGCCCGGCCCCCGGCCCGGCCGGGGGCCGGAGGGTCACCAGCTCGACTTGCGCACCCCCGGCAGGAACCCGGCGTGCGCCTGGCTCCTGACGTTGACCCGGGAGAGCCCGAAGGCCCGCAGATGGCCGCGCGGGCGGCCGTCCACGCTGTCCCGGTTGCGCACCCTGGTCGCGCTGGCGTCGCGCGGCTGGCGCCGCAACTCCCGCCAGGCGGCCTCTCGTTCGGCGTCAGGCGTGTGCGGGGAGCGGATCAGCTCCTTCAGCTCGGCCCGCCGCGCGGCGTACCGGGCGACGATCTCCTTGCGCTGCTCGTTCTTCGCGATCTTGCTCTTCTTCGCCATCAGACCCGTCCTCCCCGCGCGCGGATGCGGGCGACGGCCCGCTCGATGCCGAGGGCGTCCACCGTCTTGATCCCCTTCGCGCTGAGCGTGAGCCGCACGTACCGGCCCTCGCTGGGCAGCCAGTAGCGCTTGCGCTGGATGTTGGGGTCGAAGCGGCGCGGCGTGCGCACATGGGAGTGGGAGATGGACTTGCCGAAGCCGGGTTGGCGGCCGGTGAGCTGGCAGTGGGCGGACAAGGTGTGATCCTTCCCTTAATGAAAATGGTTCTCGTTTCTGTATAGTAGCGGCATGGCGAGAGACGACATCCGCCCCGTCGTGAAGCTGAGATCCACGGCGGGCACCGGGTACACGTACGTGACCCGCAAGAACCGCAGGAACGATCCCGACCGCCTTGAGCTGCGGAAATACGATCCGGTCGCGCGCCGGCACGTGGTCTTCCGCGAAGAGCGCTAGGCGCGAGCAGAGAGGAGCACCGCCATGAAGGACGGCATCCACCCCGAGTACCGGCCGGTCGTCTTCCGCGACCGGGCCGCGGGCTTCGCGTTCCTGACCCGGTCCACCGCGACCAGCGACACCACCGTGGAGTGGGAGGACGGCAACACCTACCCGGTGGTCGACGTCGAGACCTCCTCGGCCAGCCACCCCTTCTACACCGGCACGGCGCGGGTCCTGGACACCGCCGGCCGCGTCGAGCGCTTCCAGCGCCGCTACGGCGGGCGCGAGAAGCCCGGCAAGTCCGAGGACCGTTGATGGAGCCGTCGCACGCCCCCCGGGACCCGTCCGCCGCGCTGCCCGTCGTGCTGGTCGGCGGTCTGCACACCGACGCCCGCCGCACCGCCGTCGCGCGGCTGCTGCGGGCCGTGCCGGGCAGCGTCGCCCTGCACCACGACCTGACCGGCGCGGCCAGGTCCACCGTCACCCGGACCGTCCGCGACGCGGACGGCGTGCTCGGCGGCGGCGAGACCCCGCTGGTCAACGACTGCGCCTGCTGCGCGCTGCGCGCCGACCTGATACCCGCGCTGGTCCGGCTGGCCGACGAGGGAACGTGCCGGCTCGCCGTTATCGAGCTGTGGGACTCGGTGGAGCCGAAGTCCATGGCCGAGGTGATCGCCGAGCACGGCGCGGACCGCGTCCGCCTGACCGGCGTGGTGACCGCCGTCGATCCGGCGCTGGTGCTGCCGTACCTGGCGTGCGGCGACGATCTGTCCGACGTCGGGCTCGCCGCCGCGGCGAGCGACGCGCGGACCGTGGCCGACACCTGAGCCCGGCAGCTCGAATACGCGCCGCTGCTCGCCCTGGCCGAGGGGCCCGAGCCGGCGGACGAGGCCGATCTCGCGCTGCTCGCCCAGCTCCACCCCACCGCGCGCCATGTCCGGGTCGACGACCCGGAGTTCGCGCGGCTGGCCACCGCCGGATTCGACGTGGAGGCCGCGGCGGCGCGGCAGAACCCGGCCACCGCGCTGCTGCCGCAGGAGGCCGACCACGACGGCGTCGGCACGCTGGTCTGGCGCCACCGGCGGCCGTTCCACCCCGGGCGGCTGTACGCGGCGCTGGAGGACCTGACCTGTGCCGCGCCGCGCAGCCGGGGCCGCTTCTGGCTGGCCGACCGGCCGGACACGCTGCTGACGTGGGACGCGGCGGGCGGGGCGCTGTGCGTGGAGAACGCCGGTCCTTGGCTGGCCGCGCTGCCGGACGCGGCGTGGGAGATGGCACCGGCCGTGCGCCGGGCCGCCGCCGCGCTCGACTGGGACCCGGAGTGGGGCGACCGCGTGCAGCATCTGGTCTTCACCGCCCCCGACCTGGACGCCGACACCGTGCGCGCGGTGCTGGCGTCGTGTCTGCTCACCGAGGAGGAGTACGCGGCGGGCCGCGCGGCCTGGCGCCATCTGGCGTCGGCGTTCGACGACCTGCTGGACCCGGTCTCCTGACCGGCCCCCGGAGGGAACCGGGAGCGAGTGCGCGCCGTCTCACCGGATGGCCTGGACCACGCGTGACGGCGCGGCGACGCCGCGTCGTGCACGTGCATTGTCCCGTGCATATGCACGAGGGCGGCGTTATGATCCTGGACAGTCGGGTCCTACGGCCATGCCCTGGACCTCTGTTGCGCCACTCGCACGACCGGGAGACAACCAGTGCCCGACGCGTACAACGGCATCGCCGCCCATCTGCTCCGGGATGTCCGGTGGCTCAAGAGCAGCTACAGCAACTCGCAGGGGACGTGCGCGGAGTTCGCCAGACTCCCGAGCGGGGACGTCGCGATGCGCAACTCCCGCTTCCCCGAAGGGCCGGCGCTCGTCTACACGCCGGACGAGATGGAGGCCCTGCTGCACGGGGTGAAGAACGGCGAGTTCGACCACCTGATCGGCTAGCGAAGGCCGTGACGGGCGCCGTGCCGTCGCACGGCGTCCGTCACGGCCTTCGCCGGGGAAGCGCGTTCGGAAGCGCGCCGAAGGAGTCCGTCAGGACGTCTGGAAGACCGCCCAGACCACTTTGCCGTTCCGGCCGCCGGTCAGCGGGCGCCAGCCCCAGCCGTCGCTGAAACACTCGACCAGATACAGACCGCGCCCGGACTCGGCCGAGGCGTCCATGTCGTCCATCCGGCCCAGCCGCGGCGACGCGTCACTCGGATCCTGCACCGCGCATATCAACCGCCGCGCGCACCGCATGAGTTCCAGCTCGACCGCGGGCGGTGCCGCGGACTCGAAGTCCGTCCCGAACTCCGCCGTCCTGGGCCGCGTGCCGTGCCGCAGGGCGTTCGTCACCAGCTCGGACACCACCAGCGCGACCCCGTCGAACAGCTCGGGCAGTCGCCACCCGTGCAGCGTGCTGCGGGTGAAGTCCCGTGCCTGACGCACGGATTCGGGACGAGGAGGCAGGCCGAGGGTCGCGGTACTGGACAGGGTACGCAGGTCGGCAGGCAGGAACTGTCGCCCTAACAGGTCGAGCATGGGCGTTCCGTTGGTCCCCATGGCGCGGCACACTCCTGGCATTGCGGCGGCACTGTCGTCCTCGGCGGCTGACGTCATGGGCAACCCCCGTACCCCGCCATCGCCCACGTGATGGTGACGGGGTCGTACTGCCACGCCGGTGACACGGCGCGTGGAACTCATGCTTCCCAACGCATACGGCAAATGCAAGGGCGGATGCACGTGCACGGAAAAATTTGATCGACCGTAATCAAGCACACACCGAACGAAGCGCGGAGGTGGCAGACTTCCTGGGGCGGAACTGGAGGGTAGTTGAACGTATGAATACTCAGCGGACGGCGGACGGAACGCATTCCGGCGCCGACGGCGGGGCCGTACCCGGCGGTTCGATGGTGCGCCGCATCCTGCTCGGTTCGCAGTTGCGCCGGCTCCGCGAATCCCGGGGGGTGACGCGGGAGGAGGCCGGGTATTCGATCCGGGCCTCCGAGTCGAAGATCAGCAGGATGGAGTTGGGCCGCGTGAGCTTCAAACCGCGCGACGTCGCCGACCTGTTGACCCTGTACGGCGTGACCGACGAGGCCGAGCGCGAGCCGCTGCTCGGCCTCGCCCGCTCCTCCAACGAGGCAGGCTGGTGGCACAGTTACAGCGACGTCCTGCCGAGCTGGTTCCAGACCTACGTCGGCCTGGAGGCCGCGGCCGAGCGGATCGGCACGTACGAGCTCCAGTTCGTCCACGGACTGCTCCAGACCGAGGACTACGCCCACGCCGTCATGGTCAGCGGTCACCAGGGCCGGCTGCCCAAGTCCGAGGTGGACCGCCGGATCGCGTTGCGGCTGGGCCGCCAGAAGCTGCTGGTCTCCGAGAGCGCCCCGCACCTGCACTGCGTCCTGGACGAGGCCGCGCTGCGCCGCTTCCACGGCGGCCGGCGCGTGATGGACGAACAGCTCCGCATGCTCATCGAGTTCTCCGAGCACCCCACCATCACGCTCCAGGTCGCCGCGTTCGCCCGCGGCGGGCACGTCGCGGAGTCCGGCGCGTTCACGCTGCTGCGCTTCGCCGAGGAGGAACTGCCCGACCTCGTCTACCTGGAGCAGCTCACCGGCGCGCTCTACCTCGACAAGCGCGAGGAGGTCGCCGCCTACCAGAAGGTCCTCGACCGGCTGACGCACGAGGCCCTGAACCCCGGGGAGACCCGGGACCTGCTCCGGGAGATCCGTCAAGCCCTGTAGTCGCGCGGGCGGTTGACGCACGGCGGCCCCGGCGGCACCGTTCGCGCGACCGTCGCGGACGGGCGGCCCGGGCTCAGCGGATTCAGCGGAACGGGTTCTCCGCCCCGTCCGGCAGCACGTCCCTGCTGCGTTCCCCCTCGCCCGCCATCACGTAGGCGCCGTTCTCCAGCCGCTCGATCAGGCCGCGCGTCCACTCGGCGCTGGAGTCGGCGTTGTGCACCCACAGCAGCATGACCTCGCCGATGTGCCCCCACTCGGCGGGGGCCGCCTGCGGCGTCCAGTGCTCGAAAACCTGCCGTTTCCAGTCCTCCAGCGCCGCCACCCGCTCCCTCAGCAGCGCGATCGCCTCCGCCCGGGGCAGGTCCACGATGCAGCCGACGGCGCTGGTCAGCACGTCGATGCGCTGGTCGTGCGCGCGCAGCGACTCCCGGAGCAGGTCCAGGTACGCCTCCTCGCCCGCCTCGGTCAGCTCGTACTCGGTGCGCGGCGGACCGCCGGCCGGGCTCCTGGCGGTCTCGTGGGCCAGCAGCAGGCCCTGCTTCGCCATCTGCTTCAGCGCGTGGTAGATCGACCCCGGCTTGGCGGTCGACCACTCGTGCGCGCCCCAGAACTCCAGGTCGTTCCGCACTTGGTAGCCGTGCGCCCGTCCGTGCTGCCGCACCGCGCCCAGAACCAGCAGCCGCATGACCGACATCCGCCGTTCGCCCTTCCGCCGAGGCCCCACCGGGATCGGCCCGGCCCGTGAGCAGTGTCTCACCGCCCCCACTCGTCAAGTTTGACTAGTGGCGAGTCCGAGGTTACCCTCGCTCTTCGGTCGACTAATCAAGTTTGACTAATGCGCCCGGGTGGCGCACGGAAGGGGAGCCGGTGGAAGCGGCGATTCTCGTCGAAGACCTCAGAAAGACGTTCGGCCGGGGCAAGGCCGCCAAGCCCGCCCTCGACGGCCTCGACCTCACCGTCCGGCGCGGCACCGTGCACGGCGTCCTCGGCCCCAACGGCGCCGGGAAGACCACGGCCGTCCGCATCCTCACCCCCCTGCCCCGCCCCGGCGGCGGCCGGGCCGAAGGGGGGGGCCCCGACGGGGCGGCCCGCCCCGACGAGGTCCGGCGCCGGATCGCGCTCCTCGGCCAGCACGCCGCCCTGGACGAGGAGCTGAGCGGCCGGCAGAACCTGGAGCTGTTCGGCCGCCTGCGCCGGCTCGGCGGCGCCGGCGCCGCCCGCCGCGCCGGGGAACTGCTCGAACGGTTCGGCCTGGCCGACACCGGGCACAAGCCGGTCCGCGCCTACAGCGGCGGCATGCGCCGCCGGCTCGACCTCGCCGCCGGGCTCGTCACCGAACCCGAGATCCTCTTCCTCGACGAGCCCACCACCGGCCTCGACCCGCGCGGCAGGACCGAGGTGTGGAACGCGGTCCGCTCGCTCACCGGCGCCGGCACGACCGTCCTCCTCACCACCCAGTACCTGGAGGAGGCCGACCAGTTGGCCGACCGCATCTCCGTCCTCGACGGCGGCCGGCGCATCGCCGAGGGCACCGCCGACGAGCTGAAGTCGGCGGTCGGCGGCGACCGCGTCGACGTCGTCGTGCGCGACGCCGCCCAACTGGACGCCGCCGCGTCCGTCGTCGGCATGGCCGCCCACGCCTCCCGCGCCACCACCGACCCCGACCGCCGCCTGGTCAGCGCCCCCGTCACCGACCGGATGGCCGCCCTCGCCGAGACCGTCCGCGCCCTGGACGCCGCCGGGATCGACGCCGAGGACATCGCCCTGCGCCGCCCGACCCTGGACGAGGCATACCTCCACCTCACCGGCCGCACGACCGGCCCCGCCGAGAGCCCCGCACCCGCGAAGACCGCCGAAGGGGAGTCCGCCGCATGACCGCCCACGCCACGACCACCCGCTCCACCGCCACCCGCCCCACGGCCACCCATTCGATGGCCGACGCCCTCCCCGCCGCGCTGACCATGCCCCGGCGCGGCTTCGCCCACTGGGCCCGCCGCCCCGGCCAGTTCGCCGTCGGCCTCGCCTTCCCGGTGATGATGCTGGTGATGTTCGCCTACTTCCTCGGCGGCGGCATGGCCGTCGAGGGCGGCGGCGACTACACCGAGTTCCTCGTCCCCGGCATGCTCGCCCTCACCATGGCCTTCGGCCTGGAGGCGACCATGATCGAGCTGACGCAGGACATCAACCGCGGCGTCCTGGACCGCTTCCGTTCCATGCCCATCGCCCGTTCCGCGATCCTCGTCGGCCGCAGCCTGCTCGACATGCTCGGCTCCGTCGTGAGCCTGCTGGTCATGCTCGGCGCGGGCTGGGCGATCGGCTGGCGGTGGCACGGCACCGCCGCCGAGGCCGCCGCCGCGATCGGCCTGCTGCTCCTGCTCCGTTTCGCGATGCTCTGGGCCGGCATCCTCCTCGCGCTGGTCGCACGCCGCCCGGAGTCCGTCCAGGCCGTGCAGATCCTCGTCTGGCCGGTCGCCTTCCTCTCCAACGCCTTCACCTCGCCCGACACCATGCCCGACTGGATGGGGGCCGTCGCCGAATGGAACCCGATGTCCGCGACCGCGGGCGCGATCCGCGAACTGTTCGGCAACCCCGGCTGGGGCGGCGACTCCTGGGCCGTCGAGCACTCCGTGGCCCTGGCCGTCGCCTGGCCCCTGGTGCTGCTCGCCGTCCTCGTGCCGCTCGCCGTGCGCCGTTACGCGAGGCTGAGCGACTGACGCGCACCTGACCGACCGACCCGCCCGCCCCGGCCGCCTGTCCGCCGTCTTCTGAAGGAATCGGCAGATCATCCTATGCTCGCAAGGGAACAGTGGTGCGAGCGCAAGGGGTGGAACTCAGGTGGCCGGGGACAGCGGGCGGCCGGGCGACGGGGAGTCGGCGGGGCGGGGGGGCGGCGGCGGGGGCGGGGGCGGCGCGGGCGGGGGGGCGGCCGCGCCAGATGGGTATAGGAGACCGCCCCCCGCCTGCCGGCCCGGCCGTACGCGCACAGCGAGTTCACCCCCGCCCAGGGCATCCCCGTCCTGCTCCCCGCCGGCCTCTGGCAGGACCGGATGCGCAGCCTCGTCCGGCTGCCGCTGGCCGAGCGGCCCGCGCCCGAACCGCCCGCGCGGGCCGAGGACGCGACCTCGGCCGTGCCGCGCGTGCTGGACCTGACGCTGCGCATCGGGGAGCTGCTGCTGGCCGGCGGCGAGGGCGCCGAGGACGTCGAGGCCGCGATGTTCGGCGTCGCGCACGCCTACGGCCTGGCCCGCTGCGAGGCGACCGTCACGTTCACCCTCATCTCGATCACCCACCAGCCGTCCCTGGTCGATCCACCGGTCTCGCTCAGCCGCACGGTCCGCCGCCGGGGCACCGACTACAACCGGCTCACCGCCGTCTTCCAGCTCGTGGACGACATCTCGCACGGCGAAGTCACGCTGGAGGACGCCTACGGACGGCTGGCCACCATCCGGCGCAACCGCCACCCCTACGCCAAGTGGCAGCTCACCATCGCCTCCGGCCTGCTGGCCGGCGCCGCCAGCACCCTGGTCGGCGGCAACTGGCAGGTCTTCCTCCTCGCCGTCATCGGCGCGATGGTCGGCGACCGGTTGGCGTGGCTGGCCGCCGGACGCGGGCTGCCGGAGTTCTACCAGTTCGTCGCCGCGGCGATGGCGCCCGCGCTCGTCGGCGTCGGCTGGGCGGCCGGCCACACCTCCGGCGCGGACGAACGGCAGGCCGCCGCGATGATCACCGGCGGCCTGTTCGCGCTGCTGCCGGGCCGGGCCCTGGTCGCGGGCGTCCAGGACGGCCTGACGGGCTACTACCTCACCGCCTCGGCCCGGCTGCTGGAAGTCGTCTACCTCAGCGTCGGCATCGTCGTCGGCGTGCTCGCCGTCCTCTACTTCGGCGAGACCTCGGGCGTGCGGCTCGACCCCGACGTGGTCGAACGCGCCACCCGCCCCGGCGTCCAGCTCGCCGCCGCGCTGCTGCTGTCGCTCACCTTCTGCGTGCTGCTCCAGCAGCCGCGCCGCACCGTCTTGCCGGCGACGCTCAACGGCGGCGTCGCCTGGCTGATCTACGGCGCGATGCACGACACGGCCGGCCTGTCGCCGTTCGCCGCGACGGCGGTCGGCGCCGGAATGGTCGGCCTCTTCGCGCAGCTCCAGTCGCGGTACCGCTTCACCTCGTCGCTGCCCTACGTCACCGCCGCCATCGGGCCGCTGCTGCCGGGCGGCGCGGTCTACCTCGGGCTGCTCGGCTTCGCCCAGGGCAGCGTGAACACCGGCCTGGAGAACCTGCTGACGGCGGTGACCCTCGCCCTGGCGATCGCCATCGGCGTGAACCTCGGCAGCGAGACGGCCCGCCTGTTCATCAACCCGCCGACCCCCACCCCCCGCCGGGGCGCCAAACGGACCCGCGGCTTCTGAACGGCGAGGGCCGCGGGCGCGCCGTCAGTGCGTGAGCTTCAGCCCGACCACACAGCCGACGAGACCCAGCAGCAACGCCACCCGCACGGCCGACACCGGCTCGTCCCCGTGCGCCATCGCCCACCCGGCGGTCAGCCCCGCGCCGATACCGACCCACACCGCGTAGCCGGTCCCCACGGGCAGGGTCCGCAGCGCGTAGGCGAGACCGGCCATGCTGAGCAGCAGCCCGGCGCCGAACACCACGCTCGGCACCGGGCGGCTGAAGCCCTCGGACTTGTCCAGCGCGGTCGCCCACACCGCTTCCAGCACGCCGGAGACCACCAGAACGAACCAGGCCATCACAGACTCCCCTGCGCCGTCTTGTCATGACTGGGTACGGCGCACCTCGTCCAGGAGCCGGTCGGGCTCCGGCGTCAGGCTCTCACGGCCGGGCCGGCACCGCTCAGTGGCCCCCGGCGGCGGCCCGCTTGATCGACGCCTCGATCTCGGCCTCCGCCTCGGCGCGACCCACCCAGTTGGCGCCCTCGACCGACTTGCCGGGCTCCAGGTCCTTGTAGACCTCGAAGAAGTGCTGGATCTCCAGCCGGTCGAACTCGCTGACGTGGTGGATGTCCCGCAGGTGCTCCATCCGCGGGTCGCCGGCCGGCACGCACAGCAGCTTGTCGTCGCCGCCCGCCTCGTCCCGCATGCGGAACATGCCGATCGTCCGGCACTCGATGAGGCAACCGGGGAACGTCGGCTCGTCCAGAAGCACCAGCGCGTCCAGCGGATCGCCGTCCTCGCCCAGCGTGCCGTCCACGAATCCGTAGTCGGCCGGGTAGACAGTCGAGGTGAACAGGTGACGGTCCAGCCGGATCCGCCCGGTCTTGTGGTCCACCTCGTACTTGTTCCGAGAGCCCTTCGGAATCTCGATGGTGACGTCGAACTCCACGGGTGACACTCCTTAACCGATCTGTGCACGCGACAGGTGGTTAAGTGTCTCTCACGCCGGTGTCGTGTTGCGAAAGGGGCTGGCCTTACAGTGCGCAGGGCAGCGGAAGTGCTACGTCGGCACCGCGCGACCTGGCGGCTCGCCGCCGGCTCCGCCGTCGCGGGACTCGCGGTCGCGGCCGGGGCGATCACCCTGGCCGGCCCCTGGGACGCGGGTCGGCGCACGGCCGAGCGCGAGGCCGCCGCCGAAGCGGAGCGTCACGGCGCGGGTACGGAACGCATGGGCGTCACTGTACCGGGCGCCGCCCCCGTGCTCACCCCCCTCGACGCCGCCGCCCCCCGCAGCTCGCCCGCCGCCCTCGAACAGGAGCTCCGCTTTCGCTGGCGACGCCACGCGCCACCCCGAACCCCCTCCTCCCCCTTGCGCGGGCGGCGCCAGATGTGAAGAAGGGACGGGCCCTCGAACAGGAGCTGGGCCCGCTGCTGGACGACCCCGCGCTCGGCACCGGCGTCGCCGCCTCCGTCGTGGACGTCGCCACCGGCACCTCTCTCTACGCCGAGGAGGCCCGCTCCGGCCGGGCGCCCGCCTCCACCATGAAGCTGATCACCGCCGTCGCCGCGCTGCACGCCCTGGGCCCCGACCACCGGCTGTCCACCACCGCCGTCCTCGACCCGGACGAGGACCGGGTGATCCTCGTCGGCGGCGGCGACGTCACCCTCACCGACGACGAGCTGCGCGCCCTGGCCGACGACACCGCCGAGGCCCTGGCCGAACGGGGCGCCGGCACCGTCCGCGTCGGCTACGACGTCTCGCTCTACCCGGGCGACCAGAATCACCCCATCGGGGTCAACACGAACCTCGCGCCCATCACCCCCCTCCAGATCAACGCGGGCCGTCTCGACGACAGCGTCAAGGGCCCCGCCCCCCGCTCCACCGACCCGGCCGCCGACGCCGCCGAGGCGTTCGCCCGGTACCTCGCGGACGCGGGCGCCGACGTCAAGGACGGCGCCCCGGACCGCCACACCGCCCCCGGGGACGCGGAACGGCTCGCCCGCCACCGCTCCGCGCCCCTGTCCTCGCTCGTCGAGCGGATGCTCACCGACAGCGACAACGACCTGGCCGAGGCCGTCGCCCGCGCCACCGCCGTCGCCACCGGCGAGCCCGCCGACTTCGACGGCGTCGGCCGCGCGTTCACCGCCACGCTGGACGACCTCGGCCTGCCCGTGGACGGACTCCGCGTCGCCGACGCCAGCGGACTCGACCGCGACGGCCGGGTCAGCGCCCGGCTCCTCACCCACCTGCTGGCCACCGCCGCCGACCCCGCCCGCCCCGAGCTGCGCGCCACTCTCACCGGCCTGCCCGTCGCCGGTTGCAGCGGCACCCTGGCCGGCCGCTTCGGGGACCAGGACAGCGGCGCCGCGGGCCTGGTGCGCGCCAAGACCGGCACCCTGACCGGCGTGAACACGCTGGCCGGCACGGTCACCACCCCGGACGGACGGGTCCTGGCGTTCGCCTTCCTGGCCGGCGACCCCACCGGCGAGGACGCCGCCGAGGCCGCCCTCGCCGCCGCCGCCACCGCCCTGGCCACCCGCCGCTGCCGCGGACCCCCGGCCCCGGCCCGGTTCCGCCCGGGGACGCCGTGCCCTATCCGCTCCGCGCGCGGGCGCCGTACGGTGGACGGTATGACGAGTCTCGGTGGTACGGACCTGGTCGACTGGAATCTGGCGGTGTCCACCGCCTCCCGCATCGCGAGGCCGGGCCCCGAGGTGAGCCGTGACGAGGCGCGCGAGGTCGTCTCCGAACTGCGCCGCCACGCCCGCGCGTCCGAGCGGCACGTCCGCGAGTTCACCGGGATGGACTCCGGGGCCGCCGACACCCCGGTCCTGGTCGTGGACCGGCCCGGCTGGGTCCGGGCGAACGTCGCCGGGTTCCGCGAGGTGCTCCTGCCGCTGACCACCAAGATGCGCGAACGGCGCGCCGCCATGCCCGGCGGCACCGCGCTCACCGCGATGGGCAGCAAGGTCACCGGCATCGAGGTCGGGATGCTGCTGTCGTTCCTCTCCTCCCGGGTCCTCGGCCAGTACGAGACGTTCGCCCCGCCGGGACCGGACCTGCCCGGCGGCGACGGCCTGACCCCCGGCGCCGGACGGCTGCTGCTCGTCGCGCCCAACATCGTGCACGTCGAACGTGAACTCGACGTGCACCCGCACGACTTCAGGCTCTGGGTCTGCCTGCACGAGGAGACCCACCGCACGCAGTTCACCGCCGTGCCCTGGCTCCAGGACCACCTCAAGAGCGAGATCCAGGCGTTCCTGCTGGAGGCCGACGTCGATCCCGCCACCCTGCTGGAGCGGTTCCGGCAGGCCGCCCAGTCGATGACCGGGCGCGGCGGCGACGAGGCGCGCGAGGGCGACTCCGGGCTCGGCATCGTGGATCTGGTGCAGACCCCGCGCCAGCGCGAGATCCTCGACCGCCTCACGGCCGTGATGTCGCTGTTGGAGGGGCACGCCGACTTCGTGATGGACGGCGTCGGGCCCGCCGTCGTGCCGTCGGTGGGGGAGATCCGCGAGAAGTTCACCAAGCGGCGGCAGACGGGCGCCGGGCGGCTGGACCGGGCGCTGCGCAGGCTGCTGGGGATGGACGCCAAGCTCCGCCAGTACCGCGACGGGGAGCGGTTCGTGCGGACGGTCGTCGAGCGGGCCGGGATGACCGGCTTCAACAAGGTGTGGACCTCGCCCAACACGCTGCCCACCAAGGAGGAGATCTCCCACCCGGAGCGGTGGGTCGGCCGGGTGCGACCCAGTGGGTCCTAGGTTGCCGGAATCCTCCAGAATCACCCGTACGAGGGACCGTCGCGCCATGCCTGGCGTGCGATGCTCGGGGAACAGGCTACCTCTGTCACCATTTACGCACGCTGCGTGACAGCGCTTCCCAGCCCGAAGCACCCCGAGAGAGAAGTGATGCGGATATGGGTCCCCATCCTGCGGTCGCCGCGATACGCCTGGCGGTCCGCCGCGTTCTGCACGACGTTCTCAGCGACTCGCCACCCGGCCGCCCCCCGCTCGTGCTCGTCGCCTGCTCCGGCGGCGCCGACTCCATGGCCCTCGCCTCCGCCGTCGCCTTCGAGGCGCCCCGGCTGCGGCTGAGGGCCGGCGGCATCACCGTCGACCACGGCCTCCAGGCCGGCTCCGACGCCCGGGCCCACGAGGTCGCCGAGCGGCTGACCGCCCTCGGCCTCGATCCCGTCGACACCGTCACGGTCCATGTGGGCCACGCGGGCGGCCCCGAGGCCGCTGCCCGCACCGCCCGGTACGCCGCGCTCGACGACGCCGCCGAACGTCACGGCGCGACCGCCGTGCTCCTGGGCCATACCCGTGACGACCAGGCGGAAACCGTGCTGCTGGGCCTGGCCCGCGGCTCGGGCACCCGGTCCCTCGCCGGTATGGCCGCCGTCTCCGGCGGGCTCTCCGGCGCCTCCGGCGCGGACCGCCGCTACCGGCGGCCGTTCCTCGCCATCGACCGCCAGACCACCCGCAAGGCGTGCCTCGTCCAGGCCCTCCCGGTCTGGGACGACCCGCACAACGCCGACCCGTCCTTCACCCGCTCCCGGGTGCGGCACGAGGCCCTGCCCGTGCTGGAGAAGGCCCTCGGCCGCGGCGTGGTGGAGGCCCTGGCCCGCACCGCCCGGCTCTCCCGGGACGACGCCGACGCGCTCGACACCTGGGCGCAGGAGGCGCAGCGGGCGGCGACCCGCCCCGACGGCACCCTGGACATCGCCGCGCTCCACGCGCTGCCCCCCGCGGTCCGCCGCCGCGTGCTGCGCCGCGCGGCGATCGCCGCCGGTGCCCCGGCGGGCTCGCTGTTCGCGCGGCACATCGAGGAGACCGACCGCCTGATCACCGCCTGGCGCGGCCAGCGCCCGCTGAACCTGCCGGGCCGCGTCGAGGTGAAGCGGCAGGGTGGCAGACTGGTCCTCCAGCAGGCGAACCAGTAGAGCCGGGCGCGTCCCGGCAGGGAGCAGTGGCACGGGTGCGAGAGACGGACCTGGGGGCCGACCTGGAGTCGGTGCTCATCACCAAGGAAGAGATCGACGCCAAGCTCGTGGAGCTGGCCGCGAAGATCGACGCTGAGTACGCGGGGAAGGACCTGCTCCTCGTCGGGGTCCTCAAGGGCGCGGTGATGGTCATGGCCGACCTCGCCCGTGCCCTCGCGTCGCCGGTCACCATGGACTGGATGGCGGTGTCCTCCTACGGCGCCGGCACCCAGTCCTCGGGTGTGGTGCGGATCCTCAAGGACCTCGACACCGACATCGCCGGCCGGCACGTGCTGATCGTCGAGGACATCATCGACTCCGGGCTGACCCTCTCCTGGCTGCTGTCGAACCTCGGGTCCCGGGAGCCCGCCTCGCTGCGGGTCTGCACCCTCCTGCGCAAGCCGGACGCCGCCAAGGTCGACATCCACGTCGAATGGGTCGGCTTCGACATCCCGAACGAATTCGTGGTCGGATACGGCCTCGACTACGCCGAGAAGTACCGCAACCTCCCCTTCGTCGGGACGCTCGCGCCGCACGTCTACAACGGGTAGCCGGGAACACCGGGCGATGCCCTACCGTTGACCCGGGGAGAGGCGGCGGCACCCCGCGCTGGGGTACCGTCGCGATAGGTCAAGCTGAGACAAGGCCGGGCGCGATTCGGCCGACACCGCGCGCACAGCGGATCCCTTCCGGGGGCTGTGCCTCTATGTGTGGCAGGAGGGACGGGGCCGCGCCGCCCCGTATGGATAGACGTGAAGCGCTATTTCCGTGGGCCAGTGATGTGGATCGTGCTGGCCGTCCTCGCCGTCATTCTGCTGATGCAGGTGTTCAGCTCGTCCGAGGGCTACAAGAAGGTGGACACCGGCGAGGTCGTCCAGGCGATCAGCCAGAACCGTGTGCGGTCCGCCGAGCTCACGACCGGTGACGAGCAGATGATCCGGGTCGAGCTCCGCGACGGCCAGAAGATCGAGGGAAGCAGCAAGGTCCAGGCCAGCTACATCGACGGCCAGGGCGAGCTTCTCGCCCGCGACCTCCAGGCCAAGTTCCAGGACGACCAGCTTCCCGACGGGTACACCGTCTCGCCCAAGTCGCAGAACCCCTTCGTGGGCATGCTGCTGTCGATTCTGCCGTTCCTCCTGATCATCATCGTGTTCCTCTTCCTGATGAACCAGATGCAGGGTGGCGGCTCCCGGGTGATGAACTTCGGGAAGTCCAAGGCCAAGCTCATCACCAAGGACACCCCCAAGACGACGTTCGCCGACGTGGCCGGCTCGGACGAGGCCGTGGAGGAGCTCCAGGAGATCAAGGAGTTCCTCCAGGAGCCCGCGAAGTTCCAGGCCGTCGGCGCCAAGATCCCCAAGGGCGTGCTGCTCTACGGCCCGCCCGGCACCGGCAAGACGCTGCTGGCCCGCGCGGTCGCGGGCGAGGCGGGCGTCCCGTTCTACTCGATCTCCGGCTCCGACTTCGTGGAGATGTTCGTCGGTGTCGGCGCCTCCCGCGTCCGCGACCTGTTCGAGCAGGCCAAGGCGAACGCCCCGGCGATCGTCTTCGTCGACGAGATCGACGCGGTCGGCCGCCACCGGGGCGCCGGTATGGGCGGCGGGCACGACGAGCGGGAGCAGACGCTCAACCAGCTCCTGGTGGAGATGGACGGCTTCGACGTCAAGGGCGGCGTGATCCTGATCGCGGCGACCAACCGGCCGGACATCCTCGACCCGGCGCTGTTGCGTCCCGGTCGCTTCGATCGGCAGATCGCCGTGGACCGCCCCGACATGAACGGCCGGCTGGAGATCCTCAAGGTCCACCAGCGGGGCAAGCCCGTCGCGCCCGATGTCGACCTGTCGGCCGTCGCCCGGCGGACCCCCGGCTTCACCGGCGCCGATCTGAACAACGTGCTGAACGAGGCGGCGCTGCTGGCCGCCCGGGGCAACGCCAAGCTGATCGACAACAAGTTCCTCGACGAGGCGATCGACCGCGTCGTGGCCGGTCCGCAGAAGCGCACCCGGATCATGAGCCAGAAGGAGAAGATGATCACCGCGTACCACGAGGGCGGACACGCCCTGGTCGCGGCGGCCTCTCCCAACAGCGACCCGGTGCACAAGGTGACGATCCTCTCCCGCGGCCGTGCCCTCGGTTACACGATGGTGCTGCCCGAGGAGGACAAGTACTCCACGACGCGGAACGAGATGCTCGACCGGCTGGCCTACATGATGGGCGGCCGGGCGGCCGAGGAGCTGGTCTTCCACGACCCGACCACGGGCGCCGGTGACGACATCGAGAAGGCCACGTCCACGGCGCGCGCCATGGTCACCCAGTTCGGCATGACCGAGCGGCTGGGCGCCATCAAGTTCGGCCAGGACACCTCCGAGCCGTTCCTCGGCAAGGACATGGGCCACCAGCGCGACTACTCGGAAGAGGTCGCCGGGCTGGTGGACGAGGAGGTCAAGAAGCTGATCGAGGGCGCGCACAACGAAGCCTGGGAAATCCTGGTGGAGAACCGCGACGTCCTGGACAACCTCGTCCTGGCGCTCCTGGAGAAGGAGACGCTGAACAAGGAGGAGCTGGCGGAAATCTTCCAGCCCGTCGTCAAGCGCCCGCCGCGCCCGGCGTGGACCGGCTCCACCCGCCGCACCCCCTCGACCAGGCCCCCGGTCACGTTCCCGACCAAGGGGATCAACCTGGCCAACGGCAGCCTGGAGAAGGGCAAGGCACCGCTCGAATCCGTGGACGAGAACGTGTCGGCCCCGGGCGGCGGCTCCGGCCAGGGATCCGGCTCCGAGGACTGACCACCCGCACCGGCGCCGACCGGTGGACCGGAATGCCCTCCGCGCCCCTCACGTTCTACTGTGAGGGGCGCGGCCGTGTGCGGAGCGGGCGCCGGGATGAGGAGTGATGATCACATGACCGACCCGTTGACCCTGACGGGCCACGGCCCTGGGACCAGACAGCAGCAGGTCGGCGAGTTCGACGAGAAGCGGGCCGAGGCGGCCGTCCGGGAGCTGCTGATCGCGGTCGGGGAGGACCCGGACCGCGAGGGGCTGCTGGACACCCCCGCCCGGGTGGCGCGCGCCTACCGGGAGATATTCGCCGGGCTGTGGCAGCGGCCGGAGGACGTGCTGACCACCACGTTCGACCTGGGCCACGACGAGATGGTGCTGGTGAAGGACATCGAGGTGATGTCGACCTGCGAGCACCACCTCGTGCCGTTCGTCGGCCAGGCCCACATCGGCTACATTCCGGCCGCCAGCGGGAAGATCACCGGCCTGTCGAAGCTGGCCCGGCTGGTGGACGTCTTCGCCCGCCGCCCGCAGGTGCAGGAGCGGCTGACCACGCAGATCGCGGACTCGCTGATGCGGATCCTGGAGCCGCGCGGGGTGATCGTGGTCGTGGAGTGCGAGCACATGTGCATGACGATGCGCGGGGTGCGCAAGCCGGGGGCCAAGACCACCACGTCGGCCGTCCGGGGCCAGCTCAGGGACGCGGCCACCCGCGCCGAGGCGATGAGCCTCATCCTCGCCCGCTGACGCCCCCGGGTGCCCCCGGCCCCGGCCCTAGCGCTGCTGGGCGCCCGTGCCGAAGAAGTCGAAGCCGCCCACCCGCCGCGAGGTCGGCGGGGCCGGGGAGCGCTGCGGGAGCCTGGGCTGCTCCCGGGCAGCCGCCGGGGCCGGCTGTGCCGGCAGCTCGGGTGCCGGGCGCTCCCGCGGCGGCTCCGTCGGGGTCGGCTCCGTCTCCCGCGCCCGGAGGGCCGCTTCCCGCTGGCGGGCCACGTTGCGGGAGAGACGGCCGAGCGCCTCGTACGCCTGCCGGTAGGTGAGCTGGGTCGGGGCGCCGCGCGGGGTGCGGTGGTCGGTGGCGTCGGCGGTGAGCGCCTTGGCCGGGGCCGCGGCCTCCAGGGCCAGCAGCCGCCGCCCCTCCAGCGCCTTGGCCCGCTCGCTCTCCGCCGTGGCGTAGCGGCGGAGCAGGTCGGCGTGCTCGGTGCGCAGCCCGGCCAGCTCCAGCCGTGCCGTGCCGAGGTCGGCCCGCTTGGCGCGGAGCTTGGCCTCCAGCACGGTGATCAGCTCCCGGGCCTCCTCCAGTTCGGTGTGCTTCTCCTCGACCTGCCAGGTCAGACCGGCCTTGGCGGCGCGTTCCCGCGCGACCTGCCGCCCCGCCTCCAGGTCCCAGCGGCGCAGCAGGGCCGCGCAGGTCGCGGCCGAGGCGGCGGCCACGGCGACCAGGACGCGCAGAACGGGCGCGTCCTCGTCGCCGAGCAGAAGGGCCCCTCCGGCGCACAACAGCGCCAGGCCGCCCAGAGTGGCCGGGGCCAGCACCTGATGAAGTGCCGATGAGCGGTGACGTCCACGTGCCATGGGCGAAACTTACCGTGACGTCGACAGCGGACGGGAGGGTGTCCAGTCGGTTGTGGCCTGGGAGTTATGCGCGGGTGGTGGACCGGCTCAGTTCTCCAGCAGGCCGTGCTCCTCCAGGTAGTCGCGGGCGACGTCCTCGGCCTGGCGGCGTTCGGAGTCCACCTGCCGGTTCAGCTCGATCAGGTCGTCGGTGGTCAGCTCGGCGGTCAGCCGGTTCAGGGCGGTGGCGATGCCCTCGTCGCTCGCGCTCCCGGTGTTCAGCACGGGCAGGAGGTTGTCGGCGAGCTGGAGGTTCTTGTCGTCCTCCAGCAGGACCAGGTCGAAGTCCTTCAGGGTGGCGTCGGTGGTGACCACCAAGGCCATGTCGTCGTCGCCGTTCTGGACGGCCTGCTTGCCCTGGACGGTGCCCACGCCCTGGGGATCGACCTCGGTGATGTCGATGCCGTACGTCTCCTCAAGACCCGGTTGGCAGAACGGCCGTTCGGGGCAGTCCTCACCGGCCGCCAGGCGGATCGGCAGGCCCGACTCGCCGAGGTCGGTCAGGGTCGTCAGGTCGTGCTCGTCGGCGAACTCCTCGGTGACGGCGAACGCGTTCTGGTCGACGGCCTCCCCGGCGTCCAGGACGGTCAGGCCCCGGGGCTCGGCCAGCTCCCGCAGCGCGGTGACGGTGGCCTCCACGTCGGAGGAGGCGACCGGCTCGGCGTCGGCGCCGTTGACCTGGGCGTTGAGGAACTCGGCGGCGGTCGCGGCGTATTCGGGGACGATGTCGATGCCGCCGCTCTCCAGCTCCGGCCAGTACAGCTCGCGGCCCTCGACCGTCTCGATCGTGGTGGAGTACCCGGCGTCCTCCAGGATCTGCGCGTAGAGCTGGGTCATGATCGTGGCCTCGGTGAAACCGGCGCCGCCGATCGTCAGCGAGCCGCCGCCGCCTTCCTCCCCGCTGCCGCCCTTCTCCTCCAGGTCGTCGCCGCCGCAGGCGGCCAGGGACAGGGACAGGGCGGTGAGGGCGCTCACGGCCAGGAGCGTGCGGCGTCTGTGGGAGGGGGAAGTCGCGGTCACGGGAGTCTCCGTCCATCGGGTCGGGGCTGCGTCGAGGGTCGCGTCGGGAGCTGTGTCGGGTGGTGGGTCGGTCGGGGCGGCGCGGCGTCGCCGGGCCGGGGGCGGCGGCGGTTGGGGTCGAACAGGCGCTGGGCCAGCACCAGCAGGCCCTCGACGGCCAGCGCGAGCAGCGCCACGACGACGGCTCCGGCGACGACCTGCTCGGTGTGGTAGCGGGCGAAGCCGGCGGTGATGACGCGGCCGAGCCCGCCGCCGCCGGCCAGCGCGGCGAGGGTGGCGGTGGCGACGATCTGCACTGCCGCGGTGCGGACGCCGGTCATGATCAGCGGGAACGCCAGCGGGAGTTCGACTCGCGCCAGCACCTGTCGGCGCGACATGCCCATGCCGCGGGCGGCCTCCACGACGCCTCGGTCGGCCTCGGAGACGCCGACGTAGGCGTTGGTCAGCAGGGGCGGGATCGCGAAGAGGACCAGCGCCAGGATGGTGGGCAGCTCGCCGTGGCGGCCGAGCGGGCTGAGGGTCAGCAGCACCAGGACGGCGAACGTGGGGATGGCGCGTCCGGCGTTGGAGATGTTGATGGCCAGGGCGCCGCCGAGCCGCCGTCCGCCGCCGTGGCCGAGCCAGAAGGCGACGGGGAGGGCGACGGCGCAGGAGATCAGCAGGCAGACGCCGGTGAGGTAGAGGTGCTCGCCCAGCCGGTGGGTGATCCCGGACTCGCCGGACCAGTGCGATCCGGTGGTCAGCCAGGTCCACGCTTCGCCGATCACGTCCATGTCACACCGTCCCCGGGACGTCCAGGACCGAGTCCCGGGGAACGGGCCCGCGCCGTTTCGCGCCGCCCGCGCGGGTCCACGGGGTGATCAGCCGCTGCACGGTCAGCAGCGCCACGTCGGCCAGCACGGCGAGGGCGACGCACAGCGCCGAGGCGGTGAGCACCTGAGCCTTGAAGTAGCTGTGCATGCCGCTGTAGATGAGGTTGCCGAGGCCGCCGTAGCCGACGATGGCGCCGACCGTGGTCAGGGAGACGGCGGAGACGGTCGCGATCCTTATGCCGGCCATCAGGGCGGGCAGCGCGAGGGGCAGCTCGATCGCGAACAGCATGCGCCCGCGGCCGTAGCCGAGTCCGACGGCGGCCTCGCGGGCCTCCTCGGGAACGGACTGGAGGCCGGTCAGCATGTTCCGCACCAGGATCGTCAGCGAGTAGAGCACCAGACCGCAGATGACGACCGACATCGAGATGCCGAAGACGGGGAGCAGCAGGGCGTACATCGCTAGCGTCGGCACGGTGTAGAGGACGGTGGTCAGGCCCAGGATGCCGCCGGCCGCGAACCGCCAGCGGCGGGCGAGGAGCGCGAGCGGCAGGGCGACGAGGACGGCGATGGCGACGGCGGTGACCGTGATCAGGACGTGCTCCACGGTGGCGTCGGTCAGTTCCTCGGCGCGGCTGCTCACATATTCACCGCAGATCCACTCGTTCGCCGTAAGACAGCTTTCGGCAGTGGCCGCACTCATGTTCCGACACCCTAGCCGCTGAATCTGACAACATGATGAACATGCTGCGCTTCGAGCACGTGTCCAAGCGGTACCCCGACGGGACCGTGGCCGTGGACGACCTCGACCTCGATGTGGCGGAGGGCGAGCTGGTCACCCTGGTCGGCCCCTCCGGCTGCGGCAAGACCACCACCATGAAGATGGTCAACCGCCTGGAGGAGCCCACCGAGGGCCGCGTCCTGCTCGACGGGCAGGACGTCGCCTCCTACGACCCGGTGAAGCTGCGCCGCCGCATCGGCTACGTGATCCAGCAGGTCGGCCTCTTCCCGCACCGGACCGTGCTCGACAACACCGCCACCGTCCCGCTGCTGCTCGGCCGGCGGCGCGCGGACGCCCGCAGGCGGGCGGCGGAACTGCTGGAACTGGTCGGCCTGGACCCGTCGGTGTACGGGAGCCGCTACCCGGACCAGCTCTCCGGCGGCCAGCGGCAACGGGTCGGCGTGGCGCGGGCGCGGGCGGCGGCCCCGCCGGTGCTGCTGATGGACGAGCCGTTCGGCGCGGTGGACCCGGTCACGCGGGAGCGGCTCCAGGACGAGTTCCTCGACCTCCAGGCCAAGATCCGCAAGACCATCGTGCTCGTCACCCACGACGTGACCGAGGCGGTCAAACTCGGCGACCGGATCGCCCTGTTCGGCGAGCAGGCCCGCATCGCGCAGTACGACACGCCCGCCGCGATCCTCGCCGCCCCCGCCGACGACTTCGTCGCGTCGTTCATCGGTTCGGGAGCCGCGATCCGCGGACTGCGCCTGGTGCCCGTCGGCACCCTCCCGCTGGACCCCGTCGACGTGGTCACCGAGGATCCGGCCCGCGACGACCCGGCCCGCGAGGACATGGCCCGCGAGGACCCGGCCGGGGCCGGAGCGGAGGACGCCGGCGGTGCCCCGCGCGCCGTCCTGGTCGGCGCGGACGGCAGGCCGCGCCGCTGGCTGCGCCCGCCCGCCCGGCCCGACGCCGGCACGGACCCGGCCGCCGCCCTCGTCCGGGAGGCCCCGAGCCCCTACGACGCGCTGGGAGCCATGCCTCCTCGCTGGCGTCGGACGGGCTGCGCGGCGGGGGCGGCCGCGGGGCCTTGTCGCTGGACGGGGACGACGGCCTGCACGGCTGGCTCCCGCTGCCGGAGCCCGGCGACGGCGGCGGGGGCGGCGCGGACGCGGGGGACGGGCGGGTCGCCGACCGCGCGCGGCGGATGGAGGCGTGGCTGCCGCTGGGCTCGTCGCTGAAACAGGCGTTCTCCACGATGCTCCAGTACGACGCGGGCTGGATCGCGGTGCTCGACGAGGACGACCGCTTCCTCGGCGTGCTGACCCCCGGCGGCCTGCACGAGGCGCTGCGGCGCTCGATCGAGGCGGACGCGCGGGCCGTGGACCGCGCGGCGGTCGAACTGGACATCGCCAAGGGCCCGTAGCCGGTGGCTCAGACGGGCGAGCCCACCGGGCCGTTCCCGCCCTCGTCGTTCTCGTCGCCGTCCGGCAGGCGGCAGACCCGTTCCAGCAGCAGGGCCGCCGCCACCACCGCGAAGCCCGCCAGCACCGCGAGCCCGGCGTACAGCGCCTGGTCCCGGCGGTTGGGCACGTCCAGCCGCTCCATCGCCAGATAGAGGCCGAACCCGCCGTACCCGCCGGCCATCAGCGCCGAGACCAGCGCGCTGGCCTGGCCGAAGACGACCGCGCGGGCCGCCATCAGCCGGTCCACCGGCCTGGCGCCCGGCCGCCGCTCGCGCTGCGCCCGCAGGCGCGCGCGCAGCGACAGGGCCGTCGCCAGCAGAGTGGCGGCGATCAGACCGAGGATGACGGGCGCGAGCAGCGGCACGGCGGGCAGCGTGTTGCCGAGGGAGTCCCACAGGCCGGCCCCCGCCCAGGCGAGCGCCGTCGCCGCCGCGAACAAGCCGGCCAGTGTCGCGATCCGCAGTTGGTTCACCGCTGTGCGCGCCCCTCGTCGTGAATGGTCCGAAGTCGTAGTCTGCCGCAGCCACCCGGCTCAGGACCCGGTCGGCCCCGGGGTCAGTCCGGGACGACGAGCCCGAGGTCCGACCGGAGCGTCACGCCCTGCCCCGCCACCTCCGACAGCAGCCCGGCGACCGTGCCCCGTCCGGGGACAACGGCGTCGGGCTGGACATCGTGCCACGGCGCCAGCACGAAAGCCCGTTCGTGGGCCCGTGGATGGGGCAGGGTGAGCGCCGGGTCGCCGGAGACGATGCCCTCGTACGCCACGATGTCCACGTCCAGGGTCCGCGGACCCCAGTGGCTGTGGCGGACCCGCTGGTACGCCTCCTCCACCGCGTGGGCCCGCTCCAGCAGCGAGGACGGCGGCAGCGTGGTCCGCAGCAGCACCACGGCGTTGAGGTACGCGCCCTGGGTGCCGGGCTCGACGCCCCACGGCTCGGTCTCGTAGACGGGGGAGACGGCCTTCACCTTCAGGCCCGGGGTGTCGGCGAGCGCGTCGACCGCGCCCTGAAGGGTCTCCAGGCGGTTGCCGAGGTTGCTGCCGAGGGACAGCACGGCGGTCCTGGGGTTGTGGAGCGTCGAGTCGGCGGCGTCCACCTGCCGCACGACGGACGCGGGCACCGGCTGGACGGTCGGATCGGGGGAGGACGGGGCATCGGGGGTCATGCTCGGCTCCGCGTGATGGTGAGGGACACGTCGTCGAAGGGAACGGTGATCGGCGCCTCCGGCTTGTGCACCGTCACCTCCACCTCCCGCACGGCGTCGTGCGTCAGGCAGCGGTCGGCGATGCGCTGGGCCAGCGTCTCCAGCAGGTCACAGGGCTCGCCCGCGATCAGGGCGGTGACCTCCTCGGCCACGACGCCGTAGTGCACGGTCCTGGCCAGGTCGTCGGTCTCGGCCGCGGGACGGGTGTCGAGGCCCAGGACGACATCGACGACGAACGGTTGTCCCTCGGCACGTTCCCTCGGGAGCACGCCGTGAAAGCCTCTGGCACGCAGTCCGCGCAAGGCGATTCTGTCCACGGCGGTCACTCCCTCGGTCGGGTGGCGGCGGCATGACGCCTCGGTCCGGTATTCGAATCTACCTGCGAGACCTCGACCCCCCTGTCAGCACCGTCCGCCCCGGCGGTGTTCCCGCGCGGCCCGGGGCCGGGACCGCTGCCCCTACCCTGGTGGCATGAGCATCTCGCACGGCCAGGTGACCGGTCTGCCCCGGTGGGACCGCTGCGCGGTCATGGGGGTGGTCAACGTCACACCGGACTCCTTCTCCGACGGCGGGCGGGGGTTCGACGTCGAGTCCGCGGTCAAGCGCGGCCTGGATCTGGTGGCCGAGGGCGCGGATCTCGTGGACGTCGGCGGGGAGTCGACGCGGCCCGGCGCGACGCGGGTGGACGAGGCGGAGGAGTTGCGGCGGGTCATCCCCGTGGTGCGGGAACTGGCCGGTGAGGGCGTCGTCGTCAGCGTGGACACCATGCGGGCCTCCGTCGCCGAGCGGTCGGTCGCGGCGGGCGCCCGGCTCGTCAACGACGTGAGCGGCGGACGCGCCGACGCCCGGATGGTGCCGGTGGTGGCGGACGCGGAGGTGCCGTTCGTCGTGATGCACTGGCGCGGCCAGAGCGTCGACATGAACGACCGCGCCGTATACGGAGACGTGGTGACCGAGGTGATCGGCGAACTGCGCGCGAGCCTGGACGCCGCGGTGGCGGGCGGGATCGCGGCGGACCGGATCGTCACCGACCCCGGCCTGGGGTTCGCCAAGCGGGCCGGGCACGACCTGGCGCTGGTGGCCGCCGTGGACCGGCTGCGCGCCGAACTGGGCCTGCCGCTGCTGATCGCGGCCTCCAGAAAGCGGTTCCTGGGCCGGGTGGTGGCCCGGCCCGACGGCACCCCGCCGCCCGCCCGCGAGCGGGACGCGGCGACCGCCGCCGTCACCGCGCTGGCCGCCCGCGCGGGCGCCTGGGCGGTGCGCGTGCACGAGGTGCGGGCCAGCGCCGACGCGGTACGGGTGGTGCGGGCCGTCACCGGCGCGGGCGGGGAGGGAGCCGCGTGAGCGGCGCCCCGAAGGACGTCGAGGCGGTGTCCGCCGCCAACACCGCGCTGTACGACGCGCTGGAGCGCGGCGACCTGGAGGCGATGTCCGAGCAGTGGCTCGACGACGGCGTCAGCGTCGTCCACCCCGGCTGGCCGGTGATCAGCGGGCGCGGCGAGGTGATCCGTTCCTACGCGCTGATCATGGCGAACACCGAGTACATCCAGTTCTTCCTGACCGATGTCGAGGTCTCCGTACTGGGCGACACCGCCCTGGTGACCTGCACCGAGAACATCCTCAGCGGCGGCCCCGCCGAGGCCGACGGCACCGCCGGGCCACTGGTCGGCGGGCTCGTCGTGGCGACCAACGTCTTCCGCCGCACCGGGGACGGCGCGTGGAAGCTCTGGTCGCACCACGGCTCACCGGTGCTGATCGACGACGACGAGGAGGAAACGGACGGCGACGAGGACGCCCTCGGCACCTCCCCGGACGAGGACCTCTGACCCGGCCCGGTGCGGCAGTTGCCGGGCGTGCCTCACCGCCGTCCTGACGTGCCCGGAGTGCCGGGCGGCAGACAGGGCGCGGCGGACGCCGCAGGGGGAACGGCCCGGCCCGCGTCGTCCCCGTGCGGCCTCGTCGTGCTGACCGTCGTCCGGGCCGCCCCGGCGAGCGGCGGCGTGACGACGCCGGGTGCGAGCGCGTACGCGGGGCACGGGTCAGGCCGTGTCGTTCGTGCCGTCCGTGGCCTCCGGCGCCGCCGGGGGGCCCGTCAGCCAGCGTTCCGGGGTGGCCCGGCGGCGGCTCAGGCGGGAGCGGGTGGCCTGGGCGGCGACCTCGCGGGTGGCGTGGTCGGCGTCCTGGAGGCGGGCGGTCGCCGTGCCGTTCGCGCCGTGGTCCACGTGGATGTGGGCCAGCCGCAGCTTCCGCGCCCACGGCCCCTGCGTCAGCCGCACGCTCTGCACCTTCGCGTGCGGCACGAGCGTGTGCCGCAGCCGCAGCCGGCCCTGGCGGGCCACGAACACCGCGTCCGTCACGCCGTGTCCGTAGCCGACGCGCCAGACCGGGACCGCCCAGCGGGCCCGGCGGGGCGCGCGGTGGACCGAGGCCAGGGCCTGTTCCAGGTCCACCGCGGGCAGGATGCGGCCGATCAGCGCGCCGGCCACCGCGCGGGGCGCGACCGGCAGCAGCAGGCCGCTCTCGTTGCCCGCGCCCGCGACCTCCAGCTCCACCCGGACCCAGCCGCGCGCCCGCCACAGCAGCGGCTCCACGATCCGCACCGACTGCACCCGGCCCGGCGGCACGGTGGCGTGGTCGCGCTGGAGCAGGCCGTGGTCCAGGCGCAGCCCGTCCGGTGATTCGCTGACCGTCCAGCCGTACTGCGTGAGGAAGGCGCCCAGGCTGCCCCGCCAGACCGCGGCCAGCATCGGCAGCACGACCACCAGCGCCGCGAAGAGGCTGCCGGTCGCCACCCACACCAGCGGCGCCAGGACCAGCGCCCCCAGCAGGAACCCCCACGCGCTGCCCAGCAGCGCCAGCGCCCACGCCAGGTCCTCGGTCCGCACCCGGTACAGCGCCCGCGCCGGCGCCTCGCCCGCCGTGGGCGCCGCCTCCGGGGCGATCCCGGCGGCGCGGGCCAGCAGCTCCGCGCGCAGGTCACGCGCCTCGTTCTCGTCGAGGAACGCCAGCTCGTCCGCCGAGCCGGAGCCGACCACGTCCATCTTCAGCTTGGCCACGCCCAGCGCCCTGGCCAGCAGCGGCCGGGTGATGTCCACGGACTGGATTCGGTCCAGGCGCAGGTGCGCGCTGCGGCGGAACAGCAGCCCGGTCCTGATGCGCAGTTCGGTGTCGGTCACCAGGTAGCGGGTGACGCGCCAGGACAGCCAGCCGTAGCCGGAGGCGCAGACCAGGACGGTGGCGACCAGCGCCAGCGACCGGCCGGTGCCGAGCGAGGCGGTCCAGGTGCGGAGCTGGTCGGCGTTCTGCGCGACGACCGCGAAGAGGCCCGCCAGCGGTGCCCATGCCCGCCGCCACGGGGTCAGCGGGTGGAGCCGCTTGCCGCTCCCGGCGGGGATGCCGTCCCCGGGCGCGGGGGGCACCGGGGTCACAGCCCCGCCGAGCGGGCCTCGCCCAGCTCGGTGAGCCGGTCGCGCAGCCGTTCCGCCTCGGCGGGGGCGAGGCCGGGGACGGTGGCGTCGGGGGCCGCCGCCGCGGGGTGGAGCTGGAGCCGGGCCAGGCCGAAGCGGCGCTCCAGCGGCCCCGACGTGACCTCCACCAGTTGCATCCGGCCGTAGGGGACGACCGTGAGCTGCCGCCACAGGACGCCCCGGCTGATGAGGAGGTCGTCGTCGCGTTCGAGATAGCGCCAGGACCGCCAGTTGCGGCCGAGCGCCGGCCAGCTCCCGGCCGCCACCGCCACCGGCGGCACCGCGAGGAGCGACCAGAGGCCGTCCGTGAAGAGCGGCGGCAGCACGGCGGCGGCCAGCGCGGGCGGGCCCAGCCACAGGACGAGGAGCAGCCGTCGCATGCGGAGCAGGCCGGGTTCGATCGCCCGCCAGCGCTCACCGCCCGCCGCCTCGGACCCCCCGTCCGGTGCCGGTCCCTGTGCCACCGTGTCCATGCCGGAAAGCTTAGAGCGGGGACGGGGGCTGGAAGAGGGCGGAGAAGGTGCGAGACTGGCGCGCATGGCGGAGACGGCGCACACGACGGTCGGGATCGGCGGGGCCGCCGAGAGCACCGACATGGTGCTGAACATCGGCCCCCAGCACCCGGCCACCCACGGTGTCCTGCGGTTGCGCCTCACGCTGGACGGGGAGCGCATCTCGCGCGCCGAGCCGGTCGTCGGCTACATGCACCGGGGCGTGGAGAAGCTTTTCGAGGCGCGTGACTACCGGCAGATCATCGTGCTGGCGAACCGGCACGACTGGCTGTCGGCGTTCTCCAACGAGCTGGGCGTGGTCCTCGCCGTCGAGCGGATGCTCGGCATGGAGGTCCCCGAGCGCGCGGTGTGGCTGCGCACGCTGCTCGCCGAGCTGAACCGGGTGCTGAACCACCTGATGTTCCTCGGCTCCTATCCGCTGGAACTGGGCGGCATCACACCGATCTTCTACTCCTTCACCGAGCGCGAGAGCCTCCAGCAGGTGATGGAGGAGGTGTCCGGCGGCCGGATGCACTACATGTTCAACCGCGTCGGCGGCCTGAAGGAGGACCTGCCGGCCGGCTGGACCGGCCGGGCCCGGCAGGCGGTCGCGGCGGTCCGCACGCGGCTCGCGCAACTGGACGATCTGGTGCTGGGCAACGAGGTGTTCCTCGCCCGCACCACCGGCGTCGGCGTGCTCAGCCCCGAACTGGCCTGCGCCTACGGGGTGTCCGGCCCCATCGCGCGGGCCCGCGGCGTCGACTTCGACCTGCGCCGCGACGAGCCGTACCTGGCGTACGGGGAGCTGCGGGACGTGCTGCGCGTCGCCACCCGGGAGGCCGGGGACTGCCGGGCCCGGATGGAGGTGCTGTTCGAGCAGACGGCGAACGCGCTGGATCTCGCCGACGCCTGCCTCGACCGGCTCGCCGAGCTGCCGCCGGGCCCGGTGAACCAGCGGCTGCCCAAGGTGCTGAAGGCGCCGGAGGGCGCCACGTACGCCTGGACGGAGAACCCGCTGGGCGTCAACGGCTACTACCTGGTGTCGAAGGGCGAGAAGACGCCGTACCGCCTGAAGCTCCGCACCGCCTCGTACAACAACATCTCGGTGCTGGGGGAGCTGCTGCCGGGGACGCTGGTGGCCGACATGGTCGCGATCCTCGGCTCGTTCTTCTTCATCGTCGGCGACATCGACAAGTAGCCGGCACGCGGCCGGCGCGGCCGGGCCGACTCAGAGCGGCGGGGCGCCGATGCCCACCGGCTGGATCAGCCAGGTGAAGCCGCCGAGCCCCGCCGGGTCGGTCAGCTCCGCCGCCTCGCCCGCTGCGGCCAGCGCCCGTACGTACCCGGCGGGGTCGGCCGTGGCCATCGCCAGCGGCGGGCGCCCCCCGGTCACGCCGAGGGCGCGCAGCGCCCGGCGCTGCGGCAGCAGCACCGCGCCGGGCCCGGCGCACGCGTCCAGCGCCACGTGCGCGGTCAGGTCCCGGGTGCCGTCCGGGACGGGCGGCACCGCGCGCCCGTGCCGGTAGCCGGTGAGCGTGCCGAACGGCGGCCGGTCCGCGCGCAGGTGCGCGTAGTCCACGGCCACCGCGAGACCCCGGGCCAGGCTGCCCACCGCCCGCGCCCACGCGAGGTCGCGCGGCAGCCCGATCTCCGCGCGGGCGCCCTCCTCGCGCGGCAGCGGCCACCAGCGGCGCAGCCCCGCCGCGTCCGGGCCGGTCACGGGCGCGCCGGGACGTTCCTCGCCGGTGGACGGGACCACCAGGACGTACCGGACCACGCCGTCACCGCCGCGCTCGGCGATGTCGAGCGGCACGTTGTCCAGCCACTCGTTGGCGAACAGCAGGCCCTCCGCGCCCGGCGGCGGCTCCGCCCGCCAGTCGATCCGGGGGTCGAGCCCCGCCGGGCGGGGGGCCCGTTCCACCGCGCACGGCCGCACCCGCGCCGCGACGGCGGGCGGCAGCGCGGCCAGCACCCCGGCGACCAGCTCGCCCCGGCCCGCACCGACGTCGGTGAACGCCAGCTCCGCCGGGCGGCCCAGCGCCTCGTCCACCCGCGTGAGCAGCTCGGCCACCGCCCGCGCGAACAGCGGCGAGGCGTGCACCGCCGTCCGGAAGTGCGCCGCCGGTGCCTCCCGCAGGAAGAACCCGTTCGGCCCGTACAGCGCCCGCTCGGCCGCCGCGCGCCAGCCGACGGCCTCGCCGGGCGTTTCCTCGGGCGCTTCGCCGTCCACGCGCCGTCCCGCCTCCCCGTTCGCCGTGTCACCGGCCTCGTCGCCCCTGACCGTCTCCACCCCACCGTCCACCTTGAGGAGTAGTTGAGCGCTTCACGTATCGGCCGTCCGGTTGACTCCCCAGCCGCACGCAGTGCCTACTCTGGGTGACGTGAACAGGCTCTACGATTTCCTGCGCCGGCACCCGACATGGGTCGACGGCTTCTGGGCCTTCGTATTGCTGATGTCATCCTTCCTGACAATCGCCGTGCAGGGCGAGACGGGGTACGAGGGGCCGGAGCTGCGCGGCATGGCCGTCTCCCTCGTCCACGCCGCCGTCGTCACCTGGCGCCGCGCGGCGCCGCGGAAGATGCTCGGACTCGCCTTCGCCGGCGGCCTGTTCCAGCTCGTCGCCGACGTGCCGCCGCTCCCGTCGAACTTCGCGTTCCTCATCATCACCTTCACCGTCGCCTGCGGCACCGACCGCGGCCTGTCGCGGCTGGCGCTGGCCGGTGCCCTGCTGGCGCCCACGGTCTCCACGCTCCGCTGGCCCGGCGAGGCCGAGGGTGAGACGCCGGTCGAGACGGTCGTCTCCGTGCTGTTCCTCACCATCGCGTTCTGCCTCGCCTGGGTGCTCGGGGACTCGCTGCGCACCCGCCGGGCGTACTACGCGGAGCTGGAGGAGCGCGCCGCCCGGCTGGAGCAGGAGCGGGAGACGCAGGCCCGGATGGCCGTCGCGGCCGAACGCGCCCGGATAGCCCGCGAGCTGCACGACGTCGTCGCGCACAACGTGTCGGTGATGGTCGTCCAGGCCGACGGCGCCGCCTACGTGCTGGACACCGCGCCGGAGCAGACCCGCAACGCGCTGCACACCATCTCCGGCACCGGCCGCCAGGCGCTCACGGAGATGCGCCGGCTGCTGGGCGTGCTGCGCGGCGAGGACCCCGCCGCCGGCTCCCTGGACTACGTGCCGCAGCCCGGCGTCGAGCAGCTCGCCGATCTCGTGGACCAGGTCAGGGACACCGGGCTGCCGGTGGACTTCCGCATCGACGGCACGCCCAGGCCGCTGCCCAGCGGCGTGGAGCTGACGGCGTACCGGATCGTCCAGGAGGCCCTGACGAACACCCGCAAGCACGGCGGCCCCGACGTCGGCGCGACGGTCCGGCTGGAGTACGGCAGCGACGCGCTGACCGTTCTCGCCGAGGACGACGGCCGCGGCGCGCAGCACGAGCTGTACGGGGAGCGCGGGGCCGACGGCCTCGGCCAGGGGCTGATCGGGATGCGGGAGCGGGTCGGTATGGTCGGCGGCGTCCTGAAGGCGGGCCCCCGGCCGGGCGGCGGTTTCCGGATCAGTGCCACGCTGCCGCTGGCAGCCAACGACTAACCGAGGGGGACCGGCCATGCCGATCCGGGTCATGCTCGTGGACGATCAGGTTCTGTTGCGAACCGGGTTCAAGATGGTGCTGGCCGCCCAGCCCGACATGGAGGTGGTGGCGGAGGCGGGGGACGGCCTGGAGGCGCTGGACGTGCTGCGGTCCACCTCCGTGGACGTCGTGCTGATGGACGTGCGCATGCCGCGCCTGGACGGCGTCGAGACCACGCGGCGCGTCTGCCAGGAGGGCGGCGGCGGCCCCGGCGACCCGAAGGTGCTCATCCTCACCACCTTCGACCTCGACGAGTACGCGTTCTCCGGGCTCAAGGCGGGCGCGGCCGGTTTCCTCCTCAAGGACGTGCCGCCGGACGAGCTGCTCGGCGCGATCCGGGCCGTGCACAGCGGCGACGCCGTCGTCGCCCCCTCCACCACCCGGCGCCTGCTGGACCGGTTCGTGACGCTGCTGCCGACGTCCGACGTCGCGGCCCACCCGGAGATCGACCAGCTCACGGACCGCGAGCGGGAGGTCCTGATGCTGATCGCGCAGGGCCTGTCCAACGGCGAGATCGCCAAACGGCTGTTCGTCTCGGAGGCCACGGTCAAGACCCATGTGGGGCGCATCCTGGCCAAGCTCGGCCTCCGGGACCGCGTGCAGGCGGTCGTCCTGGCGTATGAGACGGGCCTGGTGCGGGCCGGCGGGCGCTGACGCCGTACGCCCGGGGGCGGCGGGCGGCCGTAGCATGGAGCGACGTCCGGTACCGAAGACACGGACCGGAACGCCTGACCGAAAGAGGCACGAGCCGTCGTGAACGCCGCCAACGCCCCCCGGGGCACCGAGGCGCGTGACCGCCCCGCCCGGCTGCGCGTCGGCGTCGTGGGCGCCGGCCGCGTCGGGCCGGCGCTCGCCGCCGCGCTGCGCATGGCGGGCCCCCGGCCGGGGGCCGGGGCCGGCGTCTCCGACGCCGCCCGCCGCCGCGCCGAGGCGCTGCTGCCCGGCGTGCCGCTGGTCGCGCCCGACGAGGTGCTGGCCCGCGCCGATCTGGTGCTGCTCACCGTCCCCGACGACGCGCTGCCCGGGCTGGTCGCCGGGCTGGCCGAGACCGGCGCGGTCCGGCCCGGCCAGTTGGTGACGCACTGCTCCGGCCGGTACGGCACCGGCGTGCTGGACCCGGCACTGCGGGCGGGGGCGCTGCCGCTGGCGCTGCACCCGGTCATGACGTTCACCGGCACGCCCGTGGACGTGCAGCGGCTGGCGGGCTGCTCGTTCGGGGTGACCGCGCCGGCCGAGCTGCGGCTCGCCGCCGAGGCGCTGGTCATCGAGATGGGCGGCGAGCCCGAGTGGATCGAGGAGAGCGCCCGCCCGCTCTACCACGCGGCCCTCGCGCTGGGCGCCAACCACCTGGTCACCCTCGTCGCCCAGTCCCTCGAACTGCTGCGCACCGCGGGCGTGACCGCCCCCGACCGGATGCTCGGCCCGCTGCTGGGCGCCGCCCTGGACAACGCGCTGCGCTCCGGCGACGCCGCCCTGACCGGTCCGGTCGCCCGGGGCGACGCCCGCACGGTCGCGGCGCACGTCGCCGAGCTGCGCGCCCACGCCCCGCACGCCCTGGCGGGATACCTGGCGATGGCCCGCACCACCGCCGACCGGGCGCTGGACCACGGGCTGCTGAAGCCGGAGCTGGCCGAGGCGCTGCTCGGCGTCCTCGCCGACGGCGAGCGGGGCACGGGCGGCCCGGGCCCGGGCACGGACGGAGGAGAGCGATGACCCTGCCGGTGGCGCGCCGCGCCGAGGAACTGCGCGAGCTGTACGCGCCGGACGCGCCCGGCACGCGCCGGGCCGTCGTCATGACGATGGGCGCCCTCCACGAGGGCCACGCCGCGAACATCAGGGCCGCCCGGGAACGGGTCGGCCCCGGCGGCCGGGTCGTGGTGACGGTCTACGTGAACCCGCTCCAGTTCGGCGCGGGCGAGGACTTCGACCGGTACCCGCGCACGCTGGACGCCGACGTGCGGGTCGCTGCGGCGGCCGGCGCCGACGCGGTGTTCGCCCCGGCCGACTCCGCGATGTACCCGGGCGGCGCGCCGCAGGTGCGGCTCGCCGCCGGGCCGCTGGGGGAACGGCTGGAGGGCGCGTCCCGTCCCGGGCACTTCGACGGGATGCTGACCGTCGTCGCCAAGCTGCTCCACCTCACCCGGCCGGACGTCGCGCTGTTCGGCGAGAAGGACGCGCAGCAGCTCGCCCTGATCCGCCGCATGGTCGCCGACCTGGACTTCCCGGTCGAGATCGTCGGCGTTCCCACCGTGCGCGAGCCGGACGGCCTGGCCCTCTCCAGCCGCAACCGGTACCTGTCCGGGCCCGAGCGCCGCACCGCGCTGGCGCTGTCCCGGGCGCTGGCCGCCGCCGCGCGGCACAGCGACGCGACCGGCGCGCGGGCCGCGGCCCGCGCCGTGCTGGACGAGGCCGCCGCCGCCGAGCCGCCGCTCGCCCTGGACTCCCTGGCGCTCGTGGACCCCGCGGACTTCCCCGAGGCCCCCGCCGGCCACACCGGCGCGGCGATCCTGGCCGTCGCCGCCCGCGTCGGCACCACCCGCCTGATCGACAACGCGCGCCTCACCCTGGGAGCAGCCGCATGACCACCCCCGGGGCGATACCCGCTCTGCCGCTCCCGGCTGTCCCGGCCGCGCTGCCCGCGCCCGCCCCCGGCTGGGCCGTCGAGGCGGAGGTCGTCGTCGTCGGCTCCGGCGTGGCGGGCCTGACCGCCGCCCTGCGCTGCGCCGCCGCCGGCCGCCGGACCGTCATCGTCACCAAGGCGCGGCTGGACGACGGCTCCACCCGCTGGGCGCAGGGCGGCATCGCCGCCGCGCTCGGCGAGGGCGACACCCCCGCCCAGCACCTGGCGGACACGCTGGTCGCGGGCGCCGGGCTGTGCGACGAGACGGCCGTCGAGGCGCTGGTCACCGAAGGCCCGGCCGCGGTGCGGCGGCTGATCGCGCTCGGCGCGCGGTTCGACGCCGACCCGGACGGGGCGATCGCGCTGACCCGCGAGGGCGGCCACCACCGCCGCCGTATCGCGCACGCCGGGGGCGACGCGACCGGCGCGGAGATCTCCCGCGCGCTGGTGGCCGCGGTGCGCGCGGCCGGCATCGAGACGGTCGAGAACGCCCTCGTGCTCGACCTGCTCAAGGACGCCGCCGGCCGCGCCGCCGGGGTGACGCTGCACGTCATGGGCGAGGGTCGGCACGACGGCGTCGGCGCGGTCCACGCGCCGGCCGTCGTACTGGCGACCGGGGGCATGGGCCAGATCTTCTCCGCGACCACCAACCCGCCCGTCTCCACCGGCGACGGCGTCGCCCTGGCGCTACGGGCCGGGGCGGAGGTCTCCGACCTGGAGTTCGTCCAGTTCCACCCGACCGTCCTGTATCTCGGGCCGGACGCGGAGGGCCAGCAGCCGCTGATCTCGGAGGCCGTGCGCGGCGAGGGCGCGCACCTGGTGGACGCGGACGGCGTGCGGTTCATGGCCGGGCAGCACGAGCTGGCCGAACTGGCGCCGCGCGACATCGTCGCCAAGGCCATCACCCGGCGCATGCGCGAACGAGGCACCACGCACATGTTCCTCGACGCCCGGCACTTCGGCGCCGCGATGTGGGAGAGCCGTTTCCCCACCATCCTCGCCGCCTGCCGCGCCCACGGCATCGACCCGGTTGCCGCCCCGATCCCCATCGCCCCCGCCGCGCACTACGCCTCCGGCGGGGTCCGTACCGACCTGTCCGGCCGCACCACCGTGCCGGGCCTGTACGCCTGCGGCGAGACCGCCTGCACGGGCGTGCACCCGACTCTTTTACACATCTCCGCGCCCACGAGACAGGCAGCAATCTCCTATGCCGTATCCTCCTTGAAAAAAAAACAGCCCACGTTCTCCCCTCTTACTCCTCCTTACACGCTCTTCTCGTCTTTATCACCACGCACTTACATGGATCGTGGCGCGGGCCTCCGGCGGCAGCAGTCCCGGGCCGGGTCCGGCGGGGGCCCGCGCCACGATCCAGCGGGTCATGACCGAGGGCGCCGGAGTGCTGCGCTCCGCCGGGAGCCTGGCCGCCGCCGCCCGGGCGCTGGACGCGCTCGCGGGCGGCGAGGACCGCAAGCCGGCCGAGCCGGGCACCGACACCTGGGAGACGGCTAATCTGCATCTGGTCGCACGGGTGCTGGTCGCCGCCGCCGGGCACCGCGCGGAGACGCGCGGCTGTCACTGGCGCGAGGACCACCAGGGGCGGGACGATGCCCACTGGCGGCGCCACCTCGTCCTCACCCTGCGGCCCGGGGACGCGGGCCCGACCCTGCACGCCGCCCCAACCGAGACCACCGCGTTCCCGCCGACGGACGCCACCGCCACCGAGGAGACCCACCAGCCGTGACCAGCCCCGAATCCCACCGGGCCCTGCCCGTAGAGCTGACCCTGCTGCCCATCGGCAGCAGGCCGGGCGAGGACGAGCCGGCCGGTGGCTGCGGCGACGACTGCGGCTGCGGCGGCGAGGACTTCGCGGGCCACGACCCGCTGGAGTGCGGCCTCGACCCCGACCTGGTCGCGCTGCTGGCGGCCGGGGGACTCGACCCGGTACAGGTCGAGGACATCGCGCACCTCGCCGTCGAGGAGGATCTCGACAACGGCGTGGACGTGACCACCGTGGCCACCGTGCCGGAGGACTCGGTCGCGACCGGCGACTTCGTGGCCCGCCGGGCCGGTACCGTCGCCGGGCTGCACATCGCGGAGGCCGTGCTGTCGATCGTCTGCACCGACGAGTTCGAGGTGGAGCGGCACGTCGCGGACGGCGACCGCGTCGAGCCGGGACAGGTGCTGCTGTCCGTCACCACCCGCACCCGTGACCTGCTCACCGGCGAACGCAGCGCCCTCAACCTGCTGTGCCACCTCTCCGGCATCGCCACGGCCACCCGCGCCTGGGCCGACGCGCTGGAGGGCACCCGCACCCGGGTCCGCGACACCCGCAAGACGACGCCGGGCCTGCGCGCCCTGGAGAAGTACGCCGTCCGCTGCGGCGGCGGCGTCAACCACCGCATGTCCCTGTCGGACGCCGCGCTGGTCAAGGACAACCACGTGATCGCCGCCGGCGGGGTCGCGGCGGCGTTCCGCAAGGTCCGCGAGGAGTTCCCCGGCGTGCCGGTGGAGGTCGAGGTGGACCGCCTGGACCAGATCGAGCCCGTCCTCGCCGAGGGCGCGGACCTGATCCTGCTGGACAACTTCACGCCCGACGAGACCAGGCGGGCCGTGGCCCTCGTCGCCGGCCGCGCGGTCCTGGAGTCGTCCGGCCGCCTCACCCTGGACGACGCCCGCGCCTACGCCGAGACCGGGGTCGACTACGTGGCGGTCGGCGCGCTCACCCACTCCGCCCCGATCCTCGACATCGGGCTCGACCTCCGCCCCGAGAGGCGCGACTGACCATGCTGCTCACTATCGACGTCGGCAACACCCACACGGTCCTCGGTCTCTTCGACGGCGAGGAGATCGTGGAGCACTGGCGCATCTCCACCGAGTCCCGCCGTACCGCCGACGAGCTGGCCGTGCTCCTGCAGGGCCTGATGGGCATGCATCCGCTGCTCGGCGAGGAGCTGGGCGACGGCATCGACGGCATCGCCATCTGCTCCACGGTCCCCTCCGTGCTGCACGAGCTGCGCGAGGTGACCCGGCGGTACTACGGCGACATCCCGGCCGTGCTGGTCGAGCCTGGCGTCAAGACGGGGGTGCCGATCCTCACCGACAACCCCAAGGAGGTCGGCGCCGACCGCATCATCAACGCGGTCGCGGCGGTCGAGCTGTACGGCGGCCCCTGCATCGTCGTGGACTTCGGCACGGCCACCACCTACGACGCGGTCTCCGCGCGCGGCGAGTACGCGGGCGGGGCGATCGCACCCGGCATCGAGATCTCCGTCGAGGCCCTGGGCCTGCGCGGCGCCCAGTTGCGCAAGGTGGAGCTGGCCCGGCCGCGCCACGTCATCGGCAAGAACACCGTGGAGTCGATGCAGTCCGGCATCCTGTACGGATTCGCCGGACAGGTGGACGGCATGGTCGAGCGCATGTCGCGGGAGCTGGCCGACGACCCGGACGACGTGACGGTGATCGCGACGGGCGGGCTCGCCCCGATGGTCCTGCGCGAGTCCACGGTCATCGACGAGCACGAGCCCTGGCTGACCCTGGTGGGCCTCCGGCTGGTCTACGAGCGGAACGTCTCCCGTTCCTGACCCGGTTCCCCGCCGCCCGGCGCGCGGGGAGCCGGAACACGCCGCCGCCGACGCAATGGCGAGCGATTTGTCTGCTTACCACTTAATGTCGGTTTATGGTTACGTCCAACGGTTCCCAGGGTTCCCCCACCCCAGGCGGTGACGGGGACCAGAACGCCGAACAGCGCCCGCGCCGCCCCGTGCCGACCCCCGCGGAGGTCTTCCCGCCGCGCCGCAAGCGGCCGGCGGCCCCCGTCGCGCCGCCCGCGCCGCCCGGCGAGGGGCCGGGCGGAGGAAGCGAGGGACGCGGGGAGAACTCCGCCCAGAGCGGTCGGTAGTCTGTCGGACGGCTCAAACCGAGCGCGTCCAAGGAGGCCGACCGCTGTGGACTACGTCGCCGCACTCTTCCCGCCCACCGTGATGACCCGTGTATGGGAGTGGAACCGGCCCGTCACCGTGCGGGAAGTTCTCGAAGATCTGCGGCGTGAGCGTTCGATCGCCTATACGACGGTGATGACCGTCCTGGACAACCTCCATCAGAAGGGCTGGGTCCGCCGCGAGCAGGAGGGGCGGGCCTATCGCTATGAGGCGGGCTCCACTCGCGCCGCCTACTCGGCGGCTTTGATGAATGACGCATGGACCGAGAGCGACAAGGCCGCGGCGGCGCTCGTCGCTTTCTTCGGGATGATGTCGGCCGAGCAGACGGAGGCATTGCGCGACGCGCTGCGCGTCGTGGATGTCCCCGGTGTACAGGTCGCCGCCCCCGAAGGCGAAGGCGAAGCCACGCAGCGATAGCCTCCGGCTTGTGCCCGAAACCTCAACGGAAGTCACCGTCCGCCGCGCCAGGACCACGGATGTCCGCGCGGTGCGCCACCTCATCGATGTCTACTCACGCGACGGGTTCCTGCTCGACAAGGCGACGGTGACGCTTTACGAGGACATTCAGGAGTTCTGGGTGGCCGAGCGGGACCACGACGCCCGGGTGGTGGCCTGCGGCGCTCTGCACGTCATGTGGGAAGACCTGGCCGAGGTGCGCACGCTCGCGGTGGATCCGCTCCTGAAGGGCCAGGGAGTAGGGCATCGCGTGCTGGAGAAGTTGCTCCAGACGGCACGGTGGCTCGGTGTCCGGCGCATTTTCTGCCTCACCTTCGAAGTCGAGTTCTTCGCCCGGCACGGCTTCCGCGAGATCGGTGAGACCCCGGTGGACGGTGATGTGTACAGCGAGCTGCTGCGTTCCTATGACGAGGGAGTAGCCGAGTTCCTGGGGCTGGAACGGGTCAAGCCCAACACATTGGGTAACAGCAGGATGCTGCTGCATCTCTGACGGAAGCGACGCATGGCCGTTATGTCCGGATCGTCCGCCCGTGTCTTATCGGATGCCCGGTAATCCCGCACCTGGGGTTTGTGTTTTCCCAGCCCTAGCGGTTTGATTACGTCCGCAGTACAACAGCAGTGGTATTCGGCGACATGAATGAGGAGTAGCCCCGTGGCACAGAAGGTTCAGGTCCTTCTCCTCGATGACCTCAGCGGCGGCGAGGCGGACGAGACCGTAACGTTCGCGCTCGACGGCAAGACTTACGAGATCGACCTCAACTCCGATAACGCGGACAAGCTCCGTGAGGCCCTTGAGCCCTATGTCAAGGCCGGCCGCCGCGCCGGTGGGGCGCGGGCCGCCCGTGGCCGTACCCGTACCCCGGCGGCTCCCGCGGCCGGTGGCGGCGCGAGCCAGGACACCGCGAAAATCCGCGCCTGGGCCAAGGAAAACGGATACGAGGTCAATGACCGCGGCCGTGTTCCCGCCAACATTCGCGAGGCGTACGAGAAGGCAGGCGTCTGAAGTCGCACACCGGCCGGAGCGCGTCCGGCGAGTCCGGGCAGGCCGTTCGGCCGGGTCCCGGGTCCGGGGGGCCGCGATCATGTGAGCGGCCCCCCGAGGTGTGCCCGGGGGCCGAATCGCGAGTGTCCTGCGTGGGCGACCCGCTCCCGTACGGAAGAGTTACGCGGTGTCTGCGACCGACCGCGTCAGGTGTTCGCGTTCGCCTGTAGCGGATGTCCGTGGCTGATGCGGCATGGAGTGTCAGCCTGGAGGGGTAGGCAGTTCATAACGGACGATGGGCCACTCACGGATGAGGGGGCGGTAGCGGTGGGTCCGGGTGTGTCGCGCGGCGGCGTTCGCCGACGGCGTAGCCATCCGGAGTGCTGGTACTTGGCCTGCGGGAACATCGTCTCGCACCATCGGGTTGGAACTGTTGTCGCCTGTTCGGGGCACGCCGCCGGGGACAGGAGCAGACAGTTGGAATGAGCGGTCCCCCGTTGCGGGACTAAGCTGCGGAAGGACAGGGAGGGGACCGACCCCTTTACTGCCTGACCGCTCTGAGGAGCGATTAACGATGTTCGAGAGGTTCACCGACCGCGCGCGGCGGGTTGTCGTCCTGGCTCAGGAAGAAGCCCGGATGCTCAACCACAACTACATCGGCACCGAGCACATCCTCCTGGGCCTGATCCACGAGGGTGAGGGTGTCGCCGCTAAGGCCCTGGAGAGCCTCGGGATCTCGCTTGAGGCGGTCCGCCAGCAGGTCGAGGAGATCATCGGCCAGGGCCAGCAGGCCCCGTCCGGGCACATCCCCTTCACCCCCCGGGCCAAGAAGGTTCTGGAGCTCTCGCTCCGCGAGGCCCTCCAGCTCGGCCACAACTACATCGGCACCGAGCACATCCTGCTCGGCCTGATCCGCGAGGGCGAGGGCGTCGCCGCCCAGGTCCTGGTGAAGCTGGGTGCCGACCTCAACCGGGTGCGGCAGCAGGTCATCCAGCTCCTGTCCGGTTACTCGGGCGGCAAGGAGGCCGCGACCGCGGGCGCCCCCGCCGAGGGCACCCCGTCGACCTCCCTGGTGCTGGACCAGTTCGGCCGCAATCTCACCCAGGCCGCCCGCGAGACCAAGCTCGACCCGGTCATCGGGCGCGAGAAGGAAATCGAGCGGGTCATGCAGGTGCTCTCCCGGCGCACCAAGAACAACCCGGTCCTCATCGGCGAGCCCGGCGTCGGCAAGACGGCCGTCGTCGAGGGGCTGGCCCAGGCCATCGTCAAGGGCGAGGTGCCCGAGACCCTCAAGGACAAGCACCTCTACACCCTGGACCTCGGCGCCCTGGTCGCCGGCTCCCGGTACCGCGGTGACTTCGAGGAGCGCCTGAAGAAGGTCCTCAAGGAGATCCGCACCCGCGGCGACATCATCCTGTTCATCGACGAGCTGCACACCCTGGTGGGCGCGGGCGCGGCCGAGGGCGCGATCGACGCCGCCAGCATCCTGAAGCCGATGCTGGCCCGGGGCGAGCTGCAGACCATCGGTGCCACCACGCTGGACGAGTACCGCAAGTACCTGGAGAAGGACGCGGCCCTGGAGCGCCGCTTCCAGCCGATCCAGGTCGCCGAGCCGTCCCTGCCCCACACGATCGAGATCCTGAAGGGCCTGCGCGACCGGTACGAGGCGCACCACCGCGTCTCGATCACCGACGCCGCGCTGGTGGCCGCGGCCCAGCTCGCGGACCGGTACATCTCGGACCGGTTCCTGCCCGACAAGGCGATCGACCTCATCGACGAGGCGGGCTCCCGGATGCGCATCCGCCGGATGACCGCGCCGCCGGACCTGCGGGAGTTCGACGAGAAGATCGCCAACGTGCGCCGCGAGAAGGAGTCCGCGATCGACTCGCAGGACTTCGAGAAGGCCGCCTCGCTCCGCGACAACGAGAAGCAGCTCCTCGCCGCGAAGGCCCAGCGGGAGAAGGAGTGGAAGTCCGGCGACATGGACGTCGTGGCGGAGGTGGACGAGGAGCTGATCGCCGAGGTCCTGGCCGCTTCCACCGGCATCCCGGTCTTCAAGCTCACCGAGGAGGAGTCCTCGCGTCTGCTCCGCATGGAGGACGAGCTGCACAAGCGCGTCATCGGCCAGGAGGACGCCATCAAGGCGCTCTCCCAGGCCATCCGGCGGACCCGGGCCGGTCTGAAGGACCCCAAGCGCCCCGGTGGCTCGTTCATCTTCGCCGGCCCGTCCGGTGTCGGTAAGACCGAGCTGTCCAAGACGCTGGCGGAGTTCCTCTTCGGCGACGAGGACGCGCTGATCTCCCTCGACATGTCGGAGTTCGGCGAGAAGCACACCGTCTCCCGGCTGTTCGGCTCCCCCCCCGGCTACGTCGGGTACGAGGAGGGTGGCCAGCTCACGGAGAAGGTGCGCCGGAAGCCGTTCTCGGTGGTGCTGTTCGACGAGGTCGAGAAGGCCCACCCGGACATCTTCAACTCGCTGCTCCAGATCCTGGAGGACGGTCGTCTGACCGACTCCCAGGGCCGGGTCGTCGACTTCAAGAACACCGTCATCATCATGACGACGAACCTCGGCACCCGGGACATCTCCAAGGGCTTCAACATGGGCTTCGCGGTGGCCGGCGACGTGACCACCGGGTACGAGCGCATGAAGGCCAAGGTCAACGACGAGCTGAAGCAGCACTTCCGGCCCGAGTTCCTCAACCGTGTGGACGACACGGTCGTCTTCCACCAGCTCACCCAGGACGACATCATCAAGATCGTCGACCTGATGGTGGCGCAGGTGGACGACCGCCTGCGGGACCGGGACATGGGCATCGAGCTGAGCACCGAGGCCAAGCAGCTCCTCGCCAAGCGCGGCTACGACCCCGTGCTCGGCGCCCGGCCGCTGCGCAGGACGATCCAGCGGGACATCGAGGACATCCTGTCCGAGAAGATCCTCTTCGGTGAGCTGCGCCCGGGCCACATCGTGGTGGTGGACACCGAGGGCGAGGACAAGGACCAGGTCTTCACCTTCCGGGGTGAGGAGAAGTCCTCCCTGCCGGACGTGCCGCCGGTGGAGCAGGCGGCCAAGGGCGGTCCGAACCTCTCCAAGGGCGAGTGACCCCCCGCTGATCGGCTGAACGACACCGACGCCCCCGTGGCCCGCTTCAGGGTCACGGGGGCGTCGGCGCGTCCGGGCGCGGTGGGCGTCAGGGGCGGAACGGGTTCCGTACGCGGCAGCCCGTGTGTGCGACATCCTTCACGTTCCGCGTGACCAGGGTCAGGTCGTGGACCAGGGCCGTCGCCGCCAGCAGGCCGTCTATGGCGGGGACCCGGCGGGCGGCGCTCAGGCGGCCCCACGCTTCGGCGATGTCGGCCGTCACCGGCAGGACGCGGTCCGCGTAACGGTGGCGCAGGTCGTCCAGCCACAGGTCCAGCGCCGCGGCCCGGGCGGCGTCGCGGTGCCGGATGTTCTCCACACCCTTGCGGATCTCGCCGACGATCAGCGTGCTGAGATGGACGGAACGGTCGGGGACGCCACGGATCCACGCGGCGACCCGCGGATCGGGGCGGTGCCTGCGCAGCTCGGACACCACGTTCGTGTCGAGCAGGTACATCGCCCGCTCAGTCCTCTCCGAAGTCCACGGCGCGCGGCAGGTCGCGGGCGGCCACGGCGGCCTCCAGCTCGGCCGCCAGCTCGTCGTCATGGCCTTCCAGCAGGAAGTCCCGCAGGTCGAGGCGCTCGCCGCGCAGACGGTGATACTCCCGGATGTCGAGGATCACGGCGACCTCCTCGCCGTGCCGGGTGACGAGCTGGGGCTCCCCGGCGGTCGCCTGCCGGAGCACCTCGCTGAACCGCTGCTTGGCTTCCTGAACCTGCCAGTGCATCGCGTCCACGCCCTTCGCGCTCGCTTCTCACTCCCGATTCTGTCCAGTCTGGACAGAGCCGAACCCACGGTAGCAGGGTGCGGTCCCGGCGGACCGGACGGAGGATGGGGGGTGGGGGCGGGCCGGACGCTGGGACGCGGTGAGGACGGAGGTCGGTCGCCATGCGGCATCTGATGCGCGCCGAGTACGAGAACGCGGAGCCGGAGGCCGGCCGGCCGGGGCCGGTGAAGACCTGGCACATGGTGCGCGGGGAGGAGGCCGTCGCGATGTGCGGGCGGGCGCTGCGGCCCGGGGCGCGGTCGCTCTCGGACGAGGAGTGGGGCCGGACGGCGGAACCGTTCTGCCACACCTGCGGCGCCCTGTATCTGCGTGAGGTTCCCTGACTGTCAGACCCCTGCGGCAGACTGCGGGGTATGGAGACGACGCTGGCGTCGGCGGTGGCCGGGGCGGACGGGCTGCCGCGCTGCCCCTGGGGCGTGGCCCCGGAGGACTACCGGGAGTACCACGACACGGAGTGGGGGCGCGCGGTCCGGGGGGACGACGCGCTGTTCGAGCGGCTGTGCCTGGAGGCGTTCCAGTCCGGCCTTTCCTGGCTGACGATCCTGCGCCGCAGAGAGGGCTTCCGGGCGGCGTTCGACGGGTTCGTGGTCGCCAAGGTCGCGGCGTTCACCGAGGAGGACGTGGAGCGCCTCCTGGGCGATCCGGGGATCATCAGGAACCGGGCGAAGATCGAGGCGACCGTGGGCAACGCCCGGGTGGCCGCCGGGTGGGCCGAGGGCGAGCTGACGGACCTGATCTGGTCCTTCGCGCCGGAGGCGGAGGGCCGGCCCGCGCCGCGCGGCCCCGGGGAGATACCGGCGACGACGCCCGAGTCCGTGGCGCTGTCCAGGACGCTGAAGAAGCGCGGCTTCCGGTTCGTCGGGCCCACCACGGCGTATGCCCTGATGCAGGCGTGCGGGCTGGTCAACGACCATCTGGCCGAGTGTCATGTCAGGGAGCGGATATGAGCGACTGGCAGCGGCGGGCCGCGCGGCTGTGGGACGCCTTCGACGCGCACGACCCGGCCGGTTTCCGGGACGCCATGCGGCGGCTCGTCGCCGAGCTGCCCGTGGACGACCCGGTGGGGCTGTTCGAGCTGGCCTCCGCGCACGACGCCACGGACCGGGAGTCCGAGGCCGCCGTGCTGTACCGGCGGGCGCTGGCCGCCGGGCTGGGCGGCGCCCTGCGGCGGCAGGCGGTGATCCAGCTCGCCAGCACCCTGCGGAACCTGGGGGAGGCCGAGGAGAGCGTCGCGCTGCTGCGGCACGAGCGGGCGGAAGGCTCGGACGAGCTGGACGGCGCGGTGGACGCGTTCCTCGCCCTGGCGCTGACGGACACGGGCCGGGAGCGGGAGGCGGTGGCGCTGCTGCTGCGGGCCCTCGCGCCGCACCTGCCGAGGTACCGGGAGCCGGTGGAGAGCCGGGCGGCGGGACTGACGGGCTGACCGGGCCCGTGGGCCGGGCGGGCCGTCCCGCCGCTCAGTGCGGGGCGCCGCGCCGGTAGCGGCCGGGGGCCAGCCCGTAGGCGCGTTTGAACGCCTTGGCGAAGGCGAACTCCGAGGAGTACCCGACGCGCTGCGCCACCGCGCTGAGCGGCGCGTCCGACTCGCGCAGCAGCCGCCCGGCGATCGTCATCCGCCACCAGGTCAGATAGGCCAGCGGGGACTCGCCCACGAGCGTGGTGAAGCGCTGTGCGAAGACCGACCGCGACAGCCCGCCGCGCATGCCCAGCTCCTCCACCGTCCAGGGGCGGGCCGGCTCGGCGTGGATGCCCTCCTGGCTCTTATCAACATATTCGAGCCCCCGGGACAGGCCGGAAGCTCGCATGCCGCCTTCTGTTTCAAGAAAATAATCACTCAAATCATTGGTCTTCTCATAAAACACATCTAATCTGTCGTCCGCCACACTAAGCCTGTCACAAACGATTCACTAACCTGTATTCAGATTAACGCTAGAACCAACGTCATTACGTTGGTTGATGTTATGTAGTCAGCCAGAAGTCGGCATACGATATTTCTGCCTGTCTCGTGGGCTCGGGAATGTGTATAAGAGACAGGGATGTACAGCAGCATCGCGTCCACCAGGGCGGGCACCACGCCGTCGCGGCCGGGCCTGCGCTCGTCCAGCTCGGCGCCGAGCAGCCCGGTCATCGCGTGCAGCGCGCCGTGCCGCCCCGGCCGGGCGGGCAGGTGGACGACGCGGGGCAGCTCGCACAGCAGCGGGTGCGGGCGGCCGTTCCCCAACTGGTAGGCGCCGCACAGCAGCATGGTGCGGGCCCCGGGGCCGTCGATGCGGACCTGCCCGATCGGGGACGTCGGGTCCTGGCGGTCCGGCATGAAGTCGGCCAGCGGCGTGGCCGGGTCGTCGGCCAGCCCGTGGGCGCTTCCGTCCCGGAGGAACACGATGTCGCCCGTCGTCAGCGGCAGGGGAGCGCCGCCCTCGTGCGGCACCAGCCAGCAGGTGCCCTGGAGAACCACGTGGAAGGAGGCCCCGTCGATGGCCGGGAACCGCAGCCCCCAGGGTGCCCGCGCCTCGGTCCTGGCGGAGGTGGACGTGCCGACGCGCATCGCGGACAAGGCATCGGCCAGGACATCCATGGGGCTGATTCTACGGTCAACGATCCACCCTCGACGGAGGATCGGATATGAAACTAGGGTGTGGGGATATTCATCGTCCGTGAAGGTGCCCCCGGATGGGCCGCACGTTCTCCTCACACGATGAAGGGACCAGGCCATGACCACGCCGGTGACGGGGGCGGCGCTCCTCGCCCTTGGCGCGTGCCGGCGGATTCACGCCGGTCACCGGCGCGGTGGTACGGGTGACGGGCCGTCCGGTCCTGACCCTCGCGGCCCACGCGGCGGAGCGGGCGCCGCGCCGGAAGTTCACTCCCCGGTAAGAAATCCGGCCAGGAAGAGGGCGAAACGGGTTGGTCCGGGCAGGAGATGGCACACGTAAGGAGGTTGACGGCTGAGTAACTGAGGAGCACGGCATGTGCCTTGTCCCCGTGCGGTCCGGGACCGCCGACTTCGCCCTGCGCTTCCCGGCCCACCCCGTGTGGGTGCGCAACGCCCGCGACGCCATGCGCACGGCGCTGAGCACGGCCGTGCCGGGCAACGAAGAACTCATCGACACCGCCGTCCTGCTGACGTCGGAGGTCGTGAGCAACGCGATCAAGGCGTCCCGGCACTGCCCGACGCCGCCCCCCGTCGATGTCCACGCCTGCTGGTCCCCGGAGGGAGACCTCCAGGTGCACGTCTACGACCGCGCCCCCGGCGAACCCGACGTCCCCGACCGCTCGCCGTCAGACGACCGGGAGCACGGCCGCGGCCTGCTGCTCCTGACCCGCTGCGCCCGCAAGTGGGACGTCTGCCACCACGCCCCCGGGCCGGGGAAGATGGTCTGGTTCCAGTTGTAGGAGCGACGTCCCGCAAGTCCCGATCAGCGTGGGGCGCATGGTCGAGATCAGCAGGGTGACCAGGGTCGCCGGCGTCGTCGCCGCCGGGGGTCTGTTCGACGGGCCGGTGCGCGAGGAGTGGGCGGAGCGTTTCCTCGCCCTGCCGGGGCACCACCTGCTGGTCGCCCGTGAGCCGGCGACGGGCACCCCGGTCGGCATGATCACCGGGATCGGGATGAGCCACCCCGACAAGGGCACCGAGATGTGCCTCTACGAGCTGGGCGTCGAGGAGGACCACCGGCGCCGGGGGCATCGGCCGAGCCCTGGTCGAGGCCCTGGCGGAACTCGCCCGGGAGCGGGGCTGTTACGGGATGTGGGTGCCCGTGGACAGCGGCAACGCCGCGGCCCAGGCCACCTACCGCGCCGCGGGCGGTGTCACCGAGGGCCCGGTGACCGTCCAGGTCTGGGAGTTCGGCGAGCGATAGCCCCGCCTCTCGCCGTTCCCGCCATAGCCACCGTTGTCCGTCGTTGTCCACCGTTTCCGCTTCCGTTTCCGCGCCTCCCGGCGTGGCGTCAGCCGGTGCCCGGCAGCCGGTATCTGCCGTCGGGGAGGCGCTCCGCCAGGCCGTCGCCGACCAGTCCGTTGAGGGCGCGGATCCGCTGTTCCGGGTCGTGCCACACGCGGTCCAGGACGGAACGCGGCACCGGCGCGACCGCCTCGCGGAGCACGGCGAGCAGCTTGCCCCGCACCTGACGGTCCGTCCCGGCGTACGTCTGGCCGCGGCGGGGCGGACCCGCGTGGGCGGGGGACCCGGCCTGGCGCCAGGCGCACTGCTCGGCGATCGGGCAGCGCGCGCACTCGGGGCCGCGCGCCGTGCACAGCAGTGCGCCGAGTTCCATCGTGGCTGCCGCCCAGCGGGCCGCCGTGGCCGCCTCCTCGGGCAGGAGCATGCGGGCCAGCTTGCGTTCAGCGGCGGTGGTGGCGTTCGGCGGGTACTCGGTGCCGGTGACCGCGCGGGCGAAGACCCGCCGGACGTTGGTGTCCAGCACCGCGTGCCGCTGCCCGTAGGCGAACGAGGCGACCGCCGCCGCCGTGTACTCGCCGACGCCGGGCAGCGCGAGGAGCTGGTGATGGTCCGTGGGGACCTCGCCGCCGTGCCGTTCCGCTATGGCGGCGGCGGCGCTGTGCAGGCGCAGCGCACGGCGGGGGTAGCCGAGGCGGCCCCAGGCGCGGACGGCCTCGCCCGGCGCCTCGGCGGCCAGGTCGGCGGGGCGCGGCCAGCGGCGCAGCCACTCCTCGTACACGGGGAGCACGCGGCTGACGGGGGTCTGCTGCAGCATGAACTCGCTGACCATGACGCCCCACGCGCCCGCCTCGGGACGGCGCCAGGGCAGGTCGCGGGCGTGCTGGTCGAACCACTCGATGACCGGGGCGTGCAGGGTGGTGTGGGCGGGGGCGCCGGCTTCCGGATCGGTGATCGCCGCCGCTGTCGCTGTCGTCGTCGCTGTCGTCGATGTCGTCGCAGTCATGGCAAGGGCGATCCTGGCACGGCCTGGGCACGGCACAAAGCGGCCCGCCCCTCCCGCGTGTTGACGCGTGTTGACGGCCGTTGATACAGAACGGTGCCCTGGGAAGCGGAGGGTAGGGGGCTTTCGGGTGACAGAAGTCTCGTAAGGTTTCCGCGTGGGATCTCTGCGCACACCGGTCGGCCCGCTGCCCTCCTCCATCTACTGGCGGCGGAGGGCCGTCGTGATCGCGTTGGTCGCGCTGATCGCGGTGCTCGTCCTCTGGGCGCTGCTCTCCGGAGGCGGTGACGACGAACCCGCCGGACACGACGACGGCGCGGGCGGTCCCGCCGAATCCATCACGCCGGGACCCACCCCCTCGGAGTCCCTGATCGACGAACGGCCCGGCGGCCGTGAGGAGTCGGACTCCTCGGGCGGCGGGGACGAGGAGAGCGACGGCACCGGCGACGACGAGACCGGCGACGGCGGTGAGCAGGACGGCGGCGAGCAGGCCGGGGACGGCGCGGGCGCCGAGGAGGACGAGGCGGCGGCCGACGGCGCCGGGAGCGGCGACGGCGGCGGCCTCGATCCGGCGGGGGTGCCCCTGTGCGAGACCTCCGACCTGGAGCTCTCCCTGGTCCCGGCCGTCAACGCCTATCCCCCCGGCGAGGAGCCGGAGCTGCTGCTCACCGTGGAGAACACCTCGGGCAGCGCCTGCCGCGTGGACTTCGGCCACGGCGAACTGACCGTCACCGTCGCGGACACCGCCGACGAGCGGGTCTGGACCTCGGACCACTGCCCCGAGGGGCCCGCCTCCGAGCCCGCGGTCGTCCCGGTCGGGGGTTCGGTGACGCACCCCGTGACGTGGGACCGCAGGCACAGCACCGACGACTGCGATACCAGGGGCGACGAGGCGGCGTTCGGGACCTACGTGGCCGAGGCGGAGCTGTCCGGCCTCCCGGCGGGGCCCACGTCGTTCCGCCTGGACGAGGACTGACCGGACGAGGACCGGGGCGCGCGCCGCTACACGTACCGTTCGAGGATCGAGGACTCGGCGAGGCGGGACAGGCCCTCGCGGACCGAGCGGGCCCGCGTCTCGCCGACGCCGTCCACCGTCTGGAGGTCGTCCACGCTGGCGGCCAGCAGCTTCTGCAACCCGCCGAAGTGGTCCACCAAGCGGTCGATGACCAGCCCCGGCAGGCGCGGCACCTTCGCCAGCAGCCGGAAGCCGCGCGGCGAGACGGACGTGTCCAGGGACTCGGGGGAGGCGCTGTACCCCAGGGATCTCGCCACCAGCGACAGCTCGATCAGCTCCGCGTGGCCGAGGCCGTCCAGCTCGGCCAGCGCCGTGCCGACCTTGCGGGACCGCTTGCCCCCGGCGCCCGTGTCCGGCAGGTAGTCCCGGACGACGAGCTGCCGCTCGGGCTCCACGCCCGCGATCAGCTCGTCCAGTTGGAGCGACAGCAGCCGCCCGTCCGTGCCCAGCTCCACCACGTACTCGGCGATCTCGGCGGCGATCCGCCGCACCATCTCCAGGCGCTGCGCCACCGCCGCGACGTCCCGGACGGTGACCAGGTCCTCGATCTCCAGCGCGGAGAGCGTGCCCGTCACCTCGTCCAGCCGCAGCTTGTACCGCTCCAGGGTGGCCAGCGCCTGGTTGGCCCGGGACAGGATGGCGCCCGAGTCCTCCAGAACCCGCCGCTGGCCGTCCACATAGAGCGCGACCAGCCGCATGGACTGGCTCACCGACACCACCGGGAACCCGGTCTGGATCGAGACGCGCTGCGCCGTGCGGTGCCGGGTGCCGGTCTCCTCGGTGGGGATGCTGGGGTCGGGCACGAGCTGCACACCGGCCCGCACGATCCGGGAGATGTCGCGGTCCACGATGACCGCGCCGTCCAGCTTGCACAGCTCACGCAGCCGGGTCGCGGTGAACTCGACGTCCAGGACGAAGCCGCCCGTGCACAGGGACTCCACGGTGCGGTCCACGCCCAGGACGATGAGACCCCCGGTGTTCCCCCGCAGGATCCGCTCCAGGCCGTCGCGCAACTGCGTCCCCGGGGCGACCGCGCTCAGCGTGGCCCGCAGCAGGCCGTCCCCTCCCCGTCCCTTATACCCATCTGACGCTGCCGACGCAGCGGCGCCTGCGTACCCCCCCGCCCGCCGCACCGCCGCCCGCCGGGCGCGCCCCCGCCCCCCGGGCCCCCCCCCCCCCCGCGCCCCCCCGGGGCCGCCCCCCGCCCTGCCCGGACCCGCCGGCCGGTCGCTGGCTGCCATGCAATCCTCCGGGGGACGAGTCCGCGCTGTGCGCGTCCGAGTCTACCGGCGCACCTCCTCCCGCCCGCTTGACTCGGGGGAGCGGCCGGGCAGCACCCTGAGCGCCTCCCCGATGTCCGCGACCTCCCGCACCCGCATGCCCGGCGGGGCCTCGCCCGAGTCGGCGGGCACCAGCGCCCGTGTGAAGCCGAGCCGCGCCGCCTCCGCCAGCCGCCGCTGCACGCCCGTCACCCGGCGGACCTCGCCCGCGAGCCCGACCTCGCCGATCGCCACCAGGTTCTTCGGGAGCGGGGTGTCGCTCGCCGCGCTGGACAGCGCCAGCGCCACGGCCAGGTCGGCGGCCGGCTCCGACAGCCGCACGCCGCCCACGGTCGCGGTGTAGATGTCGTTCTTCCCCAGGGCCGATATCTGGCCGCGCTGCTCCAGCACGGCGAGCATCATCGACACCCGGGACGTCTCCAGACCGGACGTGGTGCGCCTCGGTGACGGGATCTGGCTGGCCACCGTCAGCGACTGCACCTCGACCACCAGCGGTCGGCGCCCCTCCAGCGTCACCGTCAGGCAGGTCCCCGGCACGGCCTCGTCGCGCCGGGTCAGGAACAGGCCCGAGGGGTCGGCCAGCGACGTGATGCCCTCGTCGTGCAGCTCGAAGCAGCCCACCTCGTCGGTCGCGCCGTACCGGTTCTTCACGCCGCGCACCAGGCGCAGTCGCGCGTGCCGGTCGCCCTCGAACTGGAGCACCACGTCCACCAGGTGCTCCAGCAGACGCGGCCCCGCGATCGTGCCGTCCTTCGTCACATGGCCGACCAGCAGCGTGGACATCCCGCGCTCCTTGGACGCCCGGATCAGCGCCCCGGCCACCTCCCGCACCTGCGCCACCCCGCCCGGCGCGCCGTCCACCTCGGCCGAGGCGACCGTCTGCACCGAGTCCAGCACCAGCAGCGCCGGCTTCACCGCGTCCACCTGTCCGAGCACCGAGCCCAGGTCGGTCTCCGCCGCGAGATACAGGTGGTCGCTCAGCGCGCCGATCCGGTCGGCCCGCATCCGCACCTGCCCGGCGGACTCCTCGGCCGTCACATACAGCGTCCGGTGCGACTCCGACGCCGCCTTGGCCGCCACGTCCAGCAGCAGCGTCGACTTCCCCACGCCGGGCTCACCGGCCAGCAGCACCACCGCGCCCGGCACCAGACCGCCGCCCAGCACCCGGTCCAGCTCCGGCACGCCCGTGCCGCGCGCGGTCACCGCCCGGCCGTCCACCTGGCCGATCGGCAGGGCCGGCGACGCCACCCGCGCGACCGGCACCGTCCGCACGGCGGCGGTCGCCCCGACCTCCTCGACCGTGCCCCACGCGTGGCACTCGGGACAGCGGCCCAGCCACTTCCCTGTCGTCCAGCCACACTCGCCGCACCGGTACGCCGGACGGTCGGATTTACGCGCCATGCCGGGAACGTTATCGCCCGCCACTGACACCCAACGCCCGCGCCCGCCGCGCCGGATCACCCGATAGGGGGAACATCGCGGCGGCGGCCCGGGCGGGCCCGTCCCCTATACACATCTGACGCTGCCGACGAAGAGGGTAGGGTGGAACGAGGGGCGCGACGGGCCATCGACGAGCAAGTAGCACAGCGAAGACCGTGGGCGGCCCGGGCGGGCGGGCGATGGGCGCCTAACGCCCCCCGGTGATGCCCGGTTGCCGCGAACGCCCCGCCCACGCCGCCGCCCGCGCCCCGCGCGGCGCGGACACCGCGCACCCCGCCGGGGACCGCGCCGCGGCGGCGTGGGACGACGCCCATCTGGACGGCCTGTTCACGTACTGCCTGTCCCTGATGGGCGAGCACGCCGCGGCCCCCGCGGCGCTCGGCGAGGCCCTGGCCCAGGCCGAACGGCGGCACGAGCGGGGCCGCCCGCCCGCCGACCCGGCGCTGCTGCGCCCCTGGCTCTACGCGCTGGCCCGCTGGTCCTGCCTGCGCCGCCTCGGCGCGGGCGACGGCCGGGCGGCGGCCCGGACCGTGCCGCGCGCCGCCGGCGAGGACGCCGCGCAGCGCCGCCGCGAGCTGGCGGCCCTCGGCTGGCCCGAGGCGGCGGGGGCCACCGCCGGGCAGCGGGAGGCGCTGGAGCTGGCGGTGCGGCACCAGCTCACGCGCCGCGAGGTGGCCCGGGTGCTGCGGGTGCCCGAGCAGACCGCGCGGACGCTGCTGGCCGACGGCGCCCGCGAGGTGGAGCGGACCCGCGCGGCGCTCGCCGCCGTCTCCGCGGCGAGCTGCCCGGCCGCCGCCGCGCTCTCCGGGGACGATCCGGGCCTGCTGCTCGGCCCCGGGCTCCGCCGCGAACTGCTGCGGCATGTCGCGGAGTGCCCGTCGTGCCGGCTGATCGCCCAGCGTGCCCTCGCCGGCGCGGACGGCGCCGGTGCCGCCGCGGGGGCGTCCCGGCTCGCGGTCCTGCCCGCCCCGCGCGCCGCCGTGCACGCGGCGACGCTCGCCGTGCGGCGGGCCCGCGCGCAGCACGCGCCGCGCTACGACCGGTCCGGCTTCCCGGTCACCGACCGGGACCGTGCCGCGCGCCGGGAGCGGCTGCGCGGCCGGGTCGTGACGACGACGGTGGTGGCCGCCGCGCTGGCCGCGCCGGCGCTCGCGCTGTGGGCGGCGTACCGGGCGGCGCCGGTGATCGGCGAGGCGGCGGGCCGGGACGACCCGGCCGCGGCGGCGGCCGAGGACGGGGAGTACCGGGCGGATGTCGTCCGGGAGTACCCGTACGAGAACGCGGGCCGCGCCGAGCCGGATCCGTCCGGCGCGGACGACGCCCCGGGCGGCGAGGAGCGGGACGGGAGCGAGGAGGCGGACGGCGAGCGCGCCGGGGAGGACGGCGACCGGGACCGTTCCGGCGAGGGCCAGGACCAGGACGGGGCCGTCGCCGACGGCGTGGGCGTGGACTCCGGCGGCGCGGAGCGGCCCGCGCCGGGACGGCTCGCGGTGGACGCGGTGCCGACCGAGTCGGGCTCGCGGATCACGCTGACCGCGTCGGGCGACGAGCCCGTGCGGTGGTCGGCGGCCACGGACGCCGACTGGCTCACGCTCAACCAGACCTCCGGCACGCTGAACCCGGGCGAGACCGCCGTGATCATGGTCACCGTGGACCACGCGCGGGAGCCGTCCGGCCCGTGGCAGGGGCGGATCACCATCGACCCGGCCGCGGCGGTGATCCCCGCCGAGGGCCCCGGACCCGCCGACGCCGGGCCGTCCGAGCCGCCGCCGCCCGAGCCCGCGCCCCCCGACCCGCCGCCCGCGGGCGAGCCGCCCGCGCCAGGACCGGACCCGGCGGAGGTCTGAGAACCGCCGGGTCTCAGAGACCCGGGGCCTCCCCGGTGAGGTGCTGCTGCACGACGGGGGCGACGCGGCGGATCAGGTCCTCCGCGTCGGCGTCGGCGATCGGCTCGGCCTGGAAGACCCAGCGCAGGAACGCGACGCCGATGAGCTGGGCGGCGGCCAGCTCCGTCCGCAGCTCGGCGTCGGGGGCGTCGAGGCCGTCGGTGATCCGGCCGAGGAGCTGGCGGGCGACGAAGGTGCGGAAGATGGCGGCGGCGGTCTCGTTGCTCACGGCGGAGCGGACGACGGCGAGCAGCGGGCGGCGGGTCGCCGGGTTCTCCCAGACGCCGAAGAACACGCGGGTGAGGCGCTCGCCAAGCTCCTCGGGCGGGTAGCGGGTGGCGGCGGGCAGGTTCTGCGTGGCGGGCGCGGCGGCGGCGGCCACGGCGGCGGCGAACACCTGGTCCTTGGTGCCGAAGTAGTGGTGGACGAGCGCCGGGTTCACCCCGGCGCCGCGCGCGATGGCGCGGATCGACGCCTTGTCGTAGCCGCGTTCGGCGAACTCGGTGCGCGCCGACTCCAGGATCAGCTCCCGGGCGCCCGGCCCGCCCTCGGCGGTCTGGGCGCGCGAGGGGCGGCCCCGCCCCCGGGCGGGGCGACGGGGGGCGTCCGGGGTGGACGTCCTGCCGGCTCCCCGCCGCCGGCCGGCGCGGCGGGGGCGAGGGGGGGCCGGGGGGACGCCCGGGGCTCGGGGAGGGCGGCGCGGCGGGGCGGGGGGGGGCACGCGGGGGCGGGGCGACGGGGGGCGTCCGGGGTGGACGTCATGCCGTCTCCCCGCCGCCGGCCGGCGCGGCGGCGGCGAGGTGGAGCCGGGTGAACGCCAGGGCCTCGGCGAGGTCGGCGCGGCGGGCGGCGGCGGTCATGGCGCGGCGGGTGTTGACCTCGACCACGACGTGCCCGTCGTAGCCGGTGGCGGCGAGTTGTTCCAGCAGGGCGGCGCAGGGCTGGCCGCCGCGCCCGGGGACGAGGTGCTCGTCCTTCCCGGAGCCGCGCCCGTCGGCGATGTGCACGTGCCCGAGCCGGTCGCCCATCCGGGCCACCATCGCCAGGGCGTCGTTGCGGGCGGTCGCGGTGTGCGACAGGTCGATCGTGAAGTGCGGGAAGTCCTCTTCCGTCGGGTCCCAGCCGGGCGCGTAGGCGAGCATCTCGCGGTCGCGGTAGCGCCAGGGGTACATGTTCTCCACGGCGAACCTGATGTCGGTCTCGTCCCCGAGGCGCTGGATGCCCTTGACGAAGTCGCGGGCGTAGCCGCGCTGCCAGCGGAACGGCGGATGGACGACGACGGTGGTCGCGCCCAGCCGCGCGGCTGCGTCGCGGGTGCGGAGCAGCTTGCGCCACGGGTTGGTGCCCCAGACGCGCTGGGTGATCAACAGGCAGGGCGAGTGGATCGCGAGGATCGGGACGCCGTGGTCGTCGGAGAGGCGGCGCAGGGCGTCGAGGTCCTGGCTCACCGGGTCGGTCCACACCATGACCTCGACCCCGTCGTAGCCGAGGGATCCGGCTATCTCGAAGGCCGCCGCGGTGTTCTCCGGGTACACCGACGCGGTCGACAGCGCGACCTTGGCGTCCGGAACACGAACCTGATGTGCCACGGCGCCAAGCCTACGTGTCCCCGCTTGACCGGGGGCGGTGCGCGGGTGGATATTAAACGCATGATGAATAAAACTGGCGCGGGCGCCCCCGGACGGGAACCGGCGGTGCGGGCGAGCGGCCTGCGCGTCGCCCGCGGCGGCGCCGAGGTGCTCAGAGGGCTGGACTTCACGGTGGAACGCGGCACCGTCACCGGACTGCTCGGGCCCTCCGGCTGCGGCAAGACCACGCTGATGCGGGCGGTCGTCGGCGCCCAGGCGCGGGTCACCGGCTCGCTGGAGGCGCTCGGCCGCCCGGCGGGCAGCCCGGCGCTGCGGCGGCGGCTCGGCTATGTCACGCAGGCGCCGTCCGTCTACACGGACCTGACGATCCGGCAGAACCTCGACTACTACGCGGCCGTCCTCGGCGTCCCGCGCGCCGGGCGGCGCGACGCGGTCGACGCGGTGCTCGCCGACGTGGACCTCACGGCCCGCGCCGACGCCCTCGCCGCCGACCTCTCCGGCGGCCAGCGCTCCCGCGTCTCCCTCGCCGTCGCCCTGCTCGGCACGCCCGAGCTGCTGGTGCTGGACGAGCCGACCGTGGGCCTGGACCCGGTGCTGCGGCGGAGCCTGTGGGGGCTGTTCCACCGGCTCGCCGCCGAGCGCGGCACCACGCTGCTGATCTCCTCGCACGTGATGGACGAGGCCGACCGCTGCGATCGGCTGCTGCTGATGCGGGCCGGCCGCATCCTCGCCGAGGGCACCCCGGACGATCTGCGGGAACGGACGGGCGCGGCGTCGGTGGAGGAGGCGTTCCTGCGGCTGGTGGACGCCGACGAGAAGGAAGAGAACGAGAACGAAGAGGGCGAGCGGAAGGCGAAGGTGACCCCGTGAACGCGACCCGGACCCTGGCGACGGCACGGCGCGTGCTGCTCCAGCTCCGCCACGACCCGCGCACCATCGCGCTGCTGCTGCTGGTGCCCGTGCTGCTCCTGGTCCTCCTCCACTACGTCTACGACGCCGACCGCGGCGCGTTCGACTTCATCGGCTCCTCGCTGCTGGGCATCTTCCCGATGGTGACGATGTTCCTGGTCACGTCGATCGCCACGCTCCGCGAGCGCACCTCCGGCACGCTGGAGCGGCTGATGACCATGCCGCTGGGACGCGGCGACCTCATCGCCGGATACGCGCTGGCCTTCGGCGTCCTCGCCGTCGCCCAGGCCGGGCTGGCGACGGGCGTGGCGCTGTGGTTCCTCGACCTGGACATCGCGGGCTCGCCGTGGCTGCTGCTCCTGGTGGCGCTGCTCAACGCGCTGCTGGGCACCGCGCTCGGCCTGTTCGTGTCGGCGTTCGCCGCCTCGGAGTTCCAGGCGGTGCAGTTCATGCCCGCGATGATCTTCCCGCAGTTGCTGCTGTGCGGCCTCTTCGCGCCGCGCGACAGCATGCAGCCGCTGCTGGAGTACGCGTCGAACGTGCTGCCCATGTCGTACGCGGTGGACGGGATGACCGAGGTCCTGCGCCACCCGGACGTCACCGGGGACTTCACGCGGGACGTGATCGTGGTGGCGTCGGTGGCCCTCGGCGTGCTGGCGCTCGGCGCGGCGACCCTCCGCCGCCGCACGGCATGAGCCGCACGGCATGACCGGCCGGGCGGTCAGGCGGAGCGCATGTGGTCCAGGTTGCGGAGGATCACGCCCTCGCGCAGGGCCCACGGACAGATCTCGACGCTCTCCACGCCGAACAGGTCCAGCGCCGCCTCCGCCACCAGCGCCCCCGCCGCGAGCTGATGGGCGCGGCCCTCCGAGACGCCGGGCAGCGCCAGGCGCTCCCGTCCCGGCATCTCCGCCAGCTTCTGGCCCCACGTGCGCAGGTCCTCGCGGCTCAGCACCCGCCGCACGTACAGACCGTCGGCGGTGCGGGCCGCGCCCGCGAGGCGCGCGAGCTGCTTGAACGTCTTCGACGTCGCCACCACCCGGTCCGGCGTCCCGAAGCGGGTGAAGTCGCCGACGACGCCCGCGATCCCGGTACGGATGTCCCGCCGCAGCGACCTGACGTCCGCCGGCGACGGCGGGTCGCCGGGAAGCCGGGCCGCCGTCAGACGGCCCGCGCCCAGCGGCAACGAGGCCGCCACGTCCGGCGCCTCGTCCACACCGAGGGCGATCTCCAGCGAGCCGCCGCCGATGTCGAACATCAGCAACCGCCCCGCCGACCAGCCCAGCCACCGCCGCGCCGCCAGGAACGTCAGCCGCGCCTCCTCGGCGCCCGACAGCACCTGGAGCTCCACCCCGGTCTCCTGGGCGACCCGCGTCAGCACGGCGTCCGCGTTGGTCGCCTCCCGCACCGCCGACGTCGCGAACGGCAGCAGATCCGCGACCCCTTGCTCCTCCGCGACCTCCAACGCCTCGCGCACCGTGGCCACCAGCCGGTCCACGCCCTCGGCGCCGATCGCGCCGTCCGCCTCCAGCAGCTCGGCGAGCCGCAGCTCCGCCTTGTGCGAGTACGCGGGCAGCGGGCGCGCGCCGGAATGCGCGTCCACGACCAGCAGGTGGACCGTGTTGGAACCCACGTCGAGAACACCGAGCCTCATGAACGTCAACGCTACCCCGCCCTCTACCCTGTCGGTGTGGCGAAGACGAAGAGGGCGAAGCCGGGCAGAACAGCCAGCACGGCCACGGCGTCCACGGCGGTCACGGCCGTCGAGCCGCTCGACGGCGCGCGGCGCAGGGCCGCCGGGGACGAGGTCCCGCTCGATCACCCCAGGGCGTGGGTCGAGTTCCCCGACCCCGCCGACGCGGAGCAGGTCTTCCGCTGCGACCTCACCTGGCTCACCTCCCGCTGGCAGTGCGTCTTCGGCCGAGGCTGCCAGGGCATCGAGGCGGGCCGCACCGCCGACGGCTGCTGCACCCTCGGCGCGCACTTCTCCGACGAGGACGACGAGCGCCGGGTCGCCGGGCACGCGGCCCGGCTGACGCCCGCCACCTGGCAGTTCCACGCCGAGGGAACCGGCGACGGCGGCTGGGTCGAGCTGGACGACGAGGGCGACCGGCGCACCCGCCGCCACCAGGGCGCCTGCATCTTCCTCAACCGCCCCGGATTCCCCGGCGGCACGGGCTGCGCGCTGCACACGCTCGCCCTCGGCGAGGGCCGCGAGCCGCTGGAGACCAAGCCGGATGTCTGCTGGCAGCTTCCTGTCCGCCGGACCTACGAGTGGGTCGAACAGCCGGACGGCGAGCAGCTCCTGTACGTGTCGATCGGCGAGTACGACCGGCGCGGCTGGGGCCCTGGCGGCCACGACCTGCACTGGTGGTGCACGGGCGCGCCCGCCGCGCACGGCGCGGCAGAGCCGCTGTACGTCACCTACCGCCCCGAGCTGATCGAGCTGATGGGCGAGCAGGGGTACGACCGGCTCGCCGACCTGTGCGCCGTCCGCCTCGCCGCCGGGGCCGCCGTACTCCCGCCCGGCGCGAAGCCGTTGCCGCTGCTCGCGCCGCACCCGGCCGACCCGGTGTGCGGGGCGTCACACCCCGCCGGGGAACCCGCACGGTGAGCGGCGTCTCGCATCCCGGTATCCGCGTCCCGGACGCCGGGCCGGAGGCGTAGCCTCGACAAGGTAGCTCCAGCCTCCTTCGAGAGAGGACGAAAGACCATGGCGACGCTGAGGTCCCGCACAGTCACCCACGGCCGCAACATGGCGGGGGCCCGCGCCCTCCTGCGGGCCGCCGGCGTAGCGCGCGAGGACTTCGGCAAGCCGATCATCGCCGTGGCCAACAGCTTCACCGAGTTCGTCCCGGGCCACACCCACCTCCAGCCGGTCGGCCGGATCGTCTCCGAGGCGATCTCCGCGGCGGGCGGCATCCCCCGCGAGTTCAACACGATCGCCGTCGACGACGGCATCGCCATGGGCCACGGCGGCATGCTCTACTCCCTGCCGTCCCGCGACCTGATCGCCGACTCCGTGGAGTACATGGTGGAGGCGCACTGCGCCGACGCCCTGATCTGCATCTCCAACTGCGACAAGATCACCCCGGGCATGCTGATGGCCGCGCTGCGGCTGAACATCCCGACCGTCTTCGTCTCCGGCGGCCCGATGGAGGCCGGCAAGACCACCCTGGTCGACGGCACGGTCCGCTCCAACCTCGACCTCGTCCACGCGATGTCCGAGGCCGTCGCCGACACCACCTCGGACGAGGACCTGCTGCGCATCGAGGAGGCCGCCTGCCCGACCTGCGGCTCCTGTTCCGGCATGTTCACCGCCAACTCGATGAACTGCCTGGTCGAGGCCCTGGGCCTGGCCCTCCCCGGCAACGGCTCGGTGCTCGCCACCCACACCGCGCGCCGCGCGCTGTACGAGGCGGCGGGCCGCACCGTCGTCGAGGTCACCCGCCGGTACTACGAGCAGGACGACGCCACGGTCCTGCCGCGCGCCGTCGCCGGCCGCGCCGCGTTCGAGAACGCGATGGCCCTCGACGTCGCCATGGGCGGCTCCACCAACACGGTGCTGCACCTGCTGGCCGCCGCCCGGGAGGCCGGGCTGGACTACACGATGGCCGACATCGACGCCGTCTCGCGCCGTGTGCCCTGCGTCTGCAAGGTCGCCCCCAACGGCTCGTACCACATGGAGGACGTCCACCGGGCCGGCGGCATCCCCGCCATCCTGGGCGAGCTCCAGCGCGGCGGCCTGCTCAACGAGGACGTGCACTCCGTCCACTCCGACTCGCTCGGCGAGTGGCTCAAGCGGTGGGACATCCGCGGCGGCTCGCCGTCGCCCGAGGCGGTCGAGATGTTCCACGCGGCGCCCGGCTGCGTCCGGTCCGCCACCGCGTTCTCCCAGTCCGAGCGGTGGGAGACGCTGGACACCGACGCCGCGAAGGGCTGTATCCGCGACGTCGCGCACGCCTACTCCCAGGACGGCGGCCTCGCCGTCCTGTCCGGCAACCTCGCCGTGGACGGCTGCGTCGTGAAGACCGCCGGCGTGGACGAGTCGATCTGGACCTTCGAGGGGCCCGCGGTCGTCGTGGAGTCCCAGGAGGAGGCCGTCGACGCGATCCTCACCAAGCGCGTCACCGAGGGCGACGTGGTCGTCGTCCGCTACGAGGGCCCGCGCGGCGGCCCCGGCATGCAGGAGATGCTCTACCCCACGGCGTTCCTGAAGGGCCGCGGCCTGGGCGCGAAGTGCGCGCTGATCACCGACGGCCGGTTCTCCGGCGGCACCTCCGGCCTGTCCATCGGCCACGTCTCCCCGGAGGCGGCGGCCGGCGGCACGATCGCCCTCGTCCGCGACGGCGACCGCATCCGCATCGACATCCCCGGCCGCGCCATCGACCTGCTGGTGCCCGAGGAGGAGCTGGCGGCCCGCCGGGAGGCGCTCGGCGGCCGGTACGCGCCCGTCGCCCGTGAGCGCAAGGTGTCCCCGGCGCTGCGCGCCTACGCGGCGATGGCCACCAGCGCCGACAAGGGTGCCGTGCGGGACATCTCCAAGCTGGAGGGCTGACCGGCCGGGGGCCTCACAGCTCCCGCAGCGCGTCCAGCGGCGTGGCGTACAGCGTGTTCCCCAGGGTCACCACGTACGCCACGCCGTCCGCGATCAGCGGCGCCGGGGCCCAGGCGTCCGAGCCGGGGCCCGGGGTGCCCGGGTGCGGCTCCCCGCCGCGCAGCACCTCGCCGTCGGCCGCGTCCACCTCGTACAGCCGGCCGTCGCCGTCCGACAGGTACAGCCGCCCGTCCGTGAACGCCGGCTCGGAGGCCGTGCCGATGCCGGTCTCCGCCGTCCACAGCTCCTCGCCCGCCGCCGGGTCCACGGCCGTGATCGCGCCCGCCGTGTCCGAGGCGTAGACGATGCCGTCCGCGACGACCGTGCGCGGGTCGGCGGGCCGCGACAGCGGGGTCCTGGTCCACGTGCCGTCCGTCAGATCCAGCCGCAGCACGGCCGTGACCACCGGCAGCTCGGTGTCGAACTCCTGGAAGTACGCGGCGTCCCGGTCCATGCCGACCGACTCCAGGTAGCCGGCGGCGTCCTCCGGCGGACGCCGGGGCGCGCTCCACGCCTCCCGGCCGTCCGCGTCGATCAGCATCAGCTCCGGATCGGCGCCGGTCTCGTCCACGCGGGTCTCCACCAGGGCGTACGAGCCGCTGCTCACCGTCCGGGTGATGTACCGGCCCGGCGCCGACCACTCGCCGACCTGCGTCGGCGAGTCCACGTCGTAGAACCGCAGGGTGCTGTCGCCGTTCTGGAGGACCAGCGTGCCCCGGACGCGCAGCAGGTCACCGGTCAGCTCGGGGGCGTCGATCTCCCACAGCTCCTCGCCGTCCTCGGAGTACGTCACCACGCCCTTGTCCGAACGCGCCAGGACCGCTCCTCCCGTGCTGAACGCCGACGGCCCGCCGACCGCGTCGCGCGGACCGCTGTGCCGCCACAGCTCCGTCCCGTCCCGGCCCAGCACCACGGCCAGCGTGCCGCCCGCCGAGCAGAGCACGTGCGCCGTGGTCGGTACGCAGGAGAAGCCCTCGGTGGCCGCGTCGCGCACCCCGAGGTCCTGGAGGTCCAGCTCCCAGGGCCCGGACGGGCCGTCCACCCCGGTGGTGCTCCCGGCGGCGTCCCCGCCGGTGTCCACCGCGCTGTCCGCGGTGCCCTGGTCCGTACCGGCCGTCCGGGCCAGCCAGATCCCCACGCCGGCGGCGACCACGGCCAGCGCCGCCGCCGCGGCGGTCAGGCGCCGCCTGCGGCGTGCCCCCGGCGAGGCCCGGGTCTCCGCCGTGTCCGCCGTGCCCGCCGTGTCCGACGGGTCGCGCGGGCGCCGCGCCGCCAGGCCGTCGCGCCACACGGGGGACTCGCGGACCACCGCGGCCTGCGCGCGGGTGTCCGCCCACTCCGCCATCCGCAGCAGCGCCGACACCTCCGGCCGCCGCTCGGGGTCCTTCGCCAGGCACAGCCCCACCAGATCGCGCAGCGCCTCCGGCAGGTCGCCCAGATCGGGCTCCTCGTGCACCACCCGGTACGCCACCGCCAGCGGGTCGGCGCCCGGCGGCCCGCCGGCCTCGAACGGGCTGCGCCCGGTCACCGCGAACGCCACCACCGCGCCCAGCGCGAACACGTCCGCCGCCGCCGTCACCTCGCCGTCCCCGGTGAGCTGCTCGGGCGCCATGAACGGCGGCGACCCCAGCACCGCGCCGCGCTCCGTCAGCCGGTGGCTGTCGCTGAGCGCCCGGGAGATGCCGAAGTCGATGACGCGGACACCGTCGTCGGCCAGCAGCACGTTCGCCGGCTTCAGGTCCCGGTGCACCAGCCCGGAGCGGTGGATGTCCTGCAACGCCTCGGCGAGCTGCGCGCCGACGCGGGCCGCCTCGCGGGCGGTCAGCGGCCCCTCGCGCTCGACGCGGTCGGTGAGCGAGCCGCCCGGCACGTACAGCGTCGCCAGCCACGGCGGGTCGCCCTCGGGGTCGGCGTCGACGACGGGCGCGGTGAACGCGCCGCTCACGCGCCGGGCCGCCGCCACCTCACGCCGGAACCGGTCGCGGAAGCCGGGGTCCTCCGCGTACTCGCGGCGGATCATCTTGATGGCGAGCTGCCGGCCCGTGACCGTCCGGGCGAGGTGGACCACCCCCATGCCGCCGCTGCCCAGCCGCCGTTCCAGCACGTAGTCGCCCAGCCGCTCGGGCGGGGCGTTCCCGCCCGCCGTCCCGCGGTGGTCCGTCATGACGCCCCCCGAATGCCCGTCTGCCCGCAACAGCGTACGACGCGCGCCGGCCCGGCCACCGGCCCAGGTCCGGGCGGGCCGGCGTACGCCTGGGAAGGGTTGGCCATAATCGACCGCATGTCCACCTCACAGCCGCAAAGTCCCCAGAACCCGCACACCGGCGCCCCCGGCGACGCACCCCGGCCGGACCCGATCCGGTTCTACGGCACGTCGTGGGTCGAGCACACCGGCGGCTACGCCGCGCGCCGCGCCGGGCTGGCGGTCGCGACCGCGCTGCTGACGGCGGCGGGTGCCCTGGTGCTGTGGCTCGGCTACCTCGGGCTGCGGAACTCCGAGACGGCCGGCTGGCTGCGGGCCCTCGTCGTGCTGGCGTTCGTCATCTGCACGGTCATGGCGTTCATGCGGACCTGGGCCGGTTACGCCAGGCCCGCCGACGACACGGTGGACGAGTCGGCGTTCCGCAGCATCAAGGTGGTCGGCTTCGTCGGCGTGCTCCTGGCGTACCTGCTGCGCACGCTGGTGGAGGCGCCCGGCGAGAAGCTGCGGCGCATGGACTACGACGCCGCGCTCGACCGCCACCGGCGGCTGACCTCGAAGCGGTCCCGCAATCCCGCCCGGCGCAAGCGGCGCGGAGCCGCCTGACCGGGGAAGGCGTCCTAGGGGACATCCCTGAGCGGCCCCGGACATGTGTCAGACCGAATTGACACGTCACTCGCCGCGCTGCCAGCCTGAAGCCGCACCACCTGGGAACGGAAGGGTCGCCATGAGCGGGGACGAGCTGCTGAAAGTCCTTTCCGCGCTCGGCAATCCGCACCGGATGCGGATCATCGCCGCGCTCGCCGCCGAACGGAACTACGTCAGCAGACTGGCCCGCGAGATCGGCATGAGCCGCCCCCTGCTGCACATGCACCTCCAGCGTCTGGAGGCGGCCGGACTGGTCGTCGGCTCGCTCGAACTGTCGCCGGACGGCAAGGCCATGAAGTTCTTCGAGGTGGCGCCCTTCATGTACGAACTGACGCCGCGCACTGTCGCGGAGGCGGCCGGGACGCTCACGGTGGCGGACCCGCGGGGGAAGAAAGAGGACGCGCGGTGAACGACTCACTGACCACGATGGCGGACGACGCGGCCGGCGTCTGGGCGGCCGGCCTCGGCACGGCCGGCCTGTTCGCGCTGCTGATCGTGATCGTCTGGCAGATCGCCTCGACGTGGCGCGCCCGGATGCTGGCGACGCGCGAGGAGGAGTACAAGCGGCTGACCGTGAAGTACGCGGAGCTGCTGGAGGACAACACCGAGATCCTGCGCCGCTACACCGACGAACTCGGTGAGACCCGCAAGTCCGTGGCCGCGATGGAACGGATGCTGCGGGAGGTCGAGTGACGCCCGCCCCAGGGGAGGAACGAAGAACGATGCGTGGCCTGAACAGACTCGTCCCCCGCCTGCTGCCCGCGCCCCGCGGCGACTACGCCAACGACGGCTTCCCCGTCGAACACCCCCGGCCCCGCGTTCCCGCGCCACGCGACGCACGCGACCCTCGGCGCGAGCACCGGGCGGGCTGACCTCGAAGCCCGGCCGGGCCGGGTGGGAGGATGGCACGGACCCCCGTCCCTCCTCCCGCACGGACAAGGTGAGCCGCGTCATGACCCAGAAGATCGCCGTCCTCGGCACCGGAAAGATCGGCGAGGCGCTCCTCGGCGGCATGCTGCGCGCCGGCCGGGCGCCCGCGGCCCTGCTGGTCACCGCGCGCCGGGCCGAGCGCGCCCAGGCGCTGCGGGCCCGTTACGGCGTGGACGGCGTCGGCAACGCGGAGGCCGCCAAGACCGCCGACTTCCTCATCCTCGCCGTCAAGCCGCAGGACATGGGCACGCTGCTCGACGAACTGGCCGCGCACATCCCCGCCGACCGCCTGGTCATCTCGGCGGCGGCCGGGATCACCACGGACTTCGTGGAGTCCCGCCTCACACCCGGCACCCCCGTGGTGCGGGTGATGCCCAACACCCCGGCCCTGGTCGACCAGGCGATGTCCGTCATCTCCGGCGGCACGCACGCCACGCAGGACCATCTCGCGCACGCCGAGGCCATCTTCGGCGGCGTCGGCAAGACGCTGCGGCTGCCCGAGTCCCAGCAGGACGCGGCGACCGCGCTCTCCGGCTCGGGACCGGCCTACTTCTACTACCTCGTCGAGGCGATGACCGACGCCGGCATCCTCCTCGGCCTGCCGCGCGACAAGGCCCACGACCTCATCGTGCAGGCGGCGGTCGGCGCGTCCGTGATGCTGCGCGACAGCGGCGAACACCCCGTGACCCTCCGCGAGGCGGTCACCTCCCCGGGCGGCACGACGATCAGCGCGATCCGCGAGCTGGAGAACCACGGCGTCCGCGCCGCCCTGATCGCCGCCCTGGAAGCGGCCCGTGACCGCAGCCGCGAACTGGCCTCCGGCGCGTAACCCCGCCCCCACGGCGAACCCGTTCCCTCTACACCTCTGCTGCCTGCGCCGACGAGGACTAGCCGCCCCCCCTGCG
>NZ_LN929896.1:0-198852 GCF_001493375.1 Streptomyces specialis
AATAGGGCCCGCCGCCCCGCCTCCTCCGCCCCCCGCCCCCCCCCCGCCTGGCCCCCCCCCCCCCGCCGCACCCCGCCGGCCACCCCGGCGCCGCCGGCAGGTCGCCGCGCAGATAGACGTGCATCGGCATCCGCGCCAGCAGGCACGCCAGCATCACCGGGATCCGCCCGGCCGGCACCCGAGCGGCCCTGACCGGCGGCGCCGGGGTGTCCGGCGGGGTGCGGCGGGCGCGGGCGGCCATGATGTCGGGGGTGCGGGCGGCGATGACGTCGAGCAGGGTCTGGAGCGGCGCGGCCAGTTTCTCGCCGAGCGGCGTGAGCGCGTAGGGGACGCGGACCGGCATCGCGGGCTCCACGTGCCGGGTGACCAGGCCGTCGTGGGCGAGGATCCGCAGGTTCTGCGCGAGCATCTTCTCGCTGATGCCGCCGACCCGGTCGCGCACCTGGGAGAACCGCTGCGGCCCCCGGCGCAGCGCGGCCAGGATCAGCACCCCCCAGCGGCTGGCGACGTGGTCCAGCGCGGTCCTGGCCGGGCAGTCGGCCGCGAAGACGTCGCGTGGGTCGCCCGCCGTCCGCGTTCCTCCGGTCATGGCCGGAGCTTACCGTGCGATAGGCACTTACCGATCGTGAGCGTCTGCCCCGGGGTGGGCCCCGGCGTGGCGGCCGGAACGGGACCGGTCGTGGCGTGTCAGGCGGCCCGGTCGCCGGGGCCGGTCGTGGCGTGTCAGGCGGCCCGGTCGCCGGGACCGCCCAGCACGCGGGACCCGCCGACCGGCAGGTCCCACAGCCGACCGGCCGGGAGCCCGGCCGCGCGCCCGGCGGCGCGGACGCGGACCAGGGGCTCCAGCGGCGGTTCGGCGGACAGCAGGAACGTCGCCCAGTGCATCGGCGCCATCCGCGCCGCCCCGACGTCGCGGCAGGCGAGGACGGCCTCCTCGGGATCGGTGTGCACGGCCCGTTGCAGCCACGGCGGGTCGTACGCGCCGATGGGCAGCATCGCCAGGTCGATGCCGGGGTAACGGGCGCCGATCTCGGTGAACCAGTGCCCGTATCCGGTGTCCCCCGCGAAGTAGATCCGCCGCCCCGAGCCGCCCGAGGCGCCCGAGCCGCCGTTCACGCCGGGGGTGCCGTCCGTGAGGACCCAGCCGCCCCACAGGGAGCGGCAGGTGTCGGTCAGGGTCCGCTTCGACCAGTGGTGGGCGGGCACGAAGTCGAAACGGACCGCGCCGCCGCCGGGCGCGGGCAGCTCCGCCGCCTCCCACCAGTCCAGCTCCGTGACGCGGGTGAAGCCCCTGCGGCGGCACCACTCGCCCACCCCGGCCGGGACGAACAGGGGGGTGCGGCGCGGCAGCCGCTTGAGGGTGGGGGCGTCGAGGTGGTCGTAGTGGTTGTGCGAGATGACCACGGCGTCCACCGGCGGCAGATCGTCCCAGGCCACGCCGACCGGGGTGATCCGGGCCGGGGTGGCGAGGATCTTCCGCGACCAGACCGGGTCGGTGAGCACGGTCAGGCCGCCCATGCGGATCACCCAGCTCGCGTGCCCGGCCCAGGTGACGGCGACGGTCCCGGCGCCGGCGGGCGGCAGCGGGCCGGGGGCGAACGGCAGCCCGGCGGTGTCGAGCAGCGCCGCCGCGCCCGGCCGCACCGCGCCCCTGCGGGCCATCCGGAGGAGGGTGGGCAGCCCCGGCAGCGGCGTGGTGAGCCGGTCGGCGAAGCTGCGCGGCCAGACGCGCCGCTCGAACAGCGGGCGCGGGGCGGGCGGCGGAGACGGGTCCCGCCGCTCGATCTGTTCCGTCATCGGCGCCTCCCATCGGGCCTGTTCCCCCAGCCCAGCACGGGCCGGGCGGGCGGCCCTCCGGAGCCGGGCGGCGTTGGTCCGGTGCGGTGACACAGTCCAACATGCGAAACGATATTGCTCACCATGCGAGACAGACGGAAGGATGCGGGCATGCCGGAAGCCGTGTACACCCATGGGCACCACGAATCGGTGCTGCGTTCCCACCGCTGGCGGACCGCGGAGAACTCCGCGGCCTATCTCCTGCCCGAGCTGCGTCCCGGGCTGTCCCTGCTGGACCTCGGATGCGGGCCCGGCACGATCACCGCGGACCTGGCCGGGCGCGTCGCCCCCGGGCCGGTCACCGCCGTCGATCACGCGCCGGACATCCTGCCCGCGGCCCGCGCGGAGGCCGCCGCCCGCGGCCTGACCACCGTGCGGTTCGCGACGGCGGACGCCCACGCGCTGGACTTCCCCGACGACTCCTTCGACGTGGTGCACGCGCACCAGGTGCTCCAGCACCTCGGCGACCCGGTACGGGCGCTGCGCGAGGCGCGCCGCGTCTGCCGACCCGGCGGCGTGGTGGCCGCGCGGGACGCGGACTACGCGGCCATGACGTGGTATCCGCTGCTGCCGGGCCTGGACGAGTGGCTGGCGCTCTACCGCCGCGTGGCCAGGGAGAACGGCGGCGAGCCGGACGCCGGGCGCCGCCTGCTGTCCTGGGCCCGCGCCGCGGGCTTCACCGACGTCACGGCGACGGCCTCGGTGTGGTGCTTCGCCACCCCGGAGGACCGCGCCTGGTGGAGCGCGCTGTGGGCGGACCGCACCACGGAGTCGTCCTACGCCCGCGTCGCGGTGGACGGCGGCCACGCCACCCGGGCCGACCTGGAACGCCTGGCGGACGCCTGGCGCGCGTGGGGCGCGCACGACGACGCGTGGTTCACGGTCCTCAACGGCGAAATCCTCTGCCGCGCGGTCTGACGGCCGCGCCGGGCGTCACGCCTCGCGGCGGACCTTCAAAGCCCACCGGACCAGGGGGACCTGGAGCGGCAGGCGGGCGTAGCCGAGGGTGCGCAGCGCCGTGCCGCGCCCGCTCCAGTCCTTCGCCATCTTCACGTTGCCGGGGAAGACGGCGACGAACAGCGCCGCCGAGGCCAGGGCGCCCGCGCGGCGGGTGGCCGGGAGGGCGACGGCCGCGGCGCAGGCCAGCTCGGCGACGCCGCTGCCGTAGGTCCAGGCGCGCGCGTCGCCGGGCAACTGCCGGGGGACGAGCGGGTCGAAGTACTTCGGCGCCGTGAAATGCAGGACGCCCGCCGCGCCGAGCAGGGCGGCGAGGCCCAGGGGGGCGAGGCGGCTGGCGGTGCTGGTCATCGGCGCTGTCCTGTCGTGTCCTCGGGCGCGGTCCGGATGGATCCTACTGACCGGTAGCCACTGGTGGTAGGGGTCGGCGTCAGGCGTCGGATCTCGCCCACAGGTGGAGGGCGAGCCCGATCAGCAGGACGGTGACCGCGCTGGACACGGACCGCACCGCGTTCCAGCGGCTCCAGCGCGGCGAGAAGTCCGCCCAGACCCGCGCCGCGTCGGCGGGGTCGCCGCCCGCGGCGGCCAGGGCGTCGTTGAGCGGCACGTTGACCGCCGCCGTGGGCACGAACGCGCCCAGCACGTAGACGGCCGCCGCGGCGAGGAACGCCAGGCCCGCCGCCCGGTGCCCGAGCAGGAGCAGCAGCCCGCCGGTCGCCGCCGCCGCGACCGGGACGCCCATGAACGCGGTCAGGAACGCCGGGTTGAGGATCTTGTCGTTCATGCTCTGCATCGCCCGCACCGAGTGCTCCGGCTCGATCGCGTCGAGTCCGGGCATCACGGACAGCGTGAACGACAGGAAGATTCCCGCCATGACGGCGGCGGTCAGCAGGGCCACGGACGCGGTGAGGACTACGAGGATCGCCATGCCCCCCAGTCAAGTGCCGGCCGGGGCGGGCGGCCATCATCGAGTGGCTCACCCGCATGCGCGGCCGTCTACGCCGCCGGGCCCAGCCGGAAGTCGTACCGCTCCGGGAGCGGCTCGTCGGTGAGGGCCGCCCACGCCCGGGCGAGGGAGTCGTCGTCCTCCGTCACGTCGGCCACGTCGAAGCCCGCGTCGAACGCGGCCCGCGCCGCGGCCGTCTCGCCCTCCGCGATCAGCGTCCACACGTCCAGCAACCGGAACCGGCCCGTCCGCCTGACCCCGGACGGCAGCCGGTCCAGCACGCCCCGCGCGCCGGCGGCGCGGCCCACGGCCCGCAGCGCGGGCCCCGCCTCGCGGGCCAGCGCCGCCAGCGCCGGGATCGGCACGGACGCCGTGTCCAGCGCCAGCTCCGTCGCCGTCAGGGCGTGCTCGGCGGCGCGCTCCGGATGGTCGGCGCAGGCGTGCGCGACGGCCAGGCAGCGCAGCGCCCACGGGCTCTTGGCGGCGGCCAGGGACCGCCCCCAGCTCCGCCGCGCCTGCGCCCGGTCGCCCGCGTGCCACTGGGCGACCCCCAGGTGGTAGAGGGCGAGCGGGCCCTCCGCCGCGTACTCCAGCCGCTCCCGCCAGGGGCGGGAGACCAGGGTCGGGCCGGGGGGCCGCTCGACGGCGAAGTCCTCCTCGGGCAGCCGCCCGCCGCGCAGCAGCTCCAGCCAGGGCCGCTGCTCCGGGCCGAGCGCGGCGGGGTCGAACGGGGTGCCGGGCAGCTCGAACGCGCCGCGCTCCACCTCCAGCGCGCCCCAGCCGCCACCGGTGTGCAGGATCTCCTTCGGGTCGAGGTCCGCGTACGGCAGCCACGCCGCGTGCGCCTGACGCAGCGCGTCCTCCGGCAGCGCCGCCGCGAGGCGCCGCTCGGCCTCCTCGCGGGAGGCGGCCGTCAGCGGGCCGTACGCCTCCAGCCAGGTCAGCTCCTCGCCCGCGCGCAGCGGCACATGGCCGTGGCCGTGGCTCGCGGGGCCGGCCTGGATCGTGGCGCAGCCGGGGGTGTCCTCGTCGGTGAGCCAGCGCTGCCAGCGCCGTCCGCCGCGCCCGGTGCCCCAGGCGGACAGCCGCCGGCCGCGCAGCGCGTCGGTGGAGGTCTGCGCCAGGCCGTCGCCGTGCGCGTCGAGGGCGGCGATCCACGGTCTGGTGCCCGGCGGGATCTCGTAGAACCAGTCGGACGCGTCTGCGGCGGCCAGCGGGTCGTCCGGCACGCGGACGCGGCGCGGCTCCCGTTCCGGCCCGGTGTGCCAGGCGTCGTCGGCGGGGGCCAGGACGCGGGCGCCCGGCGTGTCGGGAACGGCGGCGCTGGACCACCAGGTAACGGGAACGGTCCGCTCGTGGGGGTTCCGCAGGCGGACGCCGACGTGCAGGAAGTCGGAGCCGTCCGGCAGCCACAGGTCCACCTGGAACGGAATGTCGCGCAGCCGCTCCCACTCCCACAGCCGCAGCATCTGCCCGCCGTCGGGCGCGGCGACGACGGCGGCGTGGACGGGGGCGCAGGTCAGGGCGGAGCGGCCGTGGGCGCCGACGTTCCACTCGATGCCGCCGGAGAACCAGGCGCCGTTGAGGGCGCGGTGCACGGGCTGGAGCACGGGGTTGACGTGGAGCAGGTCCCGGCCGGTGGGCTTGTGGCGCAAGGAGTGGATCCGGCCACCGAGGGCCGGCAGGACGGTGACGGCCAGCCGGTCGTTCTCGATGACGAGGGCGTCCAGCTCCGAGGAGGCGCGGCGGCGGCCATAGCCGGCGAGCAGCCGCACGGGCAGCACCGAGGCCGGTGGCGTGTGGCCGCGCCGCCTGCGGTCCGGGACGGAACGGGCGGCGGCCGGGAGACCGGCGGGCGGCAGGAGGGCGGGCAGCGGGTTCTCCGGGCCGATGGCCGCTGCGGGCAGGATCAGCGTGCCGCGGCGGATGGTCGTGGTGACGGTCCCTGCCATTGGTGCCCCTCGCTCCCTCGCCCTGGGCGCCGCCGGATCGGTGGCGTGATCACCATGGAACACGGCGTGGGGCGCGGTGACCAGAGGGCCCCGGCGTCAGCGCCGCCGGACGAAGTACATCCCGCACAGGACGCCGATGAGGCCAGTGCCCAGAAGCGCCAGCCACAGCGGCATGGTGACCTCGGGGACGAGCAGGCGGATCCTCGTCCGCCTGCTGTTCTCGAAAATGAAGACGAGGGTCAGCGCGGCGACCGCCGCGATGCCGATCCGGGCCGGCGTCCAGAACGCGGGATCCCTGGGGCTTCTGGGGTTCTTGGGACCTCTGGGGCTCGCAGTCATGCCTCCAGGATGCGAGCGCCCGCGCGTTCCCGCCCGTCCACACGAGAGCGCGCCCCCGCCCGGCGGTCCGGGCGGGGGCGCGCTCGTCGCGTCCTACGCGTAGACGCGTTCCACGAACTGCGCGAGCTGGTCGTCGGTCAGCGAGCGGGCGAGGTCGGCCTCGGTGATCATGCCGACGAGCCGCTTGTTCCCGTCGATCACCGGCAGCCGCCGGATCTGGTGGCTCTCCATCTGCTGGAGCACCTCGTCCACCGAGGCGTCGCTGCTGATCCAGCGCGGCGTGCCCTTGCACAGCTCCGCCGCGGTCACCTGAGCCGGATCGTGCCCGGCGGCGACACAGCCCACGACGATGTCGCGGTCGGTCAGGATGCCGCACATGCGCTCGTTCTCATCACTGACGGGCAACGCTCCGACGTCGAGCTCGCGCATCACCTGCGCGGCACGGTCGAGCGTCTCGGTGGCGGGAATCCACTGAGCACCCGGGTTCATGATGTCGGCGGCGGTGGTCATGACGTCACATCCCTCCTCGGTTCGGTCAGTCTCCATCCTCAGTGGCCATCCTCCCCCCAGCGACCGCTATGCGCCATTCGAGTGATTTCAGTACGACCCCCGGAGAGATTGCCACCGCTGGTAGCATGCTGTCATGGGCAGCGAACCGCAGAGGTCGGCGAGCGAGCACTCGTCACCGCTCGACCTCGACGAACAGACGGTGGCCGAGCTGGCACGGCGACTGACACACCTGACCGCTGCGCACGATGCCGGGAGGGCCTCGCAAGCGATTCAGGAGCTCCTGGCCCGGATGGACCAGTGGGAGCCGTCCACCCCACCGGCGCGCCCGCTCGGCCGGGCCAGGAAGGTCAGTGTGTCGCTGCCCGAGGAGCTCACCGCGGCCGTCCAGCGGCGCGTCGGCAAGGGCGAGTTCAGCCGGTATGTCGCGGAGGCTGTCACCCGGCAGCTCGAACTGGACCTGCTGGGCGAGCTGGTCGCATCGCTCGACGCGGAGCACGGCCCGGTCCCGGAGGCGTTCCTGGCGGAGGCCGAGGCGGCATGGCCGGACGCCGGCTAGGGGTGGGGGGCACCCTCGTCCTCGACAGCGAGGGGCTGTCCAAGCTGGCGGCGGGCGACCCGCGGGTGCGGGCCTACGTGGAGACCGCTCACCAGCGGCGCGCTCGGGTCGTCGTCAGCGCGATCACGCTGACCGAGGTCCTCCGGGGCGGTCCCCGCGACGCGACGGTCCACCGGGTGCTGGCGCGCCTGGTCACGCTGCCGGTGACGCCCGAGCTGGCGCGGGCCGCCGGTGAGCTGCTCGGAGCCACCGGGCTGTCCGGTCATCGGTGCGCGATCGACTCCGTGGTGGCCGCGACGGCCCTGGGGGCGCCACGGCCCGTGCTGCTGCTGACCAGCGATCCCGACGATCTGGACCGGCTGGTCGAGGAGCCCGGCCGGGCGAAGGAGGCGCGGGTCGCTGTCGTGCGGGTGTGACGGACGGGTGCGGAGTCGATCGCCGGGTCCGTCCCGCTCAGGCCGTCCCGCTCAGGTCCAGGGGTGGGGCGTCGGGGCGTTCGATGCCGAACGCCCGCAGGTACAGGGCGAGTTCTGCCTCGATCGCGCGCTCGATGGTCGCCGCGCGGCGGAAGCCGTGGCCCTCGCCGGGGAACGCCAGGTAGGCGTGGGGGACGCCGCGCCCGGCGACGGCGGCCAGGAGCCGTTCGGCCTGCGCGGGCGGGCAGATCGGGTCGTCCAGGCCCTGGAGCAGGAGGAACGGGACGGTGATCCGCTCGGCGTGGTGGACCGGGGACCGCTCGCGGTACCGGTCGGGGACCTCGCTCAGCGGGCCGATCAGCGTCTCCAGGTAGTGCGACTCGAAGTCGTGGGTGTCGTCCACCGCCCAGCCGGTCAGGTCGAGGATCGGGTACTTGATCACGCCGCAGGCGTACAGGCCCTCGGCGGCCGGTGAGACCAGCGAGGCGGCGACGGTCCAGCCGCCGGCGCTGCCGCCCCGGATGGCCAGCCGCGCCGGGTCGGCGGTGCCCTCGGCGGCCAGGGCGCGGGCGACGGCGGCGCAGTCCTCGACGTCCACCACCCCCCACTGTCCGCGCAGCCGGTCGCGGTAGGCGCGGCCGTAGCCGCTGGAGCCGCCGTAGTTCACCTCGGCGACGCCGATGCCGCGCGAGGTGTAGTACGCGATCTCCAGGTCCAGCACGAGCGGCGCGCGGGCCGTCGGGCCGCCGTGGGCCCAGATGACGTACGGCGGTGCCTCGCCGTCCGGGCCCCGGACGGCGGGATGCCTCGGCGGGTAGACCTGGGCGTGGACCTCCCGGCCGCCGGGCCCCCGCACCACGCGGGCGACCGGCTCGGGATGGTACGCGGGATCGACGAGGTCGCGGTGCGGTTCGGCGACGACGCGGCAGTGCCCGGTGGCGGTGTCGAGGGAGACGATCTCGTGGTGGCGGTGCGGACCGGCCGCGACGCCGGAGACGACGGTGCCCCGGACCGCGAGCGAGGACGACCACTCGGTCCATGGCCCCGGCACCTCCACGAGGTCGCCGGTGGCCGGGTCGAGGACGCCGAGGCGGGCGTCGCCCCGGCCGTGGACGACGGCGACCGTCCCGTCGGCCAGCGGCGCGCACCAGGTGGCGCCGACGCGCCACAGCGGTCCGGCGAACTCCTCGTGGCGCGGGCAGAGGTTGACCGCGTCGCCGGTGTCCGGATCGACGCGGTGCGGGTTCCACCAGCCCGTGCGGTCGGTGACGGCGAGCAGGGTGCCGTCCGGTGCCCACCCGGCCTGGGCGACGGACTCCTCCGGGCCGCCCGCGAGGACGCGCGGGTCCGCGCAGCGGGGCGGGGTGCCGGTGACGTCCGCGATGATCAGCTCGGTGCCGTCCCAGGGCATGCGCGGGTGGTCCCAGGCGAGCCACACCGCGCGCCCGCCGTCCGGCGACAGCTTCGGCCCGGTGACGAAACGGTGCCGCTCGTCGGCCAGTTCACGGACGGCGGAACGGTCGCCGGCCGCCGAGCCGTCGAGCGGCACGGCCACCGGGACCCGCCGCACGTCGCCCGGCCCCTCGCCGGTGAACTCCTCCATCACGCACCACACTTCGCCCAGGTCGGGCAGGATCAGCGGATCGCACCAGCGCAGCCCGCCGCCGATGCCCGAGACGGGGGTGAGCGGGCGCGGTTCCACGGCGGCGGCGCCGGGGCCGGCGCCGGGCTCGGCGGCGTACAGGCGCTGGTCCGCGAAGTGCGTGAACACGGCCAGCGGGCCGCCCTGTTCGCGCGGCACGGCGGCCCACGGCCGCCCGCCGTACTCGATGACCCGGCTGCGGACGTTCCACGGCGGCGGCAGCACCGGCACCGGCCCGTCGCCGTCGGCGGTCAGCCGCAGCAGCGCGCGGCGCCCGCCCTCGGCGGGCCGGGGCGCGGTCCACCACAGCTCGGCGCCGACCGCGCCGAGGTACTCGGGCGCGCCGTCGTGGGCGGCGACCAGCGACGCGCCGACAGGGGACGGCCAACTGCCGTACGGCATCGTCTTCTTCGTCATCCCACCGGCCTCACAGGGAGCGCAGCGCGCGGTCGAGGACACGGGTGCCGAAGTGCAGGGCGCTGACCGGGACCCGCTCGTCCACGCCGTGGAACATCGCCTGGTAGTCGACGCCTTCGGGCAGCCGCAGCGGCATGAACCCGTAACTCCGCATCCCCAAGCGGGAGAACTGCTTGGCGTCGGTGCCGCCCGACATGCAGTACGGGATCACGTGCGCGCCCGGGTCGAAGTGGAGCAGCGCCTCGCGCATCACGGCGAACGACGGCGCGTCCACGGGCGCTTCGAGCGGGATCTCGCGGTGCGCGTACGTCCACTCCACGTCCGGGCCGGTCAGCCGGTCCAGTGTCGCGGTGAACTCCTCGTCGCCGCCCGGCAGGACCCGCCCGTCCACGTGCGCGGTGGCCCGGCCCGGGATCACGTTCAGCTTGTAACCGGCTTCCAGCATCGTGGGGTTGGCGCTGTTGCGGACGGTCGCGGCGACCAGCGCGGCGGCCGGGCCGATGCGGGCCAGCAGGCCGTCCACGGCCGCGTCGTCCACCGTGCCGTCCGCGCGGTCGAGGTCGGGCAGCGGGAGGCCGTAGATCGCGGCCAGCTCCGCGAGGGCGGCCCGCACGGTCGGGGTCAGCCGCACCGGCCAGGTGTGCTCCCCGATACGGGTGACGGCGGCGGCCACCCGGGTCACGGCGTTCTCGTGGTTGATCTTCGAGCCGTGCCCGGCCCGCCCGCGCGCCGTCAGGTTCAGCCAGGACGTGCCGCGTTCGCCCGCCGCCACCGGGTAGATCCGGCGGCCGTCGCCGGGGTGGAACGTGTACGCGCCCGACTCCCCCACCGCCTCGGTGCAGCCGTCGAACAGCTCGGGGCGGGTGGCGACGAGGAACCCCGACCCGAACTGAGCGGTGTCCTCCTCGTCGGCGGTGAACGCCAGCACGATGTCGCGCCGGGGCCGGACGCCGGCCCGCGCCCAGGCGCGGACGACGGCCAGGACCATGGCGTCGGAGTCCTTCATGTCCACGGCACCGCGCCCCCAGACGACCCCGTCGCGGATCTCGCCGGAGAACGGGTGCACCGTCCACTCGGCGGGGTCGGCGGGCACGACGTCGAGGTGGCCGTGGACGAGCAGCGCGTCGGCGGCCGGGTCGGTGCCGGGGATCCGCGCGACGACGTTGGTCCGGCCGGGCGCCTTCTCCAGCAGCAGCGGCTCGATCCCGGCCTCCGCGAGCCGCGCCGCGACGTACTCGGCGGCGGGACGCTCGACACCCACGCCGCCGCCCCGGTTGGTGGTGTCGAAGCGGATCAGGTCCGAGGTGAACCGGACGGCCTCGTCCAGGGCCCGGTCATCGATGTGCTCAGCCATACCATTCCTCCACCGCGGCGGATACCAGTGTCGTGACGGCCTTGAAGCAGCGGATCCCCTCGTACATGCCGGGCGCGGTGTACGCCACCCGGCACGGGCCGGTCCGCTCCACGCCGGGCACCACGGTCGCGGCGCCGGCGAGGTGTTCGGCGTCGAACTCGATCTCGACGTTCCGCGGCACGGGCGCCGCCGGCTCGTGCCGCACGGCGAGGGCGACGGCCCGCGCGGCGGCGGCCCGGATGGCGGCGGCCGTGCGGGCGGGGGTGCGGCAGACGGCCGCGTAACGGGAGACGTGGTCCTTGACGGCGACGGCCGGCGCGTCCGGGGCGTAGCCGCGCGCGTCGGCGCAGGTGCGGTCGTCGCCGGTGACCAGGACGACGGGGGTGCCGTACTCGGCGGCGACCAGCGCGTTCAGCAGCCCTTCGCTGGCCCGGACGCCGTCCACGAAGACGCCGGTCAGCGAGTTGCCCAGGTAGGTGTGGGCGAGCACGCCCTCGTCGCCCGCGCCCGTGTGGTACCCGACGAAGGCGATGCCGTCGATGTCGCCGTGCTGGACGCCCTCGACCATGCCGAGCGCCTTGTGCCGCCCGGTGAGCATCGAGGCGCGGTCGTCGAGCTGTTCGAGCAGGAGGTTCCGCATCGTCATGTGGGCCTCGTTGACCAGGACCTCGTCGGCGCCGCCGTCGAAGAACCCGGCGACGGCGGCGTTCACGTCGGAGGTGAACATCGGGCGGCACCGCTGCCACTCCGGCGTTCCCGGCAGGCAGTCGGCCGGCCAGGTCACCCCCGTGGCCCCCTCCATGTCGGCCGAGATGAGGATCTTGGTCATGCTCAGCCACGTTACCCGCCCCGCGCGGCCGGGGTCAGGAGGCGGCGGACAACCGGGGCGCGGCGGCTACGCGCAGTCGCCGGCGCACACCAGGGGACTCCCGGCCCACGTGCGCAGGGCGTGCGCCGTCGGGCTGTCCTCCGCGGCGGTGAACACGTGGAGCTGCTGCCCCATCCGCCCGTCCAGCGGCGGGACATGGAGTGTGGTGTAGGTCAGCTCCAGCTCCCCGGCGGCGGGATGGCGGTACCGCTTGGTGCCGGTGCCGCACATCATCACGTCGCCAGCCGCCCAGGTGCGGCGGAACTCCTCGCTGCGCTCGGACAGTTCGGCGATCAGCTCGGTCAGCCGGTGGTCGCCCGGGTACCGGCCGCGGGAGTGGCGCAGCATCGCGACCTGTTCGGTGGCCCGCTGCCGCCAGTCGGGGAACAGGGCGCGGGAGGCGGGGTCGAGGAAGAGATACCTGGCGCAGTTCCGGTCGGCTCCGCGGGCGGCGGGGGCGCCGAGGAGTTCGGCGCCCAGCCGGTTCCAGGCCAGGACGTCGAGGCGTTCGTCCACGACGTAGGCGGGCAGCTCCGGCATGCCGTCCAGGACGCGCCGCAGCTCGCGGCTGACGCCGCCCGGGGCGTGGTCGCCGGGGGACGTGCCGCCGGTCGCGCGGGGGCGGGTGGCGAGGGTGACGAGGTGCTGGTGCTCGACGCGGCCGCGGCCCAGCGCCGTGGCCAGGGCGTCCAGTACCTCGGCCGACGGCTGGGTGGCGCGGCCCTGTTCGAGCCGCACGTAGTAGTCGACGCTGATCCCGGCGAGTTGGGCCAGCTCCTCGCGGCGCAGCCCCCGGACCCTGCGGCGGCGCCCGTTGGCGATGCCGACGCTCTGCGGGGCGATCCGCGCGCGCCGGGAGCGCAGGAAGGCGCCCAGTTCACGGCCGTTGTCCTCCATGCCGCCCAGTATGCGTGGCCCTGGCAGTACCAGGACAGCGAGTCCGCAGGAAGAACGGGGTTCTGGCTGCCGCCGCCGGGAGCTGCGAGAACTGGGGCCATGGAAACCACGCAGCCCACGGACCGTACGGCCCCCGCACACGGCAAGAAGATCCTGATCGTCAGCGCGCACCCGGATCCCCGCTCCCTCACCGCGTCGCTCGCCTCCTTCGCGGAGGCCGAGCTGCGCCGGTCCGGGCACGAGGTGCGGACGTCCGACCTGTACGCGATGAAGTGGCGGGCCGAGGTGACCGCCGACGACTTCCCCGATTTCGAACGGCTCAGCCCCGACGGCCGCCTGGACGTGATGGAGGTGTCCGGCCGCGCGACGGCGGAGGGGCGGCTGTCGCCGGACATCGCGGCGGAGCAGGAGAAGCTGCTGTGGGCGGACGCGGTGATACTCCAGTTCCCGCTGTGGTGGTTCTCCGCGCCGGCGATCGTGAAGGGCTGGTTCGACCGGGTCCTGACCAACAACTTCGGCTACTTCTCCTCCGGCAACCCCGGCTACGGCGGCGGCACGCTGGCCGGGCGGCGGGCGCTGGTGGCGGTCACGCTGGGCGCCGGCGAGCCGTCGTTCTCCCCGCGCGGGATCCACGGGCCGCTGGCGGACGTGCTGTTCCCCATCCAGCACGGGGTGCTGTTCTTCACGGGCATGGACGTGCTGGAGCCGTTCGCCGTGTTCGGCGCCGCCGAGCTGGACGACGCCCGGTACGCGGAGGTGACGGCCGGGTACGGGGAGCGGCTGCGGGCGCTGTTCACGGACGAGCCGATCCCGTTCCGCTCGCTGCGCGACGGCGACTACACCCGCTCCCTCGAACTGCGGCCGGAGGTGGAGGCCCCGGGGGTCACCGGGTTCGACCTGCACCTCCGGACCAGGGGCTGAGCCCCTACGCGGCCGGCTTGTCCTTCTCCGTCTCGGCGGCGAGGTTGGCCAGGATCCGGTCGTAGATCGCGGCCAGGGCGCGCGGGGCGAAGAGGCGCTCGAACACGCCGCCGATGCCGCCCGCGCCCTCCCAGACGGTGCGGATGGTCACCCGGGAACGGGCGCCGTCGGTGCCCTCCCCGGGGACCACGGTCCAGGTGGTGACCAGCGTGGAGTTGCGGTCGCTCTCCACCAGCGTGTCGTCCGACGGCTCGGTGACGTCCATCAGGCACTCGCGCACGCGCTTGGACGTCGCGTGCAGCCGGAAGAAGACGACCGTGCCCTCGCCGTCGCCGCCCTCGCGGACCTCGTAGTCCTTGAACTGCTCCGGGAGCAGCCTCGGATGTGTCTGTCGGTAGTCGGCGATCGCATCGAGCACGTCGTCCGGCTTCGCCGCGATGTCCCGCCGCGCGACGACCTCGACCTGTGCCATGGGAACCTCCTGGGTCGGTGCGGATGTACGGCTATCTCATCACCTCGCGACGATCCCGCTTGACACCACCTCTTCGAACATGTGTCCTAATACGGCACGACGGCAGCGAGGAGGCCCCATGCGGTGGAACAACCTGAGCCTGAGCGAGGACGGCGCGGGCCCGGACGCCCCCGCGACGCCACCCGCGCTCTTCGGCGCCGCCGACGTCGTGACACGGCCCATCGACACGCCCGAGTTCCGGGGCATCACGTTCCACGAGGTGCGGGCCCGTTCCCTCGTCAACCGGGTGCCGGGCGCCTCACGGATGCCGTTCGCCTGGACGGTGAACCCGTACCGGGGCTGCTCGCACGCCTGCGTGTACTGCTTCGCCCGGAACACGCACAGCTACCTGGACCTGGACACCGGCATCGGGTTCGACTCCCAGATCGTCGTCAAGGTGAACGCCCCCGACCTGCTGCGCCGCGAGCTGGGCGCCCCACGCTGGGCGGGCGAGCACATCGCGATGGGCACCAACGTCGACTGCTACCAGCGCGCCGAGGGCCGTTACCGCCTGATGCCCGGCATCATCGCGGCGCTGCGCGACTACGCGAACCCGTTCTCGATCCTCACCAAGGGCACCCTCATCCTGCGCGACCTGGAGCTGCTGCGGCAGGCCGCCGCCGTCACGGACGTCGGGATCTCCGTCTCGGTCGGGTTCACCGACCCCGCGCTGTGGCGCACGGTCGAGCCGGGCACCCCGGCCCCCGAACGGCGGCTCGCCATGGTGCGGACCCTCGCCGGGCACGGCATCTCCTGCGGCGTGCTGATGGCCCCCGTCATCCCGTACCTGTCCGACTCCCCGGCCCAGTTGCGCGAGACGGTCCGCGCGATCGCCGCCGCCGGGGCCACGTCCGTCACACCGCTCGCCCTGCACCTGCGGCCGGGCGCCCGCGAGTGGTTCATGAGCTGGCTGGCCCGCCACCACCCGCATCTGGTCCGCCGGTACGAGGTGCTCTACGCCGACGGCTCCTACGCCCCCCGGTGGTACCAGCGCCGGATCACCGGCCAGGTCCACGAGCTGGCCGCCGAGTACGGCATGGGCCCCACCCGCAGGGGCGCCCACCGCGCTCTGCCGGAGCCCGCACCCGAGCCCGCGCCGGCGCCCGCGCCGGGTGCGACCCAGCTCACGCTCCTCTGACCCGGCCGCCCCTGGCCGTAGTGCCACGGGGCCGCATGTCCGGGGACGCGGACGGCAATCATCCGTATGCCCGGACTTCCCGGGCGGCACCTCCCGGAAGGCGGACGGCACGCGCGACGCCTCGCGGCCCGGAGGTGTGCCCCCACGCGCCCACCCGAAGGAGCACCCCCGTGAGCCTGCGCCTGCGCCGTGACATCACCGCCCGCGACACCGGCACCGGCATGGTCCTGCTGGACGAACGGAAAGGCCGGTACTGGCAGTTGAACGCGACCGGCGCCCTCGTTCTGCGCGCCCTGCTGGGCGGCGCCACGCCGGAGGAAGCCGCCGGCCGGCTCGCCGCCGACCGCCAGGTGGCACCCGAGCAGGCGGCGGCGGACGTCGGGGCGCTGATCGAGCGCCTCACCAGCGTCCGGCTGGCCGAACCCCTGCCCCGGACCTGACCTACCCGGCGCGCTTCACCGACCCGATGAACGCGGCCCACGCCCCCACCGAGAACACCAGCGACGACCCCGCCGGCACCTTGCTGTCCCGCACGGGCAGCACCCCACCGGGCCCGTCGTCGGCCACCTCGACACAGTCGCCGCCGTTCACGTTGCTGTAGCTCGATCTGCGCCACATGCGCGCCCACCTCACGAAAGCCCCGGCCCCCACCCCGACCGGACGGGACCATGTCTCTTATCAAACTCACCCGCCGCCGACACAAAAAAAAGTCGCGATGTTGTCAGCTTGTGCTTTCATAACAAACAACCATAGATGAACGAAAACGAGAGCTAGCACGCATAGACAGCACGCGACGCTGTAGCACGCACGTAGCCTCTTGCGCGGGCGGGGGAGAGGGGTAGAAGAGACAGATCCGGCACCCCGGGTAACCGCGCCCCGGGCCCGCCGGTGCCCTCTCGGCGTCGTATCTGCCGCCGTTGTCCTCGATGGCGGCAGGAGGCGGCGTCGCGGGTCCGCCCGGGGATCGAAGGGGGACTACGATCCGGCGATCTCCTGCCGGAGCTGGTGGGTGAAGCGACGCAGGAGGTCCAGCGTCTCCCGGAACTCGGCCCGGCGGTCGTCCCTGCCGTCGGTGGGCCGGATGCTCCAGACCCGACGCGCGAGAGCGTCGGCGAGATCCACGGTGTCGCCGGCGCAGAGCAGGTAGAGGGCCGAGCGCGCTTCCTGCATCCGGTGCGCCAACTCGTTGGCTCCCGGGCCGTCGTCGCTCAGTCGTGACTCCTTGAGGTAGTCCATCAGCTGAACCACGGCCGTGTTGAAGCCGATCCCGGCTTTGAGCTTCTGTTCGCGGAGCCACATGCGGTCCTGCCGGCGCGCGGTGAACCACGAACCGAACACCACGCCCATGAGGCCGATAGCGGCCCCGATGGCCACCGGCAGGACGCTCTCCACGGTCAACTCCCCCCGACGTTCGGCGATGCCAGGCTACAGAGGCCGTCGAAGACGCCTTGGGACAATCGCCGCGGCCAGGGGCGGCGTTGCGCGTGACGCCGTCGCTCTCCAGGCCGACCGCCGTGATCCGCGGCTCGTGGAAGACGGTCCCCGGCTGTTCCTGTGGTTGGTGAAGCCTGGCCGGCTCGGCGTCCTGATCACCAGCTCACCGTTCCGACATGCCCTGGACGAGACCTGCTCCTGGCCGGGAACCCGCCTGAGCGGAGCAACGATCGCGCGACCGCACCGAGCGACACCGACCCGGACGAAACGATCTCAGAACCGCTCCCCCGGGGGCCGACCGTGGTTCTGCCTGGACTTTCGTGGTCACCGGCGGCAGGATCAGCCGTTTCCGGATACGACACGACACCCAGCTCGTCACCACACCGCAGGGATCGCACGCCCATGAGCCAGACACCCTCCATCGCCGGCGCGTGGCACCGGCCGATGGTCGCTCGTTCCGCGGACGAGAAGCACCGCAGCGCGACCGCACTGGAGCTCTTTTTCGACCTGTCCTTCGTCGCCGCCGTCGCCCAGGCCGCCGTGGCGTTCGAACACGAGCTGGCCGAGGGGCACATCGCCCATGGCGTGCTCGGCTACGCCCTGGTGTTCTTCGCGATCTGGTGGGCGTGGATGAACTTCACCTGGTTCGCCTCCGCCTATGACACCGACGACGTCGCCTACCGGCTCCTCACCCTGGTCCAGATCACCGGCGCCCTGATCATGGCCGCCGGGGCGGCGGAAGCCCTCCAGTCCCAGGACTTCACCGTCATCACCTGGGGTTATGTCGTGATGCGCCTCGCGATGGTCAGCCAGTGGCTGCGCGCCGCGCGCGCCGATCCCGAACGCCGCACCAGTTGCCTGCGGTACGCGGTGGGGATTCTCGTCGTCCAGGTCGGCTGGGTGGCACGCCTGTTCGTTCCCGACGACGGTGGCCTCGTCCTGTTCGTGCTCCTGGCCCTGGCCGAACTCGGCGTCCCCGTCTGGGCCGAACGCGCCGCCACCACCACCTGGCACCCGCACCACATCGCCGAACGCTACGGCCTGTTCACCCTGATCGTCCTCGGCGAGTCGATCATCGCGGCCACGATGGCCGTCCGGACCGCCCTCGACGGCGATGCCGCGCTCGGTGACGTCGCCACCCTCGTCGTCGGCGGCATCCTCACCGTCTTCGCCCTGTGGTGGCTCTACTTCGCCCAGAACGCGCCCCGCAGGCTCACCGGGCTGCATTCCGCCCTGCTCTGGGGTTACGGCCACTACGCCGTCTTCGCCTCCGCGGGCGCGGTCGGCGCCGGGCTCGCGCTCAACGTCGCCCACGCCACCGGTCACGGCCACCTCGGCGACCACGCCGCCGCGGCTGCCTACACGGTCCCTGTCGCCGTCTTCATCACCATCGTCTGGCTTCTGCACCACCGAGCTTCCGAGGTGCGCGGCGCGAGCGACATCATCCACCCGCCGGCCGTTCTCGCGATCCTGGCCGCGACCTTCGCCCCCGAGCCCGTGCTCGTCACCGGGATCCTCGCGGCACTCCTCATCGCCGCGACCCTGGTCGTGGCGGCCCGCACCACCCCCGCGCCCCGCCAGACATAAGGGCAGCCCTACCCGAGACAGCCCGACTCCACGCCCTGTCGGAGACGGGGGCTACCCGCGCCGGGCAGCGACAGCGTCGGTGTACAGCTCCCGTGTCAGGTCTTCCTCGCTGATGCCCAGGTCTGCCAAAACTCCGCGAACGGCGGCCAGTGCGTCCGGCACCTGCTCGTCGTCGGCCACCAGCGTCTCGATCTCGATGAACGTGCCGGCGATCTCGGGGACGCGCACGAGCGTGGCGAGCAGCTTTCGGCCGTGCGCGTCGAACGCGTGGTTGCGGCAACGCTTCTGAAAGGCGATGACGGGCTCATAGCCCAAGCCGCGCAGCAGCGCGTCGGTCGCTTCCGGGTCTTCCACACGCGTTTCTTGCTCCGGCTTGGAGCCGGACGCCTCATCGAGCACGGACCCCTTGAAAGTCAGGAGGGAAACAGTGCTTTCGGGACCGAGGACAGTGCGGATGCGCAGTTCGTGGCCACGGGTGCCGAGTTCGCCGTCCGGCCTGTCGTAGTAAGCGTCCTGGTAGACCTCGGACCGGCCCGGCGCCAGCGCGTCCAGGCGCCGGGCGACTTCCTCCGGGTTGCGGACCCGCGCCTTCAACTCCGCCTCGATCACCCTGACTTCCTTCCATCAGACGATGCGCTCGCCGTCATCGAGCATCGCCTGAAACATACGCCGGAAGCCGGCGAACAGGGGCCCGCTCGGTGTCTCCACGACCTTGTATGTGGCCGACTTGTGCCCCTCCCAGCCGACATCGAAGGATGAGACGTAGACGGTGCTGTCCAGACGGATCAACCGCCAGGTCGGCAGGATTCGGTATCTGTATGCCTGGACCTCGCAGACCTCGGCCAGCTCTGCCAGCCGGGCCTCGGCCAGCCGGACGCCGCCAGCCAGCGATTCGGCGCTCTCGCCGATCTCCTCGGCCCGCTGGGCCAGAGCGGGTGCCTCGGGGTGCAGAAGCAGTACACGCAGGGTCGGCGCCGGCCCGGAGACACGGGTGAGGGTTGGCCGGAGGAGGGAGTCCCGCAGGCCCAGGAGCCCCAGGCCGCGCACCGCGAGGACGTCCAGCTCGGTCGCCTGGCGTGCCTGCCGCTGGATCTCACCTCCGGCGGTGGCCTGGGTGTGGTAGGTCCGGACGACTTCGGGGAACGTGGCCAGGTCGAACGCCGTTCCGGCCGCCGTCTCGCGCCCGGCCGCCAGGCCAAGGAGGTGACGGGCTTGGTCGGGCATGTCCAGTCCATCCGCGATCCGTTCGAACACCTCCAGCGCGGTGACAACGCGCCGCCCCTTGATGATCTCGTTGACGCGGGCTTGCGTCATACCCACGGCTGTCGCAACGCGCGCCTGCCCCGCTCCGGTGAAGCGCTGCACGAGGCGGAACAGCGCACCGATGTCGCGATCACGGAGGGCGGCGCGGACATCCGCGTGGCGCCATGCCGTGTCGGAGAGGTCAAGGGGCACCAGCGCCCTGTTCATGGTCACTCCCAGCAGCCGTGACGCCGTATCTCACCGTGAGATTACCGCTGCGGTATCGAGACAATACGGTGCGTGGTGGAACTCTCGGGGCACCCCTCCGACGCTGGAGTGCCCCATGGCAACGATCGCCCGAACAGTACCCCGCCCTTCCCCGTCTGGGTCCCGTCCGGCCACTTGGCCGGGCAACGCCCCTGCGGCGTGGACCGGGACGCCGTGCTCGTGAGGCGCTTCGACGGCGTCCGGGCGCTCGGTGTCCTGGACCGGGCTTCCGGCGGCGTGATCGAGGACCGGGAGGCCGGCTTCGTCGCATGGCTGGTCGAGCCGGGCGCGGGTATCGGCTGGGAGCTGCCGGGCGTCTCGGTGTTCGGCCGTGAAGATGCCCTCGCCCCGGTACCAGCCGCCACCGGTGCCGGTCCGGCCGCTCGGGCAGAGGTGAGCGGCGTGAACGACAGGCTTCCCTACGAGGTGCTGCTGAAGCGGTACCGGACCGACGACGCCAGCCTCCAGCTCCTGGCGGCGCCGGGCCGCCAGGACGCCTGCGAGGTGCGCCGGTGGCTGCAACGGCTCGGTATCCGCGTGGACTTCGTCCACGACTACCCCTACCGGACCGGCGAAGTGACGGAACTGGCCGGGCTGATCACCGACTGGTGGTACACCCCCGGCCAGGGAATCCGCGAGGTACTGCACACGACCGGCCTGCGCTACAGCCAGGCACTGCGCCTCCTCACGCCCACCGACCGGCCAGGACCACGCGGAACGCTCCTGCCCCCGTCCCGCCCGCCGAACTGCGCCGCCGCTACCTCACGGACCACGAATCCGTGACCGCCCTCGCGCAGGACTTCCACACCTCCGAAAGCACCGTCCGCCGCTGGCTGACGCAGGCCGGAGCCCAACTCCGCGACCACGCCGCCTCCCGCGCCGCCCTCCGCGCCCGCAACAAGCAGCGCCACCCATGACCAGCCGCACGAAGCATGAAAGGAGCCGCCTCCGTGGAGACCTTCGAACGCGCCCGACTCGACGCCTACTTCGGACGCATTGCCTCGCACTTCGCACCTGCCGGGCGTCCGGCCGCGTTCCTGATCACGCATCTGCTCCCGGAACGGCCGGCGTTCGTCCGGGGCGTGGCGAGCGTGACCGAGCTGCGCGCGGTGCTGCCCAAGCCGAAGTCCGTGCACGCCGAGGCGCTGCGTCAGGTCGAGGCGGACGGGCACGCCTGCGACAGGTTGTCGCGCGAGCTGTTCGCCGATCCAGCGCGCGCGGTGCGGTACATCGAAGCACGTGCCGCAGGCTGTCCGGTCGTTCTCCTCGACGTGGGCGGGTACTTCGCCCCGTCACTCACAGCACTGTGTGACCGGTTCTCGGGCCGAATCCTTGGCGTGGTCGAGGACACCGAGAACGGGCACCGCCGTTATGCCGCCTTCGACAAGCCGCCCTGCCCCGTCGTCTCGGTCGCCCGGTCACCGCTCAAAGATCCGGAGGACTTTCTCGTCGGGCAGTCGGTCGTGTTCTCGACCGAGGCGCTCATGCGCGGCCGGGGCGACATCCTGCACGGCCGTACGGCGCTCGTGATCGGCTTTGGCAAACTCGGGTCGAGCATCGCCCGTTTGCTGCACGCCAAGGGCGTACGGGTCGCGGTGTACGACATCGACCCCGTACGCCGCACCCAGGCGCTCTCACAGGGATTCACGGTGGCCCGCGACCGCGAGGCCGGACTCAGCGACGCCGGGCTCGTGCTGTGCGCGACCGGAGCGCTCTCGCTGCGTGGCGAGGACTTCCCCAGGCTGCGCAACGGCGCATACGTGGCCACCGTGACCAGTAGCGAGGACGAACTCGAACTCGGCGGCCTGCCCGATGTGTACGAGCGCGACTCGATCGGCGAACACGTGACCCGGTATTTAACGACTGGTCATTACTTCTACCTGCTCAACGGGGGCAACGCCGTCAACTTCCTGCACGGCGCCAGCGTGGGCCCGTTCATCTTCCTCGTCCAAGCCGAGATACTCGCCGCCTCCGCCACGCTCGCCCGCGGTGGCCTCGACCCGGGAATGCACGAGACCGCGCCGAGCGATCGAGCGGCCATCGCCGCGACCTGGCTCGACTACTTCAACCGATGAGGAGAACACCGTGCCCATCACGCCCGACCACATCCGCGCGACCCTCGACGACTACCTCGGCGCCCACCCCGACGAGAAACAGCAACTCTCGCTCGTCTCCGAACTTCTCGACGCCGAAGCGGACCTCGTCAGCCGCAAGGAGTTCCGTGGCCACGTCACCGCCGGAGCGATCCTCCTCGACCTCACCGGCCGCGTGCTGCTCATCAGGCATCGCGCCCTGAATCGCTGGCTCCTGCCCGGTGGGCACCTGGAGGCCGACGACACAAGTCTTCTCGCCGCCGCGCTCCGCGAGCTGACGGAGGAGACCGGCATCCCGGCCTCGGCCGTGATCCCGGCCGGACACCACCCCGTCCACGTCGACGCCCATGACATCCCCGCGAACCCGGCGAAGAGCGAGCCGGATCACCGGCACGTCGACTTCCGGTTCCTGTTCCGCACCTCGGCCGATGTTGTCGAGTTGCAGACCGAGGAGGTCACGGCCGCAGCATGGTGCCACGCGAACATCATCGAGAACGCCACGCTGCGCGGTCGCGTCCTCGATGCCCCGCGCTGACACGGAAGCCGCCCCTGGCACCAGCCACTGCTGTGCGCCCCGGGGCGGCTTCCTCATCCGGACCTCATGAGGGCGGGAGCAGCCCTCGTGGCGCGAGGCGGGGCGGTTGTTCTGGTGGTGGCAGACCGCGTTGACGCGGATGACAAGGTAACGACCACTGCTCGGGCCGAGGCGCGGGGGACCGGGTGGCCTCAGACCGGGGCGAGGGGCCGGTGGGGCTTGTCGGGGAGTTCGATTGTGATCGTGTCGCCGGGACGCACCACGCCGCCCGTGCGGACGACGCTCATGATGCCCGCCTTCCGCACGATCCTCCCGTCCGCGTCGCGGCCGACGACCTGCCTCAGCAGGCCCGGGCGGAAGGTGTCGATCTGCGGGCAGGGGTTGCGCAGGCCGGTGACCTCCACGATCGCCTCGTCCCCGAGGCGCAGCAGTGTTCCGGTGGGCAGGCCGAGCAGGTCGACGCCGCGGGTCGTGACGTTCTCGCCGAGGTCGCCGGGCCGTACGTCGAACCCTGCCGCGCCGACCTCGGTGAGGAGTTCCTCGTGAATGAGGTGGACCTGACGCAGATTCGGCCGCGTGGGGTCCCGCGCGACCCGCGAGCGGTGTTTGACCGTGACGCCGGCGTGGACGTCCCCTTCCACGCCGAGCCCGGCGAGCAACGTGATACTGGCTCTGTTGGGCTTGGTGAACGCGTACGCGCCGTTCCCGCTGACCGCCGTGACCGTGCCGCTCACGTGCTGTCCCCCGTTCGGTGGTCTCCGGGCCAACGAGCCTAGCCCGCGCCGCTGGCACCTCGCCGTGCGGCCAGGAGGAGACCGCCATGGCCCAGCCGTTCCCGCCCGTCACGCCGTACGCGCACGGCCTCCCCGACGTCGGCGACGGCAACCCCGACGGGAAACCGCTCCGGCCGGGCCGGCGTGGGAGCCTGGGGGTATGGGCTTGTGCGTGGTGGTGGGCGCCGATCCGGTGCCGGTGGAAGGGGACGGGGACGGGGCCCGGTGGGTGGCGCGGGTGGACGGTGCCGGGCTGGCGGAGGCGGCGGACGTCTTCGCGCGGTTCCGGGAGGCGCTGCGGCTGCCGGACTGGTCCGGCGCCAACTGGGACGCGCTGGACGACTCCCTGCGCGACCTGGCGTGGCTCCCGGCGGACGGCTGCCTGATCGACGTCGCGGCGGCGCAGCGGATGCTCGCGGAACGGCCCCGGGAGCGTGCCGTGCTGCTCGACGTGCTGGCGCGGGCGGACGCGGCGTGGGCGGCGCGCGGGGGGCCGTTCACCGTCGTCCTGCGCTGCGCCACTCCGGAACAGGCCGCCGGGCTGCGGGCGGAGATCGCCGCCCTCGGTCATGACGGCTGAGCCGGGCCGCCGCCGGGTGCCGGTCACGGTTTGCGGCCGACCGCCCCGTACTGGGCCACCTCGGGCGGGTGCGGCCGGTCCGGTGCCGGCCGCCAGCGGGAGCAGCTCACCAGGCCGGGTTCGAGGACGTCGAGGCCGCGCAGGAAACGGCTGATCTCCGCGCGACCGCGGCACGTCAGCGGCGGGGTGGCCTTGCGGTTCCAGTGGCGGATGGCCTCCACGTTGGCGGCGCCGCCGAGTTCGTGCGTGGGGTGGGTGAGCGCCACGTAACTCCCGGCGGGCACCGCGTCCAGCAGCCGGCGCACGACGTCCTCGGCCCGCGCGGTGTCGAGGATGAAGTTGAGGATGCCCAGCAGCATGATCGCGACCGGGCGGCCGAAGTCCAGGGTCTTGGCCGCCGCATGGAGGATCGCGTCCGGGTCGTGCGCGTCGGCGTCGACGTAGTCGGTGATGCCGCCGGCTCCGCTCACCAGCAGGGCTCTGGCGTGGGCGAGGACCAGCGGATCGTTGTCCACGTAGACGACGCGGGCGCCGGGCACCAGGCGCTGCGCCACCTCGTGGGTGTTGTTCGCGGTCGGCAGGCCGGTGCCGATGTCGAGGAACTGCGTCACGCCCGCCTCGCCGGCCAGGTGGGTGACGGCGCGTGCCAGGAACTGCCGGTCGTCGCGGGCTATCTGGACGATGCCGGGGAACATGCCGATGATCTCGTCACCGACCCGGCGGTCCACCTCGTAGTTCTCCCGGCCGCCCAGCCAGTAGTCCCACACCCGGGCGTTGTGCGCCACGTTCACATCCACCGTCACCCGCGCGATGATGGCCGGGTCCCCCCGCCCGTGCAAGCCGGGCCGCGCGCACCGGCCGGGGCCCGCCCGCCTGCTCCCGAACGCGCCGGTCGCCTACGCTTCGTGGCAGGCGAAGTACCGAACGGGACAGGGGTGATGGCGGGGGTGATGACGACGCAGCGCGACTCCGGGCTCAAGGTCTTCCGCGAGGCGTGCCACGAGGCGGCGCGCAGAACGCCGGACGTGACGTTCTACGAGCTGACCGAGGCCACCGGCGTCCCGAACTTCCACTCCGCCGCGATGCGCGACAGCGCGCTGCGCCACCGCGTCCTGTGCCGGCCGCGCGGCGGCTTCGTGGCGTTCACGGCCCCGCCGCCGTTCCCGGGCTCCGCCCTGCTGCACTTCCGTGAACCGCCGCCCTGGTCCGAGGTGTTCGCCTGGTACGGGCTGCGGGTGCTGCGCGCCGAGGTGCTGGCCACGCCGCTGGCGGGGGTGGATCTCGGTGCCCTGGACGAGGGCGACCGGGAGGCCGTCCGCAGGTGGCGGCCCCGGACGTTGGGCGAGCTGCTGTTCAACTGGTGGGGTCCGCCAGGCTCGTCAGCAGGGCGGGCAGCGCGGCCAGGCCGGTGATGCGGCGAAGTCCCAGGTGGGCGTGGTCGGTTGCGGTGCCGGTGCGGTCCAGCCAGATGCCGACCAGTCCGGCCGCGTCGGCGCCCGCCGCGTCGATGTCGGGCCGGTCGCCGACGTAGGCGACGGCCGCGGGTGGCAGGTTCATCGCCTCGCAGGCGGCGAGGAACGCCTCGGGCGCGGGCTTGCGGTGCCCGATCTGGCCGGAGCAGATCAGCACTTCGAACCGGTCGCGGATGCCGAGCCCGCGCAGCACGCGCTCCTGGTGGTCGATGTCGGAGTTGGACAGCAGGCCGTGGCGGTAGCCGGGGGTGAGGTCGGTCAGCGCGGGCAGCACGTCGGGGAACAGCCCCTCCGTTTCCCGGCGCTGGGCCAGATACCGGCCGAACCACGCCTCGGCGTCGGCGTCGGACAGGTCCTCCCCGAGGAACGCGCGGGCCCGTTCCCGGCGTTGCGCGGTGAACGACAGCTCGCCCGCGAGGTAGCGGCCGTACTGCTCCTCCATCACCGTCCGCCACCGCAGCAGCGCCGCCTCCGGCGACGGGAACCGTCCGAGCAGCCCCTCGGCCGTGAAGTGCCGCAGCGCGGCGGCGCGGTCGGTGCCGCTGTAGTCGAACAGGGTGTCGTCGATGTCCCAGACCACGGCGCTGATCCCCATGGGCGGGACCGTAGCACCGGGACCCGCGCGTCCTGACAGAACGGGAACCGCGTGTCCGGGCGGGCGGCCGTGTCAGGGGACGGTCGGGCCGTCCGGGTGGTCGAGGCGCTGGTCGAGGACGGCGCGGGCGGCTTCGGAGACCTCCTGTTCGGTGAGCCTGCGGTAGCCGTCCTCGGTGAGCAGGGCGACCACCGGGAAGATGCGGCGGGTCAGGTCGGGGCCGCCGGTCGCGGTGTCCTCGTCGGCCGCGTCGTAGAGGGCCTGGAGGACGGCGGCGACGACGTCGGCCTCGCTCATGCCGGGCCGGTGGAGCTTCTTGAGCGCGCCCCGGGCGAAGACCGAGCCGGAGCCGGTGGCGGCGAAGCCGTGCTCCTCGTGGTGGCCGCCGGTGATGTCGAACGAGAAGATCCGGCCGCGTCCGGCGCCGACGTCGTATCCGGCGAAGAGCGGGATCACCGCGAGGCCCTGCATGGCCAGCTCCAGGTTGCCGCGGATCATGCTGGTGAGGCGGTTGACCTTGCCCATCAGGGAGAGGGTGGCGCCCTCGACCTTCTCGTAGTGCTCCAGCTCCAGTTGGAAGAGCCGGACCATCTCGATCGCCATGCCGACCGTGCCGGAGTAGCCGACGGCGGAGAACTCGTCGGCGGGGAACACCTTCTCGCCCTCGCGGTGGGCGATGAGGTTCCCCATCGTCAGGCGGCGGTCGCCCGCCAGCAGCACGCCGTCGGCGTACTCGGCGGCGACGATGGTGGTGCCGTGCGGGACGCCGGCCACGCCCGCGGTCGCGGGCAGCGCGCGCCGCGAGGGCAGCGCGTCGGGCGCGTGGCGGGTGAGGAAGTCGAGGAACGAGGGCGGCCCGGGAGCCAGGAACCCGGCGGGCAGCGCTCCCCAGTCGGAGATGTCGGCGGACATGGCTCTCCCCTTCCCTCGCCGGTGCGGGCACCGGGTGACGAACTGCGCCCCATCGTAGGCGTATTGACGCCCCGGGCCAGGGGGTGCGGGCGGCCGGGCGGAACGCGGGGAGCGGCCGGTCTCCGTGACGGGGATTACATGAGCGGGAGCCGTCCGGGGGGTGGCGCCATTGTTACCCCCGGGTTACTCTGCTCATCGGAGCGGTACCCCGCTCAGGCGGTTTGGTGACGCAGCCGTCGAGAATGCCGTCGGTCCGGCATTCGCCGCACGACACCACACGGCAGGCCCCGGGACAGGGCCCGCCGCGGCTCTCGTCGACGTCGTCACCATCCCTGGAGTCCGTGATGGATCAGTCCGCCGCGCCCGCATTCCCTCTTCTGCCCACCGTCGCCGTTGTCGGCCTCGGCACCCTGGGCACCGGCATCGCCGAGATCCTCGCCCGCTCGGGGCGTGACGTGATCGGCGTCGAGATCGACGACGAGGCCGCGCGCCGCGCCGTCGAGTCGCTGGAAGCCTCCACCGCCAGGTCCGTGGACAAGCAGCGCCTCACCGTGCAGCAGCGGCAGGAAATCATCAAGCGCCTGCACGTGTCCAGTGACCTGCGGTCGGTCGCCGAGGCCGATCTGGTCATCGAGGCCGTCCCCGAGAACTACGCGCTCAAGCTCGGCGTCCTCACCGCGCTCGACGACATCGTGAAGCCGACCGCGATCCTGGCCACCGGCACCAACGCGCTGCCGATCACGGAGCTGGCCACCGAGACCGCGCACCCCGAGCGCGTCGTCGGCCTGCACTTCTTCCACCCGGCGCAGGCGATGAAGCTGGTCGAGGTCGTTCCCTCGGTCCTCACCTCGCCCGAGACCGTGGAGGCCGTCTCGCGGCTGGCCCGCGAGCTGGGCAAGGAGCCGGTGCCGGCCGGTGACCGCACCGGGCTGATCGCGGACGGCCTGCTGTTCGGCTACCTCAACCAGGCCGCCGCGATGTACGAGTCCCGCTACGCGACCCGCGACGACATCGACGCGGCCATGCGCCTGGGCTGCGGCCTGCCGATGGGCCCGCTGGCCGTGCTCGACCTGATCGGCATCGACACCGCGCGCACCGTGCTGGAGGCCATGTACGAGCGCACCGGCGACCGGCTGCACGCCCCCGCGCCGATCCTGGGCCAGCTCGCCGAGGCCGGGATGACCGGCCGCAAGGCCGGCCGCGGCTTCTACACCTACGAGGGCCCCGGCAGCGCCACCGTGGTCGCCGACGGGTCGGCCGCGGACGCCGGGGCGGGGGCGGCCGGGGCGGGCGGGCGGCGCGGGCCCTGGGGGCGCAGGGGCCCGCGCCACACCCTCCCGCATCGTCGAGGGCGTTGGCTCTGCCCGCGACCCGGTCGGCGGTCGCCCCCCCAAGCCCGAGGAGGCGGACACCGCGCGGAACCGGGTCGCCTCGTCCCTGGAGCGTTCGGTCAAGAAGGGCCGCATGTCGGCCGAGGACCGCGACGCGACGCTCGGCAGGATCGTTCCGGCCGACTCGCTGGAGACGCTCTCCGACGTCGATCTGGTCGTCGAGGCCATCGCGGAGGACCTGGAGGTCAAGCGGCAGCTCTTCGCCACGCTGGACCGCGTGTGCCGCCCCGGCGCGGTGCTCGCCACCACCACCTCCTCGCTGCCCGTGATCGCCTGCGCCCGCGCCACCTCGCGCCCGGCCGACGTCATCGGCATGCACTTCTTCAACCCGGCCCCGGCGATGAAGCTGGTCGAGATCGTCCGCACGGTGCTGACCGCGGACGACGTGCACGCGACCGTCCGCGCGGTGTGCGACAAGGTCCGCAAGCACCCCGTGGACTGCACCGACCGGGCGGGCTTCATCGTCAACGCGCTGCTCTTCCCGTACCTCAACAACGCGGTGAAGATGGTGCAGGAGCACTACGCGACGCCCGAGGCCATCGACACCGCCATGAAGCTCGGCGCCGGGTACCCGATGGGGCCCTTCGAGCTTCTCGACGTGGTCGGCCTGGACGTCTCCCTGGCCATCGAGGACGTGCTGCACCGGGAGTTCCGGGACGAGTCGCTCGCCCCGGCGCCGCTGCTGCGCCAACTCGTCGCCGCGGGCTGTCTCGGACGCAAGACCGGGCGCGGCTTCCACGAGTACGCCCGGCGCTGACCGGGGTGCGACGCGTGAGCATCGGATGTGACGCATGCAGTACGTTCGCTCCATGGCCCAGCCCGTGAAGCCCGTCCGTCCGCAGACGTCCACGCAGCGCTTGAAGGTGCGCCGGCTCCTGGCCGCGGCGGCGATGGAACTCTTCGCGGCGAAGGGCTACGAGGCCACGACCGTGGACGAGATCGCCGCCGCGGCGGGAGTCGCGCGGCGCACCTTCTTCCGGCACTTCCGGTCCAAGGAAGAGGCGATCTTCCCCGACCACGACGACACCCTGGTGCGCGCCGAGGCGGTCCTGGACGCGGCCCCGGCGCACGAGAACCCGATCGACACCGTGTGCCGGGGCATCAAGGAGGTCATGAAGATGTACGCGGCCTCCCCGGCCGTGTCGGTGCAGCGGTACCGGCTGACGCGGGAGGTCCCGGCGCTGCGGGAGCGGGAGATCGCCTCGGTCGCCCGGTACGAGCGGCTCTTCACCCGTTACCTGCTGGGCCAGTTCGACGAGAACTCGCACAACGGCGACGAGCCGCTTCTCGCCGAGGTGGCCGCCGCGGCGGTGGTCACGGCGCACAACCACGTGCTGCGGCGCTGGCTGCGCCGGGGCGGCGAGGGCGACGTGGAGGCCGAGCTGGACCACGCGTTCGCCATCGTCCGCCGCACCTTCGGCGCCCTGCCGGCCATCGCGTCGGCGGCCCCGGCGGCGGTCGCCTCGGCGCAGGGCGAGGTCCTGGTGACGGTGGCCAGGACGGACGCCCCGCTGAGCGAGGTCATGCGCACGATCGAGCAGGCCCTCCGCCGCCCGTAGGGCCCGCGGGTCCCCGTTCCCCCGCCCGTGCCGACGGGGGCGGGGGCGCGGCATGACCTCGCTCACATGGGGTCCCCTCGCGGGCATATGAGCGAAATTGTCGGCACTCAGTGTCTTGCCGACTGGCACGGCGTGCCATACCGTGAAGGGCATCCGGGCGCTGTCCCACCGCATCTCGCGGGCGCCTCGGATGCCTGCGTCACAGGCGGCTGCGTCACCCCCCGCAGCCCACCACCGCCGCCGGACCGACGGCACAGCAGCAGTAGTCCCCATACCTGTTTTCTGTCGTCCACCCGCATGTTGTTCGGAGGCACCCGTGAAAGAGATTTTGGACGCGATCAACGCGCTGGACAGCTCGGACGCCACGGCGGAGGACTTCGCCGCGCTGCCGCTCCCCGAGTCGTACCGCGCCGTGACGGTGCACAAGGACGAGGCCGGCATGTTCGAGGGCCTCACCACCCGCGAGAAGGACCCGCGCCGCTCCCTGCACCTGGACGACGTCCCGGTGCCCGAACTCGGCCCCGGTGAGGCGCTCGTCGCCGTCATGGCCAGCTCGGTCAACTACAACTCGGTGTGGACCTCGATCTTCGAGCCGGTCTCCACCTTCGGCTTCCTGGAGCGGTACGGACGGCTCTCCCCGCTCACCAAGCGGCACGACCTCCCGTACCACATCATCGGCTCGGACCTGGCGGGCGTGGTGCTGCGCACCGGCGTCGGCGTCAACGCCTGGAAGCCGGGCGACGAGGTCGTCGCCCACTGTCTGTCGGTCGAGCTGGAGTCCGCCGACGGCCACAACGACACCATGCTCGACCCCCAGCAGCGCATCTGGGGCTTCGAGACCAACTTCGGCGGCCTGGCCGAGATCGCCCTCGTCAAGACCAACCAGCTCATGCCCAAGCCGCGCCACCTCTCCTGGGAGGAGGCCGCCGCCCCCGGCCTGGTGAACTCCACCGCCTACCGGCAGCTCGTCTCCCGCAACGGCGCCGGCATGAAGCAGGGCGACAACGTCCTGATCTGGGGCGCCAGCGGCGGCCTCGGCTCCTACGCCACCCAGTTCGCGCTGGCCGGCGGCGCCAACCCGATCTGTGTCGTCTCCAGCCCCGAGAAGGCGGACATCTGCCGCCGGATGGGCGCCGAGGCGATCATCGACCGGAACGCCGAGGGCTACAAGTTCTGGAAGGACGAGAACAACCAGGACCCGCGCGAGTGGAAGCGGTTCGGCGCCAAGATCCGCGAGCTGACCGGCGGCGAGGACGTCGACATCGTCTTCGAGCACCCGGGCCGGGAGACCTTCGGCGCCAGCGTCTACGTCACCCGCAAGGGCGGCACCATCGTGACCTGCGCCTCGACCTCCGGCTACGAGCACGTCTACGACAACCGCTACCTCTGGATGAGCCTGAAGAGCATCGTCGGCTCGCACTTCGCGAACTACCGCGAGGCGTGGGAGGCCAACCGCCTGATCGCCAAGGGCAAGATCCACCCGACGCTGTCCAAGACGTACACGCTGGAGCAGACCGGCCAGGCCACGTACGACGTGCACCGCAACCTCCACCAGGGCAAGGTCGGCGTCCTGTGCCTCGCCACCGCCGAGGGCCAGGGCGTGCGCGACCCCGAGATGCGCGCCAAGCACATCGACTCGATCAACCTGTTCCGCGACGACGCGCCGAACAGGGGCGAGTGACATGGGCGCCAAGCGGGACCGGCCGTGGCTGATGCGGACATACGCCGGTCACTCCACGGCCGAGGCGTCCAACGAGTTGTACCGGCGCAACCTGTCCAAGGGCCAGACCGGCCTGTCGGTCGCGTTCGACCTGCCGACGCAGACCGGCTACGACCCGGACCACATCCTCGCCCGCGGCGAGGTCGGCCGGGTCGGGGTGCCCGTGGCGCACCTGGGCGACATGCGGAAGCTGTTCCACGGGATCCCGCTGGACCGCATGAACACGTCCATGACGATCAACGCCACCGCCATGTGGCTGCTCGCGCTCTACCGGACCGCGGCGGAGGAGCAGGGCGCGGATCCCGCCCTGCTCCAGGGCACCACGCAGAACGACATCGTCAAGGAGTACCTCTCGCGCGGGACGTACGTCTTCCCGCCCGAGCCGTCGCTCCGCCTGACGACGGACATGATCGCGTACACCGTGCACCACGTGCCGAAGTGGAACCCGATCAACATCTGCAGCTACCACCTCCAGGAGGCCGGCGCCACGCCGGTCCAGGAGATCGCCTACGCGATGTCCACGGCCATCGCGGTCCTGGACGCCGTGCGCGACTCCGGGCAGGTGGCCCAGGAGCGGCTCGGTGACGTGGTCGCCCGCATCTCGTTCTTCGTGAACGCGGGCGTCCGCTTCGTCGAGGAGATGTGCAAGATGCGGGCCTTCACCCGCATCTGGGACCAGATCACCCGCGAGCGGTACGGCATCGCCGACCCCAAGCAGCGCCGGTTCCGCTACGGCGTGCAGGTCAACTCGCTCGGCCTGACCGAGGCCCAGCCGGAGAACAACGTCCAGCGCATCGTCCTGGAGATGCTGGCCGTCACCCTCTCCCGCGACGCCCGCGCCCGCGCCGTGCAGTTGCCCGCCTGGAACGAGGCGCTCGGCCTGCCGCGCCCCTGGGACCAGCAGTGGTCGCTGCGCATCCAGCAGGTGCTGGCCGAGGAGAGCGACCTGCTGGAGTACGAGGACATCTTCGACGGCAGCCACGTCATCGAGGCCAGGACCCAGGAGCTGATGCGGGACTCCCTGGCCGAGATGGCGCGGATCGAGGAGATGGGCGGCACGATGGCGGCCGTCGCCTCCGGCTACCTGAAGTCGGAGCTGGTCGCCTCGCACGCCAGGCGCCGCGGGCGCATCGAGTCGGGCGAGGAGAAGATCGTGGGCGTCAACGTCTACGAGTCGACCGAGCCCAGCCCGCTCACCGCCGACCTCGACACCGCGATCATGACCGTGGACCCCGACAACGAGGCCCGGGTCGTCGAGGCGCTCCAGGAGTGGCGCGGACGCCGCGACTCCGCCGCCGTCCGGCGCGCGCTGGACGAGCTGAAGCGGACCGCGGAGGGCGACGGGAACCTGATGATCCCGTCCCTGGTGTGCGCCCGCGAGGGCGTCACCACCGGCGAGTGGGCCGGCGCGCTGCGCGAGGTCTTCGGCGAGTACCGCGCGCCGACCGGCGTCAGCGGCGCTCCCGTGGCCGTCACCGCCGAGGAGCCGGGCGTCGGCGAGCTGGCCGACGTGCGCCGCCGGGCCGCCACCACCGCCGCCGACCTGGGCGTGGGCCGGCTGCGGCTGCTGGTCGGCAAGCCGGGCCTGGACGGGCACAGCAACGGCGCCGAGCAGATCGCGGTCCGCGCCAGGGACGCCGGGTTCGAGGTGGTCTACCAGGGCATCCGGCTCACCCCCGAGCAGATCGTCTCGGCCGCCGTGGCCGAGGACGTGCACTGCGTGGGCCTGTCCATCCTCTCCGGCTCGCACGCCGAGCTGGTGCCCGACGTGCTGCGGCGGCTGCGCGAGGCCGGCGCCGGGGACATCCCCGTCGTGGTCGGCGGCATCATCCCGTCGGCCGACGCCGCGGCCCTGCGCGCCGCGGGGGTGGCCGCGGTCTTCACGCCGAAGGACTTCGGCATCACCGGCATCATCGGCCGTATCGTCAACGAGATCCGCATCGCCCACAAGCTCGACCCGCTGGAGGTTTCCTCATGAGCACCAACCGGCTGCGTGCCCGGCGTTCCTGTCTGGCCGTGCCCGGCAGCAGCCCCCGCTTCCTGGAGAAGGCCCAGGGGCTGCCGGCCGACCAGGTCTTCCTCGATCTGGAGGACGCCTGCGCGCCGATCGCCAAGGAAGGCGCCCGGCACACGGTGGTCGAGGCGCTCAACGAGGGCGACTGGGGCGACAAGATCAAGGTCGTGCGCGTCAACGACTGGACGACCCACTGGACCTACCGCGACGTGATCACCGTCGTCGAGGGCGCCGGCCCGAACCTGGACTGCATCATGCTGCCCAAGGTGCAGGACGCCGAGCAGGTCAGGGCGCTGGACCTGCTGCTCACCCAGATCGAGAAGACCATGGGCTTCGAGGTCGGCCGCATCGGCATCGAGGCGCAGATCGAGAACGCCAAGGGCCTGATCAACGTCGACGCCATCGCCGAGGCGTCGCCCCGGCTGGAGACCATCATCTTCGGCCCGGCCGACTTCATGGCGTCGATCAACATGAAGTCCCTGGTCGTGGGCGAGCAGCCGCCGGGCTACCCGGCGGACGCCTACCACTACATCCTGATGCGCATCCTGATGGCGGCCCGCGCCAACGACCTCCAGGCCATCGACGGCCCCTACCTCCAGATCCGCAACGTGGACGGCTTCACCGACGTCGCGAAGCGGGCGGCGGCGCTGGGCTTCGACGGCAAGTGGGTGCTGCACCCGGGCCAGATCGACGCGGCGAACGAGGTGTTCTCCCCCAGCCAGGAGGACTACGACCACGCCGAACTGATCCTGGACGCCTACGAGTACTTCACCTCCTCGGAGGGCGGTGCCAAGGGCTCGGCGATGCTCGGTGACGAGATGATCGACGAGGCCAGCCGCAAGATGGCCCTCGTGGTCGCGGGCAAGGGCCGCGCCGCCGGCCTCACCCGCACCAGCAAGTTCGAGCCGCCCGCCGCCTGAGCCAGGAGTCCGCACACCATGCAGTTCGGCCGCACCTACGAAGAGTTCACCGTCGGGGACGTGTACAAGCACTGGCCCGGCAAGACGGTGACCGAGTACGACGACCACCTGTTCTGTCTGCTCACCATGAACCACCACCCGCTGCACATGGACATCAACTACGCGGAGAAGACCACGGACTTCGGCCGCAATGTCGTGGTGGGCAACTACATCTACTCCCTGCTGCTGGGCATGTCCGTCCCGGACGTCTCCGGCAAGGCCATCGCCAACCTGGAGATCGAGTCGCTCAAGCACGTGGCGCCGACCTTCCACGGCGACACCATCTACGGCGAGACCACCGTGCTCGACAAGACGCCGTCCCGCTCCCGGCCGGACCGGGGCATCGTGCACGTGGAGACCCGCGGCTACAAGCAGGACGGCACCCTGGTCTGCGTCTTCCGCCGCAAGGTGATGGTGCCGACCGCCACCTACATCAAGGAACGCGGCGGCGAGCAGCCGGGCCGCCCCGAGCCGCGCGGGAAGGAATGAGATGGGCAGGCTGGCGCAGACCGACGGGCTGACCGAGGTCCAGCAGGAGATCCTCTCCACCGTCCGCACCTTCGTGGAGAAGGAGATCATCCCGGTCGCCACCGAACTGGAGCACCGGGACGAGTACCCGACCGAGATCGTCGAGGGCCTCAAGGACCTCGGCCTGTTCGGCCTGATGATCCCCGAGGAGTACGGCGGCCTCGGCGAGTCGCTCCTCACCTACGCCCTGTGCGTGGAGGAGATCGCCCGCGGCTGGATGAGCGTCTCGGGCATCATCAACACCCACTTCATCGTGGCGTACCTGCTCCTCCAGCACGGCACGCAGGAGCAGCGGGACCACTTCCTGCCGCGGATGGCGACGGGCGAGGTGCGCGGCGCGTTCTCCATGTCCGAGCCCGGCCTCGGCTCGGACGTCTCCGCGATCACCACCAAGGGTGTCCGGGACGGCGACGAGTACGTGCTCACCGGCCAGAAGATGTGGCTGACCAACGGCGGCTCCGCCAACCTGGTCGCCGTGCTGTGCCGCACCGACGAGGGCCTGCCCGAGGGCACCCCCGGGCACAGGTCGCTGACCACGTTCCTGGTGGAGAAGGAGCCCGGCTTCGGCGAGGTCAGGCCGGGGCTCACCGTGCCCGGCAAGATCGACAAGATGGGCTACAAGGGCGTCGACACCACCGAGCTGATCCTCGACGGCCTGCGCGTGCCGGCCGACCGGGTGCTCGGCGGGACCACCGGCCGCGGCTTCTACCAGATGATGGACGGTGTCGAGGTCGGCCGTGTCAACGTCGCGGCCCGCGGCTGCGGTGTGGCGCAGCGGGCGTTCGAGCTGGGCATCGCCTACGCCCAGCAGCGGCAGACGTTCGGCAAGCCGATCGCCCAGCACCAGGCCATCCAGTTCAAGCTCGCCGAGATGGCCACCAAGGTCGAGGCGGCGCACGCGCTGATGGTCAAGGCGGCGAAGACGAAGGACGACGGCCGCCGCAACGACCTGGAGGCGGGGATGGCCAAGTACCTCGCGTCCGAGTTCTGCAAGGAGGTCGTCGAGGACTCGTTCCGTATCCACGGCGGCTACGGCTTCTCCAAGGAGTACGAGATCGAGCGTCTCTACCGCGAGGCGCCGATGCTGCTCATCGGCGAGGGCACGGCCGAGATCCAGAAGATGATCGTCGGCCGCAGGCTCCTGGAGGAGTACAAGCTCCGTTCCTGATCCGTCGGGAACGGCGATGAGACCGGTCTGGCCCGGGGTGAAGACATCCCCCGGGCCAGGCGGATTCTCCGGCCCGGCCCGGCCCGTGCCGGGCCACCGGTCAGCGGGTCGCGCCGCCCGGCCGGCGCGACCGGCCCGCCCCGGCCGCCGCGCCCGCCTCCTCGTACAGCGCGCCGAACGCCGCGCCCGCGCCCAGCAGCCGGTAGGTGTCCAGCGCCAGCGTCACCTCCACCAGATCACGCGGCCGGGACAGGTCCAGGCTCGTGATGCCCTCGAAGCGGCGCAGCCGGTTCAGCACGGTGTTGCGGTGGCAGAACATCCGCTGCGCCGTCCGCAGCGCCGACCCGCCCTGGTCCACCCACGTCCGTACGGTGTCCAGCAGCAGGTCCCGGTCGGCGGGCTCCAGCGCGAAGACCGGCCGCAGCGCCCGCGTCGCCAGCTCGGCGGACAGGTCGGGCCGGGAGACCAGCAGCCCGTCCGGCAGCCGGGCGTCCAGCCGGGCCACCTCACCGTCCAGCCGGCAGGTGCGCAGCGCCAGCTCCGCCAGCTCCCGGGCGCGGGCCACCTCGCGCAGCCCGGTCACGACCGGGCTGACGCCGGTCCTGGTCCCCGGCCGGGAGCCCAGGCCCGCCACCAGCGCCTCCACGGGCCACTCCCCCAGGTGCGCCAGGTACAGCTCCCGCCGGCCCCGCAGGTGGCGCAGCAGCCGGATGCCGGGGACCTCCGGCGCCCCGCCCCCGGCGTGGGCCGGCGCGACGGCCACGACCGCGAACCGCCCGTCCGCCGGCAGGTCCAGGATGACCGCGGCGTCCTCGGCGAACTCCGGCGAGGCGCCGTTGTCCAGCAGCGCCCCGGTGATCAGGCGCAGCCGCTCGGCGTTCCGGCTGGACGCGTCGGTGACGGCCAGCCGGTAGGCGTCCGCCACGAAGAAGGAGTCCCGGTCCACGGACTTCCACACCCAGTCCGCGACGTGCACCAGATCGTGCACGTCGCCCAGGCGCTCGCGCTCCACGGTCCGCACGATGCCGCGCCAGAACGCCGAGGCCGCGGCCCGGTAGGCGTGCAGCACGTCGTCGACGGGACGGTCCTGCCGGGCCACGCGCAGCCCCAGCTCCCGCGTGAACCGCTCGACGTCCGGCAGCCGGGACGGGTCGAGGTGCATCTCCAGACCGAGCCGGGAGCCCCTGGTCACCATCGCGTCCAGGTCCGGCGGGGAGAGGACGGGATCGGCGTAGTACGGCACCTCGGCGCGGATTCCGGCCACCACGGTGTCGGTGAACTCGGTCCCCTGTGCCAGAAGACGCGAGCAGGCGCGGAGGAACAGCTCGGACGCGTGCTCCGGGGCTTCCCGCATGGTGTGCATCGGCCCTCCCGAAAGGCTCACCGGGCGGCGTCGTCGCCGCCGGGTCGTCGCATGGCGCCATCGTAGGTGTCCGGCCGACCGGGTGACAGAGGCTGTCCCATCACCCTCGGTGATGTCCGCTGGTACGGGGCCCCGGTTCTGGGCACCGTCACAACCCGGCCGGGGTCCGCCTGGGAATCGGCACCAAAGACGGTACGGAACGTCGCCGTTCCCACCCCCCGGTGCTGAGGTGATCAGGTCACGCGTCCGAGCCGACGGAGCACCGACCTTCGTGAGGAAGCCCCCCATGACCCTCTCTCTCGCCTGTGTCCTCGCCGAGTCCGCCCGCCGCCGCCCGGAGCACGTCGCGGTCGTCGAGAACGGCGCGAGACTGACCTACCGGCGGCTGTGGAACGAGGCCCTGGCGCTCGGTGGCGCGCTGCGCGCCACCGGGGTCGCGCCCGGCGACCGGGTGGCGCTGATGGCCCCGAACACCTCGGCGTTCCCCCGCGCCTACTACGCGATCCTCGCGGCCGGCGGGGTCGTGGTCCCCGTCCACCTGCTGCTGACACCGCGCGAGATCTCGTTCATGCTCCGCGACAGCGGCGCGACCGTCCTGGTCGCCACCGACAGCCTGCGCGAGCCCGCCGCCGAGGCCGCCCGGCTCGCCGGTGTCCCGCTGGCCGTCACCGCCGACACCGCCGACGGCCGGCCCGGCGATCTGGACCTGCGCGCGGACGGGACCGCGCCGCTGACGCGCTACGCCACGCGTGACGCGTCCGACCCGGCCGTCGTCATCTACACCAGCGGCACCACCGGCCGCCCCAAGGGCGCCGTCCTCAGCCACCTCAACCTCGTCATGAACGCCACCAGCTCCGCCTTCGACGCCCACGGGCTGAGCCAGGACGACGTGGTGCTGGGCGCGCTGCCGCTGTTCCACTCCTTCGGCCAGACCTGCGCCATGAACGCCGCCTTCCGGGTGGGCGCCCCCCTCGTCCTCCAGCGGCGGTTCCAGGCCGCCGACACGGTGGCGCTGATGGCCGCCGAGGGCGTCACCGTCTTCCTGGGCGTGCCCGCGATGTACGTGGCGCTCAGCCGCGAGGCCGAGACCGCCGCCGACCCGGCGGCTCTGCCCCGGCCCCGCCACTGCGTCTCCGGCGGCGCCGCCCTGCCGGGGCCGGTCCTCGACCGCTTCCAGCGGGCCTTCGGGACCGTCGTCTACGAGGGGTACGGCCTGTCCGAGACGTCCCCCACCGCGACGGTCAACCAGCCGTCGTTCGGCACCCGCCCCGGCACCGTGGGCCACGCCATGTGGGGGGTCGAGGTGGAGATCGCCGACCCGGACGTCACCGACCGGATCGCGCTGCTGCCCACCGGCACCTCCGGCGAGGTCGTGGTGCGCGGCCCCAACGTCTTCTCCGGCTACCTCGGCCTGCCCGAGCAGACCGCCGAGGCGCTGGTCGACGGCTGGTTCCGCACCGGCGACCTGGGCGCGAAGGACGCCGACGGGTTCCTGACGATCCTCGACCGGGTGAAGGACGTGATCATCCGCGGCGGCTTCAACGTCTACCCGGCGGAGGTGGAGGAGGTCCTCAGCGGCCACCCGGACATCGCCGACGTCGCCGTGATCGGCCTCCCCGACCCGGAGCGCGGCGAGGAGATCTGCGCCGTCGTGGTCCCCCGCGGCGACCACCCGGACGCCGCCGCGATCATCACCTGGTCCCGGGAACGCCTGGGCCGCCACAAGTACCCCCGCCGCGTCGAATTCGTCGACTCCCTCCCCCTGGGCCCGAGCATGAAGGTCCTCAAACGAGAACTCCGCCACCGCTACACCCCCACCGGGGTCTGACGCGGCGGGCGGGCCCGGCGGCCCCCCCCCCGCCCCCCCCCCCCCCTCCCCTGCTCCTCCCCCCCCCTCCCCATACGAGATTTTGTATAGGAGCCAGCGCTCGGAGATGTGTATAGGAGCCAGCCACTTATCACGCCGAACGGGCTGCTGGCTTGCCGAGTTACGGCCCGAAACCTATAGCATCGACGCAGCCGCTCCGCTTCGGAAGGGAAGGCGCGGCTTCCCCCGCTGACGAAGGTAAGGTCCCATGCCTCACCGCTCATTCCCGCTACCCAGCGGCCGGGTGCGCCTGGCGCGCGGCGCGTCGCCCTGGCTGGTGCCGACGGTGGCAGCCGCCGCGACCGGCCTGGTGAAGGCGCGTCACTCCGGTCGCTGGGCCGCGGTCGCCGTCCCCACCACCGCGCTGGCCGCCGGGATGCTCTGGTTCTTCCGCGACCCCGAGCGGGAGATCGGCCAGGGCCGTGTGATCTCCCCCGCCGACGGCGTGGTGCAGAGCATCACACCCTGGCCCGACGGACGTATCCGCGTGGCGATCTTCATGAGCCCGCTGAACGTCCACGTCAACCGTGCTCCGGTGGCCGGCACGGTCGCCTCCGTGGAGCACGTCCCCGGCGGCTATGTGCCGGCCTTCAACAAGGAGAGCGAGCACAACGAGCGTGTCGTGTGGCGCTTCGACAGCGAGCTGGGCGATGTGGAGATGATCCAGATCGCCGGCACGGTCGCCCGCCGCATCGTGCCGTACGTGCCGAAGGGCTGCAAGGTGGAGCAGGGTGACCGCGTCGGGCTGATCCGTTTCGGCTCGCGTGTCGACGTCTACCTCCCCGAGGGCATCGAGCCCGCGGTCGAGGTCGGCCGGCGCACCACCGCGGGAGTGACCCGACTTGACCGTGATTGACCGGAAGAGCACGGTCTCCTGGGCTGCCGAGGACGACGAGGAGCCCGACGACCTGCCGCTGTCGATGCGGCTGTCGATAGCGGACACCCTGACGCTCTCCAACGCCACCTGCGGGTTCCTCGCGGTGTACTTCACCACCACCGGGGTGCTGATCCCGCACCTGCTGGACCGGGGCGACGTCGGCGTCGTGCGGAACAACGCGGCCACCGCCGTGCTGCTGATGCTGCTCGCCTCCGTCTTCGACCTCTTCGACGGCCTGGTGGCGCGCAAGCTGCGCAGCTCCGCCATGGGCGCCGAGCTGGACAACCTGTCCGACCTGATCAGCTTCGGCCTGGCCCCCGCCTACTTCGTGCTGGTGTGGGGGATGGTCGTCGGCGACGTGCACGAGCCGTTGTCGGCCCTGGCCGCGATCATGGTGCTGCTGGCCGTGGTGCTGCGGCTGGCGAGATTCTCGTGCGTGACGATGCCCGACGGCGTCTTCCAGGGCATGCCGAGCCCCTTCGGCGCGCTCACGGTGGTGTCCATCGTGCTGCTGGAGCTGCCGTTCACGCCGACGCTGCTGGCGATCCTCGGCGTCGCCTGGCTGATGGTGAGCCGCGTCGAGTACCCCAAGCCGCGCGGCACGCTCGCGGTCGCCATGCTCGGCTGGATCGTGCTCAGCATGGCCCTGCTGACGGCCTGGGCGTTCGACGCGCCCGGTGGCGAGCTGCTGCTCCAGACGGGCTGTTCGCTCCAGCTCGTGCTGGGCGCGGTGATCCCCCTCTTCGCCATGGTCCGCCGGGTGTACGCGTTCCGCGACAACCGCCGCGAGGCGCGGGCGGGCGCGCAGTCCTGACCGGCCGATCGGCGCGGAGCCTTCCGAAGCGGAGCACGAAAGGGCCGGGGCCCGGACACATCAGGTGTCCGGGCCCCGGCTCCGTCACGGAACCCCGCCGCTCACTCGCGGGGAAGGCTGGTCACTCGCGGGGGAACGACTGCGCCAGGTCGGAGGCGGCGGCCTCCCGTTCCACCACCAGACCGCCGGGGGCCGACTCGTCCGGCCGGAGGATGTAGCTGGCCAGGGTGGACGGGTTCGCCGGGTCGGAGAAGTCGTGGACCGCGCCGAAGCCGTCGTCCTCGGCCGTCAGCGTCGCCATCGCGTCGGCCACGCCCTGCCGGGTGAGGTCACCGGCCTCGCAGGCCGTCTCGATCGCCCGGCCGACCAGGGAGATGCTGTTGTAGCCCGCGACGACGCCGTTGTCGAGCAGCGCGTCCGGGTACTCCGCGGTGTACGCCTCGGCCAGGTCGGGGACCGCGCCCTCGTCGGCGCCGATCGGCAGCCCCGGGGACGCCACGTGGTAGGACGCCAGCAGCGCGGGGGCCGCGTCGGTCTCCAGGATCTGCGGCGCGAACGCCGAGTTGTTCCCGATGATCGGCACCTCCAGGCCGGAGGCCGCGGCGACGCCCGCCACCGACGCGGCCTGGCGCGGGCCGGCGCTCACCACGATCGCGGACACGCCCTCCCGGGCCAGCGCGGTGACCTGCGCGGTCATGTCCTCGTCGGTGGGCCTGATCCGCTGCTCCTCGACGGTGAGACCCAGCTCCCCGGCCGCGTACCGGGAGCCTTCGAGGGCGTTCTCGCCGTAGTCGCCCTCGAAGAAGACGTGCCCGATGGAGTCGCCCTCGGACAGGCCGTACTCCTCGGCGAGGTACGAGACGGCGTTGACCGTCTCGATGTCGTACGTGGGGCCCACCATGTGGATGTACTCGCTGCCCAGCAGCGACGCCGACCACGCCTGGGGGGTGATCAGCACGTGGTCCTGACCGTCGACGCGGTCCTTGACGGCGACCACGTAGGGCGAGCCGATGAACTGCGGGAAGGCCAGGACCCGCGGGGTCAGCTCGGTGTAGGCGGAGACGGCCTGTTCGGCGTCGTAGGCGTGGTCGCGGACCTCCAGCTCGATCCGCCGGTCGCAGATCCCGCCGGCCTCGTTGGTCTGCTTCACCCACAACTGCTGCGCCTGGGTGACGCTGGCGCCGAGCGTGGCGTAGGGGCCGGTCATGTCGGTCAGGGCGCCCAGGGTGATGGTGTCGTCGGTGACGCCGATGTCGGTGGCGACCCCGTCGCCGCCCTCACCACCACTGCCGCCGTCGCTGTCGTCGGCCTTGCCGCTGCACGCCGTCAGGGACAGCGCCAGCACCCCGGCCGCCGCCGGGGCGGCGACCGCCGGACCGCGTCCCGGTCTGTGTCGGATGCTCACGTCGAAACCTCCATGTTCCGTGACGTCGGGGCGGGGGCTTTGTCCCGCGCCCCCTTGCGGGCCCACCGGGGGACGGGCAGACGCGCCAGTCCGCCCGGCAGGAAGAGAACGGCCGCGACCACGGCGGCGCCGTAGAGGTAGCGGGACGCCTCACCGGGTGCGACGCCGCCGGTCCCCGGCGCGGAGACCAGGGGGAGCGACTCGCTGTACTTGGTGAGGACCTGTGGGATGAGGGTGACGAACGCGGCGCCGATGACCGCGCCGGAGACCGTGCCCAGGCCGCCGATGACGATCATCGCCAGGTACTCCAGGGAGAGCACGATGCCGAAGTAGCCGGGCACGGCGTGCTGGAAGGCCAGCGCGAGCAGGACCCCGGCCAGCCCGGCGTACATGGAGGACAGGACGAAGATCGCGCCGCGCGTGCGGGCGACGGGGATGCCGATGACGCCGGCGGCGGTCTGGTGGTCGCGGATGGCGTTGATCGCGCGGCCGGGCCGGCCGCGCAGCACGCCGCGGGCGAACAGCGCCCCGGCGGCCAGCAGCGCGAGGCCCAGATACCAGAGCTTCTCCATGCTCCGGAACGGCACCCCGGCGACGACGGTCGCGCTGTCGTCGAAGGCGAAGCCGAAGACGGACAGCGGCGGCACGGCGCGGCCGTTGAACCCGCCGGTCAGGTCGTGGGCGTTGAGCAGCACGTGCTGGCCGATGAAGATCAGCGCGAGCGTCGCGATGCCGAGGTAGGGGCCGCGGACCCGGCCGGCGATCGGGCTGAACAGGCCGCCCACCGCCCCGGCCAGGGCGACGGCCAGGACGGCGGCGAGCACCGGGGGCAGGCCCCAGCCGGTCAGGCCGGTGGCGGAGCCGGAGTCGCCGGCGAAGACGCAGTAGCCGTAGGCGCCGACCGCGAGGAAGAACGCGTGGGCCAGGGAGAGTTGCCCGGCGGAGCCGGTCAGCAGGTTGAGACCGATGGCGCCGATGGCGGCGGCCATCGCGAACACCCCGGCCTGGAGCCAGAACCGTTCGAGGTAGAACGGCATCGCCAGCAGCACGACACCGCCCAGGAGCCACCCGAGCCGGGAGGTGAGCCTTTCAGACACGGGACAACTCCCTCGTTCCGAACAGCCCCGCCGGGCGGGCCAGCAGGACCAGGACCATCACGACGTAGGGCGCGATATGGCCGAAGCCGTTGCCCAGGAAGTCGAGTTCGGCGGCGTAGCCGGTGGTCAGGGCCTCCGTGACGCCGACCGTGAGGCCGCCGACGAGGGCGCCGGTGGTGGAGTCCAGGCCGCCGATGATGGCGGCGGGGAACGCGGCCAGGGCGACCTCGCCGGTGGCCCGGTCCAGGCCGGAGGTGGGGAACACGGACAGGAACAGCGCCGCGACGGCGGCCAGCGCCCCGGCCACGGCCCACGCGGAGGAGGAGACGCGGCCCAGGCGGATGCCCATCAGCGCGGCGGTCTCCCGGTTCTCGGCCGCCGCCCGCATCGCCACCCCCCACGAGGTCCAGCGGAACGCCGCAAGGAACAGCCCGATGAGCAGTGCGGCGGTGACGAACGCCGCCACCCTGGTCTGCGGCACCGTCACCGAACCGACCGTCACCAGCGCGTCGCCCCACGGGTCGTCGTAGGTGAGGATGTCCGGGCCGATACGGCGGGCGAGTTCGGTCAGCAGGACGATGTCGATGCCGATGGTGACGATCGCCAGCACGCTGTGGTCCGCACCCCGGTAGCGGCGGATCACCGCCCACTCCAGCAGCGCGCCCAGCGTGGCGGCCCCGGCGACACCGGCCAGCAGCGCGGCCCAGAACCCGACGGACTCCTGGGCGCGGACCGCGATGTACCCGCCGGCCAGCAGCAGGGACGCGTGGGCGAAGTTCACCACCTCGGTCGACTTGAAGATGATCACGAACCCGAGCGCGATCAGCGCGTACACCGCGCCCAGCGACAGGCCGTGCACGAGGTATTCCAGGAAGGCGGTCATCTCGGTGTCTCCGTCTCCTGGTGCTCGCCGAGGTAGGCGCGCACGACCTCGGGGTCGTTCTGCACCTCCCCCGGCGTCCCTTCGGCGATCTTGCGGCCGAAGTCCAGCACGGTGACCGTGTCGGCCAGGCGCATGACTACTCCCATGTCGTGTTCCACCAGCAGCACCGACAGGCCCAGGCTGTCGCGGACGGAGGCGATGAGCGCGGCGGTGTGCTGTCGTTCGGTCGGGTTCATCCCGGCGATGGGCTCGTCCAGCAGCAGCACGTCCGGCTCCATGCACAGCGCCCGGCCCAGCTCCACGAGCTTCTGCACCCCGTAGGGCAGCAGCCCGGCCGGCGCGTCCAGATACGGCTCCAGGCCGAGGAACGCCGCGATCTCCCGCATGCGTTCGGTGTGCCGCCCGGCCTCCCGGGCCGCCCGCGGCAGCCGCAGACCGGACGCGAGGATGCCGGAACGGGTCAGCCGGTGCCGGCCCAGCAGCAGCGTGTCGGCGACCGTGCTGTGCGCGGACAACGCCAGGTTCTGGAACGTGCGGGCCACCCCGAGCGAGGCGATGGCGTGCGGGGTCTCGCGCGTCAGCTCACGCCCGCCCAGCCGGACACTGCCGGAGGTGGCCCGGTAGACACCGGACAGCACGTTGAAACAGGTCGACTTGCCCGCACCGTTCGGCCCGATCAACGCGTGCACCGTGCCCGGCGCGACGGTGAACCCCACGCCGTCCAGCGCGGTCAGACCCGCGAACCGCACGGTGAGGCCGGTGACGGTCAGCGGCTGCGGCCCGTTCACGCCGACCACCTGCTCAGCGCCGGGCGCGCCGTGCCGGCCGCGACGGCCGCCCCGGTCTCGGTGGCGGCGTCCTCGTCGGCCACGCCCAGGTAGCGGCGGCGCACCTCGTCGCTGGCGGCCAGCTCGTCCGCGTCGCCGGCCAGCGCCACCCGCCCGTTCTCCAGCACACACGCGGTGGACGCCAGCTTCAGCGCCAGCGCCGCGTTCTGCTCGACCAGCAGCACCGACGTGCCCTGCGCGTTGATCTCGCGGACCGTCCGCGCGATGCGCGTGGTCATCAGCGGGGACAGACCCAGCGACGGCTCGTCCAGCAGCAGCAGCCGCGGCCCGGCCATCAGCGCCCGGCCCATCGCCAGCATCTGCTGCTCACCCCCCGACAGCAGCCCGGCCCGCTGGTGCGCACGCTCGGCCAGTACCGGGAACAGCTCGTGCACCCGCTTCAAGGCCGCCCGCACCGCCGCCCGGCCGCCCCGCGCGCCGAGCGCACCGGCCCGCAGATTGTCCGCCACGGTCATCCGCGCGAACACCTGCCGCCCCTCGGGCACCTGCACCACCCCGGCCGCCACGATCCGCGCCGGGGCCACACCGTGCAGCCGGTCCTCGCCCAGGGCGACCGAGCCTTCCGTGACGGCGCCGCCGTGGAAGCGCAAGGTGCCCGAGACCGCCCGCAAGAGGGTGGACTTCCCGGCACCGTTCGCACCCAGCACAGCCGTCACCGCCCCGTCGGGCACCTCCACATCGACACCGGTCAACGCGCGCACCGGGCCGTAATCCACGCACAGCCCGCGCACCCGCAGTACGGCAGCCGTCATCGGCTGGCTCCTCTCGCCGGAAGGTGAGCCACCATCCAGCACCGCGTTCGCGGGACCGTCCATGGAGCGCGGGGGAATCGCTGCCGGAAACCAACGGGCACGGCGCCGGGCTGTGCGCGTGCACAACCGGGGTGGACGGCCGCGGCGGAACGGTTGTCGGCGGGGCGTAGCAGAATGGCCCGCATGGAGCTGACCAAGAAGGGCCACGCCTGCGTCCGGCTGACCGAGGAGGGGCGGACCCTCGTCATCGACCCGGGGGCGTTCAGCGAGGAGGACGCGGCGGCCGGCGCGGACGCGCTGCTGGTGACGCACGAGCACATCGACCACTTCGACGAGGGGCGGCTGCGGGTCGCCCTGGAGGCGGACCCGGCGGTCGAGCTGTGGACGGTGGCCAGCGTCGCGGACCAGCTCTCCGCGGCGTTCCCCGGGCGGGTGCACACGGTGGGCGCGGGGGACACGTTCACCGCGGCCGGGTTCGAGGTGGAGGTCCACGGCGAGCTGCACGCCGTGATCCACCCCGACCTGCCGCGCGTCGCGAACGCCGGCTTCGTCATCGACGGCGACGTCTTCCACCCCGGCGACGCGCTGACCGTGCCCGGTCGCCCGGTGGGCACGCTGCTGCTGCCCGTGCACGCCCCGTGGAACAAGTTCTCCGAGGTCGTGGACTATGTCAGGGAGGTCCGGCCGGCGCGCGCCGTCGCGGTGCACGACGGGCTGCTCTCCGACATCGGCCACCTGATCTACGGGCGGAACATGGGCCCGCAGGGCCCGGGGATCGGCGGCGCGGCGTACGCGCGGCTCGTCCCCGGCGAGTCGACCGCCCTCTGAGCACCCTTCGTTCGGGAGATCCCATGCGTATCGCCACCTGGAACATCAACTCGATCACCGTCCGCGTCGACCGGCTGCTGGCCTGGCTGGAGCGCAGCGGCACCGACGTGCTCTGCCTCCAGGAGCTGAAGTGCGACGAGGCGGCCTTCCCCGCCGAGCGCCTGCGGGAGGCGGGGTACGAGGCGGCGGTCAACGCCGACGGCCGGTGGAACGGGGTGGCGGTGCTCTCCCGAGTCGGCCTGGAGGAGGTGGAGAGCGGGCTGCGCGGCGGCCCCGAGTTCGACGGCAAGGCCGAGCCGCGGGCGGTCGGCGCGACATGCGGCGGGGTCCGCGTCTGGTCGGTGTACGTGCCGAACGGCCGGGAGGTCGGGCATCCGCACTTCGCCTACAAGCTGCGGTGGCTGGCCGCGCTGCGGGACACGGTCGCCGGGGACGCGGCGGGCGCGCGGCCGTTCGCGGTGCTGGGCGACTTCAACGTCGCCCCGGCGGACGAGGACGTCCACGACATCACCCAGTTCGAGGGCGCCACGCATGTGACGGACGTGGAGCGCGCCGCGCTGGCCGCGCTGCGGGAGACGGGCCTGTCGGACGTGGTGCCCCGCCCGCTCAAGTACGAGCACCCGTACACCTATTGGGACTACCGGCAGCTCTGCTTCCCCAAGAACCGGGGGATGCGCATCGACTTGGTCTACGGGAACGGCGCGTTCGCCGGCGCGGTCAAGGACGCGTATGTGGACCGTGAGGAGCGCAAGGGCAAGGGCGCGTCCGACCACGCCCCGGTGGTCGTGGACCTCGACCCGAGCTGACGAGCCGGCACCGGGTCGCGCGCCCTGTGGTGCCGGGCCGCCCCGAGGTGGGACCCTGGGCCGCATGAACATCCCTTTCCTGGACAACTGGCGCAAGAGGCCCGGCGCGACGGCGACCGGCGCCTGGTCGGATCCCGAAGGGGTGGCGCGGCTCCTGTCGGAGTGCGATCTGCTGCGGGACCGCGCCGAGCGGGACGGTGTGGTGCTCGGTGACAGCCCGGTCTCCCTGGAGGCGCTGGACCAGCTTCTCCCCCGCTGGCGGGACGACCCGGAGGAGCTGCCCCGGCTGGCGAACGACGCGGGACTGTATCTGGGCACCGTGATCGTGCGGACCGTGCCCGGGGCGCACTGGGGGCCGGGGCCGGACGGGCGGCCCATCGTGGTCATGGCCTCGGGCCGCGAGGTGGACGTGGTGGCCGCGGGCCAGGAGTGGGCGGACACCGGCTCCCCCGAACTGTCCCAGGTGTACGCCGAGGTCGCCGAGGACTAGCGTCGGCCGGGGCGGCCGGGTCAGCCGGGGCGGCCGTTGAAGGTGATCGCGTACTCCAGCCGCCAGCGGTCGCCGAGGACCACGGTGTCGGAGGTCTCCACCGGGCGGTCGTCCGCGTCGTAGTGGGTCCGCTCGACGGCCGTCACGCACTGCCCGGGGACACAGCCGAGCGCCTCGGCCTCCGGGCTGGTCGCCGGGCGGGAGCCGACGATCTCCTTGGCGTGCACGACCTGGATGCCGATGGCCGCGAACCGGCCGCGCACGCCGCGTCTGGCGTAGGGCCCGCGCTCGGGAAACGCCACCTCGGTGCCCTCGGTCAGGGCCAACGGCTCCCAGCTCGTGACCAGTTGAAGCGGGCGGCGATCGGCCAGGTACTCGTACTGGGTGCACATCACGCGCTCGCCGGGGCGGACCCGCAGCCGCTCGGCGATGCCCGCCGGGGCGACCGTGCTGGTGGAGGTCGCCTCCCAGGCGAGATCGGGCTCCTTGTCCCGGAGCCGGTCCTGGACACTGATCCTGGCGGCCAGCGGCGAATCGTCCGCGTCCGGGCAGCGGACCAGGGCGCCGATCGGCTCGCGGTCGCTGACGAAGACACCCCGCCCGAACTGGCCAGTGGCATATCCGGCGGCCTTCAGCACGCGCACCGCGCGGTCCACCGTCTGGTCGCTGGCCTTGTAGGTGCGCTTGAGCTCGGCCCGGGAAGGAATCCGCGCCCCCACCACGAGCACGCCCTCGTCGATCTGCTCCCGCAGGTCATCGGCGATCCGCTGGTACACCGGCCGGCCGTCGCCCATCCGCGTCTCCCTTCGCAGGCTGTGCGTTCCGCTGGTATCCCCGTGCCCAGGCTACGTCACACGGCGTCAGAGATCCTTACTAGTGGTGAGCTTCGGGCATGAGGTTATGACACCCGGTGCCACCCCCTCGACCACCCCGCCCGACAAGACGGCCTCCCGGCGCACAGTGGCTGCCGGGTGGATGCCCTTCGCCCGGTGAGCCTTCGCCGTGGGCGGCGACGCAAGCCGGCCGAGGCGGCACTCGACGGCGAAGCTGAAGGGATATGCCGCCGTTCCCGCACGGGTCACGTCACGCCCCAGCGGCTCGCCTCCGCACGCACCGCTGGTCTCGCCCCACACGCCGACATTCGTCCAACGCTCGGATTCCCCGGCCCGTCTCCTCCACGGCTCTCACACGTCCGGGCCCGGGGCGGCGAGGAACGCCAGAAGCTCCTCGAACAGCAGCTTTGTCGCCTGCTCTTCCTGCGGGCCACTCATGTCGTCCATGGTCCGTACCTCCTCCGGGGCGGTGGCGAGCTTCGCGATCAGTTCCGCCCAATGGAGATTGCCCCCGCGTCCCAGGCGTCCGGCCAGACGGGCCGAGAAACCATCGAGCAACTGCCCACCCGTCGCGGTGTTGTAGCCGTTCACAAACGCCACGAACTCGCGATAGCCACGGAGCGCGTAGGCATTCGGGCGCCTTCGGACATCAGTGATGACGTGTGTGAAATTCACGGTGACTTCCCCGCTCGTGCGTCGCGGTGGTTACAGGTCGAGGCGCTCCAGCAGCCGTGCCGCCCAAAAGGCGGACCGCCCGGCGAGCCGGGTGGTTCAGCCACCTCGGTCCTGTCAAGTTGCCTCAGAAACTCGACGGATGCAGGAAAATCAGCACTCAGGATACGTTCTAAAACCTCCCTCTCGTTCCGTTTGAGAGGTCGCGGAAGCTTAGGATGTATGATTCTGCCTCGCTGTTGAGATAACCCGTCACGATCCGGCCGCTTCGGATATCTGTCGGGAATAAATACCGCTCCCCATCCTCGGGATGCCGTTGACCGTCACGTCTCTCTATCGTTGTGGCCGGTCCTTGCCCTTCGTCAAACGGCGTCCCTGAGAAGTGAGGTCAGCCGCCTGGCTCCCTCATCCGGATCACCGAGCGACCTCCGGCGGGGATTGAACGGGGCCCATCCGGACAAAAGAAGACCATTCGGTAGGTGCTTGACGTCACCATCGGCAAACAGTTTCTCCAGACGAGATACCGTGGAAGGCCGACCTCTAAGGAGCGATTCCGACACAAAGAATTCGGTAGAGAGAGGTGCATCGAAGGCCTTCAAGCCCGACGGCGTGGGCAAGGTCTTCTCAACCGCGATCATGCCGTAGTGCGGCTCACACTCACTGATCATCCTCTGGAATATCTCGCGCGTCCAGGTACCGATGGCGAGCGCCGAATCGCGATCTCGATCGCTCCATAGGATTTCGGGAATCCCCAGAACATCAGCGGCCATGGATACGCTGATCGGGTGCCGCTCGGCCCCCTTTTTCCACTGATACTCAACCAGCACTTTGCCCAGATCTCGGTGCGAGTATGCCACCCTCACCGCCCGGAGGCCAACGTGGCGTCCGGCGATGAGTTCACGCACATTGCGAAGCCCCGGACTGCGTAGCTTCCTCGCACCGCCCAGATCGGACAGCAACTCGAACTGCTGGCAGCGTGGGGCTACTTCTACCAAGTCTTGGAGGGAGCACTCCAGACCGGCAACGACCTCGCAAACCCGCTGGAAGGTCGTCATCTCAGGCTCATGGCTATAGATGGCTGTCAGTAGGTGTGGTGGTTCGAGATACATGTCGGACATCGTCACTTCCCGAGCAGTGAGAGCATGGCCGAAAGCTGTCGGCTGTTGGGCACGAAAGCGGTCACGAGATCACCGGACGTGCGATCGAACTGCACAGCGAACCATTTGTTGTCGATCCGTGCCAGATATGCGTGCGTCTCGGTGGCGCCCGTACTCCAGGGAATCCTATGGCTGCTATGGGAAGTACGTTCGATGAGGTCTCTCCATTCATCCATCTGTGTCGACCGGTTCGGTTCCCCACCGAACCATTGTGCCGCGTGCCTGTCGAAAGAGTGATCCAGCCCGTGCTGGGTGATTTGCGGCGCGGGATACGGCGTGAGCCCCAGGGGGTCGGTCCAGGTGCTGGCTCTTATACCCATCTGACGCTGCCGACGAAGAGGATAGTGGAGATCTCGGGGGGCGCCGGATCATTCAAAAAAAAAAAAAAGGAAGAAAGAGGAAAGGAGAGGAGGAGAATAGCACAGAGAAGACGCATGACAGTGATAGAGCTGAGGACAAGAGGAGGAATACGGGGCTGTTTCGGGGTCGTAGTGACGGTTCAGGTTGTAGTGGAGGCCCGTTTCCGGGTCGTGGTATTGGCCGGGGAAGCGGAGCGGGGTGTAGGCCGTGCTGGTTCTGGCCCAGGTGGTCGTGCCCCAGAGGGTGGCGCGGGTGTGCCAGGCCAGGTTGCCGGTTTCGTCGATGAGTTCGGTGGGCGTGCCGATCAGGTCGGTGGCGATCGCGAAGAAGCGTTCGTCGACGAGGGATTGATCGGCGTCCGCCGTCAGAAGGCGCTCGGTCTGGGCCAGGGGGCTGCGGCCTCGGTGGTCCCAGGTGAGGGTGACGAGGTGCGGCAGGTCGGCTGAGGTGATGGTCTGTTCGATGAGGGTGGTGCCGTCCCAGCCGAACCGGATCTCCTCCGCCACCGATGAACCGTCCGGCGTGAGGCGTTGTTTGGCGGTGCGGCGGCCGAGGGGGTCGTACAGGTAGCGCCAGCGGGTGCCGTCCGGGGTGGTGACGGTGGTGAGGCGGTCCTCGGCGTCCCATTCGTAGCGCCAGGTGTCGGGCTTCCGGGAGAGGCGGGTCTTCTGGCGCAGGACGACGCGTCCGGCGTCGTCGTACGCGTAGCGCATGCGGCCCGCGCGCAGCAGGCGGGTGCCGGTGTAGGCGCGGTCGCCGGTGGCCGCCGCGCCGGGGTGGTCGGTGGGCCACGAGGCCGAGGTCTGGTTCCCGGCCGCGTCGTAGGCGTACGTCTCGGTCCAGCCGTCCGCGTGGACGCCCGTGACCCGGCCGATCGGGTCCAGGCCGTACTCGTAGGAGCCGCGCAGGGCGTCGTGGAGGCCGGTGAGGTGGCCGTCCGGCCGGTAGGTGTAGGCGCGGTGGTTGAGGGTGCGGGTGCCGGCGGTGAGGTGCTGGGTGGCCAGGCGGCCGGCTTGGTCCCAGGTCGAGGTCAGGGTGAGGGCGTCATCGATGACGCGTTCCAGTTCGTTCCCACGTGCGTCGTGGGTGAAGGCGATGCGGTGGCCGCCGGTGGTGAGGTGGTCGGGGCGCCCGGCGGAGTCGTAGCCGTAGGTGGTGAGCTGCCCGGTGGGGGTGAGGCGGCGGGTGCGGCGGCCGAGGGGGTCGTAGGCGTAGGTGGTGGCGTGGCCGTCGGCCAGCTCGGTCTTGAGCAGGCCCCGGCGGTCGTACTGGTGGATCAGCGTGCTGTCCGGGTTCGCGGCGTGCACGAGGCGTCCGGCCGGGTCGTAGGCGAACGTGGTGACCCGCCCGGCGGCGTCCTTGCGGATCACCCGGCCGAGCGGGTCGTACTCATACGCGATCGTCTCGCCGAGCGGCGTGGTGCGGGCCACGAGCTGTCCGGCGGGGTCGAGGGTGTAACGCGGGGTGCGGCCGTCGAAGTCGGTTTCCGAGACCAGGCGGCCCACCGGGTCGTAGGCGTAACTCCAGGTCAGCCCTTGGGGGTTGGTGACCTCGGTCAGGCGCAGCCCGGCGTCGTAGGCGAACGTGTGGCGGGCGCCGTCCGGGTCGGTGCGGGCGGCCAGGAGGTCGAAGTGGGTGTACTCGAAGCGGGTGACCTGGCCCAGGGCGTCGGTGTGGCGGACGCAGTTGCCCTCGCCGTCGTAACTCCAGCTCTCCTCGGCGCCGTTGGCGTCCGCCCGGCGGGTGAGGCGCCCTTCCGGCGTCCACTCCAGGCGGGTGGTGGCGCCCAGGGCGTCGGTGACGGCGATGGGGCGGCCGAACGCGTCCCGCTCGTAGCGCGTCGAGCCGCCGAGGGAGTCGGTGATCTCCAGCGGCAGGCCCGCCGCGTCGCACCGCACCCGCGTGACGGCGCCCAACCCGTCGGTGACCGAGGCGAGATGGCCGTGGGTGTCGTAGGTGAAGCGGGTGGTGTGGCCCAGGACGTCGGTGACGGCGGTGCGGTTGCCGCACGCGTCGTACTCCTGCCGCCATACCGCGCCGTCCGGGCCGGTGACCGTGACGGGCAGGCCGTGGTCGTTGTACGTGGCGGTCGTCCCGGAGCCGTCGGGCAGGGTGACGGCGGCCAGGCGCCCGGCCTCGTCGTAGCCGAACGCGGTGGTGCGGCCGAGGGCGTCGGTGCGGGCGACCACGCGGCCGGCGTCGTCGTAGTCGGTGCGGGTGGTGTGGCCCAGGGCGTCGGTGGTGGCCAGGACGCGGCACCGGGCGTCGATCAGGTGGCGGGTCGTGTGACCCTCGGCCGTGGTCAGGGTGGTGACGCGGTGGCCCGTCCCGGGGTCCGGCGCGGAGTAGGTGAGCGAGACCCGCAGGTGGCCGTCCTCGCCGCCCTCGGCGACGACCCGGTCGCGGTCGTCGTAGACGTAGTCGTAACGGCGCTGGTTGGAGTCGATCCACGCGGTCACCCGGCGGTGCTCGTCGTAGACGAACGTCAGGGTGGAGCCGGGGGACTTGGTGACGGTGGTGAGGTTCCCGTCGGTGTAGCCGTACCGGACCAGCGGCGCCTCCACACCCGCCAGGGACAACGCCGTGATCCGGCCGTCCTCGCGGGTGAGGCGTACGACGTAGCCGCCGGAGTGGACCAGAGCCGTGGGGGTGCCGTCGGCGCCGCGCTCGACGGTGATGGTGTGGCCGTTGCGGTCGTCGATCTGGACGAGCCAGGCGTCGCCGTCCCCGCCGGGTTCCGTCCCGGGCGGGGCGGTGAAGTGGCGCACCAGGCCGGTGTCCGGGTCGGTGACGGTGTAGTCGCCCGCCGCGTCACGGGTCAGCGCGCGGCGCGCGGTGCCCGATTCGGGCAGGGTCGACAGGCCGGGCGCGGGGTGCGGATACGTCAGCAGCAGCCCGTCCGCGGTGACGTGGATGACGCCTTTCGCGTCGATCTCCAGGCGTTCGTCCACCGTGGAGGACCAGGAAGGGCCGAAGAAGCGGCCCGCCGTGTAGCCGGACTCCACCCGGCGGGTGAACACCAGCGGCAGCGCGCCGGGCAGCGCCACGTCGGTCTGCGGCAGGAACATCCGTCCCGAGGCCAGGTCCACCGGGTCGGTGCCCTCGGTGACGCGCTCGGGCTCCGGGCGATCGTGGGTGCCCGGCGGCGCGTCGTCGGCCAGCCGGCGGGCCCGGTCGGCGTCCCCGGCCAGATCCGCCGCGTCCCCGGCCAGCCGCGTCGCCCTCACGCCCGCGCCCGCGCCGCCCGTCGCCACCGTCAGCGCCACATCGGGAACGAGACGGCCGAGGCCCTCGGCCGGGTCCCTCGTGAAGTCGGAGACCATCTGGCGTCCGGCGCCCAGCGGATCGTTCGCGACCTGCACCAGCCCGGCCGCCGTGCTGTTCAGATTGGTCAGGTACTCCGCCGGGTGCGTCAGGTTGTACGGGTCCAGCGGGTTCACGCCGCGCGCGAAGGTGACCAGCCCGGCCGTGCCCCGCAGGATGCCGCCCTCGAAGTGGGTGTACATCACCGGCAGTTCCGCCAGGCCGTCGCCGACCTGCTCGGCGTACGACGGCTTCGGTGGCGCCGCGTCCCGCGCCTCCCGGATCGCCGAACGGGCTGTCTCCGCCGCCTCGTTGCGCTGCCGCCTGGCCTCCGCCAGGATCTCCTGCGCCTCCTCCATCAGGGACAGGCCCGGATCGGAGAACTCCCCCGGCCGTGCCGGCAACGACGCCGGGTCCCGCTCATCGGCCGGCTGCGCGTTGTACCGGTCGACGGCCTGGTTGTACGCGTCCACCGCCGCGTTGTGCGCGTCCATCGCCTCCTCGGACGCCCGCGTGCCCTCCCGCCACAGGTCGATGGCGACCTGCGCCTGGCCCTGGGCCCACTCCACCGTTCCCGCGAACGACTCCAGCGCCCCGGCCGCCCGTTCACACGCCTCCGCCGCCCGTAACCACTTCGGCGGCTCGATCGACACCCGCTCGCGGAACGCGTCCGCCGTCTCCCCGCGCAGCGAGTCCGAGTCCAGCCCTCCGAGCCCCGCGCCCACATCCGCGAACGACCGCTGGAAATCGCGCAGATGGGAAACGTTGGCGCGCAACGTGCCCGGACTGCCGTAAATCAGCTTCGTGTTGTCCTCGGTCTGCCCGAGATCCAGCTCGTCGGTCTCGGCACCCATCCGGTTCGCCAGCGAACGGGACTGCTCCCGCACCCAGTCGGCGCCGGACTCCCAGCCCACGTCCCCCAGCCGCTGCGTCTTATACACATCTCCGAGCCCAAGGGGGGGGTGGGCGGGGGGGGGGGAAGGACGGGGCGCTAACCTGTGCGGCGGCGGCGTGAGGGGTGGATAAGAGTCAGGGCCTGCTCCGGCGACGGCCCGGACGTGTCGGCGCCGAGCAGGCCGTCGAGGATGTCCGCGTTCCGCCCGCCCGTGCCCTCCGTCAGCAGCGCCTGCCCGGTGTCACGCCAGGTCTGCTCCGCGTCCCGCGCGAGCTGCCCGAACGACTCACCGCTGTAGTCGGGGTCCAGCGCGTCCGGAGTCAGCGTCTCGCTCCAGCTCTGCGCCGCGACCTCCTCCTCGGAGGCATACGGATTCCCCACCAGCGCGTTGGCGCCGATCCTCATCGTGGCCTGGATGTACTGCTCTTCCTCCCACAACAGCCCGGCCGCGAGCCCCAGTTCGGCCGCGATGGTGTTCGCGTCCTGGACCAGTGCCCGGACGCCCCACTCCCACCGCTCGCAGAAGTCCTCGAAATCGACCGACAGTCCGTGGTGCCCGGCCTCCATGCCGGTCATCGCCAGCTCCGAGAAGCCCTTGCCGAGCACCGAGCCCGTGCCGGTCCCGACCTCCCGCAGCTCACCGACCGCGCCCCGCAACCCCTCGGTGATCCGCCGGACACTCTCCTCATCGACCCGCAGATCCGGCCCGTCACCCATCAGATCCGCCCTCCCCGCACGACCTTTGGCGCCACGCTAGTGCAGCGCACCGCGACGGGACCAGAGCGGACGGTGAGCGGTCTCAGCCGCCGTAGGTGTCGATGCCGGCGATCAGCCACGTGCCGTCGCGGTGGACCGCCTCGACGGTCAGTACGGCCGGGCCGTGGAGGGTCTCGCTCTCGTCGTCGGCGCGGGCGCTGGTCTGGTCGGCGTAGATCAGGAGCCGGGCGCGGTCGCCCTCCAGGATCTCCACCCCGGCGTGCGTCACGGTCGTCGTCAGCACCATGCGCTCCTCCTCGCCCACCTCACGGACCGGGGCGAGCAGCGTCTCGTGCTGCTCGACGGCTTCGCCGGTGAGCCACTCCTCGGCGGCGGCGTCCGTGTCCTCCGGGGAGGCGTAGTCGTAGGAGAAGAGCGAGTTGATCGCGTCGGAGACGGTGCCGATGACCTCGCTGGTGGCGGCCGTGTCGCTGAGGGCCGTGTTGCGCAGGGCGGGGTCGTCCTTCAGGCTGTCGGCCTTGGCACTGGCCCACAGGGCGTAGCCGCCGAGGAGGACGGCGACCAGGCCGAGGATCGCGGGCAGGAGCAGCCTGGAGCGGCCCGTCCGTTCACCGGCGGCCTTCCGCTCCCGCTTCCGCTCCGCGCGCTGTGCCTTCGCGCGGGCCTTGTCGTCCCGGTCCTTCTTGTCCCGGTCCTTCTTGTCGTTCCGGTCCGGTTCCGGGCGGCGCGGCTTCTTCGGGTCCTCCTGCCGGGGCGGCGGCGCGGTGTCCGTACGTGACGCCAGGCGGCGCCGGCGGTTCACGAGGTGGCGCGTCATCGACATGGTGTGGTCCTTCCGGCCGTGGTCTCGCTCGTCATCCTGCGGCCGTCAGCCGACCGGGGCCTGGTCGAGTCCGCTGATCTTCCAGCCCTCGGAGGTCCTGGTCAGCTCGCCCAGCATACGGCTCGTCTTGGTGTCCGGTTCCTCGTCGGGCAGCGTCACCGTGATGCGGACGGCGACGATGACCCCGGCCCGGCCGGCCCGTTCGTCCAGCTCGGTCACGGCCGCGGACACGACTTCGGCGGTGGTGACGCTCTCGGCCTGCCCGACCTGCTCGGCGAACGCGTCCCGGCCCTCCTCCAACTGCTCGTGGAGGTCGCCGGTGGTGGAGTCCAGCCACAGGTCCATGCCGGCGTCGAAGTCGGCGTGGTCGAGGGTGTTGAGGTTCTGCACGCCCTGCCTGGCCGCGGCCAGCGCGTCGTCCCGGGCCTTCGCGAAGTCGGCGGTCTCGTCGTGGGACGCGTCGTACCAGGAGAAGGTGGCGCCGGTCGCGCCGATCGCGGCGACGAGGGCCAGCAGCAGCGCCGTCACCAGCAGCGCGTTCTTCCGCAGCGTTCGCACCATGTCCTGTCCGGCCTTTCTCGTTGCGAGGTCCTACCTCGACGTGATCTCGGTGACCTGCCAGCGGTCCTCGCCCCGCTGGGCCGTCACCGAGAGCTGGGCCGCCGTGGTCGTGGGGTCCTCCCCCGCTCGCTCGGCGACCTGGTCCAGGAAGACCAGCAGGTGCGCGCGGTCCTCGGTGAGGTCGCGGACACCCGCCCGCACCACGGTGGTGGTGAGGGTGAGCTGCTGGTCGGCGGCCAGGTCCCTGACCTCCGCCATCAGCTCGCTGTACTCCTCGGCCGCCGGGCCCGCCAGCAGCTCCCCGGCCCTGCGTTCGGTTTCCTCGATGGTCTCGGGAGTGTACGAGAATACGGTGCGGAGGATGTCGGTGACCTCCCCGGCCACGGCGTCCGTCGCGTCGGCGTCGGCGAGAGCCAGATTGCCCGTCGCGCCCGAGTCCTCCAGTTGCGCGGCCCGGACGAAGAGGCCGACACCGGCGAGCAGGGTCAGCGCCAGCAGCGCGGCGACGACGATCCGGGCGGAGGGCAGCCGCCCGCGCCGGCGGCGCCGACGACCGCGCCGGGACGGCGGACGGCCGTCGTCGGCCGCCGCGTCGACGTCGCCGGTGCCCTCGTCGTTGTCGTCACCGTTGTCGTGGACGTCTGGTTCCGTGACGGGTCGGGATGTGCTCACTGGTCGCTCCTCTCGCTTCCCGGTCAGCTCTCGTCCGCGGCGGTGGTGAGCGCGGTGAGGGAGGTGAGCTTCCAGCCGTCGTCGGTGTGGCCGAGACCGGCCTCGAACCGCTTGCGGTCGGTGGTCGCCTCCCCGCCGCGCGGGGTGGACTCGACCCGGACGCTGGCGATCATGCGGGCGGTTCCGGCCCTGGTGTCGAGCTGGAGCAGGGCGGCGTCGGTGACGGTGGCGCGGGTGGTGGTGCCGACCTCGGTCAGCACCTCGGCGCTCTCGTCGTTCTCCCGCGCCAGCTCCTCGTGCAGGGCGCCGCCGGTGGCGTCCAGCCACGCGGCGAGGCCGTCCTCGACGTCGTCGGCGTCCATGCTGTTGAGCCGCTCGATGTGCCGCTCCCCCGCGTCCAGCACGGCGTCGCGGGTCTTGGCGAACTCCAGCGGCTCGTCGCCGCTGGTGTCCCAGTAGCTGTACGCCGAGTACGCGGTGAACACCACGATCGCCGCCGCCACGACCCACACCAGCGCCTTGCGGACCAGGCTCATCAGTTGCCTCCCATCCCCAGCAGGTCACCCATCCCGGAGGAACCGGAGTCGGAGCCGGAGTCCCCGCCGGTGCCGGGCAGGCCCAGGGCGCCCGGCAGCTCGCCGCCGCCGCCCGCCCGCAGCGAGCCGGGGACAGCCGGGTCGGGCACGCCGCCGCCGTACGGGGCGTTCTGGGAGCCGCGGACGTTCTGGCCGCTGCTGGGCGATGCGGTGCATGACGCCTCAGTGTTCAACGGCGCGGACGACGTGTCCAGACCGTTGCGGTACGTCGTCCCGCCGTAACCCTGGGTGCAGGGCAGCGGCTGGAAGAACGTGACGGCCATGCCCGCGTTGACACCGTTGGGCGTGACCGCGGTCGAACCGGCGGCCACCACGCGCGGCGCCTGGACGAGGAGCTGCTCGAAGCCGTTCTGCCGGGTCACCATCAGGTCGGAGGTGGTCAGCAGGTTCGCGACGAGCACGCTCAGGCCGGGGTCGACGTCCCGCAGCAGGCCGGAGACCTGCGCGGCGGCGCCGGGGGCGGCCTCGATGACGTTCCGCAGGTCGCTGTCGGAGTCCGCGAGCTGGGCGCTCAGTTCGGCGGCCCCGGCGGCGAACTCGCGCAGCGCGTCACCCTGTTCGGCCTGCGTCGCCAGGACGGTCTGGGAGTCCACGACGAGTTCCACGGTCTCCGGCAGGGCCTCGTCGGCGGCCTGCACGAACTCGTGCTCGGCGTCCAGCATGTCGCCGAGGTTCTCGCCCTGGCCCTCCAGCGCGGTGCCCAGCTCGTCCATGACGGTCCGAAGCGAGTCCAGCGGCACGGACTCCACCATGTCGTTGAGACTGCTGAGCATGTCGGTGACGGGCGCCGGGGTCTCGGTGTCGCCGACCGGGATGACCGTGTCGCTGTCGATGTACGGCGCGCTGTCGGTGCGCGGGCGCAGGTCGAGGTACTGCTCGCCGATGGCGGACAGGCTGGCGACCGTGGCCGTCGAGTCGGCGGGGATGTCGGGGGCCGACTTGTTGATGCGGACGGTGGCCTCGACGCCGTCCTCGGTCAGCTCGATGGAACCGATCCGCCCCACGGACACGCCCCGGTAGGTGACGTCCGCGTTGGGGTAGAGGCCGCCGGTCTCGGCGAGTTCGACCTTCATCTCGAAGTAGTCGCGGATGCCGACGTACCGGCCGACGTCGGCGTAGTTGACGCCGAGGTAGCCGCAGGCGACGGCGCCGATCACCAGGAACGCGACGATCTTCAGGCGGATTGCGAGTGTGAGCATCAGTCATCCCCTCCCACGGAGGGCAGGGGCAGCGAGCTGCTGCGCGTGCTGGAGCCGACCGGCGGCACGATCTCCGTGCCGGGCTCGGCCGCGAGGGTCAGGTAGGCGTTGAGGTAGTCGCCCCGGATACCGTTCATGACCTCGTCGGTGAACGGGTAGGTGGCGAGCACTTCGAGGGATTCCGGCAGGGCCTGGCCGGCGTCGGCCAGGTTCCGCAGGGTCGGCGCGAGGGCCTCCAGGTCGGCGACGATGTCGTCGGCGCTCTGGTTGATGGTGTCGATGGCGACGTCCCCGAGCTGGTCGAGGGAGTCGAGCATGGTCATCAGCGATTCCCGCTGCTCCGCGAGGACTTCCAGGCCGGGGGCCAGGTTCTCCAGGGCGTCCCCGATGGCCTGGTCCCGCGCGGCGAGGGTGGAGGTGAGCCGGTCCATGCCGTGCAGCGCGTCGGTGATGTCCTCGCGGTGCTCGTCCAGGTTGCCGATGAAGACGTCGAGCTGGTCCAGCACCGAGCGGGTCTCGTCCTCGTTGCCCTCCAGCGCGTTGTTGAGTTCCTCGCTGATGGTCTGGATCTGGTCGACGCCACCGCCGTTGAGGACAAGGGACAGCGCCCCGAAGACCTCCTCCACCTCGGCGTTCCGGTTGGTGTTGGCGACGGGGATCACGGCGCCGTTCTCCAGGCTGCCCTCGGCCTCCTCGGGCGAGGAGAGCTGGACGAACTTCTCGCCGAGCAGGCTCGCCTGCTCGACCGAGGCGAAGGCGTTCGCGGGCAGCTCGATGTCGCCGTTGACCTCCATGGTGACCAGGGCGTTCCAGCCGTCGTCGGAGATGCCGATCTCGGTGACCCGGCCCACGGCCACGTCGTTGACCTTGACCGTCGAGTGCGGCACGAGGCTGAGCACGTCCTCGAACTCGGCGGTGATGGTGTACGGGTGGCTGCCGAGGTCGGCGCCGCCGGGCAGCGGCAGGTCCGCCACCGTCGGCAGCTCCGACAGGTTCACGCTGGACGCCGTGACGACGACGATCACCGCGAGGCCGACCGCGCCGGCCCCGGCGGCTATCCGTGGTCCGCGCTTCACTGGCCGGTCCCCTCGTCGAAGCGGTAGACCGAGCCCTCCGCGGCCAGCGGGACGAACTGCGTCTGCGCGGAGTTGGTGACCGGGATCATGCTCACCTCGTTGAGGTTGGCACGCGTGTCGAACGTGCCGGTGCTCGGGTTGTAGGCGTTGAGGACGTTGTCCAGGGCCAGCGGCGCGGTGTCCATCATCTCGGCCAGCGACGCGCGCTGGTCCACGAGGGTCTGGGTGACCGCGGCGAGGTCGTTGACGTTGGCGGCCAGCGCCTCACGGTTGTCGCCGATGAACGTCTCGACCTGGCCGAGGGCGGTGCCGAGCAGTTCCAGGGACTGGCCCAGCTCGTCGCTGTCCTCGGCGAGGAAGCCGGCGACCTCGGCGAGCTGCTGCTCCGCCTGCTGGACGCCGTCGTCGTTCTCGCTGAGCATGCTGGTGAACTGCTGGAGGTTCACGATGGTGCCGAACAGGTCGTCGCTGCTGTCGGCCAGGGTGCCGGCCGCGGCGCCGAACTGCTCGATGGTCGAGCCCAGGGCCTGACCGTTGCCCACCAGGTTCTCGGCGCCGACGTCCAGCATGTCGGACAGCGCGCCGTTCTGGTTGGCGCCCTCGGGGCCGAGGGCGTCGCTGAGGGACGTGAGGCTCTCGTACAGGTCGTCCACCTCGAGCGGCACGGCGGTCCGCTCCAGGGGGATGACGGCCCGGTTCTCGATCTCCGCGCCCTCGGTGTAGGCCGGGGTGAGCTGGATGTACCGGTCGGCGACGATGCTCGGGTAGATGACCAGCGCCTCGGCGTCCGCCGGGATCTTCACCCCGTCGTCGACGCGGAGCTGGACCCGGACCTGGGTGCCTTCCGGCTCCACGGCCTGCACCGAGCCGACCTTGACGCCCAGCACGCGGACGTCGGAGCCCTCGTGGACGCCGACGGCCCGGTCGAAGAAGGCCGTGATCGTCTTGCCGCCCCCGCCGCCGATGCTGATCAGGCCGGTGCCCCAGCCCAGCAGGAACGCCAGCACGATGCCCACCAGGGGTATCACGACGCGCTTGCGCTTGAAGAACGTCATCATTGACCGCCTCCGGGCCTGGGCGGCATGCAACCGGACTCGGGTGCGGTGCCGGGGGGCATGTAGCTGGACGGCACGAGGCCGCAGGCGTAGATGTCGAGCCACTGGCCGTTGCCGACGGTGTTGCCGACGAGCCGGTAGTACGGGCCGGCCGTGGCCAGCACGGCGTCGAGCTGCTCCTGGTTGTCCAGCAGCACGTCGGTGACCTGGTTGAGGGCGTCCAGCGTGGGCTGGATCTGCGCGTTGTTGTCCTCGACGATGCCGCTGAGGGTCTCGCTGAGCTGCCCGGTGTTGACGAACAGCGCGTGGATGGCGTCGCGCCGCTGCCGGACCTCCTCCAGCAGCACGTTGCCGTCCTGGATCAGCGTCTCGAACGCGTCGCTCTGCTCGGCGAGGACCCCGGAGACGACATCGGCGCTCTCCAGGAGGTTCGCCAGCTCGGCGTCGCGGGAGGCGATGGTCTCCGACAGGGCGGACATGCCCTCCAGGACGTCACCGACCTCGGGCGAGGTGTTCTCGAAGGTGTCCGCGATGGTCGCGAAGCTCTCCGCGATGGCGTCGGTGTCCAGCTCGCCGACCTGCTCGCCCAACTGCTGGAACGCCTCGGTCACGTCGTACGGCGAGGCGGTCCGGGACGAGGGGATCCGCTCGTCCGGGTCCTGCTCCTCGGAGCCGAGCGGGTCCAGGGCCAGGTACTTCGAGCCCAGCAGCGTCTTGATGCCGATGGCGACGCGGCTGGAGTCGCCCACCCAGGCGTCCTCGACGCGGAAGCTGACCTTCACCCGGTCGCCGTCGAGATCGACACCGGTGACCTCACCGACCCGCACGCCCGCGATCCGCACCTCGTCGCCGGTCCGCAGACCGGCGGCCTCGGTGAAGTCCGCGGTGTACTCGGTGCCGCCGCCGATCAGCGGCAGCGAGTCGGCGCGGTAGGCGCCGAGGCAGAGCAGGGCGCACAGCGTGAGGCCGACGACGCCGACGACCAGCGTGTTCCACTCGTTGAGCGGCTTGATCCGGCCGCGCAGGGCGCCGAAGCGCGGCGGTCGCAGCCGCCTGGTGCCGCTCATGACCGGCACCGCGATTCGGTGATGGGCAGGCCGGTGGGCGGGCTGCTGCCGTCCCAGGTGGACACGCCGGTCACGGTCGCCTCGCAGAGGTAGGCGTTGAACCACGAGCCGTAGGAGGCGAGCCGGGCGATCGACTCCATCTTCTCGGGCGTGTTCTGGAGGAAGTTCTCCAGGAGCGGGGCGTTCTCCGCGAGGTTGCCGGAGAGCCGGCCCAACTCGGCGATGTCCTGCCGGAGCGGCTCACGGCTCTCCTCCAGGAGTCCCGCCGTGCTGACGGAGAGGTCGCCCATCGCCTGGATCGCGTCGCCCAGCGGCTCGCGGTCCGCGGCGAATCCGGAGACCAGCTCCTGCGTCGTGGCAACCAATTCGGTGAAGTCCTCTTCGCGTTCGTTGAGGGTGTCCAGGACGGTGTTGAGGTTCTCGATCACCTCGCCGATCACCTCGTCCTCGGCCGCCAGGGTCGTGGTGAGCGACCCGACGTGGCTGAGCAGGCTGGTCATGGTGCCGCCCTCGCCCTGGAGCACCTGGACGATCTCTGCGGCGAGCTGGTTCGTCTCCTCCGGGTCGAGGCCCCGGAACAGCGGCTGGAACCCGTTGAAGAGCTGCGTCAGGTCCAGCGCGGGCGTGGTGCGTTCCAGCGGGATGGTCTCGCCGGGCTCCATGCTGCTGCCGACCTCGCCGGTGCCCTGCCCGAGGGAGATGTACCGCTGGCCGACCATGTTGAGGTAGCGGACGGCGGCCGTCGCGGACGACGGCAGCTCGCGGCCCTTCTCCACCGTGAAGGTCACCTCGGCGTACCGGCGGTCGATGACCTCGATCCCGGTGACCTCCCCGACCTGCACGCCCGCGATGCGGACGCTGTCGCCGTCGGCCAGACCGGTGGTGTCGGTGAAGACGGCCCGGTACGACTCCGCCTCGCCGACACCGCTGCTGCCGACGCTGACGGCGAGCACCAGGGTGGACAGCGCGGTGACCAGGACGAAGATCAGCGACTTGATCAGCGGGGAGGCTATGCCTGCGCGGTTCACCGGAGCTCCACCTCCGTCCCGCGGAACGCCGGGCCGGCCAGCAGGCTCGACCACTCCGGCAGGTCGGCGGCCGCGGTGCCGCCGTCGGCGGCCAGCAGCTCGTTCACCAGCTCGCTCTCCTGCTCGGAGTTGGGCAGACCCAGACCGCCCTCGGTGCCCTGGAACGTGGCGCCGCTGACGTACGGCGTGCCGTAGCACTGGGGTCCGCCGCCGGCGCCGTAGCTCGGCGTGTCACCGGGGCCGTAGGCGCCCCGGGACGGAACGGTCTGGACGTTGATGTGCAGGCCCGGCTCGTTGGTGCCCGCGCCCAGGGCCTGGTCCATGACGGGCACGAAGTCCGAGAGCATCTGGAGCGTGCAGGGGAAGGACGGGGAGTACTCCCGCAGCAGGTCCAGGGTCGGGCGGCTGGTTTCGGCCAGGCGGATGATGTTCTCCTGGTTCGAGCGCAGGAAGGTGTTGAGGTCCTGCGAGGTGGTGGTCACCGCTTGGTACAGCGAGCTGAGGTTGCCGCGCTCCTCGGCGATGGTGGCGCTGGTGACCGAGAAGTCGTTGAGCGCGTCCACGATGTCCGGCGCGGTGTCGGCGTAGAGGTTGCTGACCTCGACGAGCCGGCTGATGTCCTCGTTGAGCGCCGGGAGCTGCGGGTTGATCACGGCGAGCTGCTGGTCGAGCGTCACGATCGTCTCGCCGAGGTCGGTGCCCCGGCCGTCGAGCGCGGTCGCCATCGCGGTGAGGATGGAGGACATCTTCTGCGGCTGGAGGGCGTTCAGCGCGGGCAGCAGGTTGTCCAGGGCGTCGTTGATCTCGATCGCGTTGGAGCTGCGGTCCTGCGTGATGACGGTGCCCTCGGCGAGCGTGCTCGGTCCGGCGTCCGCGGCGGGGATCAGCGCGACGTACCGCTCACCGAACAGCGTGGTGGGCAGAAGCTGCGCGGAGACGTCGGCGGGAATGTCGTCCATCGAACCGGGCTTCATGGCCAGGGTCAGCGTGGCGCCGTCGGCGTCCGCGGTGACGTCCTGCACCTCCCCGACGATGACCCCGCGCAGCTTCACGTCGGCGTGCGGGCGCATGTCGTTGCCCGCGACATCGGTCTCGACGACGACCAGATCGACGTCGGTGAACTCCTTGTTGTAGACCGCCACGCACAGCCAGATCAGCAGGGCGGGGATCAGCAGGAACGCGACACCGGCGAGGCGTCGGCGTCCGGTGTCCGAGCGCCGGAGGCGTGGTCCCGCGGGGGACGGCACGGCCGGCTGGGGGGCGGTGGGGCGCAGTATCGTCGTCATCCGGTCACTCGCACGGTCGTCGTCGTTCCCCACACGGCCAGGCTGAGGAAGAAGTCGGTGATGCCGATCAGCACGATCGCGGTACGGACCGAGCGGCCCACGGCGACGCCGACGCCGGCGGGGCCGCCGGACGCGTTGAAGCCGTAGTAGCAGTGGGCCAGGATGACCAGCACGCTGAAGAGGATGACCTTCATGAAGGACAGCAGGACGTCCGTGGGCGACAGGAACAGATTGAAGTAGTGGTCGTAGGTGCCCGTGGACTGCCCGGCCGAGATGATCGTGACGGTGCGGGACGCCAGGTAGGAGCTGAGGAGCCCGATGGCGTACAGCGGGATGATCGCGATGACGCCGGCCACCAGGCGGGTGCTGACGAGGTAGGGCATGCTGCGCACGCCCATGCTCTCCAGCGCGTCGACTTCCTCGTTGATGCGCATCGCGCCGAGCTGGGCGGTGAACCCGGCGCCGATGGTGGAGGACAGACAGAGCCCGGCGACCAGCGGCGCGATCTCGCGGGTGTTGAAGTAGGCCGACACGAAGCCGGTGAGGGCCTCGGTGCCGATCTGGTTCAGCGCGGCGTAGCCCTGGAGGCCGACGACCATGCCGGTGGCCAGGGTCAGGGCGACCATGACACCGATCGTGCCGCCGATGACGCTGAGGCCACCGGAGCCGAACGCGACTTCCGCGAGGAGGCGCTGGACCTCCTTGAAGTAGCGGCGCGTGGCGCGCGGCATCCACAGGATCGCGCGCACGTAGAAGATGAGCTGGTCGCCGGGCTTCTCCAGCCAGGAGAAGAGCCGGTCCGCGCCGAACCGGCGCGGCGGCCTGGCGGATCCGCCCCCGGTGGGGGGCAGCTCCGCGGTGTCCTGGTTCTTGTCCAGCAGTGCCACGGTCAGCCTCCCTTCGGCGGGACGATCTGCAGATAGATGGCGGTCATGATCAGGTTGATCCCGAACAGCAGCGTGAAGGAGATGACGACGGACTGGTTCACGGCGTCGCCGACACCCTTCGGGCCGCCGCTGGGGTTGAGGCCGCGGTGGGCGGCGACGATTCCGGCGACGAACCCGAAGATGATGGCCTTCAGCTCACTGACGTAGATGTCGGGGAGCTGGGCGAGCGAGTTGAAGCTCGACACGTAGGCGCCGGGCGTGCCTTCCTGCAGCACCACGTTGAAGAAGTAGCCGCCGACCGTGCCGACCACCGACACGAGGCCGTTGAGAAGCACGGCGACGAGGACGGTGGCCAGCACGCGGGGAACGATGAGGCGCTGCACCGGGGAGACGCCCATGACCTCCATGGCGTCCAGTTCTTCGCGGATCTTGCGGGAGCCCAGGTCGGCGCAGATCGCCGAGCCGGCCACGCCGGACACCAGCAGGGCCACGATGAGCGGGCTGGCCTGCTGGAGCACGGCGAGGACGCTGGCGCCACCGGTGAACGACTGGGCGCCGAACTGCTCGGTGAGCGAACCGACCTGGAGCGCGATCACGGCGCCGAACGGAATGGCGACCAGACACGCCGGCAGGATCGTCACACTCGCGATGAACCAGAACTGCTCGATGAACTCACGGACCTGGAAGGGCCGTTTGAACATGAGCTTCAGGACGGACAGCGCCAGGAGGAACATGTCCCCGGTCTGCCGGAGCAGGCCGAGCCCTGGCAGCGGTCGCCTGGGCGCCTTCACGGAAGGAGCGGTCACTGCCACTGTCCTCCGCTGGGCAGCAGGTTCTCCTCGACGGCGCGGCGGGCGGCGTCGGGCATCTGGTTGAGCATGCTCATCACCCGCTTCTTGCGGCGCAGCACGGCCATCCGGGGCGGCAGGCCGGGCGTCGGCTCCAGTTGCGGGGCGACGGCCCGTATCTGGTCGGGCCGGATCGCGGTGAGGCCGTTGCGGGTCTCCATCGCGATGGTGGCGGCGTCCTTCTCCTCGGCCATGCCGATGGGGCCGGCGCGGCTGCCGCTGAGGAACTGGGCCACGACGGGCTCGGTGCTGGTGAGGAGCAGTTCGCGCGGGCCGAAGGTGACGAGCCTGCGGCGGAAGAGCATGCCCATGTTGTCGGGCACGGTGTTCGCGATCTCCAGGTTGTGCGTGACGATCAGCATCGTCGCGTCGATCTGCGCGTTGAGATCGATCAGGAGCTGCGAGAGGTACGAAGTACGCACGGGGTCGAGGCCGGAGTCCGGCTCGTCACAGAGAATGATCTGCGGGTCCAGCACCAGCGCGCGGGCCAGACCGGCACGCTTGCGCATACCGCCGGATATCTCGCCGGGGAGCTTGCGGTCGGCGTTGCCGAGGCCGACCATCTCCATCCGCTCCATGACGATCTTGCGGATCTCGGATTCCTTCTTCTTCGTGTGCTCACGAAGCGGGAACGCGATGTTGTCGAAGAGGGTCATGGACCCGAACAGCGCGCCGTCCTGGAACATGAGGCCGAACTTCTTGCGGGCCTCGAACACGTCCTTGACCGGGCTGTTGACCATGTCCACGCCATCGACGAGCACACGCCCGCGCTCCGGCCGCAGAAGCCCGACCAGGGACTTCAGGAAGACGGTCTTGCCGGTACCGGACGGGCCGAGCATGACACTGACCTCACCCGCAGGCAGGGTAAGCGTCACATCTTCCCAGATGTTCTGCTTTCCGAAGGACTTCGTCAGACCTTCAATGATGACTTCAGTACCCATCACACCTCCCGGGGATGAATCAGTGCTCGGGCAGACTAGGGATGTCGTTCGCTGTGCAAGGGTCGCACAGCGGCCCCTGGTTGAACTTGAGGGCGTTGCCGGGACCGGAGATCGTGGCGGTCAGGAGCGGGTCGAGATCTTCACCGTTCGATCCGCAGCCGGTGAAGGGGGGAATCTCGACCTCGCCGCTGAGCGGACCGCCCATGAACAGGTCGTAACCGGAACCGGCCGTGAGGACAGTATCCATAGGCCGGGCCGACCGGCAGTTCGGACCGACGTCGAGCGGCACTCCATTGATCTCTACATCGGAAACGCGCAGCGTCTGGTAGTAGCCGACGGTAGTCGTCTCACCAACGGTGAAGACCGATGCCGGTTCCGCGTCGAACGCGACGGTCGCGGTGACCGGCGCGAATCCGAAGCTGAGGAACGTGGACCGGACCGGCGCGAAGTCGAGCTGCACCACTGTGCCCTGCACGAACTGTCCGCTGTCCTCATCCGGATAGACCCACATGGCGGCCCGCACACTGCCTGCCCTGGGGTTCTGCGACGGGTCGTTGACGATCGCGGCGCCGTTCTGCTTGGTGACGTCGGCGAACCCTACGGCGTAGGTGCAGTAGGGCGTCCCCTCGGAGACCTCGCCGGCATCCGGCGACGGATCCGGCAGCCTGATGCCCTCGGGGAGACGATCCGGATCCGGCTGAACGGAAGCCGGAAGGTCCGGACAGTCTTCCAGCAGCGGGCGGACCTCGTCGGCCTGGGCGTCCGCTTCGGGGTTGTCCTCCGCGCCCTCGCGGGCCTGGCCCTCGATCTCGGGGGTTGATTCCCCTTCTTCTGTCGCCTCTTCCTCCTCGCCGCCGGAGACCTCGACCGTGGCCAGGCGGAGGTCTTCCTCCGCCTGGGCCGGGTCGGGGGCGCACTCGACGGGTGCGGGGGAATCGGCGCCGTCGACCTGGAAGGTGAGGACCAGATCGCCGGCCGAGAAGGTCACGTCGCCGGCGACGGCGGGGGTGATCTCGGGGCCGGTGCCCTGGTACGTCAGCGACAGGTCCTGGCCGGCGGGCGGCACGGTGGCGAGCTCCGCGCTGAGCGCGGGCCACTGGGCCGACGTGGTTCCGCCGTTCTGCGTGACGGTCGTGGTGAGTGCGGCCTCGCTGCCGAAGGTCTCGGCTCCGGAAGTCAGCAGGTCCCCGGTCACGTCCTGCGGCAGGGTCGCGCGCACGGTCATGTCACCAGGGGTGAACGGGCGGCCGGCCTCGCCGGCCACGGGGAAGACGCCGGCGAAGCCAACCTCGACCGCCCGGCTACCTGAGGGAAAGACGCACTGGTAGACGACCGTCTTGTCCACGTCCTGGTTGTCACTGGCTGAGCCCTGGGCCTGGAAGAAGCCGATGACCAGGGCACCGACTCCGGCGACAGCGGCGAAGCGCACCGCTCGACGTCGGTTGAATGCACCTTGCATCTTTAGTCTCCTCGGCGACGACCGACCCGGACGTGGTATTGCGCGAGCGGGCTTCCGACCGGGGGCGATTGGCTCCGGCGGCAACTCGCGGATGGGACGTTACGTACGGGTAACCTCAAGCGCAATGGTCCTCAACAAGAATCCACGTAAGACTTTCGAGGCGAAGATTTGTCCTGTCGTCCGCTGAGGGGGTCTCCTGGGGCATCTTGTCAGGGGATGAGCATGTTCCTACCGGCGGGTTGACACCGCGCGCAGCCGCTTGATCGTAGTTCGGCATGTCCTAACTACTGCGCTATGGCCCCATCGTGGTCTATGTTGCTGCGAGCTACGGCGCGCCTATGGACGTTGACGCGGCGGAGCCACCGGCCGCGATCAAAGACGATCCGCGGACGCCGTCGACCGGATCGACGCAGGCCATCCGGCTGTCGGGGTCCGCCCTGGGCGGAGTGAGGGGCGAGATATGACTACCAGCGCGACCAAGCCAGAGGTGTTCGAGCCACTGGGTCCGATTCCCAAGGAGCTCGCGACGATCATGCGGCCGGAGCTCCCGAGCCTCATCCGTGAGATAGGTGAGGAGATCCGGCGAGCCATACCGGAGCACACCAAGTTCCTGAACGGCCCGTACGGCAGGGCCATCCAAGCATGTGTCGAACAGATTCTCATCACATTCGTGGAGCAGGTGAACGATCCCTCCTCCTCGACGGCACGGCGCGACGAGATGTGCAGGAGGCTCGGCCGCTGCGAAGCGCTGTCGGGCCACTCCCTGGACACCTTGCGGGCCTCGTTCCAGATCGGGGCCCGGGTCGCCCTCCGCCGCGCCAAGCGGATCGGCAAGCGCTACAGCCTGTCCCCCAGCCTGATGCTGTCCTTCGCGGACGCCCTGTTCGCTTATGTGGACGAGCTGGTGGAGGTCTCCCGCGAGGGATACGTGGCCATCAAGGCGCAGACCGAGCTGAACGAACAGATGGAGAACGAGCGCCGGCGCCTGCTGCGCCTGGTGCTCGCCGGTCCCGCGGCTCCGCGGGCGAAGGTCACCGAGCTGGCCGAGCGCACGGGCTGGCCGCTGCCCGACGAGGTCACCCTCGTCGCCCTGGCGCCCGACCCGCAGCTCATGCGGGAGGAACTGGACGCCGACGCGCTCGTCGACCTGACCGACCCGCAGCCGCACCTCCTGATCCCCGGGCCGATGGACGACCTGCGCCACGCCTCGCTGGAGAGCGCGCTCTCCAGCACCCGCGCGGTCATCGGGCTCACCGTGCCGCTCGACGACGCCGGCGACTCGCTGCGCTGGGCCCGTCAGGCCCTGCAACTGGCCGAGACCGGCATCATCGAGGCCGGCCCGCTCATCGAGTGCGACGAGCATCTGGTCACGCTCTGGCTGCTGGCCGACCCGGCTCTGACGGAGCAGCTCGCCCGCAGGCAGCTCGCGCCGCTGGCGGAACTCACCGAGACCCAGCGTGAGCGCCTCATCGAGACGCTGCGCGCCTGGCACACGACCCGGGGCAACGCGGTCGAGATGGCCGACCTGCTCCACCTGCATCCGCAGACGGTCCGGTACCGGATGCGCAACCTGGAGCGCATCTTCGGCTCCCGGCGACTGAGCGACCCCGACCAGCGGTTCGCCACGGAATCCGTCCTGCGGGCTCTGCGGCTCCGTGAGAAGGCCACCGTCCTGCCGCTGGCGCGGCAGCTCCGGCCGTCGCAGGACCGTTCGCTGAGCCGCACCTACGGCTGACAACACCCGGACCCCCCTTTGTCACCGGATGACAAACGGGGCCTGAGCGCCGCAATTCCGGGTACGGAACCTTGTCCTCGAACTCGCGGGTAAGTAGCGTCGTCCAGCGCTCACCAATTCACGAAGGAGAGGAATATGGTGCGACGTCTGATTACCGGTCTGACGCTGGTGTCGGTGGCCGGGATGACGCTGGTCGGCTGTGGCTCGGATAGCAAAGACGACGAATCGGCTGTCGATTCGGAAGCCCTTGAGTGGGCCGAAAGCTTCTGCGGTCACATTCGGGAAGGCTCGGAGGCTCTGAACCTTCCCGAAACCGGCTCCACCGACCCCCAGGAGACCAGGGACGACTACGTGGGGTTCCTCGCCAGCCTGTCGGAGCAGCTCGACACCCTCGCCCAGGGCATCGAGAGCGACGGGCCGCCTCCCGTCGTGAATGGCCAGGAGACGTACGACGTGGCCATGGAGCAGCTCAACGAAGCCAGGGACGCCGTCGCCTCGGCCACCGCCTCCCTTGAGGAGGCCGAGGTCAGCGAGGACCCGGCCAGTCTCGAAGCCGCGCTGACGGAGGCCGGCGAGAGCATGACGGACCTCCAGGCCTACGGGGGCCCCGAGGAGACGTTCCGCAACAACCCCGACGTCGTGGCGGCCCTGGAGGAGGCGGAGAACTGCCAGCAGGTCTGACCCCGGCCTCGACCACGGTGACCGGCCCCTGCCGCAGAACGCGGCGGGGGCCGATTGCTTGCCCGGCTCACACCCACGCTCGCCCCGCTCGCCGCGCTCGCCATCGCCACTTCCGCGTCGCCCGCGTGAATGGTCTCGCCGATGGCCGGTGTGAATCGTCCGTACACATCACCTGTACGCGTCGGGCCCGGGTCGTCGGACCATGAATCGGCACGAACGATAACCGGCCCCCGCCGCGGATGCGACGGGGGCCGGCTAGTTTATCGGTGGTGCTATTTCACCTGTCCTGATTCCGAATTAGGACTTCGGGGTCAGGTTGATGGTGAGGGTGTTGTTGGCACCGGCCATGAACGGGCTGATGAAGTCGTTCAGCGGACCGCAGCCCTGGACGGCGGAGAGGGCGTACTCGCCGACCAGCTCGCCACCCGACAGCGGGTCGAAGAAGTCCGCGGTCGAGTGCAGGTCGATCACGGACGGCTCGACGGTCTTGCAGGTGGCGCCGCCACCGACCGGGATGCCGAACAGCTTCACGGACGGAAGCAGGATGTTCATGGTGGAGCTGGAGTTCAGCACACCTTCCTGCAGCGTGCCGGTGGTGGAACCGACCTGCTCGAAGGCGATGTCCGCGGTGGACGGAAGGAAGCCGAGGAGCTTGAAGCTGCCGGAGGTCTTCGCCAGGTTCAGCTCGGCGTCGAACTCGCCGGACTCCAGGTCGAAGAGGGCGTCCAGGTCACCACGGATCGGGACGTCGCCGTTCGGGGTGCCGATGTGCGACGTGCCTTCCAGGTTGTAGCCGTACTCGATCGGCTCGCCGCTGCCACCGTCGGTGCCGTCGGTGCTGCCGTCGTCGGTACCGTCCACAGTCCCGTCGTCGGTGCCATCAACGGTGCCGTCGTCGGTACCGTCCACAGTCCCGTCGTCGGTGCCATCAACGGTGCCGTCGTCGGTACCGTCCACAGTCCCGTCGTCGGTACCGTCCACAGTCCCGTCGTCGGTGCCATCAACGGTGCCGTCGTCGGTACCGTCCACAGTCCCGTCGTCGGTGCCATCAACGGTGCCGTCGTCGGTACCGTCCACAGTGCCGTCGTCGGTGCCATCAACGGTGCCGTCGTCGGTACCGTCCACGGTCCCGTCGTCGGTGCCATCAACGGTGCCGTCGTCGGTACCGTCCACGGTCCCGTCGTCGGTGCCATCAACGGTGCCGTCGTCGGTACCGTCACCGCCGGTGCCGTCGGTGACCTCGAACTGGGCCAGGACGACGTCCTGACCCGCCACCAGGGTGCAGGCCGACTCGAAGGTCTTCAGACCGGTGGGGTTACCGTCGGCCTTGCGCGGGGTGAGCGTCAGCACGATGTTGCCGACGGTGATCTCACCCTGGCCGGGCTCGCTGAAGCTGATCTCCGGAGCGTTACCCGAAGCGGTGATGTCGAACTCCGTGTACGGCGGAGCCGGCGGGATGTTCTGCTTCGGGACCTCGATCGGCACCTCGAGCGGCAGGTCGAAGCCGGGGGCGGCGATGTTCGCGTTGGCGATCGCGCTGCCCTCGATGGTGGTGGCGGCCACCGTCTTCAGACCCTGGTGCGTCTTGGCGTTCACCGTGGTGATCGCCTCGATCTCGATGGGCGGCGTCATTTCGCCGACCGCGATGCTGCTGGGTATGTCCGAGTTGATCTCCACGCTGATCGGCTGCGTGCCGATGAGCGGGAACGGACACGTGTACTCCAACGTCAGGGAGACCGGGTCCGCGGATGCGGAGTTTCCGGCCAGGGCGATGAGCCCGCCCCCGACGGGGGGGGAGGCGGAAACCGCCGACACCGCCTTAATCCGTCGTGCTTTCCTCGTATGAGCTCCCATGAGCTACCTCTCGTGTAGCGAGAGAGAGACACCGAGTGATGCCGCTCGCTTCGCTGAGAACGGATCGCCTACTGAGCACGTAATCGCTCGGATAAACCGATCCGACCACGTTTCCGGGCCGTAAACTACTTCCCGGTATTTCGGCGGTCAAGGTGTGTCACAGCAATCTCGCCCGGCCATCCTGAACAGGGCCTTTTCTTGTGGCCGGGTGAGCAACGACACACGCCTCCTTCATCACAGGAGGCCAACGTGCCATGTCTGGCGCCGCCTTGCGGCCTGGCGCGACGGATTGAGCACCGGATGACAAATTCCGGGGACGGAGTACTCACCCGGATGACAAATCACCAAGAGGGGGTCACAACCCTTGACCCCACTGGATACCCGTGAGTAGTTTACCGGTCCGCAACGTAAGTGGCCGGGTGGGATGCACCACAACGAGGTTTTCCGGGGGCTCGGGATTCACACTCGTGTCAATGGGCGAAGATGAAGGGCTCTAGATGGCTACTCACAAGAAATCGGGAAGGACCAGGGCTGCCGCGGCCCTGGCCGCGTCCACTGTCGCCGCCGGCGGGTTCATGGTCGTCGCCGGGATGGGCACGGCCTCGGCGGAGCCGGTTTCTCTGACGCTGGAGTACAAGTGTCCGTTCCCGCTCATCGGCACGCAGCCGATCAGCGTGGAGATCAACTCGGACATCCCCAGCAGCATCGCGGTCGGTGAGATGACGCCGCCGATCGCGATCGAGGCGATCACCACGGTGAACGCCAAGACGCACCAGGGTCTGAAGACGGTGGCCGCCACCACCATCGAGGGCAGCGCTGTCGCCAACGCGAACATCACCGCCCCCGGCTTCGAGCTGCCGCTCGAGGTGCCGATCACGGTTCCGAAGCAGGACATCCCGCCGGCGCCGCCGTACACGGAGTTCGACATCACCGCCGGTGGCGACGCTCCGGAGATCAGCTTCAGCGAGCCTGGCCACGGCGAGATCACCGTTGGCAACATCCTTCTGACCCTGACCCCGAAGAAGGCCGACGGTTCGCAGACCGGGCTCAAGACCTTCGACGCCGCCTGCACCCTCTCCCCGGGTCAGGACGTCGTCCTGGCCGAGTTCGAGGTCACCGACGGCACCGGCGGTGACGGCACCACGGACGACGGCACGACCGACGACGGGACCACCGACGACGGCACGACCGACGACGGCACGACCGACGACGGGACCACCGACGACGGGACCACCGACGACGGGACCACCGACGACGGCACCACCGACGACGGCACGACCGACGACGGGACCACCGACGACGGCACGACCGACGACGGCACGACCGACGACGGGACCACCGACGACGGCACGACCGACGACGGCACGACCGACGACGGCACGACCGACGACGGCACGACCGACGACGGGACCACCGACGACGGGACCACCGACGACGGCACCACCGACGACGGCACCACCGACGACGGCACCACCGACGACGGCACCACCGACGACGGCACCACCACCGACGGCACCACCACCGACGGCACCACCACCGACGGCACCACCACCGACGGCACCACCACCGACGGCACCAGCGTCACCGGCGGGACGAGCAGCATCGGCGGCTCCTCCACCAGCGGTGGCGTGAGCGGCACCCAGCTCGGTGGCGGCGGCGGTCTCGCCCAGACCGGTTCGTCGAACAACACCCCGCTGATGATCGTGGGCGCGGCGACCATGCTCGCGGGTGGCGCCGCCTTCCGCGTTCTGCCCCGCCTGATGGCCCGCCGGACCGAGACCGCCTGACCCGACGGTCCAGCACCATCGCGCCCAACAGCACGACAAGGGGCCCGGAGCGGATTCGCTCCGGGCCCCTTGTCGTGTGCGGTGGGGCCGACTCCCGTCAGGCGGGCTGACCTTCGGGCACCGGCTCCTTCTCTCCCGCCGGCTCGTCCGCCGGCTCCTTCCGCCGCGGCGGAATGCGCCGGAAGAGTCCGCGGACCCGGCCGTCCAGGGCCAGGAGGAAGACGGTGGGCAGGAAGACGATGTCGGCGGCGATCATCGCCATGGAGAAGAACGGCAGGCCGAGCAGGATGCCGATCCCGATGTGCTCCAGGATCAGGGCACCGAGCAGCACGTTCTTCACCTTGCGGTTGAGCACCGTGAACGGGAAGGCGACCTGGACGATGACCGTGCCGTAGCTCATCAGCAGCACCATCAGGCTGTTGTCCGACAGTTGCTCGGAGATCTCGGGCCAGGGCGAGAAGTAGTCCAGCCGCATCGAGTAGTAGACCGCGACGCCTTCCTGCCACAGTGAACCCTGGATCTTGTACCAGCCGGCCGTCGCGTAGACGAAGCAGACCTCGGCCATCATGATCAACAGAACGGCGTTGTGGGCGAGGTTGGCCATCATATCGGCGACGGCGCGCGGTTCGCCGTTCTCCCGGCGGTTGACCAGCCACCACACCGCCTGTACCGCCCACAGGCCCCACAGGGCGCCGCCCCAGCCCAGCCGGTCCAGGTGGCCGGCGACGGTGGCGGCCACGAGCGCCGCTCCGGCCGCCACCCACAGGCCGATGCCCGTGACGTCGACGGATCTCTCTCCGCGACGTGCCCGGCGGCGCGCGTCGAGCGACCAGACCTGGGCGCAGCGGGTGAGCACCAGATAGATGGCCATGATGCGGAGGATGTTCTCGCCGCCGCCGATCAGGTACTGGTTGCGTGCCTGGAACGACACGACCATCACCGTGAAGAGGACGGACATGAGGCGGGTGCGCCAGCCGATGACCATGCAGAAGGAGGCGATCACGGCCAGGGCGTAGGCGAGTTCGAACCACAGATCGGAGCCGGACCACAGCAGGACGGTGAACCCGTCCGAGTTGGCCACCGCCCGCTCGGCGAGGTCGATGCCCCACGGGCCGTCCGGGCCCCAGAGTTCGTGCCGGTGGGGGATCTCGCGCAGCAGATAACAGAGGAAGGTGAGCGATATGCCGATCCGGACGATCGCTGACTGATAGGAGCCGAACGCGCGGCTCGCCGCCAACTCCAGCCAGGGACGGATCAGACGGCTCTCGGTGTCGGCGGTCGCGCTCACGATGCCTCCTGGTCACTCATGTCGTCCCGCACGTCGTCCGGGTAGTCCGAAGGGCGGACGGTCCACCAGTCCAGCTCGCGGTAGCTCGGAAGGGTGCTGACGGTCTCTCCGGTCCAGCCCGGCGGCTGGATGGACCGGGTGACGGCACGGACCTGTACACGCTCGATGTCGGCGATATCGATGTCGCCGCCCTCCCCGCCCAGCCGCAGCAGCGCCATACGGTGCAGGTAGCTCTCCAGGAGCAGCCCGTTCTCCGTCATGGCGTGGCCCTCGTCGTCGTGCGTGTCGGTATAAAGGGTCCAGACACGCCGCAGTTGGGCCTGCGAGGTGGTGCTGGGTAGTAGGTTGTGCTCGATGTCGTCCATGTCCTGCTGGGTCATGTCCAGCCACGGAGTGGTGTCGAGAGTGCCGTCGTCCCGGCGGAACTCCGCACGGGCCTCCACATGGATATTGCTCCGAGGTGGATTCGGCGCGAACAGCTTCCAGTTCCGGGAAAATTCCGGGCTGATGTAGTCGCGGATCGTGTCGCCGTACTCGTCGGAGACAGTATTCGTCGGCGCGACGTAGAAGAAAATATTCCCCATATGCCAGACGCCGGCCAGGACGATTACCACCGCGGCGAAGGCCACGGTGAGACGACCCGGCAGCGAGAGCGCGCCGAACCCGGGTGGCCCGGTGCGCGTGGAGGCGTTAGGCGCTGCGGCCTCGGGCGGTTCCATGCTATGCGGCTCTCCCATGTCCTATGAAGTTCCGGCACCATACGCTCCCCTACCTGTGGGAACCCCTACTCTGTGGCACCCTTGGCCGCAGGTGACAACCCCCACGGCAGGACTACTCATTCGCATGACAAAAAAAATCGGGTGTCGAAAGCTCCTTGACCTTGTTCGATACCGCCGAGTAGTTTTCCGGTTTTGAAATCCCCCCGCATGCACTTGGAGTGCCATGTCGCCCGATTCACACAATCCCCATATTGTCATCGGCGTCAGTCCGTTCGGGAAACCTGATGCGCGGCTCACCGCCGCTGTGTGCCGGGCCGGCGGGCTGGGAATTCTCGATCTAGGGGCCGGTGACCGGAGGGCGCTGGAGGCGCTCGCGAGCGTCCGCGAATGGGTTCGCGGGCCATTCGGTGTCCGTGTTTCGGCCGGTTGCGCGCTGGGGCCCGAGGAGTTGGCCGGGCAGGCGGAGTTGACGGTGGTGCTGAGCGCGGGCGCGCCCTGGCAGCCGCGTGACCTGCCGGAGGGCTGGCGGGTGCTGGCCGAGGTGACGAGCGCCGACGAGGCGGGGCGGGCCGTCGCGGCCGGGGCCCACGGGCTGATCGCGCGCGGCAGTGAGAACGGGGGCAGGATCGGGTCCCTGAGCACTTTTGTGCTCCTGCAACGACTGCTGGCCGACCCGGGGCTGGGTGTGCCGGTGTGGGCCGCCGGGGGAATCGGCCCGCGCACGGCCGCCGCGGCGGTGGCTGGCGGCGCGGCCGGCGTGGTGCTGGAGACGCAGCTCTCGCTTCTGGAGGAGTCGGGGCTCCCGGAGGACACGGCCGCCGCGGTCCGCCGCATGGACGGCACGGAGACGATGGTCGTGGACGGCGTGCGCGTGCTGCGCCGCCGCGATGTGCAGGAGGGGCACGCGGAGCCGCTGCCGGTCGGGCAGGACGCCTGGCAGGCCCGGCGCTTCGCGGACGACTGGGGCAACGTCGCCCGCGCGGTCCGCGCGGTGCTGACGGCCGTCGAGGAGACGTTCGCGGACGACCGCGCCGCGGCGGCGCTGCGTCCCGGCTCCCCGATGAGCCGCGCGCTCGGCACCGCCCTGCCCGTGGTGCAGGGGCCGATGACGCGGGTCAGCGACCAGCCGCGGTTCGCCGCCGAGGTGGCGCGCGAGGGCGGCCTGCCGATGCTGGCCCTCGCGCTGGCCACCGGCGAGCAGACCCGGGCGCTGCTGACCGAGACCCAGGCGGCGCTGGGCGACCGTTCCTGGGGCGTGGGGCTGCTCGGCTTCGCCGACGAGGAGCTGCGGACCGCGCAGATCGCGGAGGTCCTGGAACGGCGGCCGACGCACGCGATCATCGCGGGCGGGCGCCCCGCGCAGGCCGCCGCGCTGGAGCAGGCAGGGATCAGAGCGTTCCTGCATGTGCCGACGCCGGGGCTGCTCAAGCAGTTCCTGGAGGCGGGCGTGCGCCGGTTCGTCTTCGAGGGGTCCGAGTGCGGGGGGCACGTCGGGCCCCTCAGCAGCTTCTCGCTCTGGGAGGCGCAGCTCGCCGTCATCGAGCGGTTCGTCGCGCAGGCGGCGGACGGCGACGAGACGGCCGCGACGCTGGAGCTGCTGTTCGCCGGCGGTATCCACGACGAGCGGTCCTCGGCGATGATCGCCGCGCTCGCCGCGCCGCTGACGGCGCGCGGTGCGGCGGCCGGTGTCCTGATGGGCACCGCGTACCTGTTCACCGAGCAGGCCGTGAGCTGCGGGGCGATCGGTGAGGTGTTCCAGCGGCAGGTGATCTCGGCCGAGGCCACGGACCTGCTGGAGACCGCTCCCGGGCACGCCACGCGCTGCGTCAGCAGCCCGTTCACCGAGGAGTTCACCTCCGCGCGGGAGCGGCTGCGCGCCGAGGGCGTGCCGGACCGGGAGGCGTGGCAGGAGCTGGAGAAGCTCAACCTGGGCCGGCTGCGCATCGCGAGCAAGGGCATCGAGCGGGTCGGTGACGAACTGCGGGAGACCGGCGAGGACCGCCAGCTCACCGCGGGGATGTTCATGGCCGGTGAGGTGGCGGTGCTGCGGTCGCGGCTGACGTCGATCGGCGAGCTGCACCACGCGGTCGGCCCGGCCGCCGCGGAGTTCCTGGCCGGCAGCGCCGCGCTGGTGCGCGAGCGGCTCGGCCTGACCGCCGAGCCCGAGCCCGAGCCGGCGCCGGAGCCGCTGGACATCGCCGTCGTCGGCATGGCCTGCATGTTCCCCGACGCCGCCGACCTCGGGGAGTTCTGGGCGAATGTGCTGTCCGGCCACGACGCGGTCACCGAGGTCCCGGCGGACCGCTGGGACCCGGAGGTGTACTACTCGGCTGAGCGGGCCGACGCCACCACGCCGTCGAAGTGGGGCGGGTTCCTGCCGCGCATCCCGTTCGACCCGCTGTCCTACGGGATACCGCCCGCGACGCTGCGGAGCATCGAGCCGGTGCAGTTGCTGGCTCTGGAGGCCGCGCGCCGCACGCTGACCGACGCCGGGTACGACGACCGGCCGTTCGACCGCGCCAGGACCTCCGTGATCTTCGGTGCCGAGGCGGGCAGCGACCTGTCGCAGGCGGCGACGCTGCGCGCGGTGCTGCCGTCCTACCTGGACTCGATGCCGGACGCCCTGGCCGAGCAGCTCCCGACGCTCACCGAGGACTCGTTCCCGGGCATGCTGTCCAACGTCATCGCGGGCCGGATCGCCAACCGTCTGGACCTCGGCGGCGCCAACTACACGGTGGACGCGGCCTGTGCCTCGTCGCTCGCGGCGCTGGACGCGGCCTGCAAGGAGCTGACGGCGGGGTCGAGCGACCTCGTGCTGTGCGGCGGCGCCGACCTGCACAACAGCGTCAACGACTACCTGCTGTTCGCCTCGGTCGGCGCCCTGTCGCCCACCGGCCGGTCCCGGACGTTCGACGCGGACGCCGACGGCATCGCGCTGGGCGAGGGCATCGCCTGCGTGGCGCTGAAGCGGCTGTCGGACGCCGAGCGGGACGGCGACAAGATCTACGCCGTCATCAAGGGCGTCGGCGCCTCCAGCGACGGCCGCGCGCGCGGCCTGACGGCTCCCCGCCCCGAGGGGCAGCGCGCCGCCCTGGAGCGGGCCTACCGCAACGCGGGCGTCTCCCCCGCCGCCGTGGGCCTCGTCGAGGCGCACGGCACCGGGACCGTGGTCGGTGACCGCACGGAGCTGTCCATCCTGACCGAGGTGTTCACCGAGTCCGGTGCCGCGCCCGGCAGTTGCGTGCTCGGGTCGGTGAAGTCCCAGATCGGGCACACCAAGTGCGCCGCCGGTCTGGCCGGTCTGATCAAGGCCGCGCTGGCCCTGCACACCGGCGCGCTGCCGCCCGCCGGCAACCTGACCCGGCCCAGCCCGGCCTGGAACCCCGACGACAGCCCCTTCGTCTTCCACACCTCGCCCCGCCCCTGGGCCGTGCCGACGGCCGAACGGATCGCGGGCGTCAGCGCGTTCGGCTTCGGCGGGACCAACTTCCACGTGGTGCTCCGCGGCTACGACGCGCCGCCGCCCCCGCATGGCCGGGACGTGTGGCCCGCCGAGCTGTTCACGTTCCGCGGCGCGGACCACGCCGCCGCCGTCCGGGAGGCCGAGCGGCTGCTGAAGACCCTCGAAGGCGGCGCCGCCGCCCGGCAGCCGCTGCGGGAGCTGGCCCGCGCCACCGCGCGCCGCTCCGACACCGCGCAGGGCGAGGTGCGGATCGCGGTCGTCGCCACCGACACCGACGAGCTGTCCGCGTCGCTGCGCAAGGCGCTGGCCGGTGGCCACGACCCGGCCGCCGGGGTGTTCCTCGCGGACCCGGCGACCGCCGGGCCCGAGGGCCAGGTCGCGTTCCTCTTCCCCGGTCAGGGCAGCCAGCGGCCCGGCATGTTCGCCGAGTTGTTCCTCGCCTTCCCCGAACTCCAGCGCCACCTGCGGCACGGCGCCGGCCCGGCCTACGCCGACACGCTGTTCCCGCCCGCCGCGTTCGACCCCAGCACGGCGGAACGGCAGCGCGGCGCGGTCACGGACACGCGCGTGGCGCAGCCGGTCCTCGGCATGGCCGGGCTGGCCGCGTTCGACCTGCTGACCCGCGCGGGCGTGCGGCCCGACATGGCGGCCGGGCACTCCTACGGCGAGCTGGTCGCGCTGTGCGCGGCGGGTGTCTTCTCGCCGGAGACGCTGGTCGGCCTCAGCGCCGGGCGGGCCGAGTCGATCCTCGCCTCGGTGGGGGACGACCCGGGCACCATGGCCGCCGTCGCGGCCCCGGCCGGGGACGTCGAACGCGTGCTGCGCGAGGCGGGGCTGGCCGACCGGGTCGTCACCGCCAACCGCAACGCGCCCAAGCAGACCGTGATCTCCGGCGGGACCGAGGCCGTGGCCGACGCCGTGGAGCGGCTGCGTGAGGCCGGGCTGCGGCCCCAGCGGCTGCCCGTCGCCTGCGCGTTCCACAGCCCGCTGGTCGCCGCCGCCGGCCCCCGGTTCGCCGAGGTGCTGGCCGGACGGCAGGTGCGGGTGCCGGAGTTCCCGGTGTGGGCCAACCGCACCGCCGTCGTCTACCCGACGGAGCCGGGCGGTATCAAGGCGGAGCTGGCGGCCCAACTGGGCGCGCCGGTCCGCTTCGTGGAGCAGATCGAGGCCATGTACGCGGCCGGGGCGCGGGTGTTCGTCGAGGCGGGGCCCGGCTCGGTGCTGACCGGCCTGGTGCGGAAGATCCTCGGCGACCGGCCGCACCTGACGGTGGCGACCGAGCCGCGCCCCGACGCCGGGCTGCGCGGCCTGCTGGAGGCGCTGGCCCGGCTCGCCGTCGCGGGTCTGCCGGTGCGCACCGGCTGGCTGTTCCAGGGCCGGGGCGACGCGGTCGCGGCCGAGCGGGCCGCGGCGGCCAAGCCGGCCGGCTGGACCGTGGACGGTCATCTGGTCCGCACCGTCGAGGGCGAGACGCTGGCGGGCGGGCTCCGCCCGGCGCGGCGGGTCGCCGCGGCGCAGGCCCTGCCCGCCGCCCAGCCGAACCGGGATGCGCTGATCAGCGAGTTCCTCACGGCCAGCCGGGAGATGATCGCCGCGCAGCGGGACGTGATGCTGTCGTACTTCGGCGGTGTCGTGCCGGCCCCGGCGCAGCCGCTGACGCTCCAGGCCGTGCCGTACACGCAGCCGGCGCAGGCCATCGCCGCCGCCCCGGTGGCGGTGACCGCCGAGGCGCCCGCCGAGCCGGCCGCCGCCGAGATGCCGCGCGACGTGCTGGGCACGGTGCTCGACGTCATCAGCGACCGCACCGGCTACCCGGTGGACATGCTGGAGCCCGGCCTCGACCTGGAGGCCGACCTCAGCATCGACTCCATCAAGCGGACCGAGATCGCCGGTGAACTCGCCGTGCGGCTGGGCGGTTCCGCGTCGCTGACGCTGAGCGACGACGAGGTGGAGGAGCTGTCCGGAGCCAGGACCGCCGCCGCCATCGCCGACTGGCTGTCGGCGCGCGGGTCCACCACGACGCCCTCGCCGGAGACCGGTGGCAAGGTCCCGGCCGCCGGCGGGGGACGACACGGCGACGCGGACAGCGCCGCGCTCGCGGGCGTGCCGCCGAAGCGGCTCGTGCAGCGCCGGGGGGCGCTGCCCGCCGGGGCGTCGGCCGCCCCCGACCCGGCCGGGCGCAGGGTCGCGCCGCTGGGCCGGGGCGGGGCCGCCGACGCGCTCGCGGCGGCGCCGGCGGCGCGCGGCGCGGTGCCGGGGCCGTTCGACGCGGGGCACCTGCTGGGCGAGACGGACGGCCGGTTCGACGGCGTGTTCCTGCTTGCCCCGCTGACCGAGCCGGGCGGCGCCAACCCGCCGGCCGTGTTCCCCGCCGTCAAGGCGGCGCTGCGCGACGGCCCGCGCTGGCTGGTGTGCGCGCGGCCGGCCGCCGAGGGCGCGGCCGGGTTCGACGGCCTGTTCCGCTCGGTCGCCCGCGAGTACCCGGAGACCGTCGCCCGCGCGGTGGCGCTGGACGCGACCGTGCCCGCCGAGGCCGTCGCCGAGGCGCTGCTGGACGAGCTGGCGGCGCCCGACCGTGCCCCCGACGTGCTGCGCACCACCGACGGGCGGCAGGGCTTCGAGCTGCTGGCGGGCGAGCTGGACCGGGACGCCGACGCGGTGCCCGACGCCGCGGCGCTCGGCCTGGACCGCGGGTCCGTGGTGGTGCTGGCGGGCGGCGCGCGGGGCATCACCGCGCACATCGCCGTCGAGCTGGCGCGGGCCAGCGGCTGCCGGCTGGAGCTGATGGGCCGGACGCCGCAGGCGACGGCGCCGGAGGCGGCCGACACCGCGCGGGCCGCCGACCGCACCGCGCTGCGCGGCGCGCTGGCGGCGCGCGGCGGCCTCACGCCCGCCGAGATCGAGCGGGAGGCCGGGCTGATCCTCGCCCAGCGCGAGATCGACGCCACTCTCGCCGAGCTGAACGCCCTGGGCAGCCAGGCCCGTTACCACTCGGTGGACCTGCGGGACGTCGAGGCCGTCGCCCAGGTCGTCAAGGAGATCCGGACCCGCAACGGCCGCCTGGACGGCGTGATCTGCGCCGCCGGGGTGATCGAGGACCGGCTGATCGCGCAGAAGACCCCCGAGTCCTTCGGCCGGGTCTTCGCCACCAAGGTGGACGGCGCGCGGGCGCTGCTGGACGCGGTGGGCGAGCTGTCCCCCGCGCCCGGGTTCGCGGTCCTGTTCGGCAGTATCGCCGCCGTGCTGGGCAATCGGGGCCAGTCCGACTACGCGGCGGCGAACGAGGCCCTGGAGGGTCTGGCCGCCGCCTGGGCCGCGCGGACCGGCCGGCGGGCGCTGACCGTGCACTGGGGGCCGTGGGCGCCGTCCTCGGCGCACCCGGGGATGGTCAGCCCCGAGCTGGGCCGCGACTACGCCCGGCGCGGCGTGGGGCTGATCGCCCCCGACGCCGGGGCGCGGGCCCTGCTGCGGGAGCTGGCGTGGGGCGATCCCGCGACTCCGGCCGTCGTCTACACCTCCGCCGAGGGGTGGGAGAAGTGACCGCCCCCGGCGACGGCCGGGACACCCGGATCGCGATCGTCGGCATGGCGGCGCTGCTGCCCGGCGCCCCCGACCTGGAGACGTACTGGCGGAACCTGGTCTCCGGCACCGACGCCATCACGCAGGTGCCCGACGGCCGGTGGGACCCGTCGTACTACCCGGACCCGGTGTACTGCCGCCGGGGCGGGTTCGTCGACGACCTGGCCGAGGTGGAGGCGACCCGGTTCGGGATCATGCCCACCTCGGTCGCCGGGACCGACCCCGACCAGCTCATCGCGCTGTCGGTCGCCGCCGACGCGATCGCCGACGCGGGCGGCGAGGACCGGCTGCCCGACCGGGACCGGGTGGGTGTCGTGCTGGGGCGCGGCGGCTACCTCAACGCCGGGCAGGTCAGGCTCGACCAGCGGCTGCGCACCGCGCACCAGCTCACCCGCACCCTCGGGGAGCTGCTGCCCGAGCTGGGCGCGGACCAGTTGGCCCGGGTGCGGGAGGCGTTCGCCGCCCGGCTCGGGCCCGAGCGGCCGGAGGACGCGATCGGCCTGGTGCCGAACCTCGCCGCGTCGCGGCTGGCCAACCGGCTCGACCTGCGCGGCCCCGCGTACACGATCGACGCGGCCTGTGCCTCGTCGCTGATCGCGGTCGACCAGGCGGTGGCGAAGCTGGCGTCGGGCGCCTGCGACGTGATGCTCGCCGGTGGCGTGCACCACTGTCACGACATCACGCTGTGGAGCGTGTTCAGCCAGATGAAGGCGCTGTCGCCGAGCCAGCGCATCCGCCCGTTCCACGCGGGCGCGGACGGCATCCTCATCGGTGAGGGCACCGGCATCGTCGTCCTGAAGCGGCTGGCGGACGCGGAGCGGGACGGCGACCGCGTGTACGCCGTCATCCGCGGCACCGGCGTGGCCGGGGACGGCCGGGCCGGCGGGCTGGTCGCGCCCGACCCGGGCGGGCAGACGCGGGCCGTGCGGCAGGCGTGGGCGGCGGCCGGGCTCGACCCGCGCGAGCCGGGCGTGCTGGGGCTGCTGGAGGCCCACGGCACCGCCACCCCGGCCGGTGACACGGCGGAACTGACTACGCTTGCCGAGGTGTTCGGCCCGCCAGGGGCGCCGGGCGACGGTGAGGGTCCGGTGATCGGTTCGGTGAAGTCGATGATCGGCCACACCATGCCGGCGGCCGGGGCGGCCGGGCTGATCAAGGCGGCGCTGGCCGTGCACCGGGCGACGCTGCTGCCGACGCTGCACTGCGACGACCCGCACCCGGCGCTGGCGCGGACCCGTTTCCACCCGGTGGCCACGGCGCAGCCGTGGGAGGGCGACCTGCGCCGCGCCGCGGTCAACGCGTTCGGGTTCGGCGGCATCAACGCCCACGTGGTGCTGGAGCAGGCGGCGCCCGACCCGGCGCCGCGCCGGGGGCGCGGCCGGGCGGCGGCGCCGGGCGCCGTGCGCGAGCCGGAGCGGGTGCTGCGGCTGGCCGCCGCCACCCCGGGTGAGCTGGCGGAGCTGCTGAACGCGGACGACGCCGAGCTGCGCGCGCGGGCGGGCGAGGTGCCCGCTCCGGACGCGCCGGCCGGCAGCCGGCTGGGGATCGTGGAGCCGACCGCGAAGCGGCTGGCGCTGGCCCGCCGGGTGGTCGCCAAGGGCCGGGCCTGGCGGGGACGCGACGACGTGTGGTTCAGCGCGGCGCCGCTGCTGGCCGGGCCGGACGCCGGGCGGCTGGCGTTCGTGTTCCCCGGTCTGGAGGCGGAGTTCGAGCCGCGCGGGCTGGACGAGGTCGCGGAGCGGTTCGGGCTGCCCATGCCGGGCCGCACCGAGGCCGACGCCGCCGACACCGCCCGGCAGGGCCTGGGCGTGATCAGCGTCGGACGGCTGCTGGACGCCGCGCTGCGCCGGATGGGCGTGGCGCCGGACGCGGTCGCCGGGCACAGCGTCGGCGAGTGGACCGCGATGGTCGCGGGCGGGCTGCACTCCAGCGAGCAGTCGGACGAGGTGCTGGCCACGTTCGACCCGGACTCCTTCAACGTTCCCGGGGTGGTCTTCGCCGCGCTCGGCGTCTCGGCCGACAAGGTCGAGGAGGCGCTGGCCGGCCGCGACGACATCGTGCTCTCGCACGACAACTCGCCCCGGCAGTCCATGGTGTGCGGGCCGCGCGAGGCCGTCGAGGACCTGGTGCGGTGGTTCCGCGAGCGGCGGGTGCTGGGACGCGTCCTGCCGTTCATGTCGGGGTTCCACACCCCGATGCTCGCCCCGTACGTCGGGCCGCTCGCCGAGGGCGCCGAACAGTTCGAGATCTTTCCCCCGGCCGTACCCGTGTGGTCGGCGACGATCGCGGCGCCGTTCCCCGAGGAGCCGGCTGCGGTGCGGGAGCTGTTCCTGCGGCACCTGCTGGAGCCGGTCCGTTTCCGGCCCACCGTCCAGGCCATGTACGCGGCGGGGTTCCGCGCGTTCATCCAGGTCGGGACGGGCCAGGTCGGTTCGCTGATCGACGACACGCTCGACGGTCAGGACCACCTGACCGTCTCGGCGAACTCCCCGCACCGCGGTGGCCTGGCCCAGTTGCGCCGGGTGGCCACCGCGCTGTGGACGGAGGGGCTGGCCGTGGACGACGCGGTGCTCGCCCCGCCGAAGCCGAGGCGGCAGACGCCGTCGCGGCCCGCGACGCGCCTGACGCTGGGCGCGCCGCTGATCTCCCTGGAGCCGGGGGAACGCGACGCGCTGGGCGCCTCGCTGCGGGGCGCGCTGGGCGGGTCCCCGGCCGGCGCGGCGCCCGAGCTGAGCGCGCTGCACGGGCTGGCCGGGCGGTTCCCCGTGGCGGCCGAGCTGGGCGCGCTGCTCGCGGAGACCGCGTCGGCGGCGGCCACGGTGATCGCGGCCGGCAACCCGGCGGCGGCCGGGGCGCTGCCCGCCGGGGCCGTGCCCGCGCCGCCCGCGCCGGTGCCCCCGGCCGCGCCGGCGCCGCACGTGATGCCGTTGCTGGTGTCGACGCGGACCATGCCGTACCTGCTGGACCACTGCTTCTTCCCGCAGCGGCCGGAGTGGCCGGACGACTCCGACCGGCGGCCGGTCGTGCCGGCGACGACGATCATGCGGCACATCATGGACGCCGCCGAGCAGGCGATGCCCGGCATGCGGGCCGTGGCGCTGCACGACGTCCGCTGCGAGCAGTGGGCGGACGCCATCCCCGAGGTGACGCTCGAGGTGACCGCGACGCCCCGGCCGGACGGCAGGCTGGCGGGGACGTTCGGCCCGTACGCGCGGGCGCAGGGCGAGATGGCGCCCGCGTACGCGCCCCGGCCCGAGCCGTGGTCGTTCGACCCGGCGGGCGAGTGGCACGGCGAGCACACGCCGGAGGAGATCTACGGCGACCGCTGGCTGTTCCACGGCCCGGCGTTCCAGGGTCTGACGTTCCCGATCGCGCTCGGCGAGAAGCACGTGCGCGGTGTGATCGCCGCGCCGCCCGCGCCGGGTTCGCTGCTGGACAACGTGGGCCAGATGATCGGCTACTGGCTGCTGGTCACCCAGCCGGGGCGGAACATCCTGTTCCCCGTGCAGACCGGCGAGGTCCGGTTCTTCGGGCCGGAGCCGCCGCCCGGCACGCGGGTCGACTGCCACATCAAGGTCACCTCGGTCACCGAGACCGGCCTCGACATGGACGCGCAGCTCAGCGTCGACGGCCGGGTGTGGGCCGAGATCACCGACTGGCGCGACCGCCGCTTCGCCGGTCCCGACGCCCGCCGGGCGGGCGGCTACCCCGAGCGGCGCGGCCTGTCCGTGGCGGGTCCCGGCGGCTGGTACATGATGCGTGAGCAGGCGCCGGACCTGGCCTCGCGGGATCTGCTGATGCGGACCCAGCTCGGCCGGGAGGAGCGCGAGGAGTACGCGCGGCGCCCGCCGCGCGGGCGCCGCCAGTGGCTGCTGGGCCGGATCGCGGCCAAGGACGCGGTCCGGGCGTGGCTGTGGGGGAACGGCGAGGACGCCGTGTTCCCGGCCGAGATCCGGATCCGCAACGACGCCGCCGGCCGCCCGTACGCCGAGGGCACCCACGGCCGGACGCTGCCCGCGCTCGACCTGTCGCTCGCCCACCGGGGCGACGTGGCGGTCGCCCTGGTCCGGCCCGTGCCGGACCCGGGTGCCGGTGCCGGGGTGGGGGTCGGGATCGACGTCGAGGAGATCACCCCCGACGTCGAACGGGCCGTGGCCGTCGCGCTCGGCGACGAGGAGCGCGCGCTGCTCGACTCCGTCGTGGCCTTGGGCGAGCGGCCCCCGGCGGAGTGGTACACCCGGTTCTGGGCGGCGAAGGAGGCCGCCGCGAAGGCCGAGGGGACCGGGTTCCAGGGCCGGCCGCGGGACTTCGCCGTGGTGGCGGCCGACGGGGAGGAGCTGACCGTGGCGGTCGGCCCGCGCCGTCACCGGGTGCTCTGCGCCCGGGTCGTGGATCCGGCGAGCACCCACCAGACCAGTCCGGATCCCGTGACCACGGATCCGGCCAGCGGCACCCCGGCGGCGGTGTACATCGTCGCCTGGACCGCGCCGAACACCGCGCCGAACACCGCGCCGAACAACGAGGAGACCAGCCAGTGAGCGTTGCACAGCCCGCCGAAGCCGCCCAGGACACCGTTCTGGCGACCGTGGCCGACATGATCAGGGAGATTCTGGGCGGGGAGGACCTGGCCGAGCTGGACATCGACATGGAGACCCGGTTCGGCGACGACCTGGAGCTGGAGAGCATCGACATGGTCGCGCTGTCCGAGAGCCTGGAGGCGCACTACGGCGACCGCGTCAACTTCGCCGCGTTCGTCGCCGAGATGGAGCTGGACGAGATCATCTCCCTCACCGTGGGCCGCCTCGTGGACTACGTGGTCGCCAGCCTCCGTGCCGCCGAGGAGAGCTGACCGATGGCCCGGATGGAGGTGAACGGTGTCGGGCTCAACGTGCTGCGCCTGACCCCCAAGGGCGGGACCGACGACGCCCGGCCGCCCATCGTCGTGTGTGTGCACGGGGTGTTCATCGACAGCCTCGCCAGCTTCTACTTCACCCTGGGCCCGACACTCGCGGCCGGCGGCTGCGAGGCCGTCATGTTCGACCTGCGCGGGCACGGCCGCAGCGAGCGGCCGGAGAGCGGCTACCGGATCGAGGACTTCACCTCGGACCTCGACGCGCTCCTGGACCGGCTCGGCATCGACCGGCCGGTCCACCTGGTGGGCAACTCCTTCGGCGGCACCGTCGCCCTGGACTACGCGGCGCACCACCCGGAGCGGGTCGCCTCCGTCCTGGTCATCGAGTCGGGCCCGGCGACCCCGGACTGGGCCGAGGCGATGCGCGGCGCGCTGGTGCAGACCACGGAGAACCTGCCGGAGGACCAGGCGCTCGCCTGGTGGGTCCACATGTACGGGACCTACGCCTCCAACCGCAGCGGCAAGGAGCACGAGGCGCACATCGCGCGCCTGGGTTCGTCGGCGGCGCGGCTGATGCGGTCCACCACGATCGTCGCCGACGTCCCGGCCAGCCGGCTGCTGACGGACGAGCAGATGCGCACGCTGGCCGCGCCGGTGCTGCTCGTCAACGGCAGCGACGGCCTGGTCAAGGGCAAGGCGGACTGGCTGATGACGGTGCTGCCCCGGGTGCGGGTCGCCGAGGTCCCGGGCCAGAAGCACTCGGTGCTGGTCGAGGCGGGCGACGCCGTCGGCAAGCTGGTGCTGGAGTGGGTCCGGGAGAACGAGCCGGCCGAGCGGCCCGCCGAACGGGACACCCCGGACGCGGAGAGCGCGGCGGTGCCCCCGGCGGGCGGCGGGAGCGGGGGCCCGGCCCCATGAGCCGTTTCCTGTTCGTCGTTCCGCCCCTGGTCGGGCACATCAACCCGGCGGCGGCCGTCGCCGGTGAGCTGGCCGCCCGGGGGCACGAGGTGGCGTGGGCCGGGCACCCGGGGCTGCTGGGCCGGCTGCTCACCCGGCAGGACCCGGTGTTCCCGGTGGACACCCCGGAGGAGAAGCCGCGTCCGGCCGGGCTGCGCGGGTTCGCGGCGCTGAAGCATCTGTGGGAGGAAGGCTTCGTGCCGCTGGCCGAGGCGATGGAGCCCGGCGTCGAGCGGGCGATCCGGGCCTTCCACCCGGACGTGGCGGTGGTGGACCAGCAGACGGTGGCGGGCGCCCTGGTGGCGGAGCGGTCCGGGCTGCCGTTCGTGACGTCGATGACCACCTCCGCCGAGCTGCTGGGCGCGGCCGGAACGCCCAAGGTGGACGAGTGGATCCGCGAACGCCTCGGCGAGCTGCGGCAGCGGATCGGGGACGGGCGGGCGGCGTACGATCCGCGGTTCTCGCCGCTGCTGACCCTGGCCTTCACCACGGTTGACCTGGTCGGGCCCTACCCGGACCCGGGCGGCCCGGTGGCGTTCGTCGGCCCGGCGCTGGCCGAGCGGCCCGACGATCCCGGCTTCCCCTGGGACTGGGTGGACGCGGACCCGGACCGGCGGCTGGTGCTGCTGACGATGGGCACGGTCAACTCGGAGGCGGGCGCCCGTTTCCTGTCGGAGGCCGTGGAGGCGGTCCGGGCCAGGCCCGGGCGGCTGCGGGCGGTCGTCGCCGATCCCGGCGGCGCCCTGGGCGAGGAGCCGTTCCGTGACGACCACGTGCTGATCGCGCGGTCCGTCCCGCAGGGGGCGCTTCTGGAGCGGGCCGCCGCCGTGGTCTGCCACGCGGGCCACAACACCGTGGCCGAGGCGCTGTGGAACGGCGTTCCGCTGGTTGTGGCCCCGATCCGGGACGATCAGCCCGCCGTCGCGATGCAGGTCACCGAGGCGGGTGCCGGGGTGCGGGTCCGCTTCGCCCGCGCGGACCGCCAGTCGGTCGGGGCCGCGCTGGACACCGTGCTCGACAACCCCGTGTACGCGGCGGCGGCCCGCCGGATCGGGGACTCGTTCCGCGCGGCGGGCGGTGCCGCCGCCGCCGCGTCCCATGTGGAGAAGCTCGCGGCCGACGCGTGACACCCCGACTTGGAAGAGGCACGGACATGGACACACGCACGGCCGAGATCGCCGAGCTGCGCGACGCCTACCGGGCGGAACTGGCCGCGGGCATCAAGCGGTTCTTCCTGCCCCGGCGCACCACCTGCCCGTGGTGCGAGTCGTCGGCGCTGACGCTGCGGATGCGCACCCGCGACTGGGTGCAGGGCAAGCCGGGGCTCTTCACCCTGGACCGGTGCCGGAACTGCGGGCACGTCTTCCAGAATCCCCGGCTCAACCAGGACGGCCTGGATTTCTACTACCGCGATTTCTACGACGGACTCGGCCGGGAAACCACCGAGACCGTGCTCCAGGGAAGGGGCAGCCCGCGCCGCTACGAGGCGAGCGTCGACGCCCTGACCCCGCACATCGCGCCGCGCACCTGGCTGGACGTGGGCACCTCGTACGGCTTTTTCTGCGCGGCGGCGAAGAAAGTGCTGCCGGGAACGGAATTCGACGGGCTGGACATGGGCGAGGCCGTGGAGGACGCCGCCAAGGCGGGCCGGATTTCCCACGCCTACCGCGGTCTGCTCACCGAGCTGGCCGGTGACCTGGCCGGCCGGTACGACACGGTCAGCATGTTCCACTACCTGGAGCACACGCTGGACCCGCGCGCCGAACTCCAGGCGGCACGCACCGCGTTGCGCCCCGGCGGGCATCTGCTGATCGAGATCCCCGACCCGCAGTCCCTGTCCGCACGGCTGCTGGGCAAGTGGTGGGTGCCGTGGTTCCAGCCGCAGCACCTCCAGTTGATGCCGTCGGCCAACCTGCGGGAGGAGCTGAACCGGAGCGGGTTCTCCGTGGTCGCCGAGGAGCGCGGCACCGCGCACATCCCGGTGGACCTCATCGGCGCCGGCTGGTTCGTCCTCAACCAGATGCTCCCCAAGGAGGACGCGCCGTGGCGGGAGGAGCCGCCGCCGCGGCTGGCCCAGGCGACGCGCAAGGCCGGACTGCTGGCCGGGCTGCCGGTCCTGCTCGGCCTGCACGCCGTGGAGTTGCTCGCCTCGCCGCTGGCCCGCCGTTCCCGGCTGGCCAACGCCTACCGGCTGATCGCGCGCCGGGACAATTGACACGGGCCGCGCCCGGCGCGGGAATTCATCCCCCCGGGCGCACCGCCGTCGCACGGGTATGCGCCGGGCTGACAAGAAACTTCCGGACCCGAAGTTGACCGTGGATTTCCGGTGTGTTACCTGGCACGCTCAAATCTCCACCCGAATGGCCGGACGAAAGGTTGCTTCAGTGCTTTCAATGTTGTCCCGCCGGCGGCCGGGAAAACGAATCCTGGCTCCGGCCGCGGCCGTCCTGCTCCTGTTCGCCGGTGCGGGACCGGTGGCGGCCGGGGCACCGTCCGAGGCGCCGCCCCCCGTCGCCGAGGACGACTTCTACGTGCCGCCGAGCCCGCTGCCCGAGGGTGAGCCCGGCGACATCATCCGCTCGCGTGAGGCTCTGCCGGGCGGTCCGACCGCCCAGTCGCTGGGCACCGCGTGGCAGGTGATGTACCTGTCCACCGACGCGCTCGGCGAGCCCGTCGCCGTCACCGGCATGGTCGTCGTGCCGAAGAACCAGGACCCGGCCGACGTGCCCATCGTCGCCCTGGCCCCCGGCACCCACGGTCCCGCCGCGCGCTGCGCGCCCTCCGGCATGATCAACGAGGGCGCGTTCTACGAGCAGGGCGCGCTCAACGACATGCTCCGCGCCGGTTACGCCGTCGCGATCACCGACTACGAGGGCTACCACGCCGACCCGACCAGCACCTACATGGTCGGCCAGTCGATGGGCCCGGCGGTCATCAACTCCGTCCGGGCGGCCCAGCGGCTGACCGAGACGGGTCTGTCGGAGGACGCGCAGGTCTTCTTCCGCGGCTACTCGCAGGGCGGCGCCGCCGCCATGTGGGCCGGCCAGCTCCAGCCCGAGTACGCGCCCGAGCTGAACCTGGCGGGCGTCGTCGGCGGCGGTGTCCCGGCCGACCTGATCCAGGTGGCGCTGCCCCTGGAGGGCCAGCGCGGCATGGGCGTGCTGCTGTACGCGCTGCTCGGCCTGGACCAGGCGTACCCGGAGCTGAACCTGGACGCCTCCCTCACCGACGAGGGCCGCGCCATGTACGCGGAGATGCAGGAGGGTTCCTGCACCGTGGAGCTGCTCAACGACTACATCGGCAAGACGCTCCAGGACTACATGACGACCGTCCCGGTGCTGGACGACTCCTGGCAGGGCCGTCTCGGTGAGAACCGGCTCGGTGGCGCCGCGATCGAGGTGCCCGTCTTCCAGTACCACGTCATCGACGACGACATCGTCGACTACTCCCAGGGCCAGGTGCTGCGCGACGAGTACTGCGCGCAGGGTGTGGAACTGACCTGGACCGCCTACGAATCCGGGGGCCTGCACACCGACGGAATCGGCCTGGGCAACGACGACGCCGCGGCGTTCATCGCGGACCGGGTGGCCGGCACCCCCGCCACCACCACCTGCGACACCCACTGATAACTGAGCCGATAACCGAGCCGTTCTCCCGGCACCCGCACCGCCCCCGTACCGTCACCGACGGTACGGGGGTGGTCGGCTTGTCAGGGCCGCTCGCCCGGCAGCAGGCCGCGCACGGCGGGGCTGCGCAGCAGGCAGCGGACGGTGTCCTCCTCCTCGCCCATCGCCGTGGCCACGGCGGCCGGTTCGTAGCCCAGCAGGTGATGCAGCGCGTAGGCGTCGTACTGCGCCGGGCTGAGGACCGTGCACGGCCGGCCGGCCCCCTCGCGGACGCGCGAGGTGAGCAGGGCCCAGGCGTGGGAGGCGGGGTTGGGTGAGCTGAGGAAGTCGCGCCAGCCGCCGAACAGGTCGGCGAAGACGGCCCCGACCGCCTCCTCGGCCGCCGGGGCGGGCAGGTGCAGCCGGGCGTAGCCCAGGTAGTGCCCTCGGTGCAGGGCGACGAACGCCTCGCAGTCGGGCGGCAGTCGGCGGGCGGTCGGCCCCTCGCGGGGCGTGGATGCGCGCATGGTGATCGGCCTTCGGTTCCGGGGGACAACGGGCGGGCCGCGGCCTCAGCCGAGCGCCTCGGCCGGGTACGGCCCGGCGCCGGCCGGGACGGCCGTGAGCACAGGGCTGTGGGCGGCGTGCCACAGCGGGAGGAACGCCTCCGGCTGGCCGCCGAGGGCGTGCACGAGCCGGTCGACCGTGGCCCAGTCCGCGGTGCGGCGGCCGGTCAGCAGGGCGTTGATGTCGTCGGTGCTGAGCAGCCCGTGGCTGGCGGTGCGGATCAGCTCGGGCGCGGGCCGCTGCGCCGCGAGGTGCAGCCCGCGCAGCGCCGCGTGCAGGGTGTCGGGGCCGGCCGGGCGGGCGCTGAGGCCGCGCGCGGCCTTCCACAGCGGCAGGATCTCGGCCGGGTCGCCGTCGCACGTCTCGGCCAGGCACTGGGCGAGGCGCCAGGACGGGCGGCGCTTCCCGGCGAGCACGCGGGAGATGTAGGAGGGCGAGACGCCGGCCAGCCTGCCCAGCTCCCGCAGGGTGCGCCCGCTGGAGCGCTGGAGCGTGGTCAGGGCGCGGGCCAGCGTGTCCGGCTCGGGCACCGCGCCCGGGTCCTGGCCGGTCGGGTCGGGGTGTCGCCGGCGGGGCGTGAACGCGGAGCCGGCGACCCAGCCGGAGCCCGGCGGGCCGCCCCCGTCGTCGTCCTGCCGCACGCCGTCGTCGCGGGCGGTGGGGCTCATCCGGTGCTGCATGCGCCGTTCGATGGCGTGCGCCGACCAGTCGGTGCGCAGCTTGACCGGGGTGACGCTCATCGACTCGGCGATCATCGCGGCCCTGACCTTCCGGGTGCGGGCCTGCTGGACGGCGGCGAACCGCACGTCGCGCAGCCCGCGTTCGACCTCGGCCGCCAGGCGCAGGACGCGCAGCGGCAGTTCGCCGGTGGCGTCGTCGGCGTGGGCGGCCTTCACCAGGCGGTCGGTCAGGCGCGCCAGGTCCTCGGCGAGCCGCCGGACATACTGGGAGTACCGTTCGGCGTCCGGGGAGGGCGTGGCGCGGGAGGCTCGGTACGCCGCGTCGCGGCACCGTTTGTCGCAGTACTCCTTGGGCCGCCCGGAGCGGTTCTGCTCCACGGGTTTGCGGCACTTCGAGTTCTTGCAGCGGGTCATACTGCCTCTGCTCGACGGACATCGGGGGGAGACCCCGGATGTGGTGATGCCGTCTCGTCGTTTCGTCGCGAGGCGGCACAGGACTGGCCCGGAATCCGGGCGAAACCCCCGGCGGGCGTGGGGCGGGGGGCGCGCGGCGCGCGGCGGGCGCGCTCCCGGGGTGTGCGCCGGGGCGGCGGGGAGCCGCCCCGGCCGACGATCAGTCGCAGTCGGGGCGATTCGGGCGACAACGGGCGCGGGGCCGTCGGGCTGCTTCCCTCAGCAGCGCCGCGCCGGCCACCGCGAGGGCGGTCGGCACGCAGAGGCGGAGCACCAGCGACCGGGCGAGGAGGGCGAGGAGCGGCGCCGGGCGGCTGTTGCCCGTCCTGGCACGGGATTCGGGGGTTTGAAACGCCGGGTGGCGCGGGATGCTACCGTCACGCGATGACGGTGCCCCGTTGGGAGACGGGTCGCGTCGATTCGACGGCAAGCGGTCGGGAGGCATGAGCCCCTCCTTGGGATCGTGAGTCGGTAACTGTCGGAGGAGCCCGGCAACTTGGCTGCCAGACCGGCCGGGTTCCTTCGTCTGCCGGGGACGCTACCCCGCCAACCCTGTGACACGCCAGCATTACGAGATGTAATCGGGATGATGGGGCCGCTCCCGCGACGAATCCCCTCAACGCCGCACATTGGCTTGTCAAAATCGGTCAACACATGACCAACTCCGGTCACGGGTCGACGGCCTGACGTCCGTCCGGCGGCATCTCAGCGCTCCGGGAAGACCGCCGCGCGCAGCAGCCGCCGCCCCGCCCTGAGCACGGGTTCGGCCCTGGTGGGGCCCGCGTTGGCCAGTACCTGCCTCTTATACACCCCTGGCGGAAGCCGGCCGCGCCACCCCCCGCCAACGCCGGCAGCGCCAGATGTGTAAAAGAGCCAGCCCCCGCCGGGCCGCCCCCCCCCGCCGCCCGCCGCCCCCGCCCCGGCGTCCGGGCTGAAGCCGGCGAACGCGGTGAACCCCCCGGTTCCCCCGGTGTGCCACAGCAGTGCGCGCGAGCCGACGACGCGGTGTGTCCAGCCCAGGCAGACGTCGTTGTCGCCGCCGTCGTACCGGCGGTGGGGCAGGCGGACGGCCGTCAGGGCGGCGGCCAGGGGCGTCGTCTCCGGATGGAGATGGGCCAGCAGATAACGCAGCAGGTCGGCGCCGGTGGTGTACAGCGCGCCGGCCCCGGCGAGGGCGTCGAGGGTCCAGTGCGGGACGGGACGGCCGCGCCGGTGCCCGGTCGCGGGCACCGGCGGACCGGCGCCGGGGACGCCGGTGTCGCGCATCTCCAGGGGCCGCAGCACCCGTTCGGTGACCAGCGTGACGTAGTCCGTGCCGGCGGCGTTGGCGAGCAGCGTGCCGAGCAGGCCCATGCCGTACGTCGAGTACCGCGCGGTGCGGCGGCGGGGGCGCGTCCGCGCGGTGGCCCGGTACAGGTCCTCGGCCCGGTACCGGGCGTAGGGGTTGGAGATCCACTGCCGCAGGCCGCGGCGGTAGACGTTGCGCGGCAGGTTGGGCAGGCCGCCGCTGTGGGTGGCCAGGTCCAGCAGCGTGACGGGCGGTCCGGCGCCGCGGCGGGGCGCGGCGCCGGCGGGCAGATAGGTCTCGATGGGGTCGGCGTAGCGCACATCGCCCCGGACCGCCATCTCGGCCAGGAGCAGGGCGGTGAACGTCTTGGTGACCGAGCCCAGCGCGAACGGCGTGTCCGCGGTGGCCGGTTCGGCGGCGGGCCGCCGGTCCAGCCGCCCGGCGGCGCGCACCACGCGCTCCGGCCCGCGGATCATCAGGGCCACCGCGCCGGGGACGGCCGGGTCGTCCAGCAGGCCGTCCGTGGCCGCGCGCAGTGCCCCGGCCGGATCCGTGCTCACGCGGGGAGCCGGTCCCGGTCGTGGAGCGTCGGGTCGAGGGCGCGGGAGACCGTGAGGGTCCCGGCGACGACGGCGACGATCGTGGGGTGGTGGTGGTTGGGGAACGCCCGCAGCGGGTCGTCCGGCGGGCGGGTGACGCCGTTGGGCACCATGCCGTCGGCGCGCTGGGCCGCCGCGAACGACTCCCAGATCCCGGCGTGGAAACGGGGCCGTTCCAGGCACATGTCGACCATCAGGAACTCACCGAGCAGGTCCCAGGTCCTGGTCTCGGCGAAGACCTCGGCCCACACCGGCAGCCACCGCTCCAGATACTCCTGCATCGGGACCGGCAGCCCGGCCGGATCGGCGCCCCAGTCCGTGAGGTGGAAGACGGTGTGCGTGACGCCGTACGCGTTGCTCGCGTCCAGCATCCACGGCTCGGGCATGCCGCCCAGCCACGTCCGGCCGATCTGCTCCGCCAGGTCCGGCGGGTCCGGCAGGCCGAGCCGGCGCCGCGACGCCAGCAGGCCCAGCCGGCGGTTCGGCACGTGCTCGGTGAACCGCGCGGCGCGCAGGCCGTCCAGATGGAGCGCCAGCTCCTCCAGCCGGGGGTGGCGGTAACCCGAGGTGGCGAACTGCCCGTAGATCTCCCAGGGGTAGGTCGCCGCCGGGGTGTAGCACTGCAACTCGTACAGCAGCTCGCCCTCACGGAACTCCCGCCACGCGAAGTCGAGCAGCTCGCGCGCGGTGCGCGAACTGTCCGGCCCGGCGACGGCCGCGCGCAGCAGCAGCCCGGCGGCGAGCGCCAGCTCGCTCAGGGACTTCAGCGCCTCGCCCCTGACCTCGTGGTCCTCGACGTCGCGCGGCAGCGCGAAGGACGAGCGCATCCGGGACAGCCAGGCCAGGGCCCGGTCGGTGACCTGCTGGGCCAGCCGGACCGTCGCGGCGTCGATCACGGTTCCCCGCCTTCCGTCAGGAGCCGCCGGGCGGCGGCCAGTTCGAGGAGGACCCGCGGCTTGTCCGGCGCGAGCGCCGCGATATGGCCGAGGGCGATGAGGAGGAGCGGCTCGGGCTCCGGCCCGGCGTCGAGCGCCAGCCAGCGGGCCAGCCGCGCCGCGGTGAGGTGGTCGCGTCGCAGCATCGCCCGCCCCAGGCCGCGGCTCACGTCCAGCCGGCGCTCCGCCGCGGCCCGCCGGAACGGGCCCGTCAGCGGCGGCAGCGCGAGCGGGGCGAGCCGCGCCAGCGCCGCCGCGAAGACCGGCCACTCCCCCGCCGCCGCCGTCCCCGGCCCGGAGGAGGGGCCGGAGGCGGCGGAGGTACTCCGATCCTCTGCGGCGGCAGCGTCAGGTGGGGATCAGAGACACGGCCAGCACCCGGACCAGGCCGCCGTCCCTGGCCGCCCACAGGGCGGCGTCCTCCGCCGCGGGCGGCGGCGCCGGGTAGGCCGCCACCGCGGCGCGCACGACGTCGGCGTCGGCCGCCGTGAAGGGGTGTCCCGCGAGCAGGAACGGGGCCAGGGCGTCCGCGCCCAGGCCCCGCACCGCGCCCAGGGTCCCCACCGGCTCGGCGGCCGTTTCGGCGAACGCCCGCAGGGAGAACTCCCCGCCGTCGTGCCGCAACGCGCCGACGAGCTCAGAGGCCAGCGCCGAGACGGCCGGTTCGACCGTGCCGGACGCCGCCTGATGCGCGACAGACATCCACGCGCCCCTTAGTAGGCGGCCGTGTAGGTCAGCTCCTGCACCATCCCGCCGAAGGCGTCCTCGATCGGCTCCTCCTTCTTCGGGTTGGACGACAGCGCGCCCGCGAGGGCCAGGGTGAACTTGGCGCCACCGGTCATCTGGGCACCACCGGCGCCCAGAGCCTGCGACGTCTCACCCTCGGCGACCAGCGCGCGCACCGCTTCCGCGTCCCCGGGACCGGGAACGGCGGACGAAACAGCAACCTTCATGGCGAATACCTCTTTCGTGGCGAGTTCTTGCGAGCGGATGTGATTTCCCTTTTCCCGCCCTAAGAGGCAACAATCCAGGTAGATGCCCGTTTTATGCTATTGGTGGTCAACAGACCGAATGCACGTTTATTTGGACCCGAACTGACCACCCTGACCAGGGCGTTCATATATCTATCCTTTGACCGCACTGGCGGTGGGGCGCTGGAGAACGCGGCGTGCGCGGTTCACAGGGCCTGCCCGCTCCAGCGGGGTGCGATCTCGGCCCATTCGCGTTCCCAGCGCGCCGAGCGGCGCGCGTCCAGGCGGCGGCGGGCGCCGCTCCGGGCGCCCAGGGCCAGCAGGCAGACGCCCCCGGCCGCGCCGGTCCCCAGCAGGGCGCCCCCGGTCCGGGCCACCGCGGGGGACGGCGGCGCGCCGCGCGGGGCGCCGTCCTCGTCGAGCCAGACGGTGACGCCGGTCCCCGGCCCGGCGCCCGCGGGCAGCCGCGTGAAGCCGGTCCCGGGGGTCCCGTCGGGAGCCGTCCACCGCACGGCTCCCAGCCGCCCGGTGCCGGTCGGCGTCACCGCCTCGTGGGCGTCGGTCACGACGGCCGCCACGCGCCGGGCGCCCCGGCCGTCGTTCAGCATGGCCTCGGTGGCGCCGGTGAACGCCACCACGCCCACCGCCGGGGCGCCCACCACCATCACCGCGCCCGCCACCAGGCCGACCCACGCCTCCGCGACGTCGCACCGGCGCCGCAGCGGATTGCGCCGCCATCGCCACAACCGCACCCTGCGCTCCATCTCCGGCCCCTCTCCGTCTTTCGGTACCCGAGTACCCGGAGCGGCGCCCGTACATGTCAACGGAGGCGTTTCCGGACGGCCAGGACCCGCGCGCCGCGTCCGCGCCGTGCGGGGGATGTGGCGGTCCATGTAGTACTTGAGACGGATGCCGGGAATTCGTCTCAAGCGGGGACGACGGGCCCGTTCCCGCCGCCTACCGTGGGCCCGTGACCGAGACAGCCCAGCACCCGGCGGCCGAGGACGACACGGCCGCCCACCCGGCGGGCGCGCCCGCGCGGAGCGGAGCGTGGACCGCGCGGACCGAGATACGCCTCCTCCGCGGCGGCCTGCGCGCCGTGCGGCAGGACCTGATCACCGGGGCCTTCGCGTTCAGGCCGCTGCCGCCCGCGCCGAGGCTGAAGGCCCTCGCGGGCCACCTGCCCGAGCCGCTGCGCCCGTACGCCGGATGGCTGCCGCACGCCGGGATCGTGGCCGCCGCGGTGGCGCTGATGGCGTACGCGGCGGCCGGCGGCGGGATGAACGACACCCAGGCCGGGATGGTGGGTGCCCTGTTCTTCGGGATCCCGCCGCTGCTGGTGCTGTTCCGGCCGGTCGGCGCCTGGTGGGTGTCCACCGCGTCCTGGATGGTGATGGCCATGGCGGACCTCTCCGACACCTGGCCCTGGCCGCCGGCCGGTCTCTACTCCCACGTGCTGGTGATGGCGCTGGTGGTGGTCAGGACCCGGCCGCGCATGGCCGTCTGGATGTGGCTGATCACCTTCGGGCTCGGCCGGGTCTTCGAGCCGTTCCACGACACCTGGTGGTCCGAGCCGAACACCCTGCTGATGACGAGCGTCTCGTTCGTCGCGCTGCTCGCCGCGGCCCTGCTGCGCGGGCTGTACGACTCCCGGCACGAGATCGTCCGGCAGACCGCCGTCACCGAGCACGAGCGGTCGCGGCGCACGCTGCTGGAGGAGCGCACCACCATCGCCCGCGAGCTGCACGACGTGGTGGCCCACCACATGTCCGTCGTCGCGATCCAGGCCGAGGCCGCCCCCTACCGGGTGGAGAACCCGCCGCCCGAGCTGGCGCAGGCGTTCGCCACCATCCGGGAGAACGCGGTCGCCGCGCTGGTCGAGCTGCGGCGCGTCCTCGGCGTCGTGCGGGCCGCCGACCACGAGGCGCCCGACGCCCCGCAGCCGACGCTGGCCGAGCTGGACACCCTGCTGGACAACGTCCGCGCGGCCGGACAGTCCGTCGAGAAGGTCGTCACCGGCGCGGTCCGCGAACTGCCGCCCGGCGTGGAGCTGTCGGCGTACCGGATCGTGCAGGAGGCACTGAGCAACACCCTGCGCCACGCGCCGGGCGCCGACGCCCGCGTCGAGGTCTCGTACGTGCTCGGCGGGCTCGGCCTGCGCGTCGTCAACGGCCCGCCACGCGGCCCGGTCCGGCCGTCGCCCGGGGCCGGCCACGGCATCACGGGCATGCGGGAGCGGGTCGCGATGCTGGGCGGCGGGATGACGGCCGGGCCGACGGACGACGGCGGGTACGAGACGGCCGTGTTCCTGCCGGTGGCGGCCGGGACCGAGCCGACCGGGGAGCCGGAGTGACGATCCGGGTCCTGATCGCGGACGACCAGATGATGGTCCGGGAGGGCTTCTCCGTCCTCCTCAACGCCCAGCCGGACATCGAGGTCTGCGGCGAGGCGGTCAACGGGCGGGAGGCCGTCGACCGGGCCCGCGTCCTGCTGCCCGACGTGGTCCTGATGGACATCCGCATGCCGGTGCTGAACGGCATCGAGGCCACCCGCGAGATCATGGCCGCCGACCACGGCACGAAGGTGCTGGTGCTGACCACGTTCGACCTGGACGAGTACGTCTACCAGGCGCTGCTCGCCGGGGCCTCCGGCTTCCTCCTCAAGGACGCCTCCGCGCGGCAGCTCGCGGAGGGCGTGCGGGTGGTGTCCGCCGGGGAGGCGCTCCTCGCGCCGACCGTGACCAGGCGCCTGATCACCGAGTTCTCCCGGCTGGGCCACGCCGCGCCCCGTCCCCCGGCCAGGGAACGGATCGGGGACCTGACGGAGCGCGAGACGCAGGTGCTGGCGCTGATCGCGCAGGGCCTGGCCAACGCGGAGATCGCCGCCCACCTGGCCGTCGCGGAGTCCACCGTCAAGACGCACGTGAGCCGCATCCTGGTCAAGCTCGGCCTGCGCGACCGCACCCAGGCCGCCGTCTTCGCGTACGAGGCACGGCTCGTCACGCCCTCCTGACCGCCCCGGACCCGCACGGCGGGAAGAAACCGCCGGGCGTCCGGGTTCCCCCTCCGCACGCGGGCAAGAGGAGCAACCGGGGAACACTCCGGGGAAACGCCCGGGACGACGACGAGACGACGAGACGAGAGGTCGATGCCATGGTGCGGGCTCTGTGGAACGGCGCGGTGATCGCGGAAGCGCCGCGCACGGTCATGGTCGAGGGCAACCACTACTTCCCGCCGGAGGCGGTGAACCGGGACTACCTGACGGACAGCGACACGACGTCCGTCTGCGGCTGGAAGGGCACCGCCCGCTACCTGACCCTCCAGGTGGACGGCGCGACCAACCCCGACGCCGCCTGGTACTACCCCGAGCCGCTGCCCGAGGCCGCGCACATCACCGGCCACATCGCGTTCTGGCGCGGCGTCGTGGTCGAGGGCCGGCCCGAGAACGCCTGACGGGCACCGCCCGCCCGCCTCAGCGCCGCCCCGGTCGGCCGGGACGGCGTTGTGGCCGGCCTCGTCAGCGGTCCCGGGAGGAGGACCGTTCGCGGTGGCGGTCGGATTCGCGGCGGCGCAGGGCGTAGGCCCGGAGCCGGTTGTAGCCGCGGACGGACGCGCGCAGGGAGCGGAGTTCGTAGGCGCGGTCGCCGCGGACGCGTTCCGCGAGGTTGGTGTCGATCAGGATCGTGTCGGGGCGCGCGATGGACGTCAGCCGGGCGGCGATGTTCACCGTCTCGCCGAACACGTCGCCGAGCCGGTGCAGGACACGGCCCATGGCGAGACCGGTGCGCAGCTCGGGCATGCCGTCGTCCTGCCGGGCGCGGTCGCCGAGTTCGAACGCGATGGCGAGCGCCTCGGAGGGGGTGTCCGCGACGAAGAGGACTTCGTCGCCGATCATCTTCACGATCCTGCCGCGGTGGCCCGATATCGTGTCGGCCGCCAGCCCCTCGAAGCGTTCCAGCAGGTTGATCAGAGTGTGTTCGTCGGTCTGCCGGGTCAGCCGCGTGTAGCCGACCATGTCCACGAAGCCGATGATCTGGGTGCGTTCCTCGGCCTCCACCCCGGCCTCGATGGTCATCGCGCGCCCCGCGAACGCCACCAGATGGCGGCGCCATACGTAGTTCTGGAGGCTCTGCATGGTCGGCATGGTGGCCTCGACGACGCGGGCGATGTCGAACTCGTCGACGTTCATGCCCTCTTGCTTGACCAGCCAGTCCCACACCACCTGGACCTGCCACTCGGCCAGCCGGGACAGGAAGTGCCCCAGGGCGCGGGTCATGGCCGCGTCCAGCTCCTGGTCGATCAGGCCGGAGCCGACGAAGTCGTAACCGAGCTTGGCGGCCTCCACGTCGGCGTCCGTGAAGATGACGTCGTCGTCGCCCGCGGCGGCGAAGCCCAGGGCGCGCCACAGGCGGTGGACGCGCTCCAGCGGAACGCCGGCCAGCTCCGCCACCTGCTGCCTCGTGTACTTGCGCTCACCGCCGAGCAGGGCCTCCTCGATCCCGGGCGCGCCCAGCTCGCCTCGTTCGACCGGCACCTGCTCCATGTCGAGCTCCCGTCACGTAGTGTGCACGATCAGTACGTCCACGTCGGCCTTGCGGGCGACCTCGGCGGGCACCGAGCCGAGAATGCGGCCCGCGAGGGGGTTCAAACCCCTGTTGCCGACGACGATCAGGCCCGCGCCGCGCTTCCTGGCGGCCTTGAGCAGGTTCGGCACGGGGTCGCCCTCGACGGCGATGGCGTCCACGTCGATCACTCCCGCGACGGCCGCCTTCTCACGGGCGGTGCGCAGGGTCTCCTCGGCGGGCGCCGAGCCCATCACGTGGTATGCCTCGTCCCGCAGCACGTCCTGCGCCATCATCGACTCGGAGCGGCCGAGCGGTCGGTAGGCGCACAGGACGACCAGCTTGGCCCCACACGCGGCAGCGACGAGAGCTGCGCGCTCCACCGCCGCGAACGATGACTTGGAGCCGTCGGTCCCGACGACGACGGTGTCATAAGCGGTCATAGCAGCTCACCCTAACCGGCTCCCGAACGGCGCAGTGGGTCCCCGGGCGGATGTTGTGGCGGGGCTGACAAATACGGTCCCGGACCTGCGCCGGATCGGAGCAAATCCTCAGCGGGCCCGGTCGAGGGCGAACAGATGACCGACGCGCAGCAGGTGGAAGAGCCGCGCGACGACGGGCGCCCCGGTGCCGGTCACACGGAACGCGATGCCTTCCGCCACGGCCTGCCCCCGGGCCCACAGCAGCACGTTCACCCCGGCGCAGTCGCAGAACGAGACGCCGGAGAGGTCCACGTCCACCGAGCGGGGCCGGGTGGCGAGCGCGGCGGCCAGCGCGGTGCGCAGGCGCGGCAGCGTGGCGAAGTCCAGCTCCCCCGCGGCGCTGACGGTGACCCGGTCCCGTACCGAGAAGACAGTGGTGTGGAACGCGTCGACGGCTGTCATCGGTACCTCGCCTTCGCTCGCGGGGAGTCGCGGCCAGGTATCGACAGTAGCGTTCCCGGGCCCCCGGCAGCAGGGGCGGCGGCGCGCATCGGCGGCGCGCGGGCCGCGGCGCGCACCACCCCGGCGGGACGGCCCGCCCGGCGGCTACGATCGGGGAGTTCGCGCACGTACCGCGCCCGCACGCACATCGCCGAGGGATCCGCTCATGCCGCCATCGCCGACGCCGCCGCCCGCGTCGTCGTCGCCGGAGGAGGAACGGCCGATCCGGGTGGTGCTGGTCGAGGACCACGACATGGTGGCGGAGGCGATCGGCCAGGCGCTGGACCGGGCGGCGGGCATGACGGTGGTCGCGCGGTCGCGGTCGATCGCGGCGGCGCTCGCGGACACCCGGCGCTACCGGCCCGACGTGGTGGTGCTGGACCGCCGGCTGCCGGACGGCGACGGCATCACGGCGATCGGCCTGCTGCGGCAGGCGGCGCGGACGCGGGTCTGGTGCTGACGGGCGAGGCGACGGCGTCGGTGGCGACCCGGGTGGTGGAGGCCGGGGGCGCGGGGCTGGTGCTGAAGTCCGGCCGGCTGGGGGAGCTGGAGGACGCGGTACGGCAGGTGGCGGCGGGCGAGGTGGTCTTCGCGCGGGGGCTGCTCGGCGGCGTGCTGGACCGGCTGACCGGGCGGGTCCCGACGGCGGGGGCGACGCTCACCCCCAGGGAGCGGGAGACGCTGCTGCTGCTGGCCGAGGGGCTGAGCACCGCGCAGGTCGGCGAACGGCTCGGCGTCGCGCACAACACGGCGCGCAATCATGTGCAGCGCGTGCTGGAGAAGACGGGCGCCCGTTCGAAACTGGAGGCGGTGGCCATCGCGCGCCGCGAGGGCCTGCTGGACTGACGCCCGGACGCCGTGGTGCGTGTAGTGCGTTTGCGTCAGGCCGGGTGGTCCCCGTGCGTCTCGCCGTTCGCCCGGGGATGGCGGAGAGTGGCAGCGTGGAACCACTGTCCCCTGTCTACGACGTCGCGCTGGACCTGCCGGAGGACGGCGGCAGCGCGGCGCGGGCGCGGGACTTCGCCCGCCGGACCCTGCTGCGGTACGCGTACCGGGGACGTCACGACGACATCGTGCTGATCGTCTCCGAGCTGGTCTCCAACGCTCTACGGCACGGGCACGGGGCTCCGGTGGTGCGCATGACGGGCACGCGGCGCCGGATCCGGATCGAGGTGGCCGACGACAGTCCGGTGCGTCCGGCGCCGAGGGATCCGGGACCGGCCGGCGGCGGTCTCGGGCTGCGGATGATCGACCGGCTCGCGGCCGACTGGGGCAGTTCACGACGGGCCACCGGGAAGGTCGTGTGGTGCGAGCTGGTGACGGAATCCGCCGACCAGGGGCGCGGCGCCGACGGGCAGCCCGTGCCGGGAGCCGGCTCGGTCGTGTAAAGCTCTACGGTATGCGCGGTGCTGCCCCACCCCCTCGGCCCGGGAAGCCGGACCGGAACGCCGGGATGTCCTCCGAGCTGCTGGTGCAGGGGGTGCTGGACTACGCGATCTTCATGCTCGACACCGAGGGCCACATCCTGAGCTGGAACCCGGGGGCCGAACGCATCAAGGGCTACACCGCCGAGCAGATCATCGGCCGGCACTTCTCCGTCTTCTACCCGCCCGAGGCACGGGCCCAGGGCCGTCCCGCCCGCGGGCTGCGGATCGCCACCGCCGAAGGCCGCTACGAGGAGGAGGGCTGGCGCCTGCGCCGCGACGGCACCCGCTTCTGGGCCAATGTCGTCATCACCGCCCTCTTCGACGACAACGGCCACCTGCGCGGCTTCGGCAAGGTCACCCGCGACCTCACCGAACGCCGCGCCGCCGAACAGGCGCTGACCGAGAGCGAGGAGCGCTTCCGGCTGCTGGTGCAGGGGGTGCTGGACTACGCGATCTTCATGCTCGACACCGAGGGCCGCATCGTGAGCTGGAACACCGGCGCCGAGCGCATCAAGGGCCACACCGCCGAGCAGATCATCGGCCAGCACTTCTCCGTCTTCTACCCGCCCGAGGCGAAGGCCGAGGGGAAACCGGAACGCGAGCTGCGGATCGCCACCGCCGAAGGCCGCTACGAGGAGGAGGGCTGGCGCCTGCGCCGCGACGGCACCCGCTTCTGGGCCAGCGTCGTCATCACCGCCCTCTTCGACGACAACGGCCACCTGCGCGGCTTCGGCAAGGTCACCCGCGACCTCACCGAACGCCGCGCCGCCGAACAGGCGCTGACCCAGCGGCGGCGGCTGCTGGCGCATCTGGTGGAGGCGCAGGAGATGGAGCGGCGCCGGATCGCGTGGGACGTCCACGACGACTCGATCCAGTCCATGGTCGCCGTCGGGATGCGGCTCCAGCTCCTGGCCAACCGCGTCCCGCCGGAGCTGGCGCCGCAGGTGCGGCAGCTCGACGAGTCGGTGAGCGGGGCGATCGGCCGGCTCCGGAGCCTCAGCTTCCGGCTGCGCCCGCCGGGGATCGACCGGCACGGGCTGGTGGAGGCGCTGGGCGGCTACCTGGAGGAGGTGGTCACCGGGTGGGGCCTGCGGTACGCGTTCGACCACAGCCTGGAGGGGGAGGTGCCGACCGAGGTCGCCATCACGATCTTCCGGATCTGCCAGGAGGCGCTCACCAACGTCCACAAGCACGCCCGCGCGAGCACGGTGAAGGTGTCGCTGGCGCCGGCCGGTCAGGGGGTCCTGACGCGGGTCACCGACGACGGCGTGGGGTTCGAGGCCCCGCTGGGCCCGCTGACCGGGCGTGAACACTTCGGCGTGATCGAGATGCGGGAGCGCGCCGAGACCGCGGACGGCTGGTGGACGATGCACGGCGAGCCGGGCGGCGGCACCACCGTCGAGTTCTGGCTGCCGACCCCGCCGGTCGGCGGTGGGGACGCCCCGGGCGAAGGCACGTCATGAGCGGCGCCGACGGGGTGGCGACCGCGCCGCGGGTGACCATCCTGGTCTGTGACGACGACGCGATGATCCGCGAGGCGTTGTGCGATGTGCTGCGCGAGGAACGGGACTTCGAGGTGGTCGGGGCCGCCGCGGACGCCGATGAGGCGATCGAGCTGGCGACCCAGCATCAACCGGGCGTCGCCGTCGTCGACTTCAGGATGCCCGGCGGCGGGGCGCGGGCCGCACGGGAGATCCTGCTGCGCTCGCCCGGCACGCGCGTGCTGACGTTTTCGGCCCACGCCGACTTCGGCGCGGTCGAGGAGATGAGACGCGCCGGGGTGACGGAGTACTTGCTGAAGGGCGTGCCCAACACGGAGATCGTGGCGACCGTCCGCAGACTCGGCGGGTCCGGCGTCACGCGCTGACCGGCCGGCGCACCACGCGCCCGCTCGTCACCCCTGCCGGAAAGCGCGACCGTGGCGGACGGCGACCCGTTCGCCGACTTCGGCTCGCTGGTGCGCACCGAGTCCGTGCTGCGCGGCGGAGTGCCGTTCCGGCAGGCCGAGTTGGTGGCCGCGTTCGCGGACACGCCCGTCGCGCGGGACGCCGGGGACCAGGACGCGTGGGCGGAGGTGGGTCACCTGATGCGCCGCGAGAGCTGCTGCGACCCCGGCCGCTGAACCCCCGCGGGAGGCGTGACGCCCCGGTCGTCAGGGGGCCGGGGCGCCGGGGGTGTCGCGGGTGCCGGTGACCGTGTACCTGCCGTGCCGGTGGCCCTCCGGGTCGGCCAGCCGCAGGACACGGCCGGCGGCGGCGACGACGGCCTCGTCCTCGCCCGCCCCGGCGTCGGCCAGGCGCCGGCGCGTCTCCTCCTCGGAGGCGCCGGGCGCGGGCTCGGCGCCCTTGGCCTTCAGCAGAGCGGTGAGCCGGCCGGAGGCGTTCCCGACCGCCTCGCTCGTCGCGTCCGTCAGCCCGGCCGTGGCACCGGCCGCCAGGGCGGCGACGATGAGGGAGATCGGATCCATGCGGACCACGCTACTCCTCCCCGGTTCCGCTCCGCGGTCCCGCCCGGGGACGTGGCTCAACTCCCGCCGGCCGGGGCGCTGTCCCGCGTCGCCCGATCCCGGTCCCCGGCCCGCGGCACGGGGCGGAGGCCGGTGCCGGTGTCGGGGAGGGTGTGGCCCTCCTCGCAGACCAGGGCCGTCCTGACCCGGCCGCCGCAGTCGGCGTGCCGCAGCTCCAGCGGTGGTTGCCCGGGACCGGCCAGATGCCGGTCGCCCCACTGCATGAGCGCGGTGAGCACCGGCTGCAACTCCCGTCCGGCAGGCGTCAGATGGTACTCGTGGCGGACCCGGGTGCCCGGCTCCCGGTACTCCCGGCGGTCCAGCACGCCCGCCGCCACCAGATCGCGCAGCCGCTCGGCGAGCACGGCGCGCGGCGCGCCCGTCGCCTCGCGGATCGGGTCGAACCGCCGTACGCCGAGAAAGACTTCGCGCAGCACGAGCAGCGACCAGCGCTCACCGACGACCTCCAGCGTCCTGGCGACCGAGCAGATTCGTGGCGGCATTCACATCCCCATCTGGATTCGCTTTCCGAACCCAGATGCTAGCGTCGTGCCATGTCCGCCGACCAGAACGCCGCACCCGAGTCCTGGGGTGCCCCGCGCAGCAAGACGATCACCTGGTACGACCCCCGGGTCACCACCGAAGCCGGGGCCGCGATGTCGGGCCTCGACCACCTGCGGGCCATGGCGGACGGGGAATTGCCGCCGCCGCCGATCTCCGAGCTGTTCGGCATGCGCTTCCTCAGCGCCGAGAAGGGCGAGGTCGCGTTCGCCTGCGTGCCGGACGAGAGCGCCTACAACCCGATAGGGCTCATTCACGGCGGCCTGGTCTGCACCCTCCTCGACACGGTCGCCGGCTGCGCCGTGCAGTCCACGCTCCCGGCCGGCACCGGGTACACCTCGATCGAGATCAAGGTCAGTTATCTGCGCCCGGTGCACGCGGGCATGGAGTTGAGTGCCCGTGGCTGGATCACCAAGCCGGGCCGCCGGGTCGCGTTCGCCGAGGGCGACGTCCGCGACCCGGACGGCAAGATCCTCGCGACGGCGTCGAGCACCTGCCTGATCCTGGGCGGCTGACCTCGGCCGTACGGACCACGAGGCTCGGCGCCCGGCCGGCGCGATCCGACAACTCCGCGAGGACGGCGTCCTGTCCGGCCGCGAAACGCCGACTCCGGGCGGAACGTGCCGAGGCCGGTGAGACCCCGGTCCGCCGTGCGCGGCGCAGGTTCCCCGCGACGCGGGCGGCGGGTCCGGGTCCGTGTCCGGGTCCGTGTCCGGTGGAGACCGGTGGAGACCGGCCGGGCCGAGCCACCGTCCATGGCCACGACGGTCGGCACGGATCAGAGGCGATCCGGGGGAGGCCGAGGGGGGCGCCCTCCAGCGCCTCGACGGCCGGACGGGGTGCCCACCTCGTACACGGCCTCGGCGGCGCGAACGCGGCGACCGCGACTCTCTCGCGCGAACCTTCGTGGGCACGCCCCGGTCCCGCGGTCCGTGCCGGAAGCGCCGGAAGCCGGTCACGCGGGGTCAACGCACCAGGGTGACGACCGCCCTTGCCGGACGACCGGCGGGAGGCGCCGCGGATCACCCCGGGGGCGGCGCGTGTGCGGTGTCCGGCGGAGGACCTCTCCTCCCCACCGTGGGAGAGGTCCTGCGCCGGGGGCGGTTCAGGTGGTCTTGAGGACGCCGCCGTCGACGACGAGGTCGGCGCCGTTGATGTTGTTCGGCGAGACGGCGAAGACGATCACCCGCGCGAGCTCCTCGGGGGTGGACAGGCGGCCGGTGGTGGCACCCAGGCCGGCCATGAACTGGTCCACCAACTCCTGGTGGGTGATGCCCTGTTCGGCGGCGAGGCGGCCGATGAAGCCGTCCGGGTCGGTCCACACCCCGGTCGACACCGGCCCCGGGGACACGGTGATCGCCCGCACGCCCCGCGGACCGAACTGCTCGGCGACGACCTTGGTGAAGGCGTTGAGCGCGGCCTTGCTGACGTTGTAGTCGATCGGCCCGGCGCCGGTGAGCCGGGCGCCGATCGAGGAGACGTTGACGACGGTGCCCCGGCGTTCGAGCAGGCTGGGCAGGGCGGCCCGGGTGACGCGCAGGGCGCTGTAGAAGTGCAGGTCGAAGGTGTGCTGCCAGGCGCTGTCGGGCAGGTCGAGCAGCCCGAGCAGGGAACCCCGGGCGATGTCGTCGGTGTCGCCGATGCCGACGTTGTTGACGAGGATGTCGATGCCGCCGAGTTCGGCGGTGGCGCGCTCGATCAGCTCCGTCGCGCCCTCGGCGGTGGACAGGTCGACCGGTACGTGCGTGGCGCCGGTCTCCTTCAGCTCCGGCGTCTCCCGGCGCGAGGCGGCCACCACGCGTACGCCCTCCGCCTGGAGGAGGCGCACCACGGCCAGCCCTATGCCCTTGCTGCCGCCGGTGACGACGGCGGTCTTCCCCGCGAGTTCCAGGTCCATGGTCGTACTCCTCGGTGCTCCGGATTGAAACGGACTGATCGGTCCGGGACCGATCAGTCCGTATCCTGGACGCACCGGGACGCCACTGTCAACCGTGAGGGACCGCTCGGTCCGTAATCCGCTAGGCTGGCGCGCACGGGAGGTGGGCGATGGCCAGGAAGCCGGATCCGGGCGCGCGGGACCGCATCCTCGACGCGGCGTGCGGGCTGTTCAACGAGCACGGCGTGCGGGCGGTCGGCATGCAGCAGATCATCGACGCCTGCGGCTGCGGGAAGAACCTGCTGTACCGGGAGTTCAGCGGCAAGGACGAGCTGATCGTCGCCTGGCTGGAGCGCTGCGCCACCGACTGGCCGGAGCTGCTGACCGAGGCGGCCGACCGGCACCCCGACGACCCGGCCGAGCAGCTCGTCGCCGTGGTCGCGGTGGTCGCCGAGCGCGCCTCCGAGGCGGGCTTCCGCGGCTGCGCCATGCGGAACGCCTACGCCGAGTTCCCCGAGGAGACCCACCCGGCGCACCGGTTCATCGTGGCCCACTACGCCGCGCGCCGGGAGCAGTTGCGCGCCCTGGCCCGGCGCGCCGGGGCCCGCGACCCGGAGGGGCTGGCCGACCGGCTGTCCCTGATCATGGACGGCGTCAACACCGACGCCGCGATCCTCGGCGCCGACGGCGCGGTCCGGGCCGCGGCCGGCTTCGCCCGCGACGTGGTCCGGGCGGCGACGGCCCCGCTCAGCCCGCCGCGAGCGGAGCCGTGACGAACCCCGTGTTCCACGGCGCGCAGACGATCAGCACCTCGGTGTCGCCGTCGCGGCAGACCACGACATGGAAGTGACCGGGGATCTTCTTCTCCGACGACAGCCTGGGCCTGACCGTGACCAGCCGGAGGCGCTCCACCGGCAGGGTCCGGCGGGTGCGCTTCTTCGCGGGCGCGTACGCCGAGGCCAGCGTGACCCGCGACGCGAACAGCACGTTGGCCAGGCGCCTTCCGTACGGCTCCGGCCCGATCACCCCGCCCCGGAACCGCACTTCACGCCCCGCCGCGAGCGCGCGCTCCCGCCTGCGCCGCCGCCGGCGGGGCTCCCGGTGCGCCCGGGTGGTGAACCGCGCGTCGAGCGCCTCCGCGATCAGCTCCAGCATCCGCCCACCCCCGCAAGTCCGTCGCCCGCCGCCCTCGGGGCGTTCCGCCCAGCTTACGGCGGCGCGCCGCCGGCCCGGCCACTACCAGACGCGGCGGCGGGCCAGGGCGCGGGCGGGGGGGCGCAGGCGGTCCACCAGGGCCCGGCGCAGGGCCCGGTCCTCGTCGGTCTCGACGGCCATGTCGAGCTGGACGATGTCCACCCCGGCCGCCCGCAGCAGGTCCACGCGCGCGGCCACGGTGTCCGGGGAGCCGACGAAGGAGGCCGCGAGGGAGCGGCGGATGTACGCCTCGACCTGCGCCCGGCCCCGGGCGGGGTCGGCGGAACCCCGCTCCCGGTCCCGGTCGAGCTGCACCGCGCCGGTCCACCGGGCGCTGTCGGCACCCGAGGTGAGGCGCACGGCCTCCCGCGCGAGCCACCGCGCCCGGTCCGCCGCCTCCGCGTCGGTCGCCGCGAGGACCAGCGTGAGGTGCCGCCAGATCCGCAGCGTCCGGCCGTGCGCGGCGGCGGCGGTCCGGATCTCCCGGATACGGGCCCGCGTCGCCGGTAACGGCAGGGCCCGCACGGCGTAGACGTCGGCGAAGCGGGCCGCCAGGTCCAGCCCTTCGGGCGAGGAGCCGCCGAACGACAGCAACTCGCCGCCGGGGCGCGGCCACACCCCGGACCCGGCGTCCCGCAGCCGGTAGAACTCCCCGTCGTGGTCGAAGCCTTGCCGCTCGGTCAGGGTCCGGCGGAACACCTCCAGGTACTCCCCCGCCCGGCGGTAGCGGTCCGCCTTGCCCAGCACGTCACCGTCGCGCAGCACATCGGCGTCGCTGGACCCGATGATGACGTGGGCCGCCGCCCGGCCGCCGGAGAGGCGGTCCAGGGTGGCCAGCGAACGGGCCGCCACCGTGGGCGCGGTCGTGCCGATCCGGTGGGCGACCGCGACGCGCAGCCTGCGCGTCGCGGCCAGCGCCCACGCCGCCACCAGCCAGGGATCGGGCCAGGAGCTGGACTGCGTCACCAGGGCGCTGTCCAGGCCGTCCTCCTCGTTCTGCCGGGCGGTGAGCGCCACGTGCTCCGGGTCGGCGGTGCGTTCGCGCGGGTCGGGCGCGAAACGCAGCGCCTGGCGTTCGGCCGGGGTGCGCCCCGTGACGGGAGCGGCCCTGACGCCGCCCCGTATGTCCAGCTCCATCTCGCCCCGTTCCTCTCTCAGGACCCGCCGGGGCCCAGCCGGGCCAGGGTCTCCAGCACCCTGGCCCGGCTGACGAACACCTCGGGCGGCAGCGACACGTAGAGCTGGATGGTGGTCACGCCGGGGCGGTGGTACCGCAGGATGCGTTCGCGGCACTCCTCGGGCGAGCCGCTGATGAACAGGCCGTCCACCACCTCGTCCGGCAGCGCCTTCTGGGCGCCCTCGGCGTCGCCCTCGGCCCACAGCCGGTGCGACTCGCTCAGCAGGTCGCCATGGCCCAGCCACTCGTGGAACTTGCGGTAGGGCTCGCGGTTGAGGATCCAGGCCAGGAACGGGCGCGTCGCGCGGTGCGCGTAGTCGGCGTCCTCGGTGGGGCAGACGAAGACCTTCACCACCAGTTCCTTGCCCGGCGGCTGGGGGCCGACCGCGTCGAGGACGGTGGGAACGTCCTCGGGGAACAGGAGGTTGGTGATGGCGCCGTCCCCCTCGGTGAAGCCCAGGCGCAGCATCCGGGGCCGGAGCGCGCCGAGGATCACCTTGGCCGGCTGGGCGGGCGGGTGCGGCAGCCGGTAGCCGGTGATGGAGAACGTGTCGAAGTCACCCGCGATGTACTCGCCCCGCAACGCCCGGGTGACGAACCGCAGTACGTCCCTGGTGCGCTTGAACGGTTCGTCGAACGGGATGCCGTTGATGTCGGTGACATGCGCGGGCACCGACGCGCCGATGCCCAGCAGCAGGCGGCCGGGGGCGAGTTGGGCCAGGGTGGCGGCCGTCTGGGCGAGGACCGCCGGGCCCCGGGTGTGGACCGGCACGATGCCGGTGGCGATGCGCAGCGTCGGCGACCAGGCGGCGGTCGCGGCGAGCGGGGTGAACGCGTCCGTGCCGCCGCCCTCCGCGCTCCAGACGTCGGTGTAGCCGAGGTCCGGCAGGCGTTCGATGAGGAAGCGGTGCCGGTCGATGGTCAGTCCTGGCAGCGGCAGGGTGACGCCCCACTTGGGGGGCGCGGCCTCGGCGCGGTGGAGCGGATGCGGCTCGGTCATGGAGCGGCTGACGTCCTCTCGTACGGAAACGGGCGGCGGGGAAACGGGCGGCGGGAAGCGGGGCCGGGGGAGTCAGGAGCTGACCCAGACCGTGGTCAGGTCGATGAACCAGGACTGCGGCTGGACCAGCCCCCGCACCTGCGGGGAAAGCGCCCTGGGGTTGCGGTCGTTGACGACGAACAGCCAGGGGGCGTCCGCCGTCACCAGGGACAGCGCCTCCCGGTAGGACTCCCGGCGCCGCTCGGTGTCCGTGTCGGCGGAGGCGTCGGCGAGGAGTTCGTCGACGCGCTCGTTGCTGTAGTGGCCGGTCCAGAAGGGGCTGTCGCTGCCGATGAACAGCGGGAGCAGCGCCTCGGACTGGAACAGCGTCGTGGACTGCGCGATGGCGTCCGAGCCGAGCGCCACCTCGCCCTCGGCCTCGGCGCCGATCAGCGTGGACCAGTCGGTGGTGCGGATCTCGACGTCGATGCCGACGGCGGCGAGGTCGCGCTGGAGGGCCTCGGTGATGGGTACGGGCAGCAGGTTGCCCGAGCCGCCGGTGGGCACGGTGACGGACGTCTCGAAGCCGTCCGCGTAGCCCGCCTCGGCCAGCAGCTCCCGCGCCCGGTCGGGGTCGTAGGTGTACGTGTCGCCGGACTCGTCGTAGGCGAACGTGGCCCGGGGCGCGGCCTGGTAGGCCGGGTCGGCGGTGCCGTGGAGGAGCTGTTCGGCGATGGCCTCGCGGTCGATGGCGAAGTTGGCGGCGCGCCTGACCCGTTCGTCCGCCCAGGGGCCCTGGGAGGTGTCGAGGATCCAGTACCAGAGGTGGTCGTAGCTGTTGGTGACGACGCTGGCGCCCTCGGCGGTGAGGCTCTCGATGTCGTCGGGGTTCGGGTACTCGATCCAGTTGACGTCGCCCGAACGGAGCGCGGCGGTACGGGCGGCGGCGTCGGGGATGGCCCGGACGACGAGCCGGTCGAGCTTCGGCGCGCCGCCCCAGTACTCCTCGTTGGCGGCCAACTCGATCTCCTGGCCCTCGCGTTGCGACACGAAGGTGAACGGGCCGGTGCCGACGGGCTGTTGCGCGAAGTCCTCGGTGCCGGTGGCCTCGATGGCGGTGGGGCTGGCGATCAGCACGTGGGCGAGGTCCTCGGGGAAGTGCCCGTTGGGCGACTCGGTCACCAACTCCACGTGTGTGTCGTCCAGTTTGCGGTAGTCGGCGATGCCGCCCGCGTACTCGCCGGCGGCGGCGCCGAGGGCGTCGGTGTAGTGCTCGCTGTCCTCGTCGAGGTAGCGGTCGAGGTTGAAGATGACGGCGTCCGCGTCGAAGGGGGTGCCGTCGTGGAACGTGACGCCCTCGCGCAGGGTGAACGTCCAGGTGGTGTCGTCGTCGGCGACCTCCCAGGAGGTGGCGAGCGCGCCGGTGATCTCGGGCGGGGTGTCGCCCTGGGTCAGGTCGTAGCGGGTGAGGCCCTCGTAGAGCTGGAAGCTGACCAGCCGCTTCCCCTCGAAGCCCGCGCCGCCGATGACGGTGTCGGTGTTGGGCAGGGTGCCGGTCGCTCCGATGACCAGGGTGCCGCCGCTGCCGGAGTCGCCGGACGTCGGGCTGTCGGAGCCGCCTGAGCCGCAGCCGGTGGCGGTCAGCGCGAGCAGCACGGCGGCCGGGAGGGCGGCGAGTCTGAGTCCGTGGACGGAATGGCGGTGGGTCATCGTGCTTGCTTCCTCACGAGGGGCTGGCTCTTTTTCACTTCTGGCGCTTCCGCCCCAGAGGGTGTGCGTGTTGTGGGTGGGTGAGGGTGGACGTCGTGGCAGCACATTGAAGGGGCCCGCGTGTACGGGTGCCGGGGAGCGGCCCAGAGCCGGCCGGTGGTGCCCTCCTCCACGACCCGGCCGCCGCGCAGCACCACCACCCGGTCCGCGAGCCGCCGCACCACGGCCAGGTCGTGGGAGATGAACAGGTAGGCCAGGCCGGTGCGTTCGCGCAGCTCCCGCAGCAGGTCCAGGACGTGGTGCTGGGTGGCGCGGTCCAGCGCGGAGGTGGGCTCGTCGCAGACGACGAGGTCGGGGCCGGTGGCCAGGGCGCGGGCGATCGCCACCCGCTGGAGCTGCCCGCCGGACAGCTCGCGCGGGCGGTGCCCGGCGAGCGCCGGGTCCAGGCCGACGCGCCGGAACAGCTCCGCGACGGCCTCGTCGCGGTCCCGGCGCGGCGTGCCCCGGGCGCGCAGCGCGAAGGCGACGGCCTGGCCGGCCCGCAGCGCCGGGTTGAGGGAGCCGCGCGGGTGCTGCGGAACGAACTGGAGCCGCCCGCGCGTCGCGCGCCCGCCCCGGCCGGTGAGCCGGTACGGGTCCCGGCCGTCGAACCGGACGGTGCCGGAGTCGGCGGGGAGCAGGCCGAGCGCCAGCCGGGCGAGGGTGGACTTGCCCGAGCCGGACTCGCCGACCAGTCCGACGGTCTCGCCCGGCGCGACGGTCAGGGACACGTCGTCCAGCGCGGGCGGCGCGGCCTTGGTGTAGCGCTTGGTGACGCGCTCGACGGAGAGCAGCGGCTCGGTCATCGGTGGGCCTCCTGTCGCGTGGCGACGAGTTCCGCGGTGAAGGAGTGGCCGGGCCGGGACAGCACCCGCTCGGCGGGCCCGGTCTCGACGACGCGGCCGTCGCGCATCACCGCCACCCGGCCGCCGACGCGGCGGGCGGCCTCAAGGTCGTGGGTGACGAGCAGCAGGGCCGTGCCGCGTTCGGCCCGCAGCCGCCCGAACAGGTCCAGGACCTGGGCCTGTACCAGCACGTCGAGCGCGGTCGTGGGCTCGTCGGCGACCAGGAGTTCGGGGCCGCAGGCCAGGGCAAGGGCGATCGCGGCGCGCTGTCGCTGACCGCCGGACAGTTCGTGCGGGTGGCTGCGGGCGATCCGTTCCGGGTCGGAGACGCCCGCGGCGGCGAGCAGGCCGGGCACGAGGGCGCGGGCGGCCCGGCGGCCGTCCGCGATCCGGTGACGCCGCAGCACCTCGGTGAGCTGCGGGCCGATGCGGCGCAGCGGGTCGAGGGCGCCGGTGGGGTCCTGCGCCACATAGCCGACGCGCCGGCCGCGGATCCGGGACAGGGTGCGTTCACCGGCCGTCAGCAGGTCCGTTCCGCCCAGCCGGACGCTGCCGGTGACGCGGGCGGCGCGGCCGGGCAGGGCGAGGACCGTGCGGGCCACGGTGGTCTTGCCGCTGCCGGACTCGCCCAGCAGCACCAGCGCCTCGCCCGCGCCGACGGTGAACGACACGCCGTCCACGGCGCGGACGGTCCGGTCGCGTCCCGGGTGGTCCACCGTCAGGTTCTCGACCGACAGCACGGGGTGCCCGCTCTGCGGGAGGCGGCTCATCGCGCGTCCTCCCCGGTGCCGACGCGGCGGCGCAGGGCCTCGCCGAGGACCGTGAACAGCACCGAGACGGCGAGGATCGTCAGCGCGGGCAGCACCGCCACCCACGGGTGCGTCAGCAGCGCGGGCCGGGACTCGTCCAGCATCGCGCCCCACTCGGCGGCGGGCGGCGCGACCCCGAGGCCGAGGAACGACAGGCCGGCGGCGTAGACGATGGCGAGCCCGATGAGCGACGAGGCGTACGCCAGGACGACGGGGGCGATGACCGGCAGGACCTGCCGTACGGCGATCGCCGTACGTCCCGCGCCGCTCACCCGGGCGGCCTCCAGGTACTCGGCGGACCGGATGCGCTGGACCTCGGTGTACGCGACCCGGGTCACCACCGGGGTCAGCACCACCGACAGCGAGAACACGGTCGCGCCCACGCCCGCCTCCAGCACGGTGGCGACCGCGATGGCCAGCAGCAGGCCGGGGAACGCGTACAGCACGTCGAGGGTGCGCAGCAGCCCCTGTTCGGTGACGCGCCCGCCGAGCCCGGCGGCGATGCCCAGCGCGCTGCCCAGCACGGCGGCGACGGCGACGGGCACTAGGCCGCCGGTCAGGGACGGCCGGGCGCCCCAGATCAGCCGGCTGAGAACGTCCCGGCCCTGGCCGTCCGTGCCCAGCGGGTGGCCGGGGCTGCCGGGGTCCAGCAGCCGGTCCCGCAGCGAGCCGGCGGCCGGGTCGTCGGGGGCGAGGAGCGGCGCGGCGAGCGCCACCAGGACCAGCAGGACGGCGAGCGCCGCCGGGATCAGCAGTCCGGCGCGTGGCAGGCGGCGGCCCGGCGCGGCGGGGACGGCGGGGGCGATCGGGATCGTGGACGCGGTCATCGTCAGCTCCGCACTCTCGGGTCGATCCAGGCGTGCGCGGCGTCGACGAGGATGTTGATCCCGACGAACGCGGCGGCGACCACCAGCACGCCGCCCTGCACGAGGGGCAGGTCGCGGGCCGCGAGCGCGTCGTACAGGAGCCGGCCGACGCCCGGCCAGGCGAAGAGCGTTTCCACGAAGACCACCCCCTCCAGCAGGTAGGCGAGTTGGAGCCCGGCGATGGTGAGCAGGGCGGGCGCCGCGTTGTGCGCGCAGTGCAGCAGCACGGCCGGGCGGCTCAGTCCGCGCGCCCGGAGGCTGTCGGCGAGGTCACCGGCGAGGACCGAGCCGAGCGCGGCGCGGAACACGCGGGCCGTCAGGCCCAGCGGCACCAGCGCGGCGGCGACGGCCGGCAGGACGAGGTGCCGCAGCAGGTCGAGGGCGCCCCCGCCGCCGAACACGTCGTGGGTGCCGCCCGCGGGCAGCCAGCGCAGCTCCACCGCGAAGACGGCGATGAGCACCAGCGCCACCGAGTACTGCGGCGCGGACACCGCGAGCGTGCTGAACGCGCCGGAGAGCCGTCCGGGCAGTCCGCGCGGCCGCAGGGCGCCGAGCGCGCCAAGCACGACGCCGCCGGTGAGGACGAGGACGAACGCCGCCCCAGTCAGGATCAGGGTCTGGCCGAGCGCGGGGAACAGGAAGTCCGTGACCGGGCGTTGACCGGAGATGGAGACGCCGAGGTCGCCGCCGAGGGCGTGTCCGAGCCATGTGGCGTACCGCAGGGGCAACGGCCGGTCCAGGCCGAGGCGTTCGGAGAGCTGGTGGCGCGCCTCCTCCGGCGCTCCGGGTCCGAGGAAGGTGCTGACCGGGTCGCCGGGGACGAGGGCGACGGTCGCGAACACCACGAGGGTGACGCCCAGCAGGGTCGGCACCGCGAGGATCAGCCGGCGCGCCAGGAACCGTCTCATCTCGCCGCCTGCCGGGGCGGCGCGCCGGACGGTCCGTCGGCGGGGCGGTGGGCGCGGGCGGTCATGGCTGGTCCTTCCGGTCGCGGGGTGCGGAAGGAAGGGTGCGGGCCGGAGCGCGGCGATAGCCAGACAGGGGTTCATGCTGTTACCCCTGCTCATAGGACCGGCGGGAGGGGGCAGCGAACTGCCCCGCACAACAACGATCGTTCATCCTTGACCCTGCAATCAGGCCCCAAGTAGGCTTGACATATGACAAAGTGGCGGACCGACTTCACCTTGGTCGGTATCGGCGGCTCGTGGCACCGCAGGTGCTTCGACGAGCTGTGTCGCCCGCGCGCCGGGCGCTGACCCGCGGTCGTTCATCCCCGACAGCGCCCTTCCTCTTCGCCGTAACGCCGTGCCCGAGGGCACGGCCTCGCCATATCCGAGAGGAAACGCACGCGATGCCGCGCACATGCGTCAACGCCTTCCGTGCCCGCGGAGGTTCACGGTGGCCACACTGACCGAACCGGCGGCGCAGGGCTCCGGACGGTTCACCCGTCCGGCCCTCGGCCGCCGCGCGTCCCGGCCCGACGCGTCCAGACCGTCCGCGCTCCAGGCGCACGGGCCGCACCCGGCGTACCAGTCCCGCGCGTCCGACGGGACGCTCCAGGCGGAGATCGACAACCCGCTGGACATGATCGCCGGTCACCAACTCCTCGCCGAGCCCGAGGCGATGCCGGGCCGCCACCACACGGACGCGCCCGGCTGCACCTGCGGCCACCCCATCTGTGGCTGGGCCGCCCGCCGCGCGGCCACCGCCACCCGCGTGTTCCTCATCGCGCACCGCCCGGTGGTCGGCGCCGGGCTGCGCAGCGTTCTCGCCACCGCCCCGGACATCGCCGTGGTCGGCGGCACGACCGACCCGGCGTCGGCCCACATCGCGGTGGGCCGGGTGCGGCCCGACGTGGTCCTGCTGGCGCCCGGGGCGACGCTCGCCGACGACCTGGCGGTCGTGGAGCGGCTGCGCGGCCTCCATGGCGCCCGGAGCGCACGGGTGTTGCTGCTGCGCCGGGCGCAGAGCCCGGCCGAGGCCAGCCAGGTGCTGCTGGCCGGGGCGAGCGGCTGCGTCTCGCTCGACCTCGCCGAGGACCGTCTCATCGCCGCCGTCTCGCTGGCCGCGGCGGACGGAACCGTTTTCCTGCCCGCTCCCCCGCCCACCCGGACGCGTCCGCCCGTCCCGGCGGGCCACGCGGCCGAACCACCGCCGCAGCACTGCGGGCTCACCGACCGCGAACGCGAAGTCCTCGCGCAGCTCGCGCGGGGGCTGAGCAACGCCGAGATCGGCCGCGAACTCGCCCTGGCCGAGGCGACGGTGAAGAAGCACCTGACCCAGGCGATGCGCAAGACCGGCCAGTCGGACCGGTTGCGCGCCGCGCTCTACGCCCACCGGCACGGCCTCGCCGGCTGAGCCCCGCGCCCCGCGCCGCACGTCCCGCACCGGACCCCCGGATTCCGCATGCCGGTTCGGGGGTCCGGGCGTGCAACGCGGGGCGACCTTCGGAGCACCCGAGGGCGCCGTTCGTCGCCGTCACCGTCGCCCTTCGGGGCTTCTGGGCGGTCCGGCCCGCTGCCTAGCGTGAACGGCGAACGAGATCAGTGCGTCCGTAACCCCTGACAAGGAGCCCTCCATGAGCGACGGGCACAGATCTTCCGATCAGCCCCTGAGCCCCGCACCGCGGACCGCGCTCCTGAGCGCGGCCGTCCGGGGCGACGACGATTCCCCCCGCTCCCCCTACCGGTCGATGTCCGACACCGAGCGCTCGGCCCTGTGGCGCCAGCGGCTGCACGAGGCCGAGGCCGGCCTGACGCGCTACCTCGTCTCGCTGGGCGACGAGGTCCGGCTGACCGCCTGGTTCGCGCTCCAGGCCGAGATCTTCGCCGACCTGCCCGACCCCGGCGCCCCGCCGTACGCGTGGCAGCGGATCTTCTTCCGGGGCCAGGCCCTGATGGAACGGTTCCTCGTCGACCGGTACGGCGAACAGGTCCTCGCCGACTGGGCCCGCGCCAACGCCGACGTGCACCGCGAGGTCGAGCCGGACCACGGCCGGGGCGCCGCCGACCCCATCCACCGCATCGCCCGCCAGGCCGAACTCTACGGATCGGACTACGAGTTCGACGACGACAACCCGCCCGCGGCCGACCGCGCGGCCGTCACCATCACCCACTGCGCCATCTGGGACTACCGCGAGCAGGCCCGCCGCAACGGCGTCCGCCTGACGCTCAGTTCACCGTGCACGTACTGCACGGAGGCACTGTCCGCGAACATCAGCGCCAAGGGCTTCGTGCCCACGCACCGGCTGCGCAGCGGCCCCACCGGGCACGGCTGCCGGTGGGAGGCGAGCGTCCCCGGGCAGGCGGGCGCCGACACCCCCGGGGGGAACTAGATGTGCGGCATCACCGGCTGGATCGACTGGGACACCGACCTCCGGGCGGCCGGGCCCGCCGTGCGGGCCATGGCCGACACCCTGGCCTGCCGCGGCCCCGACGCCGGCGGCGTCTGGCTGTCCCGGCACGCCGCCCTCGGCCACCGGCGGCTGTCCGTCATCGACATCGACGGCGGGACGCAGCCCCTCACCGACACGGGAACCGGCACCGGCACCCAGGACGCGGACGCGGGCGCGGTGCTGAGCTACAACGGCGAGCTGTACAACTACCGTGAGCTGCGGGCCGAGTTGAGCGCCCACGGCCATGTGTTCCGCACGCGTTCGGACACCGAGGTCGTGCTGCGCGCCCATCTCCAGTGGGGAGTCGACGCGCCGAAACGGTTCAACGGCATCTTCGCCTACGCCCTGTGGGACACCCGCCGCCACGAACTCCTCCTGGTCCGCGACCACCTGGGCATCAAGCCGCTGTACTGGCACGCCCACGGCACGGGCGTGCTGTTCGGCTCGGAGCCCAAGGCGCTGCTGGCCAACCCCCTGTTCCGCGCCGAACTCGACGCCGAGGGGATCGCGGAGCTGTTCGCCCTCCCGGCCGCGCCGACCGCCGGGCACGGCGTCTTCCGCGGACTGCGCGAGGTGCGCCCCGGCCATCTGGTGTCGGTCCGCGAGCAGGTCACCCGCGAACAGCCGTACTGGGCACTGGAGTCCCGCCCGCACACCGACAGCCCGCAGGCCACCCGGGAGACCGTGCGCGACCTCCTCGCCGACACCGTCGAACGGCAACTCCTCAGCGACGTCCCGCTGTGCGCGCTGCTGTCCGGCGGCGTCGACTCCAGCGCGATCACCGCGCTGGCCGCCGCCGCCAGGGAACGGGCGGGCCAGGGCAAGGTGACCACCTACTCGGTCGACTTCCCCGGCTCCTCCGACCGCGCGCCCGACGCCTGGCGCACCACGCACGACGCGCCGTACGTCCGGGCCGCGGTCGAGCACATCGGCACGCTGCACACCTCGGTCGTGATCCCCGACGACGACCTGCTGGCCGCCCGCGACGCCGTGCTGCGCGCCCGCGACCGGCCCGGCTGGGGCGAGATGGACGCCTCGCTGCACCTGCTGTTCCGCGAGGTGCGGCGCCGTTCCACCGTGGCGCTGTCCGGCGAGGCCGCCGACGAGATCTTCGGCGGCTACCCCTACTTCCACGACGACGCCGCGCTCGCCGCCGGCACCTTCCCCTGGCTGCACCACCGCGCCACCCCGGCCGCGCTGCTGCGGCCCGACGTCCGGGCCCGCGTCCGGCCCGAGGAGTACACCGCCGCCGCCTACCGCGACGCGCTCGCCGGAGTCCCGGAACTGCCCGGGGAGCGGGGCACCGATCGGCGGGTCCGCGAGGTGTTCCACCTGGCGCTGACCCGCTGGCTGCCCCCGCTCCTGGACCGGGTGGACCGGGTGAGCATGTCCGTCGGCCTGGAGGTGCGGGTGCCGTTCTGCGACCACCGGCTGGTGGAGTACGTGTGGAACGTGCCGTGGGCGCTCAAGGCGCCCGGCGGCCGACCGAAGGGCCTGCTGCGGGACGCCGTGCGCGACCTGCTGCCGCAGCCGGTGGCCGACCGGCCCAAGAGCGGCTACCCCTCGACCCCGGCGGTGCGGTACACCGAGGTGCTGACCGCGCGGGCGCACGAGCTGCTGTCCGACCCGCAGGCGCCGGTGTTCGAGCTGGTGGACCGGGAGGTCGTGCGCCAAGCCCTCGCCGAGGGACGGCCGCTGCCCAGCCCGCGCACCGCGCCCAACCCCGTCGGCGGCCTGGACCATCTGGTCCAGGTGGACGAATGGCTCCGGGCCTACCGGGTGAGCGTGCGGTGAGCGGCGCCTTCCCCCGGGCGGCCGACGCCTACCGCCACGCCTCCCGGTCCTGGACCACCGGCGTCGCCCTGCTGACGGCCCGGCACGGCGAGGAGGTCTTCGCCAAGACGGTGTCCTCCCTGTGCCCGCTGTCCCTCGACCCGCCGCTGGTCAGCGTCGCCGTGGACCGCCGCAGCCCGATCGTCGGCGCCGTACGGGCCGGTCGCGGGTTCGCGCTCAGCGTCCTGGCCGCCGACCAGGAGCCGCTGGCGCGGCGCTTCGCCGCCCCCGGCGCCGGGCGCGCCCTGGGCTGGTTCACCCCCGCGCCGATGCGGCCGGGCATCACGGGCGCGCCCGTGCTGGAACGCTGCCTCGCCTGGTTCGAGTGCCGGCTGGACGGCGTGCTCCCGGGCGGCGACCACGCGGTGCTCGTCGGCCGCGTCGCCACCGCCGACGCCACGCCGGGCGACCCGCTGGTCTACCACGACGGCCGGTACCGGTCCCTCGGCCCCCACCCCGCCGTCCTCGCCTGCGCTCTTACACTGTACGTTTTTGGTATAGGCGACGGCGCCCCCCGAGCGCTAAGAGGCAGCGACACAGTAGTATAAGCAGCAGCGATAAGAGACAGCCCTCACCCGACCTCCGCAGGAGCCCGCGCATGACTCTGCTCACCGGCGACCGCTACCGGGCCGAGCTGGCCGACGGCCGCGAGCTGTACCTGGACGGCGAACGCGTCACCAGCCCCGCCGACCACCCCGCGTTCAAACCGGCCGTCGACGAACTCGCCCGCCTGCTCGACCTCCAGGACGACCCCGAACACCGGGACCTGCTCACCTGGCAGGACCCCGACACCGGCCGCCGCCTGGCCCGCGCCTACCAACCGCCGCGCAGCCTGGACGACTTGCGGCTCCAGCGGCGCAGCGCCGAGTTCTGGCACGCCGAATCCCTGGGCCAGCACGGCCGTTCGCCCGCCTTCATGGCGTCGATCGCCGTCGGCGTCTACGACTTCCGGCACCGCCTGGAGGCCAACCGGCCCGGTTTCGGCGCCAACGCCGAAGCCTGGTACCGGTACTGCGCGGAGAACGACCTCGTGCTGTCGCACGCCCTGGGCGATCCGCAGATCGACCGTTCCACCGACCCGGTGGACGACCCGGACCTCGCGCTGCGGGTCCTGGAGGAGAACGAGCACGGCATCGTGGTGCGCGGCGCCAAGCAACTCACCACGCTGGCCCCGCTGGCGCACGAGGTGCTGGTGTACCTCTCGGCCTCGTTCGCCCAGCGACGCGGCGAGCAGTTCGTCGTCTGGTTCGCGCTGCCGCTCAACACGCCGGGCCTGATCACCCTGTGCCGCGAGCCGCTCGGCAGCGCCCCCTGGGGCCACTCCCACCCGCTGGGCGCCCGCTACGACGAGCAGGACGCGATGCTGTTCTTCGACGACGTCCTGGTGCCGTGGAACCGGGTGTTCCTGCTGCGCGACGGTGATCTGGCGCGCGTCGGGCTCGGCCGGATCAACGCGTGGAGCGCGTACATCGGGCACGTCCGGTTCCGCGAGCGGCTGCGGACGCTGCTGGCCACGGCGACCCTGGTCGCCGAGTCCATCGGTGTCGACCAGTTCCGCAACGTCCAGGAGGACTTGGGGCGGCTGGCCGGCTACGCCGAACTCACCGAGTACTTCCTCGACGCCGCCGAGGCCCGCGCCACCACGACCGACAGCGGGCTGTTCGCGCCGGGCGACACGGCCGCCAGCCGCGTGTGGTCGGCCGAAGTGGCGGGCAGCGCCGTGGAGATCGTCCGCAAGATCGGGGCGTCCGGGCTGCTGATGCAGCCCACCGCGGGCGACCTCGCCCACCCCCGGCTCCGCCCGCACCTCGACCGGTACATGCGCGGCCGGGGCATCGACGCCGAGCGGAAGTCCCGCCTGTTCCGCCTGGCGTGGGAGCTGACCGGCGACGGCTTCGGCCAGCGCCAGGACCTCTACGAGTACGTCCACCGGGGCGACTTGACCCGCAACCGGATCAACCTCTTCAAGCGCTACGACCAGAGCGGCACCCGCGAGCGGCTGCGGCGGTTCGTCGAGTCGCCCGCGTCCCCCTCCCCTTCCCCTTTCTCCTTTACACCTCTGCCCCCGCCCACGAAAGAGGACGTGTCACATTCGCTGGTACCCCTGTCCTTTGAAATAAAACCAATAACATCCGGTCAATCTCTCCCATACTCACTGTGCTGCTTAATTATACCTACATCAGAGATCATCACCCCACCCCCCCCCCCCGCCCCTGCGTCCGCGGCTCCAGAGGGGTATAAGAGAGGGTATAAGAGACAGGCCCGCACCCTGGCCGGTTACGCGGACGCCAGCAGACTGCGCCAGGAGCACGACCGGGACTGGGTCCTGGACCACATCCCCGGCGAACCCCGCACCCTGGCCGATCTGGGCAGCGGCATAGGGCAGTTGCTCCAGGCCGCGCTGGAGCGTTTCCCCTCCCTGGAGCTGGCGGTCGGCCTGGAGCGCTCCCCGCACCGCATCGCCGAGGCCGCCGCGCGCCTGGAGCCCTACGGCGACCGGGTCGCGCTGGAGCGGGCCGACCTCGACACCCCGGCGCCCGTGCCCCACCGGCCCGACGTCGTGACCATGACGTCGGTGCTGCACTGGCTGTACCCGACGGAGGAACGCGTCCTGACGTGGGTGCGCCGGCACCTCGCGCCCGGCGGACACTTCCTGCTGACGACGTACCACCCGGCGCGCGACGCCCACGGGCTGGGCGGCGAGGACGACATCGTCCGCGACGCCCTCACCGCGCTCGGCGTGCGGCGCGCGGACGTTCCCGGCCTGTTCACGGACGGCGGGGTGCTGCCCATCGCCACCCGCACCCGGACCGTCGAGGACCTGACGGCCCTGGCCGAACGGGACTTCCGCGTCGACGGGTGGTGGGAACGCGCCGCCGTGGTCACCGGGGTGGACGCCGCGCAGTACTCCCGTTTCCACGCCGCGACCTTCGGGGACTATTACAGCCGTCTCGTCGAACCCGCGCGGCGCGAGGAGTTCTTCCGCGCGGTCGGCGAGGCCGCCGTCCGGCGCCAGGAGGAACGCGGCTGGGTCAGCCGCATGCCCGTCCGTCTCTGGCGGCTCACCCCCCGCGCCTGACCCGCGCCCGTGTCGGCGGCGGGGGCCTCCGCCCGGGGCGGGGCCCGGGCCTGGACCGGGGGGCGGGGGCGGGGCGGGGGGCCCCCCCCCCGGGGGGGGCGGGGGGGGGGGGCCGGGCCCCCCCCCCCCGCCCCGGGGGCCCCCCGCCACGCGATGCGGCTGGCCGGTTACCACGAACCGGCGGGCCCGGTCGGCGGCGACGGCGACGGCCGGGGCCGGCTGACGGCCGCCGTCCAGCCGGTGCTGGACTCGTGGCCCGCCAGCCCGGCCGCGCTGCTGGACCAGTACTTCGACCTGCTGGCCTGGAACACCGCCTGGAGCGCCCTGTGGGGAGCGCCCGAGGCGATCCCCGCCGACCGCCGCAACCTCATGTGGCTGATGGCGGCCGACGAACGGCTCCGCACCGTCGTGCACGACTGGGAGCCGCTGGCGATGAACGTCTTCCAGCACTTCCGCGCCCAGGCGGGACCCGCCCTCGCCGACCCCAGGACCAGCGAGGTCTACCGCCGGCTCGAAGCGGACGCCCCCGAGCTGCGCCACTGGTGGGGCTGCCACTCGGTGGCCGAGCTGACCGCCCGCACGGTCACCGTCGAGCCGAGGACCGGGCAGCCGATCCAGCTCACGCTGTCCTCGTTCCACCCGGTCGACGACCCGTCCGCGCTCGTCCTGCTGTTCACGCCCGACGCGGCCGAGGACCGCGAGCGCATGGCGGCCCTGGCCGAACGCGGACCGCGCGCGGTCCCGTCCCCGTCCGCTACGCCCGACCTGCGGGCGGGGTGACCGCCGCGCGGGCACCCCGGGCGAGCAGCAGCCCGCCGAGCGCCGCCAGCAGGGCCAGACCGGACCCCACGGCGAGGAACCCGGCCGACACGTCGGTGAACGCGCCGACCGCCCAGGCGCCGAGCCCGGTGCCCGCGTACATGGTGGACGTCAGCCAGGCGCTGGACGTGGCGCGCAGCTCGGGCGCGGCCGTGCCCGCCAGCGTCTGCTGATCCGTCACAAAGCCACCGCTGGCCACGAACCACAGCGTGATCCCGGCCAGCGCCACGACCAGGCCGGGCCCCTTCGCCGCCACCGCGATGCCCGCCGCCAGCAGCAGACCCCACAGTCCCAGCAGCGGCAGGTCCGTGCGCCCGGCCGCGCGGAACCGGTCGCCGAGCCGCCCGCCGAGCAGCGACCCGGCCACGCTTCCGGCGCCGACCAGCACCCCGACCAGGCCCAGCGCCTCGACCGACAGGTCGAACCGGTCCACCAGCAGCGCGCCGAGGAAGGTGTACGCGCCCAGGTTCGCCGCGTGGAACGCCGTGTTGACCAGCAGCGCGTCGCGCAGCGACGGCACCCGCCACGCGGCCAGCACCCCGCGGACCGCGCCCACCGGCACGCCCTGCCCGGCGGCGGGCCCGACCTGCCGCAGCAGCAGCGGCACGGCGGCGGCGGTGCCCACGGTCAGCGCCCAGAACGCGGACCGCCAGCCCGCGACACCGGCCAGCAGACCGCCCAGCGGCACGCCCACGACCTGGCCGCAGGAGAACAGCGCCATGCCCAGACCCAGCGCCCGGCCGCGCACGCGGTCCGACGTGGTCTCCGAGATGTGCGCCCAGATCGCCGGCCCGGCCGCCGCGGCGGCCGGGCCGGCGATCTGGGCGCACATCTCGGAGACCACGTCGGACCGCGTGCGCGGCCGGGCGCTGGGTCTGGGCATGGCGCTGTTCTCCTGCGGCCAGGTCGTGGGCGTGCCGCTGGGCGGTCTGCTGGCCGGTGTCGCGGGCTGGCGGTCCGCGTTCTGGGCGCTGACCGTGGGCACCGCCGCCGCCGTGCCGCTGCTGCTGCGGCAGGTCGGGCCCGCCGCCGGGCAGGGCGTGCCGGTGGGCGCGGTCCGCGGGGTGCTGGCCGCGTGGCGGGTGCCGTCGCTGCGCGACGCGCTGCTGGTCAACACGGCGTTCCACGCGGCGAACCTGGGCGCGTACACCTTCCTCGGCGCGCTGCTGGTGGACCGGTTCGACCTGTCGGTCGAGGCGCTGGGCCTGGTCGGGGTGCTGGTCGGCGCCGGAAGCGTGGCCGGGTCGCTGCTCGGCGGGCGGCTCGGCGACCGGTTCCGCGCGGCCGGGCGCACGGACCTGCCGCTGCTGGGACTGTGGGGTCTGCTGCTGGCGGCGGGCATCGCGGTGGCGGCGAAGGGGCCCGGCCTGGTCGTGGCGCTGGCCGGGATCACGCTGTGGTTCGTGGCCAGCGGTGGCTTTGTGACGGATCAGCAGACGCTGGCGGGCACGGCCGCGCCCGAGCTGCGCGCCACGTCCAGCGCCTGGCTGACGTCCACCATGTACGCGGGCACCGGGCTCGGCGCCTGGGCGGTCGGCGCGTTCACCGACGTGTCGGCCGGGTTCCTCGCCGTGGGGTCCGGTCTGGCCCTGCTGGCGGCGCTCGGCGGGCTGCTGCTCGCCCGGGGTGCCCGCGCGGCGGTCACCCCGCCCGCAGGTCGGGCGTAGCGGACGGGGACGGGACCGCGCGCGGTCCGCGTTCGGCCAGGGCCGCCATGCGCTCGCGGTCCTCGGCCGCGTCGGGCGTGAACAGCAGGACGAGCGCGGACGGGTCGTCGACCGGGTGGAACGAGGACAGCGTGAGCTGGATCGGCTGCCCGGTCCTCGGCTCGACGGTGACCGTGCGGGCGGTCAGCTCGGCCACCGAGTGGCAGCCCCACCAGTGGCGCAGCTCGGGGGCGTCCGCTTCGAGCCGGCGGTAGACCTCGCTGGTCCTGGGGTCGGCGAGGGCGGGTCCCGCCTGGGCGCGGAAGTGCTGGAAGACGTTCATCGCCAGCGGCTCCCAGTCGTGCACGACGGTGCGGAGCCGTTCGTCGGCCGCCATCAGCCACATGAGGTTGCGGCGGTCGGCGGGGATCGCCTCGGGCGCTCCCCACAGGGCGCTCCAGGCGGTGTTCCAGGCCAGCAGGTCGAAGTACTGGTCCAGCAGCGCGGCCGGGCTGGCGGGCCACGAGTCCAGCACCGGCTGGACGGCGGCCGTCAGCCGGCCCCGGCCGTCGCCGTCGCCGCCGACCGGGCCCGCCGGTTCGTGGTAACCGGCCAGCCGCATCGCGTGGCGGGGGGCCCCCGGGGCGGGGCGCCGGGCCCCGGCGGCCGCCCCCCGCACCCGCCGGGGGGCGGGCCCCCCGCCCCGCCCCCGCCCCCCGGTCCAGGCCCGGGCCCCGCCCCGGGCGGAGGCCCCCGCCGCCCCCCCGCCCCCCCGGGGTCGCCCGCGGGCGAGGTGGGTCAGAGACCGCGTCCCGGCACGGCACACGGCCCTCCGGGGCCGGGCGGCACGGGGATGCGGCTCCGGCGGGGGAACGGGGCCGTCCGGCCCGGCCATCGTGAGCGGCGCCGCGCGGCGGCAGCCAGACAGGCGTTCATCCTGTGACCAGGGGTCATACCCTGCCGTCCGGAGAGTGAGACGGGGGCGGCGGACGGCCGCGGCCGGTGGCACGATAGGGCCCAAGGTCACGAGTGACAGCGACGAAGGCCCCGGCCCGCTGTCCGGCAACCCTCCTTCTGCGGCGGGGTGCCCCGGGTGATGACCGGGCCGCGGACAGCAGGGTCCGTGGCAAGCGCGGCATCAGGGAGTACGCCATGAGTCGGCGAATGTCGTAGGCCACCGTTCCAGGCCCTTCACCCCGTCCCTTCACGGCCTCGGCGGTCGATCCTTCCCGCCCGGCCCGTTCCCTTCCCGTCCCGGCGCGCACGGTCCGCCGGACGGGCCGTCATGCCTCCGGGAGACTCGCCATGACCACTGTCACCACCACCGCCACCGCCACCGTCCCCCTGCCCGTGCTCAGCGCCGGGGTCCGCGTGCCGCTCGCGGACGGCGGCGACGCCGAGTACGCGGCGCTCGACTACGCCGCCAGCGCGCCCGCGCTGCGCCAGGTCTGGGACGACATCGCCGCCTACGCGCCGTACTACGGCAGCGTCCACCGGGGCGCAGGACACCTCTCGCAGCTCTCCACCCGCCTGTTCGAGGAGAGCCGGGAGACCGTCGCCCGGTTCCTCGGCTGCCGCCCCGGCGACAGCGTCGTCTTCACCCGCTCCACCACCGACTCCCTCAACCTGCTGGCCGCCGTCACGCCCGCCGGCACCCGGGTGTTCGTCTTCGAGACCGAGCACCACGCGGCGCTGTTGCCCTGGCGCGGACACGACGTGACGTACCTGGCCGCGCCCCGCTCGCCCGAGGAGGCCGTGCGCACGGCCGAGGACGCGCTGCGGTCCGCGCCCGCCGGGCCGAAGCTGCTGTGCGTCACCGGCGCCTCGAACGTCACCGGCGAGCTGTGGCCGGTGCGCGAACTGGCCGCCGCCGCCCACCGGCACGGCGCCCGTATCGTCCTGGACGCCGCCCAACTCGCCCCGCACCGGGCCGTGGACATCGCGCGACTCGACGTGGACTGGGTCGCGTTCTCCGGGCACAAGCTGTACGCGCCGTTCGGCTCCGGCGTCCTCGCGGGCCGCGCGGACTGGCTCGGCAGCGCCGAACCGTACCTCGCGGGCGGCGGCGCCAGCCGCGCCGTGTCCCGCCGGACCGACGGCGGCCTGGACGTGGAGTGGGCCCCGGACGAGTCCCGCCACGAGGCCGGCTCCCCCAACGTCATCGGCGCCTACGCCATCGCCTCCGCCTGCCGCGCCCTCACCACGGCCGGCTTCGACCAACTCGCCGCGCACGAGGACCACCTGCTGACCCGCCTGCGCACCGGCCTGGCCGAACTGCCCGCCGTACGCCCGCTGTCCCTGTTCGGCCCGGACGCCGCCCGGGTGCCCGTCGTGTCCTTCACGGTCTCCGGCTGGGACAGCGCGGAGTTCGCCCGCGCCCTGTCCGAGCGGTACGGAATCGGCGTCCGCTCCGGCCTGTTCTGCGCGCACCCCCTGGTCCGCACCCTGCTCGGCGACGACACCGCCGACTGCGACGGCGGCCCCCAGGCCATCCGCGCCAGCTTCGGCGCCGGCACCCCCACCTCCCACATCGACCGCCTCCTGGCCGCGACAGCCGAACTGACCCACCCCTGACCGCGGCCCCCCGGTGGCCGCCCGGCGGGGGCGGCCACGGGGGCTCGACCGGCGTCGCGGCACTATGCGAGGAACTTCTTCGGATCGAGAGCGAGCATCGCTTTCCCCTGCGCCTTGATGAAGGCGTAGTTCATTCCCCCGCCGACCACACCGCCTATCAACGGCACCAAGCGCCCCGCCGTCCTGGCCGTCAACCTCTTGGTGATCTCCAGCGCCACCTGCCTGGCGACGACGTTCGCCCCGAAGACGGCAGCCTGCGTTCCCAGTTCCACCCCCAGGGATACGGCGACTATCTTGATGAAGTCCTCGAACGAGACCGAGTATCTGCCCGTTCTGTGATAGATCACCGCGAGGGTGACGCGGAACTGCTGCGCGATGGTGTTCGCGACGTCGGCCGGGACCCCCAGCACCGCAGTGACCGGCCCGCCGACCCCGGCCGCCACACCGGTGGTGGCCGCCAGCCAGGCGCAGTGGTCGATGTAGCTCTCGACGCCCTTCTCGTCGACGACCTCCTTGATCTTGAGTCCGTCGAGATTCTCGTGCGCGAACTTCAGCGCGCCGAGCAGTATCTCTTTGTCCATTCTGGCCACGGAATATCCCTCCGGAATCCCTCACGTGCACCGAATACAGCCCCCGGATCTCCCGGCCATTGTGACAGGACGACCGCATGCGGCACACAGCTATGCGGGACAGTGGTCGGCAAAAAGCCACCGATGTCACGGTCAGGAGATCGAAAGGGCGTTGGCCACCTCCTTGGCAGCCCATCGCGCCACTTCCTCCGCCGATTCACCCGCGACAACAGCGGCTTCCACTTGCCCCAGGATGCGCCACACCCGCCACATGTTCGGAAAGGAAGGCATCACCGGCGCCGTCCCACATATCTCGCTGTACCGTTCGATCGCGCTGTCCCGGACGCCTCCCGTTGTGCTCATGGCCACGGGGCACCCGATGTCGCTCGACAGGGCGTCCATCACGGACGGGTGACTGAGGTATTCGGCGAACAGCTCCTCCGCCGTGATCTTGTTGGCTCCTCGCCGCGACGCGACCAGGCCATGGACGAGTGCGAACGGAGTCGCCGGTGCGCCGCCCGTGAACGGGGGGACGCCGCTGACGGCGATCGGTATACCGTTCGCCCGCGCCTGGGCCAGTCCGTCCGAGGTGGTGATAAGGAAGGCACAGTCACCGCGGGCGAAGGAATCCAGCGCCTTCTCACGGTCCATCGACCGGCGCAGGACTTCGGTTCCCGCCTCACCGAGTTCGCGCAGCACGTCTAATGCCCGGACGGATTCCGGTGAAGCCAGGCCGATGACCCCTGGGTCCCAGTCACCGTGCGCATCACGGCCGAACAACCAGCCCCCCGCACTCGTGAACAGCGGCCAGATCTGAAAGGGATCTCCATGCTCCGAAACGCGCACGGCGAGAACTTCGCTGACTCTGCCGGAGCGGAAGAGGGACCGTCCGGTGGCCGTCATCTCCTCGAATGTCGCCGGAATCTCCGGAGCCAGGGCGGTGTTGCGGACGAGAGCGACCGTGTCCACGGTCATGGGCAGGCCCCACAGACGGTTGTCGAACGTCAGAGCTCGCAGGACCCAGGGCGGGAACGCGGCACGGTGCTGGGCGGACAGAACGATGGGGTCGATCGCCTCTCGGCTGGAGAGGCTCCCGATCCAGTCATGCGGGCATATCAACCCGTCCACCACCTGCCCCGTCCCGGCCTCGGACAGGAACTGGGCCAGCGGGTCGCTGTCGACCGCCGTTTCGAACGTGATCGTCACGCCATAAGCGGCCCGGAAGTCCTCGTGGAACCGGGTCAGTACGTCCGCCCGGTCCGGGTCGGCCCTGATACGCAAGCCGGATGGCAGTTCGATGAGCCGTCCGTGCTCGGTGCGTATCCAGCGGACGCCGGCCGCGTCGGTGAAGCTCAGCTTCACGCGGCGCACCGCACTGTCGACAAGGGAGTGGTCGTCCACCGCGATGGGGAAGAACTCCGCGTCCGCGCACGGCGGAACCACGGGGAACTGCGTCTTAGCGGCGTCCCCATGCATGTCAGGGTCAAGAATCGTCAGGTGTGCCTGATATACGGGGGTCTCCGAAGCGTTGCAGACGTAGGCGCCCCACCGACCGTCCTTACTGCCCCACCAGACCGACACGAGAGCAGCCTGCGTCCGTCGGCTGTAAGCGACTTGGGCGTGCCTCTCCAGCATGTTCACCCGGTCCCGCTCGGACTCGATCGAGTAGGTCCGGCGAGCCGCCACCGCAGCGATCGCGGCGAAGACCAGAGCCAGCACTGTCGCCACGGACGAGATCCAGCTCGGGACATCACCCCAGGCGGAAGCCAGGACTCGGACCGCCTCCTGGGAAGCGCCCGCATCTTCAGCCCCACGGAAACGCACCATATCCCCCCATGGACGGAACGCTGATGGCAGCAGTATGGCGCCTATGTCATTCGTTCGGAGGAAAGTTGAGAAACCACTGCCCGGCGCGCGCCGGACCCCGGCAACCGCCTCCCACGGCCGACCGCCGGGCCAGGGCATGCCGGACCATGTGATCAAGGATTTACCGTTCCCATACTTGATCAGTAAAGGACAGGATGCGATCTTTTGCGCTCCAGACCGATCAACATGATGTTCCTCGCCTGGCATCTTCACGGCTCGGTATCATGTGATGTTCGCCGGGAACCGGCCGGTTCTCGCGCGTACACCACAACGCCGAATGAGGGGGACGATGACATCAGGTTCGGGCGGACGACCGGGCACGCCGTACCCAGCGGGGCTGTCGGAAGAGGAAGAGCGGGAGTTACAGGCGTCCTACCGCGGGTTCGCCAAGACCTTCGACGAGGCAGAGAACGACCTGAAGGTCGCGCGCGGTCGGCAACGGATCTATCTGCTGAGCCAGCTCGGTACAGCCACCCTGACATTCCTGCTCGGTTACACCGTGATCGTCGGTCTGTGGCAGGACCAACCGTTCGCGACCCGATACGCCGGGTTGGTCATCGTGGTAGGCGTATGGGCGGGTATGGGCCGCCTCTTCTGGATCAATCGCAATCGGATCGTCGAGAAGAACGCACAGCTCCGCAATGCTCTTTTCGACCGCCAGACGGCTGCGGCGAAACTTCCCCTGGACTCCCCGTCGGGACTGAGAATTTATCGTGAGGCGTCTCTCGATCTGATCGAGCAGTACCGCAAGGGGGCGGCCAGGAACCGCCGCGTGCACAACTTCTTCCAGGTGGTCATCATCACGGGATCGATCACGACCTCGACCTTGACCGCCATGAACGAGGGATCGAACCTCGCTCTCCGGATCGTGACTTCGGCACTGAGCGCGCTTGTAGGCGTATCGGCGGGCATCACCGGTTACTTCAAGTTCCGGGAACGCGGCTACAACCTGCAGTCAACGGCCGACGACATCGAGAAGCACTACAACGCTTCACAGTTCATGCTGGACGAGTACGCCGCTGCCGACGCCGCTCATCCGCTCACGGAACATGAACGCCTGCGCATGTTCGCCCGGTTCGTGGAACGTTTGAAGGAAGAGCAGCGTAAACGGGAGCTACAGCTCGAGCAGCAGAGTTCCGTTCGTGACGACCGAAGTTCCTGACGGAACCCGTCCCACGCCGCACCCGGCATGTCGGCCGCACCGGAAACGGCTGCCGCCACGACCACATCCTCGCCTCGGACGCCATCTCCCACCTGATCGACGAATGGGCCTACGATCACGAACCACTCGGCTATGCGGGCCACTTCGCGCATCACCGTCGTCGACTCATCGGTAATGCCCGACCAAACCACCACACCGGCAGGAGACACTCTCTTCGCCGCCCCACCCCCCTCAAAGATCGGTGAGCATATGGACCGGGCGACCTGGCAGACGATCGACCGCCTTGTCGAGTGGCTGGACGCGAACAGCACCAACAGCCCCGACGTGACCCGGCTGTTGCGCGTCCTGAAGATCCAGGAGGAGGCGGGCGAGGTCGCCGAGGCCGTACACGGCGCGATGGGCTCCAACCCCCGCAAGGGCGCCTCCCACACCTGGGCCGACGTCGAGAAGGAGCTGTGCGACGTGATCCTCACCGGCATGGTCGCCCTCACGACGCTCACCCCGGACGCACAGGCACGCTTCGACCGCCACCTCACCACGGTGGCCGCACGCTCCCTGACCTGACAGGCGAAGCACACGGCCGTCGAACCGAGGCGCACCCGCCCGTAGCCGCCTCGCCCCTGACTGGGCCTCCGGGCTCCGAACTCCCTTCAGGCCGCCTGCACCAGAGCGCTCGCGCGCTCGTTGAAGTCGGCGACCAGCCGATGCCGGCCGAACGGGACCATGCGCCTCCGCAGGTCCTCGACCGTCTCGACGCAGCGCGACGATTTGACCTGCGCGGTCAACGCCAGCATCTTCAGGCCGGCCGCGTGAGCCCCGTCCAGATCACGTCGTTGAAGATGCGCCACCGCCAACGCGGCCTGCGACATGGCGCCCCGGCGGGCGCGCCGCTGCTGCTTGGCGGCGTTGATCGACAGTCGCGCGTGTTCTTCCGCCGCATCGGCGTCGTCCAGGTCCCGGAAGGTGTTCGCGTGCTCACCGTGCAGGTACGCGACGTCGATGAACGCCGCCCAGGCGGGCTCTTCTTCCAGCCGCGCCCTCCCGTGCGCGGCCTCGGACCGGGCGACGGCCCGCGCAGCCGCCGCCTTGTCACCGAGCAGCGCGAGGGCACGGGCCTCGAGACACCACAAGTCCGCCAAGCACGCCGGGGAATCGGCGTGCGCGAGTCCCTGCCGTCCGGCCTGCGCCAGTCGTCGGCCCTCGGCCGGATTGCCGAGCAATGTCGCCTGATCCGCCATCCCCGCCAGGATGTGGGCCCCGAGCGCCGCGTCCCGGGACTCCTCGGCCAGCCTCAGCGCCTGGATGAGGTAGCGCTGAGCAGTGCCGTGCTCGCCGTTGTCGTAGGCCATCCACCCGAGCAGGTAGGTCTGTTCGGCTGCCGCCTCGCACAACGCTCTGCGCACGTCCTCGGAATGGGTGCGGCGCAGCAGCGGATACACGTACTGGGTCAGATACTCGGCCAGGATCAGCCGTCCCGACCCGCCTCCCTCGAGAACGTCCATGCGCTGAAACGTCGTGAACATGTTTCTGACGGCGGTGACATCCTCGAGGCGCACACGCGGACCCGGCTCCGGCTCTTGATCGAGAGTGTTCACGAGCCAGTCCCGCGAGGGCCCCACCCCGGCAGCCGCCGCAAACGGGGCGACTGCAAGCAACTTGCGACGGTCCACGTCCATTCTCCCCAACTCGGCAACGGCTTCCAGCGAGTCCGGCCCTCCCAGCAGTGCTCGGTTCCTTTCATCGTCGGTTATAGGCGCGGGCGTTGGGAGCTGGCCCTGTCCTGCTTCGGAGTCTTCCGGCCATTCCTCGCGGGGGATCGTCGGGACGACATCCCGCCAGGCGCCCCGCACTTGGCGTGAGCCGTCATGGGGCGACGAGCAGAGTCCCGCCGGACCCGCGCATGGGGCCAGCGCCCGACGCACGCGCCGTCCTCCGCATGTGGCGCGACGGCGAGTCCGCATGCACCGGGACGACTACATCCTCGAAAGGCTCGCAGGACACGTCACTGTCCAAGGCACCCCGCCCGGCGAGCCGCGATGCCCGCGCATCGGGCGGCATAGGCGTCCAAGTGGCGGGCGGTGAACTCGGTGGCGTTCCAGTTCCCCGGCAGTGTCTCCTCGCCCGGCCAGACATACGCCCAGCCAAGTCCACCGCCGACAAGGGGAAGTCGCCGCAGTTCGTACCGGTCGTCCTCGAAGTCGTCGAGCATCTGCCACTCGGCAGGTGTGAGGTCATCGAGCAGGAGCCCGTCCGTCACCTGATCGGCGAGGACGAGCCCCGGGTAGACCCGGCCGACGAGCGCGGCAGCACGCCAACCATGCGCGGAAACGGGCCTGCTGTGCGGAACGCGGCCCAGCAACGCCCGGAGCACCTCCGGAAACTGGAGCGTCCCGTAGACGAACAGCACATCCGGGCTCGCCGGAAGCGCGCCGAGACGGCCGGAGCCACCCGAGTCTGTGGCGAGCGGAGCCTTCTCTTCCGATGTATGGGCCATGGGTACCTCAAGGTGATGTGTCGGCGCGAGGGACGCACAGCGCGTCGTGGATGCATCCGTTCTCTACCCAGTGCCACCGTAACGGCAGCCCGGGGACTGGAGAAGCGGCATTCAGCGACACCGCGCCGGAGCGCCGCGGAAGGGCCGATGAGAGGCCGCCAGAGAGGCAGTCGAGAGACGCGGACTACGACTCGACCGGCTAACAATAGGGTCGTCGGTCGGCTGACAAGCGGCCAGAAAGGCCTCAGTGGCAGCACGTGGCCACGCTGGCGGAATGGAGGACCATGTACCCGGAGGTCAGTGCGTACGGGGCAGTGATCGCGGACTGGGACGGAACCTTGGTCGACAGCCAGCCCTTGAACTTCAAGTGCCTCGCCGCTGCTTTGGAGCCCCACGGCGTCGTTCTGCGGCAGGACTGGTATCGGCAGCGGTTGGGGGTGTCGGGGGAGGATTTGCTGCGGGAGCTCGACGTGCGGGCGGATGCGCGGATGATTCTTGAGGATTGTGGCGAGCTGATCATGCGAGACGTGGCCTCATTGCGGACTTACCCCCTCATCGTCGGGTGGATCGAGCGAGCACGGGAGGCCGGGTTGCGGTGTGCCGTCGCCTCGGGCGGCGGCGGCTCAGTGGTGCGGGCGGGGCTCGCGGCGACAGGGCTCGTCGGGTTGTTCGATGTCGTGGTGACTCGCGAGGACGCCCCTCGGGGAAAGCCGGCCCCGGACCTGTTCCTCGAAGCCGCGCGAAGGCTGGCGATCCCTCCAATTCGCTGCCTGGTCATCGAGGACGCTGACGAGGGCATCGACGCCGCGCGGGCAGCGGGCATGGACGTGGTGGATGTCCGCCCGTTCGTGGAGTCGTCCTGGTGAAGCGGCTGGCGTCAGCTCGTGAGCGTGCGCAGTTCTTCCCCGAATGACCGGACTTCCGCAAGCGTGGAGTAGCGGTGCAAGAGACTGCGCCGAAGCTGCGTCGCGCGGTCGCGGACAGACTGCACCAAGCGGTCGCCGTCAAACGCACGACGTGCGACGGCGATCGCCGCGTCGGGTTCATCCTGCGCGGTGTGGGCGAGCGCCAGATCAAGCTGGGCGATGGCCAACCGAGTCGGTGCTCGATGGGGGCTGGGGGTCGCCTCGTAGTGCTCAATGGCCTGAACGGCCGCCACCTGGGCACGCGCGTGATCGCCCAGCCAGATGTAAGAGGACGCGTCGTAGGACAGAACACGGACTAGGTCCACGGAGAACAAGCCAGCGCCATGCAGGGCAATGTGCTCACCATAGCGATGCACAACGGTGGCCGCCTCGGTGTAGGCCTCACCGTTACCAATGCGAGCGTGTGCCCTGGCGAGCTGCGCGGACAGCCGAATGTGCGCGTTGCTGTTTCGCGGAGCCACGGCCAAGCCGCGGGTTGCGGCGGTCAGAGCATCAAGCGGCCGGTTGTCGTACAGGGCGTCCGAAGCCCTGACGTCCTCGGCCCAAGCGCACACTTCCAAGGACTGGGCTTGCTCGCCCTGATGCCAGGCGTCGTCGCACAGCGCCGCTACGAGGTCCCGGCGCCCCATGTCATGTGCGATCCAGGCCATGATGACCGACAGCATCCCGGCGTGATGGGCGATATCGCGTCCCTCGCGCAGCGTATGGCGGTGCTCTCTAAGCCCGAAGGCACGATGGCGGTTCGCGGCCACGACCGGCCATAGCTCAAGCGGCGCATGAGCTTGGTAAGCGGCTGCCAGTTGATGCACGGCGAGTTCCAAGGACTCGATCTCCCCGGCCGGGAGTTCCGTATGGGTCGCTTGCCGGGTGTAATGCCGAACGGTGTCGGCGCTGACAGATTCAGGAGCCGTCATCGGGCTCAAAGCGGTTCCACCGAGGATGGTGAGCGCGCTGCGTCGGTTCGTAGGATCACCTGCTTCGCCAGGCGCCGCCGCTACTGACGGCGCAAACGGGATAGGGGACGGGATTTCGACCGCTGTCCCTGGAGTACCGGGCAGCGTGCGTGCCTTCACGCTCTGCGAGGCGTGGACCTTCTCCGTGTCAATGGCAGCCGGAGGGAGGAACCCGAGTTCCGCCACGGGCCGTTGAAAAAACATCTCCAGGACTCGCTGACTCAGCGGGTGGGGCATGGGCGGGTTCGCCTTCTCCCACTTCCTGTACTGCCGAAGACTGAAGGTCGCGCGCCTCGCGATCTCCCCCTCGGCGTACATACGGTCCGCACACGCCTGAAGATCCCCGACGATCTCCTCCTGCGTGCGTTTCCTCCCGGTGCGCAGACGTCGCAGCGAGACGTTGACGCCCTCGTTCGCCACCACCATCGGTACCTCTCGGTTCTCTCACCTGGTCTCACCGTAACGGCTCTCCCCAGCCCGGGGAGAGCACTTGTGCCGGGCAGGGGCGCCAACGCACGCAAAGGGCCGGTCGAGGGCCGGTGAAGGGCCTCCAGAAGGCAGGTGGAAAGACCTGTTCACACCCTCAGGACTTTCGCTGCACTAGGTGACGAGACACACACCATGCGTGCTGGCCAGAGTGGGTCGGCTACAGGAGGGAGCTGCTGATGGTGATGCGTACCGCGCCACTGGGGGATCGCGTGTTGACCACACGGCTCGCCCGTGCCGCAGCGGTACCGGGAGCCGCGTTCGGGGAGGGGGCCTGGTGAAACCGCAGCACGAATTCGAACTGGCGCGCCGGGGGCCATATACGGGTACTGCTTCGCCGGAGGGCGTGCGCGAGTGGGATATGCCGCGTGATGAGCGGGCACCGGGAATTGCTCGGGCATACGTCCGGGAGGCGCTGGCCGCCTGGGAGTTGACGGGAATGGCAGACGATCTGCTGCTTATCTGTAGCGAGCTGGTCACCAACGCGGTCGTTCACGGTGCCGCTGAGCGGATCGCGATCTCTCTGACCCATGGCGGCGAAATGTTGCTCATCACTGTCCATGACGGGACTTCGGCCCGAGCACATGTCCGGCAGGCCGGGCATGAGGCCGAGAACGGTCGGGGCATGGCGATCGTGGAGGCGTTGTCCGCTGGCTGGGGGACGGACGGTCCATGCACCTGGGGCGCGATCACAGTCCGCGAACGGGGCGGAGAACGATGACGGGCCTCGGCAGCCGGGGCCGCAGGACCGCGCAGGCTTCGTCGGTCCCGCGCTGCATCGTCCTGATACCGGGCGGTGCGCCCTGGCCGTGCTGTCGGCGGGCCACCGCTCCACCCGCGCATCCGCGTCAACCCGACCTCTCGCAGCCCGGACCGCGACCGCACGAAGGACCTCTCCCCATGGCCTCATCTCCCGTTCCGCCGACCGTGATCGTCGGTCAGGCTCTTGTCGCGCATCCCACGGGTGCGCTGTTGCTGGTCCGGCCCGCCGGGGCGGATTTCTTCCGGTTGCCCGGTGGTGTCGTGCCCCACGGTGTGGGTGACGGGGAGGCGACCGTGGCCGCCGTGCGTGGGCAGACGGGTCTGGCCGTCCGGCTTCAGCGGCTGGTCGCCAAGGACTTCGTCCGGCCGCCGCGCCCCGGGGCGCCCGCCGAGATCCATCTCGTCCACAACGCGGGACAGGTCCGGGAGACCGCGTTGCGGCCCAACGCCGGAGGCCCGGAGGCCCGTTGGGTGCCGCGCGAGGAACTCGGCTCGTGGTGCGAACCGGCACTCGCCGCCCGGGTCCGCGCCGCCGTACTGGCCGCGCTGACCGGAACGTTCGCCGAGCTGGACACCGGCTGCCCGATGCGCCGGGGCCCCGTCCCCGAGCAGCAGGACTGCCCCGCCTGCCTCAACTCCCTTTCCCACGGCGCGCCCACGGCACAGGCGGAACGCCCGTGCGCCGCCACCCGCTGACCCCAGCCGCCGACGCCATGAACTCTGCCGACGCCTCCGCCCGTTCCGGGCCACGCCGACCGGTCACCCACGCTCAGGCCACCGCCGAACTCCGCGCCGCCGGATACGAGCCGCTGGAGACGTACCCCGGAAACGCCAACACCGCCTGGAAGGTGCGCTGTACCGACCCGTCCTGCCGCCAGACCCGGCTGGTGTGGCTCGCCCACATCCGCCCGGGACAACGCCGTTGCGGCCACCGCCCCCCCACCCGGCCCCCGGTCGATCACACCACCGCCGCGCGGGAACTCGAAGCCGCCGGGTTCACTCCGCTGGAGACCTACCCCGGCAACACCACCGTGCCCTGGCACATGCGATGCGCCCAGCCCGACTGCCCGGCCGGTGACCGGTTCATCGCCCTGGAACGCATCCGCGCCGGGCAGTTCTGCGTCCACCGCAAACAGCCCCGCCCCCGCGTCACCCCCGACCAGGCCGCACGCGAACTCCGGGCCGCCGGTTACGAGCCGCTTACCCCTTACCCGGGCCGGGTCTCCCTGCCCTGGCTGTCCCGCTGCACCACCTGCGGCCGAACGCGCCGCACCTCACTGAGCACCGTCCGCCAGGGCACCCGCTGCGCCCACCGTCACCCGGACGCCCGGGACGATCGGCCGGCCGGGGTGGTGCGGCAGGGGGGTGAGGAGTTGGCAACTCCCCTTTATTCCGGATGACTTCGTTCGGAAATCGGAGGGGGCTGGAGTTGTCCTCACAGACAGCGGCGAGGTTCGGAACCTCGGCGCCCGGCATGGAGGATGTCATGCCCGAGATGTATTTCGATGTGCGGTGGCCCGATGGCGTGACGCAGCGATGCTACTCCCCCTCCACGGTCGTCGCGGACTACTTCTCCACCGGTGGTGACTACGAGCTGGCGGATTTCGTCGAGCGCAGCCGTACGGCGCTCGGCATCGCCGGGGAGCGGGTGCGGGAGAAGTTCGGCTTCTACTGCACCGCCGCCTCCGAGCAGTTGGCGCGGATCGAGCGGACCGCCGCCGCCTACGCCGCCGTCAGCGGGGCCAGGGTGACGGTCGAGTCCCTGACCACCGCCGAGGGGAGGGACCGGTGAGCCCGGCGATACCGCTCGCCGGCGCCCACTATCCGGTCGCCGTGGTGGGTGGCGGTCAGGCGGGGCTCTCGATGAGTTACTGCCTGCGTCAGCGCGGCATCGAGCACGTCGTCGTGGAAGCCCATCGGGTCGGACACGAGTGGCGGGAGCATCGCTGGGACTCCTTCTGCCTGGTGACGCCCAACTGGCAGTGCAGGTTGCCCGGTTTCCCCTACCGGGGGGACGATCCGGACGGGTTCATGGTCCGCGAGGACATCGTCCGGTACCTGGAGGACTACGTGGCCTTCTTCCAACCGCCCCTGGTGGAGGGCGTGTCCGTCACCAGATTGCGCCGCGCGACCACCGGGACGTTCGAACTGAGCACGACCGCCGGAGACTTCACCGCCGACCAGGTCGTGGTGGCCACCGGCCCTTACCACACGCCGTCCGTCCCGCCGATGGCCCAGCGCCTGCCCGACGCCATCACGCAGGTGCACTCCTCCCGTTACCGGGACCCGGCCCGGCTTCCCGGCGGAGCGGTCCTGGTGGTCGGCACCGGGCAGTCCGGCTGCCAGATCGCCGAGGACCTTCACCTCGCCGGCCGCCAGGTGCATCTGGCCGTCGGCAGCGCCCCGCGCGTGGCCCGCTTCTACCGTGGCCGTGACTGCGTGGCCTGGCTCGACGACATGGGCCATTACCGCAGGAGCATCGACGAGTTCGACGACGCCGGTGCCGTGCGGATGCGGGTCAACCACTACGTCACCGGACGCGACGGCGGCCGGGACATCGATCTGCGCGCCTTCGCCCGTGACGGCATGCGGCTGTACGGACGGCTCACCGGCATCAGCGGTGCGACGCTGACGTTCGCCGACGACCTCAAGACGAACCTGGACCACGCGGACGCGGTGGCCGAGGGCATCAAGGACGCCATCGACGCGCACATCGCCGCCGAGGGCATCGACGCGCCGGAGGAGCCCCGGCCCGTACCGGTGTGGGAGCCGGACGAACGGCCCGGCTCGGTGGACCTGGAGGCCGCCGGGATCACCTCCGTCATCTGGTCCACCGGCTTCCGCCGCGACCACCGCTGGATCGAGGCGCCCGTCTTCGACGGCCGCGGCTACCCGATGCACTGGCGGGGCGCCACCGGCACGCCCGGCCTGTACTTCCTGGGCCTGCCCTGGCAGCACTCGTGGGGTTCGGGACGGTTCGAAGCGGTGGGCCGGGACGCGGAGTTCCTCGCCGACCACATCGACGCCTCGCGCCGCCTCGCGGACGTGTGCGGCACCCTCACCGGCGCGCCCACCGAACTCGCCTCCGCCCTCCCGATCGGCTGACGCCATGGTCCACGACGCACACCGGCACATCGGAGTCCTGCCCGCCTACCCCTTCTACGGCGGCCCGCCCGTCCGCCCCGACACCACCCACCGCCCGCGCCACGGTCAAGCAGCTCGTCGCCGACCTGGACGCGGAGGGCACCGAACGCGCCCTGGTCATCCCCAACTACGGCGTCCCCGACCCCGCGATCGCCTTCTCCTTCAACGAACTGGCGCTGGAAGCCGCTCAGACCGACGACCGCGTCCGCGCCGGACTGTGGGTCTCACCTCGTCCCCAGGACGAAGAACGCACCGCGCGGGCCCTGGCGTTGGCCGGCGAGCACGGTGTGAAGGCGCTCAAGCTCAGCTTTCTGCTGGGCGGTCGCCCCACCGACCCGGCCTGCCGGCCCCTGCTCGACCGCGTCTTCGCCACGGCCGAGCGGCACGGGCTGGTGGTCCACGTGCACACGTCCCCCGGCGCCGCGTCCGACATCGACGAGGTCGGTCATCTCGTCGACTGGTACGCCGACCGGGTACCGGTCCACCTCGTGCACTTCGGAGGCGGGATGAGCGGCCACATCAAGCTGGCCGGGTCCCGGTTCTTCGACTGGATCACCGCCGGCAAGCGCGTCTACACCGACCTCTCCTGGGCCATCGGCTTCACACCCCGCTGGCTGGCCCGGGAGATCGAGCACCGCGGCATCGGCCACGACCGGGTGCTCTTCGCCAGTGACCAGCCGTGGGGCGACTTCGCCGGCGAGTACGCCCGGCTCGCCGACGCGACCGGCGGTGGCGAACTCGGCGCTCTCGTCTTCCGGGACACGTTCGCCTCGCTCTACGACTGAACCGACCGACGACTGAACCGACCACACCCCCACCCCTACCGCGCACAAGGAGACCACCATGTCCGAATCCGCCGCCACCGCCGAACTCTCCGACGTCGAGCAGAAGTCGCTCGCCGAGATCCCGCACCCCTCCCTGCCCGAGGGCACCAGCATCTACGGCTCCACCAAGGTCTTCCCCGACTACCGGGCCGAGGACGGCGAGACGTACTTCACCCTCGTCCACGGCATCGCCCACGAGTCGTCCGTGTCCTTCGTGGCCGTCCTCCAGGCCACCCGCGCCCTGCGCAAGGGCTTCGAGACGGCGATCTACTTCTACGGCCCCGGCTCCCTCAACTGCCTGGCCACCCGCGGTTTCCCGACCGTCGGGAACTCCGCCTTCCCCGGCGAGCACAACATCAACAACCAGCTCAAGACGTTCATCGCGGAGGGCGGCAAGGTCTACTGCTGCCGTTTCGGCCTCTCCCTGCACGGCGCCCGCGAGGAGGACCTCATCGAGGGCGTCATCCCCACCCACCCCCTCGACGTCCAGGACGCGTTGATCCACTACGCGCGCAAGGGCGCCATCATCAACTCCACCTACCAGCTCTGAGGGGCACGACGTGAGCGTTGGCACCGGATCGACGGCGGTGGATGTGCGGATCATGACCCGGGCCGAACTCGCCCTGCGCGGCGTCGCGTTGGACGCGCCCGTGCGGCGGCCGGACGGCGCGGGGCCCAGCGACGACGGACACGTCCTCGTCGACGGTGCCAACGCCGCCCTCCCCCACAACCCCGACAGCCCCTACTTCGTGCGGGACGGCACGGTGTGGCTCGGCGACGAGTCCGGACGCGCCGAGGACACCGGAATCTCCCTCACGCCCGTCCGGCGACCGAAGTTCTACGACCTGACCACGGCCGACGGCACCCGCTACGAACAGATCGCCCGCCTGCACGGCGCCGACGTCCTCGCCACCACCGTCGTCCAGACCTGCGTCCGCTACGCCGAGGCCGACCGCTGCCGCTTCTGCACCATCGAGGAGTCCCTGCGCTCGGGCGCCACCGTGGCCGCGAAGACCCCCGCGCAGCTCGCCGAGGTCGCCGAGGCGGCCGTACGGCTGGACGGCGTCCGGCAGATGGTGATGACCACCGGCACCACCACCGGTCCCGACCGCGGCGCCCGCACCCTCGTACGGTCGGTGCGGGCGGTGCTGGAAGCCGTGCCCGGTCTGCCGGTCCAGGTGCAGTGCGAACCGCCCGGCGACCTCGCCTGGATCCGCGCCCTGCGCGACGCGGGAGCCACCGCGGTCGGGATCCATGCCGAGTCCCTCGACGACGAGGTGCGGCGGCGCTGGATGCCCGGCAAGTCCACGGTGCCGATGGCCGAGTACGAGGCCGCCTGGGACGAGGCGGTGCGCGTCTTCGGACCGAACCGCGTCTCCACGTACCTCCTCGTGGGACTCGGTGAGAACCCCGACGAACTCATCGCGGGAGCGGGCAGGTTGATCGACCGGGGGGTGTACCCCTTCGTCGTCCCCTTCCGCCCGATGCGCGGTACCCTCGCCGCCCGCGACGGGGTCGGGGCGCCCGAAGCGGCGCTCCTGAAGTACGTCACCGAGGGCGTCGCCGCGAAGCTGCGCGCCGCCGGGATGAGCGGCGCCGACCAGAAGGCCGGCTGCGCCGCCTGCGGCGCGTGCGGTGTGCTCCGGGCCGCGGGCGGGTGAGCGCCGTGTACCTCGACGGTTCCGTCGCGGTGCCGTCCGTGGACGGGCCGCGGGACATCCTGGCCCTGCTGGGCGACCGCAGCACGCTCGCCCGGCAGCCCGCGTTCCGCGTGGCGGAGGCGGACGGCGCGGCCGACATCGCCGCCTACCGGCGGTCGCGCCGTGACGTCTTCGTCCACGAACAGGGGCTCTTCGCGCGCCACGACCTGGACGACCGCGACAGCGACCCGCGCACCGTCGTCCTGGTCGCCAAAGACCCGGAGGGCACCGTGGTCGGCGGGGTGCGCCTGTGCCCGGTCGGTGACGGGCCCGACATCGGCTGGTGGCAGGGCGGGCGCCTCGTCGTCGCCCCCGGGGCCCGCGGCCCGCACGGCATCGGCGCGGCGCTCGTCCGCGCCGCCTGTGCCCGGGCGGAGGCCGAGGGCGTGCTGCGGTTCGACGCGACCGTCCAGGCGCGCGCCGCGACGCTGTTCCGGCGCCTGGGCTGGCAGCGGGTCCGGGACACGACGGTCGCGGGCGCTCCGCACGTCCTGATGCGGTGGCCGATCAACCGGATCGCGGCGCAGGCGGCGGCCACGAAGGCCGCGTTGGGGCCCCTCCTCGCCGGGCTGCCCGCTCCGGCTGGCTTCGTCGGTGACGACGGCGCGCCCGTCCCGGGCACGGACGTGATCGCCGCGTGCGACGCGATCGTGCCGTCCATGGTCGAGCGGGACCCCGGGTGGGCGGGCTGGTGCGCGGTCCTGGTCAACGTCAACGACCTGGCCGCCATGGGCGCTTCACCGCTCGGACTGCTCGACGCGGTCGGCGCGCGGCACGCCGGGCACGCCGCGCGGATCCTCGCGGGCCTGAGCCGGGCGGCCGAGGCGTACGGAGTGCCGGTGCTCGGCGGGCACACCCAACTCGGCGTCCCCGCCGCGCTGTCCGTCACCGCCCTCGGCCGTACCCGCCATCCGGTGCCGGGAGGTGGCGGGCGCCCCGGGCACGCCGTACGGCTGACCGCCGACCTCGGCGGCGGCTGGCGCCCGGGCTACCGGGGACGCCAGTGGGACTCGACCACGCACCGCCACGCGGACGAACTCCGCGCGATGACCGGCATGCTGGCCGGTGCCGCGGCCACCGCCCGGCCCGCCGCCGCCAAGGACGTGTCGATGGCCGGGATCGGCGGCACGCTCGGCATGCTCGCCGAGGCCGGCGGCTGCCGCGCGGTCCTCGACGTGGCCGCGGTGCCCCGGCCGGGGACGGCGACCGTGGGCGACTGGTTCACCTGTTTCCCGGGTTTCGCGATGCTCACGGCCGACGAGCCGGGGGCACCGCCCCCGCCCGCCGGGCCCGCCACCGGCGCGGTGTGCGGGGAGCTCACCGCGGGAGAAGGCGTCGGGCTGCGCTGGCCCGACGGAGAGATCACCGAGGCGGTCACCTCCACCGTGACCGGGATGGGGACCGCATGAGCACCCTGCGCATGGCGGCCGTCGCCGCCGCGTTCGGCCGCGATCTGGAGGAGGACTTCCGGATCGCCGGACGGCTGATCGGCGAGGCACGGGAGGAGGGGGTGCGTCTCCTGGCGCTGCCCGAAGCCTGCCTGGGCGGCTACCTGCTGAGCCTCGACGACGACGCGGCCCTCGACGAAGGCCCGCCCGCCCTTGCCTGCGACGGCCCCGAGATCCGCCGACTGGCCGCCCTCGCCGGGGAGATGACGGTCGTCGCCGGCTACTGCGAGGCGGGCGCGGACGGCAGGCGGTACAACAGCGCCGTCTGCGTCACCGGCGACGGCGTCCTCGGCAACCACCGCAAGGTTCACCAACCGCTCGGCGAGGACGCCAGTTACGCCTCCGGCGACCGCTTCCACGCCTTCGACACGCCGGCCGGCCGGATCGGCATGATGATCTGCTACGACAAGGCGTTCCCGGAGTCCGCCCGGGCGCTGGCCCTGGACGGCGCGCAGATCGGGGTCTGCGTCTCCGCCTGGCCGGGGGCCCGCACCAACGCGACCGCCCACCTCGAAGAGGACCGCTGGAAGCGCCGCTTCGACCTGTTCGACCGTGCCCGCGCCCTGGAGAACCAGATCGTGTGGCTCTCCGCCAACCAGTCGGGCACCTTCGGATCGCTACGCTTCGTCGGCAGCGCCAAAATCGTCGACCCGGGCGGGGAGATCCTCGCCGACACCGGCGTCACGGCCGGCCTCGCCGTCGCCGGGATCGACGTCGCCGCGGCCCTGGAGACCGCCCGCCGGTCGATGGGGCACCTGCGGGACCGACGTCCGGACACCTACGCACCCGCAGGAGCGGCAACCGCATGAGCAGCATCCGGATCGCGGCCGTGGCCGCCCACTTCGGCCGCGACCTGGAATTCGACCTGGCCCGCATCGCCAAACTCATCGACGACGCACGCGCCGCCGGCGCCGGACTGCTCGTCCTGCCCCACGCCGCCCTCGGCGGCTACCTCGCCGACCTGCGGCACCCCGACCCCGACGCCCTGCCGCCGGCACTCAAGCCGGACGACCCGCTGATCCTCCAAGTCGCCCGCCTGGCCGCCGAGATGGTGGTCTGCCTGGGCTACTGCGAGGACGGCGGCACCGAACGCCACAACTCCGCCGTCTGCGTCAGCGGCGACGGCGTCCTCGGCCACCACCGCAAGGTCCACCTGCCGGCCGGCGAGGTCGCGGCCTTCACCGCCGGCGACCGCTTCGACGCCTTCGACACCCCGGTCGGCCGGATCGGCATGCTCATCGACTACGACAAGACCTTCCCCGAATCCGCCCGTTCCCTGGCCCTGGACGGGGCCGAGATCCTCGCCTGCCTGTCCGCCTGGCCCACCAGCATCACCAACCGCGCCCCGCGCATGGCCCAGGACCGGCAGGCCAAACTCTTCGACCTGTACGACCAGGCCCGCGCCGCCGAGAACCAGGTCGTCCTCGCCTCCTCCAACCAGACGGGCGCGATGGGAGGCATGCGGTTCCTCGGCCAGGCCAAGGTCGTCGGCCCCGGCGGCGACATCCTCGCCCGCACCTGGGCCAAGGCCGGCCTCGCCGTCGCCGAGGTCGACGTCGCCGCCGAGCGGGAACGCGCCCGCCGCATCCTGTGCCACCTCGACGAACGGCGACCGGACGCCTACCGGGAGACCCCCTCATGACACGCCTCCGCATCGCCCTGCTCAGCTACTCCACCAAGCCGCGCGGCGGCGTCGTCCACACTCTCGCCCTCGCCGAGGCGCTCGCCGCCGCCGGGCAGGACGTCACGGTGTGGACGCTGGGCCGCGGCGGCGACTCCGGCTTCTTCCGGCCCGTGCGTCCCGACGTACGGCTGCGGATCGTCCCCTTCCCGGACGGCCCGCCGCGGGAGACCGTCGGCGAGCGCATCCTGCGCTCCATCGCCGTCCTCGGCGCGGCCTTCGACCCGGCGCCGTACGACGTCGTCCACGCCCAGGACTGCATCAGCGCCAACGCGGTGGGCGGCCGGTGCGTCCGCACGGTCCACCACATCGACCACTTCACGACCCCCGAACTGGCCGCCTGCCACGAGCGGGCCATCGCCGAGCCGTACGCCCACATCTGCGTCTCGGCGGCCGTCGCCACCGAACTCGCCGACGGCTGGGGCATCGAGGCGGAGATCATCCCGAACGGGGTGGCGTACGGCCGCTTCGCGGCCACCGATCCGGCGGCCCGCGCGAACTGGCGTTCCCGGCTGGGTCGTTACGTCCTCACCGTGGGGGGCATCGAGCCCCGCAAGGGTTCCCTGGACCTCCTGGAGGCCTACGCCCTCCTGCGTGCCGAACACCCCGGCGTGCGGCTGGTGATCGCGGGCGGCGAAACCCTCTTCGACTACCGCGACTACCGCGCCCGCTGGGAGGAACGGGCCGCCGAACTCGGCGTCGAGCCGGTGGTGCTGGGCCAAGTCCCGGAGAACGAACTACCGTCGCTGGTCGCCGCCGCCGACGCCTTCGCCTTCCCCTCGGTCAAGGAGGGCTTCGGCCTGGCCGCGATGGAAGCCCTCGCCGCGGGCGTGCCCCTGGTCGTACGGGACCTGCCCGTCCTACGCGAAGTCTTCGGCGCCGCCGCCCGCTTCGCCACCACGCCCCACGGCCTGGCGACCGAACTCGGACGCGCCCTCGCGTCCGGCGACCCGGCCCGGCGATCCGCCGGTCGCGCCCTCGCCGCGCGCCACACCTGGGACGCCGCGGCGCGCCGCCACCTCGACTTCTACCGCTCCCTCGCCGCTCCCCTCCGGTCCGCCCGCGCCTGACCGCCGACGCCGACAGCCGGGCCGGGGATGTCCGTTCTCAGAAGTCGGGGCCGTAGTCGGCGCATTCCGGCTGGAAGTCCGGGTCGTCGGGGCCGAGGGCGTTGAGGATGTTCTGGATGGTGGGGCCGTCGAAGGCCACACCCGTGTGGCCGACAGGGCTGTCCGGGCACTGGTCCTGGAGTTCGATGTTGGTGACGTTCTCGCCGTCGAGGAAACTGTTCGTGTACGGCGTGACCACGGTGTCCAGCCGGGTCGCGATGACGGTGTAGTCGACGCCGGGGACGGTGTCGCCGTCGGCGAACAGCGCCTCCTGGAAGTCGGAGCCGGCTTCCTGGTCCTTCAGGCCCTGGAGGCCGACGAGGTCGAAGAAGCCGTTGACCAGCCCGAGCAGGCCCAGGTTCTCGCCGATGGTGACGAGGCCGTTCTGCGTGGTGCCGTGGTTGGTGGGGGCCAGGGCGACGAAGTCGTCGACCGTGTCGGCGCCGCCGAGCCGCTTGAGGTAGTGGTTCGGCATCATGCCGCCCTGCGAGTGGCCGACCAGATCGACCTTCTCGGCACCCGTGGCCGCCAGCACTTCGTCCACGAAGGCGTCCAACTCCTCGGCGGATGAAGCGACGTCGGTGAGGCCGCCGACCCGGCCGAGGAACGAGAGCGGACCCATGCCGTAGTTGAACGCGAAGACGCAGTGGCCCTCGTTGGCCAGTGTGGGAGAGATCCGGGTCCAGTTGGTGCCGAGGTTGATGGTGGTGGCGTGCACCAGGATGACCGGCTCGGTGTGCCCGGCGGACGGCTCGCAGTTCCAGTCGTTGGCCCCGGCGACGGCGTCCGGGCTGGTGAAGAAGTTGGCGACGGCCTCCGGGAGACCGCCGACCGGGTAGCGCGGGGCGTCGGCACGGGCGGCGGGCACGGCCGTGACGGCCACGGCCAGGGCCGCCACCGCGACCAGAAGACGGCGCATCGGACGCCCGCGCCGGTGGCGGACGGGTCGTAAGGACACAACTTCCTCCGGGAGACGGCGGCTTGAGGAACGGATACGTACGTCTGCGCGGAACACCGCCGAACGTAGGCCCCCACCACCCCACCCGACAACCCCCGCTCCAGGCACCGGGGCGTTCCGTCAGAGATCGCGGCCGGACTCGCTCAGTGCGGTGTAGGCGGCTTCGGCCGTGCGGCCGGACGGGGTACCGGCCGGAGCGTGGGCGAGGAAGGCGCTGGTCGTGCCGGTGTGGATGACGCGCCCGTCGTCGATCACGGTCACGCTGTCGGACTCCTCCGCCAGGTCCGCCACATCGTGCGTGGACAGCAGCACCCGGACGTCCTCGGTCAGGGAGCCGAGGACGTCCCGGAACACGCGCCGCTGACGCGGGTCCATACCGGCGGTCGGCTCGTCCAGGAGCATGACGCGCGCCCCGTGTACCAACGCGGAGGCGACCCCGACGCGGCGGAGCTGCCCGCCGGAGAGCCTGCCCGCCTTGGTGTCCGCCCGTGCCGCGAGGTCGACGCGGGCAAGGGCGGTGGCCGCCCGGTCCCAGGCGTCTCGGCGGCTCATGCCCTTCAGCCAGCCGGTGTAGGCGACCTGTTCCCTGGCGGTGAGATGGCTCATCGCGGTGATGTGCTGCGGCATCCAGGCGACGGCGCGGCGGTAGTCGCGGCTGCGGGACGCCAGGCCGTCCAGGGTGACGGTGCCGCGACGCGGCAGATGAACGGAGGCGGCGAGCTTGAGCAGGGTCGACTTGCCGGCTCCGTTCGGGCCCAGCAGGATCGTCAGTCCGTCGGGCAGCGTGTAGTCCAGGTTGTCGAGGACCGGGGCCGCCCAGGGGCGGTACGAGTAAGTGCAGGAGCGTAGTTCGAGAGTCATTTCTCCTCGTTTCACCCGCGGGCGGGGCGGCGGTTGCTGAGGTGGACGCCCAGTCCCGCGGTGATGGCGCAGGCCGTGGCGAGCGCGGCGAGCGGGTCGCCGCCGGTCTGCGGCAGGATCGTCCAGAAGGCGGGATGATCGCTGCTGGTCAGGCCGAAGAAGATCACCGCGAAGATCCAGGCCACGGGCGCCATGACGGCGGGCGGCCCGACGAGTGCGCGGAGGCAGAGCACCAACCCGGTGAGGAAGACGGTGTTCCGGCCCGCGGGGAGGCCGGTCGTCGTTCCGAGCGCGGTGTCCAGGACCCAGCCGGCACCGACGGAGACCGCGAGAACCCCGCCGATCAGGGCACCGTCCCACAGGTGCGACTGCCGCACGCCCGTCTGTTCGGCCTCCTCCAAGCGGGAGTCGAGGGACAGGGCGAGCGCGGAGCAGACAGGAACCGGCGCCATGAGCACGAACAGCACCGGATTCGCCGAACCGTTCAGGAACGACGGCAGGGAGACCACGGACTCCTGGAGGACGGCCAGCATCAGGCAGAACCCCGCGAGCGCCGGGAGCAGCAGAACGTGGACCCGCCGGGCTTTCAGCCACCACCGCATCAGGTGCCGTCCGCGGGGGCCGGGGCGCAGGCACGCCGGAGTTCCGCCCGGAACCATTCGGCCTGGTCCGCCGGGGACTCCCGGCGGACCTCGCTCACCCGTGCCGTGGCCTGTTCGAGCCAGTCGGGGCTGTCGGCGTACTGCCGCAACTCGTCCCGCTGCCAGTCCAGATAGAGGTGCTCCGCGCCGGCCACGGTGGCCGCCCAGAGCGTCGCGGCGCGGGAGAAGACGGGGTCGGGCCGCTCGCACGGGAACGTGACCGCGTGCGTCACGAGGGCCAGCCGGATCGTTCCCGAACGGTAACTGTCGGCGATCGAGAACCACCAGGTCCGTTCGGTGGACGACGGCGCGTAACGCCCGCTGGCGCTGCTGTCGCTGACGCTTTCCAGATTCGGGGTGCCGATGCCGGCGTCACGCAGTTCGGAGAGCGTCGCGTCCACTTCGTCGCGTATCGCGTCCAGGTCTCCGGACAGGTCCTCCGGGAGGCAGACGGCTGGTGTCGTACCGGCGCACCGCACGGGCACGTTGTTGGCGGAGAGCGGGGGGTTGTAGTCCCAGTCGGCTGTCACGCGCTGCGCGGTGACCGTACCGGTGACGGCGATGACGCAGCCCAGGGCCGTGCGCAGGACGCGTCGCCGCGGGTCCTGCCGTGGCGCGAGCATCACGGCGAGGCCGACGGCGATGCTGCCGGTGAACAGAATGTGCGGCACGACGGAGTCGAGGGTGGGCAGTTCGCCGTATTCCAGGCTCACCGGGAACTGGCCGGAAACATGCCGGAGCCAGAACGGCTCGTACGACCAGGAGGCGGCGACGCAGTAGAACACCCCGACGGCCAGCAGCGGCGCCGCGACGAGTCTGGGCACGATCAGTCCGACGGCGAACCCGATCACCACGTGGGCCGAGGCGACCGTCATCGCGAGCGCCGGCAGCGTCAGGCTCGGCAGCGTGGGGGCGGTTCCCTGCCGGATCAGCGCCATCGTCACGACCGCGGCGATCACCAGCCACGCCAGAAGAACCACGGGCAGCACGGCCTGCGCGGCCACGCGGAACCGGTGACGGGCCGGGGCGAGCAGCCACACCCCGTCCTTCCTCAGCCGACCACTCTCCCAAGCGGCCAGCGAGGAGGCCGTCGCATAGATCAAGGCGTAGTAGCTCGACAGCACGAACGACGTGACCGTGGGCGCGTAACCCGGCTCGCCCTCATGGGTCCGGAAGTCCGGAACGAAGCCCTTGAAGAAATACAGAATGGTGATGCCTGCGACCAGCGGCAGCGCCCACAGGGCGCTGTTGACACGCAGCCGCGTCGAGAATTTCATCGGGAACAGGGCCACCTAACCAGACAGGAGGGGGCCCCAGAACGGCGGCCCCCTTCCGGACGAGCTCAGTCTTTCGCAGTGGTGTCGACCGCCACATAATCGACGCTCAGCCGGTATCCACTCTCGGAGTCGTTGATCTTCATGATCTGGAAGAAGTAGTCCCCCGATTCCAGACCGGTCCACTCGCCCCGGCTCTGCTCGTTGGCACCGTCGAAGCAGTTGTAGGCCGTCTTCCGGCCGTAGCTCACATCGGGAAGGAACGACCGGTCGTGGCGCATGTCTATCTCGGTGCTCTGATCCGGGGCGTACACGGGGGTACTCGTCGTGCAGCCTTCGAAGATCAGCTCCGTGTAGCTCTGGTCGGCCCACCTGTGCGACTGGAACCCGGTCAGGACGCCGGTCATGCTGCTGCTCCAGTTCAGCACCTGGACGCCGCCGTCCTCGGCACCGGTCCCGGCGGTGGCCGCGGAGGCCAGGGGTGTGCTCACCGGTAAGGCGGCGGCGAGGACGCCGCTCACCACGGCGACGCGTATCCGTAAGCTGGGCATGGCGAGTTCTCCTTCGGTGACGATCCGTCGCGCGGCGTCTCACCGGTCGTTCTCCGGGCGGACGACGGGCGGTGGCGCTCGTCTCGGCGGATCGGACGATGACGGGATTCAGTCCGCGTGCGTGGTGTCGACCGCGACGTGGTCGACACTCAGCGTGTGGTCGTACGAGCTGTTGACCAGGCCGATCTGGAAGAAATAGCTACCGGACGCCAGTCCGTTCCATTCGCCCGCACTCACGCTGCTGCTGCTCTCGAAGCAGTTCTTGGCCGTTTTCGTCCCCCAGGACCGGTCCGGCTGGAGGCTGATGTCCTGGCGGAGTTCCACCTCGGCGCTCTCATCGAATACGGGGTAAAGCCAGCTTGTGTCACACCCCGTGAAGCGGATCTCCGTGTAGCTCACGTCGTCCCATCGACGCGACTGGAAACCCGGCCCAACCGAGTTCAGATGGCTGGACCAATTGAGAACGGTGACCTTTCCCTCACCGATCAGCGTCGGCGACACCGCGGAAGCGGCCGGTGTTCCCCCTAAGCACGCGGTGGCGGTTATTCCGCTCACCGCGGCGATCCGCGCCTTGACAAGGCCCCTTCGGGCAGACATGCCCCCACCCCCATGTGAATTACTCACATCATATGTTCACCTTAGTCGGCCACCGTAGAGGCGGCTCACTCAGGCGTCAAGTCCGGTCACCGTACGTGAGAGCCCTCTGTCCTTACATCCCGGCTCGGGGCGGCGTCGCCGACCGAGGGGGAAACCGGTGCTGCCCCGCCCCGCCGCCGCCGAAGTGTTCAGGGGTGCATGTGGGCGCCTTTGAGGACCTTGTCGACCGCGTTGCGCGGCCCGTACACGGCGAGGCCCACCAGGTCCAGCCGGTCCCTGGGCACCGCCCGCACCGCCGCGCGGTTGTCGCGGTCGTTGGCGGTGGCGAAGAGGTCGGAGGTGAACACCGACCGGGGAAGCGAGCGGGACAGGGCGCGGCCGTGCGCCGAGGTCAGCGTCTCCTTCGTCCCTTCGAAGACCAGGACGGGCTGGCGGAACATGGGCAGATACGGGGTGCCATCGGCGTCGGCGTACGGTTCGCCGATGACCTCGGGAAGCTCCGAGCCGAGGCCACTGACCAGGAACGCGGTCACGTTCAGCCGTTGCCAGGTCTCCAGGTCCTCGCGCAGCAGAACGGCGATCTTGGTGTCGAAACGTACGGGCGTGTTCTCGATGGTCATGCCCTGAAGGCTGCCGACCGTCCCACGGCGCCGTCTTGTACGTTCTTGGCATGGTGGCACGGCAGGAGGTTTCCGCGTGGCGCCCGCGGATCCCGGGTGTCGTGGAGGTGCTCCATGCCCGCTTCAGCGGGCACGCGTACCCCATGCACGTCCACGACGTGTGGACGTTGCTGATCGTGGACGACGGCGCGGTCCGTTACGAGCTGAACCGGCGTGAGCACGGCACCCCGCGCGACACGGTGACCCTGCTGCCCCCGGGTGTCGCGCACAACGGCTCGTCCGCCACCTCGCGGGGCTTCCGCAAGCGGGTCCTCTACCTCGACCTGACCCGACTGGACGAGAGCTTCACCGGTCCGGCGGTGGACGGCCCCGGCATCGCCGACCCCGTACTGCGGCAGCGGGTCGGGCAGTTGCACACGGCCCTGTCGCGCCGGGGTGACGAACTGGAGGCGGAGAGCCGTCTCGCGTTGATCGGTGAGCGGCTGCGCGACCACCTGCGGCCCCGGCTCGCCGCGCAGCCGCCGCGCGCAAACTCCGGCGTGGCCCACCGTCTGCGCGACCTCCTCGACGAACGGCTGCTCCACGGCGTGAGCCTGGACGAGGCCGCGAAGCTGGTCCACGCGCATCCCACGCACCTGGTGCGGGCGTTCACCGCCGTCTTCGGCATCGCCCCGCACCAGTACGTGATGGCCCGCCGCGTCGATCGCGCCCGGCGGCTGCTCCTCGACGGCCGCCCGCCCGCCGAGGTGGCGGCGGCGGCAGGCTTCTACGACCAGTCGCACCTCACCCGGCACTTCAAACGGCTCCTGGGCACCACCCCCGGGCACTACGCCCGCACGGTCCCCGCTCGGGCCCGGGGCGACGACGGCGTACGGAAAGCGCCACCGGTCGGGGCCCGGGCGGGCTGAGCCGGGAGTTCTCCGGCGGTAGGCGGCGACCCTGCCGGGGGTGCCGTGGTGCAGGGTGTAGTACGTCGCACCCAGCGCAACGCGGCGCACACGACTCCCTCGGCGGGCGGGAACAGGATGGCGATCATGGAACGACCGGTGCGCCTGCCCGCGGGCACCACCGGGCTGGCCCCGCGCGACGATCCGGCCCTGCCGGAGGTCGGTGCCGGACCGTTCAGGTCCGCGTGCCACGCGGTGACGAGAGCCACCGGGATGCGAAGCGTCGCCTTCCCGCCGCCGGACCCCTGCACGAACTACCGCACCGCGCTCCTCTCCTCGTATGACGAGAGCGTCGCCGTGCTGGGTCACCACCACTACCCCTGGGTCGCCTTCGCGAGGGCCGACGAAGAGGTGAATCATTCACCTGGATTTCTTCCGCCCCCGTCCTGGGCGGAACACTTCGTGTGGGCGGGCTTCGAGCCCCTCTCCGCGGAGTTCCTGAGCACGCCCACGGCCGACGCGGATCTGTCGGAGCTGCTCCCCTATGAAAAGGCCCAGGTCAAGGTGTGGAAACCCGGGACCATCGGCGCCATCGTCTTCAACTGGTGGGGATGAGCCCGGGTATGGCCTCCGCGTTCCTCCACCTGGCGGGTCCGGCGTTCACCGGTCCCGGTGGGGCGGGGTGATCAGGGGGATGCCCGGCCACGCCGCGGTCTCCTTTACACATCCGACGCTGCCGACGAAGAGGGTAGAGAGAAAGGTCGAGGTGCACGTGAGATTAAAAAACAAATCGGATCTACACACACGAGATACGACACGACACATGCACGGACACACGATATCGCAACACCGAACAGGATAGAGGAGCGGTGCATTTAAGGCGGATGACAAACCTCTGCGTCGGCCGCGGGAGATGTATGTAAGAGTGAGGCGTCAGGGCGGCGAGGGTGGTGGTGACGAACTCCTCGACGGCCGGCTTCTCCACGCCGAGGCCCGAGAGCACTCCGCTGCCGTCCTCGAACTCCAGCAGCGCCAGCAGGAGATGCTCGGTCCCGATGTAGTTGTGCCCCAGCCGCAGGGCCTCGCGGAAGGTGAGTTCGAGCGCCTTCTTGGCGGCGGAGTCGTAGGGGATGAGGGCCGGCGGCTCGCCGTCCTCCATCGGGGCCGGGAGGGCGGCCGTGGCCGCCGCCCGGACGGCCTCCGGCGTCACGCCCAGGTCCACGAGCGCGCGCACGGCGAGCCCTTCCGGCTCGGCGAGGAGGCCGAGGACGAGGTGCGGGGGCCGGATCCGGTCGTTCCGCGCCGCGCGCGCTTCGTTCTGCCCGGCCATCACGACGTTCTTCGCCCGGGGGGTGAACCGGCCGAAGCCCTGGCTCGGGTCGAGGTCCGGCGCCGCGTCCGACTCCTTGGCGACGAACCGCTTCTGCGCCGCCTGCCTGCTGACGCCCATGCTCCGGCCGATGTCCGTCCAGGACGCGCCGGAGCGCCGCGCCTGGTCCACGAAGTGGCCGATGAGGTGATCGGCCACGTCGCCGAGGTGATCGGCGGCGATCACGGCGTCGGCGAGCTGGTCGAGGGCGTCGGTGTGGGCCGCCTTGATGACATCGATGAGGTCGTCGAGGCGGACGGGATTGGTCATGCGAAGAGGATCAACCATGCGTCAACCTTAAGTTGACACCTGCCCGACTGTCAACCCGACGTTGACACTCCGCCGGGCCCGGTGGTCAGCCGTTCCAGCAGCGCCGGGAACGAGGTGCCGATCGGCTCCCGGATCACCTCGTCCGCGAGGTCGTCGTACGGGGTCGGCTCGGCGTTGACGATGATCAGGCGGGCGCCGTGGTCCGCCGCGACCCCGGGGAGGGAGGCGGCGGGCCGCACCTGGAGGCTGCTGCCGACCACGATGAACACGTCACAGGCCCGCGCGATCGCCACCGCCTCCCCCAGCCGCTCCGGGTCCAGCGCCTGCCCGAACATCACGGTGGCCGTCTTCAGGATGCCGCCGCCCTCCTCGCACGCCGGGTCCGGCTCCCCCGCCTCCACCCGCGCCACCGCGTCCTCCGTCGTGCCGCGCGCGCCGCAGACGACGCACAGCACGGACCGGGCGTTGCCGTGCAGTTCGACGACCTTGCGCGGGGACAGCCCGGCGGCCTGGTGGAGGCCGTCCACGTTCTGCGTGATGACGCGGACGGGTACCCCCGACCGCTCCAGCCGGACGATCGCCTCGTGCGCGGCGTTCGGCGCGGCCCGGAACACCGGGCTGTCGCGGCGCATCAGCCACGAACGGCGGCGGACGTCCGCGTCGTTGAGGTAGTAGTCGTAGGTGACCAGCTTCTCGGCCTCGGGGTCGCGCCGCCACAGGCCGGACGGCCCCCGGTAGTCGGGGATGCCGGAGTCCGTCGAGATACCGGCACCGCTGAGGATGGCCACCAGCGGGCGCCCGCCGGGGTCCTGGCTCTCGCCGCCGCTCATGCGCGTCATGCCGGAAAGCCTAGGCTCCGCCGCCCGTTCACCCCGATCACCACCGGTCCCGCGCGCCCGGCTCGGTGACCTGGGCGGCGCGGATTGGCCGGAAAACCCTCACCGGACCCCGACAGCGCGACCACGGCGTGACCGTCGTGGGACCCTGGGTGGCGGAACGCCGGAACGGCCCGCCACTTCGCGCGCCGGCCGTCCGCACACACTCGCGGAACGGGCAAAGGCCGGAAAGAGCAGCTCGAAAACAACCCGTAACCAACCGGGAACACGATCAGCAACCGACTTGGGTTCAGTACCGTTATGGCGGATGTGCGCTTGGCTCAGCACGATATGACGGCCCGGTTGGCCGCCTTCACGACCGAACTCCGGGCGGTCACACATGTTCTCGACCCGGACGACGGCTGGTTCGCGGCCTTCGGCCGGCGCAACGGCGAGCAGCTACAGGCATGGCTGACGGGCCGTGAACTACCGCCCTGGGACGCCGTCGCCGACCTGCTCCAGGATCTGGCGGGCCGTCAAGGCCCGGCCGCCGCGCAGCAGATGGGTCAGCGTCTGCGCGACGCCTACGACGCCACCACCCGCGCCGAGGACGCGCTGCCCGGCGGCCGGGAGACGCTCACCCGCCGGCTGCTGGAACTCGACCGGGCCCAGCGCGAAGTCGAGACGCGGGAACGGCAGTTGGCCGCCGCCGAGGAGACCGCCCGGCGGACGGGCCGGGAGTTCGACGCCGAACGGTTCGCCGCGCTGCGGCTGTGGGCGCGGGACGACCAGGGGCGGTTGCTGTCCCGCCGCGCCGAGACGCGGGCCCGCCTCGACGCGCTGGGCGCCGGGGTCCCCGAGACGTCCTCGCCGGCCCCCGCGCCGGCCCCCGTGGTCAAGGCCGTGCGGCGCCCGCGCGGCGCGCGGTTCGCCGGTCTCGACGAGACGGCGGCCCCGACCGCGGCGCCGGTGCCCGTGCCCGCGCCCGTCATCCCGGCCGACCCCGAGACCGAGACGGGCGGGGCCCCGCCGCTGAGGGGTTCCCGGTTCGCCGGGGCGGTGCGGGTGGAGATCAGACCCGAGCCGCGGTTCTCACCGACCCCGGAGGATCACCGGGCCGCTCTCGACATCGCCGAGCGACTGCGGCAGTTGCGCGCCGACGGGCTCAACGGCGCGGCACACGTGGTGCTGTGCGAGGCCGCGAGCGGCCCGCCCGAGCGACTCCCGGCGCTGGTGGCCGAGATGGAACGCACCGGCATGCTCTCCGACCTGACCACCCTGCTGTGGGAGGCCGCCACGCTGCCGCCGGGGCCGCTGGTCTCGGCGGCGGAGGCCCTGGCCGAGGCGGGCCGGGAGCGGGACTGCGGCCAGTTGCTGCGCCAGGGCGCGGCGCGCCCGGCGACCGAGGCGGGCAGCATCGCGGCCGAGCTGTGGTCGGCGGGCCACGGCAAGGAGGCCGTCACCCTGCTGGCGGCGCTCGTCCAGGCCAGGACGGCGGAGGAGGCCGCCCGCGCGGCGGCCACGGCGCCCGAGGTCGTGGTGCCCCTGCTGCTGGACGCCGCCAGCAAGGTCTCCCCGAGCCACCACTACGCGGTGACCAGCGAGCTGCGCCGGGCCGGCGTCGCCTGAACCCGCGCCCGGCGGATCGCCGCCGGACGGCCCGCCGCCGTCTCAGCCCTCGACCCCCGGCGGGCATGTCGGACGTGTCATGTTTCGATGGACACATGATCGACGAAAAGCTGGTGGCGGATGTCGAGGCCGCGGTGCGTGAGGCGGCGGCCGTGGAGATCATGCCGCGCTGGCAGCGCCTGGCCGCGCACGAGGTGACCGTCAAGTCCGGACCGCACGACCTGGTGACCATCGCCGACCGCAACGCCGAACGGCGTCTGGCGGGCGAGTTGACCCGCATCCTGCCCGGGTCGGCGGTGGTGGGCGAGGAGAGCGTGCACGAGGACCCCGAGGGCTACGCGGCCCTGCGGGGCGACGCTCCGGTGTGGATCGTCGATCCGGTCGACGGCACCCGCCAGTTCGTGCGCGGCGAACCCGGGTTCTGCACCCTGGTCGCCCTGGCGCACCGAGGCGAGGTGCTCGCCTCCTGGACCTACGCCCCGGCGCGCGAGTCTCTCGCGCACGCCCGGCGCGGAGCGGGCGCGTGGCTGAACGGCGAGCCGCTCACCGCGGGCTCCCCGCCGTCCGGCAAGGTGCTGGAGGTGGCGTGCTCCCACCCCGACTACACCACCCACGACCAGAAGCGCGCCTTGTCGGGCCTGTGGACGGACGGCGTCGCGCCCCGCCCCTGCGGCTCGGCCGGTCTGGAGTACCTGGCCGTCGCCTCCGGACACCTGGACGCGGTCGCGTTCAGTTGGGAACTGGCCTGGGACCACGCCGCCGGACTGCTGCTCGTCGGTGAGGCCGGTGGCGCTCATCTGACGATCAGCGGCGAGTCGTTCGCTCTCGCCGGGGACAACGCGCTGCCGTTCACGGCGGCGCGTGACGAGGCCACCGCTCGGCGTATCCTCGGGTTCCTGACCGCGGGCCGCCCCGGAGCGGTCGCCTGACCCGAACTTCGATCTCACCGGCGAGGGGAGCCGTAAGTGCCGTCCTTGTGTGACGCCGTCGTCGTGGGAGCGGGGCCGAACGGGCTGACGGCCGCCGTCGAGCTGGCCCGCCGGGGCCTGTCGGTCGAGGTGTTCGAGGCCAAGGAGACCGTCGGCGGCGGCGCCCGGACGGAGGAGCTGACGCTGCCGGGCTTCCGGCACGACCCGTGCTCGGCCGTCCACCCCATGGGCGTCGGCTCCCCCGCGTTCAACCGGATGCCGCTGGAGAAGTACGGCCTGACCTGGCTGCACCCCGAGCTGGCCCTGGCCCACCCCTTCCCCGACGGCCGCGCCGCCGTGCTCTCCCCCTCGCCGGGGGAGACGGCCGCCTCGCTCGGCCCGCGCGACGCCGGGACGTACCGGCGGATGCTCGCGCCCTATCTCGGCAAGTGGGAGACGCTCGTCGGGGACTTCCTCAAGGTGCCCTGGGACGGGCCGCCGCGCGACCCGGTCACCCTGGCGCGGTTCGGCGTCAACGGCATCCAGCCCGTCTCCTGGCTGACCCGCCGCTTCCGCGACGAGCCCGCCCGCGCCCTGCTGTCCGGCCTGGCCGGGCACGTCATCGCGCCCACGACCACGCTCGCGACCAGCGCCATCGCCCTGGTGTTCGCGCTGGCCGCGCACGAGGTCGGCTGGCCGGTGGCGCGCGGCGGGTCGCAGGCGATCTCGGACGCGCTCGCCGGGTACCTGCGCGCGCTCGGCGGGACCGTGCACACCGGCGTCGAGGTGAAACGGCTGGACGAGCTGCCGCCCGCGCGGGCGTACGTCTTCGACACCTCGCCCACCGCGCTCGCCAGGATCGCCGGGCTCGGCCGGGCGTTCGACCACTTCCGGTACGGCGCCGCCGTGTTCAAGATCGACTACGCGCTGGACGGCCCGGTGCCGTGGCGCTCCGAGGCGGCGCGGCGGGCCGGCCCCGTCCACCTCGGGCCCGGCACCCGCGAGATCAACGCGGCCCTGCGCGCGGCGGCCGTGGACGGCCGCGCGCCGGACGTGCCGTTCCTGATCACCTCCCAGCCCGGCGTGGTGGACCCCTCGCGGGCACCGGAGGGCAAGCAGGTGTTCTGGGTCTACGGACATGTGCCCAACGGGTGGGACGGCGATCTCACTGACGCGATCGAACGGCAGATCGAGCGGTTCGCGCCCGGCTTCCGCGATCTGGTGCTGGCCCGCGCGACCGCCGGGCCCGCCGAGCTGGAGCGCCGCAACGCGAACTACGTGGGCGGCGACATCGCGTGCGGCGCGTTCTCCGGCCTCCAGACGATGTTCCGGCCCCGGGCCCGGTTCAACCCGTACGCCACCGCGCACCCCGCCGTCTTCCTCTGCTCGTCCGCCTCCTGGCCCGCGCCCGGGGTGCACGGCATGTCGGGCCACAACGCGGCCAAGGCCGTCTGGCGCCGGCTGCGCCGCGCGGTCTGACCGTCGCACCGGACGCCGGTCCGGGTGTGGGCGCGGACGGCCGTGGATAGGGTCGGCCCGAGGCACCGAGGAGGCCGACATGACCGGGAACGTGCTCATCGCCGCGGACAAGTTCAAGGGTTCGCTGACGGCCGCCGAGGTCGGGCGGCATGTCGCGGCCGGTATCCGCGCCGTGCGGCCGGCGGCGGGGATCGAGTCGCTGCCGGTCGCCGACGGCGGCGACGGAACGGTCGACGCGGCCGTCGCGGGCGGCTTCACCGCCCGGGAGGTCGAGGTCACCGGACCGCTGGGGCTGCCGGTCACCGCGTCGTTCGCGCTGCGCGACGACGTCGCCGTGGTCGAGATGGCGCAGGCGTCGGGGCTGCGGCTGCTGCCGCCGTTCACGTTCGCGCCGATGACCGCGACCACGTTCGGCACCGGCGAGCTGATCACGGCTGCCCTCGACGCCGGGGCGCGCACGGTCGTGCTCGGCGTCGGCGGCTCGGCCACCACGGACGGCGGCGCCGGGATGCTGACCGCCCTCGGCGCCAGGCTGCTGGACGCCGACGGCGACCCGCTGCCGCACGGCGGCGGACCGCTGCGCGAGCTGACCGAGGCCGACCTGTCCGGGCTCGATCCCCGGCTGAAGGACACGGAGTTCGTCCTCGCGAGCGACGTGGACAACCCGCTGACCGGGCCGAACGGCGCCGCCGCCGTCTACGGCCCGCAGAAGGGCGCCGACCCGGTCGAGGTCGAGGCGCTGGACGGCGCCCTGACGAACCTGTCCCGCGTCCTGGAGCGCACCCTGGGCGCGCGCGCCGCCGACGCGGCCCGGGCGCCCGGTGCGGGAGCGGCGGGCGGCGTCGGCTTCGGCGCGCTCCTCGGCCTGAACGCCGTCTTCCGGCCCGGCATCGACGTGCTGCTCGACGTCCTCGGCTTCACCGCCGCCCTCGACCGCGCCGATCTGGTGATCACCGGCGAGGGCTCCCTGGACGAGCAGACCCTCCGCGGCAAGGCCCCGGCCGGTGTCGCGGCGGCGGCACGCGCGGCCGGTAAACCGGTCGTCGCGGTCTGCGGCAGGCTGACCCTGGACGAGGACACCCTGCGTGCCGCCGGGATCGACCGGGCCTATCCCCTGACCGACGAGGAGCCCGACCCCGCCGTCTGCGTCGCCCGGGCCGCCCCCCTGCTGGAACGCGTCGCCCGCCGCGTCGCCGAGAACCACCTCTGACCCGCGCGCCCCGCGCACGGGAACCGCCGCCGTCACGCCGCGACCAGCAACGCCTCCGCCCCGACCGGGCGGTGGGCCGCGGCCTGGAAGACCCGCACGCTCCGCGCGTTGCCCGGTGCCTGCTGGGCCCACAGCGGCTCGCCGTCCGGGACGAGATGGCGGGTGGCCGTGGCCAGGGCGCGATCCAGGCCCCGGCCACGGGCCGCCTCGTCCACCTCGATCGCCGTCTCCCGGCGCCCGGCGACGCCGCGCCCGAGCACCCCGATCCCGCCCTCGGCGGCGGACACCCGCACGCCGTCGCGGAACCTCAGCGCCCGCGCCACCCCCGGATGCTCCTGGCGCCCGATCTCGCGCAGCGCCAACTCCGGGCGGCCCGGGAGGGGTTGGGCGACGGTCAGCAGGTGGACGGTGTCGGCGCGCCGGCCGGTGCGGGCCGACAGCGCAGTGAGGAACGCCGGACGCCAGGGAGTCGGCGGAGCACGCGCGCAGCGCCGCCCGGATCCAGTCCTCGTCCTCGCGGGTGAAGATCACCGCGTGCGCGGTGAACGCGACGACCCCGGCGTCGCGTTCACCCGGGCGGCGGGATCACCGTGCACCCGCCGTCCGGCGGCGGGAGATCCCATCGCGCGGGCCGTTCATGGCGTCCGAACGGGCGGGTCAGGGGTTGGTGGTGGAGACGACATAGACCCGGGGCCGCTCTTCCCGCGTCAGATCGACCGTGACCGACACCTCGGGCTCCTGCTCCGACTGCTGCACGACCGTGCCCGCGAAGGTCCGCGTGGGATCGTCGAGTTGCCAGCCGATCACGTCCGCGCGCGACCGGCCGATGGTCACGGTGGCCTCGGCCAGCGCCGACCGGTCCGTTCCCAACTCCTCCAGGAACGCGGTGAGCTGGCCGGGCGAGCACCGGAACTCCACGTACAGCGTGGACTCGTCCCAGGAGTTCGTCTCGTAATACCCCACGTACCCGGCGCCGTTGGGGATCGGCACGTCGTAGATGCGGCGCATCACCTTGCTCGGCCACTCGTAGATCAGCGCGCGCGCCGACGCCGAACGGGCCTTGTCCTCGCCGCTGTCGCGGCTCTGGTAGGCGGACAGCGCGAGATACGCGGCCGGGATCGCGATCAGCAGGAAGACGACGATCGCCGCGAGCCAGCGGTGGCGCGGTCGCCTCGGGGGCCGCTGCGGGGAGGCGCCCACGCCGGACGCGCTCGTGGGGGCGCCGGTCATGGCCGGGCCGCCCGGCCCCGCGGCGGCAGCCGCAGCTCGAACGCGGCGCCCCGGTGGGCGCGTTCGGCGCGGCGCCGGTTGGCGCGGCGGAAGCGCCGGGCGACCAGCCGGGCCAGGTCGGCGGCGCCCACCATGCCCGCGTCGGTGCCCAGTTCGGCCCGGACGATCTCCGCCTCCGGCCGGTACCCCCGCCCGGTGAGGTGCCGACGGAACGCCTCGCGGGCCGGCTCGATGAGCAGGTCGTCGGCGTCGCTCACGCCCCCGCCGACGACGAAGCGGGCCGGGTCCAGCGCGGCGGCCAGGTTGGCGATGCCGACGCCCAGCCAGCGGCCCATGTCCTGCAACAGCTCCACACACATCGGATCGCCCTCGCGGGCCAGGTCGGTGATCAGCGGACCGGTGATCTCGGCGACCTCGCCGCCCACCCGGTCCAGGATGTGGTGCGCGACCGGCGAGTCCGCCGCGGCCAGCTCGCGCGCCTCGCGGACCAGCGCGTTGCCGGAGCTGTACTGCTCCCAGCAGCCGCGGTTCCCGCAGGCGCAGCGGTGGCCGCCCGGCACGACCTGCATGTGCCCGAACTCCCCGGCCACCCCGTAGGCGCCGCGCTTGACCCGGCCGCCCTCCAGTATCGCGCCGCCGATGCCGGTGCCCAGCGTGATCATCACCAGGTGCTCGGCGCCCCGGCCCGCGCCGAACCGCCACTCGCCCCAGGCGGCGGTGTTCGCGTCGTTGTCCACCAGGATCGGCACCACCAGCCGGGCGGCCAGCGCGTCGCGCAGCGGCTCGTTGCGCCAGGCCAGGTGCGGGGCGAACAGCACGCGCGACTGGTCGGCGTCCACCCACCCGGCGGCGCCGATCCCCACGGCGTGCACGTCGTGCCGGTCGGAGAGGTCGAGCACCAACTCGGCGATGGTGTCCTCGACCACCTTGGGGCTCTTGGACTTGTCGGGCGTCTCCGTCCGCACCCGCTCCAGGACCGTGCCATCGGCGTCCACGACCCCGGCCATGACCTTCGTGCCGCCGATGTCGATGCCGACGGTCGGCACGCGCGGCGCGGACAGATGTGAGCGGCGCTCGCGGGTGGCGATGGCGCTCAGCACCGTCGCCCGGGCCGTCTGGCGATGCGCGCGCTCACGGTAGGTACTCATCGCGTCCGATTGTGCCCTACCCGGCCGGACGGCGGGCGCGCTCCGAGCCTTGACGCGGACGGTGCGCGGCAGTTCACTTCGCGTGATGCGGGACGAGGAGTACGCGCGGCTGCCGGCCGTGGAGATCGCGGCGGCGGTGCGGGCACGGGAGCTGTCGGCGGCCGAGGTCGCGGCGGCGGCGCTGCGGGCGATCGACCGCGTCGACGGCTCGGTGCGGGCGTTCACGGCGGTCTGGCCGGTGACGGAGGCCGCCCGGGAGGTGGACCGCGCGATCCGCCTCGGTGACCGGCTGCCGCTGGCCGGGGTCCCGATCGGGGTGAAGGCCACGGAGGGCCTGTCGTCGGCGCAGAGCCGGCGGCTGCTGGCGGCGGGTTGCGTCCCGGTGGGCGCCACGGCCGTTCCCGGCCGTGGCACGGTGTGGCAGACGTGGGGCCGCACGGACCGGGGCCGCACGCTGAACCCGTCGGACCCGTCCCTCTCCCCCGGCGGCTCGTCGGCCGGCTCGGCGGTCGCGGTGGCGACGGGCATGGTCCCGCTGGCCACCGGCAGCGACGGCGCGGGCTCGGTGCGGATACCGGCGGCGTGGTGCGGCGTGCTGGGCCTGAAACCGACCAACGGCCGCCTCCCGCCCCGCGACCGCGCCGGCCTGAACGTCGGCGGCGTCCTCACCCGCCACGCCGCGGACGCGGCGGCGTACCTGACGGCGATCGCCGGCGCTCTCCCGGCGCCGCCCACCACCGTGCCGCGGGTCGTCTGGTCCGCCACCCTCGGCTATGCCGACACGGCCCCCGCCGTCGCGCGGGCTGCCCGCGCCGCCCTGTCCCGCCTCCCGGTCACCGTGCTGGACCTCCCGGTCCGCCTGCGGGACCCGGCCGCCGCCTGGACGGCGCTGCGCGCCGGCGTCCCGGCCGCCCGCACCCTCAACGACGCCGCCCTGGCCGCCCTGTTCACCCGCTGCGACGTACTCGCGACCCCCACTGTCTCCTATACACATCTCCGAGCCCACGAGACAGGCAGAAACCTCGTATGCCGTCTTCTGCTTGAAAAAAAAAAAATACGACATGGTCACCACCACGTCCGTGCCTTTTCGGTTCTTACGTGACTCGCACCCCCCCGAGAGCTAGCCAACCCCGGTTAAAGGCGGTGTCGGATGGGTATAAGAGCCAGCCCCCCCCGCCACCCGGACCACGGGCCTCCACCTGATCACCCACCACACCGCCGAACCCCTCCTGCTGTCCCTGGCCACCGCGTACGAACGGGCACTCAGGCGGGCGGGGCCAGCCTGAGCCGCCACCCCTCGGCGGCCTCCTCGAAGCGTGGCACGAGATCCTCGACGCGCGGACGGGCCGCCTCACGCCACCGCCGGATCAGGGCGTGGAGCTGTGCCAGCGCGGGGGAACGGCCCGAATCCGCGAGGAACCGCGTCTCCGGGAAGAGAACGGCCAGCCCGACGCTGTCGGGCGTGGTGATGCCGATGGCGGTCTCCCGCCCGATGCCGGCCACGCTGAGATGCTCCACACCGCCGGCCATCAGCCAGGTCTTGAGGTGCTCGACCTCCGGCCACTTCTCGTCGAACGGCTCGCTGTGGGGAGCCGCCAGGAGACGTGAGAAGACCTCCTCGGCCAACTCCCCGCCCCGACCGCGCAGCCAGGGCGCCGACAGGTAGAACTCCCCGCCGCCCTCACGCGGGCGCGACGCCTCGATCAGACCGGCGGACGGCACGGCGGCGGTGCGCATCGGCACGTACTGCCCCCGGTGCGCGCTCGCGTCCACAGGTGTGTGGTCGTCGGCCACCAGGGTCCTGAGCATCACCGTCGAGTAGAGCATCGGAGCACACGGCACCGGCGCCAGGACCACGCCTCCCGGGCGCGTCTGCTCCAGCCACGCGCGCGGCAGGAGGGGCGGTGTCGTCCACCCGACGACCCGGTCGAACGGCGCGGCGGGCGTGTGTCCCGCGAAGCCGTCGCCGGTGACGGACGTGATGTTGTGCCGCCCGGTCCGCCGGTGGACGTCCCGGGCCCGTTCGACGAGGGACGCCTCGACGTCGACACTGACGACTTCCCCCGAGGGACCGACGAGTTCCGACAGCAGCGCCGCCGAGTAGCCCGAGCCGGTCCCGACCTCCAGCACCCGCATCCCCGGCCGCACATCGAACAGCCGCAGATGCCGCGCGATCACCTCCGCCGGAGTCGTCTGCCGGACCGCCCGGCCGTTCTCCCCCCGATACGGCACCTCACTGACAGCGGCGACCGCCCGGTCGACGGCCCTGGTCTCGGTTTCCACGGTGGCACTGCTCCTCGGTCGGTGAACGGTGGGATTTACAGACGGATGGCGACATGCCAGGGGTGGTCAGGCTCGGAAGGCTCACCGACGGGACGCCCCTCGGCCTCGTTCCACGCGTGCGTCGCGGTGGGTCCGAACCGGGCGCCGAGCACCCAGGTCAGACGTCGGCCCTGCACGGCGGCCGAGACGACCGCGGCCAGGGACAACTCCACGCACGCGGCCCGCCCCGGCCACGCGCGAGCCGCCCAGGCACAGCCGGCCACAATGCCGGCGGCCTCCTCGAACGTCGCCTCCGCCAACGGAACGCGCCGGAGCGCGCGAACCGCGGCGACCGTCGCCCGGAACCGGAGCCTCAACAGCGCCGAAGCGGCGACAAGGCCCAAGACCCCGGCTGCGCGGTGCCGAACGGGGACGGCATGGTCGTCGGCGGGCAGAGCCATGGGGGTGCTCATCACAGACGCTCCAGGAGTCGGCGTCGGACCAGGGATTCGATGAGAGGCGCCATGTCGTCGGCCAGTCGCTGGGCGGGGACGCCGAAGTCCTCGGCGAGTACGGCGATCGCTTGACGCGTGCCGCATCCCCGCGCGATCTGGCGCAGGAAGGCGGCGGCCGCTTCGTTGAGGTGCAGCCAGGTACCTGTCCGCAGGTCGAGGACCAGCGCGGAGTGCCCCTCCGGATCGAACACCGGAGCGGCCCATCGAGTGACTCGTAAGTCAGGCTGTTGGAGCATCGCGCGGCTCCCTCCGGGTGCGCCACCACGTCCCGGTGTGCGGCCCGGCCTGGGACCAGGCTTCGGCCGCCAGGACACTGTCGAGCGCCGCGAGCGAAGTCGGCAGTCCCTCGGCGCCCCGCTCCAGGGCGGCGATCGCCTTCGCGGAGTCGAGAAGCCCGAGGGCGGCCAGACGCGAACCCTCCAGCAGTGCCCGCAGCTCCTCACGGTGAGCCCGGAGACCGGCATAGCCGTGGCTCGTGAAGGTGGCCTTCGTGCGGCGGGTCAGGATCGATTCGGGTAATCGGCCCGCCATGGCCGCCCGGAGCTGCGGCTTGAGCTGGCGGGCGGCGGCTCGCTGCCACGAGGGGAGCGTGAGTGTCGCCCGGACCACGCTGTTGTCCAGGAACGGTGAGGCGATGTCGAGTCCGAGCAGCTCGCCGACCGCTACGTACTGAGCGTGCCCGGCGCCGAACCAGCGCAAGCCGCGCCAGTCGCGCCACTGCCCGGGCGGCTCGTTCCGGGAAGCGGACCGTTCGAGCTCGGCGATCCGCCGGGCGAGCCGCACCCTCGCCTCGGGCAGGAGCCAGCTCACCGCCGCGGAGGGAACCGTCCAGGAGAAGGTGCTCGCCAACCCGGTCGGACGCTTCCCGGTGCCGTTGAGCTGGTCGGCGAGAAGAAGCAGCGCCTCCGGGTAGGAGGACCGTCCCAAGGCATAAACGGCGCGAAGCAGCCGGTGTGCCGTGACTTTCCACAGGCGCGCACGCGCCATCGTCTCCCGCACGGCCTCTCGATGACGCCCCGAGGTCACCAGATCGGCGAGAAAGGCGGGCGATGTCGACAACACCGCGTCCCCGCCATTGCCGGTCAGGTGGACGGTGCTGCCGCGCCGAGCGGCCGGAGTCAGATACGTCGTGCGCCGGGCCAGCGTCAGAACGTCAAGACATGGGGCATCCGTGGGCGGGATGTCGGTGAGCCTTCCGTACGGGAGAGCCGAATCGTCTCCGTGCACCATGTGCTGCTCAAGTCCGGGCGTCGCCTGAACCGCGGTGTCGGCGTGCCGCACGTCATCGTCATTACAAATCCGTCGATCGGTATAGGTCACTGTGAAAACGGGCCGCTGTGGGCCGGCGAGAACCGCCACAGTGGTCGAATCCAGCCCACCGGATAAATCCGCCGTGACCACCCGCGCCTGCCGCGTACGCAGGCTCACGGCTTCGGTAAGGGCTTCGCGCAGACGACTTGCGGCGGAAGGGAAGTCCCGCGGTGTGTCGACCGCCGTGGCGTAAGGTTCCGCCGCGGCTCGTCCACGACTGAGCACCAGAGCGTGCCCCGGCGGCACGCTCCGCACGCCCTCCCAGGCCGACCGCCCCTGCCGCAGTTCCTCCACCAGGGGGACGGCGAGCAGGCCGGTCAGGAACTCCGCGTCGATCCTGGCCGCCCGTAACGCCACCAGGGGCCTGACGGTCGTCGCCCAGAGCCAGCCGCCGCGATACGCCATGTGGTGGACCGGCCAGACGCCGGCCAAGTCGTTGACCAGAACCGTCCGCCCGGCTTCCGTGGAAACGGCCAGATACGAACCGGGCCAGCACGTGAGAGCACCCCAGTCGCCTCGTCGGGCGCGGGAAAGCCCCTGCCGTATCTGCGCCTCGGTCGCACCGCACCACCCGACGAGAGTCAGGCGTGACGTACGGTCGGCGACGGAAACGACACGCGGCATTCCGACAGCCCACGCCTGATCCGCTCGACAGCCGATATCGGCATGTTCGGCAGCCGGTGTGACCGGAGCGGGATCCGCGTGATGCTGCCAACCGGCTACCCATCGCATAAAAGCTCCAGAGAGGGGAGCCGTCGCCCTGAATACCCACCGGGCGACGGCCGAACGACACGACGACCGAGTCAGTGTTGTCCTTCGCCGAATTCCTCGGTCCCCTCCCCGGTGTTGAAGAAGTAGCGGTCCTCATCCTGGGAATCCTCGGCGATCGTTCCGAGCGTCACGTCGTGAACCGACCCCAGAACGGTGACTTGCGGAGGCACATAGGCCATGGGTTCACCTCCCCTGTCCGACTTCTCTGGATCGTACGGTACGTGACGACCCATCGACAGACCGTACGAGAGCGCTTCGCCTCTGCGAAAGAAGGCGGGAATCGCCGCCGAGAAGAGAGGCCGGGAAAGGCCCCGTCGCGCCCAGCCCGCGGGATTCACCCTTGCCTGCGAGGGCAGTGACGTGATGGACAACGACTGTCTCCCGTCGCCCCACCATTCCCTCGAAAGAGTGGCGGCGACTCCTGCGGACGAGAGAAGGGGAACGGGCGGTGGCCGACGGCGGCAGCGGGGCCTGCGCCGGGCGACACGTCGCGTTTGCGACTGTGGCCCAGGGGGGCATGGCCTCCGCGCCGCGGCATCCCCGTCCGGGGTAAGTGTCGTTCGGACGCCAACTGCCCACCTCGCTTTGGTAGTTGGCGCTCATTATGGTGCGAGGTCGTGTCCCGCGCGCATGCTTTCCGGATTGTGGACCACCGCCCGCCGTCAGCCGTCACCGCTGTCGAGGCGGGAACGGTCGCCCTGTTCGTCCTATACCTCGCCGGGGCACGCTCACGGGGCGATTCGGGCGGGCGACGGTTGTACGCGCTGACCGTCCTGGCCGCGGCCGGGGTGATCCTGACCGTCAGTGTGGGCGGTCTCGCCAGTCCACTCATCGGTGTGGTGGCCGACGCCACGTCGCTGCGCGTCGCGCTCGCCCCGCTGATAGTGGTTCCCGCGCTGGGCCGGCTGGTGCTGCGCGGTCTCGCCGAGCTGTCTCTTATTCCCCTCCGACGCTGCCGGCGAAGAGGATACGAGACGTATCGGCGGTGGGGCACACCCGTAAAATACAAACATATCCAAACAGCAACGCTAGCAGTGCGACAAATATCACGGAGTCCCCCCACACAGGCGCCGGGACCGTGTGGGGGACGGTCCCGGCGCCTGTGTGGGGGGACGCCGGTTCGGCGGGCCTGTCAGCAGGTGTAGTCGATCAGGTCGAAGGACTCGTAGTGGTCCGCGGTGTAGTAGTCCTCCTGGTACGAGTCCCCGGTCACGATCCGCCGCGCGCCGCGCGTGTCGCTGCCGGGGGTCTCCACGGTGTACTCGTGGTAGTAGCCGGTCGGGTGGCTGGGGAGCAGGCCCTCGCGGTTGTAGAAGGTCCCGCCGTCCTGCGGGTACGGGAAGGGGCCGCCGGCCTCGATCAGGTCCAGGGTGTCGTGGGCTTCGGCGGGCAGGTCGCTGTAGCAGATGTCGCCGAAGGCGAGCGGGGTGACCTCGGTGGCGACGGCGGTCGTGGAGTGGGGGGCGGTGGCCGCGGTGGCCGGCGTGAGCCAGCCGCCGACGAGCAGCGTCGAGAGCAGTGCGCCGATGGCGCCGGTCCGGGCCGCTACGGTACGGGGATTCATGCCCATGCCAATAGTGTGACGCGCGTAGCACGGCTCCCGTCAACCACGCGTCGCGGAATTCCTTCAGGTGTTCACAGGATGCCGCGCGGGCTCCACACCCTTCACCTCACGGCATCCCGCGCGTCACCCGGCGCCCCGCCGCCCAGGTCCCGGTAGCGGGCCGCCAGGCGCCGCGCGCCCTCGGCCGTGAGCGTTCCGTGCAGGCGCAGCCGGGCCAGGCCGCCGTCCGGGTAGACGTCCAGCCGCGCGTGCGTCGCGGGCGGAACGGTCCCGGCGTCGAGCACGAAACGGTGGACGGTGTCCGGCGACAGGCGGGTCCGGGGCAGGATCTCGCGCCACTCGTCGCGGTCCGCCGCGCCCACCCGCACCGAAAGGGCGGCCCAGCCGGGCGCGTTGCCCTTGTAGCTGCCGGTGTCGATCTCGACGGCCCGGATCACGCCCTCGCCGGCGAGGCGGTACCGCAGCCAGTCGTGGCCCCGGTCGCGGCGGCGGCGGGTCTCCCAGCCCTCCTCCATGGTCCGGGGACGGCCGGGGTAGATGGTGTGCACGGGCGGCGAGTAGAAACGGTCGGAGGCGTCCTCCACCACCCCGCCGTTCTCCAGCGCCGCGAGGTCGAACGCCCCCACGGCGTCCAGCCACGCCGGGTCCGGCACGGCCTCCCCGTGCACCCGCAGCCGGGCCACCCCGCCGTCCGGGTACTGCTTCAACCGCACGTGGGTCAGCCGCCGTTCGGCCGTCACCGGGAAGACGTTGGCGGCGTGCCCGCCGACCGGAGTGCGGGGCACCAACTCGATCCAGCTCCCGCCGTTCTCGGGGTCCGAGGCGCCCTCCAGGCCCACCTCCTGCGGGTAGTTGCCCCGGAAGTGCGCGGTGTCCACGACGACGCCGCGCACCACGCCCGCCACGCCGAGCCGGACGACGGCCCAGTCGTGGTCCCCGTCCGCCGGGTGCGGGGCGTCGGCGGAGGTGCCGCGCCGGCGCCGGGTCTCCCAGCCGTCCATGATCTTGCCCTTGTGGCCGAACGCCTCCGGGTCGAACTCCGGCCGCCCCGGCTTCAGCAGGTTCTCCCGTTCGGCGAAGAACTCGTCGCTGGCGGCGACGACCGAGCCGCCCAGCCTGCGGTCGGCCAGGTCGGGCAGATGCGCGAACGGGACGGCGGACGGGTCCGGCGCGCGGTAGTCGGCATACGGGTCGCCGCCGCCGTAGGGGGCGGCGTCGCCGATGAAGACGGCTGGTGCGGTGCTCATGTCGGAGGTGCTGTCCTTTCCAGGAGCTTCCCGGCCCGTTCGGTGACTTGCCCGTGCTCCGCCGTCCGACGCCCGCGCAGCCAGGTGGCGAGCACCACACCGCGCAGGGTGCGGCCCGCGTAGGCGGTGACCGGGTTGCGGTGGTGGAGGGCGGCCGGGTCCACGGTGAACGTCGCCTCCGGGTCGAACACCGCGAAGTCGGCGTCGTGGCCGGGGGCGATGGCGCCCTTCCGGCCCGCCAGCCCGGCCAGTTGGGCGGGGGCGGTGGCCATCCAGCGGGCCACGTCCGGCAGCCCGAGGCCGCGCGCGCGGGCGGCTGTCCACACGGCGGGCAGGCCGAGTTGAAGGGAGGCGATACCGCCCCACGCCGCCCCGAAATCCGGCACCTTGAGGTCGGCGGTGCAGGGCGAGTGGTCGGAGACGACGCAGTCGATGACACCGTCCGCCAGACCGGCCCAGAGCGAATCCTGGTTGGCGGCCTCCCTGATGGGCGGGCAGCACTTGAACTCGGTGGCGCCGTCGGGCACTTCCTCCGCCGTCAGGGTCAGGAAGTGCGGGCAGGTCTCGGCCGTGATCCGCACGCCCGACGCCTTGGCCTCCGCGATCAGCGGCAGTGTGTCGGCGGACGACAGGTGCAGCACGTGGACGCGGGCGTCGAGCCGCCGCGCCAGCCGGATCAGCAGGGCGACGGCCTCGGTCTCCGCCGCCGGCGGGCGGGAGGCGAGGAAGTCGGCGTAACGGACGCTGCCGTCCGCGGGCGGCGCGGCGGCCAGGTGGCCCGGGTCCTCGGCGTGCGCGATCAACAGGCCGCCGAACCCGGCGATCTCGGCCATGGCCGCGGCCAGTTCGTCCGGGGCCAGCTCGGGGAACTCCTCGACGCCGGACGGGGACAGGAAGCACTTGAAGCCGAACACCCCGGCCTCGTGCAGGGACTTGAGGTCGCCGGTGTTCCCCGGGACGGCGCCGCCCCAGAACCCGGTGTCGACGTGCACCCGGCCGGCGGCGGTGTCCCGTTTGACGGCGAGGTGGGCGGGGGTGGTGGTCGGCGGGACGCTGTTGAGCGGCATGTCGAGGACGGTGGTGATCCCGCCGGCCGCCGCCGCGCGGGTCGCGGTGGCGAAGCCCTCCCACGCGGTCCGGCCCGGATCGTTGATGTGCACATGGGTGTCGACCAGCCCGGGCAGCAGCGCCGCGTCCCCGTAGTCCACGAGGCGGGCGCCGGGCGGTGGCGGCGCGTCGTGCGGCGTCACGGCGGTGATCCGGCCGTCCGCCACGGCCACACAGGCGGCGCGCGCCCCCTCGGGCGTGATCACGCGGGTCGAGCGCAGCACCAGTTCGGCACCGGCACCGGTCACGGCACCTCCTCGGCTTCTTCCGCTTCTTTGGCTACTTCAACGTTCTGTTGAAACGATCCTGGGGCGGCCGGGCCCACACGTCAAGCACGGGTAGGCTGCGCCATGACCGCTACTACCGAATGAGGAACGCGACGTGCCGCCCTCCGACGTGCGCAAGTCCTCCGCCGGCGGCGGGGTCCAGTCCCTGGAGCGGGCCTTCGCCCTGCTGGAGCAGATGGCGGACGCCGGCGGCGAGACCGGACTGAGCGAGCTGGCCGCCAGCAGCGGGCTGCCGCTGCCCACCATCCACCGCCTGATGCGCACGCTGGTCGCCTGCGGGTACGTGCGGCAGCAGCCCAACCGCCGGTACGCGCTCGGCCCCCGCCTGATCCGGCTCGGCGAGAGCGCGGCCCGCCCGCTGGCGACCTGGGCCCGGCCCCATCTGGCGCGGCTGGTGGAGGAGACCGGCGAGACGGCGAACATGGCACTGCTCGACGGCGACGCCGTCGTCTATGTGGCGCAGGTGCCGTCGCGGCACTCGATGCGGATGTTCACCGAGGTCGGCCGCCGGGTGCTGCCGCACTCCACCGGCGTCGGCAAGGTGCTGCTCGCGGGCCTGCCGGACAGGGAGGTCCGCGCGCTGCTGCGCCGCACGGGGATGCCCTCGGCGACGGAGCGGACGATCACGACGCCCGAGGCGTTCCTCGCGGAGCTGCGCGCGGTGCGGGAGAACGGCTACGCCGTGGACGACAACGAGCAGGAGATAGGCGTCCGTTGCATCGCCGTCCGGGTGCCCGACTCCCCCACGGCCGCGGCGATCTCGGTCTCCGGCCCGGCGGGGCGGATGACGGACGCCGCGACGGAGAAGATGGTCCCCCTGCTCCACGAGGTGGCCACCGACCTGTCGGCGGCCCTGGCGGGCACGGACGAGGACATCTGAGCCGCCTCTTCTCGTTCGAGTGAATGTTCGACAGCCGAAACGGTTCACCAAGCGGCGCGCCCGTAGCGTGGGCCGCACCGCTTGAGGAGCGGTGACCGGAAGGCCCAGACTGACGAAAGGAGGTGCCGCGCCATGACCACTGCCGCCCATGAGGCTCCCGGGAGCAGGCCGAATCCCGATCAAGTCCTGTGGCAGGCGTCGCCCACCGACCACCACGGCACGGTCACGGTCCTCACCTCCCCCGTTCCCCACGAGGCCGTCCACACCGCCGGGACCCGGGTGCCCCACGGGGTCGAGGTCGGCATTCCCGAAGGGCCGGCCAAGGGCTTCGCCGTCATCGAGGCCATGACCGGACCGCCGAGGAACGCATGACGCCTCCCCCCGTCGCCGGGTTGCTGCTGGCCGCCGGGGGCGGGCGGCGGATGGGGGGGCGCCGCTTCGGCGGCGGCGTGAGAGGTGGAGAAGGGGCCGGTACATGTCGTGGTCGGGGCGGCGGGCGACGAGGTGCGGGCGCTGCTGGGCGGCGGGGACTGCACGGTGGTGGCGAATCCGGCGTGGGAGACCGGCATGGGCTCGTCGCTGCGCGCCGGGCTCGCCTCGCTCGACGGCACCGGCGCGCGGGCCGCGCTCGTCGCGCTCGTCGACCAGCCGTGGATCGGCGCCGCGGCCATGGCGCGGGTGCGCGCCGCCTACCGGTCGCCGGATTCGCTGGCCCAGGCCGTCTACGGCGAGGAGCGGCGGCGCGGGCATCCGGTGCTCCTGGGGGCCGCCCACTTCGCGGGGGTGGCGCGCGCGGCACGGGGCGATCAGGGTGCGCGGGCGTATCTGCGGGAACACGCCGGGGAGATCACACTGGTCGAGTGCGGTGACGTCGCCGCCCCCGACGACATCGACGAGCCCGGGGACCTGCCCGACCCCGGCCGCCATTGATCTTCCGCAATGAGGAAACTAATATCCGTTTCCAGTCTCGCTGAAGGAGTGACCGCCCATGTCCGCCGTCACCGTCGAAGCACCCGCCGTCCTGCCCCGGCAGGACGAGGTGCTCACCGAAGACGCGCTCGGCTTCCTGGCCGAGCTGCACCGGCGGTTCACCCCGCGCCGGGACGAGCTGCTCGCCCTGCGGGCGCGGCGGCGGGAGGAGATCGCCCGCACCGGGCGGCTGGACTTCCTGCCCGAGACGAAGGACGTCCGCGACGGCGAGTGGACCGTCGCCCCCGCGCCGCCCGCCCTCCAGGACCGGCGGGTGGAGATCACCGGCCCCACCGACCGCAAGATGACGGTCAACGCGCTCAACTCCGGGGCGAAGATCTGGCTGGCCGACTTCGAGGACGCCTCCTCCCCCACCTGGGCGAACGTCATCGGCGGCCAGCTCAGCATGGCCGACGCCTACCGCCGCCGGATCGACTTCACCGACGAGCGCGGCAAGGAGTACGCGCTCAAGCCCGACGCCGAGCTGGCGACCGTCGTGATGCGCCCGCGCGGCTGGCATCTGGACGAGCGCCACCTGACCGTCGCCGGCCGGGCCGTGCCCGGCGCGCTGGCCGACTTCGGGCTCTACTTCTTCCACAACGCCCAGCGCCTGATCGACCTCGGCAAGGGCCCGTACTTCTATCTCCCCAAGCTGGAGTCGCACCTGGAGGCCCGGCTCTGGAACGACGTGTTCACCTACGCGCAGGAGGCGCTCGGCATCCCCCACGGGACCGTCCGCGCCACGGTCCTCATCGAGACCATCACGGCCGCGTTCGAGATGGAGGAGATCCTGTACGAGCTGCGCGACCACGCCTCCGGGCTGAACGCCGGCCGCTGGGACTACCTCTTCTCCCTCATCAAGAACTTCCGGGACGGCGGCGAGAAGTTCGTCCTGCCCGACCGCAACTCGGTGACCATGACCGCTCCCTTCATGCGCGCCTACACCGAGCTGCTGGTCCGCACCTGCCACAAGCGCGGCGCGCACGCGATCGGCGGCATGGCGGCGTTCATCCCGTCGAAGGACGCGAAGGTCAACGCCGTCGCGTTCGAGAAGGTCAGGGCCGACAAGGACCGCGAGGCGGGCGACGGGTTCGACGGCTCCTGGGTGGCGCACCCGGGCCTGGTGCCGGTGGCCAGGGCGTCGTTCGACGCGGTGCTGGGCGACCGGCCGCACCAGAAGGACCGGCTGCGCGAGGACGTCGCGGTCACGGCGGACGACCTGCTGGCCGTGGACACCCTGGACGCGCGCCCCACGGCCGACGGCCTGCGCAACGCGATCCAGGTCGGCACCCGCTATCTCCAGGCGTGGCTCGCCGGCCGGGGCGCGGTCGCCGTGTTCCACCTGATGGAGGACGTGGCGACCGCCGAGATCTCCCGCTCGCAGATCTGGCAGTGGATCAACGCGGGCGTGGTCCTCGACACGGGTGAGCGCGTGACGCGCGAGTGCGTGCGCCAGGTGGCCGCCGACCAGTGCCTCGCGATGCGGGACGAGGTGGGCGAGGACGAGTTCATCTCCGGCGGCTGGCAGCGGGCGTTCGACCTGCTGATGCGGATCGCGCTGGACGAGGAGTACGTCGACTTCCTCACCCTCCCGGCGTACGAGCTGCTGGACTGACCGCCCAAGACGGCGACCGCGGGCACAGCGGGTTCGAGCCGGGTGCCGGGGCGGACAAGCCCCGGCACCCCGCTCGAACGGCTCGTCCCGGCTCGTCTCAGCCGGCGGCGGCTGCCTCCGCCAGGCGGCGGGCCTGGACGCGGGCGGTGCGCGCGATCGTCTCCTCGTCGGCCGTCACCAGGTGGCCGTCCTCCACGACGGGGGCGCCGTTGATCAGCGACAGCGTGACCGGCGCGGGCGGGCCGAGGACCAGCGCCGCGACCGGGTCCGCGATCGTGGAGTGACCGAGGCCCGTCAGGTCCCACAGCACCACGTCGGCCAGCTTCCCCGCCTCCAGCGAGCCGATCTCCCGCTCCCGGCCCAGGACCCGGGCGCCGCCGTGGGTGCCCAGGCGCAGGGCCTGGCGGGCGGTCAGGGCCTTCTCGCGGTGCGGGCCGAGACGGTTGACGAGGAGGGCGTTGCGCAGTTCGGTGTGCAGCTCCCCGGCCTCGTTCGACGCGGTCCCGTCCACGCCGAGACCGACGGGGGCCCCGGCGGCGAGCAGATCGGGGACGCGGGCGACCCCGGCGGCGAGGCGGGCGTTGGAGGACGGGCAGTGGGCGACGCCGGTGCCGGTGCGGGCGAAGGCGGCTATGTCGGTGTCGCTCATGTGGACGCAGTGCGCCATCCACACGTCGTCCCCGAGCCAGCCGGTGGACTCGAAGTACGCGGTGGGGCCCATGCCGAACAGCTCGTGGCAGAACTTCTCCTCCTCCACCGTCTCCGAGCCGTGGGTGTGCAGCCGCACGCCGAGCCGGCGGGCCAGCGCGGCGGTCTCGCGCATCAGCTCGGTGGAGACGGAGAACGGCGAGCAGGGCGCGGCGGCGATCCGCAGCATCGAGTCGAACGACGGGTCGTGGTGGTCGCGCACGGCCTGTTCGGTGGCGCGCAGGGCGTCCTCGGTGGTCTCCACGGCGAAGTCCGGCGGCAGCCCGCCGTCCGACGCGCCGAGGTCCATGGAGCCGCGGGTGGCGGTGAACCGGACGCCGATCTCGCGCGCGGCGCGTACCCCGGCGCCGAGCAGGTCGCCCGCGCCGCGCGGGAAGATGTAGTGGTGGTCCACGGCGGTGGTGCAGCCGCCGCGGACCATCATGGCCAGCGACCCCTGGGCGGCCGCGTGGACCATCGGCTCGTCGACGCGCGCCCAGATCGGGTAGAGGGCGACCAGCCAGTCGAAGAGGTTGCTGTCCTGGGCCAGGCCCCGGGTGAGCCACTGGTAGAAGTGGTGGTGGGTGTTGACCAGCCCCGGGGTGGCCAGGTGGCCGGCGGCGTCGACGCGGCGGACCACGCCGGTGAGCCCGGCGGGCGCCGGGCCGGGGCCGACCGCCTCGATGCGGCGGTCCGCGACGACGATGTGTCCCGAGGCGTGCTCGGTGTCCTCGGCGTCGACGGTGGCGATGGCGCAGTTCTCGATCACGACGCGCCGGGGTGCTGTCACGGGAGACCTCACAGATTCGTCATGTCCGCCGGGATCAGGGCCCGCGCGCCGTCGCGCAGCACGGTGGCCTCGATCAGGCCGTAGGGGCGGTCGGCGGCGAAGTAGACGGCGCCGTCCGGGGTTTCGTTCTTGATGCCGAAGGGTTCGAGATCGACCAGGAAGTGATGCTTGTTGGGCAGCGAGAGCCTGATCTCGTCGACTTCGGGGAGGTTGTCGATCACCCGCGCGCCCATCGCGAACAGCGTCTGCTGGAGGGAGAGCGAGTAGGTCCGCGCGAAGCCGTCCAGGATGTGCCGTCTGGCCGCCGCCCACGAGGCGTCCCAGTCGCCGACGGGGGCCGGCGCCGGGTCGCCGGTCCAGCCGTGCCGCCAGACGGCGGTCACATCGGTGGCGAGGACGCGGTCGGAGGTCTCCGGCAGCGTCGTGTACCGGTCCTTGACGAAGCCGTGGAACTCGGAGTCCGTCGAGTTCATCACCGTCAGCCCGGTCAGCCCGCCGAGGAACTCCCAGGCGTCGCCGTCGAACGTGACCTGCGCGGTCCGCGTCCCGCCACCGGCGCGGACGAACGAGTGCTCGCCGGGGCCCGGCGTGGGAATGCGGTCCCAGGCGTACTCCTCGATCCGGACGCGGGCCCGGTGGATCGTCGGCTGGGAGGTCACGAAGTGGCGGGCGAGCAGGGCGGCGAACTCCTCGGGCGAGGTGATGCCGTGCTCCTTGGCGAAGGCGTAGACCGTGTTCTTGGTGGTGTCGGTGGGCAGCACGGCGGCGTTGGAGCCGGAGAGGTGCACGTCCGTCATGGCGCCGGAGAGGGCCACCGACACGTTCAGGTCCCGGATGTGGTGCGTGGCACCGTCGCGGGTGATCCGCACGACGCGGGTCTCCGCCTTGCCGTACTGGTTCTGGCCGAGCGTGGGCACGAGGTCAGCTCCCTCGGTAGACGGAGTAGCCGAACGGGTTGAGCAGCAGCGGCACGTGGTAGTGCTCCCCGGGGACCACCGCGAACGCGACCGTCACCTCGGGGAAGAACGCGGTGTCCGTCCCGGACCGGCTCAGGTAGGGCTCGACGGCGAACGAGAGACGGGCCAGCGCGGCGTCGCCGGGCAGCGGGGGCAGGTCCCGGCAGCGGCCGTCGGCGTCGGTGCGGGAGGTGCCGTGCCCGGTCCACCCGCCCTCCGCGCCGCCCGAAAGCGAACCACCCGGCCGGACCGACAGGGTGACCGCGACGCCGGGCGCCGGGCGGCCGGCGCTGGTGTCCAGGATGTGCGTGGAGACGGTCGCGGTGGACTCGGCCAGCCGGGCCAGGCGGAGCCGGTTGATCCGGGCCAGCTCGGCGCGGGCGACCTCGCGTTCGGTGTCCGGAGTGTTCCCCATGCGGGCCCGCAGCGCGTCCCGCATCTCCTCGCCGCCGAGCCCGGTGGCGCAGATCAGGAAGACGTGTCCGAACCGCTCCTGGTAGGCGAGGGTGAGGTCGAGCACCTCGGCCCGCAGCGCCTCGGAGGCGTCGGCCATGCCTCGCTGCTCGCGGGCGGAGGCCGGGTCGGCCGGGTCCGGGCGGCCGATCGGCGGATGCCCGGCCATCGCCTCGGCCAGCCCGACGGCGGTCAGCCCGGCCGTCGCGGCGTCGCTCGCCGCGAGCAGGGCACCGGAGTCGGCGAAGGGGCGGGCGGAGACAAGCGCGGCGCCCCAGGCCCGCGCGGCACAGACGCGGCGCAGTGCGTCCCGCACCGCGCGCTCGTCGGCTCCGTTGAGCCAGGCAAGCCCTGGCGCCGGACTCGGCGTCACACGACGCTCCTCACCCACTCGACGGCCACGATGGGGCCCAGCTAAGCCGCCGGGCGGAAAAACGTCAACAGTTTGTTGAACGGTTGAGGTAGTTGTACACCGTGAACCGGCTGACGCCCAGCGCCGCGGCCACCGTCTCGACGCCGTGCCGCATGGCGAACGCGCCGCGCGTCTCCAGCGTCCGGACGACCTGCTGCTTGGTCCGCCGGTCCAGCTCCTCCAGCGGCACGCCGTGCCGGCGCCTCAGCTCGGCGAGGATGTGCTCCAGCGAGTCGGACAGGTGCGGCAGCCGCACGGCGACCGCCGCCGTGCCCTGCCAGCTCAGCACCACATCGTCGTCCCGCGCCTCCCCCGGCGGGACCAGCTCGCCGCCGATCGCGTCCACCAGCGGCGTGATCGCCTCTATGAACCCGGCTCTTATAAACCACTGACGCCGCCGCCGCAGAGGACAGGGTAAGAGCTCGGTGTCGCGACAGCCTAGCCGACGAAAGCACATCCTCGCCGATCGCGGTGACCTGGAGCGAGATCCGGGTGGCCCCGGCCGCCAGCGAACGCCGCAGCAGCGCGTCCACGGCGGCCAGGACCGAGTCGGCGGGACCCTCCCCCGTGTTGCCGAACGGTCCCACGTCCACGGCGTCCAGCGCCGCGCCGCCGACCACCTCGCGGGCCACCAGCGCGTGCTCGGGCGGCTCGTCCAGGTCGAACGGCTCGGTCGTGAACTCAAGTCTCAGTCGCACGCGGTCAACCTAACGCCTCACCTGGCGTTCAGCGGATGATCGGCCGGCCGGGCTGGATCCGCTGATGCGGCACGCCGAACAGCTCGATCGCCTGCCGGAGCTGGTGCACACCGGGCGCCAGCGCGCTCACGGAGCCGACCGCGGCGGCGATCAGCAGCAGCGATTGCCCCAGCAGGGCGGTGTCCGGCACCCCGGCGGCATGCATGCCGTCGAGCGCGCTCAACTCCCGCTCGGCGACCTCGCGATCCGCGAGCGTGGCCGGATAGGCGCGCAGATCTCTGCGCAGCCGGTCCACCGCGGCGCGCAAGGCCAGCAGGCGGGGATCCATCCCGCCGGGCGGGAAATTCCGCACCATATGGGCAGTCTCCGCTTCTCCTGCCGCCACTCGGCCCTCCCCTGCCGTCTCCGTTGACGTCGGCCGTGCCCGTCGGCGCACCGAGGGTGCGGACGCCTGACGGGCCGAACAGGGAAAGTAAATATCACTGTCCGCGCAACACGCCATACGGAGGGCGAGATTCCGTGTCACATCTGGATGAAAAAACACGGTCCACGCGGCTTGGGCAAGCAGCACCAGCGTACGCCTGCGGGGCTCCGGTCCCGTCCGGGAGACTGTGAGAGTCTCGTCGAGAAGTTCCGTCCTGGGAGCGCCAGATGGCGAAAAGCGTGCCCGTGAGGTGCCCGGCCTGCCGCCGGGAGCACACCTACGTCCCGCCCGACTACCCGTGTTCCTGCGGTGCCCCGGTGACCGTCCTGCTGCCGCGCGGGAGTTCACCCGTTCCGGTACGCCACCGCTCGTGGGCGGAGACGTGGACCGCGCTCGACTGCCCGGCGTGCGGGCGGTCCGGGCAGTGGCCCCGGCCGGAGTTCGACTGTCCCTGCGGGGTGACGCTCCGGCTCGCGCCGGGCGGCGGGTCGGCGGAGCCCGCCCCGCCCGTGGAGACCGGCGGGCGGGTGCCGTTCCACCCGCTGATCATCAGGACGGCGTACGACGTGGTGGCGTGCGCCACGCAGTTCCTGCGCTGGCTGGGCTTCCGCGAGGTGCGGATCTCGGTCCCGCGCCCGGCGTCGGGGATCAACGTGCGCGGGCCGTCGGTCGTCGGCCTGGTCAACCCGACGACCGAGCCGACCGAGGCCGGGGAGATCGAGACGGTGTGGCTGCACGCGCTGGCCGAGTCGGTGACGCCGGTGGCGTTCTCCCTGGCCGGATACCGGCGGCCGGCCCGGGCGCGGGCGGACGAGCTGACGCTGCCGCTGTTCGTCTTGGACCTGACCGGCGCCCCGCAGCCGGTGAACGGCCCGGCGGAGGAGCTGCTGCGGAACGGGCCCCCGGCGAAGTGAGGCGTGCCGGCGCGGCTCACTCCCAGCGCAGGTCGTGAACGGCGCCCGGGGCGTGGAACTCCAGCAGCTTCGCGCCCTCCGCGGCCAGGTCGTCCCGCTCGGCCGCGGTGAGCGGGCCGAAGGGCGTGAGGGTGAGCGTGGCGGCGGTGCGCCGGCGGTCGGTGTCGAGGCCCCAGAGGCCCCGGACGGTCCCGTCGGCCAGGAAGACGGGGAAGGCCCGGTTCCCGGCCCAGGTGCGGGCCCTGGCGGCCTCGGATATGACGCGTGAGCGGTCCGCGTGCCCGATGAGCAGGTTGTCGTACTCGGGCAGGAAACGGGCCGGGGCCGGGACGTCCTCGGCCGGGCGCGGGGCGTCCGGCAGGTCGAACAGTTCGACTCCGTTCGCGTCCTGGAACCGGTCGAGTCGTGGCAGCAGCCGGTCGAAGACCTCGCGCAGTCCGGTCAGACCCGACCACGTCTGGGCGTCCTTGACCGAAGCCGGTCCGAAGGCGGCGAGGTAGCGCAGCACGAGGCCGTCCGGGGCGGTCTCGGCCGCCTGCGCGGCGCCGAGCCAGGACTCGGCCGTCGTGTGCCGGGCCGCGCCGCCTCGCTGCCACAGCCCGCGCGGCGGCACCTGCCCCAGGGCCAGGACGTGCCGGGCGACCTGGGCCAGCGCCTGCCGGTCGGCGTCCGGCCACTCCTCGCCCAGCAGCGTGCCCAGCTCCTGGAACGTCAGCGGCCGTTCCTCCACCAGCCGCCTGGCCCGCTCCGCCACCCGGTCCAGGTCCACGCCCGTCAGCCGCCTCCCCCACGCCGAGCGGAACGGCCGCTCGTGGCCGGGCCGCAGCACCGGGCGCAGCGCGAGGCAGTCGCGGGCGGTCACGGTGTGGAGGGTGGAGCGCTGGAGGCTGATCCGGACGAACTCCCGCGCCTCGAACCGGCGGGAGAACGCGTCGGGGTCGAAGCCGTCCAGCCGCGACCACAGCGCGGTGTAGTGGGTGCCCGGCACCTGGGTCTGGAGCCCCACCAGGTGCTCCACCGCCCGGGCGGCGTCCAGGGTCGCGCGCCGCAGCAGCAACTGCCGCTCAAGCAGCGCGCGGTTCAGCTCCCGCAGGGCGAGCAGGCGGGTCGTTGTCATGACCCGACCTTACGACGCCGTCCGGGCCGGCCGGCTCGTGGTGGATGGGGCGGGTGGTGCCGGTGAGGGGGACGCCCGCGCCGCCGCGCCGGACGGCGACGATCTCGGCGGCGGTGGACAGGGCCGTCTCCTCCGGGGTTCTGGCGCCGAGGGCGAGGCCGATCGGCGAGCGCAGCCGGGCGAGCTGGCGTTCGGTCCCGCCGGCCTCGCGCAGCCGCCGCCGCCGGTCCTCGGGGGGGCGGCGGGAGCCCATCGCGCCGACGTACGCCAGCGGCAGGCGCAGCGCGCGGGTGAGCAGCGGGACGTCGAACTTCGGGTCGTGCGTCAGCACGCACACCGCCGTGCGGGCGTCGAGGCGCTGGGTGTCCAGGTAGCGGTGCGGCCAGTCGACCACCACCTCGGCGGCGCCGGGGAACCGGGCGGGGGTGGCGAACACCGGCCGGGCGTCGCAGACGGTGACCCGGTGGCCGAGGAACGTCCCGGCCCGGACCAGGGCGGCGGCGAAGTCCACGGCGCCGAACACCAGCATGCGCGGCGGGGGGAGGCTGGACTCCACGAGCAGGGTGACCGGTTCGCCGCGGCGGCGCCCGCCCCCGGTGGCGGTCTGCACGGTGCCGGTGCGGCCGTTCTCCAGCAGGGCCGCCGCCTCGGCCGCGGCCGTCGCGGCGAGGGCGGGCGGGCCGCCGAGGGTGCCTTCCACGGCGGTGCCGGGCCGGACGAGGAGGGCGCCGCCGAGGAGTTCCGCCGGCCCGGCGACGACCCGGGCCAGCGCCGCGGGACCGCCCTGGGCCGCGGCCTCCAGGGCGGCGGCGAGCACCGGCCGGGCGGGGGCGGTGGCGTGGACCGGGGTGACGAGGACCTCGATGGCGCCGCCGCAGGTCAGCCCGACGGCGAACGCGTCGTCGTCGCCGTAGCCGAAGCGTTCGGTCCTGGCCGTGCCCGTCTCCAGGGCCTCCCGGCACAGCTCGTAGACGGCGCCCTCCACGCAGCCGCCCGAGACGCTGCCGACGACCGTGCCCCCGGCGTCCACCGCGAGAGCGGCGCCCGGCGGTCTGGGGGCGCTGCCGTGCACGGCGACGACGGTGGCGACGGCGAAGTCGCGCCCGTCGCGGCACCAGGCGAGCACCTCGGCGGCGATGTCCAGCATGGCGCCTCTCCTACTCCTGTCCCGCGTCCGGTCGGACGATGTGTTCGGGCCGCACCGGGACGCGGCGCAGGGCGCGGCCGGTGGCCTGGCGGATGGCGGCGACCACGGCCGGGGTCGAGGACAGGGTGGGTGCCTCGCCGATGCCGCGCAGCCCGTACGGGGCGTGCTCGTCGGCCAGTTCCAGCACGTCCACCGGCATGGCCGGGGTGTCGAGGACGGTCGGGATGAGGTAGTCGGTGAACGACGGGTTGCGGACCCTCCCGTCCGGGCCGACCAGGATCTCCTCCATCACCGCCAGGCCGAGGCCCTGCACGCTGCCGCCGTGGATCTGGCCGACGACCGCCTGCGGGTTGATCGCCTTGCCGACGTCCTGGGCGGCGGCCAGCTCGACGACCTTGACCAGGCCCAGCTCGGTGTCGACCTCGACGACCGCGCGGTGGGCGCAGAACGAGTACTGCACGTGCCCGAATCCCTGCCCGGTCTCCGGGTCGAACGGCTGGGTCGGCCGGTGCCGGAACTCCAGCTCCAGGTCGATCGCCTCGTCCCCCAGGACGTCCGCGAGCGCGGCCAGCGCCTCCCCGTCCGCCGTGACGACCTTGCCGCCCTCCAGCAGCAGCCGGTCCGGGTCGGGCCAGCCGAACCGGGCGGCGCCGCGCCGCAGCACCTCGGCGCGGACCGCCCGGCAGGTGTTCCGCACCGCGCCGCCCGTCATATAGGTCTGCCGGGAGGCGGAGGTGGAACCGGCCGAGCCGACGCGGGTGTCGGCGGGCAGGATGCCGACCTGGGTGACGCCCAGCTCGGTGCGGGCGATCTGGGCGTGGACGGTGACACCGCCCTGGCCGACCTCGGCCATGGCCGTGTGCACGGTGGCGACGGCCTCGCCGCCGAGGGTCTCCAGGCGGACGCGGGCGGTGGAGTAGTCGTCGAAGCCCTCGGAGAAGCCGACGTTCTTGATGCCGACGGCGTAGCCGACGCCCCGTACGACGCCCTCGCCGTGGGTGGTGTTGGACAGCCCGCCGGGCAGGGCGCGCACGTCGGCGGCGAGGGAGCCGTCGGCGCGGGTGGTCTCCCACTGCCGCTCGGGCGGCAGCGGCCTGGCCTTGACGCGGCGCAGCAGCTCCGCGACGGGGGCCGGGGAGTCCACGGTCTGGCCGGTGGGCAGCGTCGAGCCCTCGCTCATGGCGTTGCGCTGCCGCAGCTCCACCGGGTCCATGCCGAGGGCGGCGGCGAGCTTGTCCATCTGCGCCTCGTACGCGAAGCACGCCTGGACGGCGCCGAAGCCGCGCATCGCGCCGCAGGGCGGGTTGTTGGTGTAGAGGGCGACGGCCTCGACATGGACGTTCGGCACCTCGTAGGGGCCGACGCCGAGGGAGGCGGCGTTGCCGACGACGGCCGGGGAGGAGGAGGCGTAGGCGCCGCCGTCGAGGACGATGCGGGCCTTGACGTACAGGAGCCGGCCGTCGCGGGTGGCGCCGTGCTCGTAGGCGAGCTTGGCGGGGTGGCGGTGGACGTGCCCGAAGAACGACTCGTACCGGTTGTAGACGATCTTGACGGGCCGGCCGGTGCGCAGGGCCAGCAGGCAGGCGTGGGCCTGCATGGACAGGTCCTCGCGGGCGCCGAACGCGCCGCCGACGCCGGCGAGGGTGAGCCTGACCTTGTCCGGCGGCAGCCCGAGGACGGGCGCGAGCTGCTTCTGGTCGACGTGCAGCCACTGGGTGGCGATGTACAGGTCCACGCCGCCGTCCTCGGCGGGCACGGCCAGCCCCGACTCGGGGCCGAGGAACGCCTGGTCCTGCATGCCGACCTCGTACGCGCCGGTGACGACGACGTCGGCGTCCCGGGCCGCGGCGGCGACGTCGCCGCGCACGACGGGCTGGCGGTGCACGATGTTGGGGTGTCCCGCGTGCCCGGCGTGGTGGTCGGTGCGGCCGGGGTGGAGCACGGGCGCGCCGGGGCCGGTGGCGCCGGCCTCGTCGTGGACGACGGGCAGCTCGGTGTAGGCGACGCGGATGCGGGCGGCGGCCCGGCGCGCGGTCTCGGGGTGGTCGGCGGCTACGAGGGCGACCGGCTCGCCCTCGTACCGGACGACGTCCTTGGCCAGGACCGGCTGATCCTGGATCTCCAGCCCGTAGTGGGTGGCGGCGGGCAGGTCGTCGTGGGTGAGGACGGCGTGCACGCCGGGCAATGCCAGCGCTTCGGAGATGTCGATGCCGTCGACGCGGGCGTGCGCGTGGGGGCTGCGCAGGGTGTGTCCCCACAGCATGTCCTCGTGCCACAGGTCGGAGGAGTACGCGAACTCGCCGGTGACCTTCAGCACGCCGTCGGGGCGCGGCATGGACTCGCCGATCCCACCGGTCCCGCCGGTCCCGCCGGCCCGGTCGCCGCGCTGGGTGAGCCCCGCGGGCGCCCTGGTGACGCGCATGGCCGGCCCCCTCCCTCCGGTGCTTCCGGCGCCTCCGGTGTGCCGGCGCCGCCGGTCCTGGTCGCGGCCAGCCGGACCGCGTCGAGGATCGTCTCGTACCCCGTGCAGCGGCACAGGTTGCCCGACAGGGCCTCGCGGATGTCGGCGTCCGCGGGGTCGGGGACGCGGGCGAGCAGATCGTCGGCCGCCATCAGCAGTCCGGGCGTGCAGAAGCCGCACTGGACCGCGCCCGCTTCGACGAACGCCCGCTGGATCGGGGCCAGCCGGTCCCCGCCGTCGCCCTCGCCGCCCTGGGCCAGGCCCTCCACCGTGGTCACCTCGCGGCCCTCGGCCTGTCCGGCGGCGACCAGGCAGGCGCACACCAGATCGCCGTCGAGCCGGACGGTGCACGAGCCGCACTCGCCCTGCTCGCAGGCGTTCTTGGAGCCGGGCAGCCCGAGCCGCTCGCGCAGCACGTACAGCAGGCTCTCGCCCTCCCAGACGTCGTCAGCCGTGTGGGGGCGGCCGTTGACGGTCAGATTCACGCGCACCGCGCGCCTCCTTCGTTCCCGGCGTACGCCGTCCAGGTCCAGTGCAGGGTGCGGCGGGCCAGTACGCCCACCGCGTGCCGGCGGTAGGCCGCGCTGCCGCGCACGTCGTCGATGGGCGAGCAGGCGCCCGCGGCCAGCTCCGCGAACCGGCGGGCCGCGGACGGCGGAACGGGCCGGCCGGTGTCCCAGTGCCCGCCCTCGTCCAGCACGCCGCCGAGGAAGTCCTCCGCCTCCCGCGCCCGGACCGGTGTCGGCGCGGCCGAGCCGATGCCGGTGCGGACCGTGCGGGCCGCCGGGTGCAGCGCGAGGGCGAACGCGCAGGCCGCGATCACCATCGCGTTGCGCGTGCCGACCTTGGCGAACTGCTGGGGGCCGGCGGCGACGTCGATGTGGACGGCGCGGATCAGTTCGTCGGGCGCGAGGGCGTTGCGCTTGGGTCCGGTGTAGAACTCCTCGACGGGGATCAGCCGCGTGCCGCGCGTCGACGCCGCCTCGACGCGCGCCCCGGCGGCGAGCAGCGCGGGGTGGGCGTTGGAGGACGGGCCGCGGGTGACGCCGGCGACGGTGCGGGCGGAGGCGGAGGTGTCGGTGGCGGCCATGACGCCGCACTGCGCAAACCACCCGCGCGCCCCGCGCCCGCCGGCGATGCCTAGGCTGCAGATGAAGTGATATGTTAAATTCCGAGTTTGTACATGGGCACGGACTCTGATACTGTGAAGCTATCGCGCATAGGCGGCAGCGGGAATGGGTGATATAGGGGAGCAGTGCCGTACGGTCCGCGCGCCGTTCTCCCACTCGTGCAGCTCGCGCACCCGGGACAGGTCCAGCAGCCGCTCGGGGCGCCGGTGGTCGAAGTTCAGCTCGACCATCAGGTCGGTACCGCCCGCCAGGGGCACGGCGTCCGGATGCGCCGCCTTGACCGCGAGCGCCTCCTCCCAGCCGGCCGGGCGTAGGAATTCCATCTGTGCGCACTCCCTGCGGTGAACTGCGGTGAACTGACTGCACGACCACACCACGACATCACGACATGACGGCCTGACCGTCCTGCCCCCAGTACACCGGGATCGCGGGCGCGGCGGGCAGTCACGGATGGGCCGAAGCGACGGACCGCCCCCGGCCAGACTCTTGTAGATTCATACGAAAAGCTGGCTCCGGCACGGGGACGAGGACGAGGACCGCCATGCGACTGAGCGCGCTGCTGGAGAGCGGGGACAGCCGGAACCTGGGGCTGCGGCTGCTGACCGGCGAGGCCGGACTCGGCCGCCGGGTGCGCGGCGTGATGACGACGGACCTCCGCGACCCCAGCCGCTACCTGCGCGGCGGCGAGCTGGTGCTGACGGGACTGGCGTGGTGGCGCGGCCCGGAGGACTCCGAGCCGTTCGTGCGCGTCCTGGCCGAGGCGGGCGTGACGGCGCTGGCGGCGGGCGAGGCGGAGTTCGGCTCGGTGCCGGAGGATCTGGCGGCGGCCTGCGCGCGGCACGGGCTGCCGCTGTTCGCGGTCGCCGAGGAGGTCGCCTTCGCCGAGATCACCGAGCACGTTCTGCGGCGGGTCTCCGGCGAGCGGGCCGGGGACCTGGCCGCCGTGGTGGAGCGGCACCGGCGGCTGATGGCGGCGGGCCCGGCCGGCGCCGGGCCGCGGGCGGTGCTCGACCTCCTCGCCTCCGACCTCGACCTGCGGGCCTGGCTGCTGTCCGCGACCGGCCGGCCGGTCGCCGCCCCCCACCCGGAGCGGCTGCCTCGGGGCCTGGGCGCCGAGCGGGCCGCGCCGCGGCTCACCGCCGCGCGCGCGGGGCGGCGCGGCCCGTACCGGGGGGTCGGGGACGGCGTGGTCCACTCCCTCTCCCCCGTCCCCGCCGGACCGGACGACGTGCGGGGGACGCCGCTGACGGACTGGCTGCTGGCCGTGCGCGCCGACGCCCGGGACTGGCCGGCCCAGCGCGTGGACCTGCTGGAGGGCGTGGCCCGGCTCATCGCCGCCGAACGGGAGCGCGGGGACGCGGCCCGCGCGGTGCCGAGGCGGCTCGCGCGGGAGGTGCTCGACCTGCTGGCGTCCGGCGCGCCGCCCGCCGAGATCGCCGCGCGGCTGCGGGTGGCCGCGCCGGTGCTGGTGCCGGGTCTGCCGGACCCGCCCTGCGTGCGGTGGCAGGTGGTCGTGGCCCGGCTGGAGTGGCCGGACGCCGGGCCCGCCACCAGCACCGGCGCGGCCGGACGCGGCCTGCTGGAGGAGCTGCTGACGGACGTCCCCGCGCCGGGCGCGGGCGCCGCCGTGGCGCACGGCGGCGGCGAGGCCGTGGCGCTGGTCCCGGTGCCCCCGGCCGGCGAGGCGAGCGGCGACGGCGGGGGCGGCCGGGGGGTGCTGAACGCGGAGACGGTCCTCGGCCCGGGCCGCGACGTGCTGGCCGCGGGGCTCGGGGGCGACGGACGGCTGACGCTGGGCGTGTCGGCGGCGGTGCCCTCGGCGGACGGGCTGCGCGGCGCGCTGGAGGAGGCCAGGCACGCGCTGCGGGTGGCCGCGGCCCGGCCGGGGCGGGTGTCCGGCGCGGGCCACGACGAGCTGGCCTCGCACGTGCTGCTGCTGCCGTTCGTCCCCGACGACGTGCGGCGCGCGTTCACCGCCCGGCTGCTGGAGCCGCTGCGCGCCTACGACCGGCGGCACCGGGCGGAACTGGTGCCGACGCTGGAGGCGTTCCTCGCGGCGGACGGCCCCTGGACGCGGTGCGCGGCCCGGCTCCATCTGCACGTCAACACCCTGCGCTACCGCATCGGCCGCGTCGAGCGGCTCACCGGCCGGGACCTGACACGGCTGGAGGACAAGGTCGACTTCTTCCTCGCGCTGCGCATGGGCTGACGCCCCGGGCGCGCCCTGCCGCGGGTGCCCCGAGGTCAGTGGAAGCTCAGCTCGTCGAGCGACGAACGCGGCCCGCCGCGCACCCGGGCGAACAGCACGGTGAGGGCGGCCCCGGCGATCGCCCACGCGGCGAGCACCAGCAGCGGCCCGAGGACGTCCCGCCCGTCGAAGTAGGCGATGGACCGGGCGACCCACGTCCCGGCGCCCGGGATCAGCGCCGGGCCGACGGCCTGCCAGAACGGCGGCAGCAGCGGATACGGATACGGCCCGCCCGCGCTGGGGTTGCCCAGCACCACGACGAGCAGCAGCGCCACCCCGATGCCGACGATCCCCAGCAGCCCCTGGAGGGCGAGGGTCAGCGCGCCGGTGGCGAACACCACCAGCGCGCCGAGACCGGCCAGGGCGGCCACCCGCCCCGGCAGCGCGTCCAGCACCGGCCCGGCGATCACCGCCCCGGCGAGCCCGGCGAGCACCGAGTACACCCCCAGCAGGATCAGGCGCCGCACCGCGCGCCCGGCCGTCGCCGGGCGGGCGCCCGCGCTGATGGCGAGCGCCGCCGCGCAGAGGTAACCGCCCACACACCAGCCGACGATCAGATAGAACGACGACAGACCACGGCTGTCGCCGTCGCCGGCCGGCACGACATCCTCCACGGTGACGCTGCGCCCCTCGGCCGCCTCCGCCTCGCGGATCACCTCGGTCAGCGCCTGCGCGAGCGAGGAGCCGCCACCGGACGCGACGTAGAGGGTGTCGGTGATGCTCGTGGGGTCCACGATCAACGCGCCGTCCACATCCCGCCGTTCGACCTGCCGCCGGGCGTCCGCCGCGTCCTTCGCCCGGTGGCCGGCGTCCAGCGGCCCGCCCGGCAGACCGTCGAGGCGGCCGACGAGTTCGCCGCGGATGTCGTCGGGCGCGACGACCGCGAGAGGGACCCGGTCGGGCTCCGGATCGTGCAGGGCGCCGAGGTAGGAGGCGATGAACGCGAGGTGGAGCAGCAGCACACCCAGAACGAGCAGCGCCGCGCGGGGCGTCACCGCGCCGCGGGCATCGGTGCGGCTGTCGGCTGTTCCGTATCCGGCTATCCGGTCCATATCGGCCATCGTGGTCGCCGTGGCACCGGCCCGCACCCGAGGACGGACCGATCGGCTGACACGGCCGGTTTGTGAACTCTTTCACGCGGCCCTCTTGGCCCGGCCGCACCGGCCGTGCTGAGATGCACTCACATCACGCACGACCGACGGCTCGAACGACGTGCCCCCAGGAGGCCATGTGACGGGAACCGCCGTACCACGTCAGGTTCGTGCGGCGGGGGACGGTCCTGCGGACGACGCGGTGTGGCGCCTGCGCTCGCGGGGCTGCTGGGAGGACGCCGCGGCGCTGCTGGCGGAACCCGCCCGGACCGAGCCGTCGGCGGCTCTGCTGCGCGCGGAGCTGCTGACCGAACGCTGCCTGTTCACCGGCGAGGGCTGGGAGGGCGCCGAGGACGCGCTGCGGGCGGTCGAATCGATGTCCCTGGACGACGAGCAGCGGGGCGCCGCCGCCTGCGAACGCGGCCATCTGGCGTACGCGTCCACCCTGCTCCGCGTCCGCGACCGCGCCGACGAGGCCCGTGCCGCGCTGGGCCGGGCGGCGGCGCTGCTGGCGCCCGACTCCCCCGGCCGGGCACTGCTGGACTACCGGCGCGGGCTGGTCGCCCGGCATGTGACGGGCAACCCGCAGGCCGCCGAGGCCGGGTTCCGCCGGGCCCACAACGCGGCGCTCGGCCGCGGCGACGCGCTGCTCGGCTCCTGCACCTGGCGCCAACTGGCGGCGCTGGCCCTGGCCTCGGGCGATCTGACGGTGGCCAGCCAGGGCTTCGCGGAGTCGCTGCGGCTGCGCGAGGAGACCGGTTACCTGATCGGCATCGCCCCGGCCCTGGTCTCCCTCGCCGGGGTGCGGCCGGAGCCCGAGGCGGAACGCCTGCGCGTCGAGGCGGCCCGCCTGTACAAGCTGCTCGGCGAGGTCCCCCGCTGGCTGGCCCCGGAGCTGCCCCCGGCCGCCTGACGGGACCCGGCGGCCGGCGGGCTGTCAGTCGCCGGGCGCGGGGGCGGGGGCCAGATGGCGCAGCGCGATGCGTTCCGCCGCGTCGAGGTCACCCGCGCTCAGCGCGTCGAGGAGCGCGAGGTGCTCCCGGGCGTCGGCGAGGAGTTCGTCGGTGTCGGGCAGCGCGCCGTGCTCCGCCGGGGCCTGGGCCCTGCGGTGCAGATCCCCGGCGATCGCGACGAGCTGCCGGTTCCCGGTCGGCTCCAGCAGGGCCCGGTGGAACGCGCGATCGGCCTCCGCGTACGCGGCCCGGTCACCGGCCGAGGCCGCGCGCACCGCCGCGTCGGCCTGCGGGCGCAGCCCGTCCCAGTGCTCCGGCGGCAGGGCACGCGCCAGCCGCATCACCGAGGGCACCTCCAGCGCCGCGCGGACCTCCGCCAGCTCCGCCATGTCGCGGGCGCTGCGCCCGGCCACGCGGAACCCGCGGTTGGGCACGATCTCCACGGCGCCCTCGCTGGCCAGCCGCTGCATCGCCTCCCGCACCGGCGTCGCGGACACCCCGTACCGCTCGGCGAGCACCGGCGCCGAGTAGGTGACGCCCGGGGCGAGTTCGCCGCAGGCCAGCGCCTCGCGCAGCGCCGCCAGCACCTGGTCGCGCACCGAGTGCCGCTCGGGCAGCGCCCGCGAACCCGGGGGGCGCCCGGCGCGCGGCACGGGCGCGAGGGGCGCGCGCACCGGTATGGCCGAGTCCGTTCGGGTGGGCTCCATCGGTCCACTCCGTCCCATCCCGCTTACCCGTCAAGGAAGTTCCGTTTCGCCACCCTAGGGGCACACGGCCCCCTGGCACACCCCCGCGCCACCTCGGGTAAGGTAAGCCTTACCTGTCCACGATCGGGATTCGATCAAGAACGGTTGCCCATGAACGTGCCCGCGCTCACCAGGACCACGCCGCTCGCGCCCGCCTTCGCCCGCGTCGCCGAGGTGATGCCCACGCTGCGCGTCAGCGAGGAGGAGCCCCGGCGTGGCGACGGCTGGCTGCGCGGGAGCGACCTGGCGGCCGGCGGGCCCGAGCTGACCGAGCTGCTGGCGAGGAACGACGAGCGGCTCCGCGCCGAGTACGGCGTTCGCCCCCGGCCCGACGTGGTCGCCGGCTTCGCCCTCCACCGCTACGCCTGGCCGGCCGCCGTCCTGTTCACCTTCCCGTGGTTCCTGCTGCGCCGCGTGCCGCGCCTCGGGCCCGGGGACGTGTCGATCCACCCGGGCGAGGGGCGGGTCACCGTCCGGGCCACCGCGTTCACCTGCCTCCCCGACGACCCGGCCGCCGGCCACCCGCTCGCGCGGGTCGTGCCGGACGGCGAGGCGCTGCGGGCGGCCGTGCGGCAGGCGGCGGCCGACCATCTCGGGCCGGTCCTCGCGGCGTTCGGCCCGCACATGCGGCGCGGGCCACGCGCCCTGTGGGGCACCGCGACCGACGAGCTGGTCGAATCCCTCTGGTACATGGGGAGTCTGGTCGGCGAGGAGGAACGGGCCATGCGCGAGGCCGAGTTGCTGCTGCCGGGCTCCACCGCGCCGTTCACCCGCGGCGCCTCGTTCCGCGAACTGAGCGGTCCGGGCGGGCAGTCGCTGCGGACCCGGGACCGGGCGAGCTGCTGCATGTACTACACGCTGCGGCCCGACGACACCTGCGTCACCTGCCCGCGCACCTGTGACACCGACCGAGTTATCAGACTGGCCGCAAGCTGATAACAGATAGTCTTTCTGTCAGCGCAACTTCCGCAGAAATACCATCTGTTGGGGTGATTCCGCCCGAAATCCGGCTGTGCGGGCCTCGGCTAGCATCACGATGCTCGGCAGAGGCACAGCTGCCACAGGACCACCACAGGCGCTGCGAATCAGGCACACCCAGGCGAGGGGCAGACCCGTATGACTTCGACGGACATAGAGTTCAGCTGGGTGCTGGCGGCAGCCGTGCTGCTGCTCGGATTCCTGGCCGCCGTCGCGCTGTTGACCCGCGGCCGGAAGGCCGCGAAGGAAAGCGGCGACTCCGACTCCTGGGAGCGCCTGGAGGCTTCACGCCGGCGTCGCGAGCGGATCTACGCCTCCGCCTCCTACACCCTGCTGTTCTGCTGCGCGGGGGTGGCCGCCGCCCTGTCGTTCCAGGGCCTGGTCGGCTTCGGGCGGGAGAACCTGGACCTGTCCGGCGGCTGGGAGTACCTCGTGCCGTTCGGCCTCGACGGCGCGGCGATGTTCTGCGCGGTGATCGCGGTGCGCGAGGCGAGCCACGGTGACTCCTCGATGGGCTCCCGGATGCTGGTGTGGCTCTTCGCCGGTGCCGCCGCCTGGTTCAACTGGGTGCACGCCCCGCGCGGCACGGGCCACGCGGGCGCCCCGCACTTCTTCGCCGGCATGTCCCTGTCCGCCGCCGTCCTCTTCGACCGGGCGCTGAAGCAGACCCGCCGCAGCGCGCTGCGCGAACAGGGCCTCGTGCCGCGCCCGATGCCGCAGATCCGCTTCGTCCGCTGGATGCGGGCGCCGCGCGAGACGTTCGGCGCGTGGTCGCTGATGCTGCTGGAGAACGTGCGGACGCTGGACGAGGCGGTCGAGGAAGTCCGCGACGAGCGCCGGAAGAAGGACGAGCAGCGCGCCGTGCGGCGTGAGCAGCGGAAGCTGGAGCGCGCCAGGATGCGGGCGCTGGGCCAGCACGGCGTGCTGGGCCGGGGCGCAGTCGCCCCGGCGCCCGCGCCGAGCGAGCCGGCCGCCCTGGAGTCGGGCCTCCCCCGCCGCGCCCTGCACGCCACCCCCGAGGACTCCCTGACCCCGGCCGGCCCGGGCCGCACCCCGCGCGGCGAGGATTCCCTGGACCCGACCTCCATGTCCCAGGCCGCGCCCCGCCTGGACTCCCTGGAGGAGAAGCTGGCCCGGATAGAACGCTCCTTCGGCTGACCGCT
>NZ_LN929896.1:200298-397798 GCF_001493375.1 Streptomyces specialis
TTTCTGCGCCTGTCCATCTCCTCTCTCCCCTTCCTCCCTTCCTTCTCTTTTTCCAACGATTCCGCCCCCCCCGCTCCCTACCCTACCCTCTTCGTCGGCAGCGTCATATGTGTATAAGAGCCAGGGGCCGCACCCCGCGCGGCGAGGATTCCCTGGACCCGACCTCCATGTCCCAGGCCGCGCCCCGCCTGGACTCCCTGGAGGAGAAGCTGGCCCGGATAGAACGCTCCTTCGGCTGACCGCTCCCTCACCGCCCCCGCCGGAGCATCGCCCGAAAGACACCCCTGAACGCCCAGGCCCCCGAGGGCCTGGGCGTTCCCCGTAGGCCACGGCCCGCGCACGGCCGATGCCCGGAAGAATCCCGCACACGAACCCGGGCGGCCTGCCCCGGGGCCGGGGTCAGTTCGCGCCGGGCCGGAAGGTGCCGTTCAGGCGGTCAGGACGCCTTCCAGCGTGAGCAGGTGCCGCTTGCGCGGCAGGCCGCCCGCGTAGCCCGTCAGGGAGCCGTCGGCGCCGATGACGCGGTGGCAGGGGCGGATCACCGTCAGCGGGTTGGCCCCCACCGCGCCGCCGACCGCGCGGACGGCGCTCGGGGAGACCCCGGCCAGCGCGGCGAGCCGGCCGTAGGTGACGGTCGAGCCGTAGGCGATGTGGTCCAGCGCCGCCCAGATCCGCTCGCGGAACGCCGAGCCGCGCGGGGCCAGTACGAGGTCGAACTCCCTCAGCTCGCCCGCGAAGTACGCGTCGAGCTGGCCCGTCGCCACGGCGAAGGCGCGGTCGTCGCGCCGCCAGTCGATGCCGGCCGTGACGCCGCCCTTCTGGCCGGGAACGGTCACATAGGACAGGACACCGGGCTCGGGTCCGGCGACCAGCAGGTCGCCGAGCGGACTCGGGTGCGTGGTGTACAGCATCAGTCGCTCTCCAAGGTCGTCGAAGTCGTCGAAGTCGTCGGGGGCAACGGGGGCGCTGCCGCGTTCCACAGGTGGTGCAGCGCGTAGGAGCGCCACGGGCGCCACGCCTCCGCCGCGTCGGCGGGGGCGCCGACGGCGGCCAGGCCCTGCCGGACGCCCACGTCGCCCGTCAGGAAGACGTCCGGATCGCCCAGGGCCCGCATCCGGATGTAGCCGGCGGTCCACGGGCCGACACCGCGCAGGGCCAGCAGCGCCCGCTCCGCCTCGTCCCGGTCCACGCCAGGACCGAGGGATACGGCGCCGTCGGCCAGCGCGGCGCCCACCGCGCGGATCGTCCGGCGCCGGCTCTCCGGCATGCCCAGCTCGGTCAGCGGCGCCTGGGCCAGCGCGCCCGGCTCGGGAAAGACGTGGGTGAGGGCGCCGTCGGGCGCGGGCAGCGGCTTCCCGTACGCCGCCACCAGCGCCCCGGCGAGGGTGCGGGCGGCGGCGACGGTGACCTGCTGGCCGAGCACCGCCCGCACCGCCAGTTCCTCCGGGTCGGCCGCGCCCGGCGAACGCAGCCCCGGGCGGGCCGCGACCAGCGGGCCGAGATACGGGTCGGCGCCGAGCCGTTCCGCCACCGCCCACGGGTCGGCGTCCAGGTCGAACAGCCGCCGCGTCCGCTGCACGGCGGTCGTCAGGGCGCGCGGGTCCGTCAGCACCAGCCGGCAGCCGAGCCAGCGGGCGCCGGGCGGCGCGGCGGACTCGTCCACCTCGGCCACGCCGGTGCCGTGCGGCAGGGCCAGCGAGCGGCGGTACGTCCGGGCGCCCGGCGCGCCGAGCACCTCCTCGATCCCGGTGATCGCGCGGCGCTGGAGGAAGTCGAACACCTCACGCGCCGCGTACGGCCCCCGGTACGCGAGCCGCAGCGGAACGCCCGCGGGCGCGGGGACCGGGGCGCGGCGGCCCGGGGCGGCGGCCCGCAGCTCGGTCGGGGTCAGGTCGTACCCGGTCCGGACCGTGTCGTTGAACTGCCGGACGCTGGAGAAGCCGGACGCGAACGCGACCTCCGTCACCGGCATGTCGGTCGTCTGGAGCAGGATCCGGGCCGTGTGCGTCCGCTGGGCCCGGGCCAGGGCCACCGGTCCGGCGCCCAGCTCCGCGGTGAGCTGCCGCTGCACCTGCCGGGCGCTGTAGCCCAGCCGCCGGGCCAGCCCCGCGACGCCCTCCCGGTCCACGACCCCGTCGGCGATCATCCGCATCGCCCGTCCCACGGCGTCGGCCCGCGTGTTCCACTCGGCCGACCCGGGCACCGCGTCCGGGCGGCAGCGGCGGCAGGCGCGGAAACCCGCCGCCTGGGCCGCCGCGGCCGAGGGATGGAACCGGACGTTCGACCGTTTCGGCGTGGTCGCCGGGCAGCTCGGGCGGCAGTAGATGCCGGTGGTCACCACGGCCGTGAAGAACACTCCGTCGAAGCGTTCGTCACGGCTGCGCACCGCCTCATACCTGCTGTCATCGTCCATCACCCTGCCCAGTGTGCCGGGCGGAGGGACCGGCGACTGGCGGAAATCGGACGCGACGGTTCGCTGGCGGCGGCGGGCCGGCGGGCTACTTGCCGGCGAGCCGCGCGGGGAAGCCGCCGGTGGCGATGGGCCCCCAGTGCACGGGGGTCACGCGGATCAGGGACTTGCCCTGCCGGAGCATCGCCGCCCGGTACTCGCCCCAGTCCGGGTGCTCACCCGCGATCGTCCGGTAGTAGTCCACGAGCGGTTCCAGCGCGTCCGGCACGTCGAGCACCTCCGCCGTACCGTCGATCCGCACCCACGGGCCGTCCCAGTCGTCGGACAGGACGAGCACGCTGACCGCCGCGTCGCGCCGGGCGTTGTGGCTCTTGGCCCGCTCCGGGTAGGTCGCGATGACCAGCCGTCCCGCGTCGTCGACGCCGCAGGTCACGGGCGACCCCTGCGGGGAGCCGTCGGCACGGCGGGTGAGGAGGATCGCCCGGTGGCGCGGGCGGACGAAGTCGAGCAGACGGTCCAGGTCGACGGCCGTCGTCCTCGCGATCGAAGGACTCATGGCGCAGCACCCTACGCTCCCGCCGCGCGCCCGGCACCCGGTGGGGCGCGACGAGGGCAGGCGCGGTGGCGTCACGCCACCGCGCCTGCCCTCACCGGCCGCGGATCAGGCCGCCGCGACGACGGCTTCCGTGACAGCCGGGGCCAGGGCCAGCTCCAGCACCTGCCGGACATCGGTGACCGGGTGGACGTCGAGCGTGTCCAGGATCTCCTTGGGGACGTCGTCCAGGTCGGGCTCGTTCCGCTTGGGGATGATCACGGTCGTCAGCCCCGCCCGGTGCGCGGCGAGCAGCTTCTGCTTCACGCCGCCGATCGGCAGGACCCGCCCGGTCAGCGACACCTCGCCCGTCATCGCCACGTCGGGCCGGACCTGCCGGCCGCTGAGCAGCGACGCCAGCGCGGTCGTCATGGTGATGCCCGCGCTCGGGCCGTCCTTGGGCACCGCGCCCGCCGGGACGTGCAGGTGCACGCCGCGCTCCTTCAGGTCGCCCACCGGCAGCTCCAGCTCCGCGCCGCGCGAGCGCAGGTAGGACAGGGCGATCTGGCCGGACTCCTTCATCACGTCCCCGAGCTGGCCGGTCAGGGTCAGGCCCGCGCCGCCGGTCTCCGGGTCGGCGAGCGACGCCTCGATGTACAGCACGTCGCCGCCGGTGCCGGTGACCGCCAGGCCGGTCGCCACGCCCGGCACCGCCGTGCGCCGCTCGGCCGGGTCGTGCGCCGCCTCGGGTGTGTGGTGCGGACGGCCGATCAGGTCCCGCAGGTGTTCCGTGGTGACCGTGAACGGCAGCGTGATCTCGTCCAGCTCGGCACGCGCCGCGACCTTCCGCAGGAGCCGCGCGACGGTCCGCTCCAGGCTCCGGACGCCCGCCTCCCTGGTGTACTCACCGGCGAGCTTGCGCAGCACGCCGTCCTCGATCGTGACCTCCTCGCCGCTCAGACCCGCGCGGTCGAGCTGCCGGGGAACGAGGTGGTCGCGCGCGATGGTGACCTTCTCGTCCTCCGTGTACCCGTCGAGCCGCACCAGCTCCATGCGGTCCAGCAGCGGCTGCGGGATGGCCTCCAGGACGTTCGCCGTGGCCAGGAACACCACGTCCGACAGGTCGAGTTCGACCTCCAGGTAGTGGTCGCGGAAGGTGTGGTTCTGCGCCGGGTCCAGGACTTCGAGGAGGGCGGCGGCCGGGTCGCCCCGGTAGTCGCTGCCGACCTTGTCGATCTCGTCCAGCAGCACGACCGGGTTCATCGAACCGGCCTCCTTGACGGCCCGCACGATACGGCCGGGCAGCGCCCCGACGTAGGTGCGCCGGTGGCCGCGGATCTCGGCCTCGTCCCGGACGCCGCCGAGGGCGACGCGCACGAAGTTGCGGCCCATGGCCCGCGCCACGCTCTCCCCGAGGCTCGTCTTGCCGACGCCGGGCGGTCCGACGAGGGCCAGCACGGCGCCGCCGCGCCGCCCGCCGATGACGCCGAGACCGCGGTCGCCGCGCCGCTTGCGGACCGCCAGGTACTCGGTGATGCGGGCCTTCACGTCCTCCAGACCGGCGTGGTCGCCGTCCAGCACGGCCTTGGCGCCGGGGATGTCGTAGGAGTCCTCGGTGCGGACGTTCCACGGCAGTTCGAGCACGGTGTCCAGCCAGGTGCGGATCCAGCTCGCCTCGGGGGCGGAGTCGGAGGCCCGCTCCAGCTTGTCGACCTCCTTCAGGGCCGCCTCGCGGACCTTCTCCGGCAGATCCGCGGCCTCGACGCGGGCCCGGTAGTCCTGGCCCTCGTCGGCGGCGTCGCCGTTCAGCTCGGCCAGCTCCTTGCGCACGGCGTCGAGCTGCCGCCGCAGCAGGAACTCGCGCTGCTGCTTGTCGACACCGTCCTGCACGTCCTTGGCGATGGTCTCGGCGACGTCCTCCTCCGCGAGGTGGTCGCTGAGCAGCTTCACCGCGAACCTCAGCCGTGCCACGGGGTCCGTGGTCTCCAGCAGCGTCAGGCGCTGCTCGGCGGTCAGGAACGGGAGGTACCCCGCGTTGTCCGCCAGCGCGCCGACTTCCTCTATCTGCTGCACCCGGTCCACGACCTGCCAGGCGCCGCGCTTGCGGAGCCAGCTCGTGGTGAGGGCCTTGTACTCCTTGGCCAGCTCGGCGACGACGCCGGGCAGGGGGGTGGGCACGGTCTCCTCGACCGGCGTCCCCTCCACCCACAGCGCGGCGCCGGGCCCGGTGGTCCCCGAGCCGATACGGACACGCCGCAGACCACGGACGAGAGCGCCCGGGTCACCGGCGGCCAGCCGCCCGACCTGTTCGACGCGGCCCACCACGCCGAAGCCCGCGTACGTCCCGTCCACCCGCGGCACCAGCAGCACGCGCGGCTTCTCGCCCCGGGGCGCGGCGGACTGCGCGGCCTCGACCGCGGCCCGCACCTCGGAGTCGGACAGTTCCAGCGGGACCACCATCCCCGGCAGCACCACCTCGCCGTCGAGAGGCAGCACCGGCAGGGTGAGCACATCGAACGATGAAGTCATGACCTCTCCCTTGGCAGGCATCTTGAGCTATGCCGACTCAATGCTGGAGAGGCCGCCGATGTTCCCGGGCTCTTTCCCTGTTCGCTCAGAGCGATCAGGTACCGTCCCACCCCCTACAGCGCACGGGAGGAGGCGATTAATCCGCGCCCCGCCCGGTCGCGGGCAGCCCGAAGCGCCCCGCTTCGGCGGGGTAGGAGGGAGTGGGCGCGGCCGGGGAAGGCCTATGTGTCGCGGCGCAGGCGGTACAGGAAGTCGCGGGTGGCCGCGGGCGCCTCCGCCTCGACGACCAGGCGGTTCATCGTGTGGCGGTACTGCTCGATCTCCGACGGCTTGTCCGGGTACACGCCGCCGGTGAGCTGCTCCAGGTACACCACGTCGGGCAGCTCGCCGCCCGGCGGGCGCAGGACCGTGATCGGGCCGCAGATCGCCGCGTGGCCGCCGACCGTGAACGGCACGACCTGGATCGTCACGTGCGGCATCTCCGACACGTTCAGCAGGTGGTCGAGCTGGCGCCGCATCAGCCCCGCGTCGCCCATCGAACGCCGCAGCGCCGCCTCGTCGATCACGACCCACAGGTGCGGCGGCTGCGGCCGGTGCAGGATGCGCTGCCGCGCCATCCGCAGGGCGACGCGGCGTTCGATCCGGTCGCGCGTGTCGTCGGGGCCGAACGTCAGCAGGGCGCGGGCGTACTCCTCGGTCTGGAGCAGGCCCGGGACGAACTGCAACTCGTAGCCCCGGATGACGACCGCCGTCTGCTCCAGGCCCAGGTAGACGTTGAGCCAGCTCGGCACCACGTCGTGGTAGACGTGCCACCAGCCGGGCGTGTTGGACTGCCGGGCCAGGGCGAGGAGCGTGGCGCGCTCGGACTCGTCGGTGACGCCGTACAGCGTGAGGAGGTCGGCGACATCCCTGGTCTTGAAGCCGGTGCGGCCCATTTCGAGGCGGCTGATCTTGGAGTGCGAGGCACGGATGCGGTGCCCGGCCTCGGCGCCGGTGATGCCGCGCGCCTCGCGCAGCCGGCGGAGCCGTGCGCCGAGGATCATGCGCGGGACGGTCGGCCCGCTCTGCTGGAGGTCGATGTCGCCCGTGGTTCTGGTCCCGGAACCGACGGCATCGCTCACGCTCAGATTCAGGCCCATGTGTGCTCCCCTGCCTCCACTGAGACCGCCCAACTGTACTAGATCCCTTTCCCTCTGCAACCGGTTGGACAACACCCGTTGAGCCGGGGCTGGTCACCTGGCGCCCGCGCTCCTACGGTAGCCGTATGACCGTCAGCACCCACTCGGTGTCCAACCAGGTCCCGCCCCTGGCCGATTACGACGTCTTCGCCCAGGACGCCGCCCTCTCCGAGGCGTTCGCCCGGCACATCGGGCCCGCGGTCGCCGAGGAGGCGACGGCCGAGCTGAGCGCGCTGGGCCGGGCGGCGGGCTCGGCGCGGGTCCAGGAGTGGGGCGCGCTGGCGAACGCCAACCCTCCGATGCTGCGCACCCACGACCGTTACGGCCACCGGATCGACGAGGTCGAGTTCCATCCCGCCTGGCACCACCTGCTGGACCGGGCCGTCACGGCCGGACTGACGGACGCCTGGTCGCGCCCGCACGGGCAGCTCAGGCGGGCCGCCGGGTTCCTGGTGTGGAGCCAGGCCGAGGCCGGGCACGGCTGCCCGGTGTCGATGACGCACGCGGCGGTGCCCGCGCTGCGCCACCAGCCGGAGCTGGCCCGGCAGTGGGAGCCGCTGCTGACCTCGCGGATCTACGAGCCGGGGCTGCGCCCGCCGGCCGGCAAGGCGGGCGTGCTGGCCGGGATGGGGATGACGGAGAAACAGGGCGGTTCGGACGTCCGGACGAACACCACGCGCGCCGAGCCGCTGGCGGAGCCCGGCACGTACGCGCTGACCGGCCACAAGTGGTTCTGCTCGGCGCCGATGTCGGACGTGTTCCTGGTGCTGGCCCAGGCGCCGGGCGGGCTCACCTGCTTCCTGCTGCCCCGGGTCCTGCCGGACGGCGCCCGGAACGGGTTCCGGATCCAGCGGCTCAAGGACAAGCTGGGGAACCGGTCGAACGCGTCGGCCGAGATCGAGTTCGACGGCACGACGACGGTCTGGCGGGTGGGCGAGGAGGGTCGGGGCGTCGCCACGATCCTGGAGATGGTCGGCGCCACCCGGCTGGACTGCGTGGCGGGCTCCGCCGCGATCATGCGGCAGGCCGTGGCGCAGGCGACGCACCACGCCGCGCCCCGCGAGGCGTTCGGCGGGCGGCTGATCGACAAGCCGCTCATGCGGAACGTGCTGGCGGACATGGCGCTGGAGTCGGAGGCGGCGACCGTGCTCGCGATGCGACTGGCGGCGGCGAGCGACGGGGCCGCGGAAGGCAGCGCGGCGGAGCGGCAGTTGCTGCGGCTGGCGCTGCCCGCCGCGAAGTACTGGGTGACCAAGCGCTGCGCCTGGCTGGCGGCCGAGGCGCTGGAGTGCCTGGGCGGCAACGGGTACGTGGAGGAGTCCGGCATGCCCCGGCTGCTGCGCGAGGCGCCGGTGAACTCGATCTGGGAAGGCTCGGGCAACGTCCAGGCGCTGGACGTGCTGCGGGCGCTGCGGCGCGAACCGGGCGCGCTGAACGCGTTCTTCACCGAGGTCGGGCAGGCGGCCGGCGGGGACGACCGGCTGGACGCCGCGATCAAGGGACTGCTGGGCGCGCTGTCGGATCTGGAGGGGATGGAGACGCGGGCCCGCCGCCTGGTGGAGCGGCTGGCGCTGGTGCTCCAGGGCGCGCTGCTGGTGCGGTTCGCGCCGCCCGCGGTCGCGGACGCGTTCTGCGCCTCGCGGCTGGGCGGGGACTGGGGCGGCGCCTTCGGAACGCTGTCGCACCGCGCCGGCCTGGCGGCCGTCGTGGAGCGGGCCACACCCGTTAACGGCGGGTAACCCTCTGGGGTTTGGCCCCGCGTCCTCGGGTTACGCGATGTCGTGACATACCTCGCACGAGGGATCTCTGCGAAAGGGAAGTCATGACGATAGCGATCATCATCCTGGTCGTGGCGGTCCTGGCCGTTGTCGGTCTCCTGGTGGCCATGCCGCGCGTCGGCGTGGGCAACGGGCGGCTCCAGCGCCGCTTCGGGCCGGAGTACGACCGGGCCCTGGCGCACCACGGCGGGGACGCCAAGGCGACGAAGAAGGACCTGGCCGAGCGGCTCCGCCGGCACGGCGGGCTCCGCGAGCGCCCGCTGGCGGCCGGCGAGCGCGAACAGTACGAGACCAAGTGGACGCGGGTCCAGGAGCGTTTCGTGGACTCGCCCGGCGCGGCGGTGGTCGAGGCCGACCACCTGCTGACCCGTCTCCTCCACGACCGGGGCTTCCCGCCCGACTCGCACGACGAACAGATCGCCGCGCTGTCGGTGCACCACCCCCGCCTGGTCGACGGATACCGGCGGGTGCACGCCCTGGCCGGGCCGCGCGACACGGTCCACGCGAACGGGACCGGGAACGCGGCCGGCGGGGACACCGAGGAACTGCGCGAAGCCGTGCTGCGGGCACGTGACCTGTTCCGCGCTCTGCTGACGACCGGCCCCCGGGCGGACGGCGAGCGGCCGGAGCGGTCCCGGGCGAACGGGCGCACCCTGCGCCTGCGCGTCCCGGGCGCCCCGCGGCACTCGGGCACCACGACGAAGGGTGGCGTGTGATGGCACAGCAGTTGGAGAAGCCGCAGAAGCTGGACAGGAACCACGAGACGGTGCCGCCGGCCGCCGGGGACCCGGCCGAGCCGGGCCTCGGGCCGATCCCGCCGGGCGGTCTGACGGCGGACGAGGGCATCGGGTACGACGCCTTCGAGACCGCGCTCTTCCCGCCGGAGGACGCCGACCGGCTGCGGACCGGGCTCCAGAACGCGGTCGTCGGATTTGTCGACAGCCCCGGCCGGGCCGTCGCCCAGGCCGACGCGCTGCTGGACGAGGCGATGACCTGCCTCGCCGACCGGCTCGCCGAACAGCGGGGCCGGCTGCGCGAGAGCTGGCAGGGCGACGCCTCGACCGGCACCGAGGAGCACCGGACCCTCCTGCTGGAGTACCGGGAGCTGATGCAGCGGCTGCTCAGCGCCTGACCCGGCACGGTGGGAGAGCCGTCGGGAGCGGCGGGAAGAAGCGGAAAGAAACGGAAAGAAACGGAAAGAAGCGGGAAGAGCGGAGAGAGAGCAAGAGGACAGACCAGCGTCCCCCCATCACCGGACGGCCCCGGGCGACTCGCCCGGGGCCGTCCGCGGCGTGTGGGCGACAATGTCCGGGTGGACAACGCCTCTCCCGACAGCTCTCCCGTCATATCCGCCGGCATCTCCCCCGACGCCGCCTCCGGCACCGTCAGCGTGACCACCTGGTGGCTGGAGCAGACCTCCCCCGCCGACGCCCCACCGGTCGCGGGCCCCGCTCCCGGCGACGACGACGGAACGGTCAGAACGGTCAGGGCCGAGGTGCCCAGCCCGGAGTTCAGCCGCTTTCTGTATACGGCCGTCGGCGGCGACATCCACTGGACGGACCGGCTCGGCTGGAACTACGGACGGTGGCGGACATTTCTCGACCGGCCAGGCGTCGAGACCTGGGTCGCCTACGACCGCGGGACGCCCGCGGGCTACGTGGAGCTGGACCCGGACGCCGAGGGCGGCGTCGAGATCAGTTACTTCGGTTTGCTCCCGGCCTTCCGCGGCCGGGGCATCGGCGGCCCGCTCCTGTCGTTCGGCACCGCGCGCGCCTGGGACCTGGCGGAACGCTGGCCCGGCCGGGCGCCGACGCGCCGGGTGTGGGTGCACACGTGCAGCAAGGACGGGCCGTTCGCGTTGGAGAACTACCGGCGGCGCGGCTTCCGCGGGTACCGGACCACCGTCGAGGACGAGCCGCTCCTGGCCACTCCCGGACCCTGGCCGGGAGCCGGGAACGGAATGTGACGGAGGTCTCACGAGTCCCACAGAATGGGACAGCTTCGTCCACATTGTGGACAACGGTGGACTCGCGCGTCACCGCGTGCCACGCTGCCGTCATGCAGCGAGCTGGAATTGCCCTGGTGAGTCGGCGCGATGTCGACTTCGGCCGCATGTCCAGCGCCATCTGTCCGGCGCACTGAAGAGCCGCAGACCGCCGACCCCTCATGTCCCCGCCTCACCCCGCGCGGGCGGGCGTCAACGCCCCCGTCCCGCACGACTTCCGTCCTGCTGCCCGCAGAAAGAATCTGTGACGATGTCCGACTCCGCGAAGAAGCCCGCCCCGACCCGCCGCAAGGCCGGCCGCCACCGCGGCGAAGGCCAGTGGGCGGCCGGGCACTTCACGCCGCTCAACGGCAACGAGCAGGTCAAGAAGGACGACGACGGTCTCAACGTGCGCACGCGCATCGAGACCGTCTACGCCCACCGCGGCTTCGACGCCATCGACGGCGGCGACCTGCGCGGCCGGATGCGCTGGTGGGGTCTGTACACCCAGCGCAAGCCGGGCATCGACGGCGGCAAGACGGCCGTCCTGGAGCCGGAGGAGCTGGACGACGAGTTCTTCATGCTCCGGGTCCGCATCGACGGCGGACAGCTCACCACCGAGCAGTTGCGGGTCATCGGCGAGATCTCCCAGGAGTTCGCGCGCGGCACCGCCGACATCACCGACCGGCAGAACGTCCAGTACCACTGGATCCGTATCGAGGACATGCCGGAGATCTGGCGGCGCCTGGAGGGTGTGGGCCTGTCCACCACCGAGGCGTGCGGCGACACCCCCCGCGTCATCATCGGCTCCCCGGTCGCGGGCATCGCCGAGGACGAGATCATCGACGGCACCCCGGCCATCGAGGCGATCCACCGCCGGGTGGTGGGGAACAAGGCGTACTCGAACCTCCCCCGCAAGTTCAAGACGGCCGTCTCGGGATCGCCGCTGCTGGACGTGGTGCACGAGATCAACGACGTCTCGTTCGTCGGTGTCGACCACCCCGAGCACGGCCCGGGCTTCGACGTCTGGGTCGGCGGCGGCCTGTCCACGAACCCGAGGCTCGGCGTCCGGCTCGGCGCCTGGGTGCCGGTGGACGAGGTGGCCGACGTCCACGAGGGCGTCGTCGCCCTCTTCCGCGACTACGGCTACCGGCGGCTGCGGACCCGCGCCAGGATCAAGTTCCTCGTCGCGGACTGGGGCGCGGAGAAGTTCCGCCAGATCCTGGAGGACGAGTACCTGCTGCGGAAGATGGCCGACGGCCCCGCCCCCGCGCAGCCGGTCGGCCAGTGGCGCGACCACGTGGGCGTGCACCGGCAGAAGGACGGCCGGTTCTACGTGGGCTTCGCCCCGCGCGTCGGCCGGGTGGACGGCACGACCCTGACCAAGATCGCGGACCTGGCCGAGGCCCATGGCTCCCGGCGGGTGCGCACCACCGTCCACCAGAAGATGATCATCCTGGACGTGCCGGAGGAGCAGGTCGCGCGCCTCACCGAGGGCCTGGAGGCGCTGGACCTCACGGTCACGCCCTCGACGTTCCGGCGCGGCACGATGGCCTGCACCGGCATCGAGTTCTGCAAGCTCGCCATCGTCGAGACGAAGGGCCGGGGCACCTGGCTCATCGAGGAGATGGAGCGCCGGCTGCCGGACTTCGACGAGCCGATCACCATCAACATCAACGGCTGCCCCAACTCCTGCGCCCGTATCCAGACCGCGGACATCGGTCTCAAGGGCCAGCTCGTCACGGACGACAACGGCGAGCAGGTGGAGGGTTTCCAGGTCCACCTCGGCGGTTCCCTCGGCCTGGAGCCCGGCTTCGGCCGCAAGGTCCGCGGCCTGAAGGTCACCGCGACGGGCCTCGCCGACTATGTCGAGCGAGTTCTCCGCGCCTTCCAGGAACAACGAGCGGACGGCGAGCGCTTCGCTCAGTGGGCCGCGCGTGCCGACGAAGGGTCTCTGTCATGAGTGAGCGTCATGAGTGAGCGGGCCGCCCCGTTCTACTGCCCGTACTGCGGGGACGAGGACCTCCGTCCGAGCGAGGAGGGGCACGGCGCCTGGGAGTGCGCGGCCTGCAACCGCGCCTTCCGGCTGTCGTTCCTCGGTCTCCTCGCCAAGGGGCTCGCGCGCCCCGTCGCCGCCGACGCGGCGACGAAGCCCGCTGAAGAAGCGTGAAGAAAAGGGGCATCATGACCACCGCCACGACCAGGGAGTCCCATAGAGCCCAGGAGCTGCGCGCGCTCGCCGAGCGGGCGGGCCGCGAGCTGGAGGACGCCTCGGCGCTCGACATCCTGCGCTGGGCGGCCGACACGTTCGGCTCCCGGCTGTGCGTGACCTCCTCGATGGAGGACGCCGTCGTCGCCCACCTCGCGTCCCGCGCCCTGCCCGGCGTGGACGTGCTGTTCCTCGACACGGGCTACCACTTCGTCGAGACCATCGGCACCCGCGACGCCGTCGAGGCCGTGATGGACGTGAACGTCATCACCCTCACCCCCGAGCTGACCGTGGCCGAGCAGGACGCCCGGTACGGTCCGCGCCTGTACGAGCGCGACCCCGACCTGTGCTGCGCCATGCGGAAGGTGAAGGCGCTGGAAGCGGGCCTGGCCTCCTACGACGCCTGGGCGACGGGCCTGCGCCGCGACGAGTCCTACACACGTGCGAATACTCCGGTCGTCGGGTGGGACGCGAGGCGGGAAAAGGTGAAGATTTCCCCAATTGCCCGTTGGACGCAGGCGGATGTGGAAGCCTACGTGGCGGAGCACGGGGTGCTCACCAACCCGCTCCTCCAGGACGGCTACGCCTCCATAGGGTGCGCCCCCTGCACGCGGCGCATAGCCGAGGGCGAGGACGCGCGGGCCGGACGCTGGGCCGGGCTCGGCAAGACCGAATGCGGACTGCACGCCTGACATCCGCGACGCACACCTTCACCACGGAACACGGCACCACCCCACACACCACCGAGAACGACGAGGGAGCGAGCGGGAGATGAGCGAGAACAGGCAGGGCGCCACCATCTGGCTCACCGGTCTGCCCAGCGCGGGCAAGACCACCATCGCCCGCGCGCTGGCCGACCGGCTGGAGAGCGAGGGGCACCGCGTCGAGGTGCTGGACGGCGACGAGATCCGGGAGTTCCTCTCCGCCGGCCTCGGCTTCTCCCGCGAGGACCGCCACGTCAACGTCCAGCGCATCGGTTTCGTCGCCGAACTGCTGGCCTCCCACGGCGTGAAGGTGCTGGTCCCGGTCATCGCCCCCTACGCGGACAGCCGGGAGGCGGTCCGCAAGCGCCACCAGACGGCGGGCACCGGCTACGTGGAGGTCCACGTGGCCACACCCGTCGAGGTGTGCTCGGTCCGGGACGTCAAGGGCCTGTACGCCCGCCAGGCCGCCGGTGAGCTGTCCGGGCTCACCGGTGTGGACGACCCGTACGAGGAGCCGGTCGACCCCGACCTGCGGATCGCCGCCCACGAGCAGTCCGTCGAGGAGTCGGCCGCCGCGCTGCACGCCCTGCTGGGCGCCCGGGGCCTGCTGTGAACACCGCACGACACACCCCGGCGACCGACGCCCAACCGGCCGCGGGGACTCAGCAGAACCGCCCCCCGCGCACTCGCCGGGCGGGCGGAGAAGCGAGCGAGAGGAAACCGGCGAGCGACGCCCAACCGGCCGCCGGGACTCAGCAGAACCGCCCCCTGAGCATTCGCCGGGTGGGCGGAGAAGCGAGCGAAAGGAATGCCGCATGACCGTCACCGTGCGCAGGTCGGGCGAGAGCGCCGGCAGCGCCTACGCCCTGTCGCATCTGGACGTGCTGGAGTCCGAGGCCGTCCACATCTTCCGTGAGGTGGCCGGCGAGTTCGAGCGCCCGGTGATCCTCTTCTCGGGCGGCAAGGACTCCATCGTCATGCTCCACCTGGCGCTGAAGGCGTTCGCCCCCGCGCCCCTGCCGTTCTCACTGCTGCACGTCGACACCGGGCACAACTTCCCCGAGGTGATCGCCTACCGGGACCGTGTCGTCGCCCAGCAGGGGCTGCGTCTGCACGTCGCCTCCGTCCAGGACTTCATCGACCGCGGGGAACTGCGCGAGCGCCCCGACGGCACCCGGAACCCCCTCCAGACCGTGCCGCTGCTCGACGCCATCGACAAGAACCGCTTCGACGCCGTCTTCGGCGGCGGGCGGCGCGACGAGGAGAAGGCCCGCGCCAAGGAGCGGGTGTTCTCGCTGCGCGACGAGTTCGGCGGCTGGGACCCGCGCCGCCAGCGCCCCGAGCTGTGGCAGCTCTACAACGGGCGGCACGCCCCCGGCGAGCACGTCCGCGTCTTCCCGCTGTCCAACTGGACCGAGCTGGACGTGTGGCAGTACATCGCCCGGGAGAAGATCGAGATCCCGGAGATCTACTACGCCCACGAGCGCGAGGTCTTCCTCCGGGACGGCATGTGGCTGGCTCCCGGCGAGTGGGGCGGCCCGCGTGACGGAGAGGTGATCGAGCGGCGTCTCGTCCGTTACCGCACGGTCGGGGACATGTCCTGCACGGGCGCCGTGGACTCCGACGCCGAGACCATCGAGCAGATCATCACGGAGATCGCCGCCTCGCGGCTGACCGAGCGGGGCGCGACCCGCGCCGACGACAAGCTGTCGGAGGCCGCCATGGAGGACCGCAAGCGCGAGGGATATTTCTGATGAGCACCCGCGCCACCGAGGCCGCCACCCCCGCCGACGTCACCGGCACCGCGCTGCTGCGGTTCGCGACCGCCGGCTCCGTCGACGACGGCAAGTCGACGCTCGTCGGGCGGCTGCTGCACGACTCGAAGTCGGTGCTGGCCGACCAGTTGGAGGCCGTCACCCACGCCTCCCTCAGCCGCGGTCAGGACACCCCGGACCTGGCGCTGCTCACCGACGGCCTGCGCGCCGAGCGGGAGCAGGGCATCACCATCGACGTCGCCTACCGGTACTTCGCGACGCCCCGCCGCCGGTTCATCCTGGCCGACACCCCCGGGCACGTGCAGTACACGCGGAACATGGTGACCGGCGCCTCCACCGCCGAGCTGGCCATCATCCTGGTCGACGCCCGCAACGGCGTGGTCGAGCAGACCCGCCGCCACGCCGCCGTCGCCGCGCTGCTGCGCGTCCCGCACGTGGTGCTCGCCGTCAACAAGATGGACCTCGTCGGCTACGCGGAGGACGCGTTCGCCCGCATCGCCGGGGAGTTCACGGCGTACGCGGCGTCCCTCGGCGTCCCGGACATCACCGCGATCCCGATCTCGGCGCTCGCCGGTGACAACGTGGTGAGCCCCTCCGCCGCCATGGACTGGTACGGCGGCCCGACGGTGCTGGAGCACCTGGAGACCGTGCCCGTCACGCACGACCCGACCGCGGACCCCGCCCGGTTCCCGGTCCAGTACGTCATCCGTCCCCAGACCGCCGAGCACCCCGACTTCCGCGGCTACGCCGGGCAGATCGCCTCCGGTGTGCTGCGCGTCGGTCAGCGCGTGGTCGTCCAGCCCTCGGGCCGGACCAGTGTGATCGAGCGCATCGACGCGCTGGGCCAGTCCGTGGACACGGCCTGGGCGCCGCAGTCGGTCACCCTCACCCTCACCGACGACCTGGACATCTCCCGCGGCGACCTGATCGCGCCCGCCGACGGCGCCGCGACCCCGTCCCAGGACATCACCGCCACCGTCTGCCACCTGCACGACCGGCCGCTGACCCCGGGTGCCCGGGTGCTGCTGAAGCACGCCACCCGCACGGTCAAGGCCATCGTCAAGGAGATCCCGTCCCGCCTGACGCTGGACGACCTCTCCCACCACGCCGAGCCGGGCGAGTTGCTGCCCAACGACATCGGCCGCGTGGTGATCCGCACCTCGGAGCCGCTGGCGATGGACGCCTACGCGGACTCCCGGACGACCGGTTCGTTCCTGCTGATCGACCCGGCCGACGGCACGACCCTGACGGCAGGCATGGCCGGCGACGCCTTCGGGGGCGCCGCCGCGCAGGCACCCGACGACGAAACGGATGGGTGGGACTTCTGACCATGACGGAAGACGTCTTCTCGACGTTCGCCAAGGAAGGCGGACGGATAGGCAGCGGTGCCCTCGGCAGTGGCGAGGGCGGCATGGGCCCCTGTGCGGTGCGCTGACCCGACAGCGCTCACCGACGTCCCCTGCCCGCACCGACTCAGCCTTTCCGAGAGGAACGCATCCTTCATGAACGCCGCTCGTCCGCATGCCATAAGACCTGCCCGCCGCCTGATCGCAGCCGCGGCGGCGCTGCCCCTGCTGATCGGTTCCCTGGCCGCCTGCGGCTACGGCTCCGACGCCGACGACGACGGCTCGTCCGCGTCGGCCGACACGCCTGTGAGCGGTGAGAGCCTCTCCACCGACGAGGTGGCGATCGGGTACTTCGCCAACATCACGCACGCCACCGCCGTCGTCGGTCTCCGGGAGGACGGCGGGCTGATCCGGCAGGAGCTGGAGTCGCACGGCACCGAGCCGGCGATCCAGACGTTCAACGCGGGCCCCGCGGTGATCGAGGCGCTCAACGCCGGCTCGATCGACGTGGCGTTCATCGGCCCCAACCCGGCCATCAACGGCTTCGCCCAGTCCGGCGGCGAGAGCTTGCGCATCGTCTCCGGCGCGGCGTCGGGCGGCGCGTCCCTGGTGGTGAACCCGGACGAGATCCAGAGCCTCGACGACCTCGCCGGCAAGGACATCGCGACCCCGCAGCTCGGCAACACGCAGGACGTGGCCCTGCTCAGCTACCTGGCCGACAACGGCTACGAGGTGGACGCCGAGGCCGGCACCGGCGACGTGTCCGTGCTGCGCATCGCCAACGCGGACATCCCCGCCGCGTTCGACGGCGGCGACATCGACGGCGCCTGGGTCCCCGAGCCCACCGCCTCCAAGCTGGTCGCCGGCGGCGCGGAGACGCTGCTGGACGAGGGCGAGCTGTGGGAGAACGGGCAGTACGTGACGACCCACGTCATCGCCTCCCAGGAGTTCCTGTCCGAGCACGAGGACGTCGTCGAGGCGATCATCCGCGGCGTCGTGGGCACCAACGGCTGGATCGGCGAGAACCCGGACGAGGCCAAGAACACGTTCAACGCGGAGCTGGGCCGTCTCCCCGGCGGCAGCGAGCTGCCCGCCGAGGTGCTCGACCCGGCGTGGGAGCACGTCGAGTTCACCAACGACCCGCTGGCGTCGACCCTGGCGACGGGCGCCGAGAACGCCGTGAACGCGGGGCTGCTGGAGGAGACGGATCTGACCGGTATCTACGACCTGTCGATCCTCAACCGGGTGCTGGCCGACGAGGGTCTGCCGGAGATCACCGACGACGCCGGCCTGGGCGTCGAGTAGCACCGCACCGGACGACCCCACTCCCCAGGAGGTGACACCGATGGCCATCGCCCTCGACAAGCCGGAACGTGAAGGCACCACCGACACCGCCGGATACGCGGTCCGCTTCGACCACGTGTCGAAGTCCTTCGGCCGTGCCGGCAAGCAGCAGCTCGTGCTGGACGACATCAGCCTCGACGTCGCGCCCGGGGAGTTCGTCACCCTGCTCGGCGCGTCGGGCTGCGGCAAGTCCACGCTGCTCAACCTGACCGCGGGGCTCGACGCGGCGTCCGCCGGGACCATCTCGGTTCCCGGCGGGCGCCCCGCCCTGATGTTCCAGGAGCACGCGCTGTTCCCGTGGCTGACCGCGGGCAAGAACGTCGAACTGGCCCTGCGGCTGCGCGGGGTCCCCAAGGCGCAGCGCCGTCCCGAGGCGGAGCGGCTGCTCAGCCTGGTCCGGCTCCAGGGCTCGTACGACAAGCGCGTCCACGAGCTGTCCGGCGGTATGCGGCAGCGCGTGGCGCTGGCCCGGGCGCTCGCCCAGGCCAGCCAGCTCCTGCTGATGGACGAGCCGTTCGCCGCGCTCGACGCCATCACCCGGGACGTGCTGCACGAGGAGCTGACGCGGATCTGGACGGAGACCGGCGTCTCCGTCCTGTTCGTCACGCACAACGTGCGCGAGGCGGTGCGCCTGGCGCAGCGCGTCATCCTGCTGTCGTCCCGGCCGGGCCGGATCGCGCACGAGTGGCGCGTCGACATCGAGCAGCCGCGCCGTATCGAGGACGCCGCCGTCTCCGCGCTCTCCGTGGAGATCACCGAACGCCTCCGGGAGGAGATCCGCCGCCATGGGCAGCAGTGAGACGACGACGAAGGACGAGCAGCCCGATCTCGCGGGTCTGGAGGCCGGGCTCGACGCGCTGGAGTCCGGCGGCGGCGACGAGCGGCCGAACGCCGGCCGGGTCCTGCTGACCAAGGTCCTGCCGCCGCTGGTCGCGGTGGCGCTGGTGCTGCTGGTCTGGCAGCTCGCGTACTGGGCCGACCTCCAGAAGGACTACCTGCTGCCCAGCCCCGGGGACGTCTGGGCCGAGTACGAGGAGATGTGGCGGGAGGGGACGCTTTTCGAGTTCATCTGGACCAGCGTCTCGCGCGGCATCCTCGGCTTCATGATCGCCGTCGCCATCGGCACGCCACTGGGCCTGCTGGTGGCCCGGGTGAAGCTGGTACGGGCCGCGATCGGGCCGATCCTGACCGGCCTCCAGTCGCTGCCGTCCATCGCGTGGGTGCCGGCGGCCATCATCTGGTTCGGGCTGAACAACAGCGCGATCTACGCCGTGGTGCTGCTGGGCGCGGTGCCGTCCATCGCCAACGGGATCGTGGCGGGCGTGGACCAGATCCCGCCGCTGTACCTGCGGGCCGGGCGGATGCTCGGTGCCCGGGGGCTGACCAGTGTGCGGCACGTGCTGCTCCCGGCCGCGCTGCCGGGCTACCTGGCGGGTCTGAAGCAGGGCTGGGCGTTCTCCTGGCGGTCGCTGATGGCGGCCGAGCTGATCGTCCAGTCGCCGAGTCTGGGCACCGGGCTCGGGCAGTTGATGGAGACCTACCGGACGCTCCAGAACATGGCCGGTGTGCTCGGCACGATCATCCTGATCCTGATCGTGGGCGTCGCCATCGACCTGCTGTTCTTCTCCCCGCTGGAGCGGCGCGTGCTGCGCAGCCGCGGCCTGCTGTCCCGGGTCTCGTGACAAGGGCCGTGGTCCGCCGCTCATGATCCGGGTCCCACCGGGCTCCGCGCCCGTCCTGCTCGTCGTCGCCCACGGCAGCCGCGATCCGCGGCACGCGGCGACCGTGTCCGCGCTGACCACGCGGGTGCGGTCGCTCGCGCCGGGGCTGCGCGTGGTGACGGGATTTCTCGATTTCACCGTGCCCCGCGTGGACCAGGTCCTCGCGGGGCTCCACGCGCGCGGCACCCGCGAGGTGGTGGCCGTGCCGCTGCTGCTGAGCCGCGCCTTCCACGCCAGGACGGACATCCCCGCCGCCCTGGCGGAGAGCGCGGCGCGGCTGCCGGGCCTGCGTGTCCGGCAGGCCGATGGGCTGGGCCCCTCGCCGCTGGTGACGGCCGCGCTGGAACGGCGGCTGGCCGGCGCGGGGGTCGCGCCGGGCGACCGGGCCCGGACCGGCGTCGTGCTGGCGTCGGCCGGTTCCGGCGACCCGCGGGCGGTCGCCGCGTTCACGGATCTCGCGCGGGCGTGGCGGCGGTCGGCGGGCTGGTGCGCGGTGCGGCCCGCGTTCGCCTCGGCCGCCTCGCCCACGACGGCGGACGCCGTCCGCGCGCTGCGCGCGGACGGCGTCCGGAGGGTGGCGGTCGCGCCCTGTGTGATCGCGCCCGGCCGCCTGCCGGACCGCATCCTGGCGGGCGCCGAGGAGGCGCGGGCCGATGTCGTCGCCCCGGTCCTCGGTGACGCCCCGGAGCTGGCGCGGCTCCTGCTCCAGCGCTGGGCCCAGGCCCGGGGGCACCGGCCGGCCCTGCTCGCGGGCTGACCGGCCGGCGCGGGGCCCGGGGTGATCAGCCGGCCTGCGGCACGTACTTGTACCCGACGCGGCGCACGGTCACGATTCGCTCGCGGTAGCGCTCCCCCAGCTTGCGGCGCAGCCGCGCGATGTGGACGTCCACCGTGCGCTGGTCGCCGACGGGGCCGTAACCCCAGATGGTGGCGACGAGTTGTTCCCGGCTGTAGACGCGGTGCGGGTGCCGCACCAGGTGGGCCAGCAGCTCGAACTCCAGGTAGGTCAGGCTCAGCGGCTCGCCGTCCACGACGGCGGACCGTTTGTCGGTGTCCACGACGATGCCGGGCTCCGGGGCGGCCGGGACCGGGACCGGGACCGGGGCGGGACCGGCCGCCGCGAGCAGCTCGGTGAGCCGGTCGGGCCGGGTCCCGGCCGGGGCGAGCACCAGGTAGCCGACGAGCGGCACCGGGCTGTCCTGACCCCCCGCCGCGGGGGAGTCCGGGACGACCGTGACGGTCACATCGGAGAGTTCGCTCAGATCGGGGAGAGCGGTGAGATGCCGCATGATCGGCTTCCTTCCTCGGGGTAGGGGTCAGGCCGCCGCGGCGGGGGTGTAGTGCTCGGCTTCGTCGCCCTCGACGACACGGCTGTGGTTGCCGTCGACGCCGACGGGCGCGTCTCCGGCGACGGTCACGCGGTGCAGCAGTCGCGGCAGGTCGCCGTAGTCGTCGGGGGCGTAGTGCTGGGTGATGCGGTTGTCGAAGAGGACCAGGTCGCCCGGGGCCCAGTGCCACCGCACGACGTTCTCCGGGCGGGTCACGTATCCCTGGAGGATGCGCAGCAGATCGCGGGACTCGTCGGCGCCGAGGCCGATCAGGCGCTGGGCGAACCCGCCGATGAACAGGCCGCGTTCGCCGGTCTCCGGGTGCACGCGCACCACCGGGTGGGCGGTGCGGTACGTCCGGGAGACGGACTGCCCGCGGTGCTCGGCCGCCTTGGCGTTCCGCGGCTCGGCGTAGTCGTGGTCGTTGGTGTGCACGGCCCACAGCCGGTCGGCCAGCGCGCGCAGCGGCTCGGGCAGGTCGCGGTAGGCGGAACCGGCGTTGGCGATCAGGGTGTTGCCGCCGTAGGGCGGGACGACCAGGCTGCGCAGCGTGGTCGCCTTCGGCGGGGTGCGGACGAAGGTGACGTCGGTGTGCCAGTGGTTGGCGCGGATGCCCTCCTCGCCGTCGACGGGCAGGACGTGGGGCTTGCCCTCGGCCGACGGGACGGTGGGGTGGGCGGTGGTCAACTGGCCGAAGAGCGAGGCGAAACGGAGCTGGGCGGCGTCGTCGAGTGTCTGGCCTCGGAAGAAGAGCGCCTTGTGGTCGAGCAGCGCCGCGTTGATCTCGGAGACGACGGCGGAATCGAGATCGCGGGCGAGATCGACACCGAGGATCTCGGCGCCGATACGGCCGCCCGTCCTGCGGATGTCGAAGCCGGTGGTGGCCATGCGGAGGATGCCTTTCGCAAAAACTGTCTTCTGTGCGGGGGCCGTTATCGCAACGGAGGTAGCCGAATTCGTCCCTCACGGCATGGGCATGGCATAACGCGGCCGGAACAATGCCGGAATCACGCGCGATGACCGGGTGAACCGGTGGGAGGGGAGGGAGAGAACGTCGGCTGGGCGCGGGCGCGGTGCTCAGCGACCGGTGGCACAGATGGCGCTGGCCTGCCGCCGAAGATCGACGTGCAGCCGCGCTACAAGAAAGGCAGCCTGACTCACGATAGGTGAGCATGCCAGCGAAGACCTGGGCGCGTCAAGGTATTTCCGCTGAGTGGTCCGGCGTGAATTTGACCTCGGCCGGGCGGCGCTGTCACTGTTGCGCCATGCCGACCAGCAAGCGCTTCTTTTCACGATGGCACGTGGACCTCGTCCGCGTGGCCAGCGCGCTGTGTCGCAGCGGTCGTCGTTCCTAGACGGCCGCGCCCGGTGTTCGCCGCGGGTGCGGGTCTTTCGCGTTCCCCACTTCCGCGTCTCACACCGTTTCCGAGGAATCATGTCCGCGCTTTCCTCCGCGCTCCCCGCGCCCTTCGCGGCCTCCGTTGTCGCGACACCCTCCCGACTCGCCGAAACGGCACGCCGGTTCGCCGCGCACCCGCGCTCCTGGCGGCCCCATGTGCGCTTCACCCGGCCGGACCGCTGGTACCGGCGGCTGGAGCTGGCCGCCGACCACGAGGTGTGGCTGCTGTCCTGGCTGCCGGGGCAGGGCACCGAGATCCATGACCACGGCGGCTCGTCGGGGGCGTTCCTCGTCGTCGACGGCACGCTGACCGAGCGCGCGTTCCCCGCCCCCGGGCGGCGGGGGACCGAACCCGTCCGGCAGTTGGACATGGGCGGGCTGCGCTCGTTCGGCCCCCGGTACATCCACGAGGTGCGCAACGAGGGCACGCGGCCGGCCGTCAGCATCCACGTCTACGGCCCGGCCCTCAGCAGCCAGTCGTTCTACCGCCGGGACGCGGACGGGGTGCTGACCCTCGACCGCACCGAGCCCATCACCCACTGACAGCCCACCGGCAGGGGAGGATCCCGCCATGACCATCGACGCCCATCTGGCCGCCGTCCGCGAGACGTTCGAACGGCTCGGCCCGCGGGAGGCGCACGCCGCCGTGCGGGAGGGAGCCGTTCTCGTGGACACCCGGCCCGCGTTCCAGCGCGACGCCTCCGGCACCGTCCCCGGCGCGCTGATCATCGAGCGCAACCACCTGGAGTGGCGCTGCGACCCGGCCAGCGGCGCCTCGGTCCCCGAGGCGACCGGCCGGGACGTGCGGTGGATCGTGTTCTGCGACGAGGGGTACGCCTCCTCCCTGGCCGCCGCCTCGCTGCGGGCCATCGGCCTGCCCCGCGCGACGGATCTGGACGGCGGCTTCCAGGCGTGGCGCCGCGCCGGACTGCCGGTGACCCCGCCGTCCGGCGCCTGACACCGGGGGCTCTACGCTCCTGCCATGGGAGCGGAACGCCTGCCGTTCTTCGTCTACGGCACCCTGCGCCCCGGGCAGGTCAACCACGCCTGGGCCCTGCGCGGCCGGACGGCGGCGGAGGAGCCGGCCCGGCTGCCGGGCGCCGTCCTCTACGACGGCCCCGGCTACCCGTACGCGATCCCCGCGCCCCGGGACGCCGGGACCACCGGGATGCCCGCGGTCAGCGGTGAGCTGATCCATCCGCTGCCGGAGCACTACGACGAGGTGCTGGCGGTGCTGGACCGGCTGGGGGAGTACGCGCCGGGCGCGCCGGACAACGTCTACGAGCGCGTGGCCGTCGAGGTGCTGCGGGCGGCCGGCTCCACGGCCCGCGCCTGGGTGTCCCTGGCCGCCGAGCCGCTCGCCGCCCGCCTGCGCGCCTCGGGGACGGCGATCCCCGGCGGCGACTGGCTGCCCGTCTGACGGTTCCGGCGCCGTCAGGCCAGGCGCGTCAGCAGCGCCGCCTCCTTCCCCGGGGGCAGGCCCACCGGGGAGCGCGTCGGGCGGGCCGGGATCGGCGTTCCGGACGACTTCACCCAGGCCCAGGTGTCGGCGACCGTCCCGGCCGCCGGGCGGCACCGCAGTCCCGCCGCCACGGCCCGGGAGACGTCGGACCGGTACATCGCGTCGTGGGGTTCGCCCGGCGGCATCCAGACGGGCAGCTCGGTCCAGGGCTCGATGCCCGCCGCGAGGACCTCCTCCGGCGCCGCCCAGCGGAGTTCGGCGCCGGAGCCGGTCACCCGGACGCAGAGGTCGAGGAGTTCGCCCATCGTGGTGTGGCCCGACGGGCTGACCAGGTCGTACGGCCCGGCCAGGCCGCGTCCGGCCGCGTCGAGGGTCCAGGCCGCCAGGTCGCGGACGTCGATGTACTGGAGCGGCAGTCCGCGCGGGCCGGGCGCCAGGACGGGGCCGCCGCGCGCGATCCGGGCCAGCCACCACGGCAGCCGCCCGACGTCCTCGTGCGGGCCGAGGATGAGGCCGCAGCGGACCAGCAGCGCGCGGTCCTCGCCGAAGGCCGCGACGGCGGCCAGTTCGCCGCCGCGCTTGTCGCGGGCGTACTCCGTGGCTCCCGCGTCGGGCGACCCGTCCACGACCGGTCCGTCCTCGGCCAGGCCGGCGGGCATCGGCCACGCGTACACCGAGCGGCTGGAGATGTACGTGTAGTGGCGGGCCCGCCCGGCCAGCAGCGCCGCCGCGTCGCGGACGGCGGTCGGCGCGTGGCTCCAGGTGTCCACGACGAGATCCCACGTGTCCCCGGCCGCCGCGAGGGCCACCGGGCCGCCGTCCGCCAGGCGGTCACCGCGCAGCGCGGTCACGCCCGGCGGCGCCGGAACGCTGCCCCGGTTGAACGTGGTGACCGACCAGCCCCTGGCCAGGCCCTCTGCGACGATCGCGCGGCCGACGAAGGCCGTCCCTCCGAGCACCAGCAGTCTCATGCCGCCAGCCTGACCGCCGGACGCGCCCCGGGGAAGGCGCCCCTGCTCTCGGCAGAATCGCGCGGAGCGAACGCGACCGCGGCCGGTCACCGGCCCTTACGTCACGAGACGGGGCGCGACTGCTCCCACGTCCACTCGAACTCCTCGCGGTACGTCTCGAACAGGCTCAGCTCGCCGTCGGCCGCCGGGTCGTCGCGCGCCACGATCTCCCGCCCGCCGCGGCGCAGCACGAGCGCGGGCGTCTCCATGCCGCGGGCGCGCCGCCGGTAGGACTGGACGACGGCGACCCCGTCGGGGGCGTCGGCGTCCACGAAGTAGGCGCTGAAGCGCGGCGTCTCGTCGAAGACGTGGATCTCGAACGCCTCCGGGTCGCGGACCCGGCCGCGGACCCGGCGCACGTGCAGGATGCTCGTCTCCACGGACCGGCCCAGCTCGCCGCGTTTCAGGCCGAGTTCCCGTTCCCGGCGCCGCATCGCGCCGCTGGCCGGGTTGAGGAAGAGCAGCCGCACCCGGCAGCCGGTCTCGGCGAGCCGGACCAGCCGCCGGCCCGGGTAGTTCTGCACGAGGAGGCCGAGACCTATGCCGATCGCGTCCAGCCGCCCGGCGCCCGCGAACAGTTCCTCGGCGGGAAGCTGCCGCTGGAGGCGGACCCGGTCCGGGTGGACGCCCGCCACATCGGTGAACCGGTCCCCCACCAGCCGTTCCACGGCGTCGGCCGGCAGCCGTCCGGCGGTCGGCGGCGCCCCGGAGTCCAGCAGGCGCAGCAGCCGGGCGCAACCGCGCTCCGCCTGCTCCAGCACGGCCCGGCTCATGCCACGATTACGGCTGACGGCGCTGCGGGCCACCTCCAGCTCGTCGAGCGTCAGCTCCACCTCGCGCCGGTTCTCCAAATACGGCGCGAAGCAGGGCCAGTGCTGCACCATGAGTTCACGCAGTTGCGGAAGGGTCAGGAAGGCGAGCACCGTGTCATCGGCAGGATCGATCAGATGCCCCTTGCGGCGGCTGACCTCGCGGAGGGCCGCCGCCCGCTGCACCCACTCCTGCCCGGTCGGCCCCGCGGCGGCCGTCTCCCACTCGGCGCCGTGCACCGGCTCGTACACCGGGCGCAGCACGGCGGCCACCACGGACCGCAGCCGCTGCTCGACCAGGTTGAGCCAGACGTACGCGCGGCCGGCTCGTTCCACGCGGACGCGCACCTCGGACCAGTCCTCGGCGGACCACTCCAGGTCGGCGCCGCCGATCTCCATCGGGCGCGGCACGGGCGCCGCCCCGGCCTGGGCCTCCGCGGTATCGCCCCCGTTTCCCGAGGGCAGTTCCAGCCCGGAGGAGCTCACCGCCTGCACCGCCTTCCGCCCTGCCGATGGATCAAGGAAGCCTACTGCGGCAGCCCCCGCCCGTGCAGCACAGTCCGGAATCAACTGCGCTTGCCCCCGGGGCCGTCGGGGCAGAGGGTTCCCATGACGCCAGCGCGACGTACGCCCACGTCAACCTACCGGGTGCAGCTCCAGCCGGACTTCCCGTTCGCCGCCGCCGCCGGAATTGTCCCCTATGTCGCTTCCCTCGGCGTCTCCCATCTCCACCTGTCCCCCGTGCTGGAGGCCGTTCCCGGTTCCCAGCACGGCTACGACGTCACCGACCACGGCCGGATCAGGGCCGAACTCGGCGGTGAGGAGGGGCTGCGCGAGCTGGCGGCGACCGCCCACGCGCACGGCCTCGGCATCGTGGTGGACATCGTGCCCAACCACATGGCCGTGCCGTCCGACACCGGTGTCAACGCGCCGCTGTGGGAGGTGCTGCGGGACGGCCCGGAGGCGGAGCGCGCGGGCTGGTTCGACATCGACTGGGAGGCGGGCGGCGGCCGGGTGCTGCTGCCGGTGCTGGGCGGGCCGCTGGGCGAGGAGCTGGACGCGCTGACGCAGGCCGGCGGCGAACTGCGGTACGGGGACCGCCGCCTCCCGCTGCGGCCCGGCACCGAGCACCTGCCGCTGCCGGAGGTGCTGGACGCCCAGCACTACCGGCTGGCGTGGTGGCGGCTGGGCCGCACCGACCTCAACTACCGCCGCTTCTTCACCGTTTCCGAGCTGATCGGGGTCCGGGTGGAGGACCCGGCGGTCTTCGAGGCGACGCACGCGGTGATCTTCCGGCTGATGGCGGAGGGGCTGATCGACGGGCTCCGCGTCGACCACCCGGACGGCCTGGCCGACCCGGGCGGCTACCTGCAACGCCTGTACCAGCGCACGGGCGGCGCCTGGATCGTGGCGGAGAAGATCCTCGGCGCCGACGAGCAGCTCCCGGTGAGCTGGCCCATCGCGGGCACCACGGGGTACGACGCGCTGCGGCACATCGACGCGATGTTCACCGACCCCGAGGGCTGCGCCGAACTCACCGAGCACTACCGGGTGTTCACAGGCGCCCCGCCGGACCAGGGCGGCGAGTGGGCGGCCACGGTGCGACGCGCGGCGTACCGCATGATCAACCAGGAACTGGCGGCCGAGCGGGACACGCTGACCCGGCTGGCCGGCCGGATCTGCGCCGCCGTACCGGAGTTGCGGCTGCGCGACCACGCGGCGTGGGCGCTGCGCACGGCGCTGGTCGAACTCCTGGTGCGGCTGCCGGTGTACCGGCCGTACGTCACGGGCGACGCGCCGCCGTCCCCGGTGGACGAGGCGATGCTGGTGACGGCCGCCGACGCGGCCCGTACCGCGTTCGCCGTGCCGGCCGAGGCGGCGGCGGTGGACACCGTGCGGGAGCTGGCGCTCGGCCGGTTCGGGGAGGGCACCGACCTCACCGCGTTCCGCGTGCGGTTCGCCCAGGTGTCGTCCGCGCTGCGGGCCAAGTCGGTGGAGGACACCGCCGGTTACCGGTTCTCGCCACTGCTGTCCGCCGCCGAGGTGGGCGGTGACCCGGGCCGGCCGGCGCTGCCGCCGGAGGCGTTCCACACGTTCTGCGCCCGCCTCCAGCGCGACTGGCCGCTGACCGGCACGGTGCTGTCCACCCACGACACCAAGCGCAGCGCCGACGTCCGGGCCACCATCGCCACCCTGAGCGAACACCCGCGCGGCTGGGCGGATCTGGTCGCCCGGCTGACCGCCGAGACGGCCCGCGACGGGGTACGGGCACCCGATCCGCACGTGGCGTGGACGACGTGGCAGACCGCGTTCGCCCTGGGCTTCCCGGACAAGGAGCGGCTGCTGGCGACGATGCTGAAGACGGTGCGGGAGGCCGGGCTGCACACGAGCTGGACCGAGCAGGAGCCGGCGTACGAGGCGGCGCTGGAACGGTTCGTGCTGGCCGGACCGTGCGGGCCGCCGCACTACGCGCTGGCCGAGTTCGCCCGCGAGCTGGCCCCGCAGATCCGGGCCACCATCCTGGGCACCGCCCTGCTGCACCTGACGATGCCGGGCGTCCCCGACGTCTACCGGGGCAGCGAGCGCCACTACCTGGCCCTGGTGGACCCGGACAACCGCCGTCTGCCGCAGCTCCCCATCGCGCAACTCGCCGCCCTGGACGACGCCCTGGCCCCCGGCTACGTCCTCGCCACCGAGAAGCTGCGGCTGACCGCCGCCGCGCTGCGGCTGCGCCGCGCGCATCCCGACTGGTTCGGCGAGGCGGCCACCTACGAGCCGCTGGCCGCCGAGGGCCCGGCCGCCGACCACTGCCTGGCGTTCGCCCGCAGCGGCCGGGTCGTCACCGCCGTCACCCGCCTCGGCCGCCGCCTGGCCAGGAACGGCGGCTGGGACGGGACGCTCCTGCCGCTGCCGCCGGGCACCTGGCGGGACCTGCTGAGCGGGCGGACCGCGACCGGGAAGGCGCGCCTGGACCGGCTCCTCGCCGGGAGCCCGGTGGCCCTGCTGGTCCGGGACGACGGCACGCCGGACTGAACGCCGCGCGGGACGACGGGCTCAGCGCTCCCCGGCACCGGCCACGGCCAGCCGGAACGCCACCCCGCCGAACCGGATCTGGTCACCGGGCCCGACCGGCACGGTGCCCACGATCCGCCGCCCGTTGACCCAGGTGCCGTTCGCCGAGCCGAGGTCGCTCAGCAGCCAGCCGGTGCCCGTGCCGCGCAGCCTGGCGTGGTGGCGCGACACGCTGGCGTCGCTCAGCCGCAGCCCGCAGCCCGGCGCGCGACCGATGGACAGCGCCTCCCGGGCCGGCGCGGGCAGCAGGAGCTGCGGCAGCCGCTCCGCCCGCCAGGCCGCGCCCACCCGCCGGCGGAACGCGGCGAACCGGGTGACCGACCCGACCACCCAGCCGGGGCTCGGCGGCGGCGACGGCCGCCGCCCCGGCAGGTCGTACAGCACCGCGAACAGTTCGTCGGACAGCCGCGCGGTCATGACCAGCTCGACACGGCGCAGGAACGTGTCCTGCGAGACCCGGCCCTCCACCACGCCCTCGCGGAGCACGTCGAGCGCGCGCTCCCGGTCCGCGTCCGACACGCGGGACGGATAGGCGCTGAACTCGACCGACGTCATACGGGAATTGTCCGCGACGGCGAGCGGGCCTGTCCAGGTGCGGCGAGGGCTGGACGGTCCCGGAACGCTCCACTACTGTGCGGATACGCCCACGAGTCGAGGGAAGGAGGCGCGCCATGTCCGAGATCGGGACCATCACCGACGCGCGCTTCCGCCGCCCCTCCACCGGGCGTTCCCCGGGCTGACCGGAAGCGCCACCGCTTTCCGGAAGGACCTTCATGACCGACCGACTGGTCATCCGCGCGCTCGCCGAGGGCGAGGCGCGCGAGCTGTTCACCTCCATGCCCGGCCTGTCCGACGCCACCCTGCTCGGCCGGGCGCTGCTCGACCCGCCGCTCGACGGCTACGAGACGGTCGCCGCCGGCGGCCAGTACCGGCCCGAGTGGACCTGGGTCGCCCTGCGCGGCGACACGGTCGTGGCCAGGGCCGCCTTCTGGGGCGGCCCCGACGACGAGCAGCCCGTCGCGCTCGACTGGTTCGACTACACCGACCGTGCCGCCGCCGTCGCACTGCTCCGCACCACCCCGCTGCGCGCCGAGTACGAGCTGATCCTGCCGCCCGCCTGGCGGGACGATCCGGCCGTCCGCGCGGCGGCCGAGCGCCGCGTCGAGGCGGCGGCCGAGGCCGGGTACCGGCCGCTGGTCGAGCGGTTCCGCTACCTGTGGACGCCCGCGGCCGGGCTGCCCGAACGGCCGGGACGCCTGGTGTTCCGGCCCGAGCCGGACGACGACGTCATCCTCGACGTGCTGCGCCGCGTGCACACCGCGACCCTCGACTCGCACGCCCGGCGGGCGATCGAGACGGGCGGCGTCGAGCTGGCGGCCCGGGAGGAGCTGGACTTCTTCCGCTGGTGCCCGTCGCCACGCTCCTGGTGGCAGCTCGCCTTCACCCCCGGCGGCGAGCCGGTCGGCCTCCACGTCCCCGCCCGCAACCACGCCAAGCCGGTCGTCGGGTTCATCGGCGTGCTGCCCGAACAGCGCGGCCACGGCTACGGCTACGACCTGCTGGTCGAGTGCACGCGGCACCTCGCGGACGGGGGCGCCACGGAGATCGCGGCGGCCACCGACCTGAAGAACGCGCCGATGGCGGCGGCCTTCGCCCGCGCGGGCTACCCGGTGACCCAGCACCGGTTCTGCATGACCCCGCCGCCCCCGGCATGACCCGTGCGTGATCCGTGCCGGGGCGGCGGGCTGGCCATATGACCGCCCCGGCACGGAGCATGGGTCCCATGCTCTTCGAGGTATGGGCACCACACGCCCGGCGCGTCACACTGCACCTGTCCGACGACAGCTCCGCCATGGAGCCGGATCCCGGGCGGGACGGGTGGTGGCGGGCCCAGGCCGACGCCGCGCCCGGCACCCGGTACGGCTTCGCGCTCGACGACGGACCCGTCCTGCCCGACCCGCGCGCCCGCCGCCTGCCGGACGGGCCGGAGGCGCCGGGCGCGGTCGTGGACCTCGCGGCCCACGCGTGGCGGCACCCGTGGCCGGGACGCGGACTGCCGGGCGCGGTGCTGTACGAGCTGCACGTCGGCACGTTCACCCACGAGGGCACCTTCGACGCGGCGGCCACACGGCTGGGGCACCTGGCCGCGCTGGGCATCACCCATGTGGAGCTGATGCCGGTCTGCTCCTTCCCCGGCCGCCACGGCTGGGGGTACGACGGGGTGGCGCCGTGGGCGGTGCACGAGCCGTACGGCGGGCCCGACGGGCTGCTGCGCTTCGTGGACGCGGCCCACGGGCACGGCCTGGGCGTCGTGCTGGACGTCGTCCACAACCACCTGGGCCCCTCGGGCAACCGGCTGCCCGAGTTCGGCCCGTACTTCACCGACCGGCACCACACCCCCTGGGGCGCGGCGGTCAACCTCGACGCCCCCGGCTCCGACGAGGTCCGGGCGTACTTCGTGGGCAGCGCGGTGGCGTTCCTGCGCGACTACCGGCTGGACGGGCTGCGGCTGGACGCGGTGCACGCGCTGGCCGACGACCGGGCCGAGCACATGCTGGCCGAACTGTCGGCGGCCGTGGACGCGCTGGCGGAGGAGACCGGCCGGCCGCTGTTCCTGATCGCCGAGTCCGACCGGAACGACCCGCGCACCACGGCCCCCCGCGAGGCGAACGGCCACGGGCTGCACGGCCAGTGGAACGACGACTTCCACCACGCCCTGCACACCGCGCTGACCGGCGAGTCGCGGGGCTACTACGCGGACTTCGCACGGGCCCCGCTCGCCGCCCTGGCCAGGACCACGACCCGCGGCTTCTTCCACGACGGCGGGTACTCGTCGTTCCGCGGTCGCCGCCACGGCCGCCCGCTGGACCGGGAGGCGACCTTGGCCCACCGGCTCGTCGGGTACGCCCAGACCCACGACCAGATCGGCAACCGCGCCCTGGGCGACCGGCTGACCGCCCTGGCCGGGGAGCGCCGGGCGGCGGTGGCCGCCGCGCTGGTGCTGTGCGGGCCGTTCACGCCGATGCTCTTCATGGGCGAGGAGTGGGGCGCCACCACGCCCTGGCAGTACTTCACCGACCACCCGGACCCCGACCTCGCCGAGGCCGTACGGGTGGGCCGCCGCCGGGAGTTCGCGGCGCACGGCTGGGCGGCGGAGGAGATCCCCGACCCGCAGGACCCGGCGACGCGGGACCGTTCCTGCCTGCGCTGGCCGGACGACCCGGCGGCGGACCCGCGCTGGGACTGGCACCGCCGGCTGATCGCGATCCGCCGCGACCACATGCCGACCGACCTGCGCCTGGCGGACGTGACGGCCGACCACGACGAGGCGGCGAGCTGGCTGGTGCTGACCAGCGGGCCCCTGACGGTCGCGGCGAACCTCTCCCCCGCCGCCGCGGCCACCGCGCCGCCGCCTCCCGGCCGGTTCGAGGCCCTGGCCACGACCCACCGCTGCCCCCCGCCCGGCGAGGGCCGCGTGTCCCTGCCGCCGGAGTCGGCCGCGGTCCTGCTGCGGCACGCGCCCGCGGCGTGACGTCGGCGCGGTGACGTCGGCGCGGTGACGTCGGTCCGGGGACCGGCCGGGAGGGAGGATCAGCCCATGACCGACGCACTGCCGCTGCACGACGAGCAGGCCGAGCTGGTGACCACCGACGACCGCTGGGCGCTGTCGCTGGACCGCGTGCTCCCCCACCCCGTCGAGGCGGTGTGGGCCGCGCTCACCCGCGCCGAGCAGGTCCCGGCGTGGGCCCCGTTCGCGCCCACCCGCGACCTCGACTCCCCGGGCCCCGTCGGGCTGCCCGAGACGCCCGACGCCGAGCCGGGCGCCCCGGCGGAGGTCCGCCGCGCGGACCGCGACCGCCTGCTGGTCCTCACCCGGGACCGCGACGAGCTGCGCTTCGAGCTGACCCCGGACGTGACCGGGACCCTGCTCCGCCTCACCCACACCTTCACCGACCGCTCGCGGGCACCCGCCTACGCGGCGGGCTGGCACCTGTGCCTGGCCGCCCTCGACGGCACGCTCGCCGGCCTGGAACTCCCCAAGGTCACCGGCGACGCCGCCCGCGCCCACGGCTGGGACGAACTGCACGACCGGTACGGCACGCTCCTGGAGGAACTCTGACCCCACCCCGGGGGGGCAGGCGCTAGCTCTCCACGGCCAGGCGGATGCCGAGGGCGATCATCACGCCGCCGGAGACCTGCTCCAGGCGGCGGCGGGCCCCGGCGCGGGACAGGAAGCGGCGCATCCGGTGGACGCCCCACACGTAGCAGGTGTAGTAGCCCACCTCGAACAGCGACCAGATCGCGGCCAGCAGCAGCATCGTCGCCAGGTGCGGGGCGCCGGAGGGCACGAACTGCGGCAGGAACGCCATCGCGAAGATGCCCGCCTTGGGGTTGGCGAGGTTCAGCAGCAGGCCCGACCGGTAGCTGCGCAGGTCCGACAGGTTCTCCGGGGCCGCCTCCAGACCCGTGTCGCCCGTCCGGCGCGCGGCGCGCAGGGCCTGGACGCCGAAGCCGACCAGGATGACCCCGCCGGCCAGGCGCATCACGTCGTAGGCGACCTCGGAGGCGTCCAGCACCGCGGTGAGACCGAGGGCGGCGAAGACGCCCCACAGGAAGACGCCGCTCTCGTTGCCCAGCACGGTCATCATCCCCGCCCGGCGACCGCGCAGGGAGTTGCGGATGATCAGCACCGAACTCGGCCCGGGGGAAGCGGCGATGAGCAGGCAGGCGCCGAGAAACGCCGGGAGAGTGCTCCACATGCGGTCATCCTGGGGCGTGCGCGCCCCCGCGCTCCACTGCTTTTCACCGCCGTCCCACGCGGCTTCGCCGCCCCTACGATGGCGGGCATGGACTACGACGTGCTGGTGGTCGGCGGGGCGGGCGTGGACACCATCGTCCGTGTCGAGCGGCTGGAGGTGCCGGACCTGGACGTGCTGCACGTGCCGCCCATCCGGGACTACGCGGCCCACACCGGCACCGGGGCGGCGCTCGGGTTCCACGCGCTGGGGCGGCGCGTGAAGTTCATCGACTTCCTCGGCGACGACCCGCAGGGCGACGTGGTCCGGGCGCGGTTCCGGGGCGCGGGGCTGGACTTCGAGACGCTCCCGGCCCCCAACGGGACGCCGCGCAGCGTCAATCTGGTGGACGCCGAGGGGCGGCGGTTCTCGTTCTACGACGGACGGCACCCGGACGGGCTGCTGATGCCGCCCGACTTCGCGCCGCCGCGCGCCGCGCGGGCCCGCCACGTCCACGTCTCCCGCGCCCGCGTCAACCGCGCGCTCCTCGCCGAGCTGGCCCGGCGCGACGTACCCGTGTCCACCGATCTGCACGCCTGGGACGGCGAGAACCCCGACACGCGGCCGTGGGCGTTCGGCGCGGACTACGTGTTCCTCAGCGCCGCGGCCGTCCGGGGCCGGGTGGACGAGGTGCTGCGGACGATCCTGGCCGGTGGCAGGGCACGGCTGGCCGTGGCCACCGACGGCGCGGACGGCTGCCACGTGCTGGCGCGCGGCGACGAGGCGGGAGTGCGGCGCTACCGGGCCGTGACGCCGCCCGACCCGGTGGTGGACAGCAACGGCGCGGGCGACGCGTTCGTCACGGCCTTCCTGCACACCTGGCTCGGGGGCGGCCCCGACCTCCTCGACCGGTCCGTGCTGGCCGGCCTGGTGTCCGGCGCGTTCGCCTGCACCGTGCACGGCACGCACGAACGGCACATCACCGCCGCGGAGCTGGCCGCGGCGGTGCGCGCGCTCAGGACTCCTGATCCTGCGGATCGAGCCGGATGGAGATGGAGTTGATGCAGTACCGCAGGTCGGTCGGCGTGCCGTAGCCCTCGCCCTCGAAGACGTGCCCGAGGTGCGAGCCGCAGGTGGCGCACCGGACCTCGGTGCGGGGCCGGCCGGGCAGCGAGTGGTCGGGCAGGGTCTCGACGGCGTCGGAGTCGGCCGGGTCGTAGAACGACGGCCAGCCGCAGTGCGAGTCGAACTTGGTCTCCGAGCGGAACAGCTCGGCACCGCAGGCCCGGCAGTGGTAGACGCCGACCGTCTTGGTGTCGGTGTACTCACCGACGAACGGCGCCTCGGTGCCGGCCTGGCGCAGCACCCGGTACTCCTCGGCGGTCAGCTCGCCGCGCCACTCCTCGTCGGTCTTGTTCACCCGGTAACCCATGGGATGCCTCCTGATTCTCAGCCGGAGAGCCGGGCGAGGATCTTCGGTCCCAGCTCGGTGACGTCGCCGGCTCCCATGGTGAGAACCACATCACCGGGGCCGGCCATTCCGGCGACCACGTCGGGCACGGCGTCCTTGCCGTACCCCGCGCGGACGTCCGCGCCATGCGCGCGGGCCGCGTCGACGATCAGCGCGCTGGTCACGCCGGGGATGGGGTCCTCCCGGGCGGGATAGATGTCCAGCACCACGCAGCCGTCGGCCGCGGCCAGGGCCTCGCCCATCTCGGCGGCCAGCTCCCTGGTCCGGCTGAACAGGTGCGGCTGGAAGACGACGAACACCCGGCCGTCGCCGCCGCCGCGGATCGCGTCCAGGTCGGCGGCCATCTCCGTGGGGTGGTGGGCGTAGGAGTCGATGATCTGGACGCCGCGCGCCTCGCCCTTGAGCTGGAGGCGGCGGCGCACGCCGGTGTACGTCCCCAGGGCGCGCGCCAGCTCGGGCGCCGGCACGCCGGCGGCCACGCCCGCGGCGAGCGCGGCGACGGCGTTGTGCGCGTAGTGGCGGCCCGGCACGGAGACGCCGAACGTCAGCTCCTCGCCGCCGAGGACGACGGTGACCTCGCTGGTCAGCCGGGCCTGCCGGACGTCGATGACCCGCACGTCGGCGTCGGGCGACTCGCCGTAGGTGACGATCCGCGGGTCCGCGCGCCCGGCGAGGCGGGCGGTCAGCTCGCGCGCCCCCTCCTGGTCGGCGTTGACGACCAGGGTGCCGCCGGGGACGATCCGGTCGGCGAACGTCGCGAACGACTCATGGATCTCGTCCATGGAGGCGTAGTTGGCGTGGTGGTCCAGCTCCACGTTGAGGATGATCGCGACCTCGGGCCGGTACCGGTGGAAGCTGCGGTCGCTCTCGTCGGCCTCGGCGACGAACAGCTCGCCCTCGCCGTGCTCCGCGTTCGACCCGGGGGCGTCGAGGTCGCCGCCGATGGCGTAGGACGGGCCGAGGCCCAGGGCGGTGAGGGCGACCGCGAGCATCGAGGTGGTGGTCGTCTTGCCGTGCGTGCCGGCCACGGCGATGGCCCGCCGCCCCGCCATCAGCCCGGCGAGCGCCTCCGAACGGTGGACGGCCGGGATGCCGCGCCGCGCCGCCTCGGCCAGCTCGGGGTTGTCCTGCCGGATGGCGCTGGAGACGACGACACAGGTCGCGCCGGGCGCCAGGTGCGCCGCGTCGTGGCCGATGCTCACGGTCACGCCGAGGGCGCGCAGGGCGGCGGCGGTCTCCGAGTCGCGCGCGTCGCTGCCCGCGACCCGGGCGCCGCGCCGGGCGAGGATCTTGGCGATGCCCGACATGCCCGCGCCGCCGATGCCGATGAAGTGGGGCTGTTCCATGGCGGGCGGGATCGCCGGTGTCATGCGTGTGTCTCCCTGGTGTCCCTGGCTGTCGTCCCTGGTCGAGGCGTGCCCCACGATTGTCGCACCCGGGCGGGAGCCGGGCTCATTCTCCGTGCGCGAACAGCCGCAGGACCGGGACCCCGACCTTGTGCCGGGCGCGGGAGGCCCAGTCCCGGTGGAACAGCTCCTCGACGTAGTGCGGCGCGGTCAGCACGACCACCTCGTCGGCGTGGGTCTGCCGGACCACGGAGGACAGCAGATCCAGCGGATGGTCCTCGATGACCTGGCCGACGGCCTCGGCGCCCGCCGCCCGCAGCGCGTCCAGCGAGTGGCGCAGCCCCCGCTCGGCCGCCGGGAGCGCGTCGGGGCCCTCCGGCTCCTCGTTCTCGCGCACCGCGTCGCCGAACTCGCCGAGCGCCACGTCGTCCAGCGCGCGGAGCAGCCGGTCCTGGTCGCCGCGCGGCTGCATCAGCACGACGAAGGACTGGTCCTCGTCGGTATGCAGGGTGGTGACCAGCTCGACGTCGGTGGGCACCATGGGCTTCTCGATCATCAGAACGGTCGTGATCACGGTAAGCGCCCTTCGTCGGGCCGGGTCCCGAGCATCCCGGCAGAAACCATCCTTCACCACCACCGCACGGGACAGCGCGCTTTTCCTCCTGCCCGGACCAGGATAAGCGGAACGTGCCGTTCCGCAGATTGTCAGACCCTGCGGTAGCGGCTGAAGAGGAAGCCGGCGTCCTCCAGCAGATCGGTCAGTTCCAGCTCCGCGGGCTCGGTCAGCTCGGGCCCGCTCATCACGCGCGGGGCGGTCCCGGCCGTGAACCGGGGCGAGATCGTCAGGCACAGCTCGTCGAACGCCGCCGCCGCCGCGAACTGCCCGAGCAGCCGGGGGCCGCCCTCGGTGAGCAGCCGGGTGTGACCGCGCCTGACCAGCTCCGGCTTGACGCGCAGCGGATCGACCCGCGCCTCGTCACCCGCCGTGATCACCTCGACGCCCGCCTCCTCGGCGGCGGCCAGGGCGGTGCGGGGTGCCTTGGCGCCCGTGATGATCATCGTCGGCACCTCCGCCTCGGTGAACAGCGGCAGCGAGAAGTCCAGGTGCAGCCCGGCGCTGATGACGGCGATGGCCGGAACGGGCGTCTGCCCGGCGGCGATCCGGCGCGCGACGAACTCTTCGCGCCGGCGCGCGGGCCGGTAGCGCTCCTCGCGGACCGTCTCAGCGCCGACGATCACCACGTCCGCCAGCGCGCGCAGCACCCCGAAGATCCGCATGTCCACGGCGTTGGAGATCGGCTGTGTCCGCCCGCCGTGGTAGGCGGCGCCGTCCGCCGTGGAGACCATGTTCGCGCGCAGCCAGCCGTCCCCGGGCAGGGGGCCTTCCGGGTCCGCGTAGGCGGCGGCCAGCTCGGACAGGTCCCATTCGTGATCGTCGCCGCCGGCGGGCGGGGGGAACAAGCGTCGCATGGGCGGCAGTGTGGCACACCCGCCCCGGCGGCGGCCCGGCCTCTCCCGGGGCGCACGGCGTTCGCCTCCTTCCCCCACGTAGAGTGGGAGATTGTGTCGGACAGCAGCAGCACGAGCCCCGCCGCGTCCCCAGCGGCTCCCACGGCCCTCAGCACCCGCGAGCCGCGGGTCCCCGCCGAGCGGCTCGTCGCCGAGATGGTTCCGCCGCCGCGCTTCGACGCGGTCCGGTTCGACACCTACATCCCCGACGCCCGGCAGCCCAGCCAGAGCGCGGCCGTCAAGGCGCTGGCCGACTTCGCCGCCGGGCTCGGCGGCGCGCACGCGTCGGGCGCCGGCCGGCGCGGGCTGTGGCCCCGGCGCGCGCGGCGGCCGGCCGAGCCGGAGCCGCGCGGGATCTACCTCGACGGCGGGTTCGGCGTCGGCAAGACCCACCTGCTGGCCTCGTTGTGGCACGCCACCCCGGCCGCGCCGGAGTTCAAGGCGTTCGGCACGTTCGTCGAGCTGACCAACCTGGTCGGTGCCCTGGGCTTCCAGGAGACCGTCCGCACGCTGTCCGGCCACCGGCTGCTGTGCATCGACGAGTTCGAGCTGGACGACCCGGGCGACACCGTGCTCGTCTCGTCCCTGCTGGCCCGGCTGGTCGCGGAGGGCGTCGCGCTGGCCGCCACCTCCAACACCCTGCCCGGGAAGCTGGGTGAGGGCCGGTTCGCCGCCGCCGACTTCCTGCGCGAGATCCAGGGCCTGGCCGCGCACTTCCGGGCGCTGCGCATCGACGGCGAGGACTACCGTCACCGCGGCCTGCCCGCCGCCCCCGCGCCCCGCCCGGACGACGAGGTCGCCTCGGCGGCGCGGTCCGTGCCCGGCGCCTCGCTGGACGACTTCGGCGCCCTGCTCGACCACCTCGCCCGCGTGCACCCCAGCCGTTACGGCGCCCTGTGCGACGGGGTGACGCTGGTCTGCCTGACCGGTGTGCGGCCCGTCCCCGACCAGGCGACGGCGCTGCGGCTGGTCGTCCTCGCCGACCGGCTCTACGACCGCGAGATACCGGTGCTCGCCTCGGGCGTCCCGTTCGACGCGCTGTTCAGCGCGGAGATGCTCGACGGCGGCTACCGCAAGAAGTACTTCCGGGCGATCTCCCGCCTGACCGCGCTGGCCCGCGACGCGGGAGCGGATTCCGCGCACCGCTGAGATCATCGTCTTCATGGCATCTCACCAGAAGTCCGGTGACGAGACCGGCGAAACGGCACGGGCGACAGACACGGGAACGGACGCCGCGACGTCCCTGCGCGCGCTGACGCGCGTCCCGCCCGGCGGGCCCGCCGACCTGGCCGCCATCCCCTCGGACGCCACCCCCGGCTTCACCGGGGACAAGGCCGCCGGCCGCGCGGAGACCACCGCCATGGGCGAGGAACTGGCCGTTCTCCAGGAGCGGTTGTACGCGGCGGCGGTGGGCGGCGACCGGCGCAGGATGCTGCTGGTCCTCCAGGGCATGGACACCTCCGGCAAGGGCGGCACGGTCAAGCACGTCGTCGGGCACTTCAACCCGTCCGGCTGCCGCATCCGCGCCTTCAAGGCACCCACCGAGGAGGAACGCGCCCACCACTTCCTGTGGCGGGTCACCGGCGTCCTGCCCAGGGCGGGCGAGATCGGTATCTTCGACCGCTCCCACTACGAGGACGTGCTGGTGCCCCGGGTCCACGGCCTGGTCCCCGAGCGGGTCTGGACGCGGCGCTACGACGAGATCAACGACTGGGAACGGGCGCTGGCCGACGACGGCGTCACGTTCGTCAAGGTCTTCCTGCACATCGGCCACGCGGAGCAGCGCGAACGGCTGCTGGCCCGCCTCGACACGCCGCACAAGCACTGGAAGTTCGACGCGAACGACATCGCGGAACGCGAGCGGTGGCCGGACTACCAGCGGGCCTACGCCACCGTCCTGGAGCGCTGCTCCACCGACGCCGCGCCCTGGTACGTCGTCCCCGCCGACCGCAAGTGGTACCGCAACTGGGCGGTCAGCCGGCTGCTCCTGGAGCACCTGCGCGCGCTCGATCCCCAGTACCCGCGCGGCGACTTCGACGTGGCCGCGATCCGCGAACGGCTGCTGGCCGAGCAGGCCGGGCAGTAGTTCGCTCCCGCGAAACCTCAAGTCTGGCTCTGAAACTCCCCGTCCAGGATTCCGGGCGCGCGGCGCGGGAGACAACTCCCTCACGCACACGTCCTTCACGCACACACGGTGCCGGTGGGGCTTGTCCATTCGGGGAGGCGGACATGAGGCGGCTGGGGATGGGGATCGGGTGGAGACCCGACATCGCCGACGAGATAGCCGGGCTGCCGGGGATCGACTGGGTCGAGGTGGTCGCGGAGAACGTTTGCTCCGGCCATCTGCCCGAGTCCCCGGCGGAGTTGCGCCGACGCGGCACCACGGTGGTGCCGCACGGCGTGTCCCTGGGGCTCGGCGGGGCCGAACGGCCCTCGCCCGGCGGGCTGATGGCGCCGGCCGGGGCGGCGGAGGCGCCCGGCGCGCCGCCGGTGACGGAGCACATCGCGTTCGTCCGGGCGGGCGGGCCGCTGACCGGCACCCCGTGTCTGGAGGCCGGGCGCCTGCTGCCCGTGCCGCGCACCTGGGACGCCCTGGACGTCCTGTGCGCGAACGTGCGGATCGCCCAGGCGGCGCTGCCCGTTCCGCTGGCCCTGGAGAACATCGCGGCGCTGTTCTCCTGGCCGGAAGAGGAGCTGACGGAGGGGCAGTTCCTCACCGAGCTGGTGGAACGGACCGGCGTCGGACTGCTGATCGACGTCGCGAACCTGCACACCAACCACGTCAACCGGGGCGAGGACCCGGCCGCCGCGCTCGACGCGCTGCCGCTGGACGCCATCGCCTACGTGCACGTCGCGGGCGGCGTCGAACGGGACGGCGTCTGGCACGACAGCCACGCCCATCCCGTTCCGCCACGGGTGCTGGCGGTCCTGGACGAGCTGTGCGCGCGGACGACCCCGCCCGGGGTGCTGCTCGAACGGGACGACGCGTTCCCGCCGCGCGACGAGCTGGCCGCCGAGCTGGCGGCGATCCGCGCGGTGGCCGAGGGGGCGCGCCGTGGCTGACCCCACCGAGGCGGCCCGCCACCGGCTCGCCATCGCGCAGTCCGCGCTGCTGTCCGCGCTCGTCGCGGGCGGTCCGGTGCCGGAGGGCTTCGACCGGGCCCGGCTGCGGATCCAGCGGGAGGCGCTGGCCGCCAAGCGGGCCGATGTCCTCGCGAAGGTGGCGCCCGAGCTGCCGCGCGCGCTGGGCGCAGGGTACCGGCCCGCCGCGCTGGCCTGGGCCCGCTCCCGCCCGATGACCGGCGGATACCGCGAGGACGCCGCCGCCCTGGCCCGGCACGCCCTGACGACCGGCGCGGTCCCCGAAGGACCCGCCCGCCACCGCCTGGCCGAGTGGCTGCGAACCACCGGAACCGGCCGGGCCCCCGGCCGGATCACCCGGACCGTACGAACGATCCGCGTCCCGCGGAAGGAGAGGTGACGGCCATGACCGTGTTCATCGTCCTGGTCACCTGCGCGCTCGCGCTCTGCCTGGTCCGGCTCGCCGTCTCCGACGCCCGGGCCCGCCGCGAGGCCGCCCACGCCACCGGCAACACGGTCGCCACCGTGTACGAGGCGGCGTTCCTCAGCGGTGGCCCGGGCCGGGTCGCCGACACCGTCCTGTGCGCGATGCACGACAGCGGCCGGCTGGGCATCGAAGGAGGCCGGGTCCGCGTCGTCAGCCCCGTCCCGTACGACGATCTGGAACGGGAACTGCTGGCCCGCTGCCCGAGTTGGGAGGAGTCCCTGCGCCGGATCCGCGCGGATCTGGCGGGCAGCGCCCCGGTGCAGGAGATCGGCGACGGGCTCATGGCCCGCGGCCTGCTGTCCAGCCCGGGACGGTACGCGCGCCGCCGGCTCGTGCGGCAGCTCACCATCCTGCTGGCACTCTGCCTGTTGCCGCCGGCCGTCATCGCCGGGACGCCGGTGCTCGCCGGGGTGGCGGTGGCCGGCCTGGTCGCCGGGCTCGTCCTGGGGCCGGGCCGCAGCCGCCTCACCGGCCCGGGGAAGATCGCCCTGCGGGACCTGCGACGCGCCAACTGGTTCGCGCCGCTGGGCCGCCACGCGCTGCTGGCCGTCTCCGGCCCCCGAGCGCTGACCGACCACGCCCTGCGCACGCAGCTCACCGCCGCCGCCCGCCCCGGCGCCACCACCGGCGGAGGCAGCGGCAGCTCCTCGAACAGCGCCTGGTCGGGCTGCGGCGGCAGCGGCGGTTCGAGCTGCGGGGGCGGTTCGAGCTGCGGCGGCGGAAGCTCCAGCGGCTGTGGCGGCGTGGCTGCCGTCTGATGTGTTTTTACAGTCACACAGCAACGCCGGAACCTCATCCTATCCTCTTCGTCGGCGGCGTCAGATGTGTATAAGAGGCGGGCGCGGGGCCGGGTGGGCGGGGGCGGTCGCCGGGCGGAAACGGGCGACGACCGCGCCGTCCCGGCCGAGGAGGAACTTCTCGAAGTTCCACTGGATGTCCCCCGCCTGCCCGGCCGGGTCGGGAACGGCGGTCAGCTCCCGGTACAGCGGGTGCCGGCCGTCGCCGTTGACCTCGACCTTCTCGGTCAGCGGGAAGGTCACGCCGTAGGTCGCCGAGCAGAACTCCTGGATCTCCCCGGCCGTGCCGGGCTCCTGCCCGCCGAACTGGTTGCAGGGGACGCCCAGAACGGTGAAGCCGGCGTCCCCCAGCTCCTTCTGGAGGGTTTCCAGCCCGGCGTACTGGGGCGTCAGGCCGCACCGGGACGCGACGTTGACCACCAGGGTCACCTTGCCCCCGGTCAGCTCGCCCAGGGTGGCCGGGGTCCCGTCGAGCCGGGCGATGGGCGTGTCCAGCAGAGTCACGGCGTTCTCCTCGTGCGTTGTGCGGCCCGGCCCTCGTCAGGCCAGGCCGGCGATCAGCTCGGCGACCGGCTTGCGACGGCCGGTGTAGAAGGGGATCTCCTCACGGACGTGGCGCCTGGCCTCGGAAGCGCGCAGGTGCCGCATCAGGTCCACGATGCGGTGCAGCTCGTCCGCCTCGAAGGCGAGGATCCACTCGTAGTCGCCCAGCGAGAAGGAGGCGACGGTGTTGGCCCGCACGTCGGGGTAGTCCCGCGCCATCTTGCCGTGGTCGGCCAGCATGCGGCGGCGGTCCTCGTCGGGCAGCAGGTACCACTCGTAGGACCGGACGAACGGGTAGACGCTCACGTAGGCGCGGGGCTCCTCGTCGGCGAGGAACGCCGGGATGTGCGACTTGTTGAACTCGGCCGGGCGGTGCAGCGCCATGTTCGACCACACCGGCTCCAGCGACCGGCCCAGCCGCGTCCGGCGGAAGAGGTTGTACGCCTCCTGGAGGGCGTCCGCCGTCCCGGCGTGCCACCAGATCAGCACGTCCGCGTCGGCGCGCAGCCCCGACACGTCGTAAGTGCCGCGCACGGTCACGTCCTTGGCGGCGAGCTGCTCGAACAGCTCGGTCACCTCGTCCGCGAAGCCGGCGCGGTCCGCGGGCAGCGCCTCGCGCAGCCGGAAGACGGACCACAGGGTGTAGCGGATGACGTCGTTGAGCTCCTTGGCGCGCTTGCCCACGGGCCTGTCGGGTGCAGCAGTCATACGGCCATTCTCCCCTTCCCGTCCCCCGGCTCGTCCCGGGGTCCCGGCGGCACGGTGCGCAGGAGGTCGCCCGCGGCCCGGTGGGCGTCGGCCACGCACGCCGGGATGCCGACGCCGTCGTAGGCGGCGCCGCACAGCCGCACCCCGGGCAGCGCGTCGAGATAGCTGCGGACGCGGGCGACGCGGGCGAAGTGGCCCACCGTGTACTGCGGCAGCCCGTCGGTCCAGCGGGTCACCAGGGAGTCGACCGGCTTGACGCCCAGGCCCGTGGCGTCGCCCAGGTCCTCCAGCGCGGCCCGCACCAGCTCGCCGTCGTCCCGGCCGAGGACCTCCTGCTCGCCGTACCGCCCGATGGAGACGCGCAGCAGGAACAGATCGGGGTCGGCGGCGGCGGCCCAGTCCCACTTGCCGCTGGTGAACGTGGCCGCCTTGATGACGCGGCCGTCCACGGCGGGCACCAGGAAGCCGCTGCCGCGCGGCAGCCGGGCCAGGTCGGCGCGGCGGAAGGCGAGCGTCACGATGGCCATCGACGCGTACTCGACGGCGGCCAGCTCCCCGGCCGCGGCGGGCGCCTCGGCGGCCAGCAGCCGCGCGGCGGCCCCGGCCGGGACGGCGAGGATCACGCCGTCGGCGGCGAGCGAGCGGCCGTCGTCCAGCGCCGCCGCCCAGCCCCGGGCGGTGCGGCGCAGACCGGTGACGGCGACGCCGGTCTCCAGCGCGGCGCCCTGCTCGCGGCAGGCCCGCGCGACCGCCTCGGCGAGCGTGCCGATGCCGCCCTCGATCCCGGTGAACACCGGCCGGCCGGGCCCGCTCCCGGGCGCCTCGCGCTGGACGGAACGGACGGCGGCGAGCAGCGAGTCGTGCTCCCGGGCGGCGTCGTACAGGCGCGGTATGGCGGAGCGCAGCGAGATGCGGTACGCGTCGCCCGCGTACCCGCCGCCGGGGTGGGGATCGACGAGCCGGTCCACGACCTCGTTGCCCATCCGCTCGGCGACCAGGGCGCCGACGGCCACGTCCTCGCCGATGTCGGGCGGGGGCAGCTCGGCGTCGCGGGCGATCTGGGCGAGACCGGCGTCGGAGAGGACTCCGGCCAGGGACGCGGCGGTCGCGGGGACGCCCATCACGTGTCCCTGCGGCATCGGGCGGAGGGCGCCTCTGGTCCAGATCGCGGCGCTGGTCACGGAGGGCGGGCGCAGCGCGTCGCCGAGACCCACGGCGCGGGCCAGGTCCACGCCCTCGGGGCGGCGGGCCAGAATCGATTCGGCGCCCAGGTCCACGCGGACCCCGCCGACCTGCCCGGTGCGGAGCTTGCCGCCGAGGTGCCCCGAGGACTCCAGGAGGGTGACCCGGACCCCGGCGCCGAGCAGCCGGTGAGCGGCGGCGAGACCGGAAATCCCGCCACCGACGACGATCACATGCATGGCTCCACTGTCGCAGACGCGCGGGCGGACCCGGCGCGAGACCTCACCGGGAGCGACAACAGCGTTGCCACCGCAGGGAGTTGACGACGGCTCAAGCGGGACACAACCGCCCGTATCCGCCCGTCGGGCGCGGCCGTGCCGGGGCCGGTGCCGCGCTTCGTCCGGCGATTCGGTGGGTGAGGCGCGGCGCCCGGCGTTGCCGTGTCAGCGGGCGGTCTGCTCGTGCACGTAGGCCACCAGGTGGGTGAGGGCGTCGGGGTCGGTGTCGGGGAGCACACCGTGGCCGAGGTTGAAGATGTGGCCCGGCAGTCCGGCGGCGCTGTCCAGCACCCGCCTGGCCTGCGCCTCCACGGCCTCGCGCGGCGCGAAGAGGACGGCCGGGTCCAGGTTCCCCTGGAGGGCCTTGCCCGGCCCGACCCGGCGGGCCGCCTCGTCCAGCGGGACCCGCCAGTCCACGCCGACCACGTCCGCGCCCGCCTCGCCGAGCGGGCCGAGCAGCTCGCCGGTGCCGACGCCGAAGTGGATACGCGGCACCCCGCGCCCGGCGACGGCGTCGAAGACCTTCCGGGAGGCCGGCAGCACCGAGGCGCGGTAGTCGGCCGGGGCGAGGGCGCCGGCCCAGGAGTCGAAGAGCTGGACGGCGGAGACACCGGCGTCGATCTGCACGGTGAGGAAGGCGGCGGTGATCCCGGCGAGCCGGTCGAGCAGCTCGGCCCACAGCGCGGGGTCCCCGTACATCAGGGCCTTGGTGTGCTCGTGGTTGCGGGAGGGGCCGCCCTCGACGAGGTAGCTGGCGAGCGTGAAGGGCGCGCCCGCGAAGCCGATGAGCGGGGTGTCGCCCAGCTCGCCGGTGAGCATGCCCACGGCCTCGGTCACATACCTGACGTCGTCCGGCTCCAGCGGCCTGAGCTGGTCGAGGTCGGCGCGGGTGCGGATGGGCCGGGCGACGACCGGCCCGACGCCGGGCCTGATGTCGAGGTCGACGCCGATGGCCTTGAGCGGCACGACGATGTCGCTGAAGAGGATCGCGGCGTCCACGTCGTGCCGGCGGACCGGCTGGAGCGTGATCTCGGTGACCAGGTCCGGGCGCATGCACGAGTCGAGCATGGCGATGCCCTCGCGGAGCTTGCGGTACTCGGGGAGGGAACGCCCGGCCTGACGCATGAACCAGACGGGGGTGTGCGGCACGGGCTCGCGGCGGCACGCACGCAGGAACGCGGACTCGGTCACTGTCACAGGAGGAAGTCTCCCATGTCCCGCGGAATGGCCGGGCGCACGGGTGTGGCTACCGCCGGGGCGACGCGTGGGCGCCTAGGGTTACCGGCCATGGCAGCGTCTCGAACCCACCAGGCGGAGGAGTCCGGAGATATGAACGACCCTGGTGTGGCGGGTCCGTTCGCGTTCCGGGAGGCGGTGGCCGCGCTGGAGGCGGCCAGGCCGAGGGCGGAGGTGCGGCTCTCCCCGCTGCCGGCGCCGCGACGGCTGGCGCCGTTCGCCCACGCGCTGGAGGCGGCGGTGGTCGCGGACCGGGAGGAGCTGGCCGACGGCCGTTTCGTCCTGCTGCACGACCCGGCCGGCGAGGAGTCGTGGCAGGGGGAGTTCCGGGTCGTGACGCTGGCCCGCGCCGATCTCGAACTCGAGCTGGCGGCCGACCCGTTGCTCCCGGAGGTGGCGTGGTCGTGGCTGACGGAGTCGCTGGACCTGCGCGCCCTGACGTACCGGGCGGCCAACGGGACGGTGACGCGGGCCGGTTCGAGCTACTTCGGCGGCCTGGCCGAACGTCCCGCGCGCGCCGAGCTGGAGTTGCGCGCGTCGTGGACGCCCGCGGACCCGGCGGAGGCCGCCGGACACCTGCTGGCGTGGTGCGGCCTGCTGGCGCAGTGCGCGGGCCTGCCGCCGGAGGCGACCGGCCCGGCGGTGACGGCACTCCCCCGCCGCCGGGGACCACGACCGGTGTGACCGGAACGGGTGAGGCGGGTCGTCCGGAACGATCAATCACCGGTTCGTGATCATTCCCTAAAGCCGCCGGAGATTCGTGCCGAAGAGGTTCAGTGACCCTTCCATCCCGTCCCTTATACACATCTGACGCCTCCGACGAAGAGGATAGTGGAGAATGCGGGGGGCGTCGGGGCGCTGCAAAAAAAACAAAACAGATACCTGTACCAAGGCGCGTCGCCACGTGTGCTCCCCGATATCTCCCACTTCCCTGTTCGCCGGCAGCGTCAGTTGTTTATAAGAGCCCGGTGTCTGTTCTTCTTGAGCACCCCACAAGCCTCGTCGCCTACCGCCCCAACAAGCCGACGGCCATGGTCGTCGTGGCCGACCCTCGCGTCCGTTCGACCGTGACCCGCCACCTGTGGGCTCTCGGCGTCCGGGACGTGATCGAGGCGTCGTCCATCGCCGAGGCCCGTCCGCGCGTCGCCAATCCGCGCGACATCTGTGTAGCCGACGTCCATCTCCCCGACGGATCGGGGCTGACCCTCCTGTCCGAGACCAGGGCCGCGGGCTGGCCCAACGGTCTGGCTCTCTCCGCCGCCGACGACATCGGCGCCGTCCGCAACGCCCTGGCCGGTGGCGTCAAGGGCTACGTCGTCACCGGCACCCGCAACAATCTCGGCCCGCCGTCCCGGCACGGGGCGGCCCACCTGGGCGGCGCCGCCAGGATGCACCGCCGCCAGCCCGGCGCCCCGGCCCACCAGGGCGGGTACCGGGAGCTCTCCGGACGCGAGGTCGAGGTCCTGCGGCTGGTGGCGGAGGGCCAGTCGAACAAGGCCATCGGTGTCTCGATGGGGCTCTCCGCCCTGACCGTCAAGAGCCACCTCGCCCGTATCGCCCGCAAGCTCGGCACGGGCGACCGTGCCGGGATGGTGGCCGTCGCCCTTCGTACCGGAATCATTCACTGACAAGGCACGCAACCGTCACCCCCGGCCCCTTGCCGCAGGGCGGGCGCCGGGGGCGCGCGGAGACGTCGTGCACCATGCGCACACAGTTACCCTTGACAGGTGACCGACGCCCAGCAGACCGCCGAAGCAGCCTCCGGACTCTCCACCCCTGAGCCTTCGGGACCGGCGCCGGTCCCTCTGCTGGCCCCCCGCGAGGGCGTTCCCCCGGTCATCGCCGACGAGAGCGCGCTCGCCGAGGCCGTCGCCGCGTTCGCGGCGGGCACCGGCCCGGTCGCCGTCGACGCCGAGCGGGCCTCCGGGTACCGCTACGGCCAGCGGGCGTATCTCGTCCAGTTGCGCCGAGAGGGCGCGGGCACCGCGCTCATCGATCCCATCGCCTGTCCCGACCTCTCCGGGCTCGGCTCGGTGCTGCTCGGCGGCGAGTGGGTGCTGCACGCGGCCACCCAGGACCTGCCGTGCCTGCGGGACATAGGCATGGCGCCGGCCCGGCTGTTCGACACCGAGCTGGCCGGCCGGCTGGCGGGCTTCGCCCGCGTCGGCCTGGGCGTGATGGTGGAGACCGTCCTCGGCTACAGCCTGGAGAAGGGCCACTCCGCCGTCGACTGGTCCAACCGCCCGCTCCCCGAGCCCTGGCTGCGGTACGCGGCGCTCGACGTCGAGCTGCTGATCGACCTGCGGGACGCGCTGGAGGAGGAGCTGACACGGCAGGAGAAGCTGGAGTGGGCGCTGGAGGAGTTCGCCGCCATCGCCGCGGCTCCTCCGCCGCCGCCCCGCAAGGATCCGTGGCGCCGCACCTCCGGCGTGCACAAGGTGCGCAGGCGACGGCAGCTCGCCGTGGTCCGGGAGCTGTGGACGGCGCGGGACCAGATCGCCCAGCGGCGGGATCTGTCGCCGGGGAAGGTGCTGTCGGACGCGGCGATCGTCGCCGCCGCCCAGGCGATGCCCCCGGATGTGCGGGCGCTGGCCGCGCTCCAGGGCTTCGGGCACCGGATGGGCCGCCGCCAGCTCCAGCAGTGGCAGGCGGCGATCGACCGGGCCCGGGAGCTGGAGGAGTCGGAGCTGCCGCAGCCGGGCCAGCCGACCCCGGGGCCGCCGCCGCCGAGGGCCTGGGCCGAGAAGGACCCGGTCGCCGCGGCCCGGCTGACGGCGGCGCGGGCCGCCGTGACGGCGCACGCCGAGGCGTTGAACCTGCCGCAGGAGAACCTGCTGGCGCCGGATGTGGTCCGCCGCCTGTGCTGGGAGCCCCCGGCCGATCTCGCGCCGGAGCACGTCGCCCAGGCGCTGCGGATGCTCGGCGCGCGCGAGTGGCAGATCGGCCAGACCGCGGATCTGCTCGCCGAGGCCCTCACGGCGGGCTCGTAGGGCGCGGGCGACCCGGCGGGGCCCCGGCCCGGGACCGTATCGGCCCGGATCGGCCCGGATCGCGATGTGACGTACGACGCTGGCCTCCGTCCGGCCTTGCCACAGGGTTACTGGCAAGTAGCATGGGCGGTGGAACGCTCATCTTCGGCGTGGAGGAGAAGCCATCGTGCCGCGTACCGTCAGGGATGTCGTCTTTGTCGACGGCGTCCGTACCCCGTTCGGCAAGGCGGGTCCCAAGGGGATCTACCACGAGACCCGCGCCGATGACCTCGTGATCAAGTGCATCCGTGAGCTGCTGCGGCGCAATCCCCAGCTTCCGCCGGAGCGTGTCGACGACGTCGCCGTCGCCGCCACCACCCAGATCGGTGACCAGGGCCTCACCATCGGCCGGACCGCCGCGATCCTCGCGGGGCTGCCGAAGAGCGTCCCCGGCTACGCCATCGACCGCATGTGCGCGGGCGCGCTGACGGCCGTCACCACCACCGCGGGCGCGGTGGCCTTCGGCGCGGCCGACATCGCCATCGCGGGCGGTGTCGAGCACATGGGCCGGCACCCGATGGGCGAGTCCGTCGACCCCAACCCCCGTTTCGTCGCCGAGAAGCTCGTCGACGAGTCGGCCCTGTTCATGGGCATGACGGCGGAGAACCTGCACGACCGCTTCCCCCACCTGACCAAGGCCCGCGCCGACGAGTACGCGGTGCGCAGCCAGGAGAAGGCCGCCAAGGCGTACGCCGACGGGAAGATCCAGCCCGATCTGGTGCCGATCGCCGTCCGGCGCACCAACGAGGAGGCCGGCGAGGTCGGCTGGGGCCTGGCCACGGTGGACGAGCCGATGCGCCCGGGCACCACGCTGGACGCGCTGACCGGCCTGAAGACCCCGTTCCGGGCGCACGGCCGGGTCACCGCGGGCAACGCGGCGGGCCTCAACGACGGCGCGACCGCGTCGGTCATCGCCGCCGAGGAGGTCGCGCGCGAGCTGGGCCTGCCGGTGAAGATGCGGCTGGTGTCGTTCGCGTTCGCGGGTGTCGAGCCCGAGGTCATGGGCTTCGGCCCGGTGCCGGCCACGCGCAAGGCGCTCCAGAAGGCCGGGCTGACGATGGACGACATCGGTCTGCTGGAGATCAACGAGGCGTTCGCCGTCCAGGTGCTGGCGCTGCTGGACGCGTACGGCATCGCCGACGACGACCCGCGGGTGAACCAGTACGGCGGCGCGATCGCGTTCGGCCACCCGCTGGCCTCCTCCGGTGTCCGGCTGATGACGCAGCTCGCCCGGCAGTTCGAGGACAGCCCGCACGTCAGGTACGGCCTGACGACCATGTGCGTCGGCTTCGGCATGGGCGCGACGGTGATCTGGGAAAACCCGCACTGGGAGGGCAAGTGAGCGCCGCACACGCGGCCTCCGGCCCCAGCATGACCACGATGCCCGCCACCTCACGCCGCGTGGGCGGTGGGGGCACCCCCGGGCGAAGCCTGGGGGAGATGAGGGAGACACAGTGAGCGCCGCACACGCGGCCTCCGGCCCCCGCAAGACCACGATGCCCGCCACCTCACGCCGCGTGGGCGGAGAAGCTGACAGGGAGACACAGTGAGCGCGACCGCTGAGCTGTTGAAGGGTGCCGCGGAGGTGTTCCCGGACGAGGTGGTCACCACCGCCGCCGTCCGTCACCTCGAACTGCCCGGGGGTGCCGGGCGGTTCGCGCTGATCACGCTCGACAACGGGTTCGACCACACCAAGCCGACCACCTTCGGCCCGCAGTCGCTGACGAACCTCGACGCGGCCATCGATCAGGTCGCCGCTGAGGCCGAGGCCGGCGAGATCGTGGGTGTCGGCCTGACCGGCAAGCCGTTCATCTTCGCCGTGGGCGCCGACCTCAAGGGCGTCGAGGTGCTGAAGAAGCGCGAGGACGCGCTGACCATCGGCGTCGGCGGCCACGAGGTGTTCAAGCGTCTGGCCGCGCTGCCCGTGCCGACGTTCGCCTACTACAACGGCGCGGCCATGGGCGGCGGGGTCGAGGTCGGCCTGCACTGCACCTACCGCACGGTGTCGCAGTCGATCGCGGCGTTCGCGCTGCCCGAGGTGTTCCTCGGGCTGGTGCCGGGCTGGGGCGGCTGCACGCTGCTGCCGAACCTGATCGGCGCCGACCGCGCGGTCACCGTCATCATCGAGAACGCGCTCAACCAGAACCGGATGCTCTCCGGGCAGAAGGTCTACGAGTTCGGCATCGCCGACGCGATCTTCGAGGGCGCCGACTTCCTGGAGCAGTCGCTGCTGTGGACGTCGGCCGTGCTGCGCGGCGAGATCGAGGTCGCCCGGCAGGACCCCGACCGCGGCGAGGCGTGGGACCAGGCCGTGGCGCGCGGCCGGAGTATCGCGGACGAGAAGGTGCACGGCGCGGCCCCGGCCGCCTACCGGGCGCTGGACATCATCTCCCAGGTCCGCAACGGCGACCTGCGCGAGGGCTTCGCGGCCGAGGACGAGGCGCTGGCCGACCTGATCATGGGTGACGAGCTGCGCAGCGGCCTGTACGCCTTCAACCTGGTGCAGCGCCGGGCGAAGCGGCCGGCGGGTGCCCCGGACAAGTCGCTGGCACGGAAGGTGTCGAAGGTCGGCATCGTGGGCGCGGGCCTGATGGCCTCGCAGCTCGCGCTGCTGTTCGTGCGCCGTCTTGAGGTGCCGGTGGTGCTCACCGACATCGACCAGGCGCGGGTCGACAAGGGCGTGGGCTGGGTCCACGAGCAGATCGACATGCAGCTCCTGAAGGGCCGGATCAACCAGGACAAGGCCAACCGGCTCAAGGCCGCGGTGACCGGGTCGCTGGACAAGGCCGAGGCGTTCTCCGACGCGGACTTCGTGATCGAGGCCGTCTTCGAGGAGATGGGCGTCAAGCAGCAGGTGTTCGCCGAGCTGGAGGCCGTCGTCCCGGAGCACGCGATCCTGGCGACCAACACCTCCTCGCTGTCGGTGACCGAGATGGCGTCGAAGCTGAAGCACCCGGAGCGGGTCGTCGGTTTCCACTTCTTCAACCCGGTGGCCGTGCTGCCGCTGCTGGAGATCGTGCGGGCCGAGCAGACCGACGACGCCTCGCTGGCGACGGCGTTCTCGGTGGCCAAGACGCTGAAGAAGTCGGCGGTGCTGGTGAAGGACGCCCCGGCGTTCGTCGTGAACCGCATCCTGACCCGTTTCATGGGCGCGGTGCTGGGCTCCATCGACGACGGCACCCCGGTCGAGGTGGCGGACCGGGCGCTGGCGCCGCTGGGGCTGCCGATGTCCCCGGTCGTGCTGCTCGACCTGGTCGGCCCGGCGGTCGCCCACCACGTGGCGGGCACGCTGCACAGCGCGTACCCGGACCGGTTCCGCACCTCGGAGAACCTCGGCCGGGTGGTGGAGGCCGGGAAGCGCACGTTCTACGTGTACGACTCGGGCAAGCCGGAGCTGGACCCCGAGGTGGCGGCGCTGTTCAAGGTGGGCGACACGGTCCTCACCGAGGAGCAGGTCCGTGACCGGGCGCTGACGGCGATCGCCGAGGAGATCGGCCTGATGCTGGACGAGGGCGTGGTGGCCGAGGCGCAGGACATCGACCTGTGCCTGATCACCGGCGCGGGCTGGCCGTTCCACCTGGGCGGCATCACCCCCTACCTGGACCGCGAGGGGATCAGCGAGCGGGTCGTCGGCCGGCGTTTCCTGCCGGTGGGCACGGCCAGCGTTCCCGAGTGACGTCGGACCGTACGGGGCGCGCGGCGCCCGGCTCGCCGGTGGCGGGCCGGGCGCCGCTCGTCGTGGTGGACGGCGCCAACGTGGTGGGCTCGGTGCCGGACGGCTGGTGGCGGGACCGGCGCGGCGCGGCGGAGCGGCTGCGCGACCGGCTGACGGGCCATCCGGGGCCGGCCGAGGTGGTGCTGGTGGTGGAGGGCGCGGCGCGCGGTGTCGCGTCGGTGCCGGGCGTGCGGGTGGTGACGGCGCCGGGCAGCGGGGACGACCGGATCGTGGAGCTGGTCCGGGACGAGGGCGGCGGGCGGCCGTGCGTGGTGGTGACGGCGGACCGCGGGCTGCGGGAGCGGGTGACGGCGCTGGGCGCCGGGGTGTCGGGGCCGCGGGAACTTCTGGAGAAGATTTCTCCGCGGGACCGATGAGTTCCGGGCGGGGCCCGTGTCTATCCCTGTGACGGCCGCGAACGCGGACGCGCCACGAGAGGAAGTGACCTGATGTCCACGCCCACGATGATCTTCGTCAACCTGCCGGTGAAGGACCTGGAGCGCTCGAAGGAGTTCTTCGGGAAGCTGGGGTACTCCTTCAACCCGCAGTTCAGCGACGAGAACGCCGCCTGTCTCGTCATCAGCGACACCATCTTCGCGATGCTGCTGGTCGAGCCGTTCTTCAGGACGTTCACCAAGAAGGAGATCGCGGACACCTCCGCGACCACGTCGGCGATCGTCGCGCTCAGCGCGGAGAGCCGTGAGCAGGTGGACGACATGGTGGACCGGGCCCTGGCCGCCGGGGGGCAGCCCGCGATGGAGACCCAGGACCAGGGGTTCATGTACGGCCGGGGCTTCCTGGACCCGGACGGCCACCAGTGGGAGTTCGTCTGGATGGACCCGGCCGCGGTGCAGGGCTGAGGCGCCCCGCGCCGGGCCGGTCCTGGTGGTGGGGTGGTCGCGCCGGCCGGTCAGTCGCGTCCGAGCTGTGCCTCGGCGGCGTCGTAGCGGCCGTCGAGGCGGGCGACGAGCCCGGTGACCTGGCGGGCGACGGCGGGCGCGGTCAGCCCCACCTCGGCCAGGATCTCGTCCCGGGTGCCGTGCCCGAGGAAGCGCTCCGGGATGCCGAAGTCGCGCAGCGGGACGTCCACGTCGGCGTCGCGCAGGGCCTGGGCGATGGCCGAACCGACGCCGCCGGCGCGGCTGTTGTCCTCGACGGTGACGACGACCCGGTGGTCGGCGGCGAGGGCGGGCAGCGCGGCGTCCACCGGCTTCACCCAGCGCGGGTCGACCACGGTCGCGGTGATGCCCTGCCGGCCGAGCAGGTCGGCGACCTCCAGGCACATGGTGGCCAGCGCGCCCACGGACACGATCAGCACGTCGGGGCGGTCGGTCCCGGGGCGGCGCAGCAGGTCCATGCCGCCGACGGTGTCCACGGCCGGGACGGTGGTGCCGACCTTGCCCTTGGAGTACCGCACGACGGTGGGCGCGTCCTCGACCGCGACGGCCTCGCGGAGCTGGGCGCGGAGCTGTTCGGCGTCGCGCGGGGCGGCCATCCGCAGGCCGGGGACGCACTGGAGGATCGACATGTCCCACATGCCGTGGTGCGAGGCGCCGTCGGGGCCGGTGACACCGGCCCGGTCCAGGACGAAGGTGACGCCGCAGCGGTGCAGGGCGCAGTCCATCAGGAGCTGGTCGAAGGCGCGGTTGAGGAAGGTGGCGTAGACGGCGAAGACGGGGTGCAGGCCGCCGGTGGCCAGACCGGCGGCGGAGACCGCGCCGTGCTGCTCGGCGATGCCGACGTCGAGGACCCGCTCGGGGAACTCCTCGGCGAACGCCTGGAGCCCCACCGGCCGGAGCATGGCGGCGGTGATGGCGACGATGTCCTCGCGCTCGCGGCCGATCTTGACGATCTCCTCGCCGAAGACGGACGTCCAGTCGGCGCCGGAGGCGGAGACCGGCAGGCCGGTGTCGGGGTGGATGACGCCCACCGCGTGGAACTGGTCGGCCTCGTCGTCGCGGGCCGGCTGGTAGCCGCGGCCCTTCTCGGTCAGGCAGTGCACGATGACCGGGCCGCCGAAGCGCTTCGCGCGCAGCAGGGCCGACTCCAGGGCCTGGATGTCGTGCCCGTCGATGGGCCCGAGGTACTTCAGGCCCAGGTCCTCGAACATGCCCTGCGGGGCGATGACGTCCTTCAGGCCCTTCTTCGCGCCGTGCAGGGTGCCGTAGAGGGGACGGCCGACGACGGGGGTGCGGTTGAGCATCTGCTTGCCGCGGGCGAGGAAGCGCTCGTAGCCGTCGGTGGTGCGCAGGGTGGCCAGGTGGTTGGCGAGGCCGCCGATGGTCGGCGCGTAGGAGCGCTCGTTGTCGTTGACGACGATGACAAGCGGGCGGTCCTTGGCGGCGGCGATGTTGTTCATCGCCTCCCAGGCCATGCCGCCGGTGAGCGCGCCGTCGCCGGTGACGGCGACCACGTGGCTGTCGCCGCCGCGCAGCTCGATGGCCTTGCTGAGGCCGTCGGCCCAGCCGAGGACGGTGGAGGCGTGGCTGTTCTCGATCACGTCGTGCTCGGACTCGGCGCGCGAGGGGTAGCCGGAGAGGCCGCCCTTGGCGCGCAGGGCCGAGAAGTCGCGGCGGCCGGTCAGCAGTTTGTGGACGTAGGACTGGTGGCCGGTGTCCCACAGGATGCGGTCGGAGGGCGAGTCGAAGACGCGGTGGAGGGCGATCGTCAGCTCGACGACGCCGAGGTTGGGGCCGAGATGCCCGCCCGTTCTGGCGACCGCCGTGATGAGGAAGGAGCGGATTTCCGCGGCCAGCTCCTCCAGTTGCTCGGTGGTGAGCCGGTCGAGATCGCGCGGTCCCGAAATGCGGGTCAGCAGCGGCACCTTTCCTCCTTGCGTCGGCGCTTGGGCGGCCGTGCCCCGAGTTTAGTGTGACCAGTAGGACACTCGCGATCTCAGGATGCGAGATACGTCACCCGACGGGCGTGGCAGGGGCCCGGGACGGCGCGCGGGGTCACCCGGCGCTCGTCACTTCGTGAATGCACGCCGCATGGAGACGCGCCCGTTCAGACGGTGGCCGCGGGGAGGGGCGTGAGCAGCATGCCGTCGCCCATCTCCCGCAGGGCCAGGGCGAGCGCGCCGAGCACCTCGGCCCGGCCGCCGAGGGCGCCGGAGACCAGGGAGAGCTGGCGGGCGGCGCTGGGGATGGCGTAGCGGCCGACGGAGTCGCGGATCGGGGCGAGGGCGATCTCGCCGGCCTCGGCCAGGTCGCCGCCCAGGATGATCCGGCTGGGGTTGAGGAGGTTGCAGAGCTGGGCCACGCCGGTGCCGATGTGGCGGCCGATGTCCACGACGACGCGGCGGCAGCCGGGGTCGCCCTCGCGGGCGAGCTGGACGACCCGCTGCATGGTGAGGTCGGGGCCGTGGCTGGCGAGGAGCAGCGGCAGGACGTGGCGGGCGGCGGTGAACGTCTCCAGACAGCCCCGGTTGCCGCAGCGGCAGACCGGCCCCGACTCGTCCAGCGTGATGTGCCCGATCTCGCCCGCGGTGCCGCCGGGGCCCCGGTAGATCTGCCCGTTGATGACGAGGCCGGCGCCGACGCCGCTGGCCACCTTGATGTACGCCAGGTCGGTGGCGCCCCGGCCGCTGCCCCAGACCAGCTCGCCGAGGGCGCCGAGGTTGGCGTCGTTGTCGACGTGGACCCGGATGCCGGTCCTGGCGGTCAGCTCCTCGCGCGGGTTGGTGCCGCGCCAGCCGGGGAGGATGGCGGGGGGGCCGCGCACGCCGGTCTCCACGTCGATCGGGCCGGGGACGCCGAGGCCGATGCCGACGACCTTGCCGCGGTCCACGCCCGCGGTCGCGAGCAGCCGGGCGACCAGCTTCTCGGCGCGGTCGAAGCCCTGGCCGGCCGAGGCGTCCACGTCGATGGGCTCGGCCTCCTCGGCGAGGACCTCGTGCGCCAGGTTCCCGACGGCGACCCGCAGGTGGGAGTGGCCGAAGTCGACCCCGACGACGACACCGGCGTCGGAGGAGAGGGAGACGCTGCGCGCCCGGCGCCCGCCGGCCGAGGTGGGGCGGACCTCGACGGTGCCCAGGTCCTTCAATTCCCGAACGATGTTGGAGACCGTGGCGGCCGACAGCCCGGTGGTCCTGGCGATGTCGGCCTGGGTCAGCGAACCGGCGGCACGCACGGCGCGCACCACGCGTTCCAGGTTGGCGCGGTGCAGCGACGACTGCGACCCCGGAGTCTGCACGGCTTGCTCCCCTTCGGTCTCCTGGGCGGGCACGGCCATGGACCCGCCGGCCGCCCCGACAGCGGTGGGAGACGGCGCCGCGCCCACTATATGAACTGAAGGGCGGGCGTGGGAGAACGGTGCGGAAACCGCTCGCGGCGGACGGTGACCGCCCCCGGCGACGGCAGCGGGCCGCCGGTCTCCCCGGGGGGAGTCCGGCGGCCCGCTCGGCCGTGGCCCGGTGCGCCGTCAGGGTGCCGACGGGCGCCGCCGCGTCACCCGCGCGGCCACGGGTCCGGTCACTTGTCCAGCAGGGACCGCAGCACGTACTGCATGATCCCGCCGTTGCGGTAGTAGTCCGCCTCGCCGGGGGTGTCGATCCGGACGGTGGCGTCGAACTCCACGCCGGTGTCCGTGGTGACCTTGACCGTCGCCGGGATGCCGCCCTCGTTGAGCGCGGTGATGCCGGTGATGGAGAACGTCTCCTCGCCGGTCAGGGCGTAGGAGGCCGCGGAGTGCCCCTCGGGGAACTGGAGCGGCAGCACGCCCATGCCGATCAGGTTCGAGCGGTGGATGCGCTCGTACGACTCGGCGATGACGGCCCGCACGCCCAGCAGCGCGGTGCCCTTGGCGGCCCAGTCACGGGACGAGCCGGAGCCGTACTCCTTGCCGGCCAGCACGACCAGCGGGATGCCGGCGGCCTGGTAGTGCTGCGAGGCGTCGTAGATGAACGCGACCGGGGCGCCGTCCTGGGTGAAGTCCCGCGTGTAGCCGCCCTCGGTGCCGGGCGCGATCTGGTTGCGCAGGCGGATGTTGGCGAACGTGCCGCGGATCATCACCTCGTGGTTGCCGCGACGGGACCCGTAGGAGTTGAAGTCCCGGCGCTCCACGCCGTGTCCGGTCAGGTACTGGCCGGCCGGGGTGTCGGCCTTGATGGCGCCGGCCGGCGAGATGTGGTCGGTGGTGACCGAGTCGCCGAGCTTGGCCAGCACCCGGGCGCCGGTGATGTCGGTGACGGGCTCCGGCTCGGTGCCCATGCCCTCGAAGTACGGGGGCTTGCGGACGTAGGTGGACTCCGGGTCCCACTCGAAGGTGGAGCCGGTGGGGATCGGCAGCGCGTTCCACTGGGCGTCGCCGGCGAAGACGTCGGCGTAGCTCTGGCCGAACATCTCCTGGCCGATGGCGGAGGCGACGACGTCCTCGATCTCCTGCTCGGTGGGCCAGATGTCCCGCAGGTAGACCGGCTTGCCGTCCTGGTCCGCGCCGAGGGGCTCGGCGGTGATGTCCACCTTCATGGAGCCGGCGATGGCGTAGGCGACGACGAGGGGCGGGGACGCCAGGTAGTTCATCTTGACGTCGGGGTTGATGCGGCCTTCGAAGTTCCGGTTGCCGGAGAGGACGGAGACGACGGCGAGGTCGTTGTCGTTGACCGCCTTGGAGATCTCCTCGGGCAGCGGGCCCGAGTTGCCGATGCAGGTGGTGCAGCCGTAACCGACCAGGTTGAAACCGAGCTTGTCCAGGTACGGGGTGAGGCCGGCGCGGTCGTAGTAGTCCATGACGACCTTGGAGCCGGGCGCCAGGGTGGTCTTGACCCACGGCTTGCGGGTCAGGCCGCGCTCCACCGCCTTCTTGGCCAGCAGGGCGGCGCCGACCATGACGGAGGGGTTGGAGGTGTTGGTGCAGGAGGTGATCGCGGCGACGGTGACGGCGCCGTGGTCGATCTCGAACGTGGTGCCGTCGGCGGCGGTGACGGTGACCGGCTTGCTCGGCACGCCGTTGCTGATCGCCGGGGAGTCGGAGGCCGGGAAGGACTCCTTGCCTGCCTCGTCCTCGTCGGTGTCCGGCACGTGGACGCGGACGTCCTCGCCGAACTTCCGCGCGGCGTCGGTGAGGGCGATGCGGTCCTGGGGGCGCTTGGGGCCCGCGATGGACGGCACGACGGAGGAGAGGTCGAGCTCCAGGCGCTCGGAGAACTCCGGCTCACGGGCCGGGTCGTGCCACAGGCCCTGCTCCTTGGTGTACGCCTCGACCAGCGCGAGCTGCTGGGCGTCCCGGCCGGTGAGCCGCAGGTAGTTGATGGTCTCGGCGTCGATCGGGAAGATCGCCGCGGTGGAGCCGAACTCCGGCGACATGTTCCCGATGGTGGCGCGGTTGGCCAGCGGCACGGCGGCCACGCCCTCGCCGTAGAACTCCACGAACTTGCCGACCACGCCGTGCTTGCGCAGCATCTCGGTGATGGTCAGCACCAGGTCGGTGGCGGTGGTGCCGGTGGGCAGCTCGCCGGTGAGCTTGAAGCCGACGACGCGCGGGATGAGCATGGAGACGGGCTGGCCGAGCATCGCGGCCTCCGCCTCGATGCCGCCGACGCCCCAGCCCAGCACGCCCAGGCCGTTGACCATGGTGGTGTGCGAGTCGGTGCCGACCAGGGTGTCCGGGTACGCCTGGCCGTTGCGGACCATGACGGTGCGGGCCAGGTGCTCGATGTTGACCTGGTGGACGATGCCGGTGCCCGGCGGGACGACCTTGAACTCGTCGAACGCCGTCTGGCCCCAGCGCAGGAACTGGTAGCGCTCGCGGTTGCGGCCGTACTCCAGCTCGACGTTCTGCTGGAAGGCGTCGGGGGTGCCGAACTTGTCGGCGATGACGGAGTGGTCGATGACCAGCTCGGCCGGGGCGAGCGGGTTGATGCGCGCCGGGTCGCCGCCCAGCTCCTTGACGGCCTCGCGCATGGTCGCGAGGTCCACGACGCAGGGCACGCCGGTGAAGTCCTGCATGATCACGCGGGCGGGCGTGAACTGGATCTCCTGGCTCGGCTGAGCATCGGGATCCCAGCCGCCCAGCGCCCTGATGTGGTCGGCGGTGATGTTCGCCCCGTCCTCGGTGCGGAGCAGATTCTCCAGCAGAACCTTCAGGCTGTACGGAAGGCGGTCCGACCCCGCCACCTTGTCCAGCCGGAAGATCTCGTACGACTCGTCGCCCACCCGCAGCGTGCTGCGGGCGTCGAAGCTGTTCGCCGACACGACTGTCTCCTTCAACACATGATTCGCGCGTACTACCGCAATCCTGCCGCCCGCACCGTGACGCGGCGCGCTGAGGTGACCCTTAGCGCCCCATCGAGGACGCGGCGGCAGCGTCGTCCTGCACCAGATATCTCGATGTCGAGATAACACTAACTCATGGAGGGCGCGCGGTCATGCGGCGGCCGGTGGTGATCTGTCGCGGCGAAGGCCGAGTGGCCGTTGGGGCCTGACCGCCCGGGGAGACGGCGGGCGGAGCGTCGCACGCGTACGGCGATCCCGTGCTCAGCGCCTTCGGTCCGGACCGGTTTCCCCGGGCCGGTACGACGCGGGGACCACCGGCGGCCATGTGGGTGACGAGTCATGGCTGAGGCGGGGCCGGTGGGGGGCGATGTCCGGGCCGAGGAGCAGCTCGGGTCTGTTCGGCGGCCGGCTGGGAATTCGTGTCCGTTGGCGCCCCGATCCGGTGTGGATGACCGAGGCGGAGACGTAACAGTTCGGGCTTGGGGTCCTGGAATTCCAGAGCCTTGAGGAGTTCGCCCCGTACTCGGCCCTCGGAGTGCCCGAGCGAGTGCACGAACCGCAACGGCAGCATTCAGGCCGGCCGACGTAAAAACCATGGCAGCACGCAAAAGACCCCCTGCATCGGAGCGGACCGGTAAGACCGGCGCGCGAGGGGGGTGAGCACCGACTCGGTCGGGTTTTCCGCCTTCTCCCGCGCTTGCCCCGTCAGCCGTCCCCGCGCCGGTCGAGGCACCATCCCCCGCCGGAGCCCCTGCGACCTCCCCACCTTGATCACTCGGATATCGATGAGAAGCATTCAGGTCCGGTGAGGCGGCACATGAATCGCGAGGAAAATGTCCCGGCGCGCTCAGAGGGCGCCATACGCGGCACAAGGACACATGACGCAGTACGCACGGTTGATCGATTGATCACTCGATCGTGCATTCTTCCGCTTTTCCGCCCGGCGGGACACTACGCTCGAAAGGCCGCATGGTACCGGCACGACGCTGGAGGTGCGGCGGTGGAGGGAGAGGGCGTGACGCGAGAAGGACGACAACGCGAAAGTCTGGACGGCCAGGTGCTGCTGCTGGCGGCCGGGCTGGCCGACCTGGCGGTGAGCACGCTGGGGTCGGCCGTGGGGACGGCGCGGGGACTGCTGCGCCGCTCGGATGCCGCGGAGCTGGCCGCGGAGGCCGAGCACGACCTCAGGGCGCGCGGGCGCCTGGTGCTGGACCGGTACGGGACCGTGCCCCTCCCCCACCTGGAGATCCTCGCCCGGCACGCCGTGGCCCGGAAGACGGCCGATGACGTCTGACCGGTGGGATCCGGCCTCGTTCAAGACCCGCGTCGATGAGGTGCTGCACCGGTTCGTCGCCCAGGAGGCCGACGAGTTCGCGGCGATCGATCCGATGCTGGACGCGGTGGCTGAGCAGTTGGAGGTGGCGGTCGCGGAGGGCAAGCGGCTGCGGGCGGCGTTCTGCTACTGGGGATGGCGTGCGGCGGGCCAGCCGGACAACGACGCGCTGGTGCGAGCGGCGGCCTCCATGGAGCTGGTACACGCCGCCGCGGTCGTGCACGACGACCTGATCGACGACAGCCCGCTGCGGCGCGGGCGGCCCACCGCACATGTCGCCCTGCGCTGTGCCGCGGGGCCTCGTCCGGGCGCCGACGCCGCCGGGAGGTCGCTGGCCATCCTGGTGGGAGACCTGCTGATGGCGCTTGCCGGGCAACTGTTCGCCACGAGCGGCCTGCCCGCCGCCTATCTCGTCCGGGCCCGCCCGTTGTGGTCGGTGATGGCCCGCGAACTGATCGCGGGCGAGTGCCTGGAGATACTGCGCACCGGGACCACGCCGGACACCGGGGCATCGCTGAAGGTGATCCGGTACAAGACCGCCAAGTACACCGCCGAGCAGCCCATGCTGATCGGCGGCGCCCTGGCCGGGGCGGGCGCACGGCTGCGCGAGGGGTACTCCGCGTACGGGCTGCCGCTGGGCGAGGCGTTCCAGCTCCGGGACGACTTGCTCGGCGTGTTCGGGGACCAGGAGGACACCGGCAAGGCCAGTACCGACGATGTGCGCGGTCAGCGGCCCACGGCGCTGCTGGCAGAGACGTGGCGGCTCGCCGACGAGGGCGAGCGGGTGATGCTGGGTGCCCTGCTGGGCCGGGGTGACCTGGACAAGGAGGGGCTGGACGCGGTGCGCGAGGTGATGCGCCGGCTGAAGGCTCCCGACCGGATCGAGGAGATGATCAGCGCGCGGGTCGAGGAGGCCCTCGCCGCCCTTCACGGGCTGGGCGTACCGGCGCCCGCCACCGCCGCCCTGACCGCGCTGGCGCATTCGGCGACGGTCCGCCTGTCCTGACTCCCGTACCGGGCGGCGCAGGTCCGTGTCATCCCGGGCAGCCGCCCCTCCCCCTGTCGTGGCCCATCCCGTGAAAGGCAAGGAGCCCTGCCCATGACCTATACCGAGGCATCGATGGACGCCCTGCGGCAGGCCGGTGACGAGCTCGCCGACGCCACTGTCGCCGCACTCTTCGCACGCGGGGAGGTGGGCAAGTTCAACACCCTGATGCGCTACGTCTCCGTGGCCGGCGCTCCGCTGCCGGACGGGCTGCCCGACGTCGCGCACGAGTACCTGGAGGCCACCCGCGTCCCGCCGTCCTGGGTGGACTGGTCGGAGATGGAGAAGGCCCGGCTGTTCTTCATCGACAACAACGTGCACATCTCCACCGCGCTGTCCTTCGCCTCCATGCCCGCCTGCTACGTCGTTCCGCACGTGGCGAAGCTGCTGTCGGCCACCCACGGGCTGGCGTACCCCTCCAAGCGGATGGCGGAGACCGGCCAGTTCACCGTCTACCTGATGCAACCCGACGCCTTCGAGGCCGGTAGCCGCTTCATCCCCGCCGCCCAGAAGGTCCGCCTCCTGCACGCCTCCATCCGCCACCACCTCAAGCGCGAGAACCGCTGGGACACCGGGGCCCACGGGACGCCGATCTGCCAGGAGGACATGATCGGCGGGCAGATGTGCTTCTCCCTGCTCGTGCTGGACAGCCTGCACCGCCTCGGCATCCACATGTCGACGGAAGGCGCGGAAGCCTACTACTACGCGTGGCGCGTCGTCGGAGCCATGCTCGGTGTCGACCAGGACGCCGTCCCGAAGACCCTGGACGAGGCCCGCCGGTTCTTCGACCTGTACCTGGTCCGGCACATGGGGCCTTCCGAGGAGGGCACGCACCTGACCCGGCAGTTGATCGACCTCTACGAGGAGGTGGTGCCCGGCACCTTCTTCGACCCGATCGTCTCCGCCCTCATCCGCTACCTCGTCGGCGACACCTGCGCCGACTGGCTCCAGGTGCCGCGCACGCCGTGGGACACCGTCGTCAAGACCGTTCCTCACCTCCTCGGCGTCCTGGAGGCCATCGAGGACCGCTCCCCGCTCGGCGCCTGGGCCCTGGACCGCCTCGGCCACCTCACCGCCGTCCTCGAGCTGTCCTCCCTCACCCGCGGACGCGTCATGCACTACGCGATCCCCGACACGTTGAAGAAGGACTACGGCATCTCCAGCACGGTGCCCCCCACCCACCGGTGGAGCCCGCCGGCCGCCACCGTCTCCTGACCCACACGCGCGGGTGTGCGTCGGGGCGCGGGCACTCCGCCGGGAGACTCCTGAGTTCCGTGCCGGGTGCTCGGCCGGCTGTCCGTTTCCGTTCATCGCGCGTCTTCCTCCGTCGTGTTCTGTCACCGGGGCGGCGGAGGGAACCGGTCTTCGCGCAGGTCGGAGCGGTGACGCCCGGTTGCGGGCCGGCCGGGTCCCGGGGACCGTGGGAGCGGGCCGCGAGAGCCTCACGGCGTGTCGTCACCCGAACGGCCGTCTCAGCAGGTAGTCATCTCATATCTGAGATAGAGTCGCGCACATGATCGACGACTACCTCGTCCGGATCGGACAGCTCATCCGGGACGCACGCCAGCATCGCGGCTGGACACAACTCCAGCTCGCCGAGGCACTGGGGACCAGCCAGAGCGCGGTCAACCGCATCGAGCGCGGCAATCAGAACATCACGCTTGAGATGATCGCCCGCATCGGTGAAGCACTGGACAGCGAGATCGTGTCCCTCGGTTACGCGGGTCCCATGCATCTGCGGGTGGTCGGCGGACGGCGGCTGCACGGCGCCATCGACGTCAAGACGAGCAAGAACGCCTGCGTCGCGCTGCTGTGCGCCTCCCTGCTCAACTCCGGCCGCACCGTGCTGCGCCGCGTCGCCCGCATCGAGGAGGTCTTCCGCATCCTGGAGGTCCTCGGCTCGATCGGCGTGCGCAGCCGCTGGATCAACGACGGCGCGGACCTGGAGATCGTGCCTCCGGCCGAACTGGACCTGGACGCCATCGACACCGAGGCGGCCCGGCGCACGCGCAGCATCATCATGTTCCTGGGGCCGCTGCTGCACCGGATGGACCAGTTCCGGATTCCCTACGCGGGCGGCTGCGACCTGGGCACCCGGACCATTCAGCCGCACATGATGGCGCTGCGGCGGTTCGGCCTGGACATCACCGCCACCGAGGGCGTCTACCACGCCACCGTGAACCGGCAGGTCACCCCCGACCGGCCCATCGTGCTGACCGAACGCGGTGACACCGTGACGGAGAACGCGCTGCTGGCCGCCGCCCGGCACGACGGGGTGACCGTCATCCGCAACGCCTCGTCGAACTACATGGTCCAGGACCTGTGCTTCTTCCTGGAGGAGCTGGGTGTCCGCATCGACGGCGTCGGCACCACGACGCTCACCGTGCACGGTGTGGCCGACATCGACCGCGACGTCGACTACTCCCCCTCCGAGGACCCGGTCGAGGCCATGAGCCTGATCGCCGCCGCCGTGGTCACCGAGTCCCAGCTCACCATCCGGCGGGTGCCGCTGGAGTTCCTGGAGATCGAGCTGGCGGTGCTGGAGGGCATGGGCCTGGACCACGACCTCGGCCCCGAGTACCCGGCGGACAACGGCCGCACCCGGCTGGCGGACCTGACCGTCCGGCCCTCCAAGCTGGAGGCGCCGATCGACAAGATCCACCCGATGCCGTTCCCCGGGCTGAACATCGACAACGCGCCCTTCTTCGCCGCCATCGCGGCCTCGGCTCACGGCTCGACGCTCATCCACGACTGGGTGTACGACAACCGCGCCATCTACCTGACGGACCTCAACCGGCTCGGTGGGCGGCTCCAGCTCCTCGACCCGCACCGGGTGCTCGTGGAGGGGCCGACCCGCTGGCGGGCCGCCGAGATGATGTGCCCGCCCGCCCTGCGCCCGGCGGTCGTGGTGCTGCTGGCGATGATGGCCGCCGAGGGCACCTCGGTGCTGCGCAACGTGTACGTGATCAACCGGGGTTACGAGGATCTGGCCGAGCGGCTGAACTCCGTGGGCGCGCAGATCGAGACGTTCCGCGACATCTGATCCGGCGGACCGCTGGGCCGGGCCGGCGCCACGCTGGTGGCGCCGGCCCGGCCTTCGTCGTGACGGGCACCGGTGCCGGTGGAGGACGCGGCGGCAACGCGACAGATCACGTCCGGGTCGGGGCGGAGAAGGGCGCGAAACGGTCACGGTTGCCTGCCGGTTCGATCAATTTCCTCGCGTGGCATGAGCGGCGCTCATCCGGGGGAAGGTGACAAAGGACCGGCAAAAACCCGGCTGCGGTGAGGAGTTCCGTCATGGACCAGGCACTGGACAACAGGCTGGACAATCGGCTGGACCACAGGACCACGCGGCGGACGCTGGTGCTCTTCGGCGCCACGTGCGTGCTGGCGGTGCTCGCCTCGCCGTTGTTCGTCCTCTACGAGCTGTTGCTCGGCGCGTTCGGGCTGGTGGCGACGGGCATGCTCGCCCGGATCCGGGAGAACGCGGGCGTGATGACCGCCACCGTGGTCTTCGCCGGGATCCTGGCGGGCAGCCTCCCCTATCTGGTGGCGGCCCCGTTCGTCCCCTGAGCGCCCGAGGCCGCGCGGGTCACGCGGTCCGTCCCGGGTGTGGCATCGCTCGCCGGTGCGTAGCGTGGGGAGTGTGTACGAGCGACGTCGCCGCCGTTACTTCGCGCTGATGGGCGTCTGTGTGGCGCTCTTCGTCGGCGCGTGGGGCGTGGTGCGGTTGTGGTCGGTGCCGCTGGCCATCGTGATGTGTCTGGTCGCGGCGGTGATTCTGCCCGTGGCGGCGATCACCGCGAACCGGCGGGAGCCGGACGACCGCTGGTGGGACGAGAGGTAGCGGTTCACCACGGCAGCTCGCGGATCTGCTGGACGCACAGCACCACGAAGAGCGCCCCGGAGGCCGCCAGCATCACGTTGCCGAACGGGCCGTTGCGCCAGCGGTCCGGTACGCGGCCGGTGTTGAGCAGCCACAGCAGGGTCAGCGCGAGGAACGGCATGAAGAACGCGCCCAGCACCCCGTAGGTCAGGATCAGCCCCACCGGCTCGTCCAGGAAGAGCAGCCCCATCGGCGGGAACGTCAGCCACAGCAGGTACGCGCGGAACGGTCCGGACCGTTCCGGCTCGGGGTGGCCGTGGGCGACGAAGTCGGTGAACAGCAGGCTCACCCCGTGCCAGACGCCGATGACGGAGCTGAAGGAGGCGGCGAAGAACCCGATCAGGAACAGGTCGGCGGTGACCGCGCCGAAGCGGTCCTCCAGTACCTCGCCCAGATCGAGCAGCCCCCGGTCGCCGGTCGCCAGGGCGATGTCGGCGGCGTGCAGCAGCTCGGCGCCGATGACCAGCATGGCGACGACGAACAGCCCGGTCGTGGCGTAGGCGACGCGGTTGTCCAGGCGCATCACCGGCATCCAGGCGGGGCCGCGCCAGCCCTTGGCGGTCACCCAGTACCCGTACGCGGCCAGGGTGATGGTGCCGCCGACGCCGCCGAGCAGACCGAGTGTGTACAGCACGGAGCCGTCGGGCAGCGTGGGCACCAGCCCCGCCGCCAGGGCGCCCGCGTCGGGGCCGACGCGGACGGCGATGCCGGCCACCACCAGGAACATGACACCGACGAAGCCCGTCATCAGCTTCTCGACCACGGCGTAGCGGTTGAACCAGACGCAGGCCAGGCCGAGCAGCCCGGACAGGATGCCCCAGACGCGCAGCGAGGGCCCGTCGGGGAAGAGCGCGACGAGCGGCAGGGCGCTGGCGGACATGGCGGTCGCGCCGTAGACGAACCCCCAGACGACGATGTACGCCCCGAAGTACCGCACGGGCCACCGGCCGAGCGAGCGCCAGCCGTCGAACACCGTGGTGCCGGTGGCCAGATGCCAGCGCCCGGTGGCCTCGGCGAGGGAGATCTTGACCAGGCAGCCGAGCACCGCCGCCCACAGCCTGTCTCTCCTACACCTCTGACGCTGCCGCCGAAGAGGAAAGTGCTGATCTCCCTGTCTTCCCCAACCCCCAACCTGCACTTACCTCCCCGTACTTGCGTCCACCAGATCCCCCGCGCCCACCCCGGTCGCCGCCACCACCAGCCCCGGGCCGATGAACCGCCAGCGTGTCCTGGGGAGTTGTCCTTCGTCGTCCACGGGAAGGTTCTGCCCATCAGGCGCCGCCCGATACGCGAAGGCGAACGTGCCGGAATGCCGCCGGTGGGGCCGCCGGGACGGCTGGTTCACTGGGTTCCATGACCGAGACAACGGATACCCGCACCCCGGAACTCGCCGACCTCGCCCGTCACTTCCACTCCCTGCACCAGGACGCCACCCCGCTGGTGCTGCCCAACGCCTGGGACGCGCTCAGTGCCCGGCTCGTGGTGCGGGCCGGCGCCACCGCCGTCGCCACCACCAGCTCCGGCACGGCCTGGAGCATGGGCGTCCCGGACGGTGAACGGCTCGACCGGCGCCAGGCCCTGGAGCTGATCGCCCGGATCGCCGCGGCCGTGCCCGTCCCGGTGACGGCCGACATCGAGAGCGGCCTCGCCCGGGACGCGGCCGGTGTCGGGGAGACCGTGCGCGGGGTGCTGGAGGCGGGAGCGGTCGGGGGCCACCTGGAGGATGCCGACCACGGCGGACCCGAGCCCCCGCGCGCGGCGGCCGACCCGGCACGGCGGCTGGAGGCGGCCCGCGCGGCGGGCGACGCGCTGGGCGTGCCGGTGTTCGTCAACGCGCGGGTGGACGTCTTCCTGCGCGGTGTCGGCGACCGCACGGCCGACCGGATGCGGCGGACCCTGGAACGGGCCGAGGCGCATCTGGCGGCGGGCGCGGACGGCCTCTTCGTGCCGGGCGTCACCGACGCGGAGCTGATCGCGGAACTCGCGGCGGCCCTGCCCGTGCCGCTCAACGTGCTGGCGGGCCCCGGCGCGCCACCCGTCCCGGCCCTGGCGGCGGCGGGCGCGGCCCGTGTCAGCGTCGGCTCGGCGCTGGCCCGGTCCGCCTACGCGCTGGCCGAACGGGCGGCGCGGGAGATCCTCACGGCGGGCACGTTCGAAGGACTCGCCGGGGGCCACGAATACAGTGACCTGGACGCTCTGGACGCCCTGATGGCCGCACCCCGCGATCCGCGGGCCGGGGAGACGCCCGCGTCGTGACGGACCCGCGCCCGGAGGGAAGGGCGTCCAGAATGGTGGTATGACCTTCCACGTCGATTCCGAGACCGGGCGGCTGCGCCGCGTGATCCTGCACCGCCCGGGCCTGGAGCTGAAGCGGCTCACCCCCACCAACAAGGACGAGTTGCTCTTCGACGACGTGCTGTGGGTGCGCCGCGCGCAGCAGGAGCACGACGTCTTCTCGGGGCTGCTGCGCGCCCGGGGCGTCGAGGTTCACCTGTTCGGGGACCTGCTCGCGCGGAGCCTCGACGTCCCGGCCGCCCGCGCCCTGGTGCTGGACCGGGTCTTCGACGAGCGCGAGTACGGCCCGCTCGCCACGGACCTGCTGCGCTCGGTCTTCGACGCGCTGCCGACCGCGGAGCTGGCGGAGGCGCTGATCGGCGGGATGACCAAGCGGGAGTACCTGGAGCGGCACGAGGAGCCGTCGTCCGTGCGGTTCCACGTGATGGAGCCGGACGACTTCCTGCTGCGTCCGCTGCCCAACCACCTCTTCGCCCGCGACGCCTCGGCCTGGGTCTACGACGGGGTGGCGATCAACGCGATGCGCTGGCCGGCCAGGCAGCGGGAGACCGTCCACTTCGAGGCGGTGTACCACCACCATCCCCTGTTCACCGGGCCGGACGCGGGCACGTTCCACACCTGGTCGGAGGGGCGGGGCGCGCATCCGTCCACCATCGAGGGCGGCGACGTGCTGGTGATCGGCAACGGCGCGGTGCTGGTCGGGATGAGCGAGCGGACCACGCCGCAGGCCGTGGAGCTGCTGGCCCGGCGGCTGTTCGGGGCCGGGTCGGCGCGCTGCATCGTGGCCCTGGACCTGCCGAAGCGGCGGGCGTTCATGCACCTGGACACGGTGCTGACGATGGTGGACGGCGAGACGTTCACGCAGTACGCGGGGCTGGGGATGCTCCGCTCGTACACCATCGAGCCGGGCGGGGACGGGCAGGAGCTGAAGGTCACCGACCACCCGCCGGAGCACATGCACCGGGCGATCGCCGCCGCGCTCGGGCTGGATCGCGTCCGGGTGCTGACGCCGGTTCAGGACGTGCGCTCGGCGGAGCGCGAGCAGTGGGACGACGGCTGCAACGTGCTGGCCGTCGAACCCGGCGTCGTGGTGGCGTACGAGCGGACGGTCACCGCCAACACGTACCTGCGGGACCAGGGGTTCGAGGTGCTGGAGATCCCCGGCAGCGAGCTGGGCCGGGGCCGGGGCGGGCCCCGCTGCATGAGCTGCCCGGTGGAACGGGACCCGGTCCGCTGACCGCGCGGGGCGGGTACGGGTCAGGCCGCGGCCGGGCCGCCGCTGGAACGCCTGACGTGGAGGCGCGGCACCAGCGCGATCCCTCTCTCTTATCCACCTCTGACGCCGCCGACGAAGTGGACAGCTTTGCTCTGCCTTGCCCCCGTCGCCCCTATCACAGCAACATCACACTCAACAGCCCTCCCGCCCACCCTCTCCCCCACCAACATCCTACGGCGTCAGAGGGGGATAAGAGACAGCCGTCATGCGGTCGAGCAGGAGGTGCGCCGCGGTCTCGCCGACCGCGTGGCGGGGCGGGGCGACGGCGGTCAGGGGAACGTCGGCCAGCGCCGCCAGGTCGTCCTCGTAGGCGACGAGCGCGAAATCGGCGGGGACCAGGACGCCGCGCTGCCGCAGCCGTTGCAGGACGCCGAGGGCGATCTGGTCGTCCAGGACCAGGGCGGCCCGCAGGCCGTCCCGTTCGCGGGCCTCGCAGAGCCGGTCCACGGCCGCGTCGATGGCGGCGGGGGCGGCGTCGCGCGGCACGGTGACGGGCGGGCCCGCGTCGTCCAGGCCGCAGGCGGCGGCCCCGGCGGCGAAGCCCTCGGCCACCCGATGCGCGGTCGGGTCCTCGCGCAGCACCAGGGCGACGCGCCGGTGGCCGAGGGCGGCGAGGTGCCGGACCGCGCCGGCCGCGCCGCGCACGTGGTCCGACAGCACCGAGTCCAGCTCGGCGAGGGGACTGCCGGGGGGCGTGGCGCGGTCGACCAGGACGGTCGGCACGCCGGTGCCGGCCAGCCGTCCGGCCTCGCCGGGCGGGGGCGTGCCCCGCGGCCAGGCGGGCACCAGCAGCAGGCCCTCGGCGCCGGACTCCAGCAGGCGGGCCACCTGGCGCGGGTCCTCGTCCGGGTCGTGGTGGGAGAGGCCGACGACCAGCCGGCCGTCGCGCGCCGCGACCGCGTCGCGGACGCCGCGCACCAGCTCCGCGAAACACCGCTCGGGGCCGGGGACGACCATGCCGAGCACCGGGACGGCCCGGACCGCCTCGGCCCCCGGCCAGACGACGGCGCCGTGCAGCCGGCGCAACCGTCCCTGGGCGGCCAGCGCCTCCACGTCACGGCGGACCGTCACGGGCGACACCCCCAGCTCGCGGGCGAGGTCCGCGACCCGCAAACTGCCCCGGGAACGCACGAGTTCGAGCACCCGCCCGTGCCGCTGGTCCACATGCGTCCGCATGCCGGTCCCCCTCCTCCGCCGGTTTCCGCGAGGATCACCGTACCTCCGGCCGTACGGAAACAGCCTTGCATAGTCATGTAGGATGACGTATACAATTTCAGCTTGCCTCAGTCCATCCGAGCGACGCACCTACGGAGCCGCCATGGCGACAGAGCTCACGGGCCGCCACTTTCTCAAGGAGCTCGACCTCACCCCCGAGGAGTTCCGCTCCCTGGTCGGTCTCGCCACCGGGCTCAAGGCCGCCAAGCGGTCCGGCTCCGAGGTGCGGCACCTCACCGGGAAGCACATCGCGCTGATCTTCGAGAAGAGCTCGACGCGCACGCGCTGCGCGTTCGAGGTGGCCGCCGCCGACCAGGGCGCCGCCACCACCTATCTCGACCCGGCCGGCTCCCACCTCGGGTACAAGGAGTCGACCCGGGACACCGCCCGGGTCCTGGGCCGGATGTTCGACGCCATCCAGTACCGGGGCAGTGCCCAGCGGACCGTCGAGGAGCTGGCGGAGCACGCCGGGGTCCCGGTGTACAACGGGCTGACCGACGAGTGGCACCCCACGCAGATGCTGGCCGACGTGCTCACCATGACCGAGCACAGCACCAAGCCGCTGGAGTGGATGGCCTTCGCCTACCTCGGCGACGCCCGCAACAACATGGGCAACTCCTACCTGATCACCGGCGCGTTGCTCGGCATGGACGTGCGGATCGTGGCGCCCGAGTCGCTCTGGCCGGAGGCGCCGGTCCGCGCCGAGGCCGCCCGGCTCGCCGCGTCCACCGGCGCCCGGATCACCCTCACGGAGGAGGTGGCCGAGGGCGTGCGGGGCGCGGACTTCGTGGCCACCGATGTCTGGGTCTCGCTCGGTGAGCCCCCGGAGGTGTGGGACGAGCGGATCGCGCTGCTGAAGCCGTACGCCGTGGGGATGGACGTGCTGCGCGCGACCGGCAACCCGGACGTGCGGTTCCTGCACTGCCTGCCCGCCTTCCACGACCTCGGCACCCGGGTGGCGCGCGAGATCCACGCCCGGCACGGGCTGGAGTCCCTCGAAGTCACCGACGAGGTCTTCGAGTCGCCGCACTCCGTCGTCTTCGACCAGGCGGAGAACCGGCTGCACACCATCAAGGCGCTCATGGTCGCCACCCTGGGCTGAGGGCCGGCGGGCGTCGGGCCGGGCGTCACGGCGGGCGTCACGGCCCGTTCACCGGGCGGGGATAGGGTCGCGGACGTCGTGAAGTCCCCCGCGTCTCCCCCGTCCCCGGAGGCTCCCGTGCCCCACGTCCGGCCCGACGTGCCGCTCCGCACCATCGCCCGGGAGTGGGGGCGGATCGGCGTCCTCGGGTTCGGCGGGCCGCCGACGCACATCGCCCTGCTGCGCGAGTTGTGCGTGACGCGCCGGCGCTGGTTCTCCGCGCGGGACTTCGAGGACGGCATCGCGGCGACCAACCTGCTGCCCGGCCCCGCCTCGACCCAGCTCGCGATCCTCACCGCCTGGTGGCTGCGCGGCGCGCGGGGCGCGCTGGTGGGCGGCTTCTGCTTCATCGTGCCGGGACTGATCCTGATCCTGGCGCTGGCCGCGCTGTTCCTCTCGGGCAACCCCCCGGCCTGGGTCAACGGCGCGGCGGCCGGGGCCGGTTCGGCCGTGGCGGCGGTGGCCGTGCAGGCGGGCACGCGGATGGTCCCGGACAGCGTGCGCCGCGCGGCGGGCCGGGCCGGGCGGGCGCGCTGGGCCTGCTACCTCGTCGCGGGCGGCCTGGCGTCCGTCCTGCTCGGACCGTGGCTGGTGGTGGTGCTGCTGGCCACCGGGCTGACCGAACTCGCGGTGCGCCGGGCCCGCGGGACCCGGACCCCCGCGCCCGCCGTGGCGCGCGAACGCCGCGCCGGCCGCGCCCGGTTGTGGGCGTTCCTGGCGGCCCTCCCGGTCACCGCGGCGGCGGCCTCGCTCTCGGCGCTGACGTGGACCGCGTACAAGGTCGGCGCGCTCTCCTACGGCGGCGGGTTCGTCATCATCCCGCTGATGCGGTCCGACGCCGTGGACGGCCACGGCTGGATGACGGACGGCGAGTTCCTCAACGCGGTGGCCCTCGGGCAGATAACGCCGGGGCCGGTGGTGCAGACGGTCGCGGTCGTCGGCTGGGCGGCGGGCGGCCTCGCCGGTGGACTCCTCGCCTCGGCGGTCGCGTTCGGGCCGTCGTTCCTGCTGATCCTGCTGGGCGCGGGGCACTTCGAGCGCATCCGGTCGGCGCCCGCCGCGCAGGCGTTCTTCGACGGCGCGGGCCCGGCGGTGATCGGCGCGATCTGCGGCTCGGCGGTGCCGCTGGCGCTCGCGCTCCAGCACGCCTGGCAGTACGGCGTCCTCGGCCTGGCGGCCGTGGCGCTGCTCGCGCTGCGCCGGGGCGTGGTCGGCACGCTCCTGGCCTGCGGCGGACTCGGTGTGGCGGCGGCGCTGGCGGGCTGGGCGGTGTCCTGACCGGACGGCCGGGACCTTCCCGGGACCGGGCTGTCGCGGGGCCGGACCTCTCTCGCCGAACCGGACCCGCCGGGCCGGGCCGCGCCCTACACTGACCCCCGTGCGGGGCGCCATCACCCCGGGACCGCCTGACCCACGGTCCGGACGGGGGCGCGCGGGCCGAGGCCGCACACCACTTCCGCTTCGCGGCGCCCGCCCGGCCGCCGTTCCCGGACGCTGTCGTCCGCCGCGAGGCCCGACGACCGAAGGATCGACGTGACACCGAACGTGCGACGCAGGGCCGTGCTCGCCCACTCCGTCGGCGGCCTGCTGGCGGCCTCGTCCCTGGGGGCGACGGCTCGGGCCGCCGGGCGGAACGCCGCCGGGCCCCCGGCCGGGGCCGGGTGGAGGCGCGTCGAGGGGCCCGGCCTCGACATCGGCACGGGCACCGGCTCCGCGGCCAGGACCATGGCGGCGGACACCGTCGAGGGGCCGTACCGGCTGGTGTCGGTGCGGAACGGCCGTTACGTGTCGACGGAGGTCTCGTACGCCGCGCCGTACACCGGTCTGCTGCGGGCGCGTTCCCAGACGGCGGGCGGCTCGTGGGAGAAGTACTGGTTCGACTGGGACAACGCCTCGGAGTCCTACGCCCTCCGCTCGGCCGCGACCGACCTGTACGTGGCCGTCGAGAAGAGCTGGACGGGAGCGGACAACGGGCTGCTGCGCGCCAGGTCGGCCGGCGCCGGCGGGTGGGAACGGTTCTCCGTGTGGTTCAACGACACCACCGGGCACTACGTGCTCCAGGCGCATGCCAACGGTCTCTTCGTGGCCATGGAGAACAGCTACACCGGGATCCGGCAGTACGCCCTCCGGGCCCGGTCCTCGGACGCGAACGGCACCTGGGAGGCGTTCGACATCGAGGACTGACCGGCCCGGGGCGGGCACTCGCCCGCCCCGGCCGCACCTTCAGCGGCATCGCCTTCGAGCCGGGCTCAACTCCCGGCGTCGGCCCGGGACTTCTCGAACCTCACGGCCTCCGCGTCCACCACCGTGACGCCGAGGACCCGTAGTTCCGCCTCTGTCTCGCGCGGCACCCGCGCCTCGTAGGTGCCGTGCGCCCCGCGCGCCAGGGCCACCCGGTGGCCCCGCGCCAGCGCCGCCCGCGCCGTGGCCCGTACGCAGAACTCGCTCTGTAATCCGGCCACCACCACCCCGGAGCCGGGCGGGATCAGCGACGCCAGCCCGGTCCCGGCGAAGGCGTCGGGCTCCGCCTTGTCCACCACGTGCTCACCGTCGCGCACCTCGTGGATCAACTCCCAGCCCGGTGTGCCCTGTTCGTCGGGGTCCCCGGCCACGCCGCAGTTGCGCACATGGACGATCAGCGAACCGGCCGCGCGGGCCCGCCCCAACAGCCCCTCGATCGCGGCCGACACGGCCGCCGCGCCCGCCACCGGCGCGGGTGGCGCCAGCATGTTCCTTTGCACGCCCAGGAGAAGCAGCACGGAAGCCATCCGGGCAGGGTAACGACCGCGTGTGACGCCCGGATCACACGGCGGGCGCGGCACGGGAACATCGCCGGGTCCGGTCAGCCGGCGTCGTCCTCCGCCGGGCCCGCGTGCCACATGCCCTTCAACTCCTCCCAGCTCAGGGCCGGTCCGGACAGCGGCCGGGCGGCCGGGGCGCGCAGCCCGTCCAGCAGCAGCTCCACGGAGCGGCGGTGGAGTTCCACGACGCGCGCGGTCGGGGCCGGCAGCCGCGCGTTGAGGTGGTCCAGGCTGAGCATGATGTCCCCGGCGCCCACGTCCTCGCGCAACGCCCCGGCCTGCTGGGCCCGTTGCACGATCGTGTCCACGGCGACCCGCAGCCGTTCGGCGGCGGCGTCGATCTCCGGGGTGGCGGCCAGCCGGCCGCCGACGATGGAGAGCATGCTGCCGCCGTCGTTGTCCGGCCACAGGCTGCCGGTCATGAACTCCACGAACCCGTCCCAGGGATCGGGGTGCGCCGCCGCCGACTCGGCCAGCTCGGTGAGCCGGGCCATGGCCGCGAGCTGGATGCGCCGGACGAGGTCCTCCTTGCTGCCGTAGCGGCGGTACAGACTGCCCATGCCGATCCCGGCCCGCCGGGCGATCAGCGAGACCGGGGCGTCCCAGCCCGACTCGGCGAAGACCTGCCGCGCGGCCCGCAGGAGCCGCTCGTCGTTACGGCCGGCCTCCGCCTGCCTTCCCCTGGGGGGCGTGGGGCGCTCGGTTCGCATGGATGACTCCGACTCCGCTCATGAGGTCCGTCAGCGGGTGGCCGCCCCCTGGGGGGCGGACGCCCCGGCCGCCGGCGCCGGTCCCGACCGGTAGGGGCGGGGACGCAGCACGGCGACAAGAACGATACCCACCACGCCCAGCGCGGCGGCCAGCCAGAAGCCGGTGGTGAACGCGCTCTCGGCGGGAACGCCGCTGCCGGCGACCGTCCTGGCCTCCAGCAGGGCCGCGGCGGCCTGGCTGCCGATGGCGCTGCCAACGGTCCGGACGACCGTGTTGAGGCCGTTGCCGGCGGCGAGTTCGTGGCGGGGCACGATGGACGCCACCAAGTCGGCCAGGGCGGCGAAGCCGAAGCCGGAGCCGGCGCCCACCAGGCAGAAGAGCGCGGCGAGTTCGAACGTGCCGCCGTGCCACACCGCGGTCGTCACCGCGCCGAGCGTCATCAGGATCATGGCGACGAACAGCGGGGCGCGCGGCCCGAACCGGGCGGCGAGCGGCGCGGTCGCGCCGCCCGCGGCCATGGTGCAGATCGAGGCGGGCAGGAGCAGCAGGCCGGACTCGACGACCGAGTGGCCCTGTCCGTACTCGGCGACCTCGCCCGGCATCTGGAGCAGCAGCGGCAGCAGCACGTAGAAGAAGAACGGCACCACGCCGAGGAGCAGGGCGGCGAGGTTGGTGACCAGCATCGGCGGGTGCGCGAAGAGGCGCAGGTCGACCAGCGGGTCCTTCTGCCGGTTCTCCACCACGACCAGCACGGCGAACAGCGCGACCGAACCGGCGAAGAGCCCGAGCAGGCCGGGGGACGTCCAGCCCCACGCGTCGCCCTGGGTGATGCCGAGCAGCAGCAGCGACAGCGCGCCGGCCAGCACCACCGCGCCGACCACGTCCACGCGCCGGTCGGCGGCGCCGGGGCGGCGGGTGGTCTCGGGCACGAACCGCAGCACGAGTCCGGCGGCCACGACGATGAGCACGGCCTCGAAGCCGAACATCCAGCGCCAGGAGTGGTCCTCGATGATGAGGCCGCCGACGAGGAGGCCGAGGCCCGCGCCGCCGCCGAGCATGGCGGCGGTGACGCCGAAACTCGCGGCGATCCGTTCCGGCGGCATCGACTCGCGGATGATCGCCAGGGCGAGCGGCAGCATCGCCATGCTGACGCCCTCCAGGGCGCGCATCGCGATCAGGGTGCCGACGTCGGGCGCGGCGGCGGCGCCGAGCGTGCTCGCCAGGAAGGCGCCGAGCGCGACCAGCAGCATGCGGCGGTGCCCGAAGCGGTCGCCGAGGGCGCTGAGCACGGGGGTCAGGACGGCGGAGCCGAGGAGGAACGCGGTGATCAGCCAGGCGGCGGTGCCGGTGTCGGTCTCCAGCTTCTCGGTCAGGACCGGCAGCGCCGGGACGACCATCGTCTGCATGAGGGTGTAGGAGCCGACCGACACCAGCAGCGCGGCGAGGAGCGCGTTGGGGTTGGGCCGGGAGGCGACTGGGGTTGTCATGCACCCGATGCTATCGGAGCGGAGCGCTCCGATCCACAGTTAGGGCGCACCCACGGGCGCCCGCCGGCCCCGCGCGGCGCCGTGCGAGAATGCGTCCCCGATGCGCCGAACACTTCTCGCACATGACGACGATGGCGACGGCCCGGAGGTGCTGCTCCTGCACTCCTCGGTCTGCGACCGCCGGATGTGGGACCCGCAGTGGCGGCTGTTCCTCGACGCGGGGTTCCGCGTGCTGCGCTGCGACTTCCGCGGCTTCGGCGACACCCCGGCGGCCGACGCCCCGTACCGCGACGCGGACGACGTCGTGGAACTGCTCGACGCGCTGGGCATCGGCCGGACGGCGGTGGTCGGTTCGTCGTCGGGCGGCCGGGTCGCGCTGGAGCTGGCCGCCCGCCGGCCGGAACGGGTCACGGCCCTGGCCCTGTTGAACGCGGGCGCGCCCGGCCACGAACCGGGCGACGCCCTGCGGGCATTCGGCGAACGGGAGAGCGCGCTCATCGAGTCCGGCGACCTCGCGGGCGCCGTCGAGCTGAACGTCGCCACCTGGCTGGGACCGGACGCCGACGGCAACACCAAGGCGATGGTCCGGCTGATGCAACGGCACGCGTTCGACGTCCAGTTGGCGGCCGACGACGTCGAGCAGCCGGAGGTGGACATCGACCTGGGCCGGATCACCGCCCCGACCCTGGCCGTCGCGGGCGCGCACGACCTGGCCGACTTCCGCGCGATCGCCGCCGCACTGCCCGACGCGGTGCCCGGCGCCCGCCACGTGGAACTGGACTGGGCCGGACACCTGCCCAGCCTGGAACGCCCCGCCGAAACGGCCGCGCTGCTGCTGGACTTCCTCACCGGCCACACCGGACACACCCGGTAGGCCGGGGCGCGCACGAGGCGCGTCGGCCCGGTCCGGCGCGGATCAGCGGCGCGGCGGGCGGCCGTCGTGGGTCACCCGGACGAACGGCTCGCGCGGCGGCCCGCTCCGGGTCAACGGCCCGTACGCGGACGGGCGGCGGAACGCGTCGCCCCACGTCTCGCGCCGCCGGTACGCGCGCAGCGCGCCGAGGTCGAAGACGGCCGGATAGATCCCGGGATGTTCACCGGCCTCGACGCACAGCGTGTCGCGGTAGTCGCCGTCCTCGTCGAACGGCATGCCGTCGAACGCCACCGAGTGACCCCAGCCCGGGCCCGCGTAGTTGGCCATGGCGACACCCACCATGTTCTCGTAGGCCCGGGTGCGGAACTGCGCGATCCGGTGCTGTTCGAGGTCGCAGGCGTTCGGCGTCAGGATCAACTCGGCGCCCGCCAGCATCAGCGCGCGGGCGCTCTCGGGGAACTCCCGGTCGTAGCAGATCATCGCGCCCACCCGGACATCGCCCGCCGCCGTGTCCAGGGTCACGACCCGGAAGGCGTCGCCGGGTTCGAGCGAGGACTCGGACCAGGCGAACGCGCACAGGTGCACCTTGGCCTGGGTGAGCACCGGTTCGCCGTGCCGGTCGATGAGGGAGACGGTGTTGCGGGGCGGGCCGTCCCGGCGTTCGAGGTAGGTCAGGGCGACGGCCATGTCCAGCTCGGCGGCCAGCTTGCGGAAGTGGGTCACGAACGGCGAGTCCGGGCCGACGGGATCGCCGTGCCACGCCTCGCGGTGGCCGGGGACGCCGACGGGCTCCTCGCCATCCCACAGCTCCGGATGGCGATGGATGTTGGTCTCGGCCTGCTCGGACGTGGCGGCCGAGGCGTAGCCGTTGCTCCACATCTCGGGGAACAGGGCGATGTCGGCGCCCAGCGCCTTGGCGCGGCGGCACGCCGCCTCGCCCGCGTCGCGGTTGGCGGTGAGGTCATGGCCGGGACGGTCGAGCTGGAGCAGCGCGACGGTCAGGAACTCACGCACGGGAAAGGCTCCTTCGTGGCTGACTCGGTCTGCGGCACGGTCACGAAGGGATCCCCGGTGGTCCCCTGGCCCGGGGGCGGTCGTCACAGCGCGCGACCACGGTATCCCGGCGAATCCGGTACGGACCGCGCGGCCGGCCACAACGCGGGGAGGCGGCAGTGCCGGTGCGCGGACCCGTCCGGGGGAGCCGGGACCTCTGCCCTGCACAGCGGAGGTACCGGCTCCATGCCCGGAGTCTGCCGGAACATCGCCCGAAATCCAGCACCACACGGACAATTTCAGTCGCGTTGCGTATCCCCTCAGCTACCAACCGGTGAAGATTCAAGTTCGTGGCAGAGGCTGCCACCTGCGGCTTGGACCCGCGACCGCCGCGTATCGGACGAATCGGCGCCCGCTCAACACGGCTGGAATTCACGGTTTTCTGCCGCGCCGCACGGCGGATGGGCTGGTCACAGACATATGCCAGGGCTCACCGGCGCCCCCGGAACCCCCTGAGCACGCTATCAATCAGCCAGCGAACGTGGGCCATTTCACACCGGTCTCTTCTCCTCACCCCGCCGGCGCCGCCGCCAGCGCGGCGGCGACCGCCGCGATGTGCCCGGCGCCGACCCGGCAGCAGCCGCCGATCAGCCGCGCGCCCGCCGCGCGCCAGGACACGGCCGCGCCGGGCGCGTACGTACCGGGCCCCCGCCAGCGGCGGCCCACCGGGTCCCACTCCTCGCCGCTGTTCGGGTACGCCACCACGGGCTTGCCGGTCACCCCGGCCGCCAGCGCCACGGCGTCCGCGACGTCGCCCGGGGCGCAGCAGTTGACGCCCACCGCGATCACCCGCGGCTCGTCCGCCGCCAGCGCGAACGCGTCGGCCAGCGGCTGCCCGGCGCGCGTGCGGTCACCGGCGATCGTGTACGACAGCCAGACCGGAATCCCGCAGCCCCGCACCGCGCGGAGCAGCGCCTCGGCCTCGACGATGTCGGGCACGGTCTCCAGCGCGAGCACATCGGGCCCGGCCTCGGCCAGCGCCGCCACCCGCGGCCGGTGGAACCGGGCCAGCTCGGCGACGCTCAGCCCGTACCGCCCCCGGTACTCGCCGCCGTCGGCGCGCACCGCGCCGTACGGCCCGACCGAGGCGGCGACCCACTCCGCACCGGCGCGGCGGGCCAGCCGCACGCTGTCGCCGAAGAGCCGGGCCGCCGCCGCCCGGCCGATGCCCCGGCGGGCGAAGCCCTCGAACGACGCCTGGTAGCTGGCGGTGGTCACCACCCGCGCGCCGGCCCGGACCTGGGCGGCGTGGGCCGCCACCAGTTGCTCCGGCTCGTCGGCCAGCAGCCGGGCTGTCCACAACGCGCCGGACAGGTCGCAGCCCTGGGCGAGGAGTTGGTCGGACAGGCCGCCGTCGAGGACGAGGGTGGCGCGGTCCAGGGGTGGCGCGGTCACCGGCGGCCCCCGTTCACCGCACCCGGGGCATGACCCGGTCGGCGATCAGCTCCAGATGGTCGAGGTCGTCCAGGTCGAGGATCTGGAGGTAGATCCGGGACGAGCCGGTCCTGGCGTAGCGGCCGATCTTCTCCACGACCTCCTCCGGCGTGCCGGCCAGGCCGTTGCTCCTGAGTTCGTCCACCTCACGGCCGATGGCCGCCGCGCGGCGGGCGACCTCGGCGTCGTCCCGGCCGACGCAGGCGACCAGGGCGTGGGAGTAGACCAGTTCCGCCGGGTCGCGGCCGGCCTCCTCGGCGGCCCGGCGCACCCGGTCGAACCGGTCGGCGCTGTCCTCGACGGAGGCGAAGGGGACGTTGAACTCGTCGGCGTACCGGGCCGCCAGGCGCGGGGTGCGCTCCTTGCCCATGCCACCCAGCAGCACCGGCACCCGGCGCTGGGCGGGCTTGGGCAGCGCGGGCGAGTCGGTGAGCCGGTAGTGGGCGCCCTCGTAGGAGAACGTCTCACCGGCCGGCGTCCCCCACAGCCCGGTGACGATGGCGAGTTGCTCCTCCAGCCGGGAGAACTTCTCCTTCGGGAACGGGATGCCGTACGCGGTGTGTTCTGCCTCGAACCACCCGGCGCCCAGGCCGAGTTCGACCCGGCCGCCGGACATCGCGTCGACCTGCGCGACCTGGACGGCCAGTACGCCGGGCAGCCGGAAGGTCGCGGCCGTCATCAGGGTGCCGAGCCGGATGCGGCTGGTCTCCCGGGCGAGTCCGGCGAGGGTGATCCAGGCGTCGGTGGGCCCCGGCAGCCCGTCGACCCCGCCCATCTTGAGGTAGTGGTCGGACCGGAAGAACGCGTCGAACCCCAGCTCCTCGGTGGCCCTGGCGACGGAGAGGAGGGTGTCGTAGCTCGCGCCCTGCTGCGGTTCGGTGAAGATACGGAGATCCATGGACCCATTCTCGGTCCGCGCGGCCCGGCGCGGCGCCCGGCACTCCCGCGTCAGCGGCCCGGCCGGAGGCGGGCGACGCGGTGAGCCGGGCCGCGTCGCCGCCGGGGACCCCGTCGCACGCCGCCCGGAAGACGCAGCGGCGCGGGGCGGAACGGGTGACGCCGGCGCCCTCGATGACGGCCGGCCGGCCGCCGCCCCACGCGGCGAACAGGGGAACGGGACGTGTCGCCCGCACGATCCACCGCCAGGAGGGCGGCAGTCGAGCCCATGACCATCCGGGACGGCACGCCTCCCGACGGCTCAGATGGCGTACTTCTCCTCCACGCGCACCCGCAGGTGCATGTTCTCCCGGCTGTTGAGGTCCTGGAGGATTCCCTCCGCCCGCGCCTCCTCGGCCCGGGCCGCGTCCTCGCGCCCGAGCCCGCGCAGCGCCGCCGCCAGCCAGGTGCGCTGCTGGGCCACCACGAACGGGTCGAACGGCTGCTCGGCCGCGTGCCCCAGCGCCCGGCGGGACCACAGGGCCGCCTCCTCGAACTCCCCCACCTCCAGGTGGTACTCGGCCAGCACCCCGGCGGCGATCGTCCGCTCGTACGGCAGCGGCGCGGTCTCGTAGTTCCCGGTGAGCAGGTCGAACGCCGTGGCGTGGTGGCCGAGGAACAGGTGGCACCGCGCGAGGTTGTTGACGAGCTGCGGCCGGAACTCGTCGATCCCCGCGGCCCGTGCCTCCTGAAGCGTCCGTTCCGCCACCTCCACCGCCTCGGCGAGCTTCCCCGAAGACCCCAGGCACGGCACGAGGTTGAGCGTCATGGCGAGAGCCTCGGTCCGCTCGCCGACCGACCGGCACAGCTCGATGCCCCGGTGCAGCAGCTCGACTCCCCTGATCCCGTCGCCCTGCTGGCCCGCCACCTTCCCCAACTGCCCGTAGGCCACGGCCCGCGCGAAACGGTCACCGCGCCGCTCCCCCACCTCCAGCACGATCTCGCACAACCGCCGCTGCGCCCGCCAGCTCAGCCGCGTCCCGAAGTAACTCTCCAGCGCCCGCACGCTCTCCAGCGCGAACGCCGACAGCGGGCGCCCGGCCAGTTCGTCCCCCGCGTCGTGCGCGGGCGCCGCGAGCTGGCGCGCCAGGGCGATCACGTCCTCCAGCACCTCGTCCACCCACGGCAGCGCCTCGTCCGCCGAGGCGAACACCCGCCCGCCCGGGAAGCGGTCCGCCCCCGCCCGGTACCGCACGCGGTAGAGCTCCGGCAGCGCCAGCGGCTCGTTGACCCGGGCGAGCGAGCCGGGGCACCACGCGGTCCAAGGCCTCCTGCAGACTGCTCAGTTCTTTGTTGGTTTTGTCCAAGCAGAAGGCGGAATCCGATTTTCCTCCTTGACTCGTGGGCTCGGAGATTTTTATAGGGGCCGGGCCCCCCCCCCCCCCGCCCCCCCCCCCCCCCCCCCCCCCCCCCCCCCGCCGACCGCTCCGGGGGCAGCCGCGCGGCCCGCCACACCGCCGCCGACCGCACCAGATCGTGCAGCGTGTACACCCCGGGCCGGGGGCTGCGCGCGATCTGCGCGTCCGTCAGCCGGTCCAGGGCCCGCCGCGCGGCGCCCGCCGGGCAGCCGACGAGCGCGGCCACCGACCCCGGGCTGTACGACCGCACCGCCGCCGCGCCCAGCAGCGGGAACATCCCGGCCGCGAGCCGATGGTCCGGCTCGGCGCCCGCCGCGAGCTGGCCGATGCTCACCATCAGGCTCGCCCGCACCTCCACGCCGTCCGCCGCCGTCCCGTCCGCCCGCCGCCGCTCGTCCGCCAGCACCGCCGTCCAGTCCGCGGGCCGCCGGCCCGGTCGGGCCGCCATCCGGGCGGCGACGATCCGCAGCGCCAGCGGCAGCCGCCCGCACAGCGTCACCAGCTCCTCCCACTCGCGCCGCGTCCCGCGCTCCGCCGCCCCGCCCGCGAGGGCCTGGACGAACGTCACGGCCTCCGCGACGGTCAGCGGCGTCAGGCGCAGACGGTGCCCGCACCCGACCCCGGTCAACGCGGCCCGGCTGGTGACCAGGGCCGCCGCGCCCGGCTCGTCCGGCAGCAGCGGCGCCACCCGCGCGGCGTCCGGCGCGTTGTCGAGGAGCAGCAGCCCCCGCCGGCCCCGCAACTGCTCGCGGTAGAACGCGGCGGCGGCGGCCGGGTCCCGCGGCAGCTCCTTGCCCGGCGTGCCCAGGGTGGCCAGGACCAGCCGCCGCGCCTCGGCGACGTCCGGCGGCGGATCGCGCGGATCGGCACCGCGCAGATCGACGTACAGCAGGCCGTCGGGGACCCGGTCGGCCCCCTCGCGGGCCGCCCGCGCGGCGAGTGTCGACTTGCCGACCCCGCCGGGCCCGTCGATCAGGCAGACGGCGGGCGCGGCCACCGCCTCGGTCAGCCAGCCGCGTATCCGGCCCAGCTCCGGCCCGCGCCCCAGGAACGTGCCGGCGCCCGGCGGGAACGCCCCGGCCGGGCGCCGGCACGTTCCTGGGGCGCGGGCCGGAGCTGGGCCGGATTCGCGGGGGGCGGGAGGATGGAGCGAGGGCCGGGGGGGTGCGCCCCCCCCGCCCCCCCGCGGGGGCCGCGGGGGCGCCGGGCGCCGCCCGCCCGGCCGCGTCAGGCGCTCGCGCAGCGGGTGCGCGCGGCTCTCCGCCAGCAGTTCGTCCACGATTTCCGCGTGCCCGCCCAGAGCGAGACGCAGCTCGGCGCGCTCCTCGACGGCGAGCAGCCGCAGCTCCACCAGCCGGGGCTGTTCCAGGGCCCGCAGCGGGCTGTCGCCCAGATCCGCCAGCGGCGCCCCGCGCCACAGTTCCAGCGCCTCGTCCAGCAGGCTTGCCGCGTGCTCGGGGGCCCGCGCCGCCATCTCGCGCGCGCGCCGCAGCGCCTCCTCGAACCGCCCGAGGTCCGTCTCCTCCCGGTCGGCCCGCAGCACATACCCGCCGGGCACCTCCCGCACCCGGCCCCCGGGAACCGCCGCGTTCAGCCGGGCGACGCCGTCGCGCAGCGCCACCCCGGCGCCGGCCGCCCGGTCACCGGCCCACACCCGCGCGGCCAGTTCACCGGCCGGCACGGCCCGCCCCGCCCGCAGCGCGAGCGCCACCAGGATGGCGCGCTCCACGGGGGCGGTGACGGGCAGCGGCGTGCCGTCGTCCGCGAGGACCCGCAGTGGACCGAGGAGCCGGATGTCCAAGGGAAACTCCCAACCGACACCACGCCGGTACATGAGCACCACAGCGCGCGTGTCCGGCTCCCCACCCTACCGACGGCCCATCACAAGAGGGTTACCGCGCGGAGGCCGCCGTCACCGGCTGAAGGATCGCCACACACTCCATGTGCTGGGTCATCGGGAAGAGGTCCAGCGCCCGCAGGAACCGGGGAACGTACCCGGCCGTCCGGAAGTGCGCCAGGTCACGGGCGAGCGCCGCCGGGTCACAGGCCACGTACGCGATCCGGCGCGCGCCCAGCGCGGCCACCCGGCGCACGACCTCCTCGCCCGCGCCCGCCCGGGGCGGGTCGAGGACCACGAGGTCGGCCTCGGTGATGCCCGTCCTCGGCAGCACCTTCGCCACCGTGCCCTGCTCGACGCGGACCCGGGGGAAGTCCGCCAGGTTGTGGCGGGCGTCCTCCACCGCGCGCCGGGACGCCTCGATGCCGAGGACCGCGCCCCGCTCCCCGAGCCGCTCGGCGAGCGCCCCGGCGAACAGGCCCGCGCCACAGTACAGATCGAGGGCCATCTCGCCCTTGCGCGGCGTCAGCCCCCGCATCACCGCGTCCACCAGCACCCCGGCCGCCTCGCGGTGGCTCTGCCAGAACCCGCCGCCGCTCACCCGCCAGGTCCGGTCGTCCGCCCGCTCCCGGACGAACGCCCGGCCGTGCACCCGGTGCACGGGGTGCTCGCCGCCGCGCCCGCGTTCCCCCTCGGCCCGCATCACCGAGACCGGCCGGTCCAGCTCGACCAGCGGCAGCCGGGCGCCGGGGCGCGGCGTGAGGATCGCCATGCGGTCGCTGGACCCGGTGGCGGCGATCGCCTCGACCGTCGCGATCCCGGGCCAGCGGCGATGCTCGATGCCCAGCTCGGTGACGCCCTCGGCGGCGATCAGACAGCGGTCGACCGGCTCCACCTCGTGCGAACGGTGCCGCCGCAGCCCGGCCCTGCCCTCGTCGTCCACCGCGTACTGCACGCGCGTGCGCCACGCGGGCACCTCGCCGGGCGCCACCTTGTCACCGGGTGCCGGCTCGACCGTGCCGTCCCAGCCGGCCTCCTCGGGCGTCAGCCCGGCCAGCGCGCGGAGCTGCTCGGCCAGCACCTCCCCCTTCAGCCGCCGCTGCGCGCCCGGCTTCACGTGCTGCCAGTCGCAGCCGCCGCACTTCCCCGGCCCGGAGAACGGGCAGGGCGCCGGGACCCGGTCCTTCGACGCGGTCAGCACGGTCACGGCGTCGGCCCGCAGGAAGCGGGAATCCTCGCGGCCCTCGGTGACGCGGGCGACGACCCGCTCGCCGGGCAGCGTGTGGCGGACGAACAGGACCTGCCCCTCGGCGGTGCGGGCGACGCAGTGCCCGCCGTGCGCCACCGGGCCGACCTCGACCTCGTACTCCCGGCCCACCAGGGAGGCCGCCATGGACGAGGAGTGTGCGGTGGGCATGACGAAGGGCTCCAGAAGGATAGGAAGGACAAAGGGGTGGGGGGAAAGGCGGAGGACGGTCCAGTCTACGGCCGCGGCCCGGGCCGCTGTTCCCGGTGCCGGTCCCCGTTACGGCCGCGGTGCCCCGCCCCGCGCCGGACGGCCCCGGGCGCGTCCAGCGGATGCCGCCGCCTGGCCCGCTCCCGGGCGGCCTCGGCGGAGTCGAGCTGCCACGGCACCGAGGTGACGGTCACACCGGGCGTGAGCAGCAGCCGGGCCTTGAGCCGCAGCGCGCTCTGGTTGTGCAGGATCGCCTCGTACCAGTGGCCGACCACGTACTCCGGGATGATCACGCTCACCACATCGTGCGGGTGCGCCTTCCGGAGCTTCTTCACGAAGCGGATGAACGGCTGGGTGATCTCCCGGTAGGGGGCGTCGAGGACCTTCAGCGGCACATCGAGATGCCGGTGCCGCCACTCGGCCTTCAGCTCCGCCGCCGCCACCGGGTCCACGGCGATGGTGACCGCCACCAGGCTGTCCGAACGCAGCAGCTTCGCGTACGACAGGGCACGCAGCGTCGGCTTGTGGATCTTCGACACCAGCACCACGGCGTGCACCTGCGACGGCCGCACGCCGAGCTCCTCCTCCGGCACGTCCAGCGCCAGTTCCTCGGCGACCCGGTCGTAGTGGCTCCTGATCCCCGTCATCACGGCGTAGAAGACGGCCATGCCGACGATCGACACCCACGCCCCGTGGCTGAACTTGGTGACCAGCACGATCACCAGGACGAGGACGCACAGCGCCGCGCCGAAGCCGTTGAGGGCGCGGGCGCGGTGCACGCGGCGGCGGGCGGCGGGGTCGCGCTCCTGCCCGAGCACGCGGTTCCAGTGCCGGACCATGCCGCTCTGGCTGAAGGTGAAGGAGACGAACACGCCGACGATGTAGAGCTGGATGAGCCGGTTGACGTCGGCCTGGAAGGCGACGACGAGCAGCGCCGCGAGGAAGGTCAGGAAGACGATGCCGTTGCTGAAGGCGAGCCGGTCGCCGCGGGTGTGGAGCTGCCGCGGCAGGTAACGGTCCTGGGCGAGGATCGAGCCGAGCACCGGGAAGCCGTTGTACGCGGTGTTGGCGGCCAGGAACAGGATGAGGGCGGTCGCGGTGGTGAGGAAGACGAACGCGACCGATCCTGAGCCGAACACCGCCGCCCCGACCTGGGCGATCACCGGGTCCTGGTGGTAGCCGGAGCCCGCCGGCTCCCCGCCGATCAGCAGATCGCGGGCCGGGTCCTCGGCCAGCCGCACGTCGGTGTGCAGGGCGAGCGTCATCACCCCGAGGAACATGGTCGCCGCCACCCCGCCCATCAGGGCCAGCGTGCTCGCCGCGTTCCGCCCCTTCGGCTGCCGGAACGCGGGCACCCCGTTGCTGATGGCCTCCACGCCGGTGAGCGCGGCGCAGCCCGAGGAGAACGCGCGCAGCAGCAGGAAGGCCATCGCGAAACCGGCCAGGTCGGTCTGCTCCGGCACGATGTCGTAGTCGGCGGTCGGCGCGCGCATCGTGTCGTCCAGCACCAGCGCCCGGAAACCGCCCCATGCCACGGTGCCGAGCACCCCGACGACGAACGCGTAGGTGGGGATGGCGAAGAGCGTGCCGGACTCCTTGACGCCCCGCAGGTTCATCAGCATCAGCACGGCGATGACGGCGAGCGCGCACAGCACCTCGTTGCGTTCCACGAAGTGCGCCGCGGACCCGAGGTTGTCCACTCCGGCGGACACCGAGACGGCGACCGTCAGCACGTAGTCCACCAGCAGCGCGCCGCCCACGGTCAGCCCGGCGCGGCGGCCGAAGTTGCTGGAGACGACCTCGTACGCGCCGCCGCCGTTGGGATACGCCTGCACGGTCTGGCGGTACGAGGCGACCACGGTGAGCATCAGCACCACGACGGCGACGGTGATCCACACGCTGTTGTGGTAGGCCGACAGCCCGGCGATGGACAGGATGAGGAGCACCTCGCCCGGCGCGTAGGCCACCGAGGACAGCGGGTCCGACGCGAACACCGGCAGCGCGACGCGCTTGCGCAGCAGCGTCTCGCCCAACGCGTCGCTGCGCAGCGCGCGGCCGAGCAGCAGGCGTTTGGTGCCTTCCATGGGCACACCGTATAGCGTGGTCCCGCGCGGAGGAGATCTATGCACATCGTGATCATGGGCTGCGGCCGGGTCGGCGCGACCCTCGCCCAGAACCTGGAGGAAAGGGGCCACTCGGTCGCGGTCATCGACCAGGACCCCACGGCCTTCCGACGGCTCGGGTCCCGGTTCGGCGGCCGGCGGGTGACCGGACTCGGGTTCGACCGGGACACCCTGACCGAGGCCGGCCTCGCGGACGCGGGCGCCTTCGCCGCGGTGAGCAGCGGCGACAACTCCAACATCATCGCGGCCCGGGTGGCCCGCGAGGTGTTCGGCGTGGAGAACGTCACGGCCCGCATCTACGACTCGCGGCGCGCCGAGGTCTACGAGCGGTTCGGCATCCCCACGGTCGCCACGGTCCGCTGGACCGCCGACCAGATGCTGCGCCGGCTGCTCCCGGCGGGCGCCGAGCCGCTGTGGCGCGATCCCAGCGGCGGGGTGCAGCTCTCCGAGGTCCACATCACCCCCGCCTGGGTGGGCCACCGGGTGAGCGCCTTCCAGGAGCGGACGGGGGTGCGGGTGGCGTTCCTGACGCGCATGGGCGAACCGACCCTGCCGGACGCGCGGACGGTCCTCCAGGAGGGAGACCTGGTGCACGTGATGATGTACAGCGACCGGGTCGCCGAGGTCGAGGCGGCCTGCCTGCTGGGACCGGAGGACCCGGCATGAGAGTGGTGATCGCGGGCGCCGGCGCGGTGGGACGCTCGATCGCGGCCGAACTGCTGGAGAACGGGCACGAGGTGCTGCTCATCGACAAGTCGCCGCAGGCGGTGTCGGTGGCGCGGGTCCCGGAGGCGGAGTGGCTGCTGGCCGACGCCTGCGAGGTCACCACGCTGGACGAGGCGGCGCTGGAGCGCTGCCAGGTGGTGATCGCCGCGAGCGGCGACGACAAGGTCAACCTCGTGGTGTCGCTGCTGGCGAAGACCGAGTACGGCGTGCCGCGCGTGGTGGCGCGGGTGAACAACCCCAAGAACGAGTGGCTGTTCAACGACGCGTGGGGCGTGGACGTGGCGGTGTCCACCCCGCGCCTGATGTCGGCGCTGGTGGAGGAGGCGGTGAGCGTGGGCGACCTGGTGCGCCTGCTCCGCTTCAGCCAGGGCGAGGCCAACCTGGTCGAGCTGACCCTCCCGGAGGGCGCCACCCTGGTCGGCACCCGCGTCGGCGAGGTCGCCTGGCCGCAGGACACGGCCCTGGTGACGATCATCAGGGGCTCCCGGGTCCTGATCCCGGACCCGGACGACGCCCTGGCGGTGGGCGACGAGCTGCTGTTCGTGGCCGCCCCGTCCCGCGAGGCGCAGCTCGAACAGCTCCTCTCGCCCCGCGGCCGGAAGCTCTGACCGGAAGTCCTGACCGCCCGCTCAGCGGGGCGGGGTCGGCTCCGCCGCCGGCGCCGCCCCGGCCTCGGCCGCCCGGGCGGCCTCCTCCTCGGCCTCCCACTCGGCGATCACGTCGATCGGCGCGGGCGCCTTCACCAGGATGATCCACGTGAAGTAGACCGCCACCAGGAACGGCGGGATGCCCAGCGCCACCCGCAGCCAGCCGAGCTGCGTCGCGTCGCCCCAGAAGTAGATCGGGAAGGTGATCGCCGACTTGGCCAGCAGGATCCCGCCCCACACGTAGCTGGCCTTGGTGTACGCCCGCTTCCGCCCCGGGTTCCGGGTGCGCCAGGACAGGTTCTCGCGGAACACCGGCCCCAGGATCAGCCCCAGCAGCGGCACCCCCGCCAGCGACGTCACCACGTATGCCACGCCCAGCCCCAGCGTGTAGAGCATGCCGGGCAGGTAGAAGTTCTTCGCGTCGCCCGACATCATCGCGAAGGCCGCGCCGAACGCCACCCCGAAGACGCCGCCGAGGGCGTGCTTGAGGGTGTCCCGCCGCAGCAGCCGGAGCACGGCGAGCACGGCGGAGACGCTGAGCGCGGCGATGGCGGAGACGTGGAGGTCGCGGTTGATCGTGTAGCTGAGCACGAAGACCAGGCCGGGCACCGTCGTCTCCACCATGCCCCGGACGCCGCCGAACGCCTCGAAGAACGCCGCCCGCGTCGCGGCCTCGTCCGCGACCTGCTCCGCGATCCGCCGGTCGGTGCCGCCGGACGCGCCGGGCGTGACCGCCTCGTCGGGGCGGTCGGGACGGTCGGGCCTGTCGGATGTGGTCACCCGGCTACTCCTGTTCACGGGGGTCACGCGGTTGCAGTCGGTATCGGGGATTGAACAGCACCGGCCGGCCGTGCGTCATCGCGATGCGCCCGGAGGCCACCAGCGCACGGCCCGGCTCTATGCCGGCGATCGCCCGCCTGCCCAGCCAGACCACGTCGAGCGACGCCGAGCCGTCGTCCAGCTCGGCCTGGAGGGCGGGCATCCCGGCCACGGTCCGCTCGGTGACCGTCCGCAGCGTACCCGTCACGCGCACCACCGGGCGGCCCTCGGGCCGCTCGCGGCAGTCGCCGATGCGGGTGCAGCCCGCGTCCGCCGGCTCCGCCGCGACCGCCAGGTCGCCGTCCTCGTCCGGCCCGGAACGTCCCAGCAGCCGCCACAGCCGGCCGCCCCGCCGCCCGCTCCCCGAGCGGCCATCCGCACTCATGCCATCAGCGTAACGGTCAGCGCTCGAAGCGGTAGCCCATGCCGGGTTCGGTGATCAGGTGGCGGGGCGCGGACGGATCGGCCTCCAGCTTGCGGCGGAGCTGCGCCATGTAGACCCGCAGATAGTTGGTCTCCGTCCCGTACGAGGGCCCCCAGACCTCCCGCAGAAGCTGCTTCTGGCCGACCAGCCGGCCCGCGTTGCGGATCAGCACCTCCAGCAGATGCCACTCGGTCGGGGTCAGCCGCACGTCCCGGCCCTCCCGGTGCACCTTCTTCGCCGCGAGATCGACGGTGAAACCGTCCGTCTCCACGACCGCCTCCTCGCCGCCCGCGCCGGGCTCGGCCCGCCGGACCGCCGCCCGCAGCCGGGCGAGCAGCTCGTCCATCCCGAACGGTTTCGTCACGTAGTCGTCGGCGCCCGCGTCGAGGGCCTCGACCTTCTCGTCGGAGGTCTGCCGGGCCGACAGCACGATGATGGGCACCCGGCTCCAGCCCCGGATGCCGCCGATGACCCGCACGCCGTCCATGTCGGGCAGCCCGAGGTCGAGAATCACCACATCGGGGTGCCGGTCGGCGGCCAGCCGCAGCGCCGACGCGCCGTCCACGGCGGTGTCCACCTCGTACTCGCGCGCCTTGAGGTTGATCACGAGCGCCCGCAGGATCTGCGGCTCGTCATCGACCACGAGCACCCGGTGCATGGGCCGCCCCCTTCCTCGCCTGTCCGTCCGGTGTCCTGTCCGGCGTTCCCGCCGCCGGCAGCGTGAGCACCATGGTCAGCCCGCCGCCGGGGGTGTCCTCGGCGGCGAGCGTGCCGCCCAGGGCCTCCGCGAAGCCGCGCGCGACGGCGAGCCCGAGGCCGACACCGTTGCCGCGCGGGCTGTCGCCGTACCGCTGGAACGGCTCGAAGATCCGTTCCTTGTCGCTGTCCGGGACGCCGGGCCCCCGGTCCACGACCCGCAGCTCCACCCGCCCGCCCAGCGCGCTGCCCCGCACCAGCACGGGCACCCCGGGCGGGCTGTACTTGACGGCGTTCTCCACGACGTTGGCCACGACGCGCTCCAGCAGCCCGGGGTCGGTGGCGACGAACGGCAGCGACTCGGGGATGTCCAGCTCCACCCCGGCCTCCGGCACGCCGCCCAGCGCGCCGGGCACCACCTCGTCCAGATCGACGTCCCGGATCAGCGGCTCCACCGTGCCGGTCTGGAGGCGCGAGGCGTCCAGCAGGTTCCCGACGAGCTGATCGAGCCGGTCCGCGCCCTGCTCGATGCTCTCCAGCAGGTCGGCCTCGTCCTCCTCGGACCACGCCACGTCGCCGGACCGCAGCGACGAGACGCCGGCCTTGATCGCGGCGAGCGGCGTGCGCAGATCGTGCGAGACGGCCGCCAGGAGGGCGGTGCGGATCCGATTGCCCTCGGCCAGCTTGTGCGCGCGGCCCGCCTCGTCCCGCAGCCGCTCCCGGTGCAGGATGGCGGCGGCGTGGGCGGCGAAGGCGGTCAGCACCCGGCGGTCCTCGGCGGGCAGCACCCGCCCGGCCAGCGCCAGCGTGGCGTGGTCCCCGACGGGCACGTCCACGTCGGCGTCGTCCGGCGCGTTCACCTGCCTGGCCCAGGGCGTGGCGGAGACGCTCCGCACGCGGCTCCACGTGCGGCGTTCGGTGTCGCGCTCCAGCAGCGCGGCGGTCTCCATGCCGAACGTCTCCCGGGCGCGGGTCAGCAGCGCGTCGAGGGTGTCCTCGCCGCGCAGCACGCTGTCCGCGAGCAGCGTCAGCGTCTCGGACTCCGCGCGCAGCCGCGCGGCCTGCTGGGTGCGGCGGGTGGAACGGTCCACCACCATGGCCACCCCGACGGCGATCACGAAGAACACGACGATGGCGACGGCATGACCGGTGTGGGCGACGCTCCACCGGTGGGTGGGCGGGGCGAAGTAGTAGTTCAGCAGCAGGGAGCCGCAGACCGCCGACGCCAGCCCCGGCCACAGCCCGCCGACCAGCGCCGCGAGGACGGTGGCGGTGAGGAAGAGCAGCACGTCGCCGGAGAGCCCGACGCCCGGCGGCGGCTCGGGCAGGAACCACGTCAGCAGCAGCGGAACGGCCGCCGCGATCACCCAGCCGCCGACGACCCGGGAACGGCCCAGCCGGGCACCGCGCGCGACGGGCAGCCCCCGCCCCTTGGCCACCTCGTCGTGGTTGACGATGTGCACGTCGAGGTCGGAGCCCGACTCGCGCGCCACGGTCACCCCGACGCCGGGCCCGAGGACGAACTGCCAGGTCTTGCGGCGGCTGGAGCCCAGCACGATCTGGTTGGCGTTGACCCCGCGCGCGAAGTCCAGCAGCGCGCGCGGCACGTCGTGCCCGATCACGTGGTGGAACGTGCCGCCCAACTGCCGCACCAGCGTCCGTTGCGCGGCCAGCTCGGGCGGCGAGGCGGAGGTGAGGCCGCCGGAGCGGGAGACGTGGACGGCGAGGATCTCGCTGCCGGAGCTCTTGGCGGCCATCCGGGCGGCCCGGCGGATGAGGGTGCTGCCCTCGGGGCCGCCGGTGAGACCGACCACGATGCGTTCGCGGGCGTGCCAGGTGGAACGGATGCCGTGCTCGTCGCGGTACCGCCGCAGGTGCGCGTCCACCCGGTCCGCCGTCCACAGCAGCGCCAGCTCCCGCAGCGCGGTCAGGCTGCCGGGCCGGAAGTAGTGCGACAGCGCCGCGTCCACCTGGTCCGGGGCGCAGATGTTGCCGTGCGCGAGCCGGCGGCGCAGCGCCTCGGGCGCCATGTCCACCAGCTCGATCTGGTCGGCCCGGCGCACCACCTCGTCCGGCACGGTCTCCCGCTGCCGCACCCCGGTGATCGCCTCCACGGCGTCGCCCAGCGACTCCAGGTGCTGGACGTTGAGCGTCGATATGACGTCGATCCCCGCGTCGAGCAGCTCGTCCACGTCCTGCCAGCGCTTCTCGTTCCGCGAGCCGGGGGCGTTGGTGTGCGCCAGCTCGTCCACCAGCGCGACCGCCGGCCGGCGGCGCAGCACCGCCCCGGTGTCCATCTCGGCGAGAACGCCGTCGCGCGAGCGCGCCTCGACGCGTGGCACCTGCTCCAGGCCGTGCAGCAGCGCCCGGGTGCGCGGCCGGTCGTGGTGCTCCACCAGCCCGACGACCAGATCCGCGCCACGCTCGACCCGGCGGTGCGCCTCGGCGAGCATGGCGTACGTCTTGCCCACCCCGGGCGCGGCCCCCAGGTAGACGCGGAGTCTGCCGCGACGTGCCATGGCCTCATTCTCGTCCGCCCGCCGGGAAACGGGGGCCCCTCCCGGCTCCAGCGGCATCAGAATTCCGTATGAAATTCGGCATGTCGCCTCGTAGGGGCGGCGAGGGGCGGAATCTCGGCCGTTTCCCGGCAAGTGTGCCCCGGGTGCGGACAGGAGCGATACGGTGACCGTCAGTCTTCGGGTCGTCGCACCGATGGGGTGATTCCGATCGCCGCAGAGTCCCCGCTGTCCGCGTGGCTGCACCGGCTGGACGCCGGGCGGTTGCGCGACCTGCTCGCCGCCCGCCCCGACGTCGCCCGCTCCCCGGGGCCGCAGAGCCTGGGAGAGCTGGCCTGTCGGCTGACGGAGCAGAAATCGGTGGCCCGGGCCCTGGCCAGGCTCCCGCTGCGCTGTTTCCAGGCCGCCGAGGCGCTGGCCGCGCTCACCGCCCTCACGGTGCCGGAGGAGGGCGTGCCCAGGGACCGGCTCACGGCCCTGCTCGGCGACCCGGGCCCCGGCGTGGACGCGGCGCTGACCGAGCTGACCCGGTACGCCCTGGCCTGGCGGGACGACGACGGGCGGCTGCGCCTGGCCGACCCGCTGCGGGAGACCTGGCCGGCGCCGCTCGGTCTCGGCCCCGGGCTGCGGGACCTCATGGCCGCGAAGAGCGACGACGACCTGCGCGCGATGCTGTCGGCCGTCGGCCTCACCCCGCCCGCCGCCCGGCACGAACGGCTGGCCGCGCTCCTCGACCACCACCGCGACCCCGACCGGCTGGCCGCTATCGCCGCGGCGGCGCCCCGGGAGACGCGCGAACTGCTGGCCAGACACAGCCGGACCGTCTGCGAGGAGCGCGAGTCGGCGTCGGCGCCGGCGCTGCGGTGGGCGCTCGACCGCGGCCTGCTGGTGCGCGCCCGGCACGGATACGGGCCGGCCAGGATGCCCGCCGAGGTGGCGCTCGCGCTGCGCGGCAAGGGCTGGCGGGCCCCGTTCGCCCCCAACCCGCCCGTGCCCGAGCTGACGCCGGTGACCCGCGACGCCGTCGCCGACGAGGCCGCGGCGGCGGCCTCCGCGTTCGCCGGGCAGGCCGCCGCGGTGCTGGCGGTGTGCGCGGCCGGGCCGCCGGTCCGGCTGAAGACCGGGGGCGTCGGCTCCCGCGAGCTTGCCCGCCTGGGCACGGCGGCGCGGTGCGGGGAGACGGAGGTGCGGCTGGTGCTGGAGACCGCCCACGCGGCCGGGCTGCTGGCCCGCGACGGCGACCGTTACCCCGTCACCGACGCCTACGACCGGTGGGTGGAGCGGGACCCCGCGTTCCGCCTGATCGCCCTGGTGCGCGCCTGGTGGTCCCTGGCGGGCTCCCCCACCCGGTCCAGGGACGCCGAGGGCCGGGTGCTCCCCGCCCTGCTCGACGGGCTCCCGCCGCGCAACGACCGGCTCGCCGCCCGCCGCGCGCTGCTCGGCGCCGCCGCTCGCCTGCCGGAGGGCAGGGGAGCGGCCGACCTGATGGCCTTCGGCGCCACGATCGCCTGGCACCGGCCGATGGCCAGACGCCTGGACGACGACAGCCCACCGTTCGCCACTCTGCTGCGCGAGGCGGCCATGCTGGGCGTGCTCGCCCGGGGCACCCTTTCCCCGCTCGGTGCCGCCCTGCGCGCGGGCGACGAGCGGCGCCTGGCGGAGGCCGCGCGCCTCCTGCTGCCCGCCGCCACCGAACAGGCGCGGATCGGCGGCGACCTGACCGCCGTCGTCACCGGCACGCCCTCCGCCCGGCTCGAACGCCTCCTCGACTCCGTCGCGGACCGGGAGACGCGCGGCATGGCGTCGGTGTGGCGGTTCACGCCCGCGAGCGTCCGCCGCGCCCTGGACGCGGGCGGGACGGCCGAGTCGATCGATGCGGACCTGCTCGCCGTCACGCGCGGCCCGCTGCCGCAGCCGCTGCGCTACCTGATCACCGACACCGCCCGCCGCCACGGCCGCCTCCAGGTGGTGGCCACCGCCTGCGTGATCCACGCGGCGGAACCCGCGCTCATCACCGAGATCCTCCACCACCGAGGGCTGTCCGGACTCGGCCTGCGCAGACTCGCGCCCACCGTCCTGGTGGGCGGCACCGCGGCGCACGAGACGCTGACGACCCTGCGCGACCAGGGCTACGCGCCCACCTCCGAGGCCGCCGACGGGACGGTCCGCGTGGAACGGCCCGAACGCGCCCGGGTCCGGGCGGTCCCGCCCCAGCGGCGGTACGGCACGCCGCGCGTGGACGGGGGCGAGCTGGACGTGATGGCCGTCCGGCTGGCGGCGGTGCGCACCGAGACCGAGCGGCTGCTCACCGACCTCGCCACGGACCTGCCGGCTTCCGAGATCGGGCTGCTGGCCCACGCGATCGACAACGACCGCCCGGTCGTCATCGAGAGCCGGGACGAGCGGGAGCTGCTGACCATCCACGACATCAAGCTGTCGGCCCCCGGCATCGACGCCCGCTGCGCGGGCGCCGGAGACCGCCGCCACTTCCTGCTCTCCCGCCTCGTCGGCGTCCTCGCCCCGCGCTAGCCGCCCCTGACCCCCGACCCACGATCCCGGGCCGCTGCCGCCAGGGCCGGGCCCTGCGATGTGGCTCTTCCCCCGCCCCGTCACGAAGCGTGAGGTGACCACGGGCTTGACGAGGAAGTGCGCCGGCGACTGCTGGAAGGCATCCGATCCGCCCATGCCGCCGAGTCCGTCGCGGGGGTGCGCGGGAAGCGGCGGATCTGGACGAGCGGGCCCGCGCGTGGCAGCTCGCCCCCACCTGACGGCCGTCCCGCGTGACACCGGCCCTCCGCCGGCCGAGGCCGCGCGTCCCACCCGCTCCCTTCGCGCACCCGCTGACTCCGGCCGGCAGGCCGCGCATCCGGCGCGGTGTGTCGTCGAGACGGACGGCCGCCGCGGCGAGCCGGGGAACGTTTCCCGGCTCGGCCACACCACCGCCACCGGTGGGCCGACGGCGCCACCGACCTGCCCGGACCACACGCCCAGGGCCTCTCTTCCGGATCTCGGTGGGGCCACGCCGGTGGTACCTCTCAGGCCCCCGAGGGCCTGGGGGACACGCGGCCTGATCCACAAGATCCAAGAGACAGGCCCTAGCGGCGCGGCGGCGGGGGTGCCAGCCGTTCGTGGCCCTCGCGCTGGTGGCGTCTGCGGCGCAGGACCACGGCGAGGTCGATCGCGGCCAGCAGGGTCAGCAGGGCACAGCCGAGGGTGAGCCAGGCCAGCTCGGCGGGGCTCGGCTGATCGCCGGAGTCGCTGGTGGCCCACCAGACGGCGAACGCGCCGGTGAGGGCCGCGAAGAGCGGCACGAAGACGCAGGAGAGCACCAGCCGCATGCGCAGCGGGCTGTAGGCGGTGACCGGCTCGGTGCCGGTCCGGGGACGGCGTCCTCGGGTCATGGCGGCCTCCTCGGCGGCCTCGGCGGCCTCATCAAGGAGGCCCCCGGGTACCCGTCGGACGCACCGATGACACACCCCGCCGCTGCGGCGGGGGGTGTGCGGTGACGTACCGTCCGCGCGAGGCGCGCTAGCGGACCTCGGAGATCTCCGGGCCGCGGCGGAGCGAGTCCAGGCCCCCGGCGAACCGGGAGACCGTGCCGCCGTCGGCGGCCTCCTCCTTCTTCACGCCGTCCGGAACCATCTGGGCGTCCTGCGGCAGCTTGAGGACGATCGGGTCGCGCGGCGCCATGGGCGACTGGCCGCGGACCACGACGGTGTCCCGGAAGATCTGCTCCAGCAGGCCGGCGGCCTGCGGCTGCACCGCGCCCTGGCCGGAGATGACGCCGCGCAGGAACCAGCGCGGGCCGTCCACCCCCACGAACCGCACGACCTGCATACCGCGCTTGCCGTCGGGAAGCTGGACCGGCACCCGGGCCCGCAGCTCCCAGCCCAGCGGCCCCTCGATCTCCTCGATCACACCGCCCTGCTGCGTGATACCGGCGCCGATCTCCTCGCGGACCTCGGCCCAGATGCCCTCGCGACGCGGCGCGGCGAAGGCCTGGAGCTGGATCGCGCTGTCCTTGACCACGACGGTGGCGGCGACGATCGCGTCCCCGGCGACCTCGACGCGCAGCTCCATGCCCTGCACGCCGGGCACGAAGAGACCGCCGAGATCGACCCGGCCCTCGGACGGCTTGCCGACCTCGCTCACGTCCCAGGGGCCGTCCGGCCGCGGGGCCGGCTCCAGCCTGACGCGGCGCACCTCTTCCTCGTCGGGCTCGTCGGCAGCCTCCTCCCCGGCGGTGGCCTCGAGCGCTTCCTCGGGCTCCTCGTTCCGCTTACGACGCCGTCCGAACACGTCAATGTCCTTTCCGGTCGGCAGTCCCGCCGGGACCGACCGCAGCATAGGGGTTGTGCGCGCCGGCGTGCCCACCCGTGGAGCCGAAACCCCCCGCGGCCCGCGCCGATCCCGGGAGCTCCGCGACCTCGTGGAAACGCACCGTCTCGACCTGCTGGACGACGAGCTGGGCGACCCGGTCGAATGGCTCGAAACGGACGGTCTCCCGCGGGTCCAGATTGATCACGATGACCTTGATCTCCCCACGGTACCCGGCGTCGATGGTGCCGGGCGCGTTCACCATGGCCACCCCGCAGCGGGCGGCGAGGCCGGAGCGCGGGTGCACGAAGGCGGCGTACCCGTCGGGCAGGGCGATCGAAACCCCGGTGGGCAGCACGGCGCGCTCGCCGGGAGCCAGCTCGGCGGCCCGCGTCGTCACGAGGTCGACGCCCGCGTCGCCGGGGTGGGCCCGGGTCGGGATCGGGACCGCCGAATCGGTCCGCCGGATCAGGACGTCAACCGGGGCTCTGCTCAGGGCACTCACGATGCAGACCCTACCGCCGACGGCGGGACGGGGAGGCGAGCCTGCCATGCTTGGCCATATGAAGCCGTATGACGAGCGACTGACCGTGCCGAGGGCCTGGTGGGCGATGGCCGCGCTGGGCGTCGTCCTCCTCGGCGTCGCCCTGGTGCCCCTCGGGGCGGTGCCGCTGCTGTGCGGGCTGGCGGCGGGCGGGGCGCTGTGCGGGGTGGCCCTCAGCACCTACGGATCGGCCCGGATCCGGGTGGTGGCCGACTCGCTGATCGCGGGGCAGGCCAGAATCCCCCTCGCCGCCCTGGGCGAGGCTCGGGCGCTCGACGCCGACGAGGCGCGCGCCTGGCGCACCCATCGTGCGGATGCCCGAGCTCATATGCTCCTTCGGGCCTATATCCCGACGGCCGTACGGGTCGAGGTCACCGACCCGGCGGATCCGACGCCCTATCTGTACCTGTCGACCCGCCGTCCCGACCGTCTGACGAAGGCTCTGGCCGCCGCCCGCCCGGACGCGGGCTAGTCCCGTTCCGGGCCGGCGGTCACGCCGCGCAGTCGCGGCAGACCGGCTGACCGTCCTTCTCACTCGCGAGCTGGGACCTGTGATGGACCAGGAAGCAGCTCATGCAGGTGAACTCGTCGGCCTGGCGCGGCAGCACGCGAACCGACAGCTCCTCGTTGGAGAGATCGGCCCCGGGCAGCTCCAGGCCCTCGGCCTGCTCGAACTCGTCCACGTCGACCGTGGAAGCCGACTTGTCGTTCCGCCGGGCCTTGAGCTCCTCGATGCTGTCCTCGTTGACGTCATCGTCGGTCTTACGTGGAGTGTCGTAGTCGGTTGCCATTTCGTTCTCCCCCTCCGGGTGTCTGTGGTATCTCCAGCGCACGTAACGCGCGGGGGGCCGGACTTTGTGCCCGACCCGAGGCGGAGATTTTGCCTCACATCAAGTGGTGTTACTCAATCGACACCCAACCGAACGCCTGAAGAGGTGATCATTCCGGCTGCCGATCGGGCCGCGAACCGGCGATAACGCCTGCTACGGCCCCTTTGGGCCCGCTTCAGCGGGCTCGCGTATGCGATTGATCACATCTCCCTCATTCCCGTCTCGACCTGCCCTCAGACCGGGATGGCGACCCGCATGACGAGCCCGCCGGCCTCCCGGGGCTCGGCCACGACATAGCCCCCGTGGGCCCGCGCGACCGACCTGACGATGGACAGCCCGAGACCGACTCCCTTGTCGCTACCCGTGCGCTGAGTACGTAGCCGCCGGAAGGGCTCGAACATGTTGTCGATCTCGTAGGCGGGCACCACCGGCCCCGTATTCTCCACCACCAGGACCGCCTGCCCCGGCCTGACCTCCGTATCCACGCGGACCCAGCCGTCTGTCGGCAGGTTGTACCGTACGGCGTTCTGCACGAGATTCAGCGCGATCCGCTCCAGGAGCACCCCGTTTCCCTGCACGTGGACCGGCGGGCGGCCGCCCCGGATCTCCACGCCCCGGGCCTGCGCCTCGCCGCGCGTCTGCTCGACGGCCTGCCCGGCGACCTCCGCCAGGTCCACCGGCTTCCGGTCCACCAGCTCGTTCTCGCTGCGGGCGAGCAGCAGCAGGCCCTCCACGAGCTGCTCGCTGCGCTCGTTCGTCGCCAGCAGGGTGTTCCCGAGCTGGATCAGCTCGGGCGACGCGTCCGGGTCGGAGAGCTGGACCTCCAGCAGCGTGCGGTTGATCGCCAGCGGCGTGCGCAGCTCGTGCGAGGCGTTGGCGACGAAGCGCTGCTGCGCGGTGAACGCCCGGTCCAGCCGGTCCAGCATCTCGTCGAAGGTGTCCGCCAGCTCCTTCAGCTCGTCGTCGGGGCCGTCGAGCTCGATCCGCCGGTGGAGGTCGGAGCCGGCCACCCGGCGGGCCGTGCGGGTGATCCGGCCCAGCGGCGAGAGCACCCGGCCAGCCATCACATACCCGAAGGCGAACGCCGCCACCGCCATCCCGAGCAGCGCCAGGAGCGAGCTGCGCAGGAGCTGGTCGAGGGCGATGGCCCGCTGGGTGCCGGTGCAGTCCTGGAACCAGCTCCGGAACTCCTCCTTGGTCACCGACTCGGGCAGCGGCGCGCAGACGTCGGAGACGATCATCACGTCCGTCTGCATCTCGTTGAACTCGAACGGCAGGGCCAGACCGCGGTCCAGGGCGCGGGCCGCCAGGAGATAGATGATCGTCAGCAGCACGACCCCGGCGATCAGGAACATCCCGCCGTACAGCAGCTGTCTCTTATACCCATCTCCGAGCCCACGCGACAGGCAGAAATATCGAATGGCGTCTTCTGCTTGAAAACAACAAACGATATGAATCATTATTGAGCCTAACGACACACTATTCAAAGGTATAAGAGGCAGGGGAACCGGTGGGGGGCGAGGCGGCCATGGCTCAGACCCGGTACCCGGCGCCGGGCACGGTGGTGATCACGGGCGGGTCGCCCAGCTTGCGGCGCAGCGTCATCACCGTGACGCGGACCACGTTGGTGAAGGGATCGGTGTTCTCGTCCCAGGCTTTCTCCAGGAGCTGCTCGGCCGAGACGACCGTGCCCTCGCTGCGCATCAGGACCTCCAGCACCGCGAACTCCTTCGGCGCCAGATTGACCTGCCTGCCGTCCCGGAAGACCTCCCGGCGGTTCGGGTCGAGCCTGATCCCCGAACGCTCCAGCACCGGCGGCAACGCGGCCGTGGCGCGGCGCCCCAGGGCGCGGACCCGGGCGATCAGCTCGCTGAAGGCGAACGGCTTCGGCAGATAGTCGTCCGCGCCGATCTCCAGGCCCTCCACACGGTCGCTGACGTCCCCCGAGGCGGTCAGCATCAGCACCCGCGTCGCGCGCCCGCTGTCGACGATGTGACGGCAGACGTCGTCGCCGTGGACCAGCGGGAGATCGCGGTCGAGGATCACCACGTCGTAGTCGTTGAGATCGACGCGCTCGGTCGCCGCGGCCCCGTCGTAGACCACGTCCACCGCCATGGCCTGGCGGCGAAGCCCGGTGGCCACGGCATCGGCGAGCAATTGCTCGTCCTCGACGACGAGTACGCGCACGTCCTGTCCTTCCTCGGCGGGTCCGGGGCAGGGCCCACACCCTTGCCCTTATACACATATCCCAGCCCACCAGACAGGCAGAAAACTCCCGCGGCGCCTTTTAGTTTGAAAACAAAGTCAGGCATTACAGAGTGTAACGCGCTAGTAGGTGGACTTTCACGACTTATGTTCAATGCCACCGGTAAGAGCTCTCGCCGGGGGGCTGACTGACGGTGATTTTTGTTGCCGGGAGGTTTCCGCCGGGAGCGCATCGGGGAGGAAGCTCCACAACCCCGCGACCACCCCCTGTAGGCGGTAAGCCACCCCTGCGCTGCCGACCGTTCCATGGGGCCCCGCTGTGGTCGCACCCACCCCCGGCACCCCCCAGTGCCGCCGATCGAAGACGAGGGGGCGCACCTTGGACGCGTTCACCGATGGAATCCTTCAGCGCATCGAGAACACCCAGTCCGATCTGCACCGCGCTCGTGAGGCCGGAGATGTGTTCACGATGGACGTGGAGCAGGCCGAGCTGGACGACCTGCGCCGACTGGCGGCGGAGCACGGTGTGCAGGTCGGCTGACGCCGTCTGACGCCTTCCGGCACGCATCGACGACAGAGCGCCCCCGGGCTGGTCCCGGGGGCGCTCTGTCGTACGCGCGTGCCCGCGCGGGCCCGTGGCGCCCCGTCAGTCGTGCCAGGCTCCGAGCTCGTCCAGGAGCGGCTGGAGCACGGCGAAGACCCCGGGGCTCGCGGCGACGGTCAGGTCGCCGTCCGGCCGCCGCCCGGTCCGGCCGCCGGTCAGGGCTCCGGCCTCCCGGGCGATGAGGTCCCCGGCGGCCAGGTCCCAGGGCGCCAGGCCGCGTTCGTAGTAGCCGTCCAGCCGGCCGCCGGCCACGTCGCACAGGTCGATCGCGGCCGAGCCCGAACGGCGGATGTCGCGGACCCGGGGGATCAGCCGGTGGGCGACGGACGCCTGGGCGGCGCGGACGGCGGCGACGTAGTTGAAGCCGGTGCCGATCAGCGCCTGGTCCAGCGGCGGCGAGGGGCGCGGGCGCATCGGCTCGGGGGCCGCGCCAGGCGTCAGCCGCTCGGCGCCGCCGCCGCGCACGGCCCGGTAGGTCTCCCGGCGCATCGGCGCCTCGACCACGGCCGCCACCACCTCGCCGTCCAGTTCGGCGGCGATGGAGACGGCCCACTGGGGCAGCCCGTAGAGGTAGTTGACGGTCCCGTCGAGCGGGTCGATGACCCACCGCACACCGCTGCTCCCGCCGCTGACGCCGCCCTCCTCGCCGAGGAACCCGTCGCCGGGGCGACGCTCCGACAGGAAACCGGTGATCAGCTTCTCGGCCGCGACGTCCATCTCGGTGACGATGTCGATCGGGCTGGACTTGGTGGCCGCCACGCCCAGATCGGCCGGGCGGCCGTCCCGCAGCAGCCGCCCCGCCCGCGCGGCGGCCTCCTGGGCGAGCGCGAGCAGCTCCGCGGCGAGTTGGGGGGTGGGCGCGTCGGCCCCGGCTCGGTCGGACATGGCGCGGTGTTCCTCCCACTCGTCGGGCCGGCCGTACCGCTCGGGCCGGCCGTATCGCTCGGTCCGGTCGCGGGTCACGCGTACGGGTCGTCGGCGCCCGCGGCGGCGGGCTTGGCCAGGCGCCCCGGGCAGCAGCCCACCGGGCACAGGTCGTGGCTCGGGCCCAGCGCGCCCAGGGCCGGGCGCCGGGGCGTCTCGCCGCGCTCCTCGGCCGCCCGCTCCAGCACCAGATCGCGCAGCGCCGCCACGAAACGGGGATCGGCGCCGACCGTCGCGGACCTGACGGCGGGCAGGCCCAGCTCCCGCGCCGTCGCCATGGCCTCGGTGTCGAGGTCGTAGAGGACCTCCATGTGGTCCGAGACGAACCCGACCGGGACCATGACCACGCCCGGTACGCCCTTGGCGTGCAGGGCGCGGAGATGATCCGAGATGTCGGGTTCCAGCCACGGGATGTGGGGGGCGCCGCTGCGCGACTGGTAGACCAGCTCCCACGGGTGGTCGGTGCCGGTCGCCTCGCGCACCGCGCGGCTGACGACGCGGGCGGCGTCCAGGTGCTGCGCGACATACGCCCCGCCCGCCGGGCCGTGGCCCACCGGCGGGCCGGAGGTCTCCGCCGCCGCCTCGGGGATGGAGTGGGTGGTGAACGCCAGATGCGCGCCCTGCCGGGCCTCCTCGGGCAGGTCCGCCAGGGCGGCCAGGACGCCGTCGGTCACGGTCTCCAGGAAGCCGGGATGGTTGTAGTAGTGCCGCAGCTTGTCCACGCGCGGCAGCTCCGCCCCCTCGGCCCGCAGCGCCGCCAGGGCGCCCGCCAGGTCCTCCCGGTACTGCCGGCAGCCGGAGTAGGAGGCGTAGGCGCTGGTGGCCAGGGTGAGGACGCGGCGGCGGCCGTCCGCCGCCATCTCGCGGAAGGCGTCGGTGACATACGGCGCCCAGTTGCGGTTGCCCCAGTAGACCGGCAGGTCCAGGCCCTGTCCGGCGAAGTCGGCGCGGAGCGCGGCGAGCAGCGTGCGGTTCTGCTCGTTGATCGGGCTCACGCCGCCGAAGAGGCCGTAGTGGGCACCCACTTCGGCCAGCCGCTCGCGGGGGATGCCGCGCCCCCGGGTGACGTTCTCCAGGAACGGCAGGACGTCGTCCGGGCCTTCGGGGCCGCCGAAGGAGAGCAGCAGCAGGGCGTCATAGGGACGCGGGTCGATCGCACGGTCCATGTCTCCGCATCCTGCCACCAACGGCGGGCCTCCCGCCCGGCGCCGTCCGGCGGTCGCGGGTGTCCCCGACACCCCGGAATCCCCCATTCGGCCGTATGCGCACACTCCCTGCACGCCATCCCCTCAAGTGGCTTCCGTCACGTGGTGATAGGTAGGGTTTTGCGGCTTCTGGGAGCCTTGCGGCCCATGTCTGCCGCCTACGGCCAGGCCAACTCCCTTGCCCCGGGAGAACTTCACCGGCGCGGCGCCCCACCCCGTCAGGCCCTAATGGAGTAGTGTGAAGTTCCCTTGGTCCTGGTCCTGGCGGCCCACGCGTGCAGAGACGCTCGCGCCGGTCACCGCACGTGGCAAAGTGGTGACTGTGCCACAACCGCGGCTCAAGACCATGGCCCGACACGCCGGGCAAGTCGGCAAGGTTGTGGCAGGCTGCACCCGGGCAAGTCACACTCGTCCAGCGGGAGCAGCGACGTACGTGACGTCGGCAGGCACCACCGGGAGGTCCTCGTGCCCGAACTGCGTGTCGTGGCCGTGAGCAATGACGGCACACGCCTGGTGCTCAAGGCTGCCGACAACACGGAATACACGCTTCCCATCGACGAGCGGCTGCGCGCCGCCGTCCGGAACGACAGGGCGCGTCTCGGCCAGATCGAGATCGAGGTGGAGAACCACCTGCGCCCGCGCGACATCCAGGCGCGTATACGAGCCGGCGCGACGGCCGAGGAGGTCGCGCAGTTCGCCGGCATCCCCGTGGAACGCGTCCGCCGCTTCGAGGGCCCGGTGCTGGCCGAGCGCGCCTTCATGGCCGAGCGCGCCCGCAAGACGCCGCTGCGGCGCCCCGGTGAGACGGCCGGGCCGCAGCTCGGCGACGCGGTCGCCGAGCGCCTGATGCTGCGCGGCGCGGAGAAGGACGCCGTGCGCTGGGACTCCTGGCGCCGGGACGACGGCACCTGGGAGGTGCTCCTCGTCTACCGGGTCGCGGGCGAGACGCACTCCGCGAGCTGGACGTACGACCCGCCCCGCCGCCTGGTCCACGCCGTGGACGACGAGGCGCGGTCGCTGCTGGGCGAGACGGACGACACCCCGGAGCCGAGCACGCCGTTCGTGCCGCGCATCGCCCGGCTGCCCCGCGAGGGCGACCGGCCGCCGGCGCCGCGCGTGTCCGGCGACAGCGACACCGACTCGCTCACCAGCCTGCTGGAGGCCGTCCCGAGCTTCCGCGGCGATCTGGTGGTGCCCGAGCAGGCCGGGCCGCCCTCGGTCCCGGCGGCGGTGACCTCCCCGGCCGACGACGAGCCCGAGGACGAGGAGGCCGCCGCGCTCGGCACCGCCGCTCCGGCGGCCGGTGCCGGCTCGACCTACGCGGACGTGCTCATGCCGCGTTCGGTGGGCGGGCACCGCGACCGGCTGACGGGCAGCACCGACCGCCAGGCCGAGGCGGACGGCGTCCGCCCCGGCCGCCGCGCGGCCGTCCCGAGCTGGGACGAGATCGTGTTCGGCACCCGGCGCAAGAAGAAGGACTGAGCGGGGGGCCCGGCCGGGCCCCCGGTCAGCCGGGCTCCGGGCCGGTCGCGACGGGCCGGCCGGGGTCGGCGGACCACTCGCTCCACGAGCCCGGGTACAGCGCCGCGTCGACGCCCGCCACGGCGAGTGCCAGGATCTCGTGCGCCCCGGAGACCCCCGAGCCGCAGTAGACACCCACCTCGGTGCCCGGCACCGCGCCCAGCTCCGCGAACCGGGCGGCCAGCTCGGCGGCGGGGCGGAACCGGCCGTCCGGGCCCACGTTCTCGGTCGTCGGCGCCGACCGCGCGCCGGGGATGTGGCCGCCGACCGGGTCGATCGGCTCGACCTCGCCCCGGTACCGCTCCCCCGCCCTGGCGTCCAGCAGCACACCGCTCCTCGCCAGCCGGGCCGCCGCGTCCGCGTCGAGCACGGGCAGCGCGCCGGGCCGGGGCGTGAAGTCGCCCGCGGCGGGCGCGGGCACCTCGGTGGTCAGCTCGCCGTCCCACGCGGCCAGCCCGCCGTCCAGCACCCGCGTCTCCTCGTGCCCGGTCCAGCGCAGCAGCCACCAGGCACGGGCGGCGCCCCACCCCTGGCCGCCGTCGTAGACCACGACCGGGCGGCCGGGCGAGACGCCGGCCCGGCGCATCGCCGCGCCGAACACCGCCGGGTCGGGCAGCGGATGCCGACCGCCGGGGCCGGGCGGGGCGGCCAGTTCGGAGTCCAGATCCACGTAGACCGCGCCGGGCAAGTGGCCCCGTTCGTACTCGGGCCGGCCGGGCGGGCCGCCGAGCCGCCAGCGCACATCGAGCAGGACGGGCCGCCGCTCCGGCGGGACGCCGGGGGCGAGTTCGGCGGCCAGCCGGGCTGTGGAGATCATTGCTGTCATGGGGGCCATTCTCTCCGTAATCGGGGGGAGACTGGTCTGTGTGAGTAACGGCAGTGGCGCGATGGTCCTACAGGAGAAGAGACAAGGATGACCGAAGCAGCGAGTCCGCCGGTTTCCGGAACGCACCGCTGGGTAAGTCTGATGGTCCATGACCTGGCCGCGAGCCAGGAGTTCTACCGCTCTCTGTTCGGCTGGGAGTTCGAGGAGGGGCCGGCACAGCTCGGCCCCTATGTGCAGGCCGTGGTGGACGGCCGGCCGGTCGCGGGACTCGGTGAGATCGGGCAGGGAGTGCGACGGCTGGTCGCGTGGTTGCCGTACATCGCCACCAGGGACGCCGACGCCACGGCGATGCTGATCCGCGACTGCGGCGGCACGGTGGCGGTCGGCCCACTGGAGGTCGATCAGGTCGGGCGGCTGGGCATCGCCGCGGACATGTGCGGCGCGGCCTTCGGCATCTGGCAGGGCGGCCCGCGCAAGTTCGGCCCGCTCCAGGGGCAGATGGGCGCTCCCTGCTGGAACGAGCTGATCACCGCGGACGCCTCGGGCGTCGGCAAGTTCTACTCGATGGTCTTCGGGTACGAGACGCTGCCGGTGCCGGGCGCGCCGGCGGATCTGGACTACCAGGCGCTGCACCTGGAGGGCCACAAGGTCGCCGGGATCCGGGGCGTGGGGAGTGACCTGCCGCACGACCGGGGCGCGCACTGGCTGACGTACTTCTCCGTGCCGGACGTGGACGAGGCCCTGCGCCGGATCACCGCGCTCGGCGGGCGGCAGCTCAGCGAGCCGGCGGAGTCGTCGTTCGGGCGCTGGGCGCGGGTCGCCGACCGCGAGGGCGCCCCGTTCGCGGTGCTCCGCGCCACGCGGTCCTGACCACCGGCGGGCCGGGGCGGGCGTCCCTCCCGGGCGGCTACGCCGGCCCGCCCGGCGCGGTCCCGCCGAGGCGCGGGGGCCGGCCGTCGGCGGGGGGCACGTCCGGCGAGAGCGGGCCCGCCCCCGCCGCGGCGGCGGTCAGCCGGCGGCGGTGATGCCTGCGGCACAGCACCTCGTAGCCCACGTCGGCGCGGGCGCCGACGTCGCCCACGACGACCTGCGCGCCCTCGACCACCATCCGCCCGCCGACGGTGCGGGCGTTGTGCGTGGCCCGCGCGCCGCACCAGCACAGCGCCTCGACCTGGAGCACCTCGACGCGGTCGGCCAGCTCGATCAGCCGCTGCGAGCCGGGGAAGAGCCGGGTCCTGAAGTCGGTGGTGATGCCGAAGGCGAAGACGTCGATGCCCAGGTCGTCCACGACCCGGGCGAGCTGATCCACCTGCGCGGGCGACAGGAACTGCGCCTCGTCGGCGATCACGTAGTCCACGCGCCCGCCCGCGGTCAGGTGTCTCACCAGGTGGGCGTGGAAGTCGAAGCGCTCGTCGGCCTCGATCGCGTCGGTGACCAGGCCGAGGCGGGAGGACAGACGGCCCTGACCGGCGCGGTCGTTCCGCGTGAAGATCATGCCCATCAGGCCGCGGGCCGAGCGGTTGTGCTGGATCTGCAGGGCGAGCGTGCTCTTGCCGCAGTCCATCGTGCCGGAGAAGAAGGCGAGTTCGGGCAACGGAACGGGCTCCAGATCACGTTCTCACTTCGAGGAGCGGCACGAGCTGCTCCGCCGGGGTCACCGAGCCGTGCATGCCGACCAGGGCCGACTCGTGGGGCTCCGAGACACTGGCGACGACGCAGGCGGTGCCGGTCATCGCCACCACGACGTCGCCGACGCGGGCCCGCACGCGCGCCTCCATCCCGGCGTCCGGCGGGCCGAACCAGCCCAGCTCCACGGCCTCGTCGCGGGTCGCCACCCAGGCGTGCCCGGCCAGCACCTCGCGCCAGACCGCGTACACGTCGGAGGCGGCGCCCGGCACGGCGTACAGGTGGCGGGCGCGGCCCTCGCCGCCGAGGCGGGCGACGCCGGCCCGCAGCTCCCAGTCGTCGTCGAAGTCGAACCGCGCCTCACCGGCCGCCGGCACGTCGACCATGCCGTGGTCGGCCGTCACATACAGCACCGAGCGCGGCGGCAACTGCTCGGCGAGCCGACGCGCCAGGCCGTCCACGCGGCGCAGCTCGCCGCGCCAGGCGTCGGAGTCGACGCCGAAGCGGTGGCCGGTGGCGTCCAGCTCCGCGTAATACGTGTAGACGAGCGCCCGGTCGGCGACCGCCAGCCGGCGCGCGGCCAGGTCCACCCGCTCCTCGGCGTCGAGCCGGCCGAGGAACGTGCCGCCGGAAAGCGCGACGCGGGTCAGCGGTGTGTGCTCGAAGTGCGGGGCGGAGACCTGGGCGGCGGCGACGCCCGCGTCGTGCGCGAGCTGGAAGACGGTGGGGTGGGGCTGCCACAGCGTGGGGTCGGTCCAGGGATCCCAGCGGAGCTGGTTCATCAGCTCGCCGGAGGCCGGGTCGAGGACCTTGTACCCGGCCAGGCCGTGGACGGCGGGGGCGAGCCCGGTGCCGACCGAGGCGAGCGAGGTGGCGGTGGTGGAGGGGAACCCGGCGGTGATGGGCTCCCCGGCGCCGGCCCGCGAGGTGGGCAGCAGGGAGGTGAGGAACGGGGCCGCCTCGGGGTGCGCCCGCAGCGCCTCCCAGCCGAGGCCGTCGACGAGGAAGAGGCAGACGCGGTCGGCGGGCGGCAGGACGAGACCGGACGTCACACCGGGGACGCCGAGCCCGGCCGCGGCGGCGGGCAACACGTCGGCCAGCGACGCCGAACCGTACCTCGGCGCGGGCGCTCCGCGCGGATCGAGCGGCTCGGGATCGTCGGACGGCGGCGGGGCGCCCCACCCTCCCCCGGGCTGGGAAAGGGTCACCTGCCGGTCACCGCGGTCGCCTCGGAGAGCGCCTGGGCGAACTCCAGGGTCCGGCGCACCGTCTCCGGGCCGTCACCCGCCTCGCTGATGCGCAGGGAGAGGTCGTCGGCCGTGGTCGAGCCGGTGTACCCGTGGTCGGCCTCGCAGTTGGGATCGCCGCAGCTCGCGGGCTCCATGTCGATACGGGAGACGGCGCCCCAGCCGATGGTGAGGACGACCTCCCGGGGCACGGTGCCCGGCACGTACGACTGCGGGTCGGCGACGACACGGCTGATCACCACGGAGGAGATCCGGTCGAGCTTCACGGACTCCGTGGAGGTGGTGGCGTAGGGAGCGGGCGCCGTGCTGTCCGCGGACTGCTCGTCGGTGTGGCTGACGATGAACCGGGTGCCGGTCAACACCAGGACCGTGGCATGCCGGCGCACCTCGTTGCTGTCGAAGGTCGTCTCCTGGTGGACCAGGAAGGAGACGACTGGCTCCCGCCCCACCGCTGCCTCCACCGCCTCGGCGACCAGCGCGGGGTAGTACCCACTGCGCTCGATCGCCTCCCGCAGCCCCTGGGACGTCGTACCGGTCTTCGCCATGGGCCCCATCCTAAAGGGCGGGCCCGGCACGGGAGGAGCCGTCGGGCGCTCAGTACGCCGGGAGCCGACGCGGGCCGAGATCCGCGCGCGGGGGCGGGGGCGCCACCCACACCGTCGCGGCCAGCGGCGTCGCGCCCCGCGGCGCCACCACGACCGGCTCCAGCTCGACGGCCGATATCTCCGGCCGGTCGTCGACCAGGCGCCCCAGCCGCAGCAGCAGCTCCTCCAGCGCGGCGGTGTCCACCGGGCGGGCGCCGCGCCAGCCGAACAGCATGGGGGCGGCCCGGATGGAACGGACCAGCTCGGCGGCGTCCCGGTCGGTGACGGGCAGCAGCCGGTGGCCGACGTCGCCGAGCAGCTCCGAGGGCGGCCCGGCCAGGCCGAAGGAGAGCACCGCGCCGATGGCCGGGTCGACGGTGGCCCGCACCACGGTGTCCACACCGCGCGGGGCCATCGCCTGGACCACGGGCTGGAGTTCGGCCGGGTCGCCGAGCTGCCGGGTCAGCTCGGCCCAGGCGCGGCGCAGCTCGGCCTCGGTGGCGATGCCGAGCCGGACGCCGCCCAGGTCGGACCGGTGGCGCAGCCACGCGGCCGTGGTCTTCAGGGCCACCGGGAAGCCGATCCGGCGGACCGCCGTGACGGCGGCCCCCTCATCGGGGGCGGGCAGGGTGGCGGGCACCGCGATGCCGTAGGCGCCGAGCAGGAGGCGGGTGCGCTCCTGGCCGAGCGGCGTACCGGGTCCCGCGCCCCCGGGCACGGCGGGACCGGGCGGCACGGACGGCATCGGCGGCGCGGGGGGGGGGCTGGCTCTTTTACAAAATTCCGGGCCCACGAGGGAGGGGGGAAAATCGGGTGGCGCCTTTTGCTTGGAAAAAAAATAAAAATAACAGAAAGGAAGTGGTAGTGACCATTATAGGGATGACGGCGCGGACGGCAGGGCGGGGCCGACGAGGTCGGCCAGCAGCCGGGCGGCGACCTGCTCGTGGATGTCGTCGAACTCCGGGACCCGGCCCGGGGCGGCGGCCCCGGCCCGCCACTCGGCGTGCCGGACGGCCTGGGCCAGGGCGCGGACGGCCCGCTCGGCGGAGGGGTAGGCGGGGATGCCCTGGGCGTTGAGCGCCGAGGCCAGCTCCTCCAGCGCGAAGTGGGTGACGACCACGGGCTTGTCGGCCGCGGCGTCGGCGACGGCCGTGTGCAGGGCGGCCATCAGGTCGAGGTCGTGGGTGACCCGGGTGTCCTCGCCGACGATGGGCAGCGCGGTGACCACCACGGCGTCCACCCCGGGGTCGGTCAGGGCGGTGGTCAGGGCCCGGTGGTAGTCGGCGGGGGTCGCGGCGGGGCCCAGGCTGTCCAGCGGCAGCGGGCTCAGGCCCTGGGCGCGGCAGGCGTCGTGGGCGATCAGGCCGAGCGCCTCCGCGTTGCCGACGACCGCGACCCGGGGGCCCCGGGGCAGCGGCTGGCGGGCGAGGAGCAGCCCGGTGTCGACCAGTTCGACCGCGGGGTCCGCCTCGATGCTCCCGGCCTGGCTGAGCAGGGCCGAGACGGTGCTCTCCGGGGTGCCGCCGGCCTGGGCGGCGCGGCCGTGCGGCGGCGCCCCGCCGCTGTGCCGCCCGCCGCGCACCACGACCACCGGCTTGCCCGCGGCGGCGGTGCGGCGGGCGACGCGGGTGAACTTGCGCGGGTTGCCCACGGATTCGAGGTACATGAGGACGACGTCGGTGGCCGGGTCCTCGTACCAGTACTGGAGGGCGTCGTTGCCGGAGAGGTCCGCCCGGTTGCCCGCGGAGAGGAACGTGGACAGGCCGGCGCCGCGCCGTTCCAGCTCGTCCAGCACGGCGATGCCGATGGCGGCCGACTGGGTGAACAGGCCGATGCGTCCGGCGCTGGGCAGGCGGGGGGCGGGGCTGGCGTTGAGCCGGACGGCGGGCGCGGTGTTGATGACGCCGAACGCGTTCGGTCCGATGATCCGCATCCCGTACGAGCGGGCCAGGTGCACCAGGTCGCGCTGCTCCTCCCGGCTGTGCCCGGCGGCCAGCACGACCACGCCCTGCACTCCGTGCTCACCGCACTCGGCGACCACCTCGGCGACCCGGCCGGCCGGGACGGCGAGCACCGCCAGATCGACGGGCGCGGCGATCTCGCGCACGGAACGGAAGGCGGGCACGCCCTCCAGCACGGTCGCGTCCGGCGCGAGGGCGGCGTTGACCGCGTACACCTCGCCGGTGAAACCGCCGCCGAGCAGCCCGGCGAGGACGGTGCGGCCGGCGCCGCCGGGGCGGCGGCCCGCGCCGATGACGGCGACGCTGCCGGGGGCCAGCAGCCGCTGCACGGACCTGGCCTCGGCGCGCTGCTCGCGGGCGCGCATGACGGCGACGGACTCGGCGGTGGGCTCCAGGTCGAGGGTGAGATGCACGGTGCCGTCGGCGAAGCTGCGGCGCTGGGAGTAGCCGGCGTCCGTGAACACCTTGATCATCTTGTTGTTGGCCGGCAGCACCTCGGCCTCGAAGCGCCGGATGCCGCGCTCCCTGGCGACGGCCGCGATGTGTTCGAGAAGGGCGGAGGCCAGGCCCCGGCCCTGGTGGGCGTCCTGGACGAGGAACGCGACCTCCGCGCGGTCGGCGCCGCCGGAGGCGGCCCGGCCCTCCTCGTCAACGCGGTCGTACCGGACGGTGGCGATGAACTCGTCGCCGACCGTGGCGGCCAGCCCGACCCGGTCGACGTAGTCGTGGTGGGTGAACCGGTGCACGTCGCGGGCGGACAGGTGGGGGTGGGGCGCGAAGAACCGGTAGAACTTCGACTCGTCGGACACCCGCTCGTAGAAGCTCACCAGCCGCTCGGCGTCGGCCGGGGTGATGGGCCTGATGTGCGCGGTGCCGCCGTCACGGAGCACCACGTCGGCCTCCCAGTGGGCCGGGTAGTGAGGCTGGGCGGGCGTCCGCATGGCTTCAGCGTACGGTTGACGATGTCCGGACGGGAGCCTCGGCGCACCGCCCGTGACGCCGCAGAAGCGACGGAACCACCCCGGAGGGCAACACCATGGCCGAGCGCCGCGTCTCCATCGGCTGGGCCGAAGGGCTGCACGCCCGCCCCGCCTCGATCTTCGTCCGCGCCGCCACCGCCACCGGAGTGCCGGTGACCATCGCCAGGAAGGACGGCACGCCCGTGAACGCCGCCTCCATGCTGGCCGTGCTGAGCCTCGGCGCCGAGGGCGGCGAGGAAATCCTGCTGGCCTCCCCGGCCGAGGACGAGGCGGCTGCCGAAGCGGCGCTCGACCGGCTGGCGAAGCTCGTTTCCGAAGGGCTTGAGGAGCTTCCGGAAACAGTGTGAAAAAATTGTTCGCACCACCCAGGAATTCCGGGCAGCAGAATTCCGGGCCCCGATTCCCGCAGCGGAATTCGCAGCCCTTTTCCCAGGTGTATACGGTCGCTGTTAAATCTGGCCGCGAAGCGTGTTTACGGCAGGTTTCTGGCTTCTCACAGCGACCGACCGGAACTGGCGGCGCGCGGGCGTGGACCGTTCGAGCTGGGCCGCGGCCAGGGCCCGCGCCCGCTCCGCGTCGCCGCGCGCGATGGCGTCCACCAGGGCGCCCCGCTCCTGCCAGACCACCACGGCCCGGGAGACGGGCTCCGCGGCGTACAGCCAGGTGATCTTGCGCCGCAACTGCACCAGCAGGGCCGTCAGCCCGGGGCTGCACGTCGCCTGGGCGACCGTCTCGTGGAACCAGTCCCCCAGCGACCGCAGGTCGGCCTCCTGCCCCTGGCCTGCGCGCTGGCGCCCGAGCCGCACGAGCCCGCGCAGAACCTTCAGGTGCGCCTCCGTGCGCCGCTGCGCCGCGCGGGCCGCGCCCAGCGGCTCCAGCAGCGCCCTTATGTCCAGCAGATCGGCCGCCTCGCGATCGCCGAGCTGCGCCACACAGGCCCCGGCGTGGCGCCGGGAGACCACGAAGCCCTCCGACTCCAGCGTGCGCAGCGCCTCGCGCACCGGCACCCGGGACACCCCGTACCGCTGGGCGAGCTGCTCCTCGGCCAGCCGCGCACCGGGCGGCAGGACCCCGCCGACAATGTCGTCACGGATTGCCGTGCATACCGTGTGCGCGGAGATACGCATGAACAAACCCCCACTGACATAGCCGGCGTCAGCCCTGTTGCATTACTACCGGGTCACTGACCCGAACTGTATGGCAAAAACGCCGGTATGCCGATAGCGCCCCCCGAAAACCCGCCGGTTTTCGGCCGTAAACACGGAAGCTCTCCGGGACGCCGGGCCATGAATTCGGACGTCCGCGAGCCCCGGGCGCAGGCCGCCCGGGGCTCGCGTGAGTCGTCCGGCCGCGGATCAGCCCGCGACCACCGTGACCTCGCCGATCCCCAGGTCACGGACGGGTCCGGCGATCTTCTCGGCGTCCCCGACGAGCACGGTCACCAGCCCGTCCGCGGGCAGCGCCCGGACCACGGCCGCCGACGCCTCGACGGTGCCGGTTTCGGCCAGCCGCGCGTACAGCCGCGCCTGGAAGTCGTCCGGCAGCTCCTCCTCGACCTGGTTGGCCAGCGTCCCCGCGACGGCCGCCGCCGTCTCGAAGCTGAGCGGCGCCACGCCCACCAGATACTGAACGGCGGCGTCCCGCTCCTCGTCCGTCAGTCCCTCGGCGGCCAGGGTCCGCAGCACCTGCCACAGATCGGCCAGCGCGGGGCCGGTGACGTCCGTGGCCACCGAGCCCCGGATGCCCAGCAGGGCCAGGCCCGTGCCGTCGGCGCTGGAGCGCAGCACCTGGCTGAACGCGCGGATGCCGTAGGTGTAGCCCTTCTCCTCGCGCAGCACCCGGTCCAGACGGGAGGTGATCGTGCCGCCCAGGCAGTAGATGCCGAGCCGCCGCGCCGGGTAGAGCGGGTCGTGCCGGTCCCCGCCGGTCCGCCCGATGAGGAGCTGGGTCTGCACCGCGCCGGGACGGTCCACGACGATCACGCGGGGGGTGTCGTTCACGTCGGCGGGCGACCACACGGGCGGCTCGGCGGCGGAGCCGGTCCAGGTGCCCAGGGTCTCCTTCAGCGCCGCGTCCAGGTCGATCCCGGGCAGGTCGCCGACGACGACGGCGGGGGCCGCGGCGGGCCCGATGTGCGCGTCGTAGAAGGCGCGCACCGCCTTGGCGTCGATCCGCCCGACCGTCTCCGCCGTCCCCGAACGGGGCCGGGACATGCGGGACTCGGCCGGGAAGAGCGCCGCGTACAGCGCCATCGCCGCGCGCCGCCCGGGGTCGGCCAGCTCGTGCGGGATCTCGTCCAGGCGGTTGCGGACGAGACGCTCGATCTCGCTCTCGGCGAAGGCGGGCGCGCGCAGGGCGTCCGCCAGCAGGCCCAGGGCCTTGGTCAGCCGGGAGGCGGGGACCTCCAGGGAGACGCGCAGCCCCGCGTGGTCGGCGTGGGCGTCGAGCGTGGCACCGCAGCGTTCGAGTTCGGCGGCGAACTCCTCGGCCGAGTGCTTGTCGGTACCCTCGTTGAGGGCGCGGGCCATGATGGTCGCCACGCCCTCCTGCCCCTGCGGCTCCGTCTCCAGCGGCGCGGTCAGGTTCAGCTCCACCGCGATGACCCGCTGGCCGGGCCGGTGACTGCGCAGCACCGTCAGCCCGTTGGGCAGCCCGCCGCGCTCCGGCGCGGGGAACGCCCACGGCCTGGGCTCGCCGCCCGCCGGCCGGGGGTGGAGTCGCATGGTGTCGGCGTCCGTCACTGGTCCGCCCCTTCGGTCTCGGAGTCGGTCGACTCGGTGGTCTCCTCGGCGCCCTCCGCGGGACCGGTGGGCTCGTAGACGAGCACGGCGCGGTTGTCCGGGCGGAGCTGGGCGGCGGCCACCGCCCGCACCTCCTCGGCGGTGACCTCCAGGACGCGCCGCACGGCGGTGAAGGCGAGCGTCGGGTCGCCGAAGAGCACGGCGTACCGGCACAGTTCGTCGGCCCGGCCGCCGACCGTGGCCAGCCGGTCGAGCCACTCACGCTCCAACTGGGCCTGCGCGCGCTCCATCTCCTCCGGCGTCGGGCCCTCCTCGGCGAACCGCGCCAGCTCCTCGTCCAGCGCCCGCTCGATGTCCGCGACCTCCGCGTCGCCCGAGGTCTTCACGTCGAGCCAGCCCATCGAGGGCGCGCCGGCCAGACGCAGCAGGCCGAAGCCGGCCGAGACGGCCGTACGGTCGCGCCGCACCAGCCGGTTGTGCAGCCGGGACGACTCGCCGCCGCCGAGCGCGGTCAGGGCCAGGTCGGCGGCGTCGGCCTCCCGGGTCCCGTCGTGCGGGAGCCGGTAGGCCGCCATCAGCGCCCGCGCCGGGACGTCCTCGCGGATGACCTCGCGCAGTTCCTCACCGATGGTCAGCGGCAGAGTGCCGTCGCGCGGCGGGCGCTTGCCGTCGTGGGAGGGGATCGAGCCGAAGTACTTGTCGGCCCACGCGAGGACCTGCTCCGGGTCGATGTCGCCGACGACCGCCAGGACGGCGTTGTTGGGCGCGTAGTAGGTCCGGAAGAACTCCCGCGCGTCCTCCAGGGACGCGGCGTCCAGGTCGGCCATCGAGCCGATCGGCGTGTGGTGGTACGGGTGTCCCGCCGGGTAGACCATCGCGGTCAGCCGCTCGAAGGCGGTGCCGTAGGGCACGTTGTCGTACCGCTGACGGCGCTCGTTCTTGACGACGTCCCGCTGGTTCTCCATGGACTCGTCGTCCAGCGCGGTCAGCAGCGTGCCCATGCGGTCCGCCTCCAGCCACAGGGCGAGTTCGAGCTGGTGGGCGGGCATGGTCTCGAAGTAGTTGGTGCGCTCGAAGCTGGTGGTCCCGTTCAGCGAACCGCCGGCTCCCTGGATGAGCTCGAAGTGGCCGTTGCCCTTCACTTGGGCCGAGCCCTGGAACATCAGGTGCTCGAAGAGGTGCGCCAGTCCGGTACGGCCCTGGACCTCGTGGCGGGAGCCGACGTCGTACCAGAGGCAGACCGCGGCGACCGGTGTGAGGTGGTCCTCGGAGAGCACCACGCGGAGCCCGTTGGCCAGTCTGTGCTCGGTGGCGGTGAGCGCGCCGGCGGTGTCCTGCGGGATGGCCGTGTGGCCCATGGGCATGAGGTCCCTTCGCTCGGACGGTCGAGGTCTACGTCACCTTATGCAAGGTGAGCCGGGGTGTGCGAAGTTCCCGGTTGTCGGCGGCGCGGTCCACAATGGTCGCCGGCAACCCCGCCACCCTGACGAAGGAGCCTGCCGCGATGGCCCGCCGCAGCACGAAGTCCCCGCCTCCGGAGGAATTCGAGGAGCGCATCCTCGACATCGACGTCGTCGACGAGATGCAGGGCTCCTTCCTCGAGTACGCCTACTCGGTGATCTACTCCCGCGCCCTGCCGGACGCCCGGGACGGGATGAAGCCGGTGCACCGCCGGATCCTCTATCAGATGCACGACATGGGGCTGCGGCCCGAGCGCGGCTACGTGAAGTGCGCCCGCGTGGTCGGCGAGGTGATGGGCAAGCTCCACCCGCACGGGGACACCGCCATCTACGACGCGCTGGTGCGGATGGCCCAGCCGTTCTCGATGCGGCTGCCCCTGGTCGACGGCCATGGGAACTTCGGTTCGCTGGGGAACGACGACCCGCCCGCCGCGATGCGGTACACCGAGTGCAGATCCGCTCCGGCCGCCGGGCTGATGGTGGAGTCGATCGACGAGGACACCGTCGACTTCGCGCCCAACTACGACGGCAGCGAACGGGAGCCGGTGGCGCTGCCCGCCGCGTACCCGAACCTGCTGGTGAACGGGGCGAGCGGCATCGCCGTCGGCATGGCGACGAACATGCCGCCGCACAACCTGTCCGAAGTCATCGCCGCCGCCCGGCATCTGATCCGCCATCCGAACGCCGACCTCGCCGCGCTGATGCGGTTCGTGCCCGGCCCCGACCTGCCCACCGGCGGCCAGGTCGTGGGCCTCGACGGGATCAGGGACGCGTACGAGACGGGCCGGGGCACGTTCCGGATGCGCGCCACCGTGTCGGTGGAGAAGGTCACCGCCCGGCGGCACGGACTGGTCGTCACCGAGCTGCCGTTCACGGTCGGCCCGGAGAAGGTCGTCGCCAAGATCAAGGACCTGGTCAACGCCAAGCGGCTCCAGGGCATCGCGGACGTCAAGGACCTGACCGACCGGTCGCACGGACTGCGCCTGGTCATCGAGGTGAAGAACGGCTTCAACCCGGAGGCGGTGCTGGCGCAGCTCTACAAGCTGACGCCGATGGAGGAGACCTTCGGGATCAACAACGTGGCGCTGGTGGACGGCCAGCCGCTGACGATGGGTCTGCGGGAGCTGCTGGAGGTCTACGTCGACCACCGCTTCGAAGTGGTGCGCCGGCGCAGCGAGTTCCGGCGCGGCAAGCGGCGGGACCGGCTGCACCTGGTCGAGGGCCTGCTCGTCGCGCTCATGGACATCGACGAGGTCATCCGGATCATCCGCTCCAGCGACAACGCGGCGGACGCCAAGGAGGCCCTGATCGCCCGCTTCGGGCTCTCCGAGACGCAGACCCAGTACATCCTGGACACGCCGCTGCGGCGGCTGACGCGGTTCGACCGGCTGGAGCTGGAGACGGAGCGCGACCGGCTGACCGGGGAGATCGAGGAGCTGACCCGGATCCTCGACTCGGACGCCGAGCTGCGGAAGCTGGTCTCCTCCGAGCTGGCCGAGGTCGCCAAGAAGTACGGGACGCCGCGCCGCACGGTGCTCCTGGAGGCCGAGGGCGACCGGACGGAGGCGGTGCCGCTTGAGGTGTCCGACGACCCCTGCCGGGTGCTGCTGTCCTCCACCGGGCTGCTGGCGCGGACCGCGGACGGCGACATGGCGTCCGGCGGCGGGGGCAGGCGCGGCAAGCACGACGTGATCGTCTCCGCGGTGCCCTCCACCACGCGGGGCGAGGTCGGCGCGGTGACGTCGGCGGGCCGGCTGCTGCGCCTGGCCGTGGTGGACCTGCCGCAGGTGCCGCACAGCGCCTCCGCGCCGAACCTGGCGGGCGGCGCGCAGATCGCGGAGTTCCTGTCGCTGGGGGCGGACGAGCGGGTGGTCTGCCTGACCACGCTGGACGAGTCCTCGCCCGGTCTGGCCATCGGCACCGAGCAGGGCGTCGTCAAACGGGTCGTGCCGGACTACCCGGCGAACAAGGAGGAGCTGGAGGTCATCTCCCTCAAGGAGGGTGACCGGATCGTGGGCGCCGCCGAGCTGCACACCGGCGAGGAGGACCTCGTCTTCATCACCAGCGACGGGCAGTTGCTGCGGTACCAGGCGTCGCAGGTGCGGCCCCAGGGCCGGCCGGCGGGCGGCATGGCGGGCGTGAAGCTCGCCGAGGGCGCGCGGGTCATCTCGTTCACCGCCGTCGATCCGGCTGGGGACGCCGTGGTGTTCACGGTGGCGGGCGGCAGCGGCACGCTGGACGACTCGCTGGGGTCGGCCAAGCTCACGCCGTTCGACCAGTATCCGCGCAAGGGGCGGGCCACGGGCGGCGTGCGGTGCCAGCGGTTCCTCAAGGGCGAGGACCGGCTGACGTTCGCCTGGGCCGGGGCCGCGCCCGCGCGGGCGGCGACGGCCAACGGGACCCCGGTGGACCTGCCGGAGCCCGACCCCCGCCGCGACGGCTCCGGAACGCCGCTGACCAAGGTCGTCGCGGTCGTCGCCGGCCCGGTGTGACGGCTCAGCGGAGGTCGTCCGGCTCCTCGACCCCGGCCTCGGCACCGGCCTCGGCACCGGTGTCGTCGGGGTCGTCGAGGAAGCGCAGGACCCCCGCCATGCCGTCGTCGGCGGGCTCGCCCTCCCCGGCGACGCACGCGGCCAGCTCGGCGCGCAGCGCCCCGGCGTCCAGGCCGGCCCCGATCAGGACGAGTTCCGTGCCGGGGCCGCCCTCGGGCGCCGGGTAGAACCGCAGGAAGCGGCCCACCGCGTGCAGGGTGAACCGCTCGGCGCCCAGGGCGACGAAGCCCTTGATCCGGTACAGCCCGGCGGGCCGGGTCTCCAGGAACCGCGTCAGGCGGCGCGGCACGAGCGGCCGGTCCGCGGTGAACGACACGCTGTCGTAGGCGGTGTGGACGTGCGCGCCCGGGTCGTCCTCCGCGGCGACGAGGTCGGCGAACGAGAGCTGCCGCGCCCCGGTCTCCCGCTCCGCCGCGTCCGCCCGGTCGAAGAACAGCCCGGGATCGACCCGGCCGTGCACGGCCTCCACCACGGGTGTGCCGCCGGCCCGTTCCCGCAGTTCGGCCAGCAGGGCGGCACGCCGCGCGGCGTCGACGCGGTCGGTCTTGTTGAGCACCAGCAGGTCGGCGACCCCGAGGTGCCGGCTCCGGTCCGGCTCGGCCGCGTCCACGACCTGGACCAGGCCGCCGTAGACGATGTGCGGGGTGTCGGCGGCGAGGATCATCCTGACCAGCGCGGGCGGCTCGGCCAGACCGCTGGCCTCCACGACGATGAGGTCGATCCCCGCCTCCGGCCGCGCCAGCCGCTCCAGGGCCGCGTCCAGGTCCTCGGTGTCGACGGCGCAGCACAGGCAGCCGTTGCCGAACGACGCCATGGCGTCCACCTGTCCGGCGATCAGCATGGCGTCGACCGGGATGCTGCCGAAGTCGTTGACGACGGCACCGATCCGGATGCCCTCGCGGTTGCGCAGGAGGTGGTTGAGCAGCGTCGTCTTACCCGCTCCCAGGAATCCGGCGAGCACGATGACCGGGACCCGGCCGCTGACGAAGTTCCGCACGGCGCCCGAGCCTAGGGCATGCCCGCCGGCCGGTGCGCGCGGACCGTCACCGGGACGGCTGGGGCGGTTGAGGTTAGCCTTGCCTGTGTGAGCGAATGTGCGATTCTCTCGCGGGACCGGGCCGAGCCCCTCGCCGGCACGGCCGCCACCGCCCGGACCTGGCTGCTGATCGAGCAGCCCGGCCCGTGGGGGGCGAAGGCGCTCACCGGGAGCCGGCTCGACCCCGGCCTCGGCCGGGCGCTGGAGGCCGCCACCGAGGAGGCGGGCACCGGGGTCCGCGTCGCGCTGATCCGCCGTCCCGGCCGCGGCCACGACCGGGACGGGACCCGGCGGGTCTGGCTGGCGCACACCGGACCGGGCGCCGCCTGGATCAGGACCACCGGGGTCACCGGCGAGAGCGCCGCCCGCGACCTGCTCCGTCTGGACTTCGCCCGCCTCGGCGCGGGCCACCACGACGGCCTGTGGACGCCCCACCGGGGCGGCCCGCTCACGCTGGTGTGCACCAACGGCCGCCGGGACCGCTGCTGCGCCTCCCTCGGCCGCCCGCTGGCCACCGAACTGGCCGCGGCCGGCGACTGCGAGGTCTGGGAGATCACCCACATCGGCGGCCACCGCTTCTCCCCCACCCTGCTGACGTTCCCGCACGGGTACGCCTACGGCCGGATGTCCGCGCCCGCCGTCAAGGGCGTGCTCGCCGCCCTGCGGGACGGCCGGGTGGTGACGGAGAACTGCCGGGGCCGGTCCACCTGGGACCGGCCGGGACAGGCCGCCGAGCTGGCGGTCCGGGAGCTGACCGGGGAGGGCGCCGCCGACGCCCTGACCGTGGAGACCGGCCCGCCGCGCGGCGCGGCCCGGACGGTCGGCGTCCGGCACCGGGACGGCCGCCGCTGGCGGGTGGAGGTCACCGAGGAGACGACGGGCGGACCGGCTCCGGCGAGCTGCGGCGCCGAGCCCGCGCCCCAGCCCGCGTTCGTGGCCGGCCCCGTCGTCCCGGTGCCGGGCCCCGCCCGCTGAGACGTTCACCGGCCGAACGCGGCCGGCCGGACGCCGCGTCAGGTGTCGATGCGGGAACGGTCCAGCGTGGCCGCCGCGTTGGCGATGAACTCGCGGCGCGGCGCGACCTCGTTCCCCATCAGGAGGCTGAACGCCTCCTCCGCCGCGTCCAGGTCGCTGATGTTGATCCGGCGGAGCGTGCGCTTGCGCGGGTCCATCGTGGTCTCCGCGAGCTGGTCGGCGTCCATCTCGCCCAGGCCCTTGTACCGCTGGATCGAGTCCTTGTACCGGACGCCCCGGCGGTCCAGGTCCTGCAACGTCTCCCGCAGCTCATTGTCCGAGTAGGTGTACAGGTACTTGTCCTGGCCCTTGCGCGGGTTGCTCAGCTCGATGCGGTGCAGCGGCGGGACGGCCGAGAAGACCCGGCCCTGCTCGACCATGGGCCGCATGTACCGCTGGAAGAGCGTCAGCAGCAGGCAGCGGATGTGCGCGCCGTCCACGTCGGCGTCGGCCAGGAAGATCACCCGGCCGTAACGCGCCTGGTCGATGTCGAAGGTCCGCCCGGACCCGGCTCCTATCACCTGGATGATGGCGCCGCACTCGGCGTTCTTCAGCATGTCGGCGACCGACGACTTCTGGACGTTGAGGATCTTGCCGCGGATCGGCAGCAGCGCCTGGAACTCCGAGTTCCGCGCGAGCTTGGCCGTGCCCAGGGCGCTGTCGCCCTCCACGATGAACAGCTCGCTGCGCTCCACCTCGTCGCTGCGGCAGTCGGCGAGCTTCGCCGGCAGCGCGGAGGACTCCAGGGCCGTCTTGCGCCGCTGGGCCTCCTTGTGCTGCCGGGCGGCGATCCGGGTCCTGGCCGCCGCCACGATCTTCTCCAGGACCGCGCGGGCCTGCTGCTTGGCGTCGCGCTTGGTGGAGGTCAGGAAGCCCTTCAGCTCCTTGGCCACCACGGCGGCCACGATCCGGGAGGCGGCCGAGGTGCCGAGCACCTCCTTGGTCTGCCCCTCGAACTGCGGCTCGGCCAGCCGGACCGTCACCACGGCCGTCAGCCCCTCCAGGGCGTCGTCCTTGGAGACGTCCTCCTCGGCCACCCGCAGCAGCTTGGTGGCGCGCAGCACCTCGTTGACGGTCGTCCGGACCGCGCGCTCGAAGCCCGCGACGTGGGTGCCGCCCTTGGGGGTGGCGATGATGTTGACGAAGGACTTCAGGGTGGTGTCGTACCCGGTGCCCCAGCGCAGGGCCACGTCCACGTGGAGATCGCGCCTGACCTCGGTGGGGATCATGTGGCCCCGGTCGTCCAGGACGGGGACGGTCTCCTTGAAGCTGCCCTCCCCCTGGAACCGGAGCACGTCGGAGACGGGCTTGTCGGGCGCCAGGTACTCGCAGAACTCGCTGATGCCGCCGTCGTACCGGAAGACCTCCTCGGTCGGCTCGGCGCCGTCCAGCCCCCGCCCGTCGCGCACGACGATGGTCAGCCCGGGGACCAGGAAGGCCGTCTGGCGGGCGCGGGCGTACAGGGTCTCCAGGGAGAGCTTCGCGTCCCGGAGGAAGATCTGCCGGTCCGCCCAGTACCGGACCCGGGTGCCGGTGCGGTTCCTGGGGATCTTCCTGGTGTCGCGCAGGCCCCCGGCCGGGTCGAACGGGGCGTCGGGGCCGGACTCGGTGAAGATGCCGGGCGTGCCGCGCCGGAAGCTGATCACGTGGGTCCGGCCGCCGCGGTCCACCTCGACGTCGAGCCGGGAGGACAGCGCGTTGACCACGGAGGCGCCGACACCGTGCAGGCCGCCGGAGGCCGCGTAGGAGCCGCCGCCGAACTTGCCGCCCGCGTGGAGCTTGGTCATCACGACCTCGACGCCGGACAGGCCCGTCTTGGGCTCGATGTCGACGGGGATGCCCCGCCCGTTGTCCCGCACCTCCACCGAGCCGTCCTCGCCGAGCAGCACCTCGATGTGGTCGCAGTGGCCGCCGAGCGCCTCGTCGACGGCGTTGTCGATGATCTCCCACAGGCAGTGCATCAGGCCCCGGCTGTCCGTCGACCCGATGTACATCCCGGGGCGCTTGCGCACCGCCTCCAGACCCTCCAGAACCAGCAGGTGCCGGGCGGTGTAGTTGCCCCCCGGGTCGGATCCGGTCAGCAGTGCGGCAGATGGCACGGACGTGTCGGCGGTCACGCAGTTCGCTCCTCGCTGAATCCAGATCTGTGGCGTAGTGCCGCTCAGAGGGTACCGAGGCTCTGTAGAGCGGTTGTGCAGCTACCCGGGGAATGCCAGGGTAGCCCAGAGTCGTTCACGTGTTCGATGACTCGCATGGGTGACGCGCACGTCACGTTCCCTTCGAGGCATGAACCATTTAGGCTCCGGGCACGTCCTTCTGAACGGGAGGACCGACCCCGGGTACACCGAGGTAGCCGGAACAAAAAGACCAAGACAAGCGCTTACACCTACGATCCACCCGTAATCGGCTCATTCGCCGCCAACCGGCAGCGTTCGGCCATCTCGGCAGAGACTTTTTCAGCGAGAAAGCCGCGAGCGGGAACGTTCTCGGCCTGGTTGGATGTTGTCCCTGGTACGACAGCTCGTCGAGCTAGAGAAGAGGCGACGTGACTACTGTTCTGACCCCCGCGACCCCGCTGACGGCCGGGGACCGCTGCGACCGCTGTGGTGCCCAGGCGTATCTCCGCGTGGTCCTCGCCAACGGCGGTGAGCTCCTGTTCTGCGCCCACCACGGGCGCAAGTTCGAGCCGGAGCTCAAGAAGATCGCCGCGGAGATACAGGACGAGACGGAGAAGCTCACGGCGACTCCTGCGTCCGCACACAACGACGAACGCTGATCCGGGCGTCTCTCGTCATCCATCACCGACGGGCTCGTTCCGGCGCCTGAGCCGGACCGTGGGCGGTCACCCCAGATTCCTCCGGGGTGGCCGCCCTTTGCCCTTCCACGGCCTCGGCCGCGCGCAGCAGCTCGGCGACCGCCGCGCCGCGCGTGTAGACCCCGGGGAGGCCGGGCTCGCCGCAGCCCGCTCCCCAGGAGACGAGGCCGACCAGCCGCCCGCCGGCCACCAGAGGACCGCCGCTGTCGCCCTGGCAGGCGTCCCGGCCCCCGCCCGGTGACGCGGCGCCCCCCATCGACTCCGGGTCGAGGCGGCTGCCCGCGGCGCCCACGGCCCCGCCGGGAGCCCCGGCACCGGCCGCTTCCGGCAGCTCCGCCTCGTACGCGTCCGCGCACGCCGCGTCGTCCAGGATCCGGACCCCCGCCGAATGGAGCCGCTCGGCGTAGCCGCCGTTCCCCGAGGTGTCCCCCCAGCCCAGGACGTCGGCGGGCGTACCCGGCGTGTAGGCGGGGTCGCCCCGGTCGGCCACCGCGATGGCGGTATGCGCCGGAAGAGGCTCGACGAGGGTGAGCACGGCGACGTCACCGGCGTGCGTCCGCTCGTCGTAGGCGGGGTTGATCCACATGTCCGCCACCGACACCTCGCGCCCGTTCCCCGTGTTCAGGTCGTCACGCCCGGCGATCACCGCCAGGTCGCGCAGGTCCCCGGGCCCGCTGCCGGGGAGCGGCCGGGTCAGGCAGTGGGCGGCGGTCACCACCGTCCGGGGGCCGACGACCGCGCCGCCGCAGAACTGCCCCGAACGGGCGTCCCCGAACAGCTCCCGGCTGCCCAGCGCCACCACCCACGGACTGCGGGCCACGGGAGCGGGCCGGCCGCCCACCACCGAGACACCGGCCGCGGCGGCCGTGGACGGCGACGCCGGGCCGGGCAGCGCGGGCCAGAGCAGCAGCGCGGCGGTGAGAACGGGCAGCAGAGCGGTGCGCGACGGCCGGGACGGATACGGATGACGCATGCGGGCTCCTGGAACCGTACGGAATCCTGTAACCACCCAGCGTCACGGCGACGGCCGCGCGGCGCATCCTGAACGCGCCCGCGGCCGTCGTATCGCCGGCAGTGAGACCTGCCCGCCCCGGTGGCTCAGTCCAGGTAGTCCCTCAGCACCTGGGAGCGGGAGGGGTGACGGAGCTTGGACATGGTCTTGGACTCGATCTGGCGGATGCGCTCACGCGTCACGCCGTAGACCTTGCCGATCTCGTCCAGCGTCTTGGGCTGGCCGTCGGTGAGGCCGAACCGCATCGAGACCACGCCCGCCTCGCGCTCGCTGAGGGTATCCAGCACCGAGTGGAGCTGCTCCTGCAACAGGGTGAAGCTGACGGCGTCCGCCGGGACCACGGCCTCGGAGTCCTCGATGAGGTCGCCGAACTCGCTGTCGCCGTCCTCGCCGAGTGGGGTGTGGAGGGAGATCGGCTCGCGGCCGTACTTCTGGACCTCGACGACCTTCTCCGGGGTCATGTCGAGTTCCTTGGCCAGCTCCTCCGGGGTGGGCTCGCGGCCCAGGTCCTGGAGCATCTGCCGCTGGACGCGGGCGAGCTTGTTGATCACCTCGACCATGTGCACCGGGATACGGATGGTGCGCGCCTGGTCGGCCATGGCGCGGGTGATGGCCTGCCGGATCCACCAGGTGGCGTACGTGGAGAACTTGTAGCCCTTGGTGTAGTCGAACTTCTCGACGGCGCGGATCAGACCCAGGTTGCCCTCCTGGATCAGGTCCAGGAAGAGCATGCCGCGGCCGGTGTACCGCTTGGCGAGCGAGACCACGAGGCGGAGGTTGGCCTCCAGCAGGTGGTTCTTCGCGCGGCGGCCGTCCTCGGAGATGATCTCCAGCTCGCGCCTGAGCTTCGGGGCGATCTTGTCGGAGCTGGCGAGCTTGTCCTCGGCGAAGAGCCCCGCCTCGATGCGCTTGGCGAGCTCGACCTCCTGCTCGGCGTTGAGCAGGGGGACCTTGCCGATCTGCTTGAGGTAGTCCTTGACCGGGTCGGCGGTGGCGCCGGCCGCGGCGACCTGCTGGGCGGGAGCGTCGTCCTCGTCCTCGTCGGAGAGGATGAAGCCCTCGTTCTCCGGCTTGCCGTCGGGGCCCTCGCCCGGGGTGGCGCCCCGGACGGCCCGCTCGGTGGGCTCCTCCAGCCCCTCCTCCTCGCCCTCCAGGAACTCGTCGACGATCTCCTTCTTCGAGTCCGTCTTCTTGCCGGGGGCGGCGGTCTTCTTCGCCGCGGCGGCCTTCTTGGCGGGAGCCTTCTTCGCCGCGGCCTTCTTGGCGGGCGCCTTCTTGGCCGCCGCCTGCTTCTTCGCCGCGGACCCCGCGGCGTCGGCGTCGGCGTCGCTCAGCGGGCCGCCGGCGGTGATGTCGTCCTCGCCCCCGGGGGCCGGGTCCTCGGGGTGAGCCGTGGCCGTGGCCTTGGCGGGCGTGGTCTTGGCCGCGACGGTCTTGGTCGCCGTCCGCTTGGCCGTCGTCTTCGCGGCGACACTCTTCCGGGTGCGCTTGGGCGCCTCGGCGGCACTCACCATCAGCGTCACGCCCTCCTCGTCGAGGATCTGGTTGAGGCTGCGCAGAACGTTCTTCCACTGGGTTGACGGGATCTGGTCGGCCTCGAAGGCCCGGCGCACGTCATCGCCGGCGATCTGCCCCTCGGCCTTTCCCCGTTCGATGAGCGCCATCACAGAATCGGACTCGGCGATCTCGGCAGGGAGAGTACGGGAAGTGCTGGCCGACACGAACAACCTCTCGGAAACTCTGGGAACGGCTTGAGACCCGCCCGGTGCGAGCGGGACCGTGACCGGCGGCGGGGGGAGCCGACGGCTGCGGTGGAGCGGCGGCGGATCACTGTCCGGCCGCTGCGGCCACCTCTCCAATCATCGCGCTGTTCCCCGAAGTGTTACGCAGCTTTCGCGTGTCCCGAGTCACACCGCACGCTCGACTGTAGCGGGCCGGGGCGGAAGCGTCGCCGGAGCCCTGCCCGGACGGGGCCCGGCGACGCGTCGGTGAGCGCCGTGTCAGTGCTCGCGCGGAGCCGGAACCACATGGTCGGAGCCCGCCGGGGCCGGACCGGCCGCCGGGATCGCGGTGTCGTGGGAAAAGCTGAGGAGGTGCCGCATCGCGGTCTCGGCGGCCGGGGGTTCGCCGGACGCGATCGCGTCGACGATGCGCTGGTGCAGGGCGATGGATCCCTCGGTGGGGTGCTCGCACCCGGAGGAGGCTCCGCCGGAGACCTGGAGGGCGGAGGCGACGATGCCGGAGAGGTGCTCCAGCATCCGGTTGCCCCCGGCCTGGAGCAGCAGGCCGTGGAACTCGGCGTCCGCACGCGAGAACGTGAGGCTGTCTCCCTGGCCCAGGGCGTGGGTCATGATGTCGACCATGTCGCCGATGCGCTGGCGGATCTCGTCGGGGGCGTCGACCGCGGCGAGGCGGGCCGCGAGCGGCTCGATGGTGAGGCGCAGCTCGCTCAGCTCGCGGCGCTGGTCCTCGCGCTGCGGGCCGAAGGCCCGCCATTCGATGATGTCGGGGTCGAGCAGGTTCCAGTCGCCGACGGGCCGGACCCGGGTGCCGACGTTGGGGCGGGCGCTGACGAGGCCCTTGGCCTCCAGCACGCGCAGGGACTCGCGGACCACGGTCCGGGAGACCTCGAAGCGCTGGCCGATCTCCTCGGGGACGAGCGGGCGGTCGGCGCCCAGGTCGCCGGAGACGATCATCTGGCCGAGCTGCTGCACGAGTTGACCGTGCAGCCCCCGGCCGCGGGTGCCCGCGGCCCGGCGGCCGACGCGGCCGAGGTCCGGGTCGCCGCCGTCCCAGGCGGGGGCGTTGGTGGTGCGGGCGGCGCCGGTGGATTCGGCGTAGGAGTAGCGGTCGATCTCGCTCGGGCCGGAGCGGCCGGGGTCGGTGGAGCGAGTGGCGGTCATCATGGAGTGCGCAAGGGTAGTCACGCCTCCTTTGTCGGCGGCGCCCGTTGGCACCTTGAGGTCTTTGGTGAAAAGCACACGAAAGGGTGATCGGCGACTCCCGCATAATTGACGCCTAACCGGAAGGAAATGGACCCCGCTCGTCCAAGGCGGACACCCGGCACGGGCGTTGGGGCGCCCCGCCGCCGGAGGCCGTCGCGGCCTGGCGGGCCACGGGCCGTTTCAGCGCGGGTTGTTGCGCAGGCTGACGAGGGCGTATCCGCACAACAGCACCGTGAGCGACAGTCCGAGCGCCCAGCCGATCGGCTGGGACGCCAGGCGCACAGTCGCGGACAGCCAGCGGTCGATCCCGGACGGAAACGGAAGGGCCGACAACGCCTGCAGCCGGTCCGGCAGTCCGTCCAGCGACCGGCCGGCCGGGCTCGTCGGCAGGGCCCGCAGCGCGGGGACCAGTCCCAGGGGCACGGCGGCGACGGCGGCCAGCCCGACGGCCGTGGAACGGAAGACGCCGGCCGCGAGCAGGCCCGCCCAGGCGCAGGCGGCGGAGAGCGCGGCCGTGGTGAGGAGAACCCGCTGCCAGGGGCCGTCGATGGGGATGTCCTGGCCGAACAGGAGCGTCAGGGTCAGGGAGTTGAGGACGACTCCGGCGCAGCTCAGCAGGATCGCCGCGCCCGAGGAGACGACGAGCTTGCCGGCGAGCAGGGAAAGCCTGCGCGGCACGGGGACGCGGGCCGGGCTGAGCGCGGGATAGCGGAACTCCTGGCCGAAGGAAAGGGCCCGGAGCGCGCCCGCCACGATGGCGACCGGCGGCAGGGGCAGCGGCTGGGCCCAGCCGGTGAGCACGCGCCCGGCGGAGCGGTCACCGGCGGAGGACAGGACGAGTCCGGTCACCAGGGAGGCCAGCAGGGTGGCGGCCATCAGCCACCACCCGGTGCCCACGCCGGCCCACCGGCGCAGCTCGTAGCGCACCGGCCAGCTCGGCCCCGGCGGCGGGACGGCGGGGAGCCGGGGCGGCAGCGCCGCCGCGCCGGCCCCGGGACGGGGCGCCCGGCGTCGCGCGCGCCGGTCCGCGCCCGCCGCCCTGCCGTCGGCGCGGCGCAACGGCCCGGCCGGTGACCGGTCCCCGGAGTCCCCGATCTCGTCGGCCAGTTGATGCACCAGGACACGGTTGCGGTAGGCGATCTCCCCCACCACCGCGCAGTCGCTGCCGAAGACCGACAGCCTGCTGCCCGACTCCCGCACCACCTCCACCGGGCCGGTCCCCGCCGGGGCCGCCTCGGCGCGGAACTCCCGGGTGAGCGCCGCCGCGAGCCGGTCCGCGTGCGGCGTGCGCACGGCCACCCGAGGCCGCAGCCTCGCACGCGCGAAGTCGTCGACCACCTGATCCGCCACCAGCCGCCCGGCGTTCAGGGTGACCACACGGTCGGCGAACCGCACCGCCTCCGCCGCGCTCCGCGTGGTGACGAGCACCGCGCCGCCCTGGTCCGCGTAGCCGCGCAGCAGGGCGCGCAACCACGCGGCCTCGCGGGGGGACAGGCCGTGGGCGGGCTCGTCCAGGACGAGGGTGTGCGGGTCGCCGAGCAGCGCGACCGCCAGTCCCAGTCGCCGGTCCATGCCCAGGGAGAACCGGCCGAGCCGCTGGTCGGCGAGCCCGCTGAGCCCCACCACGTCGAGGACGTCCTCGGCCCGGCCCGCCGGGACCCCGGCCGCCGCGGCGAGCATCCGCAGATGCCCGACGGCGGTGCGGCGCGGGCGGCCGGGCACGTCACCGAGGAGAACCCCGATCTCCCGCGCCGGGTGCGGGACTCGGGCCAGCGGCCGGCCGCGGAACAGCGCGACTCCGCGCCCGGGGCAGAGTTGGAGCATCAGCCGCAGGGCGGTGGACTTGCCCGCCCCGGGCGGGCCGAGGAGCGCGGTCACGCTTCCCGGGCGCGCCTCGAAGGTGAGATCGTCAACGGTCGGGGGCCGGCCGCGCCGGGCGGCGCTGGTGAGTCCGATGGCCTGGATCATCGATTCTCCCGTTGAGCATGCACCCTCGCACGATAACGGGACATATCGGATTTTCCGCGCAACGCGCAGGCGTCGCGGCCTACACCTCGGGGCGCAGCATCGGCGGGTTGAGCAGCGTCGCGCCACCCGCTCTGAACAACTGCGCGGGACGGCCGCCCTGACGGGTCGTCGTGCCGCCGACCGGCACCAGGAAACCGGGCGTCCCGGTCACCTTCCGGTGGAAGTTGCGCGGATCGAGGGCGACTCCCCACACCGCTTCGTACACCCTGCGCAGCTCGCCGACCGTGAACTCCGCCGGGCAGAACGCGGCGGCGAGCGAGGAGTACTCGATCTTGGACCGGGCGCGTTCGACCCCGTCTGCGAGGATGCGCGCGTGGTCGAACGCGAGCCGGTCGACGGGACCGCCGTCGGTGGAGCCCAGCAGCCGCGCCACGGGCGTCCACTGGGCGCTGCCCGCGTCACCTCCCGCGGTGGGGGCGGGCAGATCCGGAGCGAGCACCAGATGAGCCACGCTGACCACGCGCATCCGCGGATCGCGGTGCGGATCGCCGTAGGTCGCGAGCTGTTCGAGATGGGCACCCGCGTGCCGGCTCTCCGAGTCCTGCGCCCGCAGCCCCGTTTCCTCGGCCAGCTCCCGCGCGGCGGCCGAGGCCAGGTCCTCGTCGACCCGCACGAACCCGCCGGGGAGCGCCCACCGGCCCCGGTGCGGTTCCTCGGCCCGGCGCACGGTGAGGGCGCACAGCGCATGCCGCCGGACGGTGAGCACGACCAGATCGACGGTGACGGCGAACGGCGGGAAGTCCGACGGGTCGTAGGGCATGCCGTGATCATAGGGGGACCCACGACGGGAGTCAGAGCCTGCGGGCGGCCCGCTGCTGGCGCATGCAGCGGCGCAGTGGCTCGGGGTCGAGACCGTCGTTGCAGGCTTGATGCAGCAGCCTGGCGAAGACGTACTCCGGGTCGGTCTCCAGGGCCAGACCGAGCGCCACCTGGGCCCCGGGCTCGTCGCCCGAGGACCAGGCGACCCAGCCGGCGAGGGTGAGCGGAGCCGCCGCGTGCCCGCGGTAGGCCGCGACACAACGCCGGGAGAGGGCACGCCACAAGCGGAGCGCGACCTCGGCGTCGGCGCCCTCCATCCACTCGGCGGCCCGGTCGCGGCTGACCCGGTCCTGCAGGCCGAGGATGAGCAGCGCGGCGTCGTCGGAGGTGAGCAGGGCGTCGTCGGTCGCGTCGGCCGCCGCGTCGCCGGGGTCGGCCGGGGCGGGGGCGCGGCGGAAGCGGCCCATCAGCCGCTCGGCCAGCTCCGTGGTCTCCGCGCGGACCGAGGCCGCCGCCGGGGGGCCGGCGAGCATTCTCGGTGTGAGCACGGCCGCCGCCGCGTCCAGCGCCCTGAGCTGCCGGGCTCCCGCGGGCCCGTCGAGCGGCGCGAACCGCCGTCTCAGCTCGGTGAGCGAGCCGCGGACCTCGATCCCCGCGTAGGCCGCGGCCACGGCCATCGCCGAAGTGCCCGCCCGGGGCAGCTCGTTCCCCTCGCCGGTGCAACAGCCCGGCTCCACGCAGCAGTACGACCAGTAGCGGTCGCGGGTCACGTAGAGCGCCTCGCAGACGGGAACTTCGAGGGCGCCGCACGTGGTGCGCAGCCGCTGGGCCAGCGGCCGGAGCCGCTCCATGGTGTCCTGGGCCCGGCCCTGGCCCGGTGGCGCCTGGCAGAGGTAGACGACCGCCGCCTCGGGGCGGTCGCCCCGGGCCTCGCTGTTCTCCACGAGGCAGGCGGCGAGCTCGTCGGCGGTCGCGTTCCACTCCTCGGGATTCCCGGGGATGGCGGTGCGGATCCGGCCGCCGAGGCGACCGCGCGGCCCGTGCAGGCCGATGAGGACGATCGAGTCGTCCGGGTGGTAACCCAGCAGGTAGGGCAGGGCGTCGGCCAGCTCGGCGGGGCCGCGCAGCTTGACGCGGCAGTCGGACAGGGACAGTTCGGGAGCGGATCCGCTGTGTCGGGTCATGGCGGGAGGATGCCGTTTCGGGGCCCTTCGGCGTCGTCGGCCGTCCACAGCACCGTCCGTCCGTCATACGAGTCATAAGAATGAATGGGTTTTCCACAGGGCGGTTGGCGGGAAGGCCCGCTCATCGGCTTGCATGGGGGCATGCGACAGCCATCGGCGGGCCGGACCCCGCCTTCCGACCCGGTGACCGGGGATCTGCGCGCGGCGGCGGACGCCACGCTCGCCCGCCTCGTCGGTGACCCCGGGGCCCGGCTCCGCACCGATCAGTGGCGCGCCATCGAGGCGCTCGTCGTCGAGCGGCGGCGGGCGCTGGTGGTGCAGCGCACCGGCTGGGGCAAGTCCGCGGTGTACTTCGTGGCCACTGCGCTGCTCAGGGAGCGCGGCAGCGGCCCCACGGTGATCGTGTCCCCGCTGCTGGCCCTCATGCGGAACCAGATCGGGGCCGCCGCCCGGGCCGGGGTCCGGGCCCGCTCGATCACCTCGGCGAACATCGAGGAGTGGGACGCGGTGCGGGCCGAGGTGGAGGCCGGCTCCGTCGACGTGCTCCTCGTCTCCCCCGAGCGGTTGAACAATCCGGACTTCCGGGATCAGGTCCTGCCCCGGCTGGCCGCGACGACCGGCCTGCTCGTGGTCGACGAGGCGCACTGCATCTCCGACTGGGGCCATGACTTCCGGCCGGACTACCGCCGGTTGCGCACCCTGCTCGCCGGTCTGCCGCCGGGGGTGCCGGTGCTGGCCACCACGGCGACGGCCAACGCGCGGGTGTCGGCGGACATCGCCGAGCAGTTGGGCACCGGCGCCGACACGGCCGAGGCCCTGGTGCTGCGCGGGCCGCTGGACCGGGAGAGCCTGCGGCTGTCCGTCCTGCGGCTGCCGGACGCGGCGCACCGGCTCGCCTGGCTCGACGGCGCCCTGAGCCGGCTTCCCGGCTCCGGCATCATCTACACGCTGACCGTCGCCGCCGCCGAGGAGGTGGCCGCCCATCTCACCGGGCGCGGGCACCGGGTCTCCGCCTACACCGGCCGCACGGAGCACGCGGACCGCCAGGCCGCGGAGGACGACCTGCTGGGGAACCGGGTGAAGGCCCTGGTGGCCACCTCGGCGCTGGGCATGGGATTCGACAAGCCCGACCTGGGCTTCGTGGTCCACCTCGGCTCCCCCTCCTCCCCCATCGCGTACTACCAGCAGGTGGGCCGCGCCGGGCGCGGAGTGGCGCACGCGGAGGCGCTGTTGCTGCCCGGTCCTGAGGACGAGGCGATCTGGCGGTATTTCTCGTCGCTCGCCTTCCCGCCGGAGGATCAGGTCCGCCGCACTCTCCAGGTCCTCGCGGAGGCCGGCCGGCCCCTGTCGCTGCCCGCGCTGGAGCCGCTGGTGGACCTGCGGCGCTCGCGGCTGGAGATGATGCTCAAGGTCCTGGACGTCGACGGCGCGGTGCGCCGGGAGCGGGGCGGCTGGACCGCGACCGGCGTCCCGTGGGAGTACGACGCCGCCCGGTACGAGCGGGTGGCGGCGCAGCGCGAGGCGGAGCGGCAGGCGATGCGGGCTTACGCGGCGTCGCCCGGCTGCCGCATGGAGTTCCTGCGCCGCCAGCTCGACGACGAGGAGGCGGCGCCCTGCGGCCGGTGCGACGTCTGCGCGGGAAGCCCGTTCGGGCCCGAGGTGGAGCCCGCCGCCCTGGACGCCGCCCGGGGCGAGCTGGCCCGGCCGGGGACGCCGGTCGAGCCGCGCCGCATGTGGCCGTCCGGGCTGCCCGCGGCCGGTGTCGATCTCAAGGGGCGCATCCCGGCCGGCGAGCAGGCCGCGCCGGGCCGTGCGCTGGGACGGCTCTCCGACATCGGCTGGGGGAACCGGCTGCGTCCGCTGCTCGCCCCCGGCGCCCCGGACGCCCCCGTGCCGGATGACGTGGTGGACGCGGTCGTCGCCGTGCTCGCCGACTGGGCGCGGGCTCCCGACGGCTGGGCGTCCGGCGCCCCCGGGGCGCCGGGGCGGCCGGTCGGCGTCGTCACCGTCGGCTCGGCGTCGCGGCCCCGCCTGGTGCGTTCGCTCGGCGAGCGGATCGCCGCCGTGGGCCGGATACCGCTGCTGGGCACGGTGGAGCGGGAGCCGGGCGCCGCGTCGGCGGGCCGGGGCAACAGCGCGCAGCGGGTGCGGGCGTTGAACGGCTCGCTGCGGCTGCCGCCGGAGTCGGCGGAGGCGGTGCGGGCCGCGGGTGGTTCCCTGCTGCTCGTCGACGACTTCACCGACTCGGGCTGGACGCTGGCCCTCGCGGCGCGGCTGCTGCGCACCTCGGGCGCCGGGGAGGTGCTGCCGCTGGTGCTGGCCGTGCAGGGCTGACGGCGCGGGCCGGGGACCTGAGTCAGAACATGCCGAGCTGGCCGGTGCTCTCCAGGGACTCCGCCGCCGGGGAGCCACGGTGCGAGGGCAGCTTGAGGTGGCGCCAGCGGGGCAACGCGTCGAGATAGGCCCATGTTCTGCGGTGGTGCGGGGTCGGGCCCAGCTCCTCCAGCGCGGCCCGGTGCGTGGGCGACGGGTAGCCGGCATTGCTGTCGAAGCCGAACTCGGGGTGCTCCGGGGCCAGTTCGGCGAGCATGGCGTCGCGTCGCACCTTGGCGATGACCGAGGCGGCGGCCACCGCCACGCAGGACTGGTCTCCCTTGATGACCGTCCGCACGCGCCAGGGCTCGCCCAGGTAGTCGTGCTTGCCGTCCAGGATCACGGCGTCCGGTCGCTCCGGGAGGGCCTCCAGCGCCCGGACGGCCGCCAGCCGCAGCGCGGCCGTCATGCCGAGGCGGTCGATCTCGCCGGGCGAGGCGTGGCCGAGGGCGTGGGCCGTGACCCAGTCGGTGAGCACGGCCGCCAGCGCGATCCTGCGCTGCGGTGTCAGCAGCTTGGAGTCGGTGAGCCCGTCCGGCGGGCGGCGCAGCCCGGTGACGGCGGCGCAGACGGTGACCGGTCCGGCCCAGGCCCCGCGACCGACCTCGTCGACACCGGCGACCAGCCGGGCACCGGTGGTGGCGCGCAGGGACCGCTCGACGCGGTGCGTGGGAGGCTCGTACGGCATGACGCGGGCCAGCCTATGTGCACCAGCCCTCGAAGGGCCTCTCGGGGGTGTACCAGTGCTCGAAGGGCCGGTCGAGGTGGTAGCGGCCGTCGCGCCCGAGCAGCAGTTCCCGGGTCTCCCCGTTGCCCGGGTTGGACAGCGACTCGAACTCCGCGACCGACCAGTGCAGCCAGCGCATGCAGAACAGGCGCATCGTCAGCCCGTGGGTCACCAGCAGCACGTTGGGCGGATGGTCCGGCTCCTCGAAGCTGCGCCAGAGGCTCTCCAGGAAGGCACCGACCCGGTCGTAGACATCGGCACCCGACTCCCCTTGGGCGAAGCGGTAGAAGAAGTGCCCGTACGCGTCGCGGGACCGTTTCTGCCGGAGCACGTCCTCGCGGTCCTGCCAGTTGCCCCAGTCCTGTTCGCGCAGCCGAGGCTCCTCGCGCACCCGCACCAGGGAGGGGTCGAGGCCCAGGGCGTGGAACGTCTCGTGCGTCCGGCGGTACGGGGAGACATACGCGGACACCCGCTCCCGCCCGAAGACCGCGCGCAGCCGCTGCCCGGCGGCCTCGGCCTGTCGCCTGCCCTTCTCCGTCAGCGCCAGCGCGTGATCGGGAACGTGTTCGTAGACGGAGTCGTCATAGTTCCCCTGGGACTCTCCGTGCCGCAGGAGGACGATGCGCCGGGGCTGTGCCATGGAGTCAGCCTAGTTCGGCGGCGCGGGCGGAGCCGGTCGCTCCGCTGGCACCCGTCAGACCGTCCAGGACGGTTCCATGTCGATCACGTCGCCGGCGATCGCCGTGACATCGGCACCGGTCTGGGCGCGCAGCGCCAGCCGTTCCACCCGCTCGGTGCGGTACTTGGCGCGTTCCGCCGCCGAGTCCCACATGGACAGCACCAGGAACTCGCAGTCCGGCTCGGCCTCGGCGAACACCCCCCGCAGCATGCCGGGCGAGCCGGCCATCGCCGGGTTCCACACCTTCTCCTGCATCAGCGCGAAGTGCTCGGCCCGCTCCCGGCGGACCCGGCAGTGCGCCACCCGCAGCAGATCGGCTTCGGTGAAGCGCGGCTCGAATCCCATCTTGACGTCGAAGCGGTACTGGAAGAGCCGCACCCGCATGTCCTGGAAGGTGCCGTTCTGCGCCGCCGCGAGCCGGTCGTGGGAGCGGGCCATGAACGAGTCGTAGAACGCGCGGCTCTCCCAGAAACCGAAGAGATGCGCGACACCCGGCCGGGTCCGGCTCCAACCGCCGCCCTGGGCCCGGAACCCCGGCTCGCCGAGCAGCCCCGCCCACTTCCGCTGCCCGCGCTCGAAGCCGACTCGGTCGACCACAGCGCACCGCATCCACTTGACCAGCACCGCGCCATCGTACGGCCAACTCACGCCAGGGGCGCACGACATCGGAGATCACGCGGCCACCCCGGCACGCACGCCCCACCCAAGCTCACCGCGCCGCCAGGAAGTCCCCGAACGCGACCCGGCCCACCGCGCGGTCCGGCGCCAGCAGCGCGCCCTCCCGCACCGCGCGGAACGTCCGGCCCGGCAGCCGCAGCGGCACCACCGGCCGGAGCCCCGCCACCCGCCCGGTCGCCCGCGCCGCGGCCCGCGTCAGCTCACGCGCCGTACGGATCTCCGGCCCCGCCATATCCGCGACCCGTCCCCCGGGCTCCCCGACGGCGAGCCGCGCCAGCCGCTCGCCCACCTCGCGCGCCGACACCGGCTGCAACCGCACCCCGCCGCCCAGCGTGAACACCACCGGCAGCCACCGCTGCGCCGCCACCACCCGGGTGATCAGTTCGTGGAACTGGGTGGCCCGCAGCACCGTCCAGGGCAGCCCGGACTCCGCGACGATCCGCTCGCACTCCGCCTTGGCCCGGTAATAGGGGAAGCCCGGCGCCCGGTCGACACCGACGATCGAGACGTACACCAGATGGGCCACCCCCGCGTCCCGCGCCGCGTCCGTCAGCCGCCGCGTCATCGCCACATCGCGCGGCCCGGCCGCCGTCGCGCAGTGCACCACGGCATCGGTCCCGGCCAGCGCCGCCCCGAGCCCGTCGCCACTCCCCAGGTCGCCCCGCACCCCGGCTCTTATCCACATCCGACCCTGCCGGCGAAGGGGCTAGTGGAGGAACTGGCGGGCCGCCCATCACGAACAAGACCAGCGCGAAGGCGAGCTAGGCTGGTCGTGAGCGACACCCTCTTCGTCGGCACCGGCAGTAGAGCGCGTCCAACAGATGTCAGATGTGTATAAGAGCCCGCCCGCGCGGCCCCCCCCCCCCCCCCCTCGTCCCGCCCCCGGCGGCTGAGCACCCGCACCTCGTGCTCGTCCTCCAGCAGCCGGCGCACGACCTCACGGCCGAGCGTCCCCGTACCGCCGGTCACCAGAATCACGCTGTTCACGATCGCCCCATGGGTTGTCGCCTTCCGCCGCCTCCATCCTCACGGAACCGGCCGGAACGCGCAGCCGCGCCCGGGCACCACCGTGCCCCCCACCGCGCGCGGCACGGCGGGGGGCACCGGGGACCGTCAGCTACAACCGCTGGTGGAGCCGCAGCCCTCGCACAGGTAGCAGCTTCCGGCGCGGCGCATCTTGGTGCCGCAGGACAGGCACAGCGGCGCGTCCGCGTTCAGACCGTGCTGGATCTCCAGCAGCTCGGTGGAGCTGTGCGCCTCCTTCGGCGCGGGCCGCTCCTCCTCCGGGGCCGCCACCGCGGGCGGGCCGGACGCCGCGCCACCGGCCGGGGGGGCCGACTGCGCCTGGAGAGGAGCGGACTGCGAGAGCCCCTCGACGTCCATGTCCTCGTCGGACGGCTCGTAGGAGCCGGTCTCCAGATGCCGCTGCCGCTCGCCCGCCGTGTGGATGCCCAGGGCCGACCGCGTCTCGAAGGGCAGGAAGTCCAGCGCCAGCCGGCGGAAGATGTAGTCCACGATGGACTGCGCCATCCGGACGTCCTGGTCGTCGGTCATGCCGGCCGGCTCGAAGCGCATGTTGGTGAACTTCGAGACGTACGTCTCCAGCGGCACGCCGTACTGGAGGCCCACCGAGACGGCGATCGAGAAGGCGTCCATCATGCCCGCGAGGGTGGAGCCCTGCTTGGACATCTTCAGGAAGACCTCGCCCAGCCCGTCGTCCGGGTAGGAGTTCGCCGTCATGTAGCCCTCGGCGCCGCCCACCGTGAACGAGGTGGTGATCCCGGGCCGGCCCTTCGGCAGCCGCTTGCGGACGGGCCGGTACTCCACGACCTTCTCCGGCTCGGGCGCCACCGCGGAACCGGTGGCCCGCTCGCCCTCCCCTTCCTTCTTCTTCGCGGAGAGCGGCTGGCCGACCTTGCTGTTCTCCACGTACACCGCGAGCGCCTTGACGCCGAGCTTCCACCCCTGGAGGTAGATCTCCGCGACGTCGTCGGCGGTGCTGGTACTCGGCATGTTGACCGTCTTGGAGATGGCGCCGCTGAGGAACGGCTGGGTCGCCGCCATCATCCGCACATGGCCCATCGGCGCGATCGACCGCTCGCCCATCGCGCAGTCGAAGACCTCGTAGTGCTCCGCCCGCAACCCCGGGGCGTCCACGACATTGCCGTGCTCGGCGATGTGCGCGACGATCGCCTCGACCTGCTCCGGCTGGTATCCCAGACGCTTGAGTGCCTTGGGCACCGTGTTGTTCACGATCTGCATCGAGCCGCCGCCGACCAGCTTCTTGAACTTCACCAGCGCCAGGTCGGGCTCGATGCCCGTGGTGTCGCAGTCCATCATCAGGCCGATGGTGCCGGTCGGGGCCAGCACGGACGCCTGGGCGTTGCGGAACCCGTGCTTCCTGCCCAGACGCAGCACGTCCCGCCACGCCTCGGTGGCCGCCGCCCAGACCGGGGTGTCCAGGTCGTCCATCCGCTTCGCGGCGTCGTTGGCGTCGGCGTGCTGGCGCATGACCCGGTTGTGGGCGTCCGCGTTACGGGCGTACCCGTCGTACGCGCCGACGACCGCGGCCAGTTCGGCCGAGCGACGGTAGGAGGTACCGGTCATCAGCGAGGTGATGGCGCCGGCCAGGGCCCGGCCGCCGTCCGAGTCGTACGCGTGGCCGGTCGCCATCAGCAGCGCGCCGAGGTTGGCGTAGCCGATGCCGAGCTGGCGGAAGGCGCGCGTGGTCTCGCCGATCTTCCGGGTCGGGAAGTCCGCGAAGCAGATGGAGATGTCCATCGCGGTGATGACCAGTTCGACGACCTTGGCGAACCGGACCGCGTCGAACGACTGGTGGCCCTCGCCGTCGTCGGCGAGGAACTTCATCAGGTTCAACGACGCCAGGTTGCAGCTCGAGTTGTCCAGGTGCATGTACTCGCTGCACGGGTTCGACGCGGTGATCCGGCCGGACTCGGGCGAGGTGTGCCAGTGGTTGATCGTGTCGTCGTACTGGATGCCCGGGTCGGCGCAGGCGTGGGCGGCCTCGGCCATCTTGCGGAACAGGCCGCGCGCGTCGACCTCCTCGATGATCTCGCCGCTGGTCCTCGCCCGCAGGCCGAACCGGTCACCGGCCTCCACGGCCCGCATGAACTCGTCGGTGACGCGCACCGAGTTGTTCGCGTTCTGGTACTGCACCGACGTGATGTCGTCGCCGCCCAGATCCATGTCGAAGCCCGCGTCCCGCAGCGCGCGGATCTTCTCCTCCTCCTTCACCTTGGTCTCGATGAAGGCCTCCACGTCCGGGTGGTCCACGTCCAGCACGACCATCTTGGCCGCCCGGCGCGTCGCGCCGCCCGACTTGATCGTCCCGGCCGACGCGTCCGCGCCGCGCATGAAGGAGACGGGACCCGAGGCGTTGCCGCCGGAGGAGAGCAGTTCCTTGGAGGAACGGATGCGCGACAGGTTCAGGCCCGCGCCCGAACCGCCCTTGAAGATCATCCCCTCCTCCTTGTACCAGTCGAGGATCGACTCCATGGAGTCGTCGACGGAGAGGATGAAACAGGCGCTGACCTGCTGCGGCTGCTTGGTGCCGACGTTGAACCACACCGGCGAGTTGAAGCTGAAGATCTGGTGCAGCAGCGCGTACGCCAGCTCGTGCTCGAAGACCTCGGCGTCCTCCGGGGAGGCGAAGTACCCGAAGTCCTCACCGGCGCGGCGGTACGTCCGCACCACACGGTCGATGAGCTGCTTGAGGCCGGTCTCGCGCTGCGGGGTGCCGACCGCGCCGCGGAAATACTTGCTCGTGACGATGTTGACCGCGTTCACCGACCAGAAGTCGGGGAACTCGACGCCGCGCTGCTCGAAGTTGATCGAGCCGTCGCGCCAGTTGGTCATGACGACGTCACGGCGCTCCCACACCACCTCGTCGTAAGGGTGCACGCCGGGGGTGGTGTGGACGCGCTCGATCCGCAGACCCTTGCCGCCCTTGCCACCCCTGGCACGGGAGCCTCGTGCCGGGCCGCTCGTCGTCTCAGTCATTCCGCCTCCCTGATCGGGCATAACGCCCTGGTGCGACCCGGCCCGGGGGCGGGGTCACGTGGTGTCTTTCCATCGGCCGGAGCGCCGCGATGCGCCCCGGTCAGCTCTTGTCGGCGCCGGTCCGCGCGGGCGGGGGCCCCGGCCGTTCGCCGTCCGCGGGGAATCCCTCGCGCAGTTCGGCGATGGCGGCCTCGAAGTCCTCCAGCGAGTCGAAGGCCCGGTAGACGGACGCGAAGCGCAGATAGGCCACCAGGTCCAGCTCGCGGAGCGGCCCGAGTATGGCCAGGCCGACGTCGTGCGTGGACAGCTCGGCGCTGCCGGTCGCGCGCACCGCCTCCTCGACGCGCTGGCCGAGCTGGGCGAGGGCGTCCTCGGTCACGGGGCGGCCCTGGCACGCCTTGCGCACCCCGGCGATCACCTTGTTCCGGCTGAACGGCTCCGTGACGCCGCTGCGCTTGATCACCATGAGCGAGGCGGTCTCCACCGTGGTGAACCGCCGGGAGCAGTTCGGACACTGGCGGCGGCGGCGGATCATGGTGCCGTCGTCGGCGGTACGGCTGTCGACGACGCGGCTGTCGGGGTGCCGGCAGAAGGGGCAGTGCATGGTTCTCTCCCTTTCCCGACCACTGGGACCGCTCCGGCGGCCATGCCGGAGGCCGCTCCGACCGCTTGGTGACGCAGCGTGCCGACGCGGGATGCGCGGGCACGACGCCGCAGCCTCGCCGGGCTGTTCGAACAACCCGCCGGGGCGATCCCCAGCATAGGCGATAACGGCCACACGTGATGACCCGGGACACAATTTGTAGGGAGCCACCAGTCAGCAAACCACTACATCTAGGGGTCGGCTGTCAATATCGTCGGACCATCGCCGGACCGGGTGTCGCGCCGCGACAAACCGGGACCCGGGGTCGGACGAGCGGGAGCCGCATGGGAGGCTATCGCACAGGCGGTTACCGTTCGCGGCCGACCCGCCGGGAACGGCGGTGTCATACACCCGGTTTTGGGCTCCCGTCAGGCGATCTGCGATATTTCACTCGAACGTGTGTTTGGCGCAACCTTTCGATAGCAACTACCGTTGTCTGACTAGCGCGTACCACCGAGAAGGGGCCGACATGACCACCGCAGCAGACGACGCCATCACCGCCGCTGAGCGCCGCCAGGACCGGCTGGGGCCCCCCGGCGCCACGCCCGCCCGCTCGCTGCCCGGCCGGCCACCGGGTATCAGGGCCGACAGCTCCGGCCTCACCGACCGTCAGCGCCGGGTCATCGAGGTCATCCGCGACTCCGTCCAGCGCCGGGGATACCCTCCGTCGATGCGGGAGATCGGCCAGGCCGTGGGGCTCTCCAGCACCTCGTCCGTGGCCCACCAGCTCATGGCGCTGGAGCGCAAGGGCTTCCTCCGCCGCGACCCGCACCGCCCCCGGGCCTACGAGGTGCGCGGCTCCGACACGCCCACCCCCCAGGCCGCGGACACGGCCGGCAAGCCCGCCGCCTCCTATGTCCCGCTGGTCGGCCGGATCGCGGCCGGCGGCCCGATCCTCGCGGAGGAGTCCGTCGAGGACGTCTTCCCCCTGCCCCGCCAGCTCGTCGGGGACGGCGAGCTGTTCGTGCTGAAGGTCGTCGGGGACTCGATGATCGAGGCCGCCATCTGCGACGGCGACTGGGTCACGGTCCGCCGCCAGCCCGTCGCGGAGAACGGCGACATCGTGGCCGCCATGCTGGACGGCGAGGCCACCGTGAAGCGCTTCAAGCGGGAGGACGGCCAGATCTGGCTGCTGCCGCACAACGCCGCGTACCAGCCGATCCCCGGCGACGAGGCGACCATCCTCGGCAAGGTCGTCGCCGTCATGCGCCGGATCTGACGCGCCGCGCCGACCGCCCCCTGCTCCTCATGGTGCGGCGGCCCGTGCCGCCGCGTCGATCGCGGCGAGCGACCGGCGCGCCTGATTGCGGTCGGGCGTGTACCAGAAGTCGGGCATGGAGGCGCGGAGGAACGCTCCGTACCGCGCCTTCGCCAGCCGGGGGTCCAGCACGGCAACGACGCCGCGATCCCCCGTGGCCCGGATCAGCCGCCCCGCCCCTTGCGCCATCAGCAGCGCGGCGTGCGTCGCGGCGCCCGCCATGAACCCATTGCCCCCCGCTTCCTCGACCGCCTTCTGCCGGGCGCTGACGAGCGGGTCGTCCGGGCGGGGGAACGGGACGCGGTCCATCACCACGAGCTGACAGCTCGGCCCCGGCACATCCACGCCCTGCCAGAGCGAGAGCGTGCCGAACAGGCAGGTGCGCGGATCGTCGGCGAACGTCCGGATCAGCTCCCCCAGCGTCTCCTCTCCCTGGAGCAGGATCGGCATGTCCAGCCGCCCCCGTAGCTCCTCGGCCGCCGCCTGCGCGCCCCGCATCGAGGAGAACAGCCCGAGCGTCCGCCCGCCCGCCGCCTCCACCAGCTCGGCCAGCTCGTCCAGCATGTCGGCGCGGCTGCCCTCCCGGCCGGGCGGCGACAGGTGCTGCGCGACGTAGAGAATGCCCTGCTTCCGGTAGTCGAACGGCGAGCCCACGTCCAGGCCCTTCCACTCCGGGAACTCCTCGCCGTGCCGCCCCTCCGGGGCCAGGCCCAGGGAGGCGCCGACGCCGTTGAAGTCGCCGCCCAGCTTGAGCGTCGCCGAGGTGAGCACCACCGAGCGCTCCGCGAACAGCTTCTCCCGCAGCAGCCCCGAGACGGACAGCGGCGCCACCCGCAGGGACGCGCCATACCGGTCGTGCCGCTCGAACCAGACCACGTCGTACTCGGAGCCCTGGGTGATCCGGTCCGCCACGTCCTGGATCGTCTCGATCGAGGCCAGCGCCTGCTTGCGCACCGCGTCCTCGTCGGCCACCGACGCGTCCCGCGTGTTCCCCAGCGCGGTGATCACCGCGCGGGACGCGTCCCGCAGCGCGGCCAGCGCGTACCCCAGCTCCTCCGGAAGCTCCTCCAGCCGCCCCGGCAGCGCCAGCTCCATCAGCCGCTCAAAGGTCTCGGACGCCGTCTGCAACTGGTCCGCGATCTTCTCGTCGATGAGCCGGGCCGCCCGCCGCACCGCGCGGTTGACCGATCCGGGGGTCAGCTCGCCGGTGGCGACGCCGGTCACCCGGGACACCAGCTCGTGCGCCTCGTCGACGATCAGCACGTCGTGCCCGGGCAGCACCGGAGCGCCCTCGATGGCGTCGATGGCCAGCAGCGCGTGGTTGGTGACGATGACCTCCGCCAGCTTCGCCCGCTCCCGGGCGGCCTCGGCGAAGCACTCCGCCCCGTACGCGCACCGGCTGGCCCCCAGGCACTCCCGCGACGCGACCGACACCTGCGACCAGGCCCGGTCCGAAACGCCGGGCGTCAGGTCGTCGCGGTCCCCGGTCTCGGTCTCGTCGGCCCAGTCGCGCAGCCGCAGCAGGTCCTTGCCCAGCCTGCTGGTCGGCCCCCCGACCGCCTGCTGAGCGGCCTCGAAGGGGTCGAACAGCCCGTCCTCGTCCTCCTGCGGCACGCCCTCGTGCAGGCGGTGCAGACACAGATAGTTCGACCGGCCCTTGAGCGTGGCGAACTCGGGACGGCGGCGCAGCAGCGGGCGCAACGCGTCGACCGTGCGCGGCAGGTCCCGCTCGACAAGCTGCCGCTGGAGCGCCAGCGTCGCGGTGGCGACGACGACGCGGTCGCCCCGCGCCACCGCCGGCACCAGATACCCCAGCGACTTACCGGTCCCCGTGCCCGCCTGGACCAGCAGATGCGTGCCGTCCTCGATGGCCGCGGCCACCGCCTCCGCCATGGCGACCTGGCCCGGCCGCTCCGCGCCGCCCACGGCGGCGACGGCGGCGCGCAGCAGGTCGGTGAGGGCGGGCCCGGCGGACTCCCCCGACTCCCCGCCCTCTCGCGGCTCCTCGGACTCGGACAACTCGATGGGCGCGGAGGGCTCCCCGGATGTGACAGTCATAGGGCAGTCACCTTACGCGGCGGCTCCGACAACCGTGGCCCGCGCCCGGGAGCGCGCGACGGAATCGGGACAGCCCCGCGCACGGTCCCCCGGCCCGGCCAACCACCGCCGCCGCCGGGCGGTTTCCGCACGGACGAGTGACCGGGCACGGGCCGCTCAGCGGTCCCTGATCATCAGCGCCGCACACTTGCCCGGCAGCTCGGCGTCGGTCACCCTGCGGAAGCCCGCGGCGCGGAAGGCCGCCAGCGAGGCGGCGTTGCGCACGTCGGGCTCGGCGACGACGCGGGCGCAGCGCGGCCGGTTGCGCAGCACGAGGTCCACGACGCCGCGCAGCAGCGCGGTGCCCAGCCCCCGGCCCCGGTCCTCGGCGCTGCCGATCAGGACGTGCACCCCGGTGTCGTGGAGCCGCGACGGGTAGTACCGGGCGAGCGGGTCCAGATCGGCGCGGTAGATCTCCCAGTAGCTCATCGGCAAGCCGTCCAGGACGCCGAGGCAGGGCCGGCTGCGGCCGTCGCCGTCGAGCTGCCGCGCGATGTGCGCGGCCGTGTCCTCGTCCGGGCCCGCCAGCCGCCAGAAGGCGTGCACCTCCGGGTCGTTCATCCAGGTGGCGATGAGCGACAGGTCGCGGGCGAGGTGGACGGGGATGAGCTGGAAGACGCCGACGGCGGTGGCGATGGGGCCCCAGTCGCCGACGTTGTCCAGCAGGTCGGGCCGGTCCGCCGCCGGTCGCTCGCCGTCGCCGTACCCGGCGGGTGCGCCGGTCAGGTCGGGCGGCAGTTCGAGGTCCGCGGTGTCCTCGCCGTCGTCGGTGCCGGGGACGGGCACGGCGCCTCCTTCGCGCTTCGGGATCCGCTCCGGGATCCGCCGGGTGTGTGTCAGGACGTGACGAGCGGGTTGGCGACGGTGACGTACACGGACTGGCCGTCGACCGGGCCGACCAGCTCGTCCAGACCGCGCAGCCGGGTGAGGAGGTTGGCCTTGCAGCGCAGGGTCCTGGCCCCGAGCAGGTGGGCGACCAGCGGCGAGACGGGCCCGTCGCCCGCGCCGCGCGCCTCCCCCGCCAGGAAACCGCGGAACGCCGCGAGCAGCACCTCCTCGTCGGCCAGGCCCTGGGAGCCGAACGCGCCGATCAGCCCGAACACGTTGTTGACGCCGAGGTAGTAGGCGAAGCGCTCGTCGGCGACCTCGTCGGCCACGAAGGTGTCCGAGTCCTCGCCGACGCCCGGCAGCCGCCGCCGGAGCGCGTCGCGGTGCGAGGCGCGGAAGTAGTACCCCTGGTTGTCGCGGAACCGGCCGCCGGCCGGCCACCCGGCCGCGTCCAGCAGCACGACGGTGTTCTGCTGGTGGGCCTCCAGCGCGATGCCCGCCCGCCCGTCGAGCCAGAGCAACGGCCGGACCACCGCCCGGAGATAGCGCAGCAGCCACTCGGCGGCGACGGCCGGGACGGCGCGCCCGGTGCGCTCCGCCAGCGCCCCGACGAGGACGCCGAGCCGCGACCGCAGCTCCCGCTCCGGCCGGCCGGGCCACGGGCGGAGCGCGGTCAGCGCGGCCAGGCAGAGCGCGTCGTCGTCCGGCCCGAACGGGCTGTGCCGCAGGACGGTGTCCAGGCCGGGAACGGGCCGCCCCGCGGTGTCGTCGACGCCGAGCCAGGCCGGGTCGCGGACGATGTCGAACCCGGGGCCCTCGGGGAACGCCGCACGCCACTCGGCGCCGAGCCCGCCCGCCAGCAGACGGTGTGCCTCGACGCCTCGGTGCGACTCCTTGCGGAGGTTCTCGCGGCGGGAGTTGGTGATCCGCAGCCCCAGCGACAACTTGAGCATGGCCGGCGCCCCGGGCCGGTGGACCGTGCGCACCGAGGACGTGGGGTGCCAGAACTCCCCGTGCTCGCCGAGGTCGTGCAGCAGCCCCGCGTCCAGCAGCGCGGCGACCGCCGGCCGGCGCACCACGTCGCGCGCCGGCCACGGATGCAGCGGCAGCGGCGCGGTCCCGGCGGGCAGCGCCAGCCCGCCCCCGGCGGGCCGGGCGGCCAGCGCCTCGGCGGGCACGGGCGTGCCCGCCTCGGGCCAGGCCGAGCCGGGGGCGAGCACGGAACGGTCCACCGCCAGCCCGCGCAGCCGGAACGCGCCGCGCAGCTCCGGCGACCAGCGGCCCGCCTCCTCCCCGGCCAGCCCCTCCCGGCTCTTGGCCGCCGGGTGGAACGGGTGCCCGAACAGCAGCGACTGCTCCGCGTCGAGGAACGCGTGCCCGTGCGCCGCCGGGCCGGGCCGGGCCCGGCGCGCGGCCAGGAACGCGGCGGTCCGCAGGGCGGAGTCCGCGACCCTGCCCACCAGGGCGGTGGCCTCCGCGTCCCCGTCCGGGCCGCGGTCCGCGCCGCCCTCGCGGGCCAGCAGCGCGGCGAGCGTGACGGCGTCCACCGGCCCGGCCCCGGCGGGCGCCCCCACCAGCGCGGGCGCGCCGAACCGGTGCCAGCCGGTGGCCGACCAGTGCCGTACGGGGATCCGCAGCGCGGCGCCGGACGCGGGCAGCGGGAGCCGCAGTTCGCCGCCGGCGGGCCGGGCGGCGTCCGTCTCGCGCACCCAGCAGCGCAGCAGGTTCTCCACACAGGCGGCGTCGGCGGCCCGGCCGGGGTCGGCGTGCTCCAGCGGGTCGGCACCGGCGAGTCCGCCGCACTTTCCCACCGGGCCGTCCTGCGCCGTGCCGCCGCGTCGCTGGCGGGGCACCGTGGGGTCGAGGATCCGGGCGAGACGGCCGAGGACCGGCTGCCGTTCCCGCCCGGTGTCCGGATCTGGCCGGTAACGTGCGTTCATCCGTGTGCGGCGCGCGACCGATCCGTACCGGAACCGGCCCTCCGCGCCTCCTCCTTCGTCGCTGTTCACCGAGGTCAGGGGCGTTCCCCCATCCGTGGTAACGACGGCGGGCGCCGGTGATCACGGGCATGTGGCAAACTCCTTCGACGCGCCCCCACGACCGGAACGGAACCGCGGACCCGGCTGCCGCCGTCCAGAGCAACACCGGCATAGTTGGGGGGCACTTCGGCCACGCCGGAGAGCGTGTCACCACCGGATTCGTTAAGCATTCTCAGGGGGAAAACACCCATGTCATCGATACCCAGGCAGCGGCCACGGCGCCGCGCCGCCCTCGCGGCCACGGCGATGGCCGCCGCTCTCGCGCTGACCGCCACCGCGTGCAACGGGGACGACGACTCGGACGCCTCGGCGCAGCCCACCGAGGAGGCGAGCACCGGCGACGAGCAGCTCCAGGACCTGATCGACAATCTGCCGTTCGAGTTCGACGTCGAGGCCTGGATGGACGGCGCCTGGGCGGAGTGGGACGAGGAGACCTGGCTCCGCGAGATCGGTGACTTCGTCAACCCGATCATCGACGGTCTGTGGGACCAGGACCGGATGGAGGAGGCCGAGGACCCGGGGCAGTCGATCGAGGACGACCAGATCGACGAGGACCAGAACGCGCCCGAGGCCGACGACCCGATGGCCGACCGGGGCATCACCGACCCCGAGCCCGCGCCCGTCGGGGCCGAGCAGGTACCGACGCCCTACACCGAGAACGGCGCCCCGATCGGCAAGGTGTTCTTCGACAGCCCCGAGGGCCCGATGGTCTGCTCCGGCACCGTCATCAAGGACCCGAACGCGCCCGGCCAGTCGAACCTGGTCGCCACCGCCGGCCACTGCGTGCACGCCGGCGCGGGCGGCGGCTGGTACCGCAACCTGAGCTTCGTCCCGGCCTACAACAACAACGGCCTGACCCCGGAAGAGGTCAACTCCGCGGCCTACGAGGACGTCGCGCCCTACGGCGTCTGGTGGGCGAACTACGTCTCGACCACCCAGTACTGGATCGACAACGGCAGCGCGATGGGCGGCGGCGGCGCGCACGGCGACTTCGCGGTCATGTCGGTCGAGCCGGAGAACGGCAGCGGCCTCTCCCTGGAGGAAACCGTCGGCGCCGCCCTCGACGTCAACTTCGACGCCCCCGCGGTCTCCGGCCTCGGCGCGGTGACGCTGTACGGCTTCCCGGCGGGCGACCCGTACGACGGCGCCCTGATGTACAGCTGCGTCGACTACCCGGGCCGTCTGTCGCTCGACGCGACGATGCCCGTCATGTACTGGGCCGGCTGCACCATGACCGGTGGCTCCTCGGGCGGCCCCTGGCTGCGCACCAACGAGAACGGCGACCCGGAGCTGGTCTCGGTCAACTCCATCGGCCCGATGGAGAGCACCTGGCTCGCGGGGCCGCGGCTCGACGTGGAGGCGCAGGACGTCCTGGACTACGTGAGTTCCGAGGTCAACGGCGGCTGACCGTCCCCGGAACACACGAGGGGCCCGGCACCCACCCCGCGGTGGGTGCCGGGCCCCTCGGCGTCGGCTCGCTGTGACGGCGCTACGCGCGGGCCACGGCCAGCGGGCTGCGCGTCGTGTCCGATCCCGGCACCGGCTCGGACGGGTCCTCGCCGAGCCGCACCACGCGGTTCGCGGCGTCCACGTGCACGACGGCGGGCTTCATCCGGCGGGCCTCGGCGTCCTCCACCTGCGCGTAACTGATCAGTATGACCAGATCGCCCGGCTTGACGAGGTGGGCGGCGGCGCCGTTGATCCCGATGACACCCGAGCCGCGTTCGCCCTCGATGACATAGGTCTCCAGGCGGCTTCCGTTGGTGATGTCCACGATGTGGACCAGCTCGCCCGGCAGCAGATCCGCGGCCTCCATGAGGTCCGCGTCCACGGTGACCGAGCCGACGTAGTGGAGGTCGGCCTCGGTCACCGTGGCACGGTGGATCTTCGACTTGAACATGGTGCGCAACACGATGCAGCTCTCCCGGCTCTTTCTGGGGTCGCGTTCCCGGGCGGGATACGCGCCGTCCGGACCATGCTAAACCGCGTACTACCCGCTGGTACCCGCCGGGACGAAAGGCTCCAGCGCGGCGGCCAGCTCGGCGTGCACCCGGGCCTTGAGCAGCGTGCCCTCTCCCGTGTGCTCCTCCACCAGAACCTCGCCCTCCGCGTGCACCCGGGAGACCAGCGCCCCCTCGGTGTACGGCACCAGGGCCTCCAGCTCGACCTCGGGGTGCGGCAGCTCCGCGTCGATCCAGGCCAGCAGCTCGGGGATGCCCTGCCCGGTGTGCGCCGAGATGGCGATCGCCCGCTTCTCGGCGCGCAGCAGGCGCTGGAGGGTGAGCTCGTCGGCGGCGTCCGCCTTGTTCACCACCACGATCTCCGGGATGTCCTTCGCCCCGACCTCGTTGATCACCTCGCGGACGGCCGCGAGCTGCTCCTCGGGCACCGGGTGCGAGCCGTCCACCACGTGCAGGATCAGGTCGGCGTCGCCGACCTCCTCCATCGTGGAGCGGAACGCCTCGACCAGGTGGTGCGGCAGATGCCGCACGAACCCGACGGTGTCGGCCAGCGTGTACAGCCGGCCGCTGGGGGTCGTGGACCTGCGCACGGTCGGGTCGAGGGTGGCGAACAGCGCGTTCTCCACCAGCACGCCCGCGCCGGTGAGCTGGTTGAGCAGCGAGGACTTGCCGGCGTTGGTGTACCCGGCGATGGCGACCGAGGGCACCTTGTTGCGGTGCCGCTCCTGCCGCTTGAGGTCGCGGCCGGTCTTCATCTCCGCGATCTCCCGGCGCATCTTCGCCATCTTCTCGCGGATCCGCCGCCGGTCGGTCTCGATCTTGGTCTCACCGGGGCCGCGGGTCGCCATGCCGCCGCCTCCGCTGGATCCGCCGCCGCCCATCTGACGCGACAGCGACTGACCCCAGCCGCGCAGCCGCGGCAGCATGTACTGCATCTGCGCCAGGGAGACCTGCGCCTTGCCCTCGCGGGACTTGGCGTGCTGGGCGAAGATGTCGAGGATCAGGGCGGTGCGGTCGACCACCTTCACCTTGACGACATCCTCCAGGTGGATGAGCTGGCCGGGGCTGAGCTCACCGTCGCACACGACGGTGTCGGCGCCGGTCTCCAGCACGATGTCCCGCAGCTCCTTGGCTTTGCCGGAGCCGATGTACGTGGCGGGATCGGCCTTGTCGCGGCGCTGGATCACTCCGTCCAGGACGACGGCGCCGGCGGTCTCGGCCAGCGCGGCGAGCTCCGCGAGGGAGTTCTCCGCGTCCCGGGCCGTGCCGGAGGTCCAGACGCCCACCAGCACGACGCGCTCCAGGCGCAACTGGCGGTACTCGACCTCGGTGACGTCCTCGAGCTCGGTCGAGAGCCCCACGACGCGACGGAGCGCTGCCCGCTCGTCGCGGTCGAACTGCTCGCCGTCCCGCTCCTCGTCGAAGGTGCTCCGGGCTGCGTCCTCATCCATCAGGGCGTCGGCCCGGCGACCGGCTGCGCCGCGCTGGTTGGTGTCCTGTGGAAGGGAAGAGAAGGTCAATGCGGTCCTTAAGGTCGGATGAAAGGGACTGCTTCTCCCGCAACGCCCGGGCGGTCCGGAACATTCCGCCGCCCCCGGAAGCAGATTTCCATAGTGGCACGCCCCTTTCCGGGCGTCACCCCGATTTGGCGGGCGCCGCGCCGGAGCCCCCGCTCAGGACTGGAGCCGGGCCGCCCGCGTGACGTCGTAGACGCCGGGTACCCGCCGCATGGCCCTCATCAACCTCGGCAGCCCGGACGCGTCGGGCAGCCGCAGCGTGTACGTGTGCCGCACGCGGTGCTCGCGCGGCGGCTCGACCTCGGCCGCCAGCACCGCGGCGCCGTGCGCGGCCAGGGCCTCGGTCAGGTCGGCCAGCAGCTCCGGCCGGCCGAGGGCCTCGGCGTGCAGCGTGACGCGGCAGCCGACGGAGCCGGAGCGCCAGGTCACCGGCAGCGGACGCCGCCCCGCCGCGGTCATGTCGGCGGCGGCCGGACAGTCCCGCCGGTGCACGGTGACCGCGCCGCCGCGAACGGCGAAGCCGGAGGCCGCGTCGGGCGGCACGGGCGTACAGCAGCGGGCCAGCCGCACGGGCGCGCCGGGCGCGCCCGCGACCACGGCCGCGGACTCCCCGCCCGGCGGGGCGGGCGGGGGCGGGTCGGGAGGCTGGGCGCGGCCGCATGCCCCCCCCTGATGCCGCCGCGGATGCGGATGCTGGAAGCACGCCGCGGTCCGAGACGCACGAGATCATAGCGGGCTGGCTGACTATGTAAGTGGGGACTAAAAGAAAGGAAATCACTCGATTGCTGAGGGCCACGTGAGCGTAGAGGAGGTTGTAAGTGACGGCGACCGCGTCGAGCCAGCGCCGGATGGGGATGCGGGCGGCCGGGGTCGTGGCGTAGTCGAGCCACTCCGGGGAGGGCCCCCAACTGCCGTCGGACGCCAGGAGGAGCTGCACGGTGTCGCCGTCGTGCAGGACGGTCCGCAGCGTCGCCAGCCGTCCGTTGACCCGCACGCCGATGCAGGCGTGCGCGCCCTGGCCGTGCCGGGCGTAGGCGGCGTCCACGCAGGTCGCGCCGACCGGGAGCTGGAGCGGGCCCTCCTCGGCGGCGTCCACGAAGACGGTGATCTCACGGTCCCGGGCCAGCTCGTCGCGGAGCGCGCTCCAGAAGGTGTCGGGGTCGGGGGCCTGCCGCTGCCAGTCCAGCAGCCGGGACAGCCAGCCGGGGCGGGTGGGATCGCCGCGCTCGGCGTCGTCGCCGACCGGCTCGCCCTCCGCCGCGTGGTGCGGGTCGCCGAGCGCGATGACCCCGGTCTCCGCGACGCGGTGCATGGTGTGGGTGCGGACCAGGACCTCCGCGACCTGCCCGGCGTCGAGGGCGATCGCGGTGTGGAGCGATTGGTAGAGGTTGAACTTGGGGGCCGCGACGAAGTCCTTGAACTCCGAGACGACCGGGGTGAAGCAGGTGTGCAGCTCGCCGAGGACCGCGTAACAGTCGGCGTTCTCCCCGACCAGGATCAGCAGGCGGCCGTAGTCGTACGGGCCCAGCTCGCCGCGTTTGAGCCTGACCCGGTGGACGGACAGCACGTGCCGCGGCCTGATCACGACCTCGGCGGCGATCCCGGCCTCGCGCAGGACGCCCCGCACGGCGTCCGCGACCTCCGCGAGGGGATCGGGCCGGTCGGCGTGCCGCCGGATCAACTCCCGGGCGGTGACGTGCTCCTCGGGCTGGAGGATGGCGAAGACCAGATCCTCCAGCTCGGTCTTCACCGTCTGCACGCCCAGCCGCTCGGCCAGCGGGATCAGGACGTCCCCGGTGACGCGCGCGATCCGCGCCTGCTTCTCCGGGCGCATCACGCCGAGGGTGCGCATGTTGTGCAGGCGGTCCGCCAGTTTGATCGACATCACCCGCACATCGCTGCCGGTGGCCACGAGCATCTTGCGGAACGTCTCGGACTCGGCGGCGGCGCCGTACTCGACCTTCTCCAGCTTGGTGACGCCGTCCACCAGATGGCCGACCTCGTCGCCGAACTCCGCGCGGACCTGATCGAGGGTCACCTCGGTGTCCTCGACGGTGTCGTGCAGCAGGGAGGCCGTCAGTGTGGTGGTCTCCGCGCCCAGTTCGGCGAGAATCAGCGTCACGGCCAGCGGATGGGTGATGTACGGCTCGCCGCTCTTGCGGAACTGGCCGCGGTGCGCGGATTCGGCCAGCAGGTAGGCCCGGCGCAGGATGCCGAGGTCGGCGCGCGGATGGTGGCGGCGGTGCGCCTGGGCCAGATGCTCGATCGCGTCGGGCAGTCTGCCCCGCAGGGCGGTCCGCAGGACGGCGGCGCGGCCGAGCCGGCGGAGTCGCAGCATGTCCCCGCGGCCACCGCGGCGTGAACCGGCCGCCCCACTCGGTGTGGTCGCCTCTGCGCTCATAGGGGTGCGCACCTCCCGCGGTGTCCGTGACCGGACCGCATCCCCGTGATCCCGCGGCGGCGCCGGTGCTTGATGCTACCGAGCCCATCACGCCCCACTGACCACAGGCCGCCCCGATCGCGTGGGATCACCCATTCCAGTGACTTTGTGCCGCGAAACGTGGCCGAAATCCACAGGCGCCCCGGCCGGTATCGGCAGGGTCACGCGGAGGCGGCGGCGAGCCATCCGGGGTCGATCGTCCCCTCCGCGACGATGACCGCGGGACCCGTCATGGTGACCTCGCCGTCCGGGTGCTCGGTGATCACCAGCCGGCCGCCCGGCACGTCCACGGTGTAGGTGACGGCGTCCCCGCCGGCCGCCGGGTCCAGGCCGTCGCGGCGGGCGGCGGCGACCATGACGGCGCAGGCGCCGGTGCCGCAGGAGCGAGTCTCCCCCGAGCCGCGCTCGTGCACCCGCAGCGCGACGTGGCGCGGCCCACGGTCCACGACGAACTCGACGTTGGTGCCGCGCGGATAGGCGTCGGCCGGATGGACGGACGGCGCGTCGAGCAGCGGGCCCGCCTCGGCGAGGTCGGCGACGAACGCGACCGCGTGGGGGTTCCCCATGTCGACATGGCGCGCGGGCCAGACGCGGTCGCCCACGGTGACCGTGACGGAGGGGTCGGGCCCGGCGGGCAGGCGGGCCGCTCCCATGGCGACGGTGACGCCGCCGTCCTCCTCGAAACGGACCCGGCGCACCCCGGCCCGGGTGGCGACGGCCAGGTCCCCGGCCCCGGCGAGCCCGGCGCGGCGCAGATACCGCGCGAAGACCCGCACCCCGTTCCCGCACATCTCGGCGATGCTGCCGTCCGCGTTGCGGTAGTCCATGAACCACTCCGCCTCGCCGGCCCACTCCCCGGCGGCGGGCTCGGCGGCGGCGCGCACGACGCGCAGCAGCCCGTCACCCCCGCGGCCGGCCCGCCGGTCGCACAGCCGCGCCACGGCCGCGGCGCCCAGCGCGAGACGGCCGTCGAGGTCGGGGATGATCACGAAGTCGTTCTCCGTGCCGTGTCCCTTGAGGAACGGCACGGGCTGCTCTATGGTGCCCACCCGGCGATCGTAACGGATCGTGACGACACTCAGCGGAGGGCGGCCACGCGGAGGACCGCGAGCACGGCGAGGAGCAGCACGCCGAGACCGTAGAGCGCGAGCAGCCGCCAGTCCGGGCGGCGGCCGGAGCCCCGGGGCGGGAGTCCCGGCCAGGTGTAACCGGCGCGGCGGGCGGCCATCATGCCCCAGCCGGCGGCGCTGCAGCCGATGAGCAGGCCGAGCATGGCGACGACCGAGCCGGTCTCGTCGAAGGCGAAGGCGAGCGGGAAGGCGAACATCAGCGAGCCGACGAGGCTGAGGGCCACGATGGGCGCGAAGAGGGCCAGTCCGAGCCGCCGGGGAGGCCGCAGGTCGGCGTAGGACTCGTCGCCGCGGAAGTCGTCGATGATCTCGACCGCCTCGCCCGCCCCTTCGCCGAGCGGATCCGTGACGGGATCGGCGGGCAGGGCGCCCGCGAACACGTCGGTCCGGACGGGGTCGGGTGCGCGCGGGTCGTCGCCGGGACGCCGGGGCGGAACGCCTTCCGTCGTGCCGTTGCTCTCGCGAGGGCCGGCCTCCATCGCCACGCGCCCTCCCTGCTCAACGGTTTCAAAGCTGCGGCATTGCTCGATGATGGCACGTGATCCGGCCGCTCCCAGGTGCCTGGAGCGTCCCGATGCCATCACGTGATCAGGATGTGACCGCCCGTTCGAGCAGGTCCCACGCCCTCTCCGCGAGGTCTCCCGACGCCTCGCGCGACCCGTCCAGCCAGCGCACACGCGGGTCGCGGCGGAACCAGCTCTCCTGCCGCCGGGCGAATCGCCGGGTGGCCCTGACGGTCTCCTCGCGCGCCTCCGCCTCGGTGCGCTCACCGGCCAGCGCGGCCAGGACCTGCTGGTAGCCGAGGGCGCGGGAGGCGGTGAGGCCCTCGCGGAGCCCGGCCCGTTCCAGGGCGCGGACCTCGTCGACGAGGCCGGCGGCCCACATCCGGTCCACCCGGGCGGCGATCCGGGCGGCGAGTTCGGCGCGGTCCACGGCGACGCCGATCTGGAGGGTGCGGTAGACGTCGCGCTCGTCGGCGGGGCCCGGCAGGTTGGCGGTGAACGGCCGGCCGGTGATCTCGATGACCTCCAGGGCGCGGACGATCCGCCTGCCGTTGCCGGGGAGGATGGCCTCGGCGGCGGGCGGGTCGGCGGCGGCGAGCCGGGCGTGCAGGGCGCCGCTGCCGTGGCGGGCGAGGTCGGCCTCCAGCCGGGCCCTGACCTCCGGGTCGGTGCCGGGGAAGTCGAGCCGGTCGACGGCGGCCCGCACGTAGAGCCCGGAGCCGCCGACCAGGACGGGGACGCGGCCGGCGGCCAGCAGCCGCTCGACGCGGTCGCGGGCGAGCCGCTGGTACGCGGCGACGCTGGCCGTCTCGGTGACGTCCCAGATGTCGAGCAGGTGGTGGGGAACGCCGCCCCGCTCGGCCGGGGTGAGCTTGGCCGTGCCGATGTCCATGCCCCGGTAGAGCTGCATGGAGTCGGCGTTGATCACCTCGCCGCCCAGCCGGTGGGCGAGCGCGATCCCGAGGTCGGACTTCCCGGCCGCGGTCGGTCCCACCACGGCGACGACCTGGGGGGCGGAGGCGGCGCTGTTCACGCGGGCAGTCTTCCAGATCCGGTCCTGCGCCCTCGAACGAGTGACGTGACGCGGGACCCCGCGCGTCGTTTCTCGTTTAGAGGTTCCGCCCGTCGTTCGCGGGCGGGACATTACCGACACAAGTGATATCAGGAGTGGCTATGGGCATTCTGGCCTGGTTGAAGAGTCGCGGGCAGGGCACCGAGCAGCCGTCCGGCGCGGCGGCCGGGGAGGCCGGGGCGGCGCCCGAGGAGGCGACGGCAGCCGAGGGCGCCGAGGCCACGGGGGGCGACGGCGTGGAGATTCCCAAGCAGACCGCGGCCGAGGCCGCCGACCGCGAGGCCGGGGAGGAGGCCCGCCAGTAGGACGCCGGGAGCCCTTCCCCGCCGGGCCCCGGGCAGGGCGGCCACGGAAGGCCGGGTCAGGACCAGGACGCCACGAAGTAGCCGACGCCGTACGGCGCCGCGTCGTACAGGAGCCGTCCGGCGAGCCCGGCCCCGTCGGCCGCCCCGGCCAGCACCTGCCAGCCCGAGCGTCCCGCGACCCGCAGCGTTTCCGCCAGCCCGGCGTCGAGCGCGGCGAGCGCGGCGGTGTTGGCCTCCCCCAGCGCCCGCGCGGCGGCGGCGTCGAACGCGGCGGCGCGCTCGTCGTGGTAGCCGGGAGCCTTGGGCGAACGGCAGGCGCTGCCGTCCCCCATCACCAGCAGGGCCAGCCGGTCCGGCCCGGCGGCCAGCTCCCGGCCGAGCGCGTCACAGCGCTCCGGCTCCAGCGACTCCGCGATGCCGATCCCCTCGACGGGGGCGTTGCGCCACCCGGTGCGCTCCAGCAGCCAGGCCCCCACGGTGAGCGACGGCGGCAGCCCGCGCCGGCCCGGCTCGCCCTTGCCGAGGCCGACCTCGACGTCCACGCCGAAGCCGCGCAGCGACCCGCGGGTGCCCGGCGGGAACGCGCCCCGGCCGTCCGGCTCGGCGCCGCCGACCACCAGCAGCCGGTCGGCGCGTGCGGCGGCGAGGACGGCGACGGCGTCGTAACAGGCGGTGCGGGCGTCGTCCAGCTCCGCCGAGGCGCCTCGGGCCACCTCGGGCACCAGCAGCGGCGGACAGGGGCACACGGCGGCGGCGACAAGCATGGCCGCAGCCTAACCGCGCGGCCTCAGCAGACCGCGCATCCTCCGGCCGGCTCCGCCGCGGGCGCCGGGGCGCCGACCGCCGGCAGGCCGAGCATGACGCCTCGCGGACCGTCGGCCGGGGCCGCCTGGCGCCGCGCCCAGGCGTCACCGGCCCGGGTGCGGCGGATGTCCTGGACGGGGCCCTCCGCGAGCAGGTGGTGCGGGGCGGCGTAGGTGACGCGGACGGTCGACACCAGGCCCAGGGGCGGCGGGGTCCCCCACGGGCGGGGGGCCTTCTTGCGGCGCCTCTGCTGGGGTCGGCGAGTGTGCCACCGGGCGGCGGCCCGGGCGCTCTCACGGGGCGGTCGCGACGGCGCCCGGGCGCGGAGCGGGGCCCTCGGGGCGGGTGAAGTGGACCAGCCGGTTGTCGGGGGCGCGGCCGGACAGCCGCCGGGTGGCGTCGTCCTTGCGTCCCTCGCCCTCGGCGACCAGCACCGGCAGGGTGCGGCCGACCTGCTTCTTGTTCTCCGCCCAGGAGATGTCCTCCTGGAGCGCGACCAGCCGCTCGTACCGCGCCTGGACGGTCTCCTTGGGCACCTGTCCCGGCATGTCGGCGGCCGGGGTGCCCGGGCGCTTGGAGTACTGGAAGGTGAACGCCTGGGCGAAGCGGGCCTCGCGGACCACGTGCAGGGTCTCCTCGAAGTCCTCCTCGGTCTCGCCGGGGAAGCCCACGATGATGTCGGTGGTGATCGCGGCGTCCGGGATCGCGGCCCGCACCTTCTCGATGATCCCGAGGTAGCGGTCCTGCCGGTAGGAGCGGCGCATCGCGCGCAGCACGCGGGAGGAGCCGGACTGCAACGGCATGTGGAGCTGCGGCATCACGTTCGGCGTCGCGGCCATCGCCTCGATGACGTCGTCGGTGAAGTCGCGGGGGTGCGGCGAGGTGAAGCGGACGCGCTCCAGCCCCTCGACGCGGCCACAGGCCCGCAGCAGCTTGGAGAACGCCTGGCGGTCGCCGATGTCCGAGCCGTAGGCGTTGACGTTCTGGCCGAGCAGCGTGATCTCGCTGACGCCCTCGGCGACCAGCGCCTCGACCTCGGCGAGGATGTCGCCGGGGCGGCGGTCCTTCTCCTTGCCGCGCAGGGCCGGGACGATGCAGAAGGTGCAGGTGTTGTTGCAGCCCACGGAGATGGCGACCCACGCGGCGTAGGCGCTCTCGCGGCGGGTGGGCAGCGTGGAGGGGAACGCCTCCAGCGACTCGGCGATCTCGACCTGCGCCTCGCGCTCGATCCTGGCGCGCTCCAGCAGCACCGGCAGGCTGCCCACGTTGTGGGTGCCGAAGACGACGTCCACCCAGGGCGCGCGGCGCACGATCGTGTCGCGGTCCTTCTGCGCGAGGCAGCCGCCGACGGCGATCTGCATCCCGGGGCGGGCGGCCTTCCTGGGGGCGAGCTGGCCGAGGTTGCCGTAGAGCCGGTTGTCCGCGTTCTCCCGGACGGCGCAGGTGTTGAAGACCACGACGTCCGCGCCGTCGGCGCCGGGATCCGCCGGGACATACCCGGCGCGCTCCAGCAGCCCGGCCATCCGTTCCGAGTCGTGGACGTTCATCTGACAGCCAAACGTCCTGACTTGGTAGGTGCGCGCGACTTCGGGCATGCGAGGACTCGATCCCATCCGACTCGGTGACCAGTGAGGGCCGGTCCCCAAGTCTACGGTCCGCTGGTAGCTTGCCCGTGTGCTCTCCGTGCGTACCCCGCGGCGGCGCCCGTGGCCGGTGGTGCTGGGCCTCGCCGCCGTCCTGGCCGTGCTGGCGGCGCTGCTGTGGCGGCCCGTGGCCGGGGGCGACAGCAGCCCGGCGGGCGAGGTGACCATGAGCACCGGCGTCATCAGTGGCGTGTACGCCCGGTACGGGCAGCTTCTGAGCGGGCAGTTGGCGCGGGACGCCCCCGATCTCGACCTCACGCTGAGCCCCAGCGCCGGTTCGGTGCAGAACATCGAGCGGCTGGTGTCCGGCGAGGCCGACTTCGCCATCGCCACCGCCGACTCCCTCGCCGCCTACCAGGCCGCCGGCGGCGAGGGCGCCGACCGGCTGCGGGCGTGCGCCCGGCTGTACGACGACTACATGCAGCTCGTCGTCCGCGAGGACTCCCCGGTCCTGCGGACCGCCGACCTCGCGGGGCTGCGGGTGGGCGTGGGACAGGACGACTCGGGCGTGCAGTTGGTGACGCGGTCGCTGCTCACGGCGGCCGGGCTCGACATGGACACCGACATCGAGGCGGTCCGGGAAGGCATCAACGCGATGCCGACGATGCTGGAGGCGCGCGACATCGACGCGTTCTTCTGGTCCGGCGGGCTGCCCACCGCCGCCGTCGAGCGGCTGGCCGACCGCATGGAGATCCGGCTGGTGCCGCTGGGCGACCTGCTGCCCGCGCTGGCCGCCCAGGGGGAGCAGGCCGCGCACTACCGGGCGGCGGCGATGCCGCCGGACGCCTACCCCGGCATAGCGGGCACGGACACGGTGGACACGATCGCCGTGGCCAACCTGCTGGTGACGACGGACGGCATGGACGACGCGCTCGCCGAGCAGATCACCGAGTCCGTCATCAACGGCCGTGACCGCATCGGGCAGGAGGTGCACGCGGCCCAGCGGGTCGATCTGCGGACCGCGATCTACACCGAGCCGCTCCCGCTCCATCCCGGTGCCGCCGCCTACTACCGTTCCGCGAAGACCTGACGCCTCACCGCCCGCGCGCCGGACCGTTCAGGCTCCGCCGGGGGCGCGGGCATCTCCTACGCCCGCAACGAGCCGCACGGCCTGCGCGTGACCGTCACCGGGCGGGGCCGGGGGTAGCGCGGGGCCGTCGGGGGCGTCCCGGGGCACGGTGACGGTCACGCGCAGGCCGTGCGGCTCGTTGCGGGCGTAGGAGATGCCCGCGCCCCCGGCGGCCAGCAGGGCGGCGACGATCGACAGGCCGAGGCCCGAGCCGGAGACGTTCTGGTGCCGGCCGCTGCGCCAGAAGCGGTCGCCGATGCGTTCGAGTTCGGCGTCCTCCAGGCCGGGTCCGTCGTCGGCGGTCTCGACGGTGACGGCGTCGCGGCCCGCGGACACGGCGACGCGGACCTCGCCGCCGCCCGGCGTGAACTTCAGGGCGTTGTCGACGATCGCGTCCAGGGCGCTGGAGAGCCCCAGTGGGTCGGCCCAGCCGGTGGCGGCGGCGGGGCCGGTCAGCCGGAGGGCGACGCCGCGCCGGTCGGCGACCGGGCGCCAGGCGGAGACCCGTTCCGCGACCAGCGCGGCCACGTCGGTCACCCGCAGGTCGGCGGTGGCGTGCTCGGCGACCGCGAGGTCGAGGAGGCTCTCCAGGACCCGGGCCAGACGCTTGCCCTCGGCGCGGACGGAGGCGACCTCCTCGCTGTCCTCGGGAAGTTCGAGGCCGAGCAGGTCGATGCGGAGCAGCAGCGCGGACAGGGGGTTGCGCAGTTGGTGGGAGGCGTCGGCGACGAAGGCGCGCTGCCGGCGCAGGACCTCCTCGACGTTGTCGGCCATCTCGTTGAAGGAACGGGCCAGCCGCCGCAGCTCCGGCGGGCCTCCGGCGGGGGCGACGCGGGCGGTGAGCCGTCCGGTGGCGATCTCGTGCGTGGCCTTGTCCAGCACGCGCACCGGGCGCAGCACCCAGCCCGCGAGCCGGAACGCGGCGCCCACCGCGAGCAGCATCGCCGCGGCCTCCCCGGCGGCGATGGCCAGCCAGCCACGCAGGATGCGGGAACGCAGCGGGCCGGTGGGCGAGTCGGTGAGGACGACGGCGACCACGTCACCGTCCCTGATCACCGGCGAGGCGACGATCAGCCGGCGGTCGGTGTCCCACGGCCACACCTGTGCCGGGCCCTGGCTGCGGCGCCCGGCGAGGGCCTCCGCGAACTCCTCGCCGGTGGCCCCGCCGGGCGCCGCCCAGTCGGCCGGGGCGACGGCCATGGGCTCGGCGTCGCGCAGGAAGACACCGGCCCTGATGCCGTACACCTCGTAGTACCGGGTCAGGTCGGCGCGGAGCGTGTCCCGCGCCTCGGCGCCGGCGGCGCCGGCCGCGGCGTCGCCCACGTACTGGGCGAGGGAGGCGAAGCGCGACGTGTCGTCGATGCGGTCCACGATGACCTGCTGCTGCTCGCTGCGGGCCTGGCTGGTGGCCAGCGGCACACCCAGCGCGAGCAGCACGCCGGCCAGCAGCACGATGAGAAGGGGGAGCAGGCGGGAGCGCATCGTCGTCGGCGGGTGTCCCGGTCAGGCGGCCGGGAGCGCGAGCCGGTAGCCGACGCCGCGGACCGTCTCGACCAGCTCGGGGCGGCGGAGCTTGGAGCGGAGCGAGGCGACGTGCACTTCGAGGGTGCGTCCGGTGCCCTCCCAGCTCGTCTGCCAGACGTCGCTGATGATCTGTTCCCGGCGGAAGACGACGCCGGGCCGCTGGGCGAGCAGCGCCAGCAGGTCGAACTCCTTGCGGGTGAGCGTCACCCGCCGGCCGTCCACGGAGACCTGGCGGGTGGCCGGTTCCAGCGTGAGGGGGCCGAGGGCCGGCGCGGCCGTCTCCCCGGCGGCGCCCGCGGTCTCCTCGGGGCCGGGGGTGCGGCGGCTGACGGCGTGGATGCGGGCCAGCAGCTCGCCGGTGTCGTAGGGCTTGACGATGTAGTCGTCGGCGCCGAGGTTCAGACCGTGGATGCGGGAGCGGACGTCGGAGCGGGCCGTCACCATGATCACCGGCACGGAGGTGACGCGCCGGATGCGCCCGCAGACCTCGAAGCCGTCCAGATCGGGAAGGCCGAGGTCGAGAAGGATCACCTGGAACGAACCGGGGAAGGTACCGGGGGCGGAGCGGTGGGACGAGCGGTCGTGCAGGAGGCTCAGCGCTTCCTCGCCGCCCCGCGCGCGGACCACGTCGAATCCGTGCTTGCCGAGCACGGCCACCAGGGCGGCGGCGACGTGCTCGTCGTCCTCGACCAGGAGCAGTCTCATTCGCACCCTCCGTTCGTGCGCGTCCACGCGTCCACCCCGATGATGCCGGGTGGCGTCAAGAGCCGGGCCGAGGGCGGGCGCCCCCCGGGCCGTGCCGCGCACGCGGGGTCACCCGTGGTGACGCGGCGCACCCGGGCGAGCGTCTGGATCGTTATGCTCAATTTCCGCTCAGATCTGCTGACGCTGTGTCGACGTGCTGGCTAGGGTCCCTGCAACCGACGAGGATGGAGCAACTCCACGATGAGCGATGCGCCGCTGACCAAGGACTCCGCCGCGAACCCGCCGCCGGCGGACGCCCTTGTCGTCCTGGACAGCGTGAACAAGCACTTCGGTGCCCTCCACGTGCTGCGGGACATCAACCTGACGATCACCCGCGGGGAAGTCGTCGTCGTGATCGGGCCCTCCGGTTCGGGCAAGTCCACCCTGTGCCGCGCGATCAACCGCCTGGAGACGATCGACTCCGGAACGATCACGATCGACGGCGCCCCCCTCCCGGCGGAGGGCCGGGAGCTGGCGCGGCTCCGGTCCGATGTCGGCATGGTCTTCCAGTCCTTCAACCTCTTCGCGCACAAGACGGTGCTCCAGAACGTGACGCTTGGCCCGCTCAAGGTGCGGCGCCAGAACAAGGCCGAGGTCGAGGCGCGGGCCCGGACGCTGCTGGACCGGGTGGGCGTGGGCAACCAGGCGGACAAGTACCCCGCGCAGCTCTCCGGCGGCCAGCAGCAGCGGGTGGCGATCGCCCGCGCGCTGGCGATGGAGCCGAAGGTGATGCTCTTCGACGAGCCGACCTCGGCGCTGGACCCGGAGATGATCAACGAAGTGCTGGAGGTCATGCGGCAGCTCGCCCGCGAGGGCATGACCATGGTCGTGGTCACCCACGAGATGGGCTTCGCCCGCTCCGCCGCGAACCGCGTGGTCTTCATGGCCGACGGCCGGATCGTCGAGGAGGCCGAGCCCCACCAGTTCTTCGACAACCCGCGCAGCGACCGGGCCAAGGACTTCCTGTCCAAGATCCTCCAGCACTGACCGCGGACACACCCCCCGCATCCACCGATCCGACCTCCAGGCAAGGGATTTCCCACGATGAGACTCCGCAAGGCAAGCGTTCTGGCCGCCCCCCTCCTCGCCCTCGCGCTGACCGCGACCGCCTGTGGCGGCGGGGGCGGGGACGAGGGGGACGGCGACGGCATCACCATCGGCATCAAGTTCGACCAGCCGGGCATCGGTCTGCGGGACGCGAACAGCGAGTTCAGCGGCTTCGACGTGGACGTGGCCACCTACATCGCGGGGGAACTCGGCTACGAGCCCGGCCAGATCACCTGGGAGGAGGCTCCCAGCGCCGACCGGGAGAACATGCTGCGCCGTGGCGATGTGGACATGATCGTCGCCAGCTACTCGATCACCCCCGAGCGTGCCGAGCAGGTCGCCTTCGCCGGCCCGTACTTCCTGGCCCACCAGGACCTGCTGATCAGCTCGGACGCCGAGACGCCGACCGAGGAGAGCATCGGCGACCTCACCCTGTGCTCCGTCGGCGGCTCCACCTCCGCCCAGCGGATGGAGGACGAGTACGGCGCCAATCTGCAGAACTTCCAGACCTACTCCGAGTGCCTGGACGGCATCGTGGGCGGCTCGCTGGACGCCCTCACCACCGACGACGCGATCCTCGCCGGGTACGCGGCGCAGGACGAGTACGCCGGCGAGCTGACGCTGGCGGGGCTGAACCTGAGCGACGAGTACTACGGCGTCGGGCTGCCCCTGGACTCCGACCGGGTCGACGCCGTCAACGAGGCCATCACGCGGATGGTGGACGACGGTTCCTGGGACCGCTTCGTGGAGGAGAACTTCGGCTCCTCCGGGTACGAGCCCGAGCCCGCGCCCGCGATCGGTTCCGCGCCGACGACCGAGTGAGCCCGTCCCCGGCCCGGCGGCGCGCCGCCGGGCCGGGGCGCCGCTCCCCTTCGACCACACCTTCGACCGGGACGTGTGAGGCTCCGTGTTGGACTTCTCTTTCCTCGACCTCGACGAGTACGACCTCTTCGGGGCGTTCTGGATGACAGTGCAGCTCACCGTCGCCTCCGCGATCGGCTCGCTGATCTGGGGAACGGTGCTGGCCGCGATGCGGGTCAGCCCCGTCCCGGTGATGCGCGCGTTCGGCACGCTGTACATCAACATCGTCCGGAACATCCCCCTCACCATCGTCATCGTGGCCTGCGCCCAGGTGCTGGCCTTCCGGCTGGAGATCACCCTGGGCGCCGGGCCCGACATCGACGACAGGAACTTCCGGCTGGCCGTCCTGGGCCTGGTCGCCTACACCTCGACCTTCGTCTGCGAGGCGTTGCGCTCCGGCATCAACACCGTGCCGGTGGGCCAGGCCGAGGCGGCCCGCGCCCTGGGGCTGAACTTCACCCAGGTGCTGCGGCTGGTCGTGCTGCCCCAGGCGTACCGGTCCGTGGTGGCGCCGCTGGCCAACGTGCTCATCGCCCTCACCAAGAACACCACGGTGGCCATGGCCATCGGAGTCGCGGAGGCCGCGTTCCTGATGAACGAGATGATCGAGAACGAAGCCAGGCCGCTGGAGATCGGCGTGCTCTTCGCCGCCGGCTTCATCCTGCTGACGCTGCCCTCGGGGCTGCTGCTCGGACGGCTCGCCCGGAAGCTGGCGGTGAAGCGATGAGCGACCTGTCCGTCCTGTACGACGCGCCGGGGCCGCGGGCCCGGCGGCGCAACGCCCTGTACGCCGTGCTCTTCCTGGCCGTCTTGGCCGGGGCCGCCTGGTGGATCTACGGCAGGCTCACCGACCGGGGGGAGCTGGAGTGGCGGCTGTGGGAGCCGATCTTCACGGACTCCCGGCTATGGACCAACTTCGTGCTGCCCGGCCTGAAGGACACGCTGGTGGCGGCCGGTCTGTCCATGGCCATCGCGCTGCCGCTCGGCGCTCTGCTCGGCATCGGGCGGCTGTCGGACCACCGGTGGATCCGGGTCCCGGCGGGCGCGGTCGTGGAGTTCTTCCGCGCCATCCCGGTGCTGCTGCTGATGCTCTTCGCCAACGAGGCGTACTTCCAGTGGTCCAGCGTGACGTCCGACCTGCGACCGCTCTACGCGGTGGTGACCGGCCTGGTGATGTACAACGCCTCGGTGCTGGCCGAGGTCGTGCGCGCCGGTGTGCTCGCGCTGCCTCGCGGCCAGGCGGACGCGGGGCGGGCGATCGGCATGCGCAAGGGCCAGATCATGAGCAATGTGCTGCTGCCGCAGGCGGTGACCTCGATGCTGCCCGCGATCGTCAGCCAGCTCGTGGTGATCGTGAAGGACACCGCGCTGGGCGGGCAGCTCGTCCAGTACACGGAACTGCGCAGCACCATCGGCGACATCGACAACAACTTCGTCAGCCTGCTCGCCGCCTTCACCCTCATCACCGTCATCTACGTGGTGCTCAACTTCCTGCTGACCAGCTTCGCGGGCTGGCTGGAAGGGCGGATCCGGCGCGGCAAGCGCGGAACCGGTGCGGTACTGTCGACCACCACCACCGATGAGATGGACGTCGCCGGGGACGTGCCCGGACCGCCTCGCCTCGGGAAGGGGCCGGACACCAGGACCTAGGCCAATCGGCCCGAACGGGGGCCGACTTGACGCCTGATCACGCGCTCGGTTCCATACGTGCTGTGCTGCCCGTGATCATCGCCGGCTCGGGCCCGGTAGGGCTCGCGCTGGCGCTTGCCCTGGCCGGGCACGGCGTTCCCACTGTCGTCCTGGACGGCGCCGACGGGCCGCCCCCTCCGCGTCTCGCGCGCACCTGCGTGCTGCCGCACGACGTCGCGCGCTGGGCCGCCCTGCCGGGCGTCGCCGAGGAGGCGGCGCGGTGGCACGCCTGGCGGACCACGCTCCGGGGCCGGACGGTGCTGCGGGAGGAACTCGACCCGGAGCGGGGCCCGCGCCACGTGCCGCAGCACGTCCTGCACCGCGCCCTGCGGGACGCGGCGGTCCGGCAGGAGCTGGTGCGCCTGGCCCGGGGGCACCGGCTGACGGACATCGAGCAGCGCGGCACCGAGGTGGTCGCGCACACCGTCTCCCACGGCCCGGACGGGCGGCGCGAGCAGAACCGGCAGTGGCGCGGCAGCCATCTCGTGGGGTGCGACGGCGCCCGCTCCACCGTGCGGAAACTGCTCGGCATAGCCTTCCACGGACGCACCGGCGTGGCCCGCTACGCGGTCGCGGCGCTGCGGGCCGAGCTGCCCTGGCCGGGCGAGGCCGGGCTGCACCGCAGCCTGCCGGTCGGCGAGGTCACCGTCCGGCCGCTGACCGGGGGCCGGTGGCGGCTGGACTGGCCGCTGCCCGCGGACGACGGCCTCGTCACCCCCGAGGCCCTCCTCGAACGGATCCACGCGACCCTCGCCGCCTGGCACGGCGGGGACCTCCCGGCCTACGACCTGCTGGACACCGGCGTCCACATCTGCCACCAGCGGCTGGCCCGGAGCTGGCGCGCCGGGCGGGTCTTCCTCGCCGGTGACGCCGCTCACCTGCTCGGCGCGCTCGGCACCCAGCAGGTCGCCGAGGGGCTGCGGGACGCCGAGAACCTCGCCTGGAAGCTGGCCGTCGCCTGCCACGAGGGCCGGGCCGAGACCCTGCTCGACAGCTACCAGGACGAACGCCGCACCGCCGTCGGGGTCCGGCTCCGCGCGGTGGACCAGGCGCTGCCGCTGGCGCGCGCCCGGGACGGCCTGCCGTCGCGCCTCACCGGCCGGGGCCGGGGGCGGCTGGCGTGGCTGTCCGACGGGCACCTCGGCCGGGGCACGCTGGGCGCGCCCGCGCGGTACGGCGCCTCCGCGATCACCCGCGTGCCCCGCGGCGCGCAGGTCACCGACACCCCGGTCGGCGCGCCGGCCGCGGACGTCCCGGTCATCGCCCTGGACGGATCGGCGGGGCCGCTGCGGGACCGGCTCGGCGGTCCGCTGCTGCTGGTGCTGACCGCTCCGGGCGCGGGCGTGTGGGACGCCAAGCACTGGCTCTCGGCCGGTCTCATGCCCGAACTGGCCGCCACGGCCGCCACTCTGCCGCTGCCCGCCGAGGTGCTGGTCACCGAGGAGTATCCCGGGGCGGGGGCGCACACCCTGGTGATCGTCCGTCCCGACGGTTATCTCGCCGCCGCCCTGACGGGCACGGACCACCAGTCCCTGCGGGAGTGCGTGGAGACGCTGCGCGGCGCGACCGGAGAATCCGACGACACCGACGCCTCCGGTGCCCCGGAGGACCGGGAAGCCCCCCGGGTGGCCCGGCGCCGGGCCACCGGCCGCTGAGTCAGAACGCCCCGGACGGCTCGTCCGCGTCGTCCTCCACGCCCTCCGTCTCCAGGGCCCGCCGGACCACCCGCAGGGCCAGCTCCTCGGGATAGCCCTTGCGGGCCAGCATGCCGACCAGCCGCCGCAGCCGCTTCTCGCGCGGGACGCCCCGGGTCGCCCTGAGTCTGCGCTTGACCAGCGCCCGCGCGGTCGCCTCCTCCCGCTCCGGGTCGAGCTGCCCGATCGCCTCCTCGATGAGGGACGGCGCCACCCCCTTGGTGCGCAACTCGCGGGCGAGCGCCCGCCGGGCCAGACCGCGACCGTGGTGCCGGGACTCCACCCAGGCGTCCGCGAAGGCCGCGTCGTCGATCAGTCCCACCTCCTCGAACCGGTCCAGCACCGCCGTGATCGCCTGCTCGGGGACGTCCCGCTCGCGCAGGGCGTCGGTCAACTGCCGCCGGGTGCGGGGCGTCCCGGTGAGCAGGCGCAGGCAGATCGCCCGCGCCCGCTCCACCGGGTCCCTCGGGGTGTCACGCGGTGGCCCCTCACCGGCCCTCGACGGCGCGGGGCCACCGCAGTCTTCGCGCGCCGGGCGCTCCGGCCACTCACTGCGCCGGGTCACCGTCAGCTCTTGGCCGCCACGGGCTTGGCCGCCTTGGCCGCCTTGACCGGAGCGGTCACCGCCGCCACGGCCGGGGCCGCGCCCACCGGGTCCTTGACCGGCTCCTTGGCCGCCGCGTCCTTGACCGCCGCGTCCTTGACCGCCGCGTCCTTGTCCGGCTCGGCTGCGGGCGCCGCGGGCTTCGGCCCGATCCCCAGCTTCTCCTTGATCTTCTTCTCGATCTCGTTGGCCAGATCGGGGTTGTCCCGCAGGAAGTTCCGCGCGTTCTCCTTGCCCTGGCCGAGCTGGTCGCCCTCGTACGTGTACCAGGCGCCGGACTTCCTGATGAACCCGTGCTCGACGCCCATGTCGATCAGGCCGCCCTCACGGCTGATGCCGATGCCGTAGAGGATGTCGAACTCGGCCTGCTTGAAGGGCGGGGCCACCTTGTTCTTGACCACCTTGACGCGCGTGCGGTTGCCCACCGCGTCGGTGCCGTCCTTCAGGGTCTCGATGCGGCGGATGTCGAGCCGAACCGAGGCGTAGAACTTCAGCGCCCGGCCGCCGGTCGTCGTCTCCGGGGAGCCGAACATCACGCCGACCTTCTCCCGGAGCTGGTTGATGAAGATGGCCGTGGTCTTCGACTGGTTGAGCGCGCCGGTGATCTTCCGCAGGGCCTGGCTCATCAGCCGGGCCTGGAGGCCGACGTGGGAGTCGCCCATCTCGCCCTCGATCTCCGCGCGCGGCACGAGCGCCGCCACGGAGTCGATGACGATGAGGTCGAGCGCGCCGGAGCGGATGAGCATGTCCGTGATTTCGAGAGCCTGCTCACCGTTGTCCGGCTGGGAGAGGATGAGCTGGTCCACGTCCACACCGAGCTTCTTGGCGTACTCGGGGTCGAGCGCGTGCTCCGCGTCCACGAACGCGACCGTGCCGCCCGCCCGCTGAGCGTTCGCCACGGCGTGCAGCGTCAGTGTCGTCTTGCCGGAGGACTCGGGCCCGAACACCTCCACCACGCGCCCGCGCGGCAACCCGCCGACGCCCAGGGCCACATCGAGAGCCGTGGAGCCGGTGGGGATGATCTCGATCGGCTCGTTCGGCCGCTCCCCCAGGCGCATCACCGCGCCCTTTCCGAACTGTCGCTCAATCTGCGCGAGAGCGGCGTCGAGCGCCTTCTCGCGGTCCGTACCTGCCATCGGTGCCACCCGGTCCGTCTGATTCGATCGCTTCACAAGCACGGACGCTAGCGCCTGCCACTGACAATCGGCCCCCAGGGCCGGGAGCGCCGTTCCGCGTTCCCATGAGAATGCCTGTTCGATTTTGGTGTCAAGCGCCTTCCGCCATTCGTGGAACGCCGGAAAAAGCCCAGGTCAGAGGCCCAGGTCAGAAGCGCGGGTCAGGGGGACGGCGGGACAGCGGCGCGGTCAGCGCAGGTGCGGGGGCACGTCGACCGCGGCGCACACCGCCCGCCAGACGTCCTTGGCGTCCCAGCCGGCGTCCAGCGCCTCGTACACCGTCCTTCCGCCGAGCTCCGCCATCACGTGGTCCCGGGCGAAGGAGTCCGCGTACACGGCACCGAACCGCTCCGTCATCCGCTCCCAGAAGTCCGTCAGCCGCATGCCCCCAGTATCCCGCGCCGGGCCCCGGTCACCCGCCGACGGCCCTGCCCCCCGCCGTGACGGCCACCGCCACGGCCACCACGACCAGGAACGGCGCCCGCAGCACCAACGCGGCCACCGCCGCCCCGACCCCGGCGGCCCGCGCGTCCAGAACCGGCGTGCCGCCGTCGTCCACCGTCTGCAACGCGGTCAGGGCGGCCAGCAGGGCGACCGGCAGCAGCGCCGCGAGCCGCCGGACGACCGGACGCTCCAGGGCGGCGGCCGGCACGGACAGGCCCAGGAGCTTCACCAGATAACAGCCGGCCGCCGTGACGCCTATCGCGGTCCAGACCGTCATCGCGCCGCCTCCCCGGCCGCGGGACGCCCGGCGGGGACCGCCAGCACCAGGGGCGCGGCGAGCGCGGCGACCAGCACCGGCACCCCCGAGGGCAGCAGCGGCAGGCAGCCGAGGGCCAGCACCACCGCCAGCGCGGCGGTGGCCCGTTCCGTCCCGGTGCGCAGCATGGGCGCGAGCAGGGCGAGGAAGACGGCCGGGCCCGCGGCGTCCAGCCCCCAGGCGCCGGGATCGCCCAGCGAACCGGCGCCGAGCGCGCCGAGCAGGGTGGTCAGGTTCCAGCCGAGGTAGAGCGTGAGCCCGGTGACCGCGAAGCCCAGGCGGGCCAGGCGGCGGCCGGGCTGGGCGAGCGCCACCACGGCGGTCTCGTCGATGACCCAGTGGGCGGCCAGCGGACGCACCCGGCCCGGCAGCCGCAGCAGCGTGGACAGGCGCAGCCCGTAGAAGCAGTTGCGCACCCCGAGGAAGAACGCGCCCGCCGCGGCCGTGAACGGATTGCCGCCGCCCGCCAGGGCACCGACCAGCGCGAACTGCGAGGCGCCGGTGAAGACCAGGAGGCTGAGCGCGCAGGTCTGCGGCACGCTCAGGCCGTTCGCGACGGCGGTCACCCCGAAGGCGAACCCGGAGAGCCCGACGGCGCATCCGACGCCGAACGCGTCGCGGACCGTACGGGCCCGCTCCTGTCCGGTCGGCTCCCGGGACTGATCGTTTTCTATGGCTTCATCGGTCACTCTCGAACGCTACGAGGACCGTCCACGACGGGTCTTGTACGTTCTTGCGCGCCCGCCGTCCCGTTCCCGCTGGTACGCACCGGGCGCGACCCCGACCGCGCGGACGAAGTGCCGGTGCAGGTGCGACTGGTCGGTGAATCCCACCGCCATCGCCGCCCCGGCCGGCCGGACCCCGGCGTCGAGCAGGTCGCGGGCCCGGCGCACCCGGGCGTCGGTGAGCCAGGCGTGCGGCGGCATGCCGTACCTGGCCCGGAAGGCGCGCAGCAGCGCGAACGGGCCCACGCCCAGCCCGGCGGCGAGCCGTTCCAGGGTCGGCGGATCGGCCATCCGCGCCTCCAGCACCTCGCGGGCGCGTTCGGCGACCCGCGCGCCCGCCCCGCGCACCGAGCGCTCCGGGAGCGCGCCGCCCGCCCGGCGCAGCAGGCGGGCCACGGCCAGCCGCAGCAGGCTGTCGGCGGCGAGCGTGTCGCCCTCGTCCGCCGCGCGCACCGCCCGGGCGACCATCCGCACCGCCTCCGGATCGTCCAGGACCGGCGTCCGGAACGCGGCCGACCCGCGCACCGCCAGCGTCTCGGCCGCGATGGCGTCCACCAGCCCCGGCTCCGGGTAGACCGCGCTGTAGGTCCAGCCCTCCGGGACAGCCGCCTGCCCCGTGTGCGGGGTGTCCGGATTGACCAGCGCCAGCCCGCCCGCCCCGACGCGTTCCACGGTGCCGCGGTGGTGGAACGCCTCCACGCCCTCCGTGATACCCGCGATCACGAACGTCCGGTGGGTGTGCCGGATGAACGTGCGCCGCACGTACCGCGCCCGCAGCAGGTCCACATCGGGCAGTTCGGGGTGCCGCCAGAGCCGCGCCCGCTCCCGCGGCCCCTCCGCCCCGTCACGTCCGGCGTCGTGCCCACCGTCCTGCCCCGCGTCCTGTCCGGCGTCCCGCTCCGGCCGTCCCATGCCGCTCATTGTGCGTCGTTGTCGGTGGTCGGGTGCACGATGGGCCCATGGACGGTCACACGGCACTCGACGGGTTCTCCCCGGCCACGCGGGCGTGGTTCTCCCGGGCCTTCCGCGCGCCCACGGCCGCGCAGGAGGGGGCGTGGCGGGCGATCGCCGAGGAGTCCGACGCGCTGGTCGTGGCGCCGACCGGGTCGGGGAAGACCCTGGCCGCGTTCCTCGCCTCGCTCGACCGGCTGGCCGCCACCGCCCCGCCCGCCGACGCGCTGCGGCGGTGCCGGGTGCTGTACGTGTCGCCGCTCAAGGCCCTCGCCGTGGACGTCGAGCGGAATCTGCGCAGCCCGCTCACCGGTATCCGGCAGGAGGCCGTCCGGCTCGGCCTGCCCGAGCCCGACATCAGGGTCGGCATCAGGACCGGGGACACCTCTCCCGCCGACCGGCGGTCGCTGGCCCGGCGACCGCCGGACATCCTGATCACCACCCCCGAGTCGCTGTTCCTGATGCTCACCTCGGCGGCCAGGGAGGCGCTCGCCGGGATCGAGACGGTGATCCTCGACGAGGTGCACGCGGTGGCCGGCACCAAGCGCGGCGCCCATCTCGCCCTCTCCCTGGAGCGCCTCGACGCGCTGCTGAGCCGGCCCGCCCGCCGGATCGGCCTGTCGGCGACCGTGCGCCCGGTGGACGAGGTGGCCCGCTTCCTGTCGCCGAGGCGCCGGACGACGATCGTCCAGCCGCCCGCGGGCAAGGAGTTCGCGCTGTCGGTGGTGGTGCCGGTGGAGGACATGGGCGAGCTGGGCGGCTCGCCGGTTCAGGACGGCGACGCCGCCACCGGCCCGGGCGGCACGCCGTCGATCTGGCCCTCGGTGGAGGAGCGCGTCGTCGATCTGGTGCAGGCGCACCGCTCCACGATCGTCTTCGCCAACTCGCGGCGCCTGGCCGAGCGGCTGTGCAACCGGATGAACGAGATCGCGCACGAGCGGGCCACGGGCGAGCCGCTGCCGGAGGAGCACGCCCCGGCGCAGCTCATGGGCGGTTCCGGCGCGGCAGCGGGCGCCGCCCCGGTCCTGGCGCGGGCCCATCACGGCTCGGTCTCCAAGGAGCAGCGGGCGCACATCGAGGAGGACCTCAAAGCCGGGCGGCTGCCCGCCGTGGTCGCCACCTCCAGCCTGGAGCTGGGCATCGACATGGGCGCGGTGGATCTGGTGATCCAGGTCGAGTCCCCGCCCTCGGTCGCCTCCGGCCTCCAGCGGGTCGGCCGAGCGGGCCACCAGGTGGGCGCGGTCTCGTCCGGTGTGATCTTCCCCAAGTACCGGGGGGATCTGGTCCAGTCCGCGGTGGTCACCGAGCGGATGCGGGCCGGCGCCATCGAGTCGCTGCGCGTCCCGGCCAACCCGCTGGACGTCCTCGCCCAGCAGATCGTGGCCATGACGGCGATGGACACCTGGGACGTGGACGAGCTGCTGGCCCTGGTGCGCGGCGCCGCGCCGTTCGCCGCGCTGCCCGAGTCGGCGTACCACGCGGTGCTCGACATGCTCGCCGGGCGCTATCCGTCCGACGCCTTCGCCGAGTTGCGGCCCCGGCTGGTCTGGGACCGGGTCGCGGGCACCGTGACCGGGCGGCCGGGCGCGCAGCGGCTGGCGGTCACCTCGGGCGGCACCATCCCCGACCGGGGCCTGTTCGGTGTCTTCCTGGCCGGCGCCGACCCGAAGAAGGGCGGCGGCCGGGTCGGGGAGCTGGACGAGGAGATGGTGTACGAGTCGCGGGTCGGCGACGTCTTCACGCTGGGCACGACGTCCTGGCGGATCGTGGACATCACCCGCGACCGGGTCCTGGTCTCCCCCGCCCCCGGCGTCCCGGCGCGGCTGCCGTTCTGGAAGGGCGACCAGCTCGGCCGCCCGCTGGAGCTCGGCCGGGCGCTGGGCGCGTTCCTCCGCGAGGTCGGCGGCCTCGACCCGGCGGCGGCCCGTGCGCGGCTGGCGGCGGCGGGCCTGGATGCCTGGGCCGTCGACAACGTGCTGGCGTATCTGGACGAGCAGCGCCAGGCGTGCGGGCATGTCCCGGACGACCGCACGATCGTGGTCGAGCGGTTCCGCGACGAGCTGGGCGACTGGCGGATCGTGGTGCACTCGCCGTTCGGCGCGCAGGTGCACGCCCCCTGGGCGCTGGCGCTGGGCGCCCGGCTCAGCGAGCGCTTCGGCATGGACGCGCAGGTGCTGCACGCGGACGACGGCATCGTGCTGCGGCTGCCCGACGCCGATCTGCTCGGCACCGACTTCGGCACGGACTTCGGCACGGACCCGTCGGACGGCGGCGGGAGCGCGGCGGGCTTCGGCCCAGGACCGGGCGACGCGGCGTTCGACGACGACCGGGCGCCGGTCGGCGCGAGCGACGTGCTGTTCGACAAGAGCGAGGTCGACCAGCTCGTCACCGATCAGGTGGGCGGCTCGGCGCTGTTCGCGAGCCGGTTCCGGGAGTGCGCCGCGCGGGCCCTGCTGCTGCCCCGGCGCAGTCCCGGCAAGCGCACCCCGCTGTGGCAGCAGCGGCAGCGGGCGCATCAACTGCTCTCGGTGGCCGCCGAGTTCTGATCGTTCCCGATCGTCCTTGAGGCCGTCCGCGAGTGTCTGCGGGATGTTTTCGACGTGCCCGGGCTCACCGAGCTGATGGCCGACATCGAGGCCAGGCGCGTCCGGCTGATCGAGGTCACCACCCGCGAGCCCTCGCCGTTCGCCCGGTCCCTTCTCTTCGGCTATGTCGCCCAGTTCCTGTACGAGGGCGACTCGCCCCTGGCCGAACGGCGCGCCGCCGCCCTGTCGCTGGATTCGCGGCTGCTGTCCGAGCTGCTCGGCCGCGCGGAGCTGCGGGAGCTGCTCGACCCGGCCGTCCTGGACGAGCTGGAGCGGGAGCTGCGGTGGCTGAGCGAGGACCGCCGGGGGAAGGACGCCGAGGGCGGGGCGGACCTGCTGCGCGTCCTCGGGCCCGTCACCGACGCCGAGCTGGCCGAGCGCGGCGCGGAGCCCGGCGGGGCCGCCGAGCTGGCGGCGGCCCGGCGCGCCATCCGGGTGCGTGTCGCGGGCGAGGAGCGCTGGGCCGCGATCGAGGACGCCGGGCGGCTGCGCGACGCACTCGGCGCCGCCCTGCCGGTCGGGGTGCCCGAGGCGTTCACCGAGCCGGTCGCGGACCCGCTGGGCGACCTGCTGGCCCGGTTCGCGCGGACCCACGGCCCGTTCACCTCCGCACAGGCCGCCGCCCACTTCGGCCTCGGCACCGCCGTCGCGGACGGCGCGCTGCACCGGCTGGCCGCCGGGGGGCGGCTCGTGCAGGGCGAGTTCAGGCCGGGCGGCGTCGGCCACGAGTGGTGCGATCCGGCCGTGCTGCGGCGGCTGCGGCGGCGCTCGCTGGCCGCGCTGCGGCAGGGGCGTGAGGCCCGGCAGCCCGCCGCGCTGGCCGCGGTCCCGCCGCAGCGGCAGCACGTCGGCGGGGGCGGCGGGCCGGGCGGGGTGGGGGGGGGGGGCGGGCCGGGGGCGGTTACTTATCGTTATTAGGAATAATATTTTTTTTTTTACAAGGGAGAGCCGACATACAATATTTCTGCCTGTCTCTTGGTCGCGGAGATGTGAAAAAGAGACGGGCTGCGGGGCGTGGACGGGCTGATGCGGGCCGTCGAGCAGTTGCAGGGCGCGCCCGTCCCCGCCTCGGCGCTGGAGCGGCTGGTGCTGCCGTCCCGCGTCGCGGGGTACGCGCCGCCGATGCTGGACGAGCTGACGGCGTCCGGCGAGGTCGTCTGGGCGGGCGCGGGAGCGCTGCCGGGCAAAGACGGCTGGATCGCGCTCCACCCGGCCGACGCCGCGCCGCTGCTGCTGCCCCCGCCGCACCCGCTGGAGCTGACGCCGGTGCACCGCGCGGTGCTGGACGCGCTCTCCGGGGGCTACGGGCTGTTCTTCCGGCAGATCGCCGAGCAGGTCAGGGCGGCCGGGCACGAGGTCGCCGACGCCGCGCTCGCCGAGGCGGTGTGGGACCTGGCCTGGTCGGGGCGCCTGACGAACGACACACTCGGCCCGCTGCGCGCCCTGCTCGGCTCCGGGCGCACGGCGGGCGCCACCGCCCACCGGGCCCGGCGCACGGCGCCGCGTGGACGGTGGGCGGGCTCCACCGCCCGGCCCGCCGTCTCGCGGGGCGGGCCGCCGACCGTGGCCGGCCGCTGGTCGCTGCTGCCGGACCGGGAGGCGGACCCCACGCTGCGCGCGCACGCGCTGGCCCGGACGCTGCTGGACCGGCACGGTGTGGTCACGCGCGGTGCCGTGGCGGCGGAGGGCGTCGAGGGCGGTTTCGCCGCGGCGTACCGGGTGCTGTCGGCCTTCGAGGAGAGCGGCCAGGCACGGCGTGGCTATGTGGTGGAAGGGCTGGGCGCGGCCCAGTTCGCGATGGACGGCGCGGTGGACCGGCTGCGGGCGATCAGCACGGCGGCGGAGCGCGGGGCCGTCGGAGCCGGGCCCGGCGCGGGCACCGGCCCGCAGGCCCTCGTGCTCGCCGCCACGGACCCGGCCAACGCGTTCGGCGCCGCCCTGCCGTGGCCGGACGCCCCCCCGGCCGCGGAGACGGGGGGCGCGGGCCACAAGCCGGGCCGCAAGGCGGGCGCTCTGGTCACCTTGGTGAACGGTCGCCTCACGCTCTACCTGGAGCGCGGCGGCCGAACCCTTCTGGCCTGGCCCGCCGACGACGCCCCCGCGGAGGGCGCCCGGCCCGACGCGGCCCTGCGGGCAGCCGCCGAGGCCCTGGCGCGGGCCGCCAGGGACGGCGCGCTGGGCACGCTGACGGTGGAACGGGTGAACGGCGCCCCGGTCCTCACCGACCCGTTCTGGAGCGGGCTGCTGGAGGCCGCCGGATTCCACGCGACACCGCGCGGGCTCCGGCTCCGCCCCTGACCGGGGCGGGGAGCGACACGGACGACGGAGAAAACAGCGGACCGCCGGGCAGCGGTGCCCGGAGGCCGGGACGGAAGAGAACGGATCAGGCGGCGACGACGTCGACGGCCTCGGCCGAAGCCTTGATCGTCACGTGGTCGTCGGGACGGTGCGCGACGGACGTCACCCGCACCGGATTCAGCATGGCACGCTCGATGGGGCGCTCCCCCAGCGTCCGGCCGGGCGGGACGCCCAGGGACGGCACCGTGTCGCTCGCGGCGGACTGGGCCAGCTCCGCGAGAGCCAGCTCGTCGCTGACCTCCCGCAGCAGCTCCGACATCCGCAGATCGAGTGCGTCGCAGATGGCGGCCAGCAGTTCGGAGGAGGCTTCCTTCTGCCCGCGTTCGACCTCGGAGAGGTATCCGAGGGAGACCCGGGCGGAGGAGGACACTTCGCGCAGGGTGCGGCCCTGACGTTGGCGCTGCCGACGCAGCACGTCACCCAGCAGGCGACGGAGCAGGATCATCGGTGGCTCCCTCCTCGGACCGTTGGCCTCGCTTGCTTCATGCCCCACCGTACCGCCTCGGACTCCCACCGGGCGGGGAGCGATGTCTTGTTCACTCAGGGCTGCAAACATCCATCCTCTCCGTTCTGTTCCGTATCCTGCCCGCCGCCGCGGCCTTCAGGGTGCGTCCTCCACTCGGGGGAGGATCAGCTCGTCGCGCAGCAGGGCCAGCACGGCCCGAACGGTGCCGGCCCGGATCGCAGCCCGGTCACCTCGAAGCATCAGCCGTTGAGCCACGACTTTCCCGGTTCCGGGCGCCGAAACCGCGATGTGCACGGTCCCGGGCTCTTTGCCGTCCTGCGGCTCCGGCCCGGCGACCCCCGTCGTGGCCGCTCCCCAGTCGGCGCCCAGCAGGTCACGGACGCCCACGGCGAGCTGCCGGGCGACCTCCGCGTCCACCGCTCCCCGCTCCTTGAGCAGGACCCCGTCCACGCCCAGCACGTCCCGTTTGATCTCCGTCGCGTAGGCGGTGACCGAGCCGCGGAACATCCGGGAGGCGCCCGGTGCCTCCGTGAGCTCCGCCGCCACCAGGCCGCCGGTCAGCGACTCCGCCACGGCCACCGACTGTCCGCGGGCCACCAGCAGCTCCATCACCTGCGCCGCCAGCGCCGGCTCGTCCGGTTCGCCCTTGCCACTCATCGGGTGTCCCTCCCGGCCGTCCGCTCCCTGGCCAGCCCGGCCCGGCGGAGCACGACGGCCTGTCGTACGTAGTCGAGACCCGTCGCCACCGTGAGCACCACGGCCGCCGCCATCACCCACCAGCGCAGCGTGGCCAGGGGCCCGGTGAGCGACAGGATGTACATGCCCACGGCGATGCCCTGGGTCAGCGTCTTCATCTTCCCGCCGCGGCTGGCCGCAATCACGCCGTGCCGGATCACCCAGAACCGCATCAGCGTGATCCCCAGCTCCCGGGCGAGGATCACGACGGCCACCCACCACGGCAGGTCCGACAGCGCCGACAGACAGATCAGCGCGGCGCCCATGATCGCCTTGTCGGCGATCGGGTCGGCGATCTTGCCGAAATCCGTGACCAGATTGCGCCGCCGGGCCAGCTCCCCGTCGAACAGGTCGGTGATCATGGCGACGGTGAACGCGGCCCACGCCAGAGAACGCCAGCCCGGATCGTGCCCTCCGTCCGCGAACATCAGCAGCACGAAGCCCGGCACCAGGAGCAGCCGCACCATCGTGAGAATGTTCGCGATGTTCCACAAGCCGGGGGCCGCCGCCCGGGGAGCTGTCCTCCCGGCCAGCGGCCCCTTCCCGGTGGCCCGAGCCGGCATGTCCGTCATCTTCCGGCCTCTGCCGCGGGCCCGCCGCCGGCAGGGGGCCGCACCACGGCGACCAGGTCCACGCCCCGGGCGGCGATGATCTCCACGTCGAGGAACTGCCCGACCCGCGGTTCCGCGCCGCCGTCCCGGCCGTGCCCGGCCGGGGGCTCGACGACGATGACGTGCCCGTCCGTCTCGGGCGCCTGGTGCGGCCCACGGCCCACGGCGAGCACCTCTCCCTCGGCTTCCTCGTCCGGATCGACCGATTCGATCAGTACCCGCGCGTGCTCGCCCACACGCTCCTCGGCGCGCTGCGTGATCAGCTCCTCGGCGAGCCCGGAGACGCGGGCCAGCCGCTCCGCGATCAGCTCGGGGTCGTGCTTGTCCCCGTACCCGGCGGCCTCGGTGCCCTCCTCGTCCGAGTAGCCGAAGACGCCGATGGCGTCCAGCCGCGCCTCGGTGAGGAAGCGCTCCAGCTCGGCGAGATCGGCCTCGGTCTCGCCGGGGAAGCCGACGATGAAGTTCGACCGGACCCCGGCCAGCGGCGCCTTGCCGCGGATGGTGGCGAGCAGGTCCAGGAACCGGTCGGTGTCACCGAAACGCCGCATCGCGCGCAGCACGGCCGGCGCGGAGTGCTGGAAGGACAGGTCGAAGTAGGGCGCGACCTTCTCGGTGCCGGTGAGCACGTCGATCAGCCCGGGCCGCATCTCGGCCGGCTGGAGGTAGCTCACCCGGATCCGCTCCAGCCCGTCCACGGCGGCCAGTTCGGGCAGGAGGGTCTCCAGCAGGCGGATGTCGCCGAGGTCCTTGCCGTACGAGGTGTTGTTCTCGGAGACCAGCATGATCTCCTTGACGCCCTCCCCGGCCAGCCAGCGCGCCTCCGCCAGGACATCGGCCGGGCGCCGGGAGACGAACGAGCCCCGGAAGGACGGGATGGCGCAGAAGGTGCACCGCCGGTCGCAACCGGAGGCCAGCTTGACCGAGGCGACCGGTCCGCCGCCCAGCCGTCGCCGCAGGGGGGCGCGCGGCCCGGAGGCGGGCGCCACCCCGGCGGGCAGGTCGGTGATCGTGCCGTGGCCGGGCAGGGCGACGTCCGCGTTCTGCCGGTCGGCCGGGCTGAGGGGCAGCAGCTTGCGCCGGTCGCGCGGTATGTGAGGGGCGTGGACGCCCCCGGACAGGATGGTCCGCAGCCGGGTGGAGATGTCCGCGTAGTCGTCGAAGCCGAGGACGGCGTCCGCCTCGGGGAGCGCGTCGGCCAGCTCCTTGCCGTACCGCTCCGCCATGCAGCCGACGGCCACCACGGCGCGGGTCCGCCCGCCGTCGCTCCCGGCCGCCGCGCTCTTCAGCGCGCCGGCCTCCAGCAGGGCGTCGACCGAGTCCTTCTTGGCGGCGTCCACGAAGCCGCACGTGTTGACGACGGCCACCTCGGCGTCCGAGGCGTCGTCCACCAGCTCCCAGCCGTCCGCGGCCAGCCGCCCGGCGAGCTCCTCGGAGTCCACTTCATTACGGGCGCAACCAAGGGTGACCAGGGCAACGGTACGGCGTTCGGACATGACCTCAGCCTACTTCGTCCGGCGAGGCCCGCCCGCCCGGGCCGGAGGGGCCCCGGCGGGCGGGCGGCCGGAACCTCCGTCAGCCCTGCTCGGGGTCGCCCGGGGTGTAGGTCAGCCGCTGCACCTGACCCATCTCGAAGACGTCCTCGATCTGCCTGCCGTTGACGTGGAGCTGGACGGCCCCAGCGTTGCCGAGCACCAGATCGATCTGCTCGTCGTCGGTGAACGTCTCGGAGTCACCCTCCTGGAGGACATCCTCGAAGAGCACCCGGCCGTTGCTGTCCTTGGCCGAGATCCAGCTCGACCCCTCCCCGGCCGTGACCTTGACGGTCACCTTGTCGGCCGGGACGGCGGCGACCGCGCTCTCCGACGGCTCGGAGGTCGGCTCGTCGCGGGGCTCGTCGGCGTTGCCCGTGCGCTCCGGCGCGGGCTCGTCCGTCTGGCCGCCCTCGGCGACCGTGCCGGAGCCGCCCTCGCCGCCGCCACCGCTGAAGAAGGTGAACCCGACGAAGCCGATCACGGCGACGATCGCGGCCACCATGGCCGCCGTCCAGTTCGGCCGGCGCGGCTCGGGCCGGATCCGCTCGGCCTCGAAGAGCGGCCCGGACGACAGGGGCGGCGGCTCGGTGCCCTGCTGGGCGTTGAAGATGTCGATCAGCTCGTTCGCGTCCGCACCCACCGCTCGCGCAAGCGTGCGAATATGCCCGCGTGCGTACACGTCGCCGCCGCAGCGCGAGAAGTCGTCCTGCTCGATGGCATGGACGATGGGAACGCGCACGCGCGTGGACGAACTGACCTCGTCCACGGTGAGCTTTGCGTCGAGGCGCGCCTGCTGGAGGATTCGACCGACGGAAGGCCGGTCCTTGGCGGAGAAGTTGCCGATGGACACGGGGGCGCCTTTCGAGCGTGAAGCCGCGTGCTGTGCTTATAAGTCTAGGGGTGCGGCGAAGAGAACGGGCAACCGGGCCGAGGGCGTTTGTCCGCCAACGGGATGGCCGTCCTTCGGGTGACCTACGGGAGAGTCTCCCCCCGGATCAGTGCCAGCACTCCATCCAATTCGTCGGGCTTGACCAGCACATCCCTCGCCTTGGAGCCCTCACTCGGCCCGACCACGCCCCGCGACTCCATCAGATCCATCAGCCGTCCGGCCTTCGCGAAGCCGACCCGCAGTTTGCGCTGGAGCATGGACGTGGAGCCGAACTGGGTGGACACCACCAGCTCCGCCGCCTGGCACAGCAGATCGAGATCGTCCCCGATCTCCTCGTCGATCTCCTTCTTCTTCCCGGACGAGACGGTGACGTCGTCGCGGAAGACGGGGGCCATCTGTGCCTTGCAGTGCTCCACGACGGCCGCCACCTCCTCCTCGGTGACGAACGCGCCCTGCATACGGACCGGCTTGTTGGCGCCCATCGGGAGGAACAGCCCGTCGCCCTTGCCGATGAGCTTCTCGGCGCCCTGCTGATCGAGGATCACCCGGCTGTCGGCGAGGGAGGAGGTGGCGAAGGCGAGACGGGAGGGCACGTTCGCCTTGATCAGGCCGGTGACGACGTCCACGCTCGGCCGCTGGGTGGCGAGCACCAGATGGATGCCCGCGGCCCGCGCCAACTGGGTGATGCGCACGATGGCGTCCTCGACGTCGCGCGGCGCGACCATCATCAGGTCGGCCAGCTCGTCCACGATCACCAGCAGATACGGGTAGGGCACCAGCTCCCGCTCGCTGCCCGGCGGCGGACTGGCCTTGCCGGACCGCACGGCGGCGTTGAAGTCGTCGATGTGCCGGTACCCGTAGGCCGCCAGATCGTCGTACCGCAGATCCATCTCCCGCACCACCCACTGGAGGGCCTCGGCCGCGCGCTTGGGGTTGGTGATGATGGGAGTGATGAGGTGCGGGATGCCCTCGTACGCCGTCAGCTCCACCCGTTTGGGGTCGACGAGCACCAGCCGGACGTCCTCCGGCGTGGCGCGCATCATCACCGAGGTGATCAGGCAGTTGACGCAGCTCGACTTGCCGGACCCGGTGGCTCCGGCCACCAGCATGTGCGGCATGCGCGCCAGGTTGGCCATCACGAAGCCGCCCTCGACGTCCTTGCCGAGGCCGACCATCAGCGGATGGTCGTCGCCCACCGCGTCGGCCATGCGCAGCACGTCCCCGAGGTTGACCATCTCGCGGTCGCTGTTGGGGATCTCGATGCCGACCGCGGACTTCCCCGGGATGGGGCTGATGATGCGGATGTCGGGGCTGGCCACCGCGTAGGCGATGTTCTTGGCCAGAGCGGTGATCTTCTCGACCTTCACGGCCGGGCCGAGTTCCACCTCGTACCGGGTGACGGTCGGGCCGCGAGTGAAGCCGGTGACCCGGGCGTCCACCTTGAACTCGGAGAACACATTGGTCAGCGACTCGACGACCGCGTCGTTGGCGGGACTGCGGGAACGGCCGGGGCCGCCGCGGTTCAGCAGGTCGAGGCCGGGCAGCGCGTACGTGATGTCGCCGGACAACTGGAGCTGCTCGGCGCGCGGGGGCAGCGGATCGGCCGGCTCGGGAGCGGACTTGGTCAGGTCCGGCACACCGCTCCCGGTCCCGCGACGGGCCGGGGCGGGCGCGGGCACCGCGGCCGGGGCGTCCGGCGCCGGCGGCTCGTCGTCCGGCTCGGGCACCGGTGGGGGGCCGGCGCCGCGGCCGGTGACCACGCGGCTGGTGAGGTCGGCGACCAGCGGCGAGGGCTCGACGCCGTGCAGCACGGCGCCGGCCAGCGCCGCCGCCGCGGCGGCGGCCACGTCGACCGGGTCGTCGCCACGCGGCCCGCCGCGCCGGGACGTGCGGCGGGCGGGGCGGCGGGCGCCCGGGGCCGCACGCTCGACCGGGCGGGCCAGGGGCGGTCCGTACGCCCCGTCGTCCCCGCCGTCGTACCCGTCCGGGTCCCCGTGGTCCGGGGGCATGTCGTGGCGGTGCCGGGGCAGCAGCTCGGTCTCGTCGCCCAGCTCGGCACCGGCCAGCAGCCCGAGCCGGATGGCTCCCTGGCGCAGCCGGCGCGGAATGCTGGCCACCGGGGTGGCGGTGACGACCAGGAACCCGAAGAGGGTCAGCAGCGTCAGCAGGGCGACGGCGAGCGGCTCCCCCACCAACAGGATCAGGGGGCGCGAAGCGGCCCAGCCCAGCAGCCCGCCGGTGTCGCGCAACGCCTGCGCGCCCTCGCTGCGCCCCGGGGCGCCCGTGGCGATGTGGACGAGCCCGAGCACGCCCACCAGCAGCGCGCTGAGCCCGATGACGATGCGGCCGTTGGCGTCCTGCTGCTCCGGGTGCCGGACGAGCCGGACCGCGATGAAGCCGATGACCAGCGGGAAGACGATGTCGAGACGGCCCAGGACGCCGGTGACCAGCATGGTGACGAGTTCCCCCACCGGGCCCTGGAGGTTGGACCAGGTGCCGGCGGCGGCCACCAGGGCGAGGCCGAACAGCAGCAGCGCCTGCCCGTCCTTGCGGTGCGCGGGGTCGAGCCCCTTCGCACCGCGCCCTATGCCCCGCAGCAGCGCCCCCAGCGGGTGCGCGATGCCCAGCCACAGGCCCCGGACGAGGCGAAACACCACGTTGGGCGGCGGCGCGGGCTTCTTCGCCGGAGCCGGGGCCTTCCTGGCCGCGGCCTTCTTCGCGGGCGCCTTCTTGGCGGGCGCCTTCCGTGCTCCCCCGCCGCCCCCGGCGCGCGCGCTCGGGGAACCCTTGCCGGACGTACCTGAGGCCATGAGGTGAGGTTACCGGTGCTGCTGGGCCCGGGCACGGATCGTGTGCCGTCCGACGGCTCCCACGTCCATGCCCCCGCCCCTCGCGTCCGGCCGTCAGCCCGGCTGCGACTCCACGGACTTGGGCTCGGCCGCGCCCGGCTGGAGCGCGTCGAGCGCCCTGCGCAGCCCGGACAGCTTCCGCTCCAGGTGGGCGGCGGTGGAGACCGCGGGTCCGCCACCGGACTCGGCCAGCTCCTTGGTCAGAACCTCGGCCTGCTCCTCGACGGCGGCCAGCCGCGCGGACAGCTCGGGCAGCAGCCCGCCGGCGCCCCGCTCGGAGTCGGCGGTGGCCTGGCCGCCCTCCAGCTCACGGCGCAGCAGGGCGGCCTGCTCGCGCAGTTGCATGTTCTTCATGTGCAACTCGACGAACACCGAGACCTTGGCCCGCAGCACCCACGGGTCGAAGGGCTTCGAGATGTAGTCCACGGCCCCGGCCGCGTAGCCCCGGAAAGTGTGGTGCGGGCCGTGGTTGATGGCCGTGAGGAAGATGATGGGAATGTCCCGCGTCCGCTCGCGCCGCTTGATGTGGGCAGCCGTCTCGAAGCCGTCCATCCCCGGCATCTGGACGTCGAGCAGGATCACCGCGAAGTCTTCTGTGAGCAGCGCCTTGAGCGCTTCCTCCCCTGACGATGCCCGGACCAGCGTCTGATCGAGCGCCGAGAGAATCGCTTCGAGCGCCAGCAGATTCTCGGGCCGGTCATCGACCAGGAGGATCTTGGCCTTCTGCACCATGGCCGGTCCTCCTTGCCCCTGCGGCGCGGCTCGGCGCCGCCGTCGTGGACGGCGTCTGCACGCCGTCCGGTCCTGTGCCGGACATGTTGGCATCAACCCCGGCACCATGGCCAGCGAGCCCGGGCCGCTCACGCGACCGTGCCCGATGGCCTCCGACGGGCCCTCGCCTCATCGCGAGAAACCGAAGACTCTCCGGCCTGACCCCCGCCACGCCGTAAAACATTCCGCCCGCTCGTCCAGCGGTCGGCAGCGCGGCGCGAACGGTGATCATCGCATCGCGCTGCGTCACGATACCACGCACCCCAGGCCCCGGCGAACTACGTTGTACGCACGGGGAGAACGACTTGGACGGCCCGGAAGTTCCGTTCCCCGGGCGGCTCGTGCCGCAGATCACTCCGCCCCGCCCTCCATCCACTGGGTCATCAGGCTCAGCAGGTGGTCGGTGTCGACCGGCTTGGTCACATAGTCGGAAGCGCCGGACTCGATGCTCTTCTCGCGGTCGCCCTTCATCGCCTTCGCCGTCAGCGCGATGATCGGCAGACCCGAGAACTGCGGCATGCGCCGGATCGCCGAGGTGGTCGAATACCCGTCCATCTCCGGCATCATGATGTCCATCAGAACCAGCGCCACGTCCTCGTTGGACTCCAGCACCTCGATGCCCTCCCGCCCGTTCTCGGCGTAGAGGACGCGCAGCCCGTGCTGTTCGAGCACGCTGGTGAGCGCGAACACGTTGCGCACGTCGTCGTCGACGATCAGCACCTTCCGGCCCTTGAAGTCCCGGTACACCTGCCGCTGCCGCGCCGCCTCCGCCTCGTCGGCGGACTGCTCCCCGGCCCGCTCCGGCTGCCGGCCGCGCGCCTGGCCGTTGTCCAGGAACCGCTCCCGGTGACGCCGCGTCAGCGACTCCGCCGCCCGCTCCGCCGCGATCGACGCCTGGCGGCCCCCCGCCAGGGCGGGCGGCCCCGACTGCGACGCGGCGTCCGCGGAGCCGCCGGCCTGCTCGTCGGCCGGCTCCTCGTCGCCCTCGGCCGGCGGCAGCGCGGCCCGCTCCTCGGCACCGGTCAGCGTCCCGTTGGCGAGCTGCGTGTAGCCGGGCGGCGGCAGCTCCGTCGGCTGGAGCGGCAGGAACAGCGTGAACGTGGAGCCGCGTCCCGGCTCGCTCGCCGCGTGGATCTCCCCGCCCAGCAGCCGCGCGATCTCCCGGCTGATCGACAGGCCGAGCCCGGTGCCGCCGTACTTGCGGCTGGTCGTGCCGTCCGCCTGCTTGAACGCCTCGAAGATCACCCGCATCTTGCTCGCCGCGATCCCGATGCCCGTGTCGGAGACGGCGAACGCCACCAGCGGCGCGTCGGCGCTCTGGATCGAGCCGCTCTCCAGCATCTGTTCCCGGATGTCGTCCGGCACCTCGGAACCGGCCGGCCTGATCACCAGCTCGACCGACCCGGTCTCGGTGAACTTCACCGCGTTCGACAGCAGGTTCCGCAGCACCTGCAACAGCCGCTGCTCGTCGGTGTGCAGCGTGGCGGGCAGCTCGGGCGAGACCCGCACCGAGAACTCCAGGTTCTTCTCCGCCGTCAGCGGGCGGAACGACGCCTCGATGTAGTCGACGAGCTGCACCAGCGCGATCCTGGCCGGGCTGATCTCCATCTTGCCCGCCTCGACCTTGGACAGGTCGAGGATGTCGTTGATGAGCTGGAGCAGGTCGGTGCCCGCGCCGTGGATCGTCTCGGCGAACTCGACCTGCTTGGGCGACAGATTGCCGTCCGCGTTGTCGGCGAGCAGCTTGGCGAGGATCAGCAGCGAGTTGAGCGGGGTGCGCAGCTCGTGCGACATGTTCGCCAGGAACTCGGACTTGTAGCGCATCGAGACCGCGAGCTGCTCGGCACGCTCCTGGAGCCCGCGCCTGGCCTCCTCGATCTCCGAGTTCTTGACCTCGATGTTCCGGTTGGTCTTGGCGAGCAGGTCCGCCTTGTCCTTCAGCTCCGCGTTCGACTCCTGGAGCGCGAGCTGCTGCCGCTCCAGCTCCCCCGAACGGTCCTGCAACTCGTCGGCGAGCGCCCGCGACTGCGCGAGCAGCATCTCCGTACGGGTGCTGACACTGATCGTGTTGACGCTGGTGGCGATCATCTCCGCCATCTGCGACAGGAAGTCCCGCTCGATCTGCGTGAACGGCTTGAACGACGCCAGCTCCAGCACGCCGAGCACCCGCTCCTCGAACAGCACCGGCACGATGATCACCGTGACCGGCGGAGCCTCGCCCAGCCCCGAGGAGATCTTCAGGTACCCCTCCGGCGTCGGCCCGAACAGCAGCGTGCGCCGCTCGGCCGCCGCCGTCCCGATCAGCGACTCCCCCGGCCGGAACGACATGGCGTGCGCGCCGGCCGCGTACCCGTACGAGGCGAGCATCCGCAGCTCGTAGTCGTCGCCCTCGCCGGGCCCGGCGACCACGTCGATGTCCCCGTCCGCGGGTACCGCCAGGTAGAACGCGCCGTGCTGCGCGGTGACCGCCGGGCACAGCTCGCTCATGATCAGGCCGGCGACGTCCTTCAGGTCGCGCCTGCCCTGCATCAGCGCCGAGATCCGCGCCAGGTTGCCCTTCAGCCAGTCCTGTTCCTTGTTGGCCAGGGTGGCCTCGCGCAGGTTCCTGATCATCGCGTTGACGTTCTCCTGCACGACCAGGATCTCGCCGGCGGCGTCGGTGTCGATGCGCACGTTGTGGTCGCCGCGGGTCACGAAGGCGGCGACGCGCGCGATGTCGCGCACGTGGCGGGTGAGGTTGACCGCCATCTCGTTGACGGAGTCCGTCAGGTCCTTCCAGGTGCCCGCGACGCCCGGCACCCGGGCCTGGCCGCCCAACTGCCCCTCGGTGCCCACCTCCCTTGCCACCTTGGTGACCTGCTCCGCGAAGAGCGAGAGCTGGTCGACCATCGTGTTGAGGGTCTCCTTCAGCTCCTGGATCTCGCCGCGCGCGTCGATGTCCATCTTCTTGGTCAGGTCGCCCTTGGCGATGGCGGTCGTGACCATGGTGATGTTGCGGACCTGCCCGGTCAGGTTGGACGCCATCGAGTTCACCGACTCGGTCAGGTCCTTCCACGTCCCCGAGACGCCCGGCACCTTGGCCTGACCGCCGAGCCTGCCCTCCGTGCCCACCTCGCGCGCCACCCGCGTCACCTCGGCGGCGAACGACGACAGCGTGGTGACCATCCGGTTCACCGTGTCCGCGAGCTGGGCGACCTCGCCGCTCGCTTCGACGGTCACCTTGCGCGACAGGTCGCCGTTGGCGACGCCCGTGGCGACCTCGGAGATGTTCCGCACCTGCGTGGTCAGGTTCCTGGCCATCAGGTTGACGTTGTCGGTCAGGTTCTTCCAGGTGCCGGACACGCCGCGCACCTCCGCCTGCCCGCCCAGCTGGCCCTCGGTGCCGACCTCGCGGGCGACCCTCGTCACCTGCTCCGCGAACGAGGAGAGCTGATCGACCATGGTGTTCACCGTGGTCATGAGCTGGAGGATCTCGCCCCGGGCGTCCACCGTGATCTTCTTGGTGAGGTCGCCCTCGGCGACCGCGGTGGTGACCTCCGAGATGTTGCGCACCTGGGAGGTGAGGTTGTTGGCCATCCCGTTGACGGACTGGGTGAGGTCCTTCCAGGTGCCCGCCACCCCCTCGACCTCGGCCTGACCGCCGAGCCTGCCCTCCGTACCCACCTCGCGCGCCACCCGCGTGACCTGCTCGGCGAACGACGAGAGCTGGTCCACCATCGTGTTGAGGGTTTCCTTCAGCTCCAGGAACTCGCCGCGCGCGTCCACGGTGATCTTCTGCGACAGGTCGCCGCGCGCCACCGCGGTCGCCACCTGCGCGATGTTCCGCACCTGGTCCGTCAGGTTGGACGCCATGCCGTTGACGGAGTCGGTCAGGTCCCGCCAGACACCGGCCACGTCCGACACCTGCGCCTGACCGCCGAGCCTGCCCTCGGTGCCCACCTCGCGGGCCACCCGGGTCACCTGCTCGGCGAACGACGAGAGCTGGTCCACCATGGTGTTCACGGTGTTCTTGAGCTCCAGGATCTCGCCCCGGGCGTCGACCTCGATCTTCTGCGACAGGTCGCCGCGCGCCACCGCCGTCGTGACCTGCGCGATGTTCCGCACCTGATCCGTCAGGTTGAACGCCATCCGGTTCACGGAGTCGGTCAGCGCCTTCCATGTGCCGCTGACGCCGTCCACCCGTGCCTGGCCGCCCAGCCGCCCCTCGATGCCGACCTCCGTGGCGACCCGGGTCACCTGGTCCGCGAAGGAGGAGAGCTGGTCGACCATGCGGTTGACGGTGTTCTTCAGTTCCAGCATCTCGCCGGAGACGTCGACCGTGACCTTCTGGGACAGATCGCCGTTCGCGACCGCCGTCGTCACCTGCGCGATGTTCCGCACCTGGCCGGTCAGGTTCCGGAAGGCGGTGTTCACCGAGTCGGTCAGGTCCTTCCAGGCCCCGGCGACCCCGAACACCGACGCCTGACCGCCCAGCGCGCCCTCGTCGCCGATCTCCCGCGCGACCCGCGTCACTTCCGACTGAAAGGATGACAACTGATCGACGGTCCTGTTGACGGTGTTCTTCAGCTCCAGCATCTCGCCGGAGACGTCCACGGTGACTTTCTGGGACAGATCGCCGTTCGCCACGGCCGTCGTCACCTGCGCGATGTCCCGCACCTGGTCGGAGAGGTTGCGGAACGCCGTGTTGACGGAGTCCGTCAGCTCCTTCCAGACCCCGGCCACGCCCTGCACCCGCGCCTGCCCGCCGAGCGTTCCCTCGGTGCCGATCTCGGTGGCCGTCCTGGTGACCTCGTTGGCGAACGAGGACAGCGTCTCCGTCATCGCGTTGATCGTGTCGGCGAGCCTGGCGATCTCGCCCCGCGCGCTCACCGTGATCTTCTGCGACAGGTCACCGTTGGCCACGGCCGTCGTGACCTGCGCGATCTCCCGGACCTGCTTGGTCAGGTTCCCGGCCATCAGGTTGACCGAGTCGGTCAGGTCCTTCCACACGCCGGCCACGTCCGGCACCTTCGCCTGGCCGCCGAGCACACCGTCGGTGCCGACCTCCCGCGCGACGCGGGTGACCTCCGACTGGAAGGACGAGAGCTGGTCCACCATCGTGTTGACGGTGTTCTTCAGCTCCAGCATCTCCCCGGCCACGTGCACCGTGACCTTCCGCGACAGGTCGCCGCCCGCGACCGCCGCGGTCACCACGGAGATGTCCCGGACCTGCGCCGTCAGCCGCGCGGCCATCGTGTTGACGGAGTCCGTCAGGTCCTTCCACGAGCCCGACATGCCGCGCACCTTGGCCTGGCCGCCGAGCTTGCCCTCGGTGCCGACCTCGCTGGCGACCCGGGTCACCTCGTCGGTGAACTCGGAGAGCTGGTCGACCAGCCCGTTCACCGTCCGCCCCACCCGCAGGAACTCCCCGCGCAACGGCCGGCCCGCGCCGCTCCCGCCGTCCGCGCGGTGGTCCATCCGCTGCCGCAGGTCGCCCTCGGCGACCGCGGAGAGCACCCGCCCGACCTCGGCGACCGGGCGCACCAGGTCCTCGACCAGCTCGTTGGCGTCGTCGATCGCCTTAGCCCAGGCACCTTCGCACAGCCCGGTCTCCATGCGCTCGGTGAGCTTCCCCTCGCGCCCCACGACCCGGCGCACCCGCGCGATCTGCCCGGTCAGGTGCAGATTGCGGTCGGCCACCTCGTTGTACACGGCGGCGATCTCGGCCATCGGCCCGTCGCCCGCGACGGTCAGCCGCTTGCGCAGATTGCCGTCGCGCATGGATTCCAGGGCCGAGAGCAGACGGTTCAGCGCCGCGGCGTCCACCTCGACGGTGCCGCTGCCGCGAGACCTCCTCGTTCGCGCACGCGTACCAGCGAGCGCCGCTGCTCCCTCAGACACCACTGTGTCCCTCCCGCAGGATCGACCATTCCGCCCAGGCGTTCATCGAGCACCCCCAGTGTTTCACTCCCCACCGACCGGGCGATAACAGTTCGGCAGCATCGCATACCACTGATCTCCCGGTCAGGGGGAAATCATCCGATGCGAGGCCCGCCGGAGCCGCCGACGTCAGTAACCTGGCATCCGGCCGTCCACGGCGACGCGGGGCGGCGACCAGACGACCTTTGGGGGAGTGACGTGATCACCGCGCGAGCTGCGGCCACCTTCGAGCCGGTTGGACGCTCGGTCGCCACCGCGCGGGGTTTCGTCCGGGACACCCTTCAGGGCTGGGGCCTGGCCGACCTCATCGAGGACGCCGTCGTGCTCACGAGCGAGCTGGTCACCAACGCCGTCGTCCACGCGGGCACGGCCGCCGAGGTCCGCTGCCTCCGCGACGCGCAGGGCGTCCGCGTCGAGGTCGTCGACCGGCACCCGGAGCGTGAGCTGCCCATGGCCGAGGTCTCCCGCGGCCGTCTCGACCTGAACAGCGAGGGCGGGCGCGGCCTGCTGCTGTGCGCGGCGCTCGCCACGCGCTGGGGCGTGGACTACACCGCCAGCGAGAAGTGCGTCTGGTTCCGCCTCGACCAGCAGGTGCTGCCCGTCGGCACCCGGTCAGCCGGGCCCGTCCTGCCCGACGAACTGCTGCCGGTCAGCGAGACCCGCGCCCGGGTCGCCGTGGTCCAGGTGGACCGGACCGACACGATCACCGTCTGGAACGACGACGCGAGAGACCTCTTCGGCTACAAGGCGGAGCAGGTCATCGGCAAGCCGCTCGCCGACCTGGCGGCCTGGCCGCAGACCCCCGGCACCGGGACCGGCATCGCGGAGGCGCTCGCCCTGTCCCGCTGGGAGGGGAGCTACGGCCTGCGCGACGCGGAGGGCCGCACCGTCCCGGTGTACGCCTGCCACCTGCGCGTCCGCGACGCCCATGGCGAGCCCTCCACGGTCTGCCTGATCGTCCCCGAGCAGGAGCGCGCGATCCTCCAGAGCCCGTCTCGAGGCCCCGTCCACGGCTCGGGCGGCGACGGTCTGGACCGGGCGGGTGGCGACCCGCTGGACGCGCTGATCGGGACGCCCCCGCCGGACGACCTGGACGGCCTGCTCCAGCGGACCGTCGAGCGGGCCCGCGACATGCTCGACGGCGACGCCGCCTTCCTGCTGCTGGCGACGGACGACGAGACCGAGCTGGAGGTCCGTGCCACGACCGGGCTGCCGTCGGCACGGCAGCGCTTCGCCCGCGTCCCCGTCGAGACGGGCAGCGGGCGGTACGGGTCGGCCCGCATGCCGGCCGTCCACGAGGACCTGGCCACCTCGCCGGGCGCCGTTCCCCTGCTGTCCGGCACCGGGATGCACGCCGTGGTGACCGTGCCGCTGAAGGTCGAGGGCCGGCTCACCGGCTCGCTCGGCGTCGCGTCGGAGACTCCCGGCCGGTACAGCAACGAGGAGGCGCTGCGCCTCCAGTTCGCCGCCGACCGGATCGCCCTGGCCGTGGAGTCGGCCCGGCTGACCGAGCTGGAAAGGCTCCGGCGCGGCTCGCTCGCCTTCCTTGTCGAGGCGTCGGAGCTGCTCGCAGGGACGCTGGACCGCAACCAGACGCTCGCGCTGATGGCGCAGATGACCGTGCCGACGCTGGCGACGTGGTGTGCCGTCTACACCGGCCACGACCCGGGCTCGGAGCCCGTGCTGTCGTACGTCCTGCACGAGGACGAGGACCGTATCGACGGGATCAAGGCCCTGCTGGAACGGCTCGATCCGCCGGACCCGGACATCGCGCTCGGCGTCCGCCCCTGGCCGGCGCCGGCCGACGCGGCGAGCGACACGACGCTGCGCAGCTCGCTGCGGAACCTGGAGCTGGGCCTGCCGCCCTTGTCCAGGTCCGCGACCGCGTCGGCGGTGGGTGGAGAAACGGTCGTTCTGCCGCTGGTCGCGCGGAACCGTGTCATCGGGCTGCTCGTGCTGGGCAAGCCCTCGGGCGAGCGCTTCCGCCAGGACATCCTCGAACTGGCCGAGGACCTGTCGCGCCGGGCCGCCCTGGCTCTGGACAACGCGCGCCTGTACAGCGAACGCACCGCCATCAGCCAGTCGTTGCAGCGCAGCCTGCTGCCGCCGGAGCTGCCCGACATCGACGGCGTGGACGTGGAGGTCATCTACCGCGCGGCCGGAGAGGGCAACGAGGTCGGCGGCGACTTCTACGACGTGTTCCCCATCCGCGAGGGCGCGTACGGCTTCGCCATCGGCGACGTGTGCGGCACGGGCCCGCTGGCCGCGGCGGTGACGGGCCTGGCGCGGCACGCGCTGCGGCTGCTCGCCCGGGAGGGCCTCGGCGGCCCGGCGGTGCTGGAGCGGCTGAACGCGGCGATCCTGGAGGAAGGCCCCCGGGCCCGGTTCCTGACGCTGCTGTACGGCGAGTTGTGGCCGCAGCCACAGGGCGGCGCGCTGCTGAAGATGGTCTGCGCGGGGCATCCGCTGCCGCTGCTCCTCACCCCGGACGGCACGGTCTCGCCGGCCGCCGACCCGCAGCCGCTGCTCGGGGTGATGGACGACCTGGAGCTGTTCGAGCAGAGCGCGACGCTGAACCCGGGCGACGTGCTGCTGTGCGTCACGGACGGCGTGACCGAACGCCGCGAGGGGACAAGGATGTTGGGGGACGACGGCCTGGCGGACGTGCTCAGCCACTGCACCGGGCTGACGGCGGGCGCGGTCGCCGCGCGCGTGCTGCGTGCCGTGGAGCGTTTCGCCTCCGACGCCCCGTCCGACGACATGGCGATCCTGACGCTGCGCATCCCGGAATAGCGCGGAACGGAGGCGGCCCGAGCTTGCCGGGGAATGAAAACGAAAAGGCCCCCGCCGGAAGGCGAGGGCCTGAATCGATTACTGACAAGAATTCCTGCTGAGAGCCCCAAAACGGAATCGAACCGTTGACCTTCTCCTTACCATGGAGACGCTCTGCCGACTGAGCTATTGGGGCGGAAGTCCGGCGGTGTCCTACTCTCCCACACGGTCCCCCATGCAGTACCATCGGCGCTGGAGGGCTTAGCTTCCGGGTTCGGAATGTAACCGGGCGTTTCCCCTCCGCCATGACCACCGGAACACCACGAAGGCAATTCCAACAGTTCCCCGGCTGAAGAATTCACAGTGGACGCGAGCATCTGAGGACAAGCCCTCGGCCTATTAGTACCGGTCAACTCCACCCCTCACAAGGCTTCCATCTCCGGCCTATCAACCCGCTGGTCTCACGGGGGCCTTACCCCATCAAAGTGGGTGGGAGTCCTCATCTCGAAGCAGGCTTCCCGCTTAGATGCTTTCAGCGGTTATCCCTCCCGAACGTAGCCAACCAGCCATGCCCTTGGCAGAACAACTGGCACACCAGAGGTTCGTCCGTCCCGGTCCTCTCGTACTAGGGACAGCCCTTCTCAAGACTCCAACGCGCACAGCGGATAGGGACCGAACTGTCTCACGACGTTCTAAACCCAGCTCGCGTACCGCTTTAATGGGCGAACAGCCCAACCCTTGGGACCAACTCCAGCCCCAGGATGCGACGAGCCGACATCGAGGTGCCAAACCATCCCGTCGATACGGACTCTTGGGGAAGATCAGCCTGTTATCCCCGGGGTACCTTTTATCCGTTGAGCGACGGCGCTCCCACAAGCCACCGCCGGATCACTAGTCCCTGCTTTCGCACCTGCTCGACCCGCCAGTCTCACAGTCAAGCTCCCTTGTGCACTTACACTCACCACCTGATAACCAACCAGGCTGGGGGAACCTTTGGGCGCCGCCGTTCCCCTTTAGGAGGCAACCGCCCCAGTTAAACTACCCACCAGACACGGTCCCCGATCCGGAGCCCGGACCCAGGTTAGACATCCAGCACGACCAGAGTGGTATTTCAACAACGACTCCACACCGGCTGGCGCCGACGCTTCACAGTCTCCCACCTATCCTACACAAACCGAACCGAACACCAATATCAAGCTATAGTAAAGGTCCCGGGGTCTTTCCGTCCTGCTGCGCGAAACGAGCATCTTTACTCGTACTGCAATTTCACCGGGCCTATGGTTGAGACAGCCGAGAAGTCGTTACGCCATTCGTGCAGGTCGGAACTTACCCGACAAGGAATTTCGCTACCTTAGGATGGTTATAGTTACCACCGCCGTTTACTGGCGCTTAAGTTCCCAGCCTCGCCCCGAAAGGCTAACCGGTCCCCTTAACGTTCCAGCACCGGGCAGGCGTCAGTCCGTATACATCGCCTTACAGCTTCGCACGGACCTGTGTTTTTAGTAAACAGTCGCTTCTCGCTGGTCTCTGCGGCCACCCCCAGCTCCAGCAGAAAATGCCTTCACCGGGAACGGCCCCCCTTCTCCCGAAGTTACGGGGGCAATTTGCCGAGTTCCTTAACCATAGTTCACCCGAACGCCTCGGTATACTCTACCTGACCACCTGAGTCGGTTTAGGGTACGGGCCACCATGAAACATCGCTAGAGGCTTTTCTCGACAGCATAGGATCATCCACTTCACCACAATCGGCTCGGCATCAGGCCTCACCCTTAATGTCGCACGGATTTACCTGCACGACGGGCCACACCCTTACCCCGGGACAACCACCGCCCGGGATGGACTACCTTCCTGCGTCACCCCATCACTCACCTACTACCCCATCGGGCCACCGGCTCCACCACTCTGGATCACCCCGAAGGGATCACCAGCGGCTTCACGGGCTTAGCATCAAGAGATTCAGCGCTGGCGCTTCACGGCGGGTACCGGAATATCAACCGGTTATCCATCGACTACGCCTGTCGGCCTCGCCTTAGGCCCCGACTTACCCTGGGCAGATCAGCTTGACCCAGGAACCCTTAGTCAATCGGCGCACACGTTTCCCACGTGTGAATCGCTACTCATGCCTGCATTCTCACTCGTGAACCGTCCACAACACGTTCCCACGGCTGCTTCACCCAGCACACGACGCTCCCCTACCCACCACACCAAAAGATGCGGTGACACGACTTCGGCGGTGTACTTGAGCCCCGCTACATTATCGGCGCAGAATCACTCGACCAGTGAGCTATTACGCACTCTTTCAAGGGTGGCTGCTTCTAAGCCAACCTCCTGGCTGTCTCTGCGACTCCACATCCTTTCCCACTTAGCACACGCTTAGGGGCCTTAGTCGATGCTCTGGGCTGTTTCCCTCTCGACCATGGAGCTTATCCCCCACAGTCTCACTGCCGCGCTCACACTTACCGGCATTCGGAGTTTGGCTAAGGTCAGTAACCCGGTAAGGCCCATCACCTACCCAGTGCTCTACCTCCGGCAAGAAACACACGACGCTGCACCTAAATGCATTTCGGGGAGAACCAGCTATCACGGAGTTTGATTGGCCTTTCACCCCTAACCACAGGTCATCCCCCAGATTTTCAACTCTGGTGGGTTCGGGCCTCCACGCGGTCTTACCCACGCTTCACCCTGCCCATGGCTAGATCACTCCGCTTCGGGTCTTGGGCATGCTACTCAACCGCCCTCTTCGGACTCGCTTTCGCTACGGCTACCCACCAACAGGTTAACCTCGCAACACACCGCAAACTCGCAGGCTCATTCTTCAAAAGGCACGCAGTCACGACAGCAGACAACAAGTGCCCACTGCGACGCTCCCACGGCTTGTAGGCACACGGTTTCAGGTACTATTTCACTCCGCTCCCGCGGTACTTTTCACCATTCCCTCACGGTACTATCCGCTATCGGTCACCAGGGAATATTTAGGCTTAACGGGTGGTCCCGCCAGATTCACACAGGATTTCTCGGGCCCTGTGCTACTTGGGAAACACACAAGGAAGCCACCACGATTTCGTCTACGGGGGTCTTACCCTCTACGCCAGGCCTTTCGCATGCCCTTCGACTACCGCAATGGTTTCTGACTCCCCCAGCCGCCGGCAGACAACTGAAGTGCGCTCCCACAACCCCGCCTGCGCAACCCCTGCCGGGTATCACACACAAACGGTTTAGCCTCATCCGGTTTCGCTCACCACTACTCCCGGAATCACGGTTGTTTTCTCTTCCTGCGGGTACTGAGATGTTTCACTTCCCCGCGTTCCCTCCACACCGCCTATATATTCAGCAGCGGGTGACAGCCCATAACGACTGCCGGGTTTCCCCATTCGGACACCCCCGGATCACAGCTCGGTTGACAGCTCCCCGGGGCCTATCGCGGCCTCCCACGTCCTTCATCGGTTCCTGGTGCCAAGGCATCCACCGTGCGCCCTTAACAACTTGGCCACAGATGCTCGCGTCCACTGTGCAATTCTCAAC
>NZ_LN929896.1:400298-584232 GCF_001493375.1 Streptomyces specialis
CGTGAACGGGCATCAGGTTCTTCGGCTGGCAGATGTTGTAGAAGTACAGCAGCTCACCGGCCGAGGCGTGGCCCGAGACGTGGACGCGCGCGTTGCCCTTGTGGACGACGTTGGCGCCCCAGCGGGTCAGGCCGTTGATCACGCGGTAGACCGCGTTCTCGTTGCCCGGGATCAGGGACGAGGCGAGGATCACCGTGTCCCCCTCCACGATCCGGATCTGGTGGTCGCGGTTGGCCATTCTCGACAGCGCCGCCATGGGCTCGCCCTGGGAGCCGGTGCAGACGAGGACGACCTGATGGTCCGCCAGGTCGTCGAGGGCCTTGACGTCGACCACCAGCCCGGCCGGGACCCGCAGATAGCCGAGGTCCCGGGCGATGCCCATGTTCCGGACCATCGAGCGGCCGACGAAGGCGATCCTGCGGCCGTGCTCGTGGGCCGCGTCCACGATCTGCTGGATGCGGTGCACGTGGCTGGCGAAGCTGGCCACGATGATGCGCTTCTCGGCGCGCGCGAAGACCTGGCGCAGCACGCCGGAGATCTCGCGCTCCGGCGAGACGAAGCCCGGCACCTCGGCGTTGGTGGAGTCGGACAGCAGCAGGTCGATGCCCTCCTCGCCGAGCCGGGCGAAGGCCCGCAGGTCGGTGAGGCGGCCGTCCAGCGGGAGCTGGTCCATCTTGAAGTCGCCGGTGTGCACGGCCATGCCGGCCGGGGTGCGGATGGCGACGGCGAGCGCGTCGGGGATGGAGTGGTTGACCGCGACGAACTCGCAGTCGAACGGGCCGATCCGCTCGCGGTGTCCTTCCTTGACCTCCAGGGTGTAGGGCCGGATGCGGTGCTCCTGGAGCTTCGCCTCCAGCAGCGCGAGCGTGAGCTTGGACCCGATCAGGGGGATGTCCGGCTTCTCGCGCAGGAGGAACGGCACGCCACCGATGTGGTCCTCGTGCCCGTGGGTGAGCACGATGCCGTCGATGTCGTCGAGGCGGTTCTTGATGGAGCTGAAGTCCGGGAGGATGAGGTCGATCCCGGGTTGCTCCTGCTCGGGGAAGAGCACGCCGCAGTCGACGATGAGCAGCCTGCCGCCGTATTCGAAGACGGTCATGTTGCGGCCGATCTCGCCGAGCCCGCCGAGCGGGGTAACGCGTAGGCCACCCTCTGGAAGCTTCGGCGGCGGGCCGAGTTCTGGGTGCGGATGACTCAAGAGACTCTCCTGACCACGCGCGCCACACGCCCGGGCGGGCACGTGGCGCGCGTGACTGTGTGCACTGGTCGTATTCAGTTATCACCCTGGGCGCGGCGATGCGCGTCCCGGGCAACGTCTGTGTTGTCAGATCTGTACCCCACCGGCGGTGAGATCCCGCTTGAGTTGATCGGTCTCCTCGTCGGTGAGACCGATCAGGGGAAGCCGGAGGGGGCCGCCGGGAAGGCCCAGGAAGCCGAGGGCGGCCTTGGAGGTGATCACGCCCTGGGTCCGGAACATCCCGGTGAAGACCGGGAGCAGCTTCTGGTGGATCTCGGTGGCCTTGGCCACGTCACCGCCGGTGTGGGCGTCCACGAGCGCGCGCAGCTCGGGCGTGACCACATGGCCCACGACGGAGACGAAGCCCACCGCGCCGACGGACAGCAGGGGCAGGTTGAGCATGTCGTCGCCCGAGTACCAGGCGAGACCGGTGGTCGCGATGGCCCAGCTCGCCCGGCCCAGGTCGCCCTTGGCGTCCTTGTTGGCGACGATGCGCGGGTGAGCTGCCAGGCGGACCATGGTCTCCGTGTTGATCGGCACTCCGCTGCGGCCCGGGATGTCGTAGAGCATCACCGGGAGGTCGCTCGCGTCGGCGATGGCGGTGAAGTGCTGGTACAGGCCCTCCTGCGGCGGCTTGTTGTAGTACGGCGTGACGGTCAGCAGGCCGTGGGCACCGGCCGCCTGGGCGGCGCGTGCCAGCTCCACGCTGTGCCTGGTGTCGTTGGTGCCGACGCCCGCGACGATGTGGGCCCGGTCGCCCACGGCCTCCACCACGGCGCTGATCAGCCGGGATTTCTCCGCGTCACTCGTCGTCGGGGACTCGCCGGTGGTGCCGTTGACGACCAGGCCGTCATTGCCGGCGTCCACCAGGTGCGCGGCGAGCCGCTGCGCGCCGTCGAGGTCGAGCGATCCGTCCGCCGTGAATGGCGTGACCATGGCGGTCAGGACCCGTCCGAAGGGGGTCTGCGGTGTGGAGGTCGGAGCCATGGGTTCCACGCTACTCGCAGCTCAGCGGCTCTGGGGCCATCGGGGCGGGCAACCTGTGGATCCCGGCACTGCCTGCTCGGGGGTTCAGACAGCGCCGGGTCCGTTCATTCACCCTAAATGAACTTCGCTAAATGTCGCAATACGGACACTTCGGGCACCCCGGGGGCACGCATGCGTGACTCCTACGGCGCGACACGGCCGTTCGCGTTGAACGCGGCGTGCGTCAGCGGCATCAGACGGGCCCACTCGGCCTCCATCCGCTCGCCCACCATCTCGATCTCGCGCTGCGGGAACGAGGGCACCGCGGCCCGCTCGTCCTGGGTGCGCAGTCCGAGGAAGTGCATGAGCGACCGGGCGTTGCACGTGGCGTACATCGACGAGTACAGGCCGACCGGCAGCACCGCCCGGGCGACCTCCCTGGCCACGCCGGCGGCGAGCATCTTCTGATACGCCTCGTACGCCTGCCGGTAGGAGTCCTCCATGACCTTGCCGACCACCGCGTGCTGCTCGTGGGTGCCGGGCACGAAGTCATACTTCCCGGGGCGGCCCCGCTGGACCAGCCTGCGGTCCCCGCCGGGCACGTAGAACACCGGGCCCAGCTCCCGGTACCGCCCGCTCTCCTCGTTGTACGACCAGCCGACGCGGTGCCGGTGGAACTCGCGGAACACAAAGATCGGGGCGCTGACGAGGAACGTCATCGAGTTGTGCTCGAACGGGCTGCCGTGCCGGTCGCGCATCAGGTAGTTGATCAGGCCCTTCGAACGCTCCGGGTCCCGGCCGATCTCCTCGAGGGACTGCTCCCCCGCCGTGGACACGCGGGCCGCCCACAGCACGTCGGTGTCGGACGCGCTGTGCTTGACCAGCTCGACGGTCACGTCGCTGCGGAAACTGGGGGTGTCGGTCACCGTCGGATCCTTCCGTGTGGAACGCGGCTCAGCGTACGGGCAGGCATCGGGGAAGCCCCACCCGGCCCGGAGACGGCGGGTCCGGGGCAAACCCGGGGTAAAAGGGACCCCTCCGGACGGAGCCGGATTCTTCCCCTGATAAATTCGTATGAGGTCACTTCAGGGGGAGGAACACTCGCATGGCGTACGACGACGGCTTCGCCGGTGACATCACCCCGCCGCGCCGTCGGCCCTCCACGGGCGCGGTTCTCGGCGGCGCTCTGGTCGCCCTTGTCCTGATATGCGGGCTCATAGGGGCCGTGCTGCTGGCGCGGCCCGCGCTCGATGTCGAACATCAGTCGGTTCCCGACGCTCCCGAGGCGGCGGAAGGCCACTGAAGCGCGGTAGCCTCACCGTTCACAGCACCACCCCCACGTGATGTCTCTGTGAATGCGAACGAGGATCAGCCGTGCCCCTGCGCTTTCTCGCGGCCGACGACGACTCCGCCGCCACTGTGCCGGACGAGCCGCTGCCGCACGTGGATCAGGACCACTGGCGCCGCCCCTACCGGCCCGGCCCCTGGCGTGTGGCCCTCGCCGCGCTGACGCTCCTGATCGCCGCTTACATGCTGCTCTCCGCCATGATCATCATCATGGCGGGCTCGCCCACCGGCGCCACCGCCACCGGCCTCGCCGCCACCGCGGCCATCGCCTTCGCGCTGCGGCTGCTGCGCATCGGCATCTGGGTCAGCCCGCACGGCCTGCGCCGCGTGGGGCTGCTCGCCACGACGACGCTGCCGTGGCGCGACATCGGCCGTGTCTCCACCGTGCAGCAACCGGTGAAGTGGCTCGGGCTGCCGCGCGGTGTGCAGGGCCAGGCCCTCCAGATCGAACGGCGTCACGGCGAGCCGCTGCGCACGCTGCTGACCGACCACAACGCCGACTTCCTGTCGCGCCCCGAGGCGTTCGACCGCGCCGCCGACGTGCTGGAGGCGTGGGCCGCCGAGAACCGCGCCGAGCCCCGCTGACCTCCGCGGCCGGCGTGGCGGCGGCGCTACGTCCCGGCGCGCGTCGAGCGGCCGGCGCGCAGCGCGATCGCGTGCTGCATCGCCTTCCGCGCGCGCGGCGTGTCCCGCGCGTCGTGGTAGGCGACGGCGAGCCGGAACCAGCAGCGCCAGTCCCCCGGGCTCGCCTCGGCCTCCGCCCGCCGCCGTTCGAACACCGCGTCGGCCGAGGCCCGGTCCACGCGACCGCTGGGCGTGCGCGCCAGCTCGTCCACCGGGAGCCCGCCCTCGGCGTCCAGCTCCCTCGCGAGCCGGTTGGCGTCCCGCACGAACCGCGCGCTGCGCCACAGGAACCACCCGCCGAGCAGCGGCAGGACCAGCACCGCCGCGCCCAGCGGCACGGTCACCCAGGTGCCCTCCAGGATCAGCACCACCCCGCGGTGGCCGAGCAGCCCGGCGTACACCAGCAGGGCCGCGCACAGCGCCACGTAACCCACCTTGGCGCGCACGGCTAGCCGTCCAGCTCCATGAAGTGCTCCAGGCCGAAGGTCAGGCCAGGGGCGCCGGAGATCCGCCGGATGCCGAGCAGGACGCCCGGCATGAACGAGCCGCGGTTCATCGAGTCGTGGCGGATGGTGAAGATCTCGCCCTCGTCGCCGAACAGCACCTCCTGGTGCGCGATCAGCCCGCGCAGGCGGACGGCGTGCACCGGCACCCCGTCCACGTCCGCGCCGCGCGCGCCCTCCAGCGCCGTGCTCGTGGCGTCCGGCTGCGCGCCGAGGCCGGCGGCGCCGCGGGCCCCGGCGATGAGCTGGGCGGTGCGCACGGCGGTGCCGCTGGGCGCGTCCGCCTTGTTGGGGTGGTGCAGCTCGACGATCTCCACCGATTCGAAGAACCGGGCGGCCTGCTGCGCGAACCGCATCGTCAGCACGGCGCCGATGCCGAAGTTCGGCGCGATCAGCACCCCGGTCGCCGGGGAACCGGCCAGCCAGCCCCGGAGGGTGGCGAGCCGGTCCTCCGTCCAGCCGGTGGTGCCCACGACGCCGTGGATGCCGTTGCGGACGCAGAACTCCAGGTTGTCCATCACCGACTCGGGCCGGGTCAGCTCGACGGCGACCTGGGCACCGGCCTCGGTCAGCGTCTCCAGCTTGTCGCCGCGGCCCAGCGCGGCGACCAGCTCCATGTCGGGCGCCTCCGTCACGGCCCGGACGGCCTCGGAACCCATCCGTCCGCGGGCGCCGATGACGGCCACGCGCAGCTTGCTCATCGCACTCCTTCTCGGTTCCCCCTCGGTCCCCCGGCCGGTCGGCTAGGCGACGGCGCCGGACAGGCGCGCGGTCTGCCGGTCGTTCAGCGGGCCGATGACGGACAGCGAGGGACGCTGTCCGAGCAGCTCGCGGGCGACGCTCCGGACATCGTCCGGGGTGACCTCGGTGATGCGCTCCAGCATCTCATCCACCGAGAGCTGGCTTCCCCAGCACACCTCGCTCTTGCCGAGCCGGTGCATCAGGGAGCCGGTGTCCTCCAGACCGAGCACGGTCGAACCGGCGAGCTGCCCGATCGCGCGGCGGACCTCGTCGTCCCCGAGGCCGTGCTCGGCGACGTCCGCGAGCTGGTCCCGGCAGATCTTCAGCACGTCGTCCAGCCGGTCGGGGCGGCAGCCGGCGTAGACGCCGAACAGGCCGCAGTCGGCGTAGCCGGAGGTGTGCGTGTAGATGCTGTAGGCCAGACCGCGCTTCTCGCGGACCTCCTGGAAGAGACGCGAACTCATGCCGCCGCCGAGGGCGGTGGACAGGACGCTCAGCGCCCAGCGGCGCTCGTCGTGGCGGGAGACGCCGGGCATGCCGAGCACGGCGTGCGCCTGCTCGGTGGGACGCCCGACGACGGCGACCCGGCCGGCGGCCCTGATGGCGCGCTGTCCGGAGCGCGGGCCGACGGGCTCGGCGCCCGTGGCGGCGAGCGCGCCCGCCCGTTCGAACGCGGCGCCGACCTGTTCCACGACGGCCGCGTGATCCACGTTCCCCGCGGCGGTGACGACCAGGCGCGCCGGCTCGTAGTGGCGCCGGTAGAAGCGGGCGATCCGGTCGCGGGTCAGCGCGTTGACCGTCGCCTCGGTGCCCAGCACGGGGCGGCCCAGCGGGCTGTCGCCGAGCAGGGTGTGGGCGAAGAGGTCGTGGACGCCGTCGCCGGGGTCGTCCTCGGTCATCGCGATCTCTTCGAGGATGACGCCGCGCTCGGCGTCCACGTCCTCGGCGGCGATCACCGAGCTGGTGAGCATGTCACAGACGATGTCCACGGCAAGCGGCAGGTCGCTGTCGAGGACACGGGCGTAGTAGCAGGTGAACTCCTTGGTGGTGAAGGCGTTCATCTCGCCGCCGACCGCGTCGACGGCCGAGGAGATCTCCAGGGCCGTACGCCGTTCGGTGCCCTTGAACAGCAGGTGTTCGAGGTAGTGGGTGGCGCCGTTGAGCGCCGGGGTCTCGTCGCGCGAGCCGACCCGGGCCCAGATGCCGAACGTGGCGGAGCGGACCGAGGGCACCGACTCGGTCAGGACGCGCAGGCCGCCGGGCAGGACGGTCCTGGCGACGGCGCCGGGACCGTTCTCGGCGCCACGCGGACGGGGCACGGCCCGCCCCACCTCGGTGGTGGGGCGGGCCGTGGCACGCGATGCCGTACGGGAGTGACGGATCACTGGTCGGCGGCGTCCTTGTCGGTGTCGGCCGCGTCCTCGGCGCCGCCGTCGGCGGCCTCCTCCAGGACGGGGATCAGCGAGAGCTTCCCGCGCTGGTCGATCTCGGCGATCTCGACCTGGACCTTCTGGCCGACGCCGAGGACGTCCTCGACGTTCTCCACGCGCTTGCCGCCGGCCAGCTTGCGGATCTGCGAGATGTGCAGCAGACCGTCCTTGCCGGGCAGCAGGGAGACGAACGCGCCGAAGGTGGTCGTCTTCACGACCGTGCCCAGGTACCGCTCGCCGACCTCGGGCATCGTCGGGTTGGCGATGCCGTTGATCGTGGCGCGGGCGGCCTCGGCGGAGGGACCGTCGGCGGCGCCGATGTAGATGGTGCCGTCGTCCTCGATGGTGATGTCGGCGCCGGTGTCCTCCTGGATCTGGTTGATCATCTTGCCCTTGGGGCCGATGACCTCGCCGATCTTGTCCACCGGGATCTTGACGGTGATGATCCGCGGGGCGTTCGGGGACATCTCGTCGGGGACGTCGATGGCCTCGCTCATCACGTCGAGGATGTGCAGCCGGGCGTCCCGGGCCTGCTTCAGCGCGGCGGCCAGCACGGAGGCGGGGATGCCGTCGAGCTTGGTGTCGAGCTGGAGCGCGGTGACGAACTGGCGGGTGCCGGCGACCTTGAAGTCCATGTCGCCGAACGCGTCCTCGGCGCCCAGGATGTCGGTGAGGGTGACGTAGTGCGTCTCGCCCTCGATCTCCTGCGAGATCAGGCCCATCGCGATGCCGGCCACCGGCGCCCGCAGCGGGACACCCGCGTTCAGCAGCGACATGGTGGAGGCGCAGACCGAGCCCATCGACGTCGAGCCGTTGGAGCCGAGCGCCTCGGAGACCTGCCGGATCGCGTAGGGGAACTCCTCGCGGCTGGGCAGCACCGGGATCAGGGCCCGCTCGGCGAGCGCGCCGTGGCCGATCTCGCGGCGCTTGGGGGAACCGACGCGGCCGGTCTCACCCGTCGAGTAGGGCGGGAAGTTGTAGTTGTGCATGTACCGCTTGCGGGTCACCGGCGACAAGGTGTCGAGCTGCTGCTCCATCCGGAGCATGTTCAGCGTGGTGACGCCGAGGATCTGCGTCTCGCCTCGCTCGAACAGCGCCGAGCCGTGCACCCGCGGGATCGCCTCGACCTCGGCGGCCAGCGTGCGGATGTCGGTGACGCCACGGCCGTCGATGCGGACCTTGTCGCGGATGACGCGCTCGCGGACCAGCGCCTTGGTCAGCGACCGGTAGGCGGCGGAGATCTCCTTCTCGCGGCCCTCGAACTGGGGCAGCAGCTTCTCCGCGGCGACCGTCTTGACGCGGTCCAGCTCGGTCTCGCGCTCCTGCTTGCCGGCGATGGTCAGCGCCTGGGCCAGCTCGTCGCGGACGGCCGCCGACAGCGCCTCGTACACGTCGTCCTGGTAGTCCAGGAAGACCGGGAACTCACCGGTCGGCTTCGCGGCCTTGGCGGCGAGGTCGGACTGCGCCCGGCACAGGACCTTGATGAACGGCTTGGCGGCCTCCAGGCCCGCGGCGACGACCTCCTCGGTCGGGGCCTGGGCGCCGCCCTTGATCAGCTCGATCGTCCTGTCGGTGGCCTCCGCCTCGACCATCATGATCGCGACGTCACCGTCCGGCAGGACGCGGCCGGCGACGACCATGTCGAAGACGGCCTCCTCCAGCTCCGAGTGGGTCGGGAACGCCACCCACTGGCCGCGGATCAGGGCCACGCGGGTGCCGCCGATGGGGCCGGAGAACGGCAGGCCGGCGAGCTGCGTGGAACAGGACGCGGCGTTGATGGCGACCACGTCGTAGAGGTGGTCGGGGTTGAGGGCCATGATCGTCTCGACGATCTGGATCTCGTTGCGCAGGCCCTTCTTGAACGAGGGGCGCAGCGGGCGGTCGATGAGGCGGCAGGTGAGGATGGCGTCCTCGGACGGGCGCCCCTCGCGCCGGAAGAAGGAGCCGGGGATCTTCCCGGCGGCGTACATCCGCTCCTCGACGTCGACGGTGAGCGGGAAGAAGTCGAGCTGGTCCTTGGGGTTCTTGGACGCGGTGGGGGCCGACAGGACCATCGTGTCGTCGTCCAGGTACGCGACGGCCGAGCCGGCCGCCTGCCGGGCGAGCCGGCCCGTCTCGAAGCGGATCGTGCGGGTGCCGAAAGCGCCGTTGTCGATCACGGCCTCGGCGTAGTGGGTCTCGTTCTCCACTGTGGAAATTCTCCTCTTCTGTGCCCCGCCGACTCGGCGGGGCGGTGAGGGGGAGCGCCTCCGGACTGGCCGGCCATCGATCGAAGCCTCCGGGGCCTGTACGCCCGGAAGCCACTACCGAGGACCGGCGACGTGCGGAGGGGCACCGCCCCGTGCGTTCGTCTGTTCACGGTCGTGCCGCTGGAACCCAGCCTACAAAGGGCAGCGGTTCCCGGCTCGGTTTCCGTCCCTGACGGGAACCGGATACGGCGAAGGGAGCGGCCCCCCGCGGGTGGCCGCTCCCTCTCGCACTGCTTACCTGGCGCCCGCCGCGCCGCGGCGGATGCCGAGCCGCTCCACCAGGGCGCGGAAACGCTGGATGTCCTTGCGGGCCAGGTACTGCAGCAGTCGGCGGCGCTGGCCGACCAGGAGCAGCAGGCCCCGGCGGGAGTGGTGGTCGTGCTTGTGGATCTTCAGGTGCTCGGTCAGGTCCGAGATGCGGCGCGACAGCAGAGCGACCTGGACCTCGGGGGAGCCGGTGTCGCCCTCTTTGGTGGCGAACTCGGCGATGATCTTCTGCTTCGTGGCGGCGTCGAGCGACGACACACGTACTCCTTGACGTTGTCCGATCTGGCCACCGAGTGCCCCTGGGCTGATCCACAGGGGAGCTTCCGGAACTCGGGAGGCGGGGTCCGCTGAGCGCTTCCTCCAGAAGACTCCGGGGGCGCGTACGCAAACGGCCGCTAAGCAGGCTACAACAGGATGGCCCGGCGAGCACATCCGCCCTGCTCAGGCACTGGTCGTCCGCTGCCCGGACCGCTCAGCCGCTGGTCAGCCCCCTCGCCTTCGCGTAGACGTCGAGCACCGCGAGGCACAGCGGGATCAGGGACAGCAGCACGGCGCTCTCGGTCAGGTCGAAGACCCTGCCCCAGAACGGGGTGAGCCCGGCGCGCGGCACGATCAGCGCGATCGCCGTGACCAGGCCGGCGGCGGCGGTGAGGGCGGCGGTCAGCCACAGGGTGCGCAGGCCGGGGTCGCCGCCGCCCGCGGTGGTCGCGTCGGTGGCGAAACCGAGGACGAGCAGCGCGAGGGAGCCGAGCCCCGCGATCAGCAGCACCGCCACCTGGACGGCGTACCGGAAGAGCCGGGCGCGGGTGAGCAGGGCGAGGCCGGTGGCCAGGGCGAGCACCTGGCCCCAGCCGCTGTCGGAGAAGCCGAGGACGGCGGCGGCGGCCGTGGCGCGGACGGCGCAGCCGCCGGTGAGGCCGAGCAGGATCTGGGGGCCGCGCCTGGCCTGCGCGGCGAGGCGCTCGGCGGCGGCCGGGCCGGCGGCCGGCTGCGGCGGCTCGGGGGCGGCCGTCCCGTAGCCGGGCGGCGGGGCGGTGTAGCCGAGGGGCAGCCGTACGAGGCTCGCGGCGAGGGCCGGGAGGAAGGCCAGGGCGCCCAGCGCGACGGGCGCGCAGACGGCGGCGGTCTCGGCGGGTTCGGCCTCGGTGAGGACGGCGAGGAACGTGGCGAGGGTGCCGAGGGTCGCGGCGGACGCGGCGGCCACGAACCAGGCGGCGGCCTCCGCCATGACGGCGATCAGGACGACGGCGGCGACCAGGACGGCGGCGCAGCCGAGCAGCAGTTCCAGGCGGCCGACGCCGTGGCCGTCGTCGAGGGGCAGTATGCCGGTGCCGCCGGCGAAGGCGTGCGGCAGGGCGGCGAGACCGAACGCGACACCGGCGGCGTCGTCGGCGTAGACCCGGGCGCGGACGGCGGCGAAGGAGAGCAGCAGGAGCGCGAGGACGCCCGCGAGGACACCGGGCAGGCCGTGCGCCTCGTGCCGGTCGGGCTCGCCGTACCAGAGCACGACGGCGGTCAGCGCGGCGAGGACCGCGGCGGCGGCGAGGCCGGCCGTCCGCAGCATCCGGTCCTGCCACAGCCGCCGGTCGCCCCCGACGGCGTCGGCGACGGCGTCCGTCACGTCGTCGTGGACGGGCGGCGGGAGCGAGTCGGCGAAGGGACGCAGGACCAGCACGTCGCCGTCCAGGACGCGCTGTGCGGCGAGGGTGCGGGAGCCGTCCAGCACGGTCCCGTCCCGGCGGACCAAGTGGTAGCCGGCCGGGGCCTCCTGATCGGGCGTCTGGCCGGTCAGGCGCAGGACCTCGGGGTACAGGTCGGCCAGCGGGATGTCGTCGGGAAGTGCCAGATCGGTACGGCCGGCCGGCGCGGCGACGGTGATCCGGCAGAAGCCGGTGGCTGCGGTCGTGCTCACGGAACGACTCCCCTCCCCTTGGGCACGCACTGCGTCGGACACCCTACCGTCCGCCAACTAGGATCGTGCGCGGTGCGACAATCCAGCCGTTGGCGCAGGGGGATATCGATGAGCCAGGTCGTGGTGAAGCGACCGCCGAGGGCGCTGCCCAGGAAGCTGCCGAGCGAGGCCGTACCGCTGCTGCCACCGCCCGAACTGCCCAAGGGGCAGCAGGAGGGCGTGCTGATGCAGATCATGCCGATGCTCGGCATGGGCTCGTCGGTGGTGTTCTTCTTCATGCCGGGGGCGCATCCGTTCATGCGGGTCATGGGGATGCTGATGCTGGTCTCCACCGGCGGCATGCTGATCGCGATGATCGTGCGCGTCCGGCGCGGCACGCAGGGGCAGATGGCGCAGCTTCGGCGGGACTATCTGAAGTACCTGGCGCGCACCCGGCGGGAGGTGCGGGAGACCGCGCGGGAGCAGCGGGACACGCGGTTGTATCTGCACCCGGCGCCGGAGCAGTTGTGGGCGCTGGTCGCGGAGGGCAGCCGGGTGTGGGAACGGCGGCCCGGCGACGCGGACTTCGGCCAGGTGCGGCTGGGCCTGGGCGAACACCAGCTCGTGACGCCGCTGATCGAGCCGGCGACCGCCCCGGTGGACGAGCTGGAGCCGCTGACGGCGGGAGCGATGCGCCGGTTCCTGGAGACGCACAGCACCGTTCCGGCGCTGCCGATGGCGGTGTCGCTGCGCGGGTTCTACCGGGTGACGCTGACCGGTGACGCGGAGACGGCGTGCGGCGTGGCGCGTTCGCTGGTGGCCGCGTTGACGGCCCTGCACGCGCCGGAGGACGTGACGCTGGCAGTGGTCGCGGCCGGGGCGGAGGCGGCGGAGCGCTGGGAGTGGGCCAAGTGGCTGCCGCACACCCAGGCGTCGGCGCTGGACGGGGCCGGCACGCGACGGCTGATCGGCGGGAGCGTGCCGGAGGCGGAGCAGGAGCTGGCGGGACGCCTGGAGGGCCGGGGGCGGTTCTCGCCCAACGGCAAGCCGGTGCTCGACCAGCCGCACGTGGTGCTGCTGCTGGACGGCGGCGCGCGGATACCGCCGCACTCGGTGTTCGCCACCGCGGAGGGCCTGCAGGGCGTCACGATCGTGGAGGTGGCGCCCGGTGAGGCCGCGCCGCCGCGTGACGGCCTGGCGGCGTTCTGCGCGCCCGGACTGCGGCGCCTGGAGGCGCCGGACGGCTCGGTGTTCGACGGTGAGCCGGACGTGCTGCCGCCGGCGGCGGCCGAGGCGTTCGCCCGGCAGGTGGCGCCGCTGCGGCTGGGCACGGCCGCGGACGAGGACGAGCCGCTGCTGGCGAACCTGGACTTCTCCGATCTGCTCGGTCTCGGCGATCCGGCGTCGGTCGACGTGGCGCGGACGTGGCGGCCGAGGTCGGCGGGTGAACGGCTGCGGGTGCCGATCGGCGTGGACGAGGAGGGCCAGCCGGTGATGCTGGACCTCAAGGAGGCGGCGCAGGAGGGCATGGGCCCGCACGGGCTGTGCGTGGGGGCCACCGGCTCGGGCAAGTCGGAGCTGCTGCGGACCCTGGTGCTGGGCCTGGCGGTCACCCACACGTCGGAGACGCTGAACTTCGTGCTGGCGGACTTCAAGGGCGGCGCCACGTTCACCGGGATGGCCGGGCTGCCGCACGTGTCGGCGGTGATCACCAACCTGTCGGACGACCTGACGCTGGTCGACCGCATGGGCGACTCGATCCGCGGCGAACTCCAGCGGCGGCAGGAGCTGCTGCGGGCGGCGGGCAACTACGCCAACCTCCACGACTACGAGCGGGCGCGGGCGGCGGGCGCGCCGCTGGAGCCGCTGGCGTCGCTGGTGCTGGTGATCGACGAGTTCAGCGAACTGCTCACGGCGAAGCCGGACTTCATCGACATGTTCATCCAGATCGGCCGCATCGGCCGGTCGCTGGGCGTCCATCTGCTGCTGGCCTCCCAGCGGCTGGAGGAGGGGCGGCTGAAGGGTCTGGACACCTACCTGTCGTACCGGATCGGCCTGCGGACGTTCTCCGCGGCCGAGTCGCGGACGGCGATCGGGGTGCCGGACGCGTACCACCTGCCGCAGGTGCCGGGCTCGGGTCTGCTGAAGTCGGGGACGGAGCGGATGACGCGCTTCAAGGCGGCGTACGTCTCGGGCCCCTACCGCGAGCCGGGGGCGGGGCGGGAGGCGGCGGGGACGGGCCCGAGGCGTACGCCGCGGCGCCGGCCGGTGCTGTTCACCGCCGCGCCGGTGCCGGTGACGTACGCCGATCCCGAGCCGCGCCCGGAGCCGGCGGGCGGCGGCGGGCCGGACGGCGATCCGCTGGCGGACTCGGTCCTGGACGTGGTCACCAGCGGCGGGACGACGACGGGCAGAACCGAGTCCGCCAGCGGAACGACGTACGGGAGCTGGAGGGGCGGGGGCCGGCGGCGCACCAGGTGTGGCTGCCGCCGCTGGGGGAGGCGCCGACGATGGACGGGCTGCTGCCGGGGCTGGGCGTGGTCGAGGGCCTGGGGCTGCGGGCTTCCGGGGCGCCGGGCGGGCTGACGGTTCCGCTGGGCCTCGTGGACAAGCCGTTCGAGCAGCGCAGGGAGGTTCTGTTCCGCGACTTCTCGGGCTCGGGCGGGCACATGCTGATCGTCGGCGGGCCGCGGTCCGGGAAGTCGACGCTGCTGCGGACGCTGGTCGCGTCGTTCGCGCTGACGCACACGCCGCGCGAAGCGCAGTTCTACGGGCTGGACTTCGGGGGCGGCGGACTGTCCGCGGTGGAGGGCCTGCCGCACGTCGGTGGCGTCGCCTCCCGGCTGGACCCGGACCGGGTGCGGCGGACGGTGGCCGAGGTGGCGGGCGTGCTGGCGCGGCGCGAGGAGTTCTTCCGGCGCGAGGGCATCGACTCGGTGGTCACCTACCGGCGGCTGCGCGCGGCGGGGCGGCTGCCCGGCGAGCCGTGGGGCGGCGTCTTCCTGCTGATCGACGGCTGGGCGGCGTTCCGCCAGGAGTACGACGGGACGCTGGAGCCGGTCATCAACGACCTCGCGGCGCGCGGCCTCGGCTACGGCGTCCACCTGGTCGTCACGGCGGCCCGCTCCATGGAGATCCGGCCCGCGCTGAAGGACCAACTGACCAACCGGCTGGAGCTGCGGCTGGGCGACACCCTGGACTCGGAGTTCGACCGCAAGGTCGCCGCCGCGGTCCCGGCCGGCGTACCGGGCCGGGGGCAGACCCCCGACAAGCTGCACTGGATGGCGGCGCTGCCCCGCCTGGACGGACAGAGCCGGGCGAGCGACCTCGCGGAGGGCACGGCGTCCCTCGTGGAAGCCGTCCGCACGGCCTGGCCGGGCGAGGCGGCCCCACCCGTACGCCTCCTGCCACGACGCCTGGGCGCCCGGGATCTGCCGAAGGGGTTCGAGCGGCCGGACGAGGGCATCGCGATCGGCGTGAGCGAGACCGATCTGGAGCCGGTGTTCGTGAACTTCGAGAAGGACCCGTTCCTGCTGGTCGTCGGTGAGAGCGAGTCGGGGAAGTCAGCGGCGCTCCGGCTGATCATGCACAAGCTCGCGGAGCGCTACTCCGCCGATCAGGCGCGCTTCATCGTCGCCGACTACCGTCGTTCCCTGATGGCGGCGGCTCCCGAGGGGTTCGTCGCGAGCTACTCCACGACGGAGGCGCGGCTCACGCAGGACGTGATCTCGCTCAAGGGCGTCTTCGAGAAGCGGACGCCCCGGGAGGACATCAGCGTCGAGGAGCTGCGCGCCCGCAGTTGGTGGCACGGGCCCCGGCTGTTCCTCATCGTCGACGACTACGACCTGGTGGCGACGGCCAAGAACCCGCTGGGCGTTCTGGCGGAGCACCTGCCGTACGCCCGGGACGTCGGGATCAACCTGATCATCGCCCGGAACGCGTCGGGCATCTCACGGGCGATCTTCGAGCCCCTGCTCCAGCGCATGCGGGACCTCGGCGCGCAGGGCGTGGTCCTGTCCGGGGACCCCAAGGAGGGCGAGATCCTCCCCGGCGTGCGCCCCCGCCCCCTGCCGCCGGGCCGGGCGCAGTTCGCCACGCGCCGCCGCGGCAGGCCGCTGGTCCAACTGGGCTGGCAGCCGGAGGAGTGAGGAAGGGGCCCCGCCCGGCGGGGGCCGGGGGTCAGTACTCGTTGCGCGGGCTCTCCCCCTCCGGCGTGCTGAAACACGCGGACACCAACGAGACATGGAGCCGGGGGTCGTCGTCGCCGCCCTCGATCGTCACATGAGCCGCGTACTCGATCCGGGTGTTCTCGAAGAGGATGCGGGGCGTGCGGTTCGCGTTGTCCAGTTCACCGTCCTCGAGGATCTCCCAGCCTTCCCGCGGGAGTTCCGCCCGCAGCCGGTCCATGGCCTCCTCGAGCGTCCGACGCGGCAGTCCCGAGACAGACCACGGGTGGTCCATCGTGTACAGACGCTCTTTCTCGGGGTCGTCCTCGCAGATCCCCACGCCGGGGCCCGGTTCGGACACCTGCCCCTGGATCGCGGCCACATCGAGAATGCGGCTGGAGACGTCACTCGCCTCCGCCCGGGCGTCGTCCACCGACTTCACGGTCGGCGCCGCCTGGGACTCGCCGTCCTGTCCGCTCACATCCGAACACCCCACGACACTGCACAAAAGGAAAAATACCCCGGCCGACAGCCTGCTCACCTTCCGGTGATTCACCACGCTTTCCTCATTCCCGCACCACGTCCCCGTACGCGCCGACGATCACCCGGGACTGATTCATCAGACTCTCGGAATCCTTATCCCAATAGCCACCGTGATGGCCGGAGTCCGTCACCATGATGGTGGCACCGAAATCCTCACTCGACGGCACATTCGGCACGAGATCGAAATCGAAATCGGGCAGGGGTATCCCGCCGAAACCACGCTCCACATCGAATCCGAAGTCGTTCTCACCATGGAGGATGCCCGCCAACGGCACCGGGTCGTCCCAGACGGACGCGGCCAGGGACCAGACGTGTTCCTCGCCGACTCCCAGGTCATCCGCCTTGTGCACCAGCATGCCGGGGCTGCCGACAGCGATGATGTCGTCGGCCGCGACAGGCGCTTCCTGCGTGGCCGCCCCGATGACCGTGCTGCCGTAGCTGTGGCCGATGACGGTGGTGTGGCTGTTCTCCGCACCGCCCTGCGCCGCCGTGAGCCCGTCGAGGAATCCGTTCAGCAGCGGTGCCGCGTCCCGCGCGTCGTCCTGGTATGCCGCGTCCGTCAACTCGTCCGGCGCGTCATATCCGTACCACATGACCGTGGACACGGTGCCATCGGTGAGAGAATCGCTTTCTCTCCAGAGCTGGGTGGCGCGCGTGATGTCACTGTTGATTTCGGTGAGGTCGGTGCTGGTACCGGGAACGTACACGGCCGTGTGATCCGCCGAATCCGGATTGCCGTTGGCGATGATGACGCGCCCGTCGCCCTCGGTACTGAATCCGAGAAGGTACGCCTCGGGCAGGCCGCCCACCCCGGTCTGCTCGAAGCGTGCCTGGATGTCCTCGATTCCCCGCAACTGGCCGGACAGCCGCTCCGACTCGTCGTTCCACTGGTCCCACTCCTCGGAGTCCTCGCCGGGCCTGCCCGCCATGTGCTCCGCGAGCAGCCCGCCGAGGCGCCCCTGTTCCACCTCCAGCACGGCGCGGTTGCCCATGTCCCGCACCTCGGCGGGCAGCCCGTCCAGGGCTCCGATCTCCGCCGGATGAAGCGCGAGGCAGAAGTCCTTCTCGCGCGTTGTCAGACCGTCCCACCATGCGCGGTTCTCCTGCGGGGACAGCCCGTTCGGGGGCTCGGGGGCGTGAAGAGAACCGACGGCGCCGGCCAGGGCACTGGTGTCCTGGCCGGTGTCCTCCCACATCGCGTCGGTGACGGACAGGCCGCCGGAGGTCTCCAGCCGTGCCAGGGCCTGGGCGTAGGCGGTGTCAGCCGTTTCCGCCGCCCGGAGCGCCTCGCCCACCCGGTTGGCGATTCGTCGCGCCTCCTCGATGTGCGGGTTCGGCGGGAGGGGTGCCCCCGGGTTGATGCCCACCTGAGTGGATGGCACCGGAGTGACGCGACCGCCTTCGTACCCGGCCGCGTCGGCATCGCCGACCACCGGCGGATAGGTGACGCTTCCGTCGTCGGCGACCTCGTAACCGCATGCCGACGCGTCGTCCAGGGCCAGGTGTAATTCGTTCCGCGCCACGGTCAGTTCCTCGACGAGGCAGGTGAGCGCGGTCTCCACGAGTGTGCACTGGACGCGCGTGAAGTGGTGGTTGTCCATGAGCACTCTCAGCCGCCCATGGGCGGCGACGGCCGTCTCGCCCTCTCCCGCGTCGAGTTCGGGCGTCATCCGCTGTTCCACGTGGTCACGCAGCCGCTCGGCCGTTCGCTGGACGCGGCCGAAGAGATTCGCCTCCCCGCTGTACACGGTCAGGCGCAGATCCCGCAGGCGGCTGACCGTGATCGTCACAGAGAACCTCCCGGCTCACGAGGGACCGGCTCCCGCCGGAACAGCCCCTCGATCTCCGTCTCGGTGCCCTCGAAACCGGTGGCGACGAGGTGGAACTCCTCCTGTAATCGCCGGCACTCGGCCAGCAGGTCGGCCAGTCGCCGCTCCCAGCTCGCCCGCACCCGCCCCATCGCGACGGCGGACTCCAGGTCCGCGAGAGTCGGTTCCGTCGACGATCGGTGCTCGTCCGAGTGCAGATCGCCGACGATCTCCGTCATCTCCTCCACCTGGGTGTCGGCGTGGCCGGAAAGCCGGCGCAGCGCGTCCGCCCCGATGTTCAGATCCGGTGTGCCCGGACCTCCCTGGTCACTCCAGGACATGGCCTCCCCTCCCGATCACGGGCGCGCGGCCCCGCGCCGGATACCGGTGTCGCCGCGTCACCCGCCCATCAGGCGGCCGGCGTTCCTCAGATCGACGCTGCGGTAGGAGGCTCCCGCCGTGTCCAGCGCGCTGCCCGTCTTGGCCAGCACGACGCTCAGCTTGCCCAGCTCCTCGTCGAAGACCCGCATGTTCGCCTCGAAGGCGCGCATCGCCTCGCCGTCCCAGCCGGCCGCGGCGTCCCGGAGGGCGCTCCGCAGCGCGACCATGCGCTCCAGGAGCTGCCTCTCCTCGGCCATCAACCCCTCGGATCCGGAGTTGAGGGCCTCGTACACGACACTGATGTCACCCATGGTGCTTCCCTTCCTGTTCCTCGGACGGTCGGTATGGCGTCACGCGAGGCTGTCGATGGTGGGGTTGCCCATGTCCTGGAGGCCGGACTGGGCGATCCTCATGCCGGAGATCTGCTCCTGCTCGGCCTCCGAGAAGTCGTTACGGCTCATCTCGACGAGGGTGCGCAGGTTCTCCAGGGCCTTGATCAACCGGTTCAGATTGAAGTTGGCGTCGGTCTGCCCGGAGTAGAACTGCCGGGACGCGTCGCCCGCCCATCCGGTGGCGACCTGGTCGGTCGCGGCCGACAGCTTGCCGTGGCTCGTGTTGAGGAGCCCGATCTCCTGGTCGAGCGCGTTGAGCAGCAGACGGATCTGTTCATCACTCAGATGCAGGTCACTGCCGGACACGGAGTCAGACATGTACTTCCCCTTTCGTGGTTATCGTTGCCGCGCGCTTGTGTTCAGACGGACGTCGTGTCGCGCCGCCGGTTGAGGATCACCGCCGTCAGGATCCCGGCCACCAGGAGAACCCCCGCGCCACCGGCCAGGGCCCAGGGGCCGATTCCGTCGTCCCCCCCACCGGTTGCCGCCGCCTGGTTCTCGGACGGAGCCGGTTGTTCCTCCTGGGCTTCCGCCTCCGACGGCTCCGGCTCGGGCTGGGGCTCCGGGGAGACGGGTGGGTCGAGGGTGGCCTCGTACTCCGCGAAGAGCGGGTTGGTGCCCGGGTCCCCCGGATCGACCGTGCCGTCGAGGAGAATCCGGTCGGGGCGGATCATGCCGTGGCCGACGTAGTCGTCACGACCGCCTTCCGGGGCATCGGCCGTCTCCATCATGGCGCGGAGGACCTGATTCTTCGTCCAGTCCGGATGCGCCGACCGCACCAACGCGGCGGCCCCGGCGGCGAGGGCGGTGGCCGCGCTCGTGCCGCCCTCGCTCACCAGGCACGGGTCGCCGTCGAGGAGCGGACAGTAGGTCGGGACATCGTCGCCGGGCGCCGCGAGGGCCACCTGCACGCCATGGTTCGAGTAGCGGGCGTGGTCCCCGTTCCGGTCGACCGCCGCCACGCCGACGATGCCCTCGCGAGCGGCGGGGAAGAGAGACCTGTTCTCGGTGTCTCCCTCGTTGCCAACTCCCGCGAAGATGAGCACGTCCTGGCGGGCTGCCTCCGCGATCGCCGCGTCGACGATCTCCCGGTCCGCACCGAGTTCGTCCCCCGCCAAGGAGATGCTGATGACCTGTGCGCCTTCCTCGACGGCGTACTCGATGGCGGTGGCAATGCGTGCCTCAGAGCCGAAGTCGAAGGTCAGTTCATCCGTCACCCGGAGAGGGAGGATCTTGGCCTCGGGTGCGAGACCTTGTATCCCCCCGCCCGCGCCGGTGCCCGCGATGAGGGCCGACATCAAGGTGCCGTGACCTGTCTTGTCGAAGTGGGCTCCGTCGGGGCCCCAGTTGAAGTCCTCGCCGTCGAGTACCTGACCCGCGAGCTCGGGCCTTGAGCTGTCCACCCCGCCGTCGATGACGGCGACGGTGATTCCCTCCCCGCGCGCGTGCTCCCACACTTCTTCGATCCGCCAGGTGTCCATGTACCAGGGATCCTGGGGACCTTCGGCCGCCACGGCTTGAGGCACTAACGCCAGAACGCCCAGGACCGCCGAGGTCAGCGAGAAGGCAACGGCCCGGCCGCCAGGTGAAAGGGCGGTTGGTCGGTGCGGCATGTACTCAGGTGTCCTTCCCCGGTTGGTCGCTGTCTTCCCGCCTGTCACCACGTCGGCGGCGGCCCGTCGGCACGGCCGCCCGCGAGATGGGGACATGGCGGCCGGTCGGCGTCCCGACGGGACCGCCTCCCGCTCCGCGCACCGCTCCCGTCACGGGATCCCGTACCGCCGGAACGGCACCGGAACCGATGGCCATGCCCTGCGGGATGCCACGGGTCAGCCTCTCCGCCGGACGCGCGATGCCGCCGACGACGCCCCGGGGGCCCGGCAGGTGCGACATCGCTCCGGGGGCACCAGGCATACCGGCCATGGGAGGCCGCCCCACCAGAGGTGTCTGTGCTCCGGAACTCACGACCTGGGCGGTCGGACGCGCGGACGGGTGGGCGTCCGGGCCTGAAGAACTGACGCCGGGCACGGAGTGACGACCGACGGCCTGGGGATTCGCCCGAGATGTGGTGCTCTGCCCCGGAAGTGAGCGCCCGACGCCCGGGGCGATCGGCGGGAGGCCCTGCGGCACTCCCACGGTGGGCTGCGCGGCCGGAGGCGGAGCGGATGGTGCGGGATTACCCGACGGCGACGTGGGGGCCAGTACGTCGGGAACAGGCCCCACGGATTCCAGGGACGTCCCGATTCGGCTGTCAACAGGCGCCACCGTGCCGGGCGTCGTGATGGCTCCGACCCCTCCGGGGTCGACCGCCTCCGGCTCGCGCGTGTACTCCAGTGGGGAACCGGTCGGCGCATCCGCGACTCCATTGCCCGACGCAGGCGCCCCTGCCGGGGCTGACGGGCTGCCGTACGACTGACCACCGCCGGACGGGAGGCCACCGGACCCTCCGCTCCCTTCCGGCACCATGATGTCGTCCTCGGCCACGCCCACCGGCTGGAACCGTGGTTCCTCCGCCGCTGTCATCGACTCGACGGCCGTGCGGTAGCGGGAGGAGAGGACCGTCAGCGCCTGAATGGCGTCCTGCCGGTGCGTCTCGCCCATCACCTGATCGAACGGGGTCGTCTCCTCGGCCGTGGGCAACGCGGGAGACAGGACCGGGGGCATGGTCGCACGGGCCTCGGAGAGCGCGGCGCCGGCGTCCAGCATGCTCTTGCCGATGATCGTCGCGTAGGTGCTGAGGGCCAGGGATTCGCGGCGGAAGTGCTCTCCCCACGCGCGGATCGCGTCGGCCGCCTCGCCCTGCCACTCCAGATTGTCCATCCGGGTCGCGATCACTTGGCCCACCTCGAAGAAATAGGGGGCGATGTCGCACAGGAAGTGCGCCCGGTCCGTCAGGGCCTCGGGGTTGGCGTCGGCGATCATCGCCGCCAGTTGTGCGTGCGAGTGGTTCTCGAACTCGCTCAAAATCCGTCCCTCCCCGTCACCGCTCCGTGGCGGGCGCGCCGCCGTCCTCGGCGTACAGCGATTCGAAGTTCGCCATGATCTCCCGCAGTCGGTCCACCTGGGCGGCGTCGGTGGCCACGTAGTCGCGTTCCGCCAACTGGGTCGCGATGCCCAGCAGTTCGATCGCGTCCTGCTGGGCGCGCGCGAAGCGCTCCAGACGGCCCCGGACATCCTCGTAGCGCGCGTAGATCTCACCCGCCGCCGCGAGGTCGCCGAATTGATGGACGGCCGTGCCGAGCCGCCCGATCTCGTCGGGGTTCAGCCCCGAGTCGCGCAGAGAGCGCAGGCAGTCGTTCAGCCAGTTGACGAAGTCGGCGAGCTCCCCGTCCGCGAGACGTAGATCGGGCTGGCCCGTCGGCTGGTACGGATCGCTCATCCCACCCCTTCCACAGGTCGTGCCCCCTCAGTCACCGTGGGCCACCCATCCTAAGCGGTCGCGCCGACAGCCGCGCAAGGCAGATGTGTGAACACCCGTCGGCAGAGGCGTAGTTGTGGCGAAGATCAGATCGTCTGCCGATTGCGCCGGACGGACGAGGGGTGGGTGGGGACCGAACGCTTATGCTGCTGCCGTGACATCGACACAGCAGGGACTCACCCCGCGTCAGGCCCGTCGGCTGCGGATGGGCATCGCCGGTGTGGCGATGGTCGCGATGGCGGTGGTGCTCGTCATACAGCTCGGTGACGGCTCGTCCCTGCAGTCCATAGGTCTGTACGGTGCCGCGTTCATCCTCTCCGGCGCCGTGATCGAGATGAGCCGGCGCGGCCGGACCCGGCTGGGGATGGCCGTGCTCGTCGCCGGTTTCGTGCTGGTCCTCGGTGCCGACTGGTGGCTGCGGAGCTTCTAGCCGGGAGCGGTCCGGTGACGGTGAGCCGCGCTACGATCACGGTGGGGCGTCCCTGTGTCCCAAGTCCCGCCGAGCGAAGGGAAAGTGCGCCGATGGCCACGACCGAGACCCCGGAAGAGATCGCCGCGCGCAAGGAGCGTGAGAAGAACGAGCTGTACGCCCTGGACATCTCGGGCGTGGAGTGGCTCAGCGCGCCCGGGGGCCCGGAGGACGAGAAGGTGGAGATCGCCTATCTGCCGGGCGGCGCCGTCGGCATGCGGAACTCGAAGGATCCCGACACCGTGCTGCGGTTCACCGCGGCCGAGTGGGAGGCGTTCGTGCTGGGGGCGCGGGACGGCGAGTTCGACATCGACGTGGAGTGACGGTCACCGCTTGACGCACGTGCGGGCGCCGAAGAGGCGGCCCTGCCGGCGGTCCGCGGCGTCGGTTCCAGGAGCTGGCGGCAGGTGCTGTGCTCGGCGCGGATGTGGCCCGCGTCGTCGTCCGTCGTGTGGCCCAGGGCGGGACTCCCGGCCGCGCCGGCCGCGGACCGGGGCGGAGCGCGCGGGCGGTGCGGTCGAGCGCCCGCGTCTTCCGGAAGTCGGGCGGTCGGTGCGGCCCGCACGCGGGTGATGTCGGCCGTCCCCTCGCGGGATGTTCGGAACCGAGCGTGGGCCGGTTCGTCCCGCGTCCAGGTCGCGTCGGTCCCGGGCACGCTGTTCACCGCCGCCGGTTTCTCAGCGGGCGCGGCGTCGTCGGTCGCGGTGGACGAGGGCGGCGCCCGCGACGACGGCGACCAGGAGGGCGGTGGCCAGCACGGCGAACGTGCCGAGCCGTTCGGCCCGTTCGGCGTGGGTCTCGCCGAGCACCACGTCCGGCACCTCGGGGGCGGGCGCGGCGGCGAGGCCCTCGTCGGGGACGGGTGCCTCGGCGGGCGCGACGTCGTCCTCCGTCACGGCCCGGACCGGGTCCACCACGCCCCACCCGACGTACGGGTCCGGGCCGGGAACGGCGCGCTCCGCCGTCTGCTGGAGCTGGGTGACGATCTGCGCCGCGGTCCAGTCCGGGTGCTCGGCGCGCAGCAGGGCCGCGACGCCCGCGACGTAGGGCGCGGCGAAGCTGGTGCCGTTGTCCACGCACTGGCCGCCGAGGGGGACGGTGGAGACGATGTCCACGCCCGGGGCGGCGATGCCGACGAAGTCGCCGGCCTGGGAGAACGGGGCGCGCTCGTTGTTGCGGTCGGAGGCGGCGACGGCCAGCACCCCGTCGTACGCGGCCGGGTAGGTCTCGCGGAGACGGCCGTCGGCGCCCTCGTTGCCCACCGAGGCGATGACGACGATGTCCTCGGCCAGCGCGTGGGCGACGGCCTGTTCCAGCGCGGAGTCGGGGGTGGGCGTCCCCTCGCTGTCCTGGGAGATGTTGATGATGTGGGCGCCCTGGCCGATGGCGTACTCGATGGACTGGGCGAGGGTCGCGACGCTGCCGCTGCCCTCGGCGTCGTTCTGCCGGATGGGGATGATCGTCGCCCCGGGCGCCAGGCCGACGAACCCGGTGTCGTCGCTCGGGCGGGCGGCGATGATGCCCGCCACCTTGGTGCCGTGGCCGACCGGGTCGGTGGTGGGCCCGCCTTCGGCGTCCTGGAGGAAGTCGGTGCCGGAGGCGGCGTCCACGGCCCCGGTGAGCTGGGGGTTGGCGGTGTCGACGCCGGAGTCGATGACGGCGACGCGCACGTTCTCGCCGCGCGTGTGCTCCCACAGCTCGTCGAACAGGAGGCGCTGGAGCGACCAGGGGCGCTCCTCGATGGGCTCGGCGGGGAACGTGCACGCGGCGCCGGCCGCGTCGGCGGCGGGGGCGCCGGTGACGCCGAGGGCGGCGGCCAGGCCGAGGGCCGCCGCCGCGCGGGCTGCTCGGGAGAGGGTCACGGGCTCACGACCCCTGGGGCTGCCGGGCGCTGTCGATGTCCAGGCGGGGCCCGGTCGGCAGCAGCGTGGACCAGCTCGCGGGCACGGGGACCGGGGTGACGTCCCCGTAGCCGAGCTTGAGCTGGGCCTGGTCCGTTTCCTCCTCGCCGGTGGCGGTGGCCTGGACGGCGTACCGCAGGCCGGTGTCGGTGGTGAGGAAGACGCCGCCCGCGCCGGTCTCCTCGCCCTGCATCTGGCGGTAGAGCAGGCCGGTGCCGGGGGTGACGTACGCGGTGGTGGCGCCCGGGGCGACGGGGGCGGGGTAGGCGTCGCCCGCCCAGACCGCCTGTTCCGTGCCGCCGTCGCCGTCCACGGAGAGCAGGACGGAGCAGAGGGTGTCGCGGGAGCCGTCGTTGACCTGCCGGACGGGCTCGGTGGGCCAGTCGAGGCCGTGGTCGAGGGCCTCCTCCGGCGGTGCGGGAACGAATCCCGCGGCACCGATGTCGAGCGGCTCGCCCGCCTGGCCGAGGGGATCGAGGGCCCGGCTGCCGAGGAGCAGTCGCGCGGTGAAGTCGGAGACGGGCACGACCTGTCCCGGCAGCACGACGTACTGCTGCGGGCCGCCGCCCGTCGTGGCGCGCAGGACCGTGCCGACGACGTCGGCCTCCGGGACGAGGCCGGGGACCCCGGCCGGGGCGCCGACGGTGCCGGGCAGGTCGGGGTAGGCGATCGGGGTCCCCTCGGGCAGGGTGGCCAGCCACTCCTCGCCGACCGGCTGCGGGTCGCCCCGGGTGAGCAGCCGCAGCAGCAGGTCCAGGTCCTCGCCGCGCTCGTCGAGGCGGTACTTGGTGCCCGCCGGGTCCACCAGGTACAGCGCCTGATCCTCCCCGGTGGAGCGGACGAACAGCACGTCGCCGCCGGTCAGTCGGCCGGGGCCCTCGACGCGCTGCGCGTCGCGGTCCGCGAGGACGAACACGGCCCGCTGAACGGCGTTCGCGCCGCTGCCCGGCTGCTCGCAGACGGCCCAGCGCTTGGCCTCGGCGGCCTCCTCGGCGGAGGGCAGACGGTCGGGGGCGTACGGGATGCCGAGGGTGGGGCCGCGCGGGATCGTCCCGCTGTCGAGCTCCTCCTCGTCGACGCTCACGATGCTCAGGTCGGACGGATCGTCCAGCAGGAGCCGCGCGGAGGACAGGTTGAGGACGGGGTGGAGCTGCGCCCGGCCGTCGGTCTCCAGCACCACGTACCGGGTGGTGGAGTCGCTGCCGATGATGACGTTCTCGCCCGGCTCGTCCCAGCCCTCGGGGACGGACGGGCGGAACATCCCCCACGCCCCGAATCCGGCCACGATCAGCGCGCCGACGATCATCCCGGGGAGCACGGCGCGCAGCGGGCGCGGCGCGTCCTCCCCGGTGACGGTCGGCGCGGGCCGCAGGAAGGCCGCGACGGTCCGCCGTTTCGCGAACGTGTAGGCGTTCAGCTCGTCCTTGCGCGACGCCATCGGTGCCGCTCCCTCCCCCGTGCCCGTACCCGTGAACGCTTCGTCAGTGCGGGCCTCTACTATGCCGGGTGACGGAGCGATCACGGTCAGGAGGGGGGCCCACGATGGCGACGACCACGACCACGACCACGACGGCCGCGCCCGCGACGGCGGGGCCGGACCGGTCGGACCGGCGCGTGGCGCCGAGGTCCCTGCCGGGGCCTGGCGGGCCGCTCCCGCTGTGGCCGCTGCTGTGCCTCCAGGGCGTGGGCGCGCTGGTGCTCCTGGGCGTGGCCGCGGAGAGCCCGCCGCTGGGCGCGCTGGCCGTGGTGCCCGCCGCGCTGCTGGTGCTGGTGTGCGTGGCCTGGCGGCAGGGCGAGTCGCTGCCGGCGTGGATCGGCTCCGCGCTGGCGCTGCGGCGCAGGCGGTGGCAGGCGCGGATACCGCTGCCGCCGGGCGAGGACCCGCTGTTCTCGCTGGCCGCCGAGTGCCGCCCCGGGCTGCTCGGTCACGCGTTCGCCGCGCCGGGCGGGCCGGACCGCCGGGAGCGGCGCGAGGTGGGCATGGCCGGCGACGGCGGGACGCTGACGGCGGTGCTGCGGGTGGAGGCCGCGCCGACGCCGTTGCAGCCGGGGCACGCGGTCAGGCCGTTGCCGTTGTCGCTGCTCCACGCGGCGCTGGAGACCGACGGCATCAGCCTGGAGTCCGTGCAGTCGGTGCAGTACACCCAGCCGGCTCCGGCGCCGATGCTGCCGGAGCGGTCGGTGGCCGGCACGAGTTACGCGCTGCTCCAGGAGCCGGGCGCCGGTGTGCCGGCGCTGCGGCTGACATGGGTGGCGCTGCGGCTGGATCCCGAGTTGTGCCCGGGCGCGATCGCCGAACGCGGCGGCGGTCTGGTCGGCGCGCAGCGCTGCCTGACGCGGGCGGCCGACCAGTTGGCGAGCCGGCTGACCGGGGCGGGTTTCACCGCGACGGTGCTCACCCAGGCCGAGTTGCTGTCGGCGGTCGCCGCGTGCGCAGGTTCCGACCCGGCGGCGACGACGCTGCGCGGCCGGGGCGACGGTCCGCATCCCCGGCGGACGGTCGAGGAGCCGCGCGTCTGGCGGTGCGACGACCGGTGGCACACGACGTTCCGGGTGGCGCGCTGGCCGCTGCTCGGGCCCGGCGCGACGCCGCTGCCGGGGCTGGTGGCGCTGCTGACGTCGCTGCCCGCGTTCGCCACGACGTTCGCGCTGACGCTGCGGCGGCGCGGGCGCGGGTCGGCCGAGGTGAGCGGCCATGTGCGGATCACCGGGCGGGGCGAGGGCGAGTTGCGGGCCGCCGACGAGCAGTTGTGGCGGGCCGCGCGTGCCGCCGGGGTGGGGCTGGCGCGGATGGACCGGCGGCAGTTGTCGGGCGTGCAGGCCACGTTGCCGCTGGGTGGTGCCCGCTGATGGCGCGCGCGGGGCATGTGTTCCCGGCCGGGGACCTGGCGGCGCTCTCGCTGCCGGTGGGCGACGACGGCATCATCGTGGGCGTGGACGGCAGGTCCAGGCCGGCGGTGCTGGGCATTCACCATCCGGTGCCGTTCGACATGGTGCTCATCGGGGGCGTGTGGATGGCGAACGTGCTGGCGCTGCGCGCCGTCGCGACCGGGGTGCGGGTGGCCGTCGAGACCGGCCGTCCCCAGGTGTGGACGCGGCTGGCGCAGGCGGCGAACGGCGGCCTGGAGTGCATGACGCTGCACGAGGTCGGCAAGGTGCCGCCGCTCGGCGCCACCCTGGGCAGCCCGGTGCTGGTCATCCGGGACTGCGGCATCCGGCCGCCGCGCGGGCGGGTGGCGTCCGCGCCCTGGCAGCCGGTGCTGACGCTGCTGCCCTATGTGAGCCCGGTGGCCCCCCGGCTGGTCGAACGGGCCGCGCTGGTGGGGGTGCAGCAGGTGTCGCCCGAGGAGGCGCGGCTGATAGGCCGGATCATGGCGCTGCCGGAGACGCAGGTGGACGCTTTGTCGACCTTCGCCGAGAACGTGACGCTGTGGTGCACCCGGACGTCGCGGCGCATGGTCCGGACGGTCCCGACGGACAGCGAGACGGGACTGCTGGGGAATCCGAGCCGCCTCGACCCCGGTACCGGGGGAGGGCAGGTCTAGGGGAGCACCCGGGGGACGATTAGGGTGAGGGTGGGCGCGGCACCAGTGTCGTAGGGGCAAGGACCTGAGCCCACGGCGGGGGAACCGCCCGGGGGCCCGGCCCGTCTCGCGCGCGGCGGCCCACGGGGTGCGGAGCAGTAGGCAATACCAGTAGCGGGAGGCGTCGTGACCAGCGACCGGGACAGGGCTCGCACCGCGGAGGAGACCTCCGCCGGTGAACGCCCCGATGACGAGCTCCTCGAGGAGGACTCGGACAACACGGGGCAGTTCACCATCGACTACACGCCGCCCGCCTGGTACTCGGGGGGCGGTGCCGCGACGGGCGGCGCCGCCGCCCCCGCGCAGCCGGCGCCGGAGGCGCCGACGCCGGAGCCGTCCGCGCCGGAGCCTCAGCCCGCCGCCATGCCGGAGCCGCCCGTGCCGGGGTCCGGGGACGTGGTGAGCGGGGAGACGACGCGGTTCGGCGGTGCCGCGCGGGCCGACGGCCCGCGGGCCGCGCCGCCCGCCCCCCCTCCGGCCGCCCCGCCCACGCCCGCACCCCTCCACTCCCCCTCCCCCGCCCCCCCAGCTGGCAGTTTCTGACTTTATTGTGGGCTCGGAGGTGTGAAAAAAAGACGGGGCCGGGGGGAACGGCGCCCGCCCAGCCCGCGCAGCCGCAGTTCCCCCAGGCCCAGGCACCGCAGGCCCAGGCGCCGCAGGCGGCCCCGCCCGCGCAGCCGTATCCCGGCCAGGTGCAGCCCGGCGCGCTGGGTTACACGGCCTCCGTGGAGCTGTCCTCCGACCGCCTGCTCCAGGACAAGCGGCGCAACAAGCCGCGTTCGCAACCCGCGAGCAAGCCCTCCTCCCGGTTCCGGATCGGCGGCAAGTCGGCCGACGCCGAGCGCCAGAGCAAGCTGGAGATCATCCGCACGCCGGTGCTGTCCTGCTACCGCATCGCCGTCATCAGCCTCAAGGGCGGCGTCGGCAAGACCACGACGACCACGGCGCTGGGCGCCACCCTGGCCAGCGAGCGCCAGGACAAGGTCATCGCGATCGACGCCAACCCCGACGCCGGCACGCTCGGCCGCAGAGTGCGCCGCGAGACGGGTGCGACGATCCGGGACCTGGTCGGCGCGATTCCCTATCTGAACAGCTACATGGACATCCGCCGGTTCACCTCGCAGGCGCCGTCCGGCCTGGAGATCCTGGCCAACGACGTGGACCCGGCGATCTCCACGACGTTCAACGACGAGGACTACCGCCGCGTCATCGACGTCCTGGGCAAGCAGTACCCGATCATCCTCACCGACTCGGGGACCGGGCTGCTGTACAGCGCGATGCGCGGGGTGCTCGACCTCGCGCACCAGCTCATCATCGTCTCGACGCCCTCGGTCGACGGCGCGAGCAGCGCCAGCACCACTCTGGACTGGCTCTCGGCGCACGGGTACGGGGATCTCGTCCGGCGCAGCGTGACCGTGATCTCCGGCGTCCGGGAGACCGGCCGGCTGGTCAAGGTGGACGACATCGTGGCCCACTTCCGCACCCGCTGCCGGGGTGTGGTGGTGGCGCCGTTCGACGAGCACCTGGCCGCGGGCGCCGAGCTGGATCTGGACCTGATGCGGCCCAAGACCCGGCAGGCGTACTTCGATCTCGCCGCGCTCATCGCCGAGGACTTCGTCCGGGTCCAGCAGGAGCAGGGGCTGTGGACGCCGGACGGCGGCATGCCGCCGCACATGGCGCCCCCGCTGCCCGGCCAGGGCCAGGGCCAGACTCAGGGCCAGGCTCCCGAGGGATACGGATACCCCCAGCCGGTCCAGCAGCCACAGCCCGGCTACGGCTACCCGCAGCAGCACCAGCCGCCGCAACAGCACCCGCAGCAGGCCCCGTACGGGTATCCGCAGCAGCCCGGCCCCTGGCCGCAGCAGCCGCCGCGGTGACGCCGCGAGGGCCGGCCCCGGTGGGTCAGCCCTCGCGCGTCAGTTCCCGCACCCGGCGGATGTCGTCCGCGATCCGCTCCATCAGGGCGTCCAGCGAGTCGAACGACTCCTGGCCGCGCACGAAGGAGCGGAACTCGATGGCGGCCCACTGGTCGTACAGGTCGAGGTCGGTGCGGTCCAGCGCGTAGGCCTCGACGGTCCGCCGCGTGCCGTTGAAGTGCGGGTTGGTGCCGACCGAGACGGCGGCGGGCAGCCGCTCCCCCGCCTCGGTGAGGAGCCATCCCGCGTAGACGCCGTCCGCCGGGACCGCCGCGTAAGGGACCGTGTCGAGGTTCGCCGTCGGGATGCCCAGCTCCCGCCCCCGGTGGGCCCCGTGCACCACGGTGCCCTCGACCCGGTGCGGCCGGCCGAGCACGCGGGAGGCGCCCGTCACGTCGCCCTCCAGGATCAGCCGCCTGGCGAGCGAGGAGGAGAGCGGCTCGTCCTCCCCCGCGCCACCGGGGGTGAACAGGTCGATGACGTGCACGTCGAAGTCGTAGGTCTTGCCCAGCGAGGCCAGCGTCTCCACGGAGCCGGCGGCCCGGTGTCCGAAACGGAAGTTGGGACCCTCGACCACCGCCCGCGCGTGCAGCCTCTCCACGAGCAGCTTGACGACGAATTCCTGCGGCGAGAGCTGCGAGAACGCGTGGGTGAACGGCAGCACCAGCACGGCGTCCACCCCGAGACCCGCCATCAGCTCGGCCCGCCGGGCGTGCGTGGCGAGCAGCGGCGGATGGGTGCCGGGCCGGGTGACCTCTTTCGGGTGCGGGTCGAAGGTGACCACCACGGCGGGAACGCCGAGATCCCGGGCGATCGTCACGGCCCGGCCGATGATGAGCTGATGGCCTCGGTGCACTCCGTCGTACGAACCGATGGTGACGACGCTGCGTCCCCAGTCGTCGGGGATGTCCTCCATGTCACGCCAGCGCTGCACCGTTCTCGCTCCTCGCTGTTCTCCGTGTGGGTCTGCCGGTCAAAGGTACCCGGCTTCACTCCCACGGGGGATGCCTGCCTCACCGAGCGCGGGCGGCGGCACGGCGGGCCGCAAACGGTGCAGCAGATCCAGCAGATCGGCCGCCGACAACCGCAGCCCGTCCCAGAACGGCGGCCCGAACGGCTCGGCGTCGATGGCGCCCGCCGCGATCCGGTCGGCCAGCAGACGCAGCTCCGGCAGCAGCCCGGTCGCGTCGGGGAGGGCGAGGGGGACGTCGTGCAGGAGGCGCCGCGCCCACCAGCCGTCGTCCGTGCGGGCGTCACGGCCGTAACCGTCCGTCAGGTCGTCCACGAGGGGCCGCAGCCGGCGCCGCAGCGGGCCCGGCCCCCGGTCCCGCCACAGGTGGCACAGGGCCCACGTCACGGGCCCGACGCGGTGGCGCGGCACGGCGGTCCGCGCGACCGTGGCGAGGGTGGTGTCGAGGTCGAGGTGCCTGCCGTGCAGCCAGTCCGCGAACTCCTCGTCCGCGAACCGGTACCCGGGCCCGGCCGGCGCCAGGACGCCCTCGGTCAGCACCGCGCCCGCCCAGCCGAGGCGGGACGGGAACAGCGTTTCGAACACGCGCGCGCCCAGGGCCCCGGTCGCGACCGAGCGGCGGGCGGCCTCGTGCAGCCGCGCCGCGACGTGCGCGGCCAGGCGCCGCTGGGCGGCGGCGCCCGGCGCGGCCCGGCCGCCCGCCGCCAGTGCCCCGGCGATGCGCAGCGCGGAGAGGTCGAGGTGGGCGGCGAAGATGTCGTGCCGGCCCGGGCTGCCGCCCGCGTCGGTCCGCTGCGCGGCGCGGACGCGCGACAGCATCCGCAAGGAGAGGGGATGCCGGTCCTCGCCCGGCGCCATCCCCGTGCCGCCCAGGCCGAGGACTTCCCGCGTCCGCCCGGCCTCCGCCGGGGTGAGGTCCCCGAGGGGAAGGTCATCGACCATGCCCGCCGGGAACAGCGTCCCGGCGTACTCCCAGAACTCGGGCCGGCAGGCCAGCGCGAGCCGGGCGCCCGCCGCCCGCAGCCAGTCGGCGGTCGCCGCGGCCCACTCGGGCAGCCGCCCGGCCAGCGCCTCCGGCATCTCCTCCGGCCCGTCGAGCACCACCAGCAGCGGCCGGCCGTGGTCCCGCGCCAGCCGGGCCACGACATCGGCGTTGACGTGCGCGGGGGCGCCGCAGGTCGCCGGCCGTCCGGCGGCCGGCGCCCGGCCGGCGGCGGGCAGCGCGCGGGCGACGGCGTCACGGAGACCGTGGTCGCGCCCGTGCAGGTCGGCGCCGCGCAGCCAGACCGTGGGCGCCGGATCGGCCGCGCGGCGACGGCGGTCGGTGTGCGCGGCCAGGGCGGTGGTCCGGCCGGTGCCGGGAGCGCCCGCGACGGCCAGCACGCTGGCCCGTCCGGCGTCGAACGCGGCCAGCGCGGCGGCGACCACCGGCCGCTCGACCCGGCCCCCCGGAGCCCCGCCCGGACCCGGCGCCGCGGCGGTGAGCGCCAGGGCCCCGGCCAGGTTGAGGTCCTGGCCGTAGCCGGGAACGGTGGCGTCGTTGCGGCGCAGCAGCGCCGCCAGGGGCCCGTCCGGATCGAGGGCGGCCAGGGCGCGCGGCGGGACGGCGACGGCGACGGTGTCCCGGCGGGCGACCAGGACCGCGACGACGGCCCCGGTGGCGGCGTGCAGGACCGGGCTGCCGAGGTGGGCCGCGGTCAGCGGCCTGGGCAGGGTCAGCGACACGGCGCCCTCCACCCCGCCCGCACCCTCGACAACGACCGCACCGGTCTCGCCGCCGATGACGGCCGCACCAGTCTCGCCGCCGATGACGGCTGCACCGGTCTCGCCGCCGATGACGGCGTCGAAGGTGCGGTCCGACCAGGCCCCCAGATGCACCCGGACCGCCGTGCCGGGGGCGTCCGTGCGGTCGTGGCCGATGACCAGCGGCGCCGGTGGCAGCCCGGGGGCGTGGATCAGCGCCAGCTCCCCGTGCGGCAGCACGGTCACCGCGTCGGCCCGCACCGGTCGGCTCTCACCCGAAGGGGTGACGAGGAGCAGCCGGGTGAGACCCTCGACCACGGCCCGGCCGGTCACCACGGTCCCGTCCCGGTCGGCCAGGAAGCCGCTGCCGCGCGGCTGCCCAGCCGGATCGCAGATGCGGACCAGTGCGAGCCGCGAGTCCACTGTCATCGCCGAACCAACCTCCCGAGCCCCCCGGCGTGGAACAGGGTTCTGCCCCGGAAGCGGCCGGATTCAGCGGGATTGCCCGCTGGCCACTCGTTCAGGTGAAAACGGCCAGGCTCCGCGACCGCTCCCCCGCCGCCTCGATCAATGCGATGAAACGGTCTTCGGGACCGAAGACGGCGACCGGCCCGGCGGGCAGGTCGGGCGTGGTGATGCGGGCCCCGTGCCCCAGCAGCTCGGCCTGCCGGTCGTCCACGTCCCAGCGGGGGAACGCGGCGGCGGCGGCCACACCGAGGGGCAGCACGGTCAGCTCCTCGCGCAGGTCGTCCAGGGTCCGGGCGACGTCCAGACCGTACGGGCCGACGCGGGTGCGGCGCAGCGCCGTCAGATGCCCCCCGGTGCCGAGCGCGGCGCCCAGGTCGCGGGCGAGCGCCCGGATGTACGTACCGGACGAGCAGACGACGGACACGGCCACATCGGTGACGACCGTGCCGTCCTCCGCCGTCAGCTCCGTCACCTCGCGCACGATGAACGAACGGACGGTCACCGGCCGGGCCGGGAGCACCACGTCCTCGCCCTCCCGCACCCGCCGGTACGACCGCTTGCCGTCGATCTTCACCGCGCTGACGCTGGCCGGAACCTGCAGGATGTCGCCGGTCAGCGCCGCCACCCCGGCGTCCAGGGCCGCGCGGTCGACGGACGCGGCCCCCGCGCTCGCGGTGACCTCGCCCTCCGCGTCGTCCGTCACCGTCGTCTGGCCGAGCCGGATCGTCCCGGTGTACTCCTTCTCCGTCAGCGCCAGGTGCCCCAGCAGCCGGGTCGCCTTCCCCAGGCCGAGCAGGAGCACCCCGGTCGCCATCGGGTCCAGCGTCCCGGCGTGCCCGACGCGGCGGGTCCTGGCGATGCCCCGCGTCATCGCGACGATGTCGTGCGAGGTGAACCCGGCGGGCTTGTCGATCACGACGAGCCCGTCCGGGCCGGCCGCGCCCCGCGCGGCGGTGGTGCGGCTCATGGTCGGCTCAGTCCTCGTCCGCCGTGTCGTCGGAGGTGTCGCCCGGAGCGGGCGACGCCTCGGAGCCCTCGTCGTCCTTGACGTACGGATCGGCGCCGGCCGCGTACTCGGCGCCCGCCGAGGCGCGCCGCACCTGCTCGTCGCGCTCCCTGGCCCGGACGAACAGGTCGTCCAGGTTCCGCGTCGTCTCGGGCAGCGCGTCCGGAACGAACTCCAGGCTCGGTGTGTGCTTCACGCCCGCCGCCGCGCCGACCGCCGACCGCAGCACGCCCTTGGCGCTGCGCAGCCCGGCGGCCACCTCCTCACGGTCGGCCTCGTCGCCGTAGACCGTGTAGAAGACGGTCGCCTCCCGCAGGTCCCCGGTGACTCTGGTGTCGGTGATGGTGACCCTGGTGCCCAGCCGGGGGTCCTTGATGTCCCGGTGCAGCTTCTCGGCCACCACCTCACGGATGAGGTCCGCCAGCTTCTTGGCCCGCGCCTTGTCGGCCACTGGTCCGTCTCCTTGCTCTGTGGTGCTCTGTGTGGTGCTCCCGGCGCACCGCCGCGGCCGGTGCTACCCGGCCCTACTCATCATCGTCGCCGTGGATGCGCCGCCGCACGGAGAGCAACTCCACCTCCGGACGGGCGGCCACCCACCGCTCGCACCTGTCGAGAACGTCCGTGAGGTGCGCCGCGTCCCCGGAGACCACGGCCAGCCCGATCTCGGCCCGGCGGTGAAGATCCTGGTCGCCCACCTCGGCGACGCTCACGGCGTACGCGCGGCGCAGCTCCGCCACGATCGGCCGGACCACGGAGCGCTTCTGCTTCAGCGAGCGGACGTCGCCGAGCAACAGGTCGAAGGACAGCGTCCCGGTATACATGCCGGTGATCGTAACGGGAGCGGCCGGGGCCGATCGACGGGGTTTCCCCTGCCGACCGGCCCCGGCCGGTTGCGTCACGCGCGGGGCTTCTCCCGCATCTCGTACGTCGCGATGACGTCGTCGACCTTGATGTCGTTGAAGTTCCCGAGGTTGATACCGCCCTCGAAGCCTTCCCTGATCTCGGTGACGTCGTCCTTGAAGCGGCGCAGACCCTCGATGTTGAGGTTCTCCGCGACGACCTTGCCGTCGCGGACCAGGCGGGCCTTGGTGTTCCGCCTGACCTCGCCCGAGCGGATGAGCACACCCGCGATGTTGCCCAGCTTGGACGAGCGGAAGACCTCGCGGATCTCCGCCGTGCCCAGCTCGACCTCCTCGAACTCCGGCTTCAGCAGGCCCTTCAGGGCCGCCTCGATCTCCTCGATCGCCTGGTAGATGACCGAGTAGTACCGGACGTCCACACCCTCGCGCTCGGCCGCCTGCGTGGCGCGCCCCTCGGCGCGCACGTTGAAGCCGAGGACGATGGCGTCGGAGCCCGCCGCCAGGTCGATGTCGGTCTCGGTGACCGCGCCGACGCCGCGGTGCAGGACCCGCAGGTCCACGCCCTCGCCGACGTCGAGCTGGAGCAGCGAGGACTCCAGTGCCTCGACCGAACCGGACGCGTCACCCTTGATGATGAGGTTGAGCTGCTGGATCTCGCCCGCCTTGAGCACCTTGTCCAGGTCCTCCAGGGAAACCCTGCGGGTGCGCTTGGCGAACGCCGCGTTCCGCTCGCGGGCGGCGCGCTTCTCGGCGATCTGCCGCGCCGTGCGGTCCTCGCCGACCACCAGGAAGTTGTCCCCGGCGCCCGGCACGTTGGTCAGACCCTGCACCAGGACCGGCGTCGAAGGCCCGGCCTCGGTGAGGCTGCGGCCCGCGTCGTCCAGCATGGCCCGCACGCGGCCGTGGGCGTCGCCCACCACCATCGTGTCACCGACCCGCAGCGTGCCGCGCTGCACGAGCACGGTGGCCACGGCGCCCCGGCCACGGTCGAGGTGCGCCTCGATCGCGATGCCCTGGGCGTCCTGGTGCGGGTTGGCCCGCAGGTCCAGCGAGGCGTCAGCGGTCAGGATGACGGCTTCCAGCAGCCCGTCGATGTTCGTGCCCTGGCGGGCGGAGATGTCGACGAACATGGTGTCGCCGCCGTACTCCTCCGCCACCAGCCCGAACTCGGTGAGCTGGCCGCGCACCTTGACCGGGTCGGCGCCCTCGACGTCGATCTTGTTCACCGCGACGACGATCGGCACGTCGGCGGCCTTGGCGTGGTTGAGCGCCTCGACCGTCTGCGGCATCACACCGTCGTTGGCCGCGACCACGAGGATCGCGATGTCGGTCGACTTGGCACCTCGGGCACGCATGGCGGTGAACGCCTCGTGGCCCGGGGTGTCGATGAACGTGATCGCCCGGTCCTCGCCGTTGACCTCGGTCGACACCTGGTACGCACCGATGTGCTGGGTGATGCCACCGGCCTCGCCCTCGATGACGTTCGTCTTCCGGATCGCGTCCAGCAGACGCGTCTTGCCGTGGTCGACGTGACCCATGACGGTCACCACCGGCGGCCTGGAGGTCAGGGCCTCCTCGCCGCCCTCGTCCTCGCCGAACTCGATGTCGAAGGACTCCAGCAGCTCGCGGTCCTCCTCCTCCGGGCTGACGATCTGAACGGTGTAGTTCATCTCGTCGGCGAGGAGCTGGAGCGTCTCGTCCGAGACCGACTGCGTGGCCGTGACCATCTCGCCCAGGTTGAACATCACCTGGACCAGGGACGCCGGGTTGGCGTTGATCTTCTCGGCGAAGTCGGTCAGGGAGGCGCCGCGGGAGAGACGGATCGTCTCGCCCTTGCCGCGCGGCAGCATCACGCCGCCGATGGACGGGGCCTGCATGGCCTCGTACTCCTGGCGCCGCTGCCGCTTCGACTTCCGGCCACGCCGGGCCGGGCCGCCGGGACGGCCGAACGCGCCCTGCGTACCGCCACGGCCGCCGGGACCGCCCGGACGGCCACCGCCGCCGGGACCGCCGCCGAAGCCGCCGGGACGGCCACCGCCGCCGCCGAAGCCGCCCCCACCGGGACGGGTGCCCGTGCCGCCGGGGCGCCCACCGGCACCGGCGAAGCCGCCGCCACCGCCACCGGGACGCGGACCGCGGCCGGCGAAGCCGCCGCCACCGCCGCCACCGGGACGCGGACCGCCGCCGCCCGGACGGGCGCCGGGGCCGCCGGGACCGCCGCCGGGACGGCCGGCGCCGGAGGGACGCAGCGGCAGCATGCCCGGGTTCGGGCGGTTGCCGCCGGGGCCGGGACGCGGACCGCCGGGGGCCGCGCCCTGCGGACGCGGCATGTTGCCCGGGGTGGCACGGCCGCCACCGGGCGCCTGCGGGCGCGGGCCGGCCGGCCGGTCCTGCCCGCCGGGGCGGGGACCGCCCTGGCCGGGGCCGCCGGCCGGGCGCGGCGCCGCGGGGCCGGGACGCGGGGTCGTCGGCTGCGGGCGGGCCATGCCGGTCGAGCCGCTGGTCGTGAAGGGGTTGTTGCCGGGGCGCGGGCCGGCCGGACGGCCGCCCGGCTTGGGCCCGTTGGCCTTGGCCGGAGTCGCCGGCCTCGGCGTCGCGGTGCCCGGCTTCGGCGCGGGCCTGCTACCGGGACGCGGGCCGCCCGGTCCGGACGGCTGGCCCTGGCCGCCCGCAGCGGCGGGCCTGGGCGCGCCGGAACGCGGCGGCGCGGCCTCACCGGCGCCGGTCGGCTGGGTGAACTCGGGTGCCGCGGGGCCGGGCCTGACGGCCGGCTTCGGCGTGGCGCCCGGCTTGGGGGCACCCGCGGGGGGCCCCCCCGGGGTCGCGGCCGGGGGCGCCCCCCGGGGCCCCCCCCGGCCTGGGGGCCGCGCGCCCCGGCGCGGGCCGGGCCGGCCCGGGGGCCCGGGCCCCGGGCGCCACCCGGCGCACCGCCCGGCCTGGGGGCCGCGGCGCCCGGCTTGGGCGCGGGCGGCCTGGGGGCCATGGCCCCCGGCTTGGGGGCGCCCGGCCTGGGCGCGCCGCCGGGGACACCCGGCTTGGCGGACTTCCTGCCGCCATTGCCGCTGAACGCGTCGGTCAGCTTGCGAACTACCGGCGCCTCGATCGTCGAGGACGCCGAACGGACGAATTCACCAAGTTCTTGGAGCTTGGCCATGACGACCTTGCTCTCCACTCCAAGCTCCTTGGCGAGCTCGTATACCCGGACCTTAGCCACTTCGCTCCTTTAACGGTCCGGGGTCGGTCGTCCGCCGGACCTTCGCTACTTCATGGGCGTACTCATCGCGTACTCATCGAGTGCTCATCGCAATCTCGACCTACTTCCGACTCGCGAGGTACCTGACCGTGCGGAGACCTTCCGCACGCCGTTCCTTGAGGGGTCTTGCGTTTCCTACGGTGCCGCGGCCTGGCCGACCGCCCGCCGCAGCTCTCCGGTGTCGAGTGGCCCCTGGACCCGGAGGGCCCTGGGGAACGCCCGACGGCGGACCGCCAGCTCCAGACAGGCCGGCGTGGGATGCACATAGGCACCCCGACCGGGCAGCGTACCGCGAAGATCGGGGACACAGCGATCCCCGTCCAGCGCCACACGCAGCAGTCCGTTCCGGGCCGAGCGCTGCCGGCAACCCACGCAGGTGCGTTCCGGGCAGACAGAGGCCCGCGTCCGGCCAGACACTGACGATTCTACCTCCCCGCGCGTCCGGCCCCAGAGGGCGGGCACACACCGACGGAACTTGTAACGACACGGCCACCGCCGGTATTCCCCGCGGTGGAGAGCTGTTTCGGCCGAAGCCGCTCAGGAGGGCCCGTCGCCGGGCCGCTCCGTCTGCTCGGTGTCCGGCCGGATGTCGATCCGCCAGCCGGTCAGCCGGGCCGCGAGCCGCGCGTTCTGCCCTTCCTTGCCGATCGCCAGCGAGAGCTGGTAGTCCGGCACGGTGACCCGGGCGGACCTGGCGGCCTGGTCCACCACGTCGACCTTGGTGACCCGGGCCGGGCTGAGCGCGTTCGCCACCAGCTCGGCCGGGTCGTCCGACCAGTCCACGATGTCGATCTTCTCGCCGTGCAGCTCCGCCATCACACTGCGGACCCGGCCGCCCATCGGGCCGATGCAGGCGCCCTTGGCGTTGAGTCCGGAGCGCAGCGAGCGGACCGCGATCTTGGTGCGGTGGCCGGCCTCCCGGGCGATCGCGGCGATCTCCACCGAGCCGTCGGCGATCTCCGGGACCTCCAGCTCGAACAGCTTCCGCACCAGGTTCGGATGGGTCCGCGACAGCGTGACGGACGGCCCGCGCGGGGTCTTCACGACCCGCACCACATACGAGCGCAGCCGTGATCCGTGCGAGTAGATCTCACCGGGCACCTGCTCCTGCGGCGGCAGGATCGCCTCCAGCCTGCCGATGTCCACCAGCACGCTCTTGGGGTCACGGCCCTGCTGCACGACACCGGCCACCACGTCGCCCTCCCGGCCCGCGTACTCGCCGAAGGTGACGTCCTCCTCGGCGTCGCGCAGCCGCTGAAGGATGACCTGCTTCGCGGTGGTCGCCGCGATCCGGCCGAAACCCTGCGGGGTGTCGTCGAACTCCCGCGCCTCGGTGGCGCCTTCGGCGTCGTCGAGGTCCTCGGGGTCCTCCTTGGCCCATACGGTGACGTGGCCGCTGGCGCGGTCCAGCACCACCCGGGCCCGGCGGCGGCTGCCCTCGGTGCGGTGATAGGCGATCAGCAGCGCCGACTCGATGGCCTCCACCAGCACGTCGAAGGAGATCTCCTTCTCCCGGACGAGACCCTTCAATGCCTCCATGTCGATGTCCACGGCTACGCCTCCTTCGGGCTCTCGTTCGGGTCCTCGTTCGGCTCTTCGTCCGGCTCTTCGTCGGCGTCGCCGCCCGCCGCCCGGCGGCTGAACTCGATCTCCACGCGGGCCGCCGCGATCCCGGCGAAGGCGGCCCGGCGGACCGTGGGCCTGCGGCCCTTCTCCCCCGGAACCTCCAGATCAAGCCCCTCGTCGTCGACCGCGACGATCCGGGCGGTCAGCTCGCCGCCCTCGCGCAGCCGGATACGGGCCAGGCGGCCCACGGAACGGCGGTAGTGCCGGGGCTCGGTCAGCGGGCGCTCCGCGCCGGGCGATGTCACTTCCAGCACGTAGGGCGCGGCGCCCATCACATTCGTCTCGTCGAGCCGTTCGGAGACCGCCCGGCTCAGCTCGGCACAGGCGTCCAGTCCCACTCCGCCGTCGGCGTCGACCACGACCTGGAGCACCCGCCGGCGCCCGGCCGGGGTGATCCGCACGTCCTCCAGGTCCATCCCGCGCTCCCCGGCGAGCGGCTCCAGCAACTCTCGCAGCCTGTCGATCTGGGTGGTGCTCATCCGGGTGGACTCCTCGGCCGCGTCTGCTGTTGTGGGGGACGGCGCGTTCGGGCGCTCGCGCAACAGCCTAACGCCTGTGGCACGGTACGCCGACCGGCCCGGCGACGCCGACTGGCACGCCGGTGGCGGGGCGCGACCGGCGGGGACGTGCCGCACGGGTACGCTCACGGGGCGGTGATCTCCCCGGCCGCGCCGGGAGCCGCCGCGTGACCGACGATCCGCCGCGCGCGAGTCCTCCGGGAGAACGGAAAGTGCGGGAAGCCATGTCCTCCGGTGTGCCCAGACGCTCTCTGCTGGCCGGCTGCGCCGCCTTCGGCGCGCTGGCCGGCTGCACGTCAGGAGGCGGCGGCGGGGCGGGCGGCGGCGAGGCCGCGGCGGTCTCCGCGCAGGGGCTGCGCCGCCGGGCCGCCCGGGACAGCTCGGCGCCGCTCGCCCGGTACGACGCGACCGCCTCGGCCCATCCCGCGCTGGCGGGGGCCCCGACCGCCGTTCCGGAGGCCGCGGGCCCCCCACCCACCCCGCTGCACGTCCCGGAGGACTCGCGCGCGGCGGTCTCCGCGCAGGGGCTGCGCCGCCGGGCCGCCCGGGACAGCTCGGCGCTGCTCGCCCGGTACGACGCGACCGCCTCGGCCCATCCCGCGCTGGCGGGGACACTGACCGCGTTCCGGGAGACCGTGGCCTCCCATCTCACCGCGCTGAGCGAGTCGGAGACGGCCGCTCCCGGCGCGGTCGGTCCGGCGCCCGAGGCGCCCGCCGATCCGGGCGAGGCCGTCTCCGCGCTGGCCGACGCCGAGCGGCAGACCGCCGACGAACGGCTCGGCGCGCTGGCCGGCGCACCACCCGAACTCGCCCGCCTGCTGGCGTCGCTGGCCGCGGCCGGCGCCGCCCAGTCCTATCTGCTGAGCGAGGCACGCCCATGAGCGGGACCACGGGAGAACTGGACGCCACCCAGGCCGCGCTGGCCGCCGAGCACGCCGCGGTCTACGGCTACGGCGTGGTCGGCGCCCGGATCGGCGAGGAGCGCGGCGGCGAGGCCACCGAGGCGTACGACGCGCACCGCGCGCGGCGCGATCTGCTGCACCGGACCGTGCGCGACCTGGGCGGCACCCCGGTGGCCGCGGAGCCGGCGTACGCGCTGCCGTTCGACGTCGGGGACGGCGCGGGCGCCGTGGAGCTGGCCGCCGAGCTGGAGACGCGGCTGGCCGGCGCCTACGCGGATCTGGTGCCGGTGGCGGAGGGCGAGCGGCGGCGGGAGGCGGCGGCGGCGATGCGCGACGCGGTGGTCAGGGCGGCCCGCTGGCGCGGCGCGCTTCCCGACCCGTTCCCCGGGCTCGCGGAGTACGGCTCCGGTGGCGGCGCGGCCGAATGACCTCCACGATCAGCCTCGCACCCCCGCGCCGTCTCGCCCGGGCCCAGCCGGCGGACGCCGCGAGCTGGCTGGCCGGGCTGCCCGCGCTCGTCGGCGAGTTGCTGCGCCGCTGGGAGCTGACGCCGGAACGGGTCGCGGCGCCGGGCGGCAGGACCAGCATGACCGTGCTGGTCCGGTCGGCCGACGGCGGTCCCGCGGCGCTGAAGATCTGCGCGCCCGCCGCGTCCGCCGCCCTGGAGGAGGCGGCCCTGCGCCGCTGGGACGGCCATGGCGCGGTGCGGGTGCTGCGGGCGGCGCCGGCGGAGGGGGCGCTGCTGCTGGAGCGGGTCCGCGGCGAGATGGCGCTGCGCGCGCCGCCGGACGCCAAGGCGATGCTGGCGGCGGTGCCGGCGGTGCGGAAGCTGTGGGTGGAGCCGGGTGAGGGGCATCCGTTCCCCTCGGTCGCCGAGCGGACCGGGGCGCGGGCCGCCGGGCTGCGGGCGGACAGTCCGCCGGAGGCGCGGGCGCTGATCGACGAGGCGCTGCGGCTGCGGGCCGAGTTGCTGGCCGGTTCGGACGAGGAGCTGCTGCTGCACGGGGACTTCCGGCAGGGGGCGGTGCTGGCGTCGGACGCCGAGCGGGCGCCGTGGCTGGCGGTGGGTCCCGAGCCGGTGGTGGGCGAGCGGGCGTACGACCTGGCGCGGCTGGTGCCGGACCGGCTGCCCGATCTGGTGGCCGCGCCGGGGGCGGCGGCGCTCGCCCGGCGGCGGGTGGCGCGGCTGGCCGACGCGGTGGACGTCGATCAGGAACGGCTGCGCGCCTGGGCCCTGGTCCGGGCGGTGGAGTCCGGTGTGGCGGACCTGGGCGCGGGCCGCCGCGCGGACGGCGAGATGCTGCTGGAGTTCGCTTCCTGGCTGTGAGCCCCTGGCGCTCCGTCAGGGGCTCGGTCGGGGGGCTCGGCGTCAGCGGCACAGCGGCAGCGGCGCTCCCATGACGGCGTACGGCGAGGGCGCGGACGGGAAGAGGACGCGGCGGGCGAGGTCGCGGTAGCCGAGTTTGCGGTACAGGGCGCGGGCGGGGCTCTCGGTGTCGATGGCCGACAGGATCGAGCGGGGCTCGGTGGCGCCGTCGGTGAGGGTGGTGATGAGCCGCCGCCCTATGCCGCGGTGCTGGTAGGCGGGGAGCACGTGCAGTTCGGTGATGGTGAAGGAGTCGTCCAGCCAGCCTTCGTTCCCGGTGCGGCGCAGGTAGGGCTCGACGACCGTGGACCACCACTGCGCGCGGTCGTTGGGCATGCCGTAGACGAAGCCGACCAGGCGCCCGGCGCCGTCGGTGGCGCCCAGGGCGCGGGCGCCCGGGCTGGCGAGGTGGCGCAGCACGATGTGGCGGCGGACCGCGACCTCCTCGGGGCTCAGTCCGAACGCCTGTGCCTGCACGGCCAGCGCCTCGTCCACCCAGGTGGCGAGGTCGAGGGGGGCGATGACGATGTCCCGCGCGTCCGGGGCGGCTCCACCGGCGGATGGTGTCATGCCGGGAGGCTAACGCGCCGGGCGGGGGAAGTCGCGCCCGTTGCCGCGAATGGCCGGGGCGGGGTCAGAACAGGACGCTCATGAGGGTGCCGACGCGGGTCAGGCCGAGGCGCCGGTAGACCGTGAGGGCCGGGGTGTTGAAGTCGTTGACGTACAGGCTGACGACGGGCGCGGCCTCGGCGAGGGCGTGCCGCAGGACCGTGGCCAGACCGGCGGTGGCCAGGCCGCGACCGCGGCGGTCGGGGGCGGTCCAGACGCCCTGGAGCTGGCAGGCGTCCGGGGTGACCGCGCCGATCTCGGCCTTGAAGACGACCCGGCCGTCCTCCACCCGGGCGAAGCAGCGTCCGGTGCCGACGGTCTCGGCGACCCGCGCCTGGTAGGTCAGCCCGCCGTCCTCGGCGTCGAGGGGCGAGACGCCGACCTCCTCGGTGAACATGGCGACGGACGCGGGCAGCACCAGCTCCATCTCGTCCTTGCGGACCCGGCGCACCAGGGGGTCGGGGGTCACGCCTCGCGGCATGGCGCGGGTGGCCAGCAGCGGCTGGCAGGGGCGGAGCTGGCGGGCCGGGCCCCAGCGCGGTTCGAGGTGAGCCCAGAGCCGGGCGGTCGCCTCGGCCGGGCCGACGATGGAGGAGCAGCGGCGGCCCTCGCGCAGCGCGCGGTCCGCGAAGGCGCGCAGGGCGGCGGTACCGGTGCGGACGGGGACCAGATTGGCCCCCGAGTACGCCACGGACGCCAGCCGCCCCCGGCGGTAGTAGCCCCACATCTCGCCGCCCAGGTAAGGGACTTCGAGCCCGGACGCCAGGACCCTGGCGGTGACGAAGGCATTCGCCACGGGGTCCTCGCCGAGCACGGCGAGGACGTCACTGAGATCCGCGGGGCCGAGAACCCGCGTGGTGGACGTGGTCAGCACGGCACGGGACCTTGCGATCGGGGACTACGGGACGCGTGCCCCGCACGATACCGCGCGCTGCCGGTCAGCCCACGGAGACCTCTGGCCGGCCGGAGGCGGCACCGTCCTTCTCCATGGCCTCGGCCAGCTTCATGGCCTCCTCGATCAGGGTCTCCACAATCCTGGACTCGGGAACGGTCTTGATGACCTCACCCTTGACGAAGATCTGGCCCTTGCCGTTGCCGGAGGCGACGCCGAGATCGGCCTCGCGGGCCTCCCCCGGGCCGTTGACGACACAGCCCATGACGGCGACGCGCAGCGGCACGTCCATGCCGGTGAGCCCGGCGGTGACCTCTTCGGCCAGCTTGTAGACATCGACCTGCGCCCGGCCGCAGGAGGGACAGGAGACGATCTCCAGCCCGCGTTCGCGCAGACCGAGGGACTCCAGGATCTGGGTGCCGACCTTGACCTCCTCCACCGGCGGGGCCGACAGCGAGACGCGGATCGTGTCGCCGATGCCCTCGCTGAGCAGGGCGCCGAAGGCGACGGCCGACTTGATGGTGCCCTGGAACGCCGGGCCCGCCTCGGTGACGCCGAGGTGGAGCGGGTAGTCGCAGCGGGCGGCCAGCAGCCGGTAGGCGTTGACCATGACGACCGGGTCGTTGTGCTTGACGGAGATCTTGATGTCGCGGAAGCCGTGCTCCTCGAAGAGCGAGCACTCCCACAGCGCCGACTCGACCAGCGCCTCCGGGGTGGCCTTGCCGTACTTGGCGAGGAGCCGCTTGTCGAGAGAGCCGGCGTTGACGCCGATGCGGATCGGGGTGCCCGCGTCGCCGGCCGCCTTGGCGATCTCCCGGACCTTGTCGTCGAACTGCTTGATGTTCCCCGGGTTGACGCGGACGGCGGCGCAGCCCGCGTCGATCGCGGCGAAGACGTACTTCGGCTGGAAGTGGATGTCGGCGATCACCGGGATCTGGGACTTGCGCGCGATGACCGGGAGCGCGTCGGCGTCGTCCTGCGTCGGGACGGCCACCCGGACGATCTGGCAGCCGGAGGCGGTCAGCTCCGCGATCTGCTGGAGCGTCGCCCCGATGTCGGACGTCCGTGTCGTGGTCATCGACTGCACGGATACGGGGGCGTCGCCGCCCACGGGCACGGATCCGACCTGGATCCTGCGGCTGGCGCGGCGCTCGGCCAGCTTGACCGGTACGGACGGGATTCCCAGCGAGATGGCTGTCATGACTGCGTGCGACCCCACGGTGCGGTTCGATGGGCCCTGCGGAGGGCGGGCTCCCGGTCCCCGAGCCTACGGCACATCAGCCGGTCAGCCTTACCGGGTTGACAATGTCCGCCGCTAGGACCAGAAGAGTGAAACAGACGAAGACGCCCGCGACGACATAGGCGACGGGCATGAGCTGCGCCACGTCGAACGGGCCCGGGTCGGGCCGCCGGGTGACCTTGGCGTAGGTCCGCCGGATCGACTCCCAGACGGCGCCCGCGATGTGTCCGCCGTCCAGCGGGAGCAGCGGCAGCATGTTGAACAGGAAAAGCGACAGGTTGAAGCCCGCCACGAGGAAGAGGGCGGTGGCGATCTGCTGGCTGGCGGGGATGTCGAGGGTGAAGATCTCGCCCCCGACGCGGGCCGCGCCGACCACGCCCATCGGGGAGTCCTGTTCGCGCTCGCCGTTGCCGAGGGCGGCGTCCCACAGACCGGGGATCTCGGACGGGATGTCGATGAGCGCCTCGACACCACCGACCATGATGTCACCCATCCGGGTGACGGCCTCGGTGAAATCCTGCTTGACGATGCCGCTGGCCGGCGAGAAGCCGAGGAAGCCGGCGGTGACGTACTCACCCTCCACGTAGCCGCCGTCGCCGTCGGTCCTGGCGACCTGGTTCTCGATCAGGTCGGCGCGCAGGTCCAGCGTGCGGCCCTCGCGCTCGACGGTGATGACGGCCTCGCCCGTCGTCTCGCGGATGCGCTTCTGGAGGGTGCTCCACTCCTCGATCGGCTCGCCGTCGAAGGCCACGATGGTGTCGCCCGGCCGGAGCCCGGCCGCCGCCGCGGGGGCCGGGGTGTCGCCGGCCCGGCAGTCGCGGGGCTCCTCGCTCTGGGCGATGACGCACTCGGAGACGGTGGCGACGGTGGTGGTCTGGGTGTTGATGCCGAAGCCCATCAGCACGCCGAAGAAGATCACCACGGCGAGGATCAGGTTCTGGAACGGGCCGGCGAACATCACGATGATCCGCTGCCACGGCTTGCGCGTGTAGAACAGGCGCTTGTCGTCGCCAGGCCGCAGCTCCTCGAAGGCGGCGGCGCGGGCGTCCTCGATCAGGCCGCGGAACGGCGAGGTGGAGCGCTTGCGGATCTTGCCGTCGTCGCCGGGCGGGAACATGCCGATCATGCGGATGTAGCCGCCGAGCGGCACGGCCTTGATCCCGAACTCGGTCTCCCCCCGGCGGCGCGACCAGATGGTGGGGCCGAAGCCCACCATGAACTGCGGCACCCGCACGCCGAACATCCGGGCGGTCGAGAAGTGTCCCAGCTCGTGCCAGGCGATCGAGAACAGCAGCCCGAGGACGAAGATGAGTATGCCGAGGATGAACATCAGGGCGGTCATGCGGTCATCTCCTGGTTCGCTCGGCCGGCCGTCCCGGCCAGCTCCCGGGCGCGGCGGCGCGCCCCGGCCTCCGCCTCCAGGACGTCCGGAAGGGTCAGCGAGGTTCCGGAGCCGGCGGTGCCCTGCTCCTCGACGACCTGGGCGACGGTGTCCACGATCCCGGTGAACGGCAGCAGACCGGCGAGGAAGGCGTCCACGCACTCCTCGTTGGCCGCGTTGAACACCGCGGGCGCGGTACCGCCGAGGCTACCCACCTTCCGGGCGAGCGGCACCGAGGGGAAGGCATCGGTGTCCAGCGGGAGGAATTCCCATGTGTGCGCGCGCGACCAGTCCACGGGCGCCGCGGCGGCGGGAACGCGTTCCGGCCAGCCGAGACCGAGCGCGATCGGCATCCGCATGTCGGGCGGGCTCGCCTGGGCGAGGGTCGAGCCGTCGGTGAACTCGACCATGGAGTGCACGTAGGACTGGGGGTGGACGACGACCTCGATGCGGTCGAACGGGATCCCGTACAGCAGGTGCGCCTCGATGACCTCCAGCCCCTTGTTGACCAGGGTCGCGGAGTTGATGGTGATGACCGGGCCCATGTCCCAGGTCGGGTGGGCCAGCGCGTCGCGGGGCGTGACCCCGGCCAGCTCGGCGCGGGTCCTGCCGCGGAAGGGGCCGCCGCTCGCCGTGACGATCAGCTTGGCGACCTCGGCGCGGGTGCCGCCGAGCAGCGCCTGGAAGAGCGCGGAGTGCTCGGAGTCCACGGGGACGATCTGGCCCGGCTTGGCGAGCCCGGTGACCAGCGGGCCGCCGACGATCAGCGATTCCTTGTTCGCCAGGGCGAGGACCCGGCCCGCCTCCAGGGCGGCCAGGGTGGGAGCGAGGCCGATCGAGCCGGTGATGCCGTTGAGCACGGTGTGGCACGGGCTCGCCGCGAGGTGGGCGGCGGCGTCGGGGCCGGCCAGGACCCCGGGCACCGGCTCGCCGGCGCCGAACCGCGCGCGCAGCGCCTCGCGCAGCGCGGGGGCCCGGTCCTCCCGGGCGACGGCCACGGTCCGCACCCCGAGCCGGTGCGCCTGCTCGGCCAGCAGGTCCACCCGCTCGCCGCCTGCGGAGAGCCCGGTCACGGTGAACAGCCCCGGGTTGCGCAGGATGACGTCCACGGCCTGGGTGCCGATCGACCCGGTCGAGCCGAGGATCACCACCTCCCGGGGCCCCTCGGGCGGCGGCTGGGCCGGATAGCGCAGATGCGGGTCGGCGAGACAGACGGGGCTCTCGGTCATTCCTCCATCATGACGCGTCGGCGGGGCACTCCACCCACCGGTCAGCCGATCCTGCGGTGCACGTTCTTCCTGCCGGAGGGGCCGGGCGGGCTTTCGGCGATCCAGGGGCCTTCCGTGGAGGCGTCGAGGACGCCCTCCTCCAGCCAGGTGTGGCGCCCTTCGAGCAGGGCGGCGACGACGCCGTGGTCGGTCTCGTCCGTGTTCCGCCACAGGTGGTGGAAGAGGTCGTCCACCCGGAGGCGGGCCTGGCGGCAGAACGCGTCGGCCAGCTCGTACGCCTCCCGGCCGCGCTCCGATCCGCGGCGCAGGCGCTCGGCGTGGACGCAGGCGGCGGCCATGGCGAACAGCCCGGCGCCGATGTCCACGACGCGGCCGAGGAAGACCTGCTTGGCCTCCAGTCGCCCCTGCCAGCGGGACATGCCGTAGAAGGTGGCGCGGGCCAGCCGGCGGCAGGACCGCTCGGTCCAGCGCAGGTGCGCGGAGAGGTCGGGGTGGCGGGAGATGTGGAAGTCGCCGTAGGCCAGGGGGAGCTGGCCGCGCCCGGTGGCCAGGGAGGGCAGCCAGCGGGTGTAGAAGGCGCCGGCCGCGGTGGCGGCTTTCCGCTTCTCGGTGAAGCTGGCGTCCGGGTCGACGAGGGCCCCGGCGACCCGGAGGTGGGTGTCGACGGCCTCCCGGGCGATCAGCAGGTGCATGATCTCCGTCGAGCCCTCGAAGACGCGGTTGATGCGCAGATCGCGCAGGAGCTGCTCGGCGGGGACGCCGCGCTCGCCGCGGGCCGCGAGGGAGTCGGCGGTCTCGAAGCCGCGTCCGCCGCGGATCTGGACCAGGTCGTCGGCGACGCGCCAGGCCATCTCGCTCGCGTAGAGCTTGGCGAGGGCGGCCTCGATGCGGATGTCGTGGCGGTCCTCGTCGGCCAGCTCGCCGGTCAGCTCCAGGACGGCTTCGAGGGCGAACGTGGTGGCGGCGATGAAGGAGAGCTTGGCGCCGACCGCCTCGTGCTCGGCGATGGGCCTGCCCCACTGGACGCGGGCCGCCGACCACTCGCGGGCGATGCGCAGCGACCACTTCCCGGCGCCGACGCACATCGCGGGCAGCGAGAGGCGGCCGGTGTTGAGGGTGGTCAGGGCGATCTTCAGGCCGGCGCCCTCGGCGCCGATCCGGTGCGCGGCGGGGACGCGGACCCGCTCGAAGCGGGTGACGCCGTTCTCCAGGCCGCGCAGGCCCATGAAGGCGTTGCGGTGCTCGACCGTGATGCCCGGCGAGTCGGCCTCGACGACGAAGGCGGTGACGCCCCGGCCGGGCACGTCGGCCATGACGACCAGCAGCTCGGCGATGACGCCGTTGGTCGTCCACAGCTTCACGCCGTCCAGCACATACGCGTCGCCGTCGCGGACGGCGGTGGTGGCCAGGCGGGCCGGGTCGGAGCCGACGTCGGGCTCGGTGAGCAGGAAGGCGGAGATGGCCCCGGCGGCGCAGCGCGGCAGGAACGTCCGCTTCTGCCGGTCGGTGCCGAACAGCGTCACCGGCTGGGGGACGCCGATGGACTGGTGGGCGGAGAGCAGGGCGGCGACCGCGGGGCTGGCGGAGGAGACGAGCGCGAGGGCCCGGTTGTAGTGGACGTGGCTCAGGCCGAGGCCGCCGTACGCGGTCGCGATCTTCATGCCGAACGCGCCCAGCTCGCGCAGCCCGGCGATCACCTCGTCGGGGACGCGGGCGTCCCGCTCGATGGCGGCGCCGTCGATGCCGGTGACGCAGAAGGCGCGGAGCCGGTCGAGGAACCGCTCGCCCACCCGGGCGGCGTCCTCGTCGGGGACCGGCCTGGGGTGGATCAGATCGAGCCGGAACCGGCCGAGGAAGAGCTCCTTGGCGAAGCTCGGCCTGTGCCACTCCTGGTCCCTGGCGGCCTCGGCGACCCGGCGGGCCTCGCGCTCGGAGACGGTCATGTCGCTCACCTCGCCCGGATGAGAACTACTGGTGCGTATGTACCCATTCTCGGCAGCGGGGAACCGGAATCCGAAGCAGTTCGACACATATCCGGACACAGAGCGTCGCCCGGCCCGACGGCGGGTGCCACCGCGCGGACACGGGCCGTTCCGGGGCGCGTAGGATTCCGGCGCCATGAGAACGTACGGCTTTCTGCTCATCCCCTCGCACCACCGCGGGTACGCCAGGTTCGCCTCCGCGCTGGCCCGCGCGGAGCTGCTGGTCCTCAACGACACCGTCCTGGGCGGGCGGCTCACGGACGTGGGCGGGACGACGCTCGGCGGGGTGCCGTATCTGACGTTCCGGGCGCCGGAGCTGACCGGGGACGATCTGCGGTACCTGGCGAACCTGTCGGCGCTGTACGCGGTCTTCGAGATCGCGGACGGCCGGCTGACGCCCCTCGACGTGCCACGCCTGGACAAGTTCGGCGGCGATCTGATCACCGCCCAGAGGTACCCGGGCAAGACCGATGAGGACTTCACCAAGCTGCTGCTGAACGTCACCGCGATGGCCTGCGACACCCCCGAGCGGCTGCTGGACGGCGGGCTGCGCGTGCTGGACCCGCTGTGCGGCCGGGGCACCACCCTCAACCAGGCGGTGATGTACGGCCTGGACGCGGCGGGGGTGGAGCGGGACGCCAAGAGCTTCGAGGCGTACGGCAACTTCCTGCGCCACTGGCTGAAGGACAGCCGGATCAAGCACCAGGCCGCGACCACCACGGTCCGCCGCGACCGCAGGGCGCTGGGGCGCCGTCTCCACGTGACGCTCGGCGAGTCGAAGGAGTCGTACAAGAAGGGCGAGGCGATCGAGCTGACCATGATCCACGCCGACACGGCGGCGTGCGGCGACTTCTTCCGCCCGGCGTCGTTCGACCTGATCGTGACCGACGCGCCCCACGGCGGCGCCTCGCGGGGGGAGACGTCCCGCGGTCCGCTGGGCCTGCTCTCGACGGCCCTGCCGGTCTGGGCCCGGCTGCTGCGGCCGGGCGGCGCGATCGGGATCGCGTGGAACGCGCAGGCGGCGCCGCGCGAGGAGCTGGCCGCGCTGCTCGCCGGGCAGGGGCTGGAGGTGCGGGAGGACGAGCCGTACCGGGGCTTCCGGCACCGCGTCGACCACGCGGTCCTGCGGGACGTGGTGGTGGCCCGCCGGCCGGCGGACTGACCGGCCGCCGGTCGCTCAGTCCGCCGGCCGCAGCAGCCCGCGCTGGTAGGCGCGCACGAGGGGGCGCGGGACCCGGTGCTCGCGCCCGTCGATGACGACGGGCACGAGGTCGGGCGGGGTCGCCTTCCACTGGGCCCTGCGGTGGCGGGTGTTGCTGCGGGACATCTTGCGCTTGGGAACGGCCATGCCGCGCAGCCTATATGAAAACGGTTCTCGTTTGCACCCCAGCCCGGGGGGCCGTCCCCTAGAGGTCGAGCCCGGTGAGCACCATCACGCGCTCATAGGTGTAGTCCTCCATCGCGAACCGCACGCCCTCGCGTCCGACGCCCGAGTCCTTGACGCCGCCGTAAGGCATCTGGTCCGCGCGGTAGGACGGGACGTCGCCGACCACCACGCCGCCGACCTCCAGGGCCCGGTGGGCGCGGAAGGCCGCGCGCAGGTCGTGGGTGAACAGGCCCGCCTGGAGGCCGAACTTCGAGGCGTTGGCCGCGGCGAACGCCTCCTCCTCGCCGTCCACCCGGGTCACCGTCAGGACCGGGCCGAAGACCTCCTCCCGGGAGACCTTCGCGTCGGCCGGTACATCCGCCAGGACGGTCGGCGCGAAGGTCGCGCCGTCCCGGGTGCCGCCGGTGAGGACCTTCGCGCCGGCCTCGGTCGCCTCGCGCACCCAGGACTCCACGCGCCGCGCGGCGCCCTCGTCGATCAGCGGGCCGACGTCGGTGGCGTCGTCGGACGGGTCGCCGGTCACCAGGGCCTCCACGGCGGCGACGATCCGCGGCACCAGCCGGTCGTGGACGGCGGCGTCGGCGATGACGCGCTGCACGGAGATGCAGGACTGGCCGGCCTGGTAGTTGGAGAACGTGGCGATGCGCCCGGCCGCGTGGTCCAGGTCGGCGTCGGAGGCGTAGTCGGCCAGCACGACGGCCGCGCCGTTGCCGCCCAGCTCCAGCGTGACGCGCTTGCGCGGCACCGCGTCGCGGATCGACCAGCCGACCGGGACGGAGCCGGTGAACGAGATCACCGGCAGCCGCGGGTCGGCCACCAGCGGCTCCATGGCCTCGTTGGGCACCGGCAGCACGCTCCAGGCCCCGGCGGGCAGGTCGGTCCCGGCCAGCAGTTCGCCGAGGAGCAGCGCGCTGAGCGGGGTGGCGGGGGCCGGCTTGAGGATGAGGGGAACGCCGGCGGCCAGCGCGGGGGCGATCTTGTGGGCGCAGAGGTTGAGGGGGAAGTTGAACGGCGCGATGCCGAGAACCGGGCCGTAGGGGAACCGGCGGGTGAGCGCCAGCCGGCCGGCGCCGCCCGCGTCGGCGTCCAGCCGCTGGGCCGTGCCGCCGTTGAAGCGGCGGGCCTCGTCGGCGGCCCAGCGGAAGACGGAGACGCAGCGGGACACCCCCCGCCGCGCCCACTTCACGGGCTTCCCGTTCTCCGCGCTGATCAGCCGGGCGATCTCCTCGGCGCGCTCGCCGAGCCCGCGGACCACATGGTCGAGGGCCGCGGCCCGGACGTGCGCGGGCGTGGCGGCGAACTCGGCCGTGACGGCCGCCGCCGCGGCGACGGCCTCCTCGGTCTGCGCGGCGGTCGGCACGGCGGCCGGGCCGACGACGCCGCCGTCCCCCGGCGACGTGACCTCCAGGGTGCGCTCGCCGGTCGCCGCCCGGCCGGCGGGCCAGAACGGGTGGGATGTCGCTGTGCTCATCGCGGGGTGCCGCCCTTCTCGCTGCTGTCGTGTCCCGCTTCCCACCGTAGGGGGTGGCGGCGGCGCGGGTCCTTGTCCGGCCCGTCGGAGCGGGCCGCCCGCGTACGCCGTTCCGGCGGGGCCGGGGCTACGCGGGACGGTCGGGCGTGGCGGTGGCCTTCAGCGCCAGCCACAGCTCCATCCGGACGTCCGGGTCGTCCAGCGAGCGGTCGAGGATCTCCTCCACGCGCCGCATCCGGTAGCGCAGCGTGTGGCGGTGGACCCCGAGGTCGGCCGCCGCCGCGTCCCACTGGCCGTGGCGGGCCAGCCAGGCGCGCAGGGAGACGACGAGATCGCCGCGGCCGTGCTCGTCGTGCTCGCGCAGCGCCCGCAGCATCCCGTCCGCGAACGCCCGCACCGCGTCGTCCGCCAGCAGCGCGACCACGGAGCCGGTGCCGACGTCGTCGTGCTCCACCAGCGTCCGGCCTCGCTTACGGGCCACCAGCGCCGCCTGCCTGGCCCGCTGGTACGCCGCGTCCGCCGACGCCGGACCGGTCGGCGCGGACATGCCCAGGGCGAGGCCCTCGGCGCGGGAACGCGGCTCCTCCCGGGCGTACGCCAGGCACGCCGCCACCACCGCGCCGCCGTCCGCCGCCACGATGCCCAGCCCGTCGCCGCCCGCCGCCGTCAGCACCGACTCCCCGGCGCGCGCCGCCGCCGACTCCACCGTCGTCGTCAGCGCCTCCAGCGCCTTCGCGTCGGCCCCGGGCGCAGCGACCAGCAGCCGCAGCGGCGCGTCCAGCAGGCCGCCGAACAACTGCCCGGCGACCGCGCGGGCGTGGTCCGGCTCGCCGCTGAGCAGCATCCGCAGCACCGCTCCGCCGAGCCTGGCGTCCGCCGCCCGGTACGCGCTGGACCGCTCGGTGAGCAGGGTGAGCACGGCGACGGCCGACTGCACCGCGTACCGCTCGGCCGTACCGGGCGCCGCGCTCGTGCCGATGGCCAGCACGGCCCTGGGCGCGGAGCCGCTGCCCACGGTCTGGAGCTCCACCCGGTCGTCCTCGGGCGCGGTCGCGCAGACGACGGCGGCGGGCGCCGGGCGGTCGGCGAGGCGCCGCACCTCGGCGGCCAGCTTCGCGGCCCGCCGCCCGGCCCAGCCGGGGGCGGCGGCGGTGACGGCGCCGGTCAGGTCGTAGAGCGCGGCCCAGCCACCCACCTGGGTGGCGAGCCGTTCGACCAGCGCGTCCTGGCCGCCCGCCGACAGCGCCGCCGAGGTCAGCTCCCGCTGGGCGGCGAACCCGGCGGTGACCGCCCGGTACTGCTCGGCGGCTATCGCGGCCGAGACCGCCTTGCTGATGGCCATGAACGGCGTCCGGCGCGGCACTTCCAGCAGCGGCAGCCCGGCGTCCCGGACGGCGGCCAGCAGCGCGGGCGGCACCCGCGGATGGTTCACGCCGACGCCGAAGCCGAGCCCCACGACCCCGGCGGTGACCAGCCGCGCGACGTACGCCCGCATCTCCGCCTCGTCGTGGACGGGCAGCTTCACGCCGGTCACCAGGAGCAGTTCGCCGCCGTCCAGCCAGGGCGCGGGGTCGGCCAGCTCACTCGCGTGCGCCCAGCGCACTTCGGCGTCGAGCCGGTCCTCGCCCGCGAGCACGCCGAGTTTCAGCGCGGAGTGCTGGACGAGCGTCGCGAGAGTCGGCCGCATGAGTCACCTTGTGAAGAGCCGGGACGACACGTGTCCTCACCGTACAGCGGAGGTGTCCCGCCGCCGATGGCGCCCGTGGCATATGCGGTGGGTATCGGCCATAACCCCGGGCTTCGCCGGTCAGCCCAACCGCACCAGGACGGGCGGTCCTGGCTCGCCCGCGACGGTGGTGAGCGAGAGCACCGCGTGGCGCGGGGGCACACGATGGGCCAGCTCGGACGCCGACCAGCGCTCCCGTTCGACCCGGCGCACGGTGACGGACTCGGTGGTGGTGTCCCGGCCGGTGAAGACTTTCCGGATTCCGCGCACTGTGCGCTTCATCACACCACCGCTGCGGTCGGGGGTGCGGGTGACGTCCTGGTCCTCTCTCCACTCCGTGCCCCACGCCCGCGCGAAATGCTCGGCGTCCCAGGTGGTGATGCCGGAGAACGCCATCCGGCAGCCGACCGCGCCCAGCAGCCCGGCGCGCAGCTCGGGCGGAACGTCGTCCAGCGTGCGCAGCGCCAGGACGGCCCCCGCGTTGGCCGGACGGAGATGGGTCAGCCCGCGCACCGTGCCGGCGGTGATGGCGGCGGTGGCGTCGTCCAGCACCAGGCACGCGAAGAGCGAACGGTCGGGCCGCGCGGTGACCGCCGCCGTGAACTGGGCGAGCAGCAGCCGGGTGATGATCCGGCCCGCCTCGGCGTGCCCGGTGGCGGGCAGGTCCACGCGGACCCGCAGCGGGTGGACGAGGGAGTTGAGGGAGAACGCCCGCGCGGTGTGCGAGAACCCGGCGCGGTCCAGCAGGGCGAGCCGGTCCGCCAGGTGCGGCCCGAGGTCGTCGGGCCGCTGCGCCTGCCGCGCCCGCGCGTCCAGCTCGCGCTCCTGGCCGACGGCGCCCGCCAGCCGGAGGTCCTCGCGCAGCGTGGCCAGCAGGGCCGGGGCGCCGTCGAGCATGGCGCGCAGCTCGGGCACGCCGGGCAGCCGGCCGTACGCCGCCTGGTAGGGGCCGATGAGCTGGACCAGGACGGCCGCCGCCTCGCGCGGGTCGGTGCGCGAGCCGCCCACCAGCGCCTCGGCCACCAGCGTGGCGGCCTCGTCGGTGTCGGTGGCGCCGCCGTAGAGGTCGAGCTGGTGGGTGCCGTCCGGGTGGCCGACGCGGACGATGACGTCGAAGGCGTGGTCGGGGCCCAGCGCGCTGCTGGCGGTGCCGACCGCGACCACGGCCGCCTGGCCGGTGAGCGCGTGCAGGCACAGGGCCTCGGTGACGGGCCGGATGACGCGGCCGGTCTTGCCGGAGCCGGGCGGCCCCACGGCCAGCAGGGAGGTGCCGAGCACGGCCGGGTCGAGGGCGACGTCCTCGCCCCGGTACTCGTACGGGTTCCGCTCCTCGTCGGGGGCGTGGCCGATGCGGACCTGACGGGTCAGCAGGTCGTGCTGGGCGGCCCTGACCGGCAGGTCGCGGGCGCCGGGGGGGGGGACGAACGCGGCGGCCCCGGGGGCGCGGGCCGCCGCGGCGAACGCGGGCAGCGCGGTCGGCCGGGCCCTGACGGCCTGCCAGGCGTGGGTGATCCGGGCGTAGTCGAGGTCGCCCATGCGTCCGCCGCGCACCTCGTCGGCGAGCCGGTCGGCGGCCCCGTCCGCGCCGGCGGCACGCAGCTCGGTGAAGTCCGTCAGCCGGGCCAGCTCGGCGCGGTCCCGGACCGTCGCGGCGCCGCCGCGCCGGTGTGGCGGGGCGACGGGGTAGCGCCGGGCGACGGCCCGCCAGCCGCCGAGCGCGCCGAAGACGGCGAGCAGCAGCGCCGTGTAGATCACGTAGTAGAGGTTGTAGGTGACGGTGTACGCGGTGGTGTCGCCGTCCTCCCACCAGGAGTCGGGGACGACGGCGTAGAGCGGTTCGAGCCAGAACTCCCATATGCCCCCGAAGCTCAGCCGCCACGCGGCGTACCCGGCGAGCAGGGCAGCCGTGGCCCGGACGGTGTCGCGGCGGCTCATCGGCTCGATGTCCGCGCGCCCGCAGACCAGGCGCAGCACGGCGGGCCGCCAGCGGCGCCAGAGCCGGGGCGCGTTGCCGACGCGGCCGAAGAACCAGGCGAGCAGGCAGGCGAACAGCAGGTTGTACAGGTCCAGCAGGGTGGGGCCGACCGCCGAGGAGCCCCAGGAATCGGCGCCCAGCCAGTCGAGCGGCCAGCCCACCATGTCCAGATAGCCGTTGTGGTAGAAGGACCAGATCAGCCAGCCGGCCAGCAGCGCCAGCAGCGCGCCGCCGTGCAGCTCGCGGTCGCCGAGGCGGTCGGGGTCCTCCGGCGGTTTCGGCACGTGGCCCGCCCGCCAGACTCCGGGCCTGGCCGCCGGACGCGGTGTGTGCAACCAGCGTACGAGCGGCGGGCCTTCGGCCTCCGGGGGCTGCCGGGGAGCCGGGGGTGTGCCGGTGGGCCGCGTGGCGGGCCGGGCGCCCTCACGTGTCTCCCGCGCGTCCCGCGCGCCATTGGTGCTCATGCGGTGCCAAGCCCCCTGCTCACGCCATCGGCCGACTGAAGCCTCGGCGGTCAAATCTAGTGCAGGGCGCACCCGGCCGGGCCCGTCCGGACGGAGCCGCTCGCCGCCGGCGCTCGCCGGACCCCGCGGCGGCCCGTACTCCATACCGGCCACAAGGTCGCGGCGAACACTCCACGACGGCTCGTCCCGGACGGCCGGGGACGGCCCTAGCCTGCGGGTGAGCGACCGTACCAGCCCCCTCGCCCCAGGAGCGCCTCATGAGTGCCACGCCAGGACCGTCCGGAGGCCCGTCCCTCCCCCAGGAGCGCCGGCTCGTCACCGAGATCCCCGGACCGGTGTCGCGGGAGCTGATGGAACGGAAGCTGGCCACCGTCGCGGCCGGGGTGGGGTCCGTGCTGCCGGTGTTCGCGCGGCGGGCCGGGGGCGGCATCGCCGAGGACGTGGACGGCAACGCGCTCATCGACTTCGGCTCCGGCATCGCCGTCACCGGCGTGGGCAACAGCGCCGACGCGGGGGTCCGCCGGGCCGCGGAGCAGCTCGGACGCTTCACGCACACCTGCGCGATGGTCACGCCCTACGAGGGCTACGTCGAGGTCTGCGAGGAGCTGGCCCGGCTCACCCCGGGGGACCACGCGAAGAAGTCGGTCCTGGTCAACTCCGGCGCCGAGGCCGTCGAGAACGCGGTGAAGATCGCCCGCTACCACACCGGGCGGCAGGCGGTGGTGGTGTTCGAGCACGGCTATCACGGCCGGACCAACCTCACGATGGCGCTGACCGCGAAGAACATGCCGTACAAGCACGGCTTCGGCCCGTTCGCGCCCGAGATCCACCGGGTGCCCGTGGCCTACCCGTTCCGCTGGCTGACCGGCCCCGGGAACTGCGCCGAGGAGGCCGCCGCCCTCGTCGCGGACCGGATCACCAAGGAGATCGGCGTCGCGAACACCGCGGCGATCGTGATCGAACCGGTGCTGGGCGAGGGCGGGTTCATCGTCCCGGCGCGGGGCTTCCTGCCGCGCCTGGCCGCGTTCGCGAAGGAGCACGGCATCGTCCTGGTCGCCGACGAGATCCAGACCGGCTTCTGCCGCACCGGACACTGGTTCGCCTGCGAGGACGAGGGCATCGTCCCGGACCTGATCACCACCGCGAAGGGCATCGCGGGCGGGCTGCCGCTGGCCGCCGTGACCGGGCGGGCCGAGATCATGGACGCGGTGCACGCGGGCGGCCTCGGCGGCACGTACGGCGGCAACCCCGTCGCCTGTGCCGCCGCCCTCGGCGCGATCGAGACGATGCGCGACCTCGACCTGCCCGCCCGGGCCCGCCGGATCGAGGAGATCGCGAAGCCGCGGCTGCTGGCGATGGCCGCGAGGCACCCGGTCATCGGCGAGGTGCGCGGACGCGGCGCGATGCTCGCCGCCGAACTGGTCAGGCCCGGTACCAAGGAGCCGGACCCGGCGACCACGGCGGCCGTCGCCGCCGCCTGCCACCGCGAGGGCCTGATCGGGCTCACCGCCGGCACCTACGGCAACGTGCTGCGTTTCCTTCCGCCGCTGGTCATCGGCGAGGACCTGCTGACGGAGGGCCTCGACATCCTGGAGGACGCCCTGACCGGGCTGTGAGCGCACCACTCGCTCACCCGAACGAACCGATGCCGAACCAGGCTTGCCAGCTATATAACAGCGTTCTATATTCGCATTACGTCGATCTATTACTTCAGGGCACTGTTCCACTGGAGGTCGCGATGATCAGGACGACACCTGGGTCCCGACGGGATCCGCACCACACGCCGGCGTCGGCGCGCGGGAACGCGGTGGTGATCGGGGGCGGCATGGGCGGCCTGCTGGCGGCCCGGGTACTTCTCGATCACTTCGACCGGGTCACCGTGCTCGACCGGGACCGTTTCCCGGAGTCGCCGACGCACCGGTCCGGGGTGCCGCAGTCGCACCACGCGCATGGCCTGCTGCTGCGCGGCCGGGAGATCGTCGAGAAGCTGTTCCCGGGGATCGAGGAGGACCTGCGGGCGGCCGGGGCGACCGTCGAATGCGACCGCGTGCCGTTCCAGGTGGTGTCGCCCTTCGGGCCGCTGCCGCTCAAGCCGGTCAACGCCGAGTTCACGGTCCACAGCCGGTTCCTGCTGGAGTGGCAGATCCGCGAGCGGTTGGCCGCGCACTCCCGGCTGCGGCTGCTGGGGGGAACGGAGGCGGTGGGCCTGGACACCGGCGGCCCGGCGGCCCGGCCGGGCTCCGGGCGGGTCACCGGTGTGCGGGTGCGTCATCGCGGCGCGGGCGTCGGCGCCACCTCCGTGCTCGCCGCCGATCTGGTGGTCGACGCGAGCGGGCGCGGCTCCAAGGCGCCGGACTGGTTGCGGGAGCTGGGCTACGGCGAGGTGGCCGAGGAGACCATCACCTCCGGCATCGGCTACGCGTCGCGTTTCTACGCCAAACCCGACGGATTTCCCGGCGACTGGTCCGGGATCGTGATCAACGGCCGGGCCCCCGACAACCCCCGGAGCGGGCTGGTGCTGGGCATCGAGAAGGACCAGTGGCACGTCACCCTCGGCGGTTTCGCCGGCGCCGCGCCGCCCACCGACGAGGCGGGGTTCCTGCGGTGGGCCCGCGACCTGCCTGATCCGACGGTCTACGAGTGCGTCCGGATCGCCCGTCCGCTGACCCCGATCCGGGGCCATCGCACGCTCGTCAACCGGCTGCGCCACTTCGAGCGGCTGGCCGGATGGCCGTCCGGTTTCGTGACAACCGCCGACGCGGTGTGCGCGTTCAACCCGATCTACGGCCAGGGCATGACCGTGGCCGCCACCGACGCGCTGGTCCTGGACGCATGCCTGCGGGACCACGCCGACCCGTCGCGCGGCGGCGTCCGGCCGGGCTTCGAGCGGGAGTTCCAGCGCCGGCTCGCCAAGAACGTCGCGACCGCGTGGATGGTGGCCGGCAGCGAGGACCTGCGCTGGCCGGGGATCGCCCTGCACGGGGCGCGACCACGGCGCGGCGGACGAGCCGTGCGGCGCTGGATCGATCTGGTGCTGCGCGCGGCCGTGGCCGACCCGTACCTCTCCGAGAGGTACTTCGACCTGATCATGATGATGGCGTCACCGGCCACGCTGTTCGGCCCCCGGGTGCCGGTGCGGGTCGCCCGGGCGGCGCTCGCGGGACGGCTCGGCGTCCCCAGCCAGGAATTCGGCCTGACGGACGCCTCGCTGGCGGCCGTCCGCGCCTTGCCCGACGCTCACCCCGAGACCGGCGGTGGGCCGACGCCGGGGCCGGTGGTGCCGGGGCAACACGGAGCCGTCACGTGACATCGCTGCCGTGGCCGGCCTCGCCAGGACCGGCGACATGTCCGTTCCCGTCGACCGACGGCGGCGTGGTTGCATGGCCGCATGCCATCGCTTCCGTCGCCCGCCTCGTCCCGGACACCGCCCCTCCGCCCCCGGGGGCGGAGGTGAGCCGCGGGCGGACCTCGGCGCTGGTGGTCCGCGAGGCGCTGCTGCGGGCGGCCCGTGAGCTGCTCGACGAGCGCGGCCCCTCGGGGCTGGCGATCCGGGACATCGCCGCGCGCGCCGCGGTGGCCCCGATGGGGGTGTACAACCGGTTCGGTTCCAAGGACGGCATCCTCAACGCGCTGCTCGAACAAGGGTTCGCCGAACTCGCGGCTGCGGTCACGGTCCGGCCCGATGCCGCCGATCCCCTCGGCGCGATCACCGCCGGAGTGGGCAACTACCGCGCGTTCGCGCTGGCCAACCCCGCGATGTACCGGTTGATGTTCGACCGGTCGATCGCGGGGTTCGAGCCGTCCGCGGAGGTCCGCATGATGGCGCACGCGGCGTTCGAGCGACTGATCGACGCGGTCCGGCTCGCCATCGCGACCGGGCACCTGCGGCCCGGTGACCCCGAAGAGATCGCCCAGCGGATCTGGGCGGGGTGCCACGGCGCGACCAGTCTGGAGCTGCGCGGTATCGCGTTCGTCACCGACTACGACGCCCACTACGCCGCGCTCGTCCGGACCCTGTTGCGCGGACTCGCCACCCACCCCGACCCCGAGAGCGAGTGAGCCGATGGCCACGATCAACCGAGCCGGGCTGGAGTTCGACATCACCGAGAGCGGGCCCGCCGCCGGTGAGCCCGTGGTGCTGCTGCACGGGTTCCCCCAGCACGCCGACTGCTGGGACGCGCTGACCCCGCTGCTCACGGCGCACGGCTACCGCGTCCTGGCGATGAACCAGCGCGGTTACAGCCCGAGCGCCAGCCCGCGCGGACGCCTCGCCTACCGGATGGAAGAGCTCGTGGCCGACGTCGTCGCCCTGATCGACGCCCGGACCGGCGGTGGCCCGGCGCATGTGGTCGGCCACGACTGGGGCGCGGCGGTGGCCTGGGCCCTGACCGCCGCCCACCCCGAGCGGGTGGCCAGCCTGACCGCCCTGTCCGTGCCGCACCCTTCCGCGTTCCTGACGTCGATGTTCACCAGCGTGCAGGGGCTGAAGTCCTGGTACATGTACGCCTTCCAACTGCCGTGGCTGCCCGAACGGCTGCTGCTCGTCGACCCGGTCCGGACGCTGATCCGGTTGGGTCTGTCCCCGGAGCAGGCCCGGCGGGACGCGGCCTGGTTCTCCGGCCCGGAAGCGCTGCGCACCGCGATCAACTGGTACCGGGCCATGCCACTGGTCAACCCGCGTGCCGCCCGCACGCCGGTACGCCGTCCGACGTTGTTCGTGTGGTCCGACGGCGACGTGGCCATCTCCCGGCAGGCGGCGCGGCGCTGCGCCCGCCATGTCCAGGGGCCCTACACCTTTGTGACGTTGGCCGGGGTGAGCCACTGGATCCCCGACCAGGCCCCCGGCGAGCTCGCCGAGCTGTTGGTGCCGCACCTGAAGCTGTGGCCCGCCACCGCCCGATGAGCGGGCGCGCACCCACGGCGAGCGGCGCCGGCCGGACCGGCGAACGTGATTCCTCCCCGCCGTCCCACAGCCCATGAAGAACGTGCGGGGATGTGATGCGGATCCGCGGCGGGCCCCTCCGGCCCGGCCGGTCCCGCAGTACGGTCGAGGCGGAAGCGAGAGCAGCCAGACTCCCGTTACTCCATGACGGACCGGATCCGCCCGCCCCACACCCCCCGGGGCGTGCGGCCGTCCGGCCGGCGAACCACTTGACTGCCCCGGAGCTCTCCCCCACTGCTCCGGGGCAGTCAATCGTTCACCGGCGCCCGCCCGGTCAGTCGCCGCCCGACCGCGGGATACCGGCCGCCGCCTCGTGCATCGCCATCTCCAGCACGGCCGTGTCCGTCAGCAGCCCCGAGCCGTCCGGCGGGACCAGCCAGCGCACCCCGTGCGCCGTGCGGGTCGGATGCGGCACCACGATCCAACTGCCGCGCCCCCCCGCGCGGATCCCCGCGCCGAGCCAGCGGCCCGCCGTGCCGGGCGGCACGAAGAATCCCCCCCGCGCGCTCCCGTGGTCCGCCAGCACCGGACCCGGCCGGTCGATCAGCCGGGCCAGCACGTCGAAGGTGGGATGTCCCAGCTCGCCGGAGAGGATCAGCACATCCCATAACCGCCCGGCGGGCAGCAGGGCCACCCCCATCGGGTGCCGCTCCCACTCCCAGCGGCACGCCTCCGGGTCCGGCGCCGCCGACGCCAGCCACTCCATCGCCGTCCTGGTCCCGCCCATGCCGCTCATGCCGCGCCTCCTCGCCCCCCCGGCCCGGGGTCCGGGCCGGTCGGGTCACGTGGTAGGAGGGCGAACTCGGCGCATTCTTACGCCACTTCACGTCATTTCGCGGTGAACTTCCGCGTGCGGCGGCGCGTCAGGCGTCGAGCCCGCCCGATCCGCCGCCACCGCCGTCACCACTGCCACCGTTGTCACCGGCGCCACCACCGCTGGGCAGGTCCAGCTCCCAGTACGCGGTCTCGTGGTCGTCGCCCGGCCGGAGGTCCAGGGCGAGGATCTCCGCGTGCCCACCCGGGCACGCGATCCGGTGACCGGCCGCCGTCGTCTCCCCCGGCCGCAGCACACCGGTCAGCCGCTGCTCGGGCTCGACGCCGTCGCCCGGGACCGCCTCGCCGTCACAGGCGGCGGTCAGCCGGGAGCCGTCCAGGGCGATGTCCTCGTCGCCCTCGTTGGCGAGGCGCAGCCGCACCGAGTAGCCGCCGTCGGCGTTCACCGACGGCGCGTCGGCCACCACCACCAGGCCGTCGTCGAAGGCGACCTGGTCGCCGGTGTCCGCCAGGAAGTCGGCCCCCGCCGCGGACACCACGGGAACCGGCGCGAGGGCCCAGACGAAGAGGAGCACGGTGAGCACCGCGGAGACGGCGGCCGAGCCCACGCCGGTCCACAGACCGCCCCGCGCCACACCGCCGTTGGTGGCCTCGCGCCGGCGTGCGCGCCGGAGGCCGACGACACCGAAGATCACCGCGAGGACGCCGAGGACGAGCGTGACCACGCTGAGGATGAAGGTCCAGCAGAGCGCGGCGGCGACGACCCCGAGCACCAGCGACGACGTGCCCATGCCGTTGCGCGGCATCGGCGGGTACGGGACCGGCGGGTACGGCGCCGCCCACCCCGGCGGGTACCCGGCGGGCCCCCCGGGGTGGGCCGGGTATCCGTACGGCTGCGGCGGCACCGGGGCCACCGGCCCGGCAGGCGGTGGGGGCGCGACCGCGGCGGCGCTCGCGTCCGGCGGACGGAACGGGTTGTACGGCTGCTCTGCGGCCACAGCACCTCCATATCTTCAGGGTGCTCACCCTACGGGCCGCCCGCCCGCCGGGGACCCCCGCCTACGATGAGCTGGCATGCCACCGACGCCGGAGGGCCCGTTGTCCGACCTGACCGAGTTCATCGCCGGCCTGCCCAAGGCCGAACTGCACGTCCACCACGTGGGATCCGCCTCCCCCCGCATCGTCGCCGAGCTGGCCGCCCGGCACCCGGACTCCCCGGTGCCCAAGGACCCCGAGGAGGTGGCCGCGTTCTTCACCTTCCGGGACTTCGCCCACTTCGTCGAGGTCTACATCGCGGTCGTCTCGCTCATCAAGGACGCCGAGGACGTGCGGCTGCTGACCTACGAGGTCGCCCGCGACATGGCCCGGCAGAACATCCGCTACGCCGAGCTGACCGTCACCCCGCACACGTCGGTGATGCGCGGCATCCCCGACGTCGCCTTCATGGAGGCCATCGAGGACGCCAGGACCGGCGCCGAGCGCGACCTGGGCGTCGTGCTGCGCTGGTGCTTCGACATCCCCGGCGAGCTGGGCCTCCCGGCGGCCGAGGAGACCGCGCGGCTCGCGTGCGACCTGCGGCCGGACGGGCTGGTGGCGTTCGGCCTGGGCGGGCCCGAGATCGGCTGGCCCCGCCCGCAGTTCAAGCCGTACTTCGACCGGGCCATCGCGGAGGGGCTGCACAGCGTCCCGCACGCGGGCGAGACCACCGGACCCCAGACGATCTGGGACGCCCTGCGGGAGCTGCGCGCCGAGCGCGTCGGGCACGGCACGAGCGCGGTCCGCGACCCGGAGCTGCTGGCGTACCTGGCCGAGCACCGGATTCCGCTGGAGGTCTGCCCCACCTCCAACGTCGCCACCCGGGCGGTGCCCTCGCTGGAGGAGCACCCGCTGCGGCAGATGGTGGACGCCGGGGTGCTGGTGACGATCAACAGCGACGACCCGCCCATGTTCGGCACCGACCTCAACACCGAGTACGGCGTCGCCGCGCGCCTGCTGGGCCTGGACGCGGCCGGGGTGGCGGCGCTGGCGAAGAACGCCGTCGACGTCTCCTTCATGGACGCGGCCGGCAAGGCCCGGCTCGCGGCGGAGATCGACGCCCACCTGGCCACGTGGCCGGGGTGATCGCGGTCGCCCACCGCGGCGACCCGTACCGGGTCCGGGAGAACACCCTGGCGTCCTTCCGGTCCGCCATCGCCGCCGGGGCCGACGCCGTCGAGCTGGACGTCCGCCTCTCGGCCGACGGCGTGCCGGTGGTGGTGCACGACGCCACGCTGAAGCGGCTGTGGGGTCACGACCTGCCGGTGGCGTCGCTGACGGCCCGCCGCATCGCGGAGCTGACGGGCGGCGGCGTCCCGACGCTGGCCGAGGCGCTGGCGGTGACGGCGCCGGTGCGGACGCTGATCGACCTGCCGGAGCGGGCCTCGGCGACCGCGCTGGCGGCGATGGCCGTGGTCCGCGAGACCGGCACGGGGGCGCGGGTCTGGTACTGCGGGGACGTCGCCGCGCTGCGCGCGGTGCGGGCGGCCGACGCGGCGGCGGAGATCGCCCTCACCTGGAAGCGCGCCGCGCGTCCGCGCGACGCGCTGCTGGCCGAGGTGCGGCCCCGCTGGCTCAACTACCGCTTCGGGCTCATCACCCGCGAGACGGTGGAACGCGCGCGGGCCGACGGCTACCGGGTCGCCGCGTGGACGGCGGACAGCCGCCGCACGATGCGGCGGCTGCTGGCCCTCGGCGTCACGGCGATCACCACCAACCGCGTCGCGGTCCTCCGCTCGGTGCTGGGCGCGACCGGCCGCTGAGCACGGCGCCCGGCGCGGGACGCCGGGCGCCGCCGCGGGTCACAGCGCGGTCATCACATGCTTGACGCGGGTGTAGTCGTCCAGACCGTAGGCCGAGAGGTCCTTGCCGTACCCGGACTTCTTGAAGCCGCCGTGCGGCATCTCCGCGACCAGCGGGATGTGGGTGTTGATCCAGACGCAGCCGAACTCCAGGGCCCGCGACATGTGCATGGCCCGCGCGTGGTCCGTGGTCCACACCGACGACGCCAGCCCGTACTCCACGTCGTTGGCGTACGCCAGGGCCTGTGCCTCGTCGGTGAACTTCTGCACGGTGATCACCGGTCCGAAGACCTCCCGCTGCACGATCTCGTCGTCCTGGCGGCAGCCGGTGACCACGGTCGGCGCGTAGAAGAACCCGCGCTCGCCCACCCGGTGGCCGCCCGTGACGACCGTGGCGTGGGACGGGAGGCGGTCGATGAAGGCGGTGACCCTGGCGAGGTGCGCGGGGCTGTTCAGCGGGCCGTAGAAACAGTCGGGGTCCGTGACGTCGCCCGTCCTCACCTCCTGGGCCGCCTTGGTGAGCGCGGCCACGAAGTCGTCGTGGACCGACTCGTGGACCAGCACCCGGGTGGCGGCCGTGCAGTCCTGCCCGGCGTTGAAGAAGCCCGCGTCGCGGATGCCCTCGACGGCCGCCTTGAGGTCGGCGTCCTCGAAGACGACGCAGGGTGCCTTGCCGCCCAGCTCCAGGTGGACCCGCTTGAGGTCCTTCGCGGCACTGGCCGCCACCTCGGTGCCGGCCCGCACGGAGCCGGTGATCGAGACCATGGCGGGGGTGGGGTGCTCCACCATCAGCCGCCCGGTGTCCCGGTCGCCGCAGACCACGTTGAGGACGCCGGGCGGCAGGATGTCGCCCAGCAGCCCGGCGACGAAGGCGGTCGACGCCGGGGTGGTGTCGGACGGCTTGAGCACGACCGTGTTGCCCGCGGCCAGCGCCGGGGCGAACTTCCACACCGCCATCATCACCGGGTAGTTCCACGGGGTGACCTGCGCGCAGACACCGATCGCCTCGCGCCGCACGAACGAGGTCATCCCCTCCATGTACTCCCCCGCCGACTTCCCCTCCAGCATCCGCGCGGCCCCGGCGAAGAACCGGATCTGGTCGAGCATCGGCGGCAGCTCCTCCTGCCGGGTCAGCTCCAGCGGCTTGCCGGTGTTCTCGCACTCGACGGCCAGCAGCTCGTCCGCGTGCTTCTCGAACGCGTCCGCGACGCGCAGCAGCGCCATCTGCCGGGCGGCGGGCGTGGTGTCGCGCCAGGCCGGGAAGGCAGCGGCGGCGGCGGCCATCGCGGCGTCCACGTCGGCCGCGCCGGACAGCGGCGCCGTGGCGAACGCCAGCCCGGTCACCGGGTCCACCACATCGGTGGTCCGCCCGTCGGCGGCGTCCCGGAACTCCCCGTCGATGTAGTTGCGCACACGGCGCGGTTCGGTCGTCACGGCACCCTCCTGCCTTCCCGGCCCGACCCCTGTCGGGCCTCCCAGCCTATGCCCCACCCCGGTCACACCACACTGCCACAGCCAGCAGATCCTTCCGCGCCACACCGGAACACGAAGGAAAAACAGCTTGCTTTTCCCCATCAGAAGGGAAATCTTTCGCCAGCCCAGGCCCCCGGTGCACCGTTCGGAGGATTCTGCGGACAACCCGCCGAGTCGCCGTCCGGGCCCCGCGGGGCTGTGTCAGCGTGCGGAGGAGTCCGTGACCGATTCCCCGGCCGTTCGTTCACCCGGCCGGGGGAGTCAGAACCGCTACGAGCGGAGGTGCCGGAGACATGGCCCCACCCGACAACGACGTCCTCTGGGCACGCGGTGTGCACTACGCCCACCACGGCTCGCCCGCGCTGCTCGGAGTCTGCCTCGGCGTCCGCCAGGGCGAGATCCTCGCCGTCACCGGACCGCGCGGCTGCGGCAAGAGCACGCTCCTCGGCTGCCTGTCCGGGCAGCTCGTGCCCGCCGAGGGCGAGGTCTGGTTCAACAGCATGCCCGTCCACACCCTCACCCCCACCTCGCGGGAGCGGCTGCGCCGCGACCGCTTCGGCTGGGTGGGCGACACCCCGCAGCTCCTGCCCGAGCTGACCGCCTGGGAGAACGCCGCGCTGCCGCTGCTGCTGGCCGGCACCGGCCACCGCAAGGCCCGCCGGACCGCGATGGAGTGGCTCGACCGGCTCGACGTCGGGGACTGCGCCCGCAAACGGCCCACCGCGCTGCTCCAGTCCCAGCGGCAGCGGGTCGCGATCGCGCGGGCGCTGGTGCACCAGCCCGACGTGCTGTTCGCGGACGAGCCGACCGCGCCGCTGCACCGCGCCGACCGGGCGCAGGTGCTGCGGACCCTGACCACGGCGGGCCGCTCGCACAGCATCACCGTGGTCATCGCGACGCACGACCCCGAGGTCGCCACCCTGGCCGACCGGACGGTCCACCTCCTCGACGGCCGCGCGTCCGGCGCGCCCCACACAGCCACATGCTCGCTCTCCGCCTAGCCCGCGGCGCGGACCCGACGGCGCTGTGCCGCAGACTGCTCCTCGTCTGCGCGGCGGCCGGCGTCGGGTTCCTGCTGCTCAGCGCCCTCGCCTACGCCGTCGGCCACCCGGGCGAAGGCCGCTCGGCGGCGCTCCGCCTGGCCTGGTGCGCCGTGCCCCTGGCCGCGAACGTCCAGCTCGCCATCGCCGTCGCCCGGGCGGACCCGGCCACGCGGCCCGCCTCGGGCCTCGACATGGCGGGGCTCGGCCCGGCGCGCGTCCCGGTGCTCGCCGCGATGTCCACGGCCCTGGCGGGAACGGTGGGCAGCGGCCTGGCGCTGCTGCTCTTCCTGCACCTGCGGGGCGACCTGATCGGGCTGCCGTTCGGCGGTGCCGCGGCCGGGACGCTCGGGGCGGGCCGTTCGCTGCCGCTGGGTGCCGCGCTGACCCTGCTGGCCGTCGCGCCCGCCGCCGCCGCGGCCGGGGGCTCGCCCGCTCCTTTTACACATCTGCCGCTGCCGCCGAGGGGACTGGTGCAGAACTTGTCTGCAGCCGTATCTCCCGACCGAAATACGAGTCTGCAGCCGGACCGGCGCATAGTCGCTCGCTACGGTTGCTAGAGTAGCGGTACCGCACGTGTATCGGACTGTCCTCTACGTCCACAGCTTCTGATGAGTATAAGATACAGGGCCTGCCCTGGGGCACCGCCCTGATCACCGGGGGCATCGCGCTCAGCGCCTACGCCGGGAACGACGCGGCGGCCTCCGCCCCCGCGCCCGACGGCTGGCTGCCGCTTCCGGGCGCGCTGGGCGGTGTCACCGCGGGCGTGGTCGCCGGCTGGCTGCTGATCGCGGCCGGGATCGTGCTGGCCGCGCCGGGCCTGGTCCACCTGTGCGGGCGGCTGCTGTCCGGCGGCAGGCCGGGCGTGCTGCGGCTGCTGGCCGGGCGGGCGCTCCAGGAGGAGGCGCGCCGGGTCGGCCGCCCGCTGGGCGCCCTGGTCGCCGCGTCGGCCGCGCTGCTGGCGGCGCGGGAGCTGGACGGGCTGGACGGGTTCGGCCCGCTCGGCGCCCTCGGCGCCGCCGTGGTGCTGGCCTGCGCGCTGGGAACGGTGGCGACCGTCGCCGACGAGGGACGGGCGGCCCGCCGGACGGCGACCGCCGCCCTGTCGAGGCTCGGCGCCCCGCGCACGCTGCTCCGCGGCGCGGCCGTGCTGCGGGCCACGGTGCTGGTGTCGGTGCTGGCACCGGTGACCTGGCTGGCCGCCTACCTGATCGCCCTGCCGGCCGGGCACTGACCCCGCACGCCCGGGCGCGTCGGGCTCACTCCGGGAGCGCCACCACATCCGCCCGGTCGAACGCGACCCCGACCGCCTCGCCCTCCGCCGGGGCGTCGCGCAGCGGACACGCCGCCTCCAGGGCGGGCCCGCGCTCGGGGTCGAGGTGCAGCAGCACATGGTCGCCGCGGAACGTGCGGGCGCCGACCGTCGCGCGCGGGCCGGCGGGGTCGGCGCCCGGCGCGGTGAGCCGGACGCCCGACGGCCGGACGAGGAGCCGGCACGGGCCGGGCGGGGTGCCCTCGGGCACCGGAACCGGTCCCCAGGGCGTCCGCGCGGTACCGTCCGCCCCGACCGTGGCCCGGACCAGATTGCGGAAGCCGAGGAACCGGGCGACGAACGCGTCGGCCGGCCGCCGCCACACCTCCACCGGGGTGCCGGTCTGCGCCACGCGCCCCTCACGCATCACCACCACCCGGTCGGCCAGTGCGAACGCCTCGCCCTGGTCGTGGGTGACGGCCAGGACCGTGGTGCCCAGGCGGCGGAAGAGCTGCCGCAGCTCGACGACGAGCCGCTCCCGCAGATCGCGGTCGAGCTGGCCGAGCGGCTCGTCCAGCATCAGCAGCCGGGGGCCGGGCGCCAGCGCGCGGGCGAGCGCCACCCGCTGCTGTTCCCCGCCCGACAGGGCGTCCACGGCGCGGCGCTGGGCGCCCGGCAGCCCCACCAGATCGAGCAGTTCGGCGACCCGCCGCCCGGTCTCGGCCCGGGGCACGCGGCGCATCCGCAGGCCGAACGCGATGTTGCCGCCGACGTCCCGCTGCGGGAAGAGCTGGTGGTCCTGGAACATGAGCCCGACCTCGCGGCGGTGCGTCGGCACCCCGGCCTGGTCCCGGCCGGCCAGCCGGACCGTTCCCGCGTCGAGATCCGTCAGTCCGGCGACGGCGCGCAGCAGCGTGGACTTGCCCCCGCCGCTGGGTCCGAGCACGCAGACCGTCTCGTGCTCCGCCACCCGCAGGCCGACGGAGTCCAGGGCGGTGCGGCCCTGGTAACGGACGGTCAGCCCCTCGGTCTCCAGCAGTATCTTCGGCATGGTCACACCAGCTCCGTCGTCCGCAGGGGCCGCAGACTCTCCAGCGCCACCAGGGTCAGGGCGCACACCAGCATCAGGACCGTGCTCAGGGCCATCGCCTGCCCGTAGTTCAGCTCGCCGGCCCGGCCCAGCAGCCGCGCCACGGCGACCGGCAGCGTCGGGGCGTCGGGGCGGACGATGAACACGGTGGCCCCGAACTCCCCCAGCGACACGGCGAACGCGAATCCCGCCGCCACCAGCACGGCGCGCCGCACCAGCGGCAGGTCCACCTCCCGCCACGCCCGCAGCGGCGAGGCGCCGAGCACGGCCGCGGCCTGCCGGAGCCGGTCGTCCACCGCGCGCAGCACCGGCAGCATCACCCGCACCACGAACGGCACCCCGACCAGCGCCTGCGCCAGCGGGACCAGGATCCAGGAAGACCGCAGGTCCAGCGGCGGCTCGTCCAGCGCGATCAGGAAGCCGAACCCGACCGTCACGGCGGAGGTGCCCAGCGGCAGCATCAGCAGCGCGTCGAAGCCGCGCGCGAACCGCCCGGCCCGCCGGGTCAGCGCCGCCGCCGCGAGCCCGCCGACCACCAGCGCGACGACGGTGGCGACGGCGGCGAAGCGCAGCGAGTTGCCCACGGCCTCCCAGGGCGCGACCAGGAACGTGCCGCCCTCGGCGGAGGTGAGCGCCCGGTAGTGGGCGAACCCGTAGCCGTCGGGCCCGGACAGGGACCGTTCGACGAGGACCGCCAGCGGCAGCAGGAGCAGCAGCGCGATCACCGTCAGGGTCCCGCCGAGCAGTCCCCACTGCGCCGCGCCGCGCGGCCGGCGGACGGTGCGCGCCGGGTCCACGAGCGCCAGGGCGCTCTCCCCACGGCGCGCGATCCGGCCGTGCGCGCCCAGCAGCACCGCCACGACGGCGAACTGGAGCAGCGTCAGCACGGCCGCCGTCGGCAGGTCGAGGAGCTGCGCGGTCCGCCGGTAGATCTCCACCTCCAGCGTGGCGTACCGGGGCCCGCCGAGGATCTGCACGATCCCGAACGAGGTGAACGTGAACAGGAAGACCATCGGCGCCGCCGCGGCCACCGAGGGGACGAGCGCGGGCAGCGTCACCGTCCGCCACGCGGCGAACCGCCCGGCGCCCAGCACCCGAGCGGCCTCCTCCTGGCGCGGGTCGAGGCGCGCCCACAGGCCGCCGACGGTCCGCACGACGATGGCGTAGTTGAAGAAGGCGTGTGCCAGCAGGATCGCCCAGACCCCGGTGTCCAGCCGTACGCCCCACAGCTCGTCCAGCAGCCCGCCCCGGCCGACCAGGGCGAGGAACGCCGCCCCGGTCACGACGGTCGGCAGCACGAACGGCACGGTGACCACGGCGTGCAGCAGCCGTTTGCCGGGGAAGGCCAGCCGCGCGAAGACGTAGGCGCCCGGCAGCGCCAGGGCCAGCGTCAGCGCGGTCGAGGCGGCGGCCTGCCAGAGGGTGAAGCCCAGCACGCGCAGGGTGTCGGCGTCGGTCAGCACCTCGGCGGCCCCGCCGTCCACCCGCAGCCCGCGCGCGGTGATCGCGGCGACCGGCCAGGCGAAGAAGACGCCGAGGAAGGCGACCGGCGGCGCGAGGAGCGCGAGCCGGGTCCATCCGGCGCGCGTCACCTGACGACCAGGGAGGTCCAGTCCTCGACCCAGGCGTCGCGGTTGGCGGCGATCGTGTCGGGCGCGAGCGTCAGCGGCTCCTCGACGGGTTCCGCGTACCGGGTGAACACGTCGGGCAGTTCGGCGTCGGGCAGGACGGGGTTGACGAACATCTGCAACGGCATGTCCTCCTGGAACGCGCGGCTCAGCAGGAAGTCGATCAGCGCCCGGCCGCCCTCGGGGTTCGCGGCGCCCGCCAGCAGCCCCGCGTACTCGATCTGCCGGAAGCAGGTCGCCGTGACCACGCCGGTGGGCGCCTCCTCGGGCCGGTCGTCGCCGCCGTAGTACACCCCGGCGGGCGGGCTGGAGGCGTAGGAGACGACCAGCGGCCGGTCGCCGCCGCCCGCGCCGGAGAAGCGCTCGTTGTACGCCTGCTCCCAGCCGTCCACGACCTCGACGCCGTTGTCGGCGAGCCGCTCCCAGTAGTCCCGCCAGCCGTCCTCGCCGTACGCGGCGACCGTGCCGAGCAGGAAGCCGAGGCCGGGCGAGGAGGTGGCCGCGTTCTCCACGACGAGCAGGTCCGCGTAGGCCGGGTCGGCCAGGTCGTCGAACGTGGCGGGCGGCGCCAGGTCGCGCTCGGCGAACCAGGCGCGGTCGTAGTTGACGCAGATGTCGCCGGTGTCGACCGGGGTGACGCGGTGCTCGCCGTCACCCGGCCTGATCTCCTCGGGGACGTCCGCCAGGCCCGCCGCCTCGTGGGGGGCGAAGATCCCGGCGTCCAGGGCGCGGGACAGGAGCGTGTTGTCGACGCCGAAGAGGACGTCGCCCTGCGGGTTGTCCTTGGACAGCACGGCCTGGTTGACGACGATCCCGGCGTCGCCGCCGCGCAGCACCTCGACGGTGTAGCCGGTCTGCTCGGTGAACGCCGCGAGGACCTCGTCGGAGACGAGGAACGAGTCATGGGCGACGAGCGTGACCTTGCCGCCGCCACCGCCCTCGGCGTCGTCACCGTTCCCGCCGCCGTCGCCGCAGGCGGTGAGGACGGTGACGGTGAGCAGAGCCGTGCTCACGCTCAGGGCTGTCGTGGCGGTGCGTCTCATCTGGCGCTTCCTTCGCGGGGGCGCGCGGCACGGACGAGAGCGATCCGGACTTCCTACCCGGCATGACCCGGGCGAGGTTCGAGGGTCTGCGGCCGGTGCCGCACTCTCAGCGCTGCGAGCGCTCCCCTGTCGGACTGTGTGATTGTTGTGTTTTCGAACGATAGCAGCCGCGTGGTTACCGCTCGGCCGCCGCCAACTGTCCGCACGCGCCGTCGATCTCCTGGCCCCTGGTGTCCCGGACGGTGACGGGCACGCCGTGCGCCGCCAGCCCGGCGACGAACGCCCGCTCGTCCTCCGGCCGCGACGCGGTCCACTTCGACCCGGGCGTCGGGTTGAGCGGGATCAGATTGACGTGCGCGCCACGGCCCCTGAGCAGCCGGCCCAGCAGATCGGCACGCCACGCCTGGTCGTTGACGTCCCGGATCAGGGCGTACTCGACGGAGATCCGGCGCCCGGACTTCTCGGCGTACTCCCACGCCGCGTCCAGCACCTCCCGCACCTTCCACCGGGTGTTGACCGGCACCAGCGTGTCCCGCAGCTCGTCGTCCGGCGCGTGCAGCGAGACCGCGAGCCGGCACGAGAAGCCCTCGTCGGCCAGCCGCCGCATCGCCGGGACCAGGCCCACGGTGGACACCGTGATGCCGCGCTGCGAGAGGCCGGCGCCGTCCGGGTCGGCGTCGGTGAGCCGGCGGATGGCACCCGTGACGCGCCGGTAGTTGGCCAGCGGCTCGCCCATGCCCATGAAGACGATGTTCGACAGCCGCGCCGGGCCGCCCGGCACCTCGCCGTCGCGCAGGGCGCGCATGCCGTCCACGATCTGGTGCACGATCTCGGCCGTCGACAGGTTCCGCTCCAGACCCGCCTGACCGGTGGCGCAGAACGGGCAGTTCATCCCGCACCCGGCCTGTGAGGAGACACACATGGTGACCCGGTCCGGGTACCGCATCAGCACCGACTCCACGAGCGTGCCGTCGTGGAGCCGCCACAGCGTCTTGCGGGTGGCGCCGTCGTCGCAGCTCACATGCCGCACCACCGTCATCAGCCTGGGCAGCAGCTCACCGGCCAGCCGCTCCCTGGCCGCCGCCGGGACGTCCGTCCAGGCGGCCGGGTCGTCGGCGAAGCGCCCGAAGTAGTGCCGCGACAACTGGCGGGCGCGGAACGGCTTCTCGCCCAGCGCGACGACCGCCTCGCGGCGCTCGTCCGGGGTGAGGTCGGCGAGATGCCGCGGGGGCTTGGCGGCCCCGCGCGGCGCGACGAACGTGAGCTCTCCTGGTACAGGCATGATGCGTCAAGTGTCGCAGACCGGCGGGACGACCCGGCCCGCCCGGTGCCTCGGCCGCGGGCTCAGCCGGCCCCGACGAACGCCAGGAACAGCAGCCAGACCACCGGGGCGGTCGGCAGCAGCGAGTCCAGCCGGTCCATGATCCCGCCATGGCCGGGCAGCAGCGTGCCCATGTCCTTGATGCCGAGATCCCGCTTGATCATGGACTCGCCCAGGTCGCCGAGGGTGGCGCTGAGCGCGGCGCCCAGGCCGATCACCAGCCCCTGCCACCAGACGCCGTCGTCGATCAGGAACTCCAGGGCCAGCGCCCCGGCCGCCATGGCGAACACGACGGCACCGGCCAGCCCCTCCCGGGTCTTGCCCGGCGAGATGCGCGGCGCCAGCTTGCGCCGGCCCAGCCGCCACCCGACGGCGTAGGCGCCGGTGTCGCTGACCACGGTGAGCAGTATGAACGTCAGCACCCGCCAGGCACCGTCGTCCGCGGCGAGCATCAGGGCCACGAACGTGGCCAGGAAGGGGACGTAGAACGCGGCGAACACGCCCGCCGTGACGTCCCGCAGGTAGTTCTCCGGCGGCCTGGCCATGCGCCAGACCAGCACGGCCAGCGCGGTCAGCGCCGCGGCCACCCAGGCGCCCTCCGGGCCGCGCAGATAGCCGCTCACCACCATGGCGGCGCCGCCGACCGCCAGCGGCGGCAGCGGCACCCGGATTCCCTTGCGCTCGGCCAGCCGCGAGGACAGCTCCCACATCCCCACGACCACGGCCACCGCTATCACGCCGACGAAGACCGGCTTGTAGACGAACAGCGAGGCGAGGACCACGGCGCCGAGGGCCAGCCCGACCCCGATCGCGGCGGGCAGATCCCGGCCCGCCCGCTTCCTGCTCCGCTTCCCGTCACCGCCGTCCGGCCGCTGCTCCGGCACGCCGCCTGGCTCGGGCACGATCGACATAGGGCGAGTCTGCGCCGCCTCACCGGAATCGCGCAGGGGACCCGCCGGTACGGCCCGGGCGGGCTCGGGCGGCTCGTAGAACCCGGCGGCCCGGGGCGGCCCCCAGGATGAATCGTTCACAGGTGACAGCGTCCTTCAGCGGTCCATGGCGCCCGCGGCATGCGCGGCGCCCGCGTCCTCGGCGGAGGTCTCAGACCTCGAGCAGCTCGCTCTCCTTGTGCTTGAGCAGCTCGTCCACCTGGGCGACGTACCTGGCCGTGGTGTCGTCGAGTTCCTTCTCGCCGCGCCGGCCCTCGTCCTCGCCGACCTCGCCGTCCTTGACGGCCTTGTCGATGATCTCCTTGGCCTTGCGGCGGACCCCGCGGATCGAGATCTTCGCGTCCTCGCCCTTGGTCCTGGCGATCTTGATGAACTCCCGGCGCCGCTCCTCGGTCAGCTCGGGGAGGACCACGCGGATGAGGTGACCGTCGTTGGTCGGGTTGACACCCAGGTCGGAGTCCCGGATCGCCTGCTCGATGTTGCGCAGCGCGCTCTTGTCGAACGGCGTCACCACCGCCATGCGGGCCTCGGGCACCGAGAACGACGCGAGCTGGTTGATCGGGGTCATGGTGCCGTAGTACTCGGCCACGATCTTGTTGAACATCGCAGGGTGGGCGCGGCCGGTACGGATCGCGGCGAGGTCGTCCTTGGCGACGCCGACCGCCTTCTCCATCTTCTCCTCGGCCTCGAGGAGGGCTTCTTCGATCACCACGTGCTCCTGGTTCGATGTGTTGACGCGTATGAGGTGACGGGCCTTCAGGCCCGTCGGCCCTGGCTGTTGACGAGTGTGCCGATCTTCTCACCCTTCACGGCACGGGCGATATTGCCCTCCGCGAGCAGTTCGAAGACCAGGATCGGCAGTTTGTTGTCACGGCAGAGGGTGATGGCGGTGGAGTCGGCGACCTTCAGGTCCCGGGTGATGACCTCGCCGTAGTCGAGCGCGTCGAACTTCACCGCGTCGGTGTTCTTCGCCGGATCCGAGTCATATACCCCGTCGACACCGTTCTTGCCCATCAGCAGCGCCTCGGCGTGGATCTCCAGGGCCCGCTGGGCAGCGGTGGTGTCGGTGGAGAAGTACGGCATGCCCATGCCCGCGCCGAAGATGACCACGCGGCCCTTCTCCAGGTGCCGCACGGCCCGCAGCGGAATGTACGGCTCGGCGACCTGCCCCATGGTGATGGCGGTCTGCACCCGGGAGTCGATGCCCTCCTTCTCCAGGAAGTCCTGGAGCGCCAGGCAGTTCATCACCGTGCCGAGCATGCCCATGTAGTCGGAGCGCGCCCGGTCCATGCCGCGCTGCTGGAGTTCCGCCCCGCGGAAGAAGTTGCCCCCGCCGATCACGACGGCGATCTCCGCGCCGTCCCGTACCACCGCGGCGATCTCCCGGGCCATCTTGTGCACGACATCGGGGTCCACGCCGAGCCCTCCGCCACCCGCGAAGGCTTCTCCCGACAGCTTCAGCAGGAAACGCCGGGCTTTGTCGTCCTGGTTCATGGAACTCTCCTCGTGCGCACACACCAAGGAGGCCACTGCCAGTGGATCCGTACGGTTCCCCTGCTGGGCAATGGCCTCCTCGTCACGACTGCGGTCGTACGGCCGGTTCGACCCGCGGCCGGACGGGCTTCCGCCCGACAATAGCCGGGCGGCGTCCGTTCCGCCGGGATCAGGCGCCGACGCGGAAGCGGGCGAAGCCCTTCAGCGCGACGCCGGCCTCGGTGAGGACCTTCTGCACGGTCTTCTTGTTGTCCTTGGCGAAAGGCTGGTCGAGGAGGACGTTCTCCTTGTAGAAGCCGTTCACCCGGCCGTCCACGATCTTCGGCAGGGCCGCCTCGGGCTTGCCCTCCTCGCGCGCGGTGGCCTCGGCGATGCGGCGCTCGCTCTCGACCACGTCGGCCGGCACCTCGTCGCGGGTCAGGAAGCGCGGCGCGAACGCGGCGATGTGCTGCGCCACGTCCTTGGCCACCTCGGCGTTCTCCTGCTCCAGCTCGACCAGGACGCCCACCTGCGGCGGCAGGTCGGGGCTGGTGCGGTGCAGGTAGGTCGCGACATAGCCGCCGGCGAAGCGCGCGTACCGGTCGAGGACGATCTTCTCGCCCAGCGACGCGTTGGCCTCGTCCACGAACTCCTTGACCGTCTTGCCGCCCTCGATCTCGGAGGCGAGCAGCGTCGCCAGGTCGGCGGGCGCGGTCGCGAAGACGTGCTCGGCGATGGCGCCGGCGACGGCCTGGAACTTCTCGCCCTTGGCGACGAAGTCGGTCTCGCACTTGAGCTCGACCAGGACGCCGGAGGCGTTGTCCGGGGCGATGATCGAGACGACCGCGCCGTTCTCGGCGGTGCGGCTCTCGCGCTTGGCCACGCCCTTCTGGCCCTTGACGCGCAGGATCTCCAGAGCCTGCGCGACATCGCCTTCGGCCTCGTCCAGGGCCTTCTTGCAGTCCATCATGCCGGCGCCGGAGAGCTCGCGGAGCTTCTTGACATCGGCGGCGGTGAAGTTCGCCATGGTGATTCTCTTCCCGGAAGTCGTTCGGATCGCTTGCCCCGCCGCCGGGCCTGTCGTCCGCGTCAGCCCTGCTCGGCGGGGGCTTCCACGGCTTCGGCGGCGGGAGCGGCCTGCTCCTCGGCCGGCTGCTCGGCCGTCGCGGCCGGCTGGTCCTCGGCGGCCTGCTCCTCGGCCTTGGCCTCCGTGCCCACCAGCAGATCGCGCTCCCACTCGGGCAGCGGCTCACCGGCCGGCTTCTCGCCGTCCTTGGCCTCGGCGGCACCGGACCGGGCGATGAGGCCCTCGGCGACGGCGTCGGCGATCACCCGGGTGAGCAGGGTGACCGAACGGATCGCGTCGTCGTTGCCCGGGATCTTGTAGTCCACCTCGTCCGGGTCGCAGTTCGTGTCGAGGATCGCGACGACCGGGATGTTGAGCTTGCGGGCCTCGCCGACGGCGATGTGCTCCTTCTTGGTGTCCACGATCCAGACGGCGCTCGGCACCTTCTGCATGTCGCGGATACCGCCCAGCGTCTTCTCCAGCTTCGCCTTCTCACGGGAGAGGACGAGCAGTTCCTTCTTGGTGAGGCCGGAGGCGGCGACGTCGTCGAAGTCGATCTGCTCCAGCTCCTTGAGGCGCTGGAGCCGCTTGTGCACGGTCGAGAAGTTGGTGAGCATGCCGCCGAGCCAGCGCTGGTTGACGTAGGGCATGCCGACCCGGGCCGCCTGCTCGGCGATCGCCTGCTGGGCCTGCTTCTTGGTGCCGACGAACATGACGGTGCCGCCGTGCGCCACCGTCTCCTTGACGAACTCGTAGGCGCGGTCGATGTACGACAGCGACTGGAGCAGGTCGATGATGTAAATGCCGTTGCGCTCGGTGAAGATGAAGCGCTTCATCTTCGGGTTCCAGCGACGGGTCTGGTGCCCGAAGTGGACGCCGCTTTCCAGCAGCTCCCGCATCGTGACGACGGCCATGGCCGTTCTCCTTGTGGATGCTCGGTTGTCAGCGCCGGCCGGGTGACCGGCGCTCCTGACGCCCCCGCGCGCAGTGCCGGGGAGTGCCTGTGCGGCAGACAGCTCCATGGACCGAGATGCGCGGCCACCGGGGCGCCGAGAACGGACCGGGCGCCGAGGTGGCGGGGCATGCGAGGTCGATCCGGGAACCCGGATCGCCACGAGCAGTGTACGGGACCGCGACAGGGCCGGGCGACCGTCCCGGACGGCATGACCCTTCCGTGGCAGCGCCCGCCGTTACCCCGATCCACCCCGAACGGGTGACGGGTTTTTCCACAACGTTCCGGTTGTCCACCGGGGTCCCCGCGAGCGCCGGGAGTACGTCACAGTCGGTGACGGAGGTGAGGCGTCATGAATCAGCGAGGTGCGCTGGGCCGCTTCGGCGAGGACGTCGCGGTGCGGCGGCTGCGGGACGAGGGGCTGACCGTCCTGGAGCGGAACTGGAGATGCCGTGCGGGCGAGATCGACATCGTGGCCCAGGAGCGGGCCGCCGGCGGCCGGACGCTGGTGGTGTGCGAGGTGAAGACCCGCAGGGCCGGCCGGTTCCAGCATCCGATGGCGGCGGTGACGCCCCGCAAGGTGGAGCGGCTGCGCCGGCTCGCCCAGTGGTGGCTGAGCGAGCGATGGCTGACGGTGTACGCGGCGCCGCCGCCCGGCGGGGTGCGGATCGACCTGGTCGGCGTGGTGCTGCCCGAGCGCGGGGCGCCGCTGGTCGAGCACGCGCGGGGGGTGGCGTGATGGCCTTCGCCCGCACGTGCGCGGTCGCCCTGGTCGGTGTCGAGGGCGTGGTGGTCGAGGTCCAGGCCGATCTGGAGCCCGGCGTCGCGGCCTTCTCCCTGGTGGGGCTGGCCGACAAGTCGCTGAGCGAGAGCCGGGACCGGGTCCGGGCCGCCGTCATCAACTCGGGGGCGCAGTGGCCCCAGAAGAAGCTGACCGTGGGGCTGAGTCCGGCCGCGGTCCCCAAGTGCGGCAGCGGGTTCGACCTCGCGGTCGCGTGCAGTGTGCTGGCCGCCGCCGAGCGGATCGACCCGCGGGTGATCGCGGACGTGATGATGATCGGGGAGCTGGGGCTCGACGGGCGGGTGCGGCCGGTCCGGGGGGTGCTGCCCGCGGTGCTCACGGCCGTCGACGCCGGGTACCGGCAGGTGGTGGTGCCCGAGCAGACGGCGGCCGAGGCGGCCCTGGTGCCGGACGTGGCGGGGCTCGGCGGGCGCAGCCTGCGGCAGTTGATCGCGGTGCTGGCCGACGAGCCCGTGCCCGAGGAGCCGGAGCCGGACGAGGCGGGCGGCCCGTTCGTCGCGCCGGGGCCCGGCTGGGGGCTGCCGCAGTCCGGCGGCCTCTTCTTCCCGGTGGCCGGCGAGCATCCGCCCGACCTGGCGGAGGTGGCGGGTCAGCGGCTGGCCCGCCGGGCACTGGAGGTGGCCGCGGCCGGCAGGCACCACCTGCTGTTGAAGGGCGCGCCCGGGGCGGGCAAGACGATGCTGGCCGAGCGGCTCCCCGGGCTGCTGCCGCCGCTGACCACGCAGGAGGCGCTGGAGGTGACCGCCGTGCACTCGGTGGGCGGCTCCCTGCCGCCGGGGCGCCCGCTGATCGACCGCCCGCCGTACTGCGCGCCGCACCACTCGGCGTCGATGGCGTCGCTCGTCGGCGGCGGCACCGGCCTGCCCCGCCCGGGCGCGATGTCCCTGGCCCACCACGGGGTGCTCTTCCTCGACGAGGCGGCGGAGATGAGCGGTCAGGTGCTGGACGCGCTGCGGCAGCCGCTGGAGTCGGGACAGGTCGTGGTCGCCAGGGCGGCCGGAGTGGTGCGGATGCCGGCCCGGGTGCTGCTGGTCCTCGCGACGAACCCGTGTCCCTGCGGGCGGCACGGCGCGCCCGCGGGGGACTGCGAGTGCCTGCCCAGCACGGTCCGGCGGTACCGGGCCCGGCTGTCCGGGCCGCTGCTGGACCGGGTGGACCTGCGGGTGCCGGTGGAGCCGGTGAGCCGCGCGGAGCTGATCACGGGGGGCGGTGGCGGGGAGCCGACCGCCGTGGTGGCCGAGCGGGTCCGCGCCGCCCGCGACCGGTCCCTGGCCCGGTACGCGCGGACCCCCTGGCGGACCAACGCGGAGGTGCCCGGGCACGAGTTGCGCACCCGGTGGTGCCCGGAGCCGGGCGCCCTGCTCCGGGCCGAGCTGGACATGGAACGCGGGCTGCTCACCGCCCGGGGGCTGGACCGGGTGCTGCGGGTGGCCTGGACGGTGGCCGACCTGGCCGGGCACGACCGGCCCACCGCGTCGGACGTCGACGCGGCGCTGGAGCTGCGCACCGGGCTGCGGCGCGGCGCGGGTGTCGCGGGCAGCCTGCCGTGAGCGGGGACGAGGAGACCCGGCGGGCGCGGGCGGCGCTGGCCCGGACCGTGGAGCCGGGCGACGAGGTGGTGGGGCGGTGGCTGGCGCGGCTGGGCCCGGTGGAGGTCTGGCAGGCACTGCGGGCGGACGGCCCACCGCCGGAGGGGATGTCCGCCGACCGGTGGGCCGGGCTGCGGTCGCGGGCGCGGCACGCGGAGCCCGGGCGCGATCTGGAGCGGATCGTCCGGCTGGGCGGGCGTTTCGTGTGCCCCGGTGACCGGGAGTGGCCCAGCCAGCTCGACGACCTGGGGGTGGCCGCACCGGTCGGGCTGTGGGTGCGCGGGGCCTGCTCGCTGCGGTTCGTCTCGCTGCGCTCGGTCGCGCTGGTGGGCGCCCGCGCCTGCACCGACTATGGGGCGCATGTCGCCGCCGAGCTGGGCACGTCGCTGGCCGAGCGCGGCTGGACCGTGGTCTCCGGCGCGGCGTTCGGGGTGGACGCCGCGGCGCACCGGGGTGCCCTCGCGGTCGGCGGGTCCACGGTGGCGGTGCTGGCCTGCGGGGTCGATGTCCCCTATCCGGCCGCCCACGCCGAGCTGTTGGGGAGCATCGTGGGCGGTGGGCTGCTGGTCGCCGAGCTGCCGCCCGGCGACCGTCCGACGCGGTCCCGGTTCGTCCAGCGGAACCGGGTGATCGCCGCGCTGACCCGGGGCACCGTGGTGGTCGAGGCGGCGCGGCGCAGCGGCTCGCTGATCACGGCGCGGCAGGCCGGGCGGCTGGGGCGGCACCTGATGGCCGTGCCGGGCCCGGTCACCTCCGGGCTGTCGGCCGGGACGCACCGGCTGATCCGGGAGGAGGCCACCCTGGTCGCGGACGCGGCCGCCGTCATCGAGCTCGTCGGGGACATGGGCGAGCTGGCGTGCGCGCCGGACGAGCCGGCCGTGCCGCGCGACCTGCTGTCCCGGCCGGCCGGCGAGGTGCTCGACGCGCTGCCCGCCGACAGCGCGGTGGCGGTGGAGGAGGTGGCGCGCGGGGCGTGCACCAGCCCGGCGGCGGCCCTGGCGCGGCTCCGCGAGCTGAACACGCTTGGCTTCGTCGAACGGGTGGGCGAGCTGTGGCGGGTCTCCCGCGCCGGCCCCCGACACGCGGACGAGCCGCGAGCCCGCGCGCACGCCGGTGCGTAACACCACCGTGCGGGCAGCGGAACGTATCTGCGCATACCCGGGGGTGGCGCACATGCGCACCGCGATCCTGTTGTCACGCTACGCTCACAGGGTTCTGTCGCCAGAACTCCACCCCCCGCACGCACTCCCCGCAGAACGGCTCACGACGACGTATGCCACAGCACTCCTCCGGGCCTCAGCACGCGGCTCCGGCAGCGCCGGCCGCGGCGGAGGGCACCACGGCCCCGGCGGCGCCCACCGCGCTCGACAAGCTGTGGCGCTCGTACAAGGCCACCGGCGACGAGCGGCTGCGGGAGCAGCTCATCCTCCACTACTCACCGCTCGTCAAATATGTGGCGGGCCGGGTCAGCGTGGGGCTGCCGCCGAACGTGGAGCAGGCCGACTTCGTCTCCTCCGGCGTCTTCGGCCTCATCGACGCGATCGAGAAGTTCGACCCCGACCGGTCCATCAAGTTCGAGACCTACGCCATCACCCGGATCCGGGGCGCGATGATCGACGAGCTGCGCGCGCTGGACTGGATCCCCCGCTCGGTGCGGCAGAAGGCGCGCGCCATCGAACGCGCCTACGCCACCCTGGAGGCGTCGCTGCGCCGCACCCCGACGGAGCCCGAGGTGGCGGCGGAGCTGGGCGTCACCCTGGAGGAACTGCACGGCGTCTTCAGCCAGTTGTCCCTGGCCAACGTGGTGGCCCTGGAGGAGCTGCTGCACGCCGGGGGGGAGGGCGGTGACCGGCTGAGCCTGATGGACACGCTGGAGGACACCGCCGCGGACAACCCCGTGGAGATCGCGGAGGACCGCGAGCTGCGCCGCCTCCTGGCCCGCGCCGTCAACACGCTGCCCGAGCGGGAGAAGACAGTGGTGACGCTCTACTACTACGAGGGGCTGACGCTGGCCGAGATCGGCGAGGTGCTCGGGGTGACCGAGAGCCGGGTCAGCCAGATCCACACCAAGTCGGTCCTCCAGCTCCGTGCCAAGCTCGCCGACGTCAACGGCTGACCGGCACCGACCCGGCCCCCGACGGGACCGGGACGCCCTCGGTCGGCAGCAGCCTCGACGGCCCCCGGCCCAGCAGGCCGGGCGGAAGCTGCGACAGCGGATCGACGTAGGTCTCGCCCCGCAGCAGCCCCCAGTGCAGACACGGCCCGTCGCAGTGGAACGGGCCGCCCGCCGCCACCGAGCCGATCACCTCGCCCGCCGCCACCTCGGCCCCCTCGGCCACGGCCGCCCGCACCGGCTCCAGAGTCCGGCGGCCGGGGGCCGCCGCGGGCGCCCCCGCCGCGGTGGTCAGATCGACGCCGCGGTGCCCGGCCGACCAGGGAGCCGGCGGCGGATCCCAGCCGCGGGCGACCAGCGGCCGGGCCGCACCGGCGGCTCCCGGCACCGGCCACCCGGCGAACGCGGGCTCCCCCGGCGCCCCGGCCCCGGCGGGCGCCCCGGGCGCGACGCGCAGCAGGAACGACCCAAACGCGGCGAGAACGGTCATGACGGCAGCCTGCCCCGCCCCACCCCGCCGCGACGGGCGAACCGGAAATCTGTGGACAACCCGGGAACGGTGGACACGGAGGCCCCCCGATCGGGTGAAACAGGTCGCTCAGCCGTTCCGCCCGCCGCCGAAGCCGGTGTCCTCCGGAAGATCGAGCTCACTGCGGTTGAGCTCCTCGATGTTGACGTCCTTGAACGTCAGGACCCTGACCTGCTTGACGAAGCGGGCCGGCCGGTACATGTCCCACACCCACGCGTCGGCCATGGAGACTTCGAAGAACACCTCACCCTGCACCGAGTGCACCTGCATCTCGTAATCGTTGGTGAGGTAGAAGCGCCGCTCGGTCTCGATCACATAAGTGAACAACCCGACCACGTCCCGGTACTCCCGGTAGAGCTTCAGCTCCATCTCGGTCTCGTACTTTTCGAGGTCCTCGGCACTCATGGCGTGATCCCCTTCAGCCGTGCGTTCCCTCATTGTGCGCCACTCCGGACGTCCGCACGCCGCGGCGGCCCGACCCGGAGCCCCGGCGCGCGATCCCGTCGTACGCCGCGCCCACGACGATCAGCGCCGCGCCGGCGCCCGTGGCCCAGAGCAGAGGCCGCAGTCTGAGCCACATCCTACACTCCCGACGCAGAGGCTGGTGGCGGGCTATGAGTAGCCGAACCCCGCCGCCCGTGGCAGCACACCGAACTCCCCCAGCGGCCACACGACGGCCTCGACCCGTCCCGAGACGGCGTCCCTGGGCACGGTCCCGGTCCCGGTCTCCGTCAGCATGCTCCGGGAGTCCCGCGAGTCCATCCGGTTGTCGCCGAGCAGGAACAGCTCGCCGTCCGGCACCTCGGCCGTGAAGTTCATCGCGGAGGCCGCGGAGTCCTCGGAGTCCCCGGCGAGGTAGGACTCGGCGACGGGGTCGCCGTTCACCGTGAGCCGCCCCCGGTCGTCGCAGCAGGCGACCGTGTCGCCGCCGATGCCGACGACCCGCTTGATCATCAGTGAGGGCCCCCAGTCGTCGTCCTCGAAGACGACGACATCCCCCCGGCGCACTTCCCCGCCGTCGATCCGCTGCGCCAGCACACGGTCCCCCGCGGCCACGGACGGCGCCATGGAGTCCGTGGGCACCGTGTAGGGCTGGTAGAGGACGGCGGCCAGCACGAACCCGCCCAGCAGCAGCACACAGCCCAGGCCCACGGCGAGGCCGGACAGCGTCCGGCCCACCCGCCCGGCGCGGCGCGGCGGCGCTCCGCTCATCACGTCCCCTCCCGAAGAGTGCTCAGGAGGACGACCCTACCCAGCGCGGAGCCGCGGGTCAGCCCCTGACCTGCTCCTCGCCCGCCGCCGCCCGCGCGACGGCGCGGTCCAGCAGCCTGCGGCGGCGCCACAGCACCAGCGGCAGCGCCCCGGCCAGGCCGAGCGCGGCCGGCCCGGCGGCGGTGGCACCGCTGCCCAGGCTCCCGAACGCGTCGGGCACCGGCAGCGTGCCCCAGCGGGTCACGGGCCAGGCGATGACGATGGCGCGGCCCACCACGTCGTCCTCGGCGACGGTGCCCTGGCCGATCAGGTTCTGGTGGAACCGCGAGTCCAGCGAGTCCTGGCGGTGGTCGCCCATGACCCACAGCCGCCCCTCGGGCACCTCGATGGGCCCGAACGGCTCGTCGCCGCACGGCGTGTTCCCCGGGTAGAGGTAGTCGCTCTCGTCCAGGGTCTCGCCGTTGACCATGACCTGGCCGTTCTGCCGGCACTCCACGGTGTCCCCGCCGACCGCGATGACCCGCTTGATCAGATCCTGTTCGTCGGCCGACGGCATCAGTCCGATGAAGCTCAGCGCGCTCTGGACGGCCGCGCCGACGCCGCCGCTCGACGGGGCCTCCGCGAGCCAGCCGCCCGGGTCGTTGAAGACGACGACCTCGCCGCGCTCGGGCTCGGCGCCGAACCAGGGGGTGAGCTTGTCGACCAGGACCCGGTCCCCCTTCTGGAGGGTGTCCTGCATCGAGTTCGAGGGGATGGAGAACGCCTGCACCAGGAACGTCTTGATGATCAGCGCCAGCACCACGGCGATGCCGATGAGGAGCGGCAGCTCCTTCCAGAACGAGCGCTGCTTCGCGGCGCGCCGGCGCCGCTGCGTCTCCGCGTCGTCGTCCTCGGCATCGTTCTCGTCCTCCGCCTCGGCGGAGTGCGCGCCCTCCGGATCCGCCGCGGGATCCTCGCCGGCGCGACCGCTACCGCCCGGGCCGCCGTCCGCGCCGGCGCCACCGGAGCCGGTCCGCGCACCGGGGGATTCCTCGCCGGACGCGTCGCCACCCGGTTGCTCCGGACGCTCCTCCGGATCGCCCGAGCCGGCCCGCGCATCCACCGCTACATCCCCCACATTCGCTCCTCACGCTCCGCTCCGGCCTGTTCCGCGCCCGCGACAGGCCCGCCACTCCCATAACGAGCGGAAGTTCCGCAGGCATCGGGAGACGGGCAAATTCCTCCGGATCGGCGGTCGAGCGGGCTCCCACGGTGCCCGTTTCCGGATCGGGCACCGAGGCGAATGCCTCCGTCCCGTCCAGCTTGCCCCAGTGCCCGAAGGGCCAGGCGATCACCACGGCCCGGCCGACGACCAGGTCCTCGGGTACCGTACCCTGCCCGGCCTCGTCCAAGTGGTAGCGGGAATCCGAGGAGTTGGACCGGTGGTCCCCCATGACGAAGAGCCGGCCCTCGGGGACCGTGACGTCGAAGGTCCTCAGTGAGGGCGGATTCCCCGGATATATGTAGTCCTCTTCGTTCAGCGGCTCGCCGTTGACCGTGACCCGGCCCTCGTCGTCGCAGCAGACCACGCGGTCGCCGCCGATCCCGATGACCCGTTTGATCAGGTCCTGGTCGTTCTGGGTCGGCAGCAGACCTATCCAGGTGAGCGCGTCCTGGATCTGTTCGATCACGATCGGGGCCTCGTCGTCGGCGGTGTTCTCCCGCTCGGACTGGAGCCAGCCGCCCGGGTCCTTGAAGACGACGACCTCGCCACGCGCGGGCTCCCAGCCGAACCACGGCGTCAATTTGTCGACGAGCACCCGGTCGTCGATCTTGATCGTCTGCTCCATCGAACCCGACGGGATGACGAAGGCCTGCACCAGGAAGGTCTTGAGTATCAGGGCTATCAGCAGGGCCGTGCCTATGAGGATCGGGACCTCGCGGGTCGCCCGCAGCCGCCTGCGGCGCTTGATCCGCTTGGCCGCGCGCCGCCGGGCCGCCCGCCCCTCGCCGGGGCCCCGCAGCGTCGGCCGCGGCTCGCTCCCGTGCGGCTCCTGTGTCTGCTCCGCCTGGTCCCGCGGCACGCCGTGGCGGCTCGCGGCCCTGGAGCGTCCCCGCTCACCCATGATCCGACCGCACCCAGCCCCACCGGTCCGCCGGCCAGCCGATCATCTCCACGCGGCCGATCACCTTGTCCTCGGGAACGGTGCCGCCGCCCGGAGAGCCCAGATACTCCCGGGAATCCGCCGAGTCAGCACGGTGATCGCCCATCACCCACAACCGTCCCTCCGGGACTATGACATCAAACCTGACAATCGAAGGAGCGTCCCCCGGATACAGATAGGGCTCGTCCAACGGGTCGCCGTTGACCTCGATCCTGCCCTGACTGTCGCAGCAGCGCACGCGGTCCCCACCGATGCCGATCACCCGCTTCACGAAATCCGCGCCGGACGGCTGGACGAGGCCGACCACCGCGCCCGCGCTCCGCAGCAGGCCGTCGAGCAGGCCCGGCTCGGCACTCTCGGCGACGAACGACCCCTCGCCGTCGAAGACGATGACGTCACCGCGCCGCACCTCCCCACCGAAACGGTACGCCAGCTTGTTCACCAGCACCCGGTCGCCCACCTGGAGGGTGCCCTCCATCGATCCGCTGGGGATGAGGAACGGCTGCATCACAAAAGAGCTGGTGAACCAGGTGATGATCACCGTGGTCACCAGCGCCGTGGTCCACAGACGCACCGAACGCGACCTCCACCACCCGCCCGTGAAAGGGTCGGGGATGGGGTCGCGCTCCGGAGGTGGTGCGTCGGAATCGCTCACGCCGCGATGGTAACCGGCGGTCGTACCGCTCAGTTGTCGCGCTTCTCCTTGATCTTGGCGGCCTTGCCGCGCAGGTTCCGCAGGTAGTAGAGCTTGGCGCGGCGGACGGCGCCGCGGGTCACAAGCTCGATGCGCTCCACGACCGGGGTGTGCACCGGGAAGGTGCGCTCCACGCCGACGCCGAAGCTGACCTTGCGGACGGTGAACGTCTCGCGCACGCCGGAGCCCTGGCGGCGGATGACCACGCCCTTGAACTGCTGCACGCGGGACCGGTTGCCCTCGATGACGCGGACGTGGACGTTGACCGTGTCGCCGGGGCGGAAGGCCGGGATGTCGTCGCGCAGGGACGCGGAATCGACGCTGTCCAGAAGGTTCATGACCTGCTGCTTTCCTCGCCGATGCCACAGGTCATCGACGGAAGTGATCGAACTGACGAAAAGGGAGGCGGCTCGGTCGCCCCGGCGGGCGTCGGTCCCCCTGTGGCGGGGTCGCGCGCCGGGCGAGAGCCAGCGGCCTATTCTTCCATGCCGTCCGGCGCGCGCCCAAATCGGCCGTCCGGTCCCGGCCGCCAGCCCAGCTCCGCGAGGGTGGCCCGGTCGTGCCGGTCGAACGCGGCCGGGTCGCACCGCGCGATCAGGTCCGGCCGGTGCAGGCTGGTCCGCAGCAGCGCCTGGTCCCGGCGCCAGCGCGCGATCCGCCCGTGGTGGCCGCTGATCAGCACCTCGGGCACGTCCCGGCCCCGCCACTGGGGCGGCTTGGTGTAGACGGGTCCCTCCAGCAGGTCCGCCATCGGGCCCGGCGCGAACGAGTCGTCGCGGTGGCTGTCGGCGTTGCCCAGCACGCCCGGCAGCAGCCGGGCGATCGCCTCGACCATCACCAGCACCGGCGCCTCGCCGCCCGCCAGCACGTAGTCGCCGATGGAGACCTCGCGCACGTCGAGCCGGGCGGCGAACTCGTCCATCACCCGGCGGTCGATCCCCTCGTACCGGGCGGGGGTGAACACCAGCCACGGCCGCTCCGACAGCTCCCCGGCCAGCCGCTGGGTGAACGGACGGCCGCTGGGCGTGGGCACGACGACGACCGGCTCGCCCTCCCCGGAGGCCAGCACGGCGTCCAGCGCCTCGCCCCACGGCTCGGGCTTCATCACCATGCCGGGGCCGCCGCCGTACGGGGTGTCGTCGACGGTGTGGTGCCGGTCGCGCGTCCACGCGCGCAGGTCGTGGATCCGCACGTCGAGCAGACCGGCGGCGCGCGCCTTGCCGACCAGCGAGACGTTCAGCGGCTCCAGGTACTCGGGGAAGATGGTGACGACGTCCAGCCTCATGCGCCGGAGCCCTCGCGGCCGTTCCCCTCGCGGTCGTCGTCGCCCTCGCCGTTCCCCTCGTCGTCGCTCTCGTCGGCGTCGAGCAGGCCCGGCGGCGGGACGACGACCATCCGGCGGGCGGCCAGGTCGATGTCGGGGACGATCTCCGAGACGAACGGGATCAGCACCTCGCCGCCGGTCTCCCGCTCGACGATCAGCAGGTCCTGACCGGGCAGGTGCGCGATCTCGGTCACCGGCCCGACGCGCGCGCCGTCCGCCGTGACCACGTCGAGCCCGACCAACTGGTGGTCGTAGAACTCCTCCGGGTCGTCCGGCTGGGCCTCGGGGTCCACCTCGGCGAGCAGCAGGGTGTTCCGCAGCGCCTCGGCCGCGGTGCGGTCGGCCACGCCGGCGAAACGCAGCAGCAGCCGGCCGCTGTGCACGCGCCCGTCGGCGACGGTGAGCGGGCCCACCTCCGGCGGGTCGGTGGCCAGCACCGCGCCGGGCGCCAGCCGCAGCTCCGGCTCGTCGGTGCGGACCTCGACGGAGACCTCGCCCTTGATGCCATGGGCGCGACCGATGCGCGCGACGACGAGTTGCACTGTGCTCTTCCGCTTTCCGTTGCTCTTCATTGCGGACGACGAGGGCCGTGGGCGGCGATCGCCGCCCACGGCCCTCGTTGCGATATCGGCAGCGCCCTCAGCGGACCTCGTCCACGTCGACCAGGTCGACGCGGATGCCCTTGCCGCCGAGCGCGCCCACGACCGTGCGCAGGGAGCGCGCGGTGCGGCCGTTGCGACCGATCACCTTGCCGAGGTCGTCCGGGTGCACCCGGACTTCGAGGATCCGCCCGCGGCGCAGCGTGCGCGAGGCGACCTGGACCTCTTCGGGGTGATCGACGATGCCCTTCACCAGGTGCTCCAGGGCCTCCTCGAGCATCCTCAGCCCTCGGTCGACTCGGCCGGGGCCTCGGCGGCCTCGGCGTCGGCCTTCTTCTCGGCCTTCTTCGCCTTCGGGGTGATGGCCTCGCCCCTCGGCTCGCCACCGGTCTCCTTGGCCGCGGCCTCGAAGATGGCGCGGCGGTCCGGCCTGGGCTCGGCGACCTTCATGGGCGGCGGGGCGGGCTGGCCCTTGAACTTCTGCCAGTCGCCCGTCACCTTGAGGATCGCGAGAACCGGCTCGGTCGGCTGCGCGCCGACACCGAGCCAGTACTGCACGCGGTCCGAGTCGACCTCGATGCGCGACGGGTTCTGCACCGGGTGGTACAGCCCCAGCTCCTCGATGGCGCGGCCGTCCCGGCGGGGGCGGGGGGCGGCGACGACGATGCGGTAGTGCGGCGACCGGATCTTGCCCAGTCGCTTCAGCTTGATCTTGACTGCCACGGGTGTGGTGTCTCCTGCGTCTTGGCGTGGTGGGCCATCACGGCGGACCGCGTGGGGTTGCGGTGCCGACCGGCCCGGTGGACGCGTCAGCCGGAGGAGAGAGGGGTCCTGTGCGACTGCCGAGTTCAACGGCCTATTCTGCCATAGGCCGTCAGGAGGAAGCCGCCACGGTCATGGCCTCGGCGATCTGGAACGGCTTCTTGCACGCGCCGCACATGATGGGCGCCTGCGCCAGCACCGACGGAACGACCCGCACGTTCCGCCCGCACTCGCAGACCGCCTTCACGCGCACCCCGCCGCCGGACGACCCGTGCCGGGCGGCCGGCCCGCGGAAGCTCCGCTTGGTGTCGGTCGCGGTGGCCGCCAGGTGCGCCTTGAGGGCGCGCGCCAGCCGCTCGGCCGTCGGCCGGTAGCGCCGCCTGGTCTCCGCGTTCATCGTGACGAGCGAGAAACCGCTGCTCGGGTGGGGGTCGTCGGCGTGGTCGAGGCCGAGCTCCTCCGCGATCGCGAGGAAACGGCGATTGTGGTAGCGCCCCGCGCGGGAGGTGTCCCTGACCCCCCGTGCGGCGGCGATACCGTGCACGGCCTCATGCAACAGCCGTTCGAAGGAGAGCTCGGAGCCACAGGCCGACGAGGACTCTCCGATCAGGGATTCGGGCGCGGCCAGGTCGGGCAACTCCGGGTGGTGCCGTTGGATATCGGCCCACGCGTGTGCCAGCTCGGCGGCGAGAACTGGTGGTGTCGTGCTCACGTCTACCTAACGAGCGAGTGCCCCGGGGTGTTCCGATTCCGGGCCAAGTCCACGAATTTGCACTTACCAGTCAGTTCGCCGCCTATGGGGACGCGGGACCCGGATCGGCGGGGCCGGTCGGGTTCCCGGCCCGTCCGGGTCAGTACGCCCGGCCGACGACGGCGAGCGTGCCCGGGGCGTCGTCGGACTCGGGGACCGAGCCGTCCTCGCCCACCAGACAGCGCACCGTGACCGCGTCCTGCGCCAGCCGCGCCTCGCCCTCCGGGCCGAGGTCGGCCCACGGGATGCGGGCCCAGCCGCCCGCGGTGGCGGCGGCCACCGCGTCCTCGATCGTCCGCACGTCCGTCGTCCTGGCCTCGCGGCGCTCGCGGGACTGACGCAGCAGCAGCGCCTGGTCCTCGTCCAGGACGCCCGGCAGCCGGGCCGGCAGCGCGTCGATGGCGACCGGCTCCTTGCCGCCGGGGATGCGGCGGGCCAGCATCGCCGTGCCGGCCTCCAGGTCGCGCGGGCCGACCTCGACCCGCACCGGGACGCCCTTCAGCTCCCAGTCCACCGCGCGCCGGCCGAAGGGGGTGTCGGTGCGGTCGTCGACCTCGGTCCTGATCCCGGCCGCGGTCAGCGCCGCGCCGATCTCGCGGACCTTCGCCAGCACGGCCTCGTCGTCCTTGATGGCCAGCACCACGACCTGCGTGGGCGCCAGGCGCGGCGGGACCCGCAGTCCGTTGTCGTCGCCGTGCGACATGATCAGGCCGCCGACCATGCGGGTCGAGGAGCCCCACGACGTCTGCCAGACCAGCTCCCGGCTGCCGTCCTTCGACAGGAACCGGGTGTCGAAGGCTCGCGCGAAGTTCTGTCCCAGCTCGTGGCTGGTGCCCATCTGGAGGGCCTTGCCGTCGCCCATCATCCCTTCGAGCGTGAGGGTGTTGATGGCGCCGGCGAAGCGCTCGGAAGGCGACTTGCGGCCGAGGACGACATCGATGGCCAGCACGTTGACCATGAAGTCGGCGTAGATGTCGCGGTGGATCCGGGCGGCGAAGTCCCGCGCCTCCTCGTAGGTGGCGTGCGCGGTGTGGCCCTCCTGCCAGAGGAACTCGGTGGTGCGCAGGAAGACCCGGGGGCGCATCTCCCAGCGGACTACGTTCGCCCACTGGTTGATCAGCAGGGGCAGGTCGCGGTAGCTCTGCACCCACTTCGCGAAGGAGGCGTTGATGATCATCTCGGAGGTGGGCCGCACGACGGCGGGCTCCTCCAACTGCTTGCCGCCGCCGTGCGTGACCACCGCCAGCTCGGGGGCGAAGCCCTCGACGTGCTCCGCCTCCTTGGCCAGGTAGCTCTGGGGGATGAACAGCGGGAAATACGCGTTGCGGGTGCCCGTCGCCTTGATCCGGGCGTCCAGCTCCTGCTGCATCCGCTCCCAGAGCCCGTACCCGTACGGTCGGATGACCATCGTGCCGCGGACCGGGCCGTTGTCGGCGAGCTCGGCCTTGTTGATCACGTCCTGGTACCAGCGCGGGAAGTCCTCCGCCTGGGGGGTGAGTACGGGAGCCTTTGCCATGCCGCGAATGGTACGGGGAAGGCGCCCCCGAGCGTGAATCGGACTACTTGGGCGGGAGCATGTCCCGGAACTCCTTGGGCAGTTCGAACGACTGGGGATCGAACGCCGCGCCGTCCTCGCCCGGCCGCTGACCGGTGGACCGCTCGTCGGCCTGGCGCTTCATCGGGTTCCCGGAGCGGCGCGCGCCCTTGCCCTTCTTCTGCTGCTTCGGCTTGCGCCGGGCGCCGCCGCCCATGCCGGGGATGCCCGGCATGCCGGGCAGACCGCCGCCCTGGGCCATCCTGGACATCATCTTGCGGGCCTCGAAGAAGCGCTCCACCAGGCCCTTGACCGCGCTGACGTCCACGCCGGAGCCGCGGGCGATGCGGACGCGACGCGAGCCGTTGATGATCTTGGGGTCGGCGCGCTCGGCCGGGGTCATGGACTTGATGATGGCGGCGGTGCGGTCCACCTCGCGCTCGTCGAGGTTGTTGATCTGCTCGCGCATCTGGCCCATGCCGGGCATCATCCCGAGCAGCTTGGAGATCGAGCCCATCTTGCGGACCTGCTCCATCTGCTGGAGGAAGTCGTCGAGGGTGAACTCCTTGGGCCCCTTGGCCAGCTTGCCGGCCAGTTGCTCGGCCTCCTGCTGGCTGAACGTCCGCTCCGCCTGCTCGATGAGGCTGAGCACGTCGCCCATGCCGAGGATGCGGGACGCCATGCGGTCCGGGTGGAACGCGTCGAACTCGTCCAGCTTCTCGCCGTTGGAGGCGAACATGATCTGGCGGCCCGTCACCTGCGCCACGGACAGGGCCGCGCCGCCGCGCGCGTCGCCGTCGAGCTTGGACAGGACGACCCCGTCGAAGCCGACCCCGTCGCGGAACGCCTCCGCCGTGGTGACGGCGTCCTGGCCGATCATCGCGTCCACGACGAACAGGATCTCGTCGGGCCGGACCGCGTCGCGGATGTCGGCGGCCTGCCGCATCATCTCCTCGTCGATGCCGAGACGGCCGGCGGTGTCGACGATGACGACGTCGTACTGCTTGTCCCGGGCGTGGGCGAGGGAGTCCTCGGCGACCTTCACGGGGTCGCCGACGCCGTTCCCCGGCTCGGGCGCGAAGACCGCGACGCCGGCCCGCTCGGCGACGACGCTGAGCTGGTTGACCGCGTTGGGCCGCTGGAGGTCGCAGGCGACCAGCAGCGGCGCGTGGCCCTGGGTCTTCAGCCAGCGGCCGAGCTTGCCGGCCAGGGTGGTCTTGCCCGCGCCCTGGAGACCCGCCAGCATCAGCACGGTCGGCGGGGTCTTGGCGAAGCGCAGCCGCCGCGTCTCGCCGCCGAGGATCGCGACGAGCTCCTCGTTGACGATCTTGACGATCTGCTGCGAGGGGTTCAGGGCCCGGGAGACCTCGGCGCCGAGGGCCCGCTCCTTGACCCGCTGGATGAAGGCGCGGACGACCGGCAGCGCGACATCCGCCTCCAGCAGGGCGACACGGATCTCGCGCGCCGTGGCATCGATGTCCGCCTCGCTCAGGCGGCCCTTGCCCCTGAGATTCTTGAACGTTGCCGCAAGGCGGTCGGAGAGTGTGTCGAACACGGCGCTGGCGGATCCTTAACCTCGGCGGGTGGGTCGGCGGTGCCCTCCAGCGTATCCGCCCCGTGCGGGTGCGGTCAGCCCGCGGTCGCGCGGCTCAGTCGGCCAGGACCCGTTCCAGGTCCCGGGCGAGTCCGGCCGCGGCGTTCTGGGCGAGCGGTTCGCCGTCGGGCCCGGTGACGTAGAACGCGTCCACGGCGTTGGCGCCCAGGGTGCTGATGTGGGCGCTGCGCACCGTGACGCCCGCGGTCTCCAGGCCGCTGCCGATCCGGTACAGCAGACCGGGGGCGTCCTGCGCGCGGACCTCGATGACGGTGGCGACCCGGGAACCGAGTGGCGCCACGGTGACCCGGGGCGGCGGGGCCGGCGGCAGCCTGCGGTGCGGGCGCCGGTAGGCGGCCTCCCGCTCGGCGAGCCGGGTCGCGATGTCCAGCGAGCCGTCCAGCGCCCGGACCAGATCGGCGCGCAGCCGCTCGGCCTGGGGCAGCGAGCCGTACTCGGCGGCGACCCGCCAGTCCAGGAGCAGCACCTGGCCCTGGCCCGTCGGGTCGACGCCGCGCAGTTCGGCGGAGCGGACGGTCAGCCGGTGCAGGGCCAGGACCCCGGCGACGGCCGGGAGCACCCCGGGCTGCTCGGGCAGGGCCACGACCAGTTCGACGCCGACCGGTTCCGGCTCGCTCTCCTCGCCGTCGCCGTCCCGTTCGGCGGTCCCGGCCGGGGGCCGGTCGGGTCGCGGGTGGAGGGCGAGGACCGGCGCGCCGGTGCGGAACGCCTCGACGGCCAGCCGCTCGGCCGCGACGCTCGGCTGCGCCGGGACGGGCCGGGGCGGCTCGCCGCCCTCCTCCAGGACGACCGCCACGCGCTTGACGAGGTCGGCCAGGAGCGAGGCGCGCCAGGCGGACCACGCCGCCGGGCCGGTGGCGAGCGCGTCGGCCTCGGTGAGCGCGTGCAGCAGCTCCAGCGTGGACCGGCTGCCGACGGCCTTCGCCACGTGGGCCAGGGTCGCCGGGTCGTCCAGGTCGCGCCGGGTGGCGGTCTCGATCAGCAGCAGGTGGTGGCGGACGAGGGTGGCGAGCACCTCCGTGTCGGCGGGGCCGAAGCCGATGCCGGCCGCCATGTCGCGGGCGATGGTCTCGCCGACCACGCTGTGGTCGCCCGGCCAGCCCTTGCCGATGTCGTGCAGGAGCGCGGCGACCAGCAGCAGGTCGGGGCGCTCGACCCGGCGGGTGAGGGCGGAGGCGCGCACGGCGGTCTCCACCAGGTGCCGGTCGACGGTCCAGCGGTGCACGGCGTTGCGCTGCGGACGGCAGCGGACCCGTTCCCAGTCGGGCAGCAGGCGGGTGATGAGCCCGGCGGCCTCCAGGGCCTCCCAGACGGGAACGGGGTCGGGCCCGGCGCCGAGCAGGGTGATGAACTGTTCGCGCGCCTCGGCGGGCCAGGGCACCGGGAGCGCGGTGTCGGCGGAGGCCAGCGTGTGCACGGCGGGCAGGGCCAGCGGCAGGCCGGCCTGGGCCGCCGCGGCGGCGGCCCGCAGCGGCAGCACGGGGTCGCGGTCGGGGCGGGCACCGAGGGCGAGCCCGACCTCGCCCTCCTGCTCGACGACGCCCTCGGCGAGCGGCATGCGCTCCTCGCCCGGGACGCGCCGGCCGGAACGCCCGCCCAGCAGGCCGCGCAGCCGGCGCCGGGCGGAACGGGCGCGCAGCACGCGGCCGACCTCGCGCCAGGTGACGTCGGAGGCGTACGAGATGGTGCGGCCCGCCTCGTACACGCGCCGCAGCAGCGTGTCGGCGTCGAGCAGGCCGAGGGCCGCGGCGACCTGGTCCTGGTCCTCCAGGGCGAGCCGGTCGGTGGAGCGGCCGGTGGTCAGGTGGAGGGCGTCGCGGACGTCGAGGAGGGTGTTGCGGGCGGCTTCCAGTCCCTGGCGGGGGGCGTCGGCCACCCAGGAGGCGGCGACCGCGCGCAGGGCGGTGGCGTCCCGCAGCCCGCCGCGGGCCTCCTTCAGGTCGGGTTCGAGGAGGAACGGCAGCTCGCCCTGGCGGCGGGCCCGTTCGCGGCCCAGCTCGTGCAGCTCCGGCAGGCGGGCGGGGGCCTGGGCGCGCCACTGGGCGAGCAGGGCGGTGCGCAGTTCGGCGGTGAGGGCGGCGTCGCCGGCGATGTGACGGGCGTCCAGCAGGCCGAGGTGGACCTTGAGGGCGCCGGCGGCGGTCTCGTGCGCCTCGGCCAGGGTGCGCACGGAGTGGTCCAGGGAGATGCCGAGGTCCCAGACGGGGTACCAGAGCCGGTCGGCGAGGGCCGCGATCTCGGCGCGGCCGGCGTTCCCGTCGTGGAGGAGGAGCAGGTCGAGGTCGCTGCGCGGCGAGAGCTCGCCGCGTCCGTAGCCGCCGACGGCCACGAGCGCGACGCGGGTGGGCCGGGGGCCGCCGCCGAGGAGACCGGCGAGCCATTCGTCCGTGAGGCGTGCCAGCCGCGCGCGGCGCGGCGGCCCGGCCTGCTCCTCCTGGGTCAGGAGGTGCAGCCGGGCCGCCGCGTAGCCACCGCTGGGACCCGTCTCGCCGCCGGTCGTGGATGTCGTCTCCGCCGTCATGCGGTCCCCAACTCTCGGTGTTCTGCTAGAGGGCGTCCGGGCCGCGCTCGCCGGTGCGGACCCTGATGGCCGTGTCGACGGGCAGGCTCCAGACCTTGCCGTCGCCGATCTTCCCGGTCCTGGCCGCCTTGACGACGACGTCGATGAGGGCTTCGGCGTCCGAGTCCTCGGCGAGGATCTCGATGCGGACCTTCGGCACCAGGTCGACGGTGTACTCGGCGCCGCGGTAGACCTCGGTGTGACCGCGCTGACGGCCGTAGCCGCTGGCCTCGGTCACGGTCAGGCCGTGCACCCCGAACGCGGTGAGGGCGTCCTTGACCTCGTCCAGCCGGTGCGGCTTGATCACCGCGGTGATGAGCTTCATGCGTCCACCTTCTTCTCGCCGGCCGCCAGGTCAGCGGAGGCCGGAACGCTGCTGACGGGCACGGAGCCGGTGCCGGTCTGTGTGAAGTCGTACCCGGTCTCCGCGTGGTACGCCAGGTCCAGGCCCGCGACTTCCTCCTCCTCGGAGGAGCGGAAGCCGATGGTGCGCTGGATCAGGGTCGCGAGGACGAAGGTGACGACGAAGGAGTAGGCCAGGACGGAGAACGCGCCCAGGGCCTGCTTGCCGAACTGCTCGAAGCCGCCGGCGATGGTGTTGACCTTGTCCGAGGCGAGGAAGCCGACCATCAGGGTGCCGATGAGGCCGCCGACCAGGTGGACGCCCACGACGTCCAGCGAGTCGTCGTAGCCCAGCTTGAACTTCAGGCTGACGGCCCAGGCGCAGACCGCGCCGGCGACCACGCCGATGAGCAGGGCGCCCATCGGGTTGACGTGCGCGCCGGACGGGGTGATGGCCACCAGGCCCGCGACTGCGCCGGAGGCGGCGCCCAGCGTGGTGAACGCGCCGTGGCGGACGCGCTCGTAGATCAGCCAGCCGACCATGGCGGCGGCGGTGGCGAGCTGCGTGTTGAGGGCCATGACGGCGGCGGTGCCCGTCGGGGAGAGCGCGGAGCCGGCGTTGAAGCCGAACCAGCCGAACCACAGGAGGGTGGCGCCGAGGAGGACCATGGGCAGGTTGTGCGGGCGCATGGGCTCCTTCTTGAAGCCCTTGCGCTTGCCGATCACCAGCACGGCGGCCAGCGCGCCGGCGCCCGCGTTGATGTGGACGGCGGTGCCGCCGGCGAAGTCGATGACCTCCTCGCCGAACAGCCAGCCGTCGGCGGCCCAGACCCAGTGGGCGACCGGGAAGTAGACGACCGTGACCCACAGCGCGATGAAGACGGCCCAACTGCTGAATTTCACGCGGTCGGCCAGCGCACCGCTCATCAGCGCGGGGGTGATGATCGCGAACATGAGCTGGAAGAGGGCGAAGGTGATCAGGCCGGTGCTGTCCGGCGAGATCCCGTCGGGCGTCAGCGCGATCGTGTCCGCGAACCCGATGAAGTCCAGGTTGCCGATGAGGCCGCCGTCGTCGGCGGTCGAGTAGTTCGATCCGAAGGTGAGGCTGAAGCCGTACAGCACCCACAGCACGCTGACGATGCCCAGGGAGATGAAGGACATCATCAGCATGTTGAGGGCGCTCTTGACCCGGACCATGCCGCCGTAGAAGAAGGCGAGCCCTGGGGTCATGAGCATCACCAATGCGGAACAGATCAGTACGAAACTGGTGTCTGCGGGACTCAAAGTGGACGTCTCCTCGGAATAACGACCCGTGCGGGCAGGATCTCGGTCGGGCCAGGATTCGCCACAGGCTCTCCGAGGGCCGTTTCGGTCGATGGCCCTCTATGTTTCCTGGGTGTGACGATGGCGGCCCGCGCGTTACACGCCGATGAATCGGGTTAGTCGCCCGGGCGGCCGGGTCACCGTGTCCCGCACCGGCGTCCGCGGCCCGCCGCCGGGGCGTCCCCGGTACGGGGCCGGCCGCGGCGGCCGTCCGGGGCGGCCGGGCGCCGGGGCGCCCGGCGGCGGTGCCAAGGACGGCCGGCGCGGCCGGCGCCGGGGGCGGTGAGGGACGTCAGACCGCCCGGCTGGCCTCGCCTTCCGGGAATTCCACGGCGAGCCGCTCGGTCAGCGCGGCGATTTCCGGGACCTTTCCGTAATCCCTGCGCGCGGTGGCCCAGGTCTTGCGCAGCCTGTTGTTCACCCGCTCGGACCGGAGCCGCCGGGCGAGATTCACCGCTTCGGCCGTCTGCGCCGCGCAGGCTTCCGGCTCGCGCTCCATCAGGTGCACGGTGGCCATCCCGATGAGGTTGAGTGCATACGAACGCTGGTGCCCGCCCGTCGCGTTCTCCGCGCACTCGCGCGCGAAGAGCTCGACCGCGCGTTCCATCAGCGGCCGGGCCCGCGCGAGGTAGGCCGGGCTGCGGCCCGCGACATACGCCAGGTCGCGGTAGGAGTGGGCGTTCTCGGCGTTCAGCTCGGCCTCCGAGAAGAAGCGGATCCAGTCCGGCTCCTCCTCACCGCTGGTGATGTCGCCGAACGCCTCCTGCGCCATCCGCACGGCGCGGTGGCACCGGGGCACCTGGCCCATCGTGGCGTAGGCCCGGCCCTCCAGCGCGTACAGCATGGACTGGGTGCGGGCGGTGGCCCGGCCCCGGCTGCCGTACTGCGCGAGGTGGATCAGTTCCAGCGCGTCCTCGGCGCGGCCCAGATGGATCATCTGCCGGCTCATCTTGGACAGGACGTAGGCGCCCAGCGGCCGGTCCCCGGCCTCCTTGGCGGCGTGCAGGGCCAGTACGAAGTACTTCTGCGCGGTCGGCTGGAGCCCGATGTCGTAGCTCATCCAGCCCGCCAGCTCCGACAGCTCGGCCGTGATCCGGAACAGCCTGCCGCGGACCTCCTCGGGTTGCGTCTCCTGGAGCAGGTCGGTGACCTCGTGGAGCTGGCCGACGACCGCCTTGCGCCGCAGGCCCCCACCGCTGACCGCGTCCCAGCGGCGGAACTGGGCCGTGGACTCCTCCAGTTGCTCCAGCTCGGGGCCGGAGAGACCGGTCAGCCTTCGGGTCTCGCCCCGGCTCTGGGAAGGCACGGTCAGTCTCGCCCCGGCCGGTGTCCCGCCGCCGGGGGGCGAGGGCACCAGCCAGCGCTGCATGGGTTCTATCAGGCCGGGGCCGGCCGACATGGCCAGTGAGGTGCCGAGGAAGCCCCGGCGGCCCAGCATCAGGTCGCTGCGGGAGAACTCGTTGATCAGCGCCACGGTCTGCGCTCCGGCCCAGGGCAGGTCGATGCCGGAGACCGCGGCGGACTGGGGGGCCGAGCGCAGCCCGAGGTCCTCGATGCCGACGACGCTGCCGAAGCGTTCGGAGAACAGCTCGGAGAGGATGCGGGGAATCGGCTCGCGCGGCTGTTCGCCGTCGAGCCAGCGGCGCACCCGGGAGGTGTCGGTGCTGATGTGGTGGGCGCCGAGCTGACGGGCCCGCCGGTTCACCTGCCGGGCCAGCTCGCCCTTGGACCAGCCGCTGCGCCGGAACCATGAGCCGAGCCGCTCGTTGGGCCGCTTCGCGGGAATGCCGCTGCCGTTGCCGGACACGGGTTCGCCCCCAATCAGGGAGTCTGTGCGCGCTGCGCGGAACGCGGGATGAGGGAGACGCTGAGGAAGACGCTGTGCGGACGCCACACCCAGGAGCGCACTGAACGTGATCCCGTGGTCACAGGTGCGGCGAGGGGAGGCTACCAATCGCCACCATTCGCCACCCCTCTGCCAGAACCTATTGCCCGCGCGGCGCGCTTGACTTGTTCCGACCGGGTAGCGGTGGCGGGCGACGCGAAGCACACCGGGGGCGCGTGAACGGCTGCGCGCTCCCCCGTCGGCGCCACCGTCCGCCGGTCCGTAACCATCGCCGGACGGACCCGTTGGAGGGGGCATGGTCTTCACGATCGGCGGGCGGCGGGCCGACCGGATCTCCCTCCCCACGGCGGTCGCGGAGTACACGGGGCTGTGGGGCTGGGACGTGGCGCCGGGGGCCCGCGCCGAACCGGGCGACGACGGCTGCCCGCGCTGTTCGTGCGGCCGGGCGGAGTGCCCGTCCCCCGGGGCGCATCCGCTGGACTCCGCGCCCCTCGTTCCCGCCGGGACCACGCTGGAGCGGGCGCTGCGCGCGTGGGCGCGCCCGCCCGGCGCGGCCGTGCTGCTGCCGCCCGGCCGGGGCTTCGACGTGATCGACGTGCCGGCGGCGGCGGGGGTGCGCGCCCTGCCCAGGCTGGGGCGGATGGGCCTGCCGCCGGGCCCGGTGGCGCTGGCGCCGCACGGCCGCGCCTGGTTCCTCGTCGCGCCGGGCATGGCGGCGGAGCTGCCCCGCCTGCTCTACCGGGCGGGCTGGGACGACGCCGGGCTGGACCTGCGGGGGCTCGGCCCCGGGCGGCACATCACCGCGCCGCCCTCGGACCACGCGGGTCTCGGCCCGGTGCGCTGGCTGCGCCCGCCCGGACCGGAGACGGCCGCGAGGCCGCCGCGCGCCCGGCTGCTGCTGGGCGTCCTGGCGTACGCCTGCCGCCGGGCGGGCGGCGGTGGTCCGGCTAGCTGAGCAGCGCGTCCACGAACGCCTCGGGCTCGAACGGCGCGAGGTCGTCCGGTCCCTCGCCCAGGCCGACCAGCTTCACGGGCACGCCCAGTTCGCGCTGGACGGCGACGACGATCCCGCCCTTGGCCGTACCGTCGAGCTTGGTCAGGGCGATGCCGGTGATGTCCACGACCTCGCCGAAGACCCGCGCCTGCACCAGCCCGTTCTGCCCGGTGGTGGCGTCCAGCACCAGCAGCACCTCGTTGACCGGGCCGTGCTTCTCGACCACGCGCTTGACCTTGCCCAGCTCGTCCATGAGGCCGGTCTTGGTGTGCAGCCGCCCGGCGGTGTCGACGAGGACCACGTCGGCGCCCGCGGTGATGCCCTCCTTGACCGCGTCGAACGCGACCGACGCGGGGTCGCCGCCCTCGGGCCCGCGCACCGTGCGGGCGCCGACCCGTTCGCCCCAGGTCTGCAACTGGTCCGCGGCGGCGGCGCGGAAGGTGTCGGCGGCGCCGAGGACGACGGACTTGCCGTCCGCGACGAGGACCCGGGCCAGTTTGCCGGTGGTGGTGGTCTTGCCGGTGCCGTTGACGCCGACGACCAGGATGACGGCCGGGCGTTCCTCGCCCTCGGTGGAGACACCGCCCTCGGTGTGCACGACGCGGTCGAGATCCGTGCCGATCTGGGCGAGCAGCTCCTCGCGGAGCAGGGCGCGCAGGTCGTCCGGGGTACGGGTGCCCAGCACGCGGACCCGCTCGCGGAGCCGTTCCACCAGCTCCTGGGTGGGAGCGACACCGATGTCGGCGCTCAGCAGCGTGTCCTCAATCTCCTCCCAGGTGTCCTCGTCCAGGTGCTCACGGGACAGGAGGGTGAGCAGGCCGCGGCCCAGCGTGTTCTGCGACCGGGCGAGCCGGGCGCGCAGCCGGATCATCCGCCCGGCGCCCGGCTCGGGCACCTCCACCTCGGGGACGGGCGGCGCCTGCGGGGCGGGACCGCCCGGCAGGGTGACGTCCTCGATGGTGCGGCGTTCCTCGTCGACGGGCGTGGCCGCGTCGTCGCCGACGCGTGGCTCGGGCGGCGCGGCGGTCGCGCCGCCCCGGCCCTTCGGCGGTGGCGCCTGCGGCGGCTTGGGACGGCGGGTGCTGACGACGAGGCCGCTGATCGCGGCGACGGCGACCACGGCGATGATCACGACGAGGATGAGGATGTCCATCGGTTCCCTTGAGCGGCCTGGCGGTGGGACAACGGGGTCCAACGTACCGAAGCCGCCCCGGACGGCCGCCGCCCCCGCCCGGGGCGGCGGGTGATCAGCCCATCTCCTCCAGCGCCTTGCCCTTCGTCTCGGGCACCCACAGCAGGATGAACGGGATCGACAGCAGGGCGAAGCAGGTGTACATCACGTACGCGCCCGAAAGGCTCCAGTCGGAGAGGGTCGGGAAGCTCTGGCTGATCGCCCAGTTGGCGATCCACTGCGCCGAGGCGGCCAGCCCGAGCGCGGCGGCGCGGATCCGGTTGGGGAACATCTCGCCGAGCAGCACCCAGACCACCACGCCCCAGGAGAGGGCGAAGAACAGCACGAAGCCGTGCGCCCCGATCAGGGCCACCGTGCCCTGCGTGTCGGGCAGCCGGATGTCGTCGCCGGTCCCCTCCTTGAAGGAGAACGCCCAGGCGGCGACGCCCAGCGAGACGGCCATGCCGGCGGAGCCGATGAGGGCCAGCGGCTTGCGGCCGATGCGGTCCACCAGCGTCATCGCGACGACGGTGCCGACGATGTTGATGATCGACGTGGTGAACGAGTAGAAGAACGAGCCCTCGGGGTCGACACCGACCGACTGCCACAGCGAGTTGGAGTAGTAGAAGATCACGTTGATGCCGACGAGCTGCTGGAAGACCGACAGCCCGATGCCGATCCACACGATCGGCAGCAGCCCGGCGCGCCCGCCGAGCAGGTCGCGCCAGGTGGACCTGTGCTCGGTGCGGATGTGGTGCTCGATCTCGGCGATCCTGGCGTCGAGGTCGTGCCCGGCGCCTCGACGTCGGCGAGCACGCGCCGGGCGTCGTCCGGCCGGCGGCTGGTGATCAGGAACCTCGGGGACTCGGGGATGCGCAGCGTCATCAGGCCGTAGAGCAGGGCCGGGATCGCGCCGACGCCGAGCATGACCTGCCACGCCTCCAGGCCCAGCAGGGAGCCGCGCTGGTCGTCCCCGGCGAGGTTGACCAGGCCGTAGTTGACGAGCTGCGAGACGGCGATGCCCAGCACGATGGCGGCCTGCTGGAACGAGGCGAGCCGCCCGCGGTACTCGGGCGGGGAGACCTCGGCGATGTAGGCGGGGGCGATGACCGAGGCCATGCCGATGCCGACGCCGCCCAGGGTCCGCCAGAACGCGAGGTCCCAGACGGCGAACGGCAGGGCCGAGCCGACGCTGCTGATGACGAAGATCGCCGCGGCGAGCTGCATCACCCGGATGCGGCCGAGGCGGTCGGCGAGACGGCCGGCGACGATCGCGCCCAGCGCGGCGCCGAGCAGCGCGATGGCCACGACCGTGCCGAGCTTCCCCGACGAGATGTCGAACCTGCCGCGGATTCCTTCCACCGCGCCGTTGATGACGGCGCTGTCGTAGCCGAAGAGGAAGCCTCCGAGCGCCGCGGTGGCGGCGATGAAGATCACGTAGGTGAGGTGCGGCGGGCGCTCGGCGCGCTGCGGCGGCCCGGTTCTCGCGGTGGTGTTCACGGTGTACTCCTGGGTGTCCGGCGGCGTTGCCGGCCGTGCCGATTCCGCACGGTCCACTGGTGCACACCCGCGCGAGGGCCACCGATTGAACAGAAAAGCAGCCCAGGAGAGGGTATGCCTTCGCGTTTCTACGTCAAATCCCGGCCGAAAGACGTGATACGGCTCACGTGCCGGGAATGATCATTCAAGTTATGAAGAGAGGCGTTGGCTGATGACCTTGGATACCCCGTCTCCCTGCATGGAAACGCCGTACAGGGCGTCCGCGACCTCCATGGTCCGTTTCTGGTGCGTGATCACGATGAGCTGGGAGCTGTCCTTCAGCTCCTCCATGATCCGGATCAGCCGCTGGAGGTTGGTGTCGTCGAGGGCCGCCTCGACCTCGTCCATCACATAGAACGGGCTGGGACGCGCCTTGAAGATCGACACCAGCAGGGCCACCGCCGTCAGCGAGCGCTCGCCGCCGGAGAGCAGCGACAGGCGCTTCACCCGTTTGCCGGGCGGCCTGGCCTCCACGTCCACACCCGTGGTGAGCATGTTCGCCGGGTCCGTCAGCAGCAGCCGGCCCTCGCCTCCCGGGAAGAGCCGGGAGAAGACGCCCTCGAACTCGCGCGCCGTGTCGTGGTAGGCGGCGGTGAAGACCTGCTCGACCCGCTCGTCGACGTCCTTCACGACCTGCAGCAGGTCGGCCCGCGTCTTCTTGAGGTCCTCCAACTGCTCGCTGAGGAACTGGTGCCGCTCCTCCAGCGCCGCGAACTCCTCCAGCGCCAGCGGATTCACCTTCCCGAGCTGCTTGTGGGCCCGCTCGGCGGCCCGCAGCCGCTTCTCCTGCTCCGCCCGGTCGAACGGGCGCGGCCGGTTCCGCGGATCGTCCGGGTCGTCCGGCAGTTCCTCACCCTCCGCCGGCGGCGCGGGCGGCACCAACTGGTCGGGGCCGTACTCGCGGACCAGGATCTCGGGCTCGACCCCCAGTTCCTCCAGCGCCCGGCTCTCCAACTGCTCGATCCGCAGCCGCTTCTCCGCGCCGAGCACCTCGCCCCGGTGGACCGAGTCGGTGAGCTTGTCCAGTTCCTCCTTCAGCTCCCGCCCGGCGTTGCGCTCGACGACGAGCGCCTGCTCCCGTTCCGCCTTGGCCCGCTCGGCCGCCTCCCGCTCCCGCAGCGCCCGGGCCAGCGACACCTCCACATGCGCCAGAAGCTGCCGCGCGCCCGAGGCGACGGCGGCGGCGACGGCGGCCTCGTGCCGCACCCGCGCGCGCCGCTGCGGGGCGCGCGCCCGCGCCTCGCGTTCCGCCCGCGCCGCCCGGTCCAGGGAGTCGGCCCGGCCCGCCAGCCCCCTGACCCGCTCCTCGTGCGTGCGGACCTGGAGCCTGGCCTCCATCTCGGTCTGCCGCGCGTTGGCCCCGTCGGCGGCCAGCCGGTCCCGCACGGTGGTGTCCGGCTCCTCGTCGCCGTCCGCGGCTTCCTCCGCGACCGCCAGCCGCTCGGCCAGCTCCTCGGCCTGCTCGACCGCGCGGGCCAGGTCCTCCCGCGCCCGCGCCACGGCGGCCTCCGCCCGCTCCGCCTCGCCGCCCGCGGCCCTGGCCTGCCCGGCGAGCCGCCCGAGGTCCTGCGCCACCCGCGACTTCTCCCGCTCCGCCGCGCTGCGCCGCCCGGCCAGCTCCTCCACCTCGGCCGCGAGCGCCCGCCGCCGCTCGGCCGCCTCCTCCTGCGCGGCGGCCAGCTCCGCGCACCGCCCGGTCAGGCGGCGCAGCGCCGCCGCCGCCTCGTCCACGGACGCCTGGACCTCCAGCAGGCTCGGCGCGCCCGCCGAGCCGCCCTGGGCGAGATCCCGGGAGAGCAGATCGCCGTCGGTGGTGACGGCGGTCAGCTCGGGCCGGGCGGCCAGCAGCTCCCGCGCGTCGTCGAGCGTGCCGACCACCACCACGTCCCGCAGCAGGCGACGCACGGCCGGCACCAGGTTCTCCGGCCCGCGCACCAGGCGCGCGGCCGGCACGGGTCTCTCCCCGGGCCCCGGCACGGCGACGGCCGGACCGGCCGGCGGGTCCTCGCCGGGCTCGGGACCCGGCCCGCCGAGCAGCAGGGCGGCGCGGCCGGCGTCGTTCTTGCGCAGCAGGCGCAGCGCCTCGACCGCCGTGGCGGGCCCGTCGACGGCGACCGCGTCGGCGGCGGCGCCCAGCGCGGCGGCCACCGGGACCTCGAACCCCGGGGTGCCGGTCAGCAGCCCGGCGGCCGGGCCGAGCAGCCCGGTGAGCCGGTCGGCGGCGGCCAGCAGGGCGCCCGTTCCGTCCTTGCGGCGCAGGCCCAGCGCGAGCGCGTCGTGCCGGGCCGAGACGGCGGCGCGCTCCCGCTCGGCGGCGGTGGCCGCCCCGCGGGCGGCGGTCAGCGCGGTCTCGGCGGCGGCGAGGGCGGCCCGGGCCGCCTCGTGCTCCCCGGCCAGCTCGGTGTCGCCCGCGTCCAGCCCGTCGACCTCGGCCCGCAGCGTCTCGTACTCCGCCCGCGCCGCCTCGGCCCGCCCGCGCGCCTCGTCCCGGGAGGCGGCCAGCCGGGCGATCTGCGACTGGGCCGCCGCCGCGCGGCTGCGGGCCGCGGTGGCCAGGCCGTGCAGGCGGGCCGGTCCCTCTCGGCGGTCCGCGATGGCGCGGGCGGCGTCCTTCAGCCGCCGTTCCTCCTCGGCCAGGCCGCGTTCGAGCGCGGCGCGGTGCTCGACGGTGTCCTCCAGCGCCCGGCCGGCCGCCTCCAGGGCGGCGGTCAGCTCCGCCTCCTGCTCGCGGATCCGGGCGGCCTCCCGTTCCATGTCCTCCGGATCGCGCCCCCGCCGCTCCTCGGGAGCCCGGTCGCGGGAGCTGGTGACCCGGGCGTCGGCGAGGCTGACGGTGCCGCGCACCCGCTCGGCGAGCTGCGACAGCTCGTACCAGGTGGTCTGGGCGCGCTGGACGCGGGGGGTGAGGGTGCGCACCTCCCGCTCGAGCTCCGCCTCGCGGCGCAGGGCCTCCCGCAGGCGCTCCTCGGCGGCCTCCTTGCGCTCCTTCAGGGCGGCCTCGTCCGCGATCTCGGCGCGCAGCGCGGCGCGCAGCGCGACCAGGTCGTCGGCGAGCAGCCGGAGGCGGGCGTCGCGGAGATCGGCCTGGATGACGGCGGCCCGCCGCGCGACGGCCGCCTGCCGCCCCAGCGGCTTGAGCTGGCGGCGCAGTTCGTCGGTGAGGTCCTGGACGCGCGCCAGGTTGGCCTGCATGGCGTCGAGCTTCCGCAGCGCCTTCTCCTTGCGCTTGCGGTGCTTGAGCACGCCGGCGGCCTCCTCGATGAACGCGCGGCGTCCCGTGGGGTCGGCGTGGAGGACCGAGTCGAGCTGCCCCTGGCCGACGATCACGTGCATCTCGCGGCCGATGCCGGAGTCGGACAGCAGCTCCTGGACGTCGAGCAGACGGCAGGTGTCGCCGTTGATCTGGTACTCGCTGCCGCCGTTGCGGAACATGGTCCGCGTGATGGTGACTTCGGCGTACTCGATCGGGAGGGCGCCGTCGGAGTTGTCGATGGTGAGCGACACCTCGGCGCGGCCGAGCGGGGGACGGCCGGTGGTCCCGGCGAAGATGACGTCCTCCATCTTGCCGCCGCGCAGCGACTTGGCGCCCTGCTCCCCCATGACCCACGAAAGGGCGTCCACCACATTGGATTTGCCCGACCCGTTGGGACCGACGACGCACGTGATACCGGGTTCGAAGCGGAGCGTGGTGGCCGAGGCGAAGGACTTGAACCCGCGCAGGGTCAGGCTCTTGAGGTGCACGCCGAGGGACTTTACCTGTCAGTCTTCCGGGATTCGCCGTTTCGACGCCGAGGATGCAGGGCACATCAGTGAATGAGTCAAGCCGGCGGGGCCAGGGGACCCGCACATGACGAAGGGACGCCGAAGCGTCCCTCGCATTAACTACTTCCGCAAGCGGATGCCCTCGCGGTCTGCCTCTCCTTTGAGGTCAGGTCAGGGCGGGCTCCGCCTTGTGCACGTCGATGCTGTCGAGCACCGAGTCGCCGTGCCGGGCGGCGGCGGCGAGCGCGTCGTTCTCCGCCTGGACCCGGAGAAGCTGCGTCTCCAGGTCCTGTACGCGCTGCTGAAGCCGTCGCATCTCGGCGAGCACTCGGGGGTCGAAGCCGCCGACGTGACCAAGAAGCGCCTTTGCCATGATGGATGGTCCTCCACACTGAGTGACCGACCGAAGCCGTTGGTGGGTCATGAGGTGTATGAATCCGCGCGATGGGCTCGGCTGTGTGCTCCAGGGGTCACAAAGCTGAGGTGCGCGGGACTTTCAGCGTCTCACCAAAAAGTGGGACGGTCAACACGATCACACCGCGTATCACCCGGGTGCCACGGCCTCGGGATGCCCGCACGAGGGAGGAAGAAACACTCGTCGGCGGGTCGGGCGGCTCCGCCGGGCGGCGGTGGTGGCGGCAGCCTCGCACGTGGGAGCGGGGTTGGCAAGCAGTTTCCGGAACTTTCCCGGAGCCGCCGGGGCGTCGCTCAGCGGACCGCGAAACCCTCGTAGCCGCCGCGCGGTGTGTCCCAAATCTCGGTGACACCGGTCACCCGCCCGGGCGTGTCGTCACTCCGCAACCACTCCAGCAGCAGCCGGCAGCGCTCCGCGTCGCCCTCCGCGACGACCTGCACCCGGCCGTCGGCCAGGTTCAGCGCGAAGCCGCGCAGCCCACCGATGGCGAGGGCGCGGGCCCTCGTGTGCCACCGGAAGCCCACGCCCTGCACCCGGCCCCGCACCCAGGCGGTGAGCCGGACGGGCCCGGATTCCTCGCCGGGAAGCGGAGACGGTCCGTTCATGTGACGCACGTTATCCCCTCGAAACAGAGCGAGGCACTGGCGCAAATGTCGACATCGCGTACAGTCACGCGGTAAAGAATCACCTGTTCGGGTGATTTGTGATCATCCAGTCGACGAGGAAGGTGCTGCGGATGGGACGCCATCGCCGTCGCGGGGGGCGTGCGCGGGCCGGGCTGATCGGTGCCTCCACGGCACTCGCCGTGGGCGCGGTGGCCGTGACCACGGGCCTGCTCCCCGGGCTCGGGGACGACCCCGCGCTCAGCGACTCCGACGGGCCGCGTGCCCTCGGGCACGGCTCCTCCGGCAGTCCCGTGCCCACGCCCACCCCGACACCCGAGCGCGACAGCGCCCCCGAGCCGGCGGGCGGGGCGTCGTCCGAACCGGCCGACGAGGAGTCGTCGCCCGCCCCGGAGCCGGACGCCGCGCCGTCGCCCTCACCCTCGCCGGAGGCACGGGGCTCGGAGGAAGCCGGGGAGTCCGGGGCCGCCTCCCGGTCCCCGTCACGCCCCGAGCCCGAGCCTGAAGCGGAGGCCGAACCCGAGGCCGGGCCCGAGACCGAGGCGGAGGAGCCTTCGCCCGCGCCGTCGAGCGAGACGCCGGAGGCCGAGCCGGAGCCGGAACCCGGGAGCCCGTCGCCCGGCGACCCCGGCTCCCCGGACACGGACCCCGAGCCGGCCGCCGAAGCGGTCCTGGCCCTGGTCAACGAGGAACGCGCCATCGCCGGCTGCCGGCCGCTGACGGAGGACCCCGAGCTGACCGCGCTCGCCTCCGCCTTCAGCGTGGACATGGCCGCGCGGGACTACTTCGGACACACCGACCCCGACGGCCGCACCCCGTGGGACCGCGCCGCGGCGGCGGGCGTGACCGGTCTGGGCGGCGAGAACATCGCGCGGGGCCAGGCGGACCCCGAAGCGGTGATGGACGCCTGGATGAGCAGCGACGGCCACCGGGCCAACATCCTGAACTGCGCCTTCACCACCATCGGCATCGGCGTCCACGTCGGGGCCGGCGGCCCCTGGTGGACGCAGGAGTTCGGCTTCTGACCGACGGCGGCGCGGCAGGTCAGGGGCGGGGCAGCCTCGGGGGCCGCTGACAGCGCGGGCAGAAGTAACTCGACCGGTTCATCCAGGGGCGCCTGCGGACCGGCGTCGCGCAGCGGCGGCAGGGCAGCCCCTCGCGGCCGTACACGTCGAGCGAACGGTCGAAGTAGCCGGACTGGCCGTTGACGTTCACGTACAGGCTGTCGAAGCTCGTGCCGCCGACCGCCAGGGCCGCCGTCATCACCTCGCGGACATGGGTCACCAGCTCGGCGGTCACCGGCCGGGTGAGGCCCGAGGTCGGGCGGTCGTAGTGCAGCCGGGTGCGCCACAGCGCCTCGTCGGCGTAGATGTTCCCGACGCCGCTGATCAGCGACTGGTCGAGCAGGGCCCGTTTGATCGTCGTCCGGCGGCGGCGCAGGGCCGTGTGGAAGGCGTCCTCGTCGAACTCGGGGTCCATCGGGTCGCGCGCGATGTGCCCTATCACGTCGGGCACCCCGTTCGCCGTGACCGGGTGGAGGGAGAGCCCGCCGAAGGTCCGCTGGTCCACGAAGCGCAGCTCACCGCCGGCCGGGTCGGTGAACATGATCCGGATGCGCAGGTGCTTCTCGTCCGGGGCTCGGTCCGGCTGGACGAGAAGCTGCCCGCTCATGCCCAGGTGGGCGAGCAGCGCGAAGTCGGTGCCCAGCGGCAGCCACAGGTACTTGCCCCGGCGGCGCGCGTCGGCCACCCGGGCGCCCCGGAGCCGGTCGGTGAAGTCCTCCGCCCCGGCCGGGTGGCGGCGGACGGCGCGCGGATGCAGCACCTCGGCCGCGGTGATGGTGCGACCGCTGACCCAGCGGTCGAGGCCGCGCCGGACGACCTCCACCTCCGGCAGCTCAGGCAACGGGCGCTCCCCCGGCCGTCGTCGTGCCGTCGCGGCCGTCGATGGCGCCGCGGATGGCGCGCCAGGCCGTCTCGGCGGCCTGCTGCTCCGCTTCCTTCTTGCTGCGGCCGGTACCGGTGCCGTAGGTCTCCCCGCCGACACGGGCGGCGGCGGTGAAGGTCTTCTCGTGGTCGGGGCCGCTCTCGGTGATCACGTACTCGGGCACGCCGAGGCCCTCGGCGGCGCTGAGCTCCTGGAGGCTGGTCTTCCAGTCGAGACCCGCCCCCAGATTCGAGGAGCGCTCGATCACCGGGTCGAAGAGCCGGTGCACCAGTTCGTCCGCCGCGTCCAGACCCTGGTCGAGGTAGACGGCGCCGATCACGGCCTCCAGGGTGTCGGCGAGGATCGACGCCTTGTTCCGGCCGCCGGTGCCCTCCTCGCCCCGCCCGAGCCGGACGAACGCGCCCAGGTCGAGCCCGCGCGCCACCTCGGCCAGTGCCCTGGCCTGGACAACCGCCGCCCGCAGCTTGGCGAGCTGGCCCTCGGCCAGGTCCGGGTGCCTGCGATACAGGGTGTCGGTGACGACCAGTCCGAGCACGGAGTCCCCGAGGAACTCCAGCCGCTCGTTGGTGGGCAGTCCGCCGTTTTCGTACGCGTAGCTGCGGTGGGTCAGCGCACGCACCAGAAGGGCGGGCTCGAGCCGGTAGCCGAGCCGCCCTTCCAGAATCGCGAGGGACGAGGCTGTGTCCTCCGACGCCTGGGGCTGCGACCTCCTGGCGTGTGGCATGGAGCCTGTCACCCGCCGATCAGACCTCGAGGACCTGACGGCGGTTGTACGTGCCGCAGTTGCCGCACGCGGTGTGCTGCAGCCTCGGCTCCTGGCAACGCTCGCAACGCACCAGGCTCGGGGCCGCAGCCTTCCACTGCGACCGGCGGTGGCGCGTGTTGCTGCGCGACATCTTCCGCTTCGGAACAGCCACGGCTACTTCTCCTGTGGATCGTCCCCGCGAACGCGGGGTGCCTTCTCTTGCATGTCCTGCCTGCCGGATGACTCCCCGGAACCCGAGGTCCCGGCGAACTCCCGCAGGGCCGCCCAACGGATGTCGACGGCGTCGTCGTGACGGTGACCGGGGTCCTCCGCGAGCAGTGCCCCGCACTCGGGGCACAGACCCGGGCAGTCCTCCCGGCACACCGGCTGCAGCGGCAGTGACAGCACCACCGCGTCCCGCAGCACGGGCTCCAGGTCGAACAGGTCGGCCTGGAGGAACAGCGCCTCCTCGTCCCCCTCGTCCTCGACGGCGTCCGCCGGACGGCGGCCGTGCCCATCGGTCTCGGGGTACGAGAACATCTCCTGGAACTCCGCCTCGCCCTCACGGGCGAGAGGCTCCAGACACCTTACGCACTCCCCCGCCAACGGCGCCCGGACGGTGCCGGTGACCAGCACACCCTCCATCACCGACTCCATGCGGAGCTCCACCTCCATCAAAGCGCCCTGCGGCACCCCGATGACCTCGGTGCCGAGATCGGCCGGAGCCTCGACCGTGCGGGAAATCCTCCGGAGCGCGCCGGGACGCCGCCCCAGCTCGCGTGTGTCGAACACGAGAGGGGCTCGGTGGTCCAGCGGGGCGTTCAGGGCGATCTGCTTTCTCACGGTGCTGCTGCGATGGAGCCGCGTACGTCGGCCCCTCGCCGCCTCCAGGGTCTTGCGCAGCACGGCCTCGATGGCCCCGAACTGGGCGTCCACATAGGCGTCGGCCTGCGCCAGCAGCTCCTGCGGGTCGCCCCGGTCCGGGCCGAGGAGCTTGGCCCGGCCGCGGTCGACCGAGCCGATCGTCTTGCCGAGGACCACCTCGAAGTTGGCCAGCTTGCTGTCCACGTAGTCGTCGGCCTCGGCACGCACCTCGGCGGCCTCGCGCCGGGCCTCGTCGAGGATCCGGGCCGCCTCGTCCCGGGCCTGGCGCACGACCTCGGTGGTCCCGACGAGCGAGCCGCGCTCGGCGTGCGCCGCCTCGACGATCCGGCGCGCCTCCTCCTGGGCCTCGGCCACGACCTGCTCGCGGTCCCCGAGGACCTCCCTGGCCTCGGCCAGGGAGCCGGGCAGCGCCTGGCGGACCTCGTCGAGCCGGGAGAGCAGCTCGGAGCGGTTGATGACGCAGGACGCCGACATGGGCATGCCCTTGGCGCTCCGGACCGCCGTGACGATCTCGTCGAGTTTCTGCTGTACGTCCACGGAGCGACTGTACGGCCAACCGGGGACCGGCGGGCACTCGTTGACGAGGTCCCCGGCGGCTCGGGGCGGCTCAGCGACTGGCGAGCCGCTCCCCGAGGACGGCGAGCACGGGCTCGGGGACCAGGTGGGAGACGTCGCCGCCCCAGGCGGCGACCTCCTTGACCAGGCTGGAGGAGAGGAAGCTGTAGACGGGATTGGTGGGGATGAACATGGTCTCGACGCCGGAGAGGCCGTTGTTCATCTGGGCCATCTGCAGCTCGTAGTCGAAGTCGCTGACCGCGCGCAGCCCCTTCACGATGGCGGGGATGTCACGCTGCTTGCAGTAGTCGACGAGGAGGCCGTGGAACGCCTCGACCACGACGTTGCCGTAGCCGCTGGTGCACTCCTCGATCAGGGCTATGCGCTCCTCGACGCTGAACAGCCCCTGCTTGGACTTGTTGATCATGACGGCGACATGGACGACGTCGTAGAGCTTCGAGGCGCGGGCGACGATGTCGAGATGCCCATTGGTGACGGGGTCGAAGGACCCCGGACAGACTGCGCGGCGCAACGGTCTCTCCTCGCTCTTCCGGCCGCTCATGGCCGGTCGCTTACGTGGTGGACGGTGAACCGGCCGTACCAGAGAGTTCCCTCGCCGTAGCGGCGTGAACGCAGCTCCTGGAATCGGTCCGGCCAGTGAAAGGCACCGCCCCGGGTGCTGCGCTCCACCGTGACGAGGGCACCGGCCGTCAGCCAGCCGTGCGTCACGAGTGTGAGCAGGATCTCGCGGAGATCGTCGTCGCCCACGGCGTAGGGCGGATCGAGGAAAACCAGGTCATAGGGGTCGCCAGCGGGCGGCGCCGCGACAAGCTGCTCGGCGCGCGCGGAGCGCAGCTCGGCGCCGGGCAGCCCGAGGGAGCGGATGTTGTCCCTGATGGTCCTGGCGGCTCTCGCGTCGGTCTCGGCGAGCAGGGCGTGGGCGGCTCCGCGGGAGAGCGCCTCCAGGCCGACGGCGCCCGAGCCGCCGTACAGATCGAGCACCCGGGCCCCGTCCAGCGGGCCCCGGAGCGCGGTCCAGGTCGAGAACAGCCCCTCGCGCGCCCGGTCCGACGTCGGCCGCGTACCACCGCCCGGTGGCACGGCCAGCCGCCGCCCGCCGGCGATGCCGGCGATCACGCGGGTCATGGGCGTCCTCGCCCCTCTCAAGCGCTCGTCCGTCAGCCGTCGGACTCCACGCTATACGGGCCCCCCGCCCAGGAGCACGGCGAGGGGCCCGGGGACGCTCCGGTGGGGAGACGTCAGGCGTCACCTCCCCGGACGCGGACATGCCGCTGGGCGGCCCGCCCCGCGCTCAGCACGTCCGGGTAGACCTCGCAGACGAGCCCGCCGTCCGCGGTCCGGTCGTGTTCCAGCTCGTAGAGACACAGCTCGCTGTCGTCGTCGAGCAGGAAGGCGTGCTCGTACAGGGAGCACCAGTGCCCGCCGCCGGCGTGGCCGCGGGGCTCGGGCAGGCGCTCGATGCCATAACCCCGGGCGGCCGACAGCAGGCGGAGTATCTCCTCGCCGGGGCGGTCGGGGTTGACCGCGCGGCGGAGCAGCCGACGGGCGTGCTCAGACGAGTCCTGCCCCGGATACGCCCGCTGGCCCGGGATCCTGACTCCCAGCACGGTGAGCGCGTCCGGCCCGAGGCTCCGGTCCCGCGGAGCTTCGCGGCGATCGGTCATGCTGAATCCTTCCGGTATGCGGCGTCCGATGCCCGTGCGTACTCACCGTAGTCCCCCGGATGCGCTCCGGGGGACCCCCTTTACGGAATCAAGAACATGTGCGCGGCGGATGAGCACCCGCTGAGCACGTCGTCAGCTCCCACTCGTCTCCTCGGCGGAACCGGCCGGGCCGGCGGAGCCGATGAGGACCGGCGACGCGTAGCGCGACCAGGACATGCAGCCGTCGGGCGGGCAGTGCTCCGGGCGGCGCGGGTCGTGGCCCAGCTCGCGGAGCTTGGTCCGCACGGAGTCGGGGGTGCGGCCGAAGCGGGCCGCTATGCGGGCGATGGTCTCGCCGGCGTGGAACCGGCGGGTCAGGTCCTCCTCGTGCTGCGGGATCCAGGGGGCGCCGTGGCCGGGGAACAGCTCGCGCAGGATGTCCCGGTCCGGGATCGGCTCCGCGACGTCGGCGGCCAGGGCGAGCGCGCGCAGCCCCCGATTGAGGGCGATGCGCAACGCGGGGACGTCGGCCAGCGGCATGGTGAGCGAGCCGGAGGCCAGGGGCACCTCGGGCAGCGCCTCCCGCCAGCCGGTCAGGGTCAGGGTCACGGTGATGTCGTCGTCGCTCGCCAGCTCGACGCGGAAGATCTTGTCGCCGAGCGGCAGTTCGTTGATGTGCCGGAATGCCATCGAGCAACCCCCAACGGTCCACTCCCGCACGATCCCGGATGGATCGGTGCGGACTGGGTCCATTCTCGCAGGGGGCACTGACAATTGACGGGCCGTCAGGCGCCCCTCCGCCGCAGGTCAGCCCTTGTCGAGGAACTCCTCGCGCTCCGCGTCGAGCAGCGCGTCCAGCGCCGTCCGCAGGGCCGGGGAACCGGTCAGCTCCGGGTCGGCCGAGACCAGGGCGGTGGCCTCCGCGCGGGCCTCGGCGATGACCTCCTCGTCCTCGATGACGGTGAGCATCCGCAGGCTGCTGCGCCCGCCGGACTGCGCCTGGCCCAGGACGTCGCCCTCCCGGCGCTGCTCCAGGTCGATGCGGGACAGCTCGAAGCCGTCGGTCGTGGCCGCCACCGCCGCCAGCCGCGTCCTGGCGGCGGCGCCCTCCGGCGCCTCGCTGACCAGCAGACAGAGCCCGGGGGCGGTCCCCCGGCCGACGCGTCCGCGCAACTGGTGGAGCTGGGAGACGCCGAACCGGTCGGCGTCCATGATCACCATGGCGGTGGCGTTGGGCACGTTGACCCCGACCTCGATCACCGTGGTGGCCACCAGGACGTCGATCTCCCCGGCCCCGAAGCGGCGCATCACGTCGTCCTTGGCGTCCGGCGCGAGGCGGCCGTGCAGGACCTCGACGCGCAGACCGCCCAGCGGCCCGGCCGCCAGCTCGGCGGCGACGTCGAGGACGGCCAGCGGGGGCCGCCGCTCCTCGCCCTCGGCGTCCGCCGCCGGCTCCCTGGCCGCCTGGCCCTTCCGGGCGGGCGCGCCCGGCTCGTCGCCGTCCCCGATGCGCGGGCAGACCACGTACGCCTGGTGGCCGGCCTCGACCTCCTCGCGGACCCTCTCCCACGCGCGGGAGAGGAAGTGCGGCTTGTCGCGGGCGGGGACGACATGGCTGGCGATCGGGGAGCGTCCCTCGGGGAGCTGGTCCAGGACCGAGGTCTCCAGGTCGCCGAAGACCGTCATGGCGACCGTGCGCGGGATGGGCGTCGCGGTCATCACCAGCAGGTGCGGGGGCCGCTTGCCCTTGGCGCGCAGGGCGTCGCGCTGCTCGACGCCGAACCGGTGCTGCTCGTCCACGACGACGAGCCCGAGGTCGTGGAACTTCACCACGTCCTCGATCAGCGCGTGGGTGCCGATGACGATGCCCGCCTCGCCGGTCGCCGCGTCGAGCAGCGCCCGGCGCCGGGCGGCGGCGCCCATGGAACCGGTCAGCAGCACCACCTTCGTGCCGCGCTCGGCGCCGCCCAGCATGCCGCCCTCGGCGAGCGGCCCCATCATCTCGGTGACCGACCGGTGGTGCTGCTGCGCGAGCACCTCGGTGGGCGCCAGCAGCGCGGACTGGCCGCCCGAGTCCGCGACGGCGAGCATGGCGCGCAGCGCGACCAGGGTCTTGCCGCTGCCCACCTCGCCCTGCAACAGCCGGTGCATCGGGTGCTCGGCGGCCAGGTCGGCGAAGATCTCCTCGCTGACCCGGACCTGACCCTCGGTCTGTCTACTATACACCTCTGACGCTGACGACGAAGAGGATACTGCAACTGTCGGTTCGGGAGCCGATCACCGGCGAGTGTGATCGGGAGCCGATCACCGGGGGGGGGGGCGGGGGGAGGGGGGGGGGGGGGGAGGCGGGGGGGGCGGGGGCGGCGGCGCGGCGGCGGGCCAGCGCGACCTGGAGCACGAACGCCTCGTCCCACTTCAGCCGCGCCCGCGCGTCGGCGATGTCCTGCTTGCCGCGCGGCCGGTGCACCTTCTCGAACGCCTCCGGCAGTTCGATCAGCCCCTGCCGGGCGCGCAGGGCGGCGGGGAGCGGGTCGGCCAGCCCCTCCCAGCCGACGGCGGCCAGGGAGTCGAGCACGACCTCGACGGACTTGGCGATCCGCCACGACTCCAGTTGCCGGGCGGCCGGGTAGATCGGCAGCGGCCGGCCGGCGAACCCGGCCACGGCCGCCGAGCCGCCGTCCGCCTCGTCGTCCTCGTCCAGCAGCTCGTAGGCGGGGTGGGAGAGCTGGAGTCTGCCGTTGAACTGCGTGACCTTCCCGGCGAACATGCCGCGCCGGCCCGGCAGCAGCACCTTCTCGTGGTGGTGGACGGCGCGCCTGCCGAAGAAGACGAGCTGGAGCCGGCCGCTGCCGTCGGTGAGCGTGACCTCCAGGCGCACGCCGCTGCCGCGGTTGAACGTGGCGGACCGGGTGTCCGCGATCTCCGCGACGACCGTGACGTGCTCGTCCGGCGGCAGGTCGGGCAGCCGGGTGAGCTCGCCGCGCTCGGCGTACCGGCGGGGGTAGTGGTGGAGCAGGTCTCCGACCGTGTGCAGGTCGAGGTGGGCGGCCATCACCTTGGCGGTGGTGCCGCCGACGACCTTGGTGAGGGGCTCGTGCAGTGCGGTCACGCCGCCCATTGCACACCATGGCGCCGACAGCGGCCGACGGACGCCGGCCCCCGGCGGCCGTCCGCCTGTTCGGCCTATTCGACGCCGATGAGCAGCGGCGCGCTCTGCCGTCCCTCGTAGACCACCGTGTCCACGCCGAGGTGCCCCCGGCGGACCTGGGCCTCCAGGCGGGCGGCGAGCCCGGCGGGGGCGCCGGTGCCGATCACCAGGGTGACCAGTTCGCCGCCGGCGGAGAGCATCCGGGCCAGCACGTCGCCGGCGACATCGGCGAGGTCGGTGCCGATGACGGCGACGTCGCCGTCGATCAGGCCGAGCGCGTCCCCGGCCTGGCAGATGCCCGCGGTGGTCCAGGACTGCCGTTCCGCGACGGCCAGTTCGCCGAAGCGGGTGGCGCCGGCGGCGGCCGTCATGGCGACGACGTCCTCGTCGAAGCGGCGCTCGGCGGCGTGCACGGCGAGCGCCGCGATGCCCTGCACCGGGGAGCGGGTGGGGATGACGGCGACGCGCACGCCGCCGGCCCGGGCCTGTTCGGCCGCCGCGGCGGCGGCGTGCCACAGCGCGTCGTCGTTGGGCAGCAGGACGACCTCGCGGGCGCCGGTGCCGAGGATCGCGGCGGCCAGCTCGCCGCCGCCGGGCGGCTCCTCGGGGAGCACGGTGAGGGTGACGGCGCCGGCCTCCTCGCACAGCCCGGCCAGCCCGTCGCCCGGCAGGACCGAGACGATGACACGGCCGGCGCGGGGGGCGCGGGGCGGGCCCGTCGCGGCCAGGGCGGTGATACGGACCCGGTGCGGCCGGCCGGCCTCGATGCCCGCCTCGACGGCCGCTCCCGGTTCCGGGGGGTGCACGTGGACGTGCCACAGGCCGTCGCCGCCGACGACGACCAGCGAGTCGCCGAGCGCGTCCAGCCGCGCCCGCAGCGCGGCGACGGGGGCGTCGGGGGCGTCGAGCAGGTAGGTGACCTCGTAGGCGCCCGCCGCGTCGGCGGGCTCGTGACACTCCGCGCCCGCCGGGCCGCCGGCGCGCGGCGCGGTGGAGCGGCCCAGGCGCTCGCGCGGCGAGACGGCGGGGGCGCGGCCGGAGGGGGCCGCGCCGAGGGCGTCGGGGCGGGCGACCAGGCCGCTGCCGCCCGCGTCCCCCACGCCCGCCTCGGCGAGTGCGGCGAGCTGGGCCCGCGTCGCGGCCAGCGCCGTCCCGGCTCCGGCGCGGGCCGCCGCCGCGACGTCGGCGGTGTCGCCCCCGGCGCGCGCGGCCTGCCCGGCCGCCTCGGCGGCGGCCACGGCGACGGTGAGCATGGTGCCCTCGACGGGGTGGGCGACCGCCTCGTACCCGGCGGCGGCGGCGCGGCGCAGCGCGCGGGCCAGGGTGCCGGGGCCGGCCGGTTCGGGCTCGGCGGCGAGCACCCCGGCCATGCCGCGCAGGAGTTGGGCGAGGATCGTGCCGGAGTTGCCCCGGGCGCCGATGAGGGCGCCGTGCGCCATGGCGTGGGCCGCCTCGGCGAGGGTCGGGCGGGCCGGTTCGGCCGCCGCGACGGCCTGCGCGGCGGACTCGACGGTCAGGTAGAGGTTGGTGCCGGTGTCGCCGTCCGCGACGGGGAACACGTTGATCGCGTCGATGTCCTCGCGGGCCCGGCCCACGACGTCCAGGGCGATGCGGCACCAGCGCCGTACCGCTGCGGCGTCGAGCGGCTGCGGCACGTGGCGACCTCCTCGGCCCGGGGAAACGGCTGTCGGTGAACGGCTGTCGGTGAACGGCCGGGGGGCAGCTTAAGCCCCGGTCCGGCGCGGGAGCGATTTCGCCGATCGGGAAAGCGCGGGGTATGCTTCTCCGGTTGCCCGATGCCGCCGCCTTCAGTCGGCCACGCACCGGGCGGACCTCACCGGAGCCGAGGAGTTCCGGGATCCCCGCGTAAATTTCTGTCTTTGGAGTGACCCGTGGCTGCCAACTGCGACGTCTGCGGCAAGGGGCCGGGCTTCGGCAACAGCATCTCCCACTCGCACCGCCGGACCCCCCGCCGCTGGAACCCGAACATCCAGCGGGTGCGGGCCGTGGTGCAGGGGACGCCGAAGCGCCTCAACGTCTGCACCTCGTGCATCAAGGCGGGCAAGGTCACGCGCTGACGCGCCCGTGAGACCGCTGAGAAGCCGGTCCGTCGCTCACGACGGACCGGCTTTTCGCATGCCGTGGCCGTGGTCGACCGGCCCGATGCCCGCGCCCAGCGGGAAGCCCGCCGCGATGGCACCGGTGACGTACTCCTTGGCGGCGGCCACCGCGTCGGGCACCGCGTCGCCGTGGGCGAGCCGGGCGGCGATCGCGGAGGCGAGCGTGCATCCGGTGCCGTGGGTGTGGCGGTTGTCGTGGCGCGGGGCGCGCAGCCAGTGCTCGGCGGTGCCGTCGGTGAGCAGGTCGGTGGCCTCGCCCGGCAGATGACCGCCCTTGATCAGCGCCCAGCGCGGGCCGTGGGCGAGGATCGCCGCCGCCGCGCGGCGCATGTCGGTCTCCGTCGCGACCCGGACGCCGGTGATCTGCGCGACCTCGGGCAGGTTGGGGGTGGCGACGGTCGCGACCGGCAACAGGCGGGTACGCACGGCGTGCAGCGCGTCGGCGGCCAGCAGCGGGTCGCCGTGCTTGGAGACGCCGACCGGATCGACCACCACCGGGACACCGGTGCCGGCCAGCAGCCCGGCGACCAGCTCGACGATCTCCGCCGTGGCGAGCATGCCGGTCTTGACGGCCTGGACGCCGATGTCGTCGGCGACGGCGCGGAACTGCGCGGTGACGGCCTCGGCGGGCAGCTCCCAGGCGCCGCGGACGCCCAGGGAGTTCTGCGCGGTGACGGCGGTGATCACGCTCATGCCGTGGACGCCGAGCGCCAGCATGGTCTTGAGGTCGGCCTGGATGCCCGCGCCGCCGCCCGAGTCGGAGCCGGCGACGGTGAGCACGCGTGGAGGTGTCGGCATGGCCCCGACGGTACCTGCGGGCACGCGTCAGGCGCCGAAGTGGTCCCAGCCGCCCGCCTGGTCCCAGGCGGCGCCGTCCACGGTCACCGGCGGGGCGTTCCGGCCGCGCGCGGGCAGGGCCTGGCCGATCGTCCGCCAGCGGGCGGGCAGTTTGGTCTCGGGCGGAAATGTGGCGACGAGCGCGTGGTCCTCGCCGCCGGTGAGGACCCACTGGAGCGGGTCGACGCCGACGGCCTGCCCGATGTCCGACATCTGGGCGGGGACGTCCAGCGAGGCGGAGACGATGTCGACGCGCACCTTGCTGCTGAGCGCGATGTGCCCGAGGTCCGCGACGAGTCCGTCGCTGACGTCGGTCATGGCGGTGGCGCCGAGGGCGGCGGCGGCCGGGCCCGCGACGTAGGGCGGCTCGGGCCGGCGGTGGGCCTCGACGAACGCGCGGGGGGATCGGAAGCCGCGGGAGAGGACGGCGTGCCCGGCGGCCGACCAGCCCAGCCAGCCGGTGACGGCGACGATGTCCCCGGCTCTGGCGCCGGACCGGGTGACGGGCTCCCGGCCGCGCAGGTCGCCCAGGGCCGTGATGGAGACGGTGATGAGGTCGCCCCTGACCACGTCCCCGCCGGCCACTCCGGCGCCGGCGACGCGGCATTCGTCGCGGATGCCGTCCATCAGTTCCACGGGCCAGGTGACGGGGAGTTCGGCGGGGACCACGAGCCCGACGAGCACCGCCGTGGGCACGGCGCCCATCGCGGCGACGTCGGCGAGGTTCTGGGCGGCGGCCTTGCGGCCGACGTCGTACGCGGTGGACCAGTCGCGGCGGAAGTGCCGTCCCTCCAGCAGGATGTCGGTGGTGGCGACGACCCTGCGGTCCGGGGCCGCCACCACCGCCGCGTCGTCCCCCGGGCCCAGCCGCACCGCGGGCGTCCCGGTGATCCGGGACGTCAGCTCCCGGATCAGCCCGAACTCCCCGAGCTCCCCCACACTGCCCTTCACTCAGCTCTCCTCATGCTCGTCTCGCGGCCATCCGTCAACCTGCCGTGACCAGCGGCGGCCTGATGTCTCCCCGGTGCTGGTCATGACGCGCTACGGTAGCGCCCCCGTTCCTCGTAGCCGCTGTGGAGGACCCGTGGTACAGGCGTACATCCTGATCCAGACCGAGGTGGGCAGGGCGTCCACCGTGGCCGACGTCATCTCCAAGATCCCAGGTGTCCTCCAGGCCGAGGACGTCACGGGTCCCTATGACGTGATCGTGCGGGCGGAGGCCGGGAGCGTGGACGAGCTGGGGCGGCTGGTGGTCGCCGAGGTGCAGCGGGTGACCGGTATCACGCGCACGCTGACCTGCCCGGTCGTGCATCTGTAGCACCGCTTATGCTCGCTGGATGACCTTCAAGGCACTTCGGGCGCTGCCGCTGGTGTGCGCGGCGCTGGTGTCGGCGGCGTGCGCCTCGGGAGGGGACGGCCCCGAGGTGACGGAACCGACCCCCACCGGCGAGGCGGCGGACGCGTGCCGGGAGCTGGCGGGCGACCTGCCCGGACGCGTGGACGGCGAGGAACGCGTATCGGCCGCGGACGGGATGGAGTTCGCCGCGGTATGGGGGGACCCCGCGATCGTGCTGCGCTGCGGCGTCCCGCGCCCGGAGCTGCTGACCCCGGGCAGCGAGACCTACGATCCGACGGCCGACGCGGTGGAGGTGAACGGGGTGTCGTGGCTCCTGGAGGAGGAGTCCGGCGGCAAGCGGTTCACCACCACGGGACGCGAGGTGTTCGTCGAGATGACCGTGCCCGACGACTACGCCCCCGAGGTCGATCCGCTGCTCGACGTGGCCGAGGCGGTCGAGGCGCACATCCCGCCGGACCCGCTGTACGCGCGGTGACCGTCAGCGCAGCCCGGTCGGGCGGCGCAGCGCGGCCTGGATGAGGCGGTCCACCAGCTCGGGGTAGTCCACACCGCTGGCCTGCCACATCCGCGGGAACATCGAGATCGGTGTGAAGCCGGGCATGGTGTTGATCTCGTTGATGACGAACTCGCCGTTCTCCAGCAGGAAGAAGTCGGCGCGCACCAGGCCCTCGCAGGAGGCCGCGTCGAAGGCGCGCACGGCCAGCTCCCGGACCCGGGCCGTCTGCTCCTCGGTCAGGGGCGCCGGGACGATACCCTCGGCCGAGTCGATGTACTTGGCCTCGAAGTCGTAGAAGGCGTGGCTGGAGACGGCCGGGATCTCGGCCGGCACGCTGGCGCGGGGGCCGTCCTCGAACTCCAGCACGCCGCACTCGATCTCGCGCCCCCGCAGCAGCGACTCCACGATGACCTTGGGGTCGTGGCGGCGGGCCTCCGCCAGCGCGTCCTCCAGACCGGAGAGGTCGTCCACGCGGGAGATGCCGAAGGAGGAGCCGGCGCGGGCGGGCTTCACGAACAGCGGCCAGCCGTGCTCCGCCGCGAAGTCCACGACTCTCTTCCTGGCCGCCGACGGGTCGTTCTCCCACTCGCGGGGGCGGATCACGGTGTACGGGCCGACGGGCAGGCCGAAGGAGACGAAGACGCGCTTCATGTACTCCTTGTCCATGCCGATCGCCGAGGACAGCACGCCCGCCCCGACATACGGCACCCCGGACAGCTCCAGCAGCCCCTGGAGCGTGCCGTCCTCGCCGTACGGGCCGTGGAGCAGCGGGAAGACGACGTCGACCTCGCCGAGGTCCTTGGGCACCGAGCCGGGCTCGGCGTAGACCACCTCGCTGCGGCCCGCGTCGATGGGCAGCAGCACGCCGCCCGCGCCGGGCTCGGCGATCTGCTCGACGCTGGGCATCCGGCGTTCGCTGATCGCCATCCGGTCCGGATCGTCGGCGGTCAGGGCCCACCGTCCGTCGGCGGTGATGCCGATGGGCAGCACGTCGTAACGGGTGCGGTCGATGGCGCGCAGCACGGCTCCGGCGGTGACCACCGAGATGGCGTGCTCCGAGCTTCGGCCGCCGAAGACGACGGCGACGCGGGGCTTGGGGCTCTGGGAAGAGGGCTCGCTGCTCATAACGCTCTGAGGCTACCCAACGGGGTCGCCTCCGTCAGCGGTGTTCGGCCTTGGCGGTTCGCGACATCAGCTCTTCGACGGCCACCTGGGGGGCGGTACCGCGGTGCACGATGCCCACCACCGTCTCCGTCAGCGGCATGTCGACGCCATGACGGCGCGCCAGGTCGAGGACGGAACGGCAGGACTTGACGCCCTCGGCGGTCTGCCGGGTGACGGCGATGGTCTCCTCCAGCGTCATGCCGCGGCCGAGGTTGGTGCCAAAGGTGTGGTTGCGGGAGAGCGGCGAGGAGCAGGTGGCGATCAGGTCGCCCATGCCGGCGAGCCCGGCGAACGTCTGCGGGTCGGCGCCCATGGCGAGCCCCAGACGCGCGGTCTCGGCGAGGCCGCGGGTCATCAGCGACGCCTTGGTGTTGTCGCCCAGGCCCATGCCGTCGGCGATGCCGACGGCGAGCGCGATGACGTTCTTCACGGCGCCGCCCAGTTCGCAGCCGACCACGTCGGTGTTGGTGTACGGGCGGAAGTACGGCGTGTGGCAGGCGGCCTGGAGCCGTCGGGCCACCTCCTCGTCGCGGCAGGCGACGACGGAGGCGGCGGGCTGCCGTTCGGCGATCTCCCGGGCGAGGTTGGGTCCCGAGAGCACGGCCACCCGCTCCGGTCCCACGCCCGCGACCTCTTCGACGACCTCGCTCATCCGCTTCGCGGTGCCCAGTTCGACGCCCTTCATCAGGGAGACGAGGACGGTGTCGGGCGCCAGCAGGCCGGCCCAGGCGGCGAGGTTGCCGCGGAGCGTCTGCGACGGGACGGCGAGCACGGTGAACTCCGCGTCCCGTGCCGCCTCGGCGGGGTCGGGGGTGGCCCGCAGCCCCTTGGGCAGCTCGATGCCGGGCAGGGAGTCCGGGTTGACCCGGGCCGTGTTGACGGCCTCGGCCAGCTCGGGGCGGCGGCCCCACAGGGTCACCTCGCAGCCCGCGTCGGCGAGGACCATGGCGAACGCGGTCCCCCAGGAGCCGGTTCCGTAGACGGCGGCACGTGTCACTCCGCGTTCTCCTCCTCCGGGGCGGTCCGCCGGACGCGCCGCTCGGGCGTCGTCCGGCGGTGGGCATAGCGCTCCGCGGGCGGGGGCTCGTGGCGCACGTCGGCCAACAGTTCGGTGATGGCATCCATGATGCGGTCCGTCGCCTCGCGCAGCACCTCGGGGGTGGGCTGCCGGCCGTAGAACTCGCCCAGATCGACGGGCGGTCCCGCGACGACGACGAGCGTCTTGCGGGGGCGCAGCCGGAGTCGTCGCTCCGTGGCGTAGGGCGGCATCGCCTCGTGGGCGCCCCACTGGGCGACGGGGATGACGGGGGCCCGGGTGAGGAGCGCGACGCGGGCGGCGCCCGACTTGCCCTCCATGGGCCACAGCCGCGGGTCGCGGGTGAGCGTGCCCTCGGGGTAGAACGCGACGCATTCTCCCCGGTGCACGGCCTCCACGGCGGCGCGGAAGGCGTCGGCGGCGTCGAGGGTGTCCCGGTAGACGGGGATCTGGCCGGTGCCCCGCATGAATCGGCCGACGGCGCCGCGCTGGAAGAGGCTGACCTTGGCGAGGAATCGCGGCGGCCTGCCGGTGTTGTACTGGAAGTGCGCGTAGGAGAGCGGGTCGAGATAGGAGTTGTGATTCACCGCCGTGATGAATCCCCCCTCATCGGGAATATGCTCCATTCCCCGCCAGTCCCGGCTGAAGAGCAGCAACAGCGGCGGTTTTACCAGAATTGCGGCCAATCGGTACCAGAAGCCGATTCTGCGGCGAGACACTCGGTCACCCTCTCCTCTTGCGCTGCTCCGACGTGGCCCGGTGCGGACAGCCGGATCGCGCTCGCCCCGGGCCGGGGGCCGCCCAGCGAACCTCACCGTCACGGCGGGTCTGTTTGCACCCTAATGCGCACCGCTCGCGCGGGCACCGGAAGGCCGCCGCCGGGCGACCGCTCCCCACCGGCCGGGGACGATCAGGATGATCAGGACGAGGAGAATGGCAGGATGCGAGACACCCGATGGTCGCTGGTGGTGCCCCTGAAGCCGCTGGCGCTGGCCAAGAGCAGGCTCGCGCCCGTGGCCGGGGACACGCTGCGGCCCTCGCTCGCGCTGGCCTTCGCCGAGGACACGGTGGCCGCCGTCCTGGCGTGCGCGGCGGTACGGGACGTGGTGGTCGTCACGGACGATCCGCTGGCCGGGCGGTGCCTCGCGGCGCTGGGCGCCAGGATCGTGCCCGACGCCCCGGGCCGGGGACTCAACGCGGCGCTGACGTACGGTGCCGACGCCGTGCGGGACGCCGCCCCGGACGCGGCGGTGGCCGTGCTCAACGCCGATCTGCCCGCGCTGCGTCCGGCGGAACTCGCCCGCGTGCTCGCGGCGGCGGAGGGAGCCGCGCGGGCCTTCCTGGCCGACGCGGCGGGCATCGGCACCACGCTGTTGACGGCCGCGGCCGGGAAACCGCTGGGACCGCGCTTCGGCGGGCCGTCGCGGGAACGGCATCTGGCGTCCGGCGCGGTGGAACTGACGCTCGCCGGGGTGGACAGCGTGCGGCGCGACGTGGACACCGGGGCGGATCTGTGGGCGGCGCTGGCGCTGGGCGTCGGGCCGAGGACGGCCGCGGGCGCGCGGCGGCTTACAGCGTCTGCAGGGTCAGCAACGTGACGCGGCGCCGGTCGCCTTCCCCGGTCACCTCGATCCGCACGCGCTGGCCGGGGCGCAGCAGGAGCAGGCCGCCGGCGTCGAAGGCGTCGGCGCCGAACTCCAGCGGGGTGCCGTCGTCCAGCAGGACACTGCCGGAGCGGGTCTGCGGATCGTAGGTGTACGCGGTGGCCTGCATGCCCCGAGCGTAGCCGCCGGGCGCGAACGACAGCGGGCCGGGCTCCTGGGGAGGAGTCCGGCCCGCGGGGTGGCCCCGAGTGCTGACGGTGATCACTGGCGGCGTGCGGCGGCCTTCTTGGCGGTGGTGGTGCGGGCCGGCGCCCGCTTGGCCGGGGCGTTCTTCGCGGTGGCCTTCTTGGCCGGGGCCTTCTTGGCGGTGCTCTTCGCCGCGGTCTTCTTGGCGGTGGCCTTCTTCGCCGGGGCCTTCTTCGCGGTGGTCTTCTTGGCGGTCGTCTTCTTCGCCGCCGCCTTCTTGGTGGTGGCCTTCTTGGTGGTGGTGCCGCCCGAAAGGCTGCCCTTGGGGGCCTTCTTCACGGCGACGTCGTTCTTGGGGAGCTTCTTCGTTCCCGCGACCAGGTCCTTGAAGCCCTGTCCGGCGCGGAAGCGCGGCACGGACGTCTTCTTGACCCGGACGCGCTCGCCGGTCTGGGGGTTCCGCGCGTACCGCGCCGGACGGTCGACCTTCTCGAACGAGCCGAAGCCCGTCACCGAGACGCGCTCCCCGGCGACCACCGCGCGGATGATGGCGTCGAGCACGATATCCACCGCGTCGGCCGCCTGCTGACGGCCGCCGAGCTTGTCGGCAATCGCTTCTACGAGTTGCGCCTTGTTCACGTCTTCCCCTTCGCAGGCCTTGCTGGAACGAATGTGTTCAAGCTTTTTCGCACGTTAGGCAGATATATTCCGCAAATCAAACGCGAAACGGGCGAATCACCCTTGTGTCGCAACGAACTCGACCATCACGAAGTCCCGTCACGGCCGTCGCCGGGTACCCCCGACGGCAGCCGGCCCGCGTCAACGTCCTCCATCAGCCGGTCCAGACGGCGAGCGGCCCCGGGCAGGTCCTGCTTGGCGGCCGCGGTGATGATCAGCAGTTTCCGGGTGAGAGCCTGCCGTACGTCCTCAGGCACTTGCAGGGCCCGCACCGTGCGGTGCGCGTCCTTCAGTCGAGCGGCGACGCGGTCGTAGAGTTCGAGTTGACCGTCGCGTTCCATGCGGCCGATTGTGCCACCTTGGGCCTGTTATCGCCCCCTAAGCCCTCAACGCCCGTGTCGTGACGGCCTGTCAGAACAACGCCCCCGCCGGTCGGAACCGGCGGGGGCGTGTGGTGAGCGGGTGTCAGGCGCCTTGCGTGGTAAGAGGTTTCCAGTTGGGGCGGCCGCGCTCATAGACGGCGATCGCGTCCTCCTCGCGGAGCGTGATGCTGATGTCGTCCAGCCCTTCGAGCAGCCGCCAGCGGGCGTTCTCGTCGAGCTCGAAGGGGGCTTCGACCCCCTCGGCGCGCACCACCCGGCCGACGAGGTCGACCGTGACCTCGGCGGTGGGGTCGGCCTCGGTCAGCTCCCACAGCGCGTCCACGGTCGCCTGCGGCAGCACCACCGTCAGCAGGCCGTTCTTCAGCGAGTTGCCGCGGAAGATGTCGGCGAAGCGGGCCGAGATGACGGTTTTGAAGCCGTAGTTCTGGAGGGCCCACACCGCGTGCTCGCGGGAGGAGCCGGTGCCGAAGTCGGGGCCGGCGATCAGCACCGTGGCGCCCCGGCGCTCCGGCCGGTTCAGCACGAACTCCGGGTCCTTGCGCCACGCCTCGAACAGCCCGTCCTCGAAGCCGTCGCGGGTGACCTTCTTCAGCCAGTGCGCGGGGATGATCTGGTCGGTGTCGACGTTCCCCCGGCGCAGCGGGACGGCGCGGCCGGTGTGCGTGGTGAATGCTTCCATGACTCAGACCTCCACGGGGGTGGGGACGTCGGCCAGATCGGCCGGGGACGCGAGGTGGCCGGTGACGGCCGTGGCCGCGGCGACCTGCGGCGAGACCAGGTGAGTACGACCGCCCTTGCCCTGCCGGCCCTCGAAGTTGCGGTTGGAGGTCGAGGCGCAGCGCTCGCCCGGGGAGAGCTGGTCCGGGTTCATGCCCAGGCACATCGAACAGCCCGCGTGCCGCCACTCGGCGCCGGCAGCCGTGAACACCTTGTCCAGCCCCTCCTCGACGGCCTGGAGCGCGACCCGCACGGAGCCGGGCACGACGAGCATGCGCACGCCGTCGGCGATCCGGCGGCCCGCCAGGATCCCGGCGGCCGAGCGGAGGTCCTCGATGCGGCCGTTGGTGCAGGAGCCGACGAACACGGTGTCGACGGAGATGTCCCGCAGCTTCTGGCCGGCCGTCAGGCCCATGTACTCCAGCGCCTTCTCGGCCGCGAGGCGCTCGCTGGCGTCCTCGAACGAGGCCGGGTCGGGCACGGACGCGGACAGCGGCGCGCCCTGGCCGGGGTTGGTGCCCCAGGTGACGAACGGGGCCAGCTCCGCGGCGTCGATGACGACCTCGTGGTCGAAGACGGCGTCGTCGTCCGTGCGCAGCGTCCGCCAGTACTCCACGGCGGCGTCCCAGTCGGTGCCCCGGGGCGCGTGGTCGCGGCCCCGCAGGTAGGCGAAGGTGGTCTCGTCGGGGGCGATCATCCCGGCCCGGGCGCCCGCCTCGATCGACATGTTGCAGATGGTCATCCGGGCCTCCATCGAGAGCTTCTCGATGGCCTCGCCGCGGTACTCGATGACATAGCCCTGGCCGCCGCCGGTGCCGATCCTGGCGATGATCGCCAGGATCAGGTCCTTCGCGGTGACGCCCTCGGGCAGCTCGCCCAGGACCGTGACGGCCATGGTCCGGAACGGGGCCATGGGCAGGGTCTGGGTGGCCAGCACGTGCTCGACCTGGCTGGTGCCGATGCCGAACGCGAGGGCGCCGAAGGCGCCGTGGGTCGAGGTGTGGCTGTCCCCGCACACCACCGTCATACCCGGCTGCGTCAGCCCGAGCTGCGGCCCGACGACGTGCACGACGCCCTGCTCGGCGTCGCCCAGCGGGTGCAGCCGGACGCCGAACTCCGCGCAGTTCTTCCGGAGCGTCTCCAACTGCGTGCGGGAGACGGGGTCCGCGATCGGCTTGTCGATGTCGAGGGTGGGGGTGTTGTGATCCTCGGTGGCGATGGTGAGGTCCGTGCGCCGCACCCGCCGCCCGCTCTTGCGGAGTCCGTCGAACGCCTGCGGGCTGGTCACCTCGTGCAGCAGGTGGAGGTCGATGTAGAGCAGATCGGGCTCGCCCTCCGCCCGCCGGACGACATGATCGTCCCAGACCTTCTCCGCCAGTGTCCGTCCCATCGCTTTTCCCTTCGGCTGTGCCGCTGGTCGGTGAGGGGGTCGCCGTCCGTTCCCCTCGCGCCGGACGGTGACCGTGCGGCGCGTGGTGACGCGGTCCGCGGAACCAGCGTGGCGCTTTCCCCGCGAAATTGAACTTGCGTTTCACACTGTGAGACGCGAATATCGTTGCATGGACAACTCTAGCGGCGACTCCAGCGGTGTGGGCGTGCTCGACAAAGCCGCCCTCGTGCTGGGAGCCCTGGAGTCCGGACCGGCCACGCTAGCGGGCCTGGTCGGGGCGACGGGGCTGGCCAGACCCACGGCGCACCGGATGGCCGTGGCCCTCGAATACCACCGGCTGCTGGCGCGCGACATGCAGGGCCGGTTCATCCTGGGGCCGCGCCTGGCCGAGCTGGCCGCCGCCGCGGGCGAGGACCGGCTGCTCGCCGCGGCCGGACCGGTGCTCACCCACCTCCGCGACGTGACCGGCGAGAGCGCGCAGCTCTACCGGCGCCAGGGCGACATGCGGATCTGCGTGGCCGCCGCGGAGCGCCTCTCCGGGCTGCGGGACACCGTGCCCGTGGGCTCCACGCTGCCGATGAAGGCCGGCTCGGCGGCGCAGATCCTGCTCGCCTGGGAGGAGCCCGAGCGCCTGCACCACGGCCTCCAGGGAGCCCGCTTCACCGCGACCGCGCTCTCCGGCGTCCGGCGCCGGGGCTGGGCCCAGTCCATCGGCGAGCGCGAGCCGGGGGTCGCCTCCGTCTCGGCGCCCGTGCGCGGCCCGTCCAACCGCGTGGTGGCCGCCGTGTCCGTCTCCGGACCGATCGAGCGGCTGACCCGGCACCCGGGGCGGATGCACGCCCAGGCGCTGCTGGACGCGGCGGGCCGGCTGACCGAGGCGCTCAGGCGCAACGGCGGCTGATCACCGCTCCCCCACCGCGGACAGCCGCTCCGCGGCCGTCTCGCCGCGCGGCCCGACCGGCACCACCCCGGTCGCCGCCCCCAGGCCGAACGGCGGCATGTCCACGTACATCTCCTCGTGCGCGCCCGCGGGCACCACATAGGTCTCGTGCCAGATGCCGACCCGGCCCCGGGCGGCACGCGCCCGGCGGTTGAACGCGGCCCACGCCGGCCGGTGCTCCCGGTCCGGCGCCGACGCGTACGCCAGCAGCTTCTCCTCGGACGACCAGTACTGCACGACGTAGAACAGCCGGGGGCCGCCCAGCAGCAGCCGGTAGCCGAGCAGGCCGCTCTCCGGGTCCCGCGACAGCTCCTTCAGCATCCGGGGCATCGCCGTGAACACCGGCCACCAGCTCCGCGGATGCCGGAAGTCGTTGATCCGCATGCCGATCAGGAAGACCGTCACCCCGTCGTCCGTCCCCGCCGTCATGCGCCCCTCGATGATCCCGCGTCCCATCACAGACCTCCCCGCTCGCCGCCCACCCCTCGGTGGATCGCCAGATTGGATAGCTCGGCTATCCATGATTGGATAGTGCCACTCTCCGAACGGGAACACAAGGGGTGAGCACGAGTCGATGCGGTTGGCGGAGCTGAGCGAGCGCAGCGGGGTCTCCATCACGACGATCAAGTACTACCTGCGGGAGGGCCTGCTGCCGCCCGGCGAGCGCGTGAGCGCCACCCAGGCCGAGTACGACGAGGAGCACCTGCGCAGGCTCCGCCTGGCGCGGGCGCTGGTGCAGGTGGGCCGGGTGCCGGTGGCCACCGCGCGGAAGGTCCTGGCCGCGGTCGAGGACGAGTCGGTGGACCAGCTCACCCGGCTCGGCACGGCGGTCTCCGCCCTCCCCCACGGCCCGGCGCCGTCCGGCGCGGACGGCGCCGTGGACGCCGCCCGGCGCACCGCCGAGGAGGTGCAGCGCCGGCTCGGCTGGCGGCCCGTGCCGGGGAACCCGGCGCACGGCATGCTGGTCTCCGCCCTCGCCACGCTGATCCGCCTGGGATACCCATGCGACGTGGACCAACTCCTGCCGTACGGACGGGCCGCCGCCGCCATCGCGGGCCACGAGATCGCGCTCATCGAGGAGTTCGGGGCGCCGACGACGCAGTTGGAGGCGGCCGTCGCGCTCACCGTGCTGTACGAGCCGGTGCTGCTGAGCCTGCGGCGCCTGGCCCAGGCCGAGGAGGCGACCCGGCGCTTCGGCACCCAGACATGAGACCGCCTCCGGACGCGGCCCGGAACGCGAGAAGGCCCTCCGCCACCGGCGGAGGGCCCTGACTCTTTCGACCGAGTACCCCCGACCGGATTCGAACCGGCGCTACTGCCTTGAGAGGGCAGCGTGCTAGGCCGCTACACAACGGGGGCTCGCTCAAGATCCTCACGGATCCGTACCCCCGACCGGATTCGAACCGGCGCTACTGCCTTGAGAGGGCAGCGTGCTAGGCCGCTACACAACGGGGGCTCGATCTTGTTGAGAGATCGCGCTGGGGTACCAGGACTCGAACCTAGACTAACTGAACCAGAATCAGTCGTGCTGCCAATTACACCATACCCCACCAAAACGCAACCCCCGCCAGGGGGAGTCGTCCAGGTGATCACGCGGCGGTCCGGTTTTCCGGCCCGCCCTTGCGACGCGCCAAACAATACCCGATCGAGAACGGTGCCCCAAAACGAGATGCGTTCCGGGGCCCGTTCCCTCCGGCTCAGCTCCCCAGGCGTGCCAGGGCGGTGTCCACGCGGGCCAGTGTCCGGTCGCGGCCCAGGACCTCCAGGGACTCGAAGAGCGGCAGGCCCACCGTGCGGCCCGTCACCGCGACGCGGACCGGGGCCTGTGCCTTGCCCAGCTTCAGGCCGTGCTCCTCGCCCGCTGCCAGGACCGCCGCCTTCAGGTGCTCGGCCGTCCACTCCGGCGCCTCGGCCAGGCGGGCACGGGCCGAGGCGAGGACGGCCTCGGCGCCGGGCTTCATCGCCTTCGCCCAGGACTGCTCGTCGGAGACCGGCTCGTCCAGGAAGAGGAAGTCGACGTTGTCGGTGATGTCGGACAGGACCGTGACCCGGGTCTGGGCGAGCGGCGCCAGCGCGGCGAACGCGGCCGGGTCGTACGCCTCGGGCTTCCACGGCGCGTGCGGCGCCCGCAGCCACGGCTCGCACGCGGCCGTGAACTCCTCGACCGTCAGGTGCTCCCGGATGTGGGTGGCGTTGATCGCCTCGCACTTCTTCGGGTCGAACCGCGCCGGGTTGGCGTTCACCGCGCCGATGTCGAACGCCGCGACCATCTCGTCCACCGTGAAGACGTCCCGGTCCTCCGCCAGCGACCAGCCCAGCAGGGCCAGGTAGTTGAGCAGCCCGGACGGCAGGAAGCCGCGGTCCCGGTAGAGGTTGAGGGAGGACTCCGGATCACGCTTGGAGAGCTTCTTGTTGCCCTCGCCCATGACGTACGGCAGATGCCCGAACGCCGGGGTCGCGCCGTCGCCCACCCCGATCTCCGCCAGCGCCCGGTACAGGGCGATCTGACGGGGCGTGGAGGAGAGCAGGTCCTCGCCGCGCAGCACGTGGGTGATGCCCATCAGCGCGTCGTCCACGGGGTTGACCAGGGTGTACAGCGGGGCGCCGCCGGCCCGCACGATGCCGTAGTCCGGCACGTTCTCGGGGGTGAAGGTGAGTTCGCCGCGGACCAGGTCGGTGAAGGTGATCGGCTCGTCCGGCATCCGGAACCGGATCATCGGGGTGCGGCCCTCCGCCTCGTGGGCGGCGACCGCCTCGGGCGACAGGTCGCGGCACGTGCCGTCGTAGCCGGACGGCCTCCCGGCGGCCCGGGCGGCCTCCCGCCGCCGCTCCAGCTCCTCGGCCGTGCAGTAGCAGCGGTAGGCGTGCCCCGCCGCGAGCAGCCGGGCGGCGACGTCCGCGTAGATGTCCATGCGCTGCGACTGCCGGTACGGGGCGTGCGGGCCGCCCTTCTCGGGGCCCTCGTCCCAGTCCAGGCCGAGCCAGCGCATCGCTTCGAGCAGCGCGGCGTAGGACTCCTCGGAGTCCCGGGCGGCGTCGGTGTCCTCGATGCGGAAGACCATGGTGCCGCCGTGGTGGCGCGCGAACGCCCAGTTGAACAGGGCGGTGCGGACCAGGCCGACATGGGGGTTGCCGGTCGGGGACGGACAGAAACGGACACGGACGGGAGCTGGGCTAGTCACGCTTGACGACCTTGTTGGTGAGAGTGCCGATGCCTTCGATGGTGACGGCGACCTCGTCGCCGACGCGGAGCGGTCCGACGCCCGCCGGGGTGCCGGTGAGGATGACGTCCTGCGGCAGCAGCGTCATCGACTCGGTGATGTGCACGATCAGATCCTCGACCGTGCGCACCATCTCGCTGGTGCGGCCGAGCTGTCGCTGCTCACCGTTGACGGTGCACATGACGGCCAGGTCGGACGGGTCGAGGTCGGTCTCGATCCAGGGGCCGAGCGGGCAGGCGTTGTCGAAGCCCTTGGCCCTGGCCCACTGGTCCTCGCGCCGCTGGACGTCGCGCGCGGTCAGGTCGTTGGCGCAGGTGTAGCCGAGGATGACCTCGCGGGCGCGGGAGCGGGGGACGTCGCGGCACATGCGGCCGATGACGACGGCCAGCTCGGCCTCGTGGTGCACGTCGGAGGAGAAGGCGGGATACGCGATCTCGTCGCGGTGGCCGATCACGGAGGTGGAGGGCTTGAAGAAGGTGACCGGGACGTCGGGGACGGTGTTCCCCAACTCGCGGGCGTGCTCGGCGTAGTTGCGGCCGATGGCCACGATCTTGCTGGGCAGCACGGGCGGCAGCAGTCTGACCTTGCTCAGCGGCACCCGGCGGCCGGAGCGCTCGAACGCGGCGAAGGGGTGGCCCTTGATGATGTCCAGCACGGGCTCACCGCCCGCTTCCGGATCGGCTTCCACCACGCCGAAGCCGACGGTCCCGTCGATGGAGAATCTGGCGATGCGCACGGGCCCAGCCTAGGCCAAGCGCCCACGACCCCCCGGACCCCGTCCGGGAGGCGAACGGCGGGAAGCGTCAGCGCAGGCGGGCCATCAGGGCGTGCTCGACCAGGGTGATGAGGGTGCTCTTGGCTTCGGAGCGGTGGCGGGCGTCGGTGGTGATGATCGGGGCGTCCGGGCCGATCTGGAGGGCTTCGCGGACCTCTTCGGGCGAGTAGGGCTGGTGGCCCTCGAACCCGTTCAGCGCGATCACGAAGGGCAGGCCGCTGTTCTCGAAGTAGTCCACCGCCGGGAAACAGTCCGCCAGCCGGCGGGTGTCCACCAGCACCACCGCGCCGATCGCGCCGCGCACCAGGTCGTCCCACATGAACCAGAACCGGTCCTGCCCCGGCGTACCGAACAGGTACAGGATCAGGTCCTGGTCCAGCGTGATCCGGCCGAAGTCCATCGCCACCGTCGTGGTGGTCTTCCCCGCGGTGTGCGTCAGATCGTCGATCCCCGCCGACGCCGACGTCATCACCGCCTCCGTCCGCAGCGGATTGATCTCCGACACCGACCCCACGAACGTGGTCTTCCCCACACCGAACCCACCCGCGATCACGATCTTCGCGGACGTGGTGGAACGGGACGGCGCGGATAGACCGCCGTCCTTAGAGCTTGCGAAGTCCACTGAGCACCCTTTCGAGCAGAGTCACGTCTGGCTGGCCACCCGGCTCGGCGTCATGACCCGGCTGGTGAATGGCGACAAGTCCCGCCTCGGCGAGATCGGCCACCAGAATCCGCGCGACCCCCAGGGGGATGGTGAGGAGCGCGGAGACCTCGGCCACGGACTTGACCTCGTAGCAGAGCTGGCAGATCCGCTGGTGCTCCGGCAACTGCCCGTGCAACTGGACGGGGTCGGCGGTGGTGCTCACCAGCGCCTCGATCGCCAACTGGTACCGGGGCCTGGTCCGGCCGCCGGTCATCGCATAGGGACGCACCAGAGGCTGCGGCGTCTCGCTGTCGCCGGGGCGCCTCGGCGGGGCGCCGGCCGGGTGCCGCTCCTGCGGGTACCCGTTCCCGGGCGGGTGGGCGGCGCCCGGCGCCGGCGCGGGAATCGGCCGTACCTCGGGCGTGGGGCCGGGATACGGCTGGGCCTGGGCGCCCTGGTCGTACCCGTTCCACTGGTTCTGGTTCTGGTTCTGGTCCTGGCCCTGGCCGCTCGGCGCCGAGGGGAAGTTGAAGCGCCCGCCGCCGTTCGGCTGCGCCGGGTACTCATTGCCGTATGGTCCGCCTGGGGGCGTTGCCACAGTTCCTCCTCCGACTCCCACTGCCGATCGCGGATGCCGCGCTCGCCGCTTGGCCGCGTCTTCCGCACCTTAAGGTGCGCGGCCCCAATCCGCACAAGTCGTCTGCTAGTTGAGCAGACTTCCTTGCAGCTCGGCGCGCAGGTCGGGCGTCAGGACCGAACCGGCCCGATCCACCAGCAACGCCATCTCATAACCCACCAGACCGATATCGGCCTCCGGATGCGCCAACACCGCCAACGACGAACCATCCGAGATCGACATGATGAAGAGAAACCCCCGCTCCATCTCCACCACCGTCTGATTCACCGCACCACCCTCGAAGATCCGCGAAGCACCAGCCGTCAACGACGTCAGACCCGACGCCACCGCCGCCAACTGATCAGCACGATCCCGCGGAAACCCCTCGGACAACGCCAGAAGAAGACCATCAGCGGACACCACCACCGTGTGCGACACCCCCGGGGTGTTCTCCACAAAACTGGTGATCAACCAGTTCAGGTTCTGCGCCGCCTGGCTCATCGGGCTCACACTAACGCTCCTGATCATAGGTCTGTCCGGGGCCGTGGCCCCGTTCGTCGTTCCGCTCGCCACGGCTCGTGACCGCGCCGCGGCCCTGCTGTACCCCGCGGCGCAGGCTGGTGAGCCTGCCGCGGACGTCGTTGGGGTCCCGGGAGACCTGCGGCCCGCCGGGGTCGGTCGGTTCGGGTGTGGTGTGCTCGGTGAGATTGGCGCGGGGAACCCGCTTCGGAAGGCCGGAGGCCGTCGTGCCGGCCGGCTGCTCCTCCCGGCGCGGTCCGCGGCTCTCCCACCGCGCCATCCCGGGCAGCGGGGCCCGGGACTCCTCCCGCGGTCGCTCTGCCGGTTCCTCCTCGGACTGCTTCCAGTGTCGTTCACGGCGGGGAAGACCCGCACTGGTCCTCGTGCGGAACTCGGCCGCCACGGGGTCCGGTCCACCGAAGCCTACGCGCTGCGGGCCTCCGGCGGGACTCCCGTGCGGTGATTCGGTCATCGGGGCCGCGGGCGGCGGTCCGGCCGGAAGCGGGCCCGCGGGCGGCTGCGCCGCCGGGCGGACCGGCGGGCGCAGCGACTGCCGGGGCGGCGGCGGCTGGGACGACGCCGGCGGAACGGCCCGCTGCGGCCCGGGGAGCGGCGACGGCGGGAACGAGCCGAACCCGGGATGGCCGGACTGGGGCGGCTCCGGCGCGGGCCGTCCGTAGCCCGGCTGGCTGGAGATTGTGTGTGTTGGGAAATGCAGACGCGCAACGGCAGGATTGCAGAGCTTACTGCTTTCATGAGGCAGCCACAACGGTGGCCTAATCTCTCCTCTACGTCGGCAACGTCAGATGAGGATGAGAGACAGGCTGCGGCCCGAGGGCCGGGCGGCGCTCGCCGGGCAGCGGGAAACGGCCCACCGGGTCGAGCCGCGCGGTGTCGCCCGCCGCGTACCGCGAGTCGTCGAAGCCGAGGTCGGCGGCGGTCGGGGACTGCGGCCTGCGGTCGTCCTCCAGCGCGGGCGGGTGCGCGGGAACGATCCGCGAGACGGTGAAGTCCTCCTCCGGCCGCTGGGGGCGGCTCCGGCTCGGCAGGGTGATGCCCCCCGGCAGCATGACCAGACAGGTGGTGCCCGACTGCTCCCCCGAGGGCCGCAACTGGACCCTGATGTTGTGGCGCTCGGCGAGGCGGCCGACCACGTACAGGCCCATCCGGCGGGAGACCGAGGCGTCGATGGCGGGGGGCTCGGCCAGCCGCTTGTTGATCTCGGCGAAGTCCTCCTGGGTGAGCCCGATGCCCTTGTCGTGGATCTCGATCATGATCCGGCCGTCCGGCAGCCGGGTGGCGGTGACGCGGACCTTCGTCTGCGGCGAGGAGAACGAGGTGGCGTTCTCCAGCAGCTCGGCGAGCAGGTGCACCAGGTCGTTGACGACCGAGCCGTGGACGTCGCGATCGGGAACGCCGGACAGGTCGATCCGGGCGTACGCCTCCACCTCGGAGGACGCGGCGCGCAGCACGTCCACGAGCGCGGCCGGCTGGTTCCAGCGGTGCCTGGGCTCCTCGCCGGCGAGGACCAGCAGGTTCTCGCTGTTGCGGCGCATGCGGGTCGCCAGGTGGTCCAGCTTGAAGAGGTGTTCGAGCTGCTCGGGGTCCGCCTCGTGGCTCTCCAGCTCGCTGATGAGCGCGATCTGGCGCTCGATGAGGCCCTGGTTGCGGCTGGAGAGGTTGGTGAAGATCGCGCTGACGTTGCCGCGCAGCAGGGCCTGCTCGGTCGCCAGCCGCACCGCTTCCTGGTGCACCTGGTCGAAGGCGCGCGCGACCTCGCCGATCTCGTCCTGGCTGGTGATGGCGATCGGGGCGACGCGGGTGTCGGCGTCGCCCCCGTTGGCGCGGGAGAGCTGATCGACTAGGGCGGGCAGCCGCTGCTCGGCGACCTCGAAGGCGGCGGTGCGCAGGCGCTGCATGTTGCGGCTCATCGAACGGGCCATGAGGGCCGCGATGGCGAAGCCGAGGAACAGCGCGGCGAGCACGACCACGGAGTTGATCAGCATGTCGCGGCGGGCCGACGACGCGATGTCCTGCGTCTGGAGCACCGCGGAGTTCACCAGCTCGCGCTCGGCGGTGCGGTACGCCTCGAACTCGGTGGTCGCCATCCGGAACCACGCCTCGGGGGTGATGCCCTCCTCCGCGAGGCTCTCCGGGGTGGCGCCCGGCCGGCTCATGGCCTCGACCATCCGGTCCTTGTCGTCGGACTGCGACTGCGCCACCTCGCTCATCCGCCCCAGGTCGTCGGGGTCGCCGGCCGCGAAGTACTCGGCCTGGGCGATGCGCTCCAGGTAGGCGTAGGAGGAGAACGACGTCCGCATGGCCTCGCGCGTCGCCTCGTCGTCGGCGGGGGCGACAAGCATGTGCACGCCGATGGAGCGCTGGAGCGAGCTGGCCGACTTCGCCAGGGACAGCGAGTACACGGCCCGGCCGTAGGAGGTGATGTTGCCGGTGCCCAGGCCCAGTTCGTTGGCGAGCGACATCAGCGGGCGCTGGATCTGGACGTACCGCTCCTCCGTCTGGGCGCCGGGCAGCTCGTCGGTGTACGCCTGCTGCCGCAGCGAGTCGAGGTCGGCCTCCTCCGCGGTGACGGACGCCAGACGCCGTTCGAGGCTCTCGGTGAGCGGTGTCTCCGCTATCTGCGCGTGGAACTCGGCCTGTGCCTGGTCGGTGGTCCGGCGGGCCTCCTCCACGACGAGGCTGCCCTCCTCGCCGAGGAGCAGCGGCTGGGCGGTGACGTCCCGCTCGTCGATCAGCGCGTGGGCGTAGGTGGAGGCGGTGCGGACCAGCTCGGCGATCGCCCGGGCGTCGTCGGCCTCCTGCCACCGGTCGTAGGAGTCGTGCACCCGGAAGCCGCCGAGCACGAGGGCGACCAGGACCGGGATGAGGAGGATCGCGTAGAGCTTGGTCGCCACCCGCCAGTTGCGGGGGGCGAGTCTGGAGGCGGGAACCTCGGGCAGGGGGTCGGGGTCCATCTCCACCTCGGCCGGCCGACGGGCCACCGACGGCGGGGTGAAGTTGCCCCGCCCGGGTGTCCGGGGGGCCGCGGACCCTCCGGGGTACGCGGGAGTCGCACTGTTGCGCCTCACTGGGCTCTCACCTCTCGGCATCGGCACACCGTCGCTCATGGCTGTCACGACTGCGGAGTTGTGTGGATTCCAGCACGCGACCAGGGGAGATTCCAATCCCCCGAACCGTCCTGATTCCAGCCAAGTGCCGCCGGAGCGAAACGGGCATCGGTGCGGAGCGCCACAAAAGCCCCGCTTTTTGTCAACGGAGAGATACTCCGCGCTCCCGGGAGGTGCGGGAAAAGCGAGGGGCCGCGCGATGGATTGTTATGAACATCGACAGAGCGCGTGTTCAAGAACACAGAGGGCATACCCCCGGACGCGGTCAGTGCAGCCGGGCGAGCAGAGCGTGTTCCACGAGGGTGATGAGGGTGCTCTTGGCTTCGGAGCGGTGGCGGGCGTCGGTGGTGATGATGGGGACGTCCGGGCCGATCTGGAGGGCTTCGCGGACCTCTTCGGGCGAGTAGGGCTGGTGGCCCTCGAACCCGTTCAGCGCGATCACGAACGGCAGGCCGCTGTTCTCGAAGTAGTCCACCGCCGGGAAACAGTCCGCCAGCCGGCGGGTGTCCACCAGCACCACCGCGCCGATCGCGCCGCGCACCAGGTCGTCCCACATGAACCAGAACCGGTCCTGCCCCGGCGTACCGAACAGGTACAGGATCAGATCCTGGTCCAGCGTGATCCGGCCGAAGTCCATCGCCACCGTCGTGGTGGTCTTCCCCGCGGTATGCGTCAGATCGTCGATCCCCGCCGACGCCGACGTCATCACCGCCTCCGTCCGCAGCGGATTGATCTCCGACACCGACCCCACGAACGTGGTCTTCCCCACACCGAACCCACCCGCGATCACGATCTTCGCGGACGTGGTCGACTGGGATGGAGCCGGACGGCCCGCGGCGCTAGAGCTTGCGAAGTCCACTGAGCACCCTTTCGAGCAGAGTCACGTCTGGCTGGCCACCCGGCTCGGCTTCACTACCCGGCTGGTGAATGGCGACAAGTCCCGCCTCGGCGAGATCGGCCACCAGAATCCGCGCGACCCCGAGCGGCAGGCTCAGCAGCGCGGACACCTCGGCGACGGACTTCACTTCGAGGCAGAGCTGGCAGATCCGCTGATGCTCCGGCAACAATCCCGGGAGCTGCACCGGTTCGGCGGTGGTGCTCACCAGCGCCTCGATCGCCAACTGGTACCGCGGCCTGGTCCGGCCGCCGGTCATCGCATAGGGACGCACCAGAGGCTGGTCGCCATCATCGTCGAAGGCGCCGTAATGATGCGGAACACCGTACGAGCCCTGCGAAGGTGGCGGGGTGATCATAGCTCCTCCGAGCTTGACATGAGGTCGGCGAGGCGGGCGGTGGTGCTCATGTGGGGGAAGCTGGAAGTCAGTTAAGCAGACTTCCTTGCAGCTCGGCGCGCAGGTCGGGCGTCAGGACCGAACCGGCCCGATCCACCAGCAACGCCATCTCATAACCCACCAGACCGATATCGGCCTCCGGATGCGCCAACACCGCCAACGACGAACCATCCGAGATCGACATGATGAAGAGAAACCCCCGCTCCATCTCCACCACCGTCTGATTCACCGCACCACCCTCGAAGATCCGCGAAGCACCAGCCGTCAACGACGTCAGACCCGACGCCACCGCCGCCAACTGATCAGCACGATCCCGCGGAAACCCCTCGGACAACGCCAGAAGAAGACCATCAGCGGACACCACCACCGTGTGCGACACCCCCGGGGTGTTCTCCACAAAACTGGTGATCAACCAGTTCAGGTTCTGCGCCGCCTGGCTCATCGGGCTCACACTAACGCTCCTGATCATAGGTCTGTCCGGGGCCGTGGCCCCGTTCGTCGTTCCGCTCGCCACGGCTCGTGACCGCGCCGCGGCCCTGCTGTACCCCGCGGCGCAGGCTGGTGAGCCTGCCGCGGACGTCGTTGGGGTCCCGGGAGACCTGCGGCCCGCCGGGGTCGGTCGGTTCGGGTGTGGTGTGCTCGGTGAGATTGGCGCGGGGAACCCGCTTCGGAAGGCCGGAGGCCGTCGTGCCGGCCGGCTGCTCCTCCCGGCGCGGTCCGCGGCTCTCCCACCGCGCCATCCCGGGCAGCGGGGCCCGGGACTCCTCCCGCGGTCGCTCTGCCGGTTCCTCCTCGGACTGCTTCCAGTGTCGTTCACGGCGGGGAAGACCCGCACTGGTCCTCGTGCGGAACTCGGCCGCCACGGGGTCCGGTCCACCGAAGCCTACGCGCTGCGGGCCTCCGGCGGGACTCCCGTGCGGTGATTCGGTCATCGGGGCCGCGGGCGGCGGTCCGGCCGGAAGCGGGCCCGCGGGCGGCTGCGCCGCCGGGCGGACCGGCGGGCGCAGCGACTGCCGGGGCGGCGGCGGCTGGGACGACGCCGGCGGAACGGCCCGCTGCGGCCCGGGGAGCGGCGACGGCGGGAACGAGCCGAACCCGGGATGGCCGGACTGGGGCGGCTCCGGCGCGGGCCGTCCGTAGCCCGTCGAGTTCTGCCGGTCTCGTGGGCTCGGAGAGGGGGGTATAAGACACAGGTTCCCGGCCGCGCCGCGCCCCGACCCGCCCCAGCCCGTCACACCCCAGTCCGTCACACCCCAGCCCGCAGCGCGGGGCGTCCCTGGCCGCCGGGACCGCCCTGGGCCGGCGCGGCCGGGCGGTGCTGGGGGCCGGGCCCCAGGCTCCTGGCCCGGCCGCCGGACCGGAGCTGTGCGCTGTCGTCCTCGGCGGCGCCCGGCCCGACGGGCGCGCGGGCCGCGCCGGCCGGCGGGGTGTCGCGGCGCAGCGTCGCGGTCGGCGGGGCGGAGGCCGTGCCGGACGGGCGGGCGCGCCCCCCGCCCTGGGCGACGTCGGCGGGCAGCATCACCAGGGCGGTGGTGCCGCCGGAGTCGGAGGGCCGCAACTGGATGCGGATGTTGTGGCGCAGCGAGAGGCGGCCGACGACGAACAGGCCCATCCGGCGGGATACGGACACGTCCACCGTGGGCGGGTTGGCGAGCCGGTCGTTGATCTCGGCCAGGTCCTCCGGGGAGAGGCCGATACCGGTGTCGTGGATCTCCACCAGGACCCGGCCGTCCGGCAGGGCGTGGCCGGTGACCTTGACCTTGGTCTGCGGCGAGGAGAACGAGGTGGCGTTCTCCAGCAGCTCGGCGAGCAGGTGCACCAGGTCGTTGACGACGCGGCCGGCGACGTCGGTCTTGGGCACCGCGCTCAGCTCGATGCGCTCGTACTGCTCGACCTCGGAGGCGGCGGCCCGGAGCACGTCCACGAGCGGCACCGGCCGCGTCCACCGGCGGCCCGGCTCCTCGCCGGCGAGGACCAGCAGGTTCTCGCCGTTGCGGCGCATACGGGTCGCCAGGTGGTCGAGCTTGAACAGCGAGGAGAGCTGGTCCGGGTCCGCCTCGCGGGACTCCAGCTCGGAGATCAGGGAGAGCTGGCGCTGGATGAGGCCCTGGCTGCGGCGGGAGAGGTTGGTGAACATCGCGTTGACGTTCCCGCGCAGCAGCGCCTGCTCACCGGCCAGCCGCACGGCCTCGCGGTGGACGTCGTCGAATGCCTGGGCGACCCGGCCTATCTCGTCCCGGGTGTAGACGCCGACCGGCTCGACCGTGGTGTCGACGTCCTCCGGCTCGGCGTCGGACATGTGCTTGACGACCTCGGGCAGCCGCTTGTGGGCCACTTCCTGCGCGGTGTCCTGGAGGCGGCGCAGCGAGCGGACCATGGAGCGGGCGACGACGAACGCGCCGACCACCGAGATGCCGAGGACCAGGATGATGATCGCGCCGTTGAGGATGGCGTCGCGCTGGGCGTCGTCGCGGAGTTCGCCCGCCTGCTCCTCCATCTCGGCGAGCAGGGTCTGCTCGATGTCCGCCATCGCGTCGATCTTGGCGCGGTCCTGGTCGTACCAGTCCTTGTAGGACAGCTCCTGGCTCTGGATGCCTTCCTCGGCCGAGAAGACCTGGGCCGCGAACTGGTCGGCCGAGGTGATGGTGGCGATGCCGCCGTCGAGGGAGTCGAGGAGCCGCTCGGCGCGCTCCTCGTCGCCGTAGATCTCGGTGAACGTCTTGAGCTGGGCGTTCTCGCTCTGCTGGTGGATCCGGCCGTAGCGCCAGTCGTTGTCGGACAGGGCGGCCGTCTGGTTGGGCAGCTCGTCGCGGGCGAGGCCCGCGGTGATGACGGCGCGCTGGATGGAGGCGTGCTCCTTGGCGAGGGAGAACGCGGTGAGGGCGCGGGTGCTGCGGATCATCTCGCTGTTGCTGGTCGCCTGGGCCATGTCCTGGGAGAGCGACAGCAGCGCGGCGATGAGCACGCTGTACTCGGAGATGGTCTGGGAGACGTACTGCGGGTCCTGGTACGCCTCGTTCCTGATCTGGCTGATCCGGTTGACCTGGCGCCCGATGTCGGTGACCGTCGCGTAGACGCCCTGCATCGCCTCGTCGGAGCTGTCGATGCCGAGGGTGGCGTCGTCGAACGCCTCCATCGCCTGGTCGGTGCGCTCGCGGGGGGCGGCGACCTCGTCGCTCTTGGGGCTCCGGCCGCTGATCAGCGGGCCGGCCGAGCGGTCCCGCTCCTCCTGGAGGGCCGCGGCCAGCAGCGTGGCCTGCTGGGTCATGTCGGTGAGGAGCTGCATGTTGTCCAGTTGCTCGATGTTGTCCAGCGAGTTCTGGATGCGCAGGCCACCGAGCACGCTCGCGGCGACGACGGGGAGGGCGATCAGGGAGACCAGGCGGGTGCTGATGCTCCAGTTGCGCAGGGCGAGCCGGGAGCCGGAGCGGCCGGTCCTGGAGGGCGCGGACCGCTCGGCCGTGTCGTCGGCGGTGCCGTCGCGCGCGGCGTGCGAGAAGCGGGGGGCGTGCGTGCCCGGCGGGCCCGGACGTGCCGGGTCGCCGCTCAGCGCGGGACCGACGGAGGAGCCGCGGTCCGCCGCTCCAATCCGCTCGGCGTCCCCCGCAGCGCTGCCTTCCCTCTTGAAACGTCCCTGCACTAGCGTCGCAACCTCTGGACCAGGCGTCCCGCCGCTGTGGCGACGTGACGGTGTCGAGCCGGGGGCACCTGAGCCCCGTATCGGTCGTTCGGACAACCGGCGCGTCCGGTGGATCAGCCCGTGGGGGCGGCGCTTGGTGTGCGTCCCTCACGTGGCTCGTTGACTCGCGGCGGTCCGTGGAATTCCAGCACAGTGGCCGATCTCCAACAAGGGCCCGGCATCGTCCCGTGACATGGATGACGCCGTGTCGAGGTCTCATCACGGCACGCGCACCATATGCGCGGAAAAACCGGACCTTTGCTCCCAGTGTGACCACACGACCAGCACATTTGGCACTCATCACGCACGAAAGAAGATGGGTACTTGATGTGATATGTGCGCTTCGCCCTATACATGCATTAGTCCGTTACTCCCTTTTTGTCAGGCTACTGGTGAGGAAACTCACACCTTCGAGTGGACTGTGTCCCGGCTTGGGACGGGTAAAGGAGGCGCACTAATCTCATCGTGACGCGATCCCGGCACCGACGGATCCGAGGCAGCACACCGTGAGGAACACCGTGAAGACCACCATGACCCTGCGCTCCCTCGCCAACCCCCGGCGCACCACGCTGGCCCATCTCGCGGACGCCGCCGGGCTCGCCCCGGCCGCGCTGCCCGGGGCGCGTTCGGCGGAGCTGCCCCGGCAGACCGCGAACCCGCGCCGCACGGTCCTCGACGTGCGGCCGGGCGCGTAACCCCGCGCACCACGCGCGGCGCCGCCCCGGCCCATGGTGATCATGGGCCGGGGCGGCGCTCCTGTGACGGTCGGCGGTGTCTCCTCCCGCCGGGGTGTCAGCCCTGCCAGCTATGCGGGGCGCGGTAGGACCGGGCCCGCTCCAGGCGCCGCCAGACCGCGGGGCTGCGGTCGGCGTCGTCCTCGCCGGTGGCGGCGTGCCGCGACGAGGCACGGGCCATCAGCAGGGCGGTCACCGCGGCCAGCTCCTCGGCGCTGGCCTGCCCCTTCTCCACGCGGACCAGATGCGGGGCGGGGGCGGTGATCGTCTCGGGGCTCATCGTCAGCTCTCCTTGAGGTGGCTCACTGCGGCGGATTGCCGTGCTTGCGGGCGGGCAGATCGGCGTGCTTGGTGCGCAGCATCGCCAGGGTGCGGATGAGGACCTCACGGGTCTCGGCCGGCTCGATCACGTCGTCGACGAGCCCGCGTTCCGCGGCGTAGTAGGGATGCATCAGCTCGGCCTTGTACTCCTTGACCATCCGGGCGCGCATGGCGTCGGGGTCGTCGGCACCGGCGATCTGACGGCGGAAGATGACGTTGGCGGCACCGTCGGCGCCCATCACCGCGATCTCGTTGGTCGGCCAGGCGAGCGTCACGTCGGCGCCGATGGACTGGGAGTCCATCACGATGTACGCCCCGCCGTACGCCTTGCGCAGCACGACCGAGACCCGGGGGACCGTCGCGTTGCAGTACGCGTACAGCAGCTTGGCGCCGTGCCGGATGATGCCGCCGTGCTCCTGGTCGACGCCCGGCAGGAAGCCGGGGACGTCCAGCAGCGTGATGATCGGGATGTTGAAGGCGTCGCACATCTGGACGAAGCGCGCCGCCTTCTCGGAGGCGGAGATGTCCAGGACGCCGGCCAGGGACTGCGGCTGGTTGGCGACGATGCCGACCACCTGGCCGTCGAGGCGGGACAGAGCACACAGGATGTTCCCCGCCCAGCGCTCGTGGATCTCCAGGAACTCCCCGTCGTCCACGATCTCCTCGATGACGGCCCGCATGTCGTACGGCCGGTTGCCGTCGCTGGGGACCAGGTCCACCAGCGCCTCGCAGCGCCGGTCCGCCGGGTCCTCGGTGGGCAGGACCGGCGGGTTCTCCCGGTTGTTCTGCGGGAGCATCGACAGCAGGAACCGCACCTCCTCGATGCAGGACTCCTCGTCGTCGTAGGCGAAGTGCGCCACCCCGGAGGTGCCGGCGTGCACGTCCGCGCCGCCGAGCCCGTTCTGCGTGACCTGGGCGCCGGTCACGGCCTGCACGACGTCCGGGCCGGTGATGAACATCTGCGCGGTCTCCCGGACCATGAACACGAAGTCCGTCAGCGCCGGCGAGTACGCCGCGCCGCCCGCGCACGGGCCGAGCATCACGCTGATCTGCGGGATCACCCCGGAAGCCCGGGTGTTCCGCTGGAAGATGCCGCCATAGCCCGCGAGCGCCGACACACCCTCCTGGATGCGGGCGCCCGCGCCGTCGTTCAGGGACACCAGCGGCGCGCCCGCCGCCATGGCCATGTCCATGATCTTGTGGATCTTGGCGGCGTGGGCCTCGCCCAGCGCGCCGCCGAAGATCCTGAAGTCGTGGGCGTAGACGAAGACCGTCCGCCCGTGCACCGTCCCCCAGCCCGTGACCACCCCGTCGGTGTACGGCTTCTTGGCCTCGAGACCGAAACCCGAGGCCCGGTGCCGCCGCAGGACACCCACTTCCTGGAAGGACCCTTCGTCCAGCAGCAGACCGATCCGCTCCCGTGCCGTCAGCTTGCCCTTGGCGTGCTGCGCCTCGGTCGCCTTCTCCGAGGGACCGCGGAGCGCCTCGTCACGGATGGCGCGGAGCTCCTCGACCCTCCCTCGGGCGTCGATGACGGCTACCGGTTCGGAGAGATCGGTCTCAGCTTGATCGGTCATGTATAGACCCTACGAAACCGGACCCCTCCGTGGACTCGTCGGATCCGGACAGTCTCCGTCCCGGAATCATGGCCGCGCTGGACAGAACCAGAGTGCGCCGGGGGGCGCAGTGCAGTGAACTGACAGCGCCGCCCGGCGTGGCTTTGTCGGTTCCGGACAGTCAGTCGCCCGGCCGCAGTCCGGCGCGCAGCAGCCCGTAGGTGTACGCGTCGTCCAGCGCCTGCCAGGACGCGGCGATGACGTTCTCCGCCACGCCCACGGTGGACCACTCGGCGGTGCCGTCGCTGGTGGTGATCAGCACCCGGGTCGTGGACTGGGTGCCGTGCTTCCCGGCCAGGATGCGGACCTTGTAGTCCACCAGGGTCAGCCGGGCCAGCTCGGGGAAGGTCCGCTCCAGCCCGGCGCGCAGCGCCCGGTCCAGCGCGTTGACCGGCCCGTTGCCCTCGCCGCTGGCGAGAACCCGCTCCCCCTTGGCCCAGATCCGGACGGTCGCCTCGTTCTCCATCGAGCCGTCGGCGCGCTGGTCGGTGATCGTACGCCATGACTCCAGGCGGAAGAAGCGCTGCGGCTGTCCGTGCACCTCGTCGCGCAGCAGCAGTTCGAACGAGGCGTCGGCGGCCTCGTAGGTGAAGCCGCGCAGCTCGCGCTCCTTGACCCGTTCCACGATCCGGCCGACCAGGTCGCGGTCGTCGAGGTCGTAGCCCAGCTCCTTGCCCTTGAGCTCGATGGAGGCGCGGCCCGCCATGTCGGAGACGAGCATCCGCATCGAGTTGCCGACCAGCTCGGGGTCGATGTGCTGGTACAGGTCCGGGTCGACCTTGATGGCCGAGGCGTGCAGACCGCCCTTGTGGGCGAAGGCGGAGACCCCGACGTAGGGCTGGTGGGTGGCGGGGGTGAGGTTGACGACCTCGGCGATCGCGTGCGAGATGCGGGTCATCTCGGTCAGGGTGCCGGGGGGCAGCACGCGCCGGTCGTACTTCAGCTCCAGGGCGGCGACCACGGGGAAGAGGTTGGCGTTGCCGACGCGCTCGCCGTAGCCGTTGGCGGTGCACTGCACGTGGGTGGCACCGCCGTCCACGGCGGCCAGGGTGTTGGCGACGGCGCAGCCGGTGTCGTCCTGCGCGTGGATGCCGAGCCGGGCGCCGGTGTCGGCGACCACGGTGCGGACGACGGCCTGGACCCGGGCGGGGAGCATGCCGCCGTTGGTGTCGCACAGCACCACCACGTCGGCGCCGGCGCCGTGCGCGGCGCGGACGACGTCCAGCGCGTAGCCGGGGTTGGCCGCGTAGCCGTCGAAGAAGTGCTCGCAGTCGACGAAGACCCGGCGGCCGTGGGCCCGCAGGTGCGCCACGGTGTCCCTGACCATGGCCAGGTTCTCCTCCAGCGTGGTGCGCAGGGCCAGTTCGACGTGGCGGTCGTGGGACTTGGCGACGATGGTGACGACGGGGGCGCCGGAGTCGATCAGCGCGCGGACCTGCGGGTCGTCGGCGACATCGGCGCCCGCCTTGCGGGTGGCGCCGAAGGCCACCAGTTGGGCGTGCCGGAACTGGATCTCGGCCTGGGCGCGCCGGAAGAACTCGGTGTCCCTGGGGTTGGCGCCCGGCCAGCCGCCCTCGATGAAGCCGACGCCGAAGTCGTCCAGGTGGCGGGCGATGGTGAGCTTGTCGGCGACGGTGAGGCTGATGCCCTCGCGCTGGGCGCCGTCGCGCAGGGTGGTGTCGAACACATGGAAGCCGTCACTGGGGGACCGCGTGTCCAGGGCGTCCGTCGTCATGGCGGGAACTCCTGTCGGATGGATGCGTGTGTCTGCCTGGCTCCACCGCCCCCCGCTCCGTGCGCTCCCGCTCCCGGCCCGGTGGGGCCGGAAAACGAAAAAACCTCTCGCGGATGCGAGAGGTCTGCGCGCGGGTCTGGGGCGAGGTGGCCGCTCCCGCGGGGTTCGAGCGGGTGGGCGGTCACTGCGGACCGGCGCGCCTGTCACCGATAATCATGGCGAACGAGAGCACGTCGTCAGTGTGGCACACGGAGCGCGCGAGCCGCGCACCGTCTCACGATCCGGACATACCCCGGTCGACCGGGACGACCGGGACCGATCCGGCCGGACGTTCCCGTGCGGCGCGGCCGGTGGGCCGGGTCGCACGGGAACGCGGACAGCGAGCGGTCAGCCGACGCGGTGCATCCAGCCGTGGCGGTCCGGGACGCGGCCGGTCTGGATGCCGAGGAGCTCCTCGCGCAGCCGCATGGTGACCGGGCCGGGCTGTCCGTCGCCGACCGTCCAGGAGGCGGCGGCCGACTTCACCGAACCGACGGGGGTGATCACGGCGGCGGTGCCGCAGGCGAAGACCTCGGTGATGGTGCCGTTCGCGTTGCCCTCGCGCCAGTCGTCCGTGGAGATGCGGACCTCGCCCGTTCCGTGGCCGAGGTCGGCGGCGATGCGCAGCAGGGAGTCCCGGGTGATGCCGGGCAGCAGGGTGCCGGTGAGGCCGGGGGTGACGATCCTGGCGTCGCTGCCCGAGCCCTGCACGAAGTACAGGTTCATGCCGCCCATCTCCTCGATCCAGCGGCGCTCGGTGGCGTCCAGCCAGACGACCTGGTCGCAGCCGTGCGCGGTGGCCTCGGCCTGGGCGACGAAGGAGGCGGCGTAGTTGCCCGCGCACTTGGCCTCGCCGGTGCCGCCGGGGGCGGCCCGGACGTACTCCGTGGACAGCCACACGGAAACGGGCTTGACGCCCTTGGCGAAGTAGGCGCCGGCCGGCGAGGCGATGAGGAGGAAGAGGTACTCGTTGGCCGGGCGGTTGATGCCGAGGCCGACCTCGCTGGCGAACATGAACGGCCGCAGGTACAGCGACTGTTCACCCGCGGCGGGGACCCACGCCGCGTCCTGGGCGAGCAGGACGTCGATGGCCTCCACGAACGTCTCGACCGGCAGCTCGGGCATCGCCAGCCGGCGGGCCGAGCGCTGGAACCGCAGGGCGTTGGCGTCGGGGCGGAAGACGGCCACGGAGCCGTCGGGCTGGCGGTACGCCTTCAGCCCCTCGAAGATCTCCTGCCCGTAGTGCAGTGCCTGGGTCGCCGGGTCCATCGGGATCGGGGCGTAGGGCTGGAGGCGCGCGTCGTGCCAGCCCCGCCCCTCCGTCCACCGGATGGTGACCATGTGATCGGTGAAGTACCGGCCGAACCCGGGGTCGGCGAGCACCGCTTCGCGTTCCGCCTCGGACAGCGGCTGCGCGGCGGGCTTGAGGTCGAAGGGGATGGCGGGCGTCGTCATGGTGGGCGTCCTTCACGTCAAGGGTGGAGCGGGCCGCCTGATCCGTCGCCCGACGCGGTACTAGGGCATCCGAGCAACCGGGGATGCGTGGGCCCCGCGTCCGATTATGGCGCGGGGGCCCGCGTGCCGTGCGGGCCCGTCTCTTTTACACCTCTGACGCCGCCGGCCGAGAGGATAGTGGTAGATTTCGGTGGGCCCGTGCACTCTTCAACCAACACAGCTAAATGTGCAAGTCAGAGCCGGCACTCGAGTATACAACACTCTCGATCAATTCATCGCAGCCGTACATACAAGTCCTGTGGCCGAGATTATACTGCTACGGATGTCATCGGTTGTGGGTAGATTGCACAGCGACGGCGCCGCCCAACCGTGATGGGAGGTGACAGGTGTGTAGGGTGAGATGTGTATAAGAGAGGGGGGGGGGGGCGGTCCTGAGGGGGATGGTGACACCCGGCGGAGGACTTGCCCACCCCTCACGCGGGGTGACCGCCGGGTGCCAGGACCCGGCGGCGTGACCGGCGGGTCTAGGACAGACCGGATACTCGTTCCGCCAGCGCGTCCCCGATGGTCTCGGTGGTGCGCGGGGCGGCGGCGTCGCGCTCGGCCAGGTCCGCGGTGACGGCCTCCTCGATGCGGGCGGCCTCGGACTCGTGACCGAGGTGACGCAGCAGCAGGGCGACGGACAGCACGGTCGCGGTCGGGTCGGCCTTGCCGGTGCCCGCGATGTCGGGCGCGGAGCCGTGGACCGGCTCGAACATCGACGGGAAGGTGCGCGCCGGGTTGATGTTCCCCGACGCCGCGAGGCCGATGCCGCCGGTGACGGCGGCGGCCAGGTCGGTGAGGATGTCGCCGAACAGGTTGTCGGTGACGATCACGTCGAAGCGCTGCGGCTGGGTGACCATGAAGATCGTCGCGGCGTCGACATGCAGGTAGTCGGTGGTGACCTGCGGGTACTCCAGGCCGACGCGGTCCACCGTGTTCTTCCACAGGTGGCCGGCGTGGACCAGGACGTTGTTCTTGTGGACCAGCGTCAGCTTCTTCGCCTCGCGGGCGGCGGCGCGCTCGAAGGCGTCGCGCACGACGCGCTCGACGCCGTACGCCGTGTTGATGCTGACCTCGGTGGCGACCTCGGCGGGGGTGCCGGTGCGCATCGAGCCGCCGTTGCCGACGTACGGACCCTCGGTGCCCTCGCGGACGACGACGAAGTCGATGGAGGGGCTGCCCGCCAGGGGTGTGGCGGTGTTCGGGAAGAGGCGGCTGGGCCGGAGGTTCACGTAGTGGTCGAACGCGAAGCGCAGCTTCAGCAGCAGCCCGCGCTCCAGGACCCCGGACGGCACCGACGGGTCGCCGATGGCGCCGAGCAGGATCGCGTCGTGCCCCTTCAGCCGCTCCAGGTCGGCGTCGGGCAGGGTCTCACCGGTGTCGTGCCAGCGCCGGGCACCCAGGTCGTACCGCGTCGTCTCCAGCTTGACGTCGCCGGGCAGGGCGGCGGTCAGGACCTTCAGTCCCTCCGCGACCACCTCCGGGCCGATGCCGTCACCGGGAATCACCGCGAGATCGATACTCCGAGCCATGCGGGGGACCCTACGCCGCGTTCCGAGGACCGGCCGGGTCCGTCCACGATGCGGACGGGCCGGGTTCGCCGGCGCCGCCGTTGTCCCTGCGGTCGATCGCGCGCTGGAGCGCGGCGGCGGCCTCGCGCCGGGTGTCGTCCCCCGCGGCGCGGGTGGCGGCGCGGGCGCGGGCGAGGGCCGTCCCGCTCAGCCGGCGCGGAGTGAGGGTTGCGTCCATGACGGATCAGCTCCTGTGGGGGTGCCGGGCGACGCCGGGCCACGGTGCCCGGAGTACGACCTCCACAAAGTTAGCGGCGATCCGCCGTGGTGTCCCGCCATATATGCGGTCGTCCTACTATGTGAGACGCGGGCGGCCGGAAGCCCTGGTGAGGCGCCCCGGCCGGCCCGGCTCAGCCCATGTGCGGGTAGCGGTAGTCGGTCGGCGGGACCAGGGTCTCCTTGATGGCGCGCGGGGACGTCCAGCGCAGCAGATTGAGCTTGGAGCCCGCCTTGTCGTTGGTGCCCGAGGCGCGGGAGCCGCCGAAGGGCTGCTGGCCGACGACGGCGCCGGTCGGCTTGTCGTTGAGGTAGAAGTTGCCCGCGGCGAACCGCAGCCGCTCGGTGGCCAGCGCCGCCGCCGCGCGGTCGCGGGCGAAGAACGCGCCGGTCAGGGCGTAGTCCGCGACCGATTCCATGTGGCCGAGCATCGCCTCGAAGTCGTCGTCCTCGTAGACGTGGACGGCCAGGATCGGCCCGAAGTACTCGGTGGTGAACACCTCGTGCTCCGGGTCGGCGCAGGTGAGGACCGTGGGCCGGACGAAGTACCCCAGCGAGTCGTCGTACCGGCCGCCCGCGACGATCTCGCACGCCGGATCGGTCCGGGCCAGGTCGATCGCCGCCTTGCTCTTGGCGAAGGCGCGGGCGTCGATGACCGCGGCCATGAAGTGCGACAGGTCGGTCGGGTCGCCCATCGACAGCCCGTCGGTCTCGGCGGCCACCGCGTCCCGCAGCCCGCCCTCCCACAGCGAGCGCGGGACGTAGGCGCGGGAGGCGGCCGAGCACTTCTGGCCCTGGTACTCGAACGCGCCGCGCGTCATCGCGGTCCGCACCACGTCCGGGTCGGCGCTGGGGTGGACGACGATGAAGTCCTTGCCGCCCGTCTCGCCCACGATCCTCGGGTAGGCGCGGTAGCGGGCGATGTTCTCGCCGACCTGCTGCCACAGGTGGCGGAACGTCGCGGTGGAGCCGGTGAAGTGGATCCCGGCCAGCTCGGGATGGGGCAGGGCCACCTCGGAGACGGCCCGGCCGTCGCCGGTCAGCAGGTTGATCACGCCGTCCGGCAGGCCGGCCTCGCGCAGCAGCCGCATCAACAGCACGGCGGCGTGCGTCTGCGTGGGGGCGGGTTTCCACAGCACCACGTTGCCCATCAGGGCGGGGGCGGTCGGCAGGTTGCCCGCGATCGCCGTGAAGTTGAACGGGGTGATCGCGTAGACGAACCCCTCCAGCGGGCGGTAGTCCATCCGGTTCCAGACGCCCGGGGAGTGCGCGGGGGGCTGCTCGGCGAGGATCTCGCGGGCGAAGTGGACGTTGAAGCGCCAGAAGTCGATCAGCTCGCACGGGGCGTCGATCTCCGCCTGCTGCGCGGTCTTGGACTGGCCCAGCATGGTCGAGGCCGCGATCGTCTCCCGCCACGGCCCGGACAGCAGCTCGGCGGCCCGCAGGAAGACCGCGGCCCGGTCGTCGAACGACAGCGCCCGCCAGCGGGGCGCGGCGGCCAGGGCCGCGTCGATCGCGTCCGCCGCGTCCCGGGCGGTGGCCTCGGCCGCGGTGCCGAGACGGGCCCGGTGGCGGTGCGGCTGCACGACGTCGAAGCGCTCGCCGCCGCCCATCCGTTCCACGCCGCCGATGGTCATCGGCAGCTCGATCGGGTTCCCCGCCAGCTCCTTGAGCTTCCGCTCCAGCCGGGCGCGCTCGGCGGTGCCGGGGGCGTAGGTGTGCACCGGCTCGTTCACCGGCGGGGGGACCTGGGTCACGGCGTCCATGGCCGTCGTCTCCCCGTCTCTTTTACACATCTCCCCGCCCCCGCGACAGGCAGAAAAATCCTCTTCCCGCTTTTTCTTTAAAAAAAAAAAAAAATATCAACCTCATCCCTGATCCCAGCCCAGTACCGCATCTACCACAACATAACCATACACTTGCCTCTCCGGCGTCAGCGTCAGCTGGGTGTAGGGTACAGGGTTGGCGGGGCGCTCGGCGAGGCGGCGCGTGAAGTAGCCGTACCAGTCGGTGCCGTAGGGGACGTAGACGCGCACCCGGTGGCCCCGGGCGGCGAGCCGGATCTGCTCGTCGGGGCGGACGCCGCGCAGCATCTGGTACTCGTACGCCTCCGGGCCCCGGCCGTACCGCGCGGCCAGGGCACCGGCGATCGCGATCAGGCGAGGGTCGTGGGTGGCGACCATCGGGTAGGCGTCACCGGCCATCAGGACGCGCAGGCAGCGCGCGTAGGAGCGGTCCACCGCGCGCCGGTCCCGGTACGCGACGGAGGTGGGCTCCTGGTAGGCGCCCTTGACCAGCCGGACCCGGGCACCGGCCGCCGCCAGCGCCCGGCAGTCGTCCTCGGTGCGGTACAGGTACGACTGGACCACGGCGCCGGTGCGCGGGAAGCGTGTCCGCAGGTCGCGCAGGATCGCCAGGGTCGAGTCGGTCGTCGTGTGGTCCTCCATGTCGAGGGTCACGGTGGTGCCCGCCGCGGCGGCGGCCTCCACCACCGGCAGAACGGTGCGGTACGCCAGGTCGTGGCCGCCGGGGAGCGCCTGCCCGAACGCGGACAGCTTCACCGACAGCTCGGCCCGCTCCCCCAGCTTCTCGGCCGCCAGGGCCTCGGCGAGGGCGAGATACGCGTCGCGGGCGCGCCGCGCCTCGGCCGCGTCCGTGACGTGCTCGCCGAGGTGGTCGAGGGTGACGTCGAGACCGCGCGCGACGAGGCCGGTGACGACCTGGACGGCGTCCGCGAGCCGCTCGCCCGCGACGAAACGGTCGACCACGGGCCGGGTGACGGGCGCGGCGGAGACGAGGCGCCGGACGGTGTCGCTGCGCGCCGCGGCGAGGAGTAGGGGGCCTGGTCCGAGCACGGGCACCTCCGACGGTGGGTCGCCTCTTCGCTTACCCGGGACGGTAAGGATCGCCCGCCCCGGCGGCCACGGACAGGTGTCGCGGATTCGTGTCCCGGATCTCAGACATGTGTATGACGGCGTGGCGGAGAATGGAGCGGTGGACTACCAGGAGCTGGTGGACGAGGTCTGCGCGCTGCTCGGCACCCCGGCGACGCTGGAGGGCCGCGACTTCCGGCTGATCGCGTTCGGCGCGCACGACAGCGAGGACGACCGGGTGATGGATCCGGTCCGCACCCGCACCATCCTGCGGCGGCGTTCGGCGCCCGCCGTCCGCGAGTGGTTCGAGAGCTTCGGCATCGCGACCGCGCGGCGGCCGGTGCGCATCCCGCCCGAGCCGGCGGCCGGGGTGCTCACCGGCCGCGTCTGCCTGCCCGTCCGGCACGGGCCGGTGGTGTACGGGTACCTGTGGCTGCTGGACGACGGCGCCGTGACGCCGGGCGACCCCCGGCTGGACGACGCCATGGTGGTGGCCGGGCGGATCGGGGCGCTGCTCGCCGAGGAGGCCCGGGCGGGCGCCCGGCTGGGCGAGCTGCTGCGCGCCGCGCTCACGGCGGCCACCCCGGGCGCGGCCCGGGAGCTGGCGGCGGCCCTCGGCGCCCCGGCGGAGGGGCCGCTGACCGGGGGGGGCGGCGTGCCGGGGGAGCCGGGGGCGGACCCGCCGGTGCCGCCCGCCGGCGAGCTGGGCGAGGGCGGGGCGGGGGGCGGCCCGGCCCCGATACCCACTCGTCGCTGTCGGCGCACGAGGCATAAAAGGGCAGTCATGCTGGCTGCCTGTCTCGTGGGCCGGGAGATGGGTGTAGGAGGCAGGCCGCGCGCCGGTCGCCGCGCGGCTGCGCGGCGACGGGGGCGCGGCCGGGGTCGGCGCGGCGCGATCCGCGGGAGCTGCCCGGCGCGTGGGGGGAGGCGCTGGCCGCGGCGCGGGCGGCGGGCGCGGAGGGCCGGTTCGCGGGTCTGGCCCAGTGGGGGGACCTGGGCCCGTACCGGCTGCTGACCGCGCTGCCGGGCGGCGACCCCGACCCGGCGGTGCGGCCGTTGCTCCGCCCCGAGCACCGGGAGCTGGCCCGCACGGCGGAGACGTTCCTGGACCACGCGGGCGGGGCGACCCGTACGGCGGCGGCGCTGGGCGTGCACCGCCAGACGCTGTACTACCGCCTGAGCCGGGTCGAGCGCCTCACCGGCCTCGACCTGGCCTCCGGCGAGGACCGGCTGCTGCTGCACATGGCCCTGAAGGCGGCCCGCCTGACCGGCCCCGCGGCGCCCGCCGACTGACGCGCGACGGCGCCGCCCGCCGGGGAGCGGTTGACCTCAAGCGCGGATGAACTTCTAGGCTCCGGCGCATGACAACGACCACCTTCCGCGTCGGCGGTGACCTGCCCGTGCGGCGTCTCGGGTTCGGCGCCATGCACCTGGCGACCGAGCCCGGCCCGGGCCGGGAGAACGCCCTCGCCGTCGCCCGGCGGGTCGTCGAGCTGGGCATCACCCTCATCGACACCGCGCACCTGTACGGCGGGGGCGCCAACGAGGAACTGCTCGCCGAGGCGCTGCACCCCTACCCCGACGACCTGCTCATCACCACCAAGGTCGGTGTCGCCCGGACGGGGCCCGGAGGCGAGTGGAAGCTCGACGGGCGGCCGGAGATCCTGCGCGACCAGGTCGAGCAGGCCCTGCGCCGGCTGAGGGTCGAGCGGATCGAGCTGCTCCAGTTGCACCGCATCGATCCAGCGGTCCCGCCGGCCGACCAGCTCGGCACGCTGCGCGAGTTGCGGGACGCCGGCCGGATCGGTCGCGTCGGGCTCTCCGAGGTCACCGTGGACGAGTTGCGCCGGGCCCGCGAGATCGTCGACATCGCCAGTGTGCAGAACCGCTACAGCCTGCTGGACCGTACGCACGAGCCCGTGCTCGACGCCTGCGAGGCGGCCGGGATCGCGTTCCTCCCCTGGCGGCCCGTCGCCCCCGCGGCGGCGTCCGCCCGGACCGCACCGGTCGGCGCCGTCGCGGCCGAACTCGGGGTCACCCCCGCACAGGTGGCGCTGGCCTGGCTGCTCCACCGCTCGCCGGTGATCCTCCCCATCCCGGGCACCGCCGATCTCGCGCATCTGGAGGAGAACGCCGCCGCGGAGCGGATCGGCCTGGAACGCGCCCACCTCGACCGCCTGGACCCGCCGGATCCGCACGCCTGACCGCGGATGCGCCACCCGGATGGCGCATCCGCGCCCGGTCCCGCGCCGGCGGCGGACCTACGCTGACGGCATGCCGACCGCCGTCCCGCCGCCTCGGGGAGCCGAAGGGGAAACGCCATGAAGGCCGTCCAGTACCGGGAGATAGGCGCCGCGCCCGAGGTCGTGACCGTGCCGGACCCGGAGCCTGGGCCGGGACAGGTGCTGCTGAAGGTCACCGCCGCCGGGGTCTGCCACTCCGACATCGCCGTGATGAGCCGGCCCGCCGACACCTTCCCGTACGCGCTGCCGCTCACCCTCGGCCACGAGGGCGCGGGCACCGTCGAGGCGCTGGGCGAGGGCGTCACCGGCATCGCGGAGGGCGACCGGGTCGCCGTCTACGGCCCGCAGGGCTGCGGGCGCTGCGCCAAGTGCGCGGAGGGCAAGGAGAACTACTGCCTGCGCGCCGCCGAGCTGGGCATCTTCCCGCCGGGCCTGGGCGCGCCGGGCGCGATGGCCGAGTACCTGCTGGTGGACGACGCGCGGTTCCTGCTGCCGCTGGACGGGCTGGACCCGGTGACGTCGGTGCCGCTGACCGACGCGGGGCTGACGCCGTACCACGCGATCAAACGGTCGCTGCCCAAGCTGGTGGCGGGCACCACCGCCGTGGTGATCGGCACCGGCGGCCTCGGGCACGTCGCGATCCAGTTGCTGCGCGCGCTGACCCCGAGCCGGGTCGTCGCGCTGGACGTGTCGGAGGAGAAGCTCGCGCTGGCCCGCGAGGTGGGGGCGCACGAGGCGGTGCTGTCGGACGAGCACGCCCCCGGGCGCGTCCGGGAGCTGACCGGCGGGCTCGGCGCCCAGGCCGTCTTCGACTTCGTGGGCACCCAGGCCACCGTGACCACGGCGGGCGCGGTCGCCGCCGTGGAGGGGGACGTGGCCATCGTGGGAATCGGCGGCGGCGCGCTGCCGGTCGGCATCGGCACCACCGCGTTCGACGTGGAGGTCACCGCGCCGTACTGGGGCAGCCGGGGCGAGCTGGACGAGGTGCTGGCGCTGGCCAGGGCCGGCGCCGTGGCGGTCCGCGTCGAGACGTACGGCATCGACGAGGCGCCGCTGGCGTACGAGCGGCTGCACGCCGGAAAGGTCAACGGCCGCGCCGTCATCCTCCCCCACGGATGAACGGCGCGGCCGTCTGTCGCCTCGCGGCGGCGCTCAGTCGGTGAGATCGACCCCGCGCGCCGAGGTGGCGCCGATCTCCTCGGCGATCTCGGTGAGCACCGGCGCCGGGATGGTGCCGTCCACGGTGAGGGCGACCAGCGCCTCGCCGCCCTCCTCGGCGCGGGCGACCTGCATGCCCGCGATGTTGATGCCGGCCTCGCCCAGGATGCGGCCGAGCGCGCCGACGATGCCGGGGCGGTCGGTGTAGCGCAGGAACGCCATGTGGTCGGCGACCGCGAGGTCCACGGTGTGCTGGCCGATGGCGACGATCTTCTGGAGGTACTTCGGCCCGGCCAGGGTGCCCGAGACGGAGACGACCTCGCCGCTGGTCAGCGTGCCGCGCACGGTGATCAGGTTCCGGTGGTCGGGCGACTCGGAGCTGGTGGTCAGCCGCACCTCGACGCCGCGCTCCTGTGCGAACAGGGGAGCGTTGACGTAGGAGACCGTCTCGGCGACGACGTCCTCGAAGACGCCCTTGAGCGCGGACAGCTCCAGGATCTTCACGTCGTGCTGGGTGATCTCGCCGCAGACCTCGACGTCGAGCCGCTGCGCGACCTCGCCGGCGAGCGCGGTGAAGATGCGGCCCAGCTTCTCGGCCAGCGGCAGGCCCGGCCGTACGTCCTGCGCGATGACGCCGCCCTGCACGTTGACCGCGTCGGGCACCAGCTCGCCGGCGAGCGCCAGGCGCACCGACTTGGCGACCGAGATGCCGGCCTTCTCCTGGGCCTCGCCGGTCGAGGCGCCCAGGTGCGGGGTGCAGACGACGGTGTCGAACTCGAAGAGCGGCGAGTCCGTACAGGGCTCCGTCGCGTACACGTCGAGGCCGGCGCCGGCGACGCGGCCCTCCTTCAGCGCGGAGAGCAGGGCCGCCTCGTCCACGATGCCGCCGCGGGCGGCGTTGATGATGCGGACCGAGGGCTTGACCTTGTGGAGCGCCTCGTCGCCGATGAGGCCCAGCGTCTCGGGGGTCTTCGGCAGGTGGACGCTGATGAAGTCGGAGGCGGCGAGCAGCTCGTCCAGGGTGAGCAGCTTGACGCCCAACTGGGCGGCGCGGGCGGGCTGCACATACGGGTCGTAGGCGACGACGCTCATGCCGAACGCGGCCATGCGCTGCGCGACGAGCAGCCCGATGCGGCCCAGGCCGACCACGCCGAGCGTCTTCTCGGACAGCTCGACGCCGGTGTACTTGCTCCGCTTCCACTCGCCGTTCTTCAGCGCGGCGTTGGCCTGCGGGATGTTGCGCGCCGTGGAGATGATCAGACCGCAGGCGAGTTCGGCGGCGGTCACGATGTTCGAGGTGGGGGCGTTGACGACCATCACGCCCGCCTTGGTGGCGGCGGCCACGTCCACGTTGTCCAGGCCGACGCCGGCGCGGGCGACGACCTTCAGGCGGCGGGCGGCGGCGATGGCCTCGGCGTCCACCTTGGTCGCGCTGCGGATCAGGATGGCGTCCACGTCCGCGATCGCGTTCAGCAGGGCGGCGCGGTCCGCGCCGTCGCAGTGCCGGATCTCGAAGTCAGGGCCCAAGGCGTCCACGGTCGCGGGCGACAGCTCTTCGGCGATGAGTACGACAGGCTTGCTCACTGGTCTCACTGGTCCTTTGCGGTAGGCCGGGTCCCGACGGCCGACGGCGGGGAGAGAGGGAGAAGGCCGCGTGGAGACGCACGACGCTGTGAGCCTGTGACGCGTTTGGCGATGCTGTGCAGTGTATCGGCGCGGTGGCTCTCCGCCAGACGTCTGACGAAGGCCACCGCCCCGATCGCGCGAACTCCCGCGGTGGGGACGGCGGGCCGGCCCCGGAGGGTCAGCGCTCGTCGTCGACCCAGCTCATGAGCTTGCGCAGCTCCTTGCCCGTGGTCTCCAGGAGGTGATCGCCGTCCGTCTTCTTGTACTCGTTGTAACGGGGCAGGCCCGCCGCGTACTCGGCCATCCAGTTCTTCGCGAAGGTGCCGTCCTGGATCTCGCCCAGGATGCGCTTCATCTCCGCCTTGGTGTCGGCGGTGATGACCCGCGGCCCCGACACGTAGTCGCCCCACTCGGCGGTCTCGGAGACGGACCAGCGCATCTTCTCCAGGCCGCCCTCGTACATGAGGTCCACGATCAGCTTCAGCTCGTGGAGGCACTCGAAGTACGCGATCTCCGGCTGGTAACCGGCCTCGACCAGCGTCTCGAAGCCGGCCTTCACCAGCGCCGAGGTGCCGCCGCAGAGCACCGCCTGCTCGCCGAAGAGGTCGGTCTCGGTCTCCTCGGTGAAGGTGGTCTTGATGACGCCGGCCCGGGTGCCGCCGATCGCCTTGGCGTAGGAGAGCGCCAGCGCGAACGCGTTGCCCGAGGCGTCCTGCTCCACCGCCGCGATACAGGGGACGCCGCGGCCCTCCTCGTACTGCCGGCGCACCAGGTGGCCCGGGCCCTTGGGGGCGACCATGCACACGTCGATGCCGGCCGGGGGCTGGATGAAGCCGAAGCGGATGTTGAAGCCGTGGCCGAAGAAGAGGGCGTCGCCGGGCCGGAGGTTGTCGCGGACCGACTCCTCGTAGACCTTGCCCTGGATCGGGTCGGGAACCAGGATCATGATCACGTCGGCCTCGGCGGCGGCCTCGGCGGGCGTGGTCACGCGCAGGCCCTGCTCCTCGGCCTTCACGCGGGACGTCGAGCCCTCGTGCAGGCCGACCCGGACGTCGACGCCCGAGTCGCGCAGGGACAGCGCGTGGGCGTGTCCCTGGCTGCCGTAGCCGAGGACCGCGACCTTACGGCCCTGGATGATGGACAGGTCGGCGTCGTCGTCGTAGAACAGCTCGGCCACTGAGACTTCTCCTTGTTGTTGCCTGGCGGGTGGTCCCGCGCTCGCGGACCACCGTAAGCGGTGCGGACGGGTGGTGGACGTGCGGTCTCGCTATGCGGTCCGTTCCAGGGCGCGCAGCGAGCGGTCGGTGATGGACCGCGCGCCGCGGCCGATGGCGATGGCGCCGGACTGCACCAGCTCCTTGATGCCGAACGGCTCCAGCATGCGGAGCATGGCCTCCAGCTTGTCGCTGCTGCCGGTCGCCTCGATGGTGACGGCCTCGGGCGCGACGTCCACGGTCTTGGCGCGGAAGAGCTGGACGATCTCGACGATCTGCGAGCGGGTCTCGTTGTCGGCGCGGACTTTCACCAGAACGAGCTCACGGCTGACGGCCGCCGAGGGGTCCAGCTCCACGATCTTCAGCACGTTGACGAGCTTGTTGAGCTGCTTGGTGACCTGTTCGAGGGGGAGCGCCTCGACGTTGACCACGATCGTGATGCGGGAGACCTCGGGGTGCTCGGTGGTGCCGACCGCGAGGGAGTCGATGTTGAAACCTCGGCGGGAGAACAGCGAGGTGATCCGGGAGAGGACGCCGGGCTTGTTCTCCACCAGGACGGAGAGGGTGTGCTTGGACATGTCGGTTCGCTACCTCGGCGTGTGGGTCAGTCGTCGGCGTCGCTGAAGTCGGGGCGGACCCCTCGGGCCGCCATGACCTCGTCGTTGGAGGTGCCGGCGGCGACCATCGGCCAGACCATGGCGTCCTCGTGGACGATGAAGTCGACGACGACGGGGCGGTCGTTGATCGCGTTGGCCTTCTCGATGACGGCGTCGAGCTGGGCGGGGTCCTCGCACCGCAGGCCGACACAGCCCATCGCGTCGGCGAGCTTGACGAAGTCGGGGACGCGGGTCCCGGCGCCGGCGGCGGGGGTGGCCGGGGCGTCGGGGCCCGAGTGCAGCACGGTGTTGGAGTACCGCTGGTTGTAGAAGAGGGTCTGCCACTGGCGGACCATGCCCAGGGCGCCGTTGTTGATGATGGCGACCTTGATCGGGATGTTGTTCAGGGCGGCGGTGACCAGCTCCTGGTTGGTCATCTGGAAGCAGCCGTCGCCGTCGATCGCCCAGACCGTGGCGTCGGGGCGGCCCGCCTTGGCGCCCATCGCGGCCGGGACCGAGTAGCCCATGGTGCCCAGGCCGCCGGAGTTGAGCCAGGTGCCGGGGCGCTCGAAGGGCAGGTAGTGGGCGGCCCACATCTGGTGCTGGCCGACGCCCGCGGTGAAGATCGTGTTGGCCGGGGCCAGTTGGCCGATGCGCTCGATGACCTGCTGCGGCGAGAGCGTGCCGTCCTCGGGCAGGTCGTAGCCCAGCGGGTAGGTCTCGCGCCACCGGTCGAGCTGGCGCCACCAGGCGGCGTACCGCTCGGCGGCCTCGGGGCCGCGCGAGGCGGCGGCCTCCTCGCCGCTCAGGGCGGCGGCGAGATCGGCCATGACCTCCTTGACGTCACCGACGATGGGGACGTCCGCGACGCGGTTCTTGCCGATCTCGGCGGGGTCGATGTCGGCGTGCACGACCTTGGCGAAGGGCGCGAAGGAGTCGATCCGGCCGGTGACGCGGTCGTCGAAACGGGCGCCGAGGGCGACGATCAGGTCGGCCTTCTGGAGGGCGGTGACGGCGGCGACCGAGCCGTGCATGCCGGGCATGCCCAGGTGCTGCGGGTGGCTGTCGGGGAAGGAGCCCAGGGCCATCAGGGTGGTGGTGACCGGGACGCCGGTCAGCTCGGCCAGGGCCAGCAGCTCCGCCGAGGCGCCGGACTTGATGACGCCGCCGCCGACGTAGAACACCGGGCGCCTGGCCTCGGCGATCAGGCGGGCCGCCTCGCGGATCTGCTTGGCGTGCGGACGGCTGACCGGGCGGTAGCCCGGCAGGTCCTGGGTGGGCGGCCAGGAGAAGGTGGTGGAGCCGGTCAGGGCGTCCTTGGCGATGTCGACCAGCACGGGGCCCGGCCGGCCGGTGGAGGCGATGTGGAACGCCTCGGCGATCACCCGCGGGATGTCGGCCGGGTCGGTGACGAGGAAGTTGTGCTTGGTGACCGGCAGGGTGATGCCGCAGATGTCGGCTTCCTGGAAGGCGTCGGTGCCGATGGTCCGGCTGGCGACCTGGCCGGTGATCGCGACCAGCGGCACGGAGTCCATGTGGGCGTCCGCGATGGGGGTCACCAGGTTGGTCGCGCCGGGACCCGAGGTGGCCATGCACACCCCGACCTTGCCGGTGGCCTGGGCGTATCCGGTGGCGGCGTGGCCCGCGCCCTGCTCGTGGCGGACCAGGATGTGACGGACGGCGGTGGAGTCCATCATCGGGTCGTAGGCGGGAAGGATGGCGCCGCCGGGGATACCGAAGACGGTGTCCGCGCCCACGGCTTCGAGGGAGCGGATGAGGGACTGCGCGCCCGTCACGTGCTCGATGGTGGCGGTGGGCTGCTGCGGTGCTCCGCTTCGAGGGGCCCGCGGCTGGGGCTTCGGAGCCCCGGTGGCCTGCTCGGTCATCGGCGTTCTCTTCTCGGGGTGTGAGGGTGGTGGTGCTGATGCGGGTGCGGGTCGGTGGTGCCTGTGCGACGGATGTCGTCGCAACAAAAAACCCCTCGTGCCGTGAGGCATGCGAGGGGGAGCGCGCCGCTGGGGGCCCACGGGGTGGTCCCGGGGTCAGCCGACGCGCCGTCCAAGTACGAGAATTCGGGTGCGCATGGATCAGACACTGCTCTTCTCTCCCACCACGTGTCAAGCGGGGGTGTTTCACGTCTCACTATGTGGGCTCGTCGCAGACCTCTCTGATCTCCCTCGCCTCACCGATCCCTCCGGCGTTTCCGATCTCCCCGGCGCCCGTGCCGTCCCGGGGGGCGGGCCGGGCCGGGCGGGGCGGCTGCGCGGGGATCTGGCCGGGCCCGGGCGGCACCGGCAGCCGGCCGCCGTCGAGCACCCGGCGCAGCCGGCTCCCGTCCAGGGGCTCGCAGAACGCCAGGCCCTGGCCTCGGCGGCAGCCCATGGCGCGCAGGGCGAGGGCCTGCTCGGGCGAGTCCACCCCGTCGGCCAGGGAGTCGATGCCGAGGTCGGCGGCCATCCGCAGCAGCCCGGCGACGATCTTGTACAGCCGCGGCGAGTCCAGCAGGCCGTCGACCAGCTCGCCGTCGAGGCGGACCAGGTCCACCGGCAGCCGGTGCAGGGCCGCCGCGGCGGTGCCGCCGCTGCCGAAGCCGCCCAGCGCGACGCCGACGCCGAGCCCGCTGAGGTCGGCCAGCCGGGCCCGCAGCCCGTCGGAACCGAGGACGGTGCACGCCTCCGGCAGCTCGATCATGAGGGCCTCGGGCGGCAGCCCGTGCCGGCCGAGCAGCGCCTCGACACCGCTCGCGCCGAGGACGCGGTCGGCGAGCCGGCCGCTGGGCACCCGGACGCTGACCGGCACCACGACGCCCTTGCGGTACCGCCGGCCGGCCTCGGCGAGGGCCTGCTCCAGCACCCAGCCCGTCAGCTCGGCGACGCGGTCGTCCTCCGGGGCGGTGTCCACGGCGTGCTCGCGGCGCGGCCCGCGCAGGAAATCCAGCGGGGTGGAGAGCAGGCCGTGCGCGGAACGCCACCGGGCCTGGGCGGAGACGCCGACGATCCGCCCGTCGGCCAGCGCGACGACGGGCTGGTGCAGCAGCGCCAGCTCCTCGGCGTGCAGGGCGCGCCGGAGCCGGTCGGCCACCTCGGTGCGGCGGACGGCGTCGGACTGGAGATGCGGGGCGTACAGCTCGACCCGGCCCTTGCCCGCCTGCTTGGCCCGGTACATCGCCAGGTCCGCGTTCCGCATCAGCGCGGCGGGGGCGGCGCCCGGCTCGGCGAAGGCGACGCCGATGCTGGCCGCGACGCGGACCTCCTGGCCGTCCACCACGTAGGGCCGGGAGAGCCCGGCGCGCACCCGCTCGGCGATCTCCAGGATGCGGTGCTCCCGGGGCTGCGGCTCGCCGCCGCTGTCGCCGGTGATGAGCGCGGCGAACTCGTCGCCGCCGAGCCGGGCGGTGGTGTCGCCCGTCCGCACCGACTCGCGCAGCCGCTGGGCGGCCTGGACCAGCAGCTCGTCCCCGGCCTGGTGGCCCATCGAGTCGTTGACGGCCTTGAAGCCGTCGAGGTCGATGTAGAGGACGGCGGCGTCCGGGTCGCCGCCGTGCGCGCCGCTCAGGGCCAGTCGCAGCCGGTCGACGAACAGGGCGCGGTTGGGCAGGTCGGTCAGCGCGTCATGGGAGGCGCTGTGCTGGAGCTGGGCCTGGAGCCGGACCCGCTCGGTGACGTCCCGGCTGTTGAAGATCAGGCCGCCCTCGTGGCGCTTGACGCTGGACTCGACGTTGAGCCAGTGCCCGGCGCCGTGCCGGATCCGGCACTCGACGCGGGTGGCGGGCTCGCGGGCGGCCGGGACGGTCAGGAAACGGCGCAGCTCGTGCACGACGCGGCCGAGGTCGTCGGGGTGGATGTGGTCGGCGAGGTGACTGCCCCTGAGCCGGTCGGCGTCCCGGCCGTAGACCCCGGTGGCGGCGGGGCTGACGTACCGCAGGCGGCCGTCGGGGTCGGCGATCATGATCACGTCGCTGGAACCCTGCACGAGGGACCGGAAGTAGCTCTCGCGGTGGGCCAGCTCCCGGGTCAGCGCGACGTTGTCCATCAGGGTGATGCCCTGGCGGACGAGGAGGGCCAGCACGACGGCGCAGGCGATGACGACGACCGCGCGGTCCACGCTCCGGCCGCTGAGGAGCATGAACAGCAGGCTGACGACGCAGACGGCGGCCGTGAGGTAGGGGGCGAGGGCGGCGAGCGTGCCGGCCAGCGGGTGCCTCCGGCCGGCGGGCCCGGCCGTGTCCTCCTCGGCGGGCTCCCCCGGCGCCGCGCGGCCGGCCATCCAGGGCGCGCAGGCCAGCATCAGGGACCCGGCGAACCAGCCGGCGTCGAGCAGCCGTCCCGAGCTGTACTGCTCGCGCAGCATCGGCGAGGTGAACAGCGCGTCGCACAGCACGGTCAGGGCGAGGGCGGCGATCGCCGTGTCGATGGCTCTGCGGTGCGCGGCGGTCCGCCGGAAGTGCAGCACCAGGACCGTGCTGACCAGGGCGATGTCGAGCAGCGGGTAGGCGAGCGCGAGGGCGGCGCGGGGGACGCTCTCGGCCTGCCGGTGCGCCGTCTGGGCGAGGGCGACGCTCCAGGAGAGCGTCATCAGGGAGCCGGCGATCAGCCAGGCGTCCAGGCCGAGGCAGATCCAGCCGCCCTTGGTGACGGGCCGCCGGGCGAGCATGAGCAGCCCGACGATGGCCAGCGGGGCGAAGAGCACGAAGCAGATGTCGGCGAGCGAGAGGCGGGGAACGGGACCGCGCAGCACCACCTCGTACCAGCCCCAGATGGCGTTCCCCAGGGCCATCATCAGCGAGGAGAGGCCGAACAGGGTCCACGCGGCGCGGAATTCACCGGCCCGGGTGCGGGCGTACCACAGGCAGGAGCCGGCGGCCAGGAGGGCGGCGGCGCTGAGCCCGAAGTCGCCCATGGCGAGGGCCAGATGGGGAGAGCCCCAGCCGAGCGTGGCGCCCACCGCGTAGCCGGTGCACACGATGCCGAGGGTCAGTCGCGGGAACGGGCCGCCGAGCGGTCCGGCCGGGTGCTCCTTCGGAGACCGCCGATGGGTCCACGGGTGGTGCATGCGCCTGTCGCCCCCCTCTCGTCGCGGACCGGCCCGCGACGGACGATACACCAGAACCGTCACACAGCGACATACGAACATCACAGAAAGTGACCATTCGGGGGAAGTTATGGCCTAAGCCAGGGGCGTGCCACCGGTCGCGACGACGTACTGGAGGGGCTCACCCGCGGCGAAGCGCGCCAGTTGCGCGCGCAGCAGGCGCGCGGCGCGCGGAAGGAACGCGCTGCTCGGGCCGCCGACGTGCGGGGTGATGAGGGTGTTGGGGGCGTGCCACAGCGGGTGGCCCGGGGGCAGCGGTTCGGGATCGGTGACGTCGAGCGCGGCGCGCAGGCGGCCGGACCGCAGCTCGGCGAGGAGGGCCCCGGTGTCCACCACCGGGCCGCGCGCGACGTTGACCAGCAGGGCGCCGTCCCGCATGCGGGCGAGGAAGTCCGCGCCCGCCAGGCCCCGGGTGCGTTCGGTGAGCGGGGTGGCCAGCACGACGACGTCGGCGCGCGGCAGCAGGTCCGGCAGGTCCCCGATGCCGTGCACGGGCCCGTGCTCCGCCGTCCTGGCGCGGGACGCGACCCGGATCACCTCGGCGACCTCGAACGGGAGCAGCCGGTCCTCGACGGCGGCGCCGATCCCGCCGTAGCCGACGATCAGCACCCGCCGGTCGGCGAGGGCGGGGTGGAACGCGGGCGCCCACCGCTCCTCGGCCTGGGCGAGGGCCGCGTCCGGTATGCCGCGAAGGGCGGCGAGGATCAGGGCGAGCGCCAGCTCGGCGGTGCTGGTGTTGTGCAGCTCGCCCGCGTTGCACAGCAGCGCGCCGGGCGGCAGCAGAGGCAGCGAGGGCAGCATGTGGTCGACGCCCGCGGTCAGGGTCTGGACGACGCGCACCCCGGTCATCGCGGCCAGCGGCCGGACGGCGGCTTCGGTGCCCTTGAGATAGGGGACCGTGTAGAAGGCGCAGCGCGCCGGGTCGGCGGGGAAGTCGCCCGTCCCGTCCCAGAGCAGGTAGCGCGGCGACGCGGGGAGCGGGCCGAGCTCCTCGGCGGGGTACGGCAGCCAAACGTCCGGGCGTGAGGTCATGCCGCCAGGCTAGGACCTCCGCTTCCCGAACGCCGGGGGCTCACGCGCCCCGGGATCCCTTCCCGGACTCCCCACCCGGGCCCCGGCCGCGCCGGGCCGGCGGTCAGCCGGCCGCCACGTCGGCCGGGTCCGGGCCGAGGAGACCGAGGCGGTGGGCGAGCGCGGCGGCCTCGCCCCGGCCGGACACCGCCAGCTTGGCCAGGATGTTGGACACGTGCACACTCGCCGTCTTCGGCGAGATGAACAACTCCTGCGCTATCTGCCGGTTGCTCCGCCCCGCCGCCACCAGCGCCAGCACGTCCAGCTCGCGCGGGGTCAGCCCGAACCGCTCCGCTCCGCCGGGCTCCGGCTCCCCCGCCTCCCGCGGCACCAGCGACAGCCGCGCCCGCTGGGCCAGCCGCCCGATCTCCTCGGTCAGCGGGCGGGCGCCAAGGTCCTCCGCCGCCGCGTGCGCCCGCGCCAGCAGCGGCGCCGCGGCCTCGCGGTCCCCTTCGGACAGCAGCGTCTCGGCCCACCCGGTGTGGACGCGCGCCAGCTCCGCCGGGCGCGTGAGCCCCTCGAACGCCGCCGCGACCGCCGCCCAGTCCGCCGGGACGGCCCGGCCCTCGGCCCTGCGCAGCTCGGCCTCGACCAGCGCCGCGTACGCCGCCCACACCGGGTAGTCCCTGGCCAGCCCCGCCGCGCACTCCCTGATCAGCGCGATCGCCTCGGCGCGCCCCGGCTCGGCGGCCGGCACGCCCCGCGCCTCCGACTCGGCCAGCGCCGCCGCCGCCACCATCTGCCACGTATAGCTCCCGGTGCCCGGGGACAGACCGCGGTCGAGCGTCTCCCGCAGCACCTGGCGGGCGTCGAGGATGCGCCCGCGCGCCGCCGCCAGGGAGATCGCGTACTGCGCCGCCGGGTGGGCGTACTGCGGCGCCGAGTTGTCATGGCTCAGGTGGTGCTCCCGCATCACCGCCAGCTCCGCCTCGGCCGTCTCCCAGTCGCCCCGGCCCAGGGCCAGCCTGACCAGGCGCTGCGCGGCCAGCGCCCGCGTGACGGGGAGCTGCGCGGTGCGCCGCGCCTCCTCGGCGACCTCCCGGGACTCGGCCCACCGGCCGAGGGAGAACAGGGCGTCCGCCCGGTTCCCGTGGATCCAGGACTGCGTGTCGCGCAGGCCGTACCGGTACGCCAGGGCGATGCCCTCGTCGGCCACCGCCAGCGACTCCTCGGAGCGGCCCATGCCCTCCAGCAGGGACTGGAGGTTCACATGGCTGCGGGTGAAGACGCCGACCATGTCGGAGGTCACGACCCGCCGGGCCACCCCGCGCATGTCGGCGAGCCCCGCCTCGCCCCGGCCGGTCTCGATCAGCAGCCCGCCCCGGCTGAGCAGCGCGTTCAGCTCGGCGTGCTCGTCGCACACCTCGCGGGCCAGCTCGACCGCCCGCTCGGCGATGGCCAGGCTGCCCGGGCCCGGGTCGAAGATCACGCCCCACGACGCCGCCTCGGTGAGCACCCGGGCGTGCACCGGGGAGGGCGGGAACCCGCGCAGCAGCTCCTGGGCGGTGGCCAGCTCCTTCCAGCCGTTCCCCCGGCCTCCCCAGCGCACCAGGCGGGACTTCTCCGTCCAGAACCAGGCGGCGCGCAGCGGATGGTCCAGCCCGTCCAGCAGGCGCAGCGCCCGGTTCACCACGGAGACGCCGCGCTCGGAGTCGCCGGCGAACCGCGCGGCCAGCGTCATCTCGGCCAGCATGTCGAGGAAGCTCAGGGTGTCGTCGGCGCAGTCGCACAGCGGATACGACTCGGCGTCCTCCGCGATCCGCAGGCCGGCCCGCACCTCGGCGGGGGCGTCGTCCCACAGCTCCAGGGCGCGCTCCAGGAGCTGGAGCTGCTCGGCGTACGCGTGGCGGCGGCGGGCCCACGCCGCCGCGCTGAGCACGGCCGGCAGGGCCTTGGCCGCGTCGTGCGCCCGGTACCAGTACGTCGCGAGGCGGGCCTGCAACTCGTCGCCCGGAACCAGCGCCGGGTCGGCCTCCAGGGCCTCCGCGTACCGCCTGGCCAGCCGGGACCGCTCCCCCGGCAGGAGGTCGTCGTCCACCGCCTCGCGGGCCAGCGCGTGCCGGAACCGGTACGCGCCGTCCTCCTCGTCCACGCGCAGGATGCTGCTGCCGACCGCCGCCCGCAGCGCCTCGATCAGGTCGTCCTCGCAGAGCCCGGCCACCGCGCGCAGCAGCCCGTGCTCCACCTTGGAGCCGCCCTCGGCGGCGATCCGCACCACCCGCTGCGCGGTCTCCGGCAGCGCCTCGACCCGCACCAGCAGCAGATCGCGCACGGAGTCGCTGATCATGCCCCGGCCGCAGCCCTCGGTGATGCTGGCCAGCTCCTCGACGAAGAACGCGTTCCCGTCCGAGCGGCGGTACACCTGGTCCAGCAGCTCCGGGGAGGGCGCCGTGCCGCGGATCCCGGCGAGCTGGCGGCGCACCTCGTCGCGCGTGAACCGCGCCAGCTCCATCCGCCGCACCGTGCGCATCCGGTCCACCTCGGCGAGGAAGGGCCGCAGCGGGTGACGGCGGTGGATGTCGTCCGAGCGGTACGTCGTCAGCAGCAGGACCCGGCCGCGCTGGAGGGAGCGGAACAGATAGCCGAGCAGCTCGCGCGTCGAGCGGTCCGACCAGTGCAGGTCCTCGATGACCAGGACGAGGAGACGCTCCTGCGCCAGCGACTCCAGCAGCCGCGCCGTCATCTCGAACAGCCGCCCCCTGACCTCGACATCGCGCGCGGCGCGCACCGCCTCGCCGGGCTCGCCCAGCTCCGGCAGCAGCCGCGCCAGCTCGCCGCCGAACCCGGCGGCGGCCCGGGTCAGCTCCTCGCCGAGGTGCCGGTGGAGGGCCCGCAGCACCGTGGAGACCGGGGCGAACGGCAGCCCGTCCGCGCCGACCTCCACGCAGGCGCCCACGGCGGTGAGCGCCCCGGCGCCCCGGGCCTCGGCGAGGAACTCCTCCACCAGCCGCGTCTTGCCGACCCCGGCCTCGCCGCCGACCAGCGCCGCCTGGGGCTCGCCCTCCCCCGCCCGGACGAGCCCCTCGGACAGCACGGCCCGCTCGGGACCGCGGCCGACGAAGACGGGGCTGACGGTTCTGGTCTGCATACTCCGCAGCATCGCACAAACGTCTGACAGCGCGGCCGGGCCGGCGCGTCAGGCGCCGGTGCCCCAGCGAAGTGCCCGCAGCCGGCCGCCACGGGTCCTTCCTCCGGGCGACTCCTCGCCGTCTCTCACCGTTCTCACCCGCCCCCCGTCGTTCGTGGCGGCGGAATCACGGCGCGCCCTGCGGACCTCGGCCGCCAGCCGCTCCTGATCGGCCTCCCGGCGGAGGGTCTCCATACGGGCCTTGACGCTGTCGTACTCGTGGAACATGGCCGGCTTCCTTCGTCCTGGCTGGTCACCCGGGGTTTCCCGGACTACCCCAAGGCTCCGCCGCGAGGGGGGTCCGGCGCATCGGGCAGCTTCCGGAACTTCGCCGCGCGCCGGGGCCTTAGCCGTGCGCGCCGGGGGTACTTAGGCTTCCCGCGCACCGTTCGCCCCTGCGTACGGGCCACGTCAACGTGCGTCCCGGCCAGGGAAGTTGCCCTTGACGCCCGCCGGGGCCGTGGGTGTACTGACTCCACGTGACACGCCCGCCACTCCCGGAGGTGCCGCATGGCTCAGCCAGCTCAGCCAGCACACGCGGGCACGCCCGGCGGCTGAGCGATGGGCTACCGGACCGTCGACCAGCTCGCCGCCGCGGCCGAGCGCCTGGTCGACCGTGACCCCGACCTGTTCCTCCTGCGCCAGGTCGGCAAGTCCCGCCTCGGCCACCCGCTGCTGCTGCTGTCGGCCGGCACCGGCCCGCGGAACGTCCTGGTGGTGGCGGGCGCGCACGCCAACGAGCCGGTCGGCGGGATGACCGCGCTCCGGCTGGCCGAGCGGGTCGCGGGGCGCCGCGGGACGTCGTGGCACTTCCTGCTCTGCGCCGACCCGGACGGCTCCCGGTACAACGAGGGCTGGCTGGGGACGCCCGGCTCCCTCACCCGGTACTACCGGGACTTCTTCCGGCCGTCGTCCGCCGAGCAGCCGGAGTGGCTGCCGACCGGGGGCGAGCCGCCGCTGCCGGAGACCCGGACCATCGTGCAGCTCCTGGACGAGCTGCGGCCGGTGCTCCAGTGCTCGCTGCACGGGTCGGAGATGGGCGGCGGCTGGGTGCAGCTCACGCACGACCTGCCCGGTGTGGTGGCCCCGCTGCACCGGGCCGCCACCGAGCTGGGCATCCCCCTCGACCCGGGTCCGTTCGACGCCTTCCACTGGCCCAGCCCGGCGCCCGGTGTCTACACGATGCCGCCGCCGGGCGGCATCGACCAGTTCCGCTCGCTGCCCGACAGCACGGCCAGATCGACCTGGCTCTACCCGTTCCGCTACGGCACGGTCTCCGCCGTGATCGAGGCGCCGCAGTGGGCTTCGGAGGCCGCGACCGACCCGGCGCCGCACCCGGCGCCCGGCGCGGCGCTGCGGGAGATCGGGGCCACGCTGCGACACGACGCGCGCCTGGTCGTGGAGCAGCTCGACGCGGCCAGGCCCCATCTCCAGCGGCCCGAGCCGATGCTGCCGGCCGTCGAGGAGTTCCTCGGCAACGCGCCGGGGCTGGCCCGGGACTGGGAGCCGTCGGTGCTGCTGCGCGAGACGGGGCACCGGCTGAACACCGGGCGCGTGGCGGGGCTGGACGTGGCGGCCAGGCGGCTGGTGATGCGGTCGGCGGCGATGCTGCTGCGGGCCCTGCCCGCGCCGGGCACGGGCCCGGCCGCCGCGGCGACGGCGGGCGTGCGCGGCACGCTGGAGCGGCTGCTGCGGCAGTGGTGCCGACGGCTGGAACGGGACTTCGCGCCGCGCCCGGTGCCCGTGGCGGACCAGGCCGAGTACCAGGCGCGCGTCGCGCTGGCGCTCCTCGACCAGCTCCCCTGACCCGCGCGGCGGGGACGCGGAAAGGCCCCCGGCCGGGGCCGGGGGCCTTGGGGGAGGGGCCTCAGACGCCGGGCGTCACTCCGTCACGCCCAGGCGCTCCAGGATCATCCGCCGTGCCATGGCCGCGTCCGCCTGGCCCCGGGTCGCCTTCCTCACCGCGCCGACCAGCGCGCCGGCCGCCGCGACCTTGCCGCCGCGCACCTTGTCCGCGATGGCCGCGTTGGCGGCGATGGCCTCGTCGACGGCCTGGCCCAGGGCGCCGGTGTCGGAGACGACGGCCAGGCCGCGTTTGGCGACCACCTCGTCCGGCTCGCCCTCGCCCGCCAGCACGCCCTCGATGACCTGGCGCGCGAGCTTGTCGTTGAGCAGGCCGTCCGTGACCAGGGTGGCGACCCGGGCCACCTGCGCCGGGGTGATCGGCAGGGCGGTCGGCTCGACGCCCTGCTCGTTCGCCCGGCGGGCCAGCTCGCCCATCCACCATTTGCGGGCCGCGGCGGCGTCCGCGCCCGCCTCGACGGTGGCCAGGACGCTCCCGAGGACGCCCGCGTTGAGCACGGACTGCATCTCGTGGGCGCTGATGCCCCACTCCTCGCGCAGCCGGTTGCGGCGCAGGCGCGGCAGCTCGGGCAGCGACGCCCGCAGCTCCTCCACCCACGCGCGGTCGGGGGCGATCGGGACGAGGTCGGGCTCCGGGAAGTACCGGTAGTCCTCGGCCTCCTCTTTCACCCGGCCGGAGGTGGTGCTGCCGTTGTCCTCGTGGAAGTGCCGGGTCTCCTGGACGATGGTGCCCCCGGCGCCGAGCACGGCGGCGTGCCGCTGGATCTCGAACCGGACGGCCCGCTCCACGCTCCGCAGCGAGTTGACGTTCTTCGTCTCGCTGCGGGTGCCGAACATCTCCCGGCCGTGCGGGCGCAGGCTGAGGTTGACGTCGCAGCGCAACTGGCCCATCTCCATCCGGGCCTCGGAGACCCCGAGGCCGCGGATGACCTCGCGCAGCTCGGCCACGTAGGCGCGGGCGATCTCCGGGGCGCGCTCGCCGGCGCCGGTGATCGGCTTGGTGACGATCTCGATCAGCGGGATACCGGCCCGGTTGTAGTCGAGCAGGGAGTGCGAGGCGCCGTGGATGCGGCCGGTGGCGCCGCCGATGTGGGCGGACTTGCCGGTGTCCTCCTCCATGTGGGCGCGCTCGATGCCGACGCGGAAGATCTCGCCGTCCGCCAGCTCCACGTCCAGGTAGCCGTCGAACGCGATGGGCTCGTCGTACTGCGACGTCTGGAAGTTCTTCGGCATGTCCGGGTAGAAGTAGTTCTTCCGGGCGAAGCGGCACCACCGCGCGATCTCGCAGTTGAGGGCGAGGCCGATGCGGATGGCGGACTCCACGCCGGCGGCGTTGACCACCGGCAGCGCGCCGGGCAGGCCCAGGCAGGTGGGGCACGTCTGGGTGTTGGGCTCGGCGCCCAGGGTGGTGGCGCAGCCGCAGAACATCTTGGTCGCGGTGCCCAGCTCCACATGGACCTCAAGGCCCATGACGGGGTCGTAGGACGTCAGCGCGTCCTCGTACGACACCAGTTCTTCAACGGTCGTCACGGGTCGGTCCTACCCCTCGTCCTCGGCGAGCCGGCGCAGCTCGCGCGCCAGCAGGGCGACGCTGGTGACGATGGCGGCGGCCGAGACCACCGCGTCGGCGAGCTGGAGCCGGTCGCCCTCGCTGCGGGCCTCGCGCAGCCGCCGGGCGACGCTGAACGTCCCGAACAGCGTGGTGCCGAGGGACAGGTACATGCTGGCCTTGGACTTCTGCTTCTTCTTGCTCATAGCGCGGGCGCCTCCTCCAGAATCGGGTGTCCCCAGCGTGCCTGGAAGGCCGCCTCGACCGCCGCACCCACGCGGTACAGCCGGTCGTCGGCCAGGGCGGGGGCGATGATCTGCAGGCCCACCGGGAGTCCGTCCTCGGGGGCCAGGCCGCAGGGCAGGGACATCGCGGCGTTGCCCGCCAGGTTCACGGGGATGGTGCACAGGTCGGCTCGGTACATCGCCATCGGGTCGTCGGCGCGCTCGCCGATCGGGAAGGCGGTCGTGGGGGTGGTCGGCGCCACCACGACGTCGACCTGCTCGAAGGCCCGGGCGAAGTCGCGGACGACGAGGGTGCGGGCCTTCTGCGCGCTGCCGTAGTAGGCGTCGTAGTAGCCGGACGACAGGGCGTAGGTGCCGAGGATGATCCGGCGCTTGACCTCGGGGCCGAAGCCCGCCTCGCGGGTGAGGGCGGTGACGTCCTCGGCGGAACGGGTGCCGTCGTCGCCGACCCGCAGGCCGTACCGCATGGCGTCGAAGCGGGCCAGGTTCGAGGAGCACTCGGAGGGTGCGATCAGGTAGTACGCGGCGAGCGCGGCCTCGAAGGACGGACAGGACAGCTCCACGACCTCGGCGCCCAGCTCGCGCAGCAGCTCGACCGCCTCGTCGAACCGGCGCATCACGCCCGTCTGGAAGCCCTCGCCGCGGAACTCCTTGACCACGCCGACGCGCAGCCCCGCCACCGAGCCCGCGCGGGCCGCCTCGACGACGGGCGGGACGGGGGCGTCGATGGAGGTGGAGTCCATCGGGTCGTGCCCGGCGATCACCGCGTGCAGCAGCGCCGCGTCGAGCACGGTGCGGGCGCAGGGACCGCCCTGGTCGAGGGAGGAGGAGAAGGCGACCATCCCGTACCGGGAGACGCCGCCGTAGGTGGGCTTGACGCCGACGGTGCCGGTGACGGCGGCGGGCTGCCGGATGGAGCCGCCGGTGTCGGTGCCGATGGCCAGCGGCGCCTGGAAGGAGGCGAGGGACGCGGCGGAGCCGCCGCCCGAGCCGCCGGGGATGCGGGTGAGGTCCCAGGGGTTGCCGGTGGGGCCGTAGGCGCTGTTCTCCGTGGAGGAGCCCATCGCGAACTCGTCCATGTTGGTCTTGCCCAGGATGACGATGCCCGCCTCCTTGAGGCGCTTGGTCACCGTGGCGTCGTAGGGCGGGATCCAGCCTTCGAGGATCCTGGAGCCGACGGTGGTCGGCACGCCCTCGGTGGTGAAGATGTCCTTCAGCGCCAGCGGCACGCCGGCCAGCGGGCCGAGGGGCTCGCCCTTGGCGCGCTTGTCGTCCACGGCGCGGGCCTGGGCGAGGGCGCCGGCGCGGTCCACGTGCAGGAAGGCGTGCACCTTCTCGTCGATGGCGTCGATGCGCGCGAGGTGGGCCTCGGCGACCTCGACGGCGCTGACGTCCCCCGCGGCGACGCGGGCGGCCAGCTCGGCGGCGGTGAGCCGGATCAGGTCGGTCATGCCGGTCACTCCTCCCCCAGGATCTGCGGCACCTTGAAGCGCTGCTGCTCCTGGGCCGGGGCACCCGACAGCGCCTGCTCCGCGGTCAGGCCGGGCCTGACCTCGTCGGGGCGCATGACGTTGGTGAGGGGCAGCGGGTGGGAGGTCGGTGGTACGTCCTCGGTGGCGACGTCGGCGACGCGGGCGACCGCGCCGATGATGTCGTCGAGCTGTCCGGCGAAGTGGTCGAGCTCCTCGGCCGTCAGCTCCAGACGCGCCAGCCGGGCGAGGTGGGCGACCTCCTCGCGCGTGATGCCGGGCATGTGGCGATCCTCTTGCTCGTCGCGGGCTGGGTTCGGATGGTGCGCGGACAGCGGACGCGCCCCGGCCGGACGGACACGCACAGGCGGCGTCCCCGGCGTCCGGACGCGAAAACCCACTGTCGTACGCGACCCCAATCCTAGGGGGACCCCGACGCGGCCCGCGCCCGCGTTCCCCGGGGGGCGACGCGGCGGGGGGCTGCCCCTTATACACATCTGACGCTGCCGACGAAGAGGATAGGGGCGTCATCGGTGGTCACCGGACCTTCCACATACAACTCTGAGCATTACAGCCACCCTTGCGTACACTCACTCCTACAACTTACCACAATAGGTATCTATGCGTCGGCGGCGTCGGAGGTGTTTAAGCGCCGGGTTCTACCGGGCGGGGGCGCGGTCGGCGGGGAGTTCGCCGGAGGTGACGGCCACCCCGGGGCCGGCGGGGCCGGTGGCGGCGACCGGCCGGGCCGTCCCGGCGCGGTGCGGGGCGCTGTCGCGGGCGCGCAGCCAGGCGGTGGCCTCGGCCGGGGGCATGGCGGCGGCGACGAGCCAGCCCTGCACGGCGTCGCAGCCCAGGGCGCGCAGCCGTTCCCAGGTCTCGTCGTCCTCGACGCCCTCGGCGACGACGACCAGGCCGAGGGAGTGCGCGAGTTCGACGGTGCAGCGGACGATCTCCGCGTCCTCGCTGTCGACGGTGAGGCGCGCGACGAAGGAGCGGTCGATCTTCAGCTCGCTCACCGGGAGGCGGCGGAGGTGAACGAGCGAGGAGTAGCCGGTGCCGAAGTCGTCCAGGGACATCCGGACGCCGTGGCCGGTGAGCCCGGCGAGGGTGTCGGCGGCCTGCTGCGGGTCCTCCAGCATCACGTGCTCGGTGATCTCCAGTTGGAGGGAGCCGGCGGGGACGCCGTGCCGGGCCAGGCGGGCGGCCACCGCGCCGGCGAAGCCGGGGGTGTACACGTCGCGCGGCGACACGTTGACGGCGACGGGGACGGTGAGGCCGGCGGCGCGCCAGCGGGCGACCTGGCCGAGCGCGGTCTCCAGCACGTGCTCGGTGAGGCGGGGCATCAGGCCGGAGGTCTCGGCGATGGCGATGAACTCGTCCGGGGGGATCCGGCCCCGGTCGGGGTGCTCCCAGCGGACGAGGGCCTCCAGGCCGACGACGACGCCGTCGAAACCGACCTTGGGCTGGTAGTGCAGCTCGACCTGGCCGGTGTCCAGGGCTCGGCGCAGGTCGCCGAGGAGGGCGAGCCGGTCGGGGGTGTTGCCGTCGCGGCTGGCGTCGTAGACCTCGACGCCGCTGCGGTCGCGCTTGGCGGAGTACATGGCGACGTCGGCGCGGCGGAGGAGGCCCTCGCCCTCGGGGGCGTGCTCGGGGAAGACGGCGACGCCCGCGCTGGCCTCCACGACCAGGGTCAGCCCGTCGAGGTCGAGGGGGGCGCTGAGGGAGCCGATGACGGCGCGGGCGGCGCGCTGGGCGCTGGTCGCGGAGGCGACGCGGGGCAGCAGGACGGCGAACTCGTCGCCGCCGAGGCGGGCCACCTCCGCGTCGCGCGGCAGGTCGCGCTGGATGCGGTCGGCGATCTGGAGGAGCAGCCGGTCGCCGGTGAGGTGGCCGAGGGTGTCGTTGACGGAGCGGAAGCTGTCGAGGTCGATGAGGATGAGGGCGGCGCGGTCGCCGGTCCTGGCGGCCTCGGTCAGGGCGGTCCTGGTCCGCTCCAGCAGCCACTGGCGGTTGGGGAGGCCGGTCAGCGGGTCGACGAGCTGGTCCTCGTCGCGGGCGCGGGCCATCCAGAAGGAGGAGTCGAGGGCTATCAGCGGCACGGCGAACAGCGGCAGCACCATCGGCTTGTCGACGGCGACGACGACGATGAGGGGCGCTATGCACAGCAGCGCTATGGCGACCAGGCCCTGGCGGAGCAGGGCGGCGCCGGCCAGCGAGGGGAGGCTGCCGGGCGGGGTGGTCGTCAGCCACAGCAGCGTGCGGGACACCAGGAGGTAGGCGCAGGCGCCCAGGAGGAGCTGCGGCAGGGTGGAGGTCTGCCAGTCGGCGGGCTCCCAGGGGTGCTCGACGCTGGGCCGGGTGCCCCAGGCGGCCAGGGCGAGCGCGGCGGCGCCGACGCCGAGCATGTCGATGGCGCCGTGCAGCAGCGCGTCGGGCCAGCGGTCGCGGCGGGCGGCGCCGACGAGGGTGACGACGGAGAGGCTGACCAGCGCGGCCGGCACCCAGCCGTAGAGCAGCAGCATGGCCAGGGCGAGCGCGGCGCCCGAGCCGCTGCCGCCCCACCAGCGGTCGCGGCCCACGGCGACCAGGTGCGCGACGACGAGCCCGGTGAGGAGCGCGAAGCCCCAGCCCGCGCGCTCGCCGGGGAAGAGCGCGCGGCCCTCGGCGAGCACGCGGATCACGCCGATGAGGAACGCGATTCCGGCGCCGGCGAGCATGGCGGGGCCGAGATACCGGTACAGGCCGCCGGGACCACGCTGGGTGGTCGGTCTCCCTGGGCGGGCTGACTGCATGCGGAGGTCCCTCTCACGGCCGGATTCGCCCGCGCCCGGAGCGGGCGCTCCACCCCACCCTAGGGCGCCGGGGGCCGTGAGCGGCAGGGAACCTTCCCGGCCACTGACAGCCTTTCATATCTTCATACTCATATGGCATATGCCCCGGTCCGGGCTGCTCACCCCGGAACAACCGCTGACCTGCGGTGTCAGGAGGCCGCCTCCGTGACGGGCTCCTCACCGGCCGCCGTCCCGGGCTCCTCCTCGGGCACCAGAGCCACCTCCCGGGCGGCGTCCGGCCCCCGCTCCAGCAGAACGGCGAACCCCGCCTCGTCGAGCACCGGCACCTTCAACTGCACGGCCTTGTCGTACTTCGAGCCGGGGCTCTCGCCGACGACCACGAAGTCCGTCTTCTTGGAGACCGCGCCGGTGACCTTCGCGCCCCGGCTCTGGAGCGCCTCCTTGGCGCCGTCCCTGGTGAAGTCCCGCAGGGTGCCCGTGACCACGGCGGTGACGCCCGCCAGCGGGCGCGGGCCCGCCTCCTCCCGCTCCTCCTCGGCCAGCCGGACCCCGGCCTCCCGCCACCGCTCGACGATCTGCCGGTGCCACGGCTCGGCGAACCAGTCCTTCACGGAGGCGGCGATCGTCGGCCCGACGCCCTCGGTGGCGGCCAGCTCCTCCTCGCTCGCCTCCGCGATCCGGTCCAGCGAGCGGAACTCGCGGGCCAGCGCCTCGGCCGCGACCGGCCCCACGTGCCGGATGGACAGGCCCGCGATGATCCGGGCCAGGGGCCGCTGTCTGGCCTCCTGGACGGCCTCCAGCATCGCCAGCGTGTTCTTCTTCGGGGCGCCCTGCAAGTTCGCGAAGACCGACGCGATCTTCGGCTCGCCCGTCTCCGGGTCCCGCTTGGGCAGGCCGGTGTCCTGGTCCAGGACATACGCCTTGATGGGCAGCAGCTCCTCGACGGTCAGCCCGAACAGCCCGCCCTCGTCCCGCAGCGGTGGCTCGGCCGGCTCCAGCGGCTGGGTGAGCGCGGTGGCCGTCACATACCCGAAGTGGTCGATGTCCAGGCATCTGCGGCCCGCCAGATAGAACAGCCGCTCTCTCAACTGGGCTGGACACGACCGGGCGTTGGGGCAGCGCAGGTCGATGTCCCCCTCCTTCATGGGCATCAGCCCGGTGCCGCACTCGGGGCACTCGGCCGGCATCACGAACTCCCGCTCGGTGCCGTCCCGCAGGTCCGCGACCGGGCCGAGGATCTCGGGGATCACGTCCCCGGCCTTCCGCAGCGCCACGGTGTCCCCGATCAGCACGCCCTTGGCCTTCACCACCTGCTGGTTGTGCAGGGTGGCGAACTCCACCTCGGAGCCGGCCACCGTGACCGGCTCGACCACCGCGTACGGCGTGACGCGGCCGGTGCGCCCGACGCCGACCCGGATGTCCAGCAGCCTGGTGTTGACCTCCTCCGGCGGGTACTTCCAGGCGATCGCCCAGCGCGGCGCCCGCGAGGTGCTGCCCAGGCGGCCCTGGAGCGGGATCTCGTCCAGCTTCACCACGACGCCGTCGATCTCGTGCTCCACCGCGTGCCGGTGCTCCCCGTAGTACGCGATGAACTCCCGCACCTCGTCCAGGGAACCGGCCACCTTCGCGGCCCGTGCCGTGGGCAGCCCCCACGCCGTCAGCAGGCCGTACGCCTCCGACAGCCGGTCGATGGCGAACCCCTCGCGGGCCCCGATGCCGTGCACCACCATCCGCAGCGGGCGGCTCGCCGTGATCTTCGGGTCCTTCTGCCGCAGGGAGCCGGCCGCCGCGTTCCGCGGGTTCGCGAAGGGCTTGTCGCCCGCCTCGACCAGCCGGGCGTTCAGCTCCTCGAACCGCTCCATCGGGAAGAAGACCTCGCCGCGGATCTCCACCAGCGCCGGGACGTCGTCCCCGGTCAGCCGGTCCGGCACCTCCTCGATGGTGCGCACGTTGGGCGTGATGTCCTCGCCGGTGCGCCCGTCGCCCCGGGTCGCGGCCCGGGTCAGCCTGCCGTGCTCGTACGTCAGGTTCACCGCGAGGCCGTCGACCTTCAGCTCGCACAGGAAGTGGTACGGGATGTCCCGCAGCTCGCCGGCGACCCGGTCCGCCCAGGCGGTCAGCTCCTCGTCGGCGAACGCGTTGTCCAGCGAGAGCATCCGCTCGCGGTGGGCGACCGGGGTGAACTCCGTCTCGTACGCCCCCGCGACCTTCTGGGTCGGGGAGTCGGGGGTGCGCAGCTCCGGGTGCTCGTCCTCCAGGGCCATCAGCTCCCGCAGCAGCGCGTCGAACGCGGCGTCGCTGATGACCGGCGTCCTCACGTAGTACCGGAAGCGGTGCTCCTCGACCTGCTCGGCGAGCCGCGCGTGCCGCTCCCGCGCCTCGGCGGGCACTGCTGACTGCTGCTCGACAGACGGTTCGCCAGCCACTGTCTCGTCTCCCTCATCACTCAGGGTCGTTGGCGAGGGACCTCGCCGCCCGGACGCAATGGCTCAGCGCGGCCCGCGCGTACGCCGGTGAGGCACCCGCCAGCCCGCACGCCGGGGTGACGGTCACCGACTCCGCGAGAGCCTCCGGGGACAGCCCCAGCCTGCGCCAGAGCGACCTGACTCCCCCGACAGTACCGGCCGGGTCCGACAACGCCCCCGCCACGGCGCCGTCGGCCGGGACCACGCCCGCGAAGAGCGCGACCCCGTCCTCCACCGCCTCCCCGATCGCCTCATCGTCACGCTCGGTGATCAGCGAGAAGTCGACCGAGACGGCCCGCGCGCCGGCCCGGCGCAGCAGCGCGAACGGCACCCCCGGCGCGCAGCAGTGCACCACCACCGGGTCGTCCCCGGCCACCGCGACCAGGCGGCGCAGCGTCTCCTCGGCGACCGCCCGGTCCACCGCCCGGTGGGTGCGGTACCCGCTGGCGGTGGGCACCCGGCCGGTCAGCACGGCGGGCAGCGACGGCTCGTCCACCTGGAGGACGACCCGGGCGCCCGGCACCCGCCGCCGCACCTCGGCGAGATGGCCGCGCAGCCCCTCGGCCAGCGAGTCGGCCAGATCGCGGCAGGCGCCCGCGTCGCCCAGCATCGCCTCGCCGTTGCGCCGCTCCAGGGCCGCCGCCAGGGTCCCCGGGCCGACCGCCGCGATCTTCAGCGCGCCGGTGAACCCCTGGGTGAACTCCTCCAGCGCGTCCAGGTCCTCCCGCAGCCAGGCCCGCGCCCGGCGGGTGTCCCGGCCCGGCCGGTCGCTGATCCGCCAGCCGCTGGGCTCCACATGGGCGTACAGCTCGGCCAGCAGCCCCGCGGTGCGCCCGGTCATGTCGGCGCCCGGCCCGCGCGCGGGCAGCTCCGGCAGGAAGACGAACGCCTCCAGGGCCCCGGTCGCTACCCGGACCGCCTCCCGGACGTCCTCGCCCGGCATCGAGCCGACCCCGGTCGCGGCGGCCGGGCCCCAGGGGAACTTGTGCTTCTCGGTTTCCGTCACGGTCTCGGTCACGCTGCTCACGTCGGTCACGGTCTCAACGTAGGTCACCGCGCACCCGGCCCGGTCACGTCACCCGGCCGGGCGCACGGTCAGATCGGTGATCTCGGAGCCGCGCGGCAGGTCGAGGGCGGTCAGCACGGTGGTGGCGACCGCGTCGGCGGTCATCCAGCGGCCCGGGTCGTACTCGGCGCCCTCCTGCCGGTGCACCTTCTCCTGCATCGGGGTCGCGGTGCGGCCGGGGAAGACGCTGGTCACGCGCACCCCGTGGGCCGCCTCCTCGGCGCGCAGCGCGTCGGCGAGGGCCCGCAGCCCGTGCTTGCTCGCGGCGTACGCGGCCCACTGCGGATTGGCGCGCAGGCCCGCGCCGGAGTTGACGAAGACCACGTGGCCGCGCGCCGCGCGCAACTGCGGCAGCAGCAGCCGCGTCAGCTCGGCCGGGGCCACCAGATTGGCGGCGAGGGTGGCCCGCCAGATCTTCGGCGTCAGGTCACCGACCGCGCCGAGGTCCACGACCCCGGCGATGTGCAGCAGCGAGTCGATCCGGTCGGGCGGCGACTGGTGCCCGAGCGCCCAGGACAGGCGCTCCGGCTCGGCCAGGTCCCCGACGAGCGTCCGCGCGCCCGGGTACAGCTCCGCGAGCTCCTTCGCGCGCCCCGCGTCGCGCGCCCACAGCCACAGCTCGTCGCCGCGCTCCGCCAGCCGCCGCGCGACCGCCGCGCCGATCCCCGAACCCGCCCCCGTGATCACATGTGTCGCCATACGACCATGGTGACGTACACCGCGACAGCGAAGGAGGACGGCCCGTGCGTATCGCAGCGTGCCAACTGGCGGCCGGGGTCTCCCCCGCGGAGAACCTGGCGGTCGTCGCCGGGCAGATCACCGAGGCGGCGGCCGGGGGCGCGGACGTCGTGGTCTTCCCGGAGGCCGCCATGGCCCGGTTCGGGATTCCGCTCGGGCCGGTCGCCGAGCCGCTGGACGGGCCGTGGGCGACGCGGGTGCGGGCCCTGGCGGACAGCGCGGGGGTGCTGGTGGTGGCGGGCATGTTCACCCCCGGCTCTTCTACACATACGGGGCCGCCGGCGGAGGGGGTGGGGGCGGGCGGGG
>NZ_LN929896.1:584807-825006 GCF_001493375.1 Streptomyces specialis
TACGTCGAATCTCGTAGTTGTCTCTACTTCTGTCGTTCTTTTGTTTTAAGAAACCCGGACTCCGCGAGAGCGAGCACTATCCTCTTCGTCGCCGGCTTCGGATGTGTATAAGAGACGGGGAACACGCTGCTCGTCACCGGCCGGGGCGTGGACACCCACTACGACAAGCTGCACCTCTACGACGCCTACGGCTTCGCCGAGTCCGCCACCGTCGAGCCGGGCGCGCGGCCCGTCACCGCCGAGGTGGACGGCGTCACGCTGGGCTTCGCCACCTGCTACGACGTACGGTTCCCCGCCCTGTTCACACGGCTCGCCGAGGAGGGCGCGCGGGTGATCCTGCTGCCCGCCTCCTGGGGCGCGGGCCCCGGCAAGCGCGACCAGTGGGAGCTGCTGGTCCGGGCCCGCGCGCTGGACAGCACGAGCTGGGTGGTCGCCGCCGGGCAGGCGGACCCGGCCACGGTCGGCGAACCGCCCGCGACCACGGCCCCGACCGGCATCGGCCACAGCATGGTGGTCTCCCCCTACGGCGAGGTCCGCGCCCGGCTCGGCGCCGCGCCCGGGCTGCTGGTCGCGGACGTGGACCCGGCCGAGGCGGACCACGCCCGGCGCACCGTCCCGGTGCTGGCCAACCGCCGCCGCGACCTGTGACGGCCCGTCAGCCGACGGCGCCGACGGGCCGCTCGGTCGTCGCGATGGTCGCCGAGCCGACCACCCGCGTCCCGTCGTACAGCACGATCGCCTGGCCCGGCGCGATCCCGCGCACGGGCTCGGCGAACCGCACCCGCAGCTCGTCCCCGACGATCGCGGCCGTCACCGGGGTCTCCGCGCCGTGTGCCCGGACCTGCGCCGTGTACGCGCCGGGCCCGGCCGGGGCGGTGCCGCACCAGCGCGGCCGGATCGCGGTCAGGGCCACGATGTCCAGCGCCTCGGCGGGGCCGACCGTCACCGTGTTGTCCACCGGGGAGATGTCCAGCACGTAGCGCGGCTTGCCGTCCGGGGCGGGCCGGCCGATGCGCAGGCCGCGGCGCTGGCCGATGGTGAAGCCGTGCGCGCCCTGGTGGGTGCCGATCCGGTGGCCGTCCTCGTCGAGGATGTCGCCCTCGGCGGAGCCCAGCCGGCGGGCCAGGAAGCCCTGGGTGTCGCCGTCCGCGATGAAGCAGATGTCGTGGCTGTCCGGCTTCCTCGCCACGGCGAGCCCGCGCCGCTCGGCCTCGGCGCGGATCTCCTCCTTGGTGGAGCGGGTGTCGCCCAGCGGGAACATGGCGTGGGCGAGCTGCCGGTCGTCCAGCACCCCGAGCACATAGCTCTGGTCCTTGGCGAGGTCCGCGGCGCGGTGCAGCTCGCGGCGGCCGTCCGCGGTGTGGACGACGGTGGCGTAGTGGCCGGTGCAGACGGCGTCGAAGCCCAGGGCCAGCGCCTTGTCCAGGAGCGCCGCGAACTTGATCTTCTCGTTGCAGCGCAGGCACGGGTTGGGCGTGCGGCCCGCGCGGTACTCCGCGACGAAGTCCTCCACCACGTCCTGCCGGAAGCGTTCGGCCAGGTCCCACACGTAGAACGGGATGCCGATGACGTCGGCGGCGCGGCGCGCGTCGCGGGAGTCCTCGACGGTGCAGCAGCCACGGGCGCCGGTGCGGAACGAGGCGGGGTTCGACGAGAGCGCGAGGTGGACGCCGGTCACCTCGTGCCCGGCCTCGGCGGCGCGGGCGGCGGCGGCGGCGGGGGCCACGCCGCCGGACATCGCGGCCAGCACGCGCAGGCGGCGCTCGGCGGGGTGTCCCGTGCCGGGAAGGGAGTCAGTCATAACCCATCCAGAGTAAGGGCCGCGTCAGGCGAGCCCCGCCGTCCGGGCCCGCGCGACCGCCGGGCCGATCGCCTCCGCCACCGCGGCCACGTCCTCCTTGGTCGAGGTGTGGCCGAGGGTGAACCGCAGCGTGCCGCGCGCCAGGCCCGGATCGGCCCCGGCGGCGAGCAGCACGTGGCTGGGCTGCGCCACGCCCGCCGTGCACGCCGAGCCGGTGGAGCACTCGATGCCCTGCGCGTCCAGGAGCAGCAGCAGGGAGTCGCCCTCGCAGCCGGGGAACGCGAAGTGCGCGTTGCCGGGCAGCCGTCCGGCCGGGTCGGGGTCGCCGCCGAGCACCGCGTCCGGCACGGCGGCGGTGACGGCCGCGATCAGCTCGTCGCGCAGCGCGCCTTTCTCGCGGGCGAAGTCCTCGCGGCGGGCGGCGGCCAGCCGGGCGGCGGCGGCGACCCCGGCGACGGCGGGCACGTCGAGCGTGCCGGAGCGGACGTCGCGCTCCTGGCCGCCGCCGCGCAGCACCGGCGTCGGGGTCCAGTCGCGGCCCAGCAGCAGCGCGCCGATGCCGTACGGGCCGCCGATCTTGTGCCCCGAGACGGTGACGGCGGCCAGGCCGGAGGCGGCGAAGCCGACGTCGAGCTGGCCGACGGCCTGCACCGCGTCGGCGTGCGTGGGGATGCCGTGCTCGGCGGCGACGGCGGCCAGCTCCGCCACGGGCTGGACGGTGCCGATCTCGTTGTTGGCCCACATCACGGTGACCAGGGCGACGTCCCCGGGATCGCGGGCGATCGCCTCGCGCAGCGCGTCCGGGTGGACGCGCCCGTATCCGTCGACCGGCAGCCACTCGACCCGCGCGCCCTCGTGGTCGGCGAGCCACCGCGCCGCGTCCAGCACCGCGTGGTGCTCCACGGGGCTGACCAGCAGCCGGGTACGGCGCGGCTCGGCGGCCCGGCGCGCCCAGTACAGGCCCTTGACCGCGAGGTTGTCCGCCTCGGTGCCGCCGGACGTGAAGACGACCTCGCTGGGCCGCGCGCCCAGGGCCGCCGCCACCGCCTCCCGCCCCTCCTCCACGGCGCGTCTGGCGCGGCGGCCGGACGCGTGCAGCGACGAGGCGTTGCCCGTGGCGGTGAAGTGGGCGCTCATCGCCGCGATGGCCTCGGGGAGCATCGGCGTGGTCGCGGCGTGGTCGAGGTACGGCATGGTGAGCCGATTCTACGAGCCGGTCCGGAACCGGCCGCGCGCCCGGGGCGTTGACGTGGTGGCCGGCCACGGGCGGCCGACGGCGCGCGGACGGGACGGAACCGGGGGGACGGATGGGCGAGCGATCCACCCGGCCGGCGACCGCCCGGCCGGGTCGCCGGGCCGTGCTGGCGGGCGGGGCGGCGGGCCTGGCGGGCGTGGGTTTCCTCGCCGCGCGGGACACGCTCTCCCGGTGGTGGTGGCGGCACTCGGGCACCGAGGCGCCGCGGGTGGCGGGCGCGGTGGACCACCCGGGCGCGGAGTGGATCCCGGCCTCCTCGGCGAACTACCGGCGGGCGAACCGGCCGCGGGACTACACGATCGACCGCGTCGTCGTCCACATGCCGGAGGCGACGTACCCGATCACGCTGCGGGTCTTCCAGGACCCGTCCCACGGCGCCTGCACGCACTACGTGGTGCGGTCCTCCGACGGGCACGTGGCGCAGCTCGCCCGGGAGCTGGACGTGGCGTTCCACGCGGGGAACCAGGGCTTCAACGAGCGCAGCGTCGGCATCGAGCACGAGGGCTGGGCGGACGACCCGTCGTACCTGACGGACGCGCTGTACGAGGCGTCCGCGGAGCTGGTCGCGGGCATCTGCGACCGGTACGGCATCCCGGTCGACCGGGAGCACATCGTCGGGCACAACGAGGTGCCGGACGTGGTGCGGATCTGTCCGGGGCCGCACTGGGACTGGGACCGGTATCTGGATCTGGTGCGCCGGGCGGCGGGGTCCGTCAACCCGGGGTCCGTCAACTGAGGGTGCCGAGCCGGGTCAGTTCGGCCGCGCAGCGCTGGGCGTCCTCCGCCCGTTCGAAGACCGCCGCGCGCACCTGATGGGTGTCCGGATCGGGCACATGGGCGAGGTGCCCCTCGTCGGAGACGACGTACCAGCCGCGGGTCTCGCTGTGCCGTGCTTCGTACCGCATGGCGGTCACCGTAGTGGTGGCGCGCGGTGCCGGGCCAGCGGGCGCCACCACTACGGTGACCGCCCCGCGGCACCCAGCACGGCCCAGCGCGTCCCCCCGTTGGGACCTCGTCGCCCACGAGGGGCACCTCGCCCACGGGCCCGCTCCCGCCCCCCCTCCCGCGCGCCCGGCCGGCTCCGCAAGGGCGGAGGGCGCCCCTGGCCCTCTATGCCACCCCCACACTGCGACTCGTTGTTGCTTAGTCTGCGGCAGCGTCAGGTTTGAATAAGTGACGGGGCGTTGCCCGGGCTCCAGTCGGCGCCGTGGCCGAGGCGGTCCCTGACCCTGGCGCGGATGTCGTCCAGGGAGAGGCCGGGGCCTCGGGGGTCGATCTTGCCCGGCTGCCACTCCAGATGGCCGATGACGGAGGTCTCGCCGGTCTTGCCCCAGCCGTGCGCGCGGCACAGGGCGGCCGAGGCGCGGACGATGGCCTCGACCTGTTCGGCGGGCCAGGAGTCCTCGCCGTCGCCGAGGTTGACGCACTCCCAGCCGTAGAAGTGCGGGTTGCCGTCGGTGTCGGCGTGTCCGGCGCCGGGCAGCGGTTTCTCGGCGGCGACGGCGGCGAGGACGTCGCCGTCGCCGGAGCCGGCGTGGTTGGCGCGGCCGTGCCCCACCAGGTGGACGGTGCCGTCCTTGGCGATGACGCCGTGGCACAGCGGGCCGGGCAGGTCGGGGCGGCCCTCGTAGCACAGGTCGACGGTCGAGTCGGTGCCGGAGGTGGCGGTGTGGTGGAGCATCACCCCGCGCACCGGTCCCCAGGGTCCGGCGCTGTCGCGGTTGTGGGTGCTCCAGGACGCGTGCTCGACGACGTCGACACCTTCGTCTTCGAGGGTGTGGAGGAATTGGTCGGCGGTCAGTGGTGTGGCCATGATCGGTCCCCGAACGGGTCTCGCGAACAGTAGTCATACCAGCTCTACGAGTCCCGCCGACCGCCCCGCAAGGGCGGGGCCGCGCCCCGGGCGCCGGGGTTCGTTGAAGATGCGCCGAACGGGGGGCGACGCTCAACGCGCGTTGAGTCAAGTCCCGTTCCGGGGCGGGCCGTTGCCGTTCGGCCCCGCTCAGTCCCGCTCAGTCCCACACGCCGGGTCCGCCGCCGCGCCACTCGATGAGCGCGGGGTCGCGCAGGTCCACGTCGTCCGGGTCGAGGCCGGCCCGCCGGAGGAACTCCAGCAGCTCGCCGGCCGAGCGCGCCCGGCCGAGGATCTCCTCGCCGACGCGCACGCGCCGGCCCCCGCCCGTGGTGGGCGGATAGACGACGACGCGCGCTCGGACCATGCGCCCAGCATGCGCCCCCGCACGCCGCACCGCAGCCCCACAGGCGCGGACGGGGGTCCGGAACACGCCAGGACCCCGGCGCCTCGCGTCACGAGGGCCGGGGTCCCGCCGCCCACCGGGGCCGCCGGGCGGTGTCAGGCGTTGCCGTTCTCCGCCTGGAACATCCAGTGGTGCTTCTCCAGCTCCTTCACGAGCTGGATGAGCACGTCCTCGGTGACCGAGTCCACCGGGCCCACGTCGTCCAGGCGCTCGCGCATGCGGACGATCACCGCGCCGAGGGCGTCCACCATCGTGCGGATGGCCTGGGTGTCCTGCTGCCAGCCGTCGGCGACCTTCGCGATGCCCGTGGTGGCGGCGACGGTCGAGGCCCGTCCGTCCGGCGAGAGGCCGAGCGCGGCGGCGCGCTCGGCGACGATGTCGGAGTGGGAGCGGGCGGTCTCCACCACCTCGTCGAGCTGGAGGTGAACGGAGCGGAAGCGGGAGCCGATGATGTTCCAGTGGGTCTGCTTGGCGACCAGGGAGAGATCGATGAGATCCACCAGCGCGCCCTGGAGCGCCTCCCCGACGATCTTGAGGGTGGCGTCCGGCAACGTGCTCTTGATGGCGTACATACAGCGTCCCCTTTCGGAGCTTTTGTCCTCATTTATGCAAGTCCGAGCGTCAGGTTACCTCCGGGGTCCTGAAGCGGCATGAGGACGGGTACCCCGCGCGGGCCCGCGAAACCGGCGGGACGCGCGGGGCGCTCGTGCCGGTCGCGGCCGGTCGCGGTCAGTAGGGGCGCGGGTAGCCGTAGCCGTGCCGGTGGAGCCGGGAGGGGTCCTGGCCGGGCGTGCCCGGGGCGTCGCGGTCGTAGAACGGGCGGGTGTTGGCGCGCAGCCACATCGCCACCGGGTCGAAGGCGTCGGCCATGGCCACCGTGCCCACCGGCAGGCCGTCGGGCACGGCCTCGATCGCCCGGCTCATCATCCACCGCACGGCCGCCGCCGTCCGCTCGCCGGGGTCGTCCACGTCCAGCCCGATCACCCGATACGCGGCGCCGAGCGCCGGCCGCCCCCCCGCCCGGCGCAGACTGCGCAGCGCCGGGGTGCGTCGGGCGAGCGCGACGAGCCGTTCGTAGAACGCGTCCGCCCGGATGCTGGGCTCGGTGATCCGCAGCGGCCCGGCGGGCAGCCGGTCCAGGCCGCCGGCGATCCGCCGCAGGTCCAGCCACGGGACGCCGAGGCCACCGCCCGGCGCGTGCGGGTTGAGCCACAGGCCCCAGTGCTCCGGGTAGAGCGCGGCGGCGATGTCCCGGCCGCTGACGACCTCGTGCCGCCGCGTCCAGCCGCTGGCCGCCAGCTCCCGCTCGGAGGTGACGCCCGGCGCGTAGCCGTGGCCGGCGACCTCGACGCTGCCGTACTGCGACTCCGGCTCCCCCGGGCCGCCGTGCCACAGCAGCATCCACACGTCGCTGCCGGCCAGCGCGGCCAGCAGCTCCTCGTAGGTGTCCAGCCGGTCGGCCGTGACCAGGGGCAGCAGCTCCTCGACGCTTCGTGCCGCACTCACAGGGGGCGGACCTCCTCGCACCTCGGATGCACCTGTGCCCGTCAGCCACCCCTCACATGCCCGTCACAGCGGTTCCGAAAGCCACGGACCACGCGGACGAGGTGCGGGCCGCTCAGGCGTTCCGGGCGTAGAAGGGGGGCACGCACTCCCGCAACCAGTCCACCACAGGGTCATCGGCTGCATCCAGAAGAACCAACTGCACCGGCCAGACGACGGGCCGTCCGGCCAGGGCGCGGCCGAGCGCCGCGTTGACGGCGGCGCGGGACTCGTCGTCCAGCCGCTCCAGCTCGACGCCGACGAACAGGGACGGCGGGCCGCCCTCCGCGCTGGCCAGCCCCCGGCGCGCGGTCCGCACGAACCACAGCGCGCCCAGCTCCGCCGACGCGGCGCTGAGGAAATCGACCGGCTCCTCCTGCCAGTCCGGCTGGAACAGCCGCATCCGCGCACCGCTCGGCACGCCCGGCGCGCGCTCCCCCGGCGTGGCGCGGCACAGCTCCGCGACGGCCGAGGGCGGCACGGGGATGCCGACCGTGCCGCCGGGGTTGACGGCGATGCCGACCTGCGGCGGCAGCCCGCGCGCGAACTCCCAGGCGGGCGCGACGGCGAACGACAGGTGCGAGGCGCCGCCGAGGTGGAGCTGCTCGGCGGAGCTGAACACGGGCACGTAGACGCCGCCGTTCAGGTCGATGGTCGGCAGGTCCAGCTCGCGGCTCTCCTTGCCGCCGCCCTCGGGCAGCGGGATCCACACCGGGCTGCGGGAGAGCACGCGGAGCAGCAGCGGGCCCGCGTCGCGGGCGCCGAGCGCGGTGGCGAGGGTCTCCTCCAGCTCGTTGCTCGGCCAGCCGCCGCCGTAACCGGCTCCGGGCCTCGGCACGCTCATCCCGGTCGACCCCCATCTCGCCGTCACCGTCCGTCTCCCCGACCACCCTAACGGCTGAGCCCGCCCGGCCGGGTGGCCCGGCGGCGGCCTCGCGACCGTTCATGCGATGATGTTCCAGCGATGCGGCAGGGCCGCGTCAACAACCGCATACCGGCCGTTCGACCATGCGCGGGAGAGTCCCCGGTCCGCCCGGGGCGCCGAAGGAGCAAGTCCTCCCTTGAATCTCTCAGGCCCCGATACCGCGCGCGGAAGGCGAATCTGGAAAGCGGGCCGGCCGCCGCCGGAGTCTCGGCGCGGCACGGGCCCCACCCACGGTGCAAGCCGCGCCACCCGGCAGGGTCGCGGCGAACCTCTCAGGTGCCGATGACAGATGGGGAGGGGACGCCCCTACCCCTGTCCTCTCTTCCGCCAGCCTGGAGCCAGCCCATGACGGACGACACGCCCACCGCTCCCGCCTCCCGCCCGCTTTCCTGTCCAACAGCTCTCGACGCCGTCCACCGCGCCCTCGGCGCCGCCATGACGGACTTCGCCGGCTGGTCGATGCCGCTGCGCTACGGCAGCGAGCGGGCCGAACACCAGGCGGTACGCACCTCCGCCGGGCTCTTCGACCTCTCCCACATGGGCGAGATCACCGTCACCGGCCCCGGCGCGGGCGCGCTGCTGGACCACGCGCTGACCGGCCTGCTCTCCACGCTCCCCGTGGGCCGCGCCCGCTACACGATGATCTGCGACGCGGCCGGCGGCATCCTGGACGACCTGATCGTCTACCGGCTCGCCGACCGCGAGTACCTCGTCGTCGCCAACGCCTCCAACGCCGCCACCGTGCTGGACGCCCTCACCGACCGGGCCGCCGGGTTCGACGCGGCCGTCCGCGACGACCGCGACGCGTACGCGCTGATCGCCGTCCAGGGCCCGGCGTCCCCCGCCGTCCTCGGCCGGCTCACCGACGCCGACCTGGCGGGGCTGCGGTACTACGCGAGCCTGCCCGGCACCGTCGCGGGCCGCCGCGCGCTGATCGCCCGCACCGGCTACACGGGCGAGGACGGCTTCGAGCTGTTCTGCGCCCCGGACGACGCCGAGCCGCTGTGGCGGGCGATCACCGAGGCCGGGCGGCCCGAAGGGCTCGTGCCGTGCGGGCTGGCCTGCCGCGACACGCTGCGCCTGGAGGCCGGCATGCCGCTGTACGGGCACGAACTCACCACCGCCACCACCCCGTTCGACGCCGGACTCGGCCGTGTGGTGCGGTTCGACAAGCCGGGCGACTTCGTCGGGCGCGAACGCCTCGCCGCCGCCGCCGAACGCGCCGCGAGCGCCCCGCCGCGCGCGCTCGTCGGCCTCGTCGCGCGCGGGCGGCGCGTCGCCCGCGCCGGGTTCGCGGTGGTGGACGCCGGGGGCACGGTCATCGGCCGGGTCACCTCGGGCGCGCCCTCCCCGACCCTCGGCAAACCCATCGCGATGGCGTACGTCGACCCCGGGTACGCCACGCCGGGCACCGAGGGCGTGGCCGTCGACATCCGGGGCACCAGCGAACCGTTCGACGTCGTCGCCCTGCCGTTCTACAAGCGCCGGACATGACGCCCGGCCCGTACCCCCTCCCCCACCCGCCACCGTGGAGCCACCAGCCTCAACACTCCCCCCTCCGCCGGCAGCTGCATAGGTATATAAGAGACACCCCCACCGCCATCCCCAGTGTTCAGGAGAAGCGCCATGAGCAACCCCGAGAACCTCCGCTACAGCAAGGAGCACGAGTGGCTCTCGCCCGCCGACAACGGCGTGGCGACGATCGGCATCACCGCCTACGCGGCCAACGCGCTCGGCGACGTCGTCTACGTCGACCTCCCCCAGGTGGGCGCCACGGTCACCGGCGGCGAGACCTGCGGCGAGCTGGAGTCGACCAAGTCGGTCAGCGACCTGTACGCGCCCGTCTCGGGCGAGGTCACCGAGGTCAACCAGAACGTGGTGGACGACCCCGCCCTGGTGAACTCCGCGCCCTTCGAGGCGGGCTGGCTGTTCAAGGTGCGCCTGGACGACGCGGCGGGCGAGCCGGCGGATCTGCTGACCGCCGACGAGTACACCGCCTACACCGAGGAGTGAGCAGACCCGGGCCGGTCACGGCCCTCTCCGCGTTCGACCTGTTCTCCATCGGCATCGGCCCGTCCAGCTCGCACACGGTCGGCCCGATGCGCGCCGCCCTGATGTTCGCGCGGCGGCTGAAGGACGAGGGTCAGCTCGCCCACACCGCCACCGTCCGCGCCGAGCTGTACGGCTCGCTCGGCGCGACGGGGCACGGGCACGGCACCCCGAAGGCGGTCATGCTCGGCCTGGAGGGGCACGCCCCCGACACCGTGGACCCCGACCGGGCCGACGACGAGGTCGCGCGGATCCGGGCCACCGGCGAACTGCGCCTGCTGGCCACCGAGATCGGCGCCACCCACCCGGTCCGGTTCGACGCGGACACCGATCTGGTGCTGCACCGCCGCCGTTCCCTGCCCCACCACGCCAACGGCATGACGCTGCGCGCCGCCGACGCCGGCGGACGGCCCCTGCTGGACCGGACGTACTACTCCGTCGGCGGCGGCTTCGTGGTGGACGCGGACGCGACCGACGCGGACCCCGGCCGGCCGGACGCCGCCGTGGTGCCCCACCCGTTCCGCACCGGCGACGAGCTGCTGCGCCTGACCCGCGAGACCGGCCTGTCGGTCTCCGGGCTGATGCTCCGCAACGAACTCGCCCGGCGCCCCGAGCCCGACGTCCGCGCCGGGCTGCTCCGCGTCTGGGACGCGATGGCCGCGTCCGTGGACCGGGGCCTGGCCCGCGAGGGCGTCCTCCCCGGCGGCCTGAAGGTCCGCCGCCGGGCGGCGGCCTCCGCGCGGAAGCTGCGCGCCGAGGGGAACGCGGCCGGGCTGGCCATGGAGTGGATCACGCTCTACGCGATGGCGGTCAACGAGGAGAACGCCGCGGGCGGCCGGGTGGTGACCGCCCCGACCAACGGCGCGGCCGGCATCATCCCCGCCGTGCTGCGGTACTACCTGGACTTCGTGCCCGGCGCCGACGAGGACGGCGTGGTCCGCTTCCTGCTCGCCGCGTCGGCGATCGGCATGCTGTTCAAGGAGAACGCCTCCATCTCCGGCGCCGAGGTCGGTTGCCAGGGCGAGGTGGGCTCCGCCTGCTCGATGGCGGCCGGCGGCCTGGCCGAGGTCCTCGGCGGCTCCCCCGAACAGGTCGAGAACGCGGCGGAGATCGGCATCGAACACAACCTGGGCCTGACCTGCGACCCGGTCGGCGGCCTGGTCCAGATCCCGTGCATCGAACGCAACGGCATGGCGGCGGTGAAGGCGGTGACCGCCGCCCGCATGTCCCTGCGCGGCGACGGCCGCCACCACGTGTCGCTGGACAAGGCGATCAAGACGATGAAGGAAACCGGCGCCGACATGAGCGCCAAATACAAGGAGACGGCCCGCGGCGGCCTCGCCGTCAACGTGGTGGAGTGCTGACGCCAGGCGCCGTTCCAGATTGCCTCCGCGAACTCTCATCCTTTGCAATGCGTAAGCCTGGTAGGCATCCTGTGAGCAGCTCTGACCGGCGCGTCTGCCTCGGATATGGTCCAGCTCGTACGCTTCCACAAACACACGGGGAGAGACTATGAGGCGTTTGCTCGGCAGGGCGGCGGTCGTCACCGCGGCCGGACTGCTCGCGGTGGGGCTCCCGTCGTCGGCCCAGGCCGCGAACGGTTTCGTCATGGTGGACGGGCTGAGGCTCGACAACCCGTCGGGGTGCTACAGCGAGCGGCCCGGGTTCTTCGCCAACCACACCGACCAGCGGGTGGAGTTCTTCGAGCAGCCGTTCTGCGCCGGCGGGGTGCAGGGCCACCTCGACCCGGGGGAGTCGGCGCAGATCGCCGGCGTGCGGTCGTTCTTCGTGCCGTAGCCGGCGCGCATGGCGACATGACGGGTGGGGCCGGGTTCGGCCCCACCCGTTGTGCGTGGGGTCTCAGTCCTCCGGCGGCGGGGTGTAGACGTCCACGGTCGTGCCGTTTCCGTTCGCGCGGGCCAGGGCGGCGATGTGCAGGCCGGCCGCCACGTCCTCCGCGGCGAGGCCGAGGGACTTGAAGACGGTCAGTTCGGCCGGGGACACGCGGCCCGGTCGGCGGCCCGCGAGGACCTCGCCCAGTTCGGCGCGGATGTCGTTCTCGCTGAAGCGGCCCTCGCGGATCGGCACGAGCAGATCGCCCGCCTCGGCGCGGGCCGATTCCAGGCTGTCGACGAAGACGGCGGCCTTCTCGACCACGTCCGACGCCAGCTCCCTCGTATGGGGGAAACAGGCCCCGACCGCGTTCACATGGGCGCCGTCGCGGAGCTGGCCCCGGTCCAGGACGGGGGTCTCCGAGGAGGTCAGCGTGCACACGATGTCGGCGTCGGCCACGGTCTCCGTCACCGTCGGGCACACCTCCACCTCGACGTCCAGCGACAGGTGCTGGCCGGCCCCCGCCGCCAGCCGCGCGGCGCCCGCCTCGGTGCGGCTCCCCCCCCGCCCCCGCCGCGGCGGGCGGACCTCCGCGATGGCCTCCAGGTGGGTCCTGGCCTGGACGCCGGCGCCGACGAGGGCCAGGTCGCCGGCGTCCGGCGGGGCCAGGACGTCGGTCGCGACGGCGGTGACGGCCGCCGTGCGGACGGCGGTGACGGCCGCCGCGTCCATCATCGCGGCGGGCAGGCCGGTCTCCGGGTCGTAGACGATCACCACGCCGAGGTGGGTGTCGAGGCCGCGGGCCGCGTTGCCGGGGTTGACGACGACCGTCTTGATGCCGAAGCCGGTGAGGGACGGCGTGGCCAGGTGCGCGGGCATCGAGCCGAGCACGCTGTCCCGCCCCTCGGGCCGGACCACGGTGCGCAGCGGCTGGGTGACGCCTGAGGTGCTGTAGGCCGCCAGGACCTCGCGCATCAGCGCGATGGCCGCGGGCATACGGAACAGGCCGCGCACCTCCGTCCCGTCCAGAACGATCAAACCGGTCATCGCGGCAGGTTCCCCTCACCCTCGGATTCCGACAGCGCGCGTGCCGAGTTTACCCGGTGAACCCCCGGCCGACGTCACCATGCTTTCGATGAAGAATCCGGTAACGGAGTCTTAAGGACAGCGCAGGAGAGAGCCGGGAATTCACCCGCGCCCAAGAAGGTTAAGGGCCGCTTGACGATGTATGGGGAAGCGGTGTGCGCCGCTCTCCGAAAGGCTTCCTTGACGCCGTCCGCCGGCCCGTGTTTCCCTGAATCCCGGGCGGCACCCGCAAGGGCAAGTGCCCCTGGTGGAGCGGGATTTCCGGCAGGATCCGGGATTCCCGACATTCATCTTCCGGCCCCCCGGAGTTCCCCGGGGCAGAACCGGCTCGACGCCGGGGAGGGCAGTGGGGAAAAGCCTGTCTCTTATAAAAATCTCGGAGCCAACGAGAAAGGCAGAAATATGGAAGGCCGACTTCTGCTTGAAAAAAAAAAAGATAAATTGAAAGTGAAGCATAACATGCATCTAGTATACCAAAGCGGGGGGAGCGACAAGGGGGAAGACAAGGGGGAATCAGTCTGTGATCAAGCACATCGTGCTGTTCCGCTTCCGGGATGGAGTGACCTGGAGCGACCCACGCGCCCAGGAAGCGGAGAAAGCGACGCACGGGCACCCGCGGGAAATCCCGGAAATCCTCGAATGGACCGCGGGACGCAACTCGGCCGACCGCGAGAACGCCTATGACTTCGCGGTCGTCGGCCTTTTCGAGGATCACGCGGCCCTGGGGCGTTACATGGAGCACCCCGACCACCGGCGCGGGGTGCGGCTGTGGAGAGAGATCAGCGAGTGGGTGGTCACCGACATCGACCTGGCCCGCGCCGCCGCCCAGTGACATAAGCGCCGACCTCCGCGCGGTTTCCGCACCGACTCACGGAAAGCCACCATGTTCACACTGTTCGACGACGAACTCGACGCCTTCGCGCGCCGGACCCTCCTCATGCACCGGGACTTCGAAGCGGGCCGGTGGACCGAGCCGCGACTGGCCGAGCACCAGCTCGCCGGCGTACGCGACATCATGCGCTTCACCCGGGAGAACTCCCCGTTCTACCGCGAGCACCTGGCCGCCTACGACGCCGGGCGCGTCGACGCCCTGACGCTCGACACCTTCGCCGACGTCCCGTTCACCACCAAGGACGATCTGCGGCAGAACATGCTGGGCATGCTCTCCGAGCAGCTCACCGACGGCTGGGTCTTCTACGAGACGACCGGCACCACGGGCCCGTCCACCCCCTGCCCGCGCAACAACGTCGACTCCCTCGTCAACAACACGGTCCTGACCCTCTGTTACGACAGCGTCCTGCGCCGGCACCAGGGCCCGCACATGATCGCCGTCATGGGCCCGACCGAACTGCACTCCACCGGCGACACGTTCGGCGACGTGTTCCGCAACCTGGGCCACACGGTGGCCAAGATGTGGCCGCACTCCCCCGTCGTCGGCTTCTCCCGCGCCGTGCACCTGCTGCGCGAGCTGCGGTTCACCGGGCTGGTCTGCACCCCGGGCATGGCGATGACCCTCGCCAAGGAGGCGCACCGGGCCGGCCTGGACCCGCGCAAGGACTTCTCGGTCGGATTCCTGCTGCTCGTCGGCGAGTTGCTCACCCCCGCCCTCGCCGCGAGCATCGGCTCGCTGTGGAACGCCCAGGCGTACAACTGCATGTACGCCTCGCAGGAGTCGTCCATCCTGGCGGCCGTCCGCGACGACGGGCTGCTGCACACCGCCCCCCTCAACGCCTACTACGAGATCGTGGACCCCGACACCGGCGCCCGGGTCGCACCGGCCGGGGACGGCTCGCTGGAGGGCGAGTTGGTCATCACCCACCTGTACCGGGGCTGCAAGCCGCTGGTCCGCTACCGCACCGGCGACATGGCCGTCCTCAGCCCCGCCGCGGACGGCGCCCGTTACCCCTCGCCACTGCTGCGACCGCTGGGCCGGGTGCGGGACCGTCTGGAGCTCAACGGCCGCCGGGTGTTCGCCTACGACCTGGAGGAGTCGGTCCTGGACCAGGTGACGGGCTGCCAGGGCTACCAGGTCGTCATCGACCGGACCGAGGACGGCGTGGACACCCTCACCGTCCGCCTGGAGATGGCCGCGTTCGCCGACCGCGCCGAGGCGCGGGCCGACGCCATCCGCGACCGCCTGCTGGCGTCCTTCGGCACGCCCGCCGAGGTCGAGTTCGCCGAACTGGGCGCCATCGCCACCACCGGCGCGATGGTGAGCTGGAAGGCCGCCCGTATCCACGACCGGCGCGTCGGGGAGCCCGAGCCCGAGCGGCTGGCGGCCCTGGCCATCGCGAACCAGCGGGAGGACCGTTGACCACCGAGGCGACGGCGCCGCCCACCGGCGCCCCCACGACGGCCGCGCCCTGGGTGTACCTCGACGGCGACGTCATCCCGGCCTCCGACGCCCGCCTCACCCCCTCGACCCAGGCGCTCAACTACGGCACCGGCGTCTTCGAGGGCATCCGCGGCTACTGGCACGGCGATCACGGACGGCTGTACGTGGTCAGGCTGCGGGAGCACTTCGAACGGTTCGCCGCCTCCTGCGCGTTCCTCCGCCTGGACCTGCCCGGCGGGGCCGGGCCCGGCGATCTGGCGGACATCACCGTGGAGTTGCTGCGGCGCAACGCCCACCGGGGGCACACCTACATCCGGCCGCTCGCGTTCAAGCGCGCCTTCGAGCCGGGTGTGCCGTTCGGCGTGAAACTGCGCGGCGTCACCACGTCCGTGTCGATCCACACCGTGCCGATGGGCAGCGCGCCGACGGGTCCCGGCATCCGCTGCGGCGTCTCGTCGTGGCGCAGGATCCCCGACACGTCGCTCCCGGCGCGGGCGAAGATCACCGGCGGCTACGCCAACAACGCGCTGGCCGTCGACGAGGTCCAGGCGGCCGGTTTCGACGACGCGATCCTGCTGAACCACGCGGGCACCGTCGCCGAGGCCAGCACCTCCAACGTGTTCCTGGTCCGGCGCGGGGAGCTGATCACCCCGCCGCCGAGCGCCGACATCCTGGAGGGCATCACGCGCGGCTGCGTCGCCGAGATCGCCCGGGAGGAGCTGGGCGCGGACGTCACACAGCGGCACGTCGCCCGGTCCGAGCTGTACACCGCCGACGAGGTCTTCCTCACCGGGACCGGTGTCGAGATCCGGCCGGTGCGCGAGGTGGACGGCCGCGCGGTCGGCCGGGGCGAGCCCGGCCCCGTCACCACGCGGCTGGCCGAGGTCTACGCGCGCGCGGTGCGCGGCGAGGACGAACGGTTCCGGGAATGGCTGACGCCGGTCGCGCTGTGACGGACGGGGACCGTCAGCCCGCCGCCGGACGACAGGCGACACCGACGACACGAACGGTACGAACGACGACACGCAGGCCGGATCGCCCCAGGCACGTCCCAGCACACGTCTCGAATCGGGGAATCATGTCCCAGGCACAGGCACCCACCCAGGCACCGACGCCCACGCAGGCACCGACACCCGACCTTCTCATCGACATCCTGCTCCGCCAGCGCCCCCGCGAGGAGCACGTGGTCACCCTCGGCCCGGGCGGCACCAGCAGCGAGGCCGCGGCCCGGCATCTGAGGAACCGGCTGACCGCCCGCCGCGCGTGCGAGGTCACCATCGGACTGTACGACCGGTACGAGGACGCCGGTGAGGCCCTGCGCTCCGGCGAGGGCTCCCTGCTGCTCGTGGCCAACGCCTATGCGGGGATAAGCCAGTTCTACATGGACCCCGGCCTGGACCTGGCCGGGGCCTTCGTCTTCGACACCCCGCAGTACGGCCTCGCCGCCCGCCCCGACGCCCGGCCCGAGGGCCGGGTCCGGGTGCGGGTCGCCAGCCACCCGGCACCCGTTCCGCTGATCGACCAGCTCATCCTGCCGGGACTCAGCGTCGAGGAGGTCGTGCCCACCCACTCGACCAGCGCCGCCGCGGCGGCGGCCGGGAAGGGCGAGGTGGACCTGGCCCTGACCCCCGCGCCGGCCGCGGCCGAGCACGGGCTGACGTTCATCACGCGCCCCCGCGACATCCGCATGCTCTGGTCGGTGTTCACCACCGGCTCATCGGGCGTCGGACGGGTCCGGTGACAACGGCTCGACGACCGCCTTCTGCATGTGCTGGAACACCACGGACGTGCGCACGTCCGCGATCTCACGCCGCTGCGTGAGGTGATCGAGGATGAACGCGTGCAGGTGCTCGGTGTCGCGGACCGCGACGTGGATCAGGAAGTCCTCCGCGCCGGAGACCACGAACACGGAGATGGTCTCCGGAAGCTGGGTCACGAACTCCTGGAACGACTCGATCACGGGCCGGTTCGGGGGTCTGAGCCGCACCGCCACCAGCGCCTGCACGCGCCGTCCGAGCATCGGCAGGGACACCTCGGCGTGGTGACCCGTGATCACCCCGCGGGCGTGCAGGGAGCGGACCCGTTCCAGGCACGTCGAGGGCGCGATGCCGAGGGCACGGGCCAGGTCACGGTTGGTGTGCCGCGCGTTGCGCTGGAGGAGCGCGACAAGAGCCGAATCAAGTTCGTCCAGCACCGGTGAAACCTCTCATTCACCGAACGGTGTTCGGTCGTTGTCCTCGGTCGTCGTAGGAGTATCTAGAATCTCACCGCGTCACCAGCGGACATACGACCGGCCACGGACCGTCAGGAGCGAGGAGCGAGCGTGACCAGCGGCACCGACAGGCCATCGCCGGCCCCGGCCCGGACGTCCGTGGACCGCGCGACGGCCCTGGCCGTCGTCGCCATCGTCGGGGCCGCCCTGATCTGGAGCACCTCGTTCGCGGTGACCAAGGTGGCGCTCGACCACGTCCCGCCGATGACGATCGGGGCGATGCGCTTCACCGTCGCGGCCCTCCTGCTGGGCGTCGCCGTCCGCTGCCGCCCCGGCTGGAGCCCGCCGCCGCCGCGCCGGCGCGCCTTCATGGGCCTGGCGGGACTGCTGGGCATCACCGCCTACTTCGCCCTGGAGAACGTGGGCGTGGAGCTGGCCACCGCCTCCGACGCCTCGCTGATCGTGGCCTCGTACCCGATCATCACGCTGGCCCTGGAGTTCGTGGTCAACCGCACCGGCGTCTCGCCGGTCAGGCTCGTCGGCATGCTGCTCGCGATCGTCGGCGTGTGGCTGATCGTCCAGCAGGGCGCGGACGAGAGCGGGGGCAACCGGCTCTGGGGCGACGTCATCCTGATCCTGGGCGGGGTGGTGTGGGCGGTCTACAACCTGGTCGCCCGCCGCGACGGCTCCGGCTGCTCGCCCCTGGTCGTCACCTACTACCAGACCCTGGCGGGCGCCGCCGGATTCCTGCTGCTGTCGCTGACCGAGTACGAGCGGTGGGAGACACCCCCGGCCGACGACCTGCTGCGGGTGGCGTACCTGGCCGGTTTCTGCTCCGTGGCGGCTTTCCTGGCGTACAACTACGGGCTGCGGCGGGTCTCGTCCAGCGTGGCGGTCAACCTGCTGAACCTCGTACCGGTGATGGGCCTGATCAGCGCGGTCGTGCTCGTCGGCGAGACGGTCGGGATGATCCAGGTGCTCGGCGGCGCGATCGTCATCGTGGGCGTGCTGCTCGGTCTGCACCGGATCGGCGACGACGAGCGGCAGGAACGGGCGCCCGGCACGAGCGACACCGGCGGCACCAGCAAGACCACTACGGGCACGACACGTTGGAACTCACAGGAGTGAACACACCCATGGCGCAGCCGAAGATCACCGATGCCAAATGCGTTCTGCTGGTCGCCGACCACCTTCCCACCGGCCTGGCGGTGAACGCCGCCGCCGTGCTCTCCCTCACCCTGGGGAACCGGGTGGAGGGCCTGATCGGTCCCGACGTCAAGGACGCCGACGGTCACGCGCACGCGGGCATCACGCTGATCCCGGTCCCCGTCCTGAAGGCCGGCTCGGAGAAGATCGCCCAGGTGGCCCGGCAGGTCCTGGACGAGGAGGACGCGGTGACGGTCGCCTTCACCGGCACGGCCCAGTCGTGCCGCACGTACGACGAGTACATCGAGAAGATGAGCGAGCTTCCCACCGACGGCCTGGAGTACGTCGGCCTCGGCCTGTTCGCCCCGCGCAAGCTGGTCAACCGCCTGACCGGCGACCTCCCCCTCCTGCGCTGACCCGCCCGGCGCGGCCGGGGCCCTAGCGGGTCCCGGCCGCGCGGGCCAGCCGGGCGCGGCAGCCGGGTGAGCCCCGGCCGCGGCGCCCGCCGGAGCCCCGGGGCGCGCGTGGCCGGGGGCGGTCCGGGTACTCGCGTCGGCATGATGAAACGCGCACTGTGGCAGGGGCTCTGTGCCGGAACGGCCGGGGCGCTGGTGATGACGCTGACCGAGAAGGCCGAACAGGGCCTCACCGGCCGGCCCGACTCGTACGTCCCCGCCCGCGTCCTCCAGCGCCTGACCGGTATGTCCGAGCGTCCCGGCGCCACCCGGCCGACACCGGTCAACTGGGCCATGCACTACGGCCAGGGCGCGCTGCTGGGCGTGGTGCGTTCGGTCATGGCCCAGGCCGGCCTGCGCGGGCCCGCGGCGTCGGCGCAGTTCGCCGTGGTGCGGGTGACCAACGACCAGATCCTGGAGAACGCCACCGGCGTCGGCGCGCCCCCCGGCACCTGGCCCCGTGGGGAACTCGTCGTCGATCTGCTCCACAAGACCGTCTACGCCGTCGTCACCGGGGTCGTCGCCGACGCCCTGGCCGCCCGGAACGGCCCCGGCCCCGGCCGGCGCCACGCCGCCGTCCGGCCCGGCCGACACCCGGACATCGCGCCCCTCCCGCCCGGTCATGCCTACGGCCGGTGAGGCGGTGGGGCGGCGGGGCGCCGAGGCGGGAGGTCAGTCGCGGCCGAGGCCCTCCAGGGCCACGGTGGCGGCCCGGGCGATCAGTTCGTCGTCGCGTTCGGCGCCCTCCTCGTCGCGGCTGGACATGACCGCCATGACGATGGGGTTGCCGCCGTCGTCCGGCCAGATCACGGCGATGTCGTTGCGGCCCCCGTACCCGGCGGTGCCGCTCTTGTCCGCCACGGTCCAGCCGTCCGGCAGGCCGGCGGGGATCAGCGTCTCGCCGGTGGTGTTCGTCGTCATCCACCGCGTGAGAAGCTCGCGTTCGTCCCGTTCCAGGGCGTCGCCGAGCAGGAACGCCCGCAGGTTCCCGGCCATCGCGCGGGGGGTGCTCGTGTCGCGGATGTCGCCGGGTACGCCGTCGCTCAGCTCCGGTTCGTACCGGTCCATCTCGGTGACGTCGTCGCCGTGTTCCTCCAGCACCGCTTCCAGGGCGTCGGGGCCGCCGAGGGCGTCGAGAAGCAGGTTGGCGGCCGTGTTGTCGCTGTACCAGAGGGTGGCGGCGCACAGTTCGCGCAGGCTCATCCCGGTCTCGGTGAAGTTCTCGGTCACGGGCGAGTTGGCGATCAGGTCGCCGGACGAGTAGGTGACCACCTCGTCCAGACCGTCCAGTCCGTACTCCTGGAGCACGGCCCCCGCCAGCAGCGCCTTGAACGTGGAGGCGAACGCGAACCGTTCGTCCTCCTGGTAGGCGACCTCCCGGCCGGTGCCGGTGTCCAGGGCGTAGACGCCGAGCCGGGCGTCGAACTCGCCCTCCAGCTCTCGGAACGCGCGGGCGCTTGTCTCCGCGGACACCGCGGCCTGCGTGGTCGCGGCCCGCGCGGATTCGGCGGACGCGTCGGACGCGGCCCCGGTGTCCTGGCCGCACGCCGGGAGCGCGACGAGCACGAGAACCCCGGCCACCCGGGCGGCGCCCCGGCGCATGCGGAACGTGTACGTCATGGGATGGAACCTCCAAGCTGTCGGTGGACGAGCGGGAACCACCTTCCGTCCGGCGGCCGCCCGCCGTCCAAGTCGCGAACGCGCGGTTCCATGCCGCTTTGGCATAATGCCGGTCCGTGGATCTTGTGGGGGCATGCCGGGCGTTCGTCCACGTCAGCGAGCGCGGCAGTTTCACCGTCGGCGCGGCGGCGGCCCGGATCGCCCAGTCCGTCGCGAGCCGCCGCGTCGCCGCGCTGGAACGGCACCTCGGTCAGCCGCTGCTCGAACGTTCCTCGCGCGCCGCCACCCTCACCCCGTTCGGCCGGGACATGCTGCCGCTGGCGACCCGACTCGTGCGGCTGGCCGATGAGCTGGAGCACGAGGCGGAGGCCGCCCGGCACCGGCCGCTGCGCCTGGCCGTTCCCGCCCCCCTGTCTCTTATACTCCTCTGCCGCTGCCGACCAAGAGCGCACGCTATTCCCCTGCTGCACGCGCGTCATTACCCAATAGCCACCTCACCCCCCCTCTCTCCCTCTCCACCACGATCTCCACAGATGATGTGACTCCTGGTGACAGTAAAGAGCAGGGACGTATCAGGTGAGGTGCTGAGTGGTGGTAAAAAGTGAGTCGGGGCGCCGAGATTCCGCGCCCACCCGGGGCGGGGGGGGGGGGGGGGGGGGGGAGGAGACACCCCCCCGCCGCCCGCCCCGCCGCGCCCGCCGAACGGGCCGAGCTGGTCCGCTCCCGGCAGGTGCGCGCCGCGCTGCTGGCGGTGCCGCCCGCCGAGGCGGCCTGGACGGTGCCGCTGGGCCTGGCGGTCGCCACCGCCCCCCGCGCCGGGCCGATCTACCCGGACACCCTGCGCCCCGGCCCGGCCGGCGGCGAGCGCCGGCCCCGGCGGGTCTGGCTCCAGCCCGAGGACGACGTGCCCCACATACGGGACCGCCTCACCCGTCTGCGCGACGCCGTCGGCCTGCGTCCGGCGCAGCTCGCCGTCGCGCCCGCCGTGGCGTCCGCGGCGGCCGGCGTGCTGAGCCCCCGCGACGCGCTGCTGGCGTCGCCGGCCGGGGCCCGGCGCCTGCGGCCGGGCCGGCGGCCGGGCGGCGAACTCGGCCCCGGCCTCGCCCGGGGCTACGCGCGGGCGACGGCGGACGACACGGACGCCGACGCCGCCCGCCTCGCGGAGCGGTGCGCGGACGCCGTCGCCCGCTGCCTGGGCGCCGGGACGGACACCGGAGCGGACACCGGAGCGGACCGGTGAACGACGACGGGCTGCTGCGGGAGCTGCGCCGGACGCTGCACGACGGCGGCCTGCACGGCTCGTTCCTCGTCCGCGACCTGCACACCGGCGACGAACTCGGCATCGACCCGGACACCGAGTTCCCCGTCGCGTCCCTGGTGAAGATCCCGCTCGCGCTGGCGACGCTGGAACGCGTGCGGCTGGGCGAACTCGACGGCGCCACCGCGCTCGACGTGCCGCCCGGACGCGTCACCACGCCCGGGCCGACGGGCCTGAGCCGGTTCCGCCACCCCGCCCGCGTCGCCGTGGACGACCTGCTGTACCTCGCCATGGCCATCAGCGACGGCGTCGCCACCGACGCGCTGTTCGGGCTCACCCCGCCGGCCGCGGTCGCGGCGATCCTGCACCGGCTCGGGGTGCGCGGCATCGCGGTCCGCCACACGACGCGGGAGTTGAGCGAGACCCCGGTGGAACGTTTCGACGCGGCGGACGTGCACCTCGCCCACGCGCTCGCGATCGACGCGGGCACGGCCGGGCGCGGCCACCGGGTGCCGCAGCTCGACATCTCGCGCGCCAACGCCGGCACGGCCCGCGCGTTCGTCGATCTCCTCCAGGCCCTGTGGACCGGGCCCACGGCGATCCACCCCGACGTCGCCGCGCGCCTGCGCACCCTCATGTCCGAGAACCTGCTGCGGCACCGTCTCGCCCCGGACTTCGTCTCCGACTCCTCCACCTGGTCGTCCAAGACGGGCACCCTGCTCAACCTGCGCCACGAGGTGGGCGTCGTCGAGCACGCCGACGGCCAGGCGTACGCCGTGGCCGTGCTGACCGAGTCGCGGGTGGCGGCGAGCAGCCAGCCCGCCGCCGACGCGCTGATGGGACAGGTCGCCCGCCGGCTCCGCGACCGTATCCGCGCCACCCGGTGAGGTGACCGGCGGCGTACCCCGCACCGGGCGGGGTACGCGGGTCCCATGCGGATGGGTGTGCTGGATGTGGGGGCGAACGCGGCCTCCCTGGTGGTGGCGGAGGTGGACGACGGGGTGCCGTCCGCCGTGCGCACGGTCAAGTATCCGTTGCGTCTCGCCGAACGGCTGGGCCGTGGCGGCCGGTTGGGGCCCGACGCGGTCTCGCGGGTGGCCGGGGCGGGGTCGGCGGCGCGGGCGGAGGCGGCCCGCTGGGGATGCCCGGAGCCGTTCGTCTTCGCCACGGCCGTCGTGCGGGACGCGCCGAACGCGCCGGAGGTGCTGGCCGAGGTGCGGCGGCGCACCGGGGTCCTGCCGCACACCATGCCGGGGGAGGTCGAGGCGGAGCTGACGTACCTCGCCGTCCGGCGGTGGATGGGGTGGCAGGTCGGCCCGCTGGCCGTGCTGGACATCGGCGGCGGCTCGTTCGAAGTGGCCTTCGGCCGGGGCGGGCTGCCCGACTTCGCCACCTCCCTGCCGCTCGGCGCCCGCGTGCTGACGCGGGAGTACCTGGACGACGGGGACCCGCCGTCGGCGCGGGCGGGGAAGGAGCTGCGCCGCCATGTGCGCCGCCACCTGGAGGACGTCGGGGCGCGGATCCGGAACGAGGCGCCGCACACCGTCGTCGCCACCTCGCGGACGTTCCAGCAGCTCGCCCGGCTGTGCGGGGCGCCGCCCGGCCGGCAGGGCTGGTCCGTGCCGCGCCGCCTGGCCCGGGTCGACCTGGCGCGGGCCACGCGGCGGCTCGCGGCCCTGCCCGCGGCGCGGCGCGCGGAGCTGCCGGGCATCTCGGCGGCGCGCGCCAAGCAGGCGCTGGCCGGGTCGATCGTGGCGCACGCGGCGATGCGAGCCATGGACATCGACACGGTCACCCTCTGCCCATGGGCGGTCCGGGAGGGCATCCTGCTGCGGCACATCGAGGACGGACCGGTCGGCGCGGGCTCGCGCGGGCGGACGCGGCGCGAGGTGTGAGACCGCGCCGGTCAGGGCATTCGGGTGTTTTTCGGAAGGAAGTGCCCTGCCCGGGCGGTCCGGGGTCCCGCGCGGGGACCTCGTTCCGTGATGCTCGGGAGGGTTCTTCCCACGGGCCCGACCGGCCGGGCGCGCGGCGCGACGCCGGGCGGTCCGGACGGCCCGGGCGCGGGACACCCAGCACACGCGGCAGGAGGCCAGTGATGTTCGAAGCGGACAACATCCGGGATTGGCGGGGACACGACGTCGTCGATCCGGGCGGTCACAAGATCGGGACCCTGGAGGCCGTCTACGTGGACACCGCGACCGACCGGCCCGCCTTCGCCACCGTCACGGTCGGAATGCCGACGCGGCGCCGCCTGGTGTTCGTGCCGCTCGCCGGGGCGACCGTGGGGCCGGGCTATCTGAAGGTCATCCACCCGAAGAACCAGGTCAAGGACGCCCCGGCCATCGACACCGACGGCGAACTGCCGGCCGAGGAGGAGCCGGCCGTCTTCACCCACTACGAACTGAGCTACCAGCCGGGCGCGGGTGGCGAACGCCGCCTGGCCCGCCGTTGAGGACGCGAGGAGAACCGCGATGACGCTGTTCCTGCTGCTGCTCCTGGTGGCGCTGATCCTGGGGATCATCGGGGTGCTCGCCGAGGGGCTGTTGTTCCTGCTGTTCATCGGCGTGGTCGTCCTGATCGCCGATCTGGTGTTCGGCGCCCTGCGCTTCCGGCGCGGCGGCCGACGCCCCGGCCGCTGACACCGTCCGCGATCTCCCCCCGCTCCGGGGGGAGTTGCGGTGGTGAACCGGGCGGTGGACCATACCCGTCATGGACTTGGGGGGCCGGATCGCGGCGGTGCGCGCGGGGTGGGGCGACCCGGCGGCGATGGTCGGGGAGTTGCGCCGGACGGTGGTGCTGGTGCCGCTGATGGACGGCCGTTTCCTGTCGGGTGTGTCCGGCGGGGTGCGGTGGCTGTACGCGTTCACGGACGAGGCGGCGCTGGCGCGGTTCGCGGTGGTGCGGGGAGCTGATCCGGCCGGGGAGTGGGAGTACGCGGGCGTGTTGGGGGCGCGGCTCTATACAAATCTGGCGGTGGCGACGGAGAAGAGAGGGGAGGCATAGGGGGGTGCGGTCAGAGATAAACAAAAGAGCAATAGGAAGATGCGGCGCAAAGGCGCGCAGCAGCGGGACGCGAGGAGGAGGAAGAGGATTAGCAAGAAAAGCCCTCGTCACCGGGCGTCAGGTCCACGCCGAGGATGCCCTCGGCGTGGACCTGACGCCCGGTGACGAGGGCGGGGAAGGGCGGTAACGGCCGGTGGGGCTGGGGGATTTCGTCCCGGATGTGGTCGAGGACGCGGTCGAGGAGGGTGTCGAGGCCGTCGGCGGGGCGGTTGACGCGGCGTCGGACTGGACGGCGGACCGGCTGGAGGACGTCGGGCTGGAGAGCGCGGCGGACTGGGTGCGGGAGACCGGCGACTCGGTGGCCAACCGGATGGGCGCCGCCCCCGACGAGTTGCAGTTGGACCAGACCGAGGACCCGACGAAGCTGATCCACGGCAGTGTGGGGAAGTTGCGGTCCACGGCGGAGCATCTGCGGGATTTCCGGGCGGCGTTCACGGATGTGGGCAACGGGCTGCGTGGGGTGGACGCGGACGCGTTGCGCGGTGAGACGGCCGACGCGTTCCGGGCAACGGTGTCGGTGGAGCCGGAGAAGTGGTTCACGGCCGCCGACGCGTGCGACCGGGCCGCGAGCGCGCTGGAGGACTTCGCCGGGGTGGTGGAGTGGGCACAGGGCCAGGCGCAGGTGGCGATCGACACCTACCGGGACGCGCGGGCGGCGTCGGAGGAGGCGCGTTCGGAGCACAACGCGCGGGTGGAGGCCTACAACGCGGCGGTCGACACCTACAACGCCACTCCCGCGGACCAGCGCGGGTCGGTGGTGCTGCCGCCGTGCCCGACCGACTTCCGCGATCCGGGTGTGGCGATGGTGGAGGAGGCCGCCGCGATCCTGGCCGAGGCGCGCGGCCAGCGCAACGCGGCGCACGACCAGGCGAAGGCGGCGGTGGAGACCGCGCGGGACATGGCGCCGCCGAAGCCGTCGTACGGCGAGCAGTTGGGCGACGCCTACCTGGGCGTGCAGCTCGACTCCTCGCACTTCATGGGCGGGTTGGTGCGGGGCACGGCCGGACTGGTGAACTTCGCCCGTTCGGTCAATCCGCTCGATCCGTACAACGTGACGCATCCGGCGGAGTATCTGACCAGCCTGAACAGCACGGTGGCCGGTCTGGTGCGGATGAGCAACGACCCGGTCGGCACGGCCGGGACGATGGTGGAGGGGTTCCGGCAGGACCCGGCCGAGGGCCTGGGCCGGCTGGTTCCGGAACTGATCGGCACCAGGGGCGCGGGCGCGGGCCGTACCGCTGCCAACGCCGCCCGGCGGGCGCCGGATTCCCCCGGGTCGGGGCGGGCCCAGGTCCGGGAGGACGGGCCGGAGCGGCCCAGGGACACACCCGAGCAGGACGTGACGTCGGGGCCGACGGACCCGGTGAACCTGGCCACGGGCCGGATGTTCCTGCCGCAGACGGATGTGGTGCTGCCGGGCGCGTTGCCGCTGGTGTTCCGCCGCCATGTGGAGTCCGGGTACCGGGCCGGGCGGTGGTTCGGCCCGTCCTGGGCCAGCACGATCGACCAGCGGCTCGAAGTCGACGCCGAGGGCGTGGTGTTCCTGTCCGAGGACGGCCTGGTACTGACGTATCCGCACCCGGCGCCGGGGGTGCCGACCCTGCCCGCGTCCGGTCCCCGATGGCCGCTGGAGCGCACCCCGGACGGCGACTACCTGCTGACCGATCCGGAGACCGGTCAGGTCCGGTGGTTCGCCGGTCCGGGCGGTGACGGCGAGGCGCGGCTGCTGGAGATCGCCGACCGCAACGGGCACCGGATCACGTTCGAGTACGACGAACACGGCACCCCCCTGGGACTGGTGCACTCCGGCGGCTACCACCTGCGGTTCACCTGCCAGGACGGCCGCGTCACCGCTCTCCATCTGGCGGGCGTGGAGCAGCCGTTGATCCGGTACGGGTACACCGGCGGTGACCTGACGGAGGTGGTCAACTCCTCCGGTCTGCCCCTGCGGTTCGCGTACGACGACGAACACCGCGTCATCGCCTGGACCGACACCAACGGCCGCCGCTACGACTACGCCTACGACGCCCTCGACCGCTGCGTCGCCGAGGGCGGCACCGAAGGGCACATGGCGGTCCGCATCGCCTACGGCGAGCCCGACCCCGCCACCGGCCTGCGGACCACGACCGTCACCACCCCTCCCCCGGCCCACGCCAGCCGGTATCTGATCGACCCCGCCTGCCGCGTCGTCGCCGTCACCGACGCCAACGGGCACACCGTACGCACCGACTACGACGCGGACGGCCGCGTGACCGCCCGCACCGACGCCCTCGGCCATGTCACCCGCTACGAACGCGACGAGCACGGCAACGTGGTGGCCGTCCACCGCCCGGACGGCACCGCGGCGACGGCCCGTTACAACGACCTCGGCCTGCCGGTGGAGATCACCGACCCGGACGGCGCGGTGTGGCGGCAGGAGTACGACGAACGCGGCAACCGCACCGCCGTCACCGATCCGGCCGGCCACACGACCCGTTACGCCTACGACGCCCACGGCCATCTCGCCTCGGTCACCGACGCGGAGGGCGCGGTGACGCGGGTGCGGTGCGACGCGGCCGGGCTGCCGGTGGAGATCACCGACCCTCCCCCAGACTCCGTCCGGGGGTACCCCCAAGGCGGCGTGACCCGCTACCAGCGGGACTCGTTCGGCCGTCCGGTCACCCTCACCGATCCCCAAGGCGCGACCGAGCACCTGGAATGGACCGCCGAGGGCCGCCTCGCCCGCCGCGTCGACGCCAACGGCGCGCAGCAGACGTGGAGTTACGACGGCGAGGGCAACTGCGTCCGCCACACCGACGCGAACGGCGGCGTCACCACGTTCGAGTACGGCCACTTCGACGTGCTCACCGCCCGCACCGATCCGGACGGCGCACGGTACGAGTTCGCCCACGACGCCCAGCTCCGCCTCACCCGGGTCACCAACCCCCACGGCCTTGCCTGGACCTACACCTACGACCCGGCCGGACGCCTCACGTCCGAGACGGACTTCGACGGCCGCACGCTGCGGTACGGCTACGACGCAGCGGGCCAACTCCTCTCCCGCACCAACCCGTTGGGCCAGACCGTCACCCTGGAACGCGACCCACTCGGCCGCATCACCACCAAGGACGCCGCCGGGCAGGTCACCACCTACACCTACGACCCCGCCGGACGGCTGACCTCCGCGACCGGCCCCGACGCGGAACTCGTCCTGGCCCGCGACCGGTTGGGCCGGGTCACGACCGAGATGCTCAACGGCCGGGTCCTCACCCACGCCTACGACGCCCTGGGCCGCCCGACCCGCCGCACCACCCCCGGCGGTCACACGTCCACGTACACCTACGACGCGGCCGGGCGCCGCACCGCCCTGACCGCCTCCGGCCACACCCTCGCCTTCGACCGTGACGCGACCGGCCGCGAAACCACCCGCCGCATCGGCGACACCCTGACGCTGTCCCGGACCTGGGACCCGGCCGGCCGCCTCACCACCCAATCCCTGACCGGCCCGGACCCTGGCCGGCCGCTGCACCACCGCACCTACACCTACCGGCCGGACGGCCACCTCATCGCCCAGGACAACCGCACCTTCGACCTCGATGCCGTGGGCCGGGTCACGGGCGTCCACGCGGACGGCTGGGCCGAGACCTACGCCTACGACGCGGCCGGGAACCAGACCTCGGCCTCGTGGCCCACCGACCACCCCGGCGCGGCGGCCACCGGCGACCGCGCCTACACCGGCACCCGCCTGCTGCGCGCCGGCCGCATGCGCTACGCGTACGACGACGCCGGACGCGTCGTCCTGCGCCAGAAGACCCGCCTCTCCCGGAAACCCGACACCTGGCGCTACGAATGGGACGCCGAGGACCGCCTCACCGCCGTCACCACCCCGGACGGCACCCGCTGGCGCTACCTGTACGACCCCCTCGGCCGCCGAACCGCCAAACAACGCCTCACGCCGGACGGTTCATCGGTGGCGGAGGAGATCCGGTTCGGCTGGGACGGCACCACCCTCATCGAACAGACCATCACCTCAGCCGACCTGCCGCACCTCGTCACCCTCACCTGGGACCACCGAGGCCGCAGCCCCCTGGCCCAGACCGAGCGCCTTCTGACGGCGGACGCCGATCAATCCCTCGTCGACGAACGCTTCTTCGCGATCGCCACCGACCTGATCGGCACGCCCACCGAACCCATCGACGAAACCGGCAACCTGGCCTGGCACACCCGCGCCACCCTCTGGGGCACGACCACCTGGGCCAGAACCAGCACGGCCTACACCCCGCTCCGCTTCCCCGGCCAATACCACGACCCGGAAACGGGCCTCCACTACAACCTGAACCGTCACTACGACCCCGAAACAGCCCGCTACCTCACCCCCGACCCCCTCGGCCCCACCGCCACTACGACCCCGAAACAGCCCGCTACACGACCCCCGACCCCCTCGGCCTGGCACCGAAGTGTCTGAACGACCTGGGAAAAGAGGGAAGGGACGCAAACCAGGACTTCCTGTCCGGTACCAGTGATGGACAGAGACTTGCCGAGCAGTTGCGCCGCGAGTCAGCCGAATCCGTGTTCACCCCGGACGGCATGCTCACCTCTCAGGCCATAGCCGAGTCAGCGCGAATCATCCGTGGCGAGCAGTTGGGCAATCCCCACCTTCGAGCTCATCTGACCGCCGATGGAAGTGATATTACCGACTGGGGCAAGTACTCTACGCAGACACATCAAAGCCCGTACGGAGATTTCCAGGTGCATTACTACTATAACCGCGAATCCGGACGAGTAGCTTACGATTACGACTACAAGATAGTGATGAACAGAAGGTGAGAGTATGCGAGTGAAGTTCACCAGGAGTGAGGGGCTCGAACCGCGCGCGTTTCAGGGTGCGACCGCCCTGCGGCCAGGTGCGGAATACATCGTGCTCGAAATTTTCTCGCAGCACAACGGAGACACCTCGTTCCGCATCGAATATTCGCCTTATGAGTCGTGTGCCATTTTCGACAGCCGATTGTTCACCATCACCTCTCCCACTATTCCACCGTCCTGGATCTATTCCCAACTGGAGAGCGGTTCTTTTTCTCTGTGCCCGGAGCCGTGGAGCCACCTGGGGTTCTGGGAAGCGTTCTACGACCGAGAATCTGAGGCTGTGGCCGTGTACGAAGCCGAGAAGCAGAAGGTCCTTGCCCACTCGTAGACCTGTTCTGCTCGCCTCCGTGACGTTCAGCCGCGATAAGTACGGGTGACGGGGGCGCGGGTACCCCACGTCTACCCCACATCCTCACGCTCAGCTCACGAGAGAGGCTGGCTCTGCACTGAGCACTGCTCAACCGGGCGGTTGGAGGCTAGTAGCGGAAACCAACAGCAATATCATCGCGCACTTGGATTTCACGAGGTCAAGGCGAAATGAATTGCGCTTCACGAGAACGGAAGTTCAGCGCACCCCAAAGCCTGACTCTTCGCCCCGACCCGGAAGATGACCGTGCAAGAGATCGCGTCCTGGAACAGGAAGTTCCAGGTATGGCAGTACTCCGTTAGTCACTCAGTTCTGCTGCTCAGGAGCTATCATCCTCAGAAATACGAGACTCGCATCGACGTAGCGTTTCCGGCGATCTCGCTGATGAAGTTGCAGCCGAGCTATGAGCCTCTGAGCATTCACCAAGCTGACGAGGAGGAAGCCGTCCGGCGTCTCGGGACACAGATGCCGACCCATGGGTCCCTCTTTCTCCTCAACGGCGGTGAGGGTTACGTCTGCGCCGCGAAATGTTCGTGGCACGAAGATCAGGGTGACCACAGGACGCCTTCTCGCTTCGGCCCCTTGCGGGGAACCGAGTGAGGGCACTTCCTGTGCAAGATTGCCACGAACAGAAGGCATAAAAGAGCGCCACCGCCACAAAGGGCCACCCACATAGGAGTTCCTCCAGAAATAAGTTGGCTCCTTTCTCTCTGCGGCCCGGACTGTGGAAAGCGGAAGATCCTCGCTCATTCGTGACGTCAGCCCGTGGGGGCGGGGGTGTAGGGGGTGCCGGTTGAGGAGGTGACGGCGACTGTGGTCAGGGTGCCGTGTTCGTCGATGCGGATGATTGGGATCGCCTTGCTCTCCGGGCTGCCGTCGGTGCCGATGGAGATCCAGCCGCTCGCTCCGGCGACGGCGTTGGCGTCGTGCAGGGTCGTGATCTGCTGGAAGACGTCGCTGCTGGTGATGTCCGTGTACTCCGGGGTGGCGACGCTCCTGATCGCCGTGACGGCCGTGAGGAGCGCGTCGTGGGCCATGATCGCCTGGCCGTCGCCCAGGTCGCTCTCGGGGAAGGTCGTGACGAACGTGCCGCCCGTCAGGAACGCGCTGATGGCGGTCGGGCTGAACGCGGAGGGTGCTTCCTCCCAGGCGCCGGGGTGGGCCAGACCGGTGTAGACGAGTTCGATCTGCCCGAGGTCGAGGGCCTGCCGCACGTTGTCGAACGTCTCCTGCTGCACGGTCTGGGACGCGTCGTCGCCGGAGAGCACGGTGATCGGCGTGTCCTGGCACTGGCGTTCCGCCAGCGGGCCGAGGAACGCGGCGAGGTCGCGGCTGCGGCCGGCGAAGTAGACGACGTCGGGTTCCTGGAGACAGAGGTTGGCCATCTCGTTGCTGAAGTAGGTGGCAAGGCCGCTCTGCGAGGAGTCGAACTGCATGGGCTGCCCGGTCACGAACCGGTCCTCCGGGAGTTGCCGGGCGAACTCGTCGGCGAGGGTGGCCGTGTACTGGTCTTCCACGTTGCCGTCGCGCACCAGCAGCACCCGGTCGTCGGCGCGGTCGCCGTCCGACAGGTACTGGACGGCGGCGGCGGCCTCATCGCCGTTGGGCGGCGCGACCCGGACCAGGCCGCGGGTCTCCGCGAGCAGGTCGGAGGTCAGCACGGCGCCGAAGGAGGCGATGTCCGCCGCGGCCAGGTCGGCCACCATCTGCTGGGTGGCCTGGAGGCTGGTGCCCCGGCCCGCCACGGCCACGATCCGGTCCTCGTCCCGGCGTTCGGTGATCTCGCCGATGGTGAACTCGCGCTGCTCGTCGGTGCGGCCGGGGTGGGCGAGCAGGAGGCGGATCTGCGGCGACTCGCCGTGGGCCGACGTCTGGTTCGCCTCCCACTGCGCGGTGAACGCCCCTTCGAGTTCGTGCCGGATCGAGTCACGGGAGTTGCTCTCCCCGGGGTCGGGGGTCATCGGCAGCAGGTACACGACGCTGACGTAGGGGACGCCGTTGCCGCTCTCCGCCTCGGCGACCACGCGCTCGTTCTCGGCGTGGATCAGGCCGAAGACCCCGTCGAGGTCGCCGTCGAACGAGAACGCGCCGTCGGTGACGCCGACGCACTCGCGCTGGTCGCCCTCGCCGATCCGCTCGACGCCGTCGGCGCACCTCGTGTCCTCCGACCGCAGCCACCAGAACAGGGCGGCGCCGCAGACGGCCAGGACGGTGACCAGGGCCAGGCTCCTGCCCCGCCACGTCCGGTGCCAGGGCACCTGGGTATCGGGTCCGGTGGGCGGTGTCATCGCGCCGCTCCCTCCTGTCGCTGCCGGATCTGTCGCTGCCGAAACCTTCGCTGCCGGATCTGTCGCTGCCGAAGCCGTCGCTGCCCAAGCGCACGCCGCCGGCCCGTCACGCGCGTTCCGCGTACCGGTGGGCCTCGTGCAGGAGGCCGGCGGCGCGCGGCTGGGCGTGGGTGCCCAGTTCGCGGAACATCGCGCCGATGGTGTGGTTCAGCTCGGGGGCGGTGACGGGCAGCCGGTTGCGCGGGTCGGTGGCCAGCCACAGGGACGTGACCAGGACGGTGAGCGCGCGGTGGTCGCGGAACGAGCGGGGGGCCAGTTCCTCGGCGAGCCGCAGCGCCCGGCGCGACGCGGGCGGGCCGGGGTTGACCGGATCGCGCGACGGCGCGGCGGTGACCGCGTACAGCTCGTAGAGCCAGGCGTCCACGTCGGGCAGGGTGCCGAGGCTGACGTGCAGCCGGTCCACGACCGTCTCCAGCTCGCCCAGCGCCAGCCGGTGGTAGTACTCGTCGAGCGGTTGGCCCTGGGTGTGGTACCAGTCGCGGAGCGTGGTGTGGGTGGCCGTCCAGTCGGGCGCGTCGCCCGCCGGGCGGGTGGCCAGCTCCCGCAGCAGCAGGAGCCGCAGCCAGGGGTGGAGCACGGGCCGGCCGGGCAGCGGGACGGGGTGGCAGCGTTCGGGCAGGTAGCCGCTTCCGTGGCCGCCGCGGGTCCCGGCGTCCTCGGGCACCGGGGGTCCCAGCCACAGCCGGGCGCCGACCTCCTCCAGCAGCAGCGGGTGCCGGGCGTCGTCGAGGAGCCCGGCGTCCACGGCCGCGTCGAGTTCGCGGGCCGCCGCGCAGGTGGTGAGGGCGGCGAGCCGGTCGTCGGTGGCGTCCGTCAGCAGGTAGCGCAGGGCGGCGCGGGCGAACGGTTCGGGCGGCGCGTCGGCTTCCGGGGACGGCCAGTCCGCCTCCAGCACCGTGCGGAGCGCGGTGTCCGCGTCGCCCCGGGCGATGGCCCGGCGGACGACGTCGTGGAGCCGCCGCACGCTCCACGGGTGGCCGTAGGTGAGGCGGTGGACGAGGGGCGGGGCCCCCGCGAGCCGGGGGACGCTCTCGGCGAGCTTCCCCACCTCGTCGGCGGTCAGGTCGCGGAGGACCACGGGGTACCAGCGCCACGCCGGGTCCACGGCGGGGCGCGGCCTGGCCCGCTCCCACGCCGCGTACGAGGCGTCCTCGGGGGCGGTCAGCCGCAGGCCGCGTGACGCGGGGTCGAAGGTGCCGGGGACGCGTCCGCTGTCGGAGGCGGTGGCGACGACGAGCAGCGGGTCGAACTCCTCGCGTCCGTCGGGGGTGGTGGCGTGCTCGCGGATGTCCACCAGGAGGTCGAGGAACTGCCGGCCCCGGTTCCGGTCGATGTTGTCGAGGAGGAGGACGCAGGCGCGGTCGCGGTCGTACCGGGCGTAGTGGGCGCGCAGGTCGGCGACGAATGCCTCGCACAGGGTGCGGTCCACGGCCGCGCGGTCGCCGTGGGTCTCGCTCTGGTGGAGCCGGTTGAGGGCGACCAGCGCGTCGAGCCCCACGTACTCCTGCCGGGCGCCGTACCAGGCGAGGCCGGTGCGCCACAGCAGGCCGACGGGGAGGCGGGGCAGGCCGCTGCGGACGAGGCTCAGCAGCAGGGTCGCGCCGGGGAACTGGAGGAGGTTGAGGTCCTGGAGGAGGGCCACCACCTCGGGCAGGACGGGTCCGTTCTCGCCCGCGCCGTCCTTCCTGATCTGGCGCAGCGCCTGGCGGAGCTCGTCGCGCGGGTCGCTTCCGCCGAGTTCGAAGCTGAGGCCCATGCGGACGACGATCAGGCCGAGGGTGAGGCGGGGGAAGCGGATCGGTGGCTGGTTGCGGTGCCGGTAGGAGAGGCCGAAGGCGAGGCGGGCGGCGACCTCATGGGGCCTTCGTGGCGCGTCCGAGGCGAAGTCGTACGCCGCGTGCGGCCGGGTGGAGGCGATCCAGCCGAGCCAGTTGAGCGTCGCCGTCTTGCCGCTGCCGCGCCGGCCGAGGAGCACGATGAGGGGCAGCTCGCGGCCCCGCCGCCGCTCCTCGCGGTTCTGTCCCGGACGCCTGCGGCACTGGTCGAACAGGATCTCGATGCCTCTGATCCCTCGTGGATGCTCCGGTCGCGTGACCACTTCCGCCCCCTGTGGCTCCTGCTTCTCGCGCGGCCCCCCGCACATCGCGCGCCCCCGCGCACACGCAGCGTATGCGGGCGCTGACCACATCGTTCCACGAAGTAGCGCGCGACACAGGGGAGTTGGCCGAAGTGGGGCGGCAGGGTGCCGGATTGAGGCGTTGGTCACGCCGGGGGCGGGCCCCTGGCATCTTGTGCAACTCGTTGCATAATGGCTTCGGCCGACCGCACGCCCGAGGAGGCGCCGATGACTCCGTACCCGCACCTGCTGAGCCCGCTGGACCTGGGCTTCACCACGCTGCCCAACCGGGTCCTGATGGGCTCCATGCACCTCGGGCTCGAGGAGGCCGAGGGCGGCTTCGAGCGGATGGCCGCCTTCTACGCCGCCCGCGCCCGGGGCGGCGTCGGTCTGATGGTCACCGGCGGCATCGCGCCCGGCGAGCGCGGCCGACCCTGGGAGGGCGGCGCCATGCTGACCACCGAGGAAGAAGCCGAACGGCACACCACCGTCACCGGCGCCGTTCACCGCGAGGGCGGCCGGATCGCCCTCCAGATCCTGCACTTCGGCCGGTACGCCTATCACGACGATCTGGTGGCGCCCAGCGCGCTCCGGGCGCCCATCAGCATGCACACCCCGCGCGCCCTCACCGACGACGAAGTCGAGGAGACGATCGAGGAGTTCGTCCGCGCGGCCGAGCTGGCCAAGCTCGCCGGGTACGACGGCGTGGAGATCATGGGCTCCGAGGGCTACCTGATCAACGAGTTCATCGCCGCGGCCACCAACCACCGCACCGACCGCTGGGGCGGCCCGTACGAGAACCGCATCCGCTTCCCCGTCGAGATCGTCCGCCGCACGCGCGAGCGCGTCGGGCCCGCGTTCATCATCGTCTACCGGCTCTCCATGCTCGATCTCGTCCCCGGTGGCTCCACGCTGGAGGAAGTCACGCTGCTGGCCCGGGAGATCGAGGCGGCCGGGGCCACCCTCCTCAACACCGGCATCGGCTGGCACGAGGCCCGCATCCCCACCATCGCCACCTCCGTGCCGCGCGGCGCCTTCGCCTGGGTCACCCAGCGGCTGATGGGCTCCGTCTCCATCCCGCTGATCACCAGCAATCGCGTCAACACCCCGGAGAAGGCCGAGGAGTTGCTCGCCACGGGCTGCGCCGACATGGTGTCGATGGCCCGGCCGTTCCTCGCCGACCCCGACTTCGTCGCCAAGTCCGCCGCCGGACGCGCCGAGGAGATCAACACCTGCATCGGCTGCAACCAGGCGTGCCTGGACCACACGTTCAGCCTCCGGATCGCCTCCTGCCTGGTGAACCCGCGCGCCGCGCACGAGACCGAGCTGGTCCTCTCCCCCACCCGCCGCCGCAAGCGGATCGCGATCGTCGGCGCCGGCCCGGCCGGGCTGTCGTGCGCCGTCGCCGCCGCCGAACGCGGGCACCACGTCACCCTGTTCGACGCGGACGACCGGATCGGCGGCCAGCTCACCATGGCCCGGCGGGTGCCCGGCAAGGAGGAGTTCGACGAGACCCTGCGGTACTACCGCGTCCAGCTCGCCGCCCACGGCGTGGACGTCCGCCTCGACACCACCGTCACACCCGAACTCCTGGAAGCCTCGCCCGGGTTCGACGAGATCGTCGTCGCCACCGGCGTCACCCCGCGCGTGCCGGAGATCCCCGGCGTGGACCACCCGATGGTGGTCAGCTACGTCGATGTGCTGCGCGGCGGCGCCGAGGTCGGCGAACGGGTCGCGGTCGTCGGCGCGGGCGGCATCGGCTTCGACATCGCCGAGTACCTCACCGACGGCGGCGAGAAGGCGAGCCTGGACCCGGAGACGTACTTCCGCCACTGGGGCGTGGACACCTCCTACCGGGCGCGCGGCGGGCTGGGCACGCCGGAGCGCGCCCGTCCCCCGCGCTCCGTGCACCTGCTCCAGCGCAAGACCTCCAAGGTCGGCGCCGGTCTGGGCCGTACGACGGGCTGGATCCACCGCACGGAGCTGCGGCAGCGCGGCGTCACCATGGTCCCGGGCGCCGCGTACGACCGGATCGACGACGCCGGGCTGCACATCACCGTGGACGGCGCCGCCCACGTGCTGCCCGTCGACACGGTCGTGCTGTGCACCGGGCAGGAGCCGCGCCGGGACCTGTACGAGGCGCTGCGCGCCGCCGGCCGGACCCCGCACCTCATCGGCGGCGCCGACGTGGCCGCCGAACTGGACGCCAAGCGCGCCATCAAGCAGGGAACGGAGCTGGCCGCGACCCTCTGACCCCCCGGCGGCCGGTCCCTAGGATGCCTGACATGTCCCTCCCGCACGCCATCCTCACCGCCCTGCTCGAAAAGCCCTCCTCCGGTCTGGAGCTGACCCGCCGCTTCGACCGGTCGATCGGCTACTTCTGGTCCGCGACGCACCAGCAGATCTACCGCGAGCTGGGCCGCCTGGAGGAGGCGGGACTGATCCGGGCGCTGCCGTCCGCGCAGCCGGCGCGGGGCGGGCGCAAGGAGTACGAGGTGCTGCCCGCCGGCCGCGCGGAACTGGCGTCGTGGACGTCCACGAGCATGCTCCCGCGCCCCATGCGCGACCCGCTGCTGTTGCGGCTGCGGGCGGCGGCCGTGGTCGGCACGGAGGGGATCGAGGACGAGCTGAGTCGCCATCTTGCCCAGCACGAGCGGCAGTTGGCCGAGTACGAGGCGATCGAGAAGCGGGACTTCCCGCCGGACCGCGACATGCCGGAGGACCGGCTGCGGCTGCTGGTGCTGCGGGCCGGCATCGGCTTCGAGTCCGGCTGGATCGCCTGGCTCACCGAGGCCCTCGCCGAGGTCCGCCGGATCAGCGCGACGCCGTAGCGGAGCCGTGGCGGACCGGCCGCCGACCGGCCCGCCGACCGGCCGGAAATATTCATCGGCGCAAACGGGAACCGCGCGGGCGGGCGGAGCGTTTTCCCGGGTGACCCGTTTCCGTCCGGCCCGACCGAGGACTCGTTTTCGGCCGGGCCGGAGTCTCGGGCGGGCCCGCCTCGCGCGGCGGGTGCGGCGCGCTCAGCTCTCGCGCCAGCCGAGCTTGATCAGCCGGTTCCTGGCGTCCTCGGAGACCTCGGTGTCGGCCACCACGTCGTAGCGGGCGGCGACGATGCGGCTGCGCGAGGCGAAGTCCCGGTGCCCCCCGCTGAAGGCGTGGCTCGCGAAGCCGAAGACGGCGCCGAAGAGCGCGCCGTAGAGCAGGCCGCTCAGCATCAGGATCAGCACGGCGTGACCCCCCGCGGCGAACACGGACAGCAGCAGGCCGACCAGCAGCCCGAACCAGGCGCCCGTGCCGGCCCCGGCCAGCGCGGCCTTGCCGCGTGTCATCCGCCCGAGGACCGTCTCGACCATGCGCAGGTCCGAGCCGACGATCGCGGTGCGCTCCACGGGGAAGTGGTCGTCGGACAGGAAGTCCACCGCGCGCTGCGCCCCCTCGTAGGTGTCGTACGAGCCGACCACCGGACGGTCGGTCTCCGGGGCGGCGTGCGCGTGCTGCGTCATCGTGAGACTCCCTTCCTCGCCCTCCAGCGTGCGCCCGTCCGGGGCATCGCGCAAAAGGAGCGGCGGGAGGGGAGACGTCACTCCCCGAGGGTGAGGACCACCTTGATGTCCTCGGGCGCCGGGGCGTACGCCTCCGCGAAGCGGTCCAGCGGCACGCGGCGGGTGATCAGCCGTTCCAGCCACGCGGCGTCGGCCCCGGCCAGGGCTTCGGCGGCCTGCCGGTAGTGGCGGAGGTTGGCGTTGACGGAGCCCACCACCACGTTGTTCTCCAGCACCAGCTCCCGGTTGAGGCAGCCCGCGTCCACGGTGAGGTGGCGGCCGGACGGGGAGACGCCGGTCAGGCAGATGACGCCGTAGGGCGCGGTGCCCGCCATGGCGTCCAGGACGAGGCGGCCGACGCCGGTCGCTTCGATCACGATGTCCGGCTGGAGCGCCGAGGTGACCTTGTCCAGTTCGTCGGTGTGGTAGGTCGCGCCGAGGTCCGCGACCAGGCCGGGTTTCGGTCCCCCGGTGACCCGGTCCAGCACGTGGACGTCGAGTCCCCGCTGCGCGCCGAGCAGCGCGGCCAGCAGCCCGATCGGGCCCGCCCCGGTGACCAGCACCCGGCGCGGCGCGAACCAGGCGCGGGCGCCGACGCGTTCGACCTGCTCCCATGCCTTGGCCACCACGCTGGCCGGCTCCATCAGGACCCCGACCCGTTCGAGTCCCGGATCGAGCGGGACGGCGTACCCGGGCTCCACGGTCCACACCTCGGCCGCGTAGCCGTCGCGTTCCTTGATGCCGCGCTCGGTGTACCCGTCGTTGCGGCACATGTCGAACTCCCCGTGCGCGCACGCCCCGCACGGCTCGGGGTCGGGGCGCCGGACGACGCCGACGACGAGGTCCCCGGCGGCGAACCCGCTGCCGGGCGGGGCCTGGCGGACCCGGCCGAGCGACTCGTGCCCGAGGACCAGCCGCCGGTGGCCCTCCGGTGCCCGGCCGTACGCGCCGGAGATGATCTCCCGGTCGGTGCCGCAGACCCCGACGGCCAGCCCGTCCACGAGCAACTCGCCGTCTGTGGGCTCGGGTTCGGGCAGGTCGGAGAGTGCGAGCGAGTCGGGCTCGGGCGGGCGGACGGTGACGGCGCGCATACCCCCAGCGTCGCACGGGCCCGCCCGCCGGGCGACCCGGGCGGCTCAGCCGATCGGGTAGGCCACCAGCGTCCCGACCGTCTCCTCGGTGAAGACGCCCATCCCGGGCAGGTGCGCCAGCGGCAGCGAGGTCCCGGCCGCCATCTCGGTGAACTCGCCACTGGCGATGTCGAGTTCGACCGGGGCGTCGCCTTCGTCCGTGCCGGCCAGGCCGAACGCCCGGCCGTCGTCGGTCACCGCGAAGAACCGGACCGGGTTGGTGTTCTCCGTCTCCGCGAAGCAGTGGCCGGTCCCCTCCTCCAGGTCGAACACCCGGTGCCCGTACGCCAGATAGCGGCCGTCGGCGGAGACGGCCTGGTTCTCGTCCTCGGCGGGCGTGTCGTTCGCCCCGTAGGTCTCCGGGCACCTCACCGTGGCCCGCGTCTCGCCGGTCGCGCCGTCCAGCACCGCCCACACCGTCTCGGAGCTGCCCTCCTTGCCGTACCACCGGGCGACGAGCGCGGTGTCGGTGACCTGATCGACGAACGCGCTGTCCTCGGCGGCGTTCTCCGGCCGGGCGGTGCCGCTCGACCAGGCGCCGGGCACCCAGAAACCGGAGTAGCCGTAGCTGTCCACGAGCAGCGGCCCGGCCTCGGTCACCCCGATGATCTCCCCGCTGACCGGGCAGTCGTCGCAGCCGTCCGGCACGTCCAGGGTCTCCGGGTCGTACGTCGTGCGCTCGCCGGTCGCGGGGTCCACCGCGACCGCGACGCCGTCGTCGCCCGTGACGAGCACGGCCGCGCCGCCGTCCGTGACCGTGCCCGAGCCGTCGATCTCGATGTGGTGGGCGGGCTCGACCGCCTCGCCTGAGCCGGTCGCGGGGAAGATGTCGAGGGAGACGATCTCCTCGCCCCGGCTCACGGCGTCCGCGCCGCTGGTCCCCGTCGACCAGGCCACGAGGTGGTCGGCGTCGCCGGTGGAGACCGTCAGGGAGTGCACGGTGCCGTCCTCCTCGACGGCCCGCACGGGCGCACTCGTCCAACTCGGCGTGCCGTCGGCCGCGTCCAGCACGGTGAAGCCGCCCTCGGCGGTCTCCTCACCGGTGAAAACGGCCACCGCCGGGGTGCCGGGGAGGACATACCGGGTGCCCGCGAGGTCCGACTGCCAGCCCTGGCCGGTGTCGTATCCCTCGGGGACGGCCAACTGGACGGTGGGCCGCTGGGGTTCGGCGTCGTCGCCACCACCGTCCTGGGAAACCCCGCCACTCCCGCCCTTCTAACTATGTAATCGGTCTATATTGTCTGATTGTGGCGTGTTTCTCGCCGAAGCCGGCATCGCATTTGCGTGCATGGCCCGTGGGCTCGGAGATGGGTGGGCTCGGAGATGTGAAAAAGAGACAGCCCACAGGCGGCCAGCGCCCCCGCCACGACAACACCCACGAGCACGTTCCAGACCCGCATCGCGCGTCTCCCCTTCGCCACCACACCGAAGCCATACCGTAGCGGCGCCACCATCTCCCCTACCACCAAGGCCCGTTACGGACGACATCCACCTGACCGAGAGCCAGACCCTCCCCTTCAAACCGCAGGTGAAGTCGTCGTCGAGCCAGACGAAGGGGGCTCCGGCGGCGTGTTTGGCCAGAGATGGTGTTCATCGGTCATGCTTCAGCAACTGAGCCAGATGATCGGATGGAGCCCTGGATGATCACCTTCGAAGTCCGCAACGACGAGCTGGTTGCCTCCCTCAACCGCCAGCTCGCCGAAGCCGGGATCACCGAGGGGGCGATCGTTTCCCTGGTCGGCGCCACGGAGGACTTCACCATCTCCACCATGCCCGCCGACGACGCCCTGAAGGACAACATCACCACCTACAGCCTCCCTGCGGAGATGACCGGCACCGGCGAGATCAAGAACGGCTTCGTCCATATCCACGTCGTCATGGGCGTCGAAGGCGACAAGGCCATGGCCGGCCACCTCCACGCTGCCACCATCAAGACCCACTTCGCCCGCGCCTACGTCCTGCCCACCGAAGCGGCCTGACCCCCTCCAGCCTTCCCCGGTGGACGTCGCCCGCTGGCTCAACGGCCGCTACACGGAAGCGACTGGACGCGAACTTTTCGCCGATGCCGTCGAGTTGGTCCGCCTGGCCGGATGGATGGCGGGCGACGAGGGCCATCAGGGTTTGGCCCAGCGGTACTACGCCCACTCCTACCGCCTGGCCGCCGAGGCCGGGCACGCCGAAGTGGCGGCAACGGCCCTGCGCGGCATGGCCGTCCAGGCCATCGACCTCGGTCACCGCGCAGCCACCATCTCCCCTACCACCAAGGCCCGTTATGCCTGATCCCCATTCCCGGCCACCGAGCCCTGCGGGCAGTTCGCACAGAGCGAAGGACATCAAACTGTGGGCGCAGCACCTCCCGTTGAAGCAGTAGCAGCTCTAGAAGAGCTGTTGGGACCGGTCACCTGCGATCTGCTCAGTGACCGGCGAGGCTCCCGTGCATGGAAGGTCATCGGTTCCAGGGGCACTGCGGCGTTGAAGGCCAACAGCCCCGACGCCCCACCTGGACGCGACAAGGCGGCGGAGATGGCGCAGGAGGACCGGCACCTTCTCGCCCTCGCTGAGGCGGGCGCCCTCAGCCCCGGGTACCGGATCGATGCCGGCGCATGGGAGGGCGGCCGGTGGCTGGCGGTCCGCTGGGTCGACGGAACACCCCTGTGGAAGGCCATGGCCCAGGCTCGCAGCCCCGAGGGCGACCGGCCGGGGGCGCGGCCATGGCTCCTGCGCGTCGCCCGAACTTGGGCGGAGCAGCTTGAACGGTTGCACGCCACCGGTTGGGCGCACGCCGATGTGCAGCCCACCAACACCCTCGTCGCCCCCGACGGCCGCGCCTTCCTCCTCGACTTCGCCCTGTCGTGCGGTCCCGAGACGACGGGTCGGCTTCCGTACCGGGGCGCCCTGACCCACACCACCGCCCCGGAGACCGCCCACGCCCTCCTGACCACACCCGCCGACACCCACATTCAGGTCCGACCACCGGCCGACATCTGGGGACTCGGCGCCTCCCTGTTCTGGTGCTGGACCGGACACCGCCCGGTCCCCTACGCCGACGACACCCCACGGACGGACAAACTCCGGGCCATCGCCGGGGGTAAGTGCCTCCCGCTCGATAACGCACGGCCGTGGTCCTTCCCCGTCTTCGAGGAGATCATCGCCGCCTGCATGACACCGGCCGCCGACGATCGGCCCAGCGCCGCCGACCTGATCGCCCTCATCGGGACAAGCTAGTGATCACGCGGCGGGGCCTGATCCCCATCGCCCTCACTCGGGCAACTCCCCGCGAACGGTGGTGCTTCGGCATGGTCCCGGGATCGCTGGTCAGGCGTCGCCGAACGTTCTTGTGCGAGCCGGGGCAGCAGGGCCGTCACGCGGGATCGGTGATCAGGTCCCGGACGTACCAGTCCAGCCGGGTGCCGTCCTGGCCGTGCGTGCGCTTGCCGGGGGTGAATCCCGCCCGCCGCGCGACTGCGGCGGACGCGGGATTCTCCGGCTCCACCTGGATCACCGCTTCCCGCCCACCCTCACCGGCCGCGTACCGGGACGCCAGAAGCACCGCGCGGGTGGCCAGTCCACGCCCCCGCCAGAACGGGTACAGGCCATACGCGACATTCACCTGGCCGCGAGCCAGGCCCTCCCCGTCGAACCGCAGGTCGATCGTTCCCGCGAGGGTCTCGTCGGCACCCGCCCGGATGCCGAACGCACGGAGCGGACCGGCGAGTTGCCACTGCTCCCGACAGTGCCGGAAGTACGCTGCCACACCCTCGCGCGTGCCGGGACCGCCGTTGAGATACCGGGCAAGCAGCTCGTCCTCGCCCGCGAGGTGGGCATCCACATCGTCCAGGCGCAGCGGGGACAGAGTGACGACGCCATCGGACAGCTCCACTTCACGCACCCGGCGATTCTCGGCACCGCAGCCACCCGGCGCCACCGGATTCCGCGGGACGTTTCCCCTCCTCATCCTGAGTCGGCTGGCGGGGAGGTGGGTGGGACAAGTCGGCGGTCTCCCTGCGGCAGCCGACTGCACTACAGTCAACGTGCGGGCACAGACAGTGAAAACCGCCGACCGGTAGGCGCGATACCGGCTCGTATGGGTCAGGCATTCAGGACCACGGAAAGGGGCGGTCACGCCATGACGCCGAGGGATGCCGCCATCGGTGCCCTCATCAAAGCCGCCCGGCTCAGGCGTGGCTGGAGCCAGGCGCGTCTCGCCCGGGAGTTGGGCATCGCCGAGGGGCGTGGTCCACGCGGTCTTGACCGCAGTTCGGTCTACCGCTGGGAGCGTGGCACCCGGCTGCCGGACTACTGGTTGCCCTGGATCATCCAGGTTCTCGACCTTTCTCCTCCCGAGACCGAGCAGGTCCGAACAGGCTTTCCCACACCGAGTCCACCGGCTGACTCTGTGGATACTGTGGCCTCGGTCATCGAGTTGGGATTGGGAGACCTGGTGGAGCGACGGCACTTCATGGCGTCAGGCGCGTATGCGCTCGGCGCACTGGCGCTGCCGGACGCCGAGGCCGTCACCCGGCGTTCCTCCGCTGTCGCCACCGGAGCAACGGCCGCTGTCGGCCAAGGGGAAGTCGCGGCAATCCGCAGCATGACGAAAGCGCTTGGCGACGCCGCCGCCGAACTCGGAGGCGGCCACGCCCGGTACCTGGCCGTGCGCTACCTCACCGAGGATGTCGCCCGCTGGCTCAACGGCCGCTACACGGAAGCGACTGGACGCGAACTTTTCGCCGCCGCCGCCGAGTTGGTCCACCTGGCCGGATGGATGGCGGGCGACGAGGGCCACCAGGGCCTGGCCCAGCGGTACTACGCCCACTCCTACCGCCTGGCCGCCGAGGCCGGGCACGCCGAAGTGGCGGCAACGGCCCTGCGCGGCATGGCCGTCCAGGCCATCGACCTCGGTCACCGCGCCGCCGCCGTACGTCTGTCGGAGGCGTGCGTCCACGAGGCCCGCAGCCTCACCGGCCCCCGCGCGACGGCCTACTACCAGGCCACGCTAGCCAACGCCGCCGCCCTGGACGGAGACCGCGCCACCGCCACCGCCGCACTGACGGCCTCAGCCACCGCCATCGAACGCGCCCCGGCCGCCCCGGGCACCTCGTGGGCCGCCCACTACAGCCCCCGCCGCTGGGCCCACGAGTCCGGGATGATCCTCGCCCAACTCGGTGAGACGGACGCTGCCGAAGAACATCTCCGCCTCGCCCTGCACATCCACGGCCTGGACCGCCGGCGCACCCGCGCCATCGTCCTGGCCGACCTCGGAACCCTTCACCTGCGCCGGGGAGACACCGACGCCGCCTTCGCGACCTGGAGCGAATTCCTGGACAACGCGAGCGGCATCCGCTCCATCAAGGTCACCGACGCCATCACCGACATGCGCGCCCGCCTCACCCGCGTCCGCCACCTCCCCGCCACCGCCGACCTCGACCAACGCGACCAACGCGCAGCCACGTTGCACGAGCACTGACAGTCCTGACGGACGTTCTGGTAGTGGGTCCGGCCCGGGACTCCTACGCCGTGACCGCACCACTTGCCTCCTGAACGTTACTTCGGCCGGGCCTGGGGCCTGCGACCAGCCAACGCTGGGATTGCCGCGATGGCTTCCGGGCTGAGCGATTGCCAGATGATCCCTGGAGGGCGACGGTATGGAGCGCACTCAATGATTCTGTCCGGCGTGACAATAAGGTCGACTCGGAAGTCGTGACCAGCCTCGGGCAGGGATTCGTCCACAATCTGTAGCTCATGAACAGTAGTCACGATGAGAGTATGCGGCTGGATCAACCCGGCTTCCTGCAATAGTGCCACCTCGATATCCGCATATCCAGCACCCTTGCCAAGTCGAACCCCTTCGTAATTGACAGCCACGCTGCCACAAACGATCAGATCGACAGCGGGCATCTCGTCCAGGTCTGCGGGACGGGCAGACTTCGCCGCCGTACGTCGCTCAGCGGCTTCGCGGGCGGGTATGGTCAGTGTTTCCGGGTCGAGCAGATAGAAGGGCTTGGGGGCAGCCAGCTTTGACGCTGCCATGTAGACGCGTTTCCCTTCTTCGAGCGCCCGCGCTCTGACGGGCAACTGCGCCCTGTCAGGGACCGCTTTTATGACAGTTGCCCTCTGCCATGCCGAATGTTCAGCAAGTAGCGCGGCAGCAGCATCAGCGCCCACAAAGGAAGGGATACGCCCTGCCGCCCCATCCGGAGCGGCATTTTCTTGATCCAGCAATTTCCACACGCGTTCTCGAACGGCTTGCTTTGCCTCTCGGATGCTGTCCATCTGAGCCCTTCCTAAGTGGATCCGATCAGGCTGAAGAGTCGATCGTTCAAATCGCCTACGACTGACATGCTACACCACGGTTGCAGTTCTCGACCCGCCTGAAAGATGAGGTTCAGGCCACCGCCGCCACGATGCCCTTCAATAACATTCCATTTCCTCAGCATCCCGAAAAAGATAGGACCAGTATGTTCCGATTAATTGGCGCCACACGTCAGAAGGTGTAGGGATCTTCGTTGATGGCGACGGAGATCTGGTGAAGTCCGTCCCGGAGGGAGCTTGGGGCATCCGTCGTTGCGGCACCTTTTGCCGCCGTCGAGCCGAGCAGTTTGAGCGACACGATAGAAGACATCTCACCCACAGCCGGAATGATCTCCTCCGTTTCCTGTTCCGCTGCGCGCCAGTCCTTGACCGCGAGCAGGCAGGCGAGCAAGCGCACGGATGCGACGTTCCGATAGCCGACTTGCGCTTCCGATCGGGGGTCCATCGCTTGGCGAAGAATCGGGATCGCTTCCCGCCACTGCCCGGTTTCGTGCAGCGCTCTCCCCTGCTGCCTGTCAATTTCGCTCTTCGTGATCCACCATGCCCATGCTGGCATGTTGTCCGGTGTGCTCTCCTCCAGAAGTGAGCGGGCCCGTCGAAAGGTGAGCGCGGCCTGAGCCTCTTGCCCCACCCGCGCCAATGCCTGCGCTTCTCGCGCCCTGAACATGGATTCGATCCTGGGGGTCAGACGTTCCTGACCCATCACTGAGCGGGCGATGAGCAATTCCTCACGAGGCCGTCCGACCCAACCGGCCAACATGCCCATGTTCTGGAGGACCAAGAGCTCCATCGAGCGATCCCCGGCCAACCTGGCGAGAAACAATGCTTCTTGATTGAACCGGCGAGAAGCCTCGAACTCTCCGGCATTGAAGAGTGCCCAACCGGCGATCTCGGCCAATTCGGCTGCCGCCGCCAAAATATCGCGCTCGTATTTCTGCTCATACGCGCCAGCGCCCAGGCGGCGATGAACTTTCTTGAACGCTCGGGCGGCCATCTCTGCGATCGGCAGCCCATTGGTCTGATTGTCAAGCACAATGAGATGCCGCGATACGGAGCGGATCGCCTCCGCATACTCATCGCCTCTGGCGTCGTTCAGCATCCGAAGAGACGTATCCCCCGGGTGACTGTCTGGTGACGAATTCATCGATCGCAATTCTTCAACAGAGACACCGAGCGCGGTAGCGATGAAGGAAAGCCACTCGCGAGGGTTGCGCTTCCCTGTCTCATACCGGCTGATCTCCTGCCGTCCCACTGGATCACCCTGGACGCCTGCGGCACGGCATGTCTCACGCGCCAAGCGCCCTTGGCTCCACCCTCGCGCATTCCGTAGCCGCCGGATGTTGGCTCCAACGCTGCTCATGCTTCCCATTGTGGCCGACAGTTGGCCAACACCTGGCCGACAGGGAGGCCGCTATGCACAGACGGACAACAACGGAACGGTAGACGGACACGAAGGCACCCCCGCGATCGCTCTGTGTCGGTCCGGGGCGTGGACCACCTGAACGAAGGACAGGCAGTCATGACGAAGCATACGGACGGCCGGAGTCCGTTCTCCCCGGCGGGCGAGCGGTGAGTCCGGTTATCGGGGTGGTTGAGCGGGTGAAGCTGCTCTCGGGGGTGAGTGATCCGGTGATGTGCCACCGGGGTCACGAGGTGACCGACATGGCGACCGGCCGCACGGGCGTCCTGACGGACGTTCTGGTGTGGGAGCGGAACGGGCGGCAGGAGGTGCAGGTGTTCCTCCGGCGTGACGGGCGCGAGTGGGACACCGAGCCCCGGCACGTCGCGTGCGTGTGCGGCGTGAAGGAGGCGGAGTAATGCCCCGCCTGATGCCGGAACTGCGCGGATGCCGCTGCCTCATATTCCTCATCCGGGAAATCGGCCCCTGGAAGTGAGGAATGAGAAATGAGGAAGCGTGGAGCAGAGTGCGGAACCACGAGAACACCCCGACGTCCCGTGTGCGCACAGCGGTGAGCTGGCCGTGACGCCGGAGGGGAAGCGGTGTGCGGTGTGTGGCGCGCTCATCTATGCGGCGGCCGTTTGCGGTGAACAGACCACCCACCCCACGACAGGGCAAGAAGGCGCATGCCGGGAGCGGACACGGTGAGCGGGAAGGCGGCGGGGATGTTCCGCTGCGGGGTGACCCCCTACGAGATCGGTCACTTCCTGGGGATCGACCCCGCCGAGGTCGCGGTGATGCTGACCGGGCAGGGGCTGGACCCCGGGACGGGCCGGGCGTGCCTGCCGCTGCGGCGGCGGATGGGATGGCGGGCCAAGGTCGCGGACCTGCTCCGTACCGGATACGACAACGGCGCCTCCCTCAGCGAACTGGCCCGGCGGCACGGACGGCGCCCGCAGAACGTGCACACCCTCCTCCTCGAAGCCGACACCACCATGCGACCCCCCGGACGACGACCCGTCCTGGTCATCCCCCGCAACACCTGACGAAAGGCGCACCAAACCATGAGCACGACCCGCACCGTGAAGGTCAGCATCCTCGTCCTGGCAGGAGGCGACCAGTACGGCGTCCTGCAACTGCGGCACCCCGGGTCACCGGACTGGGACCTGCCCGGCGGCCTCGTCCACGAAGGCCAACTGATCCTCGAACGAGGAGCACAACTCCTGGCGGAACAGACCGGACTGCGCAGGACCGTGATGCGGGCCGTCGCCCTCGACCAAACCCCCCGCAACCCCCAAACCCACCAGCCCGAAACGCTCACCTACGTCCTCGCCGGCGGCTACGCCGAACCCGGCGCCCTCACCCCGGCCGCCCCGATGCGCTGGGCCGAACTGCCCGACATCATGCACGCCGAAGGCATCACCAAATACGCCGTCGCCTCCGCCCTCTACACCGGAGGAGGAAAGGCCCTGCCGGTCTGCCTCGGCGGCGAAGCCCTCTACACCGAAGCCGACCACCGCAGGGCGGAACAACTCAAACAAGCCCACGAACGCGGAGAATGGACCCCCGGCACACCACCCCCCACCCACCTGTAGACCGGAAACGCACCTATCCCTTGGGGACATGCGCGGCATTACGGCCCCGCGAAGAGCCGTAAAAGACCGAACCGGCCACGGGACGGGAGGCGAGCCTGAGCACCCGACAGGCCGGGAAGGAGGGATGGTTGAGCATAGTGCCTGGAGCAATCAGCCGCCGCACTCCCGTCGATACATCCCTCTACACGACGACCTGCACGCCAGACGGCCCCGGAACAGCAGCCCGGGGTACGAGAGGAGCAACCGCGTGAGCCAGCCTCACATCCTTTTGCGCGGCGACCTGCTGGGCCTCGGCATGCCCCGCCACGACATGCTGCCCACCTACCACCGGTGGGAGAACCATCCCCGCACGGTGCTGGGCTATGGCACACAGATGCCGCAGTCATGGGAGACCCGCGCCTCCGGCTGGGACGGCCAAGCCAACAGCCCCCTGCGTACCGCTTTCGAGGTGGTACGTCTCGAAGACGAACAGCCTGTCGGCATGACTGTGCTCTACCTCGACCAAGCCGTACGCACCGCTGAATACATCATGCTCATCGCCCCCGAGGAACGTGGGAAGGGATACGCGGCCGAGGCGACCCGCCTCACCCTGGACTGGGCGTTCCATCTCGCCGCTGTTCGCATGGTGTGGCTCAAGGTTCTCGAACCCAACACCCCAGGCATCCGCGCCTACGAGAAAGCCGGATTCCGCCAGTCCGGGCGGCTGCGCCAGTCCGGATACTGGCTAGGAACGCCGACCGACGAAATCCTCATGGACGCACTGCCCGGGGACTTCCCCGGCCCGTCAGCCGTGAATGCCGCCGTCACCCACTGACTGCGGGCCCTCGGGCCTACGCTCCCGCCCTGGCCGCCGTTCCCTACGGCGGCCGGGTTCTGTGTTCGAGCCCCCACCCACCTGTAGTTCCGGGGGTCAGTGAGCGTCGGTGGTCAGGTCGTGGGCCAGCAGGTCCATCAGGAGGCCGTCGTGCCATGTGCCGTCCGGGCCGCGTTCGTAGTCGCGCATGATGCCGACCGGGCGGAAGCCGGCCTTGGTGTAGCAGCGGATGGCGGCGGCGTTGTCCGCCGCCGGGTCGATCACCAGGCGGTGGAAACCGTGGTCGGTGACGAGGTGCCGGGCCAGGGTGCGGACGGCGTCGGTGCCCAGGCCCCGGCCGTGCGCCGCCGGGTCCAGGTAGAGGTCGATGTTCGCGTGCCGGTAGTCCGGATCGGTTTCCTGGCCCCACTGGATGGCACCGACCGTGCGGCCGTCCACCTCGACGACCAGCGTGCTGACGTCGGGATCGCCGAGGTCACGGGCGACCTCGGCGGCGAGGTCGATGTCGCCGCGCCAGCGCGCGTACACCTCCGGCGTCGCCCGGATCGCGGCCAGCGCCGGAACGTCGGAGGGGACGGCGGGTCGGAGCGTCACCTCGGCGCCGTGCAGAATCGTCTCCATGGACGGGAGGCTAACCGATCGACTCCCCCGGCCCCCGAAACCTATCATCTAGGCTGGCGAGCATGAGTCAGCAGTCAGAGCTGCGGGAGTTGCAGGCCGCCCTGCGGACCGCTTCGGACATCGCGTTCGACCACGAGACGCCCACCGGTGAGCAGGCCGAGGTGCTGGTGGACGCGCTGCGCCGGGCGCTGGCCTCGGCGCAGGCCCTGACGGCCGTCCCCGGTGCGACGGGCTGCCGCGAGCATCCGCGCGGCGCGGTCGATCCGCTGTACGGCGACAAGGACGATCCGCTGCCGCCCGGCTGGGGCAAGTGCCTGCTGTGCAACGACCGGCGCCGCCGCGCCACGCGCGGCCTCGCCCGCCGGATATGACGTACCGGACACTCCGGACCTGACACGGCCGCGGCTCAGTGGCCGACGACCCGCATCTCGAACCACGTGGACTTGCCGTGCGGCAGCAGGTCGACGCCCCAGCGGTCGGACAGCGTGTCGACCAGGAACAGGCCCCGGCCGCTCGTCACCGGCATGGCGTGCACGGGGAGATGGCAGGGCAGCGCGCGGGAGGGGTCGCGGATTTCGACGCGGATCCAGCCCCGGCGGCGGCGGAGGCGCAGCCCGAAGACGTGGGCGCCCGCGTGCTGGACCGCGTTGCCCACCAGCTCGGAGACGAGCAACACGGCGTTCTCGGTCAGCTCGTGCGGCAGCATCCAGTGGTGCTGGAGCTGCCGCTGGGTGAGCCGCCTGGCGACGGCCGCCGCTCCCGGCCGGGAGGCGAGACGGACCTCGCCCGCCGACGGGTCGGCGGAGAGGTCCCACGCCGCGTCGGTGAGCCCGTCGTCCTCGATGACGTCCCGCATGGTCCCCATCATGGCGTGCATATGCCCCGCGCGTGGGCCGTTCCCGGGGAAGTGCCCCTCCACGGGTGACCGATCAGTCGCGCGGCCAGAACCTCGCCTTGCCAGGACCGTCCTCGACGAAGCTCCGCATGCCGTACGCGCGGTCATCGGTGGCGAACAGTCCGGCGAACCAGGTGCGTTCGATCGTCAGCCCGACGTCGAGCCCGGCGTCCAGGCCGTCGTCCACCGACTCCTTCGCCGCGCGCAGTGCGGTGGCGGGCCCGGTCGCGAGCCGGGCCGCCCAGGCGTGGGCCTCCGCGTGGACCTCGGCGGCCGGGAAGACCCGGTCCACCAGGCCGATGGCGAGCGCCTCGTCGGCCTTGACCTGGCGGCCGGTGAAGATCAGGTCCTTGGCGCGGGACGGCCCGATCAGCCGGGGCAGGCGCTGGGTGCCGCCCGCGCCCGGGATCAGGCCGAGCAGGATCTCGGGCTGGCCCAGCTTCGCGTCGTCGGCGGCGAACCGGACGTCCGCGCAGAGCGCCAGCTCGCAGCCGCCGCCCAGCGCGTAGCCGGTGATGGCCGCGACGACCGGCTTGGGGATGCGGGCGATCGCGGTGAACGCGTCCTGGAGCCCGCGTGCCCTGGCGATCATCGCCGCGTGGTCCATGGCGCGCATTTCCTTGATGTCCGCGCCGGCCGCGAACATCTTCTCGCTGCCCCGGATCACCACGGCCCGCACGTCGTCCCGTTCGGTGACCTCGGTGGCCAGCGCGCGCAGCCGGTCCTGGGTGGCGATGTCCAGCGCGTTCATGGGCGGACGGTCCAGCCGCAACGTGCCGACGCCGTCCGCCACCTCGAGATGCACAGTCATGCCGGAAGGTTAGCCGCCGTTCACCGGGGGTCCTTCACTGGCCCGCGCCCCACTCGTCCCACGCCATGTTCCAGCCGCTCAGGCCGTTGTCGGGGGCGATGACGTCGTCGTCGGAGTGGACGACCTCGACCACGTCGCCGATCATCGAGTTCTCGTAGAACCAGGCGGCCGGGGTCGAGGAGTCGCCCGCGCCGCGCGTGTCCCGGAGGCCCACGCACCCGTGGCTGACGTTCCGCTCGCCGAAGACGGAGGCGCCGGCCCAGTAGTTGCCGTGGATGAAGGTGCCGGAGGTGCTCAGCCGCATGGCGTGCGGCACGTCCGGGATGTCGTACTCGCCGTCGAAGCCGACCGTCGCCCCGTCCATGCGGGTCTCCAGGTGCTTCTCGCTGATGACCATCCGGCCGTTCCACGTCGGGGTGGCCTCGGCGCCGGTGGTGACCGGGAAGGTCTTGACGGTCTCCCCGTCGCGCACCACCCGCATCGTCTTGTCCTCGGCGTCCACGGTGGACACCTGGCTGCGGCCGACGGTGAACCGCACCTCCTCGTACAGGGTGCCGTAGACGCCGGGGGCGCCCTCCACGCCCCGGGTGCGGAACCGCACGGTGACCTCGGTGCCCGCCGGCCAGTACTCCTCGGGCCGGAAGTCCAGCCGCTGGTCGCCGAACCAGTGCCCCCGCACGTCGACTTCGGGCTCGGTGGTGACGCGGACCGCGTCGCGCACGGCCGAGGTCTCCTCGATCGGGGTGTCGAAGGTGAGCGACAGGATCATGCCGACGCCGACCGTGTCGCCGTCCCGGATGTTCCACTCGGTGGCGAACGTGGCGTCGGCGGCCACGGTGGTGAACGCCGACGTCTCGGTCGCGCCCACGCCGTCGGCGTTCTCGCCGACCGCCGTCACGGTGTACTCGGTGGCGTTGGCGAGGTGTTCGTCCGGCTCCCAGCTCGCGCCGTCGGCGGCCAGTTCGCCGGGCACCTCGGCGCCCCCGGGGCCGGTGACGGTGACATCGGTCAGCGTGCCGTCCTCGGCGGTGACCCGCAGCGCGCCGGAGGTGGCCACGCCGGTCGCGCCGTCGCCCGGCGCGATGGCTATCGCGACGCCGGGCGCCTCGGGCGCTGGCGGCGAACTGCCGCCGGATTCCGGCTTGTCGCCGCCGTCGCTGCACGCCGTCACCACCAGCAGCAGCATCCCGAGCAGCAGCGCCACGATCGCTCCCGGGGCCCGTCCGCCCCCCGGCCGCGTTCTCACCGTTGATCCACTCCCCTCGCCGGCCCCAAATATGGCCAGGTAATCACACCGCAAGGAGCGTGGGACCCGGCGTGATTGTCACCGTTCCGTCGCAGTCCGCACCCCGGGCGGACGGCGGGCCGTGGCGCCGACCATGGCAAAATGCCTCATTCATGGCTTTGGATGATCGATTGTCATGAAGGTGTGAAACCGCACGTGAGGGTCGCGCGCCAGCGGGAATCATTGAGGGATCGAGACAATTGGAGGGCGCACGTGTCCCAGGCACCCGAGCGCGTGAAGACCGACGTCTGGCCCGGCCATCCGCAGCCGCTCGGCGCCCGGTTCGGCGCCGGCCCCGACGGAACCGAAGGCACCAACTTCGCCCTCTGGGCAGGTGGTGCCGAAGCGGTCGAGGTCTGCCTCTTCGACGACGAGGGGCGCGAGACCCGCTGCCCGCTCGAAGAGCTGACCCATGAGATCTGGCACGGCTTCCTGCCGGGCATCCGCCCCGGCCAGCGGTACGGATACCGCGTCCACGGCCGCTGGGACCCCGCGTCCGGCGCCCGCTGGAACCCCGCGAAGCTGCTCCTGGACCCGTATGCCAGGGCCGTGGACGGCGAGTTCTCCCTGCCGCCCGAGGTGTACGGGCACGACCGGGACCACCCCGACCAGGAGGTCGCCGACACCGTCCGCGACGACCGCGACTCCGCGCCGTTCGTGCCCAAGGGCATCGTCGTGCACGACACCGAGACCTGGGTGGACGACATCCGTCCCAAGACGCCCTGGTCCGACTCGGTCATCTACGAGCTGCACGTGCGCGGCTTCACCATGCGCCACCCCGGCATCCCGCCCGAACTGCGCGGCACCTACGCCGGACTGGGCCATCCCGCCGCGATCGAGCACCTCACCGGGCTGGGCGTCACCGCCGTGGAGCTGCTGCCGGTCCATCAGTTCGCGCACGAGGACCACCTGCTCCGGCGCGGCCTGCGCAACTACTGGGGCTACAACTCGATCGGCTACTTCGCCCCGCACGCCGCCTACAGCGCCTCCGGCAGCCGGGGCCAGCAGGTCGGCGAGTTCAAGGCCATGGTCAGCGCGCTGCACCAGGCCGGCATCGAGGTCATCCTCGACGTCGTCTACAACCACACCGCCGAGGCCAACGAGCTGGGCCCCACCCTCTCCCTGCGCGGCATCGCCAACCCCGGCTACTACCGCCTCGCCGAGGACGCCCGCCGCTACACCGACTACACCGGCTGCGGGAACACCCTGCACGTCGTCCAGCCGCAGGTGCTGCGCCTGATCACCGACTCCCTGCGGTACTGGGTGCAGGAGATGGGCGTCGACGGCTTCCGCTTCGACCTCGCCGCCGCCCTCGCCCGCTCCTTCCACGACGTGGACATGCTCTCGCCGTTCCTCGCCGTCATCGCCCAGGACCCGGTGCTGCGCCGCGTCAAGCTGATCGCCGAGCCCTGGGACATCGGCAGCGGCGGCTACCAGGTCGGGTCCTTCCCCCCGCTGTGGACGGAGTGGAACGACCGCTACCGCGACACCGTCCGCGACTACTGGCGCGGGGCGCTGCCCGACGTGCGGGACCTCGGCTACCGGCTGTCCGGATCGAGCGACCTCTACGCCTGGGGCGGACGCCGCCCGTACGCCTCGGTCAACTTCATCACCGCCCACGACGGGTTCACCCTCCGGGACCTGGTGAGCTACGAGACGAAGCACAACGAGGCCAACGGCGAGGAGAACCGCGACGGCAACAACGACAACCGCGCGTGGAACTGCGGCGCCGAGGGCGAGACCACCGACCCCGAGGTGAACGCGCTGCGCCGCCGCCAGTTGCGCAACCTGCTGACGACCCTGCTGCTGTCCACCGGCGTCCCCATGCTGGTCGCGGGCGACGAGATGGGCCGCACCCAGCGCGGCAACAACAACGCCTACTGCCAGGACAACGAGATCAGTTGGATCGACTGGTTCCTGATCGCCGACCCGGCCTGGCGGCCCCTGCTCGACCTGACCCGCCGGCTGATCCGGATGCGCCGCGACCATCCCGTGCTCCGCCGCCGCGCCTTCTTCTCCGGCCGCCGCCAGGGGCCGGAGGGCATAAGGGACCTGGGCTGGTTCACCGTCGAGGGCAAGGAGATGACCGAGGAGGACTGGTACGCCCCCAGCTCGACGCTGGGGATGTTCCTGTCCGGCCGGGACATCCCGCAGCGCGACGCCAAGGGCCGGCCGGTCGTCGACGACAGCTTCCTGGTGATCCTGCACGCCGGGCCCGAGCCCGTCGAGTTCCCGCTGCCGGGGCCGCCATGGGCGGAGGGCTACGAGCTGCTGGTCGACACCACCCGCGAGGACCAGGAGACCGCGCCCGGCACGCTCCACGCGGCGGGCGCCCCCATCACCGTCCCCGAGCGGTCGGTGCTGATGTTCCGCACCCTGCCGCAGGCCGACCGCGCCGGGAGCGAGGCGCCGACGAACGGCTGACGACGCCCCGGTCGCCGCCGCGCGCCGGCGGCGACCGGGGTGGGCCGGCGCGGTGGAGGCACGGCCCTCTCGGTCTCCGGACCTAGGACGAAAACCCGTGGGCGTCGACGGAGGGCTGTCTCTTCAACACATCTGACGCTGCCGGCGGAGAGGATAGGGGAGAGGGCGGTGGACTGCGTAGGCATACAAACGAAACAGCAGGCGGGCGAGCGCATAAGTAGGTGGTCCGCTCCCTCCTCCGCCTGTGGCCGTTCGTGCGGCCCGTGAAGACCCGTTTGATCAGCGCCGCCGCGGTGGCCATCGTCGCGGCCTCGATGGGCCTGGTCATGCCGCTGGTCCTGAAGTGGATCGTCGACGGCCCCGTCGCGGACGACGACTCCCGCGGTGTCTGGCTCGGCGGCGCCGTGCTGCTGCTCGTGGGCACCGCCGAGGCCCTGCTGTTCGGGCTCAGACGCTGGCTGGTGGCCCGCCCCCTGGCCCGCGTCGAGGCCGACATGCGGTTCGCGCTCTACCGGCACGTCCAGCGCCTCCCCGTCTCGTTCCACGACCGCTGGGCCACCGGACAGCTCCTGTCCCGGGGCACCGGTGACCTCCAACTGCTGCGTATGTTCCTCGCCTTCGGCCTGACCTTCCTCGTCGTCAACAGCGCGACGATCGTCCTCGGCCTCGGCGTCCTCCTCGTCCAGGACTGGTCGCTCGGCCTGATCCTCGCCGCCCCCATCGCCCCGCTGATCTGGCTGTGCGTGCTGTTCGAGGCCAAGTTCTCCGTCGTCGCCCGCCGCGCCCAGGACCAGATGGGCGACCTGACCACCGTGGTCGAGGAGTCCATCCTCGGCATCCGCGTCATCAAGGGCTTCGGGCGCCACCGCAGCCAGGCCCGCGCGTTCCGGGCGCTGTCCGGGGAGCTGGTGGAGACCGAGCTGCGCAAGGCGCGCCTGATGGGCGGCATCTGGCTGGTGATCCTCGCCCTGCCCGAGGTGTTCCTCGGCGCGGCCCTCGTGCTCGGCGTCGTGCGGGTCGCGGACGGCGACCTGACCGCGGGCACGCTGGTCGCCTTCATGACGACCGCCATGGCGCTGCGCTGGCCCGTCGAGTCGATCGGCTTCCTGCTCGCGCTGTGCAACGAGGCCGGCACCGCGACCGACCGCTTCTTCGAGGTGCTGGACACCGAGATACCGCCGGACATCCCACCGGCGCTCCCGGCCGGGCCCGCCGCGCGCCCGCTGCCCGCGCCCGCCGGGCCGGAGCGGGACGGCATCCGCTTCGAGAACGTCGTCTTCCGCTACCCCGACAGCCCGCCCGGCGCCCCGCCCGTGCTGGACGGCATCGACCTGCGGGTGCGCCCCGGGGAGACGCTGGCGCTGGTCGGCGGCACCGGCAGCGGCAAGACGACCCTGCTCTCCCTCGTCCCCCGGCTGTACGAGGTCACCTCCGGCCGGGTCCTCCTCGACGGCGCCGACATCGCGACCCTGCCCCTGCGGGACGTGCGGGCCATGGTCGCCGTCGCGTTCGAGGACCCCACCCTGTTCTCCGCCACCGTCGCGGAGAACGTGCTGATGGGCGCGGAGGACGCGGACCCCGCGGAGCTGGAACGGGCCCTGCGCGTCAGCCAGGCCGCCGGTTTCGTGGCCGCGCTCCCCCACGGTCCGCGCACCCAGGTCGGGGAACAGGGCCTGAGCCTGTCCGGCGGGCAGCGGCAGCGCCTGGCGCTGGCCCGCGCGGTGATCGGCCGTCCGAGGTTCCTGGTGCTGGACGACCCGCTGTCCGCGCTGGACGTGCACACCGAGGCGCGGGTCGAGGCGGCGCTGCGCGACGTGCTGTCCGCCACCACGGCGCTGGTCGTCGCCCACCGCCCGTCCACGGTCCAGCTCGCCGACCGGGTCGCGCTGATGTCCGGCGGGCGGATCGCCGCCGTGGGGACGCACCCGGAGCTGCTGAGCACCAGCGCCGAGTACCGCTACCTGATGACCGGCGAGCGGAACGAGGTGCCCGCGCGATGACCACCACCCTCCCCGACCGCGACCGCGACCACGACCACGACCGGGAGCCTGCCGAGGACGGGCCGCCGGCCGCGTCCGACCCGATCGCCCGCGACACCCTGCCCGCGCCCCGCGGCGCCTCGCGCCGGCTCCTCGGCTCGCTGCTGCGCCCGCACCGGGGGAAGGTCGCCCTCGGCGCGTTCCTGCTGCTGACCCAGCAGGCGGCGGTGCAGGCCGGTCCACTGCTGGTGGCGTACGCCATCGACAGCGGCGTCCCCGCCGTCCGCGACGACGACAACGGGCCGCTGATCGCGGTGGCCGTGGCGTACGTGGTGTGCGCGCTGGGCGCCGGCCTGCTGCGGTACACGTTCATCCAGGCCGCCGCCCGGATCAACCAGGGCATGCTGCTGGACCTGCGCGGCCGGATCCACCGGCACGCCCAGGCGCTGAGCCTGGACTTCCACGACCGGTACACGTCCGGCCGCCTGATATCCCGGGCCACCAGCGACGTGCAGTCGCTGCGCGAGCTGCTCAACGAGGGCCTCCAGGAGCTGCTGGTCATCCTGGTCTCCGTGGTCTACATCGGGGCGCTGCTGTGCTACCTGGATCCGGGCCTCGGCGGCGCGGCGCTGCTGTCGTTCGTCCCGCTGTACCTGCTGGTGCGCGGGTACCGGCGGCGGTCGGCCGAGCGGTTCGGCAAACGGTCCACGGCGATCGCCTCGGTGATCGTGCAGTTCGCCGAGACGCTCAACGGGATACGCCCGGTCAAGGCGTTCCGCCGCGAGGAGGCCAACGACGCGCGGTTCGACCGGCTGAACCGCCACCACGGGCGGGTCAACGCCGACACGGTCCTGGAGATGGGGCGCTTCATCGTGCTGTCGCGGCTGGTCGCCGCCGTCGCGGTGGCGGCGATCGTGCTGTGGGGCGCCCAGCGGGTGCGGTCGGGCGACCTGGAGCTGGGCGCGCTGGCCGCGGGGGCGCTGTACGTGCGGCGGCTGTACGACCCGATGGACCGGTTCGCGATGATCCTGAACAACTACCAGTCGGCCGTCGCCTCCCTGGAGAAGATCGCCGGGCTGCTCGCCCAGCGGCCGGACGTGCCGGAGCCGGAGCGGCCGGTGCAACTGCCGCCGCGGGCGGCGGGCCGGCCGGGGCGCGAGGTGGTCTTCGAGGACGTGCGGTTCGCGTACCGGACGGGCGGCGAGGTGCTGCCGCGCTTCTCGCTGACGCTGCCGGCGGGCCGGACCGCGGCGCTGGTGGGGGCGACGGGCGCGGGCAAGTCCACGCTGGCGAAGCTGCTGGCCCGCTTCTACGACCCGACCGAGGGGCGGGTGCTGCTCGACGGCACGGACCTGCGGGACCTGAGCACGGCGGAGCTGCGGCGCGGCGTGGTGATGGTGACGCAGGAGGCGTTCCTGTTCTCCGGCACCGTGGCGGAGAACATCGCGATCGGCAAGCCGGACGCCACGCGCGAGGAGGTGGAACGGGCGGCGAAGGCCATCGGCGCCCACGACTTCATCGCCTCGCTGCCTGAGGGGTACGACACGGACGTGCGCAAGCGCGGCGGCCGGATCTCGGCCGGGCAGCGGCAGTTGGTGGCGTTCGCGCGGGTCCTGCTGGCCGACCCGGCGGTGGTGATCCTGGACGAGGCGACGTCGTCGCTGGACATCCCGGGCGAGAAGGCGGTGCAGGACGCCATGGAGACGGTGCTGCGCGGGCGCACCGCCGTGGTGATCGCGCACCGGCTGTCCACGGTGGAGATCGCGGACCGGGTGCTGGTGATGGAGTCCGGCCGGATCGTGGAGGACGGCACGCCCGCCGACCTGATCGCGGGCACCGGCCGCTTCTCCGACCTCCACCGGGCGTGGCGGGAGAGCCTGGCCCGACACGGCTCCCCCCCGCCCGGCCTCGACGGCCGGGCGGGGCGGGGGCGGGGATGCTAGCGGAAGAGGACGCCGGACGACTCGACCGCCGCCTCCTCGCCGGGGAGGGTGACCAGGCCCAGCTCCGCCCGGTGGGCCAGCAGCGGGTGCGAGGGCAGGGCGCGGACCGTGTAGCCGAACGGTCCGGGCCGGTCGAGGGTCAGCTCCCCCTCGAACGTCCAGCGGCCGGCCAGGTCGGGCCCGTTCTGCGGCTTCAGCGGGACGTACACCGGGTCGGCCAGCGTGTCGTCGCCGTCCACCCGGCCGGTCACCGCCTGCACCTCCACCGACGACGGGTCGAGGTCGCCCAGCGCGACCCGCACCCGCAGGGAGACCGAGCCGCCCAGCGTCGTCGGTTCGGCGCCGGTCTCCACGTGCTCGACCGCGACGCGCGGCCACGCCGCCCGCACGCGGGCCGCGAAGTCGGCCAGCTCCTGCGCGGCGTCCGGCGTCATGGCGCGGTAGGCGAGCGCGGCCGGGGCGTACAGGTCGGTGATGTACTCCCGCAGCATCCGGTCGGCCAGCACCAGCGGGCCGAGCCGGTCCAGGGTGGCGCGGACCATCTCCAGCCACCGCGTCGGCAGCCCGTTGCCCGTCAGGCCCCGGTCGTAGAAGCGGGGGGCGACCTGCTCGTCCAGGAGCGTGTACAGCGCGGCGGCCTCGATGGCGTCGCGCCGGTCCGGCTCGGCGGCGGCGAGCCCGTCCGCCGTGGGGATCTCCCAGCCGAAGTCGGGGTCGAACCACTCGTCCCACCAGCCGTCCCGCACCGACAGGTTGAGGCAGCCGTTGAGCGCGGCCTTCATCCCGGAGGTGCCGCACGCCTCCAGCGGGCGCAGCGGGTTGTTCAGCCACACGTCGCACCCGGCGTACAGGGAACGGGCCATGGCCATGCCGTAGTCGGGCAGGAACACGATGCGGTGCCGGATCGCCGGGTCGTCGGCGAACCGCACCAGCTCCTGGATGAGCCGCTTCCCGCCGTCGTCCGCCGGGTGCGCCTTGCCCGCCACCACGATCTGCACCGGCCGCTCGGGGTGGAGCAGCATCGACTTCAGCCGCTTGCGGTCCCGGAGCATGAGGGTGAGCCGCTTGTACGAGGGGACGCGGCGGGCGAAGCCGACGGTGAGCACGTCCGGGTCCAGGACGTCGTCCACCCAGCCCAGCTCGGCCTGGCCGGCGCCGCGCTGCCGCCACGAGGCGCGCAGCCGGGCGCGGACCTCGTGCACGAGCTGTTCGCGCAGGGTGCGGCGCAGCTCCCACAGCTCGGCGTCGCTCAGCGCGCTCTCGCGGGCCCGGCGCATCGCGTCGGCGGTCCACGTCGGCGCGTGGACGCCGTTGGTGACGGAGCCGATCGGCGCCTCGCCCGGGTCGAACCCGGGCCACAGCCCGGCGAACATGCCTCGGCTGACGTTCCCGTGCAGGGCCGAGACGCCGTTGGCGCGCTGCGCGGTGCGCAGGCCGAGGACCGCCATGTTGAACTGCGCGGGCTGCCCCTCGGGCACCGCCTCCCGGCCCAGGCCCAGCAGCGCCTGGAGGTCGAGGCGGCTCAGCTCGCCGCCCTCGCCGAAGTGGCGGGCGACCAGCTCCTCGGGGAAACGGTCGATGCCGGCCGGGACGGGCGTGTGGGTGGTGAAGACGGTGCCGGCCCGCACGGCGCGCAGGGCGGCGTCGAAGCCGATGCCCGCCTCGCCCAGCTCGCGGATCCGCTCGGGGCCGAGGAAACCGGCGTGGCCCTCGTTCATGTGGCAGACCTCGGGCGCGGGGTGCCCGGTGATGCGGCAGAACGCGCGGACCGCGCGCATGCCGCCGATGCCGAGCAGCATCTCCTGGAGCAGCCGGTGCTCGCTGCCGCCGCCGTAGAGCCGGTCGGTGACGTCCCGTTCGGCGGGGCCGTTCTCCGCGACGTTCGAGTCGAGCAGCAGCAGCGGGACCCGGCCGACCCGGACCTGCCACACCTGGGCGGCGAGGGTGCGCCCGCCGGGGAGGGCGAGGGTGACGGTGGCACGGGCGCCGTCCGCCTCGGTGAGCGGGGTCAGCGGCAGCTCGTGCGGATCGATGACCGGATAGTGCTCCTGCTGCCAGCCGTCGGGCGACAGGCTCTGGCGGAAATACCCGTGCCGGTAGAGCAGGCCGACACCGATGAGGGGGGCGCCGAGGTCGCTGGCGGCCTTCAGGTGGTCACCGGCGAGGATGCCGAGGCCGCCCGAGTACTGCGGGAGGGCGGCGGTGATGCCGAACTCGGGCGAGAAATAGGCGACGGCGCGGGGCAGTTCGCCCTCGGCGAGGGCGTCGGCCCGCTGGTACCAGCGGGGCTCGGTCAGGTAGTCGCGCAGGTCGCCGACGGCGACGCCGAGGCGGCGCAGGAAGCCCCGGTCGGCGGCGAGCGCCGCCAGCCGGTCGGCGGAGACGGAGCCCAGCAGCCGCACCGGGTCCTCGCCGCACGCCTGCCAGCTCTCGGGGTCGACGGACCGCAGGAGCTCGCGGGTCTCGGGATGCCAGGACCAGCGCAGGTTGAACGCCAGCTCCTGGAGAGGTCGGAGGGGGTCGGGGAGGACGGGGCGAACGGAGAAGCGACGGATGGCCTTCACGGTGACGACCGTAGCCGGGCCCCGGGGGCCCCCGCGTCGGATTCCAGCCGATTCAACTGGATTCTTACCGGTAAACCACCCCCGGGGACCACCGTTCACCCGTCGGTCATCGTCTCCCGGGCCGGTTCGGCGGCCTCCCGGGGCGGCGGGACGTCGCGCAGGACGCGCGGGGCCAGCTCGGTGGTGGGCCGGACGGTGCCGTCCGCGATCCCGGCGGCGTAGTGGCACGCCACGCGGTGGCCGCCGCCGATGTCGGTCAGCTCGGGGCGCTCGGTGTCGCAGCGCTCCGGCTGCCGCCACGGGCAGCGGGTGTGGAAGCGGCAGCCGGCCGGGGGGCTCGCCGGGGACGGCAGGTCGCCCCGGAGCAGGATCCGTTCGCGGTTGTCCTCCAGGTCGGGGTCCGGCACCGGGACGGCCGACATCAGCGCCCGGGTGTACGGGTGGCGGGGCTCGGCGTACAGGGTGTCGCTGTCCGCCTCCTCCACCAGCCCGCCCAGGTACATGACGCCGACGCGGTCGGAGATGTGCCGGACCACGGCCAGGTCGTGGGCGATGACGACATAGGTCAGGCCGAGGGAGTCCTGGAGCTCCTCCAGCAGGTTCAGCACCTGCGCCTGGACGGAGACGTCGAGGGCGGAGACCGGCTCGTCGCAGATGATGAGGTCCGGCTCCAGGACCAGGGCGCGGGCGATGCCGATGCGCTGCCGCTGGCCGCCGGAGAACTCGTGGGGGTAGCGGGACAGGGCGCCGGCGGGCAGGCCGACCCGCTCCAGGACGTCCCTGATCCTCGCGCGGCGGCCGGCCCGGCCGTCGCCGAGGCCGTGGGCGGCCATGCCCTCGGTGAGGGCGGACTCGATGTTCTGCCGGGGGTCGAGGCTGCCCAGCGGGTCCTGGAAGATCATCTGGAGCCGGCGGCGGGCGCGGCGCATCGCCTCGCCGGGCAGCGCGGCCAGGTCGGTGCCGTCGAAGAGCACACGTCCCGAGGTGATGTCGGTCAGCCGCAGCACGGCCCGGCCGAGGGTGGTCTTGCCGCAGCCGGACTCGCCGACCAGCCCGTACGTCCGGCCTGCCTCGACGGTCAGCGACACCCCGTCCACGGCGTGGACGTACCCGACGACGCGGTCGAAGAGCAGGCCCCGCCGGACCGGGAAGTGCACCTTCACGTCGTCCAGTTCGAGCAGGCTCACGCGGACGCCTCCCTCTCCGTCGGGGTGTCCGCCGCGGCGGAGCCCTCGTTCCCCACCGGGTGGACGCAGCGGACCAGATGGCCCCCGGTGGCGCCGGGCAGCGCGGTCAGCTCCGGGGTCGCGTCCAGGCACTCCAGGGTGTAGCGGTCGCAGCGGGGCGCGAACGCGCAGCCGTCGGGCCAGGACAGGCGGTCGTTGATGGAGCCCCGGACCGGGTGGAGCCGCTCGCCGCGCGGCGCGTCCAGGCGCGGGACGGAGCCGAGCAGGCCGTGCGCGTACGGGTGGGCGGGGGCGGCGAACAGCGCGCGCCGCCCGGCGGCCTCGACCACCTTGCCGGCGTACAGCACGTGGACGGAGTCGCAGATCCCGGCGACGACGCCCAGGTCGTGGGTGATCATCAGCAGCGCGGTGCCCTGGTCGTCGACCAGCTCCCGCAGCAGCTCCAGGATCTGCGCCTGGATCGTCACGTCCAGGGCCGTGGTCGGCTCGTCGGCGATCAGCAGGCGCGGGGCGCAGGCCACGGCCATCGCGATGAGGGCGCGCTGCCGCATGCCGCCGGAGAGCTGGTGCGGGTACTCCTTGAGCCGGCGGGTGGGGTCGGGGATGCCGCCCCGTTCCAGCAGGTGCGCGGCCTCGGCGCGGGCGGCCCGGCCGCGCAGGCCGCGGTGGCGGGTGAGGACCTCGGTGACCTGGACGCCGATGGGGACGACGGGGTTGAGGGAGGACAGCGGGTCCTGGAAGATCATCGCGAGCTGTCTGCCGCGCAGGTCGCGCAGGGCGGCCGGGGGCAGGGACAGCAGGTCCACGGGGTCCGGGCCGGAGTGCCGGAACACCGCCCGTCCCCCGACCCGTACGCCCCGCCTGGGCAGCAGGCCCATCAGCGCGAGCGAGGTGACGCTCTTGCCGCAGCCGGACTCGCCGACCAGTCCGGCGACCTCGCCCTCGGCGACGGTGAAGGAGACGCCGCAGACGGCGTCGGTGCCGGGGCCGCGCCGGCCGCCGTCGCGCCCGGTGAAGGTGACCGACAGTTCTTCCACGGACAGCAGGGTCATGGCGCGTCAGCCTCGCAGCTTCGGGTCGAGTGCTTCCCGCAGGGCCTCGCCGAGCAGGGTGAAGCCGAGGGCGGTGACGATGATGCCGAGCGCCGGGCACACCGCCATCAGCGACGCCTGGTCGAGGAGGTCCTCGGGGACGAAGAACCGCTCGGCCTGGGCGAGCATGACGCCCCACTCGGGCTGGGCGGCATCCGGGTTGCCAAGACCCAGGTACGACAGGGCCGCCGCCTCGATGATGGCGGTGGCCAGCGCCAGCGTGGTCTGCACGATGACCGGGCCGAGGGAGTTGGGCAGCACGTGCGCCAGCACGACACGGCGGCGGCGCACGCCCAGGGCGCGGGCGGCCAGCACGTAGTCGGCGTGGGCCTGGGCGAGCATGGAGCCGCGCAGCAGCCGGGCGAACACCGGGATCTGCACGACGCCGACCGCGATCATCACGGTGGTCAGGCTCTGCCCCATGACGGCGGCGACGCTGACGGCGAGCAGCAGCGAGGGCAGCGCCAGCAGCATGTCCACGCCGCGCATCAGCACGGTGTCGAGGCCGCGCCCGGCCCGGCCGCCGAAGGCGAGGGCGGCGCCGGAGACGCCGCCGACGAGGGCGCCGGCGACGAGGCCGATGAGGGTGGAGACGACGCCGACCAGCAGGGTGTGCCGGGCGCCGACGAGGAGGCGGGAGAACTGGTCGCGGCCGAGGTGGTCCAGGCCGAGCCAGTTCCCGGAGCGGGGGCCGACGAAGAGCGCGCGGTTGACGAAGACCTCGTCGCGCCAGGTCTGGGCGGTGGGGTCGTGCGGGGCGAGCCACGGGCCGACGACGGCGATCACCACGAACACCGTGATGACGGCCGCGCCGGTCAGGGCCATCTTGCTGCCGCGCAGCCGGCGCAGCGCCTCGGTCCACAGGCCGGCGCCGGTGGTGGTGTCGCGCCGCGCGGTCAGCTCCGCGAGGCGGTCCAGCTTCTCCGTCCTGATGGTCATCAGTTCACCCGCACCCTCGGATCGATGACGCTGTAGGCGACATCGACCATCAGGTTGACGAGCACGTACAGCAGGGCGATGAGCAGGATGAACCCCATCAGCGTCGGGTAGTCGCGGGCGTCGATGGCGTCCGCGACGAACCGGCCGATGCCGCCGAACGCGAAGACCGACTCGGTGAGCACCGCGCCCGACAGGAGGCTGCCGGTGAGCAGGCCCACGGTGGTGACCACGGGCAGCAGGGCGTTGCGCAGCACGTGCCGGCCGCGCACGACGCGCTGCCGCAGGCCCTTGGACTCGGCGGTGCGGACGTAGTCCTCGGTGAGCACCTCCAGGACACCGGCGCGGGTGATGCGGACGATGACGGCCAGCGGGATGGAGGCGAGGGCGACGCCGGGCAGGATCAGGTGCTCCACGGCGTCGAGGGACGCGTCCCATTCGCCGGTGAGCAGCCCGTCGAGGACGGAGAAGCCGGTGACCTCGGTGGCGTCGATGCCGGTGCTCCGGCGTCCGGCGCTGGGCAGCCAGCCCAGGTTGACGGCGAAGACCGCCTTGAGGATGAGGGCGAAGAAGAAGACGGGGACGCACACGCCGAGCAGCGAGCCGGAGACGGCGGCGGCGTCGAGCCAGCTCCCCCGCCGGCGGGCCGCGACGTAGCCGAGGGGGATGCCGACGACGACGGCGATCAGCATGGCGGTCAGGGCGAGTTCGGCGGTGGCGGGGAAGCGGAGGGTGAACTCCTCCCACACCGGGCGGCTGGTCTGGGTCGAGGTGCCCAGGTCGAGCCGGGCCAGCCGTTCGAGCCAGCGGCCGTACTGGACCCACAGCGGCTCGTCGAGGCCGAGGGCGGCCTCGATCTGCCGCCGGTCGGCCTCGGTGGCGCGTTCGCCCAGCAGCGCCGAGGCCGGTCCGCCGGGCAGCCGGTGGATCCAGAGGAACAGCAGCACCGTCAGGCCGAGCAGGGTGGGGACGAGCTGGAGCAGCCTGCGGACGATGAGACGGAGCACCGAGGGGTTCCCCTTTCTGTTCGCCGTTCCGTCTGCCGTGGCCGGGCGCTACCGGAACGAGACCTCGGCGAAGTTCTCCTGGGTGAGCGGCGAGACCGTCGGGGGGTTGACGTCCGGCGAGAACGCGATGGACGGCGGCGAGCTGGAGATCGGCACGCCGGGCAGGAAGTCCATGACGTACTCGTTGATCTCCTGGTAGAGGCCGACGCGGGTCTCGACGTCGGGCTCGGAGGAGGCGGCGGCCATCATCGCGAACAGCTCCTCGTTCTCGAAGCCCCACTCCTTGGAGTAGTCGGCGAACCAGGTGCCCAGGAAGTTGTAGGCGTCGTTGAAGTCGCCGGTCCAGCCCAGGAGGTAGATGTCGCAGCCGCCGTCCCTGGTGGTCTCCGTGTAGTCCGGGTTCCACTTCAGCGGCACCGGGTTGACGGTGATGCCGGCGTCCTCCAGGTCGGAGCGGAGCAGTTCGTAGATGTCGGCAGGGGCCGGCATGTACGGGCGGGTGACCTCGGTCGGGTAGCAGAAGTCGAGGGCGAGGTCCTCGTGTCCGGCCGCGGCCAGCAGGTCCCGGGCGCGCTGCGGGTCGTGCGCGTAGGTGGTGACGTCCTCGGAGTGGCCGTCGACGGTGTGCGGCACGAACTGGGTGGCGACGACGCCACCTTCGGGCAGTTGGGTGGCGACGATGTTCTCCCGGTCCATGGCGTGCGCGATGGCCTGACGCACCTCCAGCTCGCCGAGGGCGTCCTGCCGGTCCTGGGTGATGCCGAGGTACAGGATGTTGAACACGTCGCGCGTCGGGACCTGGAAGCCGTCGGCCTCCAGCGTCGCCACGTCGGCGGGCGCGACCAGGTCGTATCCGTGGATGTCACCGGCCTGGAGCGCCTGGCGGCGGGCGTCCTCCTCCGGGATGGTCCGGAAGACGAGCTCCCCGACGCCGGCCGGGTCGCCCCAGTAGTCGTCGAAGCGGGTGAGGGTGACCTCGCCGTTGCCCTTGTCCCAGTCGGTGACGCGGAACGGGCCGGTGCCGGCGACCGTGCCGGCCCGCTGGCTGTAGTCGGGGAAGGTGATGTTCTCGCCCTCGCCGGCGGCCTCGTCCTGTGCGTACGCCTCCAGCGACTTCGGGGAGTGGATGCCGAACGCGTCGAGGGAGAAACCGCCGGGGTAGTTGGCCGACGGCTCGGCGACCTCGATCACCGCGGTCAGCTCGTCCGGGGCCTCGCAGCCCACGTAGTTGGGGTCGGGGGTCTCCTCGCTCTCGTTCTCCGCGAAGCCCCCGAAGACGGCCTGCCAGTAGTAGGAGAGCGTGGTGTTCTGGTACGTGCCCGACCAGTTGTACCAGCGGTCGAAGTTGGCGCAGACCGCTTCGCCGGTGAGGCGCTCGCCGTCGTGGAACGTCACGCCGTCACGGAGGTGGAAGGTCCACTCGGTGCCCTCGGGGTCGCTCTCCCAGGTCTCGGCGAGCCCGCCGACCAGTTCGGTGCCGCCCGGTTCGGTGGCGAGCAGCGTCTCGAACGCCTGGCGGGTGACCCGGAAGGTCTCGCCGTCGCTGGCCAGTCCGGGGTCCAGCGACGCCGGGTCGCCCGCGGCGCCGAAGACGAAGGTCCCGGAGTCGCCCCCTGATCCGTCGTCGTCCCGGTCGCTGGCGCAACCGGTCACGATCACGCCGGCCGTGACGACAGTCGCGAGGATTTTCGCGGTGCGCGGGCTGATGATGCGCATTTTCCACCTCAACGGGTTGGCGGTGGTAAGGCGTTTCGGTGGACGGCACATTACTGCGCATGTACATAGCTGTGAACCGCATACCGGACGGCGATATCGAGCTGAGACTCGCCCAATTTACACGGATAAAGCACCGCCATCCGGGCGGAGTTGGCCGCCCGAGGACCGCCGGCCGACCCCAGTGGCCCCACGCGTGTCCCCCGGCCCCACGCGTGCGGCACAACGGGCGGCGCACGTCACGCGCGCACCGCGGCGGGGGCGCGCGAGCGGGGCGCAACTCCGGGGCATGAGACGGAGTGGAGCGGGCAGGCGCGCTAAGAGGATCGCGCTCCGGCCGTTATCCGGACGCGCGTATGTGACATCAGCCGCGCAACCGACGATTTCCTGACTAGATACGAGTAGGACACCCGCAACCGGATTGTCCCGACCCCTCCCGTGGGCAGACTTCGCCGAGGATCCCCCAGACGAGTGAACGCGCATCGGAGCGGCCATGCCCGGAAGCAGCCACGCAACGGCCAAGCGGCTACAAAGGACGGATTCCCGCACAATGGGGGAAAGCTCCCCTGTTGACGGATTTGACTCACCCACGACGCAGCCAGGTGATCCCCTCATGATCGGTCGCATTCCCGTCCTCGACGTCCAGCCGAGCGTTGACTGCGGGCGCCGCCCGGCCAAGGCAGTACCGGGCGAGACGTTCCTGGTCACGGCCACCGTCTTCCGCGAGGGCGCCGACGCGGTCGGCGCCAACGTGGTGCTGCGCGACCCCAACGGCCGCGGCGGGCCGTGGACTCCGATGCGGGAGCTGGCGCCCGGCACCGACCGCTGGGGCGCCGAGGTCACGCCGGACCGGGAGGGCCGCTGGACGTTCGCCGTGGAGGCGTGGGGCGACCCGGTCGCCACCTGGCGGCGGCACGCGCAGATCAAGGTACCGGCGGGCGTGGACGTCGAGTTGACGCTCACCGAGGGCGCGGACCTGCTGCGCCGGGCCGCCGCGGGCGTGCCGAAGAGCGACGGCAAGGACGCCGTCCTGGAGGCCGCCGACGCGCTGGCGGACGTGGCGGTGCCCGGCACCGCGCGGCTGGCCGCCGCGCTCACACCCGAGGTGACCGAAATCCTGCGCCGCCACCCGCTGCGCGAACTGCTGACCGCCTCCCGGCCGCTGCCGCTGCTGGTGGAGCGCGAGCGGGCGCTGTTCGGCTCGTGGTACGAGCTGTTCCCCCGCTCCGAGGGCGCCGAGGTCAGGCCGGGCGAGGCGCCGGTCTCCGGCACGTTCCGCACCGCCGCCGAGCGGCTGCCCGCCGTCGCCGAGATGGGCTTCGACGTGGTCTACCTGCCGCCGGTCCACCCCATCGGCACCGCCTTCCGCAAGGGACCGGGCGGCGCGCTGTCCAGCGATCCGCACGACGTCGGCTCGCCGTGGGCCATCGGCTCCCCGGACGGCGGTCATGACGCGATCCACCCGGATCTGGGCACCATCGAGGACTTCGACCACTTCGTCGCGGTGGCCGGGGAGCTGGGCCTGGAGATCGCCCTGGACTTCGCCCTCCAGTGCAGTCCGGACCATCCATGGGTGACCGAGCACCCGGAGTGGTTCGCCAAGCGCGCGGACGGGACGATCGCGTACGCCGAGAACCCGCCGAAGAAGTACCAGGACATCTACCCGATCTCCTTCGAGCAGGACTTCCGCGGCCTGGTCACCGAGACGCTGCGCGTCCTGCGTTTCTGGATGGCGCACGGCGTGCGGATCTTCCGCGTGGACAACCCGCACACCAAGCCGGTGGTCTTCTGGGAGAAGGTCATCGCCGAGATCAACCGCACCGACCCCGATGTCCTGTTCCTGGCCGAGGCGTTCACCCGGCCGGCGATGATGCACACGCTGGCGCGGGTCGGGTTCCAGCAGTCGTACACCTATTTCACCTGGCGCAACTCCAAGCACGAGCTGACCGAGTACCTCACCGAGCTGAGCGGCCCGGCCGCCGCTTACATGCGGCCGAATTTCTTCGTCAACACGCCCGACATCCTCCACGCCTATCTTCAGGAAGGGGGCCGGGCGGCTTTCGAGACCCGCGCGGTCCTCGCGGCGACGCTTTCACCGACCTGGGGCATGTATGCGGGATTCGAGCTGTGCGAAGGCACCCCCGCCGCGCCCGGGAGCGAAGAGTACCTGCACTCCGAGAAGTTCGAGCTGCGGCCCCGCGACTGGACCGGGGCGGACGCGGAAGGGCGTAGCATCACGCCCCTCATCACGACCCTCAACACCCTCCGGCGCAATCACCCCGCCCTTCAGCAGCTTCGCGATCTGCACTTTCACCGCACGAACAACGACCACATCCTGGCCTACTCGAAGCGCAGGCGGACACCCGACGCCGACCTTGTTCTCATCGTGGTCAACCTCGATCCTCACCACACCCACGAAGCGACGGTCTCGTTGGACATGGAGCAACTCCAGGGGTGCGGCCTCACACCCGCGCAGGAAAGTGGCGCCGAGCCCTTCCCGGTGTGCGACGAGCTCACCGGAGCGACCTACTACTGGGGCAGGGACAACTATGTGCGGCTTGAGCCGGGCCGTGCGGATGCGTACGCCTCGTCCGCCCACATCTTGGCCCTGCGACCGTCCTCACAGACCGGAGGGTCACCCAAACCATGAGCGTCAATGAGCCGGTCCCCGACAAATTCGAGGACACGCCCGCCCGCGAGCGCGACCCTGAGTGGTTCAAGCGCGCGGTCTTCTACGAGGTCCTCGTCCGGTCCTTCCAGGACAGCAACGGCGACGGAATCGGCGATCTGAAGGGCCTCACCGCCCGGCTGGACTACCTGCAGTGGCTCGGGATCGACTGCCTGTGGCTTCCGCCGTTTTTCAAGTCCCCCATGCGCGACGGCGGATACGACGTGTCCGACTACGCCGACGTGCATCCCGAGTTCGGCGACCTCGCCGACTTCGTGGAGTTCGTCGACGCCGCGCACCAGCGCGGCATGCGGGTCATCATCGACTTCGTCATGAACCACACCAGCGATCAGCACCGCTGGTTCCAGGAGTCGCGCCGCGATCCGGACGGTCCGTACGGCGATTACTACGTATGGGCCGACGACGACAAGCAGTACGAGGACGCCCGGATCATCTTCGTGGACACCGAGGCGTCCAACTGGGCCTTCGACCCGGTCCGCAAGCAGTACTACTTCCACCGGTTCTTCTCGCACCAGCCGGACCTCAACTACGAGAGCCCGGCCGTGCGGAAGGAGATCCTCTCCGCGCTGAAGTTCTGGCTGGACCTGGGGATCGACGGGTTCCGGCTCGACGCGGTGCCGTATCTGTACGCCGAGGAGGGCACCAACTGCGAAAACCTTCCTGCAACGCACGCGTTCCTGAAGCAGGTCCGCGCGGAGATCGACGCCCACTATCCGGACACCGTGCTGCTGGCCGAGGCGAACCAGTGGCCCGAGGACGTCGTGGACTACTTCGGCGACTTCGACCGGGGCGGCGACGAGTGCCACATGGCGTTCCACTTCCCGGTCATGCCGCGCATCTTCATGGCGGTCCGCCGGGAGTCGCGGTATCCGGTCTCGGAAATCCTGGCCAAGACCCCGGCGATCCCGGCGAACTGCCAGTGGGGCATCTTCCTGCGCAACCACGACGAGCTGACGCTGGAGATGGTCACCGACGAGGAACGCGACTACATGTACGCGGAGTACGCCAAGGATCCGCGGATGCGCGCCAACATCGGCATCAGGCGGCGGCTCGCGCCGCTGCTGGACAACGACCGCAACCAGATCGAGCTGTTCACGGCGCTGCTGCTGTCGCTGCCCGGCTCCCCGATCCTGTACTACGGCGACGAGATCGGGATGGGGGACAACATCTGGCTCGGCGACCGGGACGCCGTGCGCACCCCGATGCAGTGGACCCCGGACCGGAACGCGGGCTTCTCGTCGTGCGACCCGGGCCGGCTGTTCCTGCCGACGATCATGGACCCGGTCCACGGGTACCAGGTGACGAACGTCGAGGCGGCGATGAGCTCCCCGGCGTCGCTGCTGCACTGGACGCGGCGGATGGTCGAGATCCGCAAGCAGAATCCGGCGTTCGGCCTCGGCTCCTACTCCGAGCTGCCGTCATCCAACCCGGCGGTCCTGGCGTTCCTGCGGGAGCACGGGGACGACCTGGTGATGTGCGTCAACAACTTCTCCCGCTTCTCGCAGCCCACCGAGCTGGACCTGCGGCCCTGGGAAGGGCGCGTCCCGGTCGAGCTCATCGGCGGCGTGCGCTTCCCGCCGATCGGGGAACTCCCCTATCTGCTGACGCTGGCGGGTCACGGCTTCTACTGGTTCCGGCTGCGTAAAGCTTCGGAGTCATAAGCCGTAGAGGGCATGAAAACAGGCTTACCCCCAGCCTGCTGGGGGAAGCCTACCCATACCCCCAAGCGTTGCCCAAAGCCATCCATATGCGTGACGAGCCTCACCCGCTCGGTCGTCGTTCTCCCACGACACGTCCCGCGCCGCCGGGCAACCCACGCCGTAATCCGGGACACTTCGTCACATTATTCGTGCCCGGGGAAAGGACGCCATGACGGACAGCTCCTCGCCCCGGACGGCGCCGGTCCGGCCCTCCGACACCGCCGTCCCGCAGGGCAGCGCCATGCTGCGCTCTCTCACGGGCCTCCTCACCCGCTGGCTGCCCCGGCAGCGGTGGTTCGCCGGCAAGGGCCGCCCGCTCGGCGGTCTGACCGTGGTCTCCGCCACCGAGCTGCTGCCGTGCGGCTCGGGCGGCCCGACCCCCGGACTGCTGCACCTCCTCCTCCGCGTCCGCCAGAGCCAGGCGTCCGGCGCGCAGGGCCCGGCGTCCGGCGACTGCTACCAGCTCCTGCTCGGGGTCCGCCCGAGCCTGCCCCCCTCGCTCGCGCCCGCGCTCGTCGGCCGCCCGGCCGAGGGGCCGCTGCGCGGCAGCGTGGTGTACGAGGCGCTGCACGACCCGCGGCTCGCCGGGCTGCTGCTGGAGCGGCTGCGGGCGCCCGGCACCCTGGGCACGCTGCACTTCGGGCGCGCGCCCGGCGTCAGCATCCCGTCCGGGCTGCCCGCCCGGCTGCTGTCCAGCGAGCAGAGCAACTCGTCGGTGGTCTACGGCGACGCGTACATCCTGAAGCTCTTCCGCCGCGTCAGCCCCGGCGTCAACCCCGACCTGGAGCTGCCGCTGGCCCTCGCCGAGGCCGGGTCCCCCCGGGTCCCGGCGCCGGCCGCGTGGTTCGAGGCGGTCTGGCCGGGCACCATGACCGAGCCGCTGACCCTCGGGGTGCTGGCGCCGTTCCTCAGCGGCTCGACGGACGGCTGGCAGCTCGCGCTGCACTCCCTCAGCCGCCGCGCCGACTTCACCTCCTCCGCGCACGCCCTGGGCCGGGCCACCGCCGAGGTGCACACCGCGCTCGCCGCCGCGCTGCCGACCTCCGTGCTGCGCCGGCCGCAACTGGAGCAGGCCGCCACCGCCATGACCGAGCGGCTCACCGAGGCCGCGTCCGCCGTGCCCGCGCTGCGCCCGTACCGGGCGGGGCTGCGCGCCGCCTACGAGGCCCTCGGGGACTACGCGCGGCACGGCGGGACCTGCGTCGTGCAGCGGCTGCACGGCGACCTCCACCTCGGCCAGGTGCTGCGCAGCCCGGACCCGCGGGGGCGCGGCTGCCAGTGGTCGGTGATCGACTTCGAGGGGGAGCCGGCCCGGCCGCTCAGCGACCGGCGCCGCCCCGGGCCGGTGGTGCGGGACATCGCCGGGATGCTCCGCTCGTTCGACTACGCCGCCAGCCAGCACCCCGCCAGCGGGCCCTGGGTCGACGCCTGGTACCGCGCCAACCGCTCGGCCTACTGCCGGGGGTACGCGGAGGCGTCGGGCCACGACCCGCTGGAGCAGCCGGAGCTGCTGCGGGCCCACGAGACGGACAAGGCCGTGTACGAGGTGCTGTACGAGGCCCGCCACCGCCCCGCGTGGCTGCACGTCCCGATGGCGGCGATCCGCCGCCTGGCCACCCCGCCGGACTGACCCCACCCCCGACCGCCCGCGCTGCTCCGCCCCCACCCCCCGCCCCCACCCACCCCCCCGCCGGCACCGGCAGAGGTGTATAAGAGACCGGCCCCCCCCCCCCCCCCCCCCCCCGCACCACCCCGATCGAGAGGACTCCCCCGCCGTGCTTTCCGCCGCGCATCCGACCATGCCCGACGAGGACCGCGACCGGCTGCTGGCCGGGGCCCATCACGATCCGCACGCCCTGCTCGGCGCCCACCCCGTCCCGGAGGGCACCCTGGTGCGCGTGCTGCGCCCGTTCGCGCGGCGGGTGCGGGTGGGCGGGACCGAGCTGGCGCCGGAGGGCGACGGGCTGTTCTCCGCCGTGCTGCCGGTGTCGCGCGCCGACCTCGGCGCGTACCGCCTGGAGATCACCTACGACAACGGCACGCCGATCGAGACGGACGATCCGTACCGTTTCCTGCCCGCCCTCGGCGAGCTGGACCTGCACCTGATCGGGGAAGGCCGGCACGAGCGGCTGTGGGACGCGCTGGGCGCCCGGCCGATGACGCACGAGGGGGTGCGGGGCACCCGGTTCACCGTCTGGGCACCCGCCGCGCGGGGCGTGCGCGTCGCCGGCGACTTCAACTCCTGGGACCCCACCGGCTTCCCGATGCGGTCGCTCGGCTCGTGCGGCGTGTGGGAGCTGTTCGTGCCCGGCGTCGGACCCGGCACGCTGTACAAGTTCGACGTCCACGGCGCCGACGGCACCCACACCCTGCGGGCCGACCCGATGGCCCAGCGCGCCGAGCACCCGCCGGCCACCGCCTCGGTGGTGCACGAGAGCGCCTACCAGTGGGGCGACGCGGAGTGGATGGCACGCCGGGCCGACCGCCCCGCGCACGCCGCGCCCATGTCCGTCTACGAGCTGCACCTGGCGTCCTGGCGGCCCGGGCTGTCCTACCGGCGGCTCGCCGAGGAGCTGCCGCGGTACGTGAAGGACCTCGGGTTCACCCATGTGGAGCTGATGCCCCCGGCCGAGCACCCGTTCGGCGGATCGTGGGGCTACCAGGTGACGGGGTACTACGCGCCCACGGCCCGGCTGGGCACGCCCGACGACTTCAAGTACCTGGTGGACGCGCTGCACCGGGAGGGCATCGCGGTCCTGATGGACTGGGTCCCGGCGCACTTCCCGAAGGACGCGTGGGCGCTGGCCCGTTTCGACGGCACCCCCTGCTACGAGCCCGCCGACCCGCTGCGCGCCGAGCACCCCGACTGGGGCACGCTGACGTTCGACTACGGCCGCCGCGAGGTGCGGAACTTCCTGGTCGCCAACGCCGTGTTCTGGTGCGAGGAGTACCACATCGACGGGCTGCGGGTGGACGCCGTCGCCTCGATGCTCTACCTGGACTACTCGCGGCCCGAGGGGCAGTGGACGCCCAACGCGGACGGCGGCCGGGAGAACTGGGACGCGGTCCGCTTCCTCCAGGAGATGAACGCCACCGTCTACCGCCGCTGCCCCGGCGTGATCACCGTCGCCGAGGAGTCCACCGCCTGGGACGGCGTGACCCGGGCGACGGACCGCGGCGGCCTGGGCTTCGGCTTCAAGTGGAACATGGGCTGGATGCACGACTCGCTGCTCTACATGTCCAAGGACCCGGTGCACCGCGCGTTCCACCACGGCGAGATGACGTTCTCCATGGTCTACGCCTACTCGGAGAACTACGTGCTGCCGATCTCGCACGACGAGGTCGTGCACGGCAAGCGGTCGCTGGTGTCGAAGATGCCCGGCGACTGGTGGCGGCAGCGGGCGGGTCTGCGGGCCTACCTCGGCTTCATGTGGTCCCACCCGGGCAAGCAACTGCTGTTCATGGGACAGGAGTTCGCGCAGGGCGCCGAGTGGTCCGAGGAGGAGGGCCCGCAGTGGTGGGTGCTCGACCCGCAGTGGCCGGCCGCCGCCGACCACCGGGGCGTGCGGGATCTGGTGCGGGACCTCAACGCCCGCTACCGGGACGCCCCGGCCCTGTGGGAGCGGGACACCGAGCCGTCCGGCTTCGCCTGGGTGGACGCGGGCGCCGCCGCCGACAACGTACTGGCGTTCCTCCGCTTCGCCGCGGACGGCTCCCCGCTGCTCGCCGTGTGCAACTTCGCGCCCGTCGTCCGGCCCGACTACCGGCTCGGCGTGCCCGGCGACGTCGCCGCGTGGACGGAGGTCCTCAACACCGACGACCTGGCCTACGGCGGCTCCGGCGTGACCAATCCCGACCCGCTGAAGTCCGATCCGACGCCCAGCCACGGCCACGGGACCAGCGTCACGCCGACGCTGCCGCCGCTGGCCACCATCTGGCTCCGGCCCGCCTGACCGGGCCGGCGGACCACCCGTGCTGCTGCACAGCCCCGCGCTGCTGGCGACCCTGCTGCTCTCCGCGCTGATGGCGCTCTGGGCCTCCGCGCCCGCCACCGCCTCACCGCTGCCGCCACCGGCGGCGTCGCCGCGGACGTCATCGCCGCCTACGTCACCGCCGCCGGCCGAGCTGAGCCGGCCGTTCGAACGGGACACCGGGGGCTACGCCTGCTACCGCGTCCCCGCCGTCGTCACCGCGCCGGACGGCACGCTCCTGGCCTTCGCCGAGGCCCGGGTCGAGGACTGCTCCGACGTCGGCCACATCGATCTGGTGCTGCGCCGCTCGGCCGACGGCGGGCGGACCTGGGAGCCGCTCACCGTGCTGGCGGGCGCCGACGACGACGCCGGGTACGGCAACCCGGCGCCCGTCGTGGACGACGCCACCGGGCGCGTCACCCTCCTGTTCGCGCACAACACCTGGACCGAGGACGCCGACGGCGAGCGGATCCGGGGCCCGCGCACCCTGCGCGCGCTGCACAGCACCGACCACGGCGCGACCTGGGAGGCGGGCGGCGACCTGACCGCCCTCAAACCCGAGGGCTGGACCTGGGTCTCCGTCGGCCCCGGGCACGGCGTGCGGCTGACGCACGGCGCCCACGCCGGGCGGCTGATCGTGCCCGGCGACCACGACACCGGCGACGGCCGCTCCGGCGCCCAGCTCTACTACAGCGACGACGGCGGCCTCACCTGGCGGCTCGGCGCGGTCCACGAGGCACCGGACGGCGAGCCGCAGCCGGGCGAGCCGACCGTCGCGCAGCGCCCGGACGGCACCCTGTACGTCAACGCCCGCTCCTCGCAGACCTGCGGCACGCACGACCACCGGCTCGCCGCCGGGGCCGACGACGGCGGCGAGACGTTCGCGCCCGGCGGTTTCACGCCCGTGCCGGACCTGGACGCGCCGCCCGTCGCCGCGTCGCTGCTCGCGGTGGACGACGGCGAGCGGCTGCTGCTGTCCGCGCCCGCGCGGCCCGGCGCCGAGGCGTTCGAGGACCGGCGGGTGATGGCGATCCGCACCTCGACGGACGGCGGCGCGACCTGGCGGGAGACCGGCACCGTCATCCACCCGGGGCGGGCCGGGTACTCGGACCTGACCCCGGTGGCCGGGGCGGAGATCGGCCTGCTGTACGAGACGGAGGACGGCGGTCCGCACGGCTCGATCGCGTTCACCGCCTTCACCCTCGACGCGCTGGACGCCGCCGGCACCGATCTGGTCCTGCCGCGCACGCCCGACGAGAGCGGCCACGACAACGACGCGGTGGTGCACGGCGGGGCGGCCCTCACGGCGGACGGCCGGCCCGGTCCGGCGATGGGGTTCGACGGCGCCGACGACTACCTGCGGCTGATCGACTGCCCCGCCTCGCTCGACCTGGGCGACGGCGACTTCGCGGTCAGCACCTGGTTCCGGCACGAGGAGACCGACGGCGCGCTGCCGCTGCTGTGGGGGTACGACGACGACCCCGGCGAGCGGCAGTTCTGGCTGCGGGCCGAGCCGGGCGAGGGGCGGCTGAGCGGCGCGATCGACACCGGCACGGCCGCCGCGTCGGTGAGCACCGGCGCGGCGCACAACGACGGCGGGTGGCACCACGTCGCGTTCCAGCGGCAGGGCGGGCAGCTCCAGTTGTCGGTGGACGGCGCCGCCCCCGCCACGGCGGACGCGCCCGTGGGCGACATCTCGCCGGACGAGCCGTTCACCCTGCACATCGGCGCCCGGCCCGACTACACCGAGCTGTTCCGCGGCGCGCTGGACGACGTGCGGATCTACGGCCGGGCGCTGACCGCCGACGAGTGGGAACGGGTGCGGGCGGGGGCCACCGACGTGCCGGACGAGCGGGTGCGGCTGCCGTTCGCCACACTCACCTGACGGCCGTCCCCGGCGCCTTCCGGTCGTACGCGCGGGCCCGTGGCCGGACTCGTCGGCCGCCCGCGGCGCGGTGGTGAGGTCGTCGGCGCGGTGGGCCGACACCACGGCAGCTCCCCGGCGAGGACCCGGGCCGGCGCCTCGCGACCGGGGGCGCGGTCGAAGGCGTGCCCCCGGCGGCGGTGATCCGGGCGCCGGGGTCGGGTCTCGTTCCGCCGCCCGGCCTACGATGGGCGGCCGGACGGACTTCGAACCGGGAGCAGCGGTGATCGGCTACGACGACGTGAGGGCCGCCGCCGGGCGGATCGCGGGGCGGGTGCGGCCGGTCGCGGTGGCGTCCGGCGGGGAACGGCTGTGGTTCGCGCTGGAGTTCCTCCAGCACACCGGCACGTTCAAGGCGCGGGGCGCGCTCAACTTCACGGCGGCGGCCAGGGAGTCGGGCACCATGCCGGCGGCGGGCGTCACGATCGCCTCCGGCGGCAACGCCGGGCTCGCCTGCGCCTGGGCGGCCGGTCTGCACGGCCTGCCGGCGACGGTGTTCGTGCCGGAGACGGCGCCGACCGTGAAGGTGGCGCGGCTGCGGGAACTGGGCGCGGACGTGCGGCAGGTGGGCCGCGAGTACGCGGAGGCGGCCGAGGCGTGCGCCGCGTACGCCGCCGCGAGCGGCGCGCTTGCCTCGCACGCCTACGACCACCCGCTGATCGCGGCGGGCGCGGGCACGGTGCTGGAGGAGATCCTCGCGGCGCGGCCCGGGGTCTCGACGGTGGTGGTGGCGGCGGCGGGGGGGGGGCGCGGCGGCGGCGGGGGCGGGGGGGCGGCGGCGGGCGGCGGGGGGGGCGTGGTGGGCGGCGCGGGGGACCGCCGGGGCCTGTACCGCGGGCTTGAGGCGGGAGCCACCCGCGGATCGCGGGGGGCGCGGGCACGGTGCTGGAGGAGATCCTCGCGGCGCGGCCCGGGGTCTCGACGGTGGTGGTGGCGGCGGGCGGCGGCGGGCTGTTCGCGGGCGTGGCCGCGGCGGCGGCGGAACGCGGCGTGCGGGTCGTGGTGGCCGAGCCGGAGCACTGCCGGGCCCTGAACGCCGGGCTGGCGGCGGGCGAGCCGGTGGACGTCCCGGTCCGTTCGGTCGCGGCCGACTCCCTCGGCGCCCGCCGCGCCTCGGCGGACGCGGTGCGCTGGGCCGCCCGTCCGCACGTCCGGTCGGTGCTGGTCCCCGACGAGGCGATCACGGCGGCCCGGCGGGAGGTGTGGCGCACCCACCGGATCGCGGTCGAGCACAGCGCGGCCACGGCCCTGGCGGCGCTGCGCACCGCCGCCCATGTCCCGGCCCCGGACGAGGAGACGTGCGTCGTCCTGTGCGGCGCCAACACGGACCCCTCCGACCTGGCGCGCTGAAACCGCCGTGGCGGCGCGGCCCTGCCGGCCGACGGGTGATCGGCCGGCAGGACCGCCGTCCGGCGGTCAGCCGGTGGTGCGGTAGGCGTCGATGACGGTCTGCGTCGTGCTGTTGCCCTGCTGGTCGGTGACCTCGGCGCGGAACGAGACGGTGCCGCCGGCGGCGGGGTTGGTGACCTTCACCCGTCCGTCGCGGACAGGTGTCTCGCGCCAGGTGTCGCCGCCGTCGAAGGAGACGGAGACGGTCAGCGAGTCCAGGTTGTCCCCGGCCGCCGAGCCCTGCACGGTGACCGGGACGCGCGTCACGCGCCCGGCCGGGGCGGTGGAGTCCAGTGCCAGATCCGGGGTGAACCGGACGACGCTGTACGGCAGTTCGGTGTACTCCTGGCCGGGGACGGCGGCGGAGGTGAAGGTGAAGGCGGCGGTGATCCGGGTGCTGACCGAGGCGAGGGGCTCGCCCCGGTGGAACTCGGTCACCAGCTCGTAGTCGGCCTCCTCCGGCGGCACCTCGAAGTACGCGCCGTCCAGGCCGGTGTCGGTCGTGGCGTACTCCTCGCCGTTCCGGTACAGGGTGGTGGTGCCGCTGTCGTACGCGGCGTAGGTCCGGTGCCCGTCGCCGTCGGCGAACGGGAAGATCTCGCCGTAGATCGCGTCGCCCTCGCGCAGGAGATGGCCCTCGTCCCCGGCGAGCGGGCCGAAGACGCCGGTGTTGAACGTCTCGCGGTAGCGCTCGCCCGCCTCGTAGGTGTTGCTGTACGACGTGGACCAGATCACCTCGTTCCCCTCGGCGTCGAACTGCCAGAACTCCTGGCTGTACGCGCCGGCGCGGGCGTCGACGTACACCTCCGTGGTGTGGGGCAGCGCCCGCTCCTCGGCCGTGAAGACCATGCGGGACTGGACGTATGGGTAGGTGGCGAGCACGCCGGACGCGCCCTCGACCGACGAGCCCACGCCGGTGGTGATCCGGGCCAGGTCGTCCTGACCGACATGGCGGTCGAGCCCGTGGAACAGCTCCCCTTCCCGTACCTCGGCGGTGTAGTACTCCCGGCCTGACCGTTCCCACTTCGCGCTGACGACGGAGTGGTCGAACGCCCAGCCGTCGCCGATCGGTCCGAGCTGCGCGGTGCGGAAGCCGTCGGGGAGGTCGGGCAGCATCAGGATGCCGTAGAAGCCCCAGTCGCTGTCGAGTTCGTCCAGCTCGTAGGCGACGCTGAGGTCGGTCAGTTCGGCGCGGCGGTCGTCCACGGTCACGTCGATTTCGGCGGCTTCGCGCGTGTCGACGGTGAGGGTGGTGTCCTCGGTCAGGGACACGCCGGGATCGATCAGCCAGTCCACGCCGGTGGCGTCCGCGACGCCCGTGCCGCCGTGGAAGACCGTGGTCTCGACCAGGTAGTCGCCCGGCGCCAGCCGGAAGGTGCGGGTGCCCTCGCCGTCGCCGGACACGCGGGGCTCGTCGGCGAAGCGGCCGACGAGTTCGTTGGCGAAGGCTTCCCAGTACGGGGCGGGTTCGCCGTCGCGGCCGATGACCTCGACGGTGAGGTCGTACATCTCCGCCTCGTGCTCGACCACGCCCGCGGTGGTGACGCTCTGCCCGCCGCCGGGCTCGGTGGCGGTGACGTACGCGGTGTAGGTGCCGAACACGACGCCGCCCTCGGTGTCGGCGGTGACCTCGACCGTGGCGGTGCCCGAGGCGGGCACGGTCACCTCGTCCGCGCCGAGGGTGAACGTGCCGTCGGGTGCCGCGGCGCCCTCCGGGTTCACGCCCCGGACGGACAGGTCCAGCGTGACGTCGTCCTCGCCGAGGTTGCGGTAGGTCACCTCGCGGGTGACCGGCTCGTCGTCCTGGTGCGGCCAGGTCGCGACGCCGAAGTCGAGGGTGCCGGACTCGGTGACGACGGTCTGGTCGAGGGCCGAGGCGGCGTCCACCCGGCCGGTGCCCTGCTGGTACGCGCCGTAGCTCGCACCCGGCTCGGCGGAGGCGGTCAGCGCGGCCTTGAGCTGTTCACCGGTCCAGTCGGGGTGCTGCTGGGCCAGCAGCGAGGCGGCGCCCGCGACGTGGGGCGCCGCCATGGAGGTCCCCGACAGCGCGAGGTAGCCCTCCGCGACCGGCTCCTCGGACTCCGCGTACTCGCTGCCGGGCGCGGCGGCGGCGGCGATGTTCACGCCGGGGCCGGTGATGTCCGGCTTGATCGTGTCGTCGGCGTGCTCGCCGGTGGACGAGAAGTCGGCCAGCACGTCGGACTTGTCGACCGCGCCCACGGTGAGCGCGGCCTCGGCGGTGCCGGGGCTGCCGACCGTGCCCGGGTACGGGCCGTCGTTGCCCGCCGAGACGACGAACAGGGCGTCGGTCTCCGCGGAGAGCGCGTCGATGGCGTCGACCAGCGGATCGGCCTGCCCGGGCTCCGTCTCGGCGCCGAGGCTCATGTTGACGATGTCGGCGCCCTGCTCGACGGCCCACTCCATGCCCGCGATGATCCCGGACTCGAAGCCCCGGCCGCTGTCGTCGAGCACCTTGCCGTTGAGCAGCGCCGCGCCGGGCGCGACGCCGGTGTAGGTGCCGCCGGAGGCGGCGCCGGTCCCGGCGGCGATGGAGGCGACGTGGGTGCCGTGCCCGACGTGGTCGTCGGTGTCGGCGGCGTCGGTGAAGTTCTCGGCGGCGACGACGCTGCCGGCCACGTCCGGGTGCTGCTCGCTGATGCCGGTGTCCAGGACGGCGATGGTGACGCCCTCGCCGTCGTATCCGGCCTCCCACGCCTCGGGCGCCCCGATCTGCGGGACGCTCTCGTCGAGGTCGGCCCGCACCAGGCCGTCCAGCGCGATGGACTCGATGCCGGGCGCGGCGGACAGGGTCCTGGCGTCGCCGCCGGCCGTGAGCGATTCCCAGAGGGCGGCCACCTCGTCGCCTCCGACGGTCAGCGCCTCGCCGTCGATGGCGTCCAGTGAGGTCGCGTCGCCCCCTCCGCGTCGCGAACTCGTGGACATGCCCTCCTCGTACGTGACGATGAGCGGCAGCGCCGTGTCGGCGCCGTACTCCTCGCGGCTCAGCTCGGTGATGTCGAAGAGCCGCCGGTCGAGCGTGCCGTCGCGCAGCATCGGCTCGACGTCCTGCGGGATCACCTCGACGTGGCCGCCGTCGTCGGAGACGTGGACGGGTATGTCCTCGCGTCCCTCGGCGCGGACCAGCCCCCGTAGCTTCCCCTGGTCGTCGACGACGACCCGGTCCCCGGTGATCAGCGTGATCATGCGTGACGCGGCGGGCTCCCCGGACCCGCCGCCCCCCGGCAGCGGTTCCTGTCCCCCCGCGACGGGAGCGGTCAGCCCGGCGCCGACCGCCGCGCAGACCAGGGCGGCACCGAGCCGCGCTCCCGTTCGTCGTTTCCGTTTCACCTGTGTCTTCTCCCCTCGGGCCTTCCGGCGCCCTGAACATACCCCGTATGCATACCGCGTAGGGTAAGACGCGGGGAGGGGCCCGGCGGCTGCCCGGGAGAGGTGAGGGATTGGTGGGGAACCGGTGGCGGTCCGGCGGGACGTCAAGCGGCGGACCGGTCGGCCGCCTCGGTGTCGCGGATGAACCCGGCGGCCAGGGCGGTGAGTTCACCGGCCCGCTCGATCTGCGGCAGGTGGCCGGTGGCGGTCAGCAGGTGGCCGCGCGCGTGGGGCAGCGCGACCAGGGCCGCGGTGAGGTGGTGGGCGGGCAGCACGGTGTCCGCGTCGCCCCACAGCACCAGCGTCGGGATGCGGGCCTCGGCGAGCGCCGTCAGCAGCCTGCGGCGCCAGCCGGGATACGTGCCCAGCAGCGGGACGCCGAGGCTGAGGGCCGTGCCCAGGAACGTGGCGCGGAAGTCCGGCTGCCTCCCGACCGTGCCCGCGTGCCGGATCATCTCCTCGGTGGCGTGCGCGGGGTCGAAGAACAGGTCCCGGTTGACCTGGGCCCCGGCCCGGCGGGCACGCGGCCGGAACCGCCCGCCGACGACCGGCGCGGCGGACAGCAGGGCGTAGGCCATCGGCAGCACCGGGACGTTCGCCTCGCGGCCGAAGCCCGCGCTGCCGGCCAGGACCAGCCCCGCCACGCGCCCGGGGTGCGCGACGGCGACCGTCATCGCGACGGCGCCGCCGAGCGAGTTGCCCATCAGGTACACCGGGCGCCGCTCGTCCAGCGCGTCGAGGACACCCACCACCGCCCGCGCGAAGCCCGCCAGCCCCGGGCGGCCCTTCGCCCGGCGGGTCAGCCCGAAGCCGGGCAGGTCCATGCTGACGACCCGGTGCTCGCGGGCCAGCAGGTCGTGCGCGGGCACCCAGTCCTCCAGGCTGCGCCCGATGCCGTGCAGCAGCAGCACCGGCGGCCCGTCCTGCGGGCCCGACACCCGCACCCGGACGGCGAGCCCGCCGAGGTCGAGGTAGGTCGCGTCGGCGGCGCTCACCGGCGGGCCTCCACCGGCTCGGACGCCTCGCGCAGCGCGGAGCGTGGCGTCGCCCGGAGCGACCTGAGGCTCGTCCGCAGCGTCGTGGCGGCGTCCAGCGGGTAGTTCTGCCGGACCTTCCACGGGGCGCGGTCGCCCTGGCGGGGGAAGGCGTCGATGGAGCGGCGGACGTATCCGGAGGCGAGGTCGAGCAGCGGGCGTGCCGACAGCTCGCGGTCGGGGTGCGGCTCGACGGCGGCGTAGCCGTGGCGCTTCATGTGGTTGAGCACCTTGCACACCAGCCGCGACGTCAGGTCCGCGCGCAGCGTCCAGGAGGCGTTGGTGTAGCCGACGCAGACGGCGAAGTTCGGCACGCCGGTCAGCATCGCGCCGCGCCACACGAACTGCCGCGACAGGTCGACGGCCCGGCCGTCCACGTGCGGGGTGATGCCGCCGAAGGCGAGCAGCCGCAGCCCGGTGGCGGTCACCACGACGTCCGCCTCCAGCACCCGGCCGGTCTTCAGCCGGATGCCCTCGGGCACGAACGTGTCGATGTGGTCGGTGACGACACTCGCCCGGCCCTTCCGGATCGTCCGGAACAGGTCCGCGTCGGGGATGGCGCACAGCCGCTGGTCCCACGGGTCGTAGGAGGGCGTGAAGTGCTCCCGGACCGCATCCGGGTCGCCGAGGAAGCGGACGGCCAGCTTGTTCAGCAGGCGGCGGGCGGTGTCGGGGCGGCGGCGGCAGAGCTGGTAGATCCCGGTGCTGATCATGATGTTCTTGGTCCTGATGACCCGGTACGCGGCATTCTCCGGCAGGAACGCGCGCAGCCGGTCGGCCGCCTTGTCCCGGCTGCGCAGCGGCGTGATCCAGGTCGGCGACCGCTGGAGCATTGTGACGTGCGCGGCGTCCCGCGCCATCGACGGCACCAGCGTCACGGCCGTCGCGCCGCTGCCGATCACGACGACGCGCTTGCCCTCGTACGCCAGGTCCTCCGGCCAGAACTGCGGGTGGACGACCTGCCCGCGGAACAGCTCCACGCCGGGGAAGTCCGGCGCGTGGCCCCGCTCGTAGTCGTAGTAACCGGCGCAGGAGTAGAGGAAGTCGCAGGTGAGGGTGCGCCGTTCGGTGCCGCCGTCCTCGCCGGTCCGCTCGACGGTCAGCGTCCACCGCGCGCTGCGCGTGGACCAGTCGGCCGAGACGACCTTGGTGCGGTAGTGGATGTGGCGGTCGATCCCCGACTCCCGGGCCGTCTCCTGGATGTACCGCAGGATCGAGGCGCCGTCGGCGATCGACTTCTCCCCCCGCCACGGCCGGAACGGATAGCCGAGCGTGAACATGTCGGAGTCGGAACGGATGCCGGGATAGCGGAAGAGGTCCCACGTCCCGCCCATCGCCGCCCTGGCCTCCAGGAGCGCGAAGGACCGGTCGGGGCACTCGGTCCGCAGGCGGTGGGCGGCGCCCACGCCCGACAGGCCGGCGCCGACGATCACGACATCGAGGTGTTCGGGGAGAGCCATGGTTCCAGGATGCGAACGGTCACGGCACGGCACTTGACCTCACGCGACAAACGCTTGACCCTGTGCGCCATGTCGGTGATCAGATCAGCGGGGCTGCGCGGCTTCCGCGCGACCGTGACGGAACTCGGCGGCGACGCCGAGAGCTACGCCGCGCGGGCCGGGCTGCCGGTGGCCGCGCTCGACGCGGACGACCTGATGGTGCCCGACGAGGCCGTCGCGCGGATCCTGGAGATCGCCGCCCGCGACCTGGACCGCCCCGACCTCGGCCTGCGCGTCGCCGCCCGCCAGGATCTGGGCATGCTGGGCGCGCTGGCCCTGGCGATCCAGAGCTCGGCGACGGTCGCCGACGCCCTGGAGTGCACCTCCCGCTACCTCTTCGTCCACGCCCGGTCGCTCAGCCTCAGCCTCGAACCCGACCCGTACGGCACGCCCGGCGTCGCCGCCCTGCGCTACGGGCTGCGGCCCGGCCTGCCCGCGCCGGTCCAGGGCACCGACCTCGGGCTCGGCTTCCTGCACCGGGCGATCCTCTACCTCACCGGCCCGTACGGGCTGCGCGGCGTCGAGCTGCCCTACCGGCCGGCCGCCCCCCTGAGCGTCTACGAGGACTTCTTCGGCGCCCCCGTCCGCACCGGCCGCCCGGCCCCCGCGCTGCGGGTGCCCCGAAGCCTCGGCGCCCGCTCGCTGGCGCACGGCGACGAGCATCTGCGGCACCTGGCGCTGGCGTTCCTGGCCGAACGGTCGCACTCCGACCTCGTCCCCCGGGTCCGGGCCGCGGTCCGGCAGTCGCTGGGCACCGCGCCGCCGGAGATCGGCGCCGTGGCCCGCCTGCTCACCGTTCACCCGCGCACGCTGCAACGCCGCCTCAGCGAGGAGGGCACCACGTTCGCCGCGATCCTCGACGACGAACGGCGCCAGGCCGCCCGCCGCTATCTCGTCGGCACGGACCTGCCGCTGGGCCAGGTCGCCGGGCTGCTCGGCCTGTCCGAACAGTCAGCGCTCAGCCGCTGCTGCCGCCGCTGGTGGGGCACGACACCGAGCGCGGTCCGGCGGGGCGGAGCGGTGCGCGACCGGTAGAGGAGTCGTACCAGCCGGAAATCTGGCGCGAGAGGTCAAGTCAGGCGCGCCCACGCGGCGTAGGTTGGCTGCTCTCCGCACCGTTCGAGGAAGCACGAGGAGAGCACCATGGCCGCGCTCGACCGCTACCAGTTCACCGGCGGCACCGCCGTCCTGACCGGCGCCGCGAGCGGCATCGGCGAGCACATGGCACACGGCCTCGCGGCCCGGGGCAGCGATCTGGTCCTGATCGACCGCGACGCCGAACGCCTCGACGCCGTCGCCGCCGCGATACGCGCCGCCCGGCCCGGCCGGCAGATCGACACCATGGTGGCGGATCTCGCCGACACCCCGGCACTCGACGCCCTCGCGGCGCGCGTCACCGAGGCCCACCCCCGGATCACCCTGCTCGTCAACAACGCGGGCGTCGCGCTGGGCGGCCAGTTCGACCAGGTCTCGGCGGAGGACTTCGACTGGCTGATGGACATCAACTTCCGCGCGCCCGTGGCGCTGACCAGGCTGCTCCTGCCGCGCCTGACGGAGTCCCCCGGCAGCCACATCGTCAACATGTCCAGCGTGTTCGGGCTGATCGCCCCGCCCGGCCAGTGCGCCTACTCCGCCAGCAAGTTCGCGCTGCGCGGCTTCAGCGAGGTGCTCCGCCACGAGCTGTACGACCGGGGCGTCGGCGTCACCACGGTCCACCCCGGCGGCATCCGCACCCGCATCGCCGAGAACGCCCGGGTGAGCGCCGCCGTCAGCGAGACCGAGGCCCGGCAGGCGCAGGAGGCCGGCGCGAAGTTCCTGACGTACCCGGCCGACAAGGCCGCCGAACGGATCCTCGACGCCGTCGAGAAGCGCAAGGGCCGGATCCTCATCGCCCCCAGCGCGGTCTTCCTCGACACCCTGGCCCGGCTCTTCCCCGCCAGCTACTACACCCTCCTCCGCCGCCTCGGCCCCTCCCCGAAGAAGGAGCAGACCCCGGCCGCGTCCTGAGCGCCGCGCGGTTCGTCTCGATAGGGCTACGGAGCATGACGAACCGGTCGCGCGGTGGAAGGGATTCTGCTAACCAGTACCCCATCGGCTGATGCCGCGTCAGCCACGCGGGGGGACGCATGGGGGACATCACACCGGGCCGGCGGGTCGCCATCGGGACGGCCGGGGGCGCCGGGGGCGCCACCGCCCCGCTGTTCTGGCTGCTCGACGGGGCGGACAGCGCCGGGGTCGCCGCCGCCTGTCTCCAGGCCGTCACCGGCGTCGTGGGCTTCCTCTTCGCGGTCCGCCACCGGCCCTCACCCGCTCCCCCGCCGCAAGCCCCGCCGACTCCGACGGCTCAGGCCGGGGTGGTCGAGGTCGTCGGCCCCGGCGACGCCGTCGCCACGGCGGGCGGGACCGCCGTCACCGGATTCACCGGCCCGGCGGGCGGCGCCGGGGCACGCGTGGAGCGCACCGGGAACGCCGAGGCCCACGGCCCCGACAGCACCGCGACCACCGGCCTCGACACCACCGGCCGCACCGGGCGAGGGGAGACCGCCGCGCCATGACCGAGACCCGGAACGGTCCCGGGCCCGCCCCCGAGGAGCCGACCGCCGTGGCGGCCACGGGCCGGATGGGCATATCCGGCACCGGCGGCGCCAGCGCGTCGGCGGACAGCATCGCGGTGTCGGGCGGCGTGACCGGCGGCATCCACCAGTACCGGCACGAGGAGAGCCACGGGCCGCTGACATGGCTCCAGCACATCGGCGTCTTCCTGCCCGGGAGTCTCCCGTCGCGGAAGAGGGCGCTGGCGATCGTCTGCCTGCTCGCGCTCCTGCTGGGCGGTGTGGCGTGGGGCGTCGCGACCGGAACGCCGCCCTTCGGCGGCTCCCGTTCCGACCCCGCCGGTGAGGCACCGCGCGACGACGACGGCGGCGGAGCCGGCGCCGAGGGAGCCGCCGCGGACGGCGGCTCCACGGCGGACGGCGGCGCGGACACCTCCGGAGCCGCCCTGGGCGGCACGGACGGCTCCGGCGGCACCGGCGGCACCGGCGACGAGGGGTCGGGAACCGACCCCGGCACGGGCCCGGAGGACGGCGCGTCGGGAGGCGACACGGCGAGCGGCGGCACCGCCACCGAGCCGTTCCGCCTGTCCGCCCCGACGCTCCTCGCCCCGGGGAACGAGGCGGTCCTGGACGCGACCCCCCGGACCATCACCTTCACCTGGCAGGGTGTCACCGGAGCGGCGGACTACCGGATCGAGGTCGAATGCCGCTGCGGCGGCGACTGGTCGTCGCAGGCGGCCGGGGTGACGGCCGCGACGAGCCACGACGTCACCTGGCCGGACGCCGCCGAGGGCCGCTGGCGCGTCACCGCCCGCGCGGGGGACGAGGCCGTCACCAGCGACTGGTGGTACTTCCGGTACACGACGGGCCTCGCGGCTCCCGCGCAGGTGTATCCCGCCCACGGCTCGGTCTTCACCCACTACCCGCGCACGATGACGCTGGACTGGGACCCGGTCCCGGGCGCGGCCGGTTACCGCGTCGAGGTCGAGTACTACGCGTTGGAGCAGTGGAACGCCCTGCTCCAGGAGGAGACACCGGACACCGGCCACACGTTCGACTTCGTCGGCGCCGGGCCGGGCCGCTGGCGCGTGACGGCGACGGACGGCGACGGCACCCCGGGAGCGAGCACCGGCTGGTGGGAGTTCACCTACACGCAGTGAGCCGCCTCACGAACGGGAGCCCCGGACCGCCTCACGCGCCCGGCCGGTCCTCCGCCGCGATGCCGAGCACGGCGAGGAACGCGGTCGCCGCCGGGGTACGGCCGAACCGGCTCCAGACGAGGTACTCGACGCGGCCCGGCGCGTCGGTGACGTCGATCGTGACCACCCCGGCGAGCTGCGGCACGTAGGCGGAGGGCAGCAGGGCGACGGCCAGGCCCGGCCTGACGAGCCGGGCGATGTAGTCGGCGGTGGTCACCTCGAAGGCCACGTCGCGGACGAGACCGGCGGCGGAGAACGCCTGGTCGGACTGCGCGCGGCCGGCCGTCCCGGCCGGAAGGTCCGCGAAGACCTCGGTGGAGAGCCTGCGCAGGTCGACGGCCGGCTCGGCGGCGAGCGGATGGTCCGGCGCGACCACGGCGACGAGCCGGTCACGGGCGAGTTCGTGGACGACGACGCCCCGGGGCCGCGCCGTGGTCGGCAGCCCGAGGAAGGCCACGTCGAGTGACCCGTCCTTGACCTGCTCGATCAGATCGTCGCTCGCGCCCACCCGCAGGCTGACGCGCACCTGCGGGTACCGGCGGCGGATGTCGCGCAGCGCGCCCGGGATGTCGGCCGCGGTGACCGTGGCGATCAGACCCACGGCGAGCCGCCCGCGCACCTCCCCCACCGCCGCGGCGACCTCCGCCGCCGCGCGCTCGGCCGCGTCCAGACACTGGCGGGCGGCCGGGAGGAACGCTTCCCCGGCCGGGGTCAGCCGCACCCGGCGGCTGGTGCGCTCGAAGAGTCTCGCGCCGAGTTCCCGCTCCAGGCGGGCGATCTGGTGGCTGAGGGCGGACTGGACCACCAGACACCGTTCGGCGGCCCGGGTGAAGCTGTTCGTCTCGGCGACGGCGACGACGTAGCGCATCTGCTGAAGCTCCATGCGTCTATCGTGAATGCAGATCGATGCGCTGACAAACATGTGTTGGACTCATTGGTCGCGGCGGCGTGAGACTGCGAGGCATGACCAGTCACACCGCACCGGCGGTCTCCGCCACAGCCGGCGGCATCCGCCGGGGAGACCTGCCCCGCACCGCCCTGACAGCGCTCGCCCCCATGGTGTGGGGCACGACGTACGTGGTCACCACCGAGCTTCTCCCGCAGGGACACCCGCTGTTCGCGGGACTCCTGCGCGCGCTGCCCGCCGGGGTGATCGCGCTGGCGCTCACCAGGACGCTGCCGCGCGGGGCCTGGTGGTGGAAAGCCGCGGTGCTCGGTGTGCTGAGCATCGGGCTGTTCCTCCCGCTGCTGTTCGTCGCGGCCGAACGCCTGCCGGGCGGCGTCGCCGCGACCTCGACGGCGGCCCAGCCGCTGGTCGTCGCTCTCCTGGCCGTGCCCGTGCTCCGGGTGCGCCTCACCGCCTGGCGCCTCCTGTGGGGGGTGGCGGGCGTCGTCGGCATCGGTCTGGTGGTGATCGGGCCGAACGCGGCGCTCGACGCCGTCGGGATCGCGGCGGGTCTCGGCGGCGCGGCCACGATGGCCCTCGGCATGACGCTCACCAAACGCTGGGGACGCCCCGCCGGGGTCGGTCCCACCGCCTTCGCCGGCTGGCAACTCACCGCGGGCGGACTGTTCCTGGTGCCCGTCACGTTCCTCGTCGAGGGATCCCCGCCCGCGATCGACGCGCCCGCCGCCCTCGGCTACCTCTGGCTGGGCCTGGTCGGCGGCCTGATCACCTACGCCCTGTGGTTCCAGGGCATCACCACCCTGCCCGTCACCTCGGTCGCGGTACTCGGCCTGCTGTCGCCGCTGGTCGCCGCCGTTCTCGGCGCGCTCCTGCTCGGCCAGACCCTCGGCCCCGTCCAGCTCCTGGGGTTCGGGCTCGCCCTCGCCGCGATCCTCGCCGGACAGCTTCCGCCCCCCGCCCGCTCGCACGCCCCTTCCGGAAGGACCAGCCCGATGAGGATCGCCGTTGTCGGAGCCGCCGGCATGGTCGGCTCACGCGTCATCGACGAAGCAGCGCGCCGGGGCCATGACCTTGTCGCGATATACCGCACCGGACGACCGGCCGCCCTGCCCCCGGGTGTGACGGCCGTCGCGGGCGACGCGAACGCCCCCGGCCGCATGAGCGGACTGTTCGCCGGCACCGACGCGGTCGTGGCCGCCACCCGGCCCGCCCCCGGGCGGGAACACACCGTCGCGGCGACCACCAAAGCCCTGCTCGACGCGGCGGCGACCGCCAGGACGCGCGTCCTCGTCGTCGGCGGCGCCGCGCCGCTGCGGCTACCGGGAGACCCCGGCCGGCGCGTTCTCGACAGCCCGGAGTACGTGCCGGAGGCGTTCCGCGCCATCGCCGCCGCCAGCGCCGCGCAACTGGACACCTGCCGGGCACACCCGGCCGACTGGATCTATCTCAGCCCGCCCGCCGTCCTCGAACCCGGACCTCGCACCGCGAGATACCGGCGCGGCACCACCACGCTCGTCACCGGCACGGACGGCACGTCCCGGATCTCGGCCGAGGACCTCGCGGTGGCGATCCTCGACGAACTGGAGACCCCGCACCGGGACACCCACTTCACCGTCGGCTACTAGGGCCTCTCCTCCGGGGCTTCACGGGCCCGGGGCCGTGCTCAGTCCTTCTTCTCCTTGGGCTTCGCGTGCGCGCCCGTCCCCGCCGGAGGCAGGTCCACACGGCTGTCGGCGTTGTCCGGTGGGGGGTTGCCCTGTGTGAGAGGCGGGTCCGGCTTGCTGTGTTTGCCCATGCCCTCAGCGTGACGCGCCCCGGAAGACGTCCGCAAGATCGGGGACGGGGGCGGTCGGGGTGCGCGCCGGCCGTGCGCGCCCCCGGCCGGCGGGCCGGAGGCGCCCGGACCGCCCGGCGTCATCCCGTGGAATGCCCGGGCGGTCTCAGAAAACCGCTTCGGTCTCGTCCATCCGGTACTGCGGAACGCGCTTGAGCTCCATCGTCGCCGTCGCCAGCGGCGTCATCACGATCTCCGTGCCGCGCAGCGCCGTCATCATGCCGAACTCTCCCCGGTGCGCGGCCTCCACCGCGTGCCAGCCGAAGCGGGTGGCCAGCACCCGGTCGTACGCGGTCGGCGTGCCGCCGCGCTGGATGTGGCCCAGGACCATCGCACGGGCCTCCTTGCCGAGGCGGCGCTCCAGCTCGCTCGCCAGCCGGTTGCCGATGCCGATGAACCGCTCGTGCCCGTACGGGTCGATCTCGCCGCGCTCGTACGGCATCGAGCCCTCGGCCGGGCGGGCGCCCTCGGCGACGCAGATCACCGCGAACTTCTTGCCGCGGGCGAACCGTTCCTCGATCATCTTGCACAGGTCGTCCACCTGGAACGGCCGCTCCGGGACGCAGATCCCGTGCGCGCCGCCCGCCATGCCGGCCTCCAGCGCGATCCAGCCCGCGTGCCGGCCCATGACCTCGACCACCATCACCCGCTGGTGCGATTCGGCGGTGGTCTTCAGGCGGTCGATGGCCTCCGTCGCGACGCCCACCGCCGTGTCGAACCCGAAGGTGCGGTCGGTGGCCGAGATGTCGTTGTCGATGGTCTTGGGCACGCCCACCACGGGGATCCCCGCGTCCGACAGCATGCGGGCCGCCGTCAGGGTGCCCTCGCCGCCGATCGGGATGAGCGCGTCGAGGCTCAGCTCGCGGCGGAACGCCTCCGCGTTGTCGCACGCCTCGCGCAGCCGGTGCCGCTCCAGGCGGCTGGAGCCCAGGATGGTGCCGCCCCGCGCGAGAATGCCGCTGACCTCGTTGATGTCCAGCTCGCGATACCTGCCCTCCAGCAGACCCTTGAATCCGTCTTCGAAACCGATCACCTGGTCGCCGCGGTCCACCACCGCGCGATGCACGACCGACCGGATCACTGCGTTCAGACCGGGGCAGTCGCCGCCCGCGGTGAGAACTCCGATGCGCATGCGATGCTCTCCTGCTCGCTGTCGAAACTGGGGAACGGACGGTGAGGGTGGGTGAGGGTGGTGGGCCGCGTCCTCGCGAGCGCCGCCCGAATTGTGTCACGACGCGCAGGGGCGCTCGGACGACGTGCGCCACACCCGCCGAGCGCCCTGCCCCGGGGCGCGGGTACGGTCGAGGAGTGGGCCCACGGGTTGGTCGAAGGGGATGCTGCCCGCACCTGACGCGCCCAAGCTTGTGAACGGTCAGGCGTGTGGAGGGGACGGACATCGGCGTGACGCGGAGCGTGTACGTGGCCGGGATCGGCCGGGGCGACGGCCGCCAGGCGATCGAGCTGGGAGTGATGGAGCTGCTGTCCCGGCAGGTGGACCGGGTCGGGCTGTTCCGCCCGCTGGCCCATGACGGGCCGGATCTGGTGCTCGACCTGCTGCGGAGCCGCTACCGGCTGGACCGGCCGGCGCCCCAGGCGCGCGGCATGGGGTACGCGGAGGCGGCGGCGCTCCAGGCGGAGCGGGGCACGGACGAGCTGGTGACCCGGCTGGTGGACCGGTTCCACGCGGTGGCCAGGGACTACGAGGTGGTCCTCGTCCTGGGCACGGACTACGCCGACACGCAGCTCCCGGCGGAACTGACGCTCAACGCGCGGCTGGCCAACGAGTTCGGCGCGGGCGTCCTGGCGGTCGTGCCGGGCCTGGGCCAGGGCGCCGAGTCGCTCGTCGCCGAGATCCGCAACGCGCACGACGCGTTCGCCTCGCTGGGCTGCGACGTCGTCGCGATGATCGCCAACCGGGTCGGCGACCCGGACGCGGTGCGGGCCGCGCGGGAGCTGGACGGCCACCTGCCGGTGCCGGTGTACGCGCTGCCCGAGGAGCCCGCGCTCTCCGCGCCGACCGTGGCGCAGGTGGTGGACGCGCTGGGCGCCGACGTCCTCCAGGGCCACGGCACGGGCCTGGCCCGCGATGTGCGCGACTACGTGTTCGGCGGCGCGATGCTGCCGACGTTCCTGCCCGCGCTCACCGAGGGCTGTCTGGTCATCACGCCGGGGGACCGCGCGGATCTGGTGGTGGGCGCGCTGGCCGCGCACTCCGCCGGGGCGCCGCCCATCGCCGGGGTGCTGCTGACGCTGGGCGAGCATCCGGGCCGGGAGACGATGGCGCTGGCCGCCCGGCTGGGCCCCGGCACCCCGGTGTTGTCGGTGGCGGAGGGCTCCTTCGCCACGGCGACCGCGCTGTCGGGCCTGGAGGGCAAGCTGACCGCCGCCACGCCGCGCAAGGCGGAGATCGCGCTGGGCCTGTTCGAGTCGCACGTGGACACGGCGGCGCTGCTGCGGCGGGTCTCGGTGGCGCGGCGCGGCGACCGGGTGACGCCGATGATGTTCGAGCACGAGCTGATCGAGCGCTCCCGCGCCGACCGCCGCCACGTCGTGCTGCCGGAGGGCACCGAGGAGCGGGTGCTGCGGGCGGCGGAGGTGCTGCTGCGGCGGAACGTGTGCGATCTGACGCTGCTCGGCGACGAGGCGGCCGTCCGCAAGCGGGCGGCGGACCTCGGCGTGGACCTGCGGCCGGCCGGCGCCGCCGAGGGGGTCACGGCCCGGATCGTGGACCCGGCGACCTCGCCGCTGCGTGAGCGGTTCGCGGAGGTGTACGCCGGGCTGCGCGGGCACAAGGGCGTCACGTACGAGCTGGCCCACGACATCGTGGCGGACGTGTCGTACTTCGGGACGCTGATGGTGCGCGAGGGCCTGGCCGACGGGATGGTCTCGGGCGCGGCGCACTCGACGGCGGCGACGATCAGGCCGGCGTTCGAGGTGATCAGGACGCGGCCGGACGCGTCGATCGTCTCGTCCGTGTTCTTCATGTGCCTGGCCGACAAGGTGCTGGTGTACGGCGACTGCGCCGTCAACCCGGACCCGGACGCGGCCCAGTTGGCGGACATCGCCATCCAGTCGGCCGCCACCGCCGCCCGGTTCGGGGTGGAGCCGAGGATCGCGATGCTGTCGTACTCGACGGGCACCTCGGGGTCGGGCGCCGACGTGGAGAAGGTGCGGGAGGCGACGGAGCTGGTGCGGCGGCTGCGGCCGGACCTGGCGGTGGAGGGCCCGATCCAGTACGACGCGGCGGTGGAGCCGTCGGTGGCGGCGACGAAACTGCCGGGCTCGGCGGTGGCCGGGCGGGCCACGGTGCTGATCTTCCCGGATCTGAACACGGGCAACAACACGTACAAGGCGGTGCAGCGGTCGGCCGGCGCGATCGCGGTCGGCCCGGTGCTCCAGGGGCTGCGCAAGCCGGTCAACGACCTGTCGCGCGGCGCGCTGGTGCAGGACATCGTCAACACGGTCGCGATCACCGCGATCCAGGCGCAGGCGGACCACGGGCGGGATCAGGACGCCCAAAAGCCCCACGAGCAAGGAGCGGGAACGTGACGCGGGCGACCCGGGTGCTGGTGCTCAACTCCGGCTCCTCGTCGGTGAAGTACCAGTTGCTCGACATGCGGGACGACAGCCGCCTGGCCACCGGCCTGGTGGAGCGGATCGGCGAGCGCTCCGGCCGCCTGACGCACACGCCCGCCGGTGGCGAGCGCCGGACGCGCGAGGAGCGCGTGCCGGACCACGGCGCGGCGCTGGGCGCGGCGGCGCGGGAGCTGGCGGCGGACGGTTTCGGGCTGGACTCGCCCGAACTGGCGGGCGTGGGGCACCGGGTGGTGCACGGCGGCCGGTCGTTCACCGAGCCGGTGGTGGTGGACGACGCGGTGGAGGCGGAGATCGAGCGGCTGGTGCCGCTGGCGCCGCTGCACAACCCGGCGAACCTGGCCGGGATCAGGACGGCGCGGCGGCTTAACCCGGACGTGCCGCAGGTCGCGGTGTTCGACACGGCGTTCCACGCCACCATGCCGGAGTACGCCGCGCGGTACGCGATCGACGCCAGGACCGCCGAGGAGCACCGCATCCGCCGCTACGGGTTCCACGGCACCTCGCACGCGTACGTCTCGCGCCGCACGGCCGCGCTGCTGGGCCGGGACCCGGCCGACGTGAACGTGATCGTGCTCCATCTCGGCAACGGCGCCTCCGCCTCGGCGGTGGCCGGGGGGCGGTGCGTGGACACGTCGATGGGACTGACCCCCTTGGAAGGGCTGGTGATGGGTACCCGGTCCGGGGACATCGATCCGGCGGTGGTGTTCCACCTGTCGCGGGTCGCCGGGATGCCGGTGGCGGACATCGACGCGCTGCTCAACAAGCGCTCGGGGCTGGCCGGTCTGTGCGGCGACAACGACATGCGGGAAGTCCTCCGCCGCGTGGACGAGGGCGACGAGGAGGCGACGTTGGCGTTCGACGTGTACATCCACCGGCTGCGGAAGTACATCGGCGCCTACTTCGCGGTGCTCGGCCGGGTGGACGCCATCGCGTTCACCGCCGGTGTCGGGGAGAACGCGGCCCCGGTCCGCGCGGCGGCCGTCGCGGGGCTTTCCGGCCTGGGCCCCCAGATCGACGAACGGCTGAACTCCGCGCGTACACAAGGGCCTCGGCTCATCTCCCCGCAGTACGCTCGGGTCGCCGTCGCCGTGGTGCCCACGGACGAGGAGCTGGAGATCGCGACCCGGACTTTCGCCCTGATCGGCACGTGACCTTCGCTACGCTGACACCGTCAATTATTCCGCCTCGGAACAAATCGATAGGATCGCCTCCATGCGCCGTTCCAAAATCGTCTGCACCCTCGGCCCCGCCGTCGATTCCTTCGAACAGCTCAAGTCCCTCATCGAGGCGGGAATGAACGTCGCCCGTTTCAACTTCAGCCACGGCTCGCACGAGGAGCACGAGGAGCGGTACCACCGCCTCCGCAAGGCGAGCGAGGACACGGGCGTGCCGGTGGGCGTGCTGGCCGACCTCCAGGGCCCGAAGATCCGGCTGGAGACCTTCGCCGCCGGGCCGGTGGAGCTGAAGCGCGGCGACGAGTTCACCATCACCACCGAGGACGTGGCGGGCGACCGGTCGATCTGCGGCACCACGTACAAGGGCCTGCCGGGCGACGTGGCCAAGGGCGAGACGATCCTGATCAACGACGGCAACGTGGCGCTCCAGGTCACCGAGGTGGACGGCCCCCGGGTGCGGACGATCGTCATCGAGGGCGGCGTGATCTCCGACCACAAGGGCATCAACCTGCCCGGCGTCGCGGTGAACGTGCCGGCGCTGTCGGAGAAGGACGTGGAGGACCTGGAGTTCGCGCTGCGGCTCGGCGTGGACATGGTGGCGCTGTCGTTCGTGCGGGACGCCAACGACGTGCGCGACGTCCACCGGGTCATGGACCGGGTGGGGCGCCGGGTCCCGGTGATCGCCAAGGTGGAGAAGCCGCAGGCGGTGGACAACATGGAGCAGGTCGTCCTCGCCTTCGACGGCGTGATGGTGGCGCGCGGCGACCTGGCGGTCGAGTACCCGCTCGAACGGGTGCCGATGGTGCAGAAGCGGCTGATCGACCTGTGTCGCAGGAACGCCAAGCCGGTGATCGTGGCGACCCAGATGATGGAGTCGATGATCACCAACTCCCGCCCGACGCGCGCCGAGGCGTCCGACGTGGCGAACGCGATCCTGGACGGCGCGGACGCGGTGATGCTGTCGGCGGAGTCCTCGGTCGGCCGGTACCCGCTGGAGACGGTCAAGACGATGTCGAAGATCGTGGTGGCCGCCGAGAAGGAGCTGCTGTCGCGCGGCCTCCAGCCGCTGGTGCCCGGCAAGAAGCCTCGCACCCAGGGCGGTTCGGTGGCGCGGGCCGCCGCCGAGATGGCGGACTTCCTCGACGGCAAGGCGCTGGTGGCGTTCACCAAGTCCGGCGACACGGCCCGGCGCCTGTCGCGCTACCGGGCGGCGCAGCCGATCCTGGCCTTCACGTCGGAGCCCGACACCGCCCACCAGCTCACGCTGAGCTGGGGCGTGGAGACGTTCGTGGTGCCGCATGTGAACCACACCGACGAGATGGTGGAGCTGGTGGACGCCGAGCTGTCGAAGCTGAACCGCTTCGCGCCCGGCGACATCATGCTCATCACGGCCGGTTCCCCGCCCGGTGTGGCGGGCACGACCAACATGGTCCGGGTCCACCACCTCGGCGACCACGGCATCTGACGGCCGGACCCCGGAGTCCGGGGCCCGGCCGCCCGCGCCGCCGGTGGTCGGCCGGCGGCGGGGCCGGCGGTCAGCCGGTGGACGAGGGGCCCCGGGCCGAGAAGTACTGATCCATGCCGCGCAGGGTCAGCGTCCCGCCGAACTGCGCGGCCTGCGTCACGTGGACGTTCGTGAAGACCGCGAGCGGGATGTTGAGCGGCGGCTGGTGCTCGGGGTCGAAGACGACCGGGATGGCGCCGAACAGGTTCCCCTCCAGGCGCTCGGTGTACATGGTGACCGTGCCGTCCCGGAAGGTCGAGGTCGAGCCCCGCTGGGTCTCGACGTGACTGTAGACGCCCTCCCCGGCGCCCACGATCTGGTGCAGGTCCAGGACGTCCACCTGGTCGGCGGTGAACTTCAGGACCTGCTTGGTGGCGCCGCCGGCCGTCGTGATGTTGACGACGCCGTGGTAGTCGAGGTCGCGCAGGGTCAGGACGCTGGCCTCCAGGTACCAGGGCTCGTCGGGGACCACGTACGGCGTCCGCTCGTCGGTCCCGGCGACCCGCTGCTCCACGGGACAGGGGAACGGCTCCTCGCCGTCCTCCTCCGGTGCCGGGGCGTCCGCCTCGCCGGTCGCGCCGGTCGCCGACTCCTCGCCGGCCGGGTCGCCCGACCCCTGATCGGTCTCCCCGCCGGCCGCTCCCGCCGTGGCGCCACCGGCGTCACCGGTGGTGTCCGCGCTACCCGCGTCACCCTCGGCGTCCGCCGGCTGCCCGGACCGCTGGGACGGGTCCGGCTCGTCGGCCGGGGCCGTCTCCTGGGGCTCCTCGGGCTCTTCCGCCGGAGCGCCGGGCGCGGCCGGATCATCCGGCTCCTCCGGTTCCGCCGGCTGTTCCGGCTCCTCCGGCTCGGCGGGCGCGGTGCCGTCGCCCTCGTCGCCCTCGTCGCCGGGGGTGAGCAGGTCGATCAGGCCGTTGCCGAGGTCCTTCAGCCCCTGCCCGAGCCCCAGGGGATCGAGCGGATCGCTCTCCGCGACCGGCTCCTCGGTCAACGGTTCCTCGCCGGACGGCGGCTCGCCGGCCGCCTGCTCCTCGGCGGTCGCTTCCCCGGTGGTCTCGTCCCTGGTCCGCCCGGTCGCGGCGGTGTCCTCGGGGGCGCTGCGCGGAGTCTCCTCCTCCGGCGCCTGCCCGTCGTCGGCGGCGGGCTCGTCCTGTGGGGCCTCGTCCGCGGGCTCCCCGGACTCCGCCGCGGGCGCTTCGGCGGCGGGCTCCTCCGTAGGTTCTTCGGTGGGTTCTTCGGTGGGTTCTTCAGTGGGCTCTTCCGCGGGTGCCTCGGTGGGCTCCTCCCCGGCGGGCTGCTCCGTTCCGGCGGTGTCCGACACCTCGACGCAGGGGGCGTCCTGGAACGGGTTGTCCACCGAGGGGTCGGCGCGGGCCAGCGAGGAGGTGAAACCCATCCCCAGCATGGCCGCCGAGGGCATCGCCGCCAGGGCGATGGCCTTCCCCACGGGCATCCGCAGGCGCGTGAGCACCGATCTGCGCGGGGCGGCGTGCCGTGCCGCCCCCTCGTCCTGGGGCGCGGATCCCGCGGCTATCTCTTCACTCGGCACGATGCTTCCCCTTCTCCGGGTCCTTCCCCGGATCCGGCGCGACCCCCAGGAAGCCGGCCGGCGCGCCGCCGGTGCCCGGGGCGGGGTCCGGCGGCTCCCGGTCCCCTCTGTCCTGCTCCGCCTCGGCCCGCTGCTCCCCCGGAGCCCAGGCCACGCTCAGCGCGCCGCCGATCATTCCCGCGAGGAATCCCATGAAGAAGCCGCCGAAGTTGGAGACGATCAGGGAGACCAGGGAGAGCAGGATCGCCGCCGCGCCGGCGAATATCCGCACATGCGGCTGGAACCACATGGTGAGCCCCAGGATCGCCAGCAGAACCCCGATGACCATCGACCCGGCCCCCGCCGTGGTCGCCATCCGTACCGTGAGGTCACCGAAGCTGACCCCCCGGTACGGGAACCACGCGATCGGCAGCCCGGCGAACATGGTGAAGAGGCCGGCCCAGAACGGCCGCCGCCACCGGAAGGCGCGGAACGCGAGGCGTCCGCGGGTGACGAGCGAGATCTGCGACGTTTCTGCGGTGTGGGTGCTCACGGCACGTACTCCCCTGGTGGAGCGGGTTCTCTGGCGGGCACGCGCGGTACTGCGGTGCTCGCGTGGGCCCGGGACGGAAGACGGAGGGCACCGCTTCCGCCCCGGGCGGGGTTCAAGCCGTCAGAAGCACTCGTTCTTGCCCCTGTGCAGGCTCAGGCTGAGGTCGGTCAGCTCGAACGTGCCGGCGGAGGTGGCCCACGCCGTCTGCTCGACGTCCTCGAGGTAGGCCCGCTCCGCCTGCTGGGCGAAGGAACCGGGAATGTAGCTGCCGGCCGCCGGATCCGGACCGTAGTCCTCCGAGGTGGAGCTGGCGCTGACACCGATGTCGATGTTGGTGAACGTGGCATCGGTGTCGAGCTGCGAGAGATCGATGAAGAGGTTGTCGGCCTCGACCGGGTTGTCCGGGTCGGTCCCCGCGTTGATCCTGAGCGTGACATCCCCGATCACGGGAATGCCCGGAATGACGACGGACTGGCAGAGGTCCGTGATGGTGGCGTGGTCGAACGCGGACACCACGACCGGCTGATCGCTCTTGCCCGCCGGGTCCACGGTCGAGCCGTACTGGACCAGCCCTCGGCCGTCCAGCGTCGCCGCCGTCACCTTGAACTCCTGTCCGGACACGCTGAACGAAGCGGCCAGCGCGCCTTGGGCGAGAGCGACGCCTATGGCCGCGGTAGCGGCCACGCTCGGCACCATGACCAGCCCGAATCGCCGCCATCTAGTGCCGCCGCGAGCCTGTGACTCCATGACTTCCTCCTTTTCGGACCAACATCCCCCCGCGTCCCGGCGATCGTCGTCCGGGCGAACCGCGCCGGGCGCCGGGCGCCGGGGAGGAGAAGTGCCCCCGGGCTGCACCCCGGCGACAGCCACTGTCCGCGAGTGATGAACGGCCTCCCTGCGGACCAGGTCCCACCGCCGGCGGGAACCCCCCTGGTCCGAGGCCGACGCGTGGCTCCGTCGGCTTGGCCGATCGTGGTCCATCTCACGAGATGACACAAGAGGTTCGTTACTTGCGAGTAATACTTCTGTGGTGGATACGGGACAAATGACCTTGGCCGCTCACGGAACGTGCACACCACGGGGGAGCACACACAATCCCGAATCGGGCGCAACCTCCCCGAAACCTCCACCGATCTGGACGGAGAGTGACGGCGGCCACGTTTACCAAGCTTTGGTAAAACGTGGCCGCGGCGCGCGTGTGGGATGCTCCGGGCTCAGAAGAGCACGCGCGCGAGCGCGCCCCGGGCCGCGATGACGCGCGGATCGTCACCACCGACCACTTCGAACAGCTCCAGCAGCCGGATCCTGGCGGTGTCCCGGTCCTCCCCGGCCGTCCGCCGCACGGTGCTCACCAGCCGTCCGAACGCGTCCTCGACATGGCCGCCGACCAGGTCGAGATCGGCCACGGCGAGCTGCGCCGCCACGTCGTCCGGCCGCTCCGCCGCCTCCTTGCGGACGCGCTCGGGGTCGAGTTCCCGCACCCGGATCAGCAGCTCGGCCTGGGCCAGGCCGAGCTTCGCCTCCAGGTTCGCCGGCTCGTCGGCCAGCACGTTCCGGTACGCCTGTACGGCGCCGCCGAGGTCGCCGTTGTCCAGCGCCGCGTGCGCCGCGGCCAGCGTGGGGTTGGCCGGGGGGACGGGGCTGTCTCCTCTCCACATCAGCCGCCGCCTACGCGCCGGGTCGGCTGTACCGGCCCGGGCGCCTGCTGGGCCGCCACGGCGCTCTCGGGATCGACGGGCGTGCCGACGATGCCGAAGCGCTGCTCGGCGGCCTGGATGAGCTGGTCGAGAACCTGGCGGACCTGCGGCTCGGGCGCCGCGCCCTGGAACAGCGGCAGCGCCTGACCGGCGATCACCGCGAAGACGGCGGGGATGCCCTGCACCCCGAACTGCTGGAAGAGCATCTGGTTGGTGTCGACGTCGATCTTGGCGAGCACGAACCGGCCGGCGTACTCCGCGGCCAGCCGCTCCAGCACCGGGCTGAGCTGCTTGCACGGCTCGCACCACTCGGCCCAGAAGTCGATGACGACCGGCACCTCGGTGCTGCGCTGGAGCACCTCCTGCTCGAACCCCGCCTCGTCGACGTCGATCACGAGCCGGACGGCGGACGCGTCCGCCTGCGGCCCGGCCGACGCCTGGGCCGCGCGCTGGGCCCGGGCCTGCTCCGCCTTCTGCTTGGCCTCCGCGGCGGCCTTCACCGCGGAGAGGTCGACGGCTCCGCTCATGGACATGTTGCGTGGCTGCATGGGTCCAGTCTCCCCCCTCCGGACGGCGTTCAGGAACGCGCACCCGCCCCCGTCCCAGGTGTGCCGTACAGCCAGTGCCGCTAGAACGTCGGCGGCTCCGTATAGCTGCCCCATTCGTCCCGGAGCACGCCGCAGATCTCGCCGAGAGTGGCCTCGGCGCGGGTGGCGTCGAGCATCGGCTCGATCATGTTCCGCCCGGAACGCGCGGCGTCCAGCAGTCCGGCCAGCGCCGCGCGGACCGCCGCGTCGTCGCGGGCGGCGCGGCGGGCGGCGAGGGCCCGCACCTGGTCGCGCTCCACCTCGTGGCCGACGCGGAGGATCTCCAGGTCGCCGGTGACGGACTCGGTGTGCCGGTTGACGCCGACGACATGCTTCTCGCCCTTCTCCAGCGCCTGCTGATACCGGAAGGCGGACTCGGCGATCTCCCCGGTGAACCAGCCGTCCTCGATGCCGGCGAGGAGCCCCGAGGTGACCGGCCCGATCGGGTGCTCCCCGCCGGGGACGGCCCGCCGGCCGCGTTCGAGGACGCGCGCGAAGATCTTCTCGGCGTCGGCCTCGATCCGGTCGGTGAGCTGCTCCACGTACCACGCGCCGCCCAGCGGGTCGGCGACGTTGGTGACGCCGGTCTCCTCCATCAGCACCTGCTGGGTGCGCAGCGCGATCTCGGCGGCCCGCTCGCTGGGCAGCGCCAGGGTCTCGTCCAGGGCGTTGGTGTGCAGCGAGTTGGTGCCGCCGAGGACGGCGGCGAGGGCTTCGACGGCGGTGCGGACCACGTTGTTGTACGGCTGCTGCGCGGTGAGGGAGACGCCGGCCGTCTGCGTGTGGAAGCGGAGCCACTGCGCGCGCTCGCTGGTCGCGCCGTAGACGTCGCGCAGCCAGCGGGCCCAGATGCGGCGGGCGGCGCGGAACTTGGCGATCTCCTCGAAGAAGTCGATGTGGGCGTCGAAGAAGAACGACAGGCCGGGCGCGAACGCGTTCACGTCCAGGCCGCGGGAGAGGCCCAGCTCCACGTACCCGAAGCCGTCGGCGAGGGTGTACGCCAGCTCCTGGGCGGCCGTGGCCCCCGCTTCCCTGATGTGGTAGCCGGAGACGGACAGCGGCTTGTAGGCGGGGACGCGGGCGGCGCAGAACTCCATGAGGTCCCCGATGAGGCGCAGGTGCGGCCCGGGGGCGAACAGCCACTCCTTCTGCGCGATGTACTCCTTGAAGATGTCCGTCTGGAGCGTGCCGTCGAGGACCTTGGGATCGACGCCCTGCCGCTCGGCGGCCACCAGGTACATGCAGAAGACGGGGACGGCGGGGCCGCTGATGGTCATCGAGGTGGTGACCTCGCCCAGCGGGATGCCCCGGAAGAGGACGTCCATGTCGGCGGCGGAGTCCACGGCCACGCCGCAGTGGCCGACCTCGCCGAGCGAGCGGGGGTCGTCGGAGTCGCGGCCCATGAGCGTCGGCATGTCGAAGGCGACGGAGAGCCCGCCGCCGCCCGCGCCGAGGATCATCCGGTACCGCTCGTTGGTCTGCTCGGCGTTCCCGAAGCCGGCGAACTGGCGGATCGTCCAGGTCCGCCCCCGGTAGCCGGTGGGGTACAGCCCCCGGGTGAACGGGAACTCGCCGGGCCAGCCGATGCGCTCGAAGCCCTCGTACCGGTCGCCGGGGCGGGGGCCGTAGACGGGCTCGACGGGGTCGCCGGAGAGCGTGGTGAAGTCGGCGTCCCGGGTGTGGGCCGCGTCGAAACGGGCCTGCCAGCGCCGGCGGCCCGCCGAGATGAGGTCGTCGTCCATGACCCCAATTTACTTGGACGTCCTAGTAAATGTCGAGCGCACACGGAAGGACCCCCGGGGAAGCACCCCGGGGGTGAGGAGATGACGGTGGGGCCGTTACGCCCCGACGGGCTCGGCCTCGTCCTCGGCCGCGACGAGGGGAAGGGTCTCGGCGGCGATTCTGCGTTCCACCACGAAGGCCGCGAACGGGATCGTCCCCGCGACCAGCACCCACAGCAGCTTCCCGAACGACCAGCGGGCCTTCTGGCCGAGGTCGAACGCGAAGACGAGGTAGACGATGTAGAACAGCCCGTGGACCTGCGAGACCACGAGGGTGACGTCCTCGCCCGTGTCGAAGCCGTACTTGAAGATCATGCAGGTGCATAGGACCAGCAGCATCACGGCGGTGACATAGGCCATGACGCGGTACCGCGTGAGCACACTCCGCTTCATGCCGGAGAGCCTATCCGGTCATTCGGGGCGATCTTCCCCGGGTCCCGTGGCCTCGAAGTCGCGGGCGGCGACCCGCAGCGGGCGCAGCAGCGCGAAGATCTCCCGGCACTCGTCGGCGTCGTAGACACCCAGGCCGAAGTCGGCCGCCATCAGGTCGCGGGTCGCCGCGTCGCACACCGCGCGGCCCTCGTCGGTGATGGAGGCCAGGGTGCCGCGCCCGTCGTTGGGGTTGGGGCGCTTGGTGACCAGCCCGGAGCGGACCAGCCGGTCCACGGTGTTGGTGACGGACGTGGGGTGCACCATCAGCCGCTCGCCGATCTTGGACATCGGCAGCTCGCCCGCCCGGCTGAAGGTCAGCAGGACCAGGGCCTCGTACCGGGCGAACGTCAGCCCGTACGGCTTCACCACCGCGTCGACCTCGGCGAGCAGGATCTGGTGCGCCCGCATGATCGAGGTGATCGCGGACATCGAGGGCACCGATCCCCAGCGCCGCTTCCACAGGTCGTCGGCGCGGGCGATCGGGTCGAACGGAAGGCTGAGCGGTTTCGGCACATCCGCGACCCTACCGGCTGGTCAGCACGGGAGTTGAGGCGTTCCGGCCCTTGGTCGTCAGCCGGTGCCCGACTCCGCGTCCCGGTCGGTGTCCGGCGACTCGGGGGTCCGCTGCTCGGACCCGGCCGGGCAGACTCCTTCCGCCGCGGCCCCGGCGGACCCGGCCACCACGCCGACGAGGCAGTCGGCCGTCGGGTCCGGCTCCGCCGCGTCCGACGCGGTGCCCTCGAACCCGGGGAACGGAGGCAGGTCGGCCAGCACCCGCAGCACCGCCAGCCGGTTGCCGTCGCGCGCCAGGTACACCCGGGCCCGCTCGGGGGCGAGGGCGATCGGGCCGAAGTCGGTGACGTGCAGCGACGCCTCCGTACCCGCCAGGGCGTGCGCGATCGCCCCGGGCGCGATGTCCGTCCACTGCACGGCCCCGCAGCCCCACAGGACCTCCAGGCGGAGCCGCTCCTCGATCTCCCGCGCCGACTTCTCGTCGGGGAACTCCAGCAGTTCGAAGATCGCGAAGGCCCCGTCCCGGCCGGTGTACGAACGCACGGTGGTCTCCGCGCCGGCCGACCCGGTCGGCGACGCCTCCCACTCGCACTCCGTCCGCCACCATTCCAGCGTCTGCGGCGATGCCCCGGACTCGGAGGCGGTGGTCCACCGCAGGTCCTCGTACCCGGGCAGGGCGGCGGGCGGCAGGACGACGGCGGTCGGGGTCTCGGTCGGACCGCCGGTGGCGGCGGGCGGCGGCGCGGTGTCGTCCTCGCGCCAGGGAGCGAGCTGCCAGGTGGCGGCGAGCAGGGCCGCCGCGGTGGCGGGCGACACCGCCGCCGTCGCGGCCCGGCGGTGGGCGCGGCGCCGCTCGCCGCGCCGCCGGGCGGCCTCGGGCCCGGCCAGCACGACGACGGGTTCCAGGTCCCGGGCGAGGTCCTTGAGCCGGCGGTCCAGGGGGTCGGTCATGGGAGACGGACGCCTTTCTCGTGGGTCGTCGTGGAGCGGCGGTGGGGCGGATCGTCGGTGAGCCGGGCCCGGAGCGTTCTGCGGGCGCGGCTCAGGCGGGTGCGCACGGCCGCCTCGGAGACGCCCGTCTCCCGCGCCACCTGGGCGACCGGCAGATCCAGCAGGTGGTGCAGGACCACGGCCGTGCGCTGCTCGGCGGACAGCCCGCGCAGGGCCGCGACCAGCGCGACGTGGTCGGGGGCGAGGGCGGGCGCGTGCGGCGGCGGGCCGTGCCGGAGCTGGGCGCGCAGCCGGTTGCGCGCCTTGCGCCAGGTGCTGACGGCCAGCCGCAGCGCGACCGTGCGGACCCAGGGGGTCGGGTCGCCCTCGGCGCTGAGCGCGGACCACCGCTGCCAGGCCCGCGCGTACGCCTCCTGCACGGCGTCCTCCGCGTCGGCCGCGTCGCCGGTCACCGCGTAGACGGCGGCGACCAGCGGGTTGGCGGTCGCCGCGTAGAACGCCTCGAGGTCCCGCCACGCCTCGTCCGGGCTCACCATCTCCCCCTCCGTCCCCCGGGGCGGCCCGGGCTTCGCGGTCCGCCGGGCGCGCGGCGCGCGGAGCCCGTGGCGCGGGACACCGGACAGCCGATCGTGCGCTGTGCCACGAGCACGGGAGTCTGCCCGGCACCGGGGCGGGCGGGGAAGCCCCGGCCGGTGTCGCGTTTCTCATCGTCACCTTTCGCCGTCCCCGGGCGTGAGGGAGGCGAGTGGGCTGTCCCGGCCCGCCGTCATCGAGGGAGGGAAGTCCTGTGCCGAGGACGATGTCGAACCAGTACCGGGCGCCGGGCGCGGTGACCGGGCTGCGTGTGCTGACGCCCGGGGAGCATCTGGCGTTCCTCCAGGGGCTGGCTCTGATACACATCTGACGCCGCCGACGCAGAGGGTAGGGGCGAGTGCGGAGGCGCGCAGACTCCACACAGCAGGTGGCCGTCAGATGAGTGACCAAGGGAGATGTGTGTGGGGGGGAATGTGTGTAAGGGACAGGGGGTGAAGGAGGGCTGGACGGCGGAGAGCCTGGGGTGGACCGAGGACGGGCGGCTGGTCGGCGCCACCCTGGTGCTGTACCGGCACCTGCCGGGTGTGCGGCGGTCGTTCGCCTACATCCCGGCGGGGCCCGTGCTGGACTGGTCGGCGCCGGACCTGGACCGGCTGCTGACGCCGCTGCTGGACCGGCTGCGCGCGGCGGGCGCGTTCGCCGTCCGGCTGGGCCCGCCGCTGGTCTACCGGCGCTGGACGGCGCGGACCCTGAAGGACGCGACCGGTCCCGGCCGCCGGGTCGGTGACGTGCTGCCGGATCTGGTGGAGCCGCTGGGGGCGGCCGTCGCCGACCGGCTGCGGGCGGCGGGCTGGCGGCGCTGCGCCGAGGAGGGCGCCGGCGACGCGCAGCCCCGGCTGATCTTCGAGATACCGCTGGCGGGCCGCGACCGCGACGACCTGTGGACCGGCCTGAACCAGGAGTGGCGGCGCAACATCAAGCGCGCCGTCAAGGCGGGCGTCGAGACCGGCGAGGCCGGACCGGACGCGCTGCCGCTCTTCCACGAGCTGCTGGGCGTCACCGAGCGCAGGGACGGCTTCCGCCTCGGCCGCTCGCTGCCGTACTACCAGCGTCAGTACCAGGTGCTCAACGAGGCGGAGCCCGGCGCGATGGGGCTGTGGACGGCCCGCTGGAACGGCGAGGTGCTCGCCGCCCACACGATGCTGCGCTCCCCCGACCGGGCCCGCGTCTGGTACCAGACCGGCGCGTCCGCCGACCACCACCGGGAGGTGCGGCCGAGCAACGCCCTCCAGTGGCGGATGCTGTGCGAGGCGCACGGCGCCGGGGCGTCGGTCTACGACATGCGCGGCGTGCCGGACACCCTGGACCCGCGGGAACGGGCGTTCGGCCTGCTGCGCTGGAAGCTGGGCACGGGCGGCGAGGTGACCGAGATGCTCGGCGAGTGGGAGCTGACGCTGGACGGCACGGTCAACCGCGCGCTGCACCGGGCGATGCGGGGCTACCTCGGGCGGCGCTGATCCCCGGCGGACACGTTCGGTCATGGCACGATGACGCCATGTGCGGCCCCCTCCCCCTCCTTCGCGGCGTCGTCACGGCCCTGTGCTGCGCCCTGATCCTGGCCTGTTCCTCCTCCGGCGGCGACGAGCCGCCCGGCGCGGCCCCGGTCGCGGCGGGCACCGGCCCGTTCTGGGTGGACCCCGACAGCGCGGCGGCCCGGCAGGTGGCGGAGTGGGAGCGCGCCGGACGCGCCGAGGACGCCGAGGCGCTGCGGCGCATCGCGGACCAGCCGATGGCCTACTGGCCGTCGGGCCGCCCGGACCCGGGCCCGGAGGTGGCGGCCGTGGCCGCCGCGGCGACGGAGGCGGACCGGACGGCGGTGCTGACGGCGTACAACATCCCGCACCGCGACTGCGGCCAGTACTCGCGCGGCGGCGCCGCCGACGCCGCGGCCTACACGGAGTGGATCGGGGCGTTCGCCGACGGCATCGGGGACGCCCGCGCGATCGTCGTCCTGGAGCCGGACGCGGTGCCGCACACGGCGGACGGCTGCACGGCGCCGGAGTACGTGGACGAACGATTCGACCTGCTGGCGGCGGCGGTGGACCGGCTGAAGCGGCAGCCCCACACGCGGGTCTACCTGGACGCGGGCAACCCGACCTGGATCACCGACCCGGCCGATCTGGTGGAGCCGCTGCGCCGCTCGGGCATCGCGCGGGCCGACGGCTTCGCGCTGAACGTCTCGAACTTCCAGACGTCCCCGAGCAGCGCCGACTACGGCCGGCGGCTGTCGGCCCTCCTGGACGGCGCGCACTTCGTGATCGACACCAGCCGCAACGGCAACGGCCCGTACGAGGGCGACGACGAGCCCTGGTGCAACCCGCCGGGCCGCGCGCTGGGCACCCCGCCGACGACCGCGACGGACGACCCGCTGATCGACGCCTACCTGTGGATCAAGCGCCCCGGCGAATCGGACGGCGAATGCCGGGGCGGCCCCCCGGCGGGCCGGTGGTGGCCGGAGTACGCCCTCGACCTGGCGCGGCGCGACCCCTCCTGACGCGTATCAGCCGACCTGGATCCACTTCGCCTCCGAAGGGGTGCCCTCGGCGTCGGTGGCGAAGAGCATGTACCAGCCGGGCGGGATCAGGGACGGGTCGTCGGGGACCGTGAACGTCACCTCGCCGTCGCCGCGTTCGACCTCCAGGCTGATCGAGCGCTGCTCCACGTCCGTCGTGTGGGTCACCGCGCTCGGCCGCATCAGGCGCGCCCGCTCGACGCGTCCGGGGTGGCCGGTCGTGAACGTCGCCTCGCCGCCGTGCGCCACGCGGGCGGGGCCGTCGCCGAGGACCGGGCGGCGTTCGTCCCGGCCGTCGAAGAGGTACGGCGGCGTGTAGATCTCGACGCGCTTCTCGAACTCCCCCATCCGCGTGTTGTCCGCGTCGCCGAACAGCGGGTCGGAGCCGAACGTCGCGACCCGGCCGTCCGGCAGCAGCAGGGCCTCGGAGTGGTAGTTGCGGCCCACCGTCGGGTCGGCGGCCGGGCGGAACGTGTCGCTCGCCGGGTCGTAGAACTGGGCCTTGAGGATGTCGCTCTCGCCCCGCCCCCGGTAGTCCTCCGAGCCGCCGGAGGTGAACACGGTGTCGTCCGGCAGGATCACGCTGCTCAGGTACCGGGTGCCCTGCGGCAGCGAGGGGCCTTCGCGGAAGCGCGGGTCGTCCTCCGTCAGGTCGATGATCGCGGTCCGCTCCGTGGACTTCTCCGACTCCCCCACCCCGCCGCCGCCGAGCACCATGAACCGCTGGTCCTGGGCCGGCGGCAGCAGCAGCGAGGCGGACGTCTCCAGTTGGTCGCCGTCCGTCAGACCGCCGACCTCGGTGAAGGTGTTGGTGTCCAGGTCCCACAGGCCCGGCTCGCGGCCCTCGTCGGCCGGGCCGTAGCCCGCGTTGGAGCCGGTGTAGAAGATGTCGCCGCCCTGGGTGAGGAACAGCGCCGGGTAGGTGGGGAAGTACCGCTGCGGCCCCTCGGACCAGGTCTTCGTCTCCGGGTCGTAGATCTCGTTGATGCCGGGGACGACCTGCCCGACCTCGTCGAGTCCCGACACGGTCAGGACGCGGCCGTCCGGCAGCGCCGTCAGCGTCGGGTACCAGCGGGCCTCGGCCATCGGCTCGACCGGCACGTACCGTTCCGTCTCGGGGTCGAACTCGTAGGCGGCGTCGATGCCCTGGAAGTCCTGGTCGTCGAGGGTGAGCTGCCCGGCCATGCCGTAGAGGTTCCGGGCGTCCTCGCCCTTCAGGCCGACGACGGCGTACTGCTCGGGCCTGACCGTCACGCCTTCCTCGCCCTCCGCCTCCGCCACCACGAAGACCCGTGTCTCACCGGCGGTGACCCGCACCTCGCCGTTCTCCAGGGTCTCCTTCTTGGCGGCCGGGACCGTGACCTCGGCCTCCGTGACGTACTCCTGGCCGGACGGCGAACGCAGCCGCGTGCCCTTGGGGAACGTGCGGGACCGGTCGGGGTCCTCGTTCTTGATCAGCATCGGGCCGCCCGCGTGCGTCACGGCGTCACCCAGCACCTCGTAGCGCAGCGTGCCGCCCGCGACCAGCATCCGCCCGTCCGGCAGGGCGGCGTGCCCGGCACAGAACAGGTCCTCGGGGGTGGGGACCTCGGTGAACGAGTTGTCCGCCGGGTCCCACAGCACCGACTGGAAGGTGCCCGCGTCGAACTCCTCCTCCTCGTTGCCCGATCCGGCGATCAGCAGCACCTTGCCGGTGCGCAGCAGGGCGGCGTGGATGGCGTTGGTGCGGAACTCCTCGGGGACGTCCACCACTTCCCACGCGCCGTACCGGGCCTGGTAGGCGGGCCGGGAGACCCGGTAGTCGTGGAGCCGGTCCTGCGCGAAGGTGAGCGCGGCCGGGATGTTGAGGCCGGCCAGGAGCAGGGTCACCCCGGTGCCGACGACCGTCTTCCTCATCTGCCTGCTGGGGCGGTACCTCATGCGTCAGCTCCCACTGGTTCCCGTGGCGTGATGCCGTGCTCCGGCGCTTCCGGCCGGTCCCCGCCCCCGTTCCGGTCGTCCTCGGGGGACGTCTCCCGGGCCGGCGCGCGGTCCTCGTCCCGGACGGTGAGCGCCCACAGGGCCACCGGGCCGAGACAGACGGCCAGGGCCAGCAGCGCCCAGGTCCGCATCGCGACGTGCGCGTGGCCGAGGAAGAGCGAGACGAGCAGCGAGCCGCCGATCACCGCCGCCCAGGCCAGATGGAGGCGGAACGTGGCCGGCCGGTCCCGCGACGCCCGGCCGCCCTTGGGCGTGACGACGAACGTGCTGCGCCGCCGCAGCAGCGCGTCCAGCAGCGAGCGGGTGTAGACGGGCGCGGAGAGCGCCGACATCAGCATCCCGGCGGCGCCCGAGGAGCCCTCCGGCTCGTGCGGGGAGACGTTGTGCCGGCGGTTCCAGACGTAGAGGCCGATCTGGAGGGCGGCGACATCGCTGTACAGCATCGTCCACACCGAGGACGCGACCTGGGTGCCGGAGGCGCCGAGCACCAGGTACAGCGCGCAGCCGAGGGCGCCGAGGGTCCAGGTGACGGCGGCCATCGGGTAGAACGCCAGCATCAGCGAGTAGTTGAACAGGGCGCCGGGCCGGTGGCGGCGCGGGCCGCGGCCGTACTGGCGCAGGATCGTCTCGTACGTGCCGCGGGACCAGCGCATCTGCTGCGAGAAGAAGTCGGTCCAGGTGGAGGGGCCCTCGCCGACGGCCAGCACGTCGGGGGTGTAGACGGAACGCCAGTGCCGGCCGGTGGCGGGGTTGACCGCGCGGTGCAGTTCGAAGCCGGTGGCCATGTCCTCGGTGACGGAGTCGACGAGACCGCCGATGCCCTGCACGGCCGAGACGCGGACGGCGTTGTTGGTGCCGACGAACATCGCGGAGCCGTAGCGGTTCCCGGCGCGCTGGATGAGGGCGTGGAAGAGGAACTGCTGGCTCTCGGCGGCCTTGGTGACGGGCGTCGTGTAGTTGCCGTACACCTGGGGGCCGACGACGAAGGCGACGTCGGGGTCGCGGAAGTAGCCCAGCATCCGTTCCAGGTATCCGGGCAGCGGCACGTGGTCGGTGTCCACGGAGGCGAAGAAGTCGTAGTCGTCGCCGTGCGCGGCCAGCCAGGCGTTGTAGTTGCCGTGCTTGGTGCGGGCGCGGTGCGGGCCGGCCGGCTGGTTCCACCGGGCCACGCCCTTGCGGGTGAAGTGCCGGACGCCCAGCTCCGCGCAGAGCGCGCGGACCGCCGGGTCGTCGCCCTCGTCCAGCAGCCACACGTCCAGCGGCCCCGGGTGCCGCAGCCGGACCGCGGCCTCCAGCGTCGCCCGCACCATCTCCGGCGGCTCCTTGCCCGGCACGCAGGTGGTGAGGAACGCGACGCGGGTGCCGGGCTCGGGGACGACCGGCACCGGATCGCGGGCGACCATCGTGGCGTGGGCGATGGAGACGACGTTGACCAGCCGGAACAGCTCGACGAGGCCGACGCAGCCCAGCATCACGGCGTCGGCGGCGAGCAGCCACCACGGCGCGTGGTCCCGTTCCGTCCAGTGGCCGGGCCAGATCAGCAGGAGGAGCAGCACCGCGGAGAGCAGCGGCGCGAGGGTCATCAGCGCGGCGGCCGGTACGCGGCGCGGCTCGCGGGAGAGCAGCGTGCGGTAGCGCACGCGGTAGCCGGGACCGGCCTCGGTGAGGGGGCCCGCGAGACGGCTGTAGGTGTCGTAGTCGTAGCCCTGTTCCGTCCCGGTTCCCTCGACTCCCTCGACCCGCACACACCCTCCTCGGGAGACAAAAGCCGCGATCCGGACACGTCAACGACATGTCAGATCGCGGCCGGTGTCGACCCGGGACGGTCCGAGCGAGGGACCCGTCCGGCGCGGGTCAGGCGTTCACGACGCCCTCGCGGCGGGCGCGCGCCGCGATCACCGCGGCGTCCTGGTCCCGGCGCAGGCGGCGCTCGGCGAAGAAGCCGCCCAGGGGCACCAGGCACATCAGCAGGTACCAGCCGGCCGTCTTCAGGGACCACTTCGCCCGGTTCCAGGCGTCGGCCCAGAACAGCACGTAGCCGATGAAGAGCAGGCCGTGGATCATGCCCATGACGGGAACGGCGTCGAACTCCGTGGTCCGCTTCAGCACGGAGCAGACGAGCAGGAGGAGGAAGGAGACCGCTTCGGGAGCGGACACCAGGCGGAGCCTGCGCAGGGCGGAGGCGGTCTTGAGATCCATCGGGTGCGTCTTCCTGGGTGAGACGGTCATGTGAACGGATGCACAAGCCATTGTCGCAGCCCCCGGCGCCGGGCCCCGGGGCGGGGCGGCCGTTCGTTAAAGTTCACACATGGAGACGGAAACGGGCACCCGCTGGCTCAGTCAGGAGGAGCAGCGCGCCTGGCGTACGCACCTCGACGTCAGCAGGCTGCTCATGCACCAGCTGGAGCGGGATCTTCAGCCCTTCGGACTGACGATGAACGACTACGAGATTCTGGTCAACCTCTCCGAATCCGAGGATCACCGGATGCGGATGAGCGATCTGGCGGCGGCCACCTTGCAGTCCAAGAGCAGACTGTCGCACCAGATCACCCGTATGGAGCGGGCCGAGCTGGTGCGGCGGGAGAACTGCGACTCCGACAAGCGGGGCCTGTACGCCGTGCTCACCGACCACGGGTGGGCCACGATGCGGGAAGTGGCGCCCCACCACGTGGAGTCGGTGCGCCGGCACTTCGTGGACCTGCTGTCGCCCGACGACCTCGACGGGCTGCGGCGGTCGCTGGCGCCGGTCGCGGAGCATCTGCGGGTCAGACGCGGACGCCCCTGACGACCGGCCTCCCGCGGCCCCGCCGGATCACGCCGACGGCAGGCGCAGGACGAACAGAGCGCCCCCCTCGGGCGCCTCGCGCACGGTGAGCGTTCCGCCGTGCCGTGCGGCGACGTCACGGGCGATGGCCAGGCCGAGTCCGGCGCCGCCCTCGTCCCTGCCGCGCGCGTCGTCCAGCCGCACGAACCGCTCGAAGACCCGCTCCCGGTCCGCCTCCGGCACGCCTCCGCCGTCGTCCGCGACCTCCAGGACCGCCTCGCTCCCCTCCCGCCGCAGCGAGACCCGCACCGCGCCGGTGGCGTGACGCTGCGCGTTGTCGAGCAGATTGCCCAGCACGCGGGCGAGTTGGGAACGGGAGCCGGTCACGCCCAGCACGGGCCAGGGACGCTCCGGCGCCCGCACCGGGTGGCGGTCACCCGTCCGCTGCGCCAGCTCCTCCGCGACGAGCGCCGTCAGATCGACGGCGGCGGCCTGCGGGCGCTCCCCCGCGTCGAGGCGGGCCAGCAGCAGCAGATCGGCGGCGAGGGCCTGGAGCCGGACGGTGTCCGCGACCGCCCCCGGCACGTCGAGCAGCCCGGGATGGGCGGCCCCGACCTCCAGTTGGGTGCGGAGGCTGGCGATCGGGCTGCGCAGCTCGTGGGAGGCGTCGGCGACGAAACGCCGCTGCCGTTCGACGGAGGACTCCAGGGCGGCGAGCGTCTCGTTCGTGGTCCTGGCCAGCCGGCCGATCTCGTCCAGGGACCCGGGCTGGGGCACCCGGCGGGTGAGGTCCTGGGACTGGGTGATGGCCGCCATCTCGCGCCGGATGCCCTCCACCGGGCCGAGCGCGCGGCCGGTCACCAGCCAGGTGACGAAGGCGACGACGGCCAGCAGCAGCGGCACGCCGACGACCATCGAGGCGCGGACGCTGTTCAGCGCGGCCTCCTCCACCCCCAGCGGCGCCCCGGCGTGGACGACGGCCTTCCCGCCGCCGGGGGTGGTCACCTCCAGCGCGGCGAAGAGGTACTCGGCCTCCTGGCCGTCCACGACGGCGCTGCCGGAGGCGATGTCGATCCGGTCGTCGATCTCGCCGGGCTCCGGGCTCTCCGTGCTCCCGTCGTCGCCGTCGTCGTCTGCGTCGTCATCGGCGTCGTCGGCGTCGTCGTCCTCGCCGCCGGGCTGCGGTGACGGCGGGGCCGGACTCTCGGGGGTGACGTCGGGGTTGCCGGTGCCGGAGACGGCCTCCAGGCCGTCGCTGACCGCCCGCACCACGCCGTCGCCGTCCACGATCTGCACGGGGTGGCTGGTGGCGAAGTCCAGCTCGGCGAAGCCGGTGCCGGTGGCCAACTGGGCGGCCACGTCGCGGGCCGCGACCTCGGCCTGGAGCCTCACCTGATCCTCCAGGCTGTCGCGGAGCATCGCCAGCATCACCAGCCCCGCCGCCACCAGGGCCACGGCCACGACGGCGGTGGCGCCCAGCGCGGCGCGGGCGCGCACGCTACCCATGCGCGGCCACCAGCCGGTAACCGGCGCCACGGACGGTCACGATCAGGCCGGGCCCGAGCTTGCGGCGCAGCGCGCTGACGTAGACCTCCACGATGTTGGGATCGCCGTCGTAGGCGAAGTCCCAACTGTGCTCCAGGATCTCGGCCTTGGAGACGATCTCACCGGCCCGGACGGCGAGGTGCTCCAGCACGGCGAACTCCTTGGCGGTCAGCCCGACCTCCGCCCCGGCCCGGCTGACCCGCCGGGCGGTCCGGTCCACGACCAGATCCCCGACCCGCAGCTCGGGCGCGGCACCGCTGCCGCGCCGCCGCAGCAGCGCGCGGACGCGGGCGACGAGGACGACATAGGAGAAGGGCTTGGTGAGGTAGTCGTCGGCGCCGGTGTCCAGCCCTTCGGCCTCGTCGTACTCGCCGTCCTTGGCCGTCAGCATCAGGATCGGCGTCTCGATCCCGGCGGCCCGCAGGGCGGCGCAGACCCGGTAGCCGTTCATGCCGGGGAGCATGATGTCGAGGATGATCAGGTCGTAGCTCCCCTCGGAGGCCCGGTGCAGCCCGTCGGTGCCGGTGTGCACCACGTCCACGGCGAAGCCCTCGGCCGTCAGCCCCCGGGCCAGCGACCGGGCGAGCCGGGTCTCGTCCTCCACGATCAGCACGCGCATGGGGCCAGCTTGGCAAACCGTTGCTGAAGAGGTCTTCAGGTCGCTTCAGGTCCCCTTCAGCATCGATCCGCGAGGGTCGTGTCATCGGCACACGAACGGGAGGACCCCTCATGAAGCGCAAGGTCATCATCGCCATCGCCGCGACCGCCGCCGTCGTCACCGGCGGAGCGGTGGCCGGCACGGCGATCGGCGCGGACGACGAGCCGGAGACGGTCGCGTCCGCCCCCCGGGCCGAGGCGGCAGCCGCACCGGCGGCGGACGACGACGCCGGGACGGGCACGGGAGCCGGCGAGGTCCTGGCGACCGCGCTGGCCGCGACGCCGGGCGTTGTCACGGAGATCGAGCACGGCGACGGCTGGGAGGTGGAGATCTACGGCGACGACGGGAAGTGGCACGACCTGCGGATCGGCGACGACGGCGCGGAGGTCCTGGACAACCGGGTGGCGACCGACGACGACGGCGATGACGACGACCGCGCCCCGGCCGAGACGCCCGGGATCGACGCGGCGGAGGCCATCGCCCTGGCCGAGGAGGACACCTCCGCGACCTTCCGCGAGGCGTCCCTGGACGACGGCCACTGGGACGTCGAACTGCGCGGCGACGACGGCACGGAGCACGAGCTGACGATCGACCCGGCCTCGGGCGAGATCACCTCACGGGAGCAGGAGAGCGCCTCCGCCGACGACGACCAGGACGAGACGGACGACTCGCCCGAGGACGCGACGGACGACACCGGCCAGAACGACGACCAGGACGCGGCGGACGACACCACCGACGACCAGGACGACGCCGGGGACACGACCGACGACACGAACGACGACTCGGCCGACGACCAGGACGACGCGACGGACGACTGACGACCGGCGCGACCGGGACGCGCGCCGCACGACTCCGGCCGGGCCGACTCGGCCGGAGCGTGGCGGACGACACCGGCCGGAACCACGGCCGAGACCGGCGAGCGACTCCGAACGGGACAACTCCGGACGTCACGCCTCGCATCGGGGCGTGATGGGCGGGGCCGGTCAGGACGGCCGCCAGGACCCGGCGGACGGCACCGGTCGGAACGGCCCCGGGCCATGGCGACGGTCGGGCCTCCCGGACGACTCCGGCGGGAGCGAATCGGCCAGAACGGCCCCGGTCACGGCGACGGCCGGACCGATCGGGCCGGGGTCCGGCGGATCGGGCCCGCCTCGGGCGGCTCCGCTCGGAGGGGCGGGCCGCCTCGTCGTTCGCCGGCTGCTCAGCGGGGCCGTGGGCGGGGTGGTCGCCCCCGGTTCCCGGGCGGGTCCGCCGGTGGCGGCGTCCGGTCGTCGGGCCGGGCGCCGCGGACCCGTGATCGCTCCGGCCGGGAGGCTCGCACCCGCCGGAGCGGGCCGAGGCGACGGGCCCCCGGCCCGGGGGCGGCCGTCAGGCCGATTCCTTCACGCCCGCGATCAGTTCGTCCGCCGCCCGGTAGGGGTCCAGCTCGCCGGAGACGATCCGCTCGGCCAGCGTGTCGAGGCGGCGGTCGCCGCGCAGGTCGCCGATGCGCTCGCGGAGGGCTGTCAAGGCGATCGTCTCCACCTCGTGGGCCGCCCGGCGCGTGCGGCGGGCGGCCAGCTCGCCGTGCTCGTCCATCCACACGTGGTGCTTCTCCAGCGCCGCCACCACGTCGTCCACGCCCTCGCCCCGCGCCGCGACCGTCTTCACGACCGACGGGCGCCAGTCGCCGGGGGCGCGGGCCTCGCCCAGGCCCAGCATGTGGTTCAGCTCGCGGACCGTCGCGTCCGCGCCGTCCCGGTCGGCCTTGTTCACCACGAAGACGTCGCCGACCTCCAGGATCCCGGCCTTGGCCGCCTGGATGCCGTCGCCCATGCCCGGCGCGAGGAGCACCACCGTGGTGTCGGCCTGGGAGGCGATCTCCACCTCCGACTGCCCGACACCGACCGTCTCGACCAGGACGACGTCGCAGCCGGCCGCGTCCAGGACCCGGACCGCCTGCGGCGCCGCCCAGGCGAGGCCGCCGAGGTGGCCGCGCGTCGCCATCGAGCGGATGTAGACACCAGGGTCGGAGGCGTGCTCGCCCATCCGCACCCGGTCACCGAGCAGCGCGCCGCCGGAGAACGGCGAGGAGGGGTCGACGGCGAGCACACCGACCCGTTTCCCCGTCCGGCGGTAGGCGCTGACCAGCGCCGAGGTGGAGGTCGACTTGCCGACCCCGGGCGAGCCGGTGAGGCCGACGACGTAGGCGTGGCCGGTGTGCGGCGCCAGCGCGGCCATCACCTCGCGCAGCAGCGGCGAGGCCCCTTCCACCAGGGAGATCAGCCGGGCCACCGCTCTCGGCCGCCCCTCCCTGGCCTGGGACACGAGCTCCGCCACGTCGACCGCACCCGTCGCCGCCACCGTTTCCGTCACCGCCGCTTTCCTCTTCGCACCGACACTGCCGCCCGTCACCCGGTGATCGTTACCCGGCTACGCCCGGGGCACGCGCACGATCAGGGCGTCGCCCTGGCCGCCGCCGCCGCACAGGCCGGCCGCGCCGACACCGCCGCCGCGCCGCTTCAGCTCCAGCGCCAGGTGCAGCACCAGACGGGCGCCGGACATGCCGATGGGGTGACCGAGCGCGATGGCGCCACCGTTGACGTTCACCTTGTCGGTGCCGACGCCCAGGTCCTTCATCGACTGGACGGCGACGGCGGCGAACGCCTCGTTGATCTCGATCAGGTCGAGGTCGTCGACGGTGAGCCCGGCCCGGTCCAGGGCGCGGAGGATCGCGTTGGCGGGCTGCGAGTGCAGCGAGTTGTCCGGACCGGACACGTTGCCGTGCGGACCGATCTCGGCGAGCCACTCCAGGCCCAGCTCCTCGGCCTTGGCCTTGGACATCACGACCACGGCGGCGGCGCCGTCGGAGATCTGCGAGGCGGAACCGGCGGTGATGGTGCCGTCCTTGCTGAACGCCGGGCGCAGCTTGCCCAGCGACTCCTCGGTGGTCTCCGCGCGGATGCCCTCGTCCTGCGAGAACACCACCGGGTCGCCCTTGCGCTGCGGGATCTCGACCGGCGTGATCTCGGCCTCGAACAGGCCGTTCTTCTGCGCGGCGGCGGCCCGCTGGTGGGACAGGGCGGCGATGGCGTCCTGCTCGGCGCGGGTGAGGCCGAGGCGGGTGTTGTAGTTCTCCGTCGAGGCGCCCATCGGGACGTTCTCGCTGAAGTCGGTGAGGCCGTCCAGCGCCATGGAGTCGAGCACCTCGACCGAGCCGTACTTGTAGCCGTCGCGCGACTTCGGCAGCAGGTGCGGGGCGTTGGTCATGGACTCCTGGCCACCGGCGACGATCACGTCGAACTCACCGGCGCGGATGAGCTGATCGGCGAGCGCGATGGCGTCCAGGCCGGAAAGACACACCTTGTTGACGGTCAGGGCCGGCACGTTCAGGGGGATACCGCCCTTGACGGCGGCCTGCCGCGCCGGGATCTGCCCTGCCCCGGCCTGCAGCACCTGCCCCATGATCACGTACTGGACCTGCTCGCCCGAGATGCCGGCGCGCTCCAGGGCGGCCTTGATGGCGAAGCCGCCCAAGTCGGCGCCGGAGAACGTCTTCAGAGAGCCGAGCAGCCGGCCCATCGGCGTCCTGGCACCCGCGACGATCACGGAGGTGTTGTCGTTGGCGGTTGTCATGGTGCACTCCTCGGAAGAATCGGGAGTAAACGAGGGTTTACGCCAATCTACAGAGCGTGACGCGGGGGGTCACCGGCACATGCGTGTGACAGTGCGCACGTTGCGCACCTCCCCCGGCAGGCGATGCACTGGGGAGATGCTGACGCGAATCGATCACATCGGGATCGCCTGTTTCGATCTGGACGCCACCGTCGAGTTCTACCGGGCCACTTACGGGTTCGAGGTCTTCCACTCCGAGGTGAACGAGGAGCAGGGAGTCCGCGAGGCCATGCTGCGCATCAACGGGACCGACGACGGCGGCGCCTCGTACCTCCAGCTTCTGGAGCCGACCCGCGAGGACTCGGCCGTGGGCAAGTGGCTGGCGAAGAACGGCGAGGGCGTGCACCACATCGCCTTCGGCACCGCCGACGTGGACGCGGACGCGGACGCCATCCGGGGGAAGGGAGTGCGGGTTCTGTACGACGAGCCGCGCCGGGGTTCGATGAACTCCCGCATCACCTTCCTGCACCCGAAGGACTGTCACGGAGTGCTCACGGAACTCGTCACTTCCGCCGCACAGGAACCCTCGGCAGACCCCTCCGGCCACTGACGTGGGCTGCCCCGGCCGGTAGAGTGGCCCAGCCGGGGCTGTGGGTTTCTCTCCTCCGTCCCGTGTTCGGCCGATGACCGGATGACCGGATCTGCTTCACCACGACCAGGGGACGGATGGGACCGCGCAGTGCGGGGCTACGACGCCTACCAGGCTGAGGACCACCTCTCGCAGCTCGAAGCCGAGATGGACCGGCTGAAGAAAGAGCGGGACAAGGCGGTCGACCACGCCGACGACCTCGGCTATCAGGTCGAGGTCCTGCGCGCCAAACTGCACGAGGCGCGCCGCGCGCTCTCCCTGCGGCCGGTCTACGGCGACGTCTCCGCCCACGCCGAACAGCTCCTGCGCACCGCCCAGCACCAGGCCGACCAGATGCGCGCGGACGCGGAGCGCGAGTTGCGCGAGGCCCGCGCCCGGACGCAGCGCGTCCTCCAGGAGCACGCCGAGCAGCGTGCCCGGATGGAGGCCGAGTTGCACGCCGAGGCCGTCGGCCGGCGGCAGCGGCTGGACGAGGAGCTGGCGCAGCGCCGTTCCACGGTCGAGTCCCACGTCAGCGAGAACGTGGCCTGGGCCGAGCAGTTGCGCGCCCGCAGCGAGGCGCAGGCCCGCCGGCTGCTGGAGGAGACCCGCGCCGAGGCCGAGCAGGCCGTCGCGCAGGCCAGGGCCGAGGCGCTGCGGCTGACGGAGGAGGCCAGGGAGCGTTTCGCCGCCGAGGCCGAGGCGGCCCGCGCCGAGGCCGACGAGCTGCTGCGCCGGGCCCGCGCCGACGCCGAACGGATGCTGTCGGCCGCGTCGGCACAGGCGCAGGAGGCGAGCGAGCACGCCGAGCGGCTGCGCAGTTCCACCGCGCAGGACGCCGACGCCGGGCGCCGCGAGGCCGCCTCGCTGGTGCGGAAGGCGGAGGAGCGGGCGACCGAGGCGGAGAACGCGCTGCGTTCGGCCCGCGAGGAGGCCGAGCGGCTGCTGACCGAGGCCACCGCCGAGGCGGACAAGCGCCGGGCCGCCGCCGAGTCGGAGTACGAGCAGCGGACGGCGACCGCCAAGGCCGAGGTCGCCCGGATGGTCAGCGAGGCCACGCGCGACGCGGACAACCGCCGCGCCGAGGCCCAGCAGGCGCTGGACGACGCCAGGGCGCGCGCCGAGCAGGTGTTCGCGGAGGCGGCCGAGGAGGCCAGGTCCAAGTCGGCCGAGGAGTACGCGGCCCAGTTGGCCGAGGCGGCCCGTTCCGCCGAAGAGGTCATGAACAAGGCCGCCCGCGAGGCGCAGGCCACGACCCGGGCCGCCGCCGAGGAGGCCGAACGGCTGCGCGCCGAGGCGGAGGCCGAGGCGGACCGGCTGCGCGCCGAGGCGTACGACGTGGCGGAGCAGCTCAAGGGCGCGGCCCAGAGCGACACCGAGGAGTACCGCGCCAAGACCGTCGAGTTGCAGGAGGAGGCGCGCCGACTGCGCGGCGAGGCCGAGCAGTTGCGGGCGGAGGCGGCGGAGGAGGGCGAGCGGCTGCGGGCCGAGGCCCGCCGGGACGCCGTGTCGCAGATCGAACAGGCCGCGGCCGGCGCCGAGGAGCTGCTCGCGCAGGCCAAGGCCGACGTGGAGGAGCTGCGTTCGGCCGCGACGGCGGACAGCGAGCGGGTGCGCACGGAGGCGATCGAGCGGGCCACCACGCTGCGCACCCAGGCCGAGCAGGCGTTGAAGAGGGCCCGCGCGGAGGCGGAGCAGCAGCTCGCCGACGCCGGGCAGCAGGCCGAGCGGATGGCGCGGGAGGCCGAGGAAGCCGCGCGGCGCGTCCGCGAGGAGGCCCGGGAGGCCGCGGAGGCCGAGCGGGACGCGGCGGCGGCCGAGATCGAGCGGCTGCGCGGCGAGGCGGAGCAGCGGGTCGCGGCGGCCGAGGACGCGCTGGTCGCGGCCCGTGCGGAGGGCGAGCGGCTGCGGGCGGAGGCGGGCGCCGAGGTCGAGCGGCTGCGGGGCGAGGCCGCCGAGCGGATCCGCGCGCTGACCGAGCACGCGGAGCTGGCCGCCCAGCAGATGCGCGACGAGGCGGCCACCGACGCCGCCAGGTCCCGTGCCGAGGGCGAGGAGCTGGCCGTGCGGCTGCGCGGCGACGCCATCGCCGAGGCGGACCGGCTGCGCGACGAGGCGCGGCGCGCGGCCGACCGGCTGCGGGCCGACGCGGCGAGCGCGGCCGAGCGGACGGCGGCGGAGGCGGCCGAGGCGCTGGCCGCCGCCCGTGAGGAGGCGGCCCGGCTGCGGTCCGAGGCGGACGCGCTGCTGGCGGACGCCCGCGAGGCCGCGCACCGCGAGCGGGCGCAGGCGCACGAGCAGAGCGAGGAGTTGCTGGCGACGGCCCGCGCCCGGATGGACGAGGCCGAGCGCCGGGCGGAGACCCTGGTGTCGGCCGCCGAGCACAAGGCCCAGCAGGTGCGGGACTCGGTGTCGGGGCTGCGCGAGGCGGCCGAGGCGGAGATCGCGACCCACCGCGCGGAGGCGGAGCGGGAGGCGGCCCGGGTGCTCCGGGAGTCCGCCGAGGAGAAGGAGGCGGCCTCCGCGCTGGCCGAACGGACCGTCAAGGAGGCCATCGCCGAGGCGGAACGGCTGCGCGCGGACGCGACCGCGGCGGCCGAGCGGACGCGTGCCGAGGCCGACGCGCTCGCCGACCGCGCCCGCCGGGAGGCGTCCCGCAAGCGCGGCGAAGCGGCGGCACAGGCCGACGAGTTGATGGCGAAGGCGCAGGAGGAGGCGCTGCGGATCGCGTCGGCGGCCGAGAAGTCGTCGGACGCGATGGTGGCGGCGGCCCGCAAGGAGGCCGCCCGCGTCATCGGCGACGCCCAGGAGGCGGGCAGCGAGCTGGTGGAGACGTCCCGCGCGGACGCCAACCGCCTGCTGGAGGAGGCCCGTCGGGACGCCGCCGCCATAAGGGAGCGGGCGGAGGAGCTGCGCGGGCGGGTCGACGCGGAGGTCGAGGAGCTGCACGACCGGGCCCGCCGGGAGTCCGCCGAGCAGGCGCGGGCCGCGGGCGAGCGCGTGGACAAGCTGATGAAGGCCGCCGAGGAGCAGCGCGCGGAGGCCAGGGCCGCGGCCGAGAAGATGGTCGCGGAGGCCAACGCCGAAGCGAGTAAGGTTCGTATCGCCGCGGTGAAGAAGGCGGAGGCGCTGCTCAAGGACGCCGAGCGGCAGCGGTCGGGAGTGCTGCGCGAGGTTCAGCAGATGCGCGCCGAGGCCGAGCGGGACGCCAAGCGGATGGTCGAGGAGGGCAAGCGCGAGCTGGAGAAGCTTGCCCGCAGGCGCGAGGACATCAACGCCGAAATCTCGCGTGTGCAGGATGTGTTGGAGGCTCTCGAATCCTTCGAGGCGCCGAAGCCGGGCGGCAAGGGCGCCGGTACGGTCGCCGCGGGCGCGGGCGCCGGAGCGCCCCGGTCGGGCGGGCAGCGGTCCGGCGGCTGACCCGTGCGACGGCTGACCCGGTGCGGATGGGCGCGGCGAGCGGAGGGGGCGTACATTCTCCACACAGAAACGCGATCCGCTCGAAGCCACGCCGGTTCGCACCCTAGGATGATGGCCCCGAGGGCATGGACCCGTCCGAAGCGAAGGCTGAGGAGCTCGACCGCGAAGCGCTGAACGCCCAGGCCCCCCAGATCACCAACCGACTCACCGTCTGGAAATCGACAGGAACTCCATGAGCAGCAGCGAAACATCCTCCCCCTTCGGCTTCGAGCTCGTGCGGCGCGGTTACGAGCGCAGCCAGGTCGACGACCGCATCGCGAAGCTCGTCGCCGACCGGGACAGCGCCCTGGCCCGTATCACCTCGCTGGAGAAGCGGATCGAGGAGCTCCACCTCGAAACGCAGAACGCCCAGGCCCAGATCACCGACGCCGAGCCCTCGTACGCGGGCCTCGGCGCCCGGGTCGAGAAGATCCTCCGCCTCGCCGAGGAAGAGGCGAAGGACCTGCGCGAGGAGGCCCGTCGGGCCGCCGAGCAGCACCGCGAGCTGGCCGAGGGCGCCGCGCAGCAGGTGCGCAACGACGCCGAGGCGTACGCGGCGGAGCGCAAGGCCAAGGCCGAGGAAGAGGGCTCGCGGATCGTCGAGAAGGCCCAGGGCGACGCCGCGGCCACTCGTGCCGAGGCCGACAAGGACGCCCAGGCCAAGCGCGAGGAGGCGGAGGCCCTCTTCGAGGACACCCGCGCCAAGGCGGCCCAGGCCGCGGCCGACTTCGAGACCAACCTGGCCAAGCGCCGCGAGCAGTCCGAGCGGGACCTGGCGTCCCGTCAGGCCAAGGCCGAGAAGCGGCTCGCGGAGATCGAGCACCGCGCCGAGCAGCTCCGCCTGGAGGCGGAGAAGCTGCGCACGGACGCCGAGCGCCGCGCCCGCCAGACCGTCGAGACCGCGCAGCGCCAGGCCGAGGACATCGTGGCCGACGCCAACGCCAAGGCCGACCGCATCCGCAGCGAGTCCGAGCGTGAGCTGGCCGCTCTGACCAACCGTCGGGACAGCATCAACGCGCAGCTCACCAACGTGCGCGAGATGCTGGCCACCCTGACCGGCGCTCAGGTCGCCGCCGCCACGCTGGGCGACGACGACGCGGACGAGGGCCTGTCGAAGGGCGTCCCCGCGCAGCAGTCCCGCTGACGCGGCACGGCGCGACACGACGTCTCGTCACTCCGACGGCGCTGGGGCCGCTGCCTCCACCGGGCGGCGGCCCCCGCGCCGTTCCGGCGTCGGTGCCGCGACCGGGCCGGCTCCCGGACGACGGCGATCATGCCGGCGCGGTCGCGGCGGTGCTGCTCGCCGGCTGCCCGGTGCTCCGGAAAACGCGACGCGTGGCGCCGACCCCCCATTCAGCCGATATGGTCATCACCTCAAGGGGACGAGTCCGCTGGGGCGGGTGAGGCAGGCAGGATGATCGAGGCAGTCGGCCTGACGAAGAGCTACGGCTCGAAAACGGCCGTGTACAACCTGACGTTCCGGGTGCAGCCCGGCAAGGTGACGGGCTTTCTCGGCCCGAACGGCGCCGGCAAGAGCACCACCATGCGCATGATCCTCGGCCTGGACCAGCCGACCGGGGGCGGCGTCACCATCGGCGGCTACCCGTACCGGCAGCTCCCGAACGCGCCGCGCCAGGTCGGCGCGCTGCTCGACGCGAACGCCAAGCACGGCGGGCGCAGCGCGCGGGCCCACCTGCTGTGCCTGGCGCAGCTCTCGGGCATCCCGGCCCGGCGCGTGGACGAGGTGCTGGGCGTGGTCGGGCTCCAGGACGTGGCGCGGAAGCGGTCCAAGGGCTTCTCGCTCGGCATGGGGCAGCGGCTCGGCATCGCGGCGGCGCTGCTCGGCGACCCGCAGGTGCTGCTGTTCGACGAGCCGGTCAACGGGCTCGACCCGGAGGGCATCCTCTGGGTCCGCAACCTGATGCGGCGGCTGGCGGCCGAGGGCCGGACGGTGTTCGTCTCCAGCCACCTGATGAGCGAGATGGCGCAGACCGCCGACCACCTGATCGTGATCGGGCGCGGACAGTTGATGGCCGACATGCCGGTGCAGGACTTCATCCGGCAGAACTCCACCGGCTACGCCCGGGTCCGCACCCCCGAGGGCGAACCGGAGCAGCACGAGGCCCTGGTCCGCGCCCTGTCCGCGGCGGGCGGCCAGGTCACGCCGGAGCAGGACGGCGCGCTGAAGGTCGTCGGGCTCGAACTCCCCCGGATCAGCGACCTCGCCCACGAGGCGGGGACGCGGTTGTGGGAGCTGTCGCCGCACCAGGCGTCGCTGGAGGAGGCGTACATGCGGATGACGCAGGGCGCGGTCGACTACCGTTCGACGGCCGACCAGCGCGCGGGTCTCCACCAGTTCGCCGCCCCGGCACCCGCGCCGGCCCACCCGGTCTCCTATATACATCTCCGCGCCCACGAGCCGGGCAGAAATCTCCTATGCCCTCCTCCTCTTGAACGCGCCGACCCCCCCCCCCCCCGCGGCCCCCCCTCCCCCCCCCGCCCTTCCCTTCCTCCCCCGCCCCCGCCGTTCACGCCGCCCGCGCAGGGAGCCGCGCCGGGCTACGCCTCGCCCATCCCCGTGCGGGCGACCCACCTCGGGCACGCCATCGCGTCGGAGTGGACCAAGATCCGGACGGTCCGTTCCACGGTCTGGACGCTGATCATCATGTTCCTGCTGACGGTCGGCGTGGGCCTGCTCTACGCGATCGCGCTCAGCGGCGAGGAGTACGTGGGCGCGCCGCTGCTCGCGGGCGGCTTCTTCGGGCTGATGCTGGGGCAGATCTGCGTCATCACCCTCGGCGTCCTGGTGATCACCTCCGAGTACGGCACCGGCATGATGCGGACCACGCTCACCGCCTGCCCGCAGCGCGGCCGGGTGCTGCTGGCGAAGGCGCTGGTGTTCTTCGCCCTCGCCTTCACGATGACGCTGGTCGCCTGCGCGCTGACCGGGCTGATCCACTCGTCCATGCTCGCCGATCAGGTGCTGCCGTCCTACGCGGTCGACGACCCGCTGATGGAGGGCTCCATCGAGAACGGTGAGCTGGTGGCGACCGGCAGCCACTGGCTGGGGGCGACCGTCGGCGCCGCGCTCTACGTGTCGCTGCTCGGGCTGCTCGGGCTGGCCGTGGGCGGGCTGCTGCGGCACTCGGCCGGCGCCATCACCACCATGCTCGGCGTCGTGCTGCTGCCGCTGCTGACCGCGCTGTTCATGGTCGGCGAGAGCCTCCAGTCGACCCGCGAGGCGCTGATCGAGTACTCACCGCTCAACGGCCTGGCCTCCCTCTACCGCATCCCGATGGAGGGCGACGACGGCGCCACGGGCTGGCCGCTGCTCGGGCTGCTGGCCGCGGTGACCGCCGCCGCCCTGGTCGGCGCCCACATCCGGCTGACCTCCACCGACGCCTGACCCGGCCGGCTCGCGGAACGCGCCGCGCGCTCAGTAGCGCGGCGCGTTCCGCGAGCGCTGGATCCTCGCCCCGCGGCGGTCCCGCGCGTTCCAGCACGCCCCGTGCCAGTGGCGGCGGGCGTCGACGGCGCCGAGCCGGGGCCCCGCCCCCACGGGCGGCACCCCCGGCGGGGTCTCCTGGTCGCACCCCGGGCAGCGGTACGGCTTGGCCGCCGAGGCACCCGCGACCCGGCGCACCAGCCACTCCTCGCCCCGCCACTGATCCGTCTGCTCCAGGCCGCTCTCGCGCGGGCCGCTGTCGTGGGGTCGGGGCTGACCGCCGGGCGGGCGGTTGCGACGCGGAGACAAGGGAACACCTCGAAGTCGTTCGGCGGGCCGGGCCGGTCCCGAGGGCCCGGCACCCCGAGTCTACGCATCGGCGGCGCACCCCGATCCTGACTGACCATCATCAAAAAACTGCCCTGGGCCCGTGCCCACGGCACGTGTCATGCGTTAGGGCCCATGGGGGAAGCGTGATGCGTGTGGACGAACGCATGAGCGAGAGGCGACCTCGATGAAGACGTTACGGATCGGGACATTCGCGCTGGCCGGCCGGTTTCCCGGCCAGAGCGACGCGGAGGCGCTGCACCGGACGGTGCGCGCGGCGGTGACCGCCGACGAGGTGGGCCTCGACTCGGTGTGGCTCGCGGAGCACCACTTCGTGCCGTACGGGGTCTGCCCCTCGGCGGCCACCCTGGCGGCCCTGCTGCTGGGCAGGACCCGGCGGATCCGGGTCGGGACGGCGATCAGCGTGCTGACGACCACGCACCCGGTGTCGCTGGGGGAACAGGCGGCGCTGCTGCACATCACCTCGGAGGGCCGGTTCGCGCTGGGTGTCGGGCGCGGCGGACCGTGGATCGATCTGGAGGTCTTCGGCGGCGGCGTGGAGGCGCTGGAGAAGGGCTTCCCCGAGTCGCTGGACCTGCTGCTGCGCTGGCTGCGCGGGACGAGCGTCGGCGCGGACGGGAACCGCTACCGGTTCCGCGAGGTCGCGGTGGTGCCCAGGACGCACGACGGCCCGCCGGTGCTGGTGGCCTGCACCTCTCCCGGCACGGTCAGGGAGGCGGCGCGGCGAGGGCTGCCGATGCTGCTGGGGATGCACATCGGCGACGAGGAGAAGGCGCACATGGTGGCGCTATGGCGCGCCGAGGCCGCCGCCACCGGGCTGGGCGACGACGCCATCGCCGCCGCCGGCCACGTGTCGGTCGGGGTGGCGCAGGTCGCGGACAGCCGGACGGAGGCCGCCGCGACGCTGCACAGGGCGCTGCCCGGCTGGCTGCGCCAGGGACTGGCCGCGCACCGGACCGTGGACGGGCGCCCGCGCCGGATGCGCGACGCCATGGCCTACACGGAGTTGCTGTGCGAGCTGCACCCGGTGGGACCGCCGCGGCTGTGCGCGGACCGGCTCGCGGCGACGGCGGAGCGCACGGGGATCACCCGCTTCGCCCTGCTCGTCGAGGGATCGGGCGACACCGCGACGACGGAGACGAACGTGCGGCGGCTGGCCGACGAGGTGCTGCCGCTCCTCCCGGTTCACGCGGAGCCGAGGGGGGCGGCAGCACGGGGAACGACGGCGGTGGCCGAGGCCCATGCCGTCAGCAGTCCCGCAGCTCCGGCGACTGGTTGAGGATCTGGCCCCGTATGGACGTGAACCGGTTGTGGGAGGTCTCGGACGCGGCTCCGAGCGGGAAGACCGCCACGCGGTGGCAGTTCTGGAAGGCGAGCCTGACTCCGAAGTGACGTTCCAGCGAGCCCCTGATCGCGTCGCTGGCGAGGGCGCGCAGGAGCTGGCCGCGGGCCTGCTCGTCGGGTGGGGGTGTGGTGTTGTCGGCGAATTCGCCGCCGTCGACCTGGAGCCGGGCGACCAGCGTGCTGATCATGTCCCAGGCGAACGGCAGGGAAGTTCGGACGCAGTCGACGAATGCGGCTTCGTCGACCTCGCCTCGCTCGGCCTGCTCCAGGAGGGCCGGTGAGACGTCGAGCGACATGGATTCTCCTCTCGCGACCCCTGGCCAGGGGGTCTTGCGGACGGCCGGACTCCGCCACCATGTGAACGCCCTGTCCACGGACGCTTGCGGCGGCGACGAACTCCAGCTCAACGGTAGGCCGCGTGGCCCGTGCATGTCAGTGGATTGAGCACATAACTGGCCACCGACCGATTCCCATGAATCCCACCCATATCGCAGGCCCGGCCCCGCCCCACCAGCGTCGAACGCGACGTGTCTTAACGGTGCTCGGCGACCCAGCGGTAGCACAGCTCGGGGCGGCCGACGTGTCCGTAGCGGGGGTGGCGCTCGGCACGGCCCGCGTCGACCAGATGCTCCAGGCAGCGGCGGGCGGTGATCCGCGAGACACCCGCCGCCTCGCCCGCCGCGGCGGCCGTGAGACCCTCCCGCGCGGCGTCGCGCAGCACCCGGGTGATCGCGGCCAGCGTGGGCTCGCTCATCCCCTTGGGCAGCACGGCGGGCCGGGGCGAGCGCAGCGCCGACAGGGCCCGGTCGACCTCCTCCTGGCCGCCCGCCTCGCCGACCGCCGCGCGGAACTCGGCGTAGCGCAGGAGGCGGTCCCGCAGCGTGGCGAACGCGAACGGCTTCAGCACGTACTGCACGACGCCGAGCGAGACGCCCTCCCGCACCACGGCGAGATCGCGGGCCGAGGTCACCGCGATCACGTCGGCGTGGTGCCCGGCGGCGCGCAGCGAACGGACCAGCCGCAGGCCGTGGCCGTCGGGCAGGTGGAGGTCGAGCAGCAGCAGATCGACGGGCGTGGTCTCCAGCAGCCGCCGCGCCCCGGCGGCGGTGTGTGCGGTGCCGCACACCGTGAAGCCGGGGACCCGCTCCACGTACCGGCGGTGGGCCTCGGCGGCCAGCGGGTCGTCCTCGACGACGGCGACCCGGATGGCGGGCGGCCCGGCGCCGCTCACACCGGCCCCGCTCATGTCGGCCCCGCTCATGTGGGCACCGCCGTGTCCGCGCGCAGCGGCAGCCGCACGGTGAACTGCGCCCCGCCGCCCGGGGCGCGCGAGACGGCGACGGTCCCGCGGTTGCGCCGGACGGCCTGGCCGACGAGGGCCAGGCCGAGGCCGCGGCCCTCGCCCCGGGTGGACCAGCCCCGGCGGAAGGCGTCGGCGGCCCGCTCCGGATCGAGGCCGCCACCGGTGTCGCGCACGGACAGCAGCAGCTCGTCCCCGGTGGCCCGCGCCGTCACCGCGACCTGCGGGGTCCTGGCGTCCGCGCCCTCCAGCGCCGCGTCCACGGCGTTGTCGATGAGGTTGCCCAGTATCGTCACCAGATCGCGGGCCGGGAGCGTCGCGGGCAGCACGCCGTCGTCCATCCGGCTGTCGCCGTCCAGCTCCAGCGCCACGCCCCGCTCGTTGGCCTGCGCCGCCTTGCCCAGCAGCAGCGCGGCGAGCACCGGCTCGCCGACCGCGCCGACCACCTGATCGGTCAGCGCCTGCGCGAGCTCCAGCTCCGCCGTGGCGAACTCCACGGCCTCCTCCGCCCGGCCCAGCTCGATCAGGGATACGACGGCGTGCAGGCGGTTGGCGGCCTCGTGCGCCTGCGAGCGCAGCGCCTCCGCGAAGCCGCGCACCGAGTCCAGCTCCCCGGCCAGCGCCTGGATCTCCGTGTGGTCGCGCAGGGTCACCACCGTGCCGTGCCGCTCGCCGCCGGAGACCGGGGAGGTGTTGACGACGAGGATGCGGTCGTGGGTCACGTGCACCTCGTCCACGCGGGGCCCGTCCGCCAGCAGCGCCTCGGTCAGCGGCCCGGTCAGGCCCAGGGCGGTGACGGGGCGGCCGACCTGATCGCCGGTCAGGCCCAGCAGCTCCCGGCCGGCGTCGTTGATCAGCGCGATGCGGCCGTCGCCGTCGAGCAGCAGCAGTCCCTCGCGGACCGCGTGCAGGGTGGCCTGGTGGTAGTCGTGGAGGCGGCTCAGCTCCCGGGCGTTCATCCCGTGGGTGTGGCGGCGCAGCCGGGCGTTGACGGCGTACGTGCCGACGCCGCCGAGGGCGAGCGCCCCGGCGGCGACCACGATCAGGGCGGTCACCTGCCGGGCGACCTGATCCCCGATCTCCTCGACGGCCAGACCGGCGCTGACCAGGGCCACGATCGTGCCGTCCTCGCCGCGGACCGGGGTCACCGCGCGGACCGACCGGCCCAGCGTGCCGGTGTACGTCTCGGTGAAGGTCTCGCCCTCCAGGGCCGGGCCGATATGGCCCACGAACTTCTCGCCGATCCGCTCCGGATCGGGGTGGGTCCAGCGGATGCCGGAGGGGTCCATGATCGTCACGAAGGTGATCCCGGTGTCCCGGCGGACCTGCTCGGCGAACGGCTGGAGCAGCGCCGTCGGGTCGTCCGACGCGACGGCCGCCCGCACCGACGGCGAGCCCGCGACGCCCTGCGCGGCGGCAGTCACCAGATCCCGCGCGGCCTCCTCCGCCTGGGCCCGGCCGGAGAGGTAGGCGAACAGCGCGCAGACCGCCACCACGACGGTGACCAGCACGATCTGCATGGCGAAGAGCTGGCCGGCCAGGCTGCGCGGACGGGAGAGGCGAGGCAGTCGCATGCCGCCAGTGTGCCCGGGTGCCGACGATGGCCGAAACCCGTCGTCCGGGGCAAAGGAGCAGGTCGCGGCAGTGCGAACGCTATGAACGGAAACGTGACGGGCGTCTCACGCGGGTGAATAGTCGCGGAGACGTCGCGCCGGAACGTGTGCTCGCGCACCCCGTTTCCGCACCGCACTTCCCCACTCCCCACCCGCGCTCCACGACGACGAGGAGGCAGCCACCGTGTCCGAGACGGTGAGCACCACCGCGACGCCGGTCAAGAAACGTGACCGGTCGCACTATCTGTACATCGCCGTGATCCTGGCGGTCGCCGCCGGTATCGCGGTCGGGCTGGCCGCCCCGGACGCCGGGGTCGAGCTGAAGCCGCTCGGCACCGGGTTCGTCAACCTGATCAAGATGATGATCTCGCCGGTGATCTTCTGCACGATCGTGCTGGGCATCGGTTCCGTCCGCAAGGCGGCCAAGGTGGGCGCGGTCGGCGGCCTGGCACTCGGCTACTTCCTCGTGATGTCGACGTTCGCCCTGGCCATCGGCCTGCTCGTCGGCAACATCCTGGAGCCGGGCTCCGGGCTGCACCTCACCGAGGCGACCCGGGACGCGGGCGTGGCCCAGGCCGAGGGCGCGCACGAGTCGACCACGGACTTCCTGCTCGGAATCATCCCGACCACGATGGTCTCCGCCCTCACCGAGGGCGAGGTCCTCCAGACCCTGCTGATCGCGCTGCTCGTCGGCTTCGCGCTCCAGGCGCTCGGCCCGGCGGGCGAGCCGGTGCTGCGCGGCATCGGGCTCATCCAGCGGGTGGTGTTCCGCGTTCTGGCCATGATCATGTGGCTGGCGCCGGTGGGCGCGTTCGGCGCGATCGCGGCCGTGGTCGGCGAGACCGGCACGGACGCGCTGCGGTCGCTGGCCGTCATCATGTTCGGCTTCTACGCGACGTGTCTGCTCTTCGTGTTCGGCATCCTCGGGCTGGTGCTGCGGGTGGTCTCCGGGGTGAACATCTTCAGCCTGCTGCGCTACCTCGGCCGTGAATTCCTGCTGATCCTGTCCACGTCGTCGTCGGAGTCGGCGCTGCCGCGCCTGATCGCGAAGATGGAGCACGCGGGCGTCAGCCGCCCGGTCGTCGGCATCACCGTCCCGACGGGGTACTCGTTCAACCTCGACGGCACCGCGATCTACCTGACCATGGCGTCGCTGTTCATCGCCGAGGCGATGGGCGACCCGCTGTCGATCGGCGAGCAGATCTCGCTGCTCGGGTTCATGATCATCGCGTCCAAGGGCGCGGCGGGCGTGACCGGCGCCGGCATGGCCACCCTGGCCGGCGGCCTCCAGTCGCACCGCCCCGAACTCCTCGACGGCGTCGGGCTGATCGTCGGCATCGACCGTTTCATGAGCGAGGCCAGGGCCCTGACGAACTTCGCGGGCAACGCGGTGGCGACGGTCGTCATCGGGACGTGGACCAAGGAGATCGACAAGGGCCGGATGCGGGACGTCCTCACGGGCTCGGCGCCGTTCGACGAGGCGACGCTGATCGACGACGGCCACGGCGGCGGCCACGGCGAGGGCGTCGGCCGGGGCGAGTCGCCCGCCTCCGAGCGGGAGCCGGTCGGGGTGTGATCCGCCGTCCGGCGGACCTCTAGGCTGACCCCATGCGTCTCGTCATCGCCCGCTGCTCGGTCGACTACGCCGGCCGGCTCACCGCCCATCTCCCCCTCGCGCCACGGCTGATCCTCGTCAAGGCGGACAACTCCGTGTCGATCCACGCGGACGACCGGGCGTACAAGCCGCTCAACTGGATGTCCCCGCCATGCACGCTGAAGGAGAGCGCCCCGGACGGCACCGCCGTGTGGACGGTGGAGAACAAGGCGGGTGAGAAGCTCATCATCACGATGGCCGAGATCCTGCACGACTCGTCGCACGAACTGGGCGTCGATCCCGGGCTGATCAAGGACGGCGTGGAGGCGCACCTCCAGGAGCTGCTCGCGGACCGGATGGACACGCTGGGCGAGGGCTGCACGCTGATCCGCCGCGAATACCCCACGGCGATCGGCCCGGTGGACATCCTGGGCCGGGACGCCGAGGGCGGCACGATCGCCGTGGAGATCAAGCGGCGCGGCGAGATCGACGGGGTGGAGCAGCTCACGCGTTACCTGGAGCTGCTCAACCGCGATCCGCTGCTGGCCCCGGTGCGGGGCGTGTTCGCGGCGCAGGAGATCAAGCCGCAGGCCAGGACCCTGGCCACGGACCGGGGCATCCGGTGCGTGACGCTCGACTACGAGGCGCTGCGCGGCATCGACGACGACAAGCTGCGCCTCTTCTGACGGACCGCCGGCCGTGCCCGCTTCCCCGGGGCGCGGCCGGCTCGTCGTGTCCGCCGTGTCTTCGGCGGTCGTTCAGACGGTCGTTCAGGCGGCGCCGACCGCCGCTGCCCCGTCCGGTGTGACGGGCGGTGCCGAGGGGGGGGGGGGGGGGGGGGGGGGGGGCGGGGGGGGGGCCCCCCCCCCCGCCGGGGGGCCCCCCCCCCCCCGGCCCCCCCCGGCCCCCGCCCCCTTCACCCCCCTCCCCGCCCCCCACACAGGCGAAGAGGGGGAGAGGGGTATAGAGGAGAAAGAGACAGGGGCGGCACCGCCTTCTTCGGTGCCGCCCTCCGCCGCGCCGCCCTCGTCGGTCCCGCCCTCCGCCGCGCCGCCCTCGTCGGTCCCGCCGTTGCCCGCACCGCCCTGGTCGGCACCGCCCTCTTCGGTGCCGCCGTCGTCCGAACCGCCCGGGTCGGCGCCACCGGCGTCGGTGCCGCCGTCCTCCGTACCGCCCGCGTCGGAGCCGCCGGCCTCCTGGCCGCCCCCGGCGGTCGTGGAGCCGCCACCGGTGGTGCCGGACGTGCTCGGCTCGCCGGTGGTGGGGTCGTCGGACGCGCCCGGCTCGCGGGTCGTCGGGTCGGCCGGGACGAAGGGGGTCTCCGGGTCGTCCGGGGAGGCGCTCTCCGTGGGCGACGGGCTGTCGGACGGGTCCGGGGAGCTGCTCGTCGGCGACTCGGAGGGCGTTCCGCTGTCCTCCGCCACGGGGATGTCGTCGGTGACCGCCGGGTCGCGGTGCTGGACGTTCCCCGGGGCGTCGTCCTGGTCCGAGCCCATGCCGAGCACCAGGACCGTGCCGAGCACCGCGAGCAGCAGACCGCCCGCCGCCGCGGCGACCACGCCGCGCCGGTGGGCGGGCGCGGCCAGGGGCTCGTACTCCTCCTCCTCGTCCACCGGCGCGCGGAGGATCACGCGGGGGACGTCCTCCGACGCGGGGGCCGGAAGCGGCAACGGAATGGGCGCGGTCGTGGTGACGTCGGGACCGGACGCGGGTTCGGGAGCGCCGTCCGGCGCGGGCGCGGGCGTGGGTGCCGGTCCGGGCGGGGGCGCGGGTTCGGGTGCGCGTTCCGGTACGCGGGGGCTGGTCAGGTCGGCGACCAGGGCCGAGGACGTCACCCGCGTGATCCTCCGCGCGCCGGTGGACGAGGAGGAGGAGTACGAGCCCCTGGCCGCGCCCGCCCACCGGCGCGCGGAGGATCACGCGGGTGACGTCCTCCGACGCGGGGGCCGGAAGCGGCAACGGAATGGGCGCGGTCGTGGTGACGTCGGGACCGGACGCGGGTTCGGGTGCGCGTTCCGGTACGCGGGGGCTGGTCAGGTCGGCGACCAGGGCCAGCGCCCGGCGGCCCGCGACCGCGCCGGCCGCGTCGGCGACGGCGCCGCGCAGGGCGGTGGCCGCCTCCAGCTCGGAGCGGGCGCCGTCGAGGCGGCCCGCGCAGATGGCGAGCACGCCCAGCTCGTGGTGGAAGTACGCCTGTTGGGCGACCTCTCCGGCCGTGCGGGCCGCCTCCTGGCCACTGCGCAGGACCCGTTCCCACAGCCCCCAGCGCAGGGTGGCGGCGAGCATCGGGGCCGCCGCGCGGGCGAGCGTGGCGACAGCGGTGGCGTGGCCCGCGCGGTGCGCCGCGCGGAGCACGGAGAGCAGCACCTCGGCCTCGGGCTCGACCGTGGCGGGGGTGACCCCGGCCTCGGACAGCCACCAGGTGTAGCGCCAGGCGGTGCTGAGGGTCCGGTCGGCCGAGCCCTCGCCGTAACCGGCCGCGAGCAGGTCCGCGACGACGCCGGTCGCGAGCCCGTGGCGCCGCCCGCGCCGGGTCAGGAGACCGGACTCCAGCAGCTCGGTGTACGCCTCGGCGGCCCCCTCCTCACCGGTGAGCGAGGGCAGCCTGGCCGGCTCCGGCATGTCGCCGCCGAGGGCGACGGCGAGCCGCAGCACCTCGCGGGCCGCGCCGGAGAGCGCGGCGGCGAGGGTCACGGTCAGGGTGACGGAGCCGGGCAGCGGCACGTCCGGCCCACCGCGGTGGCGGAGCACGGCGGCGGCCTGGACGAAACGTTGCGGCAGCCCCTCGGTGTCGGACCACAGCTCGGCCGCCCAGTCGGTCTCGTCCTGGTCCAGGGGGCGGCCGGCGCGGGATTCCAGCAGTTCCAGCGCGGCGGAGCGGCTGAGGCCGGGGAGGAGGAGCTCCTCCACCCGGGAGGCGCCGGTGGCGTCGGGGACGCCCGGCGGGCCCGCGATCAGGAACGCGCACTCGAGCGTGGCGTCGAGGACCTCGTCGAGCCCGGCGCCGCCGAACTCCAGGTCGTCGATCACGACCACCGCGCCGATGTCCCGCAGCCCGGCGGTGAGTTCGGTGGGGCCCGGCCGGTGGGCCGGGGTGTGGTACGCGGCGGCGTACAGCTCGTGGAGCACGTCCGAGGGGGTCCGGCGGTGACCGCTGAGACAGATCACCCCGGCCGGGGCGAGCCCGGCGCAGTCGCGGGCGACGGCGTCGAGGAGGGCGGTGCGGCCGGTGCCGGGCGCGCCGGTGAGGCGGACCGAGCGGCCCTGGGCCAGCAGCCGGCCGAGCCGGTGCCGTATCTCGTCGCGCTCCAGCAGCGGCGCCTCGCCGTCCTGCCCTCCGGGCGCGGGCCCTTCGTCCGGTCCGCCGGATCCGCCCGGCCCGTCGGGCCCGGCTCCGGCGGGGGCGGCGGGGACGCGGCGCGGAACGATCGGGCGGCGCCCGGGCGGGCAGGACACGATCTCGCTGCCGTCGACGGCGTTGACGGTGACCAGGAAGTCCCCGGCGACCAGCTCGACGGCCCGCGCGGGGCCGGCGCCGCCGGTCGTCGGCTCGGGGGGCTGCTCCCCCTCGGGGGCGGAGTGGTTCACGTCCATGGTCGATGTCTCTCGAATGTGGTGCGGACGAGCTGCCCGCCGGAGCGAACGCTACCGCCGCTTTTCGTACGCACGGCGGCCGGAGCCGCACGATACGCAGAAAACGCCCGCCGGTTAAGGGGCAATCGTGAGGATGCGGTGCAGCCTGGTGGCGACCAGCACGCGCTGCATCTGCGGCGGGACGTCGTGCAGCACCAGCCGCCGCCCGCACCGGCCGGCCCGGCGGTGGGCGCCCATGATGACCCCGAGGCCCGTGGCGTCCCAGGAGTCGAGGTGCTTGAGGTCGAGGACGAGGTCGCCCTGGCCCGAGTCGACGGCCCGGTGCAGCGCCGTCTTGGCGTCCGCCGCGCTGCGCACGTCCAGGCGCCCGCCGACGACCAGCCTGGCGTGGTCGCCCGTGATGTGCATGATGCGCTCCCGTTCCGCTGGAACGATGGTCAACGACTGCTAAACCTGACGGTCCGAGGTGCCGCTCAGTTGCCGTGCGCGCTCGAACCGGTACCGAAATCACCCGCAAGGGTGATCCCCAAGCCGTGCGGGGTCCGGTAGCGGTGGACCCGGTCGGTGCGGGGTCCCCGATGCCGGGAGGGCTCAGTAGCGGTAGAAGCCCTGCCCGCTCTTCCTGCCGAGGTCCCCGGCGTCCACCATGCGCCGGAGCAGCTCCGGTGCGGCGAACTTCCCGTCGCGGGACTCGGCGTAGATGTTCTCCGTGGCGTTCCGGATGATGTCGACGCCGGTGAGGTCGGCGGTGGCGAGCGGGCCCATGGCGTGCCCGAAGCCCAGCCGGCAGGCGGTGTCGATGTCCTCGGCGCTGGCGACGCCGGATTCGTAGAGCTTGATCGCCTCGACCACCAGGGCGGAGATCAGGCGGGTGGTGACGAAACCGGCGACGTCGCGGTTGACGACGACGCAGGTCTTGCCGAGGGACTCGGCGAACTCCCGGGCGGCGGCGAGGGTTTCGTCGCTCGTCTTGTGGCCGCGGACCAGCTCGCACAGCGCCATCATCGGCACCGGCGAGAAGAAGTGGGTCCCTACCACCCGCTCGGGAGCCGAGGTGACGGCGGCGAGCTTGGTGATGGGGATGGCGGAGGTGTTGGAGGCCAGGAGCGCGGTGTCCTTGACGAGGCCGTCGAGGGCCCGGAACAGCTCCTGCTTGACCTCGGCGTTCTCGAACACTGCCTCGACCACGACGTCCGCGTCGCCCGCGGCGTCGAGATCGGTGGTGGTGGTGATCCGGGCGAGGGCCGCCTCGGCGTCGGCGTCCGTCAGCCGGCCCTTGGCGGTGAACTTGGCGACCGAGGCCTCGATACCGCGCACACCACGGGTCAGGGCGTCCTCGGTGACGTCCCGCAGGACGACGTCCCAGCCGGCCTGCGCGGCGACCTGGGCGATGCCGGAACCCATGAGTCCGGCCCCGATGACGGCGAGCTTCCTGGCCACGTGTGATCTCCCTTGATGCGTGCCAGCCGAGAATCCCAGACCCTAGCGAGCGTTGGCAGTCCGTGGGACGAGAAGAGACGCGCATCACGGCGCGCCGGGCGGTTCAGGCGGGGGGACGGCGCGCGTAGCCGCGCACTTGTTCGCTCATGAGTGACTCCGCCACCTCCAGCCTCTCCAGCATCACCCGCGCGGTCCGGTCGACGGTCCGCCGCTCCATCGCGCACATGCCGGCCGTGCGGTAGATGTCGCCCTGGAGGGACATGAGCTGGAGGGCGATCAGGCTGGGCGTGTGGTCGCCGTCCTCGGCGCCGACCTCCTCGGCCAGCGTCTCGGACAGCCGCTGCGTGGTCTCCTGCTGCATCCGCATCAGGCGGGCCATCAGCGCCGAGGAGCCGAAGGCGATCCGCATGAAGCGGCCGTACCCCTCGGTCAGGCCCATCCACGGCTGCCGGTCGGCGATGTCCTCGCGCAGGCCGCGCAGCACGGCGTCGGCGGCGGACTCACCGGGGAGGCGCTCCCGCACCCGGCGGGAGGGGCGGTCGACGAACTCGGCGCCCCGGTCCAGGAACAGGTCCTCCTTGGTGGGGAAGTAGTTGTAGACGGTGTTGACGGAGACGTCCGCCGCCTCCGCGACCTCCGCGACGGTCACCGCGTCGAAGCCGCGCTCCAGGAACAGCCCGGTCGCCACATCCGAGATGTGGAGTCTCGTCTGCTGCTTTTTGCGTTCTCTGAGCCCGGCCATGCCGCCATGGTAACCATTTTTGGCCAACCTGAAAACTTGGTGACATTGCAAATTTAGATCTGGTCTGGTTTTCTGATGACATGGCTCCGATCCTCACCACTCACGACCTCGCGCGCACCTTCGAGACCAAGCGGGGCACGGTGGAGGCCGTGCGCGGCATCGACATGACCGTCGAGCCCGGCGAGATCCTCGGCTTCCTCGGGCCCAACGGCGCGGGGAAGAGCACGACGCTCCGCATGCTGACCACCCTGCTGCCGCCCACCCGCGGCACCGCCACCGTGGCCGGGCACGACCTGGCCCGGGAGCCCGCGCTCGTCCGGCAGCGCATCGGGTATGTCGCCCAGTCCAGCGGCGTCGACCCCAGCGAGACGGTGCGGAACGAGCTGATGCTCCAGGGCCGCCTCTACCGCCTGTCCAAGGCCGAGGCCGCCACCCGCATCGAGGCCCTCGCCGCCGATCTGGACCTGACGGAGCTGCTGGAGCGCAAGTGCGCCGAGCTGTCGGGAGGCCAGAAGCGGCGGCTGGACATCGCCTTGGCGCTCACCCACCGGCCCGAGATCGTCTTCCTCGACGAGCCGACCACGGGCCTGGACCCGGGCAGCCGCGCCGACCTGTGGGACCTGATCCGCCGCGTCAGGTCCGAGCACGGCACGACCGTCTTCCTCACCACGCACTACCTCGACGAGGCGGACGCCCTGTCCGACCGGCTGATCATCGTCGACGACGGGCGTGTCGTGGCGGAGGGCCCCCCGGAGGAGCTGAAGACCCGCCACGGCGGGTCGCCCGACGCCACCCTCCAGGACACCTTCATCGCCATCACGGGCCGCGGTCCCAAGAAGGACGACCTCGCCCCGGTCGCGCTCTGACCGCCCGCCACCCGCTGCCCGACGCCCACAGACCGAGGGGTCCCGCCCGCCATGTCCACCGTCCTGTCCGACACCGCCCTGATCTACGACCGCTATCTGCGGCAGACGCTCCGCTCCCGGATCAGCCTGATCTTCGGGATGCTCCAGCCGATGCTCTTCCTCGCCTTCTTCGGCCCTCTCCTGGAGGACGTGCCGCTGGGCGGCGAGGGCGACTCCTGGCAGACCCTCGTGCCCGGACTCCTGGTCCAGCTCGGCCTGTTCAGCGCCGCCTTCGCCGGCTTCGGCATCATCGTCGAGAAGCAGCTCGGCGTGGTCGAGCGGATGCGGGTGACCCCCGTCAGCCGCCTCGCCCTGCTGCTGGGCCGGGTGCTGCGCGACGCGACCCTGCTCCTCGTCCAGTCGCTGATCCTGGTCACCGTCGGCGTCGCCTTCGGCCTCCGGGCGCCGGTGCTGGGTGTCGCGATCGGGTTCGTCTTCGTCGCGGCGCTGGCCATCTCCCTGGCCTCGCTGTCCTACGCCTTCGCGATGCGGGTGAACACCATCCAGGAGTTCGCCCCGGTCATCAACTCCATCAACCTGCCCGCGATGCTGCTCTCCGGCATCCTCCTCCCGATGGCCCTGGCCCCGGCCTGGCTCGACGTCATATCTCACTTCGTCCCCTTCCGGTATCTGGTGGAGGGCGTGCGGGCGGCGTTCGTCGGGGACTACGGCGACGGCTCGCTGGCACTCGGCGCGGCGGTCACCGCCGCGTTCACCGCCGTCTCCCTCACCCTCGGTACGCGGCTCTTCCGCAAGGCGGGCGCCTGAGAGCCGCGCGGTACGCTCCCCGCATGGTCAACCTCACGCGGATCTACACCCGTACCGGAGACTCCGGCACCACCGCCCTGGGCGACATGAGCCGCACGGCCAAGACGGACCTGCGGATCGCCGCCTACGCCGACGCCAACGAGGCCAACGCCGTCATCGGGACGGCGTTGGCCCTCGGCGGCCTGCCCGAGGACGTCAAGACCGTGCTCGTCCGGGTCCAGAACGACCTGTTCGACGTCGGCGCGGCCCTCGCCCCCCCGGTCGTCGAGAACCCCGAATCCCCGCCGCTGCGGGTCGAGCAGAGCTACATCGACCGGCTCGAAGCCGACTGCGACCGCTTCCTGGCCGACCTGGAGAAGCTGCGCAGCTTCATCCTCCCCGGCGGCACCCCCGGCGCGGCCCTGCTGCACCAGGCGTGCACCGTGGTCCGCCGCGCCGAGCGGTCCACCTGGGCCGCGCTGGAGGTCCACGGCGATGTCATGAACCAGCTCACCGCCACCTACCTCAACCGGCTCTCCGACCTTCTGTTCATCCTGGCCAGGACGGCGAACAAGGAGATCGGCGACGTCCTGTGGGTGCCCGGCGAAAACCGCTGACGCGGAGGAATCACCGCCCGCCCCTCGGGGAACCCGTCCCGCACCTCGCGATTCGGAGGATTCCCGGACGAAGACCCAGACAAGGGGCAGAGTCATGGCCAAGGATTCCGAGTTCCACCCGGGTGACCGGGTGTCGTGGAAGAGCCACGGCAGCACCGCCGAAGGCACCGTGAAACGGAAGATCGACAAGCGGACGCGCGCGGCCGGCCGGACGGTCGCCGCCTCCCCCGACGCTCCCCAGTACGAGGTGGAGAGCGAGAAGTCGGGCGGCAGGGCGGTCCACCGGCCGGACGCCCTGCGGAAGCGGAAGGGCGGCGGATCATGAGCCGTCCCGACCGCGACGAGACGATCAGGGAGTTCCACCAGGCGGTGAACCTGCCGCCCTCAGCGCTGGAACGGTGGCTGCGCACCGAGCCGTCACGCGCCGCCGGCCAGCACAAGGACGGCGGCGAGAGCGTCGGACACGCCTCGGGCCGGCGGATCGTGCACCTCCAGCGCATGAAGAAGGCCGACCTGTCGGACGACGACATCGCCCACATGCGCAAGGTCGTCGGCTACGTCAGCCGCCACACCAAGCAGCGTCCGGACGGCGACGTCCGCGACACCCGGTGGCGGCACTCCCTCATGAACTGGGGCCACGATCCCCTGCGCTGACCCCGGGCGCCGCCGCCCCCGGGCGGCTCAGCGGCGCCCGGCCGCCTCCCGCGGCCGGGACTCCCGCCGGGGCCAGACCGTGTAGCACACGGCGATCAGCCCGTGGATGCCGAGAACCCGCAGCGCCGTGAACTGCCAGCCGCGCAGCGGATCGGTCCGCCCCGGGTCGCCGATCGCCCAGATCATCGCCTGGAGCACCGCCAGGGCTATCAGCACCGCGACCAGCGTCATGGTCCACAGGCGCCACTCGTGGCGCGCCCGCGCCGCACCGTACCGCGGGGGCTTCGCCGGAGGCGGGGCCCCGGCCCAGCGGTGGGCCGCGTGCCCGTCCGCCCAGCGGATCAGATAGTGGCCGTACGCCACGGTGAAGCCGAGGTAGAGCGCCGCCAGCCCGGGGGCCGCCGACGGCTCCGCGCCCCGCCGCAGATCCAGGGCCGTGGCGGTCGGCAGCAGCACGTCGATCAACGGGACGCACAGCAGCAGCGCGCCACCGAGCCGGGGCATCCGCAGCGGATAACGCGCCACCAGGCCGGCCCCCAGCAACAGCCAGAACCCCACCTCGGCGGCGCCGATCAGAGCGACGAGCACAGCGGTCTCCTTCCGGTCGGACCTGACTCTTATACACCTCTGACGCTGACGAAGATCAGGATAGTGTCTTCACTCCGCGCTTCCGTGTGCGTCACTAACACAAGGTCACTTATGACCATAAGACCTTGCCGACGAGCTATTTTCGGCGCGGAAGCCGGCTTCCATGTTTTCGGCGGGGCGGGGGCGGGGGGGGGGGGGCGGGGGGGGGGGGCCCGCCGCCCCCGCCGCCCCGGCCCGGCGTGCTCTCATGGAGCCATGCTCAGCTCGCTCCGCCCCCACCGCCACGATGTGTGGATCGCCGCGGCCGGCCTGGCCGGCGGGCTGCTGTGCGTCGTCTTCGGCCTCTACACCGTGGTGCCCGACCGCCCGCACGGTCCCGCCGTCCTCGTGGGACTCGCGGCGATGTGCGGCGCCGAGCTGCTGCGCCGCACCGCTCCCGCGACGGCGATGGCCCTCGCGGTCGCCGCGCTGATCGTCGACGCCGTCACCGGTGGCCTCCTCGCCGTCATGATCATGTTTACCGACGTGGTGTACGCCGCGGTGGTCTACGGCTCCACCCGCCTCTCCCGGGCGGTGGTCCGGGGCAGCGGCGTGGTCACCGTGGCGCTCACCCTCGCCGCCGTGGCCTGGGTGGGCGGCGGCGAGGGCCTGCTGTTCGGGGCGCTGTGCGGGGGCATCACCACCGCCCCCGCCTGGACCGGGGTGATCATCCGCGACCACCGGGCGACGGTGGCGGCCGAGCGGTTGCGCGCCGAGCAGACCGCGCTGCTGGCCGAAATGGACCGCGTCCAGGCGGTCACCGCCGAGCGCGCCCGGATGGCGCGCGAGCTGCACGACCGCGTGGCCAACCACCTGTCCGCCATAGCCATCCACTCCACCGCCGCGCTCTCCGTCGAGGAGCCCGCCGCCGCCCGCGAGGCCCTGAAGGTCATCAGGGAGAACAGCACGCGCGGCCTGGCCGAGATGCGCGGTCTCATCGGGCTGCTGCGCCAGCAGGGCGACAGCGCCGGCGTCGAGGCGACACCCGGCCTGGACGGCCCGGCCGGTCTGGACGCCCTGCTCCGCCGGGCCGTCCGCGACGGCGCGGCCGGGCGTCTGCGGTTCACCGGCCGCGACGAGCGCCCGCCAGGCGCCGCCCTGCCCGTCCCCGTGGAGCTCGCGGCGTACCGCATCGTCCAGGAGTCCCTGGCGAACGCGGTGAAGCACGCCGCACCCGGCGAGGTCACCGTGGTCCTCCGGCAGGAGGCGGACGTCCTGACCGTCACCGTCACCAGCCCGTTCCACGACCGGACGCCCTCCCGCGCGCCCGGCTCCGGCGCGGGCCTGATCGGCATGCGGGAGCGCGTGGAGCTGCTCAGCGGCGGATTCTCCGCCGGCCCCGCCATGGCGGAGGACGGCGCGCCCGTCTGGCGCGTCACGGCCGGTCTCCCCCTCGCGGAAAGGGTGTTGACGTCATGACCATCCGGGTGCTCGTCGCCGAGGACCAGGCGTCGGTGCGGCAGGGCCTGGTGCTGATCCTGCGCGCCGCGTCCGGCGTCGAGGTGGTGGCGGAGGCGGCCGACGGCGAGCAGGCGGTCCGGCTGGCCCGCGAGCTGCGGCCGGACGTGGTGCTGATGGACGTGCAGATGCCGCGCCTGGACGGCGTCTCGGCGACCCGCGCGATCACCGCCGAGGCCCTGGCGGAGGTGCTGGTCCTGACCACGTTCGACTTCGACGAGTATGTCTTCGGCGCGCTCCAGGCCGGAGCGGGCGGATTCCTGCTCAAGGACAGCGACGCGGCCACCCTGGTCTCCGCCGTCCGCACGGTCGCCGCCGGAGAGGGCATGATCGCCCCGGCCGTCACCCGCCGCCTGATCGCCGAGTTCGCGCGCCGCACGCCGGGCCCGCGCCCCCCGGCGCCGGACGCGACGGCGCTCGGCACGCTCACCCCGCGCGAGCGCGAGGTGCTCGTCCACGTCGGCGAGGGCCTGTCGAACGCGGAGATCGCCGAGCGGCTCCGGATGGCCGAGGCGACGGTGAAGACGCATGTCAGCCGCGTCCTGGGCAAGCTCGGTCTCCGCAGCCGCGTCCAGGCGGCCGTCCTCGCCCAGCGGCTGACGGACGGCACCGGCCCCTTCTCCTGAGCCAGGAGACGAATGGGAAAAAGGCAGAAGAGAAAGAAGGGAGAAGAAGAGAGCGGGGAGAGCGTCAGGCCACGTTCACCCGCTGGCCGGGCGGGGCCGCCTCCAGCCAGGCGAGGAATCCGGTCAGCGCGTCCTCGCTCATCGCCAGCTCCACGTCGGTCCCGTTGTGGTGGCAGCTCAGCACCACCGCGCCCGGCAGCAGCGCCAGCTCCTCCTCGCCCTGCGGCACCCGCCGCTCCCGGACCTGGATCTGGTCACGCTGAAGCGTCCGCCGGGGGCGCGGGGCGTAGGAGAAGACGCGGAACCACTCGACGTTGTCCCCGTTGTACCGGGCCACGCCGTACAGCCAGCCCTTGCCGGGCGACTGCCCGGTCCGGGGCGGGGCGAAGCGGGCGCTGCAGTCGAAGGTGCCGCCCGAGCGCTGGATCAGCCGCCGCCTGGCCCCGAAGCCGAACAGGCCCGCGACGACGAGCAGGAGCACCGCGCCGACCGCCACAAGCAAGGCGAGGACCATCTCGACCGACCTCCTCGCCTCGTCGTGTGCTCTCGTGCCCGGTGCCGAATCCCCTGTGCCGGAGCGGGCGTCAGCGCCCCGCCGCCGCGGCGGCGGCCCGGAGCCGGACGTCCGCGCGCCGCTCGGCCGCCGCGTCCGCCTCGGATCGCGCCTGCTCCAGAGCGCGCTCGGCCCGCTCGACGTCGATCTCCTCCGACAGCTCGGCGATCTCCGCGAGCAGCGACAGCTTACCGTCCGTGTACGAAATGAAACCGCCGTGCACCGCGGCCACCACCGTGCCCTCACCGGTCTCACCCGTCGTGCGGATGGTCACCGGGCCCTCCTGGAGCACGCCGAGCAGCGGCTGGTGTCCGGGCATGATGCCGATGTCGCCCGAGGTGATGCGCGCGACGACCAGACTGGCCTTGCCGGACCATACCTGGCGGTCGGCGGCGACCAACTCGACGTGCAGCTCAGCCACGATGGCTCCTCATCCCTGGATGTCTGGCTTGCAGAAGAATAATGGGCACGCGCGGTCACCCGAGGGGCGGGGTGAGCATCGACCCCGCCCCCGATCGGGTATCGCGCGTCGGCGTCAGGAAACGCCCAGCTTCTTGGCCTTGGCCTTCAGGTCGTCCAGGCCACCGCACATGAAGAACGCCTGCTCCGGGAAGTGGTCGTACTCACCGTCGGCGATCGCGTTGAACGCGGCGATCGACTCGTCCAGCGGCACGTCCGAGCCGTCGAGGCCGGTGAACTGCTTCGCCGCGTGGGTGTTCTGCGACAGGAAGCGCTCGATGCGGCGGGCGCGCTGAACGGGGAGCTTGTCCTCCTCGCTCAGCTCGTCCATACCGAGGATCGCGATGATGTCCTGGAGGTCCTTGTACTTCTGGAGGATCCCCTTGACGCGCGAGGCGCACTGGTAGTGGTCCTGCGAGACGTACCGCGGGTCCAGGATCCGCGAGGTGGAGTCCAGCGGGTCCACCGCCGGGTAGATGCCCTTCTCGGAGATGGGCCGGGAGAGCACCGTGGTGGCGTCCAGGTGGGCGAACGTGGTGGCGGGCGCCGGGTCGGTCAGGTCGTCGGCGGGCACGTAGATCGCCTGCATCGAGGTGATCGAGTGACCGCGCGTCGAGGTGATGCGCTCCTGGAGCACGCCCATCTCGTCCGCCAGGTTCGGCTGATAGCCCACGGCCGAGGGCATACGGCCCAGCAGCGTGGAGACCTCGGAACCGGCCTGCGTGAAGCGGAAGATGTTGTCGATGAAGAACAGCACGTCCTGCTTCTGCACATCGCGGAAGTACTCCGCCATGGTCAGACCGGCCAGCGCGACGCGCAGCCGGGTGCCCGGCGGCTCGTCCATCTGCCCGAAGACGAGCGCGGTCTGCGGCAGCACGCCGGAGTCCCGCATCTCCTCGATCAGGTCGTTGCCCTCACGGGTGCGCTCGCCGACGCCGGCGAACACGGAAACGCCCTCGTGCAGCTTCGCCACACGCATGATCATTTCCTGGATGAGCACGGTCTTGCCCACGCCCGCGCCGCCGAACAGGCCGATCTTGCCGCCCTTGACGTACGGGGTCAGCAGGTCGATGACCTTCAGACCGGTCTCGAACATCTCGGTCTTCGACTCGAGCTGGTCGAACGCCGGGGCCTTGCGGTGGATCGTCCACCGGTCGGTGATCTCCGACTCGGCCTCGGGCTCGTTCAGGATGCGGCCCAGGGTGTTGAACACCCGGCCCTTGGTGACGTCGCCGACCGGCACCGTGATGCCGGAGCCGGTGTCGGTCACCGGCGACTGGCGCACCAGGCCGTCGTTCGGCTCCAGGGCGATCGTGCGCACCAGGCCCTCGCCGAGGTGCTGCGCGACCTCCAGGGTCAGCGTCTTGGTCTGGCCGGCGTTCGCCGGGTCGGCGATCTCGACAGTCAGGGCGTTGTAGATCTCCGGCATGGCGTCGACGGGGAACTCCACGTCGACGACCGGGCCGATGACTCGCGCCACACGGCCCGTCGCCGTGGCCTGCCCGGTGGCCGCCTCAGCAGCAGTGGTCATGATTAGCGTTCACTTCCCGCGGTCGCGTCGGCCAAGGCGCTCGCGCCACCGACGATCTCGGTGATTTCCTGGGTGATTTCGGCCTGGCGGGCCGCGTTGGCGAGGCGCGTGAACGACCTGATGAGATCTTCCGCGTTGTCCGTCGCCGACTTCATGGCCCGCCGGGTGGCCGCGTGCTTGGAGGCCGCCGCCTGGAGGAGCGCGTTGTAGATACGGCTCTCCACGTAGCGCGGCATCAGCGCGTCGAGGACCTCCTCGGCCGACGGCTCGAACTCGTAGAGCGCCTTCGGGTCCGTGGATTTGGCCGGGGACTGCTCCGACGCCTCCGCGACCTCGGCGAGGCTCAGCGGCAGCAGCCGGCGCCCCACCGGGGTCTGCGTCATCATCGACACGAACTCGGTGTAGACGATGTGCAACTCGTCCACGCCGCCCTCGTCGGTGTCCCGCTCCATGGCCTCGATCAGCGGCGCCGCCACCTCCTTGGCGTCGGCGTACGTCGGGCTGTCGGTGAAGCCGGTCCACGACTTGGTCGTCGGCCGCTCACGGAACGCGTAGTACGCCACGCCCTTGCGGCCGACGATGTACGTGTCGACCTCCAGGCCCCGCGCGACCAGCTCACCGGTGAGCTGCTCCCCGGCCTTCAGGGCGTTGCTGGAGTACCCGCCGGCCAGTCCGCGGTCGCTGGTGACCAGCAGCACCGCGGCCCGGCGGGGCCGCTCCGCCTCGGTGGTGAGGGGGTGCTTGACGTTCGAGCTGTTCGCCACCGCCGTGACGGCGGCGGTCAGCTCGTCCGCGTACGGCTTGGAGGCCGCCACCTTGCGCTGCGCCTTGACGATGCGCGAGGCGGCGATCATCTCCATCGCCCGCGTGATCTTCTTGGTCGCGCTGACGGTCTTGATCCGGCGCTTGTAGACCCGAAGCTGGGAGCCCATGCTCAGTCCTCGCCCAGCAGCTTGCCGTCCGAGGTCTCGAACTGCTGCTTGAACTTGTTCACCGCGGCGCCGACGGCCTGGACGGTGTCGTCCGACATCTTGCCGCCCTCGCGGATCGACGTCATCAGGTCCTTGTGCTCGCGGCCGAGGTAGTCCAGCAGCTCACGCTCGAAGCGACGGATGTCCGGCACCGGGATGTCGTCCATCAGACCGCTCGTGCCGGACCAGATGGAGACCACCTGGTTCTCGGTCGAGAAGGGGCTGTACTGCTCCTGCTTCAGCAGCTCCACCATGCGCTGGCCACGGGCCAGGGCGGACTTGGACGCGGCGTCCAGGTCGGAGCCGAAGGCGGCGAACGCCTCCAGCTCGCGGTACTGGGCCAGGTCCACACGGAGCGAACCGGTGATCTGCCGGATCGCCTTGTGCTGGGCGGCGCCACCGACGCGGGAGACCGAGATACCGACGTTCAGCGCCGGGCGCTGGCCCGCGTTGAACAGGTCGGACTCCAGGAAGCACTGGCCGTCGGTGATGGAGATGACGTTGGTCGGGATGAACGCCGACACGTCGTTGGCCTTGGTCTCCACGATCGGCAGGCCGGTCATGGAGCCGGCGCCCATGTCGTCGGACAGCTTCGCGCAGCGCTCCAGCAGCCGGGAGTGCAGGTAGAAGACGTCACCCGGGTACGCCTCGCGGCCCGGCGGGCGGCGCAGCAGCAGCGAGACGGCGCGGTACGCGTCGGCCTGCTTCGACAGGTCGTCGAAGACGATCAGCACGTGCTTGCCGTCGTACATCCAGTGCTGGCCGATGGCCGAGCCGGTGTAGGGCGCGATGTACTTGAAGCCGGCCGGGTCGGACGCGGGAGCCGCCACGATCGTGGTGTACTCCAGGGCGCCCGCCTCCTCCAGCGCGCCGCGCACGGACGCGATGGTCGAGCCCTTCTGGCCGATCGCCACGTAGATGCAGCGGACCTGCTTGTTCGGGTCGCCGGAACGCCAGTTGTCGCGCTGGTTGATGATCGTGTCCACCGCGAGGGCGGTCTTGCCGGTCTGCCGGTCGCCGATGATGAGCTGGCGCTGGCCGCGGCCGATCGGGGTCATGGTGTCGACGGCCTTGTAGCCGGTCTCCATGGGCTCGTGCACCGACTTGCGCTGCATGACCGTGGGGGCCTGCAGCTCAAGGGCGCGGCGGCCCGTGGTCTCGATCTCGCCGAGGCCGTCGATCGGGTTGCCCAGCGGGTCCACGACCCGGCCGAGGTAGCCCTCGCCGACGCCGACGGACAGGACCTCACCGGTGCGGCGCACCGGCTGGCCCTCCTCGATGCCGCTGAACTCACCGAGAACGACGACGCCGATCTCCCGCTCCTCAAGGTTGAGGGCGAGGCCGAGGGTGCCGTCCTCGAACTTCAGCAGTTCGTTCGCCATGGCCGAGGGCAGTCCCTCGACCTTCGCGATGCCGTCACCGGCAACGCTGACCGTCCCGACCTCTTCCCGCGAGGCCGCGTCCGGCGTGTACGACTGGACGAAAGTCTCCAGCGCGTCCCGGATCTCATCCGGCCGGATCGTGAGCTCCGCCATCTGGGTTCCCTGCTCTCCTTGTTGGGCCCGTAAGTACGTCCACATACGGCCCAACCCGGGCCGCTTTCGTTCGTTCTCGTGGTGCGTGTGGTGATCGCGTCTTGAGTTGGTCGCGCGCCCGCGCGCGTCAGCCCGCCATCCGGCGGTTCACCTCGTCCAGGCGGTCCGCGATGGTGCCGTGGATCACCTCGTCACCGATGCGGACCGAGATTCCGCCGAGGACCGCCGGGTCGACGTCGAGGTTGAGCTGGACCGGGCGGCCGTGAAGCCGCGCGAGGGCGTCGCCCAGCCGTCGCCGCTGCTGGTCGCTGAGCGGCACCGCGGAGGTGACGACGGCGACGGAGCGGTTCCGCCGGGAGGCGGCCAGCACGCTGAGCGCGTCCAGCCCCGCATCCAGGCTACGTCCCCGGGGCCGTTCCACCAGCCGGGTGACGAGCCGCTCGGTGACCGGGTGCGCCCGGCCGCCGAGCAGCGTGCGGATCAGCGCCGACTTGGCGGCGACCGCGGCGGCGCTGTCGTCCCTGGTGGTGAGCGCCGACCGCAGCTCGGGCGAGGTGGCGACCACGCGACCGAACCGGAACAGCTCGTCCTCCACGGAGTCCAGCGCGCCGACGCGGTCGGCGGCGATCAGGTCGGCCGTGTCGGCCAGCTCCTCGATCGCGTCGACCAGGTCACGGGAGGCGGACCACCGGGCGCGGACCGTGCCGGAGACCAGGTCCACGGCCTCGCCGCCGACCTGGCCGGCCAGCAGCCGCCGGATCAGCTCGGCCTTCCGCTCGCCCTCCTGCGCCGGGTCGGTGAGGACCCGGCGCAGCGCGGTCTCGCGGTGGAGGAGCTGCGTGACGGCGGCGAGGTCCGTGGCGAGGGCCGCCGCGTCCACCCGGGTGTTGTCCGTCAGCGCCTCAAGGCGCTCCCGCGCGGCGTCGAGCGCCTCGCGGCTCGCTCCGATCATCAGGCTCGTTCCCCTTCTCGCTCACGGCTCGCCGTTCCGGTGGTCATCGGCCGCCCGCCTCGGACTGCGACGGCACCGTGGCGCCGGCCTGCTGCTCCAGGTCGTCGAGGAAGCGGTCGATGGTGCGGCTCTGCCGGGCGTGGTCCTCCAGGGACTCCCCGACCAGCCGCCCGGCCAGGTCGATGGCGAGCTTGCCGACGTCCTGGCGCAGCAGCTCGGCGGCCTGCTTGCGGTCGGCCGCGATCTGGGCGTGGCCGGCGGCGATGATCTCCTCGCGCTGCCGCTGACCCTCCGCGCGCATCTCGGCGATGAGCGCGGCGCCCTGCTCCTGCGCCTCCTGACGCATCCGGGCCGCCTCGTGACGGGCCTCGGCGAGCTGCTCCTTGTAGCTTTCGAGCGTCTGCGCCGCCTCGGCCTGCGCCGCCTCGGCCTTCTCCATACCGCCTTCGATCGCCTCGCGACGCTCGTCCAGTGCCTTGTTGATGGCGGGGAGGAGCTTCTTGTAGAAGACGAAGAAGACGACACCGAAGCAGATCAGGCCGATGATGATCTCGGGAACCACCGGCAGGAGAGGGCTCTGCGGCTCTTCCTCAGCCAGGAAAATCATGATGGCGGACCTTTCGTCGGTAGGGGCTCGCGCGACGCTCAGATCGCGAACGCGAGCACGAAGCCCATGAGGGCCAGGGCCTCGACGACGGCGAAGCCGAGGAGCATGTTCTGCCGGATCAGACCGGCGGCCTCGGGCTGACGGGCGATGGCCTGGACGCCGTTACCGAAGATGATGCCGATGCCAACACCCGGGCCCACGGCGGCGACGCCGAAACCGATGGTGTTGAGGCTTCCTTCAATCGCGGCGAGAGTTGCGGACATGTCCGTTGTCATCCTTCTCTGTGGTGAACCGGCGGGGGAAGTCCGCCGGAGGTGATGCGGTCGGTGGGGGTGGCCGGTCGGCCGCCTCTCAGTGCGCCTCTTCCAGCGCCTGGGAGATGTAGGTGGCGGTCAGGACGGTGAAGACGTACGCCTGAAGCGCCTGGATGAAGATCTCGAAGGCGGTGAGCAGGATCGTCAGGAACATCGAGGTCACCGAGTAGGCGGTGCCGACGACCGTGCCCAGCGTGTACCACGTGCCGATGATGAAGACCAGCAGCAGCAAGTGGCCCGCGAACATGTTCGCGAAGAGTCGCACGGCCAGCGTGAACGGCCGCACGATGACGTTGGACAGGAATTCCAGCGGGGTGAGGATCACGTAGATCCCCTTGGGCAGTCCGCTGGGCACGCACAGGTTCCGCAGGCCGCCGACGAAGCCGTTCGTCTTGAACGTCAGGGTCATGTACGTCACCCAGACGATCAGGGCGAGACCCACGGGGTAGGCGAAGATCGAGGTCGCCGGGAACTGCGCGAAGGGGATGATCGCCCAGAGGTTCATCATCCAGATAAAGAAGAACAGCGAGACCAGCAGCGGCACATAGGGCTCCGCCTTCTTGCCGATCACTTCCCTGGCGATCCCGCGGCGCACGAAGTCGTAGAGCACCTCGGCGAGAAGCTGGAACTTCCCGGGAACGACCTTGGGCCGCGCGAACGCCGTCCAGAAGAAGCCGACGACCAGCACGGTGCTGAGGAGCACCAGCAGCATCGCCTTGTTGAACTCGAAGGACCCGATGGTGAAGATCGGGTCGAAGACGAACGACCAGACGGACGGCGCGTGGAAGCCGCAGTCCTTGAACAGATGGCAGTCGGTCTCGAAGGCGAGCACCTGGTCGTTACTCACCGCGAGCTCCCTCGGCATGACGCATGGATACGGCTACCTCGATGTGTCGGCGTGGCGACGGACCACGGAGCGGCACTGGACTGGATGGGCGGGAGAAAGAACCCGGATCCGCGCTCGCGCGGCCGTCCCGCACGGCCTGCGCGTCACCGGCACCTCGACGGGCGCCGACCTGATGTTCCGGCGACGGACGATAGCAGCCCGCGCGTTCGTGCTTTTCGCTGCCCCCGTGCCCGCGGGCCCGGGTCATGGCCGGCCGCCGGCGGACGTGGAGCTCGACTCGGGCTCCACATACAGGACTTTGAGCGTCATATGGACCCTGACCTGGGCCGCGAGCCAGGTGGCCGTACCGACCAGCACCCCGGCGGCGAAGGCCCGTCCGTTGAGGAACGAGGCGTCGCGCAGCAGCAGGAGCAGTCCGAGCAGAAGGCCCATCTGCGTGGTGTAGATCAGGACGGCGGCACCGAAGAACAGGTCGGGCCAGCGCTGTCCCACCATCGTGAGGGCGAGAAGACCGATGGCGAAGAACCCGGCGGCGACGAGCACACCGAGGGCGACCCCGCTCGCGCCGTCCCCCCCTGCGACCACGGCGCCGATGGCCATGGCGACCGCACCTACCGCGGCAGTGGGGATCGCGGCGCCGCGGATGATCCGGGCGTCGTTGGACTGCATCGAAGTGCTTCTCCGGCGGGCTTCGGGGACTTGTCGTCTTTGACGAGCGGTGCTGACTCCCGGAACGTGGGGAGCGTTCCGTGGTGTCTCGTGAACGCTATCACAAAGTATTTGATGAGGTCTTTACTCACTTAGTGTGGAGGACCTCACACTTGAGAGGTAATTCGCGCGCCAGAATGCTGACACATCGGAACGACTGTGCTACGAGCGGGTGTCGATCTTCCGTCGCAGCGCGAACCGCTGTCGGTCACCGACCGCTGTCGCTCCGTGCAGACCCGGCGAAGAAGTGCCCGCGGCCGGCACATCGTCCCCACGGGTCTCCCCCGTTCCCGTCGAGAACTCGGCCGTCCCGTCCGGGGCGTCCGGTGCCGTGTCCGTGGCCGGGCGGCGCCGGTCCCGGTAGCGGGGCGGCACCAGCCGCTGCGCCCACCGGGGCACCCGCGGTCTGAAGCGCGGCATCAGCAGCACCACCAGACCGACGGCGCTCAGCGACATCACGGCGGGCACGATCAGGGCGTTGGCGGACTGCACCGAGTACGCCACGGCGCCGAAGGCGATCAGCGCCGACCAGAAGTACATGATGAGCACCGCCCGGCTCTGCGAGTGCCCGATCTCCAGCAGCCGGTGGTGCAGATGGCCGCGGTCGGCGGTGAACGGCGAGTGCCCGTTCCAGGTCCGGCGCACGATCGCCATCACCAGATCGACGAACGGCACGGCGATGATCGTCAGCGGCAGCAGCAGCGGCATGTAGACCGGGACCATCTCGATGACCGCGCTGCGCTCGGAGCCGGAGAACAGCGCCATGGCGTCCGGGTCCACCTGCCCGGTGACGGAGACGGCGCCGCCGGCCAGGACCAGGCCGAGGAGCATCGATCCGGAGTCGCCCATGAAGATCCGGGCCGGGTGCGAGTTGTGGGGCAGGAACCCGAGGCACATCCCCATCAGCACCGCCGCGAACAGGGTGGCGGGCGCGGCGGCCTCGATGCCGTACCCGTACCAGATGCGGTACGCGTACAGGAAGAACGCCGCCGCGGCGATGCCGACCATGCCGGCCGCCAGGCCGTCGAGGCCGTCCACGAAGTTCACCGCGTTGATGGTGATCACCACGATCGCCACCGTCAGCAGCGTGCCCTGGAGCGGTGTGAGCGCGACCATGCCGACCGTCGGGACGGGCAGCCACAGGATGGTCAGGCCCTGGAGGACCATGACGCCGGCCGCGATCATCTGCAGGCCCAGCTTCACCAGCGCGTCCACGCCGTACTTGTCGTCGAGGACGCCGATCACCCAGATCAGCACGGCCCCCGAGAGCAGCGCCCGCGGCTCGTCGGACGTCTGGAACACGTCGCCCACGTTGGTGAGCTGCGAGGCGACCAGCAGCCCCGCGCACAGCCCGCCGAACATGGCGATGCCGCCCAGCCGCGGCGTGGGCTCGCGGTGCACGTCACGCGCCCTGATGGGCGGCATGGCTCCCCACGCGATGGCGAACTTCCGCACCGGCCCGGTCAGCAGATAGGTGACGGCCGCCGCGACGCAGAGGGTCAGCAGATACTCGCGCACACAATGCCCCAGTGGTCTCGCAGGACTACCGCGCAACACCCTCTCATGCCCGGAGCCCCCCGTGCGGACTCGATACGGCCGCATCCACGGCGTTACAGCAGGGCGCGGCCCGCGCGGGCGGGGCGTGGGGGGACGCCGGTGAGCGCCGTGACGACCGGGTCGAGCGCCGACCGGATCTCCTCGCCGATGCTGCGGAAGTACGGCAGCGGCGCCCCGTACGGATCCTGCACCTCGTCCGCCTCGGCGTTGGGCGCCAGCAGCCAGCCGCGCAGCGCCGCGGCGGCGCGGGCCAGCGCGCGGGCACGCTCGACCAGGTCCTCGGGCGACTCCGCGACGGGCAGCGTGGCGGTGTCGATGGCCCGCACCAGCCGCGTGAACTCCTTGAGGGTGAACGTGCGCAGCCCCGCCGAGTGCCCCATGGAGATGACCTGCGCCCGGTGGTCGCGGGTCGCCGTCAGCACGAGGTCGGCCTCGACGACGTGCTCGTCCAGCAGCTCACGGCCGTGGAACCCGTCGGCGTCCGCGCCGTACTCGGCGAGCAGTTCGGCGGCGTGCGCCTCCATCGGCGCGCCCTCGTGCCCCCAGGTGCCGGCGCTCTCCACCACCAGGCCGTGCGCGGCGGGACCGAGGCGGTCGGCCAGCGCCTGCCGGGTGAGCCGCTCGGTGATCGGGGAACGGCAGACATTCCCCGTGCTGACGTGCAGGATCCGGAAGACCTGCCGTGGTCGGCCGTGCGGCTCGGGCATCCGTATCCGCAGGTCCGCCGGGCTCAGGGAGGGCGCCCTCAATGCGAGGTCTCCAGATCGGGAACGACCTTGCGCAGCTCTTCCTCGCTCACCGCCCCGGCGCGCAGCAGCACCGGGACCCGGCCGGTGACGTCGACGATGGAGGACGGCACGGTGTCGGGCGTCGGGCCGCCGTCGAGGTAGACGGCGACCGAGTCGCCCAGCATCCGCTGCGCGCCGTCGCAGTCCTGCGGCGGCGCGTGGCCGGTGAGGTTGGCGCTGGTGACGGCCATCGGGCCGACGTCCTTGAGCAGTTCGAGGGCGATCGGGTGCAGCGGCATCCGGACCGCGACGGTGCCCCGGGTCTCCCCCAGGTCCCAGGTCAGGGACGGCTGGTGGCGGGCGACGAGGGTCAGCGCGCCCGGCCAGAACGCGTCGACCAGCTCCCACGCCTTCTCGGAGAAGTCGGTGACGATGCCGTGCAGGGTGGTGGGCGAGCCGATCAGCACCGGGGACGGCATGCCCCGGCCGCGGCCCTTGGCCGCCAGGAGATCGGCCACGGACCCGGTGCTGAACGCGTCCGCGCCGATGCCGTAGACGGTGTCGGTCGGCAGGACCACGAGGTCGCCGCGGCGGACGGCGGAAGCCGCCTCGCGCAGACCGTGCTTACGATCGACCACGTCCGAGCAGTCGTAGCGCCGTGCCATGTGTGCTGGTCCTCCTCTTACCGCGCGACGCGGCGGGCGGTGGCGAATCGGGGCCGGTTGTTCAGGTCCGGGTGGTCGGCGGCGTCGGCCCAGCCGCGGTCCTCGGTGAAGATCCACGGCACCTGGCCGCCCTGGGTGTCGGCGTGCTCCACGACCACCATGCCACCGGGCCGCAGCAGCCGGTGCGCGGCACGCTCCAGGCCGCGGATCATCTCCAGGCCGTCCTCGCCGGAGAACAGCGCCAGTTGGGGATCGTAGTCGCGCGCCTCGGGCGCCACGTGCTCCCACTCGGTCAGGGGGATGTAGGGCGGGTTGGAGATCACCAGGTCCACCTGGCCGGACAGCTCCGGCAGGGCGGTGCGGGCGTCCCCGTGGTGCAGCACGACGCGGCTGCCCTCGGCGTTCCTGCGGGCCCACTCCAGGGCGGCCTCGTCCAGCTCGACCGCGTGCACGCGGGAGCGCGGCACCTCCTGGGCGAGGGCCAGGGCGATGGCGCCCGAGCCGGTGCACAGATCGACGATCAGCGGCTCGACCACGTCCATCGCCCGGACCGCGTCTATCGCCCAGCCGACCACCGACTCGGTCTCCGGGCGCGGGACGAACACCCCGGGGCCGACCTGGAGTTCCAGGTAACGGAAGAACGCGCGCCCGGTGATGTGCTGGAGCGGCTCGCGCGCCTCGCGGCGGGCGACCGCCTCCCAGTACCGGGCGTCGAAGTCGCCGTCGGGCACGGTGTGGAGCTTGGGGCGCTCGGTGCCGTGCACGAAGGCCGCCAGCTCCTCGGCGTCGAAGCGTGGCGAGGGCACCCCGGCGTCGGCGAGCCGCTGGGTGGCGCGGGCCACCTCGGCCAGCAGCAGCGAACGCGCGGAGCCCCCCGGCGAAGGCGAGGAGGATGACGCGGATGATGCGGTCACGTCGCCCACCTTACGTTCACTGGGCCGCGGCGAGCTTGGCGGCCGAATCGGCGTCCACGCACGCCTGGATGACCGCGTCGAGGTCCCCGTCCAGCACCTGGTCCAGGTTGTACGCCTTGAACCCGACGCGGTGGTCGGAGATGCGGTTCTCCGGGTAGTTGTAGGTGCGGACCCGCTCGGAGCGGTCCACCGTGCGCACCTGGCTGCGCCGGGCGTCGGACGCCTCCTTGTCCGCCTCCTCCTGCGCGGCGGCCAGCAGCCGGGCGCGCAGGATGCGCAGCGCCTGCTCCTTGTTCTGGAGCTGGCTCTTCTCGTTCTGGCAGGAGACCACGATGCCGGTGGGCAGGTGGGTGATGCGCACGGCGGAGTCGGTGGTGTTGACCGACTGGCCGCCGGGTCCGGAGGAGCGGTAGACGTCGATCCGCAGGTCGTTCGCGTTGACCTCCACGTCCACGTCCTCGGCCTCCGGGAGCACCAGCACGCCGGCCGCCGAGGTGTGGATGCGGCCCTGGGACTCGGTGGCCGGCACCCGTTGCACGCGGTGCACGCCGCCCTCGTACTTCAGGCGGGCCCACACGCCCTGTCCCGGCGCCGGGGTGCCGCGGGTCTTCACGGCGACGGAGACGTCCTTGTAGCCGCCGAGGTCCGACTCGTTCCCGTCGATGATCTCGGTCTGCCAGCCGTGCCGTTCGGCGTAGCGCAGGTACATCCGCAGCAGGTCGCCGGCGAAGAGCGCGGACTCGTCACCGCCCTCTCCCGCCTTGATCTCCAGGATGACGTCCTTGTCGTCGCTCGGGTCGCGCGGGACGAGCAGCAGCCGCAGTTCGTCGGTGAGTTCCTCGCGGCGCGCCTGGAGCTCCTTGACCTCGCCGGCGAACTCGGGGTCCTCGACCGCGAGTTCGCGAGCGGTCTCGATGTCGTCGCCGTAGCGCTTCCAGGCGCGGTAGGCGGTGATGATCGGAGTCAGCTCGGCGTAGCGCTTGGAGAACCGGCGCGCGGTGGCCTGGTCGGCGTGGACCGAGGGGTCGGCCAGCCGCCGTTCGAGGTCGGCGTGTTCGCCGATGAGATCCTCGACCGCCTCGAACATCGTGTGTGCTCCTGGGGTGGGAGAAAGAGGGCTTCGGGACGCGAAAGGCGCCGGTCCGGCCGCCTCCCGGGGGAGGCGGCCGGGCCCGGCGCCGACGGGGTCGCTACTTGCGGGCCGACCCGGCGCTCTTGCCGAAGCGCGCCTCGAAACGGGCCACGCGGCCACCGGTGTCGAGGATCTTCTGCTTGCCGGTGTAGAAGGGGTGGCACTCGGAGCACATGTCGGCGCGGACGCTGCCGCTGCTGACGGTGCTGCGGGTGGTGAACGAGGCACCGCAGGTGCAGCTCACCTGGGTCTCGACGTACTCCGGGTGGATGTCGCGCTTCAAGGTCTTCTCCTAGATTCCGGGAGGGCACCGGGTCGGCACGCGGGATGCGGGCCGTGAACCGGGGCCGACGCTCCAGTCTGCCAGGACTGGGCGCACCTGCCAAAACGAGCACGGGACCGCCGCTATTCCTCCGCGACGAGGGTGCCGCCGTCCTTGTCGCCCGCGCCGGGGACGGCGGAGTCCGGGACGGGCTCGTCGTTCCGCAGCGCCGTCCAGAGCTGCCGGGACTCGCGTTCCCGTGGCGCGACGCGGTTGGGGTCGGCGCCGTCGCGGGCGACGGGCAGGGTGATCATGTCGAGGTCGCCGGGGCCGAGGCCGCCCAGGCTGCGCGCCAGCCCGGTCAGCTCGGAGACGGACGCCAGGTCGGAGTCGGTGGTGAGGGCGGAGGTCGCGGCGTCGGCGAGGTCGTAGAGCCGCTTGGGGTTGGTCGTCAGGCCGAGCGAGCCGACCTGTGCGGCCAGCGCCTTGACGAACGCCTGCTGGACCTCGATCCGGCTGAGGTCGCTGCCGTCGCCGATCGCCTTGCGGGTGCGGACCAGGGCGAGGGACTGCTCGCCGTCGAGGGTGTGGGTGCCGGCCGGGAGGCTGAGGTGGCTGTCCTCGTCCTCGATGGGCTCGGTGGTGGTGATCTCGACGCCGCCGAGGGTGTCGATCAGCTCGGCGAATCCCTGGAAGTCGACCTCGACGTAGTGGTCCATGCGCAGGCCGGTCAGCTTCTCGACGGTCTTGACGGCGCAGACCGGGCCGCCGACGGTGTACGACTCGTTGAACATCGCGCGGCGCTCGGCCGGGGCGGTGGAGCCGTCGGCGCGCTCGCACGCGGGGCGGGGCACGAGGGTGTCGCGCGGGATGGAGACGACGGTGGCCGCGTCGTGGGCCTCGTTGACGTGGACGACCATCGCGGTGTCGGCGCGGGCGCCCTCCTCGGCGTCGGGGCCGCCGTAGTCGCCGTTCCCGCCGGAGCGGGAGTCGGAGCCGAGGACCAGGATGTCGAGGGAGTCGCCCGGGGTGTCGGCCGGGCGGTCCCTGCCGAGCGCGGCGTCGATGTCGATGTGGGTGATGTTGCCGTCGAGCTTCAGGTAGAGCGCCCCGGCCCCGGCCCCGGTCAGCACCACCACCGCGATCAGCGCGATGACCGCGGTCCGCAGCAGACGTGCCCGCCCCGAACGACGGGGCCGCGCCGCCCGTTCACCATCCGGCAGAGGGCCCATTCATCCATTGTGTCCCGGTATGCCGGATTCTGCCTGTTCTACCCGTTCAGCCGGACGCCCCCTCGGCCGTCGCGGGAAGCGACGGGCCGAGGGGGCGTCCGGGGGTGATCAGTCGCCGTTGCCCGGGGCGGGCGTGGACTTCTGGATCTGGAGCAGGAACTCGGCGTTCGACTTCGTCTGCTTCATCTTGTCCAGCAGCAGCTCGATCGCCTGCTGCTGGTCCAGCGCGTGCAGCACCCGGCGGAGCTTCCAGACGATGGCCAGCTCGTCGCTGCCCATCAGGATCTCCTCCTTGCGGGTGCCGGAGGCGTCCACGTCCACGGCCGGGAAGATCCGCTTGTCGGCGAGCTTCCGGTCGAGCTTGAGCTCCATGTTGCCGGTGCCCTTGAACTCCTCGAAGATCACCTCGTCCATCCGCGAGCCGGTCTCGACCAGCGCGGTGGCGAGGATGGTCAGCGAGCCGCCGTCCTCGATGTTGCGGGCGGCGCCGAAGAACTTCTTCGGCGGGTAGAGCGCGGCGGAGTCCACACCACCGGACAGGATGCGGCCCGACGCCGGCGCGGCCAGGTTGTACGCGCGGCCGAGACGGGTGATCGAGTCCAGCAGGACGACCACGTCGTGGCCCAGCTCCACCAGCCGCTTGGCCCGCTCGATGGCCAGCTCCGCGACCGTGGTGTGGTCCTCCGACGGCCGGTCGAAGGTCGAGGAGATGACCTCGCCCTTCACCGAGCGCTGCATGTCGGTGACCTCTTCCGGACGCTCGTCGACGAGGACGACCATCAGGTGGCACTCGGGGTTGTTGCGGGTGATGGCGTTGGCCACCGCCTGCATGATCATGGTCTTGCCGGTCTTCGGCGGGGCCACGATCAGACCGCGCTGGCCCTTGCCGATCGGCGACACCATGTCGATGATCCGCGGCGTCAGCGCGCCCGGGTCGTTCTCCAGGCGCAGCCGCTCCTGCGGGTAAAGCGGCGTCAGCTTGTTGAACTCGGGGCGTCCGCGCCCGGATTCGGCGGCCATGCCGTTCACCGAGTCGAGGCGGACCAGCGCGTTGAACTTCTCGCGCCGCTCGCCCTCGCGGGGCTGGCGGACCGCGCCGGTGACGTGGTCGCCCTTGCGCAGGCCGTTCTTGCGGACCTGGGCGAGCGACACGTACACGTCGTTCGGGCCCGGCAGGTAGCCGGAGGTGCGGACGAACGCGTAGTTGTCGAGGATGTCGAGGATGCCGGCGACCGGGATCAGGACATCGTCGTCGGCGACCTGCGGCTCGCTGATCTCGTCGCGCCCGCGACGGCCCCGGCGGTCGCGGTAGCGCCCGCGACGGCCCCGGCGGCCACCGTCGAAGTCGTCGTCCGGGCCGTCGTCGCGGTTGTCACGGTTGTCGCGGCCGTCCCGGCCCTCGCGGGATTCCCGGCTGTCGCGGTTGTCGCGTCCGCCCCGGCCCTCACGGCCTTCACGGCCGCCGCCGTCGCGGTTGTCCCGCGTGTCACGGCCGTCACGGCCCTCCCGGCCGCCGCGGCCCTCGCCCTTGCCCGCCTGGCCCCCCTGGTTCTGGCCCTGGCCGCCGACGTTCTTGCCGCCCCGGCGGTCGCGGTCCCGCTTGCCCTGCCGGTCGGACTGGCCCTCGCCGCCCTTGGCGTCGCCGCCGCCCTGGGCGTCCTGCGCCGAGTCGGTCCGCTCGCCGCGGTCGGTCCTGTCCCGCTCGCCGGCCTCGGCCGGCGCCGTCCTGGTCTCCGCCGTCTTGCTCTCCGCGGTCTTGGTCTCCGCGGTCTTGGTCTCCGCGGTCTTGGTCTCCGCGGCCTGGACCGGGATCTCGATCTGCTGCTGAGCGGCTTCCTCGCCGGTACGGGCCCGCGAGGTGGCGCGGCGCTTCGGCTTGTCGGCGGACGCGGCCTCGGCCGGCTTGCCGTCACCGTTCGCCGACGGCGCGGCGCCCGCGCCCCCGGCGGCCTGCTTCTCCTTGATGACCTCGATCAGTTGGCTCTTGCGCATCCGCGCGGTGCCCCTGATCCCCAGCCTGGCGGCGACCTGCTGCAACTCGGCGAGAACCATGCCGTCGAGGCCGGTACCCGAACGCCGGCGCCGCGGCGCGGCGGTGGCGGCAGGAGCGTCCGTGGCGGACGCGGTGGCAGCACCGGCAGTCTTGTCGGCGGTGTCGGCACTCACGCCCATCAGATCGGTGGTGTCGCTCACGAAGGGTCCTTCCCTGGAGCGGACGTCGGCCTGTCTGGCTCGGCGACCGGTCGTGCTGTCCGGCTGCGGCTCCGTGCGGTGGGCCGGCCGGTGCGGTAATCCCGCCCGCTCGTCGCGCGGCGGAGGATCGTTTCAACGTGGTGGTGCGGAGGGTTCTCGGAGTCCGAAATCCCGGAGACCTCGGGATCGGGATCTCGGAATCGGAAACCGTCACACCGGTTCCGGAGCGTGCGCTCGGCGCTACCAGGCAGGCTGCTCAGGCAGATGAGTGGAGGCTCCCGGAAGAAGAGGTGGTCCCAGGAGGTGGGACCCCGGAATTCCGCACGGCGCTCAGCGGAGCGGTACGTGCAGACTTGAGGTTAACACTACCGGATCCCGCCTTCATTCCCCCTCTCCGTCGTCTTCCGCGACCGCCCTGTCGCGCTCCCGCGGTCGCGTCACCGACCGGCCCCGGTCAACGGCAGGACGCACGTCCCCACCGTGTCCAGGGCGAGCCGGTTGGCCGTCCAGCCGTCGCCCGCGAGCCGGGCGATCTTGTCGGCCTCGCCGTCCTCGGCGAGCGCCAGCACCGTGGGGCCCGCGCCGGAGATGACGGCGGGAACGCCGTCCGCGCGGAGCCGGTTGACGAGGTCCATGGACTCGGGCATCGCGGGCGCCCGGTAGTCCTGGTGCAGACGGTCCTCGGTGGCGGGGAACAGCAGCTCGGGACGCCGGGTCAGCGCCTCGACCAGCAGGGCGGCGCGGCCGGCGTTCGCCGCCGCGTCCACGTGCGGCACCGACTGCGGCAGCAGCCCGCGGGCGGTCTCGGTGGCCAGCGGGCGCGCGGGCACGAACACGACGGGAACGATCGTCGCCGCCGGCTCCATCCGCAGGGCCCGGACCGCGGTGCCCTCTCCCCAGGCCAGCGTGAAACCGCCGAGCAGACAGGCGGCGACGTTGTCCGGGTGCCCCTCGATCTCCGCCGCCAGCTCCAGCAGCGCCGCGTCGTCGAGGCGGCTCTCCGCGCCCGTGGTGACGGCCCTGGCCGCGACCAGCCCGGCGCAGATCGCCGCCGACGACGAGCCCAGGCCGCGCCCGTGCGGGATGCGGTTCGCGCAGACGACCTCCAGGCCGCGCGGCTGTCCGCCGAGGGCGTCGAAGGCGGTGCGGAGGGTGCGGATCAGCAGGTTCCGCTCGTCGCGGGGCAGGGTGTCGGCGCCCTCGCCCGCGATGTCCACGTGCAGGCCGGATTCCGCCACCCGGACGACCACGTCGTCGTAGAGGCCGAGGGCCAGCCCGAGCGCGTCGAAACCGGGCCCGAGATTGGCGCTGGTCGCGGGCGTACGCACCCGTACGGCGGCGGCGCGGAAGGCGGGATGGGCCATCGCTCGATGACTCTCCTTGGTGAGATGTGCGGCATGTCCCCGCTGACGCGGGACGCGACAACAGCGGCGTGCGCCCTGCCTCGCGGAGGTGACAGCGAGGAGAACACGGCGAGGGACTAATACCAGCCTATCGAAGGAAGGTTCACACGCGATACAGGGCGGACCGGTGTCGTTCCGCACTCCGCGCCGGTGCCCGGGGCGGCGGCGTGCGGCCCGCCCCCGCGATCGGGGGGCGGGCCGGGCCGGTGGGTCTCAGATCAGGCCGAGCCGGGCCGCGGCCGCCGCCGCGTCGACCGGGACCACCTCGGGGCGGGGAGCCCCAGCGACGGCCCAGTCGGGGTCCTTCAGGCCGTTGCCGGTCACCGTGCACACGATGCGCTGGCCCGGGTCGACCCTGCCCTCGTCGGCCGCCCGCAACAGGCCGGCCACCGACGCCGCCGCCGCCGGCTCCACGAACCCGCCCTCCTGGGCCGCCAACAGACGGTAGGCAGCCAGGATCTGACGGTCGGTCACCGCCTCGATGTGCCCGCCCGACTCGTCGCGCGCCGCTTCCGCCGCGGCCCAGGACGCCGGGTTGCCGATGCGGATGGCGGTGGCGATCGTGGCCGGGTCCTTCACCGGCTCGCCCCGCACGATCGGCGCCGAACCCGCCGCCTGGTACCCCCACATCCGCGGCACGCGCGAGGCCGGACCGTCGGCCGCGTACTCCCGGTAACCCTTCCAGTACGCCGTGATGTTCCCCGCGTTGCCCACCGGCAGCACGTGGATGTCCGGGGCGTCGCCGAGCATGTCGACGATCTCGAACGCCGCCGTCTTCTGGCCCTCGATCCGCACCGGGTTCACCGAGTTGACCAGCGCCACCGGGTACGTGTCGGCCAGGCCGCGGGCCAGCGTCAGGCAGTCGTCGAAGTTCCCGTCGACCTGGAGGATGCGCGAGCCGTGGACCAGCGCCTGGCCCATCTTGCCCAGCGCGATCTTGCCCTGCGGCACGAGCACGGCGCAGACCATCCCGGCCCGCACCGCGTAGGCGGCGGCGGAGGCCGAGGTGTTGCCCGTCGAGGCGCAGATCACCGCGCGGGCCCCCTCCTCCTTGGCGCGCGAGATCGCCATCGTCATGCCCCGGTCCTTGAACGAACCGGTCGGGTTGGCACCCTCGACCTTGAGATGGACGTCACACCCCGTGCGCTCCGAGAGCACCTGGGCCGGCACGAGCGGCGTGCCACCCTCGCGCAGCGAGACGACGGGCGTCGCGGCCGTGACCGGCAGCCGGTCGCGGTACTCCTCGATGATCCCGCGCCACTGTCGGCTGGTGGTGGTGGACATGACGGGTGCCTCCATGGCAGTGCTCCCTATTCCCCTTCGACCCGCATGGTGCTGGCGACACCGTGCACGGTATCCAGTCCGCGCAGGGCGTCGACCGTCGCGCTCAGCGCGGCGTCGGGCGCCCGGTGCGTGACGACGACGAGCTGGGCCTCGCCGTCCTTCCCGGTCTGCCGGACCGTGTCGATGGACACGCCGTGATCGGCGAACACCATGGCGCACTGTGCCAGCACGCCCGGCTTGTCCACGACGTCCAGACTGATGTGGTACCGCGTGACGACCTCGCCCATCGGGCTCACCGGGAGCCGCGCGTACGCCGACTCCCCCGGGCCCCGGCCCCCGCCGAGCCGGTTGCGGCAGGCGGCCACGAGATCGCCCAGCACCGCGGACGCGGTGGGCGCGCCCCCCGCGCCCGGCCCGTAGAACATGAGCTGGCCGGCGGCGTCGGCCTCGACGAAGACCGCGTTGTACGCCTCGCGCACCGACGCCAGCGGATGGCTGAGCGGAATCATCGCCGGGTGGACCCGCGCGGTCACCGAGCGCCCGTCCTCGGCGCGCTCGCAGATCGCCAGCAGCTTGACCGTACAGCCCATCTGCCGGGCGGAGGCGATGTCGGCGGCCGTGACCTCGGTGATGCCCTCGCGGTGCACGTCGTCCAGCCGGACCCGGGTGTGGAACGCGATCCCGGCCAGGATCGCGGCCTTCGCGGCGGCGTCGAAGCCCTCGACGTCGGCGGTCGGATCGGCCTCCGCGTACCCGAGCGCGGTGGCCTCCTCCAGCGCCTCGCCGTATCCGGCGCCGCTGCTCTCCATGCGGTCGAGGATGAAGTTGGTGGTGCCGTTGACGATGCCGAGGACGCGGTTGACGGTGTCCCCGGCCAGGGATTCGCGCAGGGGCCGCAGCAGCGGGATCGCGCCGGCGACGGACGCCTCGAAGTACAGATCGGCCCCGTGCTTCTCGGCGGCGGCGTGCAGCGCGGGCCCGTCCTCGGCCAGCAGCGCCTTGTTCGCCGTGACGACGCTGGCGCCGTTCTCGAAGGCGGAGTTGATCAGCGCGCGGGCCGGCTCCAGGCCGCCGATCAGCTCCACGACGACGTCCACGTCGCCCCGCGCGACCAGCCCGGCCGCGTCCGTGGTGATCAGCTCGGCCGCGACCGTGCCGCGCGCCTTCCCCGGGCGCCGCACGGCCACCCCGGCCAGCTCGACGGGCGCCCCGATCCGCGCCGCGAGGTCGTCGGCGTGCGTCGTCATCAGGCGGGCCACCTGCGAGCCGACCACTCCGCAGCCAAGCAGCGCCACCTTCAACGGACGAGTGCGCACCATTCGACCTCGCCTTCTCGGTTCACTCGGGGACTACCAGTCTCACGCACATACGAAGAAACGTCCGCCTCTCGTTCAGTATGCGGACGGGCTTCCTCAGCCGACGTCCAGCCGCAGCAAATCCTCCTCGGTCTCGCGGCGCACCACGACCCGGGCCGTGCCGCCGGCCACGGCGAGCACGGGCGGGCGGGGGGTGTGGTTGTAGTTGCTGGCCATGGACCGGCAGTAGGCGCCGGTGGCCGGGACGGCGAGCAGGTCGCCGGGGGCGACGTCGGCCGGCAGCCAGGCGTCCTTGACCACGATGTCGCCGCTCTCGCAGTGCTTGCCGACGACCCGGACGAGCATCGGCTCGGCGCCGGAGACGCGCGAGGCCAGGACCACGGAGTACTCGGCGTCGTACAGGGCCGTCCTGATGTTGTCCGACATGCCGCCGTCGACGCTGACGTAGGTGCGCAGGCCGGGCAGCGGCTTGACGGTCCCCACCTCGTACAGCGTGAACGCGGTCGGCCCGGCGATGGCCCGGCCCGGCTCGACGGAGAGCCTGGGCACGCCGAGCCCGGCGGCGGCGCACTCGCGGGCGACGATGTCGCGCAGCGAGGCGGCGATGTCGCGCGGCTCGGCGGGGTCGTCGGCGGGCGTGTAGGCGATGCCGAGGCCGCCGCCGAGGTCCAGCTCGGGCAGCTCGACGCCGTGCTCGTCGCGGACCGCCGCCAGCAGCGCCACCAGGCGCCGGGCCGAGACCTCGAACCCGGCCGTGTCGAAGATCTGCGAGCCGATGTGCGAGTGCAGCCCCGACAGGTCCAGGCTCCCGTGCGCCAGCACCCGGCGGACGGCCTCGGCGGCGGTGCCGTCGGCGAGGGCCAGCCCGAACTTCTGGTCCTCGTGGGCGGTGGCGATGAACTCGTGGGTGTGCGCCTCCACGCCGACCGTGACGCGGATCTGCACCCGCTGCCGGACGCCGTGCCGCAGGGCGGTGGCGGCGACGCGGTCGATCTCCTGGAACGAGTCGACGACGATCCGTCCGACGCCCGCGCGGACGGCGCGGTCGATCTCGTCGGCGGACTTGTTGTTGCCGTGCAGGGCGACGCGGCCGGCCGGCATGCCGCCCGCCAGGGCCGTGGCCAGCTCGCCGCCGGTGCACACGTCGAGGTGGAGCCCCTCCTCGCGCACCCAGCGCACGACGGCCCGCGACAGGAACGCCTTGCCCGCGTAGAAGACGTCGGCGTCGTCCCCGAACGCCTCGCGCCAGGCGCGGCAGCGGGCGCGGAAGTCGTCCTCGTCCAGCACGAAGGCGGGCGTCCCGAACTCCTCGGCCAGCTCCCGCACGCCGACCCCGGCGACGGTGAGCGCCCCGTCGGCGCCGCGGGCGACGTTGCGGGCCCAGACCTTCGGCACGAGCGCGTTGGGATCGGCGGGCGGCGCGGCGTAGTGCCCCTCGGGCAGCACGTCGGCGTGCCGGGGCCCGGCCGGGTGGGCGGAACGGCTCATGGCTTGCTTTCTCTTCTCTTGCGTTTCTTGCGCTTCTTGCGTTTCTCGCGTGGTGCGGGACGTACGGAGGGGTCAGAGGTGGTCGGGCGCGCTGACGCCGAGCCCGGCGAGCCCGCGGGCGAGCACGACCGCCGTGGCCAGCGCCAGGGCGAGCCGCGCCCGGTGGTCCTCGGTGGGCTCCTCGTCCCCGACGGGCAGCGCGGACCGTTCCCGTTCCGCGGCGAGGAAGGCGTCGGCGACGGTGAGCAGCCGCCGGGCCGTCCGCTCGCCGCCGGTGACCTGCTCGCCGAGGGCGGCCAGGAGTGCCCGTTCGGCCCGGTGGGTCAGCTCGGCGGCGCCCGGCTCGGGCGCGAGGCCGAGCGCCCGGCCGCCGCGCAGCAGCGCGCGGGCGCGGGCGTGGGCGTAGCGGACGCGGAAGAGCGGGTTCTCGTCGCGCTGGACGAGCGACGGCGTTCCGCCGGTGGCGGCGGCCCAGCGTTCCGCGTCGCGGGCGGGGTCCTCGGGCAGCCGCTCCGGCTCGGGCGCGTCGATGATCTCGCGCAGCAGGTCCGCCTGGTGCCCGTCGCCGAGGGCGATCCGCAGGAACCCGCCGTCGTCCGTCTCGACGCCTCGGACGCCCGGCAGAACGGCGAGCCGCTCCGCCAGCCCGCGCGCCAGCCCGGCGGCCGGCATCCCCGCCGCCCCGGCCAGCCGCAGGGCGATCGCGGTGCCCCAGATCCCGTCCCCGCGCGGTCGCAACTGCACACGATCGGGCAACGCGCCGGCCACGCCCAGCTCACGCGCGGAACGCAGCACGGCGCGGGAGAGCTGGGCGGGAGTCACGGAGCCAGCGTACGAGGTTCCGCCCAGCAGGCGGCGGGCGGCCGTCCCTCGTCGCAGAACCGCCGCACGAGCCGGACCAGCTCGGCCGGCTCGAAGGGCTTGGCGAGCACGGCGTCGACGCCGCCGTTCCCGTACGGCATGTCCCGCACGAGGACGCTGGCACTGACGAGAACGAGCGGAATGTCCGCCGTGCGGGCGTCGTGCCGCAGCCTGGCGACGGTCCGCAGGCCGTCGAGGCGGGGCATGGTGAGATCGAGCGTGATCACGTCGGGCTGGAAGAGGAGCACGGCCTCCAGACACTCGGCGCCATCGGACGCGGTCTCGACCTCGAAGCCGTCGAGTTCGAGATTGACTCTGATCAACTGCCGGATGACCTGGCTGTCGTCAACGACAAGGACCCGGCCGGGAGCGCCTGGCACCCACCAAGAGTAAGCATGCCCCGGGCCCCCCGTCCGGCACTTTCGCAAAGAAGTACCCGGTCGTAGCGTCACCCGCACCCACGTGCGGAAAGCGAGGTGCGGGGCACCTCCCCCGAGCTGGTAGGGTTCTACCCGTCGCCACCACACTGACGACAACCGCCCCCGTAGCTCAGGGGATAGAGCAACGGCCTCCGGAGCCGTGTGCGCAGGTTCGAATCCTGCCGGGGGCACTCGCCGCAGCGTCCGCCTCAGTGCCGTTGACCTGCGCAAGTGTCGTGCGGAAGGGCTGGACTCAGTCTCACTGAGTCCAGCCCTTCATCGCTGTTGCTCACCGCTCACGCATGAGGGGCGCGTGAGCCTCAGGGGCCGTTCCGGGCTCACTCGGGAGCGTCGGCAGCCCACCCCATGGCCTGCTCGATCCTCCTGTTGTTCAGCTCCTCGTGTCCGTCGATGCAGCCCTCATAGCGCCGGTGGATGACCTCCGGGGAGTTACCGGCCCGGCGGGCAACCTCGGCCGGGGGGACGCCCGCGTTGAGCCAGTTGGTTATGCAGGTGTGCCGCAGGTCGTACGGCCGCCGGGCCAGCGGCGAGCCCACCTTGTCGGGCGGCAGGGCGAACGGCCGCGCTTCCTGCCACACGCGCCAGTAGCTCGAAGTCCCCAGCACGCCGCCCCGCTCGTTGGGGAAAAGCCTGCCGTCCGGTGCCGTTCCGAATTCCTCGATGTGCGCTTGGAGCAGGGTCACCAGCAGCGGCGGGATCGGCACGGGCCGGTCGGTACCGACCTCGCGGGACTTGAGCCCGCGCTTATCGTGCCGCTGCCCGGAGTCGGTCCACCTCCGGCCGGACACTGGACGGGTCTCGCGCAGCGTCAACGTGCCCCATCCCTTGGCGGGAAGGGAGCAGTCAGCGCGCCGGAGCCCGACCGCTTCCGCCGGCCGAAGTCCGGCGTAGAGCTGGCACGCGAAGAACGCGACGAGACGGCGCCCACGGTTGCGGTGAATCGACCCGACGTACGAGACGGCTGTCAGGAGATTGCTGCCCTGCGTTGCGTTCACGAGCACTCGGGGGTCCACCCGGTCGTCGCCTTGGGTTGTGTTTCGCTTGATCTTGGCGAGCGGGTTTTCCTCGATATATCCGGCCTCAATGGCGTACTGCATAGCGGTGTTGAATCCGCGCCGCCGCCGCTTGTATGTGTCTCCGGCGGCAGGCGCGTCATCCAGTTTGAACGACAACCGGTAATGAACCTCCCGCACGACCTTCGGGTCCGAGAGGGACGAAAGGCGCAGCGAGTGTGTGGCAAGCCAAGCGCAGGCGGCGGCGATGTCCTCCGGGGGTTCGTCATCCTTGTGGGTCCTCGGGGACTGGCCTGCGGCACACAACCTCCTTCAACGATCCGCCCCAGCGCTCAACCGCTTCGGGGTTGGTGCATGCACGGTGCCGCGCGAGGTAGCGGCGGCAATCGACCCGTGTCCAGTCCATCTCCAGCAGCGGATGCCGGTTGACCGCATACCGGATACCGGAGTCCTTGGCCCGGGTGAACTCATCCCGCGAGATGCCCACCCACTGCTCCGCGAACACCCCCGACAAGCGCGGCTCTCACCTGGGCAGATACCTCGCGGCACGTCAAGCCCTCCCGGGGTGGCCACGAGAGGAAAGGGTGCCGACGCGCTTCCCGTTCTCAGCGTCGGGTGATGCCGTCCACGATGAGCACGGTGTCCTTGCGGAAACGCCGCCGGGGCTGGAGTGCGAGAACCGGTGATCGACGATCCGGTCGGCCGCCGACTTCGAGACGCCGAACAGCGGGGCGGAGCTGGCGCAGGGTGAGGTTGGTGCGCCAGTACGCGGCCACCAGCAGGCACCTGGTCCTCAGCGGGAGAGACCAAGGCCGACCCTTGCGGATCGGAGCGGCCCCTTCGCGACGCAGCGCGGTGATCAGCTTGTTGAACTGCTGCCGGGTCAGCCCGCTGAACGGACCTATCCACGAGTGCTCCGACGTAGTGATCACACCAGCCACGGCAAGATCATCTCAGGCCTGATCAGCAGTTACGGGACAACCTCCAGTATGAGGTTAACGCAGACCACTCCGTAACATGATTTCTAGAGATATTGGAGAGGTTGAGCTCCACGTGGAGGAGAACTGAAGAAGCGGTGCAAGAATTTGAGCTGATGAGAACATGATGCCGTTGACACACGCGTGATATAGAGAACCAGACGCCCCACAAGCTCGGCGCACTCACGAATGTCCCTCTCAGCAGCCGAGATGACGAACTGCAACTGGAGCACCGGGGATCGTAGGGCGTGTGCGAGTCGAGGCATTGATTACTCTCGGTCTTCCCTACCGCGTCCCCTGCCCCTTGCCTGTGCCCGCGCAGTTGTGGGACGATGTCGGTTAGGATTCTCCCGTCCATGTCAGCAATAGCATGGCATTATGGGGCAGATCACCAGACCACTCCGAGCCAGGAAGGTGGATATGGGCGAGGCGTCCGGTGGAGACGACCCGGTACAGGAGGCGGCCGTCGCATTCGCGCGAGACCTGGCCCGAATGCGTGCTGAGCGGGGATGGTCTATGCGGACATTAGCCCGACAGATGGGATTCGATCCATCTTATGTCAGTCATATCGAGTCCTGCCGTCAAGCGCCATCCGCCCAATTCGCACGCCTAGCTGACCAAGTCCTGAACTCCAACGGAATCCTCATCGACCGGTGGCAAGTTTATCACACCACCCGATCTGCTGCCAGCCGAGGTCTCAGGCGCCTAGATTTTTCCAGTGATGTCCCTGCTGACGATGAAAAGGGGGGATCGACTTGGGACAGGCGCGGTTCGGCAGCTCCATCCAGTAGGAATGTTCCTCGCCAGCTGCCACCACTTGTACACGGTTTCGCGGGGCGATTGGGAGAGTTAGAGGAACTGGATCAATATTTACCCGGGTCTGGGGGAGGTAGTACGCTCAGGTCAGTTTTGCTCTGTGGCCCCCCTGGAGTGGGAAAGACGGCACTCGCTATTCAGTGGGCGCACCAGGTCCGAGACTTCTTCACCGATGGTCATCTCTACGCTGATCTGCGCGGTTTCGACCTGATGCAACCGATATCTATCGCGGAAGTCTTCGACAGCTTCCTGAGAGCACTAGGGGTGCCCCCTAAAGAAATGCCGGGGAATCTCAATTCTCAGGAGTCGCTGTTCAGAAGTCTGGCTGCCGGACGCAAATTGCTGATAATTCTAGACAATGCAACTTCCGCTGAAAGCATCCGACCTTTTCTCTCTAATGCTAGCGGAACGTTATTGATCACGAGCCGAAATCGACTCTCTGGTCTATCCGCTCGGGATGGCGTTCGCCTGATGCAGGTAGACATATTACCTCACGCAGACTCGCTGACCCTTCTGGCAAATGCTGTTGGTCGGGACGCCGTAAGAGCCGAATTGGCCGTCGCCGACAAACTTGTTAGCGTATGCGGCCATCTACCTATTAGCCTTAGGATAGTCGCAGAACAAATAGCTTCTCGGCCGCAGCTCTCATTAAGGCGACACCTCGAAGCCCTGTCAGAAGAAGGTTCTTTGCTCGAAAATCTCACCTTAGGGGATGATGATAGAACAAATATCACGGCGATTTTTTCTTGGTCTTATAGGAAGCTAGACTATCCGACGTCTCGCCTCTTCCGATTGCTCGCTGCGGCACCAGGCTGGGCTTTTAAGGCACCAGCTATTGCAGCGCTATGTGGAACCGAGATCAGGACCGTGCGGAAGATGCTTCAAACGCTAGTTCACTCTCATCTCATGCAGGAGATGGCTGGAGAATTCTTCGGCTTCCATGACTTACTGCGATCTTATGGCTGCAGTCTTGCAGAAAGTTCAGGACACATGAATGAAAAAGATCAGGCAATTCGGCAACTGATTCACTGGTACGCGGCCTCGGCAGAGAACGCGAGTAAGTTTCTCACTCCTGGAGGGGTTAGGCGGGAGGATGTTGAAGCCTTCCAAGCGGAGGGTGAAAATTTTGCTTCATTCGACGAAGCGCTTCACTGGTTCGATGAGGAGCGACGCAACCTTATCGATATCGTCCGCCGTGCGACAGAAATTGGCGAACTCAGGCCTGCCGCAGTAATCCCAGATTTGATGTGGAGTTATTTCAATCTGACTAAGCATTGGTCCGACTGGATCGAATGCAATAATTTGGGACTTGAGGCAGCTCGCGCGGCGGATGATGCTCGATCAGAGGCATACCTGCTGATGAGCCAGGGAGTGGTTCATCTGAATCTCCAGCGGATCGAGGAAGCAGTTAGATACCAGGCATCAGCAGTACAGCTATTCGAAGAAACTGGGGATCTTCTCGGTCTTGCCTATGCCCTGCAGAATCTTGCCAACGCTGAGAGCGCCGCAGGATCACCGGACTCCGCGCTCAATCATTTTGAACGCGCGTTGAGCATCTTCCACTCGCTGCCTGATGGAAGGCGTGGGCGTGCCGTAACTCTAACGTCCATGGCAGCGCTCTTGAACGCGGAAGGGAGGTATGAGGAAGCAGCGGAGATTGCCGTCGAAGCGAGAACAATCGCCCATGCCATCGCGGACGCGCGAGGTGAAGCGATTTCCCTCAGTATTGTCGCCTTTGCCTACTCCAGACTATCCCAGGGTGACGAAGCTATTGATTTTTACCAACAGGCTCTTAGGCTTCGATCCCAGATCAGTGATCAATATGGAAGAGCGCGAATCCTCCACTCCATTGGGAATCTATACAGGGAAAGAAGGGACTGGGCAAAGGCGGAAAGCAATCTGCGGGAGGCGCTGCTGATTTTTCAAGAGCAAGATGCGCCCGACCGTAGTCAAGTAGAGGCCGATCTGGCCGCTTGCCTGGAAAGTCGGAGAAACAGTTAAACCTGAGGTCTAAGTATTTAGATCACTAGCAGATTGAGGGCTTTTAGATGCTTGCAGCCGAGGATATCCCGCAATCAATCATGAGAATGTTTTCCGGGATTCCGGAAGAGGCAGCTCAAGCGAGGGAAGAACTATCATCCTGGCGCAAGGCGATACCTGCTCAGCAGCTTCCTGATCCGGATGACAACTGTGATTGCAGTCCTGACGGGCAGACTAGTGCAGCCCGCCCTCTTACGGCCTACTCGCTTTGGCTTGAACTCGTGGAGGATTGTAATCTGGATTGTTTATTCTGTTACAATTCATGGCGCCCGAAGGGGAGGGGTGCATCTGTGCCGCTTTTAGCGGAGCACTATATGGATCTTGTCGACTCCATCATGTCTGCTGTACATATACGCCATGTCACTCTTTCGGGTGGCGAACCTCTTATGTTCCCTCTTTTACGCGAGCTTTTTGCTTTGATTCACAGGAATGCCTGCCGGAGTGTTGGTATAACCACAAACGGCCGTAGCATGACGCGCAAGAAAATGAGGAGTTTAGTCAGTTCGGGGGTAACTCAGATTAGCGTCCCGGTTCACTCTCATCATCCTTCAGTGCATGACCAGTTGGCCAAGGGAAGGTCTTGGAAGTCTGCCGTTCGGGCCCTGGCCCTTGGCACTGAGCACGGGATCGCTACCACGTTGAGCTGTGTCGTGACCTCCCTCAATGAAGCGCACGTGAGACATGTAGTAGATATTGCTAAGGTGCTCGGCTTGCGGTCTGTGGTCCTTAACTGTATGCACCCAACCGGGAGTGGAGCCAGTCGTTCTGATTTGGAGATTTCTCCGCAAACATTCGCGGAGCGGGTCTCAGATGCGTGGCGGAGCCTTTCCTGTTCTGGGCGAGTAACCGTTGGTTCGCCGCCAGCATCTCGACCTGTATCCAACCGGAGCATCGACAGAATTGTCCTCTCCCCGTTCGGTGACATCAAGCTGTGCAATCAGTCACATGCGGGTATCTTAAACGCAGTTGATAACCCGGGAGAGTTCGCTGCCTTTTTGTCAGCCACAAGAGAAGAACTCGCGGCAAGATATGGGGACAGAGTAGATAATTGCTCCTGCCGCAGTAGCATGTGAACTGGAATTGGCACTACAGACCTTGCCCTGTAGATAACAGCGAGGCGTTCGAGCGCTTCTTCCCAACTTCGCTTACACGTAGGGTCTGGTGCCTGACCGCCATACTGCCGTTATCGCTCGACCACGCCTGGTGAGGGTTTTTGGCGATGTCATTGCGAGTGGCCATGGTGCTGCCATAGCAAAACTCGCCGTATCGGTACCGAAGCTCGCGATGTCACCCGCTCTTTTCGTAGCTGATTACGGTTACTGAGGTTGAACTCGTGATGTCGTGGGGTGGTGGCGTTCACTGTTCCTGCGGTATTCCGGTGGTGCGCGGTATCCACAGGGCGGCGGTCTGAGCGCCGAACGGCAGCGTGTCCGGGAAGAGTTACGGCTTCAGCCGGCCGGACGGTTCGAGCGGGGTGAGCCGAACGCGTTGATCGCCCGGGAGTTGCGGGTGAGCGTGCGGACGGTACAGCGGTGGCGCAAGGCCTGGAGCGAAGGCGGTCCGCAGGCGCTGCGTTCGGCGGGGCCGCCGTCCCTGCCCCGGCTGAGCGAGGAGCAGTTCCTGGTACTGGAGCGGGAGCTGGCCAGGGGGCCGACCGCACACGGCTGGGAAGACCAGCGCTGAACCCTCGCCCGGGTGAAGACGGTGATCGGCCGACGCTTCCACATGACCTGCACGATCCAGGGCGTGCGCAAGCTGCTGGTCCGCAACGGCTGGTACTGCCCCAGGTGCCGACCCGCCGCGCCCTGGAGCGGGACGAGGACCAGGTCGCGGGCTTGGGTCAAGGAGGTCTGGCCCTGCACGGAAGCCTCGCGGCGGCCCGTGGAGCCTGGATCGTCTTCGAGGACGAGGCCGGCTTCCCCATGACGCCGCCGCACGCAAGGACCTGGGCCCGGCGCGGACGCACCCCGGTGGTGCGGGTGCGCGGCCGTCCTCGCCGCAGGGTCTCCATCGCCGCGCTGACCTGCTACAAACCCGGCGAAAGATCACGGCTGATACACCGCCCGCGGCGTGATGATCCCGCCAGCGGGCGCAAGAGCTTCGCCTGGAGCGACTACCGCGATCTCCTGATCGCCGCCCACCAGCAACTCGGCGGCCCCATCGTCCTCATCCGGGACAACCTCAACACCCACAAGGCCGCCGGCACGCGCGAGTTCGCCGCCTCCCGCGACTGGCTGACCATCTACTATCTCCCGCCCTACGCACCCGACCTCAACCCGGTCGAGGGCATCTGGTCCCTGCTGCGACGCGGATGGCTGTCCAACATCGCCTTCACCACCCCCGAACACGGGTACGGTTCGATTGTTTATCAGCGAGTGAGGGCGCGGAGGTGTTCGCGCAGGGCGGTGGCTTCGGTGTCGGTGAACGCCGTGAGGAGAGTGAGGACTTCCTCATGCGCTGCTGGGGCCTGTTCCAGGCGTCCGGCGGCGCGGTGGATGCGGGTCTGGATCCGCAGGCGTCGGCGTGGAGGTACGCCTCGGCGTCCAGCGCGCGGTAGGTGCGGTTGCCCAGGCCCAGGGGCTTCGATGCCAGGGCTCGGCTCATCCCGAGGTCAACCAAGACCAAGCCGGTGTCGGTTCCTCCGCCCCTCACCACGAGTGAGTGGCGAGTGAGATGGGCCATGCGCTGTATCTCATGGCGCGTATGTCCAGGTGAGAGGCCCATGGCAGCATGAAGCAATCATGCCCTCCGGAGCCGTGTGCGCAGGTTCGAATCCTGCCGGGGGCACCAACAACATCTACATGACGGCTCGTGCTCCCCTCGCTGGGCACGGGCCGTTCTGCTTGCTCGGGCGTGGCGGAGATCGTTTCTGCCCTGTGGGTGACCTCGGGTAGCTGGTCGGCGGGGAGCCTGATCGTGAACGTGATGTCATCGCTGTCGTGGTGCGGGTCGGTCTCCAGGTGAGTCACGTCGAACAGCCGCCGCTGAAGGTCTTCGGGCGCGTCGGGCAGGTGCGGGCTGGGGTACGGCAGGGCGTCGAGGAGGTCGGCCGCTTCCATGGTTGGCCGGTGCGGCCCGGCGGCGTCGGCCTGGTCGAGGTCGGCCACGACTGCCAGGGGTGCCTTCCGCTGGGCTTCGAGGTCGTTGCGATGCCGACCGCTCTCAGGCCCGGTCCGCGATGATCCGGCGGGTTTACCGCACGCCGTTCAGGATGAGATCGACGAGGCGTTCGGCGATGTCGGGGTCGAGCGGGCGGCGCCTGGACAGGATGCGGAAGTGCATCGTGCCGATCAGCGCCTCATAGGCGAGCTGCGCGGACGATGCGTCGTCGATCTCGCCGCGCTCGGTTGCCCGCTGGAAGATGGTCTGGGCCTTGGCGAACCGGTCGGCCCAAAACGCGTCTCGCACCGTGGCGGTCGTCTTGTCGTCGGCGGTCGCACCGAGGTAGGCGAGCGCATAGCCTGCGGGCGTGCGCAGGAAGTCGGCGACGGCCGCGATGGTCTCGACCAGGTCCCCGCGCAGCGAGCCGGTGTCCGGCGGGGTCAGACGTTCGGCCGACACGGTGAGCAGCACGTCGGTGATCAGCGCCTCTCGGGTCCCCCACTTGCGATAGATCGTCGACTCGTGCACGCCAGAGCGCGCGGCGATGCGCCCGACGGTCAGGTCGGCGGGCGGCATCTCGCCAAGCAGGGTGATGGCGGCGGCGATGACTTCCTTACGTGTGCGCGCCGTACGTCCGCCTGGGCGCGGTATGGCGTTGCTCATACCTCCCATGCTAAACGCAAGTGTGACTTGCGTTAGCAGCCGGGGCTGGACCACAGTCGTGCACATGACGACCTACCGCGAGCAGCCCGAGTGGCGAGCCATCCAAGAGTTCCTGCCCGAGAAGTTCCGGCTGACGCCGGATACCGAGCCGGCCGAGGAGTGGTGGGACCACAACGGCCACCGCATCCACCTGGACACCTACCGCCGGCCCGCGGCACCGCTCAAGGTGATCCTGTTCCACGGCGTCGGCACCAACGGCCGGCAGATGTCCACGATCCTGGGCCGCCCGCTCGCCGAGCGGGGCTACGAGACCATCGCGATCGACATGCCCACCTATGGTGTGACCGAGGTGGCCGATGGCGCCCTGGTCACCTACGACGAGTGGGTCCGGACCGGCTCGGACCTGATCGACGCCGAACGGGCGAACGACGACCGCCCGATCGTTCTCTACGGTCTGTCCGCCGGCGGCATGCAGGCTTACCACGTCGCCGCCGTCAACAAGCACGTCGCGGGAATCGTCGGCATGACCTTCCTCGACCAGCGTTCGCGCCGCGTCCGCGTCGAGACCGCCTTCGACCCCGTATCGGGTTTCGTCGGCGCCGGCGTGATGAAGGCCCTGGCGCGAACGCCACTGCGCCGCCTGCGACTGCCGATGCGACTGGTCAGCAAGATGCGCGCCCTGGTCAACAACCGCAGCGCGGCCCGCGCCTGTTACGCCGACAAGACCTCGGCGGGCAACCGCGCGTCCATCGCGTTCCTCGACTCCTACCTGAACTACCAGCCAGTCACCGAACCCGAGGACTTCGACGTCTGCCCCGTGCTGCTCACCCAGCCCGCCGCCGACCGGTGGACGCCACTGCACCTGTCCGAACCATTCCTGAACAAGATCACGAAGGTGCCAGTGACGAAGACCACCCTCGACAACGCCGGCCACTACCCGCTCGAACAGCCCGGCCTGGACCAGATGATCGACGCCATCACCCACTTCTGCGCAGAACTCGCACCGGCATGACCGCTCCGCACGCCGGCGCGAAGCAGCCACGCTCGCCGCCACCGAGAAGATCGACCGGTTGCAAGCTTTTTCTGACCAGAAGCTTCGCGAAGAGAGTGCGGGCTGCCCCGGAGGGCCGCCGCGTCGTTCCCGGTTCGCGGACGTGGGCGGCGTACCCGCGGCAGATCGATGCCCGGCCGATCCTCGCTCGCCTGGCCCGGTTTCGTCGTGCTGAGGCCCTTTCCCGTTCCGGTGGACGCTGTCACGCTTCCCACCGGCGCCGCCGCGTCCGTCGGTGATCCGAACGGGAACGGCCGGCGGCGGGCGTCAGAGTTCCTCGTGGTCGCGTGCTCGCAGCAATGTGTACATGGCGTCGTTGAGCTGTCGTTGTCGCTGTTCGGAGAGGCCGGACAGCAGACGGGCCTCGTTGGCGGCGTGGTCGCTCATGGCCGCGTCGATGGTGGCCATCCCCGGCTCGGTGAGGGACACCAGGAAGCTCCGGCGGTCCGCGGGGTCGAGCCTGCGGCGGACCAGGCCGGCCGCCTCCAGCCGGTCGAGCCGGCTGGTCATCCCCGCCCGGGAGAGCATCAACTGCTGGGACAGCACCGACGGCGTCACCGTGTAGGGCGGTCCGGACCGGCGGATCGACGCCAGCACGTCGAACTCGCCGTTGCGGAGCCCGTGCCGGGCGAAGACCTCGTCGAACGAGCGGTGCATCAGGGCGGCGAACCGCGTCACGCGCCCTAGGACCTCGACCGGCCACAGGTCCAGATCGGGCCGCTCGTGCCGCCACTGCGCGATCACGGCGTCCACCTCGTCATCTTCACGCATGCCACCATACTATTTGATTTCTGATAGTTCGCTGCCGTACTATCTCCCCATCGAATCACATCGCGGTCCGCCGCGAGCGACCTGAGGAGCGCCTGATGCGCCAGATCATCTCGAGCCTGTTCGTCTCCCTGGACGGTGTCGCCGAGGCGCCGGACACCTGGCACTTCCCCTACTTCAACGACGAGATGGGCAACGCCGTCGGGGCGGCCATGGCCGACTGCGACGCGATGCTGCTCGGCCGCGTCCAGTACGAACAGTTCGCCGCCTACTGGCCGACCAGCGACGACGAGTTCGCCGGCTTCATGAACGGCCAGAAGAAGTACGTGGCCACCACCACCCTGACCGAGGCCACGTGGAACAACACCGAGATCATCGGCGGTGACGTCCTGGACGGCATCCGCGGGCTCAAGTCCTCCCCGGGCCGCGACATCGCCGTGACCGGCAGCCTCACCCTCGTGCGGTCACTGCTCCGGGCCGGACTCCTCGACCGGCTGCAACTGTTCGTCCACCCCATCGTCCTGGGCGAGGGCGCCCGCTGGTACGACACCCTCGCCACCACCAAGCTCCATCTGACCTCGGCCGAGACGTTCACCACCGGAGTGATCAACCAGATCTACACCCCGGCCTCCTAAGCGCCGGCGAGGCGGTAGCGGCGGATCAGAAGGGCTGCCAGTCGCGACGGCTGCCACCGTCGCGCAAGGCGCGGACACGGCGGGCGAACTCCTCGGCGGCTTTCGGGTCGTTCGATGTCCGCGTGCCCAGCCAGAGGGTCATCATCAGCTCGCGCACGTCGGCCAGAGCCGGGTAGCCGGGCCAGTTCATCAGCTCGAAGCCGTAGTGGTGGACGAACGACTCGTACTCGGCCTTCGTGTGCCAGCCGTACCGCTCGTAGTACATCGCGGTCAGGACGAGATCCCATTCGCGAGGCGCGAGCGAGAACCCGTCGAGGTCGATGAGGATGGCGTGGCCGTTCCGGTGGCGGAGCGCGTTGCCGACGTTGGCGTCCCCGTGGATCACCCCGGAGGGGAGAACGAAGTCGAGTCGACCGTACTCCTCTTGGAGTTTCGCGGCCCGCTGGTCGAGGAACTGCCGGTCGTCGTCGGCGATGCCGTCCAGCGCGCGCAGTGCGTCCCGGATTCTCGCGAACGGGTCGAAGTACGGCAGGCCCAGCGTCTCCGGCACCTCAAGCCGGTGGAGTCGCTGGAGGAGGTCCGCCAGCTCGTCGAGGCGCGCGTACTCCACGCGGTCCTGGGCGTTCTCCCAGAACGTCACCACCCGGCCGCCGAACGCGGCCGGCTGCCGGACACCGGGCAGGACACGCGCCGCCGGGAAGTCCTCGGTGGCCAGCCAGCGGGCGACCCGGACGGCCCGTTCCAACTCCCCCGCCGATTCCGGGTTCTGCGCGATCCGTACGATGACCGGCGACGAGGCGAGCCGGAACACCCCGTTCGACCCGAGCCGCAGCAACGCGGCCCCAGCCGGATCCAGGCCGACGACACGGCACGCCTCGGTCAGCACAGCCCATGCCGCCTCCTCGGCACAACCCGACGCCATACGCCGCACCTCCCCGGCTGTTCGTGTCCGACGCTACTCCCGCAGCCCATCGGGTCCCAGAACGGCTCGGGCAGATCTGTTGTCGAGAGCTGTTACGGTCCGCCGCGCTCCCTGTGAGGTTCTCGCCATGCATCGTCCTCGTCGGCTGATCTGGCTCGCGCCGGTCTGCCTGAACACCGTTCTCGGTGTGGTCGGCATCGTGCCGTTCTTCGTGCTCTGGTACTTCGTCGTCAGCTTCCCGCTCCGGGAACTGGGCTTCACCGAGCGCGATCCGACGGAGAACGACGGGGTTCTGCCGTGGGTCATCATCCTCGTCCTGGTCGAGGGGGTGTTCCTCGCGATCTGGTTCCTCGCCAACTACCTGGTGCGCGACGGCACTCCGGCCCGGTTGCTGCCTGCCCGGCGGTACTGGGCGGTGAGTGTGGCCGCCCTGTTCGCTCCCCTTCTGGTTGTCGTGGCTTTCGGGGCCGTCCGGAGCGGCCTCGGGCAGGGGGGACGCGGCGGGGGGGGCGGCCGCGCGTGCGGCGGCCCCGCGAGCGTTCGTGGGTCGCGGGGCCGGTCGCTGGGTCGGGTCAGGCGTGGGGCGTTGCCTTGCGGCGGGTGCGGAGGAGGGGGATGGCGTTGAGCAGGAGGCCGAGCAGGGCGACGCCGGTGACCAGGTTGATGCCGGGCCGGTAGGGGCCGATGTCGGCGCTGCCCGCGGTGGTGTCCGTGGCCAGCGCGGTGACGACGGCCAGGACCAGCGCGGCGCCGACCTGGCCGGAGGTCTGCACCAGGCCGGAGGCCAGGCCCTGTTCGGAGTCGTCGATGCCCTCGGTGGCCTGGGCCATGATCGCGCTGAAGCCGAAGGCGAAGCCGCCGCCGAGGAGCAGCATCGCGGGCAGGACCGACACCACGTAGTCGGGGGTGGTGCCCGCGGTCGCCAGGAACCAGACGTAGCCCAGGCTGAGCGAACTCATCGAGGCCAGGATCAGCGGCGGGGTGCCGTAGCGGGTGATGAGGCGTCCGACGAAGGGCGATCCGAACGCCACGACCAGGCCGATCGGGAGCAGGCCCATCGCCATGCGCAGCGGTGACCACTCCAGGCCGTCCTGGAGGTAGAGCGTCATGAGGAACTGGAAGCTCAGGAAGGAGCCGAAGAGGGCGATGATGCTGAGGTTGGCCCGTACGACGGTGGCGACGCGGAGGATGCCGAAGCGGACCAGCGGGTGGGCGACGCGCTGTTCGATCAGCACGAAGGCGGTCAGCAGCAGGACGGCGAGCAGGGCCAGGCCCAGGGTGCCGGGCGATCCCCAGCCGCGGTCGGGGGCGGAGACCACGGTGTAGACGGCGAGCAGCATGCCGCCGGTGAGGGTGGCGGCGCCGGCGATGTCGTGGCCGCCGGTCTCGGCGGGGCGGTCGCGCGGGATCAGGACGTAGCCGAGGACGAGGGCCAGCACGGCGAGCGGCACGGGGGTCAGGAACGTCCAGCGCCAGCCGAAGCCGGTGAGGAGTCCGCCGAGGATGAGGCCGGACGAGTATCCGGTGGCGCCGAAGAGGGAGAAGACGGAGAGCGCCCGGTTGCGGGCGGGGCCCTCGTGGAACGTGGTCGTCAGGATGGACAGCGCGGTGGGCGCGGTGAAGGCGGCGGCCAGGCCCTTGATGAAGCGGCTGGCGATCAGCAGGGGGCCGCTGTCGACCAGGCCGCCGAGGAGCGAGGCGGCGGCGAAGACGGCGAGGGCGATCAGGAAGACCCGTCGGCGCCCGAGGAGGTCGGCCATCCGGCCGCCGAGCATCATCAGGCCGCCGTAGCCGAGCACGTAGCCGTTGATGATCCACTGCAACGACGTGGCGGACAGGCCCAGTTCGTTGCCTATGGACGGCAGGGCGACGCCGACCATCGAGACGTCGAGGCCGTCGAGGAACAGCACGAGGCACAGGACGGCGAGGACGCCCCACAGGCGCGGGGTCCAGCGTTGTTCTTCGGGCCGCGAGACGGAGACCTGGGCGGTCGGCGGCGGGATCACCGGAGCGTCGATGGAAGGGGACATGGCCCGAGACATTACATGCATGAGCATCTACTGTCTACGCATAAAATGCACAGGCAATAAATTCACTTGCATGTTGTTGGGCGGTGCGCTAGCGTTCCCCCGTGTCCGCAGATGCCGAGCTCATCGACCGCTGGCGAACCCTGCTGTCGCAGTACAGCCGGATCGCCCATGAGCTCGATCGCGTGCTCCAGGCGGGGCACGGCCTGACCGTCAGCGACTACGAGGCCCTGGACCGGCTGCTGTCGGACGAGAACCGCGGCAAGGTGCGCGTGCAGGACCTGGTGGACGAGATGCATCTCAGCCAGAGCGCCATGTCGCGGACCGTCGCCCGGCTGGAGAAGTGCGGCCTGGTGTGCCGGGGCATGTGCGACACGGACCGCCGCGGCGTGTTCGTGACCCCCACGGAGGCCGGCCGCAAGGTGCACGCCGAGGCCCGCCGGACCTACCTGGACGTGCTCGCCCAGCACCTGGGCTGATCCGCTCCGCGGCTCGCGTGTCGGTGCGGGCTGCCACCATGCCCGCATGACGACGACGAGAGAACCGTCCGGGTCCGCGCCGGAGGAAGTCATCCCCGTCCTGCGGGTACGGGAGGCCGGGGTCGCCGCCGGGTGGTACGCGCGGCTCGGGTTCGTCGCGCAGTGGGAGCACCGGTTCGGCCCCGGCATGCCGGCGTTCGTGGAAGTGGCGCGCGGTGGGCTGCGGTTGTTCCTCTCGGAACACGAGGGCGATGCCCGGCCCGGCACGCTGGTGTATCTGCGGGTGCGCGATCTCGCGGCCGTGGCCGCCGAGTTCGGGGTGGCGGTGACCGAGACCCCTTGGGACACGCGCGAGGTGGAACTCCACGACCCGGACGGCAACCGCCTGCGGATCGCGTCGGTCGAGGACTGAACCGGGGGCGTGCGGCGGGCGTGCGCGGGGGCGCGGGATCGGGTGGCGGGTGGTGGGGGGCTGATCCACTCCTGTGGGTGGTTTGGCCGTTCGGCGGGGCCCGAACGGGCGGAGCCTGCGAATACTGGCCGATGAGAAGCCCGGTGAAGCTCTGATGGGGGCGACATGGCCGACGGAACAGTGTTGTTCGCGTTGCGGGAGAGTCCGCTCGGGGGAAACGCCGGGGGTGAGCAGGTCCGGCGGATCCGCGAGGCGGTCGAGGCGCGCGGGTTCGAGGTGCGGTGGGCCGGGAGCGAGGCCGACGCGCGGGCCGTGCTGCGGACGGAGGCCGGGCTGGCCGCCGCCGTCGTCGGCTGGGACCTCGGCGGGGGCGAGCCGGGCGGGGCGTCCGTACTGAAGCTGATCGGGCGGCGGTTCAAGGATCTGCCCGTCTTCCTGGTGATGACGGGCGAGGGTGACGACGACCTGGGGCGGCTGCCGCTGTGGGTCTCGGAGGTCGTGGTCGGCTACGTCTGGCCGCTGGAGGACACCCCCGCCTTCATCGCGGGCCGGGTCGTCAGCGCGGCCAGGGCGTACCGCGAGGCCGTACTGCCGCCGTTCTTCCGGGCGTTGCGGCGGTTCGAGGACGCGCACGAGTACTCCTGGCACACCCCGGCGCACTCCGGCGGGGTGGCGTTCCTGAAGTCACCGGTCGGGCGCGCCTTCTTCGACTACTACGGGGAGCGGTTGTTCCGCACCGATCTGTCCATCTCCGTCGGGGAGTTGGGGTCGCTCTTCGAGCACACCGGCCCGATCGGCGAGGCCGAGCGCAACGCCGCCCGGATCTTCGGCTCCGACCGCACGTACTTCGTGCTGCACGGCGACTCGACGGCGGACCGCATGGTCGGGCACTTCTGCGTGGGGCGCGACGAGATCGCGCTGGTGGACCGGAACTGCCACAAGTCGGTGCTGCACGGCCTGATCCTCTCCGGCGCCCGTCCCGTCTACCTCGTCCCCACGCGCAACGGCTACGGACTGGCCGGGCCGTTGCCGCCGGCCGGGATCGAGGCGGGCGCGGTGGCGGCCCGCGTCGCGCGCAACCCGCTCGCCCAGGACGCCGTCCCGTCCGGGGCGCAGTACGCGGTGGTCACCAACTCCACGTACGACGGGCTGTGTTACGACGCGGTGGGGGTGGCACGGGCGCTGGCGCCCAGCACGCCCCGGGTGCACTTCGACGAGGCGTGGTTCGCCTACGCGCGCTTCCACCCGCTCTACGCCGGGCGTTACGGCATGGCCGTGGGACCGGACACCTTCCCGGGCCCCGACCGGCCCACCGTCTTCGCGACCCAGTCCACGCACAAGCTGCTGGCCGCGCTGTCGCAGAGCGCGATGGTGCACGTCAAGGCGGCGCCGAGGGCGCCGGTCGAACATGAGCGGTTCAACGAGGCGTTCATGATGCACGGCACCACCTCCCCGCTCTATCCCGCGATCGCGTCGCTCGACGTGGCGGCCGGGATGATGGACGGCCCGCAGGGGCACTGGCTGATCGACGAGGCGATCACCGAGGCGATCCGTTTCCGGCAGGCGGTCGTCCGGACCGGCGCGCGCGTCGCGGCGGCGGGCGACCGGCCCGCGTGGTTCTTCGGGGTCTGGCAGCCGGAGACGGTGACCGACCCGGCGACCGGCGAGACGGTCACCTTCGCCGACGCGCCCCTCGAACTGCTGCGGACCGAGCCCCGCTGCTGGCAGCTCGAACCGGGAGCGGCGTGGCACGGGTTCCCCGGACTGGACGACGGCTACTGCATGGTGGACCCGGTGAAGGTGACGATCACCTGCCCCGGTGTCGACGCCCTGGGCGAGACGGCGGACTGGGGCGTTCCCGCCCGGGTGCTGACCGCGTATCTGGAGCGCCGGGGCATCGTCGTGGAGAAGACCGACAGTTACACGACGCTGGTGCTGTTCTCCATGGGCATCACCAAGGGCAAGTGGGGCACGCTGCTGGACGCGTTGACGGACTTCAAGGCCCTGTACGACGAAGGGGCGCCGCTGGAGCGGGTGTTGCCCGGCCTGGTCGAGCGCTTCCCGCGCCGCTACGCGGACATGACGCTGGCGGACCTGTGCCGGGCCATGCACGACCATCTGCGGCGGGCCGGTCTGGTGGCGCTGCTGGACACGGCGTTCCAGGAGCTGCCGGTGCCGGTGGCGTCGCCGCAGTGGTGCTACGGGCGGCTGATCCGCGGCGGCACGGAGCGGGTGCGGATCGCCGACGCGGCGGGGCGGGTGGCCGCCGCGATGGTCACCGTGACGCCGCCGGGCATCCCCGTGCTGATGCCCGGGGAAGCGGTGGGCGACGACGGCGGGCCGTTGTTGCGGTATCTCGGGGCGCTGGAGGCGTTCGACCGTGAGTTCCCCGGCTTCGGGAGCGAGACGCACGGCGTCACGGTCGATCCGGTGACCGGGGACTACGCGATCGAGTGCCTGCGCGAGGAACGGGAGTAACCTCCGCGCCGCCCGCCCTCGTTCAGGTGGAGGGCGGCAAGGCGGCGGGCGCCGGCGGCGACTTGCGCAGGGCCGAGACGGCGAGGAGGCCGAAGGCGAACACGGCGGCGACGGTCCGCACGACGTGGGCCGTCTGCCAGCGGTCGCGCACGTCCGCCCAGTCGGACGGGGGCGCCTGCACGTCCCAGTCGGCCTGGTCGCCGTTGATGGGCAGGTTCACGACGAGGGTGGTGACGAAGACGACCAGCAGCAGCGCGAACGCGGCCAGCGGCAGCCACAGCGCGGGGCCCTTGGCGCGGAACGCGGAGATCACCAGCACGGCGACCGCGAGCAGCGCGGGGATGAGGGTGACCGAGGCGAGGACGTCGAGCGCGTCCAGCTCGACCTTCCGGAGCTGGGCGTAGACGTAGCGGTCGTAGTCCCGCAGGGATGTCTCCAGGACCAGCACGCCGACGAGGAATCCGGCGAAGATCCCGGCGAAGAGGAGGCCGGCGAAGCGTGCGACTTTCACGACCGCGCTGTTTCTCATGGCTGCTTTCTCTCGCCCGTGTCCGAGTGACCCAGTGGCCTGGGTTCGGTGTCCGGTGTCCGGTGTTCGGTGTGCCGTGTGGTGCGGAGGTGGTGAAGAGGTGGCACGACTCTAGGTTCTGCGCACGGGAGTCGACAAGTGTCCACAAGTTTCCCGGAGAAGAACAACGGATGTGTTCCGTACCGCCGTTGCTCCTGATCCGGTGCCTCGGTCCTACTCCGGCCGCGGGCCGGGGCCGTGTTGGCAGTGGGGGCACCAGCTGTCTCTTCTACACATCCGACGCTGCCGACGAAGAGGATAGTGAAGATCTCGGAGGTCGCCGCATCATTCAACAACTCAATAACAGGCACAAACACTCGACCACGCGTTCACGAACATCCCAAGCACTACCTGAGGTCAGGGGTGGATAAGGGGCGGCGGGGGGGCCGCAGACCAGGCAGGGGCGGCCGGCCCGGGCGTAGACGTGGAGGCGGGTGCGGGCACGGGCGGCGGGTGGTGTCGTGGTGCGGTTCGGGGAGGTGCGGTTGGCCTCCAGGAGGCGCTTGGCCGTGGCGACCAGCTCTTCGGGGGCGGGGAGTTCACCGACCGGGAGCCAGGGGGTGACGCGGGCGAGGAAGCACAGTTCCGCCATGTAGACATTGCCGACACCGGCGAGGTTGCGCTGGTCGAGGAGGGCCGTGCCGAGGGGGCGGGCCGGGTCGGACAGCAGGCGGCGCAGAGCCTCGTCCGGGTCCCAGTCGGGGCCGAGGAGGTCGGGGCCGAGGTGGCCGACGACGCGCTGCTCGTCGGCGGTGCGGAGGAGGTCGAGGACGGGGAGGCGGTAGCCGACGGCGGTACGTCCGTTGTCGGCGGCCAGGATCGCGCGGATCTGGTGCGCGGGGCCGCCGCGCCAGGGCTCGCGCGGGGCGAAGATCTTCCACGCGCCGTCCATGCGCAGGTGCGAGTGGAGGGTCAGCCCGCCCTCGACGCGGGTGAGGAGGTGCTTGCCGCGCGCGACGGCCTCCAGCACGGTCCGGCCGCGCAGGTCGGCGGTGGCCAGCCGGGGAACCCGCAGGTCGGAGCGGACGAGGGCATGCCCGGCGAGCGCGGCGTCGAGCCGCCGGGCGGCCTGCCAGACCGTGTCGCCTTCGGGCATGCCTCCATCATGCCCGGCCGATCACCTCGGGGCGGGCATGATGGAGGCCTGGCTCTTCTACAAATCTCCGAGCCCACGAGAAAGGCAGAAATGTTGGATGCCGTTTTATGCTTGTCAAAAACACAAAGATCTACACTACGGGTAGGGGTGGGGGTGTGGGATGTGTATAAGAGACGGGTCTGCCGGCGGCCATGCCGTAGCCGGCCCGGGGGACGGCTCCCTCGGCGCCCTGGTCGACCAGCTCCACCAGCGTGACCAGGGTGGAGCCCAGCGCCTCGGCGTAGCCCCGGGCGCGGGTGACCGCGTCGCGCACGGCCTGGCGGCGGGCCTCGGCGTGTACGGGCGACGCGGGGCGCAGGGACCAGCGCGGGCCGTCGACGCGGGTGAGGTCGAGGTCGGCGAGGCGGGTGGTGAGTTCGCCGAGGACCGTGAAGTCGGTGACGACGGTCTGGACGACGACGCGGCCGTGGTGGGCGCGGACCCGTTCGCCCCGGCCGTGCCGGGTCAGTTCGGGGGTGATGGTCAGCGCGCCGGTCTCGACGCGTTCCACGGCCTCGCCGTACGACCGCAGCAGGCCGAGGACGTCGTCGTTGCGCCGGGTGAGGTCCGTCAGCGCGGCGCGGCGGTCGGTGCCGCGCGCGTGGACGGTGATGCTCATGGCGGCGATCTCGGGATCGGCTTCGAGCCGGGCCTCGCCGCGCACGGTGACGCGGGGGGCATCGGCTTCGGACGTCACGGTCATGGGTCCTCGGCGGGCGGTCAGCGGATGGGAGTCGTGGTGCGGGTGGCGTGCTGGGTGCCGGTCCTGGTGGCGTAGGAACGCGTCAGGCTGCTGGTCGCGGCGGGGTCGGCGCGGTCGGACAGGGTGAAGTAGTCCATCTGCGCGCGCTCTTCGGTGACGTCGAGAACGGCGTAGCCGTGGGCGTCCATGTCCACCCAGTGGACGTGGCGGTTGGCCGCGCGGATCGCCGTGCCGGCGAGGGGGGACAGGGTGTTCGGGGGAACGCCGAGGATGTCGTCGAGGTTGTCGGAGGTCACCGACGTGACGACGAACTCGGTGGCGACGGGCGGCGACACGGGGTAGGTGGCGGCGTCGCGGGGAACGTCCGTGGCCCAGTGCATGTGGATGTCGCCGGTCAGGAACACGGTGTTGGTGATGCGGTTCTCGTGCAGGTGGTCGAGGAGCCGGTCGCGGTCGGCCGTGTAGCCGTCCCACTGGTCGACGTTGATGGCCAGGCCGCCGGAGGGGATGCCGAGGCATTCCGCGATCGGGCCGAGGAGGAACGCGGGGACCGAGCCGAAGGCGACCGGGGAGATCATCACCGAGTTGCCGATCAGGTGCCAGCGCGTGGTGGAGGCGGACAACCCGGCGGTGAGCCAGTCGAGTTGGGCGCGGCCGGTGAGGGTGCGGTCCGGGGAGTCCACGGCGTCGTCGCCGGTGGCGGCCTGCTGGTCGCGGAACGAGCGCAGGTCCAGGAGGTGGAGGTCGGCCAGGTCCCCGAAGCGCAGCCGCCGGTAGGTGGTGCCCTCGACGGCGGGGCGGACCGGGATCCACTCGAAGTAGGCCCGGACGGCGGCGTTCCGGCGGGCGGACCAGTCGCCCTCGGTGCCCGGTGTGTGGTTCTCCGCGCCGTCCCGCCAGGTGTCGTTGGCGATCTCGTGGTCGTCCCAGACCGCGATGAGGGGGTGCGCGGCGTGCAGGGCGCGCAGGTCGGGGTCGGTGCGGTAATGGCCGTGCCGGGCACGGTAGTCGGCCAGGGTGACGATCTCGTGCGCCGGCTGCTGGACGCGGACCGGTTCGGCGGGGTACTGCCCGGTGCCGTACTCGTAGATGTAGTCGCCCAGGTGGAGCACGGCGTGCAGGTCGTCGCGGGCCGCGAGGTGGCGGTAGGCGGCGAAGTGGCCGGCCTCGTAGTTGGAGCAGGAGACCACGCCCAGGCGGAGGTTGGCGACGCGGGTGCCGTCCGCCGGGGCGGTGCGGGTGCGGCCCGCCGGGGACACGACGCCGCCGGCGGCGAAGCGGAAGTGGTAGACGGTGTCCGGGCGCAGGCCGCGCACGTCGGCCTTGACGGTGTGGTCGGAGGCGGCGGTGGCCGTGGTCCGGCCCGAGGTGACGACCGCGCGGAACGCGGCGTCCTCGGCGACCTCCCAGGTGACGTCCGTGTCGGGCCCGGTGCCCGAGCCGGGCACGGCTTCCGGTACCGGTGTGACGCGGGTCCACAGCACCACGCCGTCCGGCAGCGGGTCGCCGGAGGCGACGCCGTGGTGGAACGCGGGCGCGTCGGCGGCTCCGGCCCGGCCGGCGGTGGCGAGGGGGAGAACGGCGGCGGTCGCGGCGGCGGCCGTGACCACCGTGCGGCGGCTCGGGGCGGCCTGGGACGCGGGGGCGGCGTGGGTCACGAACGACGATGCTACAAGCGGGTAACCCCAAGGGGTCAGGGGTCGTACGGAGTTCGTTCGCTCGTCGCCGTGCCCTGGGCGGGCGACCGCTGCTGTTCACCCGCGGCGGCTCCGGGCCGGCCGGTGGGCGGCCCTGGCGCGGGCCGCCCACCCGGAACCGGGAGAACCCGGGCTCAGCGCCGGACCTTGACCCGGTCGAGCGCGGCCACGCCCACGGCGGCCAGGGCGATCTGGATGAGCCACTCGACCCAGTCCACGCCATCGGTGTCGTTCACATCCAGCCCGGCGGCGATGGCCGAGCCGATGAGCGCCGCCACGATACCGACGGCGATGGTCCACAGAATGCCGATGTGCTGGCGGCCGGGCAGGACCAGACGGCCCAGCAGACCGATGATCAGGCCGATAATGATCGCGCTGATAATTCCGGAAATCTCCATTTTTCGCACCCTTTCGTCATGGATGACACACGTCCGGGTGCCCCACTCCCGGCCGATCACTCCTGTCAGGTGGGCATGACCGGCGTCAGGACCACGAAGTCCGCGCCGAACGGGTCCAGGCAGACGGCCAGCCGCCCGACGCCCGGGGCGTCCTCGGGGCCCATCTGGACGCTGCCGCCGTTCGCGGGGACGGAGGCGACCGTGCCGTCGCAGTCCGCCGAGCCGAAGACCGGGTGCCAGTAGGGGCGGAAGCCGTTCACCGCCAGGTTCTCCGGCGGAAGCTGCATGATGCCGCCGTGCATCCGGTCCTGGGCGGGGTCGTCGCTGCTGCCGCCGGGCGGACCGACGAGCGTGTACGTGTCACCGCCCGCGCCGCCCTCGCTGCCGCCCGGGAGCGGCATGTCGTCGGTCTCCCAGCCGAACACGGCGCGGTAGAAGCCCTTGGCCGCCGCCGCGTCGGTCGTATACAGCTCGGACCAGACGAGGGTGCCGGGCTGGTCGACCGCCTCCAGGCCCCGGTTCTCGCCGGGCTGCCAGACGGCGAACTCGCCGCCCTGGGGGTCGGTGAACTGCGCCATCCGGCCCGCGCCGTCCACGCCGGTCGGCGCGGCCCGTACCGTGCCGCCCTCGTTCTCCACGGCCTGGGCGGAGGCGTCGGCGTCCTCGGTCCTGAAGTAGAGCATCCAGGCCGGGCGCGCGCCCTGCTCGGTGAGCGGTCCCGCGGCGGCGACCGTGCGGCCGTCGAGACGGAAGAAGCCGTACCCTCCCGCCTCGGGCCCCAGGGACTGGAACTCCCAGCCGAACACCGGGCCGTAGAAGCCGGCCGCGGCGTCGGTGTCGGGAACCCCGAGATCGAGCCAGGCGGGCGAACCCGGGATGAAATCGGTCGTGATCATGGCGGTCCTGCCCTTCCACGCTTCACGCGCCGCTCAATCGGGCGGCTCGGGGGCGACGGGCTCCCCGCTGTCGTCCCGATCCCGCTCGTCCGCCGGCACCGCGCGGACCTCCTCGTCCTCCGGCCGCTCGGCGTCGGGCACCTGGACCGTCGGCGGGAGATCGGGGGTCAGCGGCTGCGACTGCGGATCCTTGCCGTTCATGCGGGGCCGAGTACCCCCTCGGACGGAAACGTCACCCGCCCGGCCGGGCGGGAAGGGCCGGTCAGGACGTGAGACCCGGTTCGTGGCGGGACGCGGGGAGGCGGGACAGGATCGCGTCCACCGTCTGCGACGGGGTCTGGTCGGTCGTGTCGAGCCACAGGCCGATGCGGGGGGTGTCCACGCGGAGAACATGGTCCAGGGCCGGCACGGACCAGGCGCCATAGCCGGTCTTCGCGCGGGCGCCCTCGCGGCGGGCGACCGTGTCGGGGCTGGGGGCGAGGACCACCACGTGGAGCGGGCGGGTGCGGACCAGGGTCACGAAGTCGGCCAGGGCGTGGCCGAGGACCACGTCCTGGACCACCGCCGTCCAGCCGGCCGCCGCGTACTCGTCGGCCGTCGCCGCCGACAGGCGGTGCCGCAGGCGGAGCTGGGCCAGGGCCTCCGGGGTCGGCTCGGGCGTCAGCTCGGCGCGGCCGGAGATCATCATGCGGCGGAAGACGTCGCCCCGGATGTGGACGGCTCTGGGAAGCCGCTCGGCCAGGAGTTGTGCGACGGTGGACTTGCCGGCCGCCATGACGCCCGTGATCAGGACCACGGACGAGGACAGCTCGGACAGTTCCCTGGTCGTCTCCATCCCCCCATCGAATCAGACGGGCAGGCGCCGCGCGCACCGCGTCACCTTCACGCGAAGTTCACGCGGGGGACGGCTCGCCCCCCGTCTCCGCACGGGGAGACATCAAGGGCAGGCGCAGGTCCTCCACCGGCACACTTCTGGAGTGATGTCATGGTCCTCTTCCCGGGCGTCCGGCGCCGTTCCGCCGTCGTCGCCACCGCCGTGGCGGCCGTCGTCGGTTCGCTGATCGCCTTCCCGTCCGCACCGGCATCCGCCGTCTCCCCCGACGTCGTGATCAGCCAGGTCCACGGAGGCGGCGGCAACAGCGGCGCGCCGTACACGCACGACTACATAGAGCTGTACAACCGGGGCACCACCACGGCCTCGCTGTCCGGCTGGTCGGTGCAGTACGCCTCCGCCACCGGATCGAGCTGGCAGGTCACGGCGCTGTCGGGTTCGATAGCGCCCGGCCGGTACTACCTGATCCGGGAGGGGGCCGGCTCGGGGGCCGGGCAGGCGCTGCCCGCGCCCGACGCCAGTGGTTCCATCGCGATGAGCGCCACCTCCGGCAAGGTCGCGCTGCGCACCACGACGACCGCGCTCACCTGCTCGACCGGCTGCGCGACGCAGAGCGGTGTCCGGGACTTCACCGGCTACGGCAGCGGCGTCTCCTCCTACGAGGGCGCGGGACCCGCGCCGACGCTGTCCAACTCCACCGCCGCGCTGCGCGGTGCGGCCGGGCAGACCGACACCGACCACAACGCGGCGGACTTCGCGGCCGGTTCGCCCGCGCCGCGCAACTCGGCGTTCACCGGCGGCGGGAGCGGGAGCGGGACCCGTATCCGCGACATCCAGGGCCGGGCGCACCGCTCGCCGCTCAACGGGCAGCAGGTGCAGGCCGTTCCGGGCGTGGTCACGGCCGTCACCACCAACGGCTTCTGGATGCAGGACCCGAGCCCGGACGCCGATCCGGCCACCGGCGAGGGGCTGTTCGTCCACACCGGTTCGGCGCCGGGAAGGCAGGCCGGGGACAGCGTGACGGTGACCGGCACGGTGGCGGAGTACCGGCCCGGCGGCACCGGCGGGACGGACAACCTCACGACGACGCAGCTCACTTCGCCGACGGTCACCCTGGTGTCGGCGGGCGCCGCGCTGCCCGCCGCCACCCTGGTGGGGACGGGCGGCCGGGTGCCGCCCGCGAAGGTCGTCGACAACGACGCGACCGGCGACGTGGAGACCTCGGGGACCTTCGACGCCACCACCGACGGCATCGACTTCTGGGAGTCGATGGAGGGCATGCGGGTGCGGCTGGACAACGCCCCCGTGGTCGGCCCGCGCAACGACTTCGGCGAGATCCCGGTCGTGCCGGCGGGCTCCACGACCCGCACCGCGCGCGGCGGGATCGCCGTCCAGGCCGACGACTTCAACCCCGAACGGATCATCGTCGACGACGTACTGGCGGCCACGCCCGCGGCCCACACCGGGGACACGCTCTCCGGCTCGGTGACGGGCGTGCTGGACTACTCGTTCGGCAACTTCAAGCTGCTGCCCGGGGCGAGCCCGGTGGTGGCGGACGGCGGGGTGGCCCCGGAGACGACGCAGGCCGCGGCGGCTGACGAGTTGTCGGTGGCCACGTTCAACGTGGAGAACCTCGACCCGGGCGACCCGCAGGCGAAGTTCGACGCGCTGGCCGACGCGATCGTCACCAACCTCCGCTCCCCCGACCTGATCGCGCTGGAGGAGATCCAGGACAACGACGGCGCCACCGACAGCGGCACGGTGGCCGCCGACCAGACGCTCGCCGAACTCGTCGCTGCGATCAGCGCGGCGGGCGGCCCCTCGTACACGTGGCGGCAGATCGACCCGGCCGACGACGCGGACGGCGGCGAGGCGGGCGGCAACATCCGGGTGGCGTTCCTGTACCGCACGGACCGGGGCCTGTCGTTCACCGACCGGGCGGGCGGCACGGCGACGGCGGCCACCACGGTGAGTTCCGTGGGCGGGCAGCCGCAGCTCAGCTTCTCGCCGGGCCGCGTCGATCCGCAGAACTCCGCGTTCGCCTCCAGCCGCAAGCCGCTGGCCGGGGAGTTCACGTGGAACGGGGAACGGATCTTCGTCATCGCCAACCACTTCAACTCCAAGGGCGGCGACGACCCGCTGTTCGGCCGCACCCAGCCGCCGGTGCGGTCCACCGAGACGCAGCGGCACCAACAGGCGACCGTGGTCCGGGACTTCGTGGACGACATCCGGGCCGTCGATCCCGACGCGGCGATCGTGGTGCTGGGCGACCTGAACGACTTCGAGTTCTCCGCGACGACGGACATCCTCACCGCGGGCGGTGCCCTGACGGATCTGCCCGCGACCCTGCCGGCGGCGGAGCGCTACACGTACGTCTTCGAGGGCAACTCCCAGGTCCTCGACCACATCCTGCTGTCGCCCTCGCTGGCGGCCACGTCGTACGCGTACGACGTGGTCCATGTGAACAGCGAGTTCGCCGCGCAGATCAGCGACCACGATCCGCAGGTGGTGCGGCTGCCCCTGCCCTGAGCCGGTCCCGGCGCGGCCGGGACGGCGGCCGGGGCCCACCGCCCCGGCCGCCGCGCCGTCATCGCGCCAGGTACCAACGGGAGCCGCGCGCCGGGCGGTTGTCACGGGTGGCCCAGGGGGCGGGGGTCACCCGTCCGCCGCCCGACGGCGGGTTCTCGGCGCACGGGGTGGTGCGCGCGGTCAGCACGGCGACGACGGCGGCGAGTTCCTCACGCGTGGGGTCGCCCTTCAGGACACGGATGGTGTCCGCGCGGGCCCCGGCCGTCCCGGAAGTGCTGATCGTGTCCATGGTCCTGTCTCCGTTCCTCGCCCACGGTGGCCCGCGGGTCTCGCTCCTACGGCGCCGGCGTGGTCAGCCGGACCGGCGCGTTCTGGGACGGCAGCAGGGCGTTGATGTCGGCGCGCTCCCAGACGCCCTCGGTGGTGAACGGGTCCCCGGCGACCCAGTCCGCCACCTCTTCCCGGGTGCCGGCCTCGACCACGATCAGGCTGCCGATCGCGGTGGTCCCGTCGTCGGCGACGAGCGGGCCGTAGAACACCGGTCGCGGGCCGGTGCCCGACCGGAGCCTGGCGGAGTGCTCGGGCCGTGCGGCGGCCCGGAGTGCGGCCGTGCCCGGCCGGTCGAGGCAGTGGATCGCCCAGAACATGCGCTTGTCGTTCCTCTCGTGCGGTCGATCGGGTCGGTCCGCCAGCCTAGGCCGGGACGGCCGCCCGCTCCGGTTCCGCGGCGGCTCCGGCTTCCGCTTCGGCGGCTTCGGAGAGGGCGGCGACCTGCGCGGCGATCGCGCGCCGCGCCGCCATGGCCTCCTGCTTGGCGCTGAGCTTCTCGGGGATCACGCGGTACTCGGCCTCGACCACCGCCGCCGCCGGCTCGTCCCCGTGGTGCACGCCGACGCGGCAGCGGTAGATCGCGCCGACCGGGGTGGTGGAGTGGCCGAGCAGTTCGTAGCGGAGCGTGGCGGGCATCGGGAACACGAAGCTGTGGAACGAGGAGTTGACCGAGCCGATGACGAACCGGGTCCGCTCGGTGCCGGCGATCAGGTACTGCTCGGTGACCACCGTCCACAACTGGCGGGCCGCCTCCAGGATCGTGATGGCCGGGATGTGCTGTCCGGTCAGGTGGTCGGCGAGCACCTCGACCCGCTCGTCGAGCACGAGGTCCGCGGTGAACCGGTCCTCGGCGAGCCGCCGGACCGGGCCGACGAGGACGTTCTCCGCCCGGTGCTTGTGGGTCAGGGCCCGCTCGGCCCGGTGCGGGATCCCGGCCGCCGCGCCGCTCATCAGGTCGCGCAATTCCGCGAGTTGGTTGTCGGTCAGGCCCTGTCCGATGGCGAGGGCCAGGCTCTCCGGCAGTTCGCCGGCGCGGAGCCGGTCCAGCAGCACGCTGACGGGGACGGTCCCCCGGTTGGCGAGGAACTCCTCGAAGCGGTCCCCTACGACGACGAGTGCTTCTGGCGACATCGTCCGGTCCTTTCTCCGTCGTGATCGGTCTTGGTCCGTGTTCGCCCGGGCGCGTCTGGTTGTGCCCGGGTACGCCCGGTCGTGGGCGGGCGGGTCAGGCCGCGGCGGTCGTCGCCTTCAACGTGTTCTCGTAGGCGTCGGCCAGGGCGTCGACGGTCCGGATGTCGGAGATGACGTAGTCGCCGTCCTCGAACGGGTCCACGCCGAACTCGCTCTCCAACTGGATCACCAGGCGGGCGAGCAGGAGGGAGTTGAGGCTCAGCTCGTTGAGCGGCTCGTCGCCCGAGAGCGTGCGCGTCGGCAACTCGGCCTCCGCCAGCAGGGCGTTGATCTCGCGGCGGACGGTGTCCTTGATGGCGTCGCTGGTCAGCATGTGATTCCTCCGTCGACGACGATGGTCTGGCCGGTGATGAACGAGGCACCGGGCGAGGTGAGGTAGAGCACGGCGTCGGCGATCTCGCCGATGTCCGCGAGGCGGCCCAGGGGCGTCCGGCGCTGGATGCGCTCCCGGTTGCGGTCGGTGACCTCCGCCGTCATGTCGCTGTCGAAGAAGCCGGGGACGATGGAGTTGACCCGGATTTTGAACGCTCCGAGTTCGCGCGCCAGGCTTCTGCTGAATCCGTCGAGCCCGGCCTTGGTGGCGGAGTAGACCGCCACCCCCCGGTAGCCGCGGATGGCGTTGATGGAGGAGACGTTGAGGATCTGCCCGCCGCCCTGCCGCGTCATCGCGCGGGCGGCGGCCTGGGCGAGGGTGATCGGCGCGACGAGGTTCGCGGCGATCAGCTTGGCGGTGGTGTCGGAGCCGGTGGTCAGGAAGAGTTCCTGGTGCAGCACGGCCGCGTTGTTGATCAGCAGGTCCACCCGGCCGAAGCGGCGGGTGACCGTGCGGACGAACGCCCGCAGCGACGGGGGGTCCGCCAGGTCGGCGGCCTCCCACAGGAACCGGTCGGGCAGCTCGGCCTGGAGGTCCTTGACGGTCTCGTTGGCCGACCTGCTGAACGTGGCGACCCGCCAGCCGTCCGCGAGGAGCCGCTCGACCAGCACCCCGCCGAGTCCCCGGCTGCCGCCGCTGACGATCGCGACGCGCTCCTCGTCGGGCGTGCTCACGCCGCGCTCCTGATCTTCTTGAAACGGTCGGAGTGCTGCGGGGCGTCGGCGATCTCGACCAGCGCCGGGATCTTGAACGGCTCCAGCCTGGTCGCGCAGAACTCCCGCACCCGGCGGGCGACTTCGCGCCGGTCCTCGTCCTCGATCAGGGTGACCCTGGCCTTCACCACCATGCCCATGACCGGGCTGGGCCGGCCGCTGACCATGGCCTCGGCGATGTTCGGGACCTCCAGCAGGACCGACTCGACCTCGCTGGGGTACACCTTCTCCCCGCCGACGTTGATGATCTCGGAGTCCCGGCCCAGGATGCGGATCCACTCGCCGTCCACCTGGACGACGTCCTGGGTGTTGAAGTAGCCCTGCTCGTCGAAGGGCGCGGGCGCGTTGAGGTAGCCGAGCATGGCCATCTCGGAGCGGATCCACAGGACGTTGTCCACGATCTTGTGCTCGAACCCGGCGCCGCTGCCGAGCTTCACCCACAGCGTGTCGTCACCGCGCGAGCGCGTCGGCAGGATGCCCAGCTCGCTCAGCCCGTACGTCTGCTTCAGCCGCACCTCGGGGAACGCGGCGTGCAGCCGCTCCAGGGTCCGCATCGGCATCGGCTCGGTGCCGTAGGTGATGAGCTTCAACGAGCCGGTGTCGTACCGCTGGTGGGCACCGGAGATGAGCAGCATGTTGAGGAACGTGGGGGTCGTCGGCAGCACCTCGACGCCGTGCTCCTGCACCGTGCGGCAGATCGACTCCGGCGTGCGCTCGCCCACGGTGATCACCGTGCCGCCCTGACTCAGCGTGTGCAGCAGCGTGTTGACGCCGCCGATGTGGTCCAGGCTGAGGAAGGACAGGATGCGCATCGGGCGCTTCGGCTCGCCGTAACGGGCCAGCACCTTCTCGAAGTCCAGGACCGACGCCTTGCTGCGGCCGGAGGTGCCGGAGCTGAAGAGGACCAGGCCGGCGTGGCCGGTCTCGCGGAGCTTCGCGAACAGCTCGTGACCGGCGGTCCGGCCGGTCCGCTCGGCCGTGTGGGCGCCGCCGGGGTCCACCCGGACGACCACCTCGACCTCGGCGATGTCGAGGAAGTCGGCGCGCTTGGCGGCGGGCAGGACGGTCAGCGGGACGACGATCACCCCGCGTTCGATGAGCGCCAGCAGCCCGGCGCACGCCTCGGGGGAATACGTGCCCTCCAGCGTCACGACCTCCCCGGCCGCGACGCCATGGGCGTCGAGGAAGGAACGCCACCGGTCCACCAGACGCAGCAGATCGTCATAACCGCACGTCTGCCCTCCGAAAACCACGGCTTGTTTATCACCGAACGTTTCCAGGCGGTCGAGCAACGGATGCGCCATCACTCACTCATCTCCTTTCATCGCCGTCCAGACATTTATGCGTTCGCCTACGAATGAGGACTCTAAAAGCCAATTCAATTCGGCTTCAATGCCTCATTCCTGTGACCTCGGGCGGGGTAGCCGAATGGGTAGCCTCGAATGGGCAATGGCCTTGGAGCCCATAATTCCGGCATCGTGGGAACGCAAAGGTTGTGCCATGACCTTGTCCTGGGATGGCGAGCCGGACATCACGCGGGCATTCCGCGTGAACGCGCAGTGATATTCCACGCGCATATTCCTTTTCGCGGTCCGCACCGCGCCCGGCACCGCCGCCGGCATCGCGGCCGTCCCCGCCGCGTCCCCGCCGCCGTCCCAGGAGACCCCATGATTCAGCGACTGCTGCCGCCCACCGTCGCCGCCGCCGTCGCCACCGCCGACGCGCCGGACACGGGCCCGCTGCCCGAGGAGGCGGCGGCCCTCACCTCCGCCTGCGGCGAACGGCGCAGGCGCGAATTCCGCACCACCCGGCTCTGCGCCCGCGCGGCGATGGTCAAGCTGGGCGTGCCCCCGGCCGGGGTGCCGTCCGGGCCGAAGGGCGAACCGCGCTGGCCGGCCGGGCTGACCGGCAGCATGACGCACTGCGACGGCTACCGGGCCGCGGCGGTCTCCAGGACCGACGACGTCCACGCGGTGGCCATCGACGCCGAGCGGCACGCGCCGCTGACGGCCGAGCTGGCGCGGCACGTCACGGTGGCGGCGGAGCGGGAGCATCTGGCGGAACTGGCCGGGGACCACCCCGGAGTGCACTGGGAGACGGTGCTGTTCAGCGCCAAGGAGACGGTCTACAAGGCGTTCAACCCGTTGACCGGCCGCTGGCTCGGCTTCCGCGACGCCCGGCTGAGTCTCGACCCGGCCACGCACACGTTCCGGGCCCGGCTGCTTCAGCCGGGCCCGGTGGTGGAGGGTGTGGGGATCGACGAGTTCACCGGCCGGTGGGCGGTGGAGGAAGGGCTGGTGCTGACCGCGATCGCCCTGCCCGTGACCGCTGGGGTCACCGCCGGCCGGCGGGTGCTCCAGGCCGTCTGAGCCGGGGCCCGCGCGGGCCGGTGGACGACCCGCGCGGGTGGCTCAGAGCCCCGCGCGGGTGGCTCGGGGACCGGCGCGCCCGGTGAGCTCGATGGCCGCCAGCGCGCCGGTGTTCCGCAGCGGGCCGGGGGTGGCCGGCAGGACCGGCCAGTCCAGGGTCTGCGCCTGCCCGATGAGCACCGGATCGGCGCCCACGACGACCGGGTTGCCGACGGCCATCAGCATGTCCAGGTCGCTGGAGTGGTCGCCGTAGCAGGTGCAGTCGTCGGGACCGAGCCCCAGGCGAGCCATGGTGGCGCGCACCGCGGCGGCCTTGTTCTCGCCGATCATCGGCCGCTGGATCTCGCCCGTCAGCCGCCCGTCCGGGCCGACGATCGGCTCCGAGCAGAGGATGACGTCGGCGCCCAGGTCGTCGGCCATCGGCTCCAGCAGCCCGCGGAACGACCCGGAGACCAGGACGACGGTGTCGCCCGCGTTCCGGTGCCGGGAGGCCGCCGCCCAGGCCGAGACCACGACGGCCGTGCGGCTCGCGCGGTACTCCTCGTACCACTCGCGCCCGGCGTCGGCCAGCTCCCGGTGCTCGACACCGGCGAACCGCCGGTAGTAGCGCCGGTTGATCTCGGTGCGGGGCACCCCGCCGGCCGCCTGCGCGCGGACCTCCGCCATCACGGCGTCATGGCCGCTGCCGTCGTCGCCGTGCCGGGCCATCCAGTAGCGCAGGAAGTGGAACATGCTCTTGACGTTGAGCAGTGTCTCGTCAACGTCGAAGAAGGCCGCCCGGGTCGCGGTCCTGTTCGTCGTCTGGGTTTCCACATCGGTCATGAGTCCGGTCACCGCCAGGTCGCGTCGATAAGGGTGGGGGTGGGGATCGGGGTCGGTGCGGTCGGGAGCGCCGCCTCGGCGCGGTCGCCGCACAGCCCCTCGCGCAGCGCGCGGGCCGCGGCGAGGGTGCGGTTGGGGCAGTTGAGCTTGGCGAGGATGTTCGCCACCAGCCGCTTCGCGCCGTGCTCCGAGATCCGCAGCCGGCGCGCGATCTGCTTGTTGCTGTAGCCGTCCACCAGGAGCACCAGCGCCTCCTTCTCGCGCGGTGTCAGCCGGGGGGCGGCCTGTGCGCGGGGCTCGCCGCGCCCGGCGCGGTGGAGGAGCGCGCGGGTGAGCGCGGGCGGGATGTGCACCTCGCCGGCGTCCATGGCGGTGAGCACCTCGTCCAGCGCGCGGGGGTCGAGTCCGTCCATCGGCAGCAGCGAGGCTCCGGGCAGGGAGGTCACCTGGTCGAGGTTGACCTCGCTGGGCCGCGGGAGGAGCAGCAGGACGCGGATGCCGCGGTGGGCCGCGCGGCGCAGCGCGATCTCCCCCGCGTGGTCGGCCGTGTCGGACGCGGTCAGCAGGATGTCGGTGTCCGGGTCCCGCACGGCCTCGACCGCGGCGCCGAGATCGGGGTACGCGGAGCAGTGGCCGACCGTGTCCAGCGAGCGGAGCATGGCCTCGACGCCGTAGCGCTGGAGGTCGTTGCGGATGGCCAGGAAGATGTTCAGCGGTCGGGTGGCGGCTCGCAGGGCCGCGCGGCTGTGCGACATGAGTGTTTCCCCCACGGGTGATTCCGGTTGAGCCGGATGGGTTCATCCGTGCGGTCGACGCTAGCGGCGGCGGGGGGCCCGGGAGGGGGTCACTGCCTCCAACTCCGGACCTGGGGTGGCCGAAAGGAGTACCGGCGTGACCGGTCCGGTCGGGGCGGTACGGCATGGCCGCGCCGTACGGAGGGGCCGTACGGCGTTCCCTTTCACTCATCCGGCTCTGCCGCTGCTGACGCTAGCACTTGTTGTTCTCGTAGCCCACTCCACCAGTCCGACGGTGCGCCCGACGCGCTCGGTGTCCGCGGCGGCGGCGGCGGAGGAGGAGAAAAAGAGACAGGGCGAGGGCCTTGCGGGCGAACTCCACGACCGAGTCGCGCAGTTCGGGGTGGGGCGAGGCGGTGCCCAGGATCATGCGGGCCATCTGCGGCACGGCGTTGGGCCAGGCCGCCAGGCCGATCAGGCTCAGCAGGCACGCCGCCACCTGGGGGGACACGCCGGTGCCGAAGGTCTGCGCGAGGTTGGCCACCTTGCGTTCGTAGAGCGAGGTGCGCTCGGTCTCGTTGGGGAGCGGGTCGTTGCGGTAGTGCAGCGCCTCCCAGAGGAAGAGCCGCACGAGGGTGGGGTTGGCGCGGTGGAAGTCGTACACCCGCCCGACGTACTCGGCGGGGTCGTCGCCCGGGGCCAGCGGCACGGCGGCGGCCAGCTCGTCCAGGGCCTGGCCGACGACCTGGTCGAAGAGCTTCTGCTTGTTGCCGAAATACCCGTAGATGCGCTCCTTGTTGACGTTGGCGAGGGCGGCGATGCGGTCCACGCGGGCCCCCGCGATGCCGTGAGCTGCGAACTCCTCCCTCGCGGCGGAGAGGAGCCGTTGTTTGGTGGGAGTCGGATCCTGCGTCATCCCCCCAGCTTAGGACCCGGAGGGCAGCATTCCAACCATCTGGTTGGTTGACGCCCAACTAGTCAGTTGGTTACCGTCGAAGAGTCACCGCGGCCAACGCCGTCCGCGGTCCCAGGACTTCGCACATCCCACCCGCACGCGTACTCCGCGTCGGACCCTTCACAGCCTTCCGAATGAGGAATCCGATGACCGACACCGCAGCGGCCCTCCACGACGTCGCCCGCGCCGACCAGGCGCTGATCCAGGCCGGTTTGCCCCTGCGCGAGGGCTGGGTGCCGCGGCACATCCGCCGGGAGGAGCACGACGGCCGTCCGGTCACCGTCGTCCGCTTCCTGAAGGAGGCGCGCCCCGGCGAGGGCGTCCACCTCACGGTGGTGCTCGACGACGACGGCGTCCTGCTCGGCTACACCCGGCTCGACCCCGAGGACCCGTCCCTGGCCGGCCCGCTCCCGGCGGAGCACGAGGCCCGCGAGGCCGCGTTCGCCTTCGTGACCGCGTTCGACCCGGCGTACGCGGCCGGGCTGACCGTGCAGTGGATCGCGCGGCACGACGAGCACGTGGCGGGGCCGGACGGCCCGGCCGTCGTCTCCGGCGTCAAGGTCAAGACCCGCCACCGCGACGGGCTCTACGCCTGGGTGGTGATCGGCCCCGGCGGCACCGTGCTCACCTACGAGCGCGACATCCGCTGGGACGCCGTTGCCGGGCGGCGCGGCACGCAGATGTGGCTGCACGACGTCTGGATCGCCGCCCGCGAGGGCCGGGGGCCGCAGCCGTCCTCGCCCTACGCGCTCGCCTGACCCGCCAAGCCCCCTTCCGTCCCGGACGAACAGGACTGAGACCGAGACCATGCACACACAGACCACCGTCCCGACCGTCACCGCGCCCGCCGCGTCCACCGCGCCCGCCGCCGGCGCCACCCCGGCCCCGGCGCCGGTCCCGCTGCCGTCCGTTCACATGCGCGTGTTCGTCACGTGGCTGGCCGTCTACCCGTCCATCACCATCGTGCAGATGCTGCTCGGGCCGTCCATCGAGAACCTTTCGGTGCCCGTGCGCGTCCTGATCATCACCGGGCTCGTCGTGCCGGTCGTGGTCTACGCCCTGGTTCCGGTCCTGCTGAAGGGAAGGGCCGCGCTGCTGCGCTCGCGCAGGCCCTGACCGGAGCCCCACCGAAGCGGCGGGCCAAGGCCCCGGGTGGGGGACGGCGCCGGCCGTCCCCCACCCGCGGCCACCGACCATTGGCCCGGCCGGACAGAAAAACAATTGCCCGCACCCGATCCGGGTAAGGGACCACAAGGCACTCTTTACGAACCGAACTGACTATCGGTTATGCTGCCGCAAGATGTGCAGTGCTATCCGGCATCGCCCGGAGGGGGAAAGCTCTTGACGATTACCGGCATGCAGTCGTATTCCCACCCTGTCTCTTATACACCTATGACGATGCCGACGAAGGGGTCGGGGGTGTATAGTGGACAGGCGGGAGAGCGGTCGCCGTCCGGCAGGCGGGGAGGACGGCCCGGTGAGCGCTGTCCCGGACAGATCCGCCGACACCCTCCTCGTGGCATCCTTACGACGACAAGAGGATTCGGTAATCGAGCAATATCGCGCCCGGCTCCGCGCGATGAACAGTCCGCTGGCCGCCGCTCCCGAAGCCTGGGCGCAGTGCGAACTCCAGGGCCGCCGCATATTCCGGGACTGTGTCGCAAGTCTCGCCCAGGGCCGGGCGGCCGTGTCGGACACCCACATCGCGGAAGTCGTCGACCTCGGCGGCGAGCGGGTCCGGCAGGGCATCCACCTCACCCATTCCGTCCGGGCGGGGGTTGTTCTGTTCGAGGTCGTCCTCGACCGGATCATCCAGTTCGCCGAGGACACCGGGATCTCCTGGCAGACCTACTCGGCCGCCGTGCGCTCCCTGCAACAGGGCATCGGCAGGCGGCTGGAGGCCGGCTCGATCGGGTACGACTCGTTCATGCTCGACCGGGTGCGGGAGGTCCACGACCAGGGCCACCGCCGGCTCGCCCGGGAGATCCACGACCAGATCGGCAACTCGCTCAGTCTGGCGATGCGCCAGTTGGAGCTGTTCGAGAGCGAGTTGACCCGGCAGCAGCATCAACTGCCGGAGCACGTACAGGCCGCCCAGGCGGCCATTCTCGAAACCCTCGCCAGCACCAGGGAGCTCGTCACCGAGCTGCGCCGCCCCGCCGTGGGCGGCGGTCTGGAGGCCGCGCTCACCCGGTTCGTCGAGTCCATGGGCGAGCCGGGTGTGTCCGTTCAGGTGTGGGTGCGCGGCCTCGACGAGTGGATGCCCGGCCCGCTCGCCGAGGAGTTGTACATCATGGTCCGCGAATGCCTGCGCAACGCGTTCGCCCACGCCGCGGCCGGAAACATCGTGGTCAACATCGACATCGCGCCGCACGAGATCCAGACCGAGATCATCGACGACGGACGCGGCTTCGATGTCACCACGGTGTCCTGCCGGGGCAGCACCAACGGCCTGACCGGGCTGAGGGAGCGTGCGGAGCTGCTCGGCGGCACCCTGCACATCCACTCCTCACCGGGCCGGGGCACCGACGTCACCATCTGGATCCCGATCAAGGCGGAGACCGATGAACGAGCTGACAGGCGGCGCTGAATCGAGGCGCGCGCCCGAGAGCACGACGGAGAGCGTCACCGACAGACCCACCCACCTACCGGCCCATCCGCCGGCCCACCCGCCGGCCGGCCTCGCGACGCCCGGACCGGCGGACGCGGCGGCGCCGAGAACGGTCCGCATCCTGGTCGCGGACGACCACATCCTGTTGCGCGAGGCGCTGTGCGACCTGCTCCGCTCGGAACCCGGGCTCCAGATCGTCGCCCAGGCCGGGGACGGGGAGGAGGTGGTGCGGCTGGCGGCGGAGCACCGGCCGGACGTCGTGCTCCTGGACATCGAGATGCCCCGCAACGAACCCGCGGTCACCGTACGGCGGTTGCTGGAACGGGACCCGATGCTCCGCATCATCGTGCTGAGCATGTACGACGGGCCGCACTTCGTGCAGGATCTGCTGGCCCTCGGCGTGCGGGGGTACCTGCACAAGAGCACCGGCCGCGAGACGCTGGTCACCGCGGTGCGCGGCCGGGACGACGGGGAGCGCCGCACGGTCACCCTGTCCGTCTCCGCGCACAGCCTGCGCGGCACGTCGCCGGAGCGGGAGGACGACGACGTGCTGTCCGAGCGTGAGGTGCAGGTCCTCACGCGGGTGTCGCGGGCGATGAGCAATCGGCAGATCGCCAGTGAACTCGGCATCGCCGAGGGCACGGTGAAGCGCCACATGCGGAACATCTTCACCAAGCTGGACGCCGTGTCCCGGATCGACGCCGTGAACAAGGCGACCGAACGGGCCCTGCTGCCACGGCAGAAGCCGGCCGCCGTCGCGCCGGGTCAGGGTGGCGCGGCGGCACTGCCGCTCCCCGCCCGCCGGTTCTGACACCGACGGCCGTGCCCGCCACGGCGGGTGGGGAACAGCGCGCGGACCCCGGTCCCGGCCGCCCCCGCGGCCCGGGACCGGGGTCCGCGCGTCCGCGCCGCGCCGTCTCACACGACCTCGGCCAGCCTGGCCAGCAGCACGGCGTGCGCCGCGTGCTGGGTCACCATGAACGCCTGGTACGGCCGCCGGGCGCGCCGGGCGTCGCGGAGCGTGGTCCGGCACAGCGCGGCCACGACGCACGCCCCGGCCGCCATCACCACGGTCACCGGCGCCAGCGCCTCGCCGTACGGCCGGGCCGCCACGGCGAACCCGGCGGCCACCGCCAGGGCGCCCAGCCCGGCGACCCAGCGCGCGGCGGACGCGCCCCACGCGGTCACCGACGTGCGGCGCCCGGCCGCCGCGTCGCCCCGGGCGTGCGCGAAGTCCTTGGTGACCGCGCCCACCGCGGCCATCCACGCGGCCATGCCGACGGCCAGCACCACCGCGGTGCCGGACGGCCGCCCCGCGCCGGCCGCCAGCCAGCCGGCCGCGTACGACAGCAGGCCCATCGCGAACACCGCGGCGGAGGTCGCCGAGGTGGAGCGCTTGAGCGGCCGGGGCCCGGCCGAGGAGGCGTAGCCCAGGAGCAGGAACGCCAGCACGCAGCCCACCAGCGCCGCGTTGCCCGCCGCGAGTGCGAACAGCAGGGCCAGCGCCGCGCACAGCCAGGTCAGCCGCGCGGCGGACTCGGGCGCCAGCTCGCCCCGGGCGATGGGCCGGCCGGTGGCGTTGACCCGGTCCTCGGCCACGTCGCAGACGCCGTTGAGGCCGTAGGCGAACGCCGCGCACAGCGTCCAGGCCAGCGCGGGGCCGATCAGCCACGGGCCCCAGCCCGTCAGGCCGCCGCCGGCCGCGAGGGCGGCGCCGACGAGAAAGCGCAGAAGGAAAATCGCCTGCACGCTGGGACGCGTCTCCTCGGCGAAGAGGAGGACGTCCCGCGCCTCGACCGCTGAATTCCGTAAGAGGTTTTCCCGTTGTCGTCGCTGAGGGGCGTAATCCCACATGTGCGCACATTAACCAGTCTCTGCACGGCCGCGCATGCCCCGTCCGGCGGGTCCGGCGATACCCCTTTGGGGGAAGGAGAGGTATCGAAAGACCCGCCGGACGGCGGCGGCCTGGGGTGGCCGGAGGGGCGGTCAGTGTTCCTTCTGGGCCCCCGTCACCGACGGGAGATTCACCAGCACGGTCGTCAGCAGACCGATCATCAGGCCCGTGAAGTGAACCTGCTGTGCGGCACCTATGTAGATCCAGTAGCCGTAGAACATGCCGCCGCACAGGAACACGAAGAAGAGGCCCATGAATCCGGCGAGCGCGTAGTTGGCGCGCTGGGTGGTGTTGATGCTGACGGTCTCGCCGCGGGCCCGGCGCCACATCGAGGTCGCCGCCCAGGCGAGCAGGGCCACGGCCAGCACCTCGTAGACGATGACGCCGAGGAGGGCGGGGGTCGCCATGGCCTCCGGCAAGGCCCGCCACTCCAGGCCGTTGCCCCGCACCGGGTCGTCCTTGAGGTCACCCATGGTGATCATGCTGGTGATGAGGGCCTTGTTGGTGCCGAAGTCGTCCACGTTGTTGAGCGTGACCAGGCCCAGCCAGAGGGTGAGGCCGCTCAGCAGGAACGCGTTCAGCGCGGTCAGTCTCGACCGGATCGCGTGGTCCGGCCGCGCGGTGGCCCGGGCGCCGCCGCCGGGCAGGGGGGTGCCGTTCTCGGTAAGCGTGTTGGTGGTCACTGCCATGAGAGGTGTCTCCTCGGCTGCTGATGGGGACCGATGCCCACAGAGTGCCGGGGCGCCCACCCGGCTCGACAGCTCTCTTTTCTGCTCACCCTTTCTGGCCCCCCGTCCCACCGGCCCGATCAACGGGCCCGGCCGGGCTGCCTGTTCGGGCCGCCCGTTCGGCCGCGCGGGGACTTCGCCGGGGGCGGGCCGTTTCCGTACCGCGGAAACAGGCTGTCATGTCCCCGATCCCGGACGTTCAGGACGCGGCCAGGGCACCGTCCCGCTCGGCTGTCACCGTCCCTCTCGGTCACCAAGCCAGATCGCACGATCGACGAGAGGGACCCCACATGTCCGCAACCGCCAGGCGTCGATTCCTCGTCGGTGGCGCGGCGGCGGTCGGGGCGGCAGCCGTCGGCCCGATGACCGGCTCCGTCCGCGCCGCGACCCGCCCCCTCCCCCCGGATCTGTTCACCCTCGGCGTCGCCTCCGGCGACCCGCTCCCCGACGGCGTCGTGCTGTGGACACGGCTGGCCCCCGACCCGCTGGCGGGCGGCGGCATGCCCGATCGCGCCGTGGACGTGGAGTGGCAGGTCGCCGAGGACGCCGCGTTCCGCCGGATCGTCAAGCGCGGCACCGCCACGGCCGAACCCGCCTACGGCCACAGCGTCCACGTGGACGTGCGCGGGCTGCGGGCCCACCGCGACCACTGGTACCGGTTCCGCGCCGGGGGCGAGCTGTCGCCGACCGGCCGCACCCGCACCGCGCCGCACCCGCTCGCCGCCGGCGGGCGCCTGCGGCTCGCCCTCGCCTCGTGCCAGAACTGGCAGCACGGTTACTTCAACGCCTACGCCGACATGGCCGAACAGGACGTCGACGCCGTGCTGTTCGTCGGCGACTACATCTACGAGTCCGGCCCGTCCTCGACCGCGGTCCGGCCCCACGAGGGCACGGGCGAGCCGTACTCCCTGGCCCAGTACCGCAATCGCTACGCCCAGTACCGCTCCGACCCGGACCTGGCCCGGATGCACGCCTCCGCGCCGTGGATCGTCACCTTCGACGACCACGAGGTGGACAACGACTACGCGGGCGGCATCCCGCAGGACCCGGACAAGCAGTCGCCCGCCGCGTTCGCGCTGCGGCTGGCCGCCGCCTACCAGGCGTACTACGAGCACATGCCGGTCCGCGCCACCGCCGTCCCCGACGGCGCCCACATCCGCGTGCACCGCAGGCTCGACTTCGGGCGGCTGGCCCGGCTCCAGGTGCTGGACACCCGGCAGTACCGCAGCGACCAGGCCACCAGCGAGGAGGGCGCGCGCAGCCCCTGGACGACGATGCTCGGCGCCGAGCAGAAGGAGTGGCTGATCGACGGGCTGCGCCGGTCGCCCGCCCGCTGGAACCTCATCGGCTCGCAGATCATGATGGCCGAGACCGACCTGCTGCCGGGCGCGGGCAAGCGCTGGTACTACGACGCGTGGGACGGTTACCAGGCCGAACGCGACGAGCTGCTGGGCGTGCTGGACGAGGTGGCCAACCCGGTGGTGCTCACCGGCGACCGGCACCTGACGATGGTCGCCGACCTGAAGCGGGACTTCGCCGACCCGTCGTCGCGGGTGGTGGGCGCGGAGTTCGTCGGCTGCTCGATCAGCTCCAACGGCGACCAGGACGAGGCCGCGTTCCGCGCCGAGTGGGACCCGCGGCTGCCGGACAACCCGCACTGGAAGCTGCTGGACCCGCGCCGCGGTTACCACCTGTTCGACATCGACCGCGACGGCGTCGACGCGCGGCTCCGGGTGGTGGACACCGTGCTGCGGCCGGCGGCCACGGCCCGCACCGGGGCGCGGCTGCGCGTCGAGAACGGCCGCCCCGGCGTCGAACTCGTCTGACCCGCGCGTGACTTCAGGCCCGTTTCAGGCCCGGCGCCGGCCGGACCCGGGACGGGCCACGCGCACGGCGAGGAACGCCAGCACGGCCAGCGCCGCGAAGCCGATGACCGCCTTGGAGTACAGCCCGACCGCCTCGGTGACCCGCTCCCAGTCCTCGCCGAGGCGGTAACCGGCCAGCACGAACAGGGTGTTCCAGATCGCGGACCCCACGGTGGTCAGCACCGTGAACACCGGCACCGACATCCGTTCCACGCCGGCCGGCACGGATATGAGACTCCGGAACACGGGGATCATCCGCCCCAGGAACACGGCCTTGGCGCCGTGCCGCAGGAACCACCGCTCGGTCTTCTCGATGTCCTTCACCTTGACCAGCGGCAGCCGGACGGCGAGCGCGATCAGCCGCTCCCGGCCGAGCGCGGCCCCCACCCCGTAGAGCGCGAGCGCGCCGACCACGGATCCCAGGGTGGTCCACAGCAGCGCGGCCCACAGCCCCATCTTCCCCTGGGCCGCGGTGAATCCGGCCAGCGGGAGGATCACCTCGCTGGGCAGCGGCGGGAAGAGGTTCTCCAGAGCGATGGCGGCACCGGCGCCCGGCGCCCCGAGCGCCTCCATGAGCCCGGTGGCCCACCCGGTGATCCCGCCGGGGTCCGAGGTCTGCGCGAGGGAAGCGGAGGAAAGCGTCACGCGGGGAACGCTACGCACTCCCGCGCCCCCGGCGGTAACCGGCCGCGTTCCCGGAGCCCCGGCATGTGCCGGTTTCGCGCCGACCCGGACGGGTACCCGCTGAGATCCCGCGAACGATCACATGCGAACCAAGTCCGATCATGGAGGTGGTGACCGTGCCGGGACGCCAGGAACTGCCGTCGACGCTGGAGCGCTCGGACGCCAAGGCGCAGCGCACCTGGATCAAGGCACACGACTCCGCGGTACGGGAGTACGGCGAGGGCGAGCGCGCCCACCGGGTGGCCTTCGGGGCGCTCAAGCACACGCACGAGAAGGTGGGCGACCACTGGGAGCCCAAGGAGAACAACCGCAAGGGCCCCTCCGACCCCCAGTCGGCCCGGCCCCGGGGACAGGGCGGGCGCAGCGGTGAGGGCGTGGACGAGCAGGCGTCGAAGGAGCATCTGTACGCCGTGGCCAAGAAGCTCGGCGTCGAGGGCCGCTCACGGATGAGCAAGTCCGAGCTGCTGGACGCGATCCGCAAGGAGAACCGCTCCGACACCCGCAAGGCCAGGGGCCGCTGAGCGCCCGGGACCTCACCGCGGCACGGCACAGCGACACCCGGCCAGGCCAGGACAGGCCCCTCGGTCAGGACAGGCCCCTCGGTCAGGACAGGAAGAGCACGCCACCATGACGCAGGCCCCCACCACCGCCCCGCCCACCCCCCTCGGACCGGACGAGCTGGCCGCGCTCGACGCGCACTGGCGGGCCGCCAACTACCTGTCGGTGGGCCAGATCTACCTGCTCGCCAACCCGCTGCTGACCGAGCCGCTGCGCCCGGAGCACATCAAGCCCCGGCTGCTGGGCCACTGGGGCACCTCCCCCGGCCTCAACCTCGTGCACACGCACCTCAACCGGGTGATCCGGGCCAGGGACCTCGACGCGATCTGCGTGTGGGGTCCCGGCCACGGCGGTCCCGCCGTCGTCGCCAACTCCTGGCTGGACGGCAGCTACACGGACACCTATCCCGACATCACGCGCGACGAGGCCGGCATGGGGCGGCTGTTCAAGCAGTTCTCGTTCCCCGGCGGCATCCCCAGCCATGTCGCGCCGGAGACACCCGGCTCGATCCACGAGGGCGGCGAGCTGGGGTACTCCCTGGCGCACGCCTACGGCGCCGCGTTCGACAACCCGGGGCTGCTGGTGGCCTGCGTCATCGGCGACGGCGAGGCCGAGACCGGGCCGCTGGCCGGGTCCTGGCACGCCAACAAGTTCCTCGACCCGGTGCACGACGGCGCCGTGCTGCCCATCCTGCACCTCAACGGGTACAAGATCGCCAACCCGACCGTCCTCGCCCGCCTCCCCCGGGACGAACTCGACGCGCTGCTGCGCGGATACGGCCACGAGCCGCTGTACGTCACGGGCGAGCCGGGCGACGACCCGGCCACCGTGCATCAGGCGCTCGCCCGCGCCATGGACACCGCGCTGGACCGGATCGACGCCGCCCAGCGCGCGGCCCGGTTCGACGGCGCGACCGAGCGCCCCCGGTGGCCGGTGATCGTGCTGCGCACCCCGAAGGGCTGGACCGGCCCGGCCGAGGTGGACGGGCTGCCGGTGGAGGGCACCTGGCGCTCCCATCAGATCCCGCTCGACTCCGCCCGCGAGAACCCGGACCACCTGCGGCAGTTGGAGGCGTGGATGCGCTCCTACCGGCCGCGCGAGCTGTTCCACAAGGACGGCACCCCCACCGATCCGGTGCTGGCCGCGCTGCCGGAGGGCCCGCGCCGCCTCGGCGCCAACCCGCACGCCAACGGCGGCCTGCTGTTGCGGGAGCTGCCCGTGCCACCGCTGGGCGACTGCGCCGTGCCGGTGGCGACCCCCGGCGCGACCGCCCACGAACCGACGCGTGTGCTCGGCGAGTTGCTGGCCCGGCTGATGGACGCGACGCGCGAGCGCCGCGACTTCCGGCTGGTCGGCCCGGACGAGACGGCGTCCAACCGTCTCCAGGCCGTCTACGAGGCGACCGACAAGGCGTGGGACGCCGAGACCCTTCCCGTGGACGAACACCTGGCGCGTGGCGGCCGGGTGATGGAGGTGCTGTCCGAACACCTCTGCCAGGGCTGGCTGGAGGGCTACCTCCTCACCGGCCGGCACGGGATGTTCTCCAGCTACGAGGCGTTCATCCACATCGTGGACTCGATGGCCAACCAGCACATCAAGTGGCTCCTCACCGCCCGCCGCCTGGCCTGGCGCCGACCGATCGCCTCCCTCAACTACCTGCTCACGTCCCACGTCTGGCGCCAGGACCACAACGGCTTCAGCCACCAGGACCCCGGCTTCGTCGATCACGTGCTGAACAAGTCCCCCGAGGTCGTGCGCGTCTACCTGCCGCCGGACGCCAACACCCTGCTGGCGGTGGCGGATCACGTGCTGCGCAGCCGCGAGTACGTCAACGTCGTCGTCGCCGGCAAGCAGCCGTGCTTCGACTGGCTCGGCATCGAGGACGCCCGCGCCCACTGCGCGCGCGGCGCCGGGATCTGGGAGTGGGCGGGCACCGAGGTGGACGGCACCGAGCCGGACGTCGTCCTGGCCTGCGCCGGGGACGTGCCGACGCTGGAGGTCATGGCCGCCGCGCAGTTGCTGCGCGAGCACCTGCCCGACCTGTCGGTCCGCGTCGTCAACGTGGTGGACATCGCCCGCCTGCTGCCGTCCGAGGCCCACCCGCACGGCCTGCCCGACCGGGACTACGACGCGCTGTTCACCCGCGACCGGCCGGTGATCTTCGCCTACCACGGCTATCCGTGGCTGATCCACCGCCTCACCTACAAGCGCGCCAACCACGAACAGACCCACGTGCGCGGCTACCTGGAGCGCGGCACCACGACCACCCCGTTCGACATGGTCGTCAGCAACGACCTCGACCGGTACCGGCTGGTGATGGACGTCATCGACCGCGTACCCGGCCTCGCGGTCCGCGCCGCGCACCTGCGCCAGCGGATGGCCGACATCCGCTACCGCCACCACCACTGGATCCGCGAGAAGGGCACCGACCTGCCCGAGGTCGCCGGCTGGCAGTGGGAGGGCGGCGCGGGGACGCGCGACTGACGCCCGCGCCACCCCCGCACGCCACCCGGGGGGCGCCGGGAGCCACCCGATCGCACAGGGTGAGTGTCCGGGCGCGGACCGCTGCGCTACGTTCGTGTCCCGCGAAGACGACGGGCAACCGCACGCGCACCACAGAGGTCTACGTCCCCATGAAGATTTCCTTCCTCCTCCACAACGGCTACGGGATCGGGGGGACCATCAAGACCACGTTCAACCTGGCGCAGGCCCTGTCGGAACGGCATGACGTCGAGATCATCTCCATCAACAGACACCGGGAAGAGCCCAACTTCACCCTTGGTCCGAAGGTGCGAATGCGCGCCCTGGTGGACCTGCGGACGGAGAAGGACGACCCCCGGCACCTCAAGCCGCCGCGGGTCTTCCCCGCCGCCGAATACCGCCACGACCAGTACAGCGAGCTGACCGACGAGCGGATCGCCGACACCCTCGCCACCCTCGACGCGGACGTGGTGATCGGCACCCGCCCCGGGCTGAACGTGCACCTCGCCCTCCAGGGCCCGCCGAACGCCGTGCTGGTCGGGCAGGAGCACCTCACCCTCGACAGCCACCCCCCGGCCCTGCGCAACGAGCTGCGCCGCGTCTACTCGCGCCTCGACGCGCTGACCACCGTCACCAACGCCGACGCCGAGGCGTACCGGCGCAAGATGCGGCTGCCGGACGTCCGCGTCACCGCGCTGCCCAACAGCGTTCCCGAACCCGTCCTGCCGCCCGCCGACACCAGCGGCCGGATCATCGTCGCCGCCGGGCGGCTGGTCCGCTCCAAACGGCACGAACTGCTGATCCGCGCCTTCGCGCACGTCGCCGCCGCGCACCCCGACTGGCAGCTCCGCATCTACGGCAAGGGCGACCAGAAGGACGACCTGCGCGCCCTCATCGACCGTCTCGGGCTGAACAACAACGCCTTCCTGATGGGTGCCGTCACCCCCATCGAGGCCGAGTGGGTCAAGGGCTCGATCGCCTGCGTCACCTCCAGCTTCGAGCCGTTCGGCATGACGATCGTCGAGGCCATGCGCTGCGGCCTGCCCGTGGTCTCCACCGACTGCCCCTACGGCCCGGCCGAGATCATCCGGGACGGCGAGGACGGCAGGCTCGTCCCGGTCGGCGACGAACAGGCCCTGGCCGCCGCCCTGCTGGACCTCGTCCGGGACGACGGGCTGCGGGCCCGGATGGGCGCCGCGGCGCTGCGGAACTCGCGGCGCTACGACCCGGTGCCCGTGGTCGAGCGGGCGGAGGAGCTGTTCGCGGAGCTGCTGGCGGCCAAACGCGGCCGGAACGCCCGCCTGACACTCCCCCTCCGCAAACGGCTGGTCAGCAGCGGCCACGCCGTCAAGGACGCCGCCTGGGCGGTCGCCCTCACCACGCTGCGCACCGTTCGGAACAGGCAGGACCAGCAGGGCCAGGAGGGCCGGCGATGAGCACCGGGAACGACGAGGCGCCGCGCGCGGACTGCGCGATCGACGCGACAGGCCGCACCACGATCGAGCTGACGCTGCCCGGGGCCGGGGACGACCCCCGGCTGCTGCTGCGGCTGCGCCCCAAGAAGGACGAGCCGGAGACCACCACCCACACCCTCGCCCTCACCCCCGTGCCCGGCTCCCCCGGCCGGCTGCGGGCCGTCCTGGAGCCCGAGCCCGTGCTGGCCGAGGGCCGCTGGGACGTGTACGCGCGGACCGGCCCCGGCGCCGAGCGCCGCCGGCTGCGGCCGGGCCTGCGCGACCTGCGGGTCCTGGCCGCCGGGCGGCACCCGGACAAGGCCCCGGAGGCGCCGCTGGCCGTCCGGGTCCCCTACGCGACGAAGGACCGCTGGTTCGCCCTCCGCGCCTGGCTGCGCACCGCGCACGCGGAGGCGGCGGCGATCGAGGTGACGGACGGCGCGATGACGGTCACCGGCCGCCTGCTGGGCACCACCCTCGGCGAGGGCGCGGCGGCCCTGCTGCGCTGCCGGGGCAAGGGCGGCCCGGTCGTGGAGACGCCCGTACGGACGGACGGCCCCGGCACGTTCTCCTTCACCGCCGCCTACGACTTCCCGCCGCCGCCGGGACCGGGACCGGCGTTCTGGGACGTGTTCGTCCGGCCCGCCGCGAAGGCGCCCCGGGTCCGCGTGGCCCGCCTGCTGGACGACGTGGCGGACAAGAAGCAGGTCTTCCTCTACCCGGCGGCGACGGTCGGCGCGACCACCGTCCGCCCGTACTACACGGTGGACAACGACCTGGCCGTGGAGGTCGCCCCGGCCGGCTGACGGCCGGCGCCCGCCGCGCGGGGGGCCGCCGGAGGCGCTTCCATGGAGGGGAGCACTCCCGAGGAGGTACCGGAGGTACCGGCATGATCTTCGACGATCGCGTCGACGCCGGGCGGAGGCTGGCCCGGGCGCTGGAGCCGCTGCGCGGCCGGGACGTCGTGGTCCTCGGACTCCCCCGGGGCGGCGTCCCCGTCGCGGCCGAGGTGGCGGGGGCGCTGCGGGCGCCGCTCGACGTCTGCCTGGTGCGCAAGCTCGGCGTCCCGTTCCAGCCGGAGGTCGCCATGGGCGCCATCGCGGAGGACGACGCCCGGGTGATCAACGACGAGGTGGTGCGCCGGGCGGGGATCGGCGACGGCGAGATCGCCGCCGTCGAGGAGACCGAGCGGGCCGAGCTGGCGCGGCGGGCCGGCGAGTACCGGGGCGAGCGGCCCCGGGTCTCGGGGGCCGGGCGGACGGTCGTGCTCGTCGACGACGGCGTCGCGACCGGCGCCACCGCCCGCGCCGCCTGCCGATCCGCCCGCGCGCGCGGCGCCGCGCGGGGCGTGCTGGCCGTCCCGGTCGCGCCGCCCGGCACGGCCGCGCGGATCGGAGGCGACGCCGACGAGGTGATCTGCCCGGACACCCCGGCCCAGTTCGCGGCGGTCGGCCAGTTCTACCGGCACTTCGAGCCGACGACGGACGCCGAGGTGGTGGCCTGCCTGGAGCACGGCACCACCCACGAGGTCACCTTCCCGGCCGGGGACGCGGAGCTGGCGGGCGAACTGTCCGTGCCCGTCGGCGCGGCCGGCGTCGTGCTGTTCGCGCACGGCAGCGGCAGCGGCCGGCACAGCCCGCGCAACCGGTTCGTCGCGGAGGCGCTCAACCACGCGAACCTCGGCACGCTTCTGTTCGACCTGCTCACCGCCGAGGAGGAGCACGACCGGACCAACGTCTTCGACATCGGTCTGCTGGCCCGCCGCCTGACCGCCGCCACCCGGTGGGTGGAGCGTTCCGCCCCGAACGCGGGGCAACTGCCGATCGGTTACTTCGGCGCCAGCACCGGGGCCGCCGCCGCGCTCTGGGCGGCGGCCGAGCCGGAGCGGCGGAACCGGATCGCCGCCGTCGTGTCGCGCGGCGGGCGCCCGGACCTGGCCGACCACCGGCTGGCGGAGGTCACCGCCCCGACGCTGCTGCTCGTCGGCGGGAACGATCCGCAGGTCATCGAGCTGAACCGGACGGCCCGGCAGGCGCTGCGGTGCCCCACCGAGATGACCCTGGTCCCGGGCGCCACCCACCTGTTCGAGGAGCCGGGCGCCCTGTCCGAGGTGGCCGAGCTGGCCCGCGACTGGTTCCTGACCCACTTCACCGCCGCCGCTTCGGGCCCTTCTTCAAGAAGTGCCTCAACCGCGTGAGCGGCCAGGTGTTGATCACCTCGTCCTTGGTGAGCCAGCCGCGCTGCGCCGTGCCGACGCCGAACCGCATGGTGCCCAGCTCGGCCGTCGCGTGCGCGTCGCTGTCGATCGAGAACCGCACGCCGTGCCGCCGCGCCAGCAGGATGTGCTCGTCGCGCGGGTCGAGACGGTTGGGGTGGCCGTTGACCTCGACGGCGGTGCCGGTGCGGGCGGCGGCGGCGAACACCGCGTCCAGGTCCACGTCGATCCCCGCCCGCCGGCCGATCTTCCGGGTGGTGAGGTGGCCGATGATGTTGACGTACGGGTTCTCGCAGGCCCGGATCAGGCGGCGGGTCTGGGCGTCCCGGTCCAGCCCGAAGTGTGAGTGGACCGAGGCCACGCACAGGTCGAAGCCGGCCAGGAAGTCGCCGGGCCAGTCCACGTTCCCCTCGGGGTCGATGTTGAGTTCGGTGCCGTGCAGCAGCCGCATCCGCCGGTGCTCGCCGTCCAGCGCGCGGAGCCGTTCCCGCTGGGCGAGCGTCTTCTCCCGCGTCATGCGCTGCATCCGCAGCTCGGGCGCGTGGTCGGTGACGGCGTAGTAGGCATAGCCACGCGCCGCCGCCGCCCGGACCATGTCCTCCAGCGTGTCCAGACCGTCCGTCAGGTCCGTGTGGGTGTGCAGGTCGCCGCGGATGTCGTCCTCGGTGACGGGCTCGGGCAGCTCGCCGCGGAGCGCGGCGGCGACCTCGCCCCGGTCCTCGCGCAGCGTGGGCGGGATCCACGGCAGGCCGAGCCGCTCGTAGACCTCCTCCTCGGTCCTGGCGGCGATCCGTTTCCCGCTCTCCGCCTCGAACAGCCCGTACTCCGACAGCTTCAGCTTCTTGCGCACCGCGATCTCGCGGACGCGGATGTTGTGCGCCTGGGAGCCGGTGAAGTACTGGAGGCCCGCGCCCCACGCGTCGGGCGGCAGGACGCGCAGGTCGAGCTGGAAGCCGGTGGCGGTCCTGACCGACGTCTTCGTCGGCCCCCGCGCGATCACCTCGGCGACCAGCGGCAGCGCGGTGAACGCCTCCATCACCGGCTCCGGGTCGTCGGCGGCGGCCAGCAGGTCGATGTCGCCGACGGTCTCCCGCATCCGCCGCAGCGACCCGGCCCACGCGCAGCGCTCGCAGCCGGGCGCCCGCGCGATCCCGGCGACGGCCTCGTCCGCCAGGCGCGTCGCGGCGTCCAGGAGGACGCGCCCGCCCGACTGCCGCTGGACGTCGATGCCGTGCAGGATGTTCTCCCGCGACTTGGGCCCGAAGCCCTTCAGGCCGTCGAGCCCGTCGGCGCGCAGCGCGGTGACCAGCTCGTCCACGGAGGCGATGCCCCGCTCCCGGTAGAGCGTCATCGCCTTCTTCGGCCCGAGGGTGGGCACCCGCATCAGCTCCCGCACCCCGGGCGGCACGGCGGTGCGGCTCTCCTCGACGGCGGCGACGCGGCCGGTGCGGAGATACTCCTCGACCTTGTCGGCGATGGACCGTCCCACGCCGGGGATCGCGCGCAGGCTCTTCGCGTCGAGCGTGGCGATGTCCTCCGCGTGGCGGCCGATGGCGCGCGCGGCTCTCTCGTAGGCGCGCTGCTTGAACGCGTCTCCGCCGGTGATCGCGATGAGGTCGGCGTACTCCTGGAGGAGCGCCTCGACCTCCTCGTTCGGCCGGGCCATGGAGCCAGTCTAGAAAGGGTGTGGCGGATCGGCACGCGGGCCGCATACGCGGGGGTATGGCGCGTGGGTCGCGCTGACCTGCGAGGGTCTCGCGGGGGATATGGAAGGACGGCTTCCCGTCGTGAACACGGCAGTAGAGTCTGGGCCCATGAGCGAGTCCCCCGCGTCGTCCGGCCCCCCAGGTCTCACCCGCGCCGAGCGCCGCAGGCGGACACAGGAACGGATTCTGGACGCGGCACGGGACCTGTTCGCCCAGCAGGGGTTCGAACGCACCACGATCCGCGCGGTCGCCGCCGCCGCCGGGGTGGACCCGGCGCTGGTGATGCAGTACTACGGCTCCAAGCGGGAGTTGTTCGCGCGGGCCGCGCAGGTGCCGGACCCGCTGGTGCCGGCCGCCACCAGGGACGCCGACCAGATCGTGGAGGCCCTGCTGGCGACGCTCGGCGGCAAGCTCGACGGCCTGCCCGCGACCACCGTGGCGATGCTGCGCTCGATGCTCACCCACCCCGAGGCCGGGCAGATAGCCAGGGAGACCTTCGGGCGGCAGGTCGCGGAGATCACCGCCGTGCTGCCGGGCCCCCACGCCGACGTGCGGGCCGCGCTGCTGATCTGTGTCGCGGTCGGCGTGACGATCGGTCACCAGATGCTGGGCGTCGAGGCGTTGCGCGACCTGCCGCCGCGTGACATCACGGAGTTGCTCCGCCCGGCGCTCCAGGCCCTGATCAACGCCTGACCGCCCGGCACCCCCACCGCTCATCAACCTTGGTTGACGCACTCTCTCCTCATCAACTAAAGTTGACGCATGATCGACGCGGCCGACATCCCTCCGCCCGACCGCCCCGACGACGCCTTCGCGGCCGTGGTCGCCCTGCGCCGGCTCGCCGCCTCCCTGGAGCGGGCCGCCGTGGACCAGGCGCTCGCCCAGGGATGGACCTGGAGCCGGATCGGGGAGGCGCTCGGGATGACGGGCCAGGCCGCGCACAAGCGGCTGGCGCCCTCCCGGCGCAAGCCGCTCGACGACGACATCTGACCGCGGCGGCGGAGGGGACGAGGGGAACCATGGGACTGCGGAACGCGGTGACGAACATCCGGATCATGAACGAGCTGTTCACGACGGCGGAGCGGGAGGCGCGCGCCCTCGGCGACGAGGTCCCCGGCGCCGAGCACCTGCTGCTCGCGGCGCTCACCCTGCGCGAGGACGACACCGGCCGGCGGGCCTTCGCCGCCTTCGGCGTCACGGCGGACGGCGGCCGGGGAGCGGTCGGCGCCGCGCACGCCGCCGCCCTCGGCCCGCTCGGCATCGACGCCACCACCGCCCGCCTGGCGGAGGCCACCCCGGCGCGCGCGCCCAGGCTCGCGCCGTACCGCAGCACCGGCACCCTGCGCGAGGTCTTCCAGCAGGCCGCGGCGCTGTCCAAGAAGGCACGGCCCGGGCGGCTGCGCGGCGCGCACATCGTCCTGGCCGTCACCGACCTGCGGCACGGCACGGCGGCCCGGGTCCTGGAGCGGCTCGGCATCGAACCGGCGGCCCTGGCCGACGCGGCCGGGGACACCCTCGGCATCCGGGACTGACGCGCGGGCGGCCGGACACCCGGTCCCGGACGACGCCGGGCGGCCACGGGCAACGGCCGCCCGGCGTTTCCGGTCCGGCAGGAAACCTCCGGTGGCACTACGTCCCGCGCGGCCGGTCGTTGGGTATCGCGTACCACCGCGACACCCCGCAGTCACCCCGTGTGACGCCGACGTCCTGGAGGAACCGCCCATGACCACCGCCACCCGACCGGCCGCGGAGCTCCGCCGGGAGCTCGCCGACGCGCTCGCCGCCGAGGGCCTGCTCCGCCCCGGCCGCTGGCACGCCGCGTTCGCCGCCGTGCCCCGGGAGATCTTCGTCTCCGCCTTCCACACCCACCGGCCCGGGGACCCCGAGTACCTGGCGGCGGTCCACTCCGACGAACCGCTGCTGGGTGTCCGGCCGGGCACGGCGGCGGCCATGCTGGAGGCGCTCGGCGAGGGGCTGCCCGACCGGGGGCGCGTGCTGGAGGTCGGCCAGGGCAACGGGTACGGCGCGGCGCTCCTGTGTCACGGGCTCGGGAACGAACGGGTGGTGTCGCTGGCCACCGAGGCCGCCGCGGCCCGGATGGCGCGGGCCTCGGCGGCGCCCACGGTCGTGCTGGGGGACCCGGCGCGCGGCTGCCCCGAGCACGCGCCCTTCGCCGGGGTGCTCGCCGTCTGCACCGGCGGCCGGGTCCCGGCGGCGTGGGCCGCTCAGGTCGTGCCCGGCGGGAACCTCGTCGTCGCGCTGCGGCTGGGCGTCGCGGTGCTGACCGTCCGGGAGGACGGTTCGGCCGCCGGGCGGTTCCTGCCGGTCCTCGACCGGCCGTCCGCCGTCACCCCACCCGCCGCCCGCAGCTACATCCCGGCGCTCCTGGTGCCGCTGGGCCGGCAGGCGGACGTGGGGGTGCCCGCCGATCCCGGCGGCGACATGGCGCGGTTCCTCGGCGCGCTCGCGCAGCCCGACGTGCACGAGCTGAGCCTGATCGACGCGGACGGGCGGCGGCTGTACGGGCTGGTGCACCCGGCCGGCGAGTCCTGGGCGCGGCTGGCGCCCCGCGACGACGGCACCGCCAGCATCCAGTACGACGGCCCGCGCGACCTGTGGGCCGAGCGCGCGGCGCTGCTGGCCGACTGGACGGCGGCCGGGCGGCCGGGGCCGGAGCGGTACGGGCTCACCGTGGGCGCCGACGGCTCGCACCGGCTCTGGCTGGACTCCCCCGACGACGAGCGCGCGCGGCTGCTGCCGCCACCGTCCGAGCGCCGCGCCTGAGCGGCGGGCACCGGCCCGTCAGGCGGAGACGGTGTCCGTGTGGTGTTCCTGTGCCACGACGGGGCTCAGCAGTCTGGGCGGGAGCGCCACATAGGCCGAGACGCCCGCGCCGCGCGCCATCGACGTCGTGGGCGCGCTCTGCGTGTGCCGGACCTCGACCTGGACGCCGAGGCGGGCGGCGATGGTGCCGACGACGTAGTGGCCGAGGAAGCGGGTGGGCGCGACCAGGAAGTTCTCCTGGCCGGCCAGCCGGGCGTTGGCCCGGGCCAGCTCCTCCTCCGTCATGCCGTTGCCCCGGTCCACCACGGCCAGGCAGTACTCGGCGCCGTCCCACCAGCCGTACACCTCGACCGGCCGCGCGGGCGGCGAGGCGGTCAGCGCGTTCTCGATCAACTCGGCGAGCAGGTGCGACAGTTCGTACACAACCCAGCCCTGCACCTGGCACGGCTCCGCCTCGACCAGCGAGACCCGCCGGTAGTCCTCGACCTCCGAGACCGCCGACCGCACCACCTCCGCGATCTGCGCGGTGCCGGTCCACACCCGGGGCGGCAGCGGCTGGCCGGTGAGGATGAGCAGCGAGTCCGCGTTGCGGCGCATGCGGGTGGCGAGGTGGTCCAGCTCGAACAGCTCGGCCAGCGCGTCCGGGTCCAGCTCCTTGCTCTCCAGCGCGGTGATCAGGCGCAGTTGGCGGCGGACCAGGCGCTGGTTGCGGTGGCCGAGGTTGGCGAGGGACTCGGTGCCGTTGCGGCGCAGCACGGTCTGCTCGGCGGCCAGGCCGACGGCGGCGCGTTCCACGTCGTGCAACGCGGCGGCCAGCCGGGTCACTTCCTCGGCGCCCCCGCCCAGTCCCGGGTCCGGGGCGGGCGGTTCGAGACGTTCGGCCTCCTCCGGCTCGGCCTCCTGGATGGCGCGGACGGTCTCCGGCAGCCGGCGGCCGGCGACGTTCTCGGCCTGCCGGGTCAGTTCGTCCAGCGGCCGGGTGATCGACCGCGAGGCCAGCAGGGCGAGCGCGACCGCCACGCCCAGGATCAGCGCGCCCAGCACCACGAAGCCGACCAGCTCCCGGGTGGCCGCCGCGCGCAACGCGTCGGTGCGGTCGGCGACATCGGTGCCGATGCGCTGCTGCGTCTCGTGCAGCCGGTCGGTCAGCCCGGTGGCCGCGGCCCACCACTCGTCGGCGTCCACGTCCAGGTCCGAGCCGTTGGCGCCCGCCTCGGCCCGGGCCTCCATGTCCTCGACGACGCCGGCCTCGTCGGTGGCGAACGCGGCGTCCAGCGTGGCCTGTTGCTCCTCGGTGGCCAACTGCCCGAAGTAGCGCAGCGCCGACTCACGGTCGGCGCGGGCCGTCGCGAAGTCCAGGAACTGGCCCTCCGCGAAGTGACCGGCGACGAACACCCCGTTCATCAGGCCGCGTTCACGGGCCAGGGCCTCGATCGCGCCGGACAGCGCCTGGAGCGCGGCCATGCCGTCGCTCAGCCGCTGGTCGCCATGGCCGCCGTACTCGGCGAGTTGCGCGTCGTTGAGGTCCGCGATGACGTCCGAGTAGTAGCTCAGGCTCTCCGCGCGGACGGCCGAGTCGATCGAGTCGTCGTCCACGGTCACGCGCACCTCGGGCAGTTGGCCGAGCCCGGTCAGCGCGTCCTCGTACGCCGGGGCCTCGCCCTCGTCCACCCGGCGGTCCAGCTCGCCGAGGATGGCGTCGACCCGGCGCCGGGTGTCGGCCAGCTCGGGGAAGTACTGACCGGCCCCGACCAGCAGGCCGCTGGTCAGCCCGTGCTCGCGCTGCAACTCGCGGACGAGGTTCTGCACGTCGAGCGCGAGGCTCACCCGGTCGCCGCTCTCGCGCGCGGCGGACCAGTCGGCCGCGCGGTCGGCGACCCCGGCACCGGCCAGCACGAGAAGGAGGCAGGTGGGCACGGCGAGCACGATGGCCACCCGGCCCCGGATGGTGCTCCAGCTCGGCAGCCGGACCGTCCTTCGTCGCGTCATAGTCACCCAGCACACCGAAGGCCGGTTACCGGAGGGCCGGGAACCCGTGTCGCGAAAATGAACGGGCGGCGTGAACTCGGAGGTGAACGGCAGGGCCCGCATCGGTGTACAGCCGGCGCGCGACGACGCCCGCGCACCGGCCGCGCGACGCCCGCCCGCCGCGCGAACGTTTGCGCGCACCAGTCCGCGGCGCGCCCGCCCTGCCGCTCTCCGTCGCGTTCGTGAATCCGGGCCCGGCGGGGCGCCGCCCCGGGCCGCCGGCCAGGTCGGGGGCGGGCCGCGGCCCGCGAACCTGACCGCACGCGGGCGGGCGGCGGCGGTTACCCTTCAGGACATGAGCAGCCGCCCCGCACTACCCGGCCGTGCGTACCGCAGGCTGACCGTGGAGGAACGCCGCGGGCAACTGATCACCACGGCACTGCGGCTGTTCGCCCACAACCCGCCCGAGGACGTCTCCCTCGACGACGTCGCCCGCGAGGCGGGGGTCTCCCGCCCCCTGGTCTACCGGTATTTCCCGGGCGGCAAGCAGCAGCTCTACGAGGCGGCGCTGCGCAGCGCCGCCACCGAACTGGAGCTGTGCTTCGCCGTGCCCGCCGAGGGCCCGCTCAGCGACCGCCTCGCCAGCGGCCTCGACCGCTACCTGGCCTTCGTCGTGGAGCACGGCGAGGGCTTCGCCGCGCTGCTCAAGGGCGGCAGTGTGGTCGAGACCTCCGGCACCAGCGCCATCGTGGACAGCGTGCGCCGGGCCGCCGCCCAGCAGGTGTTCGCGCACCTCCAGGCCCCGGCGCCCGGCCACCGGCTGGCCATGGCCGTGCGCACCTGGATCACCGCGGTCGAGGCCGCGTCGCTGATCTGGCTGGACGAGGACCGGGCGCAGCCGGTGGAGGAGCTGCGGGACTGGCTGGTGGACCAGCTCCTGCTCCAGCTCGCGTCCACCGCCGCGCGGGACGAGGAGACGGCGCGGGCCGTGCTGGTGGCCGCCTCCGTCGAGGAGCCCGGCGGCCGGATCGACTCCCTGATCATGCGCATGCTGGCCATCTTCGACATCTTCGGCTCCTCGGTGGACCTCGGCCGGCTCGGCCCCCTCGATCCTGCGGAACCGGCGGAGTCCGGGAAGCCGGTCGCGCCGGTCACGTCCCTGGACTCCGTGGACTCGCTGGGGTCCGGCGAGTCGTGAGGAGCGAGGAGACGCCGTTCGTCGGCGGCCCCCTGGACGGCCGGGTACTGCCCGTGCTCGTCGGCCCCACCGGCAAGCCGCCCCGGGTCTACGAGGTGCCGGTGCCCGACGCGGACGGCGGGCCCGGGACGGTGCACGTCTACCGGCTCCAGGCCGCGGGGGCGACCCGGCTGCTGCGCCTGCCGCGCGGCTGGCGCTACGTGTACGCGCCCGGCGCCGAGCCGGGCCGCGCCCACCGACGGCGGAGCTGACCACCCGTTCGCACGCCCCGGCGCGCGCCCCCGCGCGGGCCGTGCTGGGGTGTCGTGCGTGCCGTCGATGATCAAGACCCTGGCCGGCGCCCTGACCGCGCTGGCGCTCACCGCCCTGGCCGCGCCGCCCGCCGCCGCCGAACCGCCCGACGCCGAGGCGCTGCTGACGGAGCTGAAGCTGCTGTACCGGGAGACGGGCGCCGCCACCGAGGCGTTCAACGAGACCGACGAACGGCTGCGCGCCCAGCGCGCCGAGCCCGCCGAGCTGACCGAGCGTCTGGCCGGCACCCGCACCGACCTGGCCGCCGCCCGCCGCCTGGCGGGCCGGCTGGCCGCCGGGGAGTCCCGCGGCGGCGGCCTGACGCTCCCTCCGGCGCTGGGCCTGCTGCTCGGCGCGGACCCGGGCCGTGCCCTGCACGACGGAACGGTCGCGGCCCGCGCGGCGGCGGCCCAGGCGGCGGAGATCGACCGGCTGGTCGCCCACGAGGAACGGGCCGACGAACTGGCCACCGCCGCCCGCGAGGCACTCGACGCCGAGGAGGCCCTGGCGGAGCGCCTGCGGCGGGAGCGCGACGAGATCCACCGGCGGCTGGACGAGCTGACCGCGCTGCTGGCCGGGCTGACCCCCGAGGAGGCCGCCGACCTCGCGGCCCTCGCCCGGGCCGGCGCCGACGAGGCCCAGGGCGACCTGCTGGCCTCCGGCGCCCTGGGCGACGACGCGCGGCCCCCGTCACCCGCCGGCGAACTGGCGCTGGAGTGGGCCCTGTCCCAGCTCGGCAAGCCCTACGCGTGGGGCGCGGAGGGCCCCGACGCGTTCGACTGCTCCGGCCTCACCTCGCGGGCGTGGGCGCACGCGGGCGTCACCGTTCCGCGCACCAGCCGGCGCCAGTGGGAGGAACTGCCGCGCGTCCCGCTGTCCGCCCTGCGCCCCGGCGATCTGGTGGTGTACCACGACGACGCGAGCCACGTGGCCCTGTACGCGGGCGACGGACAGGTCGTCCACGCCCCGCGCCCCGGCACCGAGGTGACGCTGGACCCGCTGGCCGGCAACCCGGTCCTGGGCGCGGTCCGCCCCGGCTGACGCGCCGGAGGGTCACCGCGCGTGGGGGCGGGGGGTCGCCTGCCGCAGCTCCGCGCGCAGCTCCGGCGTCAGCAGGTGCCCGGCCCGGCCCACGAACAGCGCCATGTGGTACGTCACCACGCCCATGTCCGCGGTCGGTTCGGTGTAGACGCCGAGCAGCGAACCGTCGCTGATCGACATCACCAGCAGGTTGCCCGTGTCCATCGCGACCAGCGTCTGGCGGACCGGGCCCCCCTCCATCAGGTTGGCGGCGCCCACCGTGAGGCTGCCCAGACCGGAGACGATCGTCGCCAGGTCCGCCGCCGCGCCCAGCGGGCCCACCGCGCGGCGCTGTGGAGCGCCGGCCGGCTCGGAGGAGAGCAGGGGAAGTCCGTCGGCCGAGACGACGGCGACCGACAGGACGCCGGGCACCTCCTCGACCAGGCGGGTCAGCAGCCAGCGCAGGTCGTCCCCGGCCTTGCTGTACGCGCCGGGGGCCATACGGGTCTGTGCGGTCATGACGGCAGCTCCTCTCCGGCCTCGCCGGGATGTGGGCCCGCCGCCCTGGCGGCGTCCCGGTGTCCTTCTCTCGCGCCACGCTGGAAGCCGCCGAGGCGGCGGCGCAGCTCCTCGGCGTCGACGGCCCGCGCCCGGCCGGCCGTGGGCTGGGGCGAGGGCCCGACGCCGGTCGCGGACGGGTTGCGCAACGGCAGCCCGCTCTCGGTGACGACGGTGGTTCTGGGGGTGGTGTCGGCCGCTCTGGCATGCTCCGGCACGGCCTCGGCGGCCTGGGCCGGAGCCGGGGCCGGAGCGGGCGCGGCGGCACGGGCCTGGGCGGGCACCGAAGGATACGGCTCCGCCAGCGGTTCCACCAGGGTGCCGGGCAGCACCACGTGCGCCACCGTACCGCCGCCCGGCCGGGCGTCGAGCCAGCAGCGCAACTGGTGGCGGGCGGCGAGCCTGGCCACGGTGTACAGGCCCATGCCGATGCCCACACCCGGCGCGTCGCTCCCGGCGCCGGGCGGTGGGGTCACGGGGTCCGCGATCCTGGCGTTCAGCTCGGCCAGCCGCTCGGGCGTCACGCCCGCCCCGTCGTCCTCGACGGTGAACACCAGCTCGTTCTCGGCCCACCGCGCGCTCAGCCGCACCCGGGCACCGGCCGGGGAGAACGCCGTGGCGTTGTCCAGCAGTTCGGCCAGCAGGTGGCTGACGTCGCGGGCGGCGCCGCCGACGATGCGGGCGGCCGGGGGCGGCGGGGCCGTCTCCACCAGCTCGTAGCGTTCTATCTCGCTCACCGCGGCGCGGGCCACGTCGATCAGCGACAGCGGCTCCCCGAGCTGCGGCGGCGGCTCGGCGCCCGCGAGCAGCATCAGGTTCTCGCCGTGCCGCCGCATCCGGGCCGCGAGGTGGTCGACGGTGAACAGCACGGCGAGCCGGTCCGGGTCCGCCTCGTGCTCCTCCAGGCCCTCGATGACGGTCAACTGCTCCCCGACCAGGACCAGCAGCCGCCGGGCGTGGTGGGCGAACATGCCGTGGACGGCGCCGTGCAGGGCCGCGAGGCGGGCGTTCAGCTCGTTGTGCTCGGCGAGCAGCCGGTCCCGCTCGGCCCGCAGCCCGCCGCTGTCGCGGGCCGCCGCGTCGGCGTCCCGGGCGGCGGTGGCGGCCTGCGGCTGGAGGGCCGCCCCGCGGGCGCGCAGCGCGTTGACCGAGGGGACGACCTCGGCGAACTCGTCGTTGCGGCCGGTGAACCTGACCGGTTCCTGGCCGGTGGGGTCGGCGGCGACGCGGCGGCTGCCGAGCCGGACGGCGGCCAGCGGCTGGGTGAGGGAGCGGGCGGTGTGCACGCTGACGCCGAAGGCGAGCACCAGAGCGGCGAGCACGATGCCCGCCGTGATCTGGAGCTGGGTCATGTCGTCGTCGGCGAGCTGCTGGAGGGTCGCGGCCCGCTCCTCGGCCAGCGAGACCAGCATGTCGCGCTGGAGGCCGGTGCGGGCGGACAGGGCGACGGAGACGGCGCCGGGGTCGAGGGCGAGATCCTCGCCGGAGAGCCCGGTGGCGTCGGTGAGGGCGGCGAGGTACGCGGTGGCGTCGTCCACCTCGGGTCCGGCGACGGCCCGCTCGTAGTCCTCCCAGGCGACCCCGTCCGCGATGGCGCGGAAGTCGGCGAGCGCGGCCTCCTCGCGGGCGGCCTCCCGCCGGGCGTCCGCGGCCGGGTCGGGCTCCCCCGGGCCGGCCGGGGCCCCGGCGGCCAGCGCCGCCAGCAGCAGTCCCCGGGTGGCCGAGGAGGCGTCCACGGCGCGGGCGAGATCGGGCAGGGCGTCACCGGTGGGGTCCGCGGCCCGGTCGGGCGTCGCGCGGCTGACGGCGCGCAGGACCCCGTCGAGGGCGGCGATGGCCGCGCTGTAGGCGTCGTGGGCGGCGACCGGGGTGCTCCGCCCCGCCAGGGCCGCCTCCCTCGCCTCGGGCAACGCGTCCAGGCGGGTGCGCACGGACACGCCGACGTCGGCGCGCAGCCCCGCGATCTCCTCGTCGACCCGGGTACGGGCGTCCTCGGGAAGGACGTCGCCCGGCAGGGGGGCGCCGGCCGCGCCGGGGGCGCCGAGGGCCGCGACGAGGGCGTCCCGCTCGTCGGCCAGCAGGTGGGAGACGGCGGTGGCGCGTTCGGCCAGCTCGGCGTCGGCGACGAGCGCGCGGGAGTCCCGCAGATCGCGCACGCCCGCGTGGACCGCGGGGGCGCCGGCGATGGCCACGGCGGTGCCGGTCAGCAGCAGACCCGCCATCAGCCGGGTCCGCACCCGCACGCGCCGCCGCCGGGCCGCGCGCGCGCGGGAGGCTGACGGGGCGGAAGGCGACGGATCGGCGTCGGCGGGGTCATGCTCTGTCGTCTTCCGCACCTGTGCTCGCATTCTCGTCACGTAGGCACCGACCTTGCCAGCGCCGACAGGGCAGGGGGCCGGCTCCCCGAAGCGGCCACCCGAAGGAGTGAACAACAGAGGAGAGTTGAGGGACAAGCGGAAGACAGAACATGACCCTGCGGAGTCGGGGCAACCGACTGGCTTTCCGCGCCTGCTCCTGGCAAGATCCGCATCCGCCCTGGCACCCGGGGGCGTTACCCCGGCATTCACTGACAAAAGTCAGCCTACGGCAGACTCATCACCATGCGCGTCCATTCCGCCACCCAACCGGGCACCCCGGGCCGCCCGAACGAGGATTTCGCCGCGACGGCCGTTCCCGCGGGGGGAGTCGGGGGCGCGCTGGTTCTCCTCGACGGAGTGACGGCACCGGCGGGTGACTTCGGATGCCGTCACGGTGTCGCCTGGTTCGCGGCCGGGTTGGGCGGGGCGCTGCTGGAACTGGCCGCTTCCCGGCGGCATGTGCCGCTGGCCGGGTGCCTGGACCTGGCCATCTCCCGTACGGCGGACGGCCATGGCACGACCTGTGACCTTTCTCACCCGCGCACCCCGCAGGCCACGGTGGTCTGTTCGCGCTGGGACGACGACACCGTGGAGTACCTGGTGCTTTCCGACTCGGCGCTGCTGCTGCGGGCGCCGGACGGGGCGGTGCGCGCGGTGCTCGACCCGCGCCTGGACGAACTGCGGCCCGCCGCGCGGCGGTTGCCGATGGAGCGGCGGGCCGGGTTCCTGGAGGGCCTGCGGAACGCGGAGGGCGGCTTCTTCACGGCGGCGGCCGATCCCGCGGTCGCCGCGCTGGCGGTGACCGGGTCGGCGCCGCGCGCCGCGGTGCGGTCGCTGGCGGCGGTGACGGACGGCCTCGGACGCTGGGTGGAGACATTCCGCCTGGGCGGCTGGCCGGAGTTGTTCACGCTGCTCACGGACGAGGGCCCGGCCGCGGCCATCGCGCGGGTCCGGGCCGCCGAGGCGGCCGATCCGGACGGGGTGGCGTTCCCCCGGGGCAAGGCGAGCGACGACGCGACGGCGATCGTGGTGGAGTTGTAGAAGAGGGGTCCCCTCTCTCACCCACCTTTCACCTTTCACCGGACGGGCACCGCGCGCGGCGTCCCAGCTCCCCCCGCCGGTCCGGTGGCCTCTCGGCGCGCCACCGGCTCCCGCGGACCTCCCACCTTGTCGTGAACGGCTCACATTCGGCGGCATCACCCCCCTGCTCCGCCCACCTCTCCACCGACTTCGCACAGAATCCGCGCGATGCCGGATTCGCGGACATTCGCACCAGAGAAGTGCCTGTCGCCCGACGTGTTCTCGACGTGCTGTTTCTCGCCACGCACCATCTCGCCAGCCAGTCCGCGTAGCCGCCACGCAAGTTCGCCATCTACGCTCTTGCCAGTGCTCATCAGCACATCTGAAGCACATTTCATTGCCAGAAACAGCGGAACTGGCACAGGACGATCCCGGGGGCGGGATATGACGCAGACAGACATCAGGACATCACCGATGGACCGGAACCATCAGGAGAAGACACTGTCATCGAACGGTCAGGCCGAGCACGGCGCCCCGGACCGGGCCAACATCCACGGCACCACGGCGACCACGCCCGGCGCCCAGCGGCGGGTCCTCGTGGTCGAGGACGACCCCACCATCGTCGAGGCCATCGCCGCCCGGCTGCGGGCGGAGGGCTTCCTCGTGCAGACCGCCGCCGACGGCCCGGCGGCCGTCGAGACGGCCGCCGCCTGGCACCCCGACCTGCTCATCCTCGACGTGATGCTGCCCGGCTTCGACGGCCTGGAGGTCTGCCGCCGGGTCCAGGCCCAACGGCCGGTGCCGGTCCTGATGCTGACGGCTCGTGACGACGAGACCGACATGCTCGTCGGACTCGGCGTCGGCGCCGACGACTACATGACCAAGCCGTTCTCCATGCGCGAGCTGGTCGCCCGTTCCCACGTCCTGCTGCGGCGGATCGAGCGGGCCGCCGTCGCCGCCACGACCCCGCGTCCCGGCAGCGTGCGTCTGGGCGACCTGGAGATCGACCGCACCCAGCGCAGGGTCCGCGCGGCCGGCAAGGACATCCACCTGACGCCGACCGAGTTCGACCTGCTGATGTGCCTGGCCCGCTCCCCGCGGGCGGTCCTCACCCGCGAGCAGTTGCTGGCCGAGGTGTGGGACTGGGCCGACGCCTCGGGCACCCGCACCGTGGACAGCCATGTGAAGGCTTTGCGGAGGAAGATCGGCGCCGAGCGCATCAGGACCGTCCACGGAGTCGGGTATGCCCTGGAGACACCCCCCGGCTTCGCCGGTGAGCCCGCCGGACGGGGCCAGGCTGTTCACGAGGTCTGAACACGTGCCCGAGCCGGTTCGCCATTCCCTCTGGCGGCGGGTATGGCCCATGATGTGGCGCGTGCTGCGCCCGTTCGATCCATTCCGCTCGGTGAAGGCTGCCCTCGGCTGGCTGGTGATCGTCTCGGTGGTGATCACCACCGTGCTGATCCAGGTCGCCTACCGCTCCGACATCGCGCTCCAGGTGATCGCCATCATCGCGATCATCGCTTCCCTGCTCGTCACCCAGTTCGTCGCACACGCGCTGGCGGCGCCCCTGGTGGAGATGACCTCTGCCGCCAGGGCGATGGCCCGGGGCAACTACAGCCGCCGGGTCCGCGTCGCGCGCCGCGACGAGCTGGGAGACCTCGCCCTGGCGTTCAACCGCATGGCCGCCGACCTCCAGTCGGTCGACCGGCAGCGGAAGGAGCTGGTGGCCAACGTCTCCCACGAGCTGCGCACGCCCATCGCCGGGCTGCGCGCCGTGCTGGAGAACGTCGTGGACGGCGTCTCCGAGGCCGATCCGCAGACCATGGCGACCGCGCTGCGCCAGACCGAGCGGCTCGGCCGCCTCGTCGAGCAGCTCCTGGACCTCTCCCGGCTGGAGAACGGCGTCGGCGTGCCGCTCCAGCCGCGCGGCTTCGAGGTGGAGCCGTACCTGTCGGCGGTGATCAACGACGCCACCGTGGCGCTGCGCCGGGGCCACGCCAGGACCGACGTCAAGTTCCGGCTCGACGTCACCCCCGGGCATCTGATGGCGCACGCCGACCCGGAGCGCCTGGACCAGGTGGTCACCAACCTGGTCGACAACGCGGTCAAGCACAGCCCGCGCAACGGCCAGGTCACCGTCGTGGCCCGCCCGGGCCACGGGCCGGGTGGGCTGGTGCTGGAGGTCCTGGACGAAGGGCCCGGCATCCCGCAGGCCCAGCGGGAGCTGGTCTTCGAGCGCTTCGGGCGCGGGACCATCGACGGCGTGATCCCGCGCGACGGCGGCACGGGTCTGGGTCTGGCGATCGCCCGCTGGGCGGTCGATCTGCACGGCGGAACGATCGGCGTGGCCGAGGCGCGGCGCGGCTGCCGCATCCGCCTCACCCTTCCGGGTAACGCGCTGGCGAACAGTTGACGCCGGGCCGCCGCCCGGCCCCCCATGGCCCGGATCGCCGCCGCACCGGCGCCGGGCCGCCCCCGGAGCCGCTCGCCGCCCTCCGCCGCCATCCGCCCAGCTCGGGGCGGGACCGACGGCCGTCGCGTGCCATGTCGCGTTCCGTACTGATCATTTTGTCGCCGGATTGAGCCGAAACGGTTGCGGTTCCCGCCCTATCCGACGGCGAAACACCCCGGCGAATGTGGCGTAGGACACGTCTGGCGGCTGAGGACTGCGCCGGACCGCCCCGGAGGCGTAGCCTTGTTTTCCGCTATCAATGACCTTGCGAAGCGGAAGAGGGCGGTTGCCGCCGTGTCGCCACAGTCCCCGAACACATCGAGCGTCGAGACCGACCAAAGCACAGGGTCGAACCCTGCCGCGGGTTTCGGTGCCAACGAATGGCTCGTCGACGAGATCTATCAGCAGTACCTGCAGGACCCGAACTCCGTGGACCGGGCCTGGTGGGACTTCTTCGCCGACTACAAGCCCGGCGGCGACGAGACCGCCGCCACCGCCCCCCCGGGGACGAACGGCACGGGCACCGCCGCGGCCCAGGAGCTGCCTCTTATACACAACTGCCGCTGCCGACGAAGAGGATAGTGTAGATAACGGGGGGACAGCGCAACCCCAAAATAAACAAGCTCTAAGAAAATATCAGGACAAAGCAGTGGCTCCGATTATGACGCTCTGCACCCCCGCTGCTTTCTCGTGTAGACGCATTGGACACCGACAGACTCGAATGCAGACGTCTCGGGGGGCAGCGCAAGTGGGGTAGAGGAACGAGGCCCGCCGAGGCGAAGCCGGCCGCGAAGCCCGCCCCGGCGGACACCGAGGGCCCCGAGTTCGTGACGCTGCGCGGCCCCGCCGCCGCCGTCGCGAAGAACATGAACGCCTCCCGCGACCTCCCGACGGCCACCTCGGTCCGCGCGGTCCCGGTGAAGCTGCTGTTCGACAACCGCATCGTCATCAACAACCACCTCAAGCGCGCCCGCGGCGGCAAGGTGTCCTTCACGCACCTCATCGGCTACGCCATGGTGCAGGCGCTGAAGGCGATGCCGTCGATGAACCACTCGTACGCCGAGCGGGACGGCAAGCCGACCCTGGTCAAGCCGCCCCACGTGAACCTGGGCCTGGCCATCGACCTGGTCAAGGAGAACGGCGACCGCCAGCTCGTCGTCGCCGGGATCAAGAAGGCCGAGACGCTGACCTTCTTCGAGTTCTGGCAGGCGTACGAGGACATCGTCCGCCGCGCCCGCGTCGGCAAGCTGACGATGGACGACTTCTCCGGCGTCACCGCCTCCCTCACCAACCCCGGCGGTCTGGGCACCGTGCACTCCGTGCCCCGCCTGATGCCCGGCCAGAGCATGATCCTGGGCGTGGGGTCCATGGACTACCCGGCCGAGTTCCAGGGCACCTCGCAGGAGGCCCTCAACCGCCTGGGCGTCTCCAAGATCATGACCCTGACGAGCACCTACGACCACCGGGTGATCCAGGGCGCGGCCTCCGGCGAGTTCCTGCGCCTGATGAGCCAGTTCCTGCTGGGCGAGCAGGAGTTCTACGACAAGATCTTCGAGGCGCTGCGCATCCCCTACGAGCCGGTGCGCTGGGCGCGGGACATCGACGTCAACCACGACGACGAGGTCACCAAGGCCGCCCGGGTCTTCGAGCTGATCCACTCCTACCGGGTCCGCGGCCACCTGATGGCCGACACCGACCCGCTCGAGTACAAGCAGCGCAAGCACCCCGACCTGGACATCAAGGAGCACGGGCTCACCCTGTGGGACCTGGAGCGCGAGTTCGCGGTCGGCGGCTTCGCCGGCAAGTCGATGCTCAAGCTGCGCGACATCCTCGGCGTCCTGCGCGACTCGTACTGCCGGACCACCGGCATCGAGTACATGCACATCCAGGATCCCAAGGAACGCAAGTGGATCCAGGACCGGGTGGAGCGCCCGCACACCGCGCCCGAGCGCGAGGAGCAGTTGCGCATCCTGCGCCGGCTGAACGCGTCGGAGGCGTTCGAGACGTTCCTCCAGACGAAGTACGTCGGGCAGAAGCGGTTCTCGCTGGAGGGCGGCGAGACCGTCATCCCGCTGCTGGACTCGGTGCTGGACGAGGCCGCCGCCGACAAGCTGGACGAGGTCGTGATCGGCATGGCCCACCGCGGCCGGCTGAACGTCCTGGCCAACGTCGTCGGCAAGTCGTACGCGCAGATCTTCCGGGAGTTCGAGGGGAACCTCGACCCGAAGTCGATGCACGGCTCCGGCGACGTGAAGTACCACCTGGGCACCGAGGGCACGTTCACCGGCCAGTCCGGCGAGACCATCAAGGTGTCGCTGGCCGCGAACCCCTCGCACCTGGAGGCCGTCGACCCGATCGTGGAGGGTGTCGCCCGCGCCAAGCAGGACGTCATCGGCCGGGGCGGCAAGGACTTCACCGTCCTGCCGGTCCTCATCCACGGCGACGCGGCGTTCGCCGGCCAGGGCGTGGTCGCCGAGACGCTGAACATGTCGCAGCTCCGCGGCTACCGCACCGGCGGCACGGTGCACATCGTCATCAACAACCAGGTCGGCTACACCGCCACCGCCGCCGCGGCCCGCTCGTCCACGTACTGCACGGACGTGGCCCGCATGATCGAGGCGCCGATCTTCCACGTGAACGGTGACGACCCGGAGGCGGTGTGCCGGGTGGGCCGGCTGGCCTTCGAGTACCGCCAGGCGTTCAACAAGGACGTCGTCATCGACCTCGTCTGCTACCGGCGCCGAGGGCACAACGAGACGGACAACCCGTCGTTCACGCAGCCGTTGATGTACGACCTGATCGACAAGAAGCGCTCGGTGCGCAAGCTGTACACCGAGTCGCTGATCGGCCGGGGCGACATCACGCTGGAGGAGGCGGAGCAGGCGCTCCAGGACTTCCAGGGCCAGTTGGAGAAGGTCTTCAAGGAGGTCCGCGAGGCCAGCGTGACCCCGGCCCCGGCCGAGGTCTCCACGCCGCGCCCGGAGTTCCCCACGGCGGTCGAGACCGGCGTGAGCACCGAGGTCGTCAAGCGCATCGCGGAGTCGCAGGTCAACATCCCCGAGCGGATCACCGTCCACCCGCGTCTGCTGCCGCAGTTGCAGCGGCGGGCCGCGATGGTCGAGGACGGGACGATCGACTGGGCGATGGGCGAGCTGCTCGCCATCGGGTCGCTGCTGATGGAGGGCAGCCCGGTCCGCCTGGCCGGCCAGGACACCCGGCGCGGCACGTTCGGCCAGCGGCACGCGGTGCTGATCGACCGGAAGACCGGCGAGGACTACACCCCGCTGCTGTACCTGACGGAGGACCAGGCCCGGTTCAACGTCTACGACTCGTTCCTCAGCGAGTACGCGGCGATGGGCTTCGAGTACGGCTACTCGCTGGCCCGGCCGGAGGCGCTGGTGATGTGGGAGGCCCAGTTCGGCGACTTCGCCAACGGCGCCTCGACCGTCATCGACGAGTTCATCTCCTCGGCCGAGCAGAAGTGGGGCCAGACCTCGGGCGTCACGCTGCTGCTGCCGCACGGCTACGAGGGCCAGGGCCCGGACCACTCCTCGGCCCGGATCGAGCGCTTCCTCCAGCTCTGCGCGCAGAACAACATGACGGTGGCGGCGCCGACGCTCCCGTCGAACTACTTCCACCTGCTGCGCTGGCAGGTCCACAACCCGCACCACAAGCCGCTGGTCGTCTTCACCCCGAAGTCGATGCTGCGGCTGAAGGCGGCGCCCTCGAAGGCGGAGGAGTTCACCCAGGGCGGCTTCCGGCCGCTCATCGGGGACACCACCGCCGACCCGGCGGCCGTGCGGAAGGTGGTCTTCAGCGCGGGCAAGGTCTACTACGACCTGGTGGCCGAGCGGGAGAAGCGCGGCCTGAACGATGTCGCGCTGGTCCGGCTGGAGCGGCTGTACCCGCTGCCGGTGGACGAGCTCCGCGCCGAGCTGGCCCGGTACGGGAGCGCCGAGACGTTCGTCTGGGCGCAGGAGGAGCCGGCGAACCAGGGCGCCTGGCCGTTCATGGCGCTGAACCTGGCGGAGAACCTGGACCGCCTGGACCGGCTGCACCGGGTGTCGCGCCCGGCGTCGTCGTCGCCCGCGGTCGGCTCGGCCAAGCGGCACCAGGCCGAGCAGCAGACGCTGGTCAACGAGGTGTTCGACCTCTAGAGGTCCTGACCCGACGGTGAGGGGCCGTCCGCCGCGCTCGCGGTGGACGGCCCCTCACCTTTCCCTTCGCCTTGACCCTCGCCGTTTCCCCCGGCCGGTCCCTACGTGGACAGCGGCTCGAAGTCCCAGTACGGGCGCACCCGGGAGCGGGCGCTGACGGTGTGGACGTGCTGCGCGCCGAGGGTGGTGCCGAAGCCGGTCACGGCCTCCTCCTCCACCTTGTCGGCCTCGTCGCGCTGCCGCAGCCCGCGCAGGTCGGTGGCGAGCGCCAGCAGTGCGCACAGGTACAGCGGGTGGTGACGGCCGAGCGCCTCGGCGGCGCGGCGCGCGGTGTCCCGGCTCAGGTCGGCGGCGCCCTCGACGTCGCCCTCCAGGTTCCGCCCGGCGGTCGCGTTCAGCGCGATGCCCAGCGTCCAGGGGTGGCCGGGGCCGAGGGCGGCCGTCATGTCGGCGAGGCACTCCTCGTTGAGAACCTGGGCCTCCTGCCGCTCCCCGGCGGCGCGCAGCACCAGGACGAGGTTGCCCCGGGTGCCGATGGTGTACGGGTGCCGGGCGCCGAGGGTGGTGCGGTAGTGCTCCGCGGTCCGCTCCCCGATCGCGCGGGCCCGGTCCAGGTCGCCGTGGGAGCGGTAGAGCATCGCGTAGCAGGTGGCGACGCGCAGCGTCATCGGGGACAGGTCGCCGACGACGCGCTCGGCGCGCTCCAGCAGCGCGCCGAGCCGGGCCTGCGCGCCCGCCCGGTCGCCCGCGCGGCGCAGGCACATCGCGTAGTTCAGCTCGGCGCCGAGGGTCTGCGGGTTGTCGTCGCCCATCACCAGCCGGTGGATCTCGACGCTCTGCTCCATCACCGACAGCGCCTCCGTGTACCGGCCCAGGAGGCGCAGGTCGAGGGCGTAGGCGTTCTCCGAGGAGAGCGAGGTGGGGTGCCGGGGGCGCAGCAGTTCGCGGCGGGCCTGGAGGGTGAGGCGGTCGGCGTCGAGCGCTTCGGCGTAGCGGCCGAGGAGGCGCAGCGACGTGGCGAGGTTGTGGCGGGCGTTGAGGGTGCGGGCGTCGTTCTCGCCGAGGAGGGTGGTGTAGCCCTCCAGGACCTGTTCGCCGATCTCCAGCGCCTCCGCGTACTCGGCGAGTCCGCGCAGGTCGGCGCCGAGGCCGTCCTGGGCGCGCAGGACGGCGAGGTCGCGGTCGCCGCGCTCGGCGCTGAGGTGGTCGATGACCGCGCGGTCGATCTCGGCGGTGCGGGCGTAGGCGCCGGTGGCGCGCAGCACGGTGGCGTGGAGGGAGCGGAGGTCCCACAGCAGGGGGTGCTCGCGGCCGAAGACGTCGCACCACACCTTCTCGGTGCGCTCGGCGAGCTGGAGGCCGGCCGTGTACTCGCCCGCCAGGTAGAGGTAGCTGAGGCAGTTGAAGATCAGCCGGTGCATGTCGGCGTGGCCGCTGCGGAGCGCGCCGGAGGCGTCGAGGTGGGGCACGATCCGCGCGAAGCGCCACCAGCGGCGGGTGTCCTGGGGCCGCCGCGGGTCGGTGGCGGACAGGGCGCGGCGCACGGCGCGGGAGAACAGCTCCTGGTCGTCCTTGGACATCCCGGCGCGGACGGTCTGGTGGACCATGCGGTGGACGTGGATGGTGCCGCCGTCCTCGGAGCGGGTCTCCTCGTCGGGGGCGTCCCAGCGGATCACCGAGTACTGCACGAGCTTGCTGATGGCCGCGTTCCAGCTCAGCGGGTCGTCCATCAGGCCGGTGAGCCGCTCCGGCAGGGCGTCGGAGGGGACGCCGCGCACCAGCTCGACGGGGATCGCGCCGGGGGCGAAGAACGCGCACAGCCGCAGCAGTTCGACCGCCTCGGGGACCGTTTCGCGCAGCCTGTTCAGCAGTATCGAGAAGGCCGTGTAGTAGGTCATGGGGAAGTCGGCGGCGACCCGCAGCCCGATCTCCACCTCGGAGCTGTCGGCGAGGAGACCGACGTATTCGCCGACCGACATGGACGAGTCGTTGAGCCAGCCCGCCGTCTGGTCGAGCGCGAGCGGGAGGTCGCCGAGGGCCTCGGCGAGCTGGTCGGCCGACGCGGGGTCGATGCGGGGCGCGCGGCGGCGGATGAACGCCACGGACTCGTCGCGGTCGTAGACGGGGATCTCGATCAGCGCGGTGTTGTGCTCGGCCCACTCGCGGTTCTGCGAGGTGATCAGCACGTGCCCGCGGCCGGAGGGCACGAGGTCCGCGACCGGACCCGGGTCGTCGGCGCCGTCGAGGACGATCAGCCAGCGGTCGTAGGGGTCGCCCCGGCGCAGCGCGTCCCCGACGGCGCGCAGCCGTTCGCCGTACTCGGGCCCGGTGGTCAGGTCGAGGGCGGGGGCCAGCTCCGCGAGCCGCTGCCGCAGGGTGCCGCGCTGGTCGGCGGGAACCCACCACACGAGGTCGTACTCGGAGCCGAAGCGGTAGATGGACTCGGCGGCGGCCTGCGTCTTGCCGACGCCCGACATGCCGAGCAGGGTGACGACGCCGGCGCCGGGCTCGGCGCGCTGGAGCGTGTCGTAGACGTTCTGGAGGGTGTCCTCGCGGCCGGTGAACCGGATGTTGCGGCGCGGGACGCCGCCCCACACGCGGGGCTGCTCGTGCGGGTAGCGCGGGCCGCCGCGTCCGCCGCCGAGGGTGCCGGTGGAGGAGGGCGGGGCGGGCGACGGGCCGAGCAGGCTGAGCAGCCGCCGCTCCGCCTCGCGGGCGCCGACGCCCCACAGCTCGGTGACGGTGCTGAACGCGGCGGTGGCGGTGGGCATTTGCTGCGCCGAGACCGAGACGGCGCTGAAGCGGCGGGAGTTGGGGGCGACGACCGAGCGCAGCGCCGCGTTCCACTCGGCGTCGGTGCGCGGGCCGAGCTTGAAGTACCAGTCGCTGAGCACGACCAGGACATGGCCCTCGTACAACAGCAGGTCTCGCAGGGCGACTTCGAGCGGCACCTCGACCGGCGGGTTCCACCGCTGGTAGGCGACCTGCCAGCCGTTGCGTTCGAGGCGGTCGCCGATCCACGCCGCCCAGGCGCGGTTGAACCCGGCGAAGCTGATGGTGATCCGGTGGCTCTCCGCCCCCGGCGGCGCTCCTCCCACCTGGCTCTCGTGCTCGGCCATCCGACCGTCTCCCTCGTGCTGCCCGCGGTTTGGCGGTCCGCCGCGGCTGTCTGCTGTGGAACGGATCCCCCGTACGACGACCCGTCAGATGTCCTCGCTGGGAACATACACCGCCGGTCCGCCGGGTAACCGTTCAGCGCGTGTGGGTCCGCAGCCACAGCGTCCGGGCGGTCTCCACGTAGGCGGCGGCGCGGACGAGATGGCCCTCGGGCGGCTCGATGTCGCGGAGCTGCTCATGCCGTTGGGCCATGGCGGCGGTGAACACCCGTCCCGCGTCGGTGAGCAGGCGGGCGCCGCGCACGGCCGGCAGCACCGCCCCGACCTGCGCCCAGCAGCGGGCGTGCGCGGCCCAGGCGTGGTCGCGGCCGGTCGGGTCGTCGAGGCGGACGGCGAGCTGCCGCCAGAACCCGGCCAGGGCGAGGTGGGGTAGACGCCGTGACTATACACAGTCTCCGCTGCCGACCCAGGGGCGACCAGAGCAATTGCCTGCAGACCTACCTCACCCAACGAACCCGCTTTACTCGCCTTCCGTCATGA
>NZ_LN929896.1:826167-962908 GCF_001493375.1 Streptomyces specialis
TCGGTATTGTTCTGTCCAGCATAGCGCGGCTGGCGGGTTTGGTGCCTGATACGTGGGCTGTGAGTAGTGTATAAATGACGGCGGACGGGCCCGGCCGATCGCGCGGCCAGCTTGGCGTGCTGGAGCTCGTGGGTGAGGCCGGCCGCGAGATCGGCCGGGCCGGGCGGCGGGCTGGCGAGGACGGCGCCGAACGCGGTGGGGCTGGTGCCGCTGGAGTGCGCGCCCGCGCCCGGCCGGGCGGCGGGCGGGCCCATCATCGGCACGATGCACTCCAGCAGGGCGAGTTCGGCGGAGCGGGCGGCGCCGCCGAGGCGCAGCAGCGGCAGCGCGCCGCGCCACAGCTCGGCCCAGCGGGCGCGTTCCTCGGGCGCGAGGCTGTCGCGGGCGCCGATGCCGAACGGCGCCGCGCCGCGCCCGGCGTGCCGGCCGGGGTCGAGGTCGTCCAGGAGAACGGGCCTGGGCCCGCCGTCGAGAGTGTGCAGCGGCAGCCAGCGCGGATCGTCGGAACGCCAGGCGCCGGCCGCGTCGCGGTACACCTCGACGGGCGGCCGGCCCGCGGCGCGCATGACCAACCGGTCGCCGTCACCGGTGAGTTCGGCGGGGGAACCGTCGGGTCCTGTGTCGCGCAGGGCGCCGAGGGTGGGCAGCGCGACGCGCCCGTCGCGGACGGTGGCGCGGGTGGTGAAGGCGACACCGGACCGGACGGCCGCGGCGGCGGCGAGCGAGCCGAGGGGGGCCAGGTCGCGGGCGGCGGCCGCGTGGTCGCCCTGTTCGAGGCGGCGGACGCAGCGTTCGGCCCAGGGGCCGGTGAGGGGGTAGAACAGGACGCGGCGGGCGGCGCCGGGGGCGGCGCGCTCGGCGGGCTCCAGCAGGGCGGCGTGCTCGCGGGCGAGCCCGGCGGCCGGGTCGGGGGCGGCGGCGAGCGCGTCGAAGAGCATGCGGATCAGGAGCAGCCGCCGGGTGTGCTGGCCGTGGGCGAGGACGGCCAGGACGGGCGCCTCGCCCTCGGTGCGGCCGAGTTCGCGGAGCTGGGCCTCGGTGGGCGCGGCGGTCATGCGACGGCTCCCCCGCCGAACTCACCGGTGACGGCGGCGGCGATGTGCCGGATGAGCCGCTGGAGGTCCGCGCAGTACACCGAGGGGTTGCGGAAGCCGTGCCCCTCCCGGTAGCGGTGGGCGTAGTGGCCGCCGCCGCAGACGGTGACCAGCGGGCAGGCCACGCAGTCCGGGGCGAGCGCGGCGAGTCCGGCTTGGCGGGCGGCGACGCCGGGGTGGGCGAGGGCGTCGTCGAAGCTGTGGGCGAAGACGTCGAGGCCGGTGGCCGCGGCGCCGGGGTAGGCGGTCTTGAGCGAGTCGACCTGCTCGATGGTGCCGTCGGTCTCCACGACGGCGGCGGTGAACGGCTGGAGCCCGAACTGCTCGGTGGCGGCGGGCAGTCCGAGGAGCAGCGCGATGCACTCCTGGAAGATCCTGACCCGCGTCCGGCGCCGGCCGGCGTGCCACCAGCGGTCGAACACGGCGGCGAGCCAGTCGCCGTACGGGGTGCCGCGGTCCGGCAGGCCGGGCGGCGGGGGGGGCCAGGTGGCGTGGCGGCTCGTATACGCCTCCGGCCCTGCCGACGCAAAGGGGAGGGTAGACATTGCGGGGCGTCGCCGCACACTAGGAGGGCGGGCGGGTCGAGGGCGAGGAGCGAGTCGTAGACCTCGGCGGGGTCGGTGGCCGCGTCCACGACGCACAGGATCCCGGCGTGGGCGGCGCGGTGGCGGGGCGACGCCAGCAGCCTGGCGGCCCGTTCGGCGGCGGGCCAGGCCGGGCGGCCCGCGTGGTCCACGCGCTGCCGGTTGTGCCGCGCCAGGCCGCCGTCGAGGCTGAGGCCGACGGTGATGCCGTGCGCGGCGAGCGCGGTCAGCCGCGCCTCGTCGAGGAGGACGCCGTTGGTCTGCGCGGTGACGCGGACGGAGCAGCCGGGCGGCACGCGGTCCCGGACGTCGGCGGCGAAGGCCCCCAGGACCGCCGGGTCGGTCAGCAGCGGCTCGCCGCCGTGCAGCACCAGGGAGACGGCGGGCAGGCGGTGGGCCTCGGCGTGCTCGCCGATGCGGCGGGCGGTGCGGCGCAGGACACGCGGCGCGGCGGCCACGGGCTGGCGGCGCCAGCCGGGGTCGGCGGCGAAGTACATGTAGCAGTAGCGGCAGGCCAGATTGCAGCGGCTGTTGACCTTGACGACGAACTGCCGGAACGGAACGGCCACTTCCCGGGTGTCCCACCCCGGTGTCGTACCAAACAACGATCGGCTACTCCTGTCCGGTTATGCGCAGAGAAGGACCGAAAGCGTTCGCCGTATCACCGGTCGCGGTCGTCCCCGAGCGCCTGGTTGAAGTCCCAGAGCGTCTCCCCCGGGCGCACCATCCGTTCCCTCAGCTCGTCGAGCACCTCACTGAGCACGGGGTGCTCCAGTCTGCGCAGCTCTCCGAGGCTGAGCGCGAGCAGATCCGGCAGCGGCCCGGCCCCGGCCGTGTCCTGTGGTGGACGCGTCGTCACGTCTCCTCCCCCCCGAGCGGGCCCAGCGGATATCCCCGCCCGCCACACACCGGAAACACCCCCGGCGTCCCCCACCGGGCGCGTCGCCGGGCGCACGGGGTGCGCGACGGCCTAACGGTTTCCCGTGAGCGCTTCCAGGCGCGCGGTCGTGGCGGCGGACTGCGCGTCCGGGGGGAGGCGGCGCCACATCTGGAGCGCCGCCCGGTACGCCTCGGCCGCCGCCAGGGGGCGGCGGGCCACCTCGAACCCCGAGCCGCGCTGGTGCAGGGCGCGGGCCGCCAGCCGGGCCGGCTCGGCCGGGTCCGCCGGGTCGGGCACGGCCGCCTTCGCCGCCGTGGCGGCCCGGCGGTAGGCGTCGGCCGCCTGGTCGAGCCGCTCCGGGCGGCGGGTGTGCCGGTAGGCCCTGCGGTGCGTCTCGCCCAGCTCGAACCAGGCCCGCGCCCGCGTCAGCTCCGTTCCCGCGTCGGCCGCCGCCCGGCCGAACAGGTGCTCCGCCTCGCGCAGATCGACCAGGTCCACCGCCTCCTGGTACCGCGTCATCAGGGCCCGGCCCAGCATCAGCAGCCGCTCCGGCAGCCGGGGATCACCGGCCGGGGTCTCCATCCGGCAGTCCCGCAGCACCCGGACCGCCTGCGAGACGAACGGGCCGCCGTCGGGCAGCGAGGCGCGCCGCAGCAGGGCGGCCCCCCACTCCTCGATCAGGTCGCTGTACTCCGGCCGGTCCCGGGACACCCGGCGGCCGGCCTGCCGGAACCAGTCCGCCGCCTCCTCCAGGTGCGCCGGCGGGCCCCCGGCCGCGTACCGGCGGACGCTCAGCCGCCCGGACCGCGTCAGGCAGGCCGCCACCAGCGCCGGTTCCTCCGTCAGCCGCCGCGCCTGCCCGACGGCCTCGGACGCGGCCGGCCAGTCCCGTTCCGTCAGCAGCAGCGCGTCCGCCAGGTCCAGCAGCGCCCTGGCCCGCGCCACGACCGGCGCGTTCTCCGCCTCCAGCGCCCAGCAGCCGTCGCGCAGCGACGCCGCCGCCTGCCCGGCGTACACCCCGGCCCGCTCCGGGTCCGGCGCCGCGCCCGCCAGCCGCAGCAGCGCCCGGCCGTGCGCCAGCGGCAGCCCGCTCGGCCGGGGCTCGCCGGCCGGCCAGGCGTCCGCGATGGCCTCGACCATGCCCACGCTCTCCTGGAGCAGCGCGGTGTCGCCGCCCAGCAGCCACTGCTCCTCCAGCACCCGCACCCGTTCCAGCGTCAAATCGAGCGCGGCGCGCCGGTCCAGGCCGGGGGTGGCGCAGACGGCGGCGAACTCCCGGTCCGCGCGCCGCCACAGCTCCAGCGCCGCGTGCGGGTCACCGGCCGCCCGCCGCTCCCCCGCCGCCACGTGCAGCACCCGGGCCAGCGCGGTCCTGGCCCGGAGCGAGCCGGGGTGCGCGGCGGCGGTGCGCGCCGCGTTCTGCGCCTCCGTCAGCAGCTCCGTCTCGCGCTGGACCCGCCACAGGGTCAGCAACTGCTCGGCCAGCTCGCTCCACAGCTCCGGGTCGGTGCCCTGGCCCGCCGCCCGCTGGCTCGCGGCGGCCTGGCGCAGCGTGCGGACGGCGTCGAGCTGGTGCTGCACCTTGCCCTCGGCGGCGAACCGCTCGGACAGCGCGCGGGCCTGCCCGACCGCGAGCGACGGCGGCGGCGCGTCGTCGCCGGGCGCGGAGACGAGCGGCGCCTCGGGCAGGAAACGGCGCAGCACCTTCGCGGCGACCTCGGCGAACGGCTGCGGCAGCCGGTCCTTGGCGTCCTCCTCGCCCGCCCGGGGCGCCTCCGGCTGCCCGCCGTCCCCGGCGAGCTGGGCCAGCGCGAGCGCCGGGAAGTTCGGCCCGGTGCGGCCGAACCGCTGCTCGACGTAGCCCGAGCAGTGCTTCAGCACCAGCAGCGCCTCGTCGTGGCCCAGCTCCCCGAGCAGCTCGTCGTGGACGCCGTCCACGAACTCGTACCAGCGGCCGTCGCCCGCCGAGCCCTCCTGGCGCCGCAGCAGGCCGCTGAGCATCACCTCGGACAGCTCGCCCGGGCCCGAGTCGGGGAGCATCGTCCGCTGGATGAGCTGCATCACGGGCAGGAACAGCGGCGCCGCCGACAGGTACACGGCGAGCCGGCCGGCGACCGGGGAGGCGGTGGCGCGGAAGCGGGCGACCAGTGCGGCCGAGGAGCGGGGCGGCCCGTCCTGCCGCCGCGCGGGCGCCGGCGGCTGGTCGGGCCGCACCCAGCCGACGGCGGCCGGCACCGACCCGGCGCCGGGACCGGACAGCAGCCGGGCCCAGGCGCCCAGCGATCCGGCGTCCGGCGGCAGCACCGGCACGGGCACCGCGCCGGGCGGCGCCGGGCGCGCGGGGTAGCCGTTCGGCGCGGCGGTGAAACGGAGCCTGGCCGTGCCGGGCGAGCCCTCCTCGCGGTGCAGCACGCCGTGCTCGACCGGCAGCCGGGTACGCGGCCACAGCCGCTCCGGCAGCGGCTGCACGACGGCGACCGGCGCGTACCGGGAGAGCGTGTGCAGCAGCCGGTGGGCCGCGCCGTCGCGCCACAGCGGCCCGGCGCAGTCGCTGACGACGACCGTCAGCCGGCGCCCGGTCGGATCGCTGAGCTGGCTGGCGGGGCGCAGCGGCGCCCCGGCCGGGTCGAAGCGGCGGCTGACGGCGGGGCTGCCGTCCGGGGAGGCGTGCAGGTAGTGGACCTGGACGTCGCGGAACGCGCCGAGCCGCCCGAACACCTCGGCCAGCTCGCCCAGCATCCGCTGCCACACCCGCATGGCGGGCGCGGCGTCCATCAGGAGCTGCAACTCGGTGGGGGAACGGGGCTCCTCCCGGAAGGCGGGCATGAGGAGCCCGCCGGCCCGCGCGGTGCGTTCGACGGTCGCCGGCTCGTCCAGGCCGGTGGCCGCCGTGCGGCGGGGCGGCCGGCCCGGCGGTCGGTACCGCTGCAACGGACGCAGCGCCCGTTCCAGCTCCAGCAGGCCGGGCAGCGCCCTGGCCTCGGGCACGCCGATCCGCAGCGCGTCGTCCGGCAGCCCGGCGGCCTGACCGCCCGACCCGGCCGGGTCGGGGTAGATCCGGACCGTCTCGTCCCCCGGACGGGGATACCGCCGGCCGGCCGGTCCCGGCCCGGGGGGCGTGCGGCCGGCGTCGTCCGCCGCGCCGGGCACCGACGCGCGGGCGTCGCCGTGGTCCTGGTGGTCCGTGTGGGGGACGGAGGAGTCGTCAGCGCCGGGCCGTCCGGTCCCGTCCGTCCCCTCGGCCGCGCCGGACCCGACCTCCGCGCCGGGGCGGGACGGCCGGGAGAACTGCGCGAGCCACAGCGCGTCGGCCAGCTCGGCCCAGTCGGGGTCGAGACCGGCGCCGCGCAGGGCGCGGATCAGGGTCGCCAGATTGTCCCGCCGGGGGGCGGGACCGGGGGCGGGCACATCGTCCATGGCGGCCTACCTCGGCCGGTCGAGGCGCTGGATCAGCATGTCGGCCAGTCTGTCGCGGGTCGGCGGCTCGGCGTGGTGGGTGAGGTAGATGGCGTTGAGCAGTTGATCGGTCGCGAGCTGCTCTGTCCGGGAGCGTTCCAGGAAACGGGTGATCAGGTCGTCACCGACACGCGCCAGTTCGTCACCCAGGTGGGCGCGTACGACGGTGGCGAGCCGCTCGTGGTCGGGCCGGGTCAGCTCCAGATGGACGCAGCGGCGCAGCAGCGGCGCCGGGAAGTCCCGCTCGCCGTTGCTGGTGAGGACGACGAACGGGAAGGCGTGGCAGCGGATCCTCCCGTCCCGGACCGTGACCTTGGCGCCGTCGTTCGTCAGCACCTCGACCTCCGGCTCGCGCTCGGCGATCCGCTCCAGCTCGGGGATGGCGAACTCGCCCTCCTCCAGCACGTTCAGCAGGTCGTTGGGCAGGTCGATGTCGCTCTTGTCCAGCTCGTCGACGAGCAGCACCCGCGGGGTGGCGGTGGGCAGCAGGGCCGTGCCCAGCGGGCCGAGGCGCAGATAGCTGCCGATGCCGCCGGGCACGGGCGTGCCCGCGGCGCGGCCACCGGCGGCGATCTGGGTGTCCTGGAGCCGGGCTATCGCGTCGTAGTGGTACAGCCCGTCGCCGAGGGTGGTGCGGCTGACGATCGGCCAGTGCAGCACCCGCCCGAGGCCCAGCTCGTACGCCACGGAGTGGGCCAGGGTGCTCTTGCCGGTGCCGGGGCTGCCGGTGACCAGCAGCGGGCGGCGCAGGTAGAGCGCGGCGTTGATGATCTCCAGCTCCTCGGCGCTGGGCCGGTGCATCGCGGCCAGGTGCCGGTAGGCGCCGAGGCGGCGCGTGGAGGCGCTGTCCGCGGCGGGGCCCGGCGCGACGAGGGGCCGGCCGGCGAAGTCGCGCCACGGCGGGGGCTTGGGCAGCGACCGGATGCCGTCGTGGGGCTCCCCGGCGCCCCGGTAGATGAGCCATTCGCCGGGGGCGGAGCTTCCCGGGGCGCCGCCGGGGCCTTCCGGAGTCTCGTCAGCAAGTGCCACAGCATGCTCCTCGTCGCTCGTTCGCCGTCCGGACCGCCGCCCCGTCCCCGACCGTAGCCGGATCAAAAGGCCACGCACAGGGGATAGTTGTCCGACTTCTCCGACTTCCCGGAACACGCGCACGGGCCGTGCCCGGCACGCTCCCCAGGGGCCTCACGGGGTCTCCAGGGGATCGTCCGCCCCTGGCAGGGGCCGGGCCGGGTCGTCGTAGAGCAGCGAGAGGCCCCTCGACCACGACACGTCGGGAACGCCGAGCCCGTGGGCCGCGCGCAGCCGCCAGAGGGCGGCGGGCAGGAACCCGGCCTCGCCGGCCGTGTCCACCGTGCGGGTCACGCCCCGGTGGAAGTCCTCGCAGTTCCGCTCGCGGTCGGTGGTGTCGCGGCGCCACAGGATGACGTTGTACCCACTCGCCATCACACGATGCAGGGCGGCCGGCTCGCCCCCGGTCGCCGGGGTGTGGCACATGACGGGAACGGCCGCCGGGTCGCGCCCGAGCAGCCCGGCGGGCTGGGGCAGCGGACGCGCCCGGGTGTCCACGCAGTCGAGGATGTCCGGCTCCATGCGGCCGGCGTGGATCTTGGCCCAGCGGGACAGGCGCAGCGCGCGCAGCTCCTCGTTGTCCTCGGCGTCCGGCACGGGGTTGGTGCAGCGGACCACGACGGGCCGCTGCTCGCCGAGCCGGCCGGCGTCCGGCGCCAGACGCCACTCCTCGACGGGGAAGCCGAGCAGCGCGTACGGCAGCGCGACGTGCAGCGCCACCGGCTGCTCCGGCTCGTCACCCCGGCGGAACGCCTCGGCGAGCGCCACCCGCAGCCGCTCGGGCGGCTCGTCGGGGCCGATGGCGCGGAAGTCCTCGTCGACCGAGGTCAGTTCGCCCGTGGTGCGGGCGGCGCACACCCGCCAGTCGTACCGGCCGTGCTCCCAGGCGCGCGGGGTGATCTCCAGCAGCACGTACGGCCGGCCCTCGTGCTCCGCCGGGCCGTCGGCGGAGCCGGTGTCCTCGAAGAGGGAGCCCAGCTCCCACAGCGCGCCGCCGGTGATCGCCGGGTCGACGCGGGTGAGGGGGTCGGACACGGCGTCGTCCCGCTCCCACAGCCTGGCGTCCTGCTCGGCGCGGAGGTTGTGGCGGAACCAGCGGGGCAGCTCGGCGCTGGCGGCGGCCGTGCTGTTCACCCAGTCCAGCAGCCGGGACTCGACCTCGGGCGAGGCGGGGAACGGCCGTTCGGCGGTGGCCGCGTACATCGCGTACCGCAGCACGGCCTCCAGCTCGGTGACGCCCTGCCGCAGGTCGTACAGCAGGCCGAGTCCGTCCCGCCAGCCGCGCGGCGCGGGCAGCGTGCCCTCGTACGGCCTGCTGCGCAGCGCGGTCAGCATCTCGTCCAGCCGCCTGGTCGAGACCGGTGGCGGCAACTCGGCGAGCAGACCGAGCAGTTCGACGCGCTGGCCGGGGGTGAGGGCGCGGCCGGCGGTGGCGCGCACCTCGATCTGGGCGTCGGTCCAGGTGCGGTCGGTGACCTGCGCGTCGCGGTGCCGCTCGGCGTGGTGGCGGTCGTGGGCGTGCAGGACGCTCTGGTACAGGTCGTCGTGCTCGTCGAGGACCTGGCCGACGGGCGAGGGCAGGCGCCGCAACTGCACGATGGAGGAGGCCAGTCCGCCGTCGCGGCCGACCGAGCGGCGGGCCTTGAGCACGCCGATGACCTCGCCGCGCCGCAGGTCCACGACCGGGCCGCCGGAGGCGCCCTCGGGCACCTCGTCCTCGTTCCCCAGCTTCAGCAGGCCCTCGGAGCCCAGCTCGCCGCGGATGCTGCACCGGCCGCTGATGTCCTCGACCAGGCCGTCACCGGCCTCGGCGCAGCCGAAGAACGCGACCTCGCTGCGGGTGAAGACCTTCGCGGTGCGCTCGGTGAGCCAGGCGCAGGAGTGCGGGACGGGCTCCAGCAGGCGGATGAGCGCGAGGTCGGGCGCGGGCCACAGGCCACCGCCGGGGTGCTCCTCCGGCTGGGCCCACTCCACCAGGCCCCGCACGGCACGCTCGACTCCTCGGACGGTCAGCCCCACTTCGCGCCTTCCTCCCTCGCCCCTTTCCCGGCTTCCCCCGCCTCCCCCGCGAAGTGCCACGTGGGCGCAGGTGAGCACCCAGTCGGGAGCGATGAAGAAGCCGCTGCCCCAGGGCCGTGACACCGGTCCGTCCCCGGTCCCGTCATACCCGGTCGGCGGCTCATGGATGCGTACCGTCGCGGCGGCGGCGAGCGGCGCCAGGGTCTCGAAGGGGTCCACGTCGAGCGGCTGCGCGCCCCCGGTGTCACCCCAGGTCATACGGCGCCGCCGCTGCCCAGGTCCTCGGGCGGCCCGCCGTGCCAGGTGAGGGTGACGCTGATGGCGCCCTTGGCGTCGCCGTCCGCCAGCAGTCCGACGATCTTCCCGGCGCGGGCGGTGAGTTCGATACCGAAGGTGACGCTGACCTCGTCGGGCCGGGCGGCGCGCAGCCCGTCCGCGACGGAGGCGGCGACGCCGGTGATCAGGCCGCGCAGGCTCTCCATCCGGGCCGCGGTGCGGTCGGCGAGGCCGGTGTCGGCGTCCCCCAGGCCGCTGGGCGGCGCGGCCGGGCCGGGCACGCCCGGCACCGGGACCTGCTCGGCCTGCTCGGCGCCCGAGATCCTCGCCCAGACCGGGGTCCCATCCGGAAGGCTGATCCGCGTGATTCCACTGCTCATAACGCCCCCCCGTCGCCGCTGTGTGCGTGCAGGTTATCCGCCGCTACCGTCCGCTGCCTATCCTGGCTTTCCGCACTGTTTCGTCCTTTCAGGAGCACGTCGTGTACTTCACCGATCGCGGAATCGAGGAACTCGCCCGGCGGCGGGGCGAGGAGGAGGTCACGCTGGAGTGGCTGGCTGAGCAGCTCCGCGTATTCGTCGATCTCCACCCGGACTTCGAGATCCCGGTCGAGCGGCTCGCGACGTGGCTGGCCCGGCTCGATGACGACGACGACGATGCCGAGGACGCCTAGGGGCGGGGGCCAGGCGGGGGGCGGGGCCGGCGGGCATCTGAACTCTTTCGGGGGACAGCCGCTTGCCAGTGGCGACTGACGCGATATATCGTGTTCCCCGTGGACGCGATATAGCGTCGTGTCCTGTTTCTCCGGGGAGGGTTGCCATGGCGGAAAAGGCGGCGAGTGGCGAATGGTCCGTCACCGAGCCCCGGACGCTGACCTTCGACGGCCGTCGTGTCGAGGAGCTGAGCGTCCGCGTCGTCGACGGCTTGGTGAACGTGGTGGGCACGGACGATCCGGTGGCCCGGGTCGAGATCTCCGAGATCGAGGGCCCGCCCCTGCGCGTGCGGCTCCGGGGCGGCCGGCTCACCGTCGCCTATGACGACCTGCCCTGGCAGAGCTTCCTCACGTGGCTGGACCGCAAGGCCCGGAGCCGCTCCGCCGTCGTCTCCGTGTCGGTGCCCGCCGGCGCCCGGCTCACCGTCGGTGTGGTGGGCGCCTCGGCGGTCGTCAGCGGTATCGCGGGCCGCACGGATGTCAGGGGCGTCAGCGGCGACACCACGCTGGTCGGCCTCGGCGGCGCGGTCAGGGCCGACACGGTCTCCGGGGACGTCGAGGCCCAGGGGCTCGGCGGCGAGCTGCGGTTCGCCTCCGTCTCGGGGAGCCTGACGGTGGTGGACAGTCAGGGCCACGACGTGCGCGGCGAGTCGGTCAGCGGGGACATGCTGCTGGACCTGGCGCCCGCCGCCCTCCCGCCCGACATCCGGCTCAGCTCGGTCTCGGGCGAGCTGGCGCTGCGCCTGCCCGAGACGTTCAGCGCCCGTGTCACGGCCGGCTCCGCCGCCGGGCCCGTGTCCTCCGCCTTCCCCGGGCTGCGCGTCACCGGCGGCTGGGGGTCGAAGCAGCTCTCGGGCGAGCTGGGCACCGGCGCGGGGTCGGTCCGCTGCACCACGGTCTCCGGCGCGGTCGCGCTGCTGCGCCGCCCGCCCTGTCCCTTATACACACCTGACGCCGCCGCAGAAGGGGCGCGGGGGCGGCCCGTGTTCGTCGTCCACATCTCTCGGTCCTTTTTTTTGTTTCAAGGAGGCGGCCCCCGAGAAAACCCACACGCTCCTCGGCGGGGGGCGCGAGAGATGTATAAAAGAGACCCCGCCCACCGAGGCGGACCCGGCCCCCGCCTCCTCCTCGCGTAAGGACGTCTGACATGGCTCCCGTCTTCGGCCATGGCCGTCTCCGCCTCTATCTGCTGAAGCTGCTGGGCGAGGCCCCCCGGCACGGGTACGAGGTGATCCGGCTGCTGGAGGAGCGCTTCCAGGGGCTGTACGCGCCCTCCGCCGGCACGGTCTACCCCCGGCTGGCGAAGCTGGCCGCCGAGGGTCTGGTCACCCACACCGAGGAGGGCGGCCGGAAGGTGTACTCCCTGACGCCCGAGGGCCGGCGCGAGCTGCTGACCCGGGGCGAGGAGCTGACCGAGCTGGAGCGGGAGATCCGCGACTCGCTGGCCGCGCTCGCCGCCGACATCAGGGAGGACGTCAGCGGCTCGGCGCAGGACCTGCGCGAGGAGATACGGCAGGCGACGGCCGCCACCCGCGTCCCCCCGGGCGCGGCCGGGGGCAGGGCCCGTGCCCGCCGCGAGGGCAGCGAGGCCACCCGGCACCGGTTCGAGGAGGCGGCCCGCCGCATCCACGATCGCGTGCAGTCCCGCGCGGCCAGCGGCGACTGGCCGGGCGCGGTGCGCGAGAGCCTGGACGGGCTGAGTCACGAGATCGGCGGCTGGGCGCGGTTCGTGGAGCACCCCGCGGCCCCCCGGCCGGGGTGGGCCGCGGAGCCGGGCGACCCGGTGGAGGACCCGGCCCGCGAGCTGGAGCGCCTGCTCGACAAGCTCCGCGACGACATCCGCGACGCGGCCCGCGACCACGGTGTCACGCAGGAGACGCTGCGGGAGGCGCGCCGCCACCTGTCCACCACCACCGCGCATGTGGTCGCGCTGCTCCGCACCGCCTCCCAGGGCTGAGCGGAGCACGGGCGGCCCCGGCACCCCAGGGCTCAGACGGTGAGCACGATCTTGCCGAACAGGTCGCCGCGCGCCATCCGTTCGAAGCCCTCGCGGGCCCGGTCCAGCGGGAGCACCGAGTCGATCGTGGGGCGGACGCCCTTGGCCGCGCAGAAGCTCAGCAGGGAGGCCAGCTCCTCCTTGCTGCCCATCGTGGAGCCGACGACCTTCAGTTCGAGGAAGAAGATGCGGTTGAGCTCGGCGGACGGCGGCGCCTGACCGGAGGTGGCGCCGGAGATCACCAGAGTCCCGCCGGGCCGCAGGGACTTGACGGAGTGGGACCAGGTGGCCGCGCCGACCGTCTCGATCACCGCGTCCATCCGGTGCGGCAGCCGCTCCCCCGCCGCGAACGCGGCCTCCGCGCCCAGCTCGACCGCCCGCTTGCCCTTGGCCTCGTCCCGGCTGGTGACGAAGACCCGCAGCCCGGCCGCCGCGCCCAGCACGATCGCGGCCGTGGCGACGCCGCCGCCCGCGCCCTGCACGAGGACGCTGTCACCGGGCCGCACGCCCGCGTTGGTGAACAGCATCCGGTAGGCCGTCAGCCACGCGGTCGGCAGGCAGCACGCCTCCTCGAACGACAGCTCCTTGGGCTTGGGCAGCACGTTCCACGCCGGGACGGCGACCCGCTCGGCGAACGTCCCCTGGTACTTCTCGGTGAGCAGGCTGCGGCGCTCGTCCGGCCCGACGCCGTGCCCGCTCCCGCCGATGACGGAGTGCACCACGACCTCGTTGCCGTCGGCGTCGATCCCGGCCGCGTCGCAGCCGAGGATCATCGGCAGCGCCTCCTCGCCCAGGCCGACACCGCGCAGCGACCACAGATCGTGGTGGTTGAGGGAGGCGGCCTTGACGTCGACCACCGTCCAGTCGGGTCGGGCCTCGGGAGCGGGACGGTCGCCGAGCTCAAGGCCGTTGAGCGGCTCGTCCCGGTCGAATCGCGCGGCATAGGCAGCAAACATGCCCTCACGCTAGCCATAACGGGCCACTCCATTCCAGAACCGGCGCTGAGGTGCGACGATTGACACACACGGGGAGGGGGTGGGCATGAGCACCGTTTTCCTGCGACGGCTGAGCAGATGGCAGGCCGAGACCGAGCGGGAGCAGGTCGCCGCGCTGTATGTCGAGTCCCATGACGAGGCGCCCGGCGCGCGGGTGCCGACGCGTGAGGAGTTCGTCCGCGCGTTCGTCGATCACGACCTGGGGCAGCCGGGGTTCGACATGGTGGTGGCGGGCGACCCGCGGCCGGTGGGCTGCGCCTTTGGCTACCTGGCGGCGGAGACACCGCCCGGCCTGGCGGAACTGGCGGGCGGTGGCGGGGTGTTCGTCGTCGCCGGCCTGATGGTGGCCCCTCGGCGGCGCGGCCAGGGCGTGGCGACGCGCATGCTGAAGGAGTTGCTGTCCCGCACGGGCGCGGCCCTCGCCGTGGCCCTGCTGGAGCCGGGCGACACCCCGGCCCGCGCGGCGTTCCAGTCCTGGGGCTGGATCAAGGCCGGCCAGCTCACCCCGCCCGGCGGCACCACTCCCCTGGACGCCCCGCCTCTTATACACCTCCGACGCCGCCGACGCAGAGGGAAGCGGGAGGCTCTGACGGAGCCCCAGAGGGGTAGAAGAGACAGGCCCCGGGCTGTACAGCGCCACACCCTCGATGCAAAGATATGCGCCATGTCGCATATCCATCCAGCCTGGCCGACCGGTTTCGCCGGCTACACCGGGCACGGCGGGCTGCGGGACAGCGGGGACGACATCTCGGTCGTCGTCTCCGACCGGCCCGCCGTCAGCGCCGCCATGTTCACCCGGAGTCTCTTCGCCGGGCCCGCCGTCACGCTCAGCCGGACACACGCCGCCGGGCGGCGGCTGCGAGCGGTGGTGACGCTCGCGCAGAACGCCAACGTCGCCACCGGGCGGCAGGGCGAGGAGAACGCCGCCGAGGTCGCGGGCCGGGTCGCCGCCGTGCTCGGCATCCCCGTCGGCGAGGTGCTCATCGGCTCCACCGGCGTCATCGGGCGCCCGTTGCCGATGGACACCATCCGCGCGCACTTCGACGCGGCGGCGGACCGGGGGCCCGCCGCGTTCACGGCCGGGCCGCTGGACGTGGCGCGCGCCATGATGACCACCGACACCCGGCCCAAGACCGCCGAACGCGCGGTCGGCGGCGCCCGGCTCGTCGGGGTGGCCAAGGGCGTCGGCATGCTGGAGCCGGACATGGCCACGATGCTGGCCTACGTCCTCACCGACGCCGCCCTCTCCCCCGCCGAGCTGGACACCGCGCTGCGGGCGGCGGTGGACCGTTCGTTCCACTGCCTGAGCGTGGACACCGACACCTCCACCTCCGACACCGTGGCCGTCATCGCCAACGGCGCGGCCGGGCCCGTCGATCCGGGGGAGTTCGCCGCCGCGCTGGCCGATCTCTGCCTCGACCTCACCCTCCAGCTCGCGCGCGACGGCGAGGGCGCCACCAAGCTGCTGCGCGTCACGGTCGAGCACGCCGCCGACCCCGCGCAGGCCAGGCGCGTCGCCAAGAGCGTGGTGAACTCACCACTGGTCAAGACCGCCGTGCACGGCGCCGACCCCAACTGGGGCCGGGTGCTGATGGCCATCGGCAAGAACACCGACGAGACCTCGATCTCCCCCGACAAGGTCACCGTCCGCTTCGGCACCACCGAGGTCTACCCGGACGAGCCCGGCCCCGGCACCCTCGCCGACCTCACCGCCGCCATGCGGAAGGACGAGGTGGACATCGTCGTCGGCCTGGGCCTCGGACAGGCCGCCGCCACGGTCTACGGCTGCGACCTGTCCGCCGGATACATCCGGGTCAACGCGGACTACACCACCTGACCCAAGCCCGGCCGACCGGCCTACAGCACCTTCGACAGGAACGCCCGCGTCCGCTCGTGGCGCGGGGAGCCGAGCACGTCCCGGGGCCGGCCCGACTCCACGACCACGCCCTCGTCCATGAACACCAGCGAGTCCCCGACCTCCCGGGCGAAGCCCATCTCGTGGGTGACGACGATCATGGTCATCCCCTCCTCGGCCAGGCCGCGCATCACGTCGAGGACCTCGCCGACCAGTTCCGGGTCGAGGGCGGACGTCGGCTCGTCGAACAGCATCAGCTTCGGGTCCATCGCCAGCGCCCGCGCGATGGCGACGCGCTGCTGCTGGCCGCCGGAGAGCTGGGACGGGTAGGTGTCCATGCGGTCGGCCAGCCCGACCCGGGCCAGGAGCTGTTCGGCGCGCTCCCGCGCCTCCGCCCGGCGCAGGCCCTTGACCTGCATGGGCGCCTCCATGACGTTCTGCGCGGCCGTCATGTGGGGGAAGAGGTTGAAGCGCTGGAAGACCATGCCGATGTCACGGCGCTGGGCGGCGACTTCGCGCTCCCTCATCTCGTAGAGCTTGTCGCCCTTCTGCCGGTACCCGACCAACTGCCCGTCCACGTAGAGGCGTCCGCCGTTGATCTTCTCCAGGTGGTTGATGCAGCGCAGAAAGGTCGACTTGCCGGACCCGGAAGGACCGACGACGCAGAACACCTCGCCCGCCCGCACCTCCAGGTCGATGCCGCGCAACACCGGGATCAGCCCGAACGACTTGTGCACCCGCTCGGCCTTGACCATGGGATGGCCGGTCATACGGTGACGCCTCCCACCGTGTTCTTGGGACGGAACGACGTGAGCTGCGCCCGGATCCGCTGCCACGGCGTCGGCGGGAGCTGCCGGCTCGACCCCTTGGCGTAGTAACGCTCCAGGTAGAACTGCCCGATGCTGAAGACCGTGGTCAGGATCAGGTACCACACGGTCGCGACGAACAGCAGCTCCATCACCGCGAGGTTCCGCGAGCTGATGGTGTCCGCGGCCCGGAACAGCTCCTCGTAGTAGATGACATACGCCAGCGACGACGTCTTGAGCATGTTGATGAACTCGTTGCCCGTCGGCGGGATGATCACCCGCATCGCCTGCGGCAGCACGATCCGGCGCGTGGTCCTGGCGCGGCTCATGCCGAGGGCGTGTGCCGCCTCGGTCTGGCCCTGGTCCACCGAGAGGATGCCCGCGCGGGCGATCTCCGCCATGTAGGCGGCCTCGTTGAGGCCGAGTCCGAGGAGGGCGGCGAGGAACGGCGTCATGACGTCGTTCATCTCGTCCTTGTAGAAGCCCAGGTTCAGGGTGTCGAAGACGTACGACAGGTTGAACCACAGCACGAGCTGCACCAGGACGGGCGTGCCGCGGAAGAACCAGATGTAGCCCCAGGCGACGCCCGACAGGACCGGGTTCTTCGACAGCCGCATCACGGCGAGCGTGACGCCGAGGCCCACGCCGATCAGCATCGACAGCAGAGTGATCCACAGCGTCCGGCGGGCACCGGCCACGATGGTGTCGTCGTCCAGATACGAGCCGACGACCGACCAGTCGATGTCCGCGCCGGCGAACGCGACGACCAGCATGGCCAGCAGCGCGAGCACGACGACGGCGCCCAGCCAGCGCCCGTAGTGGCGCACCGGGACGGCCTTGATCAACTCGGGCGGCACCTCGGCCGCGCCGGCCCCGCCGCCCTCGTTCCCGGGGGTCTTGGTGAGGTCGGACACGGGTCACCCACCCGCGTTGATGGTCGCCTCTTCCACGGCACCGGCCTCGGCGTCCCACTCCGCCAGGATGTCGGCGTAGGTGCCGTTGTCGATGATCTCCTGGAGAGCCGCCTGGAGAGCGTCGCGCAGCTCGGTTTCCCCCGTGGGGACGGCGATCCCGTAGGGCGCGGCGTCGATCTGGTCGCCCGCGACCTCGAACAGGTCGCCGCCGCCCGCCTCCCGCGCGTTGTACAGCGCCACCGGGTAGTCGGTGACGACGGCGGCGGCGCGGCCGGTCTGGAGCGCGGTGATCGAGTCGGTGTCGACCTCGCTGATGAGGGGCTCGATCGGGTCGTCGCACTCCTCCTGCTGCGCGGCGACCAGATCCGCGTTGGCCGTGCCCTGCTGCGCGGCGACGGTCCGGCCGCACAGGTCGTCCAGCGTCTCGATGCCCTCGGGGTTGCCGGCGGGGACGAGGAGGGCGGAGCCCGCCCGGAAGTAGTTCACGAAGTCGGCGCCGCCCTCGGCGTCCTCGCTGGCGCCCTGCTGGCGCTCCCGCGTGTCGGTCATCGCGGACATGACGATGTCGTGACGGCCGTTGTTCATGCCGAGGATGAGGCCGGCGAAGGTGCCGTTCTCGAAGGTGAACTCCACGCCCAGCACCTCGCCCAGCGCGGCGCCGATGGCGGGATCAATGCCCGTAATCCGGTCATCCTCGTCGCGGTACTCGATCGGCGGGTAGGCGATGTCCGAGCCGACGTTGATCTCGCCGGCCCGCTGGATGTCCGCGGGCAGCAGGTCGAACAGCGGCGCGTCCGCCCCGGCCGGTTCCTCGGAGGCGCCCGTCCCCGAGCTGTCCCCGTCTCCCGCGTCGTCGGTCTGGTCGCCGCACGCGCCGAGCAGCAGCGTGCCCGCCGCCACGATGGCCCCGGCCGCGGCGAGGCGCCGGGAGCGTCGGGTGGAACTGGGAGTCATGGCCTGGTCCTCCTGGGGTGGCGGATGGTCCGAGAGGTCGGGCACGCGTCTTCGGGTGTCTCGACGGTGTGCGGTCGTGCGGGATATGGATTTTCGATGTGCGCATACTGCCACCCGTCACCCTCCGTTCGGCCCCCCGGAACGTCAAGATCGCATAACGGACACCCGGTACCGGTCACCGGGAGTGAGCAACCTCCGGGGGGCGTGGGCCTCTTGATCGGAAGTGTCCCGGGGGCGCGCGGCGTGAGAGATGCATCACGCGTGGGGCGGCACTCCAGTAACCGTTATCCCGCGCGGGTAATACCTCCTCGGCCACAAGCTGCCCGTTTTCCGCGTCCGCGGAGAGCGGGCGTTCATCGTCGCGATGCCTTATCAACTCGTACCGGGCTGATCGATCAGGTAAAACAACCCGATACACCCCTCACCCGGGGACCTGGGCTCGTGTGCGACGCGCCCGGCGTCCGCTGCACACCCTCGCGGACGTGGTGCCCGCCCGTTTCCCGACCGGGAAGCGGCCACCGAAACAGTGATGCAGCAAAGGGGTTCTTCCAGTGGCTTCCGAGATTGTCAATCCCCGAAATGATCTCCCGGATACCGGGGTCGATCCGGCGTTCGCGCTGCACCGCGGCGGAAAGATGGCCATCCGCATGACGGTGCCGCTGCGTGACGCGGACGACCTCTCCCTGGCGTACACGCCCGGGGTCGCCCGGGTGTGCAGCGCGATCGCGGAGCAGCCGGAGCTGGTCCATGACTACACCTGGAAGTCGCAGGTCGTCGCGGTCGTGACGGACGGCAGCGCGGTGCTCGGCCTCGGGGACATCGGTCCCGAGGCGTCGCTGCCCGTCATGGAGGGCAAGGCCGTTCTCTTCAAGCACTTCGGCGGCGTGGACGCGGTCCCGGTCGCGCTCGACTGCCGCGACCCCGACGAACTGGTGGAGACCATCGCACGGATGGCGCCCTCCTTCGGCGGCATCAACCTGGAGGACATCTCCGCCCCGCGCTGCTTCGAGATCGAGCGGAAGCTCCAGGAGCGCGTGAACATCCCGGTGTTCCACGACGACCAGCACGGCACCGCCGTGGTCACCCTGGCCGCGCTGCGCAACGCCGCCCGCCTGACCGGCCGTTCGATGGACTCGCTGCGCGTGGTGATCTCCGGCGCGGGCGCGGCCGGTGTCGCCATCGCCAAGATCCTGCTGGGCGCGGGCGTCGGTGACGTGGTGGTCTGCGACCGCAAGGGTGTCGTCTCCGGCGACCGCGAGGACCTCACGGACGTCAAGCGGGAGCTGGCCGCCCTCACCAACCGCACCGGCCTGACCGGCTCGCTCGCCTCCGCCCTCGACGGCGCGGACGTGTTCGTCGGCGTCAGCGGCGGAACGGTCCCGGAGCCGGCGGTCGCCAAGATGGCGCCGGGCGCGTTCATCTTCGCCATGGCCAACCCGGACCCGGAGATCCACCCGGTCGTCGCCGCCCGTTACGCCTCCGTCGTCGCGACCGGGCGCAGCGACTACCCGAACCAGATCAACAACGTGCTGGCGTTCCCCGGCATCTTCTCGGGCGCGCTCGCCGTCCGGGCCTCCCGGATCACCGAAGGCATGAAGCTGGCCGCCGCCGAGGCACTCGCCGCGGTGGTCGCCGACGAGCTGTCCCCGTCCCGCGTCATCCCCTCCCCCTTCGACGAGCGCGTCGCCCCGACGGTGGCCGCGGCGGTGGCGGAGGCCGCCCGCGCGGAAGGCGTCGCCCGCGTCTGACGTCCGCCACCAGGCCCCGGGGGGAACGGGACACCCCCGGGCCCTGAATCCCGCCCGGCGGGTCGGCATCCGGCAGCGCGCACCCCAGGGCCCGCGCCTGCCGGGCTCGTATCCCACAGGTCCGCGCCCGGCAGCTCGTACCGGCGGCCCGCGTGGCGGCTCGCACCCGCCACGGGTCCACCATGCCGCCACCCGAAGGCCCGCGCCGCCAGGCCCGCACCCACAGGCTTGCACCCACAGGCCCGCGCCGGGCGGCCCGCACCCACCGTGCCGACGCCCACAGGCCCGCACCCACCGTGCCGGCGGCCGGGGGCTCGTGTCCGCCGGGGTCTGGGCCGGGGTGATCGTCAGCGGAGTGCGAGGACCAGGGCGTCCGTGAGGGAGGCCCAGGCGATCGTGGTCTCCTCGAAGCCGGCCGCGCGCAGGGTGTCCAGGTGCCAGGAGGCCGGGAGGATCTCGCCGTCCCGGTGGCTGCCGAAGATCTCGAACCGCTGCCGCGCCTGCTCCGCCAGCTCGGGCGCCGCCGAGACCACGCGCCACCACTCCTCCCAGTCCAGCGCGCCCGCCGCCTTCGCCCGCTCGCGCCGCGCCTCGGTCCAGGCGCGTTCGGCGGCGTGGACGCGGGGTGTTCCCTCACCCGGCATGTGGTCGGCGTTCATCACCACGCCGCCGGGCCGCACGACGCCCGCGAGCCGCCCGTAGAGCGCGCGGAGTTCGTCCGCCGAGAGCCAGTGCAGCGCCGTCGCCGTGAGCACCGCGTCGTACGTGTCGTACGGCAGCCGCGCCGGCCACTCCGGGTCCGTCAGGTCGGCCGTCACGAACTCCACCCGGTCATCGCCCTCGAACGTGCCGCGCGCGATCGTCAGCAGCGCCGGGTCCAGGTCCACGCCGGTGCTCACCGCGCCCGGGAACCGCCGCAGCAGGCGGGCGGTGATGCTGCCGGTGCCGCAGGCCAGGTCCAGCACGCGCGGCTTGTCACCGGTCAGCGCCTCGACCATGTCCAGCATGACGCGGAACCGCTCCTCGCGGTCCGGGAGATACCACTCCTGCTGCCGGTCCCAACTCTCCTGCCACGCCTGCCAGTCGGTCACTTCGGTCCCCTTTCGGCCCGTGGACGGCGGCAGACCAAGTAAGCGGCACCCCGCACCGCCGCCCATTACTAGTACGCTGACACCCTAGGGTCGCCCTCGTAAGGAACACAAGTGGAACTGACCTATTACTCGGACTTCGCCGTCCGCCTGGTCAACACCGAGGAGCCGCTGCGCGGCGCGGACAGCCTCACCTCGGTGGAGGCCGTCCGCGCGCTGTTCGGCGAGGCGCGGCACGCCGCCCGCCGCGCGGGCGAGGCGGACGTGACCCGGCTGCGCGGCGTGCGGGGCCGGCTGCGCGCCGTCTTCACCGCCGCCGCCGAGGGCGACGAGGTCCGGGCCGTCGATCTGCTCAACGCGCTGCTGCTCGAATTCCCGGCGAGCCCCCAGATCTCCGGCCACGACCACCTCGACGAGGCCGGCCGGCCCCGCTGGCACCTGCACCTGGCGGAGCACCCCTCCAGCGCGACCGCCGGGTACGCCGCGATCGCCTGCATGGGGCTGGCGTTCCAGCTCACCGACCTGGGCGTGGACCGCCTCGGCGTCTGCGAGGCCACACCGTGCCGGAACGCGTATATCGACACGTCGACGAACCGCTCCAAGCGGTACTGCTCGGACCGCTGCGCCACCCGGGCGAACGTCGCCGCCTACCGCGCCCGCAAGCGCCGCGAGCGGGCGGTGAGCGGCCGGACCGCGGACGGCAGCCAGCTCAGCACCTGAGCGCCCTTCGGCGACCGCAGCCGCACCATCGCCCGCGCCACGACGAGGCCGTCGGGCACGACGCCGAACTCCCGGCTGTCGTTGGTCACCTCGGGGTTGTCCCCGACCACCCACCAGCCGCCGGAACGGCGTTCGACCACGCGCTTGACGATCAGCAGATCGTGCTGGAACGGATGCCGCATCACCACCACGTGCCCCGGCCGCACACGGGCCCCGTAACTGAGCACGAGCTGATCCCCGGGCCGCAGCGTGGGCAGCATCGAAGGGTTGTAGACCTCGGCGAGCCCGAGCCTCATCGCACTCCTCCACCCTCCGGCCGTCCGCGGCCGTGGTCCGACTTCCGCACCAGTCAACCATTGGACTTTTGACCTAAGCGGGGCCGCCCGGCCCGGGTCGGCCGCGAAAAGCCGACCTGCACGGAGTAATCTCCCCCCTGAGAAGACGATCACGAGGAAGGACAGCTTTCATGCTCTCCCGCCTGTTTGCCCCCAAGGTGAAGGTCAGCGCCCACTGCGACCTCCCCTGCGGCGTCTACGACCCCGCTCAGGCCCGGATCGAGGCGGAATCCGTCAAGGCCATCCAGGAGAAGTACCTGGCCAACGACGACCCGCACTACCGCGCCCGCGCCACGACCATCAAGGAGCAGCGGGCCGAGCTGGCCAAGCACCACGTTTCCGTGCTGTGGAGCGACTACTTCAAGCCCCCGCACTTCGAGAAGTACCCCGAGCTCCACCAGCTCGTGAACGACACCCTCAAGGCCCTCAGCGCCGCCAAGGCCTCCACCGACCCGGCCACGGGCCAGCAGGCGCTGGACTACATCGCCCAGATCGACAAGATCTTCTGGGAGACGAAGAAGGCGTGAGCCTGCGGACCTCATCCGGTCCGATTCGTCACCGCACCGCCGCACCCGGCCCCGAGGGGCCGGGTGCGGTCGTTGGGGGGCGATGAGGGGGAACGGACGCGCTCCCCCGCGTTCGCTCGGGCGAATGTCATGGAACGGTAACGGCGCGTCACCCGGCCACAACCCGCGCCCGGCCACGCGGGTCTTCCTCTGTGCACGGCCCAGCACATGGGCAGGTGAACAGAAACGGGGTACATATCATGGTTCGTTCCGCGTCACGATCCCTGCTCGCCGTCGCCGGTGGGGTGGCGGCCCTGGGGATCGCCTTCACCGCCGTGTCCTCGGCTTCGGCCGCTCCTTCGGCCTCCGCGACCGCCGCCGCGGGCCGGTACAGCGCCGAGGAGATCCACCACTTCCTGGAGGGCTTCTACGGCAACACCGGCCCTCGCGACTGGGAACGGGAGAACCTCGTCGCCGACGACCTGAAGGAGCGCGCCGCCGAGCTGGAAACGCACGATTTGCTGCTGTGCTCGCAGAACGCGCCGCTGGACATCGAGGTCGGCGAGGTCACCACCGCCCAGTCGGCCGGGGTCGGCTGGGCGCCGATCTGGCTGAGCTGGGGCGAGGGCGAGGAGGTGTCCGTGTTCACTGCGTACGTGGGCCTGGACGCGAGCCAGCCGATCAAGCTGCTCGATGTCGACTGCGTCCCGCCGGAGGTCGGCGGGGAGTAACGCCCGGGCGACCGTGCGACCGGCGGCCCGGCGGGGCGGCGGCCCGGCGGGTTCGCGGGGGGGTGTCCGGACGGGTGCGCCGGCGTGCCCGTCCGGGCCGGTCGGCCGGTCAGCCGGGGATCTGCTGCTCGGTCCAGATGCACTTGCCCTCGGGCGTGTGGCGGGTGCCCCAGCGCTGGGCCATGGCGGCGACGAGCTGCAAACCCCGGCCGCCCTCGTCGACGGTCGAGGTGTGGCGGATGTGGGGCGTGGTGAGGCTGCCGTCGGACACCTCGCAGATGAGGGTGCGGCTGCGCAGCAGGCGAAGCCGGATGGGGCCCTTGGCGTGGCGGACCACGTTGCCGACCAGTTCGCTGGCGAGCAGTTCGGTGGTCATCTCCAGGTCCTCCAGGTGCCGGGCGGCGAGCTGGGCGCGGATGTGGTCGCGGGCCGGCCCGGCGGCGACCGGGTCGTCGGGCAGCGGCCAGGAGGCGACGTCCTCGGGCGCGAGCCGGTGGGTGCGGGCGATCAGCAGGGCGGCGTCGTCGCTGGTGCCGTGGTCGGCGGGGAGCAGGGCGGAGGTGACCGTTTCGCAGAGCGCGTCGAGGTCGGTGGTCCGCCCGGTGCGCAGGATGCCGGCGAGGGCGCTCATGCCGTCGTCGATGTCCCGTTCGGGGGACTCGACCAGGCCGTCGGTGTACAGGACGAGGAGGCCGCCGTCGGGGACGCGGGTGGCGGTGATGTCGAACGGCGGCGCCGCGACGCCCAGCGGGGGGTTGGGGATCAGCTCGGGGTAGGCGACCGTGCCGTCGGCGTGGGCGACGGCCGGGGGCGGGTGGCCGGCGCTGGCGTAGCAGAAGTGGCCGTCGACCGGGTCGTAGACGCCGTACAGGCAGGTGGCGAACCGGTCCTCGCCGAGGTCGGCGACGATGTCGTTGAGGTGGGCGAGGACTTCCTCGGGGGTCAGTTCGAGGTCGGAGAGGGTGCGGACGGCGGTGCGCAGCCGGCCCATGGTGGCGGCCTCCGACATGCCGTGGCCCATCACGTCTCCGATGACCAGGGCGACCCGGTCGGCGGACAGCGGGATGACGTCGTACCAGTCGCCGCCCACCTCCGTCCCCTGACCGGCCGGCAGATACCGGGCGGCGGAGGTGACGGCGGGCAGCGAGGGCAACGCCCGGGGCAGCAGCGCCCGTTGCAGCGCGCGGGCGCGTTTGGTCGCATCCTCGTACAGGCTCGCCCGTTCCAGCGCCTGCGCGATCAGCCCGCTGAGCGCCGTCAACAGGGTCCGCTCGTCGTCCTCCAGGCGGTGGGGCCGGTCGAACGAGACGACGGCGCCGCCGATGTCGCGGCCGGAGAGCGACAACGGCAGGAACGCCCACGCCTGTTTGCCTCCCGCGGCGGCCAGGTCGACCGTTTCGGGATAGCGCGCGGCGTACGCCTCCGCCGATTCGATGAACAGCGGGGTCCGGGTCCGCAGGGCCTCGCTGAGGGGGGTGGTCCCGGCGGCCGGCTGGCCGTGGATCCGGTCGGGGAAGCCGGGCGGATAGCCGGTGATGCCGACGACGTTCAGGCGGTCGTTCTCCAGCGCGAACACGACCAGTCCCGAGGCGCCGAACGTGGGCAGCACGCTGCGGGCGACGGCGTTCACCACGTCCTGGACGGTGACCGCCTCGGCCAGGTGCCGGGTCAACTGGGCGACCAGCGCGGCCCGTTCGGCGGCGGCCTTCTGGGCGGCCTCGCGCAGGCGCCGTTCGGTGATGTCCGTGATGTACAGGGTCAGGCCGTCCGGCACGGGCACCAGCCGCAGGTGGTACCACCGGTCGGTGCCGGGCCACCGCACGTCGAACCCGCCCGGCTGCCCCTCCTCGACGGCCCGCCGGCCCCGCTCCTCCAGATCCGGCACCTCGCGCACCACCGGGATGTCCCACAGCAGCCGGCCGACCAGGCTGCCCGGGGAGCCGAGCAGGGTCTCGCCCGTCGCGTTGACGAACTCGATCCGCCAGTCCCGGCCGACGGCGAGGAAGCCGTCCGTCATGTGCCGCAGCGCGCGGGCGACGGGGGCCAGCGCGGCGTGGGCCCCGGTGGTGTCCTCGAAGGTGCCGTTCAGCCGGACCGGGGCGCCGCTCTCGTCGAGGATCACCCGGCCGTGGGAGCGGACCCACGCGTAGGTGCCGTCGGCGCGCCGCACGCGGTACTCCGCCGCGTAGGGGCTGTGGGTGCGGATCGACTCCTCCACGTTGTGCACCACGTAGGGCTGGTCGTCGGGGTGGATGAGGTCGGCCCACGTCTCGACCCAGTCGACGGCGTCCCGCTCGACGGACAGCGTTTCGAGCAGGCGGGTGTCCACCTCGAACTCGCCGGTGCTCAGGTCCCAGTCCCAGAACCAGAGCCCTTCCTCCGCCTCACCGGCCCGGTCCGGCTCCCCGGGTTCCGCGGGCTCGCCCGGCGCGGCGGCGGTCTCCCGTCCGGCCGGGGGTGCCGTCTCGTCCAGCAGGGCGGGGGACAGCCCTTCGGGCCTGGGGGTGGTGAGCCGCAGCCGCCCGGCCGCCCACCGGGCCACTTCGCGGAGGAACCCCCACTGCGCGGCGGTCGGCTCCCCGGCCGCCGGGAGGGTGAGCAGGGAGATCACCCCGAGCGCCTCCTCCCGGCCGGGCAGCGCCACCGCCGCGATTCCGCAGTCCGCCGGGACGCCGGAGAGGTGCGGGGAGACCGGCGGCTTGCCGGAGACCTGCTCGGGGACGTCGACGGAGGGCAGCCACAGGGCTCCGCCGTCCCTGATGGTCCTGGCCGGCGCGGAGGCCCCGGCGTCGGAGATCGTCTCCCACGGGCGGACGAACCCGCCGGGCAGCCCGCTGCTCACCACCAGCCGCAGGGCGCTGCGCCGGATGCCCGCCACCCGCAGGTGCGCCATGCCGCCGAGGCCGCCCAGTTCGGCCGTCACGTGCTGGAGGGCGGCGAGCAGCACGTCGGTGTCGCCTCGGTCCGGGTCGAGGGAGAGCAGCATGTTGAGCCGGGCGGCGGCGGCCCGGCCGTGTCCTCGCTCCTGACGCCCGCGCTTCTTCCGTTCCCCGGTCATGGCCGCTCCTCCCGGTCCGGGGAATGCCGCTGCTCGGGAAGGGGCTGCTCGGTCCAGATGCACTTGCCCTCGCGGGTGTAGCGGGTGCCCCAGCGCTGGGCCATGGCGGCGACGAGTTGCAGGCCCCGGCCGCCCTCGTCGGTGGCGGAGCTGTGGCGGATGTGGGGGGTGGTGAGGCTGCCGTCGGACACCTCGCAGATGAGGGTGCGGCTGCGCAGCACGCGGAGGGTGACCGGGCCCTTGGCGTGGCGGACGACGTTGCCGACCAGTTCGCTGACGATCAGCTCGGTCGTCAGGGCCACGTCCTCGCCGAGGTCCCACGCCCGGAGCTGGGCGCGGACGTGGTCGCGGGCCTGGCCTGCGGCGACCGGGTCGTGGGGCAGCGGCCAGGTGGCGACGTCCTCGGGCGCGAGCCGGTGGGTGCGGGCGATCAGCAGGGCGGCGTCGTCACTGGTGCCGTGGTCGGCGGGGAGCAGGGCGGAGGTGACCGTTTCGCAGAGCGCGTCGAGGTCGGTGGTCAGGCGCGTAGATACGTCAGGGTGGAAATATTCGTGTTTACAGCATGCGGCGTACCCCGGATGGGCGACGGTCCTCATCGTCGGCTGCGACAGATGTGTAGGAGAGGCCGGGCGTACGAGAAGTCGCGGGTGACGGGGTCGTAGACGCCGTACAGGCAGGTGGCGAAGTAGTCCTCGCCGAGGTCGGCGACGATGTCGTTGAGGTGGGCGAGGATCTCGTCGGGCGGCAGTTCGAGGTCGGAGAGGGCGCGGACGGCGGTGCGCAGCCGGCCCATGGTGGCGGCCTCCGACATGCCGTGGCCCATCACGTCCCCGATGACCAGCGCGACCCGGTCGGCGGAGAGCGGGATGACGTCGTACCAGTCGCCGCCCACCTCCGTCCCCTGACCGGCCGGCAGATACCGGGCGGCCGTGGTGACGGCGGGCAGCGAGGGCAGCGCCCGGGGCAGCAGGCCGCGCTGGAGTTCCCGCGCGCGGGTGGACGCCTCGTCGTACAGGCTCGCCCGTTCCAGCGCCTGCGCGATCAGCCCGCTGAGCGCCGCCAGCAGGGCCCGCTCGTCCTCGGTGAGGCGGCGGGGCCGGTCGAACGACACCACGGCCGCGCCCAGGGAGTCGCCGGAGGCGACCAGCGGGAGGTACGCCCACGCCTTCTTCCCGCCGAGTTCGGTGTACTCCGCCATCCGCGGGTAGCGCTCGACGAGGGCCTCGGGGGACTCGACGAAGCGCGGGGCGCGGGTGCGCAGCACCTCGTCCACGGGGGTGTCGCCGAGGGCCGGGCTGCCGTGGAGGCGTTCCCGGAAGGCGGGCGGGTAGCCGACGGCGTCCACGAGGTGCAGCCGGTCGGCGTCCAGGGTGAGGACGACCAGTCCGGTGGCGCCGAACGGGGGCAGCACGCTGCCGGCCACCGCGCGCACGACCTGCCGCGCGGTGACGGCCTCCGCGAGGGCGCGGGTGACGTCGCCGATGACGGCGTCCCGTTCGGCGGCGGCTTTCTGGGCGGCCTCGCGCAGGCGCCGTTCGGTGATGTCGATGATGTAGACGGTGAGGCCGTCCGGCACGGGCACCAGCCGCAGGTGGTACCACCGGTCGGTGCCGGGCCACCGCACGTCGAACCCGGCGGGGTCCCCCTCGGCGGCGGCCCGGCGGCACCGCTGCTCCAGGCCGTCGTCCAGCCGGCGCATCACGGGGATGTCCCACAGCGACCGGCCGGTCAGGGCCTGCGCGGATTCGAGCAGCCGTTCGGCGGTGAGGTTGACGAAGCCGACGCGCCAGTCCCGGTCCAGGGAGAGGAATCCGTCGCTCATGTGGCGCAGCGCCCGGCCCACGGGTTCCAGCGCGGCGTGCGTCTCGTCGGTGTCGGTGGTGGTGCCGACCACCCGTACGGGCCGGCCGTCCTCGTAGTCGGCCACCCGGCCGCGGATGCGGACCCACCGGTAGCTTCCGTCCCGGCGGCGTACCCGGTGCTCGACCTCGTAGGCGCCGTCGGCGCGGATGCCGCGGTCCACCTCGGTCAGCACCCAGGGCAGGTCGTCGGGGTGGATGGTGGCGACCCATGCCTCTATTCGGCCTTCGAGCGCGTCCGGGTCCATGTCGTCGAGCATGTCCCGCATCGAGTCGCTGGCCGCGAGTTCGCCGGTCCGCAGGTCCCACTCGAAGGACGCGACGGGCACGCCCTTGAGCGCCTCGCGCGGTCCGGGGCCGGTCTGGAGGGCGAGCAGCAGGTCCGGGGAGAGGTTCTCCGGGGCGGGCGAGACCAGCCGCAGCCGCTCGCCGGTCAGCCGGGCCACCTCGGCGAGGAACGCGACCTCCGCCTCGTCCGGCCGCCGGTCCGGCCGGGTCACCACGGACAGGGCCCCGAGCGGTCCGCCGGTTCCGGACAGCGGCATCGTCATCACGCCGGCGCCTGCGGGCACCCGGAAGGGTTCGGTGTCGGCGCCGGGCTCCGGCCGCGGCTCCGGGGGCGCCGGTGGCGGGTGGTGGTGGACCGGCGGCTCGGGGGCGACGACCTCGGGCACCCACACCTGGCGGTCCTCCCGCACGGCGCGGGCGGGGGGCGACGAGCCGTCGCCCTGGATGTTCTCCCAGAACCGGGTGAACGACCGGGGCAGGCCGGTGCTGGCCACCAGGTACATGATCCGGGAGGCTCCGCCCGCCCGGACGTGGGCCATGGCGCCGAGGGCGCCGAGGTCGGCCGCCGCGTGCTGGAGCGCGACCGTGAGGACGGCGACGTCGCCCTGCGCGGTGTCCACGGCTGCGAGCAGCCGCAGCCGCTCCGCCCGCACACCCCCGGGGCCACCGCCATCACTGCCGCTCACGCTGTCCCCGTCCGGATATCCGACAGAACAGACAAACCATCTTGAACGACTATATACAGCATTCTCCCGGCCCACCGCAGAGCGGTCACGGGACGGATACTGGACGGGGACGACGTCGCGCGGGAGGGGACGGACCCACATGACCGATCCAGAGACGGCACGGGTGCGGGTGCTGCTGCTCTTCGGGGACCGGGCGGAGATCGTGGCCGACGCGCCGGATCCGATCGAGCCCGTCTGGTACCCCGCCGGCGAGATCGCCGCCGCCGTGGGGGTGTCCCCGGCGGAGCTGCCGGGGATGCGGCTGCTCGCGGACGTCGGCCCGCGCGACCGGCTCAGCGGCTGGCGGCGGGCCTGACGCGGCGGTGCCTACGGGATGGCGGTGAGCCAGCGGGCCGTGTCGATGTCGGCGAACCAGGAGCCGACGATCACCACGTCACTGCCGTGGGCGGCGGTGTCCAGGCTCCACGCCTGCACCGCCTCCTCGGTGTCGCCCGGCGCCAGCGTGCCGGTGAGGAACCCGGCGCCCGCGACGCTCGCGGTCGAGGCGGGCGTCCCGTCCGGGGTCTCGGCGGTGAAGCGGAGGTCCGCCAGATCGGCCGGCGCGGAGCCCTCGTTGACGATGGTGACGTCCACGGTGAACGCCGTCTCGCCCTCGACCAGGAAGTCCGCCGGGTCGGTGCCGGTGTACCGGGACGCCGGGCCGACCGTGACGGTCAGGCCCTGCTCCTCCCAGGTGTAGGACTGGCCCGGGGTCAGCTCGGTGGTCCCCGGGCCCTCGGGCTCGTCGCCGGGACCGTCGGTGCCGGCGTCGTCGTCGGCGTCGAATCCGCCGCTGCTGCTGCTCCCGGAATCGTCGTCGTCGCCGATCCGGCTCCGCTTCTTGCCCCCGCCGTCGCCGCAGGCGCTGACGGTGAGCGCGGCGGCCAGAACGGCGGCGACGGTGGCGGTCACGGCACGGAAACGCATGGATGTCCCCCTCAAGTGCTGATCTTCGGGGAGGAGTTTGCCCGGCGGGACCGGTGACACGGGAGATCGGCGGCGCCTTCGTGACGTGCCTGTGCCGTGCACCGGAGCCGCCCGCCGCCGCCACCGCCGGGCCGCCGCGCGCGGAACCCGGCCGGGCCCGGCGTTCCGCGTTCCGCCCTCCTCGGCGCGTACGGTGCCGGAATCCGACGGAGAAGAGGACAGGGTGGGGGAATCCCACGCGTTCGACGAGCTGGACCACGCGCTGCTGCACGCGCTGGAGATCGACGGCCGGGCGCCGTTCAGCCGGATCGGCGCCGTGCTGGGCGTCTCCGACCAGACCGTCGCCCGCCGCTACCGGCGGCTGCGCGCCCACGGCGGCCTGCGGGTGGTCGCGGTCCGCGACGAGGACGGGCCGGGCCAGGACCGGTGGGCGCTGCGGCTGCGCTGCGCGCCCGACGCGGCGGACGCCGTCGCGGGGGCGCTGGCCCGCCGTCCCGACACGTCGTGGATCGGGCTGCTGTCGGGCGGGACGGAGGTCAGCTGCACGGTCGGGCCGCGCGGGCCCGGCAGGTACGAGGAGCCGGTGCTCGGCAAGCTGCCGTGTACGCCCGGCATCGTGGAGATCCGGGCGCACCAGATCCTGCACCGCTACTTCGGCGGCCCGCGGGGCTGGCTGATCAGGAGCGGCACGCTGACCGCCGGGCAGATGGCGGCGCTTCGCCCCGGGCCGCCGCCGCCCAGGGCGCGGGCCCGCCTGGAGCCCGGGGACGAGCCGCTGGTGACGGCGCTGGAACGGGACGGCCGGGCGACGTTCGCCGAGCTGGAACGGGCCACGGGCCAGTCGGGGTCGGCCGTGCGCCGCCGCCTCGGTCAGCTCCTCGACTCCGGCGCGCTCCTCATCGACGCGCGGTTCGACGTGACGGCGGTGCTCGGTCACCGGGCCCGTTTCCTGCTGTGGATCACCGCCGCGCCCGCCGCCCTCGACGCGGTCGGCCGCGCGCTGGCCGGGCACCCGGAGGTCACGAGCGCCTGGGCGACGGCCGGGCCGTCGAACCTGTTCGCCACCATCATCTGCCGCGACACCGCCGGGATGTACGCCTACCTCAGCGGACGGCTCGGCCGCCTGGACGGCGTGCTGCACGTCGAGAGCGCGCCGGTGCTCCGCCAGGTCGAGCGGCTCACCACGGCGCACGCCCGCCGCGCCGAGCGCCCGGCGCCCGGCGCCCGGCTAGACGACGAGGGACAGCAGCAGGACGAGCGACACGGCGACGACCGAGATCACGCTCTCCATCACCGACCACGTCTTGATCGTCTGGCCCACGGTCATCCCGAAGTACTCCTTCACCAGCCAGAACCCGGCGTCGTTGACATGGCTGAAGAAGAGCGAACCGGCGCCGATCGCCAGGACCAGCAAGGCCGTGTGGGTGGTGGACATGTCGGCCGCGAGAGGGGCCACCAGACCGGCGGCGGAGATCGTGGCGACGGTGGCGGAGCCGGTGGCCAGGCGGATGGCGACCGCGATCAGCCAGCCCAGCAGCAGCGCCGGGATCGACCAGTCCTCGGACAGGTCGAGGATCATGTTCCCGACGCCCGCGTCGATCAGCGTCTGCTTGAACCCGCCGCCCGCGCCGACGATCAGCAGGACACCCGCGATGGGGGCCAGCGAGCGTTCGACCGTGGCCGAGAGGCGCTCGCGGGTGAAGCCGGCCGCCCGGCCGAGGGTGACCATGCCGACGAGCACCGCCGCCAGCAGCGCGACCAGCGGCGCGCCGATCACGGCCGTGATCCGCTGGATCCGCGCCTCGGGGTCGTCCACGACGATCTCCACCAGCGCGTGGGAGAGCATCAGCACCACGGGCAGCAGCACGGTGGCCACGGTCGCGCCGAAGCCCGGGCGGGTCTCCAGCTCCTCGGACGGGCGCTGCGGGACGAGACGTTCCGGCACCGGCACGTCGACCCAGCGGGCGGCGAAACGGGAGAAGACCGGCCCGGCGATGACGACCGTCGGGACGGCGATCAGCACGCCGAGGGCGAGGGTGACGCCGAGGTTGGCGTCCACGGCGTCGATCGCCGCCAGCGGCCCGGGGTGCGGCGGGACCAGCCCGTGCATCACGGACAGCCCGGCCAGGGCGGGGGCGCCGATGCGCATCAGCGAGTAGTCGCCGCGCTTGGCGACGAGCAGCACCACGGGGATCAGCAGCACGATGCCGACCTCGAAGAAGAGCGGCAGCCCGATGATGCTGGCGATCAGCACCATCGCCCACGGCATCGCCCGGCCGCCCGCTCGGTCGAGGATGGTGTCGACGATCTGGTCGGCGCCGCCGGAGTCGGCGAGCAGCTTGCCGAGGATCGCGCCGAGCGCGATGAGCACGCCGACGCCCGCGACCGTCGAACCGAGACCGGTCGTGAAGCTGGTGATCACCTTGTCCAGCGGCGCCCCGGCGAACGCGCCCAGCGCGAGCGAGCCGATCGTCAGCGCGAGGAACGCGTGCGTCCGCAGCTTGGTGATGAGCAGGACGATGACGGCGATGCCCGCCAGGACAGCGATGCCGAGGCGGGCGTCACCGGCGGAGGTGATCGGCTCGACGGCGTTCGCCGCCAGGGTCTCGACGCTGAGACGACTGTTCATGGTGCGGTGGTCCTCGGGTCTACGTGATCGGCGGGATCGTCCGGATCAGGGGGAACGGGGGTGCGACGCGGCGCGGACGGCGGTGAGCGCGTGGTCGGCGGTCGCCTCCGGCGGGCCGGAGACGTCGATGTCCGCGCCGGCCTCGTCAGGGCCGAGCGGTTCCAGGGCGGCGAGCTGGGAGTCCAGCAGTGACGGCGGCATGTAGTGGCCCTTGCGCTCCACCATGCGGGCGTGGATCAGGTCCCGGTCGCCGGTGAGGTGGAGGAAGAACATCCCGGGCGCGGCGGCGCGCAGCCGGTCGCGGTAGACCCGTTTGAGCGCCGAGCAGCTCACCACGCCGCCCTGCCCCGCCCGGGCGGCGGCCCAGTGCCCGATGGCGTCCAGCCACGGCCACCGGTCGGCGTCGTCCAGCGGGACACCGCCGGACATCTTGGCGACGTTGGCGGGCGAGTGGAAGTCGTCGCCCTCGGCGAACGGGACGCCGAGCGCGGCGGCGAGCCGCACCCCGATCGTGGTCTTCCCGGTCCCCGTCACTCCCATGACCACGACCACCGGCGGATGTGCCATGACGCGTACACCTCGCTGTCCTCGTCGACCGCTTCCGATCCGTGGCTCTCTCTTCTGCCCGTCACCTCACTGAAACCGATGAGGTACGACTTGTTCAAGAGCCTGTGACCAATAAGTAGTACTTTTTAGCGGGGCCGGGAGGGTGCGTAGGCTGTGCCCCATGAGCGGACAGCACGCCCGCGTGCTGGACACCCTCGGTCCCGCGATCACGGCCGGCGAGTACCCCCCTGGCAGCGTGCTGCGCACCGAGGAGCTGGCCCGGCGGCACGAGGTCTCGCGCACGGTCGTCCGCGAGGTGATCCGGGTGCTGGAGTCGATGCGCCTGGTGGAGTCCCGCCGCCGCGTCGGCGTCACGGTGCTCCCGGCCGAGGAGTGGAACGTCTACGACCCGCGCGTCATCCGCTGGCGCCTCTCCGGCGCCGACCGGCCGCGGCAGTTGCGGTCGCTCACGGTCCTGCGGTCGGCCGTCGAACCGGTGGCGGCCGGTCTCGCCGCCCGCAACGCGACACCCGAGCAGTGCGCGGAGCTGACCGAGCACGCCCTCGGCATGGTCGCCACCTCGCGGGGCGGGCAGTTGGAGGCGTATCTCGTGCACGACGTGGCGTTCCACCGCGTGGTGCTGCGGGCGTCGGGGAACGAGATGTTCACGCCGATAGGGGACGTGGTCGCCGCCGTGCTGGCCGGCCGGACGCGGCACCACGTGATGTTCGAGGACCCCGACCCGGCCGCCGTCACCCTCCACGTCCGGGTCGCCGAAGCCATCCGCGCCGGCGACGCGGCCCGCGCCGAATCCCTGACCCGCGACATCACCCTCGGCGCCCTGCGCGAACTGGACGTCCTGGCGCCCTGAGCCGGCCTTCGCCGAACCCCTGGTACGGCACGCCGCCGCGCACAGCCCGGGTCACCTGCTCAGGTTCGCGGTGGGTTCCGGGGAAACCCCCTCCGGGGAAAGGGATGTGACCGGCTCTCAGCGCGCCGCGCCACATCCGGTGACCCGGAGCGGATCTCACCCCGCCGCCAGGATGCGGCGGGGGCTTCCTCTTTTACGCGCGTGCCCTTCTGCCGGGGCGGCGCCTAGGGTTGCCGCATGTCCACCGTGTCCGGCGAGGCCGTGCCGCCCGCCATCGCGTCCATGACCCTGCTCGTCGCGGCGGTCGTCGTGCACGACCGGGAGACGGACCGCGTCGTGCTTCTCCAGCGTGGCCCGCGGGCCAAGTTCGGGCAGGGCCTGTGGGATCTGCCCGTCGGCAAGTGCGATCCGGGCGAGCCGGTGACGGCCGCGGCGGTCCGCGAGCTGAGGGAGGAGACCGGGCTGCTGACCGATCCGGCCGATCTGCGGCTGGCGCACGTGGTCCACGCGGCGCACGGCGTCGAGTCGCCGAACGGGTTCCTGACCGTCGTCTTCGTGACCCACCGGTGGAGCGGGACGCTGGTCAACGCCGAGCCGCACAAGCACTCCCGGGTGGCCTGGGTGGGAACGGACGAGATCCCCGAGCGGATCGTGCTCTCGGCCGACCGCGTCATCCGGCACTGCCTCGGCGGCGGCGAGCCCGGGATCACCCTGCACGGCTGGCCCTGACCGGGCCGCACCCGCCGCCCGGGCCAGTACGATCGGCGATCACGGCCGGCCCCGGACGTGGGACCGGCCCGCAACACCAGGGACAATCAGCGGAATTGACGCTTCCGGCCCGGCCACAGTCAGCACTGGATGCGTTACGATGAGTAATACCGCCGAGGTGGTCAGGATGATCGGCCCCCTGAGACGCAGGCGACAGGGCGCCATGGATCGCGATAGCGTCGCAGGGCGCGCCGGACCACCGAAGGCGGTGCCGGGAGCGCGCTCAACGGTTGAGAGTCTCTGTGGAGGTGAGGGTGTCCCCAATCCCAGGTGAGCCCGGATCGCAGGACTTCGTGGAAGTCCGGCTGCCGGCGGCGGGTGCCTATCTGTCGGTTCTGCGCACGGCCACGGCCGGGCTCGCGGCCCGGCTGGACTTCACCCTCGACGAGATCGAGGATCTCCGCATCGCGGTCGACGAAGCCTGCGCCATCCTGCTTCAGCAGGCGATTCCCGGCAGTGTGCTCGACTGCGTCTTCACCCTGGTCGGGGACTCCCTGCGGGTCACGGTGTCGGCACCCACCACGGAGGGGCACGCGCCCGAGCGGGACACCTTCGCCTGGACGGTTCTGACGGCGCTCGCGGGCGAGGTCGAGTCGGCGGTCGGTGAGGACAAGACGGTCAGCATCAGCCTGCACAAGAAGCGCGGCGCCGCCCCCGGAGCGCCGTGACCGGCGCGCAGGGGCCGCCAGGGGACGAGGGGGCCGAGGTGAACGAAGTGGATCAGACGGCGGCGACGGCCGGGCGGGACTTGACCGGCGCTGCCATCCCAGGACAGACGGAGCGGTCAGGACCGACCGAGCGCTCAGGACCGACGGAACGCCCGGAACAGACCGAGCGCTCAGGGCAGACCGAGCCCGCGCGGCCGGCGCGGCGGCGCTCGCCCTCCGAGGCGCACGACAGGAGCGCGGCGCGCGACCTGTTCATCGAGCTGCGCAAGCTGCCCGACGGCTCCCCGGAGCGCGCCGAGTTGCGCAACCGGCTGGTCAGGATGCACCTGCCGCTGGTGGAGCACCTGGCCCGGCGCTTCAGGAACCGCGGGGAGCCGCTGGACGACCTCACCCAGGTCGCCACGATCGGGCTGATCAAGTCCGTGGACCGGTTCGACCCGGACCGCGGTGTGGAGTTCTCCACCTACGCCACCCCGACCGTCGTCGGCGAGATCAAGCGGCACTTCCGCGACAAGGGCTGGGCGGTGCGGGTGCCGCGCCGCCTCCAGGAGCTGCGGCTGTCGCTGAGCCAGGCGACCGCCGAGCTGTCCCAGCAGCACGGCCGCGCGCCCACGGTCCACGAGCTGGCCGAGCGGCTGAGCATCTCGGAAGAGGACGTGCTGGAGGGCCTGGAGTCGGCGAACGCGTACAGCACGCTGTCGCTGGACGTGCCGGACACCGACGACGAGTCCCCGGCGGTGGCGGACACCCTCGGCGCGGAGGACGACGCCCTGGAGGGCGTGGAGTACCGGGAGTCGCTCAAGCCGCTGCTGGAGGAGCTGCCGCCGCGCGAGAAGAAGATCCTGCTGCTGCGCTTCTTCGGGAACATGACCCAGTCGCAGATCGCGCAGGAGGTCGGCATCTCGCAGATGCACGTCTCCCGGCTGCTGGCCCGCACGCTGGCCCAGTTGCGCGAGAAGCTGCTGGTCGAGGAGTAGCCCGGGCGGGGCGCGGAACCTCACGCCTCCCGGGGGCCGATGCCGAGGGCCTCGGTCGCCGTGGGGTTCATCAGGCATGCCAGCACCGCGAGCGCGGACGCCGCCAGGGCGACCGCGGCCAGCGGCCACAGGCCGCCGCTGCCCAGCAGGGTGAAGGCGATGGGCAGCGCGAGAAGCTGCATGATCACGGCCGGGCCCCGGCTCCAGCGCCGCAGCAGCCACAGCCCGCGGCCGGCGGCCAGCGGCAGCGCGGCCAGGGCGAGCAGCGTGAGCGCGCCCGTCACGGCCTGGGCGCGGTCCTCCGGGTCGCCGGTGACGGCGTCGGCGAGCATCGCGAGGCCGAGCGCGGCGAGCACCAGCCCCTGCGCGGCGTTCAGCGCGGCGGCCACGCTCACTCTGCGCGGGCGCTCGGGGACGGACCGTCCGCTCTCTTCGGCGCTGTTTTCGCTCACCCGGCAAGCGTATCCCCCACCGGCCGCCCCACCCCCCCCCCCCCCCGGGCCCCCCCCCCCCCCCCCCCCCCCGCCCCCCCCCCCCCCCGCCCCGCCCCCCCCCCCGCCCCCGCCCCCCCGCCGCCCCCCCCCCCGCGCCCCCCCGCCCACCGCCCCCCCCCCCGCGGGGGGCGGCGACCCGGCGGCGTCGGCGGCGTACTAGGTGGATAAGAGAGCGCCACCCCCGCCCTGGCCTGGGTACTCTGCCTTTCATGCGCGCACTCCTCGTGGTCAACCCGGTCGCCACCACCACCAGTGCGCGGACCCGTGACGTTCTCACCCACGCGCTCGCCAGTGATCTGAAGCTGGAGGTGGCGGAGACGGAGTACCGGGGGCACGCCAGGGAGCTGGCCCGGCAGGCCGCCGAGCAGGGGACCGCGGACGTGGTCATCGCCCTCGGCGGCGACGGCACGGTGAACGAGGTGGTCAACGGGCTGCTCCACCACGGGCCCGACGACGGGGACCTGCCGCGCCTGGCGGTGGTCCCGGGCGGCTCCACCAACGTCTTCGCCCGCGCGCTCGGTTACCCCAACCACGCGGTGGAGGCCACCGGGGCGCTGCTGTCCGCGCTGCACGCCGGCTCCGAGCGGGCGATCGGCCTGGGCCTGGCCACCGGGACGCCGGGTACCGCGGACGCGGAGGCGCCGGCCCGCTGGTTCACGTTCTGCGCGGGGTACGGCTTCGACGCGGGAGTGGTGGGCCGGGTCGAATCCCAGCGCGAGCGCGGGAAACGGTCCACGCACTCTCTGTATCTGCGGCAGGCGATGCGGCAGTTCTTCGGGGATCCCCGGCGCACCAAGGGCACGATCTCTTTGATCCGACCGGGCCAGGACCCTGTTGAGAGACTCGCGTTGTCGATAGTGTGCAACACGGCTCCGTGGACGTTCCTGGGCAACCGCCCGGTTTTCGCGGCGCCGCGGGCGTCGTTCGACACCGGGCTGGACGTGCTGGCGCTGTCGCGCCTGTCGTCCGCCGCGCTGACGCGGTACGGGACGCAGTTGTTGCGTTCGTCACCCGAGCGCGGGCCGCACGGCAAGCATGTGGTGTCGCTGCACGACGAATCGGACTTCACCTTGCGATCGCAGGTGCCACTCCCGTTTCAGCTCGACGGGGACCACCTGGGGGTCCGCACAAGCGTCTCGTTCACAGGCGTGCACCGTGCACTGCGTGTGATTGTGTGAGCGGAACGACCAAAAGTCCTTACACTCGAACGTTTAGCGCAGTCTCCACCCGAGGGAAGTAGGGCTGTGAGCTAGGCGACACCGAGGATTCAAAAAAAACTTTCTGGAAGGGGTTGTGCCGACGCCCGAGGTTTGCGAACCTCTTCATGGCGATCGGGACGGCCGAAGCATCGGCCCCCTTGAGAGCCCGAATCCACTTCTCCACTCTGCGGGTCCGCAGCGCGAGGGTCTCCTTTTGAAGACGCTTGAGTAACGGCTCGTATTTGTGGGGGGATTCGTGAAAGCGTTCACATTCACAAGCAATGTAACTGCAACGTGCAGGAGATGGAGCAGACATGGACTGGCGTCACAGCGCCGTTTGCCGCGAGGAGGACCCCGAGCTCTTCTTCCCCATCGGCAACACCGGTCCTGCGCTGCTGCAGATCGAGGAAGCCAAGGCCGTCTGTCGCCGCTGCCCCGTCATGGAGCAGTGCCTGCAGTGGGCCCTGGAGTCCGGCCAGGACTCCGGTGTCTGGGGCGGAATGAGCGAGGACGAGCGCCGCGCCATGAAGCGTCGCGCCGCTCGCAACCGGGCGCGCAAGGCGAGCGCCTGACCCCCATTTGCTGCCCCGAGCCGTAGCACGCGCAGCACCCCCGGTGCATATCGCGATTCAGCGATGAGCCCCGTCCCGCGAACCCTGTCATCGCGGGACGGGGTTCACCGCTTTCCGGGCACGGCCGGCGCTCTCAGCTCTTCTGCTGTTCCAGCGGCAGGTCGATCACCACGCGGGTGCCGCCGTCCTCGGCCGCCAGCATGTCGAACCGGCCGCCCAACTCGCCCTCCACCAGCGTCCGGACGATCTGGAGCCCCAGATTGCCGTCGCTGCGCGGGTCGAAACCCTCCGGCAGGCCGCGCCCGTTGTCCTGCACGGTGACCAACAGCCGGTCCGGGTCCTTCCGGTTCTCCGGGCGCTGGGCGCCCACCTCGATCGAGCCCCGCTCCCCCGCCGGGAACGCGTGTTCCAAGGCGTTCTGGAGAACTTCCGTCAGCACCATGGAGAGCGGGGTCGCGGTCTCCGCGTCGAGAATCCCGAACCGTCCGGTGCGGCGCCCGACGCCCCGGCCGTCCGGGGAGAGTTCGCCCACCATGGCGATCACCCGGTCCGCGATCTCGTCGAACTCCACGCGCTCGTCCAGGTTCTGCGAGAGCGTCTCGTGCACGATGGCGATCGAGCCGACCCGGCGGACCGCCTCGTCCAGCGCGGCCCTGGCCCGGCTGTCCCCGGTCGCGCCGATGCGGCGGGACTGGAGGCGCAGCAGGGCGGCCACGGTCTGGAGGTTGTTCTTCACCCGGTGGTGGATCTCCCGGATGGTGGCGTCCTTCGTCATCAACTCCCGCTCGCGGCGCCGCAGCTCGGTGACGTCCCGGAGCAGGATCAGCGAACCGATGCGCTCGCCCCGGGGCTTGAGCGGGATCGCGCGCAACTGGATGACGCAGTCCTGGCCCTCGATCTCCGCCTCCCTGGGGGCGTAACCGCTGGCGAGCTTCACCAGCGACTCGTCCACCGGGCCGCGCGTGGGGGCCAGGTCGGCGGTGGTGGGGCCCAGCGGCAGTCCCACCAGGTCGGTCGCCAGCCCGAGCCGGTGGTACGCGGACAGGGCGTTGGGGCTGGCGTACTGCACCACGCCCTCGGCGTCGAGCCGGATGAAGCCGTCGCCCACCCGGGGCGCCCGGTCCATCCCGACCTGCTGGCCGGGGAACGGGAAGGCGCCGCCGGCGATCATCTGCGCCAGGTCGGCGGCGCTCTGGAGGTAGGTCAGCTCCAGACGGCTGGGGGTGCGCACGGTCAGCAGGTTGGTGTTGCGGGCGATGACGCCGAGCACCCGGCCCTCGCGGCGGACCGGGATGGACTCCACCCGGACCGGCACCTCCTCGCGCCACTCCGGGTCGCCCTCGCGCACGATGCGGCCCTCGTCGAGGGCGACGTCGAGCAGCGGGCGCCGGCCGCGCGGGACGAGGTGGCCCACCATGTCGTCCTGGTACGACGTGGGGCCCGTGTTGGGCCGCATCTGCGCCACCGAGACATAGCGGGTGCCGTCGGAGGTCGGCAGCCAGAGCACCAGGTCCGCGAAGGAGAGATCCGACAGGAGCTGCCACTCGGAGACCAGGAGGTGGAGCCACTCGAGGTCGCTCTCCCCGAGGTCGGTGTGCTGGCGGACGAGGTCGTTCATGGAGGGCACACCCGCGAGCTTACCGGGGGCCAAGGGCAGCGGTCCCGCACTACAAGAGTCGATGACGTAGGGGTAAATACGTCGGGAACCGCGTTCAGAGCATGGACACATCGCGCGGGGCGGGTCCACAATGGAGTGCGCACGCAGGACTTCTGCTCTCCCCGCACTGGAGAGCAGAGCGAGGTCCCGAGACGCTCTCTGCCCTGACGGCGTCCCGGGCCCGCAAATCGCTCCGGGCTGCGGTGCCGAGAGGGTTGAGGGTCCCTCTCCGGCGCCGCGGCCCGTGGGTGCTTCCGGGGCCTTCCGCGTTCCGCGGCCCCCGCCGCCCGAGCGGCCCGCTCAGCGGGTCTCGGTCACCTTCGCCAGCGCCCGTGGCGCGTCCGGGTCCTGGCCCCGCGCGATGGTCACCTCGTGGGCGAGAAGCTGGAGCGGGATGATCTCCAGGATCGGCTGGAGTTCCTCCGGCACGCCGTCGGTGGGCAGCGCGAACCCGGCGGAGGCGGCGGCCACCTCGGCTCGCGGCCCGATCACCACCAGGTCCGCCCCCCGGTCCCGCAGCCGGTCCAGCACCGGCCGCAGCGCCTCGCCGCCGCGACCGCGCGGGACGACGGCGATCACCGGCGAGACGTTGTCCACCATGGCCAGCGGGCCGTGCAGCAGGTCGGCGCCGGAGTACGCCAGGGCCGGGATGTAGCTGGTCTCCATCAGCTTCAGCGCGGCCTCCTTGGCGGTCGGGTAGCCGTAGCCGCGCGAGGTGAGGACCATCCGCCCGGCGAACCGGTAGCGGGCGGCGAGCCGCCCGATCTCCTCCTGGCGGGCGAGGACGGCCTCGGCCAGACCGGGCAGGGCCCGCGCGGCGGGCGCCCCGTCACCGCCGCGCAGGCCCTCGACCAGGAGGTTCAGGGCGAGCAGCTCGGCCGTGTACGTCTTGGTGGCCGGCAGCGCGCGTTCCGGTCCGGCGAGGATGTCGATGTGGAACTCGGCGGTGTGGGCGAGCGGCGAGTCCGCGTTGTTGGTCACGGCCAGGGTGATGGCCCCGGCCCGGCGGGCGGCCGTGGTGGAGGCGACCAGATCGGGCGAGCCGCCGGACTGGCTGACCGCGACGACGAGGCAGTCGGTGAGGTCGGGGGTGGCGCCGTACGCCGTGGTGGTGGACATCGACGTCAGGCCGCACGGTTTGCCGAGCAGGATCTCGATCAGGTACTTGGCGTACAGGGCCGCGTTGTCCGAGGTGCCCCGCGCGGTGAGCAGGACGAAGCGCGGGTTCCTGGCCGCGATCCGCGCGGCGACCTCGCGGACGCGGGGCGCGCCCTCGGTGAGCAGGCGGCGGAGCACCGCGGGCTGCTCGGCCATCTCGCCGGACATCAGGTGTCCCGGCCGTGTGGCGGACATGGTTCGGTGCCTCCTGGGGCCGGTCAGGGCTGGGTGGTGAGCTGTCCGGTGATGACCTCGGCGGCGGCCCGGCCGCAGACCCGCGCGGCGCCGTGGGTCGCGATGTGCAGGCCGCCGGCGGGCGGGGCGTGGGGCACGCCCATCTCGACGACGGTGGCGCCGGGGCGGGCGGTCAGCAGCGCGCGGAGCGCGTCCGCCATCCAGGGGTGGCGGTGGACGTCCCGGACGACGACGACCAGCGGGCGGTCCCCGGCGGTGTCCAGCAGGCGGGCGGTGAGCGCGCCGGTGCCGACGCGTTCGGCGTCGGTCCGGCCGAAGGTGTCGGTGCGGGTGCCGGGCAGCAGGGCGTCCAGTTCGGCGGCGAGGCCCCACGGGGTGGCGGCGCCGGCCGCGTTGTTGGCGGCGGGCGTGAGGACGGCGACGTAGGGCGGGACGGTCAGCGGCTCGTACGGGCGGTTGGGTGAGTGTAGTAAGGTAGACACAGGCTGGCAGCGGGAACGGCGTTTGTGCCTGAATGACGCGGAGCCCGCCGAGAGCTACACGATCGTCTTCGGCGGCAGAGTCAGAGGTGTAAAAGGGACAGCCGGCGGTCCAGCGGGCCAGGGCGCGGACGCGTTCGGCGGCGTCCCCCAGCCGTTCCTCGGGCAGGTGGCCCGTGCGGACGGCGGCGACCAGGGCGTCGCGCAGGCGCAGCACCTCGGCCTCGTCGGAGGGGGTGCCGCCGACGCAGATGGCGTCGGCCCCGGCGGCGACGGCCAGGACGCAGCCGTGGTCCAGGCCGTGGCGGCCGGAGATGGCCCGCATCTCGATGGCGTCGGAGAAGATCAGCCCCTCGAAGCCGAGGCCCCCGGCGCTCTCGGGGGCGCGGAGCAGGCCGGTGAGGACGGCCGGGCTGAGGGTGCCGGGGCGGTCGGGGTCGAGGGCGGGCAGCAGGATGTGGGCGCTCATCACGGACCGGACGCCGGCCGCGACGGCGGCCCGGAACGGCACCAGTTCGCGGGCGCGCAGGGTTTCGAGGTCGACGTCGACGCGGGGCAGCGCCAGGTGGGAGTCGACGCTGGTGTTGCCGTGGCCGGGGAAGTGCTTGACGCAGGCGGCGACGCCCGCGCTCTGGAGGCCCTCGACGTAGGCGACGGTGTGGCGGGCGACCAGCGCCGGGTCGTCGCCGAAGGAGCGGACGCCGATGACGGGGTTGCGCGGGTCGGTGTTGATGTCGGCGGAGGGCGCCCAGTTGAGGGTGACACCGGCCGCCGCGAGCCGCCGGCCGAGCGCGGCGGCGACCGTGCGGGTCAGTTCCGGGTCGTCCACGCTGCCCAGCGCGTGGTTGCCGGGGAACGAGGACCCGCCGTGGACCTCCAGCCGGGTGACGTCGCCGCCCTCCTCGTCGATCGCGATCAGCACGTCGGGGTTGGCCTGGCGCAACTGGGCGGTGAGCCCGGCGAGCTGGTCGGGCGAGACGACGTTCCTGCCGAACAGGCCGACGCCGGTCATGCCGTTCTCCAACTGCCGCAGCAGCCAGACGGGGGCGGTGGTGGTGCCGGTGAACGTGGGCTGGAGGACGGCGAGCGCGTCCCGGGTGAGGGTGTCGGAGGCGTGCGCGGCGGTCGTCATGGGCGGGCGCTATCCCTTCACGGCACCCGCGGCGATGCCGCCGGTGACCCGTCGCTGGAGGATGAGGAAGACGAGGAGCACCGGAACGGTGAACATGGAGGAGGCCGCCATGGTCGCGCCCCAGTCGTTGCCGAAGTTCGTCTGGAACTGGGTGAGCCACAGCGGGAGCGTGGCCTTGTCCGGCGCCTTGTTGAGCACCAGGACCATGGCGTACTCGTTCCACGCCAGGATGAAGCCGAACAGCGAGGTCGCCATCAGGCCGGGGGCGAGCAGCGGGAAGATGACGCGGAGGAACGCCTGGGCGCGGTTGCAGCCGTCGATCATCGCGGACTCCTCCAGTTCCCTGGGCACGGCGGCGATGAAGCCGCGCAGCGTCCAGATGGTGAACGGCAGTGCCATCACGAAGTAGACGAGGGTGAGGAAGCCCAGGCTGTTGAGGGCCTCGGCGTCGCGGGCGTTGAGGTACACGACGATGATGAGGATCTCCCACGGCGCCATCTGGGCCATCATCACGGCCAGGACCATGCCGCGGCGGCCACGGAACCGCATCCGGGCCAGGGCGTAGCTCGCGGCCAGCGCCACGGTGAGGGCCAGCAGGACGGCGCCGACGGTCACCAGCAGGCTGTTGCCGACGAAGGTCCAGAAGAGGTCCACGCCGGTGGCGGTGGAGTAGTGCTCGAAGGTGGGCGTGAAGAGGAAGACCGGATCCTTCGTCAGCACCTCGGAGTTGTCCTTGAACGAGGTGGAGAACATCCAGTACACGGGGAAGAGGAACACCGCGGAGAGCAGCAGCGCCGTTCCGTTGAGCCAGATCCTGCGCGCGGTCGAAGTCTTCATCAACGCTCCTGCTCCTTCTCCTGCTTGAGGATCAGGCGGAAGTAGAAGGACATGGCGATCAGCAGGATGACCAGGGTCAGCACGGAGATCGCGGCGGCCGTGCCGTACTGGTTCTGGCCCATGCCCTCCATGTAGGCCATCACGGGCAGGGTCTCGGACTCGCGGTCCGGGCCGCCGCCGTTCATGGCGTAGATCTGGGTGAACGCCTTGAAGACCCAGATGATCTCCAGGAACGTGGTGATGAGGAAGAACGGGCGCATGATCGGCGCGGTGACGGACCAGAAGATCCGCCAGGAGGACGCGCCGTCCACGCGGGCCGCCTCGTAGATCTCGCCGCTGACGGTGGTCAGGCCGGCGTAGAGGTTGAGGGCGACGAACGGCACGGAGGCCCAGACGATCAGCACGGTGACGATGGCGAGCGTGGAGGTGCCGCTGGCGAACCAGTTGTGCTGGTCGTAGCCGGAGAAACCGAGGCCGCGCATCGCCCAGTTGGCGACGCCGAACTGGGTGTCGAACAGCCACTGGAAGACGGTGGTGCTGGCGATGACGGGCATCGCCCAGGCGGCGACCAGCGCGATGGACAGCAGCAGCCGCATCGGGCGGCCGAGGGCGCCCAGCAGCAGTCCGGTGAGGGTGCCGAGGACCATGATCAGCACCACGTTGACGGCCATGAAGGCGAAGGTCCGCGCGACCGAGTCCCAGAACCGCTGGTCCTCCACCACCGCGCGGTAGTTGTCGAGGCCGGTCCACTCGGTGGTCCGGGAGATGAGCTGGCGGCGGCCGAACTCCTGGAAGGAGATGAGGACGTTGCGGACGAGCGCGTAGCCCAGGACCGCGAGCAGGGCCGCGACCGCCGGGGCGAGCAGCAGGTACGGCACCCAGCCGCCCGGCCGTCCGCGCCGCGCCGGGCGTCCCGGCGGGCCGACGGCCGGCGGGCCGGGCACCCGGGGTGGGGCTTCCTCGAAGGGCACGGTCATGCGGGGTGGTCTCCTCCGGCGGGGAAACGGGGATGCCGCCGGACGGTGGTCCGGCGGCACTCCCCCGGGGGCGGGCTATTCGCGGTTGATGCGGGTGGTGATCTCCGCGTCGGCCTCCTCGGCGGCGGACCGGTAGTCGTCGCCGTTGAGGGCCTTGGTCATCAGTTCCTTGATGGGGTTGGGCTGCGTCTCGACGTTGGCCCAGCCGGTGGTGAGCGGCGGCAGGAAGCCGGTGTCGGCGGATCGGACCATGGCCTCGGCGAAGCTGCCGGCCTCGGGCTCGGCGGTGACGTCCGTCCGGTTGGGCACCACGCCGTCGTTGCCGGCGTCCACGTACTTCTGGGCCCACTCCTGGGAGGTGGCCATCCGCAGCCACTCCGTGGCCAGTTCCTTGTCGCCGGCCCGCTCGTTCACGGCGAGGTTGGAGCCGCCGAGGAAGACGTGGCCGAGTTCGTCCGCGGTCTTGCCGGGGATCGGGAAGTAGCCGAAGTCGGCCTCGCCGCCCCGCTCCTCGATGGCGGCGACGGCGGCGTTGGCCTCCCAGCCCAGGCCGATCCAGGAGGCGACGTCCTGGTTGGGCACGATGTCGGTGGACTGCTGCGGGGACGCCTCGTCGTTGTCGGTCGGCGAGTCGGAGAACGACTGGAGTTCGCGGTAGAAGTCCATCCCGGCCTCGCCCTCCGGCGTGGCCAGGGCCCCGGCCCATTCGTCGCCGTTCTCGACGGCGAAGGCGCCGCCCTCGTCGGCGATGAAGCCGCCCAGCACGTAGTAGCTCTGGCCCGGCAGGTAGATGGGCTCGGCGTCGGTGTTCTCCTCGATCAGCTCCAGGGCCTCGATCCACTCCTCGCGGGTGGTGGGCACCTCGGCGCCGGCCTCGGCCCAGACGCTCTTGTCGTAGACGACGGCGCGGCTGGCGCCGTACCAGGGCAGGGCGTAGAGCGTGCCGTCCACCTCGGCGGAGGCGAGCATGTTCTCCGCCCAGGGCTGGTCGGCGAACTCGCCGAGGTCGGCGAGGCCGCCGGTGTTGGCGTAGCCGACGGTCTGGGTGTTGCCGATCTCCAGCACGTCCACGGTGCCGTCCTCGGAGAGGGCGGTGGTGATCCGGTCCTGGATGCCGTCCCACTGCTGGATCTCGACGGTGACCTCGACGCCGTGCTCGGCCTCGAACGCGGCGTTGAGCTCGTCGAGCCACGCCTGCGGGGCGGAGCCGTCCATCAGCCAGACGGTGAGGGAGTGGGAGCCGCCTCCGCCACCGCCGCTGCCGCCGGAGCCGCACGCCGCCACGGTGGCCGTCAGGGTCGCCGCGCCGACGGCGGCGATCAGCTTGCGCTTCATTGCACCCTCCTCACAGGGCCGGACCCCTCACTGGTGGCCCGGGGACGGCCGGTATGCTCCTGGCCCGGGACAAGAGGTGTAGACCAGTTGCAGCGGAGCTTGGACTAGACCAAGCGGGGGTGTCAAGGGCCCACGAGGAGGGGCGGCAGGTCCGTTACCGGACCGACATCTGTCCGGCGACGCCACCGCTCGGGGCCCGTGTCACGATGTGAGCCGCGAAATCTCGGAGGAGCCGGTGACGGGAGACCCGAACGAGTCGGGAAGGCGGGACATGGCCGCGGAGGGGGAAGCGCCGGCGAACGGTCCGGCCGGCCGGGGACCGGAGGGGACGGACCGCACCCGCACCGCCCGCGTCCCGAAGTACTACCGGCTCAAGCGCCATCTGCTGCGGATGACCGAGACGCTCGCGCCCGGCACGCCCGTGCCGCCGGAGCGGACGCTGGCCACCGAGTTCGACACCTCCCGGACCACGGTCCGCCAGGCCCTTCAGGAGCTGGTGGTGGAGGGGCGGCTGGAACGCATCCAGGGCAAGGGCACGTTCGTCGCCAAGCCGAAGGTCTCCCAGGCGCTGCACCTGACCTCCTACACCGAGGACATGCGCGCCCAGGGTCTGGAACCGGCCTCGCAGTTGCTGGAGATCGGCTACGTCACCGCCGACGAGCAGCTCAGCCGGCTGCTCGGCCTGCCGGAGGGCGGCCGGGTACTGCGCATCGAGCGGCTGCGCCTGGCCAGCGGCGAGCCGATGGCGATCGAGACGACCCATCTGTCGCAGGAGCGCTTCCCCGCGCTGCGCCGCAGCCTGGCGCGGTACGCCTCGCTGTACACGGCGCTGGCCGAGGTGTACGACGTCCATCTCGCCCGCGCCGAGGAGACCATCGAGACCTCCCTGGCCAGCCCGCGCGAGGCCGGGTTGCTCGGCACGGACGTGGGCCTGCCGATGCTCCTGCTCTCCCGGCACTCGCGGGACACCAGGGGCGAGCCGGTGGAGTGGGTGCGCTCGGTCTACCGGGGCGATCGGTACAAGTTCGTGGCGACCCTGGAACGGCCGCACCCGGGCCATCCGGAGAAGCCGGCGGGGTAGCCCTCGGGGCCCCATGGTCACCGGGCCGCTTCCTGGCCTAGATTCCGGCTCTGTCAGTCAAGGAGGACAGGCCGGAGGAAACCGTGCGACCCCCACCCCCACACCTCGTCCGCGCGCCCCGCGCGCGGTCCGTCGCCCTGTGGACGACCGTCGCCGTCGTCGGCGCGATCGGCTGGGCCATGCTGGCGCTCTCCAGGGGCGAGGACGTCTCCGCCGCCTGGATGATCGCGGCGGCGCTCGGCTCGTACGCCATCGGGTACCGCTTCTACTCGCGCTACATCGCGCACCGCGTGCTGAGAACCGACGCCACCCGGGCCACCCCGGCGGAGCGGCTGGACGACGGGCTGGACTACCACCCGACCGACCGGCGGGTGCTGCTCGGCCACCACTTCGCCGGCATCTCGGGCGCCGGGCCGCTGGTCGGGCCGGTGCTCGCGGCGCAGATGGGCTATCTGCCCGGCACCCTGTGGATCGTCACCGGTGTGATCTTCGCCGGGGCCGTCCAGGACATGGTGGTGCTCTTCTTCTCCACCCGGCGCGACGGCAAGAGCCTGGGCCAGATCGCCCGCGAGGAGATCGGCCCGGTCGGCGGCGCCGCCGCGGTGATCGCCATCTTCGTCATCATGATCATCCTGCTGGCGGTGCTGGCCCTGGTCGTGGTGAGCGCGCTGGCCGAGTCGCCCTGGGGCGCGTTCTCGGTCGGCATGACCGTTCCCATCGCCCTCTTCATGGGCTTCTACCTGCGCCATCTGCGGCCGGGCCGGGTCGCGGAGGTCACCGTCATCGGCGTGGCGCTGCTGCTGCTGGCCATCGCCGGGGGCCGCTGGGTCGCGGAGTCGGGCCTGGCCGACGCGTTCACCCTCGATCCCAGGACCCTGGTGATCTGGCTGATGCTCTACGGCTTCGCGGCCTCGGTGATGCCGGTGTGGCTGCTGCTGGTGCCGCGCGACTACCTGTCGACGTTCATGAAGATCGGCACCATCGGGCTGCTGGCCCTGGCCATCCTGGTCACCCTGCCCGACCTGCGGATGGAGGCCGTCACCGACTTCGCGGGCAACGGCGAGGGGCCGGTCTTCGCCGGCTCGCTCTTCCCGTTCGTCTTCATCACCATCGCCTGCGGCGCCGTCTCCGGCTTCCACTCGCTGATCTCCTCGGGCACCACCCCGAAGATGATCCAGAAGGAGAGCCAGATCCGGACCATCGGCTACGGCGCGATGCTGATGGAGTCCTCGGTCGCGCTGATGGCGATCACGGCGGCCTGTGTGCTCGACCCCGGCGTCTACTTCGCGATGAACGCGCCGCCCGCCGTCATCGGCGACAGCGTGCAGGCGGCGGCGGAGACCGTCTCGTCCTGGGGGTTCACCCTCACCCCGGAGCAACTCACCGCCGCCGCCGAGTCGGTGGAGGAGCAGTCGCTGCTGTCCCGGACCGGCGGGGCGCCGACCCTGGCCCTCGGGCTGGCCGGGATCCTCGCCGACATCATCGGCGGCGACAGCATGATGAGCTTCTGGTATCACTTCGCGATCATGTTTGAGGCGCTGTTCATCCTGACCGCGATCGACGCGGGCACCCGGGTCGGCCGGTTCATCCTCCAGGACGCGCTGGCCAGCGTGCACCCCCGGCTCGGCCGGCTGCGCTCCTCGGCCTGGCTGCCCGGGGTGTGGCTGACCAGCGGCATCGTGGTGGCGCTCTGGGGCTCGCTGCTGTGGATCGGCGTCAACGACCCGCTCGGCGGGATCAACACGCTCTATCCCGTCTTCGGCATCTCCAACCAGCTCCTGGCCGCCGTCGCCCTGGCCATCTGCACGGTCCTGCTGGTGAAGTCGGGCCGGCTGCGCCACGTCTGGGTCACGCTGCTGCCGCTGGCCTGGGTCTCGCTGGTGACGCTCACCGCGAGCTGGCAGAAGGTCTTCTCCGGCGACCCGGCCGTCGGCTTCCTCGCCCGCCGCGACCTCTACCAGGACGGCATCGACCGGGGCGAACTGCTCACCGGCGCCCAGGACATGGGCGACATGCGGACCATCGTGAACAACGCCACGGTGGACGCCGCCCTGTCCGCCGCGCTCGCGCTGCTGGTCCTGGTGGTCTTCGCCGACGCCCTGCGGGTATGCGTCAAGGCGGTACGGAACCCCGGGGCCACGGCGCTGCGCGAGGCGCCGTACACGCCGTCGCGGCTGATCGCCCCGGCCGGGCTCGTCCCCACCCGGGAGGAACGCGCCGCGCTCGCCGCGGCCGGTCTCGGCCCCGGCGGCGGCATCCCCGAGGAGCCGCCCGCCGGGCCACCGACACAGGAGGTACGGGAGTGAAGCTGACCACCGCACCGCGCCGGGCCGCCGCCTGGCTGCGCTGGTACGTCACCGAGTTCACCGGCGAGAACGCCTACGACCGCTACGTGGAACGGGCCCGCCGCGCGGACCCGGCGGCGCGGGTCCTCAGCCGCCGCGAGTTCGAGCACCGCCGCGTGGACGAGCGGTACGCCGATCCCCGCGGCGGCCACCACCGCGGCTGCTGCTGACCGCACCCGGGCGGTGGGGGCCCGCGCCCCCACCGCCCGCGGCCGTCACCGCGCGTGACGGGACGGTCGGCGAGGGTATTTCCGCCCGGGGGTTGTCAACCGGCGGCGGGGTCTGGAGCGTATTCCGAGCAGAGATCCCGGCCCCCGTCCGGTGACCGCCTCCTCCCCCGGTGCCCAGATGACGATGACCTCCCCGACCGCGACCGACGCCCCGGCCGCGCGAATATCCCCGCCCACGGCCGCCGCCCGCCGCGCCCGGCGCGACCCCTCCCTGCTGGCCGTGGCCTTCTTCGCCGTCTACACGGCGCTGTCGGTGACCCGTTACCACCGCCTCGACAACCGCTCCTGGGACCTGGGCATCTTCGAGCAGGTCGTCCGCTCCTACGCCCACCTCCAGACCCCGGTCGCCGACCTCAAGGGGCCCGGATTCCCCATCCTGGGCGACCACTTCAGCCCGGTCACCGCGCTGATCGCCCCGTTCTACCGGCTGTTCCCCACCCCGGTGACGCTTCTGGTGGCCCAGGCCGCGCTGTTCGCCCTCGCCGTCGTCCCGGTGACCCGGGCCGCCGCCCACCTCCTCGGCCGCGCCAGGGGCGCGGCGATCGGCGTGGCGTACGGGCTGTCGTGGGGCGTGCAGCGCGCGGTGGACTTCGACTTCCACGAGATCTGTTTCGCCGTCCCGCTGATCGCGTTCGCGCTGGAGGCGATCCTGCGCGAACGGTGGCGCGCGGCCCTGAACTGGGCGTTGCCGCTGCTGCTGGTCAAGGAGGACCTGGGCGCGACGGCCGCGGCCATCGCCGTGGTCGTCGCCGTCCGGGCCCGGCACGGGCGGGACGCCCGCGTCGCGCCCGCCGCGCTGGGCGTGGCCGCGTTCTGCGTGATCGCCTGCGGCCTGATCATCAGCGTGGTCATACCGGCGTTCAACTCCGGGGGCGAGTACGACTACTGGACCAAGCTCGGCGAGGACGGCGGCGGGCCCCTCGATCAGGTGCTGACCGGCGGCGAGGAGAAGTTCCGCACCCTGCTGTGGGTGCTGGTGCCCACCACCGGGCTGCTGGCGCTGCGTTCGCCCCTGCTGCTCGTCGCGGCGCCGACCCTCGCGTGGCGGTTCGTCTCGCAGGAGCCGCACTACTGGGGCACCGACTGGCACTACAGCGCCGTCCTGATGCCCGTCGCCGCCCTGGCGCTGGCCGACGCCGTCCACCGGGGCCGGCATTCCTCGCGGCCCTGGCTGCGCGCCTCCGCCCCCCCCGCGCCCGCCATGGCGGTGACCGCCGCGCTGGCGCTGAGCACGGCGCTGCCGGTGGCCACCCTGACCCACGCCGCCACCTACCGGGCGGGACCGGCCGCCGAGGCGGGCGAACGGGTGCTGGCGGCGGTGCCGGACGGCGCCGAGGTCGCGGCCAACGTCCGGCCGATCTCCCGGCTCACCGGACGCTGCCGGGTGTTCTGGATCGGGCAGGGCGACGACGGGCCGCCGCGGTACATCGCCTACTACGACGCGCACCAGACCCCCGCGTCGATGGTCGACTACGCCCAGGGGCTCTACCCGGAGGCCCGGTACACGGTCGTCGCCGAGGAGGCCGGCTTCTTCGTGCTGCGCGCGGACCGCTGAGGTGAACCCTTGGGAGTGTCAGTGCCGTCGGTGACACTGCGTGCATGGACATCGTGATCAGGGACGCCCGCCCGGAGGAGTACGGGGCGGTGGGCGAGTTGACCGCCCGGGCCTTTCTCGCGGACGGGCTGCTCACGTTCGGGGAGGCCGACCCGTATCTGACGGAGCTGCGGGACGCCGCGCGGCGCGCGGTCCACGCCGAGCTGCTGGTGGCGGTCGCCGCGGCCGGGCGGGTGCCGCTCGGGTCGGTCACCTTTGTGGGCGACGGCGGGGAGTTGGCGCACCTCGCCGGGGAGGGCGAGGCCGAGTTCCGGATGCTGGCCGTGTCGCCCGGGGCACGCGGCCGGGGGGTGGGCGAGGCGCTGGTGCGCGAGTGCCTGCGACGCGCGCGGGCGCGGGGGCTGCGCCGCGTGGTCATTTCCAGTGCGTCGCAGATGCACACGGCACACCGGCTGTACGGGCGGCTGGGGTTCGTCAGGGCGCCGGAGCGCGACTGGGAGCACCTTCCGGGGGACCCCCTTCACGCGTTCGCAGTTGACCTTGCACCTGACCTTGCACCCCGACGAGACCAACGGCACAACATATAGGGGCTCTCGCATCCGCCAGCACAAGATGTATGCTCAACTCGCTGTCGCCCCAGGGGATCCGGCGCACGTCCTGACGGTTCCCCACCGGTGCGCGGCGGGTTGTTCCGCGCTGCCCGCCGTGTGTCCGGCCCGCCGCGGGCGGCACGGGACAAGTCCGGGCCTCGCGGGTCGGGCCGGTGGACGACGCGCGACGAAGCCTTTGCTGTGCCACAGCGGCGGTTCCGGCATGCCCTCGCATGCCCTCGCGCGCTCCCCACCGCCGCCGCCCGTGCGGCCACCGCGAACCGAGGGAGAGACCGAGTGACCATCGCACCCGTCGCACCCGTGGAGCCGGCCACAGCCGCGTTGTCGCGCACGCTGGCCGAGTTGACCGCCGACCTTCCCGCCGCCGACCCCGGCCGGGTGGCCCGGGCCGTCGCGCGGGGGCTCCAGCCCGGCTCCGGGGAGACCGCGACGCGGGCCCTGGCCATCGAGGCCGCCGCCGGGCTCATCGCGGAGGACCCGGCGTACTCACGGCTCGCGGCCCGGCTGCTGACCCTCGCCATCCGCGAGGAGGCCGCCGGGCAGGGCGCGGTGTCGTTCTCCGCCTCCGTCGCGGTCGGTCACCGCGAGGGGCTGATCGCCGACCGCACCGCGGCGTTCGCCGCCCGGCACGCGGACCGGCTCGACGCCCTGGTGGCCGAGGCGATCGCGGACGGCGCCGACGACCGGTTCGAGTACTTCGGGCTGCGCACCGTCGAGTCCCGCTACGTGCTGCGGCACCCGGTCACCCGCAAGGTCATCGAGACCCCGCAGCACTTCCTGCTCCGGGTCGCCTGCGGGCTGGCCGCCGGCGACGACGAGCCGGCGCTCGCCGAAGTCGCCGCGTTCTACCGGCTGATCAGCTCGCTGGCCTACCTGCCGTCCTCCCCCACCCTGTTCAACTCCGGGACGCGCCACCCGCAGATGTCCTCCTGCTACCTGCTGGACTCCCCCCACGACGAGCTGGACTCGATCTACGAGCGGTACCACCAGATCGCCCGGCTGTCGAAGCACGCCGGCGGGATCGGCCTGTCCTGGTCGCGGATCAGGGCCCGGGGCTCGCTGATCCGCGGCACCAACGGCACGTCCAACGGCATCGTCCCGTTCCTGCGCACCCTCGACTCCTCGGTCGCCGCGGTCAACCAGGGCGGCCGGCGCAAGGGCGCGGCCTGCGTCTACCTGGAGACCTGGCACGCGGACATCGAGGAGTTCCTCGAACTGCGGGACAACACCGGGGAGGAGGCCCGCCGCACCCACAACCTGAACATCGCGCACTGGATCCCCGACGAGTTCATGCGCCGGGTCGAGGCGGACGCCGACTGGTCGCTGTTCTCCCCGGTGGACGTGCCCGCGCTGGTGGACCTGTGGGGCGACGACTTCGACACGGCCTACCGCCGGGCCGAGGCCCAGGGGCTGGCCCTGCGGACCGTGCCCGCTCGGCAGTTGTACGCCCGGATGATGCGGACCCTGGCGCAGACCGGCAACGGCTGGATGACGTTCAAGGACGCGGCCAACCGCACCGCCAACCAGACCGCCCGGCCCGGCTCGGTCGTGCACTCCTCGAACCTCTGCACCGAGATCCTGGAGGTCACCGACGACGGCGAGACCGCCGTGTGCAACCTCGGCTCGGTCAACCTCGCCGCGCACCTCGGCGCCGACGACGCGATGGACTGGGACCGGCTGGACGCCACCGTCCGCACCGCCGTCACGTTCCTCGACCGCGTCGTGGACATCAACTACTACCCGACCGGGCAGGCCGCCGCCTCCAACTCCCGCTGGCGGCCGGTCGGTCTGGGCGTGATGGGCCTCCAGGACGTCTTCTTCCGGCTCCGGCTGCCGTTCGACTCCCCCGAGGCCCGCGAGCTGTCCACCCGCATCGCCGAGCGGATCATGCTCGTCGCCTACGAGACCTCCGCCGACCTCGCCGAGCGGCACGGCCCGCTCCCCGCCTGGGACGACACCCGCACCGCGCGGGGCGTGCTCCACCCCGACCACTACCCCGACGCCGAACCCGCCTGGTCCGCGCGCTGGCTCGCCCTGCGCGCCCGCGTCGCCCGCACCGGCCTGCGCAACGCGCTGCTGCTCGCCATCGCCCCGACCGCCACCATCGCCTCGATCGCCGGGGTCTACGAGTGCGTCGAGCCGCAGGTGTCGAACCTGTTCAAGCGCGAGACGCTGAGCGGGGAGTTCCTCCAGGTCAACACCTACCTGGTGGCGGAGCTGAAGCGGCTCGGCCGCTGGGACGCCGCGACCCGCGAGGCGCTGCGCGAGGCGAACGGCTCGGTCGACGGGCTGCCCGGACTGCCCGACGACGTACGGGCGTTGTACCGCACGGCGTGGGAGCTGCCGCAGCGCGCCCTGATCGACATGGCCGCCGCCCGCACCCCGTACCTGGACCAGAGCCAGTCGCTCAACCTGTTCATGGCCGCGCCCACCATCGGCAAGCTCAGCTCGATGTACGCCTACGCCTGGAAGCGCGGGCTGAAGACGACGTACTACCTGCGCTCCCGCCCCGCGACGCGGATCGCGCGGTCCGCCCGGGTCGCGGCGCCCGTTCCGGAGGAGGCCGCCGTGGCCTGCTCCCTGGAGAACCCCGAGTCCTGCGAGGCGTGCCAGTGACAACCCCCGCGACAGCCCCTTCGACAACCGCCGCGTCGACTCCCGCGTCGACGGCCAGGAACCTGCTCGACCCCGGCTTCGAGCTGACGCTGCGCCCGATGCGGTACCCCGAGTTCTACGACCGGTACCGGGACGCCATCAAGAACACCTGGACGGTGGAGGAGGTCGATCTCCACTCGGACGTCGCCGACCTGGCGAAGCTCTCCCCGGGCGAGCGGCACATGATCGGCCGCCTGGTGGCGTTCTTCGCGACCGGTGACTCGATCGTCGCCAACAACCTGGTCCTGACGCTGTACAAGCACATCAACTCCCCCGAGGCGCGGCTGTACCTGTCGCGGCAGCTCTTCGAGGAGGCGGTGCACGTCCAGTTCTACCTGACGCTGCTCGACACCTACCTCCCGGACCCGGACGAGCGGGCGGCGGCCTTCGCCGCCGTGGAGAACATTCCGTCCATCCGGGAGAAGGCCAGGTTCTGCTTCCGCTGGATGGACTCGGTGGAGAAGATCACCCGGCTGGAGACGGCGGCGGAGCGGCGGCGTTTCCTGCTCAACCTGATCTGCTTCGCCGCCTGCATCGAGGGCCTGTTCTTCTACGGAGCCTTCGCCTACGTGTACTGGTTCCGCTCGCGCGGGCTGCTGCACGGGCTGGCCACCGGCACCAACTGGGTGTTCCGGGACGAGTCCATGCACATGGACTTCGCGTTCTCCGTGGTGGACACCGTCCGCCGCGAGGAACCCGGCCTGTTCGACGACGAGTTGGAGCGGGAGGTCACCGCGATGCTGCGCGAGGCGGTCGAGGCCGAGCTCCAGTTCGCCCATGACCTGTGCGGCGAGGGACTGCCCGGGATGAACACCGAGTCGATGCGCGCCTATCTGGAGTGCGTGGCCGACCAGCGGCTGGCCCGGCTCGGCCTGAAGCCGGTGTTCGGCTCGGAGAACCCGTTCTCCTTCATGGAGTTGCAGAACGTGCAGGAGCTGACGAACTTCTTCGAACGCCGCGCCTCCGCCTATCAGGTCGCGGTCGAGGGCAGCGTCTCGTTCGACGACGACTTCTGAGCCCGCGTGCGACGGTCCGCCCCCGCCGCCGGCTCGCGACGGCGGGGGCGGACCCCGGCCGGGTGCGCGGTCAGACGCCGCAGGTCGGGGCGGACCAGGTCTGCGAGGACTTGTGCGCCAGGTGCGTGTGGTCGTTGTGGCCCGAGTAGCCGGGGCCGAGGATCTCGCGGAAGCCGTGGTAGCGCGCCCGCTGGGCCAGCGTGCACAGCGACGGGCTGCCGACCAGATCGACGGCGTCGCCGTACAGATGGCGGCTGGTGGAGGAGCCGCCGGCCGCGCTGTTGCAGGCGTACGACCGGAAGCCGCTGCTGGTGGTGATCGGCACGTCGCCCAGCGCGTGCCGCAGCGCCTCCAGCTTCCACATGGTGACCAGGGCGTTCGCCCGCGCCTGCGAGGCGCTGACCGCGCCGCCCGACCAGTCGGAGTTGCAGCGGTTCATCTCCGCGTAGGAGAAGTGGATCGGCGTGCAGTCGCCGTCCTGGAGGGCGTAGAGCTTGTCGAACGTCTGCGGGCCCGCGACGCCGTCGGCGGCGAGCCCGTACGCCGACTGGAACCGCTGGACGGCCGCCGCCGTGGCCGGGCCGTAGGCGCCGTCGATCGTGAGCACGTTGCCGTAGCCGGGGTAGCCGGAGACCCGGATCTGGAGCTGGCGCACGTCCTCGCCCTGCATGCCCTGGCTGAGGGTGCGGGTCCAGGTGTAGCAACTGTCGGCGTGCGCCGTCCCGGCGGTGGTGACCGTGCCGGCCAGCGCTGCTGACGCGACCATGACAATTGTGAGCAGCACGCGTACCGCGCGTCTGTACATGCCGCCTCCATGGGTGAGAGGGAGATGACTCCGAGCGTGACCCATCGGTCAACGCGCGTCAACCGCGCGAGCGGGACGCCAGGGGCTCCGCCCCGGGACGTCCCGCCGCTCTTCTCCCGCGCGTCACCTACGCGTTGGGAACCGTTTCGTAGCGCGGCGTGCCCTCGGCCATCATCTGGAGCGCCTTCTTCCGGTCCCGCTTGGAGAGGCGGTCGATGTACAGGCGGCCGTAGAGGTGGTCCGTCTCGTGCTGGAGGCAGCGGGCGAAGTAGCCCGTGCCGCGCACCGAGATGGGCTTGCCGGTCGGGTCCTGGCCGCGCACCACCGCGTAGTCAGGGCGCGGCAGCTCCCAGTAGGCGGTGGGGACGGACAGGCAGCCCTCGTTGTTGTCGTCCAGCACCCGGGCCTCGGCCGGAAGCTCCTCCAGGACCGGGTTGCAGACGACCCCGACATGCCGCACGCCGTCGTCGTCCGGGCAGTCGTAGACGAAGACCTTCAGGTCCACGCCGATCTGGTTCGCGGCCAGGCCCACGCCCTCGGCGGCGCGCTGGCTGGCGAACATGTCGTCGATCAGCGCCGCGAGACCCTCGTCGAACTCCGTGACGTCCTGGCACTCCTTGTGCAGCAGCGGATGCCCCACCACGGTGATCGGCCGGGCCGTGCCGCGCTCGCGGTGCGCCTGCTCCCGCTCCGCACAGTCCTGGGTGTCGTCGATGAACTCGTCGCTGATCCGCTCATCGGTCTCTTGCTGCGCCATGGTCGGCCCGTACGCCTTTCGGTGAAGCTCCGCGGTGATCCCTCCAGCTTACGGCCGGCCGGAACGGCACCGGCCCGGCCGTCAGCAGACCTCCTCCAGATCCCGCCAATCCCGGGTGTCCGGGCTGTCCGCGACCCAGCCGTCCAGCAGGCCGCGCACCAGGGACGCGGGAGCGGCCAAGCCGCACTCACGCTCCGGCGACCACATCCCGGCCGCCGCCGCGCCCGTGTGCCCGAGCGGTCCCGGCGCGCCCGGGGCGCTGTGGTCGTGCGGATCGTGCGACGCCATGCCGTCGCCCTCCTCGCTGGGCATCCGGCTCTCCGAGCACGACCGGCACAGCAGCCGCACGGAGGACGACCAGTCCTCCGCCGCGTACCCCGCGTCGGCCGCGAGCCGCTCCAGCGCGTCCCGGTCGGACTCCGTGGCGGCCTCGATCAGCACCACCCACGTCGGGACGGCCGAGGGCGCCCACAGCTCGATCTCGTCGAAGACCGGGTAGACGGAGGCGACGCCGCCGCTCATCGTCGTGCGCTCGCCGCGCGGGACGCCGTCGTGCAGCACGACCTCGCCCCAGCGCCGCCCGGAGGAGGGCAGCGGAATGTTCTGCACCTCGATCCTGGCCGGATCCAGCCGCCGCCCCCACACGACCTCCGCCTCGCCCTCCGGGGAGAGCCGGACGGCGGCGCCGCCCAGGTCCATCCCGAGCGGCTCGTCGGTGCCCGAGGGGCCGCCGGGGACCGGCAGCCCGTACGCCTGCCAGGCGCGGCGGGCCAGCGGCCAGTCCTGGAGGGCGGTCGCCGCGATCCCGACGTTCCACCAGTCGGGGGCGTTGGTGTCCTTCTCCAGCAGGGCCACGGCCCGCAGCCCGGCCGAGCGCGCCAGCTCCCAGTCGTGCCGGAACTTGTGCAGCAGCGCCAGGTTGAACCAGGACTCCGACAGCCACGGCTCCAGGTCGGCGGCGCGCGTCAGGAGCGCGTCCGCGTCGTCGTAGCGGCCGTCGTCGATGAGGGTGAACGCCCGGTTGGTGGCCAGCCGCCAGTCCGTGGAAGGCCGCTGGCGGACCCTGCCGAAGATCCTCACGATGCCCTGCCTGATTCCCGCTTCGTAGCGTGCACTTCACACTTCTCCTGTCCGTCCCGGACCGCATCCAACCATGGGCGGACAGGTACCTGCTTCACAGGATGGGACAGCCCGACCCCGCGCGCGATACGGGAGCGGACCGAAGAGCGGGAAAACGGCGGCCCCTCGCACGTCGGTGCGCGAGGGGCCGGGGCTGTCGCGTATACCCATCTGACGCTGCCGCCGGAGGGGAGGGGGGGGGTCGGCGGGGGCCGCGGGGCACGGAAGAACTGAACGGTGGAATGGATGGCAGAGTATCCGGCGCTTCCCGGGCAGTCGGGGAGCGCCCCGGGGGCGGGCGCCGCGTCCGGCGCCTCGCCCGCGCGGATCTGGTCGATCCGCCCGAGCACCTTGGCCCGCAGATCGGCCGGCACGTCGTCGTGGCCGCAGCAGCGCTTGACGAGCTTCTTCACCGACTGCTCCAGCCCGTACTTCTCCAGGCACGGAGAGCATTCGTCGATGTGCTCCTGGAACTTCGCGCAGTCACCGTCCGGCATCTCACGGTCCAGATACTCGTACAGCCGGTCCAGGACCTCCGAGCAGTCCTTGTGGTGCGACTGTCCGTCACTCATGATCCTGAGCCTTCCTGGGACCCGGCCGGGACGAGGCCGCGCTCGCGCGCGTAGTCCGCGAGCATGTCGCGGAGCTGCCGACGGCCGCGGTGCAGCCGGGACATCACCGTACCGATCGGGGTACCCATGATGTCCGCGATCTCCTTGTACGCAACCCCCTCCACGTCCGCCAGATAGACGGCGATCCGGAACTCCTCGGGAATCGCCTGGAGGGCCTGCTTGACGTCGGAGTCCGGCAGGTGGTCCAGGGCCTGCGACTCGGCCGACCGCAGCCCGGTGGACATGTGCGACTCGGCGCGGGCGAGCTGCCAGTCCTCGATGTCCTCGGCCGCGCTGCGCTGGGGCTCGCGCTGCTTCTTGCGGTAGGAGTTGATGAAGGTGTTGGTGAGGATGCGGTACATCCACGCCTTGAGGTTGGTGCCCTGGCGGAACTGGTGGAACGAGCCGTACGCCTTCGCGTACGTCTCCTGCACCAGGTCCTCGGCGTCCGCGGGGTTGCGCGTCATCCGCAGGGCGGCCGAGTACATCTGGTCCAGATAGCCCAGCGCGTCGCGCTCGAAGCGCGCGTTCCGCTCGGCTTCGGTCTCCTCGTGCGTCCCCTCGTCCGTTCCGGTGACCGGACCCACCTCCTCCGCCAGCGTCATGAGCCCGCGCATGGGCTCATCCGCTTCGGAGGATAGACGACGACCGGTCGCGTCCGCCGGTCGGGACGACCGCTCGGCGGCCAGCCGCAGCGTCGCCCAGTCCACCTCGGCCGCCGCCCGGCGGACGACTGGACCTGCGGGGCGCGGGGGGCATGCGATGGAAGCCATCGGGGCGGTTCTCCCTCTACGAGTGCGTATCGCCCGTGACAACATCCGCGCCGGCCGCCGCATTCCCCCGCGTCCCGTGCCCGGGGCCCGGGAGCCTAGAAGAGGGTCTCCTCCTCGGGCGCGGGCAGCTCCGTGACCAGCTCGGGCCCGTTGTTCCGCACGTTGCTCACGGCGAGGGGCACCGGGTACGCCCGGAACCGGCCGGGGGGCGGCGGCGCCAGCAGCTCGCGTATCTCCCCGGGGTCGGAGCGGGCCGGGTCCAGCCAGGCGTCCCAGCGCTCGGGCGGCAGGGCCAGCGGCATCCGGGGGTGGATGTCGGCGAGCGAGCGCGGACCGTGACCGTCCTCCTCCCGGGCGCCGAGGCCGGGAAGCGGGTCGGTCTCGGCCTCGGTGGTGATCACCGTGCACGTGGACCACCAGGCCCGGGGGTGGTCGTCGGGGAGGGTGCTGTCGCGCCAGAACTCGAAGAGCCCGGCGAGCGCCATCACCGAGCCGTCCGCGGGGGTCACGAAGTACGGCTGCTTGCGGGGCCGCTTCCGCTTCCCCTTGACCTCCTCCTCGCGCTCGCCGGCGCCCGTGGCCCACTCGTAGTACCCGTCGGCGGGCAGGAGGCAGCGGCGGGAGGTGAAGGGGCGGCGGTACGCGGGCTTCTCATGGACGGTCTCCGCCCTGGCGTTGATCATCTTGACGCCTCCGTCGGGCGACTTCGCCCACGACGGCACCAGGCCCCAGCGCAGGACGCGGAGCTGGCGGACAGGAGTCGGCCCCTCGTCCTTGACCGGGCGGTCGAGAACGGCGTACACCTCCTTGGTCGGCGCCACGTTCCAGTCGGCGGGCAGCGCCTCGGCGGGGTCCCACCGCTCGATGTCGAACAGCCCGACCAGATCCTCCGGACGCCGGCTCGCCGCATACCTTCCGCACATGGCCCCCAAGGGTAGTGGCCGGGTACGACAGCCTGCCGGGGAAGGGCGGAACAGCCCGGCGCCCGTATGACTCTGGTCTCCTTTTTGGACAAGTGCATGACCAAATGAGAGCCGCCACTAAGGTGTTCGCCACCCCCGACAACCGCCCGCCGCCGTGGAACGAGGAGCCATGCACTACTGCGTAACATGCCAGAGGCACCTCAACGGCGCGCTGGTATGCCCGGGTTGCGGCACGTCCGCGCCCTGGACGGCGCCCGTCGCCCCGGCCGGGGAGCCGGACGACACCGGGCACGCGGCCGACCCGCCGGCGTACGACGGCCACCACGGCGACGACGGCCACGAGGGCCACGAGGGCCACGAGGGCCACGGAAGTTACGGCGGTTACGGCGGTTACGGCGAGGGGCACCACGGCCACCACGCCTACGCCCCGGCCGGCGGGCAGCCCGGATATCCCGACGACACCTATGACACGCGTCCCTTCGTGACGGACGACGGACACACCGGGCCCTACGCCGCCCCCTACACAGCCGATTACGCCGCCGACCCGTACCCCGCGCCGGATCCGTACCCCGAGGCCGACCCCCTGGACGGCTACGTCCACGACGACGGTGACGCCGACATGTACGCCGCGCCGGTGGGCGACGCGCCCGCCGGCGGGCACGGTCCCGAGTCCGCCTCCATCGGCGCCTACGACCTCGCCGGCGACGAGGAGCCCGTCCCCGCGCAGGGCGGCGGGAAGCGGCACGCCCTGGTCCGCCGCACCGGCCGGCGCTATCTCACCGCGACCCTGCTCGGCGTGACCGTCCTCGGACTGGCCGTCGCCGAGGTGGGCGACGTGGCGATGCCCGCCTTCGTCCCCGACCTCGACCCCGAGGAGGACCCCCGGGCGGGCGGATCGCCCGAGCCCTCGGGGGACGAGGGGGACGCCGGAAACGGTGAGGACACCGGCCCCGACGGCGGAACGGACGGCTCCGCGGCCCTGCCGCCCGCGCCCGGCGGCACCGCCGAGGCGACCGGCGACGAGGAACGGGACGAGGAGTCCCCGGACGAGGACGAGCGGCGCGACGGGGAGGAGGACGACCCGTCTCTTATAGACATCCGACGCCGCCGACGAAGAGGATAGTGGAGACGTCGGGTGGGGCGGGCTCATGATCATGAATGCTCTGGACATACGGGCATAACTACTCGTCTCCTCGCGCAGTACGCAGCGGTGCGGCCGGTGGCCACGTCGGTGAGGACGAGGCACGGCTCCTCGCCGAGCAGCGCGCGGGCCACGACGTCGCCGCGCGGCCCGAAGAGGAGGTCGGCCGGGTGGGCGGCGCCCTCGACGGCGGGCAGCAGGGAGACGTCCGGGGGCGCCCCTGGCTCCGGCCAGCGGCAGAGCACGTGCGGGCGGCCGGCCGAGCCGCGGTCGAGCTTGGCGCAGAACGCCAGGGCGCGGGCGTCGTCGGAGATGGCGGCGACGGTCACCGACCAGTGGGAGCAGGGGATCTCCCCGTCGTCCGGGCCGCCGAGCAGCGTCGCGGGCAGACCGGTCAGCAGCACCTGGCCGGGGCAGTCCTGGGCGGGCGGCGGCGCGGCGTCGTCGGGACGGGCCAGGCCGTCGAGGAACCAGGCGTCGATCTCCTCCTGGACCACGACCAGGGCCCGGCCGTCGGGGGTGAAGGCGGCCGTCGCGCCCGCCGGGTCCGCCCACAGCGTCTGGCCGCGGCCGTTGAACAGCACCGAGCCGAAGTCGGCGCCGATGAAGGCGTACGGGCCCGCCGCCGTCCAGATGGCGCGGGTGGTGACGGCGGCGGCGGGCGAGTCGGCGTCGAGGCCCTCGGTGAACCCGGTGGGCCGCAGCAACTCGCCCGGCCCCAGGGTCAGTCCGCCGTCCCGCGCGTGAAGTGCGAAGAGCCGCGCGGCGGGCCGGGCGGCCGTGGCCACCCCGGCGCCCTCGGGGGCGCCGCCGACCGCGCCCCCGCCCGCGAACAGGCCGCTGCCGTCGGGCGCGAGGGCCAGGGCGCCCACCGAGGCGAGCCCGGTCTCGGCGGTGGCGAGAACGGCCCCGGTGGCCACCTCGCGCAGCACCACGCGCCCGGCGGGACCGGCGTGCGCGAGCAGTCCGCCGCGCCGGTCGAGGGCCACCGGCCCGAACGCGTCGCGGGCGTCGGGCACGCGCAGCAGCGTCCGGCCGGTCGCCGCGTCGAGGACGGCGACGACGTCGGAGCTGCCGGTGCCCACGGCCAGCCGCCGCCCGTCGCCGGAGAACGCGAACCGTACGAGGTCGTCGCGGCCGAGGCAGATGTCCTTGTCGGGGGGCGGGTGGATCTCCCACAGCGGCTCGCCGGTCCGCGCCGACCAGGCGTGCCAGCGGCCCTCGACGGCGGCGACCACGGTCCGGCCGTCCGGGGAGACCTGGAGGTCGTACGCCTCGTCGTGGTACTCGCCGCCGTTGAGGTACCAGCCGAGGGGGGCGTCGCGGGTGGTGTCCCAGCGGACGATGTCGCCGCCGTTGTGGTGCCATTCGGCGGCGGCGGCCAGGGCGAGCCAGCGCAGGCCGGGCGGGGCGGCGACCGCGCTGGCGCCGTTGTCGAAGTAGGCTCCCCGGCCGCCGCCCGTTCCGCCGGCACCGCCGGGGCCGGTGCGGCTGTCGGCGTCGGTGTCGGTCCCGGCGTCGATGTAGGTGGTGAAGCAGCCGGTGTCCTGCAGGAGTTCGTCCAGCAGTTCGTTGACCAGTTCGTCCGTGACGTCGTCCTCGGCGGGCACCGGGACGGTCCCGGTCTCCACGTTGTCGAGCCGGCCGAGGCGGCGGGTGCCGGCGAGCGCGTGGCAGGGGCGGACGTCGCCCGACACCCACTGGGCCCACCAGTGGTCGGGCATCGGCCGCTGCCCGGCCGGCCAGCGCAGCACACGGGGGGTGACGGCGGCGAGCCGCCGCGGGTCGAGCCGTTCGAGCAGGCCGCACAGCTCGCGCCAACCGGCTTCGCTGGGGCGGGAGTCGAGGAGACGGAGAAGTTCGGTGGTGGTCACGGGACCGGTCCTTGCCTGTTCAGCCGAGAGGGTACGCGCGGACCTCGGCAGTGGTTGCGACGACGAGCGCGCGGCCGTCGGCGGTGAGCGCCCAGGCCGTGGAACGGCCAAGTCCCGGTACGGAGAGGAGCCGTTCACCGTCCGCCAGATCCCATACCGACACGGTCCGCTCCGCTCTGATGGCGACCCGCGGCCCGTCCGCCCCCCACACCCGCCTCCTATACACATCTCACCCTGCCCGCCAAGCAGGCAACGGTCGCCCCGGAGCGCTCCCCCCCACCGACCAACAGAGTTCCTCGCCACCTCCCCAGTGTGACGGGCGGGCGGTGCGGCACGGACCTCCGGTCCTTCCGGTCCCGCGCGGCCCGCCGGGTTCTAGGGACGACAGTGCGGCTGACAGCGGTCCACGACGGCGAGGAGGCGGACGGCCTCGTCGAGGGCGGCGCGCAGCCGTTCCGGCTCGGTGACGTCCGTCGTCCCCCCCGGCGGAACGAGCCAGCCGCTGCCGGACACCGGCGGCTGGGTGCCGCACGCCGACCCGCCGAAGGTCTGGATGCAGGCGCTGCCCGGCAGGTCCCAGCCCTGGGCCGTGCCGGGCGGCACGATGAACCCGAGGGTGTCGCCCTCCCGGTCGTGCAGCACCGGGCCCACGTCGTGCCGCAGGCGCAGGATGTCGACGGCCTCCAGACCTTGCCGGGCGGGAACGGTGACCAGATCGCAGGGCTCCGCTTCGCCGGTGTCCGCCATGGGGTCCTCCTCGTTGGACGGTCGGGTGCGTTGTTCAACGCGCGACTCCTGTCAACGGCTACGGCCAAGGACCGCCGCAAAGGGTGGCAGTTCATGGCAGATCAGGGCTGGAATGTCCTGTTTGCTGGAAAACACACCGTAGTCGGGGGCGCACAGCCGGTACCTTCCGCCCATGGCGACGTCATCATCCGCGTCCCGGCCCGACGGCCAGCCCCCGGTTCTCAACCACGTCTTCCGTCAGCTTCGCGGCCCCCTGTCGCAGGGTGAGTTCGCCGCCGCCGTCCGGCGCGCGGCGCGCCAGATCGGCGAACGGGTCTGCTGCGACGCCCGGTACGTCGGCCGGGTCGAGGCAGGTGAGATTCGGTGCCCTAATTACGCCTATGAACGGGTATTCCTTCATATGTTCCCCTGCATCTTATACACATCTGACGCTGTCGACGAAGAGGATAGGCGAGAGCCATGGAGCAGCGGCGTCACGGAATAAAAGCAGAACGGAGAGGTGCGCCGCTGTTCTGGACAGCCGCCCCCCCCCCCCCGCCCCCACACCCGTCGGCCATGTGAGATGTATATAAGAGACTGCCAGCCGGCCCCCCGCCCCCCCCGGCGGCGGCCCCCGCCACCGTGCCGACCGCCGCCAGCGACCGGCCGCCAGGACCGAACACCAGCCCGGAGCACCAGTCGAGGCCCGTCGCGTGGACGGCGAGGCCGCCGCCGCGCGTCTCCAGGACGGCGACGGCGCCGTCCGGTGCCCGCTCCCACGGGCGGCAGAGCCGGAACGCCAGCCGGGAGCCGTCCCCGTCCACGGCGACGGCCTCGCTGCCGCCGACGCCCGGCGGCTCGGCCACCTGCCGCCCGTCCGCCGCCGACCAGGCGGCGACGGTGCGGCTGCCCTGGTCGCAGCCGGCGATCGTGCGGCCGTCGTCGCTGACCGCCAGCCGGACGTCGCCGGGGTCGCCGTGGCCGGGCAGCAGCGGGTGGTTGACGAGGCGGCGCCACCGTTCGCCGTCCTCCCAGTGCACGACCTCCCCGACGTGCTGGTCGTCGTTCCCGCCGAGCGAGGCGGTCAGGGCCGTTCCGCCGCGGCTGAGCACGAGGTCCCGCACGACCGGGCCGGGCGCGCGGCGGGCCAGGGTCAGCCGCGCGGGCGGCCGTCCCGAGCCGGGCCGGAGCAGCAGCAACTCCCCGAAGCCGGGGAACCAGGGCGCGGCGGTCGCGACGACCACCCGGTCCAGGCCGTCCGCGGCGGCGACGGCGCTCACCCGCTGCGCGGCGGCCGGACGGCCGGGCAGCGGCCGGAGGATGTCCAAGTCCCCGGGCTCACAGAGTTGCCGAACAACCATGACATGGACACTAGACCGCGCCACGGCGGGCGCGGGGGGCGTTTCGCCAACTGACGGCGTGCCGTGACCGGAGATTCATCGCCCGTGGCCCGCTGTTCCCGCGCGCGCCGGGTGGTGGCCGGGGCGCACGCCGGGGCGTGCGGTGGCACATTCGGCCTGAACTCTTCTTGCCAGTGTCAACTGCCGTAGTCCTCGGAGGAGTTACCGGTGCTTGACCGTGCCATCGGCCGCTGCCACGCTCCCGTCGAGGACCCGTTGCCCTGCCGGCCGGAGGAGGAGCGAAGTGGCTCTGCCGAAATACGAACAGATCGCCTGGGAGTTACGCGGCCAGATCGTCCGGGGCACGCTGGCCACCGGCGACGCGCTGCCGTCCGTTCCGGAGATCTCGGATCACTGGCGCGTCGCGCGGGCAACGGCCGAACGCGCCATCGGTGTGCTGAAGGTCGAGGGCCTGGTCGACATGCGGCAGGACCACGGGACGTTCGTCGGGGACCGGGAGGTGCTGGCGCGCACGGCGGGCGAGCGGTACCGGACGGCCCGCGAGACGGGCTACGCCTACACCGCGGGCGAGCACGCCGACATACGGGCGGCCGACGAGGTGCACGCCCCGGAGGACGTCGCCACGGCGCTGGGCATCGCGACCGGCTCCCGGGTCGCCCGGCGGCACCGGCTGCGGTTCAGCGACGCCCGGCCGCGGTCGATGTCCTGCTCGTGGTTCCCGGCCACGATCCTGGTGCACTGCCCGCGCCTGCTGGTGCGGGAACGGATCCGCGAAGGCACCACGCGCTACATCGAGTTGCAGACCGGGAGGAAGCCGCACACCGGCCGCGACACCTGGACCGCGCGGCTGGCGACGGCGGAGGAACGGGAGTTGCTCCGGCTGGAGGAACCCGCGGCCGTGGCGGAGATACGGCACATCACGTACGACGCGGCGGGCGAGCCGCTCGCCTACGAGGTGGGCGTGAAGCCGGGCGGCGGCTGGACGAGGACGGCGGAGTACCCGATGTGAGCCCCGGCGGCCCCCGCCCGCCCGGGGCCCGGCGCCGCTAGCCGAACGTGCCGGCCGGTGGCAGCGGGGAGGCCGTGGCGGTGAGGGCGGGGACCACCGGGGCACCCGCCGTGAAATCGGTCAGGTCGCGCCCGGGGAGCAGCCGCGCCGGGCTCGGGGCGCGGGCGAGACGGCGGCTCAGGTCCTCGGCGGGCAACGCGCCGTCGCGGGCGCACAGGATGCCGTTGCCGAAGCGCCGGCCGCGCAGCACCGCCGCGTCGGCGGCCAGGGCGCCCGCCGCGAAACGGCTCAGCGCGGTCGCCACCTGACCGCGCAGATGCGCCAGCGGCGGCCCGTCGGTGAGGTTGGCCGCGTACCAGCCGCCGGGCCGCAGCGCCCGGCGTACCGCGTCGAGGAACTCGGCGCTGGAGCAGTGCGCGGGCGTGCGGGTCCCGTCGAAGACGTCGGTGATGATCAGATCGGCCCAGCCGTCCGGGACCCGGCCGAGCACGTCCCGCGCGTCGGCGGCGCGCACCCGGACACGGGCGCCGTCCGGCAGTGGCAGCACGCGCCGGACCAGCGCGGTGAGGCGCTCGTCGGGCTCGGCGACCTGCTGGGCGGAACGCGGCCGGGTGACCGCGAGATAGCGGGCGAGGGTGAGCCCGCCGCCGCCCAGGTGCAGCGCGTTGACGGGGTGCCCGGGCGGCGCGGCGAGGTCGGCGATGTGGCCGAGCCGCCGCTGGTAGGCGAAGGCGAGGCGGGTGGGCTCGGCGAGGTCCACATGGGACTGCGGCGCCCCGTCGAGCGACAGCTCCCAGCCGTCCGCGCGGTCCGGGTCGGGCACGATGTAACCATCCTGCCCCGCCGCCGAAAAGGGGAGGGTAGTGCACCGGGGGCGCCGCAGTTGTTCATCAAAAACAACACACGTGCAGACCATAACGGAGAGGAGACTAAAGACAAAGAAACCTAACGGTGGAGAGCGGCGGAGTGGTGGCGGGACGGACCCCGAGGCCCCACCAGCTCACCCGGCCGGCACTGCCGACCCGGCCGACACAGGCACCACTGCCAACACGGACCACGTGGAGGAGGGCGACGTGCTGCGTCGCGCGTTCATGACCGGCGGCCCGGCCGCCGTCGCGTCCCTGACCGCTCTGGGATCGCTCCCCGCCGACGCCGGGCCCGCGCGCCCCGGCGGCACGGAGACCGCCGCCATACTGCGCGCGGTCCACGACATCCGTCTGCTCGACGACCGCCATGGCGCCGACGCTCTCTACCGGCCCGCCCGCGACACCCTCCGGGCGGCCTTCGCCCTGGTCGACACCGGCGCCAGGCGACAGCGCGTGAGCAGCCGGCTGCACGCCGCCGCCGGCGAACTCGCCCTCTCGGTCGGCTGGCTGGCCCACGACTCCGGCCGGCCGGCCGACGCCCGCTCCCACTACGCGGAGGCCCTGGCCACCGCCCGGCTCAGCGGCGACGCGGCCCTGGAGGCCCACGCGTTCTGCAACACGTCCTTCCTCGCCCGCGACACCGGCCACCACCGGGAGGCCGTGCGCTCGGCCCAGGCCGGCCGGCAGGCGGCCCACCGGCTCGGCTCGGACCGGCTGCTGGCGCTGCTGACACTGCGCGAGGCCGGCGGCTGGGCCGGGCTCGGCGACCGGTCCGCCGCCCTGGAGGCACTGGCCCGCGCCCGCACGCACCACGAACGGGGCCGCCGCCCGGACGCCGACCCGGAGTGGATGTCGTTCTTCGGCGACGCCGAGTTCGCGGGCCAGGAGGCCGGATGCTGGGCGGCGCTCGGCGACTGGGAACGCGCGAGCGCCTGCCAGCGGCAGGCCGTGACGGCGGCCCGCGCCGACCCGCACTTCGCGCGCAACACCACGCTGTACGCGGCCGAACTCGCCCGGTATCTGGTGGCGCGCGGCGAGCCGGAGGAGGCGGCGGCCTTCGGCAACCAGGCGCTGGACCTGCTCGATCAGGTGCGCTCGACCCGCATCAGCGCGCTCCTCGACCACACCGCGCGCTGCCGGGGCCCGGCGGACGGGGACGCGACGGTCGCCTCGTTCCTCGACCGCCGCCGGGCACGCGGGGCGCCCGCCCTGCCGGTGCTCCCGACCCTGTCGGTGCGCAGCCTGAGCGCGTAGGCCCGCCCGGGGGCGCGGTCAGGTGTCCAGGTGCCCGGTGTCGTTCCAGCGCTCGATGGCGGGTTCGCCGTAGGCCCAGCCGAGGCCCGACAGGGCCGCCGCGTCCAGGCGGAGCCGGGCGGCGAACGTGACGTCGAGGCCGAGCCACCGGGCGCCCACCGCCCGCAGGATGTGGCCGTGCGCGAAGACCACCGTGTCCCGCCCGGCCGCGTGCGCCTCACGCGCCCAGGCGACGACCTCGTCGGCGCGCGCGGAAAGCTGTTCCAGGGTCTCGCCGCCGGTCACCCCGTCGCGCCAGATCACCCAGTCCCCGCCGTGCCGTTCGGAGATCTGTCCGGTGGTGAGGCCCTCCATGTCGCCGTAGTCCCACTCGCGCAGCGCGTCCCAGGCCGTGGCCCGCCCGCCGAAGCCGGCCAGCTCGCACGTCTCCCCGGCGCGCGAGAGCGGGCTGGTGCGGATCTCGGCGCCCGGCAGCCCGTTCCACGGCTCCTGCTGAAGACGCCGGCCGAGCGCCTTCGCCTGGGCGCGGCCCTCGTCCAGCAGCGGCACGTCCGTGTGACCGGTGTGACGCCCGGCCACTGACCAGGCGGTTCGTCCGTGCCGGATCAGCAGGGTGCGCGCGGGCATGGGGGTCCTCTCGTCCGTCACATGTATCACTCATCATCTCGCACGCAACCGAAAGAGGCTCCCCGGGCGTCTGTTCCCCCGGACTTCGCCTTACGGTGGGACTAATCAACCTCCGGCTGGCTACTTGACCATGCCGACAGCCGAACAGCCGAGACGACGTGAACCTGGAGTCTGACGACGATGCCCCGAGACCGGCCGCGCTGGTGGACCGAGCTGCTACTGATCGTGGTCGTGTACGGGGCGTACTCCGGGGCGAGGCTCCTGGCGCGCGGTGACGTCGAGACGGCGGTCGACAACGGCCTGGCCATCCTGCGGCTGGAGAACTCGCTCTGGCTGACCGCCGAGGACCCGCTCAACGAGCTGTTCACCCAGGAGGCGTGGCTCGGCATCCCGTCCAGTTTCGCGTACGCGTCGCTGCACTACGTCGTCACCCCCGCCATCCTGATCTGGCTGTTCAGGCGCCGCCCGCTGCACTACCGGCTGATGCGCACCTGGCTGCTGGCCTCGACCCTGCTCGGGCTGATCGGTTTCACGCTGATGCCGACGAGCCCGCCGAGGCTGCTGCCCGGGACGCACGGCTTCGTGGACAGCCTGGCGCAGTACAGCGACTACGGGTGGTGGGCCGGCGAGGCGAGCGCGCCCAGCGGCATGGGCGATCTCACCAACCAGTACGCGGCGATGCCGAGTCTCCACGTGGGCTGGTCGGTGTGGTGCGGAGTGGCACTGTGGCACTACGGAGCGCGCACGCCGCTGATGCGGACGCTGGCCGTGGGATATCCGCTGATAACCACGATGATCGTGATGGGCACCGCGAACCACTACTTCATGGACGCCGTCGCCGGCACCGCCGTGATGACGGCCGGGCTGCTGCTGGCCCGCCCGCTGCTGCGGCTGTCGCACCGGATCCGGGTCCGCTACGGGCTGGACGGGCCCGTGCCCGGCACCGAGCACGACGCGATCCCGGCGACCACGGTGTCCGTGCCCGCCACGCGTCACGCCCGCCCGCTGGAGCTGGCACGGCAGAATGGACCGGCGCAGCGCGACGCGCACGCGCCGAATCTTGGAGGCTGATCCCCCGATGCCCGCGCCGCCGCCCGACGAGCCGTCCCGCCGCCACCACCGCCCGGCACCGCTGTTCTTCGAGCCGCCGACCGGGCAGGCGGACGAGGAGCACTTCTTCGCCCTGGAGAAGATCACCGACCCCCGGGAGCTGCTCGGCCGGGCGACGGAGCTGGCCGTGGCGTTCCAGGCGGCGGCCGACCGTTCCGTGGAGTTCCAGGCGATCGCCGCCGCCCAGCTCGCCGACCCACGGCGGTTCGACAGCCTCCCGGCGGCGGCGATCGCCGACCGCGCGGGGTGGACCGAGGACTACGCGGCCAAGATGATCGAGTACGGCCGTGAGCTGCAACGGCGGCGTCCTTGAGGCCGCTCCGGCCGGCTCCTTACCGATTTTTGTTCCGTCGGATGGGAGTGCTAGAGTCAACGACGTCAGCAGGCGCCGCTAGCTCAGTTGGTTAGAGCAGCTGACTCTTAATCAGCGGGTCCGGGGTTCGAGTCCCTGGCGGCGCACAGCGACAAAGGAGCCCCACCGGGCGGAAGCCGGGTGGGGCTCCTTCTTGTGGTGTCTGTGGCGTCCGCCGGGGAGGAAGGGCGCCGGGGCGGAAGGGGCGACCATGCGCATCGAGTACCGCCGGGCGGAGCCGTCCGAGGTGCCGGCCCTGGCGGCGCTGGACGACTCCTTCACCACGGACACGGTCCACGAGATCACCGTCACCCCCGAGTCGTTCGCCCTCCGCCCGGTCCGGGTCGATCCGCCGCTGACAAAGACGTTCCCGCCCGACCCGGCCGACCTGGCCGGCGGCGACGAGGCGCCGGAGTACATCGACGCCGCCTGGCACGACGGAACGCCCTGCGGCGTCCTCATGGCCTCGGTCGAGGAGTGGAACAGCCGGCTGGTGATCCAGCGGATCACGGTCGCTCCCGCGTTCCGGGGCCGCGGCGTCGGCACGGCCCTGATGAGCCGCGCCTGCGCCCACGGCCGGGCCGCCGGCGCCCGCACGGCCTGGCTGGAGACCTCGAACGTCAACGCCCCGGCGGTGCGGGCGTACCGCAGGATGGGGTTCGCGCTGTGCGGCCTGGACACGACGCTCTACCGGGGCACCCCGAGCGAGGGCGAGACGGCCCTGTTCCTGAGCAGGCCCCTCGACATCCCCTAACCGGCGCTCTCCGGCTCCTCCCCCGACCCGGACCCGGACTCGGCCCCGGACTCCGACTCGGGCTCCTCGGCTTCCTCCGGGTCCTCCTCCTCCGGCACCTCCACGAAGACGCTCTTCCCGAGCCGGGTGACCCGCTCCTCCCCGGGCTGGACCACCATGTCCACGGCCCCCGAGCAGTTCACGGACTCGTGGACGACGACCGGGTGGTCCGTCTCGTTGCGCACCCGCATCGGCGAGGTCCCGGCGTCGGTGTAGCACCCGGCGGGCTCCCGGTGCTCCACGCCGTTGACGACCAACCGCCCCTGCGCGCCGTACGCCGTCCCCGCCACCACGGCGAGCACGCCGACCCCGGCCCCGAGCGCCGTGACCACAGATCGCATCAGGATGCCTCCCCTTCAACCGACAGAACGCGTAACCGACCGAACGGGCACCCACGTTATGCGATCGGACGACCCCGCTCGGTCACTCCCGCGCGGTCGTCCCGGCGGACGCCGCCCGCAGCAGCCGGAGTTGACCGATCTCGGCGGCGTTCTTCATCAACTCCACGTTCACCCAGCCGATCATGTGCGCGACGGTGTACTCCGGGTCGCCCTGCCACGGGAACGGCGCGACGGCGTCCAGGGCGGCGTCCGGGAGCCCGTCCAGCGCCGCGCGCCAGTCCCCGTGGAGCGCGCGCAGCCGGGCGACGGCGGCGGCGCCGTCGCCCGGCCACCCGATGTCCTCCCGCGCGCGCGGCGTCCGGCCCCGCACGTGGTCCAGCGCCGTGCTCCACCACCAGTCGATGTGCCAGCTCAGCCAGCCGATCGTGGGAACCGGCACCGGCTCGGGCTCGGTGTCCGCCCAGTCCGGCACCCAGGTGCCGCCGGGCCCCGGCCGCACCGTCCAGCACAGCGGCGCGGGCTCCCACAGGAAGTCCGCGTCCGCCAGCCGCACGAGGTGATAGTCGAAGAGCGCCCAGGTCAGGTCGAACTGCCGGCGCAGCAGGTCACGTCGGGAACGGTCCACCGGCCGACCCTGTCACGGCGCCGCGCCACCCGGGAAACGGTTATCCGCGCCCCGGCGGCCGTCAGTGGTGCCAGGCGTCGCCGTTCACGTTCCGGATCATGCGCTGGAGCACCTTCAGCGTCGCCACGTACTCCTCGTCCGACACGTTCCGGTGAATCTCCTCCAGGGCCCGCCGGACCGGCCCGGTGGCGGCGTCACGGAGGGCGACGCCCTCCGGGGTGACGCGGTAGCGCCCGCCGTCCGGCGCGATCAGGCCGGCGGCCTCCAGGGCGTCGATCTCCTCGTACAGGGCCTCGCCGACGTCCAGGTAGCCGTGGAGCGTGTCGTACAACTCCTGCCTCGTGCGCCCCTCCGTCGCGTCGCACACCTGGTTCAGGACCCACCAGCGGGGCTGGGTGAGGCCGAACCCGGCCAGCGCCGCGCGGATGTGGGTGACGGCCGCCTTGTGGGCCGCCCAGGCCCAGTAACCGATGGGCTGGCGGACGAGGTCGGCGTCACTGTGGGAGTACGTGTACGTGTCCATGCGGCAGACGGTAAGAGCTCAACAGCGCTTGAGGTCAAGACCGGACGACCTTGATGTCCCAGCCGCCCGTCACTGTCCGTTCCCCCACCTCGATCCGGACCCCGGCGTCCGCGTCGTAGTAGCTCTCGCCCGTCTCCAGCGGCGCGTCGGCCAGGCTCGGGTTGACGGAGGCCGCGTGGCAGGCGCTGGTGTCGGGGTGGCCGTCGAGGACCTCGATCGGGCCCTCGGCCGACGGGACGTCGCTGCGCACCCGGTACAGCAGCACCCCCCGGGTGCAGGTCGTGGCGTCGTTGCCGACCGGGGTGCGGGCCTCCGCGACCAAGGCCTCCTCCGGCCCGGTGCGGATCACGGCCAGGCGGGTGTCCGACGCGGGATTCTCCTTGTCCAGGGGGGCGCCCAGGGGCTGGAGCGTGTGGTGCGTGGTGCCCGGGGAGCGCACGCAGTCCACGTGCCCCGGCCTGAGCCAGCCGAGCTTCCACTTGTGCCAGCCGAAGAGTTCGGGAGCGAGCCCGAACTGGCTTCCCATGAGGTCCCAGTCCCCCACATGTGTGTCCCAGTCGCCGAATCCCTTTTCGGGCCTGTTGTAGAGGTCGGGCAGATCGAAGACATGCCCGGTCTCGTGCGCGAGGACGTTCCGGTCGGGGTCCCGGCGTTCGAAAACGGTGACGATGCGTCGGATCTCGTCGTTCCCGACCCGGATGGGCTCGTCGAAATTGACGACCTTGGTCGCGTCGGAGTCCACACCCGGCGCGTCGGGATCGGCCACCAGATAAACGACGTCGTATCCGCCGAGATCCACCCGTTGCGAGACGACCTTCAGCGCGTCCCGCACATAGGCCGAACGCAGTGCGGAGTCCCAGTCGCGCCGTATGCCGTAGTCGCGGGAGTCCCGGGGCATCCGGAGCCACTCGGACACCACGTGGGCGCGGAGATCGAGCCTGCCGTAGGAGGCGGCGCGGAAGTATTCGGCGGTCGCGGGGAAGTAGTCGGCGGCGATGCGCTGCGGCGTCAGCTCGGGTTCGGCGTCGGGAAAGGTCAGGAAGAGCATGACGGCCCGCAGTTCACCGACCGGGCGCGGGTACTCCTCGTTCCACGTGTCCACGCCCTCGGAGTGGTGGATCGCGGAACGCGGCAGGCTGCACGGCTCGTCCGCGATCGCCTCGTCGCCGGGGCCCGCGGTCAGGGTGCTGCCGAGCAGGGCGGCCAGGGCGGTGAGCACGGCCGCGGGCCGGCGGTGGACACGACGCACATCGACCTCCGATCGGCCTTACGGGAACGCCGATCACCACTCTGTTCGCAATTGCCGGAATACGGCCTGTTTCAGTAGGCCGCATGGGTCACGGGCAATACGATTACCCTGCGTATTCTTCAGTCGTGAACGGTCGGTAGGGCTCAGGCCCCGAGCAGAAACGATCAGCTTGTCGAAAATTTGTCGGAAGCACACATTTCAGGTTCCGAGACAGGCCCAACGGGCACTGGCTCAGCCCGTGTCACTGCCTCTATGATCGCCACATTTCCAGCGCGGATACGCCAAGCGGGCAGCCAGGGGAGCGCCCGACAGCACCATCGGGAGCGATCGGTGAACGGACCCCACAACGGACCGGGGCAAGACCCCGGAAGCGCCCTCCATGCGACTCCATCACCTTTTACGGAGAGTGAACTTCTCGCCGACTATCGAGCCGCCTTCCAAATCGCCCAGCTCCCCATGGCGCTGGTCGGCAGATCAGGCCAGATCCTGATCGCCAATCCGGCCTTCGGCCTGCTCCTGGGCATCCCGCCCGAGCGGCTGGCCGGCGTCCGCGCGGACGCCGTGACCGGACTCGGCCTCGACGGCCGCACCCGTGGCTCGTACCACGCCGTGCTGCGCGGCCACAGCGAGCGCATGCGCTGCACGCGCCGCCTCAAGCACGCCGACGGGCACACGCTCTGGGCCGAGGTGACCGTGCTGCCGACCCGCTGCGAGGACTCGGCGGCGCTGCTGACCGTCCTCGACATCAGCGAGCGCCGGGACCTCCAGGAGCGGCTGCGCCACATCCAGATGCACGATCCGGTCACCCGGCTGCCGAACCGCGCGCTGTTCTTCGAACGGCTCACCAGCGCGCTCGCGGACTCGGCCACCGGCCGGATCGGGCTGTGCTACCTCGACCTCGACGGCTTCAAGGCCATCAACGACACGCTCGGCCACCGGGTCGGCGACTCCCTGCTGTGCGCCGCCGCCCAGCGCCTGGCCCACTGCGCGACCGGCGCGGGCGGGCATCTCGTCGCGCGGCTCGGCGGCGACGAGTTCGCCGTGCTGGTGGAGGGCTCGACGGGCACCGAGCAGCTCACCCGCCTCGCGGAGAAGATGCTCAACGCCCTCCAGCGGCCGTTCGACCTGTGCGGCCAGCGGCTCGCCGTGTCGGCCAGCATCGGCGTGGTGGAGCGGGAGTGCGCGAGCACGACGGCCACCGGGCTGATGCAGGCCGCCGACACGACGCTGTACTGGGCGAAGGCGGACGGCAGGGCCCGGTGGACGCTGTTCGACCCGGAGCGGAACGCGCACCGCATGACCCGGCAGTCGCTGTCCGCGACGCTGCGCCGGGGCGTGGAGCGCGGCGAGTTCACGTTGGAGTACCAGCCGATCGTGGGGCTCGCGGACGACATCGTGCGCGGGGCGGCGGCGCTGGCGCGCTGGCGCCACCCGCAGTTCGGCACGCTCGGCCCGGATCGTTTCATCGGACTGGCGGAGGAGAACGGCGCGATCGTGCCGCTCGGCCGCTGGGCGCTGGCGGAGGCGTGCCGCCAGGCGCGCCGCTGGCAGCTCGAACACCCGGGGCCGCCGCTGTTCGTCAGCGTGAACGTGGCGGTGCGTCAGGTCTGGGACTCGGATCTGGTGAGCGACGTGGCCGGCGCGCTGCGCGACTCCGGGCTGCCGTCCGGGCTGCTGCAACTGGAGCTGACCGAGTCGGCGGTGATGGGCTCGGCGGGGCGGCCGTTGCAGGCGCTCCAGGCCCTGTCGGACATGGGCGTGCGCATCGCCATCGACGACTTCGGCACCGGGTACTCGAACCTCGCCTATCTCAGCCGGCTCCCGGTGCGGGCGCTGAAGCTCGACGGCACGTTCGTCCGCGGTTTCCGCACCGCCCGTCACCTCAACCCGGCGGACGAGACGATCGTCACATCGCTGGTCCAGCTCGCGCACAAGCTCGGACTGACCGTCACGGCGGAGTGCGTGGAAGGCCCGGCCCAGGCCGAGCGGCTGCGGCGGATCGGCTGCGACACGGGCCAGGGGTGGCACTACGCCCGGCCGATGCCCGCCGACCACATGGCCGCGCTGCTCGCGGGGCGGACCTGACGCGGCGGCGGATATGCGCCACGGCACTCGACGCGCGGACACGTCTGCCGGAATACTGCCGGGGCATGGCGATCTCGGCTGAGAACATCACCCTCGACCGATTCGAACGGCTGCTCGCCGACGAGTCGGTTCCCCTGGTGCACCGCGCCCTGTGGCTGCTGCTGTGGGAGAGCGACATGCGGGTCCTCGACCTGCTGGCGCTCGACGTGGCGGACGTGGACCGGGCGGGAGTCGGGGGCGAGCGCGCCACCGCGCTGCTGACCCGTCTGATAGGCGACCGCACGACCGGTCCCCTGCTCGCGAACGGGCCACGGGTGCTGACATGGGACCAGGCGGTCCGTACGGCGCGGAGTCTCGGCCACGCGGTGCACGCCTTCCGCACCAGCGGCCGGCGCCACCGCCACGCGACGGACGCCCCGGCACCGGCCCCGGCTGACCTGCCGGCCGACCTGCCGGCGGACCTTCCGGCCGGCTGAGGCCCGGCGCCCGCCTCACCGTTCGTCGTCGGCCGCCATCGAGGCGGGCCCCGCGGGCCGGGCGGCGGGATCGAGCAGCGCCTGGTACGGGCCGACCGCCGCCCCCCCCATCTCCCGCAGCGCCGCCCACACGGTGACCTGGTTCGCGGAGATCACCGGCATCCGCAACTCGGCCTCCAACTGCGGGATCACGTCGTAGGTGGGGAGGTTGGGGCAACTGATGAACAGCGCCTCCGGCGGCGCCGCGGCCCGCGCGACCACGCCTCGCGCCATCGCCACCACCTCCCGGTACGGCACCCGCCACAGCCGCCCGGCCAGCCCGAGACGCCCGCGCCCGCAGACCGCCACGCCCGCCTCGCGCAGGAAGTCCTCCAGCGCGTCCGTCACCGGCCGGTCGTACGGCGTGATCACCGCGATCCGGCCGGCGCCCAGCTCCTCCAGCGCGGCCAGCAGCGCGCCCGACGTCGTCAGGGCCGGTACCTCACCGGCGCGCCGCATCGCGGCGGTCATGGCCCGCTCGCCGAGCACGCCACCGGCGAAGCTCCCGGACGGGCAGGCGTAGGCCACCACTTCGGGCCCGACGGCGCACAACGCCCGTACCCCTTCCCGCAACGCCTCCCGCTCGCGGGCCGACCGCGCCGCGTCCGGGCCCCCTTCGGCGGGCACGAACGGCGTGCGGGTCATGTGCAGGGATATCTCGCCGGGCACCCAGCGCCAGAGTTCACGATCGAGCGCGAAGTCGAACGGCGCGACGACTCCCACGCCGCGCTGCGGCGGCGGGCCGCCGAGAAAGGAGACATCCATGCCGGCTCCGATTGACGGGATCTCGCCGACGACCCAAACACCCAAGCGTTTCCGAATGGTTTCACCCCAATGTCCGGAACCCGCCCACCGGTTCGCGTCACCGCGCGACGCCGCGCGGAGGACATACATCACAGTCGGACCCGCGGGAGCGGCGGACCGCGGCCTCCCGTCGTCGCTACGCTGGGGGTTATCCGCTCCGTGAGAACTCCGTGACAACCCAGCCAGGAGGACGCCGTGGGGACCACGACCGGGCGGACCGCCCCGTTCCGCTCCGTGCGCCACGCTCTGCGTGTGCTGGAGGTCATCGCCGGACAACCGGACGGTCTGCGCGACGACGAGCTGGCACGCGCCCTCCCGCTCCCCCCGGGCCAACTCGCCCACCTGCTGCGGATGCTGCGCCGCGAGGGCTATCTACGGCAGCTCACCGACGGCGCCTGGGCGGCCGGGCACGCGCTGGTCCTGCTGGGCTCCGCCGCCGACCGGCTGCGGCACCGGCAGGAGCGGCTCCAGCAGGCGCTGGACGCGCTGCGCGACTCGCTCGACGCGGCCGTGTACCTGGCCCACTACGCCGACGGGGAGCTGGAGATCACCCACACCTCCGAGTCCGCGCGGACACCGGCGGTCAACGAATGGGGGGGCTTCCGGGCCGCCGCCCCCGCCACGGCCATCGGCAAGTGCCTGCTCAGCCAGCTCGATCACGACGGCCGCCGGGACCACCTGGCCCGCCACCGCGCCGCCCGCCTCACCTCGCGGACCATCACCGACCAACGCGTGCTGCTGAGCGCCCTGGACCGCCAGCCGGCCACCATGCCGGTCCTCGACCTCCAGGAGTACGCGGTCGGCACGCTGTGCGCGGCGGTCCCGCTCACGGCGGGCTCCCCGGCCGGCTGCCTGGCGCTGTCCCTGCCCCTCGACCAGGCGCACCGCCTGCGGCTGGCGGCCGAGACTCTCAACCGTCAGGCGGCGCCGACCCTGTTGTCGCTCGTGCTGTGACTCAGCCCTCCCGGGGCCCCGCCTGCTGAATGACCTCGAACGACCACAGCGTCGACCCCGACGCCGCCGGCCGGTCACCGCCACCGTGCCCCTGCCGCATGGTCCCGTTCAGCCAGACCTGGAAGTCCTCCTCACTGCGCCACCGGGTGTACACCAGATAGGTGTCGGTCCCCTCGACCGGCCGCAGCAACTCGAACCACTCGAACCCGTCCTGCCCCTCGACAACCCCGGCCCGCCCGGCGAACCGCTTCTCCAGCACCTCCCGCTGCTCGGCGGGAACGGTCAGCACGTTGATCTTCACGACACTCATCGGGCACCTCTCAGGAACCGACGGCCGGGCCCAGCACCCGGCCTTGACCACGTGTGAGCAGTCTCCTACATCCGCCGGAGCAAGCGCCGGGAGGACGGCGCGGCAGCACGCCCGGTCGCGGTGTCGAACTGGCGGTGTCCGGGGGGCGTGTGCGGTGTGGCGCCCCCCGGTGCCGACCTGCCCGCCGCGAGTGACGCCCCCGAGGGGTCCCCTGTTCGGGGCTTCGTCTCATGAGGGTGACCTCCCGGAGGAAGGCCCGAAAACTCCCTGCCGGGAGGCCACCCACCGTGCCGGAGTCTCCCTGTTCCCCGGCCGGTACCGGAACCGCCGCTCACCCAGAGGCAGAGGATGGGTGGACAGCCAGCGGCAGGTTCCGGGGCTTCAGCGGACAGACGTCAGGTGTCGCCCCCGCTCAGGTCGAAGCGGCAGCAGACGCTCTTCCCTCCCCCGGCACGGGGCGACCACCAGACGGCGTCCGCGAGGGTGCGCACGAGGAGAAGGCCGCGCCCGTGATCCAGCAACGCGTCGTCACCGCCCGTTTCCGTGCTCCCGCAGGTGAGCGGTTCCCCCACAGGGAGCACCGGCGGAGTCGAGTCCTCGTCGGTGACCTCTACGAACAGGTGTCGGGGCCACGCCCGGAACGAGACGACGACCTGCGGTCGGCCGCCGGACGCCGACACGCTTCGGTCGGGCATCGCGTGGTGGACGGCGTTGCCGACCAGTTCCGAGACGCACAGCGCCAGGTCGTCGGCGGAGACGGGAAGGCGCCAGCACCGGGTGATCTCGTGCGCGGTCCGACGTGCCACACGCCCGGTGTCCCCGGCGTCCGCCGGAAGCACGAGCGAGCGGAAGTGAGGGGCGGTGGCCGGCGGCGTCGGCTCAAGGGGCGTCGGCCGCCCGATCCGCGGCCGCCGCTCCCGCACCTCTCCGTTGCCCATCGCACCGTCCCCTCTCTCAGCGGCTGAGGCGGTGTTCCGCCGTCATGCAGGAACCAGTGAAGAGCCAGGAGACGCCAACCGGGAGTGTCCACCGAGGGGTTCACACGCTCACGGGGGGTCCGTACGCCCGCGCGGGGGGTTCACGCGTGGACCCCCGTGTCGCCGACCCGTGACAGGATGAATCCCTTGTGTCATCCCGCCATCAGCAGGGGGATCATGACCGGAGAACCCAACCACCGACTCGCGTCGCTCATGGCCGAAGCCGCCATGTCCAACAAGGGGTTGGCCAAGCGGGTGCAAGCGGTCGCACGGCGGCACAGCGCGTCCGTGGGCACCACCCACGTCGCCGTCCAACGCTGGCTGAACGGCGGCGGCATCCAGCCTCGAACCGCCATCTTCCTGGCCGAGGCGCTGAGCGAGAAGCTGCGGCGCCGCATCACCCCCGCCGATCTCGGTTTTCCGGCGGTGCCGTCTCCCGCTCCGAGTGCCGGTGCCGCGTACGCCAGTTCCGTACCCGAAGCACTTGGCGTCCTCGACGGCCTGACCAAGGTGGACCCCGAGGACGCCGGTGACGATCTCCTGCCCGAAGGAGAGGTCGACACCGCCGTGCTCTCCTGGCTCATCTCACGCCCGGACGGCCTCACTTCCGAGCAATCGACCGGGCGTCGCGTCGGCATGCGGGACGTCACCGCCGTGCGCACGGCCGCGGAGATGTTCATGTACCTGGACTTCAGGTTCGGTGGCGGACACGGACACCGCGCCCTGCGGCACTACTTCCGTGAGGAAGTCCTGCCGCTGCTCAAGGCCGACTACAGCCGGAGAGTCGGTACAGCCCTCTTCGGAGCGGCGGCGGAAATCTCACAGCTTCTCGGGTGGACGGCGTACGACACCGGCAACCACTCCCTCGCGGACCGGTACTTGACAGGAACGCTGCGCCTGACACAGGTCATCGACGACCGCATGATGGGCGCCCGCGTCCTCGCGAACATGAGTCACCAGGCCAACTACCTCAGCCAGGGCCGGCGCGCCGTCCGGCTGGCCCGCGCGTCCGTGGAAGGCGGTCGTCAGCGCTCCACGCCGCGCGCCATGGCGCTGTTCGCCGCGCATGAGGCCCGCGCGCTGGCCACCACGGGCGACCTCGCCGGAGCCGGGCGTGCGATGAACGAGGCCGAACGGTACTTCGCGCAGGCCGACACGGGCGAAGATCCGGACTGGCTCGCGTACATGGACGAGGCCGAGCTGGCCGGGGAGTTCTGCCACTGCTTCCGCGACCTGAAACGGGGCCGGGACGCCGTCCGCTTCGCGGAACGCGCTGTCGCGCTGACCGACCCGAAGTACGCGCGGACGCTGGGTTTCTGCCGACTCGTGCTTGCACAGAGCCACTTGCTCAACGGTGAACTCGAAACGGCGCTGAGCGTCGCACTCCTCGCGATCGAGGCCGGTGACGCGCTCCAGTCGTCCCGGTTCCAGCGCTACGTCACCGACTTCCGGCGCGACGTGTCCGTGCACGCGGGCAATCCGGCGGTGCGGGACTTCAACGAGCGTGTGCGACGGGCCCTGGCGGAGATCAACGACGACGAATGAGCCGGCTCAGCTCGGGTGCCAGTCGCGAGGCGCGTCGTCGTCCCGGAGCGAGGACATCCGCCGGGCGTACTCCTCCGCGACGGCCGGGCTCTCACCGACGTTCTGCATGAGCCAGGTCGTCATCCGGAACTCCTGGATCGCCCGCAAGGTCGGGAAGCCCTCCCAGTCGCGGAGGTCGCGGCCGTACGCCCCCACGAAGGCCCCGTACTGCTCGGGCGACTGCCAGCCGAGACTGTGGTGTTCGGTGGCGGTGACCATCAGATCCCACTCGGGATGGTCGAAGGCGAAGCTCTCGAAGTCGATCAGGATCACCTGTCCCGACCGGTCCACCATGAGATTCTGGACGTGCGCGTCCCCGTGCACCGGCCCCTTGGCCGACTCGAAGCGCAACTCGGCCAGCCGGTCCCGCAGTTCCCGGCCGCGCTTTCGCAGGAACTCCCGGTCGTCGTCGGATATCCCGTTCACCCGCTCGATGCGCAGGTCGGTCCGGCCGAAGGCCGGGTACGGCGACAGCCTCAATCGCTCCGGCACGGTCAACGCGTGCAACTCCCGGACGACGCCGCCCAGCTCGCCGTAGGTCGCCTTGCGGTCGGCCTCCCGGATCAGATGCCAGAAGGTCACCGGACGGCCTTCCACGACGAGTGGCTGTTCCAGGTCCTCCACCACCCGCGCGGCCGGAAAGTCCTCCCGCGCCAGCCAGCGGGAGACGCCGACCTCGGTCCGCACCGACGCCAGATAGTCCGCCGAACGCGCCACCCGCACGATCACCGGATGTGCGGCCAGCCGGTACAGCGCGTTCTCGCCCAGCCGGATCAGCTCGGCCCCGTCGCTGACGAGCCCTGCCGATCGGCACGCCGCCGCCATCACACGCCCGGCGACCACCGACGTGAACCCCTCGCCCTCCGGCGCACCGGCCGACGACATGCCGAACCAACTCCTCGCGTCGCTCTGCGTCCGCCACCACAGGGCGCGGGGCGCCCCTGTGCACGACGGTACCGATCGACGCGAGACGACCGCTGACGACCGCTGACGACCGCTGACGAATACAGGCGGAAGGGCGGAGCGAGGGCGGGGCGGGGCGGGGAGTTACTCGACCACTCGGACGACCGTGCCGGTTCCGGCGAAATTCCAGATCGCGTCGCCGTCCGCCGTGGTGGAGCGTATGCCGCCGGTCTCGACTCCGGGGGCGGGGTCCGGTGACGCGCCGTCCACCGCGTTGGAGAACGCGACGGAGAGGCCGGCCACCACCGTGAAGTAGACGATGTTCTCGATCGGCACCCCGTCGCTGCCGGTGCTCTCCGCGCGGCGGAAGGAGACCGTGTACGTGCCCACGTCCGGGGTCACCGAGCCCGGCCAGACCGGGAAGGTGCGGGTGACCGTCTCGTCGGACTCGACCAGCCACACCCGGCTCTGGGACAGCGAGTAGACGACCCGGCGGCCGTCGCCCGAGTCCTCCGGTACCGGCACCGCCTCGGGCGAGGGGTCCGCGGTGGCCGTCTCACCGACCGTGGGGGTCGCGGTGGGCGCGCCGGGCGTGGCGCTCGCCGGGTAGCCGTCGTCCCGGGCCTGGACGGCCATGGCGGCGACGACCACCAGTGCCCCCGCGGTGAGGAGGACGATCCAAGTCGCCGTGGGGACCTGACGGTTGCGCATGCCAGCAGTGTAGGCAGGCAGCGGTGACCGGCGATCCCCGCGCCCGCGGAGACCGCCGGTCACCGGACGGCCGCTAGTCCAGCAGCTCGGCCTCCAGGGAGATCGGAGCGCCGGCCAGGGCCTTGCTGACGGGGCAGTTCTCCTTGGCGGCCTGGGCGGCCTTCTGGAAGTCCTCGGCGGAGATCCCCGGCACGCGCGCCTTGACGTTCAGCACGATGCCGGTGATGCCCTCGCCGGGCTGGAACGTGACGCTGGCCTGCGTCTGCACCGTCTGGGGAGGGGTGCCGGCGCCGGCGAGGCCGTGCGAGAGGGCCATCGAGAAGCACGACGAGTGCGCGGCGGCGATCAGCTCCTCGGGGCTGGTGCGCCCGTTGGCCTCCTCGGCGCGCGACGGCCAGGTGACGTCGAACTTCCCGACGCCGGAGGAATCCAGGGACACGGTCCCGGCGCCCTCCATGAGGGAGCCTTCCCAGTTCGTGGTCGCGATGCGGGTGGTTGCCATGGTCGATCCTCCTGGAGGAACCGGAACAGCAGGTCACGTACGAGTCACGTACGAGGGACACGCTATCGCCGTCCACCCACGCGCCACGGCATGGTGCGGCCGGAGGGACTCGAACCCTCACGCGCGCGAGGCGCACTGGGACCTAAACCCAGCATGACTGCCAATTCCATCACGGCCGCAGGCCGTTCCCATGCTAGCGCGCAGGTCATCCGGTGTGTCACCCGCCCACGGCGCGGGTGGCGGCGTAGATCAGCAGACCGGCCAGCGAGCCGATGACCGTGCCGTTCACGCGGATGAACTGGAGGTCGCGGCCGATGTTCAGCTCGATCTTGCGGGACGTCGTGCGGGCGTCCCAGGAGGCGACGGTGTCCGTGATCAGCGAGGTGATCTCGGTGCGGTAGCCGGTGACGACGTGGACCGCGGCGTCCGTCGCCCAGCCGTCCAGCTTGGCGCGCAGGCGCTCGTCGGAGGCGAGGCGGTTGCCCAGGGTCAGGATCGCTTCGCGCGCCCGGCGGCGCAGCGGGCTGTGCTCGTCGTCGGCGGCGTCGAGGACCATGGCGCGGAGGTTGGCCCAGGTGGAGGCGATCAGCTCCTGCACCTCGGCCCGTGCCAGGAAGTCCGACTTCAGGCGCTCGACCCTGGCGCGGGTGGCCGGGTCGTCCTGCAACTGGCCGGCGAAGTCCGTCAGGAAACGGTCCAGGGCGCCGCGCGCCGGGTGGTGGGGGGCGTCCCGCATCTCCGTGACGAAGCGCAGCAGTTCGCGGTGGACGCGGTCGCCGACCTTGCGGTCCACGAAGCGCGGGGTCCAGCCGGGCGCGCCGCCCTGGACGGCGGACAGGACGGCCTCCCGGTGCTTCACCAGCCAGTCGTGGCTCCGTTCGCACACCAGGTCGACGAGCCGGCGGTGGCCGTCGTCCGCGACCGTCCGTTCCAGCAGCCTGCCGAGGACCGGGGAGAGTTCCTGGGCGTCGACGCGCCGGGTGATGGTCTCGGCGATCACGGCCTGCACGTCGGCGTCGCGCAGCACGGTCAGGCCGCCGCGCAGCGCCGTCGCCAGTTCGGCGGTGAGCCGGTCGGCGTTGGCGGGCCGGCGGAGCCAGTCGCCCGCGCGGCGGGCGAGGGCGACGGCGGCCAGCTTGTCGCGGACGACCTGCTCGGACAGGAAGTTGTCGCCGACGAAGTCGCCGAGCGACTGGCCGAGCTGGTCCTTCTTGGTGGGGATGATGGCGGTGTGCGGGATGGGCAGGCCGAGGGGGCGGCGGAAGAGGGCGGTCACCGCGAACCAGTCCGCGAGCGCGCCGACCATGCCGGCCTCGGCGGCGGCGGCCACGTACCCCGCCCAGGCCCCGGCGCCGCGGTGCTCGGCCAGGGTGGCGAGGCCGTAGACGACCGCGACGGCGAGCAGCAGGGAGGTGGCCACGGTCTTCATGCGCCGCAGCCCGCGCACTTTGGCGGCGTCGGCCTCCGTCAAGGCGATTCGGTCGATCACCCTTGCATTGTCCCGTTGACGCGGCCCGCGTGCGGACTGAGCCGACCGGGTGAGCCCCGTTGACCCGATCGTGGGATCATGGGGCGGTGGGAGTGGTGAACGCGCGGCGGGTCTTCGCCCTGCTCGCGGGAGTGACGGCCGTCCTGCTGGGCCTGGTCGTCGCGGTGGGGACGGGGCGGGACGGGCGGCAGGATCTGGCCGCGTCGGCACCCGTGCCCACGGGTGCCCAGGAGACTCCTGGGATCGAGGAGGAGCCCGTGGTACCCGCCGCGGCCGAGGAATGGGTGGGCGCCTGGTCCGCCGCGCCGGCCGGTTCGGAGCCGGGCACCCGAGACGGCCTGCCCGACCAGACGATCCGGAACGTGGTGCGCGCCTCCGTCGGCGGCAGCAGCACACGTGTCGAGCTGTCGAACCGCTACGGCACCCGGCCCGTCACGTTCACGCACGTCACCGTCGCCCTGGCGGAGTCCGGCGGCCCGGCGGCGCGGCCGGGCAGCATGCGCGACGTGACGTTCGGCGAGTTCACCTCCGTGACGATCCCGGCCGGCGGCTCCGTGGTCAGCGACCCGGTGGACCTGCCGGTGACCGCCGGTGCCGACCTGCTGGTCACCGTGTACGCACCGGACCCGTCCGGCCCGGTCACCTACCACCACATCGCCCTCGAACCCGTCTACGTCGCGCGCGGCGACGTGGCGGACGCGACCAGCGGCACCGGGTTCAAGCAGGACGGCGAGTCCTGGCGCTACGTGACCGGCGTGCACGTCCTCAGCCAGGACACGGACGGCGCGGTGGTCGTGCTCGGCGACCCGCTCACCGACGGCCTCGACTCCCCGCCGGGCGCCAACCGCCGCTGGACGGACATCCTGGCCCGCCGCCTGCGCCAGACCCCGGACGCCCCGGCCCTGGCCGTGCTCAACCAGGGGATCAGCGGCAACCGGCTGCTGAGCGACGCCCTGCCCGGCCACGAGTCCCGGGGCGTCAGCGGGCTGCGCCGCCTCCCCACCGACGTGCTGGCCCAGCCCGGGGTGCGCACGGTCGTCATCCAGCTCGGCGTCAACGACATCGTCGGCCAGCCGCGCCAGACGGACCCCGACGCGATCGTGGCCGGGCTGCGGACGCTGGCGGAGCAGGCGCGCGCCGAGGGGCTGCACGTCGTGGGCGCGACGCTCGCGCCGTTCGGCGGCCACAGCGCGTACAGCGAGGAGCTGGAACGGATCCGGCAGCAGGTGAACGCCGCGATCCGGGCCGGTGGCGTCTTCGACGCGGTGGCCGACTTCGACGCGGCGCTGCGCGACCCCGCGGTCCCGCAGCGGATGCTGCCGCTCTACGACTCCGGCGACGGCCTGCACCCCAACGACGCCGGTTACGAGGCGATGGCCAGGGCCGTCGACCTCGGCGCCCTGCTCGGCGGCGCCGAGCGCACCCTGTAGCGGGCCGGACACCTCGTACGGGTGAGCCCCGGCCGCCGTCCGGGGGACGGTCGCCCGGCGGGCGGTGTGGCGGCGGGCCGGGCTTCGTTGGGCACGGCGCCAGGGTGCTTCCAGGGAGCACCGACACGTACCGCGAGTGACGGAGCCGTGACGCGGGCCATGAGCGACGACAGCGAGCGAACCAGCGGCGGCGGGCCCGGCGGCCGGTGGGCCGCGTGGCCGCCCGAGTCCGCCGGGCGGCGGCCGGCGCGGACCGGGACCCGGCACCGCCGCCGCCGCACCGGCCTGTGGCGGCTGCTGCCCACCTGGCGCATGGTGCTCGGCGGGACGCTGCTGGGCCTGCTCCTGCTGTTCGCCGCGCTGATCACGGGCTACCTCCTGGTCGAGATCCCCGAGCCCAAGTCGGCCGCCGCCGCCCAGAACAACGTGTATCTGTACGCCGACGGCTCCCAGTTGGCCCGCGTCGGCGAGGTCAACCGCGAGAACGTCCCGCTGGCCGAGGTTCCCGCCCGCGTCCGGCACGCCGTCCTGGCCGCCGAGGACCGCGGCTTCTACCACGACCCGGCCGTGGACCTCCCCGCCATGGTCCGCGCCGGGTGGAACATGCTGCGCGGCGGCGAGCGGCAGTCCGGCTCCACCATCACGCAGCAGTACGTCAAGAACTACTACCTCGACCAGCGCCAGACCCTGACCCGCAAGGCGAAGGAGCTGTTCATCGCGGTGAAGCTGGGCCGCGAGGTCAGCAAGGACGACATCCTGGAGGGCTACCTCAACACCAGCTACTTCGGCCGCAACGCCTACGGCATCCAGTCCGCCGCCCAGGCGTACTACGGCAAGGACGCCGCCGAACTCACCACCGCCGAGGGCGCGTACCTGGCGGCGCTGCTCAACTCGCCGAACGCCTTCGACGTCCGCGTCAACCCGGAGAACACCGGACTCGCCGTCGCCCGCTGGGAGTACGTGCTGGACGGCATGGTCTCCGAAGGCTGGCTGGGCGAACGGGAGCGGGCCGCGATGACGTTCCCCCGCCCCCGGGAGGTCACGCCGTCCTCGTCGCTGTCCGGCGAGCGCGGGTACCTGGTGGAGGCGGTCAAGCGGTACCTGGAGGAGCGCGGCATCGTCGACGGACAGCGCCTGGCCGCCGGGGGGTTCCGCATCACGACGACCATCGAGCCGGACCGGCAGCGGGCCCTGACCGAGGCGGTGGACGAGCAGTTGGAGAGCGCGCTGAGCGAGGACCGGGAGGCCGACACGTGGGTCCGCGCGGGGGCCACGTCCGTGGAGACGGACACCGGGCGGGTGGTCGCGATGTACGGCGGCCGGGACTACACGCGCCAGTACGTCAACAACGCGACCCGCCGCGACTATCAGGCGGCCTCCACGTTTAAGCCGTTCGTCTACGCCGCCGCGCTGGAGCACGGCGCGCGGACCCGTGACGGCGAACGGATCGGCCCGGACACCGCGTACGACGGCGACAGCGGCCGGGAGGTGACCGGCCCGGACGGCGAGGGCACCGGCTGGTCGCCGGAGAACGAGGGCGACACGGACCACGGCGAGGTGACCGTCGGCGCGGCGATGGACAAGTCCGTCAACGCGGTGTTCGCGCAGATGGGCGCCGACGTCGGGACGGACCGGGTCAAGGAGACGGCGGTGGCGCTCGGCATCCCGGCGTCCACGCCCGGCCTGGACGCCGCCGAGGGCTCGATCTCGCTGGGCACGGCCACCCCGAGCACGCTGGACGTGGCCGAGGCGTACGCGACCCTCGCCGCGCACGGCGAGCACCGGCCCGTGGTGCTGGTGGAGCGGATCACCCTCGACGGCGAGGAGATCCCGCTGCCCGAGCCGGAGAGCGAACGGGCCGTCTCCCGGGAGGCGGCCGACGGCACGACCGCGATCCTGCGCGGTGTCGTCGCCGAGGGCACCGGGACGGCGGCCCGGTCGGCGGGCCGCCCGGCGGCCGGCAAGACCGGCACGGCGGAGCAGGACCGGGCGGCGTGGTTCGCCGGGTACACGCCCGAACTGGCGACCGTCGTCGCCGTGTTCGGGCAGGACCCGGAGACGGGCGAGCAGCGGGAGCTGTACGGGGCGGCCGGGCGGGAACGGAGCAGCGGCGGCGACTTCCCGGCGCGGATCTGGGGGCAGTACGCGGCGGCGGCGCTGGCCGGGGAGCCGGTCCGGGAGTTCGACCTCGCCGTGGCCGAGCCCGAGCCGGACATCTCCCCCGGCGACGGCCCGTCGGACGACACGGCCCGCAGGCCGGACCGGGAGGACCCGGCGGAGGAGACGGAACGCGGGGAGACGGCCGAGGAGGACGAGCGGGACGACGGGGACGAGCCGGGCCCCGCCCCGCAGTCCACGCCGGAGAGCGGGCCGACGCCACCGCCCGGGGAGTCGCCCGGCCCGGGTGACGCGCCGGGCGGCGGGGGCGGCCGGCCGGAGGCGGCCCTGCCGGGGGTGCCGCGGGCCGTCGCGCCGCTCGTCCCGAAACCGGGCGCGGCCCCGGGCCCTGGACCGACGCCGGGCCCCGCTCCGGCGGGCGGAGGTCCGGCCACCTGACGCCGGGGCGGGCCACCGCCGGGTGTTACAGGTACAGCCCGGTGGAGTCGTCGGTGTCCTGGAGGCGTTCGGCGGCGACGGCGTGGAGGTCCCGCTCCCGCATCAGCACGTACGACACGCCCCGCACCTCCACCTCGGCGCGGTCCTCGGGGTCGTAGAGCACCCGGTCACCCGGCTCGACCGTGCGGACGTTCTGCCCGACGGCCACCACCTCGGCCCAGTCGAGCCGGCGGCCGACACGGGCCGTCGCCGGGATGACGATGCCGCCCGACGAGCGGCGCTCGCCCTCGGCGGTGTCGGCCCGGACCAGCACCCGGTCGTGCAGCATCCGGATGGGCAGCTTGTCGTGGGTGGGGTGCGAACTCACGTGATGACCGTATCTCAGCGCGGTGGAGGCCAACTACCGGCGCCGGCGCCGGGACGACAGCAGCAGCGTCCCCGCCACCGCGACGACCAGCACGGCCACCGGGACCACCCGCTCCATCCTCGGCTCGCCCTCGGGCGAGACGAACTGGTCGCGCACACCGCTCACCGCGCGGTTGACCTTGACCACCGCGGTGCCCGCCGCCCGGTCCACGGCCGCGGCGGCGCGCGCCTTGGCGTCGCCCACGATCGTGCTCGGGTGGATCCTGACCCCGATCTCCTCCAGCGTGGCCGCGAGGTCCTTCTGCCGCTGGGCGATCCGCGCCTCGATCTCCGCTCGCGTCCTGGCTGTTCCCGCCACGCTCACGCCTCCATCGTCCGTACCACTGCACCGCTGTCCATCGGGGTTGCCGCACAGTCTGTCAGGTCGCTCGACCGCCTGCGCGCGGGCTCCCCCGATTAGGCTGGGTGGCGCACCGCACACCGAGCACGAGGAGCGATGAACACGCCATGAGCGAGCGTCTGCGGCCGGGCGACCCGGCCCCCGCCTTCACCCTGCCCGACGCCGACGGCAAGCCGGTGTCCCTGGCCGACCACGCGGGGCGCAAGGTCATCGTCTACTTCTACCCCGCGGCGCTCACCCCAGGCTGCACCAAGCAGGCGTGCGACTTCACGGACAACCTCGCGCTGCTCGCCGGCGCCGGGTACGACGTGATCGGTGTCTCCCCCGACTCTCCCGAGAAGCTGGGCAAGTTCCGCGCCAAGGAGGACCTGCGGGTCACCCTGGTCAGCGACCCCGACAAGGAGGTCCTGAAGGCGTACGGTGCGTTCGGGGAGAAGACCCTGTACGGCAAGACGGTCACCGGGGTGATCCGCTCGACGGTCGTCGTCGACGAGGACGGGAAGGTGGCGCGGGCGCTGTACAACGTCAAGGCCACCGGGCACGTCGCCAAGCTGATCAGAGACCTGGGCCTGTAGCCCGGGGACCCGGGGAGAACCGAGCAAGGAGACAGTGGACGTGGCAGAACGCAAGCCGATCGAGTCCTGGCTGACCGACATGGACGGCGTCCTCATCCACGAGGGCGTGCCGATCCCGGGAGCCGACCGCTTCCTGAAGCGGCTGCGGGCGTCGGGCAAGCCGTTCCTCGTCCTGACGAACAACTCGATCTACACCCGCCGCGACCTCCAGGCCCGGCTGACGCGGATGGGTCTCGACGTCCCGGCCGAGAACATCTGGACCTCGGCGCTGGCGACCGCGCAGTTCCTGGACATACAGCGCCCCGGCGGCACCGCCTACGTCATCGGCGAGGCGGGGCTGACGACGGCCCTGCACGACGTGGGGTATGTGCTGAGCGACGTGTCGCCGGACTACGTGGTGCTGGGCGAGACCCGGACGTACAGCTTCGAGGCGCTGACCAAGGCGATCCGGCTGATCAACGACGGGGCGCGGTTCATCGCGACCAACCCCGACCACACCGGCCCCTCCGCGGAGGGCGCGCTGCCCGCGACCGGTTCGGTGGCGGCGCTGATCACCAAGGCGACCGGCCGCGATCCGTACTTCGTGGGCAAGCCCAACCCGCTGATGATGCGGACCGGGCTCAACATGATCGGCGCGCACTCGGAGACCAGCGCGATGGTCGGGGACCGGATGGACACCGATGTGCTGGCCGGTCTGGAGGCGGGGATGGAGACGTTCCTGGTGCTGACCGGTCTGACGGGCCCGGAGGACGTCGAACGGTTCCCCTTCCGGCCCTCGGCCGTGGTGGACTCCATCGCGGATCTGATCGACAAGATCTGACCGTGTGACCGTTTCACCCCTTCTGGGCTAAACGGGGGCCGCAGCGGATGCGGCGGGCGGCGCGCCGGGGGGCCTTCGACGGGAGAGACCCGGAGGTTCCCGCCATGGCCGTCGCCCTGTCCCGTTCCCTCGCCCTCGCCCTGTGCGCCGGTGCCGTGACCCTGGCCACCGCCGCCGGGGCGGGCCCGGCGCTCGCCGAGGACGGTACGGCCGGGACCACGGCGGGGCCCACGCCCGGGGCCACGGAACCGGCGGACCCGGCGGGGGGGGTGGAGATCCAGGGGGAGCCCGCCGGGCCCCGGCCCGGTGACGACATCGAGCTGCGGGTGCCGGGCTGCTCCGGCGAGTCGGGCACCGCCAGGTCGGCCGGGTTCGTCGCCGAGGCGCGGCTGACGCGGCCCGCCGACGGCGGTACCGGCCTGTTCGGCGAGGCGCGGGTCAGCTCCACGGCCGCGCCGGGCGAGCACCCGATCGAGGTGGCCTGCGACGGTGAGGAGATCACGATCACCGGCCGGCTCGTCGTCGCCGGCGCCGACTCCGGGGTGCGGGAGCCGGGCGCGCCGACGGAGTACGCGTCACCGACCGCCCCGGTCCGCGCGGGCGGCGGCGGCACGGCGCCCGAGCCCGAGGGCGCGGCCAGGAGCATGAGCGGCGGCACCGCCGGACTCGCCCTGTTCTCCGGGGCGCTGGCCGGCGGCGCGGTGCTCGCCGTCTGGCGGCTGCACGCCCGGGAGACGTGATGACGGGCGTGCCGCGCGCCTCCGGGCCCGGCCGCCTGCTGTCCGTCGTCGTCTGGACCGTGCTGCTGCTGGCCCTGTGGCTGTGGGGCCGGGAGCTGACCGACGGCGGCCCGCCCGGCGGCGTGCCGGAGTCCGGCGCCCCGGTCGCCGGGCGCGCCGGGGAGGGCGCCGCCGCCCTGCCCGGGCCCGCGGAGCCGCTGGCCGGGGCGCCGGCGCCGCGCCTGGTGGAGATCGACGCCATCGGCGTCCGCGCCGACATCGTGGAGCGCGCCGTGGACGCCTCCGGCGGGGCGGAGCCGCCGCCGTTCGAGACCCCGGACGTCGTCGGCTGGGACGCGGGCGGGCCGGCGCCGGGGGCGGCGGGCGCGGCGGTGCTGGTCGGCCATGTGGACACCGCGACGGAACCGGCCGTCTTCCACGCCCTGGGCGACGTGCCGCCGGGCAGCGCGGTGCGCGTGACGCGGGCGGACGGCAGCGTCGCGGAGTTCACGGTGAGCGAGGTCGAGGTCGTGGAGCACGGCGCGTTCGACGCGGAGCACGTCTACGGGCCGCGCCGGGCGGGCGCCGCCGAGCTGCGGCTGATCACCTGCGGCGGCACGTTCGACCACGAGCGCCGGAGCTACTCCGCGAACGTCGTGGTCTCCGCCTACCTCACCCGATCGGCGGCGGCGTGAGCAGCTCGGCGACCAGCGGCGCCAGCGCGCGGAACGCCTGGCCCCGGTGGCTGATCGCGTTCTTCTCGTCCGGGGTCAGCTCGGCGCAGGTCCTGGTCTCGCCGTCCGGCTGGAGGATCGGGTCGTAGCCGAACCCGCCCTCGCCGGCGGGCGCGTACCGCAGGGTGCCGCGCAACTGCCCCTCGGCGACGCGCTCGGTGCCGTCGGGCAGCGCGAGCACGGCGGCGCACGCGAAGTGCGCGGCCCGGTACGGCTCGGGCACGTCGGCCAACTGGGCCAGCAGCAGCTCCAGGTTGGCCCGGTCGTCGCCGTGCTTCCCGGCCCAGCGGGCGGAGAAGATGCCGGGCGCGCCGCCGAGCACGTCCACGCAGAGCCCCGAGTCGTCCGCGACGGCCGGGAGTCCGGTGGCGCGCGCCAGGGCGTGGGCCTTGAGCAGGGCGTTCTCCGCGAAGGTGACGCCGGTCTCCCGGACGTCGGGGACCTCGGGGAACGCGTCGGCGCCGACCAGTTCCACACCGGCCACCGACTCGGCCAGGATGGCGCGGAGTTCGGTGACCTTGTGGGCGTTGCGGGTGGCGAGGACGAGACGCTGGGGTGTGCCGGTCATGCGGCCGATTATGGCAAGCGCCGGACACCGCCGCCGCGCGGCGCCGCTACTCCGAGCAGGCGTCGGTCAGTTGGCCCGTGGCGTCGAACAGCGGGGAGACATCGACCTCCGTGCCGTTCCGGAAGCCCGACTCAATGCTGTCCAGGGCCTGTTGGACGGAGTCCGCCGCCGCGTCCACGTCGGAGTCGTCCACGTCGCCGCGCACCTCGTCCACGTTGGCCGACAGCGAGTCGGCCGCCGCGTCGAACGCCGCCACGTCGCCGGTGGCGATGGCGTTCCCCAGGTCGTCGGCCGCGTTGGTCACCTCCAGCGCGAGCCGGGCGCAGTCCACCGCCCTCGCCAGGTCGCAACTCGCCGTCAGCCCCGCCGTCACCACCGTCAGCGCCGACACCAGGCCCACGGCCGCGGCAGATCTCACCGTTTTCATCGTTCCCTCCCCGGATGCCGTCATCGTGCCATTTCCGCGCCGTGATCGGCTAGCCCGCGGCCAGTGACGCCCGTTGCGCCTGGTCGAGCAGGGTGCAGCCGGTGACCGCCAGGTCGAGCAGGGCGTCCAGTTCGGCGCGGTCGAACGGGGTGCCCTCGGCGGTGCCCTGCACCTCGACGAAGCGGCCGTCGCCGGTGCGGACCACGTTCATGTCGGTCTCGGCGCGCACGTCCTCCTCGTAGGCGAGGTCGAGCATCGGCTCGCCGCCCACGATGCCGACGCTGACGGCGGAGACGGTGCCGGTCAGCGGCTGGGACTTGCTCCTGATCAGCTTGTGCCGCTGCCCCCAGGCGACGGCGTCGGCGAGGGCGACATAGGCGCCGGTGATGGCGGCGGTGCGGGTGCCACCGTCGGCCTGGAGGACGTCGCAGTCGAGGACCACGGTGTTCTCCCCCAGCGCCTTGAAGTCGATGACGGCGCGCAGCGAGCGGCCGATCAGGCGGGAGATCTCGTGCGTCCGGCCGCCGATCTTGCCGCGCACGGACTCACGGTCACCGCGCGTGTTGGTGGCGCGGGGCAGCATCGCGTACTCGCCGGTGACCCACCCCTCGCCGCTGCCGCGCCGCCAGCGCGGGACGCCCTCGGTCACGGTGGCGGTGCACAGCACCCGGGTGTCCCCGAAGGAGACGAGCACCGACCCCTCGGCGTGCTTGCTCCAGCCACGTTCGATCGTGACGGGTCGGAGCTGGTCGGCCGCGCGGCCGTCGATACGAGACATGAGGCCGAGCCTAGTCCGTCCCGGCCCGCCCTCCGCGGGGGCCGGGACCGGACGTCGGCCGTCACACCTCGTAGACCGCGCCCGGCCTGGCCAGTTCGACCGGGCCGCCGAAGACGGCCTTGGCGTCGCACAGGTTGACCTGGGCGTCGGTCCACGGCGGGATGTGGGTGAGCACGAGGCGCTCGGCTCCGGCGTCCCGGGCGTACTCACCCGCCTCCCGGCCGTTGATGTGGACCTCGGGCAGGTCTTCCTTGCCGTGCGTGAACGACGCCTCGCACAGGAACAGATCGACGCCGCGCGCCAGTTCGGGCAGGGCGTCGGAGATGCCGCTGTCGCCGGAGTAGGCGAACGACCGGCCCCCGTGCTCGATACGGAAGCCGAACGTCTCGACGGGATGGGTCACCCGCCGGGCCGTCACCGTGAGCGGACCGAGCCGGAAGGTGGCGCCGGAGGTGAGCGTGCGGAAGTCGAACACCTCGCTCATGGACTTGTCCGAGGGCGTGTCGGCGTACGCCGTCGTGAGCCGTCGTTCGGTGCCCTGAGGTCCGTAGACCGGGAGGGCGTCGCAACGGCCGCCCTCGTGGCGGTAGTAGCGGGCCACGAAGTACCCGCACATGTCGATGCAGTGGTCGGGGTGGAGATGGCTGAGCGCGATGGCGTCGATGTCGTACAGCCCGCAGTACTTCTGTAGCTCGCCGAGGGCGCCATTGCCCATATCCAGGAGCAGCCGGTAGCCCTCGGCCTCGATGAGATAGCTTGAGCAGGCCGAGTCCGCGGACGGGAAAGACCCCGAGCAGCCGACGACGGTGAGCTTCATTGAAGGGGGAACCTCCGTAGTGGGGTTCGAACGACTGTAAGTCGCGACGGGCCCCGCCGCCCCACGCGAGGGCCACGGTGTGGGCGGAATCACCAGCCCGGGGTACGGTGCCGTATGGCGAGGCTCACATCCTTGCGTCACAGGCGTGTTCGGGACCTCACACGGATCGCCTGGAGCAGTCCGACGGCGATCCAGATGGCGAACATCGAGGACCCTCCGTAGGACAGGAACGGCAGCGGCAGCCCGGTGACGGGCATGATCCCCAGGGCCATCCCCATGTTCTGGAAGCTCTGGAAAGCGATCCACGTCACAATGCCGACGGCGACGATCGTGCCGTACCGGTCGGGCGCGTGGACGGCGATCCGGCAGCCGCGCAGCAGCACGACGCCGAGCAGCACGATCACCAGGCCGGCTCCGGCGAAGCCCAGCTCCTCGCCGACGACGGTGAAGATGAAGTCGGTGTGCTGCTCGGGCACGAACTGACCCAGCGTCTGGCTGCCGTGGAAGAGGCCCTGCCCGGTGAGGCCGCCCGAACCGATCGCGATCCGGGCCTGGTTGGTGTTGTAGCCGACGCCGGCCGGGTCGAGGGCGGGGTTGGCGAAGGCGGCGAAACGGTTGATCTGGTACTCGTCGAGCAGCCCGAGCTGCCAGACGGCGAGCGCGCCCGCCAGGCCCAGGCCCAGCAGCCCGAGGATCCAGCCCCGGCCGGTGCCGGAGGCGAGCAGCGCGCCGACCGCGATGGCGGCGATCACCATCGTCTGGCCGACGTCGGGGCAGAGCAGGACCAGCACGGCGGGAACGGTGGCCAGGCCCAGCGCCTGGAGCACCGCGCGGCTGTCGGGGCGTGACCGGTGCTCGTTCTCCAGCGGCGCGGCCAGCAGGGTCGCCATGCCCAGCACCACGCCGACCTTGACCAGCTCGGAGGGCTGGAACGCGAAGCCGCCGCCGACCTGGATCCAGCTCCGCGAGCCGTTGACGGAGGAGCCGAGGGGGGTGAGGACCGCGATGGACAGCACCACGGACAGGCCGTACAGCACGGGCACGGCGGTGCGCAGGCGGATGTGGCCGAGCCAGACCATCCCGGCGGCCAGTCCGAGGCCGATGGAGACGTTCAGGAAGTGGCGCAGCAGGAAGTACTGGGGGTCGCCGTTGTTGAGGTCGGTGCGGGACCGGGTCGCGGAGTAGACCAGGAGGGTGCCGAGGAGGGAGAGGGTCACGGCGGCCCCGAGCAGCGGCCAGTCCAGGCGCCGGGCGAGGGAGTTCTTGGCGGTGATCCTGGTCCAGACGGTCTGCTCGCCGGCCACCTGCGGACGGGTGTAGCTGCGCACGGTCACGGCACGACTTTACGTGTCCGTGCCGCGACAGCGCGTGATATGCGGGGGCCCGCGCCGGGGCGTCAGGCCCAGAGCTGCCCGTGCAGGCGGGCGACCGCCTCCTCCGTGGAGGCGGCGGTGTAGATGCCGGTCGAGAGGTACTTCCAGCCGCCGTCCGCGACGACGAAGACCACGTCGGCCTCCTGTCCGGCCCGCGCGGCCTTGCGGCCCACGCCGATCGCCGCGTGCAGGGCGGCGCCGGTCGAGACGCCCGCGAAGATGCCCTCCTGGGACAGCAGCTCCCGGGTCCGGGTGACGGCGTCGGTGGAGCCGACGGAGAAGCGCGAGGTGAGCACGGTCTCGTCGTACAGCTCGGGGACGAAGCCCTCGTCCAGGTTCCGCAGCCCGTACACCAGGTCGTCGTAGCGCGGCTCGGCGGCGACGATCTGGATGCCGGGGCGGTGCTCGCGCAGGTACCGGCCGACGCCCATCAGCGTGCCGGTGGTGCCAAGGCCCGCCACGAAGTGGGTGATGGAGGGCAGGTCGGCGAGGATCTCGGGGCCGGTGGTGGCGTAGTGCGCGCCGGCGTTGTCCGGGTTGCCGTACTGGTAGAGCATCACCCAGTCGGGGTGCTCGGCGGCCAGCTCCTTGGCGACGCGGACGGCGGTGTTGGAGCCGCCGGCGGCGGGCGAGGAGATGATCTCGGCGCCCCACATCGCCAGCAGCTCGCGCCGCTCGGACGAGGTGTTCTCCGGCATCACGCAGACGATCCGGTAGCCCTTGAGGCGGGCGGCCATGGCCAGGGAGATCCCGGTGTTCCCCGAGGTGGGCTCCAGGATCGTGCAGCCGGGCGTGAGGCGGCCGTCCTTCTCGGCCTGCTCGATCATGAACAGCGCGGGGCGGTCCTTGACCGAGCCGGTGGGGTTGCGGTCCTCCAGCTTCGCCCAGATCCGCACGGAATCGGCGGGCGACAGGCGCGGCAGGCGGACCAGCGGGGTGTTGCCGACCGCGGCGAGCGGGGAGTCGAAGCGCATCAGCGCATGCCCCCGGCCACCGCGGGCAGGATGGTGACGCTGTCGCCGTCGCTGAGCTTGGTGGAGATGCCCTCCAGGAAGCGGACGTCCTCGTCGTTGAGGTAGACGTTCACGAATCGGCGCAGGTCGCCGCTCTCCTCGACCAGCCGGTCCTTGATGCCCGGGTGCCGGGCGTCCAGGTCCGCGAACAGGTCGGCGACGGTGTCGCCGTTGCCCTGCACGGCCTTCTGCCCGGCGGTGTAGGTGCGGAGGATGGTCGGGATGCGGACCTCGATGGCCATGGGGGCTCCTGGGTTGAGGCGTGCGGGGACGACGGGGGAACGGGCGCTGATCAACGAGGCGCGGTACACATGGCGCTGGCGAGGCGGCACAGATCGACGTGCAGACGTGCCACGAGCAGCGCACCGGCCGGTCGTTCGTCACTCACGTCGTGGAGAACCATGGCGTCATCGTATCGATTCCCGCCCCGGCCCCCGGAGCCCCGTATCGCCATCCGGACGGTCCGTCTCAGACGACGGTGACCTCCTCCTCGGTGACCTCGCCGTCCACGATGCGGAAGGAGCGGAAGGAGACCGGGCCTTCGTCGTTGCCGCACTCCGCGGTGGAGACCAGCACGTAGTGCGCGCCGGGCTCGTTGGCGTAGGAGATGTCGGTGCGCGAGGGGTACGCCTCGGTGGCGGTGTGCGAGTGGTAGATCACCACGGGTTCCTCGTCGCGGTCGTCCATCTCGCGGTAGAGGCGGAGCAGGTCCCCGGAGTCGAACTCGTAGAACGTGGGCGAGCGCGCCGCGTTGAGCATGGGGACGAACCGCTCCGGCCGGTCGCTGCCGGCCGGGCCCGCGATCACCCCGCACGCCTCGTCGGGGTGGTCGGCGCGGGCGTGGGCCACGATCTTGTCGCGCAGTTCCTGGCTGATGGTGAGCATGCCGCCAGCCTAGATCGGCCCGCCGCGGCACCGCCGCGAGGGTGATCCCGATCCGGTCCCGGCCTACGGCATGAGCGTCTCGACCAGGGATTCCTGAAGGCCGCCGAGCCAGAAGTACGCCATCACCATCGGCTTGTCCGGGTCGCTGTCGGGCAGGGCGAACAGCGAGTCGGTGCTGTCGTCGTCCGTGACGCCGAGGCGGGAGGCGATGGCCAGCCGGAGGTCGTTCAGCGCGCCGAGCCACTGCCGGGACTCGTCCGGTCCGAGCGTGAGCACGGCTCCGGCACCCGGCGTGCCGGAGGAGTCCGTGCCGGACGCGGCGGCGTCCAGGCCGCGGACCACGGCCAGCAGGCCCTCGCGCTTGCGGGTGCGCAGGTCGGTCTCGGTGAAGCGGCGGAACTCGGCGGCCAGCCGGCGGGTCTCCTCGTCCTGCTCCCGGCCCGGCTCGCCGTAGGCGTCGGGGAAGAGGCGGGCGAGCGCCGGGTCGCGCGGGGGCTCGCTGGGGCCGTCGGTGAACATGGCGTCCAGCGCCTTCAGCGGGTCCTCCTCCCCGCCGCCGTCGCCGTTCCCCGCGGCGCCGCCGCCGGGGGCGCGGTCCGGGCCGATCAGCTCCAGGAGCTGGGTGGCGAGGCTGCGGAGGATGGAGATCTCCACCTCGTCCAGGGCGATCGCGGCGCCGCCCCGCCCGTCGCCGGCCGACGCCACCGGCTCGAAGTATCCGGCCATCAGCGGTCCTGCTGGAGCGTCGCCCAGAGCCCGTACCCGTGCATCGCCTGCACGTCGCGCTCCATCGCCTCGCGGCTGCCCTGCGAGACGGTCGCGCGGCCCTTGTGGTGGACGTCCAGCATCAGCTTCTTCGCCTTGTCCTTCGAGTAGCCGAAATAGGTCTGGAAGACGTAGGTCACGTAACTCATCAGATTGACCGGATCGTTGTGGACGATCGTGACCCATGGGACGTCCGGGACCGGCTCCTCGGCCGGCTTCGACGCGGACTCGGTGCGCTCGATCTCCATGGGGATGGCACTCACGCCCCCATGCTGCCACCATCCCCCGCCCGGTGCCCAAACGGCCGGGCCGGGCGCCGCGCCGACAGATATCGTCAAACTGACGAGATAGGGGGTAGGCTTGCTCCCATGGATGTCATGAACGACGCGGGGCTCGGGCTGCCGGTGCCGGTGCCCTCGACCGCGCTCTTCACCGACCAGTACGAGCTGACGATGCTCCAGGCCGCGCTGCGGGCGGGCACGGCCCACCGCCGTTCCGTCTTCGAGGTCTTCACCCGCCGGCTGCCCGAGGGCCGCCGCTACGGCGTGGTGGCCGGCACGGGCCGGGTCCTGGACGCGGTGGAGAACTTCCGCTTCGAGCGGCCGATCCTGGACTTCCTGCGCGAGCGGGAGGTGGTGGACGGCCCGACCCTGGACTGGCTGGCCGGCTACCGGTTCACCGGGGACGTGCACGGCTACCCCGAGGGCGAGGTGTACTTCCCCGGCTCGCCGATCATGCGGGTGGAGGGCACGTTCGCGGAGTGCGTGCTGCTGGAGACGGTGATCCTGTCGATCCTCAACCACGACGGCGCCATCGCCGCCGCCGCGTCGCGGATGGACGTCGCCGCCGCGGGCCGCCCGCTGATCGAGATGGGCGCCCGGCGCACCCACGAGTTGTCCGCGGTGGCCGCCGCGCGCGCCGCGTACGTCGGCGGCTTCTCGTCCACCTCGGACCTGGCCGCCGGGTTCCGGTACGGGATCCCGACCGTCGGCACCAGCGCCCACGCGTTCACGCTGCTGCACGATTCCGAGCGGGACGCGTTCACCGCGCAGGTGCGGTCGCTGGGCGCCGGGACGACGCTGCTGGTGGACACGTACGACGTCGGCGAGGCCGTCCGCACCGCCGTGGAGGTGGCCGGTCCCGAGCTGGGGGCGGTCCGGATCGACTCCGGCGACCTGCTGGTGGTCGCGCACCGGGTGCGCCGGCAGCTCGACGAGCTGGGCGCGCGGAACACCAGGATCGTCGTCACCAGCGATCTGGACGAGTACGCCATCGCGTCGCTCGCGGCGGCGCCGGTGGACGCGTACGGGGTCGGCACCCAGCTCGTCACCGGCAGCGGGCACCCGACGTGCTCGATGGTCTACAAGCTGGTGGCCCGCGCCTCGGGCGACGCCCCGGACGCGCCGCTGGTCCCGGTCGCCAAGAAGTCGATGGGCGGCAAGCTGTCGATCGGCGGCGTCAAGTGGGCGGCCCGCCCGGTCGACGCCCATGGCGTCGCCGAGGCCGAGGTGATCGGCACCGGGCCGGTCCCCGGGGAACTGGCCGGCCGGCGGGTCGGCGTGGAGCTGATGCGCGGCGGCCGGGCCGTCGCGCGGGAGCGCCTGGACACGGCCCGCGACCGGCACCGCGCCGCGCGGGCGGCGCTGCCGCTGTCGGCCACCCAGCTCTCGCGGGGCGAGCCGGTGCTGCCCACCCGCTATCTCACCGCCGACGGGCGGGGGCGGGGGCCGGATGTCCTGTCCTAGGCTCGGGTGTGAGCAACCGCACCATCCACCGCACCCGTCAGCGTCCTTCTCCGTAAGGGGTGTCCCATGCATCGCGCACTGATCGTCGTCGATGTGCAGAACGACTTCTGCGAGGGAGGCAGCCTCCCGGTCCCCGGCGGGGCGGATGTCGCCGCCGCCATCACCGATCTCGTCGGCGCGGCCACGCCCGCCTACCGGCACGTCGTGGCGACCCGCGACCACCACATCGCGCCCGGTGACCACTTCTCCGAGCACCCCGACTTCGCCCACTCCTGGCCGCGCCACTGCGTGGCCGGGACCGAGGGCGTCGGCTTCCACCCGAACTTCGCCCCGGCCGTCACCTCCGGCGCCGTGGACGCCTGCTTCGACAAGGGCGCCTACGCGGCGGCCTACAGCGGCTTCGAGGGCACCGACGAGTCGGGCACGAGCCTGGCGGACTGGCTGCGGGCGCGGGAGGTGACGGCGGTGGACGTGGTCGGCATCGCCACCGACCACTGCGTCCGCGCCGCGGCGCTGGACGCGGTGGCGGCGGGGCTGACCACGCGGGTGCTGCTCGGCCTGACCGCCGGGGGGGCCCGGGAGACGGTGGAGGTCGCGCTGCGCGAGATGGCGGCGGCGGGCGTGGAGCTGTCGGGCACGCCGGTGGTCCGGGCCGCCTGACGGTTCCCGGTCCGGTCAGGCGACGCGGGGGCGCGCGATCCGCGAGGGGCGGCCCAGCAGGCGCGCCATGGGGTGCCAGCCCTCGGTGACGACGGCGGGCGTGGAGCGCCAGACGACGCCCTCCGGGTGGTGCAGCACGGCCGAGATCTCGTCGGGCGTGGGGGGCGCCGCGTTGCCTCGGAGGTAGACCGACCGCAGACCCAGGTTCCGCAGCCGGGTGAGGGCCCGTGCCCGGTTCGCCGCGTGGACCAGCACCCGGACGGCCCGGCCGGGCGCCTCGGGGTGCGGCAGGGCGAGCGCGACGACGACGCTGCCGTCGGGGAGCTGGACGAAGCCTCCATCGGACATGGGATACCTCTCGTGCGGTGTAACGCGTGACCCCACATCCTTACGCGCTCGGCCGCCGCCCGTCGAGGGCGGCGGCCGAGACGTGCACTGACCTGCGATTTTCTGTCAGATAAGATCAAATCCCGTCAGATGATGACGCAATGCGATCATAGCTTTACCGTGTGCCCGGCTTGCCAAATCTCCGGCTTACCAAGTGCTCGGCTTACCGTGTGCTCGGCCCGACGCGGACGGTCATCGGCTGGGTACCGCTCGCCGGCTGGGTCAGGATCGAGATGCGGGTGTTGGTGTCCGGCACCATGACACTGTTCGACGGGTTGTCCTCGTCCCAGTAGCTGTCGAGGTGGTCGTCGAAGACCGCGTCGCCCCGGGCGGCGGGCAGCGTCGTCGGCTCGCCTTCGTCGTGCAGCGTCAGCCGTGGCACCGGGTGGGTGCTGAACGTCGCGTCCCGCGTCTGGACGCGGTTGCGGATCAGCGAGCCGTCCGACCAGTGCTCGGGGTCCGCGTGGGCGTCCACGGGCAGGATCAGGCCCGTTCCGGGGTGCTGGCTGACGTCGTTGTCCAGCTCCGAGGTGTCCCACAGCCACACCAGCATGCCGGTCTGGTACGGGAAGTGCTCCACCCGGTCCGGCTCGGTGTCCTGGAAGCCGAAGTTGTACGGCCCGGTCTGCAACGTCCGGTCGTAGCCGACGTATTGACGGTTCTGCACGATGTAGTACTGCGGGTAGGAGTCGGTGATGGACGCGCCGACGATGCCGAAGCCGTCCGCGGTCCAGTCCCCTTCGCCGTTCTCCGCGTCGTCGGAGAAGACCGTCTCGCCGTCGGCGGTGACCGTGATGGCATCGGCCGTGAACCCGGTGTGGGCCACCGAGCCGTCCGTCCGGTAGCGGAACCGCAGCTCCACCGGAGCGCCCGCGTAGGCGTCCAGCGGGAACGACAGCGCCCGGTCGCCGCCCGACTCGCCGGTCACCACGGACCGTTCGGCGCTGTCCCGCGGCAACGGCTCACCGTCCGCCGTGCCTTCCAGCGGCGTCCAGGTCGCGCCGCCGTCGGCGGACGCCTCGACGTACAGGTAGTCGTAGCCCTCCTCGATGCTCCACCAGCCGGTCAGGTCCAGGGAGGCGTCGGACGCGGAGGTCAGATCCACCTCGCGGGTCAGGGTGTTGCTCAGGTCGTCGCCCGAGCCGCTCCACCACTGCGCGGCGCCCTGGGCCGGTTCGTGTATCCGCGTGGTGACGGTCTTCTTCGGCAGGCGCACGATCAGGGCCTGGGTCGCCGGGTCGCGGTTGCCCTCGGGGTAGGCGAGGGAGGACGCGCCGAGCCGGTGGGTCGAGTTCTTCCCGGCCCGCGCCACCTCGTAGTCCAGCCAGCCCAGTTGCAGCTTCTCCCACGGGCCCATGTCGTTGGGCAGGGCGCCGATGGTGCCGTCGCCCTCGCCGAGCCAGGAGCCGGACGACATCAGCGTCCAGAAGCCCGTGCCGTTCTCGCCGCCCTGGGTGTCGTACAGGTCGGGCAGCCCCAGGTCGTGCGTGAACTCGTGGGCGAAGACGCCGAGTCCGCCGTTCTCCGGCTGGATCGTGTAGTCGCCCACCCAGATCCCGGTGTCCGCGATCTCGGTGCCGCCCACCGGGTTGTACCCGGGGCCGGTGGCGCCGATCTGGTCCGCGAACGCGTACCAGCGGTGGGCCCAGATGGCGTCCTCGCCCTCCGCGCCGCCGCCAGCCGACTCGTCCTCACCGGCGTGCACGATCTGGAAGTGGTCGAGGTAGCCGTCCGGTTCGTCGAAGTCGCCGTCGCCGTCGTAGTCGTAACGGTCCTGGAGGTCGTACTCGGCGAGCCGGGCCGCCAGTTCCTCCGGGGTGGCGCCGGCCGCGAGCTGGTCCTCGTACCAGGCGTTGACGCCGTCGCTGATCACGTACCACACCGAGTCGCAGACGTTCGAGCCGCAGTCGTTGTTGCCGTACCTGGCCTCGTTGTAGTCGACCGTGACCCAGTCGCTGACCTCGCCGTCCACGGTGTAACGGCCCGAGGACTGCCGCTCGAAGTACTGCCGCATCGACGGAGTCGCCGGGTCCTCCGCGTAGTAGAGATCTTCGTAATACTGCCGGTCGAAGTCCTCCTGCCAGATGGTGGAATTGTCCACCGAACGGTCCGGCTCGGGAATCTCGTTGACCCGCGGGCCGGGGTCGCCGCCGAAGTCCGGGTGGATCTGATCACCGAACTCCACCAGGATCGTGAAGATTTTGTCGGTGCCGGTGGTGGCCACCTCCACGAACTCGCCGTCGCTCAGCTCGACCACCTCGGAACCGCCGCGTGAACTGGCGGTCGCCTCACCGGTGATGAGCTGCTGCTGGGCCTCCTGCCGCTGGACCTCGCGCTTTTCCGCGAGGGGATTCTCCAGTTCCGGCTCGGCCGCGAACGTCTCCTGGGACAGGGGTTGCTGACCCGCGTCGTCGGGCGTCCGGGCGGAAGCCGTGCCGGCCGGGACGAGCACCGCCGCGCCGACGGCGGCGATGGCCGCCGCGACAGCGGCAGTTGTGGATCTCTTGGATCGCTTTCCCGTAATCACGTGTTCTCCGGTCCTCCCCTGCGCACGCAGTGATGTGACGGGACGCATTTGACATGAGTGCGGCGGAAAAAAACAGACCTTGATTCACCATCGGGCGCCAACTACGGTTTCCACGCCGGCGGTCGGGGAGATGACTCCGTGCGCCCCCCGTGCCCCGCCGGGCGATCGAGGTCACGCTTACCGGAGTTCACGCCTGGGCATCGAAGCCCGTGGACAGCACCTCGCGAGAACGGCATCCCCCGGCAGGAACGGACACGACATGCGGCACCTGACTCCCGCGCGGATCGTCCGCGGCGCGGCCATGGTCATCCTTCTCACGTTCGTCGCGCTGCTGCTCGCCCCGGGGGCGTCGGGAGCCGCCGTCGCGCTGATCGCGGTCGGCGCGCTGCCGCTCGGCGTCCTGGCCGCCGTGGTGCCCGGGGCCGGACCGCGCCCCGCCGCCGCTCCGGCGCGCCAGACCCCGGCCGACGCCCCCGGACGGCCCGGCGTCCGGGTCTGACGGACCGCACGACCGGGAACCTTCCGGGACGCGCGGGGTCAGGGGACGGTGACCACCACGGTCTTCGCCGCCTTGTCGTGCAGGCACTGCCGGTAGGGCCGGTCCCAGGTGCAGAACAGGGCGTTGACCAGCCAGAAGAGGAAACCGAAGCAGGGCACGAGCTGCGGCAGCGAGTAGACCCCGGCCCGGGTCCAGCCGGGCGCGCCGTGGGGCACCGCGCCGTCCGCCAGCATCGCCACCCGCACGCGCATGAGTATCTTGCCGACGGTCTGGCCCCGGGCGCTGAGCATCACGCCCTCGTAGACGAAGTAGACCAGCAGCACGATCGTCTGCTGGAGGTACGAGTTCCCGCCGCCGTTGTCGAACTCGTAGTCGCCCATGGTCGGCCAGAGCAGCAGCGTCACGGGGATGCCGACGAGAAGCGCGTCGATGATCCGGGCCAGCAGGCGACGGCCGAGCGAGGCCAGCGGCGGCATGCCCGCCAGCGGATCGACGGCGCCGCCAGCGCCGCCGTACGGATTGGCCCCGTACGGATGCGTTCCGTACGGACTCGCCCCGTACGGGTCGGCGGGGTCGCGTTCCGGCTCACCGCCGGGTCCGGGTCGCGGCTGCTCGGTGCTCATGCACGCAAGTCCACCCCGGATCGGCCCGCTCCGCATCCCGGCGGGGGCGGCCGGGGCACTCAGGCGGCCGGGTGGGTCAGTCGGGGCGCTTGGTACCGGCCACGAAGGTGTGGGTCGCCTTGTCGTGCCACGCCTGCCGCCAGGGCCGGTCGCGCACGCCCCACAGCAGGCTGACGAGGCCGACGACGAACAGCGACAGCAGGTGGTACACCAGCCAGCGCAGCAGCGCGGCGCCGAACGTGGGCTTGTCCTGGCGCTCCACGTCCAGGACGCGCAGCTTGAACAGCGCCTTGCCCGGGGTGCGGCCCCAGAACGCGGTCGGCAGCGCCTCCAGCAGCAGCGTCACGCCGAGGAACACCCCGATGACCAGGGCGAGATAGCCGCCCGTGGTGCCGTCGACGAGCCAGACCCGCTCGGTGACACCGGCCCGCTCGGCCGCCTCGATCTGCGCGTCGATGTGGTCGCGCGCCTTCCCGACCAGCGGCAGCGCCACCGCGACGGCGGCGGCGACCGGCAGCAGCGAGTCGACGACGCGGGCCATCAGCCGTCGCCACAGCCCCGCCGGGTACGCCTGTCCCGGATCGGTGAAGGCGCCGATCATGGTGAGCGGAGCGCCCTGGTGCGACTGGAGGAACGGCGACTGCGAGGGCTGCGGCGCCTGCGCCTGCGGATACCCGTACCCACCGGGGGCGGGACCGCTCTGCGGCTGCGGATACCCGTACCCGGGCGCGGACTGCGGCGGCTGGGCCTGCGGCGGGACGGCCTGCGGCGGAACGGCCTGCTGCTGGACCGGCTGCGGAGGCGCCGCCTGCGGAGGCACGGACTGCTGGGGCACCGACTGCTGGGGCACCGACTGCTGGGGAACGGGCTGCGGGATCACGGGCGGCTGGGGAACGGCCGGCTGGGCCTGTGCCCGCGGTGGGACGGCGGAGGGCGCCGGGGGGGCCGGCGGAACGGGCACGCCCTGCGGCGGGCTGCTCTGCCGAGGCGGAACGGGCTGCTGCGCGGGGCCGGACGGCGGCTGCTCCGCCAGCTCCCGCACCTGCCGCTCCCACGACCCGCCGGGGGGCAGCCGGAGGGCCGCGGTGTCCTCCCCGGCGACCGGCTCCGGCGGGCCGGACTCCGGCGTGCGCCTCGGCGGCTGCGAGCCCTCGACCGGCGTGCGGCGGAACTGGCCGCGCGGATCGACCCGGCCCGCCGCCGCGACCGGCGACGTGCTGACGTCCTCGTCGGAGCCCCAGGTGACGCGCTGGTCCGCGCCGAACCCGGACTGCCGGCCGGCGTCGGCCCGCCAGGCGCCGCCCGGCTCCTGCCGGGCGACGGGCGCCACGTCGCCGCGCCTGCGCAGCTCGGGCAGCGCGTCGCCGCTGCTCGGGGCGGGCTCGGCGGCGGCGGGCGGGTCCTCGTCGAAGAAGAAGGGCTGCGTCTCCTCCCGGGCGGCGGGGACCGCCGGGGCGGGCGCCGCCTGCGGAGCCGCCGCGCCGGAGGGCGGCGTGGGCACCGGTTCGCCCTCCTTCGGCTCGGGCCGGCTGCTGCCGGGCACCCAGGCGCTGCCGTTCCAGTACCGGATGTAGCCGGGGATGGACGGGTCCGGATACCAGTTGGGCCCCGGGCCGCCGCCTGCGCTACCTGTGGGCGGGGAGCCTGCGGTGGGGGAGCTCATGGGGGTCCGAATCTCCTCGTCCGTGCAGTGCTGGTCAATCTCCGGGTTATGCATGGTAGTCGCCGGACGGCACCCCATGCCCCCGTCGTCTGCCGAGAGGGACCTTAGCGCTCGGGCCGACTCCCCGCGCCCGGACGCCCCCCGGACCGGAAGAGAAGTGGGGAAGTCGCGTAATGACCGGCCGTCCGGCGCCTCTCTCTTCCCGTCCCTCCCCGCAGGAGAAAAGAAGAGGCCACGCATGCACACCATCATCGAGCGGGAACTCGATCTCCACCTGGTGCTCTCCCCCGGGCACAGCGTCCCTGTTCCCGCCCTGCTGCGCTACCGCTCCGACGACCCCTTCGCGGTGCACGTCACCTTCCACCTCGGCTCGGACGCCCCCGTGCACTGGACCTTCGCCCGCGATCTGCTGGTCGAGGGCGTCTTCCGCCCCTCGGGCCAGGGCGACGTCCTGCTGTGGCCCGCCCGCTGGGACGGCCGCAACGTCGTCTGGCTGTCGCTGCGTTCGCCCGACGGCGACGCGCTGCTGCGCGCCCCGGCCGCCGCGCTGTCGGCCTGGCTGGAACACACCATGCGGCTGGTGCCGCCGGGCACCGAGACCGAGCGGATCGATGTGGACGGGGAGTTGCGGGAGCTGCTGACGGCCTCGCCCGCCGAGGGCTCAGGCGACGCCGCCGGCTGAGATCCGCGCCGCGTGCCGCACCAGCGGGAGAACGCGCAGGGGCACCGGGTTCTCCATGACGATCGCCGTCGAGGACCGCACGATGCCCTCGAAGCCCACCACCTTGTCGATGACGCGCTGAAGGTCCTCGTTCGAACGGGCGACCAGGCGGCAGAGCATGTCGCCCTGCCCGGTGATGGTGTGCAGCTCCAGGACCTCGGGGACGGCGCCGAGGTGGCGGCGCACCTCCTCGCCCTGGCCCTGCTTGATCTCCAGCGTGGCGAACGCGCTCACCGGGAAGCCGATCGCCGCCGGGTCCACGTCCGGGCCGAAGCCGCGGATCACCCCGCCGGAGCGCAGCTTCTCCAGCCGCGCCTGCGCGGTCCCGCGCGCCACACCGAGCCGCCGCGACGCCTCCAGCACGCCGATGCGCGGCTCGCGCGCGAACAGCTCGATCAGGCGCGCGTCGAGTTCGTCGATGGTCATCCCGGCCTCCCTGCACAACCTGTACACACCGGGGAACGCTACGCGCGTCTCACCGGACATCCTGTACAGCGAATGAGCGAACTATTGCACAGGATGCGGAGTGGGCGCACGCTGCGGACATGACTGACTCCACACCGGCCGACCCGTTCCCCGTACACGGGATGGACGCGGTCGTCTTCGCCGTCGGCAACGCCCGGCAGGCCGCCCACTACTACTCCACGGCGTTCGGGATGACCCTCGTCGCCTACCGAGGGCCGGAGAACGGCCACCGTGAGACCGCCACCTACGTGCTGGAGTCGGGGAGCGCGCGGTTCGCCGTCACCTCCGTCATCCGGCCCGTCACCCCCGAGGGCCACGCGCTGGCCCGTCATGTCGCCGCGCACGGCGATGGCGTGGTGGACCTGGCGATCGAAGTGCCGGACGCCCGCGCCGCGTTCGCGCACGCCGTCGGACACGGCGCCCGGCCCGTGTCGGCGCCGCGCGAACTCACCGACGACAACGGCACGGTGGTGCTCGCCGCCATCGCGACCTACGGCGAGACCCGCCACACCCTGGTCGAGCGCGGCGACTACAAGGGGCCCTACCTGCCGGGCTTCGTCGCCGCCGACCCGCTCGCCCCGGCACCCGCGCACCGGACGTTCCAGGCGGTCGACCACTGCGTGGGCAACGTCGAACTCGGGCGTATGGACGAGTGGGTGGAGTTCTACCGCCGCGTCATGGGCTTCACCAACATGAAGGAGTTCGTCGGCGACGACATCGCCACCGAGTACTCGGCGCTGATGTCGAAGGTGGTGGCGGACGGCACCCGCAAGGTCAAGTTCCCCATCAACGAGCCGGCTCCGGGCAGGAAGAAGTCGCAGATCGACGAGTACCTGGAGTTCTACGGTGGACCCGGCGTGCAGCACATCGCGCTGGAGACCGACGACATCGTCCACGCCGTGCGGTCCATGCGGGAGTCCGGCGTGGAGTTCCTGGACGTACCCGGCTCGTACTACGACACCCTCGGCGAGTGGGTCGGCGCGACGCGGGTACCGCTCGGCACGCTGCGCGAGTTGAGCATCCTGGCCGACCGCGACGAGGACGGCTACCTGTTGCAGATCTTCACCAAACCGGTGCAGGACCGGCCGACGGTGTTCTTCGAGCTGATCGAACGGCACGGCTCGCTGGGCTTCGGCAAGGGGAACTTCAAGGCTCTTTTCGAGGCCATCGAGCGTGAACAGGCCAGGCGCGGGAATCTCTGACAACACCACCCCCCTCGACCGCCCCCGCGACCTGCACGCGCGGGGGCGGTTCGCCCCGGCGGGAGCCGCCGGGGCGCGTGGCTCAGCAGGAGGGCACGGGCTCCCCGGCGTTCAGCGCCCGGAGGCTGTCCACGGCGTCCTCCAGCGTGGCGACCGGGATCAGCCGCAGCCCCTCCGGCAGATCGACGCTCGCGTCCGAGCACTCGTCGCGCGGCACCAGGAAGACGGTCGCGCCGTCCCGGCCCGCGCCCCGGGTCTTCAGGGGCACCCCGCCGACCGCCCCGACGGTCCCGTCCGGGTCGATGGTGCCGGTACCGGCCACGACCCGGCCGCCGGTGAGGTCGCCGCCCTCGCCGTCGCCCGCCAGCAGGTCCACGATGCCCAGCGACAGCAGCAGCCCGGCGCTGGGCCCGCCGACGTCGCCGAGGTCGAGTTCCACCGTCACCTCGCCGGGGTCCATCCCCAGGTAGTTCAGTGCGGCGGCCACCGCGGAGTCCTGCGAGTCCCGCATCTGGGCGTGGTTGTGCTCCCTGATCTCCTCGGTGTCGTCCCCCACCGGGTAGACCGCCTCGCGCGGCATCACCGCCTCGTCGCCGGCGAAGTAGCCGGTGACGACCTCGGCCAGCCGCACCGTCGCGTCCGGCGAGGTGGCGGTGATGGTGGTGACCCGCAGCTCGCCCTCCGGGTCGCGGACCGGGGCGCCGGAGATGGTGATCACCGGTTCCCCCTCGTGCTCGCCGAGCACATCGGCGGTCAGGCCGGGGTGGGTCACCGAGAACGGCAGCGGCGCGAGGGCCGCCACCGCGAGCAGGGCGGCGGCGGGCGCGGCGCACACGGCGAGCGTCAGCGGCCTGCGGCGGGCGGCCGGTGACGCGGGCGCCGCGGGCGCCTTCGCGTCGGTCGGGGGGGCGGACATGGCAGCGAATCTAACGCAGAACCGCCGCCACCTCCTGAGCGGCCCTGACCACCCGGGGGCCGACCTCCGGCGGCACGGCCTCGCTGAGCATCACGACGCCGACGCTGCCCTCGATGCCGCACTCGCGCGGCAGCGGGGCCGCCGCACCGCTGGCGCCCGCCTCCAGCTCACCGTGGGTGAGCACGTAGCCGTCCTCGTCGCTGATGTCCTTGCTGCGCCCGGTGAGGATCGCCCGGCCCGCCGCGCCCCGGTCCAGCGGATGCCGGAAGCCGGTGCGGTACGCCACGTGGTAGTCGGTCCAGCTCGGCTCCACCACGGCCACGGCCAGCGCGTCGGTGCCGTCCACCACGGTGAGGTGGGCGGTGGCGCCCACGTCCGCGGCGAGGGAGCGCAGCACGGGGAGCGCCGCCTCCCGGACCAGCGGGTGGACCTGCCGGCCCAGCCCGAGGACGCCCACGCCGACGCGGGCCCTGCCACCCGCGTCGCGGCGCACCAGGGAGTGCTGCTCCAGGGTGGCCAGCAGGCGGTAGACGACGGTCCGGTTGACGCCGAGCTGTTTGGACAGCTCGGTCACGGTCAGGCCGTGGTCGGTCTCGGCGAGAAGTTTGAGGACACGCAGTCCTCTGTCGAGCGTCTGGGAGGTCTCCGCGGTCACGCCCCCTCCTTGTTCACGTACCGAGGGCCGTGCCGGGGGTGCGGCTCCTGAAGTCACCCCCGGTCACCAGGCGCACGGTGTCCGGAAACTTATCCATCGTCACCGGTCAGCGGAAGGGGTTGTCCAGAATCCGAGCACGGGAGGGGCGGTTCCGATCGTTGTGCGGCGTTACGCGGAGAGAATCCCGTCCGGAATCACCGCATTCTCGTGGCCCACTCCCGCACCTTCAGGACGCGCTGGCGGAGCTGTCCCGCCGTGGCCTGGGCGGTGGGCGGGCCGCCGCAGGCCCGGCGCAGCTCGGTGTGGATCACGCCGTGCGGCTTCCCCGACTGGTGGGCGTAGGCCCCGACCAGCGAGTTCAGCTCGCGGCGCAGCTCCATCATCTCCTTGTGGCTGACCACCGGCCGCCGCTCGGCGGGGAGTTCGAGCAGGTCGGCCTCCTCGTCCGGCTTCCGGCGGCTGTGCGCGATCTGCCGCTCCTGCCGCTTGCGGAGCAGGAGCCGCACCTGATCGGGTTCGAGCAGCCCCGGGATGCCGAGGTAGTCCTGCTCCTCCTCGCTCCCGGGGTGGGCTTGCATGCCGAACTCGGCGCCGTCGTACATCACCCGGTCGAACACGGCCTCGGACTCCAGCGCCTCGAACGGGAGCTGGTCCTGCTCCCCGTCCGGCTCGTCCTTCTGCCGCTCGGCGTCCTTCAGCAGATCGGCCTCGGGCCCGTACGGGTCCTCCTCGCCGGCCTTCTTCGGCTTGTCCAGGACGTGGTCGCGTTCCAGCTCCAGCTCGTGGGCGAAGCCGAGCAGCGACGGGATGGTGGGCAGGAAGACGGACGCCGTCTCGCCGCGCCGCCGCGACCGCACGAAGCGGCCCACGGCCTGCGCGAAGAACAGCGGGGTGGCGATGGTCGTGGCGTAGACGCCGACCGCGAGCCGGGGCACGTCCACGCCCTCGGAGACCATCCGGACCGCGACCAGCCAGCGGCCCTGCGAGGTCCTGAAGTCGTCGATGCGCTGCGAGGCGCCGCCGTCGTCGGAGAGCACCACGGTGGCCGCCTCGCCGGTGATCTCGCGGATCAGTTTGGCGTAGGCGCGGGCCGAGTCCTGGTCGCTGGCGATGACCAGGCCCCCGGCGTCCGGCACGGACCGGCGCACCTCGGTGAGCCGCCGGTCGGCGGCGCGCAGCACGGCGGGCATCCACTCGCCCCGGGGGTCGAGGGCGGTCCGCCACGCCTGCGAGGTGGCGTCCTTGGTCATCGGCTCCCCGAGCCGCGCGGCGACCTCGTCGCCCGCCTTGGTGCGCCAGCGCATGCTGCCGCTGTAGGAGAGGAAGATGACCGGCCGCACCACGCCGTCGGCCAGGGCGTTGCCGTACCCGTAGGTGTAGTCCGCGACGGAACGGCGGATGCCGTCGTTCCCCTCCGCGTAGGTGACGAACGGGATGGGGTTGGTGTCGGAACGGAACGGCGTCCCCGTCAGCGCAAGCCGCCGCGTCGCCGGCTCGAACGCCTCCAGGCACGCCTCGCCCCACGAACGGGAGTCCCCCGCGTGGTGGATCTCGTCCAGGATCACCAGCGTCTTGCGCTGCTCGCACCGGTTGCGGTGCAGCATCGGCCGCACGCCCACGCCCGCGTAGGTGACGGCCACGCCCTGGTACTCGCGTCCGACGGGCCCCGCGCTGTACTCCGGGTCCAGCCTGATCCCTATCCGGGCGGCGGCGTCGGCCCACTGCGCCTTCAGGTGCTCGGTCGGCGCGACCACCGTCACCTGCCGCACCACGTGGTGGTGGAGCAGCCAGGAGGCGAGGGTGAGGGCGAAGGTGGTCTTGCCGGCGCCCGGGGTGGCCACCGCGAGGAAGTCCCGTGGCTGCGCGGCGAGATACGCCTCCATCGCGCCGTGCTGCCAGGCCCGCAGCTTGCCCGCCGTCCCCCAGGGCGCGCGGCCGGGGAAGGCGGGAGAGAGGGGGTGCGACGACGGGGGCGGGAACGCGGAAGACGCGGCGGTGGTACTCACGATCTCCGGGGCGGGGGTGGGCGACGGCGGACGGAAGAACGACCGCGCCAGCGTATCCCCGCCGCCGGGGCGGCGGATGCGGCCGGGGTCACACCGGCCCGCCCGGCCGGGACGGCGTCCGCAGGCGGCGCGACACCACGACGCTCAGCAGGGCCGCCGCCGTCGTGCACAGGTACACCGCGACGAACGCCCCCGCGCCGACCGTCGTCGCCGCCGTGTCCGGGGCGGTCGCGTCGTGGGTCGTGGCGGTCGTGTCCCCGCCGAGCGCGGCGAACAGGCTGCCCACCGCCGTCAGCATCGCCACGTTCCCCAGGCTGTCGAAGACCTGGAGCGACGCGACGTTGCCGCCCGCCTCCTGGGGCGTGGACAGCCGCAGCACCAGCACGCCCACCGAGGCCACGGCCAGGCCCATGCCGAACGCCCCCACCGACAGGGTGACCGCCGGGAGCCAGACCGGGACCGCCTCGATCAGCACCAGCGGCGTCGTCCCCACCGCCAGCGCCATCAGCACGGTGCCCAGAGTCGTCAGCGCGTGACGGCGCGGCTCGGCCCCCGGCAGGGACTGGGCGTACGAGCCCAGCGCCCACAGCCCGCCGGAGGCGGCGAGCGCCAGACCGGCCTCCGTGTAGGACAGGCCGCGCCGGGTCACCAGCATCAGCGGCAGGAACGCCTGCGACGCCAGCCACGCCGCCGACAGCAGGCCGCGCAGCATGATCACGGACGGCAGTCCGCGCGCCGCGCGGAACGTGCCGGGCGGCAGCAGCCGCCGCGCGGACGGCCCCAGCAGTGCCAGCCCCGCCGTCACCGGCAGCAGCGACAGCCAGCGCGGGTCCTGCCCGCCGTACTGCACCAGCCCCGCGCCGACCGCCACGGCCCCGGCCAGCCGAAGCCGCCGCCCGTCGAACCGGCCGCCCGCCGCGCCCCGGGGCCCGCCGGGCACCCGCGCGCGCAGCGCGGGCAGCATGATCGCCAGCGGCGCCACCACGACGACGGTGATGCCGAGGAAGACCCACCGCCATCCGAACCGTTCCGTCACGGTGCCCGCGACGACCGGGCCGATCATCGCCGGGACCACCCAGGCCGCCGAGAACGACGCCAGCGCCGCCGCCTGCAACCGCGCCGGATACGCGCGCCGGACCAGCACGTACAGCGCCACGATCACCAGCCCGCCGCCGACGCCCTGCGCCGCGCGGCCCAGCACGAACACCCACATCGAGCCCGCCGTGCCGGACAGCAGCAGCCCGCCCGCGAACGCCGCGATCCCGGCCACCACGGGCCCGGTCGGCCCGCGCCGGTCGGCCCACTGCCCGGCGGCGACCATGCCCAGCAGGCTGGTGGTGAAGAAGCCCGAGAACGCGAACGCGTACAGCCCCACGCCGTCCAGCGCCTCCGCCGCCGCGGGCATCGCCGTCCCCACGGCCATCGCCTCGAACGCGATCAGCAGGATCGTGCTGACACAGCCCAGCGTGAGCGCGCGGTACGGGCGGCTCAGCACACCGCCGACGGCGTCGGCCGCCTCCGGGGAAACGTCGACGTCGGTCATGGCCACACCGTAAGGACCGAAGCCCGGTGACGCCTATGGCCCGGAGACGTGATCTCGTCGGCCGATGGTCCTGGGCCGCAGGACCGTCGGACCCGCCCTAGGAGGTGCTGACCGCCGCCTGGGGCCGGATCGGCAGCCGGTTCACGGGCCGGCCGGTGGCCGCGCGGACCGCCGCCGCGACCGCCGCGGGCGCCACGACGACCGGGACGGCGCTGACCGCCTTGGCCCCGAACGGCGCGACCACGTCCCGCTCCTCGATCAGCTTCACGATCCGGACCTCCGGCGCGTCCAGCGGCGTGGGCAGCGCGTATCCCGCCAGGTCGGGGCGGCGCACCATCCCGCGCGCCACCCGCAGGTGCTCGGTGAGCGCCGCGCCGACGCCCTGGGTGACTCCGGCCTCGATCCGCGCCGCGAGCTGCCGGGGGTTCAGCACCCGGCCGACGTCCTGCGCGATCGCCATCTCCACCACGCGCACCGAGCCCAGCTCCACGTCCACGTCCACCACGGCCCGCACGGCGGCGAAGGCCAGGCCGACGAACGCGTCCCCCTGGCCCGCCTCGTTCAGCGGCTCGGTGGGATGCGGCCGGCACTGGGCCGTCGCCCACAGCTCCTTACCCTCCAGGGCCTCGGCCACGGTGGTGCTCAGGACCCCGTCGTAGGAGGTGATCTTGCCGTCCGCGATCGACAGCAGCTCGGCGGACATCCCGAACGTCGCGGCCAGCGGCTGGAGCAGTTGGGTGCGGACCATCTTGGCCGCCCGTTCCACCGCGCCCGCCGACACCCACGTGTGCCGCCCGCGCCCGCCGGGACCGGCCGGCGGCTGATCGGTGTCCACGGGCGCGACATGCACCTCGTCCACGCCCAGCACGTCCTGCACGATCTGCCGGGCCAGCGTGGCGAAGCCCTGCCCGGTCTCCACCGCAGCGCACAGCACCGTGGCGACCGCGCCCTCGACCTTCACCGTGGCCGTCGAGACCTCGTCCGTGCCCTCGGCGCCGAGCATGTGGACCATGCCCAGCGCGTAGCCGACGCCGCGCCGCACCGCGCCCGGCTCGGCGGCGCCGTCCGGGCCGCCGGGCAGCAGCCAGTCCTCGACCGGCCCGTCCTTGGGCAGCGCCGGCAGCGGCGCCTCGCGGACGGCCGTCAGCAGCTCGGCGACCGGCGCCGGGCAGGTCACGGTCTGGCCGGTGGGCAGCGGATCGCCGGTGGACAGCACGTTGCGCGCGCGCAGCTCGGCCGGGTGCAGCCCGAGCCGGGCGGCCAGCTTGTCCATCTGCCCCTCGTAGGCGGCGCACACCTGGAGGGCGCCCTCGCCGCGCAGGTAGCCGGAGGGCGGGTTGTTCGTCCGTACGGCCCAGCCGTCGACCACCGCGTTGGGCACCACGTACGGCCCGGCGGCGAACGAGACGGCGGCGGCCAGGGCCTCGGCCGAGTCGTCGGCGTACGCGCCCGCGTCCATCAGCAACTGCGCCTCGACCTTGACCAGCTTCCCCTCGCGGTCGGCGTGGTGCCAGTAGCGCAGCAGGGTGGGGTGCCGGTGGGCGTGGCCGAGGAACGACTCCTCGCGCGTCGCGGCCAGCTTGACCGGGCTGCCGGTGCGGATGGCCAGCAGCGCCAGCGGGAGCTGGAACCCCAGGTCCTCCCGGTCGCCGAGGGCGCCGGGGACACCGGTGACGTAGATCTTGACCTGGTCGGGTTCGAGACCGAGGCAGGCGGCGATCCGGTCGCGGTCGGTGTGCGGGTCGGTGGTGCCCGTGTACACCTCGACGCCGCCGTCCGGGCGCGGCACGGCGAGGCCCGACTCGGCCCCGATGGGCGCCGGGTCCTGGCGCCCGACCCGGTACAGGCCCTCGACCACGATCTCGCCGGTGGCGGTGGGGTCGCCGCAGCGCAGCGGGATGTGGCGGATCAGGTTGCCGTCGGGGTGGAGGGGTTCGGCCTCGAACGCCTTCTCCGGGTCGGTGACCGGGTCGAGCACCTCGTACTCGACGACGATCGCGGCGGCGGCGAGCCGGGCGGGCCCGGGGTGGTCGGCGGCGACGGCGGCGACGGGTTCGCCGTGGTACCGCACCACGTCGGAGGCGAGCGCGGGCCGGTCGGTGACGGCCCGGCCGAGTCCGGCCTCCCCCGCCACGTCCTCGTGGGTGACGACGGCCCGCACCCCGGGCATCGCGACGGCCGCGGCGGTGTCGACGCGCTTGATGCGGGCGTGCGGGTGCGGGGAACGCAGCACGGCGGCCCACAGCAGGCCCTCGGCCCACAGGTCGGCGGTGTACGGGTAGGTGCCCCGCACCTTGGCCTCGGCCTCGGCGGGCTCCACCGAGGCACCGAGGCCGTGCGGCTCCCGGCCGGGCGGCACCGCGCCGCCCTGGGCGGGCACCATCGTCACGGCCGCCGCGTCCGGGGTCTGCGCCTGGTCCGTCATCACATGCCTCCTGCCTGGGGATAGCCCCGGCCGGAGGCCGGGGACGGCCCGGCCTGGTGGGGAATGCGGGCGGTCTGGTCCGGGTGCCCGGCGGGCTCGGGCTCGGGCCCCACGACAGGTGCCGGGGCCGGCGCCGGGGCGGGCGGCTCGGCGGCGGGGCGCGCGGCTCGTTCGCCGCGCTCGGCGCGCGGGTCCTTCGCGGCGCGCTCGTCCACCACCGCGCGCACCGCGTCGAGGATGCCCCGGTAGCCCGAGCAGCGGCAGAGGTTCCCGCACAGAGCCCGGCGGGTCTCCAGCTCGGTGGGCGCGGGGTTGCCCTCCAGCAGATCGTGGATGGTCATGGCCATGCCGGGCAGGCAGAAACCGCACTGCACGGCGGAGGCGGCCAGCGCCCGTTGCACGTCGGAGGGCGTGCCGTCGCCGCCCAGGCCCTCCACGGTGCGGATCTCGCTGCCGACGGCGGTCGCCGCGGGCACCAGGCAGGCCGCCACCAGGCGGCCGTCCACCTGCACGGAGCAGGCCCCGCACTCGCCTTGCGCGCAGCCGTCCTTCGCGCCGGCCAGGCCGAGGCGCTCGCGCAGCACGTAGAGCAGGGATTCGCCGATCCACGCGCCCGAGACGGGCCGTTCCACGCCGTTGACGCGCAGCACGTAACCGCCCTCGGGGTGGTCGCTGCGGCTGCCACCGGGGACGGCGTCCTCCGCCGCCTCGGCCGCCGGGTCCTCGGCGGGCACCGGCTCCGGTGCCCCGGCCACGGCGGCGGGGATCTCCGGCTCGGGGCGCGGCGGGTGCGGCTCGCCCCCGGACGGCGCCGGCCAGGGCGAGGGGGGGACGTCCCGCTCCACGGCCGCCGGCCACGGCGCGGCGTCGTGCCCGGCCTCCGCGAGCGGCGGCTGCCCCCCGGACGGCCCAGCGGGCATGGCGGGTACGGCGTGCGCGTCCGTTCCGGCCGGGCCCTCGCCCAGCGGGCGGCGGACGCCGCCCGCCAGCGCGGCGCCCTGGCCCATGGCGGCGGCCGACGCGCGGCGCGGGGGACGGGCGGCTTGGCCCTGGGCCTCCGGCCGCGGTGTCCCCCAGCCGAACGGCATGGTCCACTCGCCGGTCGCGCCCGGGTCGGTGGTGGCCCCGGCGGTGGCCGGCGGCGTGGCGGCCGGGCCGATCTCCGGCGGCTGATACCCGTGGCCCGGGGCGGCCAGCGGCTCGGCGCCGGGCTCCTCGGCGGAGCCCGGCGGAAGCTCTATGAAGGCGGTCGCCTCCGCGTCGTACTCCCCGCCCCAGCCCGGCTGGGGCGGGGAGTACGACCTGCATTCCCTCGGCGTGTATAAGACGCAGCGTCGGATGTGTATAAGAGCCAGATCTCACACGATCAGGGCATACGGGGAGGGCCCGGACCGTCACGAGGGCGACGGCCCGGGGCGTCACCGGCCCGGTGGGAACCGGCGAGGCGGGCGTCCGCCGCCGGACGCGGCCCGGCGGCGGGGGCGGCTACTTGCCGCCCTTGCCGTCCTTGCCGCCCCCGAAGGAGCCCATGGACTCGTAGATCTCCTTGCACAAGGGGCACACCGGGTACTTCTTGGGGTCCCGTCCTGGCACCCAGACCTTCCCGCAGAGCGCGACGACGGGGGTACCGTCCAGCGCGCTCGCCATGATCTTGTCCTTCTGGACATAGTGGGCGAAGCGCTCGTGGTCGCCATCGCCGTGCGTCGTCTGCGGGGTGGGCTCGACGAGGGTGCCGGTGCCCGCTCCGCGCTCGGGCTCAACAGTGCTCATGAGTACCAAGCCTAATTGAGCGAGGGGTCGTCCGGGTATGTGGCGAGCAGCGCCAGGCTGCCGCGCTGGCGGCGCAGCACGGCCCGCCAGAGCCGCTCCGGCTCCGGCGCGGAGACGTCACCCGGTTCGGAGTCCACCACGTACCAGGCGCCCTCCTCCAGCTCCCCTTCGAGCTGCTCCGGTCCCCAGCCCGCGTACCCGGCGAAGATCCGCAGCGAGCCCAGCTCGGCGGCCAGCACTTCCGGTGGCGCCTCCAGGTCGACCAGGCCGATCGAGCCGTGCACCCGCCGCCAGCCCGGGGGTCCCACCCGGACGGAGTCCGGGGCGGGCCCCGAGCCGGGGACGACGGCGAGGGCGAGCGCGGCGTCCAGGGCGACCGGGCCGCCCTGGAAGACGACGCCGGGCTCACCGGCGAGGGCGGCCCACGGTCGCAGGACCTCGGAGACGCCGACGGGTGTGGGGCGGTTGAGGACGACCCCCAGGGCTCCCTCGCGGTCGTGGTCCAGGAGCAGCACGACGGAGCGGTCGAAGTTCGGATCGGACAGCGCGGGCGTGGCCACCAGCAGCCGCCCGGTGAGCGAGGACGCCTCGGTCATGGGGGCCATGATTCCGCATCGCCCGGGGTACTGGGGAGTGCTGTCCGGTCCCCGCCCCCGGGCCCGTTCCGCCCCGGGCGCACTACCATCGATGCGGTTGGCCGCATCCGTCCGCATCCACCCGCGCAGATCGTGAGTTCCATGAGCGACGACGTACTTCTTGTTCACGGCGGCACCCCGATCGAGGGGGAGATCCGCGTCCGGGGAGCCAAGAACCTGGTGCCCAAGGCCATGGTCGCGGCGCTCCTGGGCAGCGCTCCCAGCCGGTTGCGGAACGTGCCGGACATCCGCGACGTGCGGGTGGTGCGCGGGCTGCTCCAGTTGCACGGCGTGACCGTCCGCAGCGGGGAGGAGCACGGCGAGCTGGTGCTCGACCCGTCGCGCGTGGAGAGCGCCAACGTGGCGGACATCGACGCGCACGCCGGGTCCTCGCGCATCCCGATCCTGTTCTGCGGCCCGCTGCTGCACCGGCTGGGGCACGCGTTCATCCCCGGCCTCGGCGGCTGCGACATCGGCGGCCGGCCGGTCGACTTCCACTTCGACGTGCTGCGGCAGTTCGGCGCGGTGATCGAGAAGCGGGCCGACGGGCAGTACCTGGAGGCGCCGCGCGGCCTGCGCGGCTGCAAGATCCGGCTGCCGTACCCGTCGGTCGGCTCCACCGAGCAGGTGCTGCTGACCGCCGTGCTGGCGGAGGGCGTCACCGAGCTGTCGAACGCGGCCGTGGAGCCGGAGATCGAGGATCTGATCTGCGTGCTCCAGAAGATGGGCGCGATCATCTCGATGGACACCGACCGGACGATCCGGATCACCGGCGTGGAGCGGCTCGGCGGCTACACGCACCGGGCGCTGCCCGACCGGCTGGAGGCGGCGTCCTGGGCGAGCGCGGCGCTGGCCACCCAGGGCAGTGTGTACGTCCGCGGCGCCAGCCAGCGGGAGATGATGACCTTCCTCAACGTCTACCGGAAGGTGGGCGGCGCGTTCGAGATCGACGAGCAGGGCATCCGCTTCTGGCACCCGGGCGGCCCGCTGAACGCGATCGCGCTGGAGACCGACGTGCACCCCGGTTTCCAGACCGACTGGCAGCAGCCGCTGGTGGTGGCGCTGACGCAGGCGTCCGGCCTGTCGATCGTGCACGAGACGGTGTACGAGTCGCGGCTCGGTTTCACCAGCGCGCTCAACCAGATGGGTGCGCACATCCAGCTCTACAGCGAGTGCCTCGGCGGCACGCCCTGCCGGTTCGGGCAGCGCAACTTCCTCCACTCGGCGGTGGTCTCCGGCCCGACGAAGCTGCACGGCGCCGATCTGGTCATCCCCGACCTGCGCGGCGGCTTCTCGTACCTGATCGCGGCGCTGGCGGCGGAGGGCACCTCGCGGGTGCACGGCATCGGGCTGATCAACCGCGGTTACGAGAACTTCGTGCGGAAGCTGGAGACGCTGGGCGCCAAGGTCGAACGCCCGTAGGGCTGTTGAACGACCGTCGCGTTCCGCCGGAGTTCACGGAAGAGAACGGCCGGACGGCGGCGGCGCACAGAGAAGGGGTGGCCCGTCGGGCCACCCCTTGTCGCGTACCGCAGGCGTCACTTGCCCTTGGCGGCGTCCTTCAGCTTGGAGCCCGCGGACACCTTGACGCTGTAGCCGGCGGGGATCTGGATCGGCTCCCCCGTCTGCGGGTTGCGGGCGGTGCGGGCGGCGCGGTGGGTCCGCTCGACGGTCAGGAAGCCGGGAATCGTGACCTTCTCGTTCCCCTTGGCGACGACCTCCCCGATGGTCTCGGCCAGGGCCGCCAGCACAGCGTCGGCGTCCTTCCGAGTCACCTCGGCGCGCTCCGACAGAGCGGCCACCAGCTCACTGCGGTTCATATTTCGTACTCCCGTGTTCATCTTGCCAATGAGGCGTGAGATCGAAGCCGATGCTGCCAGGGCCCACTGACAGTCCCGGGACCCGGGTGCGCGTTCCCGCGAAGCCCTGGTCCGGGTACGCATCCTGCCCCCACCAGTGGCGGGAAGGCCAATCCGGCACCAGCGGGGTCACACGAAGAGCGCTCTTCGTCTCGCCGGTGACGTTCCCGAGGCTTTGCCTCCCGGTCACCCTAAAGGGCATGCGCACGGCCCTGGCAACCGACTCGCCGCCCCTACGACCCTTGCGCGGCGTCGCGCACCGCGCCCGCCACCGCTCCGGCGACCTTTTCGTTGAAGACGCTGGGCACGATGTAGTTGGCGTTCAGCTCGTCCTCGCCGACCACGTCCGCGAGGGCGCGGGCCGCGGCCAGCATCATCGCGGAGCTGACGGCCGACGACTGCGCGTCGAGCAGACCGCGGAACACCCCTGGAAAGACAAGGACGTTGTTGATCTGATTGGGGAAGTCCGAGCGGCCGGTGGCCACCACGGCGGCGGTCTGCCGGGCGACCGCCGGGTCGATCTCCGGGTCCGGATTCGCGAGCGCGAAGACAATCGCGTTGTCCGCCATGGCCGCCACGTCCTCGGCGTCGAGCACGTCGGGGGCGGAGACGCCGATGAAGACGTCCGCGCCCGCCACGGCCTGCCGCAGACTCCCGGTCACCCCTTCGGGGTTGGTGTTGTCGGCGATCCAGCGCAACGGCGAGTCGCCGTCGGCCTCCACGAGATCGTGGCGTCCGGCGTGCACCACCCCGTGGATGTCCGCGACGACGGCGTGCCGGACGCCGGCGTCGATCAGCAGCTTGAGGATCGCCGTGCCCGCGGCGCCCGCGCCGGACATCACCACGCGGACCGCGCCGAGTTCCTTGCCGACCACGCGCAACGCGTTGTGCAGGGCGGCGAGGACCACGATGGCCGTGCCGTGCTGGTCGTCGTGGAAGACGGGGATGTCCAGCGCCTCGCGCAGCCGCGCCTCGATCTCGAAGCAGCGCGGGGCGGAGATGTCCTCCAGGTTGATGCCCGCGAAGCCGGGGGCGATGGCCTTGACGATCTCCACGATCGCGTCGGTGTCCTGGGTGTCCAGGCACAGCGGCCAGGCATCGATGCCGGCGAAGCGCTTGAACAGCGCGGCCTTGCCCTCCATCACCGGCAGGGCGGCCCGCGGCCCGATATTGCCCAGGCCCAGCACGGCGGAGCCGTCGGTGACGACGGCGACGCTGTTGCGCTTGATCGTCAGCCGCCTGGCGTCCTCGGGGTGGGCGGCGATCTGGGTGCAGACGCGGGCGACGCCCGGCGTGTAGATCATCGACAAGTCGTCGCGGTTGCGAATCGGATGCTTGGACGTCATCTCGATCTTGCCGCCCAGGTGCATCAGAAAGGTCCGGTCGGAAACCTTGCCGACCGCAACTCCCTCGATCGCGCGGAGCTTCTGCACGATCTCGTCGGCGTGCGCGGTGGAACTCGCCGCGATGGTCACGTCGATACGCAGCTTCTCGTGTCCGGAGGCGGTGACGTCGAGTCCGGTGACCGAGCCGCCGGAGGATTCCACCACGGTGGTGAGCTGGCTGACCGCCGTGCCGCTGGCCGGGACCTCCAGCCGGACAGTCATCGAATACGAGACGCTGGGTGCCGTTGCCATGGGCGACTTCCTTATCTTTCTTTCCCGCTCCCCCGTGTCTGTCACCCTACGAGAGGAACCGGACACGGCCAAAGACAGGCCGGACGACCGATATGACCGTAACAGGAAAGGGAGAAAGCCCCGGTCGAGCAGAGATCCAGGGGGTAAGGGCGCCGGCCCGCCAGCCGCCTCGCGGCAAGTGGTCGCTCGAAGCGACAATGGTTGGGCCCGGGGGCATGAAACGGGCCGGCGCCATTCCAGGCTACCGCACTCAGGCCCCGGGTCAACTGGGCGTCGCGGACCGTCAAGACGCAGGTCAGAACGGTGCCGGGGCCGGCGCCGCTCACCGGAGCAGGGCCGGTACCCCCATGGTGTCCGGGTCGTCGGCGGGGCCGGAGAGCACCGTGAGGCGCTGGGTGGCCCGGGTGAGCGCCACGTACAGCACGCGCAGCCCGGCCGGTGACTCGTCCGCGATCGCGGAGGGGGAGATCACCAGCGTCGCGTCGTACTCCAGGCCCTTCGCCTCCAGGCTGCCCAGCACCACCAGCCGGCCGCCGCCGACACCGGCCAGCCACCGGGCGGTCTCCTCCCGGCGCGCCATCGCCACCACCACGCCGACGGTGCCCTCGACGTCCGCGAGGAGCCGGCGGGCCTCGGCCCGTGCGGCGTCCGCCAGCGCGTCCGCCGTGGGCGCCGTGGCGAACCGGGGCGCCACGCCCGTCTCGCGCACCGCCCGCGGCGGGCGGGCGCCGGGCATCGCGCGCCGCAGCACGCCGTCCGCGACGCGGGCGATCTCGGCGGGGGTGCGGTAGTTGACCGTCAGCCCGAACCGGCGGCGGGGCCGCCCGCCGAGGGCCGCGTCCCGTTCCGCCGCCGCCTCCTCGGGCGCGCCCCACGAACTCTGCGCCGGGCCGCCGACGATGGTCCAGGTCGCCTGCCGCCCCCGGCGGCCGACCATGCGCCACTGCATGGGCGTCAGGTCCTGCGCCTCGTCCACGATGACGTGCGCGTAGTCGGCGCGTTCCTCGTCCGCGTCTCTCGACTCCCGCCGGGCGGCGAGGCGTTCGGCGTAGGTGGTCACCTCGTCCAGCCCGGTGAGCTGGTCCAGGGGGTCCGCCTCGCGCGGCTTCGCCGGCCGGGGCGGGGCGCCGAGGAGCACCCGCAACTCGTCGAGCAGCGCGACGTCATGGGCGGACAGCCCGTGCCCGTCCGGGGTGATCCGCCGCAGCGAGCGGGCCAGTTGACGCACCTCGCGGGGACGCAGCAGCCGGCGCGCCCAGCGGCCGAGGCGCTGTTCGTCGGCCATGGCGGTCAGCACGCCGAGCGGGGTGGCCTCCGGCCACCACGCGTCGAGGAACTCCAGGAACGCGTCCTCCGAGCCGAGGTCCTCGTTGAACGCCTCCCTGGCCTCGGCCGCGATCGCCGGATCGGGGTAGCGCGTCCGCGCGCCCGACTCCTCCCACAGCGCGTCCAGCAGCAGGCGCCTGGCCCGGGGCCGCAGCAGGTTGACCGGCGCGGTGCCGCTGAGGACCTGCTGCCGGACGCGGTGCAGCGCCTCGCCGTCCAGCTCGACGCGGCGGCCGAAGGCCACCACCCGCAGCCGTCCGGGGCCGCCCGGCGCGTCCACGGCGCCGCGCGCCGCGCGGTGCAGCACCCGGGCCATCACGGCGGAGCCCTTGATCCGGGCGACGGCCTGGTCGTCGTACGAGTCGGCCTCGACGCCCTCGACCAGCGAGCCGAGCGCGCGGATCGCGACCTGCCCCTCCTCGCCCAGGGACGGCAGCACGCCCTCGGTGTAGGAGACGAGCAGCGGGGTCGGGCTGACGATGAGGATGCCGCCCGCGTACCGCCGCCGGTCCTGGTACAGCAGGTAGGCGGCGCGGTGCAGCGCCACGGCGGTCTTGCCGGTGCCGGGGCCGCCGCCGACCTCGGTGACGGAGGCGGCGGGCGCGCGGATCACCTCGTCCTGCTCGGCCTGGATGGAGGCGACGATGTCGGTCATCCGGTGACCGCGCGCCCGGCCGAGCGCCGCCATCAGCGCGCCGTCGCCGACGACCGGCAGCTCCGCGCCGTCGAGCAGGGCCCGCAGCTCGGGGCGGAGCAGGTCGTCCTCCACGCCGAGCACCCGGCGCCCGCGGCTGCGGATCACGCGCCGCCGCACGACACGGCCGGGCGCCACGGGGGTCGCGCGGTAGAACGGCGCGGCGGCGGGCGCCCGCCAGTCGATGACGAGCGGGACGTAGTCGGCGTCCAGCACGCCGAGCCGGCCGATGTGCAGCGTCTCGGCGATGTCGGCGGCGCCGTCGCGGACCGCGTCGTCGGCCGGCTCGACCGAGGTGTACGCGCCGTCGGCGCCCCGGTCGCCGTCCTTGCCGGCGAGCAGGTCGATGCGGCCGAAGAGGAAGTCCTCGAACTCGTTGTTCAGGCGGTTCAGATGCAGTCCGGCGCGGAAGACCTGCGCGTCGCGCTCCGCCAGCGCGCCCGGCGTACCGACCTGGATCCGGCTGGCGGCGTCCGCCATGAGGTACTCGGCCTCATGGATCTTCTCCGCCAGGCGTTCGTAGACGGTGTCCAGGTGGCGCTGCTCGCCCTGGATCTCCCGTTCCCGCACGTCCACCGCTCCGTCCCCCTCTTCTCGCTCCGGGAGGGCAGCCGCTCCGGGGAGGCAGCCGCTCCCGTGAGGCAGCCCGCTGCCGTCGTGGCAGCGGTCCACCGTACGCGACATCGCGGCGGTTCGCGCGGGTCAGGGCGTCAATCGCTGTACTTGTGACTGTCCAGGGCCGGGTCGAGGGCCAGCCGGTAGCCGCGTTTGACGACGGTCTGGATGAGGGTGGGCGCGCCGAGCGCGCCGCGCAGCCGGGCCATCGCGGTCTCCACGGCGTGCTCGTCGCGCCCGGCTCCGGGCAGGGCGCGCAGCAGTTCGGCGCGGGGCACCACCCACCCGGGGCGCCGGGCCAGCAGCCGCAGCAGCGCCATCCCGGCCGGGGGAACGGGCCGCAGCTCGCCGTCCACGATCACGGCGTGGCCGCGGATCTCGACGCGCCGCCCGGCGACGGGCAGCGGCCGGGAACGGGTCGGCAGGGTGTGGCACAGCAACTGGACCAGCGGCCCGAGGCGGAACCGTTCGGGCTGACAGGTGGGCACGTCGCGGGCCTGGAGCGGCAGCGCGGGGACCGGGCCGACGCAGGCGGGGAGCACGTGCTTCTGGAGGGCGGTCACGAGCTGGTCGGACACGCCGCGTTCGTCGGCGCGCTTGAGCAGCGAGGCGGCGGCGGGCGCGCTGGTGAAGGTGATGGCGTCGAGGGCGCGCCCGAGCATCGCGTCGATCAGCCGGTCGACGGGGGTGATGTCCTCCGGCGGCATCCACCGGTAGACGGGCACCTCCACCACCTCGGCACCGGCCTCGCGCAGCGCCTCGATGAAGCCGGGCAGCGGTTCGCCGTGCAACTGGAGGGCGATGCGCCGGTCCGTGACGCCCTGGTCGAGCAGGCGCTGGAGGACTTCCGCCATGGACTCGGAGGCCGGGGACCACTTCTCGGTGAGCCCGGCGGCGCGGACCGCGCCGCGCACCTTCGGGCCGCGGGCCAGCAGCTCCGATCCGGCCAGGGTGGTCAGCAGGCTCTCGCCCAGCCCCCAGCCCTCGGCCGCCTCGATCCAGCCGCGGAAGCCGATCGCCGTGGTGGCGACCACGATGTCGGGCGACTCGGCGATGAGGTGCCGGGTCGCCGCCAGGAGCTGGTCGTCGTCGGACAGGGGAACGATCCGCAGCGCCGGCGCGTGCTGCACCTCCGCACCGCGCCGCCGCAGCAGGGCGCCGAGTTCGTCGGCACGCCGTGCGGCGGTGACGCCGACGGTGAACCCGTCGAGTGGCCTGATGTCGCGCTGTTCCTGACGCATGGCGTATCCGCTCCGCCCAGAGTGTTCCGATACGGGAGCCGAGCCTGCCAATGGTGCGTGACAGGCCCGGTTCCCGTTTGTTACTCGCAAGTTACGTACCGCTCGACGTGCGCGGTGTCACACACCCGCGTAGGCGTGCCGCTGTTCCGTGTCGCCGTCGTCGGCCTTCTCGTCCGCCACCGCCTTGGCCGGGGTGGCCGGCCGGCGCAGGTATACGGTCCAGGTGATCACGAAACACGCCGCGTAGAAGACGAGGAACGCCGCGAAGGCGCGCGTGCCGGAGCCGGTGGACAGGAACGACTCGCGGAACGCCAGGTTGATGCCGAGCCCGCCGACCGCGCCGACCGCGCCGATCAGGCCGATGGCGGCGCCGGACAGGCGGCGCCCGAACGCGGCGGCCTCCTCACCGGTCAGGCCGCGGGCCAGCGCCTTGGCGTGGTAGATGCCGGGGATCATCTTGTACGTCGATCCGTTGCCGAGGCCGCTGAGCACGAACAGGGTGATGAAGCCGACGAGGAACACGGCCAGCGACTCGGCGTTCGAGGCGGCGATCACCACGCCGGTGGCCCCCGCCATGCCGGCGAAGGTGAACAGCGTGATCTTCGCGCCGCCGTACTTGTCCGCCCAGAACCCGCCGAGCGGCCGGATCAGCGAGCCCAGCAGCGGGCCGATGAAGGTGATCGAGGCGGCCTGGAGCGGCGTGCGGTCGAACTGGTTCTGGAGGACCAGGCCGAAGGCGAAGCTGTAGCCGATGAACGAGCCGAAGGTGCCGATGTACAGGAACGACATGATCCAGGTGTGACCGTCCCGCACGGACTCCTTGGCGGCGCCGGTGTCGTTGGTCACCGGGGCCAGGTTGTCCATGTAGCGCCAGGCCAGGGCCGCCGCCACCACGATCAGCGGGGTGTAGACGGCCAGCAGCACCCGCGGCTCGCCGTCGCCGGCGGTGGCGATGACCAGCAGGCCGACGAGCTGGATCACGGGGACGCCGATGTTGCCGCCGCCCGCGTTCAGGCCGAGCGCCCAGCCCTTCTTGCGCAGCGGGAAGAAGGCGTTGATGTTCGTCATCGACGAGGCGAAGTTGCCGCCGCCGACGCCGGTGAGCATGGCGACCAGCATGAACGTGGTGTACGACGTGCCCGGCTCCATCACGATCCACGCCGCCGCCGTCGGCAGCAGGAGCATCGACGCCGACACCACCGTCCAGTTGCGCCCGCCGAACCGCGCCACGGCGAAGGTGTAGGGCACCCGGACACACGCGCCGACGAGCGTGGCCATCGAGACCAGGAAGAACTTGCCGGCCGGGTCGATCCCGTACTCGGGTCCCATGAACAGGACGAGCACGGACCACAGGGTCCAGATCGAGAAGCCGATGTGCTCGGAGAGGATGGAGAAGAGGAGGTTGCGGCGGGCGACGCGTTCGCCCTTCTCCGCCCAGAACCGCTCGTCCTCGGGGTCCCACTCGTCGATCCAGCGGCCCCCTCGTCGGGCGGCGGCGGGCTTGGGGGCTGACATGGCGCCTCCATCAGGCTCGGTCAGGGGTTCTGCTGCCTGAAGGTAGGGAGGGCTCGTTTCCTGACTGTGGCAGGAGGTGACACCGACGAAACCTTGCACTCACCTGGCGCGCGGGCCCGCCGTGAGCGGCCGGCCGCTCAGCCCGGCAGGCGCCCGATCTGTCCCGGCACCGGCACCGGCCCGAGGCAGGTGCTCTTGGGCGGCATGCCCGCGCCGCTGGCCGCGCCGGCCCAGATCTGGTCCCAGGTGGGGGCCGGCAGGATCAGCCCGGCCTCGCCCGGCCCGGGGTACCGGCTGGTGAAACGGGGCGCGGCGGCGATGCCCTGATCCTCGCAGAGGGCGGGGATGAGCACGTGGTCGCTGATCGCGGCGGGCAGCTCGACCCAGTCGTACGGCAGGGAACGCAGCCGCCCGGCCATCGCGGCCGGCGAGATCTCCGACAGCCCCCACGCCTGCCCGCCGCCCGCGAGGAGGAACGTGCCGGGCCGCGGCGTGGGCGGGCCGTTCCCTTCGGCCCCCGGGGGCAGCTCGCTCACCCGCGCGATCCTGGCGGCGGTCCGCACGGCGGCCTCGATGTCCAGGCCGGGCACCACGCGGTGGGTGGCCGACAGGGTCAGCGGGTAGTGCCGGTGGTCGACCACCAGCGCGAGCAGCCGGTCGGTGACGGCGCCCGGGTGGGCCCGGTGCAGCCGCCGGGCGGCCTCGAGACGGTGGTGGCCGTCGGCGAGCAGGACCGGCGGCAGCGCGGGCGGGTCGGCGGTCCAGGACGCGTCGCACGCCCACAGCCGCTGGACGCCGCCCTCGGGGGTGGGCAGCTCCTGGTCGGCGGGGCCGGCGGTGGTCCGGTCGATGCACCGCTGGAACGGGCTGAGGGCGGGCGCGGTCCGCAGCAGGGGCTCGACGCTGCCGCCGCGTTCCTTCAGCAGCCGGGTCTGGAACCGCACGTCGGACTCGCCGACCCGCTGGTGCCGCAGCACGTGCCCGGTCTCGACGCCGTACAGGCTCAGCGCCCCGATGACGCCGCGCTGCTCGACCACGCCGTCGGCGTCGCGGCGCTCCAGCACGTAGTAGCTGGCGCGTCCGAGCGGCTGGGCCAGGACGCCGTGGAAGGGGAGGAAGAGATCTGTCCGTGGGGCCGGGGTCCTGGGCGGGACCAACTCGGGGAACAGGTCAGGCGGCAGTGTGCTCCTCCTCCTTCGCGGGCGCGGGCACCACCACCGGGCGCAGGGTGTCCTGGGCCTTGCGGAGCACCGCTTCGAGCTCCTGCGGCCCGTCGGCCACCGCGGTGACGTAGCCATGCCCGGCGACCCGGCTGGTGGTCTCCGGGACATGGCCTCCGATCGGGACGGCGATCTCCAGGCCCGTGCCGCCCGGCAGCGCCCGTGCCTCCCCGGTCCCGTCCACGGCCGTCAGCAGGCCGGGCGGCAGGCGCAGGTAGCGGACCCCGGCGTACCGGGCGGCGGTGGGGGCGTCCGGCTCGGGGAGGCCGAGCACGCTGGCGATCGTCAGGGCGGCGAGATCGGTCCCGCCCGCCATCAGCAGCAGATCGCTGATGTGGTCCGCGCCCGGGTGGGCGTGGGATTCGACCAGCCGGGGGCCGCGCGCGGTGACGATCACCTCGGTCTGCGAGGGGCCGCTGCGCTGCCCGGCGGCGTTGAGCGTGGCCGTGACCAACTGGTGGACGCGGCCGGTGGTCTCCGCGTCGAGGTCCGCCGGCAGGTCGTAGCCGGTCTCCAGACACCCGGGGGCGCCGGAGGTGTACTTCCTGGTGACGGCCAGGATCGTGTGCGACCCGGCGCGGGAATGCGCCTCGACGCTGTACTCCGGCCCGTCCAGGTACTCCTCGACGATGAGGGCGGGTTCGGAGGCCAGCGCGGCGGCCAGGGCCGTCGCGTCCGCCGCGTCACGCAGCAGATGGACGTCCTGGCCACCGCACCCGGTGCGCGGTTTGACCACGCAGGGGAAGCCGACGCGGGCGGCCACGGCGGCCAGCAGCGTGGCGCGGTCGCAGTGCTCGAACCGGACGGGGGAACCGGTGAGCTGGTTGACCTTGCCGCGCAGGGACGCCTTGTCCGTCAGGTACGCGACGGCCGCGTGGGGGTTGCCTGGGAAGCGCAGGGCCTCGTTCGCCCGGGCGGCGACGAGCGCGCTGGCCTCGGCGAATCCGAAGACGGAGGCGCGGGCGGGGAGGTTCGCGAGATGGCCGATGGCCATCATCAGCCGGGGGTGGTCGGCCCAGTCGACGGTGAGGGCCTCGTCGGCCGCCGCGGCGGCCTGGCCGATGCCCGGCGCGGACAGGTCAGGAGCGAGTACGAGACTGCGCGCACCGACCCGCCGAGCCGCCTCGACGACGGTGGGACGCGGACTGAGCAGCACCGCCAGAGGCTTGTGGGGCGTCATCGTGCCGCCTCCCCTGTCTCGCGGCCGCTCCGGCTCAGAACCAGATGTTGCTCGTGCCCGAGGCCTGCGCCCCCGTGTTCTTCGCAGCGCTCGCGCCCTGGGCGGAGGCGACGCCGGCGGACGCCGCTGTGATCAGCAGAGCGGCGACGACGCTGACAGCAAACTTCTTCACGGGTTCCCTCTTCCGTGTCCACATAGACGAACATGAGTGGCATGTTGGCCCAATCATGCTCACGAGCTTTCACGAGGAAGTCGATAGAGTCGCTGTGGCATCATCTCGCCTGTCAGGTTGACGCCAAGGGGCTGGCTGATGTCGTTCAAGGAAGAAGAGCGTGCACGAATCCGGCGAAATAGACGCAGCGGTCACCCGAGTTTACCGCCTCCGTGTCATCCATCCCACGGACTCCGTGGAGCAGATCGCGGCAAGATCCGGTCTGACCCATGAAGAGGTGACGGACGCCGAGTCACGGCTCTTCACACTCGGGCTCCTGCGTCCCTCACCGGGTGGCGGCCGGGTGGCGATCAGCCCCGAGAGCGCCGCCGACGCCCTCCTCGCCCCGCTCGAACAGGACATCCTCCAGCGCCGCATCGCGATGGCGACGACGCGCGCGCGGCTGCACTCGCTCTCCGGTGACTACCTGGAGGCGCGCAGCCTGCGTTCGGCCAAGAGCAGCATCGAGGTCGTGGAGGGCATCGACAACATCCGCGCCGTCCTGGACGACCTGGCCCGGACCTGCGTGAAGACGCTGGAGGCCCTGGTGCCGGGCCGGTTCCCCGAGGAGGCGATCCGCGCCGCCACCCCGCTGGACCTGGAGACCCTTGAACGCGGTGTGAAGACGCGGCAGTTGTGGCAGCAGACCACACGCAAGTACTGGGCGACCGTGCAGTACGCCGAGACGCTGATCGCCGCGGGCGCGCAGGTGCGCACGACGAGCGTGCTGCCCTCCCGGATGCTCATCTACGACCGCAGTTGCGCGGTGCTGCCCCTCGACCCCCTGCACACCGCCGCCGGCGTCGCCCTGGTGCGCGACCCGGCGGTGCTGAGCTTCCTTCAGCAGCTCTTCGAGCACTACTGGGACCGCGCGCTGGACTTCTCCGAGGAGGACCAGAAGTCCGGCCCGGAGCCGACCGGTGTGGAGCGGGACGTGCTGCTGCTGATGGCGGCGGGCAAGAAGGACGAGGCCATCGCCCACCAGCTCGGCATGTCGCCGAGGTCCGTGAGCCGGATCGTGGCGCGGCTGATGGAGCGTCTGGGCGCCGACAGCCGGTTCCAGGCGGGCGCGCGGGCCGCGTTGAACGGGTGGCTGTCCTGACGCCGCCGGAGGGGGACCGGCGCGACGGTGGCGCGGCGGACGGCCCGGCCACCGTCTTCGGGCTGCTCCAGGACGAGCTGGACGCGGTCGCCGTGCGCGTCTACCAGCTCCGCGTGACCCATCCGACGGACCTCGTCAGCCAGTTGGCGGCCCGCGCCGGGTACACGGCCGGGGAGGTCGCCGAGGCGGAACGGCTGCTCTCCCGGCTCGGCCTGCTCCAGCCCTCCCCGACCGGCGGCTGGGTGGCCGTCAGCCCGGAGAGCGCCGCCGAGAACCTGCTGGCGCCCCTGGAACAGGACGTGCTCCAGCGGCGCATCGCCATGGCGGCCACCAGGGAGCAGTTGCTGGCGCTGTCCGGGGACTATCTGGAGGCGCGCTCGATGCGTTCCGCCCGGAGCAGCATCGAGATCGTCGAGGGCCTGGACAACATCCGGGCCGTCATCGACGACCTCGCCCGCACCTGCGCCGATTCGCTGGACGCCCTGATACCCGGCGGCGCGGAGAACGAGGCGGCCGTCGCCGCCGCCAAGCCCCTGGACTTGGAGCTGCTGTCGCGCGGGGTGCGGGTCAGGTCCCTGTTCCAGCACGCGGCCCGCCGGCACCGGGTCATGATGCAGTACGTCGAGACCATCAGCTCGGCGGGCGCCGAGACCCGCAGCGTCAGCGTGCTGCCGTCGCGGATGCTGATCTACGACGGCGCCTGCGCGCTGCTGCCGCTGGACCCGCTGGACACGTCGGCGGGGGCCGCGGTGGTGCGCGATCCGGCGGTGCTGAGCTTCCTGTCCCGGCTCTTCGAGCACTGCTGGGCCGAGGGCACCGCGTTCTCCGAGGTGGAGCCCTCCGGGCGGGACGGAACGCCGTCCGGGCTGGAGCGGGAGGTCCTGGTGCTGATGGCGGGCGGCCGGACCAACGAGGAGATCGCCCAGCGGCTCGGCGTGTCCCAGCGCTCGGTCAGCCGGATCGTGGCCGGGCTGATGACGCGGCTGGGCGCGACGAACCGCTTCCAGGCGGGCGTGCGGGCGGCGCTCAGCGGCTGGCTGGTGTAGGGCCCCGGCCGCGCGCCGCCACCCCGGACCCGGGCCGTACCCGGCCCGGCCGCCCCCGACACGATGGCCTTTCAGCCATTCTTGAGCTGCTCGCGGACGGCGGGCACGACCTCCTCGGCGCACATCCGGCACTGGCGCTCGCGGTCCATCACGGGCCAGAAGACAAAGGCGTTCATGCCGTAGTCCGTGGTCAGGGCGGTGAGCGTCTCCACCCAGCGGGCGACGGGCCCGTTGAAGGCGTCCCTGTCCTCCGGCGCGATGGCGCCCGCGACGTTGTAGAGCCGGGTCAGCTCCGCCGGGTCGCGGCCCGCCTCCTGTGCGGATTCTGTGATGATCGCATTCAGCTCGGGCAGCCGCCGCGGGTGCACGTAGGAGCTGGACACCGACCAGCCGTCGGCCTTGGCGCCCACGAGCCGCACCGCCTTCGGGCCGATCACGCCGAGCCAGATGCCGATGTCGTGGGCGGGCGCGGGGCCGGGGCGCACGCCCGGCACCGGGTAGTGCGTGCCGCCGGCCGTGAACGGCCGGCCCGCCCAGGACGCCCTGATGACGTCGATGGCCTCGCCCAGCGCGGCGCGCGCCTCGCCGCGGGTCCGCCCCGGCCCGCCCATGCCGACCACGCCGTCGGGGAACGCGCCCGCGCCCAGGCCGAGTTCGAAGCGACCGCCGCTGAGCACGTCGATCGAGGCGGCCTGCTTGGCGAGCATCGTCGGGGGCCGCAGCGGCAGGTTGGCCACGTTGGGGAAGAGGTGCACCGAGCTGGTCCCGGCCGCCAGCCAGGTGATGAGCGTGAGGGTGTCGACGAAGTCGGCGTTGTAGGGGTGGTCCTGGACGCCGACGTACTCCAGGCCGGTGGTGTCGGCGATCTCGGCGATCCGGGCGGCGGCGGGCAGACCCGCGGCGTGCGGGTCGACGTTGAGACCGAACCTGACGGGCAGCGCCATGTCTGTGTCCTTCGGTAGGGGGTGGGTGCGGCCACCCGGGGTCATTTCTCCGCGATCCGCGACAGCGCCCTGGCGAGCAGGTCCTGCTCCTCGCCGGTCAGCCGGTCGAGCAGCAGTTCGCGGACGATCCGTGCCTGGATGGGCACGGCCCGATCGAGTGCGGCCCGTCCGGCGGGCGTGAGCGCGACGAGCACACCGCGCCGGTCGTCCGGGTCACCCGTACGAGTCACCAGCTCCTGCTGCGCCAACCGCACGAGGAGTCTGCTCAGCGAGGGCTGGGTCAGCCGGACGGCCGGGGCGAGGTCCTTCACCCGCAGGCCGGGTTCGGGGGCGCCGTTCAGCCGGACGAGGACCTCGTAGTCGTTGATGGTCAGACCGCAGGTGGCGAGCGCGGCGCCGAGGTCCTCGGTGACCCGGGCGTGCGCGGCGGCCAGCGCGGCGAAGGCGCGGGCGCAGGAGTACTCGTCGTGTTCCACGGTGTCAGCGTGGCAGCCCGGTCCAGGTCCGGATGGTGTCGAGGATGTGCTCCTCCTCGTAGTCCAGGTGCGGGAGGAGGTCGGCGGCCAGCGCCTTGAGCGCGGCGACCAGGCGCTCGCGGGACGCGGCGTCCTCGCTCCCGCCCAGTCCGCGGGCGGCGGCCTCGGTGTCCTCCAGCAGCCTGGTCACGCGGACGTGGTCGGCCTCCAGCCGGTCCACGACCGCGTCGAGGGCCGGGTTCGTACGGCGCAGCGCCGGGAAGATCGCGGCCGACTCGATCCGGTGGTGGCCGTGGACGACGCCGCAGTACTGGAGGCAGTTGACCTTGAGCTGCCACAGCGGGCCGTTGACCTGGAGCGCCCGCAGCGCGGCCGTCACGGCGTCGGCGGTCAGGCCGTTCGCGACCTCGTCGGCCAGTGCGAGGACCGTGTCGAGGTCGCGCCGCACCATCTCGTGCACCCACAGCAACTGCTGCGCGAGCGCCTCGCCCTGCGTCCGGGGGGCGCTCACCGGCGCGTGGCCGTTACATACATACGCATGTATCTAACCGTACACCGTACGGGGCCCCGGCACCACGCCCAACCCGCCCGCGCCGGCCGCCCGATACCCGCCGCCCGTCAGCCGCCGCCCGGCGCGAGCAGCCGGCGGTCCGCGTCGGGCAACCACGATCCCGGGGGCCGCCGCAGCCAGTCACCGGCGGCGGCCAGGCCGGCCGCCGCCGCGTGCAGCGCGTCCAGACCCGGATGCCGCAGGCCGCGCCGCCAGACCATGGAGACGGGGGCCACCGGGACGGGATCGGGGAGCGGGCGCAGCACCATGCCGGGCAGGCTCCCGAACTCCTCGCTCGCCAGCACCGACCAGCCCCGCCCGCGCACCACCCGCGTGAACTCGGCGTCGCCCTCGATCTTGGGGAACGGCGCGGCGAGCACGATGCCGCGCCCGGCGAACAGGCTGCGGGCGTAGTCCGTCCACTCGCTCGTCTCGTCGTTGCCCGCCGCCGCGTACAGCGTCTCGCCCGCGAGATCGGCCAGCGGCACCTCCGCCCGGCCCGCCAGCGGATGGTCCCCGGGCAGCAGGACCGCCACCCGCTCCCACCGGACCAGGCGGCGGGCGAGACCGGCGCGGACACCCGGCGGGAGCCCGGCCACGCGGCCGAACGAGACATCCACCCGCCCCGCCGTGATCTCGGCCGCGCCCCGGGCCAGACCGCTGTGGAAGCGGGCGACGAACTCCCGTTCCGGCGCGGCCCGGCGGGCCTCGGTCAGCACCCGGTGGCCGGTGGCGACGGGCGCGGCCACATCGACGATCAACGGCCGGTCGCGGACCGCGCGCAGCGCGCCGCCCAGCTCGTCGTGGGCGGCCAGCGCGCGGCGCGCGTACGGCAGCAGCCGCTCGGCCTCGGCGGTCGGCGCCACCTGCCGGGTGCTGCGCGCGAACAGCACCGTGTCCCACTCCCGCTCCAGCCGCCCGATGTCGCGGCTGAGCGCCTGCTGCGCGACGAGGAGCCGGGCGGCGGCACGGGTGAAGTGCAGCTCCTCGGCGACGGCGACGAAGGCGCGCAGCAGACGGGGGTCGGTGTCACGGGGCACGGACCCATTCTGCGCGCCCCCGTCCGATTCACAACGCGCCCGCGTGAATGGCCGCCGATCAGGTGTTGGACGCGGACGACCGGCCGCCGGAAGGGTGAACGGCATGCCTCCGCCCGCTTCCGGCCCCGCCCGCCCCCGCGTCTCCTACCGCGCGCTCCTCGCC
>NZ_LN929897.1:0-165077 GCF_001493375.1 Streptomyces specialis
TGGTAATGATCTGTTGGTTTGTCTGTGGACGGTAGTGTCTACATCCACCGGAGTAGGACACGCGTGTTTTGTGTGTGTTAAACGTCACCCCGCAAAATCACCCCTAGCCGCGGCGGCGGCAGCGGCAGATGTGGAGAAGAGACAGACGCTGACGCCGGGTCACGCGAGCCGTGCCACGTCCCTCGGAAACCCGGATGCGCGCGGCCGGCCTGCCGGGGCCGGGACGTCGCCGCGCCTTCGCCGTCCCACACGTCGGATTCCTTCACATACTCGACGGTACGGGCAGAGGGTATGGGGGTTTGTCACGCAAGGAAACGGATGGATCGCGGAGGGTTGTACCGGTGTGACCGCGCGCTCTACCTTCGGGGGGCTGTTCCGGTCGTTGGAGGAAGGTCCGCATGTGTACGCTGCCCGCCGCCGTATCGCCCGGTAAGCCCGTCACCGACTTCACGCTGACCTTCCCGCCCGAGCCGCGGTGGGTGCGCGGCGCGCGGGACGCGGTGCGCACGGCGCTGGCGCCGCTGGTCCCGGCCGGGTCCGGGGTCCTGGAGACCGCGGCGCTGCTGACGTCGGAGCTGGTGACCAACGCGGTGTCGGCGGCGCTGGCCTGTGTGTCCGTGTCGCCCGTGGAGCTGCACGCGGAGTGGACGTCGAACGGCGCTATCCGGGTGCTGGTGCACGACGACGCCCCCGGCGAGCCGAGACCGCCGCGCGGGGTGCCGGACGTGGAAGCGGAGCACGGGCGGGGGCTGTTGCTGCTGTCGCTCTACGCCACCGACTGGGGGGTCTGCCGTCATGTCCCCCGCGGGGGCAAGATCGTCTGGTTCACGCTGGACGGCTGGGACTGACGCCGGCACCGGAGCCGCGAACGGGGAAAGTGCCTGGTGGCGCCCGGCGCGGCCGTGGTGGGGTGGGCGCATGGGAGAGATACGGGTGCGGCCCGCGACGGCCGCCGACGTGGAACGGGTGCTCGCCTTCTGGCAGGAGGCCGCCGAGGGGACCAGCGTCAGCGACGACCCCGACGGCGTGACCCGCCTGATCGAACGGGACCCCGGGGCGCTGCTGCTGGCCGAGCGGCGGGGGGAACTCGCCGGGACGGTGATCGCCGGGTTCGACGGGTGGCGCTGTCACCTCTACCGGCTGGCGGTCGCGCCCGCGTGGCGGCGCCGGGGTGTGGCGACCGCGCTGGTCGGGGCGGCCGAGCGGCGGTTCGCCGGGCTGGGCGGGCGGCGCGCGGACGCCATGGTGCTGGAGCACAACGAGCGGGCGCACCGGACCTGGGCGGCGGCCGGCTACGTACGGCAGGCGGAGTGGGCGCGCTGGGTCAAGCCGCTGGCCCGATGAGTTCCTCCCCGCGCGGCGGTCTCCTTCCACAGCGGGACGAGAAGGCCCAGGGGGCCGAGGGGAAGGAGTCGGTGGTGACCGATGGCGAGGTGTTCGTGGTGCGCGGACCCGTGACCCGCGAGGACGTGCCGGGTCTGTGCGAGCGGCTGACCGCGCACGCCCGGCGCGGCGGCGCGGCGGTGCTGACCGTGGACGTGGCGGCGCTGGTGGCGCCCCCGGGCGGGGCGGCGTCCAACGCGGTCGTGGTCGAGGCCCTGGCCCGGATGAAGCTGACCGCCAAGCGGCTCGGCCGTCCTGTCCGGTTCCTCAATGTGGGCAGCGGGTTACAGGGTCTCCTCGGCTGGCTGGGACTGGGGGAGATGGGTGGGCAGCCCGAAGAGCGGGAACAGGCGGGCCGTGTCCAGGAACGCGTTGATCCCGGGGACGCGGCCGTCTGAGACCTCTATCACCTGGAGGGCCCACGGGGTGTGACCGCCGTCGGGGTCCGCCCGGTACTGGCCGAAGGCGGGCATGCCGTTCGCCCAGGTCGGGATCAGGCGGGAACCGGCGCACCCTATGCCCTGACCCAGCATCCAGGCCCGGATGTCGGAGGGGCCGCGCATCCACAGGTCGTAGGGCGGCATCGACAGCGTGGCGTCCTCGGCCAGCAGGGCGGTGAGGGCGTCCATGTCATACCGCTCGAAGGCGTCGAGATAGCGGCTGAGGAGCGCCTTGTGCTCGTCGGACAGCGGCTCGGCCGGGTCGGCCTCGGTGAGGCCGGTGGCGGCGAGGGTGGCGCGGGCGCGCTGCAACGCGCTGTTCACCGAGGCGACGGTCGTGTCCAGCAGCTCGGCGACCTCGCTCGCCTTCCAGCTCAGGACCTCGCGCAGGATCAGCACGGCCCGCTGCCGGGGCGCCAGGTGCTGGAGGGCGGCGACCAGCGCCAGGCGGACCGAGTCGCGCTGCTCCGCGGTGTCCGCCGGGTCCGGCAGGGTACGGCTGTCGGGCATCGGCTCGCTCCACGCCGTCCCCGGCAGGGGCGGGCCGAGCACGGCCGACGCGGTCGGGGTGGGCGAGGAGAGGTCCATCGGGCGGGCGCGGCGGCTGCTGCCGCTGAGCATGGTCAGACAGACGTTCGTCGCGATCCGGTACAGCCAGGAGCGCAGCGAGGAGCGGCCCTCGAAACGGTCGATGCCGCGCCAGGCGCGGACCATCGTCTCCTGGACGGCGTCCTCCGCCTCGAACGCGGAGCCGAGCATCCGGTAGCAGTAGCCCGTGAGCTCCTTGCGGTGCTGTTCGAGCTGGAGCTCCGTGACGGGCGGTGCGGTGGCGGGTGAGGCGCTGGTGGTGGAGGCGGAGGTGCTCATCGCGGGGCTCCTGGGCTGGTCCTGGCCGAAGGCTCTGGCGGCTTCTGCGGGCGGTGGTGCGTGGGTCTGGTCCAAGTGGGGCTCAGCGTAGCCAGGGGCACTGACAATCGAGCGGCGTCCGGCGCGACCCGGCCCGGGGCCGTGTCGGCGCGGCCGGCCGGCGGACCCCGGCGCACCCCCTCCGGGGGACATCCGGGCCGCTTAAAGTATCGGTACCGCGGTGACGTCAGGGGGGTGCGTGGGAATGCAGGACCGGATTCTCGACGGCCGGTACCGGCTCGGCCGGCAGTTGGGCGCCGGTGGCAGCGGCACCGTCTGGGAGGCGCTGGACACGCGGCTCGAACGACAGGTCGCGGTCAAGATCGTCAACACCGTCACGGTGGGCCGCGACCCCCGGGCCAGGGAGCGGTTCGAGCGCGAGGCGAAGCTGCTGGCCGGGCTCTCCAGCCCGTTCATCGTGACCGTGCACGATGTCGGCGAGGCCCGGTTCGAAGGCGACGCGCACTCCGTTCTGTATCTGGTGATGGAACGGCTGCGCGGGCGCTCCCTCGACCAGCTCCTCACCGAGGAGCTGCCCGCGCTCGGCGAGGTCGCGCGGTGGGGGGAGCACATGTGCCGCGCGCTGGCCGTGGCGCACGACTCCGGGGTCGTCCACCGCGACCTCAAACCGGCCAATGTGATGGTCGGCCCGGACGGGCTGGCCCGTGTGCTGGACTTCGGCATCGCCGCCGTCCTCGCCGAGTCCAGCGACCACGCCCGGCTCACCTCGACCGGCGTCGTCGTCGGGACCCCGGCGTACATGTCGCCGGAGCAGATCGAGGGCCGTCCGGTCGGCCCCCGCAGCGACCTGTACTCCACCGGCTGCGTCCTGTACACGCTGGTCGCGGGCCGGCCGCCGTTCCACGGCACCTCCCTGTACCAGCTTCTGCGGCAGCAGATGGAGAGCGCGCCGCCCGCGCCCGGCGCGCTGCGCCCGGGGCTGCCGCCGGGCTGGGACGAGCTGATCATGTCGATGCTGTCCAAGCGGCCGGAGGACCGGCCCGGCAGCGCCGCCGAGGTCGCCGAGCGGTTGCGCGATCTGTCGGTGCTCGCCGCGCACGCCCCGCCGGCGCCGGTCGTCGCGGCGGTGACGTCGTCGTACCAGCCGACCCGTGTGGACTCCCGGCGCGACCCGCGCGCCGTGCTGCTGGCGAGCTGCCCTCGGCCGGGCGGCGGACGGCTGCCGCTGGCCACCGGGCAGCGGATGCGGCTGGCGGACGTGCTGCCGGGCGCGGCGTCGTTCACCATCGGCCTGGACTGGCGGGCGCCGGACGGCATGGACGCCGACGCCAGCGCCCTGATCGTCGACCGCGCCGGCCAGGTGCTCTCCGACGACCACTTCGTCTTCTACAACAACCCCGCGCCGCGCGGCATCGGCGTGCGGCTGGGGGGCGACGACCCGGAGGCGCTGTTCCGCGTGGAGCTGCCCCGGCTCGGGCCGCGCGCCGAGCGGGTCGTCTTCGCGCTGTCCATCCACGACGCCGAGGCGCGCGGGCAGAACCTGTCCGGCCTGAGCCTGCTGCACGCGCGGCTGATCGACCCGGGCAACGACATGGAGCTGCTCTGCTACGGCTTCCCCAGCGGCCCGGCGCGGGCGACCGGGCTGACCATCGGGGAGCTGGCGCGGGAGGACGACGGCTGGTGGTTCTCGGCGGTCAGCCGCCCGTACCCGGGCGGGCTCGCGGAGATCGTGCGGGCGCACGGCGTCACCGTGGAGTCCGACGCGGACTGAGGGCACGGACCGAGGGCGCGGACCGGCCCCCGGCCCGTCACTTCAGCAGGCGCGACAGGCGGCGGTCGGCCAGCGGCTTGCCGCCGGTCTGGCACGTCGGGCAGTACTGGAGCGCCGAGTCGCGGAACGACACCTCGCGGATCGTGTCCCCGCAGACCGGGCACGGCTCGCCCGCCCGGCCGTGCACGCGCAGTCCGCTCTTCTTCTCCGCCTTCAGCCGCCCGGCGGCGATGCCGCGCGACCGCTCCACGGCCTCGCGCAGCGTCCGTGTCATCGCCGTGTACAGGGCGGCGGCCTCCTCGTCCGTCAGCCGGGCCGCGATCCGGTACGGCGACATGCGGGCGGCGTGCAGGATCTCGTCCGAGTAGGCGTTGCCGATGCCGGCCAGCAGGGTCTGGTCCCGCAGCACGCCCTTGAGCTGCCGGTTCTCGCCGCGCAGCAGGGCGGTGAACGCGTCCGCCGTGCAGCCGGGCCCGAGCGGGTCGGGGCCGAGCCGGGCGACGCCCGGCACCTCGGCGGGGTCGCGCACGCAGTAGACGGCCAGCCCCTTCTGCGTCCCGGCCTCGGTGAGGTCGAAGCCCGCCCCGTCGGTGAGGGCGACGCGCAGCGCGAGCGGACCCTTGCCGGGGCGCGGGGGAGCGGCGGGCAGGCTGTCCTGCCACCGCAGCCACCCGGCCCGGGCGAGGTGGACGACCAGACGCAGCTCCCCGAGACCGATGTCGAGGAACTTGCCGTGCCGGTCCACCGCCGTGACCGTCCTGCCCTCCAGGGCGGTCAGCGGCGGGTCGTAGGTCTTCATGACGTGGAACGCGACCGGCAGCGCGCGGGCCACCTCCCGGCCGACGAGGTGGCCGGTGAGGAACTCGCGCAATGCCTCGACCTCGGGCAGTTCGGGCATACGGTCCAGCGTAGGCCCGGCTCAGCGTTTCCGGACGACCGTGACGCCGTCGCGCAGCGGCAGCAGCACGGATTCCACGCGCTCGTCGGCGGCGACGGTGTCGTTGATCGCGCGGATCGCGACGTCCGCCGGGTCCTGCGCGGCCGGGTCCACGACGCGGCCGGAGCGCAGCGTGTTGTCCAGCACGATCACCCCGCCGGGGCGCAGACGGGTGACCAGCTCCTCGTAGTAGACGGGGTAGCCGGTCTTGTCCGCGTCGATGAACGCGAAGTCGATCGTCTCCTCGCGCGGCAGCCCCCGCAGGGTCTCGGCGGCGGGCGCGATCCGCAGGTCGATGCGGTCGGCGACCCCGGCGCGCTCCCAGTGGCGGCGGGCGACGGACGTCCACTCGTCGCTGACGTCGCAGGCCAGCAGCCGCCCGCCGGCCGACAGGCCGCGCGCGATACAGATCGATGAGTAGCCGGTGAACGTGCCGACCTCGACGGCCAGGCGGGCGCCGGTCAGGCGGACCAGGAGGGTGAGGAACATGCCCTCGTCCTGGGTGATCTGCATGCCGGCCTGCCCGGGCAGCGCCCCCCGCGTCTCGGCCGCGAGGTCGCGCAGCACGTCGTCGGCGGGGGTGCAGTGGGCCAGCAGGTAGTCGTTCAGAGCCGGATTGACGATGTCCATGGGACGAGCGTAGGTCCGGCCGGCGGGGGCCGGGGGTCAGGGCTGGATCGGGCCGGGGACGTCGGCGCGCGACTCGTCCGCCGCGCGGTCCTCGTTCCGCTCCGCCAGGTACAGCAGGGCGACCGTCAGGTCCTCCGGCGTCAGCGGGGCCGCCGGGGTCGTCGGCGGGTCGAGGTTGAGCGCGGCGCCGCCCGCCAGGAACAGGTTCAGCGGCAGCGGGCCGGCGCCCTCCGGCCCGAACTGGCCGAGGTCGAACGTGGCGTTGGTCAGCACGCCGTTGCGGATCGCCAGCTCGGCCGTCACCTCCGCCGACGGGTCGGCCGGCTCGGAGACCAGCGGCGCCACACCGAACCGCTCGCACTGCTCCGTCAGCAGCGTCAGCACCGGCCCCAGCGCCCGGTACGCGTCACCGGCCGGGAGGCGGATCTCGACCGTGTCCGCGCCGCGCCCCTCGCCGGTGCCGCGCAGTGAGCCGCCGGACCGCAGCGTGCTCTCCAGGCCGCCCGCGAAGTCCCGCTGCGCCGCCGGGTCCAGCATCGCGCCGCCGTCGGTCAGGACCCCGGCCAGCGCCTCGGCGACCTCCGGGTCCACACCGCCGTGCTCGACGAGCGCCCCGGCGTACGCGTCGTACGCGAACGGCTCGACCTCGACCCACTCGCCGCCCAGCGCCAGGGCGGCGGTGTCCAGGGACGGCGGGAGCGCGGCGGCGTCCTGCTGGGGGCGCTCGGCGCGGGCGACGGCCGCCTCGTCACCGCCGTACACGTCCTCCACGATGGCCCGGCCGCCGACCCGGGCGTAGGAGCGGCCGTCGAGCAGCTTCACGCCGGCGACGTCACGGCCTCCGAAGTTGACGGTCATCGCGGCGTTCAGCGGGTCGTCGGGCTCCAGGTCCTTCATCCGGGTCTCGCCCTCGGGGTCGCCCACCGAGACGGTCAGCTCCAGGTCGGCCAGCAGCCGTGCCGCGTCCGTCGACGGCTCCCGCCCGCTCGCGGCGCCCGCCCGCTGGAGGTAGTCGTACACCTCGCCCGGGGTGGCGTCCAGCGTCGCGACGGTCGTCAGCGCCTCCCACGACAGCAGCTCGTCGACCGCGTCCGAGACCTGGAGCCCGGTCCGCGCGTTCTGCACCACCTGGCAGGCTCCCGTCGCGGCGACGAGGAGCGCGGCGCCGCCGAGTGCGGCGAGCCGGGTCAGGAACACGCGGCCGGCGGGGCGGCGCGTCGGGCGGGTACCGATGTCGTTCTCCTGTCCGTGGACGGTGGCGGGGCACGGGGTGCCTCAAGGTCAAGTGTCCACGGGCGCGTTCCCGGCACTCGCCCGGGGGCGTCCGATGTGGCCGATGCGTCACCGTCCGGTAAGCGGTCCGTTAGCAACGGGTGGCCCGTTAGCCTGACCGGTATGTACGTCAGACAGGGGCGCCGGCCGTGGATCGTCGGGGTGTCGGGGGCGTCGGGCACGCCGTACGCGGCGGCCGTGCTCCGGGCGCTGCTCGCGGCCGGTGAGGCGGTGGACCTGATCGTCAGCCGCGCCGCGCGGCTGACGCTGCTGGACGAGACGGGGATCTCGTTCCGCGACGCGCACTGGGCCGAGGATCTGGGGCGGTGGCTGGCGGGCGGCGCCGACGGCAAGCCGGACACGTTCTCCGTCGATCCGGAGCGGATCGCGGGCGCCGTGCGGTACTGGGCGGCGGGCGATCTGGCGGCCGGCCCGTCGTCCGGCTCGTATCCCGCCCGGGGCATGCTCATCGTGCCCGCCTCCACGGCGGCCGTCGCCGGGGTCGCGCTCGGCCTGTCGAAGGACCTGCTCCAGCGGGCGGCGAGCGTGACGCTCAAGGAGCGCAGGCCGCTGGTCGTCGCCGTCCGGGAGACGCCGCTGAACGGGCAGACGCTGCGGCATCTGGTCACCCTCGACGACGCGGGCGCGGTCGCGCTGCCCGCGTCGCCCGCGTTCTACGCCGGGGCGACGCACATCCAGGATCTGGTCGACTTCGTGGCCGGCCGCGCCCTGGACGCGGTCGGCGTGCCGCACACGCTCTACCGCCGCTGGCGGGGGGAACTGGGCGTCACCGGCCGTTCGCCCGGGCTCTCGTAGGCCGCCGGGGTCGAATGCCTTAGATTCATCTGTGCAATCGATCGACCAGGGCACGAGTACCGGGAAGGCGCTGCGACGATGGACGCGGTGGACAGGCAGCTCATCCAGGCGCTGCGCGAGAACGGCCGGGCTTCGTACGCCGAGTTGGGCCGCCTCGTCGGTCTGTCGGGGCCCAGCGTCACCGACCGCATCAACCGGCTGGAGGCGGCCGGGGTGATCACGGGGTACCGGGCGACGGTGGACTCCCGTTCCCTCGGGCTCGGGGTGACCGCGCTGATCGGCATCCAGCTCTCCGACGCCGTGGACCACGAGGAGGTCGCCGGGCGGCTGCGCGACCTGCCGGAGATCGAGGACTGCTGGTTCATCGCCGGGGACGACTCGTACATGCTGAAGGTCAGGGCGAGCGATGTGGACGGTCTGGAGCGCACGATCCGCCGCCTGTCGGGCACCAGGGGCGTCTCGCGCACCAGGACCACCATCGTGCTGTCGACCAAGTGGGAGAACAGGGTCGGGGACCTGCCCGACCGGGAGCGGGCGTAGGCTCGGTGGGGCGGTAGACGGCGGGCCGTGGGCCACGGTCCGCGACGAGCACGAGGAGGCGGCATGGACGCTGGGCTCAAGCGGGAGCTGGAGGAGAAGGTCCGCGCCGGGGAGCGCCTGACCCGCGAGGACGGGATCGCCCTGTACGCGTCGGACGATCTGGCCTGGCTCGGCGCCCTCGCCCACGAGGTGCGCACCCGCAAGAACGGCGACGTCGTCTACTTCAACGTCAACCGCCACCTCAACATGACGAACGTGTGCACCGCCTCGTGCGCCTACTGCTCGTTCCAGCGGAAGCCGGGCGAGAAGGACGCGTACACCATGCGCATCGAGGAGGCGGTGCGGCTGGCGAGGGCCATGGAGGGCGACCAGCTCACCGAGCTGCACATCGTCAACGGCCTGCACCCCACGCTTCCCTGGCGGTACTACCCGCGGTCGCTGCGGGCGCTGAAGGAGGCGCTGCCGGAGTCGGTGTCGCTGAAGGCGTTCACCGCGACCGAGATCCACCACTTCGAGAGCATCTCCGGCCTGCCCGCGTCCGAGATCCTCGACGAGCTGATCGACGCCGGGCTGGAGTCGCTGACGGGCGGTGGCGCCGAGATCTTCGACTGGGAGGTCAGGCAGCACATCGTCGACCACAGGACCCACTGGGAGGACTGGTCGCGCATCCACCGGCTCGCGCACTCCAAGGGCCTCAAGACGCCCTCCACCATGCTGTACGGGCACATCGAGGAGCCGCGGCACCGCGTGGACCACGTGCTGCGGCTGCGGGAGCTCCAGGACGAGACCGGCGGCTTCCAGGTCTTCATCCCGCTGCGCTACCAGCACGACTTCGTGGACCTGAAGGACGGCAAGATCCGCAACCGTCTCCAGGAGCGGACCACGATGGCGACGGGCGCCGAGGCGCTGAAGACGTTCGCCGTCTCCCGTCTCCTCTTCGACAACGTGCCGCACGTCAAGGTCTTCTGGGTGATGCACGGCGTCCAGACCGCGCAGCTCGCCCTCCAGCACGGCGCGGACGACATGGACGGCTCGGTCGTGGAGTACAAGATCACCCACGACGCGGACAACTTCGGCACCCCCGACAAGCTCACCCGCGACGACCTGCTGGAGCTGATCCGCGACGCCGGGTTCCGCCCGGTCGAGCGGAACACCCGCTACGAGGTGGTCCGCGAGTACGACGGCCCCGACCCGGACCGGCGCGAGGCACCGCAGCCCATGCGGGTGTGAGGGCGGGGCCCGGGGCTTCCCGGGCCCTGTGTTTCACTGGAGTGGCTCGAAAGGGAGGGACCCCACCGTGAGCAACGGCATCAAGCGCGCGACGCTCCAGTACACCGGCCTGCGGCTGGCCATCTTCGCCGGCTGCTTCGTCGTCCTCGCCGCGCTGGCCTACGCCGGCGTCATCCCCGAGTCCATCGGCGCGGCCAACCCGCTGTGGCTGATGCTGCTCGCCATCGTCGTCTCCGCGCCGATCAGCCTGGTCGCGCTGCGCGGCCGGCGCGACGCGATGTCGCGCGAGATCGCCCCGGAGATCGCCCGCGCCCGGCAGCGGCTCAACGCGAACCGCGGCATGGAGGACGAGGTCACCGAGTGACCCGTCCGGCCCGCGCGTGACGTCCGTCACCGGCCGGTGACCGTTCCGTCCCGAAGTCCCGCTCCGGCGGCGCCCGTTGCGCCGCCACGGGCCTGATCCCGGTCCTGTGGCCGACCCCGGCCGCGGTGTTACCGTGCTGACGTGAACACCGCAGCCGCGCCCGTCGCCGACCCGAGCGTCCTGCTCGTGGCGCGCCTGCACATCGATCTCTGCCGCTGCCTGACCGCGGCCTGTCGCTGACCTCCACCACCCCCGGAGTTCCGCGACCTTCCGCGCGCCCGCGTGCGCGCCTTTTGATCCCCTCGCGCTTCTTTCACCCCTTTCGCGCTGTCCTCACTTCCGACCGGAGTGTGCCCTGTCTCTTATACCCCTCTGGCGCTGCCGACGAAGAGGATAGTGTAGAGCTCGGTCATTACGCAGCTCACTGTTGCTACTATATGCATTTCCACTCTTAGTTTTTTACACTCACCACTTGTTGTCCTCTGCTCATCTCTTGTTCCTTCTTTCTTTTTTTTTTCTCCCTGTCAAACAAAAGCCGGCATACGAATTTTCTGCCTGTCTCGTGGGCCCGGAGATGTTTATAAGAGACGGCGGCCCCCCCCGCCCCCGCCCCGCCGTCCCGGCGGCGCGTCGCCCTGCCGCCGTTCTGGGCCCAGATCCTGCTCGGCCTCGCGCTGGGCGCGCTGTCCGGCTGGATAGCCCGCGAGTGGAACGTCGACTGGCTCGGCCGGACGCTCCAGGAGATCGGCGAGACCTTCGTCCAGCTCCTCAAGCTCGCCGTCGGCCCCCTCGTCTTCTTCGCCATCGCCGTCTCGATCACCAATCTGCGCGACGTCTCCAACGCCGCCCGGCTCGCCGGCCGCACCCTGCTGTGGTTCCTGGCCACCTCGCTGATCGCGGTCGCCATCGGCCTGGCCATCGGGCTGCTCACCGACCCGGGCTCCGGCACGGGCCTCACCCCGGCCGACGGTGCGCCGCCCGAGGGCAAGGGCTCTTGGCTGGACTTCCTCACCGGGATCGTCCCCACCGACGTCGTCACGCCGTTCACCCAGCTCAACGTGTTGCAGATCGTGTTCCTCGCCGCCGTCACCGGCGTCGCCGCGCTGCGGCTCGGCGACCGCGCCACGCCGCTGATCACCTTCGGCGGGACCGCGCTCGCGCTGCTCCAGAAGGCCCTGTGGTGGGTCATCCGGCTCGCGCCGCTGGGCACCCTGGGCCTGATCGGCCACTCGGTCGACGAGTACGGCTGGGACCTGCTCGGCGACTACGCCACCTTCACCGCCGACGTCTACATCGGTTGCGCGCTGGTCCTCTTCGGCGTCTACCCGCTGCTGCTGCGCTTCGCCGCCGGGGTGGACCCGCTGCGTTTCTTCCGCGCCGCCTGGCCCGCGCTCCAGCTCGCGTTCGTCTCCCGCTCCTCCGTGGGCACCCTGCCGGTGACGCAGAAGGTCACCGAGCGGCTCGGCGTGCCCCGGGAGTACGGCTCGTTCGCGGTGCCGTTCGGCGCGACGACCAAGATGGACGGCTGCGCGGCGATCTACCCGGCGCTCGCCGCGATCTTCGTCGCGGAGATCTTCGGCGTCGGCCTGGGCCCCCGCGACTACCTGCTGATCGCGTTCGTCTCGGTGATCGGCTCGGCCGCCACCGCCGGCCTGACCGGCGCCACGGTGATGACGACCCTGACCCTCTCCACGCTGGGGCTGCCCCTGGAGGGCGTCGGCCTGCTGCTCGCGATCGACCCGATCCTGGACATGGTCAGGACGGCCACCAACGTCGCCGGCCAGGCGGTCGTGCCGGTGATCGTCGCCGCCCGGGAGAAGATCCTCGACCGGGAGGCGTACGACCGCGCGACGAGCTTCGAGATCCACGACGCCGACGACTCCGAGGAGGGCGACGCCGCCCCGGCCCGGCCGGCCGGGGTGACGGCCGCCGCCTGACGCGCCCACCGGGCCGGAAACGGCCGTCAGCAGGCGGCGGGTTTGAGCCAGGAGCACTCCAGCCCCAGCTCCAGGCTCAGCTCCAGGCCCGGTCCCGGGTCCGGTTCCCTCGCCGGGGCCGCGGCGTCGGGCGCGTCCGCCGCTCCGGCCCCGGCGTCCTCCTGGGTCCCGGACGAGGCCAGCGTCGTGGCGACCGCGTCCTCCAGGTCCTTGGGGGCCGCGCCGAGGAAGTCGTTCAGCAGCACGCCGAAGGCCAGCTCGTGGCCGTCGGCGGTGGTGACGTAGCCGGACAGGGCGGTGGCGCCGGTCAGCGAGCCCGTCTTGGCGCGGACGTTGCCCGCCGCCGGGGTGCCGCACATCCGGGAGCGCAGCGTGCCGCCGGTGACCCGGTCGGGGCCGCAGGCGACCGGCAGCGCCTCGTACCAGGTCGCGAACCACGGCTCGGCGCGGACGGCGACGAGCAGCGCGGTGATCTCGGCGGCCGGCACGGAGTTCAGCCGCGACAGCCCCGAGCCGTCCACCTGCCGGTACGTGCCGGTGTCCACGCCCGCGCTCTCCGCGTAGGACATGACGGCGGCGAGGCCGGCCTCCCACGTGCCCTCGCCGCGGGTCTCCCGGCCCATCGCCTTGACCAGGGCCTCGGCGTGCGTGTTGTTCGACAGCTTCATGAACGGCGTCAGCAGCTCCGACAGCGGCATCGACTCGTGCGCGGCCAGGACGTCGGCGCCGCCCGGGGTGGCCCGGCCCAGGACCGTGTCGCCGCCGACCCGCACGCCGTGGGCGGCGAGGGCGTCGGCGAAGACGGCGGTGGCGTAGCCGGTCGGCTCCCACACGGCCGTCCACGAGGTGACGGGGGCGCCGCCGCGCGGGATCGCGCCGGTGATCACAAGGGTGTTGGTGCCGTGCTCGCGGGTGACGGCCGCCGTGGCGGGCTCGCCCTCGGCGACGGTGGTGGCGCGGTTCTCCACGGTCATGTAGTCGGTGGCCGGGGTGAGCGTCACCGCCGCCGGGTCGCCCTCGGCCGCGCCGGGCGCGACCGCGACGCGGACGCTGCCGGCGTCGTAGTCCGTGTCGGGCGCGAGGGTCAGGGCCGAGGTCTGTGCCGCGTAGTAGTCCGACTCCGAGTCCCAGGACCAGGAACGGCCCAGGCGTACGTCGTCGAAGCGGGTGTCGTCGGCGATCAGGTCACCGGTGACGGTGTCCACGCCCAGCGCGGCCAGGTCCGCGGCCAGGGCGTCGTAGTCGGCGGCGAGCGTGGTGGGGTCGCCCGAGCCGCGCAGGTACAGATCGCCGTCGAGGGTGCCGCCGGTGACCGGGCCGTCCGACAACAGCTCGGTGCGGAAGCGGTAGTCGGGTCCGAGTGTGGCCATGGCGGCGGCCGAGGTGAGCAGTTTGGTGGTGGAGGCGGGCATCAGCCGGTCGTCCGCGCCGTGCTCGTACAGGGTCTCGCCGCTGTCCGCGTCACGGACGACGACGCTCGCCCGGCCGCCGTCGAGGCGCGGGTCGGCGAGCAGCCGGTCGAGTTCGGCGGCGAACCCGGCCGCCGCGCCCGTCTCGTCGGCTCCGGCCGGGGGACTCCAGCCGAGGGTGAGGGCGAGGCAGAGCGTGCCGGCGAGGGCGCCGGCGCCGCGGAGGGAGGGACGTGTCATGGCACGAGAGCATGGCGGACGCCCGGCGCCCAGCGGTGACGACTGTCCGGCGGGGGTGTGTCAGAAAGTGATAAGTCCGTTGTTGTCCGTGTGCTTTTCGGGACGTCGTGCGCTTGATACAAGATCGTGAGTGGTAGTTCCGGTGAAAGGACCGGTCAATCCGCTCTGAACTGGGCAGAATCATGGGATCCACCCAGTCCAGGGTCGCACCGGGGAGGACGGTTTACATGTCCACTACGCACGTCAAGAGTCCGCCGAGCACTCCCTCCCTTCTCTATCCGGACCTGCGCGTCGAGAGGGGAGTCGTCACCGGGGCCTCCATGCCCCCGCTCGCTCCCACGGTCGAGGAGGGCAGCCTCGCCGACATCCCGTTCGTCAACGCGCAGGAGGCGCCCCACGACGTCGCGCTCAGCCGCAAGTACCGCGACGGCACCTGGCGCGACGTGACCTGCGCCGAGTTCGCGGCGGAGGTGATGGACGTCGCCAAGGGCCTCATCGCCCACGGGCTGCGCCCCGGCGACCGGATCGCCATCATGTCCCGCACCCGGTACGAGTGGACCCTCCTGGACTTCGCCGCCTGGGCCGCCGGCCTGATCTCGGTGCCGATATACCCGACCTCCTCGCCCCACCAGGTGAGCTACATCCTGCGGGACGCGGGCGTGCGGGCCTGCGCGGTCGAGGGCGTCGAGGAGGCGCGGATGCTCACCGCGCTCCGCTCCGAGCTGCCCGACCTGGAGCACCTGTGGCAGATCACCGCCATCTCCGGCACGGAGACCAGCGCGATCGGCCAGATATCCGCCGTGGGCCACGACATACCGGACTCCGCCGTCGAGGAGCGCCGCGCCCTGCTCGCACCCTGGCTGGCCGCCACCATCATCTACACCTCGGGCACCACCGGCGTGCCCAAGGGCTGCGTGATCACCCACGGCAACATGTTCGCCGAGGTGGACAACGGCATCGAGCTGCTCTACCCGATGTACGAGTTCGCCGTGGACGAGCCCGCGTCCACCTTGCTGTTCCTGCCCCTGGCCCACGTGCTCGGCCGCACCCTCGCCATCGGCTGTATCCGGGCCAGGGTCCGCCTCGGCCACGCCCCCAGCGTGCAGACCGACGAGCTCCTGGCCGACTTCGCCGGCTTCCAGCCGACGTTCCTCTTCGCCATCCCCTACCTGCTGGAGAAGGTGTACAACACCGGCCGGGCCACCGCCGAGAGCATGGGCCGGGCCGCCTCGTTCGACCGCGCCGCGCGCGTCGCCCGCCGCTTCGGCGTCGCCGCCGAGGCCGCCCAGCACAGCACCGTCAACGGGCCCGCCCTCAGCCCGATGGCCATGCGCCTGGCCCGCCGCAACGGGATGACCGCCGAGACCCCGCTCAGCGCCGTCAAGGGCCCCGGCATCGGCCTGCGCCTGGCCCGCGCCCTGTACGACGTCCTGGTCTACCGCCGGATCAGGGCCGCGCTCGGCGGCAAGCTCCGGCACGTCGTCTGCGGCGGCTCGCCGCTGGGCCGGCAGCTCGGCACGTTCTTCGAGGGCGCCGGCGTCCACGTCTACGAGGGCTACGGCCTGACCGAGACCTCCGCGGCGGGCCCCGTCACCCCGCCGCACGCCCCCCGCATCGGCACCGTCGGCTGGCCCATGCCCGGCACGGACGTGCGGATCGCCGCCGACGGCGAGGTGATGGTGCGCGGTCCGCAGGTCTTCAGCGGGTACTGGGACGCCCAGCGCCGTGAGGTGGTGCCCGCCACCGACGCCGACGGCTGGCTCGCCACCGGTGACATCGGCTCCATGGACCAGGACGGCTACCTGACGATCACCGGCCGCAAGAAGGACCTGATCGTCACCTCCAACGGCAAGAACGTCGCGCCCGCGCCGCTGGAGGACGCCCTGCGCGCCCACCCGCTGGTCAGCCAGTGCATGGTGGTCGGCGACGACCGCCCCTACCTGACCGCCCTGATCACGCTGGACCCCGACGGGCTCGCCCACTGGCAGCAGATCACCGGCCGCAAGCGGGTCCCGATGAGCAAGCTCATCACCGACCCCGAGCTGCTGCGGCACCTCCAGCGGGCCATAGACGACGCCAACAGCTTCGTCTCCACGCCCGAGTCGATCCGCCGCTTCAAGGTGCTGCCCCGGGACTTCACCATGGACTCCGGCCACCTCACCCCGTCGATGAAGCTGCGCCGGGCCGCCGTGCTGCGGGACTACGCGACCGAGGTCAACCAGCTCTACCGCAAGGCCATCGTGGAGCGCTGAGACGGCGAAAAAGCACAGAAAGGCAGGAGCCCCCGCCGGGGCGGGGGCTCCTCAGTGGTACAACGCCGAGACCGGCGGCCCGAAGGCCTGGCCTCAGACGACGGTGACGTTCTCGGCCTGCGGGCCCTTCGGGCCCTGGGTGACGTCGAACGTCACGGTCTGGCTCTCCTCAAGAGAGCGGAAACCGTTGGCATTGATCGCGGAATAGTGGACGAAGACGTCAGGGCCGCCGCCATCCTGGGCGATGAAGCCAAAGCCCTTCTCGGCGTTGAACCACTTGACGGTTCCGGTAGCCATGTATAAGCCCTCCCTGGGCCTAAAAGGGTCGCCCTGCTCCAGAACCTTCATTGAAGCCTGAAAATGACGAAAGCCCGCGGTTACATGCTCCGCAGGCTCGTACTGCAAGGGAAACCAAACTGCAACTCTCCTCGAGCCTAGCATGCGACGCGCACCGGCCGGAAGAGCAGAGATCATCCAGAGGATGGTTCCGTCCCTGACCGTTGGCGCGCACGACCACAGGCGTACCCTCCCAAGGGTGACTACACACCACCGGATCCGTCCCCGTGTCGGCCACATCCAGTTTCTCAACTGCCTCCCGCTCTACTGGGGCCTCGCCAGGACGGGCAGCCTGCTGGATCTTGAGCTGACCAAGGACAGCCCGGAAAAGCTGGGCGAACTCCTGGTGAACGGCGGGCTCGATTTGGGTCCGGTGCCCCTGGTGGAATTCCTCCGTCATACCGATGACCTCGTCGCCCTCCCCGACATCGCGGTCGGCTGCGACGGCCCCGTCATGTCGTGCGTGATCGTGTCGCAGACGCCGCTGGAGCGCCTGGACGGCGCGCGCGTCGCGCTCGGGTCCACCTCCCGCACCTCCGTGCGGCTGGCCCGCCTGCTGCTGGACGAGCGGTACGGCGTCCGGCCCTCGTACTTCACCTGTCCGCCCGACCTCGGCCTGATGATGCACGAGGCGGAGGCGGCCGTCCTGATCGGTGACGCCGCGCTGCGCGCCTCCCTGCACGACGCCCCGCGCCTGGGCCTGCACGTCCACGACCTGGGACAGATGTGGCACGAGTGGACGGGGCTGCCGTTCGTCTTCGCGGTCTGGGCCGTCCGCCGCGACTACCTGCGCCGCGAGCCCGCGATGGTGCGCGAGGTGCACCGCGCGTTCCTCGCCTCCCGGGACCTGTCGCTGGCCGAGGTGCACAAGGTCGCCGAACAGGCCGCCCGCTGGGAGGTGTTCGACGCCGAGGTGCTGGAGCGGTACTTCACCACCCTCGACTTCAGCCTCGGCCCCCGCCAGCTCGACGGCATCACCGAGTTCGCCCGCCGCACGGGCCTGCCGGAGACGGGCTCCGCCCGGGTGGAGCTGCTCGACCCCCGGGAGGCGTGACGATGGAGCCGCTCCAGCCCGGCGATCCGCGCGCCATCGGCGCCTACCGGATTCTGGGCCGGCTCGGCCAGGGCGGCATGGGCCGGGTCTACCTGGGCCGCAGCGCCGGTGGCCGGACCGTCGCGGTGAAGGCCGTGCATCCGCACTTCGCGACCGATGAGCGGTTCCGCGCCCGCTTCGCCCGGGAGGTCGCCGCCGCCCGGCTCGTCGGCGGCGCCTGGACCGCGCCCGTCCTCGACGCCGACCCGGCCGCCGAGATCCCCTGGGTCGCCACCGGCTACGTCGCCGGCCCGGACCTGCACCGGGCCGTGGACACCCATGGCCCCCTGCCGCCGCGCACGGTCCTGGCGCTCGCCGCCGGCCTGACCGAGGCGCTGGCCGCCGTTCACGAGCGCGGCCTGGTGCACCGGGACGTCAAGCCCTCCAACGTGCTCCTCGCCGTGGACGGTCCCCGGCTGATCGACTTCGGCATCGCCCGCGCCACCGACGCCACCGCCCAGCTCACGGCGACCGGCGCGACGGTCGGCTCGCCCGGCTACATGGCGCCCGAGCAGGTCATGGGCCGCCCGATCGGCCCGGCGGCGGACGTGTTCTCGCTCGGCGCGGTGCTGGCGTTCGCGGCGGGCGGCCGGGCGCCGTTCGGCGGGGAGAGCGCGGCGCACCTGCTGTACCAGGTCGTGCACGAGGAGCCCGATCTCGGCGCGGTGCCCGGGGAACTGCGCGCCATGATCGCCGCCTGCCTGGCCAAGGACCCGGCCGCCCGGCCCGCGCCCGGGGACGTGCTGCGCTCATGGTCGGGCGAGGGCGGGGCGGCCGGACTGGTCGGGCCCGGCTGGCTGCCGCAGCCGGTGGTCGAGGACGTCAGCCGCCGCGCGGTCGAGCTGCTGAACCTGGACGAGGCCCCCGCCTGGCCCGCCGTCCCGGCGCCGTCCGGGGTGTTCGGGCCGCCGACGGTGAACCCGGCCGTGCCCACCGCCTCCGCCGTCCGGCCCCTGACCACCGCCGACGTGCCCCCGCCCCGGCGGCGCACCTGGATGGTGGTGGCGGCCGTCGCGGTCGGGGCCGTGCTGCTGCTCGCCGGGACGCTCGGGCCCGGCCTGCTCGACGGTTCGGACGGCTCCGGGGACTCCGGCGGCACCGGGGACGCGGGGGGCATCGGGGACCCGGACGGCGGCGCGCGGCCCGCCGACGACGCGGGCGACGCGCTGCCGTCCGCGTACGCGGGGGAGTGGGAGGGCGAGCTGACGGTGCTCGGCCTGCCCGGCGGCCCGCTGAGCCTGGTCCTGGAGAACGGCCGGGTCGGCGACCGGATCGGCACCGTGACCTCCTCCGACGCGCTCGGCCTGTCCACCTGCGTGGACCGGCTGACGCTCGCCGAGGTCGGCGAGGAGGAGATCACCTTCGACGCCCGCGTCGACCAGGCGGCGTCCTCGGCGGCCAACTTCTGCGTCGCGGGCGACTTCCAGGTCACCCTGAGCCTGGACGACTCCGGCACGATGCACTACCTGAGCGTCCAGCCCGGCGGCAATCTGGAGGGCGAGCTGTCCCGCCGCTGACCCCCCACCGGCCCGAGGGCCGCTGGGGCGCTGGCGTACGCTGGGACGGTCGTTGCGATTCGCGTCGAAGGGATGCCCGATGGGCGAGAGCGCTGACCTGCGGACCGTGCTCGACCGTGCCGCCGGGGGCGGCCGGATCAGCCCCGAGGAGGCGCTCGCGCTGTACCGGTCCGCGCCGCTGCACGCGCTGGGGCAGGCCGCGGACACCGTGCGCCGCCGCCGGTACGCGGGGACCGAGCACATCGCGACCTACATCATCGAGCGCAACATCAACTACACCAACGCCTGCGTGACGGCCTGCAAGTTCTGCGCCTTCTACGCCGCGCCCAAGAGCGAGCAGGTGTGGACGCGGGACCTGGACGACATCCTGCGGCGCTGCGAGGAGACCGTGGCGCTGGGCGGCACCCAGATCATGTTCCAGGGCGGCCACCACCCGGACTTCGGCGTGGAGTACTACGAGCGGCACTTCGCCGCGATCAAGGAGCGGTTCCCCGAGCTGGTGATCCACTCGCTCGGCGCGTCCGAGGTCGAGCACATGGCCCGCATCTCCGGCGTCTCCGCCGAGGAGGCGATCCGCCGCATCCACGCCGCCGGGCTGGACTCGTTCGCCGGGGCCGGCGCCGAGCTGCTGCCCGCCCGGCCGCGGCGGGCCATCGCGCCGCTGAAGGAGTCCGGCGAGCGCTGGCTGGAGATCATGGAGACCGCGCACCGGCTGGGCGTGGAGTCCACCTCCACGATGCTGATGGGCACCGGCGAGACCAACGCGGAGCGGATCGAGCACCTGCGGATGATCCGCGACACGCAGGACCGCACCGGCGGCTTCCGGGCGTTCATCCCCTACACCTACCAGCCGCACAACAACCACCTGAAGGGCCGGACGCAGGCGACGCTCTTCGAGTATCTGCGGATGATCGCGATCGCCCGCCTCTTCCTCGACAACGTCGCCCACATCCAGGGCTCCTGGCTGACCACGGGCAAGGAGGTCGGCCAGCTCTCGCTGCACTACGGCGCCGACGACCTGGGCTCGGTGATGCTGGAGGAGAACGTGGTCTCCTCGGCGGGCGCCAGGCACCGGTCGAACCGGATGGAGCTGCTGCACCTGATCCGGGCGGCCGGCCGGGTCCCGGCGCAGCGCGCCACCACGTACGAGCACCTGGTGGTCCACGACGACCCGGCGAACGACCCGGTGGACGACCGGGTGGTGTCGCACCTGTCCTCGACCGCGATCGAGGGCGGCACGGCCCACCCGGAGCTGAAGGTCGTCGGCGCGAGCTGAACGTCAGGCGTCCGGGCCGGTCTCGCGCACGGTGATCGTCCCGCACGGGCAGAGCCGCACCGCCTCGCGGACGGCGGGGCGCAGCCCGGCGGGCGGGCGCGGGTCGAGCAGCACGACCGTGCCCTCGTCCTCGCTCTGGTCGAAGACCTCGGGGACCGTCAGCGCGCACATGCCCGCCCCGCAGCACCGGGACGTGTCGACCTCGACCCTCACCGCGGTCACCAGGTGACCGGCAGCTCGTAGACCCCGTACACCTGCATGTCGTGCCGGAGCCTGACCTCCCCGGGCGGCACGGCCAGGCGCAGTGCCGGGAAGCGCCGCAGCAGCGCGGTCAGCCCGACGCGCAGCTCGATCCGGGCGAGCTGCTGCCCCAGGCACTGGTGGGCGCCGTGGCCGAACCCGAGGTGGGAGGTGGCCGAGCGGGTGACGTCCAGCAGTTCGGGGTTCTCGAAGCGCTCGGGGTCCCGGTTGGCCGCCGTCAGCGACACCATCACCACCTCGCCCTTCCTGATCACCTGCCCGTCGATCTCGACGTCCTCCAGGGCGGCGCGGGTCGGGCCGTGGTGGACGATGCTGAGGTAGCGCAGCAGCTCCTCGACCGCGTTCTCCGTCAGGGACGGGTCGGCGCGCAGCGCGGCGAGCTGGTCGGGGTTGGTCAGCAGGGCGAGGACGCCCAGGGCGAGCTGGTTGGCGGTGGTCTCGTGGCCGGCGACCAGCAGCAGGTAGGCGATCGAGGTCAGTTCCTCGTCGGTCAGCTCGGGGTCGGCCGCCATCAGGCCGCTGAGGATGTCGTCCTCGGGCGCGGACCGTTTGCGGCCCACCAGGGCGTGGAGGTACGTGGTCAGGTCGCCGAACGCCTGGGCCAGCTCGTCCAGGTCGGCGTTGAAGCTGCTCCACACCGCCGTGTCGTGCTGGAAGCGCTCGCGGTCGGCGTAGGGCACGCCGAGCATCTCGCTGATCACCAGGGACGGCAGCGGCAGCGCGAAGTGCTCGAAGAGGTCGGCGGGTGGGCCGAGCCGTTCCATCTCGTCGAGGTGGGACTCGGTCACCTTCTCGATCCAGTCGGTGAGCAGCCGCATCCGCCGGACCGTGAACTGTCCCACCAGCAGGCGGCGGTAGCGCTGGTGCTCCGGGTTGTCGTGCTGGATGAAGATGCCGGGCGGCGCGCTGGGCGGCTGCTCCGGCTCGCCGGCGCGCGGCACGGGCGGGTGCTTCAGCTCGCCCCGGGCGCTGAACCGGGGGTCGGCCAGCACGGCCCGCGAGACGGCGTAGCCGGTGGCGAGCCAGCCGAGGTGGCCGTCCGCGAACGTCATCCGGGCGAGCGGCGCGTGGGCGCGCAACTCCCTGATGTGCGGCGGCGGATGGAAGATCCCGTCCCGCACGGTGGTGTAGGTGGTCGGTGCGGCCTGCTCCATGGCGTCTGCCCTCCACATCGCTGGCCAGTATCAGAGCGCGGACGGGACGGCGCAGGGAAGGCGGTTCGGATGATCCTCGGACAATCTGCCGAGCGGGGGTTTCGGGTGGGACGGCCGCAGGCGGCGCGCGCTTCCGCCGTCCGGTTCTCCGGCCCGCCCCCGGCGTCCGGCCGGGCGGCGCGGTCCGGCGCCGCCCCGGGACCTGTCCGGTTCCGGTCGCCCACCTGCCACGGGAGGGTGAATCCCGCTGCGGCGCGTTGACGCGCCGGGCGGGGTGCCCCCGGCCCCGGGGCGGAGGGTCACAGCGTCCAGCAGAGCGAGTCCTTGTCCGGCGCCGGCCGCGCGGTCCATGCCGACCGGTCGGCGTACTCGTCCCAGTACCGCACGGCGCCGTAGTAGAGGCCGTACGCCCAGTACTCGGGCAGCTCATGGCACATGATGTCCGGGTAGGCGCCGAACTCCTGATCCTTGAACGCCTCGTTGACCCGCGCCACGGCCTCCGCGTAGGTCATCCCGAACTCCGCGACCATGAAACGGGCGATGTCCCCGAAGTACCGCTGCATGCCCGGGTCCTCGGTTGCCATCAGGAAGTCCTTCGCCCGGTACCGCGCGAGGTACGGGTTGGCCGCCCGGTTGATCTCCTCGTCCGGCACGACGGGACGGAGTTCCACGTCGAACAAGCGCAGCAGCTCCGGCGACTCCAGGAAGGTGACGCCCAGCCCCTGCCGGAGGATCACCAGCAGGTTGAACGGGGTGAGCTGGAAACCGTCCAGCTCCCGCAACGCCGCGATCAGATCCGCGAAGTCACTGCCGTCCCGGGCGAGTCTTCGAGCCTCCTCGATGGCGCGCTTCACGTAGGCGGGTCCTCCCATGCTTCACGCGGGCGGGGTCGGGACGGAAGGCGTCAAGGTAGCCAAGGAGGAACGGCCCGATCAAGACCGCCCCAGCGCCACCCAGGCCCTGACCTCGCCCTCTTCCACCGCCGTCTCGGCCCCGAGCGCGTCCAGGATGCGCCGCATCGCCGCGTTGTCCGTCGTGGTCGACGCGTACAGGCACGCCGCGCCCGACGCGCGGGCGAGCGCCGTCAGGTCCCGCAGCACCGCCCCGCCGACGCCCGTGCCGCGCACGGATCGCCCCAGCCACAGCCCCGCCTCGACCGTGCCGGGCGGCGTACGGGCGTCCGCCGGCAGCGGGCACAGCCGCGCCGCGCCCGCCACCCGGCCGCCGACGACGACCGCGTACACCGTCTCCACCGGCTCGGCGGCCAGCGCCCTCGACCGGTGGAACGCCACAAAGGCGTCCCGCCGCGCCGCCGACCAGCCCGGCGGCCCGTCCACCGGCGGCATCACCTCCAGCGGGTCCGCGTCCGCCACGGCCGCCGCCAGCAGCGCCGGCAGCCCCGCCTCGTCCAGCGGCCGAAGCCGTATCCCGTTCCCGCCCGTCCCACCGCCGCCGCCGTCCATACCCCGCATCCTGCCGCACGCCCCGCCCGCGCCGCGAAGTCGCTCGGCGGCCCGGGTCGCGGTCCAATGGTGCTATGGGTGAACTCATCGAGACCTGGACCAAGCGGCTCGTCGAACGGGCGGCGGACGGCATCGACGAAGCCGCCGCGCGCGAACTGGTCACGGAGATCTGGGAAGCGGCCACGCTGGAGGAGGTCGACGCCTACGAGAACGTGGTCGCCGAGCGCGAGGCGGAACGCGAGGAGTGACCTTTCGGTAGGGTCCGGAGCTTGTGAGGACCGTGAGGACCATTCTCTGGCTGCACGAGCCCGGCGGGCCGGATCTGCGGCCTCATGCCGACCTCGGGCTGCCCGGGGCCGTGGACCGCGAGGTCAGGGCGCGCGCCGCGCGGCGGGTCGGCCGGGGCGAGTGGCGCGTCGTCGGCCGGCCCGAGCGGGAGCTGACCGAGGGCGGCGGCACGCTGGAGGACTACCTCCGGGCGCGCGAGCGCGGCGTGCGGTCGTTCGTGCTGTGGGCGGACGCCGGGCGGCGCGAGGTGCTGGCCCGGGTGGTGACCACGGACGCGGCCCGGCACCGCCAGGCCCGTTACGAGGTGCTGAGCGGGACCGGCGAACGGTTGGCCGTCGTCACCCGCAGGCCCGCCCGGTGGGGACGGCGGGTGCGCTGGTCCGTGTGGCAGACCGGCCGCCCGGCGCCCGCCGTGGGCCGCAAGGGGCGGCTGGGGTGGTGGGTGGTGGGGTGGATCCTGCTGCCGTTCAGCTCGGCGCTGGTCTTCCTCACCTTCCTCCAGTTCGAGGGGGTGATGTCCCCGCGCCGGACGCGGCTGCGCGTCGACGGCGAGGTGGTGCTGGACTACCTCACCTCACCGGGCAGCGAGCAGCGCTTCGACGCCCTGGAGGTGTGCGCGGACTGGTGGGACCCGAGGGTGGCCGCGGCGGTGCTGCTGCTGTTCCGCAGCCACGTCAACCGGCTGCACGGCGTCGGCTGGGACGACGCCGTCACCCGCTGACGGGCGGCAGCAGCGCCACCGGCAGGCCGCCGAGCAGCCGCGTCAGCACCTCGCCCGGCAGCTCCCGGGCCGAGGCGCCGTCGGTCACCGGGCCGGTCACCATCGCGGTGCTGAGGCCGGGGAAGTCGGCCACCTGGGTGCCCGCCGAGTTCGACAGCGGGTCGGTCGTGGTGTTCGCCAGGGGGTCGAGCTGGAGATCGAGCGCCGGGTCCACGGCGGACTGCAACGAGCCGGTCGTCGTCGCCACCACGCCGTTCACCGTGCCGGCCACCACCGGCAGGGTGCCGCCGAGGTCGTCCGGCAGGATCTCCGCCGACGCGCCGCCCGCCGAGGCGAGCAGGGCCCCCGTGGTCAGGCCGGCGAGGCACAGGGCGCGGGAGGACTGGGATCGGTGAGTCATGGCAGGCACCGTAGTGGCCACCCCGCGCGCCGATCACCTCCGTGTCGGGCAAGTCCCACGAACGGAGTACCGCGTCACCGGCGCGGGGGCATCGGCGAGAATGGCCCCGTGACGCGTGCCTCCCTGGACAAGAAGCCCCGTGAAGTAGCCGCGATGTTCGACGCCGTCGCGGCCCGCTACGACCTCACCAACGACGTGCTGGCCCTCGGCCAGAACCGGCGATGGCGCAAGCAGGTGGCCCGCGCGGTCGGCGCCCGGCCGGGGGAGCGGGTGCTCGACCTCGCGGCGGGCACCGGCCCCTCCGCCGAGCCCTTCGCCGCGGCCGGGGCGTTCACCGTGCCGTGCGACTTCAGCCTCGGCATGCTCCGCGAGGGCAAGCGGCGGACCCCGTGGATGCCGTTCACGGCCGGGGACGCCACGCGGCTGCCGTTCGCCGACGGGGTGTTCGACGCCGTCACCATCTCCTTCGGCCTGCGCAACGTCCAGGACACCGACGGCGCGCTCCGCGAGATGCTGCGGGTGACGGCGCCCGGCGGGCGGCTGGTGGTCTGCGAGTTCAGCCACCCGGTCTGGGCGCCGTTCCGCACCGCCTACACCGAGTACCTGATGCGGGCTCTGCCGTCGGTCGCCACCCGGGTCTCCAGCAACCCGGACGCGTACGTCTACCTCGCCGAGTCGATCCGCGCCTGGCCGGACCAGCCCGCGCTGGCCGGCAGGATCGCCGCCGCCGGCTGGCACCGGCCCGCCTGGCGGAACCTGTCGGGCGGCATCGTGGCCCTCCACCGGGCCGTCAAACGGGCCCGGCCCATAGACTCCACAGACTCCTGACCGATCCTTGTCCCGAGCGGACCCTACCGACCCTACCGATGGGAGAGCCCTCCGTGGCCGAGACCGCCGTCGACCAGACTGCCGCCGATGAGACCGCCGCCGACGTCATCGTCGTCGGGGCCGGGCCCGCCGGCTCGGCGACCGCGTACCACCTCGCCCGCACCGGGCTCGACGTGCTCCTGCTGGAGAAGACGGCCTTCCCCCGGGAGAAGGTCTGCGGGGACGGCCTGACGCCGCGCGCGGTCAAGGAACTCGTCGCCATGGGGATCGACATCTCCGAGGAGGCCGGCTGGCTGCGCAACCGCGGCCTGCGGGTCATCAGCGGCGGCCGGCAGATGCTGCTCGACTGGCCCGACCTGGCCTCGTACCCGGACTTCGGACTGGTCCGCCGCCGCGACGACTTCGACGAGCAGCTCGCCCGCGCGGCGCAGAAGGCGGGCGCCCGGCTCTTCGAACGCTGCAACGTGTCCGGGCCGGTCCGCGACGAACGGACCGGACGGATCACCGGCGTCGAGGCGCTCCTCGGCGAGGACAAGCAGCGGGTCACGTTCCGCGCGCCGCTCGTCGTGGCCGCCGACGGGAACTCGTCGCGGCTCTCCCTGGCGATGGGCCTGCACCGCGACGCGCGCCGCCCCATGGCCGTGGCCGTGCGGACGTACTTCACCAGCGCCCGCTCCGACGACGACTACCTGGAGAGCTGGTTCGAGCTGCACGACCGGCGCGACGGCCAGGACCGGCTGCTGCCGGGCTACGGCTGGGTCTTCGGGATGGGCGACGGCACGGCCAACGTCGGGCTCGGCTCCATCAAGTCGGCCTCCTCCGGCAAGGACCCCGACTGGCGCGAGGTGCTGCGCGCCTGGACGGCCGGCATGCCCGCCGAGTACGGCTTCACGCCCGAGACCATGACCGCGCCGATACGCGGCGCCGCGCTGCCGATGGCGTTCAACCGCCGGCCGCACTACGCGAGCGGCCTGCTGCTGGTGGGCGACGCGGGCGGGCTGGTGAACCCGTTCAACGGCGAGGGCATCGCGTACGCCATGGAGTCGGGCCGGATCGCGGCCGAGGTGATCAGCGGCGCGCTGATCCGGCGGACGCCCGGACAGCGCGAGCAGGCCCTGCAACGGTACCCGGGGGTCCTGAAGGAGACTTACGGCGGCTACTACACGCTGGGCCGGGCGTTCGCGCACCTGATCAGCCAGCCGAAGATCATGCGGCTGGCGACCCAGCGGGGGCTGAACCACCCGGGCGCCATGCGGTTCCTGCTGAAGCTGCTGGCGAACCTGACGGACCCGCGCGGCGGGGACGCCGTGGACCGGGTGATCAACGGACTGACGAAGGTCACGCCCCGCTCCTGAACGAGCGGGGCGTGACCGGGGGGGTCAGGGGTTCGGGCTGCTCACAGGACGCGGACGGCCCCGGAGGGGCTGTCCCAGCCCATGTCGCGCTCGACGACACCCGTCGAGGAGTTCTGCGCGCCGATGAACATGCCGTTCCCGGTGTAGATCGCGACGTGGTACGCGCTGCCCGCGCCGCCCCAGTAGAGGATGTCGCCGGGCAGGAGGGCGTCCAGGGAGACCTGGGTGCCCGCGACGGACTGCGAGGCGGCGACGCGCGGCAGCGGGACGCCCACGGAGGCGTAGGCGGCCTGCACCAGGCTCGAACAGTCCCAGACGTTGTCGCCCGTTGCGCCCATCGAGTAGGCGTCGCCCAACTGGGCCCGGACGAAGTTCACGACGGCGGCTCCGGCGCCGCCGGTCAGGGGGGAGGCGGCCGGGGTCGCGGTCGTCGAGACCGCCGTCACCTCTTCCTGGGCCTGCGCGGCGGCTTCCCGCTCCTCGCGCTCCCTGGCCAGGCGCTCTGCCTCTTCCTGCTCCGCGCGGCGCTCGGCGGCGGCCTCACGGGCCTGCGTCGCCGCGCGGTCGCGGGCTTGCTGCCATTCGTCCTGGATCTGGGTCTCGCTGACGTACGCCTCGGTGGCCTCGGCGGCCCGGGCGGCGCTGTGCGCGAGGACGGTGTCCAGGGTGGGGAGTTCCCCGGTCGACTCGGCCGGCTTCTCGTCGGCGGAGGCGGGGGTGGTGGCGCCGGTGACGGCGACCGAACCGACGACGCCCGTGAGGACGCCGCCGCGTATCAGGCTGCCGGCACGCGACACGCGAGGTTTTCGATGCCGGCCTTGGTAACGGATTGGGGACATGGGGATAACGGCTATCAGCACCGGGCGGTTGATCTCAATTCACGTGTGATGCGCCACAGTGGCCGGGTACGCTCCGGCCCGCCGGGCGCTTTGCCCGGAATGCCGGTTCGGGCGGAAGCGGATGGCGGGCGTCCGCCTTCCGCCGTGTCCTGCGGGTTGTCCGGATTGTCGGCCGGTCGGTGGAGACCTAGCATGCCGGGCCGGTTCGTTCAACGTTGCCGTCTCGTTACCGGGCAATCGTGTGGCGCACGTCACATCCTCGCGGCCGACGCGGCGTCTCCGCGTTTCTTCACCAGTTGAACGGCAAGGCGCTCTATCACCCGGCGGGTTCCGCATGCGAATTTGCTCGCCGCCGAGCCCCGGTGATAGTGCGAGGACGCCGGTTCCGGCGCTCTTGCCCGGGTATCTCCCCCGCGCGTGGTTGGCCAACTACCTTGCGTGGAGCATGCTGAACGGGTGCTCCCGCCGCGCGAACGGCGAGGTGGGGGAGATCACAAGGATTGTTGGGCGACCCCGTGTCGAAGGTCACAGGAGGTGAGGCATAGGATGCCTCCAGCTTTGTGAACTGACTCACATAGCGGTGATCTTCGTGCTGGCAGTCGCTGTCGACTGGAAGGAGCGAGGTGCGGTGAACGCGTACGTTCCCATCCTCGTACTGGGGGCCCTGGGGGCCGGCTTCGCCGTCTTCTCGGTGATCCTGGCCTCGGTCATCGGCCCCAAGCGGTACAACCGGGCGAAGTTGTCGGCCTACGAGTGCGGAGTCGAGCCCACCCCGCAGCCGGCCGGCGGCGGAAGATTCCCCGTCAAGTACTACCTGACGGCGATGCTCTTCATCATCTTCGACATCGAGATCGTCTTTCTCTATCCCTGGGCCGTGCACTTCGACTCCCTGGGGATGTTCGGGCTCGCGCAGATGCTGGTTTTCGTAGGACTCATCGGTGTCGCCTACGCGTACGACTGGCGCCGGGGAGGACTCGAATGGGACTAGGAGAGAGGCACTCCTGATGGGTCTAGAAGAGAAGCTGCCCAGCGGCTTCCTGCTCACGACCGTGGAGAACATGGCCGGACTGGCCAGGAAGTCCTCCGTCTTCCCCGCCACCTTCGGACTGGCGTGCTGCGCCATCGAGATGATGACGTCGGGGGCCGGCCGCTACGACCTGGCCCGCTTCGGCATGGAGGTGTTCCGGGGCTCGCCCCGGCAGGCCGACCTGATGATCGTGGCCGGCCGGGTCAGCCAGAAGATGGCGCCGGTCCTGCGGCAGATCTACGACCAGATGCCCAACCCCAAGTGGGTCATCTCCATGGGCGTGTGCGCCTCCTCGGGCGGCATGTTCAACAACTACGCCATCGTCCAAGGCGTCGACCACGTCGTCCCCGTCGACATCTACCTGCCCGGCTGCCCGCCGCGCCCGGAGATGCTGATCGACGCCATCCTCAAGCTGCACGCCAAGATCCGCGAGGAGAAGCTCGGCGTCAACCGCGAGCAGGCGGCCCGCGAGGCGGAGGAAGCGGCCCTCAAGGCGCTGCCGACGATCGAGATGAAGGGGCTTCTCCGGTGAGCGAGAACACCAACGAGCTGCCCGCGCACCGGGGCGAGGCGGGGGAGGCCATCGCGCACCGGCGCGGCATGTTCGGCGCCAACAACGGCGGCGACACCACCGGTTACAGCGGCCTGGTCCGCACCGTCCACATGCCGGGCGCCAGTTCGCGCCCCTACGGCGGGTACTTCGACGAGGTCGCCGACGAGCTGGAAGGCGCCCTGGAGGAGCAGGGCACCGACCCGGCGCGGGCGATCGAGAAGACCGTCGTGGACCGGGGCGAGATCACGTTCCACATCGCCCGCGAACACCTGCCCCGGGTGGCCCGCACACTCCGCGACGACCCGGCGCTCCGCTTCGAGCTGTGTACGGGCGTCAGCGGCGTGCACAACCCGGCGGACACCGGGCGCGAGCTGCACGCCGTATACCATCTGCGGTCCCTCACCCACGGGCGGCTCATCCGCCTGGAGGTCAGCGCGCCGGACGACGACCCGCACATCCCGTCGCTCGTCCCGGTCTACCCGACCAACGACTGGCACGAGCGCGAGACCTACGACTTCTTCGGCATCGTCTTCGACGGCCACCCCGCGCTGACCCGGATCATGATGCCCGACGACTGGCAGGGCCACCCGCAGCGCAAGGACTACCCGCTCGGCGGCATCCCCGTCGAGTACAAGGGCGCCCAGATCCCGGCACCCGACCAGCGGAGGTCGTACTCCTGATGACCACACACGCGACCCGGCCCGCGGAGGCCAGGGAGACCACCGAAGGCACCGTCTACACCGTCAGCGGCGGCGACTGGGACGAGGTGGCCCGCGACGTCGCCGACCGCGGCGACGACGAGAAGATCGTCGTCAACATGGGCCCGCAGCACCCGTCCACGCACGGCGTGCTCCGGCTCATCCTGGAGATCGACGGCGAGACGGTCACCGAGGCCAGGGCCGGCATCGGCTACCTCCACACCGGCATCGAGAAGAACCTCGAATACCGGACCTGGACGCAGGGCACCACCTTCGTCACGCGCATGGACTACCTCACCCCGTTCTTCAACGAGGCGGCGTACTGCCTGGGCGTGGAGAAGCTGCTCGGCATCACCGACGACGTCCCCGACCGCGCCACCGTCATCCGCGTCCTGCTGATGGAGCTGAACCGCCTCTCCTCCCACCTGGTGTGCATCGCCACCGGCGGCATGGAACTGGGCGCCAGCACCGTCATGGTCTACGGCTTCCGCGACCGCGAGCACACCCTGGACCTCTTCGAGCTGATCACCGGCCTGCGGATGAACCACGCGTTCATCCGGCCCGGCGGCCTCGCCCAGGACCTGCCGCCCGGCGCGGTGGACGCGATCCGCGAGTACATCAAGAAGATGCGGAAGAACCTGCCGGAGTACGACAAGCTCTGCACCACCAACCCCGTCTTCAAGGCCCGCCTGAAGGACGTCGGCCACCTCGACCTGGCCGGCTGCCTCGCGCTCGGCGCCACCGGCCCGGTCCTCCGCTCCGCCGGCCTCCCGCACGACCTGCGCAAGACCGACCCGTACTGCGGCTACGAGACCTACGACTTCGAGGTCCCCACCACCGACACCTGCGACTCCTTCGGCCGCTTCCTGCTGCGCCTGGAGGAGATGCACCAGTCGCTGCGGATCGTCGAGCAGTGCCTCGAACGGCTGGAGCCGGGGCCGGTGATGGTCGCCGACCGGAAGATCGCCTGGCCCGCGCAGCTCGCCCTCGGCCCCGACGGCCTGGGCAACTCGCTGGACCACATCAAGAACATCATGGGCACCTCCATGGAAGCCCTCATCCACCACTTCAAGCTGGTCACCGAGGGCTTCCGGGTCCCGCCCGGCCAGGTCTACACGGCCGTCGAGTCCCCCAAGGGCGAGCTGGGCGTGCACATGGTCAGCGACGGCGGCACCCGCCCCTACCGGGTCCACTTCCGCGACCCCTCCTTCACCAACCTCCAGACCATGGCCGCGATGTGCGAGGGCGGCATGGTCGCCGACGTCATCGTCGCCGTGGCGTCCATCGACCCCGTGATGGGAGGCGTCGACCGATGACGGACGTGCGACTCGGAATGCCGGAACTGCCCGCGCCGCCCTACCCGGACGAGGTGCGCGCCCGGCTGGAGGCGGACGCGGCGGAGGTGATCGCCCGCTACCCCGACAGCCGCTCCGCGCTGCTGCCGCTGCTGCACCTCGTCCAGTCCGAGGAGGGGTACGTCTCCCGCACCGGCATGCGGTTCTGCGCCGACGTGCTGGACCTGACCACCGCCGAGGTGACGGCGGTCGCCACGTTCTACTCGATGTACCGCCGCAAGCCGTCGGGCGACTACCAGGTCGGGGTCTGCACCAACACCCTGTGCGCCGTCATGGGCGGCGACGCGATCTTCGCCGCGCTCCGCGAGCACCTGGCCGTCGGCAACGGGGAGACCACCGACGACGGCAAGGTCACCCTGGAGCACATCGAGTGCAACGCGGCCTGCGACTTCGCGCCGGTCGTGATGGTCAACTGGGAGTTCTTCGACAACCAGACCGTCGAGTCCGCCACGCGGCTCGTCGACGACCTGCGCGCCGGCCGGGAGGTCGCGCCCACCCGCGGCGCGCCCCTGTGCGACTTCCGGCGGACCGCCCGCATCCTGGCCGGCTTCCCCGACGAGCGCCCCGGCGCGGTCGCCGCCGGCGGCAGCGCGGGCCCCGCCTCGCTGGCCGGGCTCCGGCTCGCCAAGGGCGAACGGGGTCCCGCGACCGTGGCGGCCCCGCGCCGGCCCGAGCCGCCCACCGGCGAGGAGCACCCGACGCACCCCAGCTCCCACGACGCCCCGCAGCCGAGCTCGGCCTCCGACCCGCACCACCCCGCGGGCCCGGTGACCGGGGAGGGTGAGTGACGACCATGTCCGAGACCACCTCGATCGACCCCGGGAAGCTCCTCGCGCCGGTGCTGTCGGCGTTCTGGGACGAGCCCGGGTCCTGGACCCTCGACGTCTACCGGGCGCACGGCGGCTACCGAGGGCTGGCCAAGGCGCTGGCCATGCCGCCCGACGACGTGATCGCCTACGTGAAGGAGGCCGGGCTGCGCGGACGCGGCGGCGCGGGCTTCCCCACCGGCATGAAGTGGCAGTTCATCCCGCAGGGCGACGACAAGCCGCACTACCTCGTCGTCAACGCCGACGAGTCCGAGCCGGGCACCTGCAAGGACATCCCGCTGCTCTACGCCAACCCGCACGCCCTCGTCGAGGGCATCGTGATCGCCTGTCACGCCATCCGCTCGAACCACGCGTTCATCTACCTCCGCGGCGAGGTCGTCCCCGTGCTGCGGCGCCTCCAGTCCGCCGTGGCCGAGGCGTACGCGGCGGGCTACCTCGGCGAGGGCGCGCTCGGCGCGGCCGGTGATCTGGACATCACGGTCCACGCGGGCGCCGGGGCCTACATCTGCGGTGAGGAGACGGCGCTGCTGGACTCCCTGGAGGGACGCCGGGGTCAGCCCAGGCTCCGCCCGCCCTTCCCGGCGGTCGCGGGCCTGTACGCCTGCCCCACCGTGGTGAACAACGTGGAGTCCATCGCGTCGGTTCCCGCGATCATGGACCGGGGCAAGGAGTGGTTCCGCTCCATGGGCACCGAGAAGTCCCCCGGGTTCACGCTCTACTCGCTCTCCGGACACGTGGCCCGCCCCGGGCAGTACGAGGCGCCGCTCGGCGTCACGCTCCGCGAGCTGCTCCAGATGAGCGGCGGCATGCGGCCCGGCCACAAGCTGAAGTTCTGGACGCCCGGCGGCTCCTCGACGCCGATGTTCACCGAGGAGCACCTCGACGTCCCGCTGGACTACGAGGGCGTCGGCGCCGCCGGTTCCATGCTCGGCACCAAGGCGTTGCAGTGCTTCGACGAGACGGTCTGCGTGGTGCGGGCCGTCACCCGGTGGACCGAGTTCTACGCCCACGAGTCCTGCGGCAAGTGCACGCCCTGCCGCGAGGGCACGTACTGGCTGGTCCAGTTGCTGCGCGACATCGAGGCCGGCAAGGGACTCCTCAGCGACATCGACAAGATCGCCGACATCGCCGACAACATCAACGGCAAGTCCTTCTGCGCCCTCGGCGACGGCGCCGCCGCGCCGATCTTCTCCTCGCTGAAGCACTTCCGCGCCGAGTACGAGCGGCACATCACCGAGGGCGGCTGTCCCTTCGACCCGGCCCGGTCCACCGCCTGGGCGGACCAGGGCCCGCAAGCACACCAGGAGGTGAACGCGTGACGGTCACCACCGACGCCGAGGCCGCCGCCAAGCAGGAAGACCTCGTCACGCTGACGATCGACGGCATCGAGATCTCCGTGCCCAAGGGCACCCTGGTGATCCGCGCCGCCGAGCGTCTCGGCATCGAGATCCCCCGCTTCTGCGACCACCCGCTGCTGGACCCGGCGGGCGCCTGCCGCCAGTGCATCGTCGAGGTCGAGGGCCAGCGCAAGCCGATGGCCTCCTGCACCATCACCTGCACCGACGGCATGGTCGTCAAGACGCAGCTCACCTCGCCGGTCGCCGAGAAGTCGCAGCGCGGCGTGATGGAGCTGCTGCTGATCAACCACCCGCTGGACTGCCCGGTCTGCGACAAGGGCGGCGAGTGCCCGTTGCAGAACCAGGCCATGACCGCGGGCGACCCGGAGACCCGGTTCGACGGCGTCAAGCGGACGTACGAGAAGCCGGTGCCGATCTCCACGCAGGTGCTGCTGGACCGCGAGCGGTGCGTGCTCTGCGCGCGCTGCACCCGCTTCTCCCAGCAGATCGCCGGCGACCCGATGATCGAGCTGCTGGACCGCGGCGCGCTCCAGCAGGTCGGCACCGGCGAGGGCGACCCGTTCCTGTCGTACTTCTCCGGCAACACCATCCAGATCTGTCCGGTCGGCGCGCTGACCTCCGCCGCCTACCGCTTCCGCTCCCGCCCCTTCGACCTGGTCTCCTCGCCCAGCGTCTGCGAGCACTGCGCGGGCGGCTGCGCCACCCGCACCGACCACCGGCGCGGCAAGGTGATGCGCAAGCTGGCGGCCGAGGACCCCGAGGTCAACGAGGAGTGGATCTGCGACAAGGGCCGCTTCGCGTTCCGTTACGCCCAGCAGCCCGACCGGCTGACCACGCCGCTGGTGCGGGACGCCGCGACCGGTGAGCTGGCGCCCGCGAGCTGGCCGGAGGCGCTGCGCGTCGCCGCCGCCGGCCTGACCCGGGCCAGGGCGGGCGGCGCGGCCGTGCTGACCGGCGGCCGGCTCACCGTCGAGGACTCCTACGCGTACGCCAAGTTCGCGCGGGTCGCCCTGGGCACCAACGACATCGACTTCCGGGCCAGGCCGCACAGCGCCGAGGAGGCCGCGTTCCTCGCCTCCCGCGTCGCCGGACACGGACTCGCGTTCGAGGGCGGCGGCGTCACCTACCGCTCGCTGGAGGCGGCCCCGGCCGTGGTGCTGGCCGGGTTCGAGTCCGAGGAGGAGGCGCCCGGCGTCTTCCTGCGGCTCCGCAAGGCCCACCGCAAGCACGGCCAGCGGATCTTCTCCATCGCCACCCACATCACCCGCGGCCTGGCCAAGACCGGCGGCACGCTGCTGCCCGCCGCCCCCGGCACCGAGACCGCCTGGCTCACCGCGCTCGCCGACGGCGACGGCCCGGACCCGCGCGGGCGGCGGGCCGCCGAGGCGCTGCGCGCCCCCGGCGCGGTCCTGATCGTCGGCGAACGGCTCGCCACCGTGCCCGGCGCGTACACCGCGGCCGTCGCCGCGGCCACCGCGACCGGCGCCCGACTGCTGTGGATCCCGCGCCGCGCCGGTGAGCGCGGCGCCGTCGAGGCCGGCGCGCTGCCCGGCCTGCTGCCCGGCGGCCGGCCGGAGTCCTCCGCCCGCGCCCGCCGGGAGGTGGCCGCCGCCTGGGGCGTCGCCTCGCTGCCCGACCGGCCGGGGCGCGACACCGGCCAGATCCTGCGGGCCGCCGCCGGGGGCGACATCCGGGCCCTGGTGGTGGCCGGCGTCGAGGTGGCCGACCTCCCCGACCCGGACGGCGCCCGCGCCGCGCTCGACGCGGTGGCCGCCGACGGCTTCCTCGTCAGCCTCGAACTGCGGCCGACCGAGGTCACCGCGCGGGCCCACGTGGTGCTGCCGGTGGCCGCCGTGGTCGAGAAGGGCGGCACGTTCCTCAACTGGGAGGGCCGCGCCCGGCCGTTCTCCCCGGCGATACAGCCCGCCCAGATGACGCGCCGTCTCGTCCAGAGCGACCTCCGCGCGCTGCACATGCTCGCCGACGCCATGGACGTCCACCTCGGCCTGCCGGCCCTGCACCCCGTCAGGCAGGAGCTGGACGGGCTGGCCGACTGGCGCGGCGCCCTGCCGCTCGGCCCGACCGGGACCCCCGCCGACCTGCCCGCGCCCGGTCCGGGCGAGGCGGTGCTCGCCGGGCACCGGCTGCTCCTGGACCAGGGCGTGCTCCAGACCGGCGACGACGCCCTGGCCGGCACCCGGCACCCGGCCGTCGCCCGCCTGTCCCCGGCCCCCGCCCGCGCGGCCGGCGCGGGGAACGGCGACGCGCTGACCGTGACCGGCCCCGCCGGGTCGGTCACGCTGCCGCTGGTGGTGACCGAGGAGATGCCGGACCGCGTGGTCTGGCTGCCGCTCAACTCGACGGGCGGCGGCGTCCTCCAGGACCTGGGCACCACCCCCGGACACGTCGTCCGCGTCGCCGCCGACGCGACCGAGGAGGTGACCGCGTGATGCCGCTGGCGCAGGAGCCGGACCTGTCGATGTTCGGCGACGACCCGTTCTGGCTGGTCCTGATCAAAGCCGTCTTCTGCTTCGCGTTCCTGATGGGCTGCGTCCTCATCAGCATCGTCATGGAACGCAAGGTGCTGGGCTGGATGCAGTTGCGCATCGGCCCCAACCGGCACGGGCCCTGGGGCATGCTCCAGTCCCTCGCCGACGGGGTGAAGCTCATGCTGAAGGAGGACATCACCGTCAGGGGCGCCGACAAGACGCTGTACATCCTGGCGCCGATCCTCGCGGCCGTGCCCGCGTTCATGGCGATCGCCGTGATCCCCTTCGGCCCCGCCGACGCGCCGGTCAGCGTCTTCGGCACCCGGACCGTGCTCCAGCTCACCGACCTCCCGGTCGCGCTGCTGTACGTCCTGGCCACCGCCGCGATCGCGGTCTACGGCACGGTCCTGGCGGGCTGGTCGTCCAACTCGACCTACCCGCTGCTCGGCGGCGTGCGGGCCACGGCCCAGATCATCTCCTACGAGGTCGCGATGGGCCTGTCCTTCGCGGCCGTCTTCCTCTACTCCGGCTCGATGTCCACCTCGGCCATCGTGGACGCGCAGGACGACCGGTGGTTCGTGATCCTGCTGCCGGTCTCGTTCCTCATCTACATGATCGCGATGGTCGGCGAGGCCCACCGGCCGCCGTTCGACATGCCGGAGTCCGAGGGCGACCTCGTCGGCGGGTATCTCACGGAGTACTCGTCGATCAAGTTCGCCTTCTTCATGCTCTCCGAGTACATCCACACCGTCACGGTCTCCGCCCTGATGGTCACCCTCTTCCTCGGCGGCTGGCGGCCCCCCGCGCCGCTGAGCTTCTGGGAGGGCGCCCACTCCGGCTGGTGGCCGCTGCTGTGGTTCACCGCGAAGCTCGTCTGCGTCATCTTCTTCTTCGTCTGGATCCGCGGCGCGCTGCCCCGCGTGCGCTACGACCAGTTCATGGTGCTGGGCTGGAAGGTGCTCATCCCCATCGCGCTGGTCTGGCTGATGCTGGTCGCCACCGTGCGGGCGATGCAGAACGAGAACTACGAGTTCCGCGACATCGTGATGTGGGTGGCCGGCGGGGTGCTGCTGCTCCTGCTGCTCTCCTTCGTCGTGGACTTCTTCCGCGACCGGGCCGACCAGCGCCGCGAGGAGGCCGAGGCCGGGCGCCCGGAGGAGCCGTTCGACCCGATGGCCGGCGGCTACCCCGTGCCGCCGCTGCCGGGCCAGACCCTGCCGCCCGTGCCCCGCCGTCCCTCGCGGGCCGGCAGGGACAAGGCGGCCGTCGCCGCCGACAGCCCCGGATCCACCTCGGCAAGCACCGAACCAGGAAGGGAGGGCGACGATGCCTGAGATCCACAACCCCGTGGGCGGCTTCGGCGTGACCTTCAAGGCCATGTTCAAGAAGCGGCTCACCGAGCAGTACCCGGAGGAGAAGAAGCCGACCGCGCCCCGCTTCCACGGCCGCCACCAGTTGAACCGGCACCCGGACGGCCTGGAGAAGTGCATCGGGTGCGAGCTGTGCGCCTGGGCCTGTCCGGCGGACGCCATCTACGTCGAGGGCGCGGACAACACCGAGGAGGAGCGCTACTCCCCGGGCGAGCGCTACGGCCGCGTCTACCAGATCAACTACCTGCGCTGCATCCTGTGCGGCCTGTGCGTGGAGGCGTGCCCCACCCGCGCGCTCACCATGACCAACGAGTACGAGCTGGCCGACCGGACCCGCGCCTCCCTGATCTACACCAAGGAGGAGCTGCTGGCCGGCCTCGACGACACCATGGTCGCCCCGCCGCACGCCATGTACCCCGGCACCGACGAGCAGGCGTACTACCGGGGCGAGGTGCGCGGCGCCGCCCCCGGCACCGTGCGGCAGCGCGTCACCGGGGAGCAACTGGCCGACGACGACGCCGTGGCCGCCGCGACCCGGCTGCACGACCCGGCGTCCGACCGCGGTTCGTCGGAGGTGGACGTATGAGCGCGCTCGCCACCGCCCTCGCGGCGGAGACCTCCACCTCGACCGGCGAGGCCGTGCAGTTCTGGGTGCTGGGCCCGTTGGCCGTGGCGGGCGGTCTCGGCACCGTCCTGATGCGCCGCGCGGTGCACTCGGCGCTCTGCCTGGCCGGCACGATGGTGATCCTGGCGATGTTCTACCTCGCCAACGGCGCCTACTTCCTCGGCATGGTGCAGATCGTCGTCTACACCGGCGCCGTCATGATGCTCTTCCTCTTCGTGCTGATGCTGGTCGGCGTCAGCGCCACCGACTCGCTCAAGGAGACACTCAAGGGGCAGCGCTGGCTGGCCGCCGGGTGCGGCCTCGGCCTGGGCATCCTGCTGATCGCGGGCATCGGCCAGGCGTCCGTCGGGTCCTTCACCGGCCTCGCGCAGGCCAACGCCGACGGCAACGTGCAGGGCCTCGCCTCGCTGCTGTTCACCCGTTACGTGGTGGCGTTCGAGGTGACCGGTGTGCTGCTGACCATCGCCGCCGTCGGCGCCACCCTGCTGACGCACCGCGAGCGGATCGAGCGGACCAAGTCCCAGCGCGAGCAGGCCGCCGAGCGCGTCCGCGGCGACCACGTGCCGCCGCTGCCCGCGCCCGGCGTCTACGCCCGGCACAACGCGGTCGACCTGCCCGGCCTGCTGCCCGACGGCACCCCCGCCGAGCTGACCATGATCGAGACGCTCCGCGGGCGCGGCCAGATCCGCGAGGTGCACCGGCAGTCCGTCGCCGACGTGGCGGCGCTGGAGGCACGCGCCGCCGGGTACCACGGCCAGACGTACATGGCGACCGCGCCCAAGCCCCGGAGCGTCACCGCGCTGGAGACCACCGGCCGGCCGGACGAGTCCGGGGCCGTGACCGACCCGCGCGACGCCGGTCCCGGCACCACCGGCACCACCGGCAGCACCGGAACGACTGGCACCGAGGACGCCGAGGAGGCCCGTCAGTGAACCCGGAGAACTACCTCTTCCTGGCCGCCCTGCTGTTCACGCTCGGCGCCAGCGGGGTCCTGCTGCGGCGCAACGCGATCGTGGTGTTCATGTGCGTGGAGCTGATGCTCAACGCCTCCAACCTCGCGCTGGTCACCTTCTCCCGGATGCACGGCAACCTCGACGGCCAGATCATGGCCTTCTTCGTCATGGTCGTGGCCGCCGCCGAGGTCGTGGTCGGGCTGGCCGTCATCGTCACCGTCTACCGCTCCCGCCACTCGGCCTCGGTCGACGACGCCAGCCTGATGAAGCTCTAAGGGGTCAGAAACAGTGGAGTCATTGATCGGACTGCTCGTCGGCGCGCCACTGCTGGGCGCCGCCCTGCTCCTGGTCGGCGGGCGGCGCCTGGACCGGGTGGGCCACTGGCTGGCCACCGCGCTCGCCGCGACGTCGTTCGTCCTCGCCGCCGTGCTCTTCTCCGACCTGCTGGACCGGGAGGGCGAGGAGCGGGTGCTCCACGAGCACCTGTTCAGCTGGGTGCCGGTCGCCGACCTGCGGGCGGACGTCGCGTTCCAGCTCGACCAGCTCTCGATGACCTTCGTGCTGCTGATCACGAGCGTGGGCACGCTGATCCACCTCTACTCGATCGGCTACATGGCGCACGACGAGCGGCGGCGGCGCTTCTTCGCCTACCTCAACCTCTTCCTCGGCGCGATGCTGCTGCTGGTCCTCGCCGACAACTACCTGCTGCTGTACGTCGGCTGGGAGGGCGTGGGCCTGGCCTCGTTCCTGCTGATCGGCTTCTGGCAGCACAAGCCGAGCGCGGCGACCGCGGCGAAGAAGGCATTCATCGTCAACCGGGTCGGTGACATCGGCCTGTCGATCGCGATCCTGCTGATGTTCACGACGTTCGGCACGTTCGCGTTCGAGCCCGTGCTCGACGGCGCCACCGGGGCGAGCGAGGCCACCCTCACCGGCATCGGGCTGATGCTGCTGCTGGCCGCCTGCGGCAAGTCCGCGCAGGTGCCGCTCCAGTCCTGGCTCGGCGACGCGATGGAGGGCCCGACCCCGGTCTCGGCCCTGATCCACGCGGCCACGATGGTCACCGCGGGCGTGTACCTGATCACCCGCTCCGGAGCGATCTTCGACGCCGCGCCCGACGCGCAGACCGTGGTGGTGGTGGTCGGCGCGGTGACGCTGCTGTTCGGCGCGATCGTCGGATGCGCCAAGGACGACATCAAGAAGGCCCTGGCCGGGTCCACGATGTCGCAGATCGGCTACATGATGCTGGCCGCCGGCCTCGGCCCGGTCGGCTACGTCTTCGCGATCATGCACCTGGTCACGCACGGCTTCTTCAAGGCCGGACTCTTCCTCGGCGCCGGATCGGTCATGCACGCCATGAACGACGAGGTGGACATGCGCCGCTACGGCGGGCTGCGCCGGCACATGCCGGTCACGTTCGTCACGTTCGGCCTCGCCTATCTGGCCATCATCGGCTTCCCGTACCTGTCCGGTTTCTTCTCCAAGGACGAGATCATCTACGCCGGGTTCGCCAAGGGCGGCACCGAGGGCTGGATCCTCGGCGGCGTGATGCTGCTGGGCGCGGCGCTGACCGCGTACTACATGACGCGGATCATGCTGATGACGTTCTTCGGCGAGAAGCGGTGGCAGCCCGACGCGCACGGGCACGAACCGCACCCGCACGAGGCTCCGCTCACCATGACGATCCCGATGATCGTGCTGGCCTTCGGCTCGGTCTTCGCGGGCTTCCTGTTCGACTCGGGCGAGGCGTTCGTCCACTGGCTGGAGCCGGTCACGGGCCTGGAGCACGGCGACTCGCCGGTCGGCCACGGCACGGTCGGCCTCGCCGCGACCGCCGTGATGGTGGTGGGCGTGGCCGGCGCCTGGTTCCAGTACGGCCGCCGGCCGGTCCCGGCGGTCGCGCCCACGGGCCGGCTGCTCACCCGCGCGGCGCGGCGCGACCTGCTCCAGGACGACTTCAACCACGCCGCGTTCGTCACCCCGGGGAACTACCTCACCCGCGGCCTGGTCTACCTCGACCACAAGCTGGTCGACGGCCTGGTCAACGGCACGGCCGCCTCCTTCGGCGGGCTGTCCGGGCGGCTGCGGCGGGTCCAGAACGGATTCGCCCGGTCGTACGCGGTCTCCATGTTCGGGGGAGCGGCCCTGCTGATCGCCGCGACCCTGCTGATGAGGGCGGTCTGAGAGGTCTCCTATGTCATTTCCCCTGCTGACGGCCACGGCCCTCACCCCGGCCATCGGCGCGATCGCCACTGCGGCGGTGCCCGCCGCGCGGCGCACCGCGGCCAAGTGGCTCGCGCTGCTGTTCTCGCTGGCGACGGTCGGGTTCGCCGCCGCGGTGCTGCTCCGCTTCGACACCGGCGCGGGCGCCGACCGCTTCCAGCTCACCGAGTCCCGGTCCTGGATCGAGGACTTCGGGGTCCGCTACGAGCTGGGCGTGGACGGTATCGGCGCGGTGATGATCGCGCTGACCGCGGTGCTGCTCCCGTTCCTCATCGGCGCCGGCTGGAACGACGCCGACGAGGCGGAGCACGAGGCCGCCAACCGGCGGTGGCGGCCCACCCAGGGCTTCTTCGCGCTGATGCTGATGGTCGAGGCGATGGTCATCATGTCCTTCGCCGCGACCGACATCTTCCTCTTCTACATCTTCTTCGAGGCCATGCTCATCCCGATGTACTTCCTCGTCGGGGGCTTCGGGGACCGGGCGGGCGAGCTGGACGAGGAGGGGCAGTCGCGCCAGCGGTCGTACGCGGCCGTCAAGTTCCTCCTCTACAACCTCGCCGGCGGCCTGATCATGCTGGCCGCGGTGATCGGCCTGTACGTGGCGACGGCCGACCAGTTGGGCACCGGGACGTTCTCCCTCCAGGCCATCCTCCAGGCGCGCGCCTCGGGCGAGCTGGATCTCGCGACGGGCACCGAACGGTGGCTGTTCCTCGGCTTCTTCCTCGCCTTCGCCGTCAAGGCGCCGCTGTGGCCGCTGCACACCTGGCTGCCCAACGCGATGGGCGAGGCGACCGCGCCGGTCGCCGTCCTGATCACCGCCGTCGTGGACAAGGTCGGCACCTTCGCGATGCTCCGCTTCTGCCTCGGGCTCTTCCCCGAGGCCAGCGACTGGGCCACGCCGGTGGTGCTGGTGCTCGCGCTGATCAGCATCATCTACGGCGCGCTGCTGGCGCTGGGCCAGCGGGACATGAAGCGGCTGATCGCGTACGCGTCCGTCAGCCACTTCGGGTTCATCGTGCTGGGCGTCTTCGCCATGACCAGCCAGGGGCAGAGCGGTGCCACGCTGTACATGATCAACCACGGCATCGCCACGGCCGCGCTGATGCTGGTCGCCGGGTTCCTGATCTCGCGGCGCGGCTCGCGGCTCATCGCCGACTACGGCGGGGTCCAGAAGACGGCGCCGGTGCTGGCCGGGACGTTCCTCATCGGCGGGCTCGCCACGCTGTCGCTGCCGGGCACCGGGCCGTTCGTCAGTGAGTTCCTGGTCCTGGTCGGCACGTTCAGCCGGTACGAGACCGTCGGCGTCATCGCCTGCGCCGGGATAGTGCTGGCGGCGCTGTACGTGCTGGTGCTCTACCAGCGGACCATGACCGGGCCGGTCAAGGCGGGCCTGGAGAAGCTGCCGGACCTGCGGGTGCGGGAGCTGGCGGGGGGCGCCCCGCTCATCGGCCTGCTGATCTTCCTCGGCGTCTATCCCAAGCCGCTCACCGACATCGTCAACCCGGCGGTCGAGCACACGCTGTCCGACGTCGACCAGACCGATCCCGCACCGCACGTCGTTCCCGAAGTGGAGGCCGCCGAATGAACCCGGGGGAGCTTGAGGCTCCGGACATCGAGTGGGTCGCGCTCTCGCCGAGCCTGATCGTGTTCGGCGCCGCCGTCATCGGCGTGCTGATCGAGGCGTTCGCGCCGCGCCGTGCCCGTTATCCCGCCGAGGTGGCCGTCTCGGCCCTGGCGCTGGCGGGCGCGTTCGCCGCCGTCGTGGGGCTCGCCGCCGACGGCCGGGCCGGCAGCGAGGCGCAGATCGCGGGCATGGGCGCGCTGGCCGTGGACGGGCCGGCGCTGTTCCTCCAGGGGATCATCCTGCTGGTCGGCCTGGTCTCGGTGTTCCTGTTCGCCGAGCGCCGGCTCGAACCGGCCGGGCACGGCGGGCCGGTGGACTCGTTCGCCGCCCAGCCGGCGGCGGTCCCCGGCGGCCAGGCCGAGCGGGAGGCGGTGCGGGCCGGTCACACCACGACCGAGATCTTCCCGCTGCTGCTGTTCGCGGTCGGCGGGATGCTGCTCTTCCCGATGGCCAACGACCTGCTGGTCCTGTTCATCGCGCTGGAAGTCCTGTCGCTGCCGCTGTACCTGCTGTGCGCGCTGGCCCGCCGCCGGCGGCTGCTGTCGCAGGAGGCGGCCGTGAAGTACTTCCTGCTGGGCGCGTTCGCCTCGGCGTTCCTGCTGTTCGGCATCACCATGCTCTACGGCTACGCGGGCACCCTGTCGTACGCGGGCATCGCGGATGTCGTCGCCGGCCGGCCGGCCGTGATGGAGCCGGGTCTCGCGTCCACGATGGGCAACGACGCGCTGCTCCTCATCGGCGGGGCGATGGTGACGATGGGGCTGCTGTTCAAGGTGGGCGCGGTGCCGTTCCACATGTGGACCCCGGATGTGTACCAGGGCGCGCCGACGCCGGTCACCGGGTTCATGGCCGCCGCCACCAAGGTCGCCGCCTTCGGCGCGCTGCTGCGGCTGCTGTACGTGGTGCTGCCGGGCATGCGGTGGGACTGGGAGCCGGTGCTGTGGGGCGTGGCGATCGCCTCCATGGTGGCGGGCGCGGTCATCGCCATCACGCAGACCGACGTGAAGCGGCTGCTGGCGTACTCGTCGATCGCGCACGCCGGGTTCATCCTGTCCGGCGCGCTGGCGGTGAGCGAGGACGGGGTGTCGTCGGTGCTGTTCTACCTGGCGGCGTACTCGTTCGTGACGCTGGGCGCGTTCGCCGTGGTGACGCTGGTCAGGGACGCCGGGGGCGAGGCCACGCACCTGTCGAAGTGGGCGGGGCTCGGGCGCCGTTCGCCGCTGCTGGCGGCGGTGTTCGCGCTGTTCCTGCTGGCGTTCGCCGGGATCCCGCTGACGTCCGGGTTCGCCGGGAAGTTCGCGGTGTTCCGGGCGGCGGCCGACGCGGGCGCCATGGGTCTGGTGATCGTCGGTGTGCTGGCCTCGGCCATCGCCGCGTTCTTCTACATCCGGGTGATCGTGCTGATGTTCTTCAGCGAGCCGAAGGCGGACGGCCCCTCGGTGGTCATCCCCAGCCCGCTGACGATGTCGGTGGTCGGGCTGGCGGCGGCGGTGACGGTGGTGCTCGGTGTCGCGCCGCAGTACTTCCTGGATCTGGCGAACGACGCGGGCGTCTTCGTCCGCTGATCCGTCGCGTCCGGCCGTCGGCCGCGTCGCGGGCATGACCGTGGCCCGGACCCCGCTCGGGGTCCGGGCCACCGTCGTGCCCGGGCGACGCGCCGCCGCGTCAGTAGGACGCCTCGTAGGTCTCGGTGGTGCCGGAGGCCCAGACCACTGTGAGCGTGCTGCCGCTCAGGCTCAGCGTGGCCTGGGTGTCGGGCCACAGCCGGTCGCCGTACTGGTTGCACTCGACGGTGATGGTGTCGCCGGAGATCGTGCCGTAGCAGACGTCGCCCTCGTATCCGGCGTCCTCGACGTAGGTGACCGTGCCGCTGGAGATGGACAGGCTGCTGGCGTCCGTCGGGACGTTCTCGAACCAGTAGTTGTCGTACTCGCCGGCGGTGGGCAGGGAGCCGCCGTCGCCGCCGGAGATGCCGCCGCTCTCCGCGCCGGAGATCAGGCCGCTGTCGTCGCCGCCGTCCGCCCCGCCGTCGTCGCCGCCGTCCGCTCCGGCGACCGCGCCGGGGAGCGCGCCGTCCTCGCCGCCGTCCCCGCCGTCCTGGCCGGACGTCTGCCCTTCGTCGGCGCCCGGGATGGGCACGTTGCCGTCCTGGCCGGCGTCGCCGCCCGGCGCGAACGGGTTGTTGGAGCTGTCGCCGTCGCCGCAGCCGGTGAGCAGAAACGTCGCCGCCGCCGCGATGGCGGGCAGGGCGAGACCTATGGGCCTGCGCATGGATGTCCCCTCGTTTTCCGTACGTTGAGCATGGTCACGGCAGGGTATAGCGGCGGGCGCGCCAATTGACCGGAGCGTTACAGCCCCATGCCAATCGCTGCCGAGCTGATACAGCCGTGCCCCCCGACCGCACAGCGCCTCCTCCTTTGTGGCGGGGGCGCCGCCCGCGGGAATGACCGCGGCCCGGTCCCCGAGCGGGGTCCGGGCCACCGTCGTGCCTCCTCGAACGGGCCGGGACCCGGCTCAGTAGCCGAGGTCCTCCAGCTCCTGCTCCAGGTCCTCCAGGTCCTCAAGGCCACCGAGGTCGCCCATGTCGCCGAGGTCACCGAAGGAGGTGAAGGTCTCGGTGGTGCCGGAGGCCCACTCGACGGTGAGGGTGTCCCCGTCCAGGTTCAGCGTGGCCTCGGTGTCCGGGAAGAGGTTGGCGCCCATCTGGGTGCACTCGACGGTGAAGCCGCTGCCGCCCAGCTCGCCGTAGCAGACGTCGCCCTCTTCGAGGTCGTCCTCGATGTAGGTGACGGAGCCGGCGGAGAACAGCAGGGAGCTGTCCTCGGGGTTGGTGCCCTCCAGCCACATGCCCTCGAGCTGGTCGGCGGACGGCGCGGAGCCGCCGCCCGTGTCACCGCCGCTGTCGCCCCCGGTGTCGCCGGACTGCTCGCCGTCCCCGCTCGGGGTCTGCTCGCCCCCCGTGTCGCCCTGCTCCTGCTCCTGGCCGCCGTCGCCGCCCGGCGTGAGCGGCGAGCCGCCGTCGCTGTCGTCGTCACCACAGCCGGTGAGCAGAAGCGACGCCGCCGCGATGGCGGGCAGGGCGAGCCGTATGGACTTACGCATGGATGTCCCCTCGATTTGAACGTGGTCACGGCAGGTTACATCGGCCGCCGACCGGGCAGATGAGAGTGTTACATGTCTATGGCAAAAGCCGCCGAGCTGATACGCGCGTCGGCATCCGCCCATATGGCGGGGTTCGCCGGGTCCATGGCCCGTGCGGCGCTTGGCGGCGTCCCGGACATGACATGAAATGTGCCCTCCGGACGCGCAACATGCCGCTGTCATAACGGACTTGGCATGTCTGTGGTGACCCGGGCGCGGAGGGTCACCGTAAGTGTCCGGACACGTCGCGGAGTCGGGCCCGCCGGTTCAGTGGGCCGGCGCCACCCGGCCCGTTACCTCACCGAGACCGATGCGCGATCCGGCCGACGGTCCGGGCGCCCAGGCGGAGATGGTCACCTCGTCCCCGTCCTCCAGGAACGCGCGGGACGTGCCGTCCGGCAGCGTCAGCGGGTCCCGGCCGCCCCACGTCAGCTCCAGCAGCGAGCCGCGCTGCCCCGGCTCGGGCCCGCTGACCGTGCCGGAGGCGAACAGGTCGCCGGTGCGCAACCGCGCGCCGTTGACGGTGAGATGGGCGAGCTGCTGGGCGGCCGTCCAGTACATGGTGGCGAACGGCGGCTCGGAGACCGGGTGTCCGTTGATCCGGACCGTGAGCCGCAGGTCGAGGCCGCCCGGTTCGAGGCCCTCGTCGTCCAGGTAGGGCAGGAGCGGGTGGTCCCGTTCGGGTGGCGCTACGCGGGCCGCGTCGAGGGCGTCGAGCGGGGTGATCCAGGGGGAGACGGAGGTGGCGAAGGACTTGCCGAGGAACGGGCCGAGCGGCACGTACTCCCACGCCTGGATGTCGCGGGCGGACCAGTCGTTGAGGAGGCAGACGCCGAAGACATGGTCGCGGAAGGCGGTCTGCGGCACGGGCCGGCCCGGCTCCGAGGGGGTGCCGACGACGAACCCGACCTCCGCCTCGATGTCCAGCCGCCGGGTGGGGCCGAAGGCGGGCCGGTCGCTGCCCGTGCCGGGGCGGCCCTGGCCGCGCGGGCGGACGACCGGCGTGCCGGAGACCACGACGGTGCCCGCGCGGCCGTGGTAACCGATCGGCAGGTGCTTCCAGTTGGGTGTGAGGGCCGCCGCGTCGGGGCGGAGGATGCGGCCGACGTTGGTGGCGTGGTGCTCGCTGGCGTAGAAGTCGACGTAGTCGGCGACCCGGAACGGGAGGTGGAGCGTGACCGTGTCGAGGGGCAGCAGCAGCGGCGCGACGGTCGCGCGGTGGCCGGGGGAGCCGAGCCAGTCGCGCAGCGCGGCGCGGACCGCCCGCCAGACCGGGCGTCCGGCGGCTAGCAGCGGGTTCAGGTCCGGGGCGGTGAGCAGCCGGGCGTGCGGGGAGCGGAAGGCGCGGGCGGCGGCGCCCGCGTCGAGCACCGCGTCCCCGAACCGGACCCCGATCCGGCGCGCACCGGGCTCGTCGGCCGTGCTGAAGAGGCCGTAGGGAAGGTTGTCGGGACCGAACAGGCCGGGCCGCGTCGTGGCGGTGTGCGCGGGGGCAGGCATGGCCACACCCTAGACCGGGGCGAATCGGCGCGTGTGGCCGCGATCTCCCCCAGGCGTGGCCGCCTGGGAGGCTTCCCCGCCGACCCGTTACGCTGCCGGAGACAACTCACCGGACACAGGGGAGAGCGCTCGTGATCGTCGTGGGTCCTTTCGGGGTGAGCGTGCGGGACGATGCTCTGAACACCGATCTTCAGGCGGGTCTGGCGGCTGTCGAGGCGAGGCTGTACGAGGCCACCAAGAGCGACGTCCCCTTCATCACGGAGACGGCGCAGCATCTGGTGCGCGCCGGGGGGAAGCGGTTCCGGCCGCTGCTGCTGCTGCTGGCCGCGCGGGTCGGCGATCCGCACGCGCCGGGCGTCGTCCCGGCGGCCGTGGTGGTGGAGCTGACGCACCTGGCCACGCTGTACCACGACGACATCATGGACGAGGCCGACATGCGGCGGGGCGTGCCCAGCGCCAACGCCCGCTGGAACAACTCGGTGGCGGTGCTCACCGGCGACTTCCTCTTCTCCCGTGCCTCGGCGATAGCGGCCGATCTGGGGAACGAGGCGGTGCGCATCCAGGCGGAGGCGTTCCAGCGCCTGGTGACCGGGCAGATCCAGGAGACCGCGGGGCCGCGCGAGGGCGAGGACCCGATAGCGCACTACCTGGACGTCATCGCGGGCAAGACCGCGTCGCTGATCTCCGTGGCCGGGCGGCTGGGCGCGCTCATGTCGGGCGCGCCCGAGTCCGTGATGAACGTGATGGCGCTGTACGGCGAGCGGATCGGGACGGCTTTCCAGCTCGCCGACGACGTGCTGGACATCGCCAGCGACGGCGAGGAGTCGGGGAAGACGCCGGGGACCGACCTGCGCGAGGGCGTGGCGACGCTGCCGGTGCTGCGGCTGCGGGAGATGGCCGCGGAGGGCGGCTCGCCGGAGGACCGGGAGCTGTGCGCGCTGCTGGACGGCGACCTGACCGATGACGCGCGTCACGCGGAGGCGCTGGCCCGGCTGCGGGCGCATCCGGCGCTCGGCGTCGCCAAGAGCGACGCGTGGTCGTTCGCGCGGCTGGCGCGGCAGGCCCTCGACCCGCTGCCCGACACCCCGGCCAAGCAGGCCCTCGCCCACCTCTGCGACGTGGTGGCGGACCGCACGGTCTAGGTCCGTCGACCCACTGCGGCCCTGTCGTTCCCTGGTGTGAATCACCTCGCGGTGGGCAGCGACCCCTACGGGTCGGGGCCGCTCGCGCGGGTGCGCGGTCATCCCTTGGTCGTACGCCGATGGCCAACTCCTGGCGGATGCCGGAACGGCCCTGGCCTGGTGGAATTACCAGTGCCAAGTGGCGAGTGGAGGGGCATCTGATGGCTTTGAACAGTACTGTCCGGCGCGCGGCCGTGCCGGTCGCCGTGGTGGCCGGGATCGCGGCGGTCGGGGCCGGGCTCTGGCCCGCGATCGCCAGTGACAGCGGCGGCCCCGAGCTGCCCGACATCACGGCGCAGGAGCTGCTGGCGCGGGTGGCGGAGTCGGAGACGGCCCAGCTCTCGGGCACCGTGCAGGTGGACGCCGACCTGGGCATACCGGACCTGGGCGGGATGCTGGGCGGTGTGCTCAGCGGCATAGAGGGCCCGGCGGGCCGGCTCGCGGAGCTGGCCGCCGGGGAGAGCACGCTGCGGGTCGCGGTGGACGGGCCGGAGCTCCAGCGGCTGGCCGTGGTCAACGGCTCCGAGGAGTTCGCCGTGATTCACAACGGCGACGAGCTGTGGGCGTACGACTCCAGCAGCAACACGGTGCTGCGCGCCGACGTGCCGGAGGGCGTGGCGGCGGAGGAGCAGGACCCGGCGGAGTGGCTGGGCGGTCTCACGCCGCAGGAGGCGGCCCAGCGGTTCCTGGAGGCGGCGGGCGAGCACGCGGACATCTCGGTGGACGGCACGGCCCGGGTGGCGGGCCGCAGCGCCTACCAGCTCCTGGACGAGCCCACGGGCGACGCGGCGGCGGAGAGCGGCGTCGAGTCGGTCCGGATCCCCATCGACGCCGAGACCGGGGTGCCGCTGGCCCTGACGGCGGACGCCGACGGCGACAGGTCGCTGGACGTGGCGTTCTCGCAGATCGACTACGCGAAGCCGGCGGGCGGGGGCTTCGACTTCCCCCCGCCGAGTGACGCGGAGGTCCTGGAGGTCGACCCGGAGGAGCCGTTCGCCGGTATCCTCCCCGACCTCCTCCCGGACGCCCTCGCCAGGTAGCCCCACAGGCGCCGGAGGGCGTTGGCCGGGCCGCCGCGATCAGGGGTGGGAGCGGCGGCCCGGCGAGAACCTCCCACACCACGTACACCCGAAGAACGAACACGTCGGGATGCCGGGGGGCGGCGGGGCGGCCGGGGGGGGGCCCGGCTCCTATACACATCCGACGCGGCCGGTTCAAGGCGGACCGAGCTTACGAGGTTTCTGCCTGTCTCGTGGGCTCGGCGATGTGTATAAGAGACAGGTGGGGGTCAGCCCGCGCAGAATTCGTTGCCCTCGGGATCCCGCATGATCCACCAGTGGCCCACCGGCCCCTGCTGCTGCTCCTCGACACGGGTGGCGCCCAGCGACTCAAGGCGGGCGACCAGCTTCTCCAGCCCGCCGGGCTCGCCCCGGAGGTCGAGGTGCAGGCGGTTCTTGACCGATTTCGCCTCCGGCACGTCCTGGAAGAGCAGCCGTCTGCCCTGGCCGATGCCGGTCGCCGGGTCGTAGGGGTCGTCCGGATGGCGGATCGCCGCGAAGCCGCGGAACCCCTTGCGGCCGTCCCACGTGGCGATCTGCTCGTCGCGGACCTGTCCGGCGGCCAGCAGGCGTTCGATGAGGGGGCTGTTGTCCTCCACCTCGTATCCCAGGGCGGCGGCCCAGAAGTCGGCGAGCGCGGGGGCGTTCCGGGTATCGATGACCAGCTTCCAGTCCAATGTCATGTAACCAGTTATAGTGGTTTCATGACGTCGTCCGCAACAGGTCTCGTTCTGCGCTCCGCCACCGGAGCGCCGTACCGCTTCGATCCCGGCGCCCTCTGCCTGGAGCTGCTGCCGACCGGCGGCCCCGGCGCGTTCGCGCGGTACGAGGTGCTGCACGGCCCGGCCGACCTGGCCGTCTGGGCCGCGCGCTGCCGCCTCACGCCGACGCCCGTGGTCGAGGTGAGCGACGCCGAGCTGGCGTCCGCCAAGGCGCTGCGGGACGCCCTGTGGCGGCTGGCCCTGGCCAGGGCCGAGGGCGCTCCCGGCGCCCCCGCCGATGTCGCCGTCGTCAACCGGGCCGCCGCGCGGCCCCCGCTGGTCCCGGCGGTCGGTCCGGACGGGGAGCGGACCTGGGCGGGTGCCGTCACCGGCGAGCGGCTGCTCGCCACGGTCGCGCACGACGCCGTCGAGCTGCTGACCGGCGGCTTCCGCGACCGGATCCGGAAGTGCGCGGGCGACGACTGCTACCTGGTCTATGTGGACACCTCACGCCCGGGCAGCCGCCGCTGGTGCTCCATGGAGCACTGCGGCAACCGCCACAAGGTCAGGGCGCTGCGCGCCCGCCGCTCCGGGGAGCCGGAGGGGAGCTGAGCCGCCCGGCCGTCAGCCGAGCGCGTCCAGCAGTTCCCGGCACGCCCGCTCGCAGCGGCGGCAGGACTCGGCGCAGACGCGGCAGTGCTCGTGCGTGGAGGCGTGCCGCTCGCACTCCTCGGCGCACGCCGCGCACACCGTCGCGCACGCCATGAGCTGCGCGCGGGTGACATTGGCGTCGTAGCCGGTGTGCCGGGACAGCACGCGGGCCGTCGCCTCGCAGATGTCCGCGCAGTCCAGATCGGTGCGCACGCACTTCGCGAGGTCGGTTACCCGGTCCTCGGACAGACAGGAGTCGGCGCAGGCGGTGCACGCCTGGGCACAGGCCGCGCACTCCTCGATGCAGCGCCTGAGCCGGTCGCGGTCCACCTGGCCGAGGTCGGCGGGGTAGGTGCGCAGCATGTCGTCGATGGCCATGGTCATGGTGCATCACTTCCACACGGGTGTCGGAGAGAGCCGTTCTGTCCGCCCCCGGGTAACCGGTGGCGCGGGACGGGAAACAGCCCTCAGTCCGTCACCGCCGCCGGGCGCGGCCCGGCCGGGGCGGGAGTGTGGCGGGCGACGGCGGCGGTCCTGCGGTTGCGCCGCGCCTGGCGGAGCGCGTCCCACGTCAGCAGGCACAGCGCCGCCCACACCAGCAGGAACCCGGCCCAGCGCTCCGGCGGCATCTCCTCGTGGAAGACCAGCACGCCCAGCACGAACATGGTGATCGGCGCGATGTACTGCATCAGCCCGATCGTGGACAGCGGCACCCGGACGGCGGCGGCGCCGAAGAAGATCAGCGGCAGCGCGGTGGCCAGCCCGCTGACGACCAGCAGCAGCGTGTGCCCGGCGCCCTCACCGGTGAACGTCGACTCGCCGCGCGCCCCGTTCACCACCAGGAATCCGAGCGCGGGCAGGAACTGGAGTGCGGAGTCGGCGGTGAAGCCCTCCAGGCCGCCCAGGTCCGTCCGCTTCTTGACCAGCCCGTAGGCGGCGAAGGTGACGCTGAGCACCAGCGAGATCCAGGGCACCTCGCCATAGGCGACGCTCATCACGATCACCGCCGCGCCGCCGATGCCCACGGCGACCCACTGCGTGGGCCGCAGCCGCTCGGAGAGCAGCACCACGCCCAGCGCGATGGTCAGCAGCGGATTGACGAAGTAGCCCAGGGACGCTTCCAGTACCCGGTCCTCGGCGACGGCCCAGATGAAGATGTACCAGTTCGCCGAGATGAGCGTCGCGGTGAGCGCCAGCATGCCCAGCCGCTTCGGCTGCCGCAGCAGCGGCCGGATCCATCCCCAGTTCCGCACCGCGACCAGCAGCAGCAGCGCGGTGGGCAGCGACCACACCACGCGGTGGGCCAGCACCTCCAGAGCCGGTGTGGCGGCCAGCAGGTTCCAGTAGAGCGGAAGCAGCCCCCACGCCCCGAACGCCGCGAACCCGTAGATCAGCCCCGCCCGGCTCGCCGTGCCGCCGCCTGCCCTCACGCCCGTCTCCCGTCGCCCGACGCCTCCCCGAAGGTAGCGCCGGGCGGGCGGGTTGTCATTCCCGTTTCATGGTGACGGTCCTGACGGTGGCCGGGCCGGTGGTCAGCCCTTGACGGTCCAGGTGTCGTTGCCGGCCAGGAGCGCGGCGAGGTCGCCCTTGCCGTGCTGTTCGACGGCGCGTTCCACCTGGTCGGCCATCAGGTCCTCGTACACCGGGCGTTGGACGCTGCGCAGCACGCCGACCGGGGTGCGGTGGAGGGTGTGGGGGTCGGCGAGGCGGGAGAGCGCGAACGCGGTGACCGGGGAGTCGGCGTGGGCGTCGTGGACCAGGATGCCGTCGGTGCCCTCGGTGGCCACCTCGATCACGCGCAGCTCGCCGGTGGCCGGGTCGCGTACCACGCCCTTGCCGCCGAGCCCGTCCGCGGCGGGGGCGCCGAACCGGATCGGCGCGCCGTGTTCGAGGCGGATCACGGCCTCCAGCGCCTGTTCCTTGTCCTTGAGGGACTCGAAGGCGCCGTCGTTGAAGATGTTGCAGTTCTGGTAGATCTCCACCAGCGCCGAGCCGTGGTGCTCGGCGGCGGCGCGCAGCACGCCGGTCAGGTGCTTGCGGTCGGAGTCGATGGTGCGGGCCACGAACGACGCCTCGGCGCCCAGGGCCAGCGAGACCGGGTTGAACGGGGTGTCCAGGGAGCCCATGGGCGTGGACTTGGTGATCTTGCCGGGCTCGGAGGTCGGGGAGTACTGCCCCTTGGTCAGGCCGTAGATCCGGTTGTTGAACAGCAGGATCTTGAGGTTGACGTTGCGGCGCAGCGCGTGGATGAGGTGGTTGCCGCCGATCGACAGGGCGTCGCCGTCGCCGGTGACGACCCACACCGACAGGTCGCGGCGGGCGGCGGCCAGGCCGGTGGCGATGGCCGGGGCGCGGCCGTGGATGGAGTGCATCCCGTAGGTGTTCATGTAGTACGGGAAGCGGGAGGAGCAGCCGATGCCGGAGATGAAGACGATGTTCTCGCGGGCCAGGCCCAGTTCGGGCAGGAAGCCCTGGACGGCGGCCAGGACGGCGTAGTCGCCGCAGCCGGGGCACCAGCGGACTTCCTGGTCGGACTTGAAGTCCTTCGCGCTCTGGCGGGTGTCGGCGGTGGGCACGAGGGGGAGCGCGGGGCGGGGGGGGACGGGCGTGTCAGTGGACATCGTCGACAGCCTCCTTGAAGGCGGTTTCGAGCTGCTCGGCCTTGAACGGCATGCCGTTGACCTGGGTGAAGGAGCGGACGTCCACCAGGTACCTGGCGCGCAGGAGGGTGGCGAGCTGGCCGAGGTTCATCTCCGGCAGCACCACCCGGTCGTAGGACCGCAGCACTTCCCCCAGGTTCGCGGGGAAGGGGTTGAGGTGACGCAGATGGGTCTGGGCGATGTGCCCGCCGGCCCGGCGGATGCGGCGGACGGCGGCGGTGATCGGCCCGAACGTCGAGCCCCAGCCCAGCACCAGCACCCGCGCCCGGCCCTCGGGGTCGTCCACGACGACGTCCGGCACCTCGATGCCGTCGGTCTTGGCCTGGCGGGTGCGGACCATCAACTCGTGGTTGGCCGGGTCGTAGCTGATGTTGCCCGTGCCGTCCTGCTTCTCGATGCCGCCGATGCGGTGCTCAAGCCCTGGGGTGCCGGGCACCGCCCACGGCCGGGCCAGCGTCGTCTCGTCCCGCTTGTACGGCCAGAACACCTCGGTGCCGTCCGCCAGCGTGTGGTTGGGCCCCGTGGCGAACCGGACCCGCAGGTCCGGCAGCAGGTCCGCCTCCGGCACCCGCCACGGCTCGGAGCCGTTGGCCAGGTACCCGTCGGACAGCAGGAACACCGGGGTGCGGTAGGTCAGCGCGATACGGGCCGCGTCCACCGCGGCGGCGAAGCAGTCGCCCGGCGTGGCCGGGGCGATGATCGGCACGGGCGCCTCGCCGTTGCGGCCGTACATCGCCTGGAGCAGGTCCGCCTGCTCGGTCTTGGTCGGCAGACCGGTCGAGGGGCCGCCGCGCTGGATGTCCACGATCAGCAGCGGCAGCTCCAGCGACACGGCCAGGCCGATCGTCTCCGACTTCAGCGCCACACCGGGCCCCGAGGTGGTGGTCCCCCCCAGCGCCCCGCCGAACGCCGCGCCCAGCGCCGCGCCGATACCGGCGATCTCGTCCTCGGCCTGGAACGTCCGCACGCCGAAGTTCTTGTGCCGCGACAGCTCGTGCAGGATGTCCGAGGCCGGGGTGATCGGGTAGGAGCCCAGGAACAGCGGCAGATCGGCCCGCTGCGCCGCCGCGATCAGACCGTAGGCCAGCGCCAGGTTCCCCGAGATGTTCCGGTACGTGCCGGCCGGGAACGCCGACGCCGCCGGCGCCACCTCGTAGGAGACGGCGAACTCCTCGGTCGTCTCACCGAAGTTCCACCCCGCCCGGAACGCCGTGATGTTCGCCTCGGCGATCTCCGGACGCTTGGCGAACTTCGACCGCAGGAACGCCTCGGTGCCCTCCGTCGGCCGGTGGTACATCCACGACAGCAGACCGAGCGCGAACATGTTCTTCGACCGGCCCGCGTCCTTGCGCGTCAGGTCGAAACCCTTCAGCGCCTCCACCGTCAGCGTCGTCAGCGGCACCTTGTGCAGCGCGTACCCCTCCAGGGAGCCGTCCTCCAGCGGATTGCTTTCGTAACCGACCTTGGCCAGCGCCCGCGAACCGAACTCATCGGTGTTCACGATCAGCTCCGCGCCGCGCGGCAGATCGGGAAGATTCGCCTTCAACGCCGCCGGGTTCATCGCCACCAGGACATTCGGGGCGTCACCCGGAGTCAGGATGTCGTGATCCGCGAAGTGGAGCTGGAAGGAGGAGACACCGGGAAGCGTGCCGGCGGGAGCCCGGATTTCCGCAGGAAAGTTCGGCAGCGTGGACAGGTCATTCCCCAGGGAAGCCGTCTCCGACGTGAAACGGTCACCCGTGAGCTGCATTCCGTCACCGGAGTCCCCGGCGAAACGGATGATCACCCGGTCCAGGCGCCTGACATCCTTGGCGCCCCCGTGGTCCCGGCTTCCCTGGTCGGCATCGACCTCAGTGGTCACTGCTCAGTCCTCCTTCGAGGCGGCTCATCTCGGCCATGGTACGTGGGTAAGGGTTACCTACCTGAAGGTGATCACATGATGGGACGTGGCCTCGTCCCATGGCGTTCTCGCACCCTCAACCATCCCCGCGCGCCCCGGTCTTCCCCGTCCCCCATCCCTGTTCCAGCCTGTCAGGAGGCTAGGAATTCAGATAGGTCAGAACCGCCAAGACCCGCCGGTGATCTGTGTCACTCTGTGCCAACCCGAGTTTCATGAAGATGTTGCTTACGTGCTTTTCGACCGCTCCATGGCTCACAACGAGTTGTTGAGCGATGGCCGAGTTCGTTCGGCCCTCCGCCATCAGTCCTAGGACTTCCCTTTCCCGCGGCGTGAGCCCGGCGACCACGTCCTGCTTGCGACTGCGTCCGAGCAACTGCGCCACGACCTCCGGGTCGAGCGCCGTGCCGCCCGAAGCGACCCGGGTCACCGCCTCGACGAACTCGCTGACGTCCGCGACCCGGTCCTTCAGCAGATAGCCCACCCCCCGGCTGGACCCGGCGATCAGCTCGGTGGCGTACTGCTCCTCCACGTACTGCGAGAGCACCAGCACGCCGAGGTCCGGATACCGCTCCCGCAGCCGCACGGCCGCCCGCACGCCCTCGTCCGTGTGTGTCGGCGGCATCCGCACGTCCGCGACCACCACATCCGGCGGCTCGCCCCCGTCCGCCAGCTCCCGCACCGCGCTGATCAGCGCCTCCCCGTCACCGACCCCGGCGACGACGTCGTGCCCCCGGTCGTTGAGCAACCGGGTCAGCCCCTCCCGCAGCAGCACCGAGTCCTCGGCGATGACCACCCGCACGTTCCACTCCCCGTCCACGAAGGCAAGCTCCCGCCGAGCAGGATCTCACCTCGCGCGGCCCCGGAGGCTCAGGAAGCCGGGCGGTCCCGCCAGGGCAGCGCCGCCGTGACGGTGGTCGGGCCGCCGGTGGGGGAGGCGATGGCCAGGAGGCCGTCCACGGCGGCGAGCCGTTCGGCCAGGCCCGCCAGGCCCGAGCCCGCCGTGGCGTCGGCGCCGCCGCGGCCGTCGTCGGTGACCTGGAGCATCAGACGGTCCCCGGCCCGCCACACATCGACCTGCGCCCGCCGCGCCGCGCTGTGCTTGCTGACGTTCTGCAGCAGCTCGGAGGCCGTGTAGTACGCGATGCCCTCGATCGCCTCCGCCGGACGCGAATCCAGCTCCGCCTCCACCACCACCGGGACGGTGCAGCGGGAGGCGACGGCGGACAGCGCCGGGCCCAGTCCCCGGTCGGTCAGGATCGCCGGATGGATGCCGCGCGCCAGATCCCGCAGCTCCTGAAGGGCGAGCTTGACCTCGCCGTGGGCCTCCTCCACCATCCGGGCCGCCGTCTCCGGGTCCTCGGTCAGCTTCTCCTTCGCCAGCCCCAGATCCATCGCCAGCGCCACCAGCCGCGCCTGCGCCCCGTCGTGCAAGTCCCGCTCGATCCGCCGCAGATCCGCCGCCGAGGCATCCACGACGACCGACCGGTCCGACTCCAACTGCCGCACCCGCGTCGCCGCGGCCGACGGGCCCAGCAGACCGGACACCAGCGCCCGGTCCACCGCCGCCATGCCCCGGAACAGGGGGACGGCGGCGACCAGCACCAGCATCCCCAGCACCGTGGCCATCAGCACCTCCAGCGGCCCGTTCCAGATCCAGCCGCCGCCCTCGCCGTCCGTGTTGATCCCCACGCCCGGCTCGTCGGTGTACGCGGGGATCGTCCAGAACCACAGCGGATACGTCAGCATCGACCAGCCCGCCGCCCACAGCGCCGTCACCACCGAGAACGTGAACACCCCCCACGGCAGGTGCAGCAGCGCGTACGCCGCCGACCGCCAGGACACGTCACTGCGCAGCAGCGCGCCCGTCCACGCCAGCGGACCCCGGCGCCCCTCACGCAGCCGCAGTGGCTCCGGCTCGGCCACCTCGTGCCGCAGCAGCAGCCGCGCCCGGCTCCGCTCCAGCCGCCCGAACAGCCGCAGGCCCAGCAGCACCACGGCCATCAGCGGCAGCCCGACGAACGTGACCAGCAGTCCGCCGCTGACCGACAGGCCGGTCACCGCGAAGACGAAACCGATCAGCGCCATCGGCAGGTTCAGCAGCCCGTACAGGCCCTCCCGCCAGAAGCGGGCCGTGAAAGGCATGCGCAGCACGGTCACCGGAGGGTTCCTTCCGCTGGGCCGGCGGTCCGCGCCGGGCGGTCCCGCCAGGGGAGTTCGGCGGTGACGGTGGTCGGGCCGCCGGTGGGGGAGGCGATGGCCAGCAGGCCGTCCACGGCGGCGAGCCGTTCGGCCAGGCCCGCGAGGCCGGAGCCCGCCGTGGCGTCGGCGCCGCCGCGGCCGTCGTCGGTGACCTGGAGCATCAGACGGTCCCCGGCCCGCCACACCTCCAGCGAGGCGTGCGCGGCGCCGCTGTGCTTGCTGACGTTCTGCAGCAGCTCGGAGGCCGTGTAGTACGCGATGCCCTCGATGGCCGGGGCCGGCCGGGCGGCCAGCTCCACCGTCACCCGGACCGGGACGGTGCAGCGGGAGGCGACGGCGGACAGCGCCGGGCCCAGTCCCCGGTCGGTCAGGATCGCCGGATGGATGCCGCGCGCCAGATCCCGCAGCTCCTGAAGGGCGAGCTTGACCTCGCCGTGGGCCTCCTCCACCATCCGGGCCGCCGTCTCCGGGTCCTCGGTCAGCTTCTCCTTCGCCAGCCCCAGATCCATCGCCAGCGCCACCAGCCGCGCCTGCGCCCCGTCGTGCAAATCCCGCTCGATCCGCCGCAGATCGGCGCTGGCCGCCTCCGTCACCGTCACCCGGCCCGACTCCAGCGCGGCGATACGCCGCTCCAGCTCGTCCGACGGCGACAACAGGCCCCGCACCAGCGCCCGGTCCACGTCCGTCATCCAGCGCGCCAGCCACGGCAGCGCCGGCCAGGCCACGAACAGCGAGACGAATGTCACCCAGCAGGTCAGCGTCGGCCACGGCAGCCGCACCACGAAGAACAGCGCCGTCCGCCAGCCGACCGGGTCCTTCAGCCCGGCCCACACCCACCCGAAGAAGCCGTTGCCCCGCCCGGCGCCGGGCAGCGGGCTCGGCTCGTCGATGTCCAGCCGCAGCAGCGCCCTGGCCCGTGACCGCTCCCAGGCGCCGAACCGGCGGCACCCGAGCAGGCCCGCCGCCAGCACCGGCAGGCCGATGACCGTCACCGACAGCAGGACGCCGACGTAGATCCACGTCACCACGTAGCAGAACGCGATCAGGTCGAGCGGCCAGCTCGACAGGAGATATCCGCACTCGCGCCAGGTCTGCGGGCCCAGCGGGGCGCGCGGCGGCGGCAGCGATGTCCGCGCCCCGGGTTCGGTGATGGTGCTGGTCATGGCCCCAAGAGTGCCGGGCCGCGGATACCGCCGCCATGGGGTGGATCGGTCAACCACGGTGGGGCTATCCCCACCCCCCGGCACCACCGCCGTGGTCACAAGCCGGGCACCACCCCCTAGACTCCCGTGCTGTCAGTCCCCCTGTCCCCGGTCGGAGGCCGAAACGTGCCCGACTACTTCCACGGCTACTCGGTCGTCGGTCTGGTCGCGGTCGTCGGCGTGCTGTTCGTCGCCGTCGCCTTCGGCGCGAACCACCTGCTGCGGCCCGTGGTCCCGACACCCGAGAAGCTGCTGACGTACGAGTCCGGCGTCGATCCGGTCGGCGAGGGCTGGGCCCACACCCAGGTCCGGTTCTACGTCTACGCCTTCCTGTACGTGATCTTCGCCGTCGACTCCGTCTTCCTCTTCCCGTGGGCGACGGTCTTCGCCGCCGACGGTTTCGGCGGCACCACGCTCGTGGAGATGTTCATCTTCCTGGGCTTCCTCGGCGTGGGGCTGCTCTACGCCTGGAAGAAGGGGGTTCTGACGTGGACCTGACCCCGGTCAAGCCGTCGCTCGGCCCGCTGGCCAGGCTGGCGCCCGAGCCGATGAAGGTGGTCCTCAACTGGGGCCGCCGCTACAGCCTGTGGGTGTTCAACTTCGGACTCGCCTGCTGCGCCATCGAGTTCATCGCCGCGTCGATGGCGCGGCACGACTTCATCCGGCTCGGCGTGATCCCGTTCGCGCCCGGCCCGCGCCAGGCCGACCTGATGGTCGTCGCCGGGACGGTCACCGACAAGATGGCGCCCGCCGTGAAGCGGCTGTACGAGCAGATGCCGGAGCCCAAGTACGTCATCTCGTTCGGCGCCTGCGCCAACTGCGGCGGCCCGTACTGGGACTCGTACGCCGTCACCAAGGGCGTCGACCAGATCGTCCCGGTCGACGTCTACGTGCCCGGCTGCCCGCCCCGGCCCGAGGCGCTGATGCAGGGCATCCTCACCCTCCAGGAGAAGATCGCGGCCGAGTCGACCACCGAGCGGTACGCCGCCTCGCCGGCGGCCCTGACCAGCGGTCTCGTCACACCGGACGGAACCGGCCGGTGACGGCCGACTGGCTGCCGCGTCCCGCGGCGGAGCTCTTCGGGGAGGGCGCCGAGGCGACCGTGGCCTACGAGGTGCTCACCGTGGACGTGCCCCCGGCCGCCTGGCCCGAGGCGCTGCGGACCGCGCGGGACGAGCTGGGCTGCGCGTTCTTCGACTGGCTGAGCGCGGTGGACGAGCCGGGCACCGGCTTCCTCGTCTGCGCCCACGTCGTCGCCCTCGGCACCCCGGCGCGCCGCCTGCTGCTGCGCACCACGGTGCCGCACGCGGACGCCGCGCTGCCGACCGTGACCGGCGTGTACGCGGGCGCCTCGTGGCACGAGCGGGAGACGCACGAGATGTTCGGCATCGACTTCCCCGGCCACCCCGGCCTGGCCCCGCTGCTGCTCCCGGAGAACTTCGAAGGCCACCCGCTGCGGAAGGACTTCGTCCTGGCGGCGCGCGTCGCGAAGGCGTGGCCCGGCGCGAAGGAGCCCGGCGAACCGGCCCACGGCGGCCCCAAGCGCCGCCAGATGCTCCCGCCCGGCGTCCCCGACCCGAACGAGTGGGGCCCCCTGAAGGACCCACGCCCGGGACCACCCCGCCGGAGGCGACCCCACCCACGACGGCCAAGCGCGAGGCGGCGGTGCCGGAGGAGTCTCCGTCCAAGGCGGCTCCGTCCCGCGTGGCCCCGCCGGAGGCGACCTCGCCCACGAGGGCCACGTCCGAGGCGACCGCGCCGGAGGTGTCTCCGTCCGAGTCGGCCACGTCCCCGACCACCCCGCCGGAGGCGGACACCTCCAAGGCAGCTCCGTCCGACGCGGCCACGTCGGTGGCCGACGCGCCTGATTCGGTCGCGCCGGGAACGAGCCCGCACGGGACACCCACGCCCGGGACCACCCCGCCGGAGGCGACCCCACCCACGACGGCCAAGCGCGAGGCGGCGGTGCCGGAGGAGTCTCCGTCCAAGGCGGCTCCGTCCGACGCGGCCACGCCGGAGGCGGACGCGCCTGATTCGGTCGCGCCGGGAACGAACCCGCACGGGACACCCACGCCCGGGACCACCCCGCCGAAGGCGGCCACGCCGGAGGCGACCTCGCCCACGAGGGCCACGCCGGAGGAGTCTCCGTCCGAGTCGGCCACGCCCGGGACCACCCCGCCGGAGGCGGCTACGCCCGAGGCGGCCGGGGACACCCCGCAGCCGGAGGCGGCTACGCCCGAGGCGGCCGGGGTCACCCCGCAGCCGGAGGCGGACTCGTCCGAGGCGGTGCCGCCGGAGGCGGACGCGGTGCGGCGGGCGCGGCGGGGGCGGCGGGCTTCGGATGTGCCGTGGAACCAGGGCGCTTCCGGCGACGGTGACGAGGGCGGTGCGTGATGGAGCTTCTCGACGTCGCCGCGCGGCTGGTCGCCGTGCTGCTCGCCTTTCTCGTCCTGCCGCTCCTCGTCGGGCAGGGTGAGCACAAGGTCATGGCCCACATGCAGGGCCGCGTCGGCCCGATGCACGCGGGCGGGTTCCACGGCTGGGCCCAGCTCGTCGCCGACGGCGTGAAGTTCGCGCAGAAGGAAGACATCGTCCCGGCCGGGGCCGACCGCCGCGTCTTCCAGATCGCGCCCGCCGTCGCGCTCATCCCGTACCTGATCGTCCTCATCGCGATCCCGTTCGGCCCCGACGGGATGGTCGGGCAGGTCCTCGACGCCGGCATCCTGTTCGTGCTGGCCGTCCTCGGCGTCGGCGTCCTCGGCTCCCTCATGGCCGGCTGGGCGTCCGCCAACAAGTACTCGCTGCTGGGCGGCATGCGCACCGCCGCCCAGCTCATGGCCTACGAGCTGCCGCTCCTCCTCACCGCCGCCTCCGTCGCCATGGCCGCCGGAACGCTCAGCCTCCCCGGCATCCTCGCCGAGTTCGAGTGGTGGTGGGTGCCCTGGCAGCTCACCGGCGCGTTCGTGTTCTTCACCGCCGGCCTCGCCGAGCTGCAACGGCCGCCGTTCGACGCGCCGATCGCCAACGAGGAGATCGTCTTCGGCGCCTACACCGAGTACTCCGGCCTGCGCTTCGCCTTCTTCCTCCTCGCCGAGTACGCCGGCATCGTCGTCATCTGCGCCCTGACCGCCGTCCTGTTCCTCGGCGGCTGGCACGGCCCGGCCGCCGACAGCCTCGGCTGGCTGTGGATGCTGCTGAAGACCGCCGTTCTCGCCTTCCTCGTCATCTGGGCCCGCGTGGCCTGGCCACGGCTGCGCGCCGACCAGATCCAGCGGTTCGCCTGGACGGTGCTGGTGCCGCTCGCCCTCGCCCAGGTCGCCCTCACCGGAGTCGTCAGGGTGGTGATCGCATGACCTTCGGATCCGGCCTCGTCAAGGGCCTGGCCGTGACGCTGCGCACGATGACGCGGCGCGCCGTCACCCAGCAGTACCCCGAGACGCAGCCCGAACTGCCGCCCCGCAGCCGGGGCGTGATCGCGCTGTTCGAGGAGAACTGCACGGTCTGCATGCTCTGCGCCCGCGAGTGCCCCGACTGGTGCATCTACATCGACTCCCACAAGGAGACCCTCCCCGCCGCCGCCCCCGGCGGACGGGAGCGCAGCCGCAACGTCCTCGACCGGTTCGCCATCGACTTCTCGCTCTGCATGTACTGCGGGATCTGCGTCGAGGTCTGCCCGTTCGACGCGCTGTTCTGGTCCCCGGAGTTCGAGTACGCCGAGACCGACATCCGCGAGCTGACCCACGAGCGCGACCGGCTGCGCGAATGGATGTGGACCGTTCCCGAGCCGCCGCCGCTCGACCAGGCGGCCGAGGAGCCCAAGGAGATCGCCGCCGCCCGCAAGGCGGCGGAACGCGCGGGGGAGGCGACATGAGCGGCGGAAACGGGTACCTCTCGCCGTCCGGACAGGAGATCGTCTTCGTCCTGACCGGCCTCGTCGTCCTCGGCGCCGCCGTGCTCTGCGTCACCACGAAACAGCTCGTGCACGCCGCGCTCTGGCTGGTGGTCGCCCTCGGCGGGCTCGCTGTCCAGTACCTGCTGCTCACCGCCGAGTTCGTGGCCTGGGTGCAGGTCCTGATCTACCTCGGCTCGGTCGTCGTGCTGCTGCTGTTCGGGCTGATGCTCACCAAGGCGCCCATCGGGCCGAGCGCCGAGGCCGACTCGGGGAACCGCCCGGTCGCCCTCGTCGTCGCTCTCGCCGCGGCGGGTACCCTCGTCACCCTCGTCGCCGACGCGTTCCGCACCGCCTGGATCGACCTCGACACCCCGCACGGCGAGTCCGGGCCGATCGGCGACAGCCTGTTCCGCGTCTGGGTGCTGCCGTTCGAGGCGCTGTCCGTGCTGCTGCTCGCCGCGCTGGTCGGCGCCATCGTCCTGTCCCGCAAGGACACCCCCGACGCCCCCGACCCGGCCGGCACCCCCGGCACGACCGGCACGACCGGCACCGGGCCCGCGAAGGGCGGCGGTCGCTGATGCACCTCGTCTACCCGGCCGTGCTGTCCGCGCTGCTGTTCTGCGTCGGCCTGTACGGCGTCCTGGCCAGGCGGAACGCCATCCTGGTGCTGATGGCGGTGGAGCTGATGCTCGCCGCCGTCGGCCTCAACCTCGTCGCGTTCGACGTCTGGCTCCGCGACGTCACCCACGCCGGGCAGGTTCTCACGCTCTTCCTCATCGCCCTCGCCGCCGCGGAGATCGGCATCGGCCTCGCCATCGTGCTGCTCGTCCACCGCCGCCGCGGCACGGTGGCCGTCGACCGGCTCACCGAGCTCCGGGAGAAGAAGCCCGTCACGTGAACACCACGACCGCCGCCGTCCTCGTCCCGCTGCTGCCCTTCGCCGCCGCGGCCCTGATCCTGCTCACCGGCCGGCGCGCCCCCGAGTTCGTGCGCCCGCTCGCCGTGCTGCCGACGCTCCTCGCCGCCGCGCTCGCCGTCCTCGTGGCGGTGCGCCCGGGCGGCGGCGCGCCGATCGACGCGGCCCCCCGCCTCACCCGCACCGGGAACGACGCGCTGCCCATCGAGCTGGCCCTGCACCTCGACGGGTTCGCCGTCCTGGTGGCGGTCCTGGTCACCGTCGTCGCGGCCTGCGTCCAGCTCTACTCCACCGGCTACATGCGCGGCGACCCGCGCTACCCGTCGTACGCCGCCCTCGTCTCCCTCTTCACCGCCGCGATGCTGCTGGTCGTCTACACCGACGACCTGATCGTGCTGCTGACCGGCTGGGAGGTCATGGGCATCGCGTCGTACTTCCTGGTCGGCCACTACTGGGAGACCTCCGCCGCCCGCGCCGCCTCGCTGAAGGCGTTCCTGGTCACCAAGCTCGGCGACGTGCCGTTCCTCATCGGCATCCTGGCCCTGGCGGGCGACGCGGAGACGTTCCGGATCAGCGCCATCGCGGCCCGCCTCACGGCACCGTCCTCGGCGGCCCAGGCGCTGGAGCTGGACCACCCCACGCTGGTGGCGCTGCTGCTGCTCGCCGGGGTGGCCGGCAAGTCGGCGCAGGTGCCGCTCCACACGTGGCTGCCCGGCGCGATGGCCGGCCCGACGCCCGTGTCGGCGCTCATCCACGCCGCCACCATGGTCGCCGCGGGCGTCTACCTGATCGCCCGCCTGCTGCCCGTCTTCACCGCCTCGGCAGCCGCCCTGGCCGTCCTCGCGGTCGTCTCGGCGGTCACCATGCTCGGCTCGGCGCTCGCCGCCCTCGCCCAGGACGACGTCAAACGGATACTGGCGTACTCCACCATCGGGCAACTGGGCTACATGACCGGCGCCCTCGCCGTCGCCGACCGCGGCGCCGCCGTCTTCCACCTGCTGACCCACGGCGCGTTCAAGGCCCTGCTCTTCCTCACCGCCGGGGTCCTCATCCACACCGCGGGCACCGGGTCGCTGGCCGCCATGTCGCACCTGCGGGCGCTGAAACGGAAGGCGCCCGACGTGTTCTGGACGATGACCATCGGGCTGCTCGCCCTGGCCGCCGTGCCGCCGTTCTCCGGTTTCTTCTCCAAGGAGGCCGTGCTGGGCGCCGCCGAGCACGCCGCGCTCGATCCGGGCCACAACGTGCCGGCCGCCGCCGGCTGGATCGTGCTGGTCGCGGGCCTGGCCACGGCCCTGGTCACGGCGGCCTACGCGGCCCGGCTGTGGCTGGTCGCCTTCCACGACCCGGCCGGGACGCGCGAGGAGCCGGTGCCGGTGGGGGAGGGCGCGAGCCCGGCGATGACCGCCGTGCTGTGGGCACTCGCGCTGCCCGCCCTGGCACTCGGCCTCGCCTACCGCGAGCTGCCCGACTGGTTCGACGGCGGTTCCCTGGCGCCCACCACGTTGACCTCGCTGCTGGCCACCGGCGCCGCGCTGCTCGGGGCGCTCGCCGCCTGGGCGGGCTGGCGGCGGGCGTACGAGGGCGACGGGCCGGTCGATCCGGGGCCCGTGCTGCTCGGCCCGCTGCACCGCCCCGCCGCCGCCGGATTCCACGTGGACGCCCTGTACGCGGCGGCGTTCGTCCGGCCGGCGCTGGCCGCCGCCCGGCTGGTGCGGTTCCTCGACGCGGCCGTCGTCGACACCTACGTACGCGGCGCCGCCGCCGGGCCCGGCCTGCTCGGCACCCTCACCCGCCGCGCCCAGACCGGCAACGTGCAGACGTACCTCACCGCCCTGGTGGCCGGGGCCCTCGTCCTGGCCGTCGCCGCCGTCCTCGTCGTCACGGGGAAGTGACCGCCCATGATCAGCATGAACGAGACCGCGACCCGGCTGCTCCTGGTCGCCGTCGTCGTCCTGCCGCTGCTGGGCGCGGTGGCCGCGCTGCTGCCCGCGCCGCCCGGCCTGCGCGGCCGGCACGGCCCGGACCGCGACGTGCTGCGGCACGGCGTCACCGTCACCGGGCTGGTGTTCGTGGCGACCCTGGTGCTGGCCGCCGCGTTCGACCACGACGACCCGGGAACGATCCAGGCCGAGACCGACAGGAGCTGGATCCCGGCGCTCGGCATCCGGCTCCACCTCGGCGTGGACGGCATCTCGCTGCCGCTGCTGGTGCTGACCGCGCTGCTGACGTTCCTGTGCGCCCTGCACAGCTACTTCCGGCCGCCGGACGGCCCGCGACCGGCGGCCTTCGTGGCGCTCCTGCTGCTGCTGGAGGCCGGGACGCTCGCCACGTTCGCCGTGCTCGACCTGATGCTGTTCTTCCTGGCCTTCGAGACGGTCCTCGTCCCGATGTACTTCCTCATCGCCCGCTGGGGCGGCGCCGGACGGACGGCGGCGGCCTGGAAGTTCGTGCTGTACACCGTGCTCGGCTCGGTGGTGATGCTGCTCGGTCTGCTGCTGATCGGCGTGCGGGCCGGCACGTTCGACATGGTCGCCCTCGCCGAGGCGCACGGCGACGGGCTCACGCACACCACGCAGCTCCTCGCCGTCCTGGCGCTCGGCATCGGGTTCGCGGTCAAGACGCCGATGTGGCCGCTGCACAGTTGGCTGCCCGACGCGCACACGGCCGCCCCCACCACCGGTTCCGTGCTGCTGGCCGGGGTGCTGCTGAAGATGGGCACCTACGGGCTGGTGCGTATCGCGCTGCCCATCGCGCCGGAGGGCATGGCGACCTTCGCGCCGTACCTCGGCGCCTTCGCCGTGGCCGGGATCGTCTACGGCTCGCTCGCCTGCCTGGCCCTGGTCCGCCCGTCGCCCGACCACCCCAGCCGGAAGGGCTCCGCCCTGCCCCGCTCCCGGGGCGCGGGCGGCGACCTGAAGCGGCTGGTGGCGTACTCCTCGATCGGCCACATGGGCTTCGTGCTGCTGGGCGTCGCGACCCTCACCCCCACCGGGGTGAACGGCGCGCTCTTCGCCAACGTCGCGCACGGCCTGATCACCGGGCTGCTGTTCTTCCTGGTCGGCGCCCTGAAGGAACGGACCGGGACCACCGACCTGGACCGGCTCGCCGGGGAGAACGGCGCCGCGCTGTACGGGCGGTCGCCGAGGTTCGGCGGGCTGCTGGCGTTCACCGCCGTCGCCTCCCTCGGGCTGCCGGGGCTGGCCGGGTTCTGGGGCGAGCTGCTGGCGATGGTCGGCGCGTTCGACCCGGCCGCCGGGCTCAGCCGGCCCGCGTTCCTCACCTACCTGGCGGTGGCCGCGTTCGGCACGCTGCTGACGGCCGCGTACATGCTGCTCGTCGTCCGCCGCGTCTGCATGGGCGAGCGCCCGTCCGGCGCGGACACGCCACCCGACCTGCCCGACCTGCGCGGCTACGAGTACGCGGCCTTCGTGCCGCTGGCCGCGCTCACCGTGCTCGCCGGGCTGTGGCCCGCCGTGCTGCTCGACCTCACCGATCCCGCCGTGCAGAGCCTCCTGCCGGGAGTCGTTCCATGAACCTCGTCCAGACCGTCGACTGGGCGGTCATCGCGCCCCCGGTGATCGCCGCCGTCGCCGCGGTCGCCCTGCTCGTCGCCGACCTGTTCCTGCCCGCCGCCCGCAAGGCGCTCCTCGGCTGGGGCGCGGCGGCGGCGCTGGCGGTGGCCCTGCTCGCCCTGCTGCCGCTGCGGGACGGCGACCGGGCCACGTTCTGCCTGCCCGGCGACCCGGACCTGTGCTCCTACGCGGCGGACCGGTTCGCCGTCACCGTCCAGTTGCTGGTGCTGGGCGGCGCCTTCCTCGCCGCGCTGCTGTCCATCCCGGAGACGGAGGACGGCGCGGTGCCGGGCGGTGAGTTCTGGTTCCTGCTGCTGTCCTCGGCGGCCGGTGCCGCGCTGCTGCCCGCCGCCCGCGACCTGGCCACCCTGATCATCGCCCTGGAGGTCACGACGCTCCCGGCGTACGCGCTGGTCGCGCTGCGGCGCGGCGGCTCGGCCGGGCCCGAGGCGGCGCTGAAGTTCTTCCTGTCGTCCGTCACCGCCACGGCCGTCGGGCTGCTCGGCGTCAGCTTCGTCTACGCGGGCGCCGGCAGCCTCTACCTGGAGGGCATCGCGGCGGGCCTGCCGACGGCCGACCCCCGGCTCGCCACGCTCGTCGACGCCGGGGTGGCGCTGACCCTGGTCGCGTTCGCGTTCAAGGCGGCGGCGGTGCCGTTCCACTTCTGGGTGCCCGAGACATACGTCGGCGCCCCGCTGCCGGTGGCGGCCTATCTGTCGGTGGTCGGCAAGATGGCGGGCGTCGCCGGTCTCGTCCTGGTCACCACCCTCGCCTTCCCCGGCTACGGGGACCTGTGGGGGCCGGTCGCGGGCGTGCTGGCCGGGCTCACCATGACGGCCGGGAACGTCGCCGCGCTGCGCACCGACCCCGAGGCGCCGCACAGCGCGGTCCGGCTGCTGGCCTGGTCCTCCATCGGGCAGGCCGGTTACCTGCTGGTCCCGATCGCCGCCTCGGCGTACGCGACGGACACGATCGGCACGGCCGTGGCGTACGCCCTGATGTACGGCGTGGTGAACCTCGGCGCGTTCGCCGTGGCCGCGCACGTCGCGCGGCAGCGGTCCGCGCACCGGATCGCGGACTACCGGGGGCTGTACGCGCGGCAGCCGGCCGCCGCGCTCGCCCTGGCGTTCTTCCTGCTCTGCCTGGCCGGGCTGCCGCCGGGGATCATCGGGCTCTTCGCGAAGGTCGCGGTCTTCGAGACGGCCGTCGACGCCGACCTCGGGGTGCTGGCGGTGGTGATGGCGGTCAACGTCGCCGTCGCCCTGTACTACTACCTGCGCTGGACGGCGTACCTGTTCCGCGGGCCCGCCGCGACCGAGGCCGGACCGGGGGAGACCGCCGGGTCCGGACGGCCCGCCGCGCCCCTGACCGGCGCGATCGTCCTCGCCGCGCTCGTCGGTGTCGTCCTGTCCGGAGCCCCGCAGATCATCCTCACGTTCGCCTCGGGAGCGATGCTCTAGGGGCGAGGCGTGCGGGGCGTGAGGGGAACGGATTTCCCCCGTATGGCGTTGTGCCCATCGGGAGTGTCCACTGTTGGTGGAAGGAACTCCGACATCCGGCTCCCTTCCGGACACCCCCGCCTGCGCTACCTGGAGGGCACACCGTGCACCGCCGGCACAACGGACTGAGGACAGCCGCCCTGCTCGGCGGCATGTCCGCGCTGATCCTGGTCATCGGCAGCTTCTTCGGCCGGACCGGACTGGTCATCGCCCTGCTGATCGCGCTGGGCACGAACGGCTACGCCTACTGGAACAGCGACAAGCTCGCCCTCCGCTCCATGCGCGCCCGCCCGGTCAGCGAGTTCGAGGCCCCCGAGCTGTACCGGATGGTCCGTGAGCTGGCCGGACAGGCCAGGCAGCCGATGCCCCGGCTCTACATCTCCCCGACCGAGGCCCCCAACGCCTTCGCCACCGGCCGCAACCCGCGCAACGCGGCCGTCTGCTGCACCGAGGGCATCCTGCGCCTGCTGAACGAGCGGGAGCTGCGCGGCGTCATCGGCCACGAGCTGAGCCACGTGTACAACCGGGACATCCTCATCGCGTCGGTCGCCGGCGCGATGGCCTCGGTCATCATGTTCCTGGTCAACTTCGCGTGGCTGATCCCCTTCGGCCGCGACGACGAGGACGGGCCCGGCATCTTCGGGATGCTGCTGGTCCTGATCCTCGGCCCGGTCGCCGCCTCGCTCATCCAGCTCGCCGTCAGCCGCTCCCGCGAGTTCGAGGCGGACGCCTCCGGCGCCCGGCTCACCGGCGACCCGATGAGTCTGGCCAGCGCCCTGCGCAAGCTGGAGGCGGGCACCCAGGCCCGCCCGCTGCGTCCCGAGCCCCAGCTCGAAACGGCCAGCCACATGATGATCGCCAACCCCTTCCGCAGGGGCGAGGGCCTGGCCCGGATGTTCTCGACGCACCCGCCGATGGCCGAGCGCGTCGCCCGGCTGGAACGCATGGCGGGCGGCCGGTTCTGACGCCATGCTGTGGGCGTGAAGACTCTTCTGAACCTGATCTGGCTCATCTTCTCCGGCCTGTGGATAGCCCTCGGTTACGCCGTGGCGGGGCTGATCTGCTTCGTCCTGATCGTCACCATCCCCTTCGGCATCGCCTGCTTCCGCATCGCGGGCTATGCGCTGTGGCCCTTCGGCTACACGGTGACCGAGCGCCGGGACGCGGGCGTGGCGTCCGGCGTGGGCAATGTGATCTGGCTGATCGTCGCCGGTATCTGGATCACTATCGGCCATATCGTCGCCGGGATCGCGTTCTGCGTCACCCTCATCGGCATCCCGTTCGGCATCGCGCACTTCAAGATGGTGCCGGTCTCGCTGATGCCGCTGGGCCGCGAGATCGTGCCGACGAGCGACCCCTACCCCCGCTACCGCTGGTCCTGAACCCCCGGCCCCCCGGCCGCTCAGCCGGCCTTGGCCGCCGCCCGGCGCTCGCGGATGATCCGCACGCCCTCGTGAATGCCGGCGAGCGCCAGGGCCAGGCCGAGCCCGAGGACGACGCCGCGCAGCGGGTTCTCCTCGAACGCCGCGCCGCCGATGAAGCCGATCATCGCGGAGTAGACCGCCCAGCTCACGGCCGCGATGGCGTCGTAGGCGGAGAACAGGCGCAGCGGGTACTTGGTGGCCCCGGTCGTCAGGGTGGCGGCGGTCCGGCCGCCGGGGATGTACCGCGCGATGATCAGCATGATGCCGCCGCGCTTCTCCAGCATGTGCCCGACGTGGTCGTACGCCTTCCGGGTCCGCCCCTCGGGTTTGAGCCGGGCGTAGATGCGGTCGCCCGATTTCCGGCCTATGAGGTAGGAGATGTGGTCCCCGGCGAAGGCGCCGAGCGCCGCCACGATGATGATGAGGGCCAGGTTCGGATTGCCGTCCGCCGCCGCGAAGACCCCCAGCGTGACCACCAGGGTCTCGCTGGGCACCACGGGGAAGAAGCCGTCGAGTTTCGCGACGGCGAAGAGAGCCACATACACCCACGGGGTGGCGATGAAGCCTTCGATCGCGTCGAGGATGGCGTTGTCCACGGGCACAGCCTAAACCGCCGGTCCCTACAGCCATCCGTTGCGCCGGAAGCCCCGGTAGAGCAAAAAGCACGAAACCAGGATCACGGCCCACACCAGCGGATAGCCGAACGACCAGCCCAGTTCCGGCATGTGCTCGAAGTTCATGCCGTAGACGCCGCAGACCATGGTGGGCACGGCGATGATCGCCGCCCACGACGTGATCTTGCGCATGTCCTCGTTCTGCGCCACCGTCACCTGCGCCAGGTTGGCCTGGAGGATCGAGTCGATGAGCGCGTCGTAGCCGGTGACCTGGTCGCTCACCCGTGACAGGTGGTCCGCGACGTCCCGGAAGTACCGCCGGATGTCCGGGTCGATGATCGGCAGCCCGTTCTCCGACAACTGCTGGAGCGGCCGGTCCAGCGGCGCCACGGCCCGCTTCAGCTCCATCAGCTCGCGCTTCAACTGGTAGATCTGCCCCGGATCGCCGCCGCGCCCCGGGATGTCGGCGAAGACCGACAGCTCCACCTCGTCGATGTCGTCCCGGACCGCCTCGGAGACGTCGAGATAGTGGTCCACGACATGGTCGGCGATGGCGTGCAGCACGGCGGACGGCCCCTTGGCCAGATGCTCCGGATCCGCCTCCAACTGCTCCCGCAGCGGCCCGAGCGAACCGTGGCCGCCGTGCCGGACGGTGACCACGAAGTCCTTGCCGATGAAGATCATGATCTCGCCGGTCTCCACCACCTCGCTGGTGGCGGTGAGCTGCGCGTGCTCCACGTACCGGACCGTCTTCAGCACCATGAACAGCGTGTCGTCGTACCGGTCGAGCTTCGGCCGCTGGTGCGCGTGGACCGCGTCCTCCACGGCCAGCGGGTGCAGCCCGAACAGGTCCGCGATCCCCTCGAACTCCGCCTCGTCCGGCTCGTGCAGCCCGATCCACACGAACCCGCGCCCGGGCCGCCTGCGGACGTAGGCCAGCGCCTCCTCGGGCGACCGGTGGCCGTCCTGGCGGACCCCGTGGCGGTAGGCCGCGCAGTTGACGACGGCGGTCCCCAGGGGCGACCGGGCCGGATGGCTCAGATCCACCTTCCTGACCGCCACGTTCTCCGGGCGCCCCAAGGGATGCTGAATGGCCTTGCGAAGGTTGCGCATGACGGACACGGGGACCTCCTGAGATCAGCGCCAGTCTATGAATGCCTGCGCTCCGGCGTCTGACCTGGGAAGGCCGCTTCATGCCCCTTCCGTGCCGATATCAGGTCCCGCCGATCGTGGTCCCCGCCACCGTGCCGGTGATGATCACCGTCAGCGCCACGTCCGCCGCGTCGAGCACCCGGCGCACCGCCGGCGGCGCCCACTGCCCGCGCGCCACCTCGGCCATGGACTTCTCCACCACCCGCCGGTCGGCAGCGGGGAACGCCAGCCGGTGCAGCCTCGCGCCGTGGAGCAGCCCGATCAGCGCGGCCGTGCGCTCGTCGGGCACCTGCCCGCCGAGCACGACACCGGTCAGCCGCTCCCGCAGCGCCGCCTCCACCGATCCGTCCGCCTCCGGATACCGTCGCACCGGAAACAGGCCCAACACCTTCCGGACCTCCTCGCGCACCAGCCCGCGTTCCTTCAGGCCGTCACCCGCCCCGGCCACCGCGCTCTTCAGCAGGCGGCGCATCCACGGCTCGGTCCGCTCCGGCTTCTCCTGGCCGGCGATCTCCGCGAGCCACGCGTCGACAGCCGGGACACCGACCGGGGACGGGTCCCGGACGGCGACCACGTCGTCCGTCATGTCGATCCGCCCCGCGAGGGCCAGCTCCACCAGCGACGCGGCGGCGATGGCCCACGCCACCCGCGTCGATTCCCGCTCGGCCCCCGACTCGTCGTCCAGCGACAGCAGCAGAAGCTGCTCCCCCAGCGTGATGTCCATTCCTCACGGCTCCCCTCTGGCCATGTGCCGGACGTTGCCCGCACCCGGGGAAGCCGTACCCACCCGCCGGTGGGGCGGACACCCCGCCGGACCCGGCGGCGGGGGTGCGCCTAGCGGTAGTTGACGAACTGCACGGCGAAGTCGAAGTCGGCCTCCCGCACCAGCCGCTGCACTTCCTGGAGCGCGTCCCTGCTCTTGGAGCTGACCCGCAGCTCGTCGCCCTGCACCTGCGCCTTGACGCCCTTGGGGCCCTCGTCCCTGATCAGCTTGGTGACCTTCTTGGCGTCCTCGGTGGAGATGCCCTCCTTGACGGTGGAGTACAGCCGGTACTCCTTCCCCGACGCCTGCGGCTCGCCCGAGTCGAGCGCCTTCAGCGAGATGCCGCGCTTGATGAGCTTCGACTGGAAGATGTCGAGCACCGCCAGGGCCCGCTCCTCGGCGTTGGCCCGGATCTCGATCCGCTCCCCGGACCACGCGATGGACGCCCCGACGCCGCGGAAGTCGTAGCGCTGGGAGATCTCCTTCGACGCCTGGTTGAGCGCGTTGTCGACCTCCTGCCGGTCGACCTTCGAGACGATGTCGAAACTGGAGTCGGCCATGGTGTCTTCAGGCTCCTCGTACTCGGGCTCATCGGGCTGGTCGGCGCACAGCCTAGCCACCCGCTACCCCGAACCACCCCGCACAACCGAGTGGCGGACCACCCCCCGCGATCAGGTATCGTTTACCGCGTTGCGAGGCGGTGTGCCCGAGTGGCCAAAGGGAGCAGACTGTAAATCTGCCGGCTCAGCCTACCCAGGTTCGAACCCTGGCGCCGCCACCCGACGAAGAGGGCCCCTGACCTGCGAATCAGCAGGTCAGGGGCCCTCTTGTCATGGGGCGAAGCCGCCGGGCGCGCCTGCCGGTTCAGCCCGTGAGGGTGTTGAGCCAGCCGGTCAGCAGACGGTTGACCTCCTCGGGGCGTTCCTGCTGGATCCAGTGGCCGCAGCCCTCCAGGAGGTGAGAGGCGGTCAGGCCGGGGAGGGTGGTGGGGAAGGCGTCGACAGCGTCGGCCATCCAGGTGGTGGAGGCGTCCAGGGCGCCGCCGATGAACAGGGACGGCTGCTTGATCGGGGCGCCGCGGTGGGGGGCGAGGTCCTCCCAGTCGCGGTCCATGTTGCGGTAGCGGTTGAGGGCGCCGGTCAGGCCCGTGCGCTCGAACTCTCCGGCGTAGACGTCGAGGTCGTCCTCGGTCAGCCAGGCCGGGAGGACGCCGGAGGGGAAACGGTCACGCAGCCGGCCGCCGTGGGCGACGAAGTGCGGGTCGGGCTCGCCCCGGGCGGGCATGGTGTCGGCGGACAGGGCGGCGTAGAGGCCCGCGAGCCAGCCCCGCACGTCCGGCTCGATCTCCGTCTCGGCGCGGCCGGGTTCCTGGAAGTAGGAGACGTAGAACTCCTGCCCGGCGCCGCCGATCCGGCCGAACACGTCGGTGGGGCGGGGGCCGCCGGGCGGCGCGTACGGGACGCTCAGCAGGGCGACGGCCCGGAAGATCTCGGGGTGGAGCAGGGCGGAGGTGGCGGCGATGGTGGAGCCCCAGTCGTGGCCGACGACCACCGCGTTCTCCTCACCGAGGGCGCGCACGAGGGCGACGTTGTCCTCCACCAGGTCCAGCATCCGGTAGGCGTCGATCGCCGCGGGCTTGGAGGAGCGGCCGTAGCCGCGCACGTCGATCGCCACCGCCCGGTAGCCGGCCGCGGCGAGGACGGGGAGCTGGCGGCGCCAGGAGTACCAGGACTCGGGGAAGCCGTGCACGAGCAGGACCAGCGGGCCGGTGCCCTGCTCGACCAGGTGCAGGCGCCCGGCCGGGGCCTCGACGGTGCGGTGGCGGGGCGCGGCGGAAGGTTCGAGGTGCATGGGGGCTTCTCCTCGGCTCGCGGGTGGACGCGGGTACGCACCGATGATGCGGCGCGGCGACCGTCCGCCGCGATCACCCTTGCCACTCTGGCAAACTCGCAGCAGAGGATGGTGGAGCGGCACGTCCGGAAGGGGGCGCAGCGGGTGACAGGCGACGACGTGGCCGACACGCCGGCGGCGATGGGCCCCCGGTTGCGGGCCGCGCGCGAACGCCGCGGCTCCACGCTCACCGGCGTCAGCCGCGCGACCGGTCTCTCCCCGAGCACGCTGTCGCGGATCGAGACCGGCCGGCGCAAGCCCACCCTGGAAGCGGTGGTGCGGTTGGCGAAGGAGTACGGCGTCTCCCTGGACGAGCTGGCCGGCACCGCCCCCGCCGCCGAGCCCCGCACCCCCGCGCGCCGGCGTTCCGGCGACGACAAGGCGGTGCTGCCGCTGACCCGGTACGTCGGGGGCCTGCACGCCCACAAACACGTCCTGCCCGCCGTCCAGGAGCCGCCCGCGCGGCCCCGGCAGGTCTCCCACGACGGCTGGGAATGGCTGTGCGTCCTCTACGGACGGCTGTGGCTCGCACTCGGCGACCAGGACCTGGTCCTGAGTGCCGGGGACGTCGCCGAGTTCGACACCCGCAGTCCCCACGGGCTCGCGAACGCCGGCTCCGGCGGCCCGGTCGAGTACCTGATCATGTTCGGGCCGCAGGGCGAACGCCTGCGACCGCGCACCCCGCCCGCCCCCAGCGCCCGGTAGCGGGCAACGGACGAACGGCCTCAAGGCTCCGGTCGGGCCCCTCGGCGGTGGGCCCGGCGGTGGACCAGGGGAGCGCCCCCCGCGTTCCCACGCCGCTCCCGGGTCCGGTCAGATGTCGATACGGCGGAACTCGATCCGTTCGTACGGCCCGGCGGTGCCCGTCTCGAAGAGGACGCCGGTTGTGCCGTCGGCCAGCACGACCAGCTCCGAGTACGCCGCCGAGTCGGACGACAGCGTCAGGACCTCGGTGAACGTCCCGCCCCCGTCGTCGCTGCGCCACACCGTCAGCGCCCCCCGCGCGTCCGGGTCCGACGGGCCGGTGAACAGCAGCGGGCCGCCGTCCGGCCGGACCACGCTGCCCTGCACCACCGGCACGGCGTCGAGGTCGCCCTGCGCCGCGTACCCGCCGCCCTCCAGCGTCTCGCCGCCGTCCGCCGAGTACGCGCCCGCGCGGTTCCCCGGACCCGCGCCGTTCTGGTCGCGGGCGCTGAAGTACAGCCGCCCGTCGGGGAGTTCCGCGACGGACGACTCGTTGGCGTTGATCGTCCCGTCGTACGAGCCGTCCACGTACCCGATCCGCCAGGTCTCGCCGCCGTCGTCGCTCAACAGCGCGTGCGCCCCGTAGTACCGCGGCTCCTCGCCCGTGTCGTCCGAACCGGCGGGCGGCGCCGCCGAGTGGTTGGCGGGGATCACCAGCCGCCCCGCGTGCTCCCCGGCCGTCAGCGCCACGCCGTGGCCGGGACCGGTCGCGTACCAGCGCCAGTCGGGAAGCTTCACGTCCGCCGTGATCTCCCGCGGCGCGGTGAACGTCCGGCCGTCGTCGTCACTCGTCTGCGTGAAGACCCGGCGGCCGTCCTCCGGCGCCGTCGCGCCGCGCATGATGTCGGCCTCGGTCACCCCGCCGCCGTTGAACGACGTCAGCAGCACCACCCGTCCGGACGCCGGATCGACCACGGGCGCCGGGTTTCCCCGGGTGTCGCCCGCGCCCGCCGCCACCACGGTCAGCGGCTCCCACGTGCAGCCGCCGTCCAGCGAGCGCCGGACCACCACGTCGATGTGCCCGGAGTCGCCCGCGCCGCCGACCCGGCCCTCGGCGAACGCCAGCAGCGTGCCGTCCGGCGTCGTCACCGCGGCCGGGATGCGGTACGTGTCGTAGCCGCCCTCGCCCGCGGCGAACGGCACGGACGACACGCACGCCGCCCGGGAGGAGCCGGGCCCGGAATCCGTCATCACCCTCACCACCGTCGCCGTCACACCGACCGCGGCCACCGCCGCCGACACCACGAGTACCCGTCTGGCCCGGGAGGAGCGGAACATGCCCGGACCTTAGCCCAGACGGACCAACGGGCACCCGGCGAGCCGCGCGGCCTCAGCCCGGCGGGCGGGGCAGGACCGCCGCCACCGCCTGCGGGATCGGCGTCCCGCCGTTGGTCAGGTCCAGCGTCAGCCCGGCCGTGCCCGGCGTGTCCAGCAGCGCCATCAGCACCGCCGCCACGTCGTCCCGGGTCACGTCCCCGCGCGGCGCCTTCTCCGCGAGGTGCACCCGGCCCGTGCCGTGCCCGTCGGTCAGGCGGCCGGGCCGCAGGATCGTCCAGTACAGCCCGGAGCGGGCGCGGATCTCGGCGTCCGCGGCGCTCTTGGCCCGCAGGTACGCCGCGAACACCGGGTCGGTGCCAGGAGGCGGCTCCCCGTCCGCGTTCATGGACGACACCACGACGAGCCGCCGCACCCCGACCCGCTCGGCGGCGTCCGCGAACAGCACGGCCGCCGCCCGGTCCACCGTGTCCTGCCGCGCCGCCCCGCTCCCCGGGCCCGCGCCCGCCGCGAAAACGGCGGCGTCGGCGCCCTCCAGGTGCCGGGCCACGTCGTCCACGCCCGCCGACTCCAGGTCGCAGACCACGGGCTCGGCCCCGGCCGCGAGCAGGGCCCCGGCCTGGTCCGGCCTGCGGATCAGCCCGGCCACCTGATCCCCGCGCCCGGCGAGCAGCCGTTCCAGGCGGCGGGCGATCTTGCCATGTCCTCCAGCGATCACTGTGCGCATGGCCCCGACCGTACGCCCGCCCCGCGCCGACGGCCCTATCCGGTCGCCTGACGGGGCAGCGCCGGCCCGCCGGGCGGCGAGGGCGGCGGGTCGCCGAACTCCCGCACCGCGCTCGGCCGTGCCACGATCCGGCCCCGGTGGATCACCAGCCGGCTGTACGCCAGGGACAGCGCCTCCGCGACCGTCTCGCCGCGCACCGCGAGCAGTTCGGCGGGGAACCCCGCGTCGATCCGCACCTCCGGCAGCCCCAGCGCGCCGCGCGCCCGCCCGCCGCCCGCCGCGTGCGCCCCGCCCGCGCCGCCCCCGCCCCGCGGGGCCAGCAGGAACGCGGCCTCCAGCGGATCGCCGCGCCCCACCGGGTTGGCCGCGTCCCGCAACGCCCCGCCGCCCGCCACGACGCGGACCCCGGCACCGGTGAGCAGCCGCACCGGCGTCGTCGCCCGTACCGGCCGGTGGCCCGGTGAGAGCGCGCACGGGCCCTGCGGCACGCAGACCACGGTGATCCCGGCCGCCGCGAGCCGGTCGGCGGCGCGGGCCGCCACGGCCGGGGGCAGCAGCGACAGGCCGGTGCAGGGGCCGATCGTCACCCCGGGCCGGTGCGCGGCGGCGGCGGACGCCAGCCGGGCCAGCCGAGCCGGGTCGTCGCCCTCGGTGTGGAGGTCCACGGCGCGGCCGTGCTCCCCGGCGACGTCCAGCAGGACGTCGAGGGACCCGGCCGGGTCGGGGTCGAGGTCGGGGCAGCCGCCGAGCGCGTCGGCGCCCAGCTTGGCGGCGTCCTGCGTCTGGGCCCGGTTGTCGGCGCCGGCCAGGCCGGTCAGCAGCCGGGGCGCGGCCACGGTGGACAGGTCCGCCAAGCCGCGCAGCGCGCGCCGGGCGTCCAGGACGGCCTCCAGCGCGGTCAGCCCGAGCGCGTCCCCGACCCGGACGTGGCTGCGCTGGGCGGTGGCGCCGTGCCCGAGCTGGGCGAGCGCCGCCTCGGTGACGCGGCGGCGCAGGTCGCCCGGGGTGTCGGGCGGTGGCGCGGTCCCCGTCCCGGCGGCGGTCAGGGCCGTGTCGTGATGGGCGTGCGGCTCGACGGGCGCGGGCAGCAGCAGGTAGCCGGTGAGGTCGAGGCGCGCCCCGCCGTCCCCGTCCGGCGGGGACAGGCTGCCGGGGGTGCCCACCGCCTCGATCCGGCCGCCGCTCAGCCGCACGTCGACGGTCCGGCCGTCGACGAGCCGTGGTCCACTGAGTACGAGGCGCTCTGGCATCGCGTGCGAGCCTAGAGGGCGCTTGTCCCGGCCTTTACGGATTTCGCCTTACGGGTCAGAGCGTGTAATCTCTTGAGCGCTCGCCCCAATAGCTCAGTCGGCAGAGCGTCTCCATGGTAAGGAGAAGGTCAACGGTTCGATTCCGTTTTGGGGCTCTGAGGTGTGAGGTCTCCCTCGTGTGATCGCGGGGACCGCCCACCTCGTGGCGGCGTAGCTCAGTCGGTAGAGCAAACGGCTCATAATCGTTGTGTCACCGGTTCAAGTCCGGTCGCCGCTACGTCACGTAGCCGATTACAGGGTTGGCCCTCTGATCGGCTACTCTCTCTGTGTTCAACCAGTGTTAAACCCGTCCATCCGTCAAGGAGCACTCACGTGGCTGCCACCGACGTCCGCCCGAAGATCACGCTGGCCTGCGTGGAGTGCAAGGAGCGGAACTACATCACCAAGAAGAACCGGCGCAACGACCCGGATCGCCTGGAGATGAAGAAGCACTGCCCGCGTTGCAACTCGCACACGGCTCACCGCGAGACGCGCTGACCGTCCAGAGAGCCGAACCATGGTTCGACGTCGAGGCCGCCCCCGCACCGGGGGCGGCCTCGACGCTTCTGTCGTCGCGCGCGGCGGCGGGGAAATGACAGGCCGACAGCCCGGGATGAGGATTTCCGCCCATGCCCCTTGATCAGTCCTTCGCCGGGCGGAGCTATCCGCCCACCGAGCCGTACGAGGTCGGCCGGGAGAAGATCCGCGAGTTCGCCGAGGCGATCGGGGACCCGAACCCGGCGTACACGGACCCGGAAGCGGCGAGGGCGCTCGGACACGAGGACGTGATCGCGCCGCCGACGTTCGTCTTCGCGATCACCTTCCAGGCCGCCGGGCAGGTCATCCAGGACCCCAAGCTGGGCCTGGACTACGCCCGCGTGGTCCACGGCGACCAGCGGTTCGTCTACACCCGGCCGGTGCGGGCGGGGGACCGGCTCACGGTCACCTCGGTCATCGAGACGGTCAGGTCCATGGCGGGCAACGAGATCCTCGACGTCCGCGGCGAGGTCCACGACGCCGCCGGGGAGCACGTGGTCACCGCGTACACCAAGCTGGTGGCGCGCCAGAAGGACGACGGGGAGGACCGGGCATGACGGCCCAGATCGCCTACGCCGAGGTCGCGACCGGCGACGAATTGCCCTCGGCCGTCTTCCCGGTCACCCGCGAGACGCTGGTGCGCTACGCGGGCGCCTCGGGGGACTTCAACCCGATCCACTGGAACGAGCGGTTCGCCAAGGAGGTCGGCCTGCCGGACGTGATCGCGCACGGCATGTTCACCATGGCCGCGGCGATCCGGGTGGTCACCGACTGGGCCGGCGACCCGGCGGCCGTGGTGGAGTACGGCGTGCGGTTCACCAAGCCGGTCGTGGTGCCCGACGACGACACCGGCGCCCGGATCGAGGTCTCCGCGACGGTCGCCGCCAAGCTGGACGACGAGGCCCGGACGGTCCGCGTCGACCTGATCGCGCGCAGCGCGGGGCAGAAGGTCCTCGGCATGGCCCGCGCGGTGGTCCGCCTCGCCTGACGGCACGGCACGCCCGGCCCGGACCCCGCCGTATTCTGGCGGGGTGCAGGAGATCCCCAACGCGCCGCTCGCCCCGCTGACCACCCTCCGCCTCGGCGGGCCGGCCGCGCGGCTGGTCGTCGCCGAGACCGACGACGAGGTCGTGGAGGCCGTCCGCGCGGCCGACGCCGCCGGAGCGCCGCTGCTGATCATCGGCGGCGGCAGCAACCTCGTCGTCGCCGACGAGGGCTTCGACGGCACCGCCCTGCGCGTCGCCACCACCGGTTTCCGCCTGGACGGCACCCATCTGGAGCTGGCCGCCGGGGAGGTCTGGTCCGACGCCGTCACCCGCACCGTCGAGGCCGGGCTCGCCGGCGTCGAGTGCCTGGCCGGCATCCCCGGCTCGGCCGGCGCCACCCCCATCCAGAACGTCGGCGCCTACGGCCAGGAGGTCTCCACCGTCCTGACCGAGGTCGTCGCCTACGACCGCGCCGCCCGCGCCGTCGTCACCCTGCCCAACGCCGCGTGCGGATTCGCCTACCGGCACAGCCGCTTCAAGGCCGACCCCGGCCGGTTCGCCGTGCTCCGCGTCCGCTTCGCGCTCCAGGACGCCGGCGGGCTCTCCGCGCCCATCCGGTACGCGGAGACCGCCCGCCTGCTCGGCGTCGAGCCCGGCGACCGCGTGCCCGCCGCCGACGCCCGCGACGCGGTCCTCAAGCTGCGCACCGGCAAGGGCATGGTCCTCGACCCCGAGGACCACGACACCTGGTCGGCCGGCTCCTTCTTCACCAACCCCGTCCTGGACGACGCCGAGTTCGCCGCCTTCCGCGCCCGCGTCGCCGAACGCCTCGGCCTCGACGCCGCCCCGCCCGCCTACCCGGCCGGCGAGGGCCGCACCAAGACCTCGGCGGCCTGGCTGATCGACCGGGCCGGCTTCACCAAGGGCTACGGCACCGGCCCCGCCCGCATCTCCGGCAAGCACACCCTCGCGCTCACCAACCGCGGCGGCGCCACCACCGCCGACCTGCTCGCCCTGGCCCGCGAGGTCAGGGACGGCGTGCGGGCGGCGTTCGGCGTCACCCTGGTCAACGAGCCGGTGATGGTGGGCGCCGCCCTGTAGGAGAGCCGGAGGCCGTCACAGCGCCAGCCACTCGTCGATCTCCAGCAGGATCTTGGCCCGCACGTCCTCCGGCGCCGCCGAGGCCCGCACCGACTGCCGCGCCAGCTCCGCCAGTTCCGCGTCCGTGAACCCGTGGTGCTCCCGCGCGATCCCGTACTGCGCCGCCAGCCGCGAGCCGAACAGCAGCGGGTCGTCCGCGCCCAGCGCCATCGGCTCACCCGCCCGCCACAGCGTCCGCAGCGGCACGTCGGCCAGCGTCTCGTACACGCCGAGCGCCACGTTCGACGCCGGGCACACCTCGCACGTCACCCGCGCCCGCGCCAGCCGCTCCAGCAGCCGCGGATCCTCCGCCGCCCGCACCCCGTGCCCGATCCGGGCCGCCCGCAGGTCGTCCAGGCAGTCCCGCACGCTCGCCGGGCCCGACAACTCCCCGCCGTGCGGCGCCGCCAGCAGCCCGCCGTCCCGGGCGATGGCGAACGCCCGGTCGAAGTCCCGCGCGAACCCGTGGCGTTCGTCGTTGGACAGGCCGAACCCGACGATGCCCCGGTCCCGGTAACGGACCGCGAGCCGGGCCAGGGTCCTGGCCTCCAGCGGATGCTTGACACGGTTCGCCGCGACCAGCACCCGCATGCCGAGGCCGGTCTCGCGCGAGGTCGTCTCCACCGCGTCCAGGATGATCTCCAGCGCGGGACTCAGCCCGCCCAGCCGGGGCGCGTACGAGGTGGGGTCCACCTGGATCTCCAGCCACCGCGCCCCGTCGCGCAGATCCTCCTCCGCCGCCTCGCGCACCAGCCGCTGGATGTCCTCGGGACCGCGCAGGCAGGAGCGCGCGATGTCGTACAGCCGCTGGAAACGGAACCACCCGCGCTCGTCCGTGGCCCGCAGCCGGGGCGGCCGGCCGCTTCTGAGGGCCTCCGGCAGGTGCACGCCGTACTTGTCGGCCAGCTCTATCAGGGTGCCGGGGCGCATCGAGCCGGTGAAGTGCAGGTGAAGGTGGGCTTTCGGCAAGGTGCGGACGTCACGAACACGATCCATCCCAAGATCTTGCCGTATCCGCGCGGAAGGCCGGTAGTCACGTGCCCCGGACGTGCGCCCGACCGAACTGGCGGGCGGGCGCACGCCCGGGGACACGGATCAGTCCGCGGCCTCGGCCAGCAGCTTCTGGAGCCGGGAGACGCCCTCGACCAGGTCGTCGTCGCCCAGCGCGTAGGACAGCCGCAGATAGCCGGGGGTGCCGAACGCCTCGCCCGGCACGACCGCCACCTCGGCCTCCTCCAGCAGCACCCCGGCCAGCTCCAGGCTGCTCGCCGGACGCCTGCCGCGGATCTCCTTGCCCAGCAGCGCCTTCACCGACGGGTACGCGTAGAACGCGCCCTCCGGCTCGGGGCAGGTGACGCCCTCGATCTCGTTCAGCATCCGCACGATGGTGCGGCGCCGGCGGTCGAACGCCTCGCGCATCCGCTCCACCGCGGTCAGGTCGCCGGCGACGGCGGTGAGGGCCGCGGCCTGGGCGACGTTGCTGACGTTGGACGTCGCGTGCGACTGGAGGTTCGTCGCCGCCTTGACGATGTCCTTCGGGCCGACCACCCAGCCCACCCGCCAGCCGGTCATCGCGTACGTCTTGGCGACGCCGTTGACGACGACGCAGCGGTCGGCCAGCTCCGGCACGACCACCGGCAGCGAGGTGAAGCGGGCGTCGCCGTAGACCAGGTGCTCGTAGATCTCGTCCGTCATCACCCACAGCCCGTGCTCCGCGGCCCAGCGGCCGATCTCCTCGGTCTGCTCACGCGAGTAGACCGCGCCGGTCGGGTTGGACGGCGAGACGAAGAGCAGCACCTTCGTCCGCTCGGTGCGGGCCGCCTCCAACTGCTCGACGGAGACCCGGTAGCCGGTCGTCTCGTCGGCGGTCACCTCGACCGGCACGCCGCCGGCCAGCCGGATCGACTCCGGGTAGGTGGTCCAGTACGGCGCGGGCACGATGACCTCGTCGCCCGGGTCGAGCATCGCGGCGAACGCCTCGTAGATCGCCTGCTTGCCGCCGTTGGTCACCAGGATCTGCGCGGCGTCCACCTGGTAGCCGGAGTCGCGCAGCGTCTTGGCGGCGATGGCCTCCTTCAGCTCGGGGAGGCCGCCGGGCGGGGTGTAGCGGTGGTACTTGGGGTTGCGGCAGGCCGCCACCGCCGCCTCGACGATGTAGTCGGGCGTCGGGAAGTCCGGCTCACCGGCGCCGAAACCGATCACCGGGCGCCCGGCGGCCTTGAGTGCCTTGGCCTTGGCGTCGACGGCCAGCGTCGCCGACTCGGAGATAGCGCCGATCCGCGCCGAGACCCGGCGCGCTGCGGGAGAGGAGGAAGCGAGGGTCATGGGAGGCATCGTTCCAGACGACCCCGGGCGGTGACACCCGGGTTGCCGAGGTGCGACGGGAACGCCCCACCGGGCACGCCAGTAGCCGTTCGACGGCGGGCGCTTCACCACGTACACTCCTCAGCGGTGGCGCTCGATGCGGTAGGTTGTCGGGACCACACGGCAAAGGGTCGTAGCTCAATTGGTAGAGCACTGGTCTCCAAAACCAGCGGTTGGGGGTTCAAGTCCCTCCGGCCCTGCTACACGAAGTGAACAGCCGTCCGGGTGGCCGGGCGGCTTTTGACCATGACCGGGATCAGGTGAGGACGAGTGGCTGGGATCACGGACTCCGTGGAGACGCCAGAGCCCCGGGAGCCCCGGGGCGAGGGCAAAACCGGCCGACGCGGCAAGCGCGCCAAGAAGGGGCCGCTGGCCAGGCTCGTGCTGTTCTACCGGCAGGTCATCGCCGAGCTGCGCAAGGTCGTCTGGCCTTCCCGGCGCCAGTTGTCGACCTACGCTTCGGCGGTGATCTTCTTCGTCATCGTCGTCATCTGCCTGCTGACCGTGCTTGACTGGGGATTCAGCCGAGCCGTCGAGTATGTCTTCGGCTGATGTATTTGCCCTCGTCCGAAAGTCAGGAAGAAGCAGTCACCGTGTCTGACCCGATCCCGAACGACGCCGCGCCCGACGCCGAGAGCGAGGACACCGAGCGCGACGACATCGTCGAAGAGGTGCCGGCCGCGGACGAAGAGGCGCCGGCCGCGGAGGAGCCCGTGGCCGAGGAGCCCGTCGACCCTGTCGCCCAGCTCCGCGAGGAGCTGCGCGTCCTGCCGGGTGAGTGGTACGTCGTGCACACGTACGCGGGATACGAGAACCGCGTGAAGACGAACCTGGAGCAGCGGGCCGTCTCGCTCAACGTCGAGGACTACATCTTCCAGGTCGAGGTGCCGCAGGAAGAGGTCGTCCAGATCAAGAACGGCGACCGCCGGACGATCAAGCAGAACAAGCTTCCCAGCTACGTGCTGGTGCGGATGGACCTGACCAACGAGTCCTGGGGCGTGGTGCGGAACACCCCGGGCGTCACGGGCTTCGTCGGCAACGCCTACGACCCGTACCCGCTGACGCTGGACGAGATCGTCAAGATGCTCGCGCCCGAAGCCGAGCAGAAGGCCGCGGCGGAGGCCGCCGCCGAGGGCGGCGCGGCCGGGGGCCGCAAGGTCGAGGTCCAGGTGCTGGACTTCGAAGTCGGCGACTCGGTCACCGTCACCGACGGCCCGTTCGCCACGCTCCAGGCGACGATCAACGAGATCAACCCGGACTCGAAGAAGGTCAAGGGCCTGGTCGAGATCTTCGGCCGGGAGACCCCGGTCGAGCTGAGCTTCGACCAGATCCAGAAGAACTGAGGCCCGCGCTCCTCGAAAGGAGCGCTCCGGGGCCGGGCGGGCGTTGGTGCCGCCCGGCCCTCGATTTTGGCCGTACGACCGTACCCGTTACCGTGGGGCGGTATGCCTGCGCGCGGATGATCGCCGCGCGCCTTCTCATCAAGGACCCGGAGAGAGCGAATGGCTCCAAGGAAGAAAGTCACTGGGCTGATCAAGCTCCAGATCCAGGCCGGCGCGGCCAACCCCGCGCCGCCCGTCGGTCCGGCGCTGGGCCAGCACGGCGTGAACATCATGGAGTTCTGCAAGGCCTACAACGCGGCGACCGAGTCGCAGCGCGGCTGGGTCATCCCGGTGGAGATCACGGTCTACGAGGACCGCTCCTTCACCTTCATCACCAAGACCCCGCCGGCCGCGAAGATGATCCTCAAGGCCGCGGGCGTGGAGAAGGGCTCCGGCGAGCCCCACAAGACCAAGGTCGCCAAGATCACGCGCGCCCAGGTCCGGGAGATCGCCACCACCAAGCTCCCCGACCTCAACGCCAACGACCTGGACGCCGCCGAGAAGATCATCGCCGGCACCGCCCGTTCCATGGGTGTCACCGTCGAGGGCTGATCCGCCCGCCGTGGCAGGGCCCGCGCTGGCCCGGACCACGACTCCCCTCACTACCAGCAGGAGCAGCAGTGAAGCGCAGCAAGAACCTCCGCGGCGCGGACGCCAAGGTCGACCGCACCCGCGTCTACGCCCCCCTCGAGGCCGTCCGTCTCGCCAAGGACACCAACACGGCCAAGTTCGACGCGACCGTCGAGGTCGCCATGCGCCTGGGTGTCGACCCGCGCAAGGCCGACCAGATGGTCCGCGGCACCGTCAACCTTCCGCACGGCACCGGCAAGACCGCCCGGGTCCTGGTCTTCGCGACCGGTGAGCGTGCCGCGGCGGCGGAGGCCGCGGGGGCCGACATCGTCGGCTCCGACGAACTGATCGACGAGGTCGCCGGCGGCCGTCTGGACTTCGACGCCGTCGTCGCGACCCCGGACCTCATGGGCAAGGTCGGCCGCCTCGGCCGCGTCCTCGGCCCGCGCGGTCTGATGCCGAACCCGAAGACCGGCACCGTCACCCCCGACGTGGCCAAGGCCGTCACCGAGATCAAGGGCGGCAAGATCGAGTTCCGCGTGGACAAGCACGCGAACCTCCACTTCATCATCGGCAAGGTGTCCTTCGACGAGCGCCTCCTCGTGGAGAACTACGCGGCGGCCCTGGACGAGATCCTCCGCCTCAAGCCCTCGGCGGCCAAGGGCCGTTACCTGAAGAAGGCGACCATCTCCACCACGATGGGTCCGGGCGTGCCGATCGACACCAACCGCACCCGTGACCTCCTCGCGGAGGAAGCCGCCGTCTGACCTTCCCGGTCGCATGTGGCGTGACGCGCCCGACAGTTGCCCGTCCCCGTTCTGTTACAGAGCGGGGGCGGGCATTTTCGTCGCCGGGGCGCTGGGTTAGCGTGAAACGGAAGGCACGGGTCACAGAGCCAGACGTCCGCACACCACGGAAGGACCGGGGGAACCATGCGTCCCATACGCACAGCCGCGCTCGGAGCCGCCGGTGTCGCCCTGCTGGCGGCCACGGCCGCCTGCAGCGATTCCGGATCCGGCAGCACATCGACGGACAGTTCGGGCCAGGGGGACGGGACCTCCGTCCGGGCCGCCTTCGACGCCGTGGCCGCGGCGGCGGAGACCACGCGGGAGACGACGTCCGCCAGGTTCGAGGCGGTGATGCGCTCCCCGCAGTCGGCCGGCGGCGAGCTGGAGATGTCGGGCGCCATGTCGTGGGACCCCGAACTGGCCATGGACATCACCATGACCGGCGAGGGCCTCGCGGCCGACCCGGCGATCCCCGAGGAGATCGCGGTCGTCTGGGTGGACGACGTGATGTACATGAACATGGGCGCCGGCTTCGGCGGTGACTTCCAGGGCCGCGACTGGCTCGCCCTGGACCTGACGGCCCTCGCCGAGGAGTCCGGCGACGAGGCCGCCGCGGACGCCCTGTCGTTCGGCCTGGACGAGGCCGGCCAGGACCCGGCCCAGCAGCTCGCCCTGCTGCTCCAGTCGCCGGAGATCGAGGTCGTCGGCGAGGAGTCGCTGGACGGCGTCGAGGTCACCCACTACCAGGGCACCATCTCCGTCGAGGACGCGATGGAGCGCAACGGCAGCGCCGACTTCCTCACCGAGGAGGAACGCGAGGAACTCATCGACGTCATGGAGCAGCAGGGCATCGAGAGCTACGACATCGACGTCTGGGTCGACGACAACGACTTCCCGGTCCGCATCCACCAGACCTACGACACCAGCGCGGGACCGGTGGAGTACGAGGTCCGGTACAGCGACTTCGGCACCGACGTGGAGGTGGCCGCGCCGCCGGCCGGTTCCGTGGTCGACTTCGGGGAGCTTCTCCGGGAGCTGGGGGAGGGGACGGGGCTCGGCGCGGATCTGGGCTGATTTGCCTGACGCCCGGCCGTTCCTCTACTCTCGCACGGTAGCCAAAGACCGCAGGTTGTCGCCCCGGGCTCCGCTCGGAGCCCGGGGAGACCGAAGGTTCCGCTGATGATGCGGACGGCCCGCGCAGGTGATCGTGGAAGACTCTGTCCGACCGTGGTGTTGAACGCGGTCGCGTGTCCGCCCTGAGCGCCTGCGCTCGGGGCGTTTCGTTGTTGTACGGCCCCTTCCGTGCGGTCCCCGACTTGGGAAAACAGCACCCGGAAAGACCCGGAAGGAGGGCCGAGGTTATGGCGAGTCCTGACAAGGGCGCGGTCGTCGCGGAGATCAAGGAGAAGTTCGAGAACTCCAACGCGGCCGTCGTCACCGCGTACACCGGGCTCACCGTGGCTCAGCTCAAGAAGCTGCGCCGCTCGCTCGGTGAGAACGCCCAGTACCGCGTGGCGAAGAACACGCTGACCAAGATCGCGGCCAACGAGGCCGGGGTCACCGGGCTCGACGAGTTCTTCAAGGGCTCGACGGCCGTCGCCTTCGTGACCGGAGACCCGGTCGAGACGGCCAAGGGTCTGCGTGACTTCGCCAAGGAGAACCCCGCTCTCGTCATCAAGGGCGGTGTCCTCGACGGCAAGGCGCTGAGCGCCGAAGAGATCACCAAGCTCGCGGACCTCGAGTCCCGCGAGGTGCTCCTCTCCAAGCTGGCCGGTGGCATGAAGGCGTCCATGGCGAAGGCCGCGGCGACCTTCCAGGCCCCGCTCACGGAGTTCGTCCGCACCGCGGACGCGCTGCGGGCCAAGCTCGAGGAGCAGGGCGGTGCCGGCGAGCCGGCTCCTGCCGAGTAGGCGAACACCCGCCCCCAGCCAACGAAATCCGGCACCAGCCGACTGACATGGAAGGACCGCCATCATGGCGCTGACCCACGACGAGCTGCTCGACCACTTCGCGGGCATGACCCTGCTCGAGCTGTCCGAGTTCGTCAAGGCGTTCGAGGAGAAGTTCGACGTCAAGGCCGCCGCCCCGGCCGCCGTCGCCGTCGCCGCCCCCGGTGGTGCCGGTGGCGCCGCCGAGGCCGAGGAGGAGAAGGACGAGTTCGACGTCGTCCTCACCGGCCCGGGCGACAAGAAGATCCAGGTCATCAAGGTCGTGCGTGAGCTCACCTCCCTCGGCCTGAAGGAGGCCAAGGAGCTGGTGGACAACACGCCGAAGCCCGTCCTGGAGAAGGTGAACAAGGAGGCCGCCGAGAAGGCGCGCGAGGCCCTCGCCGCCGCCGGCGCCGGCGTCGAGGTCAAGTGATCTCACGCTGACCGCGTGGCTCCTGCCAGGGGCGATCACCCACTCGGGTGGTCGCCCCTCGGCGTTGTGGCAGCGGGCTCCTTGCCCCCGGGGCCGGTGCGGGTAAGGTGAACCACGGTCGCTCCCCGGGTCCCGTCCGAGACGGGTGGTGAGGGAGCAGGGGCCTTGACGAACCGCGGCAGGCGCGCGATTCTCCTCTCGCGCCGCCAGATCGATCCGTGTTCCGAGGCATGGATCCCCGGCGGAGCGGGAAGTGATGCGGCAGACGGGTCAGCACCCGGTGATCGAGGCGATCGGGAGCAGACCTGCCTGGAGGGCACAGCGTGAAGAACACCGAGGGTGGCACCTCGATGGTCGGTACGGGCATTGGACATCAGTGGGTCTTGTGGCTACACTGACCCTTTGCGCTGCCTGGATGCCCCTTGCCCGTCACCAGGGGGGCCGGTACGCGCGCAGAGAGTCCGAGCCCTCGGAAGGACCCCCTCTTGGCCGCCTCGCGCAACGCCTCGACCAACAGTACGTACAACGGCACCAGCACCGCACCACTGCGTGTCTCTTTTGCGAAGATCAAGGAACCGCTGGAGGTTCCGAATCTCCTTGCGCTGCAGACCGAGAGCTTCGACTGGCTCCTCGGTAACGACGCCTGGAAAGCCCGCGTCGAGGCCGCGCTGGACAGTGGACAGGACGTCCCCAGGAAGTCGGGGCTCGAGGAGATCTTCGAGGAGATCTCCCCGATCGAGGACTTCTCCGGGTCGATGTCCCTGACGTTCCGCGATCACCGCTTCGAGCCCCCCAAGAACTCGATCGACGAGTGCAAGGAGCGCGACTTCACCTACGCGGCGCCGCTCTTCGTCACCGCCGAGTTCACCAACAACGAGACCGGTGAGATCAAGTCCCAGACGGTCTTCATGGGCGACTTCCCGCTGATGACCAACAAGGGCACCTTCGTCATCAACGGTACCGAGCGCGTCGTCGTGTCGCAGCTCGTCCGGTCGCCGGGCGTGTACTTCGACAGCAGCATCGACAAGACGTCCGACAAGGACCTCTTCTCCGCCAAGATCATCCCGTCCCGGGGTGCCTGGCTGGAGATGGAGATCGACAAGCGCGACATGGTCGGCGTCCGCATCGACCGCAAGCGCAAGCAGTCCGTCACCGTGCTGCTGAAGGCCCTGGGCTGGACCTCCGACCAGATCCTGGAGGAGTTCGGCGACTACGAGTCGATGCGCGCCACCCTGGAGAAGGACCACACTCAGGGGCAGGACGACGCTCTGCTCGACATCTACCGCAAGCTGCGCCCGGGCGAGCCGCCGACCCGCGAGGCCGCGCAGACCCTGCTGGAGAACCTGTACTTCAACCCGAAGCGGTACGACCTGGCCAAGGTCGGCCGGTACAAGATCAACAAGAAGCTCGGCGGGGACGAGCCGCTGGACGCCGGCGTGCTCACCGTCGAGGACATCGTCGCCACGATCAAGTACCTGGTCCGCCTGCACGCAGGCGAGACCGAGACCGCGCTGCCGGACGGCCGGACGCTGGTCGTCGAGACCGACGACATCGACCACTTCGGCAACCGCCGCCTGCGCAACGTCGGCGAGCTGATCCAGAACCAGGTCCGCACCGGTCTGGCCCGTATGGAGCGCGTCGTCCGCGAGCGCATGACCACGCAGGATGTCGAGGCGATCACCCCGCAGACGCTGATCAACATCCGGCCGGTCGTCGCCTCCATCAAGGAGTTCTTCGGCACCAGCCAGCTCTCCCAGTTCATGGACCAGACGAACCCGCTGTCCGGGCTCACCCACAAGCGCCGCCTGTCGGCGCTGGGCCCCGGCGGTCTGAGCCGTGAGCGGGCGGGTCTGGAAGTCCGTGACGTGCACCCCTCGCACTACGGCCGCATGTGCCCGATCGAGACGCCGGAAGGGCCGAACATCGGCCTGATCGGCTCGCTCGCCGCCTTCGGCCGGGTGAACGCGTTCGGCTTCGTCGAGACCCCGTACCGCAAGGTCACCGACGGTGTGGTCACCGACGAGGTGCACTACCTGACCGCGGACGAGGAGGACCGGTACGTCATCGCCCAGGCGAACGCCAAGCTGACCGACGACTACCACTTCGCCGAGTCCCGCGTCCTGGTGCGCCGCCGCGGCGGCGAGATCGACTACGTCACCGGCACCGAGGTCCACTACATGGACGTCTCGCCGCGCCAGATGGTGTCGGTCGCGACCGCCATGATCCCGTTCCTGGAGCACGACGACGCCAACCGCGCGCTCATGGGCTCGAACATGATGCGCCAGGCCGTGCCGCTGATCCAGGCCGAGTCGCCGCTGGTCGGCACCGGCATGGAGTACCGCTCCGCCGTCGACGCGGGCGACGTGATCAAGGCCGAGCAGGACGGCGTCATCACCGACGTCTCCGCGGACTACGTCACCATCCAGAACGACGACGGCACGCACGTCACGCACCGCCTCGCCAAGTTCCACCGCTCCAACCAGGGCACCTCCTACAACCAGAAGGTCATGGTCGAGGAGGGCGAGCGCGTGGTGGCCGGGCAGGTCATCGCCGACGGCCCCTCCACCCAGCGCGGCGAGATGGCCCTGGGCAAGAACCTGCTGGTCGCGTTCATGCCGTGGGAGGGCTACAACTACGAGGACGCGATCATCCTCTCCCAGCGTCTGGTGCAGGACGACGTCCTCTCCTCGATCCACATCGAGGAGCACGAGGTCGACGCCCGCGACACCAAGCTGGGCCCCGAGGAGATCACCCGGGACATCCCGAACGTCTCGGAGGAGGTCCTGGCCGACCTGGACGACCGCGGCATCATCCGCATCGGCGCCGAGGTCGAGGCCGGCGACATCCTGGTCGGCAAGGTCACCCCGAAGGGCGAGACCGAGCTGACCCCGGAGGAGCGCCTGCTGCGCGCGATCTTCGGCGAGAAGGCCCGTGAGGTCCGCGACACCTCGCTGAAGGTGCCGCACGGCGAGACCGGCAAGGTCATCGGCGTGCGCGTCTTCGACCGCGAGGAGGGCGACGAGCTGCCCCCGGGCGTGAACCAGCTCGTCCGCGTCTACGTGGCCCAGAAGCGCAAGATCACCGACGGTGACAAGCTGGCCGGCCGCCACGGCAACAAGGGCGTGATCTCCAAGATCCTGCCCGTGGAGGACATGCCGTTCATGGAGGACGGCACCCCGGTCGACATCATCCTCAACCCGCTGGGCGTCCCGTCCCGGATGAACCCGGGCCAGGTCCTGGAGATCCACCTCGGCTGGCTCGCCTCCCAGGGCTGGAAGGTCGAGGGCGCGGACGCGGACTGGAAGGAGCGGCTGCGGGCCATCGGCGCCGACGAGGTCGCGCCCGGCACCAACGTCGCCACCCCGGTCTTCGACGGCGCCCGCGAGGACGAGATGGCCGGCCTGTTCGAGTCCACCATCCCCAACCGGGACGGCGACCGGCTGGTGCTGCCCTCCGGGAAGGCCCGGCTGTTCGACGGCCGGTCCGGCGAGCCGTTCCCGGACCCGATCTCGGTCGGGTACATGTACATCCTGAAGCTGCACCACCTGGTCGACGACAAGCTGCACGCCCGTTCGACCGGTCCGTACTCCATGATCACCCAGCAACCGCTGGGTGGTAAGGCCCAGTTCGGCGGCCAGCGCTTCGGTGAGATGGAGGTGTGGGCGCTGGAGGCGTACGGCGCCGCCTACGCCCTCCAGGAGCTGCTGACCATCAAGTCCGACGACGTGACCGGCCGCGTGAAGGTCTACGAGGCCATCGTCAAGGGCGAGAACATCCCTGAGCCCGGCATTCCGGAGTCCTTCAAGGTGCTCATCAAGGAAATGCAGTCGCTCTGCCTCAACGTGGAGGTGCTGTCCTCGGACGGCATGTCCATCGAGATGCGCGACACCGACGAGGACGTCTTCCGCGCCGCGGAAGAGCTCGGCATCGACCTGTCCCGGCGCGAGCCGAGCAGCGTCGAAGAGGTCTGACGGGTCGGGCCGGGGGAGAGAGCCCGTTCTCCCTCCCCGGCCTCCCCACCCGGACCCCGACAGACCATTGACTGACACGACCCTGAGAGGGATTGACGAGAGTGCTCGACGTCAACTTCTTCGACGAACTGCGGATCGGCCTGGCCACCGCTGACGACATCCGTCAGTGGTCACACGGCGAGGTCAAGAAGCCGGAGACCATCAACTACCGCACCCTCAAGCCCGAGAAGGACGGACTCTTCTGCGAGAAGATCTTCGGTCCGACCCGGGACTGGGAGTGCTACTGCGGCAAGTACAAGCGCGTCCGTTTCAAGGGCATCATCTGTGAGCGCTGCGGCGTCGAGGTGACCCGTGCCAAGGTGCGCCGCGAGCGGATGGGTCACATCGAGCTGGCCGCTCCCGTGACCCACATCTGGTACTTCAAGGGCGTTCCGTCCCGGCTGGGCTACCTGCTGGACCTGGCCCCCAAGGACCTCGAAAAGGTCATCTACTTCGCCGCGTACATGATCACGTACGTGGACGAGGAGCGCCGCACGCGCGACCTGCCGTCGCTGGAGGCCCACATCTCCGTCGAGCGCCAGCAGATCGAGCAGCGCCGCGACGCGGACCTGGAGGCCAGGGCCAAGAAGCAGGAGTCCGACCTGGCCGAGCTGGAGGCCGAGGGCGCCAAGGCCGACGTGCGCCGCAAGGTGCGCGAGGGTGCCGAGCGCGAGATGAAGCAGCTCCGCGACCGGGCCCAGCGCGAGCTGGACCGCCTGGACGAGGTGTGGAACCGCTTCAAGAACCTCAAGGTGCAGGACCTGGAGGGCGACGAGCTGCTCTACCGCGAGCTGCGCGACCGCTTCGGGACCTACTTCGACGGGTCGATGGGCGCCGCCGCGCTCCAGAAGCGGCTGGAGACCTTCGACCTCGACGAGGAGGCCGAGCGCCTCCGCGAGATCATCCGCACCGGCAAGGGCCAGAAGAAGACCCGCGCCCTGAAGCGGCTCAAGGTCGTCTCCGCGTTCCTCCAGACGTCCAACAGCCCCAAGGGCATGGTCCTGGACTGCGTCCCGGTCATCCCGCCGGACCTGCGCCCGATGGTGCAGCTCGACGGTGGCCGCTTCGCGACCTCCGACCTGAACGACCTGTACCGCCGCGTCATCAACCGGAACAACCGCCTGAAGCGGCTTCTCGACCTCGGCGCGCCCGAGATCATCGTGAACAACGAGAAGCGCATGCTCCAGGAGGCCGTGGACGCGCTGTTCGACAACGGCCGCCGCGGCCGTCCGGTCACCGGTCCTGGCAACCGGCCGCTGAAGTCCCTGTCCGACATGCTCAAGGGCAAGCAGGGCCGCTTCCGGCAGAACCTGCTCGGCAAGCGCGTGGACTACTCCGCGCGTTCGGTGATCGTCGTCGGCCCGCAGCTCAAGCTGCACCAGTGCGGTCTGCCGAAGGCGATGGCCCTGGAGCTGTTCAAGCCGTTCGTGATGAAGCGCCTGGTCGATCTCAACCACGCGCAGAACATCAAGTCGGCCAAGCGCATGGTCGAGCGCCAGCGGACCGTGGTGTACGACGTCCTCGAAGAGGTCATCGCCGAGCACCCGGTCCTGCTGAACCGCGCCCCGACCCTGCACCGGCTCGGCATCCAGGCGTTCGAGCCGCAGCTCGTCGAGGGCAAGGCCATCCAGATCCACCCGCTGGTGTGCACCGCCTTCAACGCGGACTTCGACGGCGACCAGATGGCCGTGCACCTGCCGCTGTCGGCGGAGGCGCAGGCCGAGGCCCGCATCCTGATGCTGTCCTCGAACAACATCCTGAAGCCGGCCGACGGCCGTCCCGTCACCATGCCGACGCAGGACATGGTGCTGGGCCTGTTCTTCCTCACCACCGACGAGGAGGAGCGCGAGGTCAAGGGCGAGGGCCGGTCCTTCGCGTCCACCGCCGAGGCGATCATGGCGTTCGACGCCGGGGGCCTGTCGCTCCAGGCGAAGGTCGACATCCGCTTCCCGGTCGGCTCGGTCCCGCCGCGCGGCTGGACCCCGCCGGAGCCCGCCGAGGGCGAGGGCGAGTGGCAGCCGGGTGACAGCTTCCGCCTGCGCACCACGCTGGGCCGGGCGCTGTTCAACGAGCTGCTGCCCGAGGACTACCCCTTCGTGGACCAGTCCGTGGGCAAGAAGCAGCTCTCCGGCATCGTCAACGACCTGGCCGAGCGGTACCCCAAGGTCGTCGTCGCCGCCGCCCTGGACAACCTGAAGGCCGCCGGTTACTTCTGGGCCACCCGGTCCGGTGTCACCGTCGCCGTCTCCGACATCGTCGTGCCCGAGGCCAAGAAGAACATCCTGGCCAACTACGAGGCGCAGGACGAGAAGGTCCAGAAGCAGTACGAGCGCGGCCTGATCACCAAGGACGAGCGGACCCAGGAACTGATCGCGATCTGGACGAAGGCGACCAACGAGGTCGCCGAGGCCATGAGCGACAACTTCCCGAAGACCAACCCGATCTTCATGATGGTCGACTCGGGCGCCCGCGGAAACATGATGCAGATGCGTCAGATCGCGGGTATGCGCGGCCTGGTGTCCAACGCGAAGAACGAGACCATCCCGCGGCCGATCAAGGCGTCGTTCCGCGAGGGCCTCTCCGTGCTGGAGTACTTCATCTCCACGCACGGCGCCCGCAAGGGCCTCGCCGACACCGCCCTGCGGACCGCCGACTCCGGGTACCTCACCCGGCGTCTGGTGGACGTCTCCCAGGACGTCATCATCCGCGAGGAGGACTGCGGCACCGAGCGCGGCCTGAAGCTGGCGATCGCGGCCAAGGGCGCCGACGGCGTGCTCCGCAAGGCGGACGACGTCGAGTCCAGCGTCTACGCCCGCTGCCTGGCCGAGGACATCGTGGTCGACGGCAAGGTGCTGGCCCCGGCCGGCACCGACCTCGGCGACGTGCTGATCGACGAACTCGTCAGCCACGGCGTCGAGACCGTCAAGACCCGGTCCGTCCTCACCTGCGAGTCCGCCGTCGGCACCTGCGCCATGTGCTACGGGCGTTCGCTGGCGACCGGCAAGCTGGTCGACATCGGTGAGGCGGTCGGCATCATCGCCGCCCAGTCCATCGGTGAGCCCGGCACGCAGCTCACCATGCGCACGTTCCACACCGGCGGTGTCGCCGGTGACGACATCACGCAGGGTCTGCCGCGTGTGGTCGAGCTCTTCGAGGCCCGTCAGCCCAAGGGTGTCGCGCCGATCTCCGAGTCGGCCGGCCGGGTGCGGATCGAGGAGACCGAGAAGACCAAGAAGGTCATCGTCACGCCGGACGACGGTTCGGACGAGACCTCCTACCCGGTCTCCAAGCGCGCCAGGCTGCTGGTCAGCGAGGGCGAGCACGTCACCGTCGGCCAGCCGCTGACGGTCGGCGCGGCCAACCCGCACGACGTGCTGCGGATCCTCGGCCAGCGGGCTGTGCAGATCTACCTGGTGGGCGAGGTCCAGAAGGTCTACAACTCCCAGGGTGTGGCGATCCACGACAAGCACATCGAGATCATCGTCCGGCAGATGCTGCGCCGGGTGACGATCATCGAGTCCGGCGACGCGGAGCTGCTGCCGGGCGAGCTGGTCGAGCGCTCGAAGTTCGAGTCGGAGAACCGCCGGGTCGTGGCGGAAGGCGGCCACCCGGCCTCCGGCCGTCCGCAGCTCATGGGCATCACCAAGGCGTCGCTGGCCACCGAGTCGTGGCTGTCGGCGGCCTCCTTTCAGGAGACGACCCGGGTGCTCACCGACGCGGCGATCAACGCCAAGTCGGACTCCCTGATCGGCCTCAAGGAGAACGTGATCATCGGTAAGCTCATCCCGGCCGGCACGGGCCTGTCCCGTTACCGGAACATCCGGGTCGAGCCCACCGAGGAGGCGAAGGCCGCGATGTACTCGGCTGTCGGCTACGACGACATCGACTACTCGCCCTTCGGCGGCGGCTCCGGGCAGGCGGTCCCGCTGGAGGACTACGACTACGGCCCCTACCAGGGCTGAGTCCGGTACCGGAACAGCGCGATGGGCGGCTTCCCCGAGCGGGGAAGCCGCCCATCGGCGTGTCAGCGCACGGTCTCGCCCAGCTCCGCCGGGGCCTGGCCGGAGGCCAGGTAGGCCGCCATCTCGTCGTCGAGCATCGCCTGCCACAGCGGCCGGGCCGCCTCGTGGTCCAGCAGGACGACCGACTGGCCGGCGATGGTGTCGGTGCCCGTCACCGGGGCGTTCATGAAGTGCACGTCCGAGGCGCGGATGTCGCGCAGCCCCCAGAGCAGGCCGCGCAGGTCGCTGTTGCTGAGCTGGTCGTCCACGCTCACCACATCGCCGACCGTGTTGAGCAGTCCGTTCAGCCGGCCCGGGTCGGTGAGCGTGTCGGCGCTCAGGGTCTGGGTCATCAGGGCGCGCAGGAAGTTCTGCTGGCGCCGGGTGCGGTCGAAGTCGCCGCCGGGCAGCGACTCCCGCTCGCGCACGTAGGTCAGCGCGTCCTCGCCGTTCATCCGCTGCCCGTCCACGGTGACGCCGCCCACCGCGTCCGTCAGCGCCCGGAACCCCGACCAGTCCACGACGGCAACGTGATCGACGCGGATGCCGGTGAGGTTCTGCACGGTCTGGACCATCAGCGGCGGGCCGCCCCATGAGTAGGCCGCGTTGAGCTTGGCCTCGCCGTGGCCGGGGATGTCCACCCAGGTGTCCCGGGGGAGCGACACCACCGAGGCGGTCCGGCGGTCACCGGAGAGCTGGAGCAGCATCATCGTGTCGCTGCGCGCCGCGCCCGCCTCCCAGACCGGGCCCTCCTCGGGTGTCTCGTCGGCGTCGAGGCCGACCAGCAGGTAGACCTCGGCGTCCCCCGCCGCGGCCGGCGGCTGCTCCTCCTCGGGGAGGTCGGGCAGCGCGTCCGGGATGCGGTCGATGGAGTCGAGCGCCTGGTCGGTGCGCCAGTAGGCGTACCCGGCCCCGGCCAGCAGGAGCACGGCTATCGCGGCGAGCGAGGCGAGCAGGACGCGCGGCCAGCGGCGTCTTCGCCGGGGCGGCGGCCCGCCGGGCGCCGCCCCGGGGCCCTCCCTCCGGGCTGGGTCTTCCCCGGCCACGTTCTTCCCTGCCGGGCTTTCCCCGGCCGAGTCCCCGGTGTTCCCCCCGGCCGCGGACCCGTGGTCCGCGGCGTCCGGCGGCAGCGCGGTCGTCATACTCTCGTCCCCTCCAGTGTTCATACGGTCATTGTGCTGTTCTCAGGCGCTTGTTTTGACCGCAGCCCGTGGGGTAGGTACGCTCTGACCTTGTGCCTGGGGTGTTCCCTGCGTTTTTTCAGTCCGCATTGGAACTCCGGGATCTGCATCCGCTCCCCGCAGCCTAGCGAGGAATGGCTCCTGCAGTCTTCGACACGCCCGACCGCGTGGGTCGGTGCGGTGTTCCGGGTTAGCTTCATCGAGATCGGCACAGAGAAACCGGAGATACGGTGCCAACGATCCAGCAGCTGGTCCGCAAGGGCCGGCAGGACAAGGTCGAGAAGAACAAGACGCCCGCCCTGGAGGGTTCGCCCCAGCGGCGCGGCGTCTGCACGCGTGTGTTCACGACCACCCCGAAGAAGCCGAACTCGGCCCTGCGCAAGGTCGCCCGTGTGCGACTGAGCAACGGAATCGAGGTCACCGCCTACATTCCGGGTGAGAACCACAACCTTCAGGAGCACTCCATCGTGCTGGTGCGCGGTGGCCGTGTGAAGGACCTGCCGGGTGTTCGTTACAAGATCATCCGCGGCTCCCTGGACACCCAGGGTGTCAAGAACCGCAAGCAGGCCCGCAGCCGCTACGGCGCCAAGAAGGAGAAGTAAGCATGCCTCGTAAGGGCCCTGCCCCGAAGCGCCCGGTCCACATCGACCCGGTCTACGGTTCTCCTCTGGTGACCTCCCTCATCAACAAGGTGCTCCTGAACGGGAAGCGCTCCACCGCCGAGCGCATCGTGTACGGCGCGATGGAGGGACTGCGGGACAAGACCGGCAACGACCCGGTCATCACGCTGAAGCGCGCGCTGGAGAACGTGAAGCCGACCCTCGAGGTCCGCTCCCGCCGCGTCGGCGGTGCCACCTACCAGGTGCCGGTCGAGGTCCGTCCCGGCCGTTCGTCGACGCTCGCGCTGCGCTGGCTGGTCGGGTACTCCCGCGCCCGTCGCGAGAAGACCATGACCGAGCGGCTGATGAACGAGCTGCTCGACGCGTCCAATGGGCTCGGTGCCTCCGTGAAGAAGCGCGAGGACACCCACAAGATGGCCGAGTCCAACAAGGCCTTCGCGCACTACCGCTGGTAGTCGCTACCCCATCGAGACCGAGAGAAGACCGAAGCCATATGGCTACCACTTCACTTGACCTGGCCAGGGTCCGGAACATCGGGATCATGGCCCACATCGACGCGGGCAAGACGACGACCACCGAGCGGATCCTGTACTACACCGGCGTGAGCTACAAGATCGGTGAGGTTCACGACGGCGCCGCCACCATGGACTGGATGGCCCAGGAGCAGGAACGCGGCATCACGATCACGTCCGCCGCGACCACCTGTCACTGGGCGCTGGACGACGTCGATCACACCATCAACATCATCGACACCCCGGGACACGTCGACTTCACGGTCGAGGTGGAGCGCTCGCTGCGCGTCCTCGACGGTGCCGTCACGGTGTTCGACGGCGTGGCCGGTGTCGAGCCGCAGTCCGAGACGGTCTGGCGCCAGGCGGACCGTTACGGCGTGCCGCGCATCTGCTTCGTGAACAAGCTGGACCGCACGGGGGCCGACTTCTTCCGCTGCGTCGACATGATCGTCGACCGGCTGAACGCGACCCCGCTGGTCATGCAGCTCCCGATCGGCGCCGAGGCCGACTTCAAGGGCGTGGTGGACCTCGTCCGCATGAAGGCCCTGGTGTGGTCGGAGGAGACCAAGCTCGGCGAGATGTACGACGTCGTCGACATCCCCGCGGACCTCCAGGACCAGGCGGAGGAGTGGCACGCCAAGCTGGTCGAGGCCGTCGCGGAGAACGACGAGGAGATGATGGAGCTGTACCTGGAGGGCGAGGAGCCCTCCGTGGACCAGCTCTACGCGGCCGTCCGCCGCGTCACCCTCGCCTCCACGGGCAACGAGGGCTCCATGACCGTCACCCCGGTGTTCTGCGGCACCGCGTTCAAGAACAAGGGCGTGCAGCCCCTGCTCGACGCGGTCATCCGGTACCTGCCGTCGCCGCTGGACATCGAGGCGGTCGAGGGGCACTCCCCGCGCGACCCCGAGCAGGTCCTCACGCGCAAGCCGTCCGAGGAGGAGCCGCTCGCGGCGCTCGCGTTCAAGATCATGAGCGACCCCCACCTGGGCAAGCTCACCTTCATCCGGATCTACTCCGGTGTGCTGCAGGCCGGCGCGCAGGTGCAGAACTCGGTGAAGGACCGCAAGGAGCGCATCGGCAAGATCTACCGCATGCACGCGAACAAGCGTGAGGAGATCGACCGTGTGGGCGCGGGCGACATCGTCGCCGTCATGGGTCTGAAGCAGACGACCACGGGCGAGACGCTGTGCGACCCGGGCAACCCGGTGATCCTGGAGTCGATGGACTTCCCGGCCCCGGTCATCGAGGTCGCCATCGAGCCCAAGTCGAAGGGCGACCAGGAGAAGCTGGGCATCGCGATCCAGCGTCTGGCCGAGGAGGACCCGTCCTTCCAGGTCAAGGCCGACCAGGAGACCGGTCAGACGATCATCTCCGGCATGGGCGAGCTGCACCTCGATGTGCTGGTCGACCGGATGAAGCGCGAGTTCAAGGTCGAGGCCAACGTCGGCAAGCCGCAGGTCGCCTACCGGGAGACGCTGCGGAAGACGGTCGAGAAGCACGACTACACGCACAAGAAGCAGACCGGTGGTTCCGGTCAGTTCGCCAAGGTGCAGATCGCGCTGGAGCCGCTCGAGGGCGACGGGTACGAGTTCGAGAACAAGGTCACCGGTGGCCGCATCCCCAAGGAGTACATCCCCTCGGTGGACGCGGGATGCCAGGAGGCGATGGAGTTCGGCGTGCTCGCCGGCTACCCGCTGACCGGTGTCAAGGTGACCCTGCTCGACGGCGCGTTCCACGACGTCGACTCGTCCGAGATGGCGTTCAAGATCGCCGGTTCCATGGCGTTCAAGGAGGCCGCCCGCAAGGCCGGGCCGGTTCTCCTGGAGCCGCTGATGGCCGTCGAGGTCACCACGCCCGAGGACTACATGGGTGACGTGATCGGTGACATCAACTCCCGCCGTGGCCAGATCCAGGCCATGGAGGACCGGAGCGGCGCCAAGGTCGTCAAGGCGCTCGTGCCGCTCTCCGAGATGTTCGGTTACGTGGGTGACCTGCGCAGCAAGACCTCGGGTCGTGCGAGCTACAGCATGCAGTTCGATTCCTACGGAGAGGTTCCGCGGAACGTCGCCGAGGAGATCATCGCGAAGGCCAAGGGCGAGTAACCCTTAAGCTGGAGCAAGGGGCGTTCGGGGGCGTTTCGCCCCCGGAGCCCAGCCCTTCAACGAAGCGGTCAAGGGCGTCCCCCTCGGGGTCCTGGCCGGTTCGGTCGACCATCTGAAAACCTTCCGCAAGGTGCGGGGGGCGTACAGCACCAGTCCACAGGAGGACCCCAGTGGCGAAGGCGAAGTTCGAGCGGACTAAGCCGCACGTCAACATTGGCACCATCGGTCACATCGACCACGGCAAGACGACGCTTACCGCGGCGATTACCAAGGTGCTGCACGACGAGTTCCCGGACCTGAACGAGACTTTCGCGTTTGAGAACATCGACAAGGCGCCCGAGGAGCGCCAGCGCGGTATCACCATCTCCATCGCGCACGTCGAGTACCAGACCGAGAGCCGGCACTACGCCCACGTCGACTGCCCGGGGCACGCGGACTACATCAAGAACATGATCACCGGTGCCGCCCAGATGGACGGCGCCATCCTGGTGGTCGCCGCCACCGACGGCCCGATGCCGCAGACCAAGGAGCACGTGCTCCTGGCCCGCCAGGTCGGCGTGCCGTACATCGTGGTCGCCCTGAACAAGGCGGACATGGTGGACGACGAGGAGATCATGGAGCTCGTCGAGCTCGAGGTCCGTGAACTCCTCACCGAGTACGAGTTCCCGGGCGACGACGTGCCGGTCGTCAAGGTCTCCGCGCTGAAGGCGCTCGAGGGTGACCCCGAGTGGGCCAAGACCGTTCTCGAGCTGATGAAGGCCGTGGACGAGGCCATCCCGCAGCCGGAGCGCGACGTCGACAAGCCGTTCCTGATGCCGATCGAGGACGTCTTCACGATCACCGGCCGCGGCACCGTCGTGACCGGTCGTATCGAGCGCGGCATCCTCAAGGTCAACGAGACCGTCGACATCATCGGTATCAAGGAGACGAAGGCCACCACCACCGTCACCGGTATCGAGATGTTCCGGAAGCTGCTGGACGAGGGCCGGGCCGGTGAGAACGTCGGTCTGCTCCTCCGCGGCATCAAGCGCGAGGACGTCGAGCGCGGCCAGGTCGTCATCAAGCCGGGTTCGGTCACCCCGCACACCGACTTCGAGGCGACCGCGTACATCCTGTCGAAGGACGAGGGTGGCCGTCACACCCCCTTCTTCAACAACTACCGCCCGCAGTTCTACTTCCGGACGACGGACGTGACCGGCGTGGTGCACCTCCCCGAGGGCACCGAGATGGTCATGCCCGGCGACAACACCGACATGAAGGTCGAGCTGATCCAGCCGATCGCCATGGAGGAGGGCCTGAAGTTCGCCATCCGCGAGGGTGGCCGGACCGTGGGCGCCGGCCAGGTCACCAAGATCATCAAGTGATCTGACGCCCGGCTCGGGCAACGGCACGACGGGCCCCGTTCCGCATGGAATCCATGCGGAACGGGGCCCGTCCGCTTTTCCGCGCCCAGCGGGCGCCTCCATGACTCGGGCCCGCACCGGTGGCACCCTGGCGGCGGACAGCCGCGAAACACCACAGGGAGCACCTCATGGCCAGGATCGCGAACTTCGGGGCGAATGGCGCCATCGGTCACCGCGTCGTCAGCGAGGCCCTCGACCGCGGTCACACGATCACGGCCGTGGTCCGCGACCCCGCGTCGGTCAGCAGGACCCACCGGAACCTGACGGTCGTCACCGGTGACGTCCTCGACCCGGCGTCCGTCAGCCTGGCGGCCCGTGACCAGGACGTCCTGGTCAGCGCCGTCGGCGGCGGCGACGGGCCGGGGCACCGGGCTCTCCTGCGGCCCGCGGCCGAGTCGCTGGTGGCCGGCCTGCACACGCTGGGGGCCGGGGCACCCCGGCTGATCGTGGTCGGCGGCGCCGGGTCGCTGCGCGTCCCGGGCGGCGGCCTCCTCCAGGACACCCCCGGGGTCCCGGAGGACGTGCTGCTCATCATGCGGGCGCACGCCGACGCCCTGGCGTACCTGCGCCGGGTCGCCGGCGAGATCCGCTGGACCTGCCTCAGCCCCGCCGCCTGCGTCCGGCCGGGCCGCCGGACCGGGCGGTACGAGACCGGGCTGGACGAACTGGTCACCGACGCGCGGGGACAGAGCGCGATCTCCCTGGAGGACTACGCGGTCGCGCTGGTCGACGAGATCGAGAAGCCGCGCCACCTCGGGGAGCGGTTCACGGTCGCCCACGGGGAGCGAGAGGCGTGAAAGGCGTGAACACGGGGGCAAGGTAGCCCCCGAAGTGGGGCACTTCCCGTAATCACCTGACCGCGTACCGGTACGGCTGTCACGCTGGGCGCATGAAGGATCACGGGAACAGTCCACCGCGTCACCTGACCTTCCGCGTCACCCACCGGGACGACCCGGTCTCCGAGGTCACGGAGCAGGACACGATCAAGGCCGCCGAGCGGTATCCCCATGTCGTCATCAGAGGGCCGGTCTTCGGGTTCGCCGAGCAGCGGCCCGAGGACGGGGAGAGCTGGCGCCTGCTCAGCGACGTGGGGGACGGCTTCGCGCAGCACTCCAGGGACGGGCTCAACTCCCACCTGTGGTTCAAGGCGAAGGAGGAGACGGCGCCCGGCGACCCGCTGCGGGAGCGTCTGCTCGCCGCGGTCGCCCTGCTGGAACGGGAGCCGGTCGACGAGGTCGCCGTCGGCGACACCCGCTACCGTGTCGTGCGCGGCGACGAGTTCGCCCGCACCGGACCCGACGGCATCGAGGGGCCGAGGCCGACCGACCCCGACGACCCCTCGCGCGACCTGGGCGACCGGGCCCGCCGTAACGCGCCGAGCCGGACCCGGGGCTTCGTCATCGACCACGCGAACCCGACCGGGATCATGGAGAGCATCCAGCGGATGGAACTGCTCTCGCTGCACTACGAGGCGCCGCGCATCCCCAGGGACGTCCGGGAGGACTCCCGCCGCGCGCTGATCTCCCACCCCGGGGTGGTGCTGCTGCCGGCGGCGTTCACGTTCGCCGAGCGGAAGACCAAGTCCTGGGAGCCGATGGCCGCCCTCCAGGGCAGCCCGCACGAGGCCCGCGCGACGCTGTACAACTACCTGGCCGAGTTCCTGCCGAAGCTGGAGCAGGGCGTCTCGGCAGCCGACGCCGCCACGTACGCCAGGGCCGCCGAGGTCTACCGCGCGGGGCCGCCGCGCGACGAACTCCGGGTCCTGGGGCGGCGCTTCCGGGTGATCCGGGTGGAGCGGCTGGTGCGGATCGGCCCCGACGGGCCGGAGCCGCCGCGCCCCAGCGACCAGGACCCCTACGGGCCGATGCAGTTGCACCCGCCGCTGGCCGAGGTGGAGGAGCGCGAGCGCGCCAAGAAGGCCGCGGAGGAGGGGTGACCGGCGGCGGTCCCGGCCGGGCCGGCGCCCGTCCGGGACCGCCGGGAACCATGCTTCTCGCCCGATTGGCACTGTCGGTGGGCGATATGGCACACTGACCAGGTTGCTCGGTTGACAGCCGATGCTGCGCGCCTCCCGCCGGGAGGACCGGAAGCGAGTCCCACTGTATTCGTCGCTGCATATATGCCCTGGTCAACGGGGTAGCAGCGGAAATACCGGGATCTTCCGGGAAGCGTGGGCGGGGCATCAGCCAGGCACCCGGTGGAGATCTTCCCCCACTCCTCACAGAGGAAACCTCCCGACGGCCTCGCGGCCGGAGGGCGCCCCCTCGGGGGCGGAATCTGAGAATGAGTGCGACACGCCCGACCGCGTGGGTCGGCGGGGGAGTACCGGGTTCCAGAGCGTTGACGAAGAGACAGGACGACGAAGTAGCCATGGCGGGACAGAAGATCCGCATCCGGCTCAAGGCCTACGACCACGAGGTCATCGACAACTCGGCGAAGAAGATCGTCGAGACGGTGACCCGCACGGGTGCGTCGGTCGCGGGCCCGGTGCCGCTGCCCACTGAGAAGAACGTGTACTGCGTCATCAAGTCGCCGCACAAGTACAAGGACTCGCGCGAGCACTTCGAGATGCGCACCCACAAGCGGCTGATCGACATCCTCGACCCGACCCCCAAGACCGTTGACTCGCTGATGCGCCTGGACCTCCCGGCCGGCGTCGACATCGAGATCAAGCTCTGAGAGGCGCGGAAGAGAGATGACGAAGCAGATCAAGGGCGTCCTGGGCGAGAAGCTCGGCATGACCCAGGTCTGGGACGACAACAACCGTGTCGTCCCGGTGACCGTGGTCAAGGCCGGGCCCTGTGTCGTGACCCAGGTGCGCACCAATGACAGGGACGGCTACGAGGCCGTCCAGATCGCGTTCGGCGAGATCGACCCCCGCAAGGTGAACAAGCCCCTCAAGGGCCACTTCACCAAGGCCGACGTCACCCCGCGCCGCCACCTGGTCGAGCTGCGGACCGCCGACGCCGCCGAGTACACCCTCGGGCAGGAGATCACCGCCGAGGTGTTCGAGTCCGGCGTCAAGGTCGATGTGACCGGCACCAGCAAGGGCAAGGGCACCGCCGGTGTCATGAAGCGCCACGGCTTCGCCGGTCTCGGCGCCTCGCACGGCACCCAGCGCAAGCACCGCTCGCCGGGCTCCATCGGTGGCTGCGCCACCCCGGGCCGCGTGTTCAAGGGCCTGCGCATGGCCGGCCGGATGGGCAACGAGCGCGTGACCACCCAGAACCTGACCGTCCACGCCGTTGACGCGGAGAAGGGCCTGCTGCTCATCAAGGGCGCGGTGCCCGGCCCCAACGGCGGCCTCGTCCTGGTCCGCACCGCGGCCAAGGGGGCCTGAGTTAGCCATGAGCACCGTAGACATCCTTTCGCCCGCCGGTGAGAAGACCGGCACCGTCGAGCTGCCCGCCGAGATCTTCGACGCCCGGGTCAGCGTTCCGCTGATCCACCAGGTCGTCGTGGCCCAGCTCGCCGCCGCCCGCCAGGGCACGCACAAGGCCAAGAACCGCGGCGAGGTCCGCGGCGGTGGCAAGAAGCCGTACCGCCAGAAGGGCACCGGCCGCGCCCGTCAGGGCTCCGTCCGCGCCCCGCAGTTCACCGGCGGTGGCGTCGTGCACGGTCCCGTGCCGCGTGACTACAGCCAGCGGACCCCGAAGAAGATGAAGGCCGCCGCCCTGCGCGGTGCCCTCACCGACCGGGCCAGGAACGACCGCATCCACATCGTCACCGGCGTCGTGGACGGCGAGGTCTCCACCCGCGCGGCCCGCACGCTGCTCGGCAAGATCAGCGACCGCAAGAAGGTCCTGCTGGTCGCCGACCGCAAGGACGAGACCTCGTGGCTCTCGGCCCGCAACCTGCCCCAGGTGCACCTGATCGACCCGGGCCAGCTCAACACCTACGACGTCATCGACTCCGACGACGTGGTGTTCACCAAGGCCGCCTTCGACCGCTTCGTGGCGGGCCCGGCCAAGTCCGAAGGGAGCGACGCCTGATGAGTGAGGGAACCGTCGCCGAGGTCTCCAGCAAGGAGATCACGCACCCGCACGACATCCTGATCAAGCCGGTCGTGTCCGAGAAGAGCTACGCGCTGCTCGACGAGAACAAGTACACGTTCATCGTCGACCCGCGGGCGAACAAGACCCAGATCAAGCAGGCCGTCCAGGCGGTCTTCTCGGTCAAGGTCACCTCGGTCCACACGATCAACCGGCAGGGCAAGCGCAAGCGCACCCGCACCGGTTTCGGCCGGCGTGCCAGCACCAAGCGAGCCATCGTGACCCTCGCCGAGGGCGACAGCATCGACATCTTCGGCGGTCCGGTCTCCTAGGGGAGCCGGTCCGTCCGATACCGGACGAGGACTAAGAAATGGGAATCCGCAAGTACAAGCCGACGACTCCGGGCCGTCGTGGCTCCAGCGTCGCCGACTTCGTCGAGATCACGCGGTCCACGCCGGAGAAGTCGCTGGTCCGCCCCCTGCACAGCAAGGGTGGCCGGGACAACGCCGGTCGCGTAGCCGTCCGCCACCAGGGCGGTGGCCACAAGCGCGCCTACCGTGTGATCGACTTCCGCCGGCACGACAAGGACGGCGTGCCCGCCAAGGTCGCGCACATCGAGTACGACCCCAACCGCACCGCCCGCATCGCGCTGCTGCACTACGCGGACGGCGAGAAGCGGTACATCATCGCCCCGGCCCACCTCAAGCAGGGTGACCGGGTGGAGAACGGGGCCGGGGCCGACATCAAGCCCGGCAACAACCTGCCGCTGCGCAACATCCCGGTCGGTACCGTGATCCACGCGATCGAGCTCCAGCCGGGCGGCGGCGCCAAGTTCGCCCGCTCCGCCGGTGCCTCCGTGCAGCTCCTGGCCAAGGAGGGCCGCATGGCCCACCTGCGCATGCCCTCGGGCGAGATCCGCCTGGTCGACGTCCGCTGCCGCGCCACTGTCGGCGAGGTCGGCAACGCCGAGCAGTCGAACATCAACTGGGGCAAGGCCGGCCGGATGCGCTGGAAGGGCGTCCGGCCGAGCGTCCGCGGCGTCGTGATGAACCCCGTCGACCACCCCCACGGTGGTGGTGAGGGCCGTACCTCGGGTGGCCGTCACCCCGTCTCGCCCTGGGGCAAGAAGGAAGGCCGTACGCGCTCGCCGAAGAAGGCCAGCAACAAGTACATCGTCCGCCGCCGCAAGACGAACAAGAAGCGCTAGGAGCAGGTTGCGATGCCGCGCAGTCTGAAGAAGGGACCCTTCGTCGACGACCACCTGATCAAGAAGGTGGACACGCAGAACGAAGCCGGTACCAAGAACGTCATCAAGACCTGGTCGCGCCGCTCGATGATCGTCCCGGCGATGCTGGGCCACACGATCGCGGTGCACGACGGCCGTAAGCACGTCCCGGTGTTCGTCACCGAGTCGATGGTCGGCCACAAGCTCGGCGAGTTCGCGCCGACCCGCACCTTCCGCGGCCACGTGAAGGACGACCGCAAGTCGCGGCGCCGCTGAGCGGGGTGTGCAGATCATGACCGACACCGAAGGGACAACCATGGAAGCCAGGGCTATCGCGCGGTACATCCGCGTCACGCCCATGAAGGCCCGCCGTGTGGTGGACCTCATTCGCGGCAAGGACGCCGCGGAGGCCCAGGCGGTCCTGCGCTTCGCCCCGCAGGCCGCCAGTGAGCCGGTGGGCAAGGTGCTCGACAGCGCCATCGCCAACGCCGCGCACAACTACAACCACACGGACGTCGCCAGCCTTTACGTGAGTGAGGCGTACGTCGACGAGGGCCCGACCCTGAAGCGGTTCCGGCCGCGTGCCCAGGGCCGCGCCTACCGGATCCGTAAGCGGACCAGCCACATCACGGTGGTCGTCAGCAGCAAGGAAGGGACCCGGTAATGGGGCAGAAGGTAAACCCGCACGGGTTCCGGCTCGGCATCACCACCGACTTCAAGTCGCGCTGGTACGCCGACAAGCTGTACAAGGACTACGTCAAGGAAGACGTCGCGATCCGCCGCATGCTCACGCAGGGCATGGAGCGCGCCGGTATCTCCAAGGTGGAGATCGAGCGCACCCGCGACCGCGTCCGCGTCGACGTCCACACCGCCCGGCCGGGCATCGTCATCGGCCGCCGCGGCGCGGAGGCCGACCGGCTCCGGGGCAACCTGGAGAAGCTGACCGGCAAGCAGATCCAGTTCAACATCCTCGAGGTCAAAAACCCCGAGCTGGACGCGCAGCTCGTCGCCCAGGCGGTCGCCGAGCAGCTCTCCTCCCGCGTCTCCTTCCGCCGTGCCATGCGCAAGTCGATGCAGAGCACGATGAAGGCCGGCGCCAAGGGCATCAAGATCCAGTGCGGCGGCCGTCTCGGCGGCGCCGAGATGTCCCGCTCCGAGTTCTACCGCGAGGGCCGCGTGCCCCTGCACACCCTGCGCGCCAACGTGGACTACGGCTTCTTCGAGGCCCGCACCACCTTCGGCCGCATCGGGGTCAAGGTCTGGATCTACAAGGGCGACGTGAAGAACATCGCCGAGGTCCGCGCCGAGAACGCCGCCGCCCGCGCCGGGAACCGTCCGGCCCGCGGTCCCGGTGGTCCCGGTGGCGACCGCCCCGCCCGTGGTCGTGGCGAGCGCGGTGGCCGCGGACGCAGGCCGCAGCAGCAGGGCGCGCCCGCCGCCGAGGCTCCCAAGGCCGAGGCGCCCGCCGCCCCCGCCGCCGAGAGCACGGGAACGGAGAGCTGAGACCATGCTGATCCCTCGCAAGGTCAAGTACCGCAAGCAGCACCACCCCAAGCGCAAGGGTGCTGCCAAGGGTGGTACCGAGGTCGCCTTCGGTGAGTACGGCATCCAGGCCGTCACCGGCGCCTACGTGACGAACCGGCAGATCGAGGCCGCCCGTATCTCGATGACCCGGCACATCAAGCGTGGCGGCAAGGTGTGGATCAACATCTACCCCGACCGTCCGCTGACCAAGAAGCCGGCCGAGACCCGCATGGGTTCCGGCAAGGGTTCGCCGGAGTGGTGGATCGCGAACGTCAAGCCGGGGCGCGTGATGTTCGAGCTCTCCTACCCCAACGAGAAGATCGCTCGTGAGGCGCTGATCCGCGCCGCGCACAAGCTTCCGATGAAGTGCCGGATCGTCCGGCGCGAGGCAGGTGAGGCGTGATGGCAGCCGGTACCAAGGCAGCGGAGCTCCGGGAGCTGAACGACGAGGAGCTCGTCGTGAAGCTGCGCGAGGCGAAGGAGGAGCTGTTCCGGCTCCGCTTCCAGGCGGCGACCGGCCAGCTCGAGAACAACAGCCGGCTCAGGGCCGTCCGCAAGGACATCGCCCGGATCTACACGCTGATGCGCGAGCGCGAGCTCGGTATCGAGTCGGTGGAGCCCGCCGGGGCGGTGGAGAACGCCTGATGAGTGAGAAGACTGTGACTGAGACGACTGAGCGCGGCCGACGGAAGACCCGTGAGGGTCTGGTCGTCAGCGACAAGATGGACAAGACCGTCGTTGTCGCTGTCGAGGACCGGGTCAAGCACGCCCTGTACGGCAAGATCATTCGCCGGACGAGCAAGCTCAAGGCCCACGACGAGCAGAACGTCGCCGGTATCGGTGACCGCGTTCTTCTGATGGAGACCCGTCCGCTGTCCGCGACCAAGCGCTGGCGCGTCGTGGAGATTCTGGAGAAGGCGAAGTAACCAATGATCCAGCAGGAGTCGCGACTGCGCGTCGCCGACAACACGGGTGCCAAGGAGATCCTCTGCATCCGCGTTCTCGGTGGATCCGGGCGCCGCTACGCGGGCATCGGTGACGTCATCGTGGCCACCGTCAAGGACGCTATCCCCGGTGGCAATGTGAAGAAGGGCGACGTCGTCAAGGCTGTCGTCGTGCGCGCCGTCAAGGAGCGCCGGCGGCCGGACGGCTCGTACATCCGCTTCGACGAGAACGCCGCCGTCATCCTCAAGAACGACGGCGACCCCCGTGGCACCCGTATCTTCGGCCCGGTGGGCCGTGAGCTGCGCGAGAAGAAGTTCATGAAGATCATCTCGCTCGCGCCGGAGGTGCTGTGAGCATGAAGATCAAGAAGGGCGACCTGGTCCAGGTCATCACCGGTAAGGACAAGGGCAAGCAGGGCAAGGTCATCGTGGCCTTCCCCCGCGAGGACCGCGTCCTGGTCGAGGGTGTCAACCGGGTCAAGAAGCACACGAAGGCCGGCGCGACCGCCCGCGGGTCCAAGACCGGTGGCATCATCACGACCGAGGCCCCCATCCACGTGAGCAATGTCGCGCTGGTGGTGGAGAAGGACGGCAAGAAGGTCACCACCCGGATCGGCTACCGCTTCGACGAGGACGGCAACAAGATCCGCGTTGCGCGCCGGACCGGTGAGGACATCTGATGACCACTGCCACCGCCAACGCCGTGCCGCGTCTGAAGACGCGGTACCGCGAAGAGATCATCGGCAAGCTGCGTGACGAGTTCCAGTACCCGAACATCATGCAGGTGCCGGGCCTGACCAAGATCGTGGTCAACATGGGTGTGGGCGACGCCGCCCGCGACTCCAAGCTGATCGAGGGCGCCGTGCGCGACCTCGCCACGATCACCGGTCAGAAGCCGACCGTGACCAAGGCCCGCAAGTCCATCGCGCAGTTCAAGCTGCGCGAGGGGCAGCCGATCGGCGCGCACGTGACGCTGCGCGGCGACCGGATGTGGGAGTTCCTCGACCGGCTGCTGTCGCTGGCGCTGCCGCGCATCCGCGACTTCCGCGGCCTGTCCCCCAAGCAGTTCGACGGGCGGGGGAACTACACGTTCGGTCTCACGGAGCAGGTCATGTTCCACGAGATCGACCCCGACCGCATCGACCGGGTGCGGGGCATGGACATCACCGTGGTCACCACGGCCACGACCGACGACGAGGGCCGCAGCCTGCTGCGCCTCCTCGGATTCCCCTTCAAGGAGGCGTGACCGTGGCGAAGAAGGCTCTGATCGCCAAGGCCAGCCGCAAGCCGAAGTTCGCCGTGCGTGGCTACACGCGCTGCCAGCGCTGCGGCCGGCCGCACTCCGTGTACCGCAAGTTCGGCCTGTGCCGTGTGTGCCTCCGTGAGATGGCGCACCGCGGCGAGCTGCCGGGCGTCACCAAGAGCTCCTGGTAACACCGACTACGCCGTAGGTCCCGTGTCCGCGCGTCACCGCGCGGGCGAGGAAACCCCGGCGAGAGAGGCCCAAGGCCGTTACATGACCATGACCGATCCGATCGCAGACATGCTGACCCGTCTGCGGAACGCGAACTCGGCGTACCACGACTCCGTCGTGATGCCGCACAGCAAGATCAAGTCGCACATCGCGGAGATCCTCCAGCAGGAGGGCTACATCACCGGCTGGAAGACCGAGGAAGCCCAGGTGGGCAAGGCCCTCGTGCTCGAGCTGAAGTACGGCCCGAACCGCGAGCGCTCGATCGCCGGCATCAAGCGGATCTCCAAGCCGGGCCTTCGGGTCTACGCGAAGTCCACGAGTCTGCCGAAGGTGCTCGGCGGCCTGGGCGTGGCGATCATCTCCACGTCGCACGGGCTGCTCACCGACAAGCAGGCGCAGAAGAAGGGCGTGGGTGGGGAAGTCCTCGCCTACGTCTGGTGACGGAAGGGAACGGAGGAGAGCCATGTCGCGTATTGGCAAGCAGCCGATCCAGATTCCCGCCGGTGTGGACGTCACCATCGAGGGGCGCAAGGTCGAGGTGAAGGGCCCCAAGGGCGCCCTGTCGCACACCGTCGTCGCGCCGATCGAGGTGTCCCGTGGCGAGGACGGTGCCATCCTGGTGAGCCGTCCCAACGACGAGAACCGCTACCGTGCTCTGCACGGCCTGTCGCGCACGCTGGTGGCCAACATGATCACCGGTGTCACTCAGGGCTACATCAAGAAGCTCGAGATCAGCGGCGTCGGTTACCGCGTCCAGGCCAAGGGCACCAGCCTCGAGTTCTCGCTGGGCTACAGCCACCCGATTCTCGTCGAGCCCCCGGAGGGCATCGCGTTCAAGGTCGAGACCCCGACCCGGTTCAGCGTCGAGGGGATCGACAAGCAGAAGGTCGGCGAGGTCGCGGCCAACATCCGCAAGCTGCGGAAGCCCGACCCGTACAAGGCCAAGGGCGTGAAGTACGAGGGCGAAGTCATCCGCCGCAAGGTCGGAAAGGCTGGTAAGTAGCCATGGCATACGGCATCAAGATCGCCAAGGGCGACGCGCGCAAGCGTGTCGCGAACAAGCGCCGCCACGTGCGCATCCGCAAGAAGATCTCCGGCACGACCGAGCGTCCGCGCCTGGTGGTGACTCGTTCCAACCGCCACATGGTGGCGCAGGTCGTGGACGACACCGTCGGGCACACGCTCGCCTCCGCCTCGTCTCTCGACGTGTCCATCCGTGGCGCCGAGGGCGACAAGAGCGACAAGGCCAAGCGCGTCGGCGCGCTGGTGGCCGAGCGGGCCAGGGCCGCGGGCGTCGAGGCCGTGGTGTTCGACCGCGGGGGTAACAGGTACGCCGGGCGCGTCGCCGCGCTGGCGGACGCCGCCCGCGAGGCGGGGCTCAAGTTCTGAGCCGGTCCCGTCGACTGAATCGAGAGAGGTAATTCCAATGGCTGGACCACAGCGCCGCGGTGGTGGCGCGGGGGGCGGCGAGCGGCGGGACCGTAAGGGCCGGGACGGCGGCGCCGCCGCCGAGAAGACCGCGTACGTCGAGCGTGTCGTCGCGATCAACCGTGTCGCCAAGGTAGTGAAGGGTGGTCGCCGCTTCAGCTTCACCGCGCTGGTCGTGGTGGGCGACGGCGACGGCACCGTCGGTGTCGGGTACGGCAAGGCCAAGGAGGTGCCGGCCGCCATCGCCAAGGGTGTCGAGGAGGCCAAGAAGCACTTCTTCAAGGTCCCCCGCATCCAGGGCACCATCCCGCACCCGTTCCAGGGTGAGGAAGCCGCGGGTGTCGTGCTGCTCAAGCCGGCCTCGCCGGGTACCGGCGTGATCGCCGGCGGCCCGGTGCGCGCCGTGCTGGAGTGCGCGGGCATCCACGACGTGCTGAGCAAGTCGCTCGGCTCGTCCAACCCGATCAACATCGTGCACGCCACGGTGGCCGCTCTGAAGGGCCTTCAGCGCCCCGAGGAGATCGCCGCCCGCCGTGGTCTGCCGCTCGAGGACGTCGCTCCCGCCGCTCTGCTGCGGGCGCGCGCCGGGGTGGGTGCGTGATGGCCCGGCTGAAGATCACTCAGGTCAAGTCCCGCATCGGGAGCAAGCAGAACCACCGGGAGACGCTGCGCTCGCTCGGGCTGCGGCGTATCAACGACGTGGTCGTCAAGGAAGACCGCCCGGAGATCCGCGGCATGGCCACGACCGTGCGGCATCTGGTGACGGTCGAGGAGGTGGACTGAGATGGCGGACCTCGCCAAGAAGGAGACCGCCACGAGCGGCCCCCTGAAGCTCCACGACCTGCGTCCCGCGCCGGGCGCCAAGAAGGCCAAGATCCGGGTGGGTCGTGGTGAGGCGTCCAAGGGCAAGACCGCGGGCCGCGGCACCAAGGGCACCAAGGCCCGGTACCAGGTCAGGGCGGGCTTCGAGGGCGGTCAGCTCCCGCTGATCCAGCGGCTGCCGAAGCTCAAGGGCTTCCGCAACCCCGCCCACAAGCAGTTCCAGGTCGTCAACCTCGACCGTCTCGCCGCCCTCTACCCGGAGGGTGGAGAGGTGACCGTCGAGGACCTGGTCGCCAAGGGCGCGGTGCGCAAGAACGAGCTCGTGAAGGTGCTGGGTTCCGGTGAGATCTCCGTGGCCCTGACGGTGACGGTCGACGCCGTCTCCGCCTCGGCGAAGGAGAAGATCACCGCGGCCGGTGGCACCGTCACCGACGGTTCCTGAGTCGGTGGACGCACGGCCGAAAAGGTAAGACTGACCGGGGACGTCCGCGCATGGGCGTCCCCGGTCAGTCGTTCCGGCCCGGGGCCCGCGCCGGTAAGGTGGCGTCCGTTGTCGTCACCCGTTCTGTCATATTCATTGGACTTCTAAGACCGAACCTCTCGCGCTCACCGCGGGGGGCGCAGGAGGAGCCGTGCTCACCGCGTTCGCACGGGCGTTCCAGACGCCCGACCTGCGTAAGAAGCTGGTCTTCACACTTGGCATCGTCGTGCTGTTCCGGCTCGGCCAGCACGTCCCGGTGCCCGGGGTCAGCTTCCAGAACGTCGATCAGTGTGTGAAGGAGGCCGAGGACCTCGGAGGGGGTTCGAGTCTGTTCGGTCTGGTGAACATGTTCAGCGGCGGGGCGTTGCTGCAGCTCACCGTGTTCGCCCTCGGCATCATGCCCTACATCACCGCGAGCATCATCCTTCAGTTGCTCGTGGTCGTGATCCCCCGGCTGGAGGCCCTCAAGAAGGAGGGACAGGCCGGCCAGGCGAAGATCACCCAGTACACGCGGTATCTCACCATGGCTCTCGCCGTGCTCCAGGCGACGGGTCTGGTGGCGACCGCCCGCAGTGGCACCCTCTTCCCCCAGTGCACGGTGCGTAACGACATCATCCCCGACGACTCCGTCTTCACGACGCTGGTCATGGTGATTGCCCTCACATCCGCCACCGCACTCATCATGTGGATGGGTGAACTGATTACCGACCGGGGTATCGGTAACGGCATGTCCATGCTGATGTTCGTCTCCATCGCCGCCGGGTTCCCGGCTTCGCTGTGGCAGATCAAGCAGCAGGGCAGCCTGGCCGACGGCTGGATCGAATTCGGCACCGTCGTCGCGTGCGGTCTCGCCATGGTCGGGCTGGTGGTCTTCGTCGAGCTGGCGCAGCGCCGCATCCCCGTGCAGTACGCCAAGCGGATGATCGGGCGCCGTTCCTACGGTGGCACCTCGACGTACATCCCGCTCAAGGTCAATCAGGCGGGTGTGATTCCTGTCATCTTCGCCTCGTCGCTGCTCTACATTCCGCAGCTCCTCGTGCAGTTCGCCGGGTCCGATTCCGGCGGCTGGACGGACTGGGTGACCCGGCATTTCACCGGCGGTGACCACCCGTACTACATCACTACGTACTTCCTGCTCATCGTCTTCTTCGCCTTCTTCTACGTGGCCATCACCTTCAACCCCGAAGACGTAGCCGAAAACATGAAGAAGTATGGTGGGTTCATCCCGGGTATCCGGGCGGGCCGTCCCACGGTCGAGTACCTGAGCTACGTGCTGAACCGCATCACGTGGCCGGGGTCGCTCTATCTGGGTCTGATCGCCTTGGTGCCTACCGTGGCGCTGGTGATGTTCAACGCAGAGCAGGACTTCCCATTCGGTGGGACATCCATTCTGATCATCGTGGGTGTCGGCCTGGAAACGGTGCGGCAGATTGAGAGTCAGCTCCACCAGCGCAATTACGAAGGGTTCCTACGCTGATGCGAATCGTCCTCGTCGGACCGCCGGGCGCGGGTAAGGGCACGCAAGCCGCGTTGCTCGCCGAGCGCCTCGCCATTCCGCACATCTCCACCGGCGATCTGTTCCGCGCCAACATCAGTCAGGGCACGGACCTCGGCCGCCAGGTCGAGTCCATCCTGCGTGAGGGCGGACTCGTACCGGACGAGATCACTGTGGCGATGGCCGCGAACCGGCTCGCCCAGCCGGACGCCGGGGACGGTTTCCTGCTCGACGGCTTCCCCCGCAACATCGCCCAGGCCAAGGCCCTGGACGGGATGCTGGTGGAGGCCGGGCACAAGCTCGACGCGGTGCTGGACCTGGAGGTCCCCGAGGACGAGGTGGTCAAGCGCATCGCCGGCCGCCGCACCTGTCGCAAGGACAGCAGCCACGCGTTCCACTCGACGTACCGGCCCCCGCTGAAGGACGGCGTCTGCGACGTCTGTGGCGGCGAGCTGTACCAGCGCGAGGACGACCGCGAGGACACCGTCCGCAAGCGGCTCTCGGTCTACCACCAGGAGACCGAGCCCATCATCGACTACTACCGCGCGCAGGGCCTGGTCTCCACGATCCCGGCCCTCGCCCCGGTTTCCGACGTCACCCAGCGGGCGCTGGACGCCCTGCCGGAACGCGCCGCCTGATCCGGCGCCCGAGAGGAATATCACCCATGGTGGAAATCAAGACCCCCGAGCAGATCGCGAAAATGCGCGCGGCCGGTCTTGTCGTCGCCGAGATACACCGCCGCTGTGCCCAGGCGGCGGTGCCCGGCGCCACCACCAAGGAGCTGGACGACATCGCGGCACAGGTGCTGGCCGAGCGGGACGCCAAGCCGAACTTCCTCGGCTACGGCGGCTTCCCGGCCAGCATCTGCACGTCGGTGAACGACGTCGTGGTGCACGGCATCCCGGACCGGGAGACCGTGCTCAAGGCGGGCGACATCATCTCGATCGACGCCGGCGCGATCGTCGACGGCTGGCACGCGGACGCGGCGCTGACGGTCTTCGTGGGGGAGGGGCACGCGTCCTCGCTCCACGAGTTGAGCCGGGTGACCGAGGAGTCGCTGTGGGCCGGCATCGCCGCGATGCGCAAGGGCAACCGGCTGGTGGACATCTCCAAGGCCATCGAGACCTACATCCGCCGCCAGCCGCTCCCGCCGTCCGGCAAGTACGGCATCGTGGAGAACTACGGCGGCCACGGCATCGGCAGCGAGATGCACATGGACCCGCACCTGCTGAACTACGTGGACCGCCGGCGCGGGCGCGGCCCGCGCCTGGTGCCCGGGTTCTGCCTGGCGATCGAGCCGATGCTCTCGCTGGGCACCCCCAAGACGCACGTGCTGGCCGACGAGTGGACCGTGAAGACGAACGACGGCACCTGGGCCGCGCACTGGGAGCACTCGGTGGCGCTGCTGGAGGAGGGCCCGCTCGTGCTCACCGCCGTGGACGGCGGCCGGGCCAAGCTCGCGGAGCTGGGCGTCACGGCCGCACCTGATCCGCTGGCTTAACGATCTTGTTCGGTGGGAAAGATCACCGATTCGTTTTTTCCCAAGGGGTGCCGTAGACTGGTCAGTCGGTCCTGGTGCACCCGTCTGTCCAGGGCCATCCAGGTAGCCGATCCCGGAAGGTGAAGCGCTCAAGCATGGCCAAAAAACAAGGGGCCATCGAGATCGAGGGCACCGTCGTCGAGTCTCTGCCGAACGCGATGTTCAAGGTGGAGCTCCAGAACGGACACCAGGTTCTCGCGCACATCAGCGGCAAGATGCGGATGCACTACATCCGTATCCTGCCCGACGACCGGGTCGTGGTGGAGCTGTCTCCCTACGACCTGACGCGCGGGCGGATCGTCTACCGCTACAAGTAGCACCACGTAGACACAGCAGATCAAGACCCGGAGAGCCTCAACTCATGAAGGTCAGGCCGAGCGTCAAGAAGATCTGCGACAAGTGCAAGGTGATCCGCCGCCACGGGCGCGTCATGGTCATCTGCGAGAACCTGCGCCACAAGCAGCGCCAGGGCTGACCGCACCGTACTTTTCGCAGCCGCTTCGCGGACGCACGCGACAACAGCTCACAGCAGATACCCGACCCCTCGCTCTGCGCGGGGACGACACCCCCGGTCGGAGGCCGGGGACCCGGGACCTCGACGGTCAGGGAACGGTGCTGCGTCAGACCTCCGACGACACCACATCAGGAGCCACACCACATGGCACGCCTCGCAGGCGTCGACCTTCCGCGTGACAAGCGCGTCGAGGTCGCTCTCACCTACGTCTTCGGCATCGGGCGCACCCTTGCCAAGGAGACGCTCGCCAACACCGGGGTGAACCCGGACACGCGCGTGCGTGATCTGGTCGAGGAAGACCTCGTCAAGATCCGCGAGTACGTGGACAACAACATCCGCACCGAGGGTGACCTCCGTCGCGAGATCCAGGCCGACATCCGCCGCAAGGTCGAGATCCAGTGCTACGAGGGCATCCGTCACCGCCGTGGCCTGCCCGTTCACGGCCAGCGGACCAAGACCAACGCCCGCACCCGCAAGGGCCCGCGTCGCGCGATCGCCGGCAAGAAGAAGCCGGGCAAGAAGTAGTCCGACCGGACGCCGCAAGCGGTCCGGCAGCAGGACCGACCACCTCCACGGGAGTTAACACCACATGCCTCCAAAGGGCCGTTCCGCCGGCGCCAAGAAAGTGCGCCGCAAGGAAAAGAAGAACGTCGCTCACGGGCACGCCCACATCAAGAGCACGTTCAACAACACCATCGTCTCGATCACCGACCCGACGGGCAACGTGATCTCCTGGGCCTCCGCCGGTCACGTCGGCTTCAAGGGCTCCCGGAAGTCGACGCCGTTCGCGGCGCAGATGGCCGCGGAGAACGCGGCGCGCCGGGCGCAGGAGCACGGGATGCGCAAGGTCGACGTCTTCGTCAAGGGACCCGGCTCCGGCCGCGAGACCGCGATCCGCTCCCTCCAGGCCACCGGCCTGGAGGTCGGCTCGATCCAGGACGTCACCCCGACCCCGCACAACGGCTGCCGCCCGCCCAAGCGCCGGCGCGTCTGACCAGGTGAAGTAGGAGACTGAGAGAACATGGCGCGTTACACCGGGGCCGACTGCAAGCGTTGCCGTCGGGAGAAGCAGAAGCTCTTCCTCAAGGGAGCCAAGTGCGAAAGCGCTAAGTGCCCGATCGAGATCCGTCCTTACCCCCCGGGTGAGCACGGACGCGGGCGCACCAAGGACAGCGAGTACCTGCTGCAGAAGCGCGAGAAGCAGAAGTGCGCGCGCATCTACGGCGTCCTGGAGAAGCAGTTCCGGGGGTACTACAACGAGGCGAACCGTCAGTCGGGCAAGACGGGTGAGAACCTGCTCCGCATCCTGGAGTCCCGTCTCGACAACGTGGTCTACCGGGCCGGCTTCGCCAAGTCCCGCGACCACGCCCGTCAGCTCGTCCGGCACGGCCACATCGTGGTCAACGGCCGGAAGACCGACATCCCCTCGGCGCGTGTCTCGCCGAACGACATCATCGAGGTCCGTGAGTCCTCCCGCGTCCTGACCCCCTTCCAGGTGGCGCAGGCCGAGGCCGGGGACAAGACGGTTCCGGCGTGGCTGGAGTCCATCCCGTCGCGGCTGCGGATCCTCGTCCACTCGCTGCCCGAGCGCCAGGTGATCGACACCCAGGTGCAGGAGCAGCTCATCGTCGAGCTCTACTCGAAGTAACCGAGCGCGAGCCCGATCCTCCGGACGCGGGTGGAGCCGTGTGACACGCGCGGCTCCACCCGTATCCTTGTCGCACACATCGTCTGGCTCGGCATCAAATAGCGGGTGCCGAAGACTGGAGCCTCACCATGCTGATCGCTCAGCGTCCCTCCCTGACCGAAGAGGTCGTCGACGAGTTCCGCTCCCGGTTCGTGATCGAGCCGCTGGAGCCGGGCTTCGGCTACACCCTCGGCAACTCCCTGCGGCGCACGCTGCTCTCCTCCATCCCCGGCGCGGCCGTCACCAGCATCCGCGTCGACGGCGTGCTGCACGAGTTCACCACCGTGCCGGGCGTCAAGGAGGACGTCACCGACCTGATCCTCAACATCAAGCAGCTCGTCGTCTCCTCCGAGCACGACGAGCCCGTGGTGATGTACCTGCGCAAGCAGGGCCCCGGTCTGGTGACCGCCGCGGACATCGCCCCGCCGGCCGGTGTCGAGGTGCACAACCCCGACCTGGTGCTCGCGACCCTGAACAACAAGGGGAAGCTGGAGATGGAGCTGACCGTCGAGCGCGGTCGCGGCTACGTCTCGGCGGTGCAGAACAAGCAGGCCGGTCAGGAGATCGGCCGCATCCCCGTGGACTCCATCTACAGCCCCGTGCTGAAGGTCACCTACAAGGTGGAGGCCACCCGTGTCGAGCAGCGCACCGACTTCGACAAGCTGATCGTCGACGTCGAGACCAAGGAGGCCATGCGTCCGCGTGACGCGATGGCGTCGGCCGGCAAGACGCTGGTCGAGCTGTTCGGCCTGGCGCGCGAGCTGAACGTCGACGCCGAGGGCATCGACATGGGCCCGTCCCCGACGGACGCCGCGCTCGCCGCCGATCTGGCGCTGCCGATCGAGGAGCTGGAGCTGACCGTCCGCTCCTACAACTGCCTCAAGCGCGAGGGCATCCACTCGGTGGGCGAGCTGGTGGCCCGCTCCGAGGCGGACCTCCTCGACATCCGCAACTTCGGCGCGAAGTCGATCGACGAGGTCAAGGCGAAGCTGGCCGGCATGGGCCTGGCCCTGAAGGACAGCCCGCCCGGATTCGACCCGACCACCGCCGCCGACGCGTTCGGCGCGGAGGACGACGGCGACACCGGGTTCGCCGAGACCGAGCAGTACTGATCTTCCCGGGCGGGCGTCCGCCCGCCCGGGGGAAGCTGACACCGGTACCTGACACGGCCGGTGCAGACACCGACAGGAGAGAACCATGCCGACGCCCACCAAGGGCCGCAGGCTGGGCGGCAGCCCCGCCCACGAGCGTCTGATTCTGGCGAACCTCGCCACCGCGCTGTTCGAGCACGGCCGCATCAAGACCACCGAGGCCAAGGCCCGGCGGCTGCGTCCGGTCGCCGAGCGGCTCATCACCAAGGCGAAGAAGGGCGACCTGCACAACCGTCGCCAGGTGATGCAGACCATCCGCGACAAGAGCGTGGTCCACACGCTGTTCACGGAGATCGGTCCGAAGTTCGCCAACCGTCCCGGTGGCTACACCCGGATCACCAAGGTCGGCCCGCGTCGTGGCGACAACGCCCCGATGGCGGTCATCGAGCTGGTGGAGGCCCTCACCGTGCAGCAGGAGGCGGTCGGCGAGGCCGAGGCCGCCACCACCCGCGCGGTGAAGGAGGCCGAGGCCGCCAAGGCGACCGAGACCACCGAGGGCACCGAGGCGGAGCAAACCGCCGAGGCCGCGGAGGCCGCCGAGCAGTCCAAGGACGAGCAGGCCGAGAAGGACGCCTGACCGTCCGCGTCCTGTCCTGGTCCGCTGGGCCTGTTCCCCTTGTGGGAGCGGGCCCAGCGGCGTTCCGTCGTACGGCGGCGAAGGGTAAGCGAGGGGAAAGCGGGCCATGAGCGACGAGCGGGACCGGGTCCCGCCCGGCCTGGTCCGGGTGCGCCTGGACCTGTCCTACGACGGGCGGGGGTTCTCCGGCTGGGCCCGGCAGGAGGGACGGCGCACGGTCCAGGCGGAGATCGAGGAGGCGCTGCGCGTGGTGACCCGCTCGCGCGCCGAACGGTACGAGCTGACCGTGGCCGGCCGTACGGACGCGGGGGTGCACGCCCGGGGCCAGGTCGCCCACGTGGACCTGCCGGAGGAGGTCTGGGCCGAGCAGCACGACCGGCTCGTGCGCAGGCTGGCGGGACGGCTGCCGCAGGACGTGCGGGTGTGGCGGGCGGCGCGGGCGCCGGAGTTCTTCAACGCCCGGTTCTCGGCGATCTGGCGGCGCTACGCCTACCGCGTGAGCGACCAGCCGGGCGGGGTCGATCCGCTGCTGCGCGGGCACGTGCTGTGGCACAACTGGCCGCTGGACGTGGCGGCGATGAACGAGGCGTCACGGCGGCTGCTGGGCGAGCACGACTTCGCCGCGTTCTGCAAGCGGCGCGAGGGCGCGACGACGATCCGGGCGCTGCGGGACCTGCGCTGGGAACGGCGGCCCGACGGCATCGTGGAGGGAACGGTCGAGGCGGACGCGTTCTGCCACAACATGGTGCGTTCGCTGGTGGGCGCGCTGCTGTTCGTCGGGGACGGGCACCGGGCGCCGGAGTGGCCGGCGGCGGTGCTGGCGGCCCGGACGCGGGACTCCGCGGTGCATGTGGTCCGGCCGCACGGGCTGACCCTGGAGAAGGTCGCCTATCCGCCGGACGACGCCCTCGCGGCCCGCAACGCCGAGGCCCGCAACCTCCGGACGCTCGCCGCCGGTCCTGAAGGCTGACCGGGCCGTGACCTGGGCGCCGGCTCAGCCGTCCTCGTTGCGCCGCCGCTCCTCGACGATCGCGCTGGCGGAGGCCGACGCCTGGGCCTCGCCGCGCTGGATGATGCTGGCGAAGGCGTGGTCGTTGCCGTCCCTGGCCGCCTGCTGGGCCGGGGTGCCGTCGCCGCTGTCGGGGGTGCCGTCGCTGTTGCCCGCGAGGGTGAAGTAGGCGTAGCGGCCGACCTGGTTGCTGGTGGTGCGGCAGCCGCCGAGCTGGCAGAAGACGGGCGCGTCGCCGCCGGTCAGCGCCAGCAGGTACATCCCGGCGCCGCCGGCCTCCTCGCGGGCGGCGGCGGCGTCCTCCTCGGAGGGGAACTGGGCGACGCCCACGGTCACCGCGACGCCGTCGGCGGTGTAGGTGGCGCGCACCAGGCCGGTGCAGCCGTGGTCCGCGAGGACCGCGCCGAGGTCGGCGCTGGTGCCCTGGGCACAGTCGGTGGCGCCGTCGGTGGCGGCCTCGGTGTAGGTCCGGCCGTCGATCTCCATGGTGTCCCCGGCCCAGAACGTGCCGGGCTCGAAGGGGGCGAGGTCCTTGTCGGCGTCGGAGATGAACTCGCGCGGCTGCGGCAGGGGCGGGAGCGTCGTCTCCTCGAAGCTGGGTTCGGCGTCGTCGCTGCCGGAGGGCAGGTCGGAGGGGTCGGGGAGGGTCGCGGACGGGCCGTCGGAGGCGTCGGCGCGCTCGTCGTCGCTCTGGTTGACGATGGCGAGCGCGACCACGGTGCTGATGGCCGGGGCGGCCCCCGCCGAGCCGCCGATCGGGGTCAGCCTCCGGCGCCCGCGCCGCCGCTCGGCGTCTGCGGCGAGCGCGTCCCAGTCCGGAGTGTTCGATCCCCCGGGGACCCACGCCGGTCCCCCCTGCCCGTAACTCATGGGCGAAGTTTAGTGGTGCGCTCCGCGCCGGGAGCGTGGGGGCGCCGGAGGGAACGGGCGGGAGCGGCTGCCCGCGCGCCGGCCGGCCGGAGTAGGCTGACCGGAAAGTACTTCCCGGCGGCGCCGTGTGGCGAGCGCGCGGGGCCTCGTTTTGACCCGGCCCGCGCGAGAGCGGTACTCTGCCTGGTCGATAATGCGTATGGCTTGCTCGATCTCACGTGAGGGGCCTTGCGCCGGTCCACCAGGACGGTTGCCAGCGGTCGCCACCCGGTTTGCGTCACCGGAGTGCGGCTCTTTCTGCCGTGATCGCCGGGTGGCCTTGTCAGAGTCTCACCACTGAAGAAGCGAAGGCTACGACCGTGCGTACGTTCAGCCCCAAGCCCACCGACATCCAGCGTCAATGGCACGTCATCGACGCCGCCGATGTCGTCCTGGGCCGCCTGGCCGCCCAGGCCGCCACCCTTCTGCGGGGCAAGCACAAGCCGGTGTACGCGCCGCACGTTGACACGGGTGACTTCGTCATCATCGTCAACGCCGACAAGGTGCACCTCTCCGGCAACAAGCGGACCCAGAAGATGGCCTACCGGCACTCCGGATACCCGGGCGGTCTGCGGTCCGTCCGTTACGAGGACCTGCTGAAGAACAACCCCGAGAAGGCCGTCGAGAAGGCCGTCAAGGGCATGCTGCCGAAGAACACCCTCGGCCGCCAGATGTTCTCCAAGCTCAAGGTGTACGCGGGTCCCGAGCACCCGCACGCCGCGCAGCAGCCGGTCGCGTTCGAGATCACCCAGGTCGCGCAGTAGTCCGGCCACGTAGTACACGAGAGAGAATCTGAGGAGAACCGTGGCCGAGCCCACCACCGAAACCCTTGACGCCGAGGTCCCCGAGGTCGAGGAGTACACGACCGAGAGCACGCCGGAGGAGTTCGCCGGCGCCGAGACGTCCTCAGCCCGCTTCGGCGACCCGCTGCCCGGCGCCGGCACCGGCCGCCGGAAGAACGCGATCGCCCGCGTGCGGATCGTTCCCGGCAGCGGCAAGTGGAAGATCAACGGCCGCACCCTGGAGGGCTACTTCCCCAACAAGGTGCACCAGCAGTCCGTGAACGAGCCCTTCAAGGTGCTCGAACTCGACGAGCGCTACGACGTCGTCGCCCGCATCTCCGGCGGCGGCGTCTCCGGCCAGGCGGGCGCCCTGCGCCTCGGCGTGGCCCGCGCGCTCAACGAGGCGGACGTGGACAACAACCGCGGCCCCCTGAAGAAGGCCGGCTTCCTGACCCGTGACGCCCGTGCGGTGGAGCGGAAGAAGGCCGGTCTGAAGAAGGCCCGCAAGGGGACGCAGTACAGCAAGCGCTAACCCTTCACCGGTCAACGCCCCGACAGCGGATCCGTGCTGTCGGGGCGTTCCTTTTATAGGGTTACCGCCACATAAGGTCAGCGCTGCCTACGGTTGACGCATGAGCCGCTCGTCGGAAACTTCGGAGGGAACACTGTGGGACGACTCTTCGGCACGGACGGCGTGCGCGGCGTCGCCAACGCGGATCTCACCGCCGAGATGGCGCTCGGCCTGTCGGTCGCCGCGGCGAGTGTGCTCGTCGAGGCGGGCGACCTGTCCGGGGCGGGGCGCGCCTCCCGCACGCGTCCGCTGGCGGTCGTCGGGCGGGACCCGCGGGCGTCCGGGGAGTTCCTGGAGGCGGCGGTGGTGGCCGGGCTGGCCAGCGCGGGCGTGGACGTCCTGCGGGTCGGTGTGCTGCCGACGCCGGCCGTCGCGTACCTGACCGGCTCCCTCGCCGCGGACTTCGGCGTGATGCTCTCCGCCAGCCACAACCCCATGCCCGACAACGGCATCAAGTTCTTCGCGGCGGGCGGCCACAAGCTGGCCGACGAGCTGGAGGACCGCATCGAGACCGTGTACGGGGAGCACGCGGCCGGCCAGCCGTGGCGGCGCCCGGTGGGCGCGGGCGTCGGCCGGGTCACCGAGTACGGCGCGGGCTTCGACGCGTACGTGGCGCACCTGGTGCGGGTGCTGCCCAACCGGCTGGACGGCGTCAAGGTCGTCATCGACGCGGCGCACGGCGCGGCGTCGCGGGTCGCGCCCGAGGTGTTCGCGCGGGCCGGCGCGGAGGTCGTCACCATCGGCGCCGAGCCCGACGGCCTCAACATCAACGACGGCTACGGCTCCACCCACCTCGGCCCGCTGTGCGCCGCCGTGCGCGAACACGGCGCCCACCTGGGCATCGCGGTGGACGGCGACGCGGACCGCTGCCTGGCCGTCGACGCGGCGGGCACGCCGGTGGACGGCGACCAGATCCTCGCCGTGCTGGGCGTCGCCATGCGGGAGGCGGGCACGCTGCGGCACGACACGGTCGTCGCCACGGTGATGTCGAACCTCGGCTTCACCCTGGCGATGGAACGGGAGGGGCTGCGGCTGCGGCAGACGGCGGTCGGGGACCGTTACGTGCTGGAGGAGATGAAGCGCGGCGGCTTCTCGCTCGGCGGCGAGCAGTCCGGGCACGTGATCGTGCTGGACCACGCGACGACCGGCGACGGCACCCTCACCGGCCTGCTGCTGGCCGCCCGGGTGGCGGCGACGGGCCGGTCGCTGGGCGAGCTGGCCGGGGTGATGGAACGGCTGCCGCAGGTGCTGATCAACGTCCCGGACGTGGACCGCTCCCGGGTCGCGGACTGCCGCGAACTCGCCGAGGCGGTCGCCGAGGCGGAGCGGCAGCTCGGCGAGACGGGCCGTGTCCTGCTGCGCCCCTCCGGGACCGAGCCGCTGGTGCGCGTGATGGTCGAGGCGGCCGACGCCGCCCAGGCCCGCGCGGTGGCGGCGGGCCTGGCCGACGTGGTGAAGTCCGCCCTGGGGTGACCGCTCAGAGCTTGCGCAGGCGCAGGCGGCGGACCTTGTGATCGAAGCCCTTCTGGAGGACCAGGGTGGCGCGGGAGCGGGTCGGGGCTATGTTCTCGCGGAGGTTCGGCTCGTTGATGCTGCGCCACTGGTTCCGCGCGTACGCCATCGCCTCCTCCTCGGTGGCCTCGGCGTACCGCCGGAAGTACGACGCCCGGTCCTGGAACGCCGTGTCCCGCAGCTTGCGGAAGCGGTCCAGGTACCAGCCGCCGATGTCCTCCGGCCTGGCGTCCACGTACACCGAGAAGTCGAAGTAGTCGGCCAGCCCCACGCGTCCCACCTGCGTGGGCTGGAGCACGTTGAGGCCCTCCAGGATCAGGATGTCCGGGCGGCGCACGGTCAGCCGTTCGCCCGGGACGATGTCGTAGGTGAGGTGGGAGTACACCGGCGCGCTCACCTCCTCCTTGCCCGCCTTCACGTCCGCCACGAACCGGGTCAGCGCCCGCCGGTCGTACGACTCGGGGAAGCCCTTGCGCGCCATCAGCCCACGCCGCGTCAACTCGGCGTTGGGCAGCAGGAATCCGTCCGTGGTGACCAGTTCGACCCTCGGGTGCTCGGGCCAGCGGGCCAGCAGCGCCCGCAGCAGGCGGGCCACCGTGGACTTGCCGACCGCCACGCTGCCCGCGACGCCGATGACGAACGGGGTCGTGGGCTGGGCGCCGCCCAGGAAGGTGCTGACGGCGGCCCGCAGGCCCTCCGTCGCGCCCACGTACAGGTTGAGCAGCCGGGACAGCGGCAGGTAGACCTCCACGACCTCCGTCAGGTCGATGACGTCACCGAGGCCGCGCATCCGCTCGACCTCGTCGGCCGTCAACGGCAGGGGCGTGCGTTCGCGCAGCGCGCTCCACTCCGTGCGGCTGAGGTCGACGAAGGGAGTCTGCTGCTGGAGCGAGGTTGTCACGCGCCCATTGTCCAGGTCCGGCTACTCTGCCCGCATGTGCGGGATGGTCGGTTACACAGGGGCGGGCTCCGCCCTGGACGTGGTCCTCGCCGGGCTGGGCCGGATCGGGACGCCAGGCAGCGCCGCGGAAGTCCGCTCGGGGGTCTGCTCCGGGGTCTGCTCGGGGGTCGCCGTGCTCGCCGACGGCGGCCTGGCGGCGGCGGGCACGGCCGGGGATCTGCCCGCGCTGCGCCGCGTGCTGGACCGGGGGCCGCTGCCGGCCGGCGGCAGCGCGATCGGGCAGGTGCGGCTCGCCGCCGAGGGGCCCGCGCCCCCGCGGCTCGACCCCGCCGGCCGGGTCGCCGTGGTGCGCGCCGGCGGGCCCGGGGCCGACGGCCAGGAGGTGGCGCGCCTGCTGGCCGGGGCGTTCTCCTCCTGCGCCGACCTGGGCGAGGCGATGCGGCAGGTGTGCCGGTCGCTGCGCGGCGCCTACGCGCTGCTGGCCGTGCACGCCGACGACCCGGACACGGTGGTGGGCGCGTGCCGGGAGCTGCCGCTGGTGGTGGGGCTCGGCGACGGGGAGTCGTTCCTCGCCTCCGACGCGGCGGCCTTCGGCGGGCGGGCGACGCGTGACGTGCGGGAGCTGCGGTCCGGCGACGGCGCCCAGGTCGTGGTGGTGCGCCGGGACGCCGACGAGGCGCGGTACGAGATCACCGACGCGGACGGGGGCGTGGTGGCCGCGTGATCGTCGGGGTGGGGATCGACGTGGCCGAGATCGAACGGTTCGGCCGGTCGCTGGAGCGGACGCCCGAGCTGGCGGACCGGCTGTTCGTGCCGGGCGAGCTGTGGCTGCCCAGCGGCGAGCGGCGCGGTGTCGCCTCGCTGGCCGCCCGGTTCGCGGCGAAGGAGGCGCTGGCCAAGGCGCTGGGCGCGCCGCCCGGACTGCGCTGGACGGACGCCGAGGTGATCCGGACGGACGACGGGCCTCCGCGCCTGGAGGTGCGCGGCACGGTGGCCGCCCGCGCGGCGGAACTGGGCGTGACGGCCTGGCACCTGTCGCTCAGTCACGACGCGGGCGTGGCCTCGGCCGTGGTCATCGCCGAGGGCTGAGCGCCGGGTTCCCGGCCTCGGTCGCCTCCTCCAGCAGCCCGGCCCACGCCTCCGGCAGCGCCCCCGTCACCGTCGAGGCCATCGCGGGCGCCGGGGCCAGACGGCCCGCCCGGCCGTGGAGGTACGCGCCGGCCGAGGCCGCGTCCAGCGCGGACAGCCCGGCCGCCAGCAGCGCCCCGGTGAGGCCGGACAGGACGTCGCCGCTGCCGGCCGTCGCCAGCCAGGGGGTGCCCGTCGGATTGACCCGGACCGGGCCGCCGCCCGGGTCGGCGATCACCGTCGTGGACCCCTTGAGGAGCACGGTCGCGCCGTACCGCGCGGCCAGTTCGCGGACCGACGCGAGCCGGGACTCCTCCACGCGCCGCCGGTCGGTGCCCAGCAGCGCGGCGGCCTCCCCGGCGTGCGGCGTGAGCAGGGTCGGCGCGCGGCGGGCGCGGACCCGTTCCGCGTCGAGCAGCCGCAGGCCGTCCGCGTCGACCAGGACCGGCATCCCGGACGCCAGCACGTCCGCGACCGCCTCCCGCGCCTCGGGCCCGTCGCCCAGGCCCGGGCCGACGACCCACGCCTGCACCCGGCCCGCCTTGTGCGGCGGGCCGGACGACACCAGCGTCTCCGGGTACCGGGCGAGGACCATCGTGTCGGCGGGGGACCGGCCCACATACCGGACGGCCCCGGCGCCGCCGCGCAGCGCGCCGCCCACGGCGAGCACCGCGGCGCCCGGGTAACGGGCCGACCCGGCCGCCACGCCGACCACGCCCCGCCGGTACTTGTCGGACTCGGCGGCCGGGCGCGGCAGCAGCGCGGCGACGTCGGCGTCCTCCAGCGCCTCCGCCTCCGGCTCGGGCGGCAGCTCGGGGCCGAGCCCGATGTCCACCAGCCGCACCTCGCCCGCGTACTCCCGCGCCGGGTCGATCAGCAGCCCCGGCTTGTGGGTGCCGAACGTCACGGTCAGCGCCGCCCGTACCGCCGGGCCCGCCACCTCGCCGGTGTCGGCGTCCACGCCGCTGGGCAGGTCCACCGCCACCACCGGCACCCCGGCCCCGGCCGCCAGCCGCGCCGGTTCCCCGGCCTCGGGGCGCAGGCCGCCGCGCCCGCCGATGCCGGTGATGCCGTCCACCACCAGCCGGGCCCGCGCGATCACCCGCCCCTGTCTCTTATACCCCTCTGACGCTGCCGACGAAGCGGATAGATCACATCCCCCCTTGTTCTGCATGTGTAACTGTACATGCACCCGAATTGCTTTCTACATGCCCTTCACTGCTCCACCGCCCATATCACAAGTCCCCCGCCCCCGGCCCGCCCCGCCCCCGCCCCCCCCCCCCCCCCACCCCCCCGCGCCCCCCCCCCCCCCCCCGGCCCCGCGCGATCACCCGCCCGGCGTCCGCCGGGCCGGTCACCCGCCCGCCCGCCGCCCGCAGCGCGGCCAGGCCGCCGGGGTGCGCCCGGTCCGGGTTCACCGTCACGGCCGTCACCGCGACGCCGCGCCGCGCCAGCCGGGCGCCCGCGTACAGGGCGTCGCCGCCGTTGTCGCCGCTGCCGACCAGCAGCACCACGCGGGCCCCGTACCGGCGCGGTCCCAGCAGCTCCGCGCAGGCCGCCGCCAGCCCGGCCGCGGCCCTGGCCATCAGCGTGCCCTCCGGCAGCCGGGCCATCAGCGCCCGTTCGGCGGCCCGGACGGTCTCCACTCGGTATGCGGTCCTCATGGCACAAGTCTGTCCCGTCCGCCCGGGGTCCACCTGCGACACTGGAGGATGATGAACGACCACTCACCCGCGGACGGCAGACGGCTGCGCGCCGACATCGATCTCGGCGCGCTGCGCGCCAACGTCCGCGCGCTCCGCGAACGGGCGAGCGGCGGCGCGGCGTTGATGGCCGTGGTGAAGGCCGACGCGTACGGGCACGGCATGGTGCCGTGCGCCCGCGCGGCGCGGGAGGCGGGCGCGGCCTGGCTGGGCACGGCGACGCCGGACGAGGCGCTGGCGCTGCGCGCGGCGGGCGACACCGGGCGGCTGCTGTGCTGGCTGTGGACCCCGGACGGGCCGTGGCGGCGGGCCGTCGAGGCGGACATCGACATCTCGGTCAGCGCCGGATGGGCGCTGGAGAAGGTGACGGCGGCGGCCCGCGCGGCGGGCCGTATCGCCCGTGTGCACCTGAAGGCCGACACCGGCCTGGGCCGCAACGGCTGCCAGCCCGCCGACTGGCCCGCCCTGGTCGCCTCGGCGCGGGCCGCCGAGGCGGCGGGCGCGGTGGCGGTCACCGGCCTGTGGTCGCACTTCGCCCGCGCCGACGAGCCGGGCCACCCGTCGATCGCCGCCCAGCAGGCCGCGTTCGCCGAGGCGCTGGCGACCGCCGCGCGGGCCGGACTCGACCCCGAGGTGCGGCACTTGGCGAACTCCCCGGCGACGCTCACCCTGCCCGCCGCCCACTACGACCTGGTCCGCCCGGGCGTCGCGGTCTACGGGCTGTCGCCGTCGCCCGAGATCGGCGTCCCCGAGGACTTCGGGCTGCGGCCGGTGATGACGCTGCGGGCGACGCTGGCGTCGGTCAAGCGCGTCCCGGGCGGCCACGGCGTGAGCTACGGCCACGCGTACACCACCCCGGGCGCCACCACGCTGGCCCTGGTCCCGGCCGGGTACGCCGACGGCATCCCCCGGCACGCCTCGGGCGGCGGCCCGGTGCTGGTGGCCGGGAAGTGGCGGACGGTCGCCGGCCGGGTGGCGATGGACCAGTTCGTGGTGGACCTCGGCGGCGACACGGCGTCGGCCGGAGACGAGGCCGTGCTGTTCGGGCCCGGGGACCGGGGCGAGCCGACCGCCGAGGACTGGGCCCGCGCGGCCGGGACCATCGGCTACGAGATCGTCACCCGGATCGGGCCCCGCGTGCCGCGCGTCTACCACGGGGAACGCGCCGGGCGGGCGGAGTCCCCGTCGTGAGCCGGTCGCGCCGGGTGGGCGTGGCGGGTCTCGCGCTGGGCGCGGTGGCGGCGCCCGTCTCCGTGGACCGGCTGCCCGTCAGCCGCGCGGTGCGGCGCCAGGCGCGGCTCGCGCTGGACGCCGCCGGTCCGTACGGCTCGCTGCGCGGCACGCCCGGGACCGCCGTCGCGGAGGACGGCACCGGCCTGTACTTCGAGACCGACGAGATCGACGCGGCGGCGGACGGGCCCGCCCGCCCGGCCGACGACAAGGCGGGCGGCCCGGTGCCCCGGCCCGTGGACGTACCGCCCGTGGATGTGCCGGCGCCCGCCGTCACCGTCGTCTTCAGCCACGGGTACTGCCTGCACCAGGACGTGTGGCACTTCCAGCGGGCGGCCCTGCGCGGCGTGGTCCGCGCGGTGTACTGGGACCAGCGCAGCCACGGCCGTTCCCGGCGCGGGCGCGCGCAGCGGGAGTCGGGGCGGCCGGTCACCATCGAGGAGCTGGGCCGCGACCTGAAGGCCGTGCTGGACGCCGCCGTGCCCGAGGGGCCCGTGGTGCTGGTGGGGCACTCCATGGGCGGGATGACGATGATGGCGCTGGCCGAGCAGTTCCCCGCGTACGTGGCCGAGCGGGTGGCCGGGGCGGCGTTCCTGTCCACCTCGGCGGGGAACCTGGCGGACGTCACCTACGGCTTCCCCGCCCCCGCCGTCCGCGCGGTGCGCCGGGTGCTGCCCGACGTGCTGCGGCTGCTGGGGTCCCGGCCCGGGCTGGTGGATCTCGGGCGGCGGGCGGCGGGCGACCTGTACGCGGGGCTGGTGCGGCGGTACTCGTTCGGCGCGCCGGGCGACGTCGACCCGGGGGTGACGCGCTTCGCCGAGCGGCTGATCGAGTCGGTGCCGGTGGACGTGGTCGCCGAGTTCTACCCGGCGTTCGGCCCGCACGACAAGGCGCGGGCGCTGGCCGCGTTCGGCGGGCCCGCCGCGCCGCCGGTGCTGGTGCTGGCCGGGGAACGGGACGAGATCACGCCCGCCGCGCACAGCGAGCGCATCGCCGCCGCGCTGCCCGGGGCTGAGCTGGCGCTGTTGCCGGGCGCCGGGCATCTGGTGCTGCTGGAGGCGCCGCACGAGGTGAACGAGCGGCTCGCCCGGCTGCTGGCGCGTAGCATCCAGAGCCATGAGCCAGCTCTCTGAGGCGCCGGTGTCCTCGGCGTCGTTCACCGTCACCGGGGCCGAACGGATGCGGGAGGTGGGCCGGCGGCTGGCCGCGCTGCTGCGGCCGGGCGATCTGGTGCTGCTCACCGGCGAGCTGGGCGCGGGCAAGACCACGCTCACCCGGGGCATCGGCGAGGGTCTCGGCGTGCGGGGCGCGGTGACGTCCCCGACGTTCGTGATCGCCCGCGTCCACCCGTCCCTGGCCGGCGGGCCGCCGCTGGTGCACGTGGACGCCTACCGGCTCGGGGGAGGGCTGGAGGAGATGGAGGACCTGGACCTCGACGTGGCGCTGCCGGAGTCGGTGGTCGTCGTGGAGTGGGGCGAGGGCCGGGTCGAGGAGCTGTCGGAACAGCGGCTGCACGTGGTGATCCACCGGTCCCGGGGCGCCGGGGCCGACGACGAGGCGGCCGACGACACCCGCGAGGTGACGGCGACCGGCGTCGGCCCCCGCTGGGCGGGCGTCGATCTGTCGGTCCTCGGCGCGGCGTAGATCCCGGCCCCGGCCCGTTACGGGACGACCACCACCGGGACGCCCGCCGCGGCGAACCGCCACATCGCGTCGCCGTCCTCACGGGTCTGCCGGATGCCGCCCGTGCCCCGCGCGGTCCCGTCCGGGTCGGGGGTGGAGCCGTCCAGGGCGGCGGAGAAGCCGAACACCGTGCCGTCGGCCGCCACGTGGAAGACGACCGTGTGCTCGATGGCGACGCCGTCCGAGCCGGTGCCCTGCTCGGCCCGTGAGGTGACGGCGTACTCGCCGGCCGGCGGGCTCACCTCGCTGGGGAAGACCTCGTAGGTGTCGGTCACCACCTCGCCCGGACCGTCGTCGGCGGTGTCCACCAGCCAAACCCCCCGCTGTTCGAGGGAGTAGACGACGCGCTTGCCCCGGCCCGACTCGGCGGGCACGGCGGGCGGACCCTCGGTCGCGGCGCCGCCCGTTCCGCCGTCGTCGCCGGTGGGCGAGGACTTCGCGGGCGGCGCGGCGACCGGGTGGTCGTCGGCGGCCGACGCCTGGTACGCGAAGAAGGCGACGACGGCGAGCGCGGCGACGGTCAGTCCGGTGACGACGGCGCCGGAGCCGGGGGCCGAGGGAGGGCGTGCCACGGGTCTGCCGCCTTTCGCGGGGGGCCGTGCCCCTGGGCACGGCGGGGGCGGGGGGGCCGACGCTACCAGGCGTCCGGAAGCCGCTTCCGGAGCCGTACCCTTGCTCCCGTGCTGCTGCTCGCCCTGGACACCGCCACCCCGTCCGTCACCGTCGCCCTCCACGACGGCGCGGGCGTTCTCGCCTCCTCCGACGAGGTGGACGCCCGCCGGCACGGGGAGTTGCTGCTGCCCGCGGTGGACCGGGTGCTGGCGGAGGCGTCCCGTTCCGCCGGCGACGTGACGGCGCTGGTCGTCGGCACCGGCCCCGGGCCGTACACCGGGCTGCGGGTCGGTCTGGCCACCGCGGTCGCGCTGGGCGCGGCCCTGTCCGTCCCGGTGCACGGCCTGTGCAGCCTGGACTCTCTGGCGTGGGCGTCGGGCCTGGACGAGCCGTTCGTCGTGGCCACCGACGCCCGGCGCAAGGAGGTCTACTGGGCGCGCTACGCCGACGCCGCGACCCGGGTCGAGGGCCCGGCCGTGGACCGCCCGGACGACATCGCCGCCCGCGTGGCCGGGCTGCCCGCCGTGGGCGCGGGCGCGCGGCTGTACCCGGAGGCGTTCCCCCTGCCGCACGGCCCGGGGCCCGAGCACGCCTCGGCGGCGGCGCTCGCCGCGCTGGCGGCGGCGCGGCTGGCCGCGGGGGAGACGCTGCCCGAGCCGCGGCCGGAGTACCTGCGCCGCCCGGACGCCCGCGTCCCGGCCGGGTACAAGGCGGTCAGCCGGGCATGACGCGCGAGGTCGTGCTGCGGGAGATGCGCTGGTGGGACATCGAGCCGGTGCTCGCCCTGGAGTCGGAGCTGTTCCCCCTGGACGCCTGGTCGGAGGGCATGTACTGGTCGGAGCTGGCCGGGGCGGGCGGCCCGCGCCGCACGCGCGGTTACGTGGTGGCCGAGGACCCCGACGGGAAGCTCGCCGGGTACGCCGGTCTGTCCGTGTCCGGCGAGACCGGTGACGTGATGACGATCGGCGTGACCGGCTCCCACCAGGGCACCGGACTCGGCGGCCGGCTGCTGGCCGCGCTGCTGGCCGACGCGGAACGGCTGGGCTGCCGCGAGGTGCTGCTGGAGGTGCGCGTGGACAACGTGCGGGCGCAGCGGCTCTACACCCGCTTCGGCTTCCGGCGGATCGGCGTGCGCCGCGGCTACTACCAGCCGGGCAACTTCGACGCTCTGGTCATGCGGCGGGAGCTGGCGAACCCTGACGGATCGACGGAAGCGGAACATGGCTGACGAACCCCTGGTCCTCGGCATCGAGACCTCCTGCGACGAGACCGGCGTCGGAATCGTCCGGGGGCACACGCTGCTCGCGGACGCCGTGGCCTCCAGCGTGGACGACCACGCCCGGTACGGCGGCGTCGTCCCGGAGATCGCCAGCCGGGCGCACCTGGAGGCGATGGTGCCCACGATCGAGCGGGCGCTGAAGGAGGCCGGGGTCGCGGCCACGGACCTGGACGCGGTCGCCGTCACGGCCGGCCCGGGGCTGGCGGGCGCGCTGCTGGTGGGCGTCTCGGCCGCCAAGGCGTACGCCTACGCGCTGGGCAAGCCGCTGTACGGCGTGAACCACCTCGCCTCGCACATCTGCGTGGACCAGTTGGAGCACGGGCCGCTGCCGGAGCCGACGATGGCGCTGCTGGTCTCCGGCGGCCACTCGTCGCTGCTGCTGGCGCCCGACATCACGGCGGACGTCCGGCCGCTGGGCGCGACGATCGACGACGCGGCGGGCGAGGCGTTCGACAAGGGGGCGCGGGTGCTGGGGCTCGGTTTCCCGGGCGGCCCGGGGGTGGACCGGCTGGCGCGCGAGGGCGACCCGCGGGCCATCGCGTTCCCGCGCGGCCTGACCGGGCCGCGGGACGCGCCGTACGACTTCTCGTTCTCCGGCCTGAAGACGGCCGTGGCCCGGTGGGTGGAGGCGCGACGCGCCGCCGGTGAGGAGGTGCCGGTCGCCGATGTCGCCGCGTCCTTCCAGGAGGCGGTGACGGACGTCCTGACGCGGAAGGCGGTCCGCGCCTGCCGGGACGAGGGCGTGGACCATCTGATGATCAGCGGCGGCGTGGCCGCGAACTCGCGGCTGCGGGCGATGGCGGAGGAACGGTGCGCGGCGGCCGGCATCCAACTGCGGGTGCCGCGCCCCGGCCTGTGCACGGACAACGGCGCGATGGTCGCCGCGCTGGGCGCCGAGATGGTGGCCCGGGGCCGGGCCCCGTCCGCGCTTGACCTGTCGGCCGACTCCTCGCTGCCGGTGACCGAGCCGCACGTGCCGGGCGAGCACCGCTGATGGCGGTGGCGCTGATGTGGGAGGCGCGGGCGGCGGCGGGGCGGGGCGGTGAGCTGCTGGCGTGGGCGCGGGCGTGCGCGCTGGACCCGGCGCCGGTGCGCAGGGAGACGTTCACCGCGCCGGTGGACCGGGTGCTGGTGATCACGTGGTGGGACGCGGAGTTCTCCGCCGTTCTTCCCGAACTTCCGGACCCGCCGGGGGAGTTGGTGCACCGGGACGTGCACCGGTGGCGTTTCGAGCCCGTTCCCGGCTGATCCGGCACCCCTGCCGGGGCGTCAGGCCGGGTGGCCGATCAGGACCGTGGGGGCGGTGCCGACACGGGTCAGGAAGAGCGTCGCGGCGTGCGGGCCCGAGGGGCGCAGCCGGGAGCGCAGCTCCTCGGGGGTGACCGCCGAGCCGCGCTTCTTGATCGTCACGGTGCCGACCCCGCGCTCGCGCAGCAGGGCCCGCAGGCGTTTCACGCCGAACGGCAGCACGTCCGTGATCTCGTACGCCGTGGCGTACGGGGTGGGCCGCAGCACGTCGCCGGTGATGTAGGCGATGGCCGGGTCCAGCAGGTGGCCCTCGACGCGCTCGGCGACGTCCGCGACGAGCGAGGCGCGGATGACCGCGCCGTCCGGCTCGTACAGGTAGCGGCCCGGCGGTCCGGCCGGGGCCTGGCGGGCGGTGCCGGTCAGGGTGTGGCCGCCGGGGAGCAGGGTCGCGCGGCGCGGGGCCGCCGCGCCGGTGCCGAACCACAGCACGGCCTCCTTCACGTCCCCCCGGTCCGACACCCACTCCGCCTCCGCCTCCTCCGGCACCGCCTCGTGCGGCACGCCGGGGGCGATCTTCAGCGCCGCGTACGGCACCCGCCCGGCCAGCGCGACCGCCCAGGACAGCGGCGGCGAGTACGCCTCGGGGTCGAAGATCCGCCGGCCGCCGCCGCCCGTGCCGCGCCGGGCCGGGTCGGCGAAGACCGCGTCGAAGCCCCGCACATCGGTGTCCTCCACCGCCGCGCACCGCACGGTGACGCGGTCGGCCAGGCCGAGGGCCGCCGCGTTGGCCTCGGTGACCGCGCAGGCGAGCGGGGAACGGTCCACGGCCAGGACCGTGAGGCCCGCCCGGGCGAGCGCGAGGGCGTCGCCGCCGACGCCGCAGCACAGGTCCGCGACGCGGGTGACGCCGAGCGCGGCGAAGCGCCGGGCGCGCCAGGCGGCGACCGGGGCCCTGGTCGCCTGTTCGACGCCGTCGGGCGTGAAGTACATCCGCTCGGCGTCGGCGCCGAACTTCGCGGCGGCGCGCTGCCTCAGCCTCGCCTGGCCGATGGCCGCGGCGACCAGCTCCGGCGGGTGGTCGCGGCGCAGCCGGGTGGCCACGGCCAGCTCCTCGGCGGGGGCGATGTCGCGCAGCCCGGCCAGCAGCCGCCGGCCCGGCCCGGTCAGCAGGGACCGGAAGGCGTCCAGGGCACCGGGCGTGTCGGAGGCGGCGGGGGCGTCGGGGTCTGGGGTGCGTACGGCCACACGGGTCATTCTCCCCGGCGGCCCGGAAGGGCGCCCGGGGGCGGGGGAACCGCGATGGCACCATCCCCAAACATGTGGATTATCAGACAAGTAGGACTAAATGATTGCCGGGGGAGGCGGCGGGTCAGACGGTGCGCGGCGCTGGGAGGCGCGACCATACTCGCCCTCGTCTGTTCGGGCGCCGGCGTCCCGCCGGAATTCCTGCCCGCGGGCGCCGGGGGCGGTGAGTACGGCCTGCTCTCCGTGGTCGACGCCGCCCCGCCCGGCGTGGCCGGGCTGCCCCGCGGCGCGTCGCAGCACGTACAGGCGCGAGCCGTCGCGGACGCGCTGGGCACGTACGCCAAGAAGCTGGAACGCGCCGAGGCGCGCCGCGTCGCCGCCGCCAAACGGTGGGGGCTGCGCCGCGTCCCGCTGCGCGCGCCCGCGCCGCCCGCGAAGAAGCCCGCGCTGACCAGCGAACCGGGCCACCTCACCGGCTCCGGGCTGCCCCCGGTGATCGTCAGCGTCCCCACCGACGAGAAGGTCGTCTTCCTCACCATCGACGACGGCGCCGAGAAGGACCCCGAGCTGCTGCGGATGATGCGCGAACTCGACGTGCCCTACAGCGGCTTCCTCACCGACTACGTCTCACGCGACGACTACGGCTACTTCCGCGAGGCCGCCGACCTGGGGGCCGCGATGCACAACCACTCCGTCAACCACCCGGAGATGCCGACCCTCGACTACGACGAGCAGCGCGAGGAGATCTGCCGCCAGCAGGACACCCTGGAGAAGGAGATCGGCGAACGCCCCACGCTCTTCCGGCCCCCGTACGGCGCCTACGACCGCGACACGCTGCGCGCGGCGAAGTCCTGCGGCATCCGGGTGATCCCGCTGTGGGCGGAGGAGGCGTTCCCCGACCGGATCGACTACGGGCGCGGCGACGGCAAGTTCCACCCCGGGGACATCATCCTGACCCATTACCGCGGTGACGACGTGTGGGACGGCGACATGGCGGACATGATCCGCCGTGTGCTGGACGCCGCGACCGAACAGGGTTTCGCCGTCGCGCGGTTGGAGGACTACGTGTAGCCCGGCGCGCGCCCGCCCCCCGCGCGACGCGCGCTCCCGGCAGATTGGCACTCTAGTTGACTGAGTGCTAACGGCGGCCTAGTCTCGACCTGGCACTCTCCATCGGTGAGTGCCAACCGCGCGACAGGCGGATCCGGCACCCGCGACGACGGGTCCACCCAGTCGCCGTCCAGCCATTGATAACCCCGTGAGATCTCCGAAGGGGGAGGTCGGATCGTGACGACCGTCAGCTCCAAGGTTGCCATCAAGCCGCTCGAGGACCGCATCGTGGTCCAGCCGCTCGACGCCGAGCAGACCACGGCCTCGGGCCTGGTCATTCCGGACACGGCCAAGGAGAAGCCCCAGGAGGGCACCGTCCTGGCCGTGGGCCCGGGCCGCTTCGAGGACGGGAACCGTCTGCCGCTCGACGTCAAGGTCGGCGACATCGTTCTCTACAGCAAGTACGGCGGCACCGAGGTCAAGTACAACAACGAGGAGTACCTCGTGCTCTCGGCTCGCGACGTGCTCGCGATCATCGAGAAGTAATCGCACCGACGCTTCAATCCGCGCCCCGGGACCCGCGCTCATCCGAGTCTGCCGGGGCCGGGGCGCGGTTCGCTTACCGAAGAACACACGAGGGACACCCACACCCATGGCGAAGATCCTTAAATTCGACGAGGACGCCCGCCGCGCCCTCGAGCGCGGAGTGAACCAGCTCGCCGACGCCGTCAAGGTCACCATCGGTCCCAAGGGCCGCAACGTCGTCATCGACAAGAAGTTCGGCGCGCCCACCATCACCAACGACGGCGTCACCATCGCCCGCGAGGTCGAGGCCGAGGACCCGTACGAGAACCTCGGCGCCCAGCTCGTGAAGGAGGTGGCGACCAAGACCAACGACATCGCGGGTGACGGCACCACCACCGCCACCGTGCTGGCGCAGGCGCTCGTCCGCGAGGGTCTGCGCAACGTCGCGGCCGGCGCGTCCCCGTCCGGCCTCAAGCGCGGCATCGACGCGGCCGTCGCGGCCGTGGCCGAGGACCTGCTCGCCAGCGCCCGGCCGATCGACTCCAAGGAGGACATCGCCGCCGTGGCCGCGCTGTCCGCCCAGGACAAGCAGGTCGGCGCGCTGATCGCCGAGGCGATGGACAAGGTCGGCAAGGACGGTGTGATCACCGTCGAGGAGTCCCAGACCTTCGGCCTCGACCTCGACTTCACCGAGGGCATGGCCTTCGACAAGGGCTACCTGTCGCACTACTTCGTGACCGACCAGGAGCGCATGGAGGCCGTCCTCGACGACCCCTACATCCTGATCAACCAGGGCAAGATCACGTCCATCCAGGACCTGCTCCCGCTGCTGGAGAAGATCATGCAGGCCGGCGGCTCCCGCCCGCTGCTGATCATCGCCGAGGACGTCGAGGGCGAGGCGCTGTCCACGCTCGTCGTCAACAAGATCCGCGGCACGTTCAACTCGGCGGCCGTCAAGGCTCCCGGCTTCGGTGACCGCCGCAAGGCGATGCTCGGCGACATGGCCGCCCTCACCGGCGCCACCGTGATCTCCGAGGAGGTCGGCCTCAAGCTCGACCAGGTCGGCCTGGACGTGCTGGGCACCGCCCGCCGCGTCACCATCACCAAGGACGACACCACGATCGTCGACGGCGCCGGCCGGTCCGAGGACATCGAGGGCCGCGTCGCCCAGATCAAGGCCGAGATCGAGACCACCGACTCCGACTGGGACCGCGAGAAGCTCCAGGAGCGGCTCGCCAAGCTGGCCGGCGGTGTCTGCGTGATCCGCGTCGGCGCGGCGACCGAGGTGGAGCTGAAGGAGAAGAAGCACCGCCTGGAGGACGCCATCTCGGCGACCCGCGCGGCGGTCGAGGAGGGCATCGTCCCCGGCGGCGGCGCCTCCCTGGTGCACTCCGCCAAGGTCCTGGACGGCGACCTCGGCAAGACCGGCGACGAGGCCACCGGCGTGGCGATCGTCCGCCGCGCCGTGGTCGAGCCGCTGCGCTGGATCGCGGAGAACGCCGGCCTGGAGGGCTACGTGATCACCTCCAAGGTGGCCGAGCTCGACAAGGGCCAGGGTTTCAACGCGGCCACCGGCGCCTACGGCGACCTGGTCAAGGACGGCGTCATCGACCCGGTCAAGGTGACCCGTTCCGCGCTGCAGAACGCCGCCTCCATCGCCTCCCTGCTCCTCACCACCGAGACCCTGGTGGTGGAGAAGAAGGAAGAGGAGCCGGAGCCGGCCGGGCACGGCCACGGCCACTCGCACTGAGCGCGCGCCGTCGCCCCCCGGCGGGTTCGTCCTGTCCGCCGGGGGCGACGGCTACAGCTCGACCAGGCCCACCTGGGCGAGCAGCCCCAACTGATCCCAGTTCCACCAGGCCTCGGCGATCTTTCCGTCCCGGAACCGGTGGGTGACGTGCCCGGAGATCCGCACCGGGCGGCCGGTCGGGGCCAGCCCCATGAACTCGGCCGCGTGGGTACCGGTGGCGGTGAACCGGGTGATCACCAGATCCCCCTCGGCGACCTGGCTCTCGACGATGAACGTCGGCCGGAACGCCCTGATGTACTTGGCGGCGTCCTCCTTGGACTCCGCCAGCCCCAGCGGATCGAGCGAGCTGCCCGGATCGTGCTCCCGGTAGTCGTCCACGCACAGGCCGTCCACGGCGTCCACGTCGCCGCAGTTCACGGCTCGGTCGAAGAAGCGCAGGACGGCGTCCTTGTTGAGCTGCTCGTCCCGCACCACGTCCAGGTCGGTGAACCTCGGGGTCTCCTCGCAGAGCGCCGTCATCTCCCGGAAGATCCGGTCCGTCTCCGGGAGTTCGGCGTTGCGCCGGGCGTCCTCCCAGGAGGGGAACTCGACGATCTCCACGATGTGCGTGCTGTCGTCCCGGTCCCGGCCCACGATCGAGTGCGTCGCGGTGCGCCGGCCCCGGGTCCGCTCGATCCAGGCGTCCATGAGCCGGTTCAGTTCATCGACCCTGCTGGTCCGGCAGTCGATTACCTGTACGAAAGTCATGGCGTGTCCGTGTCCGTCTCCGTGAGCGGTGCTTGTGACACGTCCAGCCTAATCCCGACTCACACCTTATGCCCGATTTACCCCTCTCGGCGGGGTCCGTACTTCCGGCCGGCGCGGGACGACAGCCCACCCACCGCGCCGCGCGGGGCCAGCCGGGCCGCGCCCATCAGCACCTTGTAGCGCGCGTCGGGCACGGAGACCGTCCGGCCGCGGGCCAGATCCTTCAGGGCCGTGTCCACCACGCGGTCGGCGTCCAGCCACATCCAGCCGGGGATGTTGTCCGTGGCCATCCCCGCCCGCCGGTGGAACTCGGTGCGCACGAATCCCGGGCACAGCGCCATCAGCCGCACGCCCGTGGCCGCGAGGTCGCGCGCCGCGCCCTCGGTGAACTGCACCACCCACGCCTTGGACGCGCCGTAGGTGCCGCGCGGCAGGAACGCGGCCACCGAGGCGACGTTCACCACGCCGCCGCGCCCGCGCCGCCGCATGGGTTCCGCGGCGGCCGTCGTCAGTCGCAGCACCGCCTCGCAGTGCACCTTCAGCATGGTCAGCTCGTCCGCCAGCGGCGCGTCGAGATAGGCGCCCTTGAGGCCGAAGCCGGCGTTGTTGACCAGCAGGTCGACGGGGCTCTCCGGGTCGGACAGGCGCGCCTCGACCGCCGCGATGCCGTCGTCGGTCGAGAGGTCGGCGGCGAGCACCGCCGCCTCGACGCCGTGCCGGTCGTGCAGCTCGGCGGCCTGGCGGCGCAGCGCCTCCAGGTCCCGGGCGACGAGCACCACGTCGTGCCGGTCGCGGGCCAGCCGTCGGGCGAAGGCGGCGCCGATACCCGCCGTCGCCCCGGTCACCAATGCAGTTGTCATACGAAGACGGTAGTGGTCTTCAGCGGCGCGTGTGCGCCGAGTTGGCGTCCACGAGGTCGCGGCGGGCGCGGCCGAGCAACTCCTCGCGCTCGTCCTCCGTCAGCCCGCCCCAGACGCCGTAGGGCTCACGGACCGACAGCGCGTGCGCCGCGCACTCGGAGCGGACCGGGCAGCGCATGCACACCTCCTTGGCCGCCTCCTCGCGGGCGCTGCGGGCGGCCCCGCGCTCGCCCTCGGGGTGGAAGAACAGCGAGCTGTCCACCCCGCGGCAGGCCGCGAGCAACTGCCAGTCCCACAAGTCCGCGTTGGGGCCCGGAAGGCGGGAGAAATCTGCCATGACAGTGTCCCATCGTCATCGAGGCTCAAAAGTAGATGTAAATATGACTACCAGCCGAATATAGCTGTAAACACGCTGATAGGAACAAAAAGGTCTCTTCGGGGCAAAAACGAATGTTCGGCGTGTTTGCCGGAGCGCGACTGTCGCGTGATCGGGCCGCCACGTACAGTGCTGATGCTGTGCAGTTGGAGGCCGTAACTCTTTCGGGTGACCGTCGTTGAGAGGGCTGAGGCGGTTGACACGGCTTGTCAATCGCACAGGTGACGACACACGACTGCCTGGAGGCTCAAGGTGATGCGCATCAGCTCCGGAGGGCGACCATGACTTCCGTCCTTGTCTGCGACGACTCCCCGCTCGCCCGGGAGGCTCTCCGCCGCGCGGTCGCGACCGTGCCCGGTGTTGAGCGGGTCACTACGGCCGCCAACGGTGAGGAAGTCCTGCGCCGTTGGGGTGCCGACCGTTCCGACCTGATTCTGATGGACGTCCGAATGCCCGGGCTCGGGGGAGTGGAAACCGTCCGGCGGCTTCTTTCCGCCGACCCCGGCGCGCGCATCATCATGCTCACCGTCGCCGAGGATCTGGACGGCGTGGCGCTGGCCGTCGCGGCGGGTGCCCGCGGCTATCTCCACAAGGACGCCTCCCGCGCCGAGCTGCGCGCCACGGTCACGCAGGCGCTGGCGGACCCCACCTGGCGGCTCGCGCCGCGCCGGCTGCGTTCCTCCGACATGGGCGCCGCTCCCACCCTGACCGCGCGGGAGATCCAGGTGCTGGAGGGCATGAGCCACGGCCGGTCCAACGCGGAGATCGGGCGGGAGCTCTTCCTCTCCGAGGACACGGTCAAGACGCACGCCCGCCGGCTGTTCAAGAAGCTCGGCGCCTCGGACCGCGCGCACGCCGTGGCGCTGGGGTTCCGCTGGGGACTGGTCCGCTGATCGACGGGACCGGACGGGGAGCGCGGCCGAGGCTGTCACCCCGTCCGGCAGGAGGCGGGGCTCAAAAGCTTCCCGGGTGACGCATCCTTGAATGCATGACGCTCCTTGGGGACGAGTCGGCCACGCGGGAGGGGAGGGTTCGGGACATGACGCTCACCGCTCCCGCACATAACGCTTCGGTGCACAACCCGGCAGGCGGTGATCCGGACCCCGCGGCCACAGTGCACCATGGACCGATGCGCGATGACGAGACCACGGCGATCGGCGCTCTCGTCCACCGTGCCGCCGAGGGCGACGCCCAGGCCACGCACGACCTGCTGGCCCACGTGCACCCACTGGCCCTGCGCTACTGCCGGACGCGGCTGGCGCGGCTGCCGGGCGAGGCCCGGCACTTCGTGGACGACCTCGCGCAGGAGGTCTGCCTGGCGGTGCTGTGCGCCCTGCCGCGCTACCGCGACACGGGCCGCCCGTTCGACGCGTTCGTCGTCGGGATCGCCCAGCACAAGGTCGCGGATCTCCAGCGGGCCGCCCTGCGCCGGCCCGGATCGACCGCCGTGCCGTCGGACGAGATGCCCGAGCGGCCGGACGACTCCCTGGGCCCCGAGGAGCGCGCGCTGCTCAGCAGCGACGCGGAGTGGGCCAGGAAGCTCCTGGCGAATCTGCCGGACCACCTGCGCGAGCTGGTGCTGCTGCGGGTCGCGGTCGGGCTGACGGCCGAGGAGACCGGCGCGAAGCTGGGCATGTCGCCCGGCGCCGTCCGCGTCGCGCAGCACCGGGCCCTGAGCCGGCTGCGCGCGCTGGCCGGGCGCTGAACGTTTCCCGCGAGGGCCGTAGCATGGAGTCCCCGGCCGGGTGAACCCATGGGTCCATGGAGCGTAAACGGCGGCGGGCAAGCGGGTGAGCGGAAGGGTGTCATGACTGATTACGCGGGTGAGCTGCCGGACAAGTTCGCGGCGCTGGGGCTGACCTTCGACGATGTGCTGCTGCTGCCCGGCGCCGCCGACCTGGCACCCCAGGACATCGACACCTCGTCCCGCGTCTCCCGCAACGTCCGGGTGAACGTTCCGCTGATGTCGGCCGCGATGGACAAGGTCACCGAGGCCCGGATGGCCATCGCCATGGCCCGGCAGGGCGGCGTCGGCGTCCTCCACCGCAACCTGTCGATCGAGGAGCAGGCCGCGCAGGTGGACCGGGTCAAGCGCTCGGAGTCCGGCATGGTGACCGACCCGATCACCACCCGCCCCGACGCCACGCTGCGCCAGGCCGACGAGCTGTGCGCGCGGTTCCGGATCAGCGGCGTGCCGGTGACGGATGCGGCCGGGAAGCTGCTGGGCATCGTCACCAACCGGGACATGGCGTTCGAGCCGGACCGCGGCCGTCAGGTGCGCGAGGTCATGACGCCGATGCCGCTGGTGACCGGCCATGTGGGCATCTCCGGCGAGGACGCCATGGAGCTGCTGCGCCGTCACAAGATCGAGAAGCTGCCGCTGGTCGACGGCGACGGCCTGCTCAAGGGCCTGATCACCGTCAAGGACTTCGTCAAGGCGGAGAAGTACCCCAAGGCGGCCAAGGACGGCGAGGGCCGGCTGATCGTCGGCGCCGCGGTCGGCGTGGCCGGGGACGCGTTCGAGCGGGCCCAGGCGCTGATCGAGGCCGGGGTGGACTTCATCGTGGTCGACACCGCGCACGGGCACTCCCGGCTGGTCGCCGACATGGCCGCCAAGATCAAGTCCAACTCCGACCGGGTCGACGTCGTCGCGGGGAACGTCGCGACGCGCGACGGCGCCCAGGCGCTGGTGGACGCCGGGGTGGACGGCATCAAGGTCGGGGTCGGCCCCGGCTCGATCTGCACCACGCGGGTCGTCGCCGGGATCGGCGTGCCGCAGGTCACCGCGATCCACGAGGCGGCGCTCGCCGCCCGCGAGGCCGGTATCCCGGTCATCGGGGACGGCGGCCTCCAGTACAGCGGCGACATCGCCAAGGCGCTGGTGGCCGGCGCCGACACCGTGATGCTGGGCAGCCTGCTGGCCGGCTGCGAGGAGTCCCCCGGCGAGCTGCTGTTCATCAACGGCAAGCAGTTCAAGTCGTACCGGGGCATGGGCTCGCTCGGCGCGATGCAGTCGCGCGGCGAGCGGCGCTCGTACTCCAAGGACCGGTATTTCCAGGACGAGATCGGCGACGACGACAAGCTGATCCCCGAGGGCGTCGAGGGCCAGGTGCCCTACCGCGGCCCGCTCGCCTCCGTCGTGCACCAGTTGATCGGCGGTCTGCACCAGTCGATGTACTACCTGGGCGGCCGGACCATCCCGGAGATCAAGGAGCGCGGCCGGTTCGTCCGGATCACCGCGGCCGGGCTGAAGGAGAGCCACCCGCACGACATCCAGATGACGACCGAGGCGCCGAACTACTCGCGGCGCTGAGCCGGACGGCGGAAGCGTGCTGTACGCGGTCAAGTTCAGCGAGGAGGCCGCCCGGGTGCGGGACGGCCTCCCCGCCGACCGCAAGTCGCTGCTGGAACGGGGCCTGGCCGTGCTGGCCCAGGACCCCGAGCCGAAGATGTCGATCCCGATCTCCGGCGACGAGTCCACCCGGTCGCTGGCCCTGACCCCGAACATCGCCATCGAGTACGTCGTCGGCGAGGGTCTGCTGCTGGTCCTGGTCGTCCATGTCGTGGACTTCACCCACGTACTCCTGGAGGAGTGACCCGCCGGGGGGTGTGCCTTACTCCGGTCGGGGATACTGGGGGAGGCAGACCGTACGGAAAGGTTCTTTCGTGACTGAGATCGAGATCGGGCGCGGCAAGCGCGGACGGCGGGCGTACGCCTTCGACGACATCGCCGTGGTGCCCAGCCGGCGCACCCGTGACCCGAAAGAGGTCTCGATCGCCTGGCAGATCGACGCCTACCGGTTCGAGCTGCCGTTCCTGGCCGCGCCGATGGACTCGATCGTCTCGCCCGCCACCGCCATCCGCATCGGCGAGATGGGCGGCCTGGGCGTGCTGAACCTCGAAGGGCTCTGGACGCGGTACGAGGACCCCGAGCCGCTGCTGACCGAGATCACCGAGCTGGACGAGGAGTCGGCCAACCGGCGCCTCCAGGAGATCTACGCCGCTCCCATCCGGGAGGAGCTGATCTTCCGCCGGATCAAGGAGGTCAGGGACGCGGGCGTGGTCACCGCCGCCGCGCTGTCCCCGCAGCGGACCGCCCAGTTCTCCAAGGCGGTGCTGGACGCGGGCGTGGACATCTTCGTCATCCGCGGCACCACCGTCTCGGCGGAGCACGTGTCCGGGGCGGCCGAGCCGCTCAACCTCAAGCAGTTCATCTACGAGCTGGACGTGCCGGTGATCGTCGGCGGCTGCGCCACGTACACCGCCGCCCTGCACCTGATGCGGACCGGCGCGGCCGGCGTGCTGGTCGGCTTCGGTGGCGGCGCGGCGCACACCACGCGGAACGTGCTGGGCATCCAGGTCCCGATGGCCACCGCGGTGGCCGATGTGGCGGCGGCCCGGCGGGACTACATGGACGAGTCCGGCGGCCGGTATGTGCACGTCATCGCGGACGGCGGGGTGGGCTGGTCGGGCGACCTGCCGAAGGCGGTCGCGTGCGGCGCGGACGCCGTGATGATGGGCTCTCCGCTGGCCCGCGCCACCGACGCGCCGGGCCGGGGACACCACTGGGGCATGGAGGCCGTCCATGAGGACGTGCCGCGCGGCAAGAAGGTCCACCTGGGCACGGTCGGGACGACCGAGGAGGTCCTCACCGGTCCCTCGCACATCCCCGACGGCTCGATGAACTTCTTCGGGGCGCTGCGCCGCGCGATGGCGACGACGGGCTACTCGGAGCTGAAGGAGTTCCAGCGGGTCGAGGTCACGGTCTCGCGCTGAGCCCGCGTTCCCGGCCGGCGGCCCTCACAGGCGGTGGGCCGCCCCGGCCGGGGTGGCGCCGCGGGTGTCGAGCAGGAGCTGTGCCTTCGCCGCCAGGCCCTGGAGGTCATAGGTGGCGTGGTGCTGGAGCAGCAGCGTCAGATCCGCGGCGGCGGCGGCCTCGTAGAGCGAGTCGGCGCGGCGGACCGGGTGCCCCCCCACCTGCCACTCCGTCACGAACGGGTCGTGGAAGCTGAGCCTGGCGCCCAGGGCCAGCAGCCGGGAGGCGATCTCGCGGGCCGGCGCGCCCTCCTGGTCGGGCAGGTCGGGCCGGTAGGTGACGCCCAGCAGCAGGACGCGGGCGTCGCGCGCCGACTTGCCGTGCTCGTTCAGCAGGGTGGCGGCGCGCTGGGTCACGTATCCGGGCATCCGTTCGTTGACGTCGCGGGCGAGCTGGACGATCCGCAGCCGGCCGCCCGGATCGACGGGCGCGCCGTGGCCGCCCACGCCGGGGCCCGGCCGGAAGGCGTGGAAGCCGAACGGTTTGCTCTCCGCGCAGCGGACCACGTCCCAGATGTCGATGCCCAGCTCGTGGCAGAGAACGGCCATCTCGTTCACCAGGGCGATGTTGACGTGCCGGAAGTTGGTCTCCAGGACCTTCACCGTCTCGGCCTCCATCACGCCCTTGGCCCGCACCACCTTGTCCGTCAGCCGCCCGTAGAACGCGGCGGCGGCCTCCGTGCAGGCGGGCGTCAGGCCGCCGATGACGCGGGGGGTGCCCGCGTAGCCGAAGGTCCGGCTGCCGGGGTCGAGGCGGCCCGGGGCGCAGGCGAGGTGGAAGTCCCGTCCGGCGCGCAGGCCGGAGCCGCGTTCCAGCGCCGGGCGCAGCACGTCGCGGGTGGTGCCGGGGGGCACCGCGGACTCCAGGACGACGAGGGTGCGCGGGCGGAGCCGGGGCGCGAGGGCGGCGGCGGCCTCGCGGACGCCGCCCACGTCGAGCGCGCGGCCCGCGCCGGGCGGGGTCGGCGCGCAGATCAGGGCGGTGCGCACCCGGCCCAGCACCTCCGGGTCGCTGGTGGCGCGGAAACCCGCGGAGAGCATCCGGCGCAGTTCGGCCGCGGACAGCGAACCGTCGGCGGGCGGGCGGCCCGCGTTGAGCCCGGCCGCGCTCGCGGGGTCGGGGACGAAACCGACGGTGCCGATGCCGGCGGCGGTGGCGGCCTGGGCGGTGGGCAGCCCCAACTGCCCCAGGCCGAGAACGGCGAGATCAGCGGGCATTCGCGGTACCGCTCCCTTCTCCCCCGCGCGGTCTGCTTAGGGGCATATATGACAGATGTTCCCCGATGGACCGCCCGGCCGGTCCGATGGCGCGCCAAAGCGGCGGAAATGGGGAAGCATCGGTACGGAGAAGCGAGCGAGGGAGCACACGTGAGGACAGCCGAACTGGGGCCGGCGCAGCGGGCCGAGGCGCTCGCCCGGATGGCCGAGCGGGAGCTGGACGTGCTGGTCGTCGGCGGGGGCGTGGTCGGCGCGGGCACCGCGCTCGACGCCGTCACCAGGGGCCTGGCCACCGGGCTGGTCGAGGCCAGGGACTGGGCCTCCGGCACGTCGAGCCGGTCCAGCAAGCTCATCCACGGCGGGCTGCGCTACCTGGAGATGCTCGACTTCGGCCTCGTCCGGGAGGCGCTGAAGGAGCGCGGTCTGCTGCTGGAACGGATCGCGCCGCACCTCGTCAAGCCCGTCCCGTTCCTCTATCCCCTCCGGCACCGCGGCTGGGAGCGGTGGTACGCGGGGAGCGGGGTCGCCCTGTACGACGCCATGGCGCTCTCCTCCGGGCACGGCCGCGGGCTGCCCCGCCACCGGCACCTGACGCGGCGCCACGCGCTGCGGACCGCGCCGTGCCTGAAGAAGGAGGCGCTGGTCGGCGCCCTCCAGTACTACGACGCGCAGGTGGACGACGCCCGGTTCGTCGCCACCCTGGTCCGTACGGCCGCGGGCTACGGCGCGCGGGTCGCCAACCGGGCGCGCGTCACCGAGTTCCTGCGCGAGGGCGAACGCGTCGTCGGGGTGCGGGTGTCGGACCTGGAGGAGGGCGGCTCGTACGAGATCAGGGCCCGTCAGGTCGTCAACGCCACCGGTGTGTGGACCGACGACACGCAGGCGATGATCGCCGAGCGCGGCCAGTTCCACGTCCGGGCCTCCAAGGGCATCCACCTCGTGGTGCCCAAGGACCGCATCCACTCCTCGACCGGGCTGATCCTGCGCACCGAGACCAGCGTCCTGTTCGTCATCCCCTGGGGACGGCACTGGATCGTGGGCACCACGGACACCGCCTGGAACCTGGACAAGGCCCACCCGGCGGCGTCCGGTGCCGACATCGACTACCTGCTCGACCACGTCAACTCCGTGCTCGCCGTCCCCCTCACCCGGGACGACGTGGAGGGCGTCTACGCCGGGCTGCGCCCGCTGCTCGCCGGGGAGTCCGACGCCACCAGCAAACTGTCGCGCGAGCACACCGTCGCCCACCCGGTGCCAGGTCTGGTGGTGATCGCGGGCGGGAAGTACACCACCTACCGGGTGATGGCCAAGGACGCGGTGGACGCGGCGGTCCACGGTCTCGACCGGCGGGTCGCCGCCTGCTGCACCGAGGAGGTGCGGCTGGCCGGTGCCGAGGGCTACCACGCGCTGTGGAACGCCCGGGCCCGGCTCGCGTCCCGGGCCGGACTGCACGAGGCGCGGATCGAACATCTCCTCAACCGGTACGGCTCCCTGACGGAGGAGCTGCTGGAGCTGATCGCCGCCGACCCCCGGCTCGGCGAACCGCTGCCGGCCGCCGACGACTATCTGAAGGCCGAGATCGTGTACGCCTGTTCGCACGAGGGGGCCCGTCACCTGGAGGACGTGCTGACCCGCAGGACGCGTATCTCCATCGAGACGTTCGACCGGGGAACGCGCAGCGCGCGCGAGTGCGCCACGCTGATGGCGGGGGTGCTGGGCTGGACGGACGCTCAGATCGAGCGTGAGATCGAGCACTACCTCAAGCGCGTGGAGGCGGAACGCCAGTCCCAGGTCCAGCCCGACGACCGGACCGCCGACGCCGCCAGGCTGGGCGCTCCTGACACCGTGCCGCTCTGAGACCGCGCCGGCCGACCGTGCGCCCCGCCCCCCGGCTGTCGGCGGAATGGGTGACAATGGCCGGGGAAGCCGGAGGGGACGCGACGCATGGGCCAAGACAGCGGGGACATCGAGGCGCAGGACGCCACGCCGGGAACGACGCCGGACGACAGGGACGACAAGGACGCCTCCGGTCGTGCCGCGCAGGCGCCGGACAGCGAGGACCAGGGCGCCAAGGGCCGCCTGCTCAACGGGCGGTACCGGCTCGGCACGATCGTCGGGCGCGGTGGCATGGGCACGGTCTGGCAGGCCAGGGACGAAGTCCTGGCCCGTTCCGTGGCGGTGAAGGAGCTTCGGCTGCCGCCCGGCGTCGACGACGGCGAGCGCAAGCGCATGATCACGCGCACCCTGCGCGAGGCCAAGGCGATCGCGACCATCCGCAGCCAGGGCGTCGTCACCATCTACGACGTGGTGGACGAGGGGTCGCGGCCCTGGATCGTGATGGAGCTGATCGAGGGCCGGTCGCTGGCCGACATCATCAAGAGCGACGGGCCGATGCGCCCCGAGCGCGCCGCGTCGATCGGGCTCGCCATCCTCGACGTGCTGCGCGCCACGCACGCCGCCGGGGTGCTGCACCGCGACGTCAAGCCGTCCAACGTGCTCATCGCCGACGAGGACGGCCGCGTCGTCCTCACCGACTTCGGCATCGCCAAGGTCGAGGGCGACCCGTCGATCACCTCCACCGGCATGCTGGTCGGCGCGCCCTCGTACATCTCGCCGGAGCGGGCCCGCGGCGAGGCCCCCGGCCCGCCCGCCGACCTGTGGTCGCTGGGCGCCCTGCTGTTCTGCTGCGTCGACGGCCGCCCGCCCTACGACGAGGGCGGCGCCATCGCCACCCTGGCCGCCGTCATGTACGACCCGGTGCCCGCGCCGCGCCAGGCCGGTCCGTTGACCGAGGTCATCACCGGGCTGCTGGTGAAGGACCCGGCCGGGCGGCTGGACGTGGAGCGCACCCGCGAGCTGCTCGCCTCGGTGGTGGCCCGTACGCCGGACGCCGACCCCGCCGACAGGACCGTGGTGGTCGGCACGCTCCCGCCGCGCGACGCGGTGCCCGACCCGCGCGTCACGCCGCCCCGGCCGGTGGCGGCCCTGCCCGCCGCGGCCCCTGTCTCCTATACCCATCTGACGGCGCCGACGAAGAGGGGAGGGAGACGCCCGGGCGCCTCCGCGCTAACCTGCTTAGAAAAAAGCGATGTTAACGCCACCACCCCTATAATTCTTTTTTTTATTAAAGAAAAAGACGGCATGCGAAATTTTTGCCTGGCTCTTGGGTTCGGGGATGTGTATAAAAACCGGGCCCGCCGACCCGGCGACCACCGGCCCGGTGACGCCACCGCCCGACGGCGCCAGACGCAGACGCCTGATGATCGTGGCCGGAGTGGTGGCCGTGCTGCTCGCGCTGCTCGGCGCCGCGCTGGCCTCCGCCCTGGGGGACGACGACGACGGCGGCACCGACGCGCGGACCGGGGAGCGGACCGGCGAGCAGAGCGCCGACCCGCAGCCTGATCCCGACCCGGACGCCGAGGGCGCCGGGGACCCGTCGCAGGAGGCGACCGAGGACGCGGGCGGCGAGACCCAGGACCCCGACGGCACCGCGACGGATGACGGCTCGAACGACGAGGGGTCCGCCCCGGACGACGAGGACGGCGGCCCGCCCGGGACCGAGCCGGAGACCGATCCGGACGTCTCGCTGCCCGAGACCCCCGCGGGGTACGCGCAGATCTCCGACGACCGGTTCCACTTCCGGATGTCCCTGCCCCGGGGCTGGGAGCGCACCCGCATCGCCGGGCAGAACTCGGGCGGCGTGTACAGCGCGGCGGACGGCGGACCGCCCACGGTCCAGGTCGACTTCAACTCCAGCCCCGGCGACGACGCCGAGGCGGCCTGGCGCGAGCTGGAGCCCTCGACGGCCCGGAACAGCGACGACTACGAGCTGATCGGCATCGAGGAGATCGAGTGGCGCGGCTATCCGACCGTCGCCGACTGGGAGTTCGAGCGCACGGTGGACGGGGAACGCGTCCGGGTGCTCAACCGGGGCTTCCGCGTGGACGACGAGCACGGCTACGCGATCATGATCACCTGCCCGGTGGACGAATGGGACGGCGATGCCTGCGCCACTCTCCGCGAGACCGCTTTCGAGACGTTCGAGCCCTGGGACTGAGCTGTAGCAAGAGCTGTAACAAGAGTTGACGGATCGTAGCCGTGGTCCGTCCACGGCGCGTATCGTGAGAGCCCGTGCCCGGCGGGGGTTCGCACGCGGTGGGGAGGCATCGTGGACACTTACGCGGGTCGGCTGCTGGCCGACCGCTATCGGCTGCCGAGGACTCCTTCCGAGGAGTTCGAGCTCATCGAGTCACGGGCCTTCGACACGGCGAGCGGGCAGGAGGTCCTGGTCCGTCAGGTCCCGTTGCCCGAGATCGTGGACGCGGAAGAGCTGGACGCGGACGGCCGCAGGCCGCGCGCCCCGATGGGCCGCGACTACGGCGACCGGGCCACGCGCCCCCCGGACGATCCGGTGGTGCGTCGCGCGGTCGAGGCCGCCGCCGCCGCTGCCCGGCTGCCCGACCATCCGCGGCTCGACCAGGTCTTCGACGTCTTCGTGCAGGGCGACGGCCTGTGGATCGTCAGCGAACTGGTGCCCGGCAGGCCGCTGGCCGCCGTGCTGGCCGAGGAGCGCCTCGGCCCGTACCGGGCGGCCGAGGTGGCGGCGGACCTGCTCGCCGCCCTGCGGATCGTCCACGCGCACGGCTGGGTCCACCGCAACGTCACCGTCCGCACGGTCATGATCTGCGAGGACGGGCGCGCGATGCTGACCGGCCTGGCGGCCGGGGCGGCGGAGGAAGTGCTGTGCGGGTACGACCCGTTGCCGCCGCCGCCCGGCGTGCCGGACACGTTCGCCGCCGTTCCGCGCGTGGAACCCCCGGCCGGACGCGAGTCGTTGCCGCCCGGCCCCGCCGGGCCTCCGGCCGGTGGCCCGCCCGCGCTGCCTGAGCCGGACGACACGGCGGCCCGGGTGCTGGAGCGGGGCGGCACGCCGCCCGGCTTCACACCGCGCCCGCCCGGCGGCGGCGCGCTGCCCGACGCGTACCGGCGCTGGGAGACCGGTGGTGTGCGGGGCGTGGTGGGAGACGACGAGTCCACCGCCTCGCTGCCCACGCCGCCCGGCGGCGCGGCCGATCTGGTGGCCCGGGTGCGGCAGCAGGGCGGCCCCCCGCGCGAGCCGGACCCGCCCGGCGGCGAGGGCCTGCCGGTGTCCTGGGACTTCGAGGGCGGCTCGGGGCCGGTGCCGCCCGCCGCCCGCGGGGCGGAGGAGGGCCCGCCGCCCACCGCCGCCGAGCGCGCGGCGCGCAGCGGCCCCATCGCGGCCTACCGGGCGGGCACCCGGGCCGGCGCGGCCCGGCGCTCGGGGGCCACCGGCCCGACCGAGCTGCCCGGTGCCGTACGGCCGAGCCACCCGGTGCGCACCGGGAGGGAGGCGGCGGCGGGCCACCAGGCCCCCGCCCGGGGGCAGGTCCCGGCGCAGCCGGGCGGTGTGGATCGGGGTCCGGCGCAGCCGGGCAGTGTGGATCGGGGTCCGGCGCAGCCGGGCGGTGTGGATCGGGGTCCGGCGCAGCCGGGCGGCGCCGGAGCGGCGGGGCGGGCCCGTTACCGGGGGCCCGACACCGCGCGGACGGCCGAGCGGGCCCGGCAGGCGCGGATCACCACCGTCGGCGCCGTCACCGAGCGCTGGGCGCCGGAGCAGGCGGGCCCGGTCTACGAGAACTGGCGGCTGGCCCCGCCGGTCGGCCCGCCCGCGGATTTCTGGGCGCTGGGCGCGCTGCTGTTCCGCGTCGTGCAGGGCTATCCGCCCTACCCCGAGGAGAGCGCGGCCGAGCTGACCCAGGCGGTCTGCGCCGAGCAGCCGGCGTTCGCCGAGGACTGCGGCGCGCTGCGGCCCATCATCGAGTCCCTGCTGCGGCAGGACCCGACCGAGCGCCCGAGCGCGGAGGAACTGCGCGGCTGGCTGCGGTCGTTGCTGCGCGGGGCGCCCGAGCCCGAGGTGGGCCGTCATACGGTCACCGCGCCGCCGCCCGCCCTGGAGCCCGGCCGTCCCTCCGACCCCCGGCGGCTGCCGATCCTGCGGCTGCGCGGCGAGCTGGTCGGTCCGCGCCGCCGCCCGCGGCTGCGCGGCGCCGGTGGCCCGCGCCGGATGGGCCAGGTCCTGCTGACGCTGGTGCTGTTCGGGCTGGCCGGGGCCGTCGCCTATGTGCTGGCCTTCATGTCCGGGGACGACCCGCCGCGCCGCGAGGCGGGCGAGGGGCCGCCGGGCTCGCGGGAGCCCGCGGAGCCGGAGACGCCGCCGGACGACGAGCCGGCCGCTCCCACCACCGGGCCGGCCGAGCCCGACCCGGAGGAGACCGACGACCCGACCAACACCTCACCGGCCGAGGACGGCCAGGAACCGGCCCGGCCGCCGGAGGGCTACGAGGTCCGCGAGGACCCCGAGGGGTTCGCGCTGACCGTGCCGGAGGGCTGGGAGCGGCAGGGTCTCAACAGCGAGGGCCAGGTCGTCTACCGCGGGGACGGCATCGACATCGTGGTCGTGCCGGGGCGGGACAGCGCCCAGCAGTACGGCGACGACCCGATGGACTATCAGCTCGACCAGCAGCCGGAGCTGGCGGACTACCGGAACTACCAGTACCGCTCGGTCAGTGACCTGCGGACGTCCTCGGTGGGGAACGCGGCCATGGTCGAGGGCGTCTTCGGCTGGCAGGACGACGGCGCCCGGGTGGCCTTCAACCAAGTGGTGCTGCTGGACGGGGCTTATCACATTGTGATGGTCCGCGGCCCGGCCGAGCAGCGGGACCAGATCGACGCGATCTACGACGTCACGGCGGGGAGCTACCGTCTGACGGACTGACCGGACGACTCTGCCAGCGATCACTGGCGAAAATTTTGGTTACCAATGGGTAGCCACCGGCGTGCGCACGGTCGTACCCTCCGCCTATGACGACAGCGCAGTCAGATCCCCGGGCGCAGGCCGCCCGGGTGGTCACGAGCGAGTTGGTGGACCTGCTGACCCGGGGCGTCGTGGGCAGCGGGCGCACCGCCTGCCACAGCCCGTTGACGGGCGAGCGTCTCGCGGAGCTGCCCGAGGCGACGCCGGACGAGGTCGCCGCGGCCTTCGAGCGGGCCAGGGCCGCCCAGCCGGCCTGGGCGGCGAGGTCGCCGCGCCAGCGCGCCGCCGTGCTGCTGCGCTTCCACGACCTCCTGCTGCGCCGCCAGGACGAGATCCTGGACATCATCCAACTGGAGACCGGCAAGGCCCGGCTGCACGCCCACGAAGAGGTGCAGGCCGTCGCCGTCGCCGCGCGCCACTACGGCCGCAAGGCGCCCGCCTACCTGCGGCCCAAGCGCCACACCGGCGTCTTCCCGGTCCTCACCCAGGTGCGCGAGCTGCGGCACCCGCGCGGTGTCGTCGGCCAGATCTCCCCGTGGAACTACCCCCTCGAACTCTCGGTGGGCGACGCCATGCCCGCCTTCGCGGCCGGCAACGCCGTGGTCATGAAGCCCGACACCGAGACCGCCCTGACCGCCCTGTGGGCGCGGCGGCTGCTGATCGAGGCCGGGCTGCCCGAAGAGGTCTGGCAGGTCGTCCTCGGCGAGGGCCCGGTCGTCGGCCCCGAGGTCGTCCGGCACGCCGACTACGTGACGTTCACCGGCTCCACCCGCACCGGCCGCCAGGTCGCCGCGGGCGCCGCGGCGCGGCTGGTCGGCGTCAGCCTCGAACTCGGCGGCAAGAACGCGATGCTGGTGCTCGACGACGCCGACCTCGACCGGGCGGCGTCCGGCGCGGTGCGCGCCTGCTTCTCCTCGGCCGGGCAGCTCTGCATCTCGGTGGAGCGGCTGTACGTGCACTCGTCGGTCGCCGACGAGTTCCTGCGCCGGTTCACCGAGCGGACCCGCGCCCTGCGCCTGGGCGCCCCGCTGGACTACGGAACGGACGTCGGCTCGCTCGCCTCGCAGGCCCAGCTCGACGCGGTCACCCGGCATGTCGAGGACGCCGCCGCGCAGGGCGCGACGATCCTCGCGGGCGGCAAGCCGCGCCCGGACCTCGGCCCGTTCTTCCACGAGCCGACGATCCTCGACAACGTCCAGCCCTCGATGCTGGTGTGCGAGCAGGAGACCTTCGGGCCGGTCGTCTCCGTCTACCGCTTCGACGACGACGCCGAGGCCGTCGCGCGCGCCAACGCCACCCCGTACGGCCTCAACTCCAGCGTCTGGTCGGGCAACGCCCGCCGCGCCCGCCGTATCGCCGCCCAACTGCGCACCGGCACCGTCAACATCAACGAGGGCTACGCCGCCGCGTACGGCAGCGTGCAGTCCCCGATGGGCGGCATGGGCGACTCGGGCCTCGGCCGCCGCCACGGCTCGGAGGGCATCCTCAAGTACACCGAGGCGCAGACCATCGCCCACCAGCGGCTCGTGCCGATGGAGCCGTCGTTCGGCCTGGACGACCGCCGGTACGCGGCCCTGCTGACGCAATCCCTGAAAGCCCTCAAGACTCTGAGGTTCCGCTGATGCGAGACAACGCCTACGACTACGACGTGGTGATCGTCGGCTCCGGCTTCGGTGGCTCCGTGTCCGCCCTGCGCCTGACCGAGAAGGGCTACAAGGTCGGTGTCCTGGAGGCGGGCCGCCGCTTCGCCCGCACCGACCTGCCCAAGAACTCCTGGGACCTGAAGAACTACCTGTGGGCGCCGCGGCTGGGCCTGTACGGCATCCAGCGCATCCACCTGCTCAGCAACGTCATGATCCTGGCGGGCGCCGGCGTCGGCGGCGGTTCGCTGAACTACGCCAACACCCTGTACGTGCCGCCGCCCGCCTTCTTCCAGGACCGGCAGTGGCGCGACATCACCGACTGGCAGCGGGAGCTGGCGCCGTACTACGACCAGGCCAAGCGCATGCTCGGCGTCCGGCTCAACCCCACCACGACCCCGTCCGACGTGCACCTGAAGGCGGCGGCCGAGCAGATGGGCGTGGGGGACACGTTCCACATGGCGCCGGTGGGCGTCTTCTTCGGTGACGCGCAGGACGCCGACGGCGGCAGCACCGCCCGGCCGGGCGAGGAGGTGCCCGACCCGTACTTCGGCGGTGTCGGCCCGTCCCGCCGCGCCTGTACCGAGTGCGGCGAGTGCATGACCGGCTGCCGGCACGGCGCGAAGAACACCCTCAACGAGAACTACCTGTACCTCGCCGAGCGCGCGGGCGCCGAGGTGCACCCGCTGACCACCGTCACCCGGGTCACCGAACTGGAGGACGGCGAGGGCTTCCGGATCACCGTGGTGCCGACCGACGCCTCGCCGCGCAACCGGCGCCGCCGCGAGCGGACCCTGGTCGCGCGCAAGGTCGTGCTGGCCGCCGGCACCTACGGCACCCAGACCCTGCTGCACCGGATGCGGGACACCGGCGCGCTGCCGCGTATCTCCGACCGGCTCGGCACCCTGACCCGGACCAACTCGGAGGCCCTGGTCGGCGCGCGGACCAACCCGCGCCGCTACCGCGCCAAGCACGGCAAGGACGCCGTGCTGGACTTCACCAAGGGCGTCGCGATCACCTCGTCCATCCACCCGGACGAGCACACCCACATCGAGCCGGTCCGCTACGGCAAGGGCTCGAACGCGATGGGCTTCCTGTCCATCAAGCAGTTCCGCCAGGACGGCCGGATGCCGAAGCTGCTGGCGTTCGCGGCCACCACCGTGCGCCACCCGCTCCTCTTCCTGATCTCGATGTCGAACCGGAAGTGGTCCGAGCGCACGATCATCGGCCTGGTGATGCAGACCCACGACAACTCGCTGACGACGTTCCGCAAGCGCAAGGGCCTCGGCAAGGGCCTGCTGAGCGCCGAGCAGGGCCACGGCGCGCCGAACCCGGAGCACATCCCGGAGGGCGCCGAGGCGGCCCGGCGGATCGCGGACGACATCAACGGCTTCGCGGGCACCAACGTCGGCGAGCTGATCGGCACCCCGCTGACCGCGCACTTCCTCGGCGGCTGCCCGATCGGCGCGGACCCCGAGCAGGGCGTGGTGGACCCGTACCACCGGCTCTACGGCCACCCCGGCATCTCGGTCGTGGACGGCTCGGCGGTCTCGGCCAACCTCGGCGTGAACCCGTCCCTGACGATCACCGCCCAGGCCGAGCGCGCCATGTCGCTGTGGCCGAACAAGGGCGAGCCGGACATCCGCCCCGCCCAGGGCGCGGCGTACGAGTCCCTCCCGGCGGTGCCGCCGGTGCGCCCCGCGGTCCCCGAGTCGGCCTTCGCGGCGCTGCGGCCCCCGGTGATCCTGCCGGTCCCGGCCATCCCCCCGGCCCGTACCGCGCCGCGGGAGTCCCCCGAGCCCCGGGAAGAGCCGCACACGGCCGGGGCGTGACCCGGCCCCCGGGGGCGAGGCGGGCGCACAAAGATGGCTCTTATACACATCTCCGAGCCCACGAGACAGGCAGAAAAATCGGATGCCGTCTTTTTCTTGAAAAAAAAAAAAAGATCAAAAACAAACAAAAAGTCGGAGCTATCCACCAAATCAGACGAGACAACCAGAACATGGCATTATAACCGCCGCCCTGGCGCGGGGCGAGGGACCCCGCGCTCGCGCGCCGGGGCCCCTCGGCCAGCACGGGCGACAGGGCGGCGCCGGTGCCGGCACGGAGCGGGCGGCCGGCTCCCGGCGTCCCGGAAGCCGGCCGCCCGAGGACGTGACCGGTCTGCTGTCCCCTGCTGCCCGGCCACCGCCCCGGAGCGAGGGCCCACGACGCGCGGCCCCCGCCACACCGCGGGGGCCAGGGCGTCTCATCGCCCCGGGAACGAACCGTTCAACGACCCCCGGACCGGGCCGGTCACGCTCCGTACGGGTGACTCGCTCGCCCGGACGTTCAGGCCCGGCCGCGGCTCAGTTCGAGGAGGGTCATCGCGAGCTGCGTGCCCTGGCGGCCGAGTTCGTCGCGGTAGCGGCGCAGGATCTCCATCTCGCGGGTCAGGTTCACCCGCCGCTCGCCCGCGGCGATACGGGCCGCCTGGACCTGTTCGGAGACGGTGACGCGCTCCTTGACGAGCGCGATGATGCCGGCGTCGAGCGCGTCGAGGCGCTCGCGCCCCTCGGCGACGAGGTCGGTGGTGCCGCTGTCGGTGCTGTTCATGGGGTCTCCTCGATCGGTGAGGTCGGGACCCCGGTTCCTTCCCGGCCGCCGCCCGGCCGACGAGAACGCCCCGGACCGCCGTTGATGGGCCCGGGGCGCGAAGGACGTCGCTGTCAGACTGTCAGTGCTGTGCGCAGCGCTCCTCGTGGCGTCCGGCCGGGCCGGTGCCATAGGTAAAGGAGCGGAAGCGCGCGAAGCGAAGCACGTCCGCGAGTATGCCAGCCTCTCCCGCGCGGGCCAACCCCGTACCGGATCCGGCGGGCGCGGCCCGTCGGTAGACTCGGGGGCATTCGGGGGGAAGGCGAGAAAGGCAGCAACTTCGTGGCAGACACGGACACCGACACCGTCCTCGTGGTGGACTTCGGCGCCCAGTACGCGCAGCTCATCGCCCGTCGCGTGCGCGAGGCGCGGGTCTACAGCGAGGTCGTCCCCTCCACCATGCCGGTGGCCGAGATGCTCGCCAGAAAGCCGCGCGCGATCATCCTCTCCGGCGGGCCCTCCTCGGTCTACGCCGAGGACGCGCCCGGGATAGACCCCGCCGTCTTCGAGGCCGGGGTGCCCGTCCTCGGGATGTGCTACGGCTTCCAGCTCATGGCGCAGGCCCTCGGCGGACGGGTCGACAACACCGGCGCCCGCGAGTACGGGCGGACGGCGCTGACCGTCAGCCGGTCCGGCTCCACCCTCTTCGAGGGCACGCCGGACGAGCAGCAGGTGTGGATGTCGCACGGCGACGCCTGCTCCGCCGCCCCCGAGGGCTTCACCGTCACCGCCTCGACCGGCACCGTCCCGGTGGCCGCGTTCGAGAACGACGAGCGGCGGCTCTACGGCGTCCAGCACCACCCGGAGGTCATGCACTCCACCTACGGGCAGCAGGTGATGGAGCACTTCCTGTACCGGGGCGCGGGCATCAGCCCGTCCTGGACGGCCGGCAGCATCGTCGAGGAGCAGGTCGCCGCGATCCGCGCCCAGGTCGGCGGCCGGCGCGCGATCTGCGCGCTCTCCGGCGGGGTGGACTCGGCGGTGGCCGCGGCGCTGGTGAACCGCGCCATCGGTGACCAGCTCACCTGCGTGTACGTGGACCACGGGCTGATGCGCAAGGGCGAGACCGAGCAGGTCGAGAAGGACTTCGTGGCCGCGACCGGCGTGCGGCTGAAGGTCGTGGACGCCGCCGACCGTTTCCTGGAGGCGCTGGCCGGGGTCAGCGACCCCGAGCAGAAGCGGAAGATCATCGGCCGGGAGTTCATCCGGGTCTTCGAGCAGGCCCAGGCCGAGCTGGTGGCCGCGGCGGGCGCCGCGGGCGAGGACGTGGCGTTCCTGGTGCAGGGCACCCTCTACCCGGACGTGGTCGAGTCCGGCGGCGGCACCGGGACGGCCAACATCAAGTCGCACCACAACGTGGGCGGGCTCCCGGAGGACCTGGAGTTCGAGCTGGTCGAGCCGCTGCGGAAGCTGTTCAAGGACGAGGTCCGGATGGTCGGGCAGGAGCTGGGCCTGCCCGAGGAGATCGTCCAGCGGCAGCCGTTCCCCGGCCCCGGGCTCGGCATCCGGATCGTCGGCGAGGTCACCCGCGAGCGGCTGGACATCCTGCGCGAGGCCGACGCGATCGTCCGCGAGGAGCTGACGGCCGCGGGGCTGGACCGGGACATCTGGCAGTGCCCGGTGGTGCTGCTGGCCGACGTCCGCAGCGTCGGTGTCCAGGGCGACGGCCGCACCTACGGCCACCCGATCGTGCTGCGCCCGGTCTCCTCCGAGGACGCCATGACGGCGGACTGGTCCCGGCTGCCGTACGACCTGCTGGCGCGGATCTCGACCCGGATCACCAACGAGGTCCCCGACGTCAACCGCGTGACGCTGGACATCACGAGCAAGCCGCCGGGGACCATCGAGTGGGAGTGACGCACCGCTTCCGGCCCTGGTCCAAGGCGTGGCCGGTGGTCGAGGTGATGTGGTCGGGGAGGGCCGCCCGGTCGGGGCCGTTGCCGGTGTTCACCGTGCCGGTCGGTTCGAACATCAGGATGGCGGCGCCGCCGTCCGAGGACGGCTTGTGCTCCGTTCCGCGCGGCACGGTGAACACCGCGCCGCGCGGGAGGGGCACGGTGCGCTCGGCGCCGTTCTCGCGCGGCGCGATCGCCGGCTCGCCGTCGTCGGCGCGGTCGTGGGTGTGCCGCACGAAGTCGCCGCGCACCGTGGCGACGCGGGCGCCGTAGGCGTTGACGCGGGCGGCGCCGCGCGGGGCCTGGACCTCGCCGGACGCGGCGAGGGCGGCGCGGAGCCCGACCGGCCGTGCCGGTCCGTCCTTGGCGGTCGTCATGCGGCTCGTCACCCTCGGGGCGGAGCGCGACGAGCGGATGCCCCGGTGGCCTACCGCCGTGGCCGCTCCCGCCGCGACCGGCCGGCGGCCTCGGTCAGCAGTCCGGCGACGGAGACGAAGAGGCTGACGGCGCTCAGCGCGTACGCCATGGTGAACATCTTGGACAGGGCCGTGCTCGGGGCCAGGTCGCCGTAGCCGATGGTCAGCCCCGTCGTCACCGAGAAGTACACGCTGTCCAGCCAGGTCCATCCCTCGTGCAGCCGGTAGAAGACGACGGCCGTGACCACGGTCACCACCAGGGACACCGCGAGGCCCCGGAACGCCGCGTCCCGCCACGCCCGGCGCACGGCGGCCACGAGCTGGGCGGCAAGCACCGCGAATCCGAACATTCCGCCAGTCTGCTGGCGGCGGCCGGGTCAGACCAGGCGGCGGGCCGTGGCCCAGCGGGTCAGTTCGTGGCGGTTGGAGAGCTGGAGCTTGCGCAGGACCGCCGAGACATGGCTCTCGACCGTCTTGACCGAGATGAACAGCTCCTTGCCGACCTCCTTGTACGCGTACCCGCGCGCGATCAGGCGCAGCACCTCGCGCTCCCGCTGGGTGAGCCGGTCCAGGTCCTCGTCCACCGGCGCCGCCTCGGAGGAGGCGAAGGCGTCGAGCACGAACCCGGCCAGCCGCGGCGAGAACACCGCGTCGCCGTCCGCGACCCGGAAGATCGCGTCCACCAGATCGGCGCCGGTGATCGTCTTGGTGACATAGCCGCGGGCGCCGCCCCGGATCACGCCGATCACGTCCTCGGCGGCGTCCGACACCGACAGGGCCAGGAAACGCACCGGCCGCTCCGGCGCGGAGAGCAGCTCCGCGCAGCGGCGCAGCACCTCCACCCCGCCGCCGCCCGGCAGGTGCACGTCGAGCAGGACCACATCGGGCCGGACGGACTTGATCACGCTCACCGCCTGGTCCGCGTCGCCCGCCTCGCCGACGACCTCCACGCCCGTCTCCTCGGTGCGGCCGATCTCCGCCCGCACCCCGGCGCGGAACATGCGGTGGTCGTCGACCAGGACGACGCGGGCCCCGCGTCCGCCCGGCAGTTCCCCGGTCCCGATCGCGTTCATTCGGTTCGCTCCATCGTCAGCTCCACCTCTGTGCCCTCACCCGACGCCGACCGTACCCGCGCGGAGCCGCCGTTGCGCTGCATGCGGCCGATGATGGACTCCCGCACGCCCATCCGGTCCGCCGGTACCGCCTCCGGGTCGAAGCCCGGGCCGCGGTCGCGGACCGACACGAAGACGGTCCGCCCCTCGACTTCGGCGAAGACCCGCACCGGTCCGCCCTCGCCACCGTACTTGGCCGCGTTCACCATCGCCTCGCGGGCCGCCTGGAGCTGCGCCGCCAGGCGCTCGTCGAGCGGGCAGTCGCCCACGCACACCACCTCGATCGGGACGCCGTGGTGGTCCTCGACCTCGGCGGCCGTGGCGCGGACGGAGTCCGCGAGCGTCGCCGGTTTGTCGTCCTCCTCGGCGTCACCCGGGGTCTCGGCCGGCTTGTACAGCCAGGCCCGCAAGTCGCGTTCCTGCGCGCGGGCCAGCCGGGCGACCTCGCGCGGGCTCTCCGCGTTGCGCTGGATCAGGGTGAGGGTGTGCAGCACCGAGTCGTGGATGTGGGCCGCCACCTCGGCGCGCTCCTGGGCGCGGATGCGCATGGTGCGCTCCTCGGACAGGTCCTGCACGATCCGCACCAGATACGGGCCGGCCAGCAGCGCGATGCCCACCACGACGGCGACCGACGCCTGGAAGACCAGGCTGAGGCTCTGCGTCGCCTCGTCCGGGTGCTGACCGACCACGAAGCTGCCCACGCCCAGGCAGACCAGCACCGCGCCGGCCGCGCTGCGCAGCAGCGGCAGCCAGCGGCTGTCGCGGGTGGCCGCGGCCCAGTGGGCGCGGCGCGAGTTGTCCGCCTGCCGCCAGACGACGGCCGCGCCGACGCCGATGATCAGCAGCGGCCACAAGTACCCGTCGCTGATGGGGAACTGGACGTTGGCGCCGAGCACGCCCAGGGCGCAGGCCAGCACCAGGAACGCGAACAGCCGCCGCTTGTGCGGGCGCCGCAGCAGCCGGCCGCGCCACGGCCGCGCAACCGGCGCGGCGTCGGTCCGCCGGGGGGCGCCGAGCGGGACGACGAACCAGAAGATGCCGTACAGCAGCACGCCCAGGCCGTTGGCCAGCAGCAGCGCGAAGAACACGATCCGCACCCACGACACCGGCAGCGCCAGATGCCCGGCCAGGCCGCGCGCCACGCCGCCGAGCCAGCGGCCGTCGGCGCTGCGGTACAGCTTGCGCGGCGGCGCCTCGTCCAGGACGGCGCCGGCCGGAGTGGCGGTGGTCATGCCCCCGATCGTCACACGCGGGCCCGGCGCGGCACATCAGGGTTGTTCCCTGACGGCGGGCTCAGGGAACGGTCGGGGTCGGACCCCGATTCCCGCGCGGCGCAGCTGCGTCACCATGGGGGGCATGACCGACGACCTCACCACCGAGCCCGTCGCGGAGCGGCGGGCGCCGTCCGGGGCCGGGCCGACCCGCAGCCGGCGCCACAAGGTGATCGGTGGTGTCTGCGGCGGATTCGGCCGGTACTGCAACCTCGACCCGGTGATCTTCCGGGTCCCGCTCGCGGTGCTGTCCGTCATCGGCGGTCTCGGGTTCGTCGCCTACGGTCTGGCCTGGCTGCTCATCCCCTTCGAGGGCGAGGAGGAGAACGAGGGCCGCCGGCTGCTGTCCGGGCGGGTGGAGGGGCCGGGGCTGACGGCGCTGCTGTTCATCGTGGCGGGCTGCGGACTGCTGCTGGCGTCGCTGGGCAACCAGGGCGCGGGCACCTGGTTCTCCGTGATGGTGCTGGGGGCGCTGGCCGCCGCGGCCCGCTGGTCGCTGCGAGTCTCTTATCAACATCTGACGCTCACCCCGAAGTGGCTTGTATAGATTTATGACGTGTCGGCACATTCATTAATTTACTAACCCAACAATGTTATTTCGAACCACCCACTCACCACACCAACACTAACAAC
>NZ_LN929897.1:166523-300398 GCF_001493375.1 Streptomyces specialis
GCCCCTCGTGGTGGCAGGGCCCGGCGGCCGGCGGCTATCTGTGGGGCCCGGCCGACGCCCGGCCCGGCGACGTCCGCCCGGCGCCGCGCCCCGCGGAGCGGGACCCGGGGGCGGGGGGCGGGGGGCCGCCGCGCGAGGCGGCCGGCCCGGCCGTGCCGGAGGGTCCGCGCGAACTCAGGCTCGGCGGACTGGTGCTGCTGCTGGCGACGCTGGCGGGCGCGGCCGGGACCGCCCTGGCGTGGGACGAGCCGCTGGGCACCGCGCTGGTCGTGGGCCTGTCCGCCGCGCTGGCCGTGCACGGCGCCGGGCTGGTCGTCAGCGCCTTCGCGGGCCGGCTCGGCGCCGGCACGGTCGTCATGGCGGTGCTGACCGGATGTCTGCTGGTGGGCGCCGCGGCGCTGCCCGACACCATCACCACCGACTGGTCCAGCCGCGAGTGGCGTCCGGCCGGCGCGGCGGAGGTACGGGAGACGTACGAGATCGGAACGGGGGACGCGGTGCTCGACCTGTCGGCGCTGGAACTGCCCACCGGGCGGACCGTGCGCACGGCCGTGGAGGCCGGGGCCGGGCAGGTCAGGGTGATCGTGTCGCACGACGTGGAGGTGACGGTGCGTACGGAGATCGGCGCGGGCGTGTTCGAGTACGAGGCGCTGTCGCCCGCCGCCGTGGGCCGGCCGGACGACTCGTGGGGCGGGCTGGGGCAGGAGCGGACGGGCACCTACCTGCCGGAGCCGGGCATCGAACGCGGCGGCACGGTGGAGCTGCGCGTGGAGATGGGCATCGGCCACGTGCTGGTGGAGCGGTCGTGACCGGCGCGAACCGGGAGAACGCGCCGGTGTGCCGCCGCCGTTTCGAACCCGCCCGGCTCGTCCTCGGGCTGGCGCTGATGGCCGTCGCCGCCGCGCACCTGCTGCGGGCGAGCGGGCGCGGCGACGTGCCGCTGCCCGTGCTCGCCGCGCTGCTGCCGGGCGCGTTGCTGCTCGCGGCCGTGGGGGCGGTCGTCGCGTTCACGGCCCGGCGCGCCCGCGACCGGTCCCGTGCGGCCCGGGCCGCGCACGGCCCGGGCGGGTCACGCGGGGCGGGTGGCGGCGGCGATGGGCATGGAGTCGACGGGGGCCAGGCGGACGGGAGCGCGGGGCCGTGAGGCGTGGATGATCTGGCCGTTCCCCACGTAGAGGCCGACGTGGGTGAGGCCGGAGTAGTAGAACACCAGGTCGCCCGGGGCCAGCCGGTCGGCCGGGATCCGGGTCCCCGCGCCGACCTGGCTGTAGCTGGTGCGGGGCAGCGCGACCCCGGCGGCCCGCCAGGCGGCCTGGGTGAGGCCGGAGCAGTCGAACGCGTCGGGGCCGGTCGCGCCCCAGCGGTACGGCTTGCCGAGCTGGGCGTAGGCGAACGCGACGGCGGCGGCGGCGCGTTTGGAGGGCGCGGCCTGTTTCTTTATACACACCTCCGAGGCCACGATTCATGCAGAAAACTCGTATGCCACCTCATGCTGGAAACAACAATCTGGCGGCGGACGCGGCGCCGGCGAGGGTGAGGGTCGCGGCGGTGCGGAAGGCGCCGGGCGCGGCCGGCGGGGGCGGGGACGGCTGGGGTTTCTTCCGGTGGCCGGGCCTGCGCCACAGACGTTGCCTACGATGCTGAGCCATGGCCCCGCAGGCTAAACCGGCGCCGCCCCCGGACACGGCCGCCCGACCGGCATTGGTGGCAATCGTCCGCAGGAGGGATGAAGATGACCGCTTGGCGTACTTTCGGTGACGATCGCTGACGGCTCGTGATCAGTCGAGTTGCTCGATCAGCTCCCGGAAGTCCTCGACGGGACGGGCGCCCTGGAGGGGCTGGCCGTTGACCAGGAACGACGGCGTGGTGGTCACCCCGAGGTCGAGCGCCTCCTCCGCGTCCCGGCCCACGGCCTCGCCCGCCTCCTCCGACTCGGTGTCCTCGGCGAACCGGTCCAGATCGGGGACGCCCGCCTCGGCGGCGAGCGCGCGCAGCCCCTCGGCGGAGAACCGGCCGCTGTCCTGGTTGAACTCCTCGCCGAGCGCCGCCTCGTAGAACTCCCAGAACTTCCCCTGCTGCCCGGCCGCCCAGGCGGCCCGCGCGGCGGCGTCGGACTCCGGGCCGTTGACCGGGAAGTTGCGGAACTCGATCCGCAGGACACCGGACTCCACGTACTCCGCGACGAGCAGGTCGTGGGTGTCGCGGGCGTGGATGCCGGTGAAGGCGTCCTGGAAGTCCGCGTACTCGATCATCACCACCGGGGCGTCGGCGTCCCCGATCGCCAGCGGGTCACCGGCCTCGCGGCGGGCCAGCGCCAGCGCCGGGTGGTCGGAGGGCAGCGGTTCGACGGCCTGCTCCCCGTCCCCGGCCGCCGGGTCGTCGCCGGAGGAGGAGAGCGCCGCCAGCGCGCCGATGGCCAGGACGCACACCAGCGCCACGGCCAGCAGCGCGGCGGCGGCCCGCCGCCCGGCGGGCTGCCCCCCGCCGGACCGGCCCCCGGCGCCGCTCCTGGACTTCTTCCCGGTCTTCTTCCCGGACTTCCCGGTCTTCCGGGTACGCGATACGGGCATGCCGCCAGCCTAGGGCCGGAGCTTCACCTGAGTCGGGGGAGGGCGTAACGGGCCGGTTGTACACTCCGCGCCATGGACACGCTGATCACGGTCTTCGTCGTTTTACACTTCATCGGCTTCCTCGTCCTGCTCGCCGACATGGCGCTCCAGTTGCCCGCCGCCATGGCCGGCAGAGCGCGGATGAGACCCGCGATGCGCGCCGGCGCCGCGGTGGCGCTGCTGACGGGCGTCGTGCTGGTCGCCCTGAACCAGGCGGACGACCAGGACCTCAACAATGTGAAGCTCGCCGTCAAACTCGGCGTGGTCGTCGTCATCCTGGCGCTGATCTACGTCAAGCGCGACGAGGAGCGGGTCTCCAACGCGCTGTTCGGGGCGGTCGGCGCGCTGACCGTGGCCAACATCCTGGTGGCGGTCCTGTGGTGACGGCGGCGGTCGGCCGTCAGCCGGGGCGGACCGCGCTGTGGAAGGGCATGTAGTCGATCGACTCCACCTTGACCACGTCGCCCGGCTTCGGCGCGTGGATCATCAGACCGTCCCCGATGTAGAGACCGACGTGGCTGATGTCGGCGTAGAAGAACACCAGGTCTCCCGGGAGGAGGGCGTCCCGGGAGACCGGGGTGCCGAAGTTCACCTGGTCCCACGTGACCCGCGGGATGGACAGCCCGGCGGCCCGCCACGCGGCCTGCGTCAGCCCTGAACAGTCGAAGGCGTTCGGCCCGGTGGCGCCCCAGACGTACGGCTTGCCGAGCTGCGCCTCCGCGAAGGCGATCGCCTCCTGCGCCGCGCCGGAGACCTCGCCGCCGACGTCCACGCTCTGGCCGCCGCCACCGCCCGAGGTCGCGTCCTGGGCCTGGCCCTGGGCCGCCTCGCGCTCCTCCTGCGCCCGGCGCGCCTCCTCGGCGAGCCGCTCGGCCTCCTCGCGCTCCAGCCGCTCCAGCTCCGCGAGTTCGGCCTCCTCCTCGTCGGTGAGCTGCTCCAGCAACTCCCGCGCCTCGGTGAGCTTCCCCTGGACGACGGCCTCCTGCTCGGCCAGCTCCGTCTCGCGGGCCTCCAGTTCGGCCAGCGCCTCGGACGCCTCCGCGCGCTGGGCGTCCGCCTCCTCCTGCCGCTCGGAGTAGTCCTCGACGGCCTGCCGCTGCGCCTCCGTCAGCCGGTCGAGCGTGTTCTTGGTGCTGAAGAAGCTCCTGACGTCCGGCGCGAGGATCAGCGCGGCGGTGTCGGAGAGCCCGCCGCCCAGCCGGTACTGGGCGGTGGCGTACGTGCCCAGCAGCCGGCGGGCCTCGTTGACCTGCTCGGACGCCGCCGCGGCCTCGTCCATCAGCTCGTCGGCGACCTCCTGCTGCCGGTCGGTCGCCTCCTGGGCCTCGTTGTAGTGCTGGGTGGCGGTGCCGGCCTCGCGGTACAGCTCGTCGACGCGGTCCCTGACCTCCACCGCGCGCTCGTGCGCCTCGTCGGCGCGGTCCCGCTGCTCCTCGACGGACGGTGCGTCGTCGTCGTCCGCCCGCGCGGTCGAGCTGAACAGTGACACCGAGGCCAGCGCCAGCACGCCGACGCCGACGGCGCCCCGGCGGGCGGCGAACGCGGTGAGAAAGCCGGCGCGCGGCTTGCGGTGAGACCCCAAGGCCGGTCCCTCCTTCGTCCGTTGGGCTTTACGTGCCGGTAACGAAGCTCCGGCGCTGCACGCTAACCATTCGCGGAGCTGTTTGGGAAGGCCGGTGCGCGATCTGACCGAAACCATTTCGTGACCGGACGGCGGGATTGGCGCGCTCCTGAGCGTTTTCTGTGGCGCCGCTCACACCGCCGCGGTCCGGCCGGAGGCGTTCCGGCGTCCGCGCCCGCCGGCCCGCCGGGCGGCCTAGACTCGGACAGCGATGAGCGGCCTCTTCGATGACAACGCGCTGGCGAACCTCGCCCCCCTGCCCGCCCCGGGCGGTACCGAGCCACCCCCGGAGCCGGACTGGAGTGGAGGGACGGGTGGGGGTATAGAGCTGTGTGTAGATGGGGGATCGACCGGCGGCCGCACTCACCTCTGCGTCGGCGGCGTCGGATGTATATAAGGGGCAGGAGCCGAAGCGCGCGGACGAGGACGCCTACCACCGCAACGGCGCCCACCGGACCGTCACCGACCCGAACGCCCTGCTCGCCGGCCTGAACGAGGCGCAGCGCGCCGCCGTCACCCACAGCGGGGCGCCGCTCCTGATCGTGGCGGGCGCCGGCTCGGGCAAGACCCGGGTCCTCACCCACCGCATCGCGTACCTGCTGGCCGCCCGCTCCGCCCACCCCGGGCAGATCCTCGCCATCACCTTCACCAACAAGGCCGCCGGTGAGATGAAGGAGCGCGTCGAGGAGCTGGTCGGCCCGCGCGCCAAGGCGATGTGGGTGATGACGTTCCACAGCGCCTGCGTGCGGATCCTGCGCCGCGAGAGCAAGCTGCTCGGCTTCACCTCCAGCTTCTCGATCTACGACGCCGCCGACGCGAAGCGGCTGATGGCCCTGGTCTGCCGCGACCTGGACCTGGACCCCAAGCGGTTCCCGCCCAAGTCGTTCAGCGCCAAGATCTCGAACCTGAAGAACGAGCTGATCGACCCCGAGGACTTCGCGGGGATGGCGAGCGACGGGTTCGAGAAGACCCTCGCCGAGGCGTACACGCTGTACCAGTCGCGGCTGCGCGAGGCCAACGCGCTGGACTTCGACGACATCATCATGACCACCGTGCACCTGCTCGACGCGTTCCCCGACGTGGCCGAGCACTACCGGCGCCGGTTCCGGCACGTCCTGGTCGACGAGTACCAGGACACCAACATCGCCCAGTACACGCTGATCAAGCATCTGGTGGGCGCCGACGGGCGGGACGCCGACCCGGCCGAGCTGTGCGTCGTCGGCGACGCCGACCAGTCGATCTACGCCTTCCGCGGCGCGACCATCCGCAACATCCTCCAGTTCGAGCAGGACTACCCGGACGCGACGACCCTGCTGCTGGAGCAGAACTACCGCTCCACGCAGACGATCCTCTCCGCCGCCAACGCCGTCATCGCGCGCAACGAGGACCGCCGCCCGAAGAACCTGTGGACCAACGAGGGCGCCGGCGCCCGCATCACCGGCTATGTCGCGGACACCGAGCACGACGAGGCGCAGTTCGTCGCCGACGAGATCGACCGGCTCTCCGACGCGGGCGACGCCCGCGCCGGGGACGTCGCCGTCTTCTACCGCACCAACGCCCAGTCCCGTGTCTTCGAAGAGGTCTTCATCCGCGTCGGCCTGCCCTACAAGGTCGTCGGCGGTGTCCGCTTCTACGAGCGCCGCGAGGTCCGCGACGTCCTGGCCTATCTGCGGGTCCTCGCCAACCCCGAGGACACCGTGCCCCTGCGCCGCATCCTCAACGTCCCCAAGCGCGGCATCGGGGACCGGGCCGAGGCCATGATCGAGGCGCTCGCGCTGCGCGAGCGGATCTCGTTCGCGCAGGCGCTGCGCCGCGTGGACGAGGCGTACGGGATGGCCGCCCGGTCGGCCAACGCGGTCAAGCGGTTCAACGTCCTGCTGGAGGAGCTGCGCACGGTCGTCGAGTCGGGTGCCGGACCGGCCACCGTGCTGGAGGCCGTCCTCGAACAGACCGGCTACCTCGCCGAGTTGCAGGCGTCCACCGATCCGCAGGACGAGACCAGGGTGGAGAACCTCCAGGAGCTGGCGGCCGTGGCCCTGGAGTTCGAGCAGGAGCGCGGCGGCCCCGACAACCCCGGTACCCTCGCCGACTTCCTGGAGCAGGTCGCGCTCGTCGCGGACTCCGACGAGATCCCCGACGACGCGGACGGCGGCGGCGTGATCACGCTGATGACGCTGCACACCGCGAAGGGCCTGGAGTTCCCCGTCGTCTTCCTCACCGGCATGGAGGACGGCGTCTTCCCGCACATGCGCAGCCTCGGCAAGACCAAGGAGCTGGAGGAGGAGCGGCGGCTCGCGTACGTCGGCATCACCCGCGCCCGGCAGCGGCTGTACGTGACGCGGTCCGCGCTGCGCAGCGCCTGGGGCCAGCCGCAGCACAACCCGCCGTCGCGGTTCCTCGACGAGATCCCCGAGCCGTACGTGGAGTGGCGCCGCACCGGCGCCACCGCCGCCGCGCCCGCGCCCTCGGTCGCGTCGTCGGTCGCGGTCGGCTCGCGCGGTCGGCGGGGCGCGGGCGGGTTCGCCACCGGGCGGCTGACCGACCGGCCGGTCGTCGCGCTCGCGCCGGGCGACCGGGTCACGCACGACAGCTTCGGCATGGGCACCGTCGTGTCCGTCCAGGGCAGCGGCGACCGGGCGGAGGCCACGATCGACTTCGGTGGTGAGAAGCCCAAGCGGCTGCTGCTGCGCTACGCCCCGGTGGAAAAGCTCTGACCACCGCCCTGTAGTGTCCCCGCTGTGTCACAGCCGGGGGAAAAGGCTTGTGGTGCGGGCTCGGGGGGCGATTAGCTGCTTGGCACGGTGCGTACTCCATGCTCGCCGCATCTGTCCCCGGAGTACGGACGATCCGAGATTCCCAGGGGGAACACACCATGAGCCAGCCCTGGCCCCAGCAGCCGGACGGCGGATACGGGCAGCAGCCGCAGCAGCCGGGCGGCTACGGTCAGCCGAACCCGTACGGCCAGCCCCAGCAGCCGTACGGCTACCCGCCCCAGCAGGGTTACGGCTACCCGCCGGGCCAGCCCCAGCCCTACGGCTACCCCGCGCCCCCGCCCGGCCTCCGGAGCCAGAACAACGCGGGGCTGGCGATCCTCGCCGCCTTCGCCGCCGCGATCATCATGGGCATCCTCTACGGCTATCTCTACAACGCGATGTTCGACGACGAGGAGGGTGAGTTCCTGCAGCTCACCTATGTCTCGCTCGTCATCGGCGCGGTCGTGGCGATCGGCCCGGCGTTCCTCGCCAAGGGGAATTGGGGCGTCTACGTGCTGGCCGCCGCGCTGGGCCTGGCGGCGGCGATCTTCGGCGAGCTGTACGGCACGTCGCTGTGGGCGAGCGAGAACTACTTCACCGGGTATACGGATCCCTACACCGGGACGCAGGTCGAGGAACTCAGCGGGATCGAGGTCCTGTTCCAGGAGTTCGAAAGCGTCTGGGACTTCTGGGAGTACGGCAACGAGGCGGTCGACTACTTCCTCCTCGCCCTCGCCCCGGTCGGCGCCCTCGTGGTGTGCCTGGTCGCCCAGGGGAGGCGGAAGCACTGACCGGATCCGCGTCCCAGCGGAACAGCGGAAGGCCCGGCCACTCCAGAGGAGGCCGGGCCTTCGTGGTCGCGGGACGCGGGCCGTCCGTCAGAGGGGCTCAAGCCCCTGGGCGCGCAGCCATTCCAGGGGGTCGACGGGGGAGCCGCCGGCGGGACGGACCTCGAAGTGCAGGTGCGGGCCGGTGGAGGTACCGGAGTTGCCCGAGTAGGCGATGACCGTGCCGGCCTGGACCGAGCCGGAGGTGTAGGCGGTGCTGTCGAGGTGCGCGTACCAGGTCTCGGTGCCGTCCGGGGCGGTCAGGATCACCATGTTGCCGTAACTGGGGTGCCACTGGGTGGTGATCGTGCCGTCCGTGGCCGCCCGGACCGGGGTGCCGTAGCTGACGGGGAAGTCGATGCCGGTGTGCGTGGACATCCAGTTGATGCCCGACTGCCCGAAGTAGGCGCTGATCCCGTGCTGTTCGACGGGGAGGAAGAACTTCTGCCGCTCGGCCTCCCGGCGGGCCGCCGCCTCCGCCGCGGCCTGCTCCTCGGCCTCCTGCTGCGCCTGGAGGTCGATCCGGCCCTGGGTGCGGCTGGCGCGGTCGGCGTAGTCGTCGGCGGCGGCCGAGAGGCTGGCGAGCTGGGTGTCGAACTCGTCGTTCGCGGCGACCGGTTCGGTTCCGGCGGGATCGGGGGCCGCGACGGGGGCGGGCTGCTGGACGAGACGGGGTTGGGGCCACCGGAGACGGTGGCGGCGGTCGCGACGGCGGTCACGCCGAGGACGGCCAGGGAGGGGGCGGCGACGCTGAGGAACGCGGACCGGCGGGCCCGCGTCCGCGAGGGCCGTCGCCGCGACCGGCGGCGGTCGCGCGGCACGTGCGCGACGGCGGGCGGGCTGTCCTCGGCCCCGGACGGATATCCGGGCCCGGGTTCCGGTTCCGGCTCGGGCTCCGGCTCGGGTTCCGCCCGGTACTCCGGCTCCGGGTCGTACCGCTGCTCCGGGACGAACGCGGTCCCGTACCCCTGCTCCGGCGCGGGATACGACGGGTCGGGCTCCTGGTACGCGTACCCGGTCCCGTCATACCCGCCGTATGCGTGGGTCTGGTGCGGATCCGCCGCGGCCTGGTGTCCCGCGTCCCAGCCGCCGGTTCCGTAGGGCGCCTGCGGGGCCTGCTCGCCGTACCACCCGGCGGCCGGGGGCCGCTGCTCGTGACCCGTCCACTGCTGGTCCATCGTCCCCCAGTAGTGGGTGGTGGCCTGGTCGTGGTGGCCGTACGAGAGGTCGAGCGGGTCGGGGGCGGCGTAAGAGCCGATGCCGGAGTGATCCGAGTGGTCGGAGACCTCCGACAACAGACGATCGCTCACCGAATACGCCTTTCGGCTCGACAACAGGAGCAGGGGTGGGGGCCCGGCGGCTGTAGTGCGGCGACTGTACCTGCCGGTTCGCTCCGGCCACAATCTTCCGCGGCCTGTTCGTGGGTTTCGAGCGGCAGGAACCGGGCATTAGACCGCCTTTCGGCGGGCGCGCGCATGATCGCGGCACAACTCGTTCGACGCTTGTTCGATCGGATGGCACTGCTCGCGGGTGTGATTTCCCCCTCTGAGGCTGCCGCGAGGCCCGTGGTGTGAGAGATCCTGATGACCCACGTCCTTGGGAGGATTCAGATGGGTGTTTCGGGTCCGATTCGCGTCGTGGTGGCCAAGCCCGGCCTCGACGGTCACGACCGCGGGGCCAAGGTCATCGCCCGCGCGCTGCGCGACGCCGGCATGGAGGTCATCTACACCGGGCTGCACCAGACTCCGGAGCAGATCGTGGACACCGCGATCCAGGAGGACGCGGACGCCATCGGCATGTCCATCCTCTCCGGTGCGCACAACACGCTGTTCGCGCGCGTCATCGAGCTGCTGAAGGAGCGCGACGCGAGCGACATCACGGTCTTCGGCGGCGGGATCATCCCGGAGGCGGACATCGCCCCGCTGAAGGCGGCGGGGGTGGCGGAGATCTTCACGCCCGGCGCCCCGACCGGCGAGGTCGTGACCTGGATCCGGGAGCACGTCCGCGCGTAGCCCGGTCCGGGCCGGACGCGGCGGGGACCGGCCGGGCCCGGCCCCGTGGCCGCGCCCGGACGGCTGCCCGGTTTCGTCCCGGTCCGCCGGGGCGTGGACTGTGACAGGACTCACCACTCAGGTGTGACCCACGATTCATGACCCGTCCCGGCCCCCCGTTACGCTCATCCCCGGACTTGCCGCGTGCGCGCGGCCTCGCGGCACGCCCACCGCTGTAAACGATCCGCGATACCACTGATGAGGGACGGACGCGCGTGGACCTGTTCGAGTACCAGGCGAGGGATCTTTTCGCCAAGCATGGCGTACCGGTGCTGGCCGGTGAAGTCATCGACACCCCCGAGGCGGCGCGTGAGGTGACCGAGCGACTCGGTGGTCGCGCGGTCGTCAAGGCGCAGGTGAAGACCGGTGGGCGGGGCAAGGCCGGCGGTGTGAAGCTCGCCTCCGACCCCGAGGACGCCGTGGCCAAGGCCGGCGCCATCCTCGGCATGGACATCAAGGGCCACACGGTCCACAAGGTGATGCTGGCGCAGACCGCCGACATCGCCGAGGAGTACTACGTCTCCTTCCTCCTCGACCGCACCAACCGGACGTTCCTGGCCATGGCGTCCGTCGAGGGCGGCGTGGAGATCGAGGAGGTCGCGGTCAGCAACCCCGAGGCGCTGGCCAAGGTCCCGGTGGACGCGATCGACGGCGTCACCGAGGAGAAGGCCCGTGAGATCGTCACGGCCGCCCGCTTCCCCGCCGAAATCGCCGACCAGGTGGTCGACGTCCTCCAGAAGCTGTGGACCGTCTTCATCGCCGAGGACGCGCTGCTGGTCGAGGTCAACCCGCTGGTCAAGACCGGCGACGGCCGCATCGTCGCCCTGGACGGCAAGGTGTCGCTGGACGCCAACGCCGAGTTCCGCCAGCCGGACCACGCCGCCCTGGAGGACAAGGCCGCGGCCAACCCGCTGGAGGCCGCCGCCAAGGAGCGCGGCCTGAACTACGTGAAGCTGGAAGGCGGCTCGGTCGGCATCATCGGCAACGGCGCCGGCCTGGTGATGAGCACCCTGGACGTCGTCGCCTACGCGGGCGAGAAGCACAGCGGTGTGAAGCCCGCCAACTTCCTGGACATCGGCGGCGGCGCCTCCGCCGAGGTGATGGCCAACGGCCTGGAGATCATCCTGGGCGACCCCGAGGTCAAGTCGGTCTTCGTGAACGTCTTCGGTGGCATCACCGCGTGCGACGCCGTCGCCAACGGCATCGTGCAGGCCCTGGAACTGCTGAAGTCCAAGGGCGAGAACGTCACCAAGCCGCTGGTCGTCCGGCTGGACGGCAACAACGCGGAGCTGGGCCGGAAGATCCTGACCGACGCCGCCCACCCGCTCGTCGAGCAGGTGGACACGATGGACGGTGCGGCCGACCGGGCCGCCGAGCTGGCTGCCAAGTAAGGCCGAGTAAAGGAAATCGACACCACCATGGCTATCTTCCTCACCAAGGAAAGCAAGGTCATCGTCCAGGGGATGACCGGTTCCGAAGGCCAGAAGCACACCAAGCGCATGCTGGCGGCCGGCACCAACATCGTCGGCGGCGTGAACCCGCGCAAGGCGGGCCAGAAGGTCGACTTCGACGGCACCGAGGTACCGGTCTTCGGCGGCGTGAAGGAGGCCATCGAGGCCACCGGCGCCGACGTCACCGTGATCTTCGTCCCGGAGAAGTTCACCAAGGACGCCGTCATCGAGGCGATCGACGCCGAGATCCCGCTCGCCGTCGTGATCACCGAGGGCATCGCGGTCCACGACACCGCCAACTTCTGGGCGTACGCCGGGAAGAAGGGCAACAAGACCCGCATCATCGGCCCCAACTGCCCCGGCCTGATCACCCCGGGCCAGTCCAACGCGGGCATCATCCCGGCCGACATCACCAAGCCGGGCCGCATCGGCCTGGTCTCCAAGTCCGGCACGCTGACGTACCAGATGATGTACGAGCTGCGCGACCTCGGCTTCAGCTCCTGCGTCGGCATCGGTGGCGACCCGATCATCGGGACCACGCACATCGACGCGCTGGCGGCGTTCGAGGCCGACCCCGACACCGACCTGATCGTGATGATCGGCGAGATCGGCGGCGACGCCGAGGAGCGGGCGGCCGACTTCATCAAGGCCAACGTCACCAAGCCGGTCGTCGGCTACGTGGCGGGCTTCACCGCGCCCGAGGGCAAGACGATGGGCCACGCCGGCGCCATCGTCTCCGGCTCCGCCGGTACCGCGCAGGCGAAGAAGGAGGCCCTGGAGGCCGCCGGGGTGAAGGTCGGCAAGACCCCCTCGGAGACCGCCCTGCTGGCCCGCGAGCTGCTGGCCGCGAGCGCCTGAGCCCGGGTTCCCGGCCTATTTTTTTTTTTTTTTTCCAACCAGAGGCCGCCATCCGGTTTTCCTCCCTGTCTCGGGGGCCCGGAGATGTGTAAAAGAGCCAGGCCCTTTTCCCCGCCGCGATGCCCTGTTGTTGGCAGCATGGCCGCGTGCGACACCCACTCCGATGGCTTCTCGAAGGGCTGCTGGCCGCCGGTCTCGGGCTCGGCGCACTCGCCGCGCTCGTCCTCCTGCTGTGGACCCTCTCGCCCTACCCCGACAGCGGCGCCGAGGGGGCGCTCCGCGTCGCCGCCGACCTCTGGCTCCTGGCCCACGGCACGGAACTGCTGCGCGCGGACACCCTCGGCGGCACCCCGGCCCCCGTCGGGGTGACCCCGCTGCTGCTGTGCGCGCTGCCCGGCTGGCTGCTGCTGCGCGCCGTCCGCGCCGTGGACTGGGGCACCGAGCCCGCCGGGGCGACGCGCGCGGCCCTGTGGATCAGCGGCGGTTACCTGCTGGCCGGGGCGGTCGCCGTCGTCCACACCCTGCCCGCCCCGATCGACGCACGCCCGCTGAGCGCCGCCGCGCACCTGCCGGTGTTCGCGCTCGCGGTCACGCTGGGCGGCGCCTGGGCGGCCGTGGGACCGCCCGCGTTCCTGTCGCGCTTCCGGCCGCCCGCCGCGCTCGACCGCCGCCGGCTGACGACCGCCGTCCGCGTCGCGGCGGCCGGCACCGCCGCGTACTGCGCCGCGGGGGCGCTGCTGGTGGCCGGCGGTCTCGTGCTCGACGCGCGGGCCGCGCAGGACGGCTTCGGGCAGTTGAGCGGCGAGTGGTCCGGCCGGCTGGCGCTGCTGCTGCTGGTCCTGGCCCTGGCGCCCAACGCGGCCGTGTGGGGCGCCGCCTACGGACTCGGCCCGGGGTTCGCGGTCGGCGCCGGCGGCGTGGTCGCGCCGCTGGGGGTGAACGGGGGCCCCGACCTGCCGCCGTTCCCGCTCCTCGCCGCGCTGCCCGTGCGGGACCCCGCGGGCCCGGCCCTGTGGGCGGCGGCCCTCGTCCCGGCCGCCGGAGTGGTGGCGACGGCGTGGTGTGCCGCCCGCGCCGCCGTGCCCGTACGCGGCGAACGGGTCACCGCGTCGGGCCGGCTGGGGACCGCGCTCACCGTGCTGCTCGCCGCCTGCGGCACCGGCGCGGCGCTCGGCCTGCTGGCCGCGTGCGCGGGCGGCCCGCTGGGCACCGGCGCGCTGGCGGAGTTCGGCCCCGACGGCCTGCTGGTGGCCCCGGCCGCCATCGCCTGGACGGCCGTGCTCGGCACCCCGCTGGCCCTCGCCCTGCGGGCCCGCCGGCTGACCGGACCGCGCCGGCTGCGGCAGTGGGCCGCCGTGCGCGCGACCCGCGCCGCGACCCGGCTGCGCGGACTGCTGCCCCGGCCCCCGCGCCGCCGCCGTGCCACCGGGACGACGGACGCCTGGCACACGACGGCCGCCCGCAGGAGCCGCTGGGCGGAGCTGAGGAAGACCTCCGGCGCCCTCGTCCCCGAGATCCCGCCGGTCCCGGACCACCCACCGGAGCAATAGCCCCGGGGACGGTCAGTCCTGTTCGCCCAGGATGCGGCGCAGCTCCTCGGGGAGGAGGGTCTCGCACGCCTCGCGGGAGGGGGCGGTCAGGGCGTCGTCCACGCAGTCGAAGTAGTCCTTGTAGACGAACTGGACCGTGTACGTCGTCGCCACGATCACCAGCGCGGCCACCGCCAGCACGATGCCCGAGACCGGCGGCCAGCAGCCCTTCGAGAAGCCATCGGAGTGGGTGTCGCACGCGGCCATGCTGCCAACAACAGGGCATCGCGGCGGGTAAAGGGACAACTGTCTCTTTTAACCATCTCCGGGGCCCCGAGGACGGCAGAAAAATCGTTTTGCGTCTTTTGCTTTAAAAAAAAAAAACAACAGTCAAGCACACTATACTGCTTGCTGTCTTGTGTTCTAGTCTCTCATTGTGTGTTTGCGTGCGTCTGTTTTGCTTTTTTCGTTTGTGAGCTCCGAGCGTACTCTCGAGCCAGGCAAGAGCCAGGGGCGTAAGATGGGTATAAGAGCCAGGGGGGCTTGCCCTCCAGCGCCTCCAGCCGGCGGTTCCTCGGCTCGGCGTCCGGCTTCGGACCGCCGCGCAGGGCGCTCACACCCCAGTACAGCGCCAGCGTGCCCAGCAGCAGACCGAGCCACTCCCAGCCGAGCAGCCCGCCGAAGACACCCCACATGCCCGCCAGCACCGCGTACCTCGCGTGCCGCTGCGCCGGGTCGGCCGGGTCCCAGCGCCCCCGCGGGCCGGGCTTGCCGCCCTGCTCGGGGCCGGTGCCGGGGCCGCCGGCGCCGGGGTCGCTCTTGGGCTCGCCGAAGGCGCCGCCGTCACGCTTCGGCTGGCGCCTGCTCCACTGGCTGCCCCAGCGCTGCCGCTGATCGTCCTGGTCGGACCCCTCCGGGTGTCGCGGTCGCCACGGCCGGTCGGGCTCGCCCTCGGGGGGCGGCGCGAAGGGGTTGTCCTCCTCGCCTGGCCGGTCCTGCTGACCGGGGGCACGGCGTCGGTCCGTCATCGTGGTCGTCGAATCTCCCTCGTGGCTGCCGGATGGATCCGGTGCCCTCGACCGTACCTGTCCCGGGTGGCCCCACGGGACGGGGGGAGCGAGGCATGCCGGTATCGTTGCGGCAGACCGTCCCCTCCAGGAAGACCCCATCGTGGCCGCTCCACCTGAGCCTTCGTCTCCGGCACGCGTCGTCGTCCTCGTCTCGGGATCGGGGACCAATCTCCAGGCGCTGCTGGACGCCACGGCCGAACGCGGCCCCGCGTACGGCGCCGAGGTGGTGGCGGTGGGCGCCGACCGGGACGGCATCGAGGGACTGCGCCGGGCCGAGCGGGCCGGGCTGCCGACGTTCGTCCGCCGGGTCGGGGACTACGGGTCGCGGCGCGAGTGGGACGAGGCGCTGACCGGCGCGGTCGCCGCCCACCGGCCGGATCTGGTGGTCTCGGCCGGCTTCATGAAGATCGTCGGGAGCGCGTTCCTGGCCAGGTTCGGCGGCCGGTTCGTCAACACCCACCCGGCGCTGCTGCCCAGCTTCCCGGGGGCGCACGGCGTGCGCGACGCCCTGGCCTACGGCGCCAAGGTGACCGGCTGCACGGTCCACTTCGTGGACGACGGCGTGGACACCGGGCCGATCATCGCGCAGGGGGTCGTGGAGATCCGCGACGAGGACGACGAGGCCGCGCTGCACGAGCGCATCAAGGACGTGGAGCGCCGGCTCCTGGTCGACGTCGTGGGCCGGCTGGCCCGCGACGGGTACAGCATCGAGGGACGAAAGGTGTATATCCCGTGACCGCCGAAGAGACCGCCCGCGAGGCGCAGCGGCCCATCCGCCGCGCTCTGGTCAGCGTCTACGACAAGACCGGACTGGAGGAGCTGGCCCGGGGCCTGCACGCGGCGGGGGTGGGGATCGTGTCCACCGGCTCGACGGCCGGCAGGATCGCCGCCGCCGGGGTGCCCGTCACCCCGGTCGAGGAGCTGACCGGCTTCCCCGAGTGCCTCGACGGCCGGGTCAAGACCCTGCACCCGCGCGTGCACGCGGGCATCCTCGCCGACCTGCGCAAGCCGGAGCACCGCGCGCAGCTCGACGACCTCGGCGTCGAACCGTTCGACCTGGTCGTGGTGAACCTCTACCCGTTCCAGCTCACCGTCGAGTCCGGCGCCTCGCCCGACGAGTGCGTGGAGCAGATCGACATCGGCGGCCCGTCGATGGTCCGCGCGGCGGCGAAGAACCACCCCTCCGTCGCGGTCGTCACCGACCCGGAGCGTTACGCGGACGTGCTGGCGGCCGTCGCGGACGGCGGGTTCACGCTGACCGAGCGGCGCCGGCTGGCCGCCCGCGCGTTCCAGCACACGGCCGCCTACGACGCGGCGGTGGCCGGCTGGTTCGCGCAGCTCGACGCAGTGGACGCGGCGGACGAGGGCGAGAAGGCCGAGGGCGAGCTGTTCGTCGAGCAGGCCCGGCTGACCTTCGGCCTCGAACGGGTGCTGCGCTACGGCGAGAACCCGCACCAGGCCGCCGCGCTGTACACCGACGGCAGCGGCACCGGCCTGGCTGCCGCCGAGCAGATGCACGGCAAGGAGATGTCCTACAACAACTACGTGGACACCGAGGCCGCCCGCCGGGCCGCCTACGATCACGAGGCGCCGTGCGTCGCGATCATCAAGCACACCAACCCGTGCGGCATCGCGGTCGGCGCGGACGTCGCCGAGGCGCACCGCAAGGCGCACGCCTGCGACCCGCTCTCCGCGTTCGGCGGGGTCATCGCCGTCAACCGGCCGGTGTCGGTGGCCATGGCCGAGCAGGTCGCGGACATCTTCACCGAGGTGATCGTCGCCCCGGAGTACGAGGACGGCGCCGTGGACGTGCTGGCCCGCAAGAAGAACATCCGGGTGCTGCGCTGCCCCGACCGCCCCGAGGCGGTCACCGAGTACCGGCCGGTCGACGGCGGGACGCTGGTCCAGGTCACCGACCGGCTCCAGGCCCCCGGGGACGACCCGGCCGCGTGGCGGCTGGTGACCGGCGAGGCGCTGGACGCGGACGGGCTGGCCGACCTGGCGTTCGCCTGGCGCGCCTGCCGGGCCGTGAAGTCGAACGCGATCCTGCTGGTCAAGGACGGCGCCACGGTCGGCGTCGGGATGGGCCAGGTGAACCGCGTGGACTCGGCCAGGCTCGCGGTCCAGCGGGCGGGCGCGGAGCGGGCGGCGGGGGCCTTCGCCGCCTCGGACGCCTTCTTCCCGTTCCCCGACGGCCTGGAGGTCCTCGTCGAGGCGGGCGTCAAGGCCGTGGTGCAGCCGGGCGGTTCGGTCCGTGACGAGCTGGTGGTCGAGGCCGCCCGCGCGGCCGGGATCGCGCTCTACCTCACCGGGACCCGGCACTTCTACCACTGACCCCGGAACTCCCGGGGGCCGGCGGGGAGGCCGGCGTCAGCGGCGGCCGGTGCAGGAGGTCGATCACGACCTCGTGCACCACCTCGTGGTCGCGCGGGTCGTGCAGCGTGTACGGCCCGCCCTCCGGCGTGTACCACTCGTCGGCCCCCGCGTAACGGACGCGGAGGCTCAGCGAACCGTCCTGCCCGGCGCGGGTGTGCAGCTCCAGTTCGCCGGTGATCACGCCGACTTCCTTGGTCATCACACCGCCGCGTGGCGCGGTGAAGACCGAGTACTTCTCGCTCATACCGGATATTCGACCACGGACGGTGCGTGATCGCCCCTCAACGCGACGTCCGCGCGCCGGGCTTGGGCCCGTGCGCGCGGACGTCGCGGCGAAGTGGCGGTCAGGCGACCAGCGGGAGCTGGGTGCCCTCCGGCGGGTTCTGGTAGTGCGTGTTGATCTTGTTCAGCTCGGACTGGTAGTAGATCGTGTGCGTCCCGAGCAGGATGTACAGCAGGATGCCGAGGCCGCCGCTGCACGACTGCGGCAGGCCCGCCGCGCGCTGGGCGGTCTGGATCCGGGTGGCCGTGTTGTAGACCGACACGAACGGCGGGACGATCAGGTACCCGCCGGGGAGGAACGCCAGCACGCTCACCGCGGGGTTGACCTGGATCCGCTGGTCGAACAGCGCGAGCTGCTTCTGCACCTTGTACCACCACACCAGGCCGTAGATGCCGAGGGTGATGAGGGTCAGGCCCCAGACGCCGAGCGGGTTGCGCGTCTTCATCGCCAGACCGAAGCCGGCCGGCGACATGGGCATGCCGGGCGGTACCGGACCGGGCGCCACCGGGTACGGGCCCGGCTGCGGCGGGCCCTGCGGCGCGCCCTGGGGCGGGTAGGGGCCGGACTGGCCGCCGGGGTAGGGCCCCGGCTGACCGCCCGGCTGACCGCCGGGGTACGGGCCGGGCTGGCCGCCCTTGTGCGGTCCCTGACCGGGTGCGCCCTGCGGCGGGTACGGGCCCGGCTGTCCGCCGTGCGGCGGCGGCCCGGGGGGCGGCGGATAGTTGCTCACGTCTGTGGGCTCCTCGTGAATCGTGTGCTCTCGTCCGGGGATCCCGTCCGGAGAACGGGCGGCCACGGCCATGGTGTGCGGCCGGGCTGACAAGGGCCTGGGAAGCCGGGGCTGGGGACGTGTGCGTGACGACGCCGTACCGCGCGTACTTCCCCCCGGGTCGGCCCAGCGCGTCATTTGATCCTTTCGCCGGGCCCGCTGTCCACCCGGGCGGGTGGACTGTGGCGAAGATGAAACATGCCGCTGGTCCCGATACGGCACGGGGCAGCGCGGGACGGGGGGACACCGGGGGCTGATTGGTGACCTGGGCCCCCCATCCGCGAGGATGGGGACATGAGCGCCCAGATTCTCGACGGCAAGGCAACCGCCGCCGCGATCAAGTCCGATCTGTCCGTCCGGGTCGCCGCCCTCGCGGAGCGCGGCGTGGTCCCCGGTCTCGGCACGCTGCTCGTCGGGGAGGACGTCGGCAGCCAGAAGTACGTGGCCGGCAAGCACCGCGACTGCGCGGCTGTCGGGATCGCCTCCATCCAGCGGGAGTTGCCGGCGACCGCGACGCAGGAGGAGATCGAGGCGGTCGTCCACGAGCTGAACGCGGACCCGGCCTGCACCGGCTACCTGGGCCAGCTCCCGCTGCCGCGCGGCATCGACGTCAACCGTGTGCTGGAGCTGATCGACCCGGCCAAGGACGCCGACGGCCTCCACCCGACCAACCTCGGCCGGCTCGTGCTGGGCGAGGCCGCGCCGCTGCCCTGCACCCCGAACGGCATCATCCACCTCCTGCGCCACCACGGCGTGGAGCTGGCCGGCGCGCACGTGGTCGTGGTCGGGCGCGGGGTCACCGTGGGCCGTTCCATCCCGCTGATGCTGACCCGCCGCTCCGAGAACGCGACGGTGACCCAGGTCCACACCGGCACCCGCGAGCTGTCCGCGCACCTGCGCCGGGCCGACATCGTCGTCGCGGCGGCCGGTGTGCCGCATCTGGTGAAGCCGGAGGACGTGAAGCCGGGCGCGGCCGTTCTCGACGTCGGCGTCAGCCGCGACGAGCACGGCAAGATCGTGGGCGACGTGCACCCGGGCGTGGCCGAGGTCGCGGGCTGGCTCTCCCCGAACCCCGGCGGCGTCGGGCCGATGACCCGGGCGATGCTCCTGCAGAACGTGGTGGAGGCCGCCGAGCGCGCGGTCACCGGGTGACCGGATCGGGACCGGACGCGGCGGACCGGGAACAGCACGACCGGGAAGGGGAACGGCGGCCCATGGGGGCGAACGGCACGACGTGGCGCAGGCGCAGGCAGTACCCCACGCGGGGGACGGCCAGGCCGGAGGGCGGCCGGCGCAGCGCGGGCGGCGACGCGCCCGCGCCGATACGGCAGTGGCCCCTGCTCGCCGTGCTGGGCGCCACCGTCGCGGGGCTGCTGATCACGCTGGCGGACTTCCGCGTCGGCCTGCTGACGGTGGGCACCGCCCTGCTGCTGGGCGCGCTGCTGCGCGGCTGGCTGCCCGCCGTGGGCATGCTGGCGGTCCGCTCGCGGTTCACGGACGTGCTGACCTACGGGGTGCTGGGCGGCCTGATCGTCCTGCTGACGCTGATGGCCGAGCCCGACCCGTGGCTGGAGGTCCCCCTCCTCAACGACGTCCTCCGCTTCTCGGCGGGCCAGGGCTAGGGTTCTGTTCCGGTTCCGGGAAGCAGGCCGGGGCCGGTGTCAGCCGTCGGTCTCCGCGTCCGTGTCCGTGTCCGGGAGCCAGGTGGCGACGGTGTCCGGGTGGTCGGCGACCCATTGCGCGGCGGCGGCGTCCGGGGAGAGGCCCTCGTTGGCTATCAGCTCGGCGACCGTGTTCTGGTCGTCGGCGGTCCAGGAGAAGTTCCGCAGGAACGCGGCGGCCGGGCCGCCGTCCGCCGCGAAGTCGGCGTTGAGGTACTTCCGCAGGTCGATGCGCGGGTAGTAGCCCGGGAGCGGGACCTCCGTCAGCTCCACCTCGGTGGCCAGCCAGTGTGGCTGCCAGAAGTAGGTCAGCAGGGGGGCGCCGCCGGTGCCCGCCTCGTATATCTCCTCGACCAGCGCGTCCTCGCTGCCCGCCGCCACGGTCCGCAGGTCGAGCCCGAGTTCCTCGATGATCGTCTCGTCGCGGGTGGCGTACTGCGGGTCGCCCTGGAGGATCCGGCCGCCGAGCAGGTCGGCGAAGTCGTTGAGCTGGTCCCACCGGAGGGCCCGCGGGTGTGCCTCGGCGAAGCCCGCGGGCACGAACCAGCCGACGTGGCCGGTGATGCCGAGCCCGCCGGCGTCCACCACGTCCCGGCGCCGCTCGACGTGCAGCTCGGTCTCCTCCGGCAGCGCGCCCCAGTCCTCCAGGATCGCCTGCACGCTTCCGGAGCCGATCGCGTCCCAGGCGGTGGCCTGGTCCACCGGCCAGGTCACCGCGTCCACGCCCAGCTCGGTCCTGAGCACGTGGGCGGCGACGGCCGCGTTGGCCTGTCCGCCCGGCCAGTCCGGCATCGCGATGCGGACCGGTTCGGCCTCCGCGCCGCTCGTCACCCTCTCGGCGACGCTGCACGCGCTCGTCGCGACCAGACACAGGGCGCCCGCTCCGGCGAGGAGAGGGTGACGTTTGGGCATGACCTGGCTTTCCTCACGGCTTACGGCTTGCGCCGGGCGGGATCCGGGGACGCGTGTGGCCCCGACAACGGCGTGTGGGGGCCACAGGTCCGACGATATTACGTCCGCGAATCGTCCCGTACCGGAACTCAGATCAGGCCGAGTCCACGGACCGCGTCGCGCTCCTCGGCCAGCTCCTGGACCGAGGCGTCGATCCGGGGACGGGAGAACTCGTTGATCTCCAGGCCCTGGACGATCTCGTAGGTGCCGCCGGAGGTGGTGACCGGGAACGAGGAGATCAGGCCCTCGGGAACGCCGTAGGAGCCGTCGGACGGAATGGCCATCGAGGTCCAGTCGCCCTCCGCGGTGCCGTTGACCCACGTGTGCACGTGGTCGATGGCGGCGTTCGCGGCCGAGGCGGCCGAGGACGCGCCGCGGGCCTCGATGATGGCGGCGCCGCGCTTGGCGACGGTCGGGATGAACTCCTCGGCGAGCCACTTCTCGTCGCCGCCCACGGCCTCAGCGGCGTTCTTCCCCGCGACCTCGGCGTGGAAGATGTCCGGGTACTGGGTCGCCGAGTGGTTGCCCCAGATGGTGAGCCGCTTGATGCCGCTGACCGGGACGCCCGTCTTCTTGGAGAGCTGCGACAGCGCCCGGTTGTGGTCCAGGCGGGTCATGGCGGTGAAGCGCTCGGCCGGCACGTCGGGGGCGGCGGCCCGCGCGATCAGCGCGTTGGTGTTGGCCGGGTTGCCCACGACGAGCACCTTGACGTCGTCGGCGGCGTGGTCGTTGATGGCGCGGCCCTGAGGCTTGAAGATGCCGCCGTTGGCCTCCAGCAGGTCACCGCGCTCCATGCCCTTGGTGCGCGGGCGGGCGCCGACGAGCAGCGCCACGTTGGTGCCGTCGAAGGCGACGTTCGGGTCGTCGGTGATGTCGATGCCGGACAGCAGCGGGAAGGCGCAGTCGTCCAGCTCCATCGCGGTGCCCTCGGCGGCCGGCAGGGCGGGGGTGATCTCCAGCAGCCGGAGCTTCACCGGCGTGTCGGGGCCGAGCAGGTGTCCGGACGCGATGCGGAAGAGGAGCGCGTAGCCGATCTGGCCGGCGGCTCCGGTGACGGTGACGGTGACGGGGGTGCGGGACATGGTGTCTCCGGATTCGGAAGATGGCGGCCGGGTCGCCTCACGTGTCCGAGGTCTTCTCCACGCCAGGAGACCCGGTGGGGCAGGTGGTCCGACGCCGTCCCGGGAGCCCCGCCCGGCTCGGGGCGGGGCGGGGACCACGGCATCGGGACGTGCGGTCGGGACGTGCGGTCGGGACGTTCAGGAGGACGCGATCTTCTTCTTCAGGTTCTCGTCGAGGGCCGCGAGGAACTCCTCGGTGGTCAGCCAGGGCTGGTCCTTGCCGATGAGCAGCGCGAGGTCCTTTGTCATCTGGCCGCCCTCGACGGTCTCGACGCAGACCTGCTCCAGCTTCTCGGCGAAGGCGGTGACCTCGGGCGTGTTGTCGAGCTTGCCGCGGTGGGCGAGGCCACGGGTCCAGGCGAAGATCGACGCGATCGGGTTGGTCGAGGTCGCCTTGCCCTGCTGGTGCTGGCGGTAGTGGCGGGTGACGGTGCCGTGCGCGGCCTCCGCCTCGACGGTGCGGCCGTCGGGGGTCATCAGCACGGAGGTCATCAGGCCCAGCGAGCCGAAGCCCTGCGCGACGATGTCGGACTGCACGTCGCCGTCGTAGTTCTTGCAGGCCCACACGTAGCCGCCCTCCCACTTCAGGGCGGCGGCGACCATGTCGTCGATCAGGCGGTGCTCGTAGGTCAGGCCCTTGGCGTCGAACTCCGCCTTGAACTCGCTGTCGAAGATCTCCTGGAACAGGTCCTTGAAGCGGCCGTCGTACGCCTTGAGGATCGTGTTCTTGGTCGACATGTAGACCGGGTAGTTCCGCTGGAGGCCGTAGCGGAACGAGGCGCGGGCGAAGTCGCGGATCGAGTCGTCCAGGTTGTACATGGCCAGCGCGACGCCGGAGCCGGGGAAGTCGTAGACCTCCAGCTCGATCGGCTCCGAGCCGTCCTTCGGGGTGTAGGACAGCGTCAGCGTGCCCTCGCCCGGGATGCGCAGGTCCGTCGCGCGGTACTGGTCGCCGAACGCGTGACGGCCGACGACGATCGGCTGGGTCCAGCCCGGGACCAGCCGCGGCACGTTGCTCATGATGATCGGCTCGCGGAAGATCACGCCGCCGAGGATGTTCCGGATCGTCCCGTTCGGGGAGCGGTACATCTTCTTCAGGCCGAACTCCTCGACCCGGGCCTCGTCCGGCGTGATGGTGGCGCACTTGACGCCGACGCCGTACTGCTTGATCGCGTTCGCCGCGTCGACCGTGACCTGGTCGTCCGTCGCGTCGCGGTGCTCGATCCCGAGGTCGTAGTACTTCAGGTCGACATCGAGGTACGGAAGGATCAGCTTGTCCTTGATGAACTGCCAGATGATGCGCGTCATCTCGTCCCCGTCGAGCTCCACGACGGGGTTGGCTACCTTGATCTTGGCCATGAGTGCGGTCTGTCCCTCTCCAGCGGCTGGGTCCGGGCATCTCGATATCTCGCCATCAAGATACCCGGGACCCAGGGTAGCCTCCCGGGGCGGCGGAGCCCCACCGGGCACCTGAGACAATGGGCGTATGGCTGCTGAACGTCTTCGTGTCCTCTCCGGGATCCAGCCCACGGCTGGCTCGTTCCACCTCGGCAACTATCTGGGCGCCGTGCGCCAGTGGGTGGAGCTCCAGGAGACGCACGACGCGTTCTTCTCCGTCGTCGACCTGCACGCCATCACCGTTCAGCAGGACCCGCGCGCGCTGCGCGAGTCGAGCCGGCTGGCCGCCGCCCAGCTCCTGGCCGCCGGTCTGGACCCCGCGCGCTGCACGCTGTTCGTGCAGAGCCAGGTGGCCGAGCACGCGCAGCTCGCCTGGGTGCTGAACTGCCTCACGGGCTTCGGCGAGGCGTCCCGGATGACGCAGTTCAAGGACAAGTCCGCCAAGCAGGGCGCCGAGGGCACCACGGTCGGGCTCTTCACCTACCCCGTGCTCCAGGCCGCCGACATCCTGCTGTACCAGGCCGATCTGGTGCCGGTCGGGGAGGACCAGCGGCAGCACGTCGAGCTGACCCGCGACCTCGCCGAGCGGTTCAACGGGCGCTACGGGCGGACGTTCACCGTGCCGGCGCCGTACATCCTGAAGGAGGGCGCGAAGATCTACGACCTCCAGGACCCGGCGGTCAAGATGAGCAAGTCGGCCTCCTCGCCCAAGGGCATCGTCTGGCTGATGGACGAGCCGAAGACGTCGGCCAAGAAGTTCCGCGGCGCGGTCACCGACACCGGCACCGAGATCCGCTTCGACCCGGCGGACAAGCCGGGCGTGAGCAACCTGCTCACCATCTACGCGAACCTGACCGGCATGACCGTCGCGGAGCTGGAGGAGAAGTTCGCCGGCCGGCTCTACGGCGCGCTGAAGACCGAGCTGGGCGAGGTCTTCGCCGAGTGGGTGACGCCGTTCCGCGCCCGCGTGCTGGGGTACCTGGAGGACCCGGCCGAGCTGGACCGGCTGCTGGCCCGGGGGGCCGAGAAGGCCCGTGCCGTCGCCGCCGGGTCGCTGGCCGACGCGTACGACAAGGTCGGTTTCCTGCCCGCGGGTGCACACTGACTCCAGGGACGACGACAGGGAGAGTCGACAGGGAGATGGAGCACGTGGGGACCGTCACGCTCGGCGTGTCGATCGCGGTCCCGGAGCCGCACGGAAGCCTGCTTCAGCGCTGCCGTCTGGGCTTCGGGGACGCCGCCGCGGCCGGCATCTTCACCCATGTGACCCTGCTGCCGCCCACCGAGGTGGACGCCGCGTGCCGCGCGGCCATCGACGAGCACCTCGCCCGGGTCGCGGCGGCGGCGCGGCCGTTCCGGATGCGGCTGTCGGGCACGGGCACCTTCCGGCCGCTGTCGCCCGTGGTCTATCTGCGCGTCGTGGAGGGCGGCCCGGTCTGCGGCCGGCTCCAGGAGCGCGTCAGGGAACGCGGCGGCCCGCTGGCCCGCGAGCTCCAGTACCCCTACCACCCGCACGTCACCGTCGCCCACGGCGTCCCGGAGAGCGCGATGGATCTCGCGCAGGCCGAGCTGGCGGACTACGAGGCGGCGTGGACCGTCGGCGGTTTCTCGCTCTACGAGCAGGGGCCAGGCGGGGTCTGGGAGCCGCGCCGGGAGTTCCGGTTCGCGCCCTCCCCGCGGCAGCGCGCGCCCCGGCCCCGGCAGTGGGCGCCGGAGGCGGCGTGATCCCGGGCGGCGCGCGTTCGGGCGGCACAGGATAGCCACCCCCGGACGCGTGTCAACCGCGCGATACGGGGCACACCGCCCAGCGTGGTCGACGTGATGCAGAAACTGACCCGGACGCCGGGACTGGGGCCCGCGGTGGCGTGGTTCTTCCGCAGCCGTGTGTGGCAGGTGTACCAGCATCTCGACGCGCGGCAGTGGACGCGGCTGGCCGCGGCGATCACGTTCACCAGCTTCGTCACGCTCTTCCCCGCCCTCGGGCTCGCGGCGGCCATCGGCGCGGCGCTGCTGGACGAGCGGCGCCTGGACGACGTGGAGCAGTGGTTCTCCGACCAGGTGCCCGGCATCTCCGACCAGCTCGACCTGGCGGCGTTCTTCGACCACGCGGGGACCATCGGGCTCGTCTCGGCGCTGCTGGTGGTCTCCACCGGCGCCAACTGGGTGGACGCGCTGCGCGGCTGTCTGCGGACCGTGTGGGACCTGCCAGAGCCGGAGGAGAACTTCGTCCAGCGGCGGATCAGGGACGTGGGCGTGCTGGCCGGGCTCGGCGGGGTGACCGCCGTGTCGCTGGCCGCCTCCGCGCTCGGCATGAACGCCCTGCACTGGGCCGGCGACTGGGTCGGGGCCGGGGTCTTCGCCCAGATCGTGGCCTACCTGCTGGCGGTGACCGTCACGTTCTTCCTGCTGGCGTACATGCTGGTGTGGATGCCGGGCGTCCGGCCGCCGAAGCACGCCGTGGTCGCGGCGTGCCTGATCGGCGCGGGCGGCTTCGAACTGCTGAAGCTGCTGCTCGGCGGCTATCTGACCGGTGTCGCCGGCCGGAACGTGTACGGCGCCTTCGGGGTGCCCATCGCCCTGCTCGTCTGGATCAACCTGATGGCCAAGCTGCTGCTGTGGTGCTGCGCCTGGACCGCCACCGCCGTCAGTCCGGAGGAGCGTCCCTGCGTCGACGCGCTGGAAGGGGAAGCCGAAGCGCCACCGGAACCGGAAGAGGATGCCGCCGGTGGAACAGATACGCGCCGGCCCCCAGCAGTGCCGCGCTCCCGGCCGTGACGCCGAGCACCAGGAAGCCGCTGGCCGGGCCGCCGCCGTCCGCGGAGCCCGCCGCGCCGTCGAAGGTGACGTCCTCGCCGGTGTTCTTGCCGCCGTCGTCCTCGGTGGTCACGGGCCCGTCGGGCAGTTCGCTCAGCGGCGGCACCAGCTCGCCGACCGGCTCCACCGTCCCGGCCGCCTCGAACCCCCAGTCCAGCAGGTCGGCGGCCTCCCGGTAGACGGCGAGGTTGTCGTCCTCGTCGGGGCTCATGACGGTCACCAGCAGGACCCGGTCGTCGCGTTCGGCGACGCCGGTGAAGGTGTGGCCGGCGTTCGAGGTGTAGCCGTTCTTGACGCCGGCGATGCCGTCGTAGGTGTCGAGACCGGGGGCGCCGACCAGGAGCCGGTTGGTGTTCTGGATCTCGTACGACTCGCGGTCCTCGCCCTCCCCGTCGCCCGGGAACTCGGCGCGGACGGTGGCGGCGTACGCGCGGAAGTCGGGGTTCTGCATGCCGGACCTGGCGATCAGGGTCAGGTCGTAGGCCGAGGAGGTCTGGCCGCGCGCGTCGTAGCCGTCCGGGTTCACCACGTGGGTGTCGCCCGCCTGCAACTCCTCGGCGCGCTCGTTCATCGCGGCGACCGTGCGCTCGGTGCCGCCGTTCATGGCGCTGAGCGCGTACACGGCGTCGTTGCCGGAGACCAGGAAGACGCCGCGCCACAGGTCCTCGACGGTGTACGTGCGGCCGTCCGCGATGCCGACCGCGCTGCTGCCCTCTCCCATCTCCTCGAAGTCCTCCGGGCGCGCCCGGTAGACCTCGTCGCTCTCGAACGCGGGGAGCAGGGTGTCCGCGAACAGCATCTTGAGGGTGCTGGCGGGCGGCAGCGGCCAGTGCGCGTTGCGGGCGGCGAGGACCTCGCCGGTCTCGGCGTCGGCGACGATCCACGACTTCGCCGTCAGGTCGTCCGGCAGCTCCGGCACCCCGGGGCCGTCGTGGACCTGGGTCCCGGATCTGCCGAGCAGTTCGCCGCCGACGGTCGACATCCGCTTCGGCGGGCCCTCGTCGGCCGCCTGGGCGGAGGTGAGCAGTGCGGGAGTGGCGGCGACCACCGCGACGGCGAGGGCGCGAACGGACATCCGAAAAGAGGACGAGCGATTGAACGGCACACGGTGAACTTACCGTTGCTTCCCGGAGCGGCGGCCAGCGGAGCGGCCCGAACCGGTGAGTGCCCCCGGGCAAACGGGCGACGGGCGTCCCGGATACTTGCGGTGGGGGACGACTGACAGCACAGAGGGGATCTTCATGCTCATCGGCGCGGCCGTCGTCTTCACGCTGCTCCTCGGGGGAACGCACTGGTACCTGTGGCGGCGCCTGGTGCGCGACGTCTCCGCGCCCGGCGGCTGGTACCGCAAGGTGGCCACGGTGGCGGCGGTGCTGCTGCCCGTGCTGTCGCTGCTGGCGCTCACCGGCCGCGAACTGGGCGTACCGTTCGGCGCCCTCCAGGTCGTCTCGTGGCCCGGCTACTACTGGCTGGCCATGCTGCTCTACCTGATGCTGTTCCTGGTCCCGGCGGAGCTGCTCCGCTGGGCGCTGCTGCGCCGCCGCGCCGCCCGGACCCAGGAGGCCGCCGCGACGACGCCCGCGCCCGTGCCGGTCGCGGCCGGCGCCCCGGGGACCAGCGCCGGAGGCGATACCCCGGACGGCACCCCGGACGAGGCCCCGGACGCCTCGGCCGCGCCGGAGCCCGCCGCGCCCGAGGCGGCGGCGCTCAGCCGCAGGCTGGTCGTCTCGCGGGGCATAGCCGTGGGCACCGGGGTCCTCGCGACCGGGGTCGTCGGGTACGGCGCGTACGCCGCGCGGCGGCTGACCACGAAGCGGGTCGGCGTCACCCTGGCCAAACTGCCGCGCGCCGCGCACGGCTACCGCATCGCCGTCGTCAGCGACATCCACCTCGGGCCCATCATGGGCCGCGCCCACTGCCAGAACGTCGTGGACCACATCAACCGCGCCCAGCCCGACCTGATCACCGTCGTGGGCGACCTCGTGGACGCCGAGGTGGACGACCTGCGGTCCGCCGTCGCGCCGCTGGCCGGGCTGCGGGCCAGGGACGGGGCCTACTTCGTGACCGGCAACCACGAGTACTACCTCGACACCGCCGCCTGGGTGGACCACGTCCGGGAGCTGGGCCTGATCCCCCTGGCCAACGCCCGGGACGAGCTGCCGTACTTCGACCTCGCCGGGGTCAACGACGTGGACGGCGAGGGCAGCGCCTTCGGCGGGCCCGACTTCGAGGCCGCCCTCGGCGACCGCGACCGGACGCGGGCGACCGTCCTCATGGCCCACCAGCCCGTGCAGATCCACGACGCCGTCGACCACGGGGTGGATCTCCAGCTTTCCGGCCACACGCACGGCGGCCAGATGTGGCCGTTCACCTACCTCGCCGCCCTGTCCAACCCGACGCTGGCCGGCCTCGAACGCTACGGCGACACCCAGCTCTACGTCTCGCGCGGCGCCGGGGCCTGGGGGCCGCCGGTCCGGGTAGGCGCGGACCCGGACGTCACGATCATCGAGCTGGCGTCGGCCCAGGCATGATCGACATGAAGGGGCGGTGAACGGACCCCTGTCCGGTTTTTGTCCCGGACTCTCTTCCGAGTCAACTATTCGGGCCAAGCTGGTGTCCTGGATAACGACCGGAGAACAAACTGACAGCGTGACGGCAACGCGACCACGGCGACGGAGGAGTGAGGGGCATGACGGACGAGTCCGGGGCGGAGGCGGCCTTCGTCATCCGGGGCCAGGTGCGCGACTCCCTGGGAGTCGCGCTGCCACGCGCCGTGGTGACGCTCAGCGGCGCCGAGGGCGGCCGGAATCTGGTGAAGACGCGCAGCGCGGACGACGGCGGCTTCACCGTCACCGCGCCCGGCCACGGGGAGTACCTGCTGGTCGCGTTCTCCCCGCAGCTCGGCAGCCAGAGCATCCTGATCAGTCTCGACGGCCGTCCCGTCGAGGTGGAGTTCCGCATGGACGTGCCGGGCGCCGTAGTGGAGTGATCACCCCGCGAGTTGTGGCCGGTCCGTTGCCCCCTGCGTCACGCGGGGGGTGAACCCCTGTGGTTGGCTGGGCGCGGCGAGCAGCTCGGGAGAGGGGGCACGGGGAGTGCGACGAATCCGGGCCAGAGCGGTCATGGGGATCGGACTGGCCGTCGTGCTGGTGGTGGGGGCGATCGGCGGATGGATGCTCCTGCGTCCGGACGAGGGCGGCAAGGAGCCCATCGTGGTGGGCAGCACCGAGGCGCCGACGCTGATCGATCCCGGCGGCGCCTACGACGCGGGCGGCTGGGCCCTGATGAGCAACCTCTACCAGTCGCTGCTGACCTTCGTGCCCGGCCGCGAGGAGCCCGTGCCCGACGCCGCCGAGAGCTGCGGGTTCACCGACAACGACCTGACGGTCTTCCGCTGCCGGCTCCGCGACGACCTCACGTTCAGCGACGGCGACCCGGTGACCCCGGAAGACGTCGAGTTCTCCTACGAACGCATCCTCGCGATGGCCGAGCGCGCCGAGCGGGAGGCCGCGGACGACAGCGTCCCCGAGGGCGACAAGTTCGTCTCCACGGGCCCCGCGTCGCTCCTGGAGAGCCTGGTGGAGGTGCGGACCGAAGGGCAGGACATCGTGTTCGAACTCGGCCGGCCCGACGCGACCTTCCCGTTCGTCGTCGCCGGCAGCGCCGGGGCCATCGTCGACAAGGACAGCTACCCGGAGCTGGAACCGCGCACCGACGGACAGGTCGTCGGCTCGGGCCCCTACCTGCTCACCCGCTACGAGGAGGGCGCCCTCGCCGAGCTGGAGCCCAACCCGGACTACCGCGGCGCCGCCGAGGTCCCCGAATTCCCGGTCACCATCCGGTACTTCGAGCAGGGCCGGGACGGCAGCCCGGCCGAGCGGCTGCTGGCCGAGGCGTGGGACGCCGGTGAACTCGACGTCAACGCCGGCAAGATGCCGCCGCAGGCCATGGCGGAGATCAACACCAGCGACCCCGACTTCCGCTTCTCGGAGACCACCGACGGCTCCATCCGCGTCATGGCCTTCAACACCCGCGAGGGCGCGCCCATGGCGGAGGACACCGCCCGCCAGGTCGCCGCCTCCCTGCTGGACCGCGAGGCGATCAGCCGCCATGTGCAGCAGGACACCGTCGAGCCGCTGTACTCCCTCATCCCGGTGGGCTACACCGGACACGGCACCCCGTACTACGACCGGTACCGCGATCTCTCCGCCGACGAACTCCGCGCCGAGCTGGAGGACGCGGGCCTCGACGTGCCGGTCCCGTTCGACCTCGCCTACTCGCGCGGCGCCGCCGCGAACGAGGAAGCCGACCTGATCCAGCGGCAGTTGGAGGCCGACGGCCTGTTCGAGGTCGATATCCAGTACTACGACTGGGACGAGTTCGTGCCCACCGTGTACGGCTCCCATCCCTACGACGCCTATCTCGTGGGCTGGACCCCGGACTTCCCGGACCCGGCCACCTTCACCGCCTCCCTCCTCGGCGTCGGCGACGGCCTCAACACCGGCTACCACAACGACACCATCGACGACCTGATCGCCGAGACCCAGACCGAGTCCGACCGGGGCCGGGCCGCCGCCGACTTCAGGACCATCCACGAGATCGCCGCCGACGAGGCGCCGATCGTCCCGATCTGGCAGGCCAAACAGATCACCATCAGCCGGCCGGAGATCACCGGCATCCAGCATCTGTCGTCCTCCAGCGGCGTGTGGCGCCTGTGGGAGCTGCGCCGCATCTGACCGGTACGGCAGGATGCGGGATATGGCACGACTACGGCACACGATCGTTCTCGCACCCGTCAGCCGCCGCCGCGTCGACAGCGCCGTCGGCGTGGTCCACGACATCGCGGAGAGCATGCGGGCGGAACCGGACGGCACGCTGGTCGCCGAGGACGGCAGGCCCGTCGTCGAGGCGCGGCTCACCGCCGGTGAGCATCTGCGGCCGGGCGCCCGGTACGGGTTCACGCCCTCCGGCTCCCACCTCACCGGGGCCGAGCTGCTGGCCTGGGACCGGCGGGAGGAGACCGGCGTCCGCTTCGACGTCACGGAACCCCCGCAGGCGGTGCCCGAGGGCGGGCCTAACTCCGGCGCGCACGTCTCCTCCGCCGTCCGGCTGCGCAGCGCGGAACGGCCGGAGCACGTCGCGGTGACGGTGGACGCGGCGCTGACCCGGCCGGACGGGCGGCGCAGGCGGCTGCGCTGGTTCACCGTGCACGGCGATCTGGACCTGGCCCGCTGGTGGGAAGCGGTGGAGAGCGGCCCGCACGCCCCGGGCGGGCCCGCGCTGACCGTCGACATCCGGCACCCGATACTGCGGGCCGGTGTGCGGGCCGTGCCGCGCAGGGACCCGGCGGACGGCACGTGGCGGCTCGACGTGGAGATCATGCTGCGCGGCCGGGGACTGGCCCGCCCGGTGGCGGCCGTGCCGCTGCTGGTGACGCGGCGGATGCTGCACCGGGCCGTCGGCGAGGCCCTGGACCGGCTCGCGGACGACTGGCGGGCGGTGCTGCTGCCCGAACTCGACCGGGAGCCCGAGGACTTCAGGCGGCGGCTGCTGGACGAGCTGTGCACGGGGTCCGTGGACTGAGACCACCGCGAGCCCCCTGAGACCTCGGGACCGGCGCGGGGAGCCCTCAGAACACCTTGCCCGGGTTGAGGATGCCCAGCGGGTCGAAGACCCGGCGCAGCGAGCGCTGGAGCTCCAGGCCCACCGGGCCCAGCTCCCGGGCGAGCCACTCCCGCTTCAGCAGCCCCACGCCGTGCTCGCCGGTGATGGTGCCGCCCAGCTCCAGACCGAGCGCCATGATCTCGTCGAACGACTCCCGGGCGCGCCGCGCCTCGTCCGCGTCGGCCGCGTCGAAGCAGACGGTGGGGTGCGTGTTGCCGTCCCCGGCGGGCGCGCACACGCCGATGACGAGGCCGTGCCGCTCGGCGATGGCCGCGACGCCCTCCAGCAGATCGGCCAGCCGGTCGCGGGGCACGCACACGTCGTCGATCATCGTGGTGCCCTTCACCCCCTCCAGCGCGGGCAGCGCCGCCCGCCGGGCCGCGAGCAGCAGCTCCGACTCGGCGGCGTCGCCGGCCGGGACCACCTCGGTGGCGCCCGCGTCCCGGCAGAGCGCCGCCACGGCGGCCAGGTCGGCGGCCGGGTCCGGGGTGTCGAACGCGGCCAGCAGCAGCGCCCGCGTCGACTCCGGCAGCCCCATCCGGGTCATCCGGTTGACGGCCTTCACCGTGGTCGCGTCCATCAGCTCCAGCAGCGCCGGCGTGTGCCCGGCGGCCATGATCCGGCACACGGCGTCCCCGGCGGCCCTCGTCGAGGGAAACTCGGCGCCCAGCGCCAGACTCGGCGGCGGCGCGGGCCGCAGCGCCAGCACCGCCCGGACGACGACGCCGAGCGTGCCCTCGGAGCCCACGAAGAGCCGGGTCAGGTCGTACCCGGCGACGCCCTTGGCGGTGCGGCGCCCGGTCGACAGCAGCCGCCCGTCGGCCAGCACCACGTCCAGACCGAGCACGTACTCGGCGGTCACCCCGTACTTGACGCAGCACAGGCCGCCGGAGCCGGTGCCGATGTTCCCACCGATCGTGCACTGCTCCCAGCTCGACGGGTCCGGGGGATAGGCCAGCCCCCGCGCGGCCACCGCCCGGGACAGGTCGGCGTTGACGACACCCGGCTCGACCACCGCGACCCGGTTCACCGGGTCGATGTCGAGGATGCGGTCCATCCGGACCAGCGACAGGACGACGCAGCCGTCCACCGCGTTCGCCGCCCCCGACAACCCGGTCCGCGCGCCCTGCGGCACCACCGGCACCCGCAGCGCGGTCGCGACACGCATCACGTGCCGCACCTGCTCCACGGTGCGCGGCAGCACCACGGCGGCGGGGGTCCCGGCCGGGCAGAAACCGGCCATGTCGTGCGCGTAGGAGGCGGTCACCCCGGGATCGGTCAGGACCGCCCCGGCCGGCAGCCCCTCGCGCAGCCGCGCGACAAGAGTGCTCATACCGGCAGCTTCCCACCTCGCCGCCGGAAAACCCACGGCGGGCGGCCCGGCGCCCCGGACCGCGTCCGGGGCGCCGGGCCGAGCCGTCAGAAACGACGGGTGATCAGGGCCTGCTTGACTTCCTGGATCGCCTTGGTGACCTCGATGCCGCGCGGGCAGGCGTCCGTGCAGTTGAACACCGTGCGGCAGCGCCACACGCCGTCGCGGTCGTTGAGGATCTCCAGCCGCTGCTCGGCGCCCTCGTCACGGGAGTCGAAGATGAAGCGGTGGGCGTTGACGATCGCCGCCGGGCCGAAGTACTGCCCGTCGCTCCAGAACACCGGGCACGACGAGGTGCACGCCGCGCACAGGATGCACTTGGTGGTGTCGTCGAAACGCTCCCGGTCCGCCGCGGACTGAAGCCGCTCACGGGTCGGCTCGTTGCCCTTGGTGATCAGGAACGGCATCACGTCCCGGTACGCCTGGAAGAACGGGTCCATGTCCACGACCAGGTCCTTCAGGACGGTCAGACCCTTTATCGGCTCGACCGAGATCGGCTTGGTGCCCACGCCGTTCTTCAGGCCGACGATGTCCTTGATCAGCGTCTTGCACGCCAGCCGGTTCTTGCCGTTGATCCGCATCGCGTCCGAGCCGCAGATGCCGTGGGCGCAGGAACGGCGGAACGTCAGGGTGCCGTCCAGCTCCCACTTGATCTGGTGCAGCGCGTCGAGGACGCGCTCCTTCGGGTCGATACGGATCTCGAAGTCCTGCCAGAACGCCTCGGCCGCCTCCTCCGGGTTGAACCGGCGGATCCGGAAGGTGACGGTGACCAGGTGCTCGTCCGCCGAGGGGGCCGTGCCGGAGGTCTTCTCCAGAGTCGGGGTAGCCATCAGTACTTACGCTCCATCGGCTGGTAGCGGGTCTGGACGACCGGCTTGTAGTCCAGGCGGATCGACTGGTTGCCGTCGGCGTCCACCTCGCGGTAAGCCATCGTGTGCCGCATGAAGTTGACGTCGTCGCGGTTCGGGTAGTCCTCGCGGTAGTGACCGCCGCGCGACTCGTTGCGGGCCAGGGCGGACACGACGAGCACCTCGGCCAGCTCCAGCAGGTTGCCCAGCTCCAGGGCCTCCAGCAGGTCGGTGTTGAACCGCCTGCCCTTGTCCTGGACCGACACGTTGCGGTAGCGGGCGCGCAGCTCGGCGATGTCCTCCAGCGCCTCCTTGAGCGTCTGCTCGGTGCGGAAGACCATGGCGTTCTTGTCCATCGTCTCCTGGAGGGCCTTGCGGAGCACCGGGACCCGCTCCTCGCCCGTGGAGTTCCGCATCCGCTCCACCTCGGTGGACACGAACCGCTCCGGCTCCGGCGGGAGCTCGACGAAGTCGGCGGTGGCCGCGTACTCGGCGGCGGCGATGCCGGCCCGGCGGCCGAAGACGTTGATGTCCAGCAGCGAGTTGGTGCCCAGGCGGTTCGCGCCGTGCACGGAGACGCAGGCGACCTCGCCGGCCGCGTACAGGCCGGGCACCACGGTCGTGTTGTCGGCCAGCACCTCGCCCCGCACGTTGGTGGGGATGCCGCCCATCGCGTAGTGCGCGGTCGGCTGGATCGGGATCGGGTCGGTGTACGGCTCGATGCCCAGGTACGTGCGGGCGAACTCGGTGATGTCCGGCAGCTTCGCGTCGAGCTGCTCCGGCGGCAGGTGGGTGAGGTCCAGGTACACGTGATCGCCGTCGGGGCCGCAGCCGCGCCCCTCGCGGATCTCGGTGTAGATCGAGCGGGAGACGACGTCGCGGGAGGCGAGGTCCTTCATGACGGGCGCGTACTTCTCCATGAAGCGCTCGCCGTCCTTGTTCCGCAGGATGCCGCCCTCGCCGCGCGCGCCCTCGGTGAGCAGGATGCCCATCTTCCAGATGCCGGTCGGGTGGAACTGGAAGAACTCCATGTCCTCCAGCGGCAGCCCGCGCCGGAACGCCGCCGCCTGGCCGTCGCCGGTCAGGGTGTGGGCGTTGGAGGTCACCTTGTAGAACTTGCCGTTGCCGCCGGACGCGAAGACCACGGCCTTCGCCCGGAAGACGTGCAGCTCACCGGTGGCCAGCTCGTACGCCACGACGCCCGCGGTGCGCTTGACGCCGTCCACCTCGCTCAGCAGCAGGTCCAGGACGTAGAACTCGTTGTAGAACTCCACGCCCTCCTTGACGCAGTTCTGGTACAGCGTCTGGAGGATCATGTGCCCGGTGCGGTCGGCCGCGTAGCAGGAGCGGCGCACGGGCGCCTCGCCGTGGTTGCGGCTGTGCCCGCCGAAGCGCCGCTGGTCGATCCGGCCCTCGGGGGTGCGGTTGAAGGGCAGGCCCATCTTCTCCAGGTCGAGGACGGAGTCGATGGCCTCCTTCGCCAGGATCTCGGCGGCGTCCTGGTCCACCAGGTAGTCGCCGCCCTTGACGGTGTCGAAGGTGTGCCACTCCCAGTTGTCGTCCTCGACGTTGGCGAGGGCCGCGGCCATGCCGCCCTGGGCGGCGCCCGTGTGGGAGCGGGTCGGGTACAGCTTGGTCAGCACGGCGGTGCGGCTGCGCTTGGTCGCCTCGATGGCCGCGCGCATCCCCGCGCCGCCGGCGCCGACGATGACGGTGTCGTACTTGTGGATCTGCATTGGCTTCTCGTCTGCCCCGCTGCGCTAGCTGATGTTCGGGTCGAAGGTGAAGATCACCAGGGTGCCCAGCAGCACGGTGAAGACCGTGGCCGTGTACAGGAGCATCTTCAGCCAGAAACGCGTCGTGTCGCGCTCCGCGTAGTCGTTGATGATCGTCCGCAGTCCGTTGCCGCCGTGCAGCATCGCGAGCCACAGCATGATCAGGTCCCACGCCTGCCAGAACGGCGACGCCCAGCGGCCCGCGACGAACGCGAAGCTCACCTTGCTGACGCCGCCGTCCAGCACGAGCTGGATCAGCAGGTGGGTGATGACGAGCACCACGAGCAGGATGCCGGACATCCGCATGAACACCCAGCCGTACAGCTCGTAGTTCGTGCGGCTGGTGCGCGGGGACCTGCCGGTGCGGGCGCGGGGCGGTTCGATGACCGGCGCCGGGTGGTCGGGCCCGTAGGTCGCGTCGGCGGGGTCGGTGGTCTCGATGGCCTTGTTCATCGTTCCTCAGCTCCCGAACAGCTCACGGAAGGCGTGCCCCAGAACCGGGTACGCCGCCCCGGCCATGGTCAGGGCCCACAGGCCCACCACGGTCCACAGCATCTGGCGCTGGTAACGGGCGCCCCTGGCCCAGAAGTCGACGGCGATCACCCGCAGCCCGTTGAGGGCGTGGAAAAGGACGGCGGCGACCAGCCCGTACTCCATCACGGCGACGATCGGTGTCTTGTACACCGCGATGGTGTCGTCGTAGGCCTCGGGCGAGACACGGACCAGCGCGGTGTCCAGCACATGGACGAACAGGAAGAAGAAAACGGTGACACCGGTGACGCGGTGCGCCACCCATGACCACATGCCTTCCCGGCCGCGGTACAACGTTCCTGCCGGCACGGAAGAACCCTTCACAAGCGTTTCAGGAGGGCCGGCCGGCAGCTCCTCGCTTCTGACGGATGTCGGTCAGGCCCGGCCGGGTACGGTCCACCGGCCGCGCACATGGTATCGACGGGCTCCGGGTACTTCAGCGCGGGGGCCGGTCCTGTGACCAATCAGGCACGCGCGTCATCCATTTGCCCGGGCTTCCTGCCCGGGCTTCCGCCCGGCTTGCCGCGTCACGGCCAGCGGTTACCGTCGAGGTATGCGACGTGCGCCGCTGCGAATACCCGCGCTGGTCGTGGCCGTGCTCGTCCTGGCCGCGGTGGCCGTGGCCGTCCGCTGGGTCGTGGACGGCGCCGGGACCGGCGGCTCCGGCGCCGCCGGGCACGCGTCGGCGTCGCCCACGCCCGGGGCCGGCCCCAGCCCGACCCCGGTCCCCTCGCCCCTGCCGACCGGTCCCGCCGGGGACCCGGCCACCATCCCCTCCGTCCGCTCCTTCGACGCCGAGCCGGGTCCCGGCTGGGCGCCGGCCGACTCCACCCGGGTGGTCGCCGACCCCGGCGGGCCGCTGGCCGACGAGGCCGACCGGCTGGCCGACGAGCTGGACGCGGACCGCGCCCCGGACGGCGCCCGCGCCGGGGACGTGGCGCTCGTCCTGGACCCGGACGCGGACACCGGGGACGAGGGCTACACGCTGGTGACCGACGACCAGCGGGTCACCATCACCGCCGCGACCGACGCGGGCGTCTTCTACGGCACCCGGACCCTCGTCCAGGCCGTCAACGGGCGCGGCGGCCTCCCGCAGGGCACCGTCGAGGACCGTCCCGACCGGCCGCAGCGCGGCCTGTCGCTGGACATCGCGCGCAAGCACTTCCCCGCCGCGTGGATAGAGGACCGGCTGCGCGAGATGGCCGACCTCAAGCTCAACCAGCTCCAGCTCCACCTCAGCGACGACCAGGCGTTCCGCGTGGAGAGCGACACCCATCCCGAGATCGTCTCGGAGACGCACCTGACCAAGGACGAGGTGCGCGGCATCGTGGACCTCGCCGCGTCGCTGCACATCGAGGTCATCCCCGAGATCGACTCGCCCGGCCACCTGGGCGCCGTGCTCGACGCCCACCCCGGGCTGCGGCTGACGCGCGCCGACGGCAGCGTCGCCCCCGGCGCCATCGACATCGCCGACCCGGCGGCGGGCGAGCTGATCGACGACCTGCTGCGCGAGTACGACGACCTGTTCCCCAGCCGCCTGTGGCACCTGGGCGGCGACGAGTACGTGGCGCTGCTCGCCTCCGACCCGGAGGCCACCTACCCGGGGCTGGCCGAGGCGGCGCGCGAGAGGCACGGACCCGGCGCCACGGTCCGCGACCTGGCCACCGGCTGGCTCAACGACCGCGCCGAGACCGTACGGGAGCTGGGCCGCGTCCCGCAGGTGTGGAACGACGGCATGCACCGCGGCGGGACCGTCGCCCCGGACCAGGACCGGCAGGTCGCCTACTGGACGGGCCGCGAGTACGGCGCCCGCGAGCCCGTGGAGTACCTGGAGGCCGGGTACCAGGTCGTCAACCTCAACTCCGAGTACCTGTACTACGTGCTGGGCGAGCCCAACGGCTTCACCTACCCGACCGGCGAGCGGATCTACCAGGAGTGGACCCCCGACGTGCTGCGCGGTTCGGAGCCGGTGCCGGACGAGTACGCCGGCGCCTCCCGCATACCGGGCGGGCGGCTGGCCGTCTGGTGCGACCTGGCCGACGCCCAGACCACCGCAGAGGTGGCCGAGGGCATCCGGATGCCGCTGCGCGCGGTGGCGCAAAAGCTCTGGGACCCCGCCGACCCGGCGCGGGACTGGCAGGAGTTCACGGCGCTCGCCGACGAGGTGGCGTCCGGCGCGGACCAGCGGACCGGCCGGGCCTCCTGACCTGGCCGGCCGGACGCGGAACCGGGACGGCCGGGGCCGCCACCCCCCACAGGAGAGACCCCGGCCGCCACCGGACGGGAGCCTGATCCGGCTTCCGTCCGCACCCCCTACAGCGCTCTCGAACTGGTTTCTGTTACCGAGCGGATACGTCCGAATGCGCCATGGACTCAGCCATGCGGAACGCGTAGCGTTCAGACTCCACAGACTCACAGTCACCAGCCTTGGGAAGTACTTGGGGAGTACGCGGCGCCAGCCGCAAAGGGGGGCCGGGAGTGCAGGGGGCAGACATCGACCTGACCGCGGCGGTGCACGCGGCTCAGGGTGGGGACGAGACCGCGTTCCGGGCGGTGTTCAGGGCCGTTCATCCGCGACTGCTGGGCTATGTGCGCACCATCGTCGCCGAGCCCGACGCCGAGGACGTGACGGCGGAGGCGTGGCTGCACATATCGCGTGATCTGGGGAGGTTCAGCGGCGACGCCGACCGTTTCCGCGGCTGGACGGCACGGATCGCGCGGAACCGCGCGCTGGACCACCTGCGGGCGCGCGGCCGGCGGCCCCAGGAGTGCGGCACCGAGGAAGCCGGGCTGACCGACGTCGCCTCCTCGGCCGACACCGCGGAGGAGGCCATAGCCTCCCTGTCCACCTCGGAGGCGTTCGCGCTGGTCGCGAAGCTGCCGCAGGAGCAGGCGGAGGCCGTGGTGCTGCGCACGATGCTCGGTCTGGACGCCAAGCGCGCGGCCACGGTCCTGGGCTGCCGGCCCGGCGCGGTGCGCACCGCGAACCACCGGGGGCTGCGCCGGCTCGCCGAGCTGGTCGAGCTGTGGGGCGAGGGCCGGCTGTGACCGGCACCACGCCGGAACCTGTAACGGAAATCGGGACTACGGCGCAGTAAGAAGCAGGCCGACTGGTCATCGGCCGCGGGGCATTCCCGAGGTCCCCCCCGTACCTCAGGGAGCCCCAGGCGCGGGCGGGGCGGCTTTCCCCCTAGTCCCGCCCGCGCATCTCCACCGTCCCTTCCCGCGCGCCGGGTTGTGACGCTTCTCCCAGCCGTGCCCCCTCCCACGGGGAGGTTGCCGGTCGCTACAGTCCGTTGCGGCAGGGGCGCGATGATGCGGGAGGCTGACCATGACGCGAGAGTCCGAATCCGGAAAGCCCATCGAACCGGTGTACGGTCCCGAAGCGCTCAAGGGCTGGGACCCCCGGGAGAAGCTGGGCGAGCCCGGCGACTATCCGTACACCCGGGGCGTGTATCCGTCGATGTACACGGGACGCCCGTGGACGATGCGGCAGTACGCGGGCTTCGGCACGGCGGTGGAGTCCAACGCGCGGTACAAGCAGCTCATCGCCAACGGGACGATGGGCCTGTCCGTGGCGTTCGACCTGCCCACGCAGATGGGGCACGACTCCGACGCGCCGATCTCGCACGGCGAGGTCGGCAAGGTCGGCGTGGCGATCGACTCCGTGGACGACATGCGGGTGCTGTTCGACGGCATCCCGCTGGACAAGGTGTCCACGTCGATGACGATCAACGCGCCCGCCGCGCTGCTCCTGCTGCTCTACCAGCTCGTCGCCGAGGAGCAGGGCGTCGGCCCGGCCCAGCTCACCGGGACCATCCAGAACGACGTGCTGAAGGAGTACATCGCCCGGGGGACGTACATCTTCCCGCCCAAGCCGTCGCTGCGGCTGATCGCGGACATCTTCAAGTACTGCAAGGCCGAGCTGCCGAAGTGGAACACCATCTCCATCTCCGGCTACCACATGGCCGAGGCGGGGGCGACGCCCGCGCAGGAGATCGCGTTCACCCTGGCCGACGGCATCGAGTACGTGCGCACCGCCGTGGCCTCCGGGATGGACGTGGACGACTTCGCGCCGAGGCTGTCGTTCTTCTTCGTCGCCCGGACGACCCTGCTGGAGGAGATCGCCAAGTTCCGCGCGGCCCGCCGCATCTGGGCGCGGGTGATGCGCGAGGAGTTCGGCGCGAAGAACCCCAAGTCGCTGATGCTGCGCTTCCACACCCAGACCGCGGGCGTGCAGCTCACCGCGCAGCAGCCCGAGGTGAACCTGGTGCGCGTCGCCGTCCAGGCCCTGGGCGCGGTGCTCGGCGGCACCCAGTCGCTGCACACCAACTCCTACGACGAGGCCATCGCTCTGCCGACCGACAAGTCGGCCCGGCTGGCGCTGCGCACCCAGCAGGTCCTGGCGTACGAGACGGATGTCACGGCCACCGTGGACCCGTTCGCCGGGTCGTACGTCATCGAGTCGATGACCGACGACCTGGAGACGGCGATCGTGGACCTGATGCGTCAGGTCGAGGACCGGGGCGGGGCCGTCAACGCGATCGAGCAGGGCTTCCAGAAGTCCGAGATCGAGCGCAGCGCCTACCGTGTGGCGCAGGAGACGGAGGCCGGCGAGCGCGTCGTCGTCGGCGTCAACCGCTACCAGCTCGACGAGGAGGAGCCGTACGAGCCGCTGCGGGTGGACCCGGCCATCGAGGCGCAGCAGGCCGAGCGGCTGGCGCGGTTGCGGGCCGAGCGGGACCAGGCGGCGGTGGACGCGGCGCTGGCCGCGCTGGCCGCCGCGGCGTCCGGCGACGAGGAGAACGTGCTGTACCCCATGAAGGAGGCGCTGCGCCTGCGCGCCACGGTCGGTGAGGTTTGTAACACGCTCCGGGGGGTGTGGGGCGCGTACGTGCCGTCCGAAACCTTCTGAGCCCGTTGGCTCCAGCCTCCCCCGGTAGATGAACACAGGGTGTCCACCGGGGGATTTCTCCGCGAACGACTCTTCGCCGGTGGGGCGCCGCCACCGGCCCGATCCGTGCCGGACCGGCCCCGCGGGCACCCCGGAGCTGAGTTCGTCTTTACTTGTCATGCTGTTAACTGGTTGTTGTGACTGAGTTGGCCCAGCACTCGACACCGCTCCCTAGCCTGGAAGCCGTGCCCGTTTCATCCCCCACCCCACTCCGTGTGGCCGTGCTGGCGGATTCCGATACCCGGTGGAAGTGGGGCGCGCTGACGGCGCGCCGGATCGCCCCGGAGTCGACCGTCCATGGCTACCTGCTGTGGGGGCGCGCCACGCCCACCGAGCGGCAGTTGGCGGGGATCGGGGCCGAGGCGGACGTCCTGCGCGAGGTCAGCGCGGCGGATTTCCTCGCCGACCTCGGTGAGCGCGCCCACGGCGACGGCGGCAAGGAGCCGATCGACGTCCTGATCCTCGCCTGTGTGGGCGGCACCATCCAGGCCATGCTGCACGGGCTCGCCCGCGCCTGGCGCACCGCCGACCGGCGGCCGGTCGTCGTGACCGGATATGTCGGGGTCGTGTACGAGAAGCTGCCCGACGGGCTGCTGCTGCGGCACGGCGCGGACATGGTCCTGGCGAACAGCCCCTTCGACGCGCGGCGCTTCCGCGCGGTCTACGACGGCGTCCGCGCCGACAGCTCATCCGTCACCGAGTGCGCCTTGCCGTTCCTCGACGGACGCGCCTACGACCCCGGCCCCGCCGCACGTGGCGAGCGGCCGTACCGCGTGGTCTTCGCCGTCCAGCCCTCGGTGCCCGACAGCCGCAAGGACCGGGTGTACCTGCTGGAGCGCGCCGTGGAGCACGCCCGCAGGCACCCCGAGCGGGAGGTCGTGCTCAAGCTGCGCAGCAAGCCCAGCGAGCACACCACGCACATCGAGGAGCTGCCCTACCAGCGGCTGGCCGAGCGGGCGAAGGATGAGCTGCCGGCCAACTTCCGCCTCGCCTACGGGAACATGGGGGAGGTCCTGGACGGGACCGACCTGCTGGTCACGGTGAGCTCCACCGCCGCGCTGGAGTCGCTGCACCGCTCCATCCCCACCGCCGTCCTGACCGACCTCGGCGTGCGCGAATCCCTCGGCAACCACTACTTCATCGGCTCCGGCTGCTTCGCCTCCTGGGACGAGCTGGACGCGGGCCACCTGCCCGAGCCCGACCCGGAGTGGCTGGCCGACCAGGGCGTGGCCACCTCGCACGACCGGGCCTTCGCCGGGGCGCGCGACCGGCTCGACGCGCTGCTCGGCGTGCGGCGCGAGAAGGGGCTGCCGCCCCTCGCGCCCTACTACGCGGCCCGCACCGCCCCCGGGTATCTGCCCGGCGTGCTGGCCCGCCACGGCCTCGACCTCAAGGGCGAGCCCGTCGCCGGGCCCCAGGCGCCCGTTCCGCAGGCGGGCATGCGCGCCGCCTCCCGCCGGCTGCTGCGCCGCACGGCGCGCGGCGCCTACCGGGCCGGTGTGCAGCGGGTCGCGCCGCTCATCCGGCGCTGGGGGCAGTTGTGAGCGCGCCGGCTCCCGAGATCCCGGACCTCACGACCGCCACCCCCGAGATTCCGAACGACGAGCACCTCCGATCGAAGGCATGTTCATGAGCACTGTGCTGGCTGTGATCCCCGCGCGCGGGGGCTCCAAGGGGGTGCCCGGGAAGAACCTCGCGCCGGTCGGGGACGCCCCCCTGGTCACGCGCGCCGTCCGCGCCTGCCGCGCCGCGCGGCTGCTCACCTCCGTGATCGTCTCCACCGACGACCCGGGGATAGCGGCGGCCGGGCACGCCGCCGGTGCCGAGGTCGTGGAGCGGCCCTCCGACATCGCCGGGGACACCGCCACCAGCGAGGCGGCGGTGCTGCACGCCATGGAGGTCTACGAGCGGCGGCACGGCGTGACGGTCGACGTGGTCCTGCTGGTCCAGTGCACCAGCCCGTTCCTGACCCGCGAGGAGATCGACGGGGTCGCCGCCGCCGTCCTCGACGGCGCCGACACCGCCCTCACGGTCGCCCCGTTCCACGGCTTCCTGTGGCGCGACGCCCCCGACGCCGGCGCCCACGGCGTCAACCACGACAAGGCGTACCGGCCCCGCCGCCAGGACCGGCCGCAGGACCTGCTGGAGACGGGCGCCGCCTACGCGATGCGCGCCGACGGGTTCCGCGAGGAGAAGCACCGCTTCTTCGGCCGGACCGAGCTGGTGCGCACCGACCCCGCGCGCGTGCTGGAGATCGACGATCCGCACGATCTCGCCCGCGCCCGGGCCCTGGCGCCGCTCTTCGACGGCGGCAAGGAGTCCGTTCCCAGCGGACCCTTTCCCGACTACCTCCCGACCCGCGCCGACATCGACGCGGTCGTGCTCGACTTCGACGGCACCCAGACGGACGACAGGGTGCTCGTCGACTCCGACGGACGGGAGCTCGTAGCCGTGCACCGCGGCGACGGGCTCGGCATCGCCGCACTGCGGCGTGCCGGTCTGCCCCTGCTGATCCTGTCCACGGAGGAGAACCCGGTCGTCGCCGCACGGGCGCGCAAGCTGCGCATCCCCGTGCTCCACGGCATCGACCGGAAGGACCTCGCCCTCAAGCAGTGGTGCGAGGAGCAGGGAATCGCGCCGGAGCGCGTGCTCTACGCGGGCAATGACGTCAACGACCTGCCGTGCTTCGACCTCGTCGGCTGGCCGGTCGCCGTCGCCAGCGCCCATGACGTCGTGCGCGGCGCCGCTCGCGCGGTCACCTCCGCGCCCGGTGGCGCAGGCGCGATCCGCGAGATCGCCTCGTGGATCCTCGGAAAGGAACTGACCACATCATGACCCCAGGCAACCGCCTTCGTGACTTCGGCGACCGTGTCGTGGGACCGGGCCGCCCGGTGTACATCACCGGTGAGATCGGCATCAACCACAACGGCGATCTGGAGAACGCGCTCGCGCTGATCGACGCCGCGGTGGAAGCCGGCTGCGACGCCGTGAAGTTCCAGAAGCGGACGCCGGAGATCTGCACTCCGCGCGACCAGTGGGACATCGAGCGGGACACCCCGTGGGGCCGGATGACCTACATCGACTACCGGCACCGCGTCGAGTTCGGCGAGGACGAGTACCGGGCCATCGACGAGTACTGCAAGAAGCGCGGCATCCACTGGTTCGCCTCGCCCTGGGACACCGAGGCCGTCGCGTTCCTGGAGCGGTTCGACCTGCCGGCCCACAAGGTCGCCTCGGCATCGCTCACCGACGACGAGCTGCTGCGCGCCCTGCGCGCCACGGGCCGCACGATCATCCTGTCCACCGGGATGTCGACGCCCCAGCAGATCCGGCACGCGGTGGAGGTCCTCGGCAGCGAGAACATCCTGCTCTGCCACGCCACCAGCACCTACCCGGCCAAGGCCGAGGAGCTGAACCTGCGGGTGATCCACACCCTCCAGGCCGAGTACCCGAACGTGCCCATCGGCTACTCGGGCCACGAGACCGGCCTGCAGACCACGCTGGCCGCCGTCGCCCTCGGCGCCACCTTCGTCGAGCGGCACATCACCCTCGACCGCGCGATGTGGGGCTCCGACCAGGCCGCCTCCGTCGAGCCGCAGGGCCTGACCCGGCTGGTGCGCGACATCCGCATCATCGAGGAGTCCCTCGGTGACGGCGTCAAGCGCGTCTACGACAGCGAGCTGGGCCCGATGAAGAAGCTGCGCCGCGTCAAGGGCGTGGTCGCCGGCCGCGAGGACAGCACCGAGGCCGCGACCGCCTCGGTCTGAGCCGCCGGGACGACGAGTCCGGCCCGAGGGAGCCCATCGGGGCTCCCTGGGGCTCGCAGGGAAGGACAGACGGGAGACCGCATGACCGACGACGCGTGCGAGCGGACACTGGCGTTCGCCGAGAGCCCGGTCCAGTTGCTGAACACGCTGGAGTGGGCCCACGCCACCGGGCCGGGCGGCTTCACCGTCGTCATCCTTCCGCCCCAGGAGCCCACCAGCAGGGGGCAGTTGCGCCGCATGGCGCAGCTCGCCCGGGACTCCGGGTGCCGCGTGCTGTGGCGCGAGGCCCGCGGTGGCGCGCTGACGCCGTCGCGGGCCCTGGCCGCCCTGGCCGGGCCGCTGCGCAGGGCCGGGCGGCTGGTCATCGGGGACCCGTTCTCCCACTATCTCCAGCTCCTGCTCTCCATGGTCGGCAGCCCGGACATCGTGGTCGTGGACGACGGGACGGCGACCATGGAGTTCACCGCGCAGCTCTCGCGCGGCGAGCGGCTGGTGCGCTGGCACCGCCCCCGGGCCAGGGGGCCGCGCGCCGTGCTGTTCACGCCGGTCGCCCGGCGCGCGGTGCGGCGCCTCACCCCGGCGGCCGACCGGTCCGTCGAGGTGTTCACCGCGATGCCCGTGCAGGCCATGCCGGGCGTCGAGGTCACGGCCAACACGTTCTCCTGGACCCGGTCCCGCTTCGGCGCGCCCCGGCTCACCGGCGGCGCCGACCTGGTCGGCACCTCGCTGGTGGAGACCGGCGTGCTGCACGAGGAGGGCTATACGGCCGCGGTCGCCGCGCTCGTCGAGGAGCACGGCATAACCCGGTACTTCGCGCACCGCAAGGAGAGCGGCGAGAAGCTGCGGCGGCTGAGCCGCGCGGCGCGCGTGGAGATAGTCCGGCCCGATCTGCCGCTGGAGCTGGTGGCGCGGCGCGGGCCGATCGGGTCGAAGATCGTCAGCTTCCCCTCCACGGTGGTGCACACGCTGCCGCGCGTGCTCGCGGACACCGGGGTGGAGGTCGTGGTCTGCGATGTCGCCGAGTCCCTCTTCACGGAACGGGTGACCGAGCGCGCCAGCGGCTTCCTCGCCACCGTCACCAGCACGGCGCGTGCCGCGCACAGCCCGGCGCCGCCGCCCGCCGCGCCCTGAGTGACCTATTCCACACGCGCGGCTGAATCAAGCAGTCATACCCAGTCACAGTCGGTCCCATGCGGGCGCGGCCACGTCTCGGAGTGTGAACTTTCCACGACGAGCGTCCTGTTGACCCCTGTTCGGGGCTACGCTCGATCACGTGAGTGATCTGCTGTCCCCGGAGCCCACCGCGTTCCCGTCGTTCGACGACGCGCTGCGGGCCGAGCTCGTCGCGTTCCGCCGGGATCTGCACATGCATCCCGAGCTGGGCAACCAGGAAGTCCGCACCACCGCCGTCATCAAGGAGCGCCTGGAGCGCGCCGGTCTCGCGCCGCGCGTCCTGGACAGCGGCACCGGCCTGATGTGCGACATACGGTCGCCGGGCGCGGACGGCCCGATCCTCGCGCTGCGCGCCGACATCGACGCGCTCCCCATCCCGGACACCAAGACCGTGCCGTACCGCTCGACCGTTCCCGGCCGGGCCCACGCCTGCGGCCACGACGTGCACGCCACCGTCGTCCTCGGCGCGGGCCTGCTGCTGGCCCGGCTGGCCGCGAGCGGTCTGCTGCTCCGCCCGGTCCGGCTGATCTTCCAGCCCGCCGAGGAGGTGCTGCCCGGCGGAGCGCCCGACGCCATCGAGTCCGGCGTGCTGGAGGGCGTGGCCCGCATCCTCGCCCTGCACTGCGACCCCCGGCTGGAGGCCGGCCGCATCGGCGTGCGCACCGGCGCCATCACCTCCGCCTGCGACCGCATCGAGGTCAGACTCGCGGGGCCCGGCGGCCACACCGCCCGCCCGCACCTGACGACCGACCTGGTCACGGCGGCGGCCAGGGTGGCCACCGAGGTCCCGGCGCTGATCGCCCGCCGTGTGGACACCCGGGCGGGCATGGCCATCACCTGGGGCCGGCTCACCACAGGGCACGCGCCCAATGTCATTCCCCAGGTGGCGGAGCTGTCCGGCACGATGCGCTGCCTCGACCTGGACGCCTGGCACGCCGCGCCCGATCTGGTGCTCGCCGCCGTGGACGAGGTGGCGACGATGTACCGGGCCAAGCCCGAGATCCAGTACGTGCGGGGCGTGCCGCCCGTGGTCAACGACGCGGCCTCCACCGCGCTGCTGGCCGAGGCGATGACCTCCCGGTTCGGCGCGGACGCGGTGACCGGCACCGAGCAGAGCCTCGGCGGCGAGGACTTCTCGTGGTACCTCCAGCAGGTGCCGGGCGCGATGGCCCGGCTCGGCGTCCGCCCGCCCGGCGACCCCTCGGCGGCTCCGCGCGACATCCATCAGGGTGACTTCGACGTGGACGAGCGGGCGATCGGGGTCGGCGTGGAGCTGCTGACCCAGGCGGCGCTCCTCGACCGGTGACCCCGCCGCCGTGAGGCCGCCCCGGGGCGCGGTTCCGGTGGGGGAACAGGTGTGGGGGCGGTGCTGATGTTGCGTACAGGTTGCGTTAACACCGATCTGATAACAGGACGAACTGTGGGGTTCGCTCCTGGTCTACGCGCGTTACGATCTGCGCAACAGCGCCGTAAGAGGCGCGTTCGACCGAAGGGAAAGCCCTCTTGCGCCGCGTATCGAGGATTGCAGCAACGGTCGCCGTCTCGGCGGTCCTCGCGCTCACCGCCAGCGCCTGTGGTGAGAGCTCCACCGAATCGAACGGGAACGACAGCAACGAGACCGGCGGCGCGTCGCACGGCGTCGGCATCGCCTTCGACGTCGGCGGTCGGAACGACCACTCGTTCAACGAGTCCGCCGCCCGTGGCGGCGACCGGGCCGAGGAGGAGCTCGGCGTCCACGTCGAGTACCAGACGGCCCGCAACGGCGAGACGGACGCCGACCGCGTCCAACGCCTGACCTCCCTGGCCCAGGAGGGCTACGACCCGGTGATCGGCGTCGGCTTCCTCTACGGCAACGCGGTCGCCGAGGTCGCCCAGGACTTCCCGGACACCACCTTCGGCGTCGTGGACTCGGCCCCCGAGGGCGACAACGTCTATGGCATGGTCTTCGCCGAGCACGAGGGCTCCTACCTCGCCGGGGTCGCCGCGGCCCTGAAGAGCGAGTCCGGCCAGGTCGGCTTCATCGGCGGCGTGCAGAACCCGCTGATCCAGAAGTTCGAGGCGGGCTTCGTCCAGGGCGTCGAGGACACCGACCCGGACATCGAGGTCGAGGTCAACTACCTCTACCGCGACGACGACCGGGGCTTCAGCGACCCGGCCCGCGCGGCCGAGCAGGCCGACGGCATGCTGGAGCGCGGCGTGGACGTGATCTACACCGCGGCCGGCTCCTCCGGCCAGGGCTCGATCGAGGAGGTCGCCGGCGTCGAGGGCGCCTGGGCGATCGGCGTGGACTCCGACCAGTACGCGCAGCCGGGGCTGGCCGAGTTCCAGGACTCGATCCTGACCTCGGTGGTCAAGGGCGTGGACGTGGCGGTGTACGACCTGATCGAGTCGGTCGTCGGCGGTGAGGCGCCGTCCGGCGTCCACGAGTACACGCTCGCCGAGGACGGCGTCTCGCTGTCCACCTCCGGCGGGTTCATCGACGACATCCAGGCCGAGATCGACGAGGCCACCCGGCGGATCGTGGACGGCGAGATCACCGTCGCCGACACCCCCTAGTCCGCCCGGTCCCCGACGGACCACCCGCGGTACCCCGTACCGCCGGCGCCCTGGTGGGCGCCGGCGGGCGGGCGGTCGGCCGCACCGGGACATGTCGCTCCGGCCGGCGTCCACCGCCTGCGCGGCACCCGGCCCGGCAGGTGTTTCTACGCGAGTAGAAGATCCGGTGGGCCCACCCGGCCGGCGCCCGGCGCGGTAGCGTTCGGCTGATCACGCGCCACGCCCGGCTACACTCCGCAGGCTTCAAGGAGAGTGCGTCATCCCAGCTCCCAGCAGCCGAGCGCGCCTCGGCGAGGACCCCGGCGTCCCCGCCGTCGCCCTGCGCGGCATCACCAAACGGTTCCCCGGCGTCGTCGCCAACCACGACATCGACATCACGGTCGCCCGTGGCACGGTGCACGCCCTCGTCGGCGAGAACGGCGCGGGCAAGTCGACCCTGATGAAGATCCTGTACGGCATGCAGCGGCCGGACGAGGGCACGATCACCATCGACGGCGAGCAGGTCTCGTTCCGCGGCCCGGCCGACGCCATCGCGCGCGGCATCGGCATGGTGCACCAGCACTTCATGCTCGCGGACAACCTGACCGTCCTGGAGAACGTGGTCCTCGGCGCCGAGAAGCTCCACGGCATCGGCGCCCGCGCCCGCCGCCGGATCGTGGAGCTGTCCGACGCGTACGGGCTGGGCGTCCGGCCCGACGTGCTGGTCGAGGAGATCGGCGTCGCGGACCGGCAGCGCGTGGAGATCCTGAAGGTCCTCTACCGGGGTGCCCGGACGCTGATCCTGGACGAGCCGACGGCCGTTCTCGTGCCGCAGGAGGTCGACGCGCTCTTCGGCAACCTGCGGGAGCTGACCGCCGAGGGCCTGACCGTCCTGTTCATCTCGCACAAGCTGGGCGAGGTGCTCTCCGTCGCCGACGACATCACCGTCATCCGGCGCGGCACCACCGTCGGCACGGTCGCCCCCTCGGGGACCACCCCGCGGCAGCTCGCCGAGCTGATGGTGGGCAGCGAACTGCCCACGCCCGAGACCCGCGAGTCGACCGTCACCCGGGAGCCGGTGCTGACCGTCACCGGCCTGCACCTGTCGGGCCGGGACGCGGACGGGGTGTCGCGGGCGATCCTGTCCGGCGTCGACCTCACCATCCACAAGGGTGAGGTGCTGGGCATCGCGGGCGTGGAGGGCAACGGCCAGGCCGAGCTGGTCGAGGCCATCATGGGCATCCGCCACCCCGACTCCGGCGTGATCACCATGGACGGCGACGACATCTCGCGCGCCTCCACCCGCGCGCGCCGCGAGCGCGGCATCGGGTACGTCCCGGAGGACCGGCACCGGCACGGCCTGCTCCTGGAGGCGCCGCTGTGGGAGAACCGGATGCTGGGCCATGTCACCGAGCCGCCCAACAGCCGCGGCCCGCTGCTGACGGCGCGGGAGGCGCGGGCGGACACGCGGCGGATCGTGACCGAGTACGACGTGCGCACCCCCGGTATCGACGTCACCGCCGGATCGCTGTCCGGCGGCAACCAGCAGAAGCTGATCGTCGGCCGGGAGATGAGCCACCGCCCGAAGGTGTTGATCGCCGCCCACCCGACGCGCGGCGTCGACGTCGGCGCCCAGGCGCAGATCTGGGACCACATCAAGGAGGCCCGCCGTGAGGGGCTGGCCGTGCTGCTGATCTCGGCGGACCTGGACGAGCTGATCGGCCTGTCGGACACCCTGAAGGTGATGTACCGGGGCCGGTTCGTCGCGGACGCCGACCCGGCGACCATCACCCCCGAGGAGCTGGGGACGGCCATGACCGGCGCCTCCGCGCCGGGGGCCGCCGGGACGCGAGAAGGGGAGGCCGAGTGATGAGGGCCGTGCCGATGCGGCTGGACCGGGAGAAGCTGGTCCTGGGCCTGGCCGCGCCACTGCTGTCGATCGTGACGGCGCTGGCCATCACCTCCGCCGTCATGGGCATCACCGGGGACAACCCGTTCCGCGCGTTCGGGGTGATGCTCGACTACGGCAGCAAGAGCGACAGCCAGGTCTGGATCATCAACAAGTCGATCCCGTACTACCTGTCGGCGGTCGCCGTCGCCATCGGCTTCCGGATGAACCTGTTCAACATCGGTGTCGACGGCCAGTACCGCGTCGCCGCGTTCTTCGCGGCCGTGGTGGGCGGCGCGCTGAGCGTGCCGGGCATCGTGCGGATCCCGGTCATCCTGCTGGTCGCGATGGCCTGCGGCGCGATCTGGGCGGGCATCGCCGGCTATCTGAAGGCGACGCGCGGGGTCAGCGAGGTCATCACCACGATCATGCTGAACTTCATCGGCGGCTCGCTGATCGCGTACTTCCTCCAGGAGGGCCGGCTGGCGGAGCGGGACGAGAACATCATCCACACCGCCGACATCCCCGAATCCAGCTTCTTCTTCGAGTTCCCGACCAACCCCGATCCGGTCCACGGCACGATCCTGGTCGCCGTGGCGATCGGCGTCCTGTACTGGTTCGTGCTGGGCCGCACCCGGTTCGGGTTCGACCTGCGGGCCGTGGGGCGTTCGGAGCCCGCCGCCGAGGCGAGCGGCGTCAGCGTCAGGCGCACGGTCGTCACCGCGATGCTGCTGTCCGGCGCGGTCGCCGGGCTGGTCGGCATGCCGACCCTGCTGAACGAGTCCGGCAACTACGGCAACGACTTCCCCGAGGGCATCGGGTTCACCGGCATCGCCATCGCGCTGCTGGGCCGCAACCACCCCGTGGGCATGGGCCTGGCCGCCCTGCTGTGGGGCTTCCTGGAGCGGACCGGCACCCAGCTCGAATTCGAGGGCTACGACCAGGAGATCGTCGGCGTGATGCAGGGCGTCATCGTGCTCTCCGTCGTCGTCGCCTACGAGATCGTCCGCCGCTGGGGCATCAGGCGCCAGCAGCGCCAGGTGGGCGAGCAGCTCGCCGCCCAGTCCCGGAAGAACGAAGCGGCGGAGGTGCCCGCGTGACCACCACCCTGTCCACCGCCACCGATCAGGTCCCGCCGGGCGGCGGCCGGGCCGGGACGGGCCGCCGCGGGCCGAGCTACCCCGTGGTGCTGCTGATCGTGGCCGGCGCCCTGCTGCTGCTCTCCGTCGTGCGGGCGGTCACCGACCAGTCGAGCCTGACCTCCACCGCCCAGTGGGGCGCGGCCCTGGGGTTCGCCGTCCCGATCGGTTTGGCCGGTCTGGGCGGGCTGTGGGCGGAGCGGGCCGGCGTGGTCAACATCGGTCTGGAGGGCATGATGATGCTCGGCCTGTTCGGCGCCGGCTGGATGGGCTGGCAGCACGGGCCGTGGGCCGCCGTCCTCGCGGGCGTCGTCGGCGGCGCGCTCGGCGGTCTGCTGCACGCCGTGGCCACGGTCACGTTCGGCGTCGACCACATCATCTCCGGTGTCGCCATCAACATCCTCGCCCTGGGCGTCGTGCAGTATCTGGCGAAGCTGTGGTTCGCGGCCGAGGGCAGCGAGGCCGCCGCCCTGGGCGGCAACGACAAGCAGTCGCCGCCGATGGAGCGGATGGAGCCGTTCACCGTGCCCGGGATCGCCGACGGGCTGGGGGACCTGGCGGACAAGCAGTGGTTCCTGATCTCGGACCTCGCGGGCATCCTGGGCGCGGCCGTCCACGAGGTCTCCTGGCTGACGCTGCTCGCGGTGGTGCTGTTCACCGGCACGTATCTGGTGCTGTGGAGGACGTCGTTCGGGCTGCGGCTGCGCTCCTGCGGCGAGAACCCGCAGGCCGCCGAGTCCCTCGGGGTGAACGTCTACCTGTACAAGTACGCCGCGCTCGCCGTCTCCGGCGCGCTGGCCGGGCTCGGCGGCGCGTATCTGGCGGTGCTGATCCGCATGTACCAGGACGGCCAGACCGGTGGGCGCGGCTATCTGGGCCTGGCCACCATGATCTTCGGCAACTGGCGACCGGGCGGCGTCGCGGCGGGCGCCGGCCTGTTCGGCTTCATGGACGTGCTCCAGACCCGTGACCGGCCCGTCGTCCACGCGACGCTGCTGCTGTTCGCCGTGGGCCTGCTGGCCCTGGCGGTCTGGCAGTTCTACCGGGGCAAGCGGGTCCAGGCGCTGGTCGTGGCCGCGACCGCCGGTCTGCTGTGGCTCTGGTACGCGACGACCGACACGCTGCCGCTGGAGCTGGTCACCGCCAGCCCGTATCTGACGACGCTGCTGGTCCTCACCCTCTTCGCCCAGCGGCTGCGCATGCCGAAGGCGGACGGCCGGCCCTACCGCAGGGGGCAGGCCACATGACGGCGACGCCCGACTGGGACGCCCTGCGCGCGGCGGCCCGGGACGCGATGTCCCGGGCCTACGCCCCCTACTCGTCCTACCCGGTGGGCGCCGCCGCGCTGGTGGACGACGGGCGGACGGTGACCGGCTGCAACGTGGAGAACGCCTCCTACGGCCTGGGCCTGTGCGCCGAGTGCGGCCTGGTCTCCGCCCTGCACGCCTCGGGCGGCGGCCGGCTGACCCACTTCACCTGCTGCGACGGCCGGGGCGGCGTGATCACGCCGTGCGGGCGCTGCCGTCAACTGCTGATGGAGCACGGCGGCCCGACGCTGCTGGTGGACACGGCGGACGGGATCCGGCCGCTGTCCGACCTGCTCCCCGACGCCTGGCACCTCGACTAGTGGAGAGCCGTACCCCATGGACGCCATCACCATCATCCGCGCCAAGCGCGACGGCGGGGCCCTGACCCCCGAGCAGATCGACTGGATCATCGCCGCGTACACCGCCGGCGAGGTCGCCGACGAGCAGATGGCGGCGCTGGCCATGGCCATCCTGCTCAACGGCATGACCCGTCCGGAGATCGCCCGCTGGACGGCGGCGATGATCGCCTCCGGCGAGCGGATGGACTTCTCCCGCCTGCCGCTGCCGACGACCGACAAGCACTCGACGGGCGGTGTCGGGGACAAGATCACGCTGCCGCTGGCCCCGCTGGTGGCGGCCTGCGGCGCGGCCGTTCCGCAGTTGTCGGGCCGGGGCCTCGGCCACTCGGGCGGCACGCTCGACAAGCTGGAGTCCATCCCCGGCTGGCGGGCCTCGCTGGACAACGACGAGATGCTGGACGTGCTGCGCGAGGCCGGGGCCGTGGTGTGCGCGGCGGGTGCCGGGCTGGCCCCGGCGGACCGGAAGCTGTACGCGCTGCGCGACGTGACCGGGACCGTCGAGTCGATCCCGCTCATCGCCTCCTCGATCATGTCCAAGAAGATCGCGGAGGGCACGGGCGCGCTGGTGCTGGACGTGAAGGCGGGCTCGGGCGCGTTCATGAAGACGGTCGAGGACGCCCGCGAACTCGCCGAGACGATGGTCGAGATCGGCACCGACCACGGCGTGCGGACGGTCGCCCTGCTGACGGACATGAGCACGCCGCTGGGTCTGACGGCGGGCAACGCGCTGGAGGTGCGGGAGTCGGTCGAGGTGCTGGCGGGCGGCGGGCCGGCGGACGTGGTGGAGCTGACGCTGGCGCTGGCCCGGGAGATGCTGGACGCCGCCGGGCTGACCGACGCCGACCCGGCGCGGGCACTGGCGGACGGGTCGGCGATGGACCGCTGGCGCCGCATGATCACCGCCCAGGGCGGCGACCCGGACGCCCCGCTGCCGACCGCGCGGGAGACGCATGTCCTGACCGCGCCGGCCTCCGGGGTCCTCACCGGGCTGGACGCGTACGCGGTGGGCGTGGCGGCCTGGCGCCTGGGGGCGGGCCGTACCCGCAAGGAGGACCCGGTGCAGGCGGGCGCGGGTGTGGAGCTGCACGCCAAGCCGGGGGACCGGGTGACGGCCGGGGCGCCGCTGCTGACGCTGCACACGGACACCCCGGAGCGGTTCGACGCGGCCCTCGCCGAGCTGGCGGGGGACGCGATCCGGATCGAGGAGGAGGCAACAGCGCGAACGACTCCGATCGTGCTGGGTCGTATCGCGTAGCGTTTCCGACCGGTCCTTTCACGGTCTCGCAACGTTCATGCCAAACCCATAGCCGACTGTCCGTAATGTCGGAATTTTTGCCATGATCGTTGCTGATGCCTTGTACCCTGAAGAACGGTTTCGGCGGACCGACACGGCAGGAGGTGAGACTGCGATGCGCAGTGAACCTCCCAGTCATCCCCCGCGCCGCGTCATCCCGCCCAGGTAGTCGAGCGGCCTGGGGCGGCAGGCGTGTGCGCGCACACCGGATGCCCGTGATCGCCTTCCGTCTCCTGGGGGTTCCTCCGTCATGACCCACCTGCCCGCCCTGCTGGAAGAGCACGACCTCGCGGGGGCACTGGAGTGGCTGGAGACGCAGCCACCGTACGCCATCGCGGACGAGATCGCCCGGATGGACGCCGTCGAGTCCGTCATCACCTTCCGGCTGCTGGACAAGGACCGCGCGCTGGAGGTCTTCGAGGAGCTGGAGCCCGTCGACCAGCAGCAGATCCTGGAGGGCCTGCGCGACCAGGCGTTCCGCGACCTGGTCGAGAACATGGACCCCGACGACCGGGCCCGGATGCTGAAGGAGGCCCCGGCCAAGGTCGCCAAGCGGGTGCTGGCCGGGCTGAGCGCGCACGAGCGGCAGATGACCGCCGCCCTGCTGGGATACCCCGAGGGGTCCGTCGGCCGGTTCATGACCCCCGAGACGGTCGCGCTCCAGCAGGACCTGACCGTGGGTCAGGCGCTGGAGGTGGTCCGCCGCCGGGGCGCCCACGCCGAGACCATCTACACCCTTCCGGTGGTGGACCGAGGGCGCCGGCTGACCGGCATCGTGGAACTGCGCGAGCTGGTGCTGAGCGAGCCGGACGCCATGGTCTCCGACCTGGTGGTGACCGAGCCGCCCAAGGCCAGGGCCACCGCCCGCGCCGAGGACGCGGCGCGGCTGATGCGCGAGACGAACGTGCTCGACCTGCCGGTCGTGGACAGCGAGGACCGGCTCGTCGGACTGCTGACCAGCGACGACGCGTTCGAGGTCATCGAGGCGGCGGACACCGAGGACGTCGCCCGCCAGGCCGGCGCCGAGCCGCTGGAGCGGCACTACATGTCGGCCAGCGTCTTCCAGTTGTCCCGCACCCGCATGATGTGGCTGATGCTGCTGCTGGTGGCCGCGACGCTGACCGTGTCCGTCACCCAGATGTACGAGGGCGAGCTGAACGCGGTCACCGATCTGGCCCTCTTCGTCCCCCTGTTGATCGGCACCGGCGGCAACGCGGGCGCCCAGGCCGCCACGGCGGCGGTCCGGGCCCTGGCGGTCGGCGAGGTGCGGACCTCCGACCTGATCCGGGTCATCTGGCGCGAGTGCCGGACCGGTCTGCTGCTCGGCTGCATGCTGGCGGGCGTCGGCTTCGTCGTCGGCGCGTTCTTCGTCGGTCTCGACGTGGCGGCCGTGGTCGGCCTGACCCTGATCGTGATCTGCGCCTGGGCCTCGACGGTGGGCGGCACGATGCCGCTGCTCGCGAAGAAGCTGCGCATCGACCCGGCCGTGGTCTCGGCCCCGATGGTCACCACGCTGGTGGACGCCACCGGCCTGGTCATCTACTTCTCGATCGCCAAGGCGGTGCTGGGTATCTGACGGCGGATCGGGCCCGGCCCGGCGCCGGTGCCGACCGGGAGCCGAGCGCCTACGCTGGGTGGCATGGCTGACACAGACATCCACGACAGCCCGGCGAGCTGGGTGAACGACCATATCCGCCGCTATGTCGAGACGGACGGCCGCGAGGGACACCTCTGGCGGGACGGCGTCCCGACGCTGCTGCTGACCACGCGCGGCCGCAAATCCGGCCTGCTGCGCCGGACCGCCCTGATCTACGGCCGGGACGGCGACGACTATCTGGTCGTCGCCTCCCAGGGCGGCAAGCCGGAGCACCCCGCCTGGTACCACAACCTGGTGGCCGACCCGGAGGTCCGGCTCCAGGTGGGGGCCGACAAGTTCCGGGCCCGCGCCCGCACGGCCACCCCGGAGGAGCGGGCCCGCCTCTGGCCGCGGATGACGGAGATCTGGCCCGACTACGACGAGTACCAGACGAAGACGAGCCGGGAGATCCCGATCGTCGTCCTGACCCGCCTCTGACCCGCCTCCGACCCGTCTCCGCCTGCGAGCCGGCCGGGCGCCGCGACCGTCACCGCACCGGGAGCGGCGCCCCCGGCTCGCCGGCGGGCCGGGGGCCGTGGACGCGGCGGTCCGCCTCGGCGATGCGGACGTCGTTGATGCTCGCCTCGCGGCGCCGCATCAGGCCGTCGTCGGCGAACTCCCACAGCTCGTTCCCGTAGCTGCGCCACCACTGACCGGCCGCGTCGTGGTGCTCGTACTGGAACCGCACCGCGATCCGGTTGTCCCGGAACCCCCACAGCTCCTTGCGCAGCGCGTAGTCCAGCTCGCGCTCCCACTTCTCGCGCAGGAAGGCCACGATCGCGGGCCGGCCGGTGATGAACCGGTCCCGGTTCCGCCAGACCGAGTCCTCCGTGTAGGCGAGCGCGACCCGCTCGGGATCGCGCGTGTTCCACGCGTCCTCGGCGGCCTGGACCTTCTGGGCGGCGGTGTGCTCGTCGAAGGGCGGGAACGGGGGGCGGGGTGCCATGGGCGGACTCCTGTCGATCGGCGCCGCAGGTGGAGAACGGTCGTTCTCCGGGCTGTCGGTTAGTGTAGAGAACGCACGTTCTCAGGGGTAGGGCGGAGGGGCCGTGGATCACGAGGAAGCGCGAACCCGGCTGCTCGACGCCGCCGAGGCGCTGTTCTACGAGCGCGGTGTCCAGGCCGTGGGCATGGACGAACTCCGCGCCGCGTCCGGGGTCTCGCTCAAGCGGCTGTACCAGTGCTTCCCCGCCAAGGCCGACCTGGTCGAGGCATATCTGCGCCGCCGCGACGAGCGCTGGCGCGCGTCCCTCGCCGCGTTCGTCGCCGAACGGACCGCGCGGCCGGAGGACGGACCACCGGCGGTGTTCGACTGGCTGCACGCGTGGTTCGCCGACCCCGGCTTCCGGGGCTGCGCCTTCATCAACGCGTTCGGCGAGCTGGGCGCCGTCTCGGACGCGGTGGTCCGCGCGGCCCGCGACCACAAGCGGGCGCTCCTGGACTACATCACCGGTCTCGTCCGCGCCCTGCCCGTCCACGACGCCCCCGCGCTGGCCGGGCAGGTCGTGCTGCTGATCGAGGGCGCGATCACCACGGCCGCCATCACCGCCGACCCCACCCCCCTAGCTCTACACTCTCCTCCTCGTCGGCATCGTCCGATGTGTCTAACAGACACCCCCACCCCCCACGGCGCGGACGAGTTCCATCAGCCCCCGTTCAATGCCTCGCTGATCCGCTCACGGAGACGGGTCGCCCGCGCGTCGTCGTACCCGGTGAGGGCGCGCAGCGCTTCCGACCAAGTCTCGCGCGCCTTGTCGCCCTCGTCCGATGCCCGCTGCGCGAGGGCGAGCCCGTGCAGCGCGTTGGCCCGGTGCCAGCCGTCCCCGAGCGCCGCGTAGGCGGTGGCCGCGTTGCGGTGGAAGTCCGCCGCCTCCTCATGGCGTCCCGTCTCCCGGTACGCCTCGCCCGCGCGATGCCAGGCGGCTGCCTCCCGGGGACGGTCCCCGAGCCGGCGCTGGATCACGGCCGACCGGTGGAAGGTCTCCAGCGCCTCGTGTACCTGTCCGTTGGCCACCTGGGCGGCGCCGAGCTCCAGCAGCCAGTACCCCTCCCAGGACTGGTTACGGTGGCTCCGCGCGATGTCCACCGCCCGCCGGGCATGGTCGAGTGCTTTCTCCGGCCGGCCGTCCTCGCGTTCGACGGCGGCCAGAATGCGCAGGACATTGCCCTGTCCCCGTTCGTCCTCCCGTGCCGCGTACTGGCTCAGCGCCTCGTGCGCATGAGTCCGCGCCTCGGACAGCGCTCCCCGCTCGTAGGCGACTTCGGCCATGTTCGACCGCACGACGGCAAGCCATTCCTGCCCGGCCGTCAGCTCATCGAGCAGCGCCAGGGCGTCGCCGAACAGGCTTGCGGCTTCGTCCAGCCGCCGTTGCCGGAGCCGGAGCAACCCGATGTCGTTGAGGGACAGGGCCTCGTTCACCCGATCGCCGAGCTCGCGACGGATGGCCAGGCATGCCTCGTGGTACTGCCCCGCCTCGTCCAGCCGGCCGGTCTGCGTGCGGACCATGCCCAGGCTCTCCAGCAGATCGGCCTCGCCCGCCCGGTCTCCGAGCCGACGGGCCGCGCGCAGACCGATCTCGCCCATCGCCAGCCACTCCTCGAAGGGGTTGAGCCGCATCTGCACGCCGCGCAGGACGGCCGGCAACTGCCAGGCGATCCGGTCGAGCCCCGCTGCCTCGGCCGCCCGGACCGCCGCCAGAAGGTTCCGGCGCTCCTGCTCGTACCACTGGGCCGCGTCGGCGTAGTCGGTGAACTCCAGCGGTGTCACGCCCTGCCCGGGCGGGTCCAGCGCGACGTGCTGTTCCTGCGGATTGACGCGGGTCTGCGCCGCGTCCGACGTGTGCAGATACCAGTCGAGCACCCGGTGGAGAGCCGACGCCCGCTCGTCGTCCGAAAGCTCGCTCTGGGCCTGATCGGCGGCGTAGGCCCGTAGCAGGTCGTGGAACTCGTACCGTTCGGGGCCCGTCTGCTCGAGCAGGTGGGCACCCACCAGGACATCGAGCAACTGCCGGGTCCTGCTCACCGGCATGGCCGCGAGGGCGGCGGCCGCGCTCGTGTGGAAGGCGGAGCCCGGGTGCAGGCCGAGGGCGCGGAAGAGCGCGGCGGCGTCCTGCGGCAGGGCGCGATAGGACCACGCGAAAACCGTGCGCACGGCGTCCGCCTCCTCATCGTCCTCGGCGCTGAGGGCCTCCCACAGGTGGGACTCGTCGCGCAGGGCCCCGATCAGGTCGTCCAACCGCATCCGGGGCCGGCTGGCGGCCCGCTCGGCGGCGATGCGCAGCGCCAACGGCAGCCGGGCGCACAGCCGGGCCAGCTCCACGAGCCTGCTCTCGTCGTCCGCCGGGCGGTAGTCGGCGGTCACCGCTCGCAGCAGGGCCACCGCCTCCGGCTCGGGAAGCACGCCCAGAGTGATGCGCCGCGCGCCGTCGCGGACGACGAGCCCTGACAGCCGGCTGCGGCTCGTGACGATGGCCAGGCAACCGGGCGAACCGGGCAGCAGCGGCCGGACCTGGCTCACGGTGGCCGCGTTGTCCAGAACGATCAGCATCTTCCGCCCCGCCAGGCACGAGCGGTACAGGGCGGCCCTGGCCTCCGGGTCCGCCGGGATGGCACGGGCCGGCACATGGAGCGCGGTGAGGAAGTGGTGCAGCGCTTCCTGGGCGGTGAGGGGCTCGCCCGGGTCGTGTCCGCGCAGGTTGACGTAGAGCTGTCCGTCCGGGAAGTGCTCCCGCGCCTGATGCGCCCAGCGGACGGCCAGCGATGTCTTGCCGACCCCGGCCGTGCCCGCGATCAGCACGGACAGCACCAGCCGGTCGCCGGCCTCGCCCGCCAGAACGGCGTCGAGTTGCCGCAGCTCGCCCTCTCTGTTCACGAACCCCACGACGTCTCCCGGCAGTTGCCGGGGCGTTGGCTCGTCCGGCCGTCCGCCGGGACGGCGCCCGTCATGGAAGTGGATGTCCCCCGTGACGTTGCCCGCCTGCACCACATGCCGCGCGGTCCCCGACATCTCCGCGTGGGAACCGCCGGGGGGCCGCACTCCGTCTTCTCCGCCGATTTCCTACTCCACCCGTGGTGGCGGCAGATGAGCGATCTCCCGTTGGAAATAGGTCAGGAGGTCTTCGCCCGCCGCGTAGACGCTCTTGCACAGTTCTACGAAAGAGGCTACTACGTGAGGGTCCGTATAGCGCACGCCCCCTTCGATGACGCCCTCGTCGTCATAGAGGATTTCGTACAGCGTGTCGCCGCCGAGATTGATCAGCTCCGGGAGCGGCCTGTCCCTTTCCAGCGCGCCGATCGCCTCGGGGCCGACAACTCTGATCGCCTCGCCGCACTCCGCGCGAAGCTTGAGCGTGTGCATCTCCCACTGCAAATACGGGACCAGTGGTTTCTCGACCACCCGTACCCGGTACAGCCCGACACCGCGCTTGTCGCACATCGCGCCGAATTCCGAGAGAGAGGCACGCCGTTCCTCGTTGAGTCGGAGAGCCTCGCTCCAATCGCCTCGCGCGAACGCCTCCCAACTGGGGTCTCCGGGCTCCTCGAAATGCTGCTGTCGCTCCAGCTTCCAGGAATCCTGGGCGGACAGCCCGTCCTCCCGCCTCCGGAAGTCCGCCCGGTAGTCGGCGAGGGACAGCCGTTCACCGGACGCGCTTTCGAGGCCCAGGTCGTCAAGCGTCAGCATCGGGGATGTCTTTCTTCGCAGAGCTCAGCATGGCTCCGGGGATGATGACCAGCCGCTCGTCGGCGGCCAGCGTCACGTCCTCAGGAAGTCGCTGGGCGTATGTCGTTGTCAGGTCGCGGCCGATTACTGCGATATCGCCGTTCTCGAGCTGCCAGATATCGGGGCAGCCGTCACGGCCGCCCGTGCTCCCTAACTCACGCGCCGACTTTCCCAGCCGGCGCAGGAATCCCGCTGAGGGATCTGCTTCCCATGCGCGTCGCATGTCGCTCTCCGCTCGCCAGACGTGACGTTCTGTCACTTCGGCTTACTCTAGCCGCGCACGGATTGCCATGCAATGGCGACAAGATGCAATAGCGGAGAGGTCGTTGACGCATATGCGTCCGGCAAAATTGAACGCTTTCGATCGTGAGTCGCGCCGAGTGCGCCGTTCGTGAGCACGTTCGACGGAGGAGACGACGCGCGGGCGCGGCCGGACCGGAACCGCCGGGGTCGGACGGTGCCGCGATGACGCCGACTCCCGATCGCCTTCGGCCTTCCGGACCCAGCGGACCTCGCACCGGGACCACCTCCCGGGGTCTCCGGTCAGGCCAAGGGCTCGGGTTCGGTGGTGATCCAGTCTGTGACCGAGGTGTGGGTGGGGGTCCAGGCGAGGTGGGTGTGGGTGCGGGTGGTGCGGGTGCGGCTGTTGGAGCCGAGGGCGTAGACCGCCGGCTCGTAGCCCCATGCCGCGATGGCCTGTTCCACGTCCCACGGCTCGGGGCCGGGCAGGTTCAGGGCTCTGGCGAGGGCTTCGGTGATGGCGCCGAAGGACTCCTCGCCGTTCTCCACGAAGTAGAACGATCCGGCGGGGGAGCGCTCCAGGGCGAGCAGGTAGAGGTCGGCGACATCGTCGATGTGGACGTTCGACCAGATGTTGCGGCCCGGGCCGATGTGGCGGACGACTCCGCTCGCCGTGGCCTGGCGGACCAGGGCCGGGATCTGGACGCTGTCGCGGCTCGGGCCCCGGCCGTGGCCGTAGATCAGCGTGTTGCACAGGACGCTGGAACGGACGTCCAGGTCGGCCGCCGCGCTCAGCACCAGGCGGTCGATCGCGACCCGGGCGGCCTTGTCCGCGGTGGGGCGCCAGGTCGAGCCGGGGTCGTGCAGGGACTCGTCGAAGACCGCGTCGGACGCCTCGCCCCTGGCGTCGTCGCCGACCACGCTGGAGCCGCTGGTGTGGAGGAACGGCTTGCCGGAGCCGGCCAGGCCGGCGAGCAGCGCCTCCACCGCGCCGCGGTGGTCGCTGTCCGCCGCGTTGATCACGGCGTCGGCCCGGCGCGCCCGCTCGGTCAGCAGGTCCGCGTCGTCCAGGGTGCCGGTGACCGGCTCCACGCCGAGGGCGGTCAGCGCCTCCGCCTTCGGGCCGCCGCGGGTGAGGCCGCTGACCGTGTGGCCGGCCCGGAGGAGCCGGACGGCCACCGAGCCGCCGATGTACCCGGTCGCGCCGGTGACGAAGACCTTCATCGGACTCCTCTCCCGATCCGTCAGGGGGACGCCCGGTGTCCCTCGGCCATCTCCAGGAGGACCTGGTCCAGGGGCGTGGGCCTGACGCCGAGTACCCGCTCGGCCGCCTCCGCATTCAGCACCAGCGGACGCCGGTCCAGATAGAGGATCTCGGGCAGCTCGGCGATGATCGAGTCGGCCCGGCCCGCCAGCGCGACCTCCTCGTCCGTCATCTCGCGCAGCTTCGGGGCGGGGGGGCCGGTCAGCTCGGCCAGCCGCGCGGTCAGCTCCCGGGCCGGGGCGTGCGAGGTGGACGGCACGTGCCAGGCACGGCCGAACGCCTCGTCGGTCCTGGCCGCCGCCACCATCGTGGCGGCGGCGTCGCCCGTGTACGTCCAGGCGTGCGGCGCGTCCAGATCCGCCGGGTAGGCGGCAGGCCGCCCGGCCAGTATGTCGTCGGTCACCATCAGGTTGTAGAGCGATCCCGCGCCCCGGCCCAGGTAGTCGCTGCCCCTGATCTCCGTGGCCCGCAGCCGGCCGGCCTCGTGGGCGGCCAGCGCGTCCAGCCACATCCGCGCCCGCACCCGGCCCTTGCGGGAGGTCGGCGCCGCCGGCAGATCGTCGGTCAGCGGGCCGTCCACCGGGCCGTACCCGTACAGGTTGCCCATCAGGACATACCGCGCCCCGGTGCGCTCGGCGGCGGTGATCGCCGCGTCGGACAGCGGCGGGAACATCTCGGGCCAGCGGTCGTACGGCGGCATGGCGCAGTTGAACAGGGTGGCGGCGCCGGTGGTCAGCGCGGTCAGCCGGGCGGCGTCCGACGCGTCGGCGGCCACCCGTTCGACCGCCGGGTGGTCGGGGCCGCTTCCGCTCCGGGTGACGACGCGGACCCGGTCGCCGGAGGCGGCGAGCAGGCGGGCGACGCCCGAACCGATGGGTCCGGCGCCGAGGACGACATGCGTGGGCATGCGGGTGCTCCTGATCCGTGGAAGGGAGGGGATGAGAGGGAATATCCGGTGGCCAACTCTGCTTGCGCCGAAGAGGGTCCGACAGGGATCCGCGGGCCGATCAACCGGAGGTTCGGGCCATGGCCGAGACCCCGCATCGCGTCGCCGTGGTCGCCGTGCCGCCCGTGACGACGTTCGACTTGTCCATCCCCGGGCTCGTGCTCGGCGAGCCGGAGGTGGACGGCGGGCCCGCCTACGAGGTGCGCGTCTGCACCGCGCGCCCCGGTGTCGTCCCGGGGCTCGGCGGCCCCGACGTCGTCGTCCCGCACGGTCTGGGGGTGATCGCCGAGGCGGACACGGTCATCGTCAGCGGCATCGGCGAGCGCGGGGACACCGACGCCGGGGTGCTCGGCGCGCTCCGCGAGGCCGCCGGGGCGGGCAAACGGATCGCGTCGATCTGCTCCGGCTCGTTCGTCCTCGCCGAGGCCGGGCTGCTGGACGGCCGCGCGGCCACCACCTACTGGGCGCTGAGCGACGAGTTCCGCCGGAGGTTCCCGGACGTCGATCTGGTGGGCGACGTGCTCTACGTGGACGACGGGCAGGTGCTGACCTCGGCCGGTGGCTCGGCCGGGATCGACCTCTGCCTCCACCTGCTCCGGACCGACCTCGGCGCCACCGCGGCCGGGGAGATCGCCCGCAAGCTGGTGGCGGGCCCGATGCGGCCGGGGGCGCAGGATCAGGTGGTCCGGGCTCCGGTGCCGCCGGAGAGCGGGCTGTCGCTGGCCGCCACCCGGGAGTGGGCGCTGCGGCGGGTCACGGAGCCGCTGTCGCTGACGGACCTGGCCCGTCACGCCGGGACGAGCGTCCGCACGCTGACCCGCCGCTTCCGGGCGGAGACCGGGCTCAGCCCCCTCCAGTGGCTACTGCACCGGCGCCTGGACCGGGCGCTGGAACTGCTGGAGACGACGGATCTGCCGATGGAGCACATCGCTCACCGCAGCGGCATCGGCACCGCCGACTCGCTGCGCCGCCACCTCACCCGCCGGACCGGCCTCACGCCGCGTGCCTATCGCGCCGCCTTCGGCCGCGCGCCCTCGGTGCGGTAGCCACGCCGCGGCGGGCCCGCCCGGGGAAGGGCGATCCGGGGAGGGAAAACCCGGCGAAGGAAAGGAAGCGGGAACGGGCAAGGGCGTCATCGGACTCTCCCGGTGGGGCTGTGGTGCCCTCCCAGGATCGGCCCCGGCCCGGCCCGCGCGCGTCCTTCTCAGGTCGCTTCCCGCGTCAGCACTTCGATGTACCCCGCGTTCACGCGCTGATCCCGGTGAGCAGCGTGTCGGCCAGCGTGGTGGAGAACTCGCGCAGCGGCGTCGGCGGCTCCTCCTCCCAGAAGCAGTGCAGGAAGGCCCGCTGGAAGCAGGCGCCCAGCAGCAGCGACGCCGTCGCGGCGGGGTCGGCGCCCCGGCTGATCCGGCCCCTGCGCCGCTCGCCGCGCAGGTAGGCGGTCAGCGCCCGGAGCAACTCCTCCGGACCGGTGTTCATCTCGCGCAGGGCCGCCCGGTGCCGCCGCAGCAGCGCCGGCTCGGCGAAGAGGGAGAAGGAGATCGAGCCGACCGACAGGTAGAACTCGACGGCGTGCTCGGCGATCTCCGCCAGGCACGCGGCGAGGGAACGGTCGCCCGGGTCGGCGGTCAGCTCCGCCAGCAGCGGGCCGATGTGCGGCAGCCGCTCCTGGAGGACCCGGACGAAGATCTCCTCCTTGCTGCCGTAGTGCTTGTAGAGCGCGGCCTCGGAACAGCCCGCCGCCTGCGCGATCGCCTTGGTGGTCGTGTGCACCAGGCCGATGGTGCGCATCAGCTCCTCGGCGGCGTCGAGGATGCGGACTCGGGTGGCGACGGGAGCCGGGGACGGGAGAGGCACGCGGATTCCTTCCGGGCTGTACGGGTGGCGAGTGAATACTTACCCACTTCACCGGAGATCAGCGAGCCGGAGATCAGCGAGCCGGAGATCGGCGAGCCGGGGAACGGGGAGGTGACGTTCCCCGTGCTCCCTCTCCCCGCCCCGGAGGCGAGGAGGGTCCCCGGAGCACGGGGAACGTGTCCGGTGCGGCGGCCCGGCTACAACAGCGGGTCCCGCCGGGGCCGCTTGTGCAGGTCGAACCCGCCGGTCTCCATCAGCCGCGCCACCTCGCGCCCGGCCGGGGTGAGGGCGAGCGGGGAGCGGGTCTCCAGCATCCACGCCCGGAAGCTCGCGCCCGGTTCGCCCGCCGGGCCCTGCTGGGTGAGGCCCTTGGGGGTCCACATCATGGTTCCGGTCTGGTCGACCGCGCCGAAGGAGCCGGGGCCCCCGGCGTACAGGACCACCTCGTCGTAGTCGGCGTTGCGGTGGATGGGCGGGCGCTCGCCGCCGCGTCCGCCCACCGAGTGGAGGCGGGTCAGGTCCCGGTCGTCCGCCAGCAGGCACACCGGCCGGGCGTCCTGCCCGGTCCCGGCCCGGTGGACGTCCCGGAGGTTGAACCGCCGCACCACGGGCTCGCCGTCCGTCTTCAGGCAGGCCATCGGGTCGTAGTCGTAGAAGTACGAGGTCAGCTCGCGGCCGTGCCGGACGACCAGCTCGAACTCGCCGTCGATCGCGGCCGGCGGGCCCTGCGGCGCGGGGATGTCCACGTGGCGGCGGGTGTCCAGCACCCGCGGCCGGTCCTCGGTGCGGAACGCCGGCGCCTCGTCGGTGACGACGACGATCTCCTGGAGCGCCTGGGTGATGGCGGTCAGCCGGTAGGTCACGGCCCGGGGGATGAGCACGAAGTCCCCGGCGCGCAGGTCGAGAACGCCGAAGTCGGTCTCCAGCCGGGCGCTGCCGCGCAGTACGTAGTGCAGCTCGTCCGCCGTGACGTTCCGGAGCGCGAACGGCATGGGCTCGACGCGCCAGTCGCTCTCCACGCTGACGCCCTCGCCGGTGAGCACCGGGACGGGCAGTCCGCGCCGCTCGTGCCACACGTCGTCGGCGAGGTGGTTGAGGTTGATCCGGTACGGGGCGTACGAGCCGCGCACGCGGGTGTAGGGCGGGGTGTACTGGTCGCGGTGGACGGTCGCCGCCGGTCCGGCCAGGCCGTTCCGGGTGTAGGACTCGACGTGCGGCCGGCGGGGCTCGTTCGACGTCACGGCTGGTTCCTCCTCGAACCCGGACCAATGGGGGGAACGAGAGGTGGGTGAGTGCTCACTTACCCCTCTCCGGTAAGTAAACACTCACCCTCGCGGTCCCGCAAGCGGTCAGGCGGTCGCGGGCGACGCGCTCCCGCGCCGCTGCTCGACCCGGGCCTGCCGCGTGGCGTACAGCGTGATCGCCGCCGTGATCACCAGGGCGGTCAGCCCGAAGGTCACCAGCCCCGGCCAGGCCGCCCGGTGGAAGATCATCGCGCCCACCGTGCTGCCCAGGCTCGCCCCCAGGTAGTACGTCACCTGATAGAGCGCCGACGCCTGCGCCTTGCCCTCCGTGACGCTCCGGCTGACCGAGCCGGAGGCGACGGCGTGGCCGAAGAAGAACCCGGCGGTGATCAGTACCAGACCGGCCAGCACCGGCACCAGGGACTCCGCCAGGCTCAGCAGCAGCCCGGCCGAGACGGTGGAGATCGCCGTGTACAGCGCCCCGCGCCGGCCCAGCCGTTCCATCAGCGGCCCGGTCGCGGAGGACGAGACGGTGCCCACCAGGTAGATGACGAAGACGGAACCGGTCAGCCCCGCCGAGAGCCCGAACGGCTCCTCCACCAGCCGGAAGCCGATCACCGTGTAGGTCGCGCTGAACGTCGCCATCAGCAGCATGCCGATCCCGTACAGCCGCAGCAGCAGCGGCCGGGACAGGTGACCGGCGACCGTGCGCAGCACCACGCGCGGCTGGAGGGAGGCGGGGGTGAAGTTCCGCGCCGGGGGCAGCAGCGCCCGGAAGACCAGCGACGACAGCAGCGCGAGCACGGCCACCGCGCCCAGCGCGGCGCGCCAGCCGGCGCCCTCGGCGACCCAGCCGGTCAGTACCCGACCGGACATGCCGCCCACACTGTTGCCGGCGATGAACAGACCGATCGCGCCGACCGTGGCCCGGCCCGGCAGCTCCTCGGCCAGATACGCCACGGCGGAGGCGGGGATGCCCGCGATCGCCGCGCCCTGGAGCGCCCGCAGCGCGATCAGCGTCCGCAGATCGGGCGCGAACGGAATCACCAGCGCCAGCGCCAGCGCCACGCCGACCGACGCCGTCATCATCTCCCGGCGCCCGAACCGCTCGGAGAGCGCGCTCAGCGGCAGCACCGCCAGCGCCAGCCCCACGGTGGTCGCGGAGACGGTCCAGCTCGCCGCGCCGGGGTCGGCCCCGTAGGCGGCGGCGATGTCGGGCAGCAGCGCCTGGGTCGAGAAGAGCATCGCGAACGTGGCCATGCCGATGGCGAAGAGCGCGAGGTTGATCCGCCGCGCGGAACGGTCGGATCCGCGACCGGCGGCGGAGCAGAGGTCGGGCGCGGGGGAGAGGGCGGGCGCGGAGGAGTGGGAGACGGACGGGAGTTGCGCGGCGGAGGCCCTCGCGGTGGCGTGAGCCCCAGTAGATGCTGTGGGCATGCATCCAACGTAGATCGCCGGGTTTCATGCGTCCAATGCACGAACCGTGCATAATTGTTCCTCTCATGCATCAGCAGAGCTGAGGGGCGGACATGTCACCTCCTGGCAGCCAGGACGAAGTTCGGGTAACGGTCGTCACAGCGGGCCTGTCCCCGGACTCCTGGGCCGCGCTGCTCACGCCGCGCCTTGCCTGGTTCGCCGCCGTCGCCCGCCGCGAGCACCTCACCCGGGCCGCCCGCGACCTGGCCGTTCCCCAGTCCACGCTCAGCCGCGCCATGGCCCGGCTGGAGGCCGACCTCGGTGTCGCGCTGCTGGCCCGGCACGGCCGCGCGATCTCCCTCACCCCCGCCGGGCGTTCCTTCGCGCGGTTCACGGAACGCGCCCTCGGCGAGGTGGAACGGGCCGCCGAGGCCGTCCGAACCGACGCCGACCCGGCGGCGGGCAAGGTCGCGTTCGGCTTCCTGCACACCATGGGCCCGGAGACCGTCCCCGAGCTGCTGCGCGCCTTCCGCGCCGACCATCCGCGCGTCCGCTTCGCGCTGGTGCAGAGCTACGGCGAGGACATGATCGAGCGCATGCGTGCGGGCGAGCTGGACCTGTGCCTGACCTCGCCCGTCCCCGAGGCGCCGGACCTGGTCACCCGTCGTCTCGACGAACAGCGCCTCTTCCTCGTCGTCCCGGCCGACCACCGCCTCGCCACCCGCCGCCGGGTCCGTCTCGCGGAGGCCGCGGAGGAGCCGTTCGTCACCCTGGAACCCGGCTACGGCCTGCGGCGGCTGACCGACATCCTGTGCGAACGGGCCGGGTTCAGGCCGCGGGTGGCGTTCGAGGGCGAGGAGCCCGAGACGCTGCGCGGCCTGGTCGCCGCCGGGCTCGGCGTCGCGCTGCTGCCGCCGCCGACCATGCCCAGGCCCGGGGTCCGCGACCTGGCCGTCACCGCGCCCCGCGCGGTGCGGGAGATCGGCGTCGCGTGGATGGCCGACCGGCCCGACACCCGCCCGGTCGCCGACTTCAAACGGTTCCTGCTCGGCCGCAGGGGCCGCCTGGTCGCCGCGCCCGGCAGGGAGCCCGAGCGGCGGGACGAGGGGAGCGGGCGGTGACGGCGGCCGACCGGGAACGGGGCGAGGTCCTGGAGCTGTACAAGCTCGCCGTCGAGGCGGTGACGCGCGTCTCGGCCCAGCGCGGCGTGGCCAACGCCTTCTACCTGACCGTCCAGACCGCGTTCGCCTCGGTGCTCGGACTCTCCCTCGCCACCCTGCGGGACACGACCTGGTGGGTCGCCCTGGCCATATCGTTCATCGGGCTTCTGCTGTCGGTGTCCTGGTGGCTCCAGTTGAGGGCCTACCGCCGGCTCAACCGGGCCAAGCTCGCCGTCATCCACGAGCTGGAGACCCGGCTGCCGGTGCGCCTCTTCACCGCCGAGTGGCGCGAGCTGGGCGGCGGGCCGCCGGAGGGGAACGGCCGCGGTCGCCTCCCGGCCGGGCTCGGCACCGTGGAGCAGATCGTCCCGGCGGCCTTCGGCGCGCTCCACCTCGTCATCGGACTCGGCGGCGTCCTGTGAACTGCCCGTTGCCGAGAAGACATGTGATCTACGCGCGTAGGGGCTACAGTGCCGACGTGACCCCGAGTGAGACACCGCCCAGCGAGGACCAGATCAGGCGCGCCCCCAAGGTGCTGCTGCACGACCATCTCGACGGCGGGCTGCGGCCCGCCACCATCGCCGAACTCGCCCGCGAACAGGGCTACGAACGGCTTCCCGAGACCGACCCCGAGCGGCTCGGCGCGTGGTTCCGCGAGGCCGCCGACTCCGGCTCGCTCGTGCGGTACCTGGAGACCTTCACGCACACCTGCGCCGTGATGCAGACCGCGCCCGCCCTGGCGCGGGTCGCCGCCGAGTGCGTGCTCGACCTGGCCGAGGACGGCGTGGTGTACGCCGAGGTCAGGTACGCGCCCGAGCAGCACCTGGAGCGCGGCCTGACCCTGGAGGAGGTCGTCGAGGCCGTCAACGAGGGCTTCCGCGAAGGGGAACGGCTCGCCGCCGCCCAGGGCCGGCGCATCCGCGTGGGCGCCCTGCTCACCGCGATGCGGCACGCGGCCCGCGCGCTGGAGATCGCCGAACTGGCCAACCGCTACCGCGACCTGGGCGTCGTCGGCTTCGACATCGCCGGCGCGGAGGCCGGGTTCCCGCCCACCCGGCACCTGGACGCGTTCGAGTTCCTCAAGAGGGAGAACAACCACTTCACCATCCACGCCGGGGAGGCGTTCGGACTCCCCTCCATCTGGCAGGCGTTGCAGTGGTGCGGAGCCGACCGGCTCGGCCACGGCGTGCGGATCATCGACGACATCGAGGTGGCGGAGGACGGCACCGTCACGCTCGGACGGCTGGCCGCCTACGTGCGCGACAAGCGGATCCCGCTCGAACTGTGCCCCACCTCCAACCTCCAGACCGGCGCGGCCGCCTCGTACGCCGAGCACCCGATCGGCCTGCTGCGGCGGCTGCGTTTCCGGGCCACGGTCAACACGGACAACCGGCTGATGAGCGCCACGAGCATGAGCCGCGAATTCACCCACTTGGTGGAGACATTCCAGTACACGCTGGACGACCTTCAGTGGTTCACGGTCAATGCGATGAAATCCGCGTTCATTCCTTTCGATGAACGTCTGGCGATGATCAACGACGTGATCAAGCCCGGATATGCGGCGCTACGCTCCGAATGGCTGTTCCTGCGAAACAGTTCCACACCGCTCTGACCTGCTGTGATGCCGGGCGCGGAACCTGACTCCCGCGCCCGGTACGACGAATCCGGCCGGGTGGGTTACGGGCGACGGCGCGCATTTCGATTCATTGCGGCGTCGGCCGCACAGTGGTTACCTTCGGCTCGCCGCTCGAAACCCACAAAGGACGTAGTTACTGATGAAGCAGGCAACTCAGAAGACCCTCGGCGTCGCCGCCCTCGGTGCCGCCCTCGTGGCCGCCGCCGCGGGCACCGCCTCCGCCTCGGTCACCGAGAACGTCGAGCAGACCACCGGCGACGTGGTGAACACCCTCCCGCTGCAGGAGACGGCGGACAAGCTGCCGGGCGACAGCGGCGAGGTCGTCAGGACCGGCACGGACGTCCTCACCGGAGAGGCCGACGCCCTCCCGGTCGCGGACCAGACGCTCTCCCACACCACGGGCGCCGCCACGTCCGAAGGACTGATCAAGCCGGCGACCGAGCTGCTCGGCGGCATGCCGGTCAACCCGACCTCCGAGCTGGGGCTTCCCACCGACAACCTGCTCGACGGCCTCCACCTGGGCAACTGAGCGGGTAGCGCAGGCAGCACGAGGGCCGTGTCCCGCGACGATCTCGCGGGGCGCGGCCCTCGTCGCGTGCCGGGCCGCGACGCCGGGCGCCGGGTCAGAGTTGCGACAGCACCGCGCGGACCCGGCGGGCCTGGCGGACCGGGCCGCCGGGCCGCCGCCGCCGCAGGTGCGGGCAGACCCGCGCCGCCCGGCGCGACGTCCCGGCGCGCGGGCGGCGGGCGACGGCGGCCCGCAGCGGCCCGTAGCAGAGCAGATGGGTCAGGGCGACACCCAGGGTGTTGAGAATGATCGAGTCCACGTCCGCGACCCGGCTCGGCAGCAGCGACTGCCACAGCTCCAGCGCGAGGGAGAGCATCCCGCACACGAACACCGTGCGCAGGAACGAGGTGATCCGCGGGCCGCCCAGCCGCCGGCCCAGCAGCGGCAGCAGCGCCCCGAGCGGTGCCAGCCGCACCAGCCCGGCGCCGATCGTGCGCCCCGCCGCCTCCGGTCCGCGGGCGATGTCGGCGCGGATGGTGGCCAGCGGTTCCAGGTTCGGCGGGGACACCCACAGCACTTCCAGCGGGCGGAGCGCCGTCCAGGTGACGCACACCAGGTAGGCGGTGAGAAGAACGAGAGCCGTCACCCGCAGTCCGGGGCTGACGCCGGGCCCTGGCGAGCCCGCTTGAAGATGCCGCACGGAAACCAGGACGCCCGGCCCGCCCGGCCCGGTTCCCACCGAAGGAGTGAGCTGAGCCTCGGCCGCCCTACGGCGGTCCCACGGTCGATTCCGCGGGCTCGGTGACGGTCCGCATGGCCGCGGCGCAGGAGTACATCCGCGGCTGGCTCGGCGAGGAGCCGGCGGGGCCGCCCAGCAGTACGGTGTCGCCGGAGCTGCCGAGGACCTCGTTGTTGGCGAAGGTGCAGACGATCTGGGCGAGCCCCTCGCGCGACAGGTCGCCCGGCCGTAGGCTGAGCCGGAGCGCCGGTACCGGGTCGTCCGCCGCCGACACCTCCAGACCGATCGGGATCTCGGTGCTCAGGCCCGCCGCCTGCTCCTGCGGCGCCGGTTCCGACCGCAGCGCGTCCAGCAGCGCTTGGGCCACCGCGACCCGGCCCGCCGCGCTGTCGTCCTCCGGCAGGTTCATCTCGCGGCCCACGGCCTGCACGCGGGAGCCGCACACCAGATAGATCTCGGTGTTCCCCTCGCCGGTCTCCCCGGACGGCATGTCACAGCTCGCCCGGGTCGGCGCCGGACCGGCGTCCACCGGGACGTCCGTCGCCCTGATCCCGCAGCCGGCGACGGCCGCGGCGGCGGCCGTGGCGAGCAGCGCGGCTCCCGCGCGGGACACGGCCGCCCTCACCGGGTCTCCCCCTCGGTCGCGCCGGCCGCCCGGCGGCCCTCCTCGGCCCCGGGCCGCTGCTCCTCCTCCGGCGGGCGCGCCTCGCGCGGCAGGCGCAGGGTGAACACCGCCCCGCCGTCCGGCGCGTTGCGCGCCTCGATGTCGCCGCCGTGCAGATGGGCGTTCTCCAGCGCGATCGACAGGCCGAGGCCGCTGCCGTCCGAACGCGGCCGGGACGCGCTGGCCTTGTAGAACCGGTCGAAGACGTGCGGCAGGACCTCCTCCGGGATGCCCGGTCCGTGGTCGGCGACCTCGACGAGCACCTCGGAGCCCTCCTCGGTGATCGTGACCCGCACCGGGCTGCCGCCGTGCTTGAGGGCGTTGCCGATGAGGTTGGCCAGGATCACGTCGAGGCGGCGCGGGTCCAGCAGCGCCATCACGCCGCGCGGCGCGTCCACGTGGACCGCGTCGAGCCAGGCGCGGGCGTCGATGCAGGCCGTCACCTGATCCGCCATGTCCACCTCGTCCAGCACCATGCGGGCCGTTCCCGCGTCGAAGCGGGTGACCTCCATCAGGTTCTCCACCAGGTCGTTCAGCCGGCGCGTCTCGCTGACGACGAGCTGGACGGCGGGCGCGATCATCGGGTCGAGGTTGTCGACCTCGTCCTCCAGCACCTCGGTCATCGCGGTGATCGCCGTCATCGGGGTGCGCAGTTCGTGCGACATGTCGGCGACGAAGCGCCGGCTGGCCGCCTCGCGCGCGCTCAGGTCCTGCACGCGCCGTTCGAGCGACGCGGCGGCGTGGTTGAACGAGCGGGTCAGCTCGGCCAGTTCGTCGGCGCCGCGCACCTGGAGGCGGGTGTCCAGCTCCCCGTCGCCGAGCCGCTGGGCCGCGTCGCTGAGGCGTTGCACCGGCCGCAGCACCATCGTGGCGGCGGCCTGGGCGAGCAGCACCGAGCCGATCACCGCCAGCGCGGTGGCGATCCCCAGCGACCAGGCCAGCGAGTTGAGGTCGTCGCGCTCCGGGGCCAGGGAGGCGAGCATGTACCCCGTGGGGCCGCCGTCCATCACCTGTCCGCCGCCGATGAGATACGGGTCGCCGTCCAGCGTGATCCGCTGCCAGTACATGTGGTACGTCGCGGCGCCGTCGTCCTCGCGCGGCTCGTGCACGGCGTCCGTCAGCGAGTCGGGGACGGTCTCCAGCCGGAACAGCGACGGGTCGGACTCGGCGGTGCATATCAGGCCGTCGTCCCCGTCGGACACCAGCACCACCTGATAGTCCAGCGTGCTGTTCGCGACGTCGCGCGCCATGCCGCGCAGGTCGTCGCAGTCCGGCGCCTCGGGCAGCGCGCCCGCCTGGTCGCCCAGCGAGTCGCGGAAGTCGCGCAGGGCCGCGTTCTGGGCCCGGGTCAGCACGGCGTCCCGGTTCAGCCAGTACGCGATGCCGGACACCGAGACGGCGGCGACCAGTGCCACCACCGCGAAGACGGTCACCAGACGGAGCCGCAGGCTGGTCAGCCGCAGCAGGCGACGCAGCCAGCCGCGTACCCGGCCCTCCGCGGCATCGCTCACGAAGGGGCGTCCAGCCGGTATCCCACACCGCGCACGGTGCGGATGAGCTTGGGCGACGAGGGCACGTCCTCGACCTTGGCGCGCAGCCGCTGGACACAGGCGTCGACCAGGCGGGAGTCGCCCAGGTAGTCGTGTTCCCAGACCAGGCGCAGCAACTGCTGGCGGGAGAGCGCCTGGCCGGGCCGGCGGCTCAGCTCCAGCAGCAGGCGCAGCTCGGTCGGGGTGAGCTGGAGGTCCTCGCCGTTCTTCGTCACGGTCATGGCGGCCCGGTCGATGACGATCGCGCCGAACGTCGCCGCGTCGTTGGACTCCCGCTCCCCGCGCCGCATCACCGCGCGGATGCGGGCGTCGAGGACGCGGCCCTGCACCGGCTTGACCACGTAGTCGTCGGCCCCGGACTCCAGGCCCACCACGACATCGATGTCGTCGCTGCGCGCGGTGAGCAGGATGATCGGGAGCTGGTCGGTGCGGCGGATGCGGCGGCACACCTCGAACCCGTCGATACCGGGCAGGTTGACGTCGAGCACGATCAGGTCGGGCCGCTGTTCGCGCAGGTGCTTCAGACCGTCCTCGCCCGTCGCCGCCGCCACGACGCGGTGCCCCTGGCGCGTCAGGCTCAGCTCCAGGGCAGTCCGCACCGCCTCGTCGTCCTCGATCAGCAACAGGAAAGCCACGCGGGTCATTGTGTCCTATGGACCGGGCGGAGTTCGACTCTCCGCCGATTGAAGGGTCCCCGTCAGCCCGGCCGTTCGGTGTCCGGGCGACGCGGCCGCTGTGACACCGCTGTGACAGACGGAGGACTCCGTCATGAAACTGGCCCGGCAGTGTATTGCCCAGCGAAAGACACGGACGGGTCTCATGAGGGGGAGCGGGATGAGCGCGACGCACAGCGTCACCGATACGGCGGCGAGTGAGACGCGCCGGACCGCGGGGATGGTTCCCGTCCGGTACGGGGAGAAGTCCGGGGCCGCGCACCGGCTGGGGGGCCGGCGCGGCATCGGGCATCAGCGTTCGCCGCATTTGACCGCGGTGGACGCGCAGGGGGGACGTACCGGGGGCGTGCGGCGCCCGGGGGGCACGGAGGCGGAGTTCACCGCCTACGTGCGTGAGCGCCGCGCCTCCCTGTACGCCACCGCCTATCACCTGACCGGCGACCGGCACGAGGCGGAGGACCTGCTGCAGAGCGCGCTGCTGTCCACCTACCGCGCCTGGGACCGGATCAGCGACAAGGCGGCGGTCGGCGGGTACCTGCGCCGGACCATGACCAACCTGCACATCAGCGCCTGGCGGCGGCGGAAGCTCAACGAGTACCCGACCGAGGAGCTGCCCGAGGCGCCGGGGGAGCAGGACACGATGCGCGGCACCGAGCTGCGGACCGTGCTCTGGCAGGCGCTGGCGCGGCTGCCCGAGCAGCAGCGCACCATGCTGGTGCTCCGCTACTACGAGGGGCGCACCGATCCGGAGATCGCCGACACGCTCAACATCAGCGTCGGCACCGTGAAGAGCAGCATATGGCGCACCCTGCGCCGGCTGCGCGAGGACCGGACGCTCAGCATCGGCCAGGACGTCGAGGAGTCCTTCGGCGAGCTGGTCGCCTGACGCGGACACGGCCCGAGGGGAAGGGGAACGGCGGTCTCTTAAACACATCTGACGCTGCCGACGAAGAGGATAGGGGAGATGTCGGTGGTGGTCGGGATACTAGCAAAAAACAACAGACGTACATGACGCGTGAGCAGCAGGAGCTATCCCGCACGCGTGTGCGCCGCGTCCGGCGGGGCGGGCGCGGTCAGACGCCCATGGGGGGCCAGACGGTCTTCGTCTCCAGGAACGCCAGCAGCCGTCCGGTGCCCGGATCGGCCGTCCAGTCCTCGGCGGAACGGCGCGGCCGGCGCACCCGCTTGAGGTTCTCCGCGGCGACCCCCTCCAGCTCCGCGGCCAGCTCCTCGTCCGCGCCGGTCAGGTCGATCGCGTTCACGTCCTGGTGGGCGGCGAGGGTGGGGGCCAGCTCGGCGGCGCGGCCCGACAGCAGGTTCACCACGCCCCCGGGAACGTCGGAGGTGGCCAGGACCTCGCCCAGGGTCAGCGCGGGCAGGGGGGCGGTCCCGGCGGTGACGACGACGGCCGTGTTGCCGGTGGCGACGACGGGGGCGAGGACGGAGACCAGGCCGAGCAGCGAGGAGTCCCGGGGGGCCAGCACGGCGACGACGCCGGTCGGCGCGGGGGTGGAGAGGTTGAGGTAGGGCCCGGCGACCGGGTTGGCCGCGCCGGCGATCTGGGCCACCTTGTCGGTCCAGCCCGCGTACCAGACCCAGCGGTCGATCGCCGCGTCCACCGCCGCCCGCGCGGCGGACTTCGACAGGCCCTCGGCGGCGGCGACCTCGGCGCGGAACTGCTCGCCTCGGCCCTGGAGCATCTCCGCGACGCGGTACAGGACCTGGCCGCGGAGGTAGGCGGTGGTCCCCGACCAGCGGGGGAACGCCGCGCGGGCGGCGGTGACGGCGTCCCGCGCGTCCTTGCGGGAGGCGCGCGGCGCGTTGGCCAGCCACTGGCCCCGGGAATCCGTCACCTCGTACACGCGTCCGCTCTCGGAGCGGGGGAACGAGCCCCCGATGAACAGCTTGTAGGTCTTGAGGACGCTCAGTCGTGTCTCAGACATCGAGGTAGGCCTCCAGCCCGTGCCGGCCGCCCTCGCGGCCGTAACCCGACTCCCCGAAGCCGCCGAACGGCGACGTGGGGTCGAACTTGTTGAAGGTGTTGGACCAGACGACCCCGGCGCGCAGGCGGTCGGCCATCCACAGGATGCGGGAGCCCTTCTCCGTCCAGATGCCGGCGGACAGGCCGTAGGGCGTGTTGTTCGCCTTGGCCACGGCCTCGTCCGGGGTGCGGAAGGTCAGCACGGACAGGACCGGGCCGAAGATCTCCTCGCGCGCGATGCGGTGGGCCTGGCTGACGCCCGTGAAGAGGGTGGGGGCGAACCAGAAGCCCGTCCCGGGCAGGTCGCAGGCGGGCGACCAGCGCTCGGCGCCCTCGGCCTCGCCCGCCTCGGCCAGCTCCCGGATACGGGCCAACTGCCCGGCGGAGTTGATCGCGCCGATGTCGGTGTTCTTGTCCAGCGGATCGCCGACGCGCAGGCCCGCCATCCGGCGCTTGAGGGCGTCGAGCACCTCGTCGGCCACCGACTCCTGGACCAGGAGACGGGAGCCGGCGCAGCAGACGTGGCCCTGGTTGAAGAAGATGCCGCTGACGATGCCCTCGACGGCCTGGTCGAGCGGGGCGTCGTCGAAGACGATGTTCGCCGCCTTCCCGCCCAGTTCCAGGGTGAGCTTCTTGCGGGTCCCGGCCAGCGCGCGGGCGATGCCCCGGCCCACCTCGGTCGAACCGGTGAAGGCCACCTTGTCGACCCCCGGGTGGGCGACGAGGGCCGCGCCCGCCTCGCCGTCGCCGGTGACGATGTTGACCACGCCGGGCGGCAGGCCGGCCTGGCGGCAGATGTCGGCGAAGCGCAGGGCGGTGAGCGGGGTCGTCTCGGCGGGCTTGAGGACCACCGTGTTGCCGCAGGCCAGCGCGGGGGCGATCTTCCAGGCCAGCATCAGCAGCGGGAAGTTCCACGGGATGACCTGGCCCGCGACCCCCAGCGGCCTGGGGTCCTGGCCGTATCCGGCGTGGGGGAGCTTGTCGGCCCAGCCCGCGTAGTAGAAGAAGTGCGCCGCGACCAGCGGCAGGTCCACGTCGCGGGACTCGCGGATCGGCTTGCCGTTGTCCAGCGACTCCAGCACCGCCAGCTCGCGGGACCGCTCCTGGACGATCCGGGCGACCCGGAACAGGTACTTGGCACGTTCGGCCCCCGGCAGCGCCGACCAGGCGGGGAACGCGGCGCGGGCGGCGGCCACCGCCGCGTCCACGTCCTCCGGGCCGCCCCGCGCGACCTCGGAGAGGACCTCCTCGGAGGACGGGGAGATCGTCGTGAAGACCTTGCCGTCGGCCGCCTCGCGGAACTCGCCGCCGATGAACAGCCCGTGGGACGGCGCGATCCCGGCGAGCGCCGGGGACTCGGGCGCGGGTGCGTACTCGAACTTCATGGCGACTCAGTCCACCGTCACGTAGTCGGGGCCGGAGTACCGGCCGGTGCTCAGCTTCTGGCGCTGCATCAGCAGGTCGTTCAGCAGACTGGAGGCGCCGAAGCGGAACCAGCGCGGGCTGAGCCAGTCCTCGCCCGCCGTCTCGTTCACCAGCACCAGGTACTTCAGCGCGTCCTTGGCGGTGCGGATGCCGCCGGCCGGCTTGACGCCGATCCGGCGGCCGGTGGCGGCGTGGAAGTCGCGCACGGCCTGGAGCATCAGCAGGGTGTTGGCGGGGGTGGCGTTGACCGCGACCTTGCCCGTCGAGGTCTTGACGAAGTCGGCGCCCGCCAGCATCGCCAGCCACGACGCGCGGCGGATGGCGTCGTAGGTGGCCAGCTCCCCGTTCTCCAGGATCACCTTCAGATGCGCCCGGCCGCACGCCTCCTTCACGGCCAGGATCTCCTCGAAGACCTCCATGTACCGCCCGGCGAGGAACGCGCCCCGGTCGATCACCATGTCGATCTCCGCCGCGCCCGCGGCGACCGCCTCGGCGGTGTCGGCCAGCTTCACGGAACGGGCCGCGCGCCCGGCCGGGAAGGCGGTCGCGACGGAGGCCACCGAGACGCCGGTGCCGCGCAGCGCCTCGACCGCCACGGCGGCCATGTCGGGATAGACGCAGATCGCGGCCACGGACGGGGCGGAGCGGTCGGCCGGGTCCGGCCGGACGCCCTTGGCGCACAACGCCCGCACCTTGCCCGGGGTGTCGGCGCCCTCCAGCGTGGTCAGGTCGATCATGGAGATCGCCAGGTCGAGGGCGAACGCCTTCGCCGTCGTCTTGATGGAACGGGTGCCCAGCGCGGCGGCCCGGGCCTCCAGCCCGACGGCGTCGACTCCGGGCAGGCCGTGCAGGAAGCGGCGCAACGCGGCGTCGGTCGCGGTCACGTCCGCCAGGGGCAGTGCCGGTGCGGTGGTTGGCATGGTCACCAGACCAGCATATCTACGCGCGTAGTGGCGTGTCACGTCCGGAACCGGACGACGGAGGAACGCGGGGACCGGCCGGCGGGGGTGGTGTTGCGGCGACCCGGCGGTCCCCGGCCGGGGTCTCCGGCAGAATCGGACGCATGAGTGAGCCCCAGAAGTACGCGGATCGCGTCTACCGCTCTCCGGCCGCCATCCTGGCGGGAATCCTGCTGCTCGGCCTGGGGGGATGGCTGGGCGGGGACGCGATCGTGCGCGGTGACGGCCGGGCGCCCGTGACCGCCGCGTGCGTGCTGCTCTTCGCGGTGCCGCTGGTCGTGGCCTTCACCTTCCGGCCCGCGGTCTTCGCCTCCGACGAGCGTGTCCGGGTGCGCAACCCGTTCCGCACGGTCACGGCGCCCTGGGGCACCGTGGAGGCGATCCGGGCGAGCTACTCGACGGAGCTGCTGGCGGCCGGCAGCTCCCCGGGGGCGGGGGCCGGGGTGATGACCTCCAGGTAGCACTTGATCTTCGGCTCGGTGCCGCTGGGCCGGACGATCACGCGGGCCGAGGCGATGTCACCGGCCCCGGCGAGGGTGTAGCGCAGCCCGTCCGTCGGCGGCAGGGCCTCGGTGCCCCGGCTGAGGTCCTCGGCCATGGCGACCGGCAGGCCCGCCAGCGCGGCGGGCGGCGCGGCCCGCAGGCGTCGCATCGCGTCCGCGATCAGCGACAGGTCCGCCACCCGGACGGAGAGCTGGTCGGTGGCGTGGAGGCCGTGCGCCACGGCGATCTCGTCCAGCAGGCCGGTCAGCGTCCGCCCCCGCTCCTTCAGCTCCGAGGCCAGCTCGGCGATCCGGAGGGCGGCGGTGATCCCGTCCTTGTCGCGGACGCCGGACGGATCGACGCAGTACCCGAGGGCCTCCTCGTAGCCGAAGGCCAGACCGGGCACGCGGGCGAGCCACTTGAAGCCGGTGAGCGTCTCCTCGTACGGCTGCCCGGCCGCCGAGGCGATCTTCCCGACCAGGGAGGAGGAGACGATCGACGCGGCGAAGGTGCCGCGCACGCCCTGGCGCACCAGGTGCGTGGCGAGCAGCGCGCCGAGTTCGTCGCCGCGCAGCATGCGCCAGCCGCCGTCCGCCGCCGGGTCGGGAACGCCCACCGCGCAGCGGTCCGCGTCAGGGTCGTTCGCGATGACCAGGTCGGGCCGAGGGTCGGCGGCGCGGGCCGCGGCGAGGGCCAGGTCCATCGCGCCGGGCTCCTCCGGGTTGGGGAAGGCCACCGTGGGGAAGTCCGGGTCGGGCGCGGCCTGTTCGGCCACCTCGACCGGGTCGGGGAAGCCCGCGCGGGCGAACGCGGCGGTCAGCACCGACCGGCCGACGCCGTGCATCGGCGTGTAGACGGCCAGGGCGGTACGCGGCGAGCCCGCCGTCAGCGCCGCGTCCGTGCGCGCCAGATAGGCGTCGACGATCTCCTCGCCGAGCACCTGCCAGCCGTCCTCGGCGCGGGGCACGGCGTGCAGCGGCCCCACGGCGGCGATCTCGGCGGCGATGTCGGCGTCCGCCGGCGGCACGATCTGGCTGCCCTCGCCGAGGTAGACCTTGTAGCCGTTGTCGCGCGGCGGGGTGTGGCTGGCGGTGACGGCCACCCCGGCGACCGCGCCGAGGTGGCGGATCGCGAAGGCCAGCACGGGCGTGGGCAGCGGGCGCGGCAGCAGCGCGGCGCGCAGCCCGGCGCCGGTCACCACGGCCGCGGTGTCGCGGGCGAAGTCGGCGCTGCGGTGACGGGCGTCGTAGCCGATGACGACCAGGCCGGGGGAGCGCTTCGCCAGGTACGCGGACAGGCCGGCGGCGGCGCGGATGACGACCGCGCGGTTCATGCGCGTCGGGCCGGCGCCCATCTCGCCGCGCAGCCCGGCCGTGCCGAACTGGAGCGTCCCGGCGAACCGTTCGGCGAGCGCCGGCGTCGCGCCCCCGGCGATCAGCTCCGCCAGCTCCGCGCGGGTGTCCGGGTCGGGGTCCTCGGCGAGCCACTCCCGGGCGCGGGCGAGCAGCGCCGCCCCGCCCTCGGTCTCCTGCGGCATCGTTTCCTCTCCTCGCGTCGCGGTCACGTCGCGGTCAGATACGTCCTAGCACCCGCGCGAGGAGACCGCCCATCCGGGCGGCGGAGTCGCGGCCGGCCTGGAGGACCTCCTCGTGGTTGAGCGGCTCGCCGGTGATCCCGGCGGCGAGGTTGGTGACCAGCGAGATGCCCAGCACCTCGGCACCGGCCTCACGGGCGGCGATGGCCTCCAGCACGGTGGACATCCCGACCAGATCGCCGCCGATGGCGCGGACCATCCGGATCTCCGCCGGGGTCTCGTAGTGCGGTCCGGGGAACTGGACGTAGACGCCTTCCTCAAGGCTGGGGTCGACCTCTTTGCACAGCGCGCGCAGCCGCGGCGAGTACAGGTCGGTCAGGTCCACGAAGTTGGCCCCGATGATGGGCGAGGTGGCGGTGAGGTTGATGTGGTCGCTGATGAGGACCGGCTGGCCGGGGCGCATGCCCTCGCGCAGACCGCCGCAGCCGTTGGTGAGGACCACGACCTTGCAGCCGGCCGCGACCGCCGTGCGCACGCCGTGGGCCACGGCCGCCACACCGTGTCCCTCGTAGTAGTGGGTGCGGCCGAGGAAGACCAGCGCCCGCTTCTCCCCCACCCGGTGGGAGCGGATCCGCCCCGCGTGCCCCTCGACGGCGGGGGGCGGGAAACCGGGCAGTTCGGTGAAGTCGAACTCGTGCTGCGGTTCCCCCAGCTCGTCCGCCGCCGGGACCCAGCCGGAGCCCATGACCAGCGCGACGTCGTGGCCGGCGACCCCGGTCAGCTCCCGGATGCGGGCCGCCGCGGCGTCGGCCACGCCCTCGATATCAGATGCGTTCACGCGCGAAGCCTAACCGGTATTTGCCTACGCGCGTAGATGTCGGCCGGGACCAAGACCACCTCACCGGCCCCACCGGCCCCGGCGCGGGGCCCGCCGGGACCCGGTTCAGCAGGGGCGCTTGCGCAGCTCCATCACGTAGTCGTGCGGGGCGCCGGCCGACTCCGCCGCGTCGGCGATCTCGCCGAGATAGCGGGCCGAGGGCAGGCCGCCCTCGTAGGCGTTCAGCACGTAGACCCAGGCCGCGACCGTGCCGTCCAGGGTGTGGACCTGGACCCGGGTGCGGCGGTAGATGCCGAGACCGACGCCCTCCCACCGGTCGAGGGCGTCCTCGTCCATGGGGGCGATGTCGTAGAGGGCGACGAAGACGTCCGACGCCGGCTGCGACACGGTTTCGACGATCGTGGCCAGGGCACCCTCCCAGCCCATCTCCTCGCCGCCGAAGGTGAGTCGCCAGCCGGTGATCCAGCCGGTGCCACGCAGGGGCGAGTGCGGTGCGCGACGGGACATCAGCCGGGGGTCGAGGTTTCCGGCGTATGCGGCGTAGAGGGACATGGGACTGAGCGTACGGGAGGGGCGGCGGTGGCGGTCGGTCCGGCGCCACAGGGCCCCGGGGCGAGATCGGGCGAGTGGTGCGAGACACTGGAAACGTGACTCGGATCGTGATCATCGGTGGCGGACCTGGCGGCTACGAGGCGGCGCTGGTGGCGGCCCAGCTCGGGGCGGAGGTGACCGTCGTCGACCGGGACGGGCTCGGCGGCGCCTCGGTGCTCACGGACTGCGTGCCCTCCAAGACCCTCATCGCGACCGCCGAGGTCATGACGGGCTTCGACTCCTCGCACGAGGAGCTCGGCATAGAGATCGACCACGACGGGGACGGCATCGGGGACGAGGTGCGCGGCATCGGCGTGGACCTCGGGAAGGTCAACCGCCGGGTGAAGCGTCTCGCGCTGGCCCAGTCGCACGACATCACCGCGTCCGTCACCCGCGCGGGCGTCCGTGTGCTGCGCGGCCACGGCCGGGTGGAGCCGACGCAGTCCCCGGACGGTTCGCGCCGGGTCACCGTGGTCGGCACGGACGGCGAGTCCCGGAGCCTGGTGGCGGACTGCGTGCTGATCGCCACGGGCGGGACGCCGCGCGAGATCCCGGACGCCAGGCCGGACGGCGAGCGCATCCTCACCTGGACCCAGGTCTACGACCTCAAGGAGCTGCCCGAGGAGCTGATCGTGGTGGGCTCCGGCGTCACCGGCGCCGAGTTCGCCGGGGCGTACCAGGCGCTGGGCTCCCGGGTCACGCTGGTCTCCTCGCGGGACCGCGTGCTGCCCGGCGAGGACCCGGACGCCGCCGCCGTGCTGGAGGACGTCTTCCGCCGCCGGGGGATGAACGTGATGGCCCGCTCGCGGGCCGCCGCGGCCAAGCGGGTGGGGAACCGGGTGGAGATCACGCTGGCCGACGGCCGGGTCATCTCCGGCACGCACTGCCTGATGGCGGTCGGCGCGGTGCCGAACACCTCGGGCATGGGCCTGGAGGAGGCGGGCGTCAAGCTCAAGGAATCCGGCCACATCTGGACCGACAAGGTCTCCCGCACCACCGCCCCCGGGGTGTACGCGGCGGGCGACTGCACGGGCGTGCTGGCGCTGGCCTCCGTCGCCGCGATGCAGGGCCGGATCGCGATGTACCACTTCCTCGGCGACGCGGTGGCCCCGCTCGACCTGAACACCGTCTCGGGGAACATCTTCACCGACCCGGAGATCGCCACCGTCGGTTACAGCCAGAACGACGTGGACGAAGGCCGGATCGACGCGCGCGGGGTGAAGCTGCCGCTGCTGCGCAACCCCCGGGCGAAGATGCAGGGGGTGCGGGACGGCTTCGTCAAACTGTTCGCGCGGCCCGGCACCGGGATCGTGGTCGGCGGGGTGGTCGTCGCCCCGCGGGCGAGCGAGCTGATCCATCCGATATCGATCGCGGTCGACAACAGTCTGACGGTGGAACAGATCGCAAAAGCGTTCACCGTGTACCCGTCTCTGTCCGGCTCGATCGCCGAAGCGGCCCGGCAGCTCCATACACGGAAACTCGCCGGTGGCCAGTAGGCACAGGTCAGCGCGGGGATCACGGGAAAGCGCCCCTGGCATATAGCACGCCGGGGGCGTACGCACAGACAACTTCGGTAATTCTGCGCAACCGGCTGAAAGCAGATGGTCGTTGGGGTTACTGTCGGTTCCGTGTTCGCTGCAGAACGTCGTCAGATGATTCTTGAGATGGTGCGCGCCAACGGAGCCGTGTCGCTCCGTGAGCTCGCCCGCGTCGTCCAGACCTCAGAGGTGACCGTGCGGCGCGATGTCCGCGCCCTGGAGGCAGAAGGACTGCTGGACCGCAGACACGGTGGCGCGGTCCTGCCGGGAGGGCTCGCCCGGGAGTCGGGCTTCCCCCAGCGTGCCCTGGCCGCGACGGCGGAGAAGACCGCCATCGCGGAGTACGCGGCCGGTCTGGTCCGGGAGGGCGAGGCCATCGTGGTCGGGGCCGGCACCACGACGCAGGAGCTGGCCCGCCGGCTGGCCCGGGTGCCGGGCCTCACGGTGGTCACCAACTCCCTGCTGGTCGCCCAGGCCCTGGCGCACGCCAACCGCGTGGAGGTGGTGATGACGGGGGGCACGCTGCGCGGCTCCAACTACGCGCTGGTGGGCAGCGGCGCCGAGCAGTCGCTGCTCGGGCTGCGGGTGAGCCGGGCGTTCCTCTCCGGCTCCGGGCTGACCGCCGACCGGGGCCTCTCCACGTCCAACATGCTGGCCGCCAGCGTGGACCGGGCGCTGGTGCGCGCGGCGAGCGAAGTGGTGGTGCTCGCCGACCACACCAAGCTCGGCGCGGAGACGGCCTTCCAGACCGTGCCCACGGACTCGATCACGCAGTTGGTCACCGATCAGCCGCCGCCCGAGTGCGAACGGGCGGGCCTGGAGCTGGAGGCCCTGGCGAATCAGGGGGTGCGCATCTCCGTGGCCGGCCCGTGCGTCACCGGTGGCGCCAAGCCGGGCCCCGAGCGCGGGGACCCGCCGCGCCGCGGGGACGCCCCGGTGCCGCCGCCGCGCGGCGGCGGCGCGCATCCCGGGCTCGGCGCGTCGCCGCCGCTCGGCCAGCGCATGCCGGACCTGGCCCCGTCGCGCCGCAGATAGCGGCGGTGGCCGGCGGTCCCGCGAGACGCCACGGCCGCCGCCTGGAAGGCGGCGGCCGGGCCTGGCCGTTCCGGACGGGTGTGCCGGATCAGTCCTTGATCTCGCAGATGACCGCGCCGGAGGAGACCGAGGCGCCGACCTCGGCCTTGAGGCCGGAGACGGTGCCGGAGCGGTGCGCGTTGATGGGCTGCTCCATCTTCATCGCCTCCAGGACGATGACCAGGTCCCCCTCCTCGACCTGCTGGCCGTCCTCCACGGCGACCTTGACGATGGTGCCCTGCATCGGGGAGGCCAGCGAGTCGCCGGTCGCCGCCGCGCCCGCGCGCTTGGCCGGCTTGCGGCGGGCGGGACGCGCCCCGCCCGCGACGGCCGCCCGCGCCAGCGGCATCGCCAGCGTGGCGGGCAGCGAGACCTCCAGGCGCTTGCCACCGACCTCGACGACGACCGTCTCGCGGACGTCGCCCTCTTCGGCTTCGCCACCCGCGCTGGGGTCGAACGGCGGGATGTCGGCGGCGAACTCCGTCTCGATCCACCGGGTGTGGACGCTGAACGGCTCGCCCTCCCGGCCGTTGACCTCGGGCGCGAACGCCGGGTCCTTGACGACCACGCGGTGGAACGTCAGCGCCGTCGCCATGCCCTCGACGCGGAACTCGGCCAGCGCCCGCGCCGCCCGCTCCAGCGCCTGCTTGCGCGTGGCGCCGGTGACGATCAGCTTGGCCAGCAGCGAGTCCCAGGCCGGGCCGATGACCGAGCCGGACTCCACGCCCGCGTCCAGCCGCACGCCGGGGCCGCTGGGCGGGGCGAAGAGGCTCACGGTGCCGGGAGCGGGCAGGAAGTTCCGCCCGGGGTCCTCGCCGTTGATGCGGAACTCGAAGGAGTGGCCGCGCAGCGGCGGGTCGTCGTACCCCAGCTCCTCGCCCTCGGCGATGCGGAGCTGCTCGCGCACCAGGTCGATGCCCGAGATCTCCTCGGTGACCGGGTGCTCGACCTGGAGACGGGTGTTGACCTCCAGGAAGGAGATCGTGCCGTCCTGCCCGACGAGGAACTCGCAGGTGCCGGCGCCGACATAGCCGGCTTCCTTCAGGATGGCCTTGGAGGCCGAGTAGAGCTGCGCGTTCTGCTCCGGGGTGAGGTAGGGCGCCGGGGCCTCCTCGACGAGCTTCTGGTGGCGGCGCTGGAGCGAGCAGTCGCGGGTGGAGACGACGACCACGTTCCCGTGCTGGTCGGCCAGGCACTGGGTCTCCACGTGCCGCGGGCGGTCGAGGTACCGCTCGACGAAGCACTCGCCGCGGCCGAAGGCGACCGTGGCCTCGCGGACGGCCGACTCGTAGAGCTCCGGCACCTCTTCGAGGGTGCGCGCGACCTTCAGGCCGCGACCGCCGCCGCCGAAGGCGGCCTTGATGGCGATGGGCAGCCCGTGCTGCTCGGCGAAGGCCACCACCTCGTCGGCACCGGAGACGGGGTCCGGGGTGCCGGCGACCAGCGGCGCGCCGGCGCGCTGCGCGATGTGCCGCGCGGCGACCTTGTCGCCCAGTGAGCGGATCGCGTGGGGCGGCGGACCGATCCAGGTCAGGCCCGCGTCGATGACGGCCTGCGCGAACTCCGCGTTCTCGGAGAGGAATCCATACCCTGGGTGAATGGCGTCGGCCCCCGCGTCGGCGGCGGCCTTCAGGACTTTCTCGATGTCGAGATAGCTCGCGGCGGGGGTGTCACCGCCCAGCGCGAACGCCTCGTCCGTCGCCCGGACGTGCACGGCGTCCCGGTCCGGCTCGGCGTAGACGGCCACACTGGCGATGCCTGCGTCCCGGCAAGCCCTGGCGACCCTTACGGCGATTTCGCCGCGGTTGGCGATGAGCACCTTGCGCACGATGACTCCTTCCTTGGAACAAGGCGAGTTTAGGTACTGGCGACACCTCGCAACGAGTCGCCCACAGGGGTGACCTTGCCCACACGGACCGTGAGAGGGATCGCCTCGGTCGGCTGACTTGCCTTGCTGTCCCAAGGTACGCGCCCCGTTGTCGTTTACTTTAGGCAGTCCGACGGGGTCCGGGTCTCCGGCGGCCTGGCACAGGGTGGCTCGACGAGCCTTGTAGGAAAGCGACAACGGCCCAGTATTCACCTGGGGCGCGGGACCCACCCCGACGTGGGGGTTGTGAGGAGACTTACTCGGCAGTAGCGTGCGTGACGTGAACCGGGGCAGACGAAGTGTGGCCGCGGTGGCGGCAGTGCTGGTGTGGGGGACGGCGGTGGCCCTGGGGCTGCTGAACCTGATCCTCGGAATCGCCGCCGACAGGCAGGACATGTCGGTCGGTGGCGTCTCGGCCGAGACCATCAGTATGTCCTCGTGGGGGGTGGGCGGGCTTCAGCCCGCCTTCCTGCTGGTCTGCGGGGCGCTCCGGGCGCGGATGGCGGCGCGCGCCCGCCCGCCGCGCCCGCTGGGCCGCGTCGCGCTCGTCGCCGCGGCGGTCCTGCACGCCGTGCTGGCGGCCCTCGCCGTGGGGCTGGCGGGCTGGCCGGCGTTCGCCGGGCTGATGACGGTGTTCGTCATGGTGATGCTGGCCCTCAGCCTCTACCCGCCGTACCCCGGGCCCGGGTTCCGCTCAGACCCACAGGTCGGTGATGGCGACCCCGACGGCGCCCAGCAGCTCCCGCAGGAGCGGCAGGGACAGACCGATGACGTTGCCGGCGTTCCCGTCGATGCCTTCGACGAACGGCGCGGAGCGCCCGTCCAGGGTGAACGCCCCCGCGACGTGGAGGGGTTCGCCGGAGGCCACGTAGGCGGCGATCTCCTCGTCGGTGGGGTGGCCGAACCTGACCGTCGTTGACGCCGTGGCCGAGGCCCGCCCCCCGGCGCCCGCCGCGGACGCCCCGGTGTCGATGACGCAGTGACCGGTGTGCAGGACGCCGGACCGCCCGCGCATGGCCTTCCAGCGGACGACGGCCTCCCCGGCGTCGGCCGGCTTGCCGTGCGCCCGCCCGTCCAGCTCCAGCACCGAGTCGCAGCCCACGCCCAGCGCCCCGGCCGCCTCCGGCCGCGCCGCGACGGCCTCCGCCTTGGCCTCGGCCAGCACCCGCGCGAGGTCGGCCGGGGTCGGGGCGCTCACCGCGTCCTCGTCCACCCCGCTGACGATGACCTCGGGCCCGAGCCCGGCCTGCCGCAACAGCCCCAGTCGCGCGGGGGACCGCGAGGCGAGGACCAGCCTCCGGGCGGGCGGGCGGACGGGACCGGGGGAAGTCGGCTCAGCGCTCATGCGCGCCAGCGTAACGGCCCCCGCCACGGCCCGGTCGGGGCCGGTGGCGGGGGCGTCACGGCGGCAGAACAGGAGGGGTCAGTCGGCCGCCGCCGCGCGGTCGGTGACCGTGATCCTGCCGCGAGCGATGCGCGCCACCCGGTCCGCCCGGGCGGCCACAGCGCTGTCGTGGGTGACCATGACGAACGTCAGGCCCAGCTCCTTCCACTGGGCCTCCAGCAGCCCGATCACCTCGTCCCGGGTCGACTCGTCGAGGTTTCCCGTGGGTTCGTCGGCCAGCAGCACCTGGGGCCGCTTGGCCAGGGCGCGGGCGATCGCGACGCGCTGCTGCTGACCGCCGGACAGCTCGCTCGGCAGATGCCCGGCCCGTTCGGCCAGCGCCACCGATTCGAGGGCCTCGGCGGCCCGCCGGCGGCGTTCCGCGGTCCTCAGGCCGAGCGGGACGAGGGCGGTCTCCACGTTCTCCTGGGCGGTGAGCGTCGGGATGAGGTGGAAGCCCTGGAAGACGAAGCCGATCCGTTCCGCGCGCAGCCGGGTCAGCTTGGCCTCGGAGAGCCGGGAGAGGTCGGTGCCGTCGAGCAGGACGCTGCCCGACGTGGCCCGGTCCAGGCCGCCGAGGAGCTGGAGCAGCGTGGACTTGCCGCCGCCCGTCGGGCCCTGGATGACGAGCCTGCCGCCGGTGGGCACGGACAGCGCTATGTCGTCGAGGGCGGTGACGGTGGCCTTGCCGCGCCGGTAGGTCTTGGTGACGCCGGTGAGTTCGTACATCGATGGGCTCCGGGAGGTCAGGCCACGCGGCGCAGCGCGTCGGCGGGACGGAGGCGGGCGGCGCGCCAGGCGGCGAACGCCCCGGCGATCAGGCCGCCCAGGACGGCCAGGACGACGGCGAGGGTCAGCACGCTCAGGCTGACCGGGGCGGTGAGACCGACGTCGAGGGTCTCGGCCGCCGTCTCGGCCGTGTCACGGACGAGCCCGCCGCCACCGCCGCCGCCCCGGCCGCCGCCGGCGGTCTCGGGACCGGCCGTCGCCGCGCCCAGCTCGGCGGTCAGCCCGGGGCGGATCGCGGTGATCGTCCAGGCGGCCAGCAGCCCGGCGCCGAGGCCCAGGGCGCCGCCGATCAGGCCGGTGGCCAGGGACTCGCTCATCACCTGCCCGGTGATCCGGCCCCGGGTCCAGCCCAGCGCCTTCAGCGTGCCGAACTCCCGCACGCGGCGGCTGACCGCCGAGGAGGCCATCAGGCCGGCGACGAGGAACGAGACGGCCAGCACCAGGTAGGACAGCCACCTGCCGACACCGTCGGCCAGGTCGGCGGCGGTCGACAGCGAGCCGGACACCTGGTCGGCCAGGTCGTCGGCGGTGGTGACGTCCACGTCGTCCACGACGTCGGTGATGGCGGCCTCGACGGCGTCCAGCCGCTGGCTGTCGGTGGCCTGGACGTAGATCTCGGTGAGCTTGTCCTCGTTCCCGGACAGCTCCTGCGCCGGGCCCAGCGGGATGTAGACGTCGGCGGTGGCGTCGCCGGTGGTGGCGGCGGCCAGGCCGACGATCTCGAAGTCGGTGCCCTTCAGGGTGACGGTGTCGCCGACGGCGAGTTCCTCGCTCGCCGCCCAGTCGGCGTCCAGGACGGCCACGGCGGCGTCCGCGTCGCCGGACGCGAGGGCGCGCCCGTCGGTGATCTCCGTGCCGCTGAGCGGGCCGATGCCGGTCCTGGTGACGTCGGCGCCGAAGACGGCGAACTCGTCCACGCCGAAGTCGGCCCCGCCGCCCCTGATCTCGGCGCGGCCGGGGGCGCCGCCCTCCTCGCCGGGCTCCACCTCCCGGATCTCGCCCGGGTCGAACGAGCCGGAGACGGTGACGTCGCGCAGCTTGAGCCCGCCGGCGGCGTCGGCCACGCCGTCGAGGGCGGCCACCTCCGCCACCTCGGACGCGTCCAGCGTCTGGAAGCCGTCCAGGACGAGCTGGTCGGCGCCCTGCTCCTCGCCGTCCTCGGCGTCGAAGCGGAACCGCGGCGCCTCCGTCACCACGCCGTCCTCCACCTCCTCGGGCGAGGGCGCCGCCTTGCTGACGGTCATGTCGGTGCCGAGCCCGTAGAGCGATTCGAGGACCTCGTCCTGCGCCCGCTGCATGCCGGAGGAGACCGCGTTGACGACAACGACGAGCGCGATGCCGAGCGCGAGCCCGGCCGCGATCACGAACTGTGCCTTGCGGCGGCGGCGCAGCTCCCGTCGCAGGTAGGTGAAAATCATGCGGCGGACGCTAAGGACGCGCGGTGAGGGCCCGGTGAGGGATCCATGAGAGCGGGATGAGAAAACGGCGCGCGGGCGCCGGACGCGCGCGGGCCCCCCGCGCACCGCCGGAAGCGGCGGACGCGGGGGGCCCGCGGGGTACCGGGACGGCCCGGCGCGCCGGGTGTCAGCTCGGCCAGTAGCTGGTGGCCCAGGAGCGCGGCCCGGGGGCCGGCGCGGCGCGCGGCACGACGCGCACCGGGTCGGACCACTGGGAGACGGGCCCGGTCCCGGGCGCCGTCCCCGCCGACGCCGCGGCGGCGCGCGCCTGCATGACCGCGATGGCCGCGGCCAGCTCCTCCGGGGTGGGGTTGCCCCGGACGACCTTGAAAATCATCGGCTTCTCCTTCGGCCGGGCCTGACGGCCGGGTCTCGTCTCCTCCGGTTACAGCGGGATGTTGCCGTGCTTCTTCGGCGGGAGCTGCTCCCGCTTGGCCCGCAGCGCCCGCAGGCCCCGCACCACGAAACGGCGGGTCTGCGCGGGCGTGATGACCGCGTCCACGTAACCGCGGTCGGCGGCGGCGTAGGGGTTGAGCAGCGTGTCCTCGTACTCCTGGGTCAGGCGCGCCCGCTCCGCCTCGCGCTCCTCGTCGGACGCCAGGCCCGCCAGGGTCCGCCGGTGAAGGATGTTGACCGCGCCCTGGGCGCCCATGACGGCGATCTGGGCGGTGGGCCAGGCGAAGTTGAGGTCGGCGCCCAGGTGCTTGGAGCCCATCACGTCGTAGGCGCCGCCGAACGCCTTCCTGGTGATCACCGTGATCAGCGGCACCGTCGCCTCCGCGTACGCGTAGATGAGCTTGGCCCCCCGCCGGATGATGCCGTTGTACTCCTGATCGGTACCCGGCAGGAAGCCCGGCACGTCCACGAATGTCAGCACGGGGATGTTGAACGCGTCGCAGGTCCGCACGAAGCGGGCCGCCTTCTCCGAGGCGTTGATGTCCAGACAGCCGGCGAACTGCATCGGCTGGTTGGCCACCACACCCACCGGGTAGCCCTCGACGCGCCCGAAGCCGGTGATGATGTTCGGCGCGAACAGCGCCTGGGTCTCCAGGAACTCCCGGTCGTCCAGGACGTGTTCGATGGCCTCGTGCATGTCGTACGGCTGGTTGGCCGAGTCGGGGACCAGGACGTCCAGCTCCGCGTCCTCCGGCGAGACCTCCAGGTCCGACTCCTGCGGGAAGGCGGGCGGCTCGGAGAGGTTGTTCGACGGCAGGTAGGACAGCAGCGCCTTCACGTACTCGAAGGCGTCCTTCTCGTCGCCCGCCATGTGGTGGGCGACACCGGAGAGCGTGTTGTGGGTGCGCGCGCCGCCGAGCTCCTCGAAGCCGACGTCCTCGCCCGTGACCGTCTTGATGACGTCGGGACCGGTGATGAACATGTGCGAGGTCTGGTCGACCATCACGGTGAAGTCCGTGATCGCCGGGGAGTAGACCGCGCCGCCCGCGCAGGGACCGACGATGACCGAGATCTGCGGCACCACGCCGGAGGCGTGCACGTTCCGCCGGAAGATCTCCGCGAAGAGCCCGAGCGCCGTCACACCCTCCTGGATGCGGGCGCCGCCGCCGTCGTTGATGCCGATGACCGGACAGCCGGTCTTCAGCGCGAAGTCCATCACCTTCACGATCTTCTCGCCGTACACCTCGCCCAGCGAGCCGCCGAAGACGGTGAAGTCCTGCGAGTACACCGCCACGGGCCGGCCGTCCACCGTGCCGTAGCCGGTGACGACGCCGTCGCCGTACGGCCGGTTCTTGTCGATGCCGAAGGCGGTCGCGCGGTGCCGGGCGAACTCGTCCAGCTCGGTGAACGAGCCCTCGTCCAGCAGCAGATCGATCCGCTCCCGGGCCGTCAGCTTGCCCTTCGCGTGCTGCTTCTCGACGGCCCGCGCGGAGCCCGCGTGGGTGGCCTCCTCCATCCGGCGCTTCAGATCGGCGATTTTGCCCGCGGTGGTGTGGATATCTTCGGCCACGTCTGCGGCTCCTACTCATCCTCGGGTGGCTACCGATCCGTAGGTTAACGGCGTTCGACGTCAACGGGGGTGCGGCGTTGGCCACACCCGTAGGCTGACGCCATGACCACTTCGCGCAGCCGCTGGTCCGATCTCGACCGTCCGCCGCTCGACGCGCGGGCGCTGCGAGGGGCTCTCGTCCGGCCGGACGGCCTGTGGACGTCGCTGCGCGTCGTCGAGGTGACCGGGTCCACCAACGCCGATCTCGCCGAGGCGGCCCGCGCCGGGCGGGCGGCCGAGGGCGCGGTGCTGATCGCCGAGGAGCAGACCAGCGGGCGCGGTCGGCTCGGCCGTACCTGGAGCGCGCCCGCCCGGTCGGGGCTGTTCTTCTCGGTGCTGCTGCGGCCCGAGCCGGCGGTGCCCGCCGCGCGGCTGACCTGGCTGCCGCTGCTGGCCGGCGTCGCCACCGCCACGGCCCTGACCCGCGCGGCCGGTGTGGACGCGGTGCTGAAGTGGCCCAACGACCTGCTGGTCCGGGTCGGCGGCGAGGAACGGAAGGCCGGCGGCATCCTGGCCGAGCGCGTCGAGGACGCCGACGGCGGCGCGATCGTCCTGGGCGTCGGCCTGAACGTGTCGCTGCGCGCCGACGAGCTGCCCGTGCCGCAGGCCGGGTCGCTGCTGCTGGCCGACGCCGTCTCCACGGACCGCGACCCGCTGCTGCGGGCGGTGCTGCGGGCGCTGGCCGAGTGGTACGCGCGCTGGACGGCGGCGGGCGGCGACGCGGAGGCGGCCGGATTGCGCGCGGCGTACGCGGACGTCTCGGCCACCCTCGGCCGCCGCGTGCGCGCCGAGCTGCCCGGCGGAGGGGAGACCCGGGGCGAGGCGGTGGCCGTCGACGGTGAGGGACGCCTGGTCATCGCGGGGGCGGACGGGACGCGGCAGCCGATGGCAGCGGCTGACATCATCCACCTCCGGGCGGCGTGACTCACGGCACACTGCCGTAGGGTGGGGCGTTGAAGCGCGCGGATGGCGCGGCGGAGCGGAAACGGTAGGGCAGTGCGCAGCGAAGGGATCCCACCCCTGAAGGCGGGCGATGACCGTGGCCGGGGCTGAGCCGGAGGACGGGGGCGCCCGGGGCGGTGACACCCCCGGGGACGCCACCGAGAGTGCCGAGAACGCCGGGGACGCCGAGGACGCCGAGGACGCCGAGAACATCGCCCTGCGCATGGAGCGCCTGATTCTCGGCGCCGACCGGCAGTACACCCCGTTCCAGGCGGCCCGCGCCGCCGGGGTCCCGATGGAGCTGGCCTCCCGCTTCTGGCGGGCCATGGGCTTTCCCGACATCGGCCAGGCGCGGGTGCTGACCGAGGCGGACGTGCTGGCGCTGCGGCGGCTGGCCGGCCTGGTCGAGGCCGGGCTGCTCAGCGAGTCGATGGCCATCCAGGTGGCCCGCTCGACCGGGCAGACGACGGCGCGGCTGGCGGACTGGCAGATCGACTCCTTCCTGGAGGGCCTGACCGAGCCGCCCGAGCCGGGCATGACGCGGACCGAGGTCGCCTATCCGCTGGTCGAGCTGCTGCTGCCGGAGCTGGAGGAGTTCCTCATCTACGTGTGGCGGCGCCAGTTGGCGGCGGCCACCGGCCGGGTGGTGCAGGCGCAGGACGACGCCGAGATGGTGGACCGGCGGCTGGCCGTCGGCTTCGCGGACCTCGTGGGGTTCACGCGGCTCACCAGGCGCCTGGAGGAGGAGCAGCTCGGCGAGCTGGTGGAGGCGTTCGAGACGACGGCGGCCGATCTGGTCGCCGCGCGGGGCGGGCGGCTGATCAAGACGCTGGGCGACGAGGTGCTGTTCGCCGCGGACGACGCGGGGACGGCCGCCGACATCGGGCTGCGGCTGGTGGAGACGCTGGGCGACGACCCGATGATGCCGGAGCTGCGGGTCGGGATCGCCTTCGGCACGGTGACGACGCGGATGGGCGACGTCTTCGGCAACACGGTGAACCTGGCCAGCCGGCTGACGTCGATAGCGCCGAAGGACATGGTGCTGGTGGACGGCGCGATGCGCGAGGAGCTGACCTCGGCCGGGCTCGCCCCGCAGTCCGAGAAGGCCGCCGACACGGGCGGGCCCCGCGCCGCGGCGTATCGTTTCGCGCTCCAGCCGCTGTACCAGCGGCCGGTCCGCGGCCTCGGCATCATCGAGCCCTGGCTCCTGACCCGCCGCGGCTGAGGTCCGGCCGGGCCCGGTCCCGCTGCCCGGGGGAGTAGTCGAACGACCCATCGCGGGCGGAACGCTCCTAGCCTGGTCGTCATGGGTGACGAGAGCCGGCTGCGGGCCGTGGTCGGGCTGGCGCAGGCGCTGGCCGCCGCGCAGGGGCTGCCCGGGCTCGCGCGGGCCGCCGCCGAGGGCGCCATGGCCGCGCTGGGCGGGACGTCCGCCACCCTGGCCTTCCGGGAGAGCGGGCACGACGGCCCCCGGCTGCTCGCCACCGCGGGGGAGCCCGCCGCGCGCGGGCCCGCGGGGTTCCCCGGGCACGGCGGCGGCCGCCGCCTGGTCGCGCCCGTGGCGCTGGAGGACCGGATCTGGGGCGAGCTGTCCGTGCGCCGGGGTCCGGGCGACCCGCTCTTCGGACCGGGGGACCGGGAGTTCGCCGAGGTGCTGGCCGATGTGATCGCCACGGGCGTCACCCAGTACGAGCGGCTCGCGGAGGCGAGGAGGCTGGCGTTCACCGACCCGCTGACCGGGCTCGCCAACCGCCGCGCGGTGGACATACGCCTGGACGAGGCCCTGGCCGAGCACCGGGCCACCGGCGCCGTGGTCAGTCTCGTCGTCTGCGACGTCAACGGCCTGAAGAAGGTCAACGACACCTACGGCCACGCCACCGGCGACCGGCTGCTGGCGCGGTTCGGCACGGTGCTGTCGCTGTGCGGGGCGGCCGTGCCGGGGGCGCTGGCGGCCCGGCTGGGCGGCGACGAGTTCTGTCTGGTGGCGGTGGGCGCGGGGGCCGCGGAGGTGGAGCGGGTCGCGGAGGAGGTCTGCCGCCGCGCGGGGGAGCTGGACCGGGGGCGGGGGGGCTCCCCCGGCCCCGGGGGGGGGGGGGGGGGGGGGGGGGCGGGGGGGGGGGCGGCCCGGGCGGGCGGGGCGCCGAGCGCCGCCGGTTCCGCGGCGGGCGGCCCGGGACGTAGGGACGCGCGGCGGGCTCCTGGTCCTGCTCGCCCCGGGCCCCCTGCTGCTCGCCGGGGATGCCCCCGCCGCTGCCGGTGCCGTGGTCGGTCTCGCCGTAGGCGGAGGGCAGCAGCCAGACGGCGCAGAGCGCGCCGGTCGCCACGAGCAGGCTGATCAGCGTGCGGCGATTGGCCGTGCGGGGATGACCGTCCACGTGAGCGCTCCGTGTGTGCTGCGTATCGGCGGCGTGAGATGCGATGTTACGGGCCGGTGCGGGTCGCGGGGAAGGGGCGGCGCCCGGGCGCTCTACTCTCCCGGTCATGACTGATGAACTCAGCGGCGAGGTCCGGCACGTTCGCGTCCGCGTCGAGATGGTGCTGGAAGTGGCGGAGCCCGACGAGCTGATCCGGGCGGCCTGGGCCCGTATCGAGGGCGACGAGCTGATGCCGCCGGAGGAGCGCGACCAGGCGGCGCAGGCCGTCTCCCGGGACGAGGCGGAGGCTGTGGCGTATCTCATCGACCCGATCGACCTGGTCAGCGAGGTGCCGGGAGTTGTGCTCGCGCAGGCTTCGTGGAGCAGCGAGGTGGCCGACTACGATCCGGAGGAGGGGTGGGACGACGAGGACGACGACGTGGTTGGCTGAACCCCATATTCGAACGTGTGAGCTATCGCACGGATTATCCTAAAGTGGAACCGGCTGCCGCCGAATTCGCGTTCTCTTCCACGTGTTTCCACGGGGGGAAGCGGCAGCGGGGACGGAGTTTTCTATCTGATGAGGGACGGCATGCGGCGCAAGGGCCTGAGTGCGGCGGCGGCGCTGCTCTGCGGAGTGCTGACACTGTCGGCCTGCAGCGGCGGCGGGGACGACTCTTCCGACAACAACGGCGGCGGGGGTGACGGCGGCAGCGGGCAGACGGACGCCGACCGCGCCGCGGAGGACGCCGACACGTCGACCGCGGTGATATCCATCACCCCGGACAACGCGGCCGACAACGTCGGCATAAACGACGACGTCGAGGTCACCGTCGAGGACGGCACCCTCGACGAGGTGACCATGACGGCCGTCGAGAGCGGCACCGAGATCACCGGCGCGATGTCCGAGGACGCGACGAGCTGGAAGCCCGACGTCCAGCTCGAACGCGCCACCCAGTACGAGGTGACGGTCCAGGCCAGCGACAGCGAGGGCCGGGAGGCGCACGAGAGCGCCACGTTCACGACCGTCTCGCCGGAGAACAGCTTCATCGGGTACTTCACGCCCGACGAGGGCGTGACCGTCGGCGTCGGCATGCCGGTCTCCCTGAACTTCGACAAGCCGATCACCAACCGCGCCGAGGTCGAGGCGGCCGTGGAGATCAACTCCACCAGCGGCCAGGAGGTCGTGGGCCACTGGTTCAGCGACACGCGCCTGGACTTCCGCCCGCAGGAGTTCTGGGAGGCCGGTTCCGAGGTCTCCGTCGAGCTGAACTTCGACGGCATCGAGGGCGCCCCCGGCGTCACCGGCGTGCAGGACCGCGACTTCAGCTTCGAGATCGGCCGCAGCCAGATCAGCACGGTCGACGTGGAGACCCACCAGATGGAGGTCGTCCGCGACGGCGAGACCCTGCGCACCGTCCCGATCTCGGCGGGCAGCGAGGAGACCCCCACCTACAACGGGATGATGGTCATCTCCGAGAAGCTGGAGGAGACCCGGATGAACGGCGCCACCGTCGGCTTCACGGACGACGACGGCGAGGGCGAGTACGACATCCCGGACGTGCCGCACGCGATGCGGCTGTCCACCTCCGGCACGTTCGTCCACGGCAACTACTGGGCGTCCCGGAGCATCTTCGGCAGCAGCAACACCAGCCACGGATGCATCGGCCTCGCCGACGTCCAGGGCGCGGGCGACCCCGAGCAGGACGCCGCCTGGTTCTTCGACGAGTCGCTGATCGGCGACGTGATCATCGTGGAGAACTCCCCGGACCGCGAGATCCAGCCCGACAACGGCCTCAACGGCTGGAACATGAGCTGGGCCGACTGGCAGGCCGGCAGCGCGCTCTGACCGGTCCGCCGGAACCACGCGAAGCGCCACCGCACCCTCCGCGCGGTGGCGCTTCGCCGTTCCCGGCGGTCTACGGGCCGCCCGCGACCCCCGCCTCGGCCGGCACCGGGGACTCCGCGTCCCGGCCGGCGAGCCGCCGCAGCGCCCGGGCCGACGGCGACCCCGGCTCGGCGTGGAACGTCACCAGCCGCTGGCCCGCGTCGTCGGGCAGCGCCAGCGACTCGAAGTACAGCGTCAGCTCCCCGGCGACCGGATGCCGCAGCCGCTTGCGCCCGTGGCGCACGTCCCGCACGTCGTGCCGCTCCCACATCACGGCGAAGTCCGCGCTGCCCTCCTTCAGGTCGTGCAGCAGCAGGCACAGCTCCACGTCGTCCGGCCGCGCCCCGGCGTCCATGCGGAGGGCGGAGACGACGTCCGACGCCTTGCTCTCCCAGTCCACGAACAGCCCCCTGGCCGCCGGGTCGAGGAAGACCAGGCGCGCCATGTTCCGTTCGGCCGGCGTCAGCCGGGGGAAGTCGGCCAGCAGCAGACAGGCCAGCCGGTTCCACGCCAGCACGTCCATCCGGAAGCCCACGACACACGCCGCGACCGAGTCGAGCTGGTCGATGAGCCGCTGGACCGACGGCCGCACGGCCGGCCGCGCCCCGGACGGCACCTCGCGCGGCGCCGCCCGGCGGGCCGCGCGCGCCGGACGGACCAGGTGCGCCAGGTGCTCGCGCTCGGCGCCGGTCAGCCGCAGCGCCGACGCGACCGCGTCCAGGACGCCGGTGGAGACGTTGCCCCCGTGCCCCTGCTCCAGCCGCGTGTAGTACGCCACGCTGACGCCCGCCAGCCGGGCCAGCTCCTCCCGCCGCAGCCCCGGGACCCGCCGCCGGCCGCCGTAGTCGTCCAGCCCGACGTCCTCCGGGCGCAGGCGCGCCCGCCGGGTGCGGAGGAACTCGCTCAACTCCGTGCGCGGATCGATGCCCATGCGACAAGTATGCGAAGGGCGGCCCGGAACCTGACACCACCAGTGGTACGCACGCCGTTCGTAGGCGGCACAGGGCCCTGGGCAACCCCCGCCCGGCCGCCCAGCATGGCGGTATGACCGCACACGAACTCACCGCAGTCCCCGCCTACGCCGCCCCCGCCGCCAAGGCGCCCCTGGAACGCACCACGATCCCGCGCCGGGCGGTGGGCGAGCACGACGTGCTCATCGAGATCAGGTACGCCGGTATCTGTCACAGCGACATCCACCAGGCGCGCGACGAGTGGGGCGGCGCCCTGTTCCCGATGGTCCCCGGCCACGAGATCGCCGGCGTCGTCACCCGGACCGGCTCCGCCGTCACCCGGCACGCCGTGGGCGACCGGGTGGGCGTCGGCTGCCTCGTCGACTCCTGCCGCACCTGCGCCCAGTGCCGGGCGGGCCAGGAGCAGTACTGCCTCAACGGCGCGACGCTCACGTACAACGGCCTCGACAAGGCCGGCGAGCGCACCTACGGCGGCTACAGCACCCACATCGTCGTCGACGAGAACTTCGTGGTGGGCATCCCCGACGGCCTGGCGCTGGACGTCGCCGCGCCGCTGCTGTGCGCCGGGATCACGCTCTACTCGCCGCTCGCGCACTGGCAGGCCGGGCCCGGCAAGAAGGTCGCCGTCGTCGGCCTGGGCGGCCTCGGCCACATGGGCGTGAAGATCGCCCACGCCATGGGCGCCGAGGTCACCGTGCTCAGCCAGTCGCGGCGCAAGGAGGCCGACGGACGCCGGCTCGGCGCCGACCACTTCCACGCCACCGGCGACCCGGCGACGTTCGAGAAGCTGAGCGGCACGTTCGACCTGATCGTCAACACGGTCTCCGCCAACCTCGACATGGACGCCTACCTCGGCCTGCTCGGGGTGGGCGGCACCCTGATCAACGTCGGCGCCCCGGAGAACCCCGTGCCGGTCGGCATGTTCTCGCTGATCGGCGGACGCAAGTCGCTGGCCGGGTCGATGATCGGCGGCATCGCCGAGACGCGGGAGATGCTCGACTTCTGCGCCGCGCACGGCATCGGGGCCGAGATCGAGGTGATACCCGCCGAGCGGGTCAACGAGGCGTACGAGCGGGTGCTCGCCGGCGACGTGCGCTACCGCTTCGTCATCGACGCCGCCACCATCGCGGCGGCGTGACACGCGTCCCCCGGCGCCGCTCCGCCCACCGCGCCGCCGTACTGTCACCCCTGTGACGACGACCCTCATCCCCTTCGACGGCCACCACCCCGAGCTGGCCGACAGCGCCTGGGTGGCGCCGACCGCGACCGTCATCGGAGCCGTACGCCTCGCCGGGGAGGCGTCGCTCTGGTACGGAGCGGTGGCGCGCGCCGAGTTCGAGCCCATCGCGATCGGCCCCGGGAGCAACGTGCAGGACGGCTGCGTCCTGCACACCGACCCCGGGTACCCCGTGTCCATCGGCGCGGGCGTGTCCGTCGGTCACCGGGCCGTCGTGCACGGCTGCGCGATCGAGGACGACGTGCTGGTCGGCATGGGCGCGGTGATCCTCAACGGCGCCCGCGTCGGCCGGGGTTCGCTGATCGCCGCGGGCGCCGTCGTGCTGGGCGGGACGGAGGTCCCGCCCGGCTCGCTGGTCGCCGGGGTCCCCGGCAAGGTCAGGCGCGGGCTGAACGACGAGGAGGTGGACCTGATCCGCCTCAACGCCGAGCACTACCGGGAACTGGCCCGGCGCCACGCGGGACTTCAGCCGCCCAGGTAGAAGCGGACCGAGGTGCCCCCCGGCCCGGTGTGGATCCTGACCAGGTCGGCGACGCAGTGCACCAGCAGCAGGCCCCGGCCGCCGATCTGGTCGCGGGCGGGCGGGCGGCGCCCGGCGAGCGGGTCCTTGATCTCGCCCCGGTCGCTGACCTCGCACACCACCTGGGGGCCCTCGGCCCAGATCCGCAGAGTGCCCGCGCCGCCGCCGTGCACCACGCTGTTGGTGGTCAGCTCGGCGACCGCCAGGGCCAGATCGTCCAGCCGGTCCCCCGCCAGCCCGTGCCCGGCGGCCCGGTCGGTCGCGAAGTGCCGCGCGTCGGGCAGCAGGTCGGCGTCGAAGGGGAACGCGGCGGCCCGGTCCGGGGGCGTCAGCGGCTCGTTGTAGGCGGCGACGATCCGGTCGGGCGCGTACGCGTCGCTCGGGCCGGTGATCCCGCCCTCGATGACGACGGGGTGGGTGGCCCGCGCGTCGGCGACGACCAGCGGGTCGAGCGCGGCCACGTCGTACGGACACAGGATCGTGACGGGCCTGCCGGTGAACGCGTGGTTGATCAGCGCCTCGTGCTGGGCGCACGCCGGGTACTCCGTCCCGGTGCGGCCCGCCCAGATCGGCTCCCCGATGATCCGGACGCGCCCGTCGCCGGGGTGCGCGTCGGCGAAGGCCCGCAGCACGCGCGGGATGATGCGCCCCGGGTTCCGCCCGGCCTCGGTCATGTCGAACAGCTTCACCCGGCGGGCGTCGTCGCCCAGCTCGGCGCGGAGCAGCGACAGGTTCCCGCCCGGCACGGCGACGGCCACGGGCTCCCCCGAGGCCAGGCCCTCCAGGACGAAGGGGACCGTACCCGCCAGGTACTCCCGCTCGTCGCCGTAGAACAACGCCGGATGGACGAACGGCTCGGCAGCGGCCGGCATGGTCATCACCCCCTCACCTCGATCGCCGTCAGGTCGGGCCAGAAGATCCGCAGCGCCCGCCGCAGCGACGACGGCGGCCGGTCCACGACGATACGCCGCCCGGCGCCGAGCCGCCCCGCGGCGGCGGCCAGCTCCGAGGCCGCGGCCACATCGGTGAACGTGACCGCGGACAACTCCAGGTACACATCGTCGTCCTGGCCGGTCAGGCGCTCCAGCGCGTCCCGCCACTCCGCCCGCGCCCACAGGCCGATCTCTCCGGCCGCCCGGGCCCCGACACGGTCGGCCAGCGGCACGATCGCGAGCGCTCCCGGCATCCGGCCACCACCTTCCGTCCCCACCTTTTCATACCCCCGGAAGCCACTTTCAGCGCCCCGGTTCCCATCCGGCCACGGCCGTCACGCCTTCGTTTGGGCGGGCGGCACGCGGTCATACGACCCGAGAGCCCACTTCGGGACGGCAGAGGAGCAAAGGCCATATGAACTGCACGAGATGCGGGGCTACGGTCATCCAGGGCCCCAGCGGTGACTGGAGTTGCAACAACTGCGGACACTCCGGGTGAGACCGCCTTCGCGAGATCGCCTCGAAATTCACAGCATGCATTCCGGATAAGGGGGCAGAAGCGGGTCTAGCGAAGTCAGCGGCACAGTGGAGGGAGAGGGCCCGTGAACAGCACGACCGTGACGGTCTCGGCCAAGCCCGGTAACCGGAGCACCACCGAGGGGCCCCTGCCCCACGTCCCGGACACGGGCAAGATCGCGCCCCGGGACGCCAGGGAGCTGACCAAGCTGTTCCTGAGCCGCCTGGCGGTCCTGGAGGAGGGCACCCGCGAGTACCAGTACGCGCGGAACACCCTGATCGAGATCAACCTGTCGCTGGTGAACTTCGTCGCGGGCCGCTTCCGGAACCGCGCCGAGCAGATGGAGGACATCCTCCAGGTCGGCACCATCGGCCTGATCAAGGCGATCGACCGGTTCGACCTGTCGCGCGAGGTGGAGTTCACCAGCTTCGCCGTGCCGTACATCAGCGGCGAGATCAAGCGCTTCTTCCGGGACACGAGCTGGGCCGTGCACGTGCCCCGGCGGCTCCAGGAGCTGCGCGTCGACATGGCCAAGGCCACCGACGAGCTGTCCAGCCGCCTCGGCAGGCTGCCCACGACGAAGGAGCTGGCCGACCTCCTCGACCTGAGCCAGGAGGAGATCGTCGAGGCGCAGATGGCGTGCAACGGCTACACCGCCAGCTCCCTCGACGCGCCCGGCGGCGACGACAACGGCGCCTCCGACACGGCCCGGCCGTGGGCGGAGCGGCTCGGCAGCGTGGACGCCGATCTGGAGAAGATCGAGAACCTGCACGCCCTCAAGCCGTTCCTGAGCAAGCTCGGCGAGCGCGACCGGCGGATCCTGCGGATGCGGTTCGGCGAGGAGCTGACGCAGGCCCAGATCGCCGCGGAGCTGGGCATCTCCCAGATGCACGTCTCGCGCCTGCTCAGCCGCGTCCTGACCCGGATGCGGGAGCACCTGCTGGCCCAGCAGTAGACCCACCGGCCCCCGCCGGTGGGCCGTCCCGCGCTTCCCGGGGCCGCGTCGTCCGCACGACGCGGCCCCGTCGCGTGCGCCGACGGCCCCCGCGCGCCGCCCGTCCGGTGTTCCCCGGAACGTGGGAGAGCGGCAGGGAGAGTTCCACCCCGGCGTCACCGCCGCCCGCGAGCGTGGCAGCCCGTCACGTACCACAGCACGACGGGCAGGTGCACGATGGAACTCACCAGACGCCGTCTCCTCGGCGGCACGGGAGCCGGAGCCGCGGCGCTCGGGCTGCACGCCGCCGGACTCACCGCGGGACCGGCCTGGGCCGATCCCCGCTTCCCCGAGGACCCCTTCCGCCTCGGCGTCGCCTCCGGCGACCCGCGCCCCGACGGCGTCGTCCTGTGGACGCGCCTGGCGCCCGACCCGCTCGCCCCGGACGGGCGCGGCGGCATGCCGGAGCGGCGGGTCACCGTCGAGTGGCAGATCGCCCGCGACGACCGCTTCCGCCGCGTCGAGCGGCAGGGCACCGCGTACGCCGTGCCCGAACTGGCCCACTCCGTCCACGTCGAGCCGACCGGCCTGGAGCCGGGCCGCGACTGGTTCTACCGCTTCCGGGCCGGCGGCGTCCTCAGCCCGGTCGGCCGCACCCGCACCGCCCCGCACGGGCGGACCCGGTCGGACCTGTCGTTCGCGTTCGCGTCCTGCCAGTGCTGGTACGAGGGCTTCTACACCGCGTACCGCCACATGGCGGAGGAGGACCTCGACTTCGTGGTCCACCTCGGCGACTACCTGTACGAGTACGGCGTCGGCCCCACCGCCGGGGTGCGGGGGATGACCCTGGACGCCTCGTTCCAGCGCGAGACGCTCACCCTCCCCGAGTACCGCAACCGGCACGCCCTGACCCGCCTCGACACCGACCTCCAGGCCGTCCACCAGGCGTTCCCCTGGGTGCTGACCTGGGACGACCACGAGGTGGAGAACAATCGGGCGGGCGACGTCGCCCAGATCGACGGCGACGGCTTCCCCGACGGCGACGCGGCGGCCTTCCGGGCGCGGAAGGCGGCGGCGTTCCAGGCGTACTACGAGCACCTGCCGCTGCGGCTGCCGCAGAAGCCCGACGGCGCGGACGTCCGGATGTACCGGCGGCTGCCGTTCGGGCGGACCCTGGACCTGCACGTGCTGGACACCCGCTCGTACCGCGACGACCAGGTCTGCGGCGACGGCACCAAGCCGGGCTGCGACACCGAACGCTCCGACCCCGCGCGCACGATGCTCGGCGCCGCGCAGGAACGGTGGCTGCTCGACGGCGCCGCCCGGTCCGGCGCGACGTGGAACGTGCTGGCCAACCAGACCCTGATCGCCCAGGTCGACCAGAACCCCGACCCGGCCGTCGTCTCCTCCGGTCTCGACATGTGGGACGGCTACACCGCCGCCCGCGACCGGCTGCTGACCGGCCTGTACGAGCGGGGGGCGAGCAACCCCGTCGTGCTGACCGGCGACATCCACCGCAGCGTCGTCGCCGACCTCAAGCTGGACTTCGCCGACGCCTCCTCGCCGGTCGTCGCCACCGAGTTCGCCGGAACGTCCATCAGCTCCGGCCGGGACGGCGCGGCGATGGACCAGGTCGGCCGCGACTGGCTGGCCCCCGGGGTCAATCCGCACCTGAAGTGGCACAACGCGCAGCGCGGCTACACCGTCCTGCGCCTGACCGCCGGTGAGTTGCGCGCGGACTACCGGGTCGTGCCCTACGTCACCAGGCCCGGCGCGCCCGTCACGACGGCGGCCCGTTTCGTCGTGGAACGGGACCGGCCGGGGGCCCAGCCCGCCTGATCCGCCCTGATCCGGCCCGGGGGAGCGGCACCGGTTCGCGCCGGTGGCGCTCCCTCGTGCGGGTGAGCGTAGGCGAGCCTCCACCAATATGGTCCGATAGGCGGCCATTGTGGCGGCCCGTCAGCTCTCCGTGATCGCGTGCACAGACGGGCAGGTACTTCGATGGCTCTCACCAGACGCCGACTTCTCAGCACCGCCGGCGCGGGGGCGGCGGCACTCGGGCTCCACGCCGCCGGGTTCACCTCCGGTACCGCCTGGGCCGCCCCCCGCTTCGCCGCCGACCCGTTCAGCCTGGGTGTCGCCTCGGGCGACCCGCTGCCGGACGGCGTCGTGCTGTGGACGCGCCTGGCCCCCGACCCGCTGGCGGTGGACGGCCTCGGCGGCATGCCGCCGCAGTCGGTCACCGTCGAGTGGGAAGTCGCCCGCGACGAGGCGTTCTCCGACGTCGTCCAGCGCGGCGAGACCTCCGCCGTGCCCGAGCTGGCGCACTCCGTCCACGTCGAGGTGACCGGCCTGGAGCCGCGCCACGACTACTTCTACCGCTTCCGCGCGGGCACCGACATCAGCCCGGCCGGCCGGACCCGTACCGCCCCCGACCCCCGGGAGACGGCGGCGGCGCTGTCGTTCGCGTTCGCGTCCTGCCAGTGCTGGTACGAGGGCTTCTACACCGCGTACCGCCACATGGCCGCCGAGGACCTGGACTTCGTGATCCACCTCGGCGACTACCTGTACGAGTACGGCGTCGGGCCGACCGGAGGCGTCCGCGGCGTCAGCCTCGACGCCTCGTTCCAGCGCGAGACCTACACGCTGTCGGAGTACCGCAACCGGTACGCCCTCACCCGCACCGACGCCGACCTCCAGGCCGCGCACCTCGCGTTCCCGTGGGTGCTGACCTGGGACGACCACGAGGTGGAGAACAACTGGGCCGGGGACATCGCCCAGAAGGACAGCGACGGCTTCCCCGACAGCGACGTGGACAGCTTCCGCGCCCGCAAGGCCGCCGCGTTCCAGGCGTACTACGAGCACCTGCCGCTGCGGCTGCCGCAGAAGCCGGAGGGCGCCGAGGTCGCCATGTACCGGCGGCTGCGCTTCGGCACCCTGATGGAGCTGCACGTCCTGGACACCCGCTCGTACCGCGACGACCAGGTCTGCGGCGACGGCACCGAGTCCGGCTGCGACGCCGAACGCTCCGACCCGTCGCGCTCCATCCTCGGCGACACCCAGGAGCGGTGGCTGCTCGACGGCGCCGCCGCCACGGACGCGAGCTGGAACGTGCTGGCCAACCAGACCCTGATCGCCCAGGTCGACCAGGACCCCGACCCGGACGTCGTCTCCTCCGGTCTCGACATGTGGGACGGCTACACCGCCGCCCGCGACCGGCTGCTGACCGGCCTGTACGAGAGCCGCGCCAACAACCCGGTGGTGCTGACCGGCGACATCCACCGCAGCGTCGTCGCCGACCTCAAGCTGGACTTCGCCGACGCGTCCTCGCCGGTCGTGGCCACCGAGTTCGCCGGAACGTCCATCAGCTCGGGCGGCGACGGCGAACCCATGGACGACAAGGGCTACGACTGGATGGCCGCCGGCGTCAACCCGCACCTGAAGTGGCACAACTCGCAGCGCGGCTACACCGTCGTGCGCCTGTCCCACGAGGAACTGCGGGCCTCCTACCGCGTGCTGCCCTACGTCACCACCCCCGGCGCCGGCGTCCAGACCGCCGCCGGGTTCACGGTCGAGACGGGCAACCCCGGCGCCTTCTGGGGCTGACACCTCCGCACCACACCGCACCACACCACACCGCGCCCCGGCCCGCCGCTTCCGTCCCGACCGCGCGCCCGGAAGATGGCATGCTGGTAAGTCCGGCTCCGCGGAGGGGAGATGGCAGTGGACGCACTCGTGGTGGCGCAGCAGGCCGCGCCCTACGTCATGGCCGCGGTCGGGGCCTACGGCACCGCCGCGCTGACCCGGGCGGCGGACGCCGGGGTCGATTCGACGCTCTCGGTGGGCCGGCGCGTCCTGTGGCGCGTCCTGCGGCGCGAGGAGAGCAGGGAAGGCATCGAGGACGCGGTCCGCGACCTCGCCGGGGCGCCGGACGACGAGGACTTCCAGGCCGTGCTGCGCGCCCGGATCAAGCGGGCCCTGCTCGACGACCCCGCCCTCACCGCGGACCTCGCCCGGCTGTTGCCCCCGGCGGCGGGCGGAACGACGTTCGTCGCCGGTGGCACCGGAGCCGTCGCCGTCCAGGAGAACTCCGGGATCATCAGCACCGGCGAGCAGAGCACCATCACGGCGCGATGATCGAGGCGTCCGGGACCGGCGCGGTCGCCGTCGGCGTCAACCGCGGCCTTGTCAGCACGGGCGCCGGCGCCGTCATCCATCACCGCGCCGTCCACCTGCCCGGCGAGGCGGTCCGTCCGCCCGCCGACATCCAGGCACCGCCCGGCCTCACCAACCTGCCCGCGCCCGGCAGCGCCGTCTTCGTCGGCCGGGAGGAGGACATGGCCCGGCTCGGCGCCACGCTCGACGACGGCCCCGGCGCCTCCGCCGTCCTGCACGGCCTCGGCGGCGTCGGCAAGACCACCCTCGCCCTTCAATACGCCCACCTGCACCGCGACCGCTACAACCCGATCTGGTGGATCCCGGCCGAGACCCCCGACGGCATCGTCCTCTCCCTCGCCGCCCTCGCGGCGCGCCTGGACCCGTACGCCGACCTTGCCGCCGCCGCCAGCACCGACGGCGCGGCCTGGGCGACGGCCTGGCTCCAGAGCCACCACGGCTGGCTGCTGATCTTCGACAACGCCGAGTCCCCGGCCGACCTCGCCCCGGTGATCGGCCCGCTCGGCACCGGCCGCCACCTCGTCACCACCCGCCGCGCCGGCGGATGGCACCACCTGGCCCGGCCCCAGCGGCTGCACACCCTCGACCCCGACACCGCGATCGACCTGCTCATGGCCGCCAGCGGCAGCGGCGGCGACGAGACCTGGGCGGACGTGGCCGCCGAACTCGGCCACCTCCCGCTTGCCCTCGAACAGGCCGCCGCCTACATCCAGCACACCGCCCTCACCCCCGCCGCCTACCTGGAACGGCTCCGCCGCCACCCGGCCCGGATGTTCGCCGCCGCGCCCGACGGCCGGCAGCGGACCGTGGCCCGCGTCTGGCAGCTCTCCCTGAGCGCCGTCGCCGCCCGCCAGCCGCTCGCCCTCGACATCCTGCGGACGTTCGCCTGGCTCGGCCCGGACGCCCTGCCGCGCGACCTGGCCTACGCGCTGGCCGACGACCCGATCGCGGTGGACGAGGCGCTGGCGGCGCTGGCCGCGTACAGCCTGATCACGCTCACGCCCGACACGTTCGCCATCCACCGGCTCGTGCAGGGGGTCGTCCGCGAGGGCCCGGCCGGGGCGACCGCGCACGCGCGCCGGCAGGCCATCGTGCTGCTGGGCGCGGCGCTGCCTGGCGACCCGCTGTTCAACGTGGCGGGCTGGCCGCGCTGGCGGGCCCTGCTGCCGCACGTCGAGGCGCTCGTCGGCCTGATCGACCCGGCCGAGGACGGCGAGTGGACCGAGGGCATCCTGCTCGCCGCCGCCACGTTCCTCCTCCAGGAGGGCCGCCTGGAACGGGCCACGGAGTTCGCCGAACGCTCGGTGGCCGCCTCGGAACGCCTCCGAGGCCCGGACCACCCGCGCACGCTCGCCGCGCGCGGCGTCCTGGCGAGCGTCTACCGCGCCGGCGGCGACCTGACGGCCGCGACCCCGCTGCACGTGCGGAACCTGGCCGACGCCGAACGCCTCCTGGGCCCCGACCACCCCGACACCCTGGCCGCGCGCGGCAACCTCGCCTACCTCCACGGCCTGACCGGCGACTTGGCCCGTGCCACCGCGCTGCACGAGCGGAACCTCGCCGCGTACGAACGGACCCTCGGCCCGGACCACCCGCACACCCTGGCCGCGCGCGGCAACCTGGCGAGCGCCTACCGCGCGGCAGGCGACCCGGCCGCGGCGGTCCCGCTCCACGAGCGGAACCTCACGGAGTACGAGCGCGTCCTCGGCCCCGGCCACCCCGAGACGATCACGGCCCGCTCCAACCTGGCCTGCACCTACCAGACGGCGGGCGACGTGTCCCGGGCGATTCCCCTCCACGAGGACGTCCTGACCGCCCGGACGCGCCTCCTGGGCCCCGCCCACCCCCACACCGCCTTGGCCCGCGACCTTCTGGCCACCGCCCGCGAGGCGGCGCGGCGGGCGTGAGGCGCGGGCCGGCGCGGCGCGTCAGTCCCCGGCCCGCGCCACGCCCACCGGGCAGGACAGGCCGGTGCCGCCGAGGCCGCAGTAGCCGGACGGGTTCTTGTCGAGGTACTGCTGGTGGTAGTCCTCGGCCGGATAGAACGGGCGCGGGCCGGCCGGGAGGATCTCGGTGGTGATGCCGCCGTAGCCCGAGGCCGACAGGACGTCCTGGTAGGCCGCGCGGGACGCCTCCGCCGTGGCGTGCTGGGCGGGGGAGTGGGTGTGGATCGCCGACCGGTACTGGGTGCCGATGTCGTTGCCCTGGCGGAAGCCCTGGGTCGGGTCGTGGGACTCCCAGAAGATCTTCAGCAGATCGTCGTAGGAGACCTTCGCCGGGTCGAAGACCACGCGGACGGCCTCGGTGTGGCCGGTCATGCCCGAGCAGACCTCTTCGTACGTCGGGTGGGTCGTGCTGCCGCCCTGGTAGCCGGCCAGGGTCGTCCAGACGCCCGGGGTGCGCCAGAAGCGCCGCTCGGCGCCCCAGAAGCAGCCCAGCGCGAAGTCCGCCACCTCGAAGCCCTCCGGGTAGGGGCCCAGCAGGGGCGTGCCCAGGACGGTGTGCCGGTCGGGAACGCGGAACGCCGGCTCCGCGCGGCCCGGCAGGGCTTCCTCCGGGGTGGGGAGGCGAGTCTTGAAGGCGTACACCATGGGTCTCGTCGTCCTTCCTCGGTCCTTCACTGTCCGGCGATCGCCATGGCGCGGTAGGCGGCGTACGCCGCTGCCGGGTCGTCGCCCTCCACCCAGGGGATCGCTCCCACATAACCGTCGATCGCCCGTACCTGTTCCGCCGCCTCCGGGTACCGCTCCGCGCGCACCAGGAAACACAGCAGCAGGTGGCGCACGTGCGGCTCCACCGGGTGGTCCGGGCGGGCGGTGTTCACGGCGTACTGCGCGGCCTCGACGGCGTCCCGGATGACCGTGCCCCGGTACATGCCGGGGGAGAGCTGCACCTCGGGCAGGTGCTCGTAGACCGCGAACAGCGGCAGCGCGGCCAGCAGACTGCCCTCGGGCGCGTCCGCCGCCGCGGACCGGGCGAACTCCTCGGCGTCGGCGCGCGAGCCGTGCCACTTCTCCGACAGGTACGGCAGCGCCGCGAGGTGCGCGCCCATGTGCTGGTGGTCGCGCCGCAGGATCGTCTCCCACAGCGCGTCGAAGTCCGACCGCCGGTAGCTCAGCCCGCGGGCGATGAACAGCTCCGTGATGTACGGGACCGGGTCCTGCGGCGCCAGCCGGGCGGCCTCGCCGCACACCGTCCGCGCCTCCTCCAGGATGATCCGGTACTCCGCCGCGCCGGGATCGGCCATCGCCTGCCACACCAGGAACTGCGCGTACACCTGCGCGCCGCCCGCGTCGTTCGGCTCGTCGGCCCGCCAGCGCCGCAGCCAGCCCGCGTCGTGGCCGCCGGCCGGCTCGCCCTCGGCCCGCCACCGGGACAGCTCCCGCGCCGCCGCGCCGGCCACCGACTGCACGCGCTGCCAGCGCAGCTCGGCGTCGTCGGTGAGCGCCAGCAGCCGGCCGGCCGGACGCCAGTCCCGCGTGCGCCGTGTCTCCTCCAGGGCGGCGACCAGCTCCGGGTCGGGGCCCGGCAGCCGCACGTCGAGCTGGTCGACGGGGACCAGCCCGCCGCCGGCACCGGCGCCGTCCTTGCCCAGGGACACCCCGTCCGCCGGGCGGCCCGGCGGCCAGGACCGTTCCTCGGCCGCCGCGGCGGCCCGCTCCAGCTCCCGCCGTTCCCCGCGCCGCCGGAGCGCCGGCAGCACCACGAACCCGAAGACGGCGGTCAGGGCGATCAGCAACCAAAGGGCTTCCATCGCGGCGCGGCTCCCCCTCCTTCGATGTCTGTGAACACCTTATGTCGCCCGGCGCCGCGCCCGCGGCCCGGCGGCTGGTCCCCGCCCGGGCGCACTACCGTGGTCGCATGAGCGAGCAGCACAGTCGTCAGCGTTTCGAGACCGCGGCCATCCACGCCGGGCAGGAACCCGACCCGGTGACGGGCGCGGTGGTCCCGCCGATCCACCAGGTCTCCACGTTCAAGCAGGACGGCGTGGGCGGTCTGCGCGGCGGCTACGAGTACAGCCGGTCCGCCAACCCCACCCGCACCGCCCTGGAGGAGAACCTCGCCGCGCTGGAGGGCGGCACCCGCGGCCTGGCGTTCGCCTCGGGCCTGGCGGCCGAGGACTGCCTGCTGCGCACGGTGCTCCGGCCGGGCGACCACCTGGTCATCCCGGACGACGCGTACGGCGGCACGTTCCGCCTCATCACCAAGGTCGCCGAACGCTGGGGCGTGGCCTGGTCGGTGGCCCGCACCTCGGACCCGGCCGCGGTGCGGGCGGCGCTGCGCCCCGAGACCAAGCTGATCTGGGTGGAGACCCCGTCGAACCCGCTGCTGGGCGTCACCGACATCGCGCTCGTCGCGGAGATCGCCCGGTCGGCCGGGGCCCGGCTGGTCGTCGACAACACCTTCGCCAGCCCCTACCTCCAGCAGCCGCTGGCCCTGGGCGCGGACGTGGTCGTGCACTCCACCACCAAGTACCTCGGCGGCCACTCCGACGTGGTCGGCGGCGCGCTGGTCACCTCGGACGCCGGGCTGGCGCAGGAGCTGGCGTTCCACCAGAACGCGATGGGCGCGGTCGCGGGCCCGTTCGACTCGTGGCTGGTGCTGCGCGGCATCAAGACGCTGGCCGTGCGGATGGACCGGCACAGCGCGAACGCCGCCCGGATCGCGGAGGCGCTGGCGGCCCACCCGAGGGTCACGCGGGTGCACTACCCGGGACTGCCGTCGCACCCGGGCCACGAGACCGCCGTCAAGCAGATGCGGGACTTCGGCGGGATGGTGTCGTTCCAGGTCGAGGGCGGGGAGGCGGCGGCGGTCGAGGTCTGCGACCGGGCGCGGCTGTTCATCCTCGGGGAGTCGCTCGGCGGCGTGGAGTCGCTGATCGAGCACCCGGGCCGCATGACGCACGCCTCGGCGGCCGGCTCCGCCCTGGAGGTGCCGGCCGACCTGGTGCGTCTCTCGGTGGGGATCGAGGCCGTGGAGGATCTGCTGGCCGACCTCAGCCAGGCTCTCGGCTGAGGCTCGCCGGCACGGTCGCCTCCGGCCCCGCCTGCGTCTGCATGCGGGAGATCGCGGAGTTGAAGCGGGTGAGGAGCGTGCAGAAGCTGTCGCGCTCCTCCTCCGTCCAGTCGGCGGTGAGGGCCGACACCAGCCTGCGGCGCGAGGTGCGGACCTCCTCCAGGCGGGCGCTGCCGCGCGCGGAGAGCTGGAGCACGACGGCACGGCCGTCCTCCGGGTCCGCGGTGCGGCTGACCAGCCCGGAGTCGACGAGCGGGGCGACCTGCCGGGTCACCGTCGACGAGTCGATGCCCATCCCGGCGGCGAGGGCCTTCACTCCCGTCGGCCCCTGCTGGTCGAGTCTGCTGAGCAGGAGATAGGCGGCGCGGTCCATGGAGTTGCGGGCCGGGCCGAGGCCGCCGAGGCGGGTCTGCTCGGCCCGCCGGGCGAAGACCGCCACCTCGTGCTGGAGCGCGTCGAGGAGGTCGGATTCCTGGGCCGGGGCGGTGACTTGAGTGGGTTCTGTTTCTTTTTCACCTCTTCGAGCCCACGAGGCAGGGAGAAATATCGTTTTGCGTTTTTTCGTTTGAAAAAAAAAAAAGTAATCGATCTCCGTGTCATTTTCGGAGCAGTGCCCCGAGGTCCGCACGATCGTGGTGGGCGTCGGCGGCGGCGGGCTGGCGGCGGGGGTGGCGCTGGCGGTCAAGTCGCTGCGGCCCGGCGTCAGGATCGTGGGGGTGCAGGCGGAGGGGTCGGCGGCCTATCCGCCGTCGCTGGCCGCGGGCCGGCCGGTGACGCTGCCCGAGGTCTCGACCATGGCGGACGGGATGAAGGTGGGCCGGCCGGGCGACGTGCCGTTCCGCCTCGTCCAGGAGCTGGTGGACGAGATCCGCACGGTCTCGGAGGCGTCGCTCTCGGCGGCGCTGCTGCTCTGCCTGGAACGGGCGAAGATGGTGGTCGAGCCGGCCGGGGCGAGCCCGGTGGCCGCGCTGCTGTCGGACCCCTCCGGGTTCACCGGGCCGGTGGTGGTGGTGCTGTCCGGGGGGAACGTCGATCCGGTGGTGCTGGAGCGCAGCCTTCGGCACGGCATGGCGGCGGCCGGGCGCTACCTGTCGCTGCGGCTGCGGCTGCCGGACCGGCCGGGGGTGCTGGCGGCGCTGCTGGGCGAGCTGTCCCGGACCGACGCCAACGTGCTCGCCGTGAACCACGTCCGGACCGACCCCCGGCTCGGGGTCAGCGAGGTGGAGGTGGAGGTGCGGCTGGAGACCCTCGGTCCCGAGCACTGCGCGGAGGTGTCGGCGGCGCTGTCCGCCGCGGGCTACCGGATCCTCGGCTGAGGCCCGCGTCCATGTCCGGCCCCCTGTCGTTCCGCGTGTCCGTCCCGAGCGTCGTCACTCTGATGGACCTATCGCGATACATCGCGTCACTTCTAGACTGGTGAGAGCGGCCACCGCCACTCGTCCGTCACCCGTCCGCCACTCGTCGTCCCGTCCGACCTTGGGAGAGCACATGCCAGGCGCCATCTACGCCGAGGGTCTCGTCAAGACCTTCGGCGATGTCAGGGCACTGGACGGAGTCGACATCGACGTACCGGAGGGCACGGTCCTCGGCCTGCTCGGGCCGAACGGCGCGGGCAAGACGACCACGGTCCGCGTCCTCACCACCCTGATGCGGCCCGACAAGGGCCGGGCCGAGGTGGCCGGTCTGGACGTGCTCAAGTATCCGAACGAAGTGCGCCGGTCCATCGGGCTCTCCGGCCAGTTCGCCGCCGTGGACGACTATCTGACCGGCCGGGAGAACCTCCAGATGGTCGGGCAGCTCTACCAGCTCTCCGCGCGGGACGCCAAGCGCCGGGCCGACGAGCTGCTGGAGCGGTTCAACCTGGCCGAGGCCGCCGACCGCACCGCCAAGACGTACTCGGGCGGCATGCGCCGCCGCCTGGACCTGGCCGCCGCACTGATCATCAGTCCGCCCGTGATGTTCATGGACGAGCCCACCACCGGCCTCGACCCGATGAACCGGCAGGCCCTGTGGGAGGTCATCGAGGAGCTGGTGGCCAGTGGCGCCACGCTGCTGCTCACCACCCAGTATCTGGAGGAGGCCGACCGGCTGGCCGACACCATCGCGGTGGTCGACCACGGCAAGGTCATCGCCCGCGGCACCTCCGACGAGCTGAAGAGCCAGTCAGGCGGCGACGTGGTCGAGGTCGTGGTGCACGACCGGGCGCGCCTGGCCGAGGCCGAGGAGGTGCTCCGGCGCCTGGGCGCCGGCGAGACCACCCGGGTCGAGCACACCCGCAAGCTCGGCGTCCCCGCCCCGGGCGGCGCCAGGACCCTGGCCGAGGTCATCCGGGAGCTGGACGCCCTGGGCATCGAGATGGACGACATCGGCCTGCGCCGCCCGACCCTGGACGACGTGTTCCTCTCCCTCACCGGCCACGCCGCCGGGGCGGACGGCGGCGAGGACCCCCCGCCCGGCGCCGCGCCGGACGGCCCACCCGACGAGAGGGCCCGCACTCGGGACCAGGTCCGGAAGAAGGTGTCGCGATGACCGGCCCCCTGTCCGCCGCGCCCCGCCAGCCCACCGGGCCCCGGCACGCGGCCCGCCCGGACGACCAGCGGATCGGCTTCCGTCAGGGCCTGCGCGACTCCATGATCGTCGCCAAGCGGAACCTGCTGCGGATGATCCGCATCCCCGAGATCGTGATCTTCGGCATGATCCAGCCGATCATGTTCGTGGTCCTGTTCTCGTACGTCTTCGGCGGCTCCATCAACATCCCGGGCGCCGGCCTGGACCGCGAGGCGTACCGGGAGTTCCTGATGGGCGGCATCTTCGCCCAGACCGTCACCTTCGCCACGGCGGGCGCGGGCGCGGGCATCGCCGAGGACATGCAGAAGGGCATCATCGACCGCTTCCGCTCGCTGCCGATGGCGCGCGGCGCCGTCCTGACCGGGCGCACCTTCGCCGACCTGGTGCAGACGGCCGTCACCCTCGTCGTCCTCGCCATCGTCGCCTTCCTGGTCGGCTGGCGCGCCCACGAGGGCCCGACCAAGACGCTGGCCGCCTTCGGGCTGCTGCTGCTCTTCGGCTATGCCTTCACCTGGATCGGCGCCCTGATCGGCCTCACCGTCCGCTCCCCGGAGGCGGCGACGTCCGGCGGCCTGGTCTGGCTGTTCCCGCTGACGTTCATATCCATCGCCTTCGTCCCCTCGGAGAACATGCCGGGCTGGCTCCAGCCCGTCGCTGAGTGGAACCCGTTCAGCGCCACCGTGCTGGCCGTCCGCGAGCTGTTCGGGAATCTGCCGGAGGGCTACCGGGCGCCGGACTCCTGGCCCATGCAGAACCCGGTCCTCGCCTCCGCGCTCTGCTCGGTCGCCGTGATCGTCTTCTTCCGCAAGCAGGCCGTGCGCAAGTACCGGCAGGCCACCGGCTGACGACGGCACGACGGACACCGCGCACAGCGGCACGCGCGACGAAGTCGGCGGGCGCGCGGGGCGCGGCGGGGGGGGGGGGGGGCGCGGGGGGGGGGGGGCGCTGGCTCTTTTACACCTCTCCGCGCCCCCGAGAACCGCGCAAACCTCGTCTGCCGTCCTGTGGTTGCGAGAATAAATCGAACTTAATGGGCGTCATGCGCGCGTAGTTGGTTTTGCGCCTCAGCGTACGCCGCCGGGCCGACGCGCGGATGCGCATTGCGCGATCCCGTGGCACCTGCCCGGCGCGCGGTCGGGACCGCGCGCCGGGTGGATTCGCGCCTGCGACACTTGCGGCATGCCTGTGAACGACCGGCCCGGACTGGACGACGTGCTCGCCGCCCAGAAGACGCTCACCGGTGTCTCCCGGGTGACGGCGCTGGAGGGCAGCCGCCATCTGAGCCGGCTGGTCGGCGCCCCCGTCCACCTCAAGTGCGAGAACCTCCAGCGCACCGGTTCGTTCAAGATCCGCGGCGCCTACACCCGCGTCGCGGGCCTGTCCGCGCCCGAGCGGGAGCGCGGCGTCGTCGCGGCCAGCGCGGGGAACCACGCGCAGGGCGTCGCGCTCGCCGCCGCGCTGCTGGGCGTGCGGGCCACGGTGTTCATGCCGGCCGGCGCCCCGCTGCCGAAGGTGGCCGCCACCCGCGACTACGGCGCCGAGGTGCGGCTGCACGGGCAGGTGGTGGACGAGACGCTGGCCGCCGCCCAGGAGTTCGCCGCCACCACCGGTGCCGTGCTGATCCACCCCTTCGACCACCCGGACGTGGTGGCCGGGCAGGGCACGCTGGGGCTGGAGATCCTGGAGCAGTGCCCCGAGGTCCGCACGATCGTGGTGCCGCCGGGGGCGGGGGGAGTGGGCGCTAGGAGCGGGAGGCTCCGCGCTCGCCCCTCCCGTCGCCGGCGGCACCGGCGGTGGCCGTGTGCTGTTCCTGGGCCTCCAGCACGGAGATCCTTCTCAGGTGCTTGCTCATGGACTTGAGCAGCAGCCACACGGCCACGCCCAGCACCGCGAACACGATGAAGCCGAGCACGCCCGGTGTCACGGTGTACTCGTTGAGTTCCTCGGCAGCAAGGGGCAGCAAGTCAGTCATCCCTCAATTCTGGCGGATGCCGGCGAAGAGGTCCGACTCGGGGAGCGACGTATCCACACGGGAGCGCGCCAGCTCGTAGTCCTCGGTCGGCCAGACCTCCTGCTGGATGTCCATCGGCACCTTGAACCAGCCGCCGTCCGGATCGATCTGGGTGGCGTGCGCGATCAGCGCCTTGTCGCGCACGGGGAAGAACTCCCCGCACGGCACCCGGGTGGTGAGCTGCCGGTCGGGCCAGTCGACCTCGTCCCAGCGCTTGAGCCACTCCCCGTAGGGCGACTCCAGACCGCGGTCCAGCATGGCCTGGTGCAGGGCGACGGTGCGCGGCCGGGAGAAGCCCTGGTTGTAGTAGAGCTTCAGCGGCTGCCACGGCTCGCCCGCGTCCGGATAGCGCGCGGGGTCGCCGGCGGCCTCGAAGGCGACCATGGAGATCTTGTGGGTCATGATGTGGTCGGGATGCGGGTAGCCGCCGTTCTCGTCGTACGTGGTGATCACCTGCGGCCGGAACGACCGGATCAGGCGCACCAGCGGCTCGGCCGCGGCGTCCACGTCCTGGAGGGCGAAGCAGCCCTCGGGCAGCGGCGGCAGCGGGTCGCCCTCCGGCAGCCCCGAGTCGACGAAGCCGAGCCACTCCTGCCGCACACCCAGGATCTCCCGGGCCTCGGCCATCTCGCGGGCCCGCACCTCGTGGATGTGCTCCTCCAGATAGGGGTCGCCCTGGAGCTTGGGGTTGAGGATGGAGCCGCGCTCCCCGCCCGTGCACGTCGCCACCAGGACGTCCACCCCCTCTGACACGTATTTGGCCATGGTGGCGGCGCCCTTGCTGGACTCGTCGTCCGGGTGGGCGTGCACGGCCATGAGCCGAAGCTGCTCGGTCAACGCTCGGTCCTCGTCCTCGTCCGTCAGGTCACTCGTCGGCGTGGGGCACACGCCTTCTATAGTGACTGATGGACCGCTGTCGCTATTCCGAGTTTCCGAGGACCGACCGTCATGGCTGACGCGCGTGTGAAGCCGCCCGAGGGGCGGTACGGCCGCTCCGGCACGGCCGACGCCGTGACCGACCGGCGGCTGAAGATCATCGGTGCCGTGCTCGGGGCGGCGTTGCTCGGTTTCGTGGCCTGGGCCGGGGTGTCGTACATCTCGGGGCAGAAGGTCACCGGCGAGCTGACCGGCTTCCAGGTGGTCTCGGACGCCGAGATCGAGGTCAACATCGCGATCCGCAAGCCGTCCGGCACCGACGGCGTCTGCACCGTACGGGCCCAGGCCGAGGACGGCCTGGAGGTCGGCCGCGCCGATTTCCGGTTCGACGAGGACGTGGATAGTGTGCACCGGTCCGTGACGCTCAGGACCACGGAGCGTGCCACGGCCGCCGAGCTGATGGGCTGTACGGAGGCCACGTCAGCCGCACGCTGAGTTGTGACGGGTTTGTGTTCGGCAGCGGAGGGTAATTTCTCCGCACACATCGACGGTCGTTGTTAGAGTCGACTTTTCGATCGATGTAACGCCCGCCCAGGAGCGCACCGAGTCCGGGTCGGGCGCTTGTTTTTATCCCCTCTCTCTTTACCCGAGGAGCACCTGTGACGCAGACCAGCGACACTGTCACCTGGCTGACCCAGGAGGCGTATGACCAGCTCAAGGCCGAGCTGGATCACCTGTCGGGTCCTGCCCGCGTCGAGATCGCGAAGAAGATCGAGCAGGCGCGAGAAGAGGGCGACCTCAAGGAGAACGCCGGTTACCACGCGGCCAAGGAGGAGCAGGGCAAGATGGAGGCGCGGGTGCGCCAGCTCACCCAGCTCTTGGAGAGCGCGCAGGTCGGCGAGGCCCCCGCGGACACCGGTGTGGTGGCCCCCGGCATGGTCGTGACCATCGCCTTCGACGGCGACCCGGACGACACGATGACGTTCCTGCTGGCCTCCCGCGAGTTCGCCACCTCGGACATCGAGACCTACTCGCCCCAGTCGCCGCTCGGCAGCGGGGTGAAGGGCAAGAAGGTCGGCGACGAGGCCGAGTACACGCTGCCCAACGGCAACGTCGCCCGGGTCAAGGTCCTGGAGGCCAAGCCCTACCAGGCGGCCTGAGCCCGCCGCCCGGTGCAGGATGGACCCATGGCCAACCGACTCGCCGGCGAGACCTCGCCCTACCTCCTCCAGCACGCGGACAACCCCGTCGACTGGTGGCCGTGGCGCGCCGAGGCGTTCGCCGAGGCACGGCGGCGGGACGTGCCCGTCCTGCTGAGCGTCGGGTACGCCAGTTGCCACTGGTGTCATGTGATGGCGCGCGAGAGCTTCGAGGACGAGAGCGTCGCGGCCTACCTGAACAGCCGCTTCGTCCCGGTGAAGGTGGACCGGGAGGAGCGGCCGGACGTCGACGCGGTCTACATGGAGGCCGTCCAGGCCGCGACCGGGCAGGGCGGCTGGCCGATGACCGTCTTCATGACGCCGGACGGCGAGCCGTTCTACTTCGGCACCTACTTCCCGCCCGAGCCCCGCTCGGGCATGCCGTCGTTCGCGCAGCTCCTGGAGGGCGTGCACGCTGCCTGGACCGACCGGCGGGGCGAGGTCGACCAGGTCGCGGCGCAGATCACCCGGGAGCTGGCGGACCGGCGGCTGTCGTACGACGCCCCGGGGCCGCCCGGCGCGGAGGACCTGGCCGCGGCGGTGCGCGCGCTGGACGGCGAGTTCGACGTGGCGCACGGCGGGTTCGGCGGGGCGCCGAAGTTCCCGCCGGCCATGACACTGGAGTTCCTGCTGCGCCACCACGCGCGCACCGGTTCGGCCGACGCGCTGCGGATGGTCGAGGCGACCTGCGAGGCGATGGCGCGCGGCGGCATCTACGACCAGCTCGGCGGCGGCTTCGCGCGGTACGCGGTGGACGCGACGTGGACCGTGCCGCACTTCGAGAAGATGCTGTACGACAACGCGCTGCTGGCCCGCGTGTACACGCACCTGTGGCGGGCCACCGGCTCGGTGTTCGCGCGGCGGATCGCCCTGGAGACGGCGGACTTCATGGTCCGCGAGCTGCGCACCGCCGAGGGCGGTCTGGCCTCCGCGCTGGACGCGGACAGCGAGCGGCCGGACGGCGGCGGCCACGCCGAGGGCGCGTTCTACGTGTGGACGCCCGAGGAGATGGCCGAGGCCGGTGCCGGGGACGCGGCCGGGGCGTACGGCGTCACCCGGGCCGGCACGTTCGAGGCGGGCGACTCGGTGCTGCGGCTGCCGGGTGCCGAACCGCCGCCCGGGCTGCGCGAGCGGCTGCTCGCCGCGCGCGCCGCGCGGCCGAGGCCGGAGCGGGACGACAAGGTGGTGGCCGCGTGGAACGGCCTGGCCGGCGCCGCGCTCGCCGAGACGGGCGTCTGTTTCGACCGCCCCGACCTCGTCGCGGCGGCCACGGACGCCGCCGGGCTGCTGGTGCGGGTCCACCTTGGCGCGGACGGCCGGCTGACGCGCACCTCGCGCGACGGGCGGCCGGGGGCGAGCGCGGGCGTGCTGGACGACTACGGCGACGTCGCCGAGGGCTTCCTCGCGCTGTACGCGGTGACCGGCGACCGGCCGTGGCTGGACCGGGCGGGGACGCTGCTGGAGACGGTGCTCACGCGGTTCACCGGCGACGACGGCGCGCTGTACGACACGGCGGACGACGCGGAGGAGCTGATCCGCCGCCCCCAGGACCCGACCGACGGCGCGACGCCGTCCGGCTGGACGGCGGCGGCCGGGGCGCTGCTGTCGTACGCCGCGTACACCGGCAGCGGGCGGCACCGCGCGGCGGCCGAACGGGCGCTGGGCATCGTCCGTGCGCTGGGCCCGCGCGCCCCGCGCTTCATCGGCTGGGGCCTGGCGGTGGCGGAGGCGGCCCTCGACGGGCCGCGCGAGGTCGCCGTCGTCGGCCCGCGGAACGACCCGGCGACGGCGGAACTGCACCGCGCGGCGCTCGTCGCGACGGCCCCCGGCGCGGTGATCGCCCGTGGCGAGCCGGACGTCCCCGGCGCCCCGCCGCTCCTGGCGGACCGCCCGCTGCGCGACGGCCGGGCCACGGCGTACGTGTGCCGGGGCTTCGTCTGCTCGGCGCCGACCACCGACCCGGCGGAGCTGGCGGCCCAGCTCCGCTGAACGCGCCGCGCGGCCGGTCACGTCGGCCAGGTCGCCGGTGGCGGCGAGGCGGGTCCGCAGGGTGGCCACCGCGCGGTCGATCACATCGGTCAGGTCGTCCCGCAGGTCGTGGGCTGCCCGGTACATCAGCGCCGCGCGCAGGCCGCCGGGGAAGGCGCCGATGAGGACCTGAACCTCCAGGTCGCCGGGGGCGCGGCCGGGGCGGACGGCCGGGGACTCGGCCAGGACCTGGCCAGGACGCGGCCGGAGCGGGCCATGGTCTCGTCCGGCCGCGCCCGCACGGCGGGGACCGTCGCGACCAGCCGCGTCCGCGCCCGGATCTCGGCCCGCGCCTCCGGGGCGGTGTACGCCCCCCGCGGCGCCGCGCGGATCGCCTCGCGCAGGGCGGTCAGGGGGCGGCTCGTGGGCGGGACGGGCGCACATGGCGTCGTCCAGGACGGAGTCCTTTCCGTCCGCCAGGACACCGGAAGACGGTGCTGGGCGAGACCTACGCCGCGGCGGCGATCTGGTCCACCCGGGTGGTGTCGTGGCCCTGCTCGGCGAGCAGCCGGTACGCCGCGCCGCGGATCGCCTGCCGGGTGCGGATCCTCACGCGTTCGCGGAGGCTCGCCAGGGCGGCGGGGGCGAAGGGCACGCGGGTCATTCCCGGGCGTCTCCCTCGGCCGTCGCCAGGGTCGTCACCCCGGACCTGACCGCGCGCCGCTGCGGCAGCAGGAGCCCGGCCAGCAGGGCCCCGCCGAGGGCGGTGAGGGAGCAGACGTACAAGGTCACGCTCATGCCGTGCGTGAACGCCCAGTCGGCGGAGTCGGCGAGGGTGGTCCGGCCGGTGTTCCCGGCGACGGCGTGGGCCGCGACGACCGACTCGCGGGACGCCTCGGCCGCGGCGGGCGGCAGGCCGTCGGTGTCGAGGCGGTCCCGGTAGACCTGGGCGAGCAGGCTGCCGAGGACGGCGACGCAGATGGCGCCGCCGACGTGCCGCAGGGTCATCAGCAGTCCTGAGCCGGTGCCCGACCGGTCGGACGGCAGCGCGGCGAGCGCCGCCTCGGTGGCCGGGAGCAGCGCCAGCCCGGCGCCGAGGCCGGCGACCGTCAGCCAGATGGCGGTGAGTCCATAACCCGAGCCGACCTCGGTGGTGCTGCCCTGGATGCCGGCGAACGACAGCAGCGCCAGCCCGGTCGCGACGATGCCGCGCGGGCCGAACTGCCGCACCAGCGGCTGGCAGCCCCGGGCCGCGACCAGGACACCGGCGAGCAGCGGCAGCAGCCGCAGGCCGGTGCCGAACGCGTCGTGGCCGTGGACCGCCTGGAGGTACTGCGGGAGTACGAAGATCAGCCCGGCGAGGATGAAGCTGATCAGGGCGCCGATCAGGGCGTTCCCGCCGAACGCCGGGTCGCGCAGCAGGCCGAGGCCCAGGGGCGGGCGTTCCCGTCCGCGCTCCCGGGCGGCCGGCACGGCCAGCAGCGGCAGGGCCGCGGCCCAGGACGCGAGGACCAGCGGGGCGCCCCAGCCCAGGCTCGGGCCCTCGATCAGCCCGTGGCACAGCGCGCCCAGCGCCCCGGCGACGCAGGCCGCGCCCAGGACGTCGACCGGGGGCGCGCCGCGTTCCCGGGTCTCGGGCAGCAGCAGCGCGCAGCCGGCGAGGGCGACGAGGACGAGCGGCACGTTGACCAGGAGGACCGAGCCCCACCAGTAGCGGTCCAGGAGCCAGCCGCCGACGAGCGGCCCGAGCGGCAGCCCCGCGGTGAACGCGGCGGTCAGCGCGGCGATGGCCTTGGCGCGCTCCGCCGGCCCGAACAGGGCGGGCAGCACCGCCACCGTCAGCGGGCTGACCAGCGCGGCGCCCAGGCCCATGACGGCGCGCCCGGCGATGAGCAGGCCCGGCCCGTCGGCCAGGGCGCCGACGACGGAGCCGGCCAGCAGCACGGCCAGCCCGGTGACCAGGGTCAGCCTGCGGCCGAACCGGTCGCCGAGCATTCCGGCCGGGAGCATGGCCGAGGCGAAGACGACGAGGAACGCGTCGACGGTCCACTGCTGCCCGCCGGTGTCCGCCTTCAGATCGGCGGCGATCGACGGCAGGGCGACGTTGAGGATGGTCATGTCGAGGGCCAGGACGAACGTCGCGAGGGCGAGCGCGCCCAGGGCCCCCCAGCGGCGCGGGCCGAGCCCCGGGTCCACGTCCACCACACCTCCGGAAGCCACCGCTGCATGGTAGTGGCTCTCCGAAGGGGGGCCGGTGCGGCGTGGGGGAAGCGTCAGGTGGCGGGGCGGTAGGCGACCAGGGAGATGCCGACGTAGTGGACGACGAAGGCGGCCAGCGTCAGCGAGTGGAACAGCTCATGGAAGCCGAACCATTTCGGCCACGGATCGGGGCGCTTGAGCCCGTAGATCACGCCGCCCGCGCTGTAGAGCACGCCGCCCGCGATCACCAGCGTCACCACCCCCGGCCCGCCGGCGCGCAGGAGGTCGGGCAGGAAGAACACGGCCGCCCAGCCCAGGGCGATGTAGCAGGGGGTGTAGAGCCAGCGCGGCGCGCCGACCCAGAAGACGCGGAAGACGATGCCGGCGATCGCGCCGGCCCAGATCCCCCACAGCAGGAGCTGCCCGCGCGCGCCGTCGAGCAGCAGGATGGTGAACGGCGTGTAGGTGCCGGCGATGATCAGGAAGATGTTGGCGTGATCCAGCCGTCGCAGCACGGCCTCGACGCGCGGGGTCCAGGTGCCGCGGTGGTAGAGCGCGCTGATGCCGAAGAGCAGGCAGGCGGTGAGCGTGTACACGGCGCAGGCCACCCGCGCCCGCGGGCTCCCGGCCAGCGCCGTGAGGAAGACGCCCGCTATCAGCGCCGCGGGGAACATGCCGGCGTGCAGCCAGCCACGCAACCGGGGTTTTGCCGACAGGGTCATGTGCAGATGGTAGCGACCGCCCGGTTGCGCTCACATGAGCCCAACTAGACACAGAAGAGAAGAGACGGCACTATCAGATGAGCGCTCAATCTCTACGGATGAGCGACTCGCACGAAAACCCTCAACCCTCTGGAGCGAACGTGACGCTGATATCAGCCGCTCCCGTCGCCGCCAACGCCCCGACCCGCCACCACAAGCTCATCGCCTGGGTGGAAGAGATCGCCGCGCTGACCGAACCCGACCAGGTGGTCTGGTGCGACGGATCCCAGGAGGAATACGACCGCCTCTGCGCCGAACTGGAGGCCAAGGGCACGTTCATCAGGCTGAACCCCGATAAGCGGCCCGACTCCTTCTACGCCGCCTCCGACCCGACCGACGTCGCCCGGGTCGAGGACCGCACCTTCATCTGCTCGGAGCGGCCGGAGGACGCCGGTCCCACCAACCACTGGATGGATCCCGCGGAGATGCGCGAGATCTTCACCGGCCGCCAGGGGCTCTTCCGGGGCTCCATGCGCGGCCGGACCATGTATGTGGTGCCGTTCTGCATGGGTCCCCTGGGCTCGCCCCTCTCCGCGCTCGGCGTGGAGATCACCGACTCCGCGTATGTCGCCGTCGCCATGCGCACCATGACCAGGATGGGCGCCCCGGTGCTCGACGAACTCGGAGAGGACGGACAGTTCGTGCGGGCCGTCCACTCCGTGGGCGCCCCCCTCACCGACGGCCGGGCCGACGTGCCCTGGCCGTGCAACCCGGTCAAGTACATCTCGCACTTCCCCGAGACCCGCGAGATCTGGTCCTTCGGCTCGGGCTACGGCGGGAACGCGCTGCTGGGCAAGAAGTGCTACGCCCTGCGGATCGCGTCCGTCATGGCCCGCGACGAGGGCTGGCTGGCCGAGCACATGCTCATCCTCAAGCTCCCCCCGCCCGGGGACGGGACGAGTCACTACGTGGCCGCGGCGTTCCCCTCCGCCTGCGGCAAGACCAACCTGGCGATGCTCCAGCCGACGCTCCCCGGCTGGAAGATCGAGACCGTCGGTGACGACATCGCCTGGATGCGGTTCGGCGAGGACGGCAGGCTCCGCGCCATCAACCCCGAGGCCGGCTTCTTCGGCGTCGCCCCCGGGACCGGCGAGAAGACCAACGCCAACGCCATGCGCACCCTGTGGGGCAACTCGGTCTTCACCAACGTCGCCCTCACCGACGACGGCGACGTGTGGTGGGAGGGCATGACCGACGACCCGCCCGCCCACCTGACCGACTGGCGCGGCGCCCGCCGAAGAGGATGGCCGAGATCGGGACGCCGACGGCTCCTTCGTGTGGCCGGGCTTCGGCGAGAACATCCGGGTGCTCAAGTGGATCGTCGAGCGGCTGGAGGGCCGGGCGGAGGGCGTCGAGACCCCCATCGGCATCCTCCCGACGGCCGAGGCGCTGGACACCGAGGGCCTCGACCTCACCCGGGAGCAGCTCGCCTTCCTCCTGGAGGTCGACCCGGAGATCTGGCGGCAGGAGGCCGCCCTGATCCCCGAGCACCTGCGCACCTTCGGCACCCACACTCCCGAGGAGCTGTGGGACGAGTACCGGGCCCTGACGGAGCGGCTGGACCGGCTGGGCTGAGGGATGGGCCCCGCACAACGGCGTGCGGGGCCCGCCGGGGCGTCAGTACTGGCTGTAGCCGTCCAGGAACGAGCCGATCCGCTCCACCGCGCCGGCCAGCTCGCTCGCCTGCGGCAGGGTCACGATGCGGAAGTGGTCCGGCTCCGGCCAGTTGAAGCCCGTACCGTGCACGATCATGATCTTCTCGGCGCGCAGCAGGTCCAGGACCATCTGCCGGTCGTCCTTGATCTTGTAGACCTTCGGGTCCAGGCGCGGGAACGCGTACAGCGCGCCCTTCGGCTTCACGCACGTCACGCCCGGGATGCTGATCAGCTTCTCGTACGCCACGTCCCGCTGCTCCTTGATCCGGCCGCCCGGCAGCACGAGCTGCTCGATCGACTGGCGGCCGAAGAGCGCGGCGGCCACGGCGTGCTGGGCCGGCATGTTGGCGCACAGCCGCATGTTGGCCAGGATCGTCAGGCCCTCGATATAGCTGGAGGCGTGCTCCTTCGGGCCGCACACCGCCAGCCAGCCGGAGCGGAACCCGGCCACCCGGTAGTTCTTCGACAGGCCGTTGAACGTCAGCGTCAGCAGGTCGGGCGCGATGGCCGCGGTGGGGGTGTGGACGACGCCGTCGTACAGGATCCGGTCGTAGATCTCGTCCGAGCAGAGCACCAGCCGGTGCCGCCGGGCGACCTCCGTGAGCTGCCGCAGCATCTCCGCGTCGTATACGGCACCGGTGGGATTGTTCGGATTGATGATCACCAGCGCCTTGGTCCGGTCGGTGATCCGGCGCTCGATGTCGGCGATGTCGGGCATCCAGTCGGACTGCTCGTCGCAGCGGTAGTGCACGGCCGTGCCGCCCGCCAGCGCGACCGAGGCCGTCCACAGCGGGTAGTCCGGGGCCGGCACGAGCACCTCGTCGCCGTCGTCCAGCAGCGCCTGCATGGCCATCTGGATCAGCTCCGAGACGCCGTTGCCCAGATAGACGTCCTCGACCGACAGGTCGATGCCCTTGGTCTGGTAGTGCTGCATCACCGCGCGGCGAGCCGACAAAAGGCCCTTCGCGTCCCCGTAGCCGTGCGCGGTGGAGAGGTTGCGGAGGATGTCCTCCAGGATTTCCGGGGGGCACTCGAAGCCGAACGCCGCCGGGTTCCCCGTGTTGAGCTTCAGGATGCGGTGGCCCGCCGCCTCCAGCCGCTGCGCCTCTTCGAGCACCGGACCGCGGATCTCGTAACAGACATGGGCGAGCTTCGCCGACTGGATCACCTGCATGCCCGCAACCTTACGGCCGTGTTACGCGGCGCGCCTTGTGTTTTCGCCCACCCGGGTGGGCGCGGCGCCCGTGGCGCGCGGCGCGGCCGGGCCCGGCGGCGGTCGCCGTCCGTTGACCATCCCCGCACCCGGTGCTAGGTAGGGTCGGGGGTTCCGCCGGCCCCTGCCGTACCCGTCCGATGCCGCTCGGCCACCCGGAGTCGCCATGCCCACCGCCTTCGACACGCTCGCCGACGAGACCGTCGACCACCGCTTCAAGGGCCTGCCGCCCGACGCGGCGGGGAGCACGATCGGGGAGCTGGCGGCGGAGCGGCGCGACCTGTACACCGGCGGGTTCACCACCCCCGTCCTGACGCTCTCGGCTGAGGCGGTGGAACACAACCTGACGTGCATGGAGCGGTTCGCCGGGCGCCACGGCCTGGTGCTCGCGCCGCACGGCAAGACGTCGATGGCGCCCGCCCTCTTCCGGCGCCAGCTCGACCACGGCGCCTGGGGCATCACCGTGGCCGTGCCGCACCAGGCCCGCGTGGCGCGGGCGTTCGGCGTGCGGCGGATCTTCCTCGCCAACGAGGTGGTCGACGCCGCCGCCCTGGCCTGGATCGCCGGCGAACTCGACGCCGACCCCGGCTTCCGCCTGGTGTGCTACGTGGACTCCCCGCGCGGCGTGGAACTGATGGACGCGGCCCTGCGCGCGGCCGGCGCGCGCCGGCCGCTGGAGGTGGTGGTCGAGTTCGGCGTCCCCGGCGGGCGCGGCGGCGTCCGGGACGCGGCCCGGGCGACGGCCGTCGCCGACGCGGTCGCCCGCACCGGCACGCTGCGGCTGGTGGGCGTCGCCGGGTACGAGGGCGAGATCCCCGACGCGGACGCCGTCTCGGTGCGCCGCTGGCTGGACGGGCTGTGCGCGCTGGCCGTGGAGTTCGACAAGACCGGCCGGTTCGCCGGGCTCGGCGAGATCATCCTCAGCGCCGGCGGCAGCGCCTGGTTCGACGCGGTGGCCGGGGCGTTCACCGCCCTGCCCGAACTGTCCAGGCCCGTCCTGAAGATGCTGCGCGCCGGAGCCTATGTCAGCCACGACGACGGCCGGTACCGGGACGTCACCCCGTTCAACCGGGCCCCGCTGGAGGGCTCCTTATTGCCCGCGTTCCGGCTCTGGGCCCAGGTCGTCTCCCGGCCCGACCCCGACCTGGCGCTGATCAACGCGGGCAAGCGCGACATGGCGTACGACCTCGGCCCGCCGGAGGTGCAGGCGGTGCGCACCGCGGAGGGCCGCGTGCGCGGCGGATACGGCCTGGTGGTGAGCAGACTGGCCGACCAGCACGCCTTCGTCCGGGGCCCGTCGGCCGGCCGCGACACCCGCGCGGGGGGCGGCGTGCTGCCGCAGGTGGGTGACTGGGTGGCGCTGGGTATGTCGCATCCGTGCACGATCTTCGAGAAGTGGCCCGTGATCCCGCTCGTCGCGGGCGACGGCACCGTCACCGACTACGTCCGCACATTCTTCTGAGACGTCCGGGGCCGGCGGTCGCCGATCCGTGCTGTTCCCCCGGGCGGCGGAGTCGATAAGCTGCCCAACTGGCGGAGTCACCAGCACAGTCCACCGGCACAGCCACCAACACAGTCACCAGCATCAGCATCAGCACAGTCACCGTACGAGACGGGTGTCCAAGGGCCCGGGGGGAGCGGCATGCCGATTGCCATCGCGGTCACCAGCGCCGACCTCGTGCTGCCGCCCACCGACCAGCAGACCCCCGGCGCGCATGTGCTGACGCCGCCCGAGCGGCAGGACTTCCCGGCCGCGCTCGCCGAGATCAGCGAGTTGCTGAGCCTCCACGGCCACGTGATCGTGCTGTACCCGACCACGACCCCGCTGCCGTACGTCCAACGGCTGCACGCGGTGCGCGCCATGCTGGAGTCCGACCGCGTCGCCCTCCTGCCCAGCGCCCTGCCGCCGCTCGGCACCGCGGTGCTGGTGCGGCAGCTCCGCCAGCTCTCCGGCTGCGACTTCGCCCCCGGCGTCCTCGGCGCCTCGGCCCGGCTGCTGGCGCACTACATCTACGCGGGTGCGCTGCTCGGCTCCGGCACCCGGCTCGACCGGGTACCCGTCGCGCTGCCCGCCACCGACGGCACCCGGCAACCGGGCGGCCCGTGCGCCGTCCTGGCCGGACCCACGCCCCAACTGGTCCGCGCCGACGGCGACGTGGCGCTGGCCGGGCCGCAGTTCGCGACGACCCTCACCTACGCCCCCGGCTCCCTGGACAGCGCGTGGGTGACCCGCCGGCTCGCCGGGCAGTGGCAGGTCCAGGCCCTGCACCCGGTGCACCTGCCGGCCGAGTCGGCCTCCTGGTGGGCCACCGCCAAGCTGGTGGAGTTCGCCGCCGCGATACCCGACGTCTCCCTGCTCTACCAGATGGTGAGCTCGATGCGGCAGGAAGCCTGCCACTGGTGCGGCCTGACGCTGATCGGCGACCGCTGCGCGTTCTGTTCCGCCCCCGTGATGCCTCAGGAACGCGCGCCGCGCGCGATAGGAACGGCGCGACGCAGGGCACTCGCACCGGGCGCGGGATGACAGCGACCACGACGGAGAGGGTAGACACGCTTCATGAACGCTCGCCAGCGACGCGGCCTGCTGCTGCTGTTCGCATCGGTGCTGCTCGCCCTCGGCGCCTTCGCCGGGGTGCTCGCGGTGATCAACGACGTCGAGTCGAAGGTCGGCCCGGAGACCACCGCGTACGAGTTGAGCGAGGACATCGACCCCTATGAGGCGGTGACGGCCGACAAGCTGCGCGAAGTCAGCATCCCGGAGCGGTACATACCGGACTCGGCGGTCACGGACCTGGACGAGGTCAGGGACCGGGTCGCCGTCGGCCCGCTGCGCGAAGGGTCGCTGCTCCAGAGCGACATGCTCGCCGCGCGGCCCGAACTCGACCCGGGCCAGATGGAGATCGCCGTCATGATCGACGCGTCGACCGGCGTGGCCGGCAAGATCCGGCCGGGCTCCACGATCAACATGTACGCCGCCTTCCGGGTCCGGGCGCAGGGCGCCGAGGAGGGCAACGAGGAGGACACCACCGAGATCGTCCGGCTGATGGTCAACAACGCCGAGGTGATCGAGGTCGGCGACCTCACGGAGGTCGAGGACGACGACAGCAACACGATGGAGGCCGTCCCGATCACCTTCGCCCTCGGCAACGAGGACGCGCAGCGCGTGACGTTCGCGGAGGCGTTCGCCGAGCAGGTCCGGCTGGCGCTCGTGGCCCCCGGCGACGAGCGGGACATCCCGGAGGACGAGCGGACGTACACCATCATTGGGGACATCCTCGGCGATCCGCACGCCGACCTCGGCGGGGTCCTCCCCTAAGAAAGCAGGTGGACCGATGACGACGCGCATTCTGCCCGCGGTGGGTGATCCGGACACCACCCGTTCGCTGATCACCCTGCTGAGCCAGCTCCCCGACAGCGAGCCGATGCGCTCCGTGCCGGACTCCGGCACGCTGCTCGACACCCTCGCCTCCCTCACCCACGCGTCGGTCGCCGAACTGCCCGACGTCGTGGTGATCCACGAGCACATCGGGCCGCTGCCCGCCCTGGAGCTGATCCGCGAAGTCGCCCTGCGCTTCCCGGCGGTGGGCGTGGTGCTCGTCTCCGGCGAGCCCACCGCCGCGCTGTACTCGGCGGCGATGGACGCGGGCGCCCGGGGACTGGCCGGACTGCCCCTGTCCTACGACGAACTCGGCGCCCGGGTGCAGGCAGCCGCCCAGTGGGCGGCGGGCATGCGGCGCCACCTCGGCGCGGGCGGCGAGACCCCCGCCCCCGGCCCCGGCGGCCGGATCGTCACCGTCTCCGGCGCCAAGGGCGGCGTCGGCGCCACCGTGCTGGCCACCCAGCTCGCGCTGGCCGCGCAGACCGCCGGGCCGTTCGAACGGGGCGCGATCCTGGTCGACCTCGACCTGCTGTGCGGGGACGTCGGCTCCTACTTCGACGTGCAGTTCCGCCGGTCGGTCGCGGACCTGGCCGGGATCGTCGACATCACCCCGCAGGTGCTGGCCGAGGCGGTGTTCACGCACGAGACGGGCCTGTCCATGCTGATCGCGCCGGCCGAGGGCGAGCGCGGCGAGGACGTCAGCGACGCCACCGCCCGGCAGGTGCTGGCGGCGGTCAAGTCCCGGTACGACGTCGTCGTGGTGGACTGCGGCTCGCACATGAACAGCGCCAACGCCGCCGCCGTCGAGATGGCCGACATCGCCCTTCTCGTCACCACCCCGGACGTCATCTCCGTCCGCGCCGTCAACCGCATGGTCCGCATGTGGGACCGGCTCCGCATCCGCAAGGCAGCCGACACGCTCACCGTCGTCAACCGCCTCGGGCGCACCAGCCACATCCAGCCGCAGCTCATCTCCCGCATCACCGGCACCCACGTCGCCCGCAGCGTGATCCCGGCGGGCTTCCGCGAGTTGCAGGAGGCGCAGGACGCCGGCCGGATCCAGGACCTCGACGCGCGCGGCCACGTACGGCGCGCCATGTGGGCGCTCGCCGTCGAACTCGGCCTGGTCGCCCCGGAGCCGGCCACCGCCGGAGTCGGCAGACGCCGGGGCAGGCGGCCATGACACCCCGCGGGGCGGCCCCGCGGCGGACAGCGGCGGGCGGACCCCGGCGCGACCGGGGCGCGGTGCTGGTCGAGTTCGCCGGCATCTTCCCGCTGATCCTGGTGATGCTGGCCATGATCTGGCAGTGCGTCCTCATCGGCTACACGTTCTCGCTCGCCGGCAACGCGGCCGACGAGGGGGCGCGGGCCGGCGCGGGCGCCGACGGCGACGCCGAGGCGGCCTGCGAGGCCGCGGCCACCGCGCACCTGCCCGCCGCCTGGGAGGCCGACGTCTCGTGCCCGCTGGTGGGCAACGTCCGCCGCGCCGAGATCGATCTGCGGGTCCCCGTCCTGTTCCCCGGCGCGTTCAACCTGCCCCTGACAGTCTCCGGCTCGGCCGGCGCGGCGGAGGAGGGCTGACCCATGACCGGACGACACCCCCGCCGCCCGCCGTGGAGGGACGACCGCGGCGTCACCGCCGTGGAGTTCGCCGGCTGGCTGCCGCTGCTGGTGCTCGTCGCCCTGACCGCGCTTCAGCTCGGACTCGTCGGGTATGCCGCACAGCAGGCGGGCTCCGCGGCCAGGGCAGCCGCCAGGACCGCCGCGCAGGAGGAGATCGAGGACGAGTACGCCGCGGCCGGCCGGGCCGCGGTCAGCGACTGGCTGACCGTGAGTGTCGAGGCCGAGGCGACCTGCGGCGACGAGGCCACCGTGACGGCCAGCGTCACCGTGCCGTCCGTCCTGCCGTTCGTCGACCTCTTCGGCGAGGCCAGCAGAACCGTGACGATGCCGTGCGACTGACGACCGGGCGGGGACGAGCCGAGACAGCGAGGGGCACCGAGGTGAGGAGCGAGCGATGGGCCTGAGATCCCGAGTCCACGCCCCCGACGAGACCACCGACACCGGACCGGGCGACAGCCGGCTCGTCGCGACCTACCGCGCCAAGCTGCTGGAGGAGATCGACCTCGCCGAGATGTCCTCGCTCGGCACCGGCGACCGCCGCGACCGGCTCGAACGCGTGCTGGGCCACATCCTCAGCCGCGAGGGCCCGGTCCTGTCCACCCAGCAGCGCGCCCTGCTCATCCGCCGCGTCGTGGACGAGGCGCTGGGCCTCGGCATCCTCGAACCCCTGCTGGAGGACGCCTCCATCACGGAGATCATGGTCAACGGCCCCGACCAGATCTACGTCGAACGCTCCGGCCGCGTCGAACGGCTGCCGCTGCGCTTCGCGTCCGAGGAACAGCTCATGCAGACCATCGAACGCATCGTCTCCACCGTCAACCGCCGCGTGGACGAGTCGAATCCGATGGTCGACGCGCGCCTGCCCACCGGCGAACGGGTCAACGTCATCATCCCGCCGCTGTCCCTGAGCGGCGCCACCCTCACCATCCGCCGCTTCCCCCGCGCCTACACCCTCGCCGAGCTGATCGGCTTCGGCACCCTCGACGAACAGCTCGTCATGCTGCTGTCCGGGCTGGTGCGGGCCAAGTTCAACATCATCGTCTCCGGCGGCACCGGCTCGGGGAAGACCACCCTGCTCAACGCCCTCAGCGGCCTGATCCCCGAGGGCGAGCGCATCGTCACCGTCGAGGACGCCGCCGAACTCCAGCTCCAGCAGAGCCACGTCATCCGCCTGGAGTCGCGCCCGCCCAACATCGAGGGCAAGGGCGAGGTCACCATCCGCGATCTGGTGCGGAACTCCCTGCGCATGCGCCCCGACCGCGTCATCGTCGGCGAGGTCCGCGGCGGCGAGACCCTCGACATGCTCCAGGCCATGTCCACCGGCCACGACGGCTCCCTCGCCACCGTCCACGCCAACAACGCCGAGGACGCGCTGCTGCGCCTCCAGACCCTGGCCTCCATGTCCGAGCTCCAGGTCCCGTTCGAGGCGCTGCGCGACCAGATCAACAGCGCGGTCGATGTCCTCGTCCAGCTCACCCGCCACCCCGACGGCTCCCGCCGCCTGGCCGAGGTCGCCATCCTCTCCTCGCACGGCCGCGAGCCGTTCCGCATCGCCACCGTCGCCGAGTTCCGCCCCGAGCCGATGACCCCCGACGGCCGCGTGCACGGCCGGTTCCACCACTACCCGATACCCCGGGCCGTCGCCGACCGCCTCTACCTGGCCGGTGAGCCGATCCCGCAGGCGTTCGGCGTCCACCTCGACGACACCCACCTCGCCACCCGGGAGGCGAGCTGACCCATGGGCACCCTGTCCCTCCTCGTCATCGGCCTCGTGCTGCTCGCGCTCATCTGCGCCGTCGCCGGGATCCAGCTCTACGCCGGCGGGCGCGAGCAGCGGCGCCTGGTGCTCAGCCGGCTCGTCGGCCCGGCCCTCGCGCTCGTCGCCCTCTGGGGCGGCAACCTCTTCCCCACCCGGCAGCGGACCCGGCGCCCCGCGAACTTCACCCCCCCACCCCCCCAGCCCGCCCGGCCCCTCGCCAACCGCCCCGCCGCCGCACTCCCCCCGCGCC
>NZ_LN929897.1:300973-393592 GCF_001493375.1 Streptomyces specialis
TCGAGAAGTGTCCGACAGCAGTGGATGCCGTTTGTGATTCTGTCCTGACACTTGTGGACTAGCGACCGATTCGTCCCCTGCCCCCTTCGCCGGCAGCTTCATATTTGTATAAGAGACGCCCGGTCCAGGTCCTGGAAACGGCGGCGCCGCCCCGCCACCGGGGCGCCGCCGCCGTTTCCAGGCCCTGGACCGGCGGCTGCGCGACACCCGGCTGGGCCGGCGGATCAAGCTCAGGCTCCAGGCCACCGGCCTCGACCTGACCGTCGGCGAGTACGCCGCGTACGTGCTGGGCGCGGTCGCCGCGCTCTGGCTGATCGGCTCGGCGGTGCTGGCGCCGTTCTTCGGCCCGGTCTTCGCGCTCGTCGCCCTCTGGGGCGGCAACCTCTTCCTCACCTGGCAGCGGACCAGGCGCACCGAGAAGTTCATCAACCAACTCCCCGAGCTGGCCCGGCTCATCGCCAACGGCACCGCCGCCGGACTCGCCATGCGCACCGCCCTGTCCATGGCCGCCGAGGAGATGGACGAGCCGGCCGGCGCCGAACTCGCCATCGTCGCCAACCAGCTCGCCGTCGGACGCTCCCTGGAGGAGGCCCTGCACGAACTGGGCACCCGGCTGCCGTCCCGCGAGCTGAACGTGCTGGTCACCACCCTGATCCTCGCCAACCGCGCCGGCGGCACCATCGTCGCGTCGCTGCGCAACCTCACCTCCACCCTGGAGGAACGCAAGGAGACCCGGCGCGAAGTGCGCACCATGCTCGCCGAGATCAACGCCACCGCCGTCACCGTCCCGGTGCTCGGCCTCGGCGCGCTGCTGATGATCAACGCCATGTCGCCCGGCGCGCTCGGCCGGGTCACCGGCAGCCCCGGCGGGCAGATCGCGATGCTGGTGGCGCTCGGCCTGTACGTCGTCGGATTCGTCGTCGTGCGCCGCTTCGGCCGGATCGACGTGTAGGGAGCGCCGCATGGGACTGCTGCTCGGCCTCGCCATGGGCGCCGCCGTCTTCGGGATCGTCACCGCCGTGCGCATGCTGCGCTCCGGCACCCCGCTCCCCGCCGACCTCCAACTCGCCCTGGAAGTCGGCTCCACCCGCGTCTCGGCGGGCGGCTCCGCCGTCGACCGGCTCGGGATGCGCTTCGCGCCGCTGGTGCTGCGGCTGATGGGCCGCAAGGCCGTCGACCGCAAGCGCAAGCGGATCGACCAGGCGGGCAACCCGCAGGGCCTGACCATCGACCGGTACGCGGCCCGCCGCGCGGTCTACGGGATCTTCGGGCTGCTGACCACCCTGATCTTCATCAGCGCCGGTTTCCCGCTCTTCGCGCTGTTCGGCCTCGGGTTCGGCGCGTTCGCCGCGGACCTCGCCATCTGGCAGGGCGTCCGGACCCGCCGCGACGTCATCGACCGCACGCTGCCGGACTTCCTCGACGTGCTCGCCGTCGTCGTCTCGGCCGGACTCGGCTTCCGGCAGGCCCTGGACCGCGTCTCGGCGCGGTACGAGGGCCCGTGGGCCGACGAGATCCGCATCGCGCTGCGCCAGATGGACGTCGGCGTCCCGCGGCGGCAGGCGTTCGACGAACTGCGCCGCCGCAACGACTCGGAGCCGGTCAACCAGTTCGTCTCCGCCCTCCAGCAGGGCGAGGAACTCGGCGCCCCGATCGCCGACACCCTGATCCAGATCGCCCGGGACATGCGCCGCACGGACGCCCAGAACGCCCGCCGCCGCGCCGCGCGGGCGATCCCGATGGCGACGATGGCGACGCTGGTGTTCATGGTCCCGGCCACGATGATCATCATCGTGACCGGCATGATCCTGGGCTCCGGCACGGACTTCGGCCAGGTCCTCGGGGACTGAGCGACGGGGACCGACCTGTTGCGAACCCGTAGCGCGACGACGACCGGACCCCGCGTACGCTGGGCCGGAAGGGGGTGCCGCCGATGGCAGATCTCGACGTTACCTATCAGGACATGCATGATGCGGCCGACCGGCTCCACGCGGCCAAGGAGGAGCTGACGGTCAAGCTGGACCAGTTGCGGGTGTACGTCAGCGACCTGGTCCGGGACGGCTATGTCACCAGCCGCTCGTCGCAGGCGTTCGACCAGTCCTACGAGGAGTTCACGACCGGCGGCAAGCAGGCCGTCGAGTCCCTCCAGGGGCTGGGCGACTTCCTGGACGGCGCCGCGGACGGCTTCCGCGATCTGGACCGGCAGTTGGAAGAAGGGCTCCGCGAATAGGCGGGCCCCGCGAGGGGAGTGGCGATGGCCGACAAATGGACCGACGCGGTCACCATCGAACGCCAGGGCTTCCGGATATCCGTGCCCGATTCCTGGTGGGAGTTCGACCTGCGCCCGGAGACCAGGGACAACAGCATCCGCCGCATGGTCGACGAGCGGATCCAGGGCCAGCCGGACATGGCCCAGCACCGGGAGCTGATCACGTCGTTCCTGCGCCGCCAGGCGCGCGAGGCATGGGACTCGGGCGCGGTCTACTGCGGCTGCATGGCCCAGAGTTTCGGCGGCGGACCGCCCGTCACCGCGTCCGTGACCGTCTCGGTGATCGGCGCGCGCCCCGCGGCCGGCGGGCCCCTGCCGCCCGATCCCGCCTCGATCGCGGCCCAGTTGGGCACGCGGACGGCGCGGAAGGAGGGCGACGCGTGGCGCGAGGTGTCGACGGTGGACATCAAGGACGTCGGCGTGGCCGCCCGCACGCGCGGCATCGAGGACATCTCCGTCCCGGGTGACACCCGGCACGTGCGCGCGGTGCTGATGCAGACGTTCATCCCCGTACCGGACGACGCCCAGGCGGTCGCCCTGGTGTCGGGCAGCAGCCAGGTGCTGGACCTGGCCGACTCGTTCTTCGACGTGTTCGACGCCATCACGTCCACGTTCCGCTTCATCTGAGAGCCGGGGGAACCATGTCTGACGAGCGGATCGCGATTCCGCTGGACGCGCTGGGCGAGTTCGCCCCGCAGTTGCGCGCGGTCAAGGAGTACATGAACCGTACGGGGGACACCTTCGACGAGTACAACGACTCGTTCGGGGACGGCCGGATCGTGGACGCCCTCGACAGCTTCGTCAGCGGCTGGCGCGACGGCCGCGGCGACATCAGCGAACAGCTCACCGGCCTCGCCGAGATGGCCGAGACGGTGATCCGCACCGTGAACGAGTTCGAGGCCGAGCTGGAGCGTTCCCTCCAGGACGGCGGCGGCGGAGAAGGCGGCGGCCAACAGCCGGTGTGACGGCGTTTGCCCGCCCCCTCCGATGGGCACGGGTGCTCATGCGCCGAGCGGAAGGTCGCGCTCAGCTATCCACGGCACTACGGAATGCCAACGGATCGCCTGGGTCTCCCTGCCCAACTCGCGCTCGGTGTGGCACAGTCAGTGCCGATAGCTGTACGGGTTGCCCCGCTGGGAGGGGGTCGGGCATGGCGCGTCCCGCGCACACACGGGTGCCATCACGGCAGAGCGGCCCGCCGTCCCCCATACCCGGAACCCACGTCCCGCAGCACGGCGGGACGCGGCGGCACAGGGGCCAAGAGAGGCCGGCTGAACCGGCGTCAGCCGGAGGAGAGGGACGCCATGAGCAGGCTGCTGTCGACCTGGAGCCACAAGATCACCAACCGCCTCCACCACCGCCTCGACGACCGCGGCGCGGGCTTCGTGGAATACGCGGGGCTGCTGCTCTTGATCGCCACTGTGGTGGTGGCCGTGATGGCGCTGGACATCGACACCACTGTGGCCGACTCGGTTCGGGACGCGGTGGGAAGTATCACCGGCGGCTGACGGACCGGAGCCGGGGCGCCGTTTTCCCGCTGTACATATGGATGATCAGTGGCCTGCTGACGGTGGCTCTGCTTTTCTTCGTCTTCGCCCAGGCGGCGGTCACGCGCAGCAGCGGTCAATCCGCGGCCGACGCGGCGGCTCTCGCCGCTGCCCGGGAGAGCAGGGACCATCTCTTCGAGGAGTTCCTCCACACGATCGATGACGGTGGGGACATCGAGAACATCCTGTCGGGCGACGACTTCCACGTGCCCGAGGCGTGCGAAGACGCCGCGCCCCAGCTGGCCGATCGCAACGACGCCGTCGTCATCTCCTGCGAACCCGACTACGACCGTACCGGGTACACCGTCGAGGTGCGGACCCGCGACACTGTAGGGGAGTCCCTCCTCCCCGGCACGGAGGACCAGACAGCGCGTGCCGAGGCAACGGCCGTCATCCGGAGTCTGTGCGAACGCGAGTCGGAGGAGGAGGACCGAGTGGAGCTTCGCTGTGAGGACGACCGGGACGTGGCCTTCGACCCGGGTGACCAGGACGAACTGCCCGAGGCACGCGATCTGTTCTACATCTATCTGGACGACTGACCGACGACGAGTTGAACGCAAAGGAACAGCCCCCGATGGACCTCCGTGATAGCAAGTCGCGCCTGATCCTGATTGTTGTCGCTCTGGGCGCCGCGCTCGTCGTCGCCGTCGCGAGTTGTGGCGGCGGAGGTGGTGACGACGGGGGAGAGGACGGCGCCGGCGGTACCCCCACGGAGCAGGTGGACGGCGGCGACGCGGAGGGGGACGGCTCGTCCGAGGACGAACCGTCGGGCGGGGAGGAGCCGTCGGAGCAGGAGCCCCTCGCCGAGGTCACAGGCGAGGAGGACATCACACTGACCATCACCCGCGCCGAACGGGAGGCCGGTGGTTTCCTCACGATCGAGGGAACCATCCACAACGGCGGCTCGGACGGCTGGGGCACTTCGGCTTGGGCCGGCGAGGAGAACGAACTCGCGGGCAACGACTTCTCAATGGCGGGAGCGACACTTGTCGCCCGGGAGGAGCAGAAGAGGTACCTCATCCTGCGGGATACCGAGGGCCGTTGCCTGTGCACCAACTTCGGGCTGCAGATCGACGCCGGAGCCACGGAGACGTGGTTCGCCCAGTTCCCCGAGCCCGACCCCGGGACCACGGAGGTCGATTTCCAGATCGGGCAAATGCCTCACGCCACCATCGAGATTCATTGAGGGGACCTGATGAGGTACCTGCTGCACCAATCGGGCCGGGCCGCCGCGGTTCTGACGACCGCCCTGGTCGTCGGGGCATTCGCCGTGCCGGTGGCAGCCGCCGATGAGAGCGAAGAAGTCGAACAGCCTCCGGGCTACGAGGCCCCACCTCCGCCGGAGATCGATCCGGACGCCGCGGGGCTCATGCTCGGTGACGGAGCCACCCTGGCCGAGCCGCGCGTGCTGGACGTCAAGAGTGTCACCGAGAGCCTCGGTGACGGCGAGAGTGGCGACACGGGTGGCGAGGAAGACCCGAGCGGTGAGGAAGGCGCGGGCGGCGAGGACGACGACGACACCGGTGGGCAGGAGCCCAATGGTGGCGGAGGCGGTGAGCAGCGCGAGGAACAGACCGGCGGACAGCACAAGTTCACGCTGCAGACGGACGTCCTCTTCGGAGAGGGCAGCGACGAACTCTCCGAGGACTCGCGAGGCGCGCTCATGGAGGTCGCGGCAGCCATCGACGAGTACCAGCCGACACAGGTGAACATCTTCGGGTTCACCGACGACCAGGGCTCGTACGAGAGCGGCGTCGACCTCTCCGAGGGCAGGGCCAGGAACACGCACCAGGCGCTGCTGGAACTCATCGCGGACCCCACGGGCATCCAGTTCAACGTGCGCGGATACAGCGAGGACTATCCCCTGTACGACAACGAGACCGAGGAAGGACGCCAGCGGAACCGGCGGGTGGAGATCTCGTGGCCCACCAGTGACTGAGTCCTTCAGTCGTTGATCCTCCACTGGGTCGCGGTCGTGAGGTAGGTCCGCAGGTTCTCGTTGTACGGGTCGACGGTGACGTCATCGATCCACAGCAGGACCAGATTGTTCTCCACGGTTTCCGCACAGATACCGACGCCTTCGTGCAGGGTGGAGTCCTCCAGAATGTCTTCCACCGGAATGACATCGGGCAGCGTCGCGGCATTGGCCGCTTCGTGGCACTCCTCCGCGGTGGCGTCCGGGTCGTCGATGATTCCCGTGAAAGTCTGCGGATGGAACTCGATGCCCTGACCCAGGAGGTTCGGGTCGTCGCAGTGGATGTACTGCAATTCGTAGTCGCCGAAAGGGCCGCTGGCCCCGGAGATGATGTCGGGCTCCACGCGCAGCTCATCGAGATCGACCAGGGTGCGGTTGGCTCCGACGCAGCGATCTAGGGCCACATCCGTGTCGGCGATGAAGACCGGGGCGACGATGTCCACCTCCACATCGCTTCGCGTCAGCGTGTAAGGAGCGTCGGGGTCGGGCGTCGGCGGTGGTGACCCGGTGTCGTCCCCGGTCCCGTCGTCGTTCTGCTCCTCCGCCCGGTCCTCCCCCGGGGTGTTCGTGTCCGGGGGCTGGTTGGTCGTCGGGGGGGAAGCGTGGTGTGGTTGCCGGGGGTGGGCGGGCCTCCCGGTTCTCCCCGCTGCGGTTGGGGGGGGGCGTCAGAGGTGTATAAGAGGCGGGGCGCAGGGTCTGTCCCGGGGACAGGGCGCGGCAGGTCTCGATCACCTCGGCCGGGGTGGGGCGCGCGGCCGGGGTCTTCGCCAGGCAGGCCGTGATCAGGTCGCGGAGCGCGGGCGGGGCCGCCGACAGGTCCGGGGGTTCCTGGGCGATCCGGTACATCACCGCGTGGGCCGTCCCCTCCCCGAAGGGGTGGGCGGCGGTCGCCGCGTGGTGGGCGATCAGGCCCAGGGCGAAGACGTCCGTCGCGGGGGTGGCCGGGGCGCCGGTGATCTGTTCGGGGGCCATGTAGGACGGTGTGCCGACCCGGACGTCCGCGCCGGTCAGGGCGGTCGTGTCGGCGGCCCTGGCGATGCCGAAGTCGATCACCTTGGGGCCGTCCGACGCCAGCAGGACGTTCCCCGGCTTCAGGTCGCGGTGGATGATCCCGGCCGCGTGGATCGACTGGAGCGCCTCGGCCACCCCGCCCACCAGCAGCAGCACCGTCTCCACCGGCAGCGGGCCGTGCGTCCGCACCGCGTCGGCGAGGGAGAGGCCGGGGACGAAGGCGGTGGCGAGCCAGGGGGCCTCGCCCTCGGTGTTGCTGTCGAGCACCGGCACCGTGTACACGCCCTGCACCCGCCGCGCCGCCCGCACCTCCAGTTCGAAGCGCCGCCGGAACTCCGGGTCCCGCGCGAACTCCGCGCGCACCACCTTGACCGCGACCGGCTGCCCGCCGCGCGTATAAGAGAGGAAGACGCTGCCCATGCCGCCCGCGCCGAGGCGGGCCTGGAGCCGGTAGCCGGCGACCTCGCGGGGGTCGCCCGGTTCGAGCGCGCCGAACTGCGGCGGTGTGCCCTGCTGCCCTGCCATGCATCCCCCCGGCGGATCGCGGTCGTGGCGGCGGCGTGCGTCCGTGCGCATCCTAGTGCCGTCCGCGCGGGGAACCGGACCGCGCCGGCGCCCGTCCCAGTGGTGTGAAGACGCCCCGCGCCGTGGTCGGCGCCCTGTTCCTGCTCGCCGCGCCGGTCGCCTGCGGCGACTCCACGCCGTCCGGCGGCGCGGAGGAGTGGCGGGAGCCGGACGACTACCGGTACACCCTCGAATCCATGTGCGGGGAACGGAGTCTGATCGGCGTCTTCGAGGTCTCCGTCGTCGGCGGCCGGGTGGTGGAGGCGACGGCCGCGGAGCCGTGGCGGGAGCCGGACGACGGGGTGCCCACGATCGGGGAGTTGCTGGCGGAGGCCGAACGGGCCCGGGAGGACGGGGCGCACCGGGTGGTGGTCACGTACCCGGAGGGCTCCGGCGCGGCGGACGGGCCGCCGTCCGCGATCGAGATCGACCCCGACGAGATGACCATCGACGACGAGGCCTGCTACACCATCATCCTCTACACACATCCTGGCCCACGAGGCAGGCCGAAAAACCGAGGGCGGTGCGGCACAGGCGACGGCAATGGCGTGTGCTTCGGCAGCGCAGGAGTTGTAGAGGGGGCAGTGCCGGGCCGGGTACGACGTCCTCATGAGCGGCACCGAGGGACACACGGACGGCTTCACCTACCCGCATGTCGGCGCCACCCGCGACGGCGGCGCCGGAGCGGCGCTGCCGCCGCCCGGGTTCCACCTCCTGCGGCGGCGGACCCGCCTCGGCACCGGCCCGGCGGCGCGGGACGCCGCCGGGCGGGCCCTGCTGGAGTGGCGGATGCACCGGGGCGTGGGGATGACCGTGGAGGCGGATGCCGCCGAGGCGGCGCCCGGGGTCGAGGTCACCGTCGGGATCGGTGTCGGGCCGCTGCGGCTGCGCGCGCCGTGCCGCGTCGTGTGGGTGGTGAGGGAGCCGGACCGGATCGGGTTCGCCTACGGCACGCTGTCCGGACATCCCGAGGCCGGTGAAGAAGCATTCGTCGTCGAGCGGCTGCCGGACGACTCGGTCTGGCTGGTGGTCACCGCGTTCAGCCGCCCCTCGGCCTGGTACGCGCGGGCCGCCGGGCCCGTGGGCCGGGCGGGGCAGCGGCTCGTCGCCCGGGGGTACGGCCGGGCGCTGCGCCGCGTCGCCGGGGGCTGACCGCCGCACGGAGGGCACGTGCTCCCGTCATGTGCGGTAGTGTTCCGAACGTTGGCACCTGCCGACATCTACTGCGGCCAGCGCGCCGTAACCCGCGGCGGCCGGGGTGCCGGGGGGGCGTCCGCCCCGCCCCTCCCTTTCCGGCCTCCCCCCCCCCCCCCCGCCCCCCCCCCCCGGGTACGCCGCCCGTGTCCCGCCTTCTCCCCCACCGCCCCCGGCCCCGCCCGGCGTGCCACCGCGGCCACGCCGGCGAGGACTGGCACGCGGTCACTTCCCCTTTCTTTTGTTTAAGCCACCCGCCAGCCACGGCGCTCCCCACTCCCCCCTTCGGCGCCGTCGCCAGATGTGTATAACAGACGCGCTTCGGGCCGTGCACCCCCTCCTCATCGCCGCCGCCGCGGGTTACGGCGCGCTGGCCGGGCCGCTGCTGGTCAGGCCCGGGTACCGGCTGGCCGTCGAACCGGACGAGCCGTGGCGGTCCGCGTGCCCCGCCGGACATCCGCTGGCCGTGCGTCCGCGCGGCTGGCTGGGGACCGGGCGTTGCGCCGCGTGCGCGGCGGCGCCCTCCTCCGGCGCCCCGCCCGTCCGGATGGCCGCCGGGACCGCCGGGGTCTGCGCGGTCCTGGCCGCCGCCACCGGGGCCAGGCCGGAGCTGGCCGTCTGGCTGCTGGCCGCGCCGGTCGCGGTGCTGCTGGCCACCGTCGACTTCGCGGTGCAGCGGCTGCCGGACGTCCTCACCCTTCCGCTGGCCGCCGCCCTGGTCGCCGGGCTCGGCGTGGCGGCGCTGCTGCCGGGGGCCGGCGGGAGCTGGCGGCGGGCGCTGCTGGGCGGGGTGGTGCTGACGGGGGTGTACTTCGTCCTCTTTCTCGTCAACCCGAACGGCATGGGCTTCGGAGACGTCAAACTGGCTACCCCGATCGGGGTAGCCATGGGCTGGTACGGCTGGGCCGCCGTGTTCCTCGGCACGTTCGCCGGCTTCCTGTTCGCGGCCGGCTACGGGTTCGCCCAGGTCATCGCGGGTGGGCGGGGACGCGGGCGGACCATCCCGTTCGGTCCGTTCATGGCGCTGGGCGCCCTCTGTCTCTTATTCACCTCTGGCGCTTCCGACCAATCGGCCACGCTCTGGATCGTCTGCGGCGCCTAGCTCCATACCAAGATGTGTATAAGGGACGGGCGGGGACGCGGGCGGACCATCCCGTTCGGTCCGTTCATGGCGCTGGGCGCCCTGGTCGCGCTGCTCCTCGGTGGACTCGCGGTCTGATTCTGTGGGAGGTGCAGCCACCACGCCCGGTCATGCGTTACGGTGGAATCCCCCCCTCGGGCCGGTCCGTCACCCCCCCCACGGACCGGCCCGCTTTTTTGTGCCCGCCGTGTGAAGGCGCGTGGCGGCCGGATCACTCCGTTCCGGTCCGCGGGTCCCATGACCGGCAGTAGAGTGCCGGGGTCGGGCAGAGGGCACCGGAGGGGCTGACACACCATGAGGAACAAGCTGCGCCGCCTGGCCGTGAGGCTGTACGCCCGGCGGGTGGAGGGCCGTCTCGACACCGACCGCGGGCCCAAGCACATCGGGGTCATCCTGGACGGCAACCGCCGCTGGGCGAAGGCGGCGGGCAGCACCACCCGGCAGGGGCACGAGGCCGGGGCGGCGAAGATCCAGGAGCTGCTGGGCTGGTGCGAGGAGACGGACGTCGAGGTCGTCACGCTCTGGATGCTGTCGACGGACAACCTGAACCGCGCCCCGGAGGAGCTGACCCCGCTGCTGTCGATCGTCGAGGGCGCGGTCCGCGGCCTGGCCGAGGACGGCCGCTGGCGCGTCAACCACGTGGGCGCCCTGGACGTGCTGCCGGAGCGCACCCGCCGGGTGCTGCGGGAGGCCGAGGAGCTGGCCCGGGGACGCGAGGGCATACTCGTCAACGTCGCCGTGGGCTACGGCGGCCGGCAGGAGATCACCGACGCCGTCCGTTCCCTGCTGGCCAAGCGCGCCGCCGAGGGGCAGACCCTGGAGCAGGTCGCCGAGGGGCTCGAGGTGGAGGACATCTCCGAGCACCTCTACACCCGCGGCCAGCCGGACCCGGATCTGGTGATCCGCACCAGCGGGGAGCAGCGGCTGTCGGGTTTCATGCTCTGGCAGAGCGCCCACTCCGAGTACTACTTCTGCGAGGTGCACTGGCCCGCGTTCCGCAAAGTCGACTTTCTGCGGGCGCTGCGCGACTACGCGGCCAGGCACCGGCGTTACGGCATCTGAGAGCGCCGCGGGGCGTCCCGCGCGGAAACACGTCGCCGGCCGGGCGGACCCGAGGGTCCGCCCGGCCAGCCCGTTCTTCGCATGAGATGTGCAGACAGCGGGCATATTCCTCGCGGACAGCGCGGCGTCGCTGTCCGCCGGGAGGCCCGTTTGCGTACCACGACACCCCCTGTCTCAGGTGGGGATCAGGGCCGGTACCGGGCCCGTGCGCGCGTACGGGCCGGGGCCGGCGTTCTTGACCCCCGGCGCCTCGGGCGCCTTGATTCCGCACCTCTTCCGAGGGGGTTCGTCCACACGTGGTCACCAGCAAGAAGCGTTCGAACGACCGGCGCATGTACGTCCTCGACACCAGTGTCCTGCTCGCCGACCCGGCGGCCATCACCCGCTTCGACGAGCACGAGGTGGTCCTGCCGGTCGTGGTCATCTCCGAACTGGAGGCGAAGCGGCACCACCCCGAACTCGGGTACTTCGCGAGGGAGGTCCTGCGTCGTCTGGACGAATTCCGCGTCCGGCACGGGCGGCTCGACACCGCGCTGCCCATCAACGATCTCGGCGGCACGCTGCGGGTCGAGCTGAACCACTCGGATCCGGCGGTCCTGCCGGCCGCCATGCTCAACGAGCGGGGCCGCCTGACGGACAACGACTCCCGCATCCTCGCGGTGGCGCGCAATCTCCAGGCCGAGGGTCACGATGTCACGGTCGTCTCCAAGGATCTGCCGCTGCGCATCAAGGCGTCGTCGGTCGGGCTCGCCGCCGAGGAGTACCGGGCGGAGCTCGCGATCACCGACGCCGATGGCTGGACCGGCATGGTGGAGATCACCCTGACCGGGGAGACGGTCGACGAGTTGTTCGCCACCGAGAGCGTCCACGACGAGCAGGCCGCCGAACTGCCCGTGCACACCGGGCTGGTGATCTCCTCGGAGCGGGGCCGGGCGCTGGGGCGGGTCACGCCGGACCGGCGGGTGAAGCTGGTGCGCGGGGACCGGGAGGCGTTCGGTATCCACGGGCGCAGCGCCGAGCAGCGGATCGCGCTCGACCTGCTGCTCGACCCGTCGGTCGGGATCGTCTCCATGGGCGGCCGGGCGGGCACCGGCAAGTCGGCGCTCGCGCTGTGCGCGGGCCTGGAAGCCGTGCTCGAACGGCGGCAGCACAGCAAGGTGATGGTCTTCCGGCCGCTGTACGCGGTCGGCGGCCAGGACCTGGGCTATCTGCCGGGCACCGAGGCCGAGAAGATGAACCCGTGGGCGCAGGCCGTCTTCGACACGCTCTCGGCGGTGACCACCCGGGAGGTCATCGAGGAGGTGGTTGCGCGCGGCATGCTGGAGGTGCTGCCGCTGACCCACATCCGGGGCCGCTCGCTGCACGACGCGTTCGTCATCGTGGACGAGGCCCAGTCCCTGGAGCGGAACGTGCTGTTGACGGTGCTCTCCCGGATCGGGCAGGACTCCCGGGTGGTGCTGACGCACGACGTCGCCCAGCGGGACAACCTCCGGGTGGGGCGGTACGACGGTGTGGTGGCCGTGGTGGAGAAGCTCAAGGGGCATCCGCTCTTCGCCCATGTGACGCTGACCCGCTCGGAACGGTCGCCGATCGCCGCGCTGGTGACGGAGATGCTGGAGGACGGCAGGATCTGACGGCCCTGATCGCCCCTCCGCCCGCCCGGCCCGAAAGGGACGGGCGGGCGGAATCATCAACAGCCGTCCCTTATACACATCTGCCGCTGCCGACGAAGAGGATAGGCGAGCTGTGGTCTGTTCACGCGCGTCGACAAGTAGTGCCCTTGGGGGCATCGGGGCCGGTGGAGGCGCAGGTGAGGGCCTTGAAAAGGGTTATCCTTCGTTTGGCAACCCCAAACGGCCTGTGAGCTTTCCCACATCAGGCTGAATTGCCTCGGAGCATCCGTGTCCGGCAGTGTGTGCGTCTGTCAGGCCCCGCATACGGCCCCGATGCCCCCAAGGGCACCGCAAGGACTGCGTTTCACAACTGAACAGCCGCTCGCCGTATGCCGCCCGAAGTTCCACGTCGGTCCCGCGCCTCACCGCGCGAGACCGCGACCGGGCCAGTGCCTCCTGTGAACACACCAGGGGAGGTCCGTGTCAGGGGCACGATTGCGCCCGCAGGGTCATCCGAGTGGGCGATGTCGGAAGGAAACCGTGTGACCGGGATTTCGGTCCGGGGATTCGCAGTGGCGTCCGCCACCGCGGTGACCACCGTCGGCGCTGCCGTCGGCGTGGCTTCGGGAGACGAGCAGGCTCGTCCCACCGACGCCATCGAGGTGGTCGCGGCGGATGCGACGCTGCTCGCTGAGATACCCGCCGGCACGAATGCCCAGCTGCACACCGCGTCGTTGACGCAGCAGGCGGAGTCGCAGGCCAACGCGGCCGACGCGGAGGCCCGGCGGGCCGCGCAGGAGGCGGCGCGGATCCAGGCGGCCGAGGACGCGGCCGAACGGAAGGCCGCGGCCGAGCGCGAGGCACAGGAGCAGGCGGAGCGCGAGGCGGAGGAGGCGGAGCGCGAGCTGCAGGCAGCCGCTGCCCCGGCCGAGACCGACTTCCCCGTGCAGGCGTCGTACACGAAGGCGGACGTCCAGGCGATGGCCGCGCAGATCGTGGCGGCCGACCAGTTCCAGTGCTTCTCCAACATCGTGGACCACGAGAGCGGTTGGGACTACACGGCGACGAACCCGTACTCGGGTGCGTACGGCCTGATGCAGGCCCTGCCGGGTTCGAAGATGGCCTCGGAGGGAGCCGACTGGCAGACCAACCCGGCCACGCAGATCCGCTGGGGCGTGAACTACATGAACGACCGCTACGGAAGCCCGTGCGGAGCCTGGGACTTCTGGACCGCCAACGGCTGGTACTGACCCGTTCCTCGCGCTGTGAAGTCCCCGTGCCGCTGCCGGCACGGGGACTTCGGCGTTCCCGGGGAGTGCCGGGCACCCGGGCGCCGCGCACGGTAACGTCATCCCGCGCACGGCGGTGAGTCATACGGGGGCGGAGGGAAACGGGATGTCACGACTGGACCGGTTCAAGGCCGGTCTCTCGCGTGCCGGGAGACGAGTGCTGGGTGCCAGGGCCGCTGCCGAGCGTGAGCAGGAGCGCCTGGAGGAGGAGGCCGGGGAACGCGGCGAGGCCGAGGCCGTGGAGGCGGTGCGCGGGCGGCGGCGTCCGGAGCCGGCCGAGCGCCCGCTGGAGGCGAGGGTCCGTCAGGCCGTCCTCGCCGACGGGCCGTCGCCGCCCCCGGCCGCCGGCGGCGGGACGGACACCGGACCGCTCCCCGGGGAAGCCGGTCCCGACGTGCCCCGGATCCGGTCCGAGCCGGCGGAGGTGATCCCGTGGGGCGTGCGGGTGGCCGCCGAGGCGGGGTGGCGGACGCTGGTGCTGGCCGGCGTGGTCTGGGTGCTGATCCAGGTGGTCAGCTCGGTCAGCCTGCTCGTCATCTCCTTCACGGCCGGTCTGCTCATCACGGCGCTGCTCCAGCCGGTGGTCGGCTGGCTCAAGCGCGTGGGCTTCAGCCGGGGCGCGGCGACGGTGGTCACCGCGTTCGGCGGCTTCGCGGTGATGAGCCTGATCGGATGGTTCGTGGTCTGGCAGGTGATAGAGAACTCCGACCGGCTCGTGGACCAGGTGCAGGACGGCATCGAGGAGTTGCGGGACTGGATCCTGGCGCTGCCGTTCGACATCACCGAGGAGAACCTCAACGAGTGGGTCGACAACATCAACGAGTGGATCAGCGACAACAGTGACACGCTGACCTCGGCCGGGCTCGAAGGCGTCAACTACGTGGTGGAGTTCGTCTCCGGCGCGGGCATCACCCTCTTCGTCGTCCTCTTCCTCCTCTACGACGGGCCGGGGGTGTGGCACTGGTTCCTGCGGCTGGTGCCGCGCGCGGCGCGCGAGGGGGTCGCCGGGGCCGGGCCCCGCGCCTGGATCACGCTCACCGGATATGTGCGCGGCACGGTGATAGTGGCGCTGATCGACGCGGTCGGCATCGGCGTCGGGCTGTTCGTGATCGATGTGCCGATGGCCGTTCCGCTGGCGGTGATCGTCTTCGTCTCGTCGTTCGTGCCCCTGGTCGGCGCCATCGCCTCGGGGGCGCTGGCGGTCCTGGTGGCGGTGGTCACCAACGGTGTGGTGGACGCGGCGCTGGTGCTCGGCGTGGTGCTGCTGGTCCAGCAGATCGAGGGGCACGTCCTCCAGCCGTTCATCCTGGGCCGGATGGTTCGGGTGCATCCGCTGGCCGTGGTGCTCGGCGTGGCGGCCGGCTCGATGCTGGCGGGCATCCCGGGCGCGATCGTCGCCGTGCCGCTGATCGCCGTGACCAACACGGTCGTCGGCTATCTGCGGGCGTACCAGGACGAGGCGGACCGGCGGGCCGGGGCCGTGAGCAGCGGTGCGACGGTCGCCGAACTGGCGCCGAACCCGCCGCCGGTGCCCTCGGCGGCCGAGCCCCCCGCCACGGGCGGCACCAGCACAGGCAGCGGCACGGGCACCGGCCCTGGCGACGCGACCCCGGTGAACGGGAGCGACGAGAGCGCCGGACCCCGGGAGTAGACGGCGGACCGCCGGGCGCCCCGCGGCGCCCGGCCGTCAGCCCGCCCAGCCGTGCTTCGGCGGGTGACGGACCTCCAGCAGCCAGCCGAGCCGCTCGGTGTCGGTCTCCGTCCAGCCGTCGGGCGGCGCGATCGCGGCCCAGGCGTCGACCGGGTTCGAGCCGTAGCGGTGCCCGTGCGGGGCCTGCGCCCCGTAGGAGACCGCCATGTCGACCGTCGTCTGCCAGAAGGTGACGAACGGGAACCAGTCGATCGACGACGTCACATCCGGCCCCAGCGGCTCGTCCATCCACTCCGGGCGCTGGAACAGCAGGCTGGGCGACCACCACACGACCGGGTCCGAGGCGTTCTGGAGGTAGACGATCCGCGGTTCCTCCCACACCTCCCCGGCCGGGCGCGCCAGGTCCTCCTCGGGGAACTGCGCGAACCGCACATGCCGGCCCTCGTCGTACACCGGCCGCCACACCGGGCTCCCCGGATCGCGGTTCTCGGTCAGCTCGGAGTGGATCGGGCTGAAGTCGGGCGGTCCGATCATCAGGGCGCCATCGGTCCTGGCAATCATGTCGTCCAGGCCGTCGAACGCCGACTCGATCGCCGCGACGGCCAGGCTCTCGCCGAACACCAGCAGCGTCGGCCGCTCGTCCTCCGGCTCCTGCTCCCAGCGCGCGTACACGGCGTCGAAGAGCGCCTCGGTCGCGGTCCCGGCCTCGTTCCGGTCCACCATGAACGACGCCCAGCTCGGCAGGTAGGAGTACTGCATGGTGACGACGGCGGTGTCGCCGCCGTTCATGTACTCCAGCGCCTCCACCGTCGTCGGGTTGACCCAGCCGGTGCCGGTGGTGCCGGTGACGGCCAGCACCTCGCGGTCGAAGGCGCCGGTGCGCTCCAGCTCCCGCACGGCCAGCTCGGCGCCGTCCGCGTAGTCGTCGTAGGCGGCCCGGCCCACATAGGCGCGGATCGGGTCGAGCGCCTCCTCGCCGGTGAAGTCGGCGATCTCCTCGGCGGAGATCGCGGTGCCGGTGAACGTCCGGCCCTTGTTGCCCAGGTCCTCCCACGAGATCAGCGAGTCGGGGCTGCCGGAGAGCATGGGGGAGTAGGGCCGCATCACCCCGGGGTCGGTGCTGCGGTCCTTGGCGGCGGCGATGCGGTCGGCGACCTCCAGGATCCCCCGGTCCCAGACGACGTCGCGGGTCCCGACGACGACGATGGTGGTGCTCAGCGCCAGCCCGAGGGCGACCGCGACGGGCCAGGGGACGAACCGGTTCAGCAGCCGGGTGAGCAGACGCGTGCCGAGCCGGATGGACCGGGCCACCACCAGCAGCAGCGCCAGCACCGCCAGGGAGATCAGCGCGATCATCAGCGAGTGCCAGGTGAGCGTGGGCGGCATCCCCTGGAGGCGGCGCAGCTCGCGCTGCATGTCGGCGCTGCGGCCCAGCATGAACGCCACGGCGCCCGGGAGCAGCACCAGATACGCCAGCCAGCCGCGCGCCCGGATCCGTTCGTCCGGCAGCCAGGGGGACAGCAGCCGGAACAGCCAGCTCAGCAGGGCGCCGAGGCCGTAGCCGATGGCGGCGGTGATGCCGCCGATGGCCCCCTGGTAGTACCAGGGGCGCGGGACGAGGGACGGCGTCAGCGACAGCCAGAAGAAGAAGGTGGCGGCCAGGCAGGCGGTCAGGTCGGGCCAGCGGCGGACGACCCAGGGGGAGCCGGGCCGCTCCCAGTCCGGCTTGCGGGCCACCGCCACGGCCAGCGCGCGGGCCCGCAGCGCGGTCCGGCGCACGGACGCCCCGGCGGGCCAGGGGGCGGCGGGCGTGGCGGGGGGGGGGGGGGCGGGGGGGGGGGGGGCCGCCGCCGGGGGGGCCTTCTCTCATGATACATGCCCCGGTGCCAGGGAGGAAAAACACGAGCGCGCCCTCTTCCGGGACAGAAAAACATACACAATGGACGCTCCTGCAGTGACACGCTGTTACTATGTTAGTGTATTATTTTTTTAAGGAGAGCGGCGCCCCCCGAGGACTACACTATCGTCTTCGTCGGCAGGGTCAGAGGGGTATAAGAGACGGCGGTGGGCGTGAGGGCGGTGGCGGGGGCGGCCGTCCCGCCCCCGGGTGCCGGCACGCCACCGGGCTCCGCACCGGGCCCTGTCTGCTCGCTCACTTCGTCTCCGCCCCATCAGACCCGACCGCCTGGACCTCACGCTAGGGGATCAGACGCGGACGCGGTGGACGACGTTGCGACCTTGGGTCCTTTCCGTGCTGCCGGGGAGACGTGGAGGGCCGTTCACGGGGGCGGCCGGTGTGATGTTCGTCATCGCCGGGGCCGGTCCGCCGGCGCCCCGGCACGGTCCACGCCCGCGCGGGTTCCGCGCCGCCGGGCGGGTGGCGCGAGGTGGCGGACCCGGCGTCTCCCGGCCGGGGCATGCCGGGATCCGGCCGTCCGGCCGGTCCCGTTCCCGCTGGGTCGGCCGGGTGGCCGGGCGGCGGAACGCGGCGGGTAGATTCGTGCCCATGAGCAGTGGGACGAACGAATACCGCGTCGAGCACGACTCGATGGGCGAGGTGCGGGTGCCGGCGGACGCCAAGTGGCGGGCGCAGACCCAGCGGGCCGTGGAGAACTTCCCGATCTCGGGCCAGCGACTGGAGCGGGCCCACATCGCCGCCCTCGCCCGGATCAAGGCGGCGGCAGCCACCGTCAACGCGCAACTGGGCGTGATCGAGAAGGACATGGCCGACGCCATCGTCGCCGCGGCCGAGGAGGTGGCCGAGGGGCGCTGGGACGAGCACTTCCCGGTCGACGTCTTCCAGACCGGTTCCGGCACCTCCTCGAACATGAACACCAACGAGGTGCTGGCGACGCTGGCCACCGAGCGCCTCGGCCGCCCGGTCCACCCCAACGACCACGTCAACGCCAGCCAGTCCTCCAACGACGTCTTCCCCTCCTCCATCCACATCGCGGCCACCGCCGCCGTGACCGGCGAGCTGATCCCGGCCCTCACGCACCTGGCCGAGTCCCTGGAGCGCAAGGGCGCCGAGTTCGCCGAGGTCGTCAAGTCCGGCCGCACGCACCTGATGGACGCCACCCCGGTCACCCTGGGCCAGGAGTTCAACGGCTACGCCGCGCAGATCCGTTACGGCGTCGAGCGGCTGACCGCCTCGCTGCCGCGCCTGGCCGAGCTGCCGCTCGGCGGCACCGCCGTCGGCACCGGGATCAACACCCCGCCCGGCTTCTCCGCCGCCGTCATCGCCGAGGTCGCCCGCGCGACCGGTCTGCCGCTGACCGAGGCCCGGGACCACTTCGAGGCGCAGGGCGCCCGCGACGGCCTGGTCGAGACGTCCGGCCAGCTCCGGACGGTCGCCGTCTCGCTCACCAAGATCTGCAACGACCTGCGCTGGATGTCCTCCGGACCGCGCACCGGCCTCGCCGAGATCGCCCTGCCGGACCTCCAGCCCGGCTCCTCGATCATGCCCGGCAAGGTCAACCCGGTGATCCCGGAGGCCGTGCTGATGGTCGCCGCCCAGGTCACCGGCAACGACGCCACCGTCGCCACGGCCGGCGCCTCCGGCAACTTCGAGCTGAACGTGATGCTCCCGGTCATCGCGAAGAACCTGCTGGAGTCCATCCGGCTGCTGGCCAACGCCTCCCGCCTGCTCGCCGACCGCACCGTGGACGGCGTCACCGCGAACGTCGAACGCGCCCGCGAGTACGCGGAGTCGTCGCCGTCGGTCGTGACCCCCCTCAACCGCTACATCGGGTACGAGGAGGCCGCCAAGGTCGCCAAGCGGGCCCTCGCCGAGCGCAGGACCATCCGCGAGACGGTCCTCGACGGCGGGTACGTCGAGCGCGGCGACCTGACCCTGGAGCAGCTCGACGAGGCCCTGGACGTGCTGCGCATGACGCGCCCCTGAACGCCCCGAGCGCACGTCACACCCGGATGCGCCCGCTGTCCGCGTCGGCCCGAATACCATGTGTAGATGACAACGGGAAAAGACACGAGCGGCGGTGCGCATCCGTGGCGGCCCGGTGACCACATCCTGTGGCGTTACCGGGCGAACGGCTCCCGTGGCCTGAGCGATTTCCACATCTGCCGGCCCGTCACCGTTGTGCGGGACACGCCCGAGATGCTGGCCGTCTGGATGGCGCCGGGTACCGAGTGCATCAAGCCGGAGCTGGCCGACGGTACCCCCATCCACCAGGAGCCGCTGGCGACCCGCTACACCAAGCCCCGCACCACCGTCCGCTCCCGCTGGTTCGGCGCGGGCGTGCTCAAGCTGGCGGCTCCGGGCCTCCCGTGGTCCGTGTGGCTTTTCTGGGACCGGGGCTGGCGCTTCAAGAACTGGTACGTCAATCTTGAAGAGCCCCGGAGCCGCTGGTCGGGCGGGGTGGATTCCGAGGATCACTTCCTCGACATCGCGGTCTATCCCGACCGGAGCTGGGAGTGGCGGGACGAGGACGAATTCGCCCAGGCGCAGCAGGCCGGGCTGCTGGACGCCGGACAGGCGGAGCGGATCCGCGCGGCCGGCCGGGAGGCGACCCGGCTGATCCGCGCGTGGGGCCGGCCGTTCTGCGAGAACTGGGCGTCCTGGCGGCCCGACCCGCGCTGGCGCACCCCGCAGTTGCCGGCCGACTGGGCCCGGCCCGCGACCGTCGTCGCCACCGCGCCGGGGGCACATCGCCTGCCGGATCACCCGAGAGCCTCTTGATAGCCCCCCTGGCACCAAACGTAGGATCGACCCCCACGACCCTGTCTCTCATGCCCATCTGAAGCTGCCGACCAACAGGCTAATGAGTACCACGGCTCTCTCCGCCGTCTAACACACGACATCAGCACATACACCTACCTGTACAGCCCAACACAGCGCGCTGGATAGTATGCGTATGTCCACACTGAGTGTCACGGCTAATGTGCCCTGCTTCTATTTATATTTACTACGGTCGGCCCCCCTACTGTCCCCACTATCCTTTCCCCCGCCCGCTTCAGATGTCTATAGGACACCGGTACCCGACAACGCCCCCGCCCCGCACGCCAGTTCCCCGCCTGGATGGACAGCCCCTCGTGACGGACCCGACCCCATCGCAGCCCGTGGCTCGCACGGCGGACGTACCCGCGTTCGCCGAGAGCTCCGCGCTGCCGCACGCTCGCTCCGAGCCCGATTCCGTGGAGCACCCGCCCGTCCGCCCGGCGAGGGGCGGCGAGGGACTCAACGGCGGGATGCCCGAGACAGACCGGCTGCGGTTCGTGGGGGCGGCCACACGCCGGATCGCGCGGGGCATCGATCTGGACGAGATCGTGCTCGGTCTGTGCCGGGCCGCGGTGCCGACGTTCTCCGACGCGATCCTCGTCTACCTGCGGGATCCGCTGCCGGTCGGCGACGAGCAGCCGGTCACGCCGTGGGTGCTGCGGCTGCGCCGCACCGACCGCATCCCCGAGGCGCTGACCCTCGGCACCCTGGGCGACCTGCGCACCGACGGGTCGGGCCCGTTGCAGGCGCTGCTGATCGACGCGACGCCCCGGGTGGAGGTGCGCGGGAACGGGCCGCTGGCCGAGGTGATGCGCGGGGTGCGGCCGGTGTTCACCGAGTCGCAGGTGCCCAGGGCGGCGCTGCGCGAGCTGACCGGCGCGCTGTGCCCGCCGGACGACCACCGGGCGATTGTCGCCCCGTTGCGCGGCCGGCGCCGGGTCATCGGCGCGGCGGTGTTCCTGCGGGAGCCGCACCGCGAGCCGTTCGAGCACGAGGACCTCCAGGTCGCCCAGCAGTTGGCGACGCACTCCGCGCTCGGTGTCGACAAGGCGATGCTGTACGGGCGGGAGGCGTCCATCGCGGACGAGTTGCAGCGCACGATGCTGCCGGACGACCTGCCGCAGGTCACCGGGGTGCGGCTGGCGAGCCGTTATCTCCCGGCGGCGCAGTCGGCGCGCGTCGGCGGCGACTGGTACGACGCGATCCCGCTGCCGGGCAGCCGGGTCGCGCTGGTCGTCGGTGATGTGATGGGTCATTCGACGACCTCGGCCGCGATCATGGGGCAGTTGCGGACGACGGTGCAGACGCTGGCCGGTCTGGATCTGCCGCCGCAGGAGGTGCTGCACCACCTGGACGAGCAGGCGCAGCGTCTTGGCACCGACCGGATGGCGACCTGCCTGTACGCGGTGTACGACCCGGTCGAGCACCGCATCACGGCGGCCAACGCGGGTCATCCGCCGCCGGTGCTGCTCCACACCGACGGCTCGACCGAGTTGGTGGACCTGCCGCCCAACGCGCCGATCGGCGTGGGCGGTGTGGACTTCGAGACGGTGGAGGTCGCCGCCCCGGCCGGGGCCACCCTGGTGCTGTACACGGACGGTCTGGTGGAGTCGCGGACCCGCGACGTGTGGACCGGGGTCGAGCATCTGCGGGAGAAGCTGACGGAGGTCTCGCGGCTGACCCGCCCGGACGCCGCGGCCCCGCTGGAGCCGCTGTGCGACGAGGTGCTGGACATCGTCGGCCCCGGCGACCGGGACGACGACATCGCGCTGCTGGCCGCCCGGTTCGAGGGCATCGCGCCCGACAACGTCGCGTACTGCCGCCTCGACCCGCGCGCCGAGTCGGTGCGCGAGGCGCGTCGCCTGGTCCGCGAGAGCCTGACGCGCTGGGAGCTGCTGGAGCTGGAGGACTCGGTCGAGCTGCTGGTCAGCGAGGTCGTCACCAACGCCGTGCGGTACGCGGAACGGCCCGTGTCCGTACGGCTGTTGCGCACCGACGCGTTGCGCTGCGAAGTCGGCGACGACGTACCGCAGTTGCCGCGGCTGCGGCAGGCCGGGCCGGCGGACGAGGGCGGGCGCGGCCTGTACCTCGTGCAGCGGCTGGCCCGTGAGTGGGGCGCGACGCGGCTGAGCACCGGAAAGCTGGTCTGGTTCGAGATGGCGCTGCCCACCTCCTAGTCGCGATGTATCGCGTGTCTGTAGGCTGGGCGTGTGAGCGCTGAGAATCCGCCCGCCGTGCCGCTGGACAAGCAGCCGGTCGTCCGGGCTTCCGACGCGGACCGTGACCGGATCGCCGACATCCTGCGCGAGGCGCTGGCCGAGGGGCGGCTGGACCCCGAGGAGCACGCCGAGCGGGTCGAGGCGGCGTACCGGGCCAAGACCTTCGCCGAGCTGGAGCCGCTGATCCAGGACCTCCCGGCCGGGCAGCGGCCCTTGGCGCCTGCCGCGGTGCCCGCGCCGGGCCCCGCCTCGGGGCGCGGCGGGCACGGTCTGAAGGTGGCCAACGCGAAGAACGTGGTGGCCGTCTTCAGCGGTGCCGGCCGGCAGGGACGCTGGCGGGTGGGCGCCAGGATCAACGTGACAGCCGTCTTCGGCGGCGTCGAACTGGACCTGACCGAGGCGATCTTCGAGCAGCAGTACGTGGTGATCAACGTCACCGCGGTCTGCGGCGGAGTGGAGATCAAGGTCCCGGAGAACGTGAGCCTGCGCAGCGGCGGCAGCGGTGTCATGGGCGGTTTCGAGGTGCGGGAGTCCGAGTCCGCCGACCCCGGCGCCCCGGTCGTGCTGGTGCGCGGAGTGGCGGTCTGGGGCGGCGTCGAGGCCAAGCCGGTGCCGGGGAAACGGGTGCGTGACCTGCGGGACGGATGACCGGAACGGCTGATCCGGCGGGCTGCGTTGTCGCTCCGTGCATAAGCGTGCGCACAGCGGGTAGGGCTCGGGGGACCGTCACTCGTATGGCCGCATGGCGGAAAGGGTGATCTGCGGCATCCCCTTTGTCGGGTGAGGGTCCATCAGCGAAAGCGACCCCCGGTAGCCGTCGTCAGGAGTTGACCGTGCTGCAATCGTCACCGCCCCAGGAGTCCCAGTGGTCTCCGCCCGTTCCTGCCACGCGCAGTTCGAGAGATCTGGGTGGACCCTGGCACTCGGAGGCCGCCTGCCGGCGGGATGAGGCGGGGCTGTTCTTCGCCCCGTCCCAGGAGCCCACCGCGGCCAGGCTGTCCCGTGAGCAGGCGGCCAAGTCGGTGTGTGCCAGGTGCCCGGTGCTGCTGGAGTGCCGGGAGCACGCGCTGCTCCAGCCCGAGCCGTACGGCGTGTGGGGCGGTCTGACGGCCGCCGAGCGCCGTGTGGTCCTCAGCCGCAGGCGGCGCCGTGAGGCGGCCTCCGGCGGCCGGCCGGCGGACATGGGCCGTATCGCGTGAGACCGCGGGCCCGCGGGTGCCCGCCCCGCTCCCCAGCCGGCCGCGACGGGCTGGGGAGCGGGGCTTCCGCCGGGTCCGGCGGGTGAGCCCCGCCGGGTGCGCCGAGCGGTGAGTCCTACTGCCCGCGGTCGAAGTCGATCGCGCTGTAGGCGCGGAGCTTGGTGAGGCGGTGCGTCGAGTCGATCTGGCGGATCGTGCCGGAGCGGGAGCGGACCACCAGCGACTGCGTCGTGGCCGTCTCCGCGCGGTAGCGCACGCCGCGCAGCAGTTCGCCGTCGGTGATGCCGGTGGCGACGAAGAAGACGTTCTCGCCGCGGACCAGGTCGTCGGTGTGCAGGACCCGGCCGAGGTCGTGGCCCGCGTCGAGCGCGGCCTGCCGTTCGGCGTCGTCCTTGGGCCACAGCTTGCCCTGGATCGTGCCGCCCAGACACTTGATGGCGCAGGCCGCGATGATGCCCTCGGGCGTGCCGCCGATGCCCAGGAGCAGGTCCACGCCGGTGCCGTCGCGCACGCTCATGATCGCGCCGGCCACGTCGCCGTCCGAGATGAACTTGATGCGGGCGCCGCTCTCCCGCACCTCCTTGACCAGGTTGGAGTGGCGCGGCCGGTCCAGGATGCAGACGGTCACGTCGGCCGGTGAGCCGCCCTTCGCCTTGGCCACCCGCCGGATGTTGACGGCGGGCGGCGCGTCGATGTCGACGTAGTCCGCGGCCTCGGGACCGGTCGCCAGCTTGTCCATGTAGAAGACGGCGCTCGGGTCGAACATGGCGCCGCGTTCGGCGACGGCGAGCACGGAGACCGCGTTGCCCATGCCCTTGGCGGTGAGCGTGGTCCCGTCCACCGGGTCCACGGCCACGTCGCACTCGGGGCCCGAACCGTCGCCCACGCGCTCGCCGTTGTACAGCATGGGCGCGTCGTCCTTCTCCCCCTCGCCGATGACGACGACACCGTTCATCGAGACGGTCGAGATGAGGGTGCGCATGGCCCGGACGGCCGCGCCGTCCGCTCCGTTCTTGTCGCCGCGCCCGACCCAGCGGCCGGAGGCGAGGGCGCCGGCCTCGGTGACCCGGACCAGTTCCAGGGCCAGGTTGCGGTCGGGGTTCTCGGGGGCGACGTTCAGCGGGTGCGGAAGGTGGTGATCAGTCATCGGGGACGACCTTTCTGTGCCGAGTCGCGCGGAGGGTGCCTTCGACTTTATCCGGCTGTCGTACACATGAGCTGATCGGCCCTCTTTTGAGCCATGGTTGAGGGGGCCACGGATCCCGGGCGGACACGGCGCCGGGGGCGGGTGCGGGCCGGGTTCCGGGATGAGCGACCATGGGAGGGTGGCGAACGACGTGGCGACCGATGCGACCCAGGCGGCGACCGACGCGCGGCCGGACCGGCGGCAGCGCTTCGAGTCCGTGCGGAACATGGTGCTGTCCATGATCGCGCTCTGCGCGGCCGTGCTCGCCCTGTTCGTCCTCAACCCCGACGAGGCGCCGGAGAACGCGGTCCGGTCGATGGAGTACGACGTGGCGTCCGCCACGGCGGCCCGCGCCGCGCCGTACGACCTGCTGTCGCCCGAGGGACTGTCCGACCGCTGGCGGGCCACCTCCGTGCGGTACGACGCGCAGGGCGAGTTCGGCGCGACCTGGCGGCTCGGCTTCCTCGACCCGGACGACGAGTACGCGGCGCTCACCCAGGCCGACGGCGACGCCGTCCGGTTCGTCGCCGAGGTGACGCGCGGCGCGGAGGACACCGGCGACGTCGAGCGCATCGACGGCCGGGACTGGGCCCGGTACGAGGGCTCCAAGTACGACGCCCTGGTGCTGCGGGAGCCGGACGTGACGACGGTCGTCATGGGCACCGCGCCCTGGGACCGGCTCATGCACCTGGCGAACGCCCTGGAGGTCAGGGCCGACCGGACCTGAGCACGTGGGCCGCGGGGCCCGGCCGGCTCACAGGACGGTGACGGCCTCCTCGAAGTCCAGCCGGGGCAGCCGGGGGTTGTAGGCGGTCGCGGCGGGCCTGCCGATGTTCATCACGACGAGCGCCTTCTGCCGCCCGTCCCCGAAGAACTCCTTGTCGACGCCCGGGGCGTCGAAGCCCGACATCGGTCCGGCGGCGAGCCCGGCGGCGCGGACACCCAGCAGGAAGTACCCGATCTGGAGCCCCGCGCTGAGCACCCCCGCCCGCTCGCGCTCCCCGGCGTCGGCGTAGGCCACGTCCTTCAGGGCCGGCGCCACGGGGAACAGCTTCGGCAGCCTCTCGTGGAACCACAGGTCGACCGAGAGGATCGCGGTCAGCGGGGCGGCGGCCGTCTGCGCCCGGTTCTTCTCGGTGAGGAGGGGCAGCAGCCGCTCCTTCGCCCCGGCGGAACGGAGCAGGGTGACGCGCAGCGGCGACGAGTTGTGCGCGGTGGGGGCGAGCTTGATCAGGTCGTAGATCGCGCGCACCTGCTCGTCCGTCACGGGCTCGTCGGTGAACGCACGCGCCGTGTGGGCCTCGCGGAAGAGGAGATCCTGGGCGGCGGCGTCGAGGGCGAGGGACATGATGCGTGGCCTTTCTGACAGGGAGCGCGCCCGGGGCACGCGAGCGCGGGGTGTGCCGGAGCGGCGCCGTTCCGGCACCGGCTCCGGCCGGTGCCAACCCGGCCCCCCACCGGGCTATTCCCGCTCCCGCTCCGCCTCGTCCTCCTCCGCCCCCGAATCGCCCGCACGGGCGGGCTCGTCCGCCGCCAGAGCCGCGTCCAGCCGGGCCCGCGCGCCGTCGAGCCACTGGCCGCAGATCCGCGCCAGCTCCTCGCCGCGCTCCCACAGCGCGAGCGACTCCTCCAGCGTCGCCGCGCCGGCCTCCAGCCTCCGCACCACGTCGATCAGTTCGTCCCTGGCCTGCTCATAGCTGAGCGCGGTCCCCGCGTCCGCTTCCGTCATGGCCGTCACCCTATGCCCGCCTCCTCCGCCCGCCCGGCGACCGTCACGCCGAACTCCCCGTCCGCGACCCGGGCGCGCAGCGACTCGCCGGCCGCCACCTCGTCCGCCGCGCGCACCGCCGAACCGTCGGCCCGCCGCAGCACCGCGTACCCGCGCCGCAGCGTCGCCGCCGGGGAGAGCGCGATCACCCGTGCCCGGGTGTGCTCCAGGTCCCCGCGTGCGCGGTCCAGATGGTGCGCCAGCGTGCGCCGGGAGCGCCCGAGCAGCGCCGCGATCTCCTCCGCGCGGCCGTCCGTCATCCGGCGCGGATCGGCCAGCACCGGCCGGCCGCGGGTCTCCGCCAGCCCGCGCTCCTCCCGGTCCAGCCGGGCCCGGAGCACCCAGCGCGCCCGGCCCCGCACCGGCCGCACCCGGGCCAGCTCCTCGCCCACGTCCGGCACGACGCGCTTGGCCGCGTCCGTCGGCGTCGAGGCCCGCAGATCCGCCACCAGATCCAGCAGCGGCGCGTCCGGCTCGTGCCCGATGGCCGAGACCACCGGCGTGCGGCACTCCGCGACCGCGCGCACCAGCCGCTCGTCGGAGAACGGCAGCAGGTCCTCCACGCTGCCGCCGCCCCGCGCCACCACGATCACGTCCACCTCGGGGTCCGCGTCCAGCTCCCGCACCGCCTCGATCACCTGCGGAACGGCGTGCACCCCCTGGACCGCCACGTTCCGCACCGCGAAGCGGACCGCGGGCCAGCGCAGCCGCGCGTTCTCCAGCACGTCGCGCTCGGCCGCGGAGGCGCGGCCCGTCACCAGGCCCACGCAGCCGGGCAGGAACGGCAGCCGCCGCTTGCGGCCGGCCGCGAACAGCCCCTCCGCCGTCAGCGCCCGCTTCAGCCGCTCCAGCCGCAGCAGCAACTCGCCCATCCCCACCGCGCGGATCTCCGTCGCCCGCAGCGACAGCTCGCCGCGCGGCGCGTACCACTCCGGCTTGGCGAACACCACGACCCGGGCGCCCTCCGCTATCACGTCGGCCACCTTGTCGAAGACCGCGCGATAACACGTGACCCGCACCGACACGTCGTGCGACGGGTCGCGCAGGGTCAGGAACACCACTCCGAGCCCGGGGCGGCGGGAGAGCTGGGTGATCTGACCCTCGACCCACACCGCGCCGAGCCGGTCGATCCAGCCCCCGATGAGCCGGGACACCTCGCCGACCGGGATCGGCGCCTCCGACGACGTCTGCACTGCCATGCCGCAACGCTAGCGCCGGGCACCGACAACGCGGTCCGGGCGGCCCCGGCCGCCGCCGTACCATGGGACGCATGGCTGAAGACCCCGGGCGCCGCCGCGTCCTGCTCGCCGCCCCCCGCGGCTACTGCGCGGGCGTCGACCGCGCCGTCATCGCCGTCGAGCGCGCCCTGGAGCAGTACGGCCCGCCGATCTACGTCCGCCACGAAATCGTGCACAACAAGTACGTGGTGCGCACCCTGGAGCGGAAGGGCGCCGTCTTCGTGGACGAGACGGCCGAGGTGCCCGAGGGCGAGATCGTGATCTTCTCCGCGCACGGCGTCTCCCCGGAGGTCCACCGTGAGGCCGAGCGCGGCCGGCTCGCCACCATCGACGCGACGTGCCCGCTGGTCACCAAGGTCCACAAGGAGGCCGTCCGCTTCGCCGAGGCCGACTACGACATCCTCCTCATCGGCCACGAGGGTCACGAGGAGGTCATCGGCACCAGCGGCGAGGCCCCCGACCACATCACTCTGGTCGACGGCCCGGACGACGTGGCGAACGTCGAGGTCCGCGACCCGGAGAAGGTGGTCTGGCTCTCCCAGACGACCCTCTCGGTGGACGAGACGATGGAGACCGTCGAGGGTCTCAGGCGGCGCTTCCCGCTGCTGGTCAGCCCGCCCAGCGACGACATCTGCTACGCCACGCAGAACCGCCAGACCGCCATCAAGCAGGTCGCCGCCGACGCGGACCTGGTGCTGGTGGTCGGCTCGAAGAACTCCTCGAACTCGGTCCGGATGGTCGAGGTCGCCCTCGGCGCGGGCGCCGGCGCGGCCCATCTAGTGGACAACGCGGAGGAGATCCGGGAGGAGTGGCTGGCCGGCGTCTCCACCGTCGGCCTCTCCTCGGGCGCCTCGGTCCCCGAGGTGCTGGTGGACGGCGTGCTGGCGTGGCTGGCCGAGCGCGGCTTCGGCGACGTCGAGGTCGTCCAGCCGATGCGGGAGCACATCCAGTTCTCGCTGCCCAAGGAACTCCGCCGGGACCTGCGCGCCGAGGCCGCCGCCAAGGTGCGGGGCTAGCCGGTCGTACCGGGGCGGGCCCGGCGGTCGGCGCGGCGGCGGCGCAGCCGGTCCCGCAGCAGGGCGCGGCCCCTGCGCAGCAGCACGATCGCGGCGGCCGTCAGGGTCCCGGCGAACAGCCAGGGGGCCCGCAGGGCCAGCTCCGTCACGGTGCTCACCGGCCCGTCCGTGGTGACCAGGCCGGTGGCGAACGCGATGGGCGCCGCGATCGGGGCGCAGATCAGGTCGGCCCGCCGGACCCACAGCGCCGCGGCGGCCGAGGTCAGGACGGACAGGGTGCCGTAGAGCGCGGGGGCCCCGCCGAGCAGGTCGCAGAACCAGGCGGCGGCCACCATGCCCGCCGTGGTCAGCACGCCGCAGCCGAGGCCGGTCAGACGCGGCCGGGGCGGTCCGCCCCGCGCGCCGGGACCGGCCGCCGGACGGCGGCGCGGATGCCCGCGCCCGGCCGCCCCGCCGGACGAGGGGCGAGGCACCCTCGTCCGCACCACGGCGGGCGGACGCCCTGTGTGACGAGTTGTGCGCGTTGTGTGATCCACGGGACCACGGTAAGCGCCGCCCGGCGGCGCGCGGGGTGATGGACACGCGTGCGGGCCGTATGACTGTCCGCCCGCACCGGCCGGGCCCGGGGCGCGGCGCCCGTAGACTGGTGGACCGGCCCCCGTCCCGTTTCTCGCTCAGGGAAGTCTCACGTGTCGCTCACGATCGGAATCGTCGGCCTGCCGAATGTCGGCAAGTCGACTCTTTTCAACGCCCTGACCAAGAACGACGTGCTCGCGGCCAACTATCCGTTCGCCACCATCGAGCCCAACATCGGCGTCGTCGGCGTCCCTGACGCGCGCCTGGCCCGGCTCGCCGAGGTCTTCTCCTCGCAGCGGGTCATCCCGGCCACGGTGGACTTCGTGGACATCGCGGGCATCGTGCGCGGCGCCAGCGAGGGCGAGGGCCTGGGGAACAAGTTCCTGGCCAACATCCGCGAGTCCGACGCGATCTGCCAGGTCATCCGGGCCTTCCGGGACGAGAACGTCGTGCACGTGGACGGCAAGGTCTCGCCCAAGAGCGACATCGAGACCATCGACACCGAGCTGATGCTGGCCGACCTCCAGACCATCGAGAAGGTGCTGCCCCGGCTCCAGAAGGAAGCCCGGATCAAGAAGGACAGGCAGCCGGTCGTCAAGGCCGTCGAGGAGGCGAAGGCCATCCTGGAGGAGGGCCGCACGCTGTTCTCGGCGGGCATCGCCCAGGGCACCGAACGCGCCGAGCCGCTGCACGAGCTGCACCTGCTGACCGTCAAGCCGTTCCTCTACGTGTTCAACGTGGACGAGGAGGAGCTGACGGACGAGGCGTTCAAGGCGGAGCAGCGCGCCCTGGTCGCCCCGGCCGAGGCGATCTTCCTCAACGCCAAGCTGGAGTCCGACCTCGCCGAGCTGGACGAGGACGAAGCCCTGGAGCTGCTCCAGACCGTCGGCCAGAACGAGCCCGGCCTGGCCACCCTCGCCCGCGTGGGCTTCGACACCCTGGGCCTCCAGACCTACCTGACGGCGGGTCCGAAGGAGGCCCGCGCCTGGACGATCAAGAAGGGCGCGACGGCCCCCGAGGCGGCCGGGGTGATCCACACCGACTTCCAGAAGGGCTTCATCAAGGCCGAGGTCATTTCCTTCGAGGACCTGATCGAATCCGGCTCCGTCACCGAGGCCCGCGCCCGCGGCAAGGCCCGGATGGAGGGCAAGGACTACGTGATGCGCGACGGCGATGTCGTGGAGTTCCGCTTCAACGTGTGACCGTTCGATTACTTGAGCTGGATTGACCTGTCAAATACGCAGGTCGAACGGGGCTCGCCTCTCCTGAGGCGGGCCCCGTTCTCCTTTCCGTGCTGACCTGGTGCTGATTGTTCCGCCCCCCGCGCCTCTTCCCAGTGGTACGTTATGTGGTACCAGTCCTGGAGGGAGTTCCGTCGATGTCGATCACTGCCAGCGAGGCGCGCAAGGCTCTCTTCCCGCTGATCAAGAAGGTCAACGACGATCACGAGGCCATCGAGATCGTCTCCAAGCACGGGAACGCCGTGCTCGTCTCGGCCGAGGACTACGCCGCCCTGCGTGAAGGCTCTTACCTGTTGCGCTCGCCGGCCAACGCCCGCCGGCTGCTCAAGGCGTACGAGAACGCGCTTGGTGACATGGGGCTCTCCGAACGGGAGCTCATCGACCCTGATGCGTCGGGTGCCGAGAAGGGTGCCGTGTGAGGCTCGTCTTCGAAGAGGGCGGCTGGGAGGACTACACGTCATGGCTCAAGAACGACCGCAAGATGCTCGCCCGGATCAACAAGCTCATCGAGGACGTCCTGCGGGACCCCTTCACCGGGATCGGCAAGCCCGAGCCGCTGAAGTACCACCTGCCCGGGGCCTGGTCGCGGCGGATCGATGACGAACATCGCCTCGTCTATCTCGTCACGGACCGGGAGATCATCATCCTGGCGGCCCGCTACCACTACTGATGTCGGTTGGGCGCGTGCTCGGCCAGTTCGCGGGCCATCTCCCGCGGCACCGGCCGCACCCCGAAGGCACCGGAGTACAGCAGCACCCCCGGGTGCGGCCCGCCACGGTCGGGGAAGGCGGCGAACGCGTCGGCCAGGCCGTCCGGGGTGGGGATCCGCGGCATGGTGGTGGGCATGGATTCTCCTGTCGTGGTTGACGCGGTGAGTCCGCGATCAACACGACGGAGGGGGGAGCCCGCGCCGAGGCGCGAGGTTCCCGGTCGAACGGCGGGCCCGCACTGGCCCGTACGGCGCTCAGGGAAGCACCGGGTCACCCATCCGTGCGCGGCGCGACGCCATCCCGGTGATCATGCGGCACAGCATGGCCCCGCGGGTTCGCGGAAACGGCCTTGGCCGGAACGGGAGAACGCGTCGCGTGGTCCCGCCCGATCGGTGGGATCGGACGGGATCGCGTCGACCGGCCCGGCAGCCGGTCAGGCCTGCGGCGGGGTGGGGGTCTCGGTGGGCTGCTCGCGGTAGATGTCGGGCTCCAGGTAGATCACGCGGGCGATGGGCTCGGCCGCGCGGACGCGGGTCTCGGCCTCGTCGATCGCCCGGGCGATGGTGATCGCGTCGTCGTCGTGCCGGACCGCGATCTTGGCGGCGACCAGCAGCTCCTCGGGACCCAGGTGCAGGGTGCGCATGTGGATGATCCGGGTCACCCGGTCGCCGTCCACGATCGCTTCCCGGATCCGGGCCACCGAGTCCTTGCTGCCCGCCTCGCCGAGGAGCAGCGACTTGGTCTCGGCCGCCAGCACGATCGCGATCGCCACCAGCAGGACGCCGATGCACAGGGTGCCGACGCCGTCCCACACGCCGTCGCCCGTGGCCAGGGCCATGCCGACGCCGCCGAGGGCCAGGACCAGGCCGACGAGCGCGCCGAGGTCCTCCAGCAGCACCACGGGCAGCTCGGGGGCCTTGGCGGTCCGCACGAACTGGGTCCAGGACTGCCCGCCGCGGACCTCGTTCGACTCCTTGATGGCCGTCCGGAAGGAGAACGCCTCGGCGATGATCGCGAAGACGAGGACGCCGACCGGCCAGTACCAGTGCTCCAGCTCGTGCGGGTGCCGGATCTTCTCCACGCCCTCGTAGAGCGCGAAGACGCCGCCGACCGTGAAGAGCACGATGGAGACCAGGAACGCGTAGATGTACCGCTCCCTGCCGTAACCGAAGGGGTGCTCCTCGCTCGCGGCGCGCTTGGCCCGCTTGCCGCCGAGCAGGAGCAGTGCCTGGTTCCCCGAGTCGGCCACCGAGTGCACGCCCTCGGCGAGCATGGAGGAGGAGCCGCTGAACGCCGCCGCGGTGAACTTGCTCACCGCGATCGCGAGGTTGGCGCACAGGGCCGCCACGATCGCCTTTGTTCCGCCTGACGCGCTCATCGTTGTCCGGGGTTCCTTCCGTCGCTCTCGCCGGCCGCTCCGGCGGCACATTCTGTCAGGCCGTGGCCCGCCTGCACGCTTTCCCCGGCAGACCGGAAACGCTCATCACTTCGGGTGAAACTCTGGCCGTTCCTTGCGGTTGGCAACGGTGAGTCGCCAAGCTGTTGCCGATTGTCAACACGCGCCGCTCTCCGGGTGATCCGGGGAGCACCCCGAGGGAGGGGCCCGTGCCGTTCGGTGAGCAGCCCGCGTATCTACGCGTCGCGGAGGACCTTCGACAGCAGATCACCGACGGCACCCTGCCGCCGCACACCAGGCTCCCCTCGCAGGCCACCATCCGCGCCCGGTACGGCGTGTCCGACACCGTGGCCCTGGAGGCGCGGAAGGTGCTGATGGCGGAGGGGCTGGTCGAGGGCCGGTCCGGCTCGGGGACGTATGTCCGGGAGCGGCCCGTGCAGCGCGCCATCTGCCGCAGCGGGTACCGGACGCTGGGGGAGTGCTCGCCGTTCCGGCAGGAGCAGGCCGACGAGCGGGTGCGGGGGACGTGGGAGGGGCGCAGCGACCGCGCCGAGGCGTCCGTGGCCGTCGCCGAGCGGCTGCGGATCGAGGTGGCGGAGCCGGTGATGTGCACGCAGTACGTGTTCCGTGTCGCGGGCGAGCCGACGATGCTCTCCACCTCCTGGGAGCCCCTGCGGCTGACCGGCCGCACGCCCGTGATGCTGCCCGAGCAGGGCCCGCTGGCGGGGCGCGGGGTGGTGGAGCGGATGGCGGCCATCGACGTCGTCGTGGACAACATGTCGGAGGAGGTCGGCGCGCGCCCCGCGCTGGCGGCGGAGGCGCGGCTGCTGGGCGGGCTGGCGGGCCATCCGGTGCTCGTCGTGGCCAGGACCTTCCGCGCCGGGGGAGTCCCGGTGGAGACGGCGGACGTGGTGGTGCCGGCGGACCGGTTCCGTCTGGCGTATCACCTGCCGGTGCGCTGACGGCCCGCCGGGCGCGGGGTCAGTCCGGGCCGCCGGGGAGGTCCAGCTCGAACCAGACCGTCTTGCCCACGGGCCGGCGCCGGGTGCCCCAGCCGCGCGACACCCGGGCCACCAGCGGCAGGCCCCGGCCGCCCTCGTCGTCGGGGGCGGCGGACCGTTCGCACGGCGGGTCGGTGACCGGGTCGGTCACCTCGATCAGCAGCGAGGCGCCCAGCGCCATCCGCACCTCGACCGGGCCGTGGGCGTGCCGCACCGCGTTGGTGACCAGTTCGCTGACCAGCAGCCGCGCCGTCTCGGTCAGCGGGTCCAGGCCCCACGCGCGCAGGGTGTCCGCCACGGCGTGGCGGGCGCGGCGGACCTGGGCGCGTTCGGCGGGGAAGGTCCAGGACGCGGCGCGGTTCCCCGGCAGGCGGCCGAGGCGGGCGGCGAGCATGGCGATGTCGTCGGCGGTGGTGGTCTCCGCCGCGCGGGGGCGCAGCGCCTGGATGACGCCGTCGCAGACCTCCTCCAGCGTGGTGCCGGGCCCGGTCGTCCGTGTCAGCAGCGCGCACAGCCGGTCGATGCCCGAGGTGAGGTCCTCGCCGCGGTTCTCGATCAGCCCGTCCGTGTAGAGCACGAGCAGGGACCCCTCCGGCACGTCGATCCGGTGTTCCGTGAAGGTGGCGCCCTCGATGCCCAGCGGGGTGCCCGGGGGAAGGTCGAGCGCGGTGGCCGTCCAGCCGCCGGCCGCCGGATCCGGCCCGGCCAGTACGGGCGGCAGGTGTCCGGCCGTGGCCAGGGCGCAGATCCCGGTCGCCGGGTCGTAGGCGGCGTAGACGCAGGTGGCCAGCAGCGGGTCGTCGGGGTGCTGGGCGATGTCCGCGCCCAGGTCGTTGAGCCGGCGCAGCACCTCGGCGGGGGGCAGCTCCAGGCCGGCGAGGGTTCGGGCGGCGGTGCGGAGGCGGCCCATGACCGTGGCGGCGCGGAGGCCGTGGCCGGTGGCGTCGCCCACCACGAACGCGACCCGGCCGCCGGTCAGCGGGATGACGTCGAACCAGTCCCCGCCGATCTCGGTCCCGGTGGCGCTGGGCAGGTAGCGGTGGCCGACCTCCACCCCGGCGATGTCGGGCAGCGACCGGGGGAGGAGGCTGCGCTGGAGCATCAGGGCGCCCTCCCGCTCCCGGACGTACAGGCGCGCGTTGTCCAGGGAGATCGCGGCCCGGTTGGCCACCTCCATGGCCAGGGTCAGGTCCTCCCGGTCGAACGCGGTCCGCCGCCCGGCGCGGCTGACGGCCATCAGCCCCAGGACCGTGCCCCGGGCCCGTAGCGGCACGGTCAGCAGGCAGTGGATGCCCAGCTCGCGCGCGGCGCCGACCCGGGGGTCGTCCTCGCCGACGGCGGCGCCCAGCTCCCGCGGGGTCGCGGCGAGATGGGGGACGCCCGTGGTCAGCACGTTCTCGAAGACGGTCTCGTGCTGGGTGCCGAGGTCGCGGCCCGACTCGAAGATCATCTCGACGGCCGGGCCGTGGTCCTTCGCCGCCGTGCCGAGCTGGATCAGTGCCACGTCGGCCAGCTCGCCGATGGGCGGCGGCTCCTCGCCGTGGACGACGGACTTCAGGATCTCGACGCTGCAGTAGTCGCCGAACCGGGGCACCAGGGACTGGCAGAGGGTCTCGGCGATGAGCCGGACCTCCAGCAGGTCGCCGAGGGCGATGCCGACGTCGTCGAGGAGGGCGAGCCGCTGCCGGGCGCGCTCGACGCGGGTCATGGCGTCCCGGCGTTCGGTGATGTCCAGCACGACGCAGCTCACGCCGACCGCCCGCCCGGAGTGGTCCGTCAGGCGGCCGAACGACACGGACTGGGCGCCCCGGCCGTCGGGGGAGGCGGTGACCAGATCGGTCACCGAGCGGCCCGAGCGCAGCACCTCCCGCTGGAGCCGGTGGATCTCCCCCGCCATCGGCGGCGGCAGCACGTCGAGGACGGTCCTGCCGAGCACGGCCTCGGCGGGCGTGCCGTGCAGCCGGGTGAGGGCGTCGTTGACGCGGGTGTACCGCAGCTCGGCGTCGAACAGCGCGACGCCGAGCTGCGAGGCCGTGAACAGGGAGTCAACGGCGGCGAGGTCCTGCTCGACGGCGGTCATCCGGCTGGTTTCCACCAGATTGGCCAGAATGAACCGCCCGAGCCCCGCGCCGTCCAGCCGCGTGGCGCGGCAGGCCAGTTCGACCAGATGTCCGTCGCGGTGGCGCAGGGTCAAGGTGCCGCGCCAGTGCCGATCTCCGGGGGCCGGTTCGAAGGCCCAGGCGCGGCCGTCGGGGGTGAAGTCGGTCAGGGGGCGGCCCACCGCGCGGTCGTCCGGCCAGCCGAGGATCTCCTCGGCCATCGGTGGCCACAGGGCGATGTCGCCGTCCACGGTCAGCAGAACGGTGGCGACGCGCAACACGTCGAGAAGGGAACGCCGGGCAGGGCGGCGGTCGGAGGCGTCTTCCTCGCCTCTCGGCCCGGAAGGTTCTGTGCGCAAGCTCCACGCCCCCGTCGGGTGTCCTCGCCGGGTCGGGTCCGGCGAGACAGGGCTGAATATCCCTTATACCCGATTGTGCCCTCTATTGCGGGTGAGCGCGGCTGCCCAGGTCGACGCGCTCCACGAGATAGCTCGCCCCGTCGTCGGCGGGGTCCGCCGCACCGCTCAGACGCAGGCGCTGTATCAGGCGTTGCGCCTCGGCGCGCGTGGCGCAATGTCCTATGCGGTAACGGCCGCCGTTCGCGTCCTCGCGGACCACCTGCCAGGGCTGCAGGGTGCTGCTGTTCATTCATCACCCCCCTTCTGCATATGCCAGACCATACGCCAGCGCCTCACCCACCGCACAGGGTTCAAGCCACCGGACCCGCGTCCCCGGCCGCCGCCTCGCGCGCCTCGCGAGCCAGCGCGTCCGCACGCCAGGCGAACGGCAGCGCCGCCGCCGCGTCGTGCGGCGCCATGGCGAGGGCGCGGTCACGCTGGTGCGCCGCCTCGGCCAGCCGGCCGCGGGCCGCGCTGCCCACCGCGCCCCGGTGGGTCGTCACGAAATCCCGGGCCGCCGACAGGGTGCTGCCCGAGGTCAGCACGGCCTGGTCGAGGAGCACCCGGATCCGCCGGTTCCCGGCCTCCCGGCCCCGGTCGGGGGCCAGCGCCCGCGCCAGCGGGGTGCCCGTCTCGGCGAGCCGGCGCAGCGCGGCGAACGGGTCGTCCTCGCGCAGCGCCCCGGCCAGCCCCTCCCGCGCGCGGGCCACGACGTCCCGCAGGCCGGGCGCGCCGGGCGCCTCGGCGAGGTCGCGTCCGGCCGCCCGCCCCGCCTCGGCCCGCGCGTTCTCCGCCGCCGCCAGCTCCCGCGCCCAGCGCGGCACGCCGTCCGCGAGGGTCTCCGCCTGGCCGACGGCCCGTTCCGCCAGGCGGACGGCGTCGGCGGCGGACCGTTCGTCCCCCGCGGCCAGCGACCGTTCCGCCCGGCGCAGCGCGTCCTCGGCGGCGGTGAGCCGTTCGGCGGCGGCGGCCGGGTGGTCGCGGACCGGGGTGAGCGCGGACTCCGGATAACGTCCGGCCAGTTCGTGCCACACGTCGCGCGCCGCGTCGATCCGCGCGGGCAGGCCGCGGGCCCGGCGCCGGGCGTGGTCCAGCGCCTCGGCGGCCCGCCCGGGGGGACCGCGGGCCCGCGCGAACGAGCCGGCGGCCACGTCGAGCCGGGCGCGGGCGCCGGCGCAGCGGCCGATGATGTCGCGCAGCCGCCGGCGCCGCTCGGTCTCGTTGCGCCGCAGCGCGGGGTCCTCCAGCCGGTGGTGGGGCCGCAACGCCTCCCCGGCCTCCGCCCCGGCGTCCGCCACGGCGGCGCGCAGGGGCCGCGTGGCCTCCTCACCGGCCTGCCCGGCGGCGAACTCCAGCTCCTCGCTCCGGGCGAGCACCGCGTCGTCGAGCCGGACCAGGAGCCCTCGCGCCTCGGCGTCGAGCTGCTCCACGGTCGGCTCGGCGGCCTGCGCCCGCGCCTCCGACGGCGGCGCCGTCGGCCGCCCCTTCCAGCGCAGCGGCACACTCCGGTAGCCGCCGTCCCGGTCCGGCCCGCGGACGGCGCGGTAGAGGACCACCAGCAGGGCGGCCACGACCAGCGCGATCGGCAGGACGAGGGCGACCGCGTCCGGTTCACGAGCCGTGTTCATGTCGTCTCCGCCCTTCGCCGTGCGGGAGAACGGTCCTCCTGTCGACGGTAGGCGAGCCCCTGCGGCCCCGCGACCCGCGCCGACCGGCCCCGTCCGCGCACCGCCGGACGGGTGGCCTCGCCTCGCCCGGCCGCCGTGTCGCCGCGCTCCCGTCCGGGGCCTCCCCTTCAGTGGGCGCATACGTGTGATCAGCGCACCGGTGGAGCTGGAGGTAACAGCATGTCAGGGGTGCGAGCGAGACCAGGCCGGATCCGGGCGGCCCGTTGCGCGGCGGCGCTTCTCGCGGGGGTCCTGCTCCTCCCGCTCCTCGCCGGCTGCACCGGCCAGGACGAGCACGACGCCGCGATCGCCGCCGCGGCGCAGTCCGTGGCCACCGCGCGGCGCGCCGAGCTGAAGAGCGGCGGCTCCGTCACCTGGGGCGTCGACCACCTCCCGGCCACGCTCAACGCGTTCCAGACCGGAGCCGACCGGGTCACCGACCAGGTGGTCGGCGCGATCCTGCCGGCGCTCTTCACGGTCGACGCCCACGGCCGTCCCCAGCTCAACACCGACTATCTGCGCTCGGCCGAGATCACCGAACGGGAGCCCCGGCAGACCGTCGTCTACACCCTCCACCCCGAGGCCAGATGGAGCGACGGCGAACCGATCGCCGCGGCCGACTTCATCGCCCAGTGGAAGGCCCTGAACGGCGAGGACGACGCCTTCCGGCCCGCGCGCAACGCGGGCTACGACCGTATCGAGAAGGTGACCGAGGGCCCCGGGCGGCATCAGGTCGAGGTGACCTTCGCCCAGCCCTACGCCGACTGGAAGTCCCTGTTCACACCGCTCTACCCGCGGTCAGTGACCGGGGACGCCGACTCCTTCGAGAAGAAGGCCCGCACCGGACTCCCGGCCGCCGCCGGGCCGTTCGAGCTGAAGAAGCTCGACCCCGGGAAGTCGACGGTCACCCTGGTCCGCAACGACGCCTGGTGGGGCGACCCCGCCCTGCTGGACCGGCTGGTCTTCGCCGCCGTCCCGCTCGACCGGCGGCGCGCGGCGCTCGTCGACGGCACGCTCGACGTCGCGGAGATCCGTCCCGCCGACGCCGACCGCGTCACCGCGGCGGCGGAGCCGGGCGGCGTGAGCGAGGACGGGAAGGGCGAGCCGGGCCGCCGCCCCCCCGCCACCCTCGACGCGCTGCACGACCTGGCCGCCGCGCGGCTGGCGGGCACGGGCGACGAGGCGGCGGCGCGGGAACGGTTCGCCCGCTCCTTCGCCGAGTCCGAACGGGCCCGCGAACGGGCCTTCGCCCCCCGCGAGGAGGCGGCCAGGGAACGGCTGCGCGGCTTCACCGTGCACCGCGCCTACGACGCGACGTACACCCAGCTCGCCATGAACGGCTCCTCCCCGGCGCTGAGCGACGAACGCGTCCGCTCCGCCGTGGCCCGGGCCCTGGACCGCGACGCGCTCGCCGCCGAGGTGCACGAACCGGCCGGTCTGCCCGCCCGGCCGCTCGGCAACCACCTGCGCGTCCTGGGCCAGGCCGGCTACCACGACAACAGCGACGCGCTCGGGGAGACCGGCGCGGACGCGGCCAGGGCGTCGCTGGAGGAGGCGGGCTGGCGGCAGACGGAACCGGACACCGGGGCGGACACCGGGGCGGACGCCGGGGCGGACGACGGCGAGGCGGGCGCCGGAGCGGTGGCCGCGCCGGTCCGGGCGAAGGACGGCGAGCCGCTCGAACTGCGGCTGGTGCTCCCGTCCGGTACCGAGGGGGAGCAGGTGCGGCGGGGGGGCCGGGGCGGCGCCGGGGTGCTCGCGGGGATCGGGGTCGCGGCGGAGATCACGAAGGGCGACGCGGCGGGCTACTTCACCCGGCACATCGCGGAGGGCGCGTTCGACCTGGCGCTCTTCTCGTGGCCCGCGACGGCCTACCCGGCGACGGACGCGAGGCCGCTGTTCGCCAAGCCCCGGCCGGTCCCCGGCGGGGATGCGCTGATCCAGCAGAACTACACGCGCGTCGGCACCGACCACATCGACCAGCTCCTGGAACAGGCCGCCGGCGAACTGGACGAGAAGGAACACGACCGGCTGCTGAACAAGGCCGACGCCCGCATCTGGGCCGCCGCCGGCTCCATCCCCCTGTTCCAGCGCCCGCAACTGGTCGCCGCCCCCAGCACCCTGGCCGGGGTCGGGGCCTATGGCCTGGCCACCCCCCGCTACCAGGACATCGGCTACCGCCGCTGACCGGCGTCCCCTGGCACTCCGGGGACGCCCGGAACGCGGGCCCGCGGCGGGGGCGCGGTGATCTCCGCCGCGTCCGCGCGGGGCCCGTGGCGCGGGGACGCGCCCGACCGGGTGAGGCGAGGCACCGTACGATGGCCCGTGAGGCCGGTGTCGCGGCCTGCCCCGAGGCAGGCGCTCTCTGCCGAGCCGTCTCAGTCACGATCTCGGGAGATACCCCCCAGCCATGCCTACGCGCCATGACATCCGCAATGTCGCCATCGTCGCCCATGTCGACCACGGGAAGACCACCCTGGTCGACGCCATGCTCCGGCAGGCGGGCGCCTTCGCCGCACACCAGCAGGTCGACGACCGGGTCATGGACTCCAACGACCTGGAACGCGAGAAGGGCATCACCATTCTCGCGAAGAACACCGCGGTCCGTTACCACCCGAAGGGCGGTGGCAGCCCGGTCGTCATCAACATCATCGACACCCCCGGCCACGCCGACTTCGGCGGGGAGGTCGAGCGCGGCCTGTCCATGGTCGACGCGGTCGTCCTCCTCGTGGACGCCTCCGAGGGGCCCCTGCCGCAGACGCGTTTCGTCCTGCGCAAGGCGCTCCAGGCGCGGCTGCCGGTCATCCTGTGCGTCAACAAGACCGACCGCTCCGACGCCCGCATCTCCGAGGTGCTCAACGAGACCTACGACCTCTTCCTCGACCTCGACGCGGACGAGGAGCAGATCGAGTTCCCCATCGTCTACGCCTCCGCCCGGGCCGGTATCGCCTCGCTGACCCAGCCCGCCGACGGCACGGTCCCGACCGACAGCGACAGCCTGGAGCCGTTCTTCAGCACCATCCTGGAGACGGTCCCCGCGCCGGTCTACGAGGAGGACGCGCCGCTCCAGGCGCACGTCACCAACCTCGACGCCGACAACTTCCTCGGCCGTATCGCGCTGTGCCGCATCCGGCAGGGCAGCCTGCGCAAGGGCCAGAGCGTCGCCTGGCTCCGGCGCGACGGCACCTCGCAGACCGTCCGCATCACCGAGCTGCTGATGACCGACGCGCTCACCCGCAAGCCCGCCGAGGAGGCCGGCCCCGGGGACATCTGCGCGGTGGCCGGTATCCCGGAGATCATGATCGGCGAGACCCTGGCCGACCCGGAGAACCCGGTCGCGCTGCCGCTGATCACCGTGGACGAGCCCGCCATCTCCATGACCATCGGCACCAACACCTCGCCGCTGGTGGGCCGTGGCGGCAAGGGCCACAAGGTCACCGCCCGGCTGGTGAAGGACCGCCTCGACCGCGAGCTGATCGGCAACGTGTCGCTGCGCGTGCTGCCGACCGAGCGTCCCGACGCGTGGGAGGTGCAGGGCCGAGGTGAGCTGGCGCTGGCGATCCTGGTCGAGACGATGCGCCGCGAGGGCTTCGAACTCACCATCGGCAAGCCGGAGGTGGTGACCCGTGAGATCAACGGGTCGGTCCACGAGCCGGTCGAGCGGATGACGATCGACGCGCCCGAGGAGCACCTCGGGGCCATCACGCAGCTCATGGCCGGACGCAAGGGCCGCATGGAGACCATGACGAACCACGGCTCCGGCTGGGTGCGCATGGAGTTCCTGGTGCCGTCCCGCGGACTCATCGGTTTCCGGACGGAGTTCCTGACCGAGACGCGCGGCACCGGCATCGCGCACAGCATCTACGAGCGGCACGAGCCGTGGGCGGGCGAGCTGCGGACGCGCATGAGCGGTTCCCTGGTCGCCGACCGGGCCGGCACGGCGACGCCCTACGCGATGCTCAACCTCCAGGAGCGCGGCACGATCTTCGTGGAACCGGGTACCGAGGTCTACGAGGGCATGATCGTCGGCGAGAACTCCCGCGCGGACGACATGGACGTGAACATCACGAAGGAGAAGAAACTCACCAACATGCGCGCCGCGTCCTCGGACACCACGGAGAACCTGATCCCGCCGCGCAAGCTTTCGCTGGAGCAATCTCTGGAGTTCTGTCGCGAGGACGAATGCGTGGAGGTCACCCCCTCCGAGGTGCGGATCCGCAAGGTCGTTCTGGACCAGCGGGACCGCGCGAGGGCCACGGCACGGGCCAAGAGGAACTGATTCCGCCCGTTTTGGGGTGAATACCGGACGGCCGGTCCATGTCAAATTCGTTTTGGCCCGGAAGTCTGGTCAAGCGTCCGGTATCCGGACCGCGACACTTGCTCCGTGTCGTATCAGTCCGGATACCGGAGAGTATTACAGGGGGTTTGTCCGGTTTTGCGAGATCCACTCTCCTCATCTTCATCAAAATGAAATCGGGGATCGGTGGTTCACCGAAGATTCATGCCCAATAGTTGTGGGCATTGCAAACCGGACGCGTGTTGACGCGGGTAGATGTCTTCGCGCTCCGGGGTTCCCAGTGCAGCGAAAGTGGACTCCCAAGGAGGCAACCCCATGCGTGGTGCACGCAGCGCCAAGTGGGTCGCTACTGCGATAGTCGTGGCCCTCGCCGCGACCGCCTGCGGTGGCAGTGATGACGGTGGCGACGGCGCGGGGAACCCCGACGGCATCGTCCGCGTCGACGGCGGCGAGCCCCAGAACCCGCTTCTCCCCACCAACACCAACGAGCAGTTCGGCGCGCTGGTCGTCCAGAACGTCTTCTCCAAGCTGCTCGACTTCGACGACCACGGCGAGATCTTCATGGTCGCCGCCGAGTCGGTCGAGCCGAGTGAGGACAACGGGACCTGGACGGTCACGCTGAAGGACGGCTGGACCTTCCACGACGGCACCCCGGTCACCGCGCAGCACTACGTGGACGCCTGGAACTGGGCCGCCAACATCGACAACAACCAGAACAACAGCTTCTGGTTCGCCGACATCGTCGGCTACGAGGACGTCCACCCGGCCGAGGAGGGCGCCGAGCCCACCGCCGACGCGATGTCCGGCCTGAAGGTCGTGGACGAGCTGACCTTCACGATCGAGCTGACGACGCCCGTGTCGTACTACGACTACAAGCTCGGTTACGACGCGTTCACGCCGCTGCCCGACAGCTTCTACGACGACCCCGAGGCGTTCGGCGAGCACCCGATCGGCCAGGGCCCCTACGAGTTCACCGCGTGGAACCACGGCGAGTCCATCGAGCTGACCCGCTACGACGACTACGCCGGCGAGCCCGCGAAGAACGGCGGCGTCCACATCACGTCGTACGACTCGCTGGAGGCGGCCTACACCGACCTGCGGTCGAACAACCTGGACATCATCCGCCAGGTCGCCCCGCGCGACCTGCCGCTGTACCGGGACGACCTCGGCGAGGACCACTCCGTCGCCCAGCCGTACAACGGCATCCAGACCATCGTGCCGGTCTGGTACGAGTGGGAGGACACCGACCCCCGGGTCCTCCAGGGCGTCTCCATGGCGATCGACCGGGAGACCATCACCCAGACGGTGCTGGACGGCTCCCGCACGCCGGCCGACAGCTTCGTGCCCCCGGGTGTCTACGGGTACCAGGAGGGTGCCGCCAACGGCATCACCGACTTCAACCCGGAGGAGGCCCGCCGGCTCGTCGAGGAGGGCGGCGGCATCCCGGACAACAAGATCACCATCCAGTACAACAGCGACGGCGGTCACCAGGAGTGGGTCGAGGCCGTCTGCAACAGCATCATCGAGACGCTGGACGTCGAGTGCGTCGGTGACGCCAAGGTCGACTTCGACACCGACCTGGAGGCCCGCGAGGCCGACGAGGTGCAGAGCATGTACCGCGGCGGCTGGTTCGCCGACTACCCGCTGAACGTCAACTTCCTCAAGGAGCTGTACCACTCCGAGGCGCAGAGCAACTACGGCCGCTTCGACAACGAGGAGGTCGACGCGCTCTTCGAGGAGGGCGACGCGGCGGCCACGCTGGACGAGACCGCGCAGGCGTACGCCGAGGCGGAGCAGGTCCTCTTCGAGGAGATGCCGGCCATCCCGCTGTGGTTCAACAACGTCAACGGCGGCTGGAGCGAGAACGTCAGCAACGTCCGCTTCGACAGCGCCGGCCAGCCGGTGCTGTCCGAGGTCACGGTCAACAACTAGGACCGGGCCGGGTATCAGGAGTGCGAGGGGGGCCGACGGCCCGTTCCGCGAACCGGAGCGGCCCGTCGGCCCCGCCGAATGACATGGAGGAATGATGGGGCGTTATGTCGTGCGGCGACTGCTCCAGATGATCCCGGTGTTCATCGGGTCGACGTTCATCATCTTCATGATGATGTACGCCCTGCCCGGTGACCCGGTCCGGGCCCTGGGGGGCGAACGCGCCCCCGACGAGGCGCAGATGAACGCCCTGCGCGCGGATCTCGGCCTCGACGAGCCGATCCTGCAGCAGTACTGGAACTACCTGACCGGCCTGTTCCAGGGCGACTTCGGTACCCAGATCGCCAGCAGACGCGAGGTCATCGACGTCATCTCGGAGGCGCTGCCCGCGACCATCCGGCTGACGCTGCTCGCCTTCGTCATCACCGCCGTGGTGGGCATCGCCATGGGCCTGATCGCGGGTCTGCGGGCGGGCGGGAAGACCGACGCCGGCATCCTCTTCTTCACCCTGCTCCTGATCTCGGTGCCGGTCTTCGTCATCGGCTACCTCTACCAGACGTACTTCGGCGTCAAGTGGGGCTGGATCAGCCCCACCGTCCGGGACTCCGAGGATCTGGGCGAGCTGTTCCTGCCCGCCCTGGCGCTGGCGTCGCTCTCGCTGGCCTACGTGGCGCGCCTGACCCGCACGTCCATCGTGGAGAACCGGCGCGCCGACTACATGCGCACCGCACGGGCGAAGGGCCTCACCAAGCGCCGGGCGGTCGGCGTCCACCTGCTGCGGAACTCGCTGATCCCCGTGGTCACCTTCCTCGGCGTCGACATCGGCAACCTGATGGCGGGCGCGGTCGTCACCGAGGGCATCTTCAACATCCACGGGCTCGGCCGGGCCGTCTTCGAGGCGCTCAAGTCCCGTGAGGGCGCGACCGTCGTCGGCATCGTCAGCTTCATCATCCTCGTCTACCTCGTAGTCGCCCTGCTCGTCGACCTGCTGTACGCGGTCCTGGACCCGAGGATTCGCTATGCCTGACCAGGCTCCCGAGGCCCTGAAGAAGTCCGGGGCACTGAGCGAGACCGAGACACTGAAGAAGGAAGCGATCCCCACGGCGGCGGCCCCCGCGACCGTGGTGGAGGCCGGGCCGGCTCCGGGCAGGCCGCGCAGCCTCTGGTCCGACGCCTGGCACGAGCTGCGCCGCAGGCCGACCTTCCTGATCGCGGCCACCATCATCCTCGTGCTGTTCGTGATGGCCGCGTTCCCCGGCTGGTTCACCTCGGTGAGCCCCCGGGAGGCCGACCTGACCACGAACTACCTCAAGGAGCCCCAGCTCACCCACTTCTTCTCGCCCGAGTGGCTGGGCTACAACCAGCAGGGCCAGAGCATCTGGGCGCGGATGGTCCACGGCACCCGGGCCTCGATCATCATCGGTGTCGCGGTGACCGCGATCGTGCTCGTCTTCGGCGGCCTGGTCGGCATGCTGGCCGGGTACTTCGGCGGCTGGATCGACGCGATCCTCTCCCGGATCGTCGACGTCTTCCTGGGCATCCCCTTCCTGCTGGGCACCATGGTCATCCTGGTCTCCTTCGACACCAGGACCGAGTGGACGGTGATCATGGCCCTGGCGTTCCTGGGCTGGACCACCATCGCCCGCGTGATGCGCGGCTCGGTGATCTCCGTCAAGCAGGCCGACTACGTGGCCGCCGCCCGTTCGCTGGGCGCCGGCACCTGGCGCATCATGCTGCGGCACATCCTGCCGAACGCGCTGGCGCCGGTGATCGTGGTCGCGATGGTGGCCCTCGGCGGGTACATCACGGCCGAGGCCGTGCTGTCGTTCCTGGGCATCGGCCTGACCGAGCCGGCCATCTCGTGGGGCGGCGACATCAACCGGGCGCAGGACCGCATCCGGGTCGCGGAGCACATCCTGCTCTACCCGTCGATCCTGCTGAGCATCACCATCCTGTCCTTCCTGATGCTGGGTGACGCCGTGCGTGACGCCCTCGACCCCAAGCTGCGCTGAGGGAGGCGTGACGACCGTGCCGATCGACATGGACAAGACCGATGTGACCGAGGCGGACACCCCCGGCGTGCCGCTGCTCGAAGTCCGCGACCTCCACGTGGAGTTCCGCACCCGGGAGGGCGCCGCCAAGGCGGTCAACGGGGTCAGCTACACGGTGGACGCGGGCGAGACGCTCGCCGTGCTCGGCGAGTCCGGGTCCGGCAAGTCGGTGACCGCCCAGACCATCATGGGCATCCTCGACACCCCGCCCGGCCGGATCACCGGCGGCGAGATCCTCTTCCGCGGCGAGGACATGCTGACGATGTCCGAGGAGCGGCGGCGCACCATCCGCGGCGACAAGATCGCGATGATCTTCCAGGACGCGCTGTCGGCCCTGAACCCGGTGCTGTCGGTGGGCTATCAGCTCGGTGAGATGTTCCGTGTCCACCGGGGCATGTCCCGCAAGGACGCGAAGGCGAAGGCCGTGGAGCTGATGGACCGGGTCCGCATCCCGGCCGCGAAGGAGCGGGTGAACGACTTCCCGCACCAGTTCTCCGGGGGCATGCGCCAGCGCATCATGATCGCGATGGCGCTGGCCCTGGAGCCGGACGTGATCATCGCGGACGAGCCGACGACGGCCCTGGACGTGACCGTGCAGGCCCAGGTGATGGACCTGCTCGCCGAGCTCCAGCGCGACTTCACCATGGGGCTGATCCTCATCACGCACGACCTGGGCGTGGTCGCGGACGTCGCCGACAAGATCGCCGTCATGTACGCGGGCCGGATCGTGGAGAGCGCCCCCGTGGAGGAGCTGTACAAGCGGCCGGCGCACCCGTACACCAAGGGCCTGCTGGACTCCATCCCGCGCCTGGACCACAAGGGCAAGGAGCTGTACGCCATCAAGGGCCTGCCGCCCAGCCTCATGGCGATCCCCGGCGGCTGCGCGTTCAACCCGCGCTGCGCGAGGGCGCGCGACATCTGCCGTACCGAGGTGCCGCCGCTGGCGGACGTCACCGAGCCGGACGGCACGCCGATCGGCGGCCGGTCCAGCGCCTGCCACTTCTGGAAGGAGACGATCCATGGCTGACCGGGGAGAGCCGATCCTCCAGGTACGCAATCTCGTCAAGCACTTCCCGCTGACCCAGGGCATCCTGTTCAAGCGGCAGGTCGGCGCGGTCAAGGCCGTGGACGACGTCTCCTTCGAGCTGTACCAGGGCGAGACCCTCGGCATCGTGGGCGAGTCCGGCTGCGGCAAGTCGACGGTGGCGAAGCTCCTGATGCGCCTGGAGCAGCCCACGGCGGGGCAGATCCTCTACAAGGGCGAGGACATCGCCAGGCTGTCGGGACGGGCGCTGAAGGCGGTGCGGCGGAACATCCAGATGGTGTTCCAGGACCCGTACACCTCGCTCAACCCCCGTATGACGGTGGGCGACATCATCGGGGAGCCGTTCGACATCCACCCCGAGGTGGCGCCCAAGGGCGACCGGCGCCGCAAGGTGCGGGAGCTGCTGGACGTGGTCGGGCTCAACCCCGAGTACATCAACCGCTATCCGCACCAGTTCTCCGGCGGGCAGCGGCAGCGCATCGGTATCGCCCGGGGGCTGGCGCTCAACCCGGAGATCATCGTCTGCGACGAGCCGGTCTCCGCGCTCGACGTCTCGGTGCAGGCGCAGGTGATCAACCTGATGGAGCGCTTGCAGGACGAGTTCGAGCTGTCGTACCTGTTCATCGCGCACGACCTGTCCATCGTGCGGCACATCTCGGACCGGGTGGCCGTGATGTACCTGGGCAAGCTGGCCGAGGTGGGGACGGACGCGCAGATCTACGACCACCCCACCCACCCGTACACCCAGGCCCTGCTGTCCGCCGTGCCGCAGCCGGACCCGGCGGCGCGGGCGACCAGGGAGCGGATCATCCTCACCGGCGACGTCCCGTCCCCGGCGAACCCGCCCTCGGGCTGCCGCTTCCGGACGCGCTGCTGGAAGGCGCAGGACAAGTGCGCGAAGGAGGTGCCGCTGCTGGCCGTGCCCGAGCGGTACCGGGACAGCGACAGCGGCGCCCGCCACGCCTCGGCGTGCCACTTCGCGGAGGAGAAGGACATCGTCCACGCGTGACCGTGCCGGCCGCGCGGTCGGCGGCGAACGGCCCCGGAGCCCGGTCGGGCCCGGGGCCGCGGCACGTCCGGCATTCGGGGGGTTTCCGGCAACACTCCGCGGGGTGAGACGGACGCTTGGCGGTCATCCAGTGACATAAGCGGTCTTATGGGTGCGGGAATGTGACTTTCCGTAGCCCAAGGAGGCCCTGCATGCGCGGAAGCACCCGGAACCGCCTGACCGGCGCCGTCGCCGGCGTCATGGCCGTCGCGCTGGCGGTCACCGCCTGCGGCGGAGGGGACGGCTCCGGGGGCGGCGGTGGCGGCTCGTTCGTCCGCGCCTCCTGGGGCGACCCGCAGCATCCGCTGGAGCCGGCGAACACCAACGAGGTGCAGGGCGGCAAGGTCCTCGACATGATCTTCCGCGGTCTCAAGCGCTACAACCCCGAGACCGGCGAGGCCGAGGACGCCATGGCCGAGTCCATCGAGACCGACGACCAGCGGACGTTCACCGTCACCATCGAGGACGGCTGGACGTTCAGCGACGGCACCCCCGTCACCGCCAAGTCCTACGTGGACGCCTGGAACTACGGCGCCCACATCGACAACGCGCAGATCGCCAGCTACTTCTTCCAGTTCATCGAGGGCTACGACGAGGTGCACCCGGTGGACGAGGGCGCCGAGGCCACCGCCGACACGCTCAGCGGCCTGGAGGTCGTCGACGACCACACCTTCACCGTCCGGCTCACCGAGCCGTTCTCCCTGTGGCCGGAGACCCTCGGCTACGCCGCCTACGCCCCGCTGCCCCAGGCGTTCTTCGACGACCACGACGCCTGGCTGGACAAGCCGATCGGCAACGGGCCCTACAAGATCGACTCCTACAGCCGCAGCCAGAGCATGCGGCTGGTGCGCAACGACGCCTACGCCGGGGACGACAAGGCGAAGAACGACGGCGTCGAACTGCGCGTCTACACCGACAACAACACCGCCTACACCGACCTCCAGGCCGGCAACCTCGACCTCATCGACGACGTGCCCGCCTCCCAGCTCGCCAACATCGGGAACGACCTCGGGGACCGCTACATCAACCAGCCGGCCGGCATCATCCAGACCGTCTCCTTCCCCCTGTACGACAAGGACTGGAAGGGCGAGGACGGCGCCAAGCTGCGCCGGGGCCTGTCCATGGCGATCGACCGGGAGGAGATCACCTCCCAGATCTTCCACGACACCCGCACCCCCGCCGGGGACTTCACCTCACCGGTGCTCGGCGAGGCCGGCGGTTACAAGGAAGGGCTGTGCGGCGACGCCTGCGACTACGACCCGGAGGGCGCGCGCGAGCTGATCGAGGAGGCGGGCGGCCTGCCGGGCGGCAAGGTCACCCTCACCTCCAACGTGGACACCGGCTCGCACCGCCAGTGGATGGACGCGGTCTGCAACAGCATCAACAACGCGCTGAACGACACCGGCGCCTGCACCGTCAACCCGGTTCCCACCTTCGCCGACTTCCGCAACCGCGTCACCGGCCACGAGATGACCGGCATGTTCCGCACCGGCTGGCAGATGGACTACCCGCTCATCCAGAACTTCCTCCAGCCGCTGTACTACACCGACGCCTCCTCCAACGACTCCGGCTACAGCAGCGAGGAGTTCGACCGCCTGATCGACGAGGCCAACGCGGCGAGCGAGGAGGACGAGGCGATCGAGAAGTTCCAGCAGGCCGAGGAGGTCCTCGCCGAGGACCTGCCCGCCATCCCGCTCTGGTACCAGAACGGCACCGCCGGGTACTCCGAGCGCCTCGACGGCGTCAAGCTCAACCCCTTCTCGGTGCCGGTCTTCACCGACATCACGGTGGACTGACCGCCATGGGGCGCTACGTCCTGCGACGCCTGATCCAGATGATCCCGGTCTTCGTCGGCGCCACCTTCCTGATCTTCGTCATGGTGTACGCGCTCGGCGACCCGGTCTCCGCGCTCTTCGGCGACCGCGGCCCCGACCCGGCCACGGCCAAGGCGCTGCGCGAGGAGTTCAACCTCGACAAGCCCGTGTGGCAGCAGTACCTGCTGTACATGGGGGACATCCTCACCGGCGACTTCGGCACCGCCTTCAACGGGGAGCCGGTGACCGCCCTGATGGACCGCGCCTTCCCGATCAGCTTCCGGCTGATGGTGACCGCGCTCGTCTTCGAGATGCTCATCGGCATCACGCTCGGCGTCATCACCGGCTTGCGGCGCGGCCGTTCCCTCGACACCTCGGTCCTCGTCCTCACCCTCGCCGTCATCGCCGTCCCCACCTTCGTGCTCGGCACCACGGCGCAGTACTTCCTCGGCGTGGAGTTCGGCTGGATCGACCCGGCCGTCAGCCCCGACGCGCGGCTCGACGAGCTGATCGTCCCCGGCCTCATCCTCTCCCTCGTCTCGCTCGCCTACGTCACCCGCCTGACCAGGACCTCCGTCGCCGAGAACACCCGGGCCGACTACATCCGCACCGCCGTCGCCAAGGGACTGCCGCGCCGCCGCGTCACCGTACGGCACCTGCTGCGCAACTCCCTGATCCCGGTGATCACCTACCTCGGCGCCGACGTCGGCACGCTGATGGCCGGGGCCATCGTCACCGAGCGCATCTTCAACATCCAGGGCGTCGGCTACCAGCTCTACCAGGGCATCCTGCGGCAGAACTCGCCCACCGTCGTCGGGTTCGTGGTCGTGCTGGTGCTGATCTTCCTGCTCGCCAACCTGCTCGTCGATCTGATGTACGCCGTGCTCGACCCGAGGATCCGCTATGCCTGACCAGGAGCAGCCGCCGCCGCTCGGGGCGCAGGAGGACGCCGCCACCCGGGCCGTGACCGTCGGTGCCGCGACGCCGGAGCCGGACGCGGCCCGCAGCCTGTGGAGCGACGCCTGGCACGACCTGCGGCGCAACCCGGTCTTCCTCGTCTCCGCGCTGCTCATCGTCTTCCTCGTCCTGATCGCGCTCTGGCCGGGCCTCATCGCGAGCCAGGACCCGCAGCGCTGCCAGCTCGGCCGCTCCCTCCAGGGCCCTTCGTCCGGGCACTGGTTCGGCTTCGACACGCAAGGGTGCGACGTCTACACCCGCACGGTGCACGGCGCGCGCGCCTCCATCGCGGTCGGCGTCTGCGCCACGCTCGGCGTCGCGCTGCTCGGCGCCGTGGTCGGCGGCCTGGCGGGCTTCCTCGGCGGCTTCTGGGACACGCTGCTGTCGCGGCTGACCGACGTCTTCTTCGGCATCCCGATGGTGCTCGGCGCCATCGTCTTCCTGAGCATGATCACGCTGTCCGGGATCTGGCCCGTGGTCCTGGTGATCGCGGCGCTGGGCTGGCCGCAGATCGCCCGCATCGCCCGGGGCTCGGTGATCACCGTCGCGCGGAACGACTACGTGCAGGCGGCCCGCGCGCTCGGCGCCGGCAACACCCGGATGCTGCTGCGCCACATCACGCCGAACGCCGTCGCGCCGGTCATCGTGATGGCGACGATCATGCTGGGCACGTTCATCGCCCTGGAGGCGACCCTCAGCTACCTCGGCGTCGGCCTGCGCCCGCCCACCGTCTCCTGGGGCGTGGACATCTCCGCCGCCTCGGACGGCATGCAGTTCCGCAACGCGCCGCACATCCTGCTCTATCCGGCCGCCGCGCTCAGCGTCACCGTTCTGGCGTTCATCATGCTCGGCGACGCGGTCCGGGACGCCCTCGACCCCAAGCTCCGCTGACGGAAGGGAACGAGATGCTCCTCGACGTGCGCGACCTGCGCGTGGAGTTCCACACCAGGGACGGGGTCGTCAACGCGGTCAACGGGGTCAGCTACTCGGTGGACGCGGGCGAGACGCTCGCCGTGCTCGGCGAGTCCGGGTCCGGCAAGTCGGTGACCGCGCAGGCCGTGATGGGCATCCTCGACACGCCGCCGGGCCGCGTCGCCGGGGGCGAGATCCTCTTCCGGGACCGCGACCTGCTGACGCTGGACCGCGAGGAACGGCGGCGTATCCGGGGCGAGAAGATGGCGATGATCTTCCAGGACGCGCTGTCGGCCCTGAACCCGGTGCTGTCGGTGGGCTATCAGCTCGGTGAGATGTTCCGCGTCCACCGGGGCATGTCCCGCAAGGACGCGAAGGCGAAGGCCGTGGAGCTGATGGACCGGGTCCGCATCCCGGCGGCACGGGAGCGGGTGAACGACTTCCCGCACCAGTTCTCCGGCGGTATGCGCCAGCGCATCATGATCGCGATGGCGCTGGCCCTGGAACCCGAGCTGATCATCGCGGACGAGCCGACGACGGCCCTGGACGTGACCGTGCAGGCCCAGGTGATGGACCTGCTCGCCGAACTCCAGCGCGAGTACCGGATGGGCCTGATCCTCATCACGCACGACCTCGGCGTGGTCGCGGACGTCGCCGACAAGATCGCCGTCATGTACGCGGGCCGCATCGTGGAGAACGCCCCGGTGCGCGACTGTCCCTTTTACACATCTCCGAGCCCACGCGACAGGCCGAAATCTCGTATGCCTCCTTCTTCTTGAAAGATATACAGCTTTCCACGCCGTAACGTGATCTTCGTCCTTTCACCCCCCGCGCCGCCGGCGCCAGTGGTTCAAAGGGACCGCCCCTACCCCCAGGGCCCGGCTGGCCCCCACCCCGCCCCTGGCCCACAGGGCCAGGGACCTCCCCCCCTCCAAGGGCCTGCCGCCCAACCTGCTGCGCGTCCCGGCCGGTTGCCCCTCCCCCCCGCGCTGTCCGCGGGCGCGGGACGTCTGCCGGCACGACCCGCGACCGCCGCTGTACGAGGAGGCGGGACCCGGTCGTTCCAGCGCCTGCCACTTCTGGAAGGAGACGATCGGTGAGTGACGGCCCGCGCCGCGAGGCGATCCTGGAGGTCCGGGGCCTGGTCAAGCACTTCCCGCTGACGCAGGGCGTCCTGTTCAAGCGGCAGATCGGGGCGGTGCGGGCGGTCGACGGGGTGTCGTTCGACCTCCGGCCGGGGGAGACCCTGGGGATCGTGGGGGAGTCGGGGTGCGGCAAGTCCACCGTGGCCAGGCTGATGGCGAGTCTGGAGAGGCCGACGGCCGGTGCGATCCTCTACAAGGGCGAGGACATTTCCCGGCTGTCCCGGCGGGCGCTGAAGGCCGTGCGGCGCAATATCCAGATGGTGTTCCAGGACCCCTATACGTCACTGAATCCGCGGATGACGGTGGGCGACATCATCGGGGAGCCGTTCGACATCCACCCCGAGGTGGCGCCCAAGGGCGACCGGCGCCGCAGGGTGCGGGAGCTGCTGGACGTGGTCGGGCTGAATCCGGAGTACGTCAACCGGTATCCGCACCAGTTCTCCGGCGGGCAGCGGCAGCGCATCGGCATCGCCCGGGGACTGGCGCTCAACCCGGAGATCATCGTGGCCGACGAACCGGTCTCCGCGCTCGACGTCTCGGTGCAGGCCCAGGTGATCAACCTGATGGAGCGCTTGCAGAGCGAATTCGACCTTTCCTATATGTTCATCGCCCATGATCTGTCCATTGTGCGGCACATTTCCGACCGGGTCGGAGTGATGTACCTGGGGAAGATCGTAGAAATCGGGACGGACCGCGAGATCTACGAGCACCCCACGCATCCCTACACCCAGGCGCTGTTGTCGGCGGTTCCCGTGCCGGACCCCACGCTGAGCCACCGGCGGGAGCGCATCATTCTGGCCGGAGATGTGCCCTCTCCGGCCAATCCGCCCTCCGGCTGCCGTTTCAGGACCCGTTGCTGGAAGGCGCGACAACGCTGTGCCGATGAGGAGCCGCCGCTTGCGGTGCCGGCCGAATTCGAAAGGGCGACCGGGCCCGTGGCACACCCCTCCGCCTGCCACTTCGCGGAGGAGAAGCCGCGCGTGGCCCAACCCTGAGAGGGAGCGAGCGCCTTGGAACGCACCGGGGCGACGCGGACCCAATGGCCGCGCCGCCCCGGTCTACGGCACCCGCACGGCCGTACCGCCTCAGTCTGGGCCGTTCGCATATCGGTGTAGGGTCTGGGATGTTGCCGATGTGTAAACAGGCGCGGTCCCGCCTTATCGCCACATTTCCGATGGCTTGAGATCACGTCAAGCACGTTTGCGTGTCAATTCGCATACCCTTGGCTCACCGAATGACCGTCATAGGTTTATACCATCACTAACTCTTGACGGGAATCTCTCCCCCTTGCCAGAGTCGCGCTCTACTCGCATCACACGGCATGCTCACGCAGGCGCAGGGAAGTCGGGGGAGACATGGGGGGGAGACATGGTGCCCAGCGAGACCCGGACCGCCGAGGCCGGACCGGTCGGCCGCTCGCCGGGGCAGCTCATCTGGCGTCGCTTCCGTCGTGACCGGGTCGGTGTCATATCCGGCTTCGTCGTGCTGTTCTTCTTCGTCGTGGGGCTGTGCGCGCCGCTGATCTCCAAGCTCTACGGCAAGGACCCCTACACGCGCTACGGGCAGATCGAGCCGGGCCTGCTCAACGGATTCGGCTACCCGGTCAAGCCCAACGGCGGCATCGACGGCGAATTCTGGTTCGGCCTCGAACCGTTCCTCGGCCGGGACGTCTTCACGCAGCTTCTCTACGGAATCCGCACATCTCTGCTGATCGCCCTCGCCGTCACCGTCCTGGCCACGCTGACCGGCATTCTCCTCGGTATCGCGGCCGGTTATCTGGGCGGGCGCTGGGACTTCCTCATCAGCCGGTTCATCGACCTGCTGATGGCCTTCCCGCAGCAGCTCTTCTTCGTCGCGTTCCTGCCCATCGTGGCCACGCTGTTCGTCGATCCCCGCGAGGAGACCCCCACCTGGGTGCGGGTGGTCTCCATCGTGGTGGTGCTCTGGGTGCTGGGCTGGATGACGCTGGGCCGCATCCTGCGCGGCGCCACCCTCGCCCTGCGGGAGCGGGAGTTCGTCGAGGCGGCGAAGGTGAGCGGGGCGTCGCCCTGGCGCGTCATCCGCAAGGAACTGCTGCCGAACGTGGTCTCGCCGGTCCTCGTCCAGGCCACCTACATGCTGCCCAACTTCGTGACGACCGCGGCGGCCCTGTCCTTCCTCGGTGTCGGCCTGGTCGAGCCGACACCCGACTGGGGCCGGATGTTCGCCATCGGCGCGGAGGTCTACGAAGCCGACATCACCTACATGTTCTTCCCCGGGGTCTCGATGGTGATCTTCGTGGTCGCCTTCAACCTCCTCGGGGACTCGGTCCGCGACGCCTTCGACCCGAAGTCCGGCCGCCGCTGACAACGCTCGGTCCCAGCTTTTCCCGTCCACGAAGGGCAGGTGCCAGAAGAATCATGGGCAAGAGAACTCTGCGCGGAGGGCGCGCCGCCGGCGTCTCCCTCGCGCTCGCGGGGGCGCTGATCCTCGGCGCGTGCAGCGGTGGTGGCGGCGGGGACGAGGGCGACGGCGTGAACGAGCCCGAGGGCGCCGGCACGCTCGACTCCATAGCCTTCGGCGACGCCGAGGCGTCCGCCGGACCGGCCGAGGCCGTGCCGGGCGCGGAACCGGGCGGCACGATCCACGTGCTCCAGGAGACCGGCCCCAACCACCTGGACCCGGCCCAGATCTACGTCTCCGACGAGGCCACCGTCGCCCGGCTCCTCCACCGCGGCCTGACCACCGTCCGGCTGGACAACGACGGCGAGTACACGGTCGTCGGCGACCTGGCCACCGACTCGGGCCAGGTGTCCGACGGAGGCCGCACCTGGACGTACACCCTCAAGGACGACATCTACTTCAACGACGGCTCCGAGGTGACCTCCGCCGACGTCCGGCACACCTTCGAGCGGCAGTTCGCGGACTTCATCACCCAGGGGCCGACGTTCGTCCAGCAGTGGCTGGCGAACACCGGCGGCGCGGACTACCGCGAACTGCTGCCCGGCGGGCCGTACGAGGGCGATCACCTGCCCGACACCGTCCTGGAGACGCCGGACGAGGATACCGTCGTCTTCCACTTCGAGGAGCCGCAGACGGACCTGCCGTACGCGCTGTCCATGGTCGGCTACGCGATCGTCTCCGAGGCGGGCGACACCCGCGAGGCGTACGACGAGGCGCCGCTGACGACCGGCCCGTACCAGATCGAGGAGCACCGGCCCGGCCGGTCCATGACGCTGACCCGGAACGAGTACTGGGAGCCGGAGAGCGACTCGGCCCGCAACGCCTACCCGGACCGGTACGAGCTGACCTTCGGCCACACCACGGACGACTCCACCCGCCGCCTGATGGCCGACAACGGCGACGACCGGTACGCCATCAGCTTCAACAACGGCGTCGACCCGGCCAACGCGCCCGAGGTCGCCTCCGACCCCGCCTACTCCGACCGGCTGGTCCAGGGCTACCAGCCCTACGTCGCCACCCTCGCCATCAACACCGAGCGGGTCACCGACAAACGCGTCCGCGAGGCCATCGCCCTCGCGGTGCCCCTCAACGGCGTGCTGAACGCCTACGGCGGCACGTTCGGCGGCGAGTACGCCGGCGGCTTCATCAGCCCGCTGCTGCCCGGCTACGAGGCGGGCTACGACCCGTACGGCAAACTCGCCGCGCCGCAGGGCGACCCCGAGGGGGCGCGCGCCCTGCTGGAGGAGGCGGACGCGGTCGGCTACGAGCTGAACTACGTCCACCACACCGGCACCGAGGACTCCCGCGCGGCCGTGGCCATCACGGACGCCCTGGAGCAGGCCGGGTTCGAGGTCAACGAGACCGAGGTCCCGCAGGAGACCTACTACGACACCATCAGCGTGGTCGACAACGGCTACGACATCTACCGCAGCAACTGGGGCCACGACTGGCTCTCCAGCTCCACGGTGCTCCCGCCGCTGTTCGACGGCCGCCAGATCCAGGACGGCGCCAGCAACTACAGCCACTTCGACAGCGACGAGGTGAACGCGGAGATCGACCGCATCCGGGGCATCGTGGACCCGGCCGAGGCCGCCACCGCCTGGTTCGAGCTGAACAAGACGATCATGGAGGATCACCTCCCCGCCGTCCCGCTCTTCTACTACAAGCAGAACATCCTGCACGGCTCGCTCGTCGGCGGCGCGGTCTTCAACGACGACCTCGGCACCGTGGACATGAACCGGCTGTTCGTCATCCAGGAATAGGGCCGACGCCCCGGCGGGCGCCCGCCCAGCGCGGCGGGCGCCCGCGCGCCGACCCCGGCCGACTCACCCGAAGGCTGCCACGCGATGCTCCGATTCCTCCTGCGGCGCTCACTGGGCGCCGTCGCGATCCTGCTGATCATCAGCGCCGTCACGTTCTTCCTCTTCTACGCGATCCCGCGCAACCCGGCCCTGCTCGCCTGCGGAAAGAGCTGCACGCCCGATCAACTGGCCATCGTGGAACGGAACCTGGGCATCGACGACCCCGTTCCCGTCCAGTATTGGGACTACATGACGGGCATCTTCGCCGGCCGCGACTTCCCCGCCGGCGACTGCCCGGCACCCTGCCTCGGCTACTCCTTCACCAACAACCAGCCCGTGCTGGACACCATCCTGGACCGGCTGCCGACGACCGTCTCGCTCACCCTCGGCGGCGCGGTCGTCTTCCTCACCCTCGGCCTGGCCTTCGGCATGCTCGCCGCCTGGCACCGGGGCACCCTGCTGGACAAGACGATGAGCTCCGCCTCGCTGGTGCTCAGCTCCCTCCAGATCTACTTCATCGGCCCGCTGGCCCTGGCCGTCTTCGTCTACAACGACGGCGACTTCCACCTCTTCTCCCAGCCCGAGTACGTGCCGTTCACCGAGGACCCCGGCGGCTGGTTCGCCGGGCTGCTGCTGCCCTGGCTCGTGCTGTCGACGATCTTCACCGCCAACTACACGCGCATGGCCCGCGCCGAGCTGATCGAACAGCTCCAGGAGGACCACGTCCGCACCGCGCGCGCCAAGGGCATGTCCCGGTCCACCGTCTTCTTCCGCTACGCCTGGCGCGGCTCGCTGATCCCCGTCGTCACCATCTTCGGCATCGACCTCGGCTCGCTCTTCGGCGGCGCCATGATCACCGAGGTCACCTTCACCCTGCCGGGCCTCGGCAGGCTCGCGGTCGACTCCGTGACGCAGTCCAACCTGCCCATGCTGATGGGCGTGATGCTCTTCGCCGCGCTGATGATCGTCCTGTTCAACATCCTCGTCGACGCCTGCTACGCGCTCATCGACCCGCGCGTCAGGCTGGCCTAGGAGCGATTCACGTGACCACCACGAGCCCGGCCGCGGGCAGCGGGACGACCGGGGACGGCGCGCCGTTCCTGTCGGTCCGGGACCTGCGGGTCCACTTCTCCACCGAGGACGGCGTCGTCCGGGCCGTCGACGGGCTGTCGTTCGACGTCCGGCGTGGCCGCACCCTCGGCATCGTCGGCGAGTCCGGCTCCGGCAAGTCGGTGGCCACGCAGGCCGTCCTCGGCCTGCACGACCCGGCCCGTACGACCGTCTCCGGCACGATCGACCTCGACGGCCAGGAACTGATCACCGCCGGGGAACGCGCGCTGGAGCGACTGCGCGGCGACAAGGTGGCGATGATCTTCCAGGACCCGCTCACCGCCCTCTCGCCGTACCACACGATCGGCCGGCAGATCGGGGAGTCGTTCCGCAAGCACCGGGTAGCGTCCCGGCGCGAGGCCAGGGACCGGGCCGTCGAGATGCTCGGCAAGGTCGGCATCCCCCATCCCCGGCTGCGCGTGGACGACTACCCCCACCAGTTCTCCGGCGGCATGCGGCAGCGCGTGATGATCGCCATGGCCCTGGTCTGCGACCCGGACCTGCTGATCGCCGACGAGCCGACCACCGCCCTCGACGTGACCGTGCAGGCCCAGATCCTCGACCTCCTCCTGGACCTCCAGCGGGAGTTCGGCTCCGCGATCATCATGATCACCCACGACCTGGGCGTCGTCTCCCGCGTCTCCGACGACCTCGTGGTGATGTACGCCGGCCGCGCTGTCGAGCGCGGCACCGTCCGCGAGGTGCTGCGGGCCCCGCGGCACCCCTACACGTGGGGGCTGCTCACCTCCATGCCCCGGCTGCGCGGCGACGTCGGGCAGGACCTGGTGCCCATCGCCGGCACCCCGCCCAGCCTGCTCGCGCCGCCACCGGGCTGCCCGTTCGAGCCACGCTGCGCGTTCTCCACCGAGGTGACCGGCGACGTCTCCTGCGCCACCGACCGCCCGGCCCTGTCCGGAACACGGGACGCGGCCTGCCACCTCGACCCCGAACAGAAGCGGGCCCTCTTCACCGAACGGATCCAGCCCCGGCTCCGCTAGACCGGAGACCGGGCCGCCCACGCATGGAGGCGACGCGTGACCAGTACCGACATGAGCAAGGCCGGCCGGGCGCCCCTGATGACCGTCGAGGGGCTCACCAAGCACTTCCCGGTCAAGGGCGGCTTCCCCGTCAAGCGGACCGTGGGCGCCGTGAAGGCCGTGGACGGGCTCGACTTCACCGTGCACGCCGGGGAGAGCTTCGGCCTGGTGGGGGAGTCGGGCTGCGGCAAGTCCACCACCGGGCGGCTGCTGGCCCGGCTGCTGGAGCCCACCTCGGGCACCATCACCTACCGGGGCCGGGACATCACCCACGCGACGCGGCGTCAGATGGCCCCCGTCCGCCCCGAGATACAGATGATCTTCCAGGACCCCTACTCGTCGCTCAACCCGCGCCAGACGGTGGGCACGATCATCGGCGGCCCGATGGAGATCAACGGCGTCGACCCGCCCGGAGGCCGCGAGAAGCGGGTCAGGGAGCTGCTGGAGACCGTCGGCCTCAACCCCGAGCACTACAACCGCTTCCCGCACGAGTTCTCCGGCGGTCAGCGCCAGCGGATCGGGGTGGCCAGGGCGCTGGCCCTGGAACCGAAGCTGATCATCGCGGACGAGCCGGTGTCCGCGCTGGACGTCTCCATCCAGGCCCAGGTCGTCAACCTGCTCCGGCGGGTCCAGCGGGAGCTGGGCATCGCGTTCCTCTTCATCGCCCACGACCTGGCCGTCGTGCGGCATTTCTCACACCGGATCGCCGTCATGTACCTGGGCAAGATCGTCGAGGTCGGTGACCGGACCGCGATCTACGAGCGGCCACGCCACCCGTACACGCACGCGCTGCTGTCGGCCGTGCCCGAGGTCGCCGAGATCGCCCGGTCCGCGTCGCCGAGGCGGGAGCGGATCAGGCTCCAGGGCGATGTGCCGTCGCCCACGTCCCCGCCCTCCGGCTGCCGGTTCCGCACCCGCTGCTGGAAGGCGGAGGAGAAATGCGCCACACAGGAGCCGCCGCTGGCGCGGATCGCCGGAAACGCCGCGGGACACCTCACGGCCTGCCACTTTCCCGAGGAGGGGACCACTCTTGCCCGCTGAACCACCCCTCGATCCGGCGAACTCGCCGCGCGTGCGCCCCTGTTCTGCTCCCATGCACCGACTGGTGCCGACCCGGCTCCTCGTTATGATCCCTGACGCAACGTGGGTATGACTCTCCCGAGTTGGGAAGGGTCTCCCTCGGCCTGCCCTGACACGGGCACGACTTCATGGAGGTGATCTCGCGTGTCCGTCTCCGCGTCTCTGCTGCTGCTGGTCATTACCGTGCTGCTGGTCAGGAAAGCCGGGCTGAAGGTGCTCCACGCGATCGTGTGCGTGCTGTTGGGTTTCTATCTCGCGGATTCCAACATGGCGCCGACGATCAACGACTTCTCCAACGGGATCGCCGACATGATCAACTCGCTGAGCTTCTGAGCCCGGACCCGTGCGGCGGGCGTCGTAAGCTCGCCGCATGACATCCGGCGAGGCGGGACGTGTCCTGCTGGTGCACGCGCACCCCGACGACGAGTCGATCAACAACGGTGTGACCATGGCCGCTTGTGTCGCCGCCGGGGCCCTGGTCACCCTGGTCACCTGCACCCTCGGCGAGGAGGGGGAAGTCATCCCGGCCTCGCTGGCCCACCTGGCCGCCGACCGGGACGACGCGCTCGGCCCGTACCGCGCGGGCGAACTCGCCGCCGCCCTGCGCGAACTGGGGGTCACCGACCACCGGTTCCTCGGCGGCGCGGGCCGCTGGCGCGACTCCGGCATGAGCGGCGCGCCGCAGAACGACCGGCCGTCCGCTTTCTGGCGCGCCGACGTGGACGAGGCGGGCGCGGCGCTGGCCGAGGTGATCGCGGAGGTCAGGCCCCGGGTTCTCATCACCTATGACCCGAACGGCGGTTACGGCCACCCCGATCACATCCAGACCCACCGGGTCGCCATGCGCGGCGCCCGGCTCGCCGCCCCCCGGCACCGGATCGCCCGCGTCCTGTGGAACTGCGCGCCCCGCTCGGTGGTCCGCGCGCGCCTCGCGGAGCTGCGGGCCGACGGCCCCGGCCGGTTCCGCGGCGTCGCGGAGGAGGAGGCGGTGCCCGGCGTCGTCGCGGACCACGAGGTGGCGCTGGCCGTCGCCGGCACCGCGGCGCAGGTGGCCGCGAAGGCCGCCGCGATGACGGCCCACGCCACCCAGATCGACGTGGAGGGCCGGGGGTTCGCGCTGTCCAACGGCCTCGCGCAGCCGCTGTGGGAGACGGAGTGGTACCGCCTGGCGGCGGGGGAGCCGTTCCCGGCGGGGGCGCGCGATATCTTCGCGGGACTGGACGAGGAGCCGGGAGGGGTGACGCGGTGAGGATCGCGGCGTACGGCGGGCTGGGGGCGCTGGGCCTGCTGGTCGGTGTGGCCGGGGCCCTGGTCCAGGCCGGCTGGTTCCCGTGGGGGCTGCTGCTGGCGCTGGCGGCGGCCGGGGGGCTCTTCTGGGGCGCGGCCCTGGCGACGCGCTCCCGCATGGGCGCCGCCGCCGCGGCGGGCGGCTGGGCGGTGGCCGTGCTGCTGCTGACGATCACCCGGCCGCAGGGCGACTTCGTCTTCGCGGCGGACGCCGGGAGTTACCTGTTCCTGCTGGGCGGCATGGCGATCGCCGTGGTCTGTTCGACGGTGGCGCCCAGCGAACGGCCGCTGTTCGCCGTCCCCGAGCCGCGACCGCGTCCCGGGGCCCGCTCCTGACGCGTGATTCGATGTGGCAATCCTGTGGGGGCGGCATACGAACGCACCGGCCCCAGTATCGTTGGGCCCGCCGCCCGGTCCTGACCCGAGTCCCAGGCCGGCCGGTGAAGCCCAACCGGGAGACCCTGCCTTGAGTCGTGAAACAGACAATCCGCCCCCCGGTCCGTTGGGGTGGGGAGAGCCCCAGCGCGGCGCCGCGGACGGTGAACTCCGTCCCGGGGCCACCGGAGCCCCGCGCCCGGAGGAGAAGAAGACCGAGACGACGCTGACGACGCGCGCCCGGATCAACATCCCCGGGTCCCGGCCCATTCCGCCGATCGTCGTGCGGGAGACCGTCGAGGAGCCGCCCGCCCGCGACACCTCCCGGGCCCCGTCGCCTCCGGCGGCGACCCCCGCCGCCCCGGCGCCGGCCGCGGACAGGGGACCCCGGAGCCCGAGCCGAAGCCGGCGCCGCCCGCGGCCCGGCGGAGGAGCCCCGGCCGGCTGCTGCGCCCGCTGGTGACCGGTGTCGTGGGCGTCTCCGTGATCGCCTACGGCGCGGGCCTGTTCCTGAGCCCGGAGGACGTGCCGAAGGGCACCACGATCCTGGGCATCGACATCGGCGGCCTGGACTCCCAGGACGCGCTCAACCGCCTCAACGCGGAGCTGGAGGCGGCCAACAACGAGCCGCTGACGCTGCTGCTGGGCGAGGAGGAAGTGGAGCTCAAGCCGAGCGTGGCCGGCCTGGCGGTCGACACCGAGGCCACGGTCCGGGGCACCTCCGGCCAGGACTACAGCCCGGTCTCGGTGATCGGCTCCCTCTTCGGCGCCGAGCGCACCGAGGAGGCGGTGTTCGCGGTGGACCGCGAGAAGCTGACCGTGGCGCTGGAGGATGTCGCCGCCGGCGCGGGGACGGGCCCGGTGGAGGGCGGCGTCACCTTCGAGAGCGCGGGCCCCGTCGCGCACATCGGCCGGCCGGGGCTCACCCTGGACGTCGAGGCGGCGGCCGACGCGGTGGAGGCGGCGTTCAGGGAACGGGCGACGACCGGCCGCAACCCCGCGATCGAGCTGCCCATGGAGAGCCGGGAGCCCCTGGTCGACGAGGCGGAAGTCGAGCGGGCGATGGAGGAGTTTGCCGTTCCCGCGATGTCGGGCATGGTCACGGTGGTGGCCGGTCCTGTCGAGATCATGTTCAGCCCGGAGGGCTCGCTGTACCAGTTCCTCGGCATGGAGGCGGTGGACGGCAGGCTCGTCGAGACCTACGACCTGGACGTGCTGGAGCAGCTCTACGGCTCGACGTTCGACGGCATCACGGTCCAGCGCGGCGACGGCAGCCGGACCCCGGTCACTCCGCAGGACGTGGCCGGCGCGCTGGGCCAGGCGCTGCGCGAGACCGACCCCGCCCTGCGGGTGGGCGTCATCGAGCTCGACCCGAGCTGACCGCCGGGACCGTTCCTACGGGGCGGTCCGGTAGTGGTACTGGTGATGTTCGGCGAAGCCCAGGCGGGTGTGGAGGGCGCCGGCCGGGGCGTTGTCCGTCTCCACCTGGAGGTGGGCGGCGCTCGCGCCGTCCGCCAGGGCGGCCCGGGACAGCGCGGCCATGACCGCCGTCGCCAGGCCGGTGCGGCGGTGGGCCGGGTCCACCCGCACCGCGGAGAAACCCGCCCAGCGGCCGTCCACCACGCAGCGGCCGACGGCCGCCGGACGGCCGTCCGGGCCGGTGGCCGTCGCGAACCACACCGAGGGCCCGGCGGTCAGGACCTGGCGCGCCACCTCGGGGGCCTCGGCGGCCCGGGGCCAGCCGCTCAGCCAGCGCGCGGTCAACTCGCGGCCCACGCTCACCCGTTCGTCCGGCTCACGATCGGCCACCGGCGCGAGCGGCGCCACCATGACCCGCGTGTGGCCGGACGCGGCCCAGCCTCGCCGGTCGAGGTCGGCGGCGAGCAGCTCCGCGCCGGTCATGAGCTGGAGGCTCACGGGCATGCCGCGCCGCGCGTACCAGTCCGTCAGCCGGCCGAGGTCGGGCGGCGCTTCGCCCAGCGCGACCGCCGAGTTGGCCCGCCGCGTCCAGCCGCCACCGGCCCGCGCCAGCCAGTCACCGATCCGCTCGCGCTCCGGCGCGGTCCAGCTCCGCGTGGCGACCGCCGTCAGCTCCGCCACGCCCGCGGCCGGCATGCCGCGCGGACGGGCCGGCGTCGGGGGCACGACCTTGCCCGCGACCAGCGAGGACTCCGCCAGCCGCACCACCCGCCCGTCGCGCCGTGTGACGCTCACCACACCACCCGTCCACGATGTGAGAACACCGATCGTGTCGGTAAAACGCGCCGGATGGGCCTCCGGCCCCGTAAGGGTCCGGACCGAGACGCGTTTGCCCACGTCAGCGGCGGTGATGCGAACGGAGAGACGTGCGCCCCCGGAGAATTCCACCGTCTTCCGCTCCCCCCTCGTGTACGCCTACCATGCTCAACCGGCGATACTAAGGCTGAGCATCGACGACGCCGCGCTCCCGCGCGCATCATGGCGGATCACCGCCCCCAACGAGGAGGACTGAAGCGTGACCTACGTCATCGCGGAGCCTTGTGTCGACCTGAAGGACAAGGCATGCATCGAGGAGTGCCCTGTCGACTGCATCTACGAGGGGCAGCGCTCGCTGTACATCCACCCCGACGAGTGCGTGGACTGCGGCGCGTGTGAGCCCGTCTGCCCCGTCGAGGCGATTTTCTACGAGGACGACACTCCCGAGGAGTGGAAGGACTACTACAAGGCGAACGTCGAGTTCTTCGACGAGCTGGGCTCCCCGGGCGGGGCGAGCAAGCTGGGCCTCATCGAGCGTGACCACCCGATGATCGCCGCGATGCCGCCGCAGGAGCATGACGAGTGACGCTCGGCGTCACCGCCTTTGACACCCGTTACCGGTCCCGTGCGGCATCCCGCCGTACGGGACCGAATCGTTGAGGTGAGGAGCAGCCTTCCGTGCCGTCCGTCTCCGCCCGCCTTCCGGTCTTCCCCTGGGACCGCCTGGAACCGTACAAGGCCACCGCCGCCGCGCACCCCGGCGGGATCGTCGACCTGTCGGTCGGTACCCCGGTGGACCCGGTCCCCGAAGTGATCCAGAAGGCCCTGGCCGCCGCGAGCGACAGCCCCGGCTATCCGACGGTGTGGGGCACGCCGGAGCTGCGGGACGCGATCGTCGCCTGGTGCGAGCGCCGTACGGGCGCCCGTGGTCTCGGCCACCGCAACGTGCTGCCGGTGATCGGCTCCAAGGAGCTGGTGGCGTCGCTGCCCGCGCAGCTCGGTCTGGGCGCGGGCGACCGGGTGGCGTTCCCCGAGCCGGCGTATCCGACGTACGAGGTGGGGGCGCGACTGGCGGGCGCGGAGCCGGTGCCGTACCGGGGGTCGCCGCTGGAGCTGGACCCGGCCGGGCTGCGGCTGCTCTGGCTCAACTCGCCGGCGAACCCCAGCGGCCGGGTCGTCCCGCCCGGTGAGCTGCGGGAGATCGTGGCGTGGGCCCGCGAGCACGGGGTGCTGGTGGTCAGCGACGAGTGCTACCTGGAGCTGGGCTGGACGGCGGAGCCGGCCTCGGTGCTGCGTCCCGAGGTCTGCGGCGGTGACACCCAGGGGGTCGTCGCCGTGCACTCGCTCTCCAAGCGGTCCAATCTCGCCGGGTACCGGGCGGCGTTCCTGGCCGGCGACGCGGACGTCCTGACGGAACTGCTGGGCATCCGCAAGCACGCCGGGATGATGCTGCCGGCGCCCGTGCAGGCCGCCATGGTCGCGGCGTTGGGGGACGACGGACACGTGGCGGAGCAGCGCGCGCGGTACGCGGCGCGGCGCGCGGCGCTGCGGGACGCGCTGCTGGGGCGCGGGTTCCGCGTGGAGCACAGCGAGGCGTCGCTGTACCTGTGGGCGACGCGGGACGAGCCGTGCTGGGAGACGGTGGGGACGCTGAGCGAGCTGGGCATCCTCGTCGCGCCCGGTGACTTCTACGGCCCAGTGGGGGACCGGTTCGTGCGGGTGGCGTTCACGGCGACCGACGAGCGGGTGGCGGAGGCGGTGCGCCGCCTGGCGTGAGCCGGCCCCGGGCCGGTGCGTCCGGGCTCCGGGGCCGCGCGGTGCCGGGGCTTGGTGCCGCCTCGCGCCTTCAGAGGAGACGGAAGCCGTTGAGGTCCTGGTCCGCGAGGTCGGGGACGAGCGCGTCGAGGCTCTCGGGGTCCGCGCCCCGCTCGGAGAGGGTGTGGCTGACGTCCTGCGCCAGGGAGCCGGTCGTCTGCCCGGTGTCCGCGACGACCTGGTGGGCCAGGGGCGCGAGGATCGGCAGCGCGGCCTCGACGGCTCCGCCGCCGATCTGCTCCGCCGCGTCGACGGCGGTGTCCGCGACATCGTCCACCGTGGCGTCGAGCCCGCCGTTGTCCAACGAGGTGAGCCCGCTCAGCCCCGAGGACTGCGGCTGCTCCGCGGCGCCCGCCTGGCCGGCCGCCGCGACGACGGGGGCGGCGCCCGCCGCGAGCAGGAGGGCGGCCTTGGCCAGGTGGCGCTTCAGCGAGTTGGACATGATGCTCCTTTACCGGAGTGTTGCGCGTTTCGGACGCTGTGCCTATCGGTCGCGGGCACGGTGAGGTTGCGGCCGGAGATGGTAAAGGATTGGTAATGCATCGCATTATCTGGGGTGCGCTTCCCGGGAATTGACGGGACGGCAGAGGCATTTGACGTAACGTCATATCCGCGCCATTCACCCGAAGCCGATTCCGGCGGTCCGGGAAAACGCCGGAAAGGCGCCCGCGATAAAGGGAGTTGCCGGGGCGAGGGACAATTCCCCGCACACCTGTGCAAGGAGGGTCAGCCCTCCGGCACCAGGACGGACAGCCGCACCTCTTCGGTGGAAGGCGCCCCGCCCGCGCCGGGGTTCTCCGCGTCGTCCCCGGAGAACTCCCGCCAGCCGTCCGACGAACGGTCCGCCTCCCAGATCCGGTCCCCGTAGACGATCCGCTCGATGCCCAGCCCGGCGGAGTGCGCCACCGCCCAGTGCGCCAGCTCCCAGCCGCGCCCGTCCGCGTCCTCCCCGGCCACCGGCACGGTGAGCCCCGCGCCCTCGCCGACCGGGCGCACCGCCTCGCCGAACTCCCGCACCATCCGCGCCCGGACCTCCTCCGGGTCGCCCGACACCTCGTCCGGTTCCCCGGGTTCACCGGGTTCCCAGACGCAGCTCAGGGCCCCGGCCGCCCGCCCGGTCAGCGCGCCGGCCAGCAGCTCCGCCTCGTCCTCGTGCTTGGCGTACTCGTCCGGGTAGGCGCTGCGCTGCACTTCCTGCGCGGCCTCGGTGAGCGGCATCGTCTCGTAGCCGGGCACCTCGACCAGCCGGTCGTAGAACGCGCCGGCCGCGTACACCGGGTCCATGACCTGCTCCTCGCTGCCCCAGCCCATCGAGGGCCGCTGCTGGAAGAGGCCCAGCGAATCGCGGTCCCCGTAGTCCACGTTGCGCAGGGCGGACTCCTGCATCGCCGTGGCCAGGGCGATGGTCACCGCGCGCTCCGGCAGGCCGCGGGAGGACGCCACCGCCTCGATGGTCGCCGCGTTGGCGGCCTGCTGCGGCTCCAGCGTGAACGCCCGCTCGCCGTCCGCCCGCGCCACCGAGCAGTGCGGCGCGTCCGGACCGTCCTCGCCGAGCCGCACGACCGCGTACCCGCCCGCGCCGAGCCCGGCGAGCAACAGCACCACGAAGAGGCCGCGGGCGACGCGGCGGCTTCGGGGAGCGGACGTCCGTTCGGGCACGCGACGAGGGTAACGGGTCCCCCCGGCCGTCGGGAGTGGCCCGGGTACCGTGAGGGCCATGCGATCCCCCGCGGCCGGAACCGGCGTGCTCCCCCTCGACCTCGGCCTCGACGCCGCCGCGCTGACCGCGCGGCTGGTCGACATTCCCTCCGTCAGCGGCTCCGAGCGGCTTCTCGCCGACGCCGTCGAGGCCGCGCTGCGGGCCCTGCCGTGGCTGCGCGTCGACCGGTACGGCAACAACGTGGTGGCCCGCACCCAACACGGCCTCGGGGAGCGGGTGGTCCTCGCCGGGCACCTCGACACCGTGCCGATCGCGGACAACGTGCCCTCGCGCCTCGACGCGGACGGCGTGCTGTGGGGCTGCGGCACCAGCGACATGAAGTCCGGCGTGGCCGTCGCGCTCCGGATCGCCGCCACCGTTCCCGCGCCCAACCGCGACCTGACCTTCGTCTTCTACGACAACGAGGAGGTCGAGGCCGCGCGCAACGGCCTCGGCCGCGTCGCCGCCGCCCACCCCGACTGGCTGGCCGGGGACTTCGCCGTCCTCCTGGAGCCGTCCGGCGGCGAGGTCGAGGGCGGCTGCCAGGGCACGCTGCGCGTGCTGCTGCGCATGGCCGGCCAGCGGGCGCACTCGGCGCGCGGCTGGACCGGCGCCAACGCCATCCACGCGGCGGCCCCGGTGCTCGCCCGGCTGGCCGCCTACGAGGCGCGCCGCCCGGTCATCGACGGCCTGGAGTACCGCGAGGGCCTCAACGCCGTCCGGATCGAGGCCGGGGTGGCGGGCAACGTGATCCCCGACGAGTGCGTGGTCACGGTCAACTACCGCTACGCGCCCGACCTCGGCGAGGACGAGGCCGTGGCCCACGTCCGGGAGGTATTCGCCGACTGCGGTGTCGCCGCGTTCACCGTGGACGACCACTCGCCCGGGGCGCTGCCCGGGTTGACGCACCCCGCCGCCCGGGCGTTCATCGAGGCGGTCGGCGGCGAGCCGCGCCCCAAGTACGGCTGGACCGACGTCTCGCGCTTCAGCGCCCTCGGCGTTCCGGCCGTCAACTACGGCCCGGGCGACCCGAATCTCGCCCACAAGCGGGACGAGCGGGTGGCGACCGCGACCGTTCTGCGCTGCGAGGAGCGGCTGCGCGCCTGGCTGACGGGCCCCCGCGGCGCGTGACCTTACGCTGCTTGACAGGCCGGGCGGTGGTCCCGGACGCACGAGACGAGGAGCACGGCATGAGCGACGGCACCCCCGACCCCGGCGAACGGCGCGAGCAGCGCCTCGGCCCGGTGCTGCGCAGGCGCGGCCAGGTGACGGCGGGCCAGGCGGACCAGCGGCTGCTGGACACGCGGGGACCGTCGGACTGGGTGCACGGCGACCCGTGGCGGGTCCTGCGCATCCAGTCGGAGTTCGTGGAGGGCTTCGGCGCCCTGGCCGAACTCGGCCCGGCCGTCAGTGTCTTCGGCTCGGCCCGTACGGGGCGGGACTCGCCGGAGTACGAGTTGGGCGTGCGCATCGGCCGGGGTCTGGCCGACGCGGGCTTCGCGGTCATCACCGGCGGCGGCCCGGGCGCGATGGAGGCGGCGAACCGGGGCGCGAGCGAGGCGGGCGGCGTCTCGGTCGGCCTCGGCATCGAGCTGCCCTTCGAGCAGGGGCTGAACGAGTACGTCGACATCGGGGTCAACTTCCGGTACTTCTTCGTGCGCAAGACGATGTTCGTGAAGTACGCCCAGGGCTTCCTGGTGCTGCCCGGTGGCCTGGGCACGCTGGACGAGCTGTTCGAGGCCCTGACGCTGGTGCAGACCCGCAAGGTGACCCGGTTCCCGATCGTGCTGGTCGGCACCGGCTACTGGGGCGGGCTGGCGGCGTGGCTGCGCGAGACGGTGATCGCCCAGGGCAAGGCGTCACCGCGCGACGACGGCCTGTTCCACGTCACGGACGACGTGGACGAGGCGATCGAACTGGTCACCAAGCCGTAGGAGGTTCCCCTCCGGGGCCCCGGGTCACGCCAGGCCGCGGCGGGTCGCGGCCGGGGGGCGGTGGCCGGCGATCGACGCGACCATCTGGAGCACCTGCCGGGTCTGGGCCACCTCGTGCACCCGGTAGACCCGGGCGCCGAGCCAGGCCGACACGGCGGTGGTCGCCAGCGTCCCGATCAGCCGCTCCTTGACCGGCAGGTCCAGCGTCTCGCCGACGAAGTCCTTGTTCGACAGCGACACCAGCACGGGCCAGCCGGTCGCCGTCATCTCGCCGAGCCGCCGCGTCGCCTCCAGCGAGTGCCGGGTGTTCTTGCCGAAGTCGTGGCCCGGGTCGATCAGCACCGCGTCACGCCGCACACCGAGCGCCACCGCCCGCTCGGCCAGGCCGACCGTGACCCGGAGGATGTCCGCCATCACGTCGTCGTACGCCACCCGGTGCGGCCTGGTACGGGGCCGGGCGCCGCCCGCGTGGGTGCAGACCAGCCCGGCGCCGTGCCGGGCGGCCACCTCGGCCAGCTTCGGATCGACGCCGCCCCAGGCGTCGTTGAGCAGGTCCGCGCCCTCCGCGCAGACCGCCTCGGCCACCTCGTGCCGCCAGGTGTCCACGCTGATCACCACGGACGGGTACCGGCGGCGCACCTCCGCGACGAAGCCGGCCGTGCGGCGGATCTCCTCCGTCACGTCCACCTCGGCCCCCGGGCCCGCCTTGACCCCGCCGATGTCGATGATCGCGGCGCCCTCGGCCACCGCCTCCTCCACCCGCGCCAGGGCCGCGGCGTCCTGGAAGGTGGCGCCCTGGTCGTAGAAGGAATCGGGGGTGCGGTTCACGATGGCCATGATCACCGGCTCGTCCGCCGCGAACTCCCGCGTGCCAAGGCGCAGCATCCCGCTCAGGTCTCCGTTCCGGCGTGGCGTCGTCTTCTCCACCGAACCTACCGCCCGTTCCCCGCGCCCGGTGTCACCCCGGCATGCGACGATCGGCACAGCAGGAGGACGCGGGAAACCGCACGGGAATGGTGGAGCCCAGGGGAGGCATGGGTGTTGTTCTGGTTTCTGATGGCCGCGATGGTGATCGTGATCGCCGCCGTCACGCTGGCGGTGCTGGGCAGCTCCGACGGCTCGGGCAGCCCGGCCACCGGCGGGCTCGCGGGCGCCGAGCCGGGCCGGCTGGCCGACCCGCTGCCCATGGACCGGCCGGGCGGCCCGTCCGACGTGGTGCGGGTGCGGCTCCCGGTGGCCCCGCGCGGCTACCGGATGGCCGAGGTGGACGACGTGCTGGACCGGCTCGCCGCCGAGCTGGCCGAGCGGGACGCGCGGATCACCGAGCTGGAGACGGCGCTGGCCGGCGCCCAGGCGCTGGCACCGGCGCAGAAGGAGGCCCCGGCGGCCGAGCAGGAGTGAGCCACCGCCCGGTCGTGGCGGCGGCTCACTCGCCGCGGAAGACGGGACGCTCCTTGCGGACGAACGCGGTGACGGCGGCCCGGTGGTCGGCCGACGAGCCCAGTTCGCCCTGGAGCCTGGCCTCGACCTCCAGCGTCTCCTCCAGCGAGTGGTCCGCGGCGAACGCCAGCGCCTCCTTGACCGCCGCGTAGGACCGGGTCGGGCCCTGCGCCAGCCGCAGCGCGATCTCCCGGGCCACCGAGTCCAGTTCCGCGCCGGGGACCACCCGCTGGGCGATGCCGAGCCGCTCGGCCTCGGCCGCGTCCACCTTCCTGGGGAACAGCAGCAGATCCGCCGCGCGCCCGGCCCCGATCACGCGGGGCAGCGTCCAGGAAAGGCCGGAGTCGGCCGTCAGCGCGATGTCCGTGAAGGCCGTCGTGAAGGTGGCGCCGTCGGCCACCACCCGGTAGTCGGCGGCCAGCGCGAAGCCGAATCCGGCGCCCGCGGCCACTCCGTTCACCGCCGCCACGACCGGTTTCCGCATTCCGGTGATCGCGCTCACGATGGGGTTGTAGTGGAGTGCCACGGTCCCCAGCGGGTCGCCTTCTCCTTCGAGCGTCCCGATGTGTTCCTTGAGATCCTGTCCGACGCAGAACGCGCGACCGTTGCCCGTCAGCAGAACGGCCCGCACCCCGGAATCCGACGCCGCGCGCCGCAAGGAGTCCCGCAGCGCTTCCTTCGCCGCGACATTCAGGGCATTCATCGCCTCGGGGCGATTCAGGGTGACAGTCGCGAGACCGTCGGTCACTTCGTAGAGCACGGTGTCGTTCATGGCGGTCAGCATGACCGAGAGGGCCTCGGCGCGGCGAGACAATCGGCGAATTGAGTGGTTTTGCGCGGGCGTGTTGCCGAAGGGATACCGCCCTATGTTGGTCATCAGGACGTTCCATGCGGGATAATGACCTGAAGCAATGTGTTCGACGCCGGTGGCGCTCGCGTTCGCCGGCTGCGACGAGCTGGTCCAGGAAGGGGAACGAGCATGGCGGCCATGAAGCCGCGGACGGGCGATGGTCCGCTTGAGGTGACCAAGGAGGGGCGGGGCATCATCATGCGCGTTCCGCTCGAGGGCGGTGGCCGACTCGTCGTCGAGCTGACTCCGGACGAGGCGGTCGCGCTCGACGAGGAGCTCAAGAAGGTGACCGGCTGAGCCGCCGCACTCCGAGCTGATCCGCTCGACCTTTCGGCGCTGCCCCGGACGGTGTTCCGGGGCAGCGCCGTCTTGTCGCCGCGCGTCTCAGGCCCGCGCCGCGCACAGCAGGCCGTCGCCGACCGGCAGCAGCGCCGGCACCAGATCGCCGTTCTCCCGGACCGCCCGCAGCAGCTCGCGCAGCCGGCGCACCTCGGTCGGCTGGGCCGCCGAGTCCACGGTGCGGCCGTTGGCGAAGACCCCCGCGAAGCACAGCAGCCCGCCGGGCCGCAGGAGCCGCAACGATTCTGCGAGGCACTCCAGGTACTCCAGACGGTCGCCGTCGCAGAACACCAGGTCGTAGCCGCCGTCCGTGAGCCGGGGCAGGACGTCGAGGGCGTGGCCGGGGATGAAGCGCGCCCGGTTGGCGGCGAAGCCCGCGATCCGGAACGCCTGCCGGGCGAACTGCTGCCGCTCGGGCTCGATGTCCACCGTGGTGAGCACGGCGTCCGGCCGCATCCCGGCCTGGAGGTAGAGCCCGGACACCCCGGTGCCCGTCCCGATCTCCACGACCGCCCGGGCGCCGGAGGCGATGGCCAGCAGGCGCAGGGTGTCCCCGGTGCCCGGCGAGACGGGACGGACCCCGGCCTCGCGCGACCGGTCACGGGCCCAGCGCAGCGCCACCCCTACGGGAGTCTCGGCGTCCGGCGCGCCGTACGCCTCGGCGAACGCCCAGCTCGTCAGCCGGTTGCCGGTAATGACCCTCTCCTGTCCCCGTCTTTCACGCGCTTTGACTGTATCGACTCCGCCGGGGAACAGGGCGCCCGGACCGGACGTTGGATCGATACGGGCCGCCGCGGGACGCGCCGGCCGCGTTAAGTCCGACAGAAATGCTTATCCGGAGCTGACGGGGCAGGTGGCTATGGTAGGGACTCCACTGGACACCACCAGAGCCGACAGGGGAGGTGCGGCCACGTCCACTGGCCGGGGGGTGCTGAAACGCCTTCTGAGGTCTTCAGGCGGGCCGAATTCCGTGACCGAGATCGCTGACGCCGACCGCGCGCAGGCCACCACCGACGCGGCCGACGGCACCACCACCGCCGTCGCCACCTTCAACGACGGCTCCGACGGCACGACGTGGGCCCCGCCGTCCTGGGAAGAGATCGTCAACACCCACAGCGCGCGGGTCTACCGGCTGGCATACCGCCTCACGGGCAACCAGCACGACGCCGAGGACCTGACGCAGGAGGTCTTCGTCCGGGTCTTCCGCTCCCTGTCCACGTACACGCCGGGCACGTTCGAGGGATGGCTGCACCGCATCACGACGAACCTGTTCCTGGACTCGGTGCGCCGCAAGCAGCGGATCCGCTTCGACGCCCTCGGCGACGACGCGGCCGACCGGCTGCCGAGCCGCGAGCCCACCCCTCAGCAGTACTTCAACGACACGCACTTCGACGCCGACGTGCAGCAGGCGCTGGACACCCTCGCCCCCGACTTCCGGGCCGCCGTGGTCCTCTGCGACATCGAGGGCCTGAGCTACGAGGAGATCGCCACCACCCTCGGGGTGAAGCTCGGCACCGTCCGCAGCCGGATCCACCGCGGGCGTTCGCACCTGCGCAAGGCGCTGCGCCACCGCTCCCCGCGGGTGCGCGGCGAGCGGGCCGACGCCGTTCTCGCCGCGGTGCCCGCGGCGCCGTGTGCCGGGGAAGGCGGGTCGGCGTGACCAGTGCCGCTGACACCGGCCCGGCCGACCACCACCTCGGGGAGAGCCTGGCCGCCCTCGTCGACGGCGAGCTGTCCCACGACAGCCGCGATCGCGTGCTGGCGCACCTGGCCACCTGCCCGAGCTGCAAGGCGGAGGTGGACGCCCAGCGGGAGCTGAAGAGCGTCTTCGCCGCCAGCCCGCTGCCGGCCCCCTCCGACGGGCTGCTCGCCCGGCTCCAGGGTCTGCCGTCCACCGCCGACGAGAGCGCGTCCGGCGAGCCGCAGGAGCCCCCGGGGCCCGCCGGTCCGCCGGCGGACGCGCCGGGCGGCCGGTCGTCCCCGTTCGGCCTCGGGCTGCTCCCCGGCGGCAGGCAGCGCCCGCCGCTGCTCGCCCCGCACGGCCTCGGATCCGCCCGCGGCTTCCGGATACACGAGCCCGGGGCTCTCCGGGCGCACCGGGGCCACCGGCTCGCCTTCGCCGCCGCGGGCGCGGTCTCGCTGGCGGCGTTCGCCATCGGCGGCGCCATGACCACCACGGGGACCGGCGGTCCGGCCACCGCGGGCTCCGCGACGGCCAGCAGTGTCGCCGCGGGCAGCGGGGCGACACCGCTGAGCGGGGCCCGCACGGTGACGGGCCGCTCCGACGAGGAGTCTCGGCTGCCCGCCGTCGTGACCACGGCGCAGGCGGCCGGTCTCGCGGTGCTGAGCGCCCCGGCCGGGCCGATCGCGCCCAGCGGACAGCTCTTCCCGCTCTTCCGGTCCGGTCTGGAGGTCCAGCCGGCCATCTCGCCGGGGGCGGCGGCCACCACATCGGGCCCGAGCCTGTTCGGAGCCGTGAACCCGCGCTGATTTCGGCCGACTGATCTGGTTGAATGCACCACCGGGACAGGACGACGCGGACACGATGCGGAAAGCGGCTATGGACAAGGGGAACGGCGCCTCTTGGGGACCCTCCGGGCAGAGCCAGGGGGAGGACCCCGAGGCCCGGCCGGGCCACGACCCTTACGGCACCCCGCCCTACGGTCAGCCCCTTCTACACATCTGACGCTGCCGCCGTACAGGATCGTACTCCTGCCCCAACACGTCGTCTTATTATAAAAACAACGACACACACCCCACATACGCCACACAATGTGAATACCAATTCATACCTATGATCTCTCCTCTGTTCGTGCTTCTTTTTTTTTTGCTCCTCGCCTCTCCGATATCTCCTTCGTCGGCAGCGTCATGTGTGTATAAGAGACATAAGAGACATACCTGAGACCCCGACGCCACCTGAGTGGAAACGCTCCTCTTCGCGGGCATATGATCGCGTCCGATCTCCTGGCCTGCCCGATGCCTCCGGTGGGGATGGCTATCCTCCCTATGTCCGGGGTGAGCCCAGGACGAGGGCATGGAGGAGGCGTCGCGTTACATGGAGACGACGAGTCGGGCAGAGCCGGAGGACGCCACAGGCGACTCGGGCGCGTCCGGGGGCCAGGGAGTGCCCGGGGCGCGCCGCGCGGTCGAAGGCTATCTGCGGGCCGGATTCCCCTGGTACGGGCTGGACGAGGCGTTCACCGGCCCCCGCTGGCTGATGCAGGTCGGGACCGCGGCCGACGGCGCCGTCGAGTACGGTTCCACCGGCCACGGGGACGAGCCGTCGCTGCGCGGTGAGCTGGGCCAGGAGGAGCAGCGGTTCGCCGTCGTGGTGACCGTCGCCAGCCGCCCGGTGCGGCGCAGCCCGGACGGTATGGGGGTGCTGGAGGCCACCTCGGTCTCCTCCGCCGCCTGGCTGGCCGGCTCGGGCCTGCTGTCGTGCACCTGGCCGCCCCAGATGGAACGGGCCCTGCGGCAGGACTGGCTGGAACAGCAGACCGCCATCGCCTGGGAGCTGGCCGACGACCTGCACGGCGGCGGCTGGTCGGCCCTGTCCCTGCCGGTCGACGGCGTGCCGACCGACTTCCACTACCGCGAGTCCGAGTACGGCTGGGTGCTCGCCGGAGCAGCGCAGCACGACGTCCACATCGGCGCCTACGGGCGGGGCATGAGCGCCTACGGCCTGGGCTTCGCCGTGGTCTCCGACATCGAGAGCTACGCGTAGCGGCCCGGCCGCGTGCCCGCGGGTGGGCGGTGTTCCGCTGCCCACCCACCCCTCACGACCGGGCGCCGCTCCGGGCCCGCCGTCAGAACTTGTTGCGCGGCGTGATGCCGAGCGACAGACCCGCCAGGCCGCGCGTCCGCCCGCCGAGCGAGGACGCGATCCGGCGCAGCGCCGCCCCGGCCGGGGAGTCGGGGTCGGACAGGACGACCGGCTTCCCCTCGTCGCCGCCCTCCCGGAGCCGCACGTCGATCGGGATCGAACCCAGCACGGGAACGTCGGTGCCCGTCGTCCGCGTCAGGCCCTCGGCCACCCGCTGACCGCCGCCGGTGCCGAAGACGTCCACCATCTCGCCGCAGTGCGGGCAGGGCAGGCCCGCCATGTTCTCCACGACGCCGACGATCTTCTGGTGCGTCTGCACCGCGATCGAGCCGGCCCGCTCGGCGACCTCGGCCGCCGCCTGCTGCGGGGTCGTCACCACCAGGATCTCCGCGCCCGGGACGAGCTGCGCGACCGAGATGGCGATGTCGCCGGTGCCCGGCGGCAGGTCGAGCAGCAGCACGTCCAGATCGCCCCAGTAGACGTCGGCGAGGAACTGCTGGAGCGCCCGGTGCAGCATCGGGCCGCGCCACACCACGGGGGCGTTGCCCGGCGTGAACATCCCGATCGAGATCACCTTCACGCCCTGCGCGGTGGGCGGCATGATCATGTTCTCGACCTGGGTGGGCCGCGCGTCGGTGCCCAGCATGCGCGGCACCGAGTGGCCGTAGATGTCCGCGTCCACGACGCCGACCTTCAGCCCGTCGGCCGCCATCGCCGCCGCCAGGTTGACCGTCACCGAGGACTTGCCGACGCCGCCCTTGCCGGACGCCACCGCGTAGACGCGGGTGAGCGAGCCGGGCTTGGCGAACGGCACCTCGCGCTCGGCCTGCCCGCCGCGCAGCGCGACGGCCAGCTCCTTGCGCTGCTCGTCGCTCATCACGTCCAGCTCGACCCGCGCGTCCGTCACCCCGGGGACCGAGAGGACGGCGCTGGTCACCTCCGCGGTGATCGAGTCGCGCATCGGACAGCCCTGGATCGTCAGGTACACGCCCACGGTGACCGTTCCGTCCGCGGCGATGTCCACCGATTTGACCATGCCGAGCTCGGTGATCGGGCGGTGGATCTCGGGGTCGTTCACCCGCTTCAGCGCGTTGCGCACGGCTTCCTCGGTGGGGACCGTGCCGGTCGTCGCGCCCGAGGCTGGGGGAGTGTCGGTAGCCATGCCCCCGATGGTACGGCTCGGTAGCAACTGGAGGGGACCGGGCCTTGGAGCGCGCGGTACGGCTCCGGGTACGCTGCGGGGCGAGCAGCCGCGCACCGCCGAGGAGAGCAGCCGACGTGACACCACCCGCCTCCGCACCGCTCCTCGTCAGGTGGCGCAGGATTCCGGCGGCCACGGCGGCCGCGGCCTGCGCCGGGGCGCTGGCCCTGACGCTCGGTGCCTGCGGCGGTTCCGCCGACCCGGACGAGGGCACCAACGGCATAGGCGACCTGCCCGCCGCCGAGATCGAGGAGCGGGCCAGGCAGGCGGCGGTGGACGCGTCCGCGGTCCGGCTCTCCGGCACGGTCACCAGCGAGGGGCGGTCGTACCGGCTCGACGTCCGGCTCAGCGAGGAGGGCGGCGTCGGCGAGGTGTCCGCCGAGGGCATGACCTTCGAACTGCTGCGGGTCGGCGACGAGCTGTTCCTCAAGGCCGACGAGGCGTTCTGGGAGAGCGAGGGCATCCCGGAGGAGCTGGAGACCGACCCGGCCGAGAAGCTGGACGGCAAGTACGTCCGCGTCGCCCCCGAGGACCCGGCCTACGCGCAGCTCAGCGGCTTCACCGACAAGGAGACGCTGCTGGAGGGACTGCTCACCCTGGAGGGCGAGCGGGAGACCGGCGACCGCGGCGAGATCCAGGGCGTGCGCACCATCCGCGTCGAGGCGGACGGCGGCGTGGGCGGCGCGATGGACGTCTCGCTGGACGGCGTGCCCTACCCGATGCGGCTGGAGCGCGGCGGCGCGGCCGGTGAGCTGACGATGGACGACTGGGGCGAGGAGTTCGAGCTGCGCGCCCCCGGCGAGGACGACATCGTCGACTACGGCGACGACATCATCACGCCGCAGGACGAGACGGAGTGACCCGCCACACGCCGGTCCCGGCGTGTGGCGAGGACAACCCCACACCTCCGGGGCCCGTGGGGCGCGGCTCGCCCGTGCGGTCGGTGCCGGTGGGGCGGGCCTACCGCCGTGGGCGAGCCCGGCCCCACCGGGCCCCTGTCGCTTCTACTCATCTGACGCCGCCGCAGCAGAGGGAAACTGAGGTCTCGGCGGGGGGTCTCGACGGCGAAGTAACGAATCCGTACGCGCAAGCTAACCGAGCAGCACGGTACGAGAGGCTATCGCCGCTAGGGGGGGGGGCAGGAAGGGAGGAAAAAGAAAGTGCCCCGCCGGTACGACCCGTGGGCCGCGACCGGCGCGACGGCGACGCCGGACCCCCGCGCCGACCGGCCGCCCACCACCCCGGCCCCGGCCGGTCCCGCACGGGACGGGGCGCGGACCGCGAAGCTGATCGTCGGGGCCGCTGTGATCGCGCTGCTCGCCGGCATCCTCGGCGGCGGCATCGGGGTCCTGCTGGAGCGCGAGGGCGCGTTCGACCAGGTGCGGCTGCCGCAGGCCGTCTCCGGGGAGGACACGCCCCGGCCGGAGGGAAGCATCGCGGGCATCGCGGACGCGGTGCTGCCCGGCGTGGTCACCCTGCACGTCTCGGGCGGCGGTTCGGCCGGCACCGGCACCGGCTTCATCCTCGACGACGAGGGGCACATCCTCACCAATGCCCACGTGGTGCGCCCGGCCGGCGAGAGCGGCGTCATAGAGGTCACCTTCAGCAGCGGCGACCGGGCGCGGGCCGAGGTCGTCGGCCAGGACAGCGGCTACGACCTGGCCGTGGTGAAGGTGACCGGCGTCGCCGGGCTGAGCCCGCTGACGCTCGGGGACTCCGACGCGGTCCGCGTCGGCGACCCGGTGGTCGCGATCGGCGCCCCGTTCGACCTGGAGGGGACCGTCACCTCGGGCATCATCAGCGCCACCGAGCGCCCCATCACGGCGGGTGGCGAGGAGGCGGACGGCTCCGACATCAGTTACGTCAACGCGTTGCAGACCGACGCCCCGATCAATCCGGGGAACTCCGGCGGCCCGCTGGTCGATCTCAACGGCCGGGTCATCGGCGTCAACAGCGCCATCCGCACCGCCGACAGCGGCGGCTTCGACGCGGGCCAGTCCGGCAGCGTCGGCCTGGGCTTCGCCATCCCGGTGAACCAGGCCAAGGACGTCGCCGAGCAGCTCATCAACCACGGCCGCGCCACCCACCCGGTCATCGGCGTCACCCTCGACACCGGCTACCTGGGGGAGGGCGCCCGCGTCGGCAGCTCGACCGGCGACCCGGCCGTCGTGCCGGGCGGCCCGGCGGACGAGGCGGGGGTCGAGGAGGGCGACGTCATCACCGAGGTCGACGGCGCCCCGGTGCGCGGCAGTGACGAGCTGATCGTCAGGATCCGCAGCCACCGGCCCGGCGACGAGCTGACGCTCACCGTCGAACGCGACGGCGAGGAGCGCTCACTGACGGTGGTGCTGGGGGAGTCGGCCGGGGAATGACGACGGCCGCTGTTCACCGCGCCGTGCTCCCCGCCGTCTCCCATCGGCCGCCCCCGGCGGGTACCGTGGCCATCTACCGTATGCGTAAGGGAGCTGTCAGGTGTTCTTCGATATAGGGTCCCTGGAGTTCATCGCGCTGATCGTCCTCGCCATCCTCGTCTTCGGCCCTGAGAAGCTCCCGAAGATGATCCAGGACGCCGCCGGATTCCTGCGCAAGGTCCGCGAGTTCTCGGACAGCGCCAAGCGCGACATCCGCAAGGAGCTGGGCCCGGAGTTCGAGGACTTCGACCTCCAGGACCTCAACCCCAGGACGTTCGCGCGCAAGCACCTGCTGGACAACGACGACCTCGGTCTCAGGGAACTCACCAGCAGCCTCGACATGCGCAAGGAGCTGTCCGAGGTCACCGACGCGGTCAACGGCCGTCCGGCAGCCGGCCGGACCTCCCTCGCCAAGGAACCGGGTGGCAAGGTCGGCCTGGGCAAGGCGGGCGACGCCGCCGCCCGCCCCGCCCCGTCCCTTATACACATCTGACGCTGCCGACGAAGAGGATAGGGGAGATCCTCGGAAGCGCTCGGCTCTTGCAAACCCAACGAGACCGCATCCCAACCACCGCCACATGTCTAGATGCCCACCACACTCACCGGGGCGGGGGGTTGCCGGCGGCGGCGCGGCGGCGCCCGAGGCGGTGGGCATCGTGTCCGGTCGCTGGAGCGGTTCGCCGCTCGGCTCCAGGCGCAGCACCCGGCACTCACCGGCCCAGCGGGCGGCCAGCGCCTCGGCCGTCTCGGGCGCGTTCAGCCGCTTGGCCCGCAGCTCCTCCACGGCCTCCCGCCACGCGTCGCCGTCCGGCGCCGCCTCGGTGACCCGGGCGGGCCAGACGATCAGCCGGCCGCCCTTGTCCTTGCCGCGGCAGGTCACGGTCGCCGTGCCGCCGTCCACGAGCCCGAGCCCGTCGAGGGGCTGCTCCCCGGGGCCGCCGACCAGGCAGACCGCGCCGTCGTGCCAGACGTGCCACAGCGCCCGCGCCGGGCCCTCGGGGCCGCGCACCCAGACCAGTGAGGACTTCTTCGCGGACTCCTCGATCAGAGCCAGATCGAACCCGGTAGCCATGGCCCGAGCATAGGCCCCGCGGCCCCGGCCGGGGTCAGGCGGACAGGCCGAGAGCCGCCATGCGCTTGGTGTGGGCCTCCGTGATGCGGGAGAACATGCGGCCGATCTCCGCCAGGTCGAAGCCGTCGGCCACGCCGCCCACCAGCATCGTGGACAGCGCGTCCCGGTCGGCGACCACCCGCTGCGCCTGCGACAGGGCCTCGCCCATCAGGCGGCGCGCCCACAGGGCCAGCCGCCCGCCGACGCGGGGGTCGGACTCGATCGCGGAGCGCACCTTCTCCACGGCGAACGACGCGTGCCCTGTGTCGTCGAGCACACTCAGCACCAGCGACCGGGTGTCCGCGTCGAGCCGGGAGGCGACCTCGCGGTAGAAGTCGGCGGCGATGGCGTCCCCGACGTACGCCTTGACCAGGCCCTCCAGCCAGTCGGACGGCGCGGTCAGCCGGTGGAACTCGTCCAGCGCCATGGCGAACGGCTCCATCGCCGTCGTCGGGTCCTCGTCGATCCGGCGCAGCCGCTCGGTGAGCTGCTCGAAGTGGTGGAACTCGGCCGTCGCCATCCGGGCCAGCGCGGCCTTGTCGGCGAGGCTCGGGGCCAGCTTGGCGTCGTCCGCGAGGCGCTCGAACGCCGCCAGCTCCCCGTACGCCAGGGCACCCAGCAGATCGACCACGGCCGCCCGGTACCGCGGGTCGGCGGACGCCGCCGCCCAGTCCGTCGCGGCGATCCCGGTGTCGGGAACGGGTGCGGTCTCAGGCGTCTGCGGCGTCTCCATGCCTGTGCACAATAGCCCGGCGACAGGCCCGTGCCGACCGCGGCCGGATCGTTCCCGCACAGGGCCTGCCACATGTGCGTCATTCCGGGGTACAGTGCTATAGAGGCCCGCTTGTATGTGGTGGGTCCATCCCCATGCTGGAGTTCCTGGGCCCGGTAAGCACGGAAGCCCAGGGCCCCCCGCGGATGCCCGGTCGGTGGCCCGATCGGCTCCGACCTGACCAGCCCTCCGCGCGGTGCGGTGAGGGAGCCCCGGACGGTGTCCGAGGCCCTCGCACAGGCCCCGCATGAGGGACCCGCTCGCGCGGTGCATGCGCTTGAGCGAGACGACCGGGTCCCGCGCCGGACGGCCGGCCCCTTCCCAGGGGGCCACCGGTACCTGGCGCGGTAAGCACGACCCGCCTCGCCGCCGTGCGCCGCGTCACACAGAAGAGGCAATCACCCTGTCCGCGATCACCACCACATTCCGAGATCTCGGGATTCTGGCCGAGACCGCCGAAGCCCTTGAGGCCGTCGGCATCATCACACCCTTCCCCATCCAGGAGATGACGCTCCCCGTGGCCCTCGCGGGCTGCGACGTCATCGGCCAGGCCAAGACCGGCACCGGCAAGACGCTCGGCTTCGGCCTTCCGCTGCTGGAGACCGTCACCGTCCCCGCGGACGTCGAGGCCGGGCGCGCCCGGCCCGAGCAGCTCACCGACGCGCCCCAGGCCCTCGTGGTCGTCCCCACGCGCGAGCTGTGCCAGCAGGTGACCAACGACCTGCTCACCGCGGGCAAGGTCCGCAACGTCCGGGTCCTGTCCATCTACGGCGGCCGTGCCTACGAGCCGCAGGTCGAGGCGCTGAACAGGGGCGTCGACGTCGTCGTCGGCACCCCGGGCCGCCTGCTCGACCTGGCGGGGCAGCGCAAGCTGGACCTGTCCGAGGTCCGCTGCCTGGTCCTCGACGAGGCCGACGAGATGCTGGACCTGGGCTTCCTGCCCGACGTCGAGAAGATCATCGAGCGGCTGCCGGCCAAGCGGCAGACCATGCTCTTCTCCGCGACCATGCCGGGACAGGTCATCGGCCTGGCCCGCCGCTACATGAACCAGCCCACGCACATCAGCGCCACCGCGCCCGACGACGACGGCGCGACTGTGGCCAACACCACACAGCACGTCTTCCGGGCCCACTCGATGGACAAGCCCGAGATGCTCGCGCGCATGCTCCAGGCCGAGGGCCGGGGGCTGGTGATGGTCTTCTGCCGCACCAAGCGCACCGCGGCCGATGTCGCCGAGCAGCTCGGCCGCCGGGGCTTCGCCGCCGCCGCCGTGCACGGCGACCTCGGCCAGGGCGCGCGCGAGCAGGCGCTGCGGGCCTTCCGCAACGGCAAGGTCGACGTCCTCGTCTGCACCGACGTCGCGGCCCGCGGCATCGACGTGGACGGCGTCACGCACGTGATCAACTACCAGACGCCGGAGGACGAGAAGACCTACCTGCACCGCATCGGCCGCACCGGCCGGGCCGGGGCCACCGGCATCGCGGTGACGCTGGTCGACTGGGACGACATCCCGCGCTGGCAGTTGATCAACAAGGCGCTGGGCCTGGCGTTCCCCGACCCGGTGGAGACGTACTCCACGTCGGCGCATCTCTTCGAGGCGCTGCGCATCCCGGAGGGGACCAGGGGCACGCTGCCGCGCGCCGAGCGGACCCGCGCCGGTCTGGACGCCGAAGAGGTCGAGGACCTCGGCGGCCCCGGCGGCCGGCGCCGCGGCGGGCGGGAGAGCCGTCCGGAGCCGCAGCGGCAGGCGCGCGCCCCGCGCCAGCGCCGCCGCACCCGCGGCGGGGCGACCCTCGCCGAGGGCGAGGGCGGCGCCCAGGCGCCGGCCGCGTCCGCCGCGGCGGACGAGCCGGCCGTGGCGGTCGCCGCCGAGGGAGCGGCCCCGGCCGCGACCGAGGAGCACGCCGGTACGCCGCGCACCCCGCGCCGCCGTCGCCGCCGCACCCGCGGTGGCCAGTCGGCGGGCGCCGCGGGCGCGGAGGGCTGATCGGCACGACGGCTGCCCGTCCGCGCGGCGGACAGCCGTCGCCGCCGCCGTGACCGGTGGCGGTCCCGCCCGGCGGCGGCCGGTTCCCCCTCGGTTACTGTCGAAGGGTGAGCAGGCCGCCGTTCTGTATGCCGCCCGCCGGGGTGCGGGCCTATCCGCTCGCCACCCGGCGCGGGAAGTTCGCCGTGCTTGACGCCGCTCCGGCGGGCGCGCCCGCCGGGACGGCGCTGCTGGTGCCCGGGTACACGGGCAGCAAGGAAGACTTCATCGGGCTGCTCGCGCCGCTGGCCGGCGCGGGCTTCCGGGCGGTCGCGGTCGACGGGCGCGGGCAGTACGAGTCGCTGTGCGCGGACGGACGGCGGGCGTTCGGGCTCGGGGCGCTGGCGGAGGACGTGCTGGCGCAGGCCGAGGCGGTCGCGGACAGCGGCCCGGTCCATCTGGTCGGGCACTCGCTGGGCGGCCTGATCTCGCGCGGCGCGGTGCTGCGGGCGGTGGCGGCCGGGCGGTCGCCGTTCGCGTCGCTGACACTGATCGGTTCCGGCCCCGGGCGGGTCGCGCGCTGGCCGCGCTGGAAGGTGCGGGCGCTGACGGCCGGACTGCCGGTGCTCGGCCCGCGCGTGGTGTGGCGGGTGTGGCATCCGCGCGCGGAGGCCGGGGAGATCGGCGAGTTCCTGATGCGCCGCTGGCTGGCGAACGCCCCCGCCCAGCTCCGCGCCACGGGCCGCACCCTGCGGTACGAGCCGGACCGGGTGGAACGGCTCGCCGCCGCCGGCGTGCCCGTGCACGTGCTCTCCGGGGAGCGGGACGGCGCCTGGCCGGTGCCCCTGCTGGACCGCATGGCGGCCCGGCTGAACGCCCGCCGCACGGTGATCAGGAACGCCGAGCACTCGCCCAACGCCGAGCGTCCGGAGGCGACGGCCGCGGCCATGATCGACTTCTGGCACGGCGTCCGGCCGCGCGCGGTCGCGCGCCCGCCGGAGGTCAGCCGGTGACCGGGCGGGTGCCCTTCGCGCGGGCGACGATCTCCTCGTAGACCTCGGGCGAGGTCGTGTGCTCGCCCAGGACGCACGTCTTGCGCGTGCCGTGGTAGTCGCTGGAGCCCGTCGTCAGCAGGCCCAGATCGCGGGCCATCGCGCGGAGCCGGTCACGGGTGGCCGCGTCGTGGTCCATGTGGTCGACCTCGACACCGTCCAGGCCCGCGGCCACCAGCTCGCCGATCGCCTCGTCCGGGACGATCCGGCCGCGCCGGGCCGCCAGCGGGTGGGCGAAGACAGCGACACCGCCCGCGTTACGGATGAGGCGGACGGCGGTGCGCGCGTCCAGCTCGTGCTTCTCCACATGCGCCCGGCCGCCGTCGGCGATCCACTCGGCGGTGAACGCCGCCGACACGTCCGGGATCACGCCCGTCTCCACCATGGCCGCCGCGATGTGCGGCCGGCCCACCGCGCCGGTGGCCAGCTCGCGGACCCGCTCCCAGGTGACCGGCACGCCCAGCTCGCGCAGCTTGGCCACGATCGCCTGGGCCCTGGGCACCCGGTCGTCACGCAGCAGGTCCCGCTCGCGGGCCAGCTCCGGCTCGTCGGGGTCGAAGAGATAACCCAGCATGTGGAGGCTGATGTCGCCCAGGCGGCAGGAGATCTCCGCGCCGGTGACCAGCGTCAGTCCCGGGGGCAGCGCCGCCATGGCCTCCGGCCAGCCGGTGACCGTGTCGTGGTCGGTCAGGGCGACCACGTCGAGCCCGGCCGCCGCGGCACCCCGCACCAGCTCGGCGGGCGAGTCCGTGCCGTCCGAGGCCGTCGAATGAGTGTGCAGATCGATGCGCACGCGGCCCAGGGTACCCGGCGTGCTCAGGACAGGATCCGGGGGGACAGGGCCCCGCACGGCACGAGGTCCATCTCCGAGCCGGCGTCGCGCAGGTCGGCCAGCACGATCTCGTCGTACATCAGCAGCCCGCACTGCTGCGGCCAGACCACGGCCCACAGCCACAGCCCCATCGCCTCGCCCGCGAACACCGCCCGGTCCTCGGGGGTGCCCCGGGCCAGCCACAGCGGGGTCGGGCGGCCCCCGGCCAGCACCTTGACCGGCGGCGCCTCCGTCATGTCCAGGTGCGGCGCCGGGTCGGGGCCGTCCACGCCCGCGTACCGGGCGCCGAGGCCGACGCCGAGCTCCTCGGCGATCAGCAGCAGCTCACCGGGGCCGCCCAGCGGCCCCGGGCCGGAGCAGGCCACGGCCGTGGCCCGGCCGCCGGCGCGGTCGTCCCCCGCGGAGGCGACGCCGGTGAACAACCAGCCGACCGGGAGCGGCCAGGGCATCCAGACCGGGACCTTCGCGCGGTCGACCGCCACCGTCAGGGCGTTGACGCCGGGCGGGACGATCGGCTGGAGCGGGTGGACGGCGCCGTGGAGGGCGCACTGCCAGGAGTCGGCGAAGAGACCGGGTGCTCGCACCCGACCGCCGCATTTCGGGCAACTCGGTTCGCCCCTCATGGGGTACAACAGTCCCTCCGTGCCGCCCGTCCGTCAAGCGGATCAGCCGTCGAGGGTGACCGCGGCGCGGAGCGGGTCGCGCAGGTCCGTCCCGTGGGCCAGCCAGCGTTCCTCCAGCGCGGCGGCGCCGTGCACCCGTTTCCAGGCGGCCTCGTTCGGGGTCATCGGCAGCAGCGGCAGGAACCGCACCGGCTCGTACGGCTCGGTCAGCTCCAGGTCGGGCACCAGCCCGCCCGGCTCGCCCACCAGCACCGAGGTGAACGGCGCGCCCGGCCACAGCGGCCCGCCCAGCTCCAGGGAGCCGCCGGGCGCCACCACCACCCCCTCGACCTGCGGGGAGGCGGCGAGGACGGCCAGCGGGCGCAGCACCTCGTCGGTGGAAGCCCGCCCGGCGCGCAGCGACAGCACCAGTTCGGCGCGCGGGCCACGGACCGGGTCGGCCAGGACGGCGGTGGGGTCGGTCATGGGCGCGGCGGACATGCCGAGCGTCGCGTACCGGACCAGGCCCTGTTCCGCGTCGGCGAAGCGCAGCACCTGGATCCGGTCGGTGCCGACGAACGTCACCGAGGCGCGGGCGTCGGGCTCGCCGAGGGCGGCGCGCAGCCGCTCCTCGACGCGGGAGAGCAGGTCGGTCGGGTCGGTCATGACGTCCGTTCACCTCGGATGACGAGAGCGAGGCCGAGCAGGATCACGGCGAGCGCCGGGAAGGCGGCGGCCGGCGGGAGCCGGCCGAGCCACACGGCGGCGACCAGGGCGGCGCCCGGCGTCTCCAGCAGCAGCGCGGTGGAGGTGATCGACGGGCCGAGGCCGCCCACCACCCGGTTGAGCAGCGAATGGCCGAGGAACTGGGCGATCACGGTGAGCACGGCCAGCTTCAGCCAGGTCTCGCCGCTGTAGCCGCCGCCCAGGGACACGCCCGCCACCAGGCAGACGGCGAGCAGCAGGACGGCGGTCGTGGCGTAACAGAGGAACGTGTAGGCGGTGGCGCCGACCGTGCGCCTGACCTCGGCGCCGATCAGCACATATCCGGCCGCGGCGATCCCGCCGCCCAGCGCCAGCGCGTCCCCGGCCAGCGCCTCGGGGGACACGGACAGGTCCACCCCGGTGAGCAGCAGCACCCCGGCGAACGCGACGCACGAGCCGAGCCACACGCCCGCCGGCGGCCGGTGGCCGGACAGCTTCAGCAGCAGCGTGGTCCAGACGGGGGTCGTGGTGACCAGGGCGACGGACGAGGCGATGGAGGTGAGGCGCAGGCTGGGCAGCCACAGCGCGAAGTGCGCCGCCAGGGCCGCGCCCGCGGCCAGGGAGAGCGTGAACGCGCGGCGGCCGACGCCCGCCAGCTCCGCCCGCAGCCGCCCGCGCAGCGCCACGACGGGGACCATTCCGGCGACGGCCAGGGCGTTGCGCCAGAACGCGACGGCCAGGGCGGGCGCGGCGGTGGCGGCGATCAGCGGGCCGGAGAACGAGACGCCGGCCCCCGCCACCGCCAGCAGCGTCACGTCGAGCCGGGTCCCGGGCGTCCGCGCGGCCGGCGCGGGAACCCGCGACCCGCCCGCACGGCGGGTACCGGTGGCGAACACGGCTCCTCCTCCCCCGGATGCCGGAAGTGACGGGACGTCATGCGCGGGCCGCGAGCCGCGTCATGGCGAAACGGGACGGCGGCCGGCACCCGCCGGCCGCCGTCCCGATGTCGCGGGGAACGAGTCCTACAGCGCCCCGAAGCCCACCCGGCGCTGAGCCGACTGGCCGATCTCCACATACGCGACCCGGTCCGCCGGGACCAGGACCTTCCGGCCGTGCTCGTCGACCAGGGTGAGCAGCTTGCCGGAACCGGAAAGCGCCTCGGCGATCGAGCTCTCCACCTCCTCGGCAGACTGCCCGCTCTCGAGAACGATCTCGCGCGGCGTGTGCTGAACGCCGATCTTGATCTCCACGGCTTGTCCCTCCGCTGGTCCATGACGTGCGCGATGGTCCGCGCCGTACCGATCACAGGTTAGCCGCGCGTTTCCCGTGCCCGGTGACGGACGGCCACGCCCAGAGCGAACAGTTCGCCTCTCGCCGGTACGGCGTCGGCGCGGCGTCGGTACGGCGCCCGTGGCCGGTCAGTGCTGCATCGGGAAGCCCGCGATGCCACGCCACGCCAGCGACGTCGTCAGCGACTTCGCGATGTCGCGCGGCAGCTTCTGTCCCGAGCGGAGCCAGTGACGCGCGGTGATCTGGGCCATGCCGCACAGGCTCACCGCGAGCAGCATCGACTGGTCCTCGGGCAGGTCGGCGTCCTCGGCGATCAGCGGGCAGACCAGCTTGGCGCAGTCCACCGACACCTGGTCCACGCGCTCGCGCACGGCGGGCTCGTTCGTCAGGTCGGACTCGAAGACCAGCCGGAACGCGCCGCCCTCGTGCTCGACGAACCCGAAGTAGGCGTCCATCGTGGCCGCGATGCGCTGCTTGTTGTCGCTGGTCGAGGAGAGCGCCTTGCGGATCGCCTGCACCAGCGCGTCGCAGTGCTGGTCGAGAAGCGCGAGATACAGCTCGAGCTTGCCGGGGAAGTGCTGGTACAGCACCGGCTTGCTGACGCCGGCGCGGTCCGCGATGTCGTCCATCGCCGCCGCGTGGTACCCCTGCGCGACGAACACCTCCTGAGCCGCGCCCAGCAGTTGATTCCGTCTGGCCCGGCGCGGCAGGCGCGTTCCGCGTGGGCGCGCCTCCGTGTGCTCGGTGGCTGTCACGCCGCCTCCCGGTGGTCGTGGTGTGCGCGAACAAGGCGTCCGATCGAACGCCTCGCGACATCCTACTTTCGAGTAGTCGCGCGGGGTGCTGCGCGAAGGGAGGATTTCACTCCGTGGACAGCCCGCGCCTCACCGGTACTCGTCGTCACCGGGGTCGACCTCCCGCGCCTGCTCGGCCGCGTCGGCCGGATCCGCCTCGACCGGCCCGGGGCCCGTCAGCGGGGTGTCGCGCGGTCGCAGCAGGTCGGCGCGTTGCTCGGCGGTGTCCGCCTCGGGCGCCTCGTCGCCGAGCTCCTCGCCGAACAGCTCGTCCCCCCGCTCCTCGTCGGGGAACTCGTCGTACGACTCGGGCTCTTTCGGATCCTGGGTCATGGCGTCGGAACCTCCGCGGAACAGGTGGGGAAACCCAAGCGTAGGGGGGTGGCGGGGCGGAGGCGAACTCACGAATCGCCGCCGGACGCCGACGGGTGCGTGTCAGGAGCGTGACGGGCTCGTAATATTGCGCCCATGCCAACCACCGAGGAGCTGCGGACCCAGGCCGCGCTCGCCGCCGCGGAGGGCTGGCCGGGGGTCCGGGACGGAGAAACGTTGCGGACCGTCGCGCTGCCCGGGATGACGCTGGCGGTGCGCCGCCGCGCCGCGGCGTGCGACGGCCTCGAACCGGCCCTCTTCGTCCACGGCCTCGGCGGCTCGTCGCGCAACTGGTCGGCGCTCATGGAGCTGCTCTCCGGCGACGTCGAGTGCGAGGCCCTCGACCTGCCGGGCTTCGGCGCCTCGCCGCCGCCCGACAACGGCGACTACTCCGTCTACGGACACGCCAGAGCCGTCATCCGCTGCCTGGAGGCGAGCGGGCGCGGCGCGGTCCACCTGTTCGGCAACTCGCTCGGCGGCGCCGCCGTCACCCGGGTCGCCGCGCTCCGGCCCGATCTGGTGCGGACCGTCACCCTGATCTCGCCCGCGCTCCCCGAGCTGCCGCCGCAGCGCACCGCGCTGCCGACCGGTCTGCTGGGCATGCCGGGCATGCCGCGGCTGATGCGCCGCGTGACGCGGGACCTGCCGGCCGCGCACCGCGCCCGCCAGGTGCTGCGGCTCTGCTACGGCGACCCGGCGCGGATCACGCTGGACGAGTTCGCGGCGGCCGAGGCGGAGCTGGAACGGCGGCAGGCGCTGCCGTACTTCTGGGACTCGCTCAGCCGCACCGCGCGCGGCATCGTCAACACCTACACGCTGACCGGGCAGCACTCGCTGTGGCGTCAGGCCCAGCGGGTACTCGCGCCGACGCTGCTGGTGTACGGGGTGCGGGACCGGCTGGTGTCGTTCAGGATGGCCAAGCGGGCCAGCCGGGCGTTCCCATCCTCGCGGCTGGTGGTCATGCCCGAGGCCGGGCACGTGGCGATGATGGAGTACCCGGCCGAGGTGGCGCGCTCCTTCCGGGAGTTCGTCGTCGCGACCGCCGCGGCAGAGGGCGGCTAGGGGAGGCCGGCCGGATGGACCACCGCGACCCCCCGATACCGCCGCCCGGAGCGGCGGCACCCGCACCTGTCCATGGACCTCGTCAGGAGTACCTCGATGCCTTCGACGATCCGCACCACCCAGGCCGCGTCCCCGGACAGCGGAACCCAGGGTGGTGGCACGACCCCCCGCCTGTGGGGCAGATTCCGGCGGCGGCCGGGGGGAGCGGCCAGGCGCCGCTCCGCCGGCCAGGGCCCGGGGATAGGCGGCCGGGCCCGCGGCACCGCGCCGAGCGGAAGCGGGGCCGGGGCGGAAAGCTGACGGGGGCCGCCGCCGCGGTGGTGACGGCGCTGGCCGTCCTGATCGCGGTGCGGATGGCCGGTCCGGAGGCGGCGGGCGGCGACGTGACCGACGGCGAGCGCCCCTCGGCGGAGGCCGTGGAGCCGCGGGACGGTGAGGTGCTCACCGAGCCCGGGCAGGGGGCGCCCTCGGGAGCCGCGGGCGCCGAGCCGACGTTCGAGGAGCTGATGAGCACCAAGTTCGCGATGGATCCCGAGCTGACCGGCTCGGGGGAGCTGGTTCCCGTCGCGGGCAGCGATCCCGCGCCCGATCCGGACGCGGCCACGGTGCTGCGGTACCGGGTGGACGTCGAGGAGGGGCTCGGACTCGACCCCGAGTTCTTCGCGGACGTCGTCCACCGCACCCTCAACGACGAGCGCGGCTGGGGCAACGACGGCGAGCGTTCCTTCGCCCGGGTCTCGGCGGGCGAGTACGACTTCGTGATCACCCTGGCCAGCCCGGGCACGACGGCCGACTGGTGCGCCCGCTCGGGCCTGGACATCACCGAGGACAACGTCTCCTGCAACTCGTCGAGCACCGAGCGCGTGATGATCAACGCCTGGCGCTGGGCGCAGGGTTCGGAGACCTACGGCGACGACATCGGCGGATACCGGCAGATGCTCGTCAACCACGAGGTGGGCCACCGGCTCGGCTACCAGCACGTGCTGTGCCCCGGCGAGGGGGAGCCGGCGCCGGTGATGATGCAGCAGACCAAGTTCCTGGAGTCGGACGGCGTGACATGCCGCCCCAACCCGTGGCCGCATCCGGAGAACTGAGCGGAAGTCCAGCGGCAATCCCCTGAGCGACGGCGCCGGGCGCGGCCACTTGTGGCGCGTCCGGCGCGTTAACGACTGAGCTCCGTGGAAAGACACGAATCTTCACCCCTTCCGGTGGTGTGACGGACAACCGTCCGCCGTGACCGGCACATGTAGACATAACGTCTTGCCGTCACGGACACGGAGACCAGGGGGTGCGTGAGTGCGCGTCGCATTGCTCACAGAGGGTGGATACCCGTACGCGCAGGGCGAGTCGGTGGCCTGGTGCGACCGGCTGCTGCACGGGCTCGCCGGCCACGACCCCGGGCTCCGTTTCGACGTGCACGCCCTCAGCCGCAGCCGTCAGCAGGCGGAGGGCCCCCGCCGTCCGCTGCCCCCGGCCGTGCGGCGGGTGCGCACGGCCCCGCTCTGGGGGCCGCCGGTGGGCACCGGGCCGGTGCCGCCCGCGCTCGCTCGGCGGTTCGCCGACTGCTTCGCCGAGCTGACCGCCGCGCTGGTCCCCGGGCCGCAGCCGCCCGGGGACGAGAGGAGCGGAGCGCCAGGGGACCGTTTCGCCCGTGGTCTGTACGGGCTGGCCGCGCTCGCGGCGGAGCACGGCGGCCTCGGCGCGTGGCTGGGTTCGGAGCAGGCCGTGCGGATCCTGGAGGCGGCCTGCCTCGCCCCGGGCGCGCCGCGCGCCCTGCGGGCGGCGCGGATCGCGGACCTGCTGGCCGTCGCCGGGCGGCTGGAGCGGGCGCTGCGCCCGCTCTCCCTGGACTGGCGGGGGGCCCGGGGGGGCCCGGGCGGGGGGGGGGGCCCCCCCCGGGGGGGGGGGCCCCCCCCGCCGCCGGGGGGCCTGGGCCCGCCCCTCCCCCGCGCCCCGCCGCCGGTCCCCCGCGGCGCCCCCCGGCACGCCGCGCGCCTCCCCGCGGGGGGGCTGGCGCCCTCGGCGCCGGGCGCCGCCGTGCGTGCCCTGCTGACCGCCTTCCAGGCGCGGCTGGCGCGGGAGGCGTACGCCAGGGCCGCGTTCGTCACCCCGGGCGACACGCCGGTCCGGCGCCGGGCGGAGCGGTGCGGTGCCGGGCGGTTCCGGGGGGCGGCGGGCGAGGGCGTGCCCGGGCTGCTCTGGGCCGGGCGGGCGG
>NZ_LN929897.1:394753-923831 GCF_001493375.1 Streptomyces specialis
GGAGGGACGGGGCGCGCGGAGCGGGGGGGTGGGCTCGCCGGGCGGCTGCGCGCGTCCGACGGGGGGGGGTGGGCCGAGCCCGCCGCGCGGCTGCGGATCGCCGGTCTGCCGCGCGGTGACGCCGCCTACCTCGCGCGGTGCCGGACGCTGGCCGGGCGGCTCTTCCCCGGGGAGCCGGACGCGGTCGCGTTCACCGAGGCGGACGGGCCCGCCGACGCCCTCGGCGGCGGTGACGAGGTGGTGGTGCGGCCGGGCGAGAGCGCGGGGTTCCCGGTGCCGCTGGTCGCGGCCATGCTCCGGGCGCGTGCCACGGTCTCGGTGGACGGCGGCGGGTACGGGCCCGTGGGCGCGGTGCGGGAGATCGTGGGCGGCGCGGGGCTCGTCGTGCCGCCGCGCGATCCGGGCGCGCTGGCCCGCGCGTGCCTGTCGCTGCTGCGCGACCCCGCCCGCCGGGCGCGGCTCGGGGCGGGGGCGCGCGTCCGGGCGCTGGAGCTGTTCACGGTCGAACGGAGCGTCGCCGTCTTCCGCGCGGTCTATCCGGAGCTGGCCGCGACGGCCGGCCGTGCCTCCCGGGCGGGCCGCGGCCCGGGGCCGAAGGAGCCGATACGCGGCGTCCGGCCCGGCCCCACCGTTCTCGTCACCGTTCCCGTCGCCGCCGGGCGGGGTGAACCGGCGTGACGTCCCCGGGCGAGCCGTTGGGGACCGTCGTGCTGTGCGGGCTGCCGGTGGCGGCGTACGCGCTGGTCGGCGACGGGGCCCTGGCCGGGCTGCTGCCCGGACCGCAGGACGTGTCCGGCGGCGGCGTGACGGCCGCCGTGCTCGTTCTCGCGCCGGCCGTGGCGGCGGCCGTGTGGTCGCGCGGGCGGTTCGCCGTGCTGGCGGCCGGTCTGGTCGGCGCGCTGCTGTGGGCGGGCGGCCACGCCGCCGCCACCGCGCTGCTGTGGGCGGCGGTGCTGGCCGCCGGGCGCGGCTCCCGGCGCGCCGCCGCGCTCGCCCTGTCGGCCGCGGGGGCGGCCGAACTGCTGGCGCCGGCCCTGGCCAGCGGCTCCTGGCTGCCCGGCTGCGAGCGCCTGGGCCGCCCGGTCGGGGTGCTGGTCGACGCCCACGGCCTGGCCGTCGTGCCCATGCTGGCCTGTGGCGGCGCCGCGGCCGTCCTGCTGTGCCACGCCGCCGTCCGGCACCCGATCTCTTTCCTTCCCCTACCCCTCTACCCATGCGACACGAAGCAAGGAGCAAGGAACCGATGACCCCACAACTGCCCGGCGTCCCCCGGATCGCGCGGGAGGCCCTCCGATGAGAGTGCTGCTTCTCGGCGCGGGCGGGTATCTGGGCCGGTTCGTCGCCGACCGGCTGCTCGCCGACCCCGCCGTCCAGCTCACCGCGCTCGGCCGGGGTGACGACGCGGACGTCCGGTTCGACCTGTCCACCGGCAGCCCCGGCGCGCTGACCCGTTTCCTCGACGCCGTGCACCCCGGGGTCGTCGTCAACTGCGCCGGGGCGATCCGGGGCACGGCGAGCGAGCTGGCCCGGCACAACACCGTCGCCACGGCCACCCTGTGCGAGTCCATGCGGCGCAGCGGCTGCCGCGCCCGGCTGGTGCACCTCGGCTGCGCCGCCGAGTACGGGCCGTCGCAGACCGGTTCGTCGATCGCCGAGGACGCGGTGGCGCGGCCGGGCGGTCCGTACGGCGTGAGCAAGCTGGCCGCCACCGAGCTGGTGCTCGGCTCGGGGCTGGACGCGATCGTGCTGCGGGTCTTCTCACCGACCGGGCCCGGCACCCCGGCCGGTTCGCCGCTGGGGCGGCTGGCCGACTCGCTGCGGCGCGCGATGCAGCACGGCGACAGCGAGCTGAAGCTCGGGGGCCTCGGCGTGCAGCGTGACTTCGTGGACGTCCGGGACGTGGCGCGCGCGGTGCACGCGGCGACGCTCTCGGCGGCGCAGGGCGTGGTCAACATCGGCACCGGGCACGCGGTCCGGCTGCGCGACGCGGCGGCGGCGCTGGCGCGGATCTCCGGCTACGGCGGGACGGTCCACGAGCTGGAGGGCCCGCCCGCGCCCCGGCTCCCGCCGGTCGGCGAGGGCCTGCCGCACGGGCATCTGTCGCCGCCGGTGCCGTATCCGGACGGCTGTGGCACCTGGCAGCAGGCCGACGTCCGCACCGCGCGGGACCGGCTGGGGTGGCGGGCCAGGATCGGTCTGGAGGAGTCGCTCGCCGACATCTGGATGGAGGCCGCCTGCCGGATGTGAGGGCGATCCGGCCGCGGTTTGCCCGGACTGTGGGACTGGTGTCTCGGAATGGGTCGGCGCATGGCAGTGTTGAACCCGGAACGACTGTCCCTATGACCCTACGGAGTCACCGTGTCGCTGCCACCCCTGGTAGAGCCGGCCCCCGAGCTCACCGTCGACGAGGTCCGCAGGTACTCCCGCCACCTGATCATTCCCGATGTCGGGATGGCCGGGCAGAAGCGGCTGAAGAACGCCAAGGTCCTCTGTGTGGGCGCGGGCGGACTGGGGTCGCCCGCCTTGATGTATCTCGCCGCGGCCGGGGTCGGCACGCTGGGCATTGTCGAGTTCGACGTGGTCGACGAGTCGAATCTCCAGCGCCAGATCATCCACAGCCAGGCGGACATCGGCAAGCCCAAGGCGCTCTCCGCCAAGGAGACCGTGGAGGGCATCAACCCGTTCATCCAGGTGAACATCCACGAGGAGCGCCTGGACTCGTCGAACGTGTTGGAGCTGTTCGCCCGGTACGACCTGATCGTGGACGGGACGGACAACTTCGCGACCCGGTACCTGGTCAACGACGCGTGCGTGCTGCTGGGCAAGCCGTACGTGTGGGGTTCGATCTACCGCTTCGACGGCCAGGCGTCCGTGTTCTGGTCGGAGCACGGGCCGTGCTACCGCTGCCTGTACCCCGAGCCGCCGCCGCCCGGCATGGTGCCGTCGTGCGCCGAGGGCGGCGTGCTCGGCGTGCTGTGCGGGTCGGTCGGCGCGATCCAGGTCACCGAGGCGATCAAGCTCCTGACGGGGACGGGCGAACCGCTCCTCGGCCGGCTGATGATCTACGACGCCCTGGAGATGAACTACCGGCAGGTCAAGGTCCGCAAGGACCCCAACTGCGCGGTCTGCGGCGAGAACCCGACCGTCACCGAGCTGATCGACTACGAAGCCTTCTGCGGCGTCGTGTCGGACGAGGCGCAGGCGGCGGCGAAGGACTCGACCATCACCCCGCTCCAGCTCAAGCAGTGGATCGACGCGGACGAGAAGATCGACATCATCGACGTCCGGGAGCCCAACGAGTACGAGATCGTCTCGATCCCGGGCGCGCGGCTGGTGCCGAAGGACGAGTTCCTGCTGGGGAACGCGCTGGGCGACCTGCCGCAGGACCGCAGGATCGTGCTGCACTGCAAGACGGGCGTGCGGTCGGCCGAGGTGCTGGCGGTGCTGAAGAACGCCGGCTTCGCCGACGCCGTGCACGTCGGTGGCGGTGTCATCGGCTGGGTCAACCAGATCGAGCCGGAGAAGCCGGTCTACTGACGGCGGACGCGTGACGCACGGCCCCGGACGGCACATGCCGCCCGGGGCCGCGGTCGTCCCGGGACGCCATGGCTAGGTGCAGACCGTGCCGTTCTCGGGGGTGGTGCCGGTCAGCAGGTGCGCGTTCACCGCGTCGGCGACGCACGGGTGGTCGGGGCTGTAGGCGCCGTGGCCGTCGCCGTCGTAGGTGAGGAGCGAGGCGACGGACTCGCCGCCCATCGCCTCCTGCATGGCGGCGGCGCCCTCGTAGGGGGTGGCCGGGTCGCCGGTGGTGCCCACCAGCAGCAGCGGCGAGGCGGGGTCCTCGACGGAGACGTCGAGCGCCCCGGTCGTCGCGCCGGTCACCGGCCAGCCCTCGCAGCCGGTCACGGTCCAGACCATGGAGTCGCCGAAGACCGGGGACGCCTCCAGGAACTCGTCGCGGTAGGCGTCGACGTCGTCGATGTCCACGCCGTAGGAGTAGTCGGCGCAGGTGATGGCGGTCTGGGCGTCGCTCTGGTTGCTGTACTCGCCGTTGCTGTCCCGGCCGCTGAGGAGGTCGGAGAAGCCGAGCAGCGTGTCGCCCGAGCCGTCCATGAGCTGCTGGAGCGCCGTGGTCAGGTACTCCCAGCTCTCCTCGGAGTACAGGGCGGCGACGATGCCGCTCTCGGCCCGGTCGCGGGTCAGTTCGCGGCCGTCGGGGTCGCCGGTGGGCATCGGGTGGTCCCCGAGGTACTCCAGGACGCGGGTGAGCATGTCGGTGGCCTCGGCCTCGGTGGCGCCCAGCGGGCAGGCGCCCTCGCCGACGCAGTACGCGAGGTAGTGGTCCAGGGCGAGCTGGAAGCCTTCGGCCTGGCGGAGGCCGTTCTCGATCGGGTCGACCGCGGGGTTCACGACGGCGTCCAGGACGGTGCGGCCGATGTTCCCGGGGAAGAGGTGGGCGTAGACGGCGCCGAGTTCGGTGCCGTAGGAGATGCCGAAGTAGTGGAGCCGCTCGTCGCCGAGGGCGTGGCGCAGGAGGTCGAGGTCGCGGGCGGTGTTGGCGGTGGTGACGTGCGGCAGCACGGCGCCGGAGTTCTCCTGGCAGGCGGCGGCGTACTCCGCGTCCAGCTCCTCGTAGAGGCGTTCCTCCTCCGGCGTCTCGGGCGGGCCGGGTATCCGTTCGTTCGCCGCGTCCCGTTCGTCGCCGCTCCAGCAGACGACGCCCTCGCTCTCGCCGACGCCGCGCGGGTCGAAGCTGACCAGGTCGAACCCGCCCTCGTGGAGGGTCTCGTAGTCCTCGGCCAGGCCGGGCAGGGTGGCGACGCCGGAGCCGCCGGGGCCGCCGAAGTTGAAGACGAGGGAGCCTATGCGCTCGTCGTCGGGGGCGGAGGTCACCGCCCGGATGAGGGCGATCTCGATCGTCTCGCCGCCGGGGTCCTCGTAGTCGAGGGGAACGGTCAGGTCCGCGCACTGCCAGGGGGTGCCGTCCGCCAGCGTGTTGGGGCGGCCCCCGTCGGCGCCCTGGAGGACGCTGGGGCCGGGACAGCGCTCCCAGGCCAGGCGCTGCCGGGCCAGCTCGTCGGGGAGCCCGGGGTAGCTGTCGGACAGGGGTATGGACTCCTCGGCCGCGCCGTCGTCGCGCGCCGGGTCGTCGCCGTCGGGACCGTCCCCGCTGCACGCCGTCACCGTCGCCAGGAGCATGGCGGCCAGCACGGCGGCGGTGGGCAGGACGCGGGGGCGGCGCGGAGATGTGATCATGATTCCTCGGTCGGATGGGGGTCAGGTGCAGACAGTACCGTCGTCCGGTGTGGCTCCTGAGAGGAGGTGAGCCTCCACGGCGGCGGTGACGCAGGCGTTGCCCGACGCGTGGGCGCCGTGGCCCTCGCCCTCGAAGGTCAGCAGGGCCGCCGCGCCGGGGCCGCCCATGGCCTCGCGCATGCGCTCCGCCCCGGCGTACGGGGTGGCCGGGTCGCCGGTGGTGGCCAGCAGCAGGATGGTGCGGGCGCCCTCGACGGACACCTCCGGCCGGTCGCTCTCGCCGGCCACGGGCCAGGAGGCGCAGGAGAGCAGGGACCAGACCAGATGGGGACCGAAGACGGGGGAGGCGTCGGCGAACGCGGCCTCGTGCGCGTGGACGGTCTCCAGGGTGGGGCGGGAGGCGAAGTCGGCGCAGTTGATGGCGTTGTTGGCGGCCTGGAGGTTCCGGTACCGGCCTTCGTCGTCCCGGCCGTTGTACTGCTCGGCGGCGGCCAGCAGCAGATCGCCGCGGCCGTCGTCGCGGGCCTGGGCGAGGGCCCGCGTGAGGTACGGCCAGGAGTCCTCGTCGTAGAGCAGCGCGAGCAGGGCGGTGACCGCGAGGCCCTGGGTGAGGTCGCGGTCCGTCGCGGTGGGCAGGGGACGGTCGCGCAGCCCGGCCAGGAATCCGGTCAGCGCGGCGTGGGCCGGTTCGCCGGTCGCGGTGCCGGTGGGGCAGCCGGCGCGGGGGGCGCAGTCCGCGAGGTAGGCGTCGAGGGCGAGCTGGAAGCCCTCGGCCTGGAGGAGGGCGCGCTGGACGAGGTCGCGGGTCGGGTCGACCACGGAGTCCAGGACGGTGCGGCCGACGCGGTCGGGGAAGAGGTGGGCGTGGACCGCGCCGAGCTTGGTGCCGTAGGAGATGCCGAAGTAGTGGAGCTGGTCGTCGCCGAGGGCGTGGCGCAGCAGGTCGAGATCGCGGGCGGTGTTCTCGGTGGTGAGGTGCGGCAGCAGCCGTCCGGCGTGTTCCTGGCAGTCCTCGGCGTAGGCGCGCTGCTCGGCGAGGAGGTCCCGTTCCTCGGCGGGGGTGGCCGGCGGGCCGTCGTCCTCCTGCGCGGCGGCGCCGAGTTCGGCGCCGGTCCGGCAGACGACGCCGTCGCTCTCGCCGACGCCGCGCGGGTCGAAGCTGACCAGGTCGAAGCCGGCGCGCAGCGTGGCGTAGCGGTCGGCGACGCGGGGGAGGGTGGCGACGCCGGAGCCGCCGGGGCCGCCGACGTTGAGGACGAGCGACCCGACGCGGCCGGCCGGGGCGGTGGAGCGGGTCCTGATGAGGGCGATGCCGATCGTCTCGCCGTTGCCGGGGTGGGCGTAGTCGAGCGGGACGGTGAGGGTGGCGCACTCCCAGCCCGGGCCGGGGGCCTGGCTCTTGTACACATCTGACGCTGCCGACGACGAGGGTCGGGGGGGGGGGGGGGGGGGGGGGGGGGGGGGGGGGGAGAAGAGGACGAGGGGTGGGGGCGGCGCAGGGGCCCCAGTCGATGGCCTGGTCGGTGAACTCGTCGGGCAGCTCGGGCGGTTCCGGTTCCGTGGGCGGGCCGGACGGCTCGCCGGTGCCGGTGCCGCCCGCGGGCGCGGTCCGGGCGGCGCTGGTGTCGTCCGGGGGGCCGCCGCCGGCGTCGCAGGCGCCCACCGCGAGCGCGAGCGCCACCGCCACCGCCGCGAGGCGCATCGACCGGGCCGCGCCCATCCCCCACCCCCCTGTCGTTACCGGACAGTATCCCGGCGTGCGGGGGCCGGGGCTAGGCGGAGCAGGTCGTGCCGTCCTCGGGGACCCGGCCTTTGAGGAGGTAGGCGTTGACGGTCGAACGGACGCACTCGTTCCCGCCGTTGTACGCGCCGTGGCCCTCGCCCTCGTACGTCAGCTCGACGCCGACGTCGTCGCCGAGGGCCTCCTTCATGCGGCGGGTGCCCTCGTACGGCGTGGCCGGGTCGCCGGTCGTGCCGACCAGCAGGATCGGTGCCGCGCCGGGGGCGGCGACGTCGGGGTGGGCGCGCTGCCCGTCGACCGGCCAGTGGGTGCAGCCCAGCAGGGACCAGGCCATCGGCGGGCCGAAGACACCGGACGCCTCCTCGAAGTCGTCCATGGCGTCGCGCACGTCGTCCACGGTGTAACGGCGGCGGGAGTCGGCGCAGTTGATGGCGGTGAGCGACGACTGGAGCGTGGTGTACGTGCCGTCCGGGTTGCGGCCGTTCATGGCGTCGCCGAGGGCCAGCAGGACGGTGCCGTCGGCGTCCTCCCCGGCGAGGGCGTCGTCCAGTCCCTGGGTGAGGTAGGGCCAGAACTCCTCGGAGTACAGCGCCTGGGCGACGCCGTTCCAGGCCAGGGCCTGGGTCAGCTCGCGGCCGTCCGGGTCCTGGGTGCGCAGCGGGTCGTCGGCCAGTCCGTCGAGGAAGCGGGCGAGGCGGTCCTCGGCGTCGTCGGGGTCGCCGCCGAGGGGGCAGTCGTCGTTCTCGGCGCACTGCTCCAGGTAGGAGCCCAGCGCGAGCTGGAATCCGGCGGCCTGGCCGAGGGCGCCGTCCTCGGTGTCGCCGGTGGGGTCCACGACGGCGTCGAAGACGGCGCGGCCGACGCGGCGGGGGAACAGGTGGGCGTAGACACCGCCCAGTTCGGTGCCGTAGGAGATGCCGAAATAGTGCAGCTTGTCGTCGCCGAGCACCTCGCGCATCAGGTCCAGGTCGCGGGCGGTGGCGGTGGTGGTGAGGTGGGGCAGCAGGTCGCCGGCGGACTCCTCGCAGCCGTCCGCGAACCTTTTCAGGCGGTCGTTCAGGGCGCGGCGCTGCCGGGCGTCGTCCGGGACCGGGTCGGCGGCGAAGAACTCGTCGAGGGTGGCGTCGTCCAGGCACCGCACGCCCTCGCTGCCGCCGACGCCGCGCGGGTCGAAGCTGACCAGGTCGTACCGTTCGCGGAGCTTGGCGTAGTCCTGGCCGAAGGCGGGCAGGGTGACGACGCCGGAGCCGCCGGGGCCGCCGAAGTTGAACAGCAGCGAGCCGATCCGGTCGTCGCCGCGCGCCTCGGAGCGGGCGCGGACCATCGCCAGGCCGATGGTGTCGCCTTCGGGGTCCGTGTAGTCCAGCGGCGCGGTCAGGGTGGCGCACTCCCACGCGGCGCCGTCCGGCAGCGGCGCGGGCGACATCTGGTCGTCGCCCTGGGCGGGGGCGGGCGGTTCGCACGCCGACCAGTCGAGGTCCTGCCCGGTGAGGGACTCGGGGAGGTCGGAGGTGTCGGTCGCGCCGGACCCGGCGGCGGCCGGGGCCGATCCGACCCGGTCGGGGGCGGCGCAGGACGCCACCGTCAGCAGGAGCGCGGCGGCCAGGACGCACGGCGCGAGCACGGGCCCCGGGGGTCGGACTCGGGTCATGGCGAGGGCTCCCATCGTTCGCTCCGACCGCCTCATCGTCGGCCGGGCGGGTGCCGGGCCGCACCCGGGGCCCGGTCAATCGGGTGACGTGCGGAGCGGCCCGAGCCAGCGCCCGCGCAGCGCGAACAGCACCGCGGCGGCGATGGCGAGCAGCAGCAGCGACACGGCGGTGGCGCCCGCCGGGTCGTCCTGGAGCAGCAGGTAGACCTTCAGCGGCAGGGTCTGCGTGGTGCCCGGCAGGTTCCCCGCGAAGGTGATCGTCGCGCCGAACTCGCCCAGCGCCCGTGCCCAGCACAGCGCCGCGCCCGCCGTCAGGGCCGGGCCGGTCATCGGCAGCGTCACCGAGCGCAGGGGGCGCAGCGGGCCCGCGCCCATGGTGGCGGCGGCCTCCTCGAAGTGCGGGTCGAGGCCGGTCAGGGCGCCTTCGAGGCTGATGACCAGGAACGGCATCGACACGAAGACGGCGGCGACGACCGCGCCCGCCGTGGAGAACGGCAGGGTGACGCCGAGGGCTTCCAGCGGGCCGCCGAGCAGGCCGCGCCGCCCCAGGCCCTGGAGCAGCGCGACGCCCGCGACGGTGGGCGGCAGCACCATCGGCAGGATCGCCAGGCAGCGCACCAGCGCGCGCCCGGGGAAGTCGGCGCGGGCCAGCAGCCAGGCCAGCGGCACGCCGAGCAGCAGCGAGATCAGCAGCGCCCAGCCGGAGACCAGCAGCGACAGGCCCAGCGCCTCGGTGACGGCGGGCGCGGTGAGCCGGCCGGCCAGGGCGGACCAGGGCGCGGCGGCGACGATGCCGAGCAGCGGCAGGAGCAGGAACGCGACGGCGAGGAGCGCGGGCAGCGCCAGGAGCAGCGGAGGGCGGCGGGACACGGCGGGCTACGGCGAGCGGAAACCGGCGTCGGGCAGCAGCGCCCGCACCTCGGGGGGGGCGAGCCAGTCGACGAACTCCTGGGCCCGCTCGGGGTGGTCCGAGCCGTTCAGGGCGGCGGCCGGGTAGTCGGCGACGATGTTCTGCCCCGCGGGGATGGGGACGGCCCGCACATCGTCGCCCGCGGCGGTGGCGTCGGTGACGTAGACCAGGCCCGCGTCGGCCTCGCCCAGCTCCACCTTGCCGAGCACGGCGCGGACGTTGGGCTCCTGCGAGTCGGGGGTGACCTCCAGGCCCTGGGCGTCGAGGATCCGCTGTCCGTACCGGCCGGCGGGGACCTCGGGTGCGGCGAGCACCAGGCGCAGGCCGGGATCGGCGAGGTCGGCGAGCGAGGTGACGTCCGCCGGGTTGCCGGGCGGGGTGACGATGACCAGCTCGTTGCGGGCGATGATCTCCGGCTCGGCGGTCTCGTCCGCGACGTCCGCCATGGTCCGGGTGTCGGCGGTGACCAGCACGTCGGCGGGGGCGCCCTGGGTGACCTGGGCGGCCAGCTCCTGGGAGCCGGCGAACGAGAACCGGACGGTGACGCCGGGGTGCGCCTCCTCGTAGACCTCGCCGGCCTCCGTGAAGACGTCCGTGAGGGAGGCGGCGGCCAGCACGGTCAGCGTGACGCTCCCGCCGCCATCGCTGTCGCCGTCACCGCCGTCGGAGCCGCAGGCGACGGCCGCCGGGAGCAGCAGCGCGGCGATCAGCGGCCCCGGCACGGCGGCGCGGCGAGCGGGCCGGCCGGGTCGGCCGGGGGGTCTGGCCGGAGTCATGTCTCACGTCCTGTCGATGTGCACGCTGGTGGCCTTCACCCGGGCCACGGCCTCCATGCCGACCGCCAGCCCCAGCTCCTCCACGGCCTCCCGGGTCAGCAGCGACACCAGGCGGTGCGGCCCCGCCTGGATCTCCACCTGGGCCGCGACATCGCCCAGCCGGACGGCGGTGATGATGCCGGGGAACGCGTTCCGGGCGCTGGTGTACGGCTCGCCCGCCTCGGCCGGGCCGTTCGCCGCCTCGGCGGCCAGGGCCACGGCGAACGCGGCGAGGTCCTGGCCGTCGACCAGCCGCTTGCCCGCCTCGTCCCGCCGCGTCGGCAGCCGGCCCGCGTCGGCCCAGCGGCGGACCGTGTCCGCGCTGACGCCGAGCAGCCGGGCCGCCCGCCCCATGCCGTAAGACCGCATGTGCGGGACACTATGCGCCAAGAGTCCGCAGACGCAAGGCGATCCGGCCGTACGGAGTCGCAGACGCGGACACGCGGCGGCGGGGGGTCAGATCTGGTTTCTCCGCGTGAGATGGGAGAAGGCCAGCCAGCCGGGCAGCACCGGCAGCCAGAAGGTCATCAGCCGGAACAGCAGCACCGCGCCCAGCGCGGCGGGGGTGGGCACGCCGAAGGCGGTCAGACCGGCCGAGAGCGTGAACTCGATCGCGCCGATGCCGCCGGGCGTCGGCGCCGCCGAGCCCAGCGCGTTGCCCGCGAGGAAGACGACGGCGATGGTCGCGTAGTTCACCTCCTCGCCGAACGCCCGCAGCGAGGCGTCCAGGCACATCACGAACGCCAGGGTCATCAGCAGCATCCCGCCGATGCCGCTGAGCAGCTTCCTCGGCTGCTGGATCACGTCCAGCATGCGCGGCACGACACCCGCGAACAGGGCCCGCACCCGCTCGGAGATGGCCTTCCTCAGACTGGGCACGGCGGTGACGATCAGCACCCCGACCGCGGCCGTCAGCAGGCCGGCGATGACCGTGCGGGACGGGGAGAGCGTGGGGGTGTGCTCGGTGCCGGTGAGGTAGCCGAACGACAGCAGCAGCACGATGTGACTGCCGAGGCCGAAGAGCTGGGACGCGCCGACGCTGGCGACCGCGTGGCCGGGGCGCAGGCCCTGGCGCTGGAGATAGCGCGCGTTGAGCGCCACGCCACCGATCGCGGCCGGCGCCACCAGCTTGACGAACGAGCCGGCGACCTGGGCCACCACCGTCCGCGGATAGCTCACCTTCTCGGGCACGAAGCCCAGCAGGCTCAGCGCCGCCGCGAAGTACGTCAGGGCCGAGAAGCCCGCCGCCACCAGGACCCAGCCCCAGTTCGCGTCGGCCCACACCTGCTCGAAGTCCACGGTGATGAGCTGCGACGTCAGGGCGTACATGGCGAACGCGGCGGCGACCAGGCTGATCAGCGTGCGCGGCCTGATCCGTTCGATGCGCGCGGGCTCTATCGCCGCCTGCGGCCGGATCAGCAGCACCTGGCTGCGGATGAGCGAGAGCAGGTCCGGCTCCCTGGCGTTCTCCAGGGCGGCCTCCATCACCTGCTTCTCCGCCTGCTTGGCGGCCTTGACCGTCCTGCGGTCCGCGTCCTCCGGCAGGCTGCCGCGCGCCTCGCGGTATGCCCGGGTCGCGTCCAGCACCGCCTGCCGCTCGCGCTGGGCCCGCTCACGGGCGAGCTGGCGCAGCGCGGCACGGGAGTCGCGGCTGAGCGCGATCGGCTGCAACAGCGGCAGGCTGTCGGCCACCGCGTCCGGGCCCAGCACGGACACGGCCGCGGCCACCGCCCGCTCGGCGCCGACCCGCAGGCCGAACGTCGTCAGGAGCTGCGCCACGTCCATCCGCAGCGACAGGTCACCGGCCGCGATCTCGCCGCCGCGCAGATCGGTGAGGTAGACCGTGCCGTCGCGGTCCACCAGCAGCGAGCCGCCGCCCAGCCTGCGGTGCGCGATCCGGCGCGACTGGAGGGCGGCGACCTGGCCCCAGGCCGTCTCCATCAGCTCGTCGGTGATCTCGTCGTCCGGCAGCGAGTCCAGGCGCCGGCCGCCGGTGTGCTCGTAGACGAGCATGACCGCGTCCGGGCCCAGCTCGGAGGTGGCGATCAGCTTGGGCGCGTTCGCCCCGGCGGCGATGGCCGCGTACGCCAGCAGCGCCTCCTGCTCCAGCGCCTGGCGGAGCGAGGGCAGGCTGCGGCGCTGCGCGACGCCGCGCAGCGCGAGGCGGCGCCAGGCGCGGTAGAAGAAGCCGCGGGCCTGCTGGGCGCGGTCCACCACCGTGACATCCAGCGGCGGCCCGGACTCCAGGGTGACCAGATAGCGGCGGGTCGGCTCGGCGGCGCGGTCGTTCCCGGCCTGGCGCTCGACGTCGGCCGGCTCCTCGGCGCGCAGCGCGCTGACCGGCCGGAAGCCGACGCGCCGCAGCCCGGCCAGGAGCTGCTGGCCGGTGGGGCGCACATTGGGCGAGCCGACCGCGTAGAGCGTGCCGTAGGCGATGGTCCAGCCGATGAGGACGGTGACGATGATCGAGAACGGGGTGGTGTACCCCGCGACCAGCACCGCGAACGCGTCCAGCAGCAGGACCGACCACATCGCCAGCCGCCAGCGCGGCCGGTGCGTCATGCCGACGGCCGTGGCGTCGGCGATGACCGGCGCCAGATAGCCGTGCACCGGGTCGGTCGGGCCGCCGCCGGGGGCGTCCCTGGTCAGCGCGTTCTGCACGGACTCGGGGGAGACACGGGCGACCCAGAGGCTGAAGGTGAGCGAGACGCCGTGGGCCAGGACCGCCGCGAGCACGCCGTCGGCGATGCGCAGCCCGTCCCGTTTCACCAGGCGCTGGATGGCGAACGCGACCGGGACGACCAGTACGGCGACGCTGGAGGCGAAACCGGCGAAGCTGATCAGCAGCGACGGGGCCTGCTCCGCGCCCTTGTCGACGTCCTGCTCGATGCCCTCCGTGGTGCCGATCGCGAAGGTGGCCAGCGCCAGCACGACGCCGATGCCGAGCAGCCCGAGGAGGACCCGCAGCAGATCGGCGGGGCGGTGGACGCGGGCGGCGAGGATCGGCTCGTCCACGGCCAGGCGCCCGGACCGCTCGGCGAGCGTGGCCGGCTCGGTCGGCGGCTCCGGGCGCGCCGGTGACGCGGCCCCGGCCTCCGGAGGGTCCTCCGGGCGCTGTGCCCGCTCTTCTTCGCCCCGTATCACCGGCCGCATCCCTGGGCTTCTCCTCGTGCTGGAACTGCCGACCAGCTCCCCCCGACGGTGCGACGATAGTGGCATGTGAACCGTCCGCGGAGGGCGCGTCCGTGCCGTAGGGCACGATGGGCGCCATGGCAGGACCGACGCACAGCCTCCCCGAGTACGCCGATCGTGTGCTGACGATGGCCGAACAGATCCCGCCGGGACGGGTGTTGACGTACGGGGACATCGCCGGGCTGCTCGGCGAGGGCGGCCCGCGGCAGGTCGGCAGGGCTCTGGCGCTGTACGGCGGGGCGGTGCCGTGGTGGCGGGTGGTGCGGGCCGACGGGAAACTGCTGCCGGGGCACGAGCGGCGCGCGCTGGAGCACTACCGCGCCGAGGGCACCCCGCTGCGCGCGGGCGCGGGCCCCGGCGACACGCCCCGCCTCGACCTGAAACGCGCCCGCTGGAACGGCGACGCGCCCGGCGACGGCGACGGTGTCGCGTCCGCGGGTGACGGCGGCGGTGGGGCGGCGGCTCACAGGCACCAGCTTCCGGCATCGTCCGGCGCGGCGGCCGGACGGCCGTCCGTCCGGGGGACGCCGGGGAAAGGCCGCGCCACGGGAGCCGACTGGCGTAGCGTCTCCTGAGATGTCCCCGAGAACCCGCGATGCACGTGAACCTCTCCGTCCCGTCCACTGACCGGCCGCCCGCCCCGGGAGCGTACCGACTGGTGCGCGCCCCGGTCGCCGACGCGCGCGCTGTGGCAATGGACGCGAGCCAGCGCGCCGTGGTTGACCACCCCGGGGGGCCGTTGCTGGTGCTCGCCGGTCCCGGCACCGGCAAGACGACCACCCTGGTGGAGGCCGTCGCCCGCCGGGTCGCGGACGGCACCGACCCGGAACGCGTCCTGGTGCTGACCTTCAGCCGCAAGGCCGCCGCCGAGCTGCGGGACCGGCTGACGGCCCGGCTCGGCGGGCTGGCGCCGCAGGCGACGACGTTCCACTCCTTCGCCTACGCCTTCCTCCGCGCCCACCAGGACCGCGAGCTGTACGCGGAGCCGCCGCGGCTGCTGTCCGGCCCCGAACAGGACCTGTACCTGCGGGAGCTGCTGGCCGGCCACCGCGAACTGGAGCGCGAGGGGCTTGGGCCGTTCCGCTGGCCCGACGAACTCCGCGCCTGCCTGACCACCCGCGGCTTCGCCGACGAACTGCGCGCCGTCCTCGCCCGCAGCCGCGAACTGGGCCTGGACCCGGGCACCCTGGCCGGCTTCGCCCGCCGCACCGGGCGCGCGGACTGGGAGGCCGCGGCCCGGTTCCTCGCCGAGTACCTCGACGTCACCCGGGCGCAGGGCGTCCTCGACTACACCGAGCTGGTGCGCGGCGCGGCCCGGCTGGCGGCCGAGCCGGAGCCGGGCGCGGCGGTACGGGCCCGGTACGACGCGGTGTTCGTCGACGAGTACCAGGACACCGACCCGGCGCAGGTCGCGCTGCTGCGCGCGCTGGCCGGGGACGGCCGCGACCTGGTCGTCTTCGGCGACCCCGACCAGTCGATCTACGCCTTCCGCGGCGCCGACATCGGCGGCATCCTCGGCTTCCCCGACGCGTTCCCCACGGCCTCCGGCGACCCGGCGCCCGTCGCCGTGCTCACCACGGGCCGGCGCGGCGGCGCGGAGCTGCTGGCCGCGACCCGGCTGCTCACCCAGCGCATGCCGCTGCCCCGGCTGCCCGCCGACGCCGTCCGCCGCCACCGGGCGCTCACCGCCGAGACCGATGGCGGCCGGGTCGAGGTGTTCACCTACCCCACGCCGGGCGCCGAGCTGGAGAACATCGCCGACCTGCTGCGCCGCGCCCACCTGGAGGACGGCGTTCCATGGGGCGAGATGGCGGTCCTGGTGCGCGCGGGGAGCCTGTTCATCCCGGGGGTGCGCCGGGTGCTCACCTCGGCCGGGGTCCCGCTGGAGGTGGACGGCGACGATCTGCCGCTGCGCCGGGAACCGGCCGTCGCGCCGCTGCTGACGGCGCTGCGCGTGGTGGCCGAGCCGGACGGCGGCCCGCCGGACCCGGAGACGGCGGCGAAGCTGCTCACCTCGCCGCTGGGCGGCATGGACGCCGCCGACCTGCGCCGCCTGGGCCGCGCCCTGCGGAACGAGGAACGCGCGGCGGGCGCCGCCGTGCCGCGCCCCTCGGACGAACTGCTCGCCCTGGCGCTGGCCGAGCCGGAGCGGCTGGTCACCCACGACCCGGCGTACGCGTCCGGCGCGCAGCGGCTCGGGCTGCTGCTGCGCAAGACCCGCGAGCTGCTGTCCGGCGGCGGCAGCGCCGAGGAGGCGCTGTGGCTGCTGTGGGACGGCACCACTTGGCCGCAGCGGCTGGAGCGCGCCGCCCGGCGGGGCGGCGCGGCGGGCCGCAACGCCGACCGCGACCTGGACGCGATCTGCGCGCTGTTCGAGGTGGCGGCGCGCGCCGAGGAACGCACCGGCGGCCGGGGCGCGCTGATCTTCCTGGAGGAGCTGGGCGCGCACGACATCGCCGCCGACACGCTCGCCGCGCGCGCCGTGCGGCCCGACGCCGTACGGCTGATGACCGCCCACCGCGCCAAGGGCCTGGAGTGGTCCCTGGTCGTGGTGGCCGGGGTGCAGGAGGGCCTGTGGCCGGACCTGCGCCGCCGGGGTTCCCTGCTGGAGGCCGACCGCATCGGCCGCGACGGGCTGGCCGAGCCGATGAGCCAGGCCGCGCTGCTGACCGAGGAGCGGCGGCTGTTCTACGTCGCGGCCACCCGCGCCAGGCGGCGGCTGGTCGTCACGGCGGGGCGCGGCGCGGACGACGGCGACCAGCCGTCGCGGTTCCTGGGCGAACTCGGCGTGGAGCCGGTGCACGTCGGCAGCCGCCCGCGCCGGCCGCTCGCGGCGGCGGCGCTCATCGCCGAACTGCGCGCCACCACCGTGGGCCCCGCCGCGTCGCCCGCGCTGCGCCGGGCCGCCGCCCAGCGGCTGGCCGACCTCGCCGCGCTGCGGGACGACGACGGCTACGCGCTGGCGCCCGCCGCGCACCCCGAACGGTGGTGGGGCCTGCGCGAGCCGACCCGTTCCGACGTGCCGCTGCGCGACCCCGGGGCACCGGTCACGCTGTCCGGCAGCGCGCTCGACCAGCTCGTCAACACCTGCTCGCTCCAGTGGTTCCTCGGCCGCGAGGTGCACGCCGACGCCCCCGCCACCACGGCGCAGGGCTTCGGCAACGTGCTGCACGTCCTCGCCGACGAGGTCGCCTCCGGCACCACCCCGGCCGACCTGTCGGTGCTGATGGAACGGCTGGACACCGTCTGGGACTCGCTCGCCTTCGAGGCGCCGTGGCAGTCGCGCACGGAGCAGGCGGAGGCCCGCGCGGCCCTGGAGCGGTTCCTGCGCTGGCATGTGCTCCAGCGGGCGAACGGCCGCGAACCGGCCGCCAGCGAGGCCCCGTTCGACGTCACCCTGGAGGCCGGCGAGCATCAGGTCCGCATCCGGGGCGTCCTGGACCGCGTCGAGCGGGACGCCGAAGGCCGGGCATACGTCGTGGACTTCAAGACCGGCCGCACGAAACCGACCCGCGCCGAGGTCGAACGGCATCCCCAACTCGCCGTCTACCAGCTCGCCGTCCGCCACGACGAGGCCCTCGGCGAGGTGGCGGGCGCGGAGCTGGTCCACCTCCGGCAGGGCGCCCCCCGGCGGGACGGCGGCGACACGCTCCCGACCGTGCAGCGGCAGGAGCCGCTGACCCGCGAACCGGGCGACGACTGGGTCGGCGGCCTCCTCGCCGAGGCCGCGGGCCGGGTCCTCGACGAACGGTTCACGGCCTCCACCGGGCAGCACTGCGGCTCGTGCGCCTTCCACGGCGCGTGCAGCGCCCGCCCGGAGGGCCGCCACGCGGTGGACTGACCGACGCCGGCCGGCACTGACGGGCACTGTCGGTGCCGGGCACTAGTCTCACTCGGGTGCCCGCCCGACTCAGCCGCCCCGAGCAGCTCAGGGAGCTGCTCGGAATTCCCTTCACCCCCGAGCAGTTGGCCTGTATCACGGCGCCGCCCGCGCCCCAGGCGATCGTGGCCGGCGCCGGCTCGGGGAAGACCACCGTGATGGCCGCCCGCGTCGTCTGGCTCACCGGCACCGGCCAGGCCGCGCCGGATCGGGTGCTGGGCCTCACCTTCACCAACAAGGCCGCGGGCGAGCTGGCCGAGCGGGTGCGCAAGGCCCTGGCGCGCGCCGGGATCGGTGAGGCCGAGGACGGCGAGCCGCAGATCTCCACGTACCACTCGTTCGCCGGGCGGCTCCTCGCCGAGCACGGGCTGCGGCTCGGCATCGAGCCCGCCGCGCGGCTCCTCGCCGACGCCGGGCGCTTCCAGCTCGCCGCCGAGGTGCTGCGGTCCGCGCCCGCCGAATTCGAGCCGCCCGGCGGCGCGTTCACCTCGCTGGTCGCCGATCTCATCGCGCTCGACGCCGAGCTGGCCGAGCATCTGGTCACGCCGGAGCGGCTCCGCGCGTTCGACGCCGCGCTGCTGGCCGAACTCGAGGGCGCCGACCTCACCAACGCCGACCTCCGTCTCATCCCCGAAGCCGCCCGCGGCCGGGGCCAGTTGCTCGGGCTGGTCGAGGAGTACCGGGCGCGCAAGCGCGGCCGTGACCTGCTGGACTTCGGGGACCAGATGTCCCTGGCCGCCACCCTGGCCCGCGACGTGCCCGAGGTCGGCCGGGCCCTGCGCGAGCAGTTCACCGTCGTCCTGCTCGACGAGTACCAGGACACGTCCGTCGCCCAGCGCGTCCTGCTCGCCGGGCTGTTCGGCGGCGGCACCGGGCACGCCGTGACCGCCGTGGGCGACCCCTGCCAGGCGATCTACGGCTGGCGCGGCGCCTCGGTGGCCAACCTGGACGACTTCCCCGCGCACTTCCCCCACGCCGACGGCACCCCGGCCCGCCGCGACAGCCTCGGCGAGACCCGCCGCAGCGGCGGCCGGCTCCTCGCGCTGGCCAACGAGCTGGCCGCGCCGCTGCGCGAACGGCACCCGGCCGTCGTCCCGCTGCGCCCGGCCGAGGGCGCCGAGCAGGCGGGCCGGGTGCGGTGCGCGCTGCTGCCCACGCACGCCGAGGAGCTGGAGTGGCTGGCCGACTCCGTCGCCCACCTCGTCGCCACCGGCACCCCGGCCGGCGAGATCGCCGTGCTGTGCCGCACGGCCGGCGACTTCCCCGAGATCCAGCGCGCCCTCGCCGCCCGCGACGTGCCGGTCGAGGTCGTCGGCCTGTCCGGGCTGCTGCACCTGCCGGAGGTGGCCGACCTCGTCGCCGTCTGCCAGGTGCTCGCCGACCCCACCGCCAACGCCGCCCTCGTACGCCTGCTCGCCGGACCCCGCTGGCGGATCGGCCCGCGGGACCTGGCGCTCCTGGGCCGCCGCGCCCGGCTGCTGGTGCGCCGCGCCGACCCGGACGGCGGCGCCGAACGGCTCGCCGCCGCCGTCGAGGGCACCGACGCGGTCGAGGTCACCTCGCTCGCGGACGCGCTGGACACGTTCGTCCAGGGCCCGGGGCCCGCCGAGGGCGGCGCCGAACCCGACGACGGGCTGCCGTTCTCGGCGGCGGCCCGGGTGCGGTTCGCGCACCTGGGCGCCGAGATCCGCGAGTTGCGCCGCTCGCTGGGCGACCCGCTGATGGACGTGCTGCACCGGGTGCTGGCCGCCACCGGGCTGGAGGTGGAGCTGTCCGCGTCGCCGCGGGCGCTGGCGGCCCGGCGGCGCGAGACCCTCGGCGCGTTCCTCGACCTGGCCGCCGGCTTCGCGGCGGGCCGGGCCGGCACGGCGGTGGACGGCGAGGCGACGCTGCCCGCGTTCCTCGCCTTCCTGCGCGCCGCCGCGCAGTACGACCGGGGGCTCGACAGCTCGCTGCCCGGCGGCGAGAACACGGTGAAGGTCCTCACCGCCCACAAGGCCAAGGGGCTGGAATGGGACGTGGTGGTCGTGCCGGGCCTGACCGCCGGCCAGTTCCCCGCCAAGGGGTCCCGCGACTCCTGGCTCCGGCACGCCCGGGCGCTGCCCCAGCCGCTGCGCGGCGACGCCGGCACCCTGCCCGGCATCGAGGCGTGGACGGCGGCGGCGTACAAGGAGCACACGGCGGCCGTCACCGCGCATCTGGCGCTGGAGGAGCTGCGGCTGGGCTATGTGACGTTCACCCGGCCGCGCTCGCTGCTGCTGGGGTCGGGCCACTGGTGGGGGCCGAGCCAGAAGCGGCGGCGCGGCCCGTCCCCGTTCCTGGAGGCGCTGCGGGCGCACTGCGAGGCCGACCCGGCGCACGGCGAGGTCGAGCACTGGGCGGACGCGCCGGACGAGGACGCGGAGAACCCGGCGCTCGCCGGACCGGCGCGCGAGCACGCGTGGCCGCTGCCGCTGGACGAGGCGGCGCTGGCCCGCCGCCGCGAGGCCGCGGACGCGGTGCTGGCCCGGCTGCGGGGCGTGCCGTCGCCGCGTCCCGACGACGATGTCGCGGATGTCACACTCACCCCCGAGGAGCAGCGCACTGTGGCGTCCTGGGACCGCGACCTGACCGCGCTCGCCGGGGAGCTGCGGCAGGCCAGGGCGGCGGTGCGGGACGTGGAGCTGCCGCTGTCGCTGTCCGCGTCGCAGGTGCAGCGGCTGGCCGCCGACCCCGAGGGCTTCGCCCGCGAGCTGGCCCGGCCGATGCCGCGCCCGCCGCAGCCCGCCGCGCGGCGCGGGACCCGTTTCCACGCCTGGGTCGAGTCCCGGTTCGAGACGCTGGCGCTGCCCATGCTGGGCCTGGACGAGCTGCCGGGCGGCGACCCGGAGGAGGACGCCGAGATCCGCGACGAGCGGGAACTGGCCGCGCTGAAGGAGGCGTTCAGCCGCACCCCGTACGCGTCGCGGACGCCGTACCGGGTGGAGGCGCCGTTCCGGGTCCAGCTCGCCGGGCGCGTGATCCGGGGCCGTATCGACGCGGTGTACCGGACGGCGACCGGCGGCTTCGACATCATCGACTGGAAGACCACGCGCCGCCAGGACGCCGACCCGCTCCAGCTCGCGATCTACCGGGTGGCGTGGGCCGAGCGGCACGGCCTGCCGCTGTCGGCGGTGAGCGCCGCGTTCCTCTACGTGCGCAGCGGCGAGCTGGGGCGCCCGACGGTGCTGCCGGGACGGCGTGGCCTGGAGCGACTGCTGCTGGGGGAGGACTCCTGGGAGCCGAACGACCCCGGTTAGGCTCTTGGCATGCGTACCACCCCGGCATCCTCGGACAGCGCCGTCCAGCCGATCCCGCTCACCGGCACCGGCGGCATCGACCGCGACGCCGGTCACCGCCTCGACGAGGCGTGGCTGGCGGCGGCGTGGAGCCATCCGTCGACCCGGGTGTTCGTGGTGTCCGGCGGGCAGGCGCTGATCGAGGAGACCGAGGGCGGCAGGACCGAGCTGGTCACGATGCCGTCGTTCGAGGCGCCGCTGACCGAGGCCCACCGGTACTTCCTGGGCACGGACCCCGACGGCGTGCGGTACTTCGCGCTCCAGAAGGACAGCCTGCCCGGGCGGATGGACGACGTGGCCAGGCCCGCCGGGCTGCGGGAGGCCGCGGCGCTGCTGTCGGAGCGGGACAACGAACTGCTGGTGCACGCCGTCGCCCTGGAGAACTGGCAGCGGCTGCACCGTTTCTGCTCGCGCTGCGGCGAGCGGACGGTGATCGCCGCGGCCGGGCACATCCGGCGCTGCCAGGCGTGCGGCGCGGAGCACTACCCGCGCACGGACCCGGCGGTGATCATGCTCGTCGTGGACGAGGACGACCGGGCGCTGCTCGGGCGGCAGGTGCACTGGCCCAAGGGACGCTTCTCCACCCTGGCGGGGTTCGTCGAGCCGGGGGAGTCGATAGAACAGGCGGTGATCCGCGAGGTCGCCGAGGAGGTCGGCGTCACGGTCGGCGAGGTCGGCTATGTCGCCAGCCAGCCGTGGCCCTTCCCGTCCAGCCTGATGCTGGGCTTCACCGCCCGCGCCACCACCACCGGACTGCGGGTGGACGGCGAGGAGATCGAGGAGGCCCGCTGGTTCTCCCGGGACGACCTGCGGGAGGCGATGGAGTCCGGCGAGGTGCTGGCGCCCTCGGGGATCTCCATCGCCTCCCGCCTGGTCGAGCAGTGGTACGGCAAGCCGCTGCCGCCCACGGTCTGGTGAGCCCGTCGCGGGCCGCCCGTGGCGGGGGCGGGCTCAGGCGGCCAGGGCCCGCTTGACGTCGGCCAGCGACGGGTTCGTCATGGTGACCTCGTCCGCGCCGCTGCCGGGCGCGATGACGACCGTGGGGACCGTGCGGTTGCCGTTGTTCGCCTTCTCGACCAGGGCGACGGCCGTCGGGTCCTGCTCGATGTCGATCTCCGTGTAGGCGATGCCCTCGCGCTGAAGCTGGCTCTTGAGCCGACGGCAGTAGCCGCACCAGGTCGTGCTGTACATCGTCACGGTGCCCCGCATCGTCACTGCTCCTTCGTGTCGTTGACGCCGTCGCGTCCTGCCCCAGCACAACACGCGGCGCGGTATGAGTAATCCCGCCCGGCTGTGGAGGAGCGCCGCACCCGTCCCCTCCGGACCTGGCAGCATGGCCGGGTGACATCAGCAACGCGGTCCACTCCGTTCCCAGACGTGCCGGACTCGGCGGACGCCGTGCTGGAGGGGCTCGACCCCGAGCAGCGCGCCGTGGCGACCACGCTGCGCGGGCCGGTGTGCGTGCTGGCCGGCGCGGGGACGGGCAAGACGCGCGCCATCACGCACCGCATCGCGTACGGGGTGCTGGCGGGGGTGTTCCAGCCGGCCACCGTGCTGGCGGTCACGTTCACCGCGCGGGCGGCGGGCGAGATGCGCGGCCGGCTGCGGCAGCTCGGCGCGGGCGGGGTGCAGACCAGGACGTTCCACTCGGCGGCGCTGCGGCAGTTGCAGTACTTCTGGCCCAAGGCGGTCGGCGGCGAGTCGCCCCGGCTGCTGGAGCGGAAGATCCCGCTGGTCGCGGAGGCCGCCGCGCGCAACCGGATCGGGCAGGAGCGGCTGGGGCGGCTGGAGCTGCGGGAGATCACCGGCGAGATCGAGTGGGCGAAGGTGACGCAGACCACGCCGGAGGACTATCCGGCGGCGCTCGCCAAGTCCGGCCGCGAGACGTCGCGCGACCCGGCCGAGATCCGCCGGATCTACACGGCGTACGAGCAGCTCAAGCGCGACCGGGGGATGATCGACTTCGAGGACGTGCTGCTGCTGACCGTCGGCATCCTCCAGGACCGGCCGGACATCGCCGAGGTGGTCCGCCGCCAGTACCAGCACTTCACCGTCGACGAGTACCAGGACGTCAGCCCGCTCCAGCAGCGGCTGCTGGAGCTGTGGCTGGGCGACCGCGACAGCCTGTGCGTGGTCGGGGACGCCAGCCAGACCATCTACTCGTTCACCGGCGCCACTCCGGACCACCTGCTCGGCTTCCGGACCAGGCACCCGGACGCGACGGTGGTCAAGCTGGTGCGGGACTACCGTTCGACGCCGCAGGTCGTCCACCTGGCGAACGGGCTGCTGGCCCAGGCGCGGGGCCGGGCCGCCGAGCACCGGCTGGAGCTGGTCTCGCAGCGGCAGGCGGGACCCGAGCCCGTCTACGCGGAGCACGCCGACGAGCCGGCGGAGGCGGAGGCGACCGCGCGGCGGATCCGGGAGCTGGTGACTCCGGTGGAGCGGGGCGGCGCGGGCGTCCCGGCCAGCGAGATCGCCGTGCTGTACCGGGTGAACGCGCAGTCCGAGATCTACGAGCAGGCGCTCGCCGACGCCGGGGTGCCGTACCAGTTGCGGGGAGCGGAGCGCTTCTTCGACCGGCCGGAGATCCGGCAGGCCGCGCTCGCGCTGCGCGGCGCGGCCAGGGCGGGGGAGAACGACCGGGTGGCCGAGGACGCCGACGGCCTGGCAGGGCAGGTGGGCGCGGTGCTCGCCGGGACGGGCTGGACGCCGGAGCCGCCCGCCGGTTCCGGCCCGGTGCGGGACCGGTGGGAGTCGCTGCGGGCGCTGGTGCGGCTCGCGGAGGACTTCCAGCGGGCCGCCCCGGACGCGACGCTGGGCATGTTCGTGACCGAGCTGACCGAGCGGGCCGCCGCCCAGCACGCGCCGACCGTCGAGGGCGTCACCCTCGCCTCGCTGCACACCGCGAAGGGCCTGGAGTGGGACGCGGTGTTCCTCGTCGGGCTGACCGACGGCATGCTACCGATCACCTACGCCAAGACGCCGGAGCAGATCGAGGAGGAGCGCCGGCTGCTGTACGTGGGCGTCACCCGGGCGCGGTCGCACCTGACGCTGTCGTGGGCGCTGGCGCGGTCGCCCGGCGGGCGGGCCGGGCGGCGGCCCAGCCGGTTCCTCGACGGGCTGCGGCCCGGGTCGGGTCCGGCCGGGGCCGGGTCGGCGGGCGGCGGTGGAGGCGGAGGCGTGGAGCGCGGCGGCGGATCACGGGGGCGCAAGCCGCGCGGGCCGGTGCCGTGCCGGGTGTGCGGCCGGACGCTGACCGAGGCGCCCGAGATCAAGCTGCGGCGGTGCGCGGACTGCCCGTCGGCGATGGACGAGGAGCTGTACGAGCGGCTGCGCGCGTGGCGCGTGGAGCGGGCCAGGGAGCTGGGCAGGCCGGCCTACGCGGTGTTCACGGACGTGACCTTGATGGCCATCGCGGAGAACCTGCCGGGCAGCGAGGGCGAGTTGGCCGGGATCTCCGGGGTGGGGCCGCACAAGCTGCGGCAGTTCGTCGCCGAGGTGCTGGCCCTGTGTGCCGGCGAGGAACTCCCGGCGCCCGAGCCGGAGGCGGTGTCCGGGCCCGATTCCGCGCCCCAGGTCCCCGGCCCTCACGTCCCCGCTCCTCAAGTCCCCCAAATGGGACCGGAAAAATAGTTTGCGTCTGCGGGAGGCATCCGCATAGCGTTCTTCGCGTGGCGCCGGGGAGGGTTCCCCTTCCCTGGAAGCCATGCTGTACTGGTGTGTACCACTTGGGCAGGAGAGTTCCTGTCCACCGAGACGTCGCGGAGGAGGCGAGTCCCATGGCCATTTTCTTCATGAGCAAACTGACCGGCCTTGAGTCCGTCCGTCTCTGCGTGCCCGGTGGCGCTCCCCTGTCGGGCACCGGTGTGTCCGGTGCCGCGGCCGTGCGCCCGGTGGCCCTCGCGTCCCGCGAGGCGGCTGCCGGCGAGCGACCGGCGCAGGCGTCCGCGGCAGCGGTAGTGGCAGCGGCAGCGGCACGGAGCCGTGCCTATGTCTCCATCGCGCATGTCGCAGGCGCCGGCAACCAGATCTTTGGACAGCAGAAGACGCAGCACCACTCGATGTGGGCCCTCCGCGGGCTCGATCCCTGGAGTGATCCAGCCTGATCGGCGAGATCAGGTCGGCACCTTCCAGGGCCGCGGAACCCACACCGGGATCCGCGGCCCTTTTGCTTTGCCAGCCAGCCGACCGGCCCCAGGGCCGGACGACCGACGACACGAGGACCGGACCATGCCACTCGCGCCGTACGCCCGACCCGACCTGAACTCACCACCCGATCCGGAGACTTCTGTGACCCCGCTGTTCACGCTGAACGAGCTCGACGAGGCCATCGAGCAGCTCGACGCCCGCGTGCCATGTCGTTCCTACGACCCCGAGGTGTTCTTCGCCGAGTCCCCCGAGGACGTCGAGTACGCCAAGTCCCTCTGCGGCACCTGCCCGCTGCGCGAGGCGTGCCTGGCCGGCGCCAAGGACCGCCGCGAGCCGTGGGGCGTCTGGGGCGGCGAACTGTTCGTCCAGGGCGTCGTCGTGCCGCGGAAGCGCCCGCGCGGCCGTCCCCGGAAGAACCCGGTCACGGCATGAACATCCCCGGCACCATCGGACGGCCGAAGGCACACGGCCCGCGACGCGAACCCGACATGACGATCACCCACGACTTCACCAGGACAGTGGCCCGCAGGCCGCGCCAGGAACAGAACAGGACCAGGAAGTTGCAACTCATACCCGAAGCCCTGGCCCGATCCCATATGGAACGGATCCGGGAAGCCGAATCCCAGCGCCTCGCCGACCACCTCGTCCGGGCCCGGCGGATGGAGCGCAAGGCCCGCCGGCTGCACCGGCGCGCCGAAAGCGCCTCACGGCGCGCCCGCCGGGCACTCGCCCAGGCGGTTAGGCAGTAACACCCACCGGGCGTCGCCCGGCGACCATCACCCCACCTAGGCCGGCCGTCGGCCGTTGTCCTCCGGTGTGCCGCTCTCCGGCGTCTCCGTCCCGGCCGCCTCGTCCCCGGTCCCGGTCCCGGACGTGTCCGGGTCCGGGGCCGGGACCGTGTCGGCGTCCGGGTCCGCGAAGCCGGGGAGGCCGTCGATCATCTCGTCCCGCATCCGCACCCGGGCGCCGAGCTGGCAGAGCACCCCGGTGGTGCTGAGCGTGACCCGGTGGATCAGCAGATAGGACGGCGGAAGGTTGAGCTGGCGGCCCAACTGGTGGGCCGCGGACCGGGGATCGGCCACCCGCGCGGCCTGCTCCCGCAGCCAGTCCCGGGTGTAGTGGAACTCGGGCACCCGCACCGGCTCGATGATCGGGGTCAGATAGTCGAGCACGGCGTCCGGGTCCAGCTCGATGCCCTCCTTCACGAACCCCTCGGCGGCCAGGTGGTCGTAGACCTCGTCGGCCAGTCCGTCCAGCGTCAGCCGCAGGGCCCGGCCGATGACGGGCGGCAGGCCGCCGGGCAGCCGGTTGACCGCGCCGAAGTCCAGCACGCCCAGCCGCCAGCGGGACGCCGGCTCGTCCTCCACCGGGATCAGCCGGAAGTTCCCCGGGTGGGCGTCGGCGTGCAGCAGCCCGGTCCAGGCCGTGCCGGTGAACAGGAAGCGGGCCAGCAGCTGCCCCGCCCGGTCCCGCTCCTCCTGGGTGCCGTCGTCGATGACCCGCGACAGCGGAATCCCGTCCATCCACTCGGTGATCAGGACCTGCTCGCCCTGCCAGACGACCTCGGGCACCTCCACCCACGGCTCGTCGCGGAACTCCTCGGCGTACCTATGCTGGGCCTCCGCCTCCAGGCCGTAGTCCAGCTCCTCCGCGACCCGGTCCCGCATCTCCTCTATCAGGGGCTTGATCTCCATGCCCGGTATGAACGGGCCGAGCAGCCGGGCGAACCTGCCGAGCTGGGTCAGGTCGGACAGCAGCGCCTCGCCCGCCCCCGGGTACTGGATCTTGACGGCGACCTCGCGGCCGTCGTGCCAGACCGCCCGGTGCACCTGGCCTATGGACGCGGCGGCGGCGGGCCGCTCGTCGAACTCCTCGAACCGCTCCCGCCAGTCGGCGCCCATCCGCTCGGCCAGCGCCGCGCGGACCGTGGCCGCGGGCAGGGGCGGGGCCGCGTCCTGGAGCTTGGTCAGCGCCGCCCGGTACGGCGCGGCCACCGTCTCCGGCAGCGCGGACTCGAAGACCGACAGGGCCTGTCCGAGCTTCATCGCGCCGCCCTTGAGCTCGCCCAGCACCGAGAAGAGTTGCTGCGCGGTGCGCTGCTGGAGCTCGCTGCTCACCAGCTCCGCCGATCGCCCGCCGATCCGCTTGCCGAGACTCCAGGTGGCCCGGCCGGCGAAACTCAGCGGCAGAGTCGCGAGCTTCGCGGTCCTGGTCACTGCCTTCCGGGGCAGGTCAGACATATCGTCCCCTCCAACTCCCATCAAGTGCCCCGAGACCACCTGGTGCGCCGTGGTGTGCGGATGCACGGCTTCAGCTCGTACCCTGCCCATTGTGGACCCCGGTCACGGCGACCGGGCGGTCCGGGCGGCGTCGGCCGCGCCGCAGGGGCACTCGGCGTGCGGCTCGATGGTCTGATGCGTCACCGCCAGGCCGGGCAGCGTCAACTCCGTGCGGGTGCTGGAGGAGTGGGACGCCGAGCCGTCCAGGTGGGCCAGCGCGGCGCAGGCCGTCATCCCGGCGACCGCCGTGGCGAGCGCGCCGTCGCAGGAAGGGACGCCGGGCCGGCGGCCGTTGCGCCACTGGGCCACCAGCAGCGGCCAGCACGGCTCGCGCTGGGCGCGGGCCCGCAGCAGGCAGCCCGCGCAGCCGGTCGCGCCCGGCCGCACCAGGGGCCCGACGAAGCCCGTCGCCTCCACCACGCCCGCGTAGAGATGAGGCGTGCCGGCCGCGACGACCTCCTCGGCGGCGGCGGGGTCGGGAGCGTACGCCGCGAGGCCGTCGCGGGGCGCGAAGATGACCAGGCGCGGCCCGTCCGGCTCCTCGGGCCGCGGCTTGTCGCGCCACGGCCGGGCGGCCCGCACCAGGCTGTCCGTCGCCGCCGCCCGGCGCTGCCCCACCTGCTCCGGCCGCAGCCCGCCGGGCGCCAGGTCCTCCGGCTCCACCCCCGTCCCCTATACTCATCTGACGCTGCCGACGCACGTGGTGAGGGGAGCTCCGGCGGGTGTGCTCACCGCACCTCTCGTTGCGCACTTCTTTTTTGAATCCACCCGCCGCTATCCGCGCTCCACACTATCCACTTCGTCGGCCGCGGCAGAGGTGTATACGAGACAGGGGGTCACCGCGACCGGGGCGCCGACCCGGCCCGCGCCCCGCACCTGCACGCGGGCCCGGCGGCGGTCCGTCAGCCGCCGCAGCCCGTGTCCGGGCGCCGGGTGCAGCAGCGACAGCGTCGCCAGGTCCGGCCGCAGCCCGTCGGTGACCCGCGCGGCGGCCTCCCGGTCGGCGGTGGCGTCGTCCAGCACCCCGGCCGCCGCCAGCCGGCCGGCCACCCGGTCCGCCGCGTCCCGCCCGAGCCCCAGCGCCGCCGCGGCGTCCCGGAGCACGGGCAGCCCGCGCGTGCCGTCCAGCAGGGTGAGGAAGCTCTCCGTCGCGCTGTCCAGCGGGCCGAAGAGGACGGAGTGCGCGGGCGTCACGCCATAGCGGACGGTCTGCCGGTCGCGCCAGCCACGGCGCAGGGAGGGCTTGATCATCGGATGCATGGACCCATGATGGAGCGGGACGGACCGGACGCGTGTGATGTTTTCCACAGGAAGCCGAGAAAGGTATATAAATGGGGCGATAGTAAAGGATGTTGTTCCCGTCCCATGGGAGTCCACGCCCCCACCACCGTCCGGCAGGCGGGACATATCAGGCCCCCACCGGGTAACGTCAAGGTGTGCCCGCCGATCCGCTGAACAGCGCCGGCCCGCCGCAGCGCATTCCCCCGGCGGGCCGGGTGATGCTGGACGGACACCGGCCGCACGAGCGTGTCGAGGTGCGCCGCAGCGCCCGCCGCAGACGCACCGTCTCCGCCTACCGCGAGGGCGACCGCACCATCGTGCTCATCCCGGCCCGGATGACGGCCGAGGAGGAGCGGCGCTGGGTGACGGTCATGCTCGACAAGCTGGCCGCCCAGGAAGAGCGCCGCATCCTCGGCGACGACGCGCTGGCCGCCCGCGCCGCCGAGCTCTCCCAGCGCTACCTCCAGGGGCGCGCGCGCCCGGACAGCGTGCGCTGGGTGACGAATCAGAACGCCCGCTGGGGCTCCTGCACGCCCGCGCTGGGCAGCATCCGCCTCTCCCACCGCCTCCAGGGCATGCCGGAGTACGTGATCGACTACGTGCTGCTGCACGAGCTGGCGCACCTGCTCGTCCCCGGTCACGGTCCCGGTTTCTGGGCGCTGCTCGACGGCTATCCCCGCACGGAGCGGGCCCGCGGCTTCCTGGAGGGCGTCGTCGCCGCCGAGCGCCTGCCGTACATTCCCTGGCTGCGCACCGACTAGCGTTCGCCGGGCTTCCGGGCGTCCCCGTCGGTGCGAGCGGCTAGTCTGACCCCGCCGAATGTTTGTCTTATCGGATGGGGGACGGTCGTTACGTATGGTGACGCACTTCCAGCGGGGCCAGAAAACCAGGCTCAGCGATCTGACGCTGGGCACCGATCTGTACGTGGGCGTGCAGATAGCGGGCCCCGGAATGACCTTCGACATCAGTTGCTTCGGCCTTGACGGGGCCGAACGACTCTCCGACGACCGCTACTTCATCTTCTACAACCAGCCGAAGTCGCCCGAGGAGGCGATCCAGCTCCTCGGCGCGCAGGCCGGCGACACCGAGTCGTTCCGCGTGACGCTGGACCGGCTGCCCGCCTCGGTGGACCGGCTGGCCTTCACCGCGACCATCGACGGCGACGGCACCATGGCGCAGGTCGCCCCGGGCTATCTGCGGATCGTCGCCGGTGGCGAGGAGGTCGCGCGCTACGCGTTCGACGGCTCGGCCTTCACCACCGAACGAGCCGTGATGCTCGGCGACTTCTACCGCAAGGACGGCTGGCGGTTCGCCGCGGTCGGGCAGGGCTTCGACGGCGGCCTCGCCGCGCTGCTGAAGCACTTCGGCGGCGAGGTCGAGGAGGAGGAGCCGGCCCCGGCCCCCGCTCCCGCCGCCGAAGTGCTTCAGCCCGCCGGCGCCGCCGCAGCAGTTCCCGCCCGGCGCCCCCGTCCCGGCTCCGGCCGCGCCGCAGCCGGCGGGCGTACCGCAGCACGCCGCCGCGGGCGGCGGCATGCAGGCGGTGCTCAGCAAGTACCGCGGCTCCGCCGATCGGCAGCGCTGGAGCCTGCAGAACCCGCAGCTCGTCCGCGCCGACCTCGGCATCGACGGCCGGCCGATCCTCGCCCGCCAGGGCAGCATGGTGCTGTACCAGGGCGACGTGGACTTCGGCCACAAGGGCGCCGGCATCATGAACCGGGTCAAGAGCAAGCTGACCGGCGAGGGGCTGCCCTCGCTCATGCGGTGCACCGGTGGCGGCCAGGTCTACCTGGCGGAGCAGGCCACCCGGCTCCACCCGGTCGAGTTGCAGGGCGACGCGCTGTGCGTGTCCGCGCAGCGGGTGCTCGCCTTCGACGAGTCCCTGGAGTTCGACGTCCGCCGCATCGAGGGCCACGGCCTGCCGGGCGGCGTGCTGTTCGCCATGGAGTTCCGCGGCACCGGCACCCTCGTGCTCACCACCAAGGGCGAGCCGCTCGTCATGCCGGTCACGCCCATGACGTTCGCCGACGCCAACGCCGTGATCGCCTGGTCCGCCGGGGCGCAGGTGCTCGTCGCCAACCAGGTGCGGCTGCGCCGGCACGCCTACCCGGGCCACACCGGCGAGACCACCCAGCTCCAGTTCCGCGGGGCGCCGGGGAACTTCGCCATCGTCCAGCCCTACGAGATCTGACGGGAGCCCGTGATGGATCAACGGATGATCACCGGGTACGCCCCGGCCGCCCCCGCCGCCCGCATGGAGAACCACGGCCCGGCCATGGCGCGGATCGCCATGCAGACGGGCAACGACGTGTTCGCCAGGACCGGTTCGATGATCGCGTACGAGGGCTACATCCAGTACGAGTCGAACCCGGCGGCGCTGCGCCAGGCGTTCGCCGGCCGGATGACCGGCGAGAGCGTCCCGCTGATGCGCTGCCACGGCGACGGCCTGCTCTACGTCGCCGACTACGGGGCCGACGTCGTCTGCCTCCCCCTCCAGAACGAGAACATCTCGGTGAACGCCACCAATGTCCTCGCCTTCGACGCCCACCTCGAATGGGGCGTGCAGCGGGTGAAGGGCATAGCGAAGTTCGCCGGGCAGGGATTGTTCAACCTCGGCATCTCCGGCACCGGCTGGGTCGCCATCACCAGCCGGGGCATGCCGATCGTCGTGGACTGCGGCCAGTCAGGGGAGACCTGCGTGGACCCCGACGCCCTGGTCGCCTGGTCCACGGGCCTGCGCGTCGAGGGCAAGCGCAGCTTCAAGGCGTCCTCGCTGGTCGGCAGGGGCAGCGGCGAGGCGTTCCAGCTCGCCTTCTCGGGCCAGGGTTTCGTGATCGTGCAGCCGAGCGAGGACAGCACCGACCGGCTCACTCAGGGCCAGCAGAACTGACGGGGGAGTGCCGGCATGCAGAGTCCCATCTTCAACAACGCCGTGAACCAGTCCCAGGACCGTTTCGCGCTCCAGGGCGAGCACATGCTGCGGGTCAACCTGTCCCGCGGCGAGGACGTGGTGGCCAGGGCGGGCAGCATGGTCGCCTTCGACGGCATGATCGAGTTCGACGGTGAGTACCAGCCGCCCGGGCAGCGCCGCCGCCAGCAGCACGCCGGCGAGGTCCTGCCGCTGATGCGCTGCTTCGGCCAGGGGGCGATCTACTTCGCCAACCTCGCCCAGAACGTGCACATCCTCGACGTCGACCACGAGGGCCTGACCGTGGACAGCTCCTATGTCCTCGCGCTCGACGCCCATCTGCACTGGGACGTCGTCTCCGTCGAGAGCCAGTACGGCATCCCCGGCGTGGGCGCGTACAACCTGGTCATCAGCGGGCAGGGCAAGGTGGCCATCACCACCTCGGGGCGTCCCCTGGTCATGCGGGTCGCGCCCGACCGGTACTGCAGCGCGGACGCGGACGCCGTGGTGGCCTGGTCCACCTCGCTCCGCGTGCAGATGCAGGCCCAGACCAGCAGCAAACCGATCTGGCGCCGGCGCGGCAACACCGGCGAGGGATGGGAGCTGAGCTTCATGGGCGACGGGCATGTCGTCGTCCAGCCCAGCGAGATGCTGCCGCCCACCCTGTCGGCCGCGGGCGACCTGCTGCGCGGCCAGCTCAGGCCGGGGCAGGGCGCGCCGGGCCTCGGCCAGGGCGGCGCCTGGGGGCGGTAGCCCCCGGCGGGGTCACAGCGACGCGCGGGTGCGGGTCAGCAGGCGGACCACCGACGGGTCCGCCACTCCCGCCACCTCGTCGAACGGGAACCAGCGCAGGTCGAGCGACTCGTCGCTGATCAGCTCCGTCGCCCCGGCCGGCGCCACCGCCACGTACTGCACGTCCAGATGCGTGGCGCACGGCGTGCGGTGCCGGTCGAGGGCCACGGGGTCCGGCAGCAGCCGCAGCCCCTCGATCCCCGACTCCTCGGTCGCCTCGCGCAGCGCCGCCCCGGCCAGCGAGGCGTCCGCGGGCTCGCAGTGCCCGCCGGTCTGGAGCCACTTGCCCAGCTTGGCGTGCAGGGTCAGCAGCGCCTGCCCGCGCGCCGGGTCCACCACAATCGCGCTGGCCGTGATGTGCCCGGCCGCGCACGCCTTCCACATGCCGTCGGGGTGCGCGGCGAGATGCTCCGCGTACGCCCGCCGCAGCTCGTCCTGACCGGCGTCGGGCGCGGTCCACTCCCGCAGCACGCGCGCCGCGTCCCCGTGCAGACTCACGCGCCCCGGCCGTCCCCGGCGCCGCCGTCCGTCCCGTTCCCGTCCTTGTCGTCGTCCCGCTCGGCGTCCTGCTCGGGGTGCTTGTCGAGCGTCCCGGCCGCCGGGCCGTCGTCGAGCATCCGGTCCAGCTCCGAGAAGTCGAGCTGCTCGCGGTGGACGAAGCCGTCCGGGTCGTCCAGGTCGTCCGCCGTCGGCAGCATGTCCGGGTGCGCCCACAGCGCGTCCCTGCCCTGCGCGCCGCGGGCGTCCGTCAGCGACGCCCACAGCCGCGCCGCGTCCCGCAGCCGCCGGGGCCGCAGTTCGAGACCGATCAGCGTGGCGAACGTCTGCTCCGCGGGCCCGCCCGTCGCCCGGCGCCGCCGCAGCGTCTCGCGCAGCGCGGACGCCGACGGCAGATGCGGCTCGGCGGCGGCGTGCACCACCGCGTCGACCCAGCCCTCCACGAGGGCCAGCGCCGTCTCCAGCCGGGCCAGCGCCGCTTTCTGCTGCGGCGTGTCCTCCGGCTGGAACAGGCCCTGCTGGAGCTTCTCCTGAAGCTCCTCCGGCCGCGTCGGGTCGAGCTGCCCGACCAGATCCTCCAGCTTCGCGGTGTCCACCTGGATGCCCCGGGCATACCCGTCGACCGCGCCGAACAGATGCGACCGCAGCCACGGCACATGCGCGAACAGCCGCTGGTGCGCGGCCTCGCGGAGCGCCAGGTACAGCCGCACCTCCTCCTGCGGGATGCCGAGGCCCGCGCCGAACGCCTCCACGTTCTGCGGCAGGAGGGCCGCCTTGCCCGCCGGGCCCAGCGGCAGCCCGACGTCCGTCGAACCGACGACCTCGCCCGCGAGCACGCCCACGGCCTGCCCGATCTGCGTGCCGAACATGGCGCCGCCCATCGAGCGCATCATCCCCAGCAGCGGCCCGGCCATGGCCTGCATCTCCTCGGGCAGCACACTCCCCATCGCCGCCCCGACCCGCTCGGCCACCGGGTCCACCAGCTCCCGCCACACCGGCAGCGTCGCCTCGCCCCACTCGGCCCGGCTCCACGCCACCGCCGTGCCCGAGCCGGAGGGCAGCGAGGTGACGCCGTCCAGCCACAGGTCGGCAAGCCGCACGGCCTCCTCGACCCGCGACCTGTCCTGCGGGCCGACGCTGGCGTCCCGCGAGCCGTCCTGCGCGCCCTGCGCCACCGTCTGGCGGGCCACGGTCCTGGCCAGCTCCCAGTTGACCGGGCCGCCCTCATAGCTGAGCATCTGCCCGAGCTGCTGGAACGCGGCACCCAGATCCCGAGGATTCATCCCGCCCGCGCCGCCCGGGCCGAAGCCGAACATGGCGGCCAGCGGGTTGTCGGCCGGGCCCTGACCGCCGTCCCCCTCGCCGGATTTCTTGCCGGATTTCTTGCCGGATTCGCCGTCGTCCGGCTCCTCCGGGAGGCCGAATCCGAATGGGAAGTCACTCACGGGAATCCTCGGGTCTGTGTCGTGGGACGGAACCAACGTGCCTGCGAATCGCTGGTCTGTGCCTCCAGCCTAGACACCTCTCAGGCAGGATGGGCCTGCGCACGTCGTACCGAAACAACCGCTGGAGAGGTCCTGTGAGTTCCCCGGAGCCAGCCGTTCGCGCAGCGCGAAACGGCCCCGGCGCCCCGCTGACCGTCGCGGTCACCGGAGCGGCGTCGGGCGTCGGAGCACTGCTCATCGAGCGGCTGCTCGCCGCCTCAGACGTCAAACGGGTCCTCGCCCTCGACGAGCGCCTCGGCGATGTGAAGGGCGCCGAGTGGCACACCCTCGACATCCGCGACCCGGCCATCGCCGACCTGCTCCGCACCGCGGGCGCCGCCCGCGACGCGACCTCGCCGGCCGCCCGCGACCGGGAGTCGGCGGGCCCGGTCGACGTGGTGGTCCACCTCGCCCTCGACCTGGACCTGGAGGCGGACCCGGCGGCCCGCACCGCGTACAACGTGCGCGGCGCCCAGACCGTCCTCACCGCCGCCGCGGCGGCCGGCGTCCGCCGGGTCGTGCTGTGCACCTCCGCGATGGTCTACGGCGCCCTGCCCGACAACGCCGTGCCGCTCGCCGAGGACGCCGAACTGCGGGCCACCGCCGACGCGACGTGCCTGGGCGACCTGCTGGAGATCGAACGCCTCGCCCGCCGCGCGCCCCGCGTCCACCCCGGCCTGAACGTCACGGTGCTCCGCCCGGCCGTCCTGGTCGGCGGCACCGACACCGCGCTCACCCGCTACTTCGAGTCCCCGCGCCTGCTGGTGGTCGCCGGCTCCCGGCCGCGCTGGCAGTTCTGCCATGTCGAAGACCTGGTCAGCGCCCTGGAGTTCGCCGCCCTCGAACGTGTCGAGGGCGAGCTGGCCGTCGGCTGCGACGGCTGGCTGGAACAGGAGGAGATCGAGGAGCTGTCCGGCATCCGCCGCATGGAGCTGCCGTCCTCGGTGGCGCTCGGCGCGGCGACCAGGCTGCACCGGCTCGGCCTGACCCCGTCCCCGGCCGGGGACCTGGCGTACACGATGCACCCGTGGGTCGTCAGCGGCAGCAAGCTGTACGAGGCCGGCTGGCGTCCGCGCTGGAGCAACGAGGAGGTGCTGGCCGAGCTGCTCGCCGAGGTCACCGGGCGGCACACCGTCGCCGGGCGGCGCCTGGGCCGCAAGGACGCGGCGGCGTCGCTGGGCGCCGCGGGCGCCACCGTCGCCCTGGTGGGCACCGCGGCCCTGGTCCGCCGGGCCCGCAAGGCGCGCCGGAGGTGAGCGCGGTGCGGGAGGATGGGCCCATGACGACCGACCCCATCCGGCTGCTGGCGATCCGCGACACCCCGCTCTCGGTGGACGAGGTGTTCACGGCCGTGGGCGACGCGTCGGCGGGGGGCACGGCGCTGTTCGTCGGCACGGTCCGTGACCACGACGGGCACGCGGCAGGCGCCGCCGTCACCTCACTGGCCTACTCCGCGCATCCGAGCGCGGAGGCGGAGCTGCGCCGGGTGGCCGAGGAGGTCGCCGGGGACTTCCCGGTGATCGCGCTGGCCGCCGTCCACCGCGTCGGGGAGCTGGCGATCGGCGACCTGGCCGTGGTCGTCGCGGTCTCCTGTGCCCACCGCGGCGAGGCGTTCACGGCCTCCCGCCGCCTGATCGACGACCTGAAGCACCGGGTCCCGATCTGGAAACACCAGACCTTCACCGACGGCACCACCGAGTGGGTAGGGGCCTGCTGACGGGCCCGGACGCCCGAGGTGGGGGTACCCCCGGACGAAGTCTGGGGGAGGGTAGGGGCTTGCTGACGGGCCCAGACGCCCGAGGTCGGCGCCTGCTGAGCGGTGTTCGCCGGTTCGTCCACCGCTGTTCGTGGTAACCGCTGGAAAAAGTTCGGCCGGACGGGCACTACTCCGGTTGCGCAACGCGTTTGACCAGCGGAGCGTGGGGAGTACGTCGCCGAGGTGGGAGGTAGGTCATGTCGGTTCTCGTATGGCTGTTGATCCCCGTCGCCGGGGCGTTGGTGGCCGGGGTGTGGAGCATGTGGGCCACGCGTCGCGGCACCAGCGCGGGCGGGGTCGCGGATGTGGCGGGCGTCCAGGGGTATGAGGCGTTCCGGGCGGCGATGGAGCGGGCCCCGGCGGACGGCTGACAGTGCGGTCACGTACTGTCAAGGCATGCCACGCCGGACCGCGACGCTGCTGACGTCGACTCTGCTGCTCATAGGGCTGCTCTGCGGCGGCCTCCTGATGGAGGTTCCCTACGCGGAGATGTCCCCGGGCCCCACGGTGAACACGCTGGGGGAGCACGACGGCGAGCCGGTGCTGAACATCGAGGGCGAGCGGACGTACGACACGTCCGGTCACCTCAACATGACGACCGTCCGCGTCACCGGGGTCAACTACCGGATGAACCTGCTGGAGGCCGTCGCCGGCTGGCTCTCGGACGACCACGCCGTCGTGCCCCACGAGACGCTGTACCCGGAGGACGTCTCCGCCGACGAGGTGCAGGAGCAGAACGCGGAGGAGTTCAGCCGGTCGCAGGAGAGCGCCAAGGTCGCCGCCCTGCGCGCGCTGGATTACGAGGTGGAGGAGCAGACGATCGTCTCCGCCGTGGTCCGGGACAGCCCGGCCGAGGGCCGGCTGCACGCCGGGGACGCGATCGTCGCCGTGGACGGCACGAAGGTCACCGAGCCCGGGCAGGTCGCCGAGCTGGTGACCGAGCACGAGCCCGGCGAGGACACCGTGTTCACGATCGTCCCCGCCGAGCGCGTGCAGGCCGCCCAGGACGCCGGCGAGGACCTGCCGACGGACACCGAGGACATCACCATCACCACCGCCGAGGCCACCGACGACCACCGGGCCATCGTCGGGATACAGGCCGGGATCAGCCACACGTTCCCGTTCGCCATAGACATCGAGCTGGCCGACGTCGGCGGTCCGAGCGCCGGACTGATGTTCGCCCTGGGGCTGATGGACAAGCTGACGCCGGAGGACCTGACCGGCGGTGCCTTCGTCGCGGGCACCGGCACGATCGACGACGAGGGCACGGTCGGCCCGATCGGCGGCGTGACGATGAAGACGATCGCGGCGCGGGACGCCGGCGCGGACTTCTTCCTCACGCCCGAGGAGAACTGCGCGACGGCGGCCGAGAGCGTCCCCGACGGGCTGACCCTGGTCCGGGTCGGCACGCTGGACGACGCCCTCGCCGCGCTCGCCGACATCCGCGCGGAGAACCTGGACGAGCTGTCGCTGTGCGAGACGGAGTAGCCGGGTAGCGGCGGGCCGTCAGCCCTCGAAGGTCGAGGCGAGCGCGTCGGCCAGCCCCGGGACGAGCCCGGCGCCGGTCAGCACCTCGGTCGTGCTGTCCTTCTCCCTCAGCCGGATGGCCGATTCGCGCCGTCCGTCCCGCAGCACCGCCACCGTCATCCGCACCTCCTGCCGCTCCGGATGCCGGGCGACCCAGCGCGTCAGCTCCGGGCCCGGCAGGCCCTCGGGGATGGCGGCCTCGGCGGACGGCGGCAGGATCACCCGCTCGACGGTCAGCGCGCAGCCGGCCACCGCGTCGGGCCAGGCGATCGTCGCGAGGAACTCGTCCAGCGGCAGCCCTTCGGGCAGTTCGTCCTGCTCCACCGGGGTCAGGCCGCTGTCGCCCTGGATGTCGAGCTGCTCGGCGAGCCCCGGCTCCTCGGTGCGCAGCCGCGCCGTGTCGACCAGGGCGAAGAGCTGCGCCGGGCGGTCCCAGCCCAGCCCGGCGGCGTATTCGTCGATTTCGAGCACGGCCCTGGTCAGGGGGGTGGTGGCCGTCGCCGTGGTGTCGGGCGTGTCGGGGGGAGTGTTGTCCATGGGCATATCGTGCCGTCTCACACCCCGAAATCGGGAACCGAGTAAAGCTTGAGTAAGTTAGGCGGGTGGGCCGATTCCTGGCCTGCTCGGCTTACGACCCTGCGAATCGACGAGGTGCGCGCGTTGGCTTTCCAGATGCCGGACCGGGGCTCGGGTCGCCCCAACGGTCCGAACGGGCCAAGAGGTCCCAGAGGCCCGGGCGGGCCGCGGTTCAGTGTCGGACGCCCGCCGAGAGGCGCCAAGTCCCTGTTGATCACGGCGGCGATTCTGGCCGGGCTCGCGATTCTCTTCGCGATGTTCGCCGGTTTCTGGACCGACTGGCTCTGGTATCGCTCGGTCGATTACACGAGTGTGTACCGGACGGAGCTGGTGACACGCGCGACGATGTTCGCGGCGTTCGGCGCCGTCATGGCGCTCGCCGTCGGGTTCAACATCTGGCTGGCCCACCGGCTGCGCCCGCCGCTGAGCGCCATGTCGATGGAGCAGCAGAACCTCGACCGGTACCGGATGAGCATCGCGCCGTACAAGCGGTGGGTGCTGCCGGCGGTCTCGCTGCTGATCGGCCTGATCGCGGGCGGCTCGGCGTCCGGTCAGTGGCGCACGTGGCTGGCGTGGGCGAACGGGACGTCGTTCGGGGAGAAGGACCCGCAGTTCGGGATGGACGTCGCGTTCTACGCGTTCGACTATCCGTTCTACCGCTTCCTGCTGGGCTTCGGTTTCGCGGTCGTCGTGCTGTCCACGCTGGCCGCCGCGCTGACGCACTACCTGTACGGCGGCATCCGGCTGACCACGCCGGGCAGCCGCATCACGCAGTCGGCCACCGGCCATCTGTCGGTGCTGCTCGGGCTGTTCGTGGCGCTGAAGGCCGTGGCGTACTGGCTGGACCGGTACGGGCTGGCGCTGAAGAGCGGCGACTTCCGCAACGCGGACGGCTGGACCGGCCTGCGCTACGTGGACGCGAACGCCTACCTGCCGGCCAAGACGATCCTGACGATCATCGCCGCGATCTGCGCGGTGCTGTTCTTCGCGACGCTCTGGCGGCGCGGCTGGCAGCTCCCGGTGATCGGGCTCGGCCTCATGGTGCTCTCGGCGGTGCTCATCGGCGGTGTCTACCCGGCGCTGGTGCAGCAGTTCCAGGTGCGGCCGAACGAGCAGGCCAAGGAGACCGAGTACATCCAGAAGCACATGGAGGCCACGAAGGAGGCGTACGACATCGCGGACGCCGAGATCGAGGACTACTCGGGCACCAGTGAGGCGGAACCGGAAGCGCTGCGCGACGCCGTGGAGACCACGGCCAGCATCCGGCTGCTCGACCCGAGTGTGGTCTCCCCGGCGTTCCAGCAGATCCAGCAGGTGCGCGGGTACTACCAGTTCCCCGCCGCGCTGGACGTGGACCGGTACCCGACCGAGGACGGCGACCAGGACACGGTGGTCGGCCTGCGGGAGATGAACATCAATCAGCTCCCCGAGCAGAACTGGATCAACGAGCACTTCCGTTACACCCACGGCTTCGGCATGGTGGCCGCCAGCGGCACCGAGGTGGAGGACGGCCAGCCGCTCTTCACCGAGCAGGACCTGCCGCCGACCGGCGATCTGGGCGAGTACGAACCCCGGGTCTACTTCGGTGAGTTCACCACCCAGTACTCCATCGTCGGCGGCCCGCAGCAGGAGATCGACTACGCGGGCGAGGACGGCGAGGTCGAGTACAGCTACACGGGCGACGCCGGCGTCAGCCTGGGGAACTGGTTCAACCGCGCCGCGTACGCGCTGACGATGGGCGAGCCGCAGATCCTCTACTCCGGGGCGATCGGCGCCGAATCGCAGATCCTCTACAACCGCACGCCCAAGGAGCGCGTCGAGGCGGTGGCCCCCTGGCTGACGATCGACGGCGACCCGTATCCGGCGGTGGTGGACGGCAAGATCCTGTGGATCGTGGACGCCTACACCACGACCAACGGCTATCCGTACTCGGCGCGGACGACGCTGGGCGACGTCACCGAGACGTCCCTGACGGAGAACCAGGGCGAGGTGATCGCCCAGGAGAACCAGGTCAACTACATCCGGAACTCGGTGAAGGCGACCGTCGACGCCTACTCCGGCGAGATCGTCCTGTACGAGTGGGACGAGAACGATCCGGTGCTCCAGACCTGGCGGGCGGCGTTCCCCGGCGTGGTCGAGGACAAGGACCAGATCAGCGACGAGCTGATGGACCATCTGCGGTACCCGCAGGACCTGTTCAAGGTGCAGCGGGATCTGCTCCAGCGCTACCACGTGAGCAACGCCGCGCAGTTCTACAGCGGTTCGGAGCGGTGGGAGGTGCCGGACGACCCGACCCACCAGGGCCAGTCCGTCCCGCCGTACTACCTGAGCATGAAGATGCCCGACCAGGAGGAGCAGGTCTTCTCGCTGACGACGACGTTCACCCCGCTCAACCGGGACACGTTGTCGGCCTACATGGCGGTCGAGGCGGACGCCAGAAGCGAGGACTACGGCACGATGCGGATCCTCACCCTGCCGTCCACCACGACGGTGTGGGGTCCACAGCAGGTGCAGAGCCGCTTCAACTCCGATCCGGACATCGCCGAGTCCATCAACCTCCTGAGACGCGGGGACTCCGAGGTCGAGTACGGCAATCTGCTGACGGTGCCCCTGGAGGGCGGCCTGCTGTACGTCGAGCCGGTGTACGTCCGCGGTGCCGGGCAGGACTATCCGCTGCTGCAACGGGTGCTGGTCGCCTACGGCGAGCGCATCGTCTTCGAGGAGTCGCTCGACCAGGCCCTGGACGCCGTGTTCGAGGTGACCGAGTCCGGGGAGGAACCCGGCGAGGGTGATCCACCGCCGGACGAGGGCGACGAGCCGCCGCCGACGGGCGATCCCACGCTCGAGGAGGCCGTGCGCGACGCCCAGGAGGCGTGGCAGGAGGGTCAGGACGCTCTCGCCGAGGGCGACTGGCAGGCCTACGGCGAGGCCCAGGCCCGGCTGGAGGAGGCCCTCAACCGCCTGTCCGAGCTGGAGGGCGGCGACGAGGGTGACGGCGGCGACGGTGGGGATGGCGGCGACGGCGGAGGCGACGGCAACGCCTGACGCCCCCCTGTCGTGACGAGGGGTCCGCGAGTCCGGGTGACTTGTGGGCCCCTCGTCCCATTTCATCAACCTTGGGCACGTGTTCGGCATTTGCCGGGAGGCCGGGGCTGACCTGCTGTGATGCGAGGGCCCGTCAGCCCGCCCCCGGGAAGCGGGAAGAAGCTGAACAACTCCCGCCGGAACTGTGTTTGGATGCAGCTATGTCGGGAAGTCGACAAAACGCTGAAGTTACTTCACGGGCTGCGGTATACCAGGTGTACGCAGGTTTCAGGTGGTGCCACTATGGACCTTATGGGGGACATGGCAAGGTTCGAGAGCAGCCATGCGGCGGCGCGGGAGGGTGCGCGGCTGCTGCGTCTTGGCGATCTCGACCGGGCCGAGGCGCCGCTGCGCGCCGCCGCGTCCGACGGTGAGCGCTCGGCCGCCAACAACCTCGGTGTCCTTCTCCATCAGTCCGGCCGGGTCCAGGAGGCGGCCGAGTGGTGGCGGATCGCCGCGGTCGCGGGTTCCGCCGCGGCGGCGCACGCTCTCGGCCGTCACCACCGCGAGCGCGGTGACGAGGTGGCCGCGGAGTACTGGCTGCGGCAGTCCGCCGAGTCCGGTCACCCCTCCGGCGCCTACGCCCTCGCCGACCTGCTCGACCACCGGGCGGCGCCCGGCGCCGAGCGGTGGTTCCGCGCGGCGGCCGAGCGCGGTCACCGCGAGGCGGCGTACCGGTACGCCTGTCTGATCGCCGAGTCGGACGGTGCCGCGGCCGAGCCGTGGTTCCGTCAGGCCGCGGCCCGGGGCCACCGCCGCGCCGCCCTGCGGCTCGGCGCGCTGCTGGAGGAGCGCGGCGAGACGACCGAGGCCGGCCGCTGGTACGCGGGCGCCGCCGAGGCAGGCGAGCCGCGCGCCGCCCGCGCGCTCGGCTTCCTGCTGCGCGACGCGGGCGACGTGGCCGCCGCCGAACGCTGGTGGCGCCAGGCGGCCCGGGACGGCGACGGCCCGGCGGCCAACGCGCTGGGCGCGCTGCACGCGGAGCGGGGCGAGCGTCAGGAGGCGCAGCGCTGGTACCGCGCGGCGGTGGACGCCGGGGACGTCAACGGCGCGTTCAACCTCGCGCTGCTCTGCTCGGCGCAGGGCCGGATGGCGCAGGCCGAGCAGTGGTACCGGCACGCGGCGTACGCCGGGCACCGGGAGGCGGCGAACGCGCTGGCCGTCCTGCTGCTCCAGCGCGGCGACGCGTCGGGGGCCGAGCCGTGGTTCTCGAAGGCCGCCGAGGCGGGCAGCGTGGACGCGGCGTTCAACCTGGGCATCCTGCACGCCGGGCGCGGCGAGGCGGAGCAGGCGCTGCACTGGTACGAGCAGGCCGCCGCCGCCGGGCACGCCGAGGCGGCGCTCCAGATCGCCGTCGGGCTGCTGCGCGGCGGCGGGTCCGAGGCGGACCAGGCGCGGGCCGAGGAGTGCCTGCGGCAGGCCGCCGAGGGCGGCAGCGTCGAGGGCGCGTTCCGGCGGGCCGTGCTGCTGGAGCGGCGTGGGGGCCCCGGGGAGGTCTCCGAGGGCTGGTACGCCCGGGCGGCCGAGCAGGGGCACCGCCGCGCCCAGGTCCGCCTGGGCATGTGCGCGGCGGCGCGCGGCGACATCGTCGAGGCGGCGGGCTGGTACCGGGCGGCGGCCGAGGCCGGCAGCAGCAACGGCGCGTTCAACCTGGGCCTGCTGCTGGCCCGTGAGGGCAGTGAGCCGGAGGCGGCGCTGTGGTGGACCAGGGCGGCGGAGGCCGGCCACGGCCGGGCGGCGCTGCGGCTGGCGCTGCTGGCCTCGCGCCGGGGCGACCTGGCGGGCGGCGGCACGTGGTGCACCCGGGCGATGGAGCTGGGCCCCACGGAGGTCACCGAGCGCGCCGCCCGGCTCCGGGACGCCCTGCGCCAGGAGCTGACGGCCTAGGCGGCCGGTGTCAGGAGCCGGCCGCCCGGGCGTCGGCCGCGGCGAAGGCGCCCCGGGCCATCCGGTGGAGCAGCGCGGCCGTCGCGTCCCGGTCGGGGAGCGAGCTGGGCCGGAAGAGGTGGGGGGTGGAGTTGAGCAGGCCGAAGACGGCGTGCACGCAGATGCGGGCCTGGTCCTCGGGGAGCCGGGCGTGCACCCGCCGCACCACCTCCACCCACAGCTCCACGTACTGCCGCTGGAGCTGCCGCACCCGCTTGCGCTCGGCCCCGGGCAGCCGGTCCAGCTCCCGGTCGTGGAGGGTGATCAGCGCCCGGTCGTCCAGTGCGAAGTCGATGTGGCCGGTGATCAGCGAGTCCAGCGCCGCCTCGGCCGGCAGTCCGGCGGCGGTGGCCTCCGCGACGCGCCGGCTGCCGCCGTCCCTCAGCCGGCTGCTGATGCCCACCAGCAGCTCGGTGAGCATCGCGTCCTTGCCGGTGAAGTGCCGGTACAGCGCGGGGCCGCTGATGCCGACCGCGGCGCCTATCTCGTCCACGCCGACGCCGTGGAAGCCGCGTTCGGCGAAGAGCCGGGAGGCTTCCCGGAGGATCTGCTCCCGGCGTGTCGAGGCGGGGGAGGCGGGCGAGGTGGTGGTCATGAGAGCCCATTGTAGACACGGTGGTTAGCGAGCGTTAACCTGGACGGCATGCGGCAGGCACCGACGCTGACCAGCACCGCCGACCCCACGTCCGACACCTTCCGGGCCAACGAGGCCGCCCACCGCGAGCTGGCGGCCCGGCTGCGGGAGAAGCTCGCCGCCGCCCGCCTCGGCGGCGGGGAGCGCGCCCGCGCCCGGCACACCGCGCGCGGCAAGCTGTTGCCGCGTGACCGGGTGGACGCCCTGCTCGACCCCGGCTCCCCGTTCCTGGAGCTGGCGCCGCTCGCCGCCGACGGGATGTACGACGGGCAGGCCCCGGCCGCCGGAGTGATCGCCGGGATCGGCCGGGTGAGCGGGCGCGAGACGGTCGTCGTGGCGAACGACGCGACGGTCAAGGGCGGGACGTACTACCCGATGACCGTCAAGAAGCATCTGCGCGCCCAGGAGGTGGCGCTGGAGAACCGGCTGCCCTGCCTCTATCTGGTCGACTCCGGCGGCGCCTTCCTGCCGCTCCAGGACGAAGTCTTCCCCGACCGCGAGCACTTCGGGCGCATCTTCTACAACCAGGCCCGGATGTCCGCCCAGGGCATCCCGCAGATCGCCGCCGTGCTCGGCTCGTGCACGGCGGGCGGCGCGGATGTCCCGGCGATGAGCGACGAGGCGGTCATCGGGCGCGGCCAGGGCACGATCTTCCTCGGCGGCCCGCCGCTGGTGAAGGCCGCCACCGGCGAGGTCGTCACCGCCGAGGAGCTGGGCGGCGGCGAGGTCCACGCCCGGGTCTCCGGCGTCACCGACCACCTCGCCGAGGACGACGCGCACGCGCTGCGCATCGTCCGCTCGATCGTCGCGACGCTGCCGGAGCGCGGCCCGCTGCCGTGGACCGTGCGCCCGGCCGAGGAGCCGGCCGTCGACCCGGCCGGGCTGTACGGCGTGGTCCCGGCCGACCCCCGGACCGCGTACGACGTGCGGGAGGTGATCGCCCGGTTGGTGGACGGCTCCCGGTTCCAGGAGTTCAAGGCCGAGTTCGGCACCACCCTGGTCACCGGCTTCGCGCGCCTCCACGGCCATCCGGTCGGGATCGTGGCGAACAACGGGGTCCTGTTCTCCGAATCCGCCCAGAAGGGCGCGCACTTCGTCGAGCTGTGCGACCAGCGCGGCATCCCGCTGCTCTTCCTGCAGAACATCTCGGGGTTCATGGTCGGCCGCGCCTACGAGGCGGGCGGCATCGCCAAGCACGGCGCCAAGATGGTGACGGCCGTGGCCTGCGCCCGGGTGCCGAAGCTGACGGTCGTCGTCGGCGGCTCCTACGGCGCGGGCAACTACTCGATGTGCGGCCGGGCGTACTCGCCCCGGTTCCTGTGGATGTGGCCCAACGCCAAGATCTCCGTCATGGGCGGCGAGCAGGCCGCCGCCGTGCTCGCCACCGTCAAGCGGGACCAGCTTCGCGAGGGCGAGGAGTGGAGCGCCGAGGACGAGGAGGCGTTCAGGGCGCCGATCCGCGCCCGCTACGAGGAGCAGGGCAGCGCCTACTACGCGACGGCCCGCCTGTGGGACGACGGCGTGATCGACCCGCTCCAGACCAGGACCGTGCTGGGCCTGGCCCTGACCGCCTGCGCCAACGCGCCGTTGCCCGCCACCGGTTACGGCGTCTTCCGGATGTGAGGGAGGGGACCTGATGAGGCCCGGGATGTTCGACACGGTGCTCGTCGCCAACCGCGGCGAGATCGCCGTCCGCGTCATCCGCACCCTGCGCCGCCTCGGCGTCGCCTCGGTCGCGGTCTACAGCGACGCCGACGCAGGCGCGGCGCATGTGGCCGCGGCGGACATGGCCGTGCGGATCGGCCCGGCGCCGGCCGCCGAGAGCTATCTGTCGGCCGACCGGCTGCTGGAGGCCGCCGCGCGGACCGGCGCCCGGGCCGTGCACCCCGGCTACGGATTCCTGGCGGAGAACGCCGCGTTCGCCCGGGCCGTCACCGGTGCCGGGCTCACGTTCATCGGCCCGCCCGCCCAGGCCATCGAGACGATGGGCGACAAGATCCGCGCCAAGGAGACCGTCGCCGCCGCCGGGGTTCCCGTGGTGCCGGGCGCGCACGGCGACGGCCTCGCCGACGCCGCCCGCGCCCTGGGCATGCCGGTGCTGCTCAAGCCGTCGGCGGGCGGCGGCGGCAAGGGCATGCGGCTGGTCCGCGACGCGGCGGAGCTGGACGAGCAGATCGCCGGGGCCCGCCGCGAGGCGCTCGCCTCCTTCGGCGACGGCACGCTGCTGGCCGAGCGGTGGATCGACCGGCCCCGGCACATCGAGATCCAGATCCTGGCCGACGGGCACGGCACGGTGATCCACCTCGGGGAGCGCGAGTGCTCCCTCCAGCGGCGCCCCCAGAAGGTCGTCGAGGAGGCCCCGAGCCCGCTGCTCGACGCCGCCCCCCGGGCCGCGATGGGCGCCGCCGCCGTGCGCGCGGCCCGCGCCTGCGGCTACCGGGGCGCGGGCACCGTCGAGTTCATCGTGCCGGGCGGCGACCGCGCCACGCACTACTTCATGGAGATGAACACCCGGCTCCAGGTCGAGCACCCGGTCACCGAGCTGATCACCGGCCTGGACCTGGTCGAGTGGCAGCTCCGGATCGCGGCGGGCGAGCCGCTGCCGTTCGCCCAGGACGACATCACCGTCACCGGGCACGCCGTCGAGGCCAGGATCTGCGCCGAGACCGCCCGCGTCGCCGAGGGCGGCGGCCGGGTGGACTTCCTGCCCTCGGCCGGACCGGTGCTGCTGCTGCGCGAGCCGTCCGGGGAGGGGGTGCGGGTGGACTCCGGGCTGGCGGCCGGGACCGAGGTCTCCACCGCCTACGACCCGATGCTCGCCAAGGTCGTCGCCCACGGCCCCGACCGCGCCACCGCCCTGCGCCGCCTGCGCGCCGCGCTCGCCCGCACCACCGTCCTCGGCGTGGACACCAACACCGGGTTCCTGCGCCGCCTGCTGGCCCACCCCGACGTCCGGTCCGGCGACATGGACACCGGCCTGATCGACGCCGCCGCCGCGTCGCTGGTCCCGGCCGGGGTGCCCGACGAGGTCTACGCGGCGGCGGCGCTGCTGCGCCACGCCGCCCTGGCGCCGCGCCCCCGCGCCGGGGAGTGGACCGACCCGTTCGCGGTGCCGTCCGGCTGGCGGCTGGGCGGCGAGCCCGCCTGGACCGCGCACCCGCTGCGCGTGCCCGGCCGGGAGCCGGTCACGGTGCGGGTGCGGCCGGGCGAGGTCGCGGTCGGCGACGGCGGGCCCGTTCCGGCGCGACTGCTCGACGGCCCGGCCGAGGGCGTGGTGCGCGTCGAGGTCGCCGGGGTCGCGTACGCCTTCGCCCACGCCGCCATCGCCGAAGGTCACTGGCTGGGCCGCGACGGCGACGCCTGGCACGTGCACGGCCACGATCCGGTCGCCGCGGCGGGCGGCGGCCGGGCGGAGGGCGCCGGGACGCTGACCGCACCGATGCCCGGCACGGTCACCGTCGTCAAGGCGGCCGTGGGTGACGAGGTGACGGCGGGCCAGAGCCTGCTGGTGGTCGAGGCGATGAAGATGGAGCACGTCATCGCCGCCCCGCACGACGGGACCGTCACCGCGCTCGACGTGACGGCCGGTGCCACGGTCGCCATCGATCAGGTGCTCGCCCGGGTCACCCCCCGGGAGGCGTGATGGCCGTTCCCGACGAGTACCCCGCGCGGGTCCGTATCCACGAAGTCGGCCCGAGGGACGGCCTCCAGAACGAGCCGGTCGTCGTCCCGGCCGCCGTGAAGGCCGAGTTCATCCACCGGCTGGCCGACGCCGGGCTCACCACCATCGAGGCCACCAGCTTCGTGCACCCCCGCTGGGTGCCCCAGCTCGCGGACGCCGAGGAGCTGTTCCCCCTGCTGGGGGACCTGGACGGGGTGCGGCTGCCGGTCCTCGTGCCCAACGAGCGCGGCCTGGACCGGGCCCTGGCCCTCGGCGCCCGCGAGGTCGCGGTCTTCGCCAGCGCCACCGAGTCCTTCGCCCGGGCCAACCTCAACCGGACCGTGGACGAGTCGCTCGCCATGTTCACCCCCGTGGTGGCCCGCGCGGTCGCGGCCGGCGTGCCGGTGCGCGGCTATCTGTCGATGTGCTTCGGCGACCCGTGGGAGGGCGACGTGCCCCCCGGCCAGGTGGTCCGCGTGGCGCGCCGCCTGTCCGACCTCGGCTGCGACGAGCTGAGCCTCGGCGACACCATCGGCGTCGCCACCCCCGGCCGGGTCACCGCGCTGCTCACCGCGCTCGGCGAGGCGGGCATCCCGGCCGGCCGGCTCGCCGTCCACTTCCACGACACCTACGGCCAGGCCCTCGCCAACACCCTGACCGCCCTCCGGCACGGCGTCACCACCGTGGACGCCTCGGCCGGCGGGCTCGGCGGCTGCCCGTTCGCCCGGAGCGCCACCGGCAACCTCGCGACCGAGGACCTGCTGTGGATGCTCGACGGCCTCGGTGTCGAGACCGGGGTCGATCTCGGCCGGCTCGTCGCCACCAGCCGCTGGCTGGCCGGACACCTCGGCCGGCCCAGTCCGTCCCGCACCGTGCGGGCGCTCTCCCCTCCCTCCGACCAGGAATGAGGACGACGTGGACCACCGCCTGTCACCCGAGCACGAGCAGCTGCGCCGGACCGTCGAGGCGTTCGCCCACGACGTCGTCGCCCCCCGGATCGCCGGGCACTACGAGCACCACACGTTCCCCTACGAAATCGTCCGGGAGATGGGGAAGATGGGCCTCTTCGGCCTGCCGTTCCCCGAGGAGTACGGCGGCATGGGCGGGGACTACCTCGCCCTCTGCCTCGCCCTGGAGGAGCTGGCCCGCGTGGACTCCTCCGTGGCCATCACCCTGGAGGCGGGCGTCTCGCTGGGCGCGATGCCGATCCACCGCTTCGGCACCGAGGAGCAGAAGCGGGAGTGGCTGCCCCGGCTGTGCGCCGGGGAGATCCTGGGCGCCTTCGGCCTGACCGAGCCCGGCTGCGGTTCGGACGCGAGCGGCACCAGCACCACGGCCGTCCGGGACGGCGACGCGTGGGTCGTCAACGGCACCAAGAGCTTCATCACCAACTCCGGCACCGACATCACCGGCCTGATCACCGTCACCGCCGTCACCGGCCGCCGCCCGGACGGGGCACCGCTGATCTCCACGATCATCGTCCCGGCCGGCACCCCCGGCCTCACGGTCGCGCCGCCCTACTCCAAGGTCGGCTGGAACGCCTCGGACACCCACGAGCTGTCCTTCGCCGACGTCCGCGTCCCCGCCGCCAACCTGCTCGGCGAGGAGGGCCGCGGCTACGCCCAGTTCCTCAGCATCCTGGACGAGGGCCGCATCGCGATCTCGGCGCTCGCCACCGGCCTGGCCCAGGGCTGCGTGGACGAGTCCCTCGCCTACGCCCGCACCCGCACGGCGTTCGGCCGCCCGATCGGCGCCAACCAGACGATCCAGTTCAAGCTGGCCGACATGGAGGCCCGCACCCACACCGCCCGGACGGCCTGGCGCGACGCGGCGTCCCGGCTGCTGGCGGGCGAGCCGTTCAAGAAGGCGGCGGCCATCGCCAAGCTCCACTCCTCGGACGTGGCGGTGACGAACGCCCGCGAGGCCACCCAGATCCACGGCGGGTACGGGTTCATGAACGAGTACCCGGTGGCGCGGATGTGGCGCGACGCGAAGATCCTGGAGATCGGCGAGGGCACCAGCGAGGTCCAGCGGATGCTGATCGCCCGCGAGCTGGGAGCCGCGTGAGCGCCCGGACGGATCAGCCGGACGCGTTCTCCGGGTCCTGGGGGGCGGCGTCGCCCGCGGACGGCAGGTCACCGCGTTCCACCGGCTGCTCGGAACCGGCCTCCGGGAGGATCGCGTCCAGTTCCTCGTCGGTCGCCGGGCGGGTCCAGGCCAGGGCCGTGCGCAGATCCTCGCGGGACACCGCCTCCGGGTCGGCCTCGACCGTCACCGTGCCGTTGCTGTCCTCCCGCAGGTACGCGTGCCCGCCGCCCTCGGCGGGCACGCGGTACCAGGCGTCCACGTCGTACACGCAGCCGCACGTCGCCTCGTCCACCTCGCCGCGGTCCACGACCAGGTGGAGCTGCGTGCCGGTCTCCGAGGAGACGTAGGTGCTCTGGTAGCCGTCCTCGCCCGAGGGCGCGACGGACTGCTCGGCCAGCTCGTAGCCCGCCAGCTCGATCACGTAGACGTGTTCGAGCGTGGTCTCCAGGGCCGCGGCGCGGGCCTCCAGGTCGGACCGGTCCGCCTCGGGCGCCGCCGTCGTGTCCGCCGAGGCCGGGTCGTCGCCCGAGTCATCGGTGCAGGCGGTCAGGACGGGCGCGCACAGCAGCGCCGGGAGCAGAAGAAGTAAAGGAGCGCGTTTCACGTGCTCCATCATGCGCCGGTCGCGCGCCGGGCTGTACACCACCCCCGGCACGGGCGGGGGAAGGGGCCCGTCCGACACGCCCGTGCCCGAAATCGGGCAGGATTGTTGCGAAAAGCATCCCGGCTCCGCAGTATCGAGGAGTGCTCGAACGCCGTACGCCCCACGACGACCTCGTGGACCACCTGGTCCGCAGCACCCCGCTCGCCCGCGGGGAAGCCGCGCGGGTGGTCCTCGACGTGCTGGCGTACTTCGACGAGACCGCCGAGGAGTTCGTCCGCAGGCGCCACCGGGAGCTGCGCGCCCGGGGGCTGACCAACGAGGCGATCTTCGAGCGGATCGCGGCGGAGCTGCCGCATCGCGCGGTGGCACCGCCCGGACTGTCGCTGCGGCAGCTCCGGCGGATCGTGTACGGCTGAGCGGGACCCAACAGACCAGCAGGAGGAACGCCTATGTGCGGGATCGTCGGATATATCGGGAAACGAGATGTGGCCCCCCTCCTCCTGGAGGGTCTCCAGCGGCTGGAGTACCGGGGCTACGACTCGGCCGGCATCGCCATCCACAGCAGCGGGAAGGGCGGCGGTCTGAAGACCGTCAAGAACGCCGGACGCGTGCGGGAGCTGGAGAGCAAGGTACCGGCCCGGTTCTCCGGCACCTGCGGCATCGCGCACACCCGCTGGGCCACCCACGGCGCGCCCAACGACGTCAACGCCCACCCGCACCTCGACGGGCCCGGCCGGGTCGCCGTCGTCCACAACGGCATCATCGACAACTCCGCCGAACTGCGCGCCAAGCTCGCCGCCGACGGCGTGGAGCTGGCCTCCGACACCGACACCGAGGTGCTGGCCCACCTGATCGGCCGCGCCCAGGCGCAGACGCTGGAGGAGAAGGTCCGCGAGGCCCTGCGGTACATCGAGGGCACCTACGGCATCGCGGTGCTGCACGCCGACTTCCCCGACCGGATCGTGGTGGCCCGCAACGGCTCGCCCGTCGTGCTCGGCATCGGCGAGAAGGAGATGTTCGTCGCCTCCGACGTGGCCGCGCTCATCAGCCACACCCGCCAGGTCATCACCCTGGACGACGGCGAGATGGCCACCATCAAGGCCGACGACTACCGCACGTACACCACCGACGGCAGCCGCACCGCCGCCTCGCCGACCACCGTGGAGTGGGAGGCCGAGAGCTACGACATGGGCGGCCACGACACGTACATGCACAAGGAGATCGCCGAGCAGGCCGACGCCGTGGACCGGGTGCTGCGCGGCCGGATCGACGACCGGTTCGCCACCGTCCGGCTCGGCGGGCTCAACCTCGACGCCCGCGCCGCGCGCGGCGTCCGCCGGGTGAAGATCCTCGGCTGCGGCTCGGCCTACCACGCGGGCCTGATCGGCGCGCAGCTCATCGAGGAACTGGCCCGCATCCCGGCCGACGCCGAGCCGGCCAGCGAGTTCCGCTACCGCAACGCCGTGGTGGACCCCGACACGCTCTACATCGCCGTCAGCCAGTCCGGCGAGACGTACGACACGCTGGCCGCCGTCCAGGAGCTGAAGCGCAAGGGCGCCATGGTGCTGGGCGTGGTGAACGTCGTCGGCTCCGCCATCGCCCGCGAGACGGACGGCGGGGTCTACGTCCACGCCGGGCCCGAGGTGTGCGTGGTCTCCACCAAGTGCTTCACCAACACGGCCGTCGCCTTCGCGCTGCTCGCGCTGCACCTCGGCCGCATCCGCGACCTGTCGGTGGCGGACGGCAAGCGGATCATCGACGGGCTGCGGAAGCTGCCCGAGCAGATCGCGGAGATCCTCCGGGACGAGGACCGCATCGCGAAGGTGGCGGCCGAGTTCGCCGAGTCCAAGAGCATGATGTTCGTCGGCCGGGTGCGCGGCTTCCCGGTGGCCAAGGAGGCGTCCCTGAAGCTGAAGGAGGTTTCCTACATCCACGCCGAGGCGTATCCGGCCTCCGAGCTGAAGCACGGCCCGCTGGCGCTGATCGAGCCGGCCGTGCCGACGGTGGCGATCATTCCGACCGACGAGCTGCTGGAGAAGAACCGCGCCACGCTGGAGGAGATCAAGGCCCGGTCCGGCCGCATCCTGGCCGTGGCGCACGAGGAGCAGCCGAAGGCCGACGACACCATCGTGGTGCCGCGCAACGAGCCCGAGCTGGACCCGGTGCTGATGGGCATCCCGCTCCAACTGCTGGCCTACCACACGGCCCTGGCCCTCGGCCGGGACATCGACAAGCCCCGGAACCTGGCGAAGTCCGTCACCGTGGAGTGAGGCGGCCCTGACCGGGACGTGAGCAACGCCCGGGACACGCGGCGACCCCCGGGGTGCGTGCCACCATACGCACCCCCGGGGGCCGCCATGCGCGCCGGCGTCGCCCATTACGCCGGCGGGGAGAAGCCGTCGACGGGTCCGTCACCTCCCGCCGAGCGGCTCAAGCTCAGTCGATGTCCCCTTTATGCCCATCACAAACGCACAATCCACCCTTGGTGGCGGATGAATTTGGTGAATCCCCGGTGAGCTGCGGTTCTGCGGCGAATCCGTGGGCGTCGGGCTGTCCGGCGGGCGCGCCGGTCAGGGGATGACGATCACCGGACGCCGCGCCCGGCGCGCCAGGCGGCCCGAGACCGAGCCGAAGAGGCGGCCCAGCAGCCCGTGCGTGGCCCCCACGACGATGGCGTCCGCCGAGAACTCCCGGCCGACCTCCTCCAGTTCGTGACAGATGTCACCCCCGCGCTCCAGCAGCACCCACGGCACGTCCGCGAGGTGCTCGGCGCAGGACAGTTCGAGCCCGAGCACCTCGGTGCTGTGGTCGGGCACGTCCACCAGCGCGGGCGGCTCGCAGCCGGCCCAGACGGTGGTGGGGAGGCGGTTGGCGACATGCACGATGATCAGCCCGGACCGGGAGCGCCGGGACATGCCCACCGCGTACGCCAGGGCCCGTTCGCTCGACAGGGACCCGTCGAATCCGACGACCACGCCGTGCTGGAAGGCCGGATCGCACGAGACCCGCGGCTCTGCGGCCGGGTCGGGCGGTGACGCGGGGTCGATGACGCGCCTGCGATCCGCTGGTTCGGGAACGTCGTATCCAGCCATCGGAGCCTCAGCGGGGGTCAGTGAGGAAACCTCGTGAGCGTGTCGGGGATGGAGGTGACGCACGGAGAAGCGGAGAAGATCCTTCGCCGTTTCCGTGGCTCTCCCTCCAGAGTACGGCGCCGGACAGCCGGATCCCAGAAACGGTGCGTGCGGAACCGGAGACCCTGCGTTGACGCCGTGACGGAGCAGCATGCCCTACGGGCGCCCGGCCGCGCAATGCTTTCGGACACATCGCGACACGGCCGCCTCCGGAGCGTGACCGGCCCCGCGAGCCGCCCCGCGCCCGCCTCCCGGACGCCGCGTCCGCCCCCGCGCGAGCAGCGGCGGCTCGCTGAGGGTGGCCGGGGAACTACAGCGCCGCGAACCGGCGGACGCCCCCGGCGTACGCCCCGCTCGCGGTCGGACTGTCGTGCCGACAGCTTTTATTTTCAGCCAACTTCCCCTCATCAGAACCACGTTGCCCACCCATCCCGACAACACCTTTCGCAGGCCGGGGCGGTGACGCGGGCTCGGTTCCGGGCCCTCCCGGCGACGAGTGCCGAGGTGAGGCCCACTTCCCCCAACTGCCCGTCCGTGTAACGCTTCCTGATCGAATGCTTCACGCCACGTTGTCATGTCGACTTAGCGCCGAGTGGTGAACTTGTCCCGCCAACCTCAACCGACACAGTAGATTCGATCTTGGCAATGACGTCGGGGGAAACGTGGCAGGACCGAGAGGATGCGACGACCGAGGGAACTGAGGAGCATGAACCAGGACCCAACGCACGGCCCCGAGCCCGCCGTCAAGCTGGCTGCCCGCCGCCGCCGCGAAGTCGTCGCGGTGGTGCTGTTCAGCGGCAGTCCCATGTTCGAAAGCTCCATCCCGCTGTCCGTCTTCGGCGTCGATCGCCAGGATGCCGGGGTGCCGCGTTACCGTCTGCTCGCCTGCGCCGGCGAGGAGGGACCGCTGCGCACCACCGGCGGTCTCGAACTGCGCGCCCCCTACGGCCTCAGCGCCGTCGCCAGGGCGGGCACCGTCATCGTCCCGGCCTGGCGGTCCATCACCGGCCCGCCACCGGCTCCCGCGCTCGCCGCGCTGCGCCGTGCGCACACCGAGGGGGCCCGGATCGTCGGGCTGTGCACGGGGGCCTTCGCCCTCGGCGCGGCCGGGCTGCTGGACGGGCGCCCGGCGACGACCCACTGGATGTACGCCCCGACGCTCGCCAAGCGCTATCCGTCGGTCCATGTGGACCCCCGGGAGCTGTACGTGGACGACGGCGACATCCTGACCTCCGCCGGCACGGCCGCCGGGATCGACCTGTGCCTGCACATCGTCCGCACGGACCACGGCCCGGAGGCCGCCGCCGCGCTGGCCCGCCGCCTGGTGCTGCCGCCCCGCAGGGGCGCCGGCACCGAGGCGCAGCCGCACCGGCACCTCGACCGGTCTTTACCCGAGGACATCGGAGCCGATCCGCTGGCCGAGGTCGTCGCGTGGGCGCTGGAGCACCTGCACGAGCAGTTCGACGTCGAGACCCTGGCCGCGCGGGCCTACATGAGCCGCCGCACCTTCGACCGCCGCTTCCGGGCGCTGACCGGCAGCGCGCCCCTCCAGTGGCTGATCACCCAGCGGGTGCTCCAGGCGCAGCGGTTGCTGGAGGTGTCGGACTACTCGGTGGACGAGGTCGCGGGCCGCTGCGGGTTCCGTTCGCCGGTGGCCCTGCGCGGTCACTTCCGGCGGCAGCTCGGCTCCTCCCCGGCCGCCTACCGGGCCGCGTACCGGGCGCGGCAGCAGGACACGGCGGAACGCGGCAAGCCCGTCGGCGACGGCTTCTCGCCCCGCCTGCCGGGCCAGCGCGGGCGCCCCGCGGGGTGAGCGACGCTCGCGGACCGGTCGCGCCCGGCGACGTAAGGTTGTTCGCATGAACGACCGCATGGTGTGGATCGACTGCGAGATGACCGGACTCTCGCTGGCCGACGACGCGCTCATCGAGGTGGCCGCGCTGGTGACCGACTCCGAGCTGAACGTGCTCGGCGAGGGGGTGGACGTGGTGATCCGCCCGCCGGAGGCGGCGCTGGCGTCGATGCCGGAGGTGGTGCGGGCGATGCACACCGCCTCCGGGCTCCTGGACGAGCTGCCGGGCGGCACCACGCTGGCCGACGCGGAGCGGCTGGTCCTGGACTACGTCCGGGAGCACGCGCCGGAGGCCGGGAAGACCCCCCTGTGCGGGAACTCGATCGGCACCGACCGGGGCTTCCTCGCCCGGGACATGCCGCTGCTGGAGTCGCATCTGCACTACCGCGTGATCGACGTCTCCTCGGTGAAGGAGCTGGCCCGCCGCTGGTATCCGCGGGTCTACTTCAACAGCCCCGAGAAGGGCGGGAACCACCGGGCGCTGGCGGACATCAAGGAGTCCATCGCCGAGCTGAGGTACTACCGCGAGGCCGTCTTCGTGCCGCAGCCGGGCCCCGACTCCGAGGCGGCCAAACGGATCGCCGCCCAGCACGTGGTGCGCTGAGAAACGCGGGCGTCGGCAGGGCCGCGGACCCTGTACACTCATAACCCGGCCGGTGCGGAAGGGTTTCTTCTCCCGCTTGAACCGGTCATGGTGGGCGTAGCTCAGTTGGTAGAGCACCTGGTTGTGGTCCAGGTGGCCGCGGGTTCAAGTCCCGTCGCTCACCCCAGACGATCAAGGCCCGACCCGCGGAAACGCGGTCGGGCCTTCGTCATGTCGCGAAGCCGGGAACACGACGGGAACCCGTCTGTCGGAAGTTCTTCTCATACTCCCCGTGATGGCGAGCGTCGGGAGACGCCGGCGCGAAGGCGGGGCTCGCGCCCCGAACCGCCGGCCGGCGCCGCGCGGCCGGGCAGCGCCGTCGTCCGTCGTCGGTGATGGAGACGGAAAGTCGGTCCGGGTGGGGACTGCGCGTCAACGACACCGCGGGACCGGCCCCGGCAGACTGGACGCGCCGGGCGGGGGAGAGCCCTGGAACACCGGGCTTGCGACGGGCGTGGCGGGTGACCGTTCACCCCCCGCCCGGCGCCCGCGGTACCGGCGCCGGGAGTCGCCCGCCGCCGGACAGCCCCTCTCACGCTCGCGAATGGAGAAGCGATGACACGCGTGCGACGCCTGATCATGACCGGCGCGGCGACCGCGCTGCTGGCGGCCGGAGCCAGTCCCGCGCTCGCCGACGACGCCCCGGCCGACGACGGCTGGTCGACCGTGGTGCCCCTGGACGACAGCTGGATCACGGACGTCCCCCTGGACGACGGCTGGTCGACCGTCACCCCGCCGGTCCCCTGACCGCGCCACCCCAGGCGAAGGCCCGGCTCGCGTTCGGCGCGGCCGGGCCTTCGCGCGGTCCGGGGCCGGGTGGGCTCAGGAGGACCGGAGCCGGCGGAGCTCGGGAATCAGGTGGCGGCGGACGTACCGGCGGATGCCGCCGCGGCCGACGCGGCCGTGGATGACCTCGGCGCCCGCCGGGCGGGCCAGGCCGGCCAGCCGCTCACGGCTCGCGGGGCCCACGCCGCCGCCGATCACCAGCGCGCCGACGCCGCCCGCGGCCAGCAGGCGGACGGCGTCCTCGTCCGCCGTGACGCCCGCCGCCTCGAAGCCGTTCTCCCGCAGCGTGGCGACGGCCTTGTCCACGATGCTCCGTCCGCGGCCGATGATCAGGACCGACACCGGGTACCCCCTGTACATGTCATGGACCGCGGTCGACGGCCCTGCCCTCACCCTGCCCGCCCGACGCAGGCGCAACCGGGAACACGCCGGTTCGCGCGCCACCGCGCCGATCGTCCATCGTGCCCCCCAAAAGGGCGTTATTTCCGTCAAGTTGGGCACGGGGTGCCACTCCCCGTGGCAATCTGATTACAGCGTCCGGGGCGCCCCGCCCCGGAGCGAAGGGGGATTGCTGTGGCTTCTCCACTCTCCGCCGACTCTCTGCTGAAAGCGCTGAAGAACGAGGGCGTCAAGGTCGTCGAGTACAAGTCGTGGCGCACGAACAACCGCAATGAGAAGGGCCCCTGGGGACCGGTGAACGGGGTGATGATCCACCACACCGTCACCACGGGGACCGACGCGACGGTCGAGCTGTGCTACGCGGGTCGCTCGGACCTGCCGGGGCCGCTGTGCCACGGTGTCATCGCCAAGGACGGCACCGTGTACCTGGTCGGCAACGGCCGGGCCAACCACGCCGGGTCCGGTGACGGCGACGTCCTGGCCGCCGTGATCGCCGAGGCGTCCCTGCCCGCCGACAACGAGGCCGACACCGACGGCAACACCCACTTCTACGGGTTCGAGTGCGTCAACCTCGGCGACAACAAGGACCCGTGGCCCCCCGAGCAGGTCGAGGCCGCGGTCCGCGCCTCCGCCGCGATCTGCCGGGCCCACGGCTGGGGCACCACGGGCGACACCTCGGTGATCGGCCACCTGGAGTGGCAGCCGGGGAAGATCGACCCGCGCGGCCCCGGCATCACGATGGGCGACGTGCGCAAGCGCGTCGCGGAACGACTCAAGCACGCCGCCGACTGGAATCCGGAGGAGGACGACATGGCCGTGTCCGACGACGACATCGAGAAGATCGCGCTGGCGGCAGCCCGTCAGGTGGCCCTGTACAAGGACACCCGGCTGGACAGCCGGGACGCCCGCCAGATGTGGGACGACGCCTCGTCGCCGCACCACACCTGGCAGTTCAAGGCCGAGGGCGCCACCAAGGACGCCTGGGGGCACCTCACCGCCCTCGTCGCCGAGGTGACCGCGCTGCGGGCCGCCGTCGCGGAGCTGACCGCCACGCTGGCGGCCGGCGACGGGAGCGTGGACGCCGACGCGCTCGTCGCCCGGATAGAGCAAGCGATCACACAATCCGCGAATTAACCCCACACTGACCGGCGGGCCCCTAAAATCGGCCCGCTATGGACATCGCTGACTTCGACGAGTTGTGGAACCGGGTGACCGGCACGCAGCCGGAGCCCGAGCTCTGGCTGATCCTCGGGACGGCCGCCCTCGCCCTCGCGGCGGTCACGCCGTTCGGCGTCTGGCGCCTGTCCCGCACCACCATCACGATCGCGCACGAGGGCGGCCACGGGCTGATGGCCCTGCTGACCGGGCGGCGGCTGGAGGGCATACGGCTGCACTCCGACACCTCCGGGCTCACCGTCTCCCGTGGCAAGCCCTCCGGCTTCGGCATGATCCTCACCGCCGCCGCCGGGTACACCGCGCCCTCGCTGCTCGGGCTCGGCGGCGCGGCGCTGCTCTCCGAGGGCCGCATCACCGCCCTGCTGTGGGGGGCCACCGCTCTCCTGCTCGCGCTGCTCGTCATGGTCCGCAACGCCTACGGCGTGCTGGCCGTGGTCCTCACCGGCGCCGCGTTCCTGCTGGTGTCCTGGCTCACCGGGCCGGACGTGCAGGCGGCGTTCGCGTATCTGGTGGTGTGGTTCCTGCTGCTGGGCGGCGTCAGGCCGGTGTTCGAGCTCCAGACCAAGCGCCGGCGTGGCGCGGCCCGGGACTCCGACGCCGACCAGTTGGCCCGGCTGACGCACGTGCCCGCCGCGATGTGGTTCCTGTTCTTCCACGCCGTCACCCTGACGTCCCTGACCGGCGGCGCTCGCTGGCTGCTCGGCCTGTAGTTCCGGGTGGAGGCGGCGCGTCGCGCACTAGAGTGAGTGTTTATGACCGACCACAGCGAAAACCTCGCGCTCTGGCCCGCGCCCCTCGCCTCCGGCGCGGTCGATGCGACCGTCACGGTGCCCGGATCCAAGTCGGTCACCAACCGCGCCCTGATCCTGGCCGCTCTCGCCGCCGACCCGGGGTGGCTGCGCCGCCCGCTGCGCTCCCGCGACACGCTCCTGATGGCCGACGCGCTGCGCTCCCTGGGCATCAGCATCGAGGAGACCGTCTCCTCCAGTTCCGCCGTCTCCGGGCTGCCGCGTGGCCGCGGCGAGTCCTGGCGGGTGATCCCCGGCATGCCGCAGGCGCCCGCCACCGTGGACGTGGGGAACGCGGGGACCGTGATGCGCTTCCTGCCGCCGCTCGCCGCGCTCGCCGAGGGGCCGGTGCGCTTCGACGGCGACCCCCGCTCCCACGAGCGCCCGCTGGGCGGCCTGATCGACGCCCTGCGGGCCCTCGGCGCCCGCGTCGAGGACGACGGGCGCGGCGCGCTGCCCATGACCGTGCACGGCGCCGGGTCGCTCGACGGGGGGCATGTCGAGGTCGACGCCTCCACCTCGTCGCAGTTCATCAGCGCCCTGCTGCTCTCCGCGCCCCGCTTCAACCAGGGCATCGAGATCCGCCACACCGGCCGCACCCTGCCGTCCGTGCCGCACATCCGGATGACCGTGGACATGCTGCGCAAGGCGGGCGCCCAGGTGGACTCGCCCGACTCCGGCGGCGAGCCCAATGTGTGGCGGGTCACCGCGGGCGCGCTCCTCGGCCGTGACCTGGTGGTCGAGCCCGACCTGTCCAACGCCCAGCCGTTCCTGGCCGCCGCGCTGATCACCGGTGGCTCCGTGACCATCCCGGACTGGCCCCGGCGGACCACGCAGCCCGGTGACGAGCTGCGGCGGATCTTCACGGACATGGGCGGACGCTGCGTCCTGGACGACCGGGGGCTGACGCTGACCGGCTCCGGGCGCGTGCGCGGCATCGACGCCGACCTGAGCGACGTCGGCGAGCTGACCCCGGGCATCGCGGCCGTCGCCGCGCTGGCCGACTCGGAGTCCGTGCTGCGCGGTGTCGCGCACCTGCGGCTGCACGAGACGGACCGGCTGGCCGCGCTGACCAAGGAGATCAACTCGCTGGGCGGCGACGTCACCGAGACCGCCGACGGTCTGCGCATCCGCCCGCGCCCGCTGCACGGCGGCGTCTTCCACACCTACGAGGACCACCGGCTCGCGACCGCGGGCGCGATCCTGGGTCTCGTCGTGAAGGACATCGAGATCGAGAACATCGCGACCACCGGCAAGACCATGCCCGACTTCCCGGATCTGTGGCACCGGATGCTCTCGGGAGAGAGCGACTAGGTCGGCCGCCATGCGCCGGTACGGGAAGCACACCGACGAGGACGACATCCGGGTCCGCCCCAGCCGCCGGGGCACCCGGCCGCGCACCAACCGCCGCCCGGCCCACGAGGACGCCACCGAGGGCTTCGTGCTCACCGTGGACCGGGGCCGCGTCCACTGCCTGGTCGGGGACCGCACGATCACCGCGATGAAGGCCCGGGAACTGGGCCGCAAGAGCGTCGTGGTCGGTGACCGGGTGGCCGTCGTCGGGGACCTGTCGGGTGACAAGGACACCCTGGCGCGGATCGTGCGGGTCGAGGAGCGCCGGTCCGCGCTGCGCCGCACCGCGGACGACGACGATCCGTTCGAACGGGTCGTCGTCGCCAACGCCGACCAGTTGGCCATCGTCACGGCCCTCGCCGACCCCGAGCCCAGACCGCGCCTGATCGACCGCTGCCTGGTCGCGGCGTTCGACGCGGGGCTCGACCCGCTGCTGATCCTCACCAAGTCCGACCTGGCCCCGCCCGACGCGCTGCTGGACAGCTACGGGTCGCTCGGCATCCGTCATGTGGTGACCACGCGCGAGGAGTTCGACGAGGAGACCGTGGGCCGGGTGCGGGAGCTGCTGGCCGGGCGCGTCACCGCGTTCGTCGGGCACAGCGGGGTCGGCAAGACCACGCTGGTCAACGCGCTGGTGCCGGAGCGGCAGCGGGCCACGGGCGAGGTCAACGCGGTCACCGGCCGGGGCCGGCACACCACCGTCTCCGCGCTCGCCCTGCCGCTGCCCGGCGGCTCGGGCTGGGTCATCGACACCCCGGGCGTGCGGTCGTTCGGGCTGCACCACGTGGACCCGTCCCGGGTGATCCACGCCTTCCCCGACCTGGAGCCGGGAACGGTGGAGTGCCCGCGCGCGTGCAGCCACGACGAGCCGGACTGCGCGCTGGACGCGTGGGTCACCGAGGGCCACGCGGACCCGGCCCGCCTGCACTCCCTGCGCCGCCTGCTGGCGACCCGGAACACCGCGCCTAGTCGCCCTCGCGGCGTCTGCGGGCTGTCTCTCATACACTTCTCCGAGCCCCAGAGCCAGCTAGAAACCTCGTACGCCGTCTTTTGCTTGAAAACAAACATTCTCCGGATTAATTTGTCTTAAAGCGCTCGTAGTAGTCTTCCGCCTCGGCGGGCGGGGTGCGGCGGGCCAGGGCGCGCACGGCCCGGTCGCGCAGCTCGGCGACCAGCTCGCCGGGCCGCCACACGGACTGCGGCAGCCCGGCGCCCGGGCAGCCCACGAGGGAGCCGCGGACCAGGACGTCGGCGTGGGCGGCGCGCAGGATCCAGTCCGTCATCCCGGCCATGGTCTCGGCCGGTGACGCCTGGTCGCCGGAGCAGAACGCGCGGAAACCGTCGAGGAACGCGGTGACCTGACGCTCCGCCAGCGCCGCGCCCAGCCCGGCCTTGTCGCCGAACTCGTTGTAGAGGGTCTGCCGGGACACCCCGGCCGCGCCGGCGATCTCCACCATCCTGACCACGGTCCAGGGGCGTTGCTCCAGGGCGTCCCTGGCGGCACGCAGCAAGGACTCACGCGCGGTGGGCATCTTCGCCTCCTCGCACCGGTACAAGGCTCGGGACAGGACTCGGGACGGAATCTCGGACGGAATTCGGGACAGGATTGACGGGAGGGGGAGGAGGTGTCAAGACATCCGGCAACGGACCAGGTCCGTCGCGGCCCATACTGTGGGGCATGTCCGATTACCACGATGACCTCCGTCTCGCCCACGTCCTGGCCGACGCCGCCGACGCCGCGACGATGGAACGCTTCAAGTCCCTTGATCTGAAAGTCGAGACCAAGCCGGACATGACGCCGGTCAGCGAGGCGGACCGGGCCGCCGAGGAGCTGATCCGGGGCGTCCTCCAGCGGGCCAGGCCCCGGGACGCGGTGCTCGGCGAGGAGTTCGGCGCCGAGGGGCAGGGGCCGCGCCGCTGGGTGGTGGACCCGATCGACGGCACCAAGAACTACGTGCGCGGCGTGCCGGTGTGGGCGACGCTGATCGCGCTGATGGAGCGCGGCGAGGACGGCGACCGGCCGGTGGTGGGGGTGGTCTCCGCGCCGGCGCTCCAGCGGCGCTGGTGGGCCGCGCTGGGCGGCGGGGCCTACACGGGCCGGAGTCTGACGTCGGCGACGCGGCTGCGGGTGTCGGGGGTGTCCCGGCTGGCGGACGCGTCGTTCTCCTACTCGTCGCTGTCGGGGTGGGAGGAACGCGAGCGGCTCGGCGGGTTCATGGAGCTGACCCGGGCCTGCTGGCGGACGCGGGCGTACGGCGACTTCTGGTCCTACATGATGGTCGCCGAGGGGGCGGTGGACATCTGCGCCGAACCGGAGCTGTCGCTGTGGGACATGGCGGCGAACGCGATCGTGGTGCGGGAGGCGGGCGGCCGGTTCACCGGCCTCGACGGGCGGGACACCCCGCTCGGCGGGGACGCGGCGGCGTCCAACGGCCTGTTGCACGACGGGCTGCTGGGGTACCTGGGCGGCGCCTGACCCGGGCCCGGGTTTTCGCGGTACGCGCCCTTGTTGGGGCGGTGGCGGCGTGTGAGCATGGGAATCCCCCCACTTGTGGCCTTGTGAAACCCCTCGCAAGTGCCGCCCGGATTCTCCGCTTTCCGGGTGCTTCACCCCTCCCTCACCCCCTCTCATGGCAGGAGGTGGCTCATCCCATGCTGGTCCGCGACGCGATGAGCACCGTCGTCCTCACCATCGGCCCGAACCACACACTCCGTCAGGCCGCCCGTCTGATGTCGGCCCGCCGGGTCGGCGCGGCGGTCGTGCTCGACCCCGAGACCTCCGGCATCGGCATCATCACCGAGCGCGACGTCCTGACCTCGGTCGGCCGGGGCCAGGATCCCGACCGTGAACGGGCGGGCGCGCACACGACCACGGACGTGGTCTTCGCCGCTCCGCAGTGGACGCTCGCCGACGCGGCCTCCGCGATGGCGCAGGGCGGCTTCCGGCACCTGATCGTGCTGGACGCCGACGGTCCGGTCGGCATCGTCTCGGTCCGCGACATCATCAACTGCTGGACCCCGGTGGTCGGCAGGGCCTGAGCCCCGCCGGCCGGCGGGATCGCGCCGGGAGCGGTCCGGAGCGGCCGGAGCCTCTGGGCGTCCGGCCGCTCCGGGGTAACACGGCAAGCGGCGTGATATCGGGATATCAGCCGCGGAGGGCCTGGACCGCGGACGAGAGCCGCTTGCCGTAGTCCTCGTCGGCCTTGCGGAAGTTCTCGATGGCCCGCTCGGCGATGTCGTCCCGGGAGACCTTCGCGATGAAGCCCGCGAGGTTCTCGATCAGACGGTCCTTCTCCTCGTCCGACATCAGCCGGTACAGGTTCCCGGCCTGGACGAAGTCGTCGTCCTCGGTGTGCCGGGGGGCCTCGTGGTCCCCCGTGTACCCGGAGAGGGCGACCGGCTCCCACAGCGGTCGGTCGGTCTGCGCCGGGCCGCCGAAGCTGTTCGGCTCGTAGTTCTTCGCGCCGCCGTGGCGGCCGTCGTAGAAGAAGCCGTCGCGCCCGTTGGTGCGGGCCTCGGTGGCGTGCGGCCGGTTCACCGGGAGGTGGTCGGCGTTGATGCCGACCCGGTACCGGTGGGCGTCGCCGTAGGCGAACAGGCGGCCCTGGAGCATCTTGTCGGGCGAGGGGCCGATGCCCGGCACGAAGTGGTGCGGGGAGAAGATCGACTGCTCAACCTCGGCGAAGATGTTCCGCGGGTTCCGGTTCAGCTCCAGCTTGCCGATGGTGATCGGCGGGTAGTCCGCGTGCGGCCAGACCTTGGTCAGGTCGAACGGGTTGAACCGGTAGGTCGCGGCGTCGGCGGCCGGCATCACCTGGATCTGCACGGTCCAGGACGGGAAGTCGCCGTTCTCGATGGAGACGCGCAGGTCGCGCTGGTGGCTGTCGGGGTCCGTGCCCGCCAGGACGTTGGCCTCCTCGGTGGTGAGGTTCTTGATGCCCTGGTCGGTCTTGAAGTGGTACTTGACCCAGAACGCCTCGCCCGCCTCGTTGCTCCACTGGAAGGTGTGCGAGCCGAACCCGTCCATGTGGCGGTAGGACGCGGGGATGCCGCGGTCGCCGAACAGCCAGGTCACCTGGTGCGTGGACTCCGGCGACAGGCTCCAGAAGTCCCAGACGTTGTCCGCCTCCTGAGAGCCGGTGTACGGGTCCCGCTTCTGCGTGTGGATGAAGTCCGGGAACTTGATCGCGTCCTTGATGAAGAAGACGGGCGTGTTGTTGCCGACCAGGTCGTAGTTGCCCTCTTCGGTGTAGAACTTGACCGCGAAGCCGCGCGGGTCGCGCACGGCGTCGGCCGCCCCCAGGTTCCCCGCGACGGTGGAGAAGCGGAGGAACACCTCGGTCTGCTTGCCGACCTCGGAGAGGAACTTCGCCCGGGTCCACCGGGTCACGTCGGCGGTGACGGTGAAGGTGCCGTACGCCCCGGCGCCGCGGGCGTGCACGACCCGCTCCGGGATCCGCTCGCGGTTGAAGTGGGCCAGCTTCTCGATGAGGAGCTGGTCCTGGATCAGCACGGGACCGCCGACACCGGCGGACTGGCTGTTCTGATTGTCCGCGACGGGGGCCCCCGCCTCCGTGGTGAGCGGTCCCGTCGCGATCTGGTCGGTCATCTGCCTGCCACGCCCTTCAGCTTTCCGGTGCTCTGTCCTGCTCAGGCCCTTGGCCGTCGTCAGTCCAGATCCTATATTGGACTATGTCCAAGTCAAGACACACCCTCGATCTGTACACGCTCGGGTCAAGGAGGGTCCCGCGTTAGGGTGGAAGGCATGAGCGACCTGCTGCAGCGACTCCGTGACCGCGGCTGGCGTCTCACCGCGCAGCGGCGGGTCATCGCCGAGGTGCTGGACGGTGAGCATGTCCACTTCACCGCGGACGAGGTGCACGCGCTGGCCGCCGAGCGGCTGCCCGAGATCTCCCGCGCCTCCGTGTACAACACGCTGGGCGAGCTGGTCGCGCTCGGCGAGGTCCTGGAGGTCACCACGGACGGCCGGGCCAAGCGGTACGACCCGAATGCCCACCACCCCCACCAGCACCTGATCTGCTCCGGGTGCGGCACGATGCGGGACGTGCGGATCACCGCCGACCCGCTGGCCGCGCTGCCCGCCGGGGAGCGGTTCGGCTTCGCCGTCTCGGAGGCGCACGTGACGTACTACGGGCGCTGCCCCGACTGCGCCGCCGCCACGGCCGTAGCCGGTGGGTGACTGTCGATTTGCACGGCTGGTCCGGGCCGGGCTAAGGTTGAGACATCAACGCGGGGTGGAGCAGCTCGGTAGCTCGCTGGGCTCATAACCCAGAGGTCGCAGGTTCAAATCCTGTCCCCGCTACTGAACCGGAAGCCCGGATCCCGACCAGGATCCGGGCTTTCGCGTATTTGTACGGAAGAATCACCGGTATGGACGCTACTCTGCAGTATCTGCTCGACCTGCTGGACCTCGAACGCATCGAGCGGGACATCTTCCGGGGCGACAGCCACGCCTCCGTGATTCCCCGGGTCTTCGGCGGGCAGGTCGCCGCCCAGGCCCTGGTCGCCGCTTGCCGCACCGCTCCCGAGGACCGGCTGCCGCACTCCCTGCACTCCTACTTCCTGCGGCCGGGCGACCCCGGCTCGCCCATCGTCTACACCGTGGACCGCATCCGCGACGGCCGCTCGTTCACCACCCGGCGGGTCGTGGCCGTGCAGCACGGGCAGCCGATCTTCCACCTGTCGGCCTCGTTCCAGGTGGCGGAGGAGGGTCTGGAGCACCAGGAGCAGATGCCGGACGCGCCGGATCCCGAGACGCTGCCGACGGCGGACGAGCTGCTGCCGCGCTACGCGGACCTGTTCTTCCACGAGAGCGCGGTGGAGCTGCTGCTCCAGGCGAGACGGGCGATCGACCTGCGCTATGTCGCGGAGCCGCCGTTCGCCACGGCGGGGGAGCCGCGGGAGGCCCGGTCACAGGTGTGGTTCCGGATCAACGGCAAGCTCGACGGGGACCGTGACGACCCGGTGGTTCACCTGTGCCTGGGCACGTATGTCTCGGACATGACGCTGCTGGACTCGGTGCTGCTCGCGCACGGGCGGGGCGGCTGGATGACGGGCGACATCGTGGGCGCGAGCCTGGACCACGCGATGTGGTTCCACCGGCCGTTCCGGACGGACGAGTGGCTGCTGTACGACACGGACTCCCCGACGGCGCAGGGCGGCCGGGGTCTGGCGCGCGGCCGGATCTTCACCCGGGACGGGAAGCTCGCGGTGTCGGTGATCCAGGAGGGCCTGATGCGGGTGCCGAGGCCGCGGCCCTGATCCGCCGGCCCTCCCGGGGCGGTGGGGTCAGCACAGGGGTGCCCGGCGGCTCCACGTCGTCCACTGCGGGCGGTAGCCGTGGTGGTGCCAGAACGGCGCGGAGACCGGGCTCAGCGCGGCGTAGTGGAGCGTCGTCCGCGTGCAGCCCGCCTCCGCGAGTGCCGCGTGCGCGGTCCTCGCCAGCGCGGTGCCCACGCCCCGGCCCCGGTGGGGGGCGGCGACCACCAGGGACGTCAGATAGCCGGTGCCGCGCGGGAGGGCCGTCCGCCCCGACGGGTCGTCCACGGCCAGCAGGCCGACCACGTCGCGGGGGGTCGCGGCGACCCAGGCGAGGGTGGCGGACAGCCGCTCCCTGACGTTCCGCGCCGAGGAGGCGCGGATCGCGCAGGCGCCGAACTGGGCGTCCCAGCGCAGTCCGTCCAGCCACAGGCGGGTGGCGCGGTCGGTGTCGGCCGGCTCCAGGGGGCGGATCTGGGCGTCGGGGCTCTCGCGCGGGCCGGGGAGTTGGTGGACGGTCGGGCGGACGGCCGCGATCCGTTTCGGCACCAGGCCGTGCGTCAGCAGCACCGGGGTCAGCGCCACGTCGCGGCTCGGCCAGACGAAGACGGCCTCGGCGTCCGCGCCGCGCGGCCAGACGGGGAGGACGCCCTCCCACGCCGTCAGCAACCGGTCGAGGGCCGCCGGGCGGTCGGGGCCGGTGAGGCGGGCGAACAGCCGGTGCACGTCGGCCGCGTTCCAGCTCGCGTCGAACGACTCGGGGTCGGGGCGGTGGCGGCGGTAGAGGCCGTCGGCGCCGGGAACGGCCAGCGGCACGTCGCCCGGCGCGGCGTCCGGCAGGGGCCGGTCGTGGCGGGCGGCCCGGGGCGTCACGCCCCGGCCAGCCCGGCGGCGTCCAGCAGGTAGGCGGTCAGCGGCTCGTAGTACCGCGGGTTGGTGACGTGGTCGTCCAGCGGGACGCACACCGACAGGGTGCCCTCGGCCTCGCCGAGGAAGAGCGCCGGGTCGTTGCAGTCGGCGTAGCCGATGGTGTCGATGCCGCGCAGCGCGGCGCATCCCGCCCAGCCGTGGTCGGCGACCACCAGATCGGGCAGCGGCTCGCCCTGCCGCCGCAGGGCGTCGAGGATCTCGGCCATGGGCTGCGGGGAGTGCGTGTGCCACAGGGTGGCGCCCCGCTCGTACATCGCGACGCCCGCCATCTGGGCGACGACGCCCTCGTCGGCCGTCAGCCCGATCGGCACGCGGACCAGATCGCAGCCCGCGGCCTCCAGGGCGGCGGCGGTGCGGGCGTGCACGTCGAGGAGGCCGCCGGGGTGCCCGGTGGCGACCAGCACCCGCCGCCGGCCCTCCACGGCCTTGCGCAGCAGGGACGCGGCCCGGTCCAGTCCGGCGACGGTCAGCTCCGGGTCGATCGTGTCCTGACCCTGCCGGTGCCCGGGGTCCTCGTCCACGCCGCAGCGCTCGGCCATCACGGCCAGCACGTCCTGCTCGTCGGTCCAGCGGTCGCCGAACTCCAGCCCGAGCCAGAAGTACCGGTTGCCGTTGGCCAGCTCCCGGTAGTGGGAGAGGTTGTTCTCGCGCGGAGTCGCCACGTCGCCCGCGATGCGGGTGCGTATGAGGTGGTCGATCAGGTCCGCTCGGGAGGGCACGGCGGTCGTCGGCATACGGCCAGTATCGCCCCGAAGTCCGTGTGAGGGAGGGGAAGTGCCCGAGATGTGATCTCCGGCTTCCGGGTCTTCGCGGACCAGGACGAGCCGCTGGGGACCCGGCTGGCCGAGGCGGCCGAGGCGCCGGGGGCCGACGCCGGGCGGAAGGGGGACTTCGCGCCCGTGCGGGTGAACGAGTCGCTCGCGCCCGGCTTCATGACGGTGGAGGACCCGGCCCGGCTCCGGGCGGCGGGCGCGCCGTGCGGTGACGACCCGGCCGATCCGGGGAACGGCCGGGCCGGTCATCCGCTGTGCCGTCCGGGTCAGCTCTGGAGGACGGACAGGTAGTTCCCCGCCGGGTCGCGGAACCAGGCGATGGGCGGGCCCTCCTGGCGGTGGACTCCCTTCTCGTCGGCGCCCTCGTACCGCTCGAACGTGATGCCGCGTCCGGCGAGGTGGTCGACGGCGGCCTCGATGTCGGGCACCGGGAAGTTGAGCAGGGTGCAGGGGGGCGGCGTGTGGTCCGGCTTGGGGTAGATCAGGTGGTCGTGGCCTCCGGCGAGGTGGAGGACGAGCATGCCGTTCTCCTCGGAGACGTCCAGGCCGAGCGTCTCGCCGTAGAAGCGCCGGGCCGCCGGGATGTCGTCCACGGAGAAGCCGCTGAACGCCTTGCTGTCCTTGAGCACGGTGGTTCCTCTCATGACGGGGTGTCGGAGCAATGACCCGGGCGGGCGGCGGAACTCATCGGGACGCGCGCGCCGGGACCCGGACGGCGGACGCCGGTCACCGCCGGGCCCGGCGCAGGTGGTGGAACAGGACGCGCCACTGGTCGGGGCTGACCAGGCCGACCGGGGCGTTCTCCGGGACGCGGGCCGCCGCCAGGGCCGCGCGGACGCGGGGCGCGGGGTGGTGCCGGCCGAGCGTGGCGCGCAGGGAGCCGCCGACGCCGGTGAAGCCCTCCGTCACCAGGGCCCGGTAGGCCGGCAGGTCGCGGCGCGGGAGCAGCGGCGCCTCGCGGCGGACGAGGCGCAGGACCGCGGAGTCGGTCCTGGGGACCGGGACGAAGTGGCGGCGGTCGAGGCGCGGTCCGAGGCGCCAGTCGAACTCCGGCCAGGTGACGACCGTCAGCAGCGGCCAGGTGCCGAAGCGGCCGGTCCGCCCTCGGGCGAATTCGAGCTGGGTGACCAGCGTGGCCGAGGTCAGCGCGGGGGCGTCCAGACACCAGCGGACGATGGCGGTCGTGCGGGAGTACGGGATGTTCCCGACGACGGCGAACGGCGCGCTCGGGGCGCGGGCGGTGAGGAAGTCGCCCGGGACGACGCGCACGTTCCGCTCGTGGCGCAGGCGGGCGGGGAGGCGGGCGGCCAGGGCGGGGTCCAGCTCGTAGGCGATGCCCTCGCGCGCGGCGCGGGCCAGGACGCGGGTGAGGGTGCCCTCGCCCGCGCCGGGCTCGACGATCAGGTCGCCGGGGCGCGGGTCGGCGGCGCGCAGGATCCGGCGCAGCACGCCGGTGTCGTACAGGAAGTTCTGCGAGAGGTGCTTTCGGCGGGAAGCCACGGGCGTCGTCCTCGTGTGTGAGGACAGGCCACGACGGTCGGCGGCCTGTCCGGGTGCGGTGGACACACGGACGGCCCTGGGCCGAGGGGGTGAGAGGTCAGACCAGGGCCGGGCGCCGGCGGCGCGGACGGCGGGTCTGGAGCGGGCTCCAGCCGGCGGCCGGCGCGGCGGCGCACGGCCCGTTGATCAGCGCCTGGATTCCCATGGCGGTGACCGTAGGCCGGGGCGCGGGCGGGCCGCAAGCGGTTTTCCGCGGTGGCGGGCCGCCGTTCATGGTGTTGCGGTGGGATGAAACGCGCAGGCCCGGGCGTTGGCCACCGGTGGAAGCGGCAGGGCGGGCGTGGAGCGGGAGGCAATGGCGTGGACGGTGGATGGATACGACGGCTGACCGCCGCCTGCTGGCGGTACCGCCGTAACCTGCTCCTGTCGGTCGGCTCGTCGCTGGCCGGCATGGGGGTCATGGCCCTGATGCCGCTGATCGTCAAGGTCGTCATCGACGACGTGGTCATCGGCGAGGAGGACGGTCTCGGCCTGTGGATCGGGCTGCTGATCGGGGCGGCCCTCGTCGTCTACGCGCTGACGTTCATCCGCCGCTACTACGGTGGCCGGCTCGGCATCGACGTACAGCACGACCTGCGGACGGAGATGTTCCGCACGATCACCCGGCTCGACGGGCGGCGGCAGGACCGGCTCAGCACCGGGCAGGTCGTGGGCCGCGCGACGAGCGACCTCCAGCTCATCCAGAGCCTGCTCTTCATGATGCCGATGACCATCGGCAACGTGATGCTCTTCGCCGTCTCGCTCGTCGTGATGGCGGTGCTGTCGCCGGTGCTCACCCTGGTCGCGCTGGCGGTGGGCCCGGCGCTGTGGTTCGTCGCCGACCGCAGCCGCGTCCGGCTGTTCCCCGCCACCTGGGTCGCGCAGAACGAGGCGGGCGCCGTCGCGGGCGTGGTGGACGGCGCGATCACGGGGGTCCGCGTCGTCAAGGGGTTCGGACAGGAGGAGCAGGAGACCGCGAAGCTGCGGGCGGCGGGGCGGCGGCTGTTCGCCGCCCGGATGCGGAACGTGCGGCTGACGGCCCGCTACACGCCCGTCCTCCAGGCCGTGCCGTCCCTGGGACAGGTCGCGATGCTGGCCCTCGGCGGCTGGATGGCCACCCGGGGGGAGATCACGCTGGGCACGTTCGTGGCGTTCTCCACCTACCTCGCGCAGCTCGTCGGTCCGGTCCGGATGCTCACCGTGATCCTCACCGTGGGGCAGCAGGCCCGCGCGGGCGTGGAGCGGGTGTTCGAGCTCATCGACATGGAGCCGGAGATCCGGGAGGCCCCGGACGCGCGCCCGCTGCCCGCCGACGCGCCCGCCACCGTGGAGTTCGACCGGGTCGGCTTCGGGTACGGCGAGGGGCGGCCCGTGCTGCGGGAGCTGTCGCTGCGCATCGACCCGGGGGAGACCCTGGCCGTGGTCGGCACCTCCGGCAGCGGCAAGTCCACCGTCTCGCTGCTGCTGCCGCGTTTCTACGACCCGGACAGAGGCACCATCCGGGTGGGCGGCGAGGACATCCGGGAGCTGACGTACGACTCGCTGCGGGCGGCGATCGGGCTGGTGCCGGAGGACAGCTTCCTCTTCTCCGACACGATCCGCGCCAACCTCGCCTACGGGCATCCGGAGGCGACCGAGGAACAGATCGTGGCCGCCGCGCGGGCGGCGCAGGCCGACGCGTTCATCCGCGACCTGCCCGACGGCTACGACACCGTGATCGGCGAGCAGGGCCTGACGCTCTCCGGCGGGCAGCGGCAGCGTGTCGCGCTGGCCCGCGCCATCCTCACCGACCCCAGGCTGCTGATCCTGGACGACGCGACGTCGGCGGTGGACGCGCGGGTGGAGCACGAGATCCACGGCGCGCTGCGGTCGGTGATGGCGGGCCGGACCACGCTGCTGATCGCGCACCGGCAGTCCACGCTCCAGCTCGCGGACCGGATCGCCGTGCTGGACGCCGGGCGGGTGGTGGACAGCGGGACGCACGAGGAGCTGGTGGCGCGCTGCGAGCTGTACCGGCGGCTGCTGGCCGATCCCGGCGAGCTGGGCGGCGGCGAACGGGGCCCGGCCGGGGTCACCGCGACGGGGGCGGCGGGTCCCGCCGGTGACCCGGCGCTGTGGGGGCCGGCCGAGGAGGAGGACCGCGCGGAGGGCGCGTCGCCGGAACTGCTGGCGCAGGTCGCCGCGCTGCCCCCGGCCACCGACGTGCCGGACGTGGACGAGGAGCGGGCCGTCCGTCCGGAGACGAGTTACGGGCTGCGGCGGCTCCTCGGTGGCCTGGGCCGGCCGCTGGCGCTGGCGCTGCTGCTGGTGGTGGCCGACGCGGTGGCGTCGCTGCTGCTGCCGGTCCTGATCCGGCACGGCATCGACCAGGGCGTGCAGCGCGACGCGCTGGGCGCGGTGTGGGTGGCGTCCGGGCTGGCGCTGGCCGTGGTGCTGGCGCAGTGGGCCGCGCAGTACGGCGCGATCCGGGCGGTGGGCCGTACGGGCGAACGGGCGCTGTACGCGCTGCGCGTGAAGATCTTCGCGCACCTTCAGCGGCTGGGCCTGGACTACTTCGAACGCGAGCAGGCCGGCCGGGTGATGACCCGGATGACGACGGACGTGGACGCGCTGACCACGTTCCTCCAGACCGGGCTGACGCAGGCGCTGGTCGCGGTGCTGACGTTCTTCGGGATCATGGGCGTGCTCGTCGCGATCGACGGGCAGCTCGCGCTGGTCGTGCTGGTCACGCTGGTGCCGCTGGTGATCGGCACGGTCTTCTTCCGGCGGCGCAGCGTCCGGGCGTACGAGCTGGCGCGCGAGCGGGTCAGCGGGGTCAACGCCGACCTCCAGGAGTCGGTGGCCGGGCTGCGGATCGTGCAGGCGTTCCGGCGGGAGCGGGACGGGTACGAGCGCTTCGCCGCACGGTCGGACGGCTACCGGCAGGCGCGGGTGTACGGGCAGTGGCTGATCTCGGTGTACTTCCCGTTCGTGCAGCTTCTGGCCACCCTGGCGACGGCCGGGGTGCTGATCGTCGGCGCCGGGCGGGTCGGGGACGGGACGCTGACGGCGGGCGCGCTGGTGGCGTATCTGCTGTACATCGAGCTGTTCTTCGCGCCGGTGCAGCAGCTCTCGCAGGTCTTCGACGGCTACCAGCAGGCCGTGGTGTCGCTGCGCCGCGTCCAGGAGCTGCTGCGGGAGCCGACGAGCACGCCGGTGCCCGCCGCGCCGGTGGCGGTCGGGTCGCTGCGCGGCGAGCTGGAGTTCGACGATGTGCGGTTCGTGTACCGGGGCGAGGAGGAAGAGGCCCTGTCGGGGATTCGGCTGCGGATTCCGGCCGGGCAGACCGTCGCGTTCGTCGGGGAGACGGGTGCGGGCAAGTCCACGCTGGTGAAGCTGGTCGCCCGCTTCTACGACCCGACGGCGGGCGCCGTGCGGGTGGACGGCACGGACCTGCGGGAGCTGGACCTGGCCGGGTACCGGCACCGGCTGGGCGTGGTGCCGCAGGAGCCGTACCTGTTCCGGGGCTCGGTCCGGGACGCCATCGCCTACGGGCGGCCGGACGCCACCGACGCCGAGGTCGCGGCGGCGGCGCGGGCGGTGGGCGCGGACCGGATGATCGCGGCGCTGGCGGGCGGTTACCGGTATCAGGTCGGCGAGCGCGGGCGGAACCTGTCGGCGGGTCAGCGGCAGCTCGTCGCGCTGGCGCGGGCGGAGCTGGTGAAGCCGGACATCCTGCTGCTGGACGAGGCGACGGCGGCGCTGGACCTGGCGACGGAGGCGCTCGTCAACCGGGCCACCGACCGTCTCGCGGGCAGCCGGACGACGCTGGTCGTCGCGCACCGGCTGACGACGGCGGCGCGGGCGGACCGGGTGGTGGTGCTGGACCACGGCCGGGTGGTGGAGGACGGCACTCACGCGGAACTGCTGGCGGCGGACGGGCGGTACGCGGAGCTGTGGCGCACGTACGTGGGCGAACCGACGCCCGCGGTGGGGGGTTGACGGCGGCCGGGGCCGGCCCCGGCCGCCTCTCTACCTGAGACCGTAAGGCTCGCGCACGTGCTCCCGGAGGGCTCGGACCGGCGGCAGGGTCCCGGCCCGGATGCCGAGGGCGTCGACGAACTCCGGGTGGCGCCGGAACAACGCGGGCAGGGGGCCGGTGAGGACCGGCGTGGCGGGTGGGTTCGGCCCGGGGGACCCGGACCCGGGCGGCTGCGTGAGGGACATGGGCGTTCCCCTTCCGGTTGTCCGGTTTCCCGGTTCCCCGACGCCGTGCGGGGCGTGTCGTCAGGAGGTGAAGTCGCCGATGACGTGGTCCAGGCAGCGTTCCACGACGGCGGCGATGGTGAGGACCGGGTTGACGGCCGCGGTGGAGCCCGGCATGAGGGCGGAGTCCAGGCAGTACAGGCCGTCGTGGCCGTGCAGGCGGCCGTAGGCGTCGGTGGCCTTGCCGATGACCGCGCCGCCGAGCGGGTGCAGCACCAGCGGGTGCGGCGCGAGCGGGTTCAGGCCGACGCCGCCGAGCGGGATGTGCCGGGCGACGAGGTGCAGCAGCTCGGTGATCGCGCGCCGGCCGGTGGTGTCGCTGCCGCTCGCCCAGCGCAGGTGGGCGTGTTCCGTGGCGGCGGAGTACGTCCACCGCCCGAAGCGGTCGGACATGCCCACGCCGGGGCACAGCAGCAGTCCGGTCTCGACCGGGACGGGCTGGCCTCCCTGGGTGAGCAGGGCGGAGCCGTCGGCGTTCCGGGTGAGGAAGGTCGGGGGGCCGCCCTGGCGGCTGCCGGTGGCCACCGCGATCGTCCTGATCAGGGGCAACTGGTCGGCGTTGGTGCCCCATTGCTCCCCCACGTGTTCGTTCAGCAGGGGGAGCGCGCCGGTGTCGCGGGCGGTGACCAGCATGCGGGGCGTGTGGACGCCGCCGGCCGCCAGGATCAGGCGCGCGCAGAGCACGTCGATCCGCTCCAGCACGTCCCCGTCCACGCCGAGCCGTTCGGCGGAGACCCGGTAACGGCCGTCGGCGTCCTGGGCGATGGCGGTGACCTTGTGCAGCGGCCGTACCTCCGTCCTCCCGGTCGCCTCGGCGCGGGCCAGGTAGGTGCGGTCCACGCTCAGCTTGGCGCCGCTGTCGCATCCGGTGAAGAAGTACTGCCCCACCGTGGCCGACGGCTTGGCGCGGCCGTCGAGTTCGGCCCGGATGATGTCGAAGTCGAAGGTGGAGGGGACCCGTTCCACGGGGAGACCGGCCTTCTCGACGGCGGACCCGAAGACGCGGTTGGAGCGGTAGCGGCGGTGGGCGAGGACGTCGTCGGGGAAGTCGGCGGCGCCCAGGCGCCGGCGGGCCCGCGGGTAGTGGACGCGGTCCATCTCCTCGTAGTCGACCTCCGGGGGGAACACCTCCCGGAACGGGCCGGCCTTCGGCTGCGGCAGGATCCCGCCGTAGACGAGGGTGCCGCCGCCGACTCCGGCGCCGCACACGACGGTGAGGTTCTTGTGCGGCAGCACGTCCAGCAGCCCGGTGGAGCGCGGCAGGGCCGCCGCGGTGATCGACTCGGTGATCCGCGCCAGCCACGGCACCTGGTCGCACACCGGAGTCGGGGGCTTGTCGTCCAGCCATATGATGCGCTTGTCGGGGTACGGCACCGTGGGGAAGGTGTCGCCGTCGGGGGTGATGGGCCAGCGGCGGCCCCGTTCCAGCACGAGGTTGTCCACGCCGGCGTCGGCGAGCCGGAAGGCGGCGACGCTGCCGCCCACTCCGGCTCCGATGATCACGACCGGGTGGCTTTCCTCGCGGACCGGGCCGCGGGGTGTGTCGTTCGACATGTGTCCTCCATCGGGGAGCCGGCGGTCCGGTGTCCCGCCGGCGAGCGGGGCGGGGTGGCGCGCGTCCCGCCCTCCGGCGCCGCCGGCGGAGGGGGGAGCGCAGCGCCGCGGGCGCGCGGGGTCGTGGCAACACCACTCGACTGGGTGTCGGCGAGGGAGCGCACCGAGGTAGCCGCGAGCCTCTGCGTCGGCAGCGGCGGGGGGGGGGGGGGGGCGGCGGCCCGGGCGGGGGGGGGCGGGGCGGGAGTCAGCCCGGGGGCGGCGGTCCCGCCGCGGCCCGGTCCCGGATGAAGGGGGCGAGGGCGTCGACGAACTCCTCGTGGCACTCCAGGTAGGACGGGTGGCCGGCCCCCGGGATGACCACCACGCGGCCCAGGGGCAGCCGCTGTGCCGCCGACCATGCCTGCCACACGGGGAACTCGGAGTCCGTGAGGCCCCAGATGAGCAGCGTGGGGACGCGGATCTCGTCGAGCCGGCCGGTCAGGACGAAGCGCTGCCCGAGGAGTCCGACGCCGACCCGGATGACCGTGAACGAGGTGCGCAGGAAGGTCGGCGCGTGCGACAGCCGCAGTTGGCTCACCCAGACGAAGAGCGGCACCCGCCAGGGCTGCCGGAACTGCGTCGCGAGGCCCAGGACCCTGGCCACGTCGGCGCCGGGCAGGGTCAGCGCCTTGACCAGCGCGGTGGCGACGGGCGGCGGGAGCAGCGACTGGGCGATCAGCACCGGGCTCACCGCGCGTCCCAGCCCGGCCGAGTCGGCCAGCACCAGACGCGTCACCCGCCCGGGGTGCGTCAGCGTGAACTCGCCCGCCAGCAGCCCGCCGAAGGAATGGCCCACCGCGATGACCCGGTCCACGCCCAGCTCGTCGAGGAACGCGGTCAGGAACGCCACCAGACGCGCCGGCCGCACGTTCCCCAGCGGACCGGTGTCGCCATAACCGGGTAATGCCGGTGCCACCACCCGGTGGGTCGCGGACAATTCGCGCATGATCCGCCACCAGTCCCGGGGAGTGGTGGCATTGCCGTGTATCAGAAGGATCACCGGGCCTTCGCCGGCCTCGAAGTACAGGGTGGAAATTCCTTGGACGGTGACCCGGCGTTCGATCATTTCGTCGGGAGGCATCGGCTCGCTCCTTTCAAGGTGGATCGATCCCCGCCTCCATCACGCTACTGACAGGTAGGTTCTGTGGGAAGCGGGTGTCGGGAAAGGGCTCGAAATGGCTCCGGAAATCCCGGCCGGATGCCGTGCGGAATAACCGGTCGCCGCGAATTCTTCCGGTCGCGCGCAGGGCGGCATGGCCTCGGGGCGCCGCGCGTGGCGTGGGCCGGCTGTTATCGGTAGCGGTGGGGAGAACGCGCCACGTTTCCGTGCGGCGAGCGCTCCGGCGGCGGGCGGGAGTCGATCAGTGGTACACGTACGTACCCGGTGCCGGGTCGGTGGCCGGATGGGCGGCGCTGCCCATCCCGGGCGGGGCCTGCCGGTCGCCGGCGCGCTCGGCCAGCCAGTCCGCCCACGGCTCCCACCAGGAGCCGGACCGCGCCTCGGCGCCGGCCAGCCACTGACCGGGATCGGCGGACAGGGTGGTGGCGGTCCAGTGGCGCACCTTCGGGCGCGGCGGGTTGACCAGCCCGGCCACGTGGCCCCCGGAGGTGAGGACGAAACGGACGTCCCCGCCCAGCGTCCGGGCGCCGCGGTAGGCGGCCTGCCAGGGGACGAGGTGGTCGTTGCGGGCGGCGACCATGAAGACGTCCGCGCGGACCCGGTCCAGGAGCAGGGGCCGGCCGGAGGCCCTCAGGGAGCCCTCGACCAGTCCGTTCTCCAGGCAGAGGCCGTGCAGGAAGTCCCGCTGGGTCGCGGCGGCGACGTTCATCACGTCGTTGTTCCAGGTGAGGATGTCGAAGGGGGGCGGACTCTCGCCCATGAGCCAGCCGCGGGTGAGGTAGTGCCAGAACAGGTCCCGGCCGCGCAGGAGGTCGAAGAGCATGGCCAGGTGGTGGCCGTCCAGGTAGCCGCGCCGGGCCATGAGCCTCTCGGCGTGGTGGAGGGTGTGGTCGTCGCAGAAGGCGCCGAGCATGCCGGGGTCGGAGAAGTCGATGCTGGTGTTGAGCAGGGTGGCGCTGTGGACCCGCTCGTCGCCGCCCGCGGCCAGCCAGGCCAGCAGCATCACCGCGAGCGTGCCCCCGTTGCAGGCGCCGATGAGATTGAGCTGTTCGGCGCCGGTGATGTCGCGCACGGCGTCGCACGCGGTGAGCAGCCCCCGGAACAGGTAGTCCTCCAGGCCGACGTCGTGGAAGCCGCCGTCGATGTTGCGGTAGCTGATGGTGAAGACGGTGTGGCCGTGGCGGACCGCCCATTCGAGGAGGCTGCGGCCGGGCGCCAGGTCCAGGGCGTAGTACTTGTTGATCCAGGGCGGGCTGAGCAGCAGCGGAACGGCGTGCACTGTCGGGGTCTGCGGCTCGTACTGGATCAGCTCCAGCAAGGGCGTGCGCAGGACCACGCGCCCGGGGGTGGCGGCCAGATCCCGGCCCAGGGCGAAGTGGGCCGCCTCGACCTGGCGGGGGCGGCCGTGGTTGCGCAGCAGATCCTCGGCGGCGTTGCGGGCGCCCTTCAGCAGGCTGACGCCGCGGCTGCGCACGGCGTTCCTGAGCACCTCGGGGTTGCCGAACGGGTTGTTGGCGGGCGCGAGCGCGTCGCTGAGGAGGTCCACGGCGAGCTGGGCCCGGCGGCGCTGGCTCCTGGACAGCTCGGCGGCGTCGACCAGTTCGCGCAGGAACCGGTCCCCCGCCTGGTGGGTGCGGTGCAGGAGGCGGAAGTAGGGATGGGTCTGCCAGGCGCTGTCACCGAAACGGCGGTCGCCGTCCGGGGCGGGGGGGGGCGGGGGGGCGAGCGCCGCCCCCGCCGCTCTCCCCCCGGGGGGGGGGGGGGCCGGGCGGGGCCGGGGCCGCGGGGCCCCCCACCCGCCCCGCCCGCCCCGCCCCCCCCCCCCCCGCCCCGCCCCCCCCGGGGGGGGGGCGGGGGTGGCCCGCTACCCCACCGGGTCGGAGGTGTATAAGAGACAGGGCCGTGCGAGGCGGCTCCGTCCGGTGGGCGTCGGGGTCTCTCCCTCCGGGGTCCGGGGCGTGTGATTCCGCCGCTGTGACCATGGCGTTCCCTCTCGTCGGAGGAGTGGGGGAATTCGGGGATCGGGGAAATCGGGAAAGTTGAAAAATGATCCAGCCGGGCTGCCGGGGATTCCGCCGTCGGCGGAGGTCCGGCGGCGGCCTTCCCGGCTGCCGGTGCGACGGGGAACGTTTCACCGGAGAGGAGGGTTCGGCGTCGCGTGGGCGGAAGATTCTTTTCTCTCCCGCCTTTCCGCTGGGTGAATCTTCTACGATTCTCCGTCGCGCGTGGGAAAGCCGGGGGTGAGGCGCCGCTTTCGCTGCGGGGGCTCTCGACTATACGGCTCTTCCCGGCTCGCGGAACCCCGCCACTTTCGGACAGTCACGGGGTGCTCCGGGATGGCGGGAATCGGTGGGGGGAATCGGCCGGAGCCGTGCCGCGTGCAACGTTTCCGTTCTCCGGCAGCCGGCTCTTCCCGGCGCGACGGCCCGGCGGGGCCACCGGCCCGCGTGGGGGCGGCGGTCGCCGTACTCCCGGGCCGGCGCGAGGGTTTGGCGTCGGGCGGCCGGGCAACCCGGTATGTCATGTCCGCTAAAAACACGAGATTCGGTCCGGTGGCGGCCGTCATAGCGGTCGCCACCGATGTCGCGGCCTTCATCATCGGGCTGTGGATCCTGATGTACCTGCTGGATGCCAACCGGGGCAACGAACTGGTGGAGTTCCTCCACGACGCCTCGCGCTGGCTGGCGAGCTGGTCGCACGACCTGTTCACCTTCGACGAGGAGTGGGCCCGCGTGGTCTGCGGTTACGGACTGGCGGCGGCGGTGTACCTGGTGATCGGCAACGCCGTGGCCGGCCGCGTGCGGCGTTACTGAGCGCGGCGGTCGCGCGGGTGCGCGGCGGCGGTGCGTTCGTCGCCGCTCTTGTGGTCGCCGGTCCGGCGGGCCATGACGAGTCGCGGGTCGCCGGTCGTGACCTCCGCGAGGAAGCGCGCGGTCACGGCCGGGCGGCCGTGGTGCGTGACGCGCGCGGTGCCGTCCGGGTGTTCCGCGTACGCGAGACCGTGCACCCGGCCCATGGGCGCGCCGTCAGGGCCGGTCCGCCGTGCCCGGCCCCGCGGTGCGGGCCAGACCGGCGAGGTAGGCGTCCACGGTCTGCAACCGGCCGTACGGGAGCGGGTCTTCGAGGTTCCACCAGTGGATCGCGGAGATCTCGTCGTTCGGCTCGAACGCGGTCGGGTCGGCCGTCTCGCCCCGGTACAGCGCGCCGCGCAGCACGCGTTTGTCCGGCAGGGACGTCATCGCGAAGCCGGTGAAGACGAGGTCGCCGGGGGCGAGGACGTGGTCGGTCTCCTCGCGCAGCTCACGGACGGCCGCCTCGCGGGGCGTCTCGCCCGGGTCGATCGAGCCGCCGGGCAGCTCCCAGCAGTCCCGGCCCCGCACGTGGACCAGCAGGAGCAGGCCCGCGTGCCAGAGCGCGACCAGGCTGTAGCCGACCGGCGCGTCGGTGAACTCCGTGTCCTCCGGGAGGCGTTCGAAGGCCAGCAGGCGCATGCCCAGCGGACCGGTCGCCAGGGGGGCGGAGTCGTTCATGACGGGCAGCCTAGCCGCCGATGAGTTTCCGGCGGAGGCGTGGTCTGTCCCGGTGTCGAGACACGTACCGGAGCACAGGGAGATGACGGTCATGAGCGGAACGACGACGGGGTACACGCTGACGCGGGAGCTGGACGCGCCGGTGGCGGAGGTGTGGGACGCCTGGACGCTGCGGGAGCGGTTCGCGCAGTGGTTCGGGGCGCCGCTGCCGTCCGTGGAGCTGGACGTGCGGCCGGGCGGGGCGTGGCGGGCGACGCTGGTGACGCCGGACGGCGGCGAGTTCCCGATGACCGGGACCTATCCCGTGGTGGAGGCGCCCCGGCGGCTGGTGACGTCCATGGACGTCCCGGGCCGGGCGGAGCCCGCGCTGCTGGACATGGAGCTGGCGGAGCTGGACGGCGGCCGGCGGACGCGGTTGGTCCTCACGCAGGAGTGCGAGTCGGCGGAGGAGTGCGCGGCGGCGGAGGAGGGGAGCCGGATGCTGCTCGACAGTCTCGCGCTGCACCTCGCTCCCTGATCTGGGATACCCTCTCGCATATGAGAGACGGTACGTCCCTCGACGCCCGGCTGGCCGAGCGGCTGGCCGGGCTCCGGGGTGAACACGGATGGTCGCTGGACGAGTTGGCCGAGCGCAGCGGCGTGAGCCGTTCGACGTTGTCGCGGCTGGAGCGGGGCGAGATCAGCCCGACGGCCGCGCTGCTCGGCAAGCTCTGTTCCGTCTACGGGCGGACCATGTCGCGGCTGCTGATGGAGGTCGAGCGGGAGCCGTTCGGGGTGGTGCGGGCGGCGCGGCAGGCGGTGTGGCGGGACGAGGAGGCCGGCTTCGTCCGGCGGTCGGTGTCCCCGCCGCACGCCGGGCTGCGCGGCGAGGTGATCGAGGGGGTGCTGGAGCCGGGCGCGGACGTGCCGTACGACGGGCCGCCGGTCCCCGGGCTCGAACATCACGTCTGGGTGCTGGCGGGCGGCCCGCTGGAGATCCGGGTGGGGGACGAGGACCACCGGCTCGCGGCCGGGGACTGCCTGCGGTTCCGGCTCTGGGGCGCCTCGCGGTACCGGTGCCCCGGCCCCGATCCGGTGCGGTACGCGGTCGTGGTGGTGCTGCCGTGAGGACGGTACGGCTGGCCGCCGGGGAACTGCCCAGGCTGGCGGAGCTGGTGGTGGACGCGGTGGAGAGCGGGGCGTCCGTCGGTTTTCTGCGGCCCTTCACGGCCGGGGAGGCGGCGGCGTGGTGGGCCGGGCACGCGGCGGCCGTCGCGGCGGGCCGGATGGCCGTCTGGGCGGCGGTGGACGGGGACGGGCGGTGGATCGGGACCGTTTCCCTGGTCTTCGAGCAGAAGCCGACCGGGCGGCACCGCGCCGAGATCGTCAAGCTGCTGGTGCACAGCGCGGCACGGCGGCGGGGGGTCGCCCGCGCGCTGCTGGCCGTGGCGGAGCGGGCCGCCGCCGACGCCGGGGTGACGCTGCTGATGCTCGACACGGAGAAGGACAGCGGCGCGGAGCGCCTGTACCGGTCGGAGGGATGGATCAAGTTCGGCGAGGTGCCCGGTCACGCGGCCGACCCGGACGGCGTGCCCCGGCCGACCAGCTTCTACCGCAAGGACCTGCCGGCCGCCGTCGCGCCCTGACCCGGGGAGGCGGCGCCGGAGCGGTCGCGGGTCACCGTTCCGGCGGTGGCTTCTCCGGGTGCGTCGAGCTGATGTCGATCTCGCCCGTGCCGGGGCCGATGCGGATCTCGAAGTCGCCCGCGTACCGCTCGTGGCCCGCGATGACCGCCATCTCCACGGCCTCCTCCGCCTGCTCGCCGCGCACGATGACCGTGTCCTGGCGCAGGTCGCGCATGAGGGCCGCGCCGAGGCCGATCAGGACCAGGGTGAACGGCACGGCGGCGAGGATCGTCAGGTTCTGGAGGCCGTCCAGGGCGTCGGACCCGCCGCCGCCGATGAGCAGCATGACGGCGGCGACGGCGCCGGTGACCACGCCCCAGAACACGACGATCAGGTGGTGCGGCGTGAGCGTGCCGTGCTGCGACAGCGTTCCCATGACGATCGAGGCCGCGTCCGCGCCGGAGACGAAGAAGATGCCGACCAGGACCATGACCAGCACGGTCGTCAGGCTCGCCAGCGGGTATTCCTGGAGAACGGTGAACAGCCGTCCCTCCGTGGTGGCCTCGTCCGTGATGCCCGCGCCGCGCGCCTCCAGGCGCATCGCGGTGCCGCCGAAGACGGTGAACCACAGCAGGCTGACGGCGCTGGGCACCAGGATCACGCCGCCGACGAACTGCCGGATCGTCCGGCCCCGGCTGATGCGGGCGATGAACATGCCGACGAACGGCGTCCAGGAGATCCACCAGGCCCAGTAGAAGACCGTCCAGCTCGACAGCCAGCCTCCGATGTCCTCGCCCCCGCTGGCCTCGGTGCGGGCGGCCATGCCGGGGAGGGCGTCGAGGAAGGAGCCGACCGAGGTCGGGACGAGATCGAGGATCAGCACGGTCGGGCCGGCGACGAAGAGGAAGACGGCCAGCAGCCCGGCCAGCACCATGTTGATGTTGGACAGCCACTGGATGCCCTTGTCGATGCCCGAGACGGCCGACAGCACGAAGGCCGCGGTCAGCACGGCGATGATCACGACGAGGACACCCGTCGCGACCTCCGACATCCAGCCCAGGTGCTCGGCCCCGCCGCCGATCTGGAGGGCGCCGAGGCCGAGGGAGGCGGCGGAGCCGAAGAGGGTGGCGAAGATGGCCAGGATGTCGATGACGCGGCCGGCCGGGCCGTTCGCGCGCCGCGCGCCCATCAGCGGGGTGAAGACGGCGCTGATGGTCTGCCGGCGTCCGCGCCGGAACGCGCTGTAGGCGATGGCCAGGCCCGCCACCGCGTAGATCGCCCAGGGGTGGACGGTCCAGTGGAAGAGGGTGGTGGCCATCGCCGTGGCCATGCGCTCACCGGTGTCCAGCGGCGCGGTGCCGGGCGGCGGGGTGGCGAAGTGGCTGAGCGGCTCGCTCACGCCGTAGAACATCAGGCCGATGCCCATGCCGGCGCTGAACATCATCGCCACCCAGGACACCGTGCGGAACTCGGGCTCCTCGCCCTCCTCGCCCAGGGTGACCCGGCCGTAGCGGCTGATGGCGAGCCAGAGGGCGAAGACGACGAGGCCGGAGGAGACGAGGACGAACACCCAGCCGGCGTTGTGGATGACGCTGTCGAGCGCGTCGGCGGAGACGTCGGCGAGCGAGTCGGTGGCGAGGCAGCCCCAGAGCACGAAGGCGAGGGTCAGCGCGGCGGCGACGCCGAAGACGACACGGTCGGTCCGCGGCTTCCCCGGTGCCGGCCGCCCGGACCTGGTCGTCTCCAAACCGTGCATGGCGTCTCCCGGCCCTTTCGTCCGTGCCGGCGTCTGTGCGAGCGGCATGCAGCATCGTAAGGGGTGAACGGTACGGAGCCGGGCGAAAGGTGCGAAAGGGGTGGGGAGGGTGTCGCACGCCGGCTCCCGCGCCGGGTCGCGGCACGGAGCCGGCCATGCCCGGTGCGGGCCAAGGGCGTTGCCGGAACGGCCGACGGCGCGCGAGCCCGCCGGGCCTGCGGGAATCGGCGGGGCCGGGGCGCTCACGGCGAGGGCCCCGGCGGGGTGACCGGCGATCGGGGTGCTCGGCGCGGGTCTGGCGTCAGCCGGTCTCTATGGAGCCGGTGCCGAGGACATGGAGCTGGACGCGGTCCACGCCGGCGTCCTCCAGGCAGCCGCGCAGGCGGAGTTCGTCGTGCTCGCTCAGGGACGGGTGGATCGTCGCCGCGAACAGGCCGTCGTCCAGGGACGTCATCCCGGCCTGGACCAGCGGCACCGCCGTGGCGTCGCGGCAGCGTTCCCACATCTGCTCGGCGGCCAGGGAGGCGCGGGAGGCGTCGACCCCGTTGCCGTCGACGGTGAACAGCAGCGACGTCGCCCGGCTCCCGCCGCGCTCGGGCGGCTGGGTCTCGGTCATCGCCTGGAGCCCGGCGAACAGGCCGGCGCACGCCGCCACCGCCAGGGCCGCGGCCGCCACCCGCCGCACCCGGCCGCGCGGCGGGCCGGAGCCGAGGGCCGGCCGGTCGGGGAGATCGGGCACCGCGCCGTGGAGCCCGCCGGGCGGGGCCGCGAGCGGGGCCAGCCGCCCGGCCAGGCGCCGCCGCGCCGCGGGCCGCACGGTCGCCCGCGCCACGCGCTCCACCACCCAGGCCAGGCCGGACAGCGCCACGCCCGTGGCCATCAGGACCGGCACGAAGACGAACGTCCGCCCCTCGCCGTCGCCCAGCCACGCGAACCGGGGCCCGCCCCCGGCCGGACGGCCGCCGCCCGTCTCGCGGTCGGCCTGGCGGAGCTGCGCGAGGATCTCGTCCTGTCGCCGGTCGCCGTCCTTGATCCGCTGCTCCAGGCGGGAGACACGGTCCAGCGCCGCCAGCCCGAGCAGCAGCACCTCCACGACCAGCAGCAGAACGCCGCACATGATGGCCCGCTGCCACTGCCAGCGGTACAGGTAGATCACCAGATAGAGCGCGGCGCCCGACGCGGCGGCGCCGCCGAAGAGATATCCGGCCAGGCGCGCGCCCCTCATGACGACGCCCCCTGCCCGGCGTGCTCCCGGACGCCGATCTCGCCGGTCGCGCCGTCCAGCAGCAGGCGGGTGCCCGGTGGATAACGGTCCACCGCGCCGGTCGTGCCGGTCACCACCGGGAGCCCCAGCTCGCGGGCCAGCACCGCCAGATGCGACAGCGGGCTGCCGGTCTGCGCGATCAGCCCGGTCAGGAGGGGCAGCAGCGGGGCCAGGGCCGGGTCCAGGTTCCGCACGACCAGCACCGCGTCCCGCGGCGGCTGCCCGGTGCCGTCCCAGGCGCCGCCCTCGGCGCGTCCGCCGGAGACGCCCTGGCCGCCGCGGCCGTCCGCCCGCCCGGGGGCGCGGCGGGCGACGACGGTACCGTCGTCCGCCAGGCGGAACGCGTCCGGCAGCGGCGTCCCCTCCTGGGGCGCCCGCCGCTGCGCCAGGTCGGCCGGCAGCGGGCCGCCCTCCGCGACGGTCACCAGCTCCGGCCAGCGCAGCAGCGCGATCAGGCTCACGTCCACGCTGTGCGCGGCGACTTCGCGGACCAGCGCCACCTGGAACTCCTGCACCCACCTGATCCGCATCCGCAGCGCCTCCCTCGGCGTGGGGGTGCCGGTGCCGGGGCCGGTGCCCGCGACGCCGCGCGCCGGGAGCCGCGGCGGCTCGGTCAGGCTGGGCGGTATCAGGGCGAGCACCTCGGGCCGCGCGGCCACGGTCTGCGCGTCGGTCAGCCCCTCGGCGCGGCCGTGGTGGAGCGCGGCCAGCGCCGCGGCGGCGGCCGTGGAGCCGGGCCGGTCGTCGGTGAGGAGCGCGCCGGCCAGGGCCTCCTGCGCGTGGAGGGCGACGAGGGCGCCGCGGCTCCAGCGCAGGGCGGCGGTCAGGCCGGCCGGGGACAGCGCGGACGGGGGCGGCGCCTCGGACAACTGCCGGTCCACGTCGGCGAGGAGGGCGGTCGCCAGGTGCGGCAGCGACGAGCGCAGCCGGCCCACGCGCCAGGCGGCGCCGAGGCGGCGAGCGGCGGGCAGCGGGTCGAGGAGGGCGAGCCACCGGTGCCGGGGCGGCACCATGCCCAGCAGGGCCAGATCGGCGACGGCGTGCCCGGCGACGGCGGTGACGACGGGCGTGGTGCGCAGCGTGTGCCGGGCGGCGGTGCCGCCGAGGTCGAGGGCGGTCGCCAGGCCGTGGGCCATGGGCACCACCCACAGGTCCTCCTCCAGCGGGCGCAGCAGCCCCGGAAGGGTCTCGGCGACCGGCCCCGGGCCCAGCAGCCGCGCCCGGCGGGCCGGGCGCGGCGCCATGGCGGGGATGGGGCGCGACTGGAACAGCCAGAGCCGGCCGGTCTCCTCGTCGAAGCCGAACTCCATGTCCTGCGGACGGCCGAAGACATGGCGCGTCCGGCGGGCGGGCGTGGTCAGACGGTGCAGCTCCGCGGTGTGGAGCAGGCGGTCCGCCGGGTCGCCCGGCTCGGTGCGCAGCAGCCTGCCGTGCCGCGTGAGGAGGAACTCGGTGCCCGGCCGCTCGCCGCTGACCAGGGTGTCGGGTCCGCCGGGCACCACGCTGACCAGCAGCCGGTCGGTGCGGCCGGCCACCGGGTCGGCGCCGAAGAGCACACCGCCGACGCGGGACCTGACCATCGGCTGGACCAGCACGGCCATGGGCTCCGCCGACGACGCCCGCACGGTGCGCAGGGCGTCGCGGAAGGCGTCCCAGCCGCGTACGTCGAGGACGGAGGTGAACTGGCCGGCCATGGAGGAGTCCTCGGTGTCCTCGGCGGCCGACGACGAGCGCACGATCAGCGGCGTGCTACCGTTGGCGCTCAACTTCCGCCAGGCGTCCCGGAGATCCTGGCCCCGGTGGCTGGTCCCCGGGGGCAGGACCACGAAGCCGGGCAGGACGGGAAGCCCGGCCCCGGCGGCTTCGGCCAGGGATGCGGCCTTGCCTCCGGTCAGTGCCGCGCGTCGTGCGCGCGGGTCGGTGAGTGGGAGGGCGACGCCCGCGGTGGTGGTGCGCGGACCGTCGTCGTTGACCTCGATGTCCTCGGTGTGCATCGTGCGCCTCCTACGATCCCAGGTGCCCTCCGGGGAAGACGCCGGGAGATCCGTCGTTACCTGACAGCGTGGCGCGGTGGGCGGGAAATTCCCCCGGCGCGGAGTGGGCCGGGGCGCACCCGAGAAAAAACAGCATAAGAATGCGGTCTGTCGTGCAACCATTCCGGTCCGTCGTGGGTCTCGTATGGCAGGAGGGGATCGAAGGGCCTGGACCTGGGGGGGCCAGGCCCTTCGGAACTGTCGGAGGCGGCGGCTAACGTCGTCGCATGCCGGACAGCGCGATGGCGGTGCTCGAGGGAGTCCTGGAGCGCATCACCTACGCCAACGAGGAGAACGGGTACACCGTCGCCCGTGTCGACACCGGGCGCGGCGAGGGCGAGTTGCTCACGGTGGTGGGCTCGCTGCTGGGTGCCCAGGTGGGGGAGTCGCTGCGGATGACGGGCCGTTGGGGCTCGCACCCGCAGTACGGCCGCCAGTTCACCGTGGAGAACTACACGACGGTCCTGCCCGCGACCGTGCAGGGCATCCGGCGCTATCTGGGGTCGGGGCTGATCAAGGGCATCGGCCCGAAGACCGCCGAGCGCATCGTGGAGCACTTCGGCACCGAGACGCTGGACGTCATCGAGGCCGACGCGCGGCGGCTGATCGCGGTGCCGGGCCTGGGGCCCAAGCGCACGGCGCTGATAGCGGCGGCGTGGGAGGAGCAGAAGGCCATCAAGGAGGTCATGGTCTTCCTCCAGGGCGTCGAGGTCTCCACGTCGATCGCGGTGCGGATCTACAAGAAGTACGGCGACGCGTCGATCTCCGTGGTGCGGAACCAGCCGTACCGGCTGGCCGCCGAGGTGTGGGGCATCGGGTTCCTGACCGCCGACCGCGTCGCGCGGGCCGTGGGCATCCCGCAGGACAGCCCCGAGCGGGTGAAGGCCGGGCTGCGGTACGCGCTGTCGCAGGCCACGGACCAGGGGCACTGCTTTCTGCCGGAGGAGCGGCTGATCGCGGACGCGGTGAAGCTGCTCCAGGTGGACACGGGCCTGGTGATCGACTGCCTGGGCGAGCTGGCCGGGGAGCCGGAGGGCGTGGTGCGGGAGGCCGTGCCCGATCCCGAGGGCCCCGGCGGTCCCGAGGGGCGGGTGACGGCGGTGTACCTGGTGCCGTTCCACCGCGCCGAGCTGTCGCTGGCCGGGCAGGTGCGGCGGCTGCTGGCGAGCGAGGAGGACCGGCTGGCGGCGTTCCGCGACGTGGACTGGGAGAAGGCGCTGGCGTGGCTGGCGCGGCGGACGGGGGCCGAGCTGGCCCCCGGGCAGGAGCAGGCGGTGCGGCTGGCGCTGACCGAGAAGGTGGCGGTCCTGACGGGCGGCCCCGGGTGCGGGAAGTCGTTCACCGTGCGGTCGGTGGTGGAGCTGGCGCGGGCGAAGCGGGCGAAGGTACTGCTGGCCGCGCCGACCGGCCGGGCGGCGAAGCGGCTGGCGGAGCTGACGGGGGCGGAGGCGTCCACGGTGCACCGGCTGCTGGCGCTGAAGCCGGGCGGGGACGCGGCGTACGACCGGGACCGGCCGCTGGACGCGGATCTGGTGGTGGTGGACGAGGCGTCGATGCTGGACCTGCTGCTGGCGAACAAGCTGGTGAAGGCCGTCGCGCCGGGGGCACACCTGCTGTTGGTGGGGGACGTGGACCAACTGCCGTCGGTGGGCGCGGGCGAGGTGCTGCGCGATCTGCTGGCGCCCGGGGGGCCGGTGCCGGCGGTGCGGCTGACACAGATCTTCCGGCAGGCGCGGGAGTCGGGCGTGGTGACCAACGCGCACCGGATCAACTCCGGGCTGCCGCCGGTGACGCGGGGTCTGTCCGACTTCTTCCTCTTCGTGGAGGACGACACGGAGGAGGCGGGGCGGCTCGCGGTGGACGTGGCGGCCCGCCGTATCCCCGCGAAGTTCGGCCTGGACCCGCGGCGGGACGTGCAGGTGCTGACGCCGATGCACCGGGGCCCGGCGGGCGCCGGGACGCTCAACGGGCTGCTCCAGCAGTCGATCACCCCGGCGCGGCCGGGGCTGCCGGAGAAGCGGTTCGGCGGGCGGGTGTTCCGCGTGGGCGACAAGGTCACGCAGATCCGGAACAACTACGAGAAGGGCGCCAACGGCGTCTTCAACGGCACGGTCGGCGTGGTGACCGGTCTCGACCCCGTCGAACAGCGGCTGACCGTGCGGACGGACGAGGACGAGGAAGTGGGATACGACTTCGCGGAGCTGGACGAGCTGGCCCACGCCTATGCCGTCACCATTCACCGGTCCCAGGGCAGTGAGTATCCGTGTGTGGTCATTCCGGTGACGATGAGCGCCTGGATGATGCTCCAGCGAAATCTTCTGTACACCGCGGTGACACGGGCCAAGCGACTGGTTGTGCTCGTGGGTTCACCACGCGCGCTCGGTCAGGCCGTGCGCGCCGTTTCCGCAGGTCGCCGGTGCACGGCGCTCGACGCGCGACTGGCCGGGGGGATTGTTCCGTAAGGTTACGTAAAGTCCATTTTCTCGCGGCACGGCGTGCCAAATTGCGGTCGGATGGCCGACCCCGAGTGCACATCTTGGCTCCAGATGGGGGACAGTGGAAGGAGTCAGGGCACCTCGAGGAAGAGGCACAACGTCGGTGAGGGATGACGTGAGCGAAAACCGCTACGGCGACAATGCAGACAATGCAGTAGTAGTGCGGTACGGAGACGACGAGTACCGCTACCCGCTGGTGGACAGCACGGTCGGTGACCGGGGCTTCGACATCGGCAAGCTGCGTGCCCAGACCGGTCTGGTGACCCTGGACTCCGGTTACGGCAATACAGCGGCGTGCAAATCGGCCATCACGTACCTGGACGGCGAGAAGGGCATTCTCCGGTACCGGGGGTACCCGATCGAGCAGCTCGCCGAGCACGGCACGTTCCTGGAGACGGCCTATCTGCTCATCCACGGCGAGCTGCCCACGGTGGACGAGCTGGCGAGCTTCCGCAACGAGATCACGCAGCACACGCTGCTGCACGAGGACGTCAAGCGCTTCTACGACGGCTTCCCCCGGGACGCCCACCCGATGGCGATGCTCTCCTCCGTCGTCAGCGCCCTGTCCACGTTCTACCAGGACAGCCACAACCCCTTCGACGAGCGGCAGCGGCACCTCTCCACGATCCGCCTGCTCGCCAAGCTGCCCACGATCGCCGCCTACGCCTTCAAGAAGGCGATCGGCCACCCCCTGGTCTACCCGAGCAACGACCTGGGCTACGTGGAGAACTTCCTGCGGATGACCTTCTCGGTCCCGGCCGAGGAATACGTGGCGGACCCGGTGGTCGCCGGCGCCCTCGACAAGCTGTTCATCCTGCACGCCGACCACGAGCAGAACTGTTCCGCGTCCACCGTGCGGATCGTCGGCTCCTCGCAGGCCAACCTCTTCGTCTCCATCTCCGCGGGCGTCAACGCCCTGTGGGGCCCCCTCCACGGCGGCGCCAACGCGGCCGTGCTGGAGATGCTGGAGGCGATCCAGAAGGAGGGCGGCGACGTCGACTCCTTCATCCGCAAGGTGAAGAACAAGGACTCGGGCGTCCGCCTCATGGGCTTCGGGCACCGCGTCTACAAGAGCTTCGACCCCCGGGCGAAGATCATCAAGGCGGCGGCGCACGACGTCCTCTCCGCCCTCGGCAAGTCCGACGAACTGCTGGACATCGCCCTGGCGCTGGAGGAGCGCGCGCTGAGCGACGACTACTTCGTCTCGCGCAACCTCTACCCGAACGTCGACTTCTACACCGGCCTGATCTACCGGGCCATGGGCTTCCCGACCAGCATGTTCACCGTGCTGTTCGCGCTGGGCCGGCTGCCCGGCTGGATCGCCCAGTGGCACGAGATGATCACCGACCCGAGCACCCGCATCGGCCGCCCGCGCCAGGTCTACACGGGCGTCGTGGAGCGCGACTACAAGCCGGTCGAGCAGCGCTAGGAAGCACTCCGATGATGTGACGCGGGTCACATCATTTGGTGTGCAACCTTTGATGGAGCTGTGGGTCTAACCGTTCAGAGTTGGCGCGGATTCGGCTGGATCCACGCCGACAGTCGTCCAGCCGGGGTCCCGTGGGGGGACGCTCTGAGCAGGACGACAGGAAGCGCCCCGCGCCGGGCCCTGTGGGGGGACCCGCCGCCGGGGCGCTTTCCCGTTTTCCCTCCCCCGCCCCCCTGGCGTCGTGGTCAGGCGCGGCCGATCAGCTCGTAGCCGGCCTCGTCGACCGCGGCGCGGACCGCTTCGTCGTCGAGCGGGGCCTCGGCGGTGACGGTCACCAGGCCGGTGGTCGCGACGGCGGTCACCCCCGTCACGCCCGGGAGGGCCCCCACCTCGGCGGTGACGGCGCCCTCGCAGTGGCCGCAGGTCATGCCCGAGACCTTGTAGGTCGTGGTGCTCATGGCGTCTGCCTCGATTCTCGGCTCTTCTCCGGCCCTGTGCCGGTGTGTGCGCATCCGCGGGGATGTACCCCACTGGGGTATGAGGCTACCGGGGCGTCAGGGTCCGTGTCGCGGCGCCCCTAGGGGTAACCCGGTGTGGTCCCGGGAATGAGCCAAGTGCCCTTTCGTGTTCACCGCTCAACGTGTCAGCTTTGCCTTACAGGTTGGGGACCGGGTAGCGACCCGAGGCGACGGAACGGGGATTTCGGCATGGACGGCGCACTGTGGATGTACGTCCTGCTGGCGCTGACGACCGCTCCGCCGCTGGTGCCGAACGCGGCGTTGATAGCGTCCGCGGGCGCGCTCGCCGAGGCGGGCGAACTGAGCCTGGGGCTCGTCCTGTTGGTCGTCGCCGTCAGCGCCCTGGCGGGCGACGCCGCGGTGTACGGCATCGGGCGGCTGGCCGGCGGACGGGTCGTCCGGTGGCTGACCCGCACCTCCCGCCGCGAGGCGGTCCTCGCCTGGACGTCCGGCCGGTTCCGCACCCACGGCGTGCCGTTCGTCGTCGGCGTCCGGTTCCTGCCCAGCGGGCGGCTGGTCGGCGGCCTCACCGCCGCCGTCGTCCGGTTCGGGTCCGGGCGTTACCTGCTGGGCGCCGGACTCGCCGAGATCGTCTGGGCGTCCTACAGCGTCGCCCTCGGCTACTGGGGCGGCTCCGCTCTGGGCGGCACCTGGTCGGCGCTGCTCGTCGGCCTCGGCGTCTCGCTGCTCGTCGCGGGCGTGGCCCAGTTGGCGAGCAGAGCCGGCCGGGCGGAGCCGCCCTCCGGCGGGCTCAGTCCCGCCGCCCACCCCGATGGCCCGGCCGGCGGCTGACCCACTTCTTGATCGTGTCCGGGTACCAGAACGGCCGCCCGTTCTCCACCACGTCCGGCGGCGGCAGCAGCCCGTGCTTGCGATAGGAGCGCACGGTGTCCGGCTGCACCTGGATATGCGCGGCGATCTCCTTGTACGACCAGAGTCCGCGATCCGTCAACTCTTCGCACCTCCTCGGAAACCCGCTGTGAGACGGGGTGATGACCGGTGGTCACCGATCCTGTGCCCGGTGAACGACGGGGTGGGAGTGGCGCATGGGTCTGTTGACCATCTGTGACGGGCAAGGCGCGTAACGGTGACGGCTGTCGCGGAACCCTGACGATCCGTGACGCCGCGGCAGGTGTGCGTCACCGGTTCCGTGGGAAGTCCGGGCCGGCGCCGCGTCGGGGTGCGGTCTCACAGGTGGCGGCGGCGGGCGGCCGACCGGCGTTCGTACTCCGCGCGGGCCGCCCGCGCCGCCGGGCGGGTGGCGGTCGCCGCCACCGGCACGTCCCACCACGCCTGCGCGGGCGGGGCGGTGGGCCCTGCGGCGGTGTCCGTCTCGACGGGGACGCACACGGGCCGGTCGAGGGCGCGCGCCGCCGCGAGGGCCTCGCGCAGCTCGCGGCAGGTCGTGGCGCGGAACACCGTCAGGCCGAGCGAGGCGGCGTTGGCGGCGAGGTCCACCGGCAGCGGGTCGCCGGTGTAGGAGCCGTCGGGCGCGCGGAACCGGTAGGCGGTGCCGAACCGTTCGGCTCCGGTCTCCTCCGACAGGCCGCCGATGGAGGCGTATCCGTGGTTCTGGACGAGCAACACCTTGATGCTCACGCCCTCCTGGACGGCGGTGACCAGCTCGGTCGGCATCATCAGATAGGTGCCGTCGCCGACCAGCGCCCACACCGGGCGGCCGGGGGCGGCCAGGCGCACGCCGATGGCGCCCGGGATCTCGTACCCCATGCAGGAGTACCCGTACTCCAGGTGGTACTGGCGCGGTGACCGGGCCCGCCACAGCTTGTGCAGGTCGCCGGGGAGGGAGCCGGCCGCGTTGACGATGATGTCGTCGTCGCCGACGACCGCGTCCAGCGCGCCGATCACCTCGGTCTGGGTGGGGCGGGCGTCCGGGGCGCGGGGGGTGAGGGCCGCGTCCACCACCCGGTCCCAACGGGCCTTGCCCGCGCGGTACTCGGCGGCGTACCCGGGGTCGACGCGGTGCCCGGCGAGGGCGCCTCTCAGCGCGGTGAGGCCGGCGCGGGCGTCGGCGACCAGGGCCAGGCCGCCGAGCTTGTGCGCGTCGGCGGGGGAGACGGTGAGGTTGACGAAGCGGACCCCGGGCGCGGCGAAGAGGGTGCCGGAGGCGGTGGTGAAGTCGGTGTACCGGGTGCCGACGCCGATCACCAGATCCGCGGCGCGGGCCAGGTCGTCGGCCACCGCCGTGCCGGTGTGGCCGACGCCGCCCACGTCGCAGGGGTGGTCGTGGCGCAGGGATCCCTTCCCGGCCTGGGTGGACGCCACCGGGATGCCGGTCGCGTCGGCCAGGGCGCGCAGCGCGTCCTCCGCCTCGCTGTGGTGCACCCCGCCGCCCGCGATCAGCAGCGGGCGGCGGGCGGCCCGGACGGCCCGGACGGCGGCGGCGAGCGCGTCGGGGTCCGGGACGGCCCGGGGCACGCGCCAGACGCGTTCGGCGAGGAACGCGGCCGGCCAGTCGTACGCCTCGGTCTGCACGTCCTGCGGCAGCGCGAGGGTCACCGCGCCGGTCTCGACCGGGTCGGCCAGCACCCGCGCGGCGGCGAGGGCGGCGGGGATCAGCGCCTCGGGCCGGTGAACCCGGTCGAACCACCGACTGACCGGGCGCAGCGCGTCGTTGACGGACACGTCGCCCGCCAGGGGGTGTTCGAGCTGCTGGAGCACCGGATCGGCGGGGCGGGTGGCGAACGCGTCGCCCGGCAGCAGGAGTGCGGGCAGCCGGTTGACGGTGGCCAGGGCGGCGCCGGTGACGAGGTTGGTGGCGCCGGGGCCGATGGAGGTGGTCACGGCCTGGGCGGAGAGGCGGTTGCGCTGGCGGGCGAAGCCGACGGCGGCGTGCACCATGGCCTGTTCGTTGCGGCCCTGGCGGAACGGGAACGGGGCGCCGGGCCCCTGGCCGCTCTCGACCAGCGCCTGCCCGATCCCGGCGACGTTGCCGTGGCCGAAGATCCCCCAGCAGGAGTCGATCAACCGGTGCCGTACGCCGTCCCGTTCGGTGAACTGGTGCGCCAGGAAGCGGATCAGGGCCTGCGCGACGGTGAGTCGGACGTGCTGCTCGGTCATGGGCGGGCCTCCGGTGCCAGGGGGAGCAGCCGAGGGTCGGGCGGCTGCTCCGCCCAGGTGTCCCTGATCCAGGCGTGGTCGGGGTGATCGCTGATGAGCCACTGGCGTTCGGCGTCGGGCCCGGCCATCACGTTGAGGTAGTACAAGGTGTGGCCGGGGGTGGCGATGGCCGGACCGTGCCAGCCGTCGGGGATCAACACGACGTCACCGGTGCGTACTTCGGCCAGCAGATCGGTGCCGGTGCCCCGGCCGGAGGGCGTCACCCGCTGGTAGCCCACGCCCTGGGCGCCGCCCGGCGCGGGCGCGACCTCGTAGTAGTAGATCTCCTCCAGCCGCGACTCCTCGCCGGGGCGGGACTCGTCGTGCTTGTGCGGGGGGTAGGAGGACCAGTTCCCGCCGGGGGTGATGACCTCGACGGCGATCAGCCGGTCCGCCTCGAAGACGTCGGCCGCCGCGAAGTTCCGCACCTGGCGGGTGCAGGGCCCGGCGCCGCGCAGCTCGACGGGGACGGCCCCGGCGTCGCCCCGGCGGGCGGGCAGCCGGTGGGCGCACCGCGCCCCGGCCAGGGCGAACCGGCCGCCGCCGGGGGAGGAGACGGTCGCCTCGGCGTCGCGCGGCACGTAGGCGAAGTCGCTGACGCCCGCGAAGACGTCGGCCCGGCCGCGCAGGGCGAACGCGGCGTGCTCGCCGGGCACGGTCACCGCGCAGCTCCCGGCCAGCGGCAGCACGATCCACTCGCTGTCCCCGGTGCGGAACGTGTGGTCCGCTCCGGCGGCGAGGGGCAGCACGCGCAGCGAGGAGAAGCCCCAGCCGGCGCTCTCGGGCGAGACGGCGAGGCTGTACGGGCCGGCGGCGGCCGAACCGGCGGGCAGGTGGTGGCGGGAGCCGGGGTCCGGCTCTCCGGGGCTGGTGGTCATGGGCGGCGGTCGCTCCTCCTCGGTCGTCACAGCTTCTCGGTCGTCACGGGTCCTCGGTCGTCACAGCTCCTCGCTCGTCACAGCAGTCCGGCGGCGGTGTCCACGGCGCCCGCCACGTCGTCGTCGGCCGGGTAGAGCAGGGAGCGCCCGGCGACGAGGCCCCGCACGGTGGGCAGGCGCAGCGCCTCGCGCCACCGCTCGAAGGTGGTGTCCCGGTCGTGGCCGGTGTCGCCGCCGAGGAGCACGGCGGGCAGGGTGGAGGTCTCCATCACGCGTCCCATCTGCTCGGCGTCCGCGGTGACCGGCACCTTGAGCCAGGTGTAGGCCGAGGTGCCGCCGAGGCCGGAGGCGATGGCGATGGACGTGGCGACCGCCTCGGCGCTCAGGTCGGTGCTCACTTTGCCGCCCACCCGGCGGCAGAGGAAAGGCTCCACGAAGACGGGCAGGCGGCGTTCGGCCATCTCGTCGATGGCGCGGGCGGTGGCGTGGAGGGTGGTGAGCGAGCCGGTGTCGGCGTAGTCGATGCGGAGCAGCAGCTTCCCGCCGTCGAAACCGAGCCGCTGGAGGGACTCGGCGCGGTGGCCGGTGAAGCGGTCGTCGAGTTCGAAGGCGGCGCCGGCCAGGCCGCCCCGGTTCATCGAGCCGATGGCGAGTCTGCGGTCCAGCGCGCCGAGCAGCAGCAGGTCGTCCAGGATGTCGGCGGTGGCGAGGACCCCGTCGACGCCGGGGCGGGAGAGGGCGAGCGTCAGGCGTTCCAGCAGATCGGCGCGGTCGGCCATGGCGAGCCTGCGGTCCCCGACGCCGAGCGCGCCGCGCGCCGGGTGGTCGGCGGCGACGATCAACAGGCGGCCGTGCTCGCCCAGGAACGGGCGGCGGCGCCGGCGGGCGGCGGCCTCGGCGATGGCCTCGGGGTGCCGGGCGCGCACGGTGGTGATCTCGGAGACGCTGATGCTCAACTGGGCTCTCCTGACGGTGGGGTGGAGCCGGGGGGCGGGCCGGTGGCGGTGGCGAGGAGGGCGTCGACCTCGGCGGCGTGGGGCATGGCGGCCGAGCAGGCGAGCCGTCCGGCGACGATGGCGCCGGCCGCGTTGGCGTAGCGGATCACGCGGTCCTGTGCCCAGTCGGCCAGCAGCCCGTGGCAGAGCGCCCCGCCGAACGCGTCGCCCGCGCCGAGGCCGTTGACCACCTCGACGGGGTGCGGGGGCACCTCGGTCACGGTGCCGTCGCGGTCCACGGCCAGGACGCCGGCCGGTCCGCGCTTGACGACGGCCAGCCGTACGCCCGCGTCGAGCAGGGCCTCGGCGCAGGCGCGGGGCTCGCGTTCGCCGGTGGCGCCCTCGCCCTCGGCGAGGTTGCCGACCGCGACGGTCGCGTGGGCGAGTGCCTCGCGGTAGGGGGCGCGGGCCCGCGCGGCGGAGCCGGCCGGCCAGAACATGGGCCGCCAGTCGAGGTCGAAGACGGTGGCGACCTGGCCGGGTCGGGCCTCGGCGCGGCGGGCGGCGAGGGCGGTGAGGGTCGCGGCGCGGCTGGGCTCGGCGCACAGTCCGGTGCCGGTCATCCAGAAGACGCGGGCCGACGCGATGGCCGCCAGGTCGAGTTCGTGCGGGTGGATGATCAAGTCGGGTGCCGTGGGGCGGCGGTAGAAGTACAGCGGGAAGTCGTCGGGCGGGAAGATCTCGCAGAACGTGACGGGCGTCGGGTGGTCCGGCACTTCGGTCACCCAGCGGTCGTCCACGCCGAACTCCCGCAGCGCGCGACGGCAGTAGACGCCGAACGGGTCCCGCCCGGTGCGGGTGACGACCGCGACCGAACGGCCGAGGCGGGCGGCGGCGACGGCCACATTGGTGGGGGAGCCGCCGAGGAACTTCCCGAAGGTCTCGACATCCGCGAGCGGTACTCCCGTCTGGAGCGGGTAGATGTCCACCCCGACGCGTCCCATGGTGATGACGTCGAACGGTCCGGCTGGTCCGGCCATGACGGCGTCCCTTCGGCGGATCGGCGGGTCGGTGGATCGGCTGGTCACCGTGGAACACCTCTCAGATGTAATGCCGGACCGCATCCCTGTCAACAATTTGTCCTGACATATGGACAATAGGGCTTGTGGTGGGCAGTATCGTCCCGACCAGCGACGCGTGGTGTCGTGGTGTCTCTCAGCTCTCACAGCGAAGTGGGGTCCGGACGATGAACACCTCCCGGTACGCCGTGCCGGTGGCGGCCTGCGCCCTCGGGGCGCTGCTGCTGTCCGCCTGCACCAGCGACACGGGCGGCCGGCGCGCCCAGGAGGCCGCCGAGGACGCGGCGAACGCCATGGGCCAGGCCGACACGGCACGGATGAAGGTCGCGCTGATCACCCACGGCGGGACCGGCGACACCTTCTGGGACACCGTCCGGGCGGGCGCCGAGGACGCCGCCTACAAGAGCAACGCCGAGCTGGTCTACGCCGGCGACGCCGAGGTCTCCGGGCAGGCGGCCCTCATCGAGAACGCCGTCGACCAGGACGTGGACGGCATCGCGGTGTCCCTCCCCGACCCCGAGGCCCTCGCCGACGCCGTCCGGCGGGCCGAGGAGGCGGGCATCCCGGTCGTCGGCCTCAACTCCGGGATGGACGCCTGGCGGGAGCTGGGCCTGCTCTCCTACTTCGGCCAGGACGAACGCCTGACGGGCGAGGCGTTCGGCGAGCGGCTCAACGCGGCCGGGGCCGGGCACGCCGTCTGCGTCATCCACGAGCAGGGCCACGTCGACCAGGAGGCGCGCTGCGCGGGCGTGGCCGAGACGTTCGAGGGGGAGAGCGAGATCCTCTACGTGGACGGTACCGACATGCCGTCGGTGCGCTCCACCATCGAGGCCAAGCTGCGGCAGGAGTCCTCGATCGACTACGTGGTGGCGCTGGGGGCCCCGTTCGCGCTGGCCGCCGTGGGCTCGGTGGACGACGCGGGCAGCGAGGCGCGGATAGCCACCTTCGACCTCAACGCCGAGCTGGTGACGGCGATCGAGAACGGGGACATCGAGTTCGCCGTCGACCAGCAGCCCTACCTCCAGGGCTATCTGGCGATCGACGCGCTGTGGCTCTTCCACACCAACGGCAATTTCAGCGGCGGCGGCGTCCAACCCGTGCTCACCGGACCGGCGTTCGTGGACGCGGAGAACATCGAGGAGATCGCCGCGTTCGCCGGGAACGGCACGAGGTGAGCCGCGTGAACCGCGCCGCCGCGCCCGCCGGCTCCGATGCCCCGCCCGCCGGCTCCCTCGGCCGGGAGGGCCGTGCCCGCCGCCTGCTGGCCCGTCCCGAAACGGGCGTGCTGATCGGCGCGTTGGCGGTCTACGTCCTCTTCTACGCCGCCGCCCCGGCCTTCCGGCAGCTCGACTCGCTGTCCACCGTGCTCTACCAGTCGTCCACGCTCGGCATCGTGGGCCTGTCCGTGGCACTGCTGATGATCGGCGGCGAGTTCGACCTGTCGGCGGGCGTCGCCGTCGTCTCCTCGGCGCTGACCGCGAGCATGGTCGCCTTCCAGCTCACCCTCAACGTGTGGACGGGCGTGCTCGTCGCCCTCGTGCTCTCCCTGGCGATCGGCGCGTTCAACGGCGTGATGCTGGTGCGGACCGGGCTGCCCAGCTTCCTGATCACGCTGGGGACGTTCCTGATGCTCCAGGGCCTCAACCTCGCCCTCACCAAGGCGATCACCGGAACCGTGGCGACCGACTCCATCAGCGACATGGAGGGCTTCGACCAGGCCAGGAACGTCTTCTCGGCGACCCTCACGGTCGGCGGCACCGATGTGCGGATCACCGTGCTGTGGTGGATCGGCTTCGCCTGTCTGGCGACCTGGGTGCTGCTGCGCACCAAGTACGGCAACTGGATCTTCGCCGTGGGCGGCGGGCAGGAGAGCGCGCGGGCGGTCGGGGTGCCGGTCGCGTTCGTCAAGATCAGCCTGTTCATGCTGGTCGGGTTCACGGCGTGGTTCGTCGGCATGCACCAGCTCTTCGCGTTCAACACCGTCCAGTCGGGCGGCGGCGTCGGCAACGAGCTGCTGTACATCGCGGCGGCCGTCATCGGCGGCTGTCTGCTCACCGGCGGCTACGGCTCCGTCTTCGGGCCGGTGGTGGGCGCGTTCCTGTTCGGGATGGTCTCCCAGGGCATCGTCTACGCGGACTGGGACCCCGACTGGTTCATGTTCTTCCTGGGCGCGGTGCTGCTGCTCGCCACGCTGCTCAACCTCTCGGTGCGCCGGCGGGCCACGGCCGTCCGGCGGACGCGCGGGAAGGCGGGGCGGGCATGACGGCCGGCACCGTTCCCCCGCTGGTCGAACTGGCCGGGGTCGGCAAGAGTTACGGGCCCGTCCGGGCGCTGAGCGATGTCCGGCTCACCGTGCGCGCGGGCGAGGTGGCGTGCGTGCTCGGTGACAACGGCGCGGGCAAGTCCACCCTCATCAAGATCATCACCGGTCTCCACCGGCCCGACGAGGGCGAGTTCCGCGTCGACGGCGAGCCGGTCCGGCTCTCCGGGCCGCGCGCCGCGCTCGGCCTGGGCATCGCCGCCGTCCACCAGGACCTGGCCACCGTGCCGTTGATGCCGGTCTGGCGGAACTTCTTCCTCGGCTCCGAACTCACGCGCGGGCGCGGGCCGTTCCAGCGGCTGGACATCGCCCGCATGAAGCGGACCGCCGACGCGGAGCTGCGCGGGATGGGCATCGTGCTGGACGACCTGGACCAGCCCGTCGGTTCGCTCTCCGGCGGCCAGCGGCAGTCCGTCGCCATCGCCCGCGCCGTGCACTTCGGCGCCCGGGTGCTGGTGCTGGACGAGCCCACGGCGGCGCTGGGCGTCAAGCAGTCCGGTGTGGTGCTGAAGTACATCGTGGCGGCGCGGGAACGTGGCCTGGGCGTCGTCTTCATCACGCACAATCCGCACCACGCCTATCTGGTCGGCGACCACTTCACGGTGCTGCGGCTGGGCGCCGTGGAGCTGAGCGCGGCGCGCGGCGCGGTGTCCCTGGAGGAGTTGATCACCCGCATGGCGGGCGGCGCCGAACTGGCGGCGCTGCGGCACGAATTGGGCCAGGCCGCCGGTGGCGGCGCCGGGGCCGGGCCGGGGGAGGACGGCGATGACGCGGGTACTTGACCGCATCCGGGTCGGCTCGGCACCGGACTCGTGGGGCGTGTGGTTCGCCGACGATCCGCGGCAGGTCCCCTGGGAGCGTTTCCTCGACGAGGTCGCCGAGGCCGGCTATCCGTGGATCGAACTGGGCCCCTACGGGTATCTGCCCACCGACCCCGCCCGGCTCCGCGACGAACTGGACCGCCGCGCGCTGCGGATCTCCGCCGGGACGGTCTTCGCCGCCCCGCACCGGGGACCCGCCGTCTGGGACGCGACCTGGGAGCACGTGGCCCGGGTCGCGGCGCTCACCCGGGCGACGGGCGGCGGGCATCTGGTGGTGATCCCCGAGTTCTGGCGCGACCCGCTGACCGGCGAACTGACGGACGAACGCCGCCTGACGCCCTCGGCCTTCGCGGACCTGGCGGCGGGCATGGAGCGCATCGGGCGGCGCGTGCGGGAGGAGTTCGGCCTGCGGGTCGTCGTCCACCCGCACGCCGACACGCACTTGGAGGGCGAGGCGAGCGTCACCCGCTTCCTGGACGCCACCGACCCGGCCTCGGTGGCCCTGTGCCTGGACACCGGGCACTACGCCTACTGCGGCGGGGACAGCCTCCGGCTCATCGAGACCTACGGCGAGCGCATCGGCTATCTCCACCTCAAGCAGATCGATCCGGTGATCCTGGCCGAAGTGGTGGCCCGGGGGCTGCCGTTCGGCTCGGCGGTGCGGCGCGGCGTGATGACCGAGCCGCCGGGCGGGGTCCCGGCGCTGCCGCCCGTCCTGGCGGCGGCGCAGAACCTGGGCGTCGAACTCTTCGCCATCGTGGAACAGGACATGTACCCCTGCCCGCCCGACCGGCCGCTGCCCGTGGCCCGCCGTACCCGTCGCTTCCTGGCGTCGTGCGGGGCATGAGCCCCGTCCGGACCACGCGAGCGAGCTGAGGAGTCCCGCATGACGAACGCCACCGGAGGGCGGCTCGGGGTCGCCGTGATCGGCGCCGGGATGATGGGCGCCGACCATGTGCGCCGCATCGACGAGGTGATCAGCGGCGCCCGGGTGGCCGCCGTCGCCGACATCGACGAGGCGCGCGCCCAGGACATGGCCGCCGGGATCGACGGCTGCGGCGCCTATACCGACCCGGTCGCGGCGATGTCCGCGCCCGGCGTGGACGCGGTGCTGATCGCCTCCCCCGGCGTCGCGCACGAGGCGGCGCTGCTCGCCGCTCTCGAACGGGACCTGCCGGTGCTGTGCGAGAAGCCGCTGACCACGGGCAGCGAGAGCGCGCTGCGGGTGCTGGAGGCCGAACTCCGCCTGGGACACCGGCGGATACAGGTCGGGTACATGCGGCGGTACGACGCCGAGTACCTCCAGCTCAAGGCGCTGCTGGACAGCGGCGAACTGGGTCGCCCGCTGATGCTGCACTGTCGCCACCGCAACGTGTCCGTCCACCGGTACTTCACGGACGAGATGCTGATCAACGACTCGGTTTCGCACGAGTTCGACGCGGCGCGCTGGCTGCTGGGCCAGGAGATCACGGCCGTCCAGGTGCTGCGCCCGACGCCGAACGGGCACGCCCCGGCGGGGCTCGGGGACCCGCAGTTCGTCGTCTTCGAGACCGACGCGGGCGCGGTCGTGGACGTGGAGATCTTCGTGACCAGCGGGTTCGGCTATCAGGTACAGGCCGAGGCGGTGTGCGAGCGCGGCACCGCGCGGATCGGTGAGGCGCACGGCCTGATGACGAACGTGAACGGCCGGTGGGGCGGCGCCATCGCGCCCGACTTCCTCGCCCGCTTCACCGCCGCCTACGACCGCGAGGTGCGGGCGTGGGTGGACGCGACGCGGCGCGGCCGGGTCACCGGGCCCGGCACCTGGGACGGTTACGCGGTCGCCGCGGCCTGCGAGGCCGGGATCGAGGCCCAGCGGACGGGCCGGCGGGTGCCGGTCCGCATGATCGATCGGCCGCCCTTCTTCTCCTGACGGTGGTTGTCATGGGGTGGCGGTAGGCTCCGAACGTGGGAAGGAGGACCCGGTGGATGTGGCGTTTCGCATCGACCGCACCAGCCCGGTGCCGCTGTACTTCCAGTTGTCCCAGCAGCTCGAAAAGGCCATCGAGCACGGCAAGTTGCCTCCCGGCACCCTCCTGGGGAACGAGATAGAGCTCGCCGGACGGCTCGGCCTGTCCCGTCCGACGGTCCGTCAGGCCATCCAGGCGCTCGTCGAGAAGGGCCTGTTGGTGCGCCGCCGGGGCGTGGGCACCCAGGTCGTGCACAGCCAGGTCCGGCGCCCGCTCGAACTCAGCAGTCTCTACGAGGACTTGGAAGCCGCCGGCCTGCGGCCCACCACCCGGGTCCTGGACTGTTCCCTGGTGCCGGCCCCCGGCGAGGTGGCCGCGGCCCTCGGTGTGCCGGAGGGCGCGGAGGTGCACCGCATCGAGCGCCTCCGTCTCACGCACGACGACCCCATCGCCTACCTGCGGAACTTCCTGCCGCCGCGCACGTTGGAGCCGACCGCCGCCGAGCTGGAGGCCACCGGGCTGTACCGGCTGATGCGGGCCTCCGGCACCACCCTGCACAGCGCCCGCCAGTCGATCGGCGCCCGCGCGGCCTCCCGGGAGGAGGCGGAGCTGCTGTGCGAGCCGAAGGGTGCGCCGCTGCTGAGCATGCGGCGCACCACGTTCGACGACACCGGCCGCGCCGTCGAGTTCGGCTCGCACCTGTACCGGGCCTCGCGTTACACGTTCGAGCACCAGCTCCTCATCCGCCCGTAGGGGCTTGTGTGAACCCCCGAGAACGCCGGTTGGCGATCGCGTTGCGCTTCTTCCGGCACCGTTGACCGGCGGGAGGCCGGGGCGGCAGAGTCGTCACCACGCCACAGCACATGGCCGTGTGCCCGAGTGGTTCAGGGGCTCGCCTGCAAAGCGAGTTACGTGGGTTCGAATCCCGCCACGGCCTCCCAGCACGTCACCGCAGCGGCACGACGTCGGTCGTGTCCACCGCGCGGCGCAGGCCCCGGCAGATGCGCACCGGGTCGCCCGCGGCCCAGATGTGGAAGAAGAACAGGCGGGGTTCGTCCCGCAGGCCGTGGTTGTGCAGCGTGACGATGTCGATCCCGCCGCGGCGCAGGGCCACCAGCGTGTCCTGGACCTCGTCGGCGATCATCACCAGATCGCCGCTGAGGATGGCCTTGCCGTCGCCCACCGGCTGGAAGATGAGGGCGGTGGTCGAGCCGAGGCCGGGCGGCAGGATCAGGTGGCTCTCGCTGATCGTCTCCCTGCGGACGAAGGAGTACTTCCAGACCGTCTGGTCCTGGACGCCCTCGATGCCCATCGCCTCGTCCATGCCCGCCATGTCCAGGTCGAGTTCGGGGCGGACCGGCGTCGCCGGGGGCGGCGTCGAGGTGCGGTCCATCGCGGCGCGGATGCCGCGCGCCATCCGCACCGGGTCGTTCCCGTGGTCGTGGACGTGCGTCCACAGGACCGAGGGGTCGTGGGCGAACAGGTGCTTGTGGATCGCGGTCTGCGCGATGCCGTTCCGGCGCAGGGCGTCGGTCACCCCGTTGAGTTCCTCCTCCTTGACGACGAGGTCACCCATCAGCATCGTGCTGCCGTCGTTGTAACGGACGAACGACACATGCGTGCCCAGCGCCAGCGACGAGGTGATCGGGTAGCCCAGGGAGGTCACCTCCAGGTCGTCGCGGAGGAAGGCCGTGTGCCAGAGCATCTCCCGCCGCATGTCGCCGGGGCGGCCGAGGGCGCGGGCGACCTTCTCCCAGTCCGACTCCTGGGTCACCACCGGTTCGAGCATGTCGTCCGAGTGGCTGGAGCTGTTGTCGCCGGATATCACGGCGGCACCCGTGATCGAACCTGCCAGTACGGGCGTCAGTGCGGCGGCGGTCATGACACGGCGGCGCGGAGTCCCGGCGGAGAGGACGCTGCGCAGCTTGCTGTCTCTGCTCATTTTCTCGATCCTGTCAGGTGAATGTGGCGTGACAGTGACGCTGGAGGTGTGAAAGGAAGACGCGCGCGCATGACGGACACCGGACGGCGGTGCCGCGAGGGGCATCGGCCGCCGGGTCAACGCGTCCGGGCGTGGAGTTTCGCGTCACCTCATGCTGCCCGGGCGGTCACGCCCGGACATGGCGGCATCTTCCACGCAGTGAAGAAGCGATCCCGCCGCCCCTGCGCCGCCCGATGGACGAGCGCGCCGGCGGCAGCCGTGATGAACCACCCCGAACCCCCCTTCCCCATACCCGCCTCTTATACACATCTCCGAGCCCACGAGACAGGCAGAAATCTCGTATGCCGTCTTCTGCTTGAAAAAAAAAACCCTCATGTATCCGATTATTCCTCCTCCCATGTGCTCTCCCACTCCCTTCACTTATACACCACTCCTATCCGGTGCGGCCCCCCGGCCCCTGGCCGAAGTGTGACACATCGGCTGCGGTAGTGATTCCCTATTTACCACGCCTTTTTAGGTGGGCTTTCGGCCATCCTTCTGTGTGTCCTATGTGGATATGTGGCGGAGTTGGCGTGTGGAGTGATCGCCTTCCGGCTGCTTTTCCGGGCGTCGCGCGGGTCAATGGTGAAGAGAGCTGCCCGTTGTTTCCAGGGCTTGCCCCGCCGGCCTGTGGAGCGCCGCACGAATCCCTCGCTTCTCCTTCGTTTTTCCGTGATGTTCGGTGCGTGGCCTGATCGGTTCGCGACGATTCCCGCTCCTCCGGGTGGAAGCCTTCCAGGAATGGAGGGAAGGTGCTTCTGGCATATGCGTGAAAGAGGGCGCGGATACCCGACAGAAGGTGTCGGGTATCCGCGGTGGCATAGGGGCATGACGACGGCATGGGCGGATTTCGAGACGGCGGAGCGTGACTTCGCCGGGATCGTGCGGACGCGGTTCGCGGGATACCGGCACCATGTGCTCGCCACGGTGCGGGCCGATGGGGCGCCCCGGCTCAGTGGACTCGAAGTGGACTTCAGATTCGGCGAGTTGTGGCTGGGAATGATGGGTGGCTCGCGGAAGGCGGCGGACCTGCGGCGCGATCCGCGGTTCGCCGTTCACGCCAACCCGGGCCCCGGGGACGGCATGGACGGCGGCGACGCGCGGATCGCGGGCCGGGCGTTCGAGGTGAACGACCCGGCGTTGGTGGCCCGTTACGCGGCGGAGACGGAGCCGCCCGAGCCGTTCCACCTCTTCCGGACCGCGGTGGAGGAGGTGGTGCGCACCACGGTCGAGGGCGACGAGCTGGTGGTGTCGTTCTGGCGCCCCGGCCACGGCCTGCGCACCGTGCGCCGCCGCTAGAGCCCGCCTTGTGAACCACCCCCGGCCGGGGGCGTCATGGAGGAGGAGTTCCATGACGGGGAAGGCCGCTCATGTAAAAGCTTTCCTCAAAGCTATCTACGCGTGCCCTACCCTGTTGAATGTGAAAGATCCGGTGGACGAGCTGATCGAGGCATGGCAGGCCGAGTTGCCGGATGTGCTGGGCCCGGCCGCCGAGTTGATCAAGCGCGTGACCGTGCTGGCGGGTGAGCTGTCCGCCGCCACCCGGAGCGTGCTGCCGGAGTACGGGCTCACCCCCGCCGAGTTCGACGTGCTGGTGGCGCTGCGCCGCTGCGGAACGCCCTACCGGCTGCGGCCGAATGAGCTGAGCAGCGCGCTGCTGCTCTCCACCGGCGGCACCAGCAACATCGTCAACCGCCTGACCGGGCGCGGCCTCGTCCAGCGGGAGGACGACCCGGCCGACGGCCGGGGCACCCTGATCCGCCTCACCGCCGAGGGCAGGCGGCTGGCCGAGGCCGCCGTGCGGGCCACCTCGGCCGCGCACGAGAGGCTCTTCGCCGACCTGCCGCCCGGTGTGGTGCGCGCGGCGACCGAGGCCCTACGGGACGTCTCCCTGCCCAGGTGACGACGGACCGAAGTCGTAGCGCAGCTCGTACAGATGGCCCGCCTTGGCCAGGATCGACGCCTCGATCGCGATGTCGTCGTCGCTGTGGACCACGCGCAGCGTCCGCAGCACCGGCAGATCGCCCGGCAGCCGCAGCAGCGTGTACTGCTCCTGCGTCGGGATGCGGGCCGAGACCCGGTCCACGCTCAGCCGAGGGGGATATCCCAGCTTCGCCAGGAGCGTCGGGGTGCCGCCCCTTATCCTGCGGTGCTCCATCAGGGCGGTGCCCCGCACGATGCCCAACGGGTAGTAGGACTTGACCAGTTCGACCGGCTCGTCGTCCAGCAGCAGCACCTGGCTGCGCAGCAGCGCCCGTTCGCCGGGCGCGAGCCGGAGCGCGGCGGCGGCGTCCGCGGGCGGCGTCGTCTCGCCCACCTCCAGCAACTCGCCCCGCGCGCGCAGGCCCAGCCGCTCGGCCTCGGCCAGCCAGCGGTACGGCTCCCCGGCCGCCGCCGGGGCCATGTACGCGGCGGGCCGCACGGTGCGCTGCCGGTGCTCGCGCACGGTGACGCCCGCGCCCGCGCGGCCGACGACCAGGCGTTCCTCCTTCAGCAGCGCGACGGCCTTCTGCACGGTCGCGTTGGAGGCGCCGAACCGGCTGGTGAGCTGGGCCGTGGACGGCAGGTTGGCGCCCGGCGCCAGGTCCCCGCTCATGATCTCGTCGCGCAGATCGGCGGCGATGCGCTCGTGCAGCGAGCGGGGGTCCGCGGCATCCGCCTCGATGGGGGGAGTGGTTCTGGGCAAGATCATCCAATCCGGAGTTCGTAACGAAGCCGCTGGCGCCCCGCCGGCATGGTCATCTTGTCGACCTGGATCGGGCGTCCCGCGCCGTCCAGCGTGACCCGCGTCAGCCGTAACACCGGCTCGTCCGGGCCCGTGCGCAACAGCCCGCGCTCCTCCGCGTCCGGCATTCCGGCCGTGACGTCCTCGCGCGCCAGCGCGCCCGCGTGGCCGAGTTCGGCCAGGAGCGTCACGGCGCCGCCGGGGATCTTCGCCGTGCCGGCCAGACGGGTGCCGGACGCGATGTGCGCGGGATAGTACGTGTCCGTCAACTCGCAGGGCCGGTCGTCCAGATACATGATCCTCCGGCGCACGACGACCACCTGTCCCCTGGTGGTGCCCAGCAGTTCGGCGACGTCCGCCGGTGCCGGAACCTCCCCGGCGTGGACGATCCGCTGCCGGCCGCGCCGCCCGCGCGCCGCTGTTTCCTCGCTCCACGCGTCACTTCGGCCCCCCTCCCGGGGAGTCAGGTACGGCGCGGAGGTGCTGACCCAATCACTGCTGCTCACGGCGTCCTCCCGCTCGGCATGCGCGCCGGTGCGTCCCTGCCGTCATACACCGTAGGCGACCCGCTCTTCGTATCAACTACGCCATCCGCCCTTGTTGCCTTTCGCGAAGAGCGGTACGGTTTCTACGCGGGTAACACCCTTTCGTCAAGGCGGTGATGCACCGTGTTTCTGTCACGGGCCCGATCACGGCGACGTGAGTTCCCCAGAGACCTCACGTCCGTTCGCGCCGCGCGGGACTTCACGTCGGCCACCCTCGCCGAGTGGGGGCTCGCCGACCGGGACGACGACGCCAGGCTGTGCGTGTCCGAGCTGGCGACGAACGCGCTGCTCCACGGCGACCCCACCGGGCGGGAGTTCAGCGTGCGGCTGGAGGCGGACACCGACTGGCTGAGAATCGCGGTGCGCGACACCGGCGCGGGCCGGCCCGCGCCCCGGGCGTTCGGGCCGGACGGGGACGGCGGGCGCGGCCTGGCGCTCATAGCCGAGCTGGCCGACGCGTACGGCTTCACGGAGCACACCGTCGGCAAGACCGTCTGGCTCGCCTTCAAGGTCGGCGCCCCTCGCGGCGCTGCGGGAGTGTGCGAGGCTGAGCCCGTGAGCGAACCGATGGGTGAACCCGCGTGGGAGCGGCGGCTGTCGGACGCCTGGGCGTCGGCCGAGCGGTCCGGTGCCGAGGAGTTCGTGGCGACGGTCGAGAAGCTCGTCGCCGAGCTGCCGCCCGGCAGCGCGATCGGCCTCTTCGAACGCGCCGCGGCGCTGGACGCGACGGGCCGGGGAGGGCTCGCCGCGCCGCTGTTCCGGCAGGCGCTGGACCTCGGTCTCACCGGTGAGCGGCGGCGGCGCGCGGTGATCGCGCTGGCCGGGACGCTGCGCGACGCGGGCCGGGCGGCGGAGAGCGTCGAGCTGCTGACCGAGGAGCTGGCCGCCGGGTCCGACGAACTGGACGACGTCGTACGGGCGTTCCTCGCCCTCGCGCTGCTGGAGGCCGACCGGGGGCGGGAGGCCGTGTCGGTGGCGCTCGGCGCGCTCGCGCCGCACCTGCCGCTCTACCAGCGGTCGTTGGGGAACTACGCGCGGCTGCTGTCGCCCGGGTCCTGACCCGCGCCGCGGACCCCGGCCTCGTCCGTGTCGCTCACCGCCGAGTCCTCGTCCGTGGCGTCCGCCGTCGTGTCCTGCCGCGCCCGGCCGCGCAGTGTCAGCATCAGGGTCGCCAGCAGCGCCGAGAGGACCGAGCCGGACAGCACCGCGACCTTGGCGTGCTCCTCCAGGTGCGGCGCCCCGGCGAAGGCCAGCTCGGCGATCAGCAGCGAGACGGTGAAGCCGATCCCGGCGAGCATCGCGACCCCCGCGACGTCCGCCCAGGCCAGCGACGGGCTGAGCCGGGCCCGGGTGAACCGCGCGGTGAGCCAGGTGACGCCGAAGACGCCGACGACCTTCCCGACGACCAGCCCCAGCGTGATGCCGAGCGCCTCCGGCTCCCGGACCAGGGCGCCGAACGTGCCGCCCGACACCTGCACCCCGGCCGCGAACAGGGCGAACAACGGGACCGCGACCCCGGCGGAGAACGGGTGCACGAGGTGCTCGACCCGCTCGGCCGGGGACTCCTTCTCCAGCGGCCCGGGCGTGGTCCGCAGCAGCATGCCCAGCACCACGCCCGCGATGGTCGCGTGCACCCCGCTGTGGTACATCAGGACCCAGGTCGCCACGGCGACCGGCACGTAGACGTACCAGCCGCGCACGTTCAGCCGCAGCAGCAGCGCGAAGAGCGCGAAACCGGCCACGGCGCCCAGCAGCGCCCACAGGTCGAGGGTCGCGGTGAAGAACACGGCGATCACGACGATGGCGATCAGGTCGTCCACGATGGCGAGCGTGAGCAGGAACGTGCGCAGCGCCGAGGGCAGCCGGCGGCCCGCGACGGCGAGCACGCCGAGCGCGAAGGCGATGTCCGTGGCCATCGGCACCGCCCAGCCGCCCAGGTCGCCGCCGCCGGCGCCCGCGACCGCCACATAGACCAGCGCGGGCACGATCATGCCGCCCACGGCCGCGACGACCGGCAGCGCGGCGGCGGCCGGGCGGCGCAGCTCGCCGATGACCAGCTCCCGTTTCAGCTCGATGCCCGCGATGAAGAAGAAGACGGCGAGCAGCCCGTCCGAGGCCCAGTGGCCGACCGACAGGTCCAGACCGAGGGCGGGGATGCCCAGATGGTGATCGCGCAGGTCGAAGTAGGTGTCGCCGAGCGGGGAGTTCGCCAGCAGCAGCGCCAGCGTCGCCGCCGCCAGCAGCATCAGCCCGCCCGTGGTCTCCAGCCGCAGGAACGCCGCCAGCGACCGGCGGCTCCGCTCCGCCTCGGCCCGCGGGTCGCGGCGGAGCCGGCTGAGGAACGGGTACGGCGGGGACGACGGCGACTGCGGGGTCTGCCCGGGCTGGGGGCGGCGGCGTGGCGACGTCATGGACGGCGGCCTTTCGTCGGGAACGAGCGGACGGACGGAGGGATCGTGACGCTCCGTTGCCGACCAGACTTCCCGGCGCACCTTCGACGTCGGGGACAGGAACAGGACGCCGCTTCTCCACCTTACCCCGCGCCGCCGGATCCCTCACCCGAGGTTGGTGAAAGCTTCCACGGCCTGCGTCTTTCCGGTGACGATGATGACATCGCCCGGCTCGATGACGGTGTCGGCGGTCGCGTGGGTGAACGTCTGGCCGGGCCGTTTGATCCCGACGACGGTCACACCGTGTTTCGACCGGACCGCGCTCACGCCGAGCGGGGTGCCGGTGGCGACGCCGGGGGCGACCGTCTTGGCGAGGGCGTAGTCCTCGTCGAACTCGATGAAGTCGAGCATCCGGCCGGTGACGAGGTGCGCGACGCGCTCGCCCATCTCGTACTCGGGCAGCACGACGTGGTGGGTGCCGAGGCGCTCCAGGATCTTGCCGTGCTGGCGGCTGATCGCCTTCGCCCAGATGTTGGGCACGCCCTCCTCCAGCAGGTTGGAGGTGACCAGGATGCTGGCCTGGATGTCGGTGCCGATGGCGACGACCGCGGTGGGGAACTCGTGCACGCCGAGCTGCCGCACCACCTCCACGTCGGTGCAGTCGGCGACCGCGACATGGGTGAGGGCGTCGGCGTGCCGCTGCACGATCCGCTCGTCCTCGTCCACGCCCAGCACCTCCCAGCCCCGGCGCATCAGTTCCTCGGCGAGGGAGCTGCCGAAGCGGCCCAGGCCGATGACGGCGATCCGCTGGTCGCCGCCGTCGCGCTGGGCGTAGGTCTGGGCGAGCCGTTTGTCGCGGCGGCGGCGGATCGAGTGCAGGTAGTTGCTCATCTGCTCATCACTGTCCCGACTTCGGGGTGTCCCGACTGTGGAGGTGGCCGGCGGGGCTGGTTCGCCCGCCGGCTAACCGATGATCGGTCGTTCTTCCGGGTGTTGGTAGCGTCGTGTCCGTTCGCGCAGGGCGAGGGCGGACACCAGGGTGATCGGTCCGACGCGGCCCATGAACATCAGGGCGACCAGGATCACTTGTGCGGCGGCGGGCAGTTCGTACGTCAGCCCGGCGGTCAGCCCGACCGTGCCGAACGCCGAGACGGCCTCGAACAGCACGGCGTCGGTGGACGCGTCCACCAGCGTGAGCAGCGCCAGGGTCGCGACGATCACCAGGCCGACACCGAGCAGTGCGACCGTCAGCGCCTGCCGCAGCACGTGCGGGGCGAGACGGCGGCGGAACACGCCGGAGTTGGGCTCGCCGCGCACCTCGGCCAGGATCGCCGCGCCCAGCACGGCGAACGTGGTGACCTTGATGCCGCCCGCCGTGCCCGCGCTGCCGCCGCCGATGAACATCAGCACCGAAGTCCCCAGCAGCGTCGCCGGTTCCATGGCCGCGATGTCGGTCGCGTTGAACCCGGCGGTGCGGCTGACCGCGGAGTGGAAGAACGCTCCGAGGAGCTTCTCGTCCACGCCCAACGGCCCGAGCGTGCCCGGGTTTCCCCACTCCAGGCCGAGCGTGAGCAGGGTGCCCCCGGCCAGCAGCACCGCCGACATCCACAGCGTCAGCTTCAGGTGCAGCGACCAGCTGCGCCGTCCGGTGGCCCGCCGCCGCGCTCGGTGCCGCAGCAGTTCGATGATCACCGGGAAGCCCAGCCCGCCGAGGATGACGGCGAACGACACCGGCAGCAGCACCCACGGATCCTCGGCGTACTGCACGAGGTTGTCCGAACGCAGGCCGAAGCCCGCGTTGTTGAACGCCGCGACCGAGTGGAAGACGCCGTGGTAGACGGACCGGCCGAGGGGGTCGTCGTGGCCGAAGTAGAAGCGTGACGCCAGGACCACGGCGGTCACCGACTCCACGACCACGGTGATCGCGCCGACGCGCAGCAGGACTTGCCGCACGTCCCCGATGCCGATCCTCGTCTCGGCCTGCGCCTGCAACGTCATGCGCAGCCGCAGCTTGCCCGCGATCAGCAGCGCCAGCAGCGACGCGAGCGTCATCACCCCGAAGCCGCCGGCCTGCATCATCACCAGGATCACGACCTCGCCGAAGCCGCTCCAGTACGTGCCGGTGTCCACGACGGCCAGGCCGGTGACGCAGACCGCCGAGGTCGCGGTGAACAGGGCGGTCAGCAGCGGCGCCGTGGTGCCGTCGGCGGAAGCGACGGGGAGGGCGAGCGCGGTGGTGCCGATGGTGACGGTGACGGCGAAGGCGAGGACCACCATCCGGGCCGGGTGGGTGTCGAACACCAGCCGGCGCAGGGGATTCGAGGGGTGTACCGCCACGCCGTTCCGTCCTGGGGTTCCGGTGATCCGAGCATCGACAACGGGACACCCTAACGCGCCACCGCCACGCCACCGCGAGTCTCGCGGGACTACCGGGCCGTGGCGTCCCCGGCGTATAAAGAGGAGCCGGTGTGGACACAGGGGGGCGGACCATGGGGGACTTCTTCTCGACCGCCCTGCAATTCCCGGCGGTCGTCTTCACGTTCCCGCTCGGCGTGGTCCTCGCGTACTGGCTCTTCGCCCTTCTCTTCGGCGTCGGGACGGATGTCGCGGAGGCCGCCGCCGGGCCCGGGGCGCCGGGTGGGTTCGCCGGTGCCGTCGCGGTGTTCGGCCTTGGTGGCGTTCCGGCGGCCGTGCCCGTCTCGCTGGTTGTCGCGTTCGGCTGGTTCACCGCCATGACCGGGACCGAGTTGCTCGACGCCGGATGGCGGCGGGTTCTGGTGCTGCCCGCCGCGCTGTTCGCGGGCTGGGCCGGCGCCCGGCTGCTCGTGCTGCCGCTGCGCCGCGTGTTCCGGGCCGAACAGGGCATCTACCACGAGGACTTCGTGGGCCGGGTCTGCGTCGTGCGCACCGGCCGGGTCACGGCCGGGTTCGGCCAGGCCGAGGTCGCGGCGGACGACGGCGGCACGTCGATCATCCAGGTGCGGGCCGAGGGCCCGGAGGCCGCCGAACTCACCTCGGGACGCCGGGCGTTGATCTTCGGCTACGACGCGGACCGCGAGTTCTTCTGGGTGGCGCCCTACGACCTGGGCGGCTCGGACGAGTTGGGGCCGGAGGAGAACCGCACACCCGCCTGACACGTCCTTCACAGGACGGAACTCGCGGCTTCACGAGGGGGGCCTCACCTCACCATGCAGACCATCGGCACCAGTCTCGGCGTACTCGTCGCCTCGCTGCTGATCATCGTCCTGGCCGTCCTGTTCATCCTCAGTCGGCTCTTCCGCAAGGTCGAACAGGGCAAGGCGCTGATCGTGTCCAAGGTGCGCAAGGTGGACGTCACCTTCACCGGCGCCGTCGTCCTGCCCGTCCTGCACAAGGCCGAGGTCATGGACATCTCCGTGAAGGCCATCGAGATCGGCCGCACCGGACGGGAGGGCCTGATCTGCCGGGACAACATCCGCGCCGACATACGCATCTCGTTCTTCGTCCGGGTCAACAAGACGGTCTCCGACGTCATCAAGGTCGCCCAGGCCATCGGCACCGAGCGGGCCAGCGACCGGGCCACCCTCCAGGAGCTGTTCAACGCCAAGTTCTCCGAGGCGCTGAAGACGGTCGGCAAGCAGCTCGACTTCGCCGACCTCTACACCAAGCGCGAGGAGTTCCGCGACCGGATCATCGCCGTCATCGGCACCGACCTCAACGGCTACAGCCTGGAGGACGCGGCCATCGACTACCTCGAACAGACGCCGCTGAGCCACCTCGACAAGAACAACATCCTCGACGCCCAGGGCATCCGGAAGATCACCGAGCTGACCGCCGCGCAGAACGTCCTCACCAACGACTTCCGGCGCAACGAGGAGAAGGAGATCACCCGGCAGAACGTCGACGCCAGGGAAGCCGTCCTCGAACTCGAACGCCGCCAGGCCGACGCCGAGATCAAGCAGAAGCGCGAAGTCGAGACGACCCGGGCCCGCGAGGAGGCCGAGACCGCCCGCATCCAGGCCGAGGAGCGGCTGCGTTCGGAGACCGCGCACATCAAGACCGAGGAGCAGTTGGGCGTTCACAACGAGAACCGCGAACGCGAGATCGTCGTCGCCCGGCTCAACCGGGACCGTGTCGTCGCCATCGAGAACGAGCGCATCGAGAAGGACCGGCTGCTGGAGGTCATCGCCCGGGAACGCGAGACGGAGCTGCGGCGCATCGCCAAGGACAAGGAAGTCGAGGGCGAGAAGCGGGAGATCGCGGACGTCGTCCGGGAGCGGATCGCCGTCGAGAAGACCGTCGCGCAGCAGGAGGAGGAGATCAAGAAGCTGCGCACCGTCGAGGAGGCCGAGCGCGACCGGCAGTCCCTCATCATCCACGCCGAGGCCGAGGCCCAGGAGCGCCTGGTCAAGGACATCAAGGCCGCCGAGGCCGCCGAGCAGGCCGCGGAACACCGCGCCCGCGAGGCCCTCACCATGGCCGAGGCCCGCCGCAAGGCCGCCGACCTCGACGCGCAGGCCGCCATCCGCCTCGCGGAGGGCAGGCGCGCGGACGTCGCCGCCGAGGGGCTGGCGCAGGCCGAGGTGCAGGAGCGGATGGCCGACGCCATCGCCAGGACGAGGCACGCCGAGGCCGAGGCCGCCAAGGAGATGGGGCAGGCCGAGGCGGAGGCGCTGCGGGAGAAGATGGGCGCGGAGGCCGCCGGCATCCGGGACAAGGCGGGCGCCATGGCCGCGCTCGACGCCGCCAGCCGCGACCACGAGGAGTACCGGCTGCGCCTGGAGGCGGAGAAGGAGGTCCGGATCGCCGGGATCGACGTGCACCGGAAGATCGCCGAGGCGCAGGCCGCCGTCATCGGCGCGGGACTGGAGAACGCGAAGATCGACATCGTCGGCGGCGACTCCGTCTTCTTCGACCGCCTCGTCGGCGCCATCTCGGCCGGGAAGGGCGTGGACGCGTTCGTCGGCAACTCGGAGCAGGTGCGGGCGCTGGCCGGGCCGTGGCTGGACCAGGAGAACTCCACGTTCACCCGCGACCTCGGCGCGATGCTCGCCGGGCTCGGCGCGGGCGGGCTGCGCGACCTGACGCTCGCCGGTCTGCTCACCGCCCTCATCACGAACGGCGGCGACCGGTCCGGCGAACTCGGCGATCTGCTGGAGACCGTGCGGTCCCGGGGGCTGGCCGACGTCAGGCTCAACGGCGCCGGTGAGCCGGGGACTTCGGGTCCGGCCGTGCCGTCCGTGCCGTCTGTGCCGTCCGTGCCGCTCGCCAAGTGAACGGCGCCGGCGGGATGGCCAGGGACAGCGGCCCGGACGGGGGCCTGGACGGCGGCAGCTACGAGGTGCTGCGCGACCGCATGACAGCGGCGGCCGGCGAACTCGCGGAGCGGGCCCAGGCTTTGAACGAGCGCCGCACCGCGGCATTCGGCGGCTCCGGGCTCGAACTCGTCGCGACGGACCGGGTGCGCACCGAACTCCCGGCCGTACCGCGCGATGTGGCGCAGGTCGGGGGACTGCTGCTGTTCGGCCACCATGTGCCCGCCGACCGCGACACGCTCGCCCTCCACCGCGTCACGGACGGTGGCGGCCTCGCCCCCGCGCCGCCCGACGCGGTCCCGGGGCTGCTGGACGACCCCGCGTTCCAGCGCGACGTGGAGGAGCTGTACCGCTACTACCGGGGCGCGCGGCTGCGGCGGTTGCGCGTCGTCGGCCCGCTGCTGCTCGCCGTCTTCCGGACGGGCGAGACGGCGGCCGACACCCGGGTGCTGCGCTGGCGGCTGCACCCGGACGGCCGGCCCGAGTACCTGGACGCCAAGGGCGAACGGGACGATGTCCCGCCCGCCGCCCACGACTTCACCTGGACGCCGACCGGGCGCGAACAGCACGTCGACGGCCCGCGCCCGCACGTCGCACTCGGCGGCGGGCTGACCGTCTCCACGGTCGGCGGCGAACTCACCGTCACCGCCGGGGAGGACGACGAGGCGGCCGTCGCGTACCGCGAGCCGGTGGACGACCCGCTCCAGTCACTCGCCGACGCCCAGGTCGCGTACGCCCGCGTCGGACCGCTCGTGCTGCTGCGCGTCCTGCCCTACAACGAGACGGAGCCGCGCCACCTCGTCCACAACACCCGCACCCGGGAGGTCGTCCGCCTCGACAACATCGGGCAGGCGTGCCGGGCGCTCCCCGACGACCAGGGCGTCGTCTTCCCCGGCGGGTACTACCTGGCCGCCGCGCCCGCCGGTTCGGCCGCCAGGACGTTCGACACCGACACGCGCGGGCTGACGTTCGACACCGCCGTCCGTTCCCCCAACGGCGAGGACGTGCTGTACGTCTTCCGTGAACCCGGCGGCGGCCGGGCGCTGTTGCTGCCGTACAACCTCATCCGCAAGGAGGTCGCCGCGCCGCTCACCGCCCACGGCTTCGCGCTGCTGGACGACGGCACCATGGCGCTGTGCCGCGCCGACGCCCCCGAACCGGTCCGCGTGCACACCGTGCAGGTGTGGCGCACCCCGTTCGTCTCGGAGGCCCACGCCGCCGCCCGCCCCGCGGGCGACGGGCCGCTGGCCCGCGTCGGCAACGCGGAGCTGGTGCGCGGCATCTCGGACGCGCTGACCGTCGCCCGGCTCGCCACGGAACTCGCACCGGACACCGCCGTGTTCGAGGCCGTCGTCGCGGCCTGCGACCGGCTCACCGACCAGTACCACTGGCTGCCCCTCGACGGGTTCGCCGCCCTGCACGAACCCGTGGGGACGCTGCGCGCCACCGCCGCCCAGGTCATCGACGAGTACGAACGCGTCCGCCAACTCCGGCAGCAGGCGCGGACCGCCGTGACCGAGGCGGACACGGACGTCACCGCCCTGCTGCGGCGCGCCCGCGGCGAGGCACCGAGGACCGCCGCCGCGTGGGTGGCGCTCCTCACCGAACTGCGCCGCGCCCAGGGCTCGGTGGAGTCCCTGCGCGACCTGCGGTACGCCGACCTCGCCGCCGTCGACGGCATCGCCGCGCGACTGGCCGAGTCCCTGACCGCCACCGGCCGCCGGGCGGTCACGTTCCTGTCCCGGCCCGACGCGTTCGACGACAGCCACGCCGCCGTCGCCCACCTCACCGAGCGGGCCGCCGCCGTCGAAAGCACCGGCGACGCCGAGCCGTTGGCCGCCGAGATCGACGGACAGGGCGACGCGCTGCGCACGGTGACCGACGTCATCGGCGGGCTCGACATCGCCGACACCACCGTCCGCACCGAACTGCTCACCCGCATCGGCGAGGTGATGAGCGCGGTCAACCGCGCCCGCGCCGTCCTCGACGGCCGGCGCCGCGCCCTGCTGGAGACCGAGGGCCGGGCCGAGTTCGCCGCCGAGTACGCGCTGCTCGGGCAGGCCGTCATCGCCGCCCTCGCCGCCGCGCGCACCCCCGAGGAGTGCGACGAGCACCTCGGCCGGCTGCTGCTCCAGGCGGAGAACCTGACCGCCCGCTTCGGCGCGTTCGACGACTTCCTCGACCGGCTCACCCGGCAGCGCGAGGAGATCTACGAGACCTTCGCCGCCCGCAAGCAGGCCCAGCTCGACGAACGGGCCCGGCACGCCCAGCGGTTGGTCGAGTCCGCCGATCGGGTGCTGGCGACGATCACGCGCCGGGCCACCGCGCTGGACAGCCTGGACGAGGTCAACGCCTACTTCGCCGCCGACCCCCTCGTCGCCCGCGTCCGCGCCACCGCCGGCGAACTGCGCGGCATCGGGGAGACGGTACGCGCCGACGAACTGGACGGGCGGCTGAAGGCCGCCCGCCAGGAGGCGGGCCGTGCCCTGCGCGACCGCGCCGACCTGTACGGGGCGGACGGCACGGTCCGGCTGGGCCGCCACCGCTTCTCGGTCACCACCCAGCCGATCGACCTGACACTGGTGCCGCACGGCGACGGGCTGGCGTTCGCGGTGACCGGGACCGACTACCGGGCGCCGGTCACCGATCCGGAACTGACCGCCGCGCGCCGGTTCTGGGACCAGCCGCTGGTGTCCGAGTCCCCCGAGGTCTACCGCGCCGAACACCTGGCGGCGACCGTGCTGGCCATGGACCCCGTCCCGGACGCGGTGCCCGAACTGGTCCGCCGCGCCGCCGAGTCGGCGTACGACGAGGGGTACGACCGGGGCGTGCACGACCACGACGCGGCGCGGATCCTCACCGTGCTGCTGCGGCTGCGGGAAGGCGCGGACCTGCTGAGCCACCCGCCGGACGCGCGGGCCGCCGCCCAGCTCTTCTGGGCCCACGGCTGCGACGAACCCGCCCGCCGCTCCTGGATCGTCCGGGCCCAGTCCCTGGCCCGCGCCCGCGCCACGTTCGGCGGCACCCCGGCCGCGATCCCCGCCCTGGCGGCGGAGCTGACGGCGGCCGTCACCGACCGGCTGGGACCGGCACCGGACGGGACCGGCGCCTACCTCTTCGAGGAACTGGCCCTCGACGGCCCCGCGTTCGCCGTCAGCCCGGCGGCCCGCTCCCTGCTGGACGACTTCCACGCGGCGCTCGGCGCCACCGGGCGCAAGGAACTGGAACGCGAAATGGCCGCGCTGGCCGGCGATCTGCCCGCCCGGCGGCAACTCGTCACCGCCTGGCTCGGCGCGTTCGCGGAGGCCACCGGCCGGGACACCACCGACCTGCCGGAGGCGGCGGCCGTCGAACTGTGCGCCGACACCGTCGAACACCGCACCGCCGACGCCCCGCTCACCGCGACGGCCGGCGGCCTGCTCGGCAGCCACCCGAGAATCCGGGGCGGCGAACTGACGGTCCGCCTGGACGAGTTCCTGACCCGGACCACCGACTTCCGTCTCCACCGCGTCCCGGCCCACCGCCGTTACGTCCACCGCCGCGGCGCCCTGCTGGACGCCGACCGCGACCGGCTGCGCCTGGCCGCCCACCGGCCGCGCGTCATGCCCGCGTTCGTCCGCCACCGCCTGCTGGACGAGGTCTACCTGCCGCTCATCGGGGACAACCTGGCCAAGCAGCTCGGCACGGCGGGGGACACCCGCCGCACCGACAGCCAGGGCCTGCTGCTCCTGCTCTCCCCGCCCGGCTACGGCAAGACGACGCTGGTCGAGTACGTCGCCGCGCGGCTCGGCCTGATCCTCGTCACGATCGACGGCCCCGCCCTCGGCCACGGCACCACCTCCCTCGACCCGGCCGCCGCCCCCGACGCGGCGGCCCGCCGCGAGGTCGAGAAGATCGATTTCGCGCTGGCGATGGGCAACAACGTCCTGCTCCACGTGGACGACATCCAGCACACCTCGCCCGAACTGCTCCAGCGGTTCATCCCGTTGTGCGACGCGCAGCGGCGGGTGGACGGCGTCCGCGCGTACGACCTGCGCGGCAAGCGCTTCGCGGTGTCGATGGCGGGCAACCCGTTCACCGAGTCCGGCAGCCGCTTCCGTCTCCCCGACATGCTCGCCAACCGCGCCGACGTGTGGAACCTGGGCGATGTCCTGTCCGGCCGCGAGGAGTTGTTCGCGCTGAGCCACATCGAGAACGCGCTGACGGCCAACCCCGTCCTCGCGCCGCTGGCGGCACGCGAACGCGACGACATCGACCTGCTGGTCCGCCTGGCCCGCCACGACGCGACGGCGTCCGCCGACCGGCTCGCCCACCCCTACACCCCGGCCGAACTCGACCAGATCCTGTCCGTGCTGCGGAAGTTGCTGCACGTCCAGCGCACGACCCTGGCGGTCAACGCGGCCTACATCGCCTCCGCGGGACAGGACGACGCGACCCGCACCGAGCCCCCGTTCCGCCTCCAGGGCTCCTACCGCAACACGAACAAGCTGGCCGAACGGATCGTCCCGGTGATGGACGACGCCGAACTGGAGGCCGTGATCGACGACCACTACCTCGCGGAGGCCCAGACCCTGACGACGGGCGCGGAGGCGAACCTGCTGAAGCTGGCGGAACTGCGCGGCCGTCTCACCCCCGAACAGGCCGCCCGCTGGGCGGAGATCAAACGCACGTGGGCGGTGTCACGGTGACGAGGCCGTCGCGCCGCGGCCGGTCGCCATCAGCGCGACCACGCAACCGAGGAGCGCGACCGACAGGACGCCGATGACCCAGACCTTTGTGAACAGGTCGGGCTTGATCTCGGTCCCTGGGTTCCGCCGCTGGGCGATCACGCTCTTGACCATCCGGCCGCGAACCGGGTAGAGCGCGAGCGGAATGGCGGCGAACATCGCGCTGTAGAGGAACAGGATCTCCGCCCGGGCGACGGGCCGGACCATCGCCAGCGCCAGGGCAAGGCCGCCGACCAGCGGGGTCATGAGGTAGATCCCTCGCCGCGACTTCCTGGCCCGTGCCATCCGCTCGGCGGGCGACTCGTGCGGGAACCGCATCCCGCCGACCAGTTCTCCCATGAGCGCCATGAACAACACCGTCGCGACGAGGGCGATCAGCCACCAGCCCGTCTCGGTGATCGAAAACAGCATCTTTCTCATCTTCTGTCGTACTAGAGGTCGATCATCCTAGCTGGGGCCCACCAGCGTCACTGCGTCCACGTCCGGGTGCCGCACGACACCCGCGACCACGGAAACCGGCCAGGTCCCGTTGTCGTCTCACTCCACGAGGCCGGTCTCCAGGATCGGCCGCCTGTCATACCGGGGAGAGTGGCGACGATGGGGCGTCCTTCTGACTGGAGTCCGCTGGACATGGACTCGGACCCGACGCCGGGCAACCCGGACGAGGTCCGTGAACTGGCGGAGGAGCTCCAGACGTTCGCCGATGATGTCGGTGAAGCTCTCGGCAGGATCCGGGGGATGGCGTCGGACCGGGCGGTGGCGGATTGGTCGGGGTTGTCGGCGGAGGCGTTCCGCAGCGAGTTCGACGGGGTGCCGGAGAACCTGACCAAGTTGCAGACGTCGTACGACATGGCGGCGGACGCGCTGGCGCGGTACTGGCCGGAGTTGCAGACCGCGCAGGGCATGGCGGACCGCGCGCTGGAGCGCGCGATCGCCGCGCAGGCCGATCTTTCCGCCGCGCAGGCGCAGTTGACGGACGCGGAGGACTGGGTCTCCCGGGCCGGGGAGGAGGCCGAACGCCTGGAGGAGGAGGGGGACGCGCCCGAGCCGCCGTCGGAGGAGGACGTCCGTAACGCGGTGCGGGACCGGCAGGCGGCGGACGCCGCTGCCGGGGCGGCGCGGGACCGGGTCGCGACGGCCGAGGACAATCTGGCCGCCGCCCGCGAACTGGCCGAACAGGCGCGCGGGTTGCGTGAGGATGCCGCGCGGGTGTGTGCTTCGGCGATCGATGAGGCGTCGGACGCTGGTATCCAGAACCGGAAGTGGTGGGAGAAGGCGTTCAAGTGGGTCCAGGACAACTGGGACACCATCGTCGAGGTCTGCAAGATCATCGTCGACGTCCTCGGCGTTGTGGGGAGGATCATCGGCGGGCCGCTGGCCTGGGTCGTACTGGCCGCCGCGCTGAGCGTGCTGGCCGACACCCTCGTCAAATACGCAAAAGGCCAGGCCACCCTGCTGGACGTGGCGTTCGCCGCCCTGGACTGCATCCCCGGCATGAAGGGCCTGACCACCCTCGGCGGCCTCGCCCGAGGCGCACGCTCCCTGGCCACCACCGGCCTGCGCGGCATGCGGCAAGGGGCGTTGCGGCTGGGGCGGCAGACCCGCCGGCAAGCCACCGAGATGGACGGGCGCAACCTGTGCGGTGACCCGGTGGACATGGCCACCGGCGAGCTGGTGATGTCCGCGACGGATGTCGAACTGCCCGGTGTCCTGCCGCTGATCCTGGAACGCCACCACATCTCCAGCTACCGCTCGGGCCGCCGGTTCGGCACCTCCTGGGCCTCGAAGCTTGACCAGCGCCAGGCGCTGGACGCGTACGGCGCCCGGCTGTTCACCGCCGACGGCATGACCCTGCTCTACCCGCGCCCGATCCCCGGCGAGCAGGTCATGCCGGTCGAAGGCCCCCGCTGGGGCCTGTCCTGGGACGGGCAGCCCGGCACCCCGCTGGCCATCCACCAGCGCCCCACCGGCCGCACCCTGCACTTCGCGGCCGACCCCGGCCGCCCCAGCAGCGAACTGCCGCTGACCGCGATCACCGACCGCAACACCAACCGCATCCGCGTCGCATACGACGAAACCGGCGCACCCACCGACGTCATCCACGACCGCGGCTACCACCTCGGCATCACCACGACGGACGGCCGCGTCACCGAACTGCGCCTGCTCAACGACCCCGACCAGCCGGTCCTCCTGCGCTACGGCTACGACAACGCCGGCCTGCTCTGCGAGGTCTACAACTCCTCCGGCCTGCCACTGAAGTTCTCCTACGACGACCACCACCGCCTGGCCAAGTGGGAGGACCGCAACGGCTACTGGTACTCCTACGAGTACGACCCGGAAGGCCGCTGCGTATACACCACCGGCACCGACCGCGTCCTGGAATACCGCTACACCTACGACACCGACAACAACCGCACCACAGCGATCAACTCCCTCGGCCACGCCACGGTCTACCAGTTCAACGACAGCTACCAGCTCATCGCCGAAACCGACCCCCTCGGCAACACCACCCACCGGCAATTCGACCGCTACGACCGCGCCCTCACCATCACCGACCCCCTCGGCCGTACGGCCCGGTACCAGCACGACGACCATGGGGACGTGGTCGCCGTCGTCAGGCCCGACGGACGAGAGACAGTGGTGGAGTACAACGACCTCGGTCTCGCGACCGAGCTCACCCAGGCGGACGGTACGGTGTGGCGCCTGGCATTCGACGCCGCCGGGAACCGGACCACCCTCGTCGACCCGGCTGGTAACCGGACGCGGTAGACCTATGACCGGCATGGAGGGCCTGCCACGATCACCGATGCCCTCGGCAACACGACACGGATTCGTTGCGATGCCGTCGGGCTGCCCATCGCGTTCATCGGCTCCGACGGTGAGGTGGCCACTGTCCACCGGGACGCGTTCGGGCGTGTCATCGAGGTCATCGATCCCCTGGGGGCCGTCAGGCACATGACGTACACGGTGGAGGGGCAGCCGCTGAGTCAGACCGATCCGGTGGGCGGGACTCAATCATGGACCTGGGACGCCGAAGGAAATTGTCTCCGTCACACCGACGAGAAGGGCGGGGTCACTCGCTTCGAATATGGAGCCTTCGACCTGCCTACGGTGCAGGTCGACGCCGACGGGGCTCGGTACTCCTTCGAGCGCGACACCGAACTCCAACTGATCAGCGTCAGCAACCCGCAGGGCCTCACCTGGGATTACGCATATGACGCGGCAGGGCGCCTGATCTCCGAGTCCGACTTCGACGATCGCGAAATCACCTACCATTTGGATGCCGCGGGGCAACTCATCGCCCGTACAAACGCTCTTGGTCAGACCGTGACCTACGGGCGTGACCCCTTGGGCAACATCGAGTCCAAGCAGAGCGACGGTCAGGTCACCACCTACACCTACGACCCCACAGGGCAGTTGGTCAGCGCCACCGGCCCCGACTGCGAGCTGACCATCGAACGCGATCCACTGGGGCGGGTTCTGGCTGAGACGGTCAACGGTCGAGTTCTCCGGCACAGTTATGACGCCCTGGGGCGCCCGCTGACACGCACCACGCCCAGCGGCCAGATCAGCGCCCTGAACTATGACATGTCGGGCCACCTCGCCAGCCTCGACATCGCGGGCCGCGCCGTTCTCTTTGAGCGGGACGCCGTCGGCCAGGAAATCGGTCGGCGCATGGCTCCGGGCATCGATCTCCAGCAGACATGGGATGCCGCCGGGCGCCTCGCCGAGCAGCGGCTGACCGCGCACGGCCGTGGGCTTCGCAGTCGCTCGTACACCTACCGCTCCGACCACTTCGTCACCACGGTCAACGATGATGTCAGCGGGCCGACTTCCTTCGCATTGGACCTGGCCGGCCGTGTGACCGCCGTTTCGGCACGCGGATGGTCCGAAAGCTACGTCTATGACGCGGCTGGCAATCAGACGGCGGCCGACTGGCCGGATCGGAGTTCCTCCGACACCCTGGGCGAGCGCTCGTACACGGGGACCCGGATCAGTCGAGCCGGTCGCGTCCGCTTCGAGCACGACTCAGCGGGTCGTGTCGCTTTGCGTCAGATCAAGAATCTCTCGAAGAGGCCCTCAACGTGGCGATATGTGTGGGACAGCGAGGACCGGCTTCGGGAGGTGACAACTCCGGACGGCACTGTCTGGCGGTATCACTACGATCCGCTCGGGCGCCGGATCGAGAAGCAACGCCTCGACGAGAACGGCGACGTGGCCGAGAGCACGGTCTTCACGTGGCACGACAACACGCTTGTCGAGCAGACCACTGACACTGGCTCCGCCACGGCCCGGACGATGACGTGGGACTACGACGGCCTGCACCCCATCACTCAGACTGAGAGTGTGGCGCAGAGCGAGATCGATCGCCGCTTCTACGCCATCGTCACCGATCTCGTCGGCACTCCAACCGAACTCGTGGACGAAACCGGTCGCATCGCGTGGCAGAGCCGAACGTCCCTCTGGGGAACAGCGGCAGCCGAGGGCGGCACGGGTCCCCACACTCCGCTCCGCTTCCCCGGCCAGTACGCCGACCCCGAGACGGGTTGGCATTACAACCTCCACCGTCACTACGACCCCCATACCGCCCGCTACACCAGCCCGGATCCTCTCGGCCTCGCTCCCGGTCCCAACCATTACGCCTACGTCCCCAACCCGCACACGTGGGTTGACCCGCTGGGCCTGAGCGCGCATCCGGGGCTTCGCGAGGGATACACTTCGTCTCCCGCTCTGCGGGGCGACCCCTACCATCCGGACTCGGTCGCGGCACGGAGCGCTGAGAACAGGCAGGCGTACGGTCCGAGCGTGAGCGACCGGGCACGGGATCTCGGCTACACGAGGAGAATCCCGCCGCAGAGGGCGCCGTTCCACTCTCATGGCCAGCCAGTCTTCTCCAACGGCAGGAACTACATCACACCCGACGTCGACGGTCACAATGTCACCGATGGCTGGAAAATGTTCGACCGCAGGGGCGAACGTCTGGGTACCTATGATGCGGATCTGAACTATGTCAAAGAATGACACCTTCTCCATCACCCTCGAATCAGGGGAGATCCCTCGGGACGCGACAGGCCTGACCGAGGGCAGCGGAACGATCCGGATCGGGGACTTCAGCGAGAGCTTCCTGGCCAGCCTGAGCTTCTGGAGTGTGGACGACTACGTGCGTAGTTGGCGCGAAGCGTTCGAAGTCCTGAGTTCGGACGACAATGCCACGTCATGCCTGGTGACATCCATCACCGATCCGGAGGACAGCAACTTTATCTTCTGCTGGCCGCTCTACAGAGCAGGAGAAGTGGTCCATGTGCACAACTCGGTGATCTTCCTCGACGAACTGGACGAAGCTTTCGACGCCGATGCGCCCTGGAAATCGGTGAGACCGCGTACCACGGTCAGCGAGGACGGTCGCCGGATCTCCGAGTGGGAGACCACGATCACCGCCCTCCGGCGCTTCTTCTCGTCGCTGTCTCGGACGTAGTGCCGGCACTATGGTGCTTCGGGGGGATTCGCGGGGAGACACGGCGGGTGGCCCAGAGGGTGTTTGTGAGGCGGAGGGTGAGCCACTCGCCCGTGGTGAAGGTCAGGAGTTTGCCTCCGTTCCGGAGGGCGGTCATGGTGTGGATAGTGAAGACCTGGCCGCCGATCAGGAGTTGTTCGCCACGGCGGGCCGTGGTGGCGTCGATTTCCACCGGGGACATCACACCGGCCGGCAGGTTCATCGGTTGTGGCCTTCCAGGTGGGCGATGAGCTGGAGCAGGTTGCACAGGCTTCGCTTCAGGGCGCAGACGTAGTAGGTCAGTTCGTCCGGCGTGGTCTCGGGCAGTGTGAGGGATTCGACGGCGGCGAGGTCCTGGCGGGCCACGATGGAGCGGAGGTTCACCTCGACGGGACGCGGTCCGGAGAGGGTGACTGCTTCAAGGTGTATGACGTCTGCCAGTACCTGGAGACATCCGGCCGTGTCGAGGAGTGCGACATCACGCAGGTCTCGGCTGTCCTGGAGCGGTTGGTCGGCCAAGGCCAGTTGGAGCGCCTCGGCCAGGGCTACTACAGACTGGCCGCGTATGCTGCATGAGATCCAGGGCACGCCGACGGTTATGACCGGCGGCGTAGGTGGGGGGACGCGGCGGGTGGCCCAGAAGGTTGTGGCGGGGTGGATCGCTAGGGGTCAGGCGTCGGCTGGGTAAGTAGGTACCCGTTGGTGCCCCGGCGTCCCCCTGCCCGGATGCCTGCATGCCGTTGCTGGATCACCTGAACGTCAACTACTCCAGCTCAGTCCGAGGAAACAATCATACGGAGCGAGGACTTCTTTCCCGAAGGCATCCCGGAGGAAGAAAAGGCGCGAAGCCTTCTGGGGACTCCGGAGGTCGAGCGCGTCCGGGAAGCCGCCACCGAGCTGGCCGACCTTGTGTTCACCGAGGGCACGATGTACCTCGACGCGCTCCCACCCGTTGTCGAGGTGTCCTTGGTCCCGGCGCTCCAGACGCTCGACGAGATCCTGGAAGCGGGTGGGCATGATCTGCAATTGCTGATCGCGGCGATGGTGGTGAGGAAGTCAGTCTCCAAGAACCTGGATGTCGCCCCACAGGATCTTCAGCACCTGATCCTCCGCCTCCCGAAGAGCCCGGCCGAGGGATGAGCGGGTCCCGGACCTGCCACACGGCGATGTTGGTGATCGAGCATGTGGAGCGCGCACAGGACGGCGATGCGGTATGTGTCGTGCGGTGCCTGTCCGGAGTCGCGCGGCAAGGGATGTGGCTCACCGCTGATCAGGTCACGCCACTGCGCCTGGAATGGATCACACGGTACGAGCGTCCGGTGGAAATCCTTGATCCTCCGCACAACGCGAAGGGCGGGCTCGCCGGCCCAGACGTGGAGGGGCTGCGTCCGGGCATGAGGCTGGTGTCGCTCGCCGAGAAGCCGGATGACTGAGAACAGGTGAACTCAGAACTTCGGAAGGAACCTTCTCGTACCCACAGTGGATCTAGAATCCACGATCGCTGCCGAAACGCTGCTGCGGGCTGCTGTCCTCTTCAGGTTCGAGGGTGGCGAGGAGGCGGAGGCATTCTCGAGCGGCCCGCACTTCGCCCAATCCGTAACGGGAAACGACGGGGGAGCAGGAGCGGAGGGAATGGGTGAAGATCGTAGCTGCCCCCTGCGAAGTCGATGAAACGGACTTCTCCTATCTGGCTGAGTGAGTAGGTGAGCGAACCTCGCGGTACGTTCGTCTGAGAGTCGGAGGCTTTTCCATGCTGCATGAACCGGAAGATCTGACACGTGAAAAGGAGCGGCTTGACATCAGGCCGCGGCCCGATGCGAACACCCCGGTCCTCGCGTTCCTCGATGTCACCGTGCCGACGGATCAGCAAGGCTACGTCCGCCGCGTGCGGGAGGTCCTCTCCCCTGTCCTGGAGCTGGCCCTGTCCCAGCCGTTCCAAGGTGAGGAGATCCCTGTCCACAGCATTCCGGACTCGGTCGTCCGAATCTGTGAATGGCGGCCGACGAGGGCGCCGGCGTTCGTGTTGGCCGGATGAGAAGCCTACGAACGGCACCGCGGCACCGATGGGCCCTGGAACCTCCAGGGCTGGCTCTATCGCTTCGATCCGGAGGACAGAGCCGGGGTTGGGCTTGGTGGGATCTGACGCGTCCCGGCTTATGGAAGGGCGCCGCCTGGCTGGCCTTCGGCATCTCCCTCTCCGGCCCGGCTCTCGTCGCGGCATGTCCGGAAGGCTTGCTTATCGCTGTCCAGGAACTGGACCACCCACTCTCCGACTACCGTTCGGAAGTCGCGGCCCTGGCCATCGACGGGTGGCTGCGTGAGACCTTCGATCTCCCGCCGAGCGGCGCGGGAGTCAGTGTCGACGGCGGTGAATTCTCCTACGAATGGGGCCGCCAGGGGTCGCCTTTCGCGGACGGTCCGGTATCCGGGTGACGCCGGCCACAAGCAGTCACGTGGTCAGGAGCGGGGAGAGGGAACCCGGCGGTCGTCAGGTCCTGGCGGGCCTTGGCCGCCACTGGTTCACCGTGCGGAGCGAATCTTCACCCGGTCCGGTGATTCGCGACCGCGTACGCGTGTGGCCGGAAACAGTCGCGGGGCGATGCCCGTCGGGCATCGCCCCGCGCTGTGCGGGATATGGGGTCAGCCGCCGCGGATGGCGCTTTCGAGACCGGTGTCGGTCTCTTCCATCGTGTCGGCCGCCGTCTGGAGGAACTGGCCCATGCCTTCGAGTCCTTCGAGCACCTTCTTGGCGCCCTGGGTGAACTCCCGGTAGGACTCGTCGAAGGCGCGCGACGACCGCGAGGTCACGTAACCGTCCGACACCAGACCATCGATGTAGCCCTGGAGCTCATCGAGCTTCGCGTCCATGGCCTGGTACTCGGAGATGAGCCTGTTGCTCGCCTCCCGCATGTCGTCATATGTCACATTGAGGTCGGCCATGACGGATCCCCCTTCTGTCGTGGGGCAGGGGGCCGGTCCCCCCGCTGGATTCCGGTGTGCGGCGTGGCCCTCGTGAACCGGCACAGCGCCACGTGCACTCAGACTACGTCCGCGACGCACAGGGCGATACCCCCGGCAACGGGGGGCGCCGAGCGCCTCGGTGCACCATAGGACGCAGCCCGGCGCATTGCGGTTGCACCAGCTCGCAGCACCCGTTGTCACGCCCGCACAAGATGCGATTATGGTCATGTCCAGCGAAGCACTTTGCTGTGTCACAACGGGAGGAACAGCGTGCGCCTGACGCTGACAGTCGTCGACCCAGTCGGGGGTCTGAGTGCCGACACCGTGATCGATGCCGCTCCCGAGACGCAGATCGGCGACCTGGCGCCGGAGTTCACGCGCCTGGTGGGGAGCCGCTTCAGCCAGCCCGCCGGTATGGCCGGGCACGGCATGCCCGCCGACACGGCGGGGACGGCGCACCTCTTCGTCGACGGCGAGTACGTCGACCCCTCCCTCACGCTCGCCCAGTCCCCGCTCCGCGAAGGCACCGTCGTCAGCCTGCACAACCCCGGCGGCTGCCGGCCCGGCGAGCCGCAGGGCATCGTCGAGTTGCGCGTCGTCGGCGGCCCGGCCGCCGGCGCGGTGCACCGCATGGGTGTCGGCCGCGTCGAGATCGGCAGCGGCCAGAACATGAACATCCGGATCGAGGACCCCACCCTCCCCGAGCACGCCATGACGCTGCGCGTCGCCGCCGAGGGCACCTGCAAGGTCACCGTCTACAGCGAGACGCAGCCGCTGATCGACGGCGAACCGTTCACCCACACCGAGGGTGACCGCGGCGACTGGAAACTCGGCAAGCAACTCGCCGTCGGCGACTCCCTCTTCGAACTCACGCCGTACTTCCCGCCGGACGCCGCGCTGAAGGTGTCCGAGGACGGCGCCGGGCTGGACTACAACCGGCCGCCGCGGCTGCTGCCGCCGGAGCGGCAGACGAAGTTCACGCTGCCCAGACCGCCCGGCGAGCGCGAGAAGCGGCCCCTGCCGCTGCTGATGGCGATCCTGCCCGTCGTCGGCGCCGTCGCCATGGCCAGCATCACCGGGCGCTGGATCTTCCTGATGATGGCCTTCATGAGCCCCATCATGCTGCTGTCCAACTACATGATGGACAAGAAGCGCGGGCGCATCTCCCACGCCAAGAAGGTCGAGGAGTACGGGGAACGCAAGGCCCGGATCGAGAAGGACGCCCGGGACGCGCTCATCGCGGAACGCTTCGCCCGCCGGCACGCCGCGCCCGACCCGGCGACCGTGCTGACGCAGGCGACCGGCCCGCGCACCCGGCTGTGGGAGCGCAGGCGCACCGACAACGACCATCTCCTCATCCGCGTCGGCACGGTGGAGCTGGACTCCGAGGTGGTGCTGACCGACCCGGAGCAGGACGAGCACAAGCGGCAGGTGTTCTGGAAGATCGCCGACGCGCCCGTCACACTGCCGCTGCGGACCCTCGGCGTTGTCGGCTTCGCCGGTCCCGGCGACTCGGCCCGCGCGCTGGGGCGTTGGGCCGTCGGGCAGATCGCCGTGCTGCACAGCCCGGTCGACGTGCAGTTCTTCCTGCTCACCGACGGCTCGGGTCAGCACAGTTGGGACTGGATGCGCTGGCTGCCGCACTCCAGGCCCACGCCCGAGCACGAGATCAACGCGCTGATCGGCACCGACGCGGAGACCATCGGCGCCCGCATCGCGGAGCTGATCGGGCTGCTCGACGCCCGGCAGAAGGCCGCCAAGCAGGCCCGTTCGCAGGGCGCGACCACGTTCAAGGACCCGGACATCGTCGTCGTCTTCGACGGCTCGCGCCGCATGCGGTCGCTGCCCGGCGTGATCCGGCTGCTGCGCGAGGGGCCCGACGCCTCGATCTTCGCGCTCTGCCTCGACGACGAGGAACGGTTCCTGCCCGGCGAGTGCCAGGCCGTCGTCATCGCCGAGCCCAACCCGGAGCGCGTCGGCGGGCAGGGCGGCGCCCGGCAGCCCGGCTACGCGACCGGGTTCCACACCTTTCTCGCCGTGCCCGGTAGCGCCTCCGGCCCCGGGCAGCTCGCCGCGGGTCCCGCGCCCGCGCAACTCGCGGACCGGCTGCGGGTGGAGCAGACCGGCGCCTGGCGCATCAGGAACGTGCGGCCGGACTGGGTGCGGCCCGAGTGGTGCGAGCTGCTGGCGCGTTCGCTCTCCCCGATCCGCGACATCAGCGGCGAGTCCGAGGACGCGGCGATCCCGTCGTCCAGCCGGCTGCTGGACGTCATCGAGATGGAGCCGCCGACGGCGGGCGCGATCGCGGCCCGCTGGCGGCTGGGCGGCCAGTCCACGGAGGCGGTGATCGGCGAGTCCTACGACGGCGCGTTCGCCATCGACATCCGCCGCGACGGCCCGCACGGCCTGATCGCCGGCACCACAGGCTCCGGCAAGTCCGAGCTGCTCCAGACGATCGTCGCGTCGCTGGCGGTGGCCAACACCCCCGAGAACATGACGTTCGTCCTGGTCGACTACAAGGGCGGCTCCGCGTTCAAGGACTGTGTCCAACTGCCGCACACCGTCGGCATGGTGACCGACCTCGACAACCACCTGGTGGAACGCGCGCTGGCCTCGCTGGGCGCCGAGCTGACCCGCCGCGAGCACATCCTGGCCGAGGTCGGCGCCAAGGACATCGAGGACTACCAGGACTTGATGCGCCGCTCCCCGGGGCGGCTCGTCGCGATGCCGCGCCTGCTCATCGTCATCGACGAGTTCGCCTCGATGGTCCGCGAACTGCCGGACTTCGTGAAGGGTCTGGTGAACATCGCGCAGCGGGGCCGGTCCCTCGGCATCCACCTGCTGCTCGCCACGCAGCGGCCCAGCGGTGTCGTCTCCCCGGAGATCCGCGCCAACACCAACCTGCGGATCGCGCTGCGCGTCACCGACGCCAGCGAGTCCTCCGACGTCATCGACGCGCCCGACGCCGGGTTCATCGCCAAGTCCACGCCGGGACGCGCCTATGTGCGGCTCGGGCACGCGTCGCTGGTGCCGTTCCAGTCCGGCCGGGTCGGTGGCCGGCGGCCCGGTGCCGTCGATCCGGCGGTGAGCCGGCCGTGGGCCGGGCGCCTGGAGTGGAACGACCTGGGCCGCGGCCGGCTGAAGCGCCCGGCGGGCGCCAAGGCCGAGGAGGAGGAGATCACCGACCTGAAGGTGCTGGTGGACGCGATCATCGAGGCCGACCGGCAGTTGGGCTTCGCCAAGCAGCACAGCCCGTGGCTGCCCGCCCTCGGTGACAAGGTGCTGCTGCGCGACCTCGAACACCCGGTCCCGGCCGGTCCGTTGCCCGCCGCGCCCTACGGTCTTGAGGACCTGCCCGAGCAGCAGGCCAGGCGGTCGGTCGCGATCGACTTCAAGACCTTCAGCCACATGATCGTCGGCGGCGCCCCGCGCAGCGGCCGGTCGCAGTTGCTGCGGACGATCGCGGGCTCGCTGTCGTGGATCCACTCCACCGCCGATGTCCACCTGTACGGCATCGACTGCGGCAACGGCGCGCTCAACGCCCTGACGAAGCTGCCGAACTGCGGCGCCGTCGTGTCCCGCACCCAGACCGAGCGGGTGCGGCGCCTCGTCAAGCGGCTCCGCTCCGAGGTCGATCGCCGTCAGGAGATCCTCGCGCAGGACGCGCTGGCCGACATTGGGGAGCAGCGGGCCGCCGCCGAGCCCGACAAGCGGCTGCCGCACATCGTGGTGCTGATCGACCGCTGGGAGGGCTGGGTCAGCACCCTGGGCGAGATCGACCACGGCGCGCTGACCGACGAGTTGTACGTGATCCTCCGCGAGGGCGCCAGCGTCGGCATCCACCTGATCATCACCGGCGACCGGACCGTGCTGTCCGGCCGCGTCAGCGCCCTGACCGAGGAGCGGTACACGCTGCGGCTGTCGGACCGCGGCGACTATTCGCACATCGGCATGCCCGCCCGCAAGGTGCCCGAGGAGATCGCCGACGGCCGCATGTTCCGCAACCAGGCGCTGACGGAGATCCAGGTCGCCGTCCTGGCCGAGGAGTTGTCGGGCCAGGCGCAGGCCGCGGCGCTGGGGGCCATCGGGGACTGGGCCACCCAGCGGGACGCGGCGGTGCCGCGCGCCAAGCGCCCGTTCCGGGTGGACGTGCTGCCCAGCCGTCTGACGTTCGCGGACGCCTGGGAGATGCGCGACCCGGAGGCGTCGGAGTCCCGGCTGTGGGGCCTGATCGGCGTCGGCGGCGACGAGTTGATGGGCTACGGCCCCGACCTGGCGCAGGGGACCCCGGCGTTCATCATCGCCGGGCCGGCGAAGTCGGGCCGGTCCACGGTGCTGTTGATGCTCGCCAAGTCGTATCTCGCGCAGGGCGTGCGGCTGGTCATCGCCGCGCCCCGGCCGTCGCCGCTGCGTGATCTGGCCGGACAGGAAGGTGTCATCCAGGTCTTCACCGGCGACGACATCTCGGAGGCGGAGGTGCGGGAGGCGGTGAGCACGTCGTCGCCCGAGAACCCTATCGTCTTCCTGGTGGACGACGGGGAGGACCTGCGGCGCGCGGACGGCGGCGACGAGCTGAAGAACATCATCACGCAGGGCTCCGAGCTGGGCCGGTACCTGGTGCTGGCCGGTGACGAGGGCGACCTCTGCGGCGGCTTCTCCGGCTGGCAGGTGGACGCGAAGAAGGCGCGCCGCGGCGTGCTGCTGTCGCCGTCCAGTCACCGGCACGGCGAGCTGATCGGCGCCAAGCTGCCGCGCAGCGCGGCGAGCGAGCAGCCGACGCCCGGCCGGGCGATCCTGCACCTCGGGGACGGCGTGCCGTTCACCGTGACCACGCCCGCGCCGTAGTGGAGATCGGCAGACGGCTCGGCGGACTCGGCGCGTCGGCGCGGTCCGCCGCAGCCGCTTCCGGGGCCTGGATGGTGGCGCGGATGACCGCGTATCCGGGCCCGGTCGCCGTACCGGTGGACGAGCCCTGGGAGTTCGGCGTCGGCGCGCAGATCGCCCGCCATCCGCGGGTGCCCGGCCCGCTGGCCGGGCCGCTGGGCGCGCTGGACGCCCTGGGGTCGGTCCGGATCGGGCCGGAGGGCCTCGGGTTCGACGGCGAGGACGACGTTCCGTGGGAGAAGATCGTCCAACTCCGGCTGCACAACGGGTTCACGGCCGTGGCCGCGCACTCGATCGACGCGGAGACCGAGCGGCTGCGGGGGTTGCTGCCGCCGGTGCCGGGCCGCAAGTGGGCGTTGGGCAAGGGCGCGGACGGGCTGAAGACGCTCGTGGCGAAGCTGCGGGAGCGCGCCGACCGCGAGCCGGAGGCGGCGGACTCGCCCGACATCGCCTGTGAGTTCACCGCGCGGGGGCTGCTGGGCCGGGAGCGCACCGTTCGGGCGTGCATGTACACCACGGCGTTCCTGGCGCTGCGGCCCGATGTGTCGCACGCGCTGGTGGAGACGGCGCGGGCGGCCGGGGTGCCGGTGCTGCGCGGGCACGGCACCGAGCGGGTGCCGGGCGACGGTTGGTGAGCGAGCCGGTGGTTCAGGTGCCGGGGTCGCGGGCCTGGGTGAGCGCGCGCAGCGCGTCGCGGGTGTGGGTCAGCTCCACCAGCCGCGTCTCGATGGCGCGCAGCCGCGCGGCGATCAACTCGGCGGCGGCGCCGTCGGGTGCCTGGCCGCTGTCGCCCACGGCGAGGACGTCGCGGATCTCGGCCAGCGTCAGCCCGGCGGCCTGCGCGCCCCGGATGAACACCAGCCGGTCGGCGAACTCCGGCGGGTAGTCCCGGTATCCGGACGGGGTGCGCGGTGGCTCCGGCAGCAGACCGGCCTGTTCGTAGAACCTGACCGTTTTCGTCGTCACACCGGCGGCGTGAGCGAGCGTACCGATACGCATGTGTCCAGCATGTGACGGACGGGGCCACGGAGGAAGAGCGCTTCACCCCTCCGGGACCGTGTCGCCGCTCACTTCCCGGCGTGCTTCCCCGTTCGCCCGCGGCTCACGCGGGGTTCACTCGACGGTCGCCGCGAGGAACTGGGTGGCGGCCAGCTCGGCGTACAGCGCGTTGGCGGCGACCAGTTCGGCGTGCGTGCCGACGGCCTGGACGCGGCCCGCGTCCATGACCACGATCCGGTCGGCCGTGGTGACGGTGGACAGCCGGTGGGCCACCACGAGCACGGTCGTCTCGCGTGCCGCCTCGGCGACGGTCTCGCGCAACGCGGCCTCGTTGACCGCGTCCAACTGCGACGTCGCCTCGTCCAGCAGCAGCAGCCGGGGGCGGCGCAGCAGCGCGCGGGCGATCGCGACGCGCTGCCGTTCGCCGCCGGAGAGCTTGGTGCCGCGATGGCCGACGACGGTGTCCAGGCCGTCGGGCAGCCGGGCCACCAGACCGTCCAGCCGTGTGGTGCGCAGGACTTCGGCGACGGCCCGGTCGTCGGCCTCGGGGGCGCCGAACAGCAGGTTCTCCCGCAGGGTGCCGGACAGGACCGGCGCGTCCTGCTCCACATAGCCGATGGCCGCGCGCAGTTCGCCGAAGTCCCAGTCGGTGACGTCCTTCCCGTCGAGCAGCACCCGCCCGTCGGTGGCGTCGTAGAACCGTTCGATGAGCGCGAAGACCGTCGTCTTGCCGGCGCCGGACGGGCCGACGAACGCGGTCATGCCGCGCGCCGGGACGGAGAAGCTCACCCCGTGGTGCACGTAGGGCAGTTCGGGCCCGTAACGGAAGCGGACGTCGTCGAAGGTGACGGTCGCGGGCGCGGTGCCGGGCGCCGGGAGCGGGGCGGGGGCGTGGACGGGTTCGCTGGGCAGCCGCCGCACCTCCTGGATGCGGGCGATGGCCGCCGCGCCGATCTGGTACTGCGTGATGGCGCTGACGACTTGCTGGATCGGCGACATCAAGTAGAAGACGTAGAGCAGGAACGCGACGAGGGCGCCGATGCCGATGGCGCCGGTGGCGACCCGGGCGCCGCCGACCGCGAGCACCGTGATGAACGCGACCTGCATCGACAGCCCGGCCGTGTTCCCCGCCAGGGCCTGCCACTTGGCGGCCCGCACACTCTGCCGCCAGGACTCCTCGGCCGCCTCGTGCACGGTCCGCCGCTCGCGGTCCTCGGCGCCGGACGCCTTGACGGTGCGGAGCGCGCCGAGGACCCGCTCCAGCGCGGCGCCCATCTGGCCGATGGACTCCTGGGCGCGTTTGCTGGCCTTGTGGATGAGCGGCACGATCAGGCCCATGACGGTGGCCGCGACGGCGATCACGCCGAGCGTGACACCGAGCAGCACCAGATCGACGGTGCCCATCATCACCAGCGTGCCCACCAGCGTGAGCCCGCCGGTGGAGAAGCCGACGAGCGACTCGGTGGTCATCGCGCGCAGCAGGGTGGTGTCGGACGTGGCCCGCGACAGCAGGTCCCCCGGCTCGGTGGCGTCCACGGCGGAGATCCGCAGCCGCAGCAGGTACGACGTCAGGGACCGGCGCGCGGTCAGGACGACCGACTCGGCGGTGCGCTGGAGGACGTACGCCCCGAGCGCGCCGATGCCCGCGTTCGCCGCGACGAGCAGCGACATCAGGACCAGCGCGCCCGAGATGGAACGGTCGTCGGAGAGGCTCTGGATCAACTCCTGCGCCACCAGCGGCAGTGCGAGCCCGGTGGCGCCGGTGGCGAGCGACAGCACCGCTCCCAGGACCAACGCGCCGCGATGCGGCCGGACATATCCGGCGAGGACCCGCCAGGCGGGTGGGTCGCCGCCGGACGTCACCGTGGTGCTTGTCAGTTGGGCCACCCGACCAGCGTAACCGGGCTGACGATCTTCGTTCCAGGGCGCGCGATCACCGCGCCCGCCGCCCGGTTGGCGCCGGGGGCGGGCGCGGTGCGGCCGGTGTCCGTCAGAGGGCACCCCGGCGCCAGGGGCCGGTGATGGCGAACGTGATGCCGGGGGACTGGATGTTGAGGAACAGCCAGTTGCCGTTCTTCGGCTCGAACACCGAACCGGCCCATTCGGAGCCGGTGTAGTCGGCCGCCGGAACGCCCTTGCCCGCCGTACCGGCCCGCAGGTCCGCGCTGTTCGCGGCGAACGGGAAGATCTCGCCGTCCTGGCTCAGCCCGTGGACGTACTCCGTGCCGTCGCCGTCCTCGCACAGGACGAGGCCGCCGCGCGGGCTGACGCACATGTTGTCGGGGGCGTTGAGGACGTCCGCGCCGGGGGAGGCGTACAGCACGCGGAACTCGTCCGTGGCGGGGTCGAGTTCGAAGACCTGCCCCTGCCGGGCCGGGCCGCCGTCGGTGCTGATCACGTAGACGCGGTCGTTCCCGTACCAGGCGCCCTCCAGCCGGCCGAACACCGCGCCGCCCGCCGCTTGGGCCTGGTAACGGACCGTGTCCGAGGCCGGGTCCACGTCCTCGACGGGCACCCAGGAGACCGTGCCGTACGACCGCTCGCCGTCGCGGCGGGTGTCGTAGGAGGCGGCGCCGATGCGCATCGCCTCCAGGCGCCCGCCCCGGGAGAGGTCGCCGGGCACGGCGGGAACGAAGCGGTACAGCGCCGCGTCGCCCCGGTCCTCCGTCTCGTAGACGTAGCCGGTCGCCGGATCGACGGCGACGGCCTCGTGGTTGAAGCGGCCCATCGCGGTGTAGGGGACCGGGTTGCCCTTGCCCTCGGAGGCCACCTCGAAGATGTAGCCGTGCCGCACACCGGCCGTGGTGCCGAAGGTCTCCTCGCACGTCAGCCAGGTGTTCCAAGGCGTCGGCCCGCCCGCGCAGTTGCGGATGGTGCCGCCGAGGCTGCCGTAGGACTCCAGCCACCGCCCGGCGTCCGGGTCGAAGACCAGCGTGGTGGTGCCGCCGCCGGCCGCCGGGTTGTACGCGGGCGCGGTGAACGCCGCGCCGGCGCCGCGCTCGTGGTTGCGGACCAGGTGGACCTTGTCGCCGTGGCGGAAGGCGGCCATGCCGTCGTGCGAACCGGGCGTGGGTACGCCGTCGTCCATGACGTCGTTCGTCCAGCCGTACGAGATGTACTCGAACCCGCGCGGCAGCGACAGCAGTTCGAGCCCGGTCGTCTGGTCCCTGACCGGCCGCAGCGGCCCGTAGCCGAGGCCGGGCGCCGGCTTGCCGGGCGCGGCGGCGGCGGTCCGCGTGCTCAGGGCCTGGAACGAGACGCCGGCGGCGGCGACACCGGCCCCGCGCAGCAGGGAGCGTCGCTGGAAGCCGGCGGGTCTGTCGGCGGAAACGTCAGTCATGGCAGTCCTCTTCGGTGACGAGGGGGGCTGGGGGGAGCCCTGTCACCCTAGGAGGAGGACCGCCGCGGGCTTCCGAACGGAAAGTGACATCTGGGCAAATGCCTCACCGTTCCCCGCCGTCAGGGAGTGATCACGACGTACGTGTAGCGCAGCAGGTCCGCGCAGCCCCCGGCCTTCTCCACCTCGTACGCCCAGCGCCACGAGCCGTCGACGGCGCCCTCGAAGTACGTCTGGCGGTGGTGGGTGACGGTGTCGATGGTCAGGCAGAACACACTGTTGAGGAAGTCGCCCTCGGTGTCCGTGCTCGCCACCGTCCCGTCGTTGCGCTCCTCGTGCTCCGCGCCGGTCCGGGTCCAGCCGGTCAGGGCCAGCCAGTCCCAGTCGGAGTCGTGCTCGCTGCGCACCCCGCCCCCGTCCCGCGCCTCCCACTCCAGCGCGGACGTCGTGCTGGAGACGTCGAGCCCCAGCGGATCGGTGACGTTCACCCGCAGGCTCCCCACCCACGGCCCCGGCTCCCCGGCGCTTCCCGCGTCCGACGAGCGCGCGGGGGCGATCCCGAACCGCTCCGCGACCGACGCCGGTACGCCGTCCGCCGGATAGACGGCCCGCGCCACGCGCCGCACGCACGCGCCCGGGTCGTACGCCCCCTCGCCGGCCCCCGTCGCCGTGCCCGCCTCGGACGCCGTCCCCTCGCCACCGTCCGCGAAGACGCACGTCCCGTCGTCCGTCGCCCGTCCCCGCTCGGTGCGGACGACAGCGCCCGGCAACTCCGCGAGGTCCACGGCGTATTCGATCTCCCCGGTCCCCTCCCGCGCCGCCGCCCCCGGCGAGAACAGCACCCCGCCCCCGCCGACCGCCCCCACCGCTACCCACCTGACCGCCCCGCCCCTCCTATCCCCCGCCCCCCCCCCCTCTCCACCACACTCCCCCCGGCTCTCCCCCCACCTCTCCACGTCATACCCCCCCCATGAGTCGTGTTGACGATCAAGCGCGGCCTGTCAACTTCCCCGCTATCCACTACGTCGGCAGCGACAGACGTGTATACGAGACAGGCACAGCACCCCGCCCCCGACGAGCGCCGCCACCGCGACCCACCTGACCGTCCCGACCATGAGACCCACCGCCGTCCGTCCGCAACCCGGCACTTCCACCGGGTCCAACGCCCCCGGCGCCGCGCGGTTATGGGAACAGGGAAACGGACGGCCACCCCCGGCCGGAAACGGACGGCCGTCCGACTCCCGTTACGCCCCGGCCCGTTCGTTCTCCCGGGCCCGCCCGGCACCGTCCGCCGGGTCCGACTCCCGCAGGCCGAAACGGTCGTGGACCCGGCGCAGCCACGGCGGCAGCCACCAGATCGCCCGGCCGCCCAGCCGCATCGTCGCCGGGAGCAGCACGCCGCGGATCAGGGTGGCGTCCATCAGCACCGCCAGCGGCAGCCCCACACCCATCGCCTGCATGAACGAGATGTCCGAGACGAGGAACGCCAGGAACACGACGGACAACACGGCCGCGGCGGCGGTCACGATCCGGCCGATGCGTTCGAGTCCCAGGGACACGGCGGCCGTCGGGGACCCCGTGTGCTCGTACTCCTCACGGATGCGGGACAGCAGGAACACCTGGTAGTCCATGCCCAGCCCGAACGCCACGGCGAACAGCAACACCGGGACCGTGCCCACCACTTCACCGGTCGGGGTGAAGCCGAGCACCCCGGCCAGGTGCCCGTCCTGGAAGCCCCACACCAGCGCCCCGAACGTCGCCGTCAGGCCGAGGACGCTGAGCAGGATCGCGAGGAACGGCAGCAGCACGCTGCCCGTCAGCAGGAACAGCAGCACCGTCATCGCGACCGCCAGCGTGAGGCCCGCGATCGGCAGCCGGTCGACGATCGCGTCGATGCCGTCGAGGTTGACCGCCGTCTGGCCGCCCACCAGCACCTCGCCGGGGGCCGCCGACTCCCGGATGTCCCGCACGAGTCGCTCCACCTGCCCGTTGCCGACCGGATCGGGCACCACGGACAGGTACACGCCGTCGCCGCCGTCCGGCGCCGCGTACCCCTCGTGCGCCGGGCCGGGCGGCGCGGCGAGGGAGCCGTCCACCCACGAACCACCGGCGCTGTCCACGCGCGCCACGTCGCGCAGCCCGGACAACCGGGCCGCGTACGCGGCGACCTCCGGCGAACCGGCGGCGGTGTCCGGCAGGACGACCAGCACCGCCTGGCTCTCGCCGGAGCCGAACTCGGCGCGCAGCACCTCGGCCACCTGCCGCCCCGACGAGGACTCCGGCAGCGCGCGTTCGTCGGCGGGACCCATCGTGATGCCGAGGAACGGCGCGCCGAGCAGCAGCAGGAGGAGCAGCCCGAGCGTCGCCACCGGCACCGGGCGGCGCATGACGAACGAGGCGAGCCGGTGCCAGAAGCCGCTTTCCGCGTCGCGCGCCACCGCGTCACGGCGGCGGCGCAGCACGCGGCCCTTGTCCAGGCGCGTCCCCAACAGGGCCAGCAGCGCGGGCAGTACGGTCAGCGTCGTGACGGCGGTCAGCAGGGCCACGGCGATGCCCGCGTACGCCATGGACCGCAGCGCCAGCAGCGGGAACCAGGCGAGCCCGGCCAGCGTGACGGCCACGGTGACGGCCGAGAAGAGAACGGTCCGCCCGGCCGACAGCATCGTCGCCCTGATGGCGGCGGCCTGTTCCCGCCCAGCGGCCAGCTCCTCCCGGTACCGGTTGACCATCAACAGGCTGTAGTCCACGGCGAGTCCGAGACCCAGCAATGTGACGACGTTGACCGCGAAGACCGACAGGTCCGTGGTGACGGCCAGACCCCACAGCATGCCCAGGGACAGCATGATGGTCAGCATGCCGACGATCAGCGGCAGCGCGGCGGCCATCAGGCTACCGAAGACCAGGACGAGCACCACGAGCATGATCGGGAACGCGATCAACTCGCCGCGTACCGCGTCCTCCTCGCTGAGCTTGCCCAGCTCCTCGCCGATCTTCGCGGTGCCGCCGATCTGGACCCGCAGCCCGCCGTCCTGCTCGCCCTCGTAGCGCGGGCCGAGTTCGGCCAGCCGCTCACCGGCCTCCGTGTCGTCGCCCGGGATGGAGGCCAGGATCAACGCCTTGTCGCCGTCGGCGCCGCGCAGTTGGGGAGGCTCACCGGCCAGCCAGTAGGAGGTGACGTCGGTGACGCCCTCCTCGCCGGCCAGCCGCCGGCTCAGCTCGGTGCCCGCCGCGACGGCCGCCGGGTCGTCCACCCCGTCCGGGGCGTGCACGAGCAGCGCCAGATTGAGGCCCTCGCGGTGGAACGTCTCCTCCAGCGCGTCGGCGGCCCGGCCCGATTCCGCGCCCGGATCGTCGAACCCGCCCGCCTTCATCTCGTCGAACAGGGTGGCGCTCAGCGCGCCGCCCACCAGCGCGAGCAGCACGGCGACCGCCACCACGGCCCGTCGCCTCCGCAGCAGGAATGCCGTCAGTTTCGCCAGCATCGTTGTGTCTCTCCCTCGTGGCACACGCGGCACACGCGGATTCTGCGTGCACGGCGGCCAGGACGGATCGACGCCGCGCGGATGTGACACCGGGGCGGTGAGGGAGACCGGGATCACACCCGAAGGGTGCTACATGGGCGGCGGCGTGGGCGTCGGCGGAACGGGATCGGGTCGTGGCGTGGTCATCGCGACGCGCCTCCGTTCGTCATGGCGGCTCGGGAACGTTCCCTCCCGGGTGCCCCACGGGTCGCACCGCGAAACAGTCACCCGCCGCCCCCGTTCCGTCACGGCGCCGGGAACATCCGGCCGCAGGCCGACCGCAGCTCCTCGTCGTCGAGGTACCCCAGCTCGGCGCCGAGGTCGCACACCTCGGCCGTCGCGTCCTCCGCCACCCCCGGCGCGACGGCCGATCCGGGGTCCGGGGCGCGATCCGGTCGGGAGCCGCCCGGCGCGGCGGGCCTCCGCCCCCGGCTCCCGCCCCCAGCACCCCATCCCTCCTCGGTCCGTCTTCCAGCACTCTCACTCGCCACTGCGGGCCGCGGCCAGGCCTCGGTCGTCCCCCTCCGCCGGCGGCGCGGGTGGTGGGGAAGGGCCGGGGGTGTCCCCGCCTGGGGGGGGGGGGGGGGAGGGCGGGGTGAGGCCCTCCGTGGCCGGTCCCTGCGTCGGCCCGGGACCGGCTCCCCGCCCGGCCGGCGGCTCGGGCGCCCGCCCGTCCTCCGGCCCGGCCACCGGCTCGGGACCGGCCTCCACCGGGCCGGACGTGACACAACCGGCCGTCGTCCCCAGCGCGGTGGCGAGGACGACGGCCGCCAGAACACAGCGCATGGGCGGCACGACGCCTTCAACGACCCGTCCCCCCGGGCCGATACGACTCCGAGCCACGGGATCACCCGCCCGGAGCATCGGCGTTGGCGTCCGGCGTGCCGGTGGCTGCGGGACGACGGGCCTACGCCGTTCCGCCCAGGACCCGGTCGATGAAGCGGGTGGTCTCGGCCAGGACCTCGTCCTTGTTGGTCTCGTTGAAGATCTCGTGCTCCGCGCCCTGGTACAGGTGCTGGGTCAGGTTCTTGCCGCGCACCTGCTCGATGCCCTCGGCCGTGCCGTCGACCGGCACTATCCGGTCGGCCTCGCCGTGCATCCACAGCACCGGCAGCTCCCCGAGGTCGCCGCCGGCCGCGATGGCGTCCAGGGTCCGGCCGAGCGCCTCCAGCGTGGGGCGCTTGAACGTGCCGTGCCACACCAGCGGGTCGTCGGCGTAGGCGACGCCCACGGCCGGGTCGCGGGAGAGGGCGGTGGTGTCGATCGGGATCTCGGGGATCTCGGGCAGGTCGAGCAGCGTCGCCAGCAGGTCCCACCGGCCCATCACGGGCCCCGACAGCACCAGACCCGCCAGCTCGTGCCCGTACCGCTGCGCGTAGCGCGTCGCGATCATGCCGCCCATGGAGTGGCCGATCACCACGACCGGTACGCCGGGGTGGTCCTCGCGGGCGCGCAGGGCCAGGGTGTGCACGTCGGTGACGACGGCCTCGTAGTCCTCGATGAGGACCCGCTCGCCCGCCGACTTGCCGTGCCCGAGGTGGTCGGGGCCGTAGACGGCGGCGCCGTGCCGGACGAGGACGTCGGCCACGTACTCGTAACGGCCGATGTGCTCGCCGTAGCCGTGGACCAGGAGGGCGACGTAGCGGGGGCGCTCGTTCGGCCACTCCCGCGCCACGATCTCGCCGCCACCGGCACCGGTGAACACGTGTTCGCGCGATTCCGCCATCGGTCTCTCCTCGCTCCCTCAACGTCTTATGTCCTGGATGTCCCCGAATGGTCTCGGGTGCTCCGCGGGTCTGGCCGGAAAAGTGTGGCGAGCGTACAGTTCCCAAACAGCGTTCGGCAATGCCGAACGCAACGCTTCCGCGCCCCACCCATATGGGGGTGTTCGCAACCGCTCGTTCATGGCCCGATAAGCGCACGGCAACTAGCCACACGAGCCACAGAGATGGAGGCCGGCATGTTCGTGCCGTTCAGCGTCCGCGACTTCCTCCACCGCGCCGTCACGGTGTACGGCGAGCGCACGGGGGTCGTGGACGAGCCCGCGCAGCCTGCCGAGTCCTGGGGAGACCTGACCTACGGCCGCCTCGGCGAGCTGGCCGCCGCCCAGGCCGCCGGGCTGGACGCGCTCGGCGTCGGCCCCGGCGAACGGGTCGCGGTCGTCTCCCCGAACAGCGCCCGGCTGCTCACCTCGTTCTTCGGCGTGGCCGGGTACGGCCGGGTGCTGGTCCCGGTCAACTTCCGCCTCAAGCCGGACGAGATCGCGTACATCGTCGAGCACTCCGGGGCGAGCGTGCTCCTGGCCGATCCCGAACTGGCCAGGCCGCTGGCCTCCGTTCCCGTCAAACACCGGTTCACCCTCGGTGCCGAGGCCGACGCCGAGCTGTACCGGTTCGGCGCGGCCCCGGTGCCGTGGGAGGCCGACGAGAACGCCCTCGCCACCATCAACTACACCAGCGGCACCACCGCCCGCCCCAAGGGCGTGGAGATCACCCACCGCAACTCCTGGGTCAACGCGGTCACGTTCGCGCTCCACGCCGGGATCACCGACCGCGACGTCTACCTGCACACGCTGCCGATGTTCCACGCCAACGGCTGGGGCATGCCGTTCGCCATGACCGGCCTCGGCGCCCGGCACGTGGTGCTGCGCAGGATAGACGGTGCGGAGATCCTGCGCCGGGTCGCCGAGCACGGCGTCACCGTGATGTGCGCGGCCCCGGCCGTCGTCAACGCCGTGCTGGCCGCCGCCCGCGAGTGGGAGGGCGAGATCCCCGGCCGCGACCGGGTCCGCGTCATCGTCGCCGGCGCCCCGCCGCCCACCAGCACCATCGCGCGCGTGGAGTACGAGCTGGGCTGGGAGTTCATCCAGATCTACGGCCTCACCGAGACCTCCCCGCTGCTCACCGTCAACCGCAGCCGCGCCGAATGGGACGGCCTCGACGTGGAGGCCCGCGCCGAGAAGCTGGTGCGGGCCGGCACGCCGGCCCTCGGCGTCACCCTCCGCACCTCCGAGTCCGGCGAGGTCCTGGCCCGGTCCAACGTGGTGCTGCGCGGGTACTGGCAGCAGCCGGAGGCCACCGAGGAGGCCCTGGCCGACGGCTGGTTCCACACCGGCGACGGCGGGACGATCGACGAGGAGGGCTACCTCACCATCAGCGACCGCAAGAAGGACGTGATCATAAGCGGAGGGGAGAACGTCTCGTCGATCGAGGTGGAGGACGTCCTGTTCTCGCACCCGGCGGTCTCCGAGGCGGCGGTGATCGGCGTCCCCGACGACAAGTGGGGCGAGACGGTCAAGGCCCTGGTGGTCCTCAAACCCGGCTTCGCCGTCACCGAGGACGACCTGATCGCCCACTGCAAACGCCGCCTGGCCGGCTACAAGGCCCCCACCTCCGTGGAGTTCCGCGTCGAACTGGCCCGCACGGCGACCGGCAAACTCCAGAAGTACAAGCTCCGCCGGCCCTACTGGTCCGGCCGCGACCGCGAGGTCAACTAGCGGACGCCGGCGTCACAGCAGGCGCTCCTGGCCGGCGCGGGCGACCGCTTCCACGCGGTTGTGGGCGCCGAGCTTCGCCATCGCGCTCTGGAGGTACGCCTTCACCGTGTTCCGCGTCAGGCCGAGTTGCTCCGCGATCTCCGGGTTGGTCCGGCCCACCGCGACCCAGCGCAGCACCTCGTACTCCCGGGGGGTCAGACCGGTGCGGATCAGCGCCTCCGTCACGCGGCCCGAGCCCTCCGGGCCGAGCCGGGGGTCGATCACCCGCACGCCGCTCGCGATCCGGTGCAGCGCGTCGGCCAGGTCGGTGATCGTGGAGTCCTTCAGCAGGCAGCCGTCCGCGCCGCCGGCCAACGCGGCCGGGAGCGCCGCGTGTTCGGCGTAGGCGGTGAACAGCACGATCCGCACCCCCGGCACCCGGGCCCGCAGCGCGCCGATCGCCTCCGTGCCGAGCATGTCCGGCAGCCGCAGGTCCAGCAGCACCATGTGGGGCGCGACGTCGGCCGCGACCCGGATCGCCTCCCGGCCGGAGCGGGCCGTGCCCGCGATCACGATCGTCGGGTCGGAACGCAGCAGGAGCTGCACCCCGCCCGCCACCACCGGGTGGTCGTCCACCACGAGCAGCCGCAGCGGCGCGTCCGCCGTCGCCCTCACGGCAGCCACGCCCGCACGGTCAGCCCGCCGTCCTCGTCGCTGACCACGGACAGCGAGCCGCCCAGCCGCTCCAGCCGCTCCCGGGCGGTCGGCAGGCCGCGCCCGGACGACCACGCCGGGTCGGGCGGCGCGTCGTTCCAGCCGACGCCGTCGTCCGCCACGGCCAGGCTGACGCCGCCGTCGATGCCCGCCAGGCTCACCACCACCGACGACGCCCGCGCGTGCTTCTCCACGTTCAGCAACGCCTCCCGCGCCACGGCGACCAGCGCGCCGCGCCGCCCGCCGTCCAGCTCCGGCACGGGCGTCACCACGACGCACCGCGCCACGATCCCGGTCCGCTCCCCGAACGCCCGGCAGTCCGCCACCAGCGTGGCGTGCAACTCCGCGCGGGGCGCCGTGTCGTCCATCCCGGCCAGCGACTCCCGGAACAACGAGGCGGCCTCCGCTATCCGCCGCTCCACGCTCCGCAGCCGCGCCGACACCTGCGGGCTCAGCCCCGGGGCGGTCCGCAGATCGCGCAGTTCGGCCCCGGCGGTGAACAGCATCGCGCCCACCGAGTCGTGCAACCCGGCCGCGATCCGCCCGCGTTCGGCGGCCACCGCCGCCTCGGTGCGCTCCTCAAGACGGTCCGCCACGTACAACTGCTCGGCGCCGTCGTCCGCTATCCGCTGGAGCCGGGCGATCGCGTCGTCCCCGAACCGCGCCTGCCGCCGCAGCCCCACGTACAGCACGCCGGTGAAGTGGTCCCCGTAGCGCATCGGGAGGGCCAGCAGCGCCCGCAACCCCTCCTCGCTGACCGGCCCGTCGAAGTCGTGGGTGATCGTGCCGCTGAGCACGTAGTCCTGCACCCACACCGGCCGCAGCAGCGCGGCGACCTTGCCGCCCAGGCCCAGGCCGCGCGGCACCACGAGATCCCGCAGGCCCTCGCGTTCCACGCCCACCAGGCCGCGCAGCACCACCTCGTCACCGCCAGGACCGCCGCCCGGGTCGCCGACCATCCCGATGTCCACGCCGCCGGCGTCGCGCGCCGCGTCGGCGATCCCGCGCAGCAGCGCCACCCGGTTGAGCAGCAGGGCAAGTTGGCGCCGTTCGTCGATCAGCTCGTCGAGCGTTCCCGACGCCCGCAGCGCCGCGGCGACGTCCTCGTCCATGGCACGAGACTGGCACACCGGGCGCCGTCGGCACCACACGATCATCTGTCCTACCGCCCCGGCGCGGGGAACGCCTCCCTCCCGCGCCGGGCCGGGAACGGGACGGTACGCGTCACTTCCGGTCGCCCTTGAGCGCGGACGTGGGTGTCACCGAGCCGGGGGTGACCGACTTGGCGGCGATGCGGCGTTCGTCGGGCCAGCGCACGTCGGTGGCCCAGCCGAACTTCTCGAAGAGCTGGATGAGGCGGGCGCTGGAGTCGATCTGCCCGCGCAGCACGCCGTGCCGCGCCGACGTCGGGTCGGCGTGGTGCAGGTTGTGCCACGCCTCGCCGCCGGACAGCAGCGCCAGCCACCACACGTTGCCCGACTTGTCACGGGACTTGAACGGCCGCTCGCCCGCCATGTGGCAGATGGAGTTGATCGACCAGGTCACGTGGTGGATCAGCCCGACGCGCACCAACCCGGCCCAGAAGAACGCCGACCAGGCGGCGCCGCTGTCCCAGGTGCCCTCGCCCCACAGCCCGCCGGCCACCGCGGGGGCGCCGAACGTGAGGAGAACCAGGGGCAGTTGCAGGTTGCGGATGAGCACCATGTCGCGGTCGGCCAGCAGATCGGGCACGTAGTGACGCTCGTTGGTCTTCTCGTTGTTGAACGTCCAGCCGATGTGCGCCCACACCATGCCCTTGATGAGCGCGGGCACCGAGGTGCCGAACCGCCAGGGCGAGTGGGGGTCGCCCGGCTGGTCCGCGAACTGGTGGTGGCGGCGGTGGTCGGCGACCCAGGTGATCGGGTCGCCCTGGACGGCCAGCGAACCGGCCACGGCCAGCGTGATCTTCAGCGGCCGGTTCGCCTTGAACGCCTTGTGGGTGAACAGCCGGTGGTAGCCGATCGTGACGCCGTGCATGACGATCAGGTACATCACCGCGCCGATCACCAGGTCGTGCCAGGAGACGCCCCAGCCCCACAGGACGACGACGGAGGCGATGACCGCCAGGAACGGGATACCGACGAAGACGCCGACGATCACGCGGTCACGGGTCCCCATCCGGTCACCCCACAGGGCGTCGGAACCGGGGGTGGTGGTGGGCTGTGTCATGCGGCCCCTCCAGGGGTGAGGGTGAGGGTGAGGGTGAGGGCGCCGCCCAGCGCCTGCGCGAACATGGGCCAGGACGACTTGAACTCGTCCTGCCAGTACGGCCAGGTGTGGGAGCCGCCCGTGTAGGAGTGGACCTCGGCCGGGATGCCCAGGGACGACAGGCGCCCGACGAACGACTGGAACGACGGCAGGATGACGCTCTCCAGCGTCCCGCCCACCAGGTCCCAGCTCCCGCCCGCGATGCCGCTGCCCGTGGAGACGTACAGGTCCGTGCCGCGCAGCTTCTCGGCCTGCGTGTACGGGTTGTTGGCCTCCCAGGTGGACCAGCTCAGGAACGGCCAGCCCCACAGCGCCCCGCCCAGCAGCCCTTCCCGGCCCAGGATCGCGGTGACCAGGGTCGGCACGCCGGGGAACTGCGTGTTCAGCACGCCGCTGTAGGAGGCGGCGGCCTCGAAGGTGCCGGGACGCTTGATGGCGAGGGCCATCGCGCCGTAGCCGCCGGTGGAGATCCCGGCCACGGCCCGGTCGGCGCCGGCCCGGTAGCCGCGCTGGAGGAGCTGCATCAACTCGTCGGTCTGGAACGTCAGGTAGTCCGTGCCGTCCTGCCACTTGGCGGGCAGGCCGGTGCGCCCGGCGTCCGGCATGGCGACGATGACGTCCTTGTCCGCCATGAACTCCTCGATGTCCGTCTCGCGGGTCCAGGAGGTGTAGTCGTCACTGGCGCCGTGCAGCATGTAGAGCACCGGCCAGGTGCGGTTGGCGTTCGCCGACCAGCCCTCCGGCAGCAGCAGCCGGACCGGCACCGCGCGCCGCGCCGCCGGCGACTGGATGGACAGGTCCACCGTGCGGTCGTCCAGCCAGGTCTCGGAGACGACGCGGGCGCCGTCGTCGGCCTTCACGGACGGCCCCGCGACGACCGTGGTCCCGGTCCTGGTGCCCGTGCCCATGGCGTCGGGGGCGTAGACCAGGCCGGTCAGGGCGGCGAGAGTGGCCGTGGCGGCGACGGCGGCGCGGGCGACAGGACGGCGGCGCTGCGGCTGTGCGGGCATGCGGGGTTCCTTCTTCTCAGCTCTCGGCCAGGTCACGGACGAGAAGCCCGGCGAGGAGATCGACGACGGGTGGTTCCAGCAGGGACATGTGGTGTCCCGGCAGCGGGGCGACGGTCAGGTCCGCGCAGTGCGCGTCCCAGCCCAGCGCCTCGTCGGTGCGTTCGTAGCGGGGGTCGCGGACGGTGTGCGGCGCCTCCTCGGTGGCCCGGTACAGCAGCGTCCGGCCCGCCCAGGGGCGCGGGGTGTGCCGTTCGGCGCTGCGCAGGTCGAGATACGAGGTCCGCTGGTGGTCGGCGATGGCGGGCGGCAGGTCGATCGCCTGCTCCAGCGCCTTCACCACCCGCTCCACCTGCTCGTCGTCGCTCAGCTCCGCCAGCTCGTCGTACGGCAGGGCCAGCTCGGCGCCGTACGTCTGCTCGACGTACACGGCGAACGCGCTGAACCGGCGGCGTGCCCCGCCCGCCGGGGACAGCGCCGGGCCGGCGACCGGCAGCGGCAGCACCGAGTCGATCAGGACGAGGGCGGCGACGGTGCCGCCGCCGTCCGTCAGCAGCCGGGCCGTCTCCTGGGCGGCGAGCCCGCCGTACGACCAGCCGCCGACGATCCACGGCCCGTCCGGGGCCGTCCGGCGGATCAGGTCCGCGTAGGCGGCGGCCCGGTCGCCCACGTCCGCCATGCCCGGCAGCCGCTCCAGCCCGTACACCGGCCGGTCGCCGCCGAGGCGCTGGACGAGGGTCCGGCAGACGGCGGTGGTGCCGCCCGCCGGGTGGGCGAGGAAGAGCGGCGGAAGGCTGCCGCCGGACGCCAGGACGGTGAGCGGCCCGGTGCCGGTGGCGGCGGTGAGGGCGGGGCGGACACGGGACGCCAGCGCGGCGACGGTGGTCGGCGGCCGGGTCAGCTCCTCGGCGGTGACCGGCGTGCCGGTGCCCTCGGCCAGCGCGGCGGCCAGGCGGCGCACCAGCGCGGGGTCGGCCTCGGCCAGCCGCAGGTCCGCCAGCGCGCCGGGCGGCGGCCCGTCGGTGAGGGCCTGCCAGGCGTGCGCGACGAGCCGTTCGGCCTCGTCGCGCGGCGCCGGCCCGCCGGGCGCGGCCCGCCCGGGAACGATCCCGCCGTCACCGGCGACCGTGTCGCCGGAGCCGGAGCCGGAGCCGGAGCCGGAGCCGGAGCCCGAGCCCGAGCCGTCCAGCAGGGCCGCGACCCCGGCCAGCGTGCCCTGCCGCAGCAGGACCCGCGCGTCGAGCCGGGTGCCGAACTCGTCGGCGACGGCCGCGATGATCCGCGCCGCCATCAGCGAGTCCAGCCCCAGGTCGGTCAGCGGCACGTCCGGGCCGACGCTGTCGGGGGAGTAGCCCATGATCGCCGCGACCCGTGTCCGCAGCCGGTCCTCGGTCGTCACCGGGCCACCGCCGGACACCCGCTCCGGCTCGGCCGGCGCGAGGTCCGCCGGGTCGTCCGTCGCCCAGTACCGGCGGTGGTTCCAGCGCGGGCCCGGGATGTCGATCACCGTGCCGCCCGGATGCAGGCCGGGCGGCACGGCGATGACGCCCCGGACCGCGAGCGTGGCCAGCGCCCGCCGGAACGCGACCGCGTCGTCCGTGTCGCGGCGCAGCGTCGGCAGCACCAGCGGGCCGTCCGCGCCCGCCGCGCGCAGCGTCTCGGTCATCGGGTGGAACTGCGTCGGGTGCGGGGACAGTTCGACGAACACCCGGTGCCCGTCCCGCGCGGCGGCCGTGACGGCCTGCGCGAAACGGACCGGCCGCCGCAGGTTCGCCGCCCAGTAGTCGGCGTCGAACACGGCCGTGTGGCGCGGGTCGTCCTCCACCGTGGAGTAGAACCCGCAGCGCGGCACCGAGTACGGCACGGTGCCCAGCTCCCGCAGCAGCGGCCCCAGCAGCGGATCGACGTGCGGGGAGTGCCCGGCCGTCCGCGACGGCAGCGCGCGGGCCAGACCGCCCTCGGCGGTCACCCGGTCGATCAGCTCGCCGATGTCCTCGGCCGTGCCCGTGACGACGCACTGCTCGGGCGAGGCGTGCACGGCGATCCCCACGCTGCTCCCGGGCCTGGCCCTGGCGAGCACCTCGTCCTCGGCCAGCCCGACGACGGCCATGGCACCGCCCGACAGCCCGTCCAGCAGCCACGAACGGGTGGCGATGACCCGGGCGCCGGTGTCGGCGTCCAGCGCCCCGGCGACGACGGCCGCCGACACCTCGCCCATCGAGTGGCCGATGACGGCGGCCGGTTCGTGCCCGTAAGAGCGCCACAACTCGGCCAGCGCGACCTGGATGCCGAACAGGACCGGCTGGACCACCGACGGCACCTCCAGCTCGGCGTCCGCCCGCAGGTGCCCCCGCAGGCTCAGGCCCGCGTGGCGCTGGATCATCGGTTCGAGACGGTCCACGGCCTCGGCGAAGGCCGGTTCGGCGGCCAGCAGCCGTTCCGCCATGCCGGGCCACTGCGAGCCGTAGCCGGAGAACACCCACACCGCGCCCGCGCCCGAGGCGGCGGCGCGGCGGCCGTCGCCCGTGATCAGCGCCTGGTGGGGGCGGCCCTCGGCCAGCGCTGTCAGCGCCTCGGCCAGCTCTTCGCCGCTGTGCGCGACGGCCGCGGCGGCGAACCGCCCCCGGCCGGTCCGGCCGGACACCGTGCGGCCCACGTCGAACGGGCGGCGCCGCCGCCCGGCCGGCGACGCCAGCCACCGCGCCAGGTCGCCCGCGTCCTGGCGCAGCCGCGCCCCGGTGGGCGCGTCGAGCAGCGTGATCGCGGGCGCGGCCGGGGGCTCGGAGACACGCGGCCGGTAGGGGGCCGTGTACTCCTGGAGCACCGCGTGGGCGTTGGTGCCGCCGAAGCCGAACGCCGACACGCCCGCCGTCGCCGTGCCCGAGTACCTCGGCCACGGCTCGGCGTCGGTGACGACCCGCAGCGCCAGCGCGTCGAAGTCGATGTACGGGCTGGGCTCGCGGAAGTGCAACTGGCGCGGGATCTCGCCGTGGTGCAGCGCCAGCACCGTCTTGATGAACCCGGTGATCCCGGCGGCGGCCTCCAGATGACCCACGTTGGTCTTGGCGCTGCCGATCAGCAGCGGCCGGTCCGCGTCGCGGCCCCGGCCCAGGACCCGGCCCAGCGCGCCCGCCTCGATCGGGTCGCCCAGCGCGGTGCCGGTGCCGTGCGCCTCCACGTAGTCCACCAGCAGCGGATCGACCGGGCCCAGGCCGTGGTGCGCCTCGGCGAGCAGCGCGCGCTGCGCCTCCGCGTTCGGCGCGAGCAGCCCGTTGGAGCGGCCGTCGGAGTTGACGGTCGTCGCGCGGAGGACGGCCAGGATCCGGTCGCCGTCCCGTTCGGCGTCCGCGAGGCGCTTGAGCACGACGACGCCGCAGCCCTCGCCGCGCACCATGCCGTCGGCCGACGCGTCGAACGTCTTGCACCGGCCGTCCGCGGCGACCGCCCCGGCGCGCTGGAGCCCGAGGGTCACCTCCGGGGTCAGCAGCAGGTTGACCCCACCGGCCAGCGCGGTGTCCACCTCGCCGCCGGCCAGCGCGCGGGCTGCCTGGTGGACGGCGACCAGCGACGACGAGCAGGCGGTGTCGATCGCCATGCTCGGGCCGCGCAGGTCCAGCGCGTACGACAGGCGGTTGGCGGCGATGGACAGGGCCGCGCCCGGCGGCGCCCACGCGTCCACGCGGTCGAGGTCGGCGGTGGTCAGCCGGGCGTACTCGTTGCCGCTGATCCCGATGTACACGCCGGCGCGCGTGCCGGCCAGCCGGGTCGCGGGCAGCGCGGCGTGGTCCAGGCTCTCCCGCGCCACCTCCAGCAGGATCCGCTGCTGCGGGTCCATGGCCGCGGCCTCGTGCGGGGAGATGCCGAAGAACTCGGCGTCGAACGCGGCGATCTCGTCGATCCCGCCGAGGAACGCGCCGTGCCGGGTCACCTCGGCCGGGACCCCTTCGGGCGCGAACGGGTCCCAGCGCCCGTCCGGCACCGTCCCGACCGCGTCGGTGCCCTGGCTGAGCAGGTCCCAGAACGCCGCCGCGCCGCTCACGCCGCCCGGCATGCGGCAGCCGACGCCGATCACCGCGACGGCGGGCGCGGCGGCGCCGGGCACGTACGCGGCGGGGATCGCGGGCAGGGCCGCCGGGATGTCGTCCTCGGTCACGTTGTCGGCCAGGTCGTCGACCAGCGCCATGAGCCGGGCCAGCGTGGACGCCTCCCACATCAGCGTGGGCGGCAGCCGCACCCCGGTGGCCGCCGACAGGTCGGCGGCCAGCGCGACGGCGTGCCGCGACGTGAGCCCCAGCTCGGCGAACGGCCGGTCGTCGGTGACCTGCCCGGCCGTCAGCCCGTACCACTCGCCGAGCCTGGCCACGACCGTGCGGCGCACCGACTCCGCGACGCCGGCACTCACTGGGCCTCCCGCTGCCGCGACGCGTGCGACGCCGGCTCGGTCTCGCCGAACGCGCCCGCCAGGTACTGCGCCCGGCACGCGCTGCGCGACACCTTGCCGCTGGACGTGCGCGGCACCGTGCCCGGCGGCACCAGCAGCAGCCGGTCCAGCCGCAGCCCGTGCGCGACGGACACCTCGGCCCGTGCCGTGCCCTCCGCCGCCTCACGCAGCTCCGGCGTCGGCGTCAACTCCCGGCGGTGCTCGGCCACGACGATCACCCGGTCGCCGCCGTCCCCGCCGAGCCCGTCGCCCGGCCCGTCACCGTCGGCCGGCACGGCGAACGCGGCCAGCCGGTCGCGGCGCACGGCCCCGACCGCCGCCTGGACGGTCTCCTCCAGGTCCTGCGGGTAGTGGTTGCGGCCGTCCACGATGATCAGGTCCTTCAGCCGGCCGGTGACCAGCAACTGCCCGTCGTGCACCGCGCCGAGGTCACCGGTCCGCAGCCACGGCTCCTCGCCGGTGCCCGCGACGAGCGCGCCGAAGGTGTCGGACGACCGCTCCGACCGCTTCCAGTACCCCAGGCCGATGTTCGGGCCGCGCAGCCGGATCTCCCCGACCCGCCCGTCCGGCAGCGGAAGGCCGGTCTCCGGGTCGGTGACGCACAGCTCCTGCCCCACCGGCACCCCGCACGCCACCAGCGCGGTCGCCGCCGGGTCCGCCGGGTCCACCGGCTCGATCCGGCCCAGCGCCAGCGCCTCCCGCTCGCAGGCCACCGCGTGCGGCGCCCGGTCCAGCGGGTCGGCGGAGACGAACACGGTCGCCTCGGCCAGCCCGTACGACGGGCAGTGCGCCTCCGGCCGCAGCCCGGCGTCGCCGAAGACCTCCTGGAACCGCTCGATGGTGCCGGTGCGGACCGGCTCGCTGCCGTTGATCAGCGTCCGCACCCGATCCAGGCCGCGGACCGTCGCCGCCTGCTCCGCGTCGATCCGGGCGGCGCAGTAGTCGTACGCGAAGTTCGGCGCGGCGCGGATCGTTCCCCGGTACGAGCCGAGCAGCCGCAGCCAGCGGACCGGCTCCTCCAGGAAGGAGATCGGGTCCATCAGCACCGAAGGGACACCGCAGACGATGGGCGCCGCGACGCTCAGCACCAGGCCCATGTCGTGGAAGAGCGGCAGCCAGCCCACGGTGGTCGAGCGGTCCGGGTGCCCGTCGAAGGCGGCGATCGTCTGCTGGGCGTTGGCCGCCGCGTTCCCGTGGCTGATCATCACACCGGCGGGGGTGCGGGTGGAGCCCGAGGTGTACTGGAGGTACGCGATGTCGTCCGCGTCGGGCGTCACCACGATCTCGCGGGTCGCCGCCTCCGGCAGCTCGTCCACCAGCACGATCGGCACCGCCGGGTTGCCGTGCTCCTCGGCGAAGCCCCGGACCAGCCCGGCGGTCGCCGTGTCGCTCAGCACGCACGCCGGCTCGCAGTCGTTCAGCACCGCCGCCAGCCGTCCCTCGTGACCGGGCAGGTCCGGGCTGAACAGCGGCACCGCGATCACCCGCGCGTACAGGCAGCCGAGGAACGCGGCCACGTAATCGAGTCCCTGCGGCAGCATCAGCGCCGCCCGGTCTCCCGGACGCACGGTTTCGGCCAGTCGCTCGGCGACGGCCTGGGCGCGCTGGTACAGCCGCTGCCAGGTCAGGCTGCGGTGGACCCCGGGAGAATCCAGGTCGGGAAACTCCACGAAGGTGAAGGCGCGGAGGTGCCCGCGCTCGTCCGCCCAGCGCCGCAGCTCAGCGGTGAGCGGGCGATACTCGGTCGGACGTGTCGTCGTGTGCTTCGGTGGCATGACGCTCCATGGGCAGGGCGATGGGGGGACTGCCTGGGTGCGGTCACGAACGGGTGGGTCGGAGCATCCGTATGCGACGCAGACCCGATCGTGACCCCAAAGAGAAGGTTCTGATGTGGTGCGTGCACCGGTTAGAGAAGCCGGTGACAGTTCCCTCACGGCTCTTTGTCACATCCGGCACAAGGGGGGCGGGCCCTGCGCGAGTATGGTCCGCACACAGGGAGGGAGTAAGCAGTGGGCAGAACCAGGCAGCTCGCGGTCCTGGCCATGATCGCCCTGGCGGGTTTCATCACGACGCTCGACAACACGGTGATCAACGTGGCGCTGCCGTCCGTGCAGCGCGATCTCGGCCTGAGCCTGAAGGACCTGGAGTGGGTCGCCACCAGCTACGTGCTGAGCTTCGGCGCCCTCCTGCTGGTCGGTGGCCGGCTCGCCGACCTGCTGGGCCGCCGGCCGGTCCTGGTCGCCGGACTGGTCATCTTCACCATCGCCTCCGTCTTCGTCGGCCTGGCCGACACCGGCTCGTCCCTGATCGCGGCCCGTACCGTGCAGGGCGGGGGCGCCGCCCGGGTCACCCCCGCCTCGCTGGCGGTCGTCGCCGGCGACCTGCCGGAGGAACGCCGCGCCTTCGCGATCGGCGTGTGGACGGCGGCGCTGGCCGTCGCGCTCGCGCTGGGCCCGATGGCGGGCGGCATCGTCACCGACCACTGGGGCTGGGAGTGGGTGTTCTACCTCAACGTCCCCTTCGGCGCCGCCGCCCTCGCCCTCGCCTACGCCGTCCCGGCCGAACCCCGCCCGGAGAACGACGACAGCCGCCTGGTGTCCGTCCTCGACGTCCCGGGCGTCCTGCTCTCCACCCTGGCGCTGTACCTGCTGACGTACGGGCTGGTCGAGGGCGGCGCGGACGGCTTCGGGACCGCGCCCGTGCCGCAGTACCTGGCCGGCGCGGCCGTCGCGGGCCTGCTGTTCCTGATCGTGGAGTCCCGCACGTTCCTGCCGCTGGTCGACCCGGGGCTCTTCCGCAACCGCGCGCTGAGCGGCGGCACGGCGGCGCAGGTCCTGTGGGGGATCGGCGTCAACGGGGTGTTCTTCTTCACCGCCCTGTACCTCCAGCAGGTCCTCGGCTTCTCGCCGACCAAGGCCGGGCTCGTCTTCCTGCCGCTGGCGCTGGCGCTGCTGGTCACCACGCCCTACGCGGAGCGCTGGTCGAAGACGCTGGGCGCGCACCGGGTGATCGCCGCCGGGCTGGCCGCCGTCGCGGGCGGGCTGCTGCTGGTGTCGCAACAGGGCGCGGACGCGACCTTCGGCAGCCTCCAGCCGGGCCTGCTGCTGATCGGGGCCGGTTCGGCGCTGACCACCCCGCTGACGATCCGGTCCCTGAACGGCGTTCCCGCGACCCGCACCGGCATGGCGTCCGGCGTGGTGAGCGCGGCCCGCGAGGTGTCCGGCGTGTTCGGGGTGGTGCTGGTCGGCGTCGTGCTGACCCGGCGCGAGCGGTCGGCGCTGGACGACGGGCTCGACCCGGCCGCCGCGTTCCTCAGCGGCTACGACACCGGGCTCCGGCTCGCGGCGGCCTGCGTGCTGGCGGGCGCCCTGATCACCCTGGTCGCCCTGCGCAGCCCCGGCCGCCACCGCGCCACCCGCCGCCCACGCCTCCCCCTGACCAGAACGACCCCCGGTGCGGCCGTGGAGAGAGGTGGAGCTCCGATTTTTCTGCCTGTCTCGTGGGCTCGGAGTTGTGTATAAGAGCCGGGGCGGAGGTTCCGGCCCGGCCACGCCGCACAAGCCCGCCGTCCCGGCGCTCCCGGCCGGAACCTCCGCCGGCCCGGACACCGGCGAAGCCTGACGCCCCGCACGGTCACCCGCCGGGGAGACCGCCTCCGCTGCCGATCCGGCCGTGGCGCCGACCCTCGGGCCGCCCTCGTCGCCGCTCCGGCCGTGTCTGTGGCATCCGCCGTGCCGTGCCCGGATCGGCCACGCCGAGCGAGGCCACCGTCCGTGGCGGGCCGCCCCTGCCGCAGGTCCGGCCGTGGCAAGGGCGGCCGAGCTGTCCTCATCGGCGTTCCGGCTGTGTTCGTGGCATTCGCCGTGCCGGGCGAGGCGGTTGTCCGGGGCCTGTCGGCCGGGCCCTCCGCCGGTCCGGAGGGCGGCGGAGCCTGGCGGCCCGCGCGGCCAGCCGCCTCCGGTACCGCGGGTGGGTGGTGACGGCTGACGGGCCGTGCCGTCACCTGGTGGGGGGTTCGCGCAGTTCCCGGCGCAGCATCTTGCCGACCTCTCCGCGGGGCAGGGACGCGCCGCGGAACTCCATCAGGGTCGGCACCTTGTACGGCGGCAGCCGGGCCGCGCAGTGTTCCATCAGCGCTCCCCGGCTCACCGCGTGACCGCCCCGCATCACCACCACGGCCCGCACCACCTGGCCCAGGCCCCGCTTCGCGGGGTCGGGCACGCCGATCACGGCGGCCTCGCGGACGGCGGGGTGCTCGCACAGCACCCGTTCGATCTCGGAGGGGAAGACCGGCGTCCCGGCCACGTCGATCACGTCCACGCGCCGGTCGATGAGCGTGACGAAGCCGTCCGGGCTCATCACGGCGATGTCCCCGGTCATCAGCCACCCGTCGCGCAGCCTCGCGGCCGTCGCCGCCGGGTCGTTCCAGTACCCGGCGAACACCTGCGGCCCGCGCACCAGCAGCTCACCCGCCTCACCGGGCGCGGCGTCGGCGGCCGGGTCGTCCTCGCGGGCGACGCGGACCTCGGTGCCGGGCAGCGGGATGCCGACGGTGCCGGGCCGGGCGTTGGCGTTCAGCGGGTTGACCAGCACCACGGGCGCGGCCTCGGTCAGTCCGTACCCCTCCACCAGGCAGGTCCGCCCGACGACCTCGCCGAACCGGGTCACCGTCTCCGGCGACAGCCGCAGCGCGCCCGACACGCAGCCGCGCAGCGTCCGCAGCGCCTCCAGCTCGCGCGGCGGCCGGGCGAGCAGGTCCTCGAAGACGGGCGGCGTCGCGTGCAGCAGCGTCGGCTTCCAGCGGCGGGCGGCGCGCAGCAGCCCCCCGGTGTCCGGCGTGGGCACCAGCACGGTACGGGCGCCGCCCAGGATCGCGGCGCCCAGGCCCAGCGTCAGCCCGTAGGCGTGGGTGAAGGGCAGCACCGCGAGGAGCGTCTCCCGCCTGCCGCGCAGCGGCGCGTGCCACGCCTCGACCTGGTGCGCGTTGGCGAGCAGGTTGCGATGGGTCAGCATCACGCCCTTGGGCGGGCCGGTCGTGCCGCCGGTGTACTGGAGCACGGCCAGGTCGCCGGGCGCGCCCGGGGCCGGCTCGCCGCCGCCGGGCGCGTGCCGGGCCACCTCGTGCCAGGGGATCGTGTCCGTGCCGCGCGGCACGCCGGGCGAGAAGCGTTTGCGGGCCGCGCGGGACCTGGCCAGCGGCAGCCGCAGCGCCAGCCGCGTAGGCAACGGCAGCGCCTCGGCCAAGGAGGTGGAGATGACGTGCTTCAGCGCGGTGTGCCGCAGGACCGGCCGCACCCGGGGCAGCGCGTTCTCCACGACGACGGCGGCGACCGCGCCGCTGTCGGCGAGCAGGTGCCGCAGCTCCCGTTCCCCGAGCCGCGGCCCGACCGGTACGGCGACCGCGCCGATCCGCAGCACGGCGTAGAACGCCACGACGAACTGCGGGCAGTTGGGCAGCACCAGCGCCACCCGGTCACCGGGTGAGACGCCCAGGTCGCGCAGTCCGGCCGCGAAACGGTCCACCGCCCGCCGCAGCGCGCCGTAACGGGTCCGCCGTCCGAAGAAGACCAGTGCCGTCCGGCGGTCGAACGCCTCGGCCGCGTCGTCCAGCAGCGCGGTGAGCGGGGCGTCCGGGACGGGGACATCGTGCGGGCCCCCGGCCGGGTAGTAGGTCAGCCAGGGCGCGTTCTCCGCCCGTGGTCCGGACTCCGGCATCTCCCGTTCCCATCCCCTCTGATCCCGTCGGACGATGATCGCGCACCGCCACTGGCCGGGGCTTGTCATCCGGACGCACGCGTGGTTCCCCGCATTGTGCTTCCCATGACTGCCGGCCCGGTGCGCGGGGTCCCAGTCTCCGCTGTCCGACGCCCCCGGAACACCCGCCCGCGCGGATGTCCCGAACCCCAGCCCCGTTGACGGGTCAGGCCGTGGCGGCCTTCAGGACGTGGTGCAGGAGGGTGAGCAGGACTTCCTTGACCGACTCGCGGTCGCGCGCGTCGCAGAGCAGCGTCGGCGTTCCGGGGGGCAGGTCGAGGGCCGTGGCGATCTCGTCCACCCGGGCCACCTGCCGGCCGTCGAAGCAGTTCACCGCGACGACGAACGGGATGCCCCGGTGCTCGAAGAAGTCGACGGCCGCGAAGCTGACGTCCAGGCGGCGGGCGTCGACCAGGACGACGGCGCCCAGCGCGCCGCGCGAGAGGTCGTCCCACATGAACCAGAACCGGTTCTGGCCCGGCGTGCCGAAGAGGTAGACGACCATGTCCCGGCTGATCGTGATGCGGCCGAAGTCCATCGCCACCGTGGTGGTGGACTTCCCCTCGATGCCCGCGAGATCGTCCACCCCCGCGCTGGTCGCGGTGATCAGCTCCTCGGTGCGCAGCGGCGCGATCTCGCTGACGGAGGCGACCATCGTGGTCTTGCCCACGCCGAAGCCGCCCGCGACGACGATCTTGCCGGTCGCCGCGTCGGGGCTGGGGACGGTCCTAGAGTCTGCGGATGCCATCGATCACCGCCTGGAGGAATCGGACGTCCGTCGCGGCGGAGGCGTCGGGGGAGGACAGGGCGATCAGTTCGTGGTCGAGGAGGTCGCCGAGGAGGATCTTGACGACGCAGACCGGCAGCGCGAGGTGCGCCGCGACCTCCACGACGGCGGTGGGTGTGCGGCACAGCGCCAGGGCCCTGAGCTGCTCGGGCTGGAGCCTGGTCGTGCGGCCGGGCAGGCGGACGGTGCTGACCATGGAGATCAGCTCGATGTCCGGCCGGCTCGGCGTGGTGCGGCCCTGGGTCAGGGCGTAGGGGCGGACGATCGGCCCGCCCTGCTGCGCGTCCCAGGAGTCCTCCGACCAGTGCCTCACCCAGGCTCACCCCCCGTCACATCCGCCGCCGGCGCCGCCGCCCGCCCGGTCTCCGGGAGCCGGGGCGCGGCCGTCAGGAAGGTGCCGACCTGCCGGACGAGCATGGTCATCTCGTAGGCGATGGTGCCGATGTCCACGCCGGAGGCGGCCAGCACGGCGAGCCGGGCGCCGCTGCCCGCGGCGGTGACGAAGAGGAACAGGTCGTCCATCTCGATCATCGTCTGACGCACCTTGCCGCCGGTGAAGTGGCGGCTGGTGCCCTGCGCGAGCGACTGCAACCCGGAGGCTATGGCGGACAGTTGCTCGGCGTCCTCCCGGGCCAGCGACGCCGAGGCGCCGACCAGCAGGCCGTCCTCGGACAGGACGATGGCGTGCAGGGTGCCGGGGGTCTTGGCCACCAGCCCGTCCAGAAGCCAGTTCAGCCCGCCCTCACCGGCTTGGGTCGCCGTCATGGGAACTCCTTGTCGAATCCGGTTGGGAATGGGGTCGCGGAGGCCGGTGGGGGGACGGCTCGTCCAGAGCCCGGCGGGTGCCGCCGCGCAGCGCGAGCAGCACGGCCCGCGCCTGGCCCGCGCTCCGCTCGGCCTCGGCGGCCTCCCGGGCCGCGGCGGCGGGGCCCCGAGCGGAATCCTGAGCGGGGCCCGGAGCCGGGCCGGCGGTGGGGTCCTGAGCGGGCGGGCCGGTGAGGGCCGCCGGGGGTGGCGCCCCGGGCGGGCCCTGGCGGAGCTGGGGGGCCAAGTGGGTCATGCGGACGCGGCGCGGCAGCGCGTTCGCCGGCCGGGGCCGCTCCTCGGGGAGCGCCGTCCCGGCCCGTCCCTGGCCGTCGCCGCCGGGGGCGGCCGGGAGGCGCCGGTGCCGGCCCGCCTCCGCGTGCGGGACCGAGGCCAGATGGCGGTCGGCGCGGTCGTCGTGCGGGACGGCCGGTGCCGCCTGGACCGGTGGCGCCGCGAGGATCTCGCGCGGCAGCAGGACGACGGCCAGCAGTCCCTTGTACGAGGAGGGCCGCAGGGTGATCGTGATGTCGTGCCGCCGCGCGAGGTGGCTGACGACGATGAGCCCGAGCCGGGGGTCCTCGCCCAGGGCGGTCAGGCTGAACTCGGGCGGGTCGCTCAGCAGACGGTTGGCGGCCTCCAGGTCGGCCGCCGCCATCCCCAGGCCGCGGTCCTCGATCTCCACCGCCACGCCCTGCGCGACGGTCACCGGCCGGACGTGCACCTCGGTGTGCGGCGGCGAGAACACCGTGCCGTTCTCGATGAGTTCGGCCAGCAGGTGGATGACGTCACCGACGGCGGGCCCGATCACCGCGTGGTCCGCGGTGCCGTCCACGACGACCCGCGCGTAGTTCTCGACCTCGGAGACCGCGCCGCGCAGGATGTCGCCCAGCGGCACTGCGGCGTGCCAGCGGCGGCCGGGCGTCGCGCCGCTGAGGATGGTCAGGCTCTCGGCGTTGCGCCGCATGCGGGCCGCGAGATGGTCGATCGCGTAGAGGTCGGCGAGATCCGCCGGGTCGGTCGCCTTGTGCTCCATGGCGTCGATGACGCCGAGCTGCCGCCGGAGCAACACCTGCGTGCGGCGGGACATGTTGAGGAACATCCGGCGGGTTCCCTCGCGCAGCGCCGCCTGTTCCAGGGCGACCGCCACGGCCGTCCGCTGGGCCGCGCCGAACGCCGAGGCGACCCGGCCGAGTTCGTCGGTGCCGAAGTCGAGGCCGGGCGCCCGGTCGGCCTCGGGCACGCGCTCGCCGCGCCGCAGCCGGTCCACGAGATCGGGCAGGCGCCGCTCCGCCAGGTCCAGCGTCGCCGCCCGCAGGGCGGACATGCGGGTCAGCAGCGAACGGGTGATCCGGAAGGAGATCAGGCCGGTGCCGATGACGCCCACCAGGCCGATGACGCTGCTGAGGACGAGGCGCCGCACGAAGGCGTTCTCGTCGTGCTCGGCCTGGGCGGTGAGCCCGGCCCTGCGTTCGGCCACCACGCGCCCGAAGCCCTCCAGGACGGCGGCGGGCGCCTCGGCCCACTCCGGGTCCAGGCGCGGCAGGACGAGTTCGTCCCCCGCCCCGGACGCGGTGGGGGCGGAGCCCGTGATGACGGCGTTCTCCAGCGCGGCGAGGTGGGCCCCGGCGTCCAGCGTGAACGTTTCGTCGAGCAGGCGGCGCTGGCTGGGTTCCAGGTGCGGGCCGAGGTGGTCGAGGAGCTGGAGCCGGACGGCGATGGCGGCGGTCAGGGTGTCCCGTTCCTCCGCGCTGATGGTCCCGGCGGTCATGGCCGCGCCGAGCAGCGCGCTCTCCTGCGAGAGCATCTCGCCCGCCTCCAGCAGCGCGAGCAGGTCGAGGAGATCCTCGGTCAGGTCGCTGCTGGAGTCGGAGGTCCGCGCGATCGGCTGGAACAGCGCGTCGGCGGCGCGCACCGCGCGGGTGAAGGCGTCGAAGGCTTCGAGGCGGCCGAGCCGGCCCTCGTCGATCGCCTCGCGGGCCGTCTCCAGCTCCGCGAGCCGTCCCGTCAGTTCGGCGGAGACGGCGGGGAACTCGGGGACGTCCGGCCACAGACGGTCGAGGGCGGCCCGTGTGTAGGTGTCGATCGCCGCGTCGGTCTCCTGCCGCCGCGCGTCGCGGGCGTCCCGGGGGCCGCCGGTCGCCTGCCGCGCCATGGTCCCCCGCCGCTCCGCCTGGAGCGCCTGCCGCAGGGGGCTCCACACCGACTCGGTGGTCCTGAAGTCCCCCCGGCCGTCGCTGAGTCGCTGCCACGGATCGAGGATCACCGCCGTCCCGGCGGCCCAGAGCCCGGCCATGGCGCACACCGGGATCACCACGAGCAGGACGAGGGACAGCCGGATGCTGCCGTAGCGGCGGGACCTGGCTATCGCCCCCAGCCAACTGTTGCTGCTGCCTGTCACCTGTGTTCCTCGTTCGCGGTGGCCGCGGGCCGTCAGGAGCCGCCCGCGGCGGCACCGCCGCCGGACGGCGGACGTCCGGAGGGGCACGCCGACAGGTTCGCCGGCCCCGCTGCGCGGGGCGCGCCCCGGCTCCTGGGCGGCACGGCGACGGTGGATATGTCGGTGAAGATGGAGCTATGGAGGAGAGGCGCAGCTCCATGGGCGGAGCGGGGGCGCGGTTTCGGTCCCGGTCCACGCCACGACTCCGGGGATCGCCCTCAGCGGCGGGACACGAGACGCCGCACCCGGGGGTGCGTCACGCGCGTTCACCGCGTCGTCATCTGAGCGACAACCTCTCGCGCGGTGATGCTAACGGGTGGCATGCTTTTCCGCCACAGGCTGAAACCGCTCACCCCTGACGCGGGCGACTCGCCCGGATGGTGACGGCCCGCCGGAAACCGTACCCCGCGCACGTCCGCCCAACGCGATCGGCTCGTACGCTCCGTGACCACGGATCACCCCCACAGCGGTGAGTACGTGCCCGCTCGCGGACAGCGCGTGAAGACGGTGGAGGGCGGACCGCCCGCGCGGTTCCCCGGCGGGAGCGCGCCGCGAGGCCCCGGCACGCCGGACGCCGGCCCCCGGCGGCGCGTCCCCCCCCGCACCGCCGCACCGCCGGAACACCCCCTCGGGCGCCGGGAACGCGACGGGCTGGCCGGTTCCCGTCCCACGGCGACCGGGGAGGGGGCAACGTCGGCCCGGCCCCGCCGGACCCCGCCGCGCGGCGGCGCGAACGCGGCGCTCCGGACCGGACGGGCTCCGGCGAAACGGCGGTGACCTGCGGCGATGCCGGGGCGATGGCCGATCCCCGGCGCCCGGGGGCCCGCGCCCCGCATCGGGGCCGGCCCTTATACACCTCTGCCGCCGCCGAGCAGGAGGGTACGGTGATGAACGAGTGCCGGCCTGTGGCCTATCCAGATGGGAACAAGGACTGGCGTTCTCGCCGCACACCGCATCCTAATGTGTGATTAATTCCGATTCTCAAGGACCCGGCTACGCACGGGAACGCACCTTGCCAGGGCGTGGGAGGAGTAGGGTGGAGAGAGGAGACAGGGAGTGGACGGTCCGTGTGCCCCCGGCAGGACTCGAACCTGCGGCCAAGCGCTTAGAAGGCGCCTGCTCTATCCACTGAGCTACGGGGGCCGGTCTTGGTCATGGCGTGGGACGGTGCCCCCTTGGTGACCTCGCCGCGCACAGGATAGGGCTTCAAGGGGATCGTCCCGGTTGCTTCACCGCAACACCCTCGTGTGGAGATCCAGTGAAGCAGCCCTGATAATCGCAGGCGAGTGCGAGGAGCGCAGCGTTTTTGGTGGCTCGGATCAGGGGTGTTGCGTACTCGTTATCCCGCGGTCATGCCGCCGCCCGCCCGCTTTGGGGCGCGTTCGGGCGGAAATGCTAGGGAAACCGATTGAAATTAGGCATTCTGCGCATGTGGCGATCTTGCACGCACGGCCCGAACTGCTGGACGCGCTGACCGAACTGCGGAGGCGCCTGGCTGTCGCGCGCTTCCCGCTGGAGTTGCCCGGCGCCGAGCGGGCCAGGCGGTCGCGCGCCGAACTGCTCGCCCAGCTCGACGGTTATCTGCTGCCCCGGCTGCGCCATCCCGAGGCGCCGCTGCTCGCCGTCATCGGTGGCTCCACCGGGGCCGGGAAGTCCACCCTGGTCAACACGCTGGTCGGCCGGCACGTCACGGAGGCCGGGGTGCTGCGGCCCACCACCAGGACACCCGTCCTCGTCTGCCACCCCCACGACCAGCACTGGTTCTCCGGCCGCCGCGTACTGCCGCAGCTCGGCCGGGTCGTCGGCCCCCGCCAGGAGACCGAGGGGCCGCCCGCGCTGGCCCTGGTGACCAGCCGCGCCCTGCCCGCCGGGCTCGCCCTCCTCGACGCGCCCGACGTCGACTCCCTCGTCGCCGCCAACCGCGACCTCGCCGCCGACCTGATCTGCGCCGCCGACATCTGGGTCCTCGTCACCACCGCCTCCCGGTACGCCGACGCGGTCCCCTGGCACCTGCTGCGCAGCGCCCGCGAGTACGACGTGACCCTCGCCACGGTCCTGGACCGGGTGCCGCACCAGATCGCCGCCGAGGTCTCCCGGCACTACGACAGCCTCCTCGACCGCGCCGGCCTCGGCGACATCCCCCGCTTCACCGTTCCCGAACTGCCCGAGTCCGCCGGCGGCGGCTCCGGGCTGCTGCCCGCCACCGCCGTGGCGGGCCTGCGCGAGTGGCTCGGCCGCCGGGCGCAGGACCCCGCCGCCCGCGCCACCGCCGCCGCCCGCACCGCCACCGGCGCCCTCGGCTCGCTGCGCGGCCGGGTCGCCGCCCTCGCCTCGGCCGGCGCCGCCCAGTACGCCGCCGCCGTCCGCCTCGACCAGCGGCTGCCCGAGGCGTACACCGAGGCCGACCGCCGGGTGCGCGCCTGCCTCTCCGACGCCGGGCTGCTCACCGGCCAGGCCCGCGCCCACTGGCTGGCGTTCCCCGAGGACGCCAGCGCCGAGGAGCTCCTCGACGCGCTCACCCACGGCCTCACCGGCCTGCTGGTCGAGGCCGTCTCCGCCGCCGACGAACGCGTCACCGCCGCCTGGCGCGACGAACCCGGCGCGCCCGAGGGCGGCGACGACGACGCCGAGGCCGTCCGCGAGCGCGTCGGCCTGCTCGTGCGCCGCCTGCGGCGCTGCCTGGAGGAGCTGACCGAGGAGGCCAGGGCCTCCGTGGGGGCGCGCGGCGAGCCGGGCGAGGACGCCGAGACCGCCGCCCTGCTGGCCGCCTCGCTGCTCGGCGGGCGCACCGGCAACGTCGCCCAGCAGGCCCTGGCGGGCGTCCTCGGGCCCCGCGCCGCCGTCAAGCTCCGCGACCAGGGCGCCCGGCAGGTACGCGCCTGTGTGGAACGGGTGCTCAGGGCGGAACGCGACCGCCGGGGCGCCCCCCTGCACCGGCTCGCCATCACCGCCGCACCGCAGGTCGAACTCGTCGCCGCCCTCTCCGCCGTCCAGGCGCGGCGGACCGGCACCGCCGCATGACCCTTCCCATCCGCCCCGCGACAGCGACCGGAGATCACACCATGGCCGACACCGGGACCAGGACCAGGGCCCAGACGAGGAACGTGACCGGACCGCCGCACGGGACCCGCACCCGCCTGGACGAACAGGTCCTCGCCGAGGCCGGCCGGGTCCTGGACGACGCCGCGCTCCGCGAGCGGCTCCCCGACTGCTACACGGCCGTCGCCATCGCCGGCGCCACCGGCAGCGGCAAGTCCACGCTCTTCAACGCCCTGGCCGGCGCGCAGCTCTCCGAGACCGGCGTCTGCCGCCCCACCACCGCCACCGCCGTCTCCTGCACCTGGGACGCGGGCACCGGCCAGAGCGCGGAGCGCCTGCTCGACCGGCTCGGCGTCCCGTCCCGCGCCCGCCGCCGCGCGCACGTCGTGGACACCGGGCTGCGCGGCCTGGTCCTGCTCGACCTGCCCGACCACGACTCCGTCGACACCGCCCACCGCGACCAGGTGGACCGGCTGCTGTCCCTGGTGGACGCCGTGATCTGGGTGGTCGACCCGGAGAAGTACGCGGACGCCGTGCTGCACGAGCGGTACCTCGGCGCGTTCGCCGGCCACGCCGACGTCTCCCTGATCGTGCTCAACCAGGCCGACCGGCTGCCCGGTGACGCCGTGGACGCCGTCCTGGACGACCTGCGGCGGCTGCTGGACGAGCGGGGCGTCGCGCTCGGCGAGCACGGCGAGCCCGGCGCCGGGGTCCTGGCCGTCTCCGCGCTCACCGGCGACGGCGTGGCCGAACTGCGCCAGGCCGTGGGCGAGCTGGTGGCCGGCCGGACGGCACCCCTGCGGCGGCTGGCCGCCGACGTGGACGGCGTCGCCCGCCGCCTCGGCCCGGTCTACATCGCCGACGCCGGGCAGGCCCCCGCCGGGCTGACCGCCGCGGCCCGCGAGGAGTTCGAGGACCGGCTCGCCGCCGCCATCGGCGCCCAGGCCGCCGGCCAGGCCGCCGAACGGGGCTGGCTGCGCCGCGCCGACCGCGCCTGCGGCACCCCGTGGGCGCAGCTCCTGCGCCGCGTCGCGCACCACCAGTCCGAACGCCGGGGCGAACCGCCCGCGCTGGCCGCCAAACGGACCCCCGCCGCCGCGCCGCCCGTGGTGACGCGGGCCGCCGTGGAGCAGGCCGTGCGGCAGCTCGCCGCGGACGCCACCGAGGGGCTGCCCGAGCCGTGGGCCGCCGCGGTCGGCGAGGCCGCCAGGCGCGGCGCGGAGGACCTGCCGCGGGCCCTGGAGACGGGCCTGGAGGAGCAGTCCGCCGGGCGGCCGGGGGAACGCTCCCGGATTCCCCGGCCCCGCTGGTGGTCGGTGGCGGCGATCGGCCAGGCGGTGTTGCTCACCACCCAGTTCCTCGGCCTGTGCTGGCTGGTCGCCGCCCTGGTCGGCCAGCCCGTGGTGGGCCGCTGGCTGCCGTTCCTGCTGCTGCTCGGCGGCTCGGTCGGCGGCCCGCTGCTGGGCTGGGCCTGCCGCATCGCCGCGCGCGGCCCGGCCCGCGCCTGGGGGCAGCAGGAGGAGTGGCGGCTGCGGCGGCTGGCCGCCGACCGGGGCCGCAGCCATGTCCTGGAACCCGTGGCGTCGGAACTCATGCGGTACCGGGAGGTCCGGGAGCGGTACGTCATCGCCGCCTCGCCGACCGGCGGAACGGAGCTGTCGCCCACGATCCGGTGACCGAGCGTCAGGTAACGATTCCTCACGGGAATGTGTGAGTCATGAGGGGGCTGGGCATATTGACTGATCGCCTCTCTACGATGCTCCGTGCACATGGGGACTTCGTTGGGCGCGTGGCCCGGGAAACGCGCCGCGCGCCCGTGAGTTCGTGGAGGGATCACACATGAAGCTTGCGCGCGGGCGCACAGCTCCCCGCCTCGCGGCCACCGCCCTCGCCACCGGCCTGCTCATGGCCGGGGCGATCGCGACCGCGGGGCCCGCGGCGGCCGACGAGGCGCCGCTCGGCGGCGGCGCCACCGCCACCCTGGAGGGCCTGGAGGTGGCCGGGGACATCACCGTCTCCCTCCCCGACGGCGGCGGCGAGGAAGAGGTCGAGGGCGGCCTGTTCCGGCTGGCGGCCCCCGGCGGCGCGGGCACGTTCCTGACCTACTGTGTCGACTACAACACGCACACCCGCCCGGACGCGGTGTACGAGGAGACCGACTGGGCCTCCTCCACGCTCTCCGGCGACGAGGACGCCGGGAGGATCCACTGGATCCTCCAGCACTCCTACCCCACGGTCGACGTGCACGCCCTGGCCCGCGACGCCGGCATCGGCGACGGGCTGACCGAGGAGGACGCCGCGGCCGGTACGCAGGCCGCGATCTGGCAGTTCTCGGACGAGGTCACCGCCGTCCCGCACGACGCGGAGGCCCGCGCCCTGACCGCGTGGCTGGCCGGCCACGCCGAGGACCTGGCCGAACCCGGCGTGTCGCTGGAGCTGCCCCCGCCGCAGGTGTCCGGGCAGCCCGGCGGGACGATCGGCCCGGTCCCCGTGCGCACCACCGCCGACGCCGTCAGCGTCACCCCCGACCAGGCGGCCACCGCGCAGGGCGTCACCGTCGTCGACAGCGACGGCGAACCGGTCACCGAGGACCGGCTCGTCGCCGACGGCACCGAGCTGTACTTCTCGGTCCCCGAGGACACGCCGGACGGCAGCGCCTCGCTGACCGCCACCGCCAGCGTCGAGGTGCCCGTCGGCCGGGCCTTCACCGGCACCGACCCGGAGCGTCCGACCCAGACCATGATCCTGGCGGACACCACCCTGGCGTCCGTCCCGGCCGCCGCCACCGTCTCCTGGGCCGCGCCCGGGCAGCCGTCGCCGTCGATCACCACCGAGGAGGTCTGCGCCGAGGGCGGCGTCGAGGTGACCGCCACCAACAACGGCGACCGGCCCTTCGCGTTCGACCTGGCGGGCCGGACCGTCGAGGTCCCGGCCCACGGCAGCGAGTCCGTGCTCGTCCCGGTCGCCGACGGGCAGGCGTACGAGATCGTCATCGACAACCCGGCCGCGGGCGTGGCGGACTGGGTGTTCAGCGACTTCCTCGACTGCGCCGCCACCGACGACGGCGACAACCGGCCCGTCCCCGCCTCCACCGGCGGCTCGGGCGGCGATGAGACCGCCGGCGCCTCCCCGGACCTCGCCGCGACCGGCAGTGGCACCAACCCCGCGCTGATCGGCGGCCTCGCCGCCGTGCTGCTGGCCGCGGGCGCCGCCGCGCTCCTCCTGGTCCGCCGCCGCACCGACGACCGGGACACCGACCCCGAGGAGTGACCCCCACCACCCCCGGCCCGCACCACGCGGCGACGCGGGCCGGGGGCGGGGCTTCCGTGGTCGGCGTGGCCACCGGTTTCCGCCGTGGCCGGGACATGCGGCAGGATGGTGACGTCTGCGTTCTGCCCACTGACGAGCCCTGCCGGACGGTTTCTCTTGGCTGAGTACATCTACACCATGCGCAAGACGCGCAAGGCACACGGCGACAAGGTGATCCTCGACGATGTCACGTTGAGTTTCCTGCCCGGGGCCAAGATCGGTGTGGTCGGCCCCAACGGCGCCGGCAAGTCGACGGTTCTGAAGATCATGGCCGGTCTGGAGCAGCCCTCCAACGGGGACGCATTCCTCACCCCCGGCTACACCGTCGGCATCCTGCTCCAGGAGCCGCCGCTGGACGAGTCGAAGACCGTGCTGGAGAACGTCCAGGACGGCGTCGCCGGGATCAAGGGCAAGCTCGACCGCTTTAACGAGATCGCCGAGCTGATGGCGACCGACTACAGCGACGAGCTGATGGAGGAGATGGGCACCCTCCAGGAGCAGCTCGACCACGCAGGCGCCTGGGACCTCGACGCCCAGCTCGAACAGGCCATGGACGCCCTCGGCTGCCCGCCCGGCGACTGGCCCGTCACCACCCTCTCCGGCGGCGAGAAGCGCCGCGTGGCGCTGTGCAAGCTGCTGCTGGAGCAGCCCGACCTGCTGCTGCTGGACGAGCCCACCAACCACCTCGACGCCGAGTCGGTGCAGTGGCTGGAGCAGCACCTCGCCAAGTACCCCGGCACCGTCGTCGCCATCACCCACGACCGGTACTTCCTGGACAACGTGGCCGAGTGGATCCTGGAGCTGGACCGGGGCCGGGCCTACGCCTACGAGGGGAACTACTCCAGGTACCTGGAGACCAAGCAGACCCGTCTGAAGGTCGAGGGCCAGAAGGACGCCAAGCGGGCCAAGCGGCTGAAGGAAGAGCTGGAGTGGGTCCGCTCCAACGCCAAGGGCCGCCAGGCCAAGTCCCGTGCCCGTCTCGCCCGGTACGAGGAGATGGCGGCGGAGGCGGAGAAGACCCGGAAGCTCGACTTCGAGGAGATCCAGATCCCGCCGGGCCCGCGTCTGGGCAACGTCGTGGTCGAGGTGGAGAACCTGGGCAAGGCGTTCGGCGAGAAGGTCCTCGTCGACGGCCTGTCCTTCACCCTGCCGCGCAACGGCATCGTCGGCGTCATCGGCCCCAACGGCGCTGGCAAGACCACGCTGTTCAAGATGATCCTCGGCCTGGAGCCGGTCGACTCCGGCTCGGTCCGGGTCGGCGACACGGTGCAGATCTCGTACGTGGACCAGTCGCGCGCCAACATCGACGCGAAGAAGACGCTGTGGGAGGTCGTCTCCGACGGGCTGGACTACATCAACGTCGGCCAGGTCGAGATGCCGTCCCGCGCGTACGTCAGCGCCTTCGGCTTCAAGGGCCCCGACCAGCAGAAGCCGGCCGGCATCCTCTCCGGCGGCGAGCGCAACCGGCTCAACCTCGCGCTCACCCTCAAGCAGGGCGGGAACCTGCTGCTGCTGGACGAGCCCACCAACGACCTCGACGTCGAGACGCTCTCCTCGCTGGAGAACGCGCTGCTGGAGTTCCCCGGCTGCGCGGTCGTCGTCTCCCACGACCGCTGGTTCCTCGACCGCGTCGCCACGCACATCCTGGCGTACGAGGGCGAGTCGAAGTGGTTCTGGTTCGAGGGCAACTACGAGTCGTACGAGAAGAACAAGATCGAGCGTCTCGGTCCGGAGGCCGCGCGCCCCCACCGGGCCTCCTACAAGAAGCTGACCCGGGGCTGACGGTGCGGCACGAATTCCTCTGCCCGCTGCGCTGGTCGGACATGGATGCCTTCGGGCATGTCAACAACGTCGTCTTCCTGCGGTATCTGGAGGAGGCGCGCATCGACTTCATGTTCCGGCTGGCGCGGCAGGCGGCGTCCACGGCGTTCACCGGCGGCTCGGTGGTGGCCCGGCACGAGATCCAGTACCTCAAGCCGCTGCACCACCGGCACGAGCCGGTCCTCATCCAGATATGGGTGACCGAGCTGGGCAACGCGTCGGTCACCGTGGCCTACGAGATCAAGGACGGCGAGACGGTCTACGTCCGCGCCGCCACCGTCATCGTCCCGTTCAACCTGGAGGCCGGCCGGCCGCGCCGGCTGACGGCCGAGGAGAAGACGTTCCTGGAGAAGTACCGGGACGACGAGGCGGGAGGCGTCCCCTACGCATGACCGGCCACCAGGAGCTGTCCTTCGCCGACGGGGGAGAGGCGGCGCGCCTCGCGGCGTTCCTCGGCCGCCAGCTCCGCTGGGACCGCACGGCCGCCGCCCGGCTGAGGGCGGACGGCGAGGTCCTCGCCGTGTTCACCCGGCCCGCCCGTTTCGACGTGCTGGCCGTCCGCTCCTCCCCGCTCCGCGAGCCCGCCGCCCTGGACGTCACCGTCTCGGCCGGTGAGCTGCTGGAGGCGATCGACGAGACCGCCGGCCGCGTCACCGTGCCGGGTCCCGTCACCGGCCCGCCCTGGGCCGGGCTGCTGCCGCCGCGCGGCGGCTGGCGTCCGCTGGCGGAGGTCGCGCACGAGGCGGTCCGGTCGGCCGCCGTGGCGGTCGTCGCCGAGTTCAAGGACCGCACCGAGCGGCTCCCCGAGGCCGAACGCACCCGTCCGGTCCTCGACGCTCTCGCCCAGGAGCTGTGGTCCCGGACGCTGCCCGGCACACCGCTGCCGCTGCGGGCCGTGCACGCCGCCCACGCCCTCGGCTTCCTCGGCCCCGGCGCGCCCGTGCGGGTCGTGACCGGCGGTTCCTGGCTGCGGCTGCGGACCGCGATCGGGTCGATAGCGGTCTCTTTTACACATCTGACGCCGCCGACCAAGAGGATAGTGTAGGTCCGCGCGGGCTCCCGCAGCCTTAACAAAAAAACAAAACAACCGAGCGTTGGTACGCTTATCGCGTTGAGCACGACACAGGTACAGCCAGCTAACTATGCTGTACTACACATCGATCATCGCGCGCACAGCGCTCTCCAGTGGCGGCTGCGTGGGCGGCGTCAGAGGGGTATAAGGGACAGGGACGGGGGCGGCCGGCGGCTCGGTCCCGTCGCGCCCCGTGCCGTCCGTGTTCCCGGTGTTCCCCGTGTTCCCGGTCCGCTCGGGCTTCTCCGGCTGGGGCCGGAACAGCCAGTCCAGCGAGGGCTGGACGACCGGCCGGGTGAGCTTGCGCACCGGCGCCGAGCCGAGGACCACGGTGAGCGCGATCGCGGCCAGCGGGATCAGCGCCTGCTCGTACCAGGGGCCGACCCAGTCCATGCCCCATTCGAGCAGCACCGGGCGCAGCACCAGCGGGTGCAGCAGGTAGATGTAGAGCCCGCCCGCGCCGAGGTAGGTGATCAGCGGCAGTTTCCGGCGCGGCACGAGCCGGACGAAGGCGAGCGCGATGACCATGCCGCAGCACAGCACCCCGCCCCGGATGACCCAGTCCCCGACGAGCGGCAGCCCGTACGTCGCGTCGTACGGCTTGCTCATCCGCAGCCAACTGAAGGGCACGTCGTGCCGCCAGAACCACGCGGCCACGCAGGTGCAGGCGATCACCGCGAGCGCGGCCCAGCGGCTCCACGCCGCCCGCAGCGCCTCCGCGAACAGGCCCTGCCGCAGCTTCCAGCCGAGCAGGAAGAACGGCAGGAAGCAAACCGTCCGCGACAGCGACAGGAAGTCGCCGAAGTCGGAGAGGTAGCCGACGGCCAGCGCGGCCACGACGGAGAAGGCCAGCGGATGGCGGAGCTGCGCCAGGTACGGCAGCCCCACGCGCCAGAAGACCAGCGACAGCATGAACCACAGCGCCCACGGCGGGTGGGCGATCTGGAAGTTCCAGTCACCCCAGTAGTACCGCTGCTCCAGCGTGTGCAGGAACCCGATCGCCAGGTACGGGACGAGGATCGATTCGATGAGCCGCCTGGCCTCGCGGGCGGTGAGGGCGTCGGCCCGGCTGAAGTACCCGGCGACCATCACGAAGACGGGGACGCGCAGCGCCCAGGTGGCGATCTGGAGCCAGCGCAGCCCGTCGCGGTCCATGATCGTATCGGTCATATGACCGAAAACGACCAGGGTGCCGGATATGTAGCGCAGGTTGTCCCAGTGTGGATCACGGCTCTTCATCATCGATTCCCTGTCGCGGCGCGAGGAGCCGCGTAGTCGTCCCTTCACGACGCATTAGACCTCTCGTCCGGGGCCGGCGATGCGTTTTCCTGAGTGAACGATCCATAACGATCCGGCGTGTCGGCGATCTGAGACCATGGAGGGGTGACGGACCAGCAGTCGTTCTATGAGCAGGTCGGGGGCGAGGAGACGTTCCGCAAGCTCGTCCGCCGCTTCTACGAGGGAGTCGCGGAGGATCCGGTGCTGCGGCCGATGTATCCCGAGGAGGATCTCGGCCCGGCGGAGGAGCGGCTGGCGCTCTTCCTCATGCAGTACTGGGGCGGGCCGCGCACCTACAGCGACCACCGGGGGCACCCCCGGCTGCGGATGCGGCACGCGCCGTTCGCCGTGGACCAGGCCGCGCACGACGCCTGGCTGCGGCACATGCGCGACGCCGTGGACTCCCTGGGCCTGGCACCCGCGCACGAGCAGCAGCTCTGGGCGTACATGGTCTACGCGGCCCGTTCCATGGTGAACACCCCGGACTGACCCCGGGCGCGGTCCTGGCCGGGCCATCAGGTGTCGTCCCAGCGGAAGACGCGGGCCGCGACCGCCGTCACGACGGCGGTGAACAGCAGCAGCCCGCCCGCCGTCGGCAGCGCCGCCTCCCAGCCCTCGCCCCGGGTCAGCACGTCCTGCACGGCCTCGTTGAGGTACTTCAGCGGCAGCACGCCGGACACCGCCCGCAGCCAGCCGGGCATGTCGTCGGTGGGGAAGAAGGAGCCGGACAGGAACGCCATCGGCAGGATGACCACCTGCACCGCGCCGTTGGCCGCCTCCTCCGACGTGGCCCAGGCGCCGACCAGCAGGCCGATCGACATGAACGCCAGCGCGCCGCAGGCGACCAGCGGCAGCGCCAGCCACCACGAGCCGGTCAGCCGCAGCCCGTAGAACGGGACGGTGGCGACGGCCAGGAAGATCGCGGTCTGCGCGAACGCCAGGCCCAGGCTCACCCCGACGCGGGCGCCGATCACCGTCGCCGGGCTGACCGGGGCCAGCCACAGCCGCCGCAGGACGCGTTTCTTGCGCCAGTTCACCAGTGTGAAGGCCGACATGAAGGAGGCGCCCGTCGCGACGGCCCAGCCCAGCAGTCCGGGGGCGAGGTACTGGATGGGCTTGATGGACTCGTCCTCGACCTGCCCGATGGTCAGTTCGAACTCCGGCGGCTGCCCGGTGGCCGCCACGTTGGCGGTCTGCACGATCGACTCCAGCAGGCCGACCACCGTGCCGGCGCGGGCCGGGTCGGCGGCCGAGTACCGCAGTTGGAGCCGCCCGGCCTCCTCCCAGATCACCGCGTCGGCGTCCCCGCCGCGGACGTCCTCCAGCGCCGGGCCGAGGGCGCCGGTCCGCCGCACGGTCAGCGCGTCGGACAGCTCGGCGAGCCGCTCCCCGGACATGTCGTCCAGCACGCCGACCTCCCCGACCTGGATCACCGTGGAGCGGGAGACCCCGTCGTCCTGGAGCAGCGCGCCGAAGAGCGCGAGGAACATCAGCGGGAAGACCAGGGTCAAGAAGACCGCCGAGCGGTCCCGTATCAGCCCCAGCGTCATCGCCCGCGACAGGCTGATGAAGGCGCTCATCCGCGGTACTCCCGCCCGGTGAGCCGGAGGAAGACGTCCTCCAGGGTGGCCACGCCCAGTTCGCGGATCAGCGCGGCCGGGGCCCCCACGCGCAGGACGCGGCCGGCGTCCATGATGGCGACGCGGTCGCACAGCAGCTCGGCCTCGTCGAGGTAGTGCGTGGTGAGGACGATCGTGCGGCCCGCCGCGTTGATCTCCCGCAGCAGGTCCCAGAGGTTGCGCCGGGCCTGCGGGTCGAGGCCGGTCGTCGGCTCGTCCAGGAAGACCAGCTCCGGGTCGTGGACGAGGGCGCAGGCGAGCGACAGCCGCTGGGCCTGGCCGCCGGAGAGCTTGTCGTCGCGGACGTGTGCCTTGTCGGTCAGGCCGACCGTCCCGAGCATGGCGTCGGCGCGGGCCGCCGGGACGCCGTAGAGCGCGGCGAAGGTGCGGATCTGCTCGCGGGCGGTGAGCTTGTCGAAGAACGCCGAGGTCTGGAGCTGCACCCCGATCCGCGCCAGCAGCGCGGGGTCGCGCGGCCAGGACGGCCGGCCGAGCAGCCGGGCGGTGCCCTCGTCGGGCTCGCGCAGCCCCTCCACCAGTTCCAGCGTCGTGGTCTTCCCGGCGCCGTTGGGCCCGAGGATGCCGTAGAACTCGCCACGGCCCACCTCGAACGTCACCCCGTCGACGGCCTGGACGTCCCCGTACCGCTTCCGCAGCCCCTCGACCGCGATCGCGGCTCCTGTGTCACTCACCCGGGTGATCCTAAGTCCGGCCGGGTCCCCGGCCGGTGGGTCACCCCCGGTGGAGCGTCAGGGTCGTCCAGGCGCCGATGTGGACGCGGTCGCCCTCGTGCAGCGGGACCGGGACGAAGGGCTGGATCGGGTCCTCGGCGCCGTTGACGGTGGTGCCGTTGGTCGAGTCCTGGTCCACCACGGCCCAGCCGCCGTCCGGCCGCTGGACGAGAAGGGCGTGCTGGTGGGAGACGCCCGGGTCCTCCGGCGGGTGCGACAGGTCGATGTCGGGGGCCTCGCCGGTGGACTGGCGGCGGCGGCCGATCGTGATCTGCGGCCCGTTGAGCGGCAGGCGCTGCTCGGGCGCGTACGCGGGCAGGGAGAGCTGGGCCGCCTCCGGGCCCGAACGTCTCATCATCGCCGCGAAGTACACCGGGTCCGGGCCGATGGTGACCACCCAGCCCGCCGTCTGCTGGGGCTGCGGCGGGGACGGGTACCCGGGCGGCGCCTGGTGGAGCGCGGGCGGTGCCTGATGCTGGACGGGCGGGCCCTGGTGCTGCTGCGGCGGCGCCTGGTGGGACGGCGGGGGGAGCATCCAGTCGCCGCTGGGCTGCCGCGGCGGCTGGGTGTGCAGCGAGTGCTCCGTGTGCTGCGGGCGGTGCTGCTGCTGCGGCGGCGCGGAGGCCGGCTGCTGCCGGTCGTACATCGGCTGGCGGGGGCCGGGCGGCGTCGGCGGTATGTACGTGGTGGGGGAGTTGGTCAGGTAGTTGTACCGGCACTCCTCGCAGAACGGCGCCTGCGCCTCACGCGGGGTGTGGCACTGCGGGCAGAGCTGGGTCTGCGGCGGCGCGGCGGTGGCCGGGGCGTTCTGGCCGGGGTAGCCGGGGTGGCCGTCGGCGCCGGGGTAGGGGGGCTGTCTCTTTTCCCCATCCCGACGCTGCCGACGAAGAGGCCAGGGGAGTTCTCCCCGTGCCCCCCATCCTCTGCCTACCCAACATTCAACTCACCTCCCAGTCCAACCCCATTACTCTGCTTCTACTCTTCCAACCCCTCCGTCGTACCACTCATGCTCAGTTACTCGACTCGTCGGAGGCAGCGTCAGAGGGGTATAAGAGGCGTCCCTGATGCCGGTCGGGGTAGCCAGGCGGCGCCTGTGGGGGAGGGACGGCGGCGGGCGCGAGCATGCGGTGACCGCACACCTCGCACCAGTCCTCGGCCACCGACTGGTGGCCGTTTGGGCAAGTCGGCATGGTGATGCCTCCCCCTCACGTCACTCGCGTCACTCGTCTTCGCTCGGCTTCTTCACTCTGACCGTTTTCGTCGACCGGGTCTCCAGGGTCATCGCGTCGGCCTCGGAGACTCTAGCCTTCAGCCGAACAGTACCGGTCGCCGCGTCGTCCACGTCCACCACCTTCGCGAGCAGTTTCGCGGTCGCCTCGTTCCCCGAGAGGTGCGCCAGGCGCACCGCCCGGCCGAGGCGGGCGGTCGCCCCGGCGGTGTCGCCGCGTCGCCGCAGATCGAGTCCCTCCCGGATGGCCCGGACCATCTCCGTCTGCCCGGCGTAGTGCGCGACCCGCGGGTCGACGGCGGTGGCGGCGGCGAGGTCGTCGGTCCACACCGCCCGGACCAGGCCGTGGCCGCGGCCGGGCACGGCGGCCGGCGGCGCGGCGGGGGCGCCCGGCTCCCGCACCACCAGCCCGACCCGGGCGGCGAGCAGTTCGCGGCCGACGCCGGCGTCCTCGACCCGGACGCACAGGTGGTACTCGCGGGACTCGTCGCCCCACGAGCCGGTCGGGTAGTCGCCGGAGCGCGGCGGTGACTCCACCCGCCGGGACGTCAGGTCCTCCAGGCCGGGCGAGACCTGCCGGAGGAAGACGACGGACGCGCCGTGCGGCGTCCACAGCCGCAGGGCGACGTCGCCGACGCCCTTGCCCGTCGCGGCCGTCATCATCGCGGTGAAGTCGGCGGCCAGGCCCTCCGGTTCGGCGACGATGTCGGCCGTGCCGAGCAGCGCCGAGGCGATGCCGGTCACCTCGCCGGGGTCCCAGTCCGTGCCCACGCCCCGCGCGTCGCAGGTGAACCGGCCCGCGCAGGCGTCCAGGGCCTCCCGCAGCCGCTCGGGCGTCTCGTGCTCGTCCCGGCCGTCGGTGAGCAGGACGCCGTGCCGGACCGTGACCCGGTCGGGCAGGGAGTCGAACAGCCGCGCCGCCAGCCGCAGCCAGGTGCCGATCGCGGTGCCGCCGGAGGCGGTCAGACCGCGCGCCGCCGCCCGCGCGGCGGCCCGGGTGACGTCGTCCGCCACGGCGAGCCGGCCGCCGCCGGGGAACACCTCGGCCGCCCGGTGGTTGCCCGCGACGATCGCGAACGCCACCCCGTCGCGCAGCGCGCCGATCGCCGCCTCGGTGGCCAGCCGCGTCTGACGCAGCTTGTCCGGCGGGCGGTTCATCGAGCCCGAGCAGTCCACCATCAGGACCACGGCGGCCCGGGGCTCCTCGACCGGCAGCGGCAGGCCGCCGCTGCCGGTCGCGGTGACGGTGACGACCGCGTGCACCTCCCGCGCGCCGCGCGGCAGTCGCGGGTTCTGGTGCACCTCCACGGCGAACCGGGGGGAGTGCGACTTGCTGAAGTCGGCCAAGGCCGGGCCCTCCTGACGCCGTGTCGTCGTCCCGGGACGGACGGAATGGAGCGGCCGCGGGTCAGGAGACCTCCGCCCGGCGCGTCTCGACGGGGAACGGGATGACCGCGACCGTCACGTTGTCGTGGCCGCCCGAGTCGAGCGCGTGCCGCACCAGGTACCGGGCGCTGGGCAGCGGCGCGGACCGCGCCTTGGCGGGCACCACGCGGGCCATGTCCTCGGCGGCCTCCGCGTAGTTCCACAGGCCGTCCGTGCAGACGATGACGACGCCGGGCCGGTCCGGCTCGAACAGGCGGGTGTGCGGCTCGACTTCCTGCGCGTCGGCGCCGAGCCAGGCCGTGATGGCGTGCGCCCGGTGGTCGTTCATCGCCTCCGCCTCGCTGAGCAGCCCCGCCGCGACCATCTGCGCCGCCCATGAGTCGTCCTGGGTGAGGCGGGCGGGCGCGGCGCCCTCCTCCTCGGGCACCCAGTAGGCGCGGCTGTCGCCGATCCAGCCGACGGTCAGGGTGCGGCCCGAGGTGATCGCGCTGACGATGGTGCAGGCCGGGGCATTACGGCCCGGCTCCCGCTCGGCCGGGTCGGCGAGCGCGCTGACCGCGTTCGCCGCGGCGACCAGCGCCTCGTGCATGGCCCGCCGGGTGGCGACGCCGCGCGGCAGCGCGTCCAGCAGGAACTCCTGCGCGGTCTCGGCCGCCGCCGCCGACGCCTCGTCGGGGCGGCTGGAGGAGGACACCCCGTCGCAGACGACGGCGATGACGGCGGGGGAGCCGTCCGGCAGCGCGGTGGCGGAGACGGTGAACGCGTCCTCGTTGCGGTGGTGGCGCAGACCGAGGTCGCTGACGGCCGCGACCCCGCCGAGCGCGCGTTCCACGTGGGCGCGCTCGCCCGGCTGCGGGCGCCCGCACTCCGCGCAGTAGCCGTCCTCGGTGACCCGGCGCTCGCCGCACACGGCGCACAGGGGCCGGGCGGCGAGGTCGGCGCGCGGGTCGGGGGCGAGCGGCCCCCGCGGATCGAGGGCGCGCGGGTCGGCGGCCGGGACCCGCGGCGGGGTCGTCGGCATGGGCGGGATCGCCGCCTCCGGCCCGGTGCTCGCCGGCCCGGTGCTCGCCGGCTCGGGCGAGGGCGCGGGAGAGGGCATGGGCGCGGCCCGGAGCTGCGGCTCGTCCCCCTCGGCCTCCCCGTTCCCCTCGTTCTCCTCGTTCTCCTCCTCCCGCTGCCCGGCGGCGGCCTCCGGCAGCGGCGGCGGCAGCGTGAAGTCGTGCTCGGTGGGCGTGTACGACTCCGGGATCGCGGCCGACGCCGCCGTGCCGGGGGTCGCGGGCCGGTCGCGGCGCCCGGCCGTCCGCAGGTCCCTGCCGCACACTCCGCAGAAGCGGTCGTCGTCCTCCAGAGGCTCGCCACAGCCGGGGCAGGCGGAGAGTTGATCGAGCTGCGGCATCCTCACACCCATGTCCTCGGGCGGAAGCGATTCGCCGCCTCCACCATTTCGGTCCGTTCACCACTGGTTTGCGCCAGCCGGGCCAGACGCCGGTAGGAGCGTTCAAGGCCCAGTCTGATACCGGTCTCGTCGAGCGGGGCACCCAGGAGCTCGCCCGGGTGGTCCGTTTGCTGACGAAACTGTCCGGCGGGTTGGGACAATACCCAGTCCAGCGCGCAACCCAGCACTTCACAGGACAGTTGTTCACCCAGTGATGGTTCCAGCCCGGCGCGACGCAGGCCGGCGACCTGCCGTCCGGCCGCCAGCAGGTCGGGCAGCAGGTCCTCGGTGGCCGCCCGCTGCCGCAGCCGGGCCCGCACGGCCGCGACCCGCGCGGCCGTGTAGTGGGCGGACGTCTCCGGTATCGACTCCAGGGCCGCCACCGCGCGCGGCCGGTCCCCGGCCGCCAGCCGCACCCGGGCCAGGCCGAAGCCGGCGCTGACATGGCCGGGGTCGCTGGTCCACACCAGCTCGTAGTAGTCGGCCGCGTTGTCGAGCTGCCCCAGCACCTCGGCGCACACGGCGAGCGCCAGCTTGGGCGCCACCTCGCCGGGGAACGCGTCGTAGATCGCGTCGAAGGAGAGCGCGGCCAGCTCCCAGTCCTCCCGGACCAGCGCGGCCAGACCCTGGTACCAGACCACGCGCCAGTCGTTGGGCCGGCGGGCGGCCAGCGCGTCCAGGGGCCGCGAGGCCGCCTGTTCCGCCTCCTCGCCCGGCGTCTCCAGGTGGGCGCGGACCTCGCGGACGCGCCGGTCGACCGAGTCGGTGGGGGCCGAACGCAGCGCCACCACCAGATCGGCGGGGGAGGTGGCGGCCAGGCCGGCGAGGAAACCGGCGTTGGGGTCGCCCGGATCGACGCGCGGCACGGGCAGCGCCAGCGCGATCTGCCGCACGTCGAGCGGAACGGTCTGCGGCGCCGTCGGCAGCGGCGGCGCGGACGGCCGGGGCGGCGGGACCGTCGCCCCGGGCCCGGGCCGCGGGCCGGTGGCCGCCCGTGACCGGCGGTGCTCCCGCGCGCCCAGCCGCGACACCGGGCCGCTCGGCGGGGGCACCAGCTCGGTGTGCACCACGCGCGACTCGGGGCCGAACAGCCGGGACAGCGCCGGCCTCGGCTGCCCGGTCCTGATCGCCACGATCTCCCGCAGCACGCCGGTCAGTTGATCGGCCATCTCCTGCGCCGAGGCGAACCGGCGGCGCGGATCGGGATCGGTGGCCCGCACCAGGAAGCGGTAGAAGGACTCGTACCGCTGGAAGACCTCGATGTTCTCCGGCTCGGGCAGGCTGTCGCAGAAGACCGTGGTGTAGCCCTGGAAGTCGAACGTCAGCACCGCCAGCGTCCGGGCCACCGTGTACAGGTCGGAGGCGACGGACGGGCCGATCTCCGCGACCTCGGGCGCCTGGTAGCCGACCGTGCCGTAGATGGCGCTCTCGTGGTCGTCCATCCGCCGCACCGCGCCCATGTCGATCAGCTTCAACTGGTCGTCCTGCTGGATCGCGTTGTCCACCTTGAAGTCGCAGTACAGCAGGTTGCGGCTGTGCAGGTAGCCGAGCGCGTCCAGCGCCTCGATCCCGTACGCGCACGCCTGCTCGACCGGCAGCGGGTCGCGGCGGCCGTCGGGGGCGCGGCGGGCGTTGGCGATCTCCTTGAGCGACTTGCCGCCGACGTACTCCATCACGATGTAGCCGTCGACGCTGCCGGTGCGCCGGTCGAGGTGCTCGACGAAGTTGTAGATGCGGACGATGCTCGCGTGCTCGATCTCGGCCAGGAAGCGGCGCTCGGAGATGGCGGCGGCCATCGCGTCCTCGTCCCCGGTGTCCAGCAGACCCTTCAGCACCACCCAGCGGTCGGACACGGCCCGGTCGATGGCGAGGTAGATCCACCCCAGTCCGCCGTGGGCCAGGCAGCCCGCGATCTCGTACTGGTCCCGTACCACGTCGCCGGGCTCCAGTTTGGGGATGAACGAGTACGGGTGCCCGCACTTGGTGCAGAAGCCCTCGGTGCGGCCGGGCCGCCCGCCCCGGGACCGGCCGACCGGCGCGCCGCAGTCGCTGTTGCCGCAGAACCGCTTGCGCTCGGGCACCTCCGGGTCCTCCAGGACGGCGGAGAGCGGATCGGGCCTCGGCACCTCCGGCATCGTCACCAGACCCGCGCCCAGCCGGGCGCGGGCCGAACTGCTGGTGCTCGTGCGGGAGCTGCGCACCGTGACCGAACGGCCGGGCAGCCCGCCGGAGACGGTCCGCGACAGCCGTCCGGAGACCGAGCGGCGGGAGAACTGCGAGCGCGAAGAACCGCTGCCGCTGCCCCGCCCGCTGCCCCGGCTCTCGCCGCCCGCGCCGTCACCGGTCCGGGACGGGGCGCCGCTGCCCTTGCTCCGGCCCGAGGCGGTGACACCGGTCGCGACCGAGCCGATCATCCCCGCCGGCGAGACGACGGGCGCCAGGCCGCACACGCCGCAGTACAGCTCGCCGCCGCCCATGTCCTCGTACGTCCCGGGGCAGCCGGGCCGCTGACATTTCGTCACGGCTCGGCCCTCCCGCCCACCGGCTCCTCCTCGCCAGGCGCCAGGACCTCGGCCGCCGCCGCCTGGTACCGCAGCACCGCGTTCTCGGCGGCGCGCAGGTCGCACGGCGCCGTCCACAGCAGCCGCCGCGCCTGGTCGTACCGCTCGGCCAGCATCGGCTCCCCGGCCTTGCCCAGCCGGGTCACCCGCGCCCGGTACGCGTCGAGCCTGCCGCGCAGCTCCGCCCGCACCGCCAGCGGCGCGGTGACCGCCGACAGGGAGGCGCGGGCCCGCTCCAGCTCCTCCTCGGCGCGCCGCTCCAGCGACTCCAGCAGCGGGGAGAGCCGGTGCCACTGGGAACGGCGCCGGTAGTCGGCCGCCGTGGCGAGCTGCTCGTGCAGCGCGCTGTTGGGGCCGCTGACCGCCGGGACCTCGGAGGCGGCGATCTTCGCCAGCACCTCGCCGCGCGCGGTGCGCGCCTCGGCCAGCGTGCGGTCGGCGCGGGAGAGCAGGTCGCGCAGCCGGATCAGCCGGTCCTCGGCGTCCTTGCGGACCTGGATGACGGCGTCCACCTCGCGCCTGATGTCGTCCAGGGCGCGGGCGGCGCGGTCGTAACGGGCGGTGTCGGGCCGGCCGCCGCCGGGCGCGCTGCTGCCGCCGTCCGCGATCCAGAACGCGAGCGGGTCGGCGATCACCTCGGCGCGCAGCCCCGTCAGTTCGCCGGTGACCTGCTGGAGATCGTCGCCCGCCGGGTGCGCGCCGGGGCGCACGCCGACGGAGTGCGCCAGCTCGCTCAGCCGCCGCAACTCGGCGGAGAGCATGTCTATCCGGGCGGGCAGCGCCGACCAGACGGCGTCGGCGGCGATCACGATGTCGAGGACCTCGGCGTAGCCGGTGGTCATCCGCTCGACCAGCTCCGACCAGCTCAGCCGCTCGGCCTGCCCGCCCTCGCCGGAGACCAGCAGACGGCCGCCGTCCAGCAGCTCGCTGAGCCGCAGCAGGTCGTCCCGGCCGGGGAAACGGCTTCTGTCCCGCAGCTCCCGCGCGGTCTCCAGGGCGTCCGTGCACGTGTCGAAGTACGTCCACAGCCGGGTCGCGGTCCGCTCCGCGCGCGCCCACCGCTCACGGGTGACGCCCGACAGCTCGGCGCCTTCGAGGAGTCTGCGGCCCGCGTGGTCCTGGAGCGCCAGCAGGGAGGACTCGATCGCCTCGTGCTCGGCGCCGAGCCGCGCCAGCGCGCGGTCCACCTCCTCCCGGCTCAGCACCTGCCCGCCGGAATCCGGGGCCATCGCTCTCCCCTCGGTCTTGTCCTGCTCGTTGCGGTGTCGATCGGTTCAGTCTCGGTACTGCGGCAGCGGGGGCGCGGGCGGGGGATCGGTCTCCTCGTCGTACAGATAACGGGCCAGCCACCGGTCGTACGACTGGCGCCACTCGCTGGGCTCCCCGTCCGGGCCGGGCGCGCGGTAATCCTCCAGCACGGCGTTGACCCAGCTCACCAGATCGGTGTTGGCGAGGTTCATCGCGACGCCGTACGACTCCCGGGTGAGCGGCTCGTCGGCCAGCCGCATCGACGGGTCCTGCGCCACGTGCCCGGCCGCCAGCGCGTCGTCGGTCATCAGGGCGTCGGCCAGGCCGAGCTGGACCCGCACCAGGCAGTCCAGGTGGTTGTCCGCGCCCACCACCTGGGCGCCGTGGCTCTCGGCGTCCAGCAGCTTGCTCGCGGTCGAGCCGTTCGCGCGGCACACCCGCATGCCGTCGAGGGAGTCGTCGAAGCCCTGGATGGGGGAGTTGGCCGGCACCAGGAGCTGCTGGCCGGTCTCGAAGTAGGCGGTGGAGAACGCGACCCGCTCCCAGCGGTCGCAGGTGATGGACATGGTCCGCACCACCATGTCCACGGTGCCGTCCTGGATCGCGCGCTCCCGCTGGTCGGTGGGGATGGCCAGGTACTTGATGTCCGGCCGCGGACCGAGCAGGTCCTCGGCGATGGCCTGCACCAGGTCGATGTCGAAGCCGACGATGTCACCGGTCTGCGGGGAGCGGTACCCCCACAGGTAGCTGTTCAGGTCGATGCCGACGACCAACTGGCCGCGCTCCCTGATCTCCGACACGGCCGGGCCGGCGATCCGGGCCGGCGCGTAGCTCTCGTCGGGGTCCCGGCCGTCCTGGCACTCCTCGCGCGCGGCGGACGGCACCGGTTCGTCGTCGGTGTGGGCGGCGTGCTCCGCCTGCCCGCTCTCCCCGGTCCGGCCGGTGGCGGTGTGGCCGGGGCCGGGCGGCAGCGACCCGGCGAGGACGGAGCCGGTCAGCGCGAGACCGGCCGCGGCGAGCAGCAGCGCCCGCCGGTCGCGCCGCCGCCCGCGCCGACCGTCGCCGGCCGGCTGCCCGGGACCGTTCTCCGGCATGGTCCGCACCCCCCGCGCCCTCACCGGTACTCCGACAGCCTGCGGCCGATGCCCAGCACCGCGCCCACGGCCCCGAGCAGGGTCAGCACCACGGCCGCCGCCCGCAGGCCGCCCAGCGCGGAGTGGCCGTCGTTCGCCGCCCGCGTGAACTCCGCCTGCTCGTGGTCGACCGCCGCGGCCAGCGACGCGTCCACCGCGTCGAAGCTCTCGCCCGTGGTGTCCTCCGGGCCGATCACCATGTTCACCGAATCCTGGTACTCACCGGCGAGTTCGAGCGCGCGGGCGTCGGTGTGCCGGGACCGCCACTCCGCGGTGGCCTCGATCGCCCGCTCCACCGGCTCGCGGCCCTCGGCGTCGTCGGCCAGCGCGTGGGCCTTGTCGAGGAGGCTGCCCTCCGGCCGCCCCTCCTCGCCGGCGAGCCGGTCCATGTGGGTCCGGTAGCTGTCCTCGGACTCGCTGCCCGCGCCGCGCGCGATCAGGGTGATGCTCTCGTCGCCGCGCGCCTTGAGCGCCTCGGTCCAGGCGCCGTACAGCGCGCTGAGCGACTGGGCCGCGTTCTCGTCCGCGTCGGTGAGCGCGGAGCGGGCCACGGCGTGCGCGCCCACCAGCCAGACCAGCAGCACGGTGGTGGCGGCGGTGGCGGCCAGCAGGCCCTGGTTGAAGACCCGGTTGGTCCGCAGGTAGTGCCGGCGCTGCGCCCACAGCAGCACCGACAGCACGACCAGGCCGGTGACCATCGACGCCCACGGCCAGGCCCTGGCGTCGTCGAGGTCGTCCTGGAACCGCTCGGTCTCCAGCGCGTACAGCGCCTCGGCGGCGCTCAGCATCGTCTCCTGCATCCGCTCGTCCGCGTACCGCAGATACGCGCCGCCCAGCGGCATCCCCTGCCGGTTGTTGGCACGGGCGGTCTCGACCAGACCGGTGTAGTCGGGCAGCGCCTCGTTGAGCACGGCGATGTACCGCTGGGCCTCGGCCGATCCCGAGCTGCGGGCGGCGGCCTCGGCGAGCAGCGCGGCGGCGGTGTCGATGTCCCGCTCGTACCGCTGCCGCGTCTCCGGGTCCTCCTGCGCGCCGGCCAGGAAGCCCGCGGCGGCGGTGGTGTTGGCGTCGGCGAGCGAGCGGTAGATCTCGGCGGCGCGGGCGCTCAGCGGCTGGCTGCCGCCCCGCACGGTGTCGGCGTCGGCGGCGCGGGCGGAGATCTCGGCGAACGTGACCCCGCCCAGGAGCAGCAGCAGCCCGGCGACGACGGCGCCGATGATGCGCAGCCGGCCGGGCTCGGTCCGTGCGGCGGCCCGCAGCCGTGCCGCGCCCTCAGCGAAGGCGGTGCGGCGGCGCGGCACCTCGGGCGGGGCGGCGGGAGCCGGCCGGGCGGGCGCCGGTGGCACCGCCGGGGCGGGCGGTGAAGCGGGCGGTGCGCTCGGCGGGTGAGTCACGTACGGGCCCTCCCCCTCACGATTCCGGCACGGGCCACGGCCAGCAGTATGCCGCCCGGCCGGAGCGGGGACACAGCCCTTGCGGAGATCTTGTCGTGATCGCGATGTGCGGGGCGTCCCCGCCCCACCCCCGCGAACACGCGGCCGGGGGCCCGGCGGTTCCCGGCACACGGCAGGATCGTCCTATGACCAGTCAGCCCGATTTCGCGCTGCCCACCACCGTCCGGCTCTCCGGGCACGGCGTCGTTCTGCGGCAGTGGCTGCCGGAGGATCTGGACACCATGGCGGGCCTCTTCGACGACCCCGAGGTCGCCCGGTGGACACCGCTGCGCTCACCGTTCGACGAGGACGCCGCCCGCGAGTACCTGAGCAACGCGCTGGCCCGCGCCGCGGCCGGTACCCGCATCCAACTCGCCATCACCACCGACGGGTTGACGCCCCTGGGCGAGGTGGTGCTGCTGCCGGGCGACGACGGCCGGCGCGAGGTGGAACTCGGCTACTCCGTCGGCCGCCCGTACCGCCGCCGGGGGCTGGCGCGGCGGGCGCTGACGGTCCTCACCGACTTCACCCACCGGGAGCTGGCACCCGCCCGCGTGGTGCTGCGGATCGACCGGGACAACGCGGCGAGCAACGCCGTGGCGCGGGCCACCGGCTACCGGCTCACCGACGACGAGCCGCTGCTGAGGGAGGGCGCGGACCACCGGTTCACGCTCCTGACGTGGGAGCACGCGCCGGAGCCCGCCCCCGGCCCGCGCTGACCCGCGCCTCCGCGCTACCCCTGGCTCTTCCACCCCTCCCCTGCCGCCGAAGGCCCGGGCCGCGGCCGGGGGGGGGCTGGCGCGGCGGCGCCCGCGGCCGCCGTGACCCGCGGGGGGGGCCGTATCGGCGGCACGAAGGCGCCGACGACGCGCTGGCCAGGGGCGATGGCAGATCCGCCGGACCGCCGCGGTAAATCTTCCGCCGCGGGGGGCGTGAGCTGCGTCGCTTTCCCGTCGCGAGGAGGGGTGCGGTGTCGTTGACTGGGTAGGAGCATTCTCTGCACAGCCCGCCGCCGTCAGCGAACGGAGTTCCCCGTGGCCGGAGCCGCCCGGACCATCGACGATCCGGAGACCCACCTCGCACCCGAGCCGACCGAGCCGGCCCGGATACCGCTCCGGAGGGTGCCCAACCCGGACGGGCCCGCCCTGACCCGCATGCCGGAGGCTTCCCGGGGCCGCGAGATGCCGCTGACCAGCGAGCCGCCGCTGGGCGACCTCACGCCCCTCACCGCCGAGCAGCCGCTGGCCGTCCAGCCGCCCCTCACCGCGGAGTCCAACGGCCGCGGCGGCGCGGAGGCCGGCGAGGTCTGATGGACCGGCTGGCGCGCCTCGCCGCGACGCATGGCGTCGCCACCGCGTACGAACCGGCGCCCGGCCGCCGGGTCGAGGTCCCCCCGGCCCTTATACCCATGAGACGATGCCGGCGAAGGGGGTGGAGGGAGTACAGGGGGGGGCCGCGGCCACATAAAAGACAAGAGAAGAGCAGCCGCGCATGCGAGCAGACAACAGACAATGACAAGGCGCGGGGTGGGGGGGGGGGGGGCCGCCCCCGCCCGGCCCGCCCGCCGCCGGGACGGGCCGAGGCGCGCCGTTCGCCTCCGTCTGGGTGATGCCCGCGCCGTCCAGGGCCCGCTTGATCCGCCAGCGCAGCTCACGCTCCACCACCGGCGCCTTGCCCGGCTGGGTCTTGGCGATCACCCGCAGCACGAGCTGCTCACCGGCCACCGACTCGACGCCCAGCACCTCCACCGGCTCCCACAGCAGCTCGTCCCAGGGCTCCGTCCCCGACAGGTCGTCGCCGACCACCGCGATCAGCTTGCGGATCCGGTCGAGGTCGGCGTCCGCCTCCACGGTGACGTCCACCGCGGCGGTGGCCCAGCCCTGGCTGAGGTTGCCCACACGCTTGATCTCGCCGTTGCGCACGTACCAGGTCTCGCCGGTGTCGCCGCGCAGCGTCGTGACCCGCAGCCCGATCTCCAGCACCGTGCCGCTGGCCTCGCCGACGTCGATCGTGTCCCCGACGCCGTACTGGTCCTCCAGCAGCATGAACAGGCCGCTCAGCACGTCCGCCACCAGGCTGCGCGCCCCGAAGCCGATGGCCACGCCCGCGATACCGGCGCTGGCCATCAGCGGGCCGAGCTGCACCCCCAGTTCGTCCATCACCATCAGGGCCGCCGTGCCGAGGATCAGCACCGAGGCCGTGCTGCGCAGCACCGACCCGATGGTCTCGGAACGCTGCCTGCGCCGCTCGGGGTTGACCAGCAGCCCGCCGAGGGCGGCCGAGCGCCGCTTGGCGCTGTCCTCGCGGTTCAGCCGCCCGATGAGCCGGGTGATGGCCCTGCGCACGACGAAACGCACCGTGAACGCGACGGCCACGATCAGCAGGATGCGCAGCCCGGACGCCAGCCAGGTCTCCCAGTTGTCTCCCATGCGGTCCCTTTTCCGTCCTCTCCCGCTTCCCGGGCGCACCGGTCACCGGCCGGCGATCACCGGTCCACGGTAGTCAGGGTGGCGGGCCGGCGCCCGTTCCGCGAGAGCGCCCCCGACGCGCCCCCGGCCCGCACCGCCCGCAACCGACCGGCCACGGAAGGGAGGTGGGAAAAGCGGGAGACAAGGGAGCCCTGTGGTGAACGACACAATCAGCACATTTCGCGATCGTGGTGGCGCGGGCGGTGGTGCGCGGGACACACTGAGGGAGATCGTCCCGGCGCGAGCCACGTGCCGCCGACGGAAACGGAGGGCGTTTTCGTGCCACACGTCTTGGTCCTCAACGCGTCGTTCGAGCCGCTTGGGGTCGTGCCGGTCCGGCGCGCTCTGATTCTGCTGCTCAACGACAAGGCCGTGAGTCTGGAGGACTCCGGCTCCCTCATGCGCAGCGCCACCGACGCGATACCCGCCCCGAGCGTCGTCCGCCTCAAGAGGTTCGTGCGTGTCCCCTACCGCACCGCCGTGCCGCTCACCCGCCGGGCGCTCTTCGCCCGCGACGGGGGCCGGTGCGCCTACTGCGGCGGCGTCGCCACCAGCGTCGACCACGTCATCCCCCGCAGCCGCGGCGGCCAGCACGCCTGGGACAACGTCGTCGCCGCCTGCCGGAGCTGCAACCACATCAAGGCCGACCGGCATGTCGCCGAGCTGGGCTGGCGGCTCCGACATACGCCCGGGCCGCCGACCGGTCTGGCCTGGCGCATCATCGGCACCGGCCACCGTGACCCGCGGTGGCTGCCGTATCTGCGGCCCTACGGCGCCGACGACGCGCTGGCCAGGATCGATGGCAGATCCGCCTGACCGCCGCCGCCCCGCCCCCGCAGTTCCGCCGCCGCCACCACGATCGCGAAATGTGCTGATTGTGTCGTTCACCACAGGGCTCCCTTGTCTCCCGCTTTTCCCACCTCCCTTCCGTGGCCGGTCGGTTGCGCAGTCCCCCCCCCTCCCCCTCCCCCGCCTCCCCCATATGGTCATCCCCCCCCCGCCCGCCCCCCCCCCCCCCCCCCCCCCCCCCGCCCCCCCCCCGGCGGCCCCCGCCCCCCCCCCCGCCCCCGCGCCCGGCCCCCCCCGCGCCCCCCCGGGCGAGCCGCTCCCACCGGGCTGCCACACCCTGCGCGCCGAGGCCCCCGACGGCCGCACCGCCCGCGCCACGCTCGTCGTCGCCCCCGCCCGGCTGCCGGAGCTCCCGGGCCGCACCGCCGGGCTCCTGGTCCAGCTCTACTCGGTGCTCTCCGACCGTTCCTGGGGCATGGGCGACCTGGTGGACCTCGCCGACCTCGCGAGCTGGGCCGGCCACACCCTCGGCGCCGGGTTCGTCCAGGTCAACCCGCTGCACGCGGCCGTCCCCGGCGCGTCGGGCGAGGCCACCGACCCCTCCCCGTACCGCCCGGGCACCCGCCGCTTCGCCGACCCCGTCTACCTGCGGGTCGAGGACATCCCCGAGTACGCCTACCTCGACGCCGACTCCAGGCGGCGCACCGACCAGATCCTGGCCCGCGCCGCCGCGCTGCGCGCCGCCGTGCTCGGCAAGGGCGCGCCCATCGACCGCGACGCCGTGTGGACGCTGAAGCTGGAGGCGCTGGAGATCGTCCGCCGCGTCCCGCTCAGCCCCGGCCGCGCCGCCTCGTACTGGGCCTACCTCGCCGGCCAGGGCCAGGCCCTGGAGGACCACGCCACCTGGTGCGCCCTGGCCGAGCTGTACGGACCCGACTGGCGCGGCTGGCCCGCCGGGCTGCGCGACCCGCGCTCGGCCGCGACCGCCCGGGCCCGGGGCGACCACCTGGAGCGCATCGACTTCCACAGTTGGCTGGCCTGGCTCACCGACGTCCAGCTCGCCCGCGCCCAGCGGACCGCGGAGCTGGCCGGGATGCCGATCGGACTCGTCCACGACCTGGCCGTGGGCGTCCACCCGCACGGCTCGGACGCCTGGTCCCAGCAGGACGTGCTGGCCACCGGCATGTCCGTGGGCGCGCCCCCGGACGCGTTCAACGACCGGGGCCAGGACTGGGGCCTGCCGCCCTGGCGCCCGGACGCGCTGGCCGCGCGCGGCTACGCCCCCTACCGGGAGCTGGTCGCCGCCCTGACCCGGCACGCGGGCGCCCTGCGCATCGACCACGTGATGGGCCAGTACCGGCTGTGGTGGATCCCCGAGGGCGCCGCGCCGCACGAGGGGACCTACGTCGCGTACGACGCCGACGCCATGCTCGGCGTGCTGGCGCTGGAGGCGCACCGCTCGGGCGTCGCCGTCATCGGCGAGGACCTGGGCACGGTCGAGCCCGGGGTCCGCGCCGACCTGGCCGGGCGCGGCGTGCTGGGCACGTCGGTGCTGTGGTTCGAGCGGCACTGGGAGCGGCGGAAGCAGCCGCCGCTGCGCCCGGAGGAGTGGCGCGCGGCCTGCCTGGCGACGGTCACCACGCACGACCTGCCGCCCACCGCGACCCGGCTGGACGGCTCGTACATCCGCCTCAAGGAGCGGCTGGGCCTCCAGGACGACGCGGCGGAGGCACTGCGCTCGCTGATGGCGGAGAACGCCGAGTGGCTGGACACCTTCGCCCGCCTGGGACTGCTGCCGCGCGGCGCTCCCGAGGAGCAGCGGATCGCCGCCGCCTACCGGTTCCTGGCCCGCACCCCGGCCGCCATGGTCGGGATCTGGCTGCCGGACGCGATCGGGGACCGCCGCCCGCAGAACCTGCCGGGCACCTGGCGCGAGTACCCGAACTGGCGGCTGCCCGTCGCGGACGGCACCGGCCGGCCGGTGACCCTGGAGGAGCTGACCGGCTCCGCCCGGGTCGCGGCCCTGGTGAGAGCGGTGCGGGAGGAGCTGGCCCGGCCTGCGGCGGGCCCGTGAACGGACGGCCGGAGGCGTTGGCTACTGTGGTGTCCGTGGTCAACATGAACAAGAAGCGCGCCGTCGCGGTCTCCCTCGGCACGGTGCTGCTGACGCTGATGACATCACCGGTGGCCCACGCGCTGAACCGGGACGACGGCGACGACCCGGGCAGCGGCCTGAGCGTGGCCGAGACGCTCGGCCTCTTCGTGGTGACCCCCATCGCGCTCTTCGCCCTGATCGCCGGCCTGGTGGTCCTGAGCGACCGCAAGCGCTGACGCGTCCGGCGCCACGGGGGCCGGTGACCCGGGCCGCGCCCGCGTCACCGGCCCCCGTGGGCGCCGCGACGGTCAGACGGCCGCCGCCGCGTCCGCGGCCTGGGCGTTCAGCGCGCGCTCGACGCCCGCGCGGGACTCCGTGACCAGGCGGCGCAGCGCGGGTGAGGGTCCGGCCGCGTCCAGCCAGGCGTCCGTGGCCTCCAGGGTCTCCCGCGAGACCTGGATCGCCGGGTAGAGACCGACCGCGACCTGCTGCGCCATCTCGTGGCTGCGGCTCTCCCAGACGCCCTTGAGCACCTCGAAGTACTTCTCCGTGTACGGCGCGAGCAGCTCCCGCTGGTCGGTCTGCACGAAGCCGCCGATGACGGCCTCCTGGAGGGCGTTGGGCAGCTTGTCGCTCTCCACCACCGCGGCCCACGCCTCCGCCTTGGCCTCCGGCGTCGGGCGGGCGGCCCGGGCGGTCGCGGCGTGCCGCTCGCCCGCCGAGGTCGCGTCGCGCTCCAGCTCGGCCGCGATCTCCGGCTCGTCGGCACGGCCGGTGGCGGCCAGCCGCTGGAGGAACGCCCAGCGCAGCTCGGTGTCCACGGTCAGGCCCTCGATCGTCTCGGTCCCGTCCAGCAGCCCCGCCAGCAGGTCGAGTTGCTCGCCGGTGCGGGCGGTGGACGCGAACGCCCTGGCCCAGGCGAGCTGGTGGTCGCCGCCGGGCGCGGCGGCCCGCAACCGCTCCAGCGTCGTCTCCGACCAGATAGCCAGGCCCGTGTCGCGCCACGCGGGCGCGGCGTACAGGTCCAGGGCGAGCTTCACCTGCCGCTGCAACGACTGCACCACGCCGATGTCGGTCTCCTTGGTGATCCCGGAGATCACCAGCGACAGGTAGTCCCGGACGGCCATCTCGCCGTCGCGGGTCATGTCCCAGGCCGAGGCCCAGCACAGCGCGCGCGGCAGCGACTCGGCGAAGTCGCCCAGGTGCTGGGCGACCACCGCCGCGGACCGGGGGTCGAGCCGCACCTTGGCGTACGACAGGTCGTCGTCGTTGAGGAGCACGACGGCCGGGTGGGCGCGGCCCTCGACCTGCGGGACCTTCGTCAGCTCGCCGTCCACGTCCAGTTCGACGCGGTCGGTGCGGACGAGGGCGCCGTCGGTCAGCTCGTACAGGCCGATGGCGATGCGGTGCGGGCGCAGCACGGCCTCGCCCTTGGCGCCGGCGGGCAGCGGGGGCGCCTCCTGACGGACGGCGAACTCCACGATGTTCCCGGCCTCGTCGGTGACGATCTCGGGGCGCAGGATGTTGATGCCCGCGGTCTCCAGCCACGCCTTCGACCACGCCTTGAGGTCACGGCCGCTGGTCTCCTCCAGCGCGGTCAGCAGGTCCGACAGCCGGGTGTTGGACCACTCGTGCCGCTTGAAGTACGTCCGCACGCCGCGGAAGAACTCGTCCTCCCCGACGTAGGCGACCAACTGCTTCAGCACGCTGGCGCCCTTGGCGTAGGTGATGCCGTCGAAGTTGACCAGGACGTCGTCCAGGTCCCGGATCTCCGCCATGATCGGGTGGGTGGAGGGCAGTTGGTCCTGCCGGTAGGCCCACGTCTTCATGGAGTTGGCGAAGCTGGTCCACGCCTGCGGCCAGCGGCTGCCCGGCGCGTGCGCCTGGCAGGCGATCGAGGTGTAGGTGGCGAACGACTCGTTCAGCCACAGGTCGTTCCACCACTCCATGGTGACCAGGTCGCCGAACCACATGTGGGCCAGCTCGTGGAGGATGGTCTCGGCCCGCATCTCGTAGGCCGCGTCGGTCACCTTGGAACGGAAGACGTACTGGTCGCGGATGGTGACGGCACCCGCGTTCTCCATCGCGCCCGCGTTGAACTCCGGCACGAAGAGCTGGTCGTACTTGGCGAACGGGTACGGGTAGTCGAACTTCTCCTGGAACCAGTCGAATCCCTGCCGCGTGACGTCGAAGATGGCCTCGGCGTCGAGGTGTTCGGCCAGCGACGGCCGGCAGTAGACGGCGAGCGGCACGGTGCGGTCCGCGCCCTGCCAGCTGCTGTGCACCGAGTGGTACGGGCCGGCGATGATCGCCGTGATGTACGACGAGATGCGGGGCGTCGGCTCGAACCGCCAGACGTTGCCCCGGGGTTCGGGCGTCGGGGAGTTGGAGATGACGGTCCACCCCTCGGGGGCGGTCACGGTGAACTGGAACGACGCCTTGAGGTCCGGCTGTTCGAAGCAGGCGAACACCCGCCGCGCGTCCGGGACCTCGAACTGGGTGTAGAGATAAGCCTGCTGGTCCACGGGGTCCACCGAACGGTGCAGACCCTCACCGGAGTTGGTGTAGGTGCAGTCGGCGACGACCCGCAGTTCGTTATGGCCCTCGGACACCGAGGGCAGCGCGATCCGGGAGTCCGCGAAGACCTCGGACGGCGTCAGGGACACGCCGTTGAGGACGACCTCCGTCACCTCGGGGGCGACGAGGTCGATGAAGGTCGCTCCGGCCTCGCGGGCTGTGAAGTGCACGGTCGTCTCCGAGCGGAAGGTGCCCCCTTCCTGCGCGCCGGAGAGATCCAGGGTGATCTCGTAACTGTCCACGCCGAGCAGCCGTGCCCGCTCCTGCGCCTCTTGCCGGGTCAGATTCGTGCCAGGCACCTGGTGGTCTCCTTCGTCGTGCGTCTTCGTCCGCCATCCTTCCACGCCACGCGCCACCGGGGCGGGTGCGGCGGTGTGCGCCGTGCCCGCCCCGGTGGGGTCCCGCGGAGATGTGTCCGTGGCGTGCCGTCAGCGGCTCATTCCGTCACGTGTTCCACGAGGATGTGGCCGGTCCCCACGAGGGTTCCGGCCTCGTTGAGCAGGCCGACCTCGCCGAAGACCCGCCGGTCGGCGCCGGCCGCGAGCGCGGACTCCGCGACCGTGACCTCCGCCGCGACCTCGGCCGACTCGCCGGTGTCCAGGCCGATGACCTGCCCGGTGTCCACCGCCACCGTGCCCAGGCCCGCGCTGAGATACGCGTCCCGGTAGGCGAAGGTGGTGCTGCCGGTGGGCACCGCGTAGCCGTGCACCTCGATCGTGTACGTGCCGGCCGCCGGGTCGTCGAGGTGCACGACCTCGTCGTCCGTCGGGCTGATGGAGGAGCCGACTTCCTCGCCGTCCAGGTACACGTACAGGTCGAGGTCGGCGCCCGGGTCGGACGCGGAGCCGATCTCGACGGTGAACGAGGAGACGCCCTCGGGCAGTTGAACCTCGCTGGTGATGTACTCACCGGGCGCGATGGTCGGCGTCGAGGTCAGGGCCGAGCCCAGCTCGCCGGCCGTCAGGGTGCCCTCCAGCGGCGCGAAGCCGTTGGTGACGTCCCAGGTGACGGGGACCGGGGCGCCGACCGCGGCCTCCTCGACGGTCACCGTCTCCGGCTCGAACGTGACGCCGAGCGCGGTGGCCGTGACCGTGTACGGGTTGTCCAGCAGCGGCGACGTCCGCCGGGACTCGACCTCGATCTCCCACACGCCCGGGGACGGATCGGGGTACGCGCGCAGGTCCGGGCGGCATGTGTTGGCCGGGTTGTCGTAGTTGGGGTAGCAGTTCGGCGTGGATGTCGGGTCGGCCGGCGTGCCCTCGGGGGTGATGGCGATCCAGCGGGTCTGGCTCCCCTCCGCCAGGCCGCTCATCGCGACCTGGAGCGTCTCGGCGCCCTCGGGCACGGTGACGAAGTAGGAGGTGGTGCTGTTGCGCTGGGCCGTGCCGGAGTACGACAGGGCGTGGTCGGGGGCGCTCAGCTCCTCGGGCACCACGACGGTCGCCATGATCTGTTTGTCGATGCCCCGGGTCGCGGAGTCGTCCACGGTGAGGATCGCGCTGTGCGCCCCGGTGGAGCGCGGCTTGGCCTTGACCTTGACGGTGACCGGCTGGTTCAGCGGGAGCGCCACGGAGTCGGAGCCGACGATCCGGAAGGTGCTGTCGTGGTTGTTGACGAGTTCCAGGTCGTGCCGCACCGAGCGGGCCGGGCCGGTGGTGCGGGTGATGGTGACCTCGTAGGTCTCGGACGCGCCGACCTCGGGCGCCGACTCGCGGTCGTAGATCCCGTCGCCGGAGCCCGGGGTGTCCAGGAACCCGTCGAGGGTGTGGTCGACCGGCGCCGACACGGTGTACGAGCGGGCCGTGGCGCCGCGCTTGATCAGCGTCCACGCGCCCTCGGTGTCCATCAGGCCGGTGCCCTGCTCGTGGGCCTGGACGTCGCGGATCGGGTCGGCCGAACTGGTCAGCGCCGTCCGCAGGTCGGCGGCGGACAGGTCGATGTCCCGCTGCTTCGCGGCGGACAGCAGCAGCGCGGCGGCGCCCGCGACCTGCGGCGAGGACATCGAGGTGCCCTGCAACATGCCGTAGCCCGGCGGCAGGTCGTACCCGGCCTCCGCGACCGGGGCGCCCTCCATCCACGTCGGGATGGTGTTCACCGAGGCGCCGGGCCCGACGATGGTCGGCTTGAAGCCGCCGTCGTCGCTGGGGCCCACGCTGGAGAACGGCATCATCGCGTACCGGGTGCTCACGGCGGAGCCGTAGTTGGCGGCCCAGGTCTCCCGCGAGACGGCGGCGCCGACGCTGACCACCCGCTCCGCCACGGACGGGTCGCCGACGGTGTTGGTGCCGGGGCCGTCGTTGCCGGCGGAGATGAAGAGCTGCACGTCGTAGGTGTCGATCAGCTCGTTGTAGAGCTGCGCCCGCGCGTTGTTGCCGTCGTTGAGGGCGGGCAGGCCGCCGATCGAGACGTTGACGAGGTCCACGTCGTGTTCGGTGACGAGGTCGATCATGCCCTCGAAGAGCGCGGTGTAGGTGCATCCGCCGCTGAAGACGCAGGCGCGCGAGGAGACGATCTGCGCGCCGGGCGCGGCGCCGTTCATCTCGCCGCCGAACAGGCCGTTGGCGGCGGTGATGCCCGCCACGTGGGTGCCGTGGTCGCTGGAGACGATGCCGATGTTGACGAAGTCCCGGACCTGGCCGACCCAGTCGCCGCCGTAGGGGTCCATCGGGACGTCCTCGCGGATCTCGATCACGAACGGCATGGTCTCGGCGACCTCGGTGTCCGGGTCGTCGGTGCCGAACCAGCCGATCTGGTGGTCCTCGCCGTACGGCGCCAGCGCGGTCTCGTCGGTGAAGTCGGCGTCGCCGTCGAGGTCCACGCGGACGGTGCCCGCCTCCGGGTCGTACAGCAGCGGCCAGGAGTCGGTGGTGTCGCCGTCGCGGTTCACGTCGCCGCCGACCTCGCCGACCGCGACCGACTCGCGGAAGGTGTTGACGAGGTAGCTCCCGCCGGGCGCGGTGTACTGCCGCCCGGAGTAGGAGAACGACGGCCCGGAGACCGCCGTGGTCATCGCGCGCCAGGAGCCGTCGCCGTCGATGACCGGGTCGGTCGCGGTGACCCAGTCGGTGATCTTGCGCTCGCCCGTGGTGGTCTCCGCGAGCGCCGGGTGCGCCAGGTCCACGCCGCTGTCGAGGATGCCGATGGTGATGTCGCGGCCGTCGTAGGAGGGGTGGTCCTCGACGAAGTCCACGGCGCCCGTCTCGTGGGCCGGCTGGTAGGGGTTGGTGGCCGGGGTGTCCTCGTCGGGTCCCGGGTAGGTCCGCTCCACCGTCGCCCGGTCGCCCGGGGCGGACGCGGGCTCCGGGTCCGGCATCTCGACGACGTCGTTGAGGTCGATCGCGAGCACCGAGGAGAGTCCGGCCGCCTCGTCGATGGCCGCCTCCGCGCGGCCGGTCGGGACGGTGGCCCGCACATAGCCGATCCGGTCCTCGGTGAAGCCGACGGAGGCGCCGGAGATGGCGTCGAGCCGGTCGGCCACCTCGGCGGTCTCGCCCGGCTCGGCGGCGATCAGCATGGTCACGAACGGCTTGTCGGCGGCCCTGGCCTCGGCGAGGAGGGCCGTGTCCTGGGTGCCGAACTTCTCGCCGAGCGGCTTGTCGGGTCCCGTGCCGGGCGCGTCGTCGGCCGCCAGGACGGGCGTGGCGCCGGTCAGCGCGAGAGCCGCCACCAGGCCGGCGGCCAGCGCCGTCCGGCGCAGGCGACCGCGGCCGGGTTCGCCGGCCGGTGGGGTTATGGGCTGGTGTCTCAGTGACATGGGCATCCTTGTTCGGAATGCGGAGCAGGATGACCGGTCATCATACGGAAGGGGTGACGGGGACGGGGCGAGTGACATGAACTTGACGCGTTCCGGCCAGTCACGTTTGCGCGGAGCCGGTTCCGCGCGGTCCGCCGATCAGCGCGGCATGACCACGACATAGGTGGCCGGGGGCCTGCCGGTGGCGGCCCGCAGCGCCTGCCGGACCGCCTCGACCTGTTGCTCGGGCGATTCCCGGAGTTTGCGCGGCGTCACCCGGATGACCGTGACGCCGAGCCCCAGCAGGGTCTGGCGGGTGCGGTCGTACTCGGCGCGTCCGGCCTCCTCCGCCCGCTGCCGGGGGGCCCGCGCGTCGATCTCGACGGCGACGGCCTGCTCCGGCCAGTAGGCGTCCACGGCGCACAGGAACGGCCCGTCGGGCAGCCACAGGCCCACGTTCCAGCACGGATCGGGCAGGCCCGCGGTCCGTACCGTCTCCAGGAGCCGTTCCTCGGCCATGGTCCTGCCCTCCACCAGCAGCGTGTCCACGGCGGCGGCCACGTGCGGATGCCCCAGCAGCCGGGCGCGGGCCAGCTCCCGGACGACCGCCTGCGGATCGCAGTGCCCGCCGCGCACCGCCTCGGTCAGCAGCCGCCGCACCGCGAGCGGATCGGGCAGCCGGGCGATGGCGTCGGCCAGGGCCCGGGGCACGGGGGCGACCGGGAAACCGGCCAGCTCCACGGGCCTGGGCAGCCGGTGGGTCCGCACCACGCGGGCGAACCCGGAGGTGCGCAGCCGCCGGGTGCGCGGCACGAGCACGTCCACCCGGTCCAGCGCGGTCAGCGGCGGCGCGCCGGTGAAGCCGTGCAGCGCGAGGGCGGCCAGCCCGCTGACCACCGCCTCGCCCTCCCGTCCGCCGATGTATCCCAGGGCGGCGTGCAGGACCTCCTCGCCGGTGGGCGGTCCGGAGTGGAGCAGGAACACCCCGGGCAGCGGCATCTGCCAGGGACCCCCGGGCCGGCAGCGCTCGTGCGCGGCGGCGAGCGACACCCCGTGCTCGCGGAGTTCCTGGCTGGTCATCACCAGCCGCTGCGCGTCGGGGAGTTGACGCAGAGGGCGAGGGGCGAACGGCGAATCTTCGGTCATGCCCGGCCGATTCCCCACCAGGGGGGTTCAGCCAACCTCCGTTACCCATCCGTTGGTAAACAGGGACAACCCCGCTCAAAATGAACTGGCGTTCGGGCGTGCGGCGGGTCACGCGCCACTCCCGCACGCGCCGGGGCGCGGCCGGGCCGGGGCCGGTGGCCCCGGCCCCGGATCATCCCGCCCGGGCGTCCCGCTCCTGCGCGCGCAGGGCGCGGGCCAGGTCGTCGCGGGACTCCAGGATCAGGCGGCGCAGCGCCGGGGGAGCGTCCTCGTGGGAGGCCAGCCAGGCGTCCGTGGCGTCCAGCGTGGCCCGGTCGCCCTGGAGCCCGGGGAACAGGCCGCGCACGACGGTCATCGCGATCTCGATCGTGCGCTCCCGCCACACCCGGTCCACCATGGCGAAGTACCGTTCGGTGTACGGCGCGAGCAGCGCCTGCTGGCCGGGGCGGGCGAAGCCGTCGACGGTCGCCTCGACCAGCGCGTTGGACAGCTCGTCGGATTCCACGACCTGCTCCCAGGCCGCCGCCTTGACCCCGGGCGACGGCCGCGCCGCCAGGCAGCGCACCTGATGACGGTGGCCCGACGCCGTGTCGTCGCGGGCGCGTTCGGCGGCGAGTTCCTCCTCGCCCACGTGGCCGTGCGCGGTCAGCGGCAACAGGAGGAGCCAGCGCAGCTCCTGGTCGACCTCCAGACCCTCGATCCGGGCGGTGCCCGCGAGCAGCCCGGCCAGGAGCTGGAAGTCCGCGTCGGACGCGGCGCCCGACGCGAAGAAACGGGCCCACGCGAGCTGGTGGTCGCCGCCGGGCGCCGCCCGCCGCAACTCGCCCAGCGCCGCCGCCGCCAGCTCCGCGCCCGCCGCCGCCCGCCGCTCCGGCGCCGTGTAGAGGTCCAGCGCCACGTGCGCCCAGGAGTGCACCATCTGGAGCACGCCGATGTCGGTCTCCGCCCCGGCGAAGTCCCGTACCAGCGCGAGGAAGTCGCGGGCCGGCATCAGGCCGTCACGCGTCAGGTTCCACAGCGCGCTCCAGCACAGGGCGCGGGCCAACGGGTCGGCGACATCCCCGAGATGACCGCGCAGGGTGTCCAGCGAGCCTTCGTCGAAACGGGTCTTGCAGTACGTCAGGTCCTCGTCGTTGACCAGGATCAGCTCCGGGCGCGCCACCCCGGCCAGTTCGGGCACGACGGTGCGCGGACCCCGTACGTCGGCCTCCGCCCGCGCGTACCGCAGCAGCGGACCGCCGGGCTCCTCGCGGCGGTAGAACCCGATCGCGACGCGGTGCGGGCGGAGCGTCGGGTGGCTCTCCGGCGCCTCCTGGAGCACCGACAGTTCGGTGACGCGGCCGGCGGAGTCGTACACGGCGTGCGGCGTCAGCGAGTTGACCCCGGCGGTCCGCAGCCACGCCTCGGCCCACTCGCCCATGTCCCGGCCGGAGGTCTCCTCCAGCACGGCCAGCAGATCGCGCAGGCGCGTGTTGCCGTACGCGTGGCGCCGGAAGTAGCGGCGGGCGCCCTCCATGAAGGCGTCCCGCCCGGCGTAGGCGACCAACTGCTTCAGCACACCGGCGCCCTTGGCGTAGGTGATGCCGTCGAAGTTCAGCTTGGCGTCCTGGAGATCGCGGATGTCGGCGGTGATCGGGTGCGTGGAGGGGAGCTGGTCGGCGCGGTAGGCCCACGCCTTGCGGCGGTTGGCGAAGGTGATCCAGCCCTCCTCGAACCGTGTCGCCTCCACCAGCGCGAGGGCGCCCATGAAGTCCGCGAAGGACTCCTTGAGCCACAGGTCGTCCCACCACTCCATGGTCACCAGATCGCCGAACCACATGTGCGCCATCTCGTGCAGCAGCGTGTTCGCCCGGCCCTGGTAGGCCGACCGGGTGGTCCGGCCGCGGAAGACGTACTCCTCGCGGAACGTCACCAGCCCGGGGTTCTCCATCGCGCCGAGGTTGTACTCCGGCACGAACGCCTGGTCGTACTTGCCGAACGGGTACGGATAGCCGAAGTGCTCGTGGAAGAAGTCGAAGCCCCGCTTGGTCGTCTCGAAGATCTCCTCGGGGTCGAAGTGCCGCGCCAGCCCCTTGCGGCACAGCGCGCCCAGCGGGATCCGGAGCGGCGGGCCGTCGGGGAGCTCCCGGGTGTAGTGGTCCGTGACGTGGTGGTAGGGCCCGGCGAGGACGGCCGTGATGTAGGTGGAGATCGGGCGCGTCGGGGCGAACGACCAGGTCGCGTCGGAGCCGCCGGGCAGCTCCTCGCGGCCGGTCTCGGCGCCGTTGCCGAGCACCGTCCAGTGCGCGGGGGCGGTCACGCGCAGTGTGAACGGCGCCTTCAGATCCGGCTGTTCGAAGTTGGCGAAGACACGGCGCGCGTCGGCGGGCTCGTACTGCGTGTAGAGGTAGACCTCCCCGTCCTCCGGGTCGGTGAAGTGGTGCAGTCCCTCCCCGGTGCGGCTGTAGGCGCAGGCCGCGTCCACGATCAGCTCGTTCTCGGCGGCCAGCCCGGACAGCGCGACGCGGGAGCCGTCGAAGACCTGGTCGACCACGAGGGGGACACCGTTCAGCGTCACGGAGTGGACGTGCGGCGCGATCAGGTCGGCGAAGCTGTCCGCGCCCTCCTCCGCGCAGGCGAAGCGGACGGTGGTGGTGGAGCGGAACGTGCGCGGCCCGGTGGCGGGCGGCGGCCCGGTCGCGGACCGCAGGTCGAGGGCGACCTCGTACCCGTGCACGGTCAGCAGACCGGCCCGCTCGCGGGCCTCGTCGCGGGTCAGGTTCTCTCCGGGCACGGTGTGGCTCCCCTTCGTCGTGCGGGCGCGAGTCAGCATGTCACGGCCGTTCGGGAGGACGCATGCGGAATGCGGCGGGGGTGCCGAGGGGTTGCCCGCTCGACCCCTGCCGGTGACGCCCGCCGGTGACCGCGTGGCGCCCCGCCCGACGAGGAGACCCCATGACCACCGCGAAGATCCCCGCCGATTTCTGGTTCGACCCGCTGTGCCCGTGGGCGTGGATGACGTCCCGCTGGATGCTGGAGGTGGAACGCGTCCGCCCGGTCGAGGTGCGCTGGCACGTGATGAGCCTCGCCGTGCTCAACGAGCCGAGGATGGACGAGCTGCCCGAGGACTACGTCGCGCTCCTGAAGACGGCCTGGGGCCCGGTACGGGTGTGCATCGCCGCCGAGCAGGAGCACGGCTCCGAGGTGCTCGGACCGCTCTACACGGCGCTCGGCACCCGCTTCCACAACCAGGGCCGGGAACGGAACCGCGAGACCCTCGTGGAGGCCCTGGCGGAGGCCGGGCTGCCGGCGGCGCTCGCCGACGCGGCCGGATCCGACCGCTACGACGCCGAACTGCGCGCCTCGCACAAGACCGGCATCGACCTGGTGGGCCAGGACGTCGGCACGCCGGTGATCGCGGTGCCGGGCGCGGACGGCGGGCAGGTCGCGTTCTTCGGCCCGGTCGTCACCCCGACGCCCCGGGGCGAGGCCGCCGCCCGGCTGTGGGACGGCACCCTGCTGGTGGCGTCCACGCCCGGCTTCTACGAGATCAAGCGGACCCGGGACGCCGAGCCCTCCTTCGACTGAACGACTGAACGGCTGAACCCCCACCGACGAGACGGCCCCCGCGCGATGCCTCCGCGCGGGGGCCGCTCCTTGTTCCCCGGTCCGCCTGCCCGAAGGTGAGAAGACGATCCAGGCGGCCGGGAGTCCACGGAACACCCGGGGCCGGCGACGCCGCCCCGGGCCGGACGGCGCGGGTGGCGCGGAGCCGGGGGACCCCGTTCCCCTGACCGTGGTCCCGCTCCGCCACCGGACGGCCGGCGATTCCGCGAACGTCAGGGAGCCAGCAGGAGCGATCCGGTCCGCTCCTTCGCCGCCGCGTAACGGGCGGCCACATCCTGCCAGTTGACCACGCGCCACATGGCCTCGACGAAGTCCACCTTCTGGTTGCGGTACTGGAGGTAGAACGCGTGCTCCCAGGCGTCGAAGACCAGCAGCGGCACCGAGCCCTGGCCCACGTTCCCCTGGTGGTCGTAGACCTGCTCCACCACCAGCCGCCCGGAGACCGGTTCGAGGGCGAGCACGCCCCAGCCCGAACCCTGGGTGGTCGCGGCGGCCTTGGAGAGCTGGGTCCTGAACCGCGCGAACGAGCCGAACGACTCGGCGATGGCGTCGGCCAGTTCGCCCGTGCCGTCCCGCTCCAGCGGCTCGCCGCCGCCGTCACCGGTCATGTTGCGCCAGTAGATGGAGTGCAGGATGTGGCCGGAGAGGTGGAACGCGAGGTTCTTCTCCAGCCCGTTGATCGCCCCCCACTGGTCCTTCTCCCGCGCCTCGTCGAGCTGCTCCAGCGTGTCGTTCGCGCCCTTGACGTACGCGGCGTGGTGCTTGTCGTGGTGCAGCTCGACGATCTCCCCGCTGATGACCGGCTCCAGGGCCGAGTAGTCGTACGGGAGGTCGGGGAGGGTGTACGTGGCCATGCCGTTGCCCATCTCCACTAATTGCGAGTCAGTTGCAGTAACAAGTTACCAGCAGGAGTGCCGTCCGTCGGGTGTCGCGGAGATCACGCCGTCGCCGCCCGCCCGGTCGGTTAGCGTCGGAAGGTCTCCGTCCCCCAGACCATGGAGTCGCCCCATGAGCACAGCCGTCCTCGCGGATCTGCTCCCCGCCGCCACCGCGCCCCGGGCGCGGGTCAGGGACGCCGCGCTGATCGTCGGGGGCGCGGTGCTGACCGGTGCCGCCGCCCAGATAGCCGTGCCGGTGCCGGGCTCGCCCGTGCCGGTCACCGGCCAGACGTTCGCCGCGCTCCTCATCGGCGCGTCCCTCGGCACGCACCGCGCGCTGCTCTCCCTGCTGCTCTACGCCCTCGCCGGGATGGCCGGCACGCCCTGGTTCGCGGAGGGCACCTCCGGCTACGGGATGCCCACCTTCGGGTACGTCATCGGCATGACCCTGGCCGCCGCCCTCGTCGGCGCCCTCGCCGCGCGCGGCGGCGACCGGACCGTGCCCAGGACCGTGGCGACCATGGCGCTGGGCACGGCCGTCATCTACGCCGTCGGCGTGCCGTACCTCGCGGTCGCCGCCGACCTGTCCCTGGCCGACGCCGCCGCCAAGGGGCTGGTGCCGTTCCTCCTCGGCGACGCGCTCAAGGCCGCCCTCGCCATGGGCGCCCTGCCCGCGGTGTGGAAGCTCGCCGGACGGGTGACCGGGACCGATGACCACCGGTGACACCGCTCGTGCCAGACTCCTCCCCATGCGCGTCTACCTGGGTTCCGACCACGCCGGCTTCGACCTCAAGAGCCACCTGATCGACTGGCTCAAGGGCCAGGGCCACGAGCCGGTGGACTGCGGTCCGCACCACTTCGACGGCGCCGACGACTACCCGCCGTTCTGTCTGCGGGCCGCCGAACGGACCGCCGCCGACCCCGAGTCCCTCGGCATCGTCATCGGCGGCTCCGGCAACGGGGAGGCCATCGCCGCCAACAAGGTCCGCGGCGTGCGCTGCGCCCTCGCCTGGAGCGAGGAGACCGCCCGCCTCGGCCGGCAGCACAACGACGCCAACGTCCTGAGCGTCGGCGCCCGCATGCACACCACCGACGAGGCCACCGCCTTCGTCGCCGCCTTCCTCGACACGCCCTACTCCGGCGAGGAACGCCACAGCCGCCGCATCGGCATGCTCACGGCCTACGAGACGGACGGCACGCTGCCCCCGCTGCCCGACCCGAGCTGAGCCGGCACCGGGCCGACACCCGGGCCGTGCCATCCCCCGCCGTTCGCGGGGGTGGTGCGGCCCGCTCCGGTTGACTATTCCCGCGCCCGCTCCCGGGCCGTATCCTCGGGCTTCACAACGTCAGGGGGTGGGCGGTGAGTTCTGCCGGAGCGCGGCTCTCAGAAGCTGTGCGGCAGCCAGGGCGCGACCGGCCACAGGAAGGCCGCCCCGGCGGCGGCGAGCGCCCCCGGGCGCAGCTCCCGGGCCGGCCCGGCCGCGGCCATGCCGGGCAGACCGGCGCCGCCCAGATAGGCGGTGCTCAACGCCCTTACGTGGACGGCGAGATCGGCCGCGTCGCCGGTCCGCTCGCAGACCGCGCCACCGGGTCCGCCGCTCAGCCGCCAACGCCCCTCGTTCCAGGGGCAGAAGTCGTCGGCGACCTCCAGCACCACGTCCACGTCGGTGACATACGTCCGCGCCGCCGGCGCCGCCCCGACGTCCACCGGCCGCAGATGGAGCCGGTCCACCAGCCGCGGACGACAGCGCCTGAAGTCCGTCACCAGATGCAGCAGCGGATCGTCCACCGGCCGGTTCCGCAGCGCCACCGTCCCCATCAGATCGGTGGACACGAGGAAACGCAGCAGCGCCGCGTACGCGGCCGGCTCCGCCGCGTCGAGGTCCCGCACGAGGACCGTCCCGTCCGGCAGACCGCCGTCCCAGTCCGGCTTCAAGGCGTAGCGCGCGTAGCCGACCAGCTCGCCGTCCCGCTCGGCCAGGACCACGCGGAGCTCCGGGGCGCCCTCCCGCTCCCCCGGCGGGTCGAGCAGCGGCACCTTCTCCCAGCCGGGCCGCCGTTCGAGCATGCCGGGCCGGTCGCGGACCAGCCCCGCGTACAGCGCCTCGCAACGGTCCAGTTCGGCCGCCGGCTCCTCCACCCGCAGCCGGATCCCTTCGGTCCCCGGGGGCACGTTCAGCCCCACCCGGGCGGTGTCGATGTCCACGGCCGGCGCCTGGCCGGCGATCCCGAACCCGAAGCGCCCGTAGATGCCCGCCTCCGACGCGGTCAGCGCGGCCAGCGGCTCCCCGGCCTCCCGGTGGTCCTCCAGCGCCCGGCGCATCAGCCGCGGCAGGATGCCCCGCCGCCGGTGCGTGGCGGCCACCCCGGCCATGGTCACCCCCGCTGTCGGCACCACGGCCCCGCCGGGCACCGACAGCCCGAGGGAGAAGGCGGCGATCGAGCCCCCCAGCCGGTCCCCGTCCCACAGCGCCGGCGAGCCGTCGTACTCGGTCAGCTCCCGCCACAGCCCGCGCTCCTCCGGCGACTCGGCCACCCCGCCGAACGCCCACTCCAGCGACCGGTACCAGGTCTCCCACTCGGTTTTCTCCAGGCCGCGCAGCTCCATCGTCATGGCCCCATGCCCACCAACGCCCGCTGTGGGCCGCGACACATTTCCCGGGCCGGTGCCGGTCCGCACGCATATCCGGGCGCGGGAGGGGTTCGACGCGCCGCCGAACGGGTGGGTAGGGTCCGAGGTCATGGCGCGCGGCAGTGACACGGCACCCCGGAGGGCCCGGAGACCCGGGGCCCAGAAGGCGTTCCACCGCGCCCGGGTAGGGCTGCGGCGCTCCGCCGTCGACTACTTCAGGGGCGGCGGCTCCGACTGGCTCGCCTTCGTCGCCCTGCTCCTCACCGTCCCGCTGCTCGGCGGCGCCACCGTCCTGTGGCCCGACTGGTGCTCGCCGGAGGCGCTGGTGCTGCCCCTGGTCGCGGGCGGGCTGCTGCTGCGCCCCGCCAGCCTCCTGGGCCTGTACGCCGTCACCGCCACCGCGCTGGTGCTGGAGACCGCGCTCATCGACGCCGACCGCTCGAAGCCCGACCCGGTCACCCCGGGCAGCATCCTCGTGGTCGCCGCCGTGGCGCTGATCGGCCTGCTCATCGCCCAGTTCCGCAGCCGCGTCGGCGTGCCCTGGCGGCGCGGCGGCACCATGCTGTTCGACCTGCGCGAGCGGATCCGCGCCCAGAGCGCGCTGCCGCGCCTGCCCAAGGGCTGGCACCGGGAGATGTCGCTGCGCCCGGCCGGCGGCCAGTCCTTCTCCGGCGACTTCGTCGTCGCCGCCCGCACCGGACCGGAGGCGCGCACCCTGGAGGTCGTCCTCACCGACGTCTCCGGCAAGGGCATGGACGCCGCGTCCCGTTCGCTGCTCCTCTCCGGCGCCTTCGGCGGGCTGCTGGGCTCCCTGCCGCCGCACTCCTTCCTCCCCGCCGCCAACGGTTACCTGCTGCGCCAGAGCTGGGACGAGGGGTTCGCCACCTCCATCCACCTGGTGCTCGACCTGGACACCGGCGACTACGAGTTGCTGTCCGCCGGTCACGTGCCCGGCGTCCAGCTCAACGCCGGCACCGGCCGCTGGCACCTGGTCGAACCCGAGGGCCCGCTGCTCGGCGTGTACGACGGCGCCGAGTTTCACGCGGCCAAGGGCACGATGCGCCGGGGCGACGTGCTGATGCTCTTCACGGACGGCCTCGTGGAGCGCTCCGACCGGGACCTGACCGAGGGCATCGACCGCCTCACCGGCGAGGCCGACCGCTATGTGACCACCGGGTTCCGGGGCGCCGCCTGGCACCTCATCGAGTCCGTGGCCAAGGACGTCAACGACGACCGCGCCCTGCTCCTCATCAGCCGGGAGTGATCACCCGGCGGAGCGGATCACTCACCCTCCGCTCCCGCCAGCCGACAGGCCGCGCCGACCTGCGACGACACCGTCGCGCCCGGTGCGCGCGCTGTCCGCCGATCGGCCGCGACCCGGCCGCCGCGGCGGATGCGGCGGCCCCCGGGCTGTCCTTGGCTCGGTGTCATGAGCGAACGCAGGATTCCCGCGCCGCCCGCACGCCCCGTGACGCGGCGGCACCGAAGACCGCGCTTCACCCCGTCCCGGCTGGCCGGCCGCGCCGTCGGCGGCACGCTGCTGGGCGCGCTGGTGATCACGGGACCATGGACCGGCCAGGCTGCCGCCGGTCAGGACCCCCCGGCGGCGGACCCCACCGGCCCGGCCGCCGAACGCGGACCGGAACCACGCCGCACCGCCCGGATCTACGAGGCGCCGTTCGGCCCGTGCCCGGCCGAGCGACGCGGGGAACCGCCCCCGCCGCCGGTGGTCCGCGCCGCCGACTCCTGGGTCAGCCCGGTGAGCGGCCACCCGGTCTCCGAGCCCTACGGAACCCCCGGCTCCTGGGCGGCGGGCCACCACACGGGCGTCGACTTCGCCACGCCGACCGGCACCAAGGTCCGTTCCGTGGGCCCCGGCACGGTGATGCTCGCCGAGTACTCCGGGGACTACGGCGAGGTCGTGGTCGTGAAGATGACGGACGGGCACTACACGCTGTACGCCCACCTGTCGGAGATCGCGGTGCGCCAGGGCCAGCAGGTGAAGGCCGGCACCAAGCTCGGCGAGACCGGCAACACGGGCAACAGCACCGGCCCGCACCTGCACTTCGAGGTACGGGAGGAACGCGCGTACGGCACGGACGTCGACCCGATCGCCTATCTCGCCGACCACGGCGTGTCGATCGACTAGCGGACCGGCGGACTAGCCGGTCCGCTGCCATCCGGACGCGGCCGGGTGGTGGTCGGCCCGCAGGGCCTCCCGGCGGAACGCCCAGTCCATCGTGGGCTCCACCAGGAAACGGAGGGCCCGCCGCACCGGAGCCGTGCACAGCGCGGTGACGGTCGCGGCGCCGATCACCGTCACCACCACCCGTCCGGCGGGCGAGTTGACCCAGTCCGCCGCGTACCAGTCCCACCACCGCGAGCCCTTGGCGATGAAGCCGTGCAGCAGATACCCGTAGATCGTGCCCGCGCCCAGGGTCGTGTACCAGGTGCGGCGCACCGGTACCCAGGCCAGGAAACAGACCGTCAGCACCAGGCCGCAGGCGGTCAGCGCGCACGTCGCCACCACCCCGGCCCACCACGGCGCGCCCATCTCCTGGGCGCTGTTCGTCCGGTAGAACCAACTGTGGTCCACGCGCGGCACCAGCCAGTACGCGGCGGCGAGCGCCGCCGCGAACACCGGCACCGAGGCGGCCCGCACCGCCGGCCGCCGCGCCCGCGCGAAGTGCTCGCGGCGCAACAGCAGTCCGAGCACGAAGAACGGCAGGAACTGCGACACCCGCTGGATGTTGAGGTCGTCGCCGAGGTGGGGGGAGACGGCGGCGACGCAGGCCACGCACAGCGCCACCGGAACCGGCCGGCGGATGATCCGCCAGACCGGGGCGGTGAACCGCCAGACGAACAGCGCGATCAGGAACCACGTGACGTAGTACGGGTCGAGGATGCTGAACGGATAGTCCGGGTCGTCGTCGCCCCACCGCTTGAACAGGATGTAGGCGATCTCGAAGACCAGATACGGCACCCCGATGCCGGTGATCAGCCGCTTGAGCTGGTCGGGCCGGCCGGTGAAGCCGCGGGAGAAGTACCCGGCGATCAGGATGAACGCCGGCATGTGGAACGTGTAGACGAACAGGTACAGCGCCGAGGCCGCGCGGGAGTCGTCCCGCAGCGGCGTCCAGGCGTGGCCCACGGCGACCAGGACGATCGCCAGGTACTTCGCGTTGTCGAAGTAGGGGTCGCGCGGCTTGACCCCCGACAGGCCGTCCGTGACCGCCGGTGTGGGGTCGGCCACCGTCGCCCGGGCCGTGGTCAGGGGGGCTCCTTGATTACGGACGTGCAACATTGACGGCACGATAGTCCGCGTGCGACGCCAGGCAAATTCCCGCCCCGGGGCGCCGTGAAATCACCGGGAATTCCCCGCGCCGCCGCGCGTCATCCGGCCGAGGCGTCCGAAATGGCGGCAATGCCCGCTGTCAAATCGGTCGATTCCTCCCGCCCGGCGCCGCCGGAGAACGCGTCGCCGTGCCCGCGAAAGGGAATCCGGAACACCCCGGCGCGACCCCCGAATTCCCCGCCCGCCCGGCCCCGGTGGCTCACGGGACGGTAACGGGCCACCTCGGTACGCAGGGTGGCCCCCCGGGCACATCCGGGAGCAGACGCCACGTCAGCGCTCTCCACGCGGCGTCCGGTTGATGGCACGATGGTGTCTGCGGGGGTGCCGCGACGGTGGTCAAGCCCCTGGTGGAGCAGAGGCGAACTTTCCGAAGGTGTGATCAGTTGTGGTTATCTCGTTCTCTCTGGCCCTGCTGTTCGGCGTGATCATGTTCTTCTTGATCCGCGCCGGCACGATCAAGTGGGGACCGGCCATCGTGGCGATCCTCTTCGGCTTCTCCCTCGCCTCCACGGGGGCCGCCGACCCGATACAGGACTTCCTGCAGTCCGTGACGGACGGCGTCAACGAGGTCGACGATTCGATCAACAGCTCGAACGGCGACTGAGCCGGAGCCCCCGGCAAGCGAAAGGCCCGGCACCCCGAGGAGGGGAGCCGGGCCGGATCGCGCGAGCGGGCGACGGGAATCGAACCCGCGTAGCTGGTTTGGAAGACCAGGGCTCTACCATTGAGCTACGCCCGCGTCGGCCGGGCGAGTTCATCGGCCGGCACGGTCTGCATCGTATCAGCGCCCCAACGGGGCCCGGATCCGGGCAGACCGCACACGCGCGGGCCTGTACGCTACGTGTCGCGTCCGGAGCCTCCGCGGGGTGTGGCGCAGCTTGGTAGCGCGTCCGCTTTGGGAGCGGAAGGCCGTCGGTTCGAATCCGGCCACCCCGACCACGTACTATGAGTAGCCTGCGTGCCTGTGGTGTGTCCGTGTCCGGCGCGGACCGGGAATCCCAGGAGTACAAGCGCCACCCCTCCCGATGTCAGCCCCAAGGAGACCGACCGTGAAGAGCGCCGTGGAGACCCTGAACCCCACCCGGGTTCGGCTCACTGTCGAGGTGCCCTTCGAGGAGCTCAAGCCCAGCCTCGACGCGGCGTACCGGAAGATCAACCAGCAGGTGCAGGTGCCCGGCTTCCGGAAGGGCAAGATCCCCGCCCGGATCATCGACCAGCGGTTCGGCCGCGGCGCGGTCCTGGAGGAAGCGGTCAACGACGCGCTTCCCAAGTTCTACAGCGAGGCCGTCTCCGAGGGCGAGCTGAGCCCCCTGGGCCAGCCCGAGGTCGACATCACCGAGCTCAAGGACAACGAGCTCCTGACGTTCACCGCCGAGGTCGACATCCGGCCCGAGATCGAGATCCCGGACTATTCGGGGATCTCCGTCACGGTCGACGCGATCGAGGTCGCCGACGAGGACGTGGACTCCGCCGTCGAGCGGCTGCGCGAGCGCTTCGCCACCACCACCGTCGTGGAGCGGGCCGCCGCCGAGGGCGACGTGGTGAAGATCGACCTGGAGGCCCGGGTCGACGGCGAGGTCCTGGAGGACGGCGTCGCCAAGGGCGTCAACTACACGATCGGCTCCGGCCAGATGCTCGACGGCCTGGACGAGGCCGTCACCGGCCTGGAGGCCGGCGGCACCGCCACCTTCACCAGTGAGCTGAAGGGCGGCTCCGCGGCCGGCCGCGAGGCCGAGATCACGGTCACCGTCGAGAGCGTCTCCTCCCGCGAACTGCCGGAGCTGGACGATGACTTCGCCCAGCTCGCCAGCCAGTTCGACACGCTGGAGGAGCTGCGCGAGGACAGCCGTAGGCGGCTGGCCGACGAGAAGAAGTACCAGCAGGCGACCGAGGCGCAGGAGAAGGTCCTGGACGCCCTGCTGGAGCTGGTCGAGGTCCCGATGCCGCAGAAGCTCCTCGCGGACGAGATCCAGACCCGCAAGCACAACCTGGAGCACCACCAGCTCTCGCAGCTCGGCATCGACCTCGACGCGTATCTCGCGATCCAGGAGAAGACCGCCGAGGAGTTCGACGCCGAGCTGAAGGAGCAGGCCGAGAAGGGCATCCGCACCCAGTTCGTGCTGGACGAGATCGCCAAGCGCGAGAACCTCAACGTCAGCCAGGCCGAGCTGACCGAGCACCTCATGCGGCGCGCCCAGTCCTCCGGCATGAGCCCCGACCAGTTCGCCAAGGCCGTCGTCGAGGGCGGCCAGGTGCCGATGCTGGTCGGCGAGGTCAGCCGGGGCAAGGCGCTGGCCACCGTCGTGGAGTCGGCCACCGTCACCGACAGCAACGGCGAGCCCGTCCGCCTGGACGACGAGGACGACGAGCAGGCCGACACCGCGGCGGCCGAGTCCGCGGAGACCGCCGCCGCCGGTGAGGCCGCCGAGGCCGAGGCCGGCGAGGAGACCGCCGCGACCGGCGAGAAGACCGAGGACTGAGCGGCCGGTACGGGGCCGGACGCGCTGCCCGCGCGTCCGGCCCCGTCCGCTGCTCCCGGGCTCCGCACGCCCCCGCCGACCCTGCGCTGACAGCGAACAGTTCCCAGGTCGGGCAGGGTCCGTCAGGCCAGCGCGTTAGGGTCCGTAGATACAACGCAGATGTCGAACGACGGCCGGGCGAAAGCGGGGCCGTCCGAGAATGAGCAGGTGGATACGTGACGCTCTTGATGCCTTCCGCCGCAGCGGAGCCGATCAGCGGCAGCCTCGGTGACCAGGTCTACAACCGGCTGCTCGGCGAGCGGATCATCTTCCTGGGCCAGCCGGTCGACGATGACATCGCCAACCGCATCACCGCGCAGCTCCTCCTCCTCGCGGCCGATCCGGACAAGGACATCTTCCTCTACATCAACAGCCCCGGTGGCTCGATCACGGCCGGCATGGCGATCTACGACACCATGCAGTACATCAAGAACGACGTGGTCACCATCGCCATGGGCCTGGCGGCGTCCATGGGCCAGTTCCTGCTGACCGCCGGCGCCCCCGGCAAGCGGTACGCGCTGCCGAACGCCGAGGTGCTGATCCACCAGCCCTCCGCCGGTCTGGCCGGCTCCGCCTCGGACATCAAGATCCACGCCGAGCAGCTCCTGCGCACCAAGGCCAAGATGGCCCGGCTCTCCGCGCAGCACTCGGGCGTCAGCATCGAGCAGTGGGAGCGCGACGCGGACCGCGACCGCTGGTTCTCCGCCGAGGAGGCCCGCGACTACGGCCTGCTGGACGAGGTCATCACCAGCGCCTCGGACATCGCGGGCGGCGGCGGTACGGGCGCCTGACCGCCCGGCGCCCCACCCGCAGCCCCGTTCGCAGACCGAGATCAAGGCGGTATCACTTCCCATGAACAGCATCCCCGGCTCCGGCATCTACGACCGTCTCCCGGCCGAGTCCCGCTATGTCGTCCCGCGCTTCATCGAGCGCACCTCGCAGGGTGTGCGCGAGTACGATCCGTACGCCAAGCTCTTCGAGGAGCGGGTGATCTTCCTCGGCGTGCAGATCGACGACGCGTCGGCCAACGACGTGATGGCGCAGCTCCTGTGCCTGGAGTCGATGGACCCGGACCGCGACATCCAGATCTACATCAACAGCCCCGGCGGCTCCTTCACGGCGCTGACCGCGATCTACGACACGATGGAGTTCGTCAAGCCGGACATCCAGACGGTCTGCATGGGCCAGGCGGCCTCCGCCGCGGCCGTGCTGCTCGCGGCCGGCACCCGGGGCAAGCGCATGGCCCTGCCGAACGCGCGTATCCTGATTCATCAGCCGTACAGCGAGACCGGGCGCGGTCAGGTCTCCGACCTGGAGATCGCGGCGCGTGAGGTCCAGCGCATGCGGAATCAGCTTGAGGAGATGCTGGCGAAGCACTCCACCAGGCCGATCGAGCAGATCAGCGACGACATCGAGCGGGACAAGATCCTCACCGCCGAGGAAGCCGTGGAGTACGGACTGATCGACCAGATCGTCACGACGCGGTCCACGACGGCCTGATCGCTCATCGGCAGGACCCTCCAGCATCACCCGGCACGACAACGCAAGACAACGACTGGCCACCCCCTTTCGACGGGAAGGCCCCGCCGAGGGGGATTCCCGTCGAGGGGGGCCATTCCGCCGGGGCGACAGGGTACCGTCGTCTTCAGAAAGCACTAGGCACCGTCTCCCCGGCGGTGCGCAGGCGAAGGGGAAGCACCTCGTGGCACGCATCGGTGACGGCGGCGATCTGCTCAAGTGCTCGTTCTGCGGCAAGAGCCAGAAACAGGTGAAGAAGCTCATCGCGGGTCCGGGGGTCTACATCTGCGATGAATGCATCGATCTCTGCAACGAGATCATCGAGGAGGAGCTCGCCGAGTCACCCGACTCGGATCTGAGCGAACTCCCGAAGCCGCGCGAGATCTACGACTTCCTGGAAAGTTATGTGGTGGGCCAGGAGGACGCCAAGAAGGCGCTCTCCGTGGCCGTCTACAACCACTACAAGCGGGTGCGGGCGAGCGAGGCCGACGCCTCGTCGCGTGACGAGGAGATCGAGCTCGCCAAGTCGAACATCCTGCTTCTCGGCCCGACGGGCTCCGGCAAGACACTGCTGGCCCAGACGCTCGCCCGGATGCTCAACGTCCCGTTCGCCATCACCGACGCCACCGCGCTCACCGAGGCCGGCTATGTGGGCGAGGACGTGGAGAACATCCTGCTCAAGCTCATCCAGGCCGCGGACTACGACATCAAGAAGGCCGAGCAGGGCATCATCTACATCGACGAGATCGACAAGGTCGCCCGCAAGAGCGAGAACCCGTCGATCACCCGCGATGTGTCCGGCGAGGGCGTCCAGCAGGCGCTGCTGAAGATCCTGGAGGGCACCACGGCCGCGGTGCCGCCCCAGGGCGGGCGCAAGCACCCGCACCAGGAGTTCCTCCAGATCGACACCTCGAACGTCCTGTTCATCGTCGGTGGCGCCTTCGCGGGGCTGGACGACATCATCCGGGCCCGGTCCGGCGCCCGCGGCATCGGCTTCGGCGCGGACATCCGTTCCAAGCGCGACCGCGACTCGGCACAGCTCCTGACCGACGCCCTGCCCGAGGACCTGGTCAAGTACGGCATGATTCCCGAGTTCATCGGCCGGCTGCCGGTGATCACCTCGGTGCACAACCTGGACCGCGAGGCGCTGCTGCGGATTCTGGTCGAGCCGCGCAACGCGCTGGTCAAGCAGTACCAGCGGCTCTTCGAGATCGACGGTGTGGAGCTGGAGTTCGACCTCCCCGCGCTGGAGGCCATCGCCGATCAGGCGATCCTGCGCGGCACCGGCGCCCGCGGCCTGCGGGCGATCATGGAGGAGGTCCTGATGTCGGTGATGTACGAGGTCCCGTCCCGCCAGGACGTGGGCCAGGTGCTGGTCACCGAGGACGTCGTCCGGTCCAACGTGAACCCGACGCTGGTCCCGCGCTCCCGGCTGACCAAGCAGCGCGGCGGCAGCAGTTCGGCGCCGCACGAGAAGACCGCCTGACCCGGCGGCGGAGGCGGAGAACTGGCGGGGCCCGGACCGATTCGCTCGGTCCGGGCCCCGCCTGCTCGGGTCAGGGAAGGGTCACTGGGTGGACGGCCCGGGGATCTCGATGTCGCCCTGGATCTCGCCGTTGCCGCCGTCACCGCTGTCACCGTCGGCATCGCCCTCCTCGGCCGGGGCGCTGTCGTCCGTGACCAAGGCGTCCTGGCGGAGCTGCCGGGTGTGGCCGGCGGCCGTCTCCAGGCTGATCGGATCGGGCGCGCTCAGCTCCGGAATCTCGCCGGAGTCGGGGTCGAAGTCCGAGGGGAACGTGGGCATCGGCATGGTGACGGTGGCGCCCAGGGTGCTGTAGTCGGCCCAGACGCAGATCGCCACCCGCAGCGGGTACCCGAAGGTCGGGTCGGGCTCGGTGCCCTCCGCCTCCTGGCACTTGAGGATGCTGCCGTCGTCGGAGAACTCGGCGGGCTCACCGATGAGTTCGCCCTGGAAGTCCTCGTCGCCCTCGCCCTCGCCCACCATGGCGAACAGGCCGTCCACGGCCGCCTCGGGGTCCGCCACCTCGCCCCACGCGCCGCCCGCCTGGAGCACGATGGTGCCCGGCTCGGGCACCTCCGCGTCGGGGTCGGTGTTCATGTAGGCGCCGGTGTCCTGCTCCATGTTGGTCAGGCCCGCGGCTTCGAGGTCCTCCTCGGTGAAGAACTCCTCCTCGGAGCCCGGCACGAGCGTGAACTCGCCGGTGGTGTCCGGCATGGCGAGCGTGTAGCGCGGGTCGTCGGCGGACGGCCCGTCCCCGCCGTCGTCGCCGCCGAGCACGAAGAAGGCCCCGGCGCCGATGACCGCGAGTCCGGCGACGACGGCGATCGCGACGAGCGCCGTGCGGTTGCCTTTCTTGCCCGGCGGGGGCGGCGGCGCCTGACCGTACGGGTACTGGCCCGGCTGCTGCGGGAAGCCGTATCCGGGAGCACCGGGAGCACCGCCCTGGCCGTAGGGCGCCTGGCCGTAGGGCGCCGGACCACCCGGTGGGGGCGGCGGCGGGCCCTGCGGGGGCTGTTGCCCGTCCGTCTCTTATACACATCCCCGAGCCCCCGAGACAGGCGGGAAGGCCGGGCTGTCCGGGCGGCGGGGGCCCCTGCGGGGGCTGCTGCCCGTACGGTCCCGGCTGGTTGTAACTCATGTGCTTCCCCTCAAGAGCCTTTACCTCAACACTTCCGCCCATCCTGTCTGACAAGATGCCGCTCTGTACATCCGCCCCCGGAATGGGTTCGAGTGCATGACAGCGGCGCCTTTAGACTGACGCCGTGACCGAGAAGACCCAGCCGCCCGCGTTCGGGCCCCACAGCGCCTCCACCGACCTGCCGACGCAGTACACGCCGGCCGATGTAGAGCGGAAGCTGTACGAGCGCTGGGTGGAGCGGGGTTACTTCGCCGCTGACCCGAAAAGCGGAAAAGAGCCGTACGCGATCGTCCTCCCCCCGCCGAATGTCACCGGAAGTCTCCACCCGGGCCACGCGTTCGAGCACACGCTGATCGACGCCCTCACCCGCCGCAAGCGGATGCAGGGATACGAGACGCTGTGGCAGCCCGGCATGGACCACGCGGGGATCGCCACCCAGAACGTCGTCGAGCGGGAGCTGGCCAAGGAGGGCAAGTCCCGCCACGATCTGGGCCGCGAGGCGTTCGTCGAGCGCGTCTGGAAGTGGAAGGCGGAGTCCGGCGGCCGGATCTCCGGGCAGATGCGCCGCCTCGGCGACGGCGTCGACTGGTCCCGTGAGCGGTTCACCATGGACGAGGGCCTGTCCCGGGCCGTCCAGACCATCTTCAAGCGGCTCTTCGACGACGGGCTGATCTACCGCGCCGAGCGCATCATCAACTGGTGCCCGCGCTGTCTGACCGCCATCTCCGACATCGAGGTCGAGTACCAGGAGGACGACGGCGAGCTGGTCTCCATCCGGTACGGCGAGGGCGAGGACTCCGTCGTCGTCGCCACCACCCGGGCCGAGACGATGCTCGGCGACACCGCCGTCGCGGTCCACCCCGACGACGAGCGGTACGCGCACCTCGTCGGCCGTACCGTGCGGCTGCCGCTGACCGACCGGTCCATCCCGGTCGTCGCGGACGAGCACGTCGACCCGGAGTTCGGCACCGGAGCGGTCAAGGTCACCCCCGCGCACGACCCGAACGACTTCGAGATCGGCCGCCGTCACGGCCTGCCGCAGCTCACCGTCATGGACGAGCACGCGATCATCACCGCGCACGGGCCGTTCCAGGGTCTGGACCGGCTGGAGGCCAGGTCGGCGGTGGTCGCCGCGCTGCGCGCCGAGGGCCGGATCGTCGCGGAGAAGCGCCCGTACCGCCACTCGGTCGGGCACTGTTCGCGCTGCAAGACCACCATCGAGCCGCGGCTGTCCATGCAGTGGTGGGTCAAGGTCGCCCCCCTGGCCGAGGCGGCCGGTGACGCGGTCCGCGACGGGCGGGTGGCCATCCACCCCAAGGAGATGTCCTCGCGGTACTTCGAGTGGGTCGACAACCTCCACGACTGGTGCATCTCCCGCCAGTTGTGGTGGGGCCACCGCATCCCCGTCTGGTACGGGCCGGACGGCGAGACCGTCTGCGTCGGCCCGGACGAGGAGCCGCCGTCGGGCGACGGCTGGCACCAGGAGACGGACGTCCTCGACACCTGGTTCTCCTCCGGGCTGTGGCCGTTCTCCACGCTCGGCTGGCCGGAGAAGACCGAGAGCCTGGCGCGGTTCTATCCCAACTCCGTCCTGGTCACCGGCTACGACATCCTGTTCTTCTGGGTCGCCCGGATGATGATGTTCGGCCTCTACGCGATGGACGGCGTCCCGCCGTTCCACACCATCGCCCTGCACGGCATGGTCCGCGACCAGTTCGGCAAGAAGATGTCCAAGTCCTTCGGGAACGCGGTCGATCCGCTGGACTGGATGGACGCCTACGGCTCGGACGCCGTCCGCTTCACCCTGGCCCGGGGCGCCAACCCCGGTGTGGACGTGCCGATCGGCGAGGACTGGGTCCAGGCGTCGCGGAACTTCGCGAACAAGGTCTGGAACGCCACCCGTTTCGCCCTCCTCAACGGCGCGACGGTCGAAGGCGAGTTGCCGTCGCCCGAGGAGATGTCGGCCACCGACCGGTGGATCCTCTCCCGGCTGAACTCGGTCGTCTCCGAGGTCGACGCGTACTACGACGACTACCAGTTCGCCAAGCTCAGCGACGCGCTGTTCCACTTCGCGTGGGACGAGGTCTTCGACTGGTACGTCGAGCTGAGCAAGACGACGTTCGCGGCCGGTGGCCGCCCGGCGGAGGTCTCCCGGCGGGTCCTCGGCGAGGTCCTCGACGTCACGCTCCGGCTGCTGCACCCGGTCACGCCGTTCGTCACCGACGAGCTGTGGACCACGCTGACGTCCGGCGAGTCGGTCGTCGTCGCCGCCTGGCCCGAGGACTCCGGCTTCCGCGACCCGGCCGCCGAGCGGGAGATCGACACCGTCCGGCAACTCGTCACCGAGGTCCGCCGTTTCCGCGCCGACCAGGGCCTCCAGCCGGGCCAGCGCGTCCCGGCCGCCCTCGACCTGACGGCGGTTCCGGCCCTCACCGCCCACGAGGAGGCGATCCGCTCGCTGCTCCGCCTCCAGCCCGCGGGCGGGGACTTCACCGCGACGGCCACCCTCCCGGTCGCCGGCGCCACGGTCGCCCTCGACCTCTCCGGCGCCATCGACGTCGAGGCGGAGCGCAGGCGGCTGACGAAGGACCTGGCGGCGGCCGAGAAGGAGCTGGCGCAGACGACGGCGAAGCTGGGCAACGAGGCGTTCCTGGCCAAGGCGCCCGACCACGTGGTGGACAAGATCCGGGCCCGCCGCGCCGCGGCGGAGGCGGACATCGCGCGGATCGGGACCCAGCTCGACCGGCTCCCGGGCTGACCCGCCCCCGGCGGGCCGCGCGCGACCGCGCCACGGGCCCCCGGACCGCCACCGCGCCCGGTGGCGGTCCGGGGGCCCGTCCGCTGTTCGTAGACTGGTGCCCGTGAGTGACCCAGGCAGTGACGCCGACGCGTCCTTCGAGGAGATCGCGTCCGCCGAGACCCGGCGGGATCCCGATCTCGCCGTGATCGAGGCGGGCAGCCGCACGCTGCGGACCCAGGCCGGGCCGCCGCGCGGCGAGGACCTGCCGGTCCGGCCCGAGGACCCCGAGGTGGACCGCGCGCTGCGCGAGGTGGAGTCGGAGCTGGCCGAGCGGTGGCCGGAGACGAAGCTCGACCCGTCGCTGGTGCGCGTCCGCGCGCTGATGGACGTGCTCGGGGAGCCGCAGCGCGGCTACCCGGCCATCCACATCACCGGCACCAACGGCAAGACCAGCACCGCCCGCATGATCGAGACGCTGCTCGGCGCCTTCGATCTGCGCACCGGCCGGTACAGCAGCCCGCACGTGCAGTCCATCACCGAGCGCATCAGCCTCGACGGCTCCCCGATCAGCCCCGAGCGGTTCGTGGAGACCTACCGGGACATCAAGCCCTACGTCGAGCTGGTCGACTCCCGGGACGGCTACCGGCTGTCGTTCTTCGAGGTGCTCACGGGCATGGCGTACGCCGCCTTCGCCGACGCGCCCGTGGACGTGGCCGTCGTGGAGGTCGGCATGGGCGGCACCTGGGACGCCACCAACGTGATCGACGGCCAGGTCGCGGTGCTGATGCCGATCGCCCTGGACCACACCGACCGGCTGGGCACCACGCCCGAGCAGATCGCCGTGGAGAAGTCCGGCATCATCAAGCCCGACTCCCGGGTGATCCTGGCCCAGCAGCAGATCGACGCCGCCGCCGTGGTGCTGCGGCGGGCCGTGGAGGTGGACGCCACGGTCGCCAGGGAGGGCCTGGAGTTCGGCGTGCTGGCCCGGGAGAAGGCGGTCGGCGGCCAGATGCTGACGCTGCGCGGCCTCGGCGGCGAGTACCCCGAGGTGTTCCTGCCGCTGCACGGGGAGCACATGGCGCACAACGCCGCCGTGGCGCTGGCCGCCGTGGAGGCGTTCTTCGGCGTCGGCGTCGACCGGCCCGCCGCCACGCTGGACGTGGAGGTGGTGCGGACCGCGTTCGCCGCCGTCACCTCGCCCGGCCGGCTGGAGGTCGTCCGCACCAGCCCGACCGTCGTGCTGGACGCCGCCCACAACCCGCCCGGGGCGCAGGCCGCCGCCGCCGCGATCACCGAGTCGTTCGGGTTCAGCCGCCTCATCGGCGTCGTCGGCACCAGCGAGGGCAAGGACGCCCGCGGGCTGCTGGAGGCGTTCGAGCCGGTTCTCGACGAGGTGGTGATCACCAGCAACGCGAGCCACCGCGCGATGGACCCGGACGCGCTGGCCGCCGTCGCCGTCGAGGTGTTCGGCGAGGACCGGGTGCGGGTCGAGCCGAGGCTGGACGACGCGCTGGAGGCGGCCATCGCGCTGGCCGAGGAGGAGCAGGAGTACGCCGGGGGCGGAGTGCTGGTCACCGGTTCCGTGATCACGGTGGGCGAGGCCCGCCTGCTGCTGGGGAGGTCCCGCTGATGCGCACGCTCTGCGCCGGCACGCTGGTCGGGGAGTTCATCGTCATCGGCCTGGCCGCCCTGGCGGCCACCCGCCTGACCGACGTGTCGCCGGGGGCGGTGTGGGCGGTCAGCGGCACGGCGATGGCGCTGTGCGTCCTGCTGTGCGGCATGGCCGGCCGGCGCGGCTTCGTGCAGCTCGGCTGGGCCCTCCAGATCGCCCTGATCGCCGGCGGTCTCGTGCTGCCGGCGCTGTTCCTGCTGGGGGCGGCCTTCGCCGCCCTGTGGTGGGCCTCGGTCCACTACGGCCGCCAGGTGGACGCGATCAAGGCGGCCCACGCGCGGGCGGAGGCCGCCGCCGGTGCGGGCTGAGCGCCACGGTAATCTTGCTGGCCCCGCACCCCTGCGATCTTCCGGGAGCCGCCGCCCATGAGCCAGCGCACTCTTGTCCTTCTGAAGCCGGACGCGGTCAGGAGGGGCCTGATCGGCGAGATCGTCGGCCGCGTGGAGCGGAAGGCGGGCTGGACCATCACCGCGCTGGAGCTGCGCACGCTGGACGCGGAGACGCTGCGCACGCACTACGCGGAGCACGTCGGCCGGCCGTTCTACGAGCCGCTGCTGGAGTTCATGGCGTCCGGGCCGAGCGTCGCGCTCGTGGTCGAGGGCGAGCGCGTCGTGGAGGGAATGCGCGCGCTGGCCGGCCCCACCGACCCGATCGCCGCGCCGCCCGGCTCCATTCGGGGGGACTTCGGCACGGTCGTGCGGGAGAACCTGATCCACGCCTCCGACTCGCCCGAGTCCGCCGAACGGGAACTGAAGATTTTCTTCCCGGGTCTCGCCTGATCATCCGCTGAATGCCCGTCGGCACCCGCGGTCGTGTCACCCCCGGTGTACGTCTGAATGCAGTCATTCCTGGCAGTGGATACAGTCGAACGAGGGAACCCTTCACCCGAACACGACGTCACCATGATGGAGGGTGGGCCACGTTCCGCCGACAATGGCGAAAGCGGCGCTCCGGCGCTCCGTGTTCGACCGGCCGTGGATACGATGGCTACGCCGCGACTCTCTCCCCCTAGGCGGGAGGGACCCCGCCAGCGCTAGCCCATCGCACCCCCTGCCGACCTCCCCGCTCAAATCGCTCCAGTCTGGAAGGCCAGATGTATCCCTATGGCGAACAATATGTCGTTCATCGGACGTGACATGGCAGTCGACCTCGGGACGGCCAACACGCTGGTGTACGTCAGAGGTCGCGGGATTGTCCTCAACGAGCCGTCCGTCGTCGCCATCAACACCAACACGGGCGGCATTCTCGCGGTCGGTGCCGAGGCCAAGAAGATGATCGGCCGGACCCCGGGCAACATCGTGGCGGTTCGCCCGCTGAAGGACGGCGTGATCGCCGACTTCGAGATCACGGAGCGGATGCTCCGTTACTTCATTCTGAAAATCCACAAGCGCCGATATCTGGCCAGGCCGCGGGTCGTCGTGTGCGTCCCGTCCGGCATCACCGGTGTCGAGCGGCGCGCCGTGATCGAGGCGTCCACGCAGGCGGGCGCCCGCCAGGTGCACATCATCGAGGAGCCGATGGCCGCCGCGATCGGTTCGGGGCTGCCCGTGCACGAGGCGACCGGGAACATGGTGGTGGACATCGGCGGCGGCACCACCGAGGTCGCCGTCATCTCCCTCGGCGGCATCGTCACCGCGCAGTCGATCCGGGTCGCCGGCGACGAGCTGGACAACGCGATCATCCAGCACATCAAGAAGGAGTACAGCCTCCTGCTGGGCGAGCGCACCGCCGAGAGCATCAAGATCACCATCGGCTCGGCCCACGAGATGGACCAGGACGAGCACACCGAGATCCGCGGCCGCGACCTGGTCAGCGGCCTGCCCAAGACCGTGGTGATCTCCTCGGCCGAGGTGCGCAAGGCGATGGAGGAGCCGGTCAACGCCATCGTGGACGCGGTGAAGACCACGCTCGACAAGTGCCCGCCCGAGCTGTCCGGCGACATCATGGACCGCGGCATCGTCCTCACCGGCGGCGGCGCCCTGCTGCGCGGCCTGGACGAGCGGCTCCGCAAGGAGACCGGCATGCCCATCCACATCGCCGAGGACCCGCTGGACTCGGTGGCGCTGGGCTCCGGGAAGTGCGTGGAGGAGTTCGAGGCGCTTCAGCAGGTCCTGGACGCCCAGCCCCGGCGCTGATCCGGCGATCCGCGAGCCGGCGCCCCGCTGAAGGTCCGCCGCGTGGAGGGACACCATTCCGCGTGGCGGATCGTTAGCACAACCGACCCAGCCCTGGACCGGGGAACGAACCAGAAAGGCACGGCCGCCGCACGTGAGGGACACCCGAGAGAGCCGGCTGCTTCTCGTCCTGCTGATCTCCATCGCGTTCGCCTTCATTACGATGGACATCCGCGGCGGGGAGGACTCCCCGCTGGACGGCGCGAGAGAGGCCGCCGCGTCCGTCTTCGGGCCCGTCGAGGAGGGCATGGCCGGCGCGGTGGACCCGGTGGCCAACGCCATCGCCGCCGTCCGCGACTCCGGCGAGCGGCACGACCGGATCAGCGAGCTGGAGCGCGAGAACGCGGAGCTGCGGCAGCAGCTGGGCAGCGACGAGCACCGCGAGGCGCGCGTCGAGCAGTTGGACGAGCTGCTGGGGACCGCGGGCGCCGGGCAGTACGGGATCGTCGGCGCCCAGGTCATCGCGATCGGCGCCGCCCAGGGCTTCTCCTGGACCGTCACCATCGACGCGGGCAGCGAGGACGGCATCGCCCGCGACATGACCGTGCTCAACGGCGACGGGCTGGTCGGCCGCGTCACCACCGTGGGGCCTGGCACCGCGACCGTCCTGCTCGCCAACGACCCGGACTTCACCGTCGGGACCCGGCTGGAGGGCAACCAGGAGCTGGGCTTCGCCACCGGCCGCGGCGACAACACGCTGGACGTGCAACTGCTGAACCAGCAGGCGCAGGTGGAGGAGGGCGACCGGATGGTCACCTTCGGCTCCGCCGACAACAAGCCGTTCGTGCCCGGGGTGCCGGTCGGCGAGGTCATCAGCGTGGACCGCACGACCGGCGACCTGACCCGGACCGTCCGGGTGCGGCCCTACGTGGAGTTCACCCAGCTCGACCTGGTGGGTGTGGTGGTCGAGCCGCCGCGCGACAACCCGCGCGACTCCGTGCTGCCGCCCCGGCCCGACCAGCAGGGCGACGGGGATCAGGCCGCCCAGGAAGCCGCCCAGGAGGATCGGAACGCGAACGCGGAGGGCGACCCGGCCGCCGATGCCGACCCGGCCGGGGAGACCGGTGGAACCGCGGAGGCCGGGCGGACGGAGGACGCCGTCGCCCGCGACCCCGAGGACGACACCCCGGACGCGACAGCGATCCCGAGCGCGGACGCGACCCGGGGCGAGACCCCGGGCGACGACCGGAACCCCGACGACCCGGCCACCAGGAGCTGACCGATGCGCGTGTCCCGCACCCTGCTCGCCTCCGTGCTGGTGGTCGCGGCCCTGGTCGTCCAGGTCTGCGTGCTCGCCCGGTTCGGACTGCCCGGCGCCGTCCCCGACCTGCTGCTGCTCACGGTGCTGGCGCTGGCCCTGGTCTACGGGCACGTCGGCGGCTGCCTGGTCGGCTTCTCCGCCGGGCTGCTCGCCGACCTCGCGCCGCCCGCCGACCACGCCGTGGGCCGGTACGCGCTGGTGCTGTGCGTCATCGGCTACGCGGCGGGCCTCACCAAGCCCGAGACGGGCCAGCACCGTTCGGCCACCGGACCGATGGTCGTCGTCGCGGCCGGGGCCGTCGCCTCGACGCTGCTGTACGCGCTCGTCGGCACGCTCGTCGGGGACACCGCGGTCCAGGACGCGGGCATCGGCAAGCTGCTGCTGACGGCCACCCTCTACGACCTGCTGCTGGCCCCGTTCACCGTGCCGGTGGTGATGGCCATGGCGCGGCGCCTGGAGAGCGACCCGCTGGCCGGGGACGGCGGTTCGGGCTCCTCGGGCGGTGCCGACACCGGCGTGCGCTGGCTGGGCGGCGGCGGGACCGGGCTGCGGACCCGCGCCCCGCGGCGCAGCCGGTACGGCAAGGCCGCGCGGCTGGGCGGGCGTTCGCCGCTGCTCGGCCGGCCCGCGCGCGGCAAGGTGGGACGCGTCAAGGGAGTCAAGCGGCTATGAGGGACGTTTCCCCGCGGACGGGCGGCATCACCGGGCGGGGCCCGGCGGAGAACGGAAGGACGTCGTGACCAACATCCCCGAGACGGGCCGGACTTCCCGGATCACGATCCGGCTGGTCGTCATCCAGATATTGGTCTTCTCGCTCCTGCTCACCCTGGGCGGGAGACTGTGGTATCTCCAGATCCGCCAGGGCGACGAGTTCGCCGCCGAGGCGGCGGGCAACCATGTCCAGCAGGTCGTGCAGCCCGCCGTGCGCGGCTCGATCCTGGACGCGCGCGGCGTGCCGCTCGCGGACAACGAGACACGGCTCGTCGTCTCCGCCGACCGCACCGAGCTGGGCAGCCTCCCGGACGACGGCGAGAGCGTCCTGGCCGACCTGGCGGAGCTGCTCGGCATGCCGGTCGAGGAGGTCACCAACCGGGTGCGGCTGTGCGACGCCGAGACGCCGCAGCCGTGCTGGAACGGCTCGCCGTACCAGCCGATCCCGATCACCGACGAGGCGACCACGCAGCAGGCGCTCCAGATCCGGGAACGGGCCGAGGACTTCCCCGGCATCAGCGCCGAGCCGACCGCCGTGCGCCGGTACCCCTCGCCGGACGGCGCCAACACCGCGCAGGTGCTGGGCTACCTCTCGCCGGTCACCGACGAGGAGGTCGCCGAGACGGAGGACACCGACGCGCCGCTGCTGCGGTCCGACCAGATCGGCCGGTCCGGTCTGGAGCGCCAGTACGACAGCTATCTGCGCGGCCGGGCGGGCGTCACCCGGTACGAGGTCGACAAGTTCGGCAGCGTGCTGGGCGAGTCGGAGAGCGAGCCGGGCGAGGCCGGGGCCAACCTCATCACCACCATCGACTCCCGGGTCCAGGCCGTCGTCGAGGACGAGCTGGCGCAGGCCATCGAGACGGCCCGCGACACGCACGACGACGTCTCCGGGCGGAACTTCGAGGCCGACTCCGGGGCGGCCATAGTGCTGGAGAACGACACCGGCCGCGTCGTCGCCATGGCCTCCGCGCCCGACTACGACCCCAACGTGTGGGTCGGCGGCATCTCGGCGAACGAGTACGAGCGGCTCACCAGCGAGGACTCCGACAACCCGCTGCTCAACCGGGCCATCCAGGGCCAGGGGCCGCCCGGTTCGACGTTCAAGGTGATCACCACGACCGCCGCCGTCAACGCCGGGTACGACTTCGACGACACCTACGACTGCTCGTCCTCCTACGAGGTCGGCGGCCAGGAGTTCCGCAACTTCGAGTCGTCCTCCTACGGCCCGATCACCCTGGGCCGGGCCATCGAGGTCTCCTGCAACACCGTCTTCTACGGCATCGCCCACCAGGAGTGGCTGGCGGACGGCGGCACCGACCCGGTGGACAACCCCGACGACTGGCTGTTCAACACCGCGCACGACTTCGGTCTCGGCGAGCCCACCGGCATCGACCTGCCCAACGAGGCCGCCGGGCGCATCCCGGACCGCCAGTGGAAGCAGGACTACTGGGAGGCGAACCAGGAGACGTGGTGCGAGATCGCGGACTCCGACCGCGAGGACTACGAGGCCCGTATCGCCCGCGAGAACTGCACCGAGGGCATGAACATGCGCGCCGGTGACATGCTCAACTTCTCCATCGGCCAGGGCGACGTGCTGGTCACCCCGATCCAGCTCGCCACCGTCTACGCCGCGCTCGGCAACGGCGGCACGCTGTACACCCCGACCGTGGGCCGGGCCGTCGTCGCCGCCGACGGCGAGGTGGTCGAGGAGTTCGAGCCGCAGCCGAACGGTCAGCTCCCGGCCGACGACGAGACCATCGGGAACCTCCGCGACGCCACCGCCGCGGTGATGACCACCGGCAGCGCCGCCTGGCGGTTCGGCGGCTGGCCGCAGAGCGAGATCCCGCTGCGCGGCAAGACGGGCACCGCGGAGGCGTCCGGCGACCAGCAGACCACGTCCTGGCTGGCCACCTACTCCGAGGACTACACCGTGGTGATGACCATCTCCCAGGCGGGCACCGGCTCCGGCGCCTCCGGCCCGGCCGTGCGGAACATCTGGGAGGCCATCTACGGCGTCGGCGAGGACGGCTCCATCGACCAGGACGCCGCCCTGCTGCCCGAGCCGAACCGGGACCTGCCGGAGATCGACGAGAACGGCACGATCATCCCGCAGCGCGACGAGCGGAACGAGTGACGGGAACCTGTGAGCGTCCACACCCTGACCCTGCCGGCCCAGCGCGGCAACGCCTGGCGCCGGCTCTCCGCGCGGGACTCCGTCGCGCGCCGCGTCGACTGGGTGCTGCTGCTGGCCGCCGCCGCGCTGTCCCTCCTCGGCCTGCTGCTGATCTACTCGGCCACCCGCAACCGCACCGAGATAACCGACGGTGACCCGCGGTACTTCCTGATACGCCAGGTGATCAACCTCGCCGTGGGCGTCGCGCTCGCCCTCGGCGTGATGTGGCTGGGCCACCACCGGCTGCGCGGCGCGGTCCCGCTGTTCTTCGCCTTCTCCATGGGCGCGATGCTCCTGGTCTTCACCCCGCTCGGCACCGAGATCAACGGCCAGCGCGCCTGGCTGTCGGTCGCCGGGTACACGCTCCAGCCCGGCGAGTTCGCCAAGGTCGCCATCATCCTCGGCATGGCGCTGATCCTCGCCGCCCAGGTCGACGCGGGCGACAGCGAGCAGCCGGCCAGCCGGGCGATCTGGCAGTCCCTGGCCCTGGCCGCCGCGCCGCTGGCCGTCGTCGTCATCGACGACATGGGCATGGCGATGGTGCTCAGCGTCATCGTCCTGGGCATCCTCCTCGCGTCGGGCGCGCCGCTGCGCTGGTCGCTCGGGCTGATCCTGGCCGGGGTGGCGGCGGCCGTGCTCGTCTGGACGCTCGGCGTCCTCGACCAGTACCAGCTCGACCGCTTCGCCGCGTTCACCGACCCGTCCCGCGACCCGTCGGGCGTCGGCTACAACGTCAACCAGGCCCGTATCGCGATCGGTTCGGGCGGGCTCAACGGCACCGGGCTCTTCAACGGCACGCAGACCACCGGCCAGTTCGTCCCCGAGCAGCACACCGACTTCATCTTCACCGTGGCGGGGGAGGAGCTGGGGTTCCTCGGCGCCGGGGGGATCATCGTGCTGATCGGCCTGATCCTGTGGCGGGCGCTGCGCATCGCGCGCGGCGCGACCGACCTGTACAGCACGATCATCGCCGCCGGGATCGTCGCGTGGCTCGCGTTCCAGTCCTTCGAGAACATCGGAATGGCGCTGGGCATCATGCCGGTCGCCGGGGTGCCGCTGCCGTTCCTCTCCTACGGCGGCACGGCGATGTTCGTGTCGTGGATCGCGATAGGACTGCTCCAGTCCGTGAGCATGAAACGTCCGTTGTCCGCCGCCTGAGAGGCCACCGGCCGGGTCCGGGTAGGCTGAATGGTCAGCTCCGTGACATCCGGATCACGCCCCCAACAGCTCGCGAAAGATACAGCCATGCCTGTCGAGTCGGTCTTCCCGCGCCTGGAGGCCCTCCTCCCGCACGTCCAGAAGCCGATCCAGTACGTCGGCGGTGAGCTCAACTCCACCGTGAAGGACTGGGACGCCTGCGATGTCCGCTGGGCGCTGATGTACCCCGACGCCTACGAGGTCGGGCTGCCCAACCAGGGCGTCATGATCCTCTACGAGGTGCTCAACGAGCGTGAGGGCGTCCTCGCCGAGCGGACGTACAGCGTCTGGCCGGACCTGGAGGAGCTGATGCGGGAGCACGGCGTCCCGCAGTTCACGGTGGACGCGCACCGGCCGGTGGGCGCCTTCGACCTGCTGGGCTTCTCGTTCTCCACCGAGCTCGGCTACACCAACATGCTGACCGCGCTGGACCTGGCGGGTATCCCGATCGAGGCGAAGGACCGGACCGAGGACCACCCGGTGGTGATCGCCGGCGGGCACGCCGCGTTCAACCCCGAGCCGATCGCGGACTTCATCGACTGCGCGGTCCTCGGCGACGGCGAGCAGGCCGTGCTGGAGATCACCGATGTCGTGCGGGCCTGGAAGCGGGAGGGCCGCCCCGGCGGGCGCGAGGAGCTGCTGCTGCGCCTGGCGCGGACCGGCGGGGTGTACGTGCCGGGCTTCTACGACGTGGAGTACCTGCCGGACGGCCGGATCGCGCGGGTCGTGCCGAACCGGTCCGGCGTGCCGTGGCGGGTCGCCAAGCACACCGTGATGGACCTGGACGAGTGGCCGTACCCGAAGCAGCCGCTGGTGCCGCTGGCGGAGACCGTCCACGAGCGGATGTCGGTGGAGATCTTCCGCGGCTGCACGCGCGGCTGCCGCTTCTGCCAGGCCGGCATGATCACGCGGCCGGTGCGGGAGCGCTCCATCACCGGCATCGGGGAGATGGTCGACAAGGGGCTGAAGGCGACCGGCTTCGAGGAGGTCGGCCTGCTGTCGCTGTCGTCCGCCGACCACAGCGAGATCGCCGAGGTCGCCAAGGGCCTGGCCGACCGGTACGAGGAGGACAAGATCGGCCTGTCGCTGCCCTCGACCCGGGTCGACGCGTTCAACATCGACCTGGCCGACGAGCTGACGCGCAACGGCCGCCGCTCGGGTCTGACGTTCGCCCCGGAGGGCGGCAGCGAGCGGATCCGCAAGGTGATCAACAAGATGGTCTCCGAGGAGGACCTGATCCGCACGGTCGCCACCGCGTACGGCAACGGCTGGCGGCAGGTCAAGCTGTACTTCATGTGCGGGCTGCCGACCGAGACCGACGAGGACGTGCTCCAGATCGCGGAGATGGCCAGCAAGGTCATCGCCAAGGGCCGCGAGGTCTCCGGGTCCAACGACATCCGCTGCACCGTCTCCATCGGCGGCTTCGTGCCCAAGCCGCACACGCCGTTCCAGTGGGCGCCGCAGCTCTCCGCCGAGGAGACCGACGCCCGGCTGGCCAAGCTGCGGGACGCGATCCGCGCCGACAAGCGGTACGGCCGCTCCATCGGCTTCCGCTACCACGACGGCAAGCCCGGCACGGTGGAAGGCCTGCTGTCGCGCGGCGACCGGCGGGTGGGCGCGGTGATCCGCGCGGTGTACGAGGCGGGCGGCCGGTTCGACGGCTGGCGCGAGTTCTTCTCGTACGACCAGTGGATGGCGTGCGCCGGGCCCGCGCTGGAGCCGTTCGGCGTGGACGTCGCCTGGTACACGACGCGGGAGCGCGGGTACGAGGAGGTCCTGCCCTGGGACCACCTGGACTCCGGTCTGGACAAGGACTGGCTGTGGGAGGACTGGCAGGACGCGCTCGACGAGACCGAGGTCGAGGACTGCCGGTGGACCCCGTGCTTCGACTGCGGCGTCTGCCCGCAGATGGACACCCACATCCAGATCGGGCCGACCGGGAAGAAGTTGCTGCCGCTCACAGTCGTGAAGTGACAGGTTGCCCCGGCGGAATCCCGGGCAGAGGATGAAGCGATGCCGCAGCTTGTCACCCCCACCACCGCCGTGCACGCCTCGTTCCTCGACGCGGTCGAGGAGTTCGAGGCCGAGGGCCGGGGCACCCTCCAGGACAACTCGATGCTGGGCCGCGACATCGCGGTGTACGGCCCGCGGTGGCGGGAGCCGGCGGTGTTCGCCGAGTACGTCGAGCGAACGATCGCGGACGCGAGGCCGGAAAGCCCCCGCCCGCAGGGTTTCGTACCGTCCACGATCCTGTGGTACGTGGCGGGCGACACGTTCCTGGGCCGCCTCTCCATCCGGCACCGCCTCACCCGGAGGCTGCTGGACTGGGGCGGCCTGGTCGGCTACGACGTCCGTCCCTCCGCCCGCCGCCGGGGCCACGCGACGGCGATGCTGCGCGAGTCCCTACCGGTGGCCCGCGCGCTGGGGCACGAGCGGGTGCTGGTGACGTGCGACGACGACAACGTGGCGTCCCGGAAGGTCATCGAGGCGTGCGGCGGGGTCTTCGAGGATCAGCGCGCGGAGAAGCTGCGTTATTGGATAGCGACAGCGTGACCCTCCGGAGGGACGTAACCTGGAGTCAAGCAACGGCCCGTGACCGGGCCCCGAAAGTGGTACGTACGAGGGACTGAACAGAACTGGGCAAGCGACAGCCCGTAGGCCCGCCGCCCGCTCCGGCGGTGCAGCGTGTGCGGATGCGGTACACCAAACGCGGACGCCTGCGGTTCACCAGCCACCGGGACTTCCAGCGCGCCTTCGAGCGCGCGCTGCGCCGGGCCGACGTGCCCATGGCGTACTCCGCCGGGTTCACCCCGCACCCGAAGGTCAGCTACGCGAACGCCGCGCCGACCGGCACGGCGAGCGAGGCGGAGTACCTGGAGATCGCCCTGGCCCGGACGCGGGACATCGAGGAGCTGCGGGCGAGCCTGGACGCGTCGCTGCCGGACGGGCTCGACATCATCGACATCGTCGAGGCCAGGACCGGCGACTTCGCCGAGCAGCTCACGGCGTCCCACTGGGAGCTGCGGCTGGACGGCGTGGACCCGGCGGAGGCCGGGCGCGCGGTCCGCGCGTTCCTGGCCGCCGAGACCGTCGAGGTGCGGCGGCAGACCAAGAAGGGCCTGCGTGTTTTCGACGCCCGCGCGGCCGTCGTATCGCTCGCCGTCCTGCCGGATCCTCCGGACCCGGCGGGGTCCCATGGGCCTGACCCCCACCCTTGTGCGATACTGCGGCTGGTAGTACGGCATCTCATCCCTGCCGTACGACCCGACGACGTCCTGTCCGGTCTCCGCGCTACGGCCGACCTGGCGCCGCCGGTCCCCGCAGCGGTGACCAGGCTGGCGCAGGGGCCGCTCGATGAGGAGACCGGCACGGTGACAGACCCGTTCGCGCCTGACCGCGAAGCTGCCGGGGCCGCCTCGACCAGGGCCGCCGGGCAGCGGGCTGCGGCGGTGCCGGGGATCACCGTTTAGCGATGCCGTTGCTGCGCCGCCGAACCGCCTGGTGCCAGAGAGCCACTCGGGTCCGGCTGTTCCGGGCGACGCACCTACCAGAAGACTTTCGCCGTAGCCGGGCCACGCGGTCCGGAACCGGCGAGTGATAACGACAGCTCCCGAGCGGCGCCCGCTCAGTTCCGGCGTGGCGCCCGGGAGCGTGACGGGAGAACCGCCCGCATGCAAGAGCCCAACGAGTCCGCCGAGGCGGACGGTGTCGGCCGCGTCGAGAACGACGTCCCTACCACGAGTACCCCCAGTGACACCTTGCCGCCGCGCCGTCGGCGCGCGGCGTCCCGCCCGGCCGGGCCCCCGGCCGGAGCCGAGCCGGCCGCCGAGGCGGCCGAGGCCGAACCGGCGCCCCGCAAGCGCCGCCGTGTGACGCGCGTGGCGTCGCCGGAGCCCGACGGGACGGCGGAGCCGGAGACGGCCGCCGCCGAGGAGGAGCCGCCCGCCGCGCCCCGCAGGCGGCGGCGTGCCACCGCCCCCGCGACGGCGCCCGAGGCCGCCGGGCCGGCCCCCGCGCCCCGCCCCGGGCCGCGCCCCCACCCGGCGGCCCAGCCGCAGCCCCCCCCCCCGTCGCGCCGACGCCGCCCCCGCCCCCGCCGCGAGGCAGCGCCGGAGGCCGAGGCGGCCCCCTCGGCCGACGAGACCGCCGTGCCGGAGCCGACGCCGGAGCCCGAGGCGCAGCCGGTGGCCGAGGCCGAGCCTGAGCCCGCCCCGGCCCGCAAGCGGCGCCGGGCGACCCGGGCCGCCGCCGCGCCGGAGCCCGGGACCGACTCCGAGCCGCGCCCCGAGCAGGCGGCCGAGGCCGAGCCTGAGCCCGCCCCCGTGACGCGTAGGCGCCGCCGCGCCACCCGCGCCGAGGCCGCGCCGGAGGCCGAGGCGGCCCCCCCGGCCGACGAGACCGCCGCGCCGAGCCCCGAGCCGCAGCCCGAGCCGGAGCAGGCGGCCGCGGCCGAGCCCGAGCCCGCCCCCGCGACGCGCAGGCGCCCCCGCGCCCCCCCCGCCGACCCCGCGCCCGGGACCGCGACAGCCCCCCCCGCCGACCACCTCGCCCCGCCCCCCCCCCCCCCGCCGAGCCCGCGCCGGAGGCGGGGGCGGCCCCCCCGGCCGCCGAGACCGCCGCGCCGAGCCCCGAGCCGCAGCCCGAGCCGGAGCAGGCGGCCGAGGCCGAGCCTGAGCCCGCTCCCGCGACGCGCAGGCGCCGCCGCGCCACCCGCGCCGAGGCCGCGCCGGAAGCCGGGACGGCCCCCCGGGCCGACGAGAGCGCCGCGCCCTCCCCGCACGCCGAGGACACCCCCCTGCCGCCGGCCGTGCCGGTCGCGACGACCGCCGTCTTCCGGGCGCCGGTGTTCCAGGCACCCATGTTCCAGACGCCGCAGCGCGCCGCCGAGGAGGCCGTGCGCGAGACCGTTCCCGCCGAGGCGGAGGACGAGGATGAGCAGGTCGTCGAGGAGCTGGAGGACCTGGAGGCGCTTGAGGACGTCACCTCCGCCGAGGCGGAGGAGGACGACGAGGACGAGGCGCTGGCCGACCGTCCCGCCCGCAGGCGCCGCCGCGGCGGGCGCAGGCGCCGCCGGGGCGAGACCGTGGAGCGCGCCGCCGAGGCCGTCTCCGGCGGTGCCGGGGACACCGGGGCCACCAGGGACGACGAGGAGGCCGAGGCTGGTCCCCTCGACGTGGACGAGCCGGAGGCGGCCGACGAGGGCACCGAGGGCGCCGACGAGTACCCGGAGGGCGCTGGCGGCTCCCGTCGCCGCCGTCGCCGCAGGCGCCGGAACGGCGACGCCCCCGAGGGCGGCGCCGCCGGGGACGACCCGGAGCGGACGGTCGTCAAGGTCCGCGAGCCGCGCCGCAGGCGTGACGAGGCGGCCGAGAGCTCGGACGGCGTGCAGTCCATCAAGGGTTCCACCCGGCTGGAGGCGAAGAAGCAGCGCCGCCGCGAGGGCCGCGAGCAGGGCCGCCGCCGCGCGCCGATCATCACCGAGGCCGAGTTCCTGGCGCGCCGGGAGTCCGTCGAGCGGGTCATGGTCGTCCGGCAGAGCGGCGAGCGCACCCAGATCGCGGTCCTGGAGGACAACGTCCTGGTCGAGCACTTCGTCAACAAGGAGCAGTCCTCCTCGTACGTCGGCAACGTCTACCTCGGCAAGGTGCAGAACGTGCTGCCGTCGATGGAGGCGGCGTTCGTCGACGTCGGCAAGGGCCGCAACGCGGTGCTCTACGCCGGTGAGGTCAACTTCGAGGCGCTCGGCATGGGTCACGGCCCGCGCCGTATCGAGTCGGCGCTGAAGTCCGGGCAGCCGGTCCTCGTCCAGGTCACCAAGGACCCGATCGGCCACAAGGGCGCCCGGCTGACCAGCCAGATCTCGTTGCCCGGCCGCTACCTCGTGTACGTGCCCGAGGGGTCGATGACGGGCATCAGCCGCAAGCTGCCCGACACCGAGCGCGCCCGGCTGAAGCAGATCCTCAAGAAGATCGTCCCCGAGGACGCGGGCGTCATCGTACGCACCGCTGCCGAGGGCGCCAGCGAGGACGAGCTGACCCGTGACGTGGAGCGGCTCCAGGCGCAGTGGGCCGAGATCCAGAAGAAGGCCAAGAAGGGCAACGCCCCGACGCTGCTGTACGGCGAGCCGGACATGACCGTCCGGGTGGTCCGCGACATCTTCAACGAGGACTTCTCGAAGGTGATCGTCAGCGGCGACGACGCCTGGGAGACCATCCACGGCTATGTCGCGCACGTGGCGCCCGACCTGGCCGGGCGGCTCCAGCGCTGGACGTCGGAGGTGGACGTCTTCGCGACGTACCGGATCGACGAGCAGCTCATGAAGGCCCTGGACCGGAAGGTGTGGCTGCCCAGCGGTGGTTCGCTGGTCATCGACCGGACCGAGGCGATGGTCGTCATCGACGTGAACACCGGCCGCTTCACCGGGCAGGGCGGCAACCTGGAGGAGACCGTCACCAGGAACAACCTGGAGGCGGCCGAGGAGATCGTGCGCCAGCTCCGGCTGCGCGACCTCGGCGGCATCATCGTGATCGACTTCATCGACATGGTGCTGGAGTCCAACCGGGATCTGGTCCTGCGGCGGCTGCTGGAGTGCCTGGGCCGGGACCGCACCAAGCACCAGGTGGCGGAGGTCACCTCGCTCGGCCTGGTCCAGATGACGCGCAAGCGTGTCGGGCAGGGCCTGCTGGAGTCGTTCTCCGAGCCGTGCGTGCACTGCAACGGCCGGGGCGTCATCGTCCACGCGGAGCAGGCGCACGCGGCGGGCGGCGGCGGTGGCGGCGGTGGGCGGAAGGGGCGCAAGCGGGGCAAGGGCGCGGCCGACGAGCCGCTGCCGGTCCTGGAGCCGGCCGAGACCGAGGAGCCCGTGGAGCCGATCGTGCACACCGCGATGGTGGACACGACCGAGGCCGTCGAGCCGATGGACGCCGGGCCCGCCGGGGAGCGCGTCGAGGCCGTCGAGGTCGTGGAGCCCGCCGCCGAGGCGGAGCCCGCGCGTCCCGAGCCCGAGCCCGCCCCCGAGGCGGCGGCCGAGCCGCGCAGGCGGCGCCGGGTCAGCCGCAAGGTGAGCGCGCCGGCCGGGCCGCCGAGGACGGCGGACGTCGAGGCGGAGGAGGCGGCCGTGACCGTGGTCACCGCCGAGCCCGCCCCGGCTCCGGAGATCCCGGGCGAGTCGGTTCCCGCCGAGGAGACCGCGCCCGCCGAGGACACCCCGCCCGCGCCCGCGCGGCGCCGGGGGAGCCGTAAGGTCACCGTTCCGGCCGGATCGCCCCGGGCGGCCGGGGAGCCGGAGGTGCTGGTCGTGGCCGCCACCGAGCCGCGGGCCGCGGCCGGGGCGCCCGAGCCGGAGCCCGCCGGTCCCGAGCCGGCCGGCGAGGAGTCCGGGACGGTGGTCTCCGACGCGCCGCCGCCGCGCCGCCGCGCGGTGCGCCGCGCCTCGGCCCCGGCGGGTTCGCCGGAGGGTGCGACGGAGGCGGTGGTGACGGTCGTCACCGCGCCCGCGAAGAAGACCCCGGCCAAGAAGGCGGCGAAGAAGGCTCCGGCCAAGAAGACCGCCAAGAAGGCCGCCGCCAAGAAGACCGCGAAGAAGGCTCCGGCCAAGAAGACGGCCAAGGCCACCACCGCGGCGGCGGAGCAGCCGCAGCCGCCGTCGGTGTCCGCGTCGACCGACGACTGATACGGGTCCCGGGCGCCGGCGGGGCGGTGAATTTGACCGCCTTGTCGGCGCCTCCGTATTCTTGGCCGCTGGTGTGTCGTTTCCGGCGTGCCATGCCCCTGAGCACCTTCCTCCCCGCCGCGCGCACGGTTCGCCGTGCCGGGGAGAGGCCGGGTTCGCCCGTCGCTGGCATCAGGGGCTCCGATCGAGTGAGAGAGAGTTGTCGCGTGTACGCGATCGTGCGCACCGGCGGCCGTCAGCAGAAGGTTTCTGTGGGCGACGTCATCGAGGTTGACCGTATTTCCACCAGCGAGGTCGGCGACACCGTCGAGCTCTCCACCCTGCTCGTCGTCGACGGCGAGACCGTCACCAGCGACCCGTGGGTGCTCGCCGGGGTGAAGGTCAGGGCCGAGGTCGTCGACCACCACAAGGGCGACAAGATCCGGATCCAGAAGTTCAAGAACAAGACCGGTTACCGTCGGCGGATGGGCCACCGTCAGCTCCACACCGCGCTGAAGGTCACCGAGATCCCCGCCCCGGCCGCGAAGTAAGGGACTGAGCGAAGATGGCACACAAGAAGGGCGCGTCGTCCACCCGGAACGGCCGCGACTCCAACCCGCAGTACCTCGGCGTGAAGCGCTTCGGCGGTCAGCTCGTGAACGCCGGTGAGATCCTGGTCCGCCAGCGCGGCACGCACTTCCACCCGGGCAAGGGCGTGGGCCGCGGCAGCGACGACACGCTGTTCGCGCTCCAGGCCGGCCACGTGGAGTTCGGCCGGTACCGCGACCGCAAGGTCGTCAACATCGTGCCCGTCGCCCAGTAACCGGGCGCCGACGGCACCACCGTTTTCCGAGGGCGGACCGCCTTCCCATGCCGGGAAGCTGGTCCGCCCTTGCCGTGTTCACACCCCAGGCAAGCACTATGGAGGCACTGTCATGACCACCTTCGTCGACCGCGTCGAGCTGCACATCGTCGCGGGTAACGGGGGCCACGGCTGTGCCTCCGTCCACCGCGAGAAGTTCAAGCCGCTCGGCGGCCCGGACGGCGGTGACGGCGGGCGCGGCGGGAACGTGGTGCTCGTCGTGGACCCGGACGTGACCACGCTGCTGGAGTACCACCACCGGCCGCACCGCAAGGCCACCAACGGCAAGCCGGGCGCCGGCGGCAACCGGACCGGCGCCGAGGGGCACGATCTGGTGCTGCCGGTGCCGGACGGCACGGTGGTGCTGGACGCGAAGGGCGAGGTGCTGGCCGACCTGGTCGGCGTGGGCACCACGTTCGTCGCCGGGCAGGGCGGCCGGGGCGGGCTGGGGAACGCCGCGCTGGCCTCGCCTCGGCGGAAGGCGCCCGGGTTCGCGCTGCTCGGGGAGCCGGGCGAGGAACGGGACATCGTCCTGGAGCTGAAGACGGTCGCGGACGTCGCGCTGGTGGGCTACCCCAGCGCGGGGAAGTCCTCGCTGATCTCGGTGCTGTCGGCGGCCAAGCCGAAGATCGCGGACTATCCGTTCACCACGCTGGTGCCCAACCTGGGCGTGGTCACGGCCGGGACGACCGTCTACACCATCGCCGACGTGCCCGGCCTCATCCCGGGCGCCAGCCAGGGCAAGGGCCTGGGCCTGGAGTTCCTGCGGCATGTGGAACGCTGCTCGGTGCTCGTGCACGTGCTGGACTGCGCGACGCTGGAATCCGACCGCGATCCGCTCACCGACCTCGATGTGATCGAGGCGGAACTCGCCCAGTACGGCGGCCTGGACAATCGCCCGCGGCTGATCGTGCTGAACAAGACGGATATCCCGGAGGGGCAGGATCTCGCCGAAATCGTGCGCCCCGATCTCGAGGCGCGCGGGCTGCGCGTATTCGAGGTTTCCGCCGTGTCCCGAAAGGGCCTGAAAGATCTTTCCTACGCGCTCGCCGCGCTCGTCGCCGAGGCGCGGGCGGCGAAGCCGAGGGAAACGGCGACGCGTGTCGTGATCCGCCCGAAGGCGGTGGACGACGCCGGGTTCACGGTGACCGTGGAGGAGGAAGGGCTCTTCCGGGTCAGGGGCGACAAGCCGGAGCGCTGGGTCCGGCAGACCGACTTCACCAACGACGAGGCCGTGGGCTACCTCGCCGACCGGCTCAACCGGCTCGGTGTGGAGGAGGAGTTGATCAAGGCCGGTGCCCGGGAGGGCGACGGGGTGGCGATCGGGAGCGACGAGAACTCCGTGGTCTTCGACTTCGAGCCGGCGGTCACCGGCGGCGCCGAGATGCTGGGCCGGCGTGGCGAGGACCACCGCATGACCACCCTGCGACCGGCGGCCGGCCGGCGGCGGGACCGGGAGGCGCAGCGCCGCGACACCGCGCAGCGGGAATTCGAGGAATTCAGTCCTTTCGACTGAAATGCCGGAAGTACGGGCCCTGCGGTGAAGGCCGCAGGGTAACTTCTCGCTGTCACAAAGGGGTAACGTTCGACAACGGTTCATCGTGCTTAGGGGTCAAGCTTCCACAAGGGTTAACCTTCTCCTCGCGAAGGCGACACCTCTTGATACCCGGCAGGAGCTTCCTTGACCATCCAGCCCCATGGACCGTCCCCCCACACCACCGCCGTCGTCCTGGCCGGTGGCACGGGCCAGCGTGTGGGTCTCTCCATACCGAAGCAACTGATCAAGATCGCGGGCAAGGCCGTCATCGAGCACACCCTGGCCGTCTTCGAAGAGGCCGAGGAGATCGACGACGTCCTGGTCATGATGGCTCCGGGCTACGCGCACGAGGTCGAGAAGATCGTCGCCAGGAGCGGCCTCACCAAGGTCACCCGCGTCGTGGAGGGCGGCGCGACCCGCAACGAGACGACCGAGCGCGCCATCGCGGTGCTCGGCGAGGGCCTCGGCGAGGACGAGGAGCGGTACGTCCTGTTCCACGACGCCGTCCGCCCGCTGCTCTCCCGGCGGGTGATCGCCGACTGCGTCGCCGCTCTCGACCGGTACCGGGCCGTGGATGTCGCCATCCCCTCCGCCGACACGATCATCGTCACGCGCACCCACGGCGAGGACGGCGAGTTCATCACCGACGTCCCCGACCGTTCGCGGCTGCGACGCGGCCAGACCCCGCAGGCGTTCCGGCTGTCCACCATCCGCCGCGCCTACGAGATCGCCGCCGGGGACCCGAACTTCCAGGCCACCGACGACTGCTCGGTGGTCCTGAAGTACCTGCCGGACGTGCCGATCCACGTCGTGCCGGGTGACGAGTTCAACATGAAGGTCACCCAGCCCGTCGACGTGTACATCGCCGACAAGCTCTTCCAGCTCGCCTCCACCGCCGCCCCCGCCCAGTCCCAGGAGGACGCCTACCGGGAGCGGCTGGCGGGCAAGACCCTCGTCGTCTTCGGCGGCTCGTACGGCATAGGCAAGGACGTCGCGGACCTCGCCGCGCGGTACGGCGCGGCCGTGTACGCGCTGGGCCGCTCCACCACCGGCACCCACGTCGAGAACCCCGCCGACATCGCCGAGGCCCTCGCCAAGGCGTACGCGGACACCGGCCGCGTCGACTTCGTGGTGAACACCGCCGGGGTGCTGCGCATAGGCAAGCTGGCCGAGACCGAGGACGCGGTCATCGAGGAGGCGCTGAAGGTCAACTACCTCGCGCCCGTCCGCATAGCCAGGGCCGCCCACAAGTACCTCGCCGAGACGGGCGGCCAGCTCCTGCTCTACACCTCCAGCAGCTACACCCGGGGCCGCGCCGAGTACAGCCTGTACTCCTCCACCAAGGCGGCCATGGTGAACCTCACCCAGGCCCTGGCCGACGAGTGGGCCGGTGACGCGATCCGGGTGAACTGCGTCAACCCCGAGCGCACCGCGACCCCGATGCGCTCCCGCGCCTTCGGCGAGGAGCCCGCCGGGACGCTGCTGTCGTCCGAGGCCGTCGCCCGCACCTCGCTGGACGTGCTGCTGTCCCCGATGACCGGGCACGTCATCGATGTCCGCCGGCAGGACCCGACCGCGGACGCCACCCAGGCCGGCTCCTTCGAACGTGCCCTGGCCGCCGCCCTCGACGCCGACACGGCAGGTGGGGTGGCATGACCCGGGCGACGCTGCACCGGCTGGCCGGTGTGTCCAGCGGCGCCGAGCTGGCCGCCGCGCTGCTGATGTCGGCCTCCTACCCGCTGATGCTCCTGGCCGCGCTGCTGCCGTCGGCCGGCGCGTTCGCCGCCGGCGCCGCGCTGTCGTACGCCGGCGACCACTTCCTGCACCGCAGGGGCAGCCACCTGCTGGTCCGGCTCGGCAAGGCCAGGGTCGGGCTCACGCTCCGGTTCGTGCTCCGGCAGCTTCTGCTCCTGCTGCTGATGGCCCGCGCGGACTGGGCGGGGGAGACGGTGTTCCACGCGGCGGTGCTGGGCGTGCTGGCGTTCTACGCCCTCCAGGCGCCGCACTCCGCGCTGGTCACGGTGGTGCGCAGGAAGCGCAGGCTGCCGATCGCCACCCGCAACATCGACCTGTCGACGCTGCCGGTGCCCGACGGCGCGCCGCGCGCGCTGACGCACCGGGCCGTGGAGAAGGTCCTGCACACCGAGGTGCCGATGCTGGCCGGGCTGGTCGCGGTCGTCCTCACGGACACCCCCGCCTGGGGCTACGCCGGGACGGCGGTGACGCTCGCGCTCGTGGCGCTGTACGTGCTGGCGCTGCTGCCCTACCTCTCCGCCCGCCGCCTGCCGCCCCCGCCGGAGAAGACGCTGGAGTGGTTCGACGGCTGGCTGCGGGAGCACCGGCCGACCGTCGCGCTGTACTTCTCCGGTTCCAAGGACGCCGTCTACCAGGTCAACATGTGGCTGGACACCATGGCCCGGCTGGACGCCAGACCGCTGGTCATCCTGCGCGAGCGCGCCGTCCACAGCCGGCTGGCCACCACCACCGTGCCCGTGGTGTGCGTGCCCAGCGCGGTGGACCTGATGAACATGGACCTGTCGACGCTGCGGGTCGGGCTCTACCCGGCGAACGTCGGCAAGAACCTGCACCTGCTGCGCGTCCCGACCATGAAGCACGTCTTCATCGGCCACGGCGACAGCGACAAGATCGCCAGCATCAACCCGTACGCCAAGGCGTACGACGAGGTGTGGACCGCGGGCCGGGCCGGGCGTGACCGGTTCGCGCTGGCCGACGTCGGGGTGCGCGACGAGGACGTCGTCGAGGTCGGCCGCCCGCAACTCGCGCCGATCCGGTCGGCGCGGGGCGTGCCCCCGGGGCGTATCCCGACCGTCCTGTACGCGCCCACCTGGGAGGGCTGGACCGACGACCCGGGCAACACGTCGCTGCTGCTGGCCGGCGAGAACATCGTCCGCCGCCTCCTCGCCTCCGAACGGCCCGTGCGGGTGCTGTACAAGCCGCACCCGTTCACCGGCACACGCGACCGCGAGGCCGGCGCCGTCCACCAGCGGATCACGGCGATGATCGAACGGGCCGCCGCCGAACGGGCCGCCGACCCGCGCTGGGCCGCCGCGGCGGAACAGACCGCCGCCGACCGGGCGCGCGCGGCGGCGACGCTGCGGGCCGCCGAGGAGTCCGGCGGCCTGTCCGGCGCCGAGGCGGCCGTCGCCTGGGACGACGCCTCCGTCTCCCGGGACGCGGTGACGCCGCCGGAGACCGCCGCGGCCGAGGAACGCCGGCTGCGGGAGTGGAACGAGGCGTTCTGGCGGTCGCGGGGCTGGTGGGAGCACCGGGTCATCACCGGTCCCCATCCGGAGCTGTTCGACTGCTTCAACGAGGCGGACGCCCTGGTCTCCGACATATCCAGCGTCGTGTCGGACTTCATCGCCAGCGGCAAGCCGTACGCCGTCACCGACTCGGCCGGGCTCGGCGCCGACGAGTTCCGCCGCCAGAACACCGCCGTGCGCGCCGCGGTGATCCTGGCCAACGACGCCGCCCGGCTGGACGACCTGCTCGACGCCGTGCACGCGCCGCCCGGCACCGACCCGCTGGCGGCCGACCGCGTCGCGCTCAAGCACTACCTGCTCGGACCCGACGAGCCGACCTCGCTGGAGCGGTTCAACGCGGCGATCGCCGCCCTGTCGGCGCGGGCCGAGGCACGCAACCAGGCGCAGGGCGCGACGGGCGCCGCCGTGGTGACGACGACTCCGACCACCTGACAGCACCGGCAGCGGGAAGAGAAGAGAAGGCACGTCTGTGGTGGCCAAGCCAGAAGACATGATCCCCGAGGACCTCCGGCGCGGCATGCGCTTCCTGCCGGAGGCGTCCGAAGAAGAACGCCGCGACTTCCTCGGCCGGGCCGCGGACTTCCTGGCGTCGCCCGGCGCGGTCAAGCCCGACAAGCTGCCGCCGCTGGCGCGCGTCAAGTGGCACCTGGCGCGTGAGGGGCGGCTGGAGGACCTGCTGACGGTCCTGCGGTTCGAGCGGGAGAACCCGTCGGCGTTCCCGGTACGCGGGCGGCTGCGCCCGTACCTCGCGATCCCCGGCGTGAGCGCCCGCGCGCTGCCGTCGTCCGTCGTCCGTCTGTGCCCGCGCGAGATGCCGGCGCGGGCCAGGGCCACGGAGGTGCTGTGGCGGGACGGCAAGCTGATCGTGCGCGGTTACGCGTACGTCCAGAACATCCCCGGCGCCGCCGCCGGCCCGATGCCGAGGCTGGCGTGGCTGCGCCGGCCGGGCGGCGGGCGGGTGCCCGTGCGGTTCCGCGCCGAGGAGGCGTCGCGGGCCACGCGGGACTCCAAGCAGGCGCTGCACAACTACGACGACGCCGGGTTCGAGATCGTCATCGACCCCGAGCGGCTGAGGACCCGGGGCCACTGGAAGGCCGGCACCTGGGGCCTGACGCTGGCGCTGCCCCGGCCCGGCGGCTACGTCCCCGGCAAGGTGACGCGCGGCGACATCGGGTCGGCCGGCCACTCCCAGGCCCACGACCTCGGCGGCGGCGCGCGGCTGGTGGCCGGGTTCGCGGACGACAAGTTCCAGGTCACCGTCGACCTCCCCGAGGCGGAGGTGGCCGACCAGGCGTTCACCGGGGACGTGCTCCGGCTCGGCCTGCGGTCACCGGCCGGCGGCAAGGAGCCGACGGGGCTGCGTGTCGTCCGCAAGGGCGAGAAGACCGGGACGGTGTACGCGGTGCGCCGCGACGAGGCGGCCGGTGACGGCACGTGGGCCCGCTGGACGGTGGACGTGCCGCAGGCCGACCTGTCCGTGGCCGGCTCCGAGCGGGACAAGACCCTCGACTTCATCGCCACCATCGAGTTCACGGACGGCTCCTCGCGGCGGGCCACCGTGATCGACGGCTTCGCGCCCGGCCGCCACCCGCGCCCCCACGGCCGGGAGATCGCCGTCACCACCGACGGGCCCGGCCTGCTGAAGCTCCACGACCGGGCCCGGCAGGCCGTCGTGGACACGCTGCGGTGGACCGGCAAGGGCGAGCTGCTGATCGAGGGCTCCTACACCGGGCCCGGCGACCGGATGCGTTTCGTGCTGCGGCACGGCGAGCGGTTCGAGGAGCATCTGCTGCCGCTGACGTGGAACGACGGGCGGTTCAGCGTCACCGTCGCGCCGCACCGGATGACGACGTACGACGCGGTGCTGTCGCTGCGCGCCGGCCGCTGGTACTTCTCGCTGCGCGACCGCGACGCCTGGGGCAACGCGGCGGACGTGCCGGTGAAGCTGCGGGCCGACCTGATCGGGACGCTGCCGCTGCGCAAACGCGTCGCCGGCCGCACGTACACCGTCAACCGCCGCTTCTTCGACCGGATCTTCCTCGGCTCGGGCCCGGTGCTGTCGGGCGAGGAGCGCGGCGCGTACCGGCAGCGGGAGCTGCGGCAGGTCCACTTCCCGCGCTTCCAGCGGGAGCCGCTGCGCGACGCGGTCTTCTACAACAGCTTCGGCGGCAAGCAGTTCTCCGACTCGCCACGCGCCATCCACGAGGAGCTGGTCCGGCGCGGCGTCGAGGTGGAGCACCTGTGGTCGGTAGCGGACGCGCAGGTCAGCCTCCCGCCGGGCGTCCGGCCGCTGGAGTGGCACAGCCGCGAGTGGTACGAGGCGCTGGCGCGCAGCCGGTACGTCGTGACCAACGTCGGCCTCGGCGAGTGGTACGAGCGCCGCGACGGCCAGTGCGTGGTGCAGACCTGGCACGGCACGCCGCTGAAGAAGATCGGCGCGGACCTGCTGGGCACGCCCAAGGCGAACCCGGCCTACATCGACAGCCTGCCGCACCGCTTCCGGCAGTTCGATTTCGTGGTGTCGCCCAACGCCTTCACGACGCCGATCATGCGGAACGCGTTCCGCTGCGAGGGCGAGATCCTGGAGTCCGGCTACCCGCGCAACGACATCTTCCACCGGGAGGACCGGGACAAGACCGCCCAGCGGGTGCGGGCGACGCTGGGTATCCCGGAGGGGCGCAAGGTCGTGCTGTACGCGCCGACCTGGCGGGACGACCAGCGGCACACCGCGTCCAAGTTCAAGCTCGACCTCCAGGTGGACCTGACGGCGGCGCGGGAGGCGCTGAGCGAGGACCACGTCTTCCTGTTCCGCAAGCACCCGAAGATCCTGGACGCCGTCCCTGGCGCCGGGCAGGGCTTCGTGTACGACGTGTCCGCGTATCCGGACATCGCGGAGCTGTACCTCATCGCGGACGTGCTGATCACGGACTACTCGTCCGTGCTGTTCGACTACGCGCACTCCGGGCGCCCGATGCTCTTCTTCACCTACGACCTGGAGCACTACCGGGACACGCTGCGGGGCTTCTACTTCGACTTCACCGAGAAGGCCCCGGGGCCGCTGATCAAGACGTCGGCGGAGCTGATCGACGCGATCCGGGACATCGACCGGGTCCGGACGGAGTACGCCGGCAAGTACGCCGCGTTCGTGCGGGACTTCTGCGAGCCGTCGGACGGCCTGGCCACGGCCAGGGTCGTGGACCGGATGCTGGAGATCGTCCCGCCGCCCGGCGCGTAGCCCCGGCGCCCGAGCCCCCTTCCGGCCGGGGCGCTCAGGTGCCGGTGGCCGGGGGGCGGCGGAACAGCCAGGTCAGCTCCGGCTCGACCACGGGCCGGAACACCCGCCGCACCACCGGCGCGCACAGCAGGGTGATGCCGACCGCCGCGACCGCGCTCGTGATGAGGAACGCGGCCGGCTGCTCGTGCATCACGTCCGGGTCGTACCAGCCCCACGCGCGCGAGCCGCGGACGAGGAAGCCGTGCAGCAGGTAGCCGTACAGGGTGCCCGCGCCCAGCGCCGTGCACCACAGGCGCCGGCCGGGCACCACGGCGAAGAAGCAGGCCGTCAGCAGCAGCGCGCAGCCGAAGAGGCCCACCGTCATCGCGACACCGGTCCACCACGGCTCGCCCAGCTCCTGGGCACTGCTCTTGCGGAAGAGCCACGCGTGGTCCATGCGCGGGACCGCCCAGTACGCCACGAGCACCGCCGAGGCGAAGACGGGGACGGCCGCCAGCCGCACCGCGCGGCGGCGCACGGCCCGGAAATGCCCGGCCTCCAGCGTCAGGCCCAGGACGAAGAACGGCAGGAACTGCAGGACGCGCTGGAGCTGGAGGTCGCCGCCGAGGGACGGCGAGACGGAGCCGACCACGGCGACGGCCAGGGCGACCGGCACGGGCCACCGCAGCGCCTTCCACAGCGGCACGGTGAGCCGCCAGATGAACAGCGCCATCAGGAACCACAGCAGCCAGCGCGGCTCCAGCAGCGGGATGTACGTGTCCCCGTCGTCCTCCAGCCGGTCCAGGAACAGCGTGTAGGCGACCTGGAACAGCAGGTACGGCACGACGATGCCGGTGACCAGCCGCCGGACCCGGTCGGCGCGGCCGTCGAAGCCGCGCGAGAAGTACCCGGCGATGACGATGAACGCGGGCATGTGGAACGCGTACACGGCCATGTAGAGCGCCATGACGCTCCGCGAGCCCTCGCGCAGCGGCTCCCAGGCGTGGCCCAGGGCGACGAGCACGATGGCGGCGTACTTGGCGTTGTCGAAGAACGGGTCGCGTTCCCCGGAGGCGTGGGCCCCCGGCGCGGTCGCGCTCTGGCGGGGCAGGGCGACGGCCGGGGACTCCGCGAGCTGCCTGGAGTCGGTCACCCCGGCACCTTAACGGGAGATGGCGCCCGGGTGACGTCCTCGGGACGGCGGGGGTCCGGGGGCAGACTGGGGCGCATGATCCGCACTGTGCAGACTCCCGTGGGGGACGCCCGTATCACCTGGCACGCCGCGGCCCGGGCCCGCGCGGTGCTGGCCCTGGGCCACGGCGCCGGCGGCGGCGTCGAGGCGCCCGACCTGCGGACCCTGGCCGCCGCGCTGCCGGCGCGGGGCGTGACCGTCGCCCTCGTCGAGCAGCCGTGGCGCGTGGCGGGCAGGAAGCTGGCGCCCGCGCCGCGCACCCTGGACGCGGCGTGGACCGCGCTCTGGCCCGAGCTGGAGAAGGCGGGACCGCCGGTGGTGGCCGGCGGGCGCAGCGCGGGCGCCCGGGTCGCCTGCCGTACGGCGGGGGAGACCGGTGCCCGCGCGGTGCTGGCGCTGTCGTTCCCGCTGCATCCCCCCGGCAGGCCGGAGAAGTCGCGGGCGGACGAACTGCTGGGGGCCGGGGTGCCGGTGCTGGTGGTGCAGGGCGGGCGGGACCCGTTCGGGCGGCCCGCCGAGTTCCCGTCCGGCACGGAACTGCTGGAGGTGCCGGACGCCGACCACGGCTTCGCCGTCCCGAAGGCGGCGGGCGTCTCGCGGGACGAGGCGCTCGCCGCCGTCGTGGGGCCGGTCGGGGACTGGCTACTGCGGCACGCCCCGGCCTGACGGCCCGGTCACGGGCAGCTCCGGCGGCGCGGCGGCCGTGTCGACGCGGGCCTGGCGTTCCCGGCGCGCGTCGGCGGCGGCGCACAGGGCGCGGACCGCGTCCTGGAACCGGACGATCGAGGGCGGGTCCGCGGGCCCGAGCAGGTACTCCTTCAGCGCGGCGCGTTCCGCCGCGAGCGAGTCGCGGGCCGGGTCGAGGACCGCGTCGAGCAGCTCGCGGATCCCCGTGGCGTCGGGGGGCAGCACGGTGGCGGCCCGTACCGTCGGGTTGGCGGCGCGGAACTCGTCCTCGGACAGGCCGCTGGTGTTGACCACGGCGTACGGCTTGGCGCTGGCCAGGAAGTCCGCGACGACGCTGGAGACGTCGGAGATCAGCACGGCGGCCTGGTTGAAGCAGGAGTACAGGTCGGGCCGCGTCCCGGTGAGCACCAGATGGGCGCGGGGCGGCTGGGCGGCCCAGAACGCCTCGCGCCACGCCTCGGTGGCCGCCGCCACCGCCTCGGCCCGGCCCAGTTCGGGTGCCGTCTGCCGCGTCATGCGTTCCACCTCGTCGGCCCCCGGGCGGAAGGCGCGGGCGGTCAGCGCGTCCAGCTCCTCGGTGCGGCGCGCCAGCTCGGCCAGGAGCCGGGCCTGTTCGGCGGGGCTCCGGCCGTCGGCCGGCACGGTGACGCCGAGCGCCCCCGGCCCGGGGACGGCGGTGTCCGCTTCTCTCACCTCTCGCGCCTCCCGCACCTCGCCCGCGGCGGGCGCGGCGAGCGCGCCGCGCTCGGCGGCGCCCCTGGCCGGCAGCCGCCGGACCGGGCCGCGGGGCGCGGCGGCGGCGTTGGCCTCCTCGACCAGCGCGCGGATGCGGGCGTCGGCCTCGCCCGCCTTCGGGTTGACCGAGCCGGTCATCGGGTGCGGTTTGTACAGCAGCCGGACCCGGGGGTCGGCCAGCAGGGCACGGACGATGTTCTCCCCGGCCAGCAGCACGGAGGTGTTGCCCGGGTCGTTGGTCCAGCCCTCCCACGTCGGCGCGTACAGCACGGTGACCGGTCCGGCCGGGTCCGGCGGGCCGTCGGCGGGCCGGATCGGGGTGAGCTGCGGGCGGCCGCCCCCCACCACGTCACGGTCGTCGACGCCGACGTCCGCGAGGGCGTACCGCCGCCGGGCGGCCGGGCCGGCGACCCAGACCTCGTCGTAGACCTTGGCGTACGGGTTGCAGCTCGACAGCTTGTCGCTCTCCCCGTGGTTGGTGAAGGCGTGCTTGATGGTGGGGATGCGCAGCACCTGGGACGTCTTGGGCGCGTTGGCCGGGTGCAGCAGCATCTTCAGCGAGGAGTGCTCCAGCAGCATCAGGTGCGCGACCTTCGGCAGGCACGCGATCGGCACGTCGGTCGCGGCGATCTGCTGCACCATGCCGCGTTCGCGCAGCACGACCAGCGGGCGGGCGTCGAGCGCGGCGAGGGTGCTCAGCCACATGTTCGCCTGGTAGGCGGTGCCGGAGCCGCCGGAGAAGTACAGGCCGACGTCGGGGCGGTAGTCGGCGAGCCAGCGTGCGAACCACTCCAGCGTCCGTTCGTCGTCCGGCGGGCGCTTGCCCGGCAGGAGCCATGTCGCCAGGTACGCCGTGCCGCCCGCGAACAGGGCGAAGGAGACCGCGACGCCGAGCAGGCCCCAGGCGGTGCGGTCGGTGAGGGCCGTCGCCAGCATCCCGGTGGTGGCGGGCACGGCGAACAACGGCATCCGGCGGCCGGGGCGCATCAGCGGCCGGGGCGGGGCGGGGGTCAGGCGCAGACCGGAGGTGTCGATGTTGCGGGTCACGATCGGCAGCGTCCGCGAGCGGCGGACCAGCACGCCCAGCGCGCGGCAGAGGAAGTGCGCGGCGTAGCAGGCGGGGAGACCGCCGACGAGGGCCAGGCGGGCGCCGGTGGCGAGCCCGGAGAGGTGGGCGAGGCCCACGACGATCAGCAGGTCCCGCAGCAGTTGTCTGACGGCCTCGTCGCAGTGCAGTTTCGCGAGCAGGGCGAGGATGCCGGGCTGCCAGCGGCGCAACGACAGGTCCAGCCCGACGCCGGCCGCGGTGGCGGCGCACAGCAGCGGGGCGTTCGGCAGGAACGCGCCGAGGAACTGGAGGACGAAGGCGCACAGCAGGGAGGCGAGCGCGATCCATTGCGCGCCACGACGTGGCGACGGTCCCGCAGGCACAGTGAGGCTCCGGAAAGGGGGGAAGTGGGGGAATGTGAACGATGAGGAAGGAGAGAGGGATGTGTCACCCGATGTGCGGATATGTGCTGGCCCGGTCCCGAGCGTAGGCCGGGCGCCCCCGCCCGGCAATCGCCGTGGGACGGGGGTGAGAGGGGTGACGAGGTGCGCTTATATGAGCGAGCGGCTTATCGGCGCGGTGGCATAGATTACGGACGGCAGTCCGGTTCGCCCGGGAACGAACGCCCGCCCCCGCGCTATCTCGACGCCGGCGCGGCGATCGCGCGGGCGGAGAAGCGAACAAGGAGACTCGGTGAGCGGCGCGCGTGTGGCTGCCGGGGTGGAGGGTTCGGCGATGGGCGCGCGGTCGCCGCGCGGGCGGAGAAGCGAACGGCAAGGAGACTCGGTGAGCGGCGCGCGTGTGGCTGCCGGGGTGGAGGGTTCGGCGATGGGCGCGCGGTCGCCGCGCGGGCGGAGAAGCGAACGGCAAGGAGACTCGGTGAGCGGCGCACGCGCGGCTGCCGGGGTGGAGGGTTCGGCGATGGGCGCGCGGTCGCCGCGCGGGCGGAGAAGCGAACGGCAAGGAGACTCGGTGAGCGGCGCACGCGCGGCTGCCGGGGTGGAGGGTTCGGCGATGGACGCGCAGTCGCCGCGCGGGCGGAGAAGCGAACAAGGAGACACAGTGGCAGGGGTACGGGAGGACGTCTCCGGGGCCCGCAGGATCGTCGTCAAGATCGGGTCATCCTCGCTGACCACCGCGGCCGGCGGGCTGGACGCCGACCGGGTGGACGCACTCGTCGATGTGCTGGTGAAACAGGACGGGAGGCAGATCGTACTGGTTTCCTCCGGTGCGATCGCCGCGGGCCTCGCCCCGCTGGGGCTGCCGAGGCGTCCGGCGGACCTCGCGCGGCAGCAGGCCGCCGCCAGCGTCGGTCAGGGGCTGCTGCTGGCCCGGTACACCGCCTCGTTCGCCCGGTACGGCCGCCGCGTCGGCCAGGTGCTGCTCACCTCGGACGACACCCGCCGCCGCGCGCACTACCGCAACGCGTTCCGCACGCTGGACCAGCTTCTGGCGATGGGCGTGATGCCCATCGTCAACGAGAACGACACCGTGGCCACCGACGAGATCCGCTTCGGCGACAACGACCGGCTCGCCGCGCTCGTCGCGCACCTGGTCCGCGCCGACCTGCTGGTGCTGCTCTCCGACGTGGACGGCCTGTACGACGGGGACCCGTCGCGGCCCGGCACCCGGCTGATCAGCGAGGTCGGGGGGCCGGAGGACCTGGCGGGCATCGAGCTGGGGCGGCCCGGCCGGGCCGGGGTCGGCACCGGCGGGATGGTCACCAAGGTCGAGGCCGCCTCGATCGCCACCGGCGCCGGCATCCCCGTGGTGCTGACCTCCGCGAGCCGGGCCGCCGACGCGCTGTCGGGTTCGGCCGCCGCCGGCACGTACTTCCGCGCCACCGGCCGCCGCTCGGCCGGCCGGCTGCTGTGGCTGGCCCACGCCTCGGCGCCGCGCGGCTCGGTCACGCTCGACGCGGGGGCCGTGCGGGCCATCACCGAGGGCGGCGGCTCGCTCCTCCCCGCCGGGATCACCGCCGTCGAGGGCGACTTCGCGGCCGGTGAGCCCATCGAGCTGCGCGACGAGTCGGGCCGAGCCGTGGCGCGCGGACTCGTCAACTTCGACGCCAGGGAAATCCCCCGGCTGATCGGCCGCTCCACGCACGAGCTGGCCCGCGAGCTGGGCCCGGCATACGAAAGAGAAGTCGTACATCGCGATGACCTCGTGCTGTTGCGGGCATAGTCCCAAGGGCGAACCCCGGCGAAGGGGGCGGCCGGGTCCGGTGCCAGAGCTGTGAAAGACCAGTCTTTCCACGGAAGGTTCCGGGAATCGGCCGCGCCGTCGCGCGCGAACTGGTCAACTTTCGGGTGAGGACGCGTCGCCCGCACCGCGTCCCGCACCCGCACCACATCAGCACCATGTCAGGAGGCCGCCGGTGAGACGACTGGCCAGCGTCGGACCTTCCGGGGGAGCGCAGCCGCGCGAGGAGCCCACCCGCGAGACGCCCCGGCTGTGGCACATCACGCTCAGCGTGGCCGGCGCCGCCGCGCCGCTGCCAGACGTCAGACGCGCTCTGGAGAAGCTCGCCAACGACCACCCGTTCCTCCTGACCAGCCGCTACACCCACGACCACGCCGAGATCAGGTACTGGGAGGAGGCCCGGGACCTGCACGACGCGGCGGCCGTCGCGCTGCGGCTGTGGGGCGAGCACCGGCGCACCGCGCAGTTGCCGCCGTGGGAGATCGTCGGCCTGGAGGTCATCGGCCGCGAGACGTACCACCAGCGGATCGCCGAGGGGTACGGCCCGCCGCCCGCCGTCCCGGTGGGCGTGCACCCGTTCTGAGGCCGCGCGCGGGCGGTTAGGCTCTGATGCATGAGCAGTCCCGCGCACTCCGCCGCCGCCACCGGCACCTCCGGTACCTCGTCCGATTCCCCCGTCATCGCCACCGCCCGCCGGGCCAGGGAAGCCGCCGCCGCGCTGGCACCGCTGCCGCGCTCGGCGCGGGACGCGGCGCTGGCGGCCATCGCGGGCGCCCTGGAGGCGCGTGCCGACGAGGGGATCGCGGCGAACGCGGAGGACATCGCCAGGGCCCGCGCGGCCGGCACCTCCGAGTCGATCGTGGACCGGCTGACGCTCCCCCCGCCGCGTGTCGCCGCCATCGCCGCCGACGTGCGCGATGTGGTGGCGCTGCCCGACCCGGTCGGCGAGGTGGTGCGCGGCTCCACCCTGCCGAACGGTCTGGAGCTGCGGCAGATCCGGGTCCCGCTCGGCGTCGTCGGCATCATCTACGAGGCCCGGCCGAACGTGACGGTGGACGCCGCCGCGCTCTGCCTGAAGTCGGGCAACGCCGTGCTGCTGCGCGGCTCCTCCTCGGCGTACGCGTCCAACACGGCGCTGGTGGCCGTGCTCAGGGACGCCGTGGAGAAGGCCGGACTGCCCGCCGACGCCGTGCAGTTGGTGCCGGGCGAGGGCCGTGACGCGGTGCACGAGTTGATGCGTGCCCGGGGCCTGGTCGACGTGCTGATCCCGCGCGGCGGCGCTTCGCTGATCCAGACCGTGGTCAACGAGTCGACCGTGCCCGTCATCGAGACCGGCGTCGGCAACTGCCACGTGTACGTGGACGAGTCGGCCGATCTGGACATGGCGGTGGACATCCTCGTCAACTCCAAGGCGCAGCGCCCCAGCGTGTGCAACGCGGCCGAGACCGTCCTCGTCCACGCCGGGATCGCCGACCGCTTCCTGCCGCGCGCCCTCGCCGCGCTGTCCGCCGCCGGGGTCACCGTGCACGGCGACGACGCGTGGCGCGAGGCGGGCCGGGCGGCGGACACCGAGGTGCTCCCGGCGACGGACGAGGACTGGGCGACGGAGTACCTGAGTTACGACATCGCCGCCGCCGTGGTGCCGGACCTCGACGCCGCCGCGGCGCACATCCGCCGCTGGACGTCGGGCCACACGGAGGCGATCGTCACCAAGGACACGGGCGCCGCCCGCCGTTTCGTGTCGCTGATGGACTCCACGGCCGTGATGGTCAACGCCTCCACCCGCTTCACGGACGGCGGCCAGTTCGGCTTCGGCGCCGAAATCGGCATCTCCACGCAGAAGCTGCACTCCCGCGGCCCGATGGGGCTGCCGGAACTCACCTCCACCACCTACGTGGTCACCGGGGACGGTCACATCCGGGACTGATGTCCGGTCCGGCAGCGATATCCGGATGGCCCTCCCCCCGGGGACGCATTGCGCCTACGCTGGGAAGCGTGCCGGACGACCTGGGGGGCCAGCCGTTCCCGAGCGGTGAAGGGCCCGACAGCCATGATCTCGGGGCAGCCGAGGAGGTGTTCGCCTCCGTGGTGCTCGACGAGGCGTTCGTCGAGGCGGCCAGGATCCACGAGCCGACCGCGGCCGAGCGGATCCTCTACGCGGCGATGGAGCGTGCCGAGTCCGAGGCCGCGGGGGAGGTGGGGTTCTACCGGGACCCCGACCTCGATCCCGGTGGATCGGACGGGCTCGGCGGCTTCGACGGCGACGACGACGCGGACGACGAGGGCCGGTTCGACCGCTCCGACTACACCCGCTATCTGCCGGACGAGGACGACGAGGACGGATCGGCGTTCGGTTCGTATCCCCCGCTCGGCGGCTATGCCGGCGGCGACGGGGGACGCGGCTCCGGCGGCCACGAGGCGCGGCCCCCGGTGGGGGCCTGGCGGCCGTCCCCCCGGCCCCACGGCGGCGCGGGCGGAGGGCCCAACCGCTGGCAGCGGCCGGTGGCTTGTGTGCTGGCCATGGTGATGGGCATCAGCGTCCTCGCGTTCGCGCTGATAGCCATCCAGCGCGCCGGAGCGGCCCAGCCCCGGGTTCCCGCGCCCCCGCCCGCGCCGGCCAGTGAGGCGGAGGGCGAGGGCGGCGGACGGACCACGGACGACGCCGAGTCGGCCGAAGACGGCTCCCAGCCGTAAATTCCCTGCCCGGGAGGGCTGTTTACGCCTGCGTCCGCGACCTACGCTTGAAGGGTGGCCGGGCGGACCGACCCTCCGGACGGAGCTCCGGGAGGCACCCCGGGAGCCGGGGACGAGGAGTATCAATCGACCGTCTTCGACGAGTCGTTCGTCAGAGCTGCGCGTTTGCAGGAGTTCTCCGCGCAGGAGCGGCTGGAGGACCACACGACGGCCGTCCGCAGGCGGCTGCCCGAGTCCGTGCCGGGGTTCGGCCGGGTGTTGCCCAAGCAGGCCCTCGCGCTGGGCCTGGTCGTGCTGTTGGCGTTCGCCGCCGCGATCTACCTGGGCGCCGGCGGCCCGTACGAGGTGGACCACGGCATCCGCGCCGATCCGCCGGCCGGCAGTCTGGTGGCGCTGGTGCCCGAGGGCGAGGTGCCGGGCTCGGCCGACACGTCGGAGCTGTACGCGGGCAGTCCCGCCGAGGGGTACGGCGCCGGGGCCGGAGGTGTGGCGCTGCCCGACCCGAGCGGGACGGCCGACTTCTCCCGCGAGCAGGTGCTCACCGCGCTGACCCTCGCCAAGGAGTACGTCGTGGCCAGCGCCCTCACCCCCAACGTGCTCGCCGGAGCCACCACCATCCCGGTGCGCGAGCTGCTGGGCGCCGAGCAGCAGCGGCAGTTCGACAGCGCCGTGGGCGGGCGCGACCCGGTCTCGGACGCCACCGACTGGCTCATCCGCTTCGACCCCGACGAGGCGCTCGTCGCCGATCCGCAGGTGCGGGTGACGGGCGACTTCACGTTCACGCAGATCTCGGAGGACATCCTCCAGGTCGACGGCCACCACGTCTTCGTCTACGCGCTGCGCCCGCCCGGCGCCCTGGACACCGAGGCCGCGCTGTTCACCGTGCGGCGGCTGGTGCGTTTCCAGTTCGGCAAGGAGGAGTTGCGGGACCGCACGGTGGTGCTGCGGGAGACCGAGACCGTCGCCGGGCCGATGGACTGCGGCACCGACGTCTCCGTGACGCTCAGCCCGCTGCTCGCCGGGGACAGCCCCGCCGCGCCGCCGCCCGGCGCCTTCGACCCGTACGCGATGGACGGGGAACCGGACGCGCCGTGCGGCGCGTTCCCCGAGGACGGCTGACGTCCGGCTTCGGTGGGGGCGGGAGGCCGCCCGGGACCGGTCCGCATACGATGACAGGCACCGAGTCCATGCCGTCCCGTTCCCGGATAGGTTCGCGATGACCCACCTCACCGCTTCTCCCGCCGCCTCGGCCCTGCGCACCCTCGCCGAGGAGGGCGGTCACGAGAGCACCCTCAACGCCTACGCCATCGGCGGTGGCGCCTTCGCCGCCCTTCTTCTTCTGCTCTGGATCACGACGCGGCTCAACCGCGACCGCTAAGGTCGGCGCCATGCGAGAGAAGATAGGCCCCGCCAAGCGGCGGCTGGGCGTGATGGGCGGGACGTTCGACCCGATCCACCACGGTCACCTGGTCGCCGCGAGCGAGGTGGCCGCGCGTTTCCACCTCGACGAGGTCGTCTTCGTGCCGACGGGGCAGCCGTGGCAGAAGGGACACCGGTCGGTGTCCCCGCCCGAGGACCGCTATCTGATGACGGTCATCGCCACGGCGTCGAATCCGCAGTTCTCCGTGAGCCGGATCGACATCGACCGCGGCGGCAAGACGTACACGATCGACACGCTGCGGGATCTGCGGGCCGAGCACGAGGACGCGGACCTGTTCTTCATCACCGGCGCCGACGCGCTGGCCCAGATCCTCGGCTGGCGCGACGCCGCCGAGCTGTTCTCGCTCTCGCACTTCATCGGGGTGACCCGGCCCGGTCATGTCCTCGCCGATCCCGGCCTGCCGCAGGGCGGCGTGTCGCTGATCGAGGTGCCCGCCCTGGCGATCTCGTCCACGGACTGCCGCGAACGGGTCGCCCGCGGCGATCCCGTCTGGTATCTCGTGCCCGACGGGGTCGTGCGCTACATCAACAAGCGTGCGCTGTACCGGGACCTCACCGAACCCACACGCTGAGCGGGCTGAAGGGCGGCACCGTGAACGACCGACAGGATCCGTACGGGCACATCTACGGGTACGACGAGTACGGACGCCCGCTGTACGCCCCGGTTCCTCCGCAGCCGCATGCCCGGCGGGACGAGCAGGACCAGCACCCCGACCAGCAGGACCAGCAGGACCAGTACCCGGCTGGGGACCAGTACCCGGAGCAGGGACAGGGCGGGCCGGACGCGTACCAGGACTACGGATACGGCGGCGGCGCGTATGCCCCGGGCTCCCCGGAGACGTACCCGGGGCAGCAGTACGGCCACGCCTACGGAACGGCCCCGCAGCCCCCCGCCACGGATGTCCGGCCCGGGTACGGCTACGACCACGACACCGCCGCGCCGCCCGCCGGCGGTCCGGAGGCGGAACCCGCGTCGGTGCCGCCGCAGAGACAGCCGCCGGACGACGGCTACCAGACCGAGCAGTTCGCGTTCGTGGACGACCAGGACGAGGAGTCCACGGACGTCATCGACTGGCTGAAGTTCACCGAGAGCCGCACCGAGCGCCGCGAGGAGGCCAAGCGGCGGGGGCGCAACCGGCGCCGGCTGCTCGTCGTGGCGCTGGTCCTGGCGCTGCTCGGCTGCACCGGCTACCTGTGGGCCACCGACCGGCTGCCGTTCACCGGGTCGGACGACGGCGACGGGGCCTCGGCCGGGGCGCAGGAGCGCGACGTGATCGTCGTCCCCCTCGTCCCGACCGACTCCGAGGAGTCCTCCACCGTCCTGCTGGTCGCCAACGACACCACCTCGGCCGGCACCACGCTGCTGCTGCCCAACGAGCTGGCCGTGACCCCCGACAACGGGCCCACCACGCTCGGCCAGGCCGTCGCCGACGAGGCCGCGGGCTCGGTCCGGGAGGCGCTCGGCGGCCTGCTGGGCGCCGACATCACGGGCACCTGGCGGCTGGACACCCCGTACCTGGAGAATCTGGTCCTCATGGTCGGCGGCATCACCCTCACCACGGACACCGAGATCACCGCCGAGGAAGCCGGCGAGGACGGGGAAGGCGGCGGGGAGGGCCCGCTGGTGCCGCTCGGCGAGAACGTCCAGCTCGACGGCCGGGCCGCCGTCGCCTACGCCACCCACCGCGCCGACGACGAGCCGCAGGACGCGCAGCTCGCCCGGTTCGGCCAGGTCATGCGGGCCGTGCTGGAGAAGATGCCGGACAGCGAGAGCGCCGCCGTCCGGATCGTGGAGAACCTGTTCATGACCGCCGACCCCTCGCTCACCGAGCAGGAACTCGGCGCCACCCTCGCCCGGCTCGCCGGGTACGCGCGCGCCGGTGACTACGCCACCGAGCCGCTCCCCGTCGAGGAGGGCGGCACGATCGGCGACGAGACCGCCGAGGGGCTGCTGGCGGACGTGCTCGGCGGCACCGCCGACGACGCCGCCCCGGGCGCCGCGCCGCGCGTCGGCATCAGGGACGCGGGCGCCGGCGAGGCCGCGGCCGAGACCGCCAGGGTCACCCTGCTCAACGGCGGCTTCTCGGTGATCGACAGCCGCGCGGTGGACGACGTGAGCGCGGAGACGTCGGTGAGCTACGCGGACGAGACGTTCCGGGAGGCCGCGATCGACGTGGCCAGGACGCTGGGCCTGCCCGAGGAGGCCGTCGTCCAGGGCGAAAGCCCGGGCACCGCCGATGTGACGATCATCCTGGGACAGGATGCCGGGGCGTGAGTGTCGGCGCGGCGTGAGACCCTGGACAGCACGGACGGGACCCGCGCCCGCGACTTCGAGGAGACTGCTGCACCTGTGACCGCCACGGACCGCGCCACCGAGCTGATCGAGGTCGCCGCCCAGGCCGCCGCCGACAAGCTCGCGCACGACATCATCGCCTACGACGTCAGTGACGTCCTCGCCATCACCGACGCCTTCCTGCTGGCGTCCGCGCCCAACGACCGCCAGGTCAAGTCGATCGTGGACGGTATCGAGGAGCGGCTCTCCAAGGAGCTGGGCGTCAAGCCGGTCCGCCGGGAGGGCGAGCGGGAGGGCCGCTGGGTCCTGCTGGACTACGTGGACGTCGTGGTGCATGTGCAGCACGCCGAGGAGCGCGTGTTCTACGCGCTGGAGCGGCTGTGGAAGGACTGCCCGCTGCTGGAGCTGCCGGCGGACGCCAAGGCCACGCGGGGCCGCGCCGCCGCGCACGCCGGTGAGATCGGCGAGGGCGGTGAGCAGAGCTGAGCGGCGTGAACGGCCTGCGCCGGATCGTGCTGTGGCGGCACGGTCAGACCGCGTGGAACCTGGAGAACAGGTTCCAGGGCACCACGGACATCGAGCTGACCGACATCGGCCGGGCCCAGGCACGCCGCGCCGCCGGGCTGCTGGCGCGGCTCGACCCGTTCGCGATCATCTCCTCCGACCTGCGGCGCACCCGGGACACGGCCGCCGAGCTGGCCGCCGTGACCGGCCTGGACGTCACCCATGACGAGGCGCTGCGGGAGACGTACGCGGGCGCCTGGCAGGGGCTGACGCACGAGGAGATCATGGCCCGCTTCGGCGAGGAGTACGCGGCGTGGAAGCGCGGCGAGCCGGTGCGGCGCGGCGGCGGCGAGCTGGAGACGGAGGTCGCGGACCGCGCGGCGCCGCTCGTGGAGCGCGCGGCGGAGAAGCTGCCGCCGGGCCGGGTGCTGGTCGTCGTCAGCCACGGCGGGGCGATCCGCACCACCATCGGCCGGCTCCTCGGGCTGCCCCCGGCGAGCTGGGAGTCGCTGGGCGGGCTGTCGAACTGCTGCTGGTCGGTGCTCGGCGAGAGCGTGCGCGGCTGGCGGCTGCTGGAGCACAACGCGGGCTCGCTGCCCGAGCCGGTCATCGGCGACGACGTGTGAGCGACGGCTCCCCGTCCGCCGCCGGCCCGTCGCCGGCCAGCGTCGCGACGCGGCGGCGGCTCTCCTCGTCGCCCGGGACGTAGACCACCATCCGCGAGTCCGGCATGCCGTTGACGGACAGCGACTGCGTGCGCATCCGCACCTCGCCGATGTCCGGATGCCGGAAGGTCTTCAGGCGCGGCCCCGGCGGCACGACGTCGCCGCTGGCCCACATGGCGGCGAACTCCGGGCTCACCCGGCACAGTTCCCGGACGAACGACTCCCAGGCCGGTTCGCCGACATGGCCGCCGTACGAGGCGCGCAGGGTGGCGACCATGATCTTCAGCTCGCTCTCCCGCAGGACGATCGGGCAGGTCGCGGGATCGGTCGTGAACAGGGTCCACAGCGCGTTGCGCACCCCGCCCGGCATCCGCAGCAGCCGGGGGAAGAGCCCCCGGTACGTGGCGTTGTCGCCCAGCACGTCGTAGCGCAGGTTGTAGACCACGGCGGGCAGCGGGTCGAGGGCGTCGAGCATCGTCTGCACATCCGGGCCGATCGCGTCCACCCCGGGGGCGCCGTCCTCGCGGCCGGGGACGTAGGGCACTTCGGCCAGGTGGTACAGGTGCCGCCGCTCGGCCGCGTCCAGCCGCAGCGTGCGCGCCACCGCGTCGAGGACCTGCGCGCTCGCGTTGATCGGCCTGCCCTGCTCCAGCCACGTGTACCAGGTGACGCCGACGCCCGCGAGCTGCGCGACCTCCTCGCGGCGCAGGCCGGGCGTGCGGCGGCGCAGACCGGGCGGCATGCCGACGTCGGCGGGCGTGACGCGGGCCCGTCTGCCGCGCAGGAAGGCGGCCAGCTCCGGGCGCCGACGGTCGCCGGTGCTCCTCCGTGCCGGGATCGTCATGGTCACAGCTCCCCACCCTGCCGTCACCGGGCACCGGTTGCCAGGTGCTGCCGGTACCAGTATCGCCCGGCTCTCGTTACCGGTACCGGGCGCGGCGCACGCTGGTCCGCATGACCACGACATCGATGACCAGGCCGACCGGGCGGACCACGGGGGGCCGCCCGGCCGGGCGGCCGGGCCGGCTGCTGACGATCATCCTCACCGGCCTGTTCATGGCCATGCTCGACATCTTCATCGTCAACGTCGCCGCCCCCACCATCCGCACCGATCTGTCCGCGTCCGGCGGCGAGCTGCAACTCGTCGTCGCCGGTTACACCATCTCCTACGCGGTCCTGCTCGTCACCGGCGCCCGGCTCGGCGGCCGGTACGGCGCGGGCCGCCTGTTCCTCGGCGGGCTGGCCCTCTTCACCGTCGCGTCGCTCGCCTGCGGACTGGCCGCCGACAGCGGGCAGCTCATCGTCTTCCGCTTCCTCCAGGGCGCGGGCGCCTCGCTGATGCTGCCGCAGGTGCTGAGCCTCATCCAGCGCACCTTCGACGGACCCGCGCGGGCCAGGGCGCTGACCCTGTACGCGGCGGTGATCGCCACCGGCGCCGCCGCCGGGCAGGTCGCGGGCGGCGCGCTGATCGAGGCCGACCTGTTCGGCTGGGGCTGGCGTCCGGTCTTCCTGGTCAACGTGCCGATCGGCGCCGCGCTGTTCGTGTTCGGCCTGCGGGCCGTGCCGCTGGACCGCCCGGCGCGCACCGAACGGGCCCGCCCGCTCGACCTGCCGGGGCTGGCGCTGCTGAGCGCGGCCGTCATGCTGGTCACCGTCCCGCTGGTGCTCGGGCAGGAGCAGGACTGGCCGCTGTGGTGCTGGTCGTCGCTGGTGGCCGGCGCGGTGCTGGTGGCCGCGTTCACCGCCTACGAGACGCGGCTCGCGCGGCGCGGCGGCGCCCCGCTGATCTCGCCCCGGGTGCTGGGCAGTCCCGGCATGCCGCTGGCGGCGTTCCGGATCTTCCTGGCGATGTCGGTGAACAGCGGCGTCATGTTCGCCTTCTCGCTGCACCTCCAGGGTTCCAAGGCCGTGGAGGCGCTGGGGTACGGGCCGTTGGGCGCCGGGCTGGTCTTCCTGCCCACGGCCGTCACGTTCGGCGCGGTCTCGCTGATGTGGCGGGGGATACCGGGGCGGTGGCACGGCCTGCTGGTCCCCGGCGGGTTCGCGGTGTCGGCGCTGGCGATCCTGACGATGGGCCTGACGCTGCGCGGCGACGGCGTGGGGCCCGTGGCGCTGCTGGCGTTCGGCGTGAACGGCGCGGCGTGCGCGCTGGCCTACAGCCCGACGCTGACCCGTTCCCTGGGGTCCGTCCGCCCGGAGGACGCGCCGGACGCGAGCGGGGTGACGGCGATGATGACGCAGTTGGGCATGCTCGTCGGCGTCGCCACCTTCGGCACCCTCTATCTCCACCGGAGCGAGAGCGCGGGGTCGTCGGCGGACGGACTGTGGGCGACGACCGTCGCACTGGCCGTGACGGCTGTGGTGGGTGTGGCGGCCGGTGCGCGGAGCCGTGTGAACAGCCGCTGAGCCCTGTGTATCGATCCCGTCTCCCTTCGTGCGGAGGCGGGATCACAAGGCTTATCGGGGGGCCCCTGCCGTGGCAGAATCGTCACTACGCCGGAAGCGGGACCTTCCGGTCGTGATCGCCCGGCTCGACGGAGGGGTATGCCTCGTGTGCACGGCCCACAACCGAGGGTGGAGCTGATAGCGCATGGGTGCACACAGCAGGAAGTGCGACTGGTGCGGGGCCGGCACGCCCATCGTCCGTGACCTCCAACCGGTCAACGTGGCCTACCAGTACTGGTGTGTGGAGTGCGCGCGGGCGCTGATCATAAAGGGCGACCCGATCGAGGTGTACCGGGAGCTGGAGGGCGAGCCGATCTACGGCCGCCTGCTGGACGAGCACTGCGCGCTGAAGCGTTTCTACTCGTTCGCGAGCGTCTGACCCCACCCCCGGCCCGCCCCGGAACCGATTTGGCAAACGAGCCGGGGTGGCGTGTACAGTAGGCATCGCCGCCGAGGGGAAGCCCCGAAGGGGAAATACCGAGGCGGAGTGGCAAGGGGCTATAGCTCAGTTGGTAGAGCGCTTGCATGGCATGCAAGAGGTCAGGAGTTCAATTCTCCTTAGCTCCACAGGTCAGAGGCCGGTTCCCGATCGGGAACCGGCCTCTGTGGTGTGGGTGAGTGGCGTCCTACGGCTTCGGGCCGCCGGTCAGTCCGCGAGGACCTTTCCGAACTGGACGTCCTCCAGCGGGAGTCCGAAGTCGGTGGCGTCGAACAGGGTGCCACCGCGCACCGTGTCGGTCAGGCGCGACCACCGCACCACCGAGACCGCGCCGTGTTCGGAGGACACCGGCACGTCGCCGATGCCTTCGCCCGGTGCGCTGATGATCAGTTCCGGGGTGCGGTCGAGGTCGGTGTTGAGGAGAGCGACATCGGCGCCGAACTCGTCGCGCGTCTCGGACGCGTCGGGAACGCGGGGCGTTTCCTGGGTGATCGCCACCGTGTCCGCGCCGGTCGGTCCGCTCGGGGAACCGGGGATGAGGAGCACCTGTCCGGCCCAATCCTCGCCGATTTCCGTGTCCGGGGCACCGACGGCCAGGTCCGGGTAGCCGTCACCGGTGATGTCGCCCGCCGCGACACTCGCGGCGAAGGAGTCGTTGCGGTAGTAGACCTCGGGGATGCCGGGGGTGTCGCGGTCGATGTAGGTGGGCGCGGCTTCCGTCAGCCCCCCGGGCTGCCCGTAGTGGATGGCGACCCGTCCGTAGTAGCCCGGGTTGTCCGAGTGGGCGGTCGGCTGGCCGGTGACCAGATCGTCGTCCCCGTCGCGGTCCAGGTCCGCCACGGCCGCGGAACCGATGACGTGGTCCGTCTCGTAGAAGTCCACCGCGGTCCGGCTGGTGCCCCCGGGGCCGCCCGGGTAGGACAGCAGCCAGTTCCGGCCCGTGTCGCCCGGGACCGTCGACCCGTGCACCACGAGATCGTCGTATCCCCGACCGCCGAAGTCCCCGGCGACCAGGCCCTCGGCGTCCTGGGCGAAGTCGCCGAGGCCGTCCGTGATGATCCGGACCCCGGACGGTCCTGAGCGTGAGAAGCCGTCGTCGTACACGTACAGCGCCTCGTAGCCCAGCACCGCGAGCTGCTGGCGGCCGTCCCCGTCGAAGTCGCCGACCACGGTGTCCACGGCGAAGAACGCGGAGGCGGCCCCCGCGTCGGGGGAGGAGATGGAGGTGTGGCCGTAGTCCAGGCCCCGCGGCCCGCCCCAGTAGATCCGTACGACGCCCCAGTCGCGCTCGCCCACCGGTGCGGTGCGGGCGGTGACCACGAGGTCGCTGTATCCGTCGCCGTCCAGGTCGCCGCTGGTGACGGTCTCGCCGAAGTAGTTGGCGATGGGGTACTCCGGGTTGTCCGGGTCGGTGAGGGTGTCGGACCGGGACGGGGAGACGCCGAAGGCCGAGCCGTACATCACCGTGACGCCGGCGGCGTACGGGGTGGCCATGACCACATCGGGGTAGCGGTCGCCGTTGAAGTCCTGCTCCACCGCCGGGCGGGGAAGGAGGCCGGCCTCGGCCGCTGGGGCCGAGAATCCGGCCGCCAGCAGGGCCAGTAAGGTCGCGGGCAACGCGGCGCGACGGACAAGTGATCGTGAGCGCATGGTCGGGTCCCCTCCTGAGCTGTTGTGCGTCCCCGGCAGGCTAGGGACGGCCCGGACGCGACGGGAGTAGCAGGCGCGAACGTTGTCATCTTTGCCGTATCCCCGGCCGGAAGCCCGGCCCGAGGTGAGCGTGGGCAGCGGGCGCGCAGGGGGGGGCCGTGTTTTCCGGCGGGGGCCGGTTCCCGGTGGTGCGCTACCCTGTCGGCATGCGTGCCGTACGCCTTCTGCTTACGTGGCCGCGCTGACGGAACGACGACACGACGCCAGCGCGGCTCCCCCTCCTGTGCGAGGGGTTTTTTCATTGCGTGGCAGAGACGACCGATGGAGTGCCGGAGACGATGAGCGAGACACACAAGTACGACGCCGCCCTGGCCGCGGACATCGAGGCGCGCTGGCAGGACCACTGGGAGCGGAACGGCACCTACGAGACGCCCAACCCGAGCGGGGACCTGGCGGACGATCCGGAGCAGGCGGCACGGCCCAAGAAGTTCATCATGGACATGTTCCCGTACCCGTCGGGTGCGGGGCTGCACGTGGGGCATCCGCTGGGGTACATCGCGACCGACGTGTACGCCCGCTTCCAGCGGATGACCGGGCACAATGTGCTGCACACGCTGGGCTTCGACGCCTTCGGGCTGCCGGCCGAGCAGTACGCGGTGCAGACCGGCACGCACCCGCGGGTCTCCACCGAGGCGAACATCAGGACGTACAAGACCCAGTTGCGGCGGCTGGGCCTGGGCTACGACCAGCGGCGTTCGTTCGCCACCATCGATCCGGAGTACTACCGGTGGACGCAGTGGATCTTCCTGCGGATCTTCAACTCGTGGTACGACCGGGACGCCGGCCGCGCGCGGCCCATCGGTGAGCTGGTCGCGGCGTTCGAGACGGGCGAGCGGGCCACGCCGGACGGGCGGCCGTGGGGGGAGCTGACCGCCGCCGAGCGCGCCGACGTGCTGAGCGGGTACCGGCTGGCATACGCCTCCGAGGCGCCGGTCAACTGGTGTCCGGGGCTGGGCACCGTGCTGGCCAACGAGGAGGTCACGGCCGACGGCCGGTCCGAGCGGGGCAACTTCCCGGTGTTCAAGGCGAAGTTGCGGCAGTGGAACATGCGGATCACCGCGTACGCCGACCGGTTGCTGGACGGTCTGGACACCGTGGACTGGCCCGAGGCCATCAAGCTCCAGCAGCGGAACTGGATCGGCCGGTCCGAGGGCGCCCGGATCGACTTCCCGGTCGGTGAGAAGGGCGACGGCGGCACCGTCACGGTCTTCACCACCCGCCAGGACACGCTGTTCGGCGCCACCTACATGGTGCTGGCGCCCGAGCACCACCTGATCGACGCCGTCGTCCCCGCCGCCTGGCCGGAGGGCACGCACGCGGTGTGGACCGGCGGGCACGCCACCCCGGCCGAGGCGGTCGCGGCCTACCGCAAGCAGGCCGCCGCGAAGTCGGACGTGGAGCGGCAGGCCGACACCAAGGAGAAGACCGGCGTCTTCACCGGCGTGTTCGCGGTCAACCCGGTCAACGGCGAGCGGATTCCCGTCTTCATCGCCGACTACGTGCTGCTGGGCTACGGCACGGGCGCCATCATGGCCGTTCCGGCGCACGACAGCCGGGACTTCGCGTTCGCGCGGGCCTTCGAGCTGCCGGTCCGGTGCGTCGTCGAGCCGACCGACGGGCGGGGCACGGACCCGGCGACGTGGGAGGAGTCGTTCGACGCCAAGGACGGGCGCGTCGTCAACTCGGCGTCGGCCGAGGTGAGTCTGGACGGGCTGACCGTGCCGGAGGCCAAGAGCAGGATCAACTCCTGGCTGGAGGAACGGGGCCTGGGCGAGGGCACCGTCAACTTCCGGCTGCGCGACTGGCTGTTCAGCCGCCAGCGGTACTGGGGCGAGCCGTTCCCCATCGTCTACGACGAGGACGGCGTGGCCCACCCGCTGCCCGAGGAGATGCTGCCGCTGGAGCTGCCGGAGGTCGACGACTACGCGCCGCGGACGTTCGACCCGGACGACGCCGACACGCGGCCCGAGACGCCGCTGTCGCGCAACGAGGACTGGGTCAACGTCACCCTGGACCTGGGCGACGGGCCCCGGCGGTACCGGCGCGAGACCAACACCATGCCCAACTGGGCGGGTTCGTGCTGGTACCAACTGCGGTACCTGGACCCGCACAACAGCGAGAAGCTGGTCGATCCCGACATCGAGCGCTACTGGATGGGCCCGCGCGAGGGCATGCCGACCGGCGGTGTCGACCTGTACGTGGGCGGCGCCGAGCACGCGGTGCTGCATCTGCTGTACGCGCGGTTCTGGCAGAAGGTGCTGTTCGACCTGGGGCACGTCTCGTCGGACGAGCCGTACCACAAGCTGTTCAACCAGGGCATGATCCAGGCGTACGTCTACCGGGACAGCCGCGGCTTCCCGGTGCCCGCCGCCGAGGTCGAGGAGCGGGACGGCGGCTGGGTGCACCAGGGGGAGCCGGTCACGCGCGAGCTGGGCAAGATCGGCAAGTCCCTGAAGAACGTGATCGCCCCCGACGAGATCTTCGCCGCGTACGGCGCCGACACGCTGCGGCTGTACGAGATGGCGATGGGTCCGCTGGACGTGTCGCGGCCCTGGGAGACCCGGGCGGTCGTCGGCCAGTACCGGCTGCTGCAACGGCTGTGGCGCAATGTGCTGGACGAGGCGACGGGCGAGGTCACGGTCGTCGCCGACGACCCGGACGAGGAGACGCTGCGCGTCACGCACAAGGCGATCGACGGCGTCACCGCGGACCTGGAGCAGTTGCGGTTCAACACCGCGATCGCCAAGATCACCGAGCTGAACAACCACGTCACCAAGCTGCCGCGGGTGCCGAGGGCGACGGCCGAGACGCTGGTGCTGCTGGTCGCGCCGCTGGCGCCGCACATCGCGGAGGAGCTGTGGCACCGGCTGGGGCACGCCGGCAGCGTGACGCGCGAGGCGTTCCCGGTCGCCGACCCGGCGTATCTGGTGGACGAGACCGTGACGTGCGTGGTGCAGGTCAAGGGCAAGGTGCGGGCCCGGCTGGAGGTGCCGCCGACCGTCTCCGACGCTGAGCTGGAGGCACTGGCGGTGGCCGATCCGGGGGTGGTCGCGGCGCTGGGCGGGGCCGGAATCCGCAAGGTCATCGTGCGCGCGCCGAAGTTGGTCAACATCGTGCCCGCCTGATCCGGCCGCCGGGACCTACCCTGGGGATTCATGGAGATAGTCATCGCTTGGCTCGTGCTGTCCCTGGTGGTGTTCGGCGTCTTCGTCGCGGTGGTCGTGCGCGGCGTGCGGGCCGCGCGGCGCGGCATCACGCGTGCCCGGCGGGAGGTCCGCCGCACGCTGACCGATGCCGCGCTGACCGCGCGGTCCGCCCAGCCGGGCCTGATGGGTGAGTTGGCGCGCATGCGCCGCGAGCTGCGGCTGTCGCTGGACAGCACCCGCGGCACGCTGTCCGCCGGGGCCGGGCGCGATCCCGCGCTGCGGGAGGCGCTCGGGCTCCTGGACCAGCTCGCCCAGCACGCGGAACGGCTCGACGGCGAACTGGCCCTGCTGATGGCCGCCGAACCCGACCGGGCCCGCGTCTCCGCCCGCCTGCCGGACCTCCGGGGGCGGACGGCGCGGATCCGGTCGTCCGCCGACGCGCTGCGCCAGGCCGCCCAGGACCGCGCGCGTCACGACGACACGGCGGGCCTGGACGCCCTGCACGAGCAGATCGCGCTGGAGGCGAACGCGCTGCGCCACTGGTCCCCGGTGACCGGGCAGATCACCGGGGAGCAGGGGTTCGGGCAGGTCACCGACCGGGGCGCCGTGCGGCGCGAGGCGGTCGAGGACGGGGACTGAGCGGCTGTGCTCAGTCCGGGTCGGGTGCCGCCGGCACCGGCAGGAGGCCGCGTGCGGCGAAGACCTCCCGCGCGGCGATCAGGCTGTTGACCGTGCGGGGGAAGCCGGCGAACGGCAGACCGGCGAGCAGGGTCTCCACCACATCGTTCGGCGTGGCCCCCGCGTTGAGCGCCAGGCCGAGGTGGAAGGCGACCTGCCGTTCGGTGCCGCCGAGCGCGGTGAGCGAGGCCAGGGTGAGCAACTGCCGTTCCCTGACGGTCAGGCCGGGGCGGCCGTAGAGGTCGCCGAAGACGAACTCGCCGACGTAGCGGCCCATGTCGGGGGCGATGTCGGCCAGTGCCGCGAAGACGGCCTCGCCGTCGCCGCCCAGCTCCGCCAGGGTGCGCCGGCCGCGCGCGAGACGGGATTCGGCGCTCATGCGGCGGGGACCCGTTCCGCGTGCCGGGCGGTGAAGTCGCGGATCCGCTCCCAGGCGTCGGCCGCGTACTCCCGCCACCGCTCGTCGGCGCGGTCGAAGAAGGAGTGCGGCGCCCCGTCGTAGACCCGCCGCTCGTACGTCTTCCCGGCCGCGTCCAGCCGCGCGGTGAACGCCGCGAACCGCTCCGGTGAGGTGGCCGCGTCGTCGCCGGCCAGGAGCAGCAGGAGCGGCGCGTCGAGGGCGTCGAGACGGTCCTCGGCCAGGGCGGGCAGACCGTAGAAGCCGATGGAGCCGGCGAGCCCAAGGCCCGTGCCGGACAGCCGCCAGGAGTGGCCGCCGCCCATGCAGAAGCCCACGGAGAAGACGGCCGTGCCGGGGTGGTGTTCGGCGAGCAGGCCGGCCGCGGCGGCGGCGTCCTCGGCGACGCGGTCGGGGACGAGCGCGGCGTAGTGCGGCTCCCAGTCGAAGTCGTCGCCGCGCCTTCCGGGGCCGGCGGTGCGGCCGTAGTAGTCGAGGGCGACGGCGGCGAAGCCCGCTTCGGCGAAGCGGCGGGCCAGCTCCTCGTAGTACGGGTGGAGGCCCCGGGCGTCGGGCAGGATCAGCACGGCACGGCCGTTGGGCTCGCCGGGGCGGGCGTGGAAGCCGGTGAACGCGGTGCCGTCCCGGGAGGTCAGCTCGACGGGCCCGGCGCCGGCCACGGTGCCGGGGTCGGGGGCGGCGGGCGGCCTGCTGTCGGTGCTGTGGCACATGGAATGGTCAGCCTTTTCTCTGGTGCGGTGAGCTGGGGTCCCGGGACGCACCGCACGTTAGTGGCGCGGCGGGGCGGGCCGGAAGCGCCGGGGCTGGTGGTGCCGATGGTGGTGGTGGCGGTGACAGGCTCGGCCACGGGCCGCGGGCCACGGGCCGCGGCTGCCGGGGAGCCGTGGGGCTCAGGCGCGCGGGAAGAGGGCGGCGAGCCGGGTCTGGGTGGCGGGGTCGGCCGGGGTGTGGAGGATGAGCTGCACGCCCTCGTGGGCGGAGAGGTCCCAGGTCAGCACGGACAGGGCGAGCGGGCCGGCGTCCGGGTGCCGGATCTCCTTCGTCCGGTGGCCGGTTGTCTCCGACACGTCGTGGCCGTGCCAGAGCGCGGAGAAGTCCGGGCTGCGGTCGCACAGTTCGGCGACGAGCGCTTCGAGGCGGGGGTGGCCGAACCAGTCGGCCACCTCGGCACGGAAGCGGGCGACTGTGTCGCGGGCCAGTTCGCCGGCGTCGGCGTACCGCTCGTGGCGGTGATCGTCGGTGAAGAACGCGAGGAGGATGTTGCCGCTGTCGGGGGTGAAGCCGAGGAGCCGGGCGGCGGGTTCGTTGGCGGCCAGGACGTTCCAGAAGCGGTCCTTGACCAGGGCCGGGTTGGGGGACCAGCGGTCGACGGTCTCGGCGAGCCGTTCCAGGAACGCGGTGTCGCGGCGCGCGTCCTCCGGGTCGGGGTGGGCGGGCGGCTTCAGGCCGGTGAGGCGGAACAGATAGGACCGCTCGGAGGGGCTGAGGCGCAGCACGCGGCTGATGGCGGAGACGACGGACTCCGAGACGTTGATCTCCCTGCCCTGCTCCAGCCACGTGTACCAGGAGGTGCCGACCCCGGCCAGCACGGCGACCTCCTCGCGGCGGAGCCCGGGGGTGCGGCGGCGGCCGGACACGGCGATGCCGAACTCGTCGGGGGTGAGGCGGGAACGGCGCGAGCGGAGGAAGCGGCTCAGCTCCTCGCGCCGTCGCTGTCGCGCGGCGGTCTCCGGCACGGGCGGCCCCCCTTCGCTTCCCCGGTCTCGCAGGTCTGCCCGGTCGTTCCGGTCTTCCCGGTCTGCCTGGTCTTCCCGGTCTTCCCCGGACGGACTTTACCGGCGGGCGGCGGGCCGTGAACTCTTTGCCGGCGATGTGGGTCACATCCCGGACGCGCATCCCGCCGGTGCTCTTCCGGGGTCCGCGAACGGCTCCAGTAGTCTCCGTTCTATGCCCCGCTCTCTCGCCATCGTCACCGATTCCACGGCCTACCTGCCGCGGGCGGTGGTCGCGAGCCACGCGATCCGGGTGGTGCCGCTGACGGTGGTGCTCGGCCGGGAGGCGCTGGAGGACGGCACCGCGGAGGCGGGGCGGCGGCTGGAACAGGCGCGGCGGCAGCGGCAGCCGGTGACGACATCGCGGCCGGGGCCCCCGTTGTTCGCGGCGGCCTACCGGGCGGCGGCCGAGGCGGGCGCGACGGGCATCGTTTCGCTGCACCTGTCCTCGGAGATCTCCGGCACTTATGACGCGGCGGTCGTCGCGGCGCGCGAGGCGCCGGTGCCGGTGCGGGTGGTGGACAGCGGGATGGTCGCGATGGCGCTGGGCTTCGCGGTGCTGGCGGCGGCCGAGGTCGCGGCGGTCGGCGGCACGCTGGACGAGGCGGTGGCCGGGGCGGTGAAACGTGCCGAGGCGACCCGCGCGTATTTCTATGTCGACACCCTGGAGCATCTGCGGCGCGGCGGCCGGATCGGCGCGGCGCAGGCCCTGCTCGGCTCGGCGCTCGCGGTGAAGCCGCTGCTCGAACTGACCGAGGGGCGCATCGAGTTGCGGGAGAAGGTACGGACCGCGGGGAAGGCCATCGCGCGGCTGGAGGGGCTGGCCGTCGACCACGCGGCGGCGGGGCCGGTCGATGTCGCGGTCCACCATGTGGCGGCGGCGGAGCGCGCCGCGCAGTTGGCCGAACGGCTCACCCGGCGGCTGCCGGGGCTCGCGGAGTTGCACGTCGGCGAGGTGGGCGCGGTGCTCGGCGCGCACACCGGGCCCGGGCTGCTGGGCGTGGTCGGCTCACCGAGGTGAGACGACCGGGCGCGGCGGCCCGCGGCGCGGCGGTACAAGGCGGGGCGGTACAAGGCGGGGCGGGCCGGCCGCCGGTGGAGACCGGCGGCCGGCCCTGGCCGTTCAGCCCACGCGGAAGGCCCGCTCCCGCGGCGCCCGGGCGGGCAGCCGGTGCCGTGCCACCTCCGCGAGCCGGGTCGGGCCGGCCAGGTCCGCGACGATGACCAGCTCGCCGTCGGCCGCGCGGATCCACACGTCGCGCCCGGCCAGGCTGGGCGGGAGCGGATAGCGCCGGGCCCCGTAGGCGATGGCGCGGTCGCCGTCCACGGTCCGCCGCCGGCCGAGGGCCAGCGCGCAGGGCTCGGACGGCAGCGGGCTCAGACGCCGGCGCTCCATGGGGATCCGCTCGTTCCCGGTGTTGATCCGCTCGGTGAACAGCGCGCAGGCGGAGCGCAGCGCGGCGAACGACGGGTAGCGCTGGCGGAGGTCGGTGCCGATGGGCACCAGATCGGCCGGCGCGATGCGGATCTCGGCCCACCGGCCGTCGCCCATCGAGTCCGGTGTGTACGGAACGCGGGCCCGGGCCTGGGCGCCGTAGTGCAGGCCGACCTCCGCGAGGTCGGAGTGCCGGATGCCCGCTCCGGCGCCGGGGGCCGTCAGCAGGTGCGCGGGGACGCCGCCGACGGTGCGGAGCGCCGTGTCCAGGCAGCAGACCAGCGACGCGAGGGTGCGGTCCCAGGAGGGGATCACGACGCGGAACCGCGACCAGGGCAGCCAGGCGTGGAACAGGGACGTCCGGCGCGGACGCCCGTCCGGGCCCGGCACGGTGGGGCCCTGCGTCCACCGGAACTCCAGCCACAGGCCGGGCTCGGGGACCCATGGCCGGTAGGTGCGGCGGACTCCGGCGCGCCAGCGGGCCTTGGCCTCGGCCACCAGCCGCCGCGTGGTGCGGTCGGTGCCGTCGAATCCCATCTCCACCAGCCGCTCGTGGGCGCGGGCCGCGCTCAGCCGCCCCTGGGAGCGGTCGACCCACTCCTCGACCTTCTCCACGTACACGTCGGTGAGCCGGGGGCGGCGGACGGGTGCGGCCACCGGGCGGCCGGTGTCGCGGGCCGCGACATAGCGGCGAACGGTCTTCGGGTCGCAGCCGACGATGCGCGCCGCCGCGTGCGCGCACTGGGTGGCGTCGTAGGCCACCAGTATCTGGATGACTTCCTCGGCGGTCTTCTTCACGGCCCCTCCACGACGCTGGGGCGGCATGCCGGATTTTCGCGGGATATGAACATCTACGGTGCTCTCTGTCCTGCTTCTTTCGGGCTGATGGTGAGCGGAGCGCACGCGCGAGGAGCGCGTGGCGCCGCGTCAGCCCGGCAGGACGAGAACGCCGTACGGGCGGTCGCGCAGCGGGTGGTCCGGCCCGGTGGGGAGCTGGTCCTCGCCGGAGAGCAGGGGGTGGCCCGAAGGCAGGGCGGTCGGCTGGTCCACACCGCGCGGGGTGTGGTCACAGGCACTGCGCCCCAGGTCGGCGGTGTGGTGCGGGCCGGGTGACGGGGACGGTCCGTCGTCGCCCGGCGCCGCGTCGTCCGGCCGGAACGTGGCCGGGGACGGCGGGGACGGGGCTGTCGACGCCCCCGTGGGGGCCGCCGCCGCGGCAGGGGGCGCGGCGGAGGGAGCGGACGGACCGAAGCCGGAGGCGTCGGCGCGCTCGTCCCGCTCAGGAGTGGCGGTGCCGGCGGCCTCCCGGTCGGGCCCGCCGGATATGCCGGTGCCCCGGTCTTCCGCACTGCCGCCGCGACCGTGACCGTTCCCGTGGCCGTTTCCCTTTCCGTGGCCATGACCGGCCCGGTCCTGTCCGGGGGGCTGGGAGAACGGGGGCAGAGTGGCGCGCACCACCGGAAGGTGAGCGGCCACGCCCCTCACCACGGGCTCGATCGCGCGGGGCGCGGACCCGGCCGCGCTGCCTATCCCGTCGAGGGACGCACCGGCGGGGGGCTGCTCACCGGCGCGCTCCGCGGCTTGGTCCGGGACCTCGCCGGCGGCCTGCTCCGGGGCCCGGTCCCCGGCCGGTGGGGAAGGCCGGACCGTGACGTCGACCGCGGCGGGCACCACGGGAGCCCGCTCGGCGGCCAAGTCCGGCGCGCCGCCCGGCTCTTGCTGCCTCGACTGGTGGTATCCCGGCTCCGGCTGCCCCGGCTGCCCCGGCTGCCCCGGCTGCTGCCTCGACTCCTCCTGTCCGGACCGCTGTTGCCCCGACTCGGGCTGTCCCGGCTCGGGCTGTCCCGGCAACGCCGGGAGGTGCCGCGTCAGCGCCGCGACCGGTGAGGGCGGCGGGCCGCCGGACTGCTCGGCGCGCGCCGATCCGGCGAACAGGAAGGCCAGGAACAGGGCAGCGCCCAGCAGCAGAAGGGCCGTCAGGGCACGCCGCGTCGCCGCAGGACACCGGTCATCGGTGTCGGCGGGGGCGGCCGACGAGGTCATGGCCTGATCCTCTGCCTTTGGCCGAGGGCCGCACAAGCCCTGGCGCGAAGCTGTACTCAGGTCGGTGACGAAGTTTTCCACAGAGCTGGGGTTATCCACAGATTCCGGCCGGCGCCTCCACGGGGATCCGGCGGGCTCTAGCGTCCCGTGCCATGGAGACGAGGCGAGGAACCCAGACAGTCCCCTTTTTTCAAGCAGAAGGCGGCATACGTTCTTTCTGCCTGTCGTGTGGGCTCGGAGATGTTTATAAGGGTCAGCCCCATCGCCGTCCCTGGCCGCGTCGCCGTCGCCGTCGCCGTCGCCACCGTCCCCGGCGCCTCCGCCGGTGCGGCTCTCGCCGTGGCGGCGGGCGCGGCTGGCCGTGGGGGAGCGGCTGCCGCCGTGGGTCAGGTCGCGGTGCGGGATGGAGACGCGGACCCTGGCCGCGCTGTCGGTGGTGCTGCTGGTGGCGGCCGGGATCGCCGCCCATCAGTACGCGACCGGGCGGCCCGGGGCCGTCACCGTGGCGGAGCGGGAGGTGCCCGCCGCGACGCCGGTCGCCTCGCCCTCGATGTCGGCGGTCGCCGCCGCCGAGCTGGTGGTCGACGTGGCGGGCGAGGTGCGTGAGCCCGGTCTGTACACGCTGCCCGCCGGGTCCCGGGTGGCGGACGCGATCGAGGCGGCGGGCGGTGGCGAGCCCGGGGCGGACAGCGCGGGGCTGAACCGGGCCCGGCCGCTGGTCGACGGTGAGCAGATCCTGTTCGGCGCCGACGCGGTGGCCGCCCCCGTCCCGGTGCCGGGCGCGGCGGCGGCCGGGACAGCCGGAGCGGCGGTCGGGGGCCTGGTCAGTCTCAACACGGCGACGCCCGAGCAGCTCCAGACTCTCCCGGGCATCGGGCCGGTATTGGCGGAGCACATCGTCGCCTATCGCCAGGAGAACGGCGGCTTCACCTCCGTCGAGCAGTTGGGCGAGGTCTCCGGGATCGGGGAGCGCAGGCTGGCTGACCTCAGGGACCGTGTCGGGCTGTGACCGGCCGGCGGCCCGGCGGCACCCGGTGCACGCCGCCTCGGGTCACCGGCTGGGCGCGGCCCACCCGAGGCAGGAGCTTCCCGGCGACCTGCGGCTGGTGCCGCCCGCCGCGGCGGCCTGGGCGGCGGCGGCCTGGGCGCTCGGGGCGTCCGCCCGGGTCACCGCGGGCTGGGTGGTCTGTTGTCTCCTCGCCGCCGGGGCCCTGCTGGTGCGGGGCCGCCGTCCGGTCGGCGGGGCGCGGCCGGAGCGGCCGGTGGCGGTGGCCTTCGCCGTGGTGCTGCTCCTGTCTCTTATACACATATCCCAGCCCACGAGAGAGGCAGTAATCTCCCATGCCGCCTCCTGCTTGAGCAAAAACAACAACAGTCACTTAACCACATCTCATCTACACTAAGCCACCTAATCCTTAATTAACACGGGCTGCACCGGGCGGGAGTGCGCGGCGGGCCGCTGCCGGGGGCGGCCGGGCAGTGGGTCACCGCCGAGGTCACCGTGACCGGCGATCCCAGGGCCGCCGACGTCCGGCCCGGTGGCGCTCCGGGGCCGGTCCTGCTGGACGCCGAGGTGACGCGTGTCCGGGTCGGGGGCACGGAGCAGGCCGTCCGCAGCCCGGTGCTGGTGGTCGTGGTCGAGCCCGCGGGTCAGGGGTCTGAGCAGCGGAGTGAGGAGGTGGGAGAGGAGGGGAGCGAGGAGGAAGAGCGGGACGGGTGGCGGGAGTTGCTGCCCTCCACCCGGCTGCGGATCCGGGCCGAGGTGGTGGCGCCGCTGCCCGGCCGGGAGGGCGGCATCGCGGCCGTGCTGCGCGTCGCGGGGGCGGGGCCGCCGGAGGTGACCGGGGCGCCCGGTGCACCGCAGCGGTTCGCCGGGCGGTTGCGGGACGGTTTGCGGGAGGCAGCCGCCGATCTGCCGGGCGACGCCCGGGGGTTGCTGCCGGCCCTGGTCGTCGGTGACACCTCCGGTCTCTCGCCGGAGCTGGCCGAGGCCGTGCGGGCGACGGGGCTGACGCACGCCATCGTGGTGAGCGGCAGCCACCTGGCGATCGTGCTGGCCGTGCTGATCGGCCGCCCGGCCGCCGCGTCGCGGGCCGAGCGTGGCGGGCTCGCGGCCCGGCTGGGTCTGCCGTTGCGCGCCACGGCCGTGGTGGGCGGCGGTCTGGTCGTGGCCTTCCTCCTGGTGTGCCGACCGGGGCCCAGCGTGCTGCGTGCTGCGGTGTGCGGGGGCATCGCGCTGCTGGCCGTCGCCACCGGGCGGCGCCGTTCGCTGCTGCCCGCCCTGGCGGCGGCGGTGCTGCTGCTGGTGCTGTGGGATCCGGGGCTGGCGGACCCTACACCCTGACAGCTTGGATCACCACAGATCATCGGGCATGAGGAAGCCCCGCCCATGCGCACGGGGGGCGCACGGACGGGGCGTCTGACGGGTTCGCGGTCTTGTCCTAGTCGGTCTCGTGGGAGCGTGTTCCGGTCAGGTCCGGGTACCGGTTCAGGAGATCGGCCCGGATGGCGTCGAGGGTGGGGTCTGAGAACTGCCAGACGTGTGCCCCGGGGTGGTCGGCGAACAGTGTGCAGGCGTCGTCGTCACCCCGCATGGCGTCGCACCAGGGCAGCGTGACGAACCGCCCCGACTCGCCTTCCCAGCGGAACCACAGCGCGTTGTCGAGGTAGTTGTTGACCCAGCAGCATTCGGCGTGTTCTCCGTCGTGCTCTTCCTCCAGCTCGCACGAAGGATGGCCAACACTTCCGTCCGGGCACGGCACAGCGCCAACGGCAGTGCATTGCAGCATGGGGGCACCTTTCTCCGATTGTGGGGAGTCCCGCCCATGTGCCGGGGAGCGCACAGACGGGGCGGAATGTGCGGCTGTCAGCCCTCCGAGGCAGCGCCTGGGCGTCCGCTCAACCGTTGGCGTACCCGGGCTGTCGTGCGTCCCAGGGTTAGAAACCTTCCGGGATCGGATTGCCCGGGGTCCACTCACCGCGCCGATGGGCCTGCTTGAGCTTTTCCGCCATCCGGTAGTCAGCGTCGCTGTAGATCGCTTCTCCGCCGAGGCAGATCGACAGGGCCTTTCCCCCCGCATAAAGAGCGGACGTCACCGCGTACTTCGTGAGCCCTTCGGCACGCATGACCTCTTCCAGACCGACCCAGCGCACGGGACCGAAGGGGCGGATGGAATTGGGCTTTGCGTATCCAGCGCCAAGGACGTAGGTGAGGGTTTCCGGCTCACGGGTTTCCGAGTTGGCGGGAGTCTGGTCGAGAGCGAGAGCGCGCATGAGGGATACCTGCAATCCGGTCTGCTCCGCGAGGAACTGCGTACCACGTTCGAGGATCAATTCCCCCTCTTCGACATATCCGCCCGGGAGACTCCAATCCGAAGAACCGGTGAGCTTCGTGTAGAGCACGCTCCTATCATCCTTTGACAGGACGAGGATGCTCACTTTGACCCAACGGGCTGTGTCCATATTTCGCCTTCCTTTTTCTTAGGTTTCCTGCGGAGGGTCCTGGCGTGGGACGACCACGACCATCTGTTGCCGCCCCGGGCGTCGCATGTCGGTACCGGCTTCGATCAGGAGGGTGTGCACGTTCTGCTGAGTCCGCCCATGCCGTTGGGCCAGCTCGTTCGTGCTTGCACCGCACTCGTATTCGGCCCTAAGCAGGTCCGCGACCCGCTCTCGCCACCCCATGCGCCGCCGTAGCGGCAGCTTCCTCCGGCCCGTACCCGGGTCCAACCTCTGATCAGTGAGTAATCCGGTTACTTCCGTGGTGTCGATTTCGAGGAAGTGGCCGATCTCGTACGGAGTCACTCCGCAGCGGAAGAGGCCCGCCACCTTTCTACTCAGCCGGTCCGCCTCATCAGGCATGAGCCCTCTTTTTCTCCTTGTCTCGTTTCCTGGTCCCCCGCCCTGCCGGAGGAACGTGCCACTCCGGCGGGGCGGGGTGTCTATTCGGGGAGGTCTTCAGCGGCTGGGGTGGTGATTCTCCGGACCACTGCCGACGCGTAGATGAGGGCTTTACACGTCGCGCACCGCTTGCCCTCCGGCGTCACGGTCAGCTCGCCGCTGTGCGTGCATGGCGCTTGGGGGACTTGCTCTTGCGGGTCCGGCGGGGTGAGTTTCATGGGTCCTTTTCCTCATTCCAGGGGGCCTATTTCTGCGGCCATGAATATGAGGGCGCCGAATGCGGCGCAGTAGCCGAGTAAGAGCAGTGGCCCCGAGTAACGGAGGACCTGATCCTTGATCTCCGCGAAGAACTCCACGACGCGGGGGTGGGCGCGGCGACGTGGCCCGGTCATGTCAGTGCCTTGCCGCACGAGCAGCAAATGGCGTCGGGCTCGGTGTCCCACTCGTGACCGTTACGGCGAAGGAACACCTGCACCTGCCGGCGCCCCTCCCGCTCCCACACCAAAACGTCCTTAAGGACGCCCGTGCGGCCGGTCGACGTGTCGGTCACCTCGTGGCCCTTGTGGTGCATCACGGGGTCGGTCGCGTCGGAGATCAGCTTCACGTGATCCAGCGGACCGATGCTCAGGCTCACCGCTCGCCCACCGGGGCGACCGTGGCGCCGCCGCTGTACATAAGCTTGCTCATGGCTGCCTGTCCTTCCTTCAGGTGGTCCACGCCCCCGGGCCGACGCGCATCGGTCGCGGGGGTACTTGCTGTCTTCCAACCCTTCCGCGAGAACAACGAGTTGTCGGAGTGGCCACGTGTGGGCCAGGTGTGGGCCAGACTTGAGGCATGGCGAACGTCATTGGGGCCAACATGCGCCGCCTTCGCGAAGAGCGAGGATGGAGCCAGGCGCGACTAGCGCACGAAGTGTGCCGGTTGGCAGGTGTCAGCGGAGAACCGATCGGCCGTTACGAGATCAGCCGCTACGAGAGAGGGAAGCGAACTCCCCGTGACTGGTTGCCGATCATTGCTACGGCACTTGGCGTGACCGTGGATGATCTCGAAGGGCGACACGGCCCCCCTGAGCCACCTTTGCCCACCCTGGCTGACTACTTGCCGGAAGGTAATCCGCTCGCCTCCCTCAGCGCCCGGCCAGGCCGTCGAATTGGCGTTGGTGCGGTGAGCGACCTACAAAAGCGGGTACACGGGCTAAGACTGGCCGATGACGTAATTGCCGGAGGCGACCTTATCCGTCCGGCGCTTCGTGAACTTCGTTCTGCTGTTCGCGTGTATCGAGAAGGCACCTACAACAGCGAAGTAGGGCGGGGACTTCTCAGGCAGATTGGCGAACTCTCACAAATTGCCGGATGGATTGCTAGTGATGCCGGACAGCACAATGAAGCGGAACGCATATACCGGCTTGGGATCAGTGCGGCAAGGCAGGCGGAAGACCACACGCTAGCCGGAAACCTTGCCGGGTCACTCGCCTATCAGTTCAGCAATACAGGGCGAGAGACAGAGGGTCTGACACTGGCGCAAGCCGCCCTTTCAGAAGCGGGGGACGGCGCCCCGCCGAAAGCGCGTGCGCTGTATTGGGACAGGATCGCATGGGCGCACACTAAAGCCGGACAGGCACAACCTGCCATGCGTGCATTGGGTGAGGCTGGCGAAGCGCTGACGGAAGATGGTCCGGACACGGAATCCCCCGACTATCTCTATTGGGTAGACGCTGGCGAACTCCGAGTCATGGAGTCACGTGTATTCACTGAACTTCATCGACCATTGCGGGCTGTCCCCATGCTGCAAAGCGTGCTAGGCGAATATGAGGCGACACACACGCGGGAAGTCGCCCTTTACTCTTCCTGGCTCGCTGTAGCTCTTGCCGATGCCAACGAGCCGGAAGCCGCAGCGGAAACGGCGGAGCGAGTCATCACACTATCGGCCGACGTCGCTTCAGAAAGGACAGCGGAGCGGGTGCGTGTCGTTCTGGATAGGCTTGAAGCGTTCTCGGAGATTCCCGAGGTTGCCTCACTTATCGCGGAATACAGGGCAGCCCGATTTCCCAATTCCTGACCCCAAGCCGCTGGCGATTGGACTTCAGAATTCCGGCATAATGAAGAGCCCTCCTACCCGCGAGGAAGCGGGTAGGAGGGCTCGATGCCTTGCGCTATCAATGCTTGGGAGGCAGAAAGGGCGTGGCTAAATGCGCTATGGAGCCCTTCGGCAATACCCTGGATGCGATTCCGGGTAGTCCTGTCTGCCGGAAGCCCTGGTCAGTGGGTTGGCGCTCTGGAAAACAGCCGTGCACCTAGCGCGCGTGCGGAGAGCTGGGGCCGGGGTCGGGGAACGGGCAACGCCGGGAACTTTCGAGGGGCTTACCCGCGAGTCGGGTGCCACCGATTGTGAGGAAATTCTTGGAAGGTGTGCATACGTTGCACACCTTCCATCGCGAGGGCAGTCGTTGGGGTACTCACATTCTGAGTACCCTAACGGAGTTCGATGATCTTGATGGGCGAGCGAGCGTCCAACGCGCGATCATGGATAGTCGCGCCCTCCGGGACGTCCAAGCCGTCTTTCCGCTGAGTTTCGGACCAGCAGCCTCGGCAGGACATCAGCACGTTTTGCCATGTCCGCTTGCCGCCCTCTTGTATCGGCGTGCGCCACGCAACGACCATGGCCAACGGCGGCCCGGTGCCAGTGCAGATGTCGCACGCATGCTTCAGCGCGCGGTGTTGCCACAGGCGAGCGCACTTCTGGACGAGGATGGGTTCGCGCTCTGGGCGACGATAGCGTGCGAGATGGAAAATCCGGGATATGGCCATTGCCCGTTGCCAGGGCGTCATGCCCTTCCCCTCTCCGCCTCTTTCTCTTTCCGTCGTTCTTCCGTCTCAACGATATGCCTCGCTTGTGCAGCGGCGAGAGCGGCGGGTGAGTTGAGGGATTCGGTGGTTCGGTCAGCAAAGACCGTGAGGTCGGGCACATTGTCCGGCAGCGTGCTGCTGATGACCTGCACCGATTCGGACTCCTGCAACCAAACTCCGGCGGTCCGGGCGATCGCGCGGTATAGCGCATAGTCCTGTTCAAAGGCGCCGGGGCTCCGAAGGGAGACGGCAACCGAGATGTCGGTATGCAGTCCGACGAATATCCGGGCGTTGTCGGCAAGGACCAATGTGTCCGGTGGCAGGTGGTGGGAAACTACCGGTATCAGGCCATAGACACCCTTGGGCCATTCTGTGGCCAGGATCTGTGATCGCAATGCGCGTGCGGCAATCGGGTCGCACCACATGACCGAAGGGGCGGCACCGGTATCCTCCATTCGCCCGATTGCCTCACTGATCTCGGAAAGGTTCACGGCGGCGTTGGTCGTCACGGCTTGAGACAGTAGGCCGATGATACGCCGGGGGTCATCACCAACTGCCGGACCGGCACCATTGAAAAGTGCCCGGTCAACGCCGCGTGCTACGGCCAGGGCAAGAGACTGGTTGATGCCCGCGTTGAGGTCAGGCCCCGAGTCCTGTGCGACTTCCGAGGTTACTCGTTCAGCGGCTCCGAACTTCACAGCGGCGCTCGTGCGCCCCATGATTTCGGTAGCGGGCTCGGGGATCGGCTGGTCTGCCGCCACGTACGAAGCGTCTTGGGTGCTGATGGCCGGGAGCGTCATCGATGGCTTATGCATCGAAAGCCGGTTGGCGGCAGGGAGGTTCGCGAGGAACTTCGAGCGCGGGGCGATCATGTCCACCCACAGGGCGGCTGGTTCCGTGACGAGCCATTCCGAGTTGTAGGGAATGGCACGCATGTCGATCGGCAGGAATGACGCGCCCGTCCGAACGCCGGAAGCCGTGCGGCTGTGTACATCCGATGCGGAACTCGGCTGGGAGCGAGAACGAGCACCGACGCTCGTGGTCGGGTATGCCGGGAGGAGAACCGGGCCGACTTCAAGCACGGTCATGGACGTGATGACACGTACAGGCAATCCGCTCCCCGTGTCACTTTCTGCTGTGAACTCCATTCCTCCCGGATTCACGCGGAACGTGAAGGAACTGCCCACGATGTCACCGCGCCGGACAAGCTCCGTGACATCCCTGCCCGTCGTCGTCTCGGGGATGTCGATCTCGTACCGGATGCCACGCGAGTCCGCGAACAGCCTCAGCGTCCCCGCACTCTTTCTCCCAAGCACGTTGTTCGTGTCGTGGTTGAAGGTGGCGATCACATCGTGCGTCGCCTGCACCGGGTCCCACGCACCGGGGGCGATCCGCTCCACGAACCCGCCGAGATCGGCGGAGGACTCATTGAAGCGTATGGCGTACCCGGTGAGGGTGTGGACTCCGGATACGGTGCGCAGTTCGACGCGCGAAGGAACTGAACGGATCTCTGTGTGTGTCAAAGCACTTCTCCTCGGCATCAGGCAAGAGCGCCATCTGTGAGCGCCTAACCGGACAGGAGTGCTCGGCCTGCGAGCACTGGAGCCCAAGTCGGGCCATCAGCGGGCGCCCAAGCACCGGCCGGACTTCACCGGTGAACCACGTGGCGCCGCCCGGGGGCACCTACCAAATTTGGTAGGTGCCATCCGCTGTCCCCCTGGTCAGGTGGTGCCCGCCCACCACCTGACATCGGAAGGGCGCCGCGCATGGCGACTCCCTTCCGGGAGCGGCCCTCTCCTGCGGCCGGTAGCTTGCCTCGGCGCGGGTAGCTACGACCACCTAACCAAACTGGTAGGTGCTCCCTGCCGTCGCGGGGTGCGCGGCGTCCCGCTCTCAGACGGACTGGAGAGCAGCGACTTCCCACTACGGCCCGGACGCGCGGCAGGGAGAGGGGGGTGACGGGGTGACGATTTTTCGATGAGCCCGGTTTACCTATAGAAAAATCTAAGAGATACCGGACTGAGCGAAAAATCGTCACCCCGTCACCCCCTTCCCGCTGAACCCTGCCGGGGTCCGGAGCCGTGCTCCGTCACTGCCCGCCGCAAGGCTTCAGCGCCCCTGTGAGGGCACAGAAGAGCCCCGGCAAGGACATGGGCCTTGCCGGGGCTTCCTCGGGGCCGCTGAGGGGCTATGCGGCCATCGCCATATCGTCCGGTGTCGTCTCTGCGTCCTCATCCATGGGCTCAGCCCATTCGATGGTGACCCGGGATTCCCCGTCGAACCTGGCTCCGCGCCCCGGAGCGCGCGCCACCGTGATTCCGTCGATCGCTACGGCCACAAGGTCACGACGCAGAACGTCATCAGCCGCTTCCCACGCTTCCCGCGCTCCGCCGTACAGTAGGAACGAGACATCCACGGCACCGCCCGACAGTTCGGCAAGCTGTTCTTCGGCAGCGGAAAGGCGTGCCTCCGCTTGGTTCTTCGCCGGCAGTCGGTACCTGGCCGAACGCCCCGCATAAAACCCCTCCCGATCGTCCGCGTGGAACTTGTCAAGCGACGCTTCAGCCGCCCGCACCGCCGCCACTGCCTCTCGGATCTCCTCCGTCTCCTCCGGCTTCGTCAGCGCCGCCCACCGCTGGGCAACAGCGATCATCAGCGGGTCGTCAGCCTTGGCATTGACCATGCGAGCAAGCCAGTGATCCACCACATATCTTTCCAGGGCTTCACGCGAGGCCGACGCGGGAGCTAGGCAAGTCCCGCCAGCATTGCGGAGGTGGCAGGAGTAGGACTTACCGAGGATGGCCATCGATTTCCCACATCCCGCGCAAGCAAGTTTTCCGGAGAGCAAGTACTTGACGCGTCCGGGGCGCGGAGTACGGTCAATGATCTGGTGTCCGCTGAGAACACGACGGGCCTTCTCAGCGATTTTTGCCGAGATCATCATCGGTATCGATTCGTCTGTCACACACCGGACGCGCTCGCCAGTGTCTTTCAAGTAGTGAACGGGCGCCTTGTGGGACTTACCCACCGAGGGGGAGACAGTCAGCCAACCCTCATAGACAGGGTGAATGACGATTGCCCGGACGGAATCAGCGCGCCACGTCTTGCCCGTGGCAGACTTCACGCCTTCCGCGTTGAGCTTTCGCGCTAGCGCGCGGGCGGAAGCACCTTTTGACATCTCCTCGAAGATGCGGCAGACCACGTCCCATGGGGAATAGTGCTCGCCTTTGATAGGGGTGGTTTCGGGGGATAGCTTCCGCGTCTTTTCGGCAACCAATCCAAACGGTGCACGCCCGAGCCAGCGTCCCTCGTTTCGCTGTCGAGTCTTGGTGTCGCAAATATTGTGCGACAGGCGTGCAGAGTACTCGCGTGCGTTTTCGGCGCGGTCAATAATCCAGCGCCTGTCACGCTCATTCATGGAGTCAAGGCGCTCATAGTCGAAGATCACGCGAGCCTTGCCGAGAATCGGCACAACTGCCTCAGCGCCCTTACGACTGAACCTGTCCAAGGCGTAGACCCATAGCGCGGGGACTTCGCCATTCAGCACCGCTGACATGGCGGCGTCGTACTTGGGGCGTTGTACGTCACTCCAAGCCGACAGGTTCTCTTTCCAAATCTTGCGGACGCGGTAACCCTCTTCGTCCGCCCAGCGGCGCCCGCGCTCTTCCTGGGCACGGAGCGAGAGAGCGTGTTCCCCTTCCCGAACAATCTTCGACTTGCGGAGCAACAGGTCGATCTCTGGCCTGTCGTCGGCTTGTGCGGCTGTCTCCATGAGCTTCTGGGAGCGCGCGGACTGCATGACTGTGCTGGTTGCCATGCTGGCCACCCCTTCTGACCAGCGGAAACGGTCCGCTAACCGGAAGGTCTCAGGGTGTTGGACCTACTCTGGCCCGTTCGTTCGGCTTCCTGCTCTCGGTGCTGGCGACCGGCGCGCTGCTGACCGTCGCGCCGGGCTGGAGCGCGGCGCTGCGGCGGCGCGGGGTGCCGGTGCGGCTCGCCGAGGGGCTGGCCGTGGCGGCGGCGGCCCATGTGGTCTGCGCGCCGGTCGTCACCGTCTTCGCGTCGAGCGTCAGCTTGGTGGCCGTCCCGTGCAACCTGCTGGCCGAGCCCGCCGTCGCGCCCGTGGTGGTGCTGGGCTGGCTGGCGTTGGCCGTCGCGCCGGTCTCGATGCCGGTGGCCACCGCGCTGGCGTGGGCGGCGAGCTGGCCCACGCGCTGGATCGCCGCCGTGGCCAGGGGCGGCGCCGGGCTGCCCGGGGCCGAGCTGGGCTGGCCCGGCGGGTGGCGGGGCGCGGCGCTGCTCCTCGCCGTGGCGCTGGGCGTGCTGGCGCTGGTCCGGCGCCTGCCGCGGCGCCCCTGGCTGTCGGCGCTGTGCGTGCTGCTGGTCCTGGTCGCGGTCCTGCGCCCGCCCCCGGTCACCCGGTTGCTCACCGGCTGGCCGCCGCCCGGCTGGCGGCTGGTCGTCTGCGACGTGGGGCAGGGCGACGCGCTGGTGCTGTCGGCGGGGGACGGGCAGGCGGTGGTGGTGGACGCCGGGCCGGAGCCGGAGCCGGTGGACCGCTGTCTGCGGGAGTTGGGCGTCCGGCGGGTGCCGCTGCTGGTGCTGACGCATTTTCACGCCGACCACGTGGCCGGGCTGCCGGGGGTGCTGGACGGCCGGGAGGTCGGCGCCATCCAGACGTCGACCGTGCGGGACGCCCCGGAGCAGGCGGAGTTCGTCGAACGGGTCGCGGCCGGGGCGGGCGTGCCGGTGCTGCCGGTCGTGCCGGGGGAGCGGGGCTCGCTCGGCGACGGGCTGAGCTGGGAGGTGCTGTGGCCGCCGCCGGACGCGGCGGCGGACGGGCTCGGGGCGAACGACGCGAGTGTCGTCCTGCTGGTCAGGGCCGGGGAGCTGACGCTGTTCCTGGCGGGTGACCTAGAGCCGCTCGCGCAGGAGCGGCTGCTGGCCGAGCGGCCGGGCCTGGCCGCGGTGGACGTGGTGAAGGTCGCCCACCACGGCTCGGCGGCGCAGCACCGGCCGCTGCTGGACCGGCTGCGGCCCCGGCTCGCGCTGGTCTCCGCCGGCGCCGACAACACCTACGGCCACCCGGCCCCGGCCACGCTGGCGGCCCTGGACGCGGTCGGCGCGGCGGTGCTCAGGACGGACACGCAGGGCGCGCTCGCGGTCACCTCCGCGCCGGAGGGGCCGCGAGGTCACGTCAGGGATGGCCGCCGCGCGGGCCGGGTCAGACCAGCCAGACGCCGTCCGCCATCAGGTGCCGGCCGGCCAGCTCGTCCTCCTCCCGCCAGGCGCGGACGGTCCGGGGCCGGAAGCGGATGAACGTCCAGGCCGGGCGGCTCCTGGTGTCGAAGCGCAGCTTGCCGACGAACGCCTCGCCCTCCGCCTCGGTGACCGCGTCGGGGGGGACCACCTCGGCGTCGGCCTCGATGACCACCACGTCACGGGTGTGGCCGAGGGAGACGACGGCCTTGCCGGTCGCCCAGGCGTTGACCGCGGTCGGATTGCTCGCCCGCGTGCTGACCAGCAGCGCCCCGCCGTGCCAGACGAACGACAGCGGCACCAGGCAGGGCACGCCGTCCCGGCTCGCCGTCGAGACCCACAGGTCCTCGTCCTCCGTGAGCCGTCTCAGCACGTCCCGTCTGCGCAGCGCGCCGTCCCGTGGGGATGTCTTCTCGGTCGTCATGACCAGCAAAGGTAGACCGCCCCCGCCGGCCGGGCATCGGGCGGATGGCCGAGATCGGGTGGGCCCCGGTGCCTAGTCGCTCTCCAGCCAGCCGTCGTACGCCGCGGCCAGTTCGGCCAGCTCCGCGAGCGCCGCCGGGGTGCGGTGGGCCGGGGTGGTGGGCTCCAGGACGATCAGCCACTGGGCGTCCTCCGCGTCGTCCTCGCCCGCGAGGGCTTCCCGGACCGGGCGGGGCTCCTCCGGGAGGCCGAGGCGTTCGGCCAGCTCGGCGGCCACCTCCTCGGCGGCGTCGCGGTCCGGCAGCACCAGGATGTGTCGCGTGTCCGTCACGCGCCCATTGTCGACGGCGGTCGGGGCCGGTTGTCACAGGGGCGTGGGATGCTGGGGCGCATGGCTGCCAGAACGACCAGCGCGGACGATCTCCTCGCCGCCGTCACCCTCGCCGTCGGCCAGGAGGATCTGCTGCTGGACCGTGCCGTGCGGGACGTGGTCGCCGCCGCCCGGGCCGCCGACGCCGACACCGATGTGCGGGATCTCGCCCCCGGCGAGCTCCAGCCCGGCACGCTGGCGGAGATCACCAGCCCGTCGCTGTTCGCCGAGCGGAAGGTCGTGGTGGTCCGGCAGGCGCAGGACCTGTCGGCGGACACGGTGAAGGAGATCAAGACCTATCTGGCGGCGCCCGTCGAGGACATCAGCCTCGTCCTGCTGCACGCGGGCGGCGCCAAGGGCAAGGGGCTGCTGGACGCGGCCCGCAAGGCGGGGGCCCGGGAGGTCGCCTGCCCGAAGATGACGAAGCCGGGCGACCGGCTGGGCTTCGTCCGCGCCGAGTTCCGCGCCGCCGGGCGCAGCGTCACCCCGGGCGCCTGCCAGGCGCTGGTCGACGCGATCGGCAGCGATCTGCGGGAGCTGGCCTCGGCCTGCGCGCAGCTCGCCGCCGATGTCGAGGGAGCCGTGGACGAGGCGGTCGTCGCGCGGTATTACACGGGCCGCGCCGAGGCGTCGAGCTTCACCGTCGCCGACCGCGCCGTCGAGGGCCGCGCCGCCGAGGCGCTGGAGGCGCTGCGCTGGGCGCTGGCCACCGGGGTCGCGCCGGTCCTCGTCACCAGCGCCCTGGCTCAGGGCGTGCGGGCGATCGGCAAGCTGGCCTCGGCGCCCGGCGGCATGCGCCAGGCCGATCTGGCGCGCGAGCTGGGCATGCCGCCGTGGAAGATCGACCGCGTCCGTCAGCAGATGCGCGGCTGGTCGGCCGACGGGGTGGCGGTCGCGCTGCGCGCCTGCGCCGACGCCGACGCGGCGGTCAAGGGCGGCGGCGACGACCCGGCGTACGCGCTGGAGAAGGCCGTGGTCGCCATCGCGGGGGCGGCGCGCTCCCGTTGAGCCTCCCGTCCCACCGGCCGCGTCCCCGGCCCGCGTGAGGGGTCAGTCCTCCCGGAGCGTGTCCAGGGTGGTCCGGGTGGCGGCGATCAGCGTGTCGGTGACGCCGGCCCGGCCGGTCACATCGGCGTAGGCGTCGCCGGTGACCAGCGAGTTCCACGTCAGGGTGTACTCCAGCCAGCCGTCGCGGACGGAGAGGGTGACCCAGCTCAGCGTGGAGTTGGTGGAGTCGGTCCCGTAGACGATGTACGCCTCCTCGCCCAGGTCCTCGACCGGCTCGATCTCGTACTCGTAGTACGAGTAGCCGGGGTCGTCGTTGTACTGGGTGTAGGACTCGGAGGTGGCGGCGAACTCCCCGGCCGGGTCGGTGCGCTTGTGCCACAGGAGGTCGTAGGAGACGTAGACCATCTCGAAGTCGCCGGTCGAGGCGCCGGCGGGCGTCAGGCCGAACTCGCAGTGCGCGGAGTCGAGATCGTCGTGCTGGAAGGAGCGGGACGACGGCTCCGCGTCCGGCGACGGGTCGTAGTCGTTCTCGAAGGCCGTCATGTCCGCCTCGGTGCACAGGTCCTCGGCGAACGCGTAGTCGAGGTCGGGACCGCCCGCGCCGCCCACGGTGCCCGTGGCCACCAGCGTGCCGCCCCAGACGGCCGAGGCCAGCACCGCCCCGGCGACTCCCCACAGCCAGCCGGGCCGCCCACCGCTGCCGCCGCTGGTCCCGCCACTCCCCGGCGGACCCGCCGTGGGGGGCATCAGCGGCCCGTAACCACCGCCCGGCCCCGGCGAGGCGCCGGTCCCGGCGCTGTAACCCGCGTACGCCGGCGGCCCGTACGGACCGTGCGGCGGGTAAGGATTCGACGGTCCCCCCGGTATCGACATGCGGGTAACGTACCGCGTTCGGCGAGAAGGCCCCAGACCGCCGGGGAAGGGCGGAATGGGGCCTTGCGACAGTCGCGCGCCTGATGACGGCACCGCGCCCGCGTGGCGAACGTCGGGATCGGCGCGGCGCCGGAGCACAACCCGGCCGGAGCGGAGAGAGGGGCCGCGGGAACCGGACCGGTCACGGGCGCGGCTCCTCCTGGAAGGACGGAGCGGCGCCCGGAAGGGGCTCAGCTCTGGAGGGCGTTGACCTGGGCGGCCAGCGAGGACTTCTTGTTGGCGGCGTTGTTCGCGTGCAGCACGCCCTTGCTCACGGCCTTGTCGAGCTTGCGGGCGGCGACACGGCGCGCGGCCTCGGCCGCCTCGTAGTCGCCGGACGCCGCCGCCGCGCGGGCCTGACGGACGGCCGTCTTGACCTCGGACTTGACGGCCTGGTTCCGCAGACGGGCCTTCTCGTTCGTCTTGATCCGCTTGATCTGGGACTTGATGTTCGCCACGAATGAGCCTTCTCAGGTTTTTTGGAGACTTGGGTTTTAAGACTTGGGGTGTTTCGGAGATGGGGGTGCCCTGACAGGGCACAGTGGGCCAGCGTACCAGCGGCCCCCGCCCGGCTCCCAATCCGGAGGAGGGCCGCCCGCATGGGACCATGGGAGCGACCAAGCGACCCGCAGCCATGACCCGACAGGAACCCCCCGCGTGCCCGCGATCCCCTCGAACGCGCCGGAGCCCAGCCGCACCGACCCGGCTCTCCTCCGCAACTTCTGCATCATCGCGCACATCGACCACGGCAAGTCGACGCTCGCCGACCGGATGCTCCAGCTCACCGGCGTGGTCGAGCAGCGCCAGATGCGCGCCCAGTATCTCGACCGCATGGACATCGAGCGTGAGCGGGGCATCACCATCAAGTCCCAGGCCGTCCGCATGCCGTGGGAGGCCGGGGGCACGGCGCACGTGCTGAACATGATCGACACCCCCGGGCACGTCGACTTCACCTACGAGGTCTCCCGCTCGCTCGCCGCCTGCGAGGGCTGTGTCCTGCTGGTCGACGCGGCCCAGGGCATCGAGGCCCAGACCCTCGCCAACCTCTACCTGGCGATGGAGAACGACCTCACGATCATCCCGGTCCTCAACAAGATCGACCTGCCGGCCGCCCAGCCCGACAAGTTCGCCGCCGAGCTGGCGCACCTCATCGGCTGCGACCCCGGCGACGTGCTGCGCGTGTCCGCCAAGACCGGCGAGGGCGTGGCCGAGCTGCTGGACGAGGTGGTCCGCCAGGTCCCGGCCCCGGTCGGTGACGCGGACGCGCCCGCCCGCGCGATGATCTTCGACTCGGTGTACGACGCGTACCGCGGCGTCGTGACGTACGTGAAGGTGGTCGACGGCAGGCTCGGCAAGCGTGAGCGCATCCAGATGATGTCCACCGGCGCCACCCACGAGCTGCTGGAGATCGGCGTCAGCTCGCCGGAGATGACGCCGGCCGACGGGCTGGCCGTCGGCGAGGTGGGGTATCTGATCACCGGCGTGAAGGACGTGCGGCAGTCCAAGGTCGGCGACACGATCACCCGGCAGCGCAACGGGGCGACCGTGCCGCTCGGCGGCTACAAGGACCCCAAGCCGATGGTGTTCTCCGGGCTGTACCCGATCGACGGCTCCGAGTACCCGGCGCTGCGCGACGCGCTGGAGAAGCTCCAGCTCAACGACGCCGCCCTGGTCTACGAGCCGGAGACCTCCGCCGCGCTCGGCTTCGGCTTCCGGGTCGGCTTCCTCGGCCTGCTCCACCTGGAGGTGATCCGCGAGCGGCTGGAGCGCGAGTTCAACCTCGACCTGATCGCCACCGCGCCCAACGTGGTCTACGGAGTGACCATGGAGGACGGCTCCGAGCACACGGTCACCAACCCCAGCGAGTACCCCGACGGCAAGATCGCCGAGGTCCGCGAGCCGGTGGTGCGCGCCACGCTCATCTCCCCCAGCGAGTTCATCGGCGCCATCATGGAGCTGTGCCAGACCCGGCGCGGCTCTCTCCAGGGCATGGACTACCTGTCCGAGGAGCGCGTCGAGCTGCGGTACACGCTGCCGCTGGCGGAGATCGTCTTCGACTTCTTCGACGCGCTGAAGTCCAAGACCCGCGGCTACGCCTCGCTCGACTACGAGCCGACCGGCGAGCAGGCCGCCGCGCTCGTCAAGGTGGACATCCTGCTGCACGGCGACAAAGTGGACGCGTTCTCGGCGATCGTGCACAAGGACAAGGCGTACGCGTACGGCGTGCGGATGGCCTCCAAGCTGCGCGAGCTGATCCCGCGGCAGCAGTTCGAGGTGCCCATCCAGGCCGCGATCGGCTCCCGGGTGATCGCCCGCGAGACCGTGCGCGCGATGCGCAAGGACGTCCTCTCCAAGTGCTACGGCGGTGACATCTCGCGGAAGCGGAAGCTGCTGGAGAAGCAGAAGGAGGGCAAGAAGCGCATGAAGATGGTCGGCCGGGTCGAGGTCCCGCAGGAGGCGTTCATCGCCGCCCTGTCCTCCGACAGCGACGCGAGTGACGCGAAGAACAAGAAATAGTCACCCCCTTACAAAGGGACGCCGCCGCCTTTACCCTGAACGCCACGCGATGGTTACTCGTGAGTTACCCCGTTGCAGCGCGGCACCCGGAGGAAGTCGTGACCGAGAAGCAGTATTCGATCCACAACCGGCCGCCGTCCGTGGCGCATCTCTTCCTGGAACGGGTCGAGACCACACCGGACCGGACGGCGTTCCGGTACCCGGTGCCGTCCGAGGAGGGCGGGCCCGACGAGTGGCGGTCGTACTCCTGGGGCGAGGCGGCCGAGCGGGTCTTCGCCCTCGCCGCCGGGCTGATGGACCTCGGGGTCCGTCCCGAGGACCGGGTCGCCATCGCGTCGGCCACCCGCGTGGACTGGGTGCTGGCCGACCTGGGTGTCATGTGCGCGGGGGCGGCCACGACGACCGTCTACCCGCAGACGAACGAGGACGAGACCGCGTTCATCCTGGCCGACTCCGGCTCCGGGGTGCTGATCGCCGAGGACGCGGCCCAGCTCGCCAAGGCCCGCGCGCGGCGCGACCAGCTTCCCGGGCTGCGGCACGTCGTGGTCATCGACCCCGCCGACGCGGTGCCCGCCGAGGGCGACCCGGAGGGCTGGGTCCTCTCCCTGACCGAGCTGGCCGAGCGCGGCGCCGCCTACCTGGAGAAGAAGCCGGACTGCGTCAGGGACACCGTGGCCGCGCTGCGCGGCGACGCGCTGGCGACGCTCATCTACACCTCCGGCACCACCGGGCGCCCCAAGGGCGTGCGGCTGAGCCAGGACACCTGGTCGTACATGGGCCTGGCCGTGCGGGAGATCGGCCTGGTGGAGGAGGACGACGACCAGTACCTCTGGCTGCCGCTGGCCCACGTCTTCGGCAAGATGCTGCTCTCGGCCCACATCGTGGTCGGGCATGTGATGTCCGTGGACGGCCGGGTCGACAAGATCATCGAGAACCTGCCCGTGGTGCGGCCGACCTCGATGTGCGCGGTGCCGCGCATATTCGAGCGCGTCTACAACGGGGTCGCGTCGAAGGCCAAGGCGGCGGGCGGCGCCAAGTTCAAGATCTTCTCGTGGGCGGCGGAGGTCGCCCGTGAGTACGCGAAGGTCTCCCAGGAGAACTTCCGGCGCACCGGCAAGGAGGCGGTGCCCGCGCGGCTGGCGGCCAAGCACGCCATCGCGGACCGGCTGGTGTACCGGAAGCTGCGGGCCGCCTTCGGCGGCCGGCTCCGCGGCTGCGTCTCCGGCTCGGCGGCGCTCGCCCCCGACATCGCGTACTTCTTCTGCGGCGCGGGCATCCCGATCCTGGAGGGCTACGGCCTGACCGAGTCCGCCGCCGCCAGCGCCGTCAACCCGTGGCAGGGCTACCGCACCGGCACGATAGGCAAGCCGCTGCCGGGCAACGAGGTGCGGATCGCGGAGGACGGCGAGATCCTGATGCGCGGTCCCGGGATCATGCAGGGCTACCACGGGCTGCCGGAGAAGACGGCGGAGGTGCTGGAGCCGGACGGCTGGTTCCACACCGGCGACATCGGCGAGATGACCGACGACGGGTACCTGCGGATCACCGACCGGAAGAAGGACCTGTTCAAGACGGACGGCGGCAAGTACGTGGCGCCGACCGAGATCGAGGGCCGCTTCAAGGCGGTGTGTCCGTACGTGTCGTCCATGGTCGTCATCGGCTCGGGCCGCAAGTTCTGCTCGGCGCTGATCGCGCTGGACAGCCAGGCGATCCTGGCCTGGGCGGCGGAGAACGGCGTCGAGGGCACGTACGCCGAGGTCGTCGCGGACGACAGGACCCGGCAGCTCGTCCAGGGGTACGTGGACGAGCTGAACTCGGGCCTCCAGCGGTGGCAGACGGTGAAGCAGTTCCAGCTCCTGCCGCGTGAGCTGGACGTCGAGCACGGCGACCTGACGCCGAGCCTGAAGCTGAAGCGGCCGGTGGTGGAGCGGGAGTTCGGCCACCTGATCGAGGAGATGTACAAGCCGCTGGTGTGAGCCGCCCGGCCGACGCCTTCCGCGCCCGCCCCCGCCCGTTTCCCGGGCGCGGGCGGGCGCGGTGTCAGTCGACCAGGTCGCGGGTGAGCGCGTCGGCCAGCAGGCGGCCGTCGAGGGTCAGGGCGGCGCGGCCGGCCGCGAAGGGCTCCGGGCGCAGCAGGCCCTCCGCCAGGGCGCGGCGGGCCGCCGCCAGGCCCGCCGGGCGCAGCAGGGACAGCGCGCAGCCCTCCGCCAGCCGCAGCTCCAGCAGGATCCGTTCCACCCGGCGGTCCTCCTCGGACAGCAGCTCGCGGCCCGCGCCGGGGGAGCGGCCCCCGGCGAGGGCCTGCGCGTAGGCGCCGGGATGCTTGGCGTTCCACCACCGCACGCCGCCGACGTGGCTGTGCGCCCCCGGGCCCGCGCCCCACCAGTCGGCGCCCGTCCAGTACAGCTCGTTGTGGCGGCAGCGGGCGGCGCGGGACGTGGCCCAGTTGGACACCTCGTACCAGGCGAAGCCCGCCGCCGACAGGGCCTCCTCGGCGATCAGGTAACGGTCGGCGTGCGTGTCGTCGTCGGGCGCGGCGACCTCGCCGCGCCGCACGCGGCCCGCGAGCCGGGTGCCCTCCTCCACGATCAGCGAGTACGCCGAGACGTGGTCGGGCCCGGCGCCGATCGCCGCGTCCAGCGTGGCCCGCCAGTCGTCGTCGCTCTCGCCGGGCGTGCCGTAGATCAGGTCCAGGTTGACGTGCGCGAAGCCCGCGTCCCGTGCCTCGGCGACGCAGCGCTCCGGACGGCCCGGGGTGTGGGTCCGCTCCAGCACGGCCAGCACGTGGCGCCTGGCGCTCTGCATGCCGAACGAGACCCGGGTGAAGCCCGCCTCGCGCAGGGCGGCCAGGGACGCCGGGTCCACCGAGTCGGGGTTCGCCTCGGTCGTCACCTCGGCGTCCGGCGCGAGGCCGAACTCCTGCCGCACCGCGTCCAGCATCCGCGCCAGGTCGGCGGGCGGCAGCAGCGTGGGCGTGCCGCCGCCGACGAAGACGGTGGCGACCCGGCGCGGGTCGTCCCCCAGCACCTTGCGGGCCAGCCGGATCTCCTCGGCCACCGTCTCCGCGTAGTTCTCCCGCGAGGCCAGGGCGCCCCCGGAGCCGCGCAGCTCGCCCGCCGTGTAGGTGTTGAAGTCGCAGTACCCGCAGCGGGTCGCGCAGTACGGCACGTGCAGGTAGAACGCGAGCGGCCGGGAGGCGGCCCCGGCCAGGGCGGACGCGGGCAGCGCGCCGTCCTCGGGAACGGGTTCGCCGGCGGGGAGCGTGGAGGGCATGCCTCCCATTGTCCGGTGCCCGGGAGGTGGCCGCCGCCGGGTAGCGCGCCCCCCGGATACGGGTAATTTGGTCACAAAAGGTGACATCCGGAGGGTGCACGGTGGCGATCTTCGACGCTCGCTCCGAGTCGGTGAACGGCGCCGCGCTGCTGCTCGACGCGCGCGGCGCCGTCGCGAGCTGGACGCGGGAGGCCGGGGAGCTGCTCGGCTACGCCTCCGACGAGGTGCTGGGCCGGGAGGCGGCGTTCCTCCTGACGCCCGAGGACGCCGGACGCCTCCCCGCCCTGGTCGAACGCTGCCTCGCCGAGCGGGGCTGGACCGGGATGCTGTCGGGCCGGCACCGGGACGGGCACACGGTGACGGTCGGGGCGCGCGTCTCGCCGCTCACCGGGCGCGACGGCGACGGCGGCGGGCGGTGGCTGGTCCTCGCCGTGGACCTGGCCGCCGCCCCGCATCAGGAGCCGACGCGGCGGGTGCTGGACCGGGTGTTCGCCAGGTCGCCGGTCGGCGTCGGCGTCGTGGACCGGGACCTGCGGTACGTCTGGGCCAACGACGCCCTCGCCGCGCTGGAGGAGGTGCCGGTCAAGCGGCGCCTGGGACGGCGGCCGGGGGAGACCCTGCCGGGCCTGGGGTCCCAGGTGGTGGAGGAGAAGCTGACCGAGGTGCTGCGGACCGGCGAGGCCGTGCGCGACTACGAGCACGTGCTGCGGTCCCGCACCGAGCCGGGCCGCGAACACGTCCACGCGCTGGCCGCCGTGCGGATGGAGGACGAGTCCGGCGAGCCGCTGGGCGTCCTCTACACGCTCACCGACGTCACCGAGCGCTACCGCTCCCGCCACCGGCTGGCCCTGCTCGACCGGGCCGGCGACTTCATCGGCCGGTCCCTGGACGTCGCCAGGACCGGGCAGGACCTCGCCGACATCGCCGTGCCCGACCTCGCCGACTTCGTCGCCGTCGACCTGCTGGAGCCCGTGCTCAGGGGCGGCGAACCGGCGTCGGCCGCCGCGTCCGCGCCCGTCACCGGGCCGGACGGCCGGGCCGCCGGGCCCGTTCCCTTCCGCCGCGCCGGTCATCAGTCGGGGCGCGACGGCGTGCCGGAGGCCGTGGTCGGCATCGGCGACGAGGCCCGCTACCACAGGTGGTCGCCGCCCGCCCGGACCCTGGTCAGCGGCAGGTCGTGGGGGAGGGAGCGGCTGGACCCCGGCGCCCACGAGTGGGCCGCCGGCATCCCCGGCGGTCGCGCGGCGCGGTTCGCCGAACTGGGCCTGCACACCGCGATGATCCTCCCCATCCGGGCCGGGGGCGTCACCCTGGGCATCACGTCCTTCTTCCGCCACCGCCGGAAGGAGCCGTTCACGGAGGCGGACCTGCGGCTCGCCGAGGAGTTCGTCGCGCGGGCGGCCGTCTGCATCGACAACGCCCGCCGCTACACCCGGGAGCGCGACGCCGCCCTCGCCCTCCAGCGCACCCTGCTGCCGCACAGCGTCCCCGGCCTGAACGCGGTGGACATCGGTTCCCGCTACCGGCCGGCCGACGAGCTGTCGGGGGTGGGCGGCGATTGGTTCGACGTGCTGCCGCTCTCCGGCGCCAGGACCGCGCTGGTCGTCGGCGAGGTCGTCGGCCACGGCATCCACGCCGCCGCGATCATGGGCCGGCTGCGCACCGCCGTCCAGACCCTGGCCGGCCAGGACCTGGAGCCCGAGGAACTCCTCGGCCACCTCGACGACCTCGTCTGCCGCATCGCGGAGGAGCACAGCGCCGCGCCCCCGGACGCCGACGCCGGGGTCGTCGGCACCACCTGCCTGTACGCCGTCTACGACCCCGTCTCCCGCCGCTGCGCGATGGCCAGCGCGGGCCATCCGCCGCCCGCGCTCATCGGCCCGGGCGCGGACGTGGAGTTCCTCCAGGTGCCGGCCGGGCCCGCGCTCGGGGTCGACGGCCCGCCGTTCCGGTCGACCGAGGTGACCCTGGAGGAGGGCAGCGTGCTCGCCCTCTACACCGACGGCCTGTGCGGGGGCGAGCACGGCGACCACGGGGACGGAACGGGCGACGGCGGCGGCCTGGAGCGGCTGCGGGCCGCGCTGCGCGCCCCCGGGCTGGCGCTGGACGGCCTGGCCAGGGACGTCGTGGACCGGCTGGTGCCCGCCCGGCCCTCGGACGACGCGGCGCTGCTGCTCGTCAGGACGCACGGCCTGGGCCCGGGGCGGGTCGCCACCTGGGAGGTGGACGCCGAACCGGCCGCCGTGGCGCGGGCCAGGGAGTCGGCGTCGGGGCAGCTCGCCGACTGGGGCCTCGGCGACCTCGCGTCCACCACCGAGCTGGTCGTCAGCGAGCTGGTCACCAACGCGATCCGGCACGCCTCGGGACGGGTCAGGCTGCGGCTGATCCGGGAGCACGTCCTGACCTGCGAGGTGTCCGACAGGAGCAGCACCTCCCCGCACCTGCGCCACGCCCGCGCCACGGACGAGGGCGGCCGTGGCCTGTTCCTGGTGTCCCGGTTCACCCACCGCTGGGGCACGCGCTACTCCGGCGAGGGCAAGACGATCTGGGCCGAGCAGCTCGTGCCCCGCTAGGCGACCGGGCCCGCCGGGCCGCCGACCGTGACGTGGTCGATGAGGTGCTCGACCGGGCCCAGCAGCCCCGGGTCCAGGTCGCGGAAGTCGCGCACCGCGCCGAGGACGCGCTGCCAGGCCGCGCCGGTGTGCTCCGGCCACCCCAGCGCCCGGCACACGCCCGTCTTCCAGTCCTGGCCGCGCGGCACGTCCGGCCAGCGCGGGATGCCGACCGACGACGGCTTCACCGCCGCCCAGATGTCGATGAACGGATGGCCGACGACCAGCACGTGCGGATCGCTGATCTCCGCCGCGATCCGCGACTCCTTCGACCCCGGCACCAGATGGTCCACCAGCACCCCGAGCCTGGCGTCGGCCGAGGGCCCGAAGTCGCGGACCACGGCCGGCAGGTCGTCGACCCCCTCCAGGTACTCCACCACCACGCCCTCCACCCGCAGGTCGTCGCCCCACACCTTCTCGACCAGCTCCGCGTCGTGCCGGCCCTCGACGTAGATGCGTCCGGCGCGCGCGACCCGGGCGCGGGCGCCGGGGACGGCGAGGGAACCCGAGGCGGTGCGGGCCGGGCCGGACGCCGGCCGGGCCCCGGCGGCGGGCTGGACCAGCGTCACGACCCGACCGTCCAGCAGGAAGCCGCGCGGCTGGAGGGGGAAGACGCGGTGCGCGCCGAACCGGTCCTCCAGCGTCACGGTCGGGCCCTGCGCCGTCTTCTCGCAGCGAATCACCGCCCCGCAGAAGCCGGTGCCCGCCTCCTCCACGACCAGGCCCGGATCGGCGGCGACCTCGGGCGCGGGCTGGGGCCGCTTCCACGGCGGCGTCAGATCAGGTCCGTACTGTCTGCTGCGCATGGCCTCATTCGATCACGCCGGACCGCGTCCGCTCAGGGGGCGGCGCCGAAGCGCCGGGCCAGCGCCTCCCGTTGGGCCACCACGAACGCCGCGTCGACCACCGCGCCGTGCCCCGGCACGTACCGCGCGTCCGGTCCGCCGAGGGCCAGCAGGCGGTCCAGCGCGGCCGGCCAGCGGGCCGGGTCCGCGTCCGGGCCGGCCTGCGGCTCACCGGACTCCTCGACCAGATCGCCGCAGAACACCACCGGCGGTGCCCCGCCGTCGCCGGGCACCAGCACGGCGAGGTCGTGCGGGGAGTGCGCGGCGCCGAAGTCCGCCAGCACGGCCCCCCGGCCCGCGCCCGGCCCGAGGGCGAGCCGCCCGTCCACCTCGTGCCAGTCGCGGGTCAGCGCGGCGGCGTCGGCCGCCGCCGCCCGCTCGTCGGCGCCGTACCGGGCCGCGTCGGCCGCCAGCGCCTCCCGGCCGCCGTCCGCGAGGAACGCGCCCAGACCGGCCGCCCCGTACGCCTCGGCCCCGGGGAACGCCGCCAGACCGAGGATGTGGTCGAAGTGCGGATGCGTGATCGCCACGCGTGTGACCGGCGCCCCGAGCAGGGCGCCCAGCCGCGCGGCGAGGCCCTCGGCGACGGCCCGGGAGGGGCCCGCGTCGATCAGCAGCACCCCGTCCGGACCGGCGACCGCGCCCACCGTCTCGTCCCAGCCCGGCAGCCGGACGCGGAGGACACCCGGTGCGACCTCTTCCCAACTGGTCTCCATGCTGCGACGTTAGCGGTCCGGGATCAGCTTCTCCCGGGACGCTCAGTTCCCTGCCCGTGCTACCCGGCCGTACACTGGAGCAGGGTTGGCACTCGGAGCAGCGGAGTGCCAGGGCGGCGGTGGAGATTCGAACGGCCGGACGGGAGGTGTGCGGCATGCTCAGTGAGCGCAGGCTCGAGGTGTTGCGAGCCATCGTCCAGGACTATGTGGGCACCGAGGAGCCGGTGGGCTCCAAGGCCCTGACCGAGCGGCACAACCTCCAGGTCTCCCCGGCCACCGTGCGCAACGACATGGCGGCGCTGGAGGAGGAGGGGTACATCGCCCAGCCCCACACCAGCGCGGGCCGCGTGCCCACCGACAAGGGGTACCGGCTGTTCGTCGACAAGCTCGCCGACGTCAAGCCGCTGACCGCCCCCGAGCGCCGCGCCATCCAGAACTTCCTGGACGGCGCCGTGGACCTCGACGACGTCGTGGGCCGCACGGTCCGGCTGCTCGCCCAGCTCACGCGGCAGGTCGCCGTCGTGCAGTATCCCTCGCTCAGCCGTTCCACGGTGCGGCACGTCGAGTTGCTCTCGCTGGCCCCGGCCCGGCTGATGCTGGTGCTGATCACGGACACCGGCCGGGTCGAGCAGCGCATGATCGACTGCCCCGCGCCGTTCGGCGAGACCTCCCTCGCGGACCTGCGGGCCCGGCTGAACGCCCGGATCGCGGGCGAGCGGTTCCCCGAGGTGCCGCGCCTGGTGGCCGATCTGCCCGATTCGTTCGACGCCGACGAGCGGGGGACGGTCTCGACGGTGCTGTCCACCTTGCTGGAGACTCTGGTGGAGGAGACCGAGGAGCGGCTGATGATCGGCGGGACCGCCAATCTGACCCGCTTCGCACAGGATTTCCCGTTGACGATCCGGCCGGTGCTGGAGGCTCTGGAGGAGCAGGTCGTTCTCCTGCGACTGCTCGGGGAGGCGAAGGACTCGGGTATGACCGTCCGCATCGGGCATGAGAACGCTCACGAGGGCCTGACGTCCACATCGGTCGTCTCGGTCGGTTACGGTTCTGGCGACGAGGCGGTCGCGAAGCTCGGCGTGGTCGGACCGACCCGCATGGACTACCCCGGAACGATGGGAGCGGTGCGCGCAGTGGCACGTTACGTCGGACAGATCCTCGCGGAGAACTAAGTGGCGGGCGACTACTACGCGATTCTCGGTGTGCAGCGGGACGCCTCCCAGGAAGAGATCAAGAAGGCGTTCCGCAGGCTGGCGCGTGAGCTGCACCCGGACGTGAACCCGGACCCGAAGACGCAGGAGCGGTTCAAGGAGATCAACACCGCGTACGAGGTGCTCTCCGATCCGCAGAAGAAGCAGATGTACGACCTGGGGGGCGATCCGCTGGGCAGCGGCGCCTCGGCCGGCCCTGGCGCGGGCTTCGGCGGCGGCTTCGGGAACTTCTCGGACATCATGGACGCCTTCTTCGGTACCGCCTCGCAGCGCGGCCCGAAGTCGCGCACACGGCGCGGCCAGGACGCCATGATCCGCCTGGAGATCGACCTCAACGAGGCGGCCTTCGGCACCACCAAGGAGATCCAGGTCGACACGGCCACCGTCTGCGCCACGTGCAGCGGCGAGGGCGCGGCGCCGGGGACCTCGGCGCAGACGTGCGACATGTGCCGGGGGCGCGGCGAGATCTCGCAGGTCACGCGCTCGTTCCTGGGCCAGGTCATGACGTCGCGGCCCTGCCCGCAGTGCCAGGGCTTCGGCACGGTCGTGCCCACGCCGTGCCCCGAGTGCGCGGGCGACGGCCGGGTCCGTTCCCGGCGCACGCTGACGGTGAAGATCCCGGCCGGTGTGGACAACGGGACGCGTATCCAGCTCGCGGGCGAGGGCGAGGTCGGCCCGGGCGGCGGCCCCGCCGGCGACCTGTACGTGGAGATCCGCGAGAAGCCGCACGCCGTTTTCCAGCGCCGTGGCGACGACCTGCACTGCACCGTCACCATCCCCATGACGGCCGCCGCGCTGGGCACCAAGGTGCCGCTGGAGACGCTCGACGGCATGGAGGAGGTCGACATCAGGCCCGGCACGCAGTCCGGCCAGTCGATCCCCCTGCACGCCCGGGGCATCACGCACCTGCGCGGCAACGGGCGGGGCGATCTGGTGGTGCACGTGGAGGTGCAGACGCCTTCCAAGCTGGACCCCGAGCAGGAGGAGCTGCTGCGCCGGCTGGCCAAGCTGCGCGGTGAGGAGCGGCCGTTGGGCCAGTTCCAGCCCGGGCAGCAGGGTCTGTTCTCGCGCCTGAAGGACGCGTTCAACGGCCGGTAGATGAGCACCGCGCCTGTTTTCCTGGCCGGGCCCGGCGTGCTGGACGCGGCCGTTCCCGGGGGCACGCTCGTGCTCGACGGCCCCGAGGGGCGGCACGCGGTCGCCGTCCGCCGCCTGCGGGCGGGCGAGGCGGTCGGGCTGACCGACGGCGAGGGCGCCGGCGCGTCCGGCACGGTGGCGGCGGTCGAGGACCGCGACCGGCTGGGGGTGACGGTGACCGGGGTGCGGCGCGAGCCGCCGCCCCGGCCCGCGCTCACGGTGATCCAGGCGCTGCCCAAGGGCGACCGGGGCGAGCTGGCCGTGGAGACCATGACCGAGACGGGTGTGGACACCGTGGTGCCGTGGGCCGCCGAGCGCTGCGTGACGCGGTGGAAGGGCGAGCGGGGCGAGAAGGCGCTGGGCAAGTGGCGGGCGACGGCCCGGGAGGCGGCGAAGCAGTCCCGCCGTCTGCGCGTCCCGCGCGTGACGGACCTGATGACGACGCGGCAGGTGGCGCGGCTCCTGGCGGACGCCGCCTTCGCCGGGGTGCTGCACGAGTCGGGCACCCGGCCCCTGTCCACGGTCCCGCTGCCCGGGGACGGCGAGATCGTCCTGGTGGTCGGCCCGGAAGGCGGCGTCTCCCCGGAGGAGCTGGCCGCCTTCGCCGATGCCGGCGCCGCGCCGTACCGCCTGGGGCCGACCGTGCTGCGCACCTCGACGGCGGGCACCGCCGCGACCGCCCTGCTGCTGGGCCGGACAGGCCGCTGGGACTGAGCCGTCCGCCGGATGCCGGTGTCGGGGTGTCAGAGGCGGGCGCTCTCCTCGTAACGGCGCAGGCGGCGGCGGGCCCAGGCCAGCAGCTCCGTCGTGAGGGGCGTGTCATGGCGGTTCAGGCGGGCGCGGATCAGGCGCTCGGCCGCGTCGGCGGCCTCGCCGCCGACGGTGATGTCCTCGCCCCGGACCAGGAGTTCGGCCACCGCGCGCTTGGTCGCGTCCAGCCGGTACACCTGCTCGTGGCGCAGCAGCTCCCGCGCCAGCGCGCACCGGTCCTCGGTGATCTCGCCGGGGCGGCTCAGCCAGGACGTCAGCCACAGATGGAGGCGGGCGGCGACGACCAGATCGGGCGGGCAGGTGCGGGCGATCTCCAGGGCGCCCTTCAGATCGGGCCCGGCGGTGCCCCAGACCAGCTCGTACATCAGGACCAGGGTGTCCGGGTCGGTCGGCCGGCCTTCCGGCAGGCGGGCCGCCAGCACCCGATACAGACCGGTGCCGTGGAGCTGGTGGGGCCGCCCGCGCAGGCGCTCCGCCGCGAGGCGCAGCCGTTCCGGTGTGCTGGGCGGCGGGCTCTGCGGCACCGGGCCCGAACGTCCCGGCAGCTCGCGCAGCCACACCCGGGCCGCCTTCGCCACCCACGGGTCCGGCTCGGGCGCGCTGCCGTCGCCGCCGAGGCCGTCGTGCACCCGGAAACGTGCCAGGACCCCGGGGTCCTCGCGGTCGAACTCGCTGTCCGGGCCGATCCCGATGATCTGCTGGGCCGCCTCGTACGGGCGCCGGGCGCGGGTGGTGAACGTCAGGGACCTGGCGTGCGACTCGTCCACGAACCGGTGCAGGAAGCGGCAGGCGATGGCGACCCACAGCGCGACGGACGCCTGCTCCTCCTCGGCGACCACGATCGCCGGGCCGGGCGGGGAGCCCGGCAGCGAGCCGGTGAACAGGCGGCGGACATCGCTGAGGAAGGAGATCATGCGGGTCTGCCGGGCCCGCGCGAAGTCGGCCAGCCGCCCGTCGGTGATCTCCATGGCCGGGCGCGGCACGGTGTCCTCGCCGAGCCTGCGGCCGGCGGGCACCACCGGCCGGGTGTGACGCCAGGTGGGGGAACGCCACAGGTCGATGGGCCACATCGCGGGCAGGTCGCCGGCCGCGCCGTTCGGCAGGTACAGCACGTCGGCCTCGCCGCCCTTGGCGGGGGTGTGGCACAGCACCGCGCCGTCGTCGCCCGGGAGGCGCGCGTAGCTCAGGGAGTCGCCCGGGGCCGGGGCCGAGGCGGCCACCACCGGCGCCAGCGCGGTCGCCAGCCCGTCCGGGACGGGGGGCGCCACGGGGATGTGGCGCGCGGAGACCTCACCGCTGCCGGGATCGACGGCCACGGTGAAACGGAGCCTGCGGATGACGTGGCTCCCGTGCATCAGCTCTGTACCCTCCTGGGCCGCGGCATCGACTGTGACCCCGCGTTGTGGACCAGTTTCGCGAAAGCGGTGCGGAATCCGCAGGTCCTTGGGCGAATTTTTTCCCAGTGGTAATGATCGGCGCGGCTTCGGCGGCGTGCCGGGTGGCCAACTCCCCGGGTCCGGTGCCGGATCCGGGCGGCGCCGCGCAGCGGGTAGCATCCGGTGGGTATCCGTTCGGCGACGTCCCCGAGGAGGCCCCGGCGATGGCGGGAGAACCCCAGGCCGACTGCCTGTTCTGCAAGATCGTGTCGGGTGACGTCCCGGCGACGATCGTCCGGGAGACGGAGACCACCGTCGCCTTCCGCGACATCAACCCGCAGGCGCCGTGCCACGTGCTGGTGATCCCCCGGGCCCACTACCCGGACGCGGCCTCGCTGGCCGCCGGCGCGCCGGAGGTGGCCGCCGACGTGCTGCGCGAGGCGGGTGAGGTGGCCGCCGGGGAGCAGGTGGACGGCCAGGGCTACCGGTTGGTGTTCAACACCGGCGCGGGCGCCGGGCAGACCGTCTTCCACGCGCACGCCCACGTGCTGGCCGGGCGCGGCCTGGCCTGGCCGCCCGGCTGAGGGGCCCGGTTGTCCGCCCGTGAGCTGGTCGTGCTCGGCACGGCCAGCCAGGTGCCGACGCGGCACCGCAACCACAACGGTTACGCGCTGCGCTGGGACGCCGAGACACTCCTGTTCGACCCGGGCGAGGGCACCCAGCGGCAGATGCTGCTGGCCGGGGTCAGCGCGCACGACCTGACGCGCGTCTGCGTGACCCACTTCCACGGCGACCACGCGCTCGGGCTGGCCGGGGTGCTCCAGCGGATCAGCCTGGACCAGGTGCCGCACCCGGTCACCGCCCACTACCCGGCGAGCGGGCAGGAGTTCTTCGACCGGCTCCGGTACGCCACGGCCTACCGCGAGGCCGGGCATCTGCTGACGAGGCCGGTGTCGGACGAGGGCGTGATCGCGGAGACCGGCGCGTTCACCCTGACGGCCCACCGGCTGTCCCACCCGGTCGAGTCGTTCGGCTACCGGCTGACCGAACCGGACGGCCACCGGATGCTGCCCGACCGGCTCGCCGCGCACGGCATCTCCGGTCCCGACGTGGGCCGGCTGCGGCGGGAGGGGCGGTTGCGGGGCGTCACGCTGGCGGAGGTCAGCGCGGAACGGCCGGGCCAGCGCTTCGCGTTCGTCATGGACACCCGGCTGTGCGACGGTGTGTGGGCGCTGGCCGAGGGGTGCGACATGCTGGTCATCGAGTCCACCTTCCTGGAGGCGGACAGCGCGCTGGCCCGCGAGCACGGCCACCTGACGGCCGCGCAGGCGGCCCGTGTCGCCACCGGCAGCGGGGTGCGGCATCTGGTGCTGACGCACTTCTCGCAGCGCTATCCCGACTCCCGGGTGTTCGCCGAGGAGGCCAGGGACGCCGGCTTCGCGGGCGAACTGACCGTGGCCGAGGACCTCCTGCGCGTACCACTGCCCGCGCGCCGCACCCCGACGGACGACTGAACCCGGCGCGGCCGGGCCCGGGGCGGTTGTCAGGTGGGCAGCGCGGCGTCCAGTATCCGGGCGGCGGTGGCGGGGGAGCCGCCCAGGGGGTGCAGGGTCAGCGCGCGCAGCGCGGCGGCGCGGGAGCCCGTCACGGCCGCCTCGATCGTGGCCCGCTCCACCGCCTTGACCTGGAGCATCAGGCCCAGCTCCGGCAGGCCGGGCGACAGGCACGGCACCGGGTGGGCGCCGTGGGCGTCCACCTCGCAGACGGTCTCGACGATCGCGTCGTCGGGCAGCGCGGGGACGGCGCCCGCGTTGCGGACGTTGAGGATCAGGCGGACGCGCCGGTCGTCGGCGATCGCCCGCATCAGGTCCAGCGCCACCCGCTCGTAGCCGCCGCCCTCCAGGTCGTGACTGTCGCGCCGACCGCCGCCGGTGGCCGCGCGCCCCTCCGCGCCGTACGTCTCCTCACGCTCCAGCCGGGTCCGCTCCCACAACTGGGCGGCGCGCTCCGGCGCGCGTTCCGCCGCCGCGAAGAACGCGCCCTGCTGCCGGTGGAGGAACTCCCCGCGCGTCTCGGCCGCCTCGCGGGTCGCCGCCAGGGTCTCGCCGCCGAAGTAGTAGTAGTGCAGGTACTCGTTGGGGAGCACGCCCAGCGCCCGCAGCCACTCCGCGCCGAACAGCCGGCCCTCCTCGAACGACGCCAGCGCCGCGTCGTCCGCGAGCAGCCCGGGCAGCAGATCGGTGCCCCGGTGCGTCAACGACTGGAGCCAGCCGAGGTGGTTGAGCCCGACGTAGCCGAACGACACCTCCGCCGGGTCGGCGCCCGCCGCCCGCGCCGCGCGCCGGACCAGGCCGACCGGCGAGTCGCAGATCCCGATCACCCGGTGGCCCAGCTCGGCGGACATCGCCTCGGTCACCATCCCGGCCGGGTTGGTGAAGTTGATCAGCCAGGCCTCGGGGGCCAGTTCACGGACGCGCGCCGCGATCCGCAGCGCCACCGGGATCGTGCGCAGCCCGTACAGCACGCCGCCCGCGCCGACCGTCTCCTGGCCGAGCACCCCCGCGGCCAGCGGCACCCGCTCGTCGGCCACGCGGCCCGCCGTGCCGCCCACGCGCACCGCGCAGAACACGAAGTCCGCGCCGCGCACGGCGTCATCGAGCGAGTCCGCGATCCGCACCGACGGCGCGTCCGGCACGCCCGCCCCCTCGGCGGCGAGCACCGACGCGATCACCCGGACGCGGCGCGGGTCGGTGTCGTACAGCGTCACCTCGGAGCAGCGGCGGCCGGACGCGTCGCGGCCCGCCGTTGTCAGTAGGGCCCGGTATACCAGGGGAACGCGGAATCCGCCGCCGCCGATGATGGAGAGCCTCATGAGCCGGAACGTACCGTAGATGTCCGCCACGACCACGACCCGGAGCCACTGGTGACCATGCAGACCGTTGACCCGCTCGCCGCGGTGCGTGCCCCGGGGGATCCGCCGTGCGACGTGTACCTGACCGGGACGGTGTTCCTGGACATCATCTTCACCGGGCTGGACTCGGCGCCCGTGAGCGGCACCGAGTCGTGGGCCCGGGGCATGGGCTCCAGCCCCGGCGGCGTGGCGAACATGGCGACCGCCCTCGCCCGGCTCGGTCTGCGCACGAGCCTGGCGGCGGCGTTCGGCGACGACAAGTACGGCGAGTACTGCTGGGAGACGCTGGAGCGGGGCGAGGGCATCGACCTGTCCCACTCCCGGATGGTGCCCGGCTGGCACTCCCCGGTGACGGTCTCCATGGCGTACGACGGGGACCGCACGATGGTGTCGCACGGGCACGAGGCGCCGCTGCCGAGGGAGGCGCCGGGGGACCGGTGCCCGCCGCCGGCCCGGTCCTGCGTCGCCTCGCTGCGCGCGGGGGAGCCGCAGGAGTGGATCGGCCAGGCGGCCCGCTCCGGGAGCCTGGTCTTCGCGGACACCGGGTGGGACGAGACGGGCGCCTGGGATCTGAGAGCCCTGCCCGACCTGGCGCACTGCGAGGCGTTCCTGCCGAACGCCGCCGAGGCCATGCGGTACACGCGGACCGACTCGCCCCGGGCCGCCGCGCACGCGCTGACCGCCGTGGTGCCGCTGGCCGTCGTCACCATGGGCGCCGACGGGGCGTACGCGGTGGACGGCCGCACCGGGGAGACCGCCGAGGTGCCCGCGATCCTCGTGGAGCCGCTGGACACCACGGGCGCGGGGGACGTCTTCATGGCCGGGTTCGTCACCGGCACGCTCGCCGGCTGGCCGCTGGCGGACCGGCTGGCGCTGGCCGGGCTGACGGCGGCGCTGTCCGTGCAGGAGTTCGGCGGCTCGCTGGCCGCGCCCGACTGGGGCGAGGTGGCGGCCTGGTGGCACCGGGTGCGGGCCCTGACCCCGCGCGGCGAGTCCCCGGGCGGGGACCTGGAGCGGTACGCGTTCCTGTCGGGCCTGCTGTCCGGCACCGGCCGCCTGTGCCCCCGCCGCCGGGCGGTGCCGACGCTCGGCTTCCGGGGCTGAGGCCGCCCTCGTGGCCGCGCACCGGCACCTGCGGCTGTGGCTCCTGCTCGTCCTGACCTTCGCCACCGGCGCCGTCGACGCCGTCAGCTATCTGTCCCTCGGCGGCGTCTTCGCCGGGAACATGACGGGCAACGTGATCATCCTCGGCGCCGCCGTGGCCGGGACCGGGGAGCTGCCCACGCTGGGGCCCGCCGTCACCCTGGTGTGTTTCGCCGCCGGAGCGGCGGTCGCCGGGCGCGTCCTGCGCCCGGCGGGGCCCGGCCGGGCCGGGCGTCCCGGGCGGCAGGCCGCGCTGGTCGTCGGCGTCGGCCTGGTGACGGCCGGGTCGGGGGCCGCGCTGTTCGCGGGCACCGGGCATCTGCCGGTCGCCGGGGCCCTCGCCGTCGCGATGGGCGCTCAGGCGGCGGTCGCCCGCGAGATGGCCGTCAAGGACGTCACCACCGTCGTCGTGACCTCCACGGTCACCGGCCTCGCGGCCGACTCCCCGCTGGGCGCCGGCCGCGCGCAGCCCTGGCCCCGGCGGGCCGGCGCCATCGCCTGCCTGGCCGCCGGCGCCGCCGCCGGGGCGGGCCTGATCCGTCTCGACCCCGCCTGGGCGCTGCTGGCCGCCGCCGCCCTCGCGACGGCCGCCGCGCTGACCGGCGCCGGCCTCACGGCCGCGGCGAACAGGGGTGATCGCGCTCCGTAATTTCCTACGGCTCCGCCGGTTCCGCGTCGTACCCTGGGAATCCGGTACTCCAGTGCAGAGAGGGATGAGCAGGTCCGCAGCGGGCCGCCCATGACACAGACACCGACACACCAGCCGGCGGCCCCCGCCGCCGAAGCGACCGCCCGGTTCACCGTGCCGGCGAAGCACCCGATGGTCACGGTGCTCGGTTCCGGCGACGCGCTGCTGCGCGTCATCGAGAAGTCCTTCCCCGCGACGGACATCCACGTCCGGGGGAACGAGATCAGCGCCACCGGCGATCGGGCCGAGGTGGACCTGATCCAGCGCCTGTTCGACGAGATGATGCTCGTCCTGCGCACCGGCCAGCCCCTCACGGAGGACGCCGTCGAGCGGTCGATCGCGATGCTGCGGGGCACGGACGGCAGCGGCGGCGCCACCAGCCCCGCGCAGGTCCTCACGCAGAACATCCTGTCGAACCGCGGCAAGACGATCCGCCCCAAGACGCTGAACCAGAAGCACTACGTGGACGCGATCGACACCCACACGATCGTGTTCGGCATCGGCCCGGCCGGTACCGGCAAGACGTACCTGGCGATGGCCAAGGCGGTGCAGGCGCTCCAGTCCAAGCAGGTCAACCGGATCATCCTCACCCGCCCCGCCGTCGAGGCGGGCGAGCGGCTCGGCTTCCTGCCCGGCACGCTCTACGAGAAGATCGACCCGTATCTGCGCCCGCTCTACGACGCGCTGCACGACATGCTCGACCCCGACTCGATCCCGCGGCTGCTCAGCGCGGGCACGATCGAGGTCGCGCCGCTGGCCTACATGCGCGGCCGGACGCTGAACGACGCGTTCATCATCCTGGACGAGGCGCAGAACACGAACGCCGAGCAGATGAAGATGTTCCTGACCCGGCTGGGCTTCGAGTCCAAGATCGTGATCACGGGCGACGTGACCCAGGTCGACCTGCCCAACGGCACCAAGAGCGGGCTGCGGCAGGTGCAGGACATCCTCCAGGACGTGGACGATGTCCACTTCTCCCGGCTCACCAGCCAGGACGTCGTCAGGCACAAGCTCGTCGGCCGCATCGTGGACGCGTACGACCGCTTCGACGACCGGAACGGAAAGTAGCCGCCCGTCATCATGGCGATCGAGGTCAACAACGAATCCGGCGTCGAGATCGACGAGCGGTCCCTTCTGGACATCGCCCGCTACGCCCTCGCCAGGATGCGCATCCATCCGCTGTCCGAGCTGTCGGTCATCGCGGTCGACGAGGCGGCCATGGAGCAGCTCCATCTCCAGTGGATGGAGCTGCCCGGGCCGACCGACGTGATGTCGTTCCCGATGGACGAGCTGCGGCCCCCGTCCCGGGACGACGAGGAGCCCGTCCAGGGCCTCCTGGGGGACGTCGTGCTCTGTCCCCAGGTGGCCAGGAAGCAGGGCGAGGAGGCACCCACCCGGCATTCCATGGACGACGAGCTCCAGCTCCTCACCGTGCACGGCGTGCTGCACCTGCTGGGCTACGACCATGAGGAGCCCGTGGAGAAGGCCGAGATGTTCGGACTCCAGAAGGCCATCGTGGACGGCTGGCGCGGCGAGCGCGGCCTGACGGGGCCGTCGCCGGCTCCGACGATGACATGACCGGCTCCCTGCTCCTGGCCGTCGTCGCCCTGCTCGTCGTGGCCTGGCTGGCGTCCTGCGCGGAGGCCGGTCTGGCGATGATCACCGGCTTCCGCGCCGAGGAGGCCGTCCGCGCCGGCCGGCGCGGCGCGGCCCGCCTCGCGGTGGCCGCCGCCGACCCGACGCGTTACCTGAACCTGGCGCTGCTGCTGCGCGTCGCCAGCGAGATGGGCGCGGCGGTGCTGGTGGCGTACGCCTGCCTGAAGGAGTTCGGCGAGGTCTGGCAGGCGCTGACCGTGGCGTTCGGCGTGATGGTGCTGCTGTCGTTCGTCGCGGTCGGGGTCTCGCCGCGCACGATCGGCCGCCAGCACCCGCTGAACACGACGACCGCCGCGGCGTACGTGCTGGTGCCGCTGGCGCGGGTGCTGGGCCCGCTGACGCAGTTCCTGATCATCCTGGGCAACGCGCTCACGCCGGGCAAGGGCTTCCGCAAGGGGCCGTTCGCCTCGGAGGCCGAGCTGCGGGCGATGGTGGACCTGGCGGAGCGCGAGTCGCTGATCGAGGACGAGGAGCGCCGGATGGTGCACTCGGTGTTCGAGCTGGGCGACACCCTGGTGCGCGAGGTGATGGTGCCGCGCACCGATCTGGTGACGATCGACCGGCACAAGACGCTGCGGCAGGCGCTCACGCTGGCGCTGCGCTCGGGTTTCTCGCGGATCCCGGTGACGGGCGAGAGCGACGACGACATCGTCGGCATCGCGTATCTGAAGGACCTGACCCGGAAGGTGCACGACAGCCGGGCGGCCGAGGCCGAGCTGGTCGAGACGGTGATGCGGCCGGCCACGTTCGTGCCCGACACCAAGAACGCGGGCGACCTGCTGCGCGAGATGCAGCGGGACCACACGCACGCGGCGGTCGTGATCGACGAGTACGGCGGCACGGCCGGGCTGGTGACGATCGAGGACATCCTGGAGGAGATCGTCGGCGAGATCACCGACGAGTACGACACGGAGCTGCCGCCGGTCGAGGAGCTGGGCGGCGGCGTGCGCCGGGTCACGGCCCGGCTGGACCTGGGCGCGCTGGGCGAGCTGTACGGGCTGCGGCTGGACGACGAGGACGTGGAGACCGTCGGCGGCCTGCTGGCCAAGGCCCTGGGCCGGGTCCCGATCGCGGGTGCCAGGGCGGTGGTGGACGTCTCGTCGGAGCAGAGCCTGACCCCGGTCGCTCCGCCGGCCGCGCTGCGCCTGACGGCGGAGTCGGCCGCCGGCCGCCGCAACAGGATCGACCGCGTCCTGGTCGAGCCGATCGCGGCGGAACCCGCCGGGGACGGCGACCGGACCCCCGCCCCGGCCTCCCGCCGCGACCACGGCCACGGGCAGGGGCAGAGCTAGGGCCTCTCCTTCCGGATTTCTTGCGGTGGGGCCGCGCGCCATGGCGTCCCTCCGGCTCTTCCGTCCGGGAGGTGCCCCCACCGTACGAGCCGCGATCCGGGGGTACCTCCGAGGCCCCCGAGGGCCTGGGAGACACGCGGCCTGATCCACAAAGATCCAGAAGACCGGCTTCAGGGCCTCCCTTCCGGACTGTGGCGGGGCCGCGCGCCCTGGCGTCCCTCCCCGGTCTTCCGTCGGGAGGTGCCCCCGGGCCGCGTTGCCGCGTCGCGCGGGTACCGGCCGGGCACGAGCCGCGAGCCGGGGGCACTTCCGGGCTCTTTCCGAGGGCCCGAGGGCCGCGCGGCCTGATCCGCGAGCCGGAAGACAGGCTCTTGGGCCTCTGTTCCGGGCCCTGGCGGGGCCATACCCGGGGGCGCCCCGAGGCCGGGTCCCGGACGACGTCGCCTGCCCCGGGCCGTGCGTCACCTCGCCCGTGAGGGCGGTCCGGCGTGCCCCGCGGGGGCGCGTCCCCCTCGCTCGTGTCACCCGAATGGCCGTGCGTCGGTGGCCGCACGGGCGTTCGGGTGGCGCCATGGGAGGCATGCACGCTCACCACCTTCGGACCCTGTGGACCGCCCTCGCCGTCGGGCTGTCCGTGCTGAGCCTGGCTCTGGCTCCGGGGCGGCCGGCGGCCGGGGAGGCGCTCAGCGAGCACCAGTTGCGCGAGGCCCTGCTCGACGCCGTGGACTTCCCCGAGGGCTGGGCCGGTGACAGCGAGAAGAACGCCGAGAAGCGGGGCTTCGGCGTTCCCCGGCCGACCGAGCCCGCCTGTGACGGCCTCTTCGACATCGACGGCGGCGACGGCGCCGACGACAGCGACAGCGACAGTGACGGCGTGGTCAGGGCCGGGTTCGCCAAGTCCCGCAGCGGCCCGTTCGTCACCACCGTCGCCGCCGCGCACCCGGACGCCGGGGCAGCCGGGGGCGATCTGGACGACGTCCGCGCCGCGCTCGACGAGTGCGCCACCTTCCACACGCCCGAGGGCCCGGCCGACAAGGCGGTCTCCGTGGCCTACGACGCGGCGCCGCTGGAGACGGGACGCCTGGGCGAGGAGTCGCTCGCCGTCCGTTTCCACCGGCGGATCGACGGCGAGACGGCGAGCACGCCCGTCGTGGCCGATCTGGTGATCGTCCGCGTCGGCGCGCAGATCCTCCGGGTCGCGCAGGCCGGGCGGGACGACGGCGCCCTCGGGGACGTGGAGAAGATCGCGGAGCGCGCGGTCGAGAAGCTGGAGGGGGTGGCCGCGGGACGGGTGCCCGCCCCGCCCCCGGACCAGCCGGGTACCACGGATCTGTGAGCCCGGCCCAGCACATAAGCTCGGTCGTATGACTGACGCCGCCCCCTCCGCAGACGCGCTCGATCCCGAGGACCGCAAGATCATCACGCTCGCCCGAAGTGCCCGTGCCCGCAACGGCGTTCCGGAGGGAGCCGCCGTCCGCGACGAGACCGGCCGCACCTATGTGGCCACCACCGTCGCGCTGGACTCGCTGAAGCTGAGCGCGCTCCAGACGGCGGTGGCGATGGCCGTGGCGAGCGGGGCGGTGGCGCTGGAGGCGGCGGCCGTGGTCAGCGCGGCGGACGGGGTGGCGGAGGGCGATCTCGCGGCCGTCCGGGACGTGGGCGGGGCGGGGGCGGGGCGGGCGGCAAGGGCGTCACTGTGCTCCTGGCTGGCCCCGACGGGCGGCTTCGTGCGACCATCGCCGGGTCATGAGCACCTCTGAGCCGAGCCACCGTTCCGGATTCGCCTGTTTCGTCGGCCGTCCCAACGCGGGCAAGTCCACGCTGACCAACGCCCTGGTGGGCATCAAGGTCGCGATCACCTCCAACCGTCCGCAGACCACCCGGCACACGGTGCGCGGCATCGTGCACCGCCCGGACGCGCAGCTCGTCCTGGTGGACACCCCGGGTCTGCACAAGCCGCGCACCCTGCTCGGCCAGCGGCTGAACGACGTCGTCCGGGCCACGTGGGCCGAGGTGGACGCGATCGGTTTCTGCCTCCCGGCCAACGAGAAGATCGGCCCCGGCGACCGTTTCATCGCCAAGGAGCTGTCCCAGATCAAGCGGACGCCCAAGGTCGCCGTCGTCACCAAGACCGATCTGGTGGACAACGACGCGCTCGCCGAACAGCTCATCGCCGTGGACCAGTTGGGCCGGGAGGTGGGCATCGAGTGGGCGGAGATCGTCCCGGTCTCGGCCACCGCCGGGCGGCAGGTGTCGCTTCTGGCCGACCTGCTGGTGCCGCTGCTGCCCGAGGGTCCGCCGTTGTACCCGGAGGGCGACCTCACCGACGAGCCCGAGCAGGTGATGATCGCGGAGCTGATCCGCGAGGCCGCGCTGGAGGGCGTGCGGGACGAGCTGCCGCACTCGATCGCGGTGGTGGTCGAGGAGATGCTGCCCCGGGAGGACCGCCCGGCCGACCGGCCGCTGCTGGACATCCACGCGTACCTCTTCATCGAGCGGTCCAGCCAGAAAGGCATCGTGATCGGCCCGAAGGGCGCCCGGCTGAAGGACGTCGGCACCAAGGCGCGGCGTCAGATCGAGGCGCTGCTGGGCACGCCGGTCTTCCTCGACCTGCACGTGAAGGTCGCCAAGGACTGGCAGCGCGACCCCAAGCAGCTCCGGCGCCTGGGCTTCTGACGGCCCCGCGGCGGTCGCACGACGGCGGCCCGGCGGACGGTGGAGAACCGTCCGCCGGGCCGCCGTCGTACGTTCGGGGCCGGGCGTCTCAGTCCAGGGCGGCGACCCGGCTGACCACGGCCATCACGAGGGTGTGCGCGTTGGACACCAGCGCCTCGATCGGCTGGGCCCGCTCGCCCAGGATCCACCGCTGCGCGATCAGCACCACGGCCCCGAGGACGCCGGTGGCGAGGATCTCCAGATCGGTCTCGGAGAGGTCGGCCGCGTCCAGATAGGGCTGCGTGAGCTGGAGGATCGTGTCCACGAACGCGGTGTTGACCGCCTGCCAGGCGCTGTCGACCGTCCCGCTCACCGCGAGGATCTCCACGAACGCGATCCGCGCCAGGCGCGGATCGTCGCCGATCGTCCGGAACAGCGCGGTCAGGGCGGCCCGCACCTGCGCCTCGATGTCCGGGGCGGCGGCCTCGGCGTCGGCGACGATCCGCGTGTGCAACTCCTCGGCCACCCGCCCGTAGACGGCCAGCAGCAACTCCTCGCTGTCGTCGAAGGACTCGTAGAAGTACCGCTTCGTCAGCCCGGCGGCGGCGCAGACGCGGTCGACCGTCGCGTTGCGGTACCCGATGGTCCCGAACGTCTCGATGCCCGCCTCCATCAGCCGCGCCCGGCGCTCGTCCTGGCGCTGGCGCCGGTCGGCGCCGCGGTAGGTGCGGCCGGTCGTGGTCCGGGCCGTGGGCGGGGTCGTCTGCTGTCCGGGGCTCATCACCCCTGATATTGACACTGCGGCGTATCAGATGCAAAAGTGACACCGCCCGGTTCCAGATACGTGACACGGGCCGTACCGAGGAGGTGTCCATGCCCATATCACCGTCGATCAGGGCGCTTGAGGGCAAAGTCGCCCTGATCACCGGAGCCGCCCGCGGCATCGGTGCCGAGACCGCCCGCGCGCTGGCCGGACACGGCGTGAAGCTGGTGCTCACCGATCTCGACGCGGAGCCGCTCGCCGCCCTCGCCGCCGAGCTGGGCGAGGAGAACGTGCACACCGTCGCCTGCGACGTCTGCGACCTGCCCGCCATGGAGCGGGCCGTCGCGGCGGGCGCCGCCCGGTTCGGCGGCATCGATCTGGTGCTGGCCAACGCCGGGATCGCCTCCTACGGCTCGGTCCTGCGCGTCGATCCGGCCACGTTCAAGCGCGTCATGGACATCAACGTGCTCGGCGTCTTCAACACCGTGCGCGCCGCGCTCCCTTCGGTGATCGAGCGCAAGGGGTACATCCTCGTGGTGTCCTCGCTCGCCGCGTTCACGCCCGCCCCCGGCCTGGTCGCCTACAACGCCAGCAAGGCCGGCGTCGAGCACTTCGCCGACGCGGTGCGGCTGGAGGTCGCCCACCACGGCGTCGCCGTCGGCAGCGCCCACCCGTCGTGGATCGACACCCCGCTGGTGCGTGACGCCAAGCAGGACCTGTCCGCGTTCCGGCAGATGCTCAAGGTCCTGCCGGGGCCGCTGAAGCGGACCACGTCCGTGGAGGTCTGCGTCGAGGCGTTCGTCAAGGGGCTCGCCGGGCGCAAGCGCCGCGTCAACGTGCCCGGCTGGGTCGGCGCGCTGCGCTGGCTGAAGCCGGTGATCGCCTCACGCCTCGGCGACCGGCAGACCCTCAAGCACGCGCCCAGGCTGCTGCCGCTGATGGACGAGGAGGTCGCCCGGCTCGGCCGCTCGACCAGCGCCCGCAACACGGCCCTGGACGACGTCGCGGTCGCCCCGAAGTAGCCCCCGCAGCACCGTCACGAGGACAGCAACGAGAAGTACAGCGAGGTAACAGCGATGAGCACTCCCGAGCACGTCGATGTCCTGATCGTCGGCGCCGGCCTGTCCGGCATCGGCGCCGCGTGCCATCTGCGGCGCGAGAACCCCGGCAAGACGTACGCCATCCTGGAGGCCCGCGACGCGATCGGCGGCACCTGGGACCTGTTCCGCTACCCGGGCATCCGCTCGGACTCCGACATGTACACCCTGGGGTACCGCTTCCGGCCGTGGACCGACCGCAAGTCGATCGCCGACGGTTCGTCGATCCTGGCCTACGTCCGCGACACCGCCCGCGAGTACGGCGTCGACCGCGCGGTCCGCTACCACCACCGCGTGGTGCGGGCCGAGTGGTCCAGCGACGACGCCCGCTGGACGGTGACCGCCGAGCGCACCGACACCGGCGAGACCGTGCGCCTCACCTGCGGCTTCCTCTACACGTGCAGCGGCTACTACCGCTACGACGAGGGCTTCACCCCCGAGTTCCCCGGCGCCGACCGGTTCACCGGCCGGATCATCCATCCGCAGCACTGGCCCACCGACCTGGACTACGCGGGCAAGCGCGTGGTGATCATCGGCAGCGGCGCGACAGCCGTCACACTCGCCCCGTCGATGGCGCGGGACGCGGCCAAGGTGACGATGCTCCAGCGTTCCCCCACCTACATCATCACTCAGCCCAGCGTGGACCCGCTCCACCACGGCCTGCGCAAGGTGCTGCCCGAGAAGGCCGCGTACACCGCCACCCGGTGGAAGAACGTCCTTCTGCACACCGGCTTCTACCAGCTCAGCCGGCACCGGCCGCAGCTCGTGAAGAAGGTGCTGCGGACGCTCGCCAAGCGGTCGCTGCCCGCCGGGTACGAGATCGACGTCCACTTCAAGCCCCGCTACAACCCGTGGGACGAGCGGCTGTGCGTGGTGCCGGACGCCGACCTGTTCAAGGCGATACGGCGCGGTGACGTCTCCCTGGTCACCGACCGCGTCGAGCGCTTCACCGAGACCGGCATCAAGCTCGTCTCCGGCGCCGAGCTGGAGGCCGACATCATCGTCACCGCCACCGGGCTCAACCTGCTGGCGTTCGGCGGGATGGAACTGGCCGTCGACGGGCGGGACGTCAAGCTGCCCGAGACCATGGCGTACAAGGGCATGATGCTCAGCGGCGTGCCGAACTTCGCGTTCACCGTCGGCTACACCAACGCCTCCTGGACGCTCAAGGCCGACCTGGTCGCCGAGTACGTGTGCCGTCTCCTGGCGCACATGGACGAGCACGGCTACCGTCAGTGCGTCCCCGAACGGGACCCGTCCGTCGCGGAGGAGCCGTTCCTCGACTTCGCCGCCGGATATGTGCTCCGCTCCATCGACGCGTTCCCCAAGCAGGGGGCGCGCGCGCCGTGGCGGCTGCGGATGAACTACCTGTACGACATCCGCTCGCTGCGGCGGGGTTCGGTCGAGGAGGAGATGAGGGTCAGCGCGTCGCCCCGCGCCGCGACGCGGGTGTGACCGTGTGACGTGCGACCGGGTGCCGCGGGGGGCGAGCCGCGCGGGGTGAGGAGACGGACCGGATGATCAGCGCCGAGCAGACGACGTTCATCCAGACGCTGCGCCTGCTGGCGATGAAGGACCGGCTGTCGGACGCCGAGCGGACCCTCACCGGGGCGCGCCGGCTCCAGGCCGAGGGCCCCGCCCGGCCACCGGCCAGGGTCGGCCGCCGGGTGGACCTGTCGTGCGACGACGCCCCCGGCTTCCCCGTCTGGACCTTCCGCCCGAAGCGGCCCGCGGACCCGGCGCACCCGGGCCGCGCGGTGCTCTACGTCCACGGCGGCGGGTACATCATGGACTTCGCGCCGCAGCACTGGGAGTTCCTCGCCGACCTGACCGAACGGACCGGCTCGGTCGTCCGCGCCCCGCAGTACCCGCTGGCACCCGGCCACACGTGGCGCGACACGTTCCCGCCGCTGCTGGACATGGCCCGGGGAACGGGCGGCCCGCCGCCGGTCCTGATGGGCGACTCGGCGGGCGGCGGCCTGGTCCTCGCCCTGGCCCAGACCCTCGCCGCCGAGGGCGGCCACGCGCCCGAGACGGTGCTGATCTCGCCGTTCGTCGACGCCACGCTGACGGACCCGGAGACCGCCGCGCACGACGAAACCGATCCCTGGCTGGCGGCCGAGGGCCTGCGCGCCTGCGGTCGCGCCTGGGCCGGGGCCGACGACCCGGCCCGCCCCGAGATCAGCCCGCTCTTCGGCGACTTCACCGGCCTGGGCCGCATGCTGGTCTTCACCGGCACCCGGGACACGCTCCACCCGCAGAACCGCGACCTGGCCCGCCGCGCCCGCGCGGCGGGCGTCGCCTGCGATCTGGTGGTGGCCCTCGGGTCCATCCACGTCTATCCCCTCCTCGCCGTCCCCGAGGCCCGGGGCCCGCGCGAGGCCATCGCGGCCTTCCTGGCCGGAGCACCGGCGACGGCCTGAACGGCGCGCCTTCCCGGCCGCGCGGCACGCTCGGGACGACACGAGGCGAGTGTTGCCGGAAGCAAAGATGAGCCGGTCACCGATCGCGCCCGACTGAGTCGCCCCGCCCGCACTTTCATCGCTATCTCACGAATTTCGTACGCGTGGGTCCGCATCGCGCGATCACGGCTAACGTCGGCCGGGTCGCCCTGATCCACCCGGAGACGAGGGAGTGTTGATGGCAGCAGCGGCGAGTGTGCCGGAATCATTGGCGGGAGTGGGCACGACGGCGATCGGGGTCGCCCTCATCCGCGCCAGAGAGACCGGCCGCGAGGACAGGCTCTACGCGGATCCCTTCGCCCAGGCGTTCGCCGACGCGGCGCGGGACGCGTTCCTCGACCCGTCGGCGCCCCCCGGGTCGGCCGACACCTGGGCCACCGTGGGACGGCTCGTCGATGTCTTCTACGAAGGCCGCTCCGTCGCCACGCGCTTCTTCGACGACTATCTGCTGGACGCCGTCGCCACGGGCTGCGAGCAGGTCGTCATCCTCGGCGCCGGTCTGGACACCCGCGCGTTCCGGCTGGCCTGGCCGAAGGCGGTCGATCTGTTCGAGGTCGATCTGCCCGAGATGTTCTCCTTCAAGGAGGAGATCCTCGGCACCCGGGACGCCGCCCCCGCCTGCCGCCGTGTGGTCGTCCCCTGCGACCTGCGGGACGACTGGGCCGCCGCGCTGCACGGCGCCGGGTTCCGCGACGGGGTTCCCACCGCGTGGCTGGCCGAGGGCGTGCTCGGCTACGTGCCCCGGGAGGCCGCCCGCCGGGTGCTGACCACGGCGGGCGCCATGACGCCGGCCGGCAGCCGGTTCTCGTGCGAGCACATCCGGCCCGACAGCCCGGGGCTCGACGGCATCCGGAAGCTGCTCGGCCAGGAGCAGACCGCCCGTCCGCCCGGCGGGCTCGGCCCGGACGCGCCGGAGTGGCTGGCCGAGCAGGGCTGGGAGCCCCGGTTCCGCCCCCACCCCGAGCTGACCGAGTCGTACGGCCGCGAGGGCGGCGGCAGCCCCGACAACGGCTACCTCACCGCCGTCCGCACGTAGCGGCCCCGGCCATCACCCCCGAAGACCATCTCCCTCCCCCCGATGCCGTCACCGCGCGTCGTTCGCTCTCCCGGACGGCGCGCGGTGACGGCATCGGGGGGAGGGAGATGGTCTTCGGGGGTGATGGCCGGGGCCGCTAAAGCCGGCTAACTAGTTTTCGCCCTGCCTCGTGGGCTGGGAGATGTGAATAAGGGACAGATGCCGTCACCGCGCGTCGTTCGCTCTCCCGGACGGCGCGCGGTGGCGGCGCCTCACCCGCCCCGCCCTGGCGAAGACTCCCGCGCGAGCGTCCCGCCCGCGAAGAGTGGTCGGCGCGGCCGTACGCGCCGGTGACAGGCGACCGCGTCCCCGGAGCTGCGGCTGTGTCGCCGGGGTGGCCGTGGACCGGTTGCTGAGGTCGCGTTGCCGGGCTTGGCTGGGACCCGTAGCGCGGTGCTGGGGAACGTCTGAACTCTCCGCTGGGCAGGGGCGTTTGATGCGGTTCGGTGCGGCGGGATCACCATGGACCGGCCGGTGAGGTCGCGTTGCCGGGCTTGGCCGTGGTCCCTGTCGTTCGGCGTGTGGGGCGGTGCTGTGGGGTCGTCTGAACTTCCCGTCAGGCGCGGGCGGTTCGGTGGGGCTGCGGCTGCGGTGTCGGGATCACCGTCGCCTGGCTGCTGTCCGGCGTGGTGTAGCTGTGCGGTGGAAGCTTCTGAACTTCCCGCTGGGCAGGGCGTTTCATGCGGTGAGCTGCGGCTGTGTCGCCGGGGTCGCCGTGGACCGGCTGGTCAGGCCCCCGGCACTCGGTGCGGGGGCGGTGCCGTCGGGTTGTCTGAACCGCCCGCTGGATGAGGCTGGTTCGTATCGTTCGCCGCGTCCGTGTTGTCGGCGTTGCCGGGGCCGGCCGGTGGGCGGTGGGGTCAGTGGGGCTGGGCCGCTGCGGCGAGCAGGCGTTCTGTGTCGGCGGGGGGCAGTCTCAGGGCGTCGCCGACGATCGTCAGCATCTCCCGTTCCTCGGCGCCGTAGGGGCCGTCCGCCAGCGCGATGCGCGCGCCGTGCAGGAGCAGGCTCTCCCGGCCGGGAGCCGCCCGGTGCGGCGCCAGCGCCGTCAGCGCCTCGCGGACCTCGTGGGCCGGCGGCGGCAGGGTCCGTGCGCCCATCGCCGCCTGGAGGGTCAGTAAACGCTCCTCCGTGCAGTCGCGGAACCCGGCCGCCCGCACCGACTCCACCGCCGTCCGCCGCGCGGCGACCGCGCCGCCGCCCCCGGCGGCCAGCAGCGCGACGGCGACGGTGTGCACACCGTCGCGCAGCAGTACGGACAGCCGCGTGGTCGTCGGCTCGTCCAGCGCCGACAGCGGGAAACGCCCACGGCAGGACACGCACTCCACGACCGGCTCGGCGTCGCCTCGGGCCAGCACCGGCAGCCCGAGCACCGTGAACCTGCGCCGCCCGCCGAGCCGCTGGTAGCAGCGGTCACCACCGCAGGCGGCGCAGAAGAAATCACCGTCGTCGATCACCCGCCAGGCCGTGCGGATCCCCGCCAGTCTGGCCAACCTGGAGCGCACCACGCCGTACCTCCGTCACCGCTTGGCAACCTTGCCGTGGCGTGATGCTAACCACACGGCGCCGCCCGCGTCAGTAGTGCGTCGGCAAAACCGGTACGGAAAGCGGACCTCACCTCGGCGCGCGCGTCGCCCGGTTGACGGCCGAGACGACCGCCTTCAGGGAGGCGCGCACGATGTTGGCGTCGATCCCGACACCCCACAGCACCCGGTCACCGATGGCGCACTCGATGTAGGCGGCGGCCTGCGACCCGGCGCCCTCGCTCATGGTGTGCTCGACGTAGTCCAGCAGCCGCATGTCGTCGCCGATGACCCCGGCCGCCGCCAGCGCGTCGAAGAACGCGGCGAGCGGCCCGTTCCCCCGGCCGGTCAGGACGGTGTCCACGCCGTCCACCACGGCCTCGACGGTCAGCTCGTCGTGGCCCTCGCTCGACGTCGAGGTCTGCGCGTCGCGCAGCGCGACCCGGCCCCAGGCGGCGCCCGGTACCGGCAGGTACTCGTCCCGGAAGACGTCCCAGATCTGCGCCGGGGTGACCTCGCCGCCCTCGGCGTCGGTCTTCTCCTGGATGATCCGCGAGAACTCCACCTGCATGCGGCGCGGCAGGTCCAGCGCGTGGTCCGCCTTCAGCACGTACGCGACGCCGCCTTTGCCGGACTGCGAGTTGACCCGGATCACGGCCTCGTACGAGCGGCCGACGTCCTTGGGGTCGATCGGCAGATACGGCACGTCCCACACCAGATCGTCCACGGAGGCGCCCGCCGCCGCGGCCTCGTCGGCCATCGCCTCGAAGCCCTTCTTGATGGCGTCCTGGTGCGAGCCGGAGAACGCCGTGTAGACGAGGTCGCCCACGTACGGGTGGCGCGGGTGGACCTCCATCTGGTTGCAGTACTCCCAGGTGCGGCGGATCTCGTCGATGCGCGAGAAGTCGATCTGCGGATCGACACCCTGCGAGAACAGGTTCATGCCCAGGGTCACCAGGTCCACGTTCCCGGTGCGCTCGCCCTGACCGAACAGGCAGCCCTCGACCCGGTCCGCGCCCGCCATCAGCGCCAGCTCGGCGGCGGCCACGGCGGTGCCGCGGTCGTTGTGCGGATGCGCGGACAGGCAGATGAACTCGCGGCGCGACAGGTTCCGCGACATCCACTCGAACCGGTCGGCGAGCGTGGAGGGGGTCGAACGCTCCACGGTGGCCGGCAGGTTGAGGATGATCTCCCGGCCGGGGCCGGGCTGCCAGACGTCCATCACGCCCTCGCAGACCTCCAGCGCGAAGTCCAGCTCGGTGTCGGTGAAGATCTCCGGGCTGTACTGGTAGCCGAACACCGTCCGGTCGTCCAGCAGCTTGTCGGCGTACTCCATCACCAGCCGGGTGCCGTCCACCGCGATCTGCCGGACCTCGTCCCGGCCGCCGCGGAACACGACGCGGCGGAACGTCGGGGCCGTCGCGTTGTACAGGTGGACCGTGGCGCGGCGCGCGCCGACCAGCGACTCGACCGTGCGGGCGATCAGCTCGTCCCGGGCCTGCGTCAGCACCGAGATCGTGACGTCCTCCGGGATCGCGTCCTCCTCGATGATGGAGCGTACGAAGTCGAAGTCGGTCTGGCCGGAGGACGGGAAGCCGACCTCGATCTCCTTGTAGCCCATGCGGACCAGCAGGTCGAACATGGCGCGTTTGCGGGCCGGGGACATCGGGTCGATCAGCGCCTGGTTGCCGTCGCGCAGGTCGGTGGAGAGCCAGCGGGGGGCGGCGGTGACGCGCCGGCCCGGCCAGGTCCGGTCGGGGATGTCCACGGCCTCGAACGGGCGGTACCGGTGGATCGGCATCCCGGAGGGCCGCTGGCGGACGGTCTCGGCGGTCTGGGGCGTCGGCTTGCTCAGGGCGTGGCTCATGGCGTCGCTCATGGTGCGGAGGATCTCCTTGCGCGGATCGCGCGGAATCGCGGCGGGATGGGACAAGGCCGACGGCAGCGCCGAACTCCGCGGGGAGGGGGTCGGCCGTATCTGACTACAGACCCTCGCCGCGGCGGCTAAGGAGAAGCATCCCGAAACGCATCGCGTGAGCAAGCCTAACCCCGGCCGCGCCACCGGCCCCCGCCGTATCAGCATCCGAGACGTACGCCACACCCGGCGCCGGCCGGGACCGCGCGGTGTCCCGGCTCACAACTGCGCCAGCGTCCGCATCAGACCGACGTCCGTGGACAGCAGGCGGCCCGGGAGCTGGTCGGCGCGGGTGTCGGGGACCGTCACCTTCACCCCGTCGCCGCCGCTCAGGGGCGTGACCTCCGCGTCGCGGTACGTCTCGGGGTAGGTCTCGACCGTCTCCCGCAGCAGCCCGGCCGCCTCGTCGGCCGTGGCCCGGTCGTCGGTCAGCACGCACAGCACCGTCGCGGTCTCCTCCGGCGAGTCCGCCAGGTGCCCGTACGCGTACAGCGGGACCGCCGCCGTCTCGGCGCCCTGGATGAAGTCGGCGCGGTACACGTCGCCGAGGCAGTCCGTCACCTCGCCGTAGGCGGGGGAGTCCGCCAGGGACTCGCCCTCCGTCAGGCGGGCCGGGGTGAAGTCCTCGTCGCCCCAGGCGATCCGGTCGGCGGAGACCTGGAACGCGACGCCGGCCTCCTCGTTCCGCCAGACCCCGTCGTCCTCCTCGAAGCCGTCGTCCTCCAGCGCCCCCACGACGTCGTCCTCGTCGAAGTCGCCCACCCAGTACCCGTAGTGGTCGTGGAAGCCGACCGTCACGGCCGCGTCCGCGCTGCCCGGGTCGAGGCCGAAGCGGTTCTCCGGCAGGTCGGCGGCGGCCAGCAGCGGCGTGCCCAGGCCGGCGACGAACGCGAAACGCTCCGGGTCCTCGTCCACCAGCTCGCCCGCCCGCTCCGCGTCCACGTACGTCACGCCGTCCGGCGGCAGGACCGTGAACCGCACCTGTTCCAGCACCCCGGGCAGCTCCGTCGGCCCGCCGCCCGCGTCCAGGCAGCCCGTCATGGCGCACAGCAGGGACAGCGCCGCGCATCCGCCGGCGGCGGCGGACCTGGTCCTGGACCTCACCATGGACGGAGCCTAGTTCCCCCCGCCCCCCCGCGGCACAGGGGCCCCGTCCGGTCCTGGCGGTCTGCGCCGCACCGCCAGGATCGCCGTGTCGTCGGCGAGCCTCCCCTTCGTGTGCCCGAGGACCGCCTTCTCCACCCGCGCCACCACGGCCTCCGGCGACGTGCCGCCGCCCGCGCCCACGTGCTCGGCCAGCGGCAGGAACGCGCCGGAGGAGTCGCGGGCCTCGGTGACGCCGTCGGTGACCATCAGCAGCGTCTCGTCGGCGGCCAGCGGCACCCGCAGCACCGGCGGGGGGCCGCCCGCGACCGGCGTCCGGCCCCCCCCCGCGCCCGGCGCCCCCCCGCGCGTCCCCGCCCCCGCCACGCATCACGGCCCCGGCCGGGCCGGGGCGCGGGAGCCCACCGCACCCCCCCGCGGGGGCCGTCCCCGCAGCCCGCGCGCGCAGGCCGGGCACGAACCGCCGGCGGCCCAGCGGCGGGCCGCCGTGTACGCGTTGTGCCGGCGCATCCGGCTCTCCAGCCGCGCGGCCACCACGGCGAGATCCGCCTCGTAGAACGCCGCCTCGCGGAACGCGCCCAGCACCGCCGCGGCGGCGTCCACGGCCGAGGTGCCCTTGCCCTGCACATCGCCGAGCAGCACCCGCGCGCCGTGCGGCGACGGCTGGACGTCGAAGAAGTCGCCGCCGACGCGGGCGGAGACGTCGGCCGTCAGATAGGTGCTCGCCGAGTCCAGGCCGCCCGATCCGGGCGGGATCGGGCGGATCACCGCCAGCCGGATGGCCTCGGCGGCGTCCTCCGCCCGCGTCAGCAGCCCCTGGGCGCGGATCCGCAGCCAGCAGGCCAGCACGGCGAGCAGCCCGCCCGCCACGACCAGGAAGAAGTCGGCCGGGCCCTCCTGGTAGTCGTACTCGAAGGCGCTGTCGATCAGCGCGTACGTGAGGGCGCAGGCCACGGCGAACAGCGCGGTGGCCGCCACCCCGCACATCGCCCCGGCGATGCCCGGCACCAGCACGATCCAGGTGACGATCCGGAAATCGCCCGACGAGTTCCAGTCGACCACCGCGATGAGCACCAGCACCGCGGCGGGCAGCAGCCAGGAGACGTTCCAGCGGCCGAGCCGCAGGACCGGCTCGGCCGGGAACAGGATGTTCCGGTGCCACCTCGGGCGCCGGCGCGGAGCGGTGGGGTCCACGCGTCCACCTTCCGGGACCGGCACCGGACGCGCCCGGCGGGGGTGGGCCGTTCGGGGCATGGGCCAGAATGGCGGCATGAGTCTGTTCCGCGACGACGGCATCGTGCTGCGCACCCAGAAGCTGGGCGAGGCGGACCGGATCATCACCCTGCTGACGCGCGGGCACGGCCGGGTGCGGGCGGTGGCGCGCGGGGTGCGGCGGACGAAGTCGAAGTTCGGCGCGCGCCTGGAGCCGTTCTCCCATGTGGACGTCCAGTTCTTCGCGCGGGGGAGCGCGCTGATCGGGCGCGGGCTGCCGCTGTGCACGCAGACCGAGACGATCGCGCCCTACGGCCGGCACATCGTCGACGACTACGGCCGCTACACGGCGGGCACCGCGATGCTGGAGACGGCGGAGCGGTTCACCGACCACGAGGGCGAGCCGAACGTGCAGCAGTACCTGCTGCTGATCGGTGCGCTGCGGACGCTGGCCGCCGGGGCGCACGCGCCGGGGCTCGTCCTGGACGCGTTCCTGCTCCGCTCGCTGGCGGTCGGGGGGTACGCGCCGAGTTTCGAGGACTGCGCGCGGTGCGGGCTGCCGGGGCCGAACCGGTTCTTCTCGTTGGCCGCCGGCGGCTCCGTCTGCGGCGACTGCCGGGTGCCGGGCAGCGTCGTGCCGTCCCCCGGGGCGCTGCGGCTGCTCGGCGCGCTGCTGACCGGGGACTGGGAGACGGCGGACAGCGCCGAGCCGCGGCACGTGCGGGAGGGCAGCGGGCTGGTCTCGGCCTATCTGCACTGGCATCTGGAACGCGGGCTGCGGTCCTTGAGGTTCGTCGAGAAGGGCTGACCGGGATACGCTCGGGCGGCAGACCGACCGACCCTACGGAGTTCCCCTATGGCCCGCCGCGGAATGCTGTCGTCGCGACAGCGTCGCGAGTACCGCGCCCCCGATCCGCACCCCTCCGGGGCCCGTCCGCCCAAGCTCCCCGGCGAGCTGGTCCCCGGGCATGTCGCGGTCGTCATGGACGGCAACGGCCGGTGGGCCAAGGAGCGCGGGCTGCCCCGCACCGAGGGGCACAAGCGGGGCGAGGCCGTGGTCCTGGAGGTGGTCAAGGGCTGTCTGGAGATCGGCGTGCGGAACCTCTCGCTCTACGCCTTCTCCACGGAGAACTGGAAGCGGTCCCCGGAAGAGGTGCGCTTCCTGATGGCGTTCAACCGCGACGTCATCGACCGCCGCACCGACGAGCTGCACGCGATGGGCGTGCGCGTGCGGTGGGCGGGGCGCGAGCCGAAGCTGTGGAAGTCGGTGATCCACAAGCTCCAGGCGGCCGAGGAACGCACCCGGGACAACGACGCGATGACGCTGTACATGTGCGTCAACTACGGCGGGCGCGCGGAGATCGCCGACGCGGCGGCCCGGCTGGCCGAGGACGTGCGAGCCGGGCGGATATCGCCGGAGAAGGTCACCGAGAAGACCCTCGCGCGGTATCTGTACTTCCCCGACATGCCGGACGTCGATCTCTTTCTGCGCCCCTCGGGGGAGCAGCGGACGTCCAACTACCTGATCTGGCAGAGCGCCTACGCGGAGATGGTGTTCCAGGACGTGCTGTGGCCGGACTTCGACCGCCGTGATCTGTGGCGGGCCTGCCTCCAGTACGCCTCCCGGGACCGCCGCTTCGGCGGCGCGGTGCCCAACGAGGTGGCGGTGCCGGACCAGGCGGGCGCGCCCGGCGGGTGACGGCGCCCGCGGCGGCCCGCGGGCCGGGTCGGCGCGGTCAGCCGCGTGCGCGGGCGGCGCAGTCCCCGCAGGTGCCGAAGATCTCCACGGTGTGATCGACGTCCACGAAGCCGTGCTCGGTGGCGATGGCGTCCGCCCACTTCTCCACGACGGGCCCGGCGACCTCCACCGCCTTGCCGCAGGAGCGGCAGACCAGATGGTGGTGGTGCTCCCCGGTGCTGCATCTGCGGTAGACGGCCTCGCCCTCGCTGGTGCGCAGGACGTCCACCTCGCCCGCGTCGGCGAGGGACTGGAGCGTGCGATAGACGGTCGTCAGGCCGACCGAGTCGCCTCGGTGCTTGAGCATGTCGTGCAGCTCCTGCGCGCTGCGGAACTCGTCGACCTCGGCGAGTGCCGCGGCGACCGCCGCGCGCTGGCGCGTCGACCGGCCGCGCACCGGCGGTTCTGCCGTCCCCACGAGTGGGCCTCCTTGCGTCTGCCGTCCCTGCCCGGTCAGGGTAGCCGCTTTCCGCGGGCTCACGGACGGGAGGCCAGGGCGGGCTCGTGCCCCGCCCGGTTCGCGCCGGCCGCGGCGCGGCGCGCCCGGTGCCTGGCCAGCGGGAGGGCGAGCAGGGAGATCAGCACGAACAGGCCGAGCGCGAACAGCACGATCGTCGCGCCGGGCGGCACGTCGGCGTAGAACGAGGTGACCGTGCCGGACACCGACACCAGCACGCCGATGATCACCGACAGCGCCAGCGTCAGCGCGAAGCTCCGGGTGGCCTGCTGGGCGGCGACGACGGGGATCACCATCAGCGCGCTGACCAGCAGCAGGCCGACGACGCGCATGGCGATGGTGACGGTGGCGGCGGCGGTGACGGCCAGCAGGAGGTTGAGCGTGCGGACCGGCAGGCCGGTGACGCGGGCGAACTCCTCGTCCTGGCAGACCGCGAAGAGCTGGCGGCGCAGGCCCAGGGAGACCAGCAGCACGAACGCCGACAGCCAGCCGATCGCGGCGATGTCGGACGGGGAGACGGTGGTGACCGAGCCCCACAGGTAGGACGTCAGGTTCGCGGTGGAACCGCCGGGCGCCAGGTTGATGATCATCACACCGCCCGCCATGCCGCCGTAGAACAGCATCGCCAGCGCGATGTCGCCCCGGGCCCGGCCCGAGGAGCGCAGCAGCTCCATGGCGACCGCGCCGACCGCGGAGACGGCCACCGCCATCCACACCGGGTTGGTGCTGAGCAGGAAGCCGAGGGCGACGCCGGTCAGGGCGACGTGTCCGATGCCGTCGCCCATCAGGGCCTGGCGGCGCTGCACGAGGTAGATGCCCACGGCCGGGGCGGCGACGCCGATCAGCAGCGCGGCCAGCAGCGCCCGCTGCATGAACGGGTAGTCCAGGACTTCGAACATCAGGGCATCACAGGATCCCGGTCTGGAGCGTGGGCTCGGCGGAGGGCTCGTCCGCGTCCGCCGGGTGGCAGGCGTGGCTCTCGGGAAGCTGGGCCGGGTGCTCGACCGTGCGTTCCACCCGGCCGTGTGACAGGATCACGGCCCGGTCGACCAGCGGCTCCAGCGGTCCCAGCTCGTGCAGCCCCAGCAGCCCCGCCACGCCCGCGTCGCGCTGGGCGCGGAGCGTTGCGGCGAGGACCCGCTGGCTGGCCAGGTCCACGCCGGCCAGCGGCTCGTCCCTGATCAGCAGGTCCGGCTCGCCGGTGGGGGCGCGGGCGATCCACACCCGCTGGCGCTGCCCGCCGGAGAGGGCGTTGACGGAGTCGCGGGCGCGGTCCGCCAGGCCCACCAGCGCCAGGGCGCGGTCCACGGCGGCGCGGTCGGCGCGGCCCAGCGGGCGCAGCCGGCGGCGGGCGAGGCGGCCGGCGGAGACCACTTCGCGGACGGTGGCCGGCACGCCGCCGGCGGCGGTCGAGCGCTGGGGGACATAGCCGACGCGGGCCCAGTCCCGGAAGCGGCGCACGGGGGAGCCGAACAGGGTCAGCTCCCCGGCCGTGACCGGGACCTGCCCGACCGCGGCGCGGACCGCCGTCGACTTCCCCGATCCGTTGGCGCCGAGCAGGGCCACCACCTGCCCCGGGTGGACGGTCAGGTCGACACCGCGCAGCACGGGGCGCCCGCCGAGGTCGGCGGCCACTTTTGTCAGGGATATGACGGGCTCCATGTCGCTGCTTCCTTTCCGGCGCCGGTCAGGACGCGCCCAGGGCCTCGCGGAGGGCCTGGAGGTTCGCGCGCATCACCTCGACGTAGTCAGCGCCGGGGGAGTCGTCGGTGATTCCCTCGACGGGGTCGAGGACCGCGGTCGCGAGGCCGAGGTCACCGGCGAGGGTCCGCGCGGTCTCGTCGCTGACCAGTGTCTCGAAGAACACGGTGGTCACGTTGTCATCCTCCGCGACCTCCTGGAGCTCGCGCATCCTGGCGGCGCTCGGCTCGGACTCCGGGTCGAGGCCGGAGATGGCCTCCTCGTGCAGGCCGTAGCGGGCGGCGAGGTAGCCGAAGGCGGCGTGGGTGGTGATGAACGTGTCGGTCTCCGTCGTGGCCAGGCCCTCGGTGAACTCCTGGTCCAGGGCGTTCAGCTCGTCGGTGAGCCGCGCGGTGTTCCGCTCGTAGTCGGCGGCGTGGTCCGGGTCCGCCTCGGCGAGCGCCGCGCCGACGCCCTCGGCGACCTCCGCGTACTTGGTGGGGTCCAGCCACAGGTGCGGGTCGAGGCCGTCCTCGCCGTGGTCGTGGTCCTCGTGCTCCTCTTCCCCGGCGTGCTCGTCCTCGGCGTGCTCGTCCTCGCCGTGGACCTCGGTGCCGTGGGCCTCCAGCTCGGTGAACGAGGTGGCCTCCACGACATGCTCCGCGCCGGACTGCTCGACGGCCTCGTCCACGGCGGGCTGGAGCCCGGCCAGGTAGACGACGAGGTCGGCCTCGGCGAGGTCGGCGGTCCGCTGCGGGCTGATGTCCAGGTCGTGCGGCTCGGTGCCGGGCTCGGTGAGCGTGTCGATCGTCACGTGCTCCCCGCCGATGCGCTCGACGAGGAACTCCATGGGGTAGAAGGACGCGATCACGTCCAGCCGCCCGTCGTCCCCGCCGCCCCCGCCGTCGTCGGTGCCGCAGCCGGTCAGGGCGAGCGCGCTGAGGGCGGTGGCGCCGGCGGCGAGGGCGGTGGCGGATATTCGGGCGCGGGATCTGGCTCCGGGTCTTGCGGTCATGACAGCCATTTTCAAGTCAGGTGGAAATCATTGTCAAATGGGTCAACGTGAGGAGACCGAAAGTGTGACCGAAGGGATACCCGGGGCCTCGCGGGACGGCGGGTGAGGGACCAGCGGTTTCCGGCTTACCGATTTGCTGCGGCCCCCTCGGACGCCGGTAATCTGAGGCGATTCCTTCTCGTCCTTCATCCCGAAGAGAGCACCGTGGCCGCCGACAAGATCGACACCATCGTCAGCCTCAGCAAGCGCCGTGGCTTCGTCTACCCGAGCAGTGAGATCTACGGCGGGCAGCGTGCCGCCTGGGACTACGGACCGCTGGGTGTGGAGCTGAAGGAGAATGTCAAGCGCCAGTGGTGGCGGTCCATGGTCACGTCCCGCGACGACGTCGTCGGGCTGGACTCGTCGGTGATCCTGGCCACGGAGGTCTGGGAGGCCTCCGGGCACGTCGCCACGTTCACCGACCCGCTCACCGAGTGCACCTCCTGCCACAAGCGGTTCCGCGCGGACCACCTGGAGGAGGCGTACGAGGCGAAGCACGGTCACCTTCCGGCCAACGGCCTGGCCGACCTCAACTGCCCCAACTGCGGCAACAAGGGCGTCTTCACCGAGCCCAAGCAGTTCTCCGGGCTGCTCTCCACCCACCTCGGGCCCACGCAGGACACCGGCTCGGTGGCCTATCTGCGGCCCGAGACCGCGCAGGGCATCTTCACCAACTTCGCGCAGGTGCAGCAGACGTCGCGCCGCAAGCCGCCGTTCGGCATCGCGCAGATGGGCAAGTCCTTCCGGAACGAGATCACCCCGGGCAACTTCATCTTCCGCACCCGCGAGTTCGAGCAGATGGAGATGGAGTTCTTCGTCAAGCCGGGCGAGGACGAGCAGTGGCACGGGTACTGGATGGAGCAGCGGTGGAACTGGTACCGCGACCTCGGCATGACCGAGGACAACATCCGGTGGTTCGAGCACCCGAAGGAGAAGCTGTCCCACTACTCCAAGCGCACCGTGGACATCGAGTACCGCTTCAACTTCGCGGGCTCGGAGTGGGGTGAGCTGGAGGGCATCGCCAACCGGACCGATTACGACCTCAACGCGCACTCCAAGGCGTCGGGCCAGGACCTGAGCTACTTCGACCAAGAGGCGGGCGAGCGCTGGACGCCGTTCGTCATCGAGCCGGCCGCCGGTGTGGGCCGCACCATGCTGGCGTTCCTGCTGGACGCCTACCGCGAGGACGAGGCGCCCAACGCCAAGGGCAAGATGGAGAAGCGCGCCGTCCTCGGCCTCGACCCGCGCCTGGCGCCGGTCAAGGTCGGCGTGCTGCCGCTCTCCCGCAACCCGCAGCTCTCGCCGAAGGCCCGCGACCTGGCGACCGCGCTGCGCAAGCACTGGAACATCGAGTTCGACGACGCGGGCGCCATCGGCCGCCGCTACCGCCGCCAGGACGAGATCGGCACGCCGTTCTGCGTGACGATCGACTTCGACACCCTGGACGACAACGCGGTCACCGTGCGCGAGCGCGACTCGATGCGGCAGGAGCGCGTCTCCCTCGACCAGATCGAGGGCTACCTCGGCGCCCGCCTGATCGGCTGCTGACCCCCCACCGGACCACGGCCCTGGGCCCCGGCCCCCCGCGCGGGGACCGGGGCCCAGGGCCGCGGGGCGTCATTCGGTTCCCCGGGGCAGCCGGACGCTGAGCGCCGTGGTCACCACCACCGCCGCGAGCTGCGCGGTCAGCGTCACGGCCAGCGCGTCGCGCATCCCCGACGCCGCCTCGACCGCCAGGAAGAGCGCGCCGAGCAGCGCCACGCCCAGCGCGATCGCCGACTGCTGCGCCGTCGCCATCACCCCCGCGCCCACCCCGGCCCGCTCCGGCGGCACGTCCGCCAGCACCAGCCGGACCAGCACCGGTATCTGAAGTCCCTGCCCGAACCCGGCCACGGCCAGGCCGGGCGCCAGCTCCAGCAGCCCGAGTCCGGACCAGTCCCGCAGCACGACCACCACCAGCGCGGCGGCGCCGGCCGCCTGCACCGCGCCCCCGGCCGTGATCACCCGGGCCCCGTACCGCGCGGTCAGTCGCGGCCCGGCCAGCGAGGCCGCGAAGAACGCCAGGGCGAACGGCACCAGGGCGGTGCCCGCCCGCACCGGGCCGTAGTGCAGGCCGCTCTGGAAGGCCACGGCCATCACGAACATGAAGCCGCCGAACCCGGCGAGCACGATCATCATCAGCGGCAGCGCCCACCGCATCCCCGTCAGCCGCAGCATCCCGGGCGGCACCAGCGGCACCGTGCCCGGCCGGCGCTCCGCGCGCCGCTCCACGGCGAGGAACGCCCCGGCCGCCACCGGGAAGGAAGCCAGCAGCACCCAGGTCCAGACCGGCCACCCGGCGGCCCTGCCCTCGGTCAGCGGCACCATCAGCGTCATCAGGGAGACGGCCAGCAGCAGCGTCCCCGGCACGTCCACCGGCGCCGGGCGGTCCGCCCTGGTCTCGGGGATCGCCCGGACCACCAGGACCGTCGCGAGGACCACGGCGGGCACGTTGACCAGGAACACCGAACGCCAGCCGGTGCCCGCGACATCGGCGGCCACCAGCACCCCGCCCAGGATCTGGCCCGCGACCATGGCCAGGGCCGCCGTCGCACCGTACAGGCCGAGCGCCCTGGCCCGGCGGGGTCCGGCGGTGGTGGACTGGATGGTCGCCAGCACCTGCGGCTGCAGCAGCGCCGCTGAAGCGCCCTGCGCGACGCGGGCGGCCACCAGCGTCCAGGCGTCGGGCGCCAGTCCACAGGCGAGCGAGGTCACGCCGAAGGCGACGAGACCCAGAAGGAGGAGCCTGCGGCGGCCCAGCATGTCGCCGAGCCGGCCGCCCAGCACCAGCAGCACGGCGTAGGCCAGGCCGTACCCCGCGACGATCAGCTCCAGCAGGGCCGGCCCCGCGTCCAGATCGCGGTCGATGGTGGGCAGGGCGACATTGACGATGAAGAAGTCGACGAGCGGCAGCGCGGCGCAGAACAGCACCGTGAACAGCCCGAGCGGGCCGAGCGCGCCGCCGCCCTCCGCCGCGGCGGGAGGCCGGCGCGGCGGGGGAACGGTGACCGTGCCGGGAACGGGTATCGCGGGAGTCGCGGGAGTCGCGGTGGATTCAGTCACGACCACGACGCTCCTCCCGGGCACAGCCTGGTACCAGAGTGTCTTCATCCTGGTATTCCGGCTACCTGGAAACCGCCTGCGGAAGCGGCGATGCTGGAGGCATGACATCCGTGGAGGAATCGCGGCGGACCGTTCCCGACGCGCGTCCGGCCGACGAGGGCGCCACGCGCCGCCGGGAGCTGGCCGCGTTCCTGCGCAGCCGCCGGGAGCGCATCACGCCCGAACGGGTCGGCCTGTCCCGGGGCCGCCGCCGGCGCACCCCCGGGCTGCGCCGCGAGGAGGTCGCGCACCTCGCGAACGTCGGTGTCACGTGGTACACGTGGCTGGAGCAGGCCCGCGCCATCCAGGTCTCGGCCGGGGTCCTCGACGCCATCGCGCGGACGCTGCTCCTGGACGCCAACGAGCGGGAGTACCTGTTCACCCTCGCCGGGGTGGCCGACCCGACGCCCGGCGCGGAGTCGCCCGGCGTCCCCGGCCCGCTGCGCGAGGTGCTGCGGCAGCTCGCGCCGATCCCCGCCTGCGTGCAGAACAGCCGGTACGACATCCTCGCCTACAACACCACGTACGGGCAGTTGCTCTGCGACCTCGACGCCGTCCCGGCCGAGGACCGCAACTGCATGCTGCTGGCGTTCACCCACCCCGGCTGGCGGGCGGCGCTGGTGGACCGGGAGGAGACCGTACGCCTGATGGCCGCGAACTACCGGGCGTTCATGGCCGGGCACCTCGCCGAGCCCGCCTGGAAGCACCTGCTGAAGCGGCTGTTGCGGGAGTCCGACGAGTTCCGCGCGCTGTGGGAGCGGCACGAGGTGATCCGCTCCCATCCGGCCCAGCACAAGCGCTTCCGCAACCCCCATGTGGGCCTGCTCCACCTGCACGGGACGCGCCTGTGGCTCGGTCCGCAGTCCGGCTCGCGCCTGATCGCCTACTCCCCGGCCGACGAGGAGTCCCGGGAGCGGCTGGAGCGGCTGCACGCGATGTTCGCCGGGCTTTCTCTTGTACACATCTCCGAGCCCACGAGACAGGCACGCATCTCCTGTGCCGGTTTCATCTTGTAAACAAGAGCACTCCGGAATTATTGGGCGTAAAGCTCGATACGGCGGTTTGTTGCTCTGCGACCTCGACGCCGTCCCGGCCGAGGACCGCAACTGCATGCTGCTGGCGTTCACCCACCCCGGCTGGCGGGCGGAGGGAGAATGGGGACCGGTGGCGCACACGTCCCTGTCCGGGGCTGCGCCGTCCGTGCCGTCCGTGTCGTCCGCCGAGCCCGTGAAGGACCGTCCATGACCCAGCCGTTGCAGATCGGCCCCCACACGGTCGACCCGCCGGTGGTGCTCGCGCCGATGGCGGGGATCACCAACGCGCCGTTCCGCACCCTGTGCCGGGAGTTCAGCGGTGGGCTCGGCCTGTTCGTCAGCGAGATGATCACCACCCGGGCGCTGGTCGAGCGGAACGACAAGACCATGCGGCTCATCCACTTCGACGCCGCCGAGAAGCCCCGGTCCGTCCAGTTGTACGGCGTGGACCCGGAGACGGTCGGCCGCGCCGTCCGCATGATCGCCGACGAGGACCTGGCCGACCACATCGACCTGAACTTCGGCTGCCCCGTCCCCAAGGTGACCCGCCGCGGCGGCGGGTCGGCCCTGCCCTACAAGCGGCCCCTGCTCCGCGCGATCCTGCGCGCCGCGGTGGGGAACGCGGGCGGGCTGCCGGTGACGATGAAGATGCGCAAGGGCATCGACGACGACCACCTGACGTATCTCGACGCGGGCCGCATCGCGGTCGGGGAGGGGGTGACGGCCATCGCCCTGCACGGCCGCACCGCCGCCCAGCACTACGGCGGGCAGGCCGACTGGGAGGCCATCGCCCGGCTGAAGGAGGCCGTGCCCGAGATCCCCGTGCTGGGCAACGGCGACATCTGGTCGGCCGACGACGCGCTGCGCATGGTCCGCGAGACCGGGTGCGACGGCGTGGTCGTGGGGCGCGGCTGCCTGGGGCGGCCGTGGCTCTTCGCCGATCTGGTCGCCGCGTTCGGCGGTGAGGGCGCCGGGGAATACGCGCGGCCGTCGCTGCGCGAGGTCGCGGACACGATGCTGCGGCACGCCGCGCTGCTCGGGGAGTGGCTGGACGACGAGTCGCGCGGCGTCATCGACTTCCGCAAGCACATCGCCTGGTACACCAAGGGCTTCTCGGTCGGCTCCGCGCTCCGGCAGCGGCTGGCCGTCGCCGCGTCCCTGGACGAGCTGGCGGCGCTGCTGGGGGAGCTGGACCTCGACCAGCCCTGGCCCGCGGGCGCCGACGGGCCGCGCGGCAGGACGTCCGGCAGGAACCGGGTGGTCCTGCCGGACGGCTGGCTGGCCGATCCGTACGACACGGCGGCGGTCTGCGGCGACGCCGAGCTGGACACGTCGGGCGGCTGACGCCCGCGCGCGGCAGCCGCCGGAGGCGCCCGCCACGGCCGTCAGCAGGGCGAACGGCGACGCCGCGGACCACGCCTGCGGGGAGCAGGCGTGCGGGTAGGGCACCGGCTCGGGGTGGTCGGCGCGGGCGTAGCCAGCGATGACCTCCGGCATCCGGTACTCGTGGCGGGCGGCCATGTCGAGGATGCCGCGCGCGAGCGCGCGGGCGTGGTCGTGCATCCCGTACCGGGCCAGACCGAGGGCGGCGATGGCGCTGTCGTGCGGCCAGACGCTGCCCCGGTGGTACGACAGCGGGTGGTACGCCTCCTGTCCGGCCGCGAGGGTCCTGATGCCCCAGCCGGAGAAGAACTCGGCGGACAGCAGCCGCTCGGCCACCGCCTCGCCGTGCTCCTGCGGGAGGATGCCCGTCCACAGCAGGTGGCCCGCGTCCGAGCCGAGCGCGTCCGCGCGGCGGCCGTCGCCGTCCAGCGCCAGCGCCGGGAAGTCGTGCTCGCGCAGCCAGAAGTCGGCCACGAAGCGCTGCCGCAGCCGGTGGGCGGCGTCCTCCAGCCGGTCCGCGTACGACGCGTCGCCCCACGCCGTGCGGGCGAGGCGGGCGGTGCGGCGCAGCGCGTCGTAGGCATAGCCCTGGACGGCGGCGGCCCTGATGACGCCCTTGGCCGGGGTGCCGTCGGCGAAGCAGATCGCGCCGGCCGAGTCCTTCCAGCTCTGGTTCGCCAGACCGCCGGCGTCCGCCCGGTACAGCAGGTAGCCGTGCTCGCGCAGCCCGCCGTGCTCGAACATCCAGTCCACGGCGGCCCGCGCGTTGCGCTGGAGGCGGTGGGCGAGCTTGTCGTCGGCGGTGGCCTCGGCGTGCGCGCCGAGCAGCATCAGGAAGAGGGGAGTGCTGTCGACGGACCCGAAGTACCGCCCGTAGGGGACCTGCCGGAAGTGCGCCAGCTCGCCGTGGCGCAGCTCGTGCACGATCTTGCCGGGCTGCGCGATCCGGTCGGCGTCCTCGGCCTTGGCCTGGGTGGCGGCCAGGGCCAGCAGTGTCGCGGCGGCCGGCTCGGGGTGGCTGGACAGCGTGAACAGGGAGGTGATCAGCGCGTGCCGGCCCAGCAGCGTCAGGAACCACGGCACGCCCGCGGCCGGCACCCGCAGCGCCTCGCCGTCGGGGCCGGTGGCCGCGACCCGCAGCCCGGACAGGTCGGCGGAGCCCTGCGCGCAGGCGCGGGCCAGCTCCGGCCAGCCGTCCGGAACCTCGGTCTCCAGGGCGGCGCCGGACGGGAAGACGTCGGCGGCCTCGGCGGCGTGCGGCTCGGGGGCGCCGTGGGGGTGGGCCTCGACGCGCAGCGTCAGCTCGGCGGAGCCGTGCGGCGGCAGGTCGAGGAGCCAGCACAGGCGGCGGGCGCCACTGCCGGTCTCCTCCACCGCGTCGGGCGCGGGCCGGGCGGTGACGACGGTCCGCGAGGTCCACTCGCGCCGCCGGTACCCGAACTCGACGCCGTCGGGCAGCGAGGCGCGGGTCCGCACCGCGTGCGGCTTGTCGTACCAGCGGTGGTCCCAGCGCAGCTCGAACTGGTCGGCGAAGTCGGCGTTCACCGTGAGGGCGACCAGGGCGCTTGAGGCGTCGCCCCGGTTGCTGCTGAGGCGGATGCGCTCGGTCAGGGCGCCGTCGCTCACGGTCTGCTCGCGGAACACGGTCAGCGCGGGCGCCTCGGCGCGCGAGCCGCGCGGGGTGAGGACGGCGGTGGCGGTGGAGCCGGTGGAGGCGGCGGGCACCAGCACGGTCGGCACCGAGCCGTCCACCGTGAGCTGCCAGCGGCTGAGGTGCCGGGCGTCCCGGGCGAACAGCCCCAGGGGGTGGGAGCCGCGCTCGTCGGTGATGTCCCCGGCCGGGCCGACCGCGACGAAGGTGCCGTCCTGGACGAGCAGGCAGTGGTTCGTCGTGATCACCGGGCCACCTCCGCGATCAGGTCGATGGTGAGGGCGGCCGTCCAACTGAAGTCACGGCTGCCCCGGGCCTCGCCGGTGAACGGGTCCACGTACTCGGCGAAGTGGGACTCCTCGGCCGCGCGGAGCATGGTGCGGCGCAGGGCGTCGGCCTGCCGCCGCGCGCCGTGCCGCCGCAGGCCGCGCTCCAGCAGCCAGTTGACGTTGAACCACGCCGGGCCCCGCCAGTACCGCGCGGCGTCGAAGGCGCAGCCGGTCAGGTCGTAGCTCGGCACCAGGCGGGTGGTGGAGCCGAGGCCGAAGTGCTCGCCGGAGGCCGTGCGGACCAGGGTGTCCGCGATGTCCTCCGGCAGCCCCGGCAGGATCAGCGGGAGCAGCCCGGCGGCGCTGCGCTCGGGGATCGGCTCGCCGGTGATCACGTCCTGGCACAAGAACATGCCGGCGTCCGGGTTCCACAGGCGCTTGAGCAGGGTGGTGGTGAGCTGCTCCGCGCGGACCTGATGGTCGGAGGAGTCCTCGCCCAGGGCGGTCGCGATCTCGGCCAGGGCGTGCTCGGAGGCGATCAGCAGGGCGTTGAGCCCGGGGTCCTCGACGGCGAACAGGTGGCGCGCGGCGGCGTCCTGGTAGCCGAGGTCGCGGTAGTGCGCGGCGAGCCGGACATACCGCCCGTAGTCGAGGTCGGTGGGCCGGTCGGCGGGGCAGCCGTGGTCGAGGTCGGCGCGGTGGAACGAGTCGGGGGCGGCCGGCTCGACGCGGGACAGGGGCGAATCCCAGCACGGACTGTTGTCCATGCCGGACTCCCAGGGGTGCACGATGGAGGCCAGGCCCCGGCCGCCGAGGTCGCGGCTGTCGGTGAGATACCGCTGCCAGGCCATGAGGCGGGGGTAGACCCGGCGCAGGAAGCCCCGGCGGGCGGGGGGGGCGGGGGCGGCCTGGTGGACCAGCCAGGCGGCCATCGCGTGGATGGGCGGCTGGACGATGCCGGAGGTCTCGACGGCGCCCGGCGCCCCCGCCGCGCCCCCGGCGGTCGAGGAGCGCCAGAAGTCGGGACTCGGGAAGTACGCCGTGAGGGGAACGTCGGGGTTGAAGACGATGTGCGGGATGCGTCCGTCCGACCACTGCGCGTCGAGCAGGGTCTCCAGCTCCAACTGGGCCCGGAACGCCGACAGGTGGCGCAGTCCGATGGCGATGAAACCCGAGTCCCAGCTCCACTGGTGGGGGTACAGGGTGCGGGAGGGGACTGTGGAGGCCCCCACCCAGTTGCCGGAGAGAACACTGCGTGCGCTGTTGTATGCGATCGATGCGGGTCTTGATGGCTGATCAGCGCGATCCACGAAGGCTCCGAGGGGACGTCGGCTTTGCCGCTGCCATGCGGCTGCACCGTGTGTTTTGTCGAAGGTACCGTAGAGTTACGTCTACTTAACACGCAAAAGTACCCCTGTAATATCGACTTCACAAGCTAAAGGGGGAGAGAAAATCCCGTCGGCCGGGAAGGCAGCGATGAACCAGGCGAGCGCGGGACACCTGCTGTGGCTGATCCGCGGCGGGCGGGCCACCACGCGCGGCGAGCTGCAGCGGATCACCGGGCTGTCCCGGTCGACCGTCGGCCACCGCCTCGATCAGCTCTTCCGCGCCGGCTGGATCCGGGAGACGGCGGCCGACCCCCTCGACGTGCCCACCGTGGGCCGGCCCGCGCTGCGGCTGGAGTTCGACGCCTCGCACGCGGTCGTCCTCTGCGCCGACCTGGAGACCCGGCACGCGCGGGCCGCCGTTCTCGACCTGTCCGGCACGGTCCTGGCCGAGCACTCCGGGTCGTTGCTCATCAACGAGGGACCGGGCGAGGTGCTGGACCGGCTCGGGCAGTGGTTCGCGATGCTGCTGGACAAGGCCGGGGTGGCGGCCGGCGCGGTCTGCGGCATCGGGCTCTCGGTGCCCGGGCCGGTGGACCCGGTCTCCGGGCAGGTGGTGCAGCCGCCGATCATGCCGGGCTGGGACCGTTATCCGGTGCCGGAGCGGATGCGCCAAGCGTTCGCCGCTCATGTGAGCGCGAGTGGTGGGGACATACCGGTCCTGGTGGACAACGACGCCAACCTCATGGCGTACGCGGAGCAGCGCCGGGGCTTCCCGGACTGCTCCGCCTTTCTGTTGATCAAGGTCTCCACGGGGATCGGCGCCGGGGTGGTGATCGGCGGCGAGATGTACCGGGGGATCGACGGGGCCGCGGGCGACATAGGTCACATCCGGCTGAGCGACCACCCGCACGCGCTGTGCCGTTGCGGGTCGTACGGCTGCCTGGCGGCCGTGGCCAGCGGCCGGGCGCTGGCCGAGCAGTTGACGGCGGCCGGGGTGCCGACGACCTCGGGTTCCGGGGTGCGCGACCAGCTCGCCGTCGGCCAGCCCGACGCGTTGCGGCTGGCGCGGGACGCCGGCCGGCTGGTGGGCGAGGTGCTGGCCACGGTCGTCACCCTGATCAACCCGGGGGTGCTGATGATCGCGGGCGACCTGGCGGGCCCGCCGTTCCTGACCGGGGTGCGGGAGCTGCTGTACCAGCGGGCGATGCCGCGGACGACGGCCTATCTCCAGGTCGTCACGTCCCGGCTGGGCGACCGGGCCGGTCTGATCGGGGCCGCCGCGATGGTCGTGGAGTCGCTCTACTCGCCGGACCGCGCGGATTCGCGGTTGAACGGTCTCGCGGTCTGATCGCGCGTATCGGGTTCAGGTTGTGAACCCATGAACGGGCGGTGTCCTCCACGCGAGGTGGCCCGGGGTGCCACCCGTTTGTAGGGCCTGGATCCGGGGGTATTGAGGGGTCTAAGGTCAGTCGACGGATGCTGAGTGGCACTGAGTGCCGAGGCATTTCGCAGGCTTGCGGGAGTCTCTGTCCCTTTTGCGGGCGTGATGCCCCTCACGTATGAAGACGCGGACGCTCAGATGAGCAAATCGCGGGGTAACCTCCCGCTGTCAGGGCAGCCGTTCACGAGGAGCGAGTCCCGTGCCGGATACGCAAATCACGTCCGTCATCCAGCCGCCGATAGCCGCCACGGAGCCGACGGTGAAGTACGTCTACGACTTCACCGAGGGTCACAAGGACCTCAAGGACCTCCTGGGCGGCAAGGGCGCCAACCTCGCCGAGATGACCAGGCTCGGCCTGCCCGTTCCCCCGGGCTTCACGATCACCACCGAGGCATGCTGCGAGTACCTGCGCTCCGGGGCCGAACCGGCCGCTCTGCGCGACGAGGTGAGTGCGCACCTCGACGCGCTGGAGAAGCGGATGGGCAAGCAGCTCGGCAGCGGTGACGACCCGCTGCTGGTCTCGGTCCGCTCCGGCGCCAAGTTCTCCATGCCGGGCATGATGGACACCGTCCTCAACATCGGCCTCACGGACGTCTCCGTGAACGCGCTCGCCGTCCAGGCGGGCGACGAGCGCTTCGCCTGGGACTCCTACCGGCGGCTCATCCAGATGTTCGGCAAGACCGTGCTGGGCATCGACGGCGACCTGTTCGAGGACCGCCTGGAGGAGATGCGCAAGACCGCGGGCGTCGCCACCGACGTCGAGCTGACGGCGGGCGAACTCCAGAGGCTCGTCGCGCAGTTCAAGGACATCGTGCGGGACGCCACCGGCCGGGACTTCCCCCAGGACCCGCGCGAGCAGATGGACTTGGCCATCCGGGCCGTCTTCGACTCGTGGAACGGCGCCCGGGCCCGCCTCTACCGCCGCCAGGAGCGCATCGCCCACGACCTCGGCACGGCGGTCAACGTCTGTTCCATGGTCTTCGGCAACCTCGGCCCCGACTCGGGCACCGGCGTCGCGTTCACCCGCGACCCCGCCTCGGGCCACCAGGGCGTGTACGGCGACTACCTCCAGAACGCCCAGGGCGAGGACGTGGTGGCCGGCATCCGCAACACCGTGCCGCTGTCCGAGCTGGAACGCCTGGACCCCGCCTCCTACGCCGAGTTGATGCGGATCATGGAGGTGCTGGAGACCCACTACAAGGACCTGTGCGACATCGAGTTCACGATCGAGCGCGGGAAGCTGTGGATGCTCCAGACCCGGGTCGGCAAGCGCACGGCGGCGGCGGCGTTCCGCATCGCCACGCAGCTCGTCGACCAGGGCCTCATCGACGAGACCGAGGCCCTGCGCCGGGTGACGGGCGGGCAGTTGGCCCACCTGATGTTCCCGCGCTTCGACACCGACGCGAAGGCCGAGCACCTGGTGACCGGCATCGCCGCCTCGCCCGGCGCGGCGGTCGGCGCCGCCGTCTTCGACTCGGCGACCGCCGTGGCCAGGGCCGCGGCCGGTGAACGGGTCATCCTGGTACGGCGCGAGACCAACCCCGACGACCTGGACGGCATGATCGCCGCGCAGGGAATCCTCACCTCCCGGGGCGGCAAGACCTCGCACGCGGCCGTCGTCGCGCGCGGCATGGGCAAGACCTGTGTCTGCGGCGCCGAGGAGCTGCGCGTGGACGCCGCGCGCCGTGAACTCACCACCGCCGACGGCACGGTGATCCACGAGGGCGAGCTGCTGTCGATCGACGGCACCACCGGCAAGGTCTACCGGGGCGAGGTCCCGGTGGTCCCCTCACCCGTGATGGAGTACTTCGAGGGCACCGTGGCGGCCGACTCCGACGAACTGGTCGCGGCCGTGCACCGGTTGATGAACGTCGCGGACGGCGCCCGCCGGCTGTCCGTGCGCGCCAACGCGGACACCGCCGAGGACGCGGCCCGCGCCCGCCGGTTCGGCGCGCAGGGCATCGGGCTGTGCCGTACCGAGCACATGTTCCTGGGCGAACGCCGCGAGCTGGTCGAGCGGTTGATCCTCGCGGAGTCCGACGACGAGCGGGAGGCCGCGCTGGCGTCCCTGCTGCCGTTGCAGAAGGGCGACTTCCTGGAGCTCTTCGAGGCGATGGACGGACTGCCGGTGACGGTCCGGCTGCTGGACCCGCCGCTGCACGAGTTCCTGCCCGACCTCACCGAGTTGTCGGTGCGGGTCGCCGTGGAGAAGAACGAGAACGACATCAAGCTGCTGTCGGCCGTGCGCAGGCTGCACGAGCAGAACCCGATGCTGGGTCTGCGCGGCGTACGCCTGGGCCTCGTCGTACCGGGCCTCTTCGCGATGCAGGTACGGGCGATCGCCGAGGCCGCGGCCGAACGGCGGCTGGCCGGCGGCACGCCGCTGCCGGAGATCATGATCCCGCTGGTGGGCACCGTCCAGGAGCTGGAGATCGTCCGGGAGGAGGCCGAGGGCGTCGTCGCCGAGGCCGAGCGCCTGCACGGCGTCGAACTGGGCCTTCCCATCGGCACGATGATCGAGCTGCCGCGCGCCGCCCTGACGGCCGGTCAGATAGCGGAGAGCGCGGACTTCTTCTCCTTCGGCACCAACGACCTCACCCAGACCGTCTGGGGATTCTCCCGCGACGACGTCGAGGCGAGCTTCTTCACCGCGTACCTGGAGAAGGGCATCTTCGGGGTCTCTCCGTTCGAGACCATCGACGCCGACGGCGTCGGTTCCCTGGTCCGGGCCGCCGCGACCGCAGGCCGGGCAACCCGCCCCGACCTCAAGCTCGGCGTCTGCGGCGAGCACGGTGGCGATCCGGAGTCGGTGCACTTCTTCCATGGGGTGGGCCTGGACTACGTGTCCTGCTCACCGTTCCGTATCCCCATCGCCCGGCTCGAAGCCGGCCGGGCGGCAACGGCGGCCTCCTGACCGTCGCCGGGGCCCGCTGACGGCTCTCCCCGCTCCCCGGAAACCCTCACCGGCGGAGAGCCTCAGCGGTCCCTTGGGGAACCCCCGGGGGCGGCGCCTGTGCGGAGGCGCCGCCCCCATTTTTCGTAGCCCGCGCCGCCGGATCGTGAACCTCCCGCCCGGGCGCCGGGACACGGCGGACGTGCGGGAGCCGGCCGCGTTGTCACATACCTGCCGGGCCCTCGCGTACACAAGCGACACACACCCAACCGGCGCGCAGCACACGGCGCGGCGTGGCTTCGGGGTGCCGCTCGCACACCGGGGGTTCCGGCGCGGTGTCGATCAGCGGGCGGTGGAACATGTCCTTGACCCGCGGCGGCTGATCGGGATCAACAGGGTTGGTCGCCATGGGTGTCCTGCTGGGTCTGCTCGTCCTGCGGCGGCTCGGCAGGCATCACGATCTCCTGCTCGGCCACGTCGTAGCCGTTTACCTCATCGGGCATGGGCGGTTTCACCTCCTTCCCAGTGTGCGGGAGCGGACCGGACCCGCGCAGGGGCGCACGGGAGCGACGCGCATCGCCATCCCGCCCCCGGTTGACAACTGGAGGGGACGGGACGCGCCCTGTCGGCCCCGGTGGGGTGGGTGCGGGTCCGGGCGAGTGCCGGCCCGGGGCGCACCGGGGCGCGGACGCGCAATCGGACGGGGAACAGGTCGGCGCCAGTCACGGTGGCGCTCACCGCCCGTTCTCCGCCCAATGGCAGCCGCAGACGCACGGCTCGACCACGACGCCGCTGCCCGGCGGCGTCGGCCGCACCTCGCCCTTCGTGCACGCCTCGTGCCCGTTCGTCAGGCACTCGGGAGACGTGTAGCTGGACAGCACGCGCGGGTCGACCCGGCCACCGGTCACGCGAACGAGCGCCCCGTACAACGCCTTCGGGCAGGTCAGAAAGTCCCTGTCGGGCTCGATCGCCCACCGCGACATTGCCGTGTCCGGCGGCGTCGTAGGAGGCACGAAGAGGACGTGCCCCCGGCCGAACGCCGCGACGCCCGGCAGGTCCCAGCCGACAGCCGAGCCCGGCTCGACCAGCCACGCGACGAAGTCCACCTGCGGATCGGCGATCGCAGCTCCGGAGGCCCGGTCGAGGACTCCCAAGGCCCGTACACCGTCGGTATAGCCCACAAGCACGGCGTCCCAATGCACGCCGCAGGGGCGCTCCTGGGCCAGGTGACCGGAAGGCACCCAGGTTGGTACGTCGGGTGCGGGTGCGGGTGCGGGTGCGGGTGGGGGCTGAGTGCTCATTCCGGCCTCCGAAGCAAGGGGGATCCGTGCGAAGGACGGTAGGAAGCAGGCGTCCTCGGCAGCCAGGAATGTGCATTTCTGTGCGGGTGAATCTCCCGGCGGAACTGGTGCGTGATGCCTTCTTGACCTGATCAAGTGCCACCCACGACAGTGCTGCACAGGTATGCAAGCCCTGACCGTGGGAGGCCGACGTGCCGTTACTGTTCATCGGGATCGACCCCGCGAGCGAGCAAGGCGACTCCCCCACCGTGTGGGCGGACACCGACGCGGGTGAGCTGCTGATCCAGGGCTGGACGGCGACCGCTGAGGAAGAGAACCGCTGCTACTCCGAGGGCGGTACCGCCCCGGGCCACGACAGTGCAGTCCCCGCGCACGAGACAATCGTCCGGATCCCCGCCCGCATGGCCCCGATCATCAGGAAGGCACTCGATGCCCTTGACGCGCCCGGTACCGCCGATCGCTGATCTGCTCGACTCCGCCGTCCACTCCGCTGTGCATCTGGAGATGCGTGACGTCTACGCGGTCGATCCCGAGTCCGAGGAGCTGACCCGGTGGCGGGCAACCGGCCGGCGCTCCGGCCCGGAGTCGCCATACTGGCAGAACTGGGTGAACGTCGTCCGGCGAACAGTGGCGCGAGGAGTCGTCGTTCACCGGGCGCGGATCGTGTCGGAGCCGGTGAGCGAGTACATCCGCTTCGAACACGCCGGCACCCCTGTGAACATCGCCGCGGGAGAAGAGGTGCGCTGGCTGCCCCGGCGGCAGACGTCGGACCTCGCCCTCCCGGGAAACGACTTCTGGTTGTTCGACGGCCGGTTGATCAGGTTCGGGCACTTCAGCGGGGATGGCGCCCTGACCGGGCACGACCTCACCGAGGACCCAGGAGTCGTCAAGATGTGCTCCGACGCGTTCGACGCGGTCTGGGCACGCGCCACACCGCACGGACAGTACGAGATTCGCTGACGCACACCGACTGGCCGGCTCATGTCCGCATCCCCGTCCTCTTCCGCCCAGGCTGCGCGCGAGGCAGTCGGCGCGCGGTTGAAGGAACTGCGGCTGGACGCCGGGCTCACGATCGTCGAGCTGGCCAGCCGGTGCGGCTGGCACCACGCCAAGACCTCGCGCATCGAGAACGCCCGTTCGTCGCCTTCGACGGACGACATCCGGCGGTGGTGCCGGGCCTGCGGCGCCGATGATCAGGCCCCCGACATCATCGCCGCCTCGCGCACCGCTCAGTCGATGTACGTCGAGTGGCAGCGCACCATGCGCACGGGCCTGAGCCAGCTCCAGAAAAGCTACGCCGACCTGTTCGAGCGGACGCGGGTCTTCCGCGTGTACTCGGCCCGGATCGTCCCCGGCCTGCTTCAGACCGGGGGGTACGCCGCCGCGCTGCTGCGCGGCATCGCCCGCTTCCACGGCGCCCCGGACGACGTGCACGAAGCCGCCGCCGCCCGCGTCCAGCGCTCAAGCATCATCCACCGCCCCGGTCGCCGCTTCCTGCTGCTCATCGAGGAGGCCGTCCTCCACTACCAACTCGGGGACGCCGACGCGATGGCCGCGCAGCTCGGGCACCTGCTCACCGCCGGCGCCCTCCCGGCCGTCTCGCTGGGCATCATCCCCGCCGACCTACCCGACCGCCGGATCAGGCCGTTGGAAACGTTCCACATGTACGACGACTTGGTGGCAGTGGAGATGCTGACGGCCCGCGTCACGGTCACACAGCCGTCCGAAGTCGCCCAGTATCGGCGCGCTTTCGAGGAACTGCGCCAACTGGCCGTCTATGGTGCCGAGGCACGGGCGCTGGTCGTGAAGGCGATCGAAGCGCTGCGGTGACCTCTACCGCCAGCCACCCGCTCCAGCACGCGGGGCCGCGTCGCCACCCCGGGCCGGGCGGGAACTCCTTGCCGGAGTCGTCCACGACCCTTCCTCGGTGTGCGACGGCCCCGGGCGCCCTCACGCCAGGGGCCGCTGCTCCCCGTCCACCGCACCCGGTGGTCCGGCCCGTCGCCTAGAAGGTGGGGCAGAGGTGTTCGTGGACCACGTCCAGGATTTGCTCGGCGGTTGCCAGTCCCCAGCCGTCCGGGGCGTCGGGGTGGCTGAAGCGGATGTTCGTCTGTTCGATCTGGTGGGCGCGGTCGTCGGGGTGGTCGTGGATCGTGCGGCAGGTGTCCCGTCCCCGGCTGACCGCGCTGTCGGGGTTGTCCTTGTCGATGCGCGGGTCGATGGCGTCCAGGGCGTCGATGTAGGCGGCCTCGGTGGCGGCGTCGGCCTCGGGCGGGTAGCCCATCTCTTCCAGGGCGGCGTCGAGTTCGTCCTGGTCGACGGTCTCCTCGGGTGCTGGTTCGGCGGTCGTCCCGGGACTGCTGGGAGTCTCGGAGCTGTCGTCGGAGCTGCCGCAGGCAGTGAGGGCCAGGGCGAGGACAGCGGTGAGGGCCGCCGCGGTGCGGCGGCAGGTGTGTGTCATGCGGGCCAGCATGTCGCCCTGGCACGACGGGTGTTGGCGGTGTGACCGGTCTGTGACCCTGTGTCCCGGGGGCCTGCTAGTGCTCGGTGTCGATGCCGAAGTCCTCGAAGCCGCCTACGTCGTCGACGATCCGGTACATGTGCACTGTCAACCAGTCGTCTTCCGACAGGTACTGGCAGGCGTCAGGGAGCACCACGGGGATGACACGGCGCTGCTCAGCCATGAAGTTCTTCTGGGCTGAGCGCCTTCAAAGCGCCCTCGGGGCTTTGCCTCCCGGCTGCGCCGCAGGTGAGAGGCTGTGCGGAGGCGCCGCCCCCGTTTTTCTGTTCGGCCTCGTGTGGCGCTTCGCCGTGCGGTGGGCGGAGGGTGGTTCGGGTCTCCACGATCTGGCCGGACTGTGGGTAGACGTGCCAGGTCTGCCAGGAGATGACGTCGCCCACGCGTTGCGCGGTGAGCGCGGACAGCGCGTCCGGTGAGCCGGGGAACGCCCCGTACAGCGAGGCGGGGTGCGCGGCCAGTCGCTCGCGCAGCCGGGCGGCGCGGGGGGGGAACTCCCGGGGCTCGTGACACCGCAGCGCGGAGGTGAACCGGTAGGCCCAGCCGTCGATGTCCTCGGTGATGTCGGCGGGCGGCGGACCGCCGCCCGGCTGGTCCGGCAGGCAGGCGAGCGTTTCCGTCACCGGCCCGGCGACGACCTGGTGGGAGGCGCCCAGCAGCCGCAACTCGACGCTGACGCCGCCGAGTCGGACCGTGTTCACGGCAAGGGCCTCCCGGACGGGGGCCGTCAGGGAGAACGCGAGGTGGTCGGCGCTGGTGTCGAGGTAGGGAGCGGCGAGCCGGACCCGTTTCACGTGCCGCTCCCCGGGCGCCTCGCGCGGTGGAACACCCCAAGTACAGGCCCCATCGGGCATCCCCCGGTCGGTCGGTCCGGCGTTGATCGGCGCCGAGTATGGCACACGGGGGAACGCCCCGGCCCCGGGAAGGAGATCCCGGGGCCGGGGCGTTCGCGAGTGGGCTCAGAACTGGCCGCAGTTGTTCGTCGCGGGCTGCCCGGCGAAGCGATCGGCCAGCCAGGCCGCGGAGTTGCCGGAGGCGGGGAGTGCCGCCGACGCGTGCGAGAGGAGGAACGGGAGGGTGTGCACGTCACGGAACTGGACGGTGGCGCCCAGCTCGCACCAGTCCCGCGCCATCTGCCTGCCCTGCTCGTAGGGGACGAGGTCGTCGGTCGGGGTGTGCTCGACGAGGGTCGGGACGGACGGGGCGATGTTCCCGATCCGCTGCTCCTCGACCACCGTGCTGTACGGCTCCTCGGCCAGGTACTCGGATATGGACCGGCCGTCGGCGGTCATGTCCTTGGTGTTGAGGAACGGGTACCGCAACGCGCCGTCGATCAGGCACAGTTCACCCGCCTCCTCCAGGGCCTGCCGGCCGCGGTCGTTGAGGAGCGAGTCGATGTCCAGGTCCGGGTACGCGGCCCGCGCCCCGTACACGGCCAGGCCGACGACGGCACCGGCGTAGCCGCCGTCCGCGCTCTCGCCCACGGCGGCGAGGTCGGCGGGCGGCGCGCCGACGTAGGCGCCCCGGACGTCCAGCTCGGGGGCGTAGGTGGCGGCGAGTTCGGCCGCGGCGGCGGAGGCGCCGCCGCCCTGCGAGTAGCCGGTGATGCCGACGGGACCGTCGGCGGGCAGGCCGGTGCCGGGCAGGTTCTGCGCGGCGCGGATCACGTCGAGCACGGCGTGGGCCTGCGGCTCGCGCATCATGTAGGTGTGGTCGCCGGGGGTGCCCAGACCCTGGTAGTCGGTCTGCGCGACGGCTATGCCCTTGTCGAGCAGCGGGTTGATGAACAGCGAGTGGGCGATGGACAGCAGGTCCGCCTGGCCCTCGCCGGCCATGGTCTTGGACGGCGCGCACTGGTCGCCGGCGCCGACGGTGGGCGTCGCGTAGGCGACGATGGGCCGGGGGCCGGGGCCGGTCCAGGGCTTGTCGGGGACGAGGACGGTGCCGGTGACGGCCATGGGCTGGTCGTCGATGTCCCGCGAGAGGTACATGATGCGGGTGGCCGTCGCGCCGTTGTAGGTGGACGGCTCGGACTTGATCACGTCGCCGGGCTGGCCGGCCGGCAGGGGTGAGGGGGGTTGGTAGAACTCTTCCGAGGCGTCGGCCGTGGGGCCGCCGAGGACGAGGGCGGCCACGGCTCCGGCGGCGACCAGCACCGGGGCCATCGTGACGGCGATGCCACGTCGCATCGAACCGAGCATGAGGGGACTCTCCGTAGGCTTGTTACTGACGGGTCGGGCAGGTAGCAGGGTGGTGCGGGCCACGGAGGAGGTCAACACTCCGAACACGAAGACGTTCAAATCCCGTACCGCGCACAGCACTTTTGCGCTGGGGAGTGAGTGTCCGGCGGCGGGGCGGCGTCCGGCGGGTCTCCCGGGGGACGTCGCGGAATGCGCCGGGGGACGTTCGCGGCGGGGCGCCGGCATCTGCCCGGGGGCCACGCGGAGTGCGGAAGGGCGGCCCGGTCCGAGTCCTCGGCGTGGCACACGGTCACCGGCGCACGCGAGGGCGGTCACCGTGCGAGAACCGCGGGCAGAACTCGCGCGGGGCGGGGCGCGCCGTCAGGCGCGGCCGGGGTAGCGGACGCCCGTCAGCTCCTCCGAGGCGTGCCAGAGCCGTTCGGCGATGGCGTCGTCCCGCGTCCAGGGCGCCCGCCGCGAAGCGCCGGGGCCGCCGCGCGGGGTGCGGCGGCCCAGGATGCCCGGGCCGGTGAACGAGTCGGGCGCGACATCGGGGGCGGTGGCCGCGAACAGCGTGGGCGCGGCGCCGACTTCGGGAGGGGACGCCATCAGCCGGTTGAGCAGGGCGGCGGCGCGCTCCTGAAGCGCGCTGCCCGCCATGCGCGGACCCTTGGCCTGCAACTCCGTCCGGGCGTAGCCGGGATGAACGGCGGCGGCCACCACGGTCGTGCCCCGCAGCCGCCGGGCCAACTCGTGCGTGAAAAGCAGGTTCGCCGTCTTGGAACGGCCATAGGCCAGCCAACGACCGTACTTCCGCTCGGCGTTGAGGTCACGCAGATCGATGTTGGCCATCCAGTGCAGCATGCTGGACACGGTCACCACGCGCCCGGCCGGGGCGGCGAGCAGGCTCTCCAGAAGCAGCCCGGTCAGGGCGAAGTGCCCCAAGTGGTTGACGCCGAACTGCGTTTCGAAACCGTCCGCCGTCCGGGAGCGCGGGATCGCCATCAGGCCCGCGTTGTTGACCAGGATGTCCAGGCGCCGTCCGCCCCAGTCACCGGCGAACGTCCGCACCGACGCCAAATCCGCCAGGTCCAGCAGCCTCAACTCGGCCTCGGCCTCGGGGACCTCGCCCAGCAACCGGTCCAGCGCGGCCTGCCCACGCCGCTGATCACGGCAGGCGAGCACCACGTGCGCACCGCGCCGTGCCAGCTCCAGCGCCGTGACGTACCCCAGGCCGCTGTTGGCTCCGGTGACCACGGCGGTGCGGGTCTTGAGATCGGGGATGTCGCGTACGGTCCAGCCCATGGGCCCCAGCGTAGGCCAGATCCGGCCGGTCCGGGCCCTGCCTCGGGAAGGCGCGTGCACAGATCGTCAAGGACTCCGCCACCCATGATCAAAGACTGTCGGACTGTTCCCTCTTAGCCTCGAACGGTCGCTCCCACGGGAGAGAAAGACAGAAACGGATCCGCGCGATCGCCGAGGGAACCCGGGAAACGCGCACGGCGAGGGCGGAATGGTCCCGCCGCATGCGCGCCGCGGACGACTTCGCTGACGCGCGGACCGGCCGGCGCCACGGCGCCTCCCCCCACGACCTGCACGGGAAAAGAAAACATGAGTACGACAGATCAGCGAGTCCGCCGTCTTCTGGCCGACGAATTCGGGATTCCGGCCGACGCCATCGGCGCGGACCGGCGACTGCGCGAGCTGGCGCTCGACTCGCTCGCCCTGGAAGAACTGCGGACGATGGCCGAGGAGTGCTTCGACATCGATCTCACGGACGCCCGGATCAGCGCGCACGACACCTTCGGCGCCCTGGTGCACGTGATCGACTCCGCGAGGGCCGACGCGTGAGGGCCCCCGGCACCCCGCCCTTCGCGGCGGCCATCACCGGACTCGGCATCGTCAGCGCGGCCGGGATCGGGGCCAAGGCCACCTGGGACAGCGTCCTGCACGGCAGCGTCGGCCACATCACCAGGCTGCCCGCGCTGGCGGGTCTGCCACAGGACTTCCTCTACGACATACCGGACTTCGACGCCGACGCGGTACTGGGCCGTTCCCGCGCCCGGCAGATGGACCGCTTCGCCCAACTCGCCGTGGCCGCCGCCCGGGAGGCCCTCGCCGACGCGGGCCTGGAACCCTCCGACTGGGACGCCACCCGCGTCGCCGTCCTGGTGGGCAGCTCCCACGGCGGCCTGACCGTCTACGACGAGCAGACCCGCACGATGAACGACAAGGGCGATCGCCGCGTCTCCCCGCTCCTCACCCCGCTGAGTCTCCTCAACGCCGCGGCCGGCAGCGTCTGTCTGGACACCGGGGCCCGCGGGCCGAGCATGGGCCTCGCCGCCGCCTGCGCCTCCGGCGCCACCGCCATCGGCACCGCGCGCATGATGCTCCAGGCCGGACTGTGCGACATCGCCATCGCGGGCGGGGCCGAATCCATGCGCTCGCGCGCCCTGTTCGCCTCCTGCTGCCGGGCCCGCGCGGTCTCCACCCGCACCGGCGATCCGGCCGCGGCGCTGCGCCCGTTCGACGCCGACCGCGACGGCATGGTCAGCGGGGAAGGCGCCGGCATGCTCATCCTGGAGCGCCCCGAACACGCCCGCGCCCGGGGGGCGGACATCCGCGCCCTGGTGACCGGGTACGGCGCGTCCAGCGACGGCCACAGCCCCGCCGCCCCCGACCCGACGGGCGCCGGGATCGAGCGGGCGCTGCGCGATGCCCTGGCCGACGCCGGGCTGGCACCGTCCGACCTCGACATGGTCAACGCGCACGGCACCGCCACGATCGCCGGCGACGCCATCGAAGCCGCCATGCTGCACCGGGTACTTCCGCACCACCCGCCGGTGACCAGCACCAAGGCCGTCACGGGCCACACCCTGGGCGCGTCCGGCGCCATCGAGACGGCCCTGACCGTGCTCGCGATGGAAACGTCGGCGGTGCCACCGACGGCGAACCTCGAACGCCAGGACCCGGACGTCCACCTCGACATCCCCACCGGCCGCGCCCGGCCCGCGCGACTGGCCGCGGCGGCGAAGACCTCCCTGGGCTTCGGCGGCCACAACGCCGCCCTCGTCCTCACCCGCGCCTGACCCGTTGGGAGTCACCGGTACGGGGAACGGGATGGCCGGGCCCCGGCCACCCCGTTCCCCCGCGCCACGGTGGGCGGTTGAACCGCCGACGTGCGAGGCTCGGGAATGCGAGGACGCCGCACCGACGCCAGGCCGGCCCGGCTCCAGCCGCTGTTGGCACCGGTGACCACCTGCGGGTCCTCAGACCGGACCCCGGCGCGGACCCCGTCCGGTCAGCGCAGGCCCACGTCGCCGGCCATGCGCCGCACGGTGTGCGTGAAGAACTCCGTACGGGCGGCCACCACCACGCCGTTGAACTGGCCGAAGACCTCGAAGCCGACCAGGCCGATGAGTTGCGCCCACGACGCCACGAGTGCCGCCATCACCGGGCCCGGCAGGCCGGGCGCGTGCTCGGCGGCCAGCTCCTCCGCCTCGGCGCGCACCGGCCCGGGCGGCGGGTCCCCGGCGGGCTCGCCGAGGAGCCCGCTCAGCCGGGCCCGCTGGGCGACGGCGGCCAGGGCCAGCGGCACCCGGGTGCCCGGCCCGACGGTGTCGCGCGGTGCGGCGTAGCCCGGCACCGGCGTTCCGTGGATGAGCGCGTACTCATGCGGGTGGGCCAGGGCCCAGGCGCGGACGGCCAGGCAGACGGCGGTCCACCGGTCGGCGGGCGGCGCGTCGTCCGGCACGGCGGTGAGTGCCGCCTCGGCGGCCTCGCCCACGGCGTCGTAGGCGTCCACGATGAGCGCGGTGAGCAGGTCGTCGCGGCTCGGGAAGTACCGGTAGAGGGCGGACGAGACCATGCCCAGCTCGCGGGCGACCGCGCGCAGCGACAGTTTGGCCGCGCCCTCGGCGGCGAGCCGACGCCTGGCCTCCTCCTTGATGGCGGCGGTCACCTCGCGCCGCGCCCGTTCCCTGGCTCCCTGGATGGCGGTCATGCGGGCCAGTCTGCCATCCCTTGGAGCGTTGACCAATAATGAGAGCAGTGCTCTTGTTCTTCTGTGTCAAAGCGGGCATGCTGGGGCATGTGGAGAGCGTTGCTCGCGGATGTGAGCACCGCTTCGATGAGTGACACGAGCACGGAAGGACCGGGAAGAGATGAGCGAGTCCCACGTCAAGAGGCCCGGCTGGGTCACGAGGAACGTCGTCAACCGCCTCGTCGCCTGGCTCACCCGGCGCGGCGTCAGCGTATGGGGCTCCCGGGTCCTCGCCGTGCGCGGGCGCAAGAGCGGCGAGTGGCGCCGCACCCCGGTCAATGTGCTGACCCTGGAGAGCGGTCAGTATCTGGTCGCCCCGCGCGGTCACGTCCAGTGGACCCACAACATGCGGGCAGCGGGCGGCGGTGAACTCCACCTCGGGAAGACGGTGGAGCATTTCACGGCCGAGGAGATCCCCGACGACGAGAAGCCGGAGTTGTTGCGTGCCTATCTCAAGCGTTGGAAGGCGGAGGTCGGGGTCTTTTTCCGCGGCGTCGGCCCTGATTCCCCGGAGGAGGACCTGCGTCGCATCGCCCCCGACCACCCCGTTTTCCGTATCACGGTCGGCGGTTGAACCCGCCGCCTGTTCAGACTCCGTCGAGAATCAGGACCTTGCCCTTGGTGTTGCGCAGCCGGATCGGAAGGATTTCCTGGTAGGCGTCCGAGGCGTACCAGGCACGGATGGCCTCGACGCTCGGGAATTCGAGGACACCGATGAAGCCGGAACTCTCCCCGTCGAGCACCTCGACCGGCGCGCCCCGCACCACGTACTTCCCGCCGTGCGGCTCGATGGTCGAAACCAGCCTGGCGCTGTATTCGCCCAACTCCGCGGGGTCCCCCGTCAATTGCGCTTCAGCAATCACATAAGCGGTCATGAAAACGACTGTAGCCGGGTGGAACGGGCCCACGTATGTCACTTTCTTCCAAGGTGACAGCGGCCGAACTGGCGGCCCCGGCAACAGCCTTCGGAACCCCTTGTCAATTCCCCCCAACGCGGAACGCGTCGGCGTGTGCCTTCGCCCACTGGCGGAACGTCCTCGGCTCGTGCCCGGTCACCTCGCGCACCGTCGGGTACACCGTCTGCTCGTCCACGAGCCCGTCCACGAAGAAGGCGAAGAACGCGTCCACGTACGCGGCGGGCATGCTCGCGCTCATCTCGGCGCGCGCCTCCTCGTCGCTCAGCCCCTCGCAGCGCAGGTCCCGCCCCAACTCCTCGGCCAGCACCGCGACCTGCTCGGCGGGCAGCAGCGGCTCCGGACCGGTGAGGTCGTAAACGGCGCCCTCGTGCCCGTCGTTCATCAGGGCCGCCACCGCGACGGCCGCGATGTCCGCCGGGTCGATCGACGCGGTCGGCACCTCGGCGAACGGCACCCGCACCACGTCCCCCTTCTCCAACTGCGGTATCCAGCGCAGGGCGTTGGACATGAACGACCTCGGCCGCAGGAACGTCCACGGCAGCCCGGAGTTCTCCACGGCCTGCTCGGAGAGGATCATGTAGCGCGCGACCGCGTTCTCCAGATCCCCGGTCTCCGCCGAACCGCCCGACAGCAGCACCACCCGCTCCACACCGGCCCGCAGGGCGAGGCCGCAGGTGCCCGCCAGCCCCTCGTACCCCGGCAGCAGGAACAACGCCCGCACCCCGGCCAGCGCGTCGGTCAGCGACGCGGGCTCGTTCAGGTCACCGCCGACCGCCTCCGCACCGGCCGGCAGGCTCGCCCGCGCCGGATCGCGCACCAGCGCCCGCACCGGCTCCCCGGCACCGGCCAGCGCGGCGACGACCTCGGCCCCCACGTTCCCCGTCGCACCCGTCACCAGATACATCGCGTTTCCCCTTCCCCCCCACGGTCACGGCGGCCGACCCCGCCGCGCTCCGCACCCTACGGGCAAAGCTTCACCGCGAGTGCCGATGGCGCGGACGCCGAGATTCCGAGGCCCGTCCCCGGGGGCGGGGACGGGCTCTTACACACAACTCCGCGCCCACGAGCCAGGCAGAAATCTCGTATGCCTTCTTCCCCTTGCAAACAAAAACTGTTCGCGAGGTGTCTGGTGGGCGCGGAGATGTGTTCTTGTCTCGGGGGGGCGTAGATGAGAAGAATAGGAGACAGGGTGATGAAGGCGGCGAACTGGCCGCCGGGGACGGCCAGTGCGGGCCGGGTGGTGTCCTTGGAGTCGCGAATACCGACCCGCCCCGCGTGGCGGAAGGCGGCGACCTCCACGCAGGCGGTGGCGTTCTCCGAGCTGTAGGACGACTTGAACCAGGCGGTGTCGGGGGTGATGAGTGCCATCAGATCTCTCCTGAGAGTCGGTGCAGAAAGGCCGGGGTCTCGCCGGGGGCGAGCGCACCCGCCCGCAGGGCGTCGAACCTGCGGGAGAAGGACCAGACGGTGGTGTCCTTGTCGCTGACCTGCGAACCTTCGGCCGTGTCGGTCTGGACGACCGTGAGCAGCGGCGCCTCGAACTCCAGCAGATTGAAGTTGAAGCTGGACCGGTAGGTCGCGGTGGCCATCGGCAGGATCTGTACCGTCACGTTGTCGAGCTGGGACAGGCTGATGATCTCCTGATACTGCTCGCGCATCACATCCGGGCCGCCGACCACGCGCCGCAGCGCGGCTTCGTCCAGCACGGCCCACAGCTCCAGCGGGCTGTCCCGGCGCGTGAGCTGCTCCTTGCGCTCCATACGGAGCTGGATGGTGCGTTCGACCAACTCCGTGGTGGATTCCTCAACCGGCTTGGCCGCCCGGAGCAGGTCCCGGACGTACCGCTCGGTCTGCAACAGCCCGGCGACGACGTTCGGATGCCAGGCGCGGATGGTGCGGGCGCCGCTCTCCAATCCGACGTACATGGCCATGCCGGACGGCATGGTGTTGCGGTAGTGCGACCACCAGCCCCGGTTGAGGGAGTCGCGCTGCATCTCCACGAGGAAGTCGACGTCGTCGTCATCCGTGACGCCGTACCGGTCCAGCAACGCGCGCAGTTCGGCCGCCGACTTCAGGGCGGTCAGCCCGTTCTCCACCCGGTGCAGCTTCGAGACGGAGATCGTCAACCCGCTGACCGCCTCCGCGAGGGTGAATCTGGATTTCTCGCGCAATCTGCGGAGCTCCCCTCCCAGTTGCATGCGCCGAACGGTCGGCCCGGTTGGTGCTGCCACGAGTCTGCCTCCTCAATGCCCGAGCCCGCAGCCCCTTACCGTCAGCCACGGGTGAACCGCTGTGAGTGCTCCTCCGGCAGCCTAGAGCTGACGCGACTACATATGCCACTTTCGCTGAGAATTTCACTCTCCCTTGCGATGCGAGTTGCCGTGGCTGGAAGCTGCTGTTGTCACCGCCTCGTCACGTGTCGTGGTGAGCGCAGGTGAAGCCCGCAGCGGGCGGCACCGGCGCCCCGGACACGCGCCGAGCGAGCCCGAGACCGGAGGCGACCACGATGATCATGACCGCTACCGCGAGCCCCCCTGAACACCCCGAGTACACAGGGACGATGTTGTGTCAGGCCGAGAGCCTCGCAGAGGCCCGTGCCTTCGTCCGTGTGGTGATCTCCGCCTGGGGACTGGACGATCTCTGCGACGACGGCGCGTTGCTGGTCTCCGAGTTGGTGGCCAACGCCGTCCGGCACACGCCGAGTCGTGTCCTGCGGGTCACCGTCACCCGTGTCGGTGGGAACGTCGTGCGGATCGCGGTCGTGGACAAGTCCCGTGTTCTGCCCGTGCGTCGGTGCCCGGGGGGAGGTGACGTCTGTGGGCGCGGGCTGCTCATCGTGGAGGCGCTCACCACGCGGTGGGGCGCCGATCTGCTGGCGTCGGGCAAGCGGGTCTGGGGCGAGGTGGCGCGGTGAGTGCCGGGTCCGTGGTGTCGTGGGGGCCGAACAACGTGCCGGTGCCGTACGCCGCCGCGTGGAGCGCCGAACGTCCGGCCGTGAAGGGGCTGACCGTTCGCGCGGATGGCGCCGGGCTGGCCTACGTGAACGAGACGCCGCTCGACCGTGACCGGCACGGCGTGCTGTGGGCGCGGCACAGGGAGGCGCCCGGCGAGGGGCGGCCGGAATTCCGGACGATGCACTCCGTTCGCCAACGGCGGGCCATGTTCGGCATGTTGTGTCAGGTCTGCGGCGGCCCGGCCGATCGTACGTCCCGGGGCTGGCTGTTCCTGCTCCAGGACCCCGGCCCGGCCGGTCGGCCGGCGGACTGGCCGGAAGGGGCGCTGTGCACCAAACCCCCGGTCTGCCGCCCCTGCGCGTCCCTCGCGGCACGCCACTGCCCCCACCTGACCGCTCCGGTCGCCGTCCGCTCCCGCAAGCCCCGTGTCTGGGGCGTCTTCGGCGGCCGGAGGGGGTGGGGGGGGAGAAGCCGCCGGAGGAGAGCCAGGAACGGGGCGTGCGGGAGCGGACGGCGACCGGGGCGGGGAGGGGGGGGCAGGGGAGGGGCGAGGGGGGAGCGCAGGGGGGGGAGTGAGGGGGGGCGGGGAGGAGGGGCCAGTCCGGCCGACGGCCGCCGCCTCACCTCCACCCCCGAAGACGAACACCTCCCCTACGGCCACCCCGCCACCCCGTGGTTCCTGGCCTCCCAACTCGTCCTGGAACTCACCCGCTGCACTCGGGTGGAGATTGACACGTCGCCGTCTGCCGCACCGCGCTGGTGATCAGGAGTATGCGCATGACTACACTCTGGTCCATGGCTCCCGATACCGCTGAAGTGGCCGTTCACGCCGGATCGTTGCGCAGGAAGCTGCTTGACGAACTACGCGAGCGCGGGGACGTACGCGGCAGCCGTGTCGCCGCGGCCTTCGATGCGGTGCCGCGACACCGCTTCGCTCCCGGAGCGACGTTGGAAGAGGCGTACGCCAACGACTCCGTGATCACCAAGCGGAACGAACGCGGCTACCCGGTCAGCTCTGTGTCGTCGCCGTGGGTGCAGGCCCGGATGCTGGAGCTGTCGGGACTTGGCCCCGGTATGCGGGCGTTGGAGATCGGGTCCGGTGGCTACAACGCCGCCCTGATGGCCGAGCTGGTCGGGGAGCATGGCGAGGTCGTCAGCGTCGATATCGACCAGGAAGTGACCGACCGGGCGACGCGGCTGCTGGCAGAGACCGGCTACGACCGAGTGCGGGTGCTGTGCGCGGACGGAACCTACGGGGCCGTCGAGTTGGCTCCGGAGGGTGGCTTCGATGCCATCATCGTCACCGCCCAGGCTTCCGATCTTCCTCCGGCCTGGATCGATCAGCTCTCCGAGCGGGGACGGCTCGTCGTTCCGCTCAGCCTTCGAGGTACCCGTCAAGTCTTCGCCTTCCAACGCGAAGCTGGGCACCTCCGCAGTTGTGGGCGGACCGAGTGCGGCTTCGTCGGCATGCGCGGGGACAACCGCCACGGCGGCCACCTCATCGACCTCAGCGGCGAGGATCTGCGGCTGGGCCTGGATGACGATCAGCACGTCGATGTCGAGGCGCTTCGCTCCGCCGTCGCTTCCTCACCACAGAGCACCACCTGGACGGGAGTGACCCTGCGCGGCAACGAGGGGGCCCTGCCCTCCTTGGACCTGTGGCTGATCAGCAATGTCGATCCCTGCACGCGGATCTATGCCGGCAGCAGGGCCGTGGAACGTGGCCTGTCCGGCTGGACCATCGCCGCTTCCGCCACGTGGGAGGACGGCACCCTCGCCTACCTCACCATCCGCCCGGACACCGCGAACGATCCGGGTGGCTTCGAACTTGGCGTGCACGCCTACGGTCCCGATCGCGACCTTCTGGCCGCACGACTCGCGGAGCACGTCCGAGCTTGGGACAGCGGCGGCCACCGGGGCTCGGTGGAACCGACCGTTCGTGTCTATCCGGCGGATACCCCCGAGGAGCAGCTCGCCCCTGGGCGGGTCATCACCCATCGCTACTCCCGGCTCGTCGTCTCCCTGCCCTGACGTCACGCTACTCGGCCACGTCGACTCCCCGGCCGGGCTGCCGGGTGTCTTCCCACTTTCATCCATCGAAGGAGTTGCGGAAGCCATGACCACTCAGAGCGCCATGTCGGCACTGGATGACGCGTTCCACCTCGACCCCGAGACAACCGACCTGTCCCTCCTCAGCTCCGGACTCGCTGATTCCGAGCCGTGCACTCAGGACGGCTGCGGGCCGTCCCCGACCACCGGCCCCACCACGGGGTGTGTCACTCCGGACGGGCCGGTGCGGGGCGATGGTGGCGGGTGCAACCTCGCCTAGGGCCTCGCCTCTCGTCCGTCCGGCAGGCATCCCGGGTGCGGTACCACGGGCTTCGGACCGCACCCGGCGCGATGCGCTCACAGGAAGAAGACGCGCGATGGTCCGCCATGTGTTCACCCACCAACCGGTGGCCATGGCCCGCGTTCCGCTGCGTCCGGCCGCACCTGACCCGGACGAGGACAGCGCGGGCCTGCTGGCCGAAGGCGTGTTCCTCGCCTCCCGTTCCATGACACACGCCGACGACAGTGCGCAAGCCGCCGTGAGTTCGCGGCTCCGGGCCACCTGGCGCGCCTACGACATCCGTTCCCGCTCCCGCCCCACTCCGCACGGAGTGTTCTCCGGTGTCGCGCCCGCCATCTTCACCGACCAGTCCACCGCGCTCCGTCTCGGCACACGGCATCGAACCATCACCACCGTGAGTCCCGCGTGGCTGATCACCGTGACGGATCAGCTCCTGGACGGCGAGGAGTTGCTGCCCCACTTGACGTTGACGTCCAACAACCTGGCGGTGCGGCGCGGTGACCGGCTGGAAGCCGAGCATGCGGCGCCGAACGGGGGCATGGCCCAGCGCAGCAGCATCCGCGCCACCGAGGTGTCCCTCTGGGTGCTGGACACCTGTCGAGAGGGAATGCCGGCGCGGACGGTGCTCGCCGGCTTGGCAACGCGATATCCAGCGGCTGGTGAGACCGTGATCACCACCGCGGTGCGGCAGATGATCCGCACCGGTCTACTCCTCACCGACTCCCTTCCCGCCCACATGCGAGACGACCCGCTCGGGCACCTCCTTGCTCGACTCCCGTCATCGGTCGCGCTTCGGCCCGTTCTGGAGCGTTTGCGGGACCTGCTGACCCGCGCCGACGAGTTCGCACTCGGCACTCCCCAACGGCTGGCACTGCTGCGAGCTGCCCGCCGAACCGCCGACGAGGTAGTGACAGTCGAACGCCCCTTGGCAGTGGACACATTGGCCGACGCCACCCTCGCCGTTCCCCGTGCGGTCGGGGAAGAGGCCGCGCAGGCCGCCGGTTTCCTGTGGCGGATCAGCCAGACGACCCCTCCAAGAACTCCCTACTACGAGAAGTTCGTCCGCACCTACGGCCATCAGCGCCTGGTGCCGCTGCTGGAGGTCATCGACCCCGCCATCGGTATCGGACCGCCTGACGACGCCGACGACATTGGCGCCCAGAGAGACATCGAGCCTCGTCGGGCGGCGCTGCTGGCCCGCTTGCTGGGCGAGGCCACGGCCCGGGGACAGGCCGAGGTCGTCGTGGACGATGCTCTGGCCGAGCAGTTGGCGCACTCCGCAGGTGCTGTCCCGCCGCGAACAGCGGAGATTCACGTGCGACTACTGCGCCACGGCGGCCACTTCCGGATAGCGGTCGGCGACATGGGGTCGCAGGATGCCGGTTCGGCCGCCGGGCGCTTCGCCCGCTGGCTTCCCCAACTCGCGCCGGAAGTGACGGGATCGGAGGGAGCGATGGTCGCGGAGATCGTCTGCCGCCCCCGGACAGGGCCGCCTGCCGCCCTCGCCGTCGAGACCGGCTTCGCCCCCCACCGCATCCCCCTCGGCGTGCCCGAGCGAGCCTGCGATCTACTCCCCGAAGAACTGCTGATCGGCACCGCTGGCCGCCACCTTGTCGTGTGGTCCGCCCGGCACCAACGCCCTGTCATACCGGTGCTGTTCAGCCGCCTGACCCGTGAGTTGCTGCCTCCGGCGGCCCACGCCCTGCGTGTGATCGGGCACGCCGGAATCCGCCCCTGGCATGCCTGGTCCTGGGGACCGGCCGGTTGTCTCCCCTTCGCGCCGCGCGTCCGGTACAAGAACATCCTTGTCGCTCCTGCCCGCTGGAGACTCCCCGAAGAACTCACCAGCGCCGCTTCCGACCGGCATGCCTGGGACAGGGCACTGGCCGCTTGGCGCACCGACTCCGTTCCGTCGCCGCCGGATGTGATGGTGGTCCAGGAGTCGGATCGTCAACTTCCCATCGATCTGCGGCTGGACGAGGACAGAGAACTGCTGCGTCGCAGCGTGCGTCGCGGAGCGCGGGCCATCACCGAACCCCTCGGTGGCCCTGGTGTGGACGGCGCGGTCCTCGAAGGGCCGGGCGGTCGGCATGTGGTCGAGCTGGTGGTGAACCTTACCCGCCGTGACGAGCCACCCACGGCGCAGCGAGATCCGCGTTCGACTCCCCGCCGCCATAGTGCCGTGCACCGCCCGGGCGGGAACTGGATCTCGGCCGCCGTCCCGGTCCCCGCCGGTCACCAAGACGGGGTGTTGGGGCAGCTCTACGACGTGTTGGCGCCTGCCGGCCGGCACATCGACCGCTGGTTCTGGCTGCGCTTCCACACCCCCGCCCTGGGCGATCATCTGCGCATTCGCGCTACCGGCGATCCCGAAGTCCTCGCGCTTCGCGTCGTGCCTCTGCTCACCGCCTGGTGCTCCGCACTGGCAGACCAAAGGCTGGCCGGTCGGATGGTGCTGGAGTCCTATGAACCGGAAACCGAACGGTACGGCGGTCCGAAGGCGATGAGCGCCGCCGAGGAGGTTTTCGCCGCCGACAGCGCGTTCGCCGCCCGATGCCTCGCCCTCACCCGCTCCACGGACGAGCGGCTGTTGGTCGCTGCCGTATCCGCCGTTGACATCGTCCGCACGGTGACTGACCAGAACCACAAGGCCCTGCGTGGCCACCGGCTGACCCCTCCGGACCGCCGCACCCGCGATGCTCTACGACCCCGCCTGCGGTCAGCGGTCGCCCAGCCCGCCTCCCGCATTCCCGCACCCCTCGCCGCCGCCTGGTCCGCGCGGCACGAGGCGCTGGCCGCCTACCGCATCGCGCTCGCCGATCCGGGTGTGTCTGCCCTGTGCGCGTCAGATCTCGTCCATATGCACTGCAACCGGCTCCTCGGCCCCGACCCGGCACGCGAGCGCATCGCCCGCTCGCTGGCCACGGACCTCCTGCACGCACAGGCGCATGTCCACGAGCAGTGACACCTTGGCCGAGCAAGCCGTGGCCGTGGCCCGCGCACTTCTGGACCCGGAACGGGTCGCAGCGGCAGTCCCCCCGCAAGCCGCCGCAACGCTGTCCGACGGCTTGGCAGGCACCGCCCTCCTGCATGCCTGCCTGGCTCATATCGGCCCGGAGTTCACCACCGCTGCCGCTCGTCACTGGGCAGCCGCCGGCCGCCTGCGCGGCGACGCGCCGCCGAACGGCATCCACACCGGCACCGGTGCCCTGGCCGCGTCCCTGATCATCGGCTCCGGCCACCTTCCCGACGCGGACCTCCACCGCGATACGACGAGCAAGGCAACCGCTTGGCTGTCCGCCCGCGCGCAAGGGCTCGCTCGCCACCAGCGGCGACGCGTGGACGACGACCGGCCGGGCGCCCCGTGGGCCGTGTACGACGCGATCAACGGGCTGGCGGGTATCGGCCGCGTGCTCCTCGCCGCTCGGACCGCCGGGCACGGGCAGGCGGCAGAGCCGGGCCTGGCCGCCGTGCTCACCACCCTCACGACTCTCATCCGTACTCGGCACGGTGCCCGGCCCGGCTGGTGGCTATCGGCCGAAGAGCATCCGGCGCGCGTCAACGCTCCTTCCTCCGGGGCCGCGACCACCGGCCTGGCCCACGGCATCGCCGGTCCCCTCGCCACCCTGGCCGTGGCACACATCGAAGGCCATGCCGTTCCTGGGCAGGCGGAGGCGATACGCACGGCCGCGCGCTGGCTCCTGGCCCGGCGTGAACCCACTGCGAGCTGGCCGCCGTTCGTCAGCGGTCACGACCTCGACGCCTCGCCCGTCCGCCGAACGCCCGCCGGCCCGGGAAGGCGCGACGCCTGGTGCTACGGCGCCCCCGGCATCGGCCGCGCTCTGACTCTCGCCGGGCACGCGCTCAACGATCCCGCTCTGGTCGGCGCCGGACGCACGGCCATCGCTCCGATGGCCGACCGCGATCCCAGTCGCTGGGACACGGAAGGTCCCACGCTGTGCCATGGCTCGGCCGGAGTGCTCCAAGCCGCCACCAAGGCCGGATGCGAGGCTGTTGCCCGGCTGGCTGCCGAACACACCGCCGCCTTCTACGACAGCGAGCGTCCGTTCGGGTTCGCACATCTCGAAGCCGGAGCGGCGTTCGACAATCCGGGCTTCCTGACCGGGGCCGCCGGAACGGCCCTTGCCCTCGCCGACCACGGTGGACTGATTCCCTCAGATCCGGCCGCTTCCTGGGACTGCCTGCTCCTGCTGTCCTGACGCAGCACGCCATGGCCCTCCGGGCACGAGAGGTACAGCCACTGCCTCGTCTACCCATCTGACGCTTCCGACGAATACGACAGAGCGGCTGCTGGCTGCCAGGGCGTGCGCGAGAACTTTCTTTGCCTTTGGCCCTTACCTACCTCCTTCTTCACGTAATCGTTTACGCTTCCGGGATGGACCTTGAATTCGCCAGGGAGTTCGTCGAGGAGTGGGTCGCCGGGTGGAACTCCCGGGATCTCGATCGCATCCTCGCCCACTACACGGACGACGTCGTCTTCGTCTCGCCGAAGATCACCGAGTTGATCGGGGAGCCGTCCGGGGTGGTCAGTGGCAAGGGCGCGCTCCGCGACTACTGGGCGGCCGGGTTGCGGCTGCTGCCGGATCTTCACTTCACCGTCGAGGACGTGCGGGTCTCCGTCGACACCCTCGTCATCAACTACCGCAACGAGAAGGGCCAGGCCGTCTCCGAGGTGCTGACCTTCCGGGACGGGTTGGTCTGTCGCGGTCTCGGTGCCTACGGTCCGAGTCCGAGCTGACACGGACGGGCGACGAGGCGAACGGAACTTCGGGAATGCGGGCCGAACACCTTTAGAGCGGCTTTGCCCGGGGATGAATGGGGTGTCGGGTCATGGCGCGAAGACAGGAGTCTGGTCATGAGCACGATCGCTTTTCGTTCCCGTCGGCGAGGCCAGGGATGAGCGGGGGGCTGCCGGATCCGGAGCGGTTGGATCAGCGGCAGCTCATCGGGGTCACCTGTGCGCTCTGCGGGCGGTATCTCGGGATCCGGGCGCGCGAGCTGGGGACCGTCCGGCATGCCCGGTACGGGTACACGTACCGGCTCTGGGGCTGCCTGCCCGAATGCGCCGGGGCCGGGGCCGGGGCCGCCGCCGGGGCCGGGCTCGGCGTCCCGGGCTCGCTGCCCACGCCCGTGCCCGCGCGGCATCACGCGCCACGGCCGGCCGGTCCGTCGTCCGGTGGCTTCTTCGGCTGAGGCGCGTGATGCTGAAGGGATGGACGGGCATGTGCACAACCACCGCAGCGACGTCGGGCGGCGCGTCGCGATCCGGCGCGAGCAGCTCGGGCTGAGCCGCGAGGACGTCGCCGACCGGGCCGGGGTCGCGCCGCAGTACCTGCGGTATCTGGAGGAGCGGCCCGCCTCGCCCAGCGTCGCGTCGCTCACCCGCGTGGCCAGGGCTCTGGAGACCAGCGTCGCGGAGCTGACCGGGGCCGAGCCGCCCGTCGCGTCGCCCTGCCCGCCGCCGCACGGCGAGATGGTGCGGCTCGACCCCGGCGAGTGCCACGAGCTGGCCGCCCGGCACACCGTGGGCCGGGTCGGGGTGACCACGCCCGACGGCCCGGCGATCATTCCCGTGAACTACGCCCTGGTCGACGGAACGGTCGTGTTCCGCACCATGCCGGGGGCCGGGCCGTCGTTCGCGCCCGACGCGGCGGAGACCGCGTTCGAGATCGACGCCCTGGACGAGGCCCAGGGCGTGGGCTGGAGCGTGCTGTTCGTCGGTCCGGCCAGGGAAGTCACCGACCCGGAGGAGATCGCCCGGCTGGCCGAGGAGACGCCCACCGAGCCGTGGGCGCCCGGCGAGCGGGACCTGTGGGTCCGGCTGCGCCCGGCGCGGGTGACCGGGCGGCGCGTCTACCTGCGCTGACGCGGGCCGGACGCGGCGCCGTTTGCGGGCCGGGGGCGCGGGGGTTCCCATGGAAGGTGGGAAGGAGTGCCATGGTCGACGTGCCGGAGCTGTGGACGTGCCGCGCGGTGGTGTTCGACACCGACGGCGTGATCACCGACTCGGCGCGGGCGCACGCCGCGGCCTGGAAGGAAGCCTTCGACGTGGTCCCCGGCGTGGACCCGCCGTTCGACGAGCACCGGGACTACCGCCGCCACGTGGACGGCCGGGCGCGCCTCGACGGCGCCGCCGCGTTCCTCGCCGCCCGGGGCCTGCCGGCCGATCCCGCGGCCGTGTCCGCCGTCGCGGCCCGCAAGGACGCCGCCTTCGAGCGGATGCTGGAGGAACGCGGCGTCGACGTGTACCCCGGCACGGTCCGGATGCTGAACGCCCTGCACGGCGCCCGGGTCCCCTGCGCCGCCGTCTCCGCCTCGCGCCACGCCCGCGATCTGCTGGCGCGGGCGGGCGTCCGTTCGCTGTTCCAGACCCTGGTGGACGGCGAGGACGCGGCGCGGCTCGGGCTGCCGGGCAAGCCCGATCCGGCGCTGTTCCTGGAGGCGGCGCGGCGGCTGTGCGTGCCGGTGGGGTCGGTGGCGGTCGTCGAGGACGCCCTGGCCGGGGTGGAGGCGGCCCGGCGCGGCGGGTTCGGGCTGGTGGTGGGTGTGGACCGGTCGGAAGGCCCGGCCGGCGCGGGCGAGTTGCTCGGGCACGGCGCCGATCTCGTCGTCAACGACCTCGCCGAGCTGCTGGGGAGGTGACCGGTGCCGGTGGCCGACTCCGACTGGACCTGGGAGTACGAGGGGTACGACCCGCGCGCCGAACGGCTGCGGGAGGCGCTGTGCACGCTGGGAAACGGCTACTTCGCGACGCGTGGCGCCGCCCCCGAAACCGTGGCCGGTCCCGCGCACTACCCCGGCACCTACGCGGCGGGCCTCTACAACCGCCTCACCACCACCCTCGCGGGCCGGCGGCTCCAGCACGAGGACCTGGTCAACCTGCCCAACTGGCTGACGCTGCGCTTTCGTCCGCACCCCGACGAGGGGCCGGACGGGCAGTGGTTCAGCCCGGACCACGACCCCGGCGCGCTGCTGCGGTACCGGCAGGTCCTCGACCTGCGGCGCGGCACGCTGACCCGGCTGCTGCGCCACCGCGACCCGCACGGCCGCCATCTCGGCGTCGAGCAGACCCGGCTCGTCCACATGGAGGACCCGCATCTCGCCGCGCTGCGGACGACGTTCACCGCCGAGGACTGGTCCGGGACGGTCGAGGTGGAGTCGGCGATCGACGGCATGGTGGGCAACACGGGCGTGGCGCGTTACCGCGACCTCGCCGGGCACCACCTCACGGGCATGACGACCGGCGCCGAGGACCCCGACACGGTGTGGCTGCGGTGCCGCACCAGCGACTCGGACACGCGGATCGTCATGGCGGCCAGGACGACCAGCGGGGAGTGGGAGGGCGCGGCCGAACGGCGCTGCCGCACCACGGACTTCAGGGCCGCGCACCTGCTGACGCTGCCCGTCGCGCCCGGCCGGCCGGTCACGGTGGAGAAGACCGTCGCCCTGCACACCTCGCGCGACGCCGCGATCAGCGGCCCCCTGACGGCCGCGCTGTCGCGGGTCCAACGCGCGCCGGACTTCGACGGGTTGCTGGAGACCCACGCCGGGGCGTGGGAACAGCTCTGGCGACAGGCCGAGTTGGAGGTGCCGGGCGAGGCGGGGCACATCCTGCGGCTGCACCTGTTCCACCTGCTCCAGACGCTGTCGCCGCGTCACACGCCCGAACTCGACGTCGGGGTACCGGCGCGCGGGCTGCACGGGGAGGCGTACCGGGGGCACGTGTTCTGGGACGAGCAGTTCGTGCTGCCCTATCTGAACCTGCACTTCCCGGAGTTGTCCAAGTCGCTGCTGATGTACCGCTACCGGCGGCTGCCGGAGGCGATCCGGCTCGCCGGGGCGGCCGGGTTCGAGGGCGCGATGTACCCCTGGCAGAGCGGCAGCGACGGCCGCGAGGAGACGCCTCGCACGCACCTCAACCCGCGCTCGGGGCGCTGGCTGCCGGACAACTCGCGGCTCCAGCATCACGTCGGCTCGGCGGTCGCGTACAACGTGTGGCGGTACGGACAGGTCACCGGGGACACGGAGTTCACCCACACCAAGGGCGCGGAGACGCTGTTCCAGATCGCCCGGTTCTGGGCGGACATCGCGCGGTGGGACGACGCGTACGAGCGGTACCGCATCCGGGGTGTCGTCGGGCCCGACGAGTACCACGAGGGGTATCCGGGGGCGGCCGAGCCGGGGCTGGACGACAACGCGTACACCAACGTCACGGGCGCCTGGGTCCTGGCCCGCGCGCTGGAGCTGGCCCGTACGCTGCCCACCTCACGCCGCCGCGAGCTGTTCGAACGCATCCAACTGCGGCCGGAAGAGCCGGAGAAGTGGGACGAGGTGTCGCGGCTGCTGCGGGTGCCGTTCCACGAGGGCGTGATCAGCCAGTTCGAGGGGTACGGCGAACTGGCCGAACTGGACTGGGACGGCTACCGGCGCCGGTACGGGGACATCAGGCGGCTGGACCGCATCCTGGAGTCGGAGGGCGACTCGGCCAACCGTTACCAGGCGTCCAAGCAGGCGGACGTGCTGATGCTGGGCTATCTGTTCGCGCCGGACGAGCTGCGGGAGGTCTTCGCGCGGCTCGGGCACGGCCTGGACGACGAGATGTGGAACCGCACCGTCGACTACTACCTGGCCAGGACCAGCCACGGCTCGACGCTCAGCGGCCTGGTGCACGCGTGGGTGCTGGCCCGGGCGCGGCGCGGTGAGGCGTGGACGCACCTGCGGGAGGCGCTGGCCGGTGACGTCGCGGACCTCCAGGGCGGGACGACCGCCGAGGGCATCCACCTGGGCGCCATGGCGGGCACGCTGGATCTGGTGCAACGGGGGCTGACCGGGTTGCGGACGCGGGAGGGCGCGCTGTGGCTGGACCCGGCGCCGGTGCCGGAGCTGTCGGAGTTCGGGTTCTCCGTGCGGCACCGGGGGATCGGGGTGCGGGTGCGGATGAAGCCGGGACAGCTCTGGGTGGGCGTTCCGGCGTGGGAGGAGACGCCGGTGCCGGTGCGGGTGGTGCTGGACGGGCTGGCCGTGGACATCGCGCCGGGCGAGCACCGGCTGCTGCCGCTGCGCCCGCCGCGCGGCGACTGAGCCGACGCCGGGGTCGGCCCGGTCCCGTGCCGCCGGTCGCTCCCGTGCCGTCAGTCGTTGTCGTACGGCACGACCGCGACCGGGCAGCGGGCGTGGTGCAGGGCGGCGTGCACGACCGGGCCGACGCGCATGCCGAGCACCGGGCGGTGCACGCGGCGGCCGACGACGAGCAGCCCGGACCGGAACGCGGCGGCCGTCAGCAGCACCTCGGACGCGTTGCCGGAGCGCAGGTGCTCCACGACGGGCACGCCGGGGTGGCGCCGCCGCCACGGGTCCAGGGTCTGGGCCAGCTCGCGGCCCTCCAGCTCCTCCAGGTCCCGGCTGCTCTCCTCCGTCAGGCTGTCGGGCACCTCGGGGCCGAACAGCGACGGCGTGCCCCAGGCCCGGACGGCGCGGACGGCGGCGCCGCGCGTGGCGGCGGTGGTGAAGGCGAAGTCGAGCAGGGCGTCGGCGGCCGGGCCCAGGTCCTTGAGGGCGACGACGATCTCGTCGCCCTCGTCGGCGCGCTCCTGGGTGCCGGAGCGGACGAAGACCATGGGCCGGCTGACGCGGGCCAGGACGGACAGGCCGACCGAGCCGAGCAGGAAGCCGACGAGAGCGCTGTGGCCGCGCGAGCCGATGACCAGCATCTCCGCGTCGGCGGCCTTCTCGATCAGGCCCGTGGAGGCGATCTCGGGGACCAGCTCGGTGGTGACGGACACGCCGGGGCGTTCGGCGGCCACCTGGGCCCGGGTCCTGGCCAGCAGGTCGCGGGCCGCGCCCTCGTCGGGGGTGGGCGGCACATAGACGGGCTCGGTGATCCAGGCGTGCACGAGGTGCAGGGGAGCGCCGCGGCGCTCCGCCTCCCGCGCCGCCCACCGGGCGGCGGTGGCGCTCTCGGCCGAACCGTCGATGCCGACCGTGATGGGACGGGGAACGGGGCGGGGCGTGGGGCCGGTCATGGGACATCCCTCCGAAAACTTCCGGTATGTCCATTCTCCCGCGTTTCAACCGCGGGAGCGAGGCGTGCCGCCGTCCTCCGTGACCGTTCGGGGGTGCGGCTCCGCCGGCGTCGCTTCGTCAGGGCAGGGCGTGCGAGGCCGGCGGGGCCGCCGATGGAGGGCCGGGACCGTGACGGCCCTCCCCGGGAGGGGGAGGGCCGGCGGCTCCCGGCGGGGCTCAGCGGCTGCGGGTGGCGTACACCGGGACCGCCTTTTCGGGGTCCGGGTCGTCCAGGCAGCGGCCCGTCGTCAGGTCGAAGCGCTGCTTCAGCAGCGGCGACGCCACGAACGGCATGCCCTCGTTGCCCGTCGAGCCGATCAGACCGCGGGAGAGCACATAGGCGCCGGTGAACGGGTCACGATTGCCGATCGCGTAGGTCCGGCCGTGCCGGTCGAGGAACACCGCGGCCTGCCGGCCGTCCGGCAGCAGCGCCGCCACCCCGCGCCCCGGCGTCAACTCGGCCAGTCCGCACACCGGGACCCACTCGTCGCCCGTCAACTGGACTTCCACCTTCATCGCGTGCTGCTCCCCTCAAGCGTGCGGACGGGCAGCTCGGGCCCGGCCAGGATGGTCAGATCGGGCTTCACCTGGTCCCGCTCCGGCACGAACCGGACCGTCGGGTCGGGCGCGCCCGGCGCGTTCACGAACGACACGAAGCGCCGCAGCTTCTCCGGGTCGCTGATCGTCTCCGCCCACTCGTCGCGGTAGGTCGCGACGTGCGCCGCCATCAGCGCCTCCAGCTCGTCGCAGATGCCGAGCGAGTCGTGCACCACCACGTCCTTGACGTGGTCGAGGCCGCCCGGGATCCGTTCCAGCCAGGCCGAGGTGCGCTCCAGCCGGTCGGCGGTGCGGATGTAGAACATCAGGAACCGGTCGATGAGCCGGATCAGTTCGGCGTCGGACAGGTCCTGGGCGAGCAGGTCGGCGTGGCGCGGTGTCGCGCCGCCGTTGCCGCCGACGTACAGGTTCCAGCCGTTGGAGGTGGCGATGACGCCGAAGTCCTTGCCCATCGCCTCCGCGCACTCGCGGGCGCAGCCGGACACCGCCGACTTCAGCTTGTGCGGCGACCGCAGGCCCCGGTACCGCAGCTCCAGGTCGATCGCCATCCGCACGCTGTCCTGCACGCCGTACCGGCACCAGGTGGAGCCCACGCACGACTTCACCGTGCGCAGCGCCTTGCCGTACGCGTGGCCCGACTCGAAGCCCGCCTCGACCAGCCGGGCCCAGATCATGGGGAGTTGATCGACCCGCGCGCCGAACAGGTCGATGCGCTGGCCGCCGGTGATCTTCGTGTAGAGGCCGAAGTCCCGGGCCACCTCGCCGATCACGATCAGCTTCTCCGGGGTGATCTCACCGCCGGGGATGCGCGGCACCACCGAGTAGGAGCCGTTCTTCTGCATGTTGGCGAGGAAGTGGTCGTTGGTGTCCTGCAACGCGGCCTGCTCGCCGTCCAGCACGTAGACGTCCGCGCCGATCGTCGGGGCGAGGGAGGCGAAGATCGAGCCCACCGCCGGCTTGCAGATCTCGCAGCCGTCGCCGCCGCGCGCCGCCGGCCGGCCGTGGTTGTCCAGCAGCTCCTGGTAGGAGTTGAGGCGCAGCGCCAGCACGATCTCGTACAGCTCCTGGCGGGTCTGCGAGAAGCAGCCGCACAGCCCGGGATCGACGGTGACGCCGTTGGCGGCCAGCTCGTCGTTGACCAGCAGCCCCAGCGTCTTCACGCAACTGCCGCAGCCCGTCCCGGCCTTGGTGCACTTCTTGACCTCCGGCACGGTGACGCACTGGTGCTCGCCGACCGCCGCCCGGATGGCGCCCTTGCTGACGTTGTGGCAGCTACAGATGATCGCGTCGTCCGGCAGCGCGGACGGCCCGATCGCGGTGGCCGGTGCCAGTCCGGCGGGCAGCACGAGCTGTTCGGGCGCGGCCGGGGGCACGCTGCCGGTCAGCGGGCGCAGCAGCCCGTACGACTCGGCGTCGCCGACCAGCACCCCGCCGAGCAGCGTGCCGTCCCGGCCGATCACCAGCTTCTTGTAGACGCCGGAGCGGGAGTCGGAGTAGACGACGTCGAGGCAGCCCTCGGCCCGGCCGTGCGGGTCGCCGAACGACGCCACGTCCACGCCGAGCAGCTTCAGCTTGGTGGAGGTGTCCGCGCCGGTGAACGTCTTGGCGTCCGCCGCCGGCGATCCGCCCTCCGCGATGGTCGCGGCGGCGGCCACGGCCATCTCGTAGCCGGGCGCGACCAGTCCGTACACCATGCCGTCGGTGGCCCGCGCGCACTCGCCGATCGCGAACACCGCCGGGTCCGACGCCGTCCGGCAGAACTCGTCCACCACGACGCCGCCGCGCTCCCCGATGTCGAGGCCCGCCGCCCTGGCCAGTTCGTCCCTGGGCCGGACACCGGCCGAGAAGATCACCATGTCGGTCGCGACGGTCGAACCGTCCGACAGGGCCATGCCGTTGACCGCGCCGTCCGCGTCCGCGGTGATCTCCTGGCCGCCGACGCCGGTGTGGACGATCAGCCCCATGTCCTCGACCGTGCGGCGCAGTGTGGCGCCGCCGCCCTCGTCGACCTGGATCGCCATCAGGCGCGGGTTGTACTCCACGATGTGCGTCTCCAGGCCGAGGCCCTTCAGCGCGCCGGCCGCCTCAAGTCCGAGGAGCCCGCCGCCGACGACCAGCCCGGTCCGGCAGTTCTTCGCGTACTCCTCGATCGCGAGCACGTCCTCGACCGTCCGGTAGACGAAGCACCCGGCGCTGTCCTTGCCGGGCACCGGCGGCACGAACGGGTAGGAGCCGGTGGCCAGGACGAGCGTGTCGTAGGCGAACACCCGGCCGCTGCGCGCGGTCACGGTCCGCGTCGCGCGGTCGATGGCCGTGGCGGGGTCGTCCGTGTACAGCTCGATGCCGTGCCGCTCCATGAATCCCTCGGGGACCATGGACAGTTCGTCGGGGGAGCTGCCGGAGAAGTAGGAGGTGAGGTGCACCCGGTCATAGGCGGCGCGCGGCTCCTCGCACAGCACGACGACGCGGGCCCGCTGGGTCACGCCCCGGTCCGCGAGCTCTTCGAGGAAGCGCTGGCCGACCATCCCGTGCCCGATCAGGACGATCGTCTCGGCCGGGGTCCCGGGTGCGTTCTCGGTGGCGGTGGACATGGGTCAGTACCCTCCGTCGTGGGTGAGCAGGTGGAGCAGGGGAGTGGCGGGAAGCGGCTCGTCGCCTTCCCAGGTGTGGGCGAGCGTCCCGACGCTGCCCAGGTCGCCGACGAGAATCCCGCCCAGCAACCGGTCGCCGCGGACGACGATCTTGCGGTAGGCGCCGCGCGTGGCGTCCGCCAACTGCACGACATCGTCGCCCGGTGAGGGGGTCGTCTCGCCGAACGCGGCCAGGTCGAGCGGCCCGTCCGGCAGCGTCAGCCGGACCAGGGAGCGGGTGCCGGAGTAACCGGCCGCGTCGTCACGGCCGTTCAGTGTTCCGTTGAGCATCCGGGCCAGCGCGTCGGCCTGTTCCTGGGCGGCGCCGGCGAGCCCGTACAGCACGCCGTCGTGCTCCGCGCAGTCCCCGATCGCGTACACGTCGGGGTCGGACGTCCGCAGCCGGTCGTCGACGGCGATCCCGCCGCGGGCGCCGAGCGCCAGCCCGGCCTCCCGGGCCAGGCCGGTCCGCGGCCGGACGCCGCAGGCCAGCACCACGACATCGGCGCCCAGCTCGTATCCGTCCGCGAGTTCGACACCGCGCACCCGGTCGTCCTCGGTCCGCAGACCGCGCACCCGGCACTCGGTGTGCACCTCCACGCCGGTCGCGGCCAGATGCGAATGCAGCAACTGACCCGCGCCCACGTCGAGATGACGGTCCATCAGGTACTCGCCCTGCTGGGCGACCACCACACCGGCGCCGCGCCCGGCCAGCGCGCGGGCCGCCGAGACGCCCAGCAGCCCGCCCCCGATCACCACGGCCCGGGTCCCCTCGCCGACCGCCTCGCGCAGCGCCAGGCAGTCGTCCAGGGTGCGGAACGCGTGCACGCCCTCGGGCAGGCCCGCCACCAGTCCGCGCAGCGGCGGCAGCACCGGGCTCGATCCGGTGGCCAGCACCAGCACGTCGTACGGCGTGGCCGAGCCGTCCTCGCACTCGACCTGCCGCGCGGCGCGGTCGATCCGCGCCACCCGCACACCGCCACGCCAGGTGACGGCTCCGGCCGGGCGCGGCAGCGCGATGACGTCGGCCGGGTACCTGTCGGCCAGCACATCGGCCAGCAGCACCCTGTTGTAGGGCGCGTGCGGCTCCTCCGCCAGCACGGTGATCACGGTGTTCCCCGCCGTACCGAGCTGCTGCGCGAGGCGGGCGCCGGCCATCCCGCCACCGACGATCACGACACGCGTTTTCGGACTCATACCCCTGAGAGTGCGGTGGTGCTGTTACCCGTCCGCATCACATCCGTTTCTCATAGGCAACGCTGCCCTCAGCTCGCCCTTGTCCGGGGTGTGAGCCCGCTACGCTGCCGCCGTGCGGCACCTGACCTTCATCGTCGGCACCGGGCGCAGCGGATCGACGCTGCTGTCCCGCATCCTCAACCTCCACCCCGGCATCCTGAGCCTGAACGAGCTGCTCGCCTCGCTCCAGGATCCCGAACGGGGCCTGCCCGCCGAGCCGTTGACCGGCGACGCCTTCTGGCGCATCCTCGCAGACGTCAACCCGGTCTTCGACGCCATGATCAACGCCGGGGTGCCGCTGCCGGAGTTCCTCCGCCCGCGCCCGGCCAGTCCGGCGCTGAACCTGATGGTCCTGCCCCACCTCACCGACGATCCGGACGCGGCGCTGGACGCCCTGGCCCGGGAGGTCACCCGATGGCCGCGCCGCCCGGCGCCCGCACACTACCGCGCCTTCTTCGACCTGCTGTCCGCGCGGTTCGGCCGCGGCGACGCCGTCGTGGAGCGCTCCGGCTACTCGGTGCGCTGGATACCCCGGCTGCGGGCCGCGTTCCCGGAGGCCCGCTTCGTCCACCTGTACCGGGACGGCCCCGACTGCGCGCTGTCGATGAGCCGCCACGTCGCCTACCGCGTCATCTCGCTGCTGCGCGACCTGCCGCCCGACTCGGCCCTTCCGTTCGACCCGGCGGCGGCCGTCGCACGGGACGTCCCGGTGACGCGGTTCGGCGCGCTGTGGTCCGAGCTGGTCACCGAGGCCGTCGCGCATCTGGACGCCGTGCCGCCCGGGTCGCGGACGACGCTGTCGTACGAGGACCTGCTCTCCGCGCCCGACCGCGAACTGACCCGGCTCGCCACCTTCGCGGGCGCGAACCCCGACGACGGCTGGCTGACGGCGGCCCGCGCCCTTCTCGACCCGACCCGGCGGGGCGCCTCCCGGCGCCTGGCCCCGGACGCACTGGCACGACTACGGGCGAGCTGCGCGCCGGGCATCCGTGCCCTCGCGCAATCCCGTTGACCCGCAAGGATGGCAGGTATGACACCTATGACCGAGGTGCGCGTCGCCCACACCGCAGACCTGGACACGGCGGCCCTGGCCGCCGCGCGGGCCCTGCTCGACGAGGCGTTCGAGGGAGAGTTCACCGATCACGACTGGGAACACGCGCTGGGCGGCATGCACGCCCTGCTCTGGGAGGGCGCGGACCTGATCGGCCACGCCTCCGTCGTGCAGCGCCGCCTGCTGCACGCCGGCCGGGCCCTGCGCTCGGGCTACGTGGAGGCGGTCGCGGTCCGGGAGACCCACCGCCGCCGGGGGCACGGCGCCACGCTGCTGACGGCGCTGGAGCGGTTGATACGCGGCGGTTACGACCTCGGCGCCCTGGCCTCGTCGGACGAGGCCCTGCCGTTCTACGCGGAACGCGGCTGGCGCCTGTGGCAGGGACCGACGTTCGCGCTGACCCCCCTGGGCATAGCGCGCACCGAGGAGGACGACGGCGGCGTGTACGTCCTCCCCGTGGCCGCCCGGCTGGACCTGTCAGGGGAACTGGTGTGCGACTGGCGGGACGGCGACGTCTGGTAGCGCGGGCGGCACGGGGACACGTTCGCGACGAGGCTGTGACACTCCCGGATGGAACGCGAGTGCGAAGTCCGGTTAGTTTGATGCGGTCTTGAACGTCTGCCGTGAAGGGGGTGTCGGTGATGGCGCGGCCGTCCGACTGGAGTCCCGTGGCCATGGACCGGGACCCGACGCCGGGCAACCCGGACGAGGTCCGTCAACTCGCCGAGAGTTTGCAGGACTTCGCGGACGATGTCGGTGAGGCGCTGGGGAAGATCCGGGGCATGGCCGGGGAGCGCGCCGTGCTGGACTGGGCCGGGTTGTCGGCGGAGGCGTTCCGCGCGGAGTTCGACGGGGTGCCGGACAACCTGACCAAGCTCCAGACGTCGTACGACATGGCGGCGGACGCGCTGGCGCGGTACTGGCCGGAGTTGCAGACCGCGCAGGGCATGGCGGACCGCGCGCTGGAGCGCGCGATCGCCGCGCAGGCCGATCTCAGTGCCGCCCAAGCGCAGTTGACGGACGCGGAGGACTGGGTCTCGCGGGCCGGGGACGAGGCCGAACGCCTGGAGGACGAGGAGGACGCTCCGGAGCCGCCGTCGGAGGAGGACGTCCGTAACGCGGTGCGGGACCGGCAGGCCGCGGACGCCGCGGCCGGGGCGGCCCGGGACCGGGTCGCGACGGCCGAGGACAACCTCGCCGCCGCCCGCGATCTCGCGGAACAGGCGCGGGAGATGCGCGAGGAGGCCGCCCGGGCCTGTGCCTCCGCGATCGACGAGGCCTCCGACGCCGGTATCCAGAACCGGAAGTGGTGGGAGAAGGCGTTCAAGTGGGTCCAGGACAACTGGGACACCATCGTCGAGGTCTGCAAGATCATCGTCGCCGTCCTCGGCGTTGTGGTGATGATCATCGGCGGGCCCCTCGCCTGGGTCGTACTGGCCGCCGCGCTGATCGTGCTGGCCGACACCCTCGTCAAATACGCAAAAGGCCAGGCCACCCTGCTCGACGTGGCGTTCGCCGCCCTGGACTGCATCCCCGGCATGAAGGGCCTCACCACCGCCGGCGGGCTCCTCGTCATGGGCCGCAACCTCGTCACGGGCGCCCGGCGCGGTCTGGGCGGCATGGCGGGCGGCGTCCGGGGCATGGCGGGCGCGATCCGCGGCTCCGCCCGCATGCCGGGCGGCATGATCCCCTACCGGGCGCTGTCGCCGAAGGCGAGGAGCCTGGTCCGCCGGCTGGACGCCGACGGGCACATCCCCATCCGCCGGGGCGAGGTCAACGTCTCGCACATGGCCGAGTTGCAGCGGTTCAACGGCGTGGAGCACGCGATCATCCAGAACCCGGCCGGTGAACTGCGCCTGTTCCGGGGCACGGAACGCACCTCCTCGATCCCCTCGGATCTGCGTGGTCAGGGCTACGACTTCATCGCCCACACGCACCCCGAGGACCGTCTCCCGGGCCCGGCGCTCAACGACGTGGAACGCGCCATGAATCAGCCCAACAGCATGTCGCGCGACCTGGAGTACAAGCACTCCGACCACACCGAGGTCGTCATCAGCCGCGACGGCCAGCTCCGCTTCTTCGACGGCGACGGCATCATGGAACTGCCTCCCGGTGTCTATCCGCCCAACGGACCCGTGAACGACCTCGGTTTCATCGTGCCCGTTCCGCGTGTCGGCTGACTGATAGCCTGAGAGAATTCGGGAATTCGCAGGACCGTGAGAGACGTGACAGGAATGGACAGGTGACAGAAAAGGTGCGGGATCATGGGTGACAACAACGCGTCATGCCGGATCTGCGGACAGTTCGTGCTTCAGGTTCCCGGCTGGACGAGCATCGTCCCGAGTTACTGGTCGATGCGCGCGACGTGGCGTCCCGAGCACGAATTCTTCCACGGCCCCCTGCACTTCTCCTGCCTGACCGGCTGGGAGCACCTGGAGCCGTTCCAGAAGGAGCTGAAGGAGATCCTGACCGGCCGGGGCCGGGAGATCACCGTCGAGGTCGGCTCCGCCGAGCACACCGTGAGCCAGCCCGGTCTGTACTTCAGCGAGCTGCTCTACGCGAACGAGGAGTGCTCGATCCACCGGAACACGTCGTACGACGAATGGCTGGTCCTGACCGCGAAGGGCCCTTGGTTCACGCTTCGGCCCAAGCACCTGAAGGCGCTGACCGAGGGCCGGCCGGTCCGGGACGGCGGCGATGGCGAGCGGATCGTGCTGCCGGCCGACCCGGCCCCCGGGATCGAGACCGCCGCGCTGCCGGATCTGCTGGACTCACTGGGCGTCCGCTCGCGGTATCCGGGCGTGGTCGAACTGGGCGAGGCCGTCTTCGAATTCTGGGGCTATTACCCGAGGAAGCGCATTCTGGAGTACGGCGTGACCGCCGATCTCCCGCTCCCCGATTCGGTGGTGGATTTCCTCGCCGAGTATGCCCGCCGCTATGAGCCGACCTCCTTCGAGGAATTCGACGAATTCGAGGACGACGACGACATGTAGCGGCCTGTTCTCCGCGGCGCCCGCCGGGGCAGCGGTCCTGGCGTCACCGGGACAGGTCCCGCTGGAGGAGGAGCGTGTCCAGCCAGCGGCCCTGTTTGTGGCCGACGGCCGTGAGGCGGCCCGCGTCGGTGAAGCCGAACGCGCGGTGCAGCGCGGGGGAGGCGCCGTTGTCGCCGGTGTCCGCGATCACCGCGATGAGCTGCCGGACCCCGGCCTCGGCGCAGCGGGCGAGCAGCGCGTCGAGCAGGGCGCGGCCGAGGCCCCGGCCGGTGTGGCCGGGGGAGAGGTAGATGCTGTTCTCGGCGGTGTGCCGGTAGGCGGGCTGCGTCCGCCACGGTGAGGCGGTGGCGAAGCCCACGACCCGGCCGTCCGTCTCCGCGACGAGGAACGGCAGGCGCAGGCCGGTCAGTTCGGTCAGCTTCCGGTGCCACTCCGCGGGGGTGGGCGGGGTCTCCATGAACGTGATCACGGTGTGGGTCACGTAGTGCGCGAAGATCTCCCCGACGGCGTCGAGGTCGGCGGCGGTCGCCTGGCGGATTTCCATCCGGACATCCTAGGAACGGCACCGGCGAGGGGCGCCCGGGGCGCGGAATCCGTTGCCGTGCGACAAGTTCCGCGGGGTCGCGGACACCGGCGTGTCGTTCGGCCGTTCACCCGTGCGCGGGGGCGTCTACGCTGAGCGGCGTGGACGCACTCACGAGTCTGCTGGACGGCCCCCGTGCCCGGGGGGCGTTCCTGATGCGTACCGTCCTCACCCCGCCGTGGGCCGTCGAGGTGCGGGACGAGGCGCCGCTGACGCTGGTGTGCGCGACGCGGGGCGGCGCGGTCATCTCCCGGGCGGGGGAGGAGACATGGCTGGTCGCCGGGGACGTCGCCGTCGTCGGCGGCCCGGAGCCGTACGTGGTGGCCGACGACCCGGCCACCGAGCCGCAGATCGCGGTGCTGCCCGGCGGGTGCAGCGTGGGGCGCGACGGCACCGATCTGTGCGAGGAGTTCGACCTCGGCGTGCGGGCCTGGGGCGCGGACCCGGACGGGCCGACCGAGCTGCTGATCGGCACCTACCAGCTCCACCGGGAGGTCAGCGGGCGGCTGTTGCGTTCCCTGCCGCCGGTGCTCCTGCTGCGCGGGCGCGACTGGGACTGCCCGCTGGTGGCGCTGCTCGCGGCCGAGATCGCCCGTGACGTGCCGGGACAGGAGGTCGTCCTGGACCGGCTCCTGGACCTGCTGCTGATCTCCGTGCTGCGCGCCTGGTTCGCCCGGCCGGAGGCCACCGCGCCCGCCTGGTTCCGGGCGCACGGCGACCCGGTCGTGGGGCAGGCGCTGCGGCTGATGCACGACCATCCGGCGCACCCGTGGACCGTCTCGTCGCTGGCGGCCAAGGCCGGGGCGTCGCGGGCCGCGCTGGCCCGGCGCTTCTCCGCGCTGGTCGGGGAGCCGCCGATGACGTATCTCACCGGGCTGCGGCTGGAGATGGCGGCCGAGCTGCTGCGCGAACCGCAGGCCACCGTCGAGGCCGTGGCCCGGCGCGTCGGCTACGGCAGCCCGTTCGCGCTGAGCACCGCGTTCAAACGCGAACGCGGCGTCAGCCCCAGCGAGTACCGCGACCAGACGGGGAACGCGCCCGGTCAGAGCAGCGGCGGCCCCGGGTCGGGGCGGTAGACCGACAGGCGGTCCCGCCGCTTGTCCAGCACCAGCGACGCGGGCGCGGGCGCGGCCTCGCCGTCGTACGCCAGGGTGCTGCCCTCGCCCAGCCCGGACACCCGCAACCGGGGCAGCCGGGCCGCCGAGTACACGTGCGACCGGGCCAGGGTGCCGGTCAGCGCGGCCACCACGACGCGGGTGCGCGCGAACCGCTTGTCGCCCGTCACCGTGCGCACGTCCAGCAGCCCGTCGTCCAGGTGGGTGCGGTGCGACGGCGCGAAACCCTCCGGCGAGTACAGGCCGTTGCCCGCGAACAGCAGCCACAGCTTGTGCGGCCGGCCGTTCAGCTCGACCTGGAGCGGGCGGGCGGTGCGCAGCACCCGCGCCAGCGACAGCGCGGCCACCGGCCACTTGCCGATCCGCCGCTCCAGCGGCTCCAACGCCTCGCGCAGCCGCACCACATCGGGGTAGATGCCGAGGCTGAAGGTGTTCAGGAAGTGCGTCGCGGGACCGGTCGAGCCGCCCGCCGGGCGGATGCGGCCCAGATCGACGGCGATGGCGTCGCCGGAACGGACGGCGGCGGCGGTGTCCTCGAAGGTCTCGATGCCGGTGTCCAGCGCGAAGTGGTTCAGGGTGCCGCCGGGGAAGACCGCCAGCGGCACGCCGTGGTCGGCGGCCCGGGACGCGGCGGCGTTGACCGTGCCGTCGCCGCCGCACACCCCGAGCGCGCCGCCCCGTTCGGCGGCCCGCGCGGCGGCGTCGTCCAGCAGCTCCCCGAGGTCGCGCGGGCCGTCGTCGCCCGCGTCGCACGTGACGATCTCGGCCTTGGGCAGCACCTCGCGCAGCCGGTCCGCCGAGGTGCCGCCGCCGCCCGCTTGGTCGTTGACCACCACCACCAGCCCCTCGCCGTCCGGCAGCGCGGGCACCGGCACCCGGTGGTGCACGAACTGCGCGGGCTGCGGGCGGCGCGGCCAGACCCGGCCGGTGGCCAGCGCCGCGCCCACGCCCAGCGCGCAGCCGACGAGGACGTCCGCCGGGTAGTGGACGCCGACGTAGATCCGGGAGAACGCGACGGCGGCGGCGACCGGCACGACCGCCGCGCCCAGCCGGCCGGACTCCATGGCGACGGCGGTGGCGAAGGCCGCCGCCGACGCCGAGTGGCCGGAGGGGAACGAGCTGGTCAGCGGCTGGCGGGTCAGGCGCCGCGCCAGCGGCACCGCGTCGATCAGCGGGCGCTGCCGGCTGGCGGCGTACTTGATCACCGTGTTGGTGGTGAACGACGCCAGCGCGAGAGCGGCGATCCCGCGCCCCGCCGCCCGCGTCCCGCTCCGGCCGCCGAACGCGGCGAGCGCGCCCGCCGTGCCGAACCAGAGCCGCCCGTGGTTGGCGGCCCGGGTCAGGCGCGGCAGCACGAACTGGACGCCCGGCGGCTCGGCGGCGGCGACACGTTCGAAGATCCGGCGGTCCAGGCGGCTGAGCCGTCCCATCGTGTCGTCCCCTCCCTCGGCGGCTGTCCTCGCGCCTCCGCCTACCCAGGCGGGCGGGCGGCAGTCACGCCCGGTTGGTCGTTACGCGGGGTTCCCGACGCGGCGGGTGTCGTATACGACGACCGGCTCCGGGGTCGCCGTCACCGACGTCAGCAGCACCACGGAGTCCGACAGCGCGGCGAGCGAGTGCCGCGCCTGGGGCACGCGCATCACCTGTCCGGCGGACAGGTCGACCGTTCCCTCGTCCGTGCGCAGCCGCACCTGGCCGCGCAGCACCTGGAGGCTGGCGGCCGGCGGCGCGTTGTGCTCCTCCAGCTCGGAGCCCTCGGTGAGGGCGATCACGCTCTGCCGCAACGGCCCGTCGTGCAGGAAGAGATGGGCGCTGCGGCCGTGCTCGGCGCGGCGGGCGAGGGCCAGGTGCTCGTCCGCGAGGGCGGTCAGATTGTCCGTGAGATCCAGATCCATGACTCCATGCTCCCGGGTCGCGGCCGGACCGCAACTCGGCTACGTGGTCCCGGTGGTGGCGCCGGTCTCCGGGCCCGGTGCCGTTTCCGCGAGTTCCACCCGCACCGCGCACACCTTGAACTCCGGCATCCGGGAGGTCGGATCGAGCGCCGGGTTGGTCAGCGTGTTGGCCCGGCCCTCACCCGGCCAGTGGAACGGCATGAACACCGTGTCCGGCCGGATGTCCCGGCTGATGCGGGCCGGGGCCACCGCCCGGCCGCGCCGCGAGATCACCGCGAGCCGGTCGCCCTCGGCCGCGCCCAGCCGTTCCGCCAGCCTCGGGGGGAGCTGGACGAACGGGCCGGGCTCGGCCGCGTTGAGCCGCGCGACGCGCCGCGTCTGCGCGCCCGACTGGTACTGGGCCAGGACCCGGCCGGTCGTCAGCAGCACCGGATACTCGGCGGTCGGCTCCTCCGCCGAGGGCCGGTGCGTGACCGGCGTGAAACGGGCGCGGCCGTCGGGGGGGGCGAAGCGGTCGAGGAACATCCGGGGCGTGCCCGGGTGCGGCGTGGCGGAGTGGTCGTTGGACGGGTCGTCGCTCGGGGCCGTCGCGCCGGGCGACGGCGGCTCGGGGCACGGCCAGAACACGCCGTCCTCCTCCGCGATCCGCCGGTAGGTGATGCCCGAGTAGTCCGCCTTGCCGCCCGCCGAGGCGCGGCGCAGCTCGTCGAAGACCTCCTCGGGGTCGGTGGGGAACCCCTTCTCCCAGCCGAGCCGCCCGGCCAGCGCGTGCAGCACCTCCAGGTCGCTGCGGCACCCGGCCGGCGGGTCGGCGGCCTTGCGGCGCAGCAGGACCCGGCCCTCCAGGTTGGTCATGGTGCCGGTCTCCTCCGCCCATTGCGTCACGGGCAGCACCACGTCCGCCAGGGCCGCGCTCTCGGAGAGCACCACATCGCAGACGGCCAGGAACTCCAGCGACCGCATCCGTTCCTCGACATGCGCGGCGCGCGGCGCGGAGACCACCGGGTTGGACGCCATCAGCAGCAGGGCCCGCACCCCGTCCGGGGTGTCGCGGCCGAGCGCGTCGAGCAGCTCGTACGCGCTGCGGCCGGGCGCGGGCAGCACGTCCGGGTCCACGCCCCACACCCGCGCGACGTGCTCGCGGGCGGCGGGGTCGGCGAGCATCCGGTAGCCGGGGAGCTGGTCGGCCTTCAGGCCGTGCTCGCGCCCGCCCTGCCCGTTGCCCTGCCCGGTCAGGCAGCCGTAGCCGGACAGCGGGCGGCCCGCGCGGCCGGTCGCCAGGCACAGGTTGATCCAGGCGCCGACCGTGTCGGTGCCCTTGGCCTGCTGCTCGGGGCCGCGCGCGGTGAGCACCATGGCGGCGTCCGGCTCGCAGAACATCCGCACGGCCCGGCGCAGCTCGGGGACGGGCACGCCGGTGATCCGTTCCACCAGCTCCGGCCAGTGCGCCATCGCCGCCGCCCTGGCCTCCTCCCAGCCGGACGTCCTGGCCGCGATGAACGCCTCGTCCGTCCGCCCCTCGGCCACGACCAGATGCAGCATGCCCAGCGCCAGCGCCAGGTCGGTGCCGGGGCGGGGCGCGAGGTGCAGGTCGGCCTGTTCGGCGGTCTTGGTGCGGCGCGGGTCGATGACGATCAGCGTGCCGCCGTTCTCCCGCAGCTCGGTGAAGTACCGCAGCGCGGGCGGCATGGTGTCGCCGAGGTTGGAGCCGACGAGGATGACGCAGCCGGTGCGCGGGATGTCCTCCATCGGGAACGGCAGGCCCCGGTCCACGCCGAACGCCTTCGTCCCGGCCGCCGCGGCCGAGGACATGCAGAACCGGCCGTTGTAGTCGATCTGCGAACTGCCCAGCACCAGGCGGGTGAACTTGCCGAGCGTGTACGCCTTCTCGTTGGTCAGCCCCCCGCCGCCGAAGACCCCCACGGCGTCGGGCCCGTAGCGGGCCCGGGTGCGGGACAGGCCGGCCGCGATCCGGTCCAGCGCCTCTTCCCAGGTCGCCGGCGTCAGCTCGCCGCCGCGCACCCGGCGCACCAGCGGCTCGGTCAGACGCGCCCCGGAGGCGAGCACCTCGTTGGCGGTCTGGCCCTTGCCGCACAGCGCGCCCCGGTTCACCGGGAACGCGGTACGGGGCACGATCTCCAGGCCGCCCGCCGCCTCCGCGTTCGGGCGCAGCCGCATCCCGCACTGCAGAGCGCAGTACGGACAGTGGGTGTCCGTGCTCGTGCCGGCGTCGCTCATGACCTCGCTCATGGTCCCCAGCATGCTTCGTCCTTGTTACACCGGAGGTCCGCCCGCGTTACCCGGCCGGTGCGGCCGTCTCAGCACGTCACGGCCCCGGCGGTGAGGAACGGTGCCGCTGTTGGTGACACCTCGGCAACATGGCCGCAACGCGGCGGGCGCAGTCTGACGCCATGAGCGCAGCCAGCACCCCGCCGACCCTGGTCGTCGTCGCCCACGGTTCCCCGGACCCGAGGGCCCGGCAGTCCGTTCTCGCGCTGCTCCGGCTCCTGCGCGCCCTGCGCCCCGGGCTGCGCGTCGAGCTGGGCCACCTGGAGACGGACGAGCCGCTGCTGACCGACACCCTGGCCCGGCTGCGCGGCGACGCCGTCCTGGTGCCGCTGCTGTTCAGCCGCGGCTTCCACGTCAAGCACGACATCCCGTCGGTCCTGGCCGGCGCCGGGCACCTGAACGCCGTCACCGCCGGCTGCCTCGGGCCGCACCCGCTGCTGGCTGAGGCGCTGCACAGCCGGCTGACCGAGGCCGGTTACCGGCGCGGCCAGGCCGTCGTCCTGGCCGCCGCCGGATCGCTCGACCCGGAGTCGGCCGCCGGGACCGAGTACACCGCGGGCATGCTCTCCGCCCGCCTCGGCGGGGTGCCGGTGCTGCCCGCCTACGCCTCCGCCGCCGGCCCGACCGTGCCGGAGGCGGTCGCGGAGCTGCGCGCCCGCGGCCACCGCGAGCCCGCCGTCGCGTCGTGCTTCACCGCCCCCGGGCTGTTCGCCACCCGCTGCGCCGAGGCCGCGCCCGGCGTGGCGTCCGCGCCGCTCGGCAGCCACCCGGCGCTGGCCCGCCTGCTGCTGCACCGCTACGACCAGGCCCGGGGCACCCGCGCCGAGCCGTTCCCCCGCGCCCTGGCCGCCACCGCCTGAGCGCCCGCCGTTCACCCGCCGGGAGCTACGGTCGGGGTATGCACCACGCCGCCGGCTACGACGAAGCCGCAGCAGAACGGTTCGACCCCGAGCCCGACAAACGTCCCGGCCGGACCGCGTTCCAGCGCGACCGCGCCCGGGTCCAGCACTCCGCCGCCCTGCGCAGGCTGGCCGGCAAGACCCAGGTCGTCACCCCCGGCGTGTCCGGCGGCGGCGCCGAGGACGCCGCGCCCCGCACCCGGCTCACCCACTCGCTGGAGTGCGCGCAGATCGGCCGCGACCTCGGCGCCGCGTTCGGCTGCGACCCGGACATCGTGGAGGCCGCCTGCCTCGCCCACGACCTCGGCCACCCCCCGTTCGGCCACAACGGCGAACGCGTCCTGGACCGGATCGCCGCGCCCTGCGGCGGTTTCGAGGCCAACGCCCAGTCCCTGCGGCTGCTGACCCGCCTGGAGCCGAAACGGTTCGCCGCCGACGGCCGGTCCGCCGGGCTCAACCTGACCCGCGCCACCCTCGACGCCGCCACCAAGTACCCCTGGCCGCGCGGCGGCCCCCCCACCGACCCGGCCTCCGTCAAATGCGGCGTGTACGAGGACGACCTGCCCGTCTTCACATGGCTGCGCCGCGACGCGCCGCCCGCGACACGCTGCTTCGAGGCCCAGGTCATGGACTGGTCCGACGACGTGGCGTACTCCGTGCACGACGTGGAGGACGGCCTGCACGCCGGCCACCTCGACCCCCGCTGCCTGCGTTCCGCGCCCGAACGGAACGCCGTCTTCGCCGTCGCGGCCGAGCGCTACGCCCCGCCCGGCACCCCCCACGAGGAGCTGGCCGAGGCCCTCGACCGGCTCCTCGCCCAGGAGTGGTGGCCGCACGGCTACGACGGCGGCGCCCTCGCCCAGGCCCGGCTGAAGGACGCCACCAGTCAGCTCATCGGCCGTTTCTGCCTCGCCGCCGAACGCGCCACCCGCGACCGGTCCGGCCCCGGGCCGCTGCGCCGGTACGCCGCCGCGCTCGTCGTGCCGCGCGCCACCCGGCTGGAGTGCGACGTGCTCAAGGCCGTCGCCGACGTCCACGTCATGCGGCGGCCCGAGCAGGAACGGCTGCGCACCCGGCAGCGCGCCCTCCTCACCGAGCTGGGCGACGCGCTGCTGGCCCGCGCGCCGGACGGGCTCGACCCGCAGTACCGGGCGCTGTTCGACGCCGCCGGGGACGACTCCGCGCGGCTCCGCGTCGTGGTCGACCAGATCGCGGCACTCACCGACGCCTCCGCCCGTTCCCTCCACGCCCGGCTCGTCGGAGCCTGACCTCGGCACGCGCCCGGCATGACCTGCCCTCTTCCGGCCGAGCCCGCCGTCGGGCAGGCTCGTTCGAGCGGGCCGGCTCGTTGGAACGGGCAGGCCCGTGACGGAATGTGCGCCGGCACGGGAACGGCTGAGCGACCGGAGGGTCACAAGTGGGCGAGACACACGAGACGTTCGTCATCATCGGTGCGGGACTGGCCGGGGCGAAAGCGGCGCAGACGCTGCGTGAGGAAGGCTTCGCCGGCCGGGTCATCCTCATCGGGGACGAGCACGAACAGCCCTACGAGCGCCCGCCGTTGTCGAAGGGTTACCTCACCGGGCAGGCCGGGCGCGAGAGCCTGTTCGTGCACGAGCCGACCTGGTACACCACGCACGGCGTCGAGCTGCACCTCGGCCAGCCCGCCGTCGCCATCGACCGGGACGCCCGCGAGGTGCGGCTCGGCGACGGCGCCCGCGTGCCGTACGACGCGCTGCTGCTGGCCACCGGCGCCGAGCCGCGCCGCCTCGGCGTGCCCGGCACCGAGCTCGCCGGGGTGCACCACCTGCGGCGGCTGTCGCACTCCGACCACCTGCGGGGCGTGCTGACCGGCCGTGCGGACGGCGACGAGCCGCTGGTGATCGCGGGCGCCGGGTGGATCGGCCTGGAGGTCGCCGCCGCCGCCCGCACGCTGGGCTCCCGCGTCGTGGTGATCGAGCCGGCGGCGGCGCCCCTGCACGCCGTGCTCGGCCCGGAGCTGGGCGACGTCCTGGCCGGTCTGCACCGCGAGCACGGCGTCGAGTTCCACTTCGGCACCCGGCCGACCGCCATCACCGGGCGCGACGGCATGGTCGCCGGGGTCGTCACCGAGGACGGCCGTGAGCTGCCCGCGCGGGCCGTCCTGGCCGCCATCGGCGCCGGGCCGCGCGTCGCGCTGGCCCAGTCCGCCGGGCTGACCCTCGCCGAGGGCGGCGGCGTCGCCGTCGACGCCTCGCTGCGGACCAGCGACCCGCGGATCTTCGCCGCCGGGGACGTGGCCTCCCTCGCCGGCCGCCGCGTGGAGCACTGGGCCAACGCCCTCAACTCCGGCCCGGCCGCCGCCCGCGCCATGCTGGGCCGGGAGGTGACGTACGACCGGGTGCCGTACTTCTTCTCCGACCAGTACGACGCGGGCATGGAGTACTCCGGGTGGGCGCCGCCCGGCTCCTACGACCGCGTGGTCTTCCGGGGCGATGTCGCCAAGCGGACGTTCATCGCGTTCTGGCTGCGCGAGAACCGGGTCCTGGCCGGGCTGAACATGAACGTCTGGGACGTCACCGACGCCATCCAGGGCCTCATCCGGGACGGCCGCCCGGTCGACCCGGACGCGCTCGCCGACCCGGAGACGCCGCTGGCCTCGCTGCTGCCCGCCGCCTGACCGGCGCGGCCGGGGCATCCGGCTTATGGTGAACAGGACGGTGGCGGGGGTGCGCGCGGAAGGGAAGCCAGGTGCGGGTCGAGACCCCCGATACGCGGACCGTGACCGCCCTGGCCGAGGCCGCCTCGGCGGCCCCCTCGCTGCACAACGCGCAGCCGTGGCGGTTCCACTACCTGCGCGGCGAGGCCACGTTCCAGGTCCGGGCCTCGCTGGACCGGACCCTGCCGCACTCCGACCCGCACGGCCGCGCCCTGCACATGGGCTGCGGCGCCGCGCTGCTCAACCTGCGCGTCGCCGCGGCCCACGCCGGATGGCGGCCGGTCACCACCCTGCTGCCCGACCCCTACGACCCCCGGCTGCTGGCCACCGTCGAGCTGGTGCCCGACGGCCGGGACGGGACCGGGGGAGATCCGGAGGTGGCCGCGCTGGCGGAGCTGTACCCGGCGATCGGGAACCGCCGCAGCAGCCGGCTGCCGTTCGGCGAGGAGCGGGTGCCCGACCCGGTACGGTCCGCGCTGCGCGACGCCGCCGAGACGGAGGGCGCCCAGCTCCACTTCCCGTCCGCGTGGCACATCACCACCGTCCTGGACATGACCCAGGACGCGGAGGGCCGCGACCTGGCCGTCCCCGGCCGCCTGGAGGAGCTGGCCCAGTGGTCGGAGACGGACGGCGGGCCACCGGCCCGGGACTTCGCCGGCCGGCTCGCCACCGGCGACCACCCGGCCGCCACCGACCCGGGGCCGCCGCCGCAGCTCGCGCTGCTCGGCACCGCCGAGGACCGCACCACCGACTGGGTGCGGGCCGGGCAGGCGATGGAACGGGTGCTGCTGGAGGCGACCCGCCACGGCCTGTCCACCGGGCTCAGCGCCACCGCCATGGAGTGGGCGGATCTGCGCTGGACGGACCGCGATCCGCTCTCCGAGATGGGGCAGGTGCACGCCGTCCTGCGCTTCGGCCACGGCCCGGGCGTCCCGGCGACCCCCCGCCGGCCCGTCTCGCAGGTCCTGCGCGTCGAGAACGGGCCCCGCCACCGCGCCGCGAACCCCCCGGACGGCACGTCCTAGGCTGGCCGCATGGCCATCCGCACCGCCGTCGTTCCCCGCTCCGTGATCCACGAGCTGCGCCGTTCGGTCCTGCGGCCCGGACTGCCGCCGGCGAGCGCCGAGTTCGCCGAGGACGCGCTGCCCGGGACGCTGCACCTGGCCGCGTACGAGGACGACCGGCCCGAGGTGCTCGCCTGCGTCACCCTCTTCCCCGAACCGCTGCCCGGGGACGACCGGCCAGCCCACCGTTTCCGGGGCATGGCCTCCGCGCCCGCCGTCCGGGGCCGGGGCTTCGGCGCCGCCGTGCTGGCCGCCGCCGCGCGGGCGGCGGCCGGCCGCGGCCCCCGGCTGCTGTGGTGCAACGGCCGTGCCCCGGCCCGCGGCTTCTACGAACGGCACGGTTTCACCGTCGTGGGCGGGGAATTCGAGATCGAGGGGATCGGCCCGCACTTCGTCTTCGCCGGCGACGTGGACGACGTGGACAAGGCGGCGAACCGGCGGGAAGGGCAGGAAGGGCCAGAAGGGCCAGAAGGGCCAGAAGGGTAGGAAGGGCAGGAAAGGCGGGAAGGCCGAAAATCAGCCGAATCCTCCCGAAGCGGTTAGATTCCTCATGTGTCGTCTCCGACGGAGGGTGCGTGAGTGGTGGCCAAGCAGACCGTGGCGGAGCAGTTCGTCGAAACGCTCGCGAGGACCGGGGTGCGGCGGCTGTACGGAGTCGTCGGGGACAGCCTCAACCCGGTCGTCGACGCCGTCCGCAGACAGCGCGACATGGAGTGGATCCAGGTCCGGCACGAGGAGACCGCCGCCTTCGCCGCCGGCGCCGAGGCCCAGATCACCGGCCGGCTCGCCGCCTGCGCCGGATCCTGCGGCCCGGGCAACCTGCACCTGATCAACGGTCTGTACGACGCCCACCGTTCCATGGCGCCCGTGCTCGCCCTCGCCTCCCACATCCCCTCCAGCGAGATCGGCACCGCGTACTTCCAGGAGACCCACCCCGATCAGCTCTTCCGCGAGTGCAGCCACTACTGCGAGCTGATCTCCAACCGCCGCCAGATGCCGCGCGTCCTCCAGACCGCGATCCAGCACGCCGTGGGCCGCGGCGGCGTCAGCGTGCTCGCCCTGCCCGGCGACATCGCCGCCGAGCAGGTTCCCGAGGCGGCCGAGGAACATGGCCTGGTCACCGGCAGGCCCGCCGTCCGGCCCGCGGACGCGCAGATCGCGGAGCTGGCCGCCTTGGTGGACGAGGCCAGACGCGTGACGCTGTTCTGCGGCAGCGGCACCGCCGGGGCGCACGCTGAGGTGATGCGCTTCGCGGAGCGGGTCAAGTCCCCGATCGGGCACGCGCTGCGCGGCAAGGAGTACATCCAGTACGACAACCCGTTCGATGTCGGGATGAGCGGTCTCCTCGGCTACGGCGCGGCGTACGAGGCGACCCACGAGTGCGATCTGCTGATCCTGCTCGGCACCGACTTCCCGTACAACGCCTTCCTCCCGGACGACGTCCGCATCGCGCAGGTCGACGTCCGCCCCGAGCACCTCGGGCGCCGTTCCACGCTCGACCTCGCGGTCTGGGGCGATGTGAAGGAGACACTGAGCTGTCTCACGCCGATGGTGAAGGAGAAGACGGACCGCCGCTTCCTGGACCGGATGCTGAAGAAGCACGCCGACGCCCTGGAGGGCGTGGTCGGCGCCTACACCCGGAAGGTCGAGAAGCGGACCCCGATCCACCCCGAGTACGTGGCCTCCGTGCTGGACGAAGAGGCGGCCGAGGACGCGGTGTTCACCGTGGACACCGGCATGTGCAACGTGTGGGCCGCCCGTTACCTGACGCCCAACGGCCGCCGCCGGGTGATCGGTTCGTTCAGCCACGGCTCCATGGCCAACGCGCTGCCGCAGGCGATCGGCGCCCAGTTCACCGACCGGGGGCGGCAGGTCGTGTCGATGAGCGGCGACGGCGGATTCAGCATGCTGATGGGCGACTTCCTCACCCTCGTCCAGTACGACCTGCCGGTGAAGGTCGTGCTGTTCAACAACTCCTCGCTCGGCATGGTCGAGTTGGAGATGATGGTCTCCGGCCTGCCCGCCCACGGCACCACCAACCACAACCCGGACTTCGCCGCCATCGCCCGCGCCGCCGGGGCGCACGGCATCCGGGTGGAGAAGCCGAAGCACCTGCGCGGCGCGCTGCGCGAGGCGTTCCGCCACAAGGGCCCGGTGCTGGTGGACGTCGTCACCGACCCCAACGCCCTGTCCATCCCGCCGAAGATCAAGGCCGAGATGGTGACCGGTTTCGCGCTGTCCGCCGGCCGGATGGTGCTGGAGGGTGGCGTCGGCCGGATGGCGCAGATGGCGCGTTCCAACCTCCGTAATATTCCCCGCCCTTGACGCGGACGACGGGTACATGGCCGAAATCTGTGGGAGATATGGAGACACGGCGCCGCTTCTCTGACAGCATGTCGGAATCCAGGGACATGACACGCCGCCCCTCGGGGTCCGCTGACAGCTCCGGGAGTGGTCGTTGACGCATGTCGTACCGCGGATCGTGTTCGCCCGGCCCTCCGCCGCCGGGGCGGACAGCGGTGTGATCCCCGCCATGATGCTCGGCGTCCGGCACACCCCCGTCCCCACGGCGGACATCCGTGACCTGCTGACCTCGGCGACCGGACTGCCCGGCGGACCCGGGCCGCGTCTGCTGGAGGCGGCCGACGCCCGAGCGGCGAAGGACCCCGTGGCCGCCAACGCCGAAGTCGCCCAAGGCGTCTGGGAGTTCCTCCAGGAGCACGTGCTGCGCCTGCCGCCGGACCGGCGCGACGTCCAGCTCGTCACCGCCGCCGAGACCTCCCCCCACAGCCACCTCTACGTCCATGTCTCCTCCCCCCCCCCCCCCCCCCCCCCCCCCCCCCTCCCCCGGTCGCCGGCGGCGTCGGATGTGTATAAGAGCCAGCCGCTAGACCGTCCGGCGGCGCCGCCGGACGGCCGTCCGCGCTGTCCGCGCCGCGCCGTAGACTTCCCACGTGGCGGGCAGGATCAACGACGAGGACGTGAAGTCGGTCCGGGACGCGGTCCCGATCGACGCCGTCGTGTCCGAATACCTCCAGCTCCGCGCCGCCGGCGGGGGAAACCTCAAGGGCCTGTGCCCCTTCCACGACGAGAAGTCGCCCTCGTTCCACGTCAGTCCGAGCAAGGGCCTCTTCCACTGCTTCGGCTGCCAGGAGGGCGGGGACACCCTCGCCTTCGTCATGAAGATGGAGCACCTGTCGTTCTCCGAGGCCGTCGAGCGGCTGGCCGCCCAGGCCGGGATCACCCTGCGGTACGAGCAGGGGGGATACAGCCCGGGCAGGCAGCAGGGGGAGCGGACGCGGCTGGTCGAGGCGCACAAGGCCGCCGCCCGGTTCTACGCCGAGCAGCTCGGCTCGCCGGAGGGCGAGATCGGCCGGCGGTTCCTCGGCGAGCGCGGCTTCGACGCGGCGGCGGCGGAGCGGTTCGGCGTGGGGTACGCGCCGGCCGGGTGGGACCACCTCGTGCGGTTCCTGCGCGGACGCGGCTTCACCGACCGGGAGTTGCTGACGTCCGGCATCGCGCAGGACGGGCGGCGCGGACCGATCGACCGGTTCCGGGGGCGCCTGATCTGGCCGATCCGGGACATCACCGGCGAGGTCGTCGGCTTCGGCGCCCGCAAGCTGCGCGACGACGACAACGGCCCCAAGTACCTGAACACGCCCGAGACCCCCATCTACCACAAGTCCCAGGTGCTGTACGGGATCGACCTCGCCAAGCGCGACATCGCCAAGTCGAACCGGGCGGTCGTCGTCGAGGGGTACACGGACGTCATGGCGTGCCACCTCGCCGGGGTCACCACGGCCATCGCGACCTGCGGCACGGCCTTCGGCGGCGAGCACGTCAAGATCCTGCGGCGGCTGCTGATGGACAGCTCCAGCTCGCACAGCGCGGGCGAGGTCGTCTTCACCTTCGACGGCGACGCCGCCGGGCAGAAGGCCGCGCTGCGGGCGTTCGAGGACGACCAGAAGTTCGCCGCCCGGACCTCGATCGCCGTCTCGCCGGACGGCACGGACCCGTGCGAGCTGCGGATCGCCCAGGGCGACGAGGCCGTGCGGAACCTGATCGAGGGGCGTTCCCCGCTCTTCGAGTTCGCCATCCGGTCGATCGTCCGGCAGCACAACCTGGAGACGGCCGAGGGCCGTTCCGCCGCGCTCGACCACGCCGCGCCCATCGTCGCGCAGATCAAGGACAGCGCGATCCAGCACGAGTACGCCGTGCGGCTCGCCGGGCTCGTCGGCATCCCGGACGAGGGCTTCGTCGTGCGCCGCGTCGGGCAGCTCACCCGGTGGGGACGGGACCGGCAGCGCGCCGCGCCCCCCGCCCCCCGGTCCGCGCCCGCCGCGCCCCCGTCCCGCTCGGGGGTGACACGGCTGGCTGCAACGCCCCGGCCGCAGCCAGCGTCGGGTGTGTATACGGGCCGACCACCGCACCGCGCGGACCGTCCTGGGAGCCATCGGCGGCGGCTCGCTGGAACTGCCGCCGTCCCCGCAGTACCAGCGCATCCTCGCCCGCCCCGACGCCGGGGGCGCCATGGAGTACCTGTGCCGCCTGCTGCGCATCCAGGCCGGCGACATCCTCGCCTACAACGACCGGCGGTACCGCGACGACGAGCCGTACGACGGGCTGGTGCAGCTCGCCGCCCATGGCGTCGCCGAGATCGGCGACCACACCGTGCACCAGCACTGGTGGGGGACGGCCCACGTCTGGCGCACCGCCGCCACGCCCTACCACGCGGCGGCGGCGCGGGCGATCGGCTGCTTCATCGACGCCTCGCCGCTGCCCGGCGCGACCCGCCGCCTCCCCGGGGAGGCCACCGGCCGCTATCTGGCGCTGCTGGGCTTCGGCGGGCCGCCCGCCGCCGACCCCATGGCCGTCGGCTGCGTCACCCACCCGGCGCTGGCCCGCGCCTGCGCCACCCTCGACGTGATCGCGGAGGGCGGGCTGCCCGCCGATGTGGTGGCACGCCAGCACCTGGGACCGCTGTTCCACGCGGCGTCCGCGCGGATGCCGGTCGCCGCCCGGCTCAACGAGGGCGCCGTGCGCCTCCTCGACACCGTGACCGGCGGCCTGCTCGCCGAGCCGCGCGCCCCGGGCCGCCCGTCCGTCAGCCCGTTCGACCGGCCCGGCGTCCCGGCCGTCGCCTACGAGCTGCCGGCCGCCGAATGGGCGGCGGCGCTGGCCGCGCAGTCGCCGGAACAGGTCGAGAAGGCCCTCGTGGACGCCTCACCCGTACCCCTCCCCGCCGAGCCGCCCGGCCTGCCCACCCCCCGTCCCCTATACACATCCGACGCTCCCGACGAAGATGCAAGCGGGCGACGCAGCCGCGCTCCGCACACGCAGCCCGACCCACCAAGTTGGTTTGGTGCGACGCAGGGGTAGCTCTGGGGCTTAACTCCATGCCCGCGGGGGAGGCGGGGGTGGTGGAAAAGACGCAGCCGCTGAACCTGCGCAGCCCCGCCGCGCTGGCCGAGCGGGAGCTGCTGAAGCTGGCCCTCCAGTACCCGGAGCTGGTCTCCCCGGTCTTCGACGCCTACGGCGAGGACGAGTTCACCGTTCCGCCGTACACGGTGGTGCGCCGCGCCGTCGCGGAGGCGGGCGGCGTGGCGGCGGCCGACGACGCGTACCTGGAACGCGTCCGGGAGGCGGCGCCGGACGACTCGGTGCGGGTGCTGATCACCGAGCTGGCCGTCGAGCCGCTGAACCTGCCGCGCCGCAGGCAGCGCGAAATCGACCTGTACGCCGGGCAGTTCCTCGTGAAGGTGCGGCTGGCCGCGGTCGAGCGGCGGATCGGCCAACTGGAGTCCACCGCGCTGCGCGCCGAGGCGGGAGGCGACGACGCGCAGGCGGCGGCCGACGCCCGCCGGCAGGTGTGGGAGCTGGGGCAGTACCGCACGGCGCTGCGGGAGCGCGGCGTCGCCGCCCTCTACGGCTGAGCCCGCGCCCGGACGTCAGCACGCCGCTCACCGGCGGCAACAGGATTGAGGACACGGGTAGTTGGGTAGCCACGCGGCCCGTCACGACCACCGTCAAAAAGTGTACGCACGCATCTCGTGGCCGGTGCTCGCCGTCGGTCACACTGAGGTCAATGCCGCATCCCCTCCTTTCTTCCCCGCCTGCCGCGAGATTCCTGGAGGCTTACCCGTGCAGACCCCGACCCTGCCCAGCACCCCTCCGGCCCCCGAGCCCAGGGTGGCCCCGCGGCCGGAGGGCAACGGCGCGTCCGGCGACCTCTTCCGGCAGTACCTGCGCGAGATCGGCCGCATCCCGCTGCTCACCGCCGCCGACGAGGTGGAGCTGTCGCGCAGGATCGAGGCGGGCCTGTTCGCCGAGGAGCGGCTGCTGACCGGCGGGAACCTGGACGAGCGGCTGACGCTTGACCTCGACCGGCTCGTCGTCCGCGGCCGGGTGGCGAAGCGGCAGCTCATCGAGGCGAACCTGCGGCTGGTCGTCTCCGTCGCCAAGCGGTACATCGGGCGTGGCCTGACCATGCTGGACCTGGTGCAGGAGGGCAACCTCGGGCTGATCCGGGCGGTCGAGAAGTTCGACTACACGCGTGGCTTCAAGTTCTCGACGTACGCGACCTGGTGGATCAGACAGGCGATGTCGCGGGCGATAGCGGACCAGGCCCGCACGATCCGCGTCCCGGTCCACGTGGTGGAGCTGATCAACCGCGTGATCCGCGTCCAGCGCCGCGTCCTCCAGGAGCGCGGCCACGAGCCGACGTCCGAGGAGATAGCGGTCCTGCTCGGCATCACCGTCACCCGCGTCGGCGAGATCCTGCGGCTGGCCCAGGACCCGGTCTCCCTCCAGACGCCGATCGGCGACGAGGACGACGTCAGCCTCGGCGACCTCATCGAGGACGTCGACATCCCCTCCCCGGCGGAGTCCGCCGCCTTCCTGCTCCTGCGCGAGCAGCTCGAATGCGTCCTGTCCACCCTCGCCGACCGGGAACGGCGCGTGGTGGAACTGCGCTACGGCCTGGTCGACGGCCGCCCCCGCACCCTGGAGGAGATCGGCCGGCTCTTCGGCGTGACCCGCGAACGCATCCGCCAGATCGAGCACAAGACACTCGGCAAACTCCGCGACCACGCGTACGCCGAGCAGTTGCGCGGCTACCTCGACTGACTCCCTTCCGCACCACGCCTGTCCAGACCGTGCAGATGGGCCATCAGCCGCCGGAACCCGTCCCAGCCCGCGTCCCCGAGCGGGAAGAACAGCCCTGGCCGGGCCGCCGGGCCGAGAAACGACGGAGGCCCGGCGAGCGGCGCGCGACGCGCGTTCTCCAGTCCGACGACGCGCACGTCGTCCGCGCCGACCGCGAACGCGACCGGCTCCGGCGGCGCTTCCAGCCACGCCGGAACGGTCAGGTCGGCCCGCGCCCGCCGTGACTGGACCAGCAGCGACACCAGCCCGTGCCGCACCGCCAGTTCCTCGGCCACCTCATGGCCGCGGTCCGGCACGTCACCGCCCGCCGGGTGGCCGAGGGCCAGGGTGACGTCCTCCTCCACGCCGCCCGTGGTGCGCGTGACCCGCAGGGTCGCGATGGCCGGCCGGTCCGGCCGCCCGACCACGACGAACCAGGTCGGCTCGGGCGCGCGGGCCCGGGCCAGCGCGGTCAACCCCTCGCGGGACCACGGCAGACCGGCCGGTTCGGCGGTGCCCCAGCCGGCCGGCGGGGCACCGGTCAGCCGCCGCCACGCCGCCTCCAGCCCACCGCCCAGCAGGAGTTCGCGGTCGGCCCGGTGACGGGTGACGAACGACAGCAGGAGCTGCCGGTCCGCCGTTCCCCCGGCCCGCGCGGTGGCCTCGGCGAAGACCGGCGCCGGGGCGCCGTCGCCGGTGGCCGTGAACGCGCCGTCCACCCACCGCAGGACGGCGCCCGACAGCCCGTCGAAGAACCCGCCCTCGCCGTCGCGCACCACCCACCGGTGGGGCAGCCCGCCGAGCGCCGGGCGGGGCGGCAGCGACAGCCGGGCCGAGGCCGGGGTCACGATCTGCAACGCCCGCCCGCCCGCCGTGGCGGCGCGCAGCGCGTCCGACAGCCACGCCGTCATGGCGACCACGGGCCGGTCCTGGATGACGGCCGCCACCTTGTCGGTGAGCACGTCCACCGCGGGCTGGGCCGCGGCGGGCGCCGAAGCCGTCGCCCCCCCCGTCACCGCCGCCGCGCCGCCGTCCGGGGCGGTCGCCTCCGGCGGCCACACCGAGCCGCCGAGCCGGACCGCGAGCCGGGTGGCGATGGCACCCGCGAGCCGGTCCGCTCCCTCCGCGGCGGTCGCGGCCCGCACCTCCGTCCACCACACCGGGCCGTTCACCTCGGCGCCGAGCAGACGGGCGACCTCCCCGGGTGTGTGGACCAGCATCGGCGCCTCGACCGACGCCAGCGGCCGGCCGCGCGGGTCGCACAACTGGATCACCGCGCCGTCGCCCTCGACCGACACGGCCGCGTCGGGGCCGCCCGCCATCAGGCCGGCCACCAGGCTCCACGCGTCCGGCATCCGTTCGGTCAGCGCGATCACATCCGTCGTCATGCCCCGTCCCGCCCCTCGCCGTCCATGCCGTCGCCCGCGTCGTGGGTGCCGTCGGTTTCGTCGGTGTCGCCGTCCACGAGGGCCGTCTGGATCAGCCGGTTCGGCTCGCCGCGCCGGACGAACGTGCCCCGCCCGGCGGGCCGCGTCGCCGCGTACACGCCGGGGAAGAGCTGCCCCTCGGTCCGGTCGCCCGTCATCACCAGCGCCGACGTGCCGCTCTCCCGCAGCGCCGTGAGGAACGGCTCGTACATCGCGCGCGACGATCCGGCCACGCGGCGGGTGACGACGAAGTGCAGCCCGATGTCCTGCGCCGACGCCACGTACGGCAGGAACGGGTCGAGCGGCTGCCGCCGGGCGGTGGTCAGGATGTCGTAGTCGTCGACGAGCACCACGATCCGGGGCCCCGAGGGCGCCGCGCCCCCGGCCGCCAGCACCTCGGGCGGCGCCCCCTCGTCCGGCAGCCGCCGCTCCAGCACCCCCGCGATCCCGGCCGCGAGGCTCGCCGCCAGCTTCGCGTTGTAGGCGTACCCGCCGCGGTACGGCTCCGGCACGACGCTGTGCAGACCACGCCGGGGGTCCATCACGGCGAAGACCAGCTCCTCGTCCCCGTACCGCTCCACGAGGCCGCGCGCGATCAGCTTCAGCAGGTTCGTCTTCCCGCACTCGCTGTCACCCAGGATCAGCAGGTGCTGGTCGTGACGGAACAGGTCGAGCGCCACCGGCCGCAGCGCGTTCTGGTCCAGGCCGATCGGGACCCGCTTCGGCTCGGCGTCCCGGTCCGGCAGCCGGCGGCGGGTGAGCCGCGGCGGCAGGACCCGCACCGGGGGCGCGGACGGCCCCGACCACGCGGACCTGACGGCGCGCACGGCCGTCTCGACGGCGGCGCCGAGGCCGTCGGCGGTGGCCCGCCCGTCGATCCGGGGCAGCGCGGCGTGCGCGAACAGCTTGTCGCCGGTCAGCGCCCGGCCCGGCTCGTCGGCGGCGAGGGTCTCGGCCAGCCGCCGGTCCACGCCGCTGTCGCCCGGGTCGTTCAGCCGCAGCTCCACGCGGGTGCCGAACGCGGACTGGGACGCGATGCGGACGTCGTTCCAGCGCAGCATCGCGGCGACCACGTGGATTCCGTAACCGCCGCCGCGGCGCAGCAGATCCGTGACCGCGTCGTCCAGCTCGTCGAAGGCGTCGCGCAGTTCGCCGAAGCCGTCGATGACCAGGACGACGTCGGTCGGGCCGAGATCGGGCAGCCCGCCCGCCGCGCGCAGCCGCCGCAGGTGATCCATGGAGTCGATGCCATGCTCCCGGAACGACTCCTCGCGGGCCGCTAGCATCGTGCGCAGCTCCTCCACCGTCCGGGCGGCCCGCTCCCGGTCGGCGCGGCCCGCGACGCCCCCGACGTGCGGCAGCCCGGCCACCGCGCCCAGGCCGCCACCGGCCAGGTCGAGCCCGTAGATCCCGACCTCGCGCGGGGTGTGGGTGAGGGCGAGGGACAGGACGAGGGTGCGCAGCAGGTTCGTCTTGCCGGACGCGGGCCCGCCGATGACCGCCGCGTGGCCGCCCGCGACCGTCAGGTCCAGCGTCCACTGGCCCTGCCACTGCCGGGCCGGGTCGTCCAGCAACCCGATCGGCACCCGCATCGGGTGGCGCGGTGCCCGGTTCAGCCGCATGCCGTCACGGCCCGTGGTCCCCAGGGGTCCGGCCACCGCGTCCAGCGCCACGGCGGTGGGCAGCGGCGGCAACCAGATCTGCGCCACGGGCGGCGCGGCGGCGGCCAGTTGGTCCACGACCGTGGACAGCAGCGACGGCCCGGCGGTGCGCCGGGCGGGCGCGGGCGCGTCGTCGCCGTCGGCCGAATCCCCGGCCGTGCCCAGGGAGTTGTACGCGGGATACGGCAACACCTCGGGCCGTCGCGCCGCGGCCTCCGCCTCCCGGCGGGCGGGGCGGCGGTAGGGGCCGGACACGTAACTCGCCTTGAACCGGTCGTAGGCGCTGGTGTCCACCTTCAGGTAGCCGAAGCCGGGGATCGGCGGCAGGTGGAAGGCGTCCGGGGTGTTGAGCACGGTCCGCGACTCCTCGGGGGAGAACGTGCGCAGGCCGAGCCGGTAGGACAGGTACGTGTCCAGGCCCTTGAGCCTGCCGCCCTCGATCCGCTGGCTGGACAGCAGCAGATGAATCCCTATCGAGCGGCCGATCCGGCCGATGGACAGCAGCAGGTCGACGAAGTCGGGCTTGGCGGTGAGGAGTTCACCGAACTCGTCGATGACGACGAACAGGTGCGGCAGCGGCGGCAGTTCGGGCCGGTCGGCGCGGGCGGCGGCGTAGCCGGCGATGTCCGCGATGTTGCCCGCGTCCTTCAGCACCCGCTGCCGCCGCTTGACCTCGCCGGCGAGGCTGGTGTGCACGCGCTCGACGAGGCCCGCGCGGTTCTCCAGGTTGGTGATGACGCCCGCGACGTGCGGCAGCGACGTGAAGGGGGCGAACGTCGCCCCGCCCTTGTAGTCCACCAGCACCAGCGCCAGGTCCTCCGGGGGGTGCGTCACCACCAGCGCCAGGACCAGGGTCCGCAGCAGCTCGCTCTTGCCCGAGCCGGTCGCCCCCACGCACAGGCCGTGCGGCCCCATGCCCAGCTCGGCGGCCTCCTTCAGGTCCAGCAGTACCGGCCGGCGGTCGTCACCGAGCCCGATCGGCACCCGCAGGAACGCCTGTTGCCCCCGGCGCGGCGCCCACAGCCGGTCCAGGTCGAGCGCGGCCGGGTCCTCGACGCCGAGCTGCTCACCGAAGTCCACGGGACCCGACAGGGGCGCGCCCGCCGCGGCCGACTCCGGCGTCAGGCGCAGCGGCGCCAGCATGCGTGCCAGCCCGGCCGCCCCGGCCGCCGTCACCTCGTCCAGCCCGCCGCGCAGCAGGACCGGGTTCTCGCCCCGCAGGTCCTCGACCGCGATCTGGGCCCGGCCCGCGCCGCCGCGCGCCTCGGCGTCCGGGGCACCGTCCGGGTCGCCGACCGTGATCCGCAGCGACACCTCGCCCGGCTCGTGGATCCGTTCGGCCAGCAGATGCACGACCGTGACGCCCATGTCCCGCAGCGGCACCGCCTCGTCAGGGCGCGGCAGTTCGGCCGCCACCCGCCCGTACCCGTCGCTGATCACCAGCAGCCGCTTGGCCAGCCGCAACGCCTCCCGCCCGGCCAGACCGCGCCGCACCTCGGCCGCGTAAGCGGCCCGTTCGCGCAGTTCGGCGCCGAGTCCCCGGCCGAGCGAGGCCAGATCGGGCGCGATCCGGCGGGCGCTGACCGGGCCGTCGAGCGCGTCGGCGTCCAGCACGTGCGGCAGCCACTTCACCCATTCCCAGTCCCCGAGCCGGTCCTCCCCGCACGCCAGCGCCAGCGCCACGTCCTCCGGCGCGTGCGACACGGCGGCCTGCGCGACCAGGGTCCGCGCCACGCGCAGCACGTCCGCCCGTTCACCGATCACGCTCACGTCACCGGCACGGTCGAGCGGCACGGTCAACGGCATCTCCGGCGCGGCGGAGAAGCGTTCGCGCAGCCCCGCGGCCTCGTTGAGCATGAACCGGTCCGGCGGGGTCAGCACCGTCGTACCGCGCTGCTCCAGCGTCAGCACCCGCGACGGCACCTGGCCCGTGGCGACCCGGACCTGGAGGAAGTCCCGGTCCCCGCGCCGCCGTTCCCACAGCCGCGCCGGGTCGTCCACCACGTCGTACAGCGCCTCCGGCGCCGGGTTCAGCACCCGGGCCGCGGCCCGCCGTTCACGATCCTCCGCGCTCAACTCCTCGCGCAGCTCCTCCAGGTACTCCAGGTAGCGCTCCCGCTGCGTGCGGCGCGTCCGCAGCGCGCGCCCGCGCTGGCTGAACAGCAGCCCGACGCCGCCGATGACGGCGACAACCAGGACCAGGGCACCGATGGCGGCGAACTGGCTGCCGCGCAGCACCGTCATCATCCCCACCGAACCCATCACCCCCGCCATGGGCAGCAGCGACGCGGCGGTCGAACCGGCGTTCCCCTCCGGCAGGTTCGGCGGCGGTTCGATCGCCCGCTCGGCCGGCTCCGGCAGCGGGCGGGTGGTCCGCGCCGGGCGGTGCACCTGGCGCGTGCTCACGCGCGGCCTCCGCCCCGCGCCATCGCGCGGTCCATCGACTCCGCCGCGATCAGGGCCGCCGCCTCCCGGGTCGCCTCCCCGAGCAGCCCGGTGCGGATCACGCCGCCCCCGGCGAGCGCGCGGTCGTACGGCAGCGCCACCACCCGCGCGCCGCCCGCCTCCAGGTACGCGGCCGCCTTCCGCGGGTCCAGCCCCATGTCGGGCGCGGTGTGCGCCAGGACCACCACGGTCCGCGGCAGCATCGACCGGTGCAGCCCGCCCAGCCAGTCCAGCACCGACCGGGTCGCGACGGCGCCCGCCGTGGTCGCCGGGCTGACGAGCACCCGCGCCTGCGTCGTGGCCAGCGCCGTGCGGGCCACCTCGGCCGGCATCGTCTCGCAGTCGACGACCGTGGTCCCGAAGTAGCGGCGCAGCGACGTCATCACGATCCGGTAGATCTCGACGTCGAGCTGCGCCCCGGCCGTTCCCCGGCTCCCCGGCAGCAGCCAGCCGCCCCCCGCGAACGGCAGCAGATAGCCGGTGACATCGGTGATCTGCATCGACGGATCGATGATGCGCGCCACGTCACCGCACGTCCACCGCACCTGCGTGGCGCCGAGCCGCCTCGCCAGCGTGCCGAGCGCCGGATCGGCCTCGACGGCCAGCACCGGGTCGTGGCGGTGGGGCGCGAACGCCAGCGCCAGCAGCGCCGCGACCGTGCTCTTGCCCGCGCCGCCCCTGATGCTGGTGACGGCGATCTGGCGGCCCGTGGTGATCGGCTGCTGGATCAGCCGCGCGACACGGGCCGCCTCCTCGGTCTGCCGCGCCGCCGAGGACAACAGCGTCCGGCGCAGCACGCGCAGGGCCCGGCGCGGCAGCGGGTCCCCGTGCCGGACCCGGTCGCCGCCCAGCGCGGGGGAGACGACCGGCTCGGGCTCCGGCGCCGGCGGCGGCAACGACGGCCGGGAGGACCGGGCCGGCGGCGGGAGCGCCCCCGGCGGGGCCGCCTCGGTCCCCGTCCCCGGCACGGCCGGATCCGGATCGGCCGGGGCGGAAGCGCCCCCCAGCTCGCGGAACACGTCCCGCTGCCAGTCCCCTTGCGCGCCTCGCGACTGTGCGGACATGACTCCCCCGACCCTCTCGATGACCTCAGAACGTGTCGAGCAGCCGCCCGTAGACGCCGAACGCGCCCACGGCGACCGGGATCAGCGCCACCACGCCGACCGACTCGGCCAGATTCGCCAACCGCCGCAGCCGCACCCGCACATGGTCGGGCGGCCGGACGACGAACAACGCCAGCGGCAGCACCGCGAGCACACTCAGCGCGATCAGCGGACCGGCCGCCGACCCGCCCGGCCGGTCCGCCCACAGCAACAGCAGCCGCACCACCAGCACCGTACCGGCCGCCAGCAGCGCCACCACCTCGACCGCCAGCGGGAACGCCCGCGCCCGGGACAGCAGGACGACGGCCAGCAGCGCCGTCACCGCCACCCGCCACGCGTCGGCCTCCTGAACCGCGAGCCACCCCGCGACCGCCGCCGAACCCGCCGTCACCACGGTCGCCAGCGCCAGCCCGCGGTGCGTGGCGGCCAGCGCGCTGTCCACCCGGTACCGGCTCACCGACGCCCCGCCCGAACGCCGGTCGTCCAGCGCCGCCAGCCCGGCCGCCGACAGCGCGACCCGCGGCAGGAACCCGAGCGCCAGCACGGACGCCACGCCCAGCAGCACACCGCTCTCGTACGTCTCGGAGACCAGCGCGGCGCACGCCTCCCAACCACCCACGGCCAGCGCGAGGGCGGCGGCCCCGACCAGCGCGCCCCGCCCGGCCGCCGTGCACAGCCCCAGCAGCGTCAGGGTGACGACGACGGCCAGCCCGACGGCGGCGGGCCGTTCGTCCTCCGTGGCCGTCCACGCGCCGAACACGCCCAGCGCGCCGCCCAGCAGGATCAGCACCGCGCCCAGCCGCCGCCCGCCCAGCACCGCGGCCACCAGCGCGCCCAGCACGGCGACGGCACCGGCCACGCCCAGCAGCCAGCCCCCGGCGTCGTCCGCGCCCAACCGCTCCCGCGCCTGCGCCGCCGCGACCAGCCCCAGCGTCAGCGTCGCCGCCCCGGCCGTCCACATCCTGGTCCGGTGGTCCCAGCGCCAGCCGCGCGCGTCGAGATCGTCGGCCGCCACATCGGTGACGTCGTGCACCACCGGCGCCGCCGGGGTCTCCTCCTGCCGCACCAGCCGCAGCACCGCGCCGTCCGCCACCCCGGCCGAGGACAACGTCTCGTCCTGCCCCAGCACTTCGCCGCCCGGCGTGATCAGCCACCGTGACGCCGGCACTCCGGCGGCCCGCTCTCCGAGGAGCCGCAGCACATCGGGCAGCAGCTCACCGATCGGCTCGTCGGACGGCAGCACGAGATCGACCCGCCGCCGGTGTCCCACCAGCGTCACCCGGCTCACCATGGCGACGTCAGCTCCGCCGCGCCCTGATCGTCGCTCTCCGCCATGGTGTGGGAGATGAACGACCACCCCACGCACCCGGCGCACAGCACGGCGGCGAGGGCGATCCCGCCGAAGATCTTCCCCGTGTTCTCGTCGAGCCCGCGCCGCGTGCGCTCGGACCCGAACGCGACCGCGTCGCGGAGCCGCCGACGCCGCACCGCGACCGACTCCAGCAACTGACTGTCGTAGTCCCGGGCCACCGCACCGCCCCCGTTCTCGCGAATCCCTACGGGGGAACCTTACGAATCTTTCCGCACGCTTACCAGCGGCGATGTTCCGCACCGGCCGGGAACGCGGGGCGGATCTCCGCCGCTGCCCGCGGCATATTCGACGGGTGCGGCTTCCGTGAAGATCGGGGGAATTGATTCACTCGCCTGTTTGCCTCCGCTCATGAGACGCTGCTATGAGTGGAGCAACTCGGCCGACAGGGGGAGTTCACGGTGGGCATGAAGTTCGACATGGGGAATCAGGCGCTGTCGAACCTGATCCAGCAGTCACAGACCTCAAGCACCGATCTCGGCACGCTGATTCAGCGCCTGGTCGCCGCCGCCGAGCCTCTGGAGGGCCGGTTCAACGGCGCCGGACGGGCGGCGTTCGACTCGTTCAAGGCGCGGTCGGACGAGATCTCCGCCTCCCTCAACACGGCGCTGCGGCAGATCCTGGGCGGTCAGTCCGGGATGGAGCAGGCGTTCGGCGAGGGCGAGCACGAGTCGGCGGACAACGCGCAGCAGGCGCAGGCGTCGGCGAACTTCGACGCGGCCCGCTTCTCGGGCCGGGCGTGAGGGGGCCTGGACATGGGTGCGAACAGTGACCGCCGCAGCTACGACACGGACGCCTCGGGCGAGGCGCAGACGAATCTCCAAGGCGTCATCGCGCAGTTGGAGACCGTGATCGCGGACCGGGACCGGCAGGTGAAGGCCGCGATGGCGGACTTCCAGGCCGACGGGGTCTCCGAGCAATATCACGGCGTGGAACAGCGGTGGAATCAATCGGCGAACGAAGTCCGGTCCATTATCGGGCTGTTGAAGTCGACGCTGGAGAGCAACGACGCGACCGCGCAGAACACGCTGACGCGCGCGCGGAGCGCGGTGGACAACATCGGCTGACGGTTCTCGGCCGTGTCCGGGGGAGGTTGTTGACACATGCCGGATTGGGACATCGATCCGCAGGGCGTGCGGGACGTGCTCACGAGCACGGCGGAGACCGCGGGCCGACTGGAGGGCTGGGGAACCGGCTACCAGGAGAGTCTGCGGAGCGCGGCGTCGTCGGCCGGGACGCTGTACATGGGCGGCGCCGAACGGCCCGAGGCCGGCCTGGTCGGGGCCGCCCTGGCGGAGTTCGCGGAGAAGACCCAGGAAGACCTCCAGTACATCGCCGCCCGCGCGAGCGCCTCACTGAACGGCGCGTTGCAGGCGACCGTGGAATACCTCAACGGCGACATGGAGATGGCCGAGCGCGCCCAGCGCAACGCGCTGGCCGAGCCGGACCTGGAGACGCCGCCCGCCGACGAGCAGGGCGGGGGCCGGTAGCCATGTCGGACGAGCCGGAGCGGGTCGATCCTTCCGGTATCCCGGAGTTCACCGGCGATCTGGGTCAACTGGAGCTGGACCACGCGGCCCTGACCTCCTCCGCCGGAACGATCCGGGACATCGGTGCCGATGTGCACAGCGGTTTCCAGGGGCTGTCGGCGTTCTACGACACCCCGGAGGCGGAGCAGCTCTTCGCCACGACGGCCCCCGTCCGGGACCGTGCCGACACCTTCGCCGGCGATCTGGAGTCGGTGGGCTCCACGCTGTCCTCGTACGCGTCGGAGATCCGCCCACTGGTGGAGCGTCTGCGGCAGTTGAAGACCGAGGCGACGGACTTCGTGGCCGGTCTGGACGACGACTGGCGTTACGACGGCGACACGGTGGACCGGAACAACGAGTTGCTCCGCGAGATCTCCGAGACGGTGGCCCGGTTCTGGGAGGCGGAGCGGCGGGCGGCGAACGCGATCACGGCGCTGGTCGGCGGGACCCGGTGGACGACCGACGACGGGTCGGGCGGGGAGAACATGTACGGCCTGAGCGTGGAGGACATGCGCCAGGCCGGGGAGACCCCGTGGGGACAGGCGGTGGAGGAGAAGCACCACGCCTGGGAGGTATGGCACCACCTGAAGAGCTTCGTGTGGGACGGCGTCATCGTCGACGGGATCTGGGGCACCCTGACCGGCCTGGCCACGCTGGTCAACCCGTGGGACGAGAACTTCGGGGCCGCCTGGGAGGGCCTCGGCCAGCTCGCCACGGGCCTGGCCCTGTTGGCGATGCCGCTGGCCGGCCCGGCGGCACTGGCCGCTTCCCGCCTCCTGCCGGAGGACAACGCGGTCCGCCAGTGGGTGGACGACAGCATGGACACCACGGTGCAGGTCGGCAGGTCCCTGGTGGCGTGGGACGAGTGGAGCGAGAACCCGGCCCGGGCGGCCGGCCTGGTGACGTTCAACGTGGTGACGACGGTGGCCACCCTGGGCACCGGCACAGCGGTCCGCGGCACGGGCGCCGCCGCCCGCGCGGCCACGACGGCCGCCCGGGTCGGCAACGCGATCGACCCGCTGACCTACGTCACCCGCGCCGCCACCGCCCTGCCCCGGATCGGCGACATCACCACGGGCCTGGCCAACATCGGCGACAGCGTCCACGCCATCCAACTCCCCGACGGAGCCCTCCGCCTCCCCGACGGCCAGGTCGTTTCCCCTACCAGTCCGTTCCCCGACAACATCACCACTCCGATCGGCCTTCCCGATGGCACGATCCGCTTCCCCGACGGCACCACCCTCCACCCGAGCGGCCAACTGGACCTCCCCAACGGTCAACCGATCCAGACCCCCGACCAGGTCCCCACCGAACTGCCCCGCGAACCAGCTGCCATAGGTGCGAACACCACTCCCTCGGCTCTTACGGCCCAAGCGGGTGACAACCTTCCGACTGGTTCTACGGGCGGCAGTGACATGCCAGGTGCCGGGGCATCCCACGATCCTCCTGACCTGCCGTCTCGTGGCGAGCAGGTTTCCGACGCAGGGAATGGGACATCACCTGGCGACGACGGGCCACTTGACGGCCCGTCGGCGGAAACCGGAGGCGGTGGACAGGAGCCTGCCGCTGGGTCGCAGGATCCGCCGCGAAGCGGTTCCGGTGGCTCGGGACGCAGGGAGTGGCCGGCAGGATCCGATGTCGAAGGCCCGGCGAGGAACAGCCTGCTGCGCGAGCCGCATCCCAGGCACACCATGGGCGGCGTCAAACACGGCATGGTCAAACCGGAGAATAGTCTGGTGCTGCCCGATTACGTGCAGGCGATGCGCAATGACATCGCGGAAATCGCGGCCGGCAACGCTCGGTTCGACCCAGTCACACAGCGATACGAGGTGAACGGGAGGACATACGGAATCGAGCCCTCGGGCACGGTGTTCCCCGACTCCGGGCCGGGAATCATCAACCTGAACAGAATTGAGTACGATGCGCTGAAACAGATCGCCCGCGCGAATGGCGACATCGACAGGCTCCAGAAAATGTTCGACAACAACCCCAAGTTCAGAGAAAATCCGCAGGCCGTGCAGAGGGCCATCGACTTGTACCGGGAATACGGAAATGATGTATGACCTGCTCCTCGCCGGGGTTGATGAGCCTGAGCGCATTGCCCGGGCGCTGGCCGAGGCGTTCGGGGTTTCGCTGGACGCCGTGGACATGGCGGCAGAAGCTGACGATGATTCCCGCAATTGGGACGCTGCTGTCTCCTGCGAGTATGAGCGAAGGCCGGGCCCCTTCAGCCTGTCGCTGGACATTTATGTGACGGAAGCGGTCACAGCGGCTCCGGAGGAAGACGCGCTCGCCGTCCGGCTTGCCCGGGACCTCGCTGCGGTGATCCTTTTTCCTGCGGTGGAGAAGCTTCCCAGCGTGTGGAAGGTCTCCACTCCCCGAGGGGAGGTCGCGTACGCGAGAGTCATCGAGCCTGTGAGCGACACCGACGCCCTCGAGGTGACAGGCGTTGAGATTCCTGTTCCGGAACTGGCGAGTGTGCCGGTATCCCGCTTCCCCGAAGTGATCAAAGAACTGCAACTCGACACGCCGATCGTGGATAGTTACCTTCCCGACGGAGCCGACGACCTGCGAGAGGTACGGGGACTTCTCGTGAACTGGGAACGGCTCACCGTACGGATGGCCCGCGGTTGGCCTCCTTCCTCCTGGTATCCAGCTGACATGTACCTGGATGACTTGCGGCTCCGCGACAAGGTCGTTCAACTCGCCTCGAGGATCCCCGCCGAACGGCAGGACCCGGTCACAAGGGCGCTGGACGATATCGATGCGGTTTATCGGCGCATGACAGTGGATGACGACGGACAGAGCCTTGCCGAGGTGTGCTCGCTGCCCGCTGACGAGCTGAGGACCCGTCCGTGGTACTGGCTACGACGTCCTGCGGACGCGCCGTGGGCGACCGAGTAGGAGCGCGGCCCGCACGGATCAACTCGTCGTGTTGTCCCCATCTGCGGTTCACCGATGGTTCCGTCACTGTGCCTTCGCACGCGCGTGTTTACCCGTAGGGAGCTGTTGTGGCCATCCTGATGCGTGCTCCTCGGGAGTGCGGTTCGTGGCTTTGGGAACTGGGCGAGACTGACGGCGGTTTGACGGCCGCCCTAGGAGCGGTGGCCCGGGTCGTCGACGTGCTGCGACGGCATTCGCTGCTCGATCCGCATGCGCTGGAACACGGCTGGTACATCCCCGGGAGAGGTGGGCTCGGGCTGTCCACCCGGCTCGGGCTGACCACGGCACTCGACGATCCCGGCCTGGTGGATCAGGTGTTCCGGGCGCGTCCGTCCGGGTTTCCGACCGCGGAGATCAGCGGAGTGAGGGTGCTGGGGTCCGGTGTCTGGTTCGACGTTCAGGGCAGGCCGCACCGGGAACCAGGGCTGGTGGACGTGGAAGTGACACCGGACGCCATCGACCTCGCGATCGAGGTGACCGTGCACCACGACATCTGGAAGTACTTCGACTTCTCGGGCCGCCCACACCCCGACGTGCAGCGGCGCAACGCGCCTCGGCTGGCGCTTGCTCTGCAGGACATCGAGAAAACCCTGGCGGTCAAGGCGGTGCCGGGGGAGCCCACCTATTTCGGGGTCGCCGAGGGATACGGAATCGCGACTCCCGACGCTTCGGACGACGGCTACGGTCCTGACCTGACCGACAAATTGTGACTCCCCGCGCATCAACGTCGATCCTTTGCGGCAAGCCGGTCTCCCTGGTCGGGTCGACGGGAGTGGCCCGAGCGCACCCGATCGTGAGTTTGATCGAAAGCGATCACGCCGTCCGCGTTTCCCGCGATATGCGTGCGGTGGAGCGTGTCTCGTGGAGCTTTTTCGACGCGCTGGTCGAGGTCCGCAGGGATCTGGAGCGCGGGAAACCGCGACCCGCCGCCGAAGGCGCCTGCCGGAACGTCCACCCCAGTCGCATGGCTGGCGACCTGCGGACGACAGTATGAGCCTGCGTCACTGAGTCGCGGTGCGGTCCGGGGCCGGGGGAGCGGGAACGATACGGGAGCGTCAGTGGAGTTGAGTACGCCGGCGGGCGGGGTGCGGTGGCCCGGGACCGAGGGGGAGGCGTTCGCCGTTCAGGAACGGGTGCGGGCGGCGGCGGATCTGGGGAGTGCCGGGCCGGGGGTGGCGAGGCCGGTGACCGGCTCGTCGCCGCCGCCGTGGTGCTGGACGCCGCGTCGCTGGACGTCGTCGAGGAGGTCACCGTCGTCGGCGGTGCCGCGTTCCCGTATGTGCCGGGGCTGCTCGCCTTTCGCGAACTGCCGTCCGTGCTCGCCGCGTTGGAGAAGCTGCGGAGCACCCCCGACCTCCTCGTCTGCGACGGATACGGCGTCGCGCATCCGCGCCGCGCCGGGCTGGCCGTGCACCTGGGGGTGTTGACCGGCGTGCCGTGTTTCGGCGTCGCCAAGTCACCGTTCCTCTACGACTGCCAGGAGTCGGGACCCGAGCGCGGTGACACCCGTCCGCTCCTCGACGGTGACGAGGTCGTGGGGCGTGCCGTGCGGACGCGGAGCGGGGTCAAGCCGGTGTTCGTCTCCGTCGGCGGCGGCATCGGGCTCGACAACGCCTGTGCCCACACGCTGCGTCTCACGCCCCGCTACCGGTTGCCGGAGACGACGCGCCGGGCCGATCACCTCAGCCGCCGCGTGCTGCGGGAGGCGGGAGCCGTCCGGCACAATGCGGCACATGGATAGCGACGAGCACTACGCCTTCACCACCGAGCAGCCCGTCCGCTATGTCCAGGTCGCCAACGACGACGGTGTGCTCGGCTACCTGTGGATCTCCGACCCCGACGACGCCGCCGGATACCGGCCGCGCGAGGGGGGCGGGGAGCAGGCGTACCGCGCGGGGGTGTCCTGGGCGCGGCATCTGCGGGCCTGCAAGGCACGAGGGTTGACCCCGTCGCAGGCGCTCATCGAGCTGACGGTGCACGCGGGGGGCGGGCGCATCGGCCATGTCGTGCCCGGTTCCGAGGCCGACGCGCCCAGCCTGGCCGCGCTGCGGGAGCAGGCCGCCACGGCCTGACCGTTCTGTCAGGGGAAGTTGATCGCGGCGCCGGTGCCGAGGTGCGCGGTGGCGTCCAGGTCGGCGGCGACGGCGGCGAGCTTCTCGCGGATCATGGAGGCCGCGTCGTCGCCGAGCGCCAGCCGCAGCGGCGGGTTCGGCAGGTCCAGGGCGGCCAGCAGGGCGGCGGCGGCCTTGTCCGGGTCGCCGGGCTGCTTGCCGTGGGAGGAGCCGAGCCCCTCACGGACCGGGCCGACCGTCGCGTCGTAGTCGGCTATCGTCCCGGCCGCCTGCAACGCGGTGGCGAACTCGGTGCGGAACGCGCCCGGTTCGACGATCAGCACCCGGATGCCCAGCGGCGCGGTCTCGGCGGCGAGTGCCTCGCTGGCCTGCTCCAGCGCGCCCTTGGCGGCACAGTAGGCGCCGACCCCGGCGAAGGCCAGCAGCCCGCCCATGCTGGTCATCTGGACGATGGTGCCGCTGCGGCGACGGCGCATGGACGGCAGGACGAGCCTGGTCAGCCGCATCGCGCCGAAGAACATCACGTCCATGGCGTACCGCAGTTCGTCCTCACTGGTCTCCTCGACGGCGCCGAGCGTGCCGAACCCGGCGTTGTTCACCAGCACATCGATGTGCCCGAACGTCCGTTCCGCCGTCTCGACGGCCTGCCGGCACTGTTCCGGGTCGGCGACGTCGAGGGCCACGACGGAGAGTTGGTCGGGGTGTTCGGCGACGAGTTCGGCCATGGTCTCCGGGCGGCGGACCGCCGCCACCACCAGATCGCCCGCCGCGAGCGCCGCGCGGGTGAAGGAGGCGCCGAACCCGCTGTTGGCACCCGTGATCAGCCAGCGCCTGGCGTCGGTGGCCGGTGCGGACGCGGGCGTGGGTGCTGCGTTCATGTGTCTGTTCCTTCGGGTCGGTCGGCATCGGACGGGGTCGTACGGGATCGCACGCGCGCGGTATACGTACCGCGCGGGACGTGCGATACGTACGAGGGGTGTGGGGGTGCGGGAACGACACTGCCCGCCGCCGGTCGTCCGTCACATGGCCCGAAGGTGGAACAGGCCGCCTTCTATCGCCTTGCGTCCGCGATCATTCCCGGCCTATAACGACGAAGTGGCCCCCGACCCGCGATCGCAGAGACCACTGCCCGCCGCGCACGCCTTCGTCTCCGAGCCCCGCCGGCCCAGGCGGCTGCCGGGTGGCGAGCCGCTGCCGCCCGAGGACTACCGGCGGCTGTTCGGCGTGATCGAGGCGGTGGACCGGGCCCCGGACCTGCCGGCGTTCCGCGAACGGCTGCTGCGCGCGCTGGAGGAGTGGTTCGGGTACTCCACGATCGCCGTGCTGCACGGGCCCACGGTCACCGCCGCGTTGTACGACGGGCGGGGCGTGAAGACCGGCTATTCGCGGGAGTTCCTCACCGAGTACGCCGAACGCTGGATCACCGCCGACCCGTACATGTCGCCGCACGCCCACCAACTCCTCGCGGAGCACGGCGTGGTGACCCTGCGCGAGCTGCATCCCGAACTCGTGCCCGCACAGCGGGTGTACGTCGAACGGTTCCTGAAGCGGCACGGCATCCACGACAAGGTGGCGTTGCTCGTCGACGCCGGGGCGGAGGGCGTCATGTACGTCGGGGTCGTCGTCCGGGGCGCGCAGCGCATCCCGGCGCGCGATCTCGCGGTGATGCGGGCCCTGCGCAGGCATCTGGAGCCGCTGGTGACCCGGTTGCTCGCCGACGACCGCGCCGCCGCCTCGGCCGCCGGGGACCTGGGTCTGACGCCCCGCGAGCGGGAGGTCGCCGGGCTGGCGGCGCAGGGGCTGACCAACCAGCAGATCGCGCAACGCCTGTTCGTCGGCGTCGGCACGGTGAAGAAGCACCTCACGCGGGTGCTGGCGAAGACGGGAGTCACAACTCGCACTCAACTCGCGCTGCGCTGGCGGGAGTTCGCCGGGCCGCAGTGGGAGGAGGCTCAGTCGGAGGCGTAGAGGGCGACCACCGCCCAGACGAGGCCGAGCACCGCCACGTCGAAAAGCACCAGCGCCGCCGGGTCGTTGACCCGCAGGCGGCTGATGACCGCGCCGGTCACCAGGCCGGTGAGGCCGACGGCCGCCACCAGACCGAGCAGGGGAACCGCCAGGCCGGCCAACAGGCCGACCGCGGCGACGCATTCGGCGACGCCGATCGCCGTCCAGGCGGCGGGGGAGAGCCCGAAACGGTCGCGTATGCGCCGCGACCGCGGATGTCTCAGCAGCTTCGCTCCTCCCGTGGCGAGGAAGAGCAGGGCGAGCACGGCGGCGAGTACGCCGAGGGCTGCGGTCATCTGTCGAAGGCTCCCGGGTGAGTCTGGTCACGGACTGCGGTGAACTGCCGGCGCACCGCCGTACCCACCGCGAGGTCGTCGCCCGGGTCCAGGACCTCGCCGGGCGCCGACGGCCACGGCGGCGGTGTCGTGTCGTCCAGCGCGCCGTCCGCCACGCCCAGCGCCCACGCCGCCTGCCGGGCGGCGCCCAGCGCGGTGTAGTCGGCGGGGGCGGGGATGACGACGGGGGCGCCGAACAGCGCGGGCGCCAGCACCTTGACCGCGGGCAACTCGGCGGCCTGGCCCAGCAGGAAGACGCGCTCGACGCGCACGCCGCGCCCGCGCAGCACGTCGGCGGCGTCGGCCAGCCCGCACAGCATGCCCTCGAACGCGGCCCTGGCCAGGTGCTCCGGCTTCATGCTCTCCCGCCGCAGCCCGGCCAGCGTGCCCGCGGTGTGCGGGAGTTCGGGCGTACGTTCGCCCGCCAGGTAGGGGAGGAGGACCAGGCCGTGGGCGCCCGGCGTGGAGGCGAGGGCCAGCTCCGACAGGGCGGGCAGGTCGCGGCCGAGCAGGTCGGCGGCGCCGCGCAGGACGCGGGTGGCGTTGAGGGTCTGGACGACGGGCAGGTGCCGGCCGGTGGCATCGGCGAGGGAGGTGATGGTGCCGGTGGGGTCGGTCAGCGCCTGGTCGTGGACCGCGCAGACCGAGCCCGACGCGCCCAGCGAGATCACCGCGTCGCCCGGCCCGACGCCCAGGCCCAGGGCGGCGGCCATCGTCTCGCCGGTGCCGGCCGAGATCAGCAGGCCCTCGGGGGTGCGGCCGGCGGCCTCGGCCGGTCCGAGCACGTCGGGGAGCGCGACGGGGTGGCCGATGGCCAGCTCCGCCAGCTCGAAGCGCCACGCCTCCGACACGGCCGACCAGTATCCGGTGCCGGAGGCCGCGCCCCGGTCGGTGGTCCAGCGGCCGGGCCGGCCCAGGAGCTGCCAGACCAGCCAGTCCTGCGCCCGGAGCACGGCGGTGACGCGCTTGGCGGCCTCCGGCTCGTCGCGCATCAGGCGGCGGAGCTGGGTGACGGGCTGGCCCGGCTGCGGTACGGAGCCCACGGCCTCGGCCCACGCCGCCCGGCCGCCGAGCGCGTCCACGAGGCCGAGCGCTGCGGTCTGCCCGCGTCCGTCGCCGGTGCCGGTCAGCGCCGGGCGCACGGGGTGGCCGTCGGCGTCGAGGGCGACGACGCCCTGCGTCTGGGCGGTGACGCCGATGGCGGTGACCTCTTCCAGCAGCCCGCCGTCCGCGGCCTCGCCGAGCGAGAGGAGCCACGCCTCGGGGGGCGCCTCCCCGGCCGGGTGCTCGGCGTGGCCGTGCCGGACGACCTGCCCGGTCTCCGCGTCGCATACGACGATGCGGGTGTAGGCGGCGGAGCTGTCCAGACCTGCGACCAATCCCATGAGGTCAGATGATGCCTCATTCTTTCCGAGGAGCGGACCATAAGGTCACTTTGTGACGATCCGGGATCGACACAGTGACGCGGCGATGGCCGTTCGGCCGAAACCCGAGCCAAAACCCGGAGCCGAGACCCGGGCCGGAGGCGCAGCCGGACCCGCGGCCGGACCCGCGGCCGAACCCGCGGCCGGGGCCGCCGGACGGCCGTCCGCGCGACGGTCAGGCGCCGGTCTCCGCCGTCCGCACCTCGCCGACGATCTCCGCGCCGCCCCCCCGCCGCGACGCGCGCCGCTCCCGCAGCCGGCGGACGGCGGGCTCCGTCCAGCGGGCGGCGAACGGACCCACGATCACCAGGATCAGCACGTACGCCGTGGCCACCGGGGCGATACGTGGCTCGCTGGCCGACGCCAGCCCGGCGATGACGATGGAGAACTCGCCGCGCGCCACCAGGGCGCCGCCCGCCCGCATCCGGCCGCGCGGCCCTATCCCGGCCCGCCGCGCCGCGTGCCAGCCGGTGGCGATCTTGGTGGCCGCCGTGACAACGGCCAGCGCCAGCGCAGGCACCAGCACGGGCGGGATCGCGCTCGGATCGGTGGACAGGCCGAAGAAGACGAAGAACACCGCCGCGAACAGGTCCCGCAGCGGCGTGAACAGCCGCCGCGTGTTGTGCGCGACCGCGCCCGACAGCGCGATGCCGACGAGGAACGCGCCCACCGCCGCGGACACTTGCAGCCGCTGCGCGACCCCGGCCACCAGCAGCGTCAGCCCGAGCACGACCAGCAGCAGCATCTCCGGGTTGTCCGAGGACACCGCCTTGCTGATCACCCGGCCGTGCCGCAGCGCCACGTACAGCGCGGCACCGGCCGTGCCGAGCGCGATGCCGAGGGTCAGACTGCCGCTCGCCAGGCCGACCCCGGCCAACACCGTGGAGAGTACCGGCAGATAGACCGCCATCGTCAGGTCCTCGATGACCAGCACGCCGAGCACGACGGGGGTCTCGCGGTTGCCCAGCCGGTTCAGGTCGGTGAGGATCTTCGCGATCACGCCCGAGGACGAGATGTAGGTGACGCCGGCCAGGGCCAGCGCGCCGACCGGCCCCCAGCCCAGGAGCAGCCCGGCGACGGCGCCCGGCGTGGCGTTGAGCACGAGATCGACGATGCCCGACGGGTACTGCGTCTTGAGACTGTCAACCAGCTCGGTCGCCGTGTACTCCAGGCCGAGCATCAACAGCAGCAGGATGACGCCGATCTCGGCGCCGACCTCGATGAAGTCCTCGCTGGTGGAAAGCGGTATGAATCCACCGTGACCGAACGCGAGGCCGATGAGCAGGTAGAGGGGGATGGGTGAGAGGCCGAGTCGCCCGGCCAGCCTTCCGACGAGACCGAGGCCGAACACGACGGCCCCCAGCTCGATCAGCATGGTCGTGGTGTCGTGCACGGTCACCGCGCCTTTCCGTTGGGCCCGTTGAAGAGCGGGTCGTGTGGGGGGCGGGCGCGGCTCACGAGCCGGCGACGATCTCGGCCAGGTCGTCGACGCCCTCCCGGGTGCCGACGACCAGCAGCGTGTCACCTGCCTCAAGGCGGTAGTCGGGGCCCGGCGACGGGTGCGCGCCGGTCCTGCGGAGCACGGCGACGATCGACACACCGGTCCGGGTACGGGCCTTGGTGTCGCCCATCGGGCGGCCCCGGTAGGGGGAGTCGGGGCCGACAGGGATGCGCTCGGTCACCAGGTTGAGATCGAACTCGCTGCCGGGCAGCGCCACTTCGGTGCGGTCCGGGGCGATGATCGAGGCGAACCTGGCGGCTTCCTCCGCCTCCAGGGGCACGGTCCCCTGGCAGGCGTCGGGGTCGTCGGGGTCGTAGAACCCGATGAACCGGCGTCCGTCCTCGTGGACCACCACCGAGATGTGACGGCCGTCCTTGGTCGCGATGTCGTACTGGGTGCCGACGCCCGGGAGCGGGGTGCGTCGCGTCACCATGAAGACCTCCTCCAGCAGCGGTCGCGGCGCGCGTCGGGGACACGGCGCGACCTGGGATCTTGCTCCATTCTCGCACGACTCGCGCACACGTTCGCAAAGAATGCTTTGCAAAGAGTCGTGGGGTGTCTAGGGTGACCGGCATGACCGACCCGGCTCCCGGCGCGCGCCGCGACGCCGCCCTCGACGCCCGTGGCCTGCGCGCCCTCGCCCACCCGGTCCGGGTGCGGCTCCTGGGGCTGCTGCGCGAGCACGGCCCCGCCACCGCGACCCAGCTCGCCCGGCGCATGGACCTGACCTCCGGCGCGACCAGCTACCACCTGCGCCGCCTCGGCGAGGCCGGCTTCGTCGACGAGGACACCGGGCGCGGGAACGCCCGGGAGCGCTGGTGGCGTCCCGTCCACCGGCCGGCGTCGCCCGGCGACCCGGATCGCCCGGCCGGCGCCCCCGGGGCCGCGCCGGCGTACCCGCGGTCCCTCGCCGCCGTGAACGCGCTCCGCGTCCAGCGGACGCTCGACGCGCTGGAGACGATGCCGGAGCCGTGGCGGCACGCGTTCGACCTGAGCGACGTCGCGCTGCGCCTCACCCCGGCGGAGGCCCGGCGCCTGCGCGACGAGGTGAGGGCGGTGGTGGCGGGCTTCCGCCGGGACACGCCGGAGGAGAACGGGTCGGCGCCGGCCGGGAGCGAACGCGTCGTGTTCCTGACGCACGTGCTGCCGGAACCGGCCGACCGGCCGTGACGGGCACGTTCCCGCCGCCGCGTGCGCGGATACCCGCGGTCGGGCGGACCACGGTCAGGCCGATGACGAGAACGGGCGCGGCGTTGCTCATCCGCCGCACGACAACGCGCCGGGCCATTGCCCGGTGGGCCGCCGCCGCGATAAGCAGCGGTCATCGCCCACAGGGAGGTTGACCCATGTCGTCCAAGGCCCCTGTCGCCACCGGTCAGGTGACCGTCAACGTCAGCCCCGCCGAGGCCTACCGCGTCGTCAGCGATCCGCTCCTCATGACCACCTTCGCGGAGGAGACCGTGGAGGCGCGCTGGCTGCGCGGCGCCACCCACGCCGCCGTGGGCGCCCGTTTCCGGGGCGTCAACCGCAACGGGCGCCGCCGCTGGAGCACCACCTGCACGGTCACCGAGGCCACCCGCAACCGCCGGTTCGCCTACGAGGTGGCGGCCACCCCGCTGCGCATCCCGATATCGCTCTGGCAGTACGACATCGACCCGACCGACGACGGCACCGGCTGCGTCATCACCGAGAGCAACTGGATACGCGTACCGGTGTGGTTCAGGCCCGTCGCCATCCTGATCACCGGCATTCCCGACCGCGTCGGCGCCAACAACGCGCACATCGCGACCACTCTGGACCGTCTCAAGGCCCATCTGGAGTCCCGCCAGCCGGCGTGAACAGGGCGCGCGCTTCCGCCTCGCGAACGCCGCGACGGAGTCGGGCACGTCGTCGAGGAGTTGAGCAGGGGCGGCTCTCGACGCCCGCGCCGCGACGGCGCTCGCCCTGTCCGCCGCGCACAGCGGGAGCGATGCGAAGGGTGCCTCCGGCGTCCGGCTCTCCGTGCCGGTGTCCGCACCGGTGAACCAGTGCCCGACCTCGGCCTCACGACCGGGCGGCAGGAGTCGCCGTTCGTCCTCGTCGACAACCCCGACGTCGGCCCGCGACCCCGGCCTCCGGTCAACTCCCGGCTACAGTCGGTGCATGAGCGACTATCCACCCGCGCCCTGGCGGCTGAAGGGCGATATGTACGTCTCCCTCTGGCGGCTGCCCGCCCGGTCCGTTCCGGACTGGGAACTGCCGCCGGGTGTGCGTCCGTTGGCGGTGGGCGGGCGGCGGGTGCTGGCGACCTTCTGGGTCGACTACCGCCCCGGCGGTGTGCTGGAGTACCGCGAGTTCCTCGTCTCGCTGCTGGTCCGCCACCGGCGCGGCATCGCCTCCACGGCCGTGGCCGTCTGGGTGGACGACGGGCGCTCCCTGGCGGGCGGGCGCGAACTGTGGGGCATCCCAAAGGAGTTGGGCACCTTCACCTTCACCCTCGACCCGGCCGCCGGGTTCACGGCCGGGCTGACCACCGCCTCGGGGGAAACGGCCGGCACCTCCTACCGGGACCGGCTCCGACTGCCCCCGATCCGGTTCCCGCTCCGCACCCGGCTCGTGCAGCGAAGGCCCGGCCTCGGGACGTGCGAGGTGCCGCTGCGGCTGTCCGGCCGGGCCGGGCTCGGCCGCGAACGCCTCCACGCCCCGGACACCGGCCCGTTGGCTTTCCTCGCGGGCCACCGCCCGAGCGTCACCGTCGCCGTACGGGACTTCCGTTTCCTGGTCGGCGAGGCGACCGCGCCGCCGCGCGGCTGAACCGGCCGCCCCCGCGCGGCGTCACGGCCGGAACCGCCGGACGACCGGCCGTGACGCTCGCGTGGTCCGCCGGAACGCGCCTAGAGGGAGGTGCGGAACGGGCCGGTGACCTCGTAGGTGATGCCGCCGGAGCTGGAGCCGGACGTGCCGCGCTGCGAGGAGAAGTACAGCCGGTTCCCGGCCGGGTTGAACGCCGGGCCGGTGATCTCGGAGCCGGACTGGCCGGTCACCCGCAGGAACGGCGCGACGACATCGCCCGGAGTGATGACGCAGATCTCCATGTTGCCGCCGTCCTCGGCGACATACAGGTCGCCGACGGCGGCGGCGGTGATGTTGTCCACGCCGGTCAGCGGGGCGCCGGAGACGTTGTCGTCGTAGACGACGGCGATGGTGTTGGCGCTCGCGTTGTACGCCCAGACCCGGTTGTCGCCCTTGGTGGTGAAGTAGCAGATGTTGTCGCGGTAGTAGCAGCCCTCGCCGCCGTTGAACAGCTTGGCGCCGGACACCTGGTCGCGGGTGGGGGTCGGACTGCCGTCCGGGTCGGGCACGTTGACCCAGGACAGCGTGCCGGAGGACTCGCGCAGCACCTGGAGGGTGCCGGACGAGAGGTTGCCCCACGTCGTCGGGACGAAGCGGTAGAAGCAGCCGTCCGACTCGTCCTCGGTCAGGTAGATGACGCGCCGGACCGGGTCGGCCGCCGCCGCCTCGTGGTTGAACCGGCCCATGGAGGCCCGCCGCACCGACGCGTTGACGCCCCACGGGTCGGTCTCGTAGACGTAACCGCCGGCCACCTCCTCGCAGGACAGCCAGGTGTTCCACGGGGTCGCGCCGCCCGCGCAGTTTCTGTTGGTGCCCGAGAGGATGCGGTAGGCACCGGTGATCGAGCCCGAGCTGTTGAACTTCACGGCGCTCGCGCCGCCCCCGCTGGAGCTGCTGACCTCGGCGTTGGACACGTAGATCCACCCCGAGCCGTCCGCGAAGCACGCGCCGCCGTCGGGCGCCTGGTGCCAGGTGTAGCCGGTCCCGGCGACGGTCTGCCCGGTGCGGGCTATGACGCGGCTGGTGAAACCGTTCGGCAGCATGATCCCGTTGGCGTCCGCGGGCTTGAGCGCGCCGTAGGGGCCGGTGCCCGGCAGCGCGGGGTAGGCGGCGGCCTGCCGCCACAGGGACCCGGAAAAGGCGGCAGCGCCGGCTCCGAGGGCGGCGGCACGAAGGACGTTACGGCGTTCCATGGCCAATCTCCTTGCTCCTGCGGGGTGTTGGACACCGTGGAGCGTAGGAGGGGAAGCGCGTGCCGTTAAGGATCGGCCAGGGGAACTCTCATCGGCCGGGAGGCACCGCCGGGTGAACGCGCGAGGAACTCCTCGGCGGGCGCCCCGCCGGGGGCTTCGGCCCCGCGCCCGCCGTCATCCGCCGCTCCCGGCGATCACCCGGCGCACGTCGGGATTGGCCGCGACGTCCGGCGGCAGCGTCGTCGTGGAGTCGACCAGGGCGGTGACGAGCTGCTTCGGGGTCACCACCGCGGACGTCAGGTCGGCGCCCCGCAGGTCGGCTCCCGCGAGCTGCGCCTCGGACAGGTTCGCGCCTCGCAGATCGGCCCCCGCCAGGCGCGCCCGGACCAGGAACGCGCCCTGCATGTCGGCACCCGCCAGATACATTCCCCGCGCGTCCACGTCGCTCAGGTCGGCGTCGACCAGGGTCGCGCCGGACAGGTCCGCGAGGGGGAAGTACGCGTGGCTCAGATCCGCGCGGTAGAGAAACGCCCGCGCGAGGTTCCCGTACGGGAAGTCGGTGTACGACAGGGTGGCGCCCCGCAGGTCGAGCGTGAAGTAGGGATCGTCCTCGGTGGTGTCCCGGTAGGCCAGCACGAGCAGCGCGGCGTTCACATCGGCCCGCGCGCCGTGCAGGACCGTGTCGTCCTCCTCCGCCGCCTCTGCCGCCTCCTGCTCCTCCGCTTCCTCGGCCTGCTCCCCCTCCCCGGCCGGGGCGGTGTGCGTGCGGATGTACGCGGCCAGCACGTTGGAGATGGTCCGGTGGTCCCGGCGCGAGTCCTGCATGATCCGCTGGAGCGCGTAGATGCCGCCCAGGCGCACGTCGACGGCCTCGGACCCCAGGTTGGTCACCGCCGCGTTGTACCGGTCGGTGATGTGACTCTGCTGGGTGAGGACCAGTTGCTCGCGCACCTGGACGTTGGAGTACCACAGGCCGGCCGCCGCGACGAGAGAGGCCAGGACGACCGACGCCAGCTCGATGCGCCGCGCCCAGTCCAGCCCCCCGCCGCCCCCGGCCCGGCCACCCGCACCGCGCCGCGCGGCGCGCTGAGCCGTGCGCCGCAACTGCGCGCTGTTCCTGTACGGCATCCGAAGCGTCGCCCCCCGAGTCCCGCGACGCCTCCGCGCAGGGCTACGGCGAGGACCGGAAGGTGGGGGAGAACGCTGTCATCCGGCCCTGAGCCGCGAAGCCCGCCGAGCGCGGCCGATGACGAGCGCGGTGTCTCCGCTCTTCGCCTGCCCGGTCGCCAGCATCCGCTCCATGGCGAGCGGAATGGAGGCGGCCGACGTGTTGCCGGTGGTCTCGATGTCGCGGGCGACCGCGACATGTTCCGGCAGCTTCAGCGTCTTCACCATCGAGCCGATGATCCGCATGTTGGCCTGGTGCGGGATGAAGACGTCCAGGTCCGCCACGGTGATCCCGGCGGCGTCCAGGGCCTGTTGAGCGACCCTGGCCATCTCGAAGACCGCCCAGCGGAAGACCGTCTGGCCCTCCTGCCGGATCGCGGGGAACTTGTCGCCCGGGGCGTAGCGGTCCCAGGGCACGGTCTGGGTGATGACATCGGCCTTGTCGCCCTCGGAACCCCACACCGTGGGCCCGATGGCGGGCTGCTCGGAGGGCCCGAGCACGACCGCGCCCGCGCCGTCGCCGAACAGGAAGGCCGTGGAACGGTCCTCCCGGTCCGTCAGGTCCGACAGCCGCTCGGCGCCGATGACCAGCGCGTAGGTCGCGCTGCCCTCCATGATCAGGCCCTTGGCGAGCGTGATGCCGTAGACGAAACCGGCGCAGCCGGCCGAGATGTCGAACGCGGCGGGCCGCCGGGCCCCGAGCCGGTGCCCGATCAGGGTGGCGATCGCCGGGGTCTGCGCGAAGTGGGAGACGGTCGAGATGATCACCGCGTCCACCTGCTCGGCGGTGATCCCGGCGTCGGCGATGGCCTTGCCGGCGGCGGCGATCGCCATTTCGGCCACGGTCTCGTCCTCGCCGGCCCAGTGCCGGGTCACGATGCCGGAGCGGGACCGGATCCACTCCTCGGACGAGTCGATGTGCTGGAGGATCTCCGCGTTGGGAACGACGCGGGTCGGCCGGTAGCCACCGACGCCGAGGATCCGCGCGTGCGGCGCGCCCCTGCTGGCCTTGAGTGTGGCGGGCATGCTGTTCAGTGCTCCTGTTCGGCGGCTTCGGCGGCTCGCGCGGCGATCAACTCGCGGGCCTCGGCCAGGTTATCCGGGGTCTTCACGGCCACTCGCGCCACGTCCGGCAGAACGCGCCGGGCGAGGCCGGTGAGCGTCCCGCCCGGGCACAGCTCGATCAGGGCCGTGGCACCGAGACGCCGGAACGTCTCCATGCAAAGATCCCAGCGAACCGGATTCGAAACCTGCGAGACCAGACGACGCACGATTTCCTGTCCGTCGGTGACAACCGCGCCGTCCGCGTTCGATACGAAGGGGATGACCGGGTCGGCCACGCCGACCCGCCCGGCGGCCTCGGCCATCGCCGCCACGGCCGGGGCCATGTGACGGGTGTGGAAGGCGCCGGCGACCTTCAGCGGCATCACGCGGGCCTTCCCGGGCTTCTCGGCGGCGAGCGCCGCGAGTTGGTCCTTGGTCCCGGCGGCGACGATCTGGCCGCCGCCGTTGTTGTTCGCCGCGGTCAGGCCCAGGGCGTCGAGGCGGGCGGCGACCTCGGCCGGGTCGCCGCCGAGGACGGCGGACATCCCGGTCTCGGTGACCGCGGCGGCCTCGGCCATGGCCTCGGCGCGGCGGCGCACCAGCGCCAGGGCGTCGTGCTCGGTCAGCGTCCCGGCCAGCGCGGCGGCGGCCACCTCGCCCACGCTGTGCCCGGCGACCGCTCCGGCGGCGGTCGGCCCGCCGCCGAACAGCTCGGCGGCGGACAGCAGCGCGCCCGCGACCAGCAGCGGCTGGGCCACGGCGGTGTCACGGATCTCGTCGGCGTCGGCCTTCGTCCCGAGGTGGACGAGGTCGAGACCGAGGACCTCCGACCAGGCGCCGAGCCGGTCGGCGACGCCGGGAAGGTCGAGCCAGGGGTTCAGGAAGCCAGGGGTCTGGGAACCCTGGCCGGGAGCGACGAGTACGAGCACCCTTTCACTCTCTCTTGGCGACACGGCCCCCGCCCGTGGCGGCGAGGACTAAGAACCGTGGAGGGAGTTGTAGATCCTCAACAAAATGCTAGGAGTGATGATCCTCTTCTTCCAGGCGTCCGAGCATCAGCGCGATGCGCAGAGTGAAGGCCGAGCGGACATCGGAAGGGGGCCATCCGGTGACATCAGTCACACGACGCAGACGATAACGAACGGTGTTGGGATGCACAAACAGCATCCGCGCCGCCCCCTCCAGACTGCTCGCCTGCTCCAGATAGACACTCAGCGTCTCCAGAAGGGCCGAGCCCGCCTCGCGGAGCGGTTTATAGATCTCCTCCACCAGCAGCGCCCTCGCGGCCGGGTCGCCCGCCATCGCGCGCTCCGGCAGCAGGTCGTCCGCGAGCACCGGACGCGGCGCGTCCGGCCACGCCGCGCACGCCCGCAGCCCGGCCGCCGCCGCCTGCGCGGACCGGGTCGCGGCGAGCAGGTCGCCCACCACGGGACCGGCCACCACCGGCCCGGACGCGAACGGTCCGATCAGGCCCTTCGCCGCGTGCAACGGGTCGTCGCTGCCGCCCGCGATCACCACCAGGCGTTTGCCGAGCACCCCGGTCAGGACCTGGAGCTTCGCGTACCGGGCGGCCCGGCGGATCGCCTCGACGGTCAGCTCGCTGTCGCCGTTCGGGGCGTTGCCCAGCACGACCGTGACGTGCTCGGGCGCCTTCCAGCCGAGGGCGGCGGCGCGGGAGACGTCGCTCTCGTCGGCCTCGCCGGAGACCACGGCGTTGACGACCAGCGACTCCAGCCGCGCGTCCCAGGCGCCGCGCGCTTCGGCGGCCTGCGCGTAGACCTGCGCGGTCGCGAACGCGATCTCGCGGGCGTAGACCAGCAGCGCGTTGCGCAGCGCGGCGGCGCCGCCGGGGGCGGCCAGCTCGTCGACGGCCGTCTCCATGACCTCGATGGTGGTGCGCACCATCTCGACGGTCTGCCGCAGCGTGATCGCCCGCGTCAGCTCGCGCGGCGCGGTGCCGAAGACGTCGGTGCTGATCGCCTGCGGGGTGTCGGGGTGCCGGAACCACTCGGTGAACGCGGCTATGCCGGCCTGGGCGACCAGGCCGATCCAGGAGCGGTTCTCCGGCGGCATGGCGCGGTACCACGACAACTGCTCGTCCATCCGCGTGATCGCCGCGGCGGCCAGCTTCCCGGAGGACTGCTCGAGGCGGCGCACGGTCGCGGCGTGCGCCACGGCGCTGTCGGTGTTCCCGGCGTTTCCGGTGTTCCCGGCGTTCTCGTCGGGCGTCGCACCAGCGGACGCTCCATCATCGGCATCGGACACGGGGACCAGCCTGCCTCATTTCTGTCTCGGTCATACCCGGCGGGGGTGGACGCACGGTGGATACGGTGGGTCCATGCTTCAGGTACTGCGGTCCGGTGAGCGTTTCCGGGGTGGCGATCCGGCCGTGGGGATCGACACCCGGCACGCGTTCTCCTTCGGTGGCTTCTACGACCCGGACAACGTGCGGTTCGGTCCGCTGACCGCCTGCAACGAGGAACGTCTGGCGCCCGGCGCGGGTTTCCCCCCGCACCCGCACCGCGACGTGGAGATCGTGAGCTGGGTCGTGGAGGGGGAGCTGACCCACGAGGACGCCCTGGGGCGGATCACTGTCATCGCGCCGGGAGACGTCCAGCGCATGACCGCCGGTTCCGGCATCCGGCACGCGGAGCGCAACGCGGGGCCGGCGCCGCTGCGTTTCGTCCAGATGTGGCTGGTGCCCGACCGGCCTGGGGGCGCGCCGGAGTACGAGGTGGTGCGCGGGATCGCGGACGGCACCCCGTACGCGCTGCCGCGCACGGCGGCGGTGCTGCACGTGCGGCGGCTGGCGGACGGTGAGCGGACGGCGGTCCCGGCGGCGCCGCGCGTGTTCGCGCACGTGGTGCGCGGGGCGGTGACCCTGGCGGGCGAGCCGCTGGGCGAGGGCGACTCGGCGCGGCTGACGGACGCCGGTGAGGCGGAGGTCCGCGCGGCCGGCGGGCCGGCGGAGCTGCTGCTGTGGGAGCTGGGGCGACCGGACTGACACCGGCCCCCTATTCACATCTGACGCCGGCGGCGCAGCGGCTAGTGGGGGGGCCGGGGAGGGGGAGGGGGCGGCCAGAGAATCTCAGCAGGGCTGTAGGTGAGAAGGGGGAGAGGTGTATAAGAGAGAGGGGTGTCTGGCCGCGCAGTTCCGCGAGGACCGCGTCGGTGAAGGCGGGCCAGGACTCGGCGGCCCAGGAGCCGAACGCGCGGTCGGTCAGGACGACGCAGGCCGCGCGGGCGTCCGGGTCCACCCACAGGAACGTGCCGGACTGGCCGAAGTGGCCGAAGGTGCGGGGCGAGGACGTCGCGCCCGTCCAGTGCGGCGACTTGTGGGCGCGCAGGGAGAACCCCAGGCCCCAGTCGTTGGGCTTCTGGTGGCCGAAGCCGGGCAGCACGCCGTTCAGCCCGGGGAACGCCACCGCCGTCGCCTCGGCGAGCGTCTCGGGGGCCAGCAGGCGGGGGGAGAGCAGCTCGGCGGCGAAGGCGGTGAGGTCGTCCAGCGTCGAGACGCCGTCCTTGGCGGGGGAGCCGGGCAGTTCGGTGGCGGTCATGCCCAGCGGCGCGAGCACCGCCTGCCGCAGATACTCCGCGAACGGCATGCCGGCCGCCTTGGCGATGTGGTCGCCGAGGACCTCGAAGCCCGCGTTCGAGTAGAGCCGGCGGGGGCCGGGCGGCGCCATCGCGCGGTGCTCGTCGAACGCCAGCCCCGAGGCGCGCGCCAGCAGGCGCCGGACGGGGGAGCCCTCGGGGCCGGCCGGCTCGTCCAGGCCGATCGCGCCCTCCTCGACCGCGATCGGCGCGGCGTACGCGGCGGGCGGCTTGGTGACGGAGGCGAGCCGGAACGGCCGCTCGCCGGGGCCGTGGGCGAACCGGCCGCCGGCCGGGAAGACGACGGCGGCGGCGGCCGTGGGAACGGGCCAGGTGTCGATCAGCTCCAGGCTGCGCATGCCCCCGAGCGTAGCGCGGCGCCCCGACACGCCCGCTCCACGGGGGAGACATCCTCCGGCGGGGCGTGCGGCGGCGTGGGGGAGCGGCGTGTGGGTTTCGGATTCACCACCGGGGCCACTTGCCTGGAGTGCACTCCAGGTCTTTAGCGTTCGGGATATGACCCTGACCCAGCGGAAGCAGCCAGGGCTTGACGAGACCGTCGGCCCGTGCGCGCCCCCCAAGCCCGTGCCCAGACCCGACGGCCAGGACCGCTACACGATCAGCGAGGTCGCCGCCCACACCGGGCTGAGCGTCCACACGCTGCGCTGGTACGAGCGCATCGGCCTGATGCCGACCATCGACCGCTCCCACACCGGGCAGCGCCGCTACACCAACCGCGATCTGGCGTGGCTCTCGTTCGTCGGCAAGCTCCGGCTGACCGGGATGGCGGTCGCGGACATGGTCCGCTACGCCGATCTGGTGCGGCAGGGCGACCACACGTTCGCCGAGCGCAGAGCGCTGCTGCTCGCCACCCGGGAGAGCGTGCTGCGCCGGATCGGCGAGCTCCAGGACACCCTCACGGTCCTCGACTTCAAGATCGACTTCTACGCTGACGCCCCCTCGGCGTCGGAAAGGCTCTGAACCTCCGCATGAGCGACACCACAGTGATCGACACCGCCCCCCTCGGCGCCGGCGGTCCCCGGGTCGGCGTCCAGGGCCTCGGCTGCATGGGCATGGCCTTCGCCTACGGACCGACCGACACGTCCGAGGCCCGCGCCACGCTGGAACGGGCCCTGGAACTCGGCGTCACCCTGTACGACACGGCCGACATGTACGGCGCGGGCGAGAACGAGACCTTCCTGTCGCCGTTCTTCCGCGCCCACCGCGACGAGGTCACCATCGCGACCAAGTTCGGCATCGTCCTCGACCCCGCCGACCCGCTGGCGCGGAACGTCCGCAACGACCGGCCCTACATCCGGCAGGCCGTGGAGGCCAGCCTGCGGCGGCTGGACGTGGACGTCATCGACCTCTACTACATGCACCGCCGCGACCCCGCCGTCCCGATCGAGGAGACCGTCGGGGCGATGGCCGAGCTGGTGGCCGAGGGCAAGGTCAAGCACCTCGGGCTGAGCGAGGTCACCGGCCCCGAGCTGCGCGCCGCGCACGCCGTGCACCCCATCGCGGCCATCCAGTCCGAGTGGTCGCTGTTCTCGCGCGACGTGGAACGGACCGCCGTCCCCGCCGCCGAGGAGCTGGGCGTCGCGTTCGTGCCCTACTCGCCGCTCGGCCGGGGCTTCCTGACCGGCGCGTTCACCGACGCCTCCGGCGAGCTGACGGCCGACGACTTCCGCCGCCACCTGCCGCGCTACAACGGCGCCAACGCCGAGGCCAACCGCGCCCTGCTGGAGCCGGTCCGCCGGATCGCCGAGGCGCGCGGCGCCACGCTCGGGCAGGTCGCGCTGGCCTGGGTCCACGCCCAGGCGGCGGCGCGCGGGATGTCGGTGATCCCGATCCCCGGCACCCGCAGCCGCGCCCGCGTCGAGGAGAACACGGCGGCCACCCGGATCGAGCTGACCCCGGACGAGACGGCGGCCCTGGAGCCGATCGCCTCGCGGGTGAGGGGCGACCGCTACGCGGACATGTCGTTCTCGTCGGCCGGCCGCGAGTAACCGGCCGGCCGGGCGGGGAACTCCGCGAGCCCGCCGCGCGCGTTCCGCGCGTGCGGCGGGCGGTGCTCACAGCTCGGCGAGCAACTCCGTCTTCTTCGCGGTGAACTCCTCGTCCGTCAGCAGCCCGGACGCGTGCAGCTCGCCCAGATGGCGGATGCGGTTGGCTATGTCCGCCGGGTTCCCCCGGCGGCGGCTCCCGTCCAGGCGGTCGGTGACGATCGGCTCGGCCGCCCGGACCGCCTCCAGGACCGACGCGGCCAGCGGCAGCGACTCGTGGACCAGGCCGTAGCCGAGGCCGAACACCACCGCCGCCGGGTCCTGGTCGGCCGGTCCTTCGTGGTCGCGCGGGGCGCCGTCCGGGCCGCGGCGCAGCAGCCGCAGGTGGCCGCCGGCGATCTCGGGCGAGCGCCACTCGACGTCCGCCAGCTCGCTCACCGGGAACGACTGGTCGCCCGCCTTCCACTTCGCCGACGACGCGCCCGTCCAGAACCACCGGAACGAGACCACCTTGCCGTCGAACGACACCTTCCCGTCGAACGCCTTGAACTGGAGCGGGGCCGCGGGCGCCGCCACCAGATACTGGTCGGCGTCCTCGTCCGCGAGCGGACCGAGGGCGGAGCGCAGTTCGGTCGCGTAGTAGTCGGCGAGCGTCTCGCGCTCGCCCGGGAGCACCAGCCGGTACGGGTCGGCGGCTTGTCTGAGCTGGCCCGCGGCGGCCTCCAGCAGCGGATCGGCGCCGGGCCGCGGCACGGCGTGCAGCACCACCGTGCCCTTGCGCGTTCCCGGAGTCAGGTCGACCGAGCTCAGCGCCTCGTACGGGATCCGGCGCTCGCCGAGCACCTGGAAGAGCTTCGGTGTGCGTATCCCCCGTTCGAAGCGGATGAGCACGGAGTCGGTGTCGAACTCCCACGTGGAGTGGATTCCGGCCAGCACATCACCCATGCGGGTCATCGTAAGGGCCATGGCTGACGAAACGGCTTCCCCCGGATGGGTGTGTTCGCGTCAGCTCACGGCGACGTGTCGCCCCTGGTGCCCGTGTGGCTCCCGTGGGGCGCGGCGTGCTCGCCCGCCGCCCGCGCGCGGGCCGTCAGCGCGGCCACTTCGGCGCGCAACGTCCGTACCTCCGCCGTCAGTTCCTCGATGGCCCGGGTGTGCGCCACGGTGTCGTCGTCCTCCCGCTCGAAGCGGGCGATGAACCAGGCCGCGATGTTGGCCGTGACCACACCGAGCAGGGCGATCCCCGACAGCATCAGCCCGACCGCCAGCAGCCGGCCCATCGTCGTCGTCGGCGTGGTGTCCCCGTAGCCGACGGTGGTCATCGTGGTGAACGCCCACCACATGGCGTCGCCCATGGAGCGGATGTTGGACGTGGGGCTCTCCCGCTCGACCTCCAGGACGGCCAGCGAGCCGAACAGCAGCAGCCCGACGCAGGAGCCCGCCACATAGGTGGTGACCCGGATCTGGGAGGCCAGCCGGGCCCGTTGCCCGACGAGCAGCAGGGCGGCGACCAGCCGCGTCAGCCGCAGCGGTTGGAGGAACGGCAGCACCACGGCGGCCAGCGCGAACGGATGGCGCCGCGTGAACTGCCACCGGTCATGGGCCAGGCACCACCGGATGCCGTAGTCGAGCGCGAAGCACCCCCAGATCAGCCACTCCGCGATCGAGCAGCCTCGCCGCAGCGCGGCCGGCGCGCCGGGGAACAGGATGGGCACGGCGTAGACCGCGCCGAACGCCACCGCCAGCCACAGCAGCGGCACCTGCGTGCGCTCCTCCCAGCGCACGCGCGTCCCGTCGGTGTCCGCCTCGGGCACCAGGGCGGCCACCGAGGCCCGGGACGTCTCATCGGTGTCGGGGTGCGGGCCCATGGCGGCATCCTAGGGTCCGGCCCCGGGAACGGCCCGGCACGGCGGCGGGCTCCCGGGCGGCGCGGTGCGCGTTCCGGGAGCCCGCCGGCCGGGCGGGGACGACGCTCAGGCGTCGCCGCCCGCCGGGCCGGGGTCGGCGGCGGCCACGTCGAGCAACTGGTACCGGTCGATGGCCTGCTTGAGGACCGACCGGTCGACCTTGCCCTCCCGGGCCAGCTCGGTGAGCACGGCCACCACGACGGACTGCGCGTCGATGTGGAAGAAGCGGCGCGCCGCTCCCCGGGTGTCGGCGAAGCCGAACCCGTCACCGCCCAGCGACTGGTACGTGCCGGGCACCCAGCGCGCGATCTGGTCGGGAACGGACCGCATCCAGTCGGAAACGGCCACGAACGGCCCCTGCGCGCCCTGGAGTTTGCGCGTCACATACGGAATCCGCTGCTCCTCCTCCGGGTGCAGCAGGTTGTGCTCCTCGACCGCGACGGCCTCGCGCCGCAGCTCGTTCCAGGAGGTGGCGGACCAGACGTCCGCCCGCACGTCCCACTCCTCGGCCAGGACGCGCTGCGCCTCGACGGCCCACGGCACGGCCACCCCGGAGGCCAGGATCTGCGCCGGGACGCCGCCCTCGGTGCCCGCCCGGAACCGGTACAGGCCCTTGAGGATGCCCTCCACGTCCACGTCCGCCGGCTCGGCGGGCTGGACGACCGGCTCGTTGTAGACGGTGAGGTAGTAGAAGACGTCCTCCGGCGCCTCGCCGTACATCCGGCGCAACCCGTCCCGCACGATGTGCGCGATCTCGAACCCGAACGCCGGGTCGTAGGCGACACACGCCGGGTTGGTCGAGGCCAGCAACTGGGAGTGCCCGTCGGCGTGCTGCGTGCCCTCACCGGTCAGCGTCGTGCGCCCGGCGGTCGCGCCCAGCACGAAACCGCGCGCGAGCTGGTCGCCCATCTGCCAGAACTGGTCACCGGTGCGCTGGAACCCGAACATCGAGTAGAAGACGTAGACCGGGATCAGCGGCTCGCCGTGCGTCGCGTACGCGGAGCCGGCGGCGATCAGCGACGCCGTGCAGCCCGCCTCGGTGATGCCGTCGTGCAGCATCTGGCCGGTCGGCGACTCCTTGTACGACAGCAGCAGCTCACGGTCCACGGACTCGTAGGTCTGCCCCAGCGGGTTGTAGATCTTGGCCGAGGGGAAGAGCGAGTCCATGCCGAACGTGCGGTACTCGTCCGGCGCGATCGGCACGAAGCGCTTGCCGATCTCCTTGTCCCGCATCAGGTCCTTCAGCAGCCGCACGAACGCCATCGTGGTGGCGATCTCCTGCTGCCCCGACCCCTTCCGGACCGCCGCGTAGGTCTTCTCGCCCGGCAGCGGCAGCGGCTTGGCCCGCACCACGCGGGTCGGCACATAGCCGCCGAGCGCGCGCCGGCGGTCGTGCATGTACTGGATCTCCTCCGAGTCCGGACCCGGGTGGTAGTACGGCGGGGCGCCGGACTCCAACTGGCTGTCCGGGATCGGGAGCCTCAGCCGGTCCCGGAACCCCTTCAGGTCGGCCGCGGTGAGCTTCTTCATCTGGTGGGTCGCGTTGCGGCCCTCGAAGTTCGGCCCCAGCATCCAGCCCTTGACGGTCTGGGCGAGGATCACCGTCGGCTGCCCCTGGTGCTCCAGGGCCGCCTTGTACGCCGCGTAGATCTTGCGGTGGTCGTGACCACCCCGGCCCAGGTGCAGGATCTGGTCGTCGGTCATGTTCTGGACCATCGAGCGCAGGCGGTGGTCATCACCGAAGAAGTGCTCGCGGATGTACGCGCCGGTCTCCGTCGCGTACGTCTGGAACTGGCCGTCCGGGGTGATGTTCAGCTTGTTGACCAGGACGCCGTCGCGGTCCTGGGCCAGCAGCGGGTCCCAGGTGCGGTCCCAGATGAGCTTGATCACGTTCCACCCGGCGCCGCGGAAGATCGACTCCAGCTCCTGGATGATCTTGCCGTTGCCGCGCACCGGCCCGTCGAGGCGCTGGAGGTTGCAGTTGACGACGAACGTCAGGTTGTCCAGGCCCTCCCGGGCCGCGATCGACAACTGGCCGAGCGACTCCGGCTCGTCCATCTCGCCGTCGCCGAGGAACGCCCACACGTGCGACCGTGAGGTGTCGGCGATGCCGCGCGCATGCATGTACCGGTTCATCCGGGCCTGGTAGATCGCGCTGATCGGGCCCAGGCCCATGGAGACGGTCGGGAACTCCCAGAAGTCCGGCATCATGCGCGGATGCGGGTAGCTGGAGAGCCCGTGCGGCGCCCTGGACCGCTCCTGGCGGAACGCGTCCAGGTTGCGGTCCGTGAGGCGGTCGAGGAGGAAGGCGCGGGCGTAGATGCCCGGGGAGGCGTGACCCTGGAAGTAGATCTGGTCGCCGCTCTCACCGCCGTCCTTGCCGCGGAAGAAGTGGTTGAAGCCCACGTCGTACAGGGACGCCGAGGAGCCGAAGGTGGCGATGTGACCGCCCACCCCGATCCCCGGGCGCTGCGCGCGGGAGACCATCACGGCCGCGTTCCAGCGGGTCGCGTTGAGAATCTTCCGCTCGATCTCCTCGTTGCCGGGGAAGAACGGCTCGTCCTTGGTCGCGATGGTGTTGACGTAGTCGGTGCTGCGCATTTCGGGTACGGCGACCCGCTTCTCTCGGGCGCGCTCGATCAGGCGGAGCATGAGATAACGGGCCCGGGCCCGGCCGCGCTCGTCGACGGCCGCGTCGAGCGAGTCGAGCCACTCCTGAGTTTCCTCGGGATCGAAGTCCGGGACCTGGCTGGGAAGGCCGCCAATGATGATCGGGTTGCGATCTGATCCGGAAGCCACGCTGTTCCTTCACTGTATGAGTTGTCTGCTCTGCATGTGTCGCGCCGCCTCCATGGTCCACCGACGAACGCGAAACGTCATCTCTACTGATCGGTAACCCCCCGCTCCGGGATCATGGGAGGGTGGCCGCGGGGGCGCCGCGTGCCGTCCGCGCGTGCCGGCCGCACCCGTACGCGCCCGGTGCGCCCGGCGAACAGGCGTTCGCGGACTATGGCGCAGATCACGCGCCCGTCGGGGGCCAAGACGTCAACGTTTGGGCAGGCTCGGCGGCCGGGTACTTGCGCGATCCGCCCCGCCCGTGTGGACTACGCCCAAGCCGCGCGTACGCGCGGCCTCCCCGTACTTCCCACACAGGACAGGAGCTATCCGTGAGCGCGACCGCGGACCACGCGGAGGAGCGGACCAACCCCGCCGCTCGGCTGGGTTTCCAGCCCGGGCAGGTGGTCCAGGAGCTCGGCTACGACGAGGACGCCGAGCAGGAACTCCGCGAGGGAATCGAGGCCATCACGGGCCAGGAGCTCGTCGACGAGAGCTACGACGACGTGGCCGACGCGGTGGTGCTGTGGTTCCGCGAGGAAGACGGCGATCTGACCGACGCGCTGGTGGATGCCACCACGATGATCGACCCCGGGGCGCCGGTCTGGCTGCTGACCCCGAAGACGGGCCGGGCCGGCTACGTCGAGCCGAGCGACATCGGCGAGGCGGCGGCGACCGCCGGCCTGGCGCAGACCAGCAGTGTCAGCGCGGGCCGGGACTGGTCGGGCAGCCGGCTGGTGACCCCGAAGGCGGCCGGGAAGAAGTAGCACCCGCGCCGGTGCGCGGGCTCGGTCCCCGGGGGCTGGTGGGTCGCCGGGGGCCGCGTCGTAGGCTGGGCGGCGTAACTTTACCTCCGACAGGGAAACGGATTACCCGCCCATGGCACTTGAGCCCGGCAGCAAGGCCCCCGAGTTCCGCTTGCGGAACCAGCACGGCCAGACCGTCTCGCTCGCGGACTACCGCGGTGGGAAGAACGTGGTCCTGCTCTTCTACCCGTTCGCGTTCACCGGCGTCTGCACCGGCGAGCTGTGCGCGCTCCGTGACGAGCTGCCCACGTTCGTCAACGACGACGTGCAGCTTCTCGCCGTCTCCAACGACTCCCCGTTCTCGCTGCGGGTCTTCGGCGAGCAGGAGGGTCTGGAGTACCCGCTGCTCTCCGACTTCTGGCCGCACGGCGAGGTCTCCAGGGCCTACGGCGTCTTCGACGAGGAGAAGGGCTGCGCGGTGCGCGGCACCTTCATCATCGACAAGGAGGGCGTGATCCGCTGGACGGTCGTCAACGGTCTGCCCGACGCCCGCGATCTCGACGACTACGTCACGGCGCTCCGGGCTCTGTGATTCCGCGGGCCCTCCCGGGGGACCCGTCCGCATCGGCACCATCCACCAGGCCGGCGTCTGCCTGCACATCCGCGGCCCTGCGCGGGAGACTGGACTTCTTGTGATTCTGAAAATCTTCGGCTGGTCATTCGGCGTGACTGTTCTCGGCCTGGCCGCCGCTTTCATCCTCTGGGGCTGGCAGGGGTTCGCCATCGTGGCGATCCTGTCCGTCCTGGAAATCTCGCTCTCCTTCGACAACGCGGTGGTCAACGCCGGTGTGCTGAAGCGGATGAACGAGTTCTGGCAGAAGATCTTCCTGACCGTGGGCATCCTGATCGCCGTCTTCGGCATGCGGCTGGTCTTCCCGGTCGTGATCGTCTCGCTCACCGCCGGCGTCAGTCCGATGGAGGCCGTCGATCTGGCGATCGACGACCCGGACCACTACGAGCAGTTGGTCACCGACGCGCACCCGGCGATCGCCGCGTTCGGCGGTATGTTCCTGCTGATGATCTTCCTCGAATTCATCTTCGAGGAGCGGGAGACCATGTGGCTGCGCTGGCTGGAGCGCCCGCTGGCCAAGCTCGGCAAGATCGACGCCTTCTCGGTGGGCGTGGCCCTCGCGGCGCTGCTGCTGACCGCGTCCTTCGTCGCCCCCGAGGCGTACCAGCACGGCGGCCTGCACATCGACAAGACCGAGACGGTGCTGCTGGCGGGCCTCGCCGGTCTGCTGACCTATCTCGTCGTCGGCGGTCTGTCCGGGTACTTCGAGGACCGGCTGGAGGAGGACGAGGAGCGGGCGCACGAGGCGGAGGAGGCCGCGGCCCGCGCCGGGCGGCAGCCCACGCTGGTCGGTGTCGGCGGCCGGGCGGCGTTCTTCCTGTTCCTGTACCTGGAAGTCCTGGACGCCTCGTTCTCCTTCGACGGCGTCATCGGCGCGTTCGCGATCACCAACGACATCTTCGAGATGGCGCTGGGCCTCGGCATCGGCGCGATGTACGTGCGGTCCCTCACCATCTACCTGGTCCGCCAGGGCACGCTGGAGGACTACCGGTATCTGGAGCACGGCGCGCACTACGCGATCGGCGCGCTGGCCGTGATGCTGCTGATCAGCATCCGCTGGCACCTGCCGGAGGTCGTCACCGGCCTCGTCGGGGTGGGCCTGATCGCGGCGGCGTTCTGGTCCTCGGTCCGGCACAACCGGCTCGACGCGGCCAACGGCGGCGGAGGCGGCGGAGGCGGACCGACGGAGCAACCGGCGGTGCGCTCCGGGGTGTGAGCCCGGGGGGAACGCGGAATCCTCCGTGGGGGGACGGACCGGTCACCGGTCCGTCCCGCCACGTGTGTTGTGACCCGACGAGTGAGGGTGGGGGACGGCCATGGTGTCGTTGTGGAACTACTGGCGGCACGGCGGCATGCCCAAGCAGAAGTTCGACACGGTGGGCGGCCCTTCGACGTACGCGGTGGAGCTGAACCGGCGGAACGCGACGGCGCCGCTGACCGGTGAGGGCGCGGACACCGGTACGCTGCGGATCGAGCTGTCGTGGCGGATGCGCGGCAGCGCCGACTTCGGCGGCACCCAGTGGTCCACGCTGTGGCGCCGGCCGCTGGAGATCTTCAAGCCGGCGGAGATACAAGGGCATTCGCAGGGCGTCGCCAGCATCGACCTCGACCTGGCGTGCCTGTACGAGCTGAAGGACGGCACCAAGGGGGTCGTCCAGTCCCTGGGCGGCCTGGAGGGCGACTTCAACGCCCCGCCGTACATCAAGCTCAGCGGCGACGACCGTTTCGGCACGGGCTCGGGCGAGAACCTGTACGTGAACCTGGACCACGCCGAGGAGTTCAAGCGGCTGGTCGTCTTCGTCTTCATCTACGACGGCATCCCGGCGTTCGACCGCGCGGACGTCGTGGTCACCCTCGTCTCGGCCGACGGCAAGAACATCGAGATCGGCCTGACCGACCCGGCCCCGAACGCGCGCTCCTGCGCGGTGGCGCTGATCGAGCACCACAAGGGGCGCCTGGTGGCGCGGCGCGAGGTGCGGTACGTGTACGGGTTCCAGTCGGAGATAGACCGCCTCTACGGCTGGGGCATGTCCTGGGGCCGCGGCACCAAGCCCAGCCGCCTCCGCGCCTGACACCCGCGACCGGTTCCCGCTTCCGGGGCTCAGGGCAGGAACTGGGGGCCCTGCGGGGGCAGGGTGAACGCCGGGTCCGGCTGGGGGTAGCCGTAGCCGGGCTGCCGGCGCGGGTCGGGGGCCCGGCGGCCGGCCGCGGTGATGCACCGCAACGCTGCGTAGATACACACAACGATGTTGAGAAGCGGACGGCAGAAGAAGCATCCTCTACCGTGTGCGCAGGAAGCTCCAGTTGTGTAGAAGAGGAAGAGCCGTAGCCGGGCTGCCGGCGCGGGTCGGGGGCCCGGCGGCCGGCCGCGGTGATGCCGAAGTCCCCGGCCAGGCCGATCAGTCCGCCGGTGTAGCCGCGCCCGCCCGCGCGGAACTCCCAGCCGCGGTCCGCGCGCACCGCCTCGCCGCCGACCAGTGCCGTCTCCCGGGGCAGCGGCGTCAGCGGCAGGACCGCCAGCGGGGGCGCGTCCGGCGCCGCCGCGTCGTGCAGCGCCAGCCGGGGGCGGCTGGCGGCGGCGCGGAAGCCGGCGTCGGTCGAGACGGCCAGCACCACGCGCCGGACCGTCGCGTCCAGCCGCGCCAGCTCCGCCTCGACCGTGTCCCGCAGACCCTCCGCGTCCCGCCGCTTCGGCAGCCGCCGGACCAGGCCCGTGGGGTGGCGCGGCTGGTTGTAGAACACGAAGTCGCCCTCGGTGCGCACCCGTCCGCCCGCGTCGACCAGCAGCACCGAGAGATCCAGATCCGGCACCGCGGGCCCCGAACCGACGGCGATGGGCGTCCACCTCACCACGGCGCGTAACACGCCGAAGGGAAGGTGAATTGTTGCCCCCTTCTCCAGCGCACGTGTCATAACAGGAATCCTGCCTGTCGCCACACCCCCGAAACAATGGCCCGCCTACGATTGCCGAGGGATCCGGTGCGGCCAGTGGAGCGTCCGGAGTGACCGAGTCGACAAGTCGGGGAGTTCTATGCGGCATTACGGGCATCTCTCGCCTGCGCAGCGTCGCGCGCTGTTCCACCAGGAGCCGGCCGAGTTCGGGCCGGATTCGCCCGTCAGGACGCTGGGGGTCGCGCTGGGCGCCACCCTCTACAGTCCGGCGACCCGCACCCGGCTCGCCGCCGACATCCGCAAGCAGGCGGCGGCGGGCGTGGTGTCCATGGTGCTGTGCCTGGAGGATTCCATCAGCGACGCCGAGGTGCCCGGCGCGGAGGAGAATCTGGTCAAGCAGTTCGGCAAGCTGATGCGCGAGGAGCGGCACGCCGATCTGCCGCTGCTCTTCGTCCGCGTCCGCGTGCCCGAGCAGATCACCAGCCTCACCAGCCGTCTGGGCCCGGCCGTCGATCTGCTCACCGGCTTCGTGATCCCCAAGTTCACCGCCGACTCGGGCCCCGCCTTCCTGGAGGCCCTCACCGGCGCCGAGGTGATGTCGGGCCGCCGGCTGCTGGCCATGCCGGTGCTGGAGTCGCCGGAGCTGCTGCACCTGGAGACCCGCGCCGAGGCCCTCACCGCCGCCGCCCGCGTCGTGGACAAGTACCGCGACCGCATACCGGCCGTCCGGCTGGGCGTCACCGACTTCTGCTCCGTCTACGGCCTGCGCCGCAGCCCCGAGATGACCGCGTACGACGTGCACCTCGTCGCGTCCGTCATCGCCGACGTCGTCAACGTCTTCGGCCGCGCCGACGGCACCGGTTACACGGTCAGCGGGCCGGTGTGGGAGTACTTCCGGGGCCAGGAGCGCATGTTCAAGCCGCAGTTGCGCAACAGCCCGTTCAGCGGACGCGCCGAGGGCCTGCGCCGGCGCCTCATCGAGCGGGACATGGACAGCCTGCTCCAGGAGATCGAACTCGACCGCGCCAACGGCCTGATGGGCAAGACCTGCATCCACCCCTCGCACGTCGCGCCCGTGCACGCGCTGTCCGTCGTCTCGCACGAGGAGTTCAGCGACGCGGCCGACATCATCGGCACCGGCCCGGACGGCGGCGGCGTGCTCCGTTCCGCCTACACCAACAAGATGAACGAGGTGAAGCCGCACCGCGCCTGGGCCGAACGGACTCTGCTGCGCGCCGAGATGTTCGGCGTCGCCCGGGACGGCGTGGACTTCGTGGACCTGCTCGCGGCGGGCGTCGAATGAGCGCCGCCGACCTGAACCCGGCCCAGGACCCGATATGGCCGGGCGAGTGGGTCTCCGCGCGCCTCGGCGTGCGGCTGCACGGCGACGGCGTGCGCGACCTCCTCGGTCTCGCGCTGCGCCGCAACCCCCGGCGCGCCCACCTGCTGGTGTCCGGCGTGCTCGGCAAGCACATCCCGCAGCGCCCGGCCGTCGTCCACGGCACCGGCGTCGAACTCGGCCGCCGCGTCGCCGCGCTGCTGGGCCCGGCGGCGGCCCGCGAGGCCGTCGTGCTCGGCTACGCGGAGACCGCGACCGGCCTCGGGCACTGCGTCGCGGACGGCCTCGGCGGCGTGCCGTACCTGCACTCGACGCGCCGCCCGGTGCCGGGCGTCGAGCCGGTCGGCGGCTTCGAGGAGGAGCACAGCCACCACACGTCGCACCTGCTGCTGCCGGCCGATCCCGCGCTGCTCGACGGGGACGGACCGCTGGTGCTGGTGGACGACGAACTGTCCACCGGCCGGACCGTGCGGAACACCGTCGAGGCGCTGCACCGCCGCCGTCCCCGGCAGCGGTACGTGGTCGCCGCGCTGGTCGACATGCGCACGGACACCGAGCGCGAGGCGCTGGAGAAGTTCGCCGCCGACCTCGGCGCCACCGTGGAGGTGACCGCGCTGGCGCGCGGCCGGGTCGCGCTCCCCGCGGACGTGCTGGAACGCGGCGCCGCCCTCGTCGCCGCCGAGGAGGCGGGCATGATCGAGACGACGGGACCGTTCGCCGCGCGCCCGGCGCGGGTGAACCTCGGCTGGCCCGAAGGGCTGCCGGACGGCGGGCGGCACGGCTTCACGCCCGCCGACGGCGCCCGCCTGGCTCAGCTGCTGCCCGGCCTCGGCGCGCGGCTGGCCGCCGCGCTGCCGCCGGAGGCCCGGCGCGTGCTGGTGCTGGGCACCGAGGAGCTGATCTACGTACCGCTGCGGCTCGCCGGGGCCCTGGAGGAGGCGGCGGACGGCGTGGAGGCGTACTTCTCCACGACCACCCGCTCCCCGGTGCTGCCGGTGGACGACCCCGGCTACGCGATCCGCACCCGCCTGCGGTTCCCCGCGCACGACGCGCCCGCCGACGGGCCCGGCCCGCGGTACGCGTACAACGTCGCCGGGCGCGACTGGGACGCGATCGTGCTCGTCACCGACTCCGCCGGGGACACCCCCCGGCTGCACGCGCCCGACGGCCTGCTGGCGGTGCTCGGCGCCCACGCCCCGCACCTGTTCCTGGCCGTCGTGCCCTCCTTCCCGGCCGCCGCCGTCTCGTCCGCCCGGCGGGCGGACGAGACGGGCGCCGCGGGCTCCGGGCTGCCGGAGCCGCTGCGCGGACCGGCGTTCTCGTCCTACGCGCCCGACGAGGTCGGCTGGCTGCTCCAGGACCTGTCCGACGTCACCCTGGAGGCCCCGGCCGAGGAACGCGAGGAGGCCATCCAGTCCGGCGGCGCGCACTACGCCGAGTCGCTGCCCGTGGAGTACCAGCCGAGCGAGGAGTACCAGCGGCTGTTCCACACCGCGCTGGACGCGTCGGCGGCGCGGGTGGCCCGCGCGGTCGGCACCGTCACCGAGGCCGTGCTCGCCGAACGGGCCCGCCCCGGCCGGGTGCCCGTGCTGGTCTCCCTGGCGCGGGCCGGCACGCCCGTCGGCGTCCTGATGCGCCGCTGGGCCCGGCACGCCCACGGCCTGGACCTGCCGCACTACGCCATCTCCATCGTGCGCGGCCAGGGCATCGACACCACGGCGCTGCGCTGGCTGGCCGCCCACCACGACGCGGAGGACGTCGTGTTCGTGGACGGCTGGACCGGCAAGGGCGCGATCACCCGTGAACTCACCGACGCGCTCGCCGCGTTCCCCGGCTTCGACCCCGACCTCGCGGTGCTGGCCGACCCCGGCGGCTGCGTCACCACCTACGGCACCCGCGAGGACTTCCTCATCCCGTCCGCGTGCCTCAACTCCACGGTGTCCGGGCTGATCTCGCGCACGGTGCTCCGCGCCGACCTGGTGGGCCCCGACGACTTCCACGGCGCCAAGTACTACCGGGAGCTGGCCGGCGCCGACCTCTCCCGCCACTTCCTCGACGTCGTCAGCGGCCACTTCGACGCCCCCGGCCTGGCCGAGGGCGTCGCCGCCGACACCCACGCCCTGCTGACCGGCGACCGCGCCCCCACCTGGGAGGGCTGGCGCGCGGTGGAGCGGATCAGCGAGGAGTACGGCATCGGCGACGTGAACCTCGTCAAGCCCGGCGTCGGCGAGACCACCCGGGTCCTGCTGCGCCGCGTGCCCTGGCGGGTGCTGGCGCGGCGCGGCGCGGGCGCCGACCTGGACCACATCCGGCTGCTGGCGGACCAGCGCGGGGTGCCCGTCGAGGAGACCGACGACCTGCCCTACAGTTGTGTCGGGCTCATCCACCCCCGTTACACCAAGGGCGCCACCGGTGCCGACGGAAGGGCCGCACAGTGACCACGCTCGTCGCCACCGATCTGGACCGCACCCTCATCTACTCGGCCGCCGCCCTCGGCCTGGACGTGCCGGACGCGCGGGCGCCCCGGCTGGTCAGCGTCGAGATGTACGACTCCCGGCCGCAGTCGTTCGTCACCGAGCCCGCGGCCCGGATGATCGCGGAACTGGCCGCGCATCCGGACGCGTTCTTCGTGCCGACCACGACCCGGACCCGTGAGCAGTACCGGCGGATCAACTTCCCCGGCCCGGTGCCGCGTTACGCGATCTGCGCCAACGGGGGCCACCTGCTGGTGGACGGCAGGACCGACCATGACTGGAATCTGTCGGTCCGTCAGGCCCTGGACTCCTCCTGCGTCCCGCTGGGCGAGGTCCGCGACCACCTCGTCCGCACCGCCGACCCGTCGTGGCTGCTCAAGGAGCGTGAGGCGGAAGAGCTGTTCACCTATCTCGTCGTCGAACGCGACCTGATGCCGGACAGTTGGCCGAAGGAACTGGCCGCGTGGGCGGAGCCGCGCGGCTGGACGGTCTCGCTCCAGGGCCGCAAGCTGTACGCCGTGCCCGGCCCGCTGACCAAGAGCGCCGCCGTCGCCGAGATCACGCGGCGCACGGGCGCCCGTACGGTGCTGGCGGCCGGGGACTCGCTGCTCGACGCCGACCTGCTGCTCGCCGCCCACGAGGGCTGGCGGCCGGGCCACGGCGAACTGGCCTCGACCGGCTGGGCCGCGCCGCACGTGGTGCCGCTGCCGTCGCGCGGGGTCAGGTGCGGGGAGGAGATCCTGCGGATCCTCCTGCGGCGGGTGGCCGCCCTGTCGGCGGAGTCGTGAGCTCGCGGCGGCGCCGCTCGGCCAGTTCTCGACGGCGCCGCTCCTCGCCCGCCGCCCCGGGATTCCGGGCCCGCCAGTAGGGGTTGTCGTGCGGCAGCCGGCCGCTGACCCGGCCGTACATGCCGAACGTCATCAGCAGCAGGCCGACGGCGAAGCTGAAGATCACGTTCTGGAGGCGGAAGTTGAGGATGTTGGCGTCGGTCTCCAGCAGCGCCAGGTTGACGAAGCCGCTGAGGACGAACGCGACGCCGAGCAGCATGTTGAGGGTGGACGCGAAGTTCCCGCCCTTGATCATGCCGGCGAGGAGCAGCAGGCCCACGACGATCGACAGCCAGCCCAGCGCCCCGTTGGTGTTCAGGCCCCAGACGGTGTCGTCGCGGGTGTCGAACATCCCGACGTTCTCGGTCAGGCCCAGAACGCCGAAGAGCATCAGCCCCAGCCCCACCAGCCCGGCGCCGATCCGGTAGACGCGGCTCAGGCGGCGGTCGACGGGCAGGTGCTCGTCCAGTCTGGCCCGCCGCAGCAGGGAGCGGGGGCCGGTGTGCGGCAGGCGCGGCTCCCCGCGCGCGTCGGTGCCGACGAGTGTCGCGGGCATGGCGGACTCGACCTCCTCCGGGTGGCATCGCGGCCGGAGCACCCCGCGTACCCGTCCGGAACGGTCCTTAACGCCCGGCCCGGATCTCCTCCACGACGGCGGCGACCATGCTCCGCACGGCCTCGGTCTCGGTCAGGAACGCCCAGTAGTCGGGGTTGCGCCCGCCGTTCTCCAGCGCCGTGACCGCCCGCTCCAGCCGCTCCGCCGCCGCGTCCAGCGGTCCGGCGTGCCGCGGCTCGGGGAACGTCCGGCCGGTCATCGCCAGCCGCTGCGCGTCCCGGAGCACGAACCGGGTCCTGTCGATCTCCCGCCGAGGCGCGACCGCCACCTCCTCCAGCCGCCGCAGCCGCTCCCCGGCCGCCGAGACCGCCTCCTCGGTCCGGCCGAACAGCGCGTGCACCTCCTGGAGCAGGGCCGTGGCCTCGGCGAACCGCTGCTCCTCGCGCGCCCGCCGCGCGCGGCTCAGCACCTCCTGGGCCTGCCGCACCGACTCGGCGGCCTGCTCGGGGACCCGCTGGAGGTCCTGCCAGCAGGCGGCGCTGAAGCGGCGGCGCAGCTCGCTGGGGCCCGGCTCGACGTTCCCGGCGCGGGTCGTGATGGCCTCGGCGCGGGTGCGGGGGCTGGCGAGCCGCCGGCCGATCCCCGCCGCGGTCTCCGGCAGCCGCCGCGCCTCGGCGGCGACCGCCTCGGCCCGCCGCCGCACGTCCTCGGCGCGGCGGATCGTCGGCTTGACGCCGTGCCGGCCGGCGCCCTCGTTCAGCAGCCGCAGCCCGGGGCCGAGCGCGGCCAGCGCGGCGGCCGGCCCGTCGGCGGACAGCCCGGCGGCGCGCGCCGCGTCCAGCGCCCCGGTCGCCTCCCGCAGCGCCGGCCGGGCGCGTTCCACGGTGGGCGCGCCCCGGGCGAGCTGCGACGCCGCGCGCGCCGCGAGCGGCTCCAGCCCGCGCCCGAAACGCTCCAGCTCCCGCCGGGCGCGCACCAGCTCGTCCCGCACCCGCAGCAGCTCCTCCCGGGCCCGGGACGCGGTCCCGGCGTCCAGGGCGCCGCTGTCCAGGTCATGGGCGTCGACGGCGGCGATGTACTCCTGGCTGACGTGGTCGATGCGCCGGCCGAACCCGGCGAAGTCCGAGGCGGCCAGCGCCGCCTGCCGGCTGTCGTCGGCGGCCGTGATGGTCTCGACGGTGATCCGCAGGTCGCGCTGCGCGGTGTCCATCTCGTAGAACGCGTCGGCCGCCGCGTCCTTGGCCGCCTGCGCCTCCGCGCGCAGCTCCTCGACCCGCCCCCCCCCCCCCCCCCTCCCCTCTCCCACTCCGACCCCCCCCGCCGACCCGCCCCATATAGGACAGCGTCGGTTGTATATGTTTTTCTTTTCTGGAAGAAGAAGCGGTGTTGCGGATTTGTTGCCTGGCTCGTGGGCTCGGAGATGTGTTTAAGAGACCGGCCACTCTCCCACCAGCCCCGCCCCGACAGGCGGCCGTGTAGGCTGTGGCCCGATTCCGGGTGCATAGCTCAGCGGTAGAGCGCCGCCCTTACAAGGCGGATGTCGGCGGTTCGAACCCGTCTGCACCCACCTTTCGTTCAGGCTGTCAGGGCGCGCAGGTGGTCGCCGAAGGTGCGGGTCGTGGGGTGGGCCGGGTAGCGGCGGGTCAGTGCGTGGTGCAGGTGCGTGGCGCGGTCGCGGATCGCCTGGACCAGGCGGTCGCCGTTCAGGGCCCGGCGGGCCGTCGCGATGGCGCCCTCGGGTTCGCCGAGGGCGGCCTGTGCGAGGGCCAGGTCGAGGCGGGCGATGGCCCGCCGGGGGGGCGCGGGGCGCGGGGCGGGGGCCGTCTCGTACAGGCCGGTGGCCTCGGACGCCGCGTCCAGCGCGCGCCGGTGGGCGCCCAGCCAGCCGAACGAGGTCGCGTCCACCGACACGATGCGGACCGCGTCGACGGCGAACAGGCCCGTGCCGTGCGCCGGCAGCGCGTCGCGGTGGCGGTGGGCGCGGGCCGCCGCCTCCGCGAAGCCCTCACGGTTGCCCAACCGTGCCTGGGCGCGGGCGAGTTGAGTGGAGAGCCGGACGGCGGCACTGCCGTTGCGCGGGGCCACGGCCAGGCCCCGGGTGGCGGCGGTCAGGGCGTCCAGCGGGCGGTCCGCGTACAGCGCCTCCGTGCACGCCACGTCCTCCGCCCAGGCGCACACCTCCGGTGCCCCGGCCTGGCGGCCGTGGTGCCAGGCGTCCGCGCACAGCGCCGGAACGAGGTCACGGCGGCCCATGTCGTGCGCGAGCCACGCCAGGACCACGGACAACATCCCGGCGTGGTGGGCGAGTTCGCGGCCCTCGCGGAGCGTGTGGCGGCGGGCGTCCAGCAGCGTCGAGGCCCGGTGGCGGTGTGCCGCGACCACGGGCCACAGGTCGCGCGGCGAGTGCGGCGCCCGGGTGAGCGCCGAGTAGGCGACGTCGAAGTGGTGCACCGCCCGCTCCAGCGACTCGATGTCGTCGGGTACGAGATCGGTGAGTTCGGCCCTGCGGGTGTAGGCGCGCACGTCCTCGGCGCGCGCCGACTCCACCACGACCAGCGGCGTCAGGGCGGTTCCGCCGAGGAGGGCCAGGGCACTGCGTCGGTTCGTAGGATCACCCGTTTCGCTGGGCGCCGCACGCGGCGGCGCGGGCCGACTCGTCGGGGAGCCGTGCGCCGGCTCCGCCCCGTACGGGGAGGTGAAGCCCAGCTCCTCCACGGTCCTGCGGAAGAACGCCTCCAGGACCCGGCGGCTGGCCGGATGGGGCCAGGGCGGCTGCGCGCTCTCCCACTTCTGGTACTGCCGCAGGCTGATCTCCACCCGCGCTCTGAGCGCGCCCGCCGCGTGCAGGCGGGCGGCGCACTCCCGCAGATCGCCGACGATCTCCTCCTGCGTGCGTCGCAGCGCCCGTCGGGCCCGTCGCAGCGCGGCGTTTCCCTGTCCCGCTCCAGCCATGGCGCCTTTCCGTCCGTCCGGGCGAACCACGCTAGTGACTACCCGCCCAGGGCCCGTTGGCGGAAAGGGCGGGTGAAAGGGCGCCCGCCGGACGGCGAAGGGGCGGGTCGAAGGGCGTGGTCTGCGCCGCCGTGTTCCGTTCCACTAGGTGATGCGGCGCGCACCGTACGTGTTGGCCAAGGGTGAGCCGTTGGAAGGGAGTTGCCGGATGGACTCGATGGCCTCGTGGCTGCCGCCCGACGGTTGGGGGGTACGGACGGTGCCGTGCGGCCGGTGGTGGGACGCGGTACGGGTGCCGGGCGTCGCCGGGTTCCGCGCCCTGGACCGCCTGGGCGAGCGGTCGGGGCCGGTGATCGAGGACCAGGTCGGGCAGGTGCTGACCTGGCTGGTGCGCCCGGGGGCGGCGGAGCGCTGGAGCCTGGCGGGGGTGGCCGTGTGGGGCCGGGGCCGGTGTCTGGCGGTGCCGCCGGCGGCGTGGGTGAACGGGCCCTGGTCGGGGGCGCCGGTGACGCGGTGGCTGATCCGGCCGAGGGGCGGGTGCCTCACGGACGCGAAGGCGCTGCGGGCCACGCTGGCCCAGGTGCTCGGGGAGCCGTCCCGGCGGGGCACGGGCGGCGGGGACCGGGCGCCGGAGTGCCACATGGAGGAGTGCGAGGCGTGCACGAAGGGCGAGGTGCCGCAGTCCCCGCCGGACAGTTCGGTGATCTACGAGGCGTGCGACTGCGCCTGCCACGGCACGGGACCGTGACGGCGGCCGGAATATGCCGGAGACGTTCGTGCGGAACGTTCAACGGGCGTTACCCTGCGGGCTGTTGATCTACCCGGGGACGAGGGAGAGACATACGTGGAGGACCGGCCGCCGCCCGATCTGCGGACCCACCAGCCGCATTCCGCCCGGATGTACGACTACCTCCTGGGCGGCAAGGACCACTACACGGTGGACAGCGAGGCCGCGGAGAAGGCGCTGACGGCGTTCCCCATGCTGCGCACCGCCGCCCGCGAGAACCGCAAGTTCCTCGGCCGGGCCGTGCGGTATCTCGTCCGGGAGGCGGGGATCAGGCAGTTCATCGACCTGGGTTCGGGGCTGCCCACGGCCGAGAACGTCCATCAGGTCGCCCAGTCCGCCGATCCGGGGGCCCACGTCGTCTACGTGGACAACGACCCCATCGTCCTCGTCCACGGCAGCGCCCTGCTCGCGCGGGACGCGCGGACGGCGGTCATCCAGGGCGACATCCGCGCGCCGCGCGCCGTTCTGGACCATCCGCAGACGCGGGCGCTGATCGACTTCGAGCGGCCCGTCGGCGTGCTCGCGGTGGCCGTGCTGCATTTCGTCGCGGACGAGGAGGACCCGGAGGGCATCGTGCGGGTGCTGCGCGAGGCGGTGCCGCCGGGCAGCCACTTCATCCTGTCGCACGCGACCGCCGACATCGCGCCGGAGGCGGCGATGGGCGTGCAGCGCGCCTACCGTTCGCAGGGCGTGCCGCTGACGCTGCGTGGCCGGGAGCGGTTCACGGAGTTCTTCGCGGGCCTGGAACTGGTGGAGCCGGGCGTCCAGGTGGTGTGCGACTGGCGGGCCACCGAGCCGGAGCACCGGCGGCCCGACCACGCGGACGTCTCCTGGTACGGCGGGATCGGGCGGCTGGCGGCCGGGTGACCGGCGCTCAGGCGTCCGTCGCGACCGGGCGCAGGACGCGGGCGGCGACGAGGCCGGCGGCGGCCAGGGCCACCAGCGACAGGCCGGTGGCGAACCAGCTCGCGCCGAGGAGCTGGCCGCCGAGGTAGCCGACGCCGACGCTGTAGCAGGTCCAGACGACGGCGGCCAGCGCCGACCAGGGCAGGAAGTCCCGGGCCCGGCGGCGGGCGACGCCCGCGCCGAGGCTGACCACGGCGCGTCCGGCCGGGGCGAAGCGGGCGAGCACGACGAGCGGGCCGCCGCCGCGGCTGAGGGCGGTCTCCAGCCGCCGCTGGGCGACGGAGAGGCGGCGCGAACGGGCGATGGCGTGACCGAAGCGCCGCCCGCCGCGCAGGGCGAGGCGGTAGGCGAGGAGGTCGCCGACGATCGACGCCGTGGTGGCGCAGAGCACGAGGAGGAAGAGCTGCGGCAGCCGGCTGTCGGGGTATGGCGACGGGATGCCGGCGACGTCGGCGGCGGTACCGGCGGCGACCGTCGCCGCGGTCACGACGAGGGCACCGCTGGGCAGAACCGGCAGGAAGACGTCGAGCAGCACGGACACCCCGATGATCACGTAGATCCAGGGGGCATAGAGCAGTATCCCCAAGGTCTCCTGCACGTGGGTCCCCGTTTCCCCATCGGTCGATGTCATGTCCGTGACTTGCCAGGACGCGTACTTGCGTTACCCGGTTCCGCCGTACAGCGTACGCCTGTGTCCTTCGCCCGGCGCATGCGGGTGCGTGTGGCGGGTGTCTCAGGGGCCGTTGTGGGCACTGTGGCCCACGGGTTGAATCCGACCACGCGAGGGAGCAGGCGATGAAGGCAATGGTCACGGGGGCCGCCGCGATGGCCGCGGTGCTGGCGGCGGCGGGAACGGCGGTCGCGGGGGACGGTCCGGTCACGGGCGGGCTCGTCGCCGTGGGGCAGTTCGAGTCGGTGGCGGCGGACGCGGCCGCCGTGCCGGAGGCGGTGACGTACGACGAGGAACTGGTGCCGGAGGGCGCCGTGATCCTCGTCACCGAGACGGTCCAGGCGGGCCGCACGACGATCACCGTCCTCGCGACGGGCCTGGTGCCCGGCCACACGTACGGCACCCACGTCCACACCGATCCGTGCGGCGCCGACCCGGCCGACTCCGGCGCGCACTACCAGAACGTGCCGGGCGCCGCGACGGCCGGGAACGAGGTCTGGCTGGACTTCACGGCCGACGCGCTGGGCGTCGGCCACGCGGTGGCCCAGCAGGACTGGGTGTTCCGGGAGGGCGAGGCCAACGCGGTCGTGCTGCACGAGCACGGCACCTCGCACGGGCACGACGGCGAGGAGCCGGGGACCGCGGGTGACCGGGCGGCGTGCTTCACGGTCCCGTTCGAGGGCGAGTGAGGGCGGGCCGGGCCCGGCCCGGGGTCCGCGCACACCCGCCCGCACACCCGTCCGTATACAGTGGACGGGTCTGAAGGGGAGTAGCTCTTCGCCGGACCGTCGACATACTGGTCCGCCGTCACCGTCCGCGCAGCGCGGACGGTGACGGCGACCCGGCGCCCGGAGCGGATCGCGGTCCGCCAGCGAGACCTTCGGCCGACAGTGTCATCGACGCTGCCGTGCCGGAGCCCCGCATCCCCGCGGACCTGTGGCACGGTGGCCCGGACCCCGAGCGAGGATTCCGCCGTGTTCAGCTTCTCCGTCGCCGCCGTCGTCTTCGGCGTCGTCTTCCTGGCCGAGCTTCCCGACAAGACCGCCCTCGCGGGCCTGGTCCTCGGCACCCGTTTCCGCGCGTCGTACGTCTTCGCGGGCGTCGCGGCGGCGTTCGTGATCCATGTCGCCCTGGCGGTGGCGGCCGGCAGCGTGCTGACACTGCTGCCGCAGCGGCCGTTGCGGGCGGTGGTGGGCCTGCTCTTCCTCGCGGGCGCGCTGCTCCTGCTGCGGGAGGCGCGCAAGGGCGGGGAGGGGGAGGACGAGGAGATCGAGGAGCCGGCCGACCCGTCGTTCTGGCGGGTGGCGGGCAGCGGCTTCACGCTGATCCTGGTCGCGGAGTTCGGCGACATCACCCAGATCATGACGGCGAACCTCGCCGCGCGGTACGACGACCCGCTCTCGGTGGCCGTCGGCGCGGTCCTGGCCCTGTGGGCGGTGGCGGGCCTGGGCATCCTGGGCGGCCGGGCCCTGATGAAGCGGGTGCCGCTGCGCCTGATCACGCGTGTCGCGGCGGCCGTGATGCTGCTGCTGGCGGCGTTCAGCCTCTACGAGGCGATCACGGGCTGAGGGCCCGCGCCCGGGGCCGGAAAGCCAGTGGCCCCGCCCGGATCGTGGTCGGGGACTCGGGCGGAACCACTTTGTTCTTCCACGGTACAAAAACGGGCCCGCTCGCGCCACCCCCCGGGCGGGCCCGTCCGTCACCGGGAACCGGGCATGCCGTTCAGGTCCTCGCTCAACTCCCGCACCAGTTCCGTCAGATCACGCGGCCGGTCCGGGCCCCACCAGTCGCCGAGAAGTTCGGCGAGAATGTTCTCCCGGGCGTCCGCCAGCCGGGACGCCGTCTCCCGGCCGCGCGGGGTCGCGATCAGCGGCAGACCCTCGCGGACGGCGAGGCCGCGTTCCTCGACCTGCCGCGCCGCCGGGGAGATCACCTCCAGCGGGATCGACGCGCGGTCCGCGAGCAGCGACGGCTCGGCCGAGCCGTAGCGGTGGATCCGCAGCAGCAGCCAGCACGCGGCGGGCAGCAGGTCCTCGCCCGCGTCGCGCGAGATCCGCGCGTACAGGTCGCGCCGGCCCGCCCGGCTGCCCAGCACCGACAGCGCGCGGGCGCACTCGTCGCACGACGAACGGTGGACCGGGTTCGGCGGGACGGTCTCGGCCGCGTCCGGCACCCGTACGCTGCCGCGCAGCCGGTCCTCCCGCAGCAGCCACGCCAGCACGTGCGCGACGACCACCACCGGCACCGCGTACAGGAAGACGTCGGTGATCGCGTCCGAGTACGACGTCAGCACGCGTCCGCGCACGTCGCCCGGCAACGCCCCGGCACCGCGCGGGTCGTGCAGCAGCGACTCCACCGTCACGCCCCGCGGCAGCCGCGTGTCGCGGAGGGCGGCGGTGAGCTTGTCCTCCAGGCGGTTGGGGAAGATCGTGCCGAAGACGGCCACGCCGAAGGCCGCGCCGATGGAGCGGAAGAACGTCACGCCCGACGTCGCCACGCCCAGGTCCTCGTAGGAGACGGCGTTCTGCACGGCCAGCACGAGCACCTGGAGCACCAGTCCGATGCCCATGCCGAACACCGCGAAGCACAGGCTCATCTCGATGTCGCCGCTCTCCGCGTCCAGGCCGCGCAGGAGCAGCAGGCCGACGGCCGTGATCGCCGTGCCGAGCACCGGGTAGACCTTCCACCGGCCGGTGCGGCTGATCAACTGCCCCGACAGCGTGGACGTCAGCAGCAGTCCGAGCACCATCGGCAGCAGGTGCACCCCGGAGAGCGTGGGCGAGATGCCGTGCACGACCTGGAGGAACGTCGGCAGGTAGGTCATGCCGCCGAACATCGCGAAGCCGATGACGAACGCGATGGCGCAGCAGAGCGCGAAGGTGCGGACGGAGAACAGGGACAGCGGCAGCACCGGTTCGGCGGCCCGCCGTTCCACCCGCCGGAACGCCAGCAGGCAGACCGCGGCCAGCGCCGCCACCGAGGCGATCTGCCAGGAGGCCCAGGCCCAGGTCGTGCCGCCGAGGGAGGCGATGACGACCAGGGCGGCGGCGATGGTGGCGATGAGCAGCGTGCCCGCGTAGTCGATCACATGCCGTTCGCTCCGTCGGGGGATGTGCAGCACCCCGGCGATCACCGCGAGGGCGATCGCGCCGACCGGGAGATTGACGTAGAACACCCAGCGCCAGCTCAGATGATCCACGAACAGCCCGCCGAGCAGCGGCCCCAGCACGCTGGTGGCGCCGAACACCGCGCCGAACAGGCCCTGGTACCGGCCGCGTTCGCGCGGCGGCACGAGGTCCCCGACGATCGCCATCGACAGCACGATCAGCCCGCCGCCGCCCAGGCCCTGGAGGAAGCGGAAGCCGATCAGTTCGGGCATGTTCCGGGCCAGGCCGCAGAGCGCCGAGCCGATGAGAAAGATCACGATTGCCGTCTGGAAGAGCGTCTTCCGGCCGTACTGGTCGCCCAGCTTCCCCCACAGCGGCGTGCCCGCCGTGGAGGCGAGGAGGTAGGCGGTGACGACCCACGAGAGGTGGTCGAGGCCGCCGAGGTCGCTCACGATCGTGGGCAGCGCGGTGGCCACGATGGTCTGGTCCAATGCGGCCAGGAACAGCCCGAGCAGCAGCGCGCCGAGCGGGAGCCACAGAGTGCCGCGGGTGTGCCCGCCCGGTCCGGCCGGCCCGGGGCCGGTCGCGGGGGAGGGCCGCGCCTGGGTCATGGACGCCTCCTCGCGGTGATCCGCTCGCGGCGATCCGCGTGCTTCGAACGCTTCGGGATGGTCGCACTTCCTTGCGGTTATTCTGTCCGGTTATGCCGGAATCCGCTTGTCGGGTAAGGCTCCGGCGTAGCCCGGACGGGTGGTGCATAATCGCTGCCAATCGACCGTTGGGGAGGGCGTGATGGCCGACCAGCTCGACTGCCTCGTCTGTGGTCGCGCGACACGGCCCAACGGTGAGCCGGACTGCGAGTGCCTCACCCACTCCCTCTCCCGCCCGGTCGGGCCCCCGCAGCACGGCCCCGACCCGGCCGATGTCGCGCTGTTCGACGAGCCGGGCGACGGGCTGCTCTTCGGCCCGCGCCGCCCCCACGCCTCCCACCGCAAGCCGCGCCAGCGCGCCCGGATCGCCGTCGCCGCCGGGGGCGCCGTCGCGGCGGTGGGGGGCCGCCCCGCCCCCGCCGCGCCGCCCCCCCCCCCCCCCGGCCCCGCCGCGGCCGACGACGGGCAGGCCTGCCTCCGCCCGCCCCTCGGCGGCCACCCGCCGCCCCACCCCGCCGCGGGGACGTCGGCGCCGCACTCCGGGGGCGGTGAAGACTCGCGGGCCCGTGCCCGTGGGCGGCGAGGGCCGGGCGGCCCAGGAGGGGGCGAGGCGGAAGGGCGCGCGGGGGAGCGGGGAGCGGCGCACGCGGGACGGGGAGGCCGGTGGAGGCGGCCCCGGCCCCTCCGGGCCGGGCACGCGGGGCCCCACCCCGGACGGCTTGGAGCCGCCGGCGCCCCCCTCGCCGGCGGGCGGCCCGACCAGCGGCCCGTCGCCGGACGGGGGCGACGGCCCGGTGCTGAGCGAGGGCGACCGGGGGCCGGAGGTCTCCGAGTTGCAGCGCCGGCTGCGGCAGCTCGACTGGGCCTACAACGGCGGGCTGCACGGCCGGTACGACGACGAGACGCGCCTGGCCGTGGCCCGCTTCCAGCTCGCGAACGGCGTGACGGGCGACCCCGAGGGCGTCTACGGGGCCGCGACGCGCGACCTGCTGGAGTCGATGACCATCGAGCCCTGACGCCGCCCGGCGCCCGCGCCCGGGGCGGTCAGTCCCCGAACCGCGCCGGGACGTCGAACGCGGCCCGCCGCGTCGCCCGGCGCAGGGCCCGCAGCACGGTCCCGCCGCAGGTCAGGATGAGCACCACGGTGAGCAGGGCGCGCGGGACGTCCCAGCCGAGCGAGGTGGCCAGCACGTAGGCGGCGTACCGGGCCAGGTTGTCCGGCAGCGGGTCACCGGGGACGAACGAGATGCCGCTGCTCATGCCCGCGATGTACGGCCAGCCCTGGAGGTTCATCACCAGGCCGTAGAACAGCGACGACACCGCCCCGTACGCCGCCAGCAGCGCCAGCTCGCCGCGCCCGCGCACCGAGTGCGGCCCCGGCAGCAGCCCGGCGCCCATCGTCACCCAGCCCATGGACAGCATCTGGAACGGCATCCACGGCCCGCCCCCGCCGGTCAGCAGCGCGGACGCGAACATCGACACCGAGCCGAGGACGAAGCCGAACCCGGGACCCAGGACCCGGCCCGAGAGGACCATCAGGAAGAACATCGGCTGGAGCCCGGCCGTGCCCGCGCCGAGCGGGCGCAGCGCGGCACCGGCGGCGGCCAGCACGCCGAGCATCGCGACGGCCTTCGCGTCCAGGCCGGTGTCCGCGACCGTGGCCGCCGCGACGGCCAGCAGCAGCGGCAGCAGCAGCGCGAACAGCCAGGGCGCGTCCGCGGAGTGGGCGAGGCCGGACGACGAACTCGCCAGCAGCGGCCAGCCGAACGCGACCACGCCGGGGGCCGAGACCAGGGCCAGCGCGGCGGCCGACCGCGGGCCGGGCCGGATCGGCCGCGCCTGCCGCTGGGGCGCGTTCCCCGGGCCGGTCACGCCGCGTCCGGTATGCCGTCGAGCGCGGTCGCGACCTGACCGACCGTCAGCCAGCCCTGCGGCGCGAGGACCTTGGCGACCTGCGGGGCGAACGACGGCGAGGCGACCACCACTTCGGCCGTCGGGCCGTCCGCGACGACCTCGCCGTCGGCCAGCACCACGACGCGCTGGGCGAGTTCGGCGGCCAGCTCCACGTCGTGGGTGGCCAGCACCACGCAGTGCCCGGCCGCCGCCAGCTTCCGCAGCACGGCCGCGAGACGCGCCTTGGCGGCGTAGTCCAGGCCGCGGGTCGGCTCGTCCAGCAGCAGCGCGGGCGGCGCGGCGGGGGGCCCCACCGCCAGTGCCAGCGCCAGCCGTTGCCCCTCCGACAGGTCCCTCGGATGGGTGGAGTCCGGGACGCCCGGCAGCAGTTCGGCCACCAGCGCCCGGCAGGGGCCGGGCGCCGCGCCCGCGTCGGTGTCGGCGCCCGCGCACTCGGCGGCGACCGTCTCGGCGAACAGCAGATCGCGCGGGTCCTGCGGCACCAGCCCGGCGTGGCGCAGCAGTCGCCCCGGCTCGGCGCGGTGCGGGACGACGCCTCCGGCGAGTTCCACTCCGCCGGAGGCGGGCGGGTGCATGCCGACGAGGGTGCGCAGCAGTGTGGACTTGCCCGCGCCGTTGCGGCCCATCAGCGCGACTGTCTCGCCGGGCCGCACCACCAGATCGATCCCGCGCAGGACTTCGGCGCGGTCGCGGCGCACGGACAGGGCCCGGACGGTCAGCAGCGGTTCGCCGCCGGCCGTCCTGGCCGGGGCGGCCGGCGCGCGGCCGGATAGCCGCTCGCGCAGCGGACCGGCCGCGCGGCGGGCGTCGCGGACCGACAGCGGCAGCGGGTCCCAGCCCGCCAGCCGGCCCAGCGCCACCACGGGCGGGTGAACGGGGGAGCGGGCCATGACCGCGGCCGGCTCGCCCAGCACGGGCGCGGCGCCGGGCGCGGGCAGCAGCAGTACCCGGTCGGCGTACTGCACGACGCGCTCCAGGCGGTGCTCGGCCATCAGGACCGTCGTGCCGAGGTCGTGCACCAGCCGCTGGAGGACGGCCAGCACCTCCTCGGCGGCGCCCGGGTCGAGCGCGGACGTCGGCTCGTCCAGCACCAGTACGCGCGGGTGGAGGGTGAGGACCGAGCCGATGGCGACGCGCTGCTGCTGGCCGCCGGAGAGCGTCGCGATGGGCCGGTCCCGCAGCCCGGCCAGGCCCAGCAGGTCGAGCGTCTCCTCGACGCGCCGCCGCATCGTCGCCGGGGGCAGGCCCAGCGACTCCATGCCGTAGGCGAGTTCGTCCTCGACGGTGTCGGTCACGAAGTGCGCCAGCGGGTCCTGCCCGACGCTGCCCACCACATCGGCGAGGTCGCGCGGCCGGTGGGTGCGGGTGTCCCGCCCGGCGACCGTGACCCGGCCGTGCAGCGTGCCGCCCGTGAAGTGCGGCACCAGCCCGGAGACGGTGCCCAGCAGAGTCGACTTGCCGACGCCGGACGGGCCGACGAGCAGGCAGAGTTCACCCTCCGGCACGGTCAGGTCCACCGGGCCGAGCACCGGCTTCGCGGCGTCCGGGTAGGTGACGGAGACCTGGGAGAAACGGATCACGGGCGGGCCTCCTCGGCGTGGGCGGTGCCGGGTCGCGGCGGACGGGGGGCGACGAACGCGGGCAGCAGCCCCAGCAGGATCGCGGCGGCGGGCAGCGGCGGGAATCCGGGCGCGGTCAGCGGAACGGCGGGCGGGTTGAGCGCCGCCGGATCGGAGCCGCCCGCCCAGGCGACGAGCACGGCGGCGGCCACGCCCGAACCGGCCACCAGCCACGCCCGCGCGCCCCACCGGTCGGGCCGGTACCGGCTCCGGGGGCTGCGCCGCCCGCCCAGCCACAGGCCGCCCAGGGCCGCCAGCAGACCGGCCAGCAGCGGCGGCAGCCCGAAACCGGCGCCCTCGGCCGCCAGCAGCCCGTACGAGCCGGCGCACACGCCCAGCAGCCCGCCCAGCGTCAGCGCGGTGGTGGTGTGCCGGACGGCGGGCGGCACGTCGGCGGTCCGGCCGTAGCCCCGGGCGTCCATCGCGGCGGCCAGCGCGACCGACCGTTCCAGCGCGCCTTCGAGGACGGGCCGCGCGACGGCGATCAGCGACCGCGCGCCCCGGTCCGCGCGCCCCCGCAGCCGCCGCGCGGCCCGCATCCGCAGCAGGTCGGCCACGAGCCGCGGCGCGAACGTCATCGCCACCACGACCGCCACGCCCAGCTCGTACAGCGCGCCGGGCAGCGACTTCAGCAGCCGCGCCGGGTTGGCCAGGGCGTTGGCGGCGCCCAGGCAGACCAGCAGCGTCGCCAGCTTCAGCCCGTCCTCGAACGCGAAGACCAGCGCCTCGGCCGTGACCCGGCCGCCGAGCCGCACGCCCCGCGCCCAGTCCGGGAGCGGCACCTCGGGCAGCGTGAACACCACCGTGGTGCCGCCGATGGGGGAGCCCAGGAGCACGGCGAAGACGACGCGGATCGCCACCACCAGCGCGCCGAGCGCCAGGAAGAACCCGAACGCGTACGCCCACGGCGCGTCCGTGCGGCGCGCGGCGACCACGTAACCGGCGACGGCGACGAGCAGGGCCAGCAGCAGCGGGTTGGTGGTGCGGGAGGCGGCGGCGGCCAGGCCGAGCGCCCACAGCCACCAGGCGCCCGCGTGCAGGGCGTTGCTCCGGGTGACCAGGGGCGCGCGCAGCCGGGCGAGGGCGTCGCTCATGCCCGCCGTCGGCGCCGGGCGCGCAGCCAGGCGGCGGCGGCCAGCGCGGCGACCGTGCCGACGCCCGCCAGGACGGCGACGGCCGACCCGCCACCGTCGCCGCTCGCGGCGCTGTCGCCGTCGCCGTCCTCGGAGAGCTGGTCGGCGCAGCCGCGCGCCGGGTAGCCGGCGATGGCGCAGAGCAGGGCGTCGGAGTCGTACCGCAGCGGCTCGGCGACCCCGGCCAGCGCCTCGGCGGCGGTGGCCCCGCCGGGGGGCCGGGCGCACGCGGTCCGCGGCGCGGGCGGCGTCTCACCCTCCGGGGCGTCCCGCGCGGTGCCGAAGTCGACGACGATCGCAACCCCTGCGCCGTCGCCGCAGATGGCGTCGTACGCGCTCGCGTCGCGCGGCGCGCGCATGTCGGACGCCCCGTCGCTGACGGCGAACCGGAACCCGATCAGATCACCGTCCCCGACCCGCAGGGTCCCGGGGCCCTGCGTGGCGTACGTCCACCGGTCCTCGTCCGTGTCCCAGGTCCAGAACGACCAGTACCGGTACGCGGAGTCCGCGGCGACGGCGGGCGCCGCGCCCGGCCCGAGCAGCCCGGACACGACGGTCACCACGGCGGCCACCAGGGGCCACCACGCGCGGCGCGACCGGCTCACGGCGTGGCGTCGGACTTCGCGCGCCGACCGCGCAGGCTCAGGAACACGCCGATCAGCAGCCCCAGCGCCAGGCCGGCGCCCAGCACCCAGGGCAGGGCGCCGGATCCCGAGCCGTCGTCCGACGCGCCCGCGCCGCCCGTGCCGTCGGCGGACCCGGCCTCCTCGGGGGCGGGACCCAGGGCGTTCAGCTCCTCGACCAGGTCGCTGCCGCCGAAGTCGTGGGGCGAGGCGCCCCCGGCGTGGGCCGCCAGCACCAGCACGGCCAGCGACTGCGGGCTGTCCGCCCGGCCGGTCCACTCGTCGTGGTGCTCGCGCAGCCAGTCCAGCGGGCCCTGGCGCGCCTCCTCGTGGCCGCCCGCCGAGAGCGCGATCACGGCCCGCGCCGTCGTCGCGTAGTCCGGCTGCTCCTCGCCGCCGGGCAGGACCGTCACCAGGTGCTGCTCGCCGTCCGCCAGCAGGCCCGCCAGCCGCGCCGCGCCCGCCGAGGCCGACGCGAGCCGCGGCGAGAGCGCCGCCTCGTCGGTGGCCTCCGGGTTCTCCGGGTCCTCCGCCTCCTGGGAGTCCTCGGTGTCCCCGGAGCCCTCGGTGGCCCCGGAACCCTCGGGGTCCGCCGGGTCCTCGTCCCCCTCGCAGTCCAGCGGTACGACCGGCGCCTGCGTCACGCTCTCCGGATCGACCAGCAGCCCGCTGCCGTACGAGGCGAGCACCGCGTCCACCGTCGCCAGGTCGCTGGGGAACAGCTCCCCGCCCGGCTCCGGCTGCCACGCGAACGCCCCGCGCTCCTCCTGGTCCGCGCCGCACCCGAGCTGGAGCGCGGCCAGCGCGTCGAACGGGGAGCTGCCGTCACGGACCACGTCCGCCGGGTCCTCGCCCGCCGCGGCGAACGCGCCGACGACCACACCGGTGGAGTCCGCGTCGCTGGCGCCGCCGGGGTTGTAGCTCCAGCCGCCGTCCTCGTTCTGCACCCCGGTCAGCCAGGCCAGCGCGGACGCCACGGCCTCGTCGTGGCCGCCGAGCGCGGCCAGCGCCTGGACGGCGACCGCGGTGGCGTTGGAGTCGGCCGCCGTGACGTCGTCGCAGGGCCGGGAGACGTCGGCGCGGGAGGCGAGGAACGAGCCGTCCTCGCCCTGCTGCGCGAGCAGCCACTCCACCGCCTCACCGGCCGGCGCGTCCCCCGCCGCGTCCTGCGCCAGCAGCGCGAGGGACTGCCGCCACACCCCGTCGTACTGCGGGTCGGCCTCGCCGAAGAGCGGGTCCGACGCCGAGGTGGCGTCGGAGTCGGCGTCGTCGGCCGCGGACGCGGCCGGGAGCGCGGCCGTCAGCAGCACGGCGGCGCCGGCCAGCGCCGCGGCGGCGCGGTGTCCGCGGGACCGCGCGAAGGTCGGGGTGGGCTGGTGGGACACGGGAACGCCTTTCGCTGTGCTGGTCCGCCGGCACGGCCGACCGCCACGGCGCGGCGTCGCGCTGCGGGGCACCGGGCTCAGCGCCGTACTCCACGACGGTGCCGGTCGCCGGGCGGGCGACCGAACGGCCAGTGCGGCCCGCGGGCAGGCGCTCCGGCTCGCGGCGCCGGCCGCTCGTCCCGGGCGGTGCGGCTCCGCACACGGTTGCGGGTCAGCGCCGGACTCTCACCGGACTTTCCCCGCCGCGGGCGAACTGATGCCGGTCACTCTATCGGCGCAGACGAGGGGCTCACGAGGCGGCAGGCCGTTTCGATGTCCTGGTGGGCCTGGGCGAGCGTGATGTTGCCGGAGAGCCAGTAGACGAGTGTCGACTGCCAGGTGTGGGCGATGACGCGGAAGGCGCTGAGGTTCCGTTCGGTCTCCTCCTCCGACAGCCCGGCGGCGTCCCGCAGCAGCGCGGCGGTCACCCGCGACACCGCGCCGACCTCCGCCCGCACCGAGCCGTCGGCGAACAGCAGGGCGCGCATCATCGCCTCGGCCAGGCGGGGTTCGCGCTGGTGGGCGCGGAAGGCGCGCTTGAGGGTCCGCACGAGCCGGTCGCCGGGCGTCCGTTCGGTCAGCGGGCGCTCCCGCAGCGTCTCGTGCAACTGCTCCAACTGGTCGCACAGAACGGCGACCAGCAGGTGGATCTTGGACGGGAAGTACCGGTAGAGGGTGCCCAGGGCCACCTGGGCGCTCTCGGCGACCTCGCGCATCTGCACGGCGTCGAAACCGCCGGCGGCGGCCAGCCGGGTGGTGGCGTCGAGGATGCGTCGCCTGCGGGCCCGCTGCCGCTCGGTCCGTGCCGGAGCGGAGGGCTGGGGTCGCGTCGTCATGGTGGGCGCTCCCGAGGCAGGCTCTGAAACTCGTTGCAGTTTACTCATCGCGCCCACGTGGTGATAATCACCTGACTCGACGCATTCCGGCTGACGGACGGCGCGTTATCTTCGGTACCCGCGAGTAGCAGCTAAGTGAAGGAGCGGGCGTGACGGCTGAGGCTGGTGTGGATCGCCCCTTGCGAGTGGCGCTGCTCAGCTACAAGGGGAATCCGTTCTGCGGCGGCCAGGGCGTGTACGTCCGGCATCTCTCCCGCGAACTGGCCAGGCTCGGTCACCGGATCGAGGTCATCGGCGCCCAGCCGTACCCGGTCCTGGACGAGGGGGTGACCCTCACCGAACTGCCGAGTCTCGACCTCTACCGGCAGCCCGACCCTTTCCGGACACCGAAGCGCGACGAGTACCGCGACTGGGTGGACGTGCTGGAGGTCGCCACCATGTGGACCGGCGGCTTCCCCGAGCCGCTGACGTTCTCCCTCCGCGCCCGCCGCGAACTGGCCGCGCGCCGCGCCGAGTTCGACGTCGTGCACGACAACCAGACCCTCGGCTACGGCCTGTTGGGCATCGAACGTCTCGGCCTGCCCCTGGTCACCACGATCCACCACCCCATCACCGTGGACCGCCGCCTGGACCTGGCCGCCGCGGCCGACCGCAGGCGCCGCTTCTCGGTACGCCGCTGGTACGGCTTCACACGCATGCAGAAACGTGTCGCCCGCCGCCTGCCGACCGTGCTCACCGTCTCCGGCGCCTCCCGCCGTGAGATCGTCGAGGACTTCGCCGTCCCCGCCGACCGCGTCCACGTCGTGCCGATCGGCGCCGACGCCCGCGTCTTCCACCCCGACCCGGCGACACCGAAGGTGCCCGGCCGCATCGTCACCACCTCCAGCGCCGACGCCCCCCTCAAGGGCCTGGTCCACCTCATCGAGGCGCTGGCCAAGCTCCGCACCGAACACCCCCGCGCCCACCTCCTGGTCGTCGGCAACCGCCCCGCGACCGGCCCGGTCGCCGACGCGATGGACCGCTTCGGGCTGCACCGCGCCGTCGAGTTCCGCAAGGGCATCAGCGACGAGGAGCTCGCCGATCTGGTGCGCGGCGCCGAGATCGCGTGCGTCCCCTCCCTCTACGAGGGCTTCTCGCTGCCCGCCGCGGAGGCCATGGCCTCCGGCACTCCCCTCGTCGCCACCACCGGCGGTGCCATCCCCGAGGTCGCGGGCCCGGACGGCGAGACCTGTCTGGCCGTGCCGCCCGGCGACGCCGGCGCCCTGGCCGCCGCCCTGGCGCGTCTCCTCACGGACGAGGAACTCCGTACGAGAATCGCCCACGCGGGCCGTGAACGCGTGCTCCGCCGCTTCACCTGGGAGCAGGCCGCCCGCGCCACCGCGGAGCACTACCGCGCCGCGCTGGCCGAGAGGGCCGCGCCGGCCGAGAAGACCGCCCGGGCCCAGACGCCCGCGCACCGAAGGAGCTGACCGCGTGCTGACCGTGGACTTCACCCGATTCCCGCTCGCGCCGGGGGACCGGGTCCTCGACCTGGGCTGCGGCGAGGGCCGGCACGCCTTCGAGTGCTACCGGCGCGGCGCGCACGTCGTCGCCCTCGACCAGAACCCCAAGGACGTCGAGCACGTCGCCTCCTGGCTGGCCGCCATGAAGGAGGCCGGCGAGGCCCCGGCCACGGCCACCGCCACCGCCATGGAGGGCGACGCCCTGGCGCTGCCCTTCCCCGACGACAGCTTCGACGCGCTGATCGTCTCCGAGGTCATGGAGCACGTGCCCGACGACAAGGGCCTGCTCGCCGAGGCCGTCCGCGTGCTGCGCCCCGGCGGCCGGATCGCCGTCTCCGTCCCGCGCTACGGCCCCGAACGCGTCTGCTGGGCGCTGTCCGACGCCTACCACGAGGTGGAGGGCGGCCACATCCGCATCTACCGCGGCGACGAGCTGATCGACCGGCTCCGCGAGGCCGGCCTGCGCCCCTACGGCACCCACCACGCCCACGCGCTGCACGCGCCCTACTGGTGGCTCAAGTGCGCCTTCGGCGTGGACAACGACAAGGCGCTCCCCGTCCGCGCCTACCACAAGCTCCTCGTCTGGGACATCATGAAGCGCCCGCTGGCGACCCGCGTCGCCGAGCAGGCGCTCAACCCGCTGCTCGGCAAGAGCTTCGTGGCCTACGCCACCAAGCCCCGCCTGGAGCGTGCGTGACAAGCCCCGAGCGCACCGAGCGCCTCGCGCTGCCCGGAGTCCTGACCGCCGCCGAGGCCGCCGCCACCGCCGCCGGGATCGCCGCGACGCAGCGTGACGACGGCGCGATCCCCTGGTTCCGCGGCCACCACCTCGACCCCTGGGACCACGTCGAGGCCGCCATGGCCCTGGACAGCGCGGGCGAGCACGAGCGCGCCGCCGCCGCGTACGAGTGGCTGGCCCGTCACCAGAACGCCGACGGCTCCTGGTACGCCGCCTACGCCGACGGCGACGCCGCCCACCCCACCGACCTGGGCAAGGAGAGCAACTTCTGCGCCTACCCGGCCGTCGGCGTCCTCCACCACTACCTCACCACCGGCGACGAGCTGTTCCGGCAGCGGATGTGGCCGATGGTCACCGCCGCCGTCGAGTTCGTCCTCGGACTCCAGCAGGACGGCGGCCAGATCGGCTGGCGCCGCGACCCCGACGGCACCGCCGTGCCCGAGGCCCTGCTCACCGGCTCGTCGTCCGTCTACCACGCGCTGCGCTGCGCCCTCGCCCTCGCCGAGCTGGAACGCGCCCCCCAGCCCGACTGGGAGCTGGCCGCCGGCCGCCTCGGGCACGCGGTGCGCCGCCACCCCGAGCGTTTCCTCGACAAGTCCCGCTACTCCATGGACTGGTACTACCCGGTCCTCGGCGGCGCGCTGCGCGGCGCGGAGGCCAGGGCCAGGCTGGAGAAGGACTGGGACGCCTTCGTCGTTCCCGACCTCGGCGTCCGCTGCGTCGTCAACAGACCCTGGGTGACCGGCGGCGAGAGCGCCGAGCTGGCCATCGCGCTGTGGGCGGCGGGCCTGCCCGGCCGGGCCACCGACATCCTGCGCTGGATCGGCCACCTCCGGGCCGAGGACGGCCTGTACTGGACGGGGTACGTCTTCGCCGACGACGCCGTCTGGCCGACGGAACTCACGAGCTGGACCGCCGGTTCGGTGCTGCTGGCCGTGGCCGTGCTCACCGGCGACGAGCCCACGCGCGCCGTCTTCGGCGGCACCCGCCTGCCGCGCGGCCTCGAACCGGACTGCTGCCGGGACTGATCCGCGACGCGTGAACGCCGAACGGCGGCGGCCCCGGGCTTCTCCGCCCCGGGCCGCCGCCGTTCTCGTCCGTCCGTCTACGGCGGATCAGCCGCGCTGGATGCCCGAGGTGTCCTGGAGCACGCCGCGCCGGCCGTCCTGCGTCTGCGCCACCAGGGCCTGGCCGCGCTGCTCGACCGCCAGGTACCAGGTGCCGGGGGCGAGTTCGGCGACCGGGGTCGGCGAACCGTCCTCGCCGTACAGCGGCCGGGCGGCCGGGACGGCGAACCAGAACGGCTGGAAGTTCGGGTCGGTACCGGTGCCCGAACCGGCCGCCGGGGTGGCGGGCATCGCCTGCGTCGGCTGGTACGCCTGCTGCGGGTTGCCGGCCGCCGGGTAGCCGTAGCCGGGCGTCTGACCGCCGTACGGCGGCTGGCCGGCGAGGCCCACCTGCGGGCGGGGGCCGCTGGTGGTCAGCGGCACCTGGAGCGCCGGGAGGGTCTGCGTCAGCACCGCGGCGGCGGCCAGGAGGAGCACGGCGATCAGGCTCAGCACCATGCCCGCGCCCGCCTCCAGCACGTCCCCGTAGCCCAGCGGGTTGGCGAACAGCATCCACAGCGCCGACCAGGCGGCGAACACGGCCAGCGCCGTGCCCCACTGCCGGAGCTTCAGGCCGCCGATCAGCCGCTCCTGCACCTGCGGGGAGACGAAGGCCGGGACGACGATCAGAACCGCGGCGATGAGCCCGCCCAGGAAGACCGTGGGCATGAGCGGGAAGAAGAAGTTCGACCAGCCGTTCCTGCCGTCGTCGGCACCCTTGAAGCCGTAGTACTCCAGGAAAGAGGCGATGAAGAGCAGGACCGCTGCTCCGATCACTGCTGCATCGCCTCGGGAGAGCGAGCGGTTGTTCACGTCAGATCCTTCGTCGTTATGGTCGTCATGGTCTGGTCAGACTGAGCGAGGCCCCATCGTACGGATGTTGTCCCCCCGGGTCCCGGGGAAGGGGGCCTACTGTTTCCCAGGCGACACGCTTGTGATGCGGTCGTGATCTGGGTGCCGGTCAACAGCCCTCACCCGTGCGTCTGAGCACGCGCAGCGAACGGCAGGTGCCGACCTCCGTGAAGGCGCCGCTGGCGACGGCCCGTCGCCAGATGCGGAACGGTGCCTGCCCGCCGTCGGCCGGGTCGGGGAACACGTCGTGGATCACCAGCAGGCCGCCCTCCGCGAGCTGCGGGACCCAGCTCTCGTAGTCGGCCGTGGCGTGGGCGTCGGTGTGGCCGCCGTCCACGAAGACCAGGCCGAACCGCCCGCCGCCGCCCCCGCCCCCCCCCTGTCTCTTATACCCATCCGACGCTGCCGACGCAGAGGATAGCGCGCATATCGGCCGTCGCCGTGGCACAGAGATACGGGGCAGTAAGCAGTAGGAGGTGGATTGGGGGTACCAGCACTAGGATCGCGCGGGCCCCGGGGACCCTACTCGCCGGGACGCCCTCCCGTGCTTCCGCCGCACCCTGGCAGCCGATGGGCTTTAGGAGTACGTCGTCGCCGCGGCCTGCGGGGACCGGCCGACCACGGCGACGACGTACTCCTCGAGCCCTGCGGCTGCCAGGGTGCGGCGGAAGAACGGCAGGGTGTCCAGCCGGGTCGGGTCCTCGGGGTCGGCGAGTTCCTTGTCGTGGTACTCCCAGCCCACCTGCTGCTCCTCGCTGCCCCGGTGGTGGTCCACCGTGACGGCGACGGTGCCCGCGCGGCGGGCCGCGTCGGCGAGCAACAGCGTGGACCGGCCGCAGTAGCTGCCGATTTCGAGCAGCGGCAGCCCCAGGTCCGTGGCCGCCTCGACGGCCGCCTCGTACAGCGCGCGGCCCTCGTCGGCCGGCATGAAGCCCTTGGCCGACTCGAAGGCGGCGAAGACGTCATCCGCCACGCGTCCCCCTGTGGTACCCGAGTGTGGCCCCCATGCTGCACCATGCGTCACGGCTGTCACCAGCCGGGGTCAGCACACCCGCGCGAGCGGCGCCTGCTGGAGCGGGACGGGTTTGGTGATGGCCCGCGACGCGTCCGTCCCCGCCCCGGGCGCGTGCGCCCGCTGCCCGCTCTCCGGCTCCGCGCCCTCCGGCCCGGCGGCGGACCGCGCGGCCTCCGGCTCGGGTTCCGGCGCGGTCTCGGGTTCCGGTTCGGGGACGACGAGGCGGGCCAGGCCGCAGGGCACGTCCTCGGTGACGTACGGCAGCAGCAGGTCCCCGTCGGCCGTCCACCGCCCGGTGCCCGCCAGCCACCCGGCCGGAGCGGGCAGGTGCCGCAACGCGCGGTGGGCGGGCCGCCACACCGCCACCCAGTCCGCCTCGGCCGTCGTCACGCGCAGCGCGACACCGCAGCTCTCGGGCGTCAGCACCTGCCCCGGCTGGACGGCGAACGGCGTCAGCCGCACCCCGTCACCCGGCCGCAGCGCCTCCGGGAACCGCACCGGCCGGTGGCTGCCCAGCACGCCCCACCCGATCCGGTCCGCGCCCGGCGCGTCCGAACGCACCAGCAGCAGCCCGCTGTCCGGGTCGGCCAGCAGCAGCCGGTCGTCGCTGTCCTCCGCGATCCGCAGCAGTTCGGCGGGCTCCCCGCCCTGCTCCACGTCCACCGTCACCGCCCGGGTGCGCCCGGAGGCGTCCGTGCGGTCCAGCGCCAGCAGCCTGCCCGCCGCGTCCAGCCACGCGCCGCCCGAGCAGCGCCCGTCCAGCACCGTCACCAGCTCCGGCCCGAACGCGCCGCCGCACACCAGCCACAGCGCCGTTCCGTCACCGTCCTCCCGGGGCGCCAGCGCGAAGACCCGCATGCCGTCCGGGGCGGGTGGCAGCAGGTGCAGCTCCGGCGACTCCACGGCGCCCAGGGGGAGTTCACCCGTGTCAGGACCGGAGGGGTAGAGCAGGGAGAGATGGTGACGGCCGTCCGCGCGGCGGCTGATGAGGACCCGCCCGTCGGCGAGCGGCACCAGCGGCGTGCCGGGTTCCTCCGGCTGACCGGCCGGCAGCCGCACCGTGTACGGCTCGGGGCCGTCCAGCGTCCACCGCTCGGGGCACCAGCCGTCACCGCCGTCCCTGGCGACCAGCCGGGCCGCGTACGCGCCTCCGGCCGCGATCGTCAGAGGCGCGGGCTGCGGGGCTCGGGCCGTCATATGTCGCTCACCTCCAGCGAGGACGGTAGGGCTTGGTACTGCGGACCGGACAACCCGGCTTCTGCCGCTTCACGCATAAGGGTGACGCTTCCCCGAATCCCATGATCAACTGGGGTCAGTTGTGTATGTCACTCGGGTGGAACCGCGCGGCGCTCCGCGTGTCTCCTCGCGCTCCTCCGCGCGCGTCTCCCCACGACATGGTGGGCGCGGTTCCCGGGTCCCGCCGGACAGGTAGCCTGACCCCGTGCCCGTACTCTCCGACGTGATCACCGCGCTCGACACCCTATGGCCTCGCGAGCGGGCCGAGCAGTGGGACGCGGTCGGACCGGTGTGCGGCGACCCGGACGCGGAGACCGGCCGGGTGCTGTTCGCCGTGGACCCGGTCCAGGAGATCGCCGACGAAGCCGTGGCGCTCGGCGCCGGGCTGCTCGTCACCCACCACCCGCTCTACCTGCGCGGCACCACCTCCGTCGCGGCCGACACCTTCAAGGGCCGCGTCGTGCACACCCTCATCAAGCACGACATCGCGCTCTACGTCGCGCACACCAACGCCGACCGCGCCGCCCCCGGCGTCTCCGACGCCCTCGCCGGAGCCCTCGGGCTGCGCGTCACCGGCCCGCTGGTCCCCGACCCGGACGACCCGGCGGGGCGCCGCGGCCTCGGCCGGCTCTGCGAGCCGGACCAGCCGCTGACCCTCGCCGAGTTGACCGCGCTCGCCGCCGAACGGCTGCCCGCCACCGCGCAGGGCATCCGTTCCGCCGGTGACCCCGACCGCCCCATCCGTACGGTCGCCGTGTGCGGCGGCTCGGGCGACAGCCTGTTCGCCGAGGTGCGCGCGGCGGGCGCCGACGCGTTCCTCACCGCCGACCTCCGCCACCACCCGGCGTCCGAGGCCCGCGAGCACTCGCCGCTCGCGCTCGTCGACGCCGCCCACTGGGCGACGGAATGGCCCTGGTGCGAGCAGGCGGCGGCCCAGCTCGACGCCGTTTCGCAGCGGCACGGCTGGGGACTCCGCACCCATGTGTCCCGCCGGGTGACCGACCCCTGGCGCATCCACCACCCCTCCCGCCACCCCAGCGAAGGAGCCCCCAACTGAACGCCGCGCCCGCCGATCAGAACCGCCTGCTGGACGTCCAGGCCCTCGACATCCGGCTGAACCAGCTCGCGCACCGGCGCGAAAACCTGCCCGAGCACGACGAGATCCGCGCCCTGGACAGCGACATCGCCCAGCAGCGCGCTCTGTTGGTGGCGGCGCGGACGGAGGAGAGCGACACCGCGCGGGAGCAGACCAAGGCCGAGCAGGACGTCGATCAGGTCCGCCAGCGCGCCGCCCGCGACCAGCAGCGTCTCGACTCCGGGATGGTCACCAGCCCCAAGGACCTGGAGAGCCTCCAGAGCGAGATCGCGTCGCTCGCCAAGCGGCAGGACGACCTGGAGACCGTCGTCCTCGACATCATGGAACGGCACGAGGCCGCCCAGGCCCGGGCCAGGGAACTGGCGGCGACGCTGGAGGAGTTGGAGGCCAGGGTCACCGACGCGTCGGCCCGCCGCGACGCCGCGGTGACCGAGATCGAGTCCGAGACCGAGAGGATCTCCGCCGAACGCGCCGAACTCGCCGCCACGATCCCCGCCGACCTGCTGAAGCTCTACGAGAAGCTCCGCACGCAGCAGGGCGGCGTCGGCGCCGCGCGGCTGTACCAGCGGCGCTGCGAGGGCTGCCGCCTGGAGCTGAACATCACCGAGGTCAACGAGGTGCGCGCCGCCGCCCCCGACGAGGTGGTGCGCTGCGAGAACTGCCGCCGCATCCTGGTCCGTACCACCGACTCGGGGCTGTGAGCGACACCGATGCGCGAGTTGATCGTCGAGGCGGACGGCGGTTCCCGGGGCAACCCGGGACCGGCCGGATACGGCGCCGTCGTACGCGACGCGGCCACCGGTGAAGTGGTCGCCGAAACCGCCGAGTTCATCGGCCGGGCGACCAACAACGTGGCGGAGTACCGGGGGTTGATCGCCGGTCTCCGCGCCGCGCGCGAGGTCGATCCGGGAGCCTCGGTGCGCGTCCGGATGGACTCCAAGCTGGTCGTGGAACAGATGTCGGGCCGCTGGCAGATCAAGCACCCCGACATGCGCCCCCTGGCGCTCGAAGCCCGCGACGTCTTCCCGGCCGGCGCCGTGACGTACGAGTGGATCCCCCGGGAGCGGAACAAGTACGCCGACCGCCTGGCCAACGAGGCGATGGACGCCGGGAAACGCGGCGAGCAGTGGACGCCCCGGCCGCCGGTCGCCGCCGAACCGTCCGAGGAGGAAGCCGAGTTGCCGCCCGCCGTGGGCTGGGGCCCGGCGAGCGGCACGCCGACCTCGTTCCTGCTGCTGCGGCACGGCGAGACGCCGTTCACCGCGCGGAAGGCGTTCTCCGGCAGCGGCGGCGAGGACCCGGACCTGTCGGCCACCGGGCTGGCCCAGGCCGAGGCCGCGGCGGAAGCCCTCGCCCACACCGGCGTCCAGGCCGTCGTCACCTCGCCGCTGGCCCGCTGCCGCCAGACCGCGCAGCCGCTCGCCGACCGGCTCGGCCTCGACGTCCGGGTCGAAGAAGGTTTCCGGGAAACGGACTTCGGTGCCTGGGAGGGCCTGACGTTCGCCGAGATCCAGCAGCGGCACCCCGAGGACCTCGCCCGGTGGCTCGCCTCGCCCGACGCCGAACCGACCGGCGGCGGCGAGAGTTTCGCCGCGGTCGCCCGGCGGGTCGCGGTGGCCCGGGACAAGACGCTGGCCCGCTACGCCGGCCGGACCGTTCTCGTCGTCTCGCACGTCACGCCCGTCAAGACGCTGGTGCGGCTGGCGCTCGGCGCGCCCGCCCTGTCGATGTTCCGCATGGAGCTGTCCCCGGCCGCCCTGTCCGAGGTGGCGTACTTCCCGGACGGCAACGCCTCGTTGCGCCGGTTCAACGACACCGCGCACCTGCGGACCGCGCAGCTCACAGTTCGGTGACGACGATGTCCAGCCGGCCGGGCGCGCTCTCCTCCACCACGTAACCAAGGTCGCGCACCGCCCCGGCCAGCTTCGCCGGGGTGCGCGGCAGCGGCCCGGCCTCCAGCAGGGCGCGCACCACACGGCCCTTGGTCGCCTTGTTGAAGTGGCTCACCACTGACCGCTTCTCCACGCCGTCCACCAGCCGCGCCTGGAGCACCCGCACGGTCACCGTGCGCCGCGCCAGCTCGCCGTCCGGCCGCCACATCGCCGCGTACGCCGACGACCGCAGATCCAGCACCGGCCCGGCACCGGCCGCCTCCGGCAGCGCCCTCGCCAGCGGCTCCTTCCAGAACCCGGCCAGCGGCCCGAGCCCCGGCAGCCGCACCCCGGCCGGGCAGCGGTACGCCGGGAGGCGGTCGGTGATCCGTACCGCGCCCCACAGGCCCGAGAAGACCAGCAGCGACTCCCGCGCCCGCCGCTTGCCCGCCGGGCTGAGCGAGCCGAGACCGAGCGCGTCGTACAGCACACCCGTGTAGAGCTGCCCGGCCGGGCGGGCGGGAGCCGTGCGCATCGCCGCGTTCCGCGCGACCTCACCGGCCAGCCCCTCGCTCAGCCCGAGCACCTCGCGCGCCTTCGTCACATCGTCCGTGCCGTGCGCGCCGCCGGAGCACAGGGCGATCAGCTCCGCCAGCACCCGTTCGCGCGCCGGGGCGAGCGCGGGCAGCGAGAGGGCGCCCACATCGACGGGGGCCCCTCGTACCGCCCCGGTCTTCCCCTCCGACGGCGGCAGCAGCACCAGCACTTCGCGTCACTCCTCGCGTTCCCCACGGGCCTCATGTTCTCCGTCCGGAGGCGACGATACTGGCCGGACGTCGCGCTCGCCGCCGTACGCCCGGTCGGCGCAGTACCGCGTCACCCGGGCGTGTGGGCCGCCGGACGCGGCCCGCCGTCCGGCCGAGTCGGTGGTTCCGGCCCGTGCCGGGCGTCGCGCCGGGCGCGCAACGCTGCGGTGTCCGGGACGCCGGGTGCCGTTCCCCCCGATGCTGGAGCCATGTCTCCGCGCGGCTGGATCCTGTTCTCCCTGATGAGCGTCATCTGGGGCATCCCGTACCTGATGATCAAGGTCGCGGTCGGGGGCGTGCCCGTCCCCGTCGTCGTCTTCACCAGGACCGCGATCGGCGCGCTGCTCCTGCTGCCGCTCGCCTACCGCGAACTGCCCCGGCTGCGCCCGTACGCCGTGCCGGTCATGGCGTTCGCGGCCTGCGAGATCATCGGGCCCTGGTTCCTGCTCTCGGACGCCGAACGCCACCTGTCCAGCTCCATGACGGGCCTGCTGATCGCCGCCGTGCCGGTCGTGGCCGTCGTTCTCGCCCGGCTGACCGGCGGGCGCGAACAGCTCGGCGCCCTGCGCTGGACCGGCCTGGCCGTCGGCCTGGCGGGCGTGGCGGTCCTGGCCGCCCCGCGGATCGGCGGCGGCAGCACCTGGCCGGTGACCGAGGTCCTGCTGACGGCCCTGTGCTACGCGGGCGCCCCCCTGATCGCGGCCCGCACCCTGCGGGACGTGCCGACGCTCCCGCTGACGGCCGCCTGCCTGACCCTGGCGGCCCTGGTCTACGCCCTGCCCGGCCTCGTCTCGCTGCCCGACACGATGCCCTCGACCGAGGTCCTGGCCTCGCTGGCGGGTCTCGGGGTGATCTGCACGGCGCTGGGCTTCGTCGTCTTCCTCGAACTGATCCGGGAGGTCGGCACCTCCCGGGCGATGGTCTTCACCTACGTCAACCCGGCGGTGGCCGTCGCGGCCGGCGTCGCGTTCCTCGCCGAACCCCTGACCGGCACCATCGTGGCCGCCTTCGCCCTCATCCTGGCGGGCTCGATCCTGGCCACGGGTAGGATGGCCGGTACGGCGGACGAGCCGGCCGGGCGGTCGCGTCGGGATCCTCTGGATCTCGCCGAGGAACGTCCGGGCTCCACAGGGCAGGGTGGTAGGTAACGCCTACCTGGGGTGACCCACGGGAAAGTGCCACAGAAAACAGACCGCCGGGGCGATGAGCCCCGGTAAGGGTGAAACGGTGGTGTAAGAGACCACCAGCGCCCAGGGTGACCTGGGCGGCTCGGTAAACCCCACCCGGAGCAAGGTCAAGAGGGGCCGTCACACCGACGACCCTGCGCGGACGACCGAGGGCTGCCCGCCCGAGTCCGCGGGTAGACCGCTTGAGGCCGGTGGCGACACCGGCCCTAGATGGATGACCGCCTCCTCCCGGGCCGCAAGACCCCGGAGCGACAAAACCCGGCGTACAGGCCGACTCGTCCGCCTTCCCGGCGCTTGACCTGCTCGACCCATCGGCGATATCAATCGGGTCGGAATTTGATATCGTTGGCGTGGTGCCCTGGGTGGAGAGGGCAGGCTGGAGGAGTGGCCCATGACGCGAACAGTGATCGACATCGATGACGAGCTGCTGGTCCAGGCGGCTGAGGTCTTCGGTACCTCGACGAAGGTCGCCACGGTGAACGCCGCCCTGGAGGATGTGATCAAGCGTCGGAAGCGGGCCTCGTTCCTGGGATGGCTGGCCGAGGGTGGGTTGCCTGATCTGACCGGTCCCGTCGAGGACACGGATGGCGCGGGCCGGGCGGCGTGACGGGTCGCTATCTCATCGACAAGTCGGCGCTGGCCCGTTATCCGAAGCCGGTGGTCCGGGCGGTGATCGATCCGCTGCACAACGCGGGGCTGCTGGCGGTGTGCGGGGCCGTCGAGGTCGAGGTCATGCACAGCGCACGGTCCAAGGCGGACGCGGAACGGATCCGTGACGAGATGCGCGGCTTCGACTGGCTGACGACCCCTGACGAGGTGTGGGACCGGGCACTGGAGGTGCAGACGCGACTCGTCGGCTCGGGGAACTGGAAGGCGCTCTCGGTGGCGGATCTGGTCATCGCGGCGACCGCCGAGCGGCACGGAGCGGTGGTGCTGCACTACGACGGCGACTACGACATGATCGCGAGCGTGACCGGCCAGCCGACCCAATGGGTGGTCCCGGCCGGTGCCGCCGACTGAGCTACGGGCACCGGCCGCCACGCGGAGGAACGCGTGACCCGGACCGGGGCACGGGTCTGACCCGGGCGCTTCACCCGGTGAGCGCAGGTTCCTTCACCAATCGTGTGCCGGGAGTGGGGTCCTGGGGTCAGGAGGCCTTGCTCAGGGCTGGGTCCGTGCGCCAGGCGTTGGCGAGGTCGGGGAGGGGGACGTCGAGGACCTCGCTGAGTCGGACGATGGTGCCGAACGCGGGTGTCGGCAGTCTGCCGGTCTCGATCTTGCGGAGGGTCTCCGGCGAGATGCCCGCCGCCAGGGCCACCTCGGCGAGGTTGCGTCCGGCCCGGGCGGAGCGCAGGGCGGCTCCGAGGCGTCGGCCCGCCTCGATCTGTTCGGGGGCGAGCGGATGGCGAACCATGCGGTCATGGTAGCAACCACCCCCCACCCCGGTCTGGTATAAATATACCGGTCAATACTCTGGGGAAAGAGGACCGCGGTGATCGAGATCAAGGCTCCGAAGGACATCGAGCGCATGCACGTCACCGGACAGTTCGTCGGTCAGGTGCTGGAGGAGCTCGGCGACCTCGCCGCGGTGGGGGTCGATCTGATGGATCTGGAGCATCACGCCCGCCGCCGGATCAAGGAGCGCGGCGCCCAGTCCTGTTACTGGGACTACGCCCCCTCGTTCGGCGAAGGTCCCTTCCGGAACGTGGTGTGCCTCTCGGTCAACGACGCCGTGCTGCACGGACTGCCGCACAGGTACAAGCTGCGCGACGGGGACCTGTTGAGCATGGACATCGCGGTGAGCGTCGACGGCTGGGTCGCGGACTCGGCCCTCTCCGTCGTCGTCGGCACCCCGGCCGAGGAGGACCTGCGGCTGATCGAGGCCACGGAAGTCGCCCTGGAGGCGGCGATCAAGGTCGCCCGGCCCGGCAACCGGATCGGGGACATCTCGGCGACCATCGGCGCGGTCGCCGCGGAGTACGGCTACCCGGTCAACCTGGAGTTCGGCGGCCACGGCCTCGGCCGCACGATGCACGAGGACCCCCACGTGCCCAACGACGGGCGGCCCGGGCGCGGCTGGAAACTGCGCCCCGGCCTGGCGCTCGCGATCGAGCCCTGGTTCGCCCGCGGCACCGACAAGATCGTCTTCGACCGGGACGGGTGGACGATCCGTTCGGCCGACGGCTCGCGCACCGCTCACTCCGAGCACACGATCGCCATCACCGAGGGCGATCCGCTGGTGCTCACCCGCCGTCCCCGCCACCTCGCGGCGGAACAGGGCGGCAACGGCCCGCCCCCGGCCGCGCGTTGACGCGCCCTCCGGGGCCGGCACGCTCGCGCGGGCAGCGACGAGCCCGCCAAGAGCCACCGGGGCACGCGGTCACGAGGTGAAGAACGGTGTCTGGCCCTCGCCCTGGAGCCGGATGTCGAAGCGCAGCCCGTCGCCGTCGCGGACGGCGACGAGGCGGGGGGCCGCCGCCGTGGGGACCAGCGCCAGTACGGGGTCCTCGGCGAGGTCCTGACCGGGCAGGTAGAGCCGGGTGCGGGCGGGCTTCAGCAGGCCGCGGCCGAAGACGTCGACGCGGAAGTGCGGGGCCTGCGGCCGGCCGTCGAGCGGTGGCGCGGGGGCCGGGGGGCCCATGACGACGCGGTACTCGCCGTTCTCGTCGGTGCGCCCGCGCGCCCACAGGGGCCCGGACCAGAGTTCGACGAAGCCCTCCGGGTACGCGACGGGATCGCCGGCGCCGTCGGTGACGCGGCCGTGGATCTCGATGGCGCCGGGGTCGTCCGGGCCGACCGCGCGGTCGCAGCCCTCGAAGATCAGCGCGAAGCCGTAGAGCGGACCCGATGTCTGCGACGGTGTGGGGATCAGGGGGCGGCCGGGCGTGCGGCTCATCGCGGGCCTCCCGGGGTGACGACGACGCGGCCGAGCTGGTGGCCGTCCTCGGCCATCCGGTGCGCCTCCGCTATCGCTTCGAGCGGGAACGTCCCGGCGATCCGCGGCTGGAGCCGCCCGGCGGCGACCAGGGAGGCGACGTCCTCGATCTGCGCGCGGGTGACGCTGCCGACGCCGAGCAGCTCGGCCCGTTTGAAGAAGACACGCGCGAGGTTGATGGAGACCTCCTCGCCGGACAACTGCCCGACCAGGACGTACCGGCCGTGCTGGGCGAGGCTCCGGAACGCCGGGGTGAAGACCCGGCTGCCGACCGTGTCGATCACGACATCGACGCCCCGCCCTTCGGTGAGCTTTCCGATGTCGCGGAACCACTCCTCCCCGCCGTCGACGAGCACCTGGTGCGCGCCCGCCGCGATCAGCGCCTCGGCCTTGTCCGACGACCGGGTCCGGGCGATGACGCGCGCGCCGGCCAGGGCCGCGAGCTGCACGGCCGACCACCCCACCCCGCCCGAGGCGCCCGTGACGAGCACGGTGTCACCGAGGCGGACCCGCCCGGTGTCGCGCACCGCGTTGAGGGCGACACCGACGGCCGCCCCGAGAATCGCCCCGACGGCCGGGTCGATGGTGGGGGCGATGCGCACCAGGGTCTCGGCCGGCAGCACGGCGTACTCCCCGTAGCCGCCGTGGGCGGTCTGCGCCCGGTCGGGGCAGGAGGTCTCGCGGCCCGTCCGGCAGTCGCGGCACAGGCCGCAACTGTTCCACGGCTTGTTCGCGACCCGGTCCCCGACCGACAGGTGCCCGACCCGGTCACCGACGGCGACGACGTCTCCGCAGATCTCCTGGCCGGGGACCTTGGGGAGCACGACGCCGCGGCGGTAGACGCCGCCGCGTTCGGCGACGTCGTGGCCGGAGACCCCGCAGGCGAGCACCTTGACCAGCGCGTCGGTGGGGCCGGGGACGGGCTGGTCGACCTCCTCGACGGCCAGCACCTCCGGCCCTCCGGTCCGGCGCAGCACGACGGCTTTCATTCGGTTTCTCCTGTGAACGATGTGGTGCAGTCGCCGGTCGGCCACTGCTCGATGACGGGGCGGACACGCTGCCCGCTCACCGGCTCCCGCTCGCCGATCCAGCGGCCGAACAGGCGTGGTCCGTCGTCCAGTTGGACGCAGACGACGCAGTACGGCACTAGGTGTTCGAACGCGGCGAGGTAGCTGCGCCGGTACCGGATCCAGGTGTGCACGACGCCCGTGCCCGGCACGTCGTCCCAGGTCCAGGCGGTGTCGGAGCAGTACGGGCACACCGGCCCGGCCGGGTAACGGGTGCGGCGGCAGCCGGAGCAGCGGCGCAGCACGATCCGCCCCTCGCGCAGCGCGTCGAACGGCACCCGCAGGTCGGGGGCGTGGCGCGGGATCAGGTCGCGCAGGCCCTCGGCGTACGCGCCGGGGTCGTGGGGCACGATCGGTACGGCGTTCACTCGTCTCTCCCGAAGACGATGGAGTCGCCGAGGGTGCTGCCCCACTGGGCGAGCCGCAGGCCGGGCACCTGGCGGGCGCCGGCCCGGCCGCGTACCTGCGTGACGATCTCGGCGAGCTGGCCCCAGCCGTTGCTGTGGCCTTCGGACAGGTGGCCGCCGGACGTGTTGACCGGCAGGTCGCCGCCCAGGGCGATGCGGCCGTCCTGGGTCCAGTCGGGCGCGTCGCCGGGCTCGCAGAAGCCGAAGCGTTCCAGCGCCCACCAGACCTGGCTGGTGAAGCCGTCGTAGCAGCCGAAGGTGCCGATGTCGGCCGGGGCGATGGCCAGTTCGGCGTGGACGCGGGCGGTCCCGGGCCGGTAGTCGAAGACGTCGGCCTGGTTGATGCCAAGACCGGGCCGGCCGAAGATGAACTCGTCGGGGCCGGCGTTGATGCCCTGGTAGGCGAGCATCCGCACCGGCGTGCCGGCGAGGTCGCGGGCCCGTTCGGCGCTGGTGACGATCATCACCGTGCCGCAGTCGGACGGCACCGAGCAGTCGAACAGCCGCAGCGGCTCGACGATCCAGCGCGACGCGCGGTAGTCGGCCTCGGTCATCGGGTCCCGCTTGAGCGCGGCCTCGTTCAGAGCGGCGTGGCCGCGCTGCGCGATCGCGACGGCCCCGAGCTTGTCACGGTCGACGCCGTACAGCGCCAGGTAGCGCCGGGTGGCGAGGGCGGCGCCGCCGATGGGGGCGGCCAGGCCCGCGTACGGTGTCTCGGCGTGCGCGCCGCCGCCTTCCCGCATGCCCTCGGCGAAGTCCGCCCGGCCGGCCTCGCCGTACGGGGGCAGGGGGCTGTTGCGGAACACGCCGAGGCAGGCCACGTAGTCGGCCAGCCCGCACTCCACGGCCATCGCGGCGGTCATCAGCACCGTCGAGGCGAACCGGCCGTGGCTCCAGGTCTGGGAGGCGTAGCGGACGTCGAGGCCGAGCAGGGTGGCCGCCTCGTCGTAGTCGATGCCGCGGGGGGAGCCGATCTGCACGACGAGGCCGTCGATCTGGTCGCGGCGCAGGCCGGCGTCGGCGAGCGCGGCCGACAGGGCCCGGCCGGCCAGGGAGCCGGCGCTCTCGTCGTGCCTGCCGAAGCCGACGGAGCCGACTCCGGCGACGCTCGTCCCCTTCACGGCGTCACCGCCCCGGCCTCGCCGAGCACCTCCGCCTGGTGCTCGGCGAGGTGCGGCGCGCCGCGCAGGACGCGGGCGGGCGTGCGGCCGAGCTTGACGGGCAGGCCCGCGGTGCGCAGGCCGTGGCCGGCGTCGACCGCCATCTCACGGGCGGCGAGCTGCTCCTGCTCCAGCACCTCGGACAGGTCGTGCACGAGGCTGGTGGGGATGGACAGGCGGACGCACAGGTCGATCCAGTGTTCCGCGGGCTCGGCGGCGAAGACGGGGACGAGGATCTCGTTGAGTTCGTCGCGGTGCGCGATGCGGCTGCCGTTGTCGCCGAACCGCGGATCGGTGATCAGGTCCTCGCGGCCGATGCGGCGGCAGAAGTCCTCGTAGTTGCGCCGGCCGTTGCACCCGAAGAAGAACTCCCGGTCCGACGCCCGGTAGATGCCGTACGGGGAGAGGAAGGCGAAGTACGGGCCGGACTTCTCCGGCAGGCGGCCGGTGCCGGTGTACTCGGCGATGAAGTGGCTCATCAGGTGGAGGGACGTGTCGTACAGCGATGTGTCGATGGACTGCCCCTGGCCGCTGACCCGCCGCTCCCAGAGCGCGACCATGATGCCGAACGCCGCGTTCGAGCCGGTCAGCAGGTCGATCGCCGAGGGGCCGATGCGCGCCGACGGCCGGCCGGGTTCCCCGGTGACGCTCAGGTGTCCGGCGTAGGCCTGGAGCAGGTTGTCCAGGCCCGGGCGCTCGCGCAGCGGCCCGTTCTGGCCGAAGCCGGAGATGGAGCAGTGGACGATGTCGGGGCGCAGCTCCCGGGCCCGCTCGTAGCCGATGCCGAGCCGGTCGGCGACGCCCGGCTTGAAGTTCTCGACGATCACGTCGGCGCTCTCGATCAGCCGGTCGACGGCGGCCCGCCCCGCCGCGGACTTCAGGTCCAGCGCGACGCCGCGCTTGTTGCGGTTGAAGGCGACGAACAGGCCCGACAGGTCGCCGTCCGGCCCGAACCGGCCGGTGCCCCAGACACGGCCGCCCTCACCGGCGGGCGGTTCGATCTTGATGACGTCGGCGCCGAAGTCGGCCAGCATCATGCAGCACGCGGGGCCGGCCATCGCGGCGGTGAAGTCCAGGACCCGCACTCCGGCCAGGGGCCCGGTGCGCGGCGGGTGGGCGGCGGTGCTCATGCGGCTCCTCCGTTCAGGGGCACGGCGGCGTACGCCCAGCCGTGCCAGTCGCGCCGGGCGAACTCGGTGTCGAGGCCGGCGTGATCGTTGAGGGTGTCGAGGTAGTCGAGGACGTGGGCGCCGCGGGGGTCGCCGGCGCCGAGGGGAACGGTCGCGCCGACCGCGCCGATGCGCGCGGCGGCCAGCCCCGCGCCGACGACGGTGTCGCCGTCGATCTCCAGCACGGCGACGCCCGTGGCGCGGGCCTCTTCCCGGTAGGGGAAGTACGGCAGGAAGTCGTGCTCGGCCATGGACGACAGCGCGCCGTGCCGCCGCTCGTTCGCGCGCCGTGTCCCGTCGGTGACACGCAGGTGGTGCACCAGCGTGCCGAGGCCGTAGAAGATCGGCGCGCCGTCGCGCACCTCGATGCCGCGCAGCGCGTGGTGATGGTGGCACAGCACGGCGTCCGCCCCGGCGTCGGCCGCGTGCCGGGCGAGCGCCGGCTCGTAGTCCCGCACGTCGCGCAGCCGTGACGAGTAGCCCCAGTGGAAGGACGCGACCACGACGTCGGCCAGTCGGCGGGCCTGTGCGAGCGACGCGTCGAGGCGGGCGAGGTCGTCGGGGTGCGGGGTGGTGGTGATCGTGGGCGCGATGCCCGGCTCCCAGAAGTTGGGGTCGGGTTCGTGGTAGCCGGTCAGCACCCGCAGCCCCGCCAGGCCGGGCCGGGTGCCGCGCGCCTCGTAGCCCTTGGGGAAGACGGAACAGTACGAGACGAACGCGACGCGGGTCCGCCCGTGCGTGACCACCGTCGGCGCGGTCGCCTCGGCCAGGTTCTCGCCCGCGCCGGAGACGGCGATGCCCTGGGCGCGCAGCAGCGCCATGGTGTCGCGCAGTCCCCGGTGGCCGGCGTCGACGGCGTGGTTGTTGGCCAGGCTCATCACGGTGAAACCGGCGTCGCCCAGGAAGTCGCCGTGGCGCGACGGCGCGACCGAGAGGTGCTTGTGCGTCGGTGCCGGCTCCGGCCGGTCGGTGTAGGCCCCTTCGCAGTTGCCGAACACGATGTCACCGCGGGACAGCAGGTCGCCCAGGGGGGCGAGCAGTTCGCGGCCGTTCGGCAGGTCGGGGAACACGTCACCGGCGCCGAGAACGGTGGTGACCGCCACGTCAGCCCTCCACCGGGGTGGTGGCCGGGCCGCGCAGGACGATGTCCCAGTCGTAGACCATGGCCGAGTCGGAGCCGCCGGCGTACTGCTGGTCGAAGGAGAACTTCGCCACCAGCCGGTCCAGCGCCCGCGGGTCGGGGATGGAGCGGGCGATCGGGTCACCGGCGATCAGCGGGTCGCCCTCGAAGTAGCACTGGGTGATGAGGCGGTGCCCGAGCGACGGGCCGAAGAGCGACACGTGGATGTGCGCCGGCCGGTACCAGGTGCCGGGCGCTCCGGGATAGGCCGCCGGCTTGATGGTGGTGAAGCGGTAGTTGCCGCCGTTGTCGGTCAGGGTGCGCCCGGCGCCGGTGAAGTTCGGGTCGAGCGGGAAGTAGCCCGGGTCGGCCCGGTCGACATAGCGCCCGGCGGCGTTGGCCTGCCAGATCTCGATGAGCGTGCCGGGTACGCCGCGGCCGTCGCTGTCGAGGACCCGGCCGCGCAGGATGATCCGCTGGCCGATGGGCACGCCGGGGTGGCCGGTGGTCAGGTCGTTGTCACCGGGCAGCACCCGCACGCGTCCGAACGCCGGGCCCCGCTGGTGGTGGAACCAGCCTCGGGGCAGCACGACCGGCGGCTCCAGCGGCGCCCGCAGCCGGGTGATCGGGTAGTCCGGGAACAGGAACGGCGGGTCGACGTCGACGAACTCGTCCGTGGTCACGCGTCCTCCCCGGCCAGGTCCACGTGGGGGTAGTGCTCCCGCGCGAACTCCTCGGTGATGTAGCCCAGCCGCAGGTCGGCGCGCACGTCCTCGGGCGCGCGCTCCGACGGCGGCCCGTAGCCGCCGCCACCGCCGGTGCTGACGGTGAGGACCGAACCCCGGGGGCAGGGCAGGCGCGTGACCTTGTCGAAGCCGGTGCGCGAGCCGTCGGCGTACTCCAGGCGCAGCTCGGTGGAGCGGGCCGGCCGGCCGCCGGCGAACCCGGGCGGCGCGGTCTTCGTCCGCTCGACGCCGGCGGTGTAGAAGAAGTCCTCAAGGGCGCGGTACGACCAGACGACCCCGAGGCCGCCGCGATGGCGGCCCGGCCCGCAGGAGTCGACGCGCAGTTCGGCGCGTTCGACCAGCCACGGGTTGCGCGTCTCCAGGATCTCGGCGCCGGTGACGCGCATGCGTGCCGCGGCGTGCAACTGGAGGGCGTGCGCGCCGTCGCCGTGCGCCGAGGCGCCCTGGCCGACGGGCATCGCGCAGCCGTCGGCCCACGGCCGGCCGTGGTGCGAGCGCGGACCCCAGGCGAGCTGGGGCAGGTTGCCGCCGCTCCACGCCGGTACGGCCTCGGGGACGACGGTCGCGATGGCGTCGAAGATGACCTCCATCGCCTCGTGGGCGGCCCAGCCGAGGAAGACCGGCGCGGGGCTGACCGGGTGCATCATCGTGCCCGGCACGGTGACGACGGTCAGCGGCCGGAAATGCCCCTCGTTGGGGATGTCGGTGCCGCCGGCGAGCATCGACAGCGCGATGCGGCAGGCGGACACGGCCTGCGGCATCGGCGTGTTGATCGGTCCGCCCTGCTGCTCGGGCACGCGGCCGAAGTCGACGGTGATGTCGCCGCCGTCGATGACGACATCGACCTCGAACGGGATCAGGTCGTCGTCGACACCGTTGGAGTCGAGGACCCCGCGGCCGGTGTAGCGGCCGTCGGGTATCGACTCGATGTAGCCGCGGACCACCGTCTCGCCGTGGTCGAACATCCGCTCCACGGCCGACATGAACGGGCCGTGGCCGTGGCGTTCGATGATGCGGGTCAGTTCGCGGGCGCCGGCCTTGAGCCCGGCGATCTCGGCGTTGAGGTCGCCGGCCATCATCTTCGGCAGGCGGCTGTTGGCCAGCGCGAGCCGGAAGATGTCGCCGACCCACTCGCCGCCGTCGACGATCTTGACGCCCGGGAAGATCGTGCCTTCCTGGAAGACGTCGACGGAGTCGGTGATGTACGGGTCCTTGCCGCCCACATCGAGGTAGTGGCCCTTGATGGCGGTGTAACCGACGAGCCGGTCCTCGTGGAAGACCGGCATGACGACCGCCATGTCGTTCTGGTGCGAGCCGGAGCCGTACGGGTCGTTGTACAGGATGACGTCGCCCGGCTTGAGGGCCTCCTCGCCACCGACCGCGTCCACGGCCCCGTGGACGCAGTAGCTCATCGTGCCCATGAAGATGGGCAGCGCGGCGGCCTGGGCCAGCAGCCGCACGTCGCGGTCGTAGATCGCGGCGGCGAAGTCCATCGCCTCGTAGATGATCGGCGAGAAGGCGGTGCGCACCAGCGTGCGCTTCATCTGCTCGGCTGCCGAGTTGAGGCCGTGGCGGACGACTTCGGTGGTGACCGGGTCCGCGCCGCCCGGGTCGTAGCCGGACAGGAGTGTGCCCGTGCCGCGGTGCAGGACGCGTTCGGCGGTGTGGGTCGTCATCGGAGGTCAGCTCCTCGTCCGGCGCGTGATCACCAGGCAGCCGGACGTCCCGTCCCGCCGTGCCTCGTGACCCGCGTCGATGTAGGTGGTGGTGGTCTGTTCCAGGACGATGGCGGGCCCGGCGAGGACCTCGGTGACGGCGTCGCGGTCGACGACGGCGAAGTCGCGCCGGCGCCGCTCGGCGAACGAGTACGCGGTCAGGGAGGGCCGGGCGGGCAGGTCCGCGCGGGGCGCCGGCGCGCCGACGCGCCGTCGCGGCAGCGGGCGGCGCAGGGTCGCGCGGGTCGCGACGACCTGCACCCGCTCGTCCATCACGTGGCCGTACTGGACGTCGTACTCCGCGGTGAACAGCGCCTCCAGCCCGGCCGCGGTGGCGGCGACGCGCCGGCCGTCGAGCGGGACGCCGACCGTGAGCGCGTGGTCCTGCCCGGCGTAGCGCATGTCGAGGGCCGCCTCGAAGACCGTCTCCTCCCGCGCCTGTGCGCCGGCGCGCTCCACGAGGTCGGCGTACAGCTCGGCGAGCAGCGCGTCGAGCTGCCCCACGGCCTCCTCGCCGAGGTCGAGGACCTTGGTGCGGGCGGCCGTGTGGGTGATCTCCGCACCCAGCAGGCCCCACGCCGAGAAGTTGCCGGCGAACGGCGGCACCACCGTGGTGTCGATGGCGAGTTCGTCGGCGACCACGCCGGAGAACAGGGGGCCGGCGCCACCGAAGGGCATGAGCGCGCACCGGCGGGGATCGATGCCGCGCTCGACGGTCACCTCCCGGATGGCGCCGGCCATCGCCGCCGCGGCGATGCGGATGACGCCGGCGGCGACATCGTCGGCGGACAGGCCGAGCCGCTCCGCGATCCCCGCCAGGGAACGGGTGGCGGCCTCGCGGTCGAGCACCCAGCCGTTCGCGAGCTGTCCCGGCCCGAACATGCCGAGGTGGCAGGCCGCGGCCGTCGTGGTGGGCTCGGTGCCGCCCTGCCCGTAGCAGGCCGGTCCTGGGCTCGCGCCGGCGCTGCGCGGGCCGACGCGCAGCAGACCGCCCTCGTCCACGAAGGCGACGGAGCCGCCGCCCGCACCGATCGAGCGGACGTCGACCCAGGGCGCGAGGACGGGGATGCCCTCGATGCTGCCCTCGTACTGGAGCTGCGGGCGGCCGTCGACCACGAGCGCGGTGTCGAAGCTCGTGCCGCCGACGTCCGCGGTGATCGCGTACGGCAGGCCGAGCAGCCGGGAGATCTCCGCCGCGCCCTGCACACCGGCGACGGGCCCGGACATGATGGTCTCGAACGGGCGGTCGCGGGCCTGCCGCAGCGGCAGCGCGCCCCCGCCGGACCGGGTGACCAGCACCTCCGCCTCGCAGCCGAGACCGGCCAGTCCGGCTTCCAGGGCGTCGAGGTACGTGGACGTCTTCGGGCGCACGTACGCGTCGACGGTGGTCGTGGTGGTGCGTTCGTACTCGCGGTACTCGGCGGCCACCTCGTGGGACAGCGAGATCTGTCCCGTGAAGCCCGCCTCGGCCAGGAGTCCGGCGACGCGGCGCTCGTGGACCGGGTTGGCGTACGCGTGCAGGAGGACGACGGCGACCGAGTCGACGCCCGCCGCGCGCAGTTCCGGCACGAGGGCGCGGACGTCGGCCTCGGCGAGCGGGGTGAGGACCTCGCCGCGGAAGCCGACGCGCTCGGTCACCTCGAAGCGCCGGTGGCGGGGGACCAGCACCTCCGGCTCGCGGCAGAACAGATCGAAGGCGTCCGTGCGGTCACCCCGGCGCAGTTCGATCACGTCGCGGAAGCCGCGGGTGGTGATGATGCCGACGGTCGCCCCCTCGCGGGTGAGGAGAGCGTTGAGGCCGATGGTGGTGCCGTGCAGGAAGTAGGCCAGCGAGCCGACCCGCTCCGTGCCGACTCCGGCCCGCACGGCGTCCAGCACGCCCTTCTCGGGGGCCCGCGGGGTGGTCGGCCGCTTGGCCACCCGTATCTCCCCCGTGGCGTCGTCGCACATGATGAGGTCGGTGAACGTGCCTCCGACGTCCACTCCGACTCGGCTCGACATCCTGGCCCTCCGCTTCGTTGCCTGTGCCCGGCCGTCCCGGTCGTCCCGGTCGTCCGGTGCCAACCGCCGTTACTATGTGACGGACGTCATGTGGCGGGAAGCCGCAAAACCCGATGGTCGCCATAGGCCGCCTCGATGACCTGTGGGAACCGTGCGAGGGAAGTGATGTGCGGGTGCGCCTCAACCGGGTCGATCTGAACCTGCTGACGTCACTGCGCGCGCTGCTGAGGCACCGGAGCGTGACGCGCGCGGCGGAGGAGCTGATGGTCAGCCAGCCGACGATGAGCGCCGCTCTGGCGCGACTCCGCCGGCACTTCGAGGACGACCTGCTCACCCGCGTCGGCAACCGGAGTGAACTCACGCCGTTCGCCCGGCAGTTGTGTGAACACGTCGAGGTGGCGGCGCGCGCGGTCGATGGCGTGTTCGGCACCCGGCCCGGGTTCTCCCCGCGCGGGACGAGGCGCCAGTTCGTGGTCGCCGCCTCGGACTACGCGCTGCCGGTGATCGGCGACGAGCTCCTGCGGATCATCGACGCGAGCGGCGAGGGCGTCCGGGTCAGGTTCGCGCCCCTGGCGACGGCCGCGACCGAGCGTCCGGACGAGTTCCTCCGGGACGTGGACACGATGATCATGCCCCACGGCGCCCTCAGCGACGTCCCCCACCTCGACCTGTTCGAGGACCGGTGGGTCTGTCTGCTCGACGAGAGCAACCCCGCCGCCACCGAGGGCCTGACGCGCGACGCCCTGAGCACGCTTCCCTGGGTCATGACCTACCACCACGCGACGATGTCGACGCTGGGCGCGCGGACCCTGCGGATGCACGGCATCGAGCCGGACGTCCGGCTGGGCACCGACAGTTTCCTGGCCGTCCCCAGCCTCGTGACCGGGACGAACAACCTCGCGCTGCTGCAACGCCGGCTCGTCTCGACCGTCGGCCTGCCGCCCGGCGTGAAGGCGGTGGAGTTCCCGTTCGAGTCCCCCGTCATGAGGCTGGCGCTGTGGTGGCATCCGTCACGCGAGTCCGACCCCGCCCACCGCTGGCTGCGCGACCAGTTCCTCCGCGCCGCCTCCTACCTCCCCGACCTCGACCCGTCTCTTTTTCACCTCTCCGCGCCCAGCACGGAGAAGTAGAGAAGGGACCGCCTCGAGGCCGCGACCGTCCGCGGTACCCGTTACGCGCATCGCACCGCCCGTCCCGCGATCGGGAAACGTCCACAGCTCCCCCCGGATGCGGAAGTTCCCGAGCAGCGCGCCGAAACCGGGCCGGAGCGATCTCCCGGTCAGTCGGCCACTGAAGGTCGTCCCGGCCATGGTGAACCCCAGGGCCGACTACGTCACCACCATGGAACCCGATCCGGGCTTCCCGCAGACCCCTGCCGGCCGCCACCGGTCACGACCCGTGCCTCCTCACCGGCAACTGCCTCGCCACTCCGGCCAGGGGCGGGGTGACCAACTCCCCATTGGCCTGCCCAGCCCACTGCCCGTCTCACCGGTCGCCGCACGCATCGGGTCGGCGGTGGGTGAGGTGGTGCGGTGGTGAGGAGAGGTGGATGAGGTGCATGCGGTAGCCCTCCACCTGGGGGAGGTGTTGGTGGGCCAGGTCGGTCAGCATCTGCCGGGTCGGGGCCGGTAGCGCGTCGTGGACGCCGGGGGGCAGCGTGGACATGGTGTGGGTGCCGAGGAGGCGGCTGCCGGGGACCCATGCGGTGATGATGTCCGCGTCGGCGCAGCCCCATCGCATGCGGGCCTCGACCTTGCTGAGGGCGTCGTGCTGGTCCTGGGCTTCGAGCAGTGGGGGACTGATGGTGTCCAGCGCCAGCCAACTGCCCGGGAACGCGGCGGCGATCCGTTCGATCACGCCTCGGACGTCGGCCTCGTGGAGGAAGGGCAGCACGGCCTCGGCCGAGAACAGGCAGGGACCCGGGGAGTGTTCGCGGATCACGCGGAGCCAGTCGTCGTCGGTCACCGAGGCGGCGAGCATGCGTCGGCGCGGGGTGTCGGTGAAGAACGCGCGGCGCAGCTCGATGACATCCGGCAGGTCGAGGTCGAACCAGAGCGCCCGCCCGTTGTCCACCCTCTCGTGGCGGGTGTTGAGACCGGTGCCGATCTCCACCACCGTCCCGGCGGGGTGCCGGGCCAGGAAGTCGCGTGTCCAGGAGTCGAACAGCAGGGTGCGCAGGACCGTGCCGGTCAGGCTCGGCAGGCCGTCGAAGCGCGAGAAGTCGTAGTCGATCGCCTCGACCATCTCCGCGGCCCGGGGGTCGCGGAGCGCGGGCTCGGGCTTGTGCTGCTCCACGGCGCGGCCGTAGAGCGGTATCAGGAGCGTCTCCTGGGCGGCGCCCAGGGAAGGCGTGCGGCGGCTCAACGCGGTCTCCATGCCTGTCGGTCCCCAGGGTCTCGCGGTCCTCGGCGCTGCCCGCCGCGAGCCCTGCGCGTATCATACAGAAACGGTAATCATTTTCACTAGCGATGAGGGTTCTCGTGACACGAGGTGACGTCCGGCTTCCGGTGACCGTTCTCTCCGGCTTTCTCGGTGCGGGCAAGACGACCCTGCTCAACCATGTGCTGGCCAACCGCGAGGGGCTCCGGGTCGCGGTCATCGTCAACGACATGAGCGAGGTCAACATCGACGCGGCGCTGGTCCGGGACGGCGGTTCCCTGTCCCGCACGGAGGAGCGGCTGGTGGAGATGACCAACGGCTGCATCTGCTGCACGCTGCGGGACGACCTCCTGGAGGAGGTGGACCGCCTGGCGCGCGCCGGCCGGTTCGACTATCTGCTGATCGAATCCAGCGGCATCTCCGAACCGATGCCGGTCGCGGCCACCTTCTCCTTCCCCCGGGACGACGGGGCCACCCTGGGCGACCTGGCGCGCCTGGACACCATGGTGACGGTGGTGGACGCGGCGAACTTCGTTCCCGAGCTGACGCGCGGGGACGCTCTGACCGACCGCGGCCTGGACCAGTACGAGGACGACGAGCGGACCGTCAGCGATCTGCTGGCGGATCAGGTCGAGTTCGCCGATGTGCTGGTGCTCAACAAGACCGATCTCGTCGGTCCCGACCACACCGTCCGCCTGGAGGCGGCGTTGCGCCGCCTCAACCCGGCGGCCCGGGTGATCCGCGCGAGCCACGGCCGGGTCCCGCTCCGGGAGATCCTCGGCACGGGCGGTTTCAGCCTGGCCAAGGCCCAGGAGGCCCCGGGCTGGCTGGCCGAACTCAACGGCGATCACGTGCCGGAGACCGAGGAGTACGGGATCTCCAGCCTTCTCTTCCGCTCCGGCCGGCCCTTCCATCCCGGCCGCCTGTGGGCCTTCGTCACCGAGCGGCTCGACAGCGGCGCGTTCGGCTCGGTGCTGCGTTCCAAGGGCTTCTTCTGGCTGGCGACCCGGCCGCGGATCACCGGCCTGTGGTCCCAGGCGGGATCCGTCGCGCGGTTCGAGCCGTCCGGTGTCCGTGCCGCCCCGGCGGAGGGCGGCCTGTCATCGGGTCAGGAACTCGTCTTCATCGGTACGGACCTGGACAAGGAGGCGCTGCGGTCGGCGCTGGCCGCCTGCCTGCTCGACGATGCCGAGTGGCGGGCGGGGGCAGCCGTCTGGTGCGGGTACGAGGACCCCTTCCCGGAGTGGGACGGCCTCGGCCCGGACGACGGACACGCGCACCACCACCACCACCACGACCGGGCCGGGACACCGAACGTCGTGTGACGATCCGGCCCGCCGCGGCCGGGCCGGCGGCGTGCGGGGGAGGGTCAGCCGGGGCCGAGGTTCGCGATGCGGGTGAGCAGCGCGTGCAGTGTCTCCCGCTCGGGCTGTTCGAGCGGCGCGAGCAGTTCGTTCGTCACGCGCAGGCACGCCTCGTCTGTGTCGCGCAGGTAGGCGCGGCCACTGCCGGTCAGGACCACAATCCGGCTGCGCCGGTCGTCGGGGGAGGGGCGGCGTTCGGCGAAGCCGAGCTTCTCCAGGTCGTCGACCAGGCCGACGATCGCGCTCGGGTCGTAGCCGAGGCGCGCGCTCAGCTCGCGTTGCGGAGCGCCTTCGGAGGTGGCGAGGAAGCGCAGCAGCGCGTAGTGCCGCAGCCGTAGGCCCGATTCCTGGAGGGAGGCGTTGAACAGCCGCCCGGAGCGCTGACCCACGCGGTACAGGAGGATGTCTCGTATACACATCTGACGCTGCCGACGAAGAGGACAGTGGAGTACTGTGAGGGCTACGTGGATGCGATAAAAGAAAGACAGTGTGAGAGGGAGACTCGTGGGCTCGGAAATGTGTATAGGAGGTGCGCTGCTGGCGGGCGATGACGGACTCCCTGGTCGAGGTTCTTCCCGGGCCGCTTCTGCGAACTGGCTGGGACCAGGATGGCCCACCTCGCCCGGGGAGACCCGCCGTGGGGGGACACCGATCGCCGCTCCCGCGGAGGCGTGGGCTCCGGGACGGCGTGTGCCCGGCCCGGACGGGGGCGTGGGGTTTCCGTCCGGGCCGGGGGATCGAGAGGGGAAGGGCGGGGTCAGGCGGCGCAGTTGGTGCTGCGGTACTCCTGGATGGTGCCGCCCGCGCTGGGCGCGGGGCAGAGGAACTGCTCGTAGCGGGTGTCGTTGTCGACGTAGAGCTTGAGCCAGGCCACGGTGTACTGCGCGATGGTGGAGTTGAAGCTGACGGGGGTGGTGTGCGTCCCGTTGTTCAGCTCCAGGTAGGCGCGCTCCTGGGTGCCGAGGCTGGTGTAGAACGGCTCGGCGTGCTGGCCGACGCGGGTGACGGTGTCGTTCTCACTGCCGAAGATCAGCGTGGGTGAGGTGACCGAGGACCAGGTCTTGGTCGTGTGGTACGGGGTCAGCGGGACGACGGCCTGGATCTCCGGGCGGAGTTGGGCGGCGCGCAGGGCGGCGCCGCCGCCCATGGAGTGACCGGCCACAGCCAGGTGGTCGGGGTCGATCCGGCTGCGGACGGTGCTGGTGTCGGTGAGGTAGTCCAGCGCGTCCAGAAGCTGCTCGGCGCGGGAGTTGGGCTGGTCGTAGCGGCTCTCGGTGTCGATGGTAAAGACGACGAACCCGTGCGACGCCAGGGTGCGGCCGTACCAGGCGACCGCCGACTGGGTGGAGGTGTAGCCGGGGGAGATGGCTATCGCGCCGAAGGTGCCCTGGCTGGTGTCGGTGGGGTAGTAGATCGTGCCGCCGTCGAAGGTCGGCCGGTCGGAGACCGTGGTGGTCGCGTAGTCGAACGGCCCCTCCTGGGCCTGGATCGCGGCGAGCGTCGGGTCCGGGCCGCGCCGGAACTCCTCCTCCTCCGCCGCCGTGTCCGCCGCGACGGCCGTCCCGGACAGCGCGGGTACGGACCCGGCGCAGAGCAGCGCGGCACCGGCCAGGACACCGGTCACGGCGGCCTTGAGCCGCCATCTGCGGTGAATCGTGCGGTGATGCATGGGGGAACTCCTTTGTTCTCGTGGGCAGAACGGAGGTGCACGTGGCCGGCCCCGTGAGAGGGGGCCGGCGAACCGTCGCACCGCGGGAGCCGGCGGCTGAGCGACATCGGTGGCGCACGTCCGGGAGCGGGCGTTGACGCGCCGGTGCCACGAACGGCTCTTCGGTGCGGCACGAGCAGGTGGGAGAGACGGTAGCGAGGCGACCAGTGTTCGACAATGGCGAACCATTGTTCTTCACAATTATTGTTTGTGGCTACCTTCTAAGGTGGGCTCCTGTGCGGACCGGGACGAAAACGGTCCCTCGGCTCGTCAGCGCCTGACAAGGGGAACTCCGCCCGCCGGAGGCGGGCGATCAACCGTCCGTCGGGGCGAACAGGGCGCGCCGGGCGGTCAGTTCCCGGTCGTCCGGTGCGTCCCGGGGTGGGGTGCGGGCGTCTGCCGGGTGGCGAGGAGGTCGAGCAGGTGGAGCTTGCCGGCGGCGGCCCCGCCCGGTGCCGCGGTGAGGATCACGACGCGCAGGTCGCCGCCGGACTCGGTGAGGATGTCGCAGTCGAGGTCGAGCGCCCCGGCGTCGGGGTGGTGGATGGTCTTGGTGTGCGGGGCGTGGCCGCTCACCTCGTGGGTGTCCCACAGGGCGGCGAAGCGCGGGCTGGCGTCGCGGAGGTCGGCGACGAGGCGGTGCAGGGCCGGTTCCGCGGGGTAACGGGCGCGGGCGGCCCGCAGGTCGGAGACGACCGCGGTCTCGAAGCGGGTCCGCTGCCGGGCGGTGTGGGCCACACGGCCGGGCGGGCCGACGAAGTGCCGCCAGACGAGGTTGCGGTGCCGGCCCGCCAGGGCGGACGGGTCGCCCGTCACGGTGGCGTAGAGGGGGTTCCAGGCGAGGGGCGTCCAGGCCGCGTCGTAGACACCGACGGGTGTGCCCGCCATCTGGTCGAGCAGCCGCCGCACGCCCGGCGTGATCCGGCCCCACCGGCGGCCGTTCGCCGGTTCGGGCTGTCCCGCCAGCAGGAACAGATGCGAGCGTTCGGCCTCCGACAGCCGCAACGCCCGCGCGAGGGCCCCGAGTACCTGGACGGACGGGGACGTCGCCCGGCCCTGCTCCAGGCGGGTCACGTACTCGGGCGAGATGCCCGCCAGCAGGGCCAGCTCCTCGCGTCGCAGGCCGGGCGTACGGCGGGCCCGTCCGTCGGGGAGCCCCACCGCGCCGGGAGGGACGCGGTCACGCCAGCGGCGCAGCGCCTCACCCAGGTCGCCACCGTGCCGCCGTGGTTGCCTGCCGCCGCGCGCGCTCATGGCACCAGTATCGGCGCGGCGCGATCCGCGGGAGTGGTACTGGCGTTACCAGGAAGAACAGGGCACTGCCGGGCCCGCCGCGACGTGGCGAGACTGTCCGGCATGACGACGACCCTCATCACCGGGGCCACCAGGGGACTCGGCCTGGAGACCGCCCGCCGCCTGGTCCAGGAGGGGCACACCGTGTACCTGGGTGCCCGCGACGCCCGCCGGGGCGAGGAGGCCGCCCGGTCCGTCGGCGGCCACTGCCTCCTCCTCGACGTCACCGACGACGATTCGGTGCGCGCCGCCGCCGCGCGCGTCCGCGAGCGGGCCGGGCGGCTGGACGTCCTGGTGAACAACGCCGGTGTCGTCGGCGCCCTGCGACCCGTCGAGGAGATCACCGCCGAGGACATGCTCGCCGCCTACGACACCAACGTCTTCGGCGCGGTCCGCGTCACCCGGGCCTTTCTGCCGCTGCTGCGCCTGAGCGCGTCGCCGACCGTGGTGAACGTCAGCAGCGGCCTCGGCTCGCTGGCCGTCGCGGCCGACCCGGCCGCCCACGCCTCGCTCGTCCCGCTCTGGGTCTCCTCGCTGCCGTACAACTCCTCCAAGGCCGCCCTGAACATGATCAACACCCTGTACGCGCGGGCCCTGCCGGGGATGCGGATCAACGCCGTCGATCCCGGCCACACCGCCACCGACCTCAACGGCCACACCGGCGCTCAGACCGTCGAGGAGGGCGCCGACATCATCGTCCGCATGGCCATGACCGGACCCGACGGGCCGACCGGCGGCTATGTCACGGCACGCGGGCCGATGCCCTGGTGACGCGCCGGCGAGCCACCCCCGTACCCACCTCACTCCCGGGAGCCCGGTCATGAACACCCCGCATCGCGTCGAGGTCGTCCTCGACTTCTCTTGCGTCCACTGCTACATCGGCTTCACCCGGTACACCCGGGCCCTGCGCCGGTACCGCGCGGAGGGCGGCACGGCCGAGACCGTGTTGCGCCCCTTCCAGCTCCGGCCGGAGGCGTCACCCGCCGGTGAGCCGCTCGTCGGCGTCTGGGCGCGCGAGCGCGGCGAAGCCGTCGCGGCCCGGCTGGCCGGGGACACCTCGTTCGGGGCGGACGACGGCCTCGCGCTGGACTTCCGGCGGGCGGTGTTCACGAACACCTTCGACGCGCACCGGATCGTCGCGCGGGCGTCCGCGCAGGGCAGGGGCGAGGAGATGGCCGAGCGGCTGTTCCGCGCCTACTTCACGGACGGGCTGAACATCGCGGACGCCACCACGCTCGCCGCGCTCGCCGCCGAGCTGGGCGTCACGGCCACCGGCGGCGGCGCGGAAGCGGTGCGGGCCGAACTCGCCCGCGTCCGCCGGCTGGACCTCCCGGCCCCGCCGGTGTTCCTCTTCCCGGGCGGCCCCACCCTGTCCGGGGAGGTGCGCGAGAGCGAGATCCTCGCCGCGCTGCGCGGCTGAGGGGGGCGCCGCGTCAGCGCCAAGGGGGCTCAGGGGCAGGTCTCTTCGAGCTTCACGGTGCCGAAGTCGATCTCGGTGTCCGCGGGGTGTTCGCCCGCCGGGGGTGACTGGGTGCAGACCTGCCAGTTCCTGTCCCACACCTGCATGCGGTCCTGGCCCGAGACGTCGTGGGACGTCAGGAAGAAGAACCCCGCCGCCTGGGCCGCGTCCTGGGCGGCCTGGAGCTGCTGCCCCGTGAAGTCGGGGAGTTCGGCCGTCTCGACCGTCTCCACCGTTTCGGCCGGTTCCGCCGTTTGCGCCGGGGGTTCCGCGTCGGCCTCGGGGCGGGTCTCCGGCTCCTCGTCGGTGCCGGGAAGCGGCTCGGCCCGCTGCTCCGGGGCGGTGTCGGCGTTCCCGCCGGCGGCCGTGACGTCTTCCTCGGCCTTCTCGGCGGGCGGGTTCACGAGGTTCCCGAGCACGCCGAGGGCGACCAGGCCGCCTATGACGACACCGATCTTCTGCCCGCGGGTGAGGCGCTGCCACCCGTTGGGGCGCTGGCTCTTCTACACCACTCCGAGCCCACGAGACAGGCAGAAAACTCGTATGCCGCCTTCTGGCGGAAAAAAAAAAAAACGACCAACGAGGGGGCTGCGTGCCCCAGGGCGCGAAGTGCGGGTTCGTCATGCGGTCGAGCCTGCCGTGACGCCGGAGAACGTGGGCGCGAAGTGCGCCGCTGTGATGGAGTTGTGACGGAACGGGGTGTGTGCCGGTGGAGGCGGGTGCGGCACCGCCCGCTTCCCGCGGGGCGTCACCAGGGACTACCGGCCCGGGGCGCGGCCCGGGGTGTGGCCGTACTGCCGGGTGAAGGCGGCGACGAACGCCGAGGGGCTGGCGTAGCCGACGAGGTGGGCGACCTGGGTGACCGGGCGGTCGGGGAGCAGGGCGCGTGCCGCCCGCAGGCGCAGGGCGGTGCGCCAGCGGGAGAACGGGACGCCGAACTCCCGGACGAAGTCGCGCTGGAGCGTTCTGACGCTGACGTGCAGCCGCCCGGCCCACTCGCGCAGTTCCGTGGGGTCCGCCGGGTCGCGGGCCAGTTCCCGGGCCACGGCGAGCGCGAGGCCCGCGCCCGTCGCGTGGTGCGTGACGTAGGCGTCGGACGAGGCGGCCAGACCCGCCATGAACCGCTCCCGCGCGGCGAGCGCCTCGCGTTCCGGGCAGCCCGCGCGGGCGATCACCGTCGTCAGCAGCCGGGCCGCCTCGGGGGCCACGGAGACCGGGCCGGCCCGCAGACCCTCCAGCGCCCGCGGCACCTGGCGCAGGCAGACGCGGTAGACCGTTCCCCCGTCCCCGGCCCGCACCTCGTGCTCGACGGCCCGCTCCGCCCAGAACGCCTCGCCCGGCGCGGTGAACCACACCCGGGAGCCGTGCGGCACCGTCAGCGCGCCGTCGGGCGAGAAGTAGAGCTGGTGCAGGAAATCCTGCCGCCGGTCGCCGAACTCCAGCACGTCCGCGGCCCGGTAGCGCAGCACGAGGATGCCGTCGGGGCGGCCGAGGCCGTAGGCGAACTCCTCGCAGCGCACGGGATCGGTGCGCGGGTGTCCTATGAGCGACATGGCGTGACCTCTCAGCGATACCCGTCGAAGTGAGGTAAGGCTAACCTAAGTCACTGCTCCGCCTGTGCGACCCCAAGGAACCACCATGCGCTCGATCAAGCCGAGAGCCCTCGCCGCTCTCCTCCTCCCGCTCGCCCTCCTCACCGGCTGCTCCGGCGACGGCGACGACGGCGGCAACGACGAAGGCGACGGCCGGAACGCGGGCGCCACCCGGGTCTTCGCCGCCGACAACGGCGACATCACCATCCCCGAGGACCCCCAGCGGGTCATCGCCACCGGCTACGCCGTGCCCGTCCTCATCGAGGCCGACGCGGCGCTCGTCGGGGTCTCCAGTTGGGAACGCGGCCGGCCGCTGATGACCGAGGAGGACCGCGCCACCTACGACGCGCTCCCCAGGATCGCCGGCGAGAACGCCGCGGAGACCAACTACGAGGCCATCGCCGAGCAGGACCCCGACCTCATCGTCATCGGCGTCCCCGCGCCCGTCCTCGGCGACGTCGACGTGGAACGCCTGGAGTCCATCGCCCCCGTCGTGGCGATCGGCCCCACCGTGCCCTCCGCCTGGCGCGAGCTGTCGGAGCGCCAGGCCGACGCCGCCGGCCGCCTCGACCGTTTCGAGGAGGCCCGCACCGCCTACGAGGAGCGGGCCGCCGAGCTGACCGAGCGCTACGCCGACGCGCTGGCCGGCCTCGACTTCGGCCACGTCGGCTCCTACGGGGACGCCGCCGCCGGCACGTTCATGCGCGAGTACGCGGGCGCCTGGGGCACCAACATCGCGGGCGACATCGGCGTCTCCTACCCCGGCGAGCCCGCCGACCCCGGCGAGGGCGGACAGTCCGTCTCCGAGTACCCCTCCATCGAGGAGCTGCCCGAAAGCCTCGGCGACGCCGACGTCATCACCTACAGCGTCGGCCCCGACGGCACCCCCGGCGAGGCCGTGAGCTACGTGCTCGACTCCGAGCTGTGGCAGAACCTCCCCGCCGTCCGCGCCGGCCGCGCCTTCCCCGTCCGCTACACCGAGGCGGCCACCTACGCGTCGGCCCTGCGCACCCTCGACGCCCTCGACGAGGCGCTGGCCCCGCTGCTGGAGGAGGAACGGTGACGGACCGCCACGACCCGCGGGGGCGCGTCGCCGCCCACCACCGCTCCGGCACCGGCCTCGTCCGCGTCCCCTACCCCATCGGCGTCCGCGCCGTCACCGTCCTGGGCCGCACCCTCCTCGGCCCCCGCATGCTGCGCCTGACCGTCGGCGGCCCGGGACTCGACGGCTTCCACAGCTACCAGGCCGACGACCACGTCAGGATCGTCTTCCCGGACCCCGACGGCACCCTCCGCGTCCCCGTGCCCAACGACCGGCAGATGCTCGACTGGCCGCGCCCGTTCCCCACCACCCGCAAGTACACCGTCCGCCGCCATGACGCGGAAGCCCGCGAGCTGGACCTCGACTTCGTCCTCCACGACGGCGGTGTCGCCTCCGGCTGGGCGCGGCGGGCCGCCGTCGGCGAGGAGGTCGTCATCGCCGGGCCGCCCGGCGCCAAGGCGTTCCCGCACACCTACGACCACTACGTGCTGGCCGTCGACGGGACCGGTCTGCCCGCCGCCGCGCGCTGGCTGGAGGAGGCCGGCGCGGACGTCTCCGCCGACCTGGTCGTGGAGACCGGCGACGCGTCGGAACACGACTACCCGCTGCCGGACCGCGCGGGCGTCACCGTCCACCGCCTCGTGCGGGCCGGTGACCGTTCCGCGCTGGCCCGCACCGTCACGGGGCTGCGGCTGCCCGCCGGGCGCGCGTTCCTGTTCGCCGCCGGTGAGGCCGAGGACATCAAGCCGCTGCGCGCCTGGCACAAGGGCCGGCTCGACGCCCTGTGCACCGGCTACTGGAGACGCGGAGTCGCCGGACTTGAGGACTGAGACCCCCGCCGCCCCGCCCGCCGGTGTCCGCGTCGCGCTGCTCGTCGCGGCCCTCGCCGCCCTGCTGCTCGCCGCCGGTGCCAGCCTCTGCGTCGGCGCGGGAACCGTTCCGCCCGCCGAGGTGTGGCGGGCCGTCACCGGCGGCGCGGGCCCCCACGCCCGGCTCATCGCCCGCGAGGTCCGCGTGCCCCGCACCGTGCTCGCCGTCGGCGTCGGGGCCGCCCTGGGCTGCGCCGGCACGCTGATCCAGACCCTGACGCGCAACCCCCTGGCCGAACCCGGCGTCCTCGGCGTGACGTTCGGCGCCGGATTCGCCATCAGCCTCGGTGCCGCACTCGGCGTCGCCGGGCACCAGGCCACCCAGCTCGCCCTCGCGTTCACCGGCTCCCTGCTGGCCGCGCTCCTCGTCCACGCCGTCGGGCGGACCTCGCCCCTGCGCCTGCTGCTCGCCGGCACCGCCCTCAGCTTCGTCCTCGGCGGCCTCTCCCTCGGCATGCGCCTGACGTTCCCCGACGTCCTGGACCGGTACCGCTTCTGGTCCGTGGGCTCCCTGGCCGGCCGCGAGCAGGTGTCGCCGACCGTGCCGCTCCTCGTCATGGCCCTCGCCCTGGCCGGGGCCCTCCTGCTCACCGGCCCGCTGAACGCCCTCGCGCTCGGCGAGGGCGTCGCCCCCGCCCTCGGCGCCCACGTCCCCCGGCCCCGGATCGCGGTCCTCGGCCTGGTCACCGTGCTCGCCGGGACCGCCACCGCCGTCGCCGGGCCCATCACCTTCCTCGGCCTGATGGTGCCCCACCTCGCCCGCCGTGCCGCCCGGGGCTCGCTGCGCTGGCTCATGGCGTACACCATGGTCCTCGGGCCGCTGCTGCTGCTGACGGCCGACATCGCCTCCCGCGTGCTGCTGCCCACCGGCGAGGTCCCGGTGGCCGTGGTCACCGCCTTCCTCGGCGGCCCCGTCCTCATCTGGGCCGTCCGCCGACGCGGGGCGATCGCGCTGTGAACGCCGCTCCCGCCCGCGCCGCCGGGCCCCTCGTGCTGCGGCTGGGACGCTGCTCGGCCCGGTTCGAACGCCGCACGGCCGTCGTCACCTGCGCACTGCTGGCCGCCGCCGCGGCCCTTGCCCTGGCCGCCCTGTGCCGGGGCGACTCCTGGGACCACCCGGCCGACGTGCTGCGGGCGCTCGCCGGGCGGGGCGACTCCGTCCTCGTCGTCCGCGAGTGGCGGCTGCCGCGGGTCACCGCCGCGCTCGTCTTCGGCGCCGCCCTCGGCCTGGCCGGCGCCGTCTTCCAGAACCTCACCCGCAACCCGCTCGGCAGCCCCGACGTCATCGGCCTGGACGCCGGCTCCTACACCGGCGCGCTGATCGCCCTCACCGTCCTCGCCGGCACCCCCGCCCAGCTCGCCACCGTCTCCGCCACCGGCGGCCTGCTCACCGCCGTCGTCGTGTACCTGCTGTCCCTGGACGCCGGGTTCGACGGTCTGCGGCTGGTCGTGATCGGCATCGGTGTCAACGCCGTCCTGACCGCGCTCAACTCCTGGATCGTGCTCCGCGCCGACCTCGATGTCGCCATCGCCGCGACCGGCTGGAACGCCGGGTCCCTCAACGGTGTCGACTGGCGGGACGTGAAGCTGTCGTTCCTGGCCATCGGGGGCCTCGCGCTGCTGCTGGCCGTCCTCGCCCACGCCACCCGCCAGGCCGCGCTCGGCGACGAACTCGCCGTCACCACCGGCGTCCGGTTGCGGCGGCTGCGGCTGCTGAGCGTCCTCGCGGGCGTCGGCTGCACCGCCGCGGTGACCGCCGTCGCCGGGCCCGTCGTCTTCGTCGCGCTCGCCGCGCCGCAGATCGGCCGCCGCCTCGCGGGCGCCTCCGGCGTGCCCCTGCTGCCCGCCGCCCTGACCGGCGGCGTCCTGCTGCTCGCGGCCGACCTGCTCGCCCAGACCGTGCTGGCCCCCGTGGTCCTGCCGGTCGGCGTGGTCACCACCGCGCTCGGCGGCTGCTACCTGCTCTGGCTGCTCTACAAGGAGGTCGCCCGGCCGTGACCGCGTCCGTACCCGCGCCCGCGTCCGTACCCGTATCCGTGCCCGCGCGGCTGTCCGCCCGGAGGATCACCCTCGCCTACGGGGAGCGGACGGTGTCCACCGGTCTGAGCCTCGACGTGCCGGACGGCGCGTTCACCGCCGTCGTCGGCGCCAACGCCTGCGGCAAGTCCACGCTCCTGCGGGCGTTCGTCCGCCTGCTGCGGCCGACGGCGGGCACGGTCTCGTTCGACGACCGGGACGTGACCCGCTGGCGGCCCAAGGCCATCGCCCGCCAGGTCGGCTTCCTGCCCCAGACCCTCACCGCGCCCGAGAACACCCGCGCCCGCCAGCTCGTCGCCCGCGGCCGGTACCCGCACCAGTCGGTCCTGGCCACCTGGTCGCCCGAGGACGAACGGGCCGTGGACGAGGCGATGGCCGCCGCCGGGGTGGGCGACCTCGCCGACCGCGAGCTGGAGAGCCTCTCCGGCGGGCAGCGCCAGCGGGTGTGGATCGCGATGGTGCTCGCCCAGGAGACGCCCTACCTGCTGCTCGACGAGCCCACCACCTTCCTCGACCTCGCCCACCAGTACCAGCTCCTGGCGCTCCTCGCCCGCCTGCGCGACGGCGGGCGCACGATCATCGCCGTCCTCCACGACCTCAACCAGGCGTGCCGCTACGCCGATCACCTCGTGGCGATGCGGGAGGGCCGCGTCGTCGCCGAGGGCGCGCCCGCCGACATCATCGACGCGGCGCTGGTGCGGGAGGTGTTCGACCTGCCCTGCGTCGTCGTCCCGGACCCGGTGACGGGCGCGCCGATGGTCGTCCCGACCCCCTGACGTCCCGGCCCCTTGACGTACCGGCCCCGGGAAGCCGGGTCGGGCGGAACCGGCTCCCCGGGTGGCCGCGCTCCGGACCTGTCTCTTCTACACCTCTGACGCTGCCGACGACGAGGATAGATGAGGGCTCGTCGGTCGTCGCGCCATTGCGCCCAGGCCACCTGTGCAGGCGTTGGTGCACTCGGTGTAGGTCTGCGTGAAGAGCAGCGCCTCGCCGAGCGCGGTGGGTACCCGGTCGGCGTCCGCGGTCAGCCAGTCCGGGACGTCGTCGGCGGTGCGGTAGTCGGGGTGCCGGCCGTTGAGCGGGGACTCGTTCACCGTCTCGTCGATCGCGCAGGAGACCGGGAGGGAGGACACCGTGAACGCCCGCCCGTCGTCCTGCCAGGCACTCCAGGCGGGGGCGGCGGGACACACGTCCTCGTCGTCGCGGGGCTCGGCGGTCAGCTCGGTGCCCTCGGGGAGCGACACCCGGAACGCGGGCACCGCGCCGCCGCCAGCGGACTGCCAGGACCGATCACCGGCGGAGTCCTGCCCGTCCGTGCCGTCGGTCGCGTCCGTGCCGTCCGTGGCGTCGGTGCCGTCGCTCCCGTCCGTCGCGTCGTCCCGGCATCCGGCCAGCGTCAGGGTGCCCGCCAGCATGACCACGGCCAGCCGTGTCCGTACGCCCAGCGCCATGTGCCCTCCCCGTTCCCCCGTGCCCGTTCTTCCCCGGGCGCGAAGACGCCCGGCGGCCGAGGCCGGTTCCCGGGCCGCCGCCGGGTCACCCGGCGCGCCGGTGGCGGAGCAGCTCCTCGACGGCCTCCTCGGTGCGGCGGGCCCGCTCCGCCGGGGGACTCCTCCTGACCAGGGCGCCCAGCCGCTGGGCCTCCTCGGTGGTCGGCAGGAACCCGACCAGAAGGGCCGGCAACAGCAGGCGCCGCACGAGGAGTTCGTTCGCCGAGGTGACGTGGGGCCGGCGCACGACCGAGACGTTGACCCGGACGGCGTGCTCGTTGCCCGGGGGAACGCCCGGCCGGTCCGTCTCGCGCGCCGCGTAACGGAAGCCGTGCGCCAGGTCGCAGGGCGGGCAGCCGGCCGGGCCGCGGCTCAGCCGGTCACCGCACGCGGAACAGACCAGCCTGTCGAGCGCGGCGTCCACCACCCGCCAGTCGTGCCGGTCGGGCTCGTCCGCGACCATCGCGGCCAGCGTGACGTCCTCCTCCTCCCCGGCGTCCCAGCCGCTGCGGAACGACCGCCACTCGTCCTCCACGACGGCGTCGACCAGTTCGCGGCAGGCCGCACAGTCGGGCGCCCCGCCGTACTCGTACCCGCCGCACTCCGCGCAGCGGCGCGGAGCCGCACCGACCACCGGTCGCGCCACCGTCGTTCACCCGCCGCCGTCGAGGGATTCCCGTCAGGGAAAGTCTCCCGCACCGGGCCGCGGAGGCTCGGTGGTCGGAGTGGGGCGCGGGATGGCGTAGAGTTCGGTGTGTCGACGCGGGGTGGAGCAGCTCGGTAGCTCGCTGGGCTCATAACCCAGAGGTCGCAGGTTCAAATCCTGTCCCCGCTACGGAAGAAGGCCCGGTCCCAGGACCGGGCCTTCGCTTCGCGCGCGGAAGGTGTCAGGCGAGCAGACCGGCGCTGCGCCACATCCGGCGTCCGAGGCCGTTGAGCACGCCGATCTCCTCCAGGAAGGTCGTCAGCCGCTTGGCGCCCTCCTGGAGCACCGCCCGCCGGTGCGCGCTGGCCTTGACCTGGGCCACCGCCTCGGCCCGGTCGAGGCCGATGTTCGTGTACACCCGCGGATCGACGAGGACTTCGGAGAACGTCCTGGCCATGCCGCCACAGCTCATGCGGGCCATCTGCCGTTCCCAGCGGGGCGCGACCTTCATCTGGCGGCGCAGTTCCTCGCGGGCGTACCGCACGTGCCGTGCCTCCTCCACCACGTGGATGCGGTGGATGCCGCGGATCAGCGGCTGCACCCGTTCGTCGGGGAAGGACAACCGCTGCATCCAGTCCAGCACTTCCTCGCCGAGGAGGGTGCCGGTGAACGAACCCGGGGTGGTGGAGAAGGTCTTGAAGAAGCGGCTGACGTTGTGGTGCAGGCGGTTCGGCCCGTACACCGGGGTCTCGCTCTTCTCGATGGCCCGCGCGAACATCATCGAGTGCCGGCACTCGTCGGCGATCTCGGTGAGGGCGTACCGGACATGGGCGCTGGTGGACGGCTTGTCGTAGATGTGCCGGACCAGGAGCTGCATCAGGATCAGCTCGAACCAGATCCCCACCGCGCCGATCGCCGCGGCCTCGTGCCGGGACAGCTCGATCCGCTGCTCCTCGGACATCTGGTACCACAGGGGCGTGTCGTAGAGGGACAGCAGCTCCGGGGGCCAGAACCACTTGCCCTCCTCCCATGGGGCGTCCCAGTCCAGCACCTTGTCCGGGTCGTAGGAGTGCTTGGCGGACGAGGCGAGCAGCCGCTCGGCGACCTCCTCGCGGCTCTTCAGCGCGCCCAGGGAGTCCCGCAGCGCGTCGAAGTCGGGGTCGTTCCTGGCCTCTGTGTCGATGAGGTCCGCCAGCGCGGCGGTCGTGGGCCGAGTCATGCCTTCATGAGACTCCGCGTCAACAAACCCGTCAATGCTCCTGCCGGGCTGGGCGCGCGCCTGTGGCCATCGCCACAACCCGGCTTGTCGGAACGGTGTTTGGTGTCCAGTATCCCGCCTCGGATCGGATCGGATCGGATCGGATCGGTGCGGGGCCGGACGGTCCGGGCTTCCGCCATGCCCTCCGGGGCGGTCGGCTCGTTGACCTGGGTGCAGCCCGATCAGTCAAGATCAGTCAACGAGAGGAGGCCCACGGATGCCGCTCGTGCCCGATCCGTCCGCCCCCGTCCGGCTTCTCGACCCGGCGGAGCCCGAATACCGCCACGGCCTGGAGCTCTTCCTGGCCGGCACGGACGAGAAAGCCCTCACCCACCCGTTCCTCTCCGACCTGGCGGCGGCCCTCCCGCGGCGCCGCGTGTTCCTCGACATCGGTGCCGGTGAGGGGCGGACCACCCGGTATGTGAGCCGGTTCTTCGAGCGGACCGTCGTGATCGAGCCGAGCGAGGACATGCGGCGGGCGGTCCTGCGGGCCTGTCCCGACGCGCGGGTGATCGGCACCCCCATCGGAGCCACGCACCTCGACGTCCGGGCCGACCTGGCCCTGTGCTCCCACGTCCTGTACTACGTTCCGCGACCGGACTGGCTCAGCACGACGCTGCGGATGCTGAGTTGGGTCGCCCCCGGCGGCGAACTCGTCCTCATGCTCCAGAACCCGGGCAACGACACCATGCGCATGGTCCGCCACTTCACCGGCACGCACTTCGACCTGGCCGACCTGGAGGCTGAACTGCTGCGCTCCGGCGACGACATGGTCGCGGACACCGTGATGACCACGCTGCGCACCCGCTTCCGGACCGACGTCCCGGCCGACGCGCTGACCGTGGCGGAGTTCCTGCTCAACGACCCGTCGCTGCGCCGGATGGAACCGCGGCCCACCCGGGGGGACCTGGAGCGTTACGTCGTGACGCGGTTCACCGAGCCCACCGGCGCCCTCTCCTGGAGCTGCTCGCACGACATCCTCCGCGTCCGCCGCGCGCCGGCGGCCCGGTGACGGGCGCCGGGTGACGGGTGTCAGACCTCGCGCTTCGCGTCGATCTCCCTGATCAGGGACTCGACGCGGCGCCTGATCTCGTCGCGGATGGGACGGACGGCCTCCACGCCCTGCCCGGCGGGGTCTTCGAGGGCCCAGTCGAGGTACGTGGTGCCGGGGAAGACGGGGCAGGCGTCGCCGCAGCCCATGGTGACGACGTAGTCGGACGCCTGGACGGCCTCCGGGGTCAGCACCTTGGGCGTCTGGCCGGAGATGTCGACCCCGGCCTCCCTCATCGCCTCGACGGCGGCCGGGTTGACCTGATCGGCGGGGAGGGAGCCGGCGGAGCGGACCTCGACGCGGTCGCCCGCGAGATGGGTGAGGAATCCGGCGGCCATCTGGGAGCGTCCAGCGTTGTGGACGCAGACGAACAGCACGGACGCGGCGGGGGTGGTGGGCATCGGCTCTTCTTTCATGGATGAGGGGGCCACCAGGGGGGAACGGGCCTTCGGCAGGGGCGGGGGGGCGGGGGTGCCCCGGCCGGCGGGGGGGACTGTGTACCCGTGGGGGGCGGCGGCGGTGGCTGATCGGGACCGGGTGCCGCCGTGTCGCCCGCGGGTGGGGGCGGGACACCGCTGCGTCCGGGGGAACCCCTGACCCCCCCGCCGCGGGCCTGGGGGGTCGCGGTGTGAGGGGGGTCTTCTTCGTCACCGGACGGAATCCGGCGTCTGCCGTCGTGGGCGGCGCGTGGGCCGGGGCGGTGCCATCACCATCCTGGCGGTCGACGCGTGTGCCCCCTCGCGGAGTTGCCCGCCGCACGATCCGACGTTCGAAGGAAACGCAACGTGAGACGTAACGCGAGACGGCGCACCGCTCTTCTCCTCACCCTCAGCGGACTGCTGGTGGCGTAGCCACCCTGGCGGCGGAGGACGTCGAGGGGCCGTACGCGCTCCAGTCGGTGAAGAACGGCCGGTTCGTGCCGACCGAGGTCCGGTACGCGTCTCCGTACACCGGCCTGCCGCGGGCCCGTTCCTCGGACTGGAACGGCGCGTGGGAGGACCTCTACCTGGAGTGGGACGCCACCACCGAGACCTACGCGATCTTCTCCGGCGCGACCGGCCTGTACCTCGCGGTCGAGAAGGACTGGACCGGCTCCGACACCGGCCTGCTACGGGCCCGTTCCACCTCGGTGGGCGGCTGGGAGCGGTTCGAGCTGTGGATCGACGAGGCGACCGGCCACTTCGCGCTGCGGTCCGTGGTCAACGGCCGCTTCGTGGCGATGGAGAACGGCTGGACCGGCTCCCGCCAGTACGCGCTGCGGGCCCGTTCCACGGACTGGCTCGGCTCGTGGGAGGAGTTCGACATCAGGTCGGCGGCCTGACGGCCGACGCCGCCTGAACGTGGCCGCCCGGCGGGCTGTCCCGCAGCCCGCCGGGCGGCCGTTCCCGACCTGTGGTCAGTGCTGCTGGTCAGTGCTGCTTGCAGATGAACTTCAGGGCGGCGAAGGCGGAGCCCTCGCTGATCTCGGCACTGCCCGCCTCGAGGGCGAAGTAGTCGCTTCCGGCGGCGGCGGCCCCCTTGCAGATCGTCTTCTGCCCCGCGGCGGCGGTTCCGGCGGTGGCACCGAGCACGAGCAGCGCGGCGGTGCCGGCGGTGACGGCGACGCGGGTGAGCCTGGAGCTCTTCATCCTGTTTGTCCTCCCGATAAGACGGCCGGTCCGGCGGCGGACGCCACTGGACGGATTCCGCTCATGGGTAGCGCAAGGCACCCGCATCGGCACCGCAGACACGGTCCGAGGGCCGCGAGTCCCCCCGGACGGATGTAGCCCGGCCCCCGGCGGCCCTCGGACCGTGTCTGCGGCTGTCTCTTCTCCACATCTCCGAGCCCACGAGACAGGCAGAAATCTCGTATGCCGTCTTCTGCTTGAAAAAAAAAAAAAAAAAAACAAGAACCCCCCCCCCCCCCCCCCCCCGTCCCCCCCCCTTACCCCTCCGTCTTCATTTCTCTCCTCTTTTTTTTTCGACTCCACGTCGCCCACCCAGCTCCACACACTCGTCTGCGCCGGCGGCGTCAGATGTGTGGAAGAGACACACCCCGCCGCGCGTGCCGCCGTTCCGCCGCGCGACGGCCGAACTGGTCGGCACCGCCGCCCTGGTGGCGGTGGTGGTCGGCTCCGGTATCCAGGCCACCGCCCTGACCGAGGACACCGGGGTGCGGCTCCTGGCCAACTCGCTGGCCACGGTCCTCGGGCTCGGCGTGCTGATCGCCCTCCTCGGCCCGGTCTCCGGCGCGCACTTCAACCCGGTCGTCACCCTCGCCGAGCGGTGGACCGCGCGCCGGGGCGGCCCCGGCGTCACCACCCGCGAGGCCGCGCTGTACATACCGGCCCAGACCGTGGGCGCGATCGGCGGCGCCGTCCTGGCCAACGCCATGTTCGGCCTGCCCGCCGTCGAGTGGTCCACGCACGACCGCTCCGCCGGGCACCTGCTGCTCGGCGAACTGGTCGCCACCGCCGGGCTCGTCCTGCTCGTCTTCGGCCTGGCCCGCGCCGGCCGCCTCGCCCTCGCCGCCCCGGCCGTGGCCTCCTACATCGGCGCGGCCTACTGGTTCACCTCCTCGACGTCCTTCGCCAACCCGGCGGTCACCGCCGGACGCGCCTTCAGCGACACCTTCGCGGGCATCGCCCCCGCCTCCCTGCCCGGCTTTGTCGGCGCCCAACTCGCGGGGGGCGCCGTGGGCCTGGCCCTGGTCGCGCTGATCTTCGGCCGGACGCCCCGGTAGCCGGCCGCCGTTCCCCGCCGGTGCCCCCTCGACACGGGACACCGGTCGCTGGTGGACTGCGGAGGCTGGTGAACTCCGTGTCAACGAAAGGCAGTCCGCGATGGGCTCTCCCACCGTCACCCAGGTCGCCGACGGGACGTACCTCGTCGGGGGAACCGAGGTCAACTGGATCGTCCTGACCGAGGGCGACGCCGTGACGCTGATCGACACGGGCTACCCCGGTGACGAGGAACTGGTCGTGGAGTCGCTGCGTGTCCTGGGCCACCGGCCCGAGCAGATCGCCGCCGTGCTGATCACCCACGCCCACATCGACCACGTCGGGTCGCTCCCCGGGCTGCTGCGGCGCGGCGCGTTCCCCGTCCACACCTCGGAGCAGGAGGCGCGTCACGCGCGGCGCGAGTTCCTGGAGCAGGCCACCGCGCTGGACATCGTCAAACGGATCTGGCGGCCGGGCCACCTCCGGTGGAGTCTCGCCATCAGCCGGGCCGGGGCGTCCCGGCACGTGAGCGTGCCCGAGGCGCGGCCGTTCCCCGGCGCGGGACCGCTCGACCTCCCCGGCCGCCCGGTGCCCGTCCTCACTCCCGGTCACACCTCGGGCCATACCTGTTACCACCTGCCGGAGGTCGGCGCGCTCGTCACCGGCGACGCCCTCATCACCGGCCACCCCACCTCGCGGTTCTCCGGCCCCCACCTCGTCGCGCCGTTCTTCAGCCACGATCCGGCCGCGACGCTCGCCGCGCTGACCGTCCTGGAGCCCCTCGACGCCGACCTGATCCTCCCCGGCCACGGCCCGGCGCACCGGGGCCCGGTCAAGCAGGCCGTCGCCCTGGCGCGCGAACGGGCGACACCGGCCGCCCGGAAGCCCCGGGGACGGTAGCGAACCGCCGTGCGGGGAACCCGACCCGCATGTCGTCGTACTGGATGGACACCGCGCCCCCCCCGCCCCCCGCCCGCCGCTGACCGAGGACACCGAGGCGGACGTCGCCGTCGTCGGCGGGGGCATCGCCGGCCTGGCCACCGCCTGGGCGCTGGCCAGGGCCGGTCGCGGCGTCGTGGTCCTGGAGGCCGACCGGATCGCCGCCGGGGTCACCGGCCACACCACCGCGAAGGTCTCCGCGCTCCACGGCCGCGTCTACAGCGGGCTGGTCCGCACCCGCGGCGCCGAGGGCGCCCGGCTCTACGCGCGCTCCCAGCGGGACGCCGCCGAACAGACCGCCGCGGTCGCCGCCGAGCTGGCCGTCGACTGCGACCTCGAACGCCGCCCCGCGTTCACCTACGTCACCGACCCCGCCGGGGCCGACGCGCTGCGCGAAGAGGCCGAGGCCGCCCGCGCGGCCGGGCTGCCCGCCGTCTTCACCACCGACACCGGCCTGCCGTTCCCGGTGGCCGGAGCCGTCCGGCTCGACGACCAGGCCCAGTTCCACCCCCGCGCGTTCCTCCTCGCGCTCGCCCGTGACCTGGAGGAACGCGGCGTCCGCGTCCACGAGCACACCCGGGTCACCGGCCTCACCGAGGGCGAGCCCTGCCGCCTGACCCTGGAGAACGGCCACACCGTGACCGCCCGGGACGTCGTGGTCGCCACCCACTACCCCGTCTTCGACCGGGGCGGGCAGTTCGCGCGCATGTCGGTCCACCGCGAACTCGTCGTCGCCGCTCCCGTCCCGGCCGCCTCCGACCCCCACGGCATGTACATCACCGAGGAGAACGGCACCCGCTCCGTGCGGACCGCCCCCCACGGCGACGGGCGGCGGCTCCTCATCGTCACCGGGGAGAGCTTCACGCCCGGCACCGGCGACGTGCCCGCGCGGTACGAGCGGCTGGCCGACTGGACCCTGCGCACCTTCCCCGGGGCCACCGGCATCAGCCACCGCTGGGCCGCGCAGGACGCCGACCCCACCGACACCGTTCCCCTGGTCGGGCGGCTCCACCCCGGCGCCCGGCACGCCTACCTCGCCACCGGGTTCGGCGGCTGGGGCATGAGCGGCGGGTTCATGGCGGGCCGTCTCCTCGCCGCGCGGCTGACCGGCGGCACGCTGCCGTGGCAGGACCTGTACGACCCGACGCGGCTGTGGGACGCGGTCCGCGAGGCGCCCGCGCTGCTCAAGCACCAGGCCAGGACCGGCAAGCACTGGCTCGGCGACCGGCTGCGCACCCCGCGCGTCGAGTCCGCCGACGCGATCCCCCCGGGCACCGGCGCGGTCGTCCGCGTCGACGGCGCCCGCTGCGCCGTGTACCGCGACGACGACGGCACCGTCCACGCCGTCTCCGCCCGCTGCACCCACCTGGGGTGCCTGGTCTCCTTCAACGCGGCGGAGACGACATGGGAGTGCCCGTGCCACGGCTCACGCTTCGGGATCGACGGCCAGGTGCTCCAGGGCCCGGCGACCCGCCCCCTGGAACCCCGCGACATCGACACGGCCTGAGCCCACGCGGCCCGGCCCGGACGTCAGAAGTCCGCGCCCTGGAGGGCGCGCAGCGGGTCCGGGGAGCCGGCGTGAGCGGCGACCGTCCCGGCCAGGGTCCGGGCGTCGTGCGTGAACACCGACACGCGCAGGACGCGGCCGTCGCGGAGGACCACGCGGCAGACGACGTCGTCGCCCAGGAGCCGGAGCGGCGCCCGGACGCGGCCGGGGCGGCGGACCGCGACGATGCCCCGCCACGGCGCGATCGTCACGGCGCCGGCGCGGCGGTGGACCAGGCCGCGTTCGCGGGGCGTGAGGACCCCCGTGCCCCGGCGGCGGTGGACCAGGCCGCGCGTGACGCCCCGGCACAGGCCCGTCAGGCCCGCGACGAGCAGGACGCCGCCCGCCCACGCCGGGAGCCCGGCGACGAACGCCGCGACCCCCGCGGCGGCGCCGCCCGCCCCGGCGGCCAGTGCCCGCCGGGCCGACCGTCGCCGTCGCCCGGCGTCGGTCCGGTGCTTGCTCAGCGGTCTGCCCAGTGCCCGCTCGGCGGCAGAGGCCATCGCCGTCACCTCACGTACTCGGTGCTCGTCCCCAGTGGCTGGGCCCCGATGATCACCACCCGCCATGAGAGAACGCTTCGACCGGGCTGAGATTTCCGTGAGAAATCACCCCGCCCGGTGAGGCGTTCCTTGGCAGGATGACGGGACCGCCACCCCACCCGGAGGAACGATCGTCATGCCCGGTGTGCCCGCCGACCCCACGGTGCTGCGTCCGATGCCGGACCAGCCGCGGGTGGTGCTGCTGAAGCCGCTGGTGACCTCGCCGTTGATCGAGGTGGGGGAGTTCTCCTACTACGACGACCCCGACGACCCCACGGCGTTCGAGACCCGCAACGTGCTGTACCACTACGGGCCCGAGCGGCTGGTGATCGGGAAGTTCTGCGCGCTGGGGACGGGCGTGCGGTTCCTCATGAACGGCGCCAACCACCGCATGGACGGCCCCTCGACGTTCCCGTTCCCCATCATGGGCGGCTCGTGGGCGGAGCACTTCGACCTGCTGACCGGGCTGCCCGGCCGGGGGGACACGGTGGTCGGCAACGACGTGTGGCTCGGCTACCGGGCCACGGTGATGCCAGGGGTGCGGATCGGGCACGGCGCGGTCGTCGCGTCGGGCTCGGTCGTCGTGGACGACGTGCCCGACTACGGCGTCGTCGGCGGCAACCCGGCCCGGCTCCTGCGCCGCCGCCACAGCGAGGAGGACATCGCGCGCCTGCTCGCCGTGGCCTGGTGGGACTGGCCGGCCGAGCACATCACCGCGCACCTGCGCACCCTCATGTCGGGCACCGTGGCGGACGTGGAGAACGCCGCCCCCCAGGTCAGCGGGGACGGCCGGGCTGGCCGGGCGGACGCATGAACGCCGGGAGCGCCCGGACGAGTTCCTCGACGACCTCGTCGAGGGTGGCGTCCACCCAGCCCACGGCCCAGTCGTGGAGAAGGCCGTTGACGCTGCCGATGAAGGCGATCGCGGCGAGGCGGTAGTCGCGGGGCTCGATCTCGCCGCGCCGGGCGGCCTTGTCGGCCTGGGCGCACAGGAAGTCGACCCAGCGGGAGCGGCGGGCGAGGCGCTGCTCGTCCATGCGCGGGCCGACACCGACGATCTCGGTGAACATGACGCGGATGCGGCGCGGATCGCCGGTGACGTAGGCGGCGTAGGCGCGGAAGACCGCCTCGGTCCGCTCGGCCCGAGGGAGGCCGGACGCCTCCGCCAACGCGGCTGTCGCCACCTCCTCGGCGGCGTCGTTGAGCTGGGAGTGGAGCGCGGCCAGGACGTCTTCGAGGGTGCGGAACTCCTCGTAGAACTGGCGGGGGGAGAGCCCGGCGGCCTCGCTGAGGGCCGCGCCCGTGGTGGCGCGGTAGCCGGGGCCGTTCCCGAACAGCTCCAGGCCCGCCGCCAGGAACCGACGCCGCCGGTCGGCCCGCCGCTCGGCGGCGGTCCTGCCCGCGTAACGGCCGGTCGGCTGCCTGAGCCTGCCCGTCACCTCGTCTCCCCTCGCCGGTTCCCGGTCAGCCATTCTCCCCGGTCCGCGCCCCGCGGTCCCACCCCCCCGGACCCCCGGCCCCTCCCCGCCGGCCGGTCATCGCGGTGAGCGCGGCGGCGCGGCCGGGTCGTCCGGAAGCCAGCCGGCCAGGACGTCGTCCCAGTCGCCGACGGACTGCGGGTCGCCGTGCCAGTGGCCGAGCCGCCGGGACGCGGTCGCCACGTCGCGGACCCAGACGGTCGCGTCGGGAACCCAGCCCGCGAGCACCGTGTACCCGTCCCGGACGGGCTGGACCAGGCCGCAGGCCGCCAGACAGCCGCCGATGGTGACGTGCACACCGTCGAAGTGACCGGCGAGCGCCTCCCAGTCGGGCAGGTACCACGGGCCGTCCACGTCCCCCCAGGTGCGCCACTCGCCGTCGTGGGGGCCGGTCACCTCGCGGGGGAAGCGGGCGACGAGGGCCCGCCAGTCCTCCGGGCGCCGGATCTCGGCGACCCGCGCCCGCTCGTCGACCGTCAGGCTCCCGACGACCGCCGTGGCCTCGCCGAACGGCATGAACGTGTCGATGAAATGCCCGAGTTCGATGGTCGGCAGACCGGCCCGCGCCCCGGTCGTCCAGGTGTTCTCGGCGAACCCGGGCGCCGACCACCACAGAGCGCCGAGGTTCCGCTCGCCCGGCGCCGGGCGGCGGCGCGCCATGCCCTCCCGGTGCGCCGCGCGCTCCCGCGCCATGGCCCGCCGCACCATGTCCTCGATGCCGGACAGTCCCGTTCCGGCGCCGGTCCACGTCAGGCGGCGCTGGTCCGCCCGCCGGACCGGCTCCCACCAGCCGGACGCCGCGGGCGACCGGGCGAGCGCCGCGGCGACCGGACGAAGCTCCTCGGCGGCGACCCCGGTCAGCCCCCACAGCGCCACGTCACCGCCGCCGAACCCGAACGACGTGGACACCGACGCCAGTTCGTTCAGCAACTCGGCCTCGGTCAGCCCGCCCAGCCGACGCCACTGCCCGAGCGACACGGCGGCGCGCACGGCCGCGCGCACCTCGTCGGCCGGTACCTCGTCCCACTCCCTGCGCTTGGCCCGCCAGACCCGCCAGGGCCTGCCGCCCACGCCGACCGAGAACGTCGCCGTTCCGGGGACGTCGCCCAGGCCGAGGGAGTCGAACAGGGTGCTCTCCAGCGCGATGTCGACGAACCCGGACAGGAACTGCCGTCCCAGGGGCGACCCCAGCAGCAGATCCTCCCGTTCGGCCGGTGTCGGCCGCGGGAGTTCGGCGGGCGGGCGGTTGGTGGCGTCCATGACGGCATGCTAGAGACCGGCGCACCGGCCTGGCGAACGCGATTCTCCCGGAAAGTCCCGGCACGCCGACCCCAGCTCATCTGTGTCTCAAAGGAGTTGGCGTCGGAGTGTCGGCCCCCGGCCGCCCGCCGAGGGCGCCGTGCCCGGGAGGGCGACGGCGCGTGCGCCGCTCTCCTCACCGGTCCGCTCCGGGCGGCCCTCCTCCGGTCCCGACGCCCCGGCCGCCGTACGGGACGGCGTATCGGGCGCGTGGCGCCGTGCCCGGTGACCCGCTGACGGCCCCCGCGTGTGATAACCGTAGGTCACTGCCCATGGGCACGGAGCTACCGGGAGCCGCACCATGCGAAAGTCCACCTGGATCCTCGGCGGCCTGGCCGTCCTGCTGCTGGCCGCCGCGGCCGTGACGCGTCTGGCGGTCTACCCGGCCGTCCACCGGGTCCCGTCCGACCTCGACGTCACGCTCCAGTACACCGGGAAGGCGACCCTGCTCGACGCGCTCGCCCTGGAGTCCGGCGATCTGGCCAACGCGGTCAAGCGGGACGTGCCCGTGACCGTCGACCGGCACGTCCGGGTGGTGGACACCAGCGGGGACACGGCGGTCTTCGCCGACCGGCAGACCCTCCACGGGCCCGACCACGAGACCCTCGCCGACATCAAGCACCGCTGGGCACTGGACCGCCGCGACCTGGACGCGCGGCCGGCCCCGGAGGGCAGCGGGGCCGAGCCCCACCGGGGACTGGTGATCGGCTGGCCCCTGGACCCCGGGAAGCGCGACTACCGCTGGTGGGACTTCGCGACGAGCACCGAGGTGGACGCCGTCTACGACGGGACCGAGACGGTGGCCGACCGCACCGCGTACCGCTACCGGATCCGCGCCGAGGGGCCGCTCACCGACCCGGACCTCTCCGCCGCGCTGCCCCCCGCGCTGCCGAAGGAGGCCGTCAGCGGCATCGCCGCCACGATGCCCGCCGGGCAGCGGCCGGACACCGCCGCCCTGGCGGGGCTGCCCGACACCGTGCCGCTCACCTACGCGGCCACCACCGACCTGCGGGTCTGGGGGGACTCGGAGACCGGCAGCGTCCTGGACACGGCCCAGCGCCGGGTCTTCACCGCCAGGACCACGGAGGAGGCCGGCGGGGGGACGCTCTTCCCGGTCTCCGACGTCGATGTCCGCGTCACCGACGACAGCGTGCGCGACCGGGCCGACTACGCCGACTCCGCGGCCCGGTCGCTGTGGCTGGTGGGCACCCTGCTGCCGCTGGCGCTGCTGGTCGCCGCCGCGCTGATCGCCGCGCTCGCGATCTGGCGCGCCCGCCGCGCCGGGCGGCGGAGCGAGGACGCGCCCGGGACCGCGTGACCTACGCGCCGGCGGCGGCCGGGGCGAACGCGGCGCGGTCCAGCGCGGTGGTGAAGTGGCCCAGGGCCTGGGTGAGGGGCCCGTCGGCGGCGGGCTCGACGGACACGTCACCGTCGGGGGTGAGCGTGATGTCGCGGTCGAGGACGAACCAGCCGGGCGTGATGTGGGTGGCGCCCATGGTGGACAGGACCGGACGCAGGGCGTAGTCGATCGCCAGGACATGGGCGAGGGTGCCGCCGGTCGCCAGGGGCAGCACCGTCTTGCCGGCGAGCGCGTACTGCGGCAGCAGGTCCAGCAGGGACTTCAGCAGCCCGGAGTAGGCCGCCTTGTAGACCGGGGTGCCGATGACCACGCCGTCGGCGTGTCCCAGCAGCGACGCCACCTCGCTGATCGCGGGGTGACCCGGATCGGCGCCGGTCAGCGCCTCCGGCGGCAGCGCCCGCACGTCCAGCGGGACCACGGCGTGTCCCTCCCGGACGAGTCTGCCGTCGAGATGGCGCAGCAGACGGGCGGTACGGGAGGTGGGGGACGGACTTCCGGAGATCGACAGGACGGTCGCCATGGGAGCACCTTCTCGGGACACGGAGGAACGGGGGAGTACGGGAGGAACGGCGGGCCGGGGGGACGGGTCAGGAGGCGGCGGCGAACTGGACCCGGGCGGCCGGTTCGGGCCGGCGCCCGGCGTCGGGGTGGGTCCACAGCCCCCGGTCGGCCAGCACGGGAAGCACCCCCTCGCCGAACCAGTACGCGGCTTCCAGGTGGGGGTAGCCGGACAGGACGAACTCGTCGATGCCCAGCCGGTGGTACTCCTCGACGAGGTCGGCCACCTCGGTGTGGGAGCCGACCAGGGCGGTGCCCGCGCCGCCGCGCACCAGGCCGATGCCGGCCCACAGCCCGGGGTGGATCTCCAGCCGGTCGCGCCCGCCGCCGTGCAGGGCGAGCATCCGCCGCTGGCCCTCGGACTCGCTGCGCGCCAGGTTCTCCTGCACGGCGGCGACCGTGGCGGGATCGAAGCCCGCCAGCAGCCGCCGCGCCTCGGCCCACGCCTCGTCGGAGGTGTCGCGGTTGATGACGTGCAGCCTGATGCCGAACCGCACGGTCCGGCCCCCGGCCGCGGCCAGGGCGCGGACCCGGGCGATCTTCTCGGCGACCTGCGCGGGCGGTTCGCCCCAGGTGAGGTAGACGTCCGTGTGGCGGGCGGCCACGTCCAGCGCGGCGGGCGAGGAGCCGCCGAAGTACACCTCGGGCACGGGCGAGGGGAGCCGGGTCAACTTCGCCCGCTCGACCCGCAGGTGGTCACCGGCCAGATCGACGGTCTCGCCGCTCCACAACCGCCGCACCACGTCGAGGAATTCGCCGGTGCGGGCGTAGCGGGCCTCCTTGTCCAGGAAGTCGCCGTAGGCGCGCTGTTCGTGTGCCTCGCCGCCGGTGACGACGTTCAGCAGCAGCCGGCCGCCGGTCTGCCACTGGTACGTGGTGGCCATCTGCGCGGCCAGCGTGGGCGAGACGAAACCGGGGCGGAACGCGACGAGGAACTTCAGCCGTTCGGTGTGCTGGCTGACCATCGCCGTGGTCAGCCAGGCGTCCTCGCACCACGCGCCGGCCGGTGTCAACGCGGCGGTGAAACCGACCTGTTCGGCGGCGCGCGCCACCTGCGCGAGGTACCCGACCGAGGGCGGCCGGTCCCCTCCGGCGGCGGTGACGGCGGCGCCGTGCCCGCCGCCGACGACATGGCGGCTGTCACCGCTGGTGGGCAGGAACCAGTGGAAGTCGAGGCTCACGGGGCGTCTCCTTGACGGGGCGGGCGGGTCACAGCAGGCCGTGCCGGGGCGGCGGGGCTGTGCGCCGCGGCGGAGGGGGGAGTGGGGAGCGCGGGGGGCGGCGGGGTGCCGTTGAGGACCCAGCGGCCCACGTGCTGGACCTTCCAGCGGGCCGGGTCGTGCAGGGTGTGGGTGCGCGCGTCGCGCCAGAAGCGGTGCAGGTTCAGGGAGTTGAGCGCGGAGCGGGTGCCCGCCACCTCGAACAGCGCGTCCGCCACGGTGACGGCGGTGGTCCCGGCGTGCGCCTTGGCGGCGGCGACCGCGATCGACGCCTCGGCGGCGGTCGTGTCGGTCAGCCGGGCGCGGGCGGTGTCCACCGCGCGGGCGGCGGTCGCGAGCAGCGCCTCGGTGGCGCGGACCGCGATGGACAGCTCCCCGAACCGTTGGATCACCAGCGGGTCTTCGGCCGCCGTCTCCGCGCCGCTCTCGAACCACGGGCGGCTGGTGGTCCGGACGAACCCGGCCGCCTCCGCCAGGGCCGCCCCGGCGATCCCCGCGTCGATCGCGGTGTGCAGCAACTGGGCCACTGCGCCGTGGAGTTGTGGCCCGGTGAAGGTGAGGTGGTGCGGAACGACACGGTCGGCGGGCACCCGTACCCCCGTCAGGCGGACCGTGCCGCTTGCGGTGGTGCGCTGGCCCATGCCGTCCCAGTCGTCCTCGACGACGACACCGGGCGCGTCGCGCGGCACGTACGCCACGTGCAGCCGGTCCTCGTCGTGCGCGGCGCGGGCGAGGACCGGTATCCAGTCGGCGAACAGGGCGCCGGTCGCGTAGTGCTTGACGCCGGTCAGCAGATGACCGTCGCCGTCCGGGGCCGGGTCCAGGCGGGTGCGGATGTCCTGGACGTGCCGGGTGCCCGCCTCGGACTGGGCGTTGCCCAGGCGCCGTCCGGCCAGCACCTCCCCGAAGAAGAAGCGCCGCTGGGCCGGCGTGCCCTGGGCGCGGAGGACGTTGACGTACACGAAGTGGCTCTGCGGGATCTGCGCCAGGCTGGGATCGGCGCCGGCCAGCAGCCGGAAGATCTCCGCCAGGGTCTCGGCGCCGATGTCGGCGCCGCCGTGGTCGGCGGGCACGGTGACGCCCAGCAGGCCGCTGGCCGTGAGCCGGTCCAGCTCGGCGCGCGGCAGCCGCCGGTGGGCGTCGCGTTCGGCGGCACCGGCGCGGAACTCATCGGCCAGGGTTCGCGCCACGGCGAGGGCCTCCGCGTCGTCGCCGATGACGTGGACGTCCGGCGCGGACGGCGCGGGCGCGGTGGGGGCCTCGGGGGATGCGGTCATGGGCGGGATGGGGGTGGGCCGGTGTGCCGGCCGGCTCGGCCGGCACACCGGGCGCGGTCGGTCAGGAGTACCAGGTGGGCTCGGGGAGTTCCCCGACCAGGACGTGGCGGCCGACCTCGCGGCGCTTGTAGGCGACCGGGTCGTGCAGGGTGTGGGTGCGGACGTTGCGCCAGAACCGGTCGAGCCCCTCGGCCGACGCGGTCGCGCGGGCGCCGGTCACCTCGAAGATGCGGCTGGTGATCTCCAGGGCGACGTCGGTCGCGCGGGCCTTGGCGGCGGCCACCCGGACCTCGAATTCGCCCCGCGCCCGCTCGGTCACGGCGTCCGGGTCGTCGTGCAGCCGCTGGCCCTCGGCGGCCACGGCGTCGGCCAGCGCCTCGGCGGCCCACAGCTTGGCCGTCAGGTCGCCGTAGATGTCCACGACATAGGGCTCGTCAACGGCGCGCTCGTACCCGCCGTGCAGCCAGGAGCGGGACTTGGTCCGCGTGTACACGGCCGCGGTCTCCAGCGCCCCGGCGGCGATCCCGAGGTAGAAGCTGATGAAGACGAGCTGGATGGTGGGCACGTTGAGCGTGTTGTAGACCCGCGGCTGGAAGGTCTTGTCGACATACCCGGCGGCCGAGGCCCACGGCACCCGGACGCCGTCGATGGTGACGCTTCCGCTCTCGGTGAGGCGCTGGCCGATGTTGTCCCAGTCGTCGTGGAACGTGAGGCCGGGCGTGTCCGACGGCACGATGGCGAAGACGTGCCGGTCGGTGCCCTCGATGACGCCCTCCAGCACGGTGACGTCGGAGACCTTGCTGCCGGTGGAGAACGACTTGCGGCCGGTGTAGACGAGGGTGTCGCCCTCGTCGCGCACGACGACGTCGCTGTCGCGCGGGTTGACGGCGCCGCCGAAGAACCACTGGTTCCTCGCGGCCTCCGCCTCGACGTGCTCCCACTGCTCGCGGGTGCCGACCAGCCGGGCCGCCCAGTTCCACAGGTAGTGGTAGCCGAGGAGCTGGCCGATCGAGCCGTCCGCCTTCGCGATCTCGCGGATCACCCGGTAGGCGGTGATCCAGTTCTGGCCGCCCCCGCCGTGCTCGACCGGGCCGAGGAGCGTCACCAGGCCCGACTCCTTCAGCAGGCGGATCTCGGCGTACGGGGTGGCGCCGGCCCGGTCGCGGGCGGCGGCGTCGGTGGCCAGCACGGCGGCGGCCTCGGCCGCGCGTTCCAGCCACCCTTCCGGGGTCGTCGGGCGGGGCAGGTCGCGCCAGCGGGCGGTGGCCGCGCCGGCGTCGGTCACCGTGCCGGTCGCCGTGTCGGCGGGGGCGTGGCCGGTGTGCGCGGCGGGTGCTTCGGTGCTCATCGGGAGGTCTCCTGGGGTGTGGGGTGGGGTCTACGGGAACTGCCTCCTTCTCACCTTTCCTCGGCCACCGAGACGGCCGAAAACGCCTAACGTCGTCCGCGCCACTTGATACTTTTTGTATTGAGATGACCGCCGACCAGCGAGCGGGACTCCTAGGTGGCGGCAGGAGGAGATAGGTGGGGGAGAGAGAGGGGCCCAGGAGGCCGCGGACCGGCCGGCACCGGCCGGTCCGCGGCCTCCTGGGCCTCCAGCTCGCGGATCAGCGGCAGCACGCGGGACCCGAAGTACTCGACCTCCTCGTGGTAGTGGAGGAAGCCCAGCAGGAACAGGTCCACGCCCAGGCGCTTGTAGGCGACGACGCGTTCGGCGATCTGCTCGGGCGTGCCGATGAGGCCGGTGCGGAACCCGTCGTTGTACTGCACCAGGTCCTCGAAGGAGGAGTCCTGCCACATGCCCTTGCCGTCGGCGGTGGACGGGCCCGCCTGGCGGACGGCGGCGCCGAAGCCCTCGACGGCCTCGGTGTCCGCGCGGGCGACGATCTCGCGCAGCACGTCACGGGCCTCCGCCTCGGTGTCGCGGGCGATGAGGAACCCGTTGAGGCCGAAGCGGGGCGGGGTGCGGCCGGCCGCGGCGGCGGAGGCGCGCACGTCGGCCACCTGCTCGGTGACGCCGGCGAAGTCCTTGCCGTTGGAGAAGTACCAGTCGGAGACGCGGCCGGCCATGGCGCGGGCGGCCGTCGAGTTGCCGCCCTGGAAGATCTCGGGGTGCGGGCGGCCGGGCCCGGTCAGCGGCTTGGGCTTGAGCGTGAAATCGCGCACGCGGTAGAAGTCGCCCGCCAGTTCGGCGTGGTCGGTGGTCCAGATGGCGCGCAGGGCGCGGATGAACTCCTCGGAGCGGCGGTAGCGTTCGTCGTGCTCCAGCCAGGGCTCGCCCAGCGCGGTGAACTCGGCCTTGAACCAGCCGCTGACCACGTTGACGGCGAACCGGCCGCCGGAGAGGTGGTCGGCGGTGGCACCGAACTTGGCGAGCACGCCCGGGTGCCACAGACCCGGGTGGATCGCGGCGATGACCTTCAGGCGCTCGGTCGCCAGCAGCAGGGCGAGGCTGAAGCTGGTCGACTCGTGCTGGTACTCGGCGCCGTAACTGGCCATGTACCGCACCTGGCTGAGGGCGTAGTCGAAGCCGTTGTCCTCGGCGAGGCGGGCCAGGCGGCGGTTGTAGTCGTAACCCCAGTCGGTGCGCTGCTCGATCGTGCTGGTGACCAGGCCGCCACTGACATTGGGCACCCAGTAGGCGAATCGCAGGGGTTCCGGGACGGATTCGGCAGTCATGCGTGTCTCCTCCGGGCGGAGCGTGAAAAGGGATCTTGAAAGGGGTCCGGAACGCGCGGGAAAGCACGCCGGAGAAACGGGCGGCGGAAAACGCGAAATAGGCGTCCGTCGACCGGGGGTGGGAAAGGAAACCGGGAAGTCACCGTGAAATCAGGGACCATGCGCGGCCGGGGAGGGCACGCACGGCCCGGCGCTCGCGCCGACGTGCGGTGACGCGGGGGACCGGTGACGGGAAAGGGGCGCGCGGGCCTGCTGGGTTCAGGCGCGGGCGGCGCGGCGACAGGAGGCGCTGGAGACACGCGCGAAGTCGACGTGCCGCCGCCGCGTCAGCTCCGGTCGAGTCCTCATGTCACCGATCCAAACAGGGGTGCGTCACGTGGGTCAAGGAAATCCGGCGGACATCTCGGATGCCGAGACCGATCCGGAAAGCCATCCACAGAATAACGGCGGAACGGGCCGTTCGATAGTCGCTGTCGGCGGGAGGGCGATAGGGTTCCCCTCGCACGGGCAGCGGAAGGGACGCCATGCGGATAGAACAGCTCGAATACCTCGCGGCGGTCACCCGGTTCGGCTCGCTGCGCCGCGCCGCCGAAGAACTGCACATGTCGCAGCCCGCGTTGAGCGAGACGGTCCGCAATCTCGAACGCGAGCTGGGCGTGGACATCCTGGAACGCAAGCGGTCCGGCGCGAAGATCAGCGAGGAGGGCCGCGAACTCCTGCCGCACATCGCCGGGGTGCTGGAGGCGGTGGACCGGCTGCGGAGCGCGGCCGACGAACAGCACCGCGTCAGCCGCTCGGTCCGGCTCGGCACGGTCAACACGGCGACCGTGCCCCTGCTGATCCCCGGCATCCGCGCCTTCGGGGCCGCCCACCCCACCACGCGGGTCGAGGTGGTCGACGCCCGGCAGGAGGAGATCCAACGCGGGCTGCTGGAAGGCGGGTTCGACCTGGGGCTGGTCAACTACCTGGAGGGGGACGACCAGCCGCCGGACCTGGAGACGACACGGCTGCTGCGCGGACGGCCCGTGGTGTGCCTGCACCCGGACAGCCCGCTGGCGTCCCGCCCGGAGATCACCACCGACGAGCTGCTGACGGAGCCGCTGATCGCCATGCGGTCCGGCTATGTGATGCACCGGTACCTGCACCGGCTGCTGCGCGGGCACCGCCCGTCGTTCACGTGCACGGCGGACGGCGCCGAGATGGGCAAGCTGATGGTGGCGGAGGGCCTGGGCGCCACGGTGTTGCCGGACTTCAGCGTCGCCGGGGACCCGCTGGAGCGGCGTGGCGCGATCGTCCACCGGCCGGTGGCGGGGGACCGGACCCGGGTGCTGCTGGTGCTCCAGCGCCGCATCGCGGGATCGACCCCCCGCGCCGTCCGTGACCTGCACGGATCGTTCGTGCGCCGCGCGGCGGAGCTGACCCGCGCCGCGGGCTGACCGCGCCGCCCGGTTCCCGGGCGCTTCTTGACGGCCTCGCCCGGCCACGGCTACAAAGGCCGTATGCCGCGCCGGCGCCGATTGGTTCGTTGCCTCTACGTGGACCTGCTCAGGTCCACGACCATGCGCTGTCGCTGACCAGGCCGGTCCCACCCGGGGCCGGAAGGTCCCGCACGCCGCGGCTCCCCGTCCGTCCCGCTCCCGGTCCTCCGTCGCGTCCGGCCGGACGGCCGCCTCCCGACTGTGCCCTTCCCGGCTCCGCCGTGCTCCCGCGCGTGCCGCGCCACGCCCTCGTCCCGGCGTGTCCGCACCCCGCTTCCCCCCTCACCGCAAGGAGAACTCCCTTGTCCCTGACCCAGATCATCGACGCGACCGCCTCCGCCGTCGCGGCCGACGAGAAGAACGCCTCGGTCGTCTTCCGCGCCGCCGGCTCGTCCCCCGACGGGGTCGCCTCCACCATCCGCGCGCGGCAGCACGTCCTGACCGTGGACGAGCCGCCCACGCTCGGCGGCGCGGACACCGCCGCGAACCCCGTGGAGTACGCCCTCGCCGCGCTGGTCTCCTGCCAGGTGGTGGCCTACCGGTTCTGGGCGGCCAAGCTCGGCATCGCCCTGAACGGCATCACCGTCGAGGCGGAGGGCGACCTCGACGTACGCGGCTTCTTCGGTCTCGCCGACGACGTGCGGCCCGGTTTCTCCGCCGTGCGGGTCGCCGCGACCCTGACCGGGCCGGAGAGCGCCGAGCGGTACGAGGAACTCCAGGCCGCCACCGACGCGCACTGCCCGGTGTTCGACCTGTTCGGGAACCCGACCCCGGTCACCACGGAGCTGAAGGTCACCACCCGGGCCTGACCAGCAGCGCGAGCGGTCCCGGACGCGTTCGCGTCCGGGACCGCTTTCCCCTGCGCACCCACCACCTGCCGATGGCGGAGAGTCGGCTACCCGCCGGGACGCGATCAAACCTGCGTCAGCCATCTGTTCGCCATTGCCGAACGGCGACCGGCATCGACCCTCCCGGATGGTGGGCGCGGTGCCCCCGACCTGGCTGGAACAGGGGCATCGGATGGCCGATTTTTTGTCACGGCAAAGCCAAAATGCGCGGGTGAGGGTGCGATTCCGGAAGCTGCTTGTGCTTTCGGCATTGTCGAACGGTTTTCGTGCTTGTAACGTCCCGGCTGCCTGCTTGTCATGGACAAGGACCGGCCATGACGCGGGCGACCGGTGGGCGGCAGTCCACCGCACCCCCTCGCCCATGTGAACGAAGGAGTTCCCCCATGCGACACCGCCCTCGTGGCAGACGCCTCAGCGCGCGGCTGAGGTTCGCCCTCACCGGGGTGCTCGCCGCCTCCGCCCTGCTGGGTGCCGGGACCCTCCCCGCCCTCTCCGGGACCGCCGCGGCGGCCGGGGAGCAGGAGTACCGGCGTGGGCCGGACCCGACCCTGGCCTCGCTCCAGGCCCAGGAGGGGCCGTTCGCGTACGCCACGGTGACCGTGCCCGACCAGGCGACGTACGACGGTGGGACGATCTACTACCCGACGGACACCAGCCAGGGCACGTTCGGCGCCATCGCGATCTCGCCGGGCTACACCGGCTACCAGAACTCGATCGCCTGGTACGGCCGCCTGCTGGCGTCCAACGGCTTCGTGGTGTTCACCATCGATGTGGAGAACACCAACTACGACCAGCCGAACGCCCGTGGTGAGCAGTTGCTGGACGCGCTGGACTACCTGACGCAGACCAGCTCCGTGCGCAGCCGGATCGACCCCAACCGCCTGGCGGTGGCCGGTCACTCCATGGGCGGCGGCGGTGCCCTGCGCGCGTCCTACCTGCGCCCCAGCCTCCAGGCGTCCATACCCCTGACCCCGTACCACACCTGGAAGAACTGGTCCTGGGTCACGGTTCCCACCATGATCTTCGGCGCCGAGAACGACACCGTCACCGAGGTCGAGGACCACGCCGAACCGTTCTACAACACCCTCACCTCCGCCCAGGAGCGGTTCTACATCGAGCTGAACGCACCGGCCGACCACCTCACCCCCACCAGCTACGACCCCACCATCGGCCAGTACCCCCGCGCCTTCGCCAAGCGGTATATCGACACCGACACCCGCTACGAGCAGTTCCTCTGCCCGCCCCCCGCACCCAGCAGCGCGGTCGAGGAATCGCGCAGGGCCTGCCTCGGCTCCTGACCCGCACCACCCCCTCGCACGCCCGGCCCGGACGCCTCTCACACGTCCGGGCCGGGCGCCCGTGTTACCGCGGTCGCGCGCGGAAATCCGTTGCCCGCCGCGGCCGTCGGGTGTGAGGGTGGGCGCGTGCTGAGCGAATCGCACCTGCATTTCCACGGCTGTGTCCGTCCGGCGGACCACCTGCGCCGCCTCGCCGCGGGAGACCGCGTGCTGTGGGACTGGTACGAGACGGAGATGGCCGCCGCCTACGGGGCCGTGCCGCCCACCCGGGAGGTGGTCGAGCGGTACCGGCGCGGAGACGCCGGAGCGGAGGCGGACTTCGAGAAGCTCTTCGTGTTCGGCGACGACGACGCCGGGACGTTCGCCCGGTTCCAGGCCAAGGCCAATCTGCTGTGGGTGACGCCGACCGACGTCACGGACCTCGCCGCGGGCATCCGCGCCGATCAGGCGCGACAGGGCCTGGCGTACGCGGAGTTGAGGATCAGTGCCGACATGCTGCCGGCGCTGTCCGGCGGCAGCGGCACGAGCGTGATCGAGCGCTTCGCCATCACCCTCGACCGCCAGGACCCCTGGACGGGCTGGGAACACGTCAGGGAACTGGCGCTCGGCCCGCACGGGCACGCGCTGACCGGCATCGACTTCTGCGGCGTCGAGGAAGGCCGGCCGCCGAAGGACAAGGCCGCGTTCTTCTCCGCCGTACGGGACTTCAACGCCGTCCACCCCGAACGCGCGCTGGCCATCCTCTACCACGTGGGCGAGAGCTTCACCGACAAGAGCCTGGAGAGCGCCGTGCGGTGGGTGCAGGAGGCCGCCGAGGCCGGGGCGCACCGCCTGGGCCACGCCATCGCGCTGGGCGTCGATCCCCGCCTGTTCGGTACGCACACCCGCGAGGAGTCCGTGGCCGAGCGGCGGGACCAGATCGCCTACGACCTCCGCCACGGCGAGGCCCTGCGCGCCCACGGGGTCCCCGTCGATCCGCCCGCCCTGCGCGCGGAACTCGCCCGGCTCGCGGCGCTGCCCGCCACCGCGACGGTCACCGTCGCCTACGACACCGCGCGGCTCGAAGAGGTGGGCCGCCGCCAGGAGTTCGCGATGGGCCGGGTCCGTGCCTCCGGCGCGGTCATCGAGGTCTGCCCGACGTCGAACCGCAGGATCGCGGGCATCACCGACCCCGCCCGCCACCCGGTGCACCGGTTCCTGGCCGCCGGCCTCCCGTTCGTCGTCTCCACCGACGACCCCGGCCTCTTCGGCATCACCCTGGACGACGAACTCGACTGGGTCTGCGCCCACACCGGCGGCGGCCCCGACCTGCGCCACCGGCTCGTCAGGGCCGGCTGGGAGTACCGCTCCGAAGCCCTCACCGGCCGGGCCGGGGCCACGGCTCGTGGCCGACACGGCTGACGGCCCCGAACGGCGCCGCGCCCTGTCAGGCCCGGCCGGTCCCGGGCCGGAGGGACGGGGTACCGCCGGGGACGGGGATGCGGAGGGCGAGCAGGGCGACGTCGTCCTCGTTGGCGACCGGCCGGACGCGGTCGAGGAGCAGGTCGCAGAACGTGTCCAGCGGGCGGTGCGCCAGCGCGGCGGCGTGCCGGCGCAGGCGCGCCAGGCCCTCGTCGATCGAGCGGCCGGGTGACTCGACCAGGCCGTCGGTGTAGAAGACCAGGGTCGCCAGGGGCGGCAGGCACACGACCGCGTCGGTGCGGACCGCGGCTATGCCGGTGCCGAGCAGCAGACCGGCCCCGGCGTCGAGGAAACGGGACTGCCCCGCGGCCTCGATCAGCAGCGGCGGCGGGTGCCCCGCGTTGGTCCAGCGGAGCTGCCACGTCCCGTCCGTGAGCTGCTCCAACTGGCCGAAGACCAGCGTGGCCAGCGACGCCTCGGCCAGGTGCACCACGGACTGTTCGAGCCGTTCGACGATCGAGCTGGGGGGCTCCCCGTGGGACCAGGCGTGGGCCCGCAGCATGTTGCGCACTTGCGCCATGCCGGCCGCCGCGTCGAGGTCGTGCCCGACCACGTCGCCGATCGCCAGGGCGGTCACCCCGTTGGGCAGGACGAACGCGTCGTACCAGTCGCCGCCGACCTGTGACGCCTGCGGCGCGGGCACATAGCGCGCGGTCATCTCCAGGCCCGGCACGTCCGGGAGCTGCGGCAGCAGATGGCGCTGCATCGTCTCGGCGACCCGGCGCTGCCGCTGGTACAGGCGCGCGTTGTCCAGCGCCAGTCCCGCGCGGCGGCAGATGTCGTTGAGCAGCGACAGCTCCACGCCGCCGAACGCGCCGGACGGCCCGGAGCGGCCCAGCGTCAGCGCGCCGATGACCTCCCGCAGACCGCGGATCGGCGCGATGGCGGCGGAGTGCATGCCCGTCGCCCGGAACAGCTCCGCCTGCGCGACCGCGATGCCCGAGTCCGGGGGGCCCTGGTAGTTCTCCGGCCCGGCCAGCGTCGAGGCGGCGCCGCGCAGCGCCCGCGACAGGGGCATCGGGGACTCCGGCGGAACGGGCGGCATCGGCCCCTGGAGATCCTCCCGGGGCGCCAGGACGCCGTTGTCGTGGCCCACCACGGCGGTGCGCCAGACCTCGCCGTGCTCGGTGATCAGGTCCACCACCGCCCAGTCCGCCAGGCGCGGCACCACCAGCCGGACCAGCCGCCGCAGCGCCTCGTCGGTGTCGAGGGTGGAGGTGAGCAGCGTCGTCGTCTCGGCGAGCAGGGCCAGGCGGTCCAGCTCCGACAGCGGCGCGGCGGGGTCGTGCCGCTCCCACTCGGTGACCTCGGCGGACGTGGTCTCGTGGAAGAGCACCATCGCGCCGGCCGCTTTCCCGCCGATCTCGTAGGGGGTGACCATCCACGCCATCGGCAGCGGTGAGCCGTCGCCGCGCTGGAACCATCCCCGGTCGGCCTGGACGGTCCTGCGGTCGAGGAAGGCGTGCATCATCGGGCACTGGGCGCGGGGCAGGGAGTGCCCGCTGCTGTACCGGTGCAGCAGATCGTGGGCGTCCTGGCCGAGGAGATCGGCGGCGTCCCGCCGCAGCAGCGTCTCGGCCCGGCGGTTCACGTCGACGATCCGTCCTTCGTCGTCCACCACGTAAACGCCCAGGTCAGGCAGGTCCGGCAGGTCCGGCAGGCCGCGTCGCGCCCGTCTTGTCTCCGGCGGACGCGACCGCCCGGCTCTGCCGTCCGCGTCCGGAGCGATCATGCCCGTTCTCCTCTTTCGCCGCTTCGCCGCGCACGGTGGCGCTGACACCACCTTCCCCCCCCACCCCCCCCCCCCCGGCTCTTCTACCCAGAAGGAGGTCACCACCCACGCCCCCTCCGGCGCGCGGCACCACCCACCGGCCGACGCGCCGGCCCGGCCCTCCGGCGGGGTCGGCGGCGACCTCCGGCACGGGATGTCCGGACCACCCCGATCCGCTCCTGCCCGGCCGCGTGACCGCCTCCGGGACGATGTCGCGCCGTGCCGTTCACCCGGTGAGTTCGGCCAGGGTTCGTTCCAGCCAGCTCACGTGCGTCTCCAGCGTGCGGCCCTTGTAGTCGTGGACGTGGTCCAGGATGCGCGTCATCCTCGGGACGTCCACGCCCGGCAGCCACGGCTCCTCGCGGATCTCTCGGGCGCGGAAGCGTTCCGTCTGCGCCCGGCGGGCCTCCAACTCGGTGCGCACCAGGCCGATCTGCTCCTCCGCGGTGAGGAAGATCGCGAAGGTGTAGCGGATCAGGAACTCAGGGTCACCGAAATCGGGCGGCGGTTCGTACGGTTCGGCCAGGCGGGCCCGCAACTCCCGTTCCCCCGCCGGGGTGACGTGGTACACCTTCGAATCCGGGCGTCCCTCGTTGCGCTCCACCGTCGGAGTGACCCAGCCATCGGCCGCCATGCGGTTCAGCGTCCGGTAGATCTGGCTCTGCTGGGTGCGCAGCCGGATCATCCGGCCCATCTCGCTGTTCAGCCAGCGCTTGAGGTCATAGCCCGTGCAGGGACGCATCGCCACGAATCCGAGCAGCACATGCTCGAACTTCATCTCCCTCTCGCTCCCCCTTCCCTTCCGCGTACCACTAGTCATCTATGACACTCGGCACCTATGCTCTCGGCAGCCGGGGCGCTCACCCGGCCGGGACAGGCCCCTGCCGTCTGGAGACCCTATGCCGCTGCCCGCCATCCTCCCGCGCCGCGTGCGCCGGACCCTGCTGCTCCTCGCCGTCGCCGCCACCGCTCTCGCACCCCTCCCCGCCCACGCCGGCGGAGCCGACCGGCACGGCGGGTCATCCGCCACCCTCGTCCGTACCGACAACGGCTGGGTACGCGGCGAATCCACCGACGAGGGACGGCAGTTCCTCGGCATCCCCTACGCCCAGGCACCCACCGGCGACCTGCGCTGGCGCGCCCCCCGGCCCGCCCAGGACTGGCGGGGCGTGCGGGACGCCACCGAGTACGGCGACTACTGCGCCCAGAACACCTACTGGGCACCGGGCTTCGAGGAGCGGCACACCACCGAGGACTGCCTCGACGTCAACGTCTACACCCCGCCCACCGCCCGGAACGCGGCACGGCTGCCCGTCATGGTCTGGATCCACGGCGGCGGCAACGTCGGCGGCGCGGGACGCGACATCGTTCCCGACGAGTTCGCCCGCCGCACCGGCACCGTCGTCGTCACCCTCAACTACCGCCTCGGCGCGATGGGTTTCCTCACCCTCCCCGGCACCACCGGCAACTTCGCGCTCCTGGACCAGCAACAGGCCCTGCGCTGGGTGCGGTCCAACATCGACCGCTTCGGCGGCGACCCCGGCCGGGTGACGATCGCGGGCGAGTCGGCGGGCGGCAGCGCGGTCTGCGCCCAGCTCGCCTCACCGTCCGCCCGCGGCCTGTTCCGGGCCGCCATCATCCAGAGCGGCGCCTTCGGCGACTGCGCGGGCCGCACCCGCGACGAGGCCGAGGCCCAAAGCCTGGCCCTCGCCGAGCGGTTGGGCTGCGCCGACCCCGCGAGCGCCGCGGCCTGCCTGCGCGCCAAGCCCGCCGGGGAGATACTCGACGCCCAGTCGCGCGACTGGCGTTACACCGTTGGCGGACGTGAACTGCCGCTCCAGCCCGCCGAGGCGTTCGCCTCCGGACGGGCGGCCCCCGTTCCCGTCATGAACGGCGCCAACAGCGACGAGGGCCTGGTCTTCGCCTACGACACCTTCGACCGCTGGGGCCGGACGCTGACCGCCGACGCCTATCCGGCGGCCGTCACCGCCGCCTTCGGCGAGGAGACCGCCGCCGAGGTCCTGGCCGCCTACCCGCTCAGCGCCTACGAGCGGCCCGCCTACGCCTACGCCGCGGCCGTCGGGGACCAGCTCTTCGCCTGCCCGGCCCTGCGCCTCGACCCGCTCCTGGCCGAGCGAGGCCGGGTCTACGCCTACGAATTCGCCGACCGGACCTCGCCGCTGTTCGCCTCGCTCCCCGACGACGCGGACTTCGACTTCGGCGCCACGCACGCGGCCGAGCTGAACTACCTGTTCAAGCCCTACGGCCGCGCACCGGAGTTCACGGCGGAACAGCGCGCCCTGTCGGCGCAGATGACCGCCTACTGGGGCTCGTTCGTCCATGGCTCACCGCCGCGCGCCCCGCGCCAGGCGGCCATGCCGGAACAGGGCGCGCACCCCGGGCAGGTGCTCCAGCTCCGCACCGCCTCCGCGGGCGGCAACGCCGTCACCGGCACGCTGCCGGAAGCACACCACTGCGACGTGTGGGAGGCCGCGGCGGACCGTTGAGACGCGACGCGCCGCGCCCCCGGCGGAACCACCGCCGGGGGCGCGGGCGCGTGGTCAGAAGGAGAGGCCGTAGTCCGCGCAGGTGGGCTGGAAGTCCGGGTCGGCCGCGCCCAGCGCGTTGACGACGTTCTCCGTCGTGGGGCCGTCGAAGGCCATGCCGACGTGTCCGACCGGGCTGTCGGGACACTGGTCCTGGATCAGGATGTTGGTGACGTCGTCCCCGTCGAGGAAGGAGTTGGTGTACGGGGTGACGACGCTGTCGTTCTCGGTGGTGATGACGGTGTACCGCACGCCGGGCACGGTGTCCCCGTCGGCGAACAGCGCCTCCTGGAAGTCCGAGCCCGTCTCCTGGTCCTTCAGCCCCTGCATGCCGAGCACGTCGAACAGGCCGTTGAAGAGGCCCAGAAGGCCGAGGGATTCACCGAGGTTGACCAGCCCGTTCAGCGAAGTGCCGTGGTTGCTGGGCGCGATGGCGACGAAGCTGTCCACCTTCTCGGCGCTGCCGAGCCGTTTGATGTAGTAGTGCGGCATCATGCCGCCCTGCGAGTGCCCGACGAGGTCGACCTGTTCGGCGCCGGTGGCCGCCAGGACCCGGTCCACGAACGCGTCCATCGTCCCGGCGGACCCCGCGACGCCCGTCAGGCCGCCGACCCGGCCGAAGAACGAGAACAGGCCCATGCCGTAGTCGAAGGCGAAGACGCAGTGCCCCTCGTTGGCCAGAGTCGGCGCTATCCGCGCCCAGTTGGAGCCGAGGCTCACCCCGGTGGCGTGCACGAGCACCACCGGGTCGGGGTGTTCCTCGGTCGGCCGGCACTCCCAGTCATTGGCGCCCTCGACGGCACCGGGGCTGAGGAAGAAGTTGCTCACCCCCTCCGAGAGGCCGCCCACGGCGTACGCCGGGTCGTCCGCCTCCCCCGCCCCTGCCGTGGCGGCGGGCACGGTGGTGAGCGCGGTCGCCGTCAGGGCCAGTGCCGTGGCCGTGCCGGCGAACCAGCGTCGTGTCGTCGTCATGTGGGTCCGCCTCATCGTCGAAGCAACGTTCCGGCAAGTGAAACAGTGGTGTTTCACATTTTGGTTACTCGAAAGTAGGAGCCGGGTGGCGGCCTGACAAGAGGCGTGCGCGCGGAAATCCCCGCCCTTCCGCCCGGGGGGTAGCCCCACCCCGGGCCTCCGGGCCGCCGGATGGCTCCGCCGTCGCGGGCCGCCTAGCGTCGTCGGTGAGGAAGCGGAACACGGCACGAGGAAGGGCGGCGACGATGGGCACACGGGGAACGGCGCTGGTACGGCTGGGCATCGCGGCGGCCGGAGTCGGGCTCACCGCCCTGGTGACCGGCGCGGCGGCGGGCGCGGCGGGCGACCCGGACGACGGCGGGGCCCTGCGGCGGGACGCCCGGGCGGTGTGGGCCACGGGGGCGACGGGCGTACTCGTGGAGACGCGGGACGCGGACGGCGACACCGCCTGGGCGCGCGCCGGGGTCGCCGACCTGGCCGACGGCGAACCGGTGCCGCGCGCCGCCTACTTCCGCATCGGCAGCGACACCAAGCCCTTCACCGCCGTGGTCGCCCTGCAACTCGTCGCCGAGGGCGTCCTCGGCCTCGACGACACCGTGGAACAGTGGCTGCCCGGCGTGGTGAGCGGCAACGGCAACGACGGCACCCGGATCACGGTGGAGAACCTGCTGCGGCAGACCAGCGGACTGGCCAACTACACCGACATCCTCTTCGGCGACCCCAGCGCGCTGACACCGGAAGCGTACCGGGAGAGCCGGTTCACCCCCATGTCCGACGAGGAGCAGGTGGCCCTGGCCATGACCCGGCCGCCCCTCTGGCTGCCCTCCGCGAACGACCCCGCCGCGGAGACCCGTTGGGGATACTCCAACACCAACTACGTGCTGGCCGGGATGATCGTCGAGGAGGCCACCGGCAACTCGTGGGAGCAGGAGGTGCACGAGCGGATCATCGAACCACTGGGCCTCGACCACACCCTCACCCCCGGCACCTCGGCGTACGTGCCGCGGCCGACGGCCTCCGGGTACACCCGTTTCCCCGGTGACGACGAACTCGTGGACACCACCCTGGCGGTGGGCGGCGGCGCCGACGGCGGGATCATCAGCACCACCCACGACATGATCACGTTCCTGCGGGCGCTGATGGACGGCACGCTGCTCGCGCCGGAACAGCTCGCGCGGATGAAGGACACCGTCCCGGCCGAGGACTTCTACGGCCCCGGCACCGCCTACGGCCTGGGCATCGCCTGGGCGCCCCGGTGCGGCGACGGCGAGGGACTGTGGTTCCACGGCGGCACCTCGTTCGGCACCGTCTCGGAGACCGCCGTCACGGACGACGGCACGGCCGCCGCCTCGGCCGCCGTCTTCACGATCACCTTCGACGAACGCCAGCAGGCTCAGGACGACGCGACCCGCGCCATGCTCGACAACGCCCTGTGCCCGGCCCCGTCCGGCGACTAGGCCGCGCGGCGGGCCAGGAGGTAGCCGCGGCGGGTCTCGGCCTCCTCCGCGTGGTGCGTCCGCTCCAGGGTCGCCTCGACGGCGAATCCGGTGTCCCGCAGCAGCGCCGACACGGCCGCCATGTCGAGGAAGTGGAAGTCCACGTCGACCTCGTGACCCCACCACTCGGTGTGGTGCAGGACGTGGGAGCCGAGGTGGAACGCGACCAGCAGCAGGCCCGAGGGACGCAGCACCCGCCGCATTTCCTCGAACGCGGGCCGCAGTTCCTCCGGTGCGAGGTGGATGATCGAGTAGAGCGCCACGGCCGCGCCGAACTCGGCGTCGGCCGCGGGCAGATGGAGCAGGTCGCCCTCGCGGAACTCCGCCTCCGGGTACGCGCGGCGGGCGACGGCGACCATCCCCGGGGAGAGATCGATCCCCACGGCCGGGGCACCGCGCTCCGCGAGCCACGCCGTGACGTGTCCCGGGCCGCACCCGAGGTCCGCGACGGGCGCGCCCGGCTCCGTCTGCTCCAGGAGCGCGGTCAGCAGCCCCCGGTCCAGGGGCTTGTGGGCCAGTTCCCCGCCGATGCGGCTGCGGTACTCCTCGGCCACCGTGTCGTAGCTCTGACGCACACGGTCGTGATCTATCGCACTGGACACCGGGACAGCATCGCACAGCGGTGCGCACCCCCGGCGGCGGCGGTTCAGGAGCCCGGGCCGGCGGCCGGGCGGCGCAGCTCCTCGTTGATGCGGCGGGCCTCTTCGAGCTGGTCCTCCAGGATGATGATCCGGCAGGCCGCCTCGATCGGGGTGCCCTGGTCGACCAGCTCGCGGGCGCGTGCGGCGATCCGCAACTGGTAACGGGAGAAGCGGCGATGGCCGCCCTCGGACCGCAGGGGCGTGATCAGCCGGGCCTCGCCGAGGGCCCGGAGGAAGGCGGGCGTCGTGCCGAGCATCTCGGCGGCCCGGCCCATCGTGTACGCGGGGTAGTCGTCGTCATCGAGACGGCTCAGCGGGGCGGGGCTGTCGTTCGCTGTCACTTACACCTCGTTGCGGGACACGTCGAGGGGCCCTGATGCCTCCGGCACCAGGGCCCCACAGGACAACGCCGACGTGCTGTCCTGGCTGATCGGGAAATCTATCCCGATCAGCCCGAGATGTCTACTGCGGCCATCGCAGGTTTTCTGCTCAGACGCTGTGCGGAGGCGCCAGCTCGGAGGCCGGACGGCAGGTGAAGCCCAGCCGGCTCAGCGCCCTCATCACCTCGCCCGCGGTGAAGTCACGCCGGTCCTGGCCGGTGATCACCTGGCCGACCTGCATGATCGGGAACGTGCGGCGGCCGATGATCACGGACGCGCCGACCACGGGCTCGGGCTTGACGCCCTTCATCGATTGCTCGACCTCGCTCTTCATGAGGTCGAAGGGGAACCGGGCGATGATGCAGCGCATCGGGCCTCCACGGGGCGGGTGAGGACCGGGCGGGGGGCCCGGACCGTTGAGCGGTCGTGCGGTCGTGCGAGGGGATGACGGACCGGGGTGCCCCCGGACGTCACGCGGGGTCGCGCGGGGCCCCCGCGCGCCGCTGCCCCGTCCCGCGGGCGGTGCGGCTGTGCGGCCGGCGCGACGGGGAGCCACCGCGCCGGGGGGCGCGTGCGGCGACCGGCGTGCCGATGACGACCGGTATCCCCGAGGGGGTCCGCGCGCCGGTGATGCGGCTCAGCTCGGCCTCGCCCGAACGGACCTGGGCACTGTGCGGGGTGATCCCGGCGTCCGCCATCAGCCGGCTCATCTCGCGCCGCTGACCGGGCAGGACGAGGGTGACGACACTGCCCGACTCACCCGCGCGGGCGGTACGGCCGCCCCGGTGCAGGTAATCCTTGTGGTCCTTCGGCGGATCGAAGTTGACGACCAGATCGAGGTCGTCGACATGGATGCCGCGGGCCGCCACATTGGTGGCCACCAGAACGGTGATGTGGCCGGTCTTGAACCAGTCCAGGGTCCGGGTGCGCTGCGACTGCGACTTGCCGCCGTGCAGCGCGGCGGCGCGTACGCCGTTGCTCAGCAGATGCCGGGTCAGCCGGTCGGCGGCGTGCTTGGTGCCCAGGAACATGATCACCCGGCCGTCGCGGGCGGCGATCTCGGTGGCCGCGGCCTCCTTGTCGAACGCCTGCACATGGAGCACGTGGTGTTCCATCGAGGTGACGGCGCCCGCGGAGGGGTCCACCGAGTGCACCACCGGGTCGTTCAGGTAGCGGCGGACGAGCCGGTCGATGTTCCGGTCGAGCGTCGCCGAGAACAGCATCCGCTGGCCGTCGGGGCGCACCTGGTCGAGCAGGGCGGTGACCTGGGGCATGAATCCCATGTCGGCCATCTGGTCGGCCTCGTCCAGAACGGTGATCGCCACGTCGTCGAGACGGCAGTCGCCCCGCTCGGTGAGGTCCCGCAGCCGTCCGGGGGTGGCGATGACCACCTCGGCGCCGTCGCGCAGCGCGTTGGTCTGCCGCCGGATCGACACGCCGCCGACGACCGTGGCCAGCCGCAGCCGCGAGGCCCTGGCGTAGGGGGTGAGCGCGTCGGTGACCTGCTGGGCCAGCTCCCGCGCGGGGACCAGGATCAGCGCCAGCGGCCTGCGGGGCTCCGCGCGCCGGCCGGCGGTCCTGGCCAGCAGCGCGAGGCCGAAGGCGAGGGTCTTGCCCGAGCCGGTACGGCCCCGGCCCATCACGTCACGGCCGGCCAGCGCGTTCGGCAGGGTGGCGGCCTGGATCGGGAAGGGCTTGGACAGCCCCTCGGCGGCGAGCGCGGCCAGCAGCGGAGCGGGCATGTCCAGCTCGGCGAAGGCCGCGACCGGGGGAAGCGCGGGGGAGAGGGTGACCGGGGCCGCGAACTCGCCCTGGAGGTTCTGCGGGCGGCGCGGAGTGCCCCCGGCGCGGCCGGTGGCCCGGCCCGGGCCCTGCGGGCGGTGGCCGTCCCTGCCGCGCGTGGCGCCGGTGCGGGGGACGCGATTGTCCGTACGAACTGTGCGGTTCATGGAGAACCTTTCTCGATGCGGCGCGTATCGAGAAATCCTCGGAGGCAATGAGCCGCATGAAGAATCGCAAGAGACGGGCCGGAAAAAAGACGAGCGACGCCGGGAAGAGAAATCTTCGCAATGCGTCGCCGGGAGGGCCGGCGCCTGAACAGGCGATGAACAAGCCCTGGGGGAAACCGAAACGGCTCGGTCGTGACCCTGTGCGAATGACGGGCGACCGGAGGAGTCGGGGAGAGAGAAGCAGGGGGAGCCGCAAGAAAGCGGCAGGCTGGGGCCGCACCCGAAGGTGCGGTCCCCAGCCGCGTGTTCCGCGTCAGCGTCAGGCGGGAACGATGTTCTCGGCCTGCGGGCCCTTCTGGCCCTGCGTGACGTCGAAGGTCACCTTCTGGCCTTCCTGGAGCTCACGGAAGCCCTGGGTGGCGATGTTGGAGTAGTGGGCGAAGACGTCGGCGCCGCCGCCGTCCTGCTCGATGAAGCCGAAGCCCTTTTCCGCGTTGAACCACTTCACGGTGCCAGTAGCCATAATTAATTCTCCTTCGGGGCAGTGTCCGGGCCCGCACTGTGCGAGACCCAGTGTCGCCGCGATGATTGCCCCACCGGAAAAAACACCGGAAACACAAAAGCGATCCCGCCGGAATAAACCCGGCGAGGCGCTCGAAGCCTTGGGAACCACAACTGCAACCAGGATTCACACTAGCACGGGTCGGATCGTGATGCGCGAGTGGTTTTGCTCTCGCTCGCGGGGGCGGGGGAAAACCGACTCTGTCGCGAGGGGAATTCTCCAGTCGCGGTCTCAGATATTCCTGTCTCTTTTACACATTGGACGCGTCAGACG